>NZ_JAQZAK010000009.1 GCF_028737265.1 Actinomycetospora callitridis | reverse complement strand
GGGGTGGGCTCGGGGGTGGGCTCGGCCACGGGCTCGCGGGACTCGCGGCGGCGGCCGCGGACCTCGAGGCCGCCGGAGAGCCCGAGCACCGCGAGGCCGACCACGGCGAGGACCGCGCCGACGAGGGCGGGCGCGAGGTAGCCCAGGCCCGCGGCGATGACCATGCCGCCGAGCCAGGCGCCGAGGGAGTTCGCGACGTTCGACGCCGACTGGATCGCCGCCGAGGCCATGGTGGGCGCGTCGCCGACGAGGTCGAGGATGCGCGTCTGGATCGCCGGGCCCAGGGCCAGCGAGAACATGCCGGCACCGAACAGCGAGAGCACCGCGAGCACCGGGTGGTGCACGGTGACGACGAAGCTGACGAGCACCCCGGCCAGGGCGACCAGGCAGACGTAGAGGGTGGACATCGGGGCGCGGTCGGCGGCGCGTCCGCCGAGCACCGACCCCGCGGTCATGCCCAGGCCGACCACCGCGAGCAGCAGGGTGACCGTGGCGGTGGAGAAGCCGCCGACCTCGGTGAGCATCGGGGAGACGTAGCTGTAGCAGGCGAACATCGCGCCGAAGCCGAAGATCACCGCGGCGAGCGAGAGCACCACCTGGGGGTGGCGCAGGGTCCGGACCTCGCGGGTCAGGGCGCCCGGACCGCTGGCGGTCGGGTCGGCGCGGGGGACGAAGGCGGCGACGGCCGCGACGGCGAGCAGGCCGATGACGCCGACGACCGCGAAGGTCGCGCGCCACCCGGCCTCCTGGCCGAGCAGCGTGCCCAGCGGGACGCCGACGACGTTGGCGATCGTGAGCCCGAGGAACACCCGGGACACCGCGGTGGCGCGCCGGTCGCGGCCCACCATCGAGGCGGCGGCCACCGAGGCGGCGCCGAAGAACGCGCCGTGCGGCAGGCCGGTGAGGAAGCGGACGGCGAGCAGCGACGTCATGCCCGGCGCGAGCGCCGAGAGCAGGTTGCCGACGGCGAACACGCTCATGAGGCCGATGAGGACGGGGCGGCGGGGCAGCTTGACGGTCGCGGCGGCGAGCAGGGGCGCGCCGACGACGACGCCGGCGGCGTAGGCCGAGATCAGGTGGCCGGCGTCGTTGATCGGGACGCCGAGGTCGCCGGCGACCTGGGGCAGCAGGCCCATGATCACGAACTCGGTGGTGCCGATGCCGAAGGTGCCCAGGGCTAGGGCGAGCAGGGCGAGAGGCACGGGGAGCTCCTCGAGGGGACGTGCGGGGGTTTCCGTTCGCCGTCCACGGTTCGTGCGCTGGCGCCATAAGTCGAAGAAGATGCACGCGGTACCGCATAAGCTCAGCTGATGCCGACGCTGCGCCAGCTCGAGTCCTTCGTCGCCGTCGTGGACGAGGGATCGTTCACGCGGGCCGCTGACCGGCTGTTCGTCACCCAGCCCGGCCTCTCGCAGCAGATCGCGGCGCTCGAGAAGGAGCTGGGTGGGTCACTCTTCAGCCGTCTCCCGCGTGCGGTGGCTCTCACCCCGACCGGGCGGGCACTGCTCCCCCACGCCCGCACCGCGGTCACCGCGGCTGAGCGCGGGAACGCCGCGGCGCGCCAGGTCACCGGCTCCGAGGGCGGCGAGCTGCGGATCGCGTGCGTCTACTCGGTGAGCCTCGGCCTGCTGCCCGGCGTCCTGCGGCGCTGGCGGGCGGAGAACCCGGACGTCACCGTGCGCCTGTTCGAGCACCGCCACGGCGACACGCTCGCCACCGCCGTCCGGGAAGGGCAGGCCGACGTCGGCGTCGGACCGGTCCCGGCGCAGTGGCGCGGGCGCCAGCGCAGCCTCGGCACCGAGGAGATGGTGGTGCTGCTGCCGCCGAACCTCGGGGCCGACGACGTCATGTCCCCCGCGGGCGGCGAGATCGCCCTGAGCCGCCTCGAGCACGTGCCGTGGGTGCAGTACGCGCCGGACCACGCGCTGGCCGACGTGCTGGTCGACGCCTGCGAGCGCGCGGGCTACCGGCCCCGGGTCGCGGTGCGCACCGAGCAGACCGCGGTCGCGCCGCTGCTGACCTCGGCGGGGATCGGGCCCAGCCTGGTGCCCGCGGCGATCGTCCCGCCGGTGTTCGCGGGCACGATCGCGCGCCCGGTGCCCAGTGCCGACCGCGAGCTCGCCGCCTACACCGGGGCCGAGCCCGACGCCCTGACCACGCGGTTCGTGGGCCTCGTGGCCCGCGCGGCGGTCCTGATGCCCGACCACGTGGCGTCGGCGCTGTCGCGCTCGTGAATGCTCGTCCGTGCTAAGACACGCACACGCACCCGCCACCTCCGGAGGTCACAGCACCGTGGATTCTCGCCCGATGACGGCCGTCATCGGCGGCGGCACGATGGGCGCCGGCATCGCCCACGTCCTGCTCGCCGCCGGCTCCCCGGTGGTCCTGGTGGAGGCCGACGCGGCCCGGGTGGACGCGGCACGGCAGGCGGTGGAGGCGAGCGTCGACGGCGCGGAGAAGCGCGGCAAGCTGCCCGAGGGCACCTCGCGCGACGACCTGCTCGCCCGCCTGACGCTGCGCACCTCCGTCGACGAGCTCCCCGACGACACCGCGCTCGTGATCGAGGCCGTGCCCGAGCGCGTCGACCTCAAGCAGACCGTGCTCGGCGGTGCCGCCCGCGTGTGCCCCGCCGCGGTCCTGGCGTCCAACACCTCGTCGCTGTCGATCGGCGCGATCGCCGCCGACCTGCCCGGCGACCGGGTCATCGGCATGCACTTCTTCAACCCGGTCCCGGCCCAGAAGCTCGTCGAGTTGGTGGTGCACCCCGGGACGTCGGAGGAGACGACCGCGGAGACCCGCGGCTGGGTCGAGGCGCTGGGCAAGACCGCGATCGTCGTCAACGACGCGCCCGGCTTCGCCACCTCGCGCCTCGGCCTGACCGTGGGGCTCGAGGCCATCCGGATGGTCGAGGAGGGCGTCGCGAGCCCGGAGGACATCGACACCGGGATGCAGCTGGGCTACCGCTGGCCGATGGGCCCGCTGCGGCTCACCGACGTCGTCGGGCTGGACGTGCGCCTCGCCATCGCCGAGCACCTCACCGGTGAGCTCGGCCCGCGCTTCACGCCGCCGCAGCTACTGCGCGACAAGGTCGAGCGCGGCGAGCTCGGGCAGAAGTCCGGGCGCGGCTTCTACGACTGGAGCTGACCCGATGGATCTCGGACTCGCCGGCCGCGTCGCGATCGTCACCGGCGGCTCGCGCGGCATCGGGCTGGCCTGCGCCCGGCAGCTGGCCACCGAGGGCGCCCACGTGGTGCTCGTGGCCCGCGGCGCCGAGGCGCTCGAGCACGCCGCTGGCCGGGTGCGCGCCGCCGGGCCCGCGACGACGGTGCTGCCGATCGCCGCCGACACCACCGACGACGCGTCGGTGCGGGCGATGGTCGATCGCGCCGTGAGCGAGCTCGGCGGGGTCGACGTGCTGGTCAACGCCGCCGCCCCGCCCGCCGGCGGGGGTCCGGTGCCCCCGCTGGCCGAGCTCACCGACGAGGCCGTGCTCGACGCCGTCGACACCAAGGTCGTCGGCTACCTGCGCACCGCGCGCGCCGTCGCCCCGCACATGACGGCGCAGGGCTGGGGCCGGATCGTCAACGTCTCGGGGCTCAACGCCCGGCGCACCGGCTCGATCGCGGGGACGGTGCGCAACGTCGGTGTCGCGGCGCTGACGGCCAACCTCGCCGACGAGCTCGGGCCCCGCGGGGTCGGCGTCGTGGTGGTCCACCCGGGTTACACGGAGACCGAGAGGACGACCGGGATGGTGGCCGACCGCATGGCCGCCACCGGGCGCTCCGAGGAGGAGGTCCGGGCCGAGCTCGCCGCCGGGACCAGCCTGCGCCGCATCATCACCGCCGACGAGGTGGCCGACGTCGTCGTCTTCCTGGCCTCGCCCCGCGCGATCGCGGTGACGGGCGACGCGATCGGCGCGGGCGGCGGCGAGCGGGGCGTCGTGCACTACTGAGGTGCGGGAACAGCAACGAACGGGCGGTTCGCTGCTTCTACGCGCACGAAGTCCCCGTTGATCACCAGCACTGACCGGCCCCGCACGTACGAACCGGCGCCCCCCTCGAAGGGGGACGCCGGCTCGTATCTGGGAGGAAGTGTCAGCTCGGGACCCGCACGGTCCCGGTCGTCCCACCGTCCGCTTGTCTCGCCCAGCGGCGTGGAGTCTGGTGTGGATCAGCTCCCGTGCGCGGTACGGCGCCGGGTCGACCGGGTCCTCGTGATGCGGTGCGGGGTATTCCCTGCGTCCAATCCATCACCTCTTCCCGGTCATCCAACTGGGTCATGTGCGCGGTGCGCTCATCCCTCAGCTCGTGTGATCAGCACCACAGCGACACCTCTGAACATACTCGCGCGAGGGGTGCGGTCAAGGGGTCCCACGCTCCATCGCGAGGAGCAAACGCTTGCGTTCGACGCCGGGTCCCCCGCCGGAGGGAAGCCCCGCCGCGGTCAGGACGCGGTGGCACGGGACGAGCAGGCTGACCGGGTTCCGGGCGTTCGCAGTGCCCACCGCCTGGGCCGCGCGCGGGCTCCCGATCGCCGCCGCGAGGGCCCCGTACGTGGTCGTCGCGCCGTAGGGCACTTCGCGCAGCGCGTCCCAGACGGCGCGGGAGAACGGGGTGCCGGGCGGGTCGGCGGGCAGCGTGAACGTGCGCCGCTCGCCGGCGAAGTACTCGTCGAGCTCGCCCGCGAGGTCGTCCAGTGCGCCGCAGGTGCCGTCGTCGGGCTCGCCGAAGGACGGGTCGGGGTCGCGGTCTCGCTGGTCGTGGACGTGCAGGCCGCGCACGGCGCCGACCTCGTCGTCCCAGGTCAGGGTCAGCGGCCCGAGGGGGCTCTCGATCACGCGGAAGCGTCGCGAGGATGCCGTCACGCGTCCTGGTCTACCCACCCGGGTAGGCCCTGATCGTGCGAGCCATCGGAGTGAACTCTTACGGAGGGCCCGACGCCCTCGAGGTCGTCGAGCTGCCCGAGCCCCACGCCGGCCCCGGCGAGGTCCGGCTGCGCGTGCGGGCGGCGGCGGTGAACCCGACCGACACCCTCGCGCGCGACGGGACGCGGGCCGAGCGCCAGCGAAAGGACCCGCCGCCCTACGTGCCCGGCATGGACGCGGCGGGCGAGGTCGACGAGATCGGCGAGGGCACCGACACCGAGCTTCACGTCGGCGACGCCGCGATGGCGGTCGTCGTCCCCGACGGGAGCCACGGGGCCTACGCCGAGTACGTCGTGGTGCCGGCGGCGTCGGCCGTGCGGGCGCCGGCGGGCGCGTCGGCCGTCGAGGCCGCGACGCTGCCGATGAACGCCATGACCGCGCGTCTCGCCCTCGACACCCTCGCGCCGGCGCCCGGGCAGACGCTCGCCGTCACCGGTGCGGCGGGCGCGCTCGGGGGCTACGTCGTGCAGCTCGCGAAGGCCGACCGGCTCACCGTCGTCGCCGACGCCTCCGAGGCCGACGAGCCGCTGGTGCGCGGGCTCGGCGCCGACGTCGTCGTCCGGCGTGGCGACGACGTGGCCGCGCGCATCCGCGAGAGCCAGCCGGGCGGGGTGGACGCGCTGGTCGACGGGTCGCTGCAGGGCGACGCGCTGCTCGACGCGGTCCGCGACGGCGGCAAGATCGCGACGGTGCGCGGTCACCGGGGCGCCGACGAGCGCGGCATCACCTGGCACCCCGTGCTCGTGCGCGACGTCGCGACCGACCACGCCGCGCTGGACGTCCTGCGCCGCCAGGCCGAGGAGGGCGTGCTGACCCCGCGCGTCGCGGACACGATCCCGGCCGAACAGGCGCCCGAGGCCCACCGCCGCCTCGAGGCCGGTGGCGTCCGGGGGCGCCTGGTCCTGACGTTCTGACGCACACCGGGTCAGCCGAACGTGTCCACCAGCTCGGAGACGCAGAGGACGAGGAAGAGCACCGCGGCGCCGCTCAGCAACGTCGTCGAGAGCCAGCCGTTGCGCCACTCGCGCGGGGCCCGCTTGCTGCCGAGCAGCCACAGCAGCGTGATCGCCAGGAACGGCATGAAGAACGCGCCGAGCGCGCCGTAGGCGACGATCAGGACGAACGGACGCCCGAGGAACAGCAGGATCATCGGCGGGAACGTCAGCCAGAGCAGGTAGGCCCGGTACGGGACACTGCGGGTCGCGTCCTCGCTGAGCTGGCCGGCCGCGGCCAGCTCCTCGGGCGTGCGGGCGACGGCCTCGCGCCGGGTGCGGACGAAGTCGGTGACCATGAGGCTCACGCCCTGCCACACCCCGAGCAGGGACGAGAACGACGTCGCGAAGAAGCCGACGAGGAACAGGGTCGCGATCACCGGGCCGAAGCGCTGCTGGAGGATCTCGTCGAGGTCGAGCAGGCCGCGGTCGCTCTCGACCAGCGCGATGTTCGCGGTGTACAGCAGCTCGGCGCCGACCACGAGCATCGCCGCCACGAAGATCCCCGTGGTGATGTAGGCGACGCGGTTGTCGAGGCGCATCACGCGCATCCACGAGCTGTCGCGCCAGCCCTTGGCGTTGATCCAGTAGCCGTAGGCCGCCATCGTCACGGTGCCGCCGACGCCGCCGACGAGGCCGAGGGTGTAGACGGCCGACCCCGACGGCAGCACGGGGAGCAGGCCCGCGAGCATCGCCGGGACGTCGGGGAGCACCAGGATCGCCAGGCCGACCACCACGACGAACATGACGCCGACCAGCGCCGTCATGATCTTCTCGAAGATCGCGTACGACCCGAACCAGACGAGCACCAGGCCCAGCAGCCCGCACGGGATGCCCCAGGCGGGGATCGAGCCGCCGAACATCGCCGCGAGCGGCAGCGCCGACGACGTCATCGCCGTCGCGCCGTAGACGAAGCCCCAGATGACGACGTAGACGACGAAGTACACCGTCGTCCAGGGCCCCAGCGACC
Source organism: Actinomycetospora callitridis (assembly GCF_028737265.1). Taxonomy (GTDB): domain Bacteria; phylum Actinomycetota; class Actinomycetes; order Mycobacteriales; family Pseudonocardiaceae; genus Actinomycetospora; species Actinomycetospora callitridis. The sequence continues at coordinate 231,481 of NZ_JAQZAK010000009.1, read as the reverse complement.
GCCAGCCCGCGAAGATCGTCGAGCCCGTCGCGAGGTGCCAGCGGCCCGTCGCCTCCGCCAGCGCGATCTTCACGACGACCCCGAGGATCACCGCCCACAGCAGCGTGTAGCCGAACTCCGACCCGGCGACGAGCGTGGCGACAAGGTCGCCCGCCCCGACGCCGGTGGCGGCCACGACGATGCCCGGGCCGACGATGCTCCAGCGGCGGGCCGGCTGCGGTGCGGCGGTGCTGTCGCCAGGGCCAGCGGTGTCGGTGTCGTCCGTCCCCCGATCGGTCATGCGGGGCAGTTCACCACGTTCCTCCCGCGTCACGGGAGTGTGCGATCGCCACGGCCTGCTCGGGCGTGCCGCGCCAGGCGGGCCCGTGCCCGGGCAGGAGCACGGCGGCGTCGAGCGGCGCGAGCGCGTCGAGGGCGACCGCAGCCCGGGCCGGGTCGTGGTCGAAGAACGACGGCAGGCGCTGCGGCCCGGTCCGCGCGGTCGTCGGGTGGCCGGTGACCAGGGCGTCGCCGCTGACCAGCACCCCCGCGTCCGGGAGGAGGTAGGCGGTGTGGCCGCTGGTGTGCCCCGGGGTCGGCACGGGCACCGGGGCGCCGGGCAGGTCGAGGGGCTCCTCGAGGGCGGTCGCGGTCGGCAGGGTGACGGCCCGCAGCGCCCCGAGCCGCACGGCGTGGACCGCCCACGCGAGCACCCGCGGCCGCCAGGCGTTCCGGGCGACGTCGGCGGGACCCGCCTGCTCGACGACCTCGCGCCGGGCGTGGCGGACCTCGGCCGGCCCGGTGAGCACCGGGAAGCCGACACGCGCAGCCAGCGGCGCGAGCCCGCCGACGTGGTCGACGTGGGCGTGGGTGACCAGCGCGGCGACGACGTCGCCCGGCTCCCGACCCACGGCGGCGAGGGACGCCTCCAGCGCCCCGGCGTCGCCCGGGTAGCCCCCGTCGATCACCGTCACGTCGTCACCGTCGACCACGAGCACCCAGTTCACCGCCGACCCGCGCACGAGGTGCACGCCCGCGGCGACCGTCTCGACCGTCACGGGGTGCGGACGCCGACGTGCTCGGCGAGGAAGGCGGCGACGGCGGGCCGGGTGGCCTGGGCGCCCGGGCTGCCGAAGGGGTAGTCGAAGACGTGGTCGGCGTGCGGTACCTCGACCAGACGGCCGGGGACGCCCGCGTCGCGCAGGGCGCGGTCGTACGCCAGCACGCGGTCGGGGAAGACGAAGTGGTCCGCCGAGCCGAGGACTACGAGCGTCGGCGGGAGGCCGGGGCGGACGAGGTCGACGGGTGACGAGGCGCGGGCCTCCTCGGGGTACTGCGCCGCGCGGCCGCCGAGCACGGCGTCCTGCAGCGACCGGTCCACCAGGCGCAGGTCGGTGGCCGGGTAGTAGGCGACGACGGCGCGGGGTGTCGGCGCCCCCGGGAGGTCGCCGTCCAGGATCCCCGCGGTCGTGCTGATCGCGAGCGTCGCGCCTGCGGACTGGCCGGCGAGGACGATCCGGGCCGGGTCGAGGTCCTCCTCGGCGGCGTGCGCGACGGCCCAGGCCGCGGCGGCCGCGACGTCGCGCCGCTGCCCCTCGCCCACGGGCGACGGGGGCGGCAGCCGGTACTCGACGCTGACGACGGCGTGGCCCCGGTCGGCGAGCCAGCGGTTGAGCGCGGTGCGGTCGTCGCGCTCGCCGCGCACCCAGCTGCCGCCGTGCACCCAGACGACGACCGGGTGGGGGCCGGGGCCGGCGGGGCGGTAGAGGTCGAGGCGCAGCGGCCGGCCGAGCTCGTCGACCCCGTACTGCTCGGTGCGGTCCGGGTGCCCGTCGGGTTGGCCGGTGACGGTGAGCGCGGCCCACCAGTCGATGTCGGCCCCCTCGGCGCGGGCCGTCCGGGTCTGGCCGACGAGGACGGCGCCCAGCCCGATCGTCGCGACGAGGGCGAGGGCGCCGACGACGACCCCGAATCGTGCTGACCCGAGAACCCACGCCAGCCCGCCGAGCCCGACGCCGGCGAGCGCCGCCAGCGCGGCGTGCAGGGGGTACTGGCCGGTGACGAACGACCCGAGGAACCCGATCACCGGGAGCCGCGGGGCGTAGGTGCCGACGGCCACGAGCAGCACCGTGGCGAGCCAGACCACGCCCACCACGCGCACCAGCCACACCAGCACCCGGTGCCCTCCTCGCCCGCGCCCGACCTCGATCACCTCATCACCCGCGCCGTCCCCTGTCGCAGCGAGCCTCCTGTTCGCTGCGTCTACGCGCGCGGGGCACGAGGTGATCGGTCGGCGGGCTGAGGTCTCGCTCACGGCGCCTCGGGAGCCCTCATGATCGAGGCGGACTTCCTGGCCCTATCGCCGTGCTGTATTGAAGTGCCAGCGTGGACGCAGGGCTGGCACACCCCGTGCGCCGTCCGGCGGTGAGGGGCTCAGCCGAAGGCGGCGGGGATGCGGCGCCCGGGCGGGGCGGTGAGGACCCGGCGGACCAGGACGGCGACGACCGCCACCAGCGCCACGAGGGCCGCCACCACCACGGCCAGGGGCGGTCCCATGACGACGATCGCCCCGAGCGCCCAGACCACCGAGACCGCGTAGGGCAGCGCGCCCGCGCCCCGGGCCACGACGGCCGCGGCGATCGCGCCGGTGACCAGCAGGATCAGCGCCCCGAGGACCGTCGCGACGCCGCCCGCACCCGGTGCTCCGAGGAAGGTGCCGGTGGTGGCCGCGCCGACCACGGTCGCGACGCTCACCCAGCCCGCGTAGAGGCCGACGGGTCCGTGGAGCATCAGCCGGTCGGCGGCGTCGGCCGCGGGGTGCGCGGTGAGGCGGGCCACGGCGACGGCGAGCACCACCAGCAGCGCGACGATGATCACCTGGGCGAGCACGACCGCCTGCGCGGAGAAGGCGAGGATCCAGCCGGTGTTGAAGACGCCCGAGGCCACGAGCCACCAGCCCGTCGCCCGGTGCACGGGCCGCGCCGGCTGGCCGGGCAGCACCTGGCGCACGGCGAGCAGCAGGATGCCCGCGTAGATCACGCCCCAGATGGAGAAGGCCGCGGGCACCGGCATGACGACGGTGGTGTTCTCCCGGGCGACGACGCCGACCGACAGGCCGAACGCCCCCGACCCGCCGAGCCCGCCCGCCACGATCTGCAGCAGCGCGACCAGCAGCAGGGCGGCGGCCCGCACACGATCACCCACGGTGGCCCTCGTCGTCGGGCCGGCCACGGTCGCGGTCATGAGCTATCCCTCCATCGTCGAACCTCTCGATGATGGAGATTACCCGGATCGCCGCTAACATGCACGGTGTGACGGAGGCCGGTCGGCGCGAGCTGGTGGAGCTCCTGCAGGACTACGCCGACGAGGCCGGGCGGCTCGGCCATGCGTTCGCCGCCGGCCAGGGGCTGCACCGCACCGACGCCCAGGCCCTGCTCGCCGTCCTGCGGGCGGAGCGGGCGGGCGCCGCACTGACCCCGGGGCGCCTCGGCGAGGAGGTCGGGCTCTCCTCGGGGGCGACGACGGCCGCGGTCGACCGCCTCGAGCGCCTCGGCCACCTGCACCGCGTGCGCGACGAGGTCGACCGCCGCCGGGTGACCCTGCACCACGACGCGGCCGGCGCCGACGTCGGGCGCGCCTTCTTCGGCCCGCTCGCGTCGCGGCTCGACGGCGTCCTCGCCGGCTACACGCCCGACGAACTGGCCGTGATCCATCGTTTCCTCGGAGAGGTCGTGGCCACGGTCGCCGAGCACCGCGCCGACATGTCCGAGGGAGGACCGTCCTGAGCTCGCCGCTGGCCGCCCGCGCCCGTCTCGGGGTGGTGGCCGTCGTCGTCCTGGCGGTGCTCGCGCTCGTCGTCACGCTCATCGTGGTGCTGTCGGACAGCGAGATCACCGCGAACCCGCGCTGCACGATCACCGCCCCGCCCGACTCCCCCGGCCTGCCCACCACCTGGACGCTCACCCCGGAGCAGGCCGACAGCGCCGCGACGATCGTCGGCGTCGGCCGCAGCCTCGGGGTGCCGGACCGCGCGGTGACCGTGGCGCTCGCGACGGCGATCCAGGAGTCGGGGCTCGCGAACCTGCGCGGCGGCGACCGCGACTCCCTCGGCCTGTTCCAGCAGCGCCCGAGTCAGGGGTGGGGGTCCGAGGACGAGATCCTCGACCCCGTCTACAGCGCCACCGCGTTCTACACCGCGCTCGTCGCCGTGCCCGGCTGGACGACCATGGACGTCACCGTCGCCGCGCAGACCGTGCAGCGCAGCGGCTTCCCCGAGGCCTACGCCGACCACGAGCCCGAGGCGCGCCTCATGGCCGTCGCCCTGCTCGGGCAGGCGCCGGGGGCGTGGACGTGTGTCGACCTCCCGGCCACCCCGCCGCCCGACCCGGGGAACGGCGCCGTCGCGGAGCTCGCCGCCCGCGAGCTCGGGACCTCGCGACTCTCCGGCGCGCAGCCCGCGGAGAACGGGTGGGCGCTGGCCACCTGGCTCGTCGCCCACGGCGAGCGGCTCGCGCTCGAGAGCGTCACCTACGACGGGCGGACGTGGACGGTCGCCTCGGGGGCGTGGGCGACGTCGGGTCCCGCCGACGGCCGCCTGTCGCTGCGCCGGATCGGGCAGCCGGCCTGAGGCGGCTCACCGCGCCAGCAGCAGGAACCCCGCGCCGACGAGCACGAGCACCGCGAGCACGACGAGCGTGATCCCGATCCGGCGCACGGCCGACCACGGCTCGTGCTCGCCCGCGCTCGGGCCCTCGTCGGGGACGTCCTGCGGCCGCGTCGCCGGCAGGCCGGCACGACCACCGCCGCCACCACCGCCGCCGGCACCCCCGGACGATCCCGGGCCGCGGTCCCGCGTCGTGATCACGTCGGTGCGCACGGTGGGGTCGGGCGCGGCGAAGCGACGCAGGTCGTCGGCGAGCTCGCGGGCGTCGTGGTGGCGCATCGCCGGCTCGAGGGCCATGGCGCGCAGCACGAGGGCGTCGAGGTCGGGCGAGATGTCGCGCACGTACTGCCGGGGCGGGACGGGCGACTCGCGCAGCCGCTGGGACGCCACCTCCACCGAGCTCGGCCCCTGGAACGGGGTCCGGCCGGTGAGCAGCTCGTAGAGGGTGCAGCCGACGGCGTAGACGTCCGAGCGCCCGTCGAGCGGCTCGCAACGGACCTGCTCGGGCGAGAGGTAGGCCGCGGTGCCCATGACGACGCCGGTGCCGGTGAAGCCCTCGACGTCCGCGACCTGCGCGATGCCGAAGTCCATCAGCTTCACGGTGCCGTCGCTGCAGCGCATGACGTTGCCCGGGTTGACGTCGCGGTGGACGATCCCGCGGCCGTGGGCGGCGGCGAGCGCCTCGCACACCGGCACCAGCACCGCCGCGGCCTGGTCCGGCTCGAAGCGGCCGCGCTCGCGGAGCTCGTCGCGCAGCGTGCGTCCCTCGACGCACTCCATGACGACGAAGACCTCGGACCCGCCGGAGAACCCGACGTCGTGCACGGCGACGACGTGCGGGTGGTCGATGACGGCGGCCGCCCGGGCCTCGTCGCGCAGCCGGCCGCCGTACTCGGCGTCACCGCGGAGCTCGGCCGGCAGCAGCTTCACCGCGACGGTGCGTCCGAGCTCGCGGTCGACCGCGCGGTGGACCTCGGCCATCCCGCCGCGCCCGATCAGGCCCTGCAGCTCGTAGCGGTTGCCGAGTACGCGCGCCGTGCCCGCGTCCTCCCCCACGTCCGCGCTCACATCCGCCGCGTCCGTGCCGCGTCGCCGCCCCCGAGCAGGGCGTCGAACAGGTAGCGGTTGTCGACCATCGCCTGGCGCATGTCCTCGGTGTCGGCCCGGCCCTCCTCGACCTCGGTCGAGGTGCGGTGGGCGGCGCGGTAGCGCTCGACGAGGTCGGGGTGGTCCACCGAGATCATCTTGGCGCGCTCCTCGAAGCGCTCGACCGGATAGCCCCGCTCGCGCATCACCTGCTGGACGAGCAGGTCGGCGTCGCGCAGCCCCGTCGACGGGTGCTCGACGAACGTCGACTGCGCCGCCTCCCACGCCTGGCCGAAGCGCTCGCGCTCGTCGCCGCCGAGCTCGCGCACCTCGATCTCGCGGCGCCGCTTGAGCCGCGCCCGCAGCTCGCGCTCGCCGTTGCTCGTCCCGTACTCGTCCACCACACGGTCGTACTCGTCGCCGAACTGGCTGCGCAGCGCCGCGCGACGCGACCGCGAGCGGCTGCGTGAGACGACGACGAGCACGATCCCGAGGATCAGCACCAGTACAGCGACCCCGACGATGATCAGGACCGGATCCATGCCACCCCTCCGTGCGCCAGCTCGGTATCGCTGACGATCAAACCATCGGGTGCCCAGCAGACCCCGGCGAGGAGCACCGTTCGGGTGACGAGTCGCCGAACGGTTCCCCCTCGCTACGCCCTGCGATCAGCCGCTCACGACCATCCAGCCCAGGACCGGGGTCGACTGGAGGTACACGAGCACGCACATGCCCGCGAGGAACACGATGCTCCACAGCAGCACCTTGCGGAGGATCTCCCCCTCGCGGCCGGCCATGGCCACCGCCGACGCCGCGATCGCCAGGTTCTGCGGCGAGATCATCTTGCCGAGCACGCCACCGGAGCTGTTGGCCGCGGCCAGCAGGATCGGATCGAGTCCGGCGCCCTCGGCGGCGGTGACCTGGAGCGCACCGAACAGCGAGTTCGCCGACGTGTCCGAACCCGTGACCGCCACGCCGAGCCAGCCCAGCACCGGCGAGAGCACCGCGAAGAAGCCGCCGGTGCCCGCGAGCAGGCCGCCGAGCGTCAGCGTCTGCCCCGAGGTGTTCATGACGTAGGCCAGCGCGAGCACCGCCATCACGGTGACGATCGCCGTCCGCAGCTGCACCAGCGTGCGCCCGTAGGCCGCGACGGCCGCCGCCGGCCGCACGCGCAGGACCAGCGCGGTGAGGATCCCCGCGATGAGCAGGATCGTGCCCGCGGACTCCAGCCAGTTCAGCGTGAACGCCTGGGTGGACACCGGCTTCCCGGCCTCGGTGACGACGTTCAGTCCCGGCCAGTTGAACTTCACCGTCGTCGCGCTCAGCGCGTCGTCGACCACCGGGATCTGCTGGATGGAGAACAGCAGGATGATGATCAGGTAGGGCGCGTAGGCGAGGACCACGTCGCGGCGGGTGTCCAGGTTGTGGTCGTCGTGGTCGGAGCCCGCCGGGGCGTCGGTGGAGGAGCTCCCGCCGGTCCCGGCGTCCCCGCCGCCGTCCCCCCCGCCGCCGGAGGACACGCTCACCGTCTCCCGGGTGTCCTGCGGTGCGTCCGCCGGGACCTCCGCACGTCGCGGCGGCCGGATGCGCACGAGCAGCACCACCGCGCCGGCCGCGAGCAGCGCCGCGACGATGTCGGTGAGCGCGAGCGAGATGAAGTTGGACGTGACGTACTGCGCGACGCCGAAGACCAGCCCGGCGACGAGCGCCACCGGCCAGGTCTCCCGCAGGCCCCGAGCCCCGTCGACCAGCGCGACGAGGACGAAGGGGACGAACACCGCGAGGATCGGGGTCTGGCGTCCGACCATTGCCCCGAGGGCCTCCTCGGGAAGGCCGGTCACCGACGCCAGCGTGGTGATCGGGACCGCGATCGCCCCGAAGGCGACGGGCGCGGTGTTGGCGACGAGCGCGACCACCGCGGCCTTGAGCGGGCTGAAGCGCAGGGCGATGAGCATGACCGTGCAGATCGCGACGGGGGTGCCGAAGCCGGCGAGCGCCTCGAGCAGCGCGCCGAAGCAGAAGGCGATGATCACGGCCTGGACCCGCTGGTCGTCCGAGACCGACCCGAACGACCGGCGGAGCACGTCGAAGTGCCCCGACACGACGGTCATCTGGTAGATCCAGAGCGCGTTGATCACGATCCAGAGGATCGGGAAGAAGCCGAAGACCGCGCCCTCGGTGCCTGCGAGGACAGCCTGGGAGACCGGCATGCCGTAGGCCAGGATCGCGACGAGCAGCGCGACCGCCAGCCCGATCAGCGAGGCGAGCCAGGCGCGCACGCGCAGGCCGCCCAGGAGCACGAACAGGGTCAGCAGCGGGAGCACCGCGACCAGCGAGCTCCAGACCAGTGAGCCGCCCAACGGGGTGTCGTTCTGGATGTACACGAGCCCACCTCCCGCGTCCGCCCGACCGCCGTGCCGAGCGTGGTGGCGCAGAGTGCCCTTTTCGTGTCCGTCTGTCGACACGAAGCGCGGAGAGCGGCCGAACGGCGGAAGCGTTGCGGTCGGATGACCCATCTGGCGGTCGCGCTCCGCGAGGAGGACCCTGCACGCCGTGACGACCACCCCGACCGACACGGGTTCCTCCACCGACCGTCGCTTCTTCGGGCACCCGCTCGCGCTGGGCAGCCTGTTCTCGGTCGAGCTGTGGGAACGCTTCTCGTTCTACGGGATGCAGACCGTCATGGCGTACTACCTGTACTACGCCGTGACTGAGGGCGGGCTCGGTTTCCCCGAGGCCTCGGCGACCAGCATCATCGGCGCCTACGGCGGGCTGGTCTACCTCGCGGCCGTGGTCGGGGCCTGGGTGGCCGACCGGCTGCTCGGCGCCGAGCGCACGTTGTTCGTCTCGGCGATCACGGTGATGGTCGGGCACGTCGCGCTCGCGGTCCTGCCGGGGGTCTCCGGCGTCGTGGTCGGGCTCGTGCTGGTGGCGCTCGGCAGCGGCGGGGTGAAGACGTCGGCGACCACCGTCGTCGGCTCGCTCTACGCCCGCGACGACCCGCGCGCCGACGCCGGGTTCTCGATCTTCTACATGGGCATCAACATCGGCGCCCTCGTCGGCCCGCTGCTCACGGGCCTCACCCAGGAGCTCGCCGGCTTCCACTGGGCGTTCGGCCTCGCGGCCATCGGCATGGCCGTCGGACTCACGATCTACGCCCTCGGCCGGCGCGGCCTGCCCTCGAGCGCCGCCGCCGTCCCGGACCCGCTGCCCGCCGGCGCCTGGCTGCGGCCGGCCCTGGGCGTGGTGGTGGTCGTCGTGCTCGTCGTCGTCGGCTTCGCGACGGGCGTCCTGTCCGCGGCGAACCTCTCGACGGCCGTCGCCATCGTCGTCGCGCTGATCTCGATCGGGATCTTCGCGATCATGCTGACCAGCCCGAAGGTCGACGGCGACGAGCGCAGCCGGGTGCGGGCGTTCATCCCGATGTGGCTGGGCAGCGTGGTGTTCTGGTCGCTGTTCCAGCAGCAGTTCACCGTGGTCACGCTCTATTCCGACACCCGCCTGGACCGGAACCTGTTCGGCTGGGAGTTCCCGGTGAACTGGCCCAACTCGATCCAGCCCTTCTGGGTCATCGTGCTCGCTCCGCTGTTCGCGGTGATGTGGACGAAGCTCGGCGACCGCGCACCGTCGACGCCGGTGAAGTTCGCCCTCGGCGCCACCGGCATGGGGATCGCGTTCCTGCTCTTCCTGCCCTGGGCCGGCGGCACGGGCAACACGACACCGGTGCTCGCGCTGGTGCTGATCCTCATGGTCTTCTCGCTCGCGGAGCTCAACCTCTCGCCGGTCGGGCTCTCGCTCTCGACCCGCGTCGGCCCCGCGGCGTTCCGCAACCTCACCGTCGCGCTCTTCTACCTGTCGATCTCGCTGGGCTCCGCGCTCTCCGGCACGCTCGCGGGTTACTACTCCCCCGAGACCGAGGGCGCCTACTTCGGCATCACCGGCGCCGCGGCCATCGTCCTCGGGCTCGTCCTGTTCGCCCTGTCGCCGTGGATCCGGCGCGCGATGCGGGGCGTGCGTTAGGGCTGCAGGTGTCAGCGGCGTGGCGCCGCAGACGTTGAGTGTCCGATGAGGGGAGCACGCCGATAGGACCACGCAGACGATCGCGACGCCGGTGCGCTCCGGACGGTGCGCGGCCGAGGACCACTCCGCGGTGGTCCGCGCGATGCTCGGTCGAGTGCGGACACCGGCGTTATCGTCGGGCCCCGACCCGACGAGGGATCTCGACGAGGGGGACGACGATGAGCGACGACGGCACGACGCCCCGCCGGGGTCTGCACATGCCGATCGACGACCGCATCCCGCCCGAGCAGTGGACCACCGAGGAACGCTCGGGCCCGAGCCCGACGCAGGGCAACGAGGCGATGGCCGAGGAGCAGTGCCGTCGCCGGGAGATCGAGTACGGGGCGGGCGGCGGCGTGTGACCGCGGAGCCGCTCGCCGTCGAGGAGCACCGCGGCCACCTGCTGGCCATCGGCTACCGGCTCACCGGCTCGCGCGCCGACGCCGAGGACGCCGTGCAGGACGCGTGGCTGCGCTGGGACCGGCTCGGTCCCGACGGTCGCGCGCAGGTCCGCGACCCCCGCGCGTGGCTGGCGACGACCGTCGGGCGGCTCTGCCTGGACCGGGTGCGCTCGGCCCCCGCCCGCCGCGAGCGCTACGTCGGGCCGTGGCTCCCGGAGCCGCTGGTGACGACGGGTCCCGACGACGTGCTCGACGCCGTCGTGGCCCGCGAGGACGTCCGGATCGCCGCGATGCTCGTGCTCGAGCGCCTCTCCCCCGACCAGCGAGTGGCCCTCGTCCTGCACGACACCGCCGGCGTGGGGTTCGACGACGTCGCCGACGTGCTCGGCTGCACGACGACGACCGCGCGCCAGCTCGCCTCGCGGGCCCGGAAGACGGTCGGCGCCGCCGCGCGGGCCGGCGAGCTGCCGGCCCCCGTCCCGGAACCCGAGCAGCGCCGGGTGCTCGACGTGCTGGTCGCCGCCCTGGCCGCCGGCGACGTGCCGGCGCTGGTCGCCGTGCTCCACCCCGATGCGGCGCTGCGCACCGACGGCGGCGGGATCGTGAAGGCCGCCCGCCGCATCGTGGTGGGCGCGGACAAGGTCGCGCGCCTGCTCGTCGCGCTGGTCGAGCAGGCCGGGCCGGAGGTGCTGGCCGGGGCGCGCCCGGTCCTGGTCAACGGGGAGGCGGGATTGGTCATCCCTTCCGAGCCGGCACCGATCGTCGTCACCCTGACCGTCGACGGGGAACGCGCCCTCGCCGTGCACGCGGTGCTCACCCCGGAGAAGGCACCGCCCTGACCGGCGACGTCGCCGGCACCTCGCACGACGCCGCGAACCCCTGGGCGTGCAGCCCGAGGGCGAGGTTCATGCGGGCGCGCTGGTTCTCGACCGCGATCAGGTAGGTGAGCTCGACGAGGCCCGCGTGGCCGAGGCGGGTGTCGAGGTCGGCGACCTGGGCGTCGGTGACGGTCGGCGGCTGCGCCGTCATGGCGTCGGCGTAGGCGAGGATCGCGCGCTCGTCGTCGTCGAAACCCGTGTCGTCGGGTGCTCCGTCGGCCGCGGCGCGGCGCAGGTGGTCGCCGTCGAGGCCCTGGCGCAGCCAGAGCATCTCCCCGAAGTCGACGCACCACGAGCAGCCGACCTGCGTGGCCGTCCGGTAGACGGCGAGGTCACGGAACCGCGCCGGCAGGACCGTCGCGGCCTTCTCGGCGAGCGACTCGGCGATCGCCGACGTCCGGAACAGGCCGGGGTGGTGGCGCAGCGCCCGGAACGGCTCCGGCACCTCGCCGAAGCGCCGGCGGGCGTAGGCGTAGGCGAGGCGGCCGAGGATGCCGGCGTCGCGGTCGGGGACGAGCGGGATGCGGGACATCGGGGACCTCCGGGGGTCGATCGCGGGCGGACACCGGGAGGACGGCGCAGCCGCCCGGAACGTGACACGGTGAGCGCCATGGAGGCCGATGACTTCGCCGACGTCCTGTCCTCGGTGCGCGAGTTCGTGCGCGAGGAGGTGGTGCCGCGCGAGGACGAGATCGAGGCCGCCGACGAGGTGCCCGCCAAGCTGCGCGAGCAGTGCAAGGCGATGGGGCTCTACGGCTTCGCGATCCCCGAGGAGTTCGGGGGCATCGGGCTCTCGATGAGCGAGGAGGTCGAGCTCGCGATGGAGCTCGGCTGGACGACGCCGTCGCTGCGCTCGTTGTTCGGCACCAACAACGGCATCGCCGGGCAGGTGCTGCTCACCGGCGGCACCGCCGAGCAGCAGCAGGAGTGGCTGCCGCGCCTGGCCTCGGGCGAGGTCGTGGCGTCGTTCGCGCTCACCGAGCCCGACGCCGGCTCCGACCCGTCGTCGCTGACCACCAAGGCCGTGCGCGACGGCGACGGCTGGGTGATCACCGGCCAGAAACGCTGGATCACCAACGCGCCGCTGGCCGACGTGCTCATGGTCTTCGCGCGCACCGACGCGGAGGCCTCCCCGGCCAAGGGCATCTCGACCTTCCTCGTGCCCACCGACGCGGCCGGCGTCTCGTTCTCCGAGCACGACGCGAAGATGGGCCAGCGGGGGTCGTGGACCTGCGAGGTCTACCTCGACGACGTCCGGGTGCCGGCGGCGAACCTCGTCGGCGGTGACGAGGGCCTGCACCGCGGCTTCGTCACCGCCATGCGCTGTCTGGCCCACGGGCGGCTGCACATCGCCGCGCTGTGCATGGGCATGGCCGCGCGGCTGGTGCACGAGACGACGGAGTTCGCGACGGCGCGCGAGCAGGGCGGGCACGCGATCGCGACCTACCAGCTCGTGCAGGGCCTCGTGGCCGACTCGGTGACCGACTGGCACGCCGGGCGGGCCCTGGTCCGCGAGGCCGCCAAGGCCTACGACGACGGCTCCGACACCACCCTTGGACCGTCGACGGCGAAGTACTTCTGCTCCGAGGCCGTCGGGCGCATCGCCGACCGGGCGGTGCAGATCCACGGCGGCTCGGGCTACATGCGGGGCGTGCCCGTCGAGCGCATGTACCGCGACGTGCGCCTGTTCCGGATCTACGAGGGCACGAGCCAGATCCAGCAGGTGATCATCGCGCGTGGGGTGCTGGGGAGCGCTGCGCGCACGTGAGTGATGTGGGTCGTCCTGACGACCCACATCCCTCACGTGCGAAGCTTCGATCATGGCGCTCGACGGCGGCATCCTCGCCGGCCTGGTCCGTCCCGGCGCACGCATCGCGCTCGCGGACGGCTGCGGCAGCCCGCGCGCGGCGTACCCGCTGCTCTCGGCCCTGGCGCGCGAGCGCGGGGACCTGAGGCTCATCACCGGCTGGCTACCCGGCCCCGCCGACGGGCTCGAGCTCGACGCCTTCGCCGACGCGCGCACCGTGATGCCGGGGTGGGGCCTGCGCTCCGCCGCCGAGGCGGGGCACATCCACGCCGTGCCCGCCCGGCTCGCGGCCATGCCCGCGCTGCTGGCGGGCCCGCTGCGCCCCGACGTGCTCGTGGTCGCCGCGGCGCCGGGGCCGGTCGGGCCGGTGCTGGGCGCCGAGGTGTCCTGGGTCCGCGCGGTCATCGACCTCGGCGTGCCGGTCGCCGTCGTCCTCGACCCCGACCTCCCCCGCGCCGCCGCCGGCCCGCCGCTGCCCGACGAGCAGGTCTTCGTGCTCGGCGACGCGCCCGGCGGCCCGTACGCGCCGGCCCCGGCGGCCACCCCGAGCGCCGAGCACGAGGCCATCGGCCGCCACGTCGCCGGCCTGCTCACCGACGGGGTGCGCCTGCAGTGGGCGCCCGGGACGCTCGGCGCGGCCGTGGTCGACGGGGTGCGTGCCGCCGGGGTCCGCGTGCACGCCGACTCGGGCCTGCTCGGCGACGGGGTGGTCACCCTCGACGAGGCGGGGCTGCTGCTCTCCGACCCGGTCGCCACCTACCTCGTCGGCACCCCCGCGCTCTACGCCTGGGCGGACGCCCGCGGGCGGGCCGGGCACCCGGTGGTGCACCGGATCGAGCACACCCACGAGCCCTCGCGGCTGGCCGCCGAGCCGCCGCTGATCGCGGTGAACACGGCGGTCGAGGTCGACCTCGACGGGCAGGTGAACGTCGAGGGCACCCGGAACGCCCTGGTCGGGGGCATCGGCGGGCACCCCGACTACGCGGCGGCGGCCGCCCGTTCGACCCGGGGGCTCTCGGTGATCGCGGTCGCGTCGCAGCACCGCGGCCGGTCGACCCGCGTCGAGCACCTGTCCCGCCCCGTGACGACCGCCGCGCACGACGTCGACGTCGTGGTCACCGAGCACGGGCCCGCCGACCTCCGCGGACTGGACCGCGCCGAGCGCCGCCGGGCCCTGGACGCGGTCTTCCCCGGCTGAGACCGCGGCCCCGCCCACCGAGAGATCGTTCACGGTGGGACGTCTCCCCCGCCCTAGGGTGGGTAGCCGGACGACGTCCGTTCACCTCGCCGACCTCCAGAGGACACCCCATGGCCGACGGCACGACCGCCCCCCGCCCGCACCTCGCCGCCGTGCCGGCCGCCACGCGCACGCCGGCCCTGCCTGCCGAGGAGGCGCAGCAGCCGTACGACGCCCCCGACCTGCTCGCCGCCCTCGACGCCGGGGACGAGGAGGCCGTCCGCGCCTGGTTCCGCGCGCATAGCCCGGAGCCGGCGAGCCTGCTCGTCTACGGGCTCTACCTCGGCGCGGGGATCGCCGGGCTCATGGAGTGGCCCGCCATCCTGCTGGGCGTGGCCGCGCAGGTCGTCGTCGACCGGCGCTTCGGCGGCGTCGAGGCCCTCGCGGCCGAGCTGCGCGCGAAGCTCGACGGCGCGCTGCCCGCCCGGAGCTGAGTCCGCGCGGGGTCAGGACCGGACGAGACGGGCGATCGCCGCGGAGGCCTCCTGGACCTTCTCGGCGGCCTCGTCGTCGCCCGCCTTCGCGGCGTCGACGACGCAACTGCCCATGTGCTCCTCGAGCAGCCCGAGGGCGACGTTCTGGAGCGCGTGGGTCGCCGCGGAGACCTGGGTGAGGACGTCGATGCAGTACTTGTCGTCCTCGATCATCTTGGCGATGCCGCGGACCTGACCCTCGATGCGGCGCAGCCGCCGCAGGTGATCGTCCTTGTGGCCCGCGTAGCCGTTCATGACCCTCCTGGGCGCCGTGGTGCAGCGCCCAGATTACCTCGCGTCGACCGTCGGTCCGAGCGCCTGACGCACGGCGCCGGCGGCCGCGTTGACCGACTCGCGCGCCGCGTCGTAGCCCCGGGGCGACTCGACCATCGGCTCGTTGGTCATCACCGCGACCACGAAGCGCCCGTCGACGACCGCCACGGAGTGCATGTCGCCCCGCGAGCCCAGGCAGCACAGCCAGCCCTGCTTGACCGGCGAGCGTCCGTCGAGGAAGCCGTAGCCCTGGTCGAACCCGTCGCCCGCGATGCGGGGCGCGTCGGACATCGAGCGCAGGACGAGGTCGCGGTCGGGCGCCGGGAGCTCGACCTGCACGTGCCGCAGGAGCTTCACCATGTCGCGCGCGGAGGTCTGGACCTCGCCCCACTGGGAGGGGTCCTCCGGGCTGGTCGTGTCCTCGAGGCCCACCGACCGCGCGACCCGGCCGATCGCCGCGGGCCCGTCGTACTCGGTCCACAGGGCGTTCATCGCGGGGTCGCTGCTGGAGCTCAGGGCCGCGTGCACGAGCCGCAGGTCGCGGGCACCGAGCTGGATCTCGCCGGTGCGCTGACGCTCGAGCATGTCGACGACGAGGAAGAGCTTCGCCAGCGAGGCGGTGTTGAAGGTGTCCTCGCCGTTCGAGCCGGGCGCGAGCTCGCCGGTGGCCGTGTCGGCGACGGAGACCGCGACGCGGTTGTCCTCCCGCGCGCCCGCCTCCTCGCCGGCGGTGGCGGCGCTGGCCAGGTCGACCTCGGGCGCGTCCGGGGCGGTGGGCGGCGCGACCGTCTCGGTGGTGTCGTCCGCCGGCAGCGCCAGCGCGGCCAGCGTGCTCGAGCCCCCGTTGAGGCTGTCGACGGTCACCAGCGTGCCGGCCACCACCGCACCGACCACGGCGGCGCCCAGGCCCAGCGGCAGGCCCGTGGTCCGGCGGCGCCGGGGCGCGCTCCTCGTCCGTCCGGGCGCCGCGGGCGCCGACCGCCGAGGGTCCTCCTCGCTGCGGACCGAGGAGCTGCGGCGGGCCACGGGCGTCCGGGACCCCGTCGGCGTCTCCGCGCGGCGGGCGACGGCCGGCTGCGGGGCGGTGCGGGGCTTGCGCGCCGCCTCGTCCGGCGACGGAGTGGCCTGCGGGGTGCGCGGCGGCCGGGCCGGTGTCGAGGGCCGTGCCGCCGGCTGCGGTGCGAGGGCCTGCGGTGCGGGGGCCTGGGGTGCGGGGGCCTGGGGTGCGGGGGCCTGGGGTGCGGGGGCCTGGGGTGCGGGCGCCGGGCGGGGAGCGGGCGCGCCCCCGTGCCGGGGCCGCGGCGCGGGGTGGCCCGGAGGCGGACCGGGTACCCGGGCATGCCGGGACGGTGGGCCGCCGTCCGCCGGGGGCGGCACGAACGGCGCGGGTGCCCTGTGACCTGCGGAGGGGGCCACCGGCCGGGGTCCGGTCAGCACCGCGACACCCGCGCCCTCGGGCGCGCGGTGGCGCGCCGGAGCGGCGACGGGCCCGCCGGAGCCGTACGGACGGGGGCGTCCCGCTGATCCGTCCGACCCCGGCTGCGGCGGCAGCCGGTGGGAGGTCACGAAACCATCACACCACCTCGCCGCGCGTGATCGTCGCCCACCCGGCCACTTTCGGGCCGACGATTTGACACCGATACCCCCCAGGGGTACTCAGGAGGGGTCGAGAGAGGGAGGTCCGCGGTGAGTGCACCGTCCGTGCCGTCCGTTGCGGCGCCCACCGGGGCCGGCGCGCGGCGCGTCGAGCTGGCGATCACCGGCATGACGTGTGCCTCCTGCGCCGCGCGGATCGAGCGCAAGCTCAACCGCCTCGACGGCGTCACCGCCAGCGTCAACTACGCCACCGAGAACGCCCGGGTCGACCACCCGGCGTCGGTGGGCGTGGACGACCTCGTCGCCACCGTCGAGAAGCTGGGCTACGGCGCCTCGGTGCCCACCCCGGTGGCAACGCCCGGCGACGACGACCGCCCCGGGCCGGGCGACGCCGACGTCCTGCGCACCCGCCTGCTCGTGAGCCTGGCGCTGACGCTGCCCGTCGTCCTGCTCGCGATGGTGCCCGCCTGGCAGTTCGAGTACTGGCAGTGGCTCTCCGCGATCCTCGCCGCGCCCGTCGTCGTGTGGGGCGGTCAGGACTTCCACCGCGCGGCCTGGACCAACCTGCGCCACGGCGCCGCGACCATGGACACCCTGGTGTCGGTGGGCACGCTCGCCGCGCTCGGCTGGTCGTTCTACGCCCTGTTCCTCGGCGGCGCCGGGATGCCGGGGATGACCCATGGGCTGTCACTGACCGCTGCCGGCGGGCCCGACGCCATCTACCTCGAGGCCGCGTCGGCGGTGACGACGTTCGTGCTGGCCGGGCGCTGGTTCGAGGCGCGCGCCAAGCGCCGGGCCGGCGACGCGCTGCGCGCCCTGCTCGACCTCGGCGCGAAGGACGTCGCCGTGCGCCGCGACGGGCGCGAGGAGCGCATCCCGGTCGACCGCCTCGTGCTCGGCGACGAGTTCGTCGTGCGCCCCGGCGACACCGTGGCCACGGACGGCGTCGTCGTCGAGGGCCGCTCCGCGGTGGACGCCAGCGCCATGACCGGCGAGTCGGTGCCCGTCGACGTGGGCCCGGGCGACCGGGTCAGCGGCGCGACGGTCGCGGTCGGCGGGCGGCTCGTGGTGCGCGCCACCGCGGTCGGCGCCGACACCCGCCTGGCCCGGATCGCCCGGCGGGTCGAGGAGGCCCAGAACGGCAAGGCCGAGGTGCAGCGCCTCGCCGACCGCGTGTCCGGGGTGTTCGTGCCGGTCGTCATCGCGCTCTCGCTCGGCACGCTCGCGGTGTGGCTGCTCCTCGGGGCGGGGGCGTCGGCGGCGTTCACCGCGGCCGTCGCCGTCCTCATCATCGCGTGCCCCTGCGCGCTGGGGCTGGCGACGCCGACCGCGCTGATGGTCGGCACCGGTCGCGGCGCCCAGCTGGGCATCCTGCTGCGCGGCCCCGAGGTGCTCGAGTCCACCCGCCGGGTCGACACCGTCGTGCTCGACAAGACCGGCACCGTCACCACCGGCGAGATGGCCCTGGCCGACGTCACCCCGCTGGCGGGCGTCGACGAGGACGAGCTGCTGCGGCGCGCCGGCGCCCTCGAGGACGCGCTGACCCACCCCGTCGCCCGCGCCGTCGCGGACGCGGCCCGCGAGAGGCTCCCCGAGCTGGATGGAGTCCTGCCGGCCGCCGTCGACGTCGCGGCCCGCGACGGCCTGGGTGTCCGCGGCACCGTCGAGGGCCGCACCGTGGTCGTCGGCCGCACCCGGCTGCTCGACGCCGAAGGTGTCGCCGTCGACGCCGAGATCGCCGACGCCGTCACCCGCGTCGAGGCCGGCGGGGCCACGCCCGTCGCGGTCGCGTGGGCGGACGACGACGGCGTGCTCACCGCCCGCGGCGTCCTCGGCGTCGCCGACACCGTGCGGGCGACCTCCGCCGACGCGATCACCGCGCTGCACGACATGGGCCTGCGTACCGTCCTGCTCACCGGCGACCACGAGACCGTGGCACGCGCCGTCGCCGACCGGGTCGGCATCGACACGGTGATCGCCGGGGTGCTGCCCGAGGAGAAGGCCGACGAGGTGGCCCGCCTGCAGCGCGAGGGGGCGGTCGTCGCCATGGTCGGCGACGGGGTCAACGACGCCGCCGCCCTGGCCCGCGCCGACCTCGGGCTCGCGATGGGCACCGGGTCGGACGCGGCGATCGAGGCCGGCGATCTCACCCTGGTGCGCGGCGACCTGCGGGTCGTGCCGGACGCCCTGCGCCTGGCCCGGCGGACGCTCGGGACCATCAAGGGCAACCTCTTCTGGGCGTTCGCCTACAACGTGGCCGCGCTCCCCCTGGCCGCGTTCGGCCTGCTCAATCCCATGATCGCCGGCGCGGCGATGGCGTTCTCGAGCGTCTTCGTCGTCGGCAACAGCCTGCGGCTGCGGCGCTTCACACCGCGGGGCGGCGCCCGATGAGCTGGCGCGACGTCCCCTGGTCGACGGCCGCGCAGGCGACCGCGCACTGCCTCACCGGCTGCGCGATCGGCGAGGTCCTCGGCATGGTCATCGGGACGGCGGCGGCGCTGTCGAACGGCGTCACCGTGGTGCTCTCGGTGGCCCTGGCCTTCGTCTTCGGCTACGCCCTGACGATGCGCGGCGTGCTGCGCTCGGGCGCCGGGCTGCGCACCGCCGTCCGGGTCGCGCTCGCCGCGGACACGGTGTCGATCGCGGTCATGGAGCTGGTCGACAACGGCGTCATCGTCCTCGTGCCCGGCGCGATGGACGCGGGCCTGGCCTCGGTGCTGTTCTGGGCGACGCTGGCCGTGTCGCTGGCGATCGCCTTCGTCGTCACGACGCCGGTCAACCGGTTCATGATCAGCCGAGGTCGCGGGCACGCCGTCGCGCACGCCTACCACTGAACCTGATCTAACCTCGGGGGCGTGCGTCACGCGTTCGGCACGACCTTCGACGTCCAGGGCATCTACCTCAACACCCCGTCCATCGGGGTCCCGCCGCGGCCGGTGGTCGACGCCGTCTCGGACGCGGTCGCGGCGTGGGGGCGGGCGGAGTCCTCGCCGCCGCAGTTCGACGGCGCCGTCGACACGGCGCGGGCGTCGTTCGCCCGGCTCGTCGGGGTGCCGGCGTCGTCGGTGGTGCTGGGCAGCGCGGTGTCCGGCCTGCTCGGGCTCGTCGCGGCGTCGCTGCCGGCGGGGAGCCGGGTGCTCACCGCGGACCGCGAGTTCACCAGCGTCACCTTCCCGTTCGCGGGCGCCGGCCACGAGGTGACCGAGGTGCCCCTCGAGGACCTGCCGGAACGCACGGGCTCGGCCGACGTCGTGGCCGTGAGCGTGGTGGCCTCCGCCGACGGCGCCCTGGTCGACCTCGACGCCCTGCGCTCGGAGGTCGGTCCGGACACCCTCGTCGTCCTCGACGCGACCCAGTCGCTGGGCTGGCTGCCCGCCGACCTCTCCTGGGCCGACGTCGTCGTCGCCGGCGGGTACAAGTGGCTGCTCTCGCCCCGCGGCGCCTCGTGGATGGCGGTCTCCGACCGGCTCGCCGAGCGCCTCGTCCCGCACCAGTCCGGCTGGTACGCCGGGGGCTGGGACGCGATCTACGGGCTCCCGCTGCGCCTGCACCCCGACGCCCGCCGCTTCGACCTCTCCCCCGCCTGGCTCGCGCACGTCGGGGCCGCGACCGCCCTGCCCTGGCTCGAGAGCCTCGACGCCACGGCGGTGCACGACCACGGGGTCGGGCTCGCCAACCGCCTGCGCGCGGGGCTCGACCTGCCGTCCGCGGAGTCGGCGATCGTGGCCCTGCGCCACGAGGGCGCCGCCGACCGGCTCGCCGCCGCCGGCATCCGCGCGGCCCTGCGCGGCGGGGCCGCCCGCCTCGGCTTCCACCTGCACAACACCGACGCCGACGTCGACGCGGTGCTCGAGGCGCTGGCCTGACGCGGTCCCCCGTGGGGGCGAGGGGCACGTTGCGCATGATCGACGAGCGCCCACGCCTGCGGAACGTGCCCCTCGCGCAGGTCGCGCGGGGCCGGGCCGGGCGCGGCCGTCAGGCCGGGTCGCGCGGGTACTGCTGGGGCGCGTTGACGGCGCAGTAGGTGCAGGACTCGGTGGGGAAGCGCGCCGGTTCCTCGGGCTCGACCGGTGCGGCCGGACCCCGTCGGGGCCGCAGCAGCACCGCGGAGAGCAGGGCGCCGACGACGAGCAGCCCGGCAGAGATGATCATGGCCGTGCGGAAGCCCTCGGAGAACGCGGGCGGATCGGTGTAGTCCTGCCCGGAGATGCCCGCGACGGCCGGGATCAGCGCGACGGCGAGCAGGCCGGCGGCCCGGGCGATCGCGTTGTTGACGCCCGAGGCGATGCCGACGTGCCGGTCGTCGGCGGCGTCGAGCACGGTCGCCGTGAGCGGGGCGACCGTGCCCGCGAGCCCCAGCCCGAACAGCGCCACCGCCGGCAGGACGTCCACGACGTACGACGCGCCGGCCCCGATGCGGCCCAGCAGGAGCATCCCGGTCGCGGCGAGCAGGAGCCCGACCGTCATCGGCCAGCGCGGCCCGATCCGCTGCGCCAGGCGCCCCGAGCGGGCCGAGAGCAGCAGCATGATCACGGTGATCGGCAGCATCGCCGTGCCGGCGGCGAGCGGGCTGAACCCCGCGACCACCTGCAGCTGGAGGACGACGAGCACGAAGTTCACGCCGAGCGCCCCGTAGACGAGCAGGGTGACGACGTTGGCGGCCGTGAAGCGCGGGTTGGCGAACAGCTCGCCGGGCACGAGCGGGGCCCGCGAGCGCCGCTCGACGAGGACGAACGAGATGAGGGCGAGCACGCCCACCACCCCGGTGACGATCACCGCAGGCGTGGCCCCGTCCTCCCCCGCCGCGGTCAGCGCCCAGGTCAGGGCCCCGAGGCCGGCGACGGCGAGCACGGTGCCCGGCACGTCGAGGTGGTGGCTCGCCTGCGGGTCCCGCGACTCGGGCACGTGCCGCAGCGCCACGACCACGATCACCACGGCGAACGGGATGTTGATGAGGAACACCGCGCGCCAGGTCCACTCGACCAGGAAGCCGCCGAGGAACGGGCCGATCGCCCCGGCGACGCCGCCCAGGCCCGACCACGCTCCGATGGCCGCGGCGCGGTCGCTGCCGTGGAACGACGCCGAGATCAACGCCAGGCTGCCCGGGGTCAGCAGCGCGCCGCCGACGCCCTGCAGCGCGCGCCCGGCGATGAGGAACTCCACCGAGGGCGCGAGCCCGCAGAGCGCCGAGGCCACCGCGAACCACACGACGCCGATGACGAAGACCCGGCGACGACCGAAGCGGTCGCCCAGCGAGCCGCCGAGCAGGATCAGCCCGGCGAGGGTGAGCGTGTAGCCGTTGATCGTCCACTGGAGGGCCGCGAAGCTCGCGTCGAACTCGGCGCCGATGCGCTCGAGCGCGATGTTGACCACCGTCGAGTCGAGCAGGGCGAGGCCCGACCCGAGCACGGTCGTCAGCAGGATCCAGCGACCCCGGGCGCTGCCCATCCGGATGGTGTCGGCGCCGCCGGCGGTGTCGGTCACCGCCTCAGCATGGTCGTCGCACCGGTACGTGACGAGGTGGGCCGCCCCGATACCGTGCACCCATCGTGACGACCGGCCTCTCGCTCCCGTTCGAGCTGCCCTCCAGCAGCACCCTCGACGGCACCCTCGACGAGCTCACCGGCGGCCAGACGCAGGCCACGCTGGTGATCCTCGCGGGCCTCGTCGCGCTGCTCGTCGTCGGCGTCCACGGCTCGTGGCGCCTGGCCCGCAACGTCGTCACCATCGCCCACGAGGGCGGGCACGCCCTGGTCGCGATCTGCTCGGGGCGCACGCTGACCCGCATCCTGCTGCACTCCGACACCTCGGGCGTCACGGTGTCGAAGGGACGCCGGGACGGGCCGGGCATGGTCGCGACGGCTGCCGCCGGCTACGCCACCCCGCCGGTCCTCGGGGTCGGCGCCGCGGCGCTCGTGGCCGCGGACGCGATCTCGGCGATGCTCGTGATCGCCGTCGTCCTGCTGCTCGCGACGCTGATCCTCATCCGCAACGCCTACGGCGTGCTGTCGGTGGCGCTCACCGGCGCGGTGTTCGTGGTGGTCGCGGTCTACGGGTCGGCGAACGTCCAGTACGGGTTCGCCTGCTTCGTCACCTGGTTCCTCATCCTCGGCGGGCTGCGTACGGTGCTCGAGGTGCAGCGCAAGCGCACCCGGCGCCGCGCGCCCGACTCCGACGCCGACCAGCTCGAGCGCCTCACCGGCGTCCCGGGCGGCATCTGGGTCGCGCTGTTCGCCCTGGCCGGCATCTTCGCGCTGATCGGCGCCGGCCGGCTGCTCGTGGTCTGGCCGCCCGTCTGACGTGAGCGAAGTTCCCGGCTATAGCCGGGAACTTCGCTCACGGCGTCATCGGAGGACGCAGTCGGCGCACTTCCCGCCGCCGGGCACGCGGTAGTAGAGGCAGCACGTGGTGCGGGCGAACCCGATGCCGCTCGGGTGGCCCGGGTCGGCGACGAAGCGCCCGAACCCCGCGAAGGGCTCGTGCTCGAGGACGCCCCGCACGATCGCGAGCGCGGCGTCGTGGCGGTCGGGGCGCTCGCCGCCGAGCACCCGCACCGCCCCGGCGAGCGCGGACGTCGCGTTGCCCCACAGCACCTGCTCCGACACCGACTCCCGGGCCCGGACGCCCGCGACCAGCGGCGCGAGGTGGTCCCGGGCCAGCACCTCGGCGAGCGCCGCCGCTGTGAGCGGGTCCTCGGGGGCGCCCAGCTCCGTGCCCGTGAGCCGCTCGGGGTCCGCCCACAGCGGCACCGGCCCGCCGGCCCACGGGCGGGCGTGCAGCACGGTCCGCGGCGCCAGGTCGGGCAGGACGCCGGCGGTCGCGGCGCAGAGCAGGACCGACACCGGGCGGGACGCCAGCGACTGTGTCAGCAGCGACGCCGCGACCCGCCGCCCCGCGTCGAGGCCCTCGGCGACGGCCGCCAGGCGGTCGCCGACCGGGTCGGGCCCGGTGTCGGGCACGGCGTAGAGCGAGGCGAGGGGTCGCCACGACGGGTCGGCGGCCTCCTCGTCGCGGGTCGAGATCGCGAAGAAGCCGCCGACCGCGTCGGCCTCGGCGAGCACCGCCCGGACGCGGACGATCGGGGCGATCGGGGCAGCCGGGTTCCCCTGACGGCCGGTCGATTCGACACCCACAGCGACCCATGCTGGAGGACATGAGCCTCTCGAGCACGGGGGGACGTCGCGGGCGCCGGAGCGGCCCGGCCCGTTTCTCGTTCTGGATCGACCACACGGGCACCCTCGGACCGACCCTGCTGCGCTACGACCTGCGCGGACGCGGCGTGCGGCGCGGCGCCCGGCTCGGGATCGACGGACGCTGGCACGCCAGCACCCAGCCGGACTCGCTCTTGTGGCTGCACACCGGCTCGGGGGACCGCATCGACATCGACGAGGCCCGCGAGGTCGCCCGGCAGCTCGGCTTCCCCGACCTCGACGTCACCGACCCGGTGGTCCTCCCCTGACGCCCGCCGTCACCCGCTGCTCGACAGCAGTCACGCTCCGCCACAACCCGCCGGGATCGGGGAGGTCGCTGCTCCGCCGATCGGTCCCGTTCCGTTAGGTTCGTGGCCATGCTCGACTCCGGCGTCCGTCTCGCCGCCGCCTTCCTGCCGGTGGGAGTACCGGTGATCGTCGGTCTCGTGCTCGCCGTGCTGCGACGCCGCTCGCTGCCGACCGTCACGGGCCCGGCCATCCTCGGGCTGGCGCTGCAGCTCGTGGTCGTCGTCATCACGACGTTCCTCGTGGCCGCGGCCTCGCTCCAGGCCTTCGGCCTGACGCCCGAGACGCTCCTGCCGCTGTCAAGCGCGCTCGGCTTCGTGGTGATCGTGCTGCAGGTCCTGTCCTGGACGCTGCTCCTCATCGCCCTCTTCCGGCGGCTGCCGACGTCGACGGAGCCCGCGACGGCGGCCCCGATGCCCGTGCCGGCGATGGAGCAGGACCGCACGCCCACCGGCCGGCACGCCCTGCTCGACGACCGCGGCGCGCAGGTCGTGGCCGAGGAGGGCACGACCTTCCTCCCCGTCGGCGCTCCCCGCCCCGAGCCGACCCCCTCCTCGATGCCCCTGCCCTCGGTGCCCGGCCCCGGCCGACCGGGGCCCGGCGCCCCCGCCCGCGGCTACCCCGCCATGGGTCACCCCGGGCCCGGGCGGCCGATGCCGGGGCCTCCCCCGGCCCCGCCCGTCGAGGAGCCGGCTCTCGAGGAGCCGGCCCTCCAGGAGACGTCCGCCGAGGAGACGTCCGCCGAGGAACCGGCGGTCACCGAGACGTTCGCCGCGGCGCAGGACGACGAGCGCTACCCGGGCTCCCTGCAGGACGCCCCGGCGGACGCCCCCGGCGAGGACGAGGCCGCGGAGGACACCGAGTACCCGGGCCACCTCGAGGGTGTCGACGCCGACGAGGAGCCCTCGGACACCGGGTCGATCGCGGCGGCGCAGCAGGAGGTCCCGGAGACCACGGTGTTCGCGGCCGCCGATCCCGCCGATCCCGCCGCGACCGGCGGGTCCGACGAGCCCGACGAGCCGCCGGCCGAGGAGGACGACGTCGTCGCCGACGAGGTCACGGCGGAGGACACGGCGGAGGACACGGCGGAGGACACGGCGGAGGACACGGCGGAGGACACGGCGGAGGAGCAGGCCGACGAGGACCCCGCCCAGGACCCAGCCGACGACGACGTGGTCGCGGAGGACCCGAGCGAGGACCCGGACGACGACCCGGTCGCTACGGACGGAGCGAGCGAGCCGACGGAGGAGCCCGTCACCTCCGGCGCCGCGACCTCCGCCGCCGCTCCGACCCCCGGGCACTACCTCGGCACCCCGCAGCGCCCGCAGCCTCCGGCACCCTCGCCGGCCTCCCGGACCTCCGAGCCCGCGCAGGCCTCCCAGTCCCCCGAACCCCCGGCGTCGCGCGGCGGACACCCGTGGTTCGACCCGGACGGCGACGCGGCCCGCCGGGCCGCCGAGCAGCAGGAGCAGACCGAGAGCCACTGATCAACGTGCCCGCACGGTCGATGTCGATCTCCGTGGCCGACCGCACGGACGCGGTGACCTTCGAGGCCACCACGGTCGAGGCCTCTCAGAGCGTCGGTGCCCCGCACTCCAGATCGAGCAGGGCCCGCTTGCGCGCGACGCCGCCGCCGTAGCCCGTGAGCGACCCGTTCGCCCCGACCACGCGGTGACAGGGCACGACGATGCTGATCGGGTTGCGGCCGTTGGCGAGCCCCACGGCCCGGGAGGCCATCGGCGACCCGAGCGCGGCGGCGAGCTCGCCGTAGGTCGTGGTCACGCCGTAGGGGATCTCGCGCAGCGCCGCCCAGACGCGCTCCTGGAACGCCGTGCCGTGCAGGGCGAGCGGGAGGTCGAACGCCGTGAGCTCGCCCGCGAAGTAGGCCGCGAGCTGCTCGCGCACCGGCGCCAGCCCGTCGTCGGCGCGCGGCCCGAGCGTGTCGGGCGCGGGACCGTGGCGGTGGTCGGTCATGTAGAGGCCGGAGAGCACGCCGTCGTCGGCGCGCAGGGTCAGCGGCCCGAGCGGGCTGTCGACGACGGTGTGCGAGGTGCCCATCGCGGCCCAGTGTGCCCCTCAGCCCGCCCCGAGGCCCCGCACCCGCTCGGCGATGACGACGGGCGGCTCGCAGGCCTGCTCGTGGTCGGCGTGCTCGACGCCCTCGATCTGCAGCGTGCTGTGCTCGAGCCCGAATTGTTCGCGCAGGACGATCGTGGCGCGGTCGAGCACCCCGTGCTCGCCGCAGTCGGCGGTGGCGCAGCCCTCGTCGGAGATCACGAGGTGGGCCGAGACGGCGGGGCTGCGATCGTTGATCGCCCAGACGTGCAGGTCGTGGACCTCCGCGACGCCCTCGACGTCGAGCAGCGCGGTGTGCACGTCGTCGACGTCGATGCCGGCGGGCGCGCCCTCGAGCAGCACGTGCCCGGTCTCGCGCAGGAGGGCCACGGTGCGGGGCAGGAGGATCGCGACGATCACCAGCGAGGCGAGCGTGTCGGCGTAGGCCCACCCGGTGGTCAGGGTGACCACGGCGGCGGTGAGCACGGCGACCGAGCCCAACGCGTCGCCGAGCACGTGCAGCGCGGCACCGCGGACGTTCATCCCGCCGCTGCCGCGCTGCAGGACCGCCAGCGCGACGACGTTGCCGACGAGACCGACGAGGCCGTAGACCAGCAGCGCGCCACCGGGCACCTCGGTGGGGCTGGCGAGGCGTTCGACCGCCTCGATCGCGACCCACACCGTGACCCCGAGCAGCAGCACCGCGTTCAGCGCGGCGCCCAGCACCTCGGCGCGGCCGAGCCCGAAGGTCCGGCGCCGGCTCGGCGGGCGGGCGGCGAGCGCGGAGGCGGCGAGGGCGGTGCCGAGGGCGACGACGTCGGTGCCGACGTGCCCGAGATCGGCGAGCAGCGCCAGCGACCCCGTGAGGACCGCGCCGACAGCGCCGACCACGAGCACCAGCGCGGTGATGCCGAGCGCGATGCCGAGCCGCCGCCGGTCGTCGGCACCGGCGCCGTGTCCGTGACCATGTCCGTGCCCCACGGCGCCGACCATACATGCACACATACGCATACGGACGCGGCGGCGCCGTACGCCACACGTCCGGGCAACGGACACCGTCGACGGCCCTAGAGTGTGCCGGTGCCCGTCAACCCCTGGCTCGCCGTCACCGGTGGCACGGCCGGACCGGGCTACGCCGCGCGGTTCGCCGCGCTCGAGCGCGAGGGCCGGGACCTGCACGGGGAGGCCCGGCGCGTCGATGCCCTGGTCCGCGAGAGGCTCGGCCGGCCGGGCGACGTGCTCGACGCCGGCTGCGGCACCGGGCGTGTCGCGATCCGGCTCGCCCGGCTCGGCCACCGCGTGGTCGGCGTCGACCTCGACGCCTCGATGCTCGACGAGGCCCGCGCGCTCGCGCCCGAGCTCGACTGGCGCCTGGTCGACCTCGGCGAACCCGGAGCGCTGCACCTCGACCACCCCGTCGACGCCGTCGTCGCCGCCGGCAACCTGTGGCCGCTGCTGACCCCCGGCACGCACGCCGAGGTCGTCGCCGGCCTCGCGCGCCGGCTGCGGCCCGGCGGGCTGCTCGTCGCCGGCTTCGGGCTCGACGGCGAGCACGTGCCGTTCGCCCTCCCCGACGGCGTCGGCTTCCCCACCCTGGCCGACTACGACGCCGCCGCGGCGGCCGCCGGCCTCGAGCTCACCGCCCGCAGCGCCGACTGGGCGGGCGAGGAGCCCTACCGCGGCGGGGGCTACGTGGTCAGCGTCCACACCCGGAAAGGACACCCCTGATGGCCGTCGATCCGCGCGGACGTGACCTCAAGACGTTCCTGGCCGACGACCCGGGCGGCCCGGTGGTCATGCTCAACCTGCTGCGGTTCCGGCCGGGCGGCCGCGCGTCGTACGCCGCGTACCTCGCCCACTTCCGCGCCCACGCCGAGCACCGCGGCGCCGAGATCCTCTACCTGGGTGACGGCGGCACGGCGCTCGTCGCCGAGGACGGACAGGCCTGGGACGCCGTGCTGCTGGTGCGCTACCCGGACCGGCAGGCGTTCAGCGACATGATCGCGGACCCCGCCTACCAGGAGGGGACACACCTGCGCACCGAGGCGCTCACCGAGGCCGTCCTTCAGGCCACGGCTCCGTGGACCCCGCCGGAACCGCACCCGCACACCTCATGACCGAGGCCGATCCCCGGGCCCTGCTCGTCGTCTTCGTCATCGCGCTCGGCGTCACGGCGATCGCCCGCCGCTACGCGCTCTCGGCGCCGCTGCTGCTCGTGGTGGTGGGGCTCGCGATGTCGTTCGTCCCCGGCGTCCCGGTGGTGCCCCTCGACCCCGACCTCGTGCTCTTCCTCGTCCTGCCCCCGTTGCTGTACTCGGCGGCGCTGGAGAGCTCGACGCTGCGCCTGCGCGAGAACATGAAGCGGATCAGCCAGCTGGCGATCGGCCTCGTCGTGTTCAGCACCGCGGTGGTCGGGATCGCGGCGTGGCTGCTGGTGCCCGACCTGCCGCTGGCCAGCGCGCTGGTGCTCGGCGCCGTCGTCGCCCCGCCCGACGCGGTCGCCGCGGCGTCGATCGGTCGCCGTCTGGGCCTCCAGCGCCGGCTCATGACGATCCTCGAGGGCGAGAGCCTGCTCAACGACGCCACCGCGCTGACGCTCTTCCGCGTGCTGCTCGCCGTGGCGATCGCCACCACCACGGTCGGCACCGGCGTGACGATCCTCGAGGGCCTCGGCGAGTTCGCCCTGGCCGCGGTCGGCGGCGTGGCCCTCGGCGCCGGGCTCGGTTGGGTGCTGCACCGCATCCGGATGCGCCTGCACGACGGCGTGCTCGAGAGCTCGGTCGGCCTGCTCGTCCCGTTCGCGATCTACCTGCTCGCCGAGGAGCTGCACACCTCCGGGGTGCTCGCCGTGGTCGTCGCCGGGCTCTACCTCGGGCACAAGGCCACCGAGGCGGGCTACGCCACGCGCCTGCAGGACCAGGCGGTGTGGAAGGCCCTCGACACCCTGCTGGAGGCGCTGGTCTTCGCGCTGATCGGCCTGCAGCTGCGGGTGGTGGTCGACGGGCTGGGCGAGGACGCCGGGCGCATCCTGGGCGTCTCGCTCGCCCTGCTCGTCGTGACGATCCTGGCCCGGTTCGTCTGGGTCTTCCCGACGATCTATCTCCCACGGGTGCTGCCCAAGGTGCGGCGGGCCGGGCCCGCGCTGCCCTGGCGGGGGCCGTTCGTCATCTCCTGGGCCGGCATGCGGGGCGTGGTGACGCTGGCCGCGGCGTTCGCGATCCCCGTCGGCGACGAGATGACTCCCGGGATGCCGGGGCGCAACGTCGTGGTGTTCGTGGCGTTCGTCATCACCGTCGGCACCCTGCTGCTGCAGGGCCTCACGCTGCCCACCCTGATCCGCCGGCTGCACGTGCAGGACAAGGGCGGGCAGCGCGACGTGCTCGACGAGGCCGCGGTGAAGCAGTCCGCCGCCGAGGCCGCCCTGTCACGACTCGACGAGCTCTCCGACGACTCGACCCCGCAGCACGTCACCGAGCAGCTGCGCACCTGGGCGCAGCACCGCTCCAACGGCGCGTGGGAACGTCTGGGGCGCTCCGACGAGGAGATCGGCGAGTCCCCCTCGGTGGCGTTCACCCGCCTGCGCCGGGAGATGCTGACCGCCGAGCGCGACACCTTCGTGCGCTTCCGGGACATGGGCCGCATCGACGAGGGCGTGCTGCGCGACATGCTCCGCGAGCTGGACTACGAGGAGGCGATGCTCGACCGCTAGGAAAGCTCCCCTCAGACCTCCGTCTTGAGGATGCAGATCCCCAGGTGGGCGTCCTCCACGGCGTCGCGGGCCGCGCTGCCGAGGCCGGGGTCGGCCTTCGCCGCCACCCGCGCGCTGTCGGCGGCCTGCTCGAGCTCGATGATCGCGTCGCGCCGGGCGTCGTCGGCGGTCGCCATGGCCTTGTCGGCCTTGGTGTCGAACTCCCGGACGACGGCCGCGGTGACGACCGACGCGCCGGCGTCGTCGTCGACCGCACGGCGGCACGCCGCGATGCGGCCGCGCACGTCGGTCAGCCTGCTCAGCATGTCGGTGGTGGCGAGCATGGGTCCTCCCCCGTGTGGTGGACCACCATGACGCCACGACGTACGGCGGCGGCCCAGGGACGGGAACTACGTACCGGGACCTGCGTGCCGGGACCTACGTCGGAGCCGGCAGCAGGCCGATGAGCTGTGCGCGCTGGACGGCGACGAGGCGGTCGCCCGCCCCGAGCTTGCGGTAGATGCGCTGGAGGTGCTTCTGCACGGTGCGCTCGCCGACGTGGAGCCTGCGGGCGATCGCCCGCGCCGTGTAGCCCGACGCGAGCAGGGCCAGCACCGAGGACTCCCGGGGCGTCAGCCCGCCCGCGCTCGCCGCCTCCAGCGCGCACGGACCCACCAGGCGCACCCACCGGGCGTAGCACGCGATCTGGCGGTCCAGCCCGGTGAGCAGCCGCTGGAGGCGACGCGCGAGGGCCACCTCCTGCGCGCTGTAGTCGTCCTCGCGCCCGATCAGGAACGTGCGGTTCGCCGTCGGGCCCAGGCACAGCGGCAGGGCCATCTGGGAGGAGACGCCGGCGAGGTACTCCTGGCACAGCGACCGCCACTGGTCCTGCAGCGCGACGGACGCGACCGTCGTGGGGACGTCGGCCACCTGCATCGCCCGCGGGTCCCCGCTCGCGAGGTACCACCGCAGCAGCGGGTGCTCCCGCGGCGCCTGCTCGATCGTCCAGCGCTCGATCTCCGCGCGGTCGACGCCGGCGAGGTCCGCGGGCCACGGCCGCTGCTCGATCACGTCGCCGTCCTGGCCGTAGTACGACCCGGCGGGCGCGTCGAAGGTCCCGGCGAGGAGCTCGACGACCTCCTCGGCGGGCCACGCCGTCAGCGGCTGGGCGACCAGGTCCGCGACGAGGTCCAGCCACGCGTTGTCGTGCGGTGTGGTGAGCATGGGCCGACCTCGACGCCGGGGTCCGGAATGAGCTGCCCGAAAGGATCCTCCGACGACGCTGCGTGGTCGAGCATCCGTCCCCGTTCGGCCGCAGACGTCACCCGGTCGCTGCATCACCCCGATCGCGGGAGCACCCGGATCTCGACGGGCATCGTGCGCAGGGTGTCGAGGGCCCGCCGTTCCCGGCGCAGCGGGAGCCGGGCGAAGAACAGCAGGTCGAGCGGGTACCAGAGCCCGACCCAGGCGATGACCAGGAAGACCCCGTTGCCCAGGAGGTTCTGGAAGAACTCCGGGACGTCCGGGGCGAGGAAGTCGGTCGAGAGCAGCAGGCCGATGACGAAGAGCGGGAGGCCGGGCCGCAACGACGCGAGACCCTGGCGGTAGAGCACGTGCGCCTCGCGCTCGACGCCCTCGAGGCGCCGCTGCGCCCAGCGTCGCAGGGCCCTCTCCAGGCGGGTCGTCGTCGCGGCGACGTCCGCACCGGCGGCCGCCGCGGGCATCTCGAGCACCAGCCGGTCGCGCCGCCCGACCCGGCGGCGCGAGAGCACCTCGCTCAGGATCTCGTCCACCGCGGGCACGGTGCGCGCGTCGTCCCCGTCGTCGTCGAGCAGGCCCGCCGGGTCGACGGTGACCATCTCCTCGGGACGGCGCAGGCGCACCACCACCGGCACGCCGGTCACAGCGCCCACCGCCGCTCGGTCGTGAACGCGACGGTCACCGAGCGCTCGTGCCCCTGCTCGGCGAGCCGGTCGTGCAGCGCCTGGCGCACCACGTCGCCGTCGGCCACCGTGCGCACCGGCGAGTCCTCCCCCACCACGAAGTCCACCTCCACATCGACGCGGGTGCCGACCTTCGACGCCCGCAGGAACGCCTCCTCGATCCCGAAGCGCGCGCGGACCGCCTCGACCGCCTCGTCCAGCGCGGCCCGGGTCTCCTCGGGCGGGGACATCGAGAGGATCTCGCGCATCCCGCCGGCGACCAGCCGGAACGGGATGCGCAGGAACAGCAGGGACACGATGACGACCATCGCCGGGTCCACGTACGCCGCGAGGTCGGGGCGCCCCATCGCGACCAGCACGATCGCGATGACGAACCCGACGAGCACCCCGACCGAGAGCAGCGTGTCCCCGAACCACTCGGCGGCCTCGGCGCGCACCAGGTCGGAGCGCCCGCCCCGGCGCATCAGCACGGTGACGACGGCCCCGCTGACGGTGGCGACGATCGCGTACGTCAGCGCCCAGCCCGTCGAGACCTCGCGGCCGCCGGCGAGCAGGTCGGAGATGCCGCCGACCACGGCGTAGACGCACAGCGCGGCCAGCGCGATCGCCTTGACGACGACGGTGACGGGCTCCCAGATCTCGCGACCCCACGGGTAGCGCTCGTCCGCGCCGGCCCGCGAGGTGCGCAGCGCGATCACCGCGAGCATCGAGAGCCCGACGCTGATGAACGACGACAGGCCGTCGAAGACGATCATGGACGAGCCGCTGAGGATGCCCCACACCGAGGAGACGAGGGCGAAGGCCCCGGACGCCCACACCGAGAGCAGGAGCAGGCGCCGATCACGGCGGTCGGGGTCCACGCGGTGATCGTGACGCTCCGGCCGCTCCGCGTCGAGAGAGTCTCGGTCACTCAGAGGATTGTCAGACGGCGGTCCGCCACGGACACTGCGAGGAGTACTCACCCTTTCAGTCGAACGAGCGACGACCATGTTGCTCAATGTGACCGTCTCGAGGAGACCCACATGACGGTGACGGCCCCGCCGGAGGCGGAGACCGAGACCGGCCCGTCACGCGCCGAGCGTGCGCGCGCCGGTGCCACCGAGCTCGCCCGCCGGGCGCGGCACCGCCCGGTGACCGCGACGACCGTGCTGCTGCTCGCCGTCGCGGGCCTCGCCACGGGCGCGTTCTGGAGCCCGTTGGCCGGCCGTACCTGGGCCGACGCCGTCGCCACCGGCCTCCCGCCCCTGGAGGCCGGGCACTTCTGGACGATCCTCACCGCGCCCCTGGTCGCGCTGCACCCGGTGAGCGCGCTCGTGCTCCTGGTGGTCGCCGCGGTGGCGCTCTTCTGGGCCGAGGGCCGCCTCGGGTCCGGGCGCACGGCCGCCGTGCTCGTCACCGGCCAGATCGGCGCGGTGCTGGTGACCCTCGCGCTGGTCGCCGTCCTCGCCACCACGGGCTGGCTCTGGGCGGTCGACCTCTCGACGTCGCTCACCGCGGGCCTGTCCGCCGGCCTCGTCGCCGTGGTGGCCGTCGCGTCGGCCACCGTCCCCGCGCCCTGGCGGCTGCGGCTGCGGCTCGCGCTCGCCCTACTGGTGTTCGTCGGGCTGCTGTTCCTGGGCCACCTCGCCGACGTCGAGCACTTCCTCGCCCTCGCCGTCGGGCTGCCCCTGGGTTCGCGGCTCGCCGGGTCGGCGTCGGCCGGCTCGTCGGGATCGGTCGGGGGGCACGGCCGCCGCGAGTGGCGGCAGGTGGCCGCGGTCGGGCTGCTCGCGATCGCCGCGATCCGCGTGCTGACGCTCGTCGTGCCCGTCGTCGGCCCGCTCGGTGACACGGCGTCCGACTCCACGGTCACCGAGACCGTCGTGTCGGTGGTGATCTCGCTGCTGCTCGCCGAGGGCCTGCGCCGCGGGCGCCGGATCGCCTGGATCGCCGGCCTGGTCCTCGGGGCCTTCTACACGCTGGTCGGGCTCGTCGTGGTCGGCGCCGTCGTGTTCGCGCAGGTCACCGACCAGATGGATCAGCTCGAGCTCGCCGGCCTCGCGGTCTTCGTGCCCAACGCGGTGCTGTGGGCCGCGCTGCTCGTGTGGCTCGTCGTCGGCCGCGCCGCCTTCGCCGTCCCCTCGCGGCGCCGTCTGCGGCGCCGGTCGGGCGGCACCGCCTCGGGCCCGGAGGTGGCCCGCGAGGCCCTGCACCGCCTCGGCGGCTCGAACCTCTCGTGGATGACGACCTGGCCGGAGAACCGGTACCTCGCCCACGAGGACCTCCCCGACGGCGGCGTCACCGCCTACCGGGTCCACGCCGGCGTCGCGGTGGCCCTCGGCGACCCGATCGTCGCGCCCGCGGAGCGCGCCACGGCGCTCGAGGAGTTCCGCGCCACGGCCGAGCGCTCGGGCTGGGTGCCCTGCCTGTTCTCGACCACCGAGGCCCTCGCCGAGCACGCCCGGGCCACCGGCTGGCGCGCGCTGCAGGTCGCCGAGGACACCCTCGTCGACCTCGACGGGCTCGAGTTCAAGGGCAAGGCCTGGCAGAACGTGCGCAGCTCGTTCAACCGGGCCGGCAAGGCGGGGATCGAGCACCGCATGGTCACGCTCTCCGAGGAGCCGCGCGCGATCGTCGCGCAGGTCCGGGCGATCTCGGAGGAGTGGGTCGGCGACAAGGGGCTGCCCGAGATGGGCTTCACCCTCGGCGGCGTCGAGGAGGCCCTCGACCCCGAGGTGCGCACCGGCCTCGCCGTCGACGCCGAGGGCACCGTCCACGGCGTCACCTCGTGGCTGCCGGTCCACGGCCCCGACGGCGCCGTCGTCGGCTGGACCCTCGACGTGATGCGGCGGCGCCAGGACGGGTTCCGCGCGGTCGTCGAGTTCCTCATCGCCCAGGCGTGCCTGACCTTCCAGGCCGAGGGCGCGCGCTTCATCTCCCTGTCCGGCGCCCCGCTGGCCCGCGCCGGCGACGAGGAGGACGGCGCCGGGGACGGCGAGCTCGTCCTCGACCGCGTGCTCGACCGCATGGGCGAGCTGCTCGAGCCCTACTACGGCTTCCGCTCGCTGCACGCGTTCAAGGCGAAGTTCCAGCCGCGCTACGAGCCGATGTTCCTCGTCTACCGCGACGAGGCCGACCTCCCGCGCGTCGGTCTGGGCATCGGGCGCGCCTACCTCCCGCACGCCCGGGTGCGGGACCTCGTCGCCCTCGTGCGCAGCTGACTAGGCTCGCCGGCATGGCCGACGACACCCTGGACACGATCCACGCGCTCGTGGACGAGGAGCACCGCCTGCGGGCGCACGGCGCGGCGATCACCGCCGACGACCGGGCGCGCCTGGCCCAGATCGAGGAGCAGCTCGACCAGCTCTGGGACGCCCTGCGCCGCCGTCGCGCGGGCAGCCAGTACGGGGGCGACGCGGGCACGGCGACCGAGAAGCAGGTGCACGACTACCTCCAGTAGGGCTCGCGCGGTCCCCGTTCGGGCGAAGGGCACCCCTCGCCGCTCTCTCCGGCCCAAGGTGCCCTTCGCGCGGAACCCCGGTCAGCTCGCGGGCACCGCCGACGCGGCCACCGGCGGCGACGGGAACCCGCCGACCGCCTGCTCGAAGGCGTGGGCGACGCGCAGGCAGGTGGCGTCGTCGAACTGCCGTCCGACGATCATCAGCCCGACCGGAAGGCCGTCGGCCGGGGCCGCGGGCACGGACGTCGCCGGGTGCCCGGTGACGTCGGTCGGGGCCGTGTTGACGATCATCTCCAGGGCCCGGGCCACGCCCTCGGCCACCGGGGCGTCGTCGGCGACGATGGGCGTCGCGAGGATGGGCACGGTCGGCATCACCAGCACGTCGTACTGCGCGAGCGCCGCGTCGTAGCCCGCGCGGGCGGCGGGCAGCAGGTTGCGCGCCATCGCGTAGTGCCGGCCGTGCTCGGTGGCCAGGGCGTGCCGGCCGGCCATGGTCACCATCTTCACGGTGTCGGAGAACAGGTGCCCGCCCGCGGCGCGCGCCCGGCCGTAGTGCGCGATGAGGTCGGGGTCGTAGAGGCCCTCCCAGTTCAGGCCCCAGCCGTTGCCCTCGATCATCTGGGCGACGACGCCGTCCGTGGCGACGACGGTCCAGAGGTCGAACGCGTGCCGGTGCCACGGCACCGACACCTCCTCGGCCGTGAGGCCGGCCCGCGTCAGGGTCTCCACCGCGTCCCGGACGCTCGCGTCGACGGCGGGCACCGAGAGGCCCGCGTGCCCGAAGCCCTCGCTGACGACCCCGACCCGCAGACCCTCGGCTCCCCGCTCGATCTCGAGCAGGTAGTCCACCGGCGCGATCGTGTCGGGCTGGCGCGGGTCGAGCCCGTCCGGGCCCGCCATGATCCCGAGGGCGAGCGCCGCGTCCGCGACGGTGCGCGTCATCGGGCCGAGGTGGTCGATGGTCGCCTCGATGGGGAAGGCGCCGGTGTAGGGCACGAGCCCGTGGGTGGGCTTGTGGCCGACGATCCCGCTCATGGCGGCGGGCATGCGGACCGAACCGCCCTGGTCGCCCCCGGTGGCGAGGTCGACCTCGCCGGCCGCGAGCAGCGCCGCGCTCCCGCTCGAGGAGCCGCCGGTGATGCGGCTCGGGTCCCAGGGGTTGCGCACCGGGCCGGTGTGCGAGGTGTGGCTGGCGCCCGAGAAGCAGAGGTCCTCGCACACCGACTTGCCCGTCACCGTCACGCCGGCGTCGAGCAGGCGCGTCACGACCGTCGCGTCCCGGGACGGGACGAAGCCGTCGATCAGCCGGGAGCCGTTGGCCATCGGCACCCCGGCGACGGCGGTGTTGTCCTTGACCGCGAGCGTGCGACCGGCGAGCGGGCCGTCCGGGGCACCCTCGATGTGGCAGCGCGCGTACCAGGCGCCCCACCGGTTCTCGCCCTCGGCGGGCCACGACCACTCCCGCTGCGGGGTGACCGGGGCCTGGGCGGCCCAGAGCTCCTCCACGCGGTCGTAGGCGCCGAAGGACCCCTCGACGAGCGGCGCGAAGGCCGCGAGCCCGGCCTCGTCGAGACCGAGGCCGTCGCGCGCGGCGAGCGCGGCCAGCTGTTCCGGGGTGGGGGGCGTGACGGGCACGGGCTCTCCTCGGGGGATCCGGGACGGGACCTGGTCGGGAGCCCCACCGTAGGGACGGGGATTGACCGGCGGGTCACGAGCGGGTGACGGTGCCTCCCGAGGCGCGCCGGCGCTCGATCGCCCGCCGCAGCACGCCCTCGACGGGCCCGGTGGCGAAGAGGAGCAGCAGCGGCCAGTACCCCCACTGCGGCGCCACGAGCGTCACCACGACGACCACGAACAGCAGGCCGGCCGTGGTCCCGGACGCGGCGTACCGCGTCGGTGCGTGCCCGTCGGGGCCCCGTGTGCGCCGGACGAGCACCGTCATGACCGTCAGCAGCGCGCTGCTGACGAACAGCATGAGCACGTAGAAGCGCAGCGTGAACGGGTCGGTGGGGAAGGTCCCCACCATCTCGGTGGGGAAGGGCAGCACGACGATGGTGAACAGCCAGGCCGTGTTGACCCACACGATCGCCGGGCCGACCCGCCGCGCCCCGTCGAACACCCGGTGGTGCGCCGCCCAGAAACGCGCGATCACCACGAAGCTCAGGGCGAAGCTGCCGATCAGCGAGAGGTTGTCGGTGAGGAGGCCCAGTCCGGAGCCGGTGGGCTCCTCGACCTCGGGCACGAGCTCGGCGAGCGGCAGCACGAGCAGCGTGAGCGCGATCGCGACGACGCCGTCGCTGAAGGCCAGCAGCCGCTCGGGGCCGAGCCGGTCCGGGTCGGCGTCGGGGTCGGGCTCGGGGTCGACGTCGGGGACCGGCTCGCGGTCGGTCACCGCAGGTCCTCGACGTGCTGGGTCTCGTTGACCGAGCTCACGCGGCGGGCCCCCGAGCGCGAGACCAGCACCCGCGACACCGAGGTGTGGTGCAGCGGGAAGGTCAGCGGGCGCTCCAGGCCGAGGATCGCCGCGAGGTAGGTGTTGATCACCCCGGCGTGGCAGACGACGACGGCGCTGGCCCGCGGGTCCTGGCGGGCGGCGATCGCGTCGAGGGCGGCGACCACGCGCGACGTGAAGGCCGGCCCGTCGACGAACGACGGGTAGACGCCGGACCGGATGGCCTTCCAGTCCTCGTCGTCCGGGTCGCGCTCGTGCACCGGGCGGTAGGTGGGCCGGCCGCGGTCGAACTCGCAGAGGTCCTCGACGGCCGGCGGCTCCGGGACCCCGAGCAGGCGCACCGCCGGGTCCGCGGTCTCGCGGGACCGGCGCATCGTCGAGGTCACGATCTCGGTGACGTCGTCGCGCTCGGGCGTCGCGGCGAGCCACGCGGCGAACCGCTCGGCCTGCCGGCGGCCCCGGGCGGACAGGCCGGGGTCGGCGCCGACCACCTCGTCCGGCCCGCCCGGCTCGACGGTCGCCGCGAGCGGCTCGCCGTGGCGGACCAGCACCAGCTGCGTCACGCCTCGGGCACGGCGGATCCGTGGCCGGCGGCGCGGAGACCGGCGCGGATCGACTCCGCGGCCCGGTCCATCCCGCCCTGGTCGGGGTCGCTCTCGGCCCGGCTGAAGTCGAACGCCTCGAGGCCCCAGGCGGGGTGCACGTGGACGTGCAGGTGCGGGACCTCGAAGCCCGCGACCATCAGCGCCACGCGCGGCGGCGACCAGGTGTCGCGGATCACGGAGCCGATGGCGCGCGCGACGGTCATGACGTGCTCGAGCAGGCCGTCCGGGGCGTCGAGCCACTGGTCGACCTCCTCCCGGGGCACCACCAGCACGTGTCCGGGCCCCAGGGGGTTGATCGAGAGGAAGGCGACCACCCGGTCGTCCGACCAGACGAAACGCCCCGGCAGCTCGCCGTTGATGATCTTCGTGAAGACGGTGGCCACGCCGGGGATCGTAACGACGCGCCCACGCTGCCGGTCGGCGCCGTCGGGGGGGCACCGTATTCTCGATCTGCGCATCGGGCACCCGTCCAGCGTCTCCCCCGCTCACCCCGTACTCCCCGGAGGAAGCCCTGATGCAGCCCTGGCCCGGCACGTCCTACCCCCTGGGCGCGACCTACGACGGGGCCGGCACCAATTTCGCGCTCTTCAGCGAGGTCGCCGAGCACGTCACGCTGTGTCTGTTCGACGAGACCGGCGAGGAGGTCCGGGTCTCCCTGCCGGAGCGGGACGGGTTCGTCTGGCACGGCTACCTGCCCGGCATCGTCCCCGGGCAGCGCTACGGCTACCGCGTCGAGGGCCCGTACGACCCGGAGCAGGGGCAGCGCTGCAACAGCCACAAGCTCCTCATCGACCCGTACGCCAAGGCCCTCGACGGCACGCTCGGCACCACGTACGCGTGGGACGAGGCGCTCTTCTCGTACCACTTCGACGACCCCGACGAGGTCAACCACGACGACTCGGCGCACCACGTGCCCAAGTCCGTGGTGATCAACCCGTTCTTCGACTGGCACGACGACCGTCCCCCGCACACGCCGTACCACGACACCGTCATCTACGAGGCCCACGTCAAGGGGCTCACGTACCTCCACCCGGACGTCCCCGAGGAGATGCGGGGCACGTACTCCGGCGTGGCCCACCCGGCGACGATCGCCCACCTCCAGCGCCTCGGCATCACGGCGATCGAGCTCATGCCGGTGCACCAGTTCATCCACGACGACGCGCTGGTCCAGCGCGATCTGCGCAACTACTGGGGCTACAACACCATCGCCTTCCTGGCCCCGCACTACGGCTACGCGACGCCGTCGGCCACCGGGCGCCCGGCGCCGGGCGCGCACGTCCAGGAGTTCAAGGCGATGGTGCGCGACCTGCACGCCGCGGGCATCGAGGTGATCCTCGACGTCGTCTACAACCACACCGCCGAGGGCAACCACCAGGGCCCGACGCTCTCGATGCGCGGCATCGACAACCAGGCCTACTACCGCCTCGTCGAGGACGACGAGCGGTACTACATGGACTACACGGGCACGGGCAACTCGCTCAACGTCCGGCACCCGCACACGCTGCAGCTGATCATGGACTCGCTGCGCTACTGGGTCACCGAGATGCACGTCGACGGGTTCCGCTTCGACCTCGCGTCCACCCTCGCCCGCGAGTTCTACGACGTCGACCGGCTCTCGACGTTCTTCGACCTCGTCCAGCAGGACCCGGTGATCTCGCAGGTCAAGCTGATCGCCGAGCCCTGGGACGTGGGCCCCGGCGGCTACCAGGTGGGCAACTTCCCGCCCGGCTGGACCGAGTGGAACGGCAAGTACCGCGACACGGTCCGCGACTTCTGGCGCGGGACGCCCGGCACCATGGGCGAGTTCGCGGCCCGGCTCACCGGGTCGTCGGACCTCTACCAGGACGACGGGCGCCGGCCGTACGCGTCGATCAACTTCGTCACCGCGCACGACGGCTTCACCCTCAACGACCTCGTCTCGTACAACGACAAGCACAACGAGGCCAACGGCGAGGACGGCCAGGACGGCGCCGACGACAACAACTCCTGGAACCACGGCGTCGAGGGCCCCACCGACGACGAGGCGATCCGCGAGCTCCGGCAGCGTCAGCGCCGCAACTTCCTGGCCACGCTGTTCCTGTCCCAGGGCGTGCCGATGGTGCTGCACGGCGACGAGATCGGGCGCACCCAGTACGGCAACAACAACGGGTACTGCCAGGACTCCGAGATCTCCTGGATGGAGTGGTCGCCGGAGAAGTCCGACTCCGAGCTGATGGACTTCACCGGCCGGGTCTCCGAGCTGCGCGCCTCCCACCCGGTGTTCCGGCGCCGGCGCTTCTTCAACGGGCGCACGATCCGCCCGGTCGCCGGCGACACCGAGGCCCAGCGCGACATCGCCTGGTACACCTCGTCGGGCGAGGAGATGACCGACCAGGACTGGGAGTCCGGCGAGGCGGCCGTGCTCACGGTGTTCCTCAACGGGGACGGCATCCTCGAGAGCGACGCCCGCGGCCAGCGCGTCATCGACGACTCGTTCATGCTGATCTTCAACGCCCACTACGAGGACGTCGACGTCACGCTCCCCGGCGAGGGCTTCCCGCACCGCTGGGCCGTCGTGCTCGACACCACGACCGGCGAGGTCGTCGTCGGCACCGCCCGCACGATCCAGACCCGGGCGGCCCCGAGCCTGCCCGAGGAGCTCCCCGAGCACATCGGGGGCGACGTCCTCACGGTCACCGCGCGTTCGATGCTGCTGCTGCAGCGCACCGATCTGACGGAGCAGTCGTGAGCATCCCGGCGTCCACCTACCGGCTGCAGCTCTCGCCCGCGCAGGACTTCGCGGCCGCCCGCGGGCTCGTCGACTACCTCGAGTCCCTCGGGGTCGGGGCCCTGTACTGCTCGCCGATCCTGCAGGCCGCGCCGGGCTCGATGCACGGCTACGACGTCGTCGACCCGACGCGGGCCAACGACCAGCTGGGCGGCGAGTCCGGGCGGCGCGACCTCGTCGCCACCCTGCGGGCCGCGGGGCTGGGCGTGCTGGTCGACCTCGTGCCCAACCACATGGGCGTCGCGGTCCCCGAGGCCAACCCGTCGTGGTGGTCGCTGCTGCGCGACGGGCCCGACTCGGAGTACGCGTCCTGGTACGACGCCGACCTGTCGCAGCCGCTCCTGATCCCGGTGCTCGGGTCGCCCGACGACGTGTCGGCGCTGGAGCTCGTCGACGGCGAGCTGCGGTACTACGAGCACCGCTACCCGGTGGCGCCCGGTACGGGGGACGGCTCTCCGCAGGAGGTGCACGAGCGCCAGCACTACCGGCTCGTGCACTGGCGGCGCGGCAACGCCGAGCTGACCCACCGGCGCTTCTTCGACGTCTCCGACCTCGCCGCGGTCCGCGTCGACGATCCGGCGGTCTTCGACGCCACCCACGCCGAGGTGCTGCGCTGGCGCGCCGCGGGCCAGCTCGACGGCCTGCGCATCGACCACCCGGACGGCCTGTCCGCGCCCGGCGCCTACCTGCGCCGGCTCCGCGCCGCTCTGGGCGACGACGCCTGGTTGCTGGTCGAGAAGATCCTCGGTCCGGACGAGACGCTGCCGCTGTCGTGGCCGGCCGACGGCACCACGGGCTACGAGGCGCTGCGCGAGGTCCAGGGGCTGTTCGTCGACCCGCGCGGCGAGGCGCTCGTCGACGCCGTCACCGCCGAACACACCGGCGTCCGCGAGGGCCTCTCCCCCACCGAGCACGCGGCGCGGCGCCTGGTCACCGACGAGATCCTCGTCGCCGAGGTGCGGCGCATCGCCGCCCTGGTGCCCGGCGACGACGACCCCGAGAAGGTGCGCGACGCCGTCGCGGAGCTCCTGTGCTCGTTCCCGGTCTACCGCTCCTACCTGCCCGAGGGACGGTCGTCGCTGGACCGCGCGGTCGACACCGCGGCCACGGCGCGCCCGGAGCTCGCCGCGATCGTCCGCACGATCCACGCCGGCATGCTCGCCGAGCCCGACGGCGCACTGACGCGTCGCATCGAGCAGACCAGCGGGATGGTCACCGCCAAGGGCGTCGAGGACACCACGTTCTACCGCTGGAACCGGTTCGTCGCGCTCAACGAGGTCGGCGGGGCCCCGGATCGCTTCGGCGTCCCGACCACCGAGTTCCACGCCCGCGCCGCGGCCCGCGATGCCGCGACCCCGGCGACCATGACGACGCTCTCGACGCACGACACCAAGCGCTCCGAGGACGTCCGCGCGCGGCTCGCCGTGCTCAGCGAGCTCACCGCCGAGTGGGGCGCCTTCCTGCGCACGGCCTCGGCGCGCCACCCCCTCCCCTCGCCGTCGTTGGAGCTGCTGGCCTGGCAGTCGGTGCTCGGGGCGTGGCCGATCACCGAGGAGCGCCTCGCGGGCTACCTCACGAAGGCCTCGAAGGAGGCCAAGCTCGTCACCGCGCACGTCGACGCCGTGCCCGAGGTCGACGAGGCGATCGCGGCCTGGCCCGGGCAGGTGCTCGGCGACCCCGAGGCCGTGGCAGAGATCGAGGCGTTCGTCGCCGCGATCGCCGGGCACGGGCGGGCGAACGCGCTGGGCCAGAAGCTCCTGCAGCTCGCCGGGCCCGGTGTGCCCGACGTCTACCAGGGCACCGAGCTCTTCGAGTACTCGCTCGTCGACCCCGACAACCGGCGTCCCGTCGACTTCGACCTGCGCCGCCGGCTGCTCGAGCGGCTCGACGGCGGCTGGATGCCGTCGCTCGATGCCGACGAGCCGGACGAGCTCGGCGCGGTGAAGCTCGCGGCCACCTCGGCCGCGCTGCGCCTGCGGCGCTTCCGGCCCGAGCTGTTCACCGGCTACGCGCCGCTGCCCGCCTCCGGGCCGGCCGCGTCGCACGCCGTCGCGTTCGCCCGCGGGGGCCCGGCCGGTCGCGAGCGCCTCGTGGCCGTCGCCACCCGTCTCCCGGTGGGCCTGGAGGCGTCCGGGGGCTGGCGCGACACCGTCCTGCCCCTGCCCGCCGCTGCGGACGACTGGACCGACGTCGTCACCGGCCGGCCCGTCGACGGGTCCGCGCCCGCCCTGGGCTCGCTCCTGGACCGCTTCCCGGTCGCGCTGCTGGTCCGTCCGGCCTGACCCGCGTCCACGAGGTCAGCGGCGGCGGGGTCTCGGAGGCTGGGCGACCCGGGGGCCGACCGGACATTGGCTCTCCAGTTCGATCTCTCGGGAGTGTCGTCAGTGCGACCGGGGGCCAGCCTCACGCACAGCTCCGGTGGCACTGCCGAGAGATCGAACCGGAGAGCCCTCCCTCACCGGCGACGCGGCCTCGGAGGCAGGGCCACGGTCGGGGCCTCCGGCCCGCCGAGCGTCTCGGTCCGCGCCTCGTCCTCGGCGGGCGGCCCCGGGGCCGGGGCCGGTGCCGTCCGGGGGACGACGCGCATCTCCCGCACCACGGGCTGGGCGCCGGTGGCGTGGTCGGCCGCGCGCCGGGCCTCGGCGGGGTCGGTGCGGCCGCGGTCGGCGAGCGGGACGTCGGCGGCGGCGCGGCGCCGGGAGGCCCGCCGGTAGAGCAGGCCGGCGACGACCAGCGCGCTCGCCAGCAGCGGGACGACGAGGGTCCACCAGGTGCCGCCCCGGAACGACGCGTTGACCACCGCGTGGGCGACCGCCACCGGGAAGCAGACGTACGAGGTCCAGTGCACGACGAGCCACGCGCGCTTGGACAGGTAGCGGCGCAGCGAGCTCGAGATCACGACGGCGAGCAGCAGGTCGAGCGCGACCGCCCCGAGCCCCACCGGCCACGGGTTGAACGACGCGGTGCCCGGGACCACGACGTGGAACCACCGCAGCGGCAGGTACGGCGTCACGAGCACGGCGACGACGTGCAGCGCGACGAACACCACGGTGATCAGCGCGAGGTTGCGGTGCAGCGCCACGAGCACGAAGCGCGGCATCGCCTTCGCGGTGGCCCTGCTCATCGAGGTGTTGTGCAGCGCGCCGAGCGCCAGCACCACGCCCATGAGCAGGAGGGAGACGAGCCCGAGGGCCCGCGAGACGTTCCAGAGCTCGATCACCGGTGGGCGCTCAGCGGTACTCGGCCGTCGTGACCCGCGGGACGTCGGCGGCGGTGGAGGACGCCGAGATCCCGGCGTGCAGGCCGACCACCAGCATGGCGGCGGCGACCGTGATCCAGGCCGTCAGCTCGACGATCGTGCGCTTGTTCTGCTCGTGCTGTGCGACCTTCGCGCTCCGGCCACCCGACGCCACCTGCGACCTCCCGCCTCGACTCCCTCCAGGATGACCGATTGCGGAGTGTGGTCGGGGAGGAGGCCGGTCAGCCGACGGGTGTCGGGGTCCCGCGGCGGAGCACCTCGAGCCCCAGGACCTCGGGCGCCAGGCCAGCTCCGGCCCGAGCACGCGCGCGAGCGCGCGGCCGAGCCGTTCGGACAGGAAGCGACATCGTCGGCGCTCCCCCCGGTGGGTCCTCCGCCCCGGTGTCGCGCGGGGGCGGAGGTCGCACCAGGAGGCCGTCCTCAGTCGAGCAGCGAGGCGTCGGCGGGCGAGAGCCGGTCGGTGATCGTGTTCTTCTGGTGCCAGTAGGGGTAGAGCAGCGGCGTCGCGCTGACCTCGTCGAGGCGGGCGACCTCGTCGTCGGTCAGGGCGAGCTCGGCGGCGGCGAGGTTGTCGGCGAGCTGCTCCTCGGTGCGGGCCCCGACCACCAGCGAGGTGACGCCCGGCTTGCGCAGCAGCCAGGCGTTGG
The DNA here is from genome assembly GCF_028737265.1 of Actinomycetospora callitridis. Lineage (GTDB taxonomy): Bacteria > Actinomycetota > Actinomycetes > Mycobacteriales > Pseudonocardiaceae > Actinomycetospora > Actinomycetospora callitridis. The sequence goes on along the minus strand of NZ_JAQZAK010000009.1, from coordinate 186,678 downwards.
CCACCTGCGCGACCGAGACGCCGTGGGCGTCGCCGATCTCTGCGGCCACCTCGACGATGTCGTAGAGGCGCTCGCGGTCGTGCACCGGCGGCTCGGACCACTCGCCGAGGTGGCGCGAGGTCTCGGGGTCGTCCTGGCCGCGGCGGAACTTGCCCGAGAGCAGGCCGCCGGCGATGGGGCTCCACACGAGGATGCCGAGGCCCTGGTCGATCGAGACGGGGACCAGCTCGTTCTCGGCCTCGCGGGCCTGCAGCGTGTAGTGGATCTGCTGGGAGACGAAGCGCTGGAACTCGTGGCGCTCCGAGACCCCGAGCGCCTTCATGATGTGCCAGGCCGAGTAGTTCGAGCAGCCGATGTAGCGAATCTTGCCCTTGCTCACGAGGGTGTCCAGCGCCTCGAGGGTCTCCTCGAGCGGGGTCACGCCGTCCCAGCCGTGGAGCTGGAAGAGGTCGATGTGCTGCACGTCGAGGCGACGCAGGCTGTTCTCGACGCTGGCCACGATGTGCTGCCGCGAGGCGCCGCCCTCGTTCGGGCCGTCACCCATGGGGAAACGGCACTTGGTGGCGATCAGCAGGTCGTCGCGGTGGTTCTTCGTGGCCTGGCCGACGATCTCCTCGGACACGCCCGCCGAGTACATGTCGGCGGTGTCGACGAGGTTGACGCCGTGGTCGACGCACAGGTCGATCTGGCGGGTGGCGCCCTCGACGTCGGTGGCGCCGAGCTTGGAGAACCCGCCCTTGCCGCCGAAGGTCATCGTGCCCATGGTCATCGTCGAGACCTTCAGTCCCGACCGTCCGAGCGTGCGGTACTCCATGGCCACCGGATTCCCCCGCCCGGGCCGGCGGGAACGTGACACGCGCGAAGGCGAGGCGGGGCGGGGACGCAGTGGCCCCTGAGCGGGACCTGACGCGGTCCCGCCGTCAGGCCTCCGTCGGGAGCGCCATCGCGAGGACTCGGGCCGGCGCGCTGTCCGGGGCGGTGAGCACGTCGGTCTCCGCACCGGCCCGCCGCGCCGCCTGCACGACCTCCAGGACGAGGCCGACGCCGGCGCTCGCGAGGTAGCCGACGGCGCGCAGGTCGACCTCCAGCCGCGCACGGCCCTCGACGGGCCCGAGCATCGCGTCGCGGCAGGCGGCCGCCGCGGCGAGGTCCATGTCGCCGGTCAGCACGAGGCGACGCACCGCCCCGTCGTCCTCGACCGTGACGGCCGCGGGGGTGCCCGGCGGCGGCGCGACGACGTCGGCGGCGTCCGTCGCCCCGTCCGGCGTGCGGACTCCGGGCGGCTCCTCCGGGCCCGCGCCGACCATGCGGAACGAGACCTCGGTGCCGCCACCGGGCCGCGGCGTCACCTGCGCGTCCTCGGTGAGCTCCCGGACGATCTTCAGCCCGCGCCCGCGGTACCCGGGGTCGAGCGGCGCCGGGCGCCAGGTGCCACGGTCGCGGACGACGGCCTCGACGGCGCCGTCGGCGCGGCGGGCCAGCCGGACGTCGACCTGGCCGGACCCGTCGCCGTCGCGGTACGCGTGCTCCACGGCGTTCGTCGCGGCCTCGCCCAGCGCGAGCTGGAGGTCCTCGAAGGTGATCTCGGGCAGCCCCGCCGCCCGCGACCACCGGGTGACGCGGCGCCGCAGGAGCGCCAGGGAGTCGGGTCGGGCCGGGAGGTCGAGCTCCAGGGGCGGCGGCGCCAGCCGGGCGACGACGAGGGCCACGTCGTCCGAGCGGGAGTCGAGGTCGCGCAGCAGCGCGCTCGCCATCGGCCCCGGGCCGGCCGCCCGGTGCTGCTCGGCGGCCGCGGCGAGGCGGGCGAACCCCTCGTCGAGGGCCTCCCCGCGCCGCTCGACGAGGCCGTCGGTGTAGAGCACGAGGACCGCGCCCGGATCGAGGGTCGTCACGGCCTCACCGTGGTCGCGGTGCCCCGGAGGGAGACCGAGCAGCGGCCCGTGGCCCGCGGGGTCGTCGAGGTAGCGCACCGCTGCGCCGTCGGCGCCGACGAGCAACGCGGGCAGGTGACCGGCGCGGGCCCAGCGCAGCTCGCCGGTGCTCGTGTCGAGGGTCAGGCACATCGCGGTCGAGGCCCGCGAGCCCGGGATGCGCGAGGTCAGCCCGTCGAGCAGGCCCAGGGCCCGGGCGGGGCCGTGGCCGGCGAGCAGGTAGCCGGACAGGGCGGTGCGGAGCTGGCCCATGACCGCCGCGGCGCCGGTGCCCTGGCCGACGACGTCGCCGACGGCGATCGCGACGCGGTGCTCGTCGAGCTCGACGACGTCGTACCAGTCGCCGCCGGCCTGCGTGCCCGTGGCGCCGGGCAGGTAGCGCGCGGCGAGGCCGAGCCGGTCGAGCTCGGGCAGGCCCTGGGGCAGCAGGCTGCGCTGGAGGGTGTCAGCGATCTGGTGCTCGGCGCGGTAGAGACGGGCCCGGTCCAGCGCCATGGCGCAGGGCTCGGCGAGCGCCTCGAGGGTGATCCGCTCGGTGCGCAGCACGCGCGCGCGGTCGGGCAGGCCGACGCCGATCGCGCCGACCGTGGTGCCCGCCGCCACGAGGGGCAGGGCCACCGCCCCGCGCACCCCCTCGCGATGCAGGAGTGCGTGCAGGGCGGGGTCGCCGCGGTCCGGCGCGGGGTGGCCGGGGCCGCCGACCAGCCACAGCGCCTCGCCGCGCCGCACCGCGCTGCCGACCATCGTCGCCTGCTCCTGGCCGGCGGTGACGACGGGCGGGTCGATGTTGCGGGCCGCGAGCGGGGTCAGCGTGCGCGCGTCGGGTTCGTACTCGAAGACCGCGACGCGGGCCGACGCCCCGAAGAGCGCGCGGAGGTGCTCGACGGTCACGTCGGCCACCTCGATCGGGGTCGCCGCGGCCGAGAGCTCGCTGGTGGCCCGCTGCAGCAGCGACAGGCGCTCGGCGACCGCACGCTCCTCGGCGAGCAGCAGGGCGTTGTCCAGCGCGAGGGCGGCGCGCCCGGCGATCTCCTCGACGAGGTCGCGGTCCTCGTCGGTCCAGTCCGGGCCCTCGGGTGAGCGCTCGAGGGACAGGATCGCCACGGCACGGTCGCGGACCGTCAGCGGGAGGTGCAGCGCACCGGCCGCCGCGACCACCGCGCGGCGCGCCAGCGCGTCCCGCTCCCCGTCACCCACCGAGTCGGCCGAGAGCGGCTCGGCCACGCGGGAGCCGGAGGGCGCCTCGGTGCGGACGGCGACGCGGGCGGCGCCGGGCTGGCCCTCCTCGTCCACGGGACGGGCCGAGGCGCGCGCGGCGAGGCGGACCTCGACGAGCAGGCGCACCAGGAGCTCGAGCCGGTCGACGACCTCGGTCTCCCCGTCGAGCTCCGCGCCGATGCGGGCGAGCAGCCGCTGGCGGTCGGCCTCGAGGGCCCGGACGTTGACGTCGATGCAGCTGCCGACCCACCCCGACGGCCCGTCCTCGCCGGGCAGGGCGACGGCCTGCTCCACCACCCGGTGGTAGACGCCGTCGGCGCGCCGCAGCCGGTACTCGACCTCCCAGCCGAGACCCGCCGCCCTCGCCTCGGTGGTGATCGCGCGGTGCTGCTCCCGGTCGTCGGGGTGGAGGCCGTCGCGCCAGCCCTCGCCGAGGTCCTGGGCCGGGTCGCGGCCGGTGAAGCGCCGCCAGCCCGCGTTGTGGAACGTGCGGCCGCCGTCGGGATCGGCCACCCAGATCATCGCCGGCGCGAGGTCGGCCATCGCGGTGAAGCGGACCTCCGCCCGGCGGCGCGCGCGGCCGAGCTGCAGGTGCGCGTCCACGCGGGCGAGGAGCTCGGGGGCGGTGAAGGGCTTGACCAGGTAGTCGTCGGCCTGGGCCGCGAGCCCCTGGACGGCCTCCTCCTCCCCCGCCCGGGCCGAGAGCAGCAGGACCGGAACCCGTGCGGTCCGCTCGTCGGCGCGCAGGCCCGCGAGCAGGGCGAGGCCGTCGCGTCGGGGCATCATCACGTCGGAGACGACGAGGTCCGGCGGGTCGGCGAGCGCCGCCTGCAGCGCCTCCTCGCCGTCCGCGGTCAGGCGCACGTCGTGGCGCGGGGCGAGCAGGCGGCGCAGGTAGGACCGCATGTCGGCGTTGTCGTCGGCCACGAGGACGCGGCCCCGCGTGCTCTCGGCCGCGGGTGCGGGGGAGCCGGCGGGCACCTCGGGGGTCGGCAGCTCGGCGTCGGTCGACTCCGCGTCGTCGGGCAGCCAGCGCAGCGCCTCGGCGACGAAGGACTCGGCGTCCGGCGAGGGCTGAAGGGGCTCGGTGGTGGCGAGCTCCGGGGAGTCCGCCCCCACCGTCGGCGCCACGATCTCCATCCGGTGCGCCCGCCCGAACGGGATCGTCACCGTCATCGTGGTGCCCACACCGGGCTCGCTGGTCGCGCGGACCTCGCCGTCGTGCAGCCCGACGAGCTCCCGCACCAGCGCCAGGCCGATGCCGCTGCCCTCGCCGGAGCGCGCACCGGGGCTCTCGACACGGTGGAAGCGCTCGAACAGGCGCGGCAGCTCGTCCGCGGGCACCCCGACACCGGTGTCCTCGACGTGCAGGACCGCGGCGTCGGCGGTGGCCTCCACGCGCACCGAGACCCGCCCGTCGGCGGTGAACTTCAGGGCGTTGGACAGCAGGTTGAGGACGACCTTCTCCCACGCGTCCCGGTCGAGCAGGACCGGTCGGCCCACCGGCGGACAGTCGACGACGTAGTCGAGGCCCGCCCGCGCCATCGCGGACGCGAACACCGCCGCGAGCTCCGCGGTGGCCGAGCCGAGGTCGACGGGCACGGGGTGGGTCTGGCGACGGCCGGCCTCGAGCCGTGAGAAGTCGAGCAGGCTGTTGACCATCCGCCCGAGGCGCTGCCCGTTGCGGTGCACCACCTCGAGCTCGGCGCGCCAGCGCTCGGGGTCCACCTCGGGCGACGCGCGCAGCTCGGCGACCGGGCCCATGATCAGGGTCAGCGGGGTGCGGAACTCGTGGCTGACGTTGGAGAAGAAGTCGGTCTTCGCGCGGTCGAGCTCGGCGAGCGCCTCGGCGCGGCGCCGTTCGGCCTCGTAGCCGCCCGCGTGGGCGAGGCCCGCCGTGATCTGGCCGCCGAGCAGCTGCAGGAAGCTCGAGGTGCGCTCGTCGAACTCCCGGTGCGGGTTGAGGCCCGCGACGAGGACCCCGGCGACCTCCTCGCCCTCGACGCCCGACGCCGCCGCGAGCGGCACGAGCACCGCCTGTGTGGCCGGCCGGTCCCACGCCCCGTGGGGCAGGTCGCCGTCGACCCGGGCACCCAGGCCCTCGACGAGCACCGTCTCGCCCGCCCGCACCCGGTCCAGCGGCCAGGGACCGGTCCCGGGCTCGATCACCTCGGCCGCGATCGCGGAGCCGCGGGCCGCCCCCGCGCTCGCCGCCAGCCGCGCGGACCCGGCGTCGTCGTCGAACAGGTAGACGAGGCCGAACGGCAGGTCGCGGTCGGCGTCGACGAGCGTGTGCTCGACGGCGCGCAGCACCTCGTCCTCGGAGCGGGCACTGCCCATCGCGGTCGCGAGATCCCGCATGGTCGCCATCTGCCGGTCGCCGATGACACGGTCCGTGCTCTCGGTGACCACGCAGAGCATTCCGCGGATGGCGCCGTCGGTGTCGGCGAGCGGGCTGTACGAGAAGGTGTGGTACGTCTCCTCCGGATAACCGCTGCGTTCCAGGAAGAGCAGCAGGTCCTCGTCCCAGGTCGCGACGCCCGTCTCGAGCACCGACGCGATGCGCGGCCCGATGTCCGGCCAGATCTCCGACCACATGACGTGGGCCGGCTTGCCCAACGCCCAGGGGTGCTTCGACTGCAGCGTGTCGCGCCAGTACGCGTCGTTGTAGAAGCACGTGAGGTCGGGGCCCCAGGCCATCCACATCGAGAAGCGCGTGGTCAGGAGCATCTGCACGACGGTGCGCAGCGGGGTGGGCCAGCTCTCCGGCTCGCCGAGGGGCGTGGCGCTCCAGTCGACCGACGCCATGTCGGCGCCGACGCGGCCGCCGCCCGCGAACAGGGCACGCGTGCCGGGGTCAGCATCGCCGCCCATCGACCACCCCCGTGCACCGTCCTGCCCGGACCCCGTCCGCCCGCGCGTCCATCATCCCGGCTCCCCGCCACGCATGCGACGTCGGCCCGTCGGGAACGATCGCTCCCGTGGCACACGAGTTCGCGGTGTGGGCCCCCGACCGTACGGCGGTCGGACTGGTCCTCGACGACCGGATCGAGACGATGACGACGGGAGCGGACGGCTGGTGGTCGGTCACCGTGCCCGACGCCGGCCCGGGGACGGACTACGCGTTCGCCCTCGACGGCGGTGAGCCGCTGCCCGACCCGCGCTCGCGGTGGCAGCCGCACGGGGTGCACGCCCCCTCCCGGCTCGTCGAGGTCGAGCCCTCCCCCGCCGACGCGGCCTGGACCGGCCGGTCCCTGCCGGGGTCGGTGATCTACGAGATGCACGTCGGCACGTTCACCGAGGGCGGCACGTTCGCCGACGCGGAGGAGCGGCTGGACCACCTCGTCGATCTCGGGGTCGACTTCGTCGAGGTCCTGCCGGTCAACGCCTTCGACGGCACGCGGGGCTGGGGCTACGACGGCGTGCTCTGGTACGCGGTCACCGAGAACTACGGCGGGCCCGTGGGGTTCCGGCGGTTCGTCGACGCCTGCCACGCCCGGGGGCTCGGCGTCGTGCTCGACGTCGTCTACAACCACCTCGGGCCGTCCGGGGCCTACCTCGACCGCTTCGGGCCCTACTTCCTCGGCGAGAACGTCTGGGGTCCGTCGCTGAACCTCGACGGGCCGGGCTCGGACACCGTGCGGCGCTACATCCTCGACAACGTCACGATGTGGCTGCGCGACTACGGCGTCGACGCCCTGCGCCTCGACGCCGTCCACGCCCTGCGCGACGCCCGGGCGACCCACCTGCTCGAGGAGATGGCGCAGCACGTGGCGACGCTGTCGGCGCACCTGCGCCGCCCGCTGACCCTCATCGCCGAGTCGGACCTCAACGACCCGCGCCTGATCACGCCACGCGAGGCCGGCGGGTACGGGCTGGACGCGCAGTGGTGCGACGACATCCACCACGCCCTGCACTCGGCGCTCACCGGCGAGACCCAGGGCTACTACGCCGACTTCGGCGCGTTCTCCGTCCTCGCCGACGTCCTGCACCACCCGTTCCACCACGCCGGCACCTGGTCGAGCTTCCGCGGGCGCACCCACGGCCGGCCCGTCGACACGCTGACGACCCCCGGCCACCGGTTCCTCGCCTACCTCCAGGACCACGACCAGATCGGCAACCGCGCCGCGGGCGATCGGCTGTCGGCCACCGTGTCGCCGGGCCTGCTGGCCTGCGGGGCGGCGCTGGTGCTCTGCTCGCCGTACACGCCGATGCTGTTCATGGGCGAGGAGTGGGGCGCGTCGACGCCGTGGGCGTTCTTCGTCGGCTTCGAGGACCCCGCGCTGCAGGATGCCGTGCGCGAGGGGCGTCGCGGGGAGTTCGCCGAGCACGGCTGGGGCGCCTCCGACGTGCCCGACCCGACGGCGCTCTCGACGTTCGAGGACTCGCGGCTCGACTGGACGGAGATCGATCGCGAACCCCACGCCTGGCTGCTCGGGGTGCACCGGGAGCTGATCGCCCTGCGCCGCGCCCACCCCGAGCTCACCGACCCCCACCTCGACCGGGTGCGGGTGGACGCCGACGCGGACGCCCGCACGCTCGTCGTGCACCGCGGCGACCTGCGGCTGGCGGTCAACCTGGGCGAGGCCCCGGCGACGCTCCCGGTGGCGGCGCGCGAGGTGCTCTGCGCGCCGTCGGGCGTCGACACGGCCGCCGACTCCCTGACCCTGCCGGCGGCGTCCTTCGCACTGACCCGTTCGGGAGGCTGACTCTCAGATCACCGACGGGTCGGCGTCCCCGAGGTCCGAGCCGCTCTCCGAGCTCGCTCCGTCGTCGGGGTCGCCGCTCCCGTCGTCACCGCCGTCGCGACCGCCGGAGTCGCCGCCGGAGTCGCCGCCGGTCTCGTCGCCCTCCTGACCGCCGGGGTCGCCGCCCTCGTCACCGCCGTCGCGGGCCTCGTCGTGGCCGTCGTCGTGGCCCTCGCCGCGGTCGCCCCCGACGGTCCGGCCCTCGTCGCCGCCCTCGTCGCCGGGGTCGGAGCCGCGGTCGTCGGAGGCGTCCTCGCGGGACTCCCCGGTCGCGGGCGCGCCGCGCTGCGCGTCGCCGCCACCCGTCGCGTCACCTGCGCGATCGGCCGTGCGCAGACCGCCCGCGCCCGACCCGGGCTCCGTCGGGACCGGCGAGGGCGTCCTGACCGGCGAGGGCGTGACGGCGGGTGTCCACGGCATGCCCGGCACCACCGCGATCGGCGCGCCGATCTCCGGGAGGCCGGACCGCATCGGAGTCGTGTCGACACTCGCGAACGACGTGCTCCCGTCCGCCTGCCCGCCCCAGAAGTGGAGGACCTCGCCGACACCGGCCGCGCCGCCCACGACGGCACCCACCGCCAGGGCGCCGGCGGCCACCGTCAGCCCGGCCCGCCGCCGGAACGCGGCCGGGGCCCGCTCCGGCGCGGACGCCGACCCCGTGAGCAGGGCGGGGTCGAGGAGCGCGTCGTCGGCCGCGCCGGGACCGACCGGCACGACGGGACTCCCCCACCCGGACGGGCGGCTCGCGGTGGTGCCCCCGTGCCGCAGCGCCTCGTTCACCTCGGCCGCCGACGGTCGCGCCGCGGGGTCGTCGGCGGTCATCTGCACCAGCAACGCGTCGAGCTCGTCCGGCACCGGCCCGGGCCCCTCGTCGCCGCTCGGCCCCGTGAGCGCGGCGCGCAGGGTCACGCCCAACCCGTGGACGTCGGCCGCCGGACCACGCTCCTCCGTGAGGGCTCCGCGGCCCACCGTGAGGCCGGACAGGTCGACCAGCTCCGCGAGCCCGAGATCGGTCAGCATCGGGCGGCCCTCAGGCCCGAGCACGACGTTGCCGGGTCGCACGTCCCCGTGCGCCACGTGGCGGGCGTGGACGTACGCCAACGCCGCGCTGAGGTGCGCGCCCAGGGGCGCGACCGCCCGGAGCGCCAGCGGCCCCCGGCGGAGCCGGGCGGCGAGGGACGGCCCGTCGACGAGCTGCGTGACCAGGTAGGCCCGGTCGCCCTCGGTACCGGCGTCGTAGAGCACGGCCAGCCCGGGGTGGTGCAGCTGCGTCACGGCGGCGACCTCGCGGCCCAGCGGGGCCCGGGTCCGCGCGCTCGTACCCGACGGGAAGAGCTTCACCGCCACCGGTCGCTGGAGCAGGCGGTCGTACCCGCGGTGCACCGTCGCGATCGATCCGGTGCCGACGAGGGCGCCCACCTCGTAACGGTCGGCGACCACCTCGGGGACGGACCGGTCGTCACGGGGACGGGGAGAACGGGCGGACGAACCCAGCACGCGATGCCTCCACGGGGCGAAGAAACGCGAGCGGCTGGCTCGTTCAACCGGACAGACCCGTGTACCCGCCGTGACGACATCACACGTGTGTGTTCTGCCTGACGGTGATGCGATCGCGGCGCGCCCGGACGCCGAGCCGCTACAGCAGCGGCACGAACGACACCGGCATGAACCGCTCGACGCGGCCGTCGCGGCGCATCCGGACGAGGTCACCGCGGCGGCCGTGGCCCACGGGGCAGACGAGGACGCCGCGGTCGGTGAGCTGGCCGAGCAGCGTCGCCGGCACCTCGCCCTCGGCCATCGCGGCCACGGAGATCGCGTCGAAGGGTGCCTTGTCGGGGGCGCCGGCGCGCCCGTCGCCGTGGCGGACCTCGACGTGGTGGCCGGTGGCCGCGAGCGCGGCGCGGGCCCCGGCGGCGAGCGAGGGGTGGTACTCGATGCTGATCACCTCGCGCGCGCACCGCGAGAGCACCGCGGCGGCGTACCCGCTGCCGGTGCCCACCTCGAGCACGCGCTCGCGGCCGGTGAGCTCCAGCAGGGCGGCCATCGCCCCCACCATCGCGGGCGCGGAGATCGTCTGGCCGCACGCGATCGGCAGCGGCCCCGGGCCGTAGGCCTCGTCCGCGCGGTGCGCGGGCACGAACCGGTGGCGCGGCACCTCGAGCATCGCCCGCAGGACCCGCGAGTCGGTGACCCCCTGCCGGCGCACCTCGGCGACCATCGCCCGGCGACGACGCGCGCGGTAGCTGGCCACACCGGAACGCTTCCGCACCGGCGACGCGCCGGTCAACGGCTCACGGCCGGAAGGCCTCGATGTCGGCGGCGAGCTCCTCCGCGGGGACGGGGAGCACCGTGGGCGGCAGGACGACGGGGCTGCCGAGGCGCCCCGCCTGGGCGCGCCCGACGCGGGCGCGGGACGGGGTGGTGCGGGCGAGGACGGCCTCGGGGTCGCGCACCCCGATCACGACCATCCCGCCGCCGCGGGCGGGCAGGACGTCGATCGACCCGAGCTCGGACCACGGCAGGAACCCGGCGACGACGATCGACCCGCCGTCGTCGATGCCCTCGGGGGTGACGACGAGCAGGGGTCGGCCCCGCAGCAGGCGCAGCGCCGCGCGCACCGTGCCGACCGCGAAGAAGACGATCAGCACGAGGCCGAGCACCAGGCTCGCCGTGCCCCCGAGCGTCGCCAGCCAGATGCCGGCTGCGAGCCCGACGACGCCCGTCGCCAGCGCCAGCGCGGGGGCGGTGCGGGGTGCGCGGACCTCCAGCCGGTCGGGCTCGCGGACCAGGGCTGATCTCCCGACGCTCACGCACACCACCGCTTGTGCTCGGCGCGCAGGTCGCGGTCGGCGACGGCCACCAGGCCCGCGGCCCGGGCCCGGTCGGACGCGCGCGCCGTGGTGTCCGCGTCCGCGACGTCGCTCGGCAGCCACACGGCGTGTCCCCCGACGCCCGCGACCTCCTCGATCACGGCGTCCCAGGCCCCCGGCGCCCGGCAGACCACGACGAGGTCGGGCGCCGGGACGTCGGCGAGCGTCGGTGCGCAGAGCCGCCCGAGGGTCTCGACGACGTGGGGGTTGACGAGGTCGACGGTCCACGCGGTGCGGTCGAGCAGGTAGGCGCCGAGCCGGAAGCTGGGCCGGTTGAAGCGGTCGGAGACCCCGAGCAGCGCCACCCGGCGCACGCCGGCCAGGAGCGCGTCCACGGCGGCGTCGTCCAGCGCTCCGGTGGTCACGTCGTCCATCCTCCCGCAGCCAGGTGAGCGGAGTCCGTGCCCATCGGCCCGAACTTCGCTCCCGAGGAACGGTTGCGGCGGCGTGCGGCGGCGCCCAGAGTCGTCCGGTGGCCACGGTCGACCTGTCCCCGCCCCGCACGCGTCCCCGGACCCCCGAGGAGGAGCTCCAGCGGGCGCTGGCCGAGCGGGTGGACGGCGAGGTCCGGTTCGACGCCGGCTCGCGCGCCGCGTACGCGGTCGACTCCTCGAACTACCGCCAGGTCCCGATCGGTGTGGTCGTCCCGCGCTCGATCGACGCCGGCGTCGAGGCCCTCGCCGTGTGCCGCGAGCACGACGTCCCGGTGCTCTCCCGCGGCGGCGGCACGAGCCTCGCCGGGCAGTGCTGCAACGCCGCCGTGGTGATCGACTGGTCGAAGTACTGCACGCGGATCGTGTCGGTCGACGAGGACGCGCGCACCTGCGTCGTCGAGCCCGGCATCAAGCTCGACGACCTCAACGCCGCGCTGCCCGGCCGCCTGATCTACGGCCCGAAGCCCGCGACGCACGTCAGCTGCACCCTCGGCGGGATGATCGGCAACAACTCCTGCGGGTCCACCGCGCAGACCTTCGGCAAGGTCGCCGACAACGTGCGCCGCCTGGAGGTGCTCACCTACGACGGCCTGCGGATGTGGGTGGGTCCCACCTCCGAGGAGGAGTACGCCGCGATCCAGGCCGAGGGCGGGCGGCGCGCGGAGATCTACCGGGGCCTGCGGGCGATCGCCTCCGACCACGCCGCGCTGGTGGCCGAGCGCTTCCCCGACATCCCCCGCCGCGTCTCGGGCTACAACCTCGACGACCTCGTGCGCGGCCCCGACACGGACGGCACCGGCTTCGACCTCGCCCGCGCCCTGGTGGGCTCGGAGTCGACGCTGGTGACGGTGCTGCACGCCGAGCTCGACCTCGTGGTCGAGGCGCCGCACACCGCGCTGGTGGTGCTCGGTTTCCCCGACGTCGTCGCGGCCGCGCGCTGCGTCGACGCGATCCTCCCGCACACCCCGCACTTCCTGGAGTGCATCGACCGCGTCATCGTCGAGTTCGAGCGCGCCAAGGGCGTGCACCAGCGGGCGATGGCGGCGATGCCCGAGGGCCACAGCTGGCTCATGGCCCAGATCCGCGACGACGACCCCGAGCGGGTCACCGAGCGTGCGCGGGCCCTGGCCGCCGATCTCGAGCACCACGGCCCGTCGGTCCTCACCGTCACCGACCCCGTCGAGCAGGCCGAACTGTTCGGCATCCGCGAGTCCGCGCTCGCCGTGTCGGCCCGCGACCCCCGCACCGGGCAGGACAACTACGAGGGCTGGGAGGACGCGGCGCTGCCGACCGATCGGCTCGCGGACTACCTCGCCGAGTGGGTCGCGCTCCTCGACGAGTACGGCTTCACCGAGGGCACCGCGATCTACGGGCACTTCGGGCACGGCTGCATCCACACGCGCATCCCGTTCGAGCTCGGCTCCGTCGCCGGCGTCGCGTCCTACCGCTCGTTCATGGAGCGCTCGGCGGACCTGTGCGTGAAGTACGGCGGGTCGCTCTCGGGCGAGCACGGCGACGGGCAGTCGCGCGGCGAGCTGCTCGAGCGGATGTACGGCCCCGAGCTCGTGGCGGCGTTCGAGTCGGTCAAGGCGCTGTTCGACCCGCGGAACCGGATGAACCCCGGCAAGGTCGTCCACCCCTACCGGCTCGACGAGCACCTGCACGTCGGACCCGACTACGACCCCGCCGACCCGGCCTCCGCGTTCGCCTACCCGTCCGACGACGGCAGCTTCACCCGCGCCGTCGAGCGCTGCATCGGCGTCGGACGCTGCCGGCGCACCGAGGGGGACGTCATGTGCCCCTCGTACCGGGTCACCGGCGAGGAGCACCACTCGACGCGCGGCCGCGCGCGGCTGCTGTGGGAGATGCTGCGCGGGCACGAGGACTCGCCGATCACCGACGGCTGGCGCTCCACCGAGGTCCGCGACGCCCTGGACCTGTGCCTGGCGTGCAAGGGCTGTCTGTCGGACTGCCCGGTCAACGTCGACATGGCGACCTACAAGGCCGAGTTCCTGCACCACCACTACGAGGGCCGCCAGTGGCGCCGCCCGCGCTCGCACCTGTCGATGGGCTGGCTGCCGGCGCTCGCCCGCGTCGCGTCACCGCTCGCCCCGCTGGTCAACCGGATCACGTCGTCCCGGGCGGCGGGGCTGCTCAAGAAGGCCGGCGGCATCGACGAGCGCCGCTCGATCCCCGTGTTCGCCACCCCGCGGTTCACGCACTGGTTCCGCGAGCGCGGCTCGCGCGGCTCCGGGGAGCGCGGCGAGGTGCTGCTCTGGCCGGACACGTTCACCGAGTTCCTCCACCCCCGCGCCGGCGCCGACGCCGTCCGCGTGCTCGAGGCGGCGGGCTTCACGGTGCGGGTCCCGGAGCAGGAGCTGTGCTGCGGCCTGACGTGGGTGACGACGGGCCAGCTCGACGTCGCCGCGAAGGTCCTCGGCCGGACGCTGGACGCCCTGGCGCCGGCCGTGGGCGACGGGATGCCGATCGTGGGGCTCGAGCCGAGCTGCACCGCGGTGTTCACCGACGACGCGCCGAACCTGCTGCCCGGGCCCCGCGCCGACGCGATCGCCGCGGCGACGACGACCCTCGGGCGGCTGCTGGCCGAGCGCGCGCCGGACTGGGCGCCGCCCGGGCTCGCCGGGCGCGAGGTGATGGTCCAGCAGCACTGCCACCAGCACGCCACCGGCGGCTACGGCGCGGAGGTCGACCTCCTGCACCGCGCCGGCGCCGAGGTGGAGGTGCTCGACTCCGGCTGCTGCGGGCTCGCCGGCAACTTCGGGTTCGAGCAGGGGCACTACGAGGTGTCCGTGGCCTGCGGCGAGCAGGTGCTGCTCCCCCGGGTGCGGGCGGCCGACGCGAGCACCGCGGTGGTCGCCGACGGCTTCTCCTGCCGCACCCAGATCGACCAGCTCACCGAGCGCCGCGGCGATCACCTCGCGTCCCTGCTCGCGTCCGGTCTCCCCGACGACGAGTTCCTCCCCTGGCCTTCGTGAGCGATCCTGGGGTCTCCAGGCCCGAAGCTCGCTGACAGGAGACGGGGGACCGACGATGGCGATCGCGGTGGAGACCACCTTCCACGGGGTCACGCTGACCGAGTACGACGACCTGCTCCGGCGGCTCGACTTCCGGCGCGGCGGCGACTCCGAGCCCGGCTGCCTGTTCCACTACACGATCCCGACCGACGACGGGTTCCGTGGCGTCGACGTGTGGGAGTCGGTCGAGGCGTTCGAGCGGTTCGTCGGCGGACGGCTCGCGCCCGTCCTCGAGAACCTCGGGATCGACCGCCCCGAGGTCGCGATGTCCGAGATCCACAACTACCTCATCGCGCCTCCGGAGCGCCGCGGCTAGGACAGAGCGGTGCGCACGCGGTCGAGGGCCTCGGTGAGGACGGGGCGGGACATGGCGAGGTTGAGGCGCATGCCCCCACGCCCGGCCTCCCCGCACGCCGCGCCGTCGGTCATGACCACGCCCGCCTCGCGGGTGAAGAAGGCCGACGGGGGCTCGTCGAGGCCCAGACCAGCCCCGAGACCCCGGCCGTCGAGCCACGCGAGGTAGGTCCCCTCGGGGACGGTCACCTCGAGCCCCGGCAGGTCGGCGGACGCGAGCAGGGCGCGGTTGCCGTCCAGGTAGGCGAGCACGTCGTCGAGCCAGCCCCGGGCGTCGCGGTAGGCCGCGGTGGTCGCCAGCACCCCGGGCGTCGCAGTGCCGTGCTCGGCGAGGTAGCCGGTGGCCTCCCAGTGCGCGGCGTCGGCGTCGTTCGACAGGATCACCTGCCCGCACTTGAGCCCCGGGGTGTTCCAGGCCTTGGACGCCGAGGTCGCCGTGACGGTGTGCCCCGCGGCGGCCTCCGACGTCGCGGCGTAGGGCCGGTGGCGGTGGGCGTCGAACGTCAGCGGCGCGTGGATCTCGTCGCTGAACACCCGCCCGCCGTGGCACTCGACCACCTCGGTCACCGCGGCGAGCTCGTCGACGTCGAACACGCGGCCCGTCGGGTTGTGCGGGTTGGTCAGCACCAGCAGGCCCGCGCCGTCGGCGAACGCCCGGCCGATCGCGTCGAGGTCGAGCACGAACCGCGCGCCGTCGCGGGCCATCGGCACCTGGACCATTTCCCGGCCGAGCATGGCCGGCACGGTGAGGAAGGGCATGTAGGCCGGGGTCGGCAGCACGATCGCGCTGCCGGGCCGGGTGAAGTGACGGACGGTCGCGGTGAACGCGGTGAGCACGTCGGGCACGGGGCGCACGCGGGCCGGGTCGGGCGCCCAGCCGAGCCGCTCGCCCCAGAACGCCGACGTCGCCGCGGCCATGTCGGCCACCCAGTCGTCGGGCAGGTAGCCGAACCGCGACCCGTCGGCCGAGGTGCGCACCGCGTCGGCCACGACGTCGGCGACCGGGTAGTCCATCTCGGCGACGAACGCCCCGATCAGGCCCTCGCGCTCGCCGCGTCGCCACGAGCCGGGCGTCGACCACTTCCAGGAGCCGCCCGCCCGCATGTGCGCGGCGGTGAGGGCGTCGAACCGGTGGGAGGTGGCGGTCACGCCCGTCGATGATGCCATCGACGGCTCAGCGCGCGTCCTCCCCGATCTTGTGGACGCGCAGCAGGTTGGTCTTGCCGACGGTGCCGGGCGGCGAGCCGGAGACGATCACGACGAGCTCGCCGGCGGCGAAGCGCCCGATCTCCAGCAGCGACGCGTCGACCTGGCGGATCATCGCGTCCGTGGTGTCCGCCCAGGGCACGAGGAAGGTCTCGACGCCCCAGCTCAGCGCGAGCTGGCTGCGGACCTCGGGGATCGGCGAGAACGCCAGCACCGGCAGCCGGGTGTGCAGGCGGGCGAGGCGGCGCACGGTGTCGCCGGTGCGCGTGAACGCCACCAGCGCGCGGGCGTTGAGGCGTTCCCCGATGTCGCGCGCGGCGGTGGTGACCACACCGCGCTGGGTGCGCGGGACGTGCTGGATTGGCGGCACCGACGCCGGGCCGACCTCGACCGCGGCGACGATCCGGGACATCGTCTGGACCGTCTCGATGGGGTAGTCGCCGACGCTGGTCTCGCCGGAGAGCATCACGGCGTCGGCGCCGTCGAGCACGGCGTTGGCGACGTCGGACGCCTCGGCGCGGGTCGGCCGGAAGTTGTGGATCATCGACTCGAGCATCTGCGTCGCGACGATCACCGGCTTGGCGTTCTCGCGCGCGATCTGCACCGCGCGCTTCTGCACCAGCGGGACGTCCTCGAGCGCGAGCTCGACGCCGAGGTCGCCGCGGGCGACCATGATCGAGTCGAAGGCGAGGACGATCGCCTCGAGCGCGTCGACGGCCTCGGGCTTCTCGATCTTCGCGATCACCGGGAGGCGCGAGCCGTACTCGTCCATGATCTTGTGGACGAGCTCGGCGTCGGCGGGCGAGCGCACGAAGGACAGCGCGATCATGTCGACGCGCAGGCCGAGCGCGAAGCGCAGGTCGGCCTCGTCCTTGTCGCTCATCGCGGGCACCGACACCGCGGTGTGGGGCAGCGAGATGCCCTTGTTGTCCGAGACCCGGCCGCCCTCGATCACGCGGCAGACGACGTCGCGGCCCTCGACGGCGCTGACCTCGAGGGCGACGTTGCCGTCGTCGATGAGCAGCGACTCGCCGGGACGGGCGTCGTCGGCGAGGCCCTTGTACGTGGTGCCGACGCGGTCGTGGGTGCCCGCGACGTCCTCGGTGGTGATCGTGACCGTCTCGCCGGTGGCCCACATCTGCGGACCGTCGGCGAACCGACCGAGACGGATCTTCGGCCCCTGCAGGTCGGCGAGGATGCCGACCGCGCGCCCCTCGGTGTCGGCCGCCTCGCGCACGAGGCGGTAGATCCGTTCGTGCTCGGCGTGCTCGCCGTGGCTGAAGTTGAGGCGGGCCACGTCCATACCGGCGCGCACGAGGTCACGGATGGCCTCGGGCGTCGACGTCGACGGCCCCAACGTGCACACGATCTTCGCTCGTCGGCTCACGGCCCTCATCGTATCCCGCTCTGCACCGATCCAGCAGTGGCCGGGCGCCAGAGAACGTCCCGCGCCCCCCGCGACTACGGTGTGCCGGTGACCCTGCCGACGATCGGAGCGGATCCCCCGGACGGCGCCGGCGAGGGCGGAACGACCGCAGCTGGGGGCGGCGTCCTGCTCCAGGCGCGCAAGCGCTGGGAGGTCCCGCCGGCCCTGGAGATCGCCACCGCGCTCGCGTGGCGCCTGCTCCTGCTGGGTGCGGCGATCCTGGTCGTCATCTACGTCCTGGGCCTGCTCGGGGCCGTCGTGGTGCCCGTCGTCCTCGCGCTGATCGCGGCCTCCCTGCTCGCCCCGTCCGCGCACGCCCTGTCGCGCATCCGGTGGCTGCCGCACGCCGTGGCCACCGCGATCGTCATCGTCAGCGGCGTCGCCGTCGTCGGCGGCGTGTTCTACGGCGTCGGGCTGGCCTTCGTCTCGGGCCTCCCGGAGCTGTCGTCGCAGCTGCTCGCCAGCGTGGCGGGCATCCAGCAGTGGCTGCGCACCGGCCCGCTCGAGCTGAACAACGAGCAGTTCACCGAGGTCGGCAACCAGCTCTTCGCCTACCTCCAGTCCAGCCAGGCGACGCTCGCGCAGAGCGCCCTCGGCGCGGTGAGCACCGTGGGCGAGGTCCTCACCGAGCTCCTGCTGGCCCTCTTCACGCTGATCTTCTTCGTCTACAACGGCGGCACGGTCTGGCGCTTCGTCCTCGGTGCGATCCCGCGCCAGGCCCGCGACCGCGCCGACATCGCCGGACGGCGCGCCTTCGCCTCGCTCGTCGGCTACACCCGCGCGACGATCCTCGTCGCCGCCGCCGACGCGATCACCGCGGGCGTCGGGCTGTGGCTGATCGGCATCCCGCTGCCGGTGCCGCTGGCCGCGCTCATCTTCTTCGGCGCCTTCGTCCCGACCCTCGGCGCCGTCGTCTCCGGCGTCGTCGCGGTGCTCGTCGGCCTGGTCAGCGGCGGCATCACCGACGCCCTGCTCGTCGTCCTGCTGCTCGTGCTGGTGCAGAACCTGGAGGGCTACATCCTCCAGCCCCTGCTGCTCGGGCGGTCGATCAAGCTCCACCCGCTGGCCGTCGTGCTGCCGATCGCCTGCGGCCTCGTGCTGGCCGGCATCGCCGGGGCCCTGCTCGCGGTCCCGCTCGTCACGGTGATCGACGCCGGGGTCCGCTCGCTCACGCGCCCCTCCGACGGCCCGGGGCTCGACCCGGAATCGGTCGACGCCCTCGACCCCCGCTCCGCCCGCCCCGACTGGCACAGCGACGAGCAACCCCCGCGCAACCTCGTCGGCCGCGCCGTCGACGCCTTCCGCGCACGGTCGTCGTCGGCCTGACACCAGCCGTGGCGGCGGGCGGTCCGGAGCGTCAGCTCGCGGAGGTCACCCGGTAGACGTCGTAGACGCCCTCGACGTTGCGGACCGCCTTGAGCACGTGGCCGAGGTGCTTGGGGTCGCCCATCTCGAACGAGAAGCGGCTGACGGCGACGCGGTCGCGCGAGGTGGTGACCGACGCGGACAGGATGTTGACCTTCTCGTCGGCCAGCACCTTCGTGATGTCGGAGAGCAGCCGGTGCCGGTCGAGGGCCTCGGCCTGGATCGCGACGAGGAACAGCGCGCTGGACGACGACGCCCAGTGCACGTTGACCAGACGCTCGGGCTCGCTGCGCAGCTCGTCGGCGTTGGTGCAGTCGGTGCGGTGCACGCTGACGCCGCCGCCGCGGGTGACGAACCCCAGGATGCCGTCGCCGGGCACCGGCGTGCAGCAGCGCGCCAGCTTGATCCAGACGTCGCCGGCGGAGTCGTCCATGTCGTCGATGACGACGCCGACGTCGCCGGTCCCGCGCCGGCGCTGGACCGTGGAGGGCGTGGCGCGGTCGGCCAGCTCCTCCTCGTTCTGCTCGACGCCACCGAGCAGCGCGACGAGCCGCTGGACGACGTGGCGCGCCGAGACGTGGTGCTCGCCGACCGCGGCGTAGAGCGCGGAGACGTCGGCGTAGCGCAGCTCGTGGGCCAGGGCACCCATCGAGTCGCCCGAGACGAGGCGCTGCAGCGGCAGGCCGGTGCGCCGCGCCTCGCGGGTGATGGCCTCCTTGCCGCCCTCGATCGCCTCCTCGCGGCGCTCCTTGGCGAACCACTGCTTGATCTTCTGCTTGGCCCGCGGCGAGGCGACGAAGCCCAGCCAGTCGCGCGACGGACCGGCGCCCTCGGCCTTCGACGTGAAGATCTCGACGACCTCGCCGTTCTCGAGCTCGCGCTCGAGGGCGACCAGCCGGCCGTTGACCCGGCTGCCGATGCAGCGGTTGCCGACCTCGGTGTGCACCGCGTAGGCGAGGTCGACCGGGGTCGACCCGCTGGGCAGCGTGATGACGTCGCCCTTCGGCGTGAAGACGAAGATCTCGCGGGTGGCGAGGTCGTAGCGCAGCGACTCGAGGAACTCCCCCGGGTCCGCCGCCTCCCGCTGCCAGTCCAGCAGCTGGCGCATCCACGCCATCTCGTCGAGCTCGAGGGTGCCATCGCCGGTCGAGCCGTTCGCACCGTTCGACGAGCCCTTGTGGGCCCCCTTGGGGGTCTCCTTGTAGCGCCAGTGCGCCGCGATGCCGTACTCGGCGGTGCGGTGCATGTCGTGGGTGCGGATCTGCACCTCGAGCGGCTGCCCGTCCGGGCCGATCACCGTGGTGTGCAGCGACTGGTAGACGCCGAAGCGCGGCTGGGCGATGTAGTCCTTGAACCGCCCGGGCATCGGCTGCCACAGGGCGTGGACCATGCCCATCGCGGCGTAGCAGTCGCGCACGTCCTCGACGAGCACGCGCACGCCGACGAGGTCGTGGATGTCGTCGAAGTCCTTACCCTTGACGATCATCTTCTGGTAGATCGAGTAGTAGTGCTTCGGCCGCCCGAGGACCTCGGCCTTCACCCGGGCCTCGGTGAGCTGGCCGGAGACCTCGTCGATCACCGAGCGCAGGTAGGTGTCGCGGCTGGGCGCGCGGTCGGCGACGAGGCGGACGATCTCGTCGTAGCGCTTGGGGTGCAGGATCGCGAACGCGAGGTCCTCGAGCTCCCACTTGACCGTCGACATCCCCAGCCGGTGGGCCAGCGGCGCGAGCACCTCGAGGGTCTCGCGGGCCTTCTTGGCCTGCTTCTCCGGCTTGAGGAACCGCATCGTGCGCATGTTGTGCAGCCGGTCGGCCAGCTTGATGACGAGCACGCGCGGGTCGCGCGCCATCGCCACGACCATCTTGCGGATCGTCTCCGCCTCGGCCGCGGCGCCGAGCTGGACCTTGTCGAGCTTGGTGACGCCGTCGACGAGGTGCGCGACCTCGGCGCCGAAGTCGGAGGCGAGCTTCTCGAGCGAGTAGTCGGTGTCCTCGACGGTGTCGTGCAGCAGGGCCGCGACCAGCGTCGTCGTGTCCATCCCGAGCTCGCCGAGGATCGTCGCGACGGCCAGCGGATGCGTGATGTACGGGTCGCCGCTCTTGCGCATCTGGCCGTCGTGCGAGCGCTCGGCCGTGTCGTAGGCCCGCTGCAGCGTGGCCATGTCGGCCGACGGGTGGAGCTCGCGGTGCACCGCGGCCAGCGGCTCGAGCACCGGCTTGACCACGCCCGAGCGCTGGGCGGTGATCCGGCGGGCGATGCGGGCGCGCACCCGGCGCGTCGCCGAGGGCGGGCGGGTGGCACTGACCGGCGGGGCGGGCGAGAGACCTGCGGACTCGAGGACCGCGTCCTCGCGCGTGCCCCGGTCGTCGTCGGTGCCGTCCGACGGGGCGGGTTCGGTGGCCAGGGGTGTGCCCGTGGCGTCGACGTGCTGGCTCACGCGTCGTCCCCTTCCCCTCCGGGCGGCGGGCGGGGCCTGCGCCCACCCGTGTCCGGAATCCATCCAGGATATCCCGGCATCGGCGGGGTGTCCGGTCGGTGGCGGCCCGATCGGACGATCGGTCGTCCACGATCGGTACGCGTGGGTGAGGGTGGCCCACTCGGCCGGTCACGACCGGGCGCGCGCGACGGGCGGTCGGTCAGTGGTCGGTGGAGCGCCGGTCAGCGCGCGAGCAGCGCGTGGACGTCGTGGCCGCCCAGGCGCGCGCGGCCCTCGAGGGCCGGCAGCTCGAGCACCACCGAGAACGCCGCGACGACCGCCCCGGCACCCTCGACCAGCTGGCACGCCGCCGCCGCGGTGCCGCCGGTGGCGAGCACGTCGTCGACGAGCAGCACCCGCGTGCCGGGGTGCAGCACGTCGGCGGGCAGCTCGAGGGTGGCGGAGCCGTACTCGAGGTCGTAGGTCCGCCGCGCGGCGACCGCGGGCAGCTTGCCCTCCTTGCGCACGGCGACGACGCCCACGCCCAGCGAGTGGGCCACGGCCGCGCCGAGCAGGAAGCCGCGGGCCTCGATCCCGACGACGACGTCGACCCCGGTCCGCACCGCCGGGGCCGCGAGCAGCCGCGTGGTCGCGGCGAGCCCCGGCCCGTCGGCGAGCAGGCCGGTGAGGTCCCAGAACCGGATCCCGGGTGTCGGGAAGTCCGGGACCTCGCGCAGCAGGCTCGCCACCAGGTCGAGATCGGTCACGTCGAGATCGGCGAGGTCGTCGTCGGGTGCGTCGCTCGCGGTGCTCACTTGCGGCGCTTGCCCGACGGGCGCCCGCTGCGGCCCGTGGGACGGGCACCGGGACGCGGGGCCACGGCCCGGCCGTCGCTGTCGCGGGCGCCCGAGCTCCGGACCCCGGCACCGGCCGCCGCGACCTCGCGGGTGTTCAGGACATCCGTCGACGGGCCGTTCGCGGCCGCCTCGGCGCCGTCCCCGCCCTCGGTGCGCCGGGCGTTCTTGGCCCGGCGGGCGGCGACCTTCTCGGCCTGCGCGGCCCACTGCTTGTTGCGCATCGCGAGGTCGACCACGATCGGCGTCGCGAGCAGCACCGACGAGGCCGCACCGATGACCGTGCCGACGAGCTGGACGAGCGCGAGGTCGCCCAGCACGCCGACACCGAGCAGCACGACGCCGATGACGAACAGCCCGATCAGCGGGAGCGCGGCGATCAGCGAGGTGTTGAGCGAGCGCATCAGCGTCTGGTTGACCGCGAGGTTCGCGGCCTCGGCGTAGGTGCGTCTCGTGAGGCCGAGCAGACCGCGGGTGTTCTCCCGGACCTTGTCGAACACGACCACCGTGTCGTACAGCGAGAAGCCGAGGATCGTGAGCAGGCCGATGACCGTGGCCGGCGAGACCTCGAAGCCGACCAGCGAGTACACGCCCGCGGTGATGATGATGTCGTTCGCGAGGGCGATCAACGCCGCGAGCGCCATCCGCCGCTCGAAGTAGAACGACAGGTAGATCGTCACGAGCACGAGGAACACCGCGAGCGCGATGAGCGCCTGCCGGGTGATCTCGCCGCCCCAGCTCGCGCTGACCGCGCTGTCGGAGATCGCGTCCGGGTCGGGCGTGCCGGTGACGCCCAGCGGCTGGAACTGGTCGAACAGGGCCTGGCGGAGCACCACGACCTGACCGACGCCGAGGCGCTCGGAGCGGATGATGATCGTCGACGTCGCGCCCCGGCCCGCGCTCTGCACCGACGTGGCCGGGATGTCGACGGCCTCGGCGAAGACCTGCTCGACCTGCTCGGTGGCGATCGGACCGCCCGCGCCGACGGCCGGCATCTGGACGCTCGTGCCGCCCTCGAAGTCGATGCCGAAGTTGAAGCCCCGGATCGCCATCGACAGGATGCAGATGATCAGCGCGACGCCGAAGACCGCGTACCAGGTCTTCGAGCGCCCGACGATGTCGATGCCGCCGTTGCCGCGGTAGAGCGAGTCGAGGCGGCTGCGGCGCCGCGGGCGGGAGCCCTCGTCCCGCTCCTCGGGGGCGTCCGCGGCGGCCTCCCCGGTGGGCTCGTCGTCGACGTCCGCCCCGTCGTCCGCCTGGTCGTCCCTCAGGTCGTCCCGGACCTCGTCCCCGGGCGGGGCGTCCTCGGCGCGACGGCGCCCGCCCGTCCGGCCGTTGCCGCGGCCGGCGGGTCCGTTCGTGTCGCCGCTGGTCACGGCATCGGTGCGGCGGTTGTTCGGGCCGCTGGTGGACCTGGTCATCGGGCACCCCCACGTCCGGCGCGGTCACGGCCGGTCTCGGTGCGGGATCCCGGGCGGCTCGAGCCCCCGCGGGTGCCCGTCCCGCTCCCGGCCGGGCGGCGCCCGCCCGCGCGTGGTGGACCGGAGCGGGATCGCGGCGCGTGGCGCACCGCCTCGCCCAGGCCGGACCACGCGGGACTGGCGAACAGGCGCGAGTTCGACGCGAGGGCGAGCAGCGGGTGCGTCACGAGGAACACCACGACCAGGTCGAGGACGGTGGACATGCCCAGCGTGAACGCGAAGCCCTTCACCTGGCCGACGGCGAGGACGTAGAGCACCACCGCCGCCAGGAAGCTCACGGCGTCGCCGGAGAGGATCGTGCGTCGGGCCCGGACCCACCCGCGCGGTACCGCGGACCGGAAGCTGCGACCGTCGCGGACCTCGTCCTTGATCCGTTCGAAGAAGATGACGAACGAGTCCGCCGTGATGCCGATGGCGACGATGAAGCCGGCGACACCGGCGAGGTCGAGGGTGAAGCCGATCCCCCGCCCGAGCAGCACGAGGACGGCGTACACGACGAGCCCGGACAGGATGAGCGACAGGATCGTCAGCACGCCGAGCGCGCGGTAGTAGAAGAGCGAGTAGAGGAACACCAGCGCCAGGCCCACGAGTCCCGCGATCAGGCCGGCCTGCAGTGACGCCAGCCCGAGCGTGGCCGACACGGTCTGCGCCTCGGACGTGTCGAACGACAGCGGCAGCGAGCCGTAGCGCAGGACGTTGGCGAAGTCGGTGGCCGACGCCTGGTTGAAGTTGCCGGAGATCTGCGCGTTGCCGTCGAGCAGGGGCTGGACGATCCGCAGCGCGGAGACGACCTGCGAGTCGAGGACGACGGCGTTCGAGTTGTTGACGTTCGCGCTGGTGTAGTCGGCCCACGTGTCCGCGGCCTGGCCGCCCTTGAACGCGAGGTTGATGATCCAGCCGACGCCCTGGGGGTTGGGGTTCGGCTGCGCGCTCGCGACGTCGGTGCCCGAGAGGATCGCGGGCCCGAGCAGGTACTTCTCCGTGCCCTCCCGGTTGCACGAGACCAGGGGCCGCGCCGGGTCGTCGTAGCCGCGCAGGGGGTCCTCGACGGCGCAGTCCAGCGCGAGCGCCGCCTGCTCCTGCACCGCCGGGTCGTCGCTCTGGCGCGTCGCCTTCGCCTCGGCGATGGCCTGGGCCAGGCGCGGGTCCTGCGACGTCGCGTTCGGGTCACCCCCCGGAGGGGGCGTCGGGACCGGGGGCTGCTGCTGCCCGACGGCGTCGAGCGGCACGCTCTGCCCGGCGGGGGCCTGGCCAGGCGTGCCGGCGCCGGTCGGCCCGCCGGGTGCTCCCGGCGCTGTGGCTCCCGGCTGTCCCGGTTGACCCGGTTGGGGGCCCGCCGGGATCGGTCCGCCGAGCACGGGGCGGAAGTACAGCCGCGCCGTCTGGCCGAGCGAGCGCGCCTGGTCGCCCTCCTGGCCGGGCACCGTGATGACGAGGTTGTTGCCGTCCTGCACGACCTCGGCGCCGCTGACGCCGAGCCCGTTGACGCGCTGGTCGATGATCTGGCGCGCCAGGTTGAGCTGGTCGGGCGTCGGCGCGGCGCCGGTCTCGGTGCGCGCCGTCAGCGTGACCCGGGTGCCGCCCTGGAGGTCGATGCCGAGCTTGGGCTTCGGCGAGCCGTCCCCGGTGAAGAAGACCAGTCCGTAGAGCGCGGCCACCACCACGACGAAGGCGGCCAGATAGCGCCCGGGCGAGAATCGGACGGTCGGAGGGGCCACGCTGCGTTGCTCCAGTTGCTCGGGTCGGTCAGCCGGGGAGGGGCTCGCCGCGAGGGTAGGCGCCGGAGCCGACGCGCCCGGCGGCGCCCCGCCCCGGTCGGATCAGGAGGAGCGCGGCGAGGAGACGTTGTCCGTCGAGTCGGCCTTCGTGTCCTTGGTGTCGGAGTTCGTCCCCGTGCCGTGGGTGCCGTTCGTGCCGCCGTCGACGACCGGGGTGCTCTCGGTCGGGATCGACGACTGGGGGACGACGTCGTCCGACTCGTCCAGGTCCTCGACGACCTCGGGGTCCTCCGGCGCCACGAGCTTCTCGCGCACGGCGGCGCGCAGCCAGGTGGTGACGACGTCCGGGGCGATCTCGAGGTCGATGGTGCGCTCGTCGTCGACGTCGACGATCGTGCCGCTCACGCCGCTGGTCATCACGACCACGTCACCGACGTGCAGGCTGCCCTGAAGGTTCTTCTGCTGGTTCTCCTGCTTCTTGCGCTGCCGGCTGGACATGAACACCAGACCGATCATGAACAGGATGAGCAGGGGGAAGATGAGATCCATGGTTCTCCGTCCACCGGGCGGGTGACCCTCGTGCGACCCGCGCATGTCCGGTTCCGAGTCTGCCAGCTCAGCCGAACAACGTGCCCTGGCCCCGTGGGTCGTCTCCGGGATCGTCGGTGCTGTCCGCGCCGGTGGCGGGCGGTTCCTGGCCCAGGTGACGCCACGCGGCGGGCGTCGCCACGCGTCCGCGCGGCGTCCGGGCGAGCATGCCCGCCCGCACGAGGTAGGGCTCGCAGACCTCCTCGACCGTGCCCGGCTCCTCCCCCACGGCCACGGCCAGCGTCGACACCCCGACCGGCCCGCCGTGGAAGCTGCGGACCAGCGCGCTGAGCACCGCGCGGTCGAGACGGTCGAGGCCGAGCTCGTCGACGTCGTAGACGGCCAGCGCCGCCCGGGCGACGTCGCGCGTCACGGCGCCGTCGGCGCGGACCTCGGCGTAGTCGCGCACCCGGCGCAACAGGCGGTTGGCGATGCGGGGTGTGCCCCGGGAGCGGTGGGCGATCTCGCGGCCGCCGTCGGGGCGCAGGTCGACCTCGAGGATCTGTGCGCTGCGCCGGACGACCAGCTCGAGGTCCTCGGGCTCGTAGAACTCCATGTGCGCGGTGAAGCCGAAGCGGTCGCGCAGCGGGCCCGTGAGCGCGCCGGCCCGGGTGGTGGCGCCCACCAGGGTGAACGGGGCGACGTCGAGCGGGATGGACGTGGCGCCGGGGCCCTTGCCGACCACGACGTCGACCCGGAAGTCCTCCATCGCGAGGTAGAGCATCTCCTCCGCGGGCCGGGCCATGCGGTGGATCTCGTCGATGAACAGGACGTCGCCCTCGACGAGGTTGGAGAGCATCGCCGCGAGGTCGCCCGCGCGCTCCAGGGCCGGGCCGGACGTGATGCGCACGGGGCTGCCGAGCTCCGCGCCGATGATCATCGCGAGGCTGGTCTTGCCCAGACCGGGCGGGCCGGAGAGCAGCACGTGGTCCGGCGGGCTCCCGCGGCCCAGGGCACCGCGGAGCACGAGGTCGAGCTGCTCGCGGACTCGGGGCTGGCCGATGAACTCGGCGAGCCGGGCGGGGCGGAGCTTGTTCTCGAGGTCGCTCTCGCCGTCGGCGGGCGTGCTCGCCAGCGCCCGCTCGAGGCTCGCCTCCAGGTCGTGCTCGCTCATCGCGGCCCGAGCCTGCTCAGGGCGGCGCGCAGGACGCCGGAGGAGTCATCCGGGCCGGACGAACCGCCGAGCACCTCGTCGACGGCCTTCTCGGCGGGCTTGGCGGCGAAGCCGAGGCCCACCAGCGCCTCGACCACCTGGTCGCGCAGCGTCCCCGCGGCCACGGTCGAGAGGGGCGTCCCGTCGCCGCCCGCGGCGCTCGGCGGGGCGACCTTGTCGCGCAGCTCGACCACCAGGCGCTCGGCGCCCTTGCGCCCGATGCCCGGCACGCTCATGAGCGTCGTGAGGTTGCCGTCGGCCAAGGCGTGGCTCAGGGCCGCCGGGTCGAGCACCGCCAGCGTCGCCAGCGCGACCCGCGGACCGACCCCGGACACCGTCTGGAGCAGCAGGAACATCTCGCGCTCCGAGGCGTCGGCGAACCCGAAGAGCGTCAGCGAGTCCTCCCGCACCACCAGCGCCGTGTCGAGGCGGGCCTGCTGCCCGCGGCGCAGGCGGGCCAGCGTGTTCGGCGTCGCCTGCACGGCCAGCCCCACACCCCCGACCTCGACCACGACGTGGTCGAGCCCGACGCCCAGGACCTCCCCCCGCACCGACGAGATCACCGCACGACCCTCCCGACCCTCCTGACGAACACGCGTTCGAAGGCTACCGGGCACCCCCGACACCGCTGCGCAACGCCGCGCCCGCGTCTCCCGGGGCCGACCGTGGGGACGACCTCTCCAGATCGATCTCTCGGGAGTGGCGCCGGCGCGGGGACACCCACGGCACTCTCGGGAGATCGTTCTGGAGAGCTCACCCCGTCAGGTGGTCGGCCAGCACCGGGGCGAGCACCGACGGGAGGACGAAGTGCTCCTGGCCGGGCATCGTGCGGTGCTCCGCGCCGGGCACGGCGGCGGCGAGGGCGGCGACGGCGTCGGTCACCCAGGCCGGGCTGGCGCCGCCGTCGAGGGCGAGCAGGGGTGTGCGCAGCGCCGCGAGCCGGTCGGTCGGCAGGCCGTCGCGGACGACGAGGGCGACGTCGTGGGGCAGCGAGGGGGCGAGCGCGACCGTCCGCGCCCAGAACGGGGTGGTCCGCAGGCGCTCGACCGGTGCGGGCGCAGCGGCCGGGAAGCCGCCGAGGAACGCGGCCGCGGCATCGTCGGGCCGTCCGTCGCGCAGGGCGGCCATCGTGGCGGCCGCCAGCTCGTGCCGCGGGGAGGGGTCGTCGGTCGCGAGGCGCCACGGCGGTTCGTGGGCGACGACCCGCCCGGCCGGCACGCCGCGCATCACGGCCTCGAGGACGAGCACCGCGCCCGCGGAGTGCCCGTAGAGGGCGGGGTGCTCGCCGGCGTGGGCGACGACGGCGGCGAGGTCGGCGACCTCGGCCGCGACCAGCGCCTCGCCGTCGGGCCCGAGGGGGTCGACGTCGGGGTCGGGCGCGCCGCCCGAGTCGCCGCGTCCCCGCCGGTCCCAGGCGTGGACGGTGGCCCGGTCGGCGAGGGTCTCGGCCAGCAGGCGGACGCTCGCCCGGTCCTGCAGGGCGCCGATCGTGAGCACGAGCGACGGGCCCTCGCCGACGGTCTCCACCGCGATCCGCGTGCCGTCGGCGGAGAGGACGTGCGCCAGGGTCAACGGGCGGCCTTGCGCGCGGCGGCGAGACGGGCGCGGTGGTGCTTCGCGACCTCGGCGGCGCGGGCCTCGGCCTCGGCCATCCGGGCGATCATCGGGGCACGCCAGCAGTGGCAGACGGCCAGGGCCAGGGCGTCGGCGGCGTCGGCGGGGCGCGGGGCGACGCCGAGCGAGAGCACCCGGGTCACCATCGCCGTCACCTGTTCCTTGCCCGCGCGGCCCGAGCCGGTGACCGCCGCCTTCACCTCGCTCGGCGTGTGGAACGCGACCGGCAGGCCCGCGCGCCCGGCGACCAGCGCGACCACACCGCTGACCTGGGCCGTCCCCATCACCGTGCGCACGTTGTGCTGGGCGAACACGCGCTCGACGGCGACGACGTCGGGGCGGTGCTCGACGATCCAGGCCTCGACGGCGTCGGCGACCGCCCCCAGCCGCTGCGCCACCTCCGCCTCGGGCGGCGTGCGCACGACGTCCACGGCCACGGCGCGCACGGACCGCCCGCCGGAGCCCTCGACGACGCCGAGACCGCAGCGCGTCAGCCCGGGGTCGACGCCCAGTACCCGCATGGGTCGCGACGCTACGGGGCGCCGGCCCACCGACCGGCTCTCGTCCCCGTCGCGCGGCGTGTCCCGCCGCGTCCGCATGATCAGCACGTGATCAACGGCGCGGCCGTGCGGCATGCTGACCCGAGCCGCACCCCGCGAGGAGGACCACCGTGAGCAGCCCGATCGAGGAGCCCCGCCCGCCCTTCCCGCCGTTCGACGAGGAGTCGGCACGCGCGAAGGTGCTGGCCGCCGAGAACGGCTGGAACACCCGCGACCCGGAGAAGGTGGCGCTCGCGTACACGGTGGACACCGTCTGGCGGAACCGCGACGAGTGGGTCACCGGCCGCGACGACGTGATCGGGTTCCTGACCCGCAAGTGGGAGCGCGAGCACGACTACGTCCTGCGCAAGGCGCTGTGGACCTACGGCGGGCACCGGATCGCGGTGCGCTTCCAGTACGAGTGCCGCGACGACGACGGCCAGTGGTGGCGCTGCTACGGCAACGAGAACTGGGAGTTCGCCCCCAACGGCCTCATGGCCCGCCGGGAGGCGAGCATCAACGACCTGCGGATCACCGAGACCGAGCGCCGGATCCACGGGGCGCGCGCCGACGGGGACACGAGCGAGATCCCGATCTGACTCGCAGCGAACGCTACGACATCCGTGTAGATCGTCTACTCGCTTCGGGTGAGCTGACGGGCTCATGACCCGATCTCTGAAACGTTTGTGGACACGCGCCGGACAAGAGGCGCGTGCGTCAGCGAGTTGCGGTTAACCGGACCGACGGGCCTGTGGCGGACCTTCCTCCGACGCGGGTGCTGCCGTGGGCGTTGGCCGCGCTGGTGCTGAACCTGCTCCTCCTGGGATCGGTTGCCCTCGCACTCGTAAGCCCCGAGTGGTTGATCGCACCGAGCGCCGGTCGCGCAGCAGCGCGCAGTACGACGCTCGTGTCCATCACCGTCATCGTCGCCGTGTTCGCTTCCTACTCGGTCTGGCGATACCGCGTGGAGCTACTCGCCCGACGTCCCGGCCCGATCATGGTGCTGCCCTTCATGGACAACACCTGGCGAGGCGCCAACGACCCCCTGGCGCGGGAACTGAAGTCGACCTTCGAGGATCGACTCGTCAAGACACGCCTCTACGGCGCTACCGCCGTGCCCTCGACAGCGTCCTCCAGCGACTTCCTCCGCGTGGTCGAAGCGGCCGGCGAGCAGCTCCGAGGCGCATGGGGTGCCGCATCTCGATTCGTGCGCCTCTTCGCCCCGGTCACCGCTTTCCAGGTCTCGTGCACCTTGCAGTCGGCCGAAGGCCCGGAGCCGTGTGTACTGATCATCGAGCTTTCCCGGCTCCCACGTACTTCGCTCGCACCCTTTCCGGTGACCGGTTCGACCTGGGAGGAGGCCGCTGAACGGGCTGCGCACGCGGTAGCGGGTCACGTCCTTCCGCGAACCGATCAGTGCAGGCAGGCTCCGTGGCCGTTGTGGCAGGGATTCCGCATCCCGCTCGGCCTCTTCCACGATTATCAGCGCTTCCTCAAACTGAGGTCGGAGCGCTACTACGACGAGTCGGTCGGCGCGCTGCGTCTCGCCCTGCGGCGCGATCCGGGCAATCTGATGATGCGCTTGGAGCTCGGGAAGATGCAGGAGCGCCAGCAGATGTACCTCGATGCGCTGCTCACCTACGACGACATCATCACCGTTGCCGCTCACCAGGATCCCCACCTGGGAGCCTGGTGGAGTCCCACCGGGGTGGACAACCGCCCGACGTGGAGCAATCCGCGAGCCTCGCGAGGTCTCCGAGCCGACGATCCCACCATCCTCGTCGCGCGATACCGCCATGCGATGCTGCTGGGACTGGGCGAGAAGATTGCGAGCCAGTGGTGGGGGCGGCGGGAACGGTGTGCCACGCGCGAACATCGGTCCGCCCGGGAGGAACGTCGCGCCCACCTCCGAAAGGCCTTGCGGCACCGGTTCCTCCGCCGGTACCGGCGCTTCCTCCAAGGCGGCGGAGGTCCGTCCTGGCTCGCCGACCTGGAGCTGGGCTTGAATCCCGTCGAGAGGCGGGATCGCACCGCCCACGCTCGCACGTTCTTCACCATGATCTCGCAGCTCGAGTTCGAGAGGCTCGCTGATGATTACGTCAAGGTGCGGCCTCGGGAAGCGCTCCGCGCTGCGATGGGCCGAGAGGATGAAGTGCCACACGTGCGCGCCTTCCTGACATGGCGGAACCCGAACCTTGCGCACGATCCATCCTTGCCTCTGGACCTTCGCCTCCCGCGTCGCAGCGGTCGCCTCGCGACGCGGGCGTCTGAAGAGATCCTCCCGAGAGAAGCCATCCTCACCGGACTGCCGTGGTCGGCGCTACGGCGAGCGATGGCTCACGAGCACATCTCGCGTCGTGGGCTGAGCCAGTACCGGTACCACGGACTCGGCGTGCCGCCCGGACGCTCGATCGTCGCGCGGGGTACTGGCCGGGACGTCGAGCCCTTCCCGGATGCGACCCGCGTGCTCGACGGTGATTGGCCGGTACCTCCGGCCCGGCTCGAAGATGTCGTCGCCCGCCTGACCGGACGACCCGACTCTGCCCCTCGGACCTGGCGCGCTCACTTCAACGCCGCATGTGTCCTCGCCCTTCCGCTACTCGCCCCCGACGGGCGGGCGTGGCCGCGCAAGACGCGGGGAGCTGTCGTAGCGCGAGCAGCGCGCGGCTCCGTCGCCGAACTCGAGCGCGCGGCCGCTTGCGCCGACAGCGACTTCATCGCGCGTCAGCGCGACTGGCTCCTCGCCGAGGAGCCCGACCTCGATCAGCTCCGTGGTCGCGGGGAGTTCAAGGACTTCGAGGCGACCACCTTCGGCTCGATCGGCGCAGCGGTGCAACGTGGGCCGGACATCCATCTCTGGAGACAGAGCACCTACGTCGCACGGTTCATCAGCGCGGCCGCCAAGGAGATGGCGCTGTTGTGGGAACGGCGTCTTTCCGGACGCGTTGATCGCGGCGAGGATCGGCGGCTTTGGCTCGATGAGGAGATGACTGCGTGGCGCCTCGCGGAACGACTCGCTACGGACCCGCGTGACTCCGGTACCCGACAAGACGTCGCCCGGCAGATCACCATCACGGGACGACTCGAGAGTCTTCGCAAACCGCGCGTCCCGCACCCTCGCTTCTCGAATCTCGTGCTCGACCGTCAGTTGACCAGTATGGCCGGCGGCGGCGACACCGCTCTGCTCAGCGTTCACCGCAAGGTTCGCGGAGAGAGCGTGGCCTTCCGTATCAGCCGCGCGATCGTGAAGTCGGACCGAAGGCTCAGGAACCTCGCCGGGTCGCTGAGGGAGCGCGCGCCGGAGCAGGCGGCGGACTGCTGTTCGATGGGGCGTCGGCCGGTGCTCAGGGACGAGGAGGAAGAACTCCGGCGGCTCTTTCGGGGTGGCGCCGAGATGGACGCCGCGACCGAGAAGGCATGGAGTCGAGCGAGTAAGGCTCGCTGGGAAGCGCTGGCGGAGTGGTTCGACGACGAGACATTCGATGGGCGGACGACCGCGCAGCGGTGGG
Source organism: Actinomycetospora callitridis (assembly GCF_028737265.1). Lineage (GTDB taxonomy): Bacteria > Actinomycetota > Actinomycetes > Mycobacteriales > Pseudonocardiaceae > Actinomycetospora > Actinomycetospora callitridis. The sequence goes on along the minus strand of NZ_JAQZAK010000009.1, from coordinate 154,219 downwards.
CCGCGTTCCACCTCGCCATGCGCCGAAATTGGTGGGCGGATGTCGAGAGGAGTTCACAACCTAGGGACGCGGCCCCGGGTCGTCGTGCCGGAAGGTGACGCTGACCCGCGGGCCGGCGCCGGGCCACTTGGGCACCGTGTGCTGCCAGTCGTGCTGGCAGCGCCCGCCCATGACGAGCAGGTCGCCGCCCGCGACGGTCAGCCGCGTCGACGGCCCGCCGCCCACGGGCCGCAGGCCGAACCGCCGTGACGCCCCGAGCGACACGATCGCGACGATCGGCGCCTCGTGGGTGTAGCGGACGCGGTCGCCGTGCCAGGCCACCGAGTCGTCGCCGTGGCGGTAGTAGTTGGCCGAGACGCGGTCGAAGCGCACGCCGTACCGCGCCGCGAGCGCCTCGGCGACGGCCGGCGCGGGGTCGGGCGCCTCGGGGACACGCCACCCGCAGGTCAGGCGTGGCTCCATCACGTCCTGGTCGTACATCCGCCGTCGGCGCTGGTTCCACGGCGCCTCGGCGACGATCGCGTCGAACCAGGCGTCGGCGCCGGTGAGCCAGGCGGGGGCGAGATCGACCCACGACGTCTCGTCCAGGACGATGCGGCGCGGGACGACCATCGGATCGGGAGCGGGCTCGCCCCCGCCGAACAGCGAGGGCGTCCACGCGGCGGTCATCACCGACGAGTAGAACACATGTTCGAGCGAAGGGGGAGGTCTCGGTGGCGAGCAAGCACATCGTCGTCCACGGGCAGGTGCAGGGCGTCTTCTTCCGTCAGAGCGCGCAGGACACCGCGGACGATCTCGGTGTCGCCGGGTGGGTGCGCAACCGCGACGACGGCTCGGTGGAGATGGTCGTCGAGGGTGAGGACGACGCCGTCGAGCGCATGATCGCCTGGGCGCACGAGGGCCCGTCGCAGGCGCACGTGACCGGCGTCGACGTCACCGACACCGACCCGCAGGGGCTGCAGTCCTTCGACCAGGCGTGAACGTCACCGCGGACCAGGTCCGCGCCTTCCGCCTGCGCCGCCAGCACGTCGCCCTGCGCGACGGCACCGACCCCACCGCGACGGCCCGGCGCCTCGTCGGCGTGCAGGCGCAGGTCCCGTCGGCCGCCGCGCAGGCCGTCGCCGTGCGCACGGCCGCCGGCACCGCGGACGACGGCGACGTCGACGCAGCCCTGGCCGCGGGCGCGCTGATCCGGACCTGGTCGCTGCGCGGCACGCTGCACCTCCTGGCCGCCGACCAGGCGCCCGCCGTGCTCGCGCTCCTCGCGGCGGCCCGCACCTGGGACAAGGGCTCCTGGCAGCGCGAGTTCGCCACCGCCGCGCAGATGGCGGCCCTCGAGGAGGCCGTCGCCGAGGTGCTCGCCGACGCCGTCCTGACCCGCGAGGAGCTCGTCGCCGCCCTCGTCGCCCACAGCCGGGAGGAGGGCCTCGCCGACGCGCTCGGCTCCGGCTGGGGCGCGGTGCTCAAGCCGCTGGCCTGGCAGGGGCTGCTCTGCCACGGCCCGCCGGCCGGGTCGCGCGTGACGTTCACGCACCCGCGCACACTGGTCCCGGGCTGGCCCGGGCTCCCGGAGCCCGACGAGGCCGCCCGCGAGGTCGTCCCCGCGTTCCTCGCCGCCCACGGGCCGGCCACCGCGACGGCCTTCGACGCCTGGCTGCTGCGGGGCGCCACGCCGAAGAAGCGGCTGCGGGCGTGGTTCGCCGACCTCGTCGCCGACGGCTCGCTCGTCGAGGTCACCGTCGACGGCGAGACCCGGTACGCGCGCGCCGAGGACGTCGACGAGCTCGGGGCCGAGGCGCCGGGGCTGCGCCTCCTCGGGCCCTTCGACCCCTACGTCCTCGGCGCCGGCACCGCCGATCCCGACCTCGTCCCGACCGCGCACCGGGGCGAGGTCAGCCGCGCCGCCGGGTGGATCGCGCCCGTCGTGCTCGACGCGGGCCGAGTGGTGGGCACGTGGCGTGCCGACGACGACCGGCTCGAGGTCACGCCCTTCGGCACGCCCCTTCCCGACGGGGCGCTCGAGGACGAGCGCACGGTCTGGAGCCGGATTCTCGGGCGCCCGCTCACGCTCCGGGGGTGAGGGCGCTCCGGCCGTCGCGCACTCGCAGGGTGGCGATCAGCCCGGCGTGGTCGGTCGACGGCAGCTCCTGCGTGGTCACCTCGACGGCGGAGATCGGCCCGGAGACGAGCACGTGGTCGATGGCCGCGAACGGCGGCAGCGTCGAGTCGGTGGGCCAGGTGCCCCGCAGCCCGCCGCCGACCGCGGACGCCGCGTCGCGCCACGTCCCGGGCGCGAGCATCGCGCGCAGCGGCCGGTGGTCGAGCGTCGCGTTGAGGTCGCCGATCACCAGCCGGGGCGGTCCCCCGAGCGGCGCCGGCCCCGGGAGCTCCGCGATCTCGCGCGCCCATCCCCCGGGGTCGTCACGGAACACCGGCGCCGACGGGTGCGCGACGACGACGTCGACCGGCCCGCTCGGTGCGAGGACCCGGGCCGTGACCTGCGAGAACACGCCCGGCCGCAGCACCAGCCCGGAGGGCGCGAGCGGGTGACGGGAGACGAGCGCGGTGCCGCCCGCGCCCCGTCGCGCCGCCGACTCCGTGAACGGCAGCTCCGCCCGCAGGCCCGCCGCCGCCAGGCGCTGCTCGGCCTCCGGGGTGATCTCCTGCAGGCCCAGGACGTCGACGCGACGGTCGCGCGCCAGCGCCACCACCGCCGCCGGATCGGCCCGCCCGAACTGCAGGTTGACCGTCGCCACGACCACCGGTGTGCTCCCCGGGCCGGCGGCGACGACCGGGTCGCCGTCGTCGAGGGCCCGCGGCACGACGATCGCCCCGAGCACCACGGCCGCGGCGAGCGCCAGCACACCGGCCGCCCAGCGGCGCCGGACGAGCGCGAGCACCGCGACCACGGCCGCGACCACCGCGACCACCGGCGTCCCGGACAGCAGCGCGAAGGCGATCGGCGACCCGGGCGCCCCCCACCACCAGAACGGCACCCACAGCGCGACGAGCACCGCGCCGAGCAGGAGGACGCCGTCGAGGAAGCGGGACACGCCTAGGACCCGGGCGCCGGCCGCTCGAGGCGCAGCAGCTCGACACCGGCGCTGTCGACGAGCCGGCCGGTCTCCTCGTAGCCGGCGCGGCGGTAGAGCCGCAGGTTCTCCTCGCTGCGGGCGCCCGTGACGAGCCAGGTGACGTCGCCGGCGGCCAGCTCGGCGTGCGCGCGCTCGAGCAGCGCCCGGCCGACGCCGTGACCCTGGGCGTCCGGCGCGACCGAGTAGCGGGCCAGCTCGGCGCACCCCGACCCGGTGCCGACACGGTCGCCGCGCAGGCGCACCGACCCGATCAGCCGCGAGCCGGCCCAGGCGCCGAACCCGCGCACGTCGGGACGTTCCAGATCGGCCGCCAGCTCCGCGACCGTCTCCCGCAGCGGCGGGATCTCCGTGGTGCCGTAGCGGCGCGCCTCGGCGAGGTAGGCCGCGTACTGCACGGTCAGGGCCTCCCCCGCGTCGCCCGCGGCGAGCGCGGCGACGACGCAGGGAGCGGTGGGCGGCACCCGGTCAGCCGACCTCGGCCATGACCTCGTCGGACGCGTCGAAGTTCGAGTAGACGTTCTGGACGTCGTCGGAGTCCTCGAGCGCGTCGATGATCCGCAGGACCTTGCGGGCCCCGTCGGCGTCGACCTCGACGTTCATCGACGGCACGAACGACACCTCGGAGGAGTCGTAGTCGATGTCCGCCTCCTGCAGCGCGGTGCGGACGGCGACGAGGTCGTTCGACTCGGTGAGCACCTCGAAGCTCTCGCCGTAGTCGTTGACCTCCTCGGCGCCGGCCTCGAGCACGGCGAGCAGCAGGTCGTCCTCCGACAGCGAGCCGCCGGACTGCTCCTTCGGGACGATGATGACGCCCTTGCGGTTGAACAGGTAGGCCACCGAGCCCGGGTCGGCCATCGCGCCGCCGTTGCGGTTCATGGCCGTGCGGACCTCGCCGGCGGCGCGGTTCTTGTTGTCGGTGAGGCACTCGACGAGCACCGCGACGCCGCCCGGGGCGTAGCCCTCGTACGTGATGGCCTGGTAGTCGGCCCCGCCCGCCTCGGCACCCGACCCGCGCTTGACGGCGCGGTCGATGTTGTCGTTGGGCACCGAGGTCTTCTTCGCCTTCTGGATGGCGTCGTAGAGCGTCGGGTTGCCGGCCGGGTCGCCGCCGCCGGTGCGGGCCGCGACCTCGATGTTCTTGATCATCTTGGCGAACATCTTGCCGCGCTTCGCGTCGATCGCGGCCTTCTTGTGCTTCGTGGTCGCCCACTTGGAGTGGCCGCTCATCGCTTCCCGCCCTTCGTCTCGCGCGTGTCCTCGACCGCGGGCGCCGCTCCCGGGGCGGACCCCGGCCGGCGCAGGTGGCGGTTCGCGCCGCACACGCTCCTGACGATCCAGTCTAGGTGAGGTCCCACCCGCGGCGACGGGACGGTACGGTGCGGATTCCCCGCCTGAGTTTCCTTCCGCTACCCAGGGAGCAGCATGGACGTCACCACGCGCGAGCGCACCCACACCTGGTCCGACCCCCGGACGCTCGCCGCGGCGGCGACCGAGCGCGACGGCCTGTCGTTCCTGGCCGCCATGGCCGACGGGACGCTCCCGCCGCCGCCGATCATGACCCTGGTCGGGGCCGCCGTGGAGTCCGTGGAGCGCGGGCGCGTCGTGTTCACCGTGGAGCCCGCCGAGTACCACTACAACCCGATCGGCTCGGTGCACGGCGGGATCTACGCGACCCTGCTCGACTCCGCGCTCGGGTGCGCCGTGCACAGCACGCTCGAGGCCGGCGTCGGCTACACGAGCCTCGACCTGTCGGTGAAGTTCCTGCGCCGCCTCACCGCCGACTCGGGCACCGCCCGCGCCGTCGGCCACGTCGTGCACTCCGGGCGCAGCACCGCGCTCGCCCGCGCCGAGCTGCTCGACGGCGCCGGACGCCTCGTCGCCGAGGGCACGTCGAGCTGTCTCATCCTGCGCGGCTGACCCCCTGGCGGCCCGCCACCCTGGCGCGCGGGGGACGTCGGCGTGTGATGGGCTCGGCCGCATGCCGCAACGCCTCGCGCGATCCCTGGTCGCGGGCGCCACGGTCGCGCTCCTGGCCCTCGCCGCCGCGTGCGGGGGCGCCGCCGCTCCCCCGGCACCCGGTGACGGGGACGCCGTCGCCGTCCCGGCCGCCGGGCCGGGCCCCGCCCCGGCGGGCGCCGCGACCCAGGGCCTCGTGGCCTCGCCGGTGACCGTGCCGCCGGGTGATGCGGCGGCCCCGTTCGACGCCCCCCGCCAGGCCCTGATCCCGGACGGCTGGTCGCTCGCGGTGTGGGCGCGGGTGGACTCCGCACGGATGGCCGTGTTCGCCCCCGACGGCGCGCTGCTCGTCTCGCGGCCCGGGGCCGGCGAGGTCGTCCGCCTCGTCCCGGGACCGGGCGGGCCGGCGAGCACGACGCTGGTGTCGGGGCTGACCCAGCCGCACGGGATGACCTTCGTCGGCAGCACCCTCTACGTCGCCGAGAGCAACGCCGTGCGCTCGTACCCCTACGAGGGCCCGGCCCTCGGCCCGCCGACGACCGTCGTCGACGACCTGCCCGACGCGCGCAGCCCGGAGCTGGGCGGGGCCTACGCGCACGCGCTCAAGAGCGTCGCCGTCGGGCCGGACGGCTCGGTCTACATCTCGGTGGGCTCGACGGGCAACGTCTCGCCCCAGGACCGCGAGGCCGACCCCCAGCGGGCGGCGATCCTGCGCGTGCCGCCAGGCGGCGGCCCGCCCGAGCCCTTCGCCCGCGGCGTCCGCAACGGCACGGGCCTCGCCGTCGCCCCGGACGGGGCGGTCTGGACCGCGGTGAACAACCGCGACAACATCCCGTTCCCCTACGACCGGCCCTACGGCGAGGACGACGGGTCCGCCCGCGGTCGGGTCATCCCCGACTACGTCGATGACCACCCGCCGGAGGAGCTCGCCCGCCTCACCCCGGGCCGTGACCTGGGCTGGCCGTACTGCAACCCGGACCCCGACGTGACGCCCGGCGTCCCGGACAGCGCCCTCGACCCGTCCGACCCGCCGTTCGTGGCCGACGCCGAGACCAACCCCGACGGCCGCGCGCTCGACTGCGCGACCCTCACGCCGATCGAGCAGACGATGGGCGCCCACTCGGCCCCGCTCGGCCTGGCCTTCGGCACGACGCTGCCCGCGCCCTACGGGCAGGGCGCGCTGGTCGGGGTGCACGGCTCGTGGAACCGGCAGTCGCCCCGCGCGCCCGAGGTGTCGTTCTACCCGTGGCGCAGCGGCGACCTCGGCGGGCAGCGCACCCTCGTCGGCGGCTTCCAGGCGCCCGACGGGTCGCGGTGGGGGCGGCCGGTCGCGGCGGTCCCCGGCCCCGACGGCGCCGTCTACGTCACCGACGACGAGGCGGGCGCGGTCTACCGCCTGGCACCGCCCGGTCGCTGAGGCCGGTCGTGCCCAACCGTTTGCCGGGCGTCTGTGTGGGGCACGACACTCCCATGAGCGATCAGATCACCGTGACCAGGACCGTGGACGCCAAGCCCGAGCAGCTCTTCTCGCTGCTGGCCACGCCGGCCCGCCACCACGAGTTCGACGGCGCCGGCATGCTCAAGGGCGTCGACGGCCGCGGCGAGGTCAGCGACGTCGGCGACCAGTTCGTCATGAACATGTACAACGACGCGCTGGGCGACTACCAGATGCTGAACACGGTGACCTCCTACGAGGAGAACCGCGAGATCGCCTGGGCGCCGCAGCTGCACCCGCTCGACGGCTACACCGACAAGCTCGGCGACGTGACGGCCAAGGGCCACGTCTGGACCTGGAAGCTCGAGCCCTCGGGCAACGGCACCGAGGTCACGCAGGTCTACGACTGGAGCGCTGTCCGGGACGAGTCGTTCCGCGGCTTCTTCCCGATGGTCACCGAGGAGCAGATGACGCAGACCATCGACAAGGTGGCCGACGCGGCGAGCTGAGCACGCGTCAGGGGTCCGTCCCGCCGGGGGCGGGACGGGCCCCGGGGCCCGGGGTGCTGCGCACCCGGTCCGACGCGGCGAGGCGGTGGCCCCCGGCGCACTCCTCGACGACGTGCACCGGCGCCCCGCAGCCGTCGTGACGCACGACCACCGGCGGCCCCGCGCCGTCGTCGAGGTGGGCGTCACCCCAGGCCATCAGCGCGAGCAGCACCGGGCGCAGGTCGTGTCCGGCCCGGGTGAGCCGGTACTCCCGCCGCGCCCGACGGCCCGGCTCGCGGTACTCCGAGGTCTCCACCAGCCCCGCGTCGACCAGCACCGCCAGACGCCGGGCGAGCACCGTGCGCGCGATGCCGAGGTGCCCGACCAGCTCGTCGAAGCGGCGCACCCCGTGCAGGAGGTCGCGGACGACGAGCATCGTCCACGGCTCGCCGAGCACCGCCATGGTGCGTGCGATGGAGCACGTGCCGCTGTCGAGCTCCCGCCAGGGAAGCGTCGTTCCTGCCGGCTCGGTCATCCGACCTCCTCCACCAGCTCGATCGCCCGCGCCAGCGTGTCGAGCCGCTCCGCGAGCGTGCCCCCGGCCGGGTAGAGCCGGACCGTGGTGACCCCGGCATCGCGCCACGTGGCCAGCCGCTCGCGCACCACGTCCGGCGTCCCGATCAGCGTCGTCGCCGCGACCATCGCCCGCGGCACCGCCTGCGCCGCGTCGTCCCGGCGTCCCGCCTGCCACAGCGCGTGCACCTCGGCCGCGACCTCTCCGTAGCCCTGGCGGGCATAGGCGTCGCGGTAGAAGTTCCGGCTCGCCGAGCCCATGCCGCCGAGGCTGAAGGCGAGGCCCGCCCGGCGCTCGTCGAGCATCGCGTCGATCCGGCCGGGGTCGTCGGTGAAGGCGACCTCCGCGCCCTGGCAGAGGTCGAGGTCGGCGAGCGTGCGCCCGCTCGCGGCGGCCCCCTCGGCCAGCGGCTCGAGCGACGTCGACGCCCCCTCGGGGACGAAGCTCGTGCCCAGCCATCCGTCCGCGACCTCGCCGGTGAGCCGCAGCATCTTCGGCGAGAGCGTCGCGAGGTAGATCGGGACGCGGTGGTCCGAGGTCACCGACACCCGCATCGGGCGCGCCTCGCCCCCGGGCAGCGGGAGCCGCACGTGACGCCCGTCGTGGGTCACCTTCTCCCCCGCCATGACGCGGCGGACGACCTCGACGGTCTCGCGCATCCGTCCCAGCGGGTGCGCGAACGGCACCCCGTGCAGACCCTCGAGGACCTGCGGACCCGAGCTGCCCAGCCCCAGCAGGAAGCGCCCCTGAGACATCTCCTGCAGCGTCAGCGCGGTCTGGGCGATCAGGGCCGGCGAGCGCGTGCCGACCTGGACGACACCCGTCCCGAGCAGCATCCGGTCGGTCCGGGCCGCGAGGTAGCCGAGCGGCGACGGGGCGTCGGAGCCCCAGGCCTCGGCCACCCAGCACACGTCGAGACCGAGCCGCTCGGCCTCGACGACGAAGTCGACCGTCTCGCCCCAGGGCGCGCCGGAGGCCTCGATCGTGGTGGCGGTGCGCACCTCAGGACTCCGCGCGTTCCTTGATCCCGGCCAGGGTGCGCTCGATGCTCTGCTGCCACTCCCGACAGCGGTGGGCGACGATGCGCTCCTCCTTGTCGGGCATCTTCTCGATGACCTTGTTGAGGTTCGACGGGCCGGGGCCCATCCGCACCCACTGCCGCAGTTCGGTGCCGCCCTCGACCGGCGTGAGGGTGAAGAGCCACGTCGCGGTGGGGTTCTCGGTGTCCATCACGGCCCAGGAGAAGCGGCGCTCCTCGTCGCACTCCACGACGGTCGAGACCGTCTCCCACTCCCCACCCTGCGGGTGGGAGTTGCGGCCCCGGAAGCGGTGGCCGACCGCGGGCGCCTCGCCCTCGGCCGGTCCCTCGGGTGCGGGCAGCCAGTGCGCCTCCTGCAGCTCCTCGGAGGTGTCGGCGACGAACTGGATGTCCCGGACGAGCGGCCAGACCTGCGCGGGCGGCGCGGCGACGTGGACGGTGGCCTCGACGGTGGGGCCCTCGGCGTAGCGCATCGCGGGAGCCTATCGCCGCTGGGTCGCTCGGCGATATCCAGCGCTGCTACCGCCTCCCACGTGAGTGAAGTTCCCGGCCATAGCCGGGAACTTCACTCACGGAGGGCGGCGAGGGCCTCGACGGTCGCGGTGGTGCGGGCGGGGTCGTCGGTGGTCTGCACCATGAGGGCGAGGCGCGCCGCGCCCGTCGCGGCGGCGGTCTCCGCGAGGCGCTCGGCGACGTCGTCGACCGAGCCCACGGGGTGCAGGCGGCACAGCAGATCGGTGTAGGCGACCGGGTCGCGCAGCGTGCGCGGGGCGCCGTCGGCGCGCACGTGACCCGCGAGCCCCGGTCCGAGCCAGGTCGGCAGGGCCGCCCGGACCTCGCGGACCGCGGCCGCCCGCGTGCCGGCGACGTGCGCGATCCCGACCGCCACGTGGTCGCCGGCGCACCCGGCCCGCGCTGTCCAGCGCCGCACCATCGCGGCCCGCTCGGCGTCGTCGGCGTGCATCCCGAGCAGCAGGGGCAGGCCGCGGTCGGCCGCGAGGTCGACGGTGGCGTGGCTCGTCGCCGCGACGCGCACCGGCGGGCCACCGGGCGTCGCCGGGCGCGGGACCACGGCGACCTCCGGGAACGGCACGACCGGCCCGGGCCCGGCCACGGAGGGCCGGCGCCAGGCGCCGAGCAGGGCGTCGAGCTCCTCGGCGAAGCCGTCCGCGAACCGCTCCACGCCCCCGCCCTGCACCACCAGCTCGCGCCACGGCCCGCCCCGCCCGACCCCGAGGGTGAAGCGCCCCGGTGCCAGCTGGTCGAGCATCGCGGCCTGCTCGGCCAGCGCGACGGGGTGGGTCACCGGCAGGACGCTCACCGCGGTGCCCACGCCGATCCGCCTCGTGGTGCCGAGCAGGTGCCCGGCGAGGGTCACCGCCGAGGGACACACGCCGTAGGAGACGAAGTGGTGCTCGGCGAGCCAGACGTCGTCGAGACCGAGCCGGTCGGCCAGCTGCGCCAGGCGCACGGTCTCGGCCAGCGCCTCGCCGTGCGCGCGTCCCGGCCACTGCGGCGACACCAGGAAGAGCCCCAGACGCATGCGGACAGCCTGCCCGGTGACCACCCGGATATGCGGACCCCTGCATGACTTAGAGTAGTCACTCGTTCGGCGCAGCGTCACGAGAGGGGTCCCGGGTGAAGGTCGCGTTCGTCGGCAAGGGTGGGAGCGGGAAGACCACCTGCGCCTCGCTGTTCGCGCTGCGGGCAGCCGCCACGGGCGCGCCCGTGCTCGCCCTGGACGCCGACATCAACCAGAACCTGGCGGTCGCGCTGGGCGCGACCGAGGCCCACGCCGCCGGGCTGCCGACGCTCCCCACCCACCTGGGCCTGATCAAGGAGTGGCTGCGCGGCGACAACCCGCGCATCCCGTCGGCCGACCAGATGATCAAGACGACGCCGCCCGGGCGCGGGTCGCGCCTGCTGCGCGTCGTCGAGGACAACCCGGTCTACGACGCCGCGGTGCGCGAGGTCGTGCCCGGCGTGCGCCTGGGTCTCGCGGGCGCGTTCGAGGACGCCGACCTGGGCGTCGCCTGCTTCCACGCCAAGACCGGCGCGGTGGAACTGCTGCTCAACCACCTCGTCGACGGTCCCGACGAGTACGTCGTCGTCGACATGACCGCCGGCGCCGACGCCTTCGCCTCCGGCCTGTTCACGCGCTTCGACCTCACGCTCCTCGTCTGCGAGCCCACCCGGCGCTCGGTCGGCGTGTACCGCCAGTACGCCGGCTACGCCCGCGAGTTCGGGGTGCGGCTGGCCGTCGTCGGCAACAAGATCGAGGACGCGGCGGACGCCGAGTTCCTGGCGGCCGAGGTCGGCGACGACCTCGTCGGCGTCCTCGGGCGCTCGGCCCACGTGCGCGCGGGCGACCGCGGCGCGCCCCGGGACATCGCCGGACTGGAGGCCGGGCACGTCGCGGTGCTCGACGACCTGCGCGCGGCCGTCGACGCCGTCGGCAAGGACTGGGAGCGCTACCAGGCCGACGCAGTGGCGATGCACCGGCGGAACGCTGACGCCTGGGCCGGCTCCGCCCTCGCCGAGCAGATCGATCCGGACTTCGTCCCGGGCCCGGCCGTCGTCACGCTCTGAGCACCTCCTGACGGCCGATTGCCGCCGCCCCGGGCCCTGATCTTCGCTCGGAGGACGCACCCGCCCGATATCGGAGGTTCCCCGTGTCCCTGGACGTCTCGCCCGAGCTGCTCGACACCGCCGCCCGCGGGCAGGTGACCGACGCCGAGTTCGTCGACTGCGTGCGGACCTCGCTGCCCTACGCGTGGACGGTGATCTCCTCGGTGGTCGCCGACCTCGAGCTCTCCGACGGCGAGCTCGCCGACCACGAGATCCCGCCGCCGAGCGAGGCCGAGCGTGGCCAGCTGCTGCGGGCGCTGGCCTCCGACGCCATCCGCGGCGGCCTCGAGCGCCACTTCGACGTGAAGCTCGCGTTCCAGAACTGCCACCGCGTCGCCGCGTTCCGTCCGGGCGCCGTGGGCGGGGCCGTCTGGCAGGAGTTCGTCTCGCCCCGCGGCCAGCTCCTCAACCAGAGCCCCGAGCTGCGCGACTGCTAGCCCGTCGCGACGCTGTCGCGGACCCGGCGCAGGAAGAGGTCGTGCAGGCGGGCGTCGCCGGTCTGCTCGGGGTGGAACGCCGTCGCCATCACCGGGCCCTGGCGCACCGCGACGACCTTGCCCGCCGCCGGGCCCGCGACGCTGCCCGGCACCCGCGCCAGCACCTCGACACCGCGGCCGGTCGTCTCCACCCACGGGGCGCGGATGAACACCGCGCGCACGGGGCCGCCCGCGACCCCGGTGACCGTCAGGTCGGACTCGAACGACGCCACCTGCCGGCCGAACGCGTTGCGGCGCACGGTGATGTCGAGGGCGCCGAGCTGGTGCTGGTCGGGCCGGGCGTCGATGGCCTCGCGCGCGAGCAGGATCATGCCCGCGCAGGAGCCGAACGCCGGCATCCCGGCGCGCAGGCGCTCCCGCAGCGGCTCGAGCAGCTCGACGGCCTCGAGGAGCTTCGACAGCGTCGTCGACTCGCCGCCGGGGAGCACCAGCCCGGCGACCTCCGCGAGCTCGGAGGGCCGGCGGACCGGGACGGCCTCGGCGCCGCAGGCGCGCAGCGCGTCGAGGTGCTCGGGGACGTTGCCCTGGAGGGCCAGGACGCCGACGGGTGCGCTCACGGCTCCAGTCTAGGAGCGCCGGACTACCCGCCCGTGCCGCCGGGATCGCCGTAGCGGGCGCGGTACTCGTCGAGGTGCTGGGAGGCGCACATGCGCTCCTCCTGCTGCCCCTGGGCCTGGGCCATGCACTCGTCGAGGGTCAGGCCCTCGCCGAAGGTGCCGATGCCGAGCAGCCCCGGCACGACGAGCCACGCGCCGACGACCAGACCGACCAGGGCGAGCACGAAGCCGCTGAGCGACATCGCGCCGCTGCGGTGCCGGTCGTGGAACGCGCGACGGGACCCGATGAACCCCACGACCACCCCGAGCAGCCCCAGGACGAGGCCCGGCCAGCCGAGCCAGCAGGTGCCGACGGCGAGCAGCCCGAGGGCGAGCGCGGCGGTGCCGAGACCGCCGTCGCGTTCACGCTGGTCGCGATCCTCGCGCGCGGGCGGCGGAGCGGACGTCATGGCGCGATCGTGCCATCGCCCCCTACTCGGCGGCGTTCGGGTAGCGCTCGTTGAACTCGGCGAGGTGCTGTGACTTGCACATGTGCATCTCGCGGGCCGTCGTCGACTGGGCCATGCACTGGTCGAGGGTCAGGCCGTCGCCGAAGCCCCCGGTGCCGAACAGCGTCGGCCACACGATGACGGCTCCCACGACCAGCCCGACCAGCCCGGCGACGAGCCCACCGAGCGACGAGGCGCCGTCCGTGGCGAGGTTCCGGAACGCGCGGCGGGCGCCGAGGAACCCGGCCACCACCGCGGGCAGGCCGAGCACGACCCCGGCCCAGCCGGTCCAGCACGTCGCCGCGGCGAGCAGGCCGAGCACCAGCGCCGGCGTACCCATGCCGTTGCGCTGCGCCGGCGGCTCGACGTCCTCCTCCTCGCGGGCCCGGGTGCTGGGCCGGCGGGGGGCGGGGGTCCGCTGGGGCGCCTCCTGCGGTGGCGGGCCCGGTGTCGCCCGCATCGTCTCCGTGCGGGCCTCGGCGTCGGAGCCGTCCGAGCCGTCCGAGCCGTCGGGGCCGTCACGTCCCGGCCCGGTCGGCCGTAGCCCGACCAGGCGGCGCGGGGACCCGTGCGACGCGGTCATCGCCCGGATCGTCCCACGCCGTGTCGTGATCTTGGTGTGAGCCTCACCAGCCGCGCGTGGCGAGCCGCTCGTGCTCGGGCATGTCGGCGGTGGTGCGCCCGACCATCGCCTCGCCGAGCCCGGCCGAGACCTTCGCGATCACGTCGGGGTCGTCGTGGAAGGTCGTCGCCCGCACGATCGCCTCGGCGCGCCGCGCGGGGTCACCGGACTTGAAGATGCCCGAGCCGACGAACACGCCCTCGGCCCCGAGCTGCATCATCATCGCCGCGTCGGCCGGGGTCGCGATGCCGCCGGCGGTGAACAGCACGACGGGCAGGCGGCCGGACTCGGCCACCTCCTGCACCAGCGCCACCGGCGCCCGCAGCTCCTTCGCCGCGGCGTAGAGCTCCTGCGGGTCCATCCGCGACAGCGCCCGGATCTCGGAGCGGATCGCCCGCATGTGCCGCGTCGCCTCGACGACGTTGCCGGTGCCGGCCTCGCCCTTCGAGCGGATCATCGCCGCGCCCTCGCCGAGACGCCGCAGGGCCTCGCCGAGGTTGGTCGCGCCGCAGACGAAGGGGACGGTGAACGCCCACTTGTCGATGTGGTGGGCCTCGTCGGCCGGGGTGAGCACCTCGGACTCGTCGACGTAGTCCACGCCGAGCGACTGCAGCACCTGGGCCTCGACGAAGTGCCCGATGCGGGCCTTGGCCATCACCGGGATCGAGACGGACTCGACGATGCCGCGCACCATGTCGGGGTCCGACATGCGGGCCACGCCGCCGTCGGCGCGGATGTCGGCCGGCACGCGCTCGAGCGCCATGACGGCCACGGCGCCCGCGTCCTCGGCGATCTTCGCCTGCTCGGGCGTGACCACGTCCATGATCACGCCGCCCTTGAGCATGTCCGCGAGGCCGCGCTTGACCCCTCCGGTGCCTACGGCGGTGGCGGGTTCGGGCCTGGTCACGTGGGTCCTCCGGGGATTCCGACGACGGTGCGGGACGTGGACGCGATGGTACGGCCGTCCTGGGGGTGCCCGTCGTGATGCGGTGCACGCTCAGCGCAGCCCGTCGAGCATCCCCGCGAGCTCCGCCCAGACCGCGTCGAGCTGGTCCGGCTCGTCGGCGAGCCACAGGGCCGCCTCGTTCATCGCGCCGTTCAGCAGGTGGGCCAGGGGTGCCACGGGCCGCGGGGCGATCACCCCGCGGGCGGTGAGCGCCTCGAGCGCCTCGACGAGGTGCCGGCCCGACGTGGCCTCGTCGAGCGCGCGCCACCGCGTCCACCCCAGCACGGCCGGCCCGTCGACGAGGGCGATCCGGGCCACCGACGGGTCGGTGCTCGCGACGAGGAACGCCCGGCTCCCCGCGAGGAACCGGTCCCACGGGTCCTCGTGGGCCTCGGCGGCGAGGACGACGGCGTCGGCCACCTCGGCGGCGACCTCGCCCAGCACCACCTCGAACAGCTCGGCCTTGCCCTCGAACTGGTGGTAGAGCGCGCCCTTGGTCACGCCGGCCGCCCCGACGAGCTCCGCGAGCCCGACGTCCGCGTAGCCGCGGGCGGCGAACAGCTCGCGGGCCCGGTCGACGAGCGCGCGCCGTGTCCGCGCCCGCTGCTCCTCCCGCACCCCGGCCACGTGGTTCCCCTCTCCGAACTTGACGTACCGATGGTACGTCAGACACTCTTCGCGTACCAACGGTACGTCAAGGGAGCGCGCATGGAACCGACCGGCTTCTACCCCGTCCTCGCCGTGGCCGACGTCGCGGCGTCGACGGAGTTCTGGGTCGAGCACTTCGGCTTCGAGGTGGTGTTCGCCGTCGACTGGTACGTGAGCCTGCGCCGCGGCGCCCACGAGCTGGCGTTCGTCGACGCCGCGCACCCGACGGTGCCCGCCGGGTTCCGCACCACCGCGCGGGGTCTGCTGCTCAACGTCGAGGTGCCCGACGTCGACGCCGAGTACGAGCGCCTCGTCCGCGGCGCCGGCCTGCGCCCCGAGCTGGACCTGCGCACCGAGGAGTTCGGTCAGCGCCACTTCATCGTCGTCGACCCGGCGGGCGTGCTCGTCGACGTGATCACCGAGGTGCCGGTCGGCGCGGACTACGTGGACGCCGTCCGGGTCTAGTGGATCGCGAGCGGGACCCCGCCAGGCTCGAGGGCCCGGGGGTCCGCGAGCAGGTCGGGGAGCTGGTGGGGGTGGACGACGTCGAGCGTCACGGCCAGCTCGGCCGGGGTCCACCAGCGGTGCCCGCGGACCGTCCGGGCCTCGTGCTCGGTGAAGGCGCTGGTGTCGATGTCGCCGGTCGGCACGTGCACGGCGTGGAAGAGCTCGCGGCCGGCGTAGGTCATGCCGTCGGCCTCGAAGACCACCTGGCGGACCCAGAGCGGGCCCTGGACGGCGGCCGGGTCGACGTCGAGCCCGGTCTCCTCGCCCACGGTCCGCACGGCGGCCTTCACCGGCTCCTCCCCCGGCTCGACGCCCCCGCCGGGGGCGAACCAGAACGCCTCGGCCGGACGCGCCGGGTCGATGCCCTGGAAGAGGAGCACGCGGCCGTCGCCGTCGACGACGATCACCCGGACCGCGTCCTGGGCGGTCCGCATCGCCGGCGGCGTCGCGGTGCCGCCGTCCGGTCCCGGCTCGGCGATCTCGAAGTAGCGCGGTGCCGGCGCGGTACCGGCCAGGTGCAGCCAGCGCACCATCCGCCGCCCGCGCAGGGCGCGCGTGTCGCGCACCGCGTCGTTGTGCACCCGACGGGCGACCGAGACGCGGACGTGCGCGTCGGCCAGCTCGGCGGCGAGGTCGGCGGGCAGCGCGGCGGTGTCGAGGGCACCGAGGGCCCGGGTCAGGTCGCTCTCGGCCGCCTCGCGCTCCGCGTCGAGCCCGCCGTCGGAGGCCGCCCGCGTCGCGGCGACGGCCCGGGCGGCCGCGCGCAGGGCCCGGCGGTCCGGGTCGGTGAGCGCCACCGGCCCGGCGGTGGCGGCGATCGCCCGCACCACGGCGGCCCGCCGGTCGAGCACGGCCGCGAGCGCCGCCGCGGCGGCGTCGGTGCGCACGTGCAGCCGGTCCAGCCGGCGCGCCCGGGCCACGAGCACCCCGGCCGTCACGACGACCACGAGGAGGACCGCGAGGACGACGAGGACCACCACCACGCCGGTGGCACCGAGGAGGGTCACGACGACGACGGTAGTTCGGCCTCCGCGCCGGACTGCGCCCGGGCACCGAGCCGGCCGCCGGGGACGACCCGGCGCGGATCGGCGGCCACGGCGACCTCGTACACCCGCAGGACGGCGGCCGCGACCACCGACCAGTCGAACGCCGCGACCCGCGCGCTGCCCGCCGCGCGCAGGGCGTCGCGGCGCGCCGGGTCGTCGAGCAGGGCGCCGAGGGCGGCGCTCCAGGCGTCGACGTCGCCGGAGGGCACGACCACGCCCGCGGGGGGCTCGCCGAGCACGCGACGGAAGGCCTCGATGTCGCTCGCGACCACCGGGGCCCCGGCCGCCATGCCCTCGGCCAGGACGACCCCGAAGCTCTCGCCGCCCGTGTTGGGCATCGCGAGCAGGTCGACCGAGGCGAGCATCGACGTCTTCGTCGCCTCGTCGACCGCACCGAGCAGCTCGATGCGGTCGGCGAGCTCCGGACCCGCCTGCCGGCGCAGCTCGTCCTCGTCGCCGCGCCCGACCACCATGAGCCGCAGGTCCGGGCGCCGTCCGGCCAGCGGGCGCAGGGCGTCGAGCAGCAGGGGCATCCCCTTGCGCGGCTCGGTGTAGCGGCCGACGAAGCCGACGGTCGCGCCGTTGCCGTGTGCCGCGTACCCGGGCAGCGGGGGCGCATCGGCGAACGCCGCGACGTCGACGCCGTTGGGGATCTCGACCGCGTCGCCGCCGAGGTGCTCGACGTAGACCTGGCGCGCCAGCGGCGACACCGCGATCCGCGCCGTGACCCGCTCGAGCAGCGGGCGCAGCAGGGGCTCGAAGAAGGTCATGGTGCGCGAGCGCGGCGTCGACGTGTGGAAGGTGGCGACGACCGGACCCTCGGCGACCATCAGCGCGAGGAACGACAGGCTCGGCGCGGTGGGCTCGTGGACGTGCAGGACGTCGAAGTCCCCCTCGCGCAGCCAGCGGCGCACCCGCGCCAGCGATACCGGCCCGAACGTCAGCCGGGCGACCGAGCCGTTGTACGGGATGCCCAGCGACTTCCCGGCGCGCGTGACCCCGTCGGGCACCGGGGTGTCCGACCCCGCGGGCGCCAGCACGTCGACGTGGTGCCCGAGACCGGTCAGCGCCCGCGCGAGGTCGAGGACGTGGGCCTGGACCCCGCCGGCCACGTCCAGCGAGTACGGACACACGATCCCGATGCGCATCAGGGAACCGAGCCTACTGGGGCCCTCGCGTCGGTCCTCTGCCGCCGCATCAGCGGGGGTTCCACGTCAGCCCGGATCCGCCCTCGAGCCCCACGCACGACGGGCACGTTCCGCAGGCGACGCCCCCCGATGATCATGCGCGACGTGCCCCTCGCCGACCCGTTGTCACCGCGACCGGGGAGTTCCGACGCATAGAAGCAGCGAACAGCGCGTTCGCTGCGGATCGGAGTCCGGCCGCCGGCGCGGAGCCCGGTCGCGGCGGGAGGAGAACGCGCACGGCCGACCCGGGCCGCAGGGGCGGCCCGGGTCGGCGAGGCAGCGCGGAGGGTCCGCGCCCCGGCGGGACCGGAGCTCGGCGAGCAGGGCGATCCGGTCGGAGCCCTCGTCGAGGACGAGGCGCACGCGGCGGCAGGGCAGGTCGATCAGGAGATCCATCTCCCGATCGTCCTGCCCCGGGCCACCGGATTCGGGCTACTGCGCTCTGACTACTGCGGAGCCACCATGTCCTCGAGCTCCTTGCCCTTGGTCTCCTGCACGTACTTGCTGACGAACAGGAACGACAGGAGGGCGAAGAGCGCGTAGAGCCCGTAGGCCAGCGTCAGGCCGATGTCGGCGAGGGACTGGAACGTGACCGTGATGAGGAAGTTCGCGATCCACTGCGCGGCGGCGGCCACGGACAGCGCGGCGGCACGCAGCCAGTTCGGGAACATCTCACCGAGCAGCACCCAGACCACCGGACCCCACGAGACCGCGAACGCGACCACGTAGAGGTTCGCCGCGACCAGCGCGATCGGGCCCCACGGGCCGGGCAGGCTCGGCTCCTCGGAGCCGTCCGCGCCGACGGTGATGATCGCCTGCGAGAACGCGACGGCCATGATCCCCAGCGTCACGACCATGCCGGCCGAGCCGCCGAGCAGCATCGGCTTCCGGCCGACCCGGTCGACGATGAGGATCGCGACGACGGTCGCGAGCACGTTGACCAGCGAGTTGATGACCGACGCGAGGAACGAGTCGCTCTCGGAGAACCCGACGGCCTGCCAGAGCGTCGTCGAGTAGTAGAAGATCACGTTGATGCCGACGAACTGCTGGAAGACCGACAGCAGGATGCCGACCCAGACGATCGGGCGCAGCCCCGCCGCGTGCCCGCGCAGGTCGCGCAGGCTGGGCTTCTCCTCGCGCTCCAGCGTCACGGCGATCTCGCGGACCTTGGCCTGGACCGACTCGACCGGCTGTCCCAGCACCTGGGCGAGGACCCGGCCGGCCTCCTCCATGCGTCCCTTGGCCACGAGGTAGCGCGGCGACTCGGGGATCCGCAGGGCGAGGATCGCGTAGATGACCGACGGGATGATCCCGACGAGGAACATCCAGCGCCACGCCGGGAGGCCCAGCCAGAACGTCTCGGCGGCGCCGCCGGCGATGCCCGCCAGCAGGGCGTCGGAGAGCAGGGCGACGAAGATGCCGAGCACGATGGCCATCTGCTGCAGCGAGGCGAGCCGCCCGCGGATGTGGGCGGGCGCGATCTCGGCGATGTAGGCGGGGGCGATCACCGAGGCGATGCCGATGCCGACACCGGCGAGGATGCGCCAGATGATGAGGTCCCAGACGGCGAACGCCAGACCGGACCCGATGGAGCTGATCGCGAACAGCGCGGCGGCGATGAGCATGACGCGTACGCGGCCGTACCTGTCGGCGGCGGGGCCGGCGAACCAGGCACCGGCGGCCGAGCCGAGCAGGGCGCACGCCACGGCGAAGCCGGACAGCAGCGGGCTGTCCTGCAGGCCGAACTGGTCGTTCAGGGCGTCGACGGCGCCGTTGATGACGCTGGAGTCGAAGCCGAAGAGGAAGCCGCCGACGGCGGCGACGATGGAGATGAGGATCGCCTTGGCGGTCGTCTTCTCCCGCGAGCCGGGTGACCCCGGCCCTGATCCTGACGCTGACCCGGAATCTGTGCTCATCGGTCGCTCCCCGGAACGGATGTGTCGTCATTAGTCCGGGCGAGGTCGGCGGCACCGACCATCCCGGATTCCCAACCCAGCTCGGCGAGCCGCACCTCGGCGACGGGACGGTGCCCGCGTCCGGTGAGGTTCCCCCGGAACATCGCCTCGACCCGCTCGCGCAGCAGGTCCCCGGCGGCGGAGACGCCACCGCCGAGGACGAAGAGCGTCGGGTCGAGCACGGCGGCGAGCTGGGCCAGGCCCAGCCCGATCCAGCGGCCGATCTCGTCGAAGCAGTGCAGGCCTCCGACGTCACCCTGCTGGGCGCAGGCCGTCACCATCTCGCCGGTGATGGCCTCCGGGTCCCCCCCCGGCCATCGCGAGCAGCCCGGACGCGAACGCCGGCGAGTGCCGCGCGATCTCCCGGGCCTCGGTGACCAGCGCCCGCCCGGAGCCGTACTGCTCCCAGCAGCCCTGCAGCCCGCAGCCGCAGCGGCGGCCGTACGGGACCATCGTGATGTGGCCGATCTCCGCGGCCACCCCGTAGCCGCCGCGCAGCAACCGGCCCGACGAGATCAGGCCGCCGCCGATCCCGGTGCCGATGGTGATCGCGACGAGGTCGTCGTGGTCGCGGCCCGCGCCGAAGCGCGACTCGGCCCAGGCGACGGCGTTGGCGTCGTTCTCCACCACCACCGGCACCCCGAGCTGCGAGGTGAGCTCGGCCTTCAGGTCCTCGTCGCGCCAGGCCAGGTTCGGCGCGAAGAGGACCTTCGCCCGGCCCGCGTCGACGAACCCCGCGGCGCCGATGCCGACGGCGTCGACCTGGTGGTGGCTGTTGAGCTCGCGCACGGCGTCGGCGATGGCCTCGAGCACCAGGTGGGTGTCGGTGGCCGGGGTCTCGCGTCGGGTCGACGCGATGAGTTTGCCGGCCTCGTCGACCACGCCCGCCGCGATCTTGGTGCCGCCGACGTCGACGCCGACGGTGAGCCCGCTCATGACGTCGTCACCAGCTCGCCCCGCCGGAGTGCGGACAGGTCGATCTCACCCATGTCGGTGACGACGACGTCGGCGCCCTCGGCCGCGAGCGCGTCGACGTCGTCGGCGCGCGAGACCCCGAGCGCCCCGAACCCGCCGGCCTTCGCGGCCTGGATGCCGTTGACGGCGTCCTCGGCGACGAACGCGGCCGCGGGCTCGACGCCGAGCTCCCGCGCGGCGGTCAGGAAGATCTCGGGGTCCGGCTTGCCGTGCTCGAAGTCGCGGCCCGAGACGTCGACGTCGAACACCTGGTGCAGGTTGCCCGTGCCGCCGAAGCGGGACAGGTCGATCTTCTCGAGGAACATCTTGGCGTTCTTCGACGACGACGCCGCCGCGACCGGGATGCCCGCGTTGCGGACGGCGAGCACGAAACGCACGGCGTCGTCGTAGGCCGAGAACCGGCCCTCCGAGATCAGCCGGATGATCATCTCCTGCTTGTGCTCGCCGTACTCCTGCACGCGGCGGTCGATGTCGGGCACGCCGAAGTACTCGAGCGCCGCCGTCGCCCCGGCCGTGCGGGGCTTGCCCGACATGCGCTCGTGGTAGAGCGCGGGCGTGAACTTCTCGGGCGAGTAGCTCGTCTGCCCGACGATGTCGGCCCACGGGCCCGCCATGAGCTCGCGCAGCGACTCGCGCCAGGCCTCCTCGTGGGGGGAGTCGACGAGGACGCCGTCCACGTCGAAGATCGCTCCGCTGAATCCGGACCGTTCGGTGCCGCTCATGCGCCGTTCCCTCCGTGGTCGTGGCCGCCGTCGGAGGTACCGGTGACGGTCGTGCTCGAGGCCTGCGGGGTGCCGTCCGTGACGGCGGGGGTGGGTGTCGCCGCCCCGGAGGACGTCGGAGCGCTGGTTGCCGCGCCGCCGGACTGGTGCGCGCCGCTCCCGACCGCGTTGCGGGGGGCGATGCGTCCCTCGCCGTCGAGCGGCACCGTCCACTCCTGCCCGGCGCCGAGCTCGCGGACCTCGCCGCCGAGCCCGATGCGCACCGGGTGGCTGAAGCCCTCGGACTGCACGGCGACGGTGAGCTCCCCGGCGCCCACCGAGACCCGCAGCGTCGTGCCCTGGAAGACCAGCGAGAGCGCGAGGCCGTCGAGGCGCAGGGTGAGCCGCGGGTCGAAGGTCAGCACGCCGTCGCGGGCGCCAGCACCGAGGTAGGCCCGCTGGAGGAGGTCGAGGGTCCCCGACATCACCCCCATGTGGATGCCCTCCTTGGTGGTGCCGCCCTGCACGTCGCCGATGTCGGACTCGACGGCGACGAGGAAGCGCTCCCAGGAGCTCTCGGGGTCGATCCCGGCGAGCACCGCGGCGTGCGCGACGAGCGAGAGCGTCGAGCCGTGCGAGGTGCGCCGGTCGTAGTAGGCGATGGTGCGCCGCGCGAGGTCCTTGTCGTCGGCGATCGTGTCGTAGCCGAGGCGGGAGAAGATCTCGCGTAGCTCGCCGTCGCCGAACAGGAAGAACAGCATGACCGCGTCGGCCTGCTTGGCGAGCTTGTAGTGGTCGGGGTCGTCACCCTCGGCCTTGAGGATGCGGTCCATCCGCTGGATGTTCTTGTGCCTGGCCCGGTAGGCGTCCCAGTCGAGCTCGGCGAGGTCGGCGTAGCCCTCGAACTGCGTGATCACCGGGTGGCCGTCGTCGTCGCGGTGGGTCGGCACCGTCATCGACGTGCACATCTCCGACCAGCGCGCGATCTCGTCGTCGGTGATCCCGAGCCGGCTGCGCAGGGCGCGGCGGCGGCTCTTGGGCAACAGGGCCAGCACCTTCGGCGCGGTCGCGCAGATCCAGGCGACCATGACGTTGGTGTAGGCGTTGTTGCGCAGCCCGCCGTCGGTGGCGCCGGGGTAGCGCTCGTGGAACTCGTCGGGGCCCATCACCCCGTGGATCTCCCAGCGGCCCGTGTTCGGGTTGCGGTGCGCGATCGACGCCCAGAACCGGGCGATCTCGAGCATCAGCTCGGCGCCGTAGTCGCGCAGGAACTCCAGGTCGTCGGTGGCCTGGTAGTACTGCCAGACGTTGTAGAAGATCGCCGCGTTGACGTGCCGCTGGTTGTGCGAGTGGTCGGGGTCCCACTGCCCGGACAGCGGGTTGAGGTGGACGACCTGCGTCTCCTCGGTGCCGTCGCTGCCCGACTGCCACGGGAACATCGCGCCCTTGTAGCCGGCCTCCTCCGCCGCCGCGCGGGCCTCGGCGAGGCGCCGGTAGCGGTACATCAGCAGCCCGCGAGTGATCTCCGGGAGCCGGTAGTTGAGGAACGGATAGACGTAGAGCTCGTCCCAGAACACGTGCCCGCGGTAGGCCTCGCCGTTGAGCCCGCGGGCCGGGACGCCGGCGTCGTGGCGGGCCGTGTGCCGCGAGCAGACCTGCAGCACGTGGGCCATGTGGAAGCGCAGGAGCAGCTGGATGGTCGGCTCGCGCGGCAGCTCGATGTCGCAGACGTCCCAGTACTCCTCCCAGGCGTCGACGTGCTCGGCGAAGCAGCCCGCGAAGTCCGGGTAGCGCTCGACGTGCCGGCCGGCGGCGGTGAGGGTCTCGGTGATCGCGTTGTCGTGGCTGGTGAAGAACGCGACGATCTTCTCCACCCGGACGGTCTCGCCCTCGGTGATGTCGAGGTCGAGCACCTGCTGGATGTAGTCGTTCATCTGGTGCAACGTGCGGGCCGGCTCGACCTTCTCCCAGCCGCGCCCGCGCCCGCGGTAGATCCGGGTGCGCGCGGCCTCGGAGACGTAGAGGTTCGACTGGCGGGTGCGCACCTTGAGCGCGATGACCTCGGGCCCGAACGTGCGGGGGGTGACCGGGTCGAGGTGGCGCCCCTCGAGGTCGCGGTAGCGCGCGACCATGGTGTTGTCGACGCGGCCGTCGATCGCCGAGACGATGCCGATGCGCCCCGACCAGTTCTCGGCGGTGAGCGTCCACTCCATCGCCGCCTGGTGGCTGTGGGCCATCGAGACGAACCGGCGGCTGCGCAGGGTGGTCTCGCGGCCGTTGCGGTCGCGGAACCGGAACACCCGGCCGACCGTCGCCGTGCGCACGTCGTAGGTGTGCGTGTACTCGAGCACCTCGACGTTGGAGAGGTTGATCGCCTCCTCGCCCTCGATGCGCAGCTTGAGGACGAGCCAGTTGGGGAGGTTGACGAGGTCCTCGTTGAGGACCGGGCGGCCGCCGAGGATCGTGGTCTCGCGGTTGAAGCCGCCGTGCGCGTAGGTGCCCGCGTAGTGCACCGGGGCGTCGGTGTCCTCCCACTCCGCGGCACCGCGGGTGCAGAAGTAGCCGTTGCCGGTGCTGGTCAGGGCCTCGCGCAGACCCTCGTCGTCGGGTTCGACGCCGGTCCAGGTGATCGTGAAGTCGTCGGCGACCGCCCCGCCGGGTAGGACCTCGCCGGTCGGGGTCGTGCGGGCGCTCCCCGTGGTCTCGGTGGTCGAGGGCGTCTGGTCGGTCGTGGTCACGATCGTCTCCGTACTCCGGGAGCGGGCAGCGGGGTGATCATCGGGATCGTCTCGCTCATCGGGCTCATCGGCTCATCGGGCTCATCGGGCCAGGCCGTCGAGGAAGCGGCCGACCTCGTCGACCGTGGCGAGGGCGGCGGTCGCCGACGTGTCACGGGACGGGGCGTCCTCCGGGTCGATCACGAGGATGCCGACGCCCGCCGGGCGCCCGGCGTCGGCGCGGGCGACGAGCGCGCGGAAGGCGTCCTCGTCGGTGACGTCGTCGCCGAGGTAGATCGGGACGACGTCGGGGTGGTCGAGATCCAGGACGTCCAGGAGGTGCTCGACGGCCTTGCCCTTGTTCCAGTCGATCTTCGGCTGGATCTCGTGGACGAACTTGCCGGGCGTCACCCGCAGCTCGCCCGGGTGCTCGGCCAGCACGGCCTCGACCAGTGCGGCGACCCGCGGGCGGTCGGCGTCGGCGACGTGGCGGTCGTGCAGCGCCACCGACGCGTGCTTGGGCTCCACGAGGGTCCCCGGGATGTCGCCCGCCGCGGCGCGGACCCGCTCGGTGACCTCGGCGACGAGGCCCTCCCAGCCCTGGGACGCCTCGTGGACGATCGGCCCGCGGGCCGGGTCGTAGATGTCGAAGCCGTGGCTGCCGGCGACGATCAGGTCGTCGACGCCCATCAGCTCGGACACCACCGCCCGGTCCCGTCCGGACACCACGCACACCGGGCAGCGCTGCGCGAGCGCCCGCACGATGTCGCGCATGTCGTCGCTCATGATCGCGTCCTCGGGACGCGGCACGATCGGCGTCAGCACGCCGTCGTAGTCGAGGAAGACCGCGGGTCGGCGACCGTCCAGGCGCTCGGCCACCTCGGGGGCGTCCAGCGCGTGCGGCAACTGATCTGCCGTCGTGGTCACGGGGGGCACCGTCACCAGGGGCCTCCGCATCTCCGGGCGCCGTTGTCATGTGATGCGAACCACAAGGCTAGGGCGGCGTCCATGACGTCGTCAACGGATGAACACAGCGGCGCGATCTTTGCGGACGCGGCGGCCTCGCGCCAGGTGGAGTCGACACGACCGCACCACCGGGTGTCGGGCTGTGACCGGGACGCGCGCAGGGGGGTGGTGGACCCCGCTCCTCAGGGCGCCGTCGTGGCCCGGTCGAGCGCGAGGGCGAGGGCGCCGAGGACCGGGGCGTGCTCGGCGAGCTCGGCGACGACGACGTCCGCCGTGCGGGTGGTCCCGGGCAGCGCGGCGGCCTCGAGCGCGGCGTGGAGGGGGGCGAGCAGGAAGTCGCCGGCCTGGGCGAGCTCGCCGCCGACCACGATGCGCCGCGGCGTGAGCACGGTGCAGAAGCCGGCGAGGGCGACCCCGACGTGGTGCCCGGTGTCGGCGAGGACACGGCGGGCGGGGGCGTCGCCGTCGCGGGCGAGCGCCACCATCTCGGCGACGGTCAGCGGGGCACCGACGAGCGGCTCGAGCAGCGCCGTGACGGTGCGCGTAGACACCACCGTCTCGAGGCACCCGCGGTGCCCGCACCGGCACACCGCGGCGTGGCGGTCACCCGGGTCGACGGCGACGTGGCCGATCTCGCCCGCGGTGCCGTCCGGGCCCCGGTAGAGGCGCCCGTCGAGCACCAGCCCGGCCCCGACACCGTCCGAGAGTTTGAGGAACACCCCGTCCCGGACCTCGCGCAACGCGCCCCAGCGCTGCTCGGCGAGGGTGCCGAGCGTGGCGTCGTTGTCGACCCAGCTCGGGACCCCGAGGTGCTCGGCCACGCGACCGGCCACCGGCACCCCGACCCACCCGGGGAGCACGCCGGAGACCCCCACCGCACCGGTGGCGCGGTCGACGGGCGCCGGCAGCCCGACCACCGCTCCGCGCAGCGCCTCGCGCCGGACGCCGGCCTGCGCGAGCGCCTCGTCGATCAGGCTCGCCGCGGTCGCCAGGCCCTCGGCGACCCCGTGGTAGTCGGGCAGGTCCGCGCGCAGCTCGGAGCGCCCGGGCGGATCCGGGTGCCCGGCGGCGGCCGACGGGTCGGCGACGTCGGCCAGGGCGACCCGCAGGTGCCGGTGCCCGACGTCGATGCCGGCGACCACCCCCGCCCCGCGGACGAGCCGGACGGCCCGGACGCGTCTCCCCGCACGCACCTCGTCACCCGCCGTCAGCAGGCCCGCGGCGCCGAGGTCCCGCACGATGTTCGACACCGTGGCCGGCGCGAGGCCCGTGGCGCCGGCGATCTCCGCCTGCGTCGGCGCACCGCCGGCGCGGACGGCGTCCACCACGCGGCGACGGTTCGCGTCGCGCAGACCGGACGGCGATCCGGGTCGCGGCGCTGTGTTCATGAGATGAACGATAAACCGTAAGCGTGTGCTCCACGTCACGCTTCCTGCGAACGGAGCAGCGACCGCCCCGGGTGGACCGGTGGGACGGAGGGGTCGAGCGGGGCCCGTGGGACGACCGGTTGGTGGGGCGGCGGGGTCGGCGGGGTCGGCGGGGTCGGCGGGCGAGCGAGGGCGTCCCTCGCTGCGTCCGGCGCAGTCGGGGCGTCCCTCGCTCCGGCCATCGCGGCGGGCGCGGCGGGGTCGGCGGGCGAGCGAGGGCGTCCCTCGCTGCGTCCAGCGCAGTCGGGGCGTCCCTCGCTCCACACCGTGAGGCGCCACACCCCCTCCGGGTTCGCCGGCCTCAGTCGCGCCAGACGCGCTGGAGCATGTGCCAGTCGGCGGGGTGCTCGGCGATGTCGGCGGCGAAGCGGTCGGCGACGGCCTGGGTCGCGGCCGGGACGGCGCTGCGATCCGGGACCGGGACCGGCGGGTGGATGCGGAACCCCCACCCCTCCCCCGACCCGTCCCCCGGATCCTCGGTGAACCACAGCCCCACCGGCAGCAGCGTCGCGCCGGTGCTCGCGGCGAGCGCCGCCGGGCCGGGCGGCATCGTCGCCCGCCCTCCGAAGAACGTCACCGGCACGCCGTGGGCGGACAGGTCGCGGTCGGCGACGAGGCAGACGACCCGTCCCTCGCGCAGCGCCCGCACGAGCCCGCGCACCGGGGAGTCGCCGCCGGTCATCGGCAGGATCTCCATGCCGAGGGACTCGCGGTAGGCGACGAAGCGCTCGTAGAGCGACTCGGGGCGCAGGCGCTCGGCGACGGTGGTGAAGCGCCCGGAGTGGGCGACGAGCCAGAGGCCCGCCATGTCCCAGTTGCCGGAGTGGGTCAGCGCCACGACCGCCCCACGGCCGGTGGCGAGCGCGGCGTCGAGGTGCTCCTGGCCGTGCACCACCGGCCTGCGGACCAGCGCCTCGTGGTCCATCCCCGGCAGCCGGAACGCCTCGCGCCAGTACCGGGCGTAGGAACGCAGGCCCGCCGCGGTGAGGGCGTCGAGCTCGTCCGGACCGGCGTCGGGACGGACCCGCGCGAGGTTCGACCGCAGGCGCCGCACCCCGGGCCCGCCGCGGCGCGCGGCCAGGTCGGCGCCGGTGGCGAACGCCCACCGCGCCACCGGCTCGGGCACCGCGCGCACCAGCCGCCAGCCCGCCGCGTAGCCCAGCTCGGCGGCGCGCTGCGCGGGGGTGACGACGGACGGGGCATCGCCTGCCGTCCTGTCGTTCGCCATGTCGGTCGCCGAGTCGGTCACGCGGTCCCCCCGGAGTTCTCGGGATGGTCGGAGTTCTCGGGACGGCCGGGGTTCTCGGGACGGCCGGGGTTCTCGGGACGGCCGGCGTCCTCGGGACGGTCGGCGTGGTCGGTGACGCCCGTCGCCGCGCCGTACTGCTCGCGCGCGCTGTGCCACACGGCCACGATGCGCTGGCCGACGGTGATCACCGAGCCGATCGTGAGCAGCCACAGTGCGACGTCGAGCGCGTACGGCACGCCGATCCCGGTGAGCCCGACGCCGGCGAGCCCGAGGATCAGCCGCTCGGCACGTTCCACCAGGCCGCCGTCGGCCCGCAGGCCCGCGGCCTCGGCGCGCGCCTTGATGTAGGAGATCAGCTGGCCGGTGATGAGGCAGGCCAGCGCGAGGCCCGCGAGCAGGGGCCGGTCCTGGGCGAACGCCCACCACGTGATCCCGGCGAAGACCGCGCCGTCGACGAGGCGGTCGCCGACGGAGTCGAGCACGCCCCCGAAGGGACTCGTCACCCCGCGCGCCCGGGCCATCGCGCCGTCGAGGACGTCGAGCAGCGCGAACACGGCCACGACGAGCGACGCCGCGAGCAGGTGCCCGGTCGGGATGAGCCACAGCGCCGAGGCGGTGGAGGCCACGGTGCCGAACACGGTGACCGCGTCGGGGTGCACGCCGCGCCGGACCAGCCAGGCCGCGGTGGGCTCGACCCCGCCCTTGATCGCGGCGCGGGCCCATTGATTGATCATGGCGAGGGCCACGCCGCGGACAGGACGGACCGTGTCTCGGCGAGCAGCTGCGGGATCACCTTCGTCTGGCCGATGACGGTGATGAAGTTGGCGTCGCCGCCCCAGCGCGGGACGACGTGCTGGTGCAGGTGGTCGGCCAGCGAGCCGCCTGCGACGTGCCCGAGGTTGATGCCGACGTTGAACCCGTGCGGGGCCGCCACCGTGCGCAGGGCCCGCACCGCCTGCTGCGTGACCGCGACGAGCTCGGCCGACTCCTCGAGGTCCAGCTCGTCGAGGCCCGCGACGTGGCGGTACGGCACGACCATGAGGTGCCCGGGGTTGTACGGGTGCAGGTTGAGCACGGCGTAGACGCGCTCGCCGCGGTGGAGCACCAGGCCGTCGCCGTCGTCGAGGGTCGGGATCCGGCACAGCGGGCACTGCCCGGACTCCTCGCCGGTGCCGGCCGCGCCCGCGATGTAGGCCATCCGGTGCGGCGCCCAGAGGCGCCGGAACCCGTCGGGGGTCCCGGCGCCCCGGAGCTCGTCGAGATCCTCGGACTCCGCGATCTCCGGCCCTACGTCACCGCTCATCAGGGCAGGAACTTCTCCGCGTCGGGTGAGGCGTTCTCGCGGCGGCGGACCCAGTCGACGACGGCGGCGACGGCCTCGTCGACCGGCACCCCGTTGCGCTGCGACCCGTCGCGGAACCGGAACGAGACCGCCCCGGCGTCGGCGTCCTTCCCCCCGGCGAGCAGCAGGAACGGCACCTTGAGCAGCGTGTGGTTCCGGATCTTCTTCTGCATCCGGTCGTCGGAGTCGTCGACGTCGACGCGCAGGCCCTCGGCGCGCAGGCGGTCGGCGATCTGCGCGACGTACTCCGCCTGGTCGCCGGACACCGGGATGCCGACGACCTGCACCGGCGCCAGCCAGGCCGGGAACGCGCCCGCGTAGTGCTCGGTGAGCACCCCGAAGAAGCGCTCGATCGACCCGAACAGCGCGCGGTGGATCATCACCGGCCGCTGCCGGCTGCCGTCGCTCGCGGTGTACTCGAGCTCGAAGCGGTCGGGCAGCATCAGGTCGACCTGGATCGTCGACATCTGCCAGTAGCGCCCGATGGCGTCCCGGGCCTGCACGCTGATCTTCGGCGCGTAGAACGCGGCGCCGCCCGGGTCGTCGACGAGGTCGAGCCCGAAGCTCGAGGCCGCCTCGCGCAGCGCGTCGGTGGCGTCCTCCCACTCCTGGTCGGTCCCGATCGACTTCTCCGGGTTGCGGGTGGAGAGCTCGAGGTAGAAGTCCTCGAGGCCGTAGTCGCGCAGCAGGCCCAGGACGAACGTCAGCAGCGACGTGATCTCGCCGGCCATCTGCTCGCGGGTGCAGTAGATGTGCGCGTCGTCCTGGGTGAAGCCCCGCGCGCGGGTCAGGCCGTGCACCACCCCGGACTTCTCGTAGCGGTAGACCGTGCCGAACTCGAACAGGCGCAGCGGCAGCTCGCGGTAGGACCGCCCGCGCGCCCGGTAGATCAGGTTGTGCATCGGGCAGTTCATCGGCTTGAGGTAGTAGTCGATGCCCTGGCGCTTGACCGTGCCGTCCTCGGCGCGCTCCTCGTCGAGGTGCATCGCCGGGAACATGCCCTCGCGGTACCAGTCGAGGTGACCCGACGTCTGGAACAGCTCGCCCTTGGTGGCGTGCGGGGTGTTGACGAACTCGTAGCCGGCCTCGGTGTGGCGCTGGCGGGAGTAGTCCTCCAGCTCCTTGCGGATGATCCCGCCCTTGGGGTGGAACACCGCGAGCCCGGAGCCGATCTCGTCGGGGAAGCTGAACAGGTCGAGCTCGGCGCCGAGGCGGCGGTGGTCGCGGCGCTCGGCCTCCGCGACGCGCTCCAGGTAGGCGTCCTGCGCCTCCTGCGACTCCCAGGCCGTCCCGTAGATGCGCTGCAGCTGGGCGTTGCGCTGGTCGCCGCGCCAGTAGGCCGCCGCGGAGCGCAGCACCTTGAACGCCGGGATGTACCCGGTGGTCGGGATGTGCGGACCCCGGCACAGGTCGCCCCACACGCGCTCGCCCGTGTGCGCGTGCACGTTGTCGTAGGCGGTGAGCTCGCCGGCGCCGACCTCCATGATCTCGGAGTCCTGGTCGGCGTCGGTGCCCTTGAGGTCGACCAGCTCGAGCTTGAACGGCTCGCCCGCCAGCTCCTCGCGGGCGGCGTCGAGCGAGGCGTACTCGCGGCGCACGAACCGCTGCTTGGCCTTGACGATCTTGCGCATCGCCTTCTCGAGGGCCTCGAGGTCCTCGGGCGTGAACGGGCGCTCGACCGCGAAGTCGTAGTAGAAGCCGTCGGTGATCGGCGGCCCGATGCCGAGCCTGGCGTCCGGGAAGAGCTGCTGCACCGCCTGGGCCAGCACGTGCGCCGCCGAGTGGCGGATCACGGCGCGGCCGTCCTCGGTGTTCGCGGGCACCGGGGCGACGTCCACGTCTTCCTCGGGCGCCCAGGCGAGGTCCTTGAGCACGCCGTCGGGGGCCCGGACGACGATCACGGCCTCGTGCCCGGTGAGCGGCAGGCCGGCGTCGCGGACGGCCTGGCCGGCGGTGGTGCCCGCCGTCACCCGGACGCTGTCGGCGACGGCGGGGCGGGACGGGGCGGGCGAGGACACGGCGGATCTCCGAAACATCGAGGGTGGTCCGTCGAGCTTATCGAGCGCCCGCGACCACCGTGTCCGCCCGGCCCGAGCGCGGCGTCCCCCGCCCCACCACCGCCTCCAGGAAGGCGGCGATCGCCCGCACGGCGGCGAGGGTGCGGGGCGTGGGCACGAGGTCGAAGCCGTGCTGGGCGTGCGCGAGCTCGGCGTGCACCACCGGCGCCGTCGACACCGCCCGCAGCCGGCTGACGAACGCGCGGCTCTGCGCGGGCACGACGATCGCGTCGGCGGAGCCGTGCAGCACCATGAACGGCGGGGCGTCGGGGTGCACGCGCGCCGCCGGGGAGGCGGCCACGTACGGGTGGGCGTCCTCGACCAGCGCGGTGGGCATCATCGTCTCGGCCAGCAGCTCGTCGAGGGTGCCGCTGCCGTCGTCGCTGGTCAGGTCGTAGATGCCGTAGAGGCAGACGGCGGCGGCGACCGAGGTGTCGGCGTCCGGGAACCCGGGCTGCCAGGCCCCGGGGGTGAGCGCGGCGAGCGCGGCGAGGTGGGCGCCGGACGACCCGCCCGTGATCGCGATGCGGGCCGGGTCGCCGCCGTGGTCGGCGATGTTGGCGCGCGTCCAGGCCAGCGCGCGCTTGACGTCGACGATCTGCGCGGGCCAGCGCTCGGCGGGCCCGAGGCGGTAGTCGACGCTGACGCACACCCAGCCGCGCTCGACCATGTGCGCCATCAGCGGGTGGGCGTCGGCGGCCTTGCTGCCCGACGACCATGCCCCGCCGTGGATCTGCAGCAGCACCGGCGCCCCGGCGTCGGCGGGCAGCAGCGGGTCGCGCCAGACGTCGAGGAGGTTCGCCACCGGATCCGGGCCGTAGGCGACGTCGCGGGCCGTCGCGTACCAGTGGCGCGCGAGCACGGAGCGCACGACGCCGGCCCGCGCCGGGAGCTCCACCGGGCCGATCTCGGCGCGCAGCGCCTCGGCGAGGACCTCGGAGTCGGCGCGCGCCCGGCGGTCCAGGGTGAGCAGCACCCCGACCGCGCCCGCGGTCACGGCGAGCCCCGCCTGCCCCGCCGGGTTCCACAGCGCCCCGCGGCGGGCGGCCACGCCGGCCGCCGAGCCGAGGAGCACCGCCGTGGCGCGCGGGGTCTCGGTGGCCGTCGAGGACAGCAGGCTCCCCAGGACCGCCGCCGGCCAGCGCCGGGTCAGCGGCCGCAGGCCCGCGCCCGCGATCAGGGCGGCGACCGCGCCGACCGCGAGCGCCGGCCGGGCGCCGGGTGCCCGGACCGCCGCGAGGAGCGCCTGCGCGGACCGGTGCACCCCACCATCCTGGCCCTCCCCCGGACCGGGCCCGCGCCACGGCCCGGGGGGAGTCGCGCACGACACGGCACGCACGCGACGGGAGAGAAGGTGACGGGGCCCGCCATCGTCCGTCCTGGCGTCTTCGCCCGATCCTGCGACACTGGGCGCGTGAGCGACGGTGTGTGCGCGGCGTCGGACGCCCCGCGACGGCACCCGTGGGCCGACGTCCCCGACACGGCCCGCGATCGGCTGCGCCCCGTGGTCCTCGGCACCGGCGACGAGATCATCGCCGAGGTCCGCGCCGAGGTCGCCGAGTACGCGCTGTCGATGAACGGCGAGTTCGGCCGGCGCATCCGGCTCGGGGTCTCCGTGGCGCTCGACCAGTTCCTCGACCTGCTCGGCACCGACGCCGCCCTGCCCGACACCACCGTCTACTTCGAGCTCGGCCGCGTCGAGCACCGCCACGGCCGCACCATGGACGCCCTGCAGAGCGCCTACCGCATCGGCTCGCGGGTGCTGTGGCGCCGCATCGCGGGCACGAGCGGCGAGCACGGGCTCGAGGCGGAGTCGATCTTCCGCCTCGCCGAGGCGCTCTTCGCCTACATCGAGCAGCTCGCCGCGGCGTCCGTCTCGGGCTACGCCTACGAGCAGTCGCTGGCCGCGGGGTCACGCCAGGCGCGGCAGCACGCCCTCGTCGAGCGCCTGTGCCGCACGCCCGCCCCCGACGGCGCCGAGCTCGAGGCGCTGGCCCGCGAGGCGGGCTGGTCGACGCCGAAGACGGTCGCCGCGCTGGTGACCAGCGAGGAGTCGCTGCCGCTGGTGTGCCGGCGCCTGCCCCCGGACGTCGCGGGGTCGGTCGTCGACCGTCTCGGCGTGGTCTTCCTCCCCGATCCGGAGGGACCGGGGCGGCTCGAGGTCGTGGCCGACGCGCTGCGCGGCACCACGGCGGTGCTCGGGCCGACGGTGGAGCCGGACCAGGTGCCGCGCACCGTCGCCCGCGCCCGCGCCACCTGGGCCCTGCACCTCGAGGGCCACCTGGGCGACGAGGGCCTCGTGCGCTCCGAGGACCACCTGCTCGCCCTGCTCCTGCACGCGGACGTCACGCTCACCGCCGACCTCGTGGCCCAGCGCCTCGAGCCCCTGCGGCGCATGACGTCGGCGGCCCGCGACCGCGCGGTGACGACGCTGACGGCGTGGCTCGACGCGCACGGCGACGTCGGCGAGGCCGCCACGCGCCTGCACGTGCACCCGCAGACCGTGCGCTACCGGCTCGCGCGCCTCAAGGAGGCGTTCGCCGGGGTGCTGGACGACCCGGAGGGCCGCCTCGAGGTCGCCCTCGCCCTGCGCGCCGGGGGGCCCACCCTCGCGGAGGGCTGAGCCACCCGGGCGCGAACGGGGACTTCGTGCGCCTAGAAGCAGCGAACAGCCCGTTCGCTGCAACCGGAGGTCGTCAGGCCGCGGCCGGGGCGGCGGCGTCGAGCGACTCGGCGCGCCGGCGGCCGAACGGCAGCGCCCGCAGGCGCCGCTTGGCGAGGCCCTTGTGGCCGCCGGGGAACGACAGGCGGGCGATCTTGGCGAGCACGCCGCCGTACTGCTTCCACATCGGGCCCGCGTGGTACGGCAGCCCGTAGCGGCGGCACAGGTCGCGGACCTGCGGCGCGATGGTGCCGTAGCGGTTCGAGGGCATGTCCGGGAAGAGGTGGTGCTCGATCTGGTGCGAGAGGTTCCCGGTCATGATGTGCAGGAGCTTCGAGCCCTCGATGTTGGCCGAGCCCAGCATCTGACGGACGTACCACTCGGCCTGCGTCTCGTTCTCCAGCCGCTCCTCGTCGAAGGTCTCCACCTCGACGGGGAAGTGACCGCAGAAGATCACCGCGTGGGACCAGACGTTGCGGACGAGGTTGGCGAGCAGTCCGCCGACCAGCGCCGGCACGAACGAGGGCCCGGACAGCGCGGGGAAGACCACGAAGTCCTTGAGGGCCTGCTTGCCGGCCTTGCGGCCCATCGCCTTGAGCTCGGGCATCTTCTCGGCCCAGGTCTTCTCGCCGCGCTGGACCTGGTCGATCTCGAGGTCGAAGGCCGCGATGCCCCACTCGAAGATCATGGCGAGGCCGGCGTTGGTGAAGGTCTGGAACAGGTAGATGGGCTCCCACGGCTGGTCGGGGTCGACCCGCAGCACGTTGTAGCCGATGTCCCGGTCCTTGCCGTGCACGTTGGTGTACGTGTGGTGCAGGTAGTTGTGGGTCTGCTGCCAGCTCCGGGCCGTGGAGACGTGGTCCCACTCCCAGGTGGTGGAGTTGATCTCCGGGTCGCGCATCCAGTCCCACTGGCCGTGCAGGACGTTGTGGCCGATCTCCATGTTCTCGAGGATCTTGGCCAGGGCCAGCGACGCGGTGCCGACCAGGAACGCCGGCGGGAACAGCGCGCCGAGCAGCAGGACGCGTCCCGCCGCCTCGAGGCCACGCTGGGTACGGATGACGCGGCGGATGTAGCGCGCGTCGTCGTCGCCGAGCGACGACATGACCTGGTCACGCAGGACCTCGAGCTCGGCACCGAGGCGTTCGATGTCCTCGGTCGACAGGTGCTCGGTCGACGGCGTGATGTGCGCGGTGCTGGCCCCGGGGCGGCCGGGGCCCATCGGCGTCTTGGCCTGGTTGATGCGGGTGATGTGCTCGGGAATGGTCTCGAGGGTGGTCACGAGGCCTCCTCTGTCCTACGGGAGTCCGGGGGGAGCTGGGCGAGCGCCCGTCGGCCCGCTGCTGATCACGTCCCCGACGGTAGGGACCGCGCCGACGCACGGGCTACGCGAGGAGTGAGGACTCCGGGGCGAAACCTGTTGCAGGACCTCAAAGCCGGGCCCCACACCGCCACCGGGTGCCCCGATCCGTGACCTCGCCCACGTCCGGGCGGCTCCCGGGGTGTGTCAGCAGCGTCCGAGCAGCTCCACGAGCTCGGCCACCGACGCCGGGTGCCGCGGGGCGTTGCGGCTGACCGGGTCGGCCAGCGCCGTGCGCGCCAGGGCCTCGCGGTCGTCGGGGGCCGCGCCCAGGTCGGCCACCGAGACCCGCGTGTCGACCTGCTCGAGCAGGCCTCCCAGCGCGTCGGGCAGGGCGGCGGGCCGGGACAGGCCTACGGCCTCGGCGGCGCGTCCCCACCCCGCGGGGTCGGCGTCGAGCGACCACGCCACCACCTCCGGTAGCACGGCGGCCAGGGCCGGCCCGTGCACCGCGCCGGTGTGCAGGCTCAGGGCGTGCGCGAGCCCGTGCACCAGGCCGAGCCCGCTGCGCGTGAGCGCCTGCCCGGCCAGGTGTGCCGCGACGAGCATCTCGGCGCGCGCCCGCGGGTCGCTCCCGTCGGCGACCGCCACCGGCAACCACACCCACGCCCGGCGGACGGCCTCGGCGGCGAACGCCTCGGACATCGGGTCCCGGCCGCGCGAGGCCAGCGACTCGATGCCGTGCACCAGCGCGTCGACGCCGGTCGCGGCGGTGGCCGCGGGCGGCAGGCCGAGCGTGAGCTCCGGGTCGAGCACGGCGACCCGGGGCACGACGCTCGCGTCGCCGCAGTAGACCTTCTGCCGGTTCGCGGGGTCCTCGAGCACCCCGAAGCCGTTCGTCTCGGCCCCCGTGCCCGCCGTGGTCGGGACGGCCACGAGCGGGAGCCCCGCCGCGGGCGTCACCCCGCTGCCGTCGGCCCGGGCGCCGGGCGACGGCGCGAGCAGCGCGATCCCCTTGGCGGCGTCGAGGCTCGACCCGCCCCCGAGCGCGAGCACCGCGTCGAGGCCCAGGGCCCGCGCCTGCTCGGCGCCGTCCTCGACGACGGCCACCGTGGGGTTGCCGCGCACCGCGTCGAACACCTCGACGACCGCGCCCGTGGCGGCGAGCGGCCCGACGACGGCGTCCACGACCCCGGCGGCGCGCAGGCCGGGGTCGGTGACCACGAGCACCCGCCGCGCGGACAGCGCGGCGAGGTGCGCGGGGATTCGGGCCACCGCGCCGGGCCCGAAGTCGACGACCGGCCCGGGGCCGGACAGGAACGCGGTGCCGGCGGCGACGCCGGCGCAGGGGGC
This sequence comes from Actinomycetospora callitridis, assembly GCF_028737265.1. Lineage (GTDB taxonomy): Bacteria > Actinomycetota > Actinomycetes > Mycobacteriales > Pseudonocardiaceae > Actinomycetospora > Actinomycetospora callitridis. The sequence continues at coordinate 117,802 of NZ_JAQZAK010000009.1, read as the reverse complement.
GTGGACGTCGGTGCGGTCGGCCGTGCCGGTCACGGGACTCCTCCTGCGGGTGTGCGGTTCTTCTCTGTGGCTGTCGGTGGCTGTCGGTGGCTGTCGGTGGGTGGCGATCCCGGCGCCGCGGGGGGGGTCGGAGCCGGGACCGCCGTCTCGGGGGTGCCCGTCAGGCGAGCACGGCGCCCAGCCCGGGCGCCTCGGGCACGACGAGCATGCCGTCGGGGTCGGGGCGCAGCGGCTCGGCGAGCAGGAAGTCGCGGCGCTCCGGGGTCCAGCCGCCGGCCGGGTCGTCGGGGAACTCCAGGTAGGGACCGGCACCGACGCCGGCGGCGACGTGCAGGTTCGCGAGCAGGCCCAGGCCGTTGGTCCAGGTGTGCGGGGTGAAGCGGCGGTGCCGCGCGCGGGCGGCCTCGGCGAGCTGTCGGGACCGCGTCATCCCGAGGGCGAGCACGACGTCGGCCTGGTAGACGTCCAGCGCGTCGGCCTCGAGGAGCGCCAGGGTCTGCGGCAGGGAGTCCAGCATCTCCCCCGCCGCGATCCGCACACCCGGGTTGTCCGCGCGCAGCAGGCGGTGCCCGTCGACGTCGGCGTAGGGCAGCGGCTCCTCGACCCAGGCGACCTCGTACTCGGCGAGGCGGCGGACGACCCGCCGGACCTCGGCGAGCTCGAGCGGCTCGGTGACGTCGCCGCCCATCCGCCAGGCCTGGTTGAGGTCGACCATGATGTCGAGCCGGTCGCCGACGGCCTCGCGGACGGCGGCGACGGCCGCGACGCCCTGGCGCAGACGCCGCGGGTGGGCCCGGATCTTGACGGCCCGGATGCCGTCCTCCACCAGCCGGTGGGCGTCCTCCGCCCGGCGTCCGGGCGGCTGCTCGGAGCACCAGGACGCGTAGACGGGTACGCGGTCGGTGACGCCGCCGAAGAGCGTGGCGACGGGCAGGCCGGCGACCTGGCCGACGATGTCCCAGAGCGCGGACTCGAGCGGCCAGAACCGGCCGGCGTGGAAGCCGATCGACTCGATGCGTCGCACCTGCAGCTCGGTGGCGAGCGGGTCGGTGCCGAGGAAGAGCTCGCGGTAGCTGTCGAACCCGGCCATGGTGTCGCCCGAGCCGACGCCGACGACGCCCTCGTCGGTCTCGACGCGCACGATCGTCGCGTCGAAGCGGGTGCGGGGCTCGGGGTCCCAGGCGGCGTGGCAGGGCGGGTCGAGGACGGTCTCGCGGTGCTCGAGACGGATGTCGGTGATCTTCACGTCGGCCTGTCCCCCTCGCGGTCCGGCGCGGGTCAGTAGAGGAGCCGCCGACGGGTGGGGCAAGAATCCGTGCGGTGAGCGCAACTCCGCTGCTGGGGACGGGTCTGCTGGGGACGGCCGTGCTGGGCCTGCACCTCGCCGCCGTCTGGTTCTGCGTCGGGCTGGTCTGGATGATCCAGCTGCTCGTCTACCCCGGGTTCGCCCACATGGTCGGGAGCGACTGGGGGGCGGTGCACGACCGGCACACGCGGATCATGGGCCTGCTGGTCAGCGGGCCCTGGGCGGTGCAGGGGCTGACGTGCGCGGTGCTGCTCGTGTGGCGGCCGCCCGGCGTCCCGTTCGTGCTCGCGCTCGCGGCGGGGCTGTGCGGGGCCGCCACGGTGGGCGTGACCGTCGCCGTCTCGGTGCCGTGCCACCGGCGGCTCGCGCAGGGGTGGGACCCGGCCGTGCACGCGCGGCTCACGCGCACCAACTGGTGGCGCACCGCGGCCTGGACGCTCGGCGGGGCCGTGGCGCTGGTGATGCTGGGGCTGGCGTCGTGACAGGGCCCCGCTCGGCGGGCCTGCGCCGCGACATGGAGCTGCTCGACGTGCTGTCCTCGCCCGAGGCGCTGACGGCCGGGCTCGGCGTGGCCCGGGTGGCCGAGGAGACCGGTCGCCAGCCCAGCCAGGTGTCGCGGGCCCTCGCCGCCCTCGAGGAGGAGGGCCTCGTCGAGCGCGACCCGGCGAGCCGGCGCTACGCCCTCGGCTGGCGGCTCTACGCCTTCGCCGCCCGCACCACCGAGGCCCGCCTGGTCGCGCTGGCCCGCCCCGCGCTCATCGCCCTCGCCGCGCGCACCGGCGAGCAGGCGTCCCTCTGCCGCCTGCACGGGGCCCGCGTGGCCACGCTGCTGACCGCCGACGCCGGCGGTGGGCCCGCCCGGGCGCGCTTCGACGTCGACGACATCCCGGCGGCGACGACGTCGACGGGCCGGGTGCTGCTCTCCGAGCGCGACGAGGCGGCCGCCCGGGCGGTCGGCGCCGAACCCGAGATCCTCGCGCGGGTGCGCGCGGCGGGCCACGCCGTGGTGGACGGCGAGTTCGACCTCACGCTCGCCGGCGCGGCCGCCCCGGTGCGCGGGTTCCACGGCGGGATCGTGGCCGCGCTCACCGTGTCCGGCCCCGCGCCGCGCCTGCGCCCCCACCTCGCCGCCCACGCCGCCGCCACCGCCGCGGCCGCGAGCGACCTCTCCGCGCACCTCTCTCCCCCGTGAGCGAAGTTCCCGGCCATAGCCGGGAACTTCGCTCACGTACGGGGCAGGAACCAGACGCCGAGGCCGACGAGGGCGACGGCGCCGCCGAGGACGCACACGCCGAGCCAGCCGCCCGCGGGGTAGACGACCGACGTCGCCGCCGAGGCCAGCGTGCCGCCGATGAACACCGAGGTCATGAACGCGGTGGTGATGCGGCTGCGGGCCTGCGGCGCGAGCGCGTAGATGACGCTCTGGTGGCTGATCTGCAGGCTCTGCTGGGCGAGGTCGAGCACGACGACGCCCGCGATCAGCGCCACGATCGACGCCCCGCCGAGCCCGAGCAGCGCCCAGCTGGCCACGAGCACCACCAGCCCCAGGGTGACGACGAGCCGCCCGTGGCCGCGGTCGGCCAGCCGGCCCGCGAGCGGCGCCATCGCCGCCCCCGCCAGGCCCGCGAGGCCGAACAGGCCGACGACCGCCGGACCGAAGCCGTAGGGCGGCGCGGAGAGCAGGAAGTCGGCCGAGGTCCACAGGATCGTGAAGCACCCCATGCCGACCGCACCCAGCAGCATCCGCCGGCGCAGCTCCGGCTCGTGGCGCACGAGGCCGAGCACCGAGCCCAGCAGGCGCGGGTAGCTCGTCGACTCGGTGGGCGGGACGACCGGCAGCACCAGGCGAACCACCACCGCCAGCGCCACCATGACGCCCGCAGCCAGCGCGAAGACCCAGCGCCACCCGCCGGCCTCGGCCACGAACCCGGCGACCGTCCGCGCCCCGAGGATGCCGATGAGCAGGCCGCTCATCACGGTGCCCACGACGCGGCCGCGCTCGTGGTCGCCGGCCAGCTGCGCCGCGAGCGGCACCGCGACCTGCGCGACGGCCGAGGTCACCCCGACCAGCGCGACGGCCGTGGCGAGCAGCGCGAACCCGGGCGCCGCCGCGGCCAGCCCGAGCACCACGGCGCACCCGAGCAGCAGCAGGCTCACCAGCCGTCGGCGCTCGAGCAGGTCGCCGAGCGGGACGACGAAGGCGAGCGCGAGCGCGTAGCCCACCTGCGAGGCCGTGACGAGCAGCGCGGCGGTGCCGTTGCCGACGCCGAACTCCTCGCCGATCGTGTGCAGCAGGGGCTGCGCGTAGTAGATGTTCGCCACCGCGGCGCCGCACACCACGGCGAGCAGCAGCGTGCGGGCTCGCCCGATCCCGGCGGTGGATTCGGCGGTCGAGACGTCGGCGCTCACCGCACGACCGTGCCGCAGGACGCGATCACGGACCCGTGGTCGAGACCGATCCCACCGTCGACCCGTCCGATTTGTGAGCACTTTCCGCTCCGATCGGGACGGAGAGCGCCCACGTCAGGCACGGAGGCGGCGGCGTGGGACGCCGGCCCGCGACGCGTCCAGGAGATCGTCGCCGACTCTGTCGCCGCCGGGGACGGTCACGGTCGCCGGCCCCACCCGCAACGTCCCGGAGCCCAGCGCCGCGCACCGCACCCCGGCGCGCCCGCGGAGGGCGGCGTGCGCACCGGGGGCGAGCACCACGTCCATCCAGGCGCACGGCGCCGCGGGACGGCCCCCGCCGAGGCGCACCGGCCCGTCGCCGGAGTCGAGGGCGAACTCGCGGGAGCGCAGGGCCTCGACGTCCAGCCCGCGGGTGAGGATCGTGCGGCGGGCCGCGACGGGATCGAACGGCGGGACGCCGAGCTCGGCGGCGACCGCCTCGAGCGCCTCGACGGCGAGCACGGTGACCGCGGCGTCCCGGTGCGCGGCCTGCCCCGCGTAGCGGTCGCCCACCACCCCGTACCCCGCGCGGATCTCGATGTGCTCGGGCGTGCTGGTGGGCACCGCCACGGGGCCGTCGCCCGGGCGCCCCTCGTAGGCGTGGCCGCTCGAGACGACGAAGCCGACGATCTCGATGCCGATCACCGCGCCCACGGTAGGCCCGACCGGAGTGGGGCGGCTCACGCCCACCGGCCCGGCCGGCGTCGCTGTGCCGAACGCCGGAACCGGGTCTCAGCCGTCTGCCGATCGAGGCGACGAAAGCGCAGGTGAGTGACACTCCGGCGTCAAAGCGACATCCGAATTCTCACGATGGTGTAACGAAATCCCGTCTGTGTACGGTATCCCTGACAGGTCGCCCACCGATCGGGTGAGCAGCGACCACGGACGTGGGCACACGGTGACGCGAGTGAGGTGACGTGGCGAGCAGGCAGGCCGTACGGATCGGACCAGCGGGCGCGACGTCGCCGCGCAGCTCCGACCCCGCTGACCCGGTGACCCGTCCCGTGGGTCTCCGCACCCGCCCGGCGCGCCGCTCCTCGGATCACGACGCGCCCACCATCACGCTGCGCACCACCATCGCGCCGACACGCGCGCCCTCCCCCACGCCGACGCCCGCGCCGGCCCGGCCCGCGAAGGCCGACGCACCGACGGCGACGGCCGCGGCACCGAAGGCGACCGTCGCCCCCACCTCGCCCCGCACCGGCCGCAGCAGCCGCCGCGCGACGTCCGCGGCCACGGCGGTCACCACCGTCAGCGTCCTGGTGCCGGCCCACAACGAGGAGGCGGGCATCGCGGCCACGGTGGAGGGCCTGCTCGCGCAGGACGTCCCCGAGTGGCTGCACATCGCCGAGGTCGTCGTGGTGGCCAACAACTGCACCGACCGCACCGCCGAGATCGCCCGCCGCTACCCCGTGACGGTCGTGGAGATGGCGCACAACCCGGACAAGAAGGCCGGCGCGCTCAACCACGGCTGGCGCGAGACCGCGCGCGGCGCCGACCTCGTGCTGACCATGGACGCCGACACCGAGCTGCTGCCGGACACGGTGGCGGCGATGGCCGACGAGCTGCGCGGCAACGCCGTGCTCGGCGCGGTCTGCGCCCGGTACTGGGCGACGCCGGGCCGCGGCCTGGTCTGGCGGCTGCAGCGCCTCGAATACACCCGGTACGACGACCTGCGCGACCTGCGCCGCTGGAGGGTCTCGGTCGCCAGCGGCGCCGCGGCGATGTACCGCAACGTCGCGCTCGAGGCCGTCGCCGCCCACCGCGAGGCCGGCGAGCCGTGGGACGGCACGTCCCTGATCGAGGACTACGCACTCACCCTGGAGCTCAAGGCGCGCGGCTACCGCGTCGCCGCCGCCCGCCAGGCACACGTCTACACCACCCCGCCCGCCTCGTTCCGCGAGCTCTGGGTGCAGCGCATGCGGTGGGGACGCGGCGGGATGGACGAGTGCCTCAAGCGCGGCTGGTCCACCTCGACGCGGCTGGACTGCCTGTCCTACGTCCTGTTCGGCTTCAGCGTGTTCTTCCGGGTGCTGTTCCTGACGATGCTCGCGCTGATGATCATCTACGCGGTGCCGTTCCGGTACGCGCTGTACGGGCTCATCCCGCTCGGCGTGATGTGGCTGGAGCGGATGACGTCCATGTGGCGGGTCCCCGACCGCGGGTGGCGCGACGTCGTGCTGTGCGCGGTGCTGGTGGTCGAGGACTTCTACGGGTTCTTCCTGGAGCTGTGCGCGGTGGTCTCGGCGTGGCGGTGTCTGAACGCCCGCCGCCAGGCCTGGTAGTCGGATCGGGATCGTCGAGAGAATCGGGAAGAGGACGGATGTACGGCGAGCACTCGATGTACCTCACGAGCGCGGTCGGTGGCGGCACCACCGGCTTCGCGCTGGCCGCGGCCACGGGCATCAACGCCATCGCGGCGGTACTCATGGCGGTGACCGTGCTGTTCACGCTGCTGCTGGTGGTGCGGATCGTGCGCCGCAGCCTGCGTCCGTTCCGCTGAGGTCGCGCAGGCGTGTCCTTCGACGACCGGCGTCGCAACGTCCGCTCGCTGCTCTTCTTCCTCCTCGCGCTGCTCGGCACCGTGGTGATCTCGGTGGCCTCGTCGGTCGTCGCGACGAGCTCCGAGCGCGAGAAGGCGCTCGTCGGCCCCCGCTACGTCCCGACGGCGCTCGACCGGGCGCTGCCGCCGACGACCGGGACGGGAGCCGGGCCCCGGATCGCGCTCACCTTCGACGACGGCCCGTCGCCGCAGCTCACCCCGTACATCCTCGACGTCCTGGCGGCGAAGCGGGTGCCCGCCACCTTCTTCCTGCAGGGCGACCAGTCCGAGCGGTACCCCGACCTGGTGCGCCGCGTGCAGGCGGAGGGCCACGTCGTCGCCAACCACGGCTGGGACCACGCCTACTTCCCGGACCTGACCCCCGAGGAGGCCGAGAGCGAGATCGTGCGGACCGACGAGGTGCTCACCGAGATCACCGGCCAGCGGCCGAACCTGTTCCGGTACCCCTTCGGTCAGGGCTCGGCCGCCGGTGACGCCGCCCTGGCCCGGCTCGGTCTCGGTGGCGGGGTGCACTGGAAGTGGACCTCCGACCGGCCCGGCGACTTCGAGTGCCCGGGGTCGCAGGCCCTCGTCGACCTCCTCGTGACCGAGGCCACCGACCAGGCGATGATCCTGCTCCACGACGCGGGCGACACGCTCGAGTGCCCGCCGAACCAGCTCGAGTACCTGCCGCGAGCCATCGACGAGCTGCGCGCCCGGGGCTTCACGTTCGGCGTGGTCGCTCCGTCGCCGGTGCCCTCCGCGGTCAACCGGGGCTCGCTGGCCGCGGTGGTCCCCCGGTGAGGGCACTGCTCATCCTGCTCGCCGCCGCCCTGTTCGCCGTGTCGTGCGCGCAGGCCCCTGCCAGCCAGAGGACGTCCGTGCCCACGCCGTCGCCGCTCCCGGACGCGTTCGCCGACCGGCTCGTCGCCGACGGTGTGCCGGACCCGTTCGGGGCCGGCGGACCGCCCGACGCCCGCGCGTGGACCAGCGCCATCCAGGCACCGAACCGCCAGACCGACCGCGACGTCGGCGCGGCCGGGATCGCGCACGGGCTGCTCGCGCTCGCCGCGGCCACTCCCGACCCGGCGGCCCGCGAGCGCCACCTCGCCGGGGCCCGGTCCGCGGGCGACTTCCTGCTGGGCGCCTCGCGCGGCGGCCGGGTGCCCGACTACGTCAACCCCGACGGCCCGGCGGCCCGCGCCTACACCTCGTTCGACGACGGCGCGGCCGGGGTCGCCGAGGTGCTGTGGCGCCTGGGCGACGCCACCGGCGACGACCGCTACCGCGCGGGCGCCCGGGACTCGCTGCGCTGGGTGCTCGACCGCGCCGAGGGCGTCGACGGCCTGCCGTGCCCGCAGATGTGCCGGTGGGCCTGGGTCGACGGCGGGAGCGAGCCGCCCTCCTACCGCCACGGCATGGGCGAGGGCCAGGCCGGGATCGTCTACGCGCTGTCGGTGATGGCCGAGCGCACCGGCGACCCGGAGCTCGCCGCGCACGCCGCCGGCGGCGCGGCCTACCTCTCCAGCCGCCTCGACGACGACGGCGGGCTGCCCGAGCGCGCCGACGAGCCGCGGCGCAACACCGGGTTCCTCTCGGGCACCGCCGGCGCGGCGTTCGTCTTCCTGCGGATGTACCAGGCGACGGGCGACGAACGCTGGCGCCGGGACGCGGAGGCCGCGCTCGGCTTCCTCGACCGCACCGCGCAGCCCGCCGGCGGAGGCCTCACCTGGCCGATACTGCTCGGCGCCGGGTCGGGAGCACTGACGCCGGACAACCCGAACAGGGCCACGGGCATGGAGGAGGGCGCGGCGGGCATCGGCTGGGTGTCGCTGCAGGCCCACGCGATCCTCGGCGACCCCCGCCACCTCGAGCGGGCGCGTGCTGCGGGCCGGTGGCTCGTCAGCGTCGCCCTGGACGAGCCGGTGGGCCTGGCGTGGGCCGAGTACGAGGGCAGCCGGACCGTCCACGCCTCGACGAACAGCGGCGCGGCGGGCACCGGCTGGTTCCTCGACTCCCTGGGCCGCGTGACCGGCGACGGCGAGTTCGCCGCCGCGGCGCGCGACGCCCGCGCCTGGCTGCTCGCCGTCGCCACCCCGGAGGGGCACTGGGCCGCGACCCGCCAGAACGGGACGTGGACCCTGGACCGCGAGCCCTCGTGGCACTGGGGCTCCGCGGGGGTGATCGGCTTTCTGAGCCGGCTCGCGGGCGGTCCCGTCGACAGCCCCGGGATGCAGGAGGTCCTCGTGCCCCTGCAGGGCCCGGCCACCGGATAGGCGGGCCCGCGGGGGGAAATTAGTTCCCGATCGTCCGCCGCCGGGCCGGTGTCCGCGGGGGTTGACTCGATGTCAGCCGGAGTCGTGTGTGCGACCCCGGGACAAGCACGGACATCGAGGAGGCTCCCGTGACCGTCGTGGACCTGGTGGTGCTCGCGGTGGTCCTGATCGCCGCGCTGCGCGGCTGGCGCCGTGGCGGCACCGGACTCGTCCTCCGCGCCGCCGGCGCCGTGGCCGGCGTGCTGCTCGCCGGCGCGCTCGCCCGCTGGCTGGTCCCGTTGCTCGTCGCGCCCGACGCGACGGTGTCGCGCGGGGCGATCATCATCGGCGCCGCGCTCGTCGGCGCCCTCGTCGGCTGGGGCGTGGGCCGCCGTCTCGGCGAGACCCTCGCCGCCCGTCGCGGCGGCGGGTTCCGCCGGCCCGGTCTGCCCGACCGCGCCCTCGGCGTCGTCGCCCACGGCGCCCTCGCGCTCATGCTGCTCGTGCTGGCCGTCGGGGTCGTGTCCGCGTTCGGCCCCACCGGGCTGGGCGACGCGGCCCGCGACAGCTCCGTGCTCGGTGCCGCCGCACAGCACCTGCCGAACCCGCTCACGCTGCTGCCCTCCGAGAGCGCCACGCTCGCCGACGGAGGTGCGCGATGACCCCGACGACCACTGCCCGCTCCGCCCTCACCTGGCCCCGGCTCGTCGGCGCGGCCGCCGTCGGCCTCCTGTTCCTGACCTGGCTCGGCTCCGGCTCGTTCGTCATGGCCCTGCTCGTGCTCGTCCTCGTCGCCGGCACCGCCGGGTTGGCGTGGATGGTCGTGTCCTCCACAGGACGCGGCCCGCGTGGCGGCGACGGCTCGTCCCCGGTGCTCGAGGCGCTGCCGACGACGGACCTCGCCCCGCCCACGGCCTCGGACCGGGTGCGTCGCGCCGTGCGCGGGCTGCTCGGCCGGCCGTGGGTGCACGGCGACGGGCTCATCCGCGCCGCCGCCCGCCGGCTCGCGTCCGAGGAGTCCCTGGTGTGGACGCCGCGCGGCCAGCGCGTCGCGGCCCCGCACCTGTGGGTGGAGTTCCACCCCGACGACCTCGCCGACGTGGCCGCCCGCTGGCCGCTCGAGGTGCTCGCCGACGAGCTGCTCTCGGGCTACCTCGAGCACGCCCGCGACACCGACGCGCGCCGCCTCGCCGAGCGCACCTTCCTGCACCTGCTCGCGGGGGCCGACGTCCCGGTCGGGCGCGTGCTCGTCACCGCGGCCTTCTCCCGGCCCGCCGCGACACCCGTGGCGACGGCCTCGGCGGTGGACCCGACCCCGTCGTCGCTGTCGTCCCCGCCGGCGGCGCCCCCCATCTCGGCTGACGGCTCCGGCCGTCCGCCGTCCCCACCCGGGCCTCGCCCGGCCGTGCCGCGGGCAGGCGGCCGGCCCGGGCGGGCTCTTCCGCCCCCACCTCGGCCGGCTCAGGCGCGGGGGCCGGCCGGGGCTCCCCGGGACACCGTCGGGGGGTCCCGGGGAGCAGGCGGTGCCCGCTCCCCGTACACCGAGAAGCACACCGACGCGCCCGGGACACGGACGACCGTGGTCACCCCGACCGCGGGGCCCCGGCCCGGATCCCGACGCGGCGCGACGCTCGTGCAGCGGGTCGCCGAGAGGGCCCGGGACGCCGCCCGGGACGCCACACGCGGCCGTGCCCCGACCCCCGTCGGCGGTCCCCGCGAGGAGGAGACCCGGGCCCGTCCCCGCGTATCCTGGGGTCGGCCGGCGGGACCCCGCCGCGACGGGGGCGGCTAGGGGCAGCACGGGCCTCCCGCCCACGCTGGACGGGAGGTGTCGTGACACGACCGGTCGCCCGCGCTCCGCAGGCCCCCTCTCCGGGGACCCCGCGCATGGCCCTCGGCGGGCTCACCGTCCTCGACGTCCGCACCGAGCGGGCCCAGTCGGTCCCGTGGGGCGAACGGGTCACGATCGGCCGTGGCGACGGCACCGGTCGCCGGCGCGACGAGGGCGCGGGCGCCGCGCGGCACGTCGCCGTCCCCGACGACCGCGTGTCACGCCTGGCCGTCGAGATCGAGGTCCGCGACGACGCCTACCTGATCATCAACCGGCAGCGACACGGTGGCCTGCTGACCCTGTTCGTGCCCGGTGTCCCCGGCAAGGACCGCATCCGCACCGGCAACGGCCTGCTCGTGCGCGACGACCGTTCCTCGCTGGGCCTGTGGTTCCCGGACGGTCAGGAGCTCACCCTGGCGCTGCTGCGCTTCGCCCCCACCGCGGCCGCGGGGGTCACCACCAGCGGGGGCCTCGCCGGTGGCCGCACCATCGACACCTCGCTGCCCACGGCCGAGACGTGGTGGTCGGTGCTGGTCGCGGCCTGCGGCCCGACGCTCATCGCCGCCGCCACCGCCGGGGCGGGCACGTCGCGCGAGGTGCACGGCGACGCCGACCAGATCGCGGAGTGGCACCGCGCCGAGGGCCGTCCCGCGCCCAGCCCCAAGACGCAGAGCGAGGCGTTCCGGCACGCCCAGCGCTGGCTGCGCGGCCTCCGGCTCAACGACAAGACGCGCGGCTGGCGCATCGCGGTCGTCGAGCAGGTCATCCACCTGAGGCTGGTGACGATCGACGACGTGCGCCTGCTCTTCCCCAGCCAGGCGCCGCGCACCATTCGTTGAGCTGATCGGTGGGCTACTCGGTGAGGTCGCGGTCCGGCAGCGGACCGAGCGTGGCGAAGGCGTGGAGGTAGGGCTCCACGTCACCGCGCACCGTCCACGCCCGCAGCTGGGCGGCGGAGCGCCGCGCCATCAGGGCGCGGGCGAGCTCGGAGTCCGGCGCCCGGACCTCGACCGCCGGCTCGCCCTCCCCCGACGTCCACGACCAGCCCTCGCCGACGAGCGCGATCGGCGGCAGCCCGGGGTCGAGCCGGCCCGCGAACCGCGCGACGAAGCGCTCGCGCATCGCGGCCATACCTGCCGCGCGGTCCATGCCTCGTTGTGGTCCTCGGGCTCGTCCCCGGCGACGACGTCGGCACCGAGCCCCACCATGTGCGAGAGCAGGTCACGGACCGTCCAGTCCGGGCAGGCGAGCACGGTGGCCGACGCCCGGGCCGCGGGCAGGCCCGCCGCGAGGTCGATGACGCGCTCCTGCGCGCGGGTCCATTCCGCGATGCCGTCCACGGGATGGGACCCTCTCACCCGGCGCTACTCTGCGTACGGAGGAAAAACCGACCGAACGTCCGGTGAACTGAATCGGTCGACCGCTCGTCGCCCTCCTCGCACGTCATACCGAGTTGTGTGTCACTCGGTTGTGTCAGAGTGGACGAATGTCACGCGAGGGGGACGGGACGATTCCGGAGGGTGGCCCAGCCACCCCTGACGCCATACGCCACGCGCCGGGCTATCTCGCCCGGCGCCTCCACCAGGCCTACACGGCCGCCTGGGCCCGCAGGGTGGATCCGGTGCTCACCGGACCTCAGTACTCCGTGCTCGTCACGGTGGACGCCCACCCGGAACTCGATCAGGGCTCTCTGGCCCACACCGTCGCGCTCGACCGCTCCACCATGGCGGACGTGTGCCGGCGGCTCGAGGACCGCGGACTCATCGCGCGCACGCAGGCGCCTGCGGACGGGCGGCGCAAGCTGCTCGGGCTCACCGACGACGGACGGGAGGCCTTGGCCCGGGTGCACCGCCGGGCACGCGAGCTCGAACAGGAGCTGATGGCGGAGCACGCCATCGACGTCGACCAGCTCCTCGTCCACCTGGACGCCCTGTCCCGGCGATGGGAGACCGTCGCCTCCGCGGGGCCTCCGGGCTGATCCGTCCGGCTCAGCGCCCCGGACCCTGGCGCTGCGCCCTCATCAGCAGCATCGCCGCGCCCGCCACGAGAGCCGCGGCCAGCGCGACCGTGAAGATCGCCCAGGGCACGAAGGCGCCGGTCGCCAGCGCGAACGCCCCGAAGTACAGGGCGGCCGCGACGTAGACCGCGAGCTGCAGGCGACACAGGAACCGGTTCCGGTCGGTGTCGTTCGGCGGCCACGTGATGCCCGGCATGCGGAGCACCGTACGCGGCGCCTCCGACCGCACCCCGCTCAGGCCGCCGACGCGAGCTCGGGGGCTTCCCGGGCCTCCTGGGGCTTCTGGCCCTCGACCTCCGGCGCCGCGGTCACCGGCACCTGACGGAACGCGACCAGGGCGAGCCCCGCCAGGCCGGCGAACACGAGCGCCCCGCCGGTGGCCGCCCATCCGAGGCCGGCCGTGAACGCCGTCGCCACCGCGTCGAAGAGCTCGGGCGTCGGGCCCGCGGCGATCGCCTCGGTGATGCCCGTGCGCGCGGCGTCGGCGAGCGGCGCCGGCGTCCCCGGCGGGACCACGAGGTCGTCGCGGTACACCGCCGTGGCCAGGCTGCCGAGCGTCGCGACGCCGAGGGCGATGCCGAGCTCGCCGCTGGTCTCGGAGAGCGCGCCGGCCGAGCCGGCCTTCTCCTCGGGCACCGAGCCGACGAGGAGGTCCGTGCCCAGTGCCGTCGGCAGCGCGATCCCCACCGAGGCGAGCAGGAAGCCGCCGAGCAGGACCAGGGTGCCGCCGCCCTCCCCGGCGCCGAGCAGCCCCACGACGGCCAGGCCGACGGCGCCGATCAGCAGGCCGCCCGCCATCACCCGCGCCGGGCGGATCGACTGCGCCAGCCGCGGCGCGAGCAGCGAGGCCACGACCATGGCCGCCTGCAGCGGCGCGAGCACCAGGCCGACGGTGAGCACCGAGAGGCCCGCGACGAGCTGGAGGTACAGCGTGAGCAGCAGGAAGGTGCCGGCCATGACCACGCCGCCCCCGAGCCCGATGCCCAGCACGCCCGCCGGGGCGCGGTGGCGGAACAGCCGCAGGTCGAGCAGCGGGTCGGCGAGGCGGAGCTGACGGCGGACGAACAGGGCGCCGACCCCGAGGCCGACCACCAGCGACGTGAGCGCCCCGAGCTCGGGACCCGTGGCGGCCAGCGACTTGAGCCCGTGGACGACGGCCAGCACGGCGCCGAGCGAGAGCGCGACGCTGACGAGGTCGAGCCGCCCGGCGCCCGTGTCGCGCGACTCGGGCAGGAGTACCGGCCCGAGGACGAGCAGCAGCGCCATCACCGGCACGCCCATGAGGAAGGCCGCGCCCCACCAGAACGCCTCCAGCAGCACGCCGCCGATCAGCGGACCGATCGTCATCCCGCCCATGAAGCAGCTCATCCAGATCGCGATCGCCGTCCCCCGGGCCCGCGGGTCGGGGAACATCGTCCGGATCAGCCCGAGCGTCGAGGGCATGAGCGTGGCCCCGGCGACCCCGAGCAGCGCCCGCGTCGCGATCAGCATCGCCGGGCCGTTCGAGAACGCGGCGATCACCGAGGCGACACCGAACGCCGCCGCCCCGATGAGCAGCAGCCGGCGACGCCCGATGCGGTCGCCGAGCGTGCCCATCGTGACGAGGAAGCCCGCGATCATGAAGCCGTAGACGTCCATCGCCCAGAGCTGGGCGGTCGGCCCGAGGCCCAGGTCGGCGGACAGGGCGGGCAGCGCCAGGTAGAGCACGCTCATGTCGAGCGAGAGCAGCAGCGTCGGCAGCGCCAGGACGGCGAGCCCGATCCACGCTCGGCGTCCGGTCGTCGCGGGCGGGGCCATCGGGTCCTCCTCGGGTGGGAACGGGGAGGACGCTAGCAGCGTTCGATCCTAGAAAACAACCGAGCAGTCCTGCGATGCTACCAGGGCGGCCGCCGTACCGTCGCACCCGTGCCCCCGACACCCGCCGTCGACCACCTCGTCGTGGCCGCCACCGACCTCGCCCACGGCGTGCCGGCCCTCGAGGAGCAGCTCGGGGTCCGGCTCGGGCCGGGCGGTCGGCACGCCGGCTTCGGCACCCACAACGCCCTGCTCGCCCTGGGTGGGAGCACCTATCTCGAGCTGATCGCCGTCGACCCCGACGCCCCCGCGCCGGATCGCCCCCGCTGGTTCGGGCTCGACGAGCCCGCCGTCCGGGCGCGCCTCGCCGACGGCCCGCGGCTGCTGCACTGGGTCGCCCGCCCCGGCGTCCTCCCGCCCGGCCCCGACGACCACGGCGAACGCCTCCGGCTCTCCCGCGACGCGCTGTCGTGGACGCTGACGGTGCCGGCCGACGGTGCGCTCCCCGGCGGTGGCAGCGGACTCGTACCGAGCCTCATCACCTGGGACGGGCCCCACCCCACCAGCGGGATGCCCGACGCCGGCGTCCGGCTCGAGCGCCTGGTCCTCGCCACACCCGACGCTCACGCGCTGCGCCGCCGGCTCGCGGGTCTCGGACTCTCGGGCTGCGTCACCGTCGCCGACGGGCCGCCGCTCCTGCGCGCCGAGCTCCGGACGCCCGACGGCCCCGTGGTGCTGGAGAGCTAGCTGCCGGGCGGGTTCGGCCCGACCGACGAGGCGTCGAGCCCGGCGGCATCCGCGGACCCGCGGTGGGTGCCCCGTCGCGCGACCTCGCCGATGAGCCAGCGGGCGACGTCGATGAGCTTGAGGTTGGTGCTCTGGGACGACTCCACGAGCATCTGGAACGCCTCGGTCTCGTCGACCCCGAAGCGTTCCATGAGGACGCCCTTGGCCTGGCCGATGACGTCCCTGCTGTCGACGGCCCGGCCGAGGTGGACGGCCTGCTCGCTGCCGTGCAGGAGCATCGCGGCCTGGACACCGAACAGGCCCGCCAGCTGCCGCGCCTCGGAGTCGAACACACCCGGCTCGGCGGCGTAGAGGTTGAGCGCGGCCCGCATCCGCCCGTTGGTGGTGAGCTGGGTGGAGAGCATCGAGCGGTAGCCCGCGGCCACCGCCGCGGGCGCGAACCGGGGCCACCGCTGCGCGTCGACCCCGGCGAGGTCCTCCGCGATCACCGCGCCGTCCTCGGCCGGGGACTCGAGGGCGGTGACGCAGGGGCCCTCGTGGAGCTCGCCCTGCAGCCGGTCCAGCTCCGAGATGCCGCGGCTGGTCGGGTTGCGGGAGTCGACGATCCCGTCCTCCGTCACCGACAGGCCGCCGGCGGTCGCGCCGGGCACCGTCTCCACGGCCGCCGAGACGATCTCCGACAGCGTCTGTTGGAGATCCCGGATGCTGCGTCGGTCCAGAAGCGTCCGGGCTGCTCTGCGCAGAGCGACGACGAGCTGATCGGCCTGCCCCGGGTGCACCGTGCTGTCCCCACCTTTGCGGTCGCTACGAGAGGCGGGGCGGCAACCGGACGATGTGCCGCACTGCCGGTCTCTTCACGCGCGCACCGACGACCCGTCCCGGGCGGGGTACCGGGGACCGTCGGCGCGGAGAGACCTGGCAAGCGCCGGCCTCGCCTGCGCCCCGATCCACGAAGCGGCCGTCTGCTCGACCGCGGCGCCGCTACTTTACTGGTACAGCGTGTGACGGTCACCGAGGGACACGGCCCGGACGACGAGCGCCGTCACCCGGCCCCGTACAGGTCGCGGAGCAGGGCGATCTCCGCGCCGTGGTGGATCACTTCGCGCTGGGTGTGCAGGACGATGGCGGCGGTGGTCCACCCCTCGAGGGGGCTTCCGGGCGGTCCGGCGGGCGCCGCGAGCCCGGCGGTCCCGACGCCGCGGAGACCCTCCATCCACCGGCCGAACACGTCATCCAGGTGATCCAGCGCCCCGCTCGCCGTCCCGGCCGGCGGGGTCACCGCGGTCCAGGCGACGGCGGGACCACCGAACTTCTCGAGCCCCATCTCGAGCAGCGCACTGACGTGGGCGAGCCGCCAGGCGATCGTCGTCACCGGCGGGGGTTCGGGCGGCGGGATCACGACGTCGCACACGAACCGGGCGTCGTCACGACTCCACCGCACCGTCCACGCTCCGGCGACGGGCTCCCAGAAGTACTCGGCGTCCGTCAGCCCGTCGAGCCGAGGGCGCAGCTGGCGCGACCAGTGCGTCTGCAGCTGCGCCGCGATCTCGGCGTTCCAGTCGATGTCCATCGTCCGCCCGAGGGTGGCAGCACAGGCCCGGGCGGACGAGCGGATTTCGCGCGGACTTCTCCTGGTGACTCAGCCGGACTGGTGGACGATCTGGATGAGGTTGCCGCAGGTGTCGTCGAGCACGGCGGTGGTCACCGGGCCCATGTCGACGGGCTCCTGGGTGAAGGTCACGCCGAGCGCGCGCAGCCGGTCGTACTCGACCTCGACGTCGTCGACCGCGAACTGCGTGAAGGGGATGCCGTCGGCGAGGAGCGCGTCCTTGAAGGGCTGCACCGCCGGGTGCCCACCGGGCTCCAGCAGCAGCTCGGTGCCGTCGGGGTCCTCCGGGGACACCACGGTGAGCCAGCGGTCCTCGCCGCCCAGCGGGATGTCGTGCTTCGTCGTGAAGCCCAGGACGTCGACGTAGAACCGCAGCGCCTTCTCCTGGTCGTCGACGAAGACGCTCGCGATGTGGATCCTCACGTCGGTTCCTCTCCCCTGTCCCCCGCGAGCCAGCGCTCGACGATCGTCCGCAACGGCCCGGTGTCGATGTGGTGGAACTTGTACCGGCCCTCGCGCGTGGTCTCGACGAGGCCGGCGGCCTCCAGCACGTCGAGGTGCTGCGAGATCGCCTGCCGCGTCGAGCTGAGCCCGTGCTTCATCGTCAGGCGGCCACAGAGCTCGAAGAGCGTCTGACCGTCCCGGTCGGTCAGCTCGTCGAGGATCGTGCGCCGGGTGGGGTCGGCCAGGGCCTTGAAGACGTCGCCCACGGCCGGAACATTAGGCAAGTCGCGACTTGCCTGTCAACGACTCAGAGGATGGCGCCGACGTCCTCGCTGCTCTCGGGGAGGATCGCGCCGGCCTCCATCACGTTCGCGCCCGGGATCTCGACGATGAAGATGCCGAGGTCCTCCTTGGCGTCGCCCGTGATCGCGCACCAGGCGTCCGCGAGACCGCTGATGAGCTTGGCGCGCACCTCGGGCGAGCGTCCGGACCGGATCAGCCCGACCATCCGGGGCCCCTCCACCGCCTCGCCGGCGACGAATACGCTCCCGGGCGCGACCTCGGTGAACGAGCACTGCACGTAGGTCCCCGGGGCGCCGGTGACCTCGGCGTGGACCTTGGTCATCGCGGCGGCCACCTCGGCCTTGTGGTCCAGCGTCGCTCCGCCGGTGGGCACGGTGAACTGGTAGAAGGGCACGTCATCCTCCACGGGTCGGACTCGATTCGAGTCTGACCGTGACAGAGGTCCCGCAGGGGCGCAACCTGCTGGGACTCGAAAAGTGTCCTACCCTGGTGCTCGTGAAGCACGACGATCTGCAGGACGTCTACTGCTCGGTGGCCCGGACGTGGTCGGTGATCGGCGAGCGCTGGACGATGATGATCCTGCGCGAGTGCTTCCGCGGCGAGCGCCGCTACGACCACTTCCGCGACAAGCTGGGCATCGGCAGCAACGTCCTCAACGACCGGCTCCGGCTGCTCACCGCCGAGGGCGTGCTGGACCGCGTCCCCTACCAGGACAGCCCGGCGCGCCACGAGTACCGCCTCACCCGCAAGGGCGCGGACCTCTACCCGGTCCTCGTGACGCTGATGAGCTGGGGCGACACGTACAAGAACGACGTCGCGCCGGTGCGCCTGATCCACCGAGCCTGCGGACACCCGGCCGAGGCGCGCGTGACCTGCAGCCACTGCGCGGAGCCCATCGCCTGGCGGGAGATGACCGCGGAGTTCGAGCCCGGGGCCTGGTAGACGCGCAGGGGCCGGCCGGGCACGTCTCGTCGCACCACGACGTCGAACGGCTCAGCGCAGCAGGCCCTCGCTGTGCGCGAGGCGCGTCGCGTCGGCACCCGTCACGACGTCCCTCCCCCGGCCACCGTCTGCGCGTAGGCAGCGAGCAGCGCGACCCAGCCACCACCGCCGTGCTCGATGGCACCGTGGACACCTTCGCCGCCGACGAGGCGCTCGAAGTGGCGGTGCTCGACCTCGACCGTGGTCTGCTCCGGACCGTCGGCGTGGAAGCGGACCTCGATCTCGCTGGCGTGCGAGGGATCGGGGTCGAACTGCCAGTCCCCGCCGATCTGCCAGGTGAACAGCACCCGCTCCGTGGGCTCCCAGGCCAGCACCCGGCCCCAGTCGCACTCGGAGCCGTCGACCCCGCGCTCGAACCACCGCCCGCCCTCGTGGGGCTCCAGGATCACGTCGGCGACCTCGGACGACCCGATGTGGTACTGCCGCGGCCACCACGCGCCGAAGTGGCCGGTGAACAGCTCGAAGGCGCGGTCACGGCTGACGTTGACGGTGGTCTTGCCCTCGATCGCCGGGATCGGTGTGGTCATGGCTACTCCTTGCAAGACGGATCTGCGTGGTCGGTGCCGGCGGTCTCGTCGGCGGCGGCTTGCTCGGCGAACTTGTGAAAGTCGGCGAGAGCGTGCTCCCAGACGCCGTCGAGCCAGCTCCGCAGCGCGGCCACGCCCTGCGGGTCGAGCCGGTAGATGCGCCGCGTTCCCTCGGCGTGCGAGACGACCAGACCGCCGTCCTTGAGCGCCTTGAGGTGCTGGGACACGGCCGGCCGGCTGATCGGGAGCCGCTCGGCCAGGTCGCCGACCGAGCTGGGCCGGCGTGCCAGCGTCTCGAAGATCGCGCGACGCATCGGGTCGCCGAGCAACCCGAGTCCCGCATCTCCGTAAGCTGACACGAACCGTAAGCTACGACGAACCGATGAGGATGTCGAGCCTGGGGTGTCCGCTCCGGTGGATTCAGTGGGTGGTCGGTCGGGCGGTGGACACCGACCCGCGGGCCTCGCTGATGAGCCAGTGGGCGACCGCGGTGAGCTTCATGTTGGTGTCCTGGGAGGACTTGACCAGCATGTTGAAGGCGTCCTCGTCGTCGACCTTGAAGCGCTCCATGAGGATGCCCTTGGCCTGCCCGATCACATCGCGGCTGTCCACCGCGCGTTGGAGGTGGGCGGCGGTCTCGGCGCCGTAGAGCAGCAACGAGGCCTGGACACCGAACAGGCCGGCCATGGTGCGCGCGTTGTCGTCGTAGGCATCCGGGGTGGCCGAGTACAGGTTCAGCGCCGCGCGCAGGCCGGCGCCGGTGGCCAGCTGGGTCGACATCAACGCCCGATATCCGGCCTCGACCACGTAGGGCGCGAACCGGGGCCACCGCTGGGCGTCAGCCCCGGCGAGATCCCCGGCGACGACGAGACCGTTCGGGGGGGGTTCTCGATCGCGGTGATGCAGGGCCCTTCACGCAGCTCGCTCTGGGTGCCGTCGAGCTTGCCGATCACCTCGCTGGTGGGGTGGCGGGTCTCGATCCGGCCGTGCTCGGTGATCGAGATACTGCCCGCATCCACTCCCGGGACGGTCTCGACAGCCGAGGCGACGATCTGGCCCAGCGTCTCCTCGAGGTCGCGGATGCTGCGCCGCCGGGTCAGATCGCGGGCGGCGTTGCGCAGGGCGACGAGGACCTGATCGTCCTGTTCGGTGCTCATGGTCGTGCTCCCCACTGCTCGCGGCGCGGAGGGCACGGAGACCAGCGCGCCGGGCGCACTGTTCAGGCAGAGCCGAAGCGACATGCGCGGCGATCTGCCCTCCCCACCGATACACGGAGGTCGGGGATGCACATGAACAACGGGACTGACGGAAACGCCATGACAACCACGGCGCCCCGTGTCCGGGTCACGGCCGCGCGGTCGACCGAGCACGCAGCGTACCGCTCGACAGCACTCCCTGGCGGCCAGCAGCGCGCCCGTCACCGGAGGAAGGCTGCCGATGCATCCTGCGGCAACGACTCCGCGCACGGCCCTGCGCGACGACGAGGACGACGAAGGCCCTGGTCGGCGGCTCGTGCGAGCCTGTGACCAGGGCCTTGGTGCGTGGGCGATACTGGTATCGAACCAGTGACCTCTTCGGTGTGAACGAAGCGCTCTACCCCTGAGCTAATCGCCCGCGGCCTGGACGAGCCTAGACCATCATCAGAGCGGGCTCTGCAGCCAGGTCCAGTGCCCGAGGCCCACCAGCTTGGCCACGAGATACGGAGCGCCGAGCAGCCAGAGCGTCGCCAGGACGATGGCGCAGGTGAGCAGCCCGAGCAGGCACTTGACGACGATGCTCTGCCGTCCGACCCACTCCATCCAGCGGTCGTAGTGGTGCCGGGCGAAGCGCAGGACCCGGCCGGCCCAGGTGAACTCGGTGGCCAGGATGCCGAGGCCGGCGAACACGATCAGCCAGCCGGGGCCCGGGTACGGGATCGCGACGATGCCGGCGACGAGGACCAGTCCGCCGAGGACGCCGACGACGATGCGCCAGATCAGGTTGGCGCGCGGGTTGCCGCGCACGCGGGCGCGGAAGTGCCGCAGCCGCGTGCGGAGGGTGCGGTGCCGGGGCGGCGCGGTGGCGGTGGTCGGGCCCTCGGCGGGCGCCTTGTCAGCGGTGGCGGTCGACTGCTCGGCCGGTTCGCTCACGTTCCCACCTGTCCACTCGCGACGACTCGGGTCGGCGTGGCGGGCGCCGTCCGGCCCGGTTCGATCGACACCGCGAAACCGGCCAACGGGACCGCCGCCGTGGTCGAGGGTACGGAACTCACGGCCGGGGTCTGCTGGGTGACGTCGAAGGTCCCCAGCGGCCGCGGTGTCCCGTCGGCGAGGCCCCAGAGCACGTAGACCTCGTCGGCCCCGTTGGCGTCGAGCCCGCTGGTGAGGACGCGGGCGCCGCTGCCGTCGTCGACGACGAGCCCGACGAGCGTGCCGTCGGGCCTCGCCAGCGTCGCGTGCGTGACACCGGGGGTGCCCGCGTCCCGGAGCACGTCGACCACGGAGGCGTCGCGCTCGGCCTGGGCCGCCGCGGCGGCGGCGGCGTCGCGCTCGGTGCGCAGGGACTGGTTGGCCACCGCGAGGCCCCCGACCGCCGCGACGACCAGGGCCACCGCGGCCACCGCGAGCCAGCGGGAGGCCCGCCGCCGGGGCGAGAGCGGCACGACGGTCGCGTCCCGCTCCTCGGCGGCGGGCGCGGGCGCGGCGTCGGCAGCGGCCGGCTCCGCCGCCGGGGCCCCGGTCAGCTCGGGCAGATCGATGCCCTCGCCCGACGCCGCCGACTCGGCCGCCACGGCGTCGAGCAGCCGGCGACGCAGGTGGCGCGGCGGGGTGACCGGGACGACGGCCTCGGCGAGCTCGCCGAGCGTCTCCAGCGTCTCGTCGACCGTCTGCCGGCAGGTCGGGCAGGTCTCGAGGTGGGCGGCGAAGTCCGCTTCCTCGTCGTGGTCGAGGGTGTGCAGCGCCCAGCCCACCGCGAGGGCGTCGTGGGCGCCGGTGTGGGAGTCGGGGACGGCCCGGTCGCTCATCGTCCCTCCTCGTCCACCTCGACGTGCGGGCCCAGGAGGGCCCGCAGCTTCTGGGTCCCGGCGAACATCCGGGACTTCACCGTTCCCAGGGGTATCCCGACGAGGCTCGCCACCTCGCGCTGGGTGTAGCCGCCGAAGTACGCCAGGGCGAGCGCCTCGCGCTGGTCGGCCGGCAGCTGACCGAGCGCGTCACGCACCTTCCCGGCGACGACCGCCCCGAGGGCCGCCTGGTCGGCCCCCGGCCCGGGCGGGACGTTCCACTCCTCGCCGTCGGCGCTGGGCGGCACGGTCCGCTTGCGACGGGTCGCCTCGCGGCGCACCGCGTCGACGGCGCGGTGGTGCACGAGGGTCAGCAGCCAGCTCGAGACCGCGCCGCGGTCCGGGTCGAACCGTCCGGGGTCCCGCCACACCACGAGGAACGCTTCCTGCACCACGTCCTCCGCCAGCGACTCGTCGACGCAGATACGCCGGGCCAGGGAGTACGCGGGGCGCCCGAACCGGTCGTAGAGCTGCGCGAGGGCGTCCGCACTGCGCTCGCCGATCTGTTCGAGCAGTGTGGCATCGGTCACACCAGCTAGGCCGTCGTCGTCACGCTCCGGAGCCGCCTCTGGGACTCCTCGCGACGCTTCCGTCACTGGTCGACCCTCTCCTCGGGTGTGTATGGCCGGGTCAGACAGGCGTCAGGCTAGTGCTCCCGGGGCAGGCACGAACGCCCGGCCGGGGTGGGTGGTTCGTTACGGAACCGAACCGGGTAAGTCGCCCTGTGGTTGCCCGTCCGGTGTGATGCATGCGTGAGCCGGGTGAACCGCCGTCACAGGGTCGCTTGCCAGTCGTTTCCCCGAACGACAGCAGCGTGCGAAAGGCAGCCACATGCTCAACGACCACACGACGATCCGCTCGACGGCGGTCTTCGACCTCGTCGGTCCGCCGAACCCGCCCGTGCCCGTCCAGGTCGAGATGCGTTACGACACTCGCGACCCGTACGCCGTGCAGGCCGCGTTCCGCACCGGCCGCGCCGGATGGGTGGAGTGGGTGTTCTCGCGGGACCTCCTCACCGAGGGACTGCTCGGCGCCTCGGGCGCGGGAGACGTCCGCATCCGCCCCTCCGACGGTGATGCCGAGTCGATCGAGATCGAGCTCAGCTCCCCCTCGGGCCACGCCACCTTCCGCGCCGCGAGCCGTGAGGTGTCGGAGTTCCTCGCCCGCACCCACGAGATCGTCGCCCCGGGCGCCGAGGACGACTGGCTGGATCTGGAGCACGCGCTGGGCCTGCTGCTCTCGAGCGATCCGAGCTGACAGACCCCCCCGCGGGAAGCGGGGGCGCACGGTGCAGTAGTGTTCTCTTCGTCGGCAACGGCGGGTCGGAACCCCGAAACCCGCCGGCCACACGCGGACGTAGCGCAGCTGGTAGCGCATCACCTTGCCAAGGTGAGGGTCGCGGGTTCGAGTCCCGTCGTCCGCTCGGGAGGGCTCCTCGGCATCAACTTCTCCAGGGTGAGCCGGACGACCTCCGGATGCCTGGCGCAGTGGCCGAGTGGCTTAGGCAAGGGCCTGCAAAGCCCTGTACGCGGGTTCGATTCCCGCCTGCGCCTCGGGCGATTAGCTCAGTGGGAGAGCACTACCTTGACACGGTAGGGGTCACTGGTTCAATCCCAGTATCGCCCACCCCAGAAGCCCTGGTCAGCGACCTGGAATGGTCGACGGCCAGGGCTTTCTGCATGTCCTGGGCCGATTTCCGGGGAGGTCACCGTGACGGACGTGCCCGACGACGACCTGGGCGGCGACCCGGCCTGCTGGATGCACCGGGTCTGCGGCGAGTGCGGGCGGCTGGCCGACGAGGACCCACCCACGCGGTGCCCGTCCTGCGGCGCCCAGCTCGAGGCCGATTAGCTCGAGGCCGATTAGCTCGGGACGTGCCAGGGTTCCCTCAGGGAAGCTCGGTTCC
This sequence comes from Actinomycetospora callitridis, assembly GCF_028737265.1. GTDB lineage: Bacteria > Actinomycetota > Actinomycetes > Mycobacteriales > Pseudonocardiaceae > Actinomycetospora > Actinomycetospora callitridis. The sequence goes on along the minus strand of NZ_JAQZAK010000009.1, from coordinate 94,028 downwards.
TTCTCGATGTCCGATTCTCTAGAGTCACTCGACGTGACGATCGATGTGCCGCTCCCCCGGTCGGGCGACATGCGGAGCGAACGGCCCGCCACCGGGACCTCCGGTCTCGTCGCGCCCGGCACGCTCCGTGTCCTGCGCATGCTGGCGGCCCACCCCGAAGGTGTCGATCTCGCCGATCTGAGCGGCCACCTCGGGCGGTCGAGCACCCCGGTCGTCCAGGGACTGCTCGGGGCCGGCCACGTGGAGCGCACGGCCTCCGGCGGCTACCGCCTGCGGCCCGTCCCGACCGCGCCGCGGCGCGAGCTGCCCGAGATCCTCTCGGACGCCGTCAGCGATCTCTACCGGCGCACCCGCGCCTGGACCTACCTCGTCGAGTGGGCCGACGACGACCACATCGACGTCGTCGACATCCGCGGGCACCAGGGTCTGGGGCTCGTCCCCGAGCTGCCGCCGCGGGTCCCGCCGTCGATGGCGCACGCCCTGGCGGTCAGCAAGGTCCTCGTGGCGCACCGGCCGGGGCGCCGGGCCCGCCTCGACCCGCGCCGCTGGCGGGCCTACACCCCCGCGACGATCACCTCGCCCGACGCCTACGACGCCGAGCTCGCGCGCGTGCGGCGCGACGGGTTCGCGGTCGACCGCGAGGAGTACGCCACGGGCTTCGCGTGCGTGTGCGCCCCGATCGCCGACCCCGGCGGCCGGGTGAGCGCCGCGATCGCGGTGTCGCTGCCCGCCGCGCGCCTGCGCGACGAGCTCGATCGGCTCACGACCGACGTCACCGACGTCGCCCGCGTCGCCCACCGGGGCTGGTACCGGTAGCCGGCAGCGCGGAGATCAGCTCTCGTCGTACTTGTCCGCCGCCTTGTTGCGCTGCTCGGCGATCTCGAGCGCGTGCGCGGCGGTCTCCTTGTCGGGATAGGGACCGAGGCGATCGGCGGCGCGGCAGCCGTCCCACGGCTCCACCTGATGGTGCTTGAGGCAGAAGTACCACTCGTTCTCGTGGGCCACGGGTCCATGCTGGCACGGTTCGGCCTCGGGGAGGGGACGACGCGGCGGGGCGAGCGGGGCCAGGAGCCCCGTCGTGGGATCCACGAAGCGGGCGTGCAGGTCGCGCAGCCGCTCCTCCCCCACGCGCTCGCGCTCCGGACGGGCGGCGTCGCGGCGCACGCAGTCCTCGAGGTCGGCGACGACGTCCTCGACGTGCCACTCCGCCCCGCACTCCTCGGCCAGCGCCAGCCAGCTCCGCGCCACCGCCGCGCGCAGGTTCGTGGCGTCGACGACGACGTCGACCCCGTCCTGCAGCATGCCCTGCACGAGCCGGCGCTCCGCCGCGGAGATCACCCGCTCGACCGCGTCGACCGGGGCCGCGTAGTCGGGGTCGACCATGCTGCGCCGCAGGTCGTCGCGGTTGACCCGCACGATCCGCCCCGGTCGCCGCGAGGCCACCAGCGCCCGCGCCCAGGTCGTCTTGCCCGACGCCGGGAGCCCGCGGGTCAGGTAGAGGGTCGGCACACCGCGGGGCCCGTCAGGCGGCGCGGCTCGCCCGCGGGCGGGTCGCGGCGAGGATGAAGTCCGCGACGAGCGCGGGGTCGTCGCCCATCGGGACGTGCCCGCAGCCCGGCAGGACGTACACCGCGGCGTCGGGCAGGGCGCGGCGCAGCCGCCCGGACTGCCAGCGGGGCAGCAGCATGTCCCGCGAGCCCCAGCCGACCGTCGTCGGCACCGCCGAACGGGACGGCGCGACCCAGGTGTCGAAGTGGGCGAGCATCGTCGCGAACGACGAGCGGGGGTGGCTCAGGCCTCGCAGATCGGCGCCGACCTCCGCGGGGTCGATCCGCGACGGGTGGGCCAGCAGCAGGCCGAGCAGCGCGGTGCGCAGGATCGGCGTGGCGAGCATCTGCTCGAGCCGCTGCGAGGGGATCACGGCCAGCGCGGCGTGGGCTCCGCCGAGGATCGCGCGGGCGTACACCCGCTCGGCCCGCGACCAGAACCCCGCGGGCGAGAGCGCGGTCGCCGAGCGCACCGTGCCCCGCGCCGCGAGCTCGAGGGCGACCAGGCCGCCCATCGAGTTCCCGACGGCGTGGGGACGGTCGAGGCCGTGGGTGGCGCAGAACGCCTCGACCGCGTCGGCGAGCGGGGCGATGTCGCCGGCGTAGTCGCCGGGCAGGTCGGGCGAGTCGCCGTGGGAGGGCAGGTCGACCGCCCACAGCTCCCGCTCCTGCGCGAGCAGCGGCACCACGCGGTCCCAGCCCTGGCGCCGGTGCGTGATCCCGTGCAGGAGCAGCACGGGCTCCCCGGTCCCCGTGCGGGTGTGCGCGAGCTCCACGGCGCCTCAGTGCTCCCGCGGGTGGACGATCACCTTGCCGGTGACGCGCCGCTCGGCCAGCTCGTTGATCGCCGACGCGGCCTCGGCCAGCGGGTAGGTCGCGCTGATCGGCGGGGCGAGACGCCCCGCCGCGATGTCGTCGAGCATCGCGTCCCACTGCCGGCGCATGAAGCCCGGCCGCTTGGAGGCGTACGCCCCCCAGCCGGCACCGACGACCGAGATGTTGTTCAGCAGCAGCCGGTTGACCTTGACGGTGGGGATGTCGCCCGCGGTGAAGCCGACGACCGCGAGACGGCCGTCGTCGCCGAGCGAGCGCAGCGAGTCGGTGAACCGGTCGCCACCGACGGGGTCGACGACGACGTCGACGCCCGCGCCCCCGGTGATCTCCTTCGCGGCGTCCTTGAACCCCTCGACGAGCACCGCGTGGTCGGCCCCGGCGGCCCGGGCGACCTCGCCCTTGCCCTCGGAGGACACGACGGCGATCACCGTCGCCCCGCGCGCCTTGGCGAACTGGATGCAGGCGACGCCCACGCCACCGGCGGCGCCGTGCACGAGCACGGTCTCGCCCTCGGCGAGGTGGCAGCGGGTCTCGAGCACGAAGTGCGCGGTCAGGTAGTTCATCGGCAGGCCGGCGCCGATGTCGAACGACACCGCGTCGGGCAGCGGGAACACCAGCTCGGTCGAGGCGGCGACGGTCGTCGCGAACCCGCCGAGCACCGGCATCGCGGCCACACGGTCGCCGGCGGCGAAGCCGGAGCCGTCCGGCGGCTCGCGCACCGTGCCCGCGACCTCGCTGCCGAGCAGGAAGGGCAGGTCGGGCTTCATCTGGTACTCGCCGCGGGACAGCAGCAGGTCGGGGAAGACGACGCCGGCCGCCTCCACGTCGATGAGCACCTGGCCGTCGCCGACCGTGGGCTCGTCGACCTCGGCGACCTCCACCGCGTCCGGCCCGTCGAGCCGGACGACCTGTACCGCGCGCACCGCGACCTCCCGTTCCCGGCCGACCGGACCGTCAGCCGTGACGGTTCTACAGGAGCGCGGCGGGGATGTCAGGTGAAGCGGTAGACCGTGGTGCGGGTGGTCTCGCCGCCCTCGAGGTCGAGGGTCCCGACGACGTCGTAGCTCCCGAGCGCGCTCACGCGACGCCGCGGCAGGTACTCGCGGCCGGGGTCGCCGACGACGACGTCGACACCGGCCGCGACCGCCTCGTCGCAGAAGCGCTCGACGAGCCGGGCCATGGGCTGCTCGTAGAAGACGTCGCCGGCGAGCACGACGTCGACGTCGAGGGGCTCGTCGGCGTCCAGGACGTCGCCGACCACGTCGATCTCGACGTCGTTGGCCTGCGCGTTGAGCACGATCGCGGCGCGGGCCCGCGCGTCGGTGTCCGAGGCGACCGCGCCCGAGGCGCCGGCGCGCAGGGCGGCGATCGCGACCAGCCCCGACCCCGAGGCGAGGTCGAGCACCCGGCGGCCCCGGACGAGGTCGGGGTGATCGAGGACGTGGCGCGCGAGGGCCTGGCCGCCGACCCAGGCGAACGCCCAGAACGGCGGCGCCTCCTCGTCGATCGCCGACCACGTGCGGTGTATGTCCTCGGCGAGCAGCAGGGTGACCTCGGGGACGAGCGGAGGACGGCCGGGCGTCGTCCAGTTCCGGATGCCGTCACCGGCGGTCATCGTTGGCTCCGGAAAGTGACGCCGCGCAGACGCTGCGCAAGGGGCCGTGCTTTCCCTACCCTGAACGCCACGCCGACACAGGCGTCCCAGCCCCGGGCTTCACAGCCGCACCGCCGACCGACGCGCCGTCCGAGGAGGTCCTCATGACCGTTCCGCCCGGTGAGCCGGCCGACGAGGACGCCGTGCTGCTCTACGTCGGGGGTCCGCTCGACGGACGCGTCGAGGTGCGCGAGGCACGCCACGGCACCCCGCTGCCGACGGTGACGCACACCCACCTCCACGACGGGCCGAAGGTCGTCCACGTCTACGACCTGCATCCGCTCACCCCTTCCGCCGGCGTCTACCACCTGCGGCTCAGCGAGGTGCCGGCCGATCAGTCGCCCGCGGCGAGGTAGCCCAGGGCGCACAGCGTGCCCCACGCCCCCGCGACGCCGGCCGCCTTGGCTCGCGCGGTGGGCTCCGGCAGCGACGTACCGAGCAGCACCAGGTCGACGACGTCGGACCCGACCCGCACGGCCACGGCGGTGCGCAGCGCCTTGCCCGCCGGGGCGAGGGCCATCGCCAGCCCGCACGCGAGGTCGCGCCCGCCGAGGGCACGCACCCCGATCGCGGTGGCCGTCGGCAGCGGCGCCCCATCGGCCTGCAGCGCGGTGGGCTTCGTGAACAGCTCGGGGCGGGCGATGATCGCCACGCTGTAGCCGGCGGTGGCCACGCCGAGCAGGCGGGGGAACCAGGTCAGGTCGCGGGAACGTCGCGAGCGGGAGGAGGGCATGGCGTCGTGTACCCCTCGTCGATCATCGGCACCCGCCGATGAGTTCCGGGCGCGGCGTCCGTCTCCTCCACGAACGTCCCCACGCCGCCGTCCGCAACCACCCCCGGAGGACACCCGTGCCCACCCTCACCGCCGCCCTCGACGTCCCCGGTGCCCGGCTCCACCACGAGGTCCGGGGCGACGGCCCGCTCGTGGTGCTGCTCGGCACACCCATGGGCGCCGACGCCTTCGCGGGCCTCGCCGAGCTGCTCGCCGTCGACCACACGGTGCTCACCACCGACACCCGCGGGATCGGGCGCAGCCCGGTCGACGACCCCGACGCCACCCCGACGCTGGCCACGCGGGCGGACGACGTCGCGGCCCTCGTCCGGCACGTCGACCCCGACGGGGCGCGCGGACCGGTCACCGTCCTGGGCTCCAGTGGCGGTGCCGTGACCGCCCTGGCGCTGGCGCAGGGCCATCCCGACCTCGTCGACACCGTCGTCGCCCACGAACCGCCCCTGGTCGAGCTCCTCCCCGACCGCGACGACCGCCACGCCGGCGAGGACGTCGTCATCGAGCGCTGGTTCGCGGGCGACCACCTGGGCTCCTGGCGGGCGTTCCTCGCCAACGCGGCCATCGAGATGCCCGAGGAGATGATCCAGATGGTCTTCGGCAGCGAGCCCGACCCGGCCGCCCAGGCCGACGGCGACTACCAGAACGCCCACCTCCTGCGGCCGACGACGCACTTCCGGCCGGACATCGACGCCCTGCGCGCCGGGCGGACGCGGATCGTCGTGGGCATCGGCCGGGACTCCGCCGGCCAGCTCTGCGACCGGAGCTCCCGCGCCCTGGCCGACGCGCTGGGCCTCGAGCCGACGCTGTTCCCCGGCGACCACATCGGCTTCGCCGAGGACGCGGTGGCCTTCGAGCCCGTGCTGCGGTCGGTCCTGCCGGGGTCGCGCTAGCGCTGGGACTCGTCGGCGGACGGGAGCCGCAGCATCAGGCGCAGGGCCCGGCTGAAGAGGTCGGCCCGCACGGCGTCCTCGCCGAGGACGCGCCGCAGCCGGATGAGCCCGTGGTAGAGCGCGGCCGCGACGACGACGAACTCGTCGTCCCGGACGGCATCGCGCACCGCCGGGTCGAGGTTCTCCCAGTCGCGGGAGAGCACGTCGGTGGCGAACCGGGCCAGGCGCACCTCGTGCTCCGCGAGACGGTCGGCGAACTCGGGGTGGCGCACGGCGTAGAGCCAGACCTCGGCGTCGAGCAGGGCCTCCTCGCGCGAGTCGGCGACGTCGGAGACGAGGCGGTCGAGCGCGGCGAAGGTCTCCCCCGGGTCGCCCGAGACGATCGTGGACTTCAGGTCGACCGCCACCGAGGTCTGGTCCTCGACCAGCGCGGTGAACAGCGCTTCCTTGCTCGCGAAGTGCACGTAGACCGACCCGACCGACACACCGGCCGTCTTCGCGATCTCCTCGACCGACGCCGGGCCGTACCCGCGTTCGGCGAACACCCGGCGCGCGGCCTCGAGGAGCGCCTCCCGGGTCCGGGCCTTGGTCGCTGCGCGTCGCCCGAGGGGTGCCGCAGCCGCCACCTCGCCACCCTCGGTCACGTGCCGCGTTCCTCCTCGCCCCACGGCCGGCCCCCTGGTCGCCATCCCGCGGTGACGGATCGTAACCCGGCCACCGTCCGCCGAGTGGGGGTGCGATCGCGGACAATGGACCGGTGACCACCTCGACGGCGCTCCTGCCCGCCCCCGGCGCGGATCCCGACGATCTCTACGAGGGGTTCGCGGGCTGGGCCTCCGAGCGCGGGCTCGACCTCTACCCGGCCCAGTCCGAGGCGCTGATCGAGCTGGTCTCGGGATCGAACGTGATCCTCTCCACGCCCACCGGTTCGGGGAAGTCGCTGGTGGCGCTCGGCGCCCACGTCACCGCGATGTCCCGTGGCGAGCGCAGCGTCTACACGGCGCCGATCAAGGCGCTGGTCTCGGAGAAGTTCTTCGCCCTCGGCGCCCAGCTCGGCTACGCCAACGTCGGGATGCTCACCGGCGACGCAGCCGTGAACCCGGAGGCGCCGGTCATCTGCTGCACCGCCGAGGTGCTGGCGAACTGGGCGCTGCGCGAGGGACCCGGCGCCGAGGTCGGCCAGGTCGTCATGGACGAGTTCCACTACTACGCGGACCCGGAGCGCGGCTGGGCCTGGCAGGTCCCGATCCTCGAGCTGCCGCAGGCGCAGTTCCTGCTGATGTCGGCGACGCTCGGCGACGTCTCGTTCTTCGCCGAGGACCTGACGCGGCGCACGGGGCGCGAGACCGCGGTCGTGGCGCACACCGAACGTCCCGTCCCGCTGTCCTTCCGCTACGCGCGCACGCCGCTGCACGAGACGATCACCGAGCTCCTCGCCGGGCAGCAGGCGCCGGTCTACGTCGTGCACACCACCCAGGCCGCGGCGATCGAGCAGGCGCAGGCCCTGATGAGCCTCAACGTCTCCTCGAAGGCCGAGAAAGAGCGGATCGCCGAGCTCATCGGCGCGTTCCGCTTCACCGCCGGGTTCGGCAAGACGCTCTCGCGGCTGGTGCGCCACGGCATCGGCGTGCACCACGCCGGGATGCTGCCGAAGTACCGGCGCCTCGTGGAGACGCTCGCCCAGGCCGGGCTGCTCAAGCTCATCTGCGGCACCGACACCCTCGGCGTCGGGATCAACGTCCCGATCCGCACCGTGCTCTTCACCGCGCTGACCAAGTTCGACGGCCAGCGGGTGCGCCACCTACGGGCCCGCGAGTTCCACCAGGTGGCCGGGCGCGCGGGACGGGCGGGGCACGACGTCGCCGGCTACGTCGTCGTCCAGGCCCCCGAGCACGAGGTGGAGAACGCCAAGCGGCTCGCGAAGGCCGGCGACGACGTCAAGAAGCAGCGGCGCGTCGTGCGGGTGAAGCCGCCCGAGGGGTTCGTCTCGTGGTCGGAGAAGACCCTCGAGAAGCTCATCGAGGCGCAGCCCGAGGCGCTGACCAGCCAGTTCCGGGTGTCGACGGCGATGCTCCTGCAGGTCGCCTCCCGGCCCGGGGACTTCTTCGCCGCGATGCGCCACCTGCTGGAGGACAACCACGCCGACCGCCCCACCCAGCGCCGCCTGATCCTGCGGGCGATCGCGCTGTTCCGCGGACTGCTCGAGGCCGACGTCGTGGAGCGCCTGCCCGAGCCCGACGCGTCCGGGCGGACCGTGCGGCTCGTCGACGACCTCCAGGTCGACTTCGCGCTCAACCAGCCGCTCTCGCCGTTCGCGCTCGCCGCGTTCGACCTGCTCGACCGGGAGTCGCCGACCTACGCGCTCGACATGGTCTCGGTGGTCGAGTCGACCCTCGACGACCCGAAGCAGATCCTCCGCGCCCAGGAGAACTCCGCCCGGGGCGAGGCCGTGCAGGCGATGAAGGCCGAGGGCATCGAGTACGAGGAGCGCATGGAGCTCCTCGAGGACGTCACCTGGCCCAAGCCGCTGGCCGAGCTCCTCGGTGCCGCCTACGAGTCCTACCGCACGGGCCACCCCTGGGTCGCCGACCACGAGCTCTCGCCGAAGTCGGTGGTGCGCGACCTCTACGAGCGCGCCATGAACTTCACCGAGTACGTCTCGTACTACAAGATCGCCCGGTCCGAGGGTCTCGTCCTGCGCTACCTCACCGACGCCTACCGCGCGCTGCGCCAGACGATCCCCGAGGCCGCTCGCACCGAGGACATCGACGACCTCGTGGCCTGGCTCGGCGAGCTCGTGCGCCAGACCGACTCGTCGCTGCTCGACGAGTGGGAGAACCTGGCCAACCCGAGTGAGCTCGACGCCGCCGGCGACGACGCGCGCCCCGTCGACCAGGGCCCGCCGCCGGTGACCCGCAACGAGCGCGCGTTCCGCGTCCTCGTCCGCAACGAGATGTTCCGACGCGTGGAGCTCTTCGCCCGGCGCTCCCCCGCCGACCTGGCGGCGCTCGAGGACGACGGTCCCTCCCTCGACCGGTGGGCCGATGCGATGGAGGCCTACTTCGCCGAGTACCCGACCCTCGGCTCCGGCCCCGACGCACGCGGCCCGGCGTTCTACCGCGTCACCGTGCAGGGGCGCACCTGGCACGTGCGCCAGGTCCTCGACGACCCCGAGGGCGACCACGACTGGGCGATCACCGCCGAGGTCGACCTCGACGCCTCCGACGAGCTCGGCGCGGCCGCCGTGCACGTCACGGCCGTGGGGCCGATGTCGACGGTGTAGTCAGCGGGCCCACCACGGCGTCGGGCTCCCGGCCTCGCGGGCCCGGCGACGGTCGGCGAGCAGCCGACGCTCGATGGTCGCGTCGGCCATCGCCCGAGCGCGCCCGAAGACGACGGTCGCGAGCCCGGCGACGGCCGTCGCGGCGACCGCGTGCTTCCGGCCGTGCAGCGCCTGGTTCCCCACCATCTCGCGCAGGGAGCGCCGCAACGCCCGGCGCTGCGCGTCGAGGACGGCGTCGCGGGCCGGGTGCGGCCGGACCTCCACCTCGATCTCCTGCTCGTGGTCCGGCGAGGACAACCGGGCGACGTGCCCGGCCTCCTCGAGCCGGCGCAGCATCTTGGCGACTGCACTGCGTGTGAGGCCCAGGCGCTCGCCGAGGCGCCCGCTGCTCATCGAGCCGTGCCGCCGGCACACCTCGAGGCACAGCACCTCGCCCGGCGACAGCCCCAGGGTCCGGGCCACCTCGTCGCGGTACCACTGCAGGGCCGGACCGAGGTCGTCGAGGAGCAGCGTGACGAGCTCGTCCGTCGCGTCCTCCTCCTCGGCCGCCCGACCCACGCCGTCCAGCGTCGCCGACCCGCCGTCGCTCCGGGGTCGGTTCCGACGAAGACGAACCGTGTCCTCAGGACACGGTGTCGCCGGGTTCGGTGACGACGACGTCGAACCGTGTCCCCAGGACACGGTCTCCGAGTTTGGGGTCAGGCCCCGAGGAGCTCCACCTCGTCGCGGGCCCGCGGACGCACCGAGCCCGGCGAGGTGCCGACGACGCGGCGGAAGGCTCGGCTGAACGCGGCCTCGGAGCGGTAGCCCATCGCGCCGGCGACGGCGGCGACGGTGGTGTCGCCGGCCCGGAGCCGGTCGTGGGCGACGAGCATCCGCCAGCGCGTCACGTACGCCATGACCGGCTCGCCGACCAGCGCGGTGAACCGGGCGGCGAAGGTCGACCGGGACAGGGCGAGCTCGCGGGCGAGGCCGGCGACGGTCCACTCGTGGGCGGGGTCGGCGTGGACGAGGGCGAGCGCGCGGCCGATGTCGGGGTCGGCGAGCGCGCCGAGCCAGCCCGTGCGCGCGGACGGGTCGTGCGACAGCCAGGCCCGCAGCATCTGCACGACGAGGACGTCGGCGAGGCGGGTGATCACGGCCTCGCCGCCGGGCCGGGTCTCCTCCACCTCGAGCGCGATCAGCCGCAGCGTGTCGTGCAGGCGCGCGGTGAGCGGCGAGACCGGCACGTGGACGATGTCCGGCATCAGCGCGACGAGCCGCTCGGCCATCGGGTGCTCGAGCCGGACGGCGCCGCAGATCATGGTGGTCGGCGCGCCGTCGCCGCCGTAGCTGATCGTCGCGTAGCGCTCGCCGTACCAGGTGTGCGGCAGCGTCAGGACGTTCGGCGCGGGCGAGCGGGGCGGCGGGTCGGTCGAGCGCAGTTCATGCCCCTCACCGCGCGGCAGGAGCACGACGTCCGACGGCGACAGCGTCACCACCTTGTCGCCGACGACGATCGTCGCGGTCCCCGAGGTCACGACGTGGAACCACAGGCAGCCCGGCGTCTCGGGCAGCCGCAGCCCCCAGGGCCCGCGCAGGTCGGACGAGCAGTAGAAGGTCCCGCTCATCCGCAGGACGTGCAGCGCCGCGCCCACGGCGTCGGACGGGGTCCAGGGCGGATGGTCGACGACGGTCACGGTGCCCAGCCTCCGGCATCGCGGAGCGCATCGTCCACGAGATCGGACGATCGAGCAGGAGAACCGGCGCCACGGCGATGGTTCGTCCGGCAGGACCGGCCCAGTGTTGGACGCACCGGATCACCGAGCACGGAGGAGAAGCCATCATGATCACTGTCCTGGGAGCCAGCGGGAACACCGGCGGACGCGTCGTGCGCCGCCTGCGCGAGAGCGGGGTGGCGGTGCGGGCCGTCGGGCGCGACGCCGGCCGTCTCGCCGACGCCACCGCGCACGGCGCCGAGCCGCACGTCGCGGACATCACCGACCGGGCCGCGATCACGCAGGCCCTGCGCGGCGCGGACGCCGCCTACGTCCTCATGCCCCTCGACCTCGCCGCGCCGGGCTACCGCGCCCAGCAGGAGCAGGTGGGCACCGCGATCGCGGGCGCGCTGGCCGACGCCGGCGTCCCCCACGTGGTGGGGCTGAGCGCGCTCGGCGCCGAGCTCTCCTCGGGGACCGGCTTCCTCGAGACCCTCCACGAGCAGGAGCAGCGGCTCGCCGCGCTCGACGCCTCCGTGGTGCTCCTGCGGCCCGGCCTGTTCTTCGAGTCGTTCCTGCCGGCGCTGGCGTCGATGCTCGCGACGGGCGTGCACCACGACACGATCAACCCGGACGTCGCGCTGCCGATGGTGGCCACCGCCGACATCGGCGACGCCGCCGCGGCGTTGCTGCGCGACCCGGACGCCGCCGGCGTGCGTGAGCTGCCCGGACCCGAGGAGCTCACCGTGCCCGACGCCGTCGCGCGGCTCGGCGCGGCGATCGGCCGGCCCGGCCTGCGCTACGAGTGCCCGCCCGAGGACGTCATGCGCGCGGTGCTCGTCGAGGCGGGACTGCCCGCGGACCTCACCGAGGAGAACCTCGCGATGAACGCGGCGTTCAACCGCGGCGTCGTGCGGCGCCACGGGGTCGGTGTGGTGGAGACCCCCACGACGATCGAGGAGTGGGCCCGCCGCGTCGTCCCGGTGGCGTGACCGGCCTACTTCTTGCGGGTGCGCCCCAGCGACGGCGGCGGGACGACCGGTCCGAGGTCGCCGTTCGGTGCCTCGTCGAGGTCGACGATCACCGGCGCGTGGTCGGACGGACCGGTGCCCTTGCGGGCCTTGCGGTCCACCCAGGCGGCGGCCCGGCGCCCGGCGACCGGGCCGCCCGCCAGCACGAGGTCGATCCGCATGCCGCGGTCCTGGTGGAAGGCGCCGCCGCGGTAGTCCCAGTAGCTGAACGCGCGGTCGTTGGGCCAGCGCTCGCGGATCACGTCGTGCAGGCCGGTCTTCATCAGCGTCGCCAGCGCCTCGCGCTCGGGCGGGGTGACGTGGGTGGACCCGGCGAACGCCTCGACGGAGTAGATGTCCTCGTCGGTGGGAGCGATGTTGAAATCGCCCGCCACCACCGTCGCGTCGGGGTCGCCGGCCTCGACGAGGTCGCGCAGGGCCGCGAGCCACTCGAGCTTGTAGAGGTAGTGCGGGTCGTCCGGGTCACGCCCGTTGGGCACGTAGACCGAGGTGACCCGCAGCCCGCTGCAGGTGGCGGAGACCGCGCGGGCCTCCTGGTGGGGGTAGCCGGGGGCGCCGGGCAGGCCCTCCACGACGTCGTCGAGACCCACGCGGGACAGCAGGGCCACGCCGTTCCAGCGGCCCTCCCCGTGGTGGGCCACGGCGTAACCGCGCTCGGCGAGCGGGGCGGCGAAGCTCTCGGCGAACGCCTCGTCCGACAGCTTGGTCTCCTGGAGGCAGACCACGTCGGGCGCTCGCTCGTCGAGCCAGCCCAGCAGCCGGGGCTCCCGGGCCTTGGCGGAGTTCACGTTCCAGGTGGCCAGTCGCACGCCCGCCACGCTAGCCGGGACCCCCGACGGCGAGCGGGGGAACCCGGACGGTGTGCGTTCCGTGCGATCGGACGGGGTACTAGCGTTCCCGCATGGCCGCGACCACCCCCGTGACGAACGAGGACCGGCTGCGGCGGATCGAGCAGATCACCGACACCACGCTCGCCCACCTGGACGTCGCGGATCTCCTCGACGAGCTCCTGGACCGGGTGCGTGCCCTGCTCGACGCCGACACCTCGGCGGTCCTCCTGCTGGACCCTTCCTCGACCTACCTGGTCGCCACCGCCGCGCGCGGGATCGAGGAGGAGGTCCGCCAGGGCGTCCGCATCCCCGTCGGGAAGGGGTTCGCGGGGCGCATCGCCGCCGAGCGCCGGCCCGTGATCATCGACGAGGTCGACCACTCGAACGTCCTCAACCCGATCCTGCGGGAGAAGGACATCCGCTCGCTGCTCGGCGTGCCCCTGGTGGCCCAGGGCGAGGTCCTGGGTGTCCTGCACGTCGGCACCCTCACACCGAGGCGCTTCACGATGGACGACGCGGACCTGCTGCAGACCGCCGCCGACCGGATCGCCCTGGTCACGCGCACCCGCCTGTCCGATCTCGACCGCGCGGCGGCGTCGGCCCTCCAGCGCAGCCTCATGCCCGGCGCGCTGCCGCGGGTCACCGGCATCGAGTTCGCGGCGCGGTACATCCCCGGCGACGCGGGCGGTCTCGGCGGCGACTGGTACGACGTCTTCTCCCTGCCGTCCGGGCGCCTCGGCGTCGTCATCGGGGACGTGGTCGGGCGTGGGCTGCAGGCCGCCGTGATCATGGGTCGCCTGCGCAGCGCCCTGCGTGCGTTCGCCCTGGAGGAGGACGACCCCGCGGAGGTCCTCGAGCGCCTGGACGGCAACGTGCAGCACTTCGAGGAGAACGTCATGGCGACGGTCCTCTACGCGATCTTCGAGCCGTCGCTGGAGCGCGTGTCCCTGTCGAGCGCCGGCCACCTGCCGCCGATCATCGCGCAGCCCGGCGAGCGCGCGGCGCTGCTCAACCTGCCGATCGACCTGCCCGTCGGGGTGTCCGTCGGCCCCCCGCGCCGCACCACGACGATCGATCTCCCGGACCACGGGCTGCTCTTCCTCTACACCGACGGTCTCGTCGAACGGCGCGGGAGCCCGCTGGACGCCGGCCTCGACGCGTTGTGCGAGGTCGTGCGGGCCGAGGAGGCCGAGTCGGTGTGCGGCGGGGTGCTGCACCGCATGATCGGCGCCACCCCGGTCGGCGACGACGTGGCGATGCTCGTCGCCCACCGTCTCGGCACACCGTCGGTGGTGCCGCTGAGCATCGTCGTGCCGGCGGTGACGCGCACCCTGTCCGACGTCCGCTCCTCGGTCCGCCGGTGGCTCGCGGCCGCCGGGGCGTCCCCCGAGGACGCGGCCGACATCCTCGTCGCCACCGGTGAGGCGTGCTCGAACGTCGTGGAGCACGCGTACGGGCCCGCCGGCGGGACCCTGGTCGTGCAGATGGAGCTGGAGGGGGCGACGGTCGTGGGGACGGTGCGCGACAACGGGCGATGGCGCCCGGCACGCGGGCAGGAACGCGGGCGGGGCACCGCGCTGATCCGCCAGTGCAGCGACGACATGGACGTGACCCCCGGGCCCGGCGGCACCACCGTCGTCTTCCGACGTCACCTCACGGGGAGCAGCCGATGACCGCCGCGTCCGTCGTCGTCCACCCGGAGGGCTCGGCCGTCCGCATCGTCATGGGCGGCGAGATCGACCTCGAGAACGCGCTGGAGGTCGAGGAGCAGCTGACCGCGGCCATCACCAACGAGACCTCGGCGGTCACGCTCGACCTGGCCGACCTCGCCTACCTCGACAGCGCCGGCCTGCGGGTGCTGTTCGCCCTGGGTGCCCGGCTCGAGGTGCTGCAGATCGAGATGACCGTGCTGGCCCCGCCGGGCTCGCTGACCCGGCGGGTGCTCCAGCTCTCGGGCTTCGAGGGCGTGGCGGCGCTCGACGGTTGAGCCGCTCCCCGCTCAGCCCTTCTCGACCGAGCGACGGACCGTGTCGAGCGTCCGCTCCATGCCGCGGCGGTTCGCCCCCGGCACGTCCCAGGCGCGGGCACGGCCGACGACGTTGGCGATCGGGCTGCGACGGTCCTGCCAGTACTGCTCGATGCGCGTCCGACCGCCCTCGGGGACGAGCCGGAAGCCCCAGCGGGCCACCGGCTGCCCGAGCAGCGAGACGTCCCAGCTGATCGCCCGCTGCGGGTCGTACTCGACGACGGTGCCGTCGGTCGACCAGCGGAGCAGCCCCTTGCGGTTGTGGCCCTTGAACCGCGCACCCGGCTCGGGCCCGGTGGCGCCGCCGACCCAGTCGACGCGGTGGCACTCCGGCGAGATGTCCCCGATCCGCGCCGGGTCCCCGACGAGCTCCCACACCCGCTCGGGCGGCGCATCGACGGTGCGGGTGACGACGACGTCGTCGGCCATGGGGTTCCTCCAGACGGCGGCAGCGGGACGGTCGCACCGTAGTCGGACGATCGCCCCGCTGCCGCCCGGCCTCACGACCCGGCGTCGACGACGCGCACCGAGAGGACCGGGCGGCCTCGCACGAGGCGCAGGGGGCCGGTGACCGTGACCTCACCGCGGGGGCGCTCGGCGACGAGTCGCTCGTAGGCCCCTCGCTCGTCGGGTGTCAGGGGACGTCTCCGTCGGCGACGCAGATCCCACGCCAGCTGGCTCCCGCGGACCATCGGTCGGAGCGGCAGCGGCTGGTCGAGAGCCGGGACGCCGAGGTGTGTGGTCGCGACGAGCGTGCCCGTCATCGACACCTCGACGCCCCGTACGACGTAGCTCGCGTTCGCCCAGCTCGCGAACTGCTCCGGCCACTGGGAGAGGTCGGGTAGGCCCTGATGGGCCAGCGACACCTGCGCGGTCTGGTCGGTCTGGTTCGGCACGGGATCGACGTGGACGACGTCCTCCAGGTGGCTCAGGGCGGAGTACGCGCCGCCCCAGCACGGGCCGAGACCGTAGGGGCACTGCGCCGTGAGCCCGATCGTCACGACGGTGCCGGTCCCGGCGCTCTCGGCCCGCGGGGCGCGCCGTCCTGCCGGCGACCTCTCACGCCGGTCCTCCGTCGGCGCCTCGGTGGGCGTGACCACGCCGACCCGGACGATGCGGGCCGTCGAGGGGACCCCGTCGGCGCTGAGCGCGAAGAGCATGTAGTGGCCCGGGGGGCACTCGGCAGGGTTCTCGGGCACCGTGACAACGCGCTCCTGCCCGGTGCCGGACGACGTGAGCCGGAGGAACCGCTGGTCGGCGTCGAGGGTGTGCGTCGTCGACCCGAGCCGCAGGAGGGTCACGGTGTCGGTCGGCGCTCCGGTCGTGGTGAGGGTGAACGTCTGCCCGGGGGTGAGGTCGTCGGGAGCGGCGTCGATGGCCGGGCGCGGACCGCGGAAGAGGTAGGGCGGGTGGAAGATCTGCGCGTCGCGGTGGGTGTCCGCCGGATCGTTGGGCTGGACGCCGATGACGAACTCTCCGCCACCCGCGCTGAGCACGGTCGCGTCGGGCAGGAGGATCGCCGTCGAGTGGTAGCAGCGGTCGACGTCCTCCGCCGCGAGCGTCGTCCAGGTGTCCGTCCCCGGGTCCCACAGCTCGGCGCTGTGCACCGGCGCGCCGGGGACGAGGTCGTTGAAGCCGGGGCCACTCGTGCCTCCGGTGACCAGCACCGTCCCGTCGGGCAGCAGCGTGGCGTTGTGGTGGCGACGCCGGAAGGCCATGCTCGCCGCCGGTTCCCACGCCGGTGACGGTGCCGTGAGGTCGATCTTCTCGCAGTCGGCCGTGGGGCGGTCGTCACCGAGGTCGTTGCCGCCGCCCAGATAGAGGATCCGGCCGGGCGAGTACATGACCGCCGGCCCGTACTGACGTTCGCTCTTCGCGCGGGCGATGTCCGGTCCGGGGGGCGGCGTCCACTCCCCCGGGCCCGTGGTGTCGAGCAGCTTGGTCAACGGGTTCGAGCCGGACATGGCGATCCGGTTGTCCGGTGTCAGGTGGATCCGTGGGTAGAGCGGCAGACCGATGAAGTCCCGTGTCGGCTGCCAGGACGTCCCGTCCCAGATCTCGGGGACGGGCTCGACGGGCTGGTTCGGACCGTCCTGGTGGCTGCCCGAGATGACGAGCGCCCGCCCGTCGGCGAGCGTGATGGCGCTCGGATACCAGCGCCCGCTGCGCAGGGGAGGCAGGGCCGTCCACGAGTCGCCCGTGGCGTCGTAGAGACAGGCCTGGTCGAGGCCGTCGCCGTCCCTGATGTGACCGCCGGCGACCAGGAGGCGTCCGTCGGCGAGGAGGGTGTGGCCGGAGCAGAACAGGTTGACCGGCGTCGTGCCGTCGCCGCGGCGCGGTTCCTCGGTGGGCGTGGCCGTCCCGGTCACCGGGTCCCACACGAACGGCGCGCAGCCCTGTTGATCCATTCCGCCGTGCGGGTCCTTCCGGCGCCCCCAGGCGAGGACCTTCCCGGTGGGCAGCACCGTGACGTGGATCGCGACGTCCGGCAGCCCGAAGACCGGGTCCCAGCGACCCTGTTCCGTCTCGTCGGGCACGGCGACATCTCCCCCTGGTGAGGGCACGCCGCCACGGCGGCCCGTGGCGGCGTGCCGGTGTTCGTCGGTACCTGTCGTGGGTCGCTACGCCTCCTCGCCGATCGCGGACGCCACCCGGAGGTCGGCGAGGTACTCGACGATCGAGTGCGCGCTCTCGCCCGTCTTCGCGGTCTGCACATCCTCGACCCCGTCCCAGACGGGAGCCAGGGGTGCGCCGATCGCGACGGCGTCCGCCGGGCACCAGGCGTTGATCCAGCGGCCGACGTCCGGACGGCGCGGTCCGCCGAGCAGGAGCCTCTTGTTCACCGAGTCCATGCCCAGCGGGCTGCCCGCGGTGACGAGCAGCCGGACCTCGACGCCGGCCGGCAGGCGCGTCAGCAGGTCCATCGCGACCACCGTGCCGAGGCTGTGGGACACCAGCGTCACCGGTCCCGACGCCGGGATCGTCTCGAGCACGGTACTCAGGATGCGGTTCCGCGTCGCGTCGTCCTCGAGATAGAGCGCCACGTCGCGGAACCGTACGGCGATGAACAGGTCGTCCAGACGGCTCTTGTCGGCCAGCCAGGAGAGGGCCGGCTGCAGCCCGGCGACCAGGTCGCCGAGGCCTTCCCGTTCGCGGGACGCCTGCGCGCGGAAACCGGCCAGGCCCGCCGCGTCCTCGATCAGCGCGGCGTAGGTGGCGCGGGCCGACGTGGTCGACGGTGCCGCGCGCACGGCCGCCGGCGCGCCGTCGTCCTCGATGACCGTGCGCTCGACCGCGGACGGTCCGGCCAGCTCGGCGAGGACGTCGCCGTAGAAGGGGAACCAGACGCGCGCCGGGTCGAGCGGCGCGCGCCCGACCGCGCCGAGCCCGCGGGCGAGGCCACCCGCCCACTCCGCCCGGAGCACCAGCGGGTCCCGGCCCTGCTGGGATCGACCGTGGAGGAAGACGAGGTGCGGTGGCGTCTCCGGGACGGCCCGGATGCCGGTGCGGCCGGTGATCTCGCGGGCCGTCCTCGTCGTACGCAGCGCGCCCTCCGTCGGCCCCGCGCCGACCAGCGCCTCGACGCCGAACTCCTCGAGGAGCGCCGTCTGCGCGGGCGTGCGCGCCAGCGCCCGCAGCCGCGTGAGCACCACCGAGATCCGCGCGCCCTCGTTGGCCACCCAGGCGACCGCGGCGTCGCCCATCGAGCGGTCCCACACCGCGCCGTCGGTCGTGAGCCACTGGCCGGCGTCGTTCGTCCGCGGTACGCCGGAGTGGTGGAGCGCGACGACCTCCCACTGGTCGTTGAACACCGGCGATCCGGAGTTGCCCGGCTCGGTGTCCGCCTCGTAGTGGAGGAAGTCCGGGAGCTGGTCGAGGAGCCGGTTGTTGCGGACCGCGATCTCCTTCCGGCGCCCCGAGGGATGACCGATGACGTTCGCGGCCTCGCCGATCACGATCTTCCCCTGCTGCTTGAGCAGCTTGTTCCACCCGTACTTGTCGCCGGCGGCCACACCGCTCGCCGGCGCGACCGCCACGAGACTCGCGTCGATCTCGGCGTCGGTGAGGAACAGCGTGCCGGGGTCCAGGTCGAAGGCGGCCGGCGCCTCCGGTCTGCCGTCCGGCCCCAGCTCGAAGTCGAACTCCACGAACGCCCCGGCCGCGGAGGCGGCGTCGGGCAGGACGTGGTTGTTCGTCAGCAGGAGCCGTCGGCCGACGAGGAAGCCGGTCCCCGCCCCGCCGTCCGCGAGCGAGATCCGGCCGACGGACTCGGCGATCGCCGTCCCGCGCCCGAGGAAGAGGCTCGGCTGCAGGTCGTTCTCGGCGATGATCCGTTCGAGAACGCCCTCGTGCCGGGCGGCCTGCCGCACCGCCCGCGACCCGACGGCGTCCCCGAGGAGCCGTTCCGCCCGGGCCTCGATCTGGTCGGGGTCGTCGGCGACGAGCGTGCCCAACGCCTCCTGCTTGCGTTCCGTCTCCGCCCTCTCCGGTGCCCGGCGCTTGTACCGGGACGCGGCGAGCTCCTGCTGTTCTCGCAGGGTGGTGGCCATCAGAGGACGCCGGCGAAGCGGAAGAGATCAGCGATGGTGCGGACGGGGTTTCCGTTCGCGTCCTTCACCCCGGCATCCGGGGTCCAGCCGTTCCCGGCGTTCTCGAAGGAGTCCGGGTCGAGGCGAATCTGCCCGCGGAGGGTCTCCGCCACGATCCGGCCGCCCACCACACCGAGCTTGCCGCCACCGCCGATCTCGGCCTCCTTGAGGATGTAGAACCACAGTGGCGTGGCGTCGAGGAAGCCGCCGTCGGCGAGGGCGTCCCCGAGGATCGTCCCTGCGCCCGAGTTCAGCTGGGCCTTGGTGAGCGCAGGGACCCCGAGCTCGGCGGCTACCGCCTGGCCGGTCGGGATGCCGAGCTTGTAGCCCCGCAGGAGGTTCCGGACCGCCAACCGCTTCAGCAGCCGCCGCACGCGCTCCGCGAGATGGGGATCGTTCCCCTCGTTCACCATCTGGTTCAGCGGGAAGGCGAGATGCGTATCGATCTTCCGGGCCAGGCGGTCCTGGAAGAGAGGCGGGTCGTCGACGAGCCGGTCCCATTCAGCCGGCCAATTGTCGGGCAAGCTGGCGGCGCCGGTCCCGAAGAAGATCGGCCTCGCCTTCCCGGTGAACGCGAAGAGCAGGTCGAACGACGCATGGGTGTCCTGCTGCCCGGCCAGCCGCCCGAAGTTGCGGTTCCAGTCGTAGGCGCCCCGGACCATGCTGTGCCCGAACCGGAAGGCGGCCACCGAGAACTCGAGCGGCATGTAGGTCCCGCTGCTCGTTGCCGTGAACAGCGGGTTCGCGTCGACCGCGTCCAGCGCCTCCTGCACGACCAGCTGGGGAAGGAACTGGTTCACGACGAGCCACTGGTAGGTCCAGCGGACGAGCTGGCGGGCACGCTCGAAGGTCGCCGGCGCGTCGGGCTGCGGGTCGTGGGCCTCGACCCAGTCGACGACCTTGTTGTGGAAGTGCAGGAACGCGACGTGCAGCTGGGCGACCACGAGGTTCTCGTCGTTGCGCCCATCGCCGATCAGCGCGGTCCCGGTGGGCAGGTCGGCGGTTCCCGGGGCCTCGACCCGGGGCACGTCCCGCGTGTCGAGGAGCGGGGGGACGGGCTCGGTGCGCACCGGCCCGCCCGGGGTGGTCGGCGCCAACTTGCCGAGCTTGAACCGCTTCCCGTCCACGTACGGCACCGCGCCGGATTGCCCGCTGGCGGCGGGTCCGTCGCCGTAGAGCGAGTCGAGGTTGAGAGCGGGCTGACGCAGATTGCCGAGCTGGGCGACGACGTCGTCGGGGTGCTCGGGATCGAACACGGCATCGACGATGCTCAGGTCCTTGTCCCGATCCGTGTTCGCGGTCAGGTCGTGGTCGATGAACTGGCCCCAGTACGTGAACACCGGCGGGATGGGCGCATTGACATTGGCTCCGTCCACCGGGTCCTGGTCGATCATCGCCGAGCCGAGGGCCTTGAGCGCGACGACGACCGCCTCCGGCGTCGTGTTCGGCAGGTGCGCGGTCGGGTAGCGGTCCGCGAGATTCACGAACAGGTAGTGGAACGGCGTCGTGTCGTCCTTTGACGCCGTGTCGATCGCTGCATTGCGGGTCACCTCCCGCAATCGGGCGATGTCCTCCCGCGCCTCCGCGTTCGCTGTCGCCTGGAACAGCTCCTCCGAGAGCGCGTGCCCGCCGTGGTTGAGGTTCGTCAGGACGCGCGTCCCCTTGCCGGGAATGGCCATGGTGGTTCCCCCTTTTCCGGTGACACCGACGATTCCTCGTCATGCACGCCCAGGGCAGAGGGGAGATCTCCCCCACCTGCAGAAACAGGTCATCGGGGAGTGGCCGAGCGACTACCGCACGAATGCGCGCCGTCACCGACCGATCGACCGATTCCAACTCCGGGTCACCGATCAGTTGCGCATGGTTGTTCGTTCCTCGCACCTTCCTGCGAACGGCCTAGAAAGCCTTTCCCCCGGCACAGGGGAAATCCCCCGGTTCGACCCGAAAGGCGGCACTGCTCCCCACGCCGCGCCCGTCATCCTGTGTCCCACGCACCACGCACGCCCCGGTGTCACCACCACCGAGGGGGAACCGATGACAGCTACCGACGCACCGCCCTTCGTCGGGCGCGATGCCGAGCTCGAGGCGCTGTGCGGGCTCGTCGCGGGCGGGCCGGAGCGAGTCGCGGTCGTGCGCGGCGAGCCGGGGATCGGCAAGACCGAGCTGCTGGAGCGCGTGGCCGCCCGCGCCGCGGTCCGGACGGTGCGGGTCGCCGGCAGCGAGGAGGAGTCGCACCTCCCGTTCGCGACCCTGGCCGACCTCGTGCACCCCGTGGCGGACCGGTTGCCCGCGCTCCCCGAGGTGCAGCGTGAGGCGCTCGAGGTGAGCGTCGCCCGCCGCGCCGGACGTCCGTCGGGTCCCCTGGCGGTGTGCGCGGCGGTCCTCGGCCTCCTCGAGGCCGTCGGCGAGCACGAGGGGCTGCTCGTCGTCGTCGACGACCTGCAGTGGGTCGACCCGCCGTCGACGGAGGTCCTCCTGTTCGTGGCGCGGCGGCTGCAGTCGCCGCGGGTCTCCCTGGTGTTCGCCACGCGCGACGAGCGCCGCGTGGTGCCGGGCGCGGTGGTCGTCGACGTCGGACGCCTGTCGGGCACGGAGAGCCGCGAGCTCCTGCGCCGACTGACCGGGGAGCTGGCGCCGGTCGCGGTGGACCGGCTCGTCGTCGGCCTCGCGGGCCATCCGCTCGCGCTGGTGGAGAACGCCCGTCACCTCGGCCCGGCGGTCCCCCCGCGCGCCGGACCGGCCCTCGAAGCGCTCTGGACGGGCGCGCTCGAGGCGTTGCCGGAGTCGTCGAGGACCGCGGTCACGGTGCTGGCCGCCGCCGGCTCGGCGGGTGCCGACGAGGTCGACCTCGTCCTCGCCGACCTCGGCCTCGCCGCCCACGACCTCCAGCCCGGCGAGGAGGCCGGCCTGCTCCGGACGCACGAGGGACGCCCGGACCTGCGCCACCCGCTGCTCCGTCCGGTCCTCCTCGCCGCGGACCCGCCCCTCACGCGTCGCGTCCACGAGGCCCTCGCCGCACGCACCACCGGCATCCGGCGCGCCTGGCACGAGGCGGCGCGCATCGAGGGCACCGACGACGTCGTCGGAGAGCGGCTCGCGGCGGCGGCGCGGTCGGCGGCGGAGCGCGGCGGGCACGGCAGTGCGGCCGAGGCGTGGGCACGCTCCGCGCAGCTGAGCACCGACCGCTGGGACCGCGCCGACCGGCTGCTCGCGGCCGCCCGGGAGTTCCTGCTCGCCGGGTCGCTCGACCTCGCCGCCGGCCACGCGGAGGCGGCCCTCGCCCTGGACGACGACGACGCCTTCGCCGCGCGTGCCGAGATCGTGCGGAGCAGGGCGACCACCTGGCTCGGCGACCCCGGGCGGGCCGTCGACGACCTCGTCCGCGCCGCCGAGCGCGTGGCGTCCGAGGACCCCGCCGCAGCCGCCGCTATCTACACCGAGGCCACGGCGCCCGCCGCCATGGCGGGGCGCGTCCGCGACGTGCTCGCCCTCGTCCGCACCGCGGCGTCGCTCACGCCGACCGGGACACCGGTCCGGCGGGCGCCCGAGGCGCACGCCCTGGTCCTGGGCGGGGACCCGTCGGCGGCCCTGCCGATCCTCGACGGCCTCGGCCACCTCGGCGCGACACCCTGGGACCTCCAGGACGAGGCCCTGCGCGCCCAGACCGAGGTCTACGTCGAGCGCTACGCCGACGCGCACCGGCGGATCGACACGCTGCTCGCCGCCGCACGGCGCCACGGCGTGGGCGCGATGCTCGCGTTCGCCCACGCGGTCCGCGCGGACGTCGAGCTCTGGCGCGGCCGCTGGCCCGCCGCGCGCGCCGACGCCGTCGAGGGCCTGCAGTGGGCCGAGGAGCGCGGGGAGCGCGGGACCGCGGCGGTCGCGCTGCTGATCCTCGCCCGGCTCGACGCGATGGTCGGCGACGTCGACCGCAGTCGCGAACGCACCCGACGGGTCCTCGCCGAGATCGGCTCGCACGGCGTCGACTGCCTGCTGACCTACGTCCCTGCGGTCGAGGGCCTCGCCGCGCTGGCCGTCGGGGAGGCCGAGGACGCCGTCGGGCACCTCGAGCGCGCCCATCGGCGCGCGACGGCCGACGGCCTCGGCGCGAGCAACGTCGTGCCCTACGGACCGGACCTCGTGGAGGCGCTGGTCCGCAGCGGTGCGCCGGAGCGCGCCCGGGAGGTGCTCGCGTGGTGGGAGGACAAGGCCGGGACCGGCCTCGCCTTCCCCGCCGCCACCGCCGCGCGCTGCCGCGGGATCCTGGCCACCTGCGACGACGACGCGGCGGACGCCTTCGCGTGTGCCCACGAGGCGCACGCCCGGAGCGACCAGCCGTTCGAACGGGCCCGCACCCTGCTCGCCGAGGCCGAGTCGCTGCGACGGTTGCGGCGGCCCGCCGTGGCCCGCGCCGCCGCCCGCGACGCGTACGCGCTGTTCGTGGGCCTCGGTGCCCGACCCTGGATCGCCCGCGCCGAGGCCGAGCTCGCGGCCGCCGGAGCTCCCCCGCCGCGGCGGGCGGGTCGCGAGACGGTCTGGTCGGCCCTGACGCCCCAGGAGTTCCAGGTCGCGCGGGTCGTCGCCGAGGGGCGGACGAACGACGAGGCCGCGGCAGCCCTGTTCGTCTCCCGCAAGACCGTCGAGAACCACCTCACCCGCGTCTACCGCAAGCTCGGGATGCGGTCGAGGAGCGATCTCGTGAGGTTGTTCCCCGGCGCCGGAATCGATCCCGGTCCTGGGTTAGCGTGAGGACGCCCCGCGGCGTGGCGGGCAGTCCGTCCCGACCGTTCTCTTGACGACCCCGGGGGGTCCGCCGTGACGCTCGAGCTCGACGATCTGCGCGTCCGCAGCCTCGGTGACTGCCGCTACGACTCGCCGTTCGCGGAGATGCTGGCCACCAAGCGCACGTCGCCGCACTACGTCCACGAGGACGACCGCGTGCTCGTGGACGACACCGTCTCCGTGCTCCTGGAGC
Source organism: Actinomycetospora callitridis (assembly GCF_028737265.1). GTDB lineage: Bacteria > Actinomycetota > Actinomycetes > Mycobacteriales > Pseudonocardiaceae > Actinomycetospora > Actinomycetospora callitridis. Next base: position 69,882 of record NZ_JAQZAK010000009.1, on the reverse strand, counting down.
GCGGGGTGCCCATCGACCAGCTGCCCAGCCTCGAGGCGGCCGGGCCGCGCCGGAAGGTCTACTTCGACCCGGACGCCACGAACGTCGGCATCGTGACCTGCGGCGGCCTGTGCCCCGGGCTCAACGACGTGATCCGCGGGATCGTCCAGGAGCTCACCGAGCACTACCGCGTCGCGCACATCTACGGCTTCCGCAACGGCTACGCGGGCCTGACGCGGAAGCACCGCGAGCGCGTCGTCGAGCTCGACCTGCACGCCGTCCGGGACATCAACAACGACGGCGGGACGATCCTGGGCAGCTCGCGCGGCGAGCAGGACCCCGGCGAGATGGTCGACACCCTCGTCGAGCTCGGGATCGACGTCCTGTTCGTCATCGGCGGCGACGGCAGCATGCGCGGCGCGATGAAGCTGATGAGCGTCATCGACGAGCGCGGCCTCGACATCGCGGTGATCGGCATCCCCAAGACCATCGACAACGACCTGCCCTACACCGACCAGAGCTTCGGGTTCCAGACGGCGTTCGCGCAGGCCACCGAGTTCATCGCGTCGGTGTTCGTCGAGTCGCAGGCCGCCGAGAACGGCGTCGGCATCGTCAAGCTCATGGGCCGGCACTCCGGCTTCATCGCCTGCTACGCGGCGCTGTCCAACAACGACGCCGATTTCGTGCTCATCCCCGAGGTGCCCTTCGTGCTCGACGGGCCGGACGGGGTGCTGCGCCGCGTCGAGGACCACGTCCGCCGTCACGGCCAGGTCGTCCTCGTGGTCGCGGAGGGCGCCGGGCAGGAGCTGCTCGAGCAGGACGGTCGGACGACGGACGCGTCGGGCAACGCCAAGCTCGGCGACATCGGGCTCTACCTCAAGGAGAAGATCACCGAGCACCTGACCGCGGTCGACCTCCCGCCGACGGTGCGCTACCTCGACCCGAGCTACGCGATCCGCAGCGTCGCCGCGAACGCCTACGACAGCGTCTACTGCGTCCGCCTCGCCCACGCCGCCGTGCACGCCGGGATGGCCGGCCGCACCGAGACCGTCGTGGTCCGCTGGCGCCGCCGGTTCGTGCACATCCCGATGGCGCTGATCACCGGGCACCGCAACCAGGTCGACCCGGACGGCGACCTGTGGATGTCGGTGATCGAGGCGACGGGCCAGCCCGCGACGTTCGGGGCCTGACCGTCACTCGGAGTCAGACTTTCGCCCGATCGCTGCGCTGAACGGGCGACCCAGCCGTTGCCACGGCGGGCCGGCGGTCGCATAGTGTCGTGATGGGTGTCACGGTCCGGCTCGCCGGTCCGTTGCGCGTGGAGCGGGGCTCGCCGCCCGAGGCGCTGCGCATCGGGAGCCCGAAGGAGCGGCGGCTGCTGGCGCTGCTCGCCGCGCGGCGTCCGGCGGTGCTCACCGGCGACCAGCTCGCCGAGGAGCTCTGGGACGGAAGCACCGGGCGGTCGCCGCGGCACCCCGCCGCCGGCGTGGCGACGCTCGTCAGCAGGCTCCGCAGCCGCCTGGACCCCGACATCCTGCTGGGTGACCGGTGCGGCTACCGCCTCGGCGCGGCCCCGGGCGTCACCGTCGACCTCGACGAGGCGGCGCGCCTGCTCGACGAGGCCGACCGGCGGCTCGCCGACGGGGCCGCCGGGCTCGCCGCGAGCACCGCTGCCCGGGCCCTCGAGCTGCTGGGCACCGGGGAGCCCCTGCCCGAGGAGGTGGACGAGCCCTGGGTCGTGGCGGCCCGCGCGGAGTGGCGCGAGCTGGTCCGGCGGGCCCGCCACACCGACGCCCGGGCCGCTCTGGGCACGGGCGACGCCGACCGGGCCCGGCGGGCCGGCGCCGACGCGGTGGGCGCCGACCGGTTCGACGAGACGGCCCACCGCCTGGTCATGCGGGCCCACCAGCTCGCCGGCGAGCCCTCGCGCGCCGTCGAGCACTACCATCGGCTGCGGATCGAGCTCGCCGACGAGCTGGGCCTCGAGCCCGCACCACGGACGCGCGCGGAGTACCTCGCGCTCCTGCGGGACCAGGAAGCCGGCCGGGACGGGCCCGCGCCCCGGGCGGGTCCGCCCTCCGCGCGCCACTGCGTGGGGCGCACCGACGAGATCGCCCGCCTAACCCGGCGCTGGGACGCCGCGGCCCGCGGGCGGTCCGGGCTCGTGCTGCTCGCCGGCGAGGCGGGGATCGGCAAGACGCGGCTCGCCACCGAGGTCACGGAGCTGGCCGCGGCCACCGGCGGGCGGGTGGCGTCCGCGCGCTGCCACGCCGCGGAGCGCTCGCTGTTCCTGCAGCCCGTGGTCGACGCGCTCGGCCCGGTGCTCGCGGCGCTCCCGGGGCCCTGGCCGGTGAACGGCCCCCGCGCGCAGGTGCTGGCGGCCCTGTTCCCGGACCTCGTGCCCGACGGGTCGTCGTCGCTCGAGCGCCCCGAGCCGCGCCGGGTGTTCGCCGCGCTCGCCGCTCTGCTCGTCGACGTCACCGCGACCGCGCCCCTGCTGCTCGTGGTCGACGACCTGCACAACGCCGGCCTGGCCACCGTGGAGCTGCTGCACTTCCTCGCCCTGCGTCCCGGGGGCGCCCGGTTCCTCGTGTGCGCGACGGTGCGCGCCGAGGAGGGAGCGACGGTGTTGGCGCACCTCGACGACGTCGCCGAGCGCCTCGACCTCGGCCCGCTGGACCCCACCGCGGTCGTCGCGCTCGCCGACCGGGTCGGGCGTCGCGACCTGGCCCCGACGATCCACCGGCGTACCCGCGGGCACCCGCTGTTCGTCGTCGAGACCCTGCGCGGGCTCGACTCCGGCGAGGTGGGCGTGCCCGAGACCCTCCAGGCCGCGGTGCTCGCGCGCGTCCGGCGTCTCGGGCCGGAGGTCGAGGAGCTGCTGCGGGCCGGGGCGGTCCTCGGCGCGTCCCTCGACCCCGAGGTGGCCGCGGGCCTGCTGGAGCTCCCGGTGCCGGAGATCGCCCGCCGGTGCGAGCGCGCCGCCCACGCACGCCTGCTGATCCCGACCGGGGCCGCGTACGAGTTCGCGAACGACCTGGTGCACGAGGTGCTCCACGCCAGCACGCCCGATCCCGTGCGCCGCCTGCACCACCGGCGCGCGGCCGACCTGCTGTCCGCGACACCGGAGGCGGTCGGGGCCCACGCCGCGGCGGCCGAGGACTGGCCGCGGGCGGCGCGCGCCCTGCTCCTCGCGGGCGAGGCCGCCGCGCGCCGGGGCGCGATGGGCGACGCCGAGTCGCTGCACGACCGGGCCCTCGCCGCGGCCGAGCGCGTCGCCGACCTCGAGATCGTCGGCCGGGTGCTCCTGGCGCGCGCCGGCGCCCGGGAGGGCCTCGAGCGTCCCGAGGAGGCGTGGACCGACCTGCGGAGCGCGGCGCGGGCGGCCCGGGAGGCCGGCGACCGGCGCCTCGAGATGGCGGTGCTGCGCCAGCTCGGCGGCGACGTGCCGATCGCGCTCGGCATCCCGCCCGCCGAGTGCGTCACGTACCTCCGCGGTGGCCTCCGGCGGGCCGCGACGCTCGGGGACCGCGTGGCCGAGGCCGACCTCCGCGGCCGCCTCGCGGTGCTGGCGGCCAACGATCTGCGGTTCGGCGAGGCCCTCGACCAGGGCCGGCGGGCGCTCGCCGTCGCCCGCGAGACCGGCGGGGACCGGGCGCTGCTCCTCGGACTCGACGGCCTCAAGACCGCCTACGCCTACGCGGGCATGGTCGACGAGCTCGCCGGGGTGGTCGACGAGCTCGAGCCGCTGGCCCGGCGCCTCCAGGACCGCGGGCTCCTGCAGTGGGCCGTGTTCGAGGGGTCGTTCCCGGCGGTCGCCGCCGGCCGGTGGGACGAGGCCCGGGCGCGCATCGCGGAGGCGGTCGCGGTGACGGAGCACTCGGGGTACGGCGGTCACGACGTCTGGTTCCACGCCCACCTCGGGTGGGTCGCGCGCTTGCAGGGTGACCTCGACGAGGCCCTGCATGTCGGGCGGCGGGCGGTGGCGCGCGGCGGGGAGGCCGGGCACCGGTGGTGGACGCCCACCGCCTGCTCCCTGCTCGCCGCGACGCTCCTGGAGCGCGGGAGCACCGAGGACGTCGCCGAGGCCCGGACCGTGGCCGGGCGCGGTCTGGCGCTCGCCGGGCGCGACGGCGCCGCGGCCTGCCGCGTCCGCTGTCTCGCCCCGCTCGCCGAGATCGCGGCCGCACACGGCGACGACACGCCCCTCGTCGAGGCGGACAGCCTGCTCGCGGGCGTCACGGCACCGCCGGCGGCGGCCTGGCTGCTCGGCGCCGACGCCTACGTCTCGGTCGCCCGGGCCTGGATCGCGCGGGACCGGCCCGCTCGCGCGCGCCGCACGCTCGCACCCCTGCTCGCCGCGGCGCGGGCGCACGGGTGGCGCCACCTGGCGGAGCGGGTGGACCGGATCGGGACCACGGCGCCGGCGCGGGTGTAGGCGCGGGCGGCAGGCGCAACGAGCGCGCAACGGTCCCGGTCATCGTGGCCGCGTCCCGGGGAGGAGCCCCGGGCGAGAGGGAGGGCCGAGCGATGGCCGTGGACATGGACAAGGCGATGGAGTTCATCGGCAAGGTGGTCGGCGACCTCGGCGCCACGATGGCGGCGGGCGGGATCGTCGTGGGCCACCGGCTCGGGCTCTACCGCGCGCTCGCCGAGGGGCCGGCGACGGCCGAGGAGCTCGCCGAACGGACCGGCACGACGCCCCGCTACATCAGCGAGTGGCTCGCCGGGCAGGCCGCGGGCGGCTACGTCCAGTACGAGCCGACGACCGGGACCTTCTCGATGACCGAGGAGCAGGCCTTCGCCCTGACCGACCCCGACGGGCCCGTCTACCTGCCCGGGGCGTTCGTCCTCGCCCTCGGGGCGCTGCGGGCCGAGCCGCGTGTCACCGAGATCTACCGCTCCGGCGCGGGCATGGGGTGGCACGAGCACGACGACGACGTGTTCGTCGGCTGCGAGACGTTCTTCCGTCCCGGCTACAACGCCCACCTCGTCGCGGAGTGGATCCCGGCCCTCGACGGCGTCGAGGCGAAGTTGCAGGCCGGAGCGCGCGTCGCCGACGTCGGCTGCGGCCACGGGTCGTCGACGGTGCTCATGGCGCAGGCCTACCCGACGTCGACGTTCATCGGCTCGGACTACCACGACGCGTCGATCCAGACCGCCCGCAAGCGCGCGGCCGACGCCGGGGTCGCCGACCGCGTCACGTTCGAGACCGCGCCGGCCCAGACGTTCTCGGGCTCCGGCTACGACCTCGTGACGTTCTTCGACTGCCTGCACGACATGGGCGACCCGCTCACCGCCGCGCGCCACGTGCGGGAGACCCTCGCCCCGGACGGCACCTGGCTGATGATCGAGCCGATCGCCGGTGACTCCCTCGCGGAGAACCTGAACCCGGTCAGCAGGGTCTACTACGGGTTCTCCTCCTTCATCTGCGTCGCCGCCGGCCGCTCCCAGCCGGGCGGCTACAGCCTGGGCGCCCAGGCCGGTCCGGCAGCGTTGCGCCAGGTGGCCACCGACGCGGGGTTCACGCGGTTCCGCATCGCCGCGCAGACCCCGTTCAACCACGTCTACGAGATCCGTCCGTAGGCACGGGCCGAGGGGGACGACGTGCGCGCGAGGGAACCGGACGACGCCGGCGCGGTGGTCCGTGACGGCGTGACCATCGGCTACGAGGTGTTCGACGGTCCCGAGGAGGCGCCCACGGTGCTCCTGCTGACGTCGTGGGCGATCGTCCACATGCGGCAGTGGAAGCTCCAGGCGCCGTTCCTGGCGCGGCACTTCCGGGTGGTCACCGCCGACGGCCGGGGCAACGGGACGTCCGACCGCCCGCGCGGTGCCGCCGCCCACCTCGACCGCGAGCACATCGCGGACGCCGTGGCGGTCCTCGACGCCACCGGGACCGAGCGGGCCGTGGCGGTGGGGGTCTCGATGGGCGCGCGCCACGCGCTCCAGCTCGCGGCGTGGCATCCCGGGCGGGTCACCGGTGTCGTCGCGATCGGCGCGGCGCTGCCGTGGCCGCTGCCGCCGGGGTTCGACGAGGTCCGCGACACCCACGAGGGGTGGGAGAAGGCCAACGCGCACTACTGGCGGGCCGACTTCCGGGGCTGGGTCGAGTTCTTCATGTCCCGGGTCGTGACCGACCCGCATTCGACGAAGCAGGTCGAGGACCTCGTCGGGTGGGGCCTCGAGACCGACGCGGAGACCCTGATCGACACGGTGCCGGGGATCGCCGAGCCGACCGAGGCCGACGCCGAGGCGATCTGCCGCGCCGTGCGCTGCCCGGTGCTCGTCGTGCACGGTGACGCGGACGCCGTCACGCCGTACTCCGGCGGTGTGGCCGTCGCCGCGTGGACGGGCGGGTCGCTCGTCTCGATCCCCGGCGGCGGCCACGCCCCGACCGTGCGGGACCCGGTGCGGGTCAACCTGCTGATCCGCGACTTCGTCCGGTCGCTCGCCGGGGCCCGTCCCGGGCGGGTCAGCTGGGTCCCGGCTCGCGCGCGGGAGCGCCGGGTGCTGCTCGTCAGCTCGCCGATCGGCCTCGGGCACGCGCGGCGGGACGTCGCCATCGCGGAGGCCCTGCGGGAGCGGTGCCCGGACGTCGCGGTCGACTGGCTCGCCCAGCACCCCGTCACCACCGTGCTGGGCCCCCGCGACCGGCTCCACCCCGCGAGCGCCGACCTCGCCACGGAGAGCGCCCACATCGAGGCGGAGGCCGGGGAGCACGACCTGCACGCGTTCCGGGCGATCCGGCGGATGGACGAGATCCTGCTGGCGAACTTCCACGTCTTCCACGACGTCGTCGACGCCGAGCACTACGACCTCGTCATCGCCGACGAGGGCTGGGAGATCGACCACTTCCTGCACGAGAACCCCGAGCTCAAGCGGTCGCCCTACGCCTGGCTGACCGACGTCGTCGGCTGGCTCCCGGTGCCCGACGGCGGTGTCGAGGAGGCGGCGCTGACCGCCGACTACAACGCCGAGATGGTCGAGCACGTCGCCCGCTACCCGCGGCTGCGCGACCGGTCGGTGTTCGTCGGCGAGCCCGAGGACCTGGTGACCCGTCCCCTCGGACCCGGCCTGCCGACGGTCCGCGACTGGACGAGCGAGCACTTCGCGTTCGCCGGGTGGGTGTCGACGGGCGGTCCGCCGCGGGACCGCGAGCGGCTGCGGGCCGAGCTCGGGTGGCGGGACGACGAGCCGGTCTGCGTGGTGACCGTCGGCGGCTCGGGCGTCGGCACCGCCCTGCTGCGCCGCGTCGCCGCGGCGTTCCCGTGCGCCCGGGAGCGGGTGCCGGGGCTGCGGATGGTGCTCGTGACCGGGCCCCGCATCGACCCGGCGAGGGTGCCCGTGCCCGACGGCGTCGAGGTGCGCGGCCACGTCCCCGACCTCGAACGCGAGCTCGCGGCCTGCGACGTCGCCGTCGTCCAGGGCGGGCTCACCACGACGATGGAGCTCGCCGAGGCGGGCCGCCCGTTCCTGTACTTCCCGCTGGCCCACCACTTCGAGCAGCAGATCCACGTGCCGCACCGGCTCGACCGGCTCGGCGCGGGGACGCGGATGGACTACGCCACCGCGACCCCGGAGTCGATCGCCGCGGCGATCGCGCAGGCGCTCGCGACGCCCGTCCGGTCCGCGCCCTTCGCGCGCGACGGCGCCGCGCGGGCGGCGGCGCTGCTCGCGTCCGTGCTCGGGACTAGTTGACCTTCACCAGGTCCACGACGAAGACGAGGTGGGCGTTCGCCGGGATCACCGGCGGCACCCCGCGGGCGCCGTAGCCCTGGTGCGGCGGGACGACGAGCACGCGCCGGCCGCCCTCGCGCATCCCGGAGATGCCGAGCTTGAAGCCGTCGATCACCCCGTTCAGCGGGAACTCGACCGGAGTACCGCCGCGGCCCCACGAGGAGTCGAACTCGCCGGAGTCCGAGACGCGGATGCCCTGGTACTGGACCTGCACGGTGTCGCGCGGTCCGGCCTCGGCCCCGCCACCGATGACGAGATCGGTGATGTCGAGGTCGTTCGGCAGGGTGTCGGGGGTGACCGCCGCGCCCGGGGCGCGGGTCAGGTCGTCGGTGTTGTCCACGGTGACCGCCATGGTGGCGACCCTACGGGCGATCGGCCGACGCCTCCGCAGGGGCGGCCGCCGAGGCCAGCTCCTCGTCCTCGCGCGGGTCGTGGTTGCGGCCGAGGGCGAGGCCGACGACCGACAGCAGGCACGCGAACGCGACGTAGCCCGCGGCGGCCGCCCAGCCGAGGTCCGCCTGCAGGGAGGTGAGCAGCAGCGGGGCGACCGCGCCGCCGAGGACGCCGGCGACGGTGTAGCCCAGCGAGGAGCCGGAGGAGCGCAGGCGCGGGGAGAACTGCTCGGTGATGAACGCCGCCTGCGGCCCGTACGCCGCCGCGTGCAGGACGAGACCGCCGACGACGCCGAGCACCAGCAGGCCGAACGACCCCGACGCGACCGCCGGGAAGAGCACGAACACCCACACCCCGGCACCGATGACGGCGACCGCCGACACCAGGCGCCGGTTGATCCGGTCGGACAGGGCGCCGAACGCCGGCACGAGGCCGAGCTGGAGCGCCGAGCCCATGAGCACCGCGGAGAGCACCTGCGCGCGCTCGAAGCCGGCGGTACGGGTCGCGTAGGTCAGCACGTAGACGGTGAGCAGCGAGTACGACACGTCGGGCCCGAGGCGCGAGAGGATCGCCGCGACCAGCCCGCGCGACTGGGTCCTGATGACCTCGCGGATCGGGGCCGACGACGTCTCCCCCGACGCCTGCAGCGCGCGGAACACCGGGGTGTCCTCGAGCGTGAGCCGGATCCAGAGCCCGAACGCGACGAGCAGCGCCGAGAGCAGGAACGCGACCCGCCAGCCCCAGTCGAGGAGCTGGTCGCCGGTGAGCGTCGCGGCGAGGACCGCGAACACGCCGTTGGCCAGCAGGTTGCCCGCGGGCGGGCCGATCTGGGCGGCCGACGACCAGAACCCGCGCCGGCGGGGATCGCCGAACTCCCCGGAGAGCAGGACCGCGCTCCCCCACTCGCCGCCGACCCCGACGCCCTGCGCGAAGCGGAGCAGCACGAGCACGATCGGCGCGGTGACACCGATCGTCTCGTAGGTCGGCAGCAGACCGATGAGGACCGTCGCGATCCCGATCAGCAGCAGCGTGGTGACCAGGACCCGCTTGCGCCCGAGCGTGTCGCCGAGGCGCCCGAAGACGAAGCCGCCGACCGGTCGCGAGATGTAGCCGACGGCGAAGGTCGTGAAGGCCAGCAGCGTCCCGGTCAGCGGGTCCGAACCGGGGAAGAACAGCTGCGGGAAGACGAGCGCCGAGGCGGTGCCGTAGACGGCGAAGTCGTAGTACTCCAGCGACGTCCCCGACAAGGACGCGACGAACGCCTTACCCCTGCTGGCCATGTGAGTGATGTTCCCGGCTATAGCCGGGAATATCACTCACGGGGCGGAAGACCGAGCACGGAGCGGGCCTTGGCGCCGACCGTCTCCTTCACGCCGTTGGCGATGATCGAGAGGGCGTCGCCGTCGGCGAGCTGGGAACGGGCGGTGTTGAGGGCCTGCTGGATGGTCACGTGCGGCGGCACCAGCGGGATGTTCTTGTCGACCTTCGCGTCGACGACGAACGGCCGATCCGACGCGAGCGCGCGGTCCCACACCGGGCCGATGTGCTCGCGGGCCCGCAGCTCCATCCCGTCGAGCCCGAGCAGCATCGCCCACTGCGCGTACGGCACGTCCGGGATGGCCTGCGACTGCGGGTCGGGCGCCTCACCCAGCATCCCGCGGGTCTCCCAGGACACGTAGGACAGATCGTCGTTGGACAGCACGAGGACGACGAACCGCGGGTCGCTCCAGCTCTCCCAGTAGCGCTGCACGGTGATCAGCTCGTTGACCCCGTTCATCTGCATCGCGCCGTCGCCGATGAGGGCCACCACGGGACGGTCGGGGTGGGCGTTCTTCGCCGCGATCGCGTACGGCATGCCGCCGCCCATCGACAGCAACGTCCCCGACAGCGACCCGCACTGGCGCCCGTGCAGCGTGACGTCGCGGGCGTACCAGGACGTCGCGGTGCCGCAGTCGACGGCGAGCAGCGCGTCGTCGGGCAGGCGGTCGGAGAGCTCGCGGACGACGAGCTCCGGGTTGAGCGCGCTGGTGTGGGCGTGAGCCCGCTGGACCGAGTAGTCGTCCCAGGCCGCGGTCCAGCGTTCCACCTGGGCACGCCAGGAGTGGTCGGTGCGCTCGCGCAGGCGCCCGTGCAGCGCGGCGAGCGTCGCGGCGGCGTCGCCGGTGAGGTTGACCTCGGTGTCGTAGCGGATGCCGCAGCGGGAGCCGTCGACGTCGATCTGCACCGCGCGCGCATCGCCGGGCGCCGGGTAGTACTCGGTGTAGGGCATCGTCGAGCCGACGATCAGCAGCGTGTCGCACTCGCGCATCAGGTGGTACGACGCCGTCGTCCCCAGCAGCCCGATCGCACCGGTGTTCCAGGGTGAGCGCTCGTCGACGACGCCCTTGCCGAGCAGCGCCGTGGCCATCCCGGCGCCGAGCGCGTTCGCGACCTCGGTCAGCTCGGTGGAGGCACCGAGCGCCCCCGCGCCGGCGAGGATCGCGACCTTCTCCCCCGCGTTCAGCACCTCCGCCGCGGCGTCGAGCGCGGCCTCCGGCGGCGTCGTGATCGCGGAGCTGGGGACCGCCGAGGTGTGGTAGTAGCCGTGGGCGTCGGGCGGCTCGACGACCGCGTCCTGCTCGAGCACGTCGGAGGGCAGGATGATCGCCGCGACGGTGCGGTCGGCGAGCGCGGTGCGGCACGCGCGGTCGACGACGTGCCGGACCTGGCTCGGGTCCTTCACCTCGGCGAGGTAGCCCGCGACGTCGGAGAACAGGGCCCCGAGGTCGACCTCCTGGTAGTAGCCGCCGCCCTGCGCGGTCTGCGCGGTGTGCCCGAGCAGGGCGACCACTGGCTGGTGGTCGAGCTTCGCGTCGTAGAGCCCGTTCAGCGCGTGGATCGCGCCGGGCCCGCTGGTGACCGCACAGCAGCCGATCGGCGAGCCCCCGTACTTCACGTCGGCGCAGGCGGCGAACGCGGCGGTCTCCTCGTGCCGGACCTGGACGAACTCCGCGTCGGCCCGCTCGGGCAGCGCCGTGAAGATGCCGCCGATGCCGTCGCCGGGATAGCCGTAGAAGCGGTGGACGCCCCACTGCGCCAGACGGTCGAGCACGTGCTCTGCGACGTTCTTGGGTGCACTCACGCCCCGAGGCTCCCCGGTGCGGCACGGCGGCATGTGGGGGCGGCGCAGGCATCGACGTGTGACACGAGTCATGCGTAGCGTCATCGTGTCGACCCCCCACGACACCCCGATCGCAGAGGAGACGCACCGGTGAGCAGGTTGCGCTTCGGCACGTTCCTGGCCCCCTTCCACCCCGCGGGCATCAATCCCACGCTCGCGCTGCAGCGCGACCTGGAGCTGGTCGAGCACCTCGACCGGCTCGGCATCGACGAGGCGTGGATCGGCGAGCACCACTCGGCCGGCACCGAGATCATCGCCTCGCCGGAGATCTTCATCGCGGCGGCGGCGGAGCGCACCAAGAACATCAAGCTCGGCACCGGGGTGACCTCGGTCAGCTATCACAACCCGCTGTGGGTGGCCGACCGGATGGTGCTGCTCGACCACCTCACGCGCGGCCGCACGATGCTCGGCGTCGGGCCGGGCTCGCTGCCGTCGGACTCCGCGATGATCGGCCTGAACCCGACCGACACGCGCGAGCTGCTCGACGTCAACCTCGACATCATCATGCGGCTGCTCGCCGGCGAGAGCGTCACCGAGCAGACGAAGACCCACAACCTCGTCGACGCCCAGCTGCAGCTGCGGCCCTACACCGAGCCGCGCTTCGACATGGCCGTCGCCGCCGTGGCCTCGCCGACCGGACCGCGGCTCGCCGGCCGTCACGGCACCGGGCTGCTCTCGATCGGCGCGACGCTGACCCAGGACGGGTTCGACGCCCTGGCCCACCACTGGAGCGTGGTCGAGGAGCGCGCGGCGCACTTCGGGCAGCCGACCCCGGACCGCTCGGGCTGGCGTCTCGTCGGCCTCATGCACATCGCCGAGACCCGCGAGCAGGCCTACCGCGACGTGGAGTTCGGCATCGAGGAGTGGTTCCGCTACTTCCAGAAGACGGCGGCCTTCCCGCAGATGGCCGTCGAGGGCGGCGACGTCAAGGAGATGATCGACTTCGTCAACGAGGCCGGCATCGGGGCGATCGGGACGCCCGAGGACGGCCGCGCGCAGGTCCAGCGGCTCGCCGACCAGTCGGGCGGCTTCGGCTGCATGCTGCTCATGGGCCACGAGTGGGCCAACCCGCAGGCGACGAAGCGCTCCTGGGAGCTCGTCGCCGAGCAGGTGGTCCCCCACTTCCAGGGGTCCGGCCGCACCCACGCGGAGTCGACGCTGGCCGCGAAGTCCCGCGCCGCCGCGGCGCGCGAGGGCCACTCGGCCTCCCAGATGGCCGCCGTCGAGCACATGACCAACAAGTACGCCGACGAGGTGGCGTCGAAGGGCTGACGACCCGTGAGCGAAGTTCCCGGCCATAGCCGGGAACTTCGCTCACATGTCGAGAGGCGGCAGCGGGCGCAGCGGGCCGTCGAGCGGCTCGGGCGGGGTGCCGTCCGGGCCGAACGGCGTCCCACCGAGGTGCTCGCGGTGGTGCGGCTCGAGCCACACCGAGGGCTCGGGTCCCAGCGGCACGATCTGCGTCGGGTTGATCGACGTGTGCACCTGGTAGTAGTGCCGCTTGAAGTGGTCGAAGTCGACCGTGTCCCCGAAACCGGGGGTCTGGTACAGGTCGCGGGCGTACGGCCAGAGGTTCTCGAACTCGGAGAGCTTCTGCCGGTTGCACTTGAAGTGGCCGTGATACACGGCGTCGAAGCGCGCCAGCGTGGTGAACAGCCGGATGTCGGCCTCGGTGATGTGGTCGCCGACGAGGTAGCGCCGGTCGGCCAGGCGCTCGTCGAGCTCGGCGAGCCGGGCGAACAGCGCCGCGTACGCCTCCTCGTAGCGCGCCTGCTTCGTCGCGAAGCCCGCCTTGTAGACGCCGTTGTTGACGTCGTGGAAGACGCCCTCGTTGACCGCGTCGATCTCCTCGCGCAGCTCCTCCGGGTACAGCGTCGGCGCACCGGGGCGCTGGTACTTCGCCCACTCGATTCCGAGGTCGATCGTGATCTGCGGGTAGTCGTTGGTGACGAGCAGCCCGCTGGACTCCTCCACGATCGCCGGGACGGACACCCCGTTCTCGGTGCCGTTCTCCGGGTCGCGCGCGAGGTAGGCCTCCGAGAGGTACCGGTAGCCGAGCACCGGGTCGCGGCCGTCCTCGTCGAGGGAGAAGCGCCACGACCGGTCGTCCTGCAGCGGGTCGACGATCGCCAGCGAGATCGCGTCCTCGAGCCCCATCAGGCGCCGCACGATGACCGAGCGGTGCGCCCAGGGGCAGGCCAGGGACGCGACCAGGCGGTAGCGGCCGGGCTCGGCCTGCCACTCCTGCTCCGAGGACGGCGAGGCGACGATCCGGTCGGTGAACCGGGGTCCGCGCCGCTTGAAGGACCCGCTGGACTCGGCGTACGGGCTGTTGCCCACGGTGGTGCTCATCAGGCGTTGTATGCCCCGCCCGCCGCCTCCGGCAACCCGCGGCGAGGGGCACGTTCCGCAGGCCCCGGCGCCGGTCGATCATGCGCAAGGTGCCCCTCGTGAGAGGACGCGGGACGATCGGCGCGGCCAGTGCGAGGTCTCATGCTCGATCGTCCGAGGTCCGGCGACCGTGACCGACGGCGACGCCCCCGCTCGACGTCGTGGTGATCGACCCGCACCGGGGTCCGCCACCCGAGGAGCACACCCCGCATGTCCCGCACCGTCACCGCCAACATCACCCTCTCCCTCGACGGCTACGCCGCCGGACCGGGCGGGGACATGTCCTGGCTGATCGAGACCGCCCTGCACGAGCAGTGCGCGTCCGGCTTCGCCGGCTTCTACCGCGGCGTCGACACCGTCCTGCTGGGACGCACCAACTACGAGGGCTTCCACGGGTACTGGCCGTCGGTGGCCGACGACCCCGCCGCCGACCCGCGCAGCCGCGACATCTCCCGCTGGTTCGACGCCGTCGAGAAGGTGGTCGTCTCCCGCACGCTCACCACCGCGACCTGGTCGAACGCCCGGGTCGCGAGCGATCTCGAGGGCGAGGTCCGCGCGCTGCGCGAAGCGCCGGGCCGCGACATCGCGGTGCTCTCGAGCGTCAGCGTGATCCGGGCCCTGCTCGCCGCCGACCTGCTCGACGAGCTGCGCATCATCCGGGTGCCGGCGATCCTCGGGGCCGGTCTGCCGATGTTCGACGGCCCGCTCCCGGCGTCGACGTGGTCGACGGAGTCCGTGGCGACCGTCCCGACCGGCGCCGTCGTCACCCACCACCGCCGGCGGTGAGCCGGAAGCGGGGACCTGTCGATTCCCGGGACCGCTCCGCGACGTCATGATGAGGGCCCCCGCCGCGGGGCCCCGGAGTCGAGGAGACGACATGGGCCAGTACCTGATCCTGCTGTACGAGGACGAGGCCTCCTGGGCGGCGGTCGGTGAGCACGAGGCCGGCGAGATCCTGGCCGCCCACGGCCGCTTCGCCGCGGCGCACGGGGACGTGCTGCGCGGCGGCGGATGGCTCCACCCGACGGCGACCGCCACGACGGTGCGAGGCCCGGGCGGAGGTGGCAGTCAGGACCGCGACGGGTTCGCCGCGGGCGAGGACGCCCTGGTCACCGACGGACCCTTCGTCGAGACCAAGGAGGCGCTCGGCGGCTTCTACCTCGTCGAGGTCCCCGACCTCGACACCGCGCTGGCGCTGGCCCGGGAGGTGCCGGCGCCGTTCGGGGGCGTCGAGGTGCGACCGCTGCGGGACATGTGAGATCGCGATGAGCGTCGACCCCGCCGGGGCCGTCGCCGACGCGCACCGTCGCGAGTGGGCCTCCGTGCTCGCCGCGACGGTGCGCGTCACGCGCGACCTCGACCTCGCCGAGGAGTGCGTGCAGGAGGCCTACGCCCAGGCGCTGGTCGCGTGGGGCGACGGTGTCCCGGCGCGACCGGGTGCGTGGCTGACCACCGCGGCCCGGCGTCGCGCGCTCGACCTCCACCGCCGGGCGGCCGTGGCCGAGCGGGCGCTGCCGCTTCTGGTGGTCGACGAGGCGGCCCCGGAACCCCTCGGAGCGCCGCCCGACGACCTGCTCGCGCTGCTGTTCACGTGCTGCCATCCCGCGCTGACCCCGGAGGCACGGGTCGCGCTGACCCTGCGCCTGCTCGGCGGGCTCTCGACGCCCGAGATCGCGCGCGGGTTCCTCGTCACCGAGCCGACGATGGCCGCCCGGCTCACCCGGGCGAAGAAGAAGATCGCGGCGGCCGGGGTGCCGTTCCGCGTCCCGGGCGTGGACGAGATGCCGCGCCGTCTCGGCGGGGTGCTCAGCGTGGTGCACCTCGTGCTCACCACCGGCCACACGGCGCCGACCGGGGCGACGCTCGTCCGCGACGACCTGCTCGACCGGGCCCACGACCTGGCGCGCCTGCTGCGCTCGCGGTTCCCCGACGACCCCGCCGTCGCCGGGCTGCTCGCGCTCGTCCTGCTCACCGACGCACGTCGCGGGACGCGCACGGGCCCCGACGGCGAGCTCGTCCTGCTCGCCGACCAGGACCGGTCCCGCTGGGACGCCGCGATGATCGCCGAGGGCCGGTCCCTGGTCCTCGAGGCGTTGCCGGCGCGGCCCGTGAGCCGCTACGCCGTGCTCGCCGCCATCGCCGCCGTCCACGCCGACGCGCGGGAGGCTGACGACACCGACTGGGTCGAGATCGTCGGGCTCTACGACGTGCTCGCCGCGCGCTGGCCGTCGCCCGTCGTGGCGCTCAACCGGGCGGTCGCCCTGGGGTTCGCCGACGGCCCCGATGCCGGCCTCGCCGCGCTGGACGCCCTCGCCGACGAGCCCCGGCTCGCCGGGTACGGCTACCTCGCCGCGGCCCGCGGGGAGCTGCTGCGCCGGGCCGGGCGGTCCGACGAGGCCCGGGTCGCGCTCGGGGAGGCGGCGATGCTCACGGCGAACGACGTGGAGCGCGACCTGCTCGCCCGGCGGCTCGAGGCCCTCACCTGAACCCCTCACCTGAACCGTCCCGACCTGAGCCATCCGCTGCCGGACCCGCGGTCCGGGTGCGACGATCGGGAGGTGACCAAGGCCGTCCAGGACCTCATGGTCGCGGTCGAGCGGGCCCGCGACGCCTTCGCCACCGCCGTCTTCGGCGACGGCGACCTCGAGGCCGCGATGGCACGGGTCGCCCCGGACGTGGCGTTCTCGACGCTGCCGGCGGGCACCGGCGCGCGCGGCGCGGACGCCCTGCGCCGCCACCTCGCCGACGACGTCCTCCCCCACCGCCCCGCCGACCTCACCACCACCCGCGTCTCCCGCACCGGCGACCGGTTCCGGGTGGTCGACGAGGCACGCGTCGCCTTCACCCACGACCGCGAGCTGCCGTGGCTGCTGCCCGGCGTCGCCCCCACCGGCCGGCACGTCGAGGTCCTCGCGATCTCGGTGGTCGCCGTGCGCAAGGAGCGGATCACCGAGTACCGGACGCTGTGGGACCACCACGGTCTCCTCACCGGTCTGGGGCTCCTCCCGGAGGTCGCCGGCGCGGGGTGACCCTCGGGGTGTCGGCGCGGCCGATCGGGGGCACAATCTGTCGGCGTCCCCACCGTCGCGGACCCACCAGGAGGGAACGCCGATCAGGAGGACGATCGATGAGCGACACCGGACAGCGCTCCGCGCGAGCCGACCGCGTCTCCACCGAGGGCACCGTCGCCTCCGAATCCGAGCACTCCGCGCTGCGCGCGGACATCCGCCTGCTCTCCACGCTGCTCGGACGCACGGTCGCGGCCCAGCACGGCGACGACATGCTGGAGCTGGTCGAGAAGGTCCGCCGGCTGGTGCGCGAGGTCCCGAGCCATGATCCTTCCGGGGGCCGGGGCGACACCGAGATCCGTGACCTGCTCGGCGAGCTCGACCCGGGCACCGCCGCGGTGCTCGGGCGGGCGTTCGCGACGTACTTCCACCTCGCCAACCTCGCCGAGCAGCTGCACCGTGCCGAGGAGCGCGCCGCGGTGCACGCGGACGGCCGCGGCCCCCTGCACGAGGTCGTGGACCGGCTCGTCGCCGACGCCGACCCGAACGAGCTCGACACGGCGCTGTCGCGCCTCGAGGTCAAGCCGACGTTCACCGCGCACCCGACGGAGGCGCAGCGCCAGTCGGTGCTCGGCAAGCTCCGGGCGATCGCGGACGTCCTGGCCCGCGGCCTGCCCGAGGAGCAGGCCGAGGTCCGGCTGCACCGCCTCGTCGACCTCATCTGGCAGACCGACGAGATCCGCCCCGAGCGTCCGACGGTGCTCGACGAGGCCCGCTCGGTGTCCTACTACCTCGACCAGCTCGGACGCCGCTCCGTGCCCGAGGTGCTCAACGAGCTCGATGAGCAGCTCGCCCGCGTGGGCCTGCACCTGCCCGAGGGCTCGCGGCCCCTCGTCCTGGGCTGCTGGGTCGGCGGCGACCGCGACGGCAACCCCAACGTCACCGCCGAGCTGACGCTCGAGACGATGCGGATCTACGGCGAGCGCGGCGTGCGCATCCAGTCCGAGCTGCTCGAGGACCTCGTCCAGGAGCTGTCGGTGTCGACGCGGCTGGTGGGGGTCAGCGAGGACCTGCGGCGCAGCCTCGCCCGCGACCGCCGCGCGCTGCCGGAGGTCTACGACCGGTTCGTGCGGCTCAACGCCGAGGAGCCCTACCGGCTCAAGTGCTCCTACGTCCACGCGCGGCTGGAGAACACCCGGCGCCGCTACGTCGAGGGCACCCCGCACCAGCCGGGGCGCGACTACCTCGGGGCCGACGAGTACCTGCGCGACCTCGTCGTCATGGACCGCTCGCTGCGCGCCCACCAGGGCGAGCGGATCGCCGACGGCGGCCTGCGCGACGTCATGCGCTCGGCGAACGCCGTCGGGCTGCACCTGGCCAGCGTCGACGTCCGCGAGCACACGAACTTCCACCACACGGCGCTGCAGTCGCTGTTCGACCGCCTCGGCGAGCTGGACACCCCGTACGGCGAGCTCGACCACGCCGGGCGCACCGAGGTGCTCTCGAAGGAGCTGGCGGGGCGCCGGGCGCTGACCCCGCGGCGCAACTGGCAGCAGATCGGCGACGACTCGTTCAAGGAGACGCTCGAGGTCTTCGACTGCATCCGCACGGTGCAGGAGACCTACGGCGAGGAGGCCCTGCACACCTACGTCATCTCGATGGCGCAGAACGTCGACGACATCCTCGCCGTCGCGGTGCTCGCGCGGGAGGCGGGCCTGGTCGAGATCACCGGCGGGGAGGGCGACTCCGTCGAGGCCGCCGCGTCGATCGACATCGTCCCGCTCTTCGAGACCGCGACCGAGCTGAAGATCTCCGGGGACCTGCTCGACGGGATGCTTTCCGACCCGTCGTACCGGGCGCTCGTGGCGGCTCGGGGCGACGTCCAGGAGATGATGCTGGGCTACTCCGACTCCAACAAGGGCGCCGGTCTGACCACGTCGCAGTGGTCGATCCACACGGCCCAGCGCCAGCTGCGCGACGTCGCCGCCAAGCACGGCGTGCGGCTGCGCCTGTTCCACGGCCGCGGGGGTTCGGTCGGGCGCGGCGGCGGCCCGGCCGGCGAGGCGATCGCGGCCCAGCCGCACGGCGTGGTCGACGCGGTGATGAAGGTGACCGAGCAGGGCGAGGTCATCTCCGACAAGTACTCGCTGCCCGCGCTCGCGAAGGACAACCTCGAGATCATGCTCTCGGCGGTGCTGGACGCGACGCTGCTGCACCAGACCTCGCGGGTGGAGGCGGCGACGCTCAAGCGCTGGGACGAGGCGATGGACGTCATCTCCGACGCCGCCCAGGACGCCTACACGAAGCTCATCGAGCACGAGGGCCTGCCGGACTTCTTCACCCAGGCCACGCCGGTCGACGAGCTCTCGATGCTCAACGTGGGCTCCCGGCCGGGCAAGCGCCCCGGTGCCGGCGGCCAGACGTCCCTGGCGGACCTGCGCGCGATCCCGTGGGTGTTCGGCTGGACCCAGACCCGCATGATCGTGCCCGGCTGGTTCGGGCTCGGCAGCGGTCTGAAGGCCGCGCACGACGCCGGCTACTCCGAGGTCATCGACGAGATGCGGGACTGGGCCTTCTTCGCCAACCTCATCTCCAACGTCGAGATGACGCTGGCCAAGACCGACATGCGCATCGCCGGGTTCTACGTCTCCGAGCTCGTCGACCCCGAGCTGCAGGAGGTCTTCGAGATCATCAAGGCGGAGCACCGGACGACCGAGCGCGAGGTCCTCAAGCTCACCCCCGGTGACGAGCTGCTCGGCGGCAACCCGCTGCTGCGCCGCACGCTGGACATCCGCGAGGGCTACCTCGAGCCGCTGCACCACCTGCAGGTGCACACGCTCGCGGAGCGCCGCAAGGTCGACGAGCCCGACCCGGACCTGCAGCGGGCCCTGCTGCTGACGGTCAACGGGATCTCGGCGGGGATGCGGAACACGGGCTAGTCCCGGGCGCTGGCGGGGGCCGTCTCCGCGAGCACGGCCTCGCACACCCCCGCGAGGACGAGCGCGGCCTCGCGCACCGCGCGGGACGACGCGGGGTGCCCGGCGCGGGCCTTCCACGTGGCGATCTGCTCCTGCGCGGCGCGGCGCAGGTCCTCGGGCCCCGCGTCGTCCGCCAGCCCGAGACGGGCGGCGGCGGACGTCCCGGCGGCGCCCGTGAGCCGTTCCGCGGCGGCCTGCTCGCCCGCCGGGAGCACCACCGTCCCGCGACGCAACGCGTCGGCGAGCTCGCCCTCGGCGAGCTCCCGGGCGCCCGCCAGCCGGGCGCGCTCGACGGCGTAGAGCACCTGCCACGACCAGTCCCGGCCCCCGGTGCCCCGGCGCGCGAGGGCCTCGAGGCCGTCGAGGGCGCGGCGGGCGCGCAGGGGGGCGGGCAGGCGTGGGGTGCCGGGCTCCGGCGCGGTGTGCAGCTCGGCCACGATCTCCCGCATCCGCGGAGCGGTCGGCGGGGGCACCTCGAGCCCGTCGAGCAGGTCGCGCACCGTGTCGAGGAAGGCGCTGCTCTCCGGCGCCGCGTCCGGGGTCTCGGGAGCGAGGGCGTCCCTCGCTGCGTCGGACGCAGCCGGGGCGTCCCTCGCTCCCACCTCGGGGGCGGGCGCGGGCAGGGTGATCGGTCCGGTGGCGGGGTCGGGGTCCGGGGTCGCGTTCGGGGTCGCGTCGGCCAGCGGGATCGAGCCGGCGACCGTCGTCCCCCGCCCCGGGGCGGAGTCGAGCGCGACGGTGCCGCCGACCGCGGTGATGCGGGTGGCGACGTTGCGCATGCCCCGCTGGTGGCCGGCGGCGGACGGGTCGATCGCGAATCCCGGGCCGTCGTCGCGCACGGAGAAGCGCAGGACGCCGTC
This sequence comes from Actinomycetospora callitridis, assembly GCF_028737265.1. Lineage (GTDB taxonomy): Bacteria > Actinomycetota > Actinomycetes > Mycobacteriales > Pseudonocardiaceae > Actinomycetospora > Actinomycetospora callitridis. The sequence continues at coordinate 49,373 of NZ_JAQZAK010000009.1, read as the reverse complement.
GACCTCGGCGAACGTGATCGTGATCGCGGCGCCCGGCGCGTGCTTGCGGGCGTTGTTCACCGCCTCGAGGCAGCAGAAGTAGACGGCCGCCTCGACGTCGGTGCCGTAGCGGCGTCCGGGCGGGACGCCCGCGGCGTCGACGGCGACGGTGCTGTCCGCGCCCGCCGTCTCGAGACGCAGGGTCTCGACGACCCCGCGCTCGGCGAGGGTCACCGACGAGACGCCGGTGGCGGTCTCGGCGAGCACCGCCTCGGCGGTGTCGATCTGCTCGAGGATGTGGGCGAGCCGGTCCCGGGCGGCGTCGAGCTGCCCCGCGCCGACCTGGTGCTCGGCGAGCCCGAGCGCGAGTCGCAGCGACACCAGGTGGTGCTGGGCGCCGTCGTGCAGGTTGCGCTCGAGGGCCCGGCGCTCGCCGTCCATCTCGGCCACGGCGGCTCGCCGCGAGGTCGCGATCTGCTCCCCGTGCGCCACCGCCGCGCGCAGCTGGCGCTCGAGCTCGATCTCGACGCGGTGGGCCTGGAGCACGGCGCCGAGGCTGTCCGCGACGTCCGCGAGCAGCTGCCGTCGCTCGCTGCCGCCCGCGACCGCCTCGCCGTCGACGGCCAGCACGCCGACCTCGTCCTCGCGGTGGCGGATCGGGAAGACCACCGACGCGTCCGCCTCGCCGGCGTCCTCGCGTCGCCACCGGAACACCCGGTCGCGCAGGCCGGGGCGATGTGCGGTGAGCTCGACGGTCCGCGCGCCGAGGTGCCGGCCGATCGCCTCGGGCAGGCGGTCGAGCTCGGTGCCCGGCGCGGCGGTGCGGGTGAGCTCGGCGATCTCGAGCAGGACGCGGTACGGGGTCGGGCGGCGTCCGTGCAGCAGGCGTTCGACGAGCCGGTCGGCACGCGCCGACACCGCGAGGTAGACCAGCGCGCCCACGACCGCGCCGGCCACCCATGCGACCGGTCCCCCGCGCGCGATCGCGAGGACCAGCGCGACGGCCCCGCCGACCGCGACCACCACGACGACGGTGGTCAGCGCGCGGTGCAGGCGGTCGGCGGCGGAGCGCACCCACGGGCGGTAGGCGGCCAGGACGGCGAGCGCGAGCGCCGCCGCCGACAGCCGGGCGAACCAGAAGAGCAGCGCCGTCGGTGCCCCGCCTCCCCCGTCGTGGCGCGCCGTCGGGTCGTCGAGAGTGAGCCCGGGCTGGCCGAGCAGGGCCATGACGACGGTGACCAGGGCGAGCACGGTGGCCGTCGCCAGCACGCCGGTGAGCACGGTGATCAGCAGCCGTGCCTGGTCGCGACGCTCGGGGCTCGATCCGGTGCGCAGGTGGCGGGACACGCCCAGCGCGCCGACCAGCGGCACCCCGAACCCGAAGAACACCACGCAGCTCACCGTGTGCGGGAGGAACGCGGTGCCCATGCCCGCGACGAACAGCGCGATCCCCGCGAGCGCGACCAGCAGGCGCTGGCCGCCGCGGACGGCCGCCACGCCGGCCGGGAACAGCAGCAGCGCGCCGACGTAGGCCGCGCTCGCGACGCCGTGCAGCAGGATCTGGTGCAGCTCGCCGATCTCGAGCCCGGAGCCGCGCCGGACGACGAGCGTCGCGGCGTGCGCCTGGAGGTTGAACGCGCCCGCCGACCCGATCATGGCGAGGATCAGCAGACGGATGGTCCAGGTGCGCCCGCCGCGCCGCCAGAGCACGACGGCGACGACGAGGTTCACCGCGCTCGCGAGGTAGTCCAGCACCGCCTGCCCGGCCGGCTCGCCGAGCTCGCCCGCCGCGACGACGCCACCGGCCCAGGCGTTGCCCGCGCTCGCGGCGGCGCCGACCGCGTCGCCCACGGCGGGCACGGTCGCGGCGAGCGCCACCAGCGCCCCGAGGGCGAGCCAGACGAGCGTCAGCGCGGAACAGGCGACCAGGGCCACCCACCACGCCGGCACCGTCCACCGGGAGGTGGCTCCGGCCTCCCCGCGGGCGTCGTCGGGGGCCGGGGAGGTCGGCGGCGCGAGGGTCCCCGTCATGCGACACCCCCACCCCGGTCGGGCTCCGCCCCGCGGCGCCGCTCCCCGGTGTCCAGGACGACCGGCCGCAACCGGTCCGGCAGCCACGCCCGGAGCTCGAGGCGCCCGCCGTGGTCGACGAGGTCCAGTGCGCCGCCGAGCGCGGCGAGGCGGTCGACGTCGTCGGCGAGGGCCTCGCGCAGCTCCTCGGCGTCGTCGGGGTCGTCATCGGTCACCCGGACCTCGACGACGTCGCCGTGCCGGTCGAGGTGCACCTCCAGCGGCGGGCGCCCGCCCCGCGCCGCGAGCAGCGAGATCGCCGACGCGGCGGCGTAGTACAGCCCGGACTCGATCTCCCACGGGAGCCGCTCGGCCGGCCGGCCGGAGAGGTGCACCGGCCGCGGCAGGTCGGCGATCACCTCCTCCAGCGCCGAGCGCGGGCCCTGCTCGCGCAGGACGGCGGGGTGGACGCCGCGGGCGATGACGCGGAAGCGGTCGATCAGCTCCGTCAGCCGTTCGCGGGCCTCCCCGACGTGGTGGCGCGCCATCTCGGGGCCGTCCTCGTCCTCGGCGTCCTCCAGCGCCTCGGCGGCGTCGGTGATCGACTGCCGGAACGCCGCGAGACGATCGGCCGTCGCGCCCTGCAGCTCGGTGACCAGGCGCCGGCGCTCGACCTCGCGCGCGACCTCCAGCCGCCGGCGCGACGCGGCGGTCTCGGCCGCCAGCTCGTCGACGCGGCGGACCCGGGCGGCGAGCTCGGCGCCCCGCGCGACGCCCTGCAGCACCAGGTGGGCGCCGCCCGCGACGTCGCGCACCAGGCGCCGGTCGCCGGCGGTGACCGGGCGCCCGGCCTTGCCGATGGTCAGCACCGCCCGCAGGCGCTCGCCGTCGAGCACCGGGACGGCGTGGTCGACGCCCGGGCGGGCCAGCAGCGCGCCCAGCGAGGCGACCCGTTCGCCCGTTTCCTGGTCCGGCGGGAACGCGGCCTCGGCGACCAGGACGTCGCCGACCACCAGCCACACGACCGCCCGCTCGGCGCCGGTGCCCTCGCCCAGCACGCGCGCGAGGCCCGGCAGGGCGTCGGTCAGCGAGCCCTCCCGGACACGGGCGGCGGTGTCGGCGAGCACGGTGTACGGCGTGGGCGCCGGGCGCCGGCCGAGACGCCCGGCGACGCGGTCCGCCCAGGGCCGGGCCGCCCGCGCCGCCGGGACGGCGACCGCCGCGGCGACGAACGGGCCGACCACGGTGGCGAGCGCCGGGCCGGCGAGCAGGGCCCCCAGCGCCGCGACGACCGCCAGCACGACCGCGACGACGCCGCCGAGCAGCACCGGCCGCGCAAGTCGTCCGGCCGTGCGCATGGTGATCAGGCGTCGCCGCGCTGCGAGCGCAGGTAGGTCAGGACGGCCTGCACCCGACGGTGGTGCGCCGAGGTGTCGGCGTGCAGGCCGAGCTTGTCGAAGATGTTGGCGACGTGCTTCTCGACGGCCTTGGCGCTGACGAACAGCGTCGAGGCGATCCCGTTGTTGGACCGGCCCTCGGCCATCAGTTTGAGCACGTCGCGCTCGCGCTCCGAGAGCGACGCGACGAGGTCCCGCTTCTCGCTGCGGGGGCGTTCGACGAGCCGCTTGGCCAGCTCCGGCTCGATGACGATCTCGCCGTCGGCGATGCGGGTCAGCGTGTCGGAGAGGACGTCGACGCTGCCCACCTTCTCCTTGAGGCGGTAGCCGATGCGGTCGGTCCCGATCTCGAGGATGCGCATGAGGTAGTGCGACTCGGCGTAGTGCGACAGGAAGAGCAGGCCCATGTCCGGGTGCGCGTCCCGCAGCCGCTCCGCGGTGACGAGCCCGCCGTCCGGCTCGGGGGGCATGCGGATGTCGAGCAGGGCGACGTCGGCGGGGATCGTCGAGAGCTGCGCGACCAGCGGGTCGCCGCCCGCCTCGCAGGCCACGACCTCGTGCCCCGCCGCCTCGAGCAGCAGGACGAGCCCCTGGCGGAACAGGGCGCCGTCCTCGGCCACGGCTACGCGCACGGGAACCTCGCGGTGATCTCGGCCGGTCCGGTGAGCTCCGCGCAGCCGCCCAGGGGGGCGGCCTCGTCGAGCACCGGCCGGCGCTGGTCGGGGTCGACCCCGGTCAGGGTGAGGACCAGGTCGTCGTTCTCCACGCGCACGCGGATACCGATCTCCGGGCGGCCCGGGGTGGGGTCGTCGGCGGCGGCCAGGCACGCGGCCACCGCGAAGTAGGCCGCGCCCTCGGCGGCGGTCCCGCACCGGACGTCGGCGACGTCGACGCGGGCGACCGCCCCGGTGGCGGTGACCAGCTCGCGCAGCGCTGGCCCGAGGCCGGCCTCGTCGAGCAGCGGGGGGTAGAGCGCGCCGGCGACCTCGCGCAGCTCCTGGAGCGCGCTCTCGAGCTCGGACTGGAACACGTCCAGGCCCCGGCGCCAGGCGTCGTCACCGTTCCGGCCCGGCGCGCCCGCGCGGAGCACCCCGAGACGCAGGGCGAGGGCCGAGAGGCGCTGCGCCGGTCCGTCGTGCAGCCGTCGTTCGAGGGTCTGCCGGTCGCGCCACCGCTCCGCGCTCCGGCGAGCGTCGTCACGCCCCGGGGTCATCGGGGAAGCCTCGTCCCGCGACCGGGTGCTGCGCCAGAGGGAGGACCCCGCACGGACGCGGGGACGACGCCCCGTCCCCCGTCGTCGCCGATCACGGCGCGTGCCCATCCCGACCCCCATGCTGGTCACCGACCGTCGATCCGTCGCCGGTGAACGGGCCGCGACGTTACTATCCGTCAAGATTGCCGGAGGAGGGGACGTGTCGTACAGCCTCGGGATCGATCTCGGCACGACCTTCGTGGCCGCGGCGATCTCCCGGGACGGGCAGCGGGTCGAGATGGTGCCGCTCGGTGACCGCACGGTCACCGAACCCTCCGTCGTCCTGCGCCGCGACGACGGGTCGCTCGCCGTCGGCGACGCCGCGGCGCGGCAGGCGGGCAGCCGTCCCGGCGACGTCGCGTGGGGGGTCAAGCGCCGGCTGGGCGACCCGACGCCGGTCGCGCTGGGCGGTGAGGCCCGCCCGGCCGGCGAGCTCCTCGCCGCCATGCTGCGCGACGTCCTCGCGAGGATCACCGCCGAGGAGGGCGAGCCGCCGTCGCGGGTCGTCCTGACCCACCCGGCGAACTGGGGTCCCTACCGGCGCGGGCTGTTCGAGGACGTCGCCGCTGAGGCCGGTCTCGAGGACCCGCCGATGCTCACCGAGCCCGAGGCGGCCGGCGTGCACTTCGGCGTCACACGCGGTCTGGCCGAGGGCGAGCTGCTCGGCGTCTACGACCTCGGCGGGGGCACCTTCGACGCCGCGGTCCTGCGCGGGCGCGCGGCGGGCGTCGAGATCCTCGGCGTGCCGGAGGGCATGGAGCACCTCGGCGGCGTCGACTTCGACGAGGCCGTCGTCGGCCGCGTCGACCAGGCCTGCGGCGGTGCGGTGAGCGAGCTGGACGCGCACGACTCCCGGGCCCGCGCCGCCGCCGCCCGCGTCCGGCAGGACTGCGTCGTGGCCAAGGAGACGCTGTCGGTCGACGACCGCGCGAACGTCCCGGTCCTGCTGCCCACGCGGCAGGAGGAGGTGACCGTGACCCGCGACGAGTTCGAGGCGATGATCCGCGCGCCGCTGACCTCGACGGTGGATGCGCTGCGCCGGGCGCTGGAGTCCGCGGGCGTCGGCGCGGACGCGCTCACGGCGGTGCTGCTCGTCGGCGGGTCCTCCCGCATCCCGCTCGTCGCCCGCATGGTCGGCGAGGCGCTGGGCTGCCGCACCGTCGTCGACAGCCACCCCAAGCACGCGGTCGCCCTGGGCGCCGCCGTCGTCGCGGCCCGCGGGTCGGCGGCGGTCGGGGGCCTCGCCGCGGCCCGCCCCGTCGGTGCCGACGGGAGGACCCGGCCCACGAGCCCGCCGCCGTCCCCGGCCGCCCTGCCGGTCACCGACGCCCCGAACCCCACCGTCGTGCACTCCCCCGACCCGATGGCCGCCACGCGCGCGCTGCCCCGTGACCCGGCCGCCGTCCGTGCGGCACTGCAGGCCCCGGCCCCGGCGCCGGCCCCGCCGCGGCCGGGACCGGGCCGCGGGCCCTGGATCCCCGCAGGCCCGGGGGCGCCGCCGCCCGGACGACCCGGCGGACCGGCCCGGCCCCCGGGCGGCGTCGACAGCGGCTACCACCCGCGTCCCGGTCCGGGCGGACACGCCGGCCCGGACCGTGGTGGCCCCGCGCGCCCCGGCGCCCGTCCGCCGATGCCCCCGCCCGGCTCGCCCGTCTCCGGACCCCCTCCCGGACAGCGTCCCCCGCCCGACCTCCGGGCCGGTCCGCCCCGCCCCCCCGGTCCCGTCGGGTCCCGTCCGATCCCGACGGGAGCCCCGGCGCCCGGACCGCAGCCCCCCGACGCGCCGACGATGGTGACGCGCATGCCGGGAGGCGCCGAACCGCAGGCCGGCTCGCGGCGCACCCGGACCGTCGTGATCACCGTCGTCGCCCTGCTCGTGCTCGCCGCCCTCGTCGCCGCCGGGGTGATCTACCTCCGCTGAGACGGCGCAGGGATCTCCCGGCCCGTGTGTCCTCCCGCGCCGCGGGTTTGTCCCGGGTCATGCGGCGGTACATCGACCGCGATGACCCCGACGCTGATCGACCCGCCCACCCCGGGCTGTCCGAAACGGATGGTCTTCGGCCCCTGCGGCGGGGTCCGCGGCGACGGGTCCTGCGAGCTGGACGCCGGCCTCCCGTGCCCGTGGTGCGACCCGTCCGGGCCGGCCGCGATCCGGTCGTGGCCGGAGCCCGTCCCCGCCGCCCCGGCCCCGGACCCGGCGCCGGTCGTGCTCACCGACCTCACCGCCCCGCCCTACGACCTGCGGGCCACGCGCGCGATCCTCGAGACGCTGGCGCCGGTGTCCGACGGCCTGCTCATCGGCGAGGACCAGCACTCCCCCGACTTCCCGCCGACCATGATCGCTTCGGAGATCCTCGCCGCCGGCGGCGCCCCGTGGATCACCCTGACCTGCCGCGACCGCAACCGCGCCGTGCTCGAGCAGGAGCTCGCGGGGCTCGCCGAGCTCGGGGTCGCCGGGGTCCTCTGCGTCACCGGTGACGCGCGGGGCCCGGACGTGCGGCCCGAGATCACCCAGGTGTTCGACCTCGACAGCACCCGCCTCGCGCACCTCGCCGCCACCGCGGGCGTCCCTGCGGCCGTCGCCGTCGTCCCGGCCGCCCCGCCCGCCGTGCGCCGCGCCGAGGCGCTCGCGGAGAAGCAGCGGGCCGGCGCCACCCTCGCCGTCGCCAACCACGTCGGGTCGCCGGAGGACCTCGCGTCCTTCCTCGCCGAGGCACGCGACGCCGGCGCCGACCTGCCGGTGATCGCGGGCGTCGCCGTCTACACCGACGAGGACACCGCCGCCGTGCTGTCCGCGTTCCCAGGCCTCGCCCTCGATCCCGAGGCGGTCGCCGCCGTGCTGAACGCTCCCGATCCGCTCGCCGCCGGGATCGACGCCGCGGTCGCCGAGGCCGAGGCGATGCTCGCGGTCCCCGGGGTGGTCGGCGTGAACCTCTCGGGCCGCGCCTCCGCGCGGGGCTGGCGCGTCGGCACCGAGGTCAAGGCCGAGATCGCGTCCCGGCTCGCGGGGCGGCGCTCGTGAGCAGCGACGACGTCCTCGGGTCGGCGCGCGACTCCGCGATGGAGGCCGAGTTCGACACGGTCGCGGCCTGGACCGAGGAGGCCGTGCGCGCGCTCGGACACGACCACGCGATCCCCGCGGGCTGCCGGGGCAGCGGCTCGCCCGCCGACCTCGCGTGGATCGCGGGCGGGCTGGACCTCCACGGCGACCAGCGCTTCCTCGACTCCGGTGCCGGGCTCGGCGGACCCGCCGCGTGGCTGTCCGAGCACCTCGAGGGCCGCTGGTCGGGCCGCCCCGTGCTGACCGAGCCGATGGTGCACGCGGCGCAGTCGGCGCGCCGCCTGTTCGGTTTCCCGGTGGCCGCGGCGGCGTCCGAGGACCTGCCGATCGTGACGGCGAGTGTCGACGTGGCCTGGTCGCTCGGCGTCCTCTGCGTCACCGCCGAGCGCGCCCGGATGCTCGCCGAGCTCCGCCGCGTCCTCGTGCCGGGCGGGCGTCTCGGGCTGCTCGTGCTGCTCCACGCCGGCCGGCCCCTGCCCGAGGAGCCCGAGGGCAACGACTTCCCCACCCACGAGGAGCTGGAGGGCCAGATCGTCGACGCCGGGTTCCGGGTGGACGACGAGGTCGACGCCGCCCGCCTGCCGGGCGCCCCGATCGCCTGGAGCGAGCGGGCGGACCGCGTCGAGGAGTACATCGCGCGCCACCACCGCGACCACCCGGCGTGGCAGCAGGCCGCCGAGCAGGACCGGATCATCGGACGGCTCATGGGCGATCGCCTCATCACGATGCACCTGCTGCGCACGACCGCTGTCTGACGGCGCCGCAAACCCCGCCCTGGTCCCCTGTGCTCCCGCTGCGGCAGGCGGCACGTCCGGACGGGGGACACACGGGTGGGCGGACCACCCGACGCGGAATCGGTTCAGCTCGGCGCGACACCGCCCGTCCCGCTCGTCGGGGCGACCCCGGACGGCTTGTATGGAGCGGAGCCGCCCCACACCGGTCCCGCGTCCGCGGTGCCGTCGGACGGCTCCGGGAGGAGCTCAGGTGACCTACGACGCGGTCAGTGCCTACACGGTGCTGTTCGGCGACGGCGAGGGCCCCGCGGCGGTCAGCGTCCACGGCTCGGCCGACGAGGCCTGGGCCGCCCTCGACACGCTGGTCTGCGGACGCTCGCGCCGCTGGCGGTCCCGTCCGGCCCCGGCCGACGAGCAGCGCGTCACCGAGCTCGCCGAGCGTTGGCGCCGGGCCGACCCCGAGCGCCGCTACTGGCAGGTCGCCCCGCACCGCCTGCGCGTCACCATCCCGGCCATCGCCGCGACGCGGACGCCGCGACCCGCCTGACCGCGCCGGTCGTCGCGAGGTTCTAGGGAGGACCCCACCCCGAAGAGGGGTAGGCCCTCCCGACGCGTGGCCCGCCGCCGATCACGATCGTGACCAGGAGAGATGCCGGGCGAAGGACCCGGCTCCTGGACACGGAGGTGGGTCATGGGTCCGTCGGTACACGATCACCTCCGCGGCCATCTCCGCGAGGTCCGCGCGGCGCTGCGGGTGGTCACCGCCGTGTCCAGCACCCTGCTGCTCGCGGCCGTGGGCACCGAGAGCCCGACGCCCGCGACCCCCGTCGCCGCGGCCCGCTCCCTCGTCGTCCTGGTGCACGGCTTCGGTGCGGGCCCGGACTGCTGGGACGCGACGATCCCCGCGCTCGGCGGGCCCGGCGTCGCCGTCGTCACCCACCGCTACACGTGGACCTCGAGCGTGGAGACCCTGGGCGCGCAGCTCGCGGACGAGGTCACGGACATGGCGCGGCGCAGCGGCGCCCGGTCGGTCACGCTCGTCGGCCACAGCCTCGGCGGCGTGATCGTGGCCGCGAGCCTCGCCGGCGGGCGCCTCGACGGCGTCGTCACCCGCGTCGTCACTGTCGCCGCGCCGCTGCGGGGCACCCGCTGGGCGCACCTGTTCCCCGTCGGCGCCGTGCGCGACCTGCGCGCCGGCTCCCCCGCCGTGCCGGCCGGCGTCCCGTGGCTGGCCGTCGCCTCGCGCGCCGACGTCGTCGTCGACGTGCACAGCGCCGTGCCGGAGGGCGCCGAGCCCGTCGTCGTCGACGGCCTCGGTCACTGCGGTCTGCTCAAGGACCCCGCCGTGATCGCCCGGATCGCCTCGGGAGCCGTCCCCGCAGCCGTCCCCGCCCGCCGCGAACGGGGAGTTCGTGCGCGTAGAAGCAGCGAACCGCGCGTTCGCTGCGGAACCCGGGCTGCCCCGGCGCTCGTCGTGGCCTGAGGGTCAGACCAGCGGGCGGTCGGTCGGGTCGATCGGGCGGGGCAGGACGTCGCGGCCGGTGAGCATGGCGTCGACGCCGGCGGCGGCGGAGCGCCCCTCGGCGATCGCCCACACGATCAGCGACTGGCCGCGCCCGGCGTCGCCCGCGGCGAACACGCCGGGCACCGAGCTCTGGTAGTCGTCGCCGCGACGCACGTTGCCCCGGTCGTCGTACTCGACGCCGAGGCTGTCGAGCAGGCCCTCCTTCTGCGGGCCGAGGAAGCCCATCGCGAGGAAGACGAAGTCGGCCGGGATCTCCCGCTCGCTGTTCCCGACGGGGACGAAGCGCCCGTCGACGCGCTCGACGTCGACCAGCCGCAGCGAGCGCACGTGGCCGTGCTCGTCGCCCAGGAACTCGTCGGTGTTCACCGAGAACAGGCGCTCGCCGCCCTCCTCGTGGGCCGACGACACCCGGAAGATCATCGGGTAGGTCGGCCACGGGTTGGTGTTCGGCCGCTCGGACGGCGGGATCGGCATGATCTCGAGCTGGGTGACCGACGCGGCGCCCTGGCGGTGGGCGGTGCCCACGCAGTCGGCGCCGGTGTCGCCACCGCCGATGACCACGACGTGATTGCCCTCGACGTCGATGAACGAGCGCTCGTAGTCGCCCTGCTGGACCTTGTTCGACGGCGGCAGGTACTCCATCGCCTGGTGGATGCCGGTGAGCTCGCGACCGGTGATCGGGAGATCCCGCCAGGCGGTGGCGCCCACGGCGAGCACGACGGCGTCGTGGTCGGCGCGCAGCTTCTCGACCGAGAGGTCGCCCTCGGCCGGGCCCCCGACCTCGACGCCCGCGAAGAACCGCGTCCCCTCGGCGACCATCTGCTCGAGACGGCGGTCGAGGCGCTTCTTCTCCATCTTGAACTCGGGGATGCCGTAGCGCAGGAGCCCACCGATGCGGTCGGCGCGCTCGTAGACGGTGACGTCGTGCCCGACGCGCGTGAGCTGCTGCGCGGCGGCGAGCCCGGCGGGCCCGGAGCCGACGACGGCGACCGACTTCCCGGTCTTGATCTCGGGCGGCTGCGGGCGGACGAACCCCTCGTCCCAGGCGCGGTCGATGATCTCGATCTCGACCTGCTTGATCGTCACCGGGTCGGAGTTGATGCCGAGCACGCAGGCCGACTCGCACGGGGCCGGGCAGAGCGTGCCGGTGAACTCCGGGAAGTTGTTGGTGGCGTGCAGGCGCTCGATGGCCTCGGCCCAGTCGTCGCGCCACACCAGGTCGTTCCACTCGGGGATCATGTTCCCGAGCGGGCAGCCCTGGTGACAGAACGGGATGCCGCAGTCCATGCAGCGCCCGGCCTGCTTGCGCAGCGTCGTCGGGTTGAGCTCCTCGTAGACCTCGTGCCAGTCACGGATCCGGATGTCGACCGGCCGGCGACGCGGGAGCTCCCGGCCGGTGGTCATGAATCCACGGGGGTCAGCCACGAGCGGCCTCCATGATCGCTTCGTTGACGTCGCGGCCGTTGCGCTCGGCGTCGGCGGTGGCCTCGAGGACCCGCTTGAAGTCGGTCGGCATCACCTTGGTGAAGCGCGGCCCGGCGGCGTCCCAGTCGGTCAGCAGGGCGTGCGCCACGGCCGAGTCGGTGAGCGCGTAGTGCCGCTCCACCATCGTCCGCAGCTCGGCCAGGTCCTCCTCGCCGACGACCTCGAGCTCCACCATCTGGTGGTTCACCCGGCCCTCGACGAGGTCGAGCACGTAGGCGATCCCGCCGGACATGCCCGCGGCGAAGTTCCGCCCGGTCGGCCCGAGGATCACCGCACGCCCGCCGGTCATGTACTCGCAGCCGTGGTCGCCGACGCCCTCGACGACGGCGACCGCGCCGGAGTTCCGGACGCAGAAGCGCTCGCCGACCTTGCCGCGCAGGTAGGCCTCGCCGGCGGTGGCGCCGTAGAGGATGACGTTGCCGGCCACGATGTTCTGCTCGGCGACGAACGGGGCGTCGGGGTGCGGGCGCACCGAGAGCCGCCCGCCCGAGAGGCCCTTGCCGAAGTAGTCGTTGGTGTCGCCGATGAGGCGCATGGTCACGCCGCGCGGCAGGAACGCCCCGAACGACTGCCCGCCGGACCCCGTGAACGTGATGTCGATGGTGTCGTCGGGCAGGCCCGCGCCGCCCCAGCGCCGGGTGACCTCGGAGCCGAGCATGGTGCCGACGGTGCGGTTGACGTTGCGCACCGGCAGCTCCAGGCGCACCGGCGTGCCGTCGGCGATCGCGCCCTCGGCGAGCTGGATCAGGGTGTGGTCGAGCGCCTTCTCCAGGCCGTGGTCCTGGGGCACCGCCTGGTGCAGCACGGTGGCCGCCGGCACGTCGGGGCGGTGCAGGACCGGCGAGAGGTCGAGCCCCTCGGCCTTCCAGTGCGACTCCGCGGCGCGGGTGTCGAGGACGTCGGTGTGCCCGATGGCCTCTTCGATGCTCCGGAAGCCCAGCGCCGCCAGGTGCTCGCGCACCTCCTGGGCGATGAACTCCATGAACGCCACGACGTACTCGGCCTTGCCGTCGAACTTCTGGCGCAGCACCGGGTTCTGCGTCGCGACGCCGACCGGGCAGGTGTCGAGGTGGCAGACGCGCATCATGATGCAGCCCGAGACCACCAGCGGCGCCGTCGCGAAGCCGAACTCCTCGGCACCGAGCAGCGCGGCGATGACCACGTCGCGGCCGGTCTTGAGCTGGCCGTCGGTCTGCACGACGATCCGGTCGCGCAGGCCGTTGGCCAGCAGCGTCTGCTGGGTCTCGGCGAGGCCGAGCTCCCATGGCCCGCCCGCGTGCTTGATCGAGCTTAGCGGCGAGGCGCCGGTGCCGCCGTCGTGCCCGGAGATCAGGACGACGTCGGCGTGCGCCTTGGACACCCCCGCCGCGACCGTGCCGACACCCACCTGCGAGACGAGCTTGACGTGCACGCGCGCCCGCGGGTTGGCGTTCTTGAGGTCGTGGATGAGCTGGGCGATGTCCTCGATCGAGTAGATGTCGTGGTGCGGCGGCGGCGAGATCAGCCCGACGCCCGGCGTGGAGAACCGGGTCTTCGCGATCCACGGGTAGACCTTGTGACCGGGCAGCTGGCCGCCCTCGCCGGGCTTGGCGCCCTGCGCGATCTTGATCTGGATGTCGTCGGAGTTCACGAGGTACTCGCTCGTGACGCCGAAGCGCCCGGACGCGACCTGCTTGACCGCCGAACGCCGCGAGTCGCCGTTGGCGTCGCGGGTGAAGCGACCGGGGTCCTCGCCGCCCTCGCCGGTGTTCGAGCGCCCGCCGAGACGGTTCATCGCGATCGCGAGGACCTCGTGCATCTCCTGCGAGATCGACCCGTAGGAAATGGCGCCGGTGTTGAAGCGCTTGACGATCTCGGAGATCGGCTCGACCTCGTCGATCGGGACCGGGGTGCGGCCGGTGTCGGCGCCGTCCTTGAAGCCGAACAGCCCGCGCAGCGTCATCAGGCGCGAGCTCTGCTCGTCGACGGCGCGGGTGTACTCCTTGAACGTGTCGTAGTTCTGGGTGCGCGTGGAGTGCTGGAGCTTGAACACCGTGTGCGGGTTGAACACGTGCAGCTCGCCCTCGCGGCGCCACTGGTACTCGCCGCCGACGGCGAGCTCGCGGTGGTCGGGGCGCACGCCGTCGGCCGGCCAGGCCTGGCGGTGGCGGATCGCGACCTCCTCGGCGAGGACGTCGTAGCCCACACCGCCGAGGCGCGAGGTGGTGCCGGCGAAGCAGTCCTCGACGACCTCGGTGCCCAGCCCGATGGCCTCGAAGATCTGGGCGCCGACGTACGACGCGACCGTCGAGACGCCCATCTTGCTCATCACCTTGCGCACGCCCTTGGCCAGCGCCTCGACCACGTTGCGGGTCGCGGTGCCGGACGTGACACCGGTGATCACGCCGCGGTCGATGAGGTCGTCGACGGTGTCCAGCGCGAGGTAGGGGTTCACCGCGCTCGCGCCGTAGCCCAGCAGCAGCGCGACGTGGTGGGTCTCGCGGACGTCGCCGGCCTCGACGACGAGGTCGACGCGCGTGCGGGTCTTCTCGCGGACGAGGTGGTGGTGCACCGCGCCGGTGAGCAGCAGCGACGGGATCGGCGCGTGGTCGGCGTCGGAGTGGCGGTCCGTCAGGATGATCACGCGGGCGCCGTCCTCGACGGCCGCGGAGACCTCCTGGCGGATCTCGGTGAGCCGGGCGCGCAGCGCGTCCCCGCCGCCCGCGACGTCGTAGAGCCCGGAGACGAGGTACGGCGCGAAGCCGGGCATGTCGCCGTCGTCGTTGATGCCGGCGAGCTGCGCGAGCTCGTCGTCGTCCACCACGGGCATCGGCAGCACGACGCGACGGCACGACGCGGGCGAGGCGTCGAGCAGGTTGGTCTCCGACCCGAGGTGCACCTGCAACGAGGTGACGAGCTCCTCGCGGTAGGCGTCCAGCGGCGGGTTGGTGACCTGCGCGAAGAGCTGGATGAAGTAGTCGAACAGCACGCGGCTGCGCGACGAGAACGGGGCGAGCGGGGCGTCGTTGCCCATCGAGCCCGTGGCCTCGGCCCCGCCCTGCGCCATCGGGCGCAGCAGCAGCGAGACCTCCTCGCCGGTGTAGCCGAAGGTCTGCTGGCGGCGCACGAGGACGTGGCGGTCGAACTTGTCGCGCGACCGCGACGGCAGGTCGGCGAGCTCGACCATCCCGGCGTGCAGCCACTCGTCGTAGGGGTGCTCGGCGGCGAGCTCACCCTTGATCTCGTCGTCGTCGACGATCCGGCGCCCGACGGTGTCGACGAGGAACATGCGACCGGGCTCGAGGCGGCCCTTGCGCACGATCGTCGCCGGGTCGATGTCCAGCACGCCGACCTCGGAACCCAGGACGACCAGCCCGTCCTCGGTGACCCAGTAGCGGGCGGGACGCAGGCCGTTGCGGTCGAGCACCGCGCCGATCACCGAGCCGTCGGTGAACGCCGCGAGCGCCGGGCCGTCCCAGGCCTCCATCAGCGTCGAGTGGTAGCGGTAGAAGGCGCGGCGCGCGGTGTCCATCTCGGCGTGGTTCTCCCACGCCTCGGGGATCATCATCAGCACGGCGTGCGGCAGCGTGCGCCCGCCGAGGTGCAGCAGCTCGAGCACCTCGTCGAAGGTCGCCGAGTCGCTGGCGTCCGGGGTGACGATCGGGAACAGCCGGTCGATGCCCAGATCACGGTCGGACCCGGCCTCGCCGAAGGCACCGGTGGCGAGCATCGACTCGCGCGCGGCCATCCAGTTGCGGTTGCCGCGCAGTGTGTTGATCTCGCCGTTGTGCGCGAGGTAGCGGTACGGGTGCGCGAGGCTCCACGCCGGGAACGTGTTGGTGGAGAAGCGGCTGTGCACCAGCGCGATCGAGCTGGTGGTGCGCTCGTCGGCGAGGTCGGCGAAGAACGGCTCGACCTGCTCCTCGGCGAGCATCCCCTTGTAGACGACGGTGCGCCCGGACAGGCTCGGGAAGTAGGTCTCGACGCCCGCGGTGCGCGACTCGTGCTCGACGCGCTTGCGCAGGGCGAAGGCGCGGCGCTCGAGGGTCAGGACGATGCCCGCGTCGTCGTCGCCGGCGTTCGGGGTGTCGACGACGTGGTCCACCTCGGGCGGCAGGCCCACGAAGAGCTGGCGGAAGCGCGGCATGACCGCCCGCGCCGTCGGGCCGATGCCGGCGCCGTCGGGGTCGACGGGCAGCTCGCGCCACGCGAGGACCTCGAGGCCCTCCTCCGCGGCGACGTGCGCGACGATCACCTCGAGGTCGGCCGGGTCGGCGTCCGCGGGCAGGAAGGCGTTGCCCACCGCGTAGCGCCCGGCGGGCGGGAGCTCGACGCCCGCCTCGGCCAGCAGGGGGCGGTAGAGCCCGTCCGGGACCTGGATCAGGATTCCCGCGCCGTCACCGGTGTTGGGCTCGGCGCCGCGGGCACCCCGGTGCTCGAGGTTGATGAGGGCCGTGAGGCCACGGCTGACCGTCCGGTGGTCGCGACGGCCCGCGATGTCGGCGACGAAGGCGACGCCGCAGGCATCGTGTTCGAAGGCCGGGTCGTAGAGGCCCTCGGCCGGACGACCCTTCGCGAGGGTCCCCGTCCGCTGCGCAACGCGTCCGGTCTCAGCCACGTGGCCCCTCCCATCGTTCTCGCGTGCAGGTGGTGGTCGCCGGTCGCCCGGCGGGGGTGGACATGGGTGGGGAGCGTGACGCTCACCCCGGAGACAGCCCGGCGCACCGGTCGGCGGTGGACGACCGGAGGGGCAACCTGACGTTAACCTCCGCCGCCGCCGCAGCGCACGGGGTGGACGCCTCCGAAAGAGTGCTCATCGCCACGTGGCAGCAACCGACCGTCACAACGTCGTCACGGTGCCTACGACGCTACGTCGTCGGCTGCCCCGTGACGCCGTTCAGCGTCTGGAACGCCTGTCCGTGGCGCCGTAGGGGTCGCGGCCGGGCATCCCGGCCGCGGCGACGTCGCCCGGAGAGCGCGGCGAGGCCTGGTGACCTCCTGAGCGCGCTGCCCTCGTGATCGATCCCGACACGCCGGTCAGTCTGCCGGGCGACACACCGGGACGCCAAGGGGCGTTACCGAGGGGTACGACGCTGCCCCCGTCCGGGTGACACCCGATCACGGGTGCGTCGGGGCCGATCAGGGGCCGATCGGGGGCTGGCTCCGGGTCGGGATCAGTGGTGGAACGAGGGCTGCTGGCCCTCCGCCGGCATGGGCGACGAGAGCCGGTCGAGGTAGGCGGTCGCGGTGGTGATGTCATCCAGCAGGCGGTCGGCGAGGTCGCCGGACAGGCCGTTGCGGACCACGATCCGCTGCACCGTGCGGTCGGACAGGGCGTCGGGCAGCGGGTAGGCCGGCACCAGCCAGCCGCGCATCCGCAGCCGGTCGGAGAGGTGGCGCAGCGTCCACCTGTCCGTGTGCCCCGGCTTCAGCCGCCACGCGAACACCGGGATGTCCGAGCCGTCGTTCCACAGCTCGAACGCCCCGATCGACGCGATGCCGGCGGCGAGGTGGCGGGCGACGGCCTGGGAGCCGCGCTGGACCTCGGTGAACCCGGCCCGGCCGAGCCGCAGGAACAGGTAGTACTGCAGCACCACCTGGGCGCCGGGTCGCGAGAAGTTCAGCGCGAAGGTCGGCATGCTCCCGCCGAGGTAGCTGACGTCGAAGACGAGGTCCTCGGGCAGCCACCGGCGCTCGCGCCAGACCACCCAGCCGACGCCCGGGTAGACGAGGCCGTACTTGTGGCCCGAGGTGCTGATCGAGTGCACACGCTCGAGCCGGAAGTCCCACCGCAGCTCGGGCTGCAGGAAGGGCGCGACCATCGCGCCGGACGCCCCGTCGATGTGGATCGGGACGTCGAGGCCGGTGTCGGCCTGGATGCGGTCGAGCGCGGCGGCGATCTGCTCCACCGGCTCGTACATGCCGGTGTAGGTGACGCCCATGATCGCGACGACGCCGATGGTGTTCTCGTCGACGTGGGACGCGAGGTCGTGGCCGTCGAGCACGGGGTGCTCATCGGTGATCGGGACGTAGCGCGGCTCGACGTCGAAGTAGTTGCAGAACTTCTCCCAGCACACCTGGACCGCCGAGCTCATCACCAGGTTGGGGCGTTCCGTCGACGCGCCGGCCGCCCGGCGCGCGTGCTGCCAGCGACGCTTGAACGCGAGGCCGCCGAGCATGCAGGCCTCGGACGACCCGGTGGTCGAGGTCCCGATCGCCGCCTCGGGCGACGGCGCCCGCCAGAGGTCGGCGAGGATCCGCCAGCACCGCTCCTCGATGGCCGCGGTGCTCGGGTACTCGTCCTTGTCGATCATGTTCTTGTCGGCGGACTCGGCGTAGAGCCGCCCGGCGTGGTCGTCCATCCACGTGCCCACGAACGTCGCCAGGTTCAGGCGGGCGTTGCCGTCGAGCATCGTCTCGTCGTGGACGATCTGGTACGCGGTGGCGGGCAGGATCTCGTCGTCGCCCAGCCGGTCGCGCGGCTGACCGGCGAGCTCGGCGGGGCGGGAGAACACCGGGCGCAGCTCGTCCCGTTCGGCGGGGCCGGTCATGATCCGGACCCTAGTGGGACACGCGCCCGAGGTGTTCGCGTGTCGCGACGGGGTAACCGATGGAGGTCGAACGCGTGTTCGATGGCTCCACTTTCACCGAGGAGAGTTCCGTGACCGACCCGCACGAGGTCAAGCAGCAGGGCACCGACCCGTCCACCACCTCCTCCGCCGAGAAGGACAACGCGAACTGGGTCACCGGCGACGAGCCCATGACCGGTCCCCAGGCCAGCTACCTCGAGACGCTCGCCCACCAGGCCGGCGAGGAGCCGCCGACCGGACTGGCCAAGGCGCAGGCCTCCGACGAGATCGAGCGGCTGCAGGGCTCGGTGACCCCGTCCGGTGGCGACGGCAACGGCGACGGCGGGGACGGGCAGCCCGACCTCTCGCGCCAGGAGCGCCCCACCACCGACTGGGTCACCGGCGACGAGCCCATGACCGGTCCGCAGGCCAGCTACCTCGAGACCCTGGCCCAGCAGGCGGGCGAGGAGCCGCCGAAGGGACTGAACAAGTCGGAGGCCTCGCGGGCGATCGACGAGCTGAGGCAGAAGGCCCAGTGAGGAAGACCCAGTGAGGAAGACCCAGTGAGGCGGACCCGGTGAGGCTGGTCTGGCCGCTCGAGGGCACGAGCCCCCGAGCCGCGCCCGAGCGCGAGCTGGACCGCGACGACCTCGCCGAGCTCTACGCCCACCCCGAGGGCGTGCTGCGCGTCAACTTCGTCGCCAGCGCGGACGGGGCCGTCGCCGTCGACGGCGTCTCCTCCGGGCTCGAGGCCCCCGGGGACCGGACGGTGTTCGGCCTGCTGCGCGAGCTCGCCGACGTGATCCTGGTCGGGGCGGGCAGCGTGCGCGCCGAGGGCTACCGGGGCGCGCGCACCTCCCCCGAGCGCGAGGCCCGGCGGCGGGCGCGCGGCCGGGCGCCGGTGCCGCCGATCGCCGTCGTCAGCACCCGCGGGGACCTGGACCCGGCGTCGCCCCTGTTCACCGACACCGCCATCGCCCCCCTCGTGCTGCTCACCGGCCCCGCGCCGGAGAGCGCGCGCAGTGCCCTGACCGGGGCGGGGGCCGAGGTGGTTGACGTCGGCGGCGCCCCGGACTCCACCCCCGCCGCGGTGGTCGCCGCCCTCGCGGACCGGGGCCTGTCCCGGGTGCTGTGCGAGGGCGGGCCGGCGCTGTTCGGCGCGCTGCTGGACGCGGGCTGCGTCGACGAGCTCTGTCTGAGCCTCGCGCCGCAGCTCGAGGGCGGGACCGCCGGGCGCATCGTCGCCGGCGCCGGATCGGGTGGTCCCCGCCCGCTGCACCTGGCGTCGGTCGTCGCCCACGACGACGGGCTGCTCCTGCGCTACCAGGTCGGCGGTCCTCGTCCGTAGGAGACGCCGGTCACCTTTGTGGTTCTTTCGGGTGACGATCCATGACGACCCGGCCGCTGGTGGGTCCCACGGGTATCGGATCGGCAGACCATCGGGTCCTCCGGTTCGTAGAGATCTCCTCGGAGATCCCTCCAGAGATCCTTCCCAGCGACGCGCACCAGGGAGCGCCCCACCATGACGCAGAGCCCCAGCACCGCCACCGGCTCCGAGGCCGCAGCCGTGTCGAGCGGTCGGACCGGGACCAGCAGCACCCCGGCCCGCCTCGCCGACGACACGGGGCAGGGCAAGACCACCATCGCCTCCGGCGTGGTGCAGAAGATCTCCGGCATCGCCGCGCGCGACGTCTCCGGCGTCTACTCGATGGGCGGCGGGGTCTCCCGCGCCTTCGGCGCGATCCGCGAGCGCATCCCCGGCGGCAGCGGCACCTCGCAGGCCGCCGGCGTGCAGGTCGAGGTCGGCGAGAAGCAGGCCGCGATCGACCTCGACATCGTCGTGGAGTACGGCGCGGGCATCGTCGAGCTGGCCCGCGCGGTGCGCCGCAACGTCATCGCCGCCGTCGAGCAGATGACGGGCCTCGAGGTCATCGAGGTCAACATCGCCGTCAACGACATCCACATGCCGGGCGACGACAGCGACGACGACTCGGGGCAGCAGGCGCCGGCGCAGCCCAGCACCCGCGTCGAGTGAGCACTCCCGACCCCCGGCGGACCGCCCACCCGAGCGGTACCGCCGTCGCCCCGGGGACCCCCGAGGCACCCGGTCTCGGGCCGCTGCCCGAACGGATCGCCGAGGAGCTGCTCGCCCACCCGGGCGTCGCGGCCCTCTCGGGCGGTCCGTACGGGACGGTGGCGAGCTACCTGCCCGGACGTCGCCTCCCCGGCATCGTGCTGGGCGAGGGCGACGAGCCCGACCGGATCGCCGTGGTGCTGCACTTCGGCGCCCCGGTCGAGAGGACGGCGGCCGAGCTGCGACGCATCGTCGCCCGGGCCCACGGGTCCCGGCGGGTCGACGTGATCGTCACCGACGTGGAGCTGCCGGAATGAACGTCCCGTCGTCCGTCGGCGTCCGGGCGGAGCTGCGCGCCTTCGTGCGCATGCACCACCCCGACGTCGGCGGTGACCCGGTCGCCTTCCGCGAGGGCCTCGCCGCGTTCCGGGCGAGGCTGCGGCAGGCGCCGGGCGGGGACGACGATCCCCGCTTCGACGCGCCGATCGTCGCCGTGTCCGACCGCCGGCTCGCCCGCCTCGGGCGGATGGGCCGTCGCCTCGCACGCCGGTACGACCCCCGCCGCGGGTCCGCCCGCGTGCTCTAGATCGTTCCCGCCCCGCGCAGCGCGGGGCGGCGCACACCGTGGAGGTAGTGGTCATGAGCGCCACCCGTGCCGGCATGTTCGTCGGCCTCATCCTGGGCGTGGCGGCCGCCGCCGGCGGCCTGCAGGGCTTCTTCATCGCCCTCGTGCTCGGGGTCCTGGGCTTCGTCGTGGGCCGCGTGCTCGACGGCGAGCTCGACGTCAACCAGTTCGTCGGGCGCGGCCGCGACCGATGAGCACCCCGACCGACGGTCCGGCGGCCCCGGGCACGACGCCGGACCAGGCGCGGGGTGACGCCCCCACCACCCCGGTGTCGCGCGCCGGGACGGTGCCCCTCACCGAGACGACGCGGGGCACGGACCCGGCGCCCGGCACCGCCGTGGCCCGCACCGGCTCTCCGGCCGGCTCTCCGGCCGGCGCCCTGGCCGACGACGAGGAGGCCGCGGAGCGCGGACGCCTGGACGTCGCGCTCTCCGTCGTCCGCAAGATCGCGGAGTACGCCGCGGACCACACCGCCGGGACCGTGCGCACGCAGCGCCGCCTGGCCGGCCTGGACCTCGGCGAGTCCGGCGCCAGCGCGAAGGTGTCCGGGTACGGCGAGCAGGTCGACCTGCGCCTGGAGGTGCCGCTGGCCTACCCGGCCCGCATCACCGAGAGCGCCGCCGCGGTGCGCGACCACGTCCGAGAGCGCGTGCAGGCCCTCACGCCCTACCGCGTCCGCTCGCTGGACATCGGCGTCTCCGCCCTCACCGACCCCGCCGCCCGGGCGACCCCCCGGGCCCCGACCTCCCGGACGGAGTGAGAAGTGCGCCTGCTCCTGCGCGTGCTCGCGCCGCTGCTCGGCCTCCTGCTGGCCGTCGTCGGCCTGGCGGTGGTGGTCGAGACGGTGACGCTCTGGGTCTCGCCGGCCTCCAGCCCGCTGATCGTGCCGTGGCCGACGTGGCTGACCGCCGCCGAGGGCCTGACCTGGCAGTCGGGCGGCGTCCGCGCCGCCGCGATCGTCATCGGCGTCATCGGCCTGTTCGTGCTGATCCTCGGGCTCGTCGCCCGCCGCCACGACGTCTTCCTGGCCGACCCGGTCCCCGAGGTCACGGTGACGACGTCGCCGCGCTCGATCGCCCGGGCCGTCGGCCACGAGGTGCGGGCCCACGACGAGGTCGTGTCGGCCTCCGTCGTGGCGTCGGCCAAGAAGGTCACCGTCAAGGCCGCCACCCTCGACCCCGCCGCGGAGGTGCGCGACACCGTGCGCGAGCTCGTCGAGACGACGCTGGCCCGCCTGCCGCTCGCCCGGCGCCCGCGCGTCGCGGTGTCGGTCACCACCACCAAGGGGGTCAAGTGAGCCGCCGCTCGCGTGCCGCCGTCGCCCGCTCGGCCGGCGGCGACCGCACCCTGACCACGGTCCTCGGCCTCGTGCTCGTCGCCGCGTCGGTGCTCGCCCTGCTGGTCGGCTTCGGGGTGTTCGGGAGCTTCCGCGCCCAGCGCCCGGTGATCGACCCGATGATCGTCGAGTGGGTGTCCACGCACGCCACCGCCGCCCGGTGGATCGCCATCGGCATCGGCGTCGTGCTCTTCCTGATCGGCCTGTGGTGGACGCTGCGCTCGCTGCGCCCCGAGCCGCGCCCGGACGTCTCGCTCTCCGAGCTGCCCGGTGAGCGCCTCACCGTCGAGCACGCCGCGATCTGCGACGCCGTCCGGCACGACGCCGAGCTCATCGACGGCGTGAGCCGCGCCCGCGCCCGCCTCGTCGGCACGCCGCAGAAGCCGGCGCTGCGCCTGTCCCTCACGCTCGTCGAGGGCACCGACGTCCGCGACGTGTGGGCCGACCTCGACGGCCGGGTGCTCGCCCGGGCCCGCGAGGCCTTCGCGGTGTCCGCCCTGCCCACGGCCGTGCGCCTCGAGCTCGACGCCACCTCGGCGCCGACACCGGCGCGGGTGCAGTAGCTCAGCGGGCCGTCAAGACTTCCGCGAGGTCGAACCGCACCGGGCGCTCGAGCTGCTCGAACGTGCACGACGCCGGGTCGCGGTCGGGGCGCCAGCGCTTGAACTGCGCGGTGTGGCGGAAGCGGACACCCTCCATGTGGTCGTACTTGACCTCCACCACACGCTCGGGGCGCAGCGGCACGAACGACAGGTCCTTCTGCGCGTTCCACCGGCTGTGCTCGGCCTCGCGCGGCGTGCGCGTGCCCTCCTCCTGGGCGGCCCACGCCCAGGGGTGGCCCTCGAAGGAGGTCACGAGCGGCTGGAGCTCGGCGAAGAGCTCGCGGCGCTTCGCCATGGGGAAGGCCCCGATCACGCCGATGCTCTGCAGCGACCCGTCCTCGGTGTGCAGCCCGAGCAGCAGCGAGCCGACGGCGTCGGGCCCCGACTTGTGCACCCGGTAGCCCGCGACGACGCAGTCGGCGGTGCGCTCGTGCTTGATCTTGCTCATGACCCGCTTGTCGGGCTGGTAGGTCAGATCGGCCTTCTTCGCGATCAGGCCGTCCAGGCCCGCGCCCTCGAAGCGCTCGAACCAGTCCCGGGCGGTGTCGATGTCCTCGGTCATCGGGGTGAGGTGCACGTCGGGGCGCTCGAGCCCGCCGACGACCTCCGCCAGGCGCTCGCGGCGCTCGGTGAAGGGCCGCCCGGTGAGGTCGTCGTCGCCGATCGCGAGCAGGTCAAACGCGACGAAGTGCGCCGGGGTCTCGACGGCCAGCTTGCGCACCCGCGAGGCGGCGGGGTGCACCCGCTGCAGCAGCGCCTCGAAGTCGAGCCCTGTCCCCTGGGCGTCGACGACGACGATCTCGCCGTCGATGACGCAGCGCGGCGGCAGCGCCGCGGTGAACGCCTCGACGAGCTCCGGGAAGTAGCGCGTCATCGGCTTCTCGTTGCGGCTGCCGATCTCGACCTCGTCGCCGTCACGGAAGATCACCGACCGGAAGCCGTCCCATTTCGGCTCGTACCGCTGCCCGGCGGGGATCTCCGCCACGGCCTTGGCCAGCATCGGGGACACGGGCGGCATGACGGGCAGGTCCACGAGGGCATCATGCCGCGCAGGTCGCCCCCTCACACCGGGCACCGCCCCCGGGGGTCAGACTCCCGGGGTCCGATCCGGAGATCAGATCGCGAGGAGCGCTGCGTGCCCCGTCCGACGACCCGGGCTGCCGTCGCTCGCGCGCCCAAGATCGTCCTCGTGGTGCTCGCCGCCGCCCTGCTGCTCGGGGCGTGCGCGGTGGGGCCGTCGCAGCGCCCGCCCGTCGCCACCCGGGTGGACGACCCGATGACGCCGGTGCCCGCCCCGGAGACCGCGCTGCCCGGACCGCCGCCGTCCCTGCTCCCCCCGCTGCTGCCCGCACCCGCGGCGCCCGCCGGGTTCACCGACTGCACCTCCGAGATCCGGAGCTCGATGGGCGCCGCCGCCCTCGGCGGGCGGGACCTGCGCTTCGGGTGCCAGAGCGTGCCGGTCGGCGGCCGCGGCGGGGGCTCGTCGCGCGCCGAGGTCGGCGTCCTGCAGGTGACGGTCGGTCCCGTGCCCCCGGGCGGGCCGGTCCCGGTCGCGGTGGTCGGCGACGCCGGCGGGCCGACCGGCTCCGAACGGGCCGTGCGGCTCGCCGCGACCGCGCCCGCCCCGATGCTCGCGGGGACCGCGTTCTACGGGGTGGACCTGCGCGGCACCGGCAACTCCGAGCCGGTCGACTGCATCACGCCCAGCACGCGCGAGGCCCTCGTCGACGCCGACCCGCTCGCCGCCGACCCGGTGTCCCTCGCCCCACTGCGCGAGGCCGCGACCACCGCGGCGCGCACCTGCACCCAGGTGCTCGAGAACGCCCTGACCGACTACCGCACCGGCGTCGACGCCGAGGACCTCGAGGAGGTCCGGATCACGCTCGGGGTCGACCGGCTGCACGTCGTCGGGGTCGGCGACGGCGCAGGCGTCCTCGCCACCTGGGCGCGCCGGTACCCGGCGTCGGTGGGCCGCACGGTGCTCGACGGCGTCGCCGACCCCACCACGACGTTCTCCCAGCGCGCCCGCGAGCGTGCCGCCGCCGCCCGCGAGGCGCTCACCGCGTTCGCCTCCGACTGCACCGCGCGACCGGACTGTCCGCTCGGACCGGACCCGGTGAGCGTCGTCAGCGGCATCCTCACGAACCTGCACGCGGCGCCCCTGACCGGCGCGGACGGCCGGCGCGTCACGGACGGCACGGTCACGCGGGCGCTGGTCACGGGCCTCGCGGAGCCGGCGCGGTGGCCCGGGCTCGCGACGGCAATCGCGGCGGCGGGTCAGGGCGATCCGGCGGGAATCCTCGGCCTGCTCGCGCCGCTCGAGGTCGACGGCGGTGGCTTCGACGCCGGCGTGCTGCTCACCTGCAACGACACCGTCGAGCGCCCGACGCCCGACCAGGTCGCCACGGACGCCGAACGGGCCCGCGCCGCCGACCCGCTCTTCGGGGCGTACTTCGCCCACGACGCCCTGCTGTGCGGGTCGTGGCCGGTGCCCACCGAGGCGCCCGAGGTGGGCCCCGCGACCGGTCCGCCGTCGTTGGTCGTCGGCACCCGCGGCGACCCGGTGACCCCGCTCGCGGGCTCGGAGCGGGTCACGACGCAGCTGGGCTCGGCCACGCTCGTCACCTGGCTCGGGGCCGGCCACGGCGCCTACCCGGCCACGCCCTGCATCCGCGACGCCGTGGGTGGCTACCTGCGCGACGGCGTCCTGCCCCAGGCGGGGACGGTCTGTCCCCCCTGAGAGGTTCGTGACCTTCCGGGCCGTGCACGGTTCACCTGCGTAACCTGCGCGTCGTGCAACTCCCCCGCCTCGTCGACGCCGCGCTGGACCGATTGGTGGTGCCTGGTTACTCCCGACTGGGGTACACCGTCCGGCGGGCGGGCTGGTCGACGCTGCCGACCGGGTGCCTCTCCGGGCGCACGATCCTCGTGACCGGTGCCGGCGGCGGCCTCGGCGCGGCCACGGTCCGCGGCCTCGTCGCCCTCGGCGCGCGCGTGGAGATGGTGGTGCGGAACCCCGAGCGGGGCGAGGAGACGGCCGCCGCGGTGCGCGCCGACCACCCCGGCGCCGCCGTCGACGTCGCCGCGTGCGACGTGTCCTCCCTGGCCGACGTCCGGCGCTACGCGGCGGAGGTGCGCGACCGCGAGGCCGCGGTGCACGGCCTCGTCCACAACGCCGGCGTCATGCCCCCCGAGCGCACCGAGACCGCCGAGGGCCACGAGACGGCGCTCGCGACGCACGTCCTCGGGCCCTTCCTGCTCACCCGCGAGCTGCGCCCCGTGCTGCGCGCCGGCGCGAGCCCCACCGCCCCGTCGCGGGTCGTGTTCGTCTCCTCCGGCGGGATGTACACCGCCGCCCTGCACATCGACGACCCGGAGTTCCGCCGGGGCACGTACTCCGGCGGCGCCGCCTACGCCCGCACCAAGCGGATGCAGGTGGTGCTCGCCGAGCTGCTCGCCGACGACCTGGCCGGTGACGGCACGGTCGTGCACAGCATGCACCCGGGCTGGGCCGACACCCCCGGCGTCGCGAGCTCCATGCCCGGCTTCCACCGCGTCACCGGTCCCCTGCTGCGCACCGAGGCCCAGGGCGCCGACACCGTCGTGTGGCTGCAGGCGGCCGCCGAGCCCGGACACAGCACCGGGGTGTTCTGGCACGACCGCGCCCCCCGTCCGACGCACTACCTGCCGCGCGGCGGCGAGAGCCCCCAGGCCCGGGCCGCGCTCTGGACGCTGTGCGTATCCCATGCAGCACACCGATAGGGCGACGGGTGTGGGCGTGAGCGAGCGGCCCACCTGGAAGCGCCGGGGTCTCGACGAGGTGCGCACCGAGGCGCCGGTGGCGGCGCCGCTGCTCACCCCGGAGCGCCGCGCCCTGCAGGACACCGCGCGGGCGTTCGCGATGGAGGAGGTCCTGCCGGTCGCCGACGAGCTCGACCCGCGCCGCGAGGACATCCCGCAGTCGCTGCTCGACCGGATGGGCGAGCTGGGGTTCTTCGGGATCCTCGTCGACGCCGAGCACGGCGGGCTGGGCCTCGGGGTGGTCGAGTACTGCCTGGTCTCCGAGGAGCTCGCCCGCGCCTGGATGAGCGTCGGCAGCATCATCGCCCGCGGCAACGGCACCGGCTGCGCCTCGCCCGATCCGGAGCGCCGCGCCGAGCTGTTGCGCGCCAGCGCCGCCGGCCGCTACATCGGGGCGATCGCCTTCTCCGAGCCGCACGCGGGGTCGGACCTCGCGGGCGTGGAGTGCACCGCGCGGCGCGACGGTGACGGCTGGGTCGTCGACGGCACGAAGCGCTGGGTGGGCCACGCCCTGTCCGCCGACTTCCTGCACCTGCTCGCCCGCACCCGCCCGCCGCGCGAGGGCGAGAGCCGCTCCGACGGGCTCGAGCTCTTCCTCGTCCCCAAGGAGCGCGGGAGCTTCCCCGACGGCGTGACCGGCACGCCCATCGACAAGATCGGCTACTTCGGCCTGACGACCTGGGAGCTGCAGCTCGACGGCCTGCGCCTGGCGGCCGACGCGCTGCAGGACACCGGCCAGGACGAGGGCCAGGGCTTCAAGGACAGCCTCCGGTGGCTGGGCACCGCGCGGGTGCAGACCGCGGCCCGGGCCGTGGGGCTGGCGCGCGGCGCCCTCGAGGACGCCGTGGCCTACAGCCGCCGCCGCGAGCAGTTCGGCCACCCGATCGCCGACCAGCAGGCGCTGCGGCACAAGCTCGCCGACATGGCCGCGGCCGTCGACGCCGCCCGGACGCTGTGGTGCCAGGCCGCGTGGCTGCTCGACGAGGGCGCGCCCGGAGGTGACGTGGCGGCGTCGTCGGCCAAGCTGTTCGCCTCGGAGACCGCGGAACGCGTCACGAGCGACGCCCTGCAGATCTTCGGCGGCAACGGCTACACCACCGAGCACTCCGTCGAGCGCTACTGGCGCGACGCGCGCCTCACGACCATCTTCGAGGGCACCTCGGAGATCCAGCGGAAGATCATCTCGGACGCGCTCCTGAAGCCCTGAGCCCGGATGGGCGCGATCCGTACGCCCGGATGCCGAGCGTGTGTTTCCCCCGGTCGGCGTCCCGGAGCCGGGCATTCCCGACCGTTCACCCGCCGATCGCGCGGCACGCACCGCTCGCGAGATCGACGGTCGACCTCGGAGTGATCGGCCCGTCACGGTGGGCATGCCGAGCCGCGATGACACGTGGTGATCGAACGGTTGCCTGCGGTTCGCAGGAGACGACTCGGGCGGGGGACGCGAGATGACGGATGCGGTGGAGTTCGCGCGGGTGGTGCATCCCGCGCGGGCCGACGAGGCACAACGGATGCGCCACGAGGCACGGGACTGGCTGGCCGGCCTGGACCTGGAGCAGGAGGCCCGGGAACGGGTGCTGACCGCGGTGTCGGAGGCCGTGGAGAACGCCGTCGAGCACGCCTACCCGGAGGACGCCGAGGGCACCGTCGAGCTGACGCTGTGGGCCGAGGCCGACGCGGTGAACGTCCGGGTGACCGACAACGGGCACTGGTCCGAGGGATCCGTGCCCGCGGAGCCGGGATCGCACGCGACGCGGGGACGCGGCTTCGTGCTCATGCACCGCAGCGTCGACAGCGTGGCGATCCGGCACACGGCGGCGGGGACGACGGTGGCCCTGCGCCAGGAGCGCGAGCCGCACCCGTAGATGTCGTCAGGGCCGGACGCCCTCAGGACCGGCCCTCGTCAGGGCCGGCCGCCGGTCAGGCCGGCCAGCACCTGGTCGAAGAAGCCGAGCAGCTCCTCGCGCAGCGCCGCGTGCTGCTCGGGTGGCGCCTGGCCGAGCAGCTGGCCGGCGCTGGAGAGCATCCCGAGCACGACCGCCGGGTAGGACGCCCCCGGCGCGCGGGCCAGGTGACCCTCGCGCGCGAGCCCGTCGAGCACCCGCGCGATCAGCGCGTAGGCGTAGTCCCGCTCGCACTCCTGCCAGCGCTGCCACCCGAGCGCCAGCGGCCCGTCGCGGAAGACGATCGGGCCGTACGTGGGCTCGGTGCAGGCCTCGAGGAACGTCGTGAGCGCGGCGCGGGCGCCGGTGAGCTGGTCGGGCGCGCCGTCGAGGGCCGCGCCCAGCCGCTCGTGCACCGCCGTCTCCTGGGCCGAGAACACGGCCTCGAAGAGCGCCGCCTTGCCCGCGAAGTGGTGGTACACCGCGCCCTTGGTCATGCCAGCCACGGCGGCGACGTCGTCGATCGACGTCTCGGCGAAGCCCCGGGCGGCGAAGAGCTCGGTGGCCGCCTCGACCAGTCCCGCCCGCGTCGCAGCCGTCGCCTCCGCGCGGGGTGAGGTCGGGCGGGGCACCTGCGCAGGGTACGGATCGCGGGCCGTCCGGCCTACGGTGCTCGGGTGAGCGGTGACGCTGTGGAACAGGACGGGACGGCGCCCGTCCTGCGCGTGCTCGGCCGGGTCTCCTCGACCCTCACCGACCGCCGCGAGGCCCCGTGCCAGGGCGACGAGGGCGGCCCCGAGGCCTTCGTGCGGTTCGCGCCCGACCTCGTGCCGGCGCTGCGCGACCTCGTCGTCGGCCAGGAGATCCTGCTGATCACCTGGCTGGACCGCGCCGACCGGGACGTGCTCGCCGTGCACCCGCGCAGCGACCCCTCCCTCCCCGTGACCGGGGTGTTCGCCACCCGCTCCCCCGACCGCCCGAACCCCCTCGGGCTGCACCACGTCCGCGTCCTCGCGGTCGACGGGGACGTGCTGCGGGTGTCCGACCTGGAGGCGATCGACGGCACGCCGGTGGTGGACGTGAAGCCGGTGCTCGGTCCGGTGGGCGACCGGTGCCACAACCCGGGTGCGGGCCCCTCGGACCAGATCTGATCGGCTAGAGCAGCACGTCGTCGACGTGCACCTGCACCGCGACGGGCTCGAGGCCGGTGACGGCGCGGATGCCGTCGGCCACGACGGCCCGGATGCGCGTCCCGAGCGCCTCGAGGTCCTGCCCGTAGTCGGCGGCGAGCGTGATCGCGACGACCGTGGAGCCGCCGACGACGCCCGCCGTCACCTCCGGCCCGGGCCCGTCGATCACGCTCGTCTCCGGACCCTCGCCGGCGGCGACGAGGCGGCTCAGCGCCACGCGCACACCCGGGACCCGGGAGGCGAGGTGGCGCGCCAGGGCCACGACGACCCGCGCGCTGACCCGCGTGCGGCCGCGGTCGCTCTCGATGCGGCCGAACTCGGGGTCGGCCGCGACGCCGCGGATGCTGCGCAGCGCCTCGTCGAGCAGGCCCTCGGGGGCGCGCGGGCGGTGGTCGGACACCGCGCGCACCGGGGCCCAGAGCCGGTCGAACTCGGCGAGCGCCGCCTGGCAGTGCGGGCAGGTGCGTTGGTGGGCGTCGCGCTGGTCGCCCGCGCCGTCGGCGACCTGCGCGACGAGGGCGTCGGTGTCCCGTCCGCAGGGCAGACGGCCCGAGGCCGGCATCGTGGCACCGGTGGGGGTGCGCTCCTGGGTCATGTCCAGTCCTTCATCTCGGACATCAGCGTCGCGCGGGCACGGGCGAGCCGCCCCCGGACGGTGGCCTCGGTCGTCTTCGTCACCGTCGCGGCCTCCCGGTAGGACAGCCCCTCCAGCTGGACGAGCACGAGCGGTACGCGCTGGTCCTCGGGCAGGGTGGCGATCGCCCGGAGCCCGGCCTGCAGTTCCTCACCGGCCAGGACCTGTCGCTCGGGGCCCGGCACCGAGGGGTGGTCGGCGGCGTGGTCGGCATCCGGGAGCTCCTGGTGGGGCCGCTGGCCACGGCGGTGGTTCAGGCACCGGTTGACGACGACGCGGTAGAGCCAGGTGGTGAAGGCGGCGCCGCCGGTGAAGCCCGACAGGGCCGTCCAGAGCTGGATGACGACGTCCTGGGCGACGTCGTCGGCGTCGGCGGAGCTGCCGAGCATGCGCAGCGCGATCCGGTAGATCCGGTCGCGGTGCCGGCGGACGAGCTCCTCGTAGGCGCCCCGGTCGCCGGCCCGGACCTTGCCGATGAGCCAGCGGTCGGCCTCGTCGTCCAGACCCGGCGACCGCCCCTCGTCCGGGCCGGAACGTCGGCCCGGGGTGCTCACCGGGGAAGCCTCTCACGATCGGCCGTGCACGACCGGAGATCGTCGCCCGGGCGGGTGAGGGGACGGTGGTCGTGCGACCGGCTCGCCGCACTCGCCGCACGATCCGGCGCTGCGGTGCGACGATCGGCCGGTGGCGCCGCACACCGATCCCGTCCGGGCCGTGGACGTCCACGCGTGGGCGGCGTGGCTCGACGACGCCCACCGGGCCGGCGAGCTGCTCGACGCCCCGTCCCCCGACGAGCTGGACCTGCCGACCGCCTACGCGGTCCAGCGCGCGCTGACCGGCCTCCGGGAGGGCCGTGGCGCGCGGCGGATCGGGTGGAAGCTCGGCTACACGTCGTCGGTGATGCGCGAGCAGATGGGCGTGGACTCCCCCAACCTCGGCCCGCTCCTGGACTCGATGGTCGTCCCGCCCGGGACGGCGGTGCCGCCCGACCTCGTCCAGCCGCGCGTGGAGCCCGAGATCGGGATCGTCATCGGTGCCGACGGCCGCCCGGCCGGCGCACGGGCGGTGCTCGAGGTCGTCGACTCCGTGTGGCGCGACTACCGTTTCACCCTCGCGACCAACACCGCTGACGGCTCCTCGGCCGCGGGGGTCGTCGTCGGGGACCTCCTGGACGGTGAATCCGACACCGACCTCGCCGCGATGCCCGTCGAGCTGTGGCGGGACGGGACGCTCGAGGCGACCGGCCGCGGGGACGCGGCGATGGGGCACCCGCACACCGCGGTCGCCTGGCTGGCGGGCCGGCTCGCCGCGCGCGGCGAGGCGCTGGAGGAGGGCGATCTGGTGATCACGGGCGGACTGACCCGCGCGGTCCCGCTGGCCCCGGGCGGCATCGTGGAGGCGCGCTTCCCGGGGACGAGCCTGGCGGTGCGACGGTGACCGGCTACCCCGGCCCGGCGGTGGACGTCGGCCACGTCGAGCCGTGCCCGCGACGGGTGCGGGCGCGGCTGGACGGGCAGGTCGTCGTCGACACCCTCGAGGCGCACTACGTCTGGGAGCACCCCTGGTACCCGCGGTGGCTCGTGCCGGCCGCGGACGTCGCCCCGGCGGCGCTCGCGGCGGACCCGGAGCACCGGGAGGTCGACGGGATGCTGGCGCTGACCTGGTCGGCGTTCGACGCGTGGTTCGAGGAGGACGAGGAGGTCCACGTCCACCCGCGCAACCCGTACGCGCGCGTGGACGCGCTGCGCTCCCGGCGGCGGGTGCGGGTGGAGCTCGACGGCGTGCTGCTCGCCGAGTCGGACGCGCCGGTGCTGCTCTTCGAGACCGCGCTGCCGACCCGCGCCTACCTCGACCCGATGGCCGTGGACATGACGCGTCTCGAGTTCTCGCCGACCTCGACCGCCTGCCCGTACAAGGGCGTGACCAGCCGGTACTGGTCGGTGCGCACCCCCGTCGGCCGGTACGACGACCTCGCCTGGTCCTACGACCACCCCGCGGCCGCCGTCGCCCGGATCGCGGGCCTGATCGCGTTCTACGACGAGCGGGTCGACGTCAGCGTCGACGGCGTCGCGCAGGAGCGGCCGCGCACGCACTTCGCCTGAGGTCCCGCCTCGGTCACACCTGGGCTGCCCGCGCCAGGAGCCAGGCGGCGATCTCCTCCCCCGCCGCCAGCCCGACGCCGCGCGTCACGGCGACGTGCGGGGCGTGCCAGCCCGCGCCGTGCAGGGCCCCGTCGGCGGGCTGGACGCCGGCGTCCGCGGCGAGGAGCAGCTCCGCGTCGAGGGGCGAGTCGCCGGCGGCCAGCAGTCGCGCGGCCGCCACCCGCTCCCCGACCTCGGCCACCGCGACGCTCTTGTCCAGGCCTGCTGGCAGGAGGTGGACCTTCGCGCCGTGGGTCGCGACCCGCCACCCCCGCGCGCCGCAGTCCGCGGCGAGCTCGTCGAGCCAGCCCGCGTCCGGGTCGGCGACGCGGGCGACGAGCAGGACGTCGTCGGCGTCGCGCACCGGTCCCGTCGTCGCGGGGTCGAGGCGCGCGAGGTGGCGGGCGAACAGATCGGCGGCCTCGGCGACGGGCGCACCGTCGGCGAGCAGGTGCCGGACCCGCGCCTCCCACTCCGGGTCGGGCGCACCGTCGACCAGCAGCACACCGCCGCTCGCGCAGGCCGCGTAGCGCGGGGTGGTCCCGACCGCCGACCCGAGGCCGAGGCGCCGGAACTCGGCGACCGAACGTGTGGTGGCGGGGACCCACGTCGCGCGGCGGGCGAGCTCGCCCAGCGTCGCGGCGGTCCGGCGGGTGAGCATCGCGGTCGGCACGCCCCGCCGGCCTTCGAGGCACAGGACGTCGCCCGGCACGTCGGGCCCGGCCGCGCGGGCCGAGTGCACGAGGGTGCGGTCGAGGTCGGTGGCGACGAGCGTGCTCACCCCGCCCGCCACGGCCGCAGGACGCCGACACAGCGGTAGGGCGAGCGGAGGTCGTCGACCGGGTCGGGCAGGGGACGGATCGGGACGGCGCGCTCGGCGCACAGGTGGCGCACGGGGTCGAGGTCCGGCCCGGCGTCCGGAGCGAGGTGGACCGCTCCGGGGTCGCGACGCAGCAGCGCCCGGGTCGTCTCGCCGATGCCGGGACGGAGCCGGCGCGGGTCGGTCACCCCGAGGTCGACGGCGAGCGCGGCCAGGTACCGGGGTCCCCGGCCGTCTGTGCCCGGGTCGGAGGGCAGGGTCGCGGCGGGGGGCCGCCCGGTCGGGAAGTGCGCGCTCACGGCGTCGAGGAAGGTCGCGGTCCGGTCGACGCCGGCGAGCCCGGGGTAGGACTTGGCGCCCTGGTAGCTGCCGGGCGGCAGCAGGTCCGGGCGGTCGACCGTGCGCGAGACGAGGCCGCCGACCGTCGCGTTGAGGCACGCCTGCGGCACCAGGAGATCGTCGCGAGAGCCGAACAGCGTGGCCCGGTGGGCGGGGTCGGCGAGGACCGCGACGGTCGGGTCGACGACGACGCCGGTCTCCCGGGCGTAGCGGGCGAGGTCGGCGGCCACCTCGTCGACGATGCCGCCCGCGCCGGTCCAGGCGTCGACGAGGACGAGCGCGGCCGGGTCGTGCGCCGCGACGAGTGCGTCGAGGGCCGCGCGGTCGAGGCCCCGCCCGCGCAGCACGCTCATCGCGTAGTGCGGCAGCACGACGCCCCGGACCCGCGCGGCCCACCGGCGCACCAGCACCCCGACCGGCGTGCCCGCCCGCGCCAGCGACACCAGCACCGCCCCACGCCCGCGGAGCGCGAGCACGCGGTCGGCGAGGACACCGACGGCCTCGGCCACCGGTGCGGCGGACCGCTCGAGCGCCCGGGCGACCACCCGCTCGTACGCCGGGGCGGGCGCGGGCTCCTGCGGCAGGCTCTCCGAGTAGTGGAGCCGGCCGCTGCCGAGCGCCGCCTCCCGCTCGGCCGTCGGCGTCTCGAGGGCGACCGCCGACAGGTCGCTGAGCAGCCAGCCCACCTCGTCACGGGCGAACGAGCCGAACTCCGGGCCGCGGCGCGCGGAGGCCGCGCGCGGGCGGACCGGTGGTCCTCCCGGCCCGGGGCCCCGGCACGGCACCACGGCCTCGACGATGCGCGTCGTCACCGCGCCGAGGCGGGACAGCAGGCCGTCGGGACGACGCAGCACCGGCGTCCGGGCGGCGGCGTCGACCACGAGGACGACGGCGTCGTAGCGCCCCCGCCCGGGGGCGCCGAGCCCGTAGACGTAGCGCTCCGGCGCGTGTCCGAGCGCGACGTCGTGGGCGGCGAACGCGAGGCCGGAGCGCACCGGGTAGCCGGGGACGTCGTGGGCCACGAGCGGCGAGCGGGTGGTCACGCCGAGGTGGACGTCCACGCCGTCCGCCGCCAGGGCCTCGGCGAGGCGCAGGGGCAGGTAGTGGAGCTCCTCGCAGCCCAGGACGAGCACGCGGCCGGGGCGGGGGCCGAGGGCGTCGGCGAGGGTGGCGGCGGCTCCGGGGACCGCGCGTTCCAGCGCGGCTCGTCCGTCGCGGTCGAGCCCGTGTCGCGCGCCCTCGGCCGCGCCGTCGAGCGGGAGGTGCACGGTCACCGTCTCGGCCCGCCCCTCCGGCCGGGCGATGCCGTCCTCCCAGGTGCGGAGCAGGCGGGCGGCGCGGTCGAGGACGTCGGCCGGCAGGTCGAGCCGGGACCGCGCGGAGGCGACGACGTCGATCCGCACGCCGAGCTCGTGGGCGACCCGCTCGACGGCGTCGTCGGAGTGCGCGCGCAGATCGGCCAGGGTGGCGACGAGGTAGCGCCGGCGCGGGAGCAGGCGGTGCAGGAGGCGCAGGGTCGTCGCGGCGGTCCGGCCCGTGGTCAGCTCGTCGTCGACGAGGACCAGCGGTCGGTCGGGGGTCCAGCGCCCCGGGTCGTCGGGCACGAGCACGTGCTGCGGCGCGTGGCTGTGCTGCTCGTCGAGGGCGACGAGCACGGACGCTCCCGCGACGACCCGCCGCGTCGTGTGCACGACGTGGTCGGCGTCCAGCCCGTCGGCGACGAGGTGGGCCAGGGCGGTGGCGTTCTCGGCGTACCCGAGCACGACGGGTGCGCCCCCCGCAGGCGTCGCGGTCTCCGCGAGACATCGCCGGATCGTGTCGGCGAGGTCGTCGCCCGCGGCCCGCGTCCGCCGTGGTTCGGTGGGGAGATGCTTGCCGAGCACCCGGGACACGGGCAGGTGGGCCCGCCGCGGGTTGCGGCGCAGGGCGAGCCCGACCACGTCCTGCACCGGCACGGCCCCCTCGTCGGGTCCGAGCACGAGACCGAGGGCGTCGCGGACGACCTCGCCGGGCCACACGTGATCAGGCACGAGTCCCCGTGATGCCAGACCTCGCGCGAGAAAGCCACACCCGTGTCCCCCGGACGGTCAGGATGGGCGGGATGTCCGCGACCGACCCGGCCGATCCCGTCCGGCACTGGCCCCTCGCGGAGCTCGTCGTGCGCACCCCCCGGCTCGAGCTGCGTCCGGACGACGACGCCGGGCTCGCCGCGCTCGCCGACCGCGCGCTCGACGGGGTGCACCCGGCCGACGAGATGCCGTTCCTCGAGCCGTGGACCGACGACGCCGGCGATCCTGGCTTCGCCCGGGGGATCATGCAGTACGCCTGGCGCTGTCGTGCGGAGATCGGACCGACCCGCTGGTCGGTCAACTTCCTCGTCCGCGACGCCGGCCGCGTCATCGGCATGCAGACGCTCGCCGCGACCGACTTCGCCGTCCTCGGCGAGGTCCGCAGCGGCTCGTGGCTGACCCGCTCGGTGCAGGGTCGAGGCCTCGGCACCGAGATGCGCCACGCGGTCATCGGTCTTGCCTTCGACCACCTCGGCGCCCGCACGGCGCGGACGAGTGCCTTTGCCGACAACGTCGCCTCCCGTCGGGTGTCGGAACGCCTCGGCTACGTGCCCGACGGCGTCGAGCACCACGTCCGGCGTGGCCGCGCGGCGGTGCTGCTGCGCAGCCGGCTCACGCCGGAGACGTGGCGGCGCCCCACGTGGACGGCCGAGGTCGGCGGCCTCGGGCCGTGCCGCGAGCTGTTGGGCGCGCCGATCACGCTGTGACCATGGCAGATCGTCCGCCGGGTCTGGGTTGTCGGTCGGGGTCGATCCAGGGTGGCGGGGTGAACCACGGGAGGCCGTCGATCATGTCGATTCGCCAGTGCCCGTGGTGGATGACCTGGTGGTGGTGTCGGCACAGCAGGGTGAGGTTGTCGAGGGAGGTCGGTCCGCCGTTGCCCCAGTGGTCGATGTGGTGGGCGTGGCAACGCCGGGGTCGGCGGGTGCAGCCGGGGAAGGCGCAGCCGCCGTCGCGGAAGTTCAGCGCTCGGCGCATCGCGTCGGGGATCAACCGGGAGCGGCGCCCGATGTCCAGCGGCTCGGACTTGGAGCCCAGGACGAGGGGGACGATGTCGGCGTCGCAGGCCCAGCGGCGGACGGTGGCCGGGTCGGCCAGGGCGCCGGAGTCCAGCGTGCCGTGCCCGGTCGCGAGCTGGAGCCAGCGGTGGTCCATCGTGATCGTCAGCAGCGCCCGCCCGGGCCCGCGGGCGGTCTCTGCTGCGGGCGCGGCGGGTTCGGGGCGGCGGGGTTCGGGGATCAACGCGTCCTCGAGCGGCGCGTCCTCGAGGTCGGGCTCGCCCGCCGGCTCGGGGTCTGTGCCGGTATCCGGCTCGGCGTCCTCGGCCTCGTTCTGGCGGGTGTCGGTGACCAGCCCGTTCGGTCCGAGGGCGTCGGCGAACACTTCCTTGAACGCGCAGGCCTGCCGGTTCCCCAACGAGCGGTGGTCATCGGCCCCGGTGGGGGTGGCGAGCACCTGGATGCCTTCGCGGATCGACTCGGCGTCGACGGCGTCGTGGATCCGGATCCGCATCTCCAACGTGCCGTCCTGGCCCGAGGTCATCTTCAGGTCGTCGAACAGGTCGGCGTCCTCATCCGGCGCCGCACCGTCGGGATCGAGCCTGGCCAGCAGCGCCTCGGCGAGCCGGCGCAGCGTCGCCGGCGGGAACAGCGTCGCCTTCTTCGCCAGGTAGGCATCCGCGGCCGGGACCTCGGCGGGGTCGACGTGCTCCATCCTGTCGATCTTGGTCATGGTGCGGCGGATGATCGCCACGTGCTCCGGGGAGATTTCCCCCGAGGCCAGCACCGTCGCGGTGCACGGCAACCGCGGCGGCAGCGGCTGGCCCTGCAGCGTCATCCGCGGAGCGAGGTCCTCGGCCTCGTCGCACCACCGGCCGGCGGTCGCCGGGTCGACCCGCCAGTTCTCCTGCAGCAGCCGCGCCGTGCTCCGATCACCGGTCAGGTGCGCGACGCCGAGCCGGTCCAGGTGAGCGATCCGCTCCAGGCGCCGGTAGTAGGCCTGGTGAGCCGCGGTCTGCTCCGCGCGAGCAGCGTCGAGCGCCTCCCGCTCGACCAGCCCGACACCACCTTCGCTCATGTGTTCGATTCTAGAACCGACCCCCGACACCGAAGGGCCGGTTCACGGAGAAACAGCGACCCCGGATTCGCAAAGGGAGAGAATCGACCAGCGATCCGTCCGAAGGTGCCCTTCGCCCGGTCACCGGGTGCCCTCAGCCTCGAACCTCCGACGACTCGGCCCGCTCCCCCGCCCGCTTGACCCGCCGCCGCTCGACGAAGGCGCGCTGCTTGGCCGCCGCGCCGCAGGCGCTCATCGAGCACCAGACTCCCGAGCCGTTGCGGGAGCCGTCGTAGAACGCGGTGCGGCACAGCGGGTCGCGGCAGGCCTTGAGGCGCGCCCACGTGCGCTCGTCCACCGCCAGGGGAGCCGCGACGACCGTCGCCAGCAGTCTCCGGACGACGCGCTCCTCGTCGGGCTCCAGGCGGAACGGGTCGGCCCGCACGCGCAGCCGTAGCCCCGCCACGGCGTGGTCGAACCGCTCCACGGCCTCGGCGTCCACGGGCAGCTCGGGATCGGTGTGCCGCGCGAGCTCCGCGCGCAGACCGGCCCGGACCGTCCGCGCCAGGTCGAGATCGTCGCACCCCACCGCGTCATCGGCGACCGCCGTGCCGCGAGCCCGGCACCAGGTGGCGAGGTCGGCCGGGGTCCGCAGGCCGTCCTCCCCCACGCCGTCGGCGGTACGCCCGAACCAGGTGTCGAGAAGGTCGGTGACGAGGCCCAGCGGCGCCGGGGGCGGCGTGCGGCCGAGAACGGCCAGTCGTGGGTCCACGACGAAGAAGTTACCAGCAAAGTGCGTTGACCGGTCACTGTGTGACCGGCTACGTTCATTGGGCGGTCACACCACCGCATCGCACCCCGAGGAGAAGCCGTGTTCCGTGGATTCGCCACCGTGAACGTGTTCGCCGACGACGTCGTCGCCGCGCGCGACTGGTACGCGCAGGTGTTCGACGCCGAGGCCTACTACGCGATGCCGCCCGCCCCGGCCGCGCCCGCGTACGTCGAGTTCCGCGTCGGGGACGACGCCGACGAGTTCGGGATCATCGACCGCCGCTTCGCCCCGTCGGGGTCGCGCGACGCGACGGGCCCCGCAGGCGCGGTCGTCCACTGGCACGTCGACGACCTGCCCGGCACGATCGCGCGCCTGCTCGCGCTCGGGGCCACGGAGTACCAGCCGCTCACCGAGCACGGCGACGGCGGGTTCGTCACCGCGTCGGTGGTCGACCCGTTCGGCAACGTCCTCGGTGTCATGCACAACCCGCACTTCCTCGAGATCGCCGAGGCCCGCGCGGCCGCGGTCGCAGCCTGACGAGGTCACTCGAACGGTCGCAGGTGACGGCACGACGATCGGCCACTCCGTGCGCGCGAATGGACACGCCGAGAGACACGCCGAGCATCGAGCCACCATCAGGGTGAACTAGAGGCTGAGGGATCGCGGGCTGTGGATCACGGGGTAGAGCCTGGGCAACGACCTGTCCAGGGGGGATCGATGGCGTACGCCGTGCCGCTCGGCGAGCGAGCTTCCGACCGTGGCTCACGCTTGCGCAGACTCGCCGCGGGTTTCCTCACGGTGCTCGGGATGGGCGTGTGCGTCGGGACGCTGCTCGTCCTCCTCGCGGACGCGGTCACCGAGGACGCGCCGCGACGGACGCCCGCCGGTGCGGAGCCGGCGACGCTCCCGCTGCCCTACGGCGGCCAGCTCGAGCGGCCCGACCCGGGCGACCTCATCGAGCCCGGTGGCCTCATGGGTCTCGGGCTCCTCGCCCTGGGGCTCGCGAACGGGCTGGTCTTCGCGTTCGCGGCGGCGCTCGACGGCACGCGGGGCCCCTCGGCCGCCGAGACGCGCCGGCGCCTGCGCAACCGTCACGGACGCGGCGCCGTCCCGGGCGGGCGACGCGAGGTCGCCCGCACCGTGGTCGTGCCGGCCGCGGCGCCCGCGGCCTCGGCCGGCCCGCTCGGCGTGGTCGAGGCCGAGGACGACCTCCCGGCCCGCCGGAGCGCCCCCGGCCGCGCGGCCCCGGGCACGACCTACGCCCCGATCCCGGCTCCCCGCCGATCCGAGCCCGAGCGCCACCCCGGGCGCCGAACCGAGCCGAAACGCCTGCAGGCCCGGATGCCGATGCCGGCGCCCGCCCCACAGGCGGTACCGGAGCCCACGCCTGTCCCGGAGCCCACGCCCGCTCCGGAACCCGCCCCGGCGGAGGAGCTCGTCGAGGAGCTCATCCCGGAAGCCGCCGAGGAGCCCGCCGAGGAGCCCGCCGAGGAGCCCGCGGAGGACCCGGCCGTCCCGGCCGTCCCGGAACCCGTCGTCGACGACGTCCCCGTACCCCGGGCGCCGCGCCGCCCCTCCCCCGTCCCGCGCGACGGCGGCGACGGGCGCCCCTCGCCCGCCACCCGCCGCGGCACGGGCCCCTGGGGCTGGCGTCCCGCGCGCCCGGACCCGGTGCCGTGGCGCAACCCCCGGCCGTGGCCGGCCCTCGTCGGCGCGCACTGACCACGAGAACGACGCGCCTCGACCTACCGCGCCAGCCCCTCCTCGATCGTCCGCGTCAAGGCCTCGAACACCGGGCCCGTGGGCGGGAAGACCTGCGTGACCAGGACCGCCGCCAGGTCGTGACGCGGCCAGGAGTACCAGAGCGTGCCGAGCCCCCCGGCCCAGCCGTAGCGGGGCCCGGCGGGCGAGTCCACGACCCCGACCCCGAATCCCCAGCCGCCGCCGTCGAGGAACGGGGCGGCCGCGGGCGCGGCGCGCTGTTCCGGCGTGAGGCGGTCGGTCGTCATCGCCGCGACCGCGGCGGGATCGAGGATCCCGGCACCGCCGTCGAGGAGCATGCCCGCGAAGCGCAGCAGGTCCTCGGCCGTGCCGACCAGCCCGCCCCGCCCGTCGGGGAACGCCGGCGGGGTGAGCCAGCGACTGTCGGTGACGCCGTCGAAGTCGACGAGCACCCCGTCCTCGTCGCGCGCGAACGCCGGGACGAGACGGGCCGGGTCGGCGACGAACCCGGTCGCGTCGGCGCCGAGCGGGGCGAGGAGCCGGTCGGCGAGCAGGTCGCCGAGCGGACGACCACCGGCGCGGGCCACGAGGACGCCGAGCACCGCGGCGGACAGCTCGTAGCGCCAGGCACGACCCGGCTGGTCGAGCAGGGGCAGGGTCGCGAGCCGCGCGATCCACTCGTCGGGAGCGGGCGGACCGTGCGGGTCGGGCGGGCCGAAGCCGAGCCCGAGGGCCGCCGCCCGGTCGAGGGTGGGACACGGGCCCTCGGTGACGAAGCCGAAGCCCATGCGCATCGTCAGCAGGTCCTCGACGGTGATCGGGCGCTCCGCGGGCACGGTGTCGCGGGCGGGATCGCTGGGCGAGACGTCGAGGCTCCGGAGCACCCGGCGATCGGCGAGCTCGGGCAGCAGACGGTCGACGGGCTCGTCGAGCGCGAAGGCACCGTCGGCGAGCAGCTGCATCGCCAGCGCCGCGACCAGGGGCTTCGTGTTCGAGCTGAGCCGGACCACCGCGTCGGGACGCAGCGGGGTGTCCCCGCCGGGACGGGTGGTCCCGACCGCCGCGAGGCTCGTCCCACCGCGGTGGCGGACCCCGACGATCGCCCCGGGCACGAGGCCCGCCTCGACGGACCCGCGCACGCCCTCGATCACGTCGTCGGCGTGCACGGGCGCCCCCGGGGTCGTCTCCTCGATCAGCTCCGCACGAGCGGAGCCTGCGGGGCGACGGCGTCACCCAGCGGATCGGCACCGTAGCCGAGGACCTCGGGGTCGCAGAGGAGTCGCTCGACGTGGACCACGATCGGCCGCGCCCGCGAGTCGAGCACCGACACCGTGCCGGCGCGACCCTGGGCCCGCAGGGCACGGATGAGGTCGAGCTCCCCGGGCCGCACGAAGGCTCCCAGCGCGCGCCGACCGCGGTAGCTCAGAGATACGTGGTACACGATTGAATCGTAGGCCGCCGATCCCCTGGTCGAGCGCAGCAAGTGGTCGACCCCACCAGGGGACGGTCAGCCGTTGAACCCGCCCCCGGCGGGTCCGACGGGGCTCGGCTCGGGGCGGACACCGCCGCCACCGCCGCCGCCCTCGGGGCCGTCGTCCGGGTCGGGACCCGTGGCGGGCCGTGCGGCGCCGCCCGCGATCCAGATGCCGACCTCGGCGCCGCGCTCGAGCTCCTCGCCCGCCGCAGGCTCCTGATCGGCCACGTGGGCGCGCCCGGCGCCCGTGTGCACCGCGTTGCGGCCGACGGCGAGCACGCCGGCGTCCAGGGCGCGGTCGTGGGCCTCGGCGGCCGGCAGGCCCACGAGCTCGGGCATCGTGGCGGTGGTCGTCCCGCCGTCGGTCGCGTCGTGGCCCATCGTGGTCCCACCCTCGGCGTCGGTACGCGTCTCGTCGGTGTGCATCGTCGCCTCCTCCGGCATGCCGGTCATGGCATATCGGTACCCATCCTGCCGTGCCCCTGACGCTGAGTCGGCCATCACCCGCCCCCTCCGCCGACCGCACCCCCGCTGAGCTGGGAGAACGCCGACCGGCGGAGTCACGCTCCGCGCCCGGCCGCCGCGACGGCTGTCAGCCACGTCCGGACGAGGTCGCACGCGCCGTCCACGTCGCCGGCGACGCCGAGGGTGCGTGCCGGGCCCTCGAGGTCGTCGGTGGCGGTGAGGCGCACCCGCAGCTCGCCCTCGTCGAACCACACGCGCACCATCAGCGCGGCGCCCGGCGGCACGCCCGGGGACATCCCCGACGGCTCTCCCGACGGTTCTCCCGACACCAGGGGCGTCACGACAGCCCCGAGGCGAGGACGGTGACGACGAGGTGGGCGTTGACGCCGATCACCACCACGGCGAGGACCCCGGCGACGGCCGTGACCGCGGGGCGGGTGGTGAGCGCGCCCATGAGGGCGCGACGCCTGCCGAGCTCGAGCACCGGGACGAGGGCGAACGGGATCCCGAACGACAGGACGACCTGAGAGATCAGCAGCACGAGCGTCGGGTCGGTACCGACGCCGAGCAGGAGCAGCGCAGGCCCGAGCGTCACCGCGCGGCGCACCCAGAGCGGCACCCGACGGCGCAGGAACCCGTCCATGATCACCTGCCCGGCGTAGGTCCCGACGCCCGACGAGACGAGGCCGGACAGCAGCAGCGCGACGGCGAAGGCCCCGGCCGCGAGCGGCCCCGCGAGGGTGCCGAGTCCCGCGTGCACCCCCTCGAGGTCCTCGGGGGCCTCGACCCCCGGGCGGAAGAACACCGTCGCGGCGACGACGAGCATCACCGCGTTCAGCACGCCCGCGGTGCCCATCCCGACGGCGAGGTCGACGCGCTGGCCCCGCAGCGCGGCCCGCGTCCCGCCCGCGCGCCGGCGGGCGGTGCGGGTGAGGTCGGAGTGCAGGTAGATGACGTGCGGCATCACGGTCGCGCCGAGGATGCCGGTCGCGAGCACGAGGCTGCCGGTGCCGTCGAGACCCGGCACGAGGCCGCCGGCGACGAGGGCGGGGTCGGGCGAGGTCTGCCCGAGGGTCGTGAGGAGGCAGACGACGACGCCGACGAAGAGGGCGACGACGAGCAGCTCGAAGCGCCGGGGACGGCGCTGGTGCACCGCGAGCAGCGCCCACGCGACGACACCGACGGCGATGCCACCGGGCAGCAGGGGTACGCCGAACAGCAGGTTCAGCGCGATCGCGCCGCCGACCACCTCGGCGAGGTCCGTGGCGATCGCGACGGCCTCGGCCTGCACCCACAGCATCCGGGTCACCGGGCGCGGGTAGTGCTCGCGGCACAGCTGGGGCAGGTTGCGGCCGGTCGCCACGCCGAGCTTCGCGGAGAGGTACTGGACGAGGACGGCCATGAGGTTCGCCGTGACGACCACCCAGAGCAGCAGGGTGCCGTGGGACGCGCCGGCGAGGGTGTTCGTCGCGAAGTTGCCGGGGTCGACGTACGCGGTGGCCGCGACGACCGCGGGTCCGAGCAGCGGGAGCAGCCGGCGGACCCGACCGGGGGCCGGGGCCGGGGTCCGGGTGGCATCGGTGACCGGGCTCGCGTCGGTGGTCGGGGTCCCGACGTCCGGGGCGGGCGTCACGTGCGGTGGGGCGACGGTCATCGACCTCTCCGGGAGGGCGGCCGGTCCGGGCGACCCGGGCCCACGAGGGGCTCGGGCCGCCCGGCGACGGGCCGGTGACGGGGGACGTCAGCTGCTGATCAGCTGCCGGTCGGCCCGTACTGGCCGGCGGGGGTGGACATCTCCATGTCCGCGGTGGCCTGGACGAGCTCCATGAGCTCGCTGTCCAGCCCGGGCCCGAACTCCTCCGGACGCTCGACCGCGATCTCCATGGGCGCGCCCTCGGGGGCCTGCTCGGTGGAGAGCTCCGTGCCGTCCTTCGACGGCGAGGGGCCGTTGAAGACCTTGGCGGCCTCGTTGAGCTGGTCGATGTTGAACGTGTACTGCTTGGAGTGCAGGCCCTGCTCCAGCAGCGTCTTGACCTCGGGGAAGCGCTCCGCGTTGGTCTTCGGGATCGGCAGGAGCTTGTTCCACTCCACGCCGAGCGCCTCGAGGGCCTTCGCGTACGCGTTCTCGTGGGCCTGGTCGCGCACGATCAGGTACGC
This sequence comes from Actinomycetospora callitridis, assembly GCF_028737265.1. Classification (GTDB taxonomy): domain Bacteria; phylum Actinomycetota; class Actinomycetes; order Mycobacteriales; family Pseudonocardiaceae; genus Actinomycetospora; species Actinomycetospora callitridis. The sequence goes on along the minus strand of NZ_JAQZAK010000009.1, from coordinate 5,223 downwards.
GATCGTCGACCGCGCCGTCTTGTTGGCCGTCATCTCGTAGAGCCGGCACTTCTGCAGGCGCCCGGTCGACTCGAGCATGAGGTTGTAGAGCAGGTTCAGCGGCAGGTTGCCGCTGTCGTAGACGTACTTGCCCGTCCACGGGTCACCCTGCGCGTCCACCGGCAGTGCGCCCTGGGCGCCGACCAGCCAGTGGTGGATGTTGCCGCCGCCGAGCGCCACCGACAGCGGCGTCGCGCCGCCCTCGCCGGGCTCGTCGAGGTGGGTGGGGTTGCCCTGGTAGCGGGGCGAGCCGTCGACGAGACGGGCGATGGTCGTGGCGATGAGCTCGACGTGGCCGATCTCCTCGGTGCCCACGCCGTAGAGCAGGTCGCGGAACGGCTTGGCCGTGGCGCCGCGGAAATTGAAGCTCTGGAACAGGTACTGCATCATCGTGCGCATCTCGCCGAACTGACCGCCCAGCCCCTCCTGCAGGGCGTTCGCGGCCGCCGGGTCCGGCTCGTCGGGGACGATCTCGTTGATCAGGCGCTGCACATGGAAGAACACGGGGATCCTCTCGCGGGTCGATCGGTGCCTGCCGCACCTTGCGAGCCCCCCGTCCCCCGGCCGTGCCCCTCGGCGTCGCCGGGACCGACCCCGCTGCGTCGCCCCGCCGTCCCCGCACCGTCCCCGCACCGTCTCCCCGGTGTCTCGATCACGTCTCCGGTGGGCACCCGACTCCTGCCCGCCCGGTACGTCCGTCCGAGTCGCCGGTCGGGTGAGGTGTCCCTACCGTGAGCCGTGCGCGTTGAGGCCGACAGTCGCGCCGCCCTCCCCGGTCCCGTGCGGGCCGGCCACTTCCTCGAACAGCCGGACCCGTTGTGGGAGGTCCGGCGGGAACGGCGGCGAATGGCGCTCGACGTGCCGATGCCCCCTCGGGCGGCACACCTGTATCTCGTCGGCCGGTTCGCGTGCCGCGTCGGCGACGAGGACGTGCGGTTGACGCCCACCGCCGAGCGGGTCCTCGCGTTCCTGGCCCTCGCCCGGCGACCCGTCCGCCGGCACCAGCTCGCCGGAACCCTGTGGCCGGACGTCACCGACCGGCAGGCCCTGACCCGGCTGCGCTCGACGCTCTGGAAGGTCCCCGCCCCGCAGCGCGCCGCGCTCGTGGAGGCCGACGCGACGAACGTGTCGCTGCACCGGGACGCGGACGTGGACCTCTACGCCCTCGACGACGACGCCCCGGCCGACGACGGGGGCGTGGTCGACGCCCCGATGCCGCGCGGCGAGCTCCTGCCCGGGTGGGGCGACGACTGGGTGCTCGTCGAGCGCGAGCGTCACCGCCAGCTGCGCCTGCACGCGCTCGAGGACCGCTGCGCGCGGGCGTGCGCGGCCGGCCGGTTCGCCGACGCGCTGCGCGCCGGCCTCGAGGCGGTGGCGCAGGAGCCGCTGCGCGAGAGCGCCCACCGGCGCGTCATCGAGGTGCACCTCGCCGAGGGCAACGGCGCGGAGGCCCTGACCCAGTACGAGACCTTCCGGACGCTGCTGCGCGCCGAGCTCGGCCTGCCGCCGTCGGACGCGATCCGCGGGCTCGTCCGCCCGTTGCTGGGTCGTCCGGCGGACTGACGGCTACGGGCGCGGTGTCCCTGCGGCGCCGACGAGCACCAGATCGACGAACCAGCCGGCGCGGTCCGGCCCCTCGCCGGACAGGAGCTCACCGGCCAGCGCCGCCAGGCGCGGGTACCGGTCGGCGGGCGCTCCGCGGAGGCTCTCGGCGAGCGCGTCGTCCGCCGCCTCCTCCGCGCCGTCCTCCTCCCGGCGCGTGCCGTGCTCGGCGGCCGAGGCCGTCGCCACGAGCAGCAGCAGGTCGACGGTCCAGGCGGCGCGGTCGTCCGGCATCCCGCCCTCGCCGAGCACCACCAGCAGGCTCTCGATCAGCGCGAGATAGTGCGGCCCGCTGGGGCGGGTCACCACCGCTACGCGGGCGAGGCTGGGGTGGGCGAGGAGGACGCCGGTGTACGAGTCGACGATCCGCCGCACCCGCCCGGTCCACTCCCCGGCCGTCGCCGCCGGCGTGAGGTCCACGGCACCGAGGAACTCGCCCAGGACCGCGGCCTGCAGTTCGGCGGTGTCGCGGACGTAGACGTAGAGCGACGCGGGCCCGGTGTCGAGACGCTGGGCCAGCCGACGCATCGTCAGCCGTCCCGCGCCCTCCTCGCGGACGAGGGCCGTTGCCGTGGCGATCACGCCCTCACGCGTCAGCGCGGGCTTGGCGGGACGGTCGCGCCGGCTCACCGGGGTCGCTCGTGCACCGGTCACGGGCCCACGCTAGCCACCCGGTCAGGGCTGGTGGGCGAGCATGACCTCGTGCAGGGCCCGGGCGCCGTCCGGGCCGAACGCCACGTCGAGGTTCGCGGCCGACTCCGCGGCCGCGGGGGCGGCCCGCGCCACCATCGCGGCCTCGTGTGCCGTCACGGCCCGCTCGCGGCCCTCGGCACCGGTGATCCCGTGCTCCAGCAGGAGCCGCGCGAGCTCGGCGCCGTCCTGCATGGCGAGGTTCGCCCCCTCCCCCGCGAACGGCGACATCACGTGCGCGGCGTCCCCGAGCAGCGTCACCCCCGGCCTCCGCTCCCACGTGTGCCCCACCGGCAGGGCGTGGATCGCCCGCGGCACGAACCGCTCGTCGGCCTCGGCGATCAGCGCCCGCAGCTCGGGCGCCCAGCCGGCGAAGCGCCCGAGCAGGCCGTCGACGACGAGGCCCGCCATCTCTCCGGGGTCGGCGAGCCGCAGCGCGGCGTACACCTCGAGCGTCGCCCCGGGCTCGCGGTGGGCGATGAGACCCTGACCCTCGCCGAGCGCGAACATCAGGCCACCACCGACGACGGCCGCGGCGCCCGGGTGCCGGACCTCGACGTCCCGCAGCCGCGTGATCGCGAAGGTGACACCGCTGTAGGCGGGGAGGGCGTCGGAAAGCAGCGGCCGGACCCGTGACCACGCGCCGTCCGCGCCGACGAGGAGGTCGCTGACGAGCACCTCGCCACCGGCGAGCGTGATCTCGTGACGGCCGCCGGCGAGCGGGTGCACGGTCCGGACCGTGCACCCCCACCGCACCGTGCCGGCCGGGAGGGCGGCGAGCAGCAGGTCCCGCAGCGTCTCGCGCGGGATCTCCGGGCGGTCGCCGTCGTCGTCCTCGTCGACCAGGACCCGGCCCCGCGGGTCGAGAACGCGCATCGCCTCGCCGCCGGGCAGCACCGACGCACGGAAGGCGTCCTCCAGCCCCACGGCGCGCAGCGCCGCCTGCCCCGACTCCTCGTGCAGGTCCAGCATCCCGCCCTGCGGGCGGGCACGGGGTCCCTCGTCCCGCTCGAGGACGACGACCTCGACGCCGTGACGCTGCAGCACGCCGACGCAGGCCAGGCCGCCGAGTCCGGCGCCGACGACGACGATCACGGGGCGTGCGGCGACGGTCATGGTGATCTCCGGAGGTCGGGGAACGATGCCTCGACCCTAGCACGAACATGTTCGTGACGAACATGTTCGTGACCCCGCCCTCCGGCCCGCCGGTCCCTCTGCGCTGTGCCACCGCGTTGACGTGATCTGGGTCACGCCATAGCGTCGGATCCCCGGGTGTTCGCCCGATTCACCAGAGATTCGGAGCCAGTCACCATGGCCACCTACGACCCCCGCACCGCCACCGGCATCCCCACAGAACCGGTCGGCTCGATGCCCCGCCCGCAGAAGCTCCAGGACGCCTACGCCGCCTACGACGAGGGGAAGATCGACAAGTCGGCCCTCGAGACCGAGCAGGAGGCCGCGGTCCAGGACACCATCGACCGCTACGAGGCGACCGGCGCGCCGATCATCTCCGACGGCGAGCAGCGCTGGTCCTCGTTCGCCACCTACCCGATCACCGACACGCTGGCCGGCACCGGCCTGGCGCCCTCGCTCGGCCCGGGCGGCCAGTTCTTCGCGATCTTCGCCGACGGCCACGGCCGCCAGCTGCCCAAGCTGGTGAAGGGCCCGTTCGAGTACCAGAACTACGCCGCGGACTCGCTGAAGAAGTCGATCGGCAAGGCGAAGGCGCCGATGAAGCAGGCGGTGATCGCGCCCTCGATGTTGGCGCTGCTCTACCCGCTCAAGGAGCCGGTGGAGGGCTACAGCCGCGAGGACTTCGAGGCCAAGCTCATCGACGAGTGCGAGAAGGACATCCGCGAGGCCTTCGCCGCCGGCGCGGCCCGCGTGTCGGTCGACTTCACCGAGGGCCGCCTCGCCACCCGCGAGGACCCGCGCAACCCCTGGACCGGCGCCGGGCTGCTGCCGCACTTCATCGAGCTCAACAACCGCGTCATGGCGCGGTTCAGCGCCGAGGAGCGGACGTCCATCGGCATCCACACCTGCCCCGGCGGCGACCGCGACTCGGTGCACTCCGCCGACGTGCCCTACAACAACCTGCTGCCCGAGATGTTCAAGATCAACGCCGGCTACTTCCTCATCCAGCTCGCGAGCGAGCGGGAGAAGGACCCGGTGTACTCCTCGATCGGGAAGAACCTGCGCACCGACGCCGACGGCGTGACGCAGATGGCCTACATCGGCGTGATCAACCCGGGCAACCCGCGGGTGGAGAGCGCCGACGAGGTCGCCGGCCGCCTGGTCCGCGCCGCGGACTTCATCCCGAAGGAGCAGCTCGGGTCCACCGACGACTGCGGGTTCTCGCCCTTCTCGATCGACGAGAAGCCGAACCACGGGTCGCCCGACTACGCCCGCGACGTCGCGTTCCAGAAGATCACCAACCGCGTGGAGGGCACGCGGATGGCGGCCGAGAAGCTCGGGGTCTCCTGAGCCGTGACCCTGGAGTTCCGGGCCGGGCGTTCCGACCGCTCCCCGGGACGTGAGCTGCTCGCCGAGCTCAACGCCCTGCTCGACACCCAGTACCCCGGGCGCTCCGCGCGCCCGGGGTCGGTGACGACGCCGGAGGAGATGGCGCCGCCCCGGGGCCGCTTCCTCGTCGGGTACGACGACGGGGAGGCCGTGGCGATCGGCGGGGTGCGTCCGCTGGGGCCGGACGTCGCCGAGATCAAGCGGATGTACGTCGTCCCCGGTGCCCGGTCGCGCGGAGTGGGCCGGGCGCTCCTGGCGGCGCTGGAGGACGCGGCGCGGGAGCTCGGCTACGCCCGCGTGCGGCTCGACGCCGGCGCGGAGCAACGGCACAGCCGCGCGCTCTTCGCCGACACCGGGTACCGCGCCGTC
>NZ_JAQZAK010000008.1 GCF_028737265.1 Actinomycetospora callitridis | reverse complement strand
CCTGGCCTACGCCGAGATCCACCCCGACGAGAAGGGCGACACCTGCGCCGGCTTCCTGCGCCGCGCGGCCGCCGCGTTCACCGATCTCGGCGTCGAACGCATCGAGCGGGTCATGACCGACAACGCGCTGGCCTACCGCTCCACCGCGTGGCGTCACGCCCTGACCGACGTGGGTGCCCGCGCCTGCTTCACCCGCCGCTACCGGCCTCAGACCAACGGGCAAGGCGGAGCGGTTCAACCGGACCCTGCTCGACGAGTGGGCCTACCAACGGCCCTTCGCCAGCAACAACGACCGCGCCGCCGCCTTGCCCGACTGGCTCCACACCTACAACCATCACCGCACCCACACCGCGCTCGACGGCCACCCACCCATCACCCGCGTCAACAACGCAGCTGGGCACTACACCTAGGCGCGCGAAGTCCCCGTTCGCGCCGCCGGTTCGTCGGCGAGGGGCACGTTCGGCAGTCACCGACCCCTCCCGATCATGCGGGAGGTGCCCCTCGCGCGAACGGGGAGTTCCGGCGCCTAGAAGCAGCGAACAGCCCGTTCGTTGCGACCGGGAGGACCTCAGTCGCGGAAGATCACGGTGCGCATGACGACGAAGTTGATCGTCGTCGCGCAGGCCTGGGCGACGAACCAGGACAGGAAGCCGGCGAGGACGCCCGGGTCGACCGAGGGCGCGCCCATGACGTAGAGCACGAGGCTGGCGACGCCGACGTTGACTGCGAAGGTCGAGCCGTAGAGCAGCACGAAGCCGAGGAACTTCCCCGCGCCGCCGGAGGACGAGGCGAAGGTGAAGCGGCGGTTGAGCAGGTAGGCCGTCGTGGTGCCGAGGATGAACGACACCGCCTTGGCCAGCGGCGCCCAGACGCCGAGGGCGAGGAGCCCCGCGTACACGCCGAGGTCGACGCCGGCGGCGACGGCGCCGATCGCCACGAAGCGCACGAGCTGCGCCTTGAGCCCCAGGGGGGCGGGGCGCTCGCCGGTCTCGGCCGCGGTCATGGTTCGAGGGTACGAGGCAGCGCCGGACACCACGGAGCGGCCCCGCCGGGTCAGCCCTTGTCGGCCTGCTTCTGCAGCTGCTTCTCGACGGTCGTGCGGTCGCGGTGCTCGCGCTCGTGCTCGAGGGCCTGCTGTGCGGTGGACGGGTCGAGGGAGCGCGCCTCCTTCACCGCGTCGTCGGCCTTCATCTCGTCGAGGTGGGCCTCCTTGCGGGCGGTCTTCGCCTTCTCCGTGTTGGGGACGTCGCCCTCGCCCTTCCTCGAGGCCTCCCGCTTGCGCTCGCGGGTCTCCTCCTTCTCGTCGTCCGACATCTCCTCCCAGGCCTTCTTCGGCAGGTAGCGGTCGGTCTCGCCGTCGCCGCGCGCGTCGGTGGAGCCGTCGGCGGTCTGCCACTGCTCGTCGGTCCACTGCTCGAGGCTGCGCTGGGCATCCGTGGGCCGGTCGGGGTGCTCGTAGCCACCCCCCTGCTTCTCGTACTCCTGGGTGAGCAGCTGGCTCTTGCGGGCCGACCACTTCCCGGGTGCCCCACCCCTGTCCGACTGCTTGATCTCCTCCTTGAGGCGTTCACGCAGCTCGGGGTGGGTGTAGTCCTTCGCGTAGTCCGCAGCGCCCTTGGTCATGGCGGCGGGTACCCGCCGACGGGCCCGGGAGCGCGACCTCGTCGGGGTGCACCGGGAGCGCGTCGATATCGTCGCAACCCATGGCCGTGGTGGCAGCGCAGGAGAGCCGGCCGGGCCCGGCTCCCGACGCCCCCGGCGACGAGTCCGGTCCCGGGCGTCGTGGTGGCTCGCGCGCGGCCGGCTGGTGGCTCGCGGCCCTCGCGGCGCTCACCGTCGTGCTCGGGCTCGCGATCCCGCTGGCGCCGGTCATCGCGGACGACCCCGTCGTCACCTGGCCGAAGGCCGGCACCCCGGCGGCGTCGACCAGCCTGCCGCTGACGCCCTACCGCCCGCTGAGCATGACCGCCGACGTGCCGTGCGCGGCGCTGCGCCCCGGCGGCGACGCGCTGCGCACCCAGCCGGAGTCCGCCGGCACGCCCGGGCGGGGACTGACGGCCGGCACGAGCGGCGGCCGCGTCGTCATCACGGGCTCGGGTGCCACGGTGCTCGACGAGCTGCTCCCGCTGGGCGACTGCACCTACCGGATCGTCGCCGACCAGGCGGGGACGCGGGTGGAGCGCGACGGGCAGCTGCTCGTCGACCGGCCCGGCGCGCTCGTGCCGCAGGTCGCCGAGCTCGCTACCGAGGCGCCGGGGACGCCGGGTCTCACCGCGACCGTGCACACCGACGACCGCTACTCGTCGTTCCCGAGCACCCTGAAGCTCGTCCTGCTCGTGCTCCACGCGCTCGCGCTGGCGGCGACGCTGTGGATGGCGGTGCGGCGATGGCGCGGCCGCGGACCCGGCCTCGAACGACCACGGTTCCACCCGGCGGACGCCGTCGTGCTGCTCGTCTCCGCAGCCTGGGTGGTGCTCGGGCCGCTGCAGAACGACGACTCCTGGTACACGGCGATGGCCAGGGCCGCGACGCCGACGGGCTACATCGGCAACCAGATCTACATGTTCAACACGACGGAGAACCCGTTCGTGCTGTCGCAGTACCTCATGGCGCTCTGGGGCCACCTCGGCGTGGCGATCGGGCTGCCGGGCTGGGGCCTGCTGTGGATGCGCCTGCTGCCGCTGCTGCTCGGGCTCATGACGTGGTGGCTGCTGCGGACCCTGCTGGTCACGCTGCTCGGCCGGTCCGGACGTCTGCCCGGTGTCGCCTGGGCGCTGCTGCTGGCGCACCTCGCCTGGTGGCTGCCGTACGGGATGGCGCTGCGGCCGGAGGTCGTCATCGTCCCGCTGTCCGCGGGTGTGCTCGTGCTCGCCGAGCTCGCGCGCCGGCGCCAGGCCGTCGGCCCCCTGATCCCGGCGACGGCCCTCGCCGCGCTCGCGGTGAGCGTCTCGCCGTCCGGGCTGGTGGCCGCCGCGCCCGTGGTCGTCGCGCTGCCGTGGTTGTGGCGCTGGCTCGTGGCCCGCGGCTGGCGCTCGCGGCTCGGTGCCGCGGGGGCCGTGATCGCCGCCGGCACGATCGCGATCCCGATCGGCTTCGGCGACGCCACCCTGGGCGACGTCATCGAGGCCACCGACGTCCACAGCTGGTACTACCTGACCTTCCCCTGGTACGAGGAGTGGGCCCACTACCGGACGATGATCGAGACCGGCACGTGGGGACGCCGGCTGCCGGTACTGCTGACCGTGGTGCTCCTGGTCGTCGTGTCGATCGGCAGCGGACGCGGCCCGGCCGGCGGGCGCCTGCGGGACGCCACCCTCGCCGCCGCGGTGACCACGGCCGTCGCGCTGGGTCTGCTGGCGCTCGGGCCCACGAAGTGGGTCAACCACTTCGGGGCGGTCGCGGCACCGGCCACCGTGCTGCTCGCGCTGACGCTGCTGCACTCGCCCCTGCCCCGCCGCGCCGGCGCGCTCGTGACCGGGGCGTCGGTGCTGCTCATCAGCGGCGCGGCCGTGCTCGGGTTCGCCGGACCCAACACCTGGAAGCCCTACAGCGACCGCGGCCAGCCCTTCGGCGACCACCTCGACACCGAGATCTCGATGCTCGACCTCGAGCAGTTCGCCCCGCACTGGGACCAGTTCTATCTGCGCGACGTCTGGTGGTGGCTGCTCGTCGCGGCGGTCGCCTCCGGCTGGCTGTGGTGGCGGCGCCGCGCGAACAAGCGCACGTACGGCGTGACGCCCGAGCGCGCGGTCCTCGTCACCGCCACGACGGTCCTGGTCGGGCTCCTGATCGCGGTGATGGTGCTCGCACCCGTGTGGCAGGGCGCGGGCTGGAGCGTCGCGGGCAGCCAGATGCAGGCGCTGACGGGACGCGGGTGCGGTCTGGGCGAGGCGGCCACGGTGATGGCCCGGACCCGCGAGGACGTGGGGGCACCCACCACCCCGGAGACCCGCACCGGCGACTTCGCCCTCGCGGCGAACGACCCCTCCCCGGTCCCGGCGCCCAATCCCGGGCCGGTGTGGCACGACCAGGTCGAGCTCGTGCCCGGCGCCGACCCCACCACCCCGCCGCCCGGTGTCACCGGGCTCGGCACCCTGACCACCGGCTGGTTCCCGCTGCCCGCCACCGACCCGATCGACCCCGAGGCGCCCACCCACCTCGTCGTCCCCGTCGCGGGCAACGACCCCGACCGCCAGCGGGTCGTGGTCCAGTTCGGCTCGGGCGACCCGGGCGCGCCGGTCGAGGCCGAGTCCGTGGTGGCGACGCCGGTCGGCGGGTTCACCGCCCGCCAGTGGCAGGAGATCCCGGTGCAGCTCCCGGGCAGCCGGCCGACCGCGGCGCGGGTGGTGGTCGAGGACCGCGTCGCCGGGCCGGAGAGCTCGCTCGCGGTCGCGTCGCCGCACCTGGCCCGCATGCAGCCGGTCGGGAACCTCGTGGCCGCCGCGGCCCGGCCGAACCCGGACGTGGTCGCCGGCGGGGCGTTCGCCGACCAGCTCTCGGTCGTGCTCTGGCCCTGCGTCGACCAGGTCTCGGTCCAGGACGGCATCGCCCCGACCCCGACCCTGCGTCTGAACGCCGCCGAGAACACCCCCGAGTTCATCCTCACCAACCCGACCTACGAGTCGTGGGGCGGGACGATGGTGCAGTCGGAGCGGACCTGGGCCACCGTGCGCCCGTTCTCCGCGGTCCCCGACGGCGGGGTGCCGGCGCTGCCGTGGGGCACCGTCGAGCGGATCGTCTACGACCACCCGACCGACGGCTACGACCTCCGCGTCGACCAGGTCTCGCGCGGGGGCCTCGAGCGGTTCGCGACGCTGGCGTCCGAGGAGTACTCGGGGCGTGAGTACCTCGGCTGAGACGACCCCGCCCCGGCTCGTCAGGCAGGGTCCCGGACTCCTCCTGGCCTCGGCCGTGCTCACGCTGCTGTGCGCGATCGCGTTCCCGCTCGCGCCCGTGACGCAGCCCGTCGTGACGTTCACGTGGCCGCAGGCGCCGGCGCAGACCGCGGTCGCCCTGCCGCTGATGCCCTACCAGCCGGTGGCGCTGGACGCCTCGGTGAGCTGCGACGCGCTCGCGGCCACGCCGCCCGGGGCGACGACGCTGGCCACCACGCCTCCGGGCACCCCGTCGGCGCCCGTCGGCGGGCTGTCCGTCCGTCCGGTGCCGGGCGGCGCGCTGGTGACGAGCAACGGCGAGGCCCTCGCCGCCGTGGCCCTGCCGCGCGGCCCGTGCACGCTGACCGTGGCGTCGACGCCGTCGGCCACGAGCGTCCTGCTCGACGGCCGGGTCGTCGCGTCCCGCGAGGGCGACGTCCGTCCCGTCGTGGCCGCGGCGATCACCGGGGCGCCGGGCACGGACCGTCTGTCCCTGTCGCTGCGCACCGACACGCGGTTCCAGACCACCCCGGGCGTGCTGAAGTACCTGCTCGGGCTGGGGGTGCTGGTCGGGCTCGCCGGGATGGTCGCCGGCGCGTGGCGCCGCGACGGGCGCGCGTTCGCCCGTCCTCGTCGGCCGCGGCTGCGCCCGGTCGACGGGGTGGTGACCCTCGGGCTCGCCGGGTGGGCGGTGGTGGGTCCCGCGACGGTCGACGACGGCTACATCGCGGGCATCCTCCGGGCGCGCGACTCCAGCGGCTTCACCGGCAACGTCTACCGCTGGCTCAACGCGCCCGAGGCGCCGTTCAGCTGGTTCTACGAGCTCACGCGGACCTGGGCGGAGCTCGCGCCCGGCGCGCCGTCGGTGCTGTGGCTGCGCGTCCCCGCGACCGTGCTCGGGCTGCTGATCTGGCTCCTGCTGCGCCGCCACGCCCTGCCCCGCCTCGGTCCGGCCCTGCGCCGGCCGGGGGCGACGTGGGTCGCCGCGGCGGCGTTCGCGGCGTGGTGGCTGCCGTTCGGGCTCTCGCTGCGCCCCGAGCCGTGGCTCGCGCTGGGCGTGCTGGCCGTCTGGGTGTGCGTCGAGCGGGCCGTGGCCACGCGGGCGCTCCTGCCGCTGCTCGGGGCCGGGGTGGTCGCCGGGTTCACGGTGGCGCTGACGCCGGGCGCGCTGCTGGGCCTCGCGCCGCTGCTCGTGGCGCTGCCCGCGCTGGCCCGGGCAGGGCTCGGCGCTCGGGAGGGATGGACCCGCACGCTCGTCGTCGTGGCCGGCCTCGCCGTCGCCGTGCTGCCGATGGCCGCCGACCAGTCGCTCGCGGGGCTGCTCGAGGCCACGCGGGTGCGCCAGCTCGTCGGGGGCGGGCAGCCGTGGTGGCAGGAGCTGTCGCGCTACTCGTCGCTCCTGGAGCCGGGCAACGTGCAGGGCGGGATCGGGGCGCGGCTCGCGGTGCTGCTGACCCTGCTCGCGCTGCCCGCCGTCGCATGGGCGGTGCTCGCGGCCCGGGTGCGCGCGGGGGTCGCGGTGGGCCCGGCGCGTCGGCTGCTCGCCGTCACGGCACTCGGGCCGGTGACCCTGATCGTCAGCCCGACGAAGTGGACGCTGCACTTCGGTGAGCTCGTGGGTGTCGGCACGGCGGTGCTGACGCTGTTCGTGGTGCTCTGGTCGCCGCGGCTCGTGGCGTCGATCGGGCGGCTGCGCGGGCCCGCCCTCGTCGTCGTGCTGGGCGGCCTCGGGCTCGTGACGACGCTCGTGCTCATCGGCTACAACCAGTGGGCCTGGGCCTCGGCGTGGGGCGTGTTCTGGAACGACATCCCGCCGCAGATCGCCCGCGTGGCGCTGGGCGACGTCGCGCTGCCGGTGACGATCGCGGGCACGCTGGTGCTCGGCGTGCTCGTGGCCGTGCGCGGGCGGGCGCCCCGCCGGGTGGCCCGGGTGCTGGCGCCGGGGACGGTGGCGCTCGTCCTCGTGATCGCGGTGATCGCGCTGGAGGGCGGCTCGTTCCTCAAGGTCACCGCCGACCGGCGCGGGACGTTCAGCTACGGCTCGGACTCCCTCGCGGCCCTGCGCGGCGACCCCTGCGGGCTGGCCTCGGACCTCGCGGTGGAGACCGATCCCCGGGCGGGCGTGCTGGTCCCCGGTCCGCGGTCGGTCGACGAAGCGGATTTCCTGGCACCCAGTGCAAGCGAGGACGCAGGGCTTGCACTGGGTGCGCGGTTCGCGCCCACCGACCCGCAGACGCCGGCTGCGGTGCCGCTGGCGATCGGGGGGACGGAGCTCCCGGGGTGGGCGGCGCCGGTGACGTCGCCGGACGAGGGCCCGGCGCGGCTGCGGTCGGACTGGTTCGTGCTGCCGCCCGAGGCGCGTGAGCGGCGAGCGCCGGTGGTCGTCACCGCGAGTGGGTCGGTGTCGGCGGGCTCGGTGGTCCTCGAGTTCGCGGCGTCGCCGGGCGAGGAGCCGATCGCCGAGACCCCGGGCGGCCCCATGAGCGGCGTCGCCCCGCGGGATCTCCGGGCGCTCGCCCCCGAGGGCACGACGCTGGTCCGGGTGCGGGCGACGAGCTCGGCCCGCGACGCCGCGGACGCCCGGACCGCGACGCCCGTCGGGCGCGCGCCCGACCTCCCGCTCGCCGTCAGCCTGCCCCGGGTGCCACGCACGGTGCCGTTCGACGACGTCGTCCCGCCGGGCAGCACCGCGCTCGTCGACTGGCCCGTCGCCTTCGCCTTCGGGTGCCTCACCCCGCCGCCGCTCACCGGGGGGACGGCGGGCATCCCGCCCTGGCGCGTGACCCCGCCCGGCCTCGCCGACACCGGCGAGATCGAGGTCGCCCCGACCACCGGCGGCCCGTTCCTCACCCCCCGCCTGCTGATCGAGGAGACCCGCCTGCCGGTGTACCTCGACGGCGACCCGACCCGCGACGCCGTCGGCCTCGCGCGCTGGGTGCCGCGCCTGCCCCTCGGGGCCCTGTCGCCGCAGGTCGGCGAGGAGACCGTCGCCGGCTGGACCCGGACGGGACGCGCGGGAATCCCCGTCCTGGACACCCCCTAGACTCGCGCGGGATGCCTCGCTCCGTGAAGACCCTCGCCGGGTGGGCGCGCACCGCCCCGAGTCGGGCCACCGTGCTCTCCGGCGACGAGGTCGCCTCCACCGAGGCCCTGGCGGAGGCCATCGCCGGAGCCGGGCAGCGAGGGGTCATCGCCCGCGGCCTCGGGCGTTCGTACGGCGACACCGCGCAGAACGCGGGCGGCCTCGTCCTCGACATGACCGCCCGCGACCGCATCCACTCCGTCGACGCGGAGACCGGGCTGGTCGACCTCGACGCCGGGGTCTCCCTCGATCGCCTCATGCGCGTCGCCCTGCCCTTCGGGCTCTGGGTGCCGGTGCTGCCGGGCACCCGCCAGGTCACCATCGGCGGGGCGATCGCCAACGACATCCACGGCAAGAACCACCACTCGGCGGGCAGCTTCGGCCAGCACGTCGTGTCGATGGACCTGCTCACGGGCACCGGCGAGGTCCGCCGCCTCGAACCGGACGGCGTGGAGTCCGAGCTGTTCTGGGCCACCGTCGGCGGCATCGGCCTGACCGGCGTGATCCTGCGCGCGACGGTCCGGATGACGAAGACCGAGACCGCCTACTTCGTCGCCGACACCGAACGCACCGCGAACCTCGACGAGACCATCGAGCGCTTCTCCGACGGCTCCGACGAGGCCTACGACTACTCGTCGGCGTGGTTCGACTCGATCTCCACGGGGTCGAAGCTCGGGCGCGCGGCGCTCGGACGGGGCTCGCTGGCCCGGCTCGACGAGCTGCCCGCCAAGCTGCGCCGCGACCCCCTGAAGTTCGACGCCCCGACGCTCGCGAACCTGCCCGACGTCTTCCCGAACGGCCTGGGCAACAAGCTGACGTTCTCGGCGATCGGCGAGCTGTACTACCGCAAGACGAAGAACAAGCGCGGCCAGATCCAGAACCTCACGGCCTTCTACCACCCCCTCGACCTGTTCGGGGACTGGAACCGGGCGTACGGGTCCAAGGGCTTCCTGCAGTACCAGTTCATCGTCCCGCTGGACGCCGAGGCCGAGTTCCGGGCGATCGTGCGCGACATCGCCGAGTCCGGGCACGTCTCGTTCCTCAACGTCTTCAAGAAGTTCGGCGAGGGCAACCGCGCGCCGCTGTCCTTCCCCATGCCGGGGTGGAACATCTGCGTCGACTTCCCGATCGTCGACGGGCTCGGCGCCTTCTGCCGCTCCCTCGACGAGCGCGTGCTGGCCATGGGCGGTCGCCTCTACACCGCCAAGGACTCACGCACCGATCCCGACACCTTCGCCGCGATGTATCCGCGGCTGGACGAGTGGCGCAAGGTCCGCGACGCCGCCGACCCCGACGGGGTGTTCGCCTCGGACATGTCGCGCCGCCTCCGGCTCACCTCCTGAGGAGAACCATGATCGACGCTGTCGGCCACCCCTCGTCGCTGCTGCTGCTCGGCGGCACATCGGAGATCGGCCTCGCCACCGCCGAGAAGTACCTCGAGGGCGGCCCGGTGCGCGTGGTGCTGGCCGGGCGCCAGTCGCCGCGGCTCGCCGACGCCGCGGCCCGTCTCACGCGCGCCGGCGCGACGGTCGAGACCGTCGAGTTCGACGCCCGCGACGCGGCCGTGCACACCGAGGCGGTCCGCAAGGCCTTCGCCGGCGGCGACATCGACGTCGCGATCGTGGCGTTCGGCCTGCTCGGCGACCAGGAGAAGGCCTGGCAGGACATCGACGTCGCCGTCGAGCTCGCCGAGGTCAACTACGTCGCCGCCGTCTCGGTGGGCGTCGCGCTCTCCGCGGAGTTCCGCCGCCAGGGCCACGGGCACCTCGTCGCGCTGTCGTCGGTGGCCGCCGAGCGCGCCCGTCGCTCCAACTTCGTCTACGGCTCGACGAAGGCCGGGCTGGACGCGTTCTACACCGGGCTCACCGAGGCGCTGCGCGGCGAGGGCATCGGCGTCACGGTCGTCCGCCCCGGCTTCGTGCACACGAAGATGACCGAGGGCCTGTCGCCCGCGCCGCTCTCGACCACCCCGGAGAAGGTCGCCGACGTCATCGTCTCGGCGGTGTCGTCGGGCAAGGAGCAGGCCTGGGCGCCCGCCCCGCTGCGCGCGGTCATGACCGTCCTGCGCCACATCCCCCGCCCGATCTTCCGCCGCCTGCCCGTCTAGGTCGGGCCGCGGTGTCCGATCCGGGGCCCGTCGTTCGTCAGGATGACGACAGCACCGGACGGACCTGGGAGGAGCGACGCCGTGGCGCGCTACGTGTTCCTGATGTACGACGCCGAGGACTGGCACGACACCGTCGACGAGCAGGGTGTGGTCGACGAGTTCCGGCTGCACGAGGAGTTCATGACCGCGGTGGTCGAGGCCGGGGCGAGCGTGGTCGGCGGGGAGGCCCTCGAGCGGTCGTCCACCGCGAGCACCGTGCGCCGCGGCCAGGGTGACCCCCTGGTCACCGACGGCCCCTTCGCCGACACCAAGGAGGCCCTCGGTGGCTTCTACGTCATCGAGGCCCCCGACCTCGACGTCGCGCTGCTCCTCGCGGCGGTGTGCCCGGCCGGCGCCATCGAGGTGCGCCCGGTGATGGAGATGCCCGACGGCGTGTGATGGCAGCGCTCGACGAGGTCTTCCGCCGGGCCTGGCCCGTGGTGGTCACGTCCACGGCCCGGCTGACCCGCGACCTCGACCTGGCCGAGGACTGCACGCAGGAGGCGTTCGAGCGCGCCGTGGCGAGCTGGCCGGCCACCCCGCCGGACAACCCGGCGGGGTGGCTGACCACGACAGCCCGTCGGATCGCGCTCGACCGGCTGCGTCGCGACGCGGTCCTGGCCCGCAAGCTGCCGCTGCTGGTGGTGCCGGATGGCGCGGACGAGGACGATCCTCCGCCGACCGACCCGCTGCGGCTCGTCTTCACCTGCTGCCACCCGGCGCTGGCCCGCGAGTCGCAGGTGGCGCTGACGCTCCGCCTCGTCTGCGGGGTGGACGTCCCGGCGATCGCCGCCGCCCTCCTCACCGGCGAGGCGGCCGTCGCCCGCCGGATCACCCGCGCGAAGCAGAAGATCGCGACGGCGCGCATCCCGTTCCGCGTCCCGCCCGAGGAGGACCTGCCGGACCGGCTGGACACCGTGCTGACCGTCGTGCACCTCGCCTACACCGCCGGGCACGTCGCGGCCCACGGGGTGCTGCGCGACGACGGGCTCACCGAGCGCGCCACGGAGCTGGCCCGGATGCTCGTCCGGCTCCTGCCCGACGAGCCCGAGCCGCGGGCACTCCTCGCGCTCGTCCTGCTCACCGAGGCCCGCGGGCCGAGCCGGACCACCTCCGACGGCGACCTCGTCCTGCTCGCCGACCAGGACCGGTCACGGTGGGATCGCGCGCTGATCCGGGAGGGCCTCGTCCTCGCCACGGCGGCGTTGCGGCACCCGCTCCACGGCCGGTTCGCCCTGCAGGCCGCCGTCGCCGGGCTGCACGCGACGGCCCCGAGCTGGTCGGACACCGCGTGGGCGCAGATCGTCACGACCTACGACGCCCTCATGCGGCGATGGCCGTCACCCGTGGTCGCGCTCAACCGCGCGGCGGCCCGCAGCCGTCTCGAGCACGCCGACCTCGACGAGGTGCTGCGCGAGATCGACGCCCTGGCGCCCGACCTGGCCGGCTACCCCTACCTCCCGGCGGCCCGGGCGGACGTGCTCGCCCGGCTCGGGCGGACCGACGAGGCGGCCGGGGCCTACGGCGACGCGCTCGCCCTGACCACGAACGCCACCGAGCAGCGGTACCTGACCCGCCGGCGGGCCGAGGTGCGCCTCCGGCCCTCGTGAGCTCAGGCCGCGCGCAGGGAAGGGGTCGTCGGCGCCGCGACGGCCGTGGCCGCTGCCGGCCGGACGGCGTGGCTGCCCCCACGCCGCCCGACCGTCCGTCCACCGGAGTGCGGGGTGGCCTCCGGTCGACGGACCTCCGCGACGTCGCGGCGCGCGCTACCCCGGCGCCGCGACGGGTCCTTGTCCCGCATCCAGGCCTGCGCGGGCTCCTCCACCCAGCGGTAGGCGAGGTGCGCGAACAGCACCGACACCACCGCGAGGTGGGGCACCAGCAGGGCGGCCGCCGCCGTGTCCGGGGCGAGCGCGGGGATGCGCGTCATGGCGACGAGCGCCATCTCGATGAGCGGGAAGTGCACGAGGTACAGGGCGTACGAGATGCGCCCGCCGTGCCGCAGCCGCGGGGTGCCCAGGACGCGGGCGACCGGCCCGTCGGTGAGCGCCAGCGCGCCGAGCAGCACCGGCAGCATCGGCACGGCGAGGAAGATGCGGGCGTCGGCGCTGACCGCGGCGGTCGCCGGCGCGGTGGCGGCCCAGTAGACGATCAGGGCGATCTCGGCGAGCGCGAGCACCAGCACGCGGTGCGCCCAGCGCGAGACCGTCCGGTTGCGGGGCACCCGGCGCACGACCAGCCAGGTCAGCACGCCCGCGGTGAAGCCGGCGACGAGGCGCACCGCCCAGAAACCCTCGAACGCCCCGTGCAGCGCGCCCTGCACGGCGAAGACGGCCGTCGGCATCGCCGCGAGCACGGCCAGCACCGCGAGCACCGGGCGCGGCCAGCCCCGCACGAACCAGGCGGCGGCGGCCAGGAGCGGGAAGGCCAGGTAGGCGGCCCACTCCGCGCTGATCGACCACGCCGGCAGGACGAAGGACACGCCGTCGATGCCCGGCGAGTCCCACATCTGCGTCATCGTGAGCTGGCGCAGCCAGCTCAGGGGGTCCAGGCCGGGCTGGGCGCCCTGCCACGTGACGACGCCGTCGCTCCCCAGGACGGCGCGCGCCGCGCACCACAGCCCGACCAGGACCACCACGACCGCGTAGAGCGGCCACACCCGGGCGAGTCGCGCCCAGACGAAGCCCAGCGCCTGCCGCGGCCCCGGCGCACCACGCCAGCGGTCGAGGTAGGAGCGGGCGAGGAGAAAGCCCGAGAGGGCGAAGAACAGGTCCACCCCGAGCGGGCCCGCCGCGAGCAGCGGGGCGACCGGCCCGAACCACGCGGCGTAGCCCGTGACGGGCAGGAAGCTCAGGTGGTGGACGAGGACCCACACCGCGGCGACCGCGCGCAGCCCGGTCAGCGCCGGGATCTCGACGGTGGCCGACCGACCCGCCGGGGCCGTCGGGCGGGGCGACGTTCCGCCCCGCGGCGCCGGGATGTCGTGGTCCTGCCCCACCACCGTCCGCATCGCGCCTCCCCGACGTCCACCGGCGGGATCGACGTCCGCCGACCCTCGACCTGGTTAACGGCTCCGAGTGGCCGGTACCTGATACTCCGATCGGTGGATCGGGGTGGTGCGCCATTCGACCGGGGATCACAGGCGGTCATCGCGGTCGCTCAGCGTCACCACTGCTCGAACGGACCAGTCACGGCCGTGTGGCGGTGACACCGGGTCGAGGGTGTGTCGTCGAGGACCCCACGGCGACCGGGTCGGACCCGTCACGCGGGGACCCTGCGTGCCTGGTGGCTTCATGTATTTCGCGGTTGCCAGTATTGTGCAACAGTGCCGCCATGACCCTGGCGATCGCGCCGCCCGTCGTCCGCGCCGTGCGCTCCGAGGATCTCCCCGCGGTGGGGCGGCACATGCGCGGCATGCTCGAGCGTGAGCTCGGCGGCTACGACCCCCGCCTGCACGCCGACATCGACGACCTCGCCGGCACGTACCTGGGAGCACCGGGGACGCACCTGCTGGTCTGCTTCGCCGAGGGACCCGACGGGCCCGTCGTCGCCGGCACGGCGTCCGTGCGCGCCGGGGGCCCGAAGCCGCAGTTCTCGCCGACGTGGCTCGCGCGGCGCTACGAGGGCCGGCGCGTCGGCCAGCTCTGCCGGGTCTGGGTCGACCCGGGGCACCGCCGCCGGGGCGTGGGCCGGCTGCTCGCGATCGGGGCCGCGCGGTGGGCGCTCGACGCGGGCTACGACCCGGTCTGCCTGCACACCAACGCGTCGATCCCGGGGGCGCTGGCGTTCTGGTCGAGCTTCCCCGGCGCAGTGCTGGTGCACGACGCGCGCCCCGACCCCTGGTCGACGGTGCACTTCGAGATCGACCCGGCGGCCTTCACGGCCGCCGCGGACCTCGCGGCCTGAGCAGGACTCAGCGGTCCTGCTGGGGGATGCGCCCGCCGGCGCCACCCGCGTCGTCACGCCCGTCGCCCGGGACCGGTCGGGCCCGGGCCTTGAGCAGGTCACGGATCTCGGTGAGCAGCTCGACGTCGGTGGGCTCGGCCGGACCCTCCTCCTCGCCGCGGCGACGCCGCTCCTCGACCACCTTCAGCGGCATGACCACGAGGAAATAGATGACGGCGGCCGTCAGGACGAACGTGATGATCGCGTTGATGAAGCTCGCGTAGTCGAACACGACGCCCGAGACCACGAAGGAACCGGCGAATTCGCCCCCACCGGAGAACACCTGGATCAGGGGCCTGAGGAAAGCACTGGTGAACGCCGTCACGACGGCGGTGAACGCGGCGCCCACGACGACCGCCACCGCGAGATCGACCACGTTCCCGCGGAGCAGGAAATCCTTGAATCCTTTGATCACGTCTATTCCTCCGGCATGCGGATCGCTATTCCGTGCCGAAGGATAGGGGCACCGGTCGGCGTGCCCTCGCCGCCCACGCGGGGGACCTCTCGCGATTGCCGGTCGAGCCGGGGAGAACCCGGCGCGAGACCCTCCCCCGACGGGCGGTCTCGCACCGGGTCCTCGACCCGGACCCACTCGTCCGGAGAGGGGACCTGTCCCGCCCCCGAGTGGGTCCGTGCGATCACACGGACCGAGCGCCCCTCGGGACCGGGAGGCCGTGTCGACCGGCCCGAGGGGAGCGCCCGTCCGCGGGGTGCACCGCCGATACGGGGTCGACGGGCACCGGTGGAGGTCTAGTTGTCGGCGTCCACGTCGTTGGCGCAGCTCTTGCTGATGCCCGCCTCCTGCTCGCTGCCCTTCTCCACCGAGCTGAGGATCGGGACGGTGCCGGCGACGTCCTGGACCGGGACCTGCACCCCGAGGACGTTGACAGGGACGTTGTTGCCGCAGACGTTGGTCGGCACGATCGTCTGGACATCGCTGATGTTGACCACACCGTGCTGCTCGGTGGCGTGGTCGTGGTGCCCCTCGCCGGCGAAGGCCGCACCGGTGGTGCAGGCCAGTCCGGTGCCGATCAGGGCGGTGGCGGTCAGGGAGCGACGCAGAAGCTTCACAGCAGGGTTCTCCTCGGTTGAGGTCGTCGACCCCGCAACTCGACGGGATCGTGGGGGGAGCGCAGCGGCCGACCGTGGGAGGCAGGTCGGGCCTGCTCTCCCGTCACCGAGCCGCGGGGTGTTGCCAGGAGCGGGTGGGACCTGCTCAGTCGTTGTCGGCGGCGACGTCGTTGTCGCAGTTCTTCGCGACACCGGCGGCCTGCTCGCTGCCGTGCTCGGCCGGGCTGAGGACCGGGATGGTGCCGGCCACGTCCTGGACGGGCACCTGGACGCCGAGCACGTTGACCGGGACGTTGTTGTTGCACGCGTTCGTCGGGACGATCGTCTGGACCGAGTCGACGTTCGCGAATCCCTCCTGGCCGCCCTCGTGGGCGAAAGCGGCGCCGGTCGTGCTGGCCAGGCCCGCACCGATGAGCGTGGTCGCCAGCACGGACTTACGGAGAATTCCCACAGTGATGTCCTTTCGAATGGTCCTTCCCGTGCCGGGGCGGCGACGGGAAGCCTTCACCGGCGGCACCGGAATGCCGCGCGGCGGACATTAGTGGTTGATGTCCGAGCAGTTCGGGCACGGAGGATCTCGCGCGTCGGTCACCCGCTCGTGATCGTCCGGACCCTGACGAGGTGATCGGTATGCAGCCTTTCGTATTCGTCACGAACGGGGGGTGATCATCGGCACCGGTGATCCACTCCGGAGTGCACGCCGTCCGCTCCGAAGATCACGAAGGGTGCGGGACTGCTCTTTTCGAGCGAACGCCGAGCGGCTCGTCGACCGCGCTGGGTGGCAGGTGTCGCGGTTGCCCGCGCCCGTTCGGACCGCTCACCCGCCCATCCGGAGCAAGCGCGCACGGGTCCCTTGTCGCTACCGTTCGCCCGTGTCGTCCTCGACCAACCCGTCCGCGTCGACCGTCCGCATCGGGCGCCCCCTCGCGGCCTGGGCCACCTGGGACTGGGGCTCCGCCGCCTTCAACCACGTCGTCACCACGTTCGTCTTCACCGTCTACCTGACGAGCTCGGTCGCCGCCGACGAGGCGGGCGGCTCGGCCGCGCTCGCCGCCGCGATCACGGTGTCCGGCATCCTCGTCGCGCTCGTGGCCCCCGTGTACGGGCAGCGCAGCGACGCGGCGGGAGCCGAGACGGGGCGGCAGCGCCGGCTCGGCTGGCTCACCGCGGTGATCGTGGTGTGCACGGCGCTCATGGCGTTCGTCGCGCCGGAGCCCTCGTACCTGTGGTGGGGGCTGCTGATGCTCGGCATCGGCACGTTCGCCTACGAGCTCGCGCAGGTCGAGTACAACGCGATGATCTACCGCCTCGCGCCCCCGGGACGCACCGGACGCGTCTCCGGGATCGGCTGGGCCGCGGGCTACGTCGGCGGCATCGTGCTCCTGCTGCTCTGCTTCGTCCTGTTCCTCTCCGACGCGCCCGTGATCGCCTTCGAGGGCGAGGGGACGGCCGTGCGGGTCGTCGTCGTCCTCGCCGCGATCTGGTTCGCCCTGGCGACCATCCCGGTGCTGCGGATGCGCTTCCCGTTCCCCGCACCGCCCGGGGACACCGAGGCCGCGGTCGGCTGGGCGGCGTCGTACCGGCTGCTGTTCCGCCGTCTGGCGCGCCTGTACCGCGACGACCGCAACCTGCTGGGCTTCCTCGTCTCCAGCGCGATCTACCGCGACGGCCTCACCGCGATCTTCACCTTCGGCGGCGTGCTGGCGTCGGGGACCTTCGGACTGACCCCCGGCGACGTCATCATCTTCGCGATCGTGGCCAACGTGGTGTCGGCGGTCGGCGCGGTCGTCGGCGGATGGCTGGACGACCGCGTCGGACCGAAGATCGTGATCATGGTCTGCCTGGCGGCCCTGGTCGTGACGGCCGGCGTGATGCTGTTCGCGTCCGGGCCCACCGCGTTCTGGATCGGCGGGACGTTCCTGTCGCTGTTCGTCGGGCCGGCCCAGGCGTGCTCGCGGAGCTACCTCGTGCGCCTCGTCCCGCCGGGGCGCGAGGGCGAGCTGTTCGGCCTGTACGCCACCACGGGACGCGCCGTGAGCTTCCTGGCGCCGGCACTGTTCGCCCTGTTCATCACGCTGTTCGGGGCGCAGCGCTGGGGCATCCTCGGGATCGGGATCGTGCTGCTGCTCGGGCTCGCGACCCTGATCCCCGTCCGGGCGGTGGCCGGCAGCGCCGCGGCCGGCGAGGAGGCCGTCCGCACGTGACGCGCCGTCAGCTCAGGCGCGCCCCGATCCAGCGCACCAGGCGGGCGCCGAACTCCGCGACGAGGATCCAGAAGATCGCGGCCAGGCCGTAGTTCACGACGTAGGCGAAGATCGGGTCCGCGAGCACGAAGAGGTCGCGGAAGCCGAGCACCGCGGTGTCGGCGACGCCGCCGATGAAGCGCGCGACGCCGTTGGCGACGTTGACCCCGACGATCGTCAGCACGATCGACGCGAGGAGCACGGCGGCGAGGACGTAGCCGATCACCCGGACGACGGTCGCGAGGACGTTCGCCGCCTTCCAGATCGTCTCGCCGACGTTCCGCGGGGCCCGCTCCTCGCGGCCGTGCGGGGCCTCGGCGCCGCCGGTCTGCTCGGAGTCCTGGGTCTGCTGCTGGTCCTGCTGCTGCTGGTCCTGCTGCTGCTTCTGGCCCTGCTCCTGCTGGTCCTGCTGCTGGGACTGCTGCTGGGACTGCTGCTGGTCCTGCTGCTCGTCCTGCTGCTCGGAGTCCTGGGACTGCTGCGTGTCCCCGGAGCCCTTCGACTCCGAGGACCCGGTCGAGCTCGAGCCCTCGTCGGAGGACGACGCGGAGTCGGACGTCGCCGTCGGGCTCGCACCCGGGTCGGCCGTGCTGCTCGCCGTCCCGGTGCTCTCGCCCCCGGCCGCGCTCTCCTGGTCGTCGGTGTCGGTCCCGCCCTGGGTGCGCTGCGCACCGGCCTGCTCGGTCACGCCCGGCATGATGGCACCGGGTGCGTGACCGAGCACTACCGAGGGGTAGCTCACATGGATGTCGCACCGTCGATGTGCTCCCGGAGCATGTCGGCGTGGCCGGCGTGCTGCGTCGTCTCGGCGATGATGTGGATCATCACCCGGCGCACCGACCAGGAGGTCCCCGGCTCGTGCCAGGGGGCCTTCGGCAGCTCGTGACGGGCGTTGAGGTCCGGGAGCGACGCCAGCGTCTCCTCGGTGCGGGCGGCGACCTCGTGGTAGTGCGCGACCACGCCCGCGAGGGTCTCGTCGGGCAGGAGCTTGAACTCGTTCTCGCGCTCGACCAGCCAGGCGGGCTTCTCGTCGAGGCTCGCGATCCAGCCCTCGAAGTCGTCGATCGTCATCCCCTCGGGCAGCTCGAAGCCCTCCTCGGCCGAGGCGCCCTCGACCGCGAAGCGCATCCAGCCCTCCTCGACCTTCGCGACGTGCTTGATCAGCCCGCCGAGGGTGAGCTGCGACTGGGTCGGCCGGGACGCGGCCTGCTCGTCGGTGAGGTCGCGGGTGGGGAAGACCAGCCAGTGGCGCGCCTGGGCGAGCTCGGCGAGGAGGTCGGCACGCTCGTCGGCGTCGGTGCTGGTCATCGGGGTCTCCTGCGCGGCGGTGAGGGTCATCGGGGGCCTGCTTTCATCGTCGTCCCTGATGAGGACGACGTTAAGCAGCCAGGCGGACAGGTTCGGTCCGCCTCTCTCGACGAGGCGCGCGAGGATGTGGATTTCCTGGCACTGGGTGCAAGCGTGGACGCAAGGCTTGCACCCAGGGGCCGGCTCAGCGGAAGCGGTCGAAGACCTGCTCGCGCCAGGCCTTGCGGCTCACCAGCTCGCCCATCGCCTCCTGGTAGCGGGCGCGGGCGGACGGCCAGGCCTTGGCGATCTCGGCGTGCAGCGCCACCGACTCGCGCAGCATCGACCAGAACATCTCGCGATCGCGCTTGCGGAAGGTGACCCCCGAGCCGTCGGAGGTCGTCACCGCCGCCCCGTCGAGACGGGAGAGCATGAACCACTGGCTGTGCTCGGCCGGGACCTCGCGCTGCGGGCGCTCGAGGGCCTCGCGGTCGACGGGGCGCAGCTGGTGGGCGAGCCCGCGGGCGAGGGCGGCGACCTGCGCGACCTTGCCCACCGGCGGCTTCGGCCACAGCTGCGACTCGCGGGCGCCCATGGCTGAGCGGGGCACCTCGTCCGCGCCGCGGTGCACCGTGCCGTCCGGGAACTCCGCGCGGGTGGCCCGCACGGCGCCGAGGGCGGTCGGCAGCGCGCCGAACAGGGACTTCGGCCCGGACAGGAAGTCGCGCATCGCCATGTGGTGCAGCGCGATCGTCGAGTACTCGAGCAGGAACAGGTGGCGCAGGGTGCGCTTGAGCGAGTCCGCGAGCATCGCGCGCGGGTTGTCCGGGCCGTGCAGCGCGCCGACGACGAGGCGGTTGCGGACGTGGAAGTACGCCTGCCAGTCGGAGCTGTCGTCCTTCTCCACGAACGAGAGGTGCCAGATCCCGACGCCGGGCACGGTGGCGGTCGGGATGCCGTGGCTGCCGGCGCGCAGGCCGTACTCGCAGTCGTCCCACTTGATGAACAGCGGCAGCGGCAGCCCGATCCGCTCGGCCACCGAGCGCGGGATCAGGCACATCCACCAGGCGTTGTAGTCGACGTCGGTGCGCCGGTGCATCCACAGCGTCTCGCGCAGCGAGTCGACGGCGAAGTCGTGGTCGTCGGTGGTGTGCGGCGCGAGCTGCCAGAAGAACGTCCCGCGGTCGACGACCTCGCCCATCGCGTGCAGGTGCGAGCGCGCCTGCAACGAGAGCATCTGGCCGCCGACGAGCATGTCCTCGCGGGCGAACCGCGAGAACGCCAGCGCGCGCAGCACCGAATCCGGCTCGAGGACGATGTCGTCGTCCATGAACAGGATCTGCTCGGCGTCGGTGTTCTCCAGCGCCTCGTACATGATCCGCGCGTAGCCGCCGGAGCCGCCGAGGTTGGGCTGGTCGATGATCCGCAGCTTGTCGCCCAGCGCCGCGGCCGCCTCGTCGAACCCGGGCTGGTCGCGCACCTTGGACGTGCCCTGGTCGGGGATGATCACCGCGGTGAGCGAGTCGCGCACCAGCGGGTCGTCGCCGAGGGCCTGCAGCGTCGCCACGCAGTCCGTCGGCCGGTTGAAGGTCGGCATGCCCACCGCGATCGCGGCCCGTCCGGGTGCCTCGCGCTCGGCGTACCAGCCACCCGCGACGAGCTCGAGGGACGAGCCCTCGCTCGTGAGGTCGAACCACACCCAGCCGCCGTCGCCGAACGGCGCGAGCGAGACGGGGACGACGACCTCGTGCTCGGTGTCGTCACCCTCGGAGCCCCCGGCGCCGACGACCTCCCCGGTCACGTGCACGGCCACGCCGCGCGCCGTCGAGCGGTGGACGTCGACCCGTCCGCGGCCGCGCAGGCGCAGCCGCAGGGTGATCTCCTCGAGGATCGACCATCGCCGCCAGTACGCGGCGGGGAACGCGTTGAAGTACGCCGCGAACGAGACCTCGCTGCGCTCGGGCAGGCGCACACCGGTGCGGGAGACGACCTCGGCGACGCGCTGACCACTGCGGCGCACGTGCATCACGTACTCGTCCGCGGTCTCGTCGTAGGTCCCGGGACGGTGGGCGGTGGGCGCCGTGGTCTTCACCGACGTCGCGGTGCCCTCGTCCAGGTACAGCGCGCGCACCGAGGTGGGCTCGGCCGGGCGCGGCAGGATGACGCGCTGCAGCAGTGCCGTGCCCGCGGGACGCACCGACATCTCCACCGTCCCGGAGGCGCCGCCGCGCCGTCCCTTGTCCACCGTGCTCGTCACACCGACGACGGTAGCTGCGAGGGGGCGCCGGACCCGGGAGCACCCCGGCGGGTCGGACGGGTCGTCGCCCCACACGATCGCGTCGATCGGGGCTCGTGGCGGTCAGCAGACCAGACCGGAGGGGCAGTTCCTCGGGTTGTACTCCGACGGCTGGGTCGGAGCCGTCGTCGTGTGGTGCTGGGACGTGGGGTGGGTGCCGCTGTGCTGCGTGGGGTGCCCGCCCTCGTGCCCGGAGCCGGAGCCACCGCCCGAGCCACCGCCCGACTCGCTGCTGGTGTCGCAGGCCGACAGGGTGAGCACAGCGGCGCAGGACAGCGCCGCGAGGACGCCGGCGGCGGACCTCCGACGCGTCGGGCCGATCAGGGGAGCTGGCACCAGGAGCCTCCGTCGGCGCAAGGATCTACGGACCCGGTGACCGTACGCATACGGACGACCAGCCGAAGCAGCCGAACGGGTGAAGGGATCAGACCTCGGCGAGGTCGGCGCCGTCGAAGGACTCGCCCTCGGTGAACCACGGGGCGATGCGGTTCTCGAACAGCGTCAGCGCGGACCCGATCGCCATGTGCATGTCGAGGTACTTGTACGTCCCGAGTCGGCCGCCGAACAGCACGCGGCGGTTCGTCGCCTCCTTGCGGGCGAGCTCGCGGTAGCGCTCGAGCTTGGCGCGGTCCTCGGCGGTGTTGATCGGGTAGTACGGCTCGTCGCCGGACTCGGCGAAGCGGCTGTACTCCTTCATGATGATCGTCTTGTCGGTCGGGTAGTGCTTGCGCTCCGGGTGGAAGTGCCGGAACTCGTGGATGCGCGTGTAGGCGACGTCGCGGTCGGCGTAGTTCATGACCGGCGTGCCCTGGAAGTCACCGGTGGTCGTCAGGACCTCGGGCTCGAAGTCCAGCGTCCGCCAGCCGAGCTCGCCCTCGCTGAAGTCGAAGTAGCGGTCGAGGGGGCCCGTGTAGACGGTCGGCACGTCGGGCGGCAAGGAGTCGCGCATGTCGAACCAGTCGGTGTCGAGGCGCACCTCGATGAGCGGGTGGTCGGCCATCCGCTCGAGCCAGGCCGTGTAGCCGTCGACGGGCAGGCCCTCGTAGGTGTCCGAGAAGTACCGGTTGTCGAAGGTGTAGCGCACCGGCAGGCGGCTCACGATCGACGCGGGCAGCTCCTTGGGGTCGGTCTGCCACTGCTTGGCGGTGTAGCCGGCGAAGAACGCCTCGTAGAGCGGGCGGCCGACCAGCGCGACGCCCTTCTCCTCGAAGTTCTCGGCGTCGTCGACGTCGATCTCCGCGGCGTGCTCGGCGACCCAGGCGCGTGCCTCGTCGGGGCTCATCGCGCGGCCCGCGTACTCGCAGATCGTCGCCAGGTTGACCGGCATCGGGTAGACGCGGCCCTGGTAGATCGTGAAGACGCGGTGCTGGTAGCCGGTGAAGTCGGTGAACCGGTTGACGTACTCCCACACGCGCGTGTTCGACGTGTGGAAGAGGTGGGCGCCGTAGCGGTGCACCTCGATCCCGGTCTCCGGGTCCGGCTCCGAGTAGGCGTTGCCACCGAGGTGGGAGCGGCGCTCGACCACCAGGACCCGCTTGCCCAGCTCGGTGGCGGCCCGTTCGGCCACGGTCAGCCCGAAGAAGCCCGAGCCGACCACGACGAGATCTGGGCTGCCGACGAGGTCCGGATCCGTGCTGCTCACGGCATCGACGGTAGCGGGCGGGTGTGCCCCTCCTGGTCGGGGTATCCGTCGACATGCCCACCGTGGAACGCACCGCGCATTCCCCCGCCCCGTCCGGGACCGTCCAGGCCTACCTGCGCGACTTCGCCAACGCCGAGGAGTGGGACGCCGGCACGATCTCCTGCACGCCCGTCGACGACACCCCGGTGGGCGTCGGGAAGCAGTGGCGCAACGTCTCGGAGTTCCGCGGGCGCGAGACCACGCTGACCTACACGCTCGAGGTCGACGAGCCCGGCCACCTGCGCATCGTGGGCCGTAACAAGACCGTCACCAGCGAGGACGACATGTACCTCGCCGACGACGACCCGGGCACCACGGTGACCTACCGCGCGACGTTCACCTTCCACGGCGCCGCGAAGCTCGCGACCCCCCTGCTCGTCCCCGCCCTCGGCAAGCTGGGCGATGACGCGCAGGAGACGCTGCAGAAGGCGATCGAGGGCCTCCCGGTCGGCTAGGACGTCGGCGGGCGATGCGAGGCCCAGGGCATCGCGCGCTCCAGGTCGGCGGCCAGCGCGAGCAGCGTCGACTCGTCGCCGTAGGGCGCCATCACCTGCACGCCCACCGGCCAGCCCTCCTCGGTGCGCCCGAGCGGCAGCGAGATCGCCGGGTTGCCGGTGACGTTGGACAGCGCGGTGAAGCCCGCCGTCGAGAAGATGTGGTCGTACCACCCGCGGGCGTCGCGCGAGGCGTCGTTCTGGTCCAGGTACCCGAGGGGCGTGTTCGGGACGTTCATCGTCGGCGTGAGGACCACGTCGTAGCCCTGGTGGAATTCCGCGACGGCGCGCCGGGTCGCGTTGAACACGCGGTCGGCGGCGTACAGGTCCGACGCTCGCAGCCCCCGCCCGAACTCGGCGCACGCCAGCGTCGCCGCCTCGAGGACGTCCGGGCCCGGGGTGACGCCGAGGGCCTCGGCGAGGCCGTCGACGCCGTCGGCGAGGAAGCTCGTCCAGGCGACGAGGTTGGCGGCGTCGAACGCGTCGGCGTCCAGCGACGGACCGGCGACGTCGACGGTGTGGCCCAGGCCCTCCAGCGCCCGCGCCGCCGCCTCCGTGGCCTCGACGCAGCGGGGATCCACCGCGCCGCTCCCTGAGAACGGCGTGGTCTGCACGGCCACCCGGAGCCGGCGGCTCCCCGCCCCGACCTCGTCGAGGTAGGGCCGAACGGGGTCGGGCAGCAGGTAGCGGTCGCCGGGCTCGGCGCCGTGCACCGCGTCGAGCAGCCCGGCGCAGTCGCGCACCGTGCGGGTCACGACGAACTCGATGCCCATCCCCAGCAGCGGGTCCGCGTAGTCCGGCCCGGGCGACGTGCGTCCCTGGCTGGGCTTGAGCCCGACCAGCCCGCAGGCGGCCGACGGGATACGGATCGAGCCGCCCCCGTCGCTGGCGTGGGCGACCGGCACGGCCCGCGCGGCGACGAGCGCCGCCGAGCCACCGGACGACCCGCCGGGGCTCCGGCTGGTGTCCCAGGGGTTGCGCACCGGGCCGGTGGCGACCGGCTCGGTCGTGGCGTTGAACCCGAGCTCCGGGGTCGCGGTCACACCGAGGGTCGCGAGCCCGGCGCGGCGGAAGCGGGCCATGAGGTGGGTGTCGGCCGGCATGGGCACGCCCGCCCCGAGCATGCGGCTGCCGGCGGTCTGCGCCACCCCGGTCGCGTGCAGGATCAGGTCCTTGATCGCGAACGGGACGCCGGCGAAGGGCCCGTCCGCGGCGTGGTCGAGCGGCGCGGCGAAGCGCTCGCCGACGAGCGCGTTCAGCTGCGGGCCGACCGCGTCGAGGGCCGCCGTCGCGGCCTTCTGGACCTCCTCGGCGGAGACCTGTCCGTCGCGCACGAGCGCGGCCAGGGCGGTGGCGTCGAGGTCGGCGTACTCGTGGGCTTCCATGGGTCCTCCCGGGGTCGGCATCCCGGACGCTAGGGCCGGAGACCGGCCGGCACATCGGTCGGTTGACGGACCCCGGAGATCGGACACGGCGTGGCGAACGGACGCTGGTCGGTGGCGCCCCGGCGGCAGTAGCGTTCTGCGTATGACCGCCGTGGCGGCCGCCCGCGAGCTGCGGTCGTTCCTCCGGCGCCACGGCAGCCGTTCGCCCGGCGCCGCCCGCACCGTGCTCGACGGGCTCCACGACGTCGTGCCCGCCGACTGCGTGGCGATCTCGGTGTGGGACCCGACGGTCGGCGCGCACCGGACCCTCGCGTCGTCCTACCCCGCCACGGCCACCGCGCTGATCGACGGCCGGATGCACACCGACCGCCTGTTCGCGGTGGTGCGCGCGGGCGGGCACCCGGTGCGGGTGCGCGACCTCGAGCCCGCGCGGCGCCGCGGCGAGATCTTCGAGCGGATCATCGACCCGCACGGCTTCCGGGACGGGGTCACCCAGTGCCTGTTCGCCGCCGACGGCCGCTACGTCGGGATGCTCAACGCGAGCTCGCTCGACGGCCGGCACCCCGACGACGACACCGTGGCCCTGCTCGAGCTGCTCGGCGCGGAGCTCGCCGCCGCCCTCGACCCCGTCCCGGTGCCGCCCGCGCGCACCGGCGGGCTCGGCGACGGCCGCGCGGACGGGGTGGTCGTCGAGCGGGGCGGGCGGGTCGTCGTCCTCTCCGCGGGGGCGCGGCCCGACCTGGTGCGCCCGCCCTCCCCGCTCGCCGACCTCGCGGCCTCGGTGCTCGCGGGCGCCCCGGTTCCGGACCGGGTGCTGCTCGTCGCGGCGACCGGGGAGGTCGTCGACGTCGAGCTGCACGCCACCGGGGCGGGCGTGCTGGTGCTCCACCGCGAGGTCGGACCGCCTGCAGGGCTCACCGTGCGGGAGCTGCAGGTGCTCGACGGGGTCGGCCACGGCCTCTCCAACCCCGAGATCGGCGCGCGGCTGGGGATCGGGGCCCGCACCGTCGCCACCCACGTCGAGCACGTGCTGGCCAAGACCGGCGCGCGGAACCGGGCGGCCGCGGCGCGATTCGCGGCACGGTGGGGGCTGCTCGTCACGTGATCACGACGCCCGTCACGCCGCGCGTGCGAGGCGCGGCGAGTGCGGAGCGAGTGCGGAGCGAGTGCGGAGCGACACAGACACTCAGTGTCTGCGACGGTCCGCCGCTGACGTGAATACCGGTCACCCGCCGTCATGCTGCGCCGGCGGGCAGGCCACCGGGGGCCCCGCGCCGATCCGTCCGGCCATCCAGGGCAACGAGTCGGAGAACGCCTGCGAGAACACCGCGAAGGTGTGGCCGCCGCCGGGCACCACGACCTCGCACGTGCTGATCCCCGCCCGGCGGGCGGCCGGGACGAGCGTGCCCACGGCGGCGGCGGGCTCGGAGTCGGCGTCGCCCACCTCGAACCAGCCGCCGAGCTGCGGGAAGCGGCGCGCGGCGAGCAGGTCGGCGGGCTCGTGGGCGGCGAAGGCCTGCTGCGAGCCACCGAACAGCTGGGCCACCGCGGAGTCGGTGTCGGCGTTGGTGTCGCCCGCGCGGGGTCCGGCGAGGCCGGCGTAGTCGCCGAACGTGGCGAACAGGTCGGGGTGGCGCAGCGCGAGCATCAGCGAGCAGGACCCGCCCTCGGACAGGCCGGCGACGGCCCACCCGCGGCCCGGGGGCGCCGTGTGGAACACCTGCTCGACGAAGCCCGGGACGTCGACGGTCAGATAGGTCTCGACCTTCCCGCCGGGGCCGTCGACGCACTCGCTGTCGCCGTCGATCGAGCCGTTGACGTCGGGCATGACGAGGATCGGCGCCACCCCGTCGTGCGCGAGGGCGTAGGCGTCGGCGGTGGCCGCGGCCTGGCCCCCGTCCAGCCAGTCCTGCGGGGTGCCCGGGGTCCCGTGCAGCAGCACGACCACGGGGAGCTCCGGACGCGGGCGGGCGAACCACGCCGGGGGCACGTAGATCGTCCCGGGGCGGCCGACGAAGCCCGAGCGCTTGCCCGGCAGCGCCGTGGTGGTCACGACGCCCCGGTCGGGTCGCTCGGTGCGCGACAGGAGGGCGGCGAGCTCCACCTCGTCCGACGGGGGCAGCCCCATCACGTCGCCGAAGGTGCGGAAGTAGTCGAAGTGCGCGTTGATCGCGGCGCCGGTGCCGAGCAGCACGAGCGCCGTGGTCACCAGCACGACGACGCTCCGACCGAGCCTGCTGAAGCGCCCGACGCGCGTGCGCAGCGCGAACACCAGCCCGAGCACGACGGCAAGGGCGACGATCGCCCCGGCGCCGAGGAACGAGTTCGTCGTGATGTCGATCTCGGCGATGCCGTTGACGCTCACCCGGCCGTCACCGCCGCCTCGTCACCGGCCTCGCTGTCACTGCCGTCGCGGCGCGCCCGCCGCCGTGCCAGCGCGGCGAAGACGAACGGCGGCGCCGACAGCACGACCACCGCGGACGCGAGCAGGAGCACGTAGGTGACGGTGCTGCCGGTGGCGAGCTGGCCCGGCGGCACGAACCCGAGCACGAAGGCGACCACGCACCCCACGAGCCCGATCCCGCCGACCGCGTACACGCCGGGCAGCCCACCGGGGATGCGGTAGGGCCGGGGTGTGTCGGGCTGGAGGTGCCGCAGGCGCACCACCGCCGCGAACATCAGCCCGTACATGATGATCACGATCTGCGCCGTCACCGCGGACAGCATCCAGTACGACGTGCTGACGCTGGGGACCAGCAGGAACAGCAGGGTGAAGACGGTGCCGGCCGCACCCTGCAGCAGCAGGAGCGTCACCGGCACGCCGTTCGCGTTGAGCCGCCCGAGCCGCGCGGGCACCGACCCCTGCCGCGCCACCGCGGCGACCCCGTTCGCGGGCCCGAGGATCCAGGGCGCGAGGTGGGCGATCCCGCCGAACGCCACCACCAGCGCGAGCGGCGCGACGGCCCACCCGACACCGAGGCGGTCGAGCACCCGGGAGAAGAGCTCCATCGTCCCGGAGACGAGGCTGATCTCGCTCGCGGGCACGACCATCGCGAGGAAGAGCGAGCCGACCACCGAGAACACGACGACCACCCCGACGCACAGGGCGATCGCGCGCGGAACGGTGCGCCCGGGGTCGCGGGTCTCGCGGGCGTGGAAGCCCGCCATCTCCATGCCCGTGAAGAGCAGGATGATCCCGCCGAGGAACGCCAGGTCGTTGAGCTGGACGTCGGGCACCAGCGCGCCGGCCGAGAACGGGATCTCGCTCGGGTTGCCCTGGGCGAGGTACGCGACGGCGAGGAGCACGAGACCCACCGCCGGGATGATCGAGCCGGCGAGCGTGCCCACCGAGCCGATCCACGACGAGGTGCCGACCCCCCGCAGGCTCACGATCGTCGTCGCCCAGAAGAACGCGAGCATGACCACGACGAGGAAGAGCTTGTCGTTCGCCAGCGACGGGTCGATCGCGTAGGCGAGGCTCGCGGCCATGAACGAGAGCACGGTGGGGAACCAGGCGACGTTCTCGGCATAGTCGCACCAGACCGCCAGGAAGCCGGCGCGCTCGCCGAACGCCTCCTTGACCCAGGCGTAGACGCCGCCGTCGCGCGGCCAGCCCGTGCCGAGCTCGGCAGCGACCATGGCGATCGGCACGAGGAAGACCACGATCGACAGCGCGAACAGCGCCAGCATCGACCAGCCGTACTCGGCCATCACCGGCAGGTTGCGGATGCTGACGATCGCCGCGATGTTGATCATCGCGAGGGCCAGGATCCCGAGCTTGGCGTTCACCGGGCGCCCTTCGCGAGCAGCATCGCGTCGATCCGGTCGGCCACCACGTCCTCCGCGCCACCGCCGACGACCACGACGAGGTCGCCGTAGGTGCGCACGGTCGTCGACGTCCGCGTGCGCTCGGGGCCCTCGAAGCTGCGCGCCGCGGCGTCGCGGTCGGCGTCGTCGGCGAAGGCGTCGGCCTGGACCGTCGCCGTCCGACCCCCGCGACACTGCACGGCCACGACGAGCGTGCGGGCGGCGACGGCGTCGGTGGCCCGCGGGTCGGCCAGGTCGGTGCGCGAGCAGACGACCAGCCCCGCCGCGGTGATGTCGCCCTGGAGCGCGTCGAGCGCCCCGGCCCCGCGGGGCCCCTGGGGCGACCGGTTACCGCCCGAGGCGATGACGACGACGGTGACCACCACGGCCAGCGCCATGCCGGCGAGCAGGACGATCAGCACGACGTCCCCGAACCCGCCGCCCTTCGTCCGGCGCGGGTGCGCCTCGATGACGCTCACGCGGCCGTTCTCCCCGCGGCGGTTCCGCTGCGCTTCATGCCGCCGCCGCACCCGGGGGCGCCGAGGGGTCCGCGGGGGTGCTCGACGGCGACGGCGCCCCGCCCACGGCGGCGGGGACGAACAGCGGGCCGAGCCCCGGGAGGGCGAGGAAGCCCTCGGCGCCCGCGTAGAGCAGGCCGACCCGGGGCAGGTCGGCGGGGCTGCGGTAGGCGAGCACCCGCGGCAGCCACTGCGGCCCGAACTTCTCGTTGAAGTCGTGCAGCGAGCGGACCTGGAAGAACGGGTTGAGCACGCCCACCGCGCGCCGGGCCAGCTTCTGCGTCGCGGTGAACGGCACGTCGTCGGCGAACAGCCGGCCCCACATCGCGAAGTTCATCGACAGCCGCGTCACGCCGCGCTCGTCGAGCGCCGCGGCGCTCTTCGCGATGAGGAACTCCGTCATCCCGTTCGGGGCGCCGGGGTCGTGGCGCATGAGGTCGAGCGTGTAGCCGAAGGTCGTGCCGGTGGCCGGGCCGCCGTAGGCCGGCACGAGCCGCAGGAAGCCGCCGGGCACGCCGTCGGCATCGAGGGCGACGCAGAGCAGGAAGTCGCGGTTGGCGTCGGACCCGGTGATGTCCTGCGAGAGCGACATCGTGAAGCCGCGCTCGGGGTCCTTGCCGCGCCACTTCTCCGAGATCGCGTTGAGCGCCGCGACGAGCTTCGGCGACGCCGCCGACTCGGCGATCATCTGGAACCGGTACGAGCGCTCCACCCGCCGGACGGCCGCGCGCACGCTCTTGCGCTCGCGGCCCTCGAGGGTGAACGACGGGCAGTCGATGATCGCCTCGTCGCCCAGGTAGAACGACCGGAAGCCCCGCGAGGCGAGCAGGCCGCCGTCGGCCGTGTCCTCCTCGCGGGCGGCGAGGAACGCCGGGGTCCACGCGCGCTGGGCGCACATCGCCAGGAACTCGTCGACGACGGCCGGCAGCGACGCCTCGTCGCCGATCGGGTCGCCGGCGGCGAGCGCGTAGCCGCCCAGGTACGTGTACGCGATCATCGCGCGCCCGTCGGAGCCGAAGAAGAAGCTCTTGTCGTCGCGCAGGGCGAAGGCGGCGAGCGTGTCCCACCCGTAGGTCTGCACCAGGAGCCGCGCGCGGCTCCAGTCGTCCCGCGTGTGCGGGTCGCGGGCCGCGAGCGGCCGGAACAGCAGGATCAGGAAGACGACGAGCCCGACCACCCCGAGCGCGAGCAGCGCGGCCGGGAACGTCTCGGCGAACAGCCGCCGGTCGAAGGTGTAGGGCCCGTCGATCCCCACGAGCCCGCCGAAGATCGTCTCGAGGCCGCCCAGGAACGTGAGCTCGGGCGTCATCCGCCCGCTCTGCAGGCCCAGCGAGACGAAGCCGAACGCCAGCACGGCGGCCAGGTAGATCGGGACGAAGCGCAGCAGGCGCAGCAGGGACGGCGGGTCGGCCGGCGCGCGGAAGTTCTTCCGGGCGACGAGCAGCAGGACGAGCAGGGCGACGCTGATGCCGAGCCCGACCTGGTGCGGACCCTTGAGGATGTGCGCCACCAGCGCGAGCGCGGAGAGCCCGACCGCCACCCGCCACGCCGCCTGCTTGCGCTTGGCCAGCTGGTCGGCCAGCAGCAGCAGGAGCAGGCCGATCGCGGCCGAGAGCACGTGGCCGGTGACCGCGAACCACGGCGGGACGAGGTCGACGTTGATCCGGTCGCCCAGCCGCTCGTGGACGACCGGGACGTGCACCAGCAGGTGCAGCAGGCCCGCGAGCGCCGTCAGGCCGGCGATCAGGGTGACCACCCAGGGCCGGCCCGGGGGGCCCTCGTCGGTGGCCACCCCCGTCGCCGTGGTGGCGCCGGCGGTCGCGACCGCCATCGGGGCCGGCGGTGTCGCCGCCGCGAGGGCGGCGGCAGGCATCGGCGTCGGCGGCAGGACCGGCCGGTGGGCGCCGCCCGGGCCGCCGCCGGGTGGCGGGGCGAACTCGGGGCGCAGGGTCGGGAAGAGGATGACCTCGCGGATCGAGTCGACGCTCGCCAGCAGCATCACGAGCCGGTCGATGCCGATGCCCAGCCCACCGGTGGGCGGCATGCCGTACTCGAGGGCGCGGACGTAGTCGAGGTCGATGTCGCCGGCCTCGGGGTCGCCGTCGCGCTTGGCCTGCGCCTCCTCCTCGAAGGCCGCCATCTGCACGACCGGGTCGTTCTGCTCGGAGTAGGCGTTGCACAGCTCGAAGCCGGCGACGATCAGCTCGAAGCGCTCGCTGTAGGCCGGGTCGTCGCGGTGCGCGCGGGCCAGCGGGGAGACCTCGCGCGGGTAGTCGATGCAGAACACCGGTCCGACGACGTCGTGCTGCACGCGCTCGTCGTAGACCTCCTTCATCAGCCGGCCCGGGCCCCAGCCCTGCTCCCACGCGATCCCGAGGCGGTCGAGGGCGGCCCGGGCGTCGGCGATCGGCATGTCCGGGTGCATCACCTCGCCGGTCTTCTCGGCGATCATGTCGGCGAAGCGCCGCCGGGGCCACGGCGGCCGGAGGTCGATCTCCTGGCCCTGGTAGCGCACCGTGAGCTCGTCACCCAGGGCGGCGTGCGCGGCGGCCACGACCATGCCCTCGGTCAGGTCCATCATGTCGTGGTAGTCCGCGAAGGCCTGGTAGGCCTCGAGCATCGTGAACTCGGGGTTGTGGCGGGTGTCGACACCCTCGTTGCGGAACACCCGCCCAAGCTCGAAGACCCGCTCCATGCCGCCCACGATCAGCCGCTTGAGGTGCAGCTCGAGGGCGATCCGCAGGTACATGTCGAGGTCGAGCGCGTTGTGGTGGGTGACGAACGGCCGGGCCGACGCGCCGCCCTGGATGCTCTGCAGCACCGGGCCCTCGACCTCGGTGAAGCCCTTCTCCGCGAGGTGGTTGCGGATCGCGTGCACGGCGGCGTGGCGGATGCGGAAGATCTCGCGGGAACGCTCGTTGACCTCGAGGTCGGCGTAGCGCTGGCGGTAGCGCGTCTCGACGTCGGCGAGGCCGTGGTGCCCGCCGGCCGGGGGCCGCAGCGCCTTGGCCAGCAGGGCGCACTCGTCGACGCGGATCGAGAGCTCGCCGCGCTTGGTCGTCATCACCGTCCCGCGCACGCCGACCCAGTCGCCGCGGTCGAGGTCGTCGATCGCGACGTGGGCGTCGTGCCCGACGACCGCGGTGTCGACGAAGAGCTGGATGGTGCCCGTGCGGTCGCGCAGCGTCCCGAAGCTCAGCCCGCCCTGGCGACGCAGGCCCGTCAGGCGGCCGGCGACGTGGACCTCCTCGCCGGTGACCGTGTCGGGCGCGAGGTCGCCGTGGGCCACGCGGAGGTCGGCCAGCGAGTGGTCGACCGGCCAGCGGTAGGGCTCGGTCTCCCCCGCCGCGCGGCGGGCGGCGAGCTTCGCCGTGCGGATGTCCTGCTGGCCGAGGTGCGCGTCGTGGCCGTCGGCGTCGGGGCCGTCGGCGTCGGGGCCGACCGCGGTGTCCGGTGCGTCGGCGGGGGCCTCGTCGTGGGCGTCCGTGTGGGCGTCCATGTCAGCGCGCCCCCTCCTGCTCCCGTGGCGGGTCCGCCTTCGGGGCCTCGTCGTCCGGGTCGTGCTCGGGTTCGCGCTCGGGCTCGTTCGGGCGCCCCGCGATCGCCTCCACGACCGCGTCCCAGCGCCGGCTGTCCCGCTCGGGGAACCGCCGGCGGCTGCGCAGGGCCTTGCTCGAGCCCTCGGGGTAGCGCCAGCGCGCCCACGGCGAGGTGGGCCGGGCCAGGCGCACCGCCGCGAACAGGGCGAGCACGGGCACGAGCAGGCCGAGCAGACCCAGCAGCGGGCGTCCCTTGAACAGGGCCACGATCGCGAGGAGACCGCCGACGACGATCGTGCCCACCACGGCCAGGACCCCGTCGCCGGTCTCGGAGTCGAACGGGTTGACCCCGACCACGAGCAACGCCATCAGCGCGCCGACGACCATCACGGCGTCGACCGAGACGCGGCCCTCCCGCTCCCAGTAGACGTCGGAGAGGTGCAGCCAGAGCGCGAACTCGTCGAGCGTCAGCGCCGCGCCCGCCCCGAACGCGGCCGCGAGCACGTAGAGCCAGGGACCGTCGGGCTGGTAGGTGAACTCACCGACGCCCGCGATCAGCATGAGGAAGATGCCCCACACCAGGTGGTGGAGGTGGACGCCGCCGATCGCCTGGTTGCGGAACGGGCCCTTCCCGGCACGGATCAACCGCACGACCAGCCGCGTCCCGAGGAACACGACGATGAACGAGCCGAGCATCCATGCGGCGGCGGCCCGGGACTCGAGGTCGAGGCCCAGGTCGAGGTTCACGTCGGGACTCACGTCGGGGCTCCCACGGTTTCCGGTTCGGGCAGGGCGGCCGCCGACGAGCGCGACAGCGCCGCCGTGGCCACGATCATCAGGACGACGAGCAGACCGATGAGGCCCCACTCGAGGCCGTCGGCGCGCACCTGCTCGCCGAGCACGAGCACCCCGAGCGCCGCGGCGACGATCGGCTCACCGACGGTCACCGCCGGCAGCGACGCCGCGAGCGGGCCGGCCCCGAAGGCCGTCTGCTGCAGCAGCGTCCCGCCGAGCAAGGCGGCGACGAGTACCCAGGTCTCCCACGAGGTGATCAGGGCGAGCGGTCCCTCGCCCAGCAGGTCGACCACCGACTTCGTCAGCGCCGCCACCAGCCCGTAGGCGAGGCCGGTGGCCACCGCGAGCAGGGCCGCGCGCCGGGGACCGCGCTTGCGTCCCGCCAGGAGCACGCACAGGACCAGGAGCACGAGCAGCACCGCCAGCGACGGGAGCCACACGTCGAGCGGGGCCTGGTCGACGCCCGCGGTGGGCTCGCCGATCACGACGAACAGCGCCAGCGCGGCGACGAGCACGACGGCCCAGCGGATCTCGGGGCGCCCGATCCGCCGGCCGGTCAGGCGCGCCTCGAGGGGCAGCGCGAAGAGCACGGTGGTGACGAGCAGGGGCTGGACCAGCAACAACGACCCGACGCCGAGCGCCGCGGCCTGGACGACGAAGCCCCCGGTGTCGCCGACGGTGCCCGCCCACCAGCGGGGGGAGCCGACGAGGCGGGCGATCAGCCGACCGCCGCGCGCCTCGTCGTCGGGCACGTCGGCCGCCGCACCGCGCTGGGCCACGGAGGCGATCGCGAAGAGCAACGCGGCCAGCACCGCGAGCGCGCCCGCCAGGAGGGTCACCTCCGCGTCCGATCAGCCCACGTCACCGCGCCAGTGCATCACCGGGCAGGCACGCAAAGCGACAGGATCTTCGCGTCGTCACCCGATCGGTCCAGAGATTCTGGATCATGCTGTCGGTCATGTGACAGGTGGTGCCCGGACGCTCGGCTCACCGGCCCACGATGCCGCGTTTGCGAGGATGTCGCGGATGCGTGTCCCCCTGGCGATCGCGGCCACCGCCCTCCCGGCCCTGGCGCTGGCGTTCCTCGGGTCCTCGCACCCCGCGATGCTGACCCCGGAGTCGGCGCCGTGGTGGCGAGACCTGCACCTCATCGGGATCGTGCTCTTCCCGCTGCTGGCGCTCGGCCCGTGGGCGGTGGTGCGGGCGTCCCGCCCCGTCGGGCCCGTCGGCTGGGTGCTCGAGGGCGTCACGGTCGTCCTCGGCTTCGTCTACGCCGCCTTCTACACCGCGCTCGACGTCCTGGCCGGCGTCGGCGGGGGCCACGAGACGATGCGCCTCGGCCCCGGCCCCTGGGTCGCGTCGCTGTTCGAGATCGCCGACGTGGTCACGGTGCCCGGCGTCTACGCCTACCTCGCAGCGACGGTGCTCGCCGCGGTCCTCGCCCTCGTGCGGGCCCCGGGCGCCTGGCGCCTGCTCGCGGCCGTCGGTGCGCTGTTCGCCGTCGTCGGCGCCTGGTCGTTCCTCACCAGCCACATCTACTACCCCTACGGCGTCGCGACGATGGTGATGCTGGCCCTCGGCCACACGCTGCTCCTCCTGGCCGCGACCCGGCGCCCGGCCGTCCGGCGCCACCGCGCGAGCCCCGAGCGGCCCGCCGAACGGCCGCTGACGACGCCGTGACGACCGGCCGACGCCGTGACGACCGGCCGACCGCCTCGCGCGCGGCGCCTGGACGGAGTACTCCGAGCGCGCCGGGCCGACCGTCACCGACGAGGCGTTCACCCACGCCGGTGAACAGTTCGTCGTCGTGGTCACAGAGGCGCCGTCGCAGGTGGCGACCCAGCGTCCGCGGGGTACTGGGCTCTCCAGAGGCCACGAACGCTGATCCGTAGGGAGGCACCGAGGACGCCGCTCGGCGTTCGAAGTGCACCGTCTGTCGCCGATTCGTTGCTCCTCGTAGACCCCGGAGTGTGCGGCGACGAGCGGGAAGGGCACAGTCCCAGGCGATGACCTCCACGGCCGACGAGCGAGTCGGGGGCGGGAGCCAGGTCGATCTCTCGGCCGGGACCCACTCCGCCGATCGCCCCACCGCGGTGATCCCCTCGGCCCAGGGCCGGGTGCGCCAGCCCAGTGACGGCTCGCGGTTCCGACCCGAGATCGAGGGCCTGCGGGCGATCGCGTCCCTGCTCGTCGTGATCTACCACGTGTGGATCGGCCGGGTCTCCGGCGGCGTGGACGTGTTCTTCGCCCTGACCGGCTTCCTCGCCGCGGGCCAGCTCGTCCGGGCCGCCGAGCGCGGCGGCATCGACCTGGTGACCCAGTGGGGCCGCACGCTGCGCCGCCTGGTGCCCCCGGCCGCCGTGGTCCTGGTCGGCACGATGATCGCGAGCCTGGTCTTCCTGCCGGAGTCGCGCTGGCCCCAGGCGATCCGCGAGGTCGTGGCCTCGGCGTTCTTCGTCGAGAACTGGCGCCTGGCCGCCGACGCGGTCGACTACTACGCCTCGCACAACACCGCGAGCGTCGTGCAGCACTTCTGGTCGCTGTCGATCCAGGGCCAGTTCGCGATCGTCTTCCCCGTCGTGATCGTCGTGGCGACCCTGGTCGCCCGCCGGGCCGGCATCGCCGCCCGCCCCGCCGTCGCCGGCCTGCTCCTCGCGATCACGGCACTCTCCCTCGCCTGGTCGATCCTGAGCACCGCGAACGACCAGACCTACGCCTACTTCGACGCCCTCGCCCGCATCTGGGAGTTCACGCTCGGCGGGCTGCTCGCGCTCAACCTGCACCGCCTGCGCCTGCCGGACTGGGCCGGCGTCGCCCTGGGCTGGGCCGGTCTCCTCGGGCTCGCCCTGTGCGGCACGGTGCTCGACGTCGAGGGCGGCTTCCCCGGCTACCTCGCGCTGTGGCCGGTGCTGTGCGCGGTCGCCGTGATCGTCGCCGGCGACACGGCGCACCGCTTCGGCAGCGCGCGGTGGCTGTCGTCGCGCCCGATGCAGTACCTGGGCAGCATCAGCTTCCCGCTCTACCTCTGGCACTGGCCGGTGCTCCTGCTGGCCCAGGCCGCCGACCACCGCGAGGAGCCCGGCCCGGTCCTCGGGCTCGTCGTCGTGCTGACCTCGCTGGCCCTGGCCGCCGCGACCCGGCACATCGTCGAGGACCCGCTGCTGCGCCGGGCCCGCCGGGCGGGCGGCCGCCTCGTCGACCACCGGCTGGCCGTGGTCG
Organism: Actinomycetospora callitridis; assembly: GCF_028737265.1. Lineage (GTDB taxonomy): Bacteria > Actinomycetota > Actinomycetes > Mycobacteriales > Pseudonocardiaceae > Actinomycetospora > Actinomycetospora callitridis. Next base: position 213,075 of record NZ_JAQZAK010000008.1, on the reverse strand, counting down.
CGCTGGTACCCGTGCTGGTCCTCGTCCTCGCCTGGCACGCCGTCACCGCCGCCCGTACGACCCCGTCGGGCGTGGTCGGGGACACCGATCACCCGGGCGCGATGGCGCTCCAGGCCGGCTTCGTCGACCGGGGATCGCCCGACGCCGACGTGATCCCGCCGGCGGTGTCGGCCTACGAGGACTGGGTGGAGTACGAGAACGACTGCACCGGCGTGCCCGCCGCGCCCGCGCTCGAGCGCTGCACGTACGTGCCCGCCCCGGACCCGAACGCGCGGACGATCGTCGTCGTCGGCGACTCTCACATGCAGCAGTTCCTGCCCGCGGTCGCCCCGATCGCCCGGGAGCGGGGCTGGCGGGTCGACACGCTGATCCGGCCCGGCTGCCCGCTGTCGACGACGTCGGAGTCGAACATCGGCGAGGCCGACTGCATCACCTGGAATCAGCAGGCCCTCGCGGCGCTCGCCGCGGCGCGCCCCGCGCTGGTGGTCGCGCAGGCCACGCACAACGTCCGGCCGGGACGGACCGAGGCCACGCCGCCCGGCATGGTCGAGGCGTGGGACCGGCTCGCCGACGCCGGCGTGCCCGTGATGGCCGTGCGGGACAACCCGCGCTTCGACTACGCGCCGCCGAGCTGCGTCGACAACTACGGCCGCGGCGCGCCCGAGTGCGACGTGCCCCGCAACGAGGTCTACCCCTTGGCGCCGCCCGTCCCGGCCGGGATCCCGTCGACGGTCTCGGTGCTCGACCTGGCCGACAGCCTCTGCCTGCCCACCGTGTGCCCGCCGGAGATCGGCCGGGTCACCGTCTACCTCGACGACAACCACCTGAGCGCCACCTTCACGGCGTCGCTGGCGCCGACGGTGGGACGGCGCGTCGCGTCCCTGATCGGGCCGTGACCGGCACCTCTTACCCTGGAGGTGGTCCGCCCGTCCCCGGCTCGCCGCCCCGATCCCTCAGGGAGCCCGTCCGCATGACCGATGTCGCCACGCTCTCGACACCCCGCGACGCCGAGCCGGCGGGCGAGGGGAGCCGCCTGGTGGTGGGCCGAGGGCTGTTCGCGGGTCCCCTCCCGGAGGTCCCCGACGAGCTCTACGTCGAGGTCCTGCGCGGACGGGCGGAGCGGCGGCGGCGGCACGTCCGCGTCGGCGCCTACAGCCACGTCGGCACCAACACCTACTTCGGCCGCTTCCCCGCGAGCTACTGGCAGCGGTGGACGGCCGCCACCGAGGTGCGGTTCGAGGGACGTACCCGCGGCGCGGGCCGCGTGATGCTGCGGGCGTCGGACACCAACGGGGTCCCGCGCACGCTCGCGGTGCACGATGCCCAGGCCGAGGACGTGCGTCTCGCCGCGCCGCTCGACCGCTTCCTCGACGGCGGCGGGCTCTGGATCGAGATCGTCACCGACGACGACGAGCTGGTGCTCCACGACGCCCGCTGGACCGTGGCGGCCCCCGCGAACGACCGCGGCGCCTCGGTCGTGGTCTGCACGCACAACCGCGCCGACGACTGCATCGCCACCCTGCAGGCGCTCACCGACGAGCACGACGTGCTGGCCCTCCTCGACGAGGTCGTCGTCGTGGACCAGGGCACCGACCGCATCGACACCCGCGAGGGGTTCGCCGACGTGGCCGCGCGCCTCGGCGACCACTTCCGCTACCTGCCCCAGCCGAACCTCGGCGGGTCCGGCGGCTTCACCCGTGGGCTCTACGAGGTCGTCGAGCACGGGTCGCGGCCGGACGTCGACGTGCTGTTCATGGACGACGACATCCGCTGCGAGCCCGAGGTGGTCGTGCGGCTGGCGGCGTTCGGGCGGTGCGTCGCCGACCCCACGATCGTCGGCGCCCAGATGCTCAACCTGCTGCACCCGACCCAGGTGCTCGCCGGCGCCGAGTACGCCGTGCTCACCGACCTCACCAACGGCCATGTCAGCCCGGGCGCGGTGGGCGAGTCGGACGTGACGGACCATTTCCCCGACGGCACCAAGAACGTGCAGGACCGCCGGGTCGACGCGGGGTACACCGGCTGGTGGTCCTGCCTCATCCCGTCCGAGCTGGTGCGTCGCGCGGGCTACCCGCTACCGCTGTTCTTCCAGTGGGACGACGTGGAGTACTGCTACCGCGCCCGTGCTCACGGGGTGCCGACCGTGACGCTGCCGGGCGCCGGGGTGTGGCACGCGGACTTCCCGTGGAAGGACTGGGACGACTGGCACCGGTACTTCAACCTGCGCAACGCCATGATCACCGCGGCGCTGCACTCCCCGTTCCCGATCCGGCACGTCACCGGGGTGCTGGCCGACCTGCTCGGGCGCTACCTCGTCTCGATGAACTACGGCCTGGCCGCCACGCTCATCGCGGCGGTGGAGGACTTCCTGGCCGGCCCGCGGGTGCTGGACGACGGCGGTGTCGCCGCCGTCGGCGCGATCCGGGCCCGACGGGCGGGACACGGTGAGACCGTCGCCCACCCGGTGACCGACGCCCCCGGCCTCGGCCCCACCGAGATGGAGATCGTCCGTTCCGGCCCGGAGCCCACCCGGGACCACCTGGTGATGGCGAAGCGCCTCACCCAGCAGTGGCTCGGCCGCACCCCGCGCCACGGCGGGCTCGTCGGCGCCGGCGAGGCGTACTGGTGGCACATCGGGCTGTTCGACGAGGTCGCCGTCACCGACGCCGGTCAGGGCGGCGTGCGCGTGCGTCGCCGCGACCCGGAGGCGCTGCGGTCGCTGGGCCGCGACGGTGCCCGCGTCCTGTGGCGCCTGGCCCGCGAGGGGCGCGGCGCCGTGGAGGCCTGGCGCGCCGCCGCACCCCGGCTGACCGACGCGGACAACTGGCGACGGCTCTTCGCGGGCGGCTGAGGCTCACCGCGGCGGGGCGCACGCCGGCCCGTCGAGGGCCCGGCAGTCCGGCGTCGTCGCGTAGTAGGCGATGAGCTGGTCGGCGCCGAACGGCGGCGGCCGGCCATGACGGGCGTCGAGGAGGTAGAGCAGGGCGAGCGTCCGCGTCCCGCCCCAGCCGTCGCCGACCTGGGTCACCGTGAGGCGCCCGGCGCGCAGCGCGGCGTCCAGGTCCGCGAGCGTCGACGTCGCGGTCGCACCCGGGGCCACGGGCAGGGGCCAGTCGGCGGTCATGACCCGCTCGCCCCGGGCGAGGTCCTCGCGCCAGGCGGCCAGGCCGACCGCCATCGGTGCCGCCACCGCGGCCACCGTCGCGGCGACGAGCAGCGCCGTCCACACCGGCCGCCGACGGGCGAGCACGTCGACCGCGACGCCGCCCAGCAACCCGGCGACGATCGCGAGCGCGACGATCCGCCGCGCGCCGGGCACACCGCTCGAGACCGCGTAGAGCCCGACGGCTCCCGCAGCGACGAGCAGCCACGGGCACACCGCGCGGAAGCGGCCGATCGCGGCCACCAGGGCGCCCGCGGCGAGCACCGCGGCGGGCACGACGCCGCCGAGGACCGGAATGCCCGTGGCGTAGTAGTAGGACGAGCCGGAGCGCACCGCGTAGGACCCGATCTCCGCCAACCGCGCGCCGACGGCGCCGAAATCGATCCCGTCGCGCCCGCCCCCGGTGACGACGACCCCGCCGTTGCGCCACCAGGCGAGCGGGGCGGCCACGACGCCCACGCCCGCCGCGATCCCCAGGACGGCGAGCAGCGCGTCGGTGGGTCGCCGGACGCGGCCGAGCAGGACGACCACGACCGCGAACGCCCACGCCAGGCCGGCCGTGTACAGCGACACCGACGCCCCGGCGAGCACGCCGCCCAGCGGCCACCACCACCGTCGCGAGGTGGCGACGTACAGGGCCGCCATCCCGGCCACCGCGTCGAGCGGGGTCTCGATGGCCACCCAGGCCAGCGAGGTCACGCCGGGCACCAGGACCACGAGGACGGCGCCGAGGGTGGCCGCGGTCGGCCCGCATCCCAGCCGCCGGCGCGCGACGACGTAGGCCAGCGGGGCGAGCAGGGCCGAGGCGAGCGCCTTGGCCGTGCGCGGGGAGAAGAGCGTGTAGTCCCCGAGGAGCCCGGTGACGTGCCCCGTGAGCGCGTAGAAGAGCTGGCCGCCCGCGTTGGTACTCCACACCGAGGGTTGCCAGTGCAGGGCGAGCGCCAACGCGTCGCGGTGGGCGACGGACGCCTCCTCGCCGGTGAGCACGCCCTGGGCGGTGGGGCCGGCCGCGATCCAGAGGAACCAGGCCGCGGCGCCCACGGTGAGGGCGAGGCCCAGGAGGACGTCGACGACCGCGACGGGACCGGTGGTGCGGTTCCCCCCGCTGCTCACCGACCGATCATGACACGATCGGTGGCCCCGTCAGGTCCTGCTCAGGCCGGGGCGGCGCGGGTGACGTAGAGGCGCGAGCCCCAGCGCGGGCCGGCGCTGGTGTCCTCGTCGGCGGCCAGCATCTCCGCCCCGCACTCGGCCACCAGGGCGCGGACCCCGGCCTCCGGCGTGCCGTGCATCTCCATGCCGCGCCGCAGTCGCCGGGCGAGCGGGGCCGGCAGCGCGCGCAGGGCGAGTCCGGCGGCGTTGCGGGCCGGGGCGGTGGGCATCTGGAACACGACGTACCCGCCGGGCCGCACGATCCGGTAGAACGCCCGGACGTAGCGGTGCGCGAGCTCGGTCGGCATGTGCTGCAGGACGCGGCAGGTGTAGACGAGGTCGGCCGAGGCGGGCTCGACGACGTCGAGGTCCGGGCCGGTCGCGAGGCGGAAGTCGCACGCCGGCGCGTCGACGATCTCGCGGGCCTTCTCCAGCATCGTCGGCGAGATGTCGAGCCCGACCACCTCGGCGAACCCTGCCGTGGCGAGGCCGTGGGACAGCCGTCCCGCGCCGCAGCCGAAGTCGACGGCGCGGCCGCGGGCCGGGTCGGCGCCGAGCTCGGCCAGGCGGCCCAGGAGCGTCGCGATCTCGGTGGCGCCGGTGGCCAGGAACTCGGCCGGCGTCCACCCACCCCCGGCCTTCTCCCGGTCGGTGAGGACGGCCCACATCGGATCCTCGCGCCCGAGGCGCGTCCAGGTCCGCGAGACCTCCTCGATCCCGGTGCTCGGGTCGATACCCAACGGTTCCTCCGGCGGAGTCGGTGTGACCGACGGGCTCAGCGCCCGCCGGCCTTGGCGAAGACGGCGTCGTACGCGTCGAGGACGGCCTCGACGCTGTAGCGCGCGGACGCGGTGGCGGCGCCGTGCGCGGCGTCCGGCGGGTCGTCGCGCAGGCGGGCGAGCGCGGCGGTCAGCCCCGGGACGTCGCGGGGGGCCACGACCTCCCCGAACCCGGTCTCCTCGACGACCGTGCGCACCCCGGGCAGGTCGCTGACCAGCGCGGGCACGCCCGCCATCATCGCGACCACCTGGACGATGCCGAACGCCTCGAAGGCGTTGACCGACGGGAGCGCGAAGACGTCGAGCGAGGCGTAGAAGTCGTCGAGGTCCTCCTCGGGGATGAACCCGAGCATCGCGATCCGCGGGTCGTCGCCGATGTGGCGCCGGACCCGCTCGGCGACGCTGCCGCCGGCGACGTCGAGGTAGTCCCCGCCCACGAGCAGCCGGGCGTCGGGGTCGTCGAGGGCGAGGAACGCGTCGACGAGGTGCTCGACGCCCTTCTCCTCGACGATGCGCCCGAGGAAGCCGACGTGGAGTCCCTCGCCGCGCCGGAAGGTCGGGCGGCCGGCGCCCCGCGGCGGGCACGGCGGGGGCACCGCGACCATCCGGCCGTCGATCGCGGACCACATCCGGCTGTGCCGCGCGTAGTCCTCGCTGGACACCACCGCGGCCGCGGAGCGCCGCAGCGCCACCCGGCTGGAGAAGTCGATCGCCCGGTGCTGGGCGGCGTTGACGAGCCGGCGCACGAGCGGGCCGTCACCGGTCGGCAGGGAGACGTCGCAGTGGTAGGTCGACACCACCGGCACCGGCGAGAGCCGCGCCAGCAGCCCCGCCTCGACCAGGGGGAGGTGCAGGTTGACCACCGTCGAGCGAGCCATCTCCCGCAGCGCGAGCCGGGTCAGGTTGAGCCCGATCGTCCCCTTGCCGACCTTGGCCAGCACCGGAGCCCGGATCACCTCGACCCCGTTGACGAACTCGTGCGTCGCGAGCTCCGGGTCGTGCTTGGAGGCGACGACACACACCCTCCACCCGCGCGCCGCGAGGCCCTCGGCGAGGTCGCGCGCGACGTTGGTGAGCCCGGAGACGTAGGGGCTGTAATAGGTCAGGACGATGCAGAGGTCGTGGTGCGGATGCTCGTCCATCACCCTCCTCGCCAACGTTTCCGGGGGCCGTCCTGGCAGCTCGTCCCGCCCGGACACTGTAGAGGCCGCGATCGGCGCCACGGCCGACGGGCGCGCCGGGACGGGACCCGTGGCCCGATCGGTACACGCGCGGGCAGGTGGTCGCCGGACGCGCCGCCGTTGCTACCGTGCGTCATCCACCGACCGACTCGGGAGCCCGCCCGGTGACCGCCACCTCGCGGCCCTCGTCCCCCGCCGACGAGAGCCGCACCGACGAGGGACCCGCTCCCGACGGGGCCGACGTGCAGGGTGGTTGGCGGGCGCGCCGGCCCTCGTGGCCCGCGGTCGCCACCGTCGCCGGGATCCTCGCGCTCGTGTGCGCGGCGCTGCTGCCGCTGCTCCCGGTGAGCGTCTCCCAGCCGGAGGTCAGCTGGCCGCTCGACCCCGCGGACCCCCGGCCGACCGCCCTGCAGCTGACGACCCAGCGTCCCCTCGCGCTCGACGTCCGGGCCGGCTGCGACGCGATCCGGGCGGCGGGGTCCGCCGGGACGGGCCGCGCGCTCGGCGAGACCGGCGACGGCCTCCTGCTCGCGACACTCCCCCCGGTCTCCCCTGCGGCCGAGGTCGGGCTGCTCGCCATCGTGCGCGACGACCGGCTCAGCGTCGTGTCCCGCGGGATCCCGCTCGTGGAGGGGCCCCTCCCGCCGGGACCCTGCGCGGTCGCGATCACCGGCGACCTCACCGGCATGACGGTCACGCTCGACGGCCGGCCCGTCGGCCGGGCGGGACCCGAGGCCGTCCCCGACGTCGACGCGCTCGTGACCTCGGTGCCACCCCGGCCGGGCGGCACCGGGCTCGGCGTCCGGCTCACCGTCGACGACCAGTTCTCGACGTCCCCGACGTTCCTCAAGACCCTCGTGACCGCCCTGCTGCTCGTGGCCGTCGGCGTGGTGCTCGCCGCGCTCCGCGAGCGCGACCGGGCCGTGCGCGCCGCGCGCTGGGAGCCCGCCGGCTGGACGGGGTCGTGGCGGGAACGCCTGACCCGCCCGGTCGGGCGGCTCCTCGAGGGACCCCTCCGGTGGCGCGGGCCGCGCCCGCGGGTGGTCGACGCGGTGGTGCCGGCCCTGCTGGTGCTGTGGACCTTCATCGGCCCGATGAGCGACGACGACGGCTACTACGCCGCCATGGCTGGGAACGTGCCGTACACCGGCTACGTCGCGAACTACTACCAGCTCTACAACCAGGGCTTCACCCCGTTCACGTGGATCTACTACGTGCTCTCGTGGTGGCAGGGCGTCGCGGGCCTGAGCCCGGTCGTCCAGCGTGTCCCCGCCCTGCTGCTCGGGCTCCTGAGCTGGGTCCTGCTGCGCGCCTACGTGGCCCGCGCGCTGCCCGCGGGCACGGGACGCGGGCGGGCGATCGCCCTGCACGCGGTCGTGGCGGTCGCGTTCGTCGCCTGGTGGCTGCCCTACGACGTCGGGGTGCGCGCCGAGGCCGTCGTGGCCACGAGCGTGATCGCGAGCCTGCTGTGCCTCCGGGTCGCCCTCGAGCGCGACCGCTGGTTCCTCGCGGGGCTCGCCGTCGGCGTCGCGTCCTTCGGCGCCACGGCCGCGCCGACCGGCTTCGTCGCCCTCGCGCCCCTGCTCGCCCTGCTGCCCGCGGTGTGGCGGCGGCTCGCCGAGGTGGGCTCGCTGCCCCGCCGGGTCGCGACGGTGGTCGCCCTCGCCTCGCCCGGGGCGCTCGTCAGCGTGCTCGCGTTCGCCGACGGGTCGCTGCGCGACTTCGTCCGCGCCCAGCAGATCTTCCTCGGGATGCAGGCGCAGGAGACTTGGTACTCGGAGATCGTCCGGTGGAGCTTCCTGCTCGACGACGGCGGCCCGATGGGGAACTACGCCAAGCGGTACCCCGTCCTGCTCGGCGTGCTCGCGCTGGGCTGCCTGCTCGCCCTCGTGGCGCTCGCGCGCGGGCGCGGCCTGCGTCTGCCCCCGCGGTTCGCGGCGGCCGGGTGGACCCTGCTGCTGGGCTTCGCCCTCCTGTGGCTGACCCCCAGCAAGTGGACCCACCACTTCGGCACGCTCGCCACCGTCGGCCCGGCGGTGATCGCGCTCGTCGTCGTCGGCGCGCCGGTGCTGCTGCGCGACGCCCGGCCGCCGGAGGGACCGGAGGACCCGGATGCCCCCGACCGGTCCCCGTGGCGACCGCCGTTGCCGGTGATGGTCGGCGTCGGCCTGTTCGTGGTGGTCCTCGCCGCCCTCGCCGGCCACGGCGACCACAACTGGCCCTACTCCTGGATGCTCGGCCTGCCCGACGCGTTCCAGGTGCCCCGCGTCGCGTTCTTCTCCTTCGACCAGCCCGTGTGGTGGCTGCTCGGCGGGGTGGTCCTGACGGCCGCGACCCTGCTCGTGGTCCGGTGGCGGGCGCCCTCATGGCGGCCCGTGGCCCCGGTGATCGCGGTGTCGCTCACCGCGGCCGCGGTGCTGCTGGTGTCCACGACGTACCTCGTCGGCAGCTTCGTGCTCGCCACCGCCCGCACCGCCGACGGGTACTCGCCGTGGGCCGACGCGGTGCGCGACCCGCTCGCGACCGACTGCGGCGCGGCCCGTCAGATCGAGGTCCTCGACCCGGCGACGGCCCTTCCGCTCGCTCCGGTGCCCTTCCTGTTCGCGCCGCCGCCGGGCGGCACGTCGGTGTTCGTGCCGGGCGGCTGGTTCCCGTCGAGCCCGCCGCCGGCCACCGGTGCCGAGGCCTGGGGCAGCTTCGTGCCGCCCACGTCCGGGCCCGGGATCTCCGCGGGCTCGGACGGCACCGTGGGCGGCTTCTCCACACCCTGGTACGCGATCCCGGCCGACCGGCCCGGCGCGGCGATGACCACCTCGGTGTCGGGACGCACGGGCGACGGCAACACACTGCGGGTCGAGTACGGCCGGGAGCTCGGCGGCGCCGTGGTCCCGATCGGGGGCCAGGCCCTGGACGTCGACACCGAGGGCGACTCCGTGGACTCGACGATCTGGCGCTCGCAGCTCCTCGAGGACGCGAACGGGCCGCCGACGGGCGCCACGGTGCTCCGGCTCGTCGCGGAGGACACCTCGGTCGCCCCCGGCGGCTGGCTCGCGGTGAGCGCGCCGACCGTCCAGCGCTGGACCACGCTCGCGGACTACAGCAGGCCCGGCGAGGCCTCGGCCGTGAGCTGGCAGTACTCGTTCCTGTTCCCCTGCCAGCGCAAGCCGGTGCAGGCGCTCGGGATCAACGAGCCGGCCACGCTGGGCGTCGTGTGGGGCGACCGTCCCCTGGCCTACCGCTTCGACGGCATCTGGCAGACGGGCCGCGGCGGCCTGTTCGCCCAGAGCCTGCGCGACTCCGAGGTCACCGAGCTGACCACCCGGCTGCGTCCCGCCCCCGACGGGGCGTCGGGCCAGGTCTACCGGCTCGACCCCCTGGTGCCGCTCGCGCCGTCCTACCGCGTCGACCCGCGCCGCGAGGTCGTGTCCGGGTGGAGCCCGGCGCCGAACACCACGATGTCGGTGCCGCTCGACGAGCAGGAGGCCGCCGCCGACGGGCCCGCGGCCGACGAGCCCGGCGCGGTGCCGCCGCCCGCGGACGCCGCGGGCGGCTGAGCCGCCGGACCGATCGGGCCGGTCAGTCGTCCGCGGGCCGGCGGATCACGAACACCGACGACTCCCCGGATCCCGCCGGGAGCACGAGGCGCCCGGACAGGAACTGCGCGAACGCGGGCACGGCGTAGCGGGCCGCGTCGAGCAGCTTCGGCAGCCGGCCGTAGGGCACGTCCCAGAGCCCGTCGGTGCCCTCACGCTCCACCACGAAACCGTGGTCGGTGAGGAACTCCCGCCACCGGGCGTGCGGCTTGAGGTTGATGTGGGTGGGGTCGGCGAAGCCCATCCACGCCTGACCCGCCAGGCGCCGGCCGCGACCGGCCGGGTCGGGCATGACGACGAGGGCGTACCCCCCGGGGCGCAGGATGCGCCGCCACGTCCGGAGCGTCTCCGACGCCACCTCGTCGTCGAGGTGCTCGAGGACGTGGATCGCGGTCAGCGCACCGAAGGCGCCGTCGGCGAGCTCGGCGACGTCGGTGGTGACGGTGGCTCCTGGCGCGTTCGCGCGGGCGGTGCGCGCCGAGTACTCGGAGATCTCGAAGCCCGCCGCCGGGCCGAGCGCGGAGAGCCGTCGCACGAGGTGCCCGGTGCCGCAGCCGAAGTCGAGGTACGGGCCGCCGGCGGTGTAGCGGCGCACGAGACGGGTGTACCAGCGCAGCGCGGGACGATCGTCGGCCTGGCCGTTGGCCTGGTAGTACTGCTCGTCGTACTCGGTGCTCTCGGCGCTCACGCCTCGTTCCTCTCCTCGGCAGGACGGCGGCGCGAGGCCGCCAGGATCAGGGCACTGACCACTGCGCCCACCGCGCTGCCGACCCCGAACGCGACCTCTCCGGAGAGGATCACGCCCGGGACCAGCCAGAACGTGACGCCTGCGGCCAGGAGGCCCGCGGTCCAGCTCAGCGCGACGTCGCGGTGGCGACCCCGGGCGACGTGGACCTGGGTGACGACGACGAGCCCGATGTGGGCGAGCACCCCGCAGAGGATGATCGCGAGGTCCAGGCCGCCGATCGTGTAGTCGGCTCCGAAGACGAGCGACACCACCCAGGGGCCCACGAAGAAGGCCAGCGGGACGCCGATCGCCGCCACGGCGCCGAGCAGGGCGACGCCCTTCACGAGCAGGACCACCACCTCGCGCCTGCGGTCCGCGGCGATCAGGCGGGTCAGCGTGGGGACGACGGCCGACTGCAGGGGCACGACCATCGACAACGGTGCCTTGGCCAGGGTGAACGCGGCCACGAACACGCCGGCCGCGGCCTCGTTGGCCTCGCCGGCCTCGGCCACCACAAGCACCGGCAGCCCGTTGAGCAGAAGCTGCGCGCACACCGAGCCGACCAGCAGCGGCATCGCGGCGCGGGTCAGCCCGCGCACCGAGGGCCGGTCGGCGGGGGTCCCCGGAGACAACGGCCGCCCCCACGCCACGGCCCGCCGCCACGCCGCGGGCAGCTGCGGCAGGTGCGCGAGCACGATCGCGGCCACGAGCGCCCAGCAGAACGCCGCCGCGTCGGCACCGCCCACGATGAAGACGCCGACGGCGAAGCCGAGCCGGAGGACCGCGTCGAGCACCATGACGGCCGCGTGGCGCACGAGGCGGTCGGTGCCGATCAGGGTGCCGCGCACGAGGAACTGGCCCGCGGAGACGACGCACAGCGCCCCGAGGGCGAGCAGGACGGACACGTCGCCGTCCAGCGACCGCCAGATGATCGGCAGCGCCCCGACGAGCACCACGAGGGCGATCCCGGCGAGCACCGCGGCGGCGCCGCTCGCGGCCCGCAGGAGCGCCTGGCGGTCGCCGGGCAAGGGCAGGCGTCGCGCGAGCTCCTGCTCGAGCGGCAGGAAGGCCCCGAAGCCGACGACGAGGGCGAGTGCCCAGAACGACCCGAACGTCGCGTACTCGGCGGGAGGGAGCGCACGCGCCACGACCGCGAGATAGACGTTGACGATCAGGCCGGAGACCAGGACGCCGAGACCGGCCGCACCGACCAGCCTCCGGGCGCCCACCCGGCCGGGCGTCTGGTCGCCCACGGCGAGCGACTCCTCACTCGGTGCTGTGATGCCCGGCAGCGTATCCCGCGACCCCGCCCTCCCCGTGCGCCACCCGCCGGGCCCACCCCTCGATTCGCCCGGCCGGGCGCCGGGTTAACGTGCCGACCTCGGGCACGATCCAGGAGGAGCGGCGGCTGGTGAGCACGGAGGCCCCGCCCGAGGTGTACGCCGAGGCCGACGACGTCGCCGACCGGCCGGGACCGCGCTCCGCGCGCCCGTGGTCCTCGGTGATCGCCGTCGTCGCGGGTCTCGTGGCCCTCGTCGGCGCCGTCCTGCTGCCGATCGCCCCCGTCTCGATGAGCGTCCCCGAGGTCCGCTGGCCGGCCGATCCCCGGGACCCGGCGCCGACGATGCTCATGCTCACCGCCTACGAGCCGGTCGACATCGAGGCCCGCTTCAGCTGCCGGGCCGCCCGGGCCGCGGCGGCGACGCCCGACAGGGTCGTCCTGTCCACCATGGGTCCGACGTCGCCGGACGCCGACGCGGAGGCGCTGACCGTGCGCGCGCGCGACGGCGGGGTGACCGTCCGCAGCGGCGGCGAGGACCTCTACGCGGGCCCGCTGCCCGCGGGGGACTGCCGCATCGTCGTCGGTGGCGACGCCGCGGCGATGCACGTCGTCGTCGACGGCGTGACCGTCTCGACCACCCCCAGCCGCATGCCCGAGCCCGACCCGGACGTGCTGCCGGAGTCGGAGCCGGACCTCGCCCCGATCGCCGCGCTGCCCGAGGTGGACGCGCTGCGGACCTCGCTGCCGGCGCTCCCGGACGCCACCCCCGACGACCTCTCGGTCCGGATGACGGTCGACGACGTCTTCGACCACTCCCCCGCGCCCCTCAAGTGGGCGCTCATCGGGACGATCCTCGCGGCACTGGCGGTCGGCGCGGTCGCGGTGACCGTCACGGCCGTCCGGCGCCCCCGGGCCGACTCGCGCCCGGCGGAGACGGGGGCCGTCGCCCGGTGGCTCTCACGCGTGCGACACCTGCGCCCACGGGTGGTGGACGCCCTGGTGCCGGCGACCCTGCTCGCCTGGCTGTTCCTCGCGCCACTGACCGACGACGACGGCTACTACAGCGCGATGGCGGCGAACGTGCCGTTCTCCGGGTACGTGCCGAACTACTACCAGCTCGACAACCAGGGCTTCACGCCCTTCTCCTGGCCGTACTACGCCCTCTCGTGGTGGCAGGAGACCTTCGGGGTGGCGCCGACGGTGCTGCGCATCCCCGCCCTCGTCCTCGGGCTCGGGACGTGGTTCCTGGTCCGGTCGTTCGTCGCCCGCACCCGTCTGCTCGGGGAGGGCACGCGGCAGGGGCGGTGGGCCCACGCGGCGGCGCGGCTCGCGGCGGCCGCGGCGTTCCTGGCCTGGTGGCTGCCCTACGACATGGGCGTCCGTCCGGAGCCCGTCGTCGCCTTCTTCGCGGTGGCGACGCTGGTCGCCGTCGTCGAGGGGATCGAGCGGCGCCGGCCGGCGCTGGTGGGACTCGCGGTGGGGATCGGCTCCGCCGGCCTCATGGCCGCACCGACCGGGTTCGTCGCGCTCGCGCCGCTGGTGGCGGCGGCCCCGGTCGTGTGGCGCTGGTTCCGCCGCGGGCCCGGTGGCTGGTGGGCGACGGCGGGCCGGTGGGTGGTGGTGCTCGCCCCCGCCGCGGTGGGGAGCCTGCTCGGGTTCGGCGACGGCGCCTACCGCGACTTCGTCCGCTCCCAAGAGATCTTCGCGCCCATCCAGCGGGCCGGGACCTGGTACCAGGAGATCACCCGCTACGGGGCGCTGCTCACCACCGAGTCGCACTTCGGGTCCTACGCCCGCCGGGCCGCCGTCCTGGTGTGCCTGCTCATGCTCGTGTGGTTCCTCGTCCTGGTCGTGGCGGCCCGGGCCCGGGACCTCGTCGTGCCCTTCCGGCTCCCGTTCGCCGGGTGGACCGCGATCCTCGCCTTCGTCCTGCTCCTGCCCACCCCCAGCGCCCCGACACACCACTTCGGCGCCCTGGCCGGGCTCGGGGCGGTGTTCCTGGCCCTGGTCCTCGTCGACGGCCCCCATCTCCTCGCGCGGCTCGACCGGGAGCGGCCGGTCCCGCAGGCGACGCTGGCGGCCGCGGCGCTCTCGGCGGTGCTCGTGTTCGCCCTCGCCGGGCACGGCCGGGACATGTGGCCCTACGACCGGGGCCTCGGGATGCCGGCCTACGGCGACTTCCCCTCGGTGCGGGGCATCGAGTTCGACCAGCCGCTCTGGTGGGCCCTCGCGCTCGCGGTGGTCGCCGTCGCCGTGGCCGCCGTCGCCGCGCGCTGGGCACCGGGGTGGCGACGGCTCGCACTCGGCGTGGCGACACCCGTGCTGGCCGTCGTCTTCCTGCTCACGTTCACCGTCTGGATGGTCGGCGACTTCGCCCGCGCGGCGGTCCTGACGTCGTCGACGTGGTCACCCCAGGTCGACGCCTGGAACGACCCTGGCGCGACCCGGTCCGGGATGGCCCATCAGATCGACGTCCTGGACCCCGGGAGGGCCCGGGCCCTCCCGCCCGCCACACCCCCCACCACGGCGGCCGATACCGAGGCCTTCGTCCCCGGCGCCTACCTCCCCACCAGCCCGCCCCCTCCGGGCCTGGCGCCGGACGTGCCGGTGTTCGGCAGCTTCCTGGTCCCCGCGCCGGGCGCGAACGCGGACTCGCGCCGCGGCACGTTCACCACGGACTGGTACCGGCTCCCGCCATCGTCGCCGGACGCCGGACTGGCCGTCTCCGTGTCCGGACGTCTCGGCGACGGCGTCTCGCTGCGCGCCGAGTACGGGCGGGCGGACCCCTCGGGGTTCGTCCCGGTGGGCGGCCGGCTGATCGGCGACCCGGACAGCTCCGTCGAGTGGCGCACCGTGCCCCTCGTCGACGAGGCCGCCCCGCCGCCGGGCGCGGAGGTCGTCCGGCTGGTGGCGGTCGACGACAGCACCACCACCGGCGGCTGGCTCGCGTTCACCGGCCCGACGGTGCGGCGCTGGGTCCCGCTACCCGAGTTCCTCCCGGCCGACCGCGCCGTCGGGGTCGCCTGGCAGATGAAGTCGCTCTTCCCCGGCGTGCGCCAGCCGCGCCAGCAGGCGGGCGTCACCGAGCCCGCGTCCGCCGCGATCGCCTACGGCGACACGCCCCGGGACGCGCTGGCGGACTGGACGTTCGAGCCCGAGCGGGGCGGCCTGCTGGGCCACACCCACCGCGAGGCCGACGTCACCCGGCTCACCACGCGCTTCCGCGACGCCGGCGACGAGGTCGACGACCTGTGGGTCCTCGACTACCGCCAGCCCTACCCGTCGGACGGTTACGAGCTCATCCGGCGGCGGGAGACCGTCTCCGGCCTGCCCTGATCAGCTCTCCTCACCCTCCGCGAGCTGCCGGATCAGCCCGCCCGCGAGCACCATGGCCACCTGCCGGTCCGAGAGCTGGTGACGGAAGGTGTACTCGGTCCCGTCCACCCGGCCGGTCACCTCGTGCCCCTGCTGCAGCTGCTCGTGCACGTTCTCGAACGACAGGGTGGCGCCCTGGTCGATCTTCGGGCGCTCGCCCTCGTCACCGAACTCGAGCGCGAGGATCCCGAAGTTGGCCAGGTTCTGCCAGTGGATGCGGGCGAAGGACTCGGCGATCACCACCCGCAGGCCGAGGTAGCGCGGGCAGATCGCGGCGTGCTCGCGGGACGACCCCTGGCCGTAGTTGGCGCCGCCGACGATCGCGTGGCCGGTCGAGTCCTTGATCTCCTCGGCGTTCGCCGGGTAGTCGGGGTCGATCCGGATGAAGGCGAACTGCGCGAGCTTCGGGATGTTCGAGCGGAAGGGCAGGGCCTCCGCGCCGGCCGGGGAGATGTCGTCGGTGGAGATGTCGTCGCCGACCGCGAGGAGCACCGGCACCTCGAAGGAGTCGGGGAACCGGTCGAACTCCGGCAGCCCGGAGATGTTCGGGCCCTTGACCAGCTCCTCGTTCTTCGCCTCCTCCTCCGGCGGCGGCTCCTCGAGCATGTCGGGGATGACGGTGGGCTCGGGGAGGTCCAGGTCGCCCCACGTGAGGCCGAGCTCCTCGGCGAGCTCGCGGGGGTCGGTGATCTCGCCACGCAGCGCGCTGGCCGCCGCGGTCTCCGGCGAGCACAGCCAGACCTGGTCGTCCTTGCCGGCGCCCGAGCGCCCGGGGAAGTTGCGGGGGAAGGTCCGCAGGGAGTTCGTGCCGGGGGCGGGGGCCTGGCCCATCCCGATGCAGCCCATGCAGCCGGACTGGTGGATGCGGGCGCCGGCCGCGATCAACGAGGTCGTGCCGCCCCAGCGGGTGAGGTCGACGAGGATCGGCCGCGACGTCGGGTTCACGTCGAAGCTGACGCCGTGGTGGGTCTGGCGGCCGTCGACCATGCGGGCGGCGACGGCGAAGTCCCGCAGCCCCGGGTTCGCGGACGACCCGATGACCACCTGCCCGACCGGCGTCCCGGCCACCTCGCGCACGGGGACGACGTTGGCCGGCGACGACGGCTGGGCGATGAGCGGCTCGAGCTCCGAGAGGTCGATCGACTCGGTGACGTCGTACTCGGTGCCCTCCTCGGGGAGCAGCTCGGTGAAGTCGTGCTCGCGCTTCTCGCCCGCGAGGAAGCGACGCACCTCGTCATCGGCCGGGAAGACCGTGGTGGTCGCCCCGAGCTCGGCGCCCATGTTGGCGATGACGTGGCGGTCCATCGCCGTGAGCGTCGCCAGCGCGGGCCCGTGGTACTCGATGATCCGGTTGGTGCCGCCCTTGGTGCCGTGCCGGCGGAGCATCTCGAGGACGACGTCCTTCGCCGAGCACCACGGGGGCAGCTCGCCGGTGAGCTCGACGCCCCAGATCTCGGGCATCCGGATGGTCAGCGGCTTCCCGGTGATCGCCAGCGCCACCTCGAGCCCGCCGACGCCGATGGCGAGCATCCCGAGCGAGCCGCAGGCCGGCGTGTGCGAGTCGGAGCCGATCATCGTCTTGCCCGGCGCGCCGAAGCGCTGCATGTGCGTCGGGTGCGAGACGCCGTTGCCGGGCTGGGAGTACCAGAGCCCGAAGCGCCGGGCGGCCGAGCGCAGGTAGGCGTGGTCCTCGGCGTTCTTCTCGTCGGCCTGGAGCAGGTTGTGGTCGACGTACTGCACGGACACCTCGGTCCGGACGCGTTCGAGTCCCAGCGACTCCAGTTCCTGCATCACGAGCGTCCCCGTCGCGTCCTGCGTCAGGGTCTGGTCGATGCGCAGGGCGATCTCCTCGCCGGGCGTCATCTCCCCGTCGACGAGATGGGACGCGATGAGCTGGTGGGCGACTCCGTGGGGCATGCGGAACTCCCGAGGGGCGGCGGCGGTGGCCCCTCGGGTACCCGATCAGCGCGAGGACGCTGCATCGGGTGGGCGACGTGTGTGGGCTCGGTGTCAGGCGGGCTTGGCGGCCGCCTTCGTCACGTAGTCCTCGACGACCTGGCGGGCCTCGTAGATCGTGCGCGCGGTGCCCCAGGCATTCGGGTCGAGCCTGTTGTGCACCCAGCCGCCGGGAATCTGTCGCGTCCCGAGGCTCAGGTGCCCGACCTCCCGCTGCCACAGAATCTCGGACTGGAATCCGCGCGGGTCGTCCCAGGACCAGGAATAGCCGTAGTCCTCCTGCTCCTCGAAGACCTCGACGCCATCGATCTCCATGACACGCCCTCCCCGTCGGGACCCACGGCGGGGTCTCCCGATCTAGGATCGGTGGCCGCCGTGGTCCTCACGCGTGGCACTCGGAGCATTTTCGATGTGGCGTCCGGCGCAATTCATCGCGGCCGAACGGATCGAGGTGGAGGACGAACGTGACCGTTTACGTGTCGGTGCCGCAGATTCCCCTGACGCTGAAATTCGAGGAGGACCTCGGCGCGGTCGTCGCGCGGTTCACGGAGATCATCAACGAGGGCGAGGTGCACCGCTACGCGTTCGCCGACAACCAGGTCGTCCTGGTCAACTACGGCGTCATCGCGTCGGTGACGTTCTCCGAGGGTCCCCGCACCCTCGAGGTGTCCGAGCTGAACCGCGGTCTCGCCGCCCGACTCGACGACGCGTGAGCCGTCCAGGTCCGTGACCTGCGCTCATCAGAGCACCGGCGTGTCCCGTCCGAATGAACGTGACTGCCGCCCGTCGCACTGGTAGTGACGGATGTTGCTCTGGTGACTACGGTGTGCAGCATGCAACGGGTGTTGGGGCTGCTCGCATTGGCCCTCGTGCTGTTCTGGATCATCGACTCGCCCGCGACCGCGGCGGCGACGGTCACCAGCATCCTGACCATCCTCGCCGGCTTCGCCGAGTCCATCGTGGACTTCTTCCGGGCTCTCTTCTAGGCCGTCCCGCCGCGACGTGTGCGCGGCTCCGGGTGCTGGGCACCCGCCTCGTGACGACACCGTCACGAGAGGAGAACGATGCAGGAGCACGAGTTCGTGTCCGCGGTCAAGGAGAGCCTGGACCTGCCGGACAACCGCAGCGCCGAGCGGGCCGTGAAGGCCACGCTGACCGTTCTCGGTCAGCGCCTCGAGGGTGGTGAGGCCAAGGACCTGGCCTCCCAGCTCCCCGGCTCCCTGGCCGACGCGCTGCCGAACGAGGGCGGCGGCGAGCGCTTCGACGTCGACACCTTCTACCAGCGGATCGCCGAGCAGGAGGGCGAGGGCGTCACCGTCGCGCAGGCCCGGCAGCACGCCCGCGCGATCGCCAAGGGGCTCGAGACCGCCCTGACCGACGGCGAGTGGAACAACTTCACCAGCCAGCTGCCGAACGACTTCCAGGACTTCCTCGGCACGGAGCCCGTGCAGAAGCACTAGGGAGCGACGGCTCCGGCGCGGCGCGCGACGTCCATGACGTAGGCGCCGTAGCCGGAGCTGGCCTGACGCTCGCCGAGGAGATGCGCCTGGTCGGGGGTGATCCAGCCCTTGGCCAGCGCGATCTCCTCCAGACACGCGAAGCGCACGCCCTGGCGGTGCTCGAGGACCTGGACGTACAGGCTGGCCTCGATGAGCGACTCGTGGGTGCCCGTGTCGAGCCAGGCGAAGCCACGGCCGAGGTCGATCAGGCGGGCGTCGCCCCGGGCGACGTAGGCCTGGTTGACGTCGGTGATCTCCAGCTCGCCCCGCCCCGACGGGGTCAGGGTGCGGGCGATGTCGAGGACGTCGTTGTCGTAGAAGTACAGGCCCGTGATGGCCCGGTTGCTCCGCGGCGCCGCGGGCTTCTCCTCGATCGAGAGCAGCCGGCCGGTCTCGTCGGCCTCCCCCACGCCGTAGCGGCCGGGGTCGCGCACCGGGTAGCCGAACAGCACGCAGCCCTTCTCCGCCTCCAGGCGGGCGACCTGGTCGGCCAGGACCGTCGCGAAGCCCTGGCCGTGGAAGATGTTGTCGCCCAGCACCAGGGCGGCGGTGTCGTCGCCGACGTGGTCGGCGCCGATGAGGAACGCCTCGGCGAGCCCGTTCGGGGCGGCCTGCTCGGCGTAGTCGAAGCGCACCCCGAGCTCGCTGCCGTCGCCGAGCAGCCGGCGGAACGCGGGCAGGTCCACCGGGGTGGAGATCACGAGGATGTCGCGGATCCCGGCCAGCAGGAGCACCGAGATCGGGTAGTAGATCATCGGCTTGTCGTAGACCGGCAGCAGCTGCTTGGACACCGCCCGGGTCACCGGGTGCAGCCGCGAGCCGGAGCCGCCCGCGAGCACGATCCCCTTCACGAGCGGCCCCAGTCCGCGCCGGCGCCCTCGACCACGGGCGCCCGGCCGAGCAGCGGGCGCCACCAGGACTCGTGGGTCCGGTACCAGTCGACGGTCGTCGCGATGCCCTCGTCCCACCTGACCCGCGGCGCCCATCCCAGCTCCGAGCGCAACTTGCTGGAGTCGAGCAGGTAGCGGCGGTCGTGGCTGGGCCGGTCGGGGACGATCGTCTTCAGTTCCGGCCCGGCGCCCAGAGCGCCGAGCACCGCGTCGGCGATGCCCTCGACGTCGACCTCGTGCCCGGAGCCGACGTTGTAGGTCTCCCCGACCCGGCCGTGGTGGACCACGGCGTCGATCGCCGCGGCGTGGTCGTCGACGTGCAGCCACTCCCGGCGGTTCTTCGTCGACGCGTACAGCGGCAGCGGCTCACCGGCCAGCGCCCGCGTGGTGAACAGCGGGACCACCTTCTCCGGGAACTGGAAGGGCCCGTAGTTGTTGGCGCAGTTGGTGATGCTGATCGGGACGTCGTAGGTCAGCCCGTAGGCCCGCACCACGTGGTCGCCGCCCGCCTTCGCCGCGTTGTAGGGCGTCCGCGGCCGGTACGGCGATTCCTCGGTGAACGACTCGTCGACGTCCAGGGGCAGGTCGCCGTAGACCTCGCAGGTGGAGATGTGGTGGAACCGGCCCACCCCGACCCGGCGGACCGCCTCGAGCAGGCCCTGGGTGCCCATCACGTTGGTGGCGAAGAAGTCCCCGGGACGCAGGATCGCCAGGCTGTTGTGCGACTCCGCGGCGAGGTTGACCACCACGTCCACCCCGTACGCCCGCAGCAGGTGCTCGACGAGCTCGGTGTTCGCGATCGAGCCGTGCACGAACTCGACGCCGTCGAGGCCCTCGACGTTCTCGCGCACCCCGGCGTAGGTCAGCGCGTCCAGCGCCACCACACGGTCCCCGGGGTGCTCGCGACGCCAGTACCGCACGACGTTCGAGCCGATGAACCCGGCGGCGCCGGTCACGAGCACGGTCGCCACCGGTGGCCTCCCCTGGTCGTCCCGCGCGCCCGTCGCACCGGGCTGGTCGACGCCCGATGCTGCCACGACCACCGCCGGAGCCGGGCCCGCCCCTCCCGGGGCGGGGGCCGCTACAGCGTCGCGGCGGGCGGCGGAGGCGGCGTCCCGCCGGCGTCGACGTCGTCGCCACCGGGCAGGTGCACGTCGGTGATGACGACGTTGAGCTCGACGACGGTGACGCCGGCGATCTCCTCGACGGCCTTCGGCACGTGGCGACGCAGCGCGCGGACGAGCTCGCGGGCCCCGACGCCGTACTCGATCTCGACGTCCAGCCCGATGCGGGCCGTCTGGTTCTCGAGCTCGACGCGGACGCCCGCGGTGTTCTCGGTGCTGCCCGTGAGCGTCTGGCGCACGGCCCCGACGGCGCGGGACGAGCTGGCTCCGAGCGCGACGACACCCGGGATCTCGCGCGCCGAGAACGCCGTCACCTTCTGGACCACCGAGGGCAGCACCTCGGTGGTGCCGTCGACGGCGGTCGGGTCGCCGACGGCGCCGGCGCCGCCGACCGAGGTGGCCGTCGGCGTGGGGCTGGAGGGGGTGCTGCTCGGACGCTCGGCGCTGGTCATGTGCTCCGAGTACCCCGCCTCGTCCCGGCGGAGTCCGATCCCGTCCGCACGATCGGGCACCGCGGTCAGCGGTCGCGCGGCAGCAGCGGGCCCAGCGGTCCGAGATCCAGGTTGAGGTCGTCCGCCGTGAGCCCGAACTGCTCGGTGAGCTCGTCCATCGCCTCCGCCAGCAGCATCAGGGAGGTGCCGAGGTCCTCCTCCTCCTGCTCGGTGAGGTCGCCCTGGTCGACGCGCCGGATCGCCTGCCGCTCCATCAGCTGGCGCAGCAGCTCGACGATGGTGAGCACCAGCTTCATGAGGTCCCGGCGGACCTCGTCCTTGTCGATCTCGATGCGGTTCGCCCGCTCACTCATCGCCCGGCTCCAGCTCCCGGGCCGTCAGGGCCCTCGGCGCGGCGGATCCGTGCCGCGGCACGTCGCCCCGTTCGGCCCGCTCCGCCAGCGTGCCCTGCCGCTCCACCGGCGCGATCGACATGACCAGCGCCCGGAGCGAGATGCGCACGAGGTCGACCCCGGCGAGCGAGATCGTCAGGTCGCCGACCAGCACGACGCCGCCGGCGAGCAGCCGGTCGAGCAGGTCGACCAGCGCGACCTCCTCGTCCCCGAACAGCGACGTCGCCCGTGGCTCGAGCTCTCCCGAGGACGGGCCCGTCACGACGCCGATCCCTCCGTGGCGGCGGCGAAGGAGTAGGGGACCCAGGGCCCGGTGAGCTCGACCCGCATCTTCGGGTGGTCCTGGTACGAGGCGACGAGGGCGCGGAGCTCGTCGGCCCGCTCGACCGGCAGCAGGTAGGCCTGGTTGAGCACCATCGGGTCGGACTGCCCCGACAGCTGCGCGTCCTGCAGACGGTGGCTCCGGGTGGCGGCGGCGAGGGCCGACGCGGCCGCGTCCACCTCGCCGGCCGCCCGGCGGGCGTCCTCGAGCGTCGTGTCGCCCTCGCGCAGGGCCTTGCGGCGCCGGCGGAGGTAGTCCGCGCCCGATCGCGGCTTCTCGGCCTCCGCCTCGGTCGCGTCCGGACGGCCCTTGCGGGCGTAGACCTTGAGGCCCCACTCGGCGCGTCCGTCGAGACGGTCGAGCACCGCGGAGAAGGTCTCGGCGCTCTCCTCGAGCACCGCCCGCACCCGCTCGTCGTCGAAGTACACCGTGGCCAGTCCGAGCGGCGCCACGAGGTGGTCGCGCCCGAGGGTGTCGACGACGTGGTGGTGCGCCCGGGCGGTCGCGGCCAGCCACTCGAGGTCCTCCAGGCGCTCCTCGAGAGCCCGTTCCTGGAACTCGGCACGGTCGGCGTCGCTCACCACGGCGGTCACCCCGCGGTGCTCGACCGTCCGGACGGGACGCCCGCCGAGGCCCTCGAGCCCCGCCACGGCGGCGGGGTCGACGTCGCGGGCGACGGCGTAGACGTAGGTCAGCGTGTCGCTCATTCCTCCGCCTTCCGACGTCGGCGCGGCGCGGCCTTCCCCCCGCCGCCCTGTTGCGCCGTCTGCTTCGGCCGGCGCGCAGGCTGGGGTTCGGGTTCCTCGGTGTCGTCGACGATCTCGGCGTCGACCAGCTCGGCGTCCTCGTCCTCGACCTCGACCTCGTCGGGGTCGTCGTCGCCCTCGAGGGCCGCCTGTCCGTTGCGGCCCTCCAGCGCCTCGAGGCGCTCCCGCAGCCGGCGGTTCTCCTGTTCGAGCTCGCTGTGGCCCGAGGAGAGGGTGGGGTCGCGCTCCCACCAGTCGATGCCCATCTCCTTGGCGCGGTCGACGGACGCCACGATGAGCCGGAGCTTGATGGTCAGCAGCTCGATGTCGAGCAGGTTGATCTGGACGTCGCCGGCGATGACGATGCCCTTGTCGAGGACCCGCTCGAGGATGTCGGCGAGGTTCGTGCCGTCGCCGCCGCCGCCCTGGGCCGCCGGCTGGCGGCCGCCGGCCTGGTTCGGGGCGGACGGCATCTGCCCGGTCCAGCGCACCGGGTCGCTCATGGTCACTCCCTCTCGTGTCCCCCCGGCTCGCGTCGGGCCGTC
The DNA here is from genome assembly GCF_028737265.1 of Actinomycetospora callitridis. GTDB lineage: Bacteria > Actinomycetota > Actinomycetes > Mycobacteriales > Pseudonocardiaceae > Actinomycetospora > Actinomycetospora callitridis. Next base: position 189,897 of record NZ_JAQZAK010000008.1, on the reverse strand, counting down.
ACTCGTCGTCGCCGCGGCCCCGGGTGTAGCGCTTCAGCCGTTTGTAGCTGATCAGCTCGCCGTCCTCGTCCATCTCGGCCTCGTAGATCGCCAGGATGTCGGTGGACTCGGGGATCCGGTGGCTCTCCACCACCTCCAGGCCCACGACGTAGCCCTCGTCGGTGCGGCGCACCGAGGTGATCGACTCGCTCTCCTTGCCGCTCATCTCCATCACCTGCTCCGCCGCGTAGCGAGCGATCTTGCGAGCGGGGATGGGCTTCTTGGGTGCCGGTTCGGGCTCGGGTTCGGGCTCGGACTCCTCGACGTCCTCGGACTCGTCGACGTCCTCGGGCTCGTCCAGGTCCTCGGCGTCGTCCAGATCCTCGGGCTCGTCCTCGACGTCGTCGTCCTCGTCGACGTCGTCCTCGTCCAGGTCCTCCGGCTCGTCGATCTCCACAGCGTCGTCGGCGGTGTCCTCAGCGGCGTCGTCCGTGGTGTCCTCCGCACGGCGCCGGCGGGGCCGTTCCTGCTCGCCCTCCGGACGGCGCCGACGGCGCGGACGCTCCTCGCCCCCACCGGAGTCCGCCGCGGACTCGTCCGCAGCGGGCCGGCGGCGACGACGGGGACGTTCCTGGTCGGGCGCCGAGTCGCCGTTCTCCTCGGTCCGGCGCCGACGGCGCGGGCGCTCGTCATCCGATCCCGTGGTGCCGCTCCCGCCGTTCGACGTCCGGCGCCGCTTCGGACGCTCGTCGTCGGAACCGCTCGAGGCCTCCGACCGGCGCCGCTTCGGGCGCTCCTCGTCCGAGTCGCTCGACACCTCGGACGGCCGGCGCCGCTTCGGGCGCTCCTCGTCCGAGTCGCTCGAGGCCTCCGACGGCCGGCGACGTCGCGGCCGCTCGCTCTCGACCTCGCCCTCCGGACGCCGACTCCGGCGAGGACGCTCCTCGTCCGACCCGGACGCCGTCTCGGACGTCCGGCGCCGGCGACGCGGCTTCTCCTCGGCCGAGGATTCCGAGGACGAGGACTCCGAGGACGAGGACTCCGAGGGGGTCGCGTCCCCGTTCGACCGGCGTCGCTTCGGCGCGTCCTCCCCGGACTCACCGGACGCCGCCGAGCGTCGGCGGCGGGGCCGTTCCTGATCGGTGACGCGCGGGGCGTCGTCGTCCTCGGTGACGTCGGCGGACCGCGTCACGTCCCACCCCCGCCCACGAGGCGCTGCAGCAGGACGGTCTGCTGCTCGTCCCGTTCGTCCTCGCTGATCTCACCGCGGTCGAACGCGGCGTCCAGCTCGTCGATCTGCGCGCGGATGACGCCGGGGTCGTTCATCTGGTGGTCGACCTGGTCGGCGATCTTCTCGCCGACCCAGGCCACCCCGCGGACCGGGGCGAGGGGCAGGAGCAGCAGCTCGGTGAAGAAACCCACGGTGCGCCGGCCCTCAGGCCTGGGCTTCGGGAGGCGCTTCGAACTCGGGCAGGAAGTCGAAGGCCGCCGTGGGCCCGATGAGCCGCAGCTCGACCCGCCCGGCCCAGGCGTTGCCCAGGTCGTCGACGGCCTGCTCGAAATCGTCACGCCCGTCGGTCTTCACGAGGAACGCCAGGTGCACGGCCCCGTTCTCGCCGCCCGCCTCCTTGACCTCGGTCGCCACCGCGAACTTCGAGAGCGCGTCGACCGTGGCCTGCGCGTCCTCCTGCCGCAGCTGGTCCATCGCCTTCGAGATCGACTCGCCGAGCTGGATGCGGTCGTAGTAGCTCGCGTCCTCGCTGACCCCGGCGATCTTCTCCCGCAGCTGCTGGATGCGGGGATCGGACTCGACGATGCGGGTGAGGATGACGTCCTGGTTGTAATCGCCGCGCAGCCGGAACTCGAGGTGGCCGCGGAGCTGGTCGAGCGCGCGCAGGAAGTAGTCCTGGTGCGGCTTCAGCAGCTCGTCGGCCACCGCGTCGTCGTCGGTGACGACCGCCCCGAAACGCATCGGGAGCACCGGCACCTCCTGCGCGATCGCGTTGAGGACGGCCTCGTGCGCCATCAGGTCGCGCCGGGTGCCCAGGGGGCGGTCGGCCGACACGTCGCTGACGACGGCCGCGAGCTCGCCCTCGGTGACGAGACCCAGCTCGCCGTCCTCGTCGCCGTGCGGGATCGGCTCGAGCCCGTCGGGGATGCGCATCCCTGCCGGCACGATGCCGTAGATGTAGGACCCGCGGGTCGTGCTCCGGGACTTGGTGGAGTCCTCCGTCGTGGTCACCTCGGCCCCCTCACGCCTTCTCGCGCTTGCTCTGCTGGCGCTCGCCGCGGACCTCGTCCCACTTCTCCTTGCCGGCGTCGAGCACCCCCTTGGTCTTGCCCTTCGCGCCGCCCTCGGTGGCGCCCTCGGTGAGGCCGCCCATGAACTCCCCGAGGTCCTTGCCACCCTTCTGGTGCAGGTCGAGGCGGTTGGTGGCCTCGGCGAACTTCAGATAGGTGTCGACACTCGCCACGACGATCCGGGCGTCGATCGTGATCAGCTCGATGCCGACGAGCGACACCTTGACGAACGCATCGATCACGAGGCCCTTGTCGAGGATGAGGTCGAGGACCTCGGCGAGCCCGCCCTGGGGCGCCTTCTGGACGCCGCCGCCCGATTGCTGGCTGATCGTCACGCTGTCTCACTTCCTCCCTGTGCGGATCGCCCACGACGGGCCCCGGGGACCGGGACCCGTCGTGGGCGTCGATCGGCCGTCGATCAGGCCGGAGTGCGCTGGCGCCGCGAGCGACGACGCGGGCGGTCGTCCTCCTCGGCGGGGGCGTCCTCCGCGGCCTCGTCCTCGGCGTCCTCCGGGAGGTCGTCGTCGACGTCCTCCTCGGCCTCGTCCTCGAGCTCGTCGTCGAGCTCGTCCTCGTCCGCCTCGTCCGCCTCTTCCGCCTCGTCCTCGAGCTCGTCGAGGTCCTCGTCGGCGTCCTCGTCCTCGGCCACGAGGTCGTCGTCGACGTCCTCGTCCTCGTCGACGTCCTCGTCGGCGAGCTCGCCCTCCTCGCCCTCCTCGGAGTCCTCGAGCTCCTCGTCCTCCTCGGCCGCCCGCTGCTCCTCCTCGAGGGCTTCCTCGTGGGTCTTGACGACCTCGCTGTCGCGGATCTCGCCGCGCCAGCCCTCGAGTTCCTCGCGGTTGATCAGCGTGTCCATCATGACGTGACGGCAGAAGTGCTTGAACTCGAGCCGGGCACGACGCCCGACCGCGCGCCAGAGATTCCCCGTCTTCTCGAAGAAGCCCTGCGGGTAGTACTCCATGATCAGGACGATGCGCGTCAGGTTCGGCGCGAGTTCGCTGAACGTCACGATCCCGTCCGCAGAACCCTTCGCTCCCGACGACACCCACAGAATGTGGCTATCCGGAACCTGTTCGCGGATAGTCGTCTCCCAGGAACGACGCGACCAGAACACCTTGGCGGTCCAGACGACCTTCTCGTCGGACTCCTGGTTGACCGTCTCGACCTTCTTCATGAAGCTCGGGAAGTCGGCCATCTGGGTCCACTGGTCGTAGGCCACGCGCAGCGGGACCCCGACGTCCTGGACCTCGTAGATGTTCATGAACTTGAACTTGCCGCGGCCGGTGCTGCCGCTGCCGCCACCGCTCCCGCTGCCGTCCTCGTCGCCCTCGTCGTCGTCGTCCCCGCCGCCGATGCCGAGCGCTCCCGTGACCTTGTCCTTCACCGCGGACAGCCCACCCTTCAGTGCGCCGCCGACGGCGCTCCCGCCCTGCATCATCGACTGGCCGCCGCCGAGGGCGGCCGAGAGGCCGACCCCGCCGTTCTCGGCGACGTCGGTGAGCCGGCCGGTGAGGCCCTCGACCTGGTCGAGGGCGGCGTTGACCGCCTTGTCGGTGGCCGTCTTCAGCAGCGTCTGTGCCGCCTGCTTGAGACGGTCGACGGGCAGCACGTCGGTGATCGACGAGCCGGACCCGCCCTCGTCGTCGTGCGGGACCTGACCGTTCGAGGCCGCCCGCGGGTCGGTCGTCGTGGACTCAGTCATCGCGCTTCCCCGATCCACGGCGCGAGCCGGAGCCGGCGGTGGCCTTGCTGCGCGACCCCGACGACGTCCGACGCGTCGAGCCGTTGCTGGTGCGGTTCGCGCTGTCGTCGGACGACGCGCCCGACGACGAACGACGACGACGCTCCTGGCCGGTGTCGCTGCTGGTCGAGCCGCTGCTCGATGAACCGCTGCCGGAGCTCTTCGACGACGCCGACGGGGGCCGCGAGGCACGACGGCGCGACGTGGCCCGCGAGGGGGCCTCCTCGGGCTCGTCGGCCTCCTCGGTCTCGGCCACGGCCTCGTCGGACTCGGGCTCCTCCGTGTCGTCGACCTCGTCGTCGACGTCCTCGACGTCCTCGATCTCGTCGGCGGCGTCCACGCCGTCGTCGACCGGCTCCTCGGCGGCAGCCGCCTTGCGACGACGTCCACCGCGCGCGGCCTTGCCGACCGCACCGCCGGCGCCGCTGACAGCGCCACCGACGGCCGATCCGGCCGTCCCGGCGGCGTCGCCGACCGCGCCACCGGCCTGGCCGACGGCGTCGCCGGCGGCACCCGCCGTCTGACCGGCGGCCTGCGTCGCCGCACCCGCCGCGTCCGCGGCCGGCTTGCCGAGGTTCTCGACCCGGTTGACCAGGGTGTCGGTCAGGGCCTCCATGCGCGAGCTCGCGACGGCCAGCGCCGCGTCCTTGCCCGCCTCGAGCAGCCGACCCCGCACCGCACTGTCGAGCTTCTGGAGCTCGGGTGACGCCTGGATCAGCTTCGAGGCCTGTCCCAGCAGCTGGGCGGGATCGGTGGAGATCTTCTTCCCGGCCAGCGCAGCACCGAACATGATGGCGAGCTTCATCTTCTTCGTACGACCGAGTAGATAGCCGCCGATGACCGCGAGGGCCAATTTCAGGCCGGTTCCGGGCACCGTGCACCTCCGAATGGATTGGTCCGCCTGTGCGGTGGACCACAGCCCGCCGCCTACGGAGCCGGACATTACATCGCGTGCTTCCGGAATGCGCTAGACCGGTAAGATCAAATTTGCCATGGGCCGTTCGACCCAATTGGTGATCACCAGAGCACGAAGGGTGACCGCGCATTCGGGTGTCGTTCTCGTGCTTCAAACATCTGCGCCCGTTCGCTCTTTCTGAATGAACGAGACGTCGGTATGTGATCGACCGGATGCGTTGTGTGTGCGCGTGGTGTTCCGGCCACGCAGGGTCATGTCGACCGCCACTTCGGTGACAGTCCGCAGTGATCTACACCATACGGTGGTTCGGCGTCCGCCGCTAGATCTGTGCGCTTGGACAGCACAGCCCAACGTCCTGCGGCTCGATGCGCCGACGCGTTGCTCCGAGCTCGAAGAGGGACGAGGTCAGCCCTCGTCGGCGGCGTCCAGCACCCGGTCCACCGTGCGCCGCAGCGATCGCCACGCCCGCACGCGCGCACGGGCGATCCGCATGCCCAGCTCGGTCAGACGGTAGCGCCGCCGTTCGGTGTCGGCCCCGAGCTCGACGAGACCGTGCCGGGCGAGGTGATGGAGGGTTTTCTGAATCGTGGTAGGAGGTGGCGCGAGGCCGCCTCCGCTGTCCGCCCGCAGCCGCTCCGCGAGCTCCCGCCCGCTGGCCGGGCCGCGACGCAACGTGACCAGCACCAACAGCTCGACGTGCTCCTGCGACGCCAGCCGCACCGAGCCCCACCGCCGGTTGGCGGTGCCGGCGGTGCTCCCCGAGGTGGGCGCCGGGCGGCGTGCGCCGCGGGGGGCCGGTGGGACGTCGGCGGGCGGGGGCGCCGGGGCGACCCCGGTCGGCGTCTCGCTCTCGGTCTCCGACTCCGTGACCTCGTCCGGGGCGGAGGTCCGCACGGTGAGGGGCACCACGGCGCCGCGGCGCATTGCCTGCGCCGGGATCTCCGGAGACCCCGTCCCGGGGCCCTCGGTGCCCTCGTCCTCGTCCTGCTCGGAGCTCCGCCGGGGCCGCGGGGGCAGGAGTCCGCGCAGGCTCGCCGTCGCCGACCGCCCGAACGCGTCGCTGAGGTCGGGCGGCTGCTCGTCGTCGCTGGTCATGCGGAAGTCGGCGGTCACGAGGTGGCCTCCTGCTCGGGGCGGTGGTCCGCGGTCGTGGTCTCCTCGGCGGCGCGCAGGAGGGTCAGGAGCTCGACCCCGAGGTCGCGGTAGTCACCCGCCACGCTCGCGGCGGTCGGGGACAGGCGACGCCCGGACGAGGTCTTCGAGGTCCCCTCCCGCAGGGCCGCCCACCAGGCGGGCTGCGCGGCCACCTCCTGCTCGAGCTCGTGGGCGAGCCGGCCGAGGCGCCGGGCGTCCTGCGCGGTGCGCTCCGCGTGGCGGATCGAGGTGGTGAACAGCGGCGAGTGGCCGCCGAAGGCGCGTTCCATCGCCTCGCGGAGCTCGGCGTGCACGACGCGCGAGCGCGACCCGGTGGCGAAGAGCACGGCGCCGAGCAGGCCGAGGTCGGGGTTCTGCTCGCGGGCGAGCGCGAAGCGCTCCCCGACCAGGCGCATGCCGACCAGGCCGCCGCCGTCCGACTTCGTCGGCATGAGCACCCACCGGGCGGCGGTGAGCGCGAGGTCGGTGAGGATCGTCGTCTCGGGCGGGCAGTCGACGAAGACGAGGTCGTAGTCGCCCGCCACCGGCGCGAGCACGGTCGCGAGGGCCCGGAACGCCTCCCGCCCCTGCTCCTGCACCCGGGAGACCATCAGCGGCACGAGGTCCACGAGGCGCGCGCCACCGGGCACCACGTCGAGGCCGGGACGGACACCCTCGGCCGGGCGCAGGGGCGACCCGGCCACGATGCTCATGAGCAGGCCCGCACCGTGGTCGTCGATCGGCCCGTCGCGGAACCCGAGGTCGTCGGCGAGGTTCGCCTGGCGGTTGAGGTCGACGAGCAGGCACCGGTAGCCGGCCGCGGCGAACTGCCCGGCGAGGTTGGCGACGAGCGAGGTCTTCCCGACCCCGCCCTTGTCGTTGACCATGGCGATCGTCCGCGTCAGCGCGTCCATGTCCGGGTCGGTGGTGGCGCCCGCGTCCTCGACACCGGCGACGACGGGCGTCGGCCCTCCCGTGCGGTCACTGCCCGCGCGGTCCCTCCCCGCGCCCCTGCGGCGGCGGGTGGCGTTGCGGGCGGCGCGGCCCGCCGGTCCGGTCATGCGGCGAGGGTGCGTCCCGACCCGTGGCCCGGCAAGGCCGACACGGGCGTCCGGCGCCTCTTGCGGCCGCACGGCGGCAGGAACTCACGCTGTCGGCCCAGTCGACTACGGCAGACGAGAGGGCGATCACGCGTCGCGCTCGCGCGTGTCGTCCTCGTAGACGTCGGGCACGTCGTCGTGGTCGGCGTCGATGCGCTCGCGCTCGTGGATGCGCCGGTGCACGCCGTTGCGGTATCGCAGCACGCCCGTGGCGAGCACGGCGGCGAGCAGCGAGGCCGTCAGGACCCCGATCTTCACGTGGTCGTCCGCGCCGCTGCCGGTGCCGAACGCCAGCTCGCCGATGAGCAGGGAGACGGTGAACCCGATCCCCGCGAGCAGCGAGAGCCCGAGGACGTCGCTCCAGTCCAGCTCGTCGGCCAGCCGGGCCCGGGTCACCCGCTGGACGAGCCACGTCGCCCCCATGATGCCGACGACCTTGCCGGCCACCAGCCCGGCGATGATGCCGATCGTGATCGCGTCACTGAACGCCGCGCCCAGCCCGCCGCCGACGACGGTCACCCCGGACGCGAAGAACGCGAAGATCGGCACCGCCACCCCGGCGGAGAGCGGCCGCCAGCGGTGCTCGAAGTGCTCGGCGAGCCCGGGTCCGGGGCCTTCCCGCCGCCGGACCACCGGCACGGCGAAGCCCAGCAGCACCCCGGCGACGGTGGCGTGCACGCCGGACTCGTGCACGAGCACCCACGTCAGGGCGGCGAGCGGGAGCAGCAGCCACCACGACCGCACCCGCCGCTGGACCAGGACCGTGAACGCCCCGAGCGGCAGCAGCGCCAGCAGCAACGGCACGAACGCGAGCTGGTCGGTGTAGAAGAGCGCGATGATCGTGATGGCGAGCAGGTCGTCCACCACGGCGAGCGTGAGCAGGAAGGTGCGCAGCGCGTCGGGCAGACAGGAGCCGATGAGGGCGAGCACCGAGAGCGCGAACGCGATGTCCGTGGCCGTCGGGATCGCCCAGCCCGCGGCTCCCGGCCCGCCGAGGTTGATCGCGGTGTAGATCAGGGCGGGCGCGATCATGCCGCCGACCGCGGCCGCCACCGGCAGCAGCGCCCGCGAGGGCTCCCGCAGGTCGCCGGCGACGAACTCGCGCTTGAGTTCCAGGCCGGCGACGAAGAAGAAGATCGCCAGCAGGCCGTCGGCGGCCCAGGTGGCGAGGGTCAGGTCGAGGTGCAGCGACGCCGGACCGACCCGCGTCCCCGAGAGGGCCGTGTAGGCCTCGCGCCACGGGGAGTTGGCCCACAACAGCGCGAGCGCCGCGGCCGAGACGAGCAGGACGCCGCCGACGGTCTCGCGGCGCAGGATGTCCGCGATGCGCGCCGTCTCCGGCCAGGAGCGGCGGGCGAAGAGGCGGGGGTACGACCGGGCCACGGTTCCTCCGGTGGGCAGACGTCAGCGACTGCCGACCAGACTTCCCGGCGCACCGGGAGCGACCCTACGTCACGGCGAGCATCCCGCCCCCGATCGAGTGCGTGGCCCTATCGGCGTGCTCCCCTGATCGGACACTCAACGTCGGCGACGGTCCGCCGCTGACCTGGCACCTACTGACACGTCGTGTTCGGCGGGGGCAGGACGCCGTCGAGGAGGTAGCGGTTGACGGCGTCGTCGACGCACGGGACGCCGTTGGTGTAGACGGTGTGGCCCTCGCCGCGGTAGGTCAGCAACGCCGAGCCGGGCACGCGCTGGGAGAGCGCGACGCTGTTCTGGTACGGCGTCGCCGGGTCGTTCGTCGTCCCGAGGATCAGCATCGGCGGGCCCGCGTAGTTCTCCAGCGGGGTCAGCGGCTGCTGGGGTGCGGGCCAGTCCGAGCAGGTCAGGCCGCTGACGAGCACGTTGCCGGAGAAGTGCGGCGCGCGGGACTCGGTGACGCGGGCGGCCGCGAGCACCTGCTCGTCCTCGGTCGGCCAGGCGTTGTCCAGGCAGGTCACGGCGTTGTAGGTGTCGGAGTTACTGCCCCGGAAGTAGGCGGTCGCCAGCGAGCGCATCGGGGCGCCGTCGCCCCGGTCGGCCGCGGCGAGGGCCTGGGCGAGCTGGGGCCAGCTGTCCTGGCTGTAGAGCGGGTAGACGACGCCGATCTCGAGGAGCCCCGCCGAGAGCGGGCTCGTGCCGGCGACGGGCAGCGGGGCGGCGGTGACGCGGGCGCGCACCCGGTCGAGGGTGCCGATCGGGTCGGCCCGCACCGGGCACGTCGGATCGGTCCGGCACGCGGCGTCGAACTGGCGCAGGGAGTTCTCGAAGCTCTCGGCCTGCGCGGAGTCCAGCCCCGGCTTCGTCACGTCGACGACCCCGTCGAGCACGATCGCCCGCAGGCGGGTCGGGAAGAGCTGCGCGTACGTCTGCCCGATCGACGTCCCGTAGGAGAAGCCCAGGTAGTTGATCCGCTCCTCGCCCAGGGCCTCGCGGATGCGGTCCATGTCGCGGGCGACGTTGCGCGTCCCGAGGTGGGGCAGGAGGTCGCGGTAGCGCTGGCCGCAGGCGGCGTCGTAGCGGTCGACCGCGTCGTTCGTGGCCGCCTCGTCGGCGGGGTCGCCCGGATCGGGATCGGCCAGGTACGGCGTCTCGGGACCCAGCGGGCACTGCAGGCCCGTGCTGTCGCCGACGCCGCGCGGGTCGAAGCCGATCACGTCGAAGCGGTCGGACACCTCGCGCGGGAGCACCCCGGCCTGGACGAGCTCGATGCCCGAGCCGCCCGGACCCCCGGGGTTGACCAGGAGCACGCCCAGCTTGGCGGCGGGGTTCGCCGCGGGCCGGCGCGCGATGGCGATCGGCGTCGTGGGCCCGGTGGGGTTCGCGTAGTCGACCGGCACCGGCACGGTCGCGCACTCCAGGTCCCCGCGGCACGGGGTGAAGGCCGGACCGGGCCCACCGTCCGGGCGGGGAGTGGGGGCGGCGACCGGTGCCGAGGAGCTCAGCGGGATCGGCGGCACCGCCGGCTCCGGGGCACGGGCGCAGCCCGACAGGGCCAGCGCCGCGGCACCGACCACGAGGAGACCCCGCACGACCGCCCGGCACGTCCGCTCCGCTTCGTGCCGCTGCGCCATGTGTTCTCCTGCCCTTTCGGGGTCGGTCCGGCTGGGCCGAGCGGCCCATCATGCCCGTCCGCTCGTCGCAGTCATGCGGGGCTCCGGTCCGGAGCGGCATCCTCCGGCCACGACCGACCGTGCTGGCCCGCGCACCTTGCGCTGGCTACCGTCCCAGCATGAGGACACCCGAGCTCGTGCTGGTTCCCGCGCTGGTGGGGCTCCCGGCGGCGCAGGCGCACGAGGTGGCCATGGCCGCCCGGGTCGTCGCGATCGATCCCGACCCGGACACCCCGCCGACCGTGGAGGGCACGGTGACGGCCCAGCAGCCCGAGGCCGGGACGCGGGTGCCGGCGGGTGAGGCCGTGACGATCTGGGTGGAGCCCGACTCGGGCGGCGGCGGAGGGGGCGGCGGCAACATGCCGCGGGTCCAGCCGGACAAGCCGCTCGACGGCGCCGGCGCCAACTAGGCCCCGGAAGCGGTGAAGGCCCGCGGGATCGTCGGGTCGGGGGTCCGACGACCCCGCGGGGCCACCGGGTAGTTCGTCCGTGCCCGGTCGGGCGTTACGTCTCGGGGCGGATCTCCGTGCGATCGGTCCGGGAGACCCGTCCGGGTAGGGCGGACCGTGATCGGGCACCACGACGGGATCGTCGCCGAACCGGAGGTGTCCGTCCGTGAGGATCGGTTACAAGCTCATCGCCGAGGCCTACTCGCCGACCGAGATGGTGCGCCAGTGCGTGCGCGCCGAGGAGGCCGGCTTCGACTTCGTCGAGATCTCCGACCACTACCACCCGTGGGTGTCCGAGCAGCAGCACTCCGGCTTCGCCTGGTCGATGCTCGCGGCGATGGCCGCGAAGACCGACCGCATCGAGCTGGCGACGGGCGTGACATGCCCGTTCATCCGCTACCACCCGGCGATCATCGCCCAGGCCGCCGCCACGACCCAGCTGCTCGCCGACGGCCGCTTCACCCTCGGCGTCGGGTCGGGTGAGCGGCTCAGCGAGCACGTGGTCGGCAGGGGCTGGCCGGCGGTGCACGTGCGGCACCAGATGTTCCGGGAGTCGCTGGAGATCATCCGCCTGCTCTGGCAGGGCGGGTACCAGACCTACGAGGGCACGCACCTGACGCTCGAGGACGCCCAGGTCTTCGACCTCCCCGAGACGCTCCCGAAGATCGTCGTGGCGACCGGCGGCCCGCAGGCGTCGAAGCTCGCCGCCGAGCTCGGCGACGGGATCTTCACCACCGAGCCGCGCACCGACCTCATCGAGGCGTTCACCGCCGCCGGCGGGAAGGGCCCGCGCTACACCGAGGTGCCGATCGCCTACGCGCCCACCGAGCAGGAGGGGGCGGAGTCGGCGCGACGGCTGTTCCGTTTCGGGGTCACGGGCTGGAAGGTGCAGTCCGAGCTGCCGAACCCCGTCAACTTCGACGCGGCGACCGCCTACATCACCACCGAGGACATGCGCCAGGCGTTCGGGTGCGGGCCCGAGGTCGCCACCCACCTCGCGGCCGCCCAGCCGTTCGTCGACGCCGGGTACGACCACCTCGCGCTCATCAACGCCGGCACCGACGTCGACGGGTTCTTCGACCACTTCGCGACCGAGCTCGCCGAGCCGCTGCGGGCGCTGCGCCCGTCGTCGTAGGACCCGGGTCGTACGCTCGGTACGGGCCCGCGCGTGCGGGTCCGTCGCGAGGAGGAGTGCGATGACCGCGGTGTCCGCCGCGCCCACCGTCGAGGGTGTCCCCGACGACCCCGGGACCCAGGCGCGCCGCCGGCGCACGTTCGCGGTCATCAGCCACCCGGACGCCGGCAAGTCCACGCTCACCGAGGCGCTGGCCCTGCACGCCGAGGTGATCTCGGCGGCCGGGGCCGTGCACGGCAAGGGCGGCCGGCGCGGCGTCACGTCCGACTGGATGGACATGGAGCGCGAGCGGGGCATCTCGGTGACCTCGGCGGTGCTCCAGTTCGCCTACCGCGACCAGGTGATCAACCTCCTGGACACCCCGGGCCACGGCGACTTCTCCGAGGACACCTACCGCGTGCTCGCCGCCGTCGACGCCGCGGTGATGCTCCTCGACGCCGCCAAGGGCCTCGAGCCCCAGACCCTCAAGCTCTTCGACGTCTGCCGCGACCGCGGCGTGCCCGTGCTGACGTTCGTCAACAAGTGGGACCGCCCGGGGCGCGAGCCGCTCGAGCTGCTCGACGAGGTGGAGCAGACGATCGGTCTGCGCCCCATGCCCATCACGTGGCCGGTCGGGATCGCCGGTGACCTGCACGGGCTCGTCGAGCGCGCCGACGGCACGATGCACCGCTTCACCCGCGCCGCGCACGGCGCCTCGAAGGCGACCGTCGAGGTCCTCGACGCCGACACCGCGGCGGCCGAGGAGGGCGCCGACTGGGAGCGCGCCACCGAGGAGCTCGAGCTGCTCGACGAGATCGGCGCCGAGTTCGACGCCGAGGCCTTCCACTCCGGCAGCGCGACGCCGGTGATGTTCGGCTCCGCGCTGTCGAACATCGGCGTCGCCCGCCTGCTCGACGCGCTCGTGGAGCTGGCCCCGCCGCCCGGCCCACGCCCCGACCAGAAGGGCGAGCTCCGCCCGGTCGACGCGCCGTTCTCGGGCCTGGTGTTCAAGGTGCAGGCGTCGATGGACAAGTCGCACCGCGACCGCGTGGCGTTCGTGCGCATCTGCTCGGGTCGCTTCGAGCGCGGCATGGTGCTCACCCACGACGCCACGGGGCGCCCGTTCGCCACCAAGTACGCGCAGGCGATGTTCGGCCGCGACCGCTCGACCATCGAGGAGGCGTTCCCCGGCGACATCGTCGGGCTGGTCAACGCCACCGCGCTGCGCCCGGGGGACACCCTCTGGGCCGAGGACCCGGTCACGTTCCCGACGATCCCGAGCTTCGCCCCCGAGCACTTCAGCGTGTGCCGGGTGGCGGACATGTCGAAGACCAAGCAGTTCCGCAAGGGCATCGAGCAGCTCGACTCCGAGGGCGTCATCCAGGTGCTGTCCTCGGACCTGCGCGGCGACCAGGCCCCGGTGCTGGCCGCGGTCGGTCCGCTGCAGTTCGAGGTCGTCTCGGCGCGGCTGGCCGACGAGTTCGGCGCGCCGGTGAAGCTCGACCGCCTCGACTACCAGATCGCGCGGCGCACCGACGCCGCCGGCGTCGAGACCCTCAAGGGCGCCGTCGGCATCGAGGTGCTGACGCGCCGGATCGACGGAGAGCTCCTCGCGCTCTTCCCGCACAAGTGGCGCCTGCAGGCCGTGGCGCAGAACAACCCGGACCTGCTGCTCGCGCCGCTGGTGGCCGACACGCTGTGAGGCGCGTCAGGCGGGCAGGCGGCGCGGGGGCAGCGCCTCGTTGATCGTCTTGCTGGTGGTCTCGGGGTCCGGGACCTCGACGACGATCCGGTGGTACGGGTCGCCGCGCAGGTAGATGGCGAGGAGCTCGTCGGCCCGGCGCACCATCCACAGCTGCCGGCGCTCGCCGACGCCGTAGGACCCCGCCCGCAGCACGCGCGGCACGCTCACGCCGGGCAGGTGGACGCGGGGGCTCGCCGACACCGCGTCCCGGCGCTTCATCGGGCGCGCGAGCAGCACGCGGCTCAGCGGCAGGTAGACCCCGCGACAGCACGCCCAGACGCGGTCGGAGCCGGTGAAGCGCACGACGACGCCGTCCGCGGTGATGCGGAGCTGGACCGCCATGTCTCACCTGCCTCGTGCGCGGGCGTGCCGGGCGCCGCGGGTGCGGCGCGACGTCGGGAACCGGACCGGGTGATCATCGTGGGGCCCGCGCGCCCGGACGGCGACACGTCCGGGTGCGGAGCACCTCGAGGACCGGCTCAGCTCATCCGGTCGTGCTTGGCCGCGGCCTCCTCGTAGGCGCGGTCGTTGGCGCGCTGCGCGTCGGCGTAGCCCTTCTGCACGGCCTGGGTGCCGTCGGTGTGCGCGTCGCGCACGGCCTGCTCGGCGTCGCGGGCGGCCTGGGCGAGCGCGCGCTCGGCCTCCGCCGCGGCATCGGCGACGGATGACGCGGACTCGGCGCCGACGGAGCCGGTCGAGGAGCCAGCCGAGGAACCGGAGGACGACGGGGCGGAGGACGGTGCCGACGGGGACGACGGCGTCGGGCCCGTCACGGCGTCGTCGTCCGTACCGAACGACGGGACACCCGGCGTGGCGGCGGGGGATCCGAGGCCTCCACCGGGCACACTGGCGCCGGCCTCCGGGAGGTGGTCGACGTCGGGACGCCGGTGCTGGGCGGATCGGTCCCCGGCCCGCTCGTCGGACCCGACGGGACGGTCGGTGTCGTCGGTTGCGCTCACGGCACGACCTCCGGAATGTGGCACGGACGATCGCGCGCCGGCCTCCGCGGAGGCGCGGCACCCAACCCCCCGATCGGCTTCGGTGCGGCGACAGCATGGCAGGCGGCGGCCCGTCCGGCCCGGGCACCCTCCTCCGGCGCGACCCCGCGAAACCGCGACTGACAAGCACCAGAGCCGAGCGGACGCGGGGAAACACCCGGATGGGTGAGCCGCGTCGTGGCCTGCGCCGACGGGCGGAGGCGCAACAGCCCACCGGGCACGGATCGTCCGGAGCGTGATGATCCACGCCGGACGGCGGGGCGCAGCGTGCGGCTCGGCGGTGACACCATGGCGTGGGGGCGGAGTCACCTCCGTCACCACGCACGCAGCACCCACGCGCCGACCGCACGTCGTCCGGACGCAGGAGACGAGATGGACCGATCCGACCCGGGGACCGCCGGTCCCCCGGTCCCGGAGCAGGCGCGGTTCTGCGCGCGCTGCGACGGGCCGGTGGGCCGGGGACGTGCCGGGCGACCGGGACCCGAGCGCGGCATCTGCCCGTGGTGCGGCGCGCGGTTCGACGTCCGTCCCGACCTCGCGGTCGGCACCGACCTCGCCGGCGCGACGGACCGCTACCGGGTGCGGGCTCCGCTGGTCCGCGGGGCGCGCGGCTGGTCGTACACCGGCACGCGGATCCGGGACGGCGCCCTCGTCGTGCTCGGGCGCCTCGAGGGCCCCGACGGACCGGCCGCCGGCGCGCTCGCGGTGAGCGAGACCGCGGCGCTGCTCGGGCTCGACATCCCCGGTCTGGTGCGCGCGCGGGACGAGGTGCGGGCCGAGGGACGCGACGGCCCGGTGCGCCTGCTCGTGCTCGACCACGTGGACGGCGAGGCCCTCTCCGAGCACCGCCCGTGCCCGCCCGCCGAGGCGCTCGACGCCGTCCTGGGCGCGGTGTCCGCGATCGCGGCCCTGCACGCGCACGGACTGCTGCACGCCGACCTCAACCCGTCGAACCTGCTCACGGGGCCGGACGGGATCACGGTGCTCGACCTCGGCAGCGTGCGGCGCGTCGAGGACCGCCGGAGCGACGTCTGGACGACCACCGGGTTCGTCGCCCCCGAGATCCACCCCGGCGGGCCCGGTCCGTCGGTGGCCTCCGAGGTCTTCGCGCTGGGCCGCACGCTCGCCGTGCTGCTCGCCGACTTCGACCACCAGCGGCGGCACGCCCACCGTCTGCCCGACCCGGCCGGCGTGCCGGTCCTGCGCGACGACCCCGACCTCGTGGCCCTGCTGACCCGCGCCACCCACCCCGACCCGGACCACCGCCACCGCAGCGTCGAGGCGTTCGCCGCCGAGGCGCGGCGGATCCGGGCGCGCTACGGCACCGCCGGCCGGGTCGATCCGGCCACCCGACCGGGCGAGGACGGGGTGGGGGCCGGCGTGGCCGCCGGGACCGGCCGGGAAGATGGCCCGACCCCCCACGGCGTGCCACGCGACACCCGTGACCCCCGTGACGTCCGAGGAGCAGCGATCCCGTGATGGAGATGGCCGGGCGCGCCCCGGTGCCCGGGGAGCACGACGCCCGGTCCGGGGACGCGGAGTCCGGGGGGCCGCTCGTGGAGCGCACCGATCTGCGCTCCGAGCTCGCCGCGGTGGCGCCGCCGCGCTGCCCGCGCTGCGGGGACGAGGCGCCGCCCGCCGCGGACGGCGCCTGCCCGACCTGCGGGTCGCCGCGTCCGGTGGTGCGCGACCACGTCGAGCTGGTCCTGGGCGACGCCGCCGCCGTCACGGACCGCGGCCTGCGGCGTCGTCGCAACGAGGACGCGGTCGAGCTCGGCCGGCGCGTCGAGGGCGGCGTCGAGACGTGGGTCGCGGTGGTCTGCGACGGCGTCGCCTCCGCCCGTCGCGGCGACGAGGCGAGCCTCGCGGCCGTCGGTGCCGCCGTGGGTGCCGCGCTGGAGACCGCCGCGGCGCCCGCGACGCCGCCGTCCGGGTTCCCGGCCGTCTCCTCCGGGGACGCCGTCTCGTCCGGGGACACCGGGCCGATCGCGACCGTGTCGGAGGACCCGGGCGAGGCCGCGGCTGCCGCCGAGGACGCCGCCCGCCGTGCGGGCACCGGCCTGAGCGGGGAGCTCGACGCGCTGGCGACCGCGGCGTCGGCGGCGGCAGCCACCGCGGCGGCGGACCTCGGGCGCGGGGGCGGCGACAGCCCGGCCTGCACGTACGTCGCGGCGGTCGTCCGGGGCGGCGACGCCGTGGTGTCGTGGATCGGGGACAGCCGCGCCTACTGGCTGGCCGGCGACGGGTCGTCGCGCCTGCTGAGCACCGACGACTCGTGGGCCGAGGAGATCGCCAACGCGGGGCTGATGTCCCGTGAGGACGCCGCGCGGGACCGGCGCGCCCACGTCCTCACCCGCTGGCTCGGACGCGACGCCCCCAGCGGGCCGGCGCACGCCCGCCGGGTGCGACTCGGCGTCCCCGGCGTCCTGATGCTCTGCAGCGACGGGCTGTGGAACCACCTGCCCGACCCGGACGTGCTGGCCCGCCTCGCGGCGCCCGCGCTGGGTGGCGCGACCCCCGGTGCCCCCGAGGACGGCGAGCAGCACCCCGCCCTCGCGGCGGCGCTCGCCCTGCTCTCGGCCGCGCTCGACGACGGTGGCCACGACAACACCACGCTCGCGATCGTGCCGATCGTTCCCCCCGCCGACTCGGGACGCCCTTCGGTGGCCGTCGACGGCCGGGGCCCCGACGAGCGCACCGGGCCCATCCCGCTCGACGGGGAGGGTGTGGTCGACCGGTGAGCGACGAGGCGCCGGGGGGCGGCTCCTGGGTGGTGACGATCTGGGCGGATCGCGACTACCACGACCTCGTGCGCGCCCGGGAGACCGCGGGGACGACCGCGCCCCTCGCCGACGACTTCCCGTCCGGGCTCGCACCGCGCGAGGTCGTGCTGCGCGCCGACGAGGTCCGTGTCGGACGGGCCGGCGACCCCGCCGGCGGTCCCCACGGGGGCCACCCCGGCAGCCAGCCCGCGGACCTCCCCGAGATCGACCTCAGCGGCCCGCCGCGCGATCCGGGTGTCTCGCACCTGCACGCGGTGCTGCTCGCCCTGCCCCGCGACCGGTGGGTGGTGATCGACGCCGGGTCGACCAACGGGACGACGCTGAACTACGCGGAGGAAGCGCTGACGCCGGACACCCCGGTACCGCTGCAGTCGGGCGACCGCATCCACGTCGGGGCCTGGACCACGCTGACCGTCGAGCGCCGCTGAGCAGCGCCGATCTCTTCAGGGCCGATCTCTTCAGGGCCGATCTCTTCAGCGCCGGTCCACCAGGGGGATCGGACGCGTGACGGCCTCACCGACCGAGGGCGCGGACCGCGGCGGGACCGCGGGCGCCGCTGCGAACGGGCGCGGTTCCAGCACCGCCTTGGTGATCACGAAGCGCGCGGCGAGGAAGCTCACCGGCAGCGCCAGCGCCGCCGCGGCCAGCGGGGCGAGGCGTTCGTCGACGCCGAGGTGCACGAGCCCGACCACGCCGACCGTGGTGGCGAGGATGTTGACCACCTGGGACGCCGGGTAGAGCAGGAACCGCGTCCACGTCGGGCGCACGCGGAACGTGAAGCGACAATTGAGGAAGAACGACACCACCATGGCCGTGCCCAACCCGACGGTGTGCGCGACGAGGTAGCCCGCGCGCGGGTGGGCGAGGAGGTAGGTGCCGTAGTAGGTGGCCGCGTTGGCCAGACCGACCAGCCCGTAGCGCACGAGCCCGCCGAGGAGCTCGCGCGTCGAGCGGGCCGTGGTGCTCATCCCGCGAGGGGTCCGGCGGACCTCACGCGATGCCCGGCGCGAAGTAGACCGCGAGGCCGATCAGCGCGACCCAGACGAGGCCGAGCACCTGCAGCACCCGGTCCCCCAGGACGATCTCCTCGGGCTCACCGCCGTTGCCGCCGTCCACGTCGACGGCGTAGCGCAGGATCGCGACGACGAACGGCACGATCGAGACGATCGCCCACGTCGAGGGCGAGGTCGGCATCCGGCCAGGCGTCGCGGTGACGCCGATGCCGAACGCCCAGAGGCCGTAGGCCATGATCACGACGGTGGCCGAGAGCGACCACACGAAGCGCAGGTAGGACGCGGAGTAGCGCTCCAGCGACTTGCGGATCTTCGCGCCGGTGCGCTCGGCGAGGCGCATCTCGGCGTAGCGCTTGCCCGACGCCATGAACAGCGACCCGAAGGCCATGGTGAGCAGGAACCAGGGCGACAGGGGCAGGCCCGCGGCCGCGCCACCCGCGATCGCGCGCATGAGGAAGCCGGACGAGACGATGCAGATGTCGATGACCGGCTCGTGCTTGAGCCACAGGCAGTAGGCCAGCTGCACGACGATGTAGATCGCCGTGACCAGCAGCAGGTCGGGGTCGGCGAGCAGGCTGACGCCCAGCGCGCCCGCGAACAGCACGATCCCCGTGACCACCGCGAGCGCCGGCGGGACGATGCCCGCCGCGATCGGGCGGTACTTCTTCTTGGGGTGCGCGCGGTCGGCCTCGACGTCCTTGGTGTCGTTGATCAGGTAGACACCGGAGGCCGCGAGCGAGAACGCGACGAACGCCAGCGCGACGTCCGGCAGGACGGTGAGGTCGAACAGCCGGCCTGCGGCGAACGGCGCGGCCAGCACCAGGATGTTCTTGACCCACTGCCGCGGGCGCATCGCCTTGAGCAGGCCCAGCGGCACGGCCACGGGGCGGGGGCGGCGGGTCGTGGCCGGGGTCGTCCCGGTGCTCGACTCGGCACTCGTCTCGGTGCTCGCCCCGGCGGGGTCGGCGACCACCGCGGTGGTCTCCTCCTGCTCGCGGGCGGCGCTCGACGGCGTCACGGGGGTCATGCGGTCCTCCAGCGGCCGACCGAGCCCCGGCGCACGGCACGGCGCGCGCCGGCCGCGCACACCGCCCCCAGCACCGAGCCCGCCAGCACGTCGGTCGGGTAGTGGACGCCCAGGACGAGGCGCGAGAGCGCCATGCCGGGCACGACGAGCGCCGCGGCACCCGCTCCGCCGCCGCCGACGAGCCCCGCGTAGAGCAGGGCGGCCGCGGTGGTGGACGAGGCGTGCGACGACGGGAAGCTCAGCCGGCTCGGGGTGCCGACGTGGACGGCCAGCCGGGCATCGTGGGGACGGCGCCGGCGCACGACGCGCTTGACGGCGATCGAGGCACCGTGCGCGGCGACCACACCCGCGACCGCGGTGCCCCACTGGCGGCGGCGCGGTGCGTCCAGCGCGGCGCCGAGCGCACCGAGGGCGATCCACCCGGCGGCGTGCTCCCCGAAGAACGAGAGCGCCCGGGCGGCGCCCACGACCGGCGGGGTGCCGAGGCGGTGCTGCACGGTCTCGAGGACCGCGACCTCGCCCCGGGCCGGCCCGATGATCACTTCGGGCCCCTCGGCACGATCGAGCACGTGGTGGTCCCTCCTGCTCGCGAGGCGGCGTTCGCCTGACACCCGAGCGGATGTTACGCGGGTCTTGACATCACCCCTGCAGTGGTCCATCGCGCCACGCCGGGCAGCGGTTCGTTCAGAACCATCTCTCGAGGACAGACGCGACGCCGTCCTCGAGGTTGCTCGCGGTGACCTCGTCCGCGACGCAGAGCACATCCGGGTGCGCGTTGGCCACCGCGACGCCGTGTCCCGCCCACGCCAGCATGGACAGGTCGTTGGGCATGTCGCCGAACGCGACGACGTCCGCGGCACCCACCCCGTGGTGCGACGCGGCGCGCGCGAGCCCGGTGGCCTTGGTGACCCCGCGCACGGCGCACTCGAGCAGCCCGCCGCTCGCGGAGTAGGTGACGTCGACGAGGTGCCCGACGGCCCGGCGCGCCTGCGTCGCCATGGTCGCGCTGTCGAGCGTCGGGTGGCGGGCGAGCACCTTGATCACGGGCTCGGCCAGCAGCTCGCCCGGCGCGACCTGCCGGTGGTCGGGCAGGGGGTAGGCGTGCACGTACGCGGGATCCGAGACGAACTGCTGGTCACGGCGGTCGAAGGCGCCGTCGCCGACCCGCTCCACCGCGATGCCGCACCCCGGGATCGCGGCGCGCAGACCGTCGGTGACCTCGGCGAGCGCGTCCACGTCGAGGGTCTCCGTCGCGAGCACCCGGTCGGTCGCCGCGTCGTAGAGCACCGCGCCGTTGGCGGCCACGGTCAGGGGGTGCACGCCCAGCGCGTCGCACACGCGCGGCACCCAGCGCGGCGGACGACCCGTGGCGAGCACCAGCGGCACCCCGCCCGCGACCGTCCGTGCGACGACGGCGCGCGTGCGCTCCGAGACCTCCCCGCCCTCGCCGAGCAACGTCCCGTCGACGTCGCTGGCGACCAGGCGCGGGCTCTGCACGCTCCCGAGACTATGGCCTGCGGCCACGTGAGCGATCCGGGTCGCCATGACGACCCAGATCGCTCACGTGCGGGTATCCGCCTCGATGACGACCATCGACGCGCTGCTGGACGACGCCGGGCGGACGTTCGCCGACGAGGCCGGCATCGAGCTGACGAACGAGCCCGCCCCGCTCTACCGCCTGCTCGTGCTGAGCACGCTGCTCTCCCGCCGGGTGCAGTCGAAGCTCGGCACGAGGGCCTGCCGCGAGCTCCTCGACGCCGGGATGGGCACACCCGAGCGGATGCGCGACGCGGACTGGGAGACCCGTGTCCGGACGCTGGGCCGGGCGAACTACACGGGCACCGAGCAGACCGCGACCGCGCTCGGCGAGGGCGCGCAGCTCGTGCTCGACGAGTGGGGCGGCGACCTGCGCCGCATGCGGGAGGCCGCCGACGGCGACGCCGAGCAGCTCGCGGGGTTCCTCACCGCGTTCCCGCGCCTCGGGCCGGTGGGCGCCGACATCTTCACCCGCGAGGTCCAGGCGGTATGGCCCGAGTTCCGGCCCCACCTCGACCCCAAGGCCCTGGCCGGCGCGGAGAAGCTCGGGCTCCCGCAGGACCCCGCGAAGCTGGCCGAGCAGGTCTCCGGCGACGACCTCGCCCGCCTTGCCGCCGCCCTCGTGCGCGCCGACCGCGACTCCGACGTCCGCGAGGACGTCCAGCAGCAGTCCTAGTCAGCCGACCGCGCCCTGCGGCTCGACGCCGACGTACTCCTCGCGGGCGAGGGTCGGGCCGCGCTCCCAGCCGGACTTCGTGCGCTCCGTCGTCGTGACGCCGTACCGGCCGGTGGGCAGGTCGCGGACGACGAGGTCGACGCGGCCCCACGGCTTGGCGGCCTGCGCGCCGGGCGGGACGGCCGTGGCGAGGCGGACGTAGGTGGCGCCGACGGTGTCGAACCGCCACACGCCGCCGCGGAACCGGCTGTCCTGCAGCCCGTAGTACGCCGAGGTCAGGTCCTCGTCGGCGTGGATCCGCACCTCCGACGGCGGGGCGATGCCGTCGTGCACCGCCACCTGGTTCACGCACGGCCACATCACCGCGGACATCTGGTCGACGAGCACGGGACGGTCGCCCAGCACCGGCGCGATGGGCGACGGGCGCGCGAGGAAGGGCTCGGCGACGGCGAGGCGGTCCGACCCGCGCTGCCCCGTCGAGTCGACGACGACCCGCACGAACGTCGGTTCGCCGGGCGCGTCGACGAGCGACGCGGGGCGCTGCTGCCAGGTCCGCTCATCGGCGTTCGGGAGGTAGTCGATCTCCGTCCGCCCCAGGACACGGGGGTTCGCCGCCGGGCCGTCGCCGAACTCGACCGACACGCGCTCGTCGGGGGGACCGTCCTCGAGCATCGGGACCACGACGTCGGTGGCCTCCGAGCCGGCCGGCACCGGGTACCAGCCGGTGACCACGGTGCCGCGACCACTCGAGTCGTCGGTGACGTCGTGCCAGACCCGTCCGAGGCCGGGCACCGGCTCCGGGACGGGGGCGACGGTGTCGTCGACGAAGTTGCCGGTGGTCGTCGCCGGGTTCACGGGGGCGCCGAGCGGCACCGGCGTGGACCGCAGGACCGTGACGTTGTCCTCGAGCCCGCAGCCCTGGCGCACGACGTCCTTGACGTTGCCCAGCGCCACGGTCCAGCCCGGGTACTGGCGCAGGGGCGCGAGCACCATGATCCCGATCAGCCCGACGACCACGCTGGCGCACGCGACGGCGAGCAGGGCCCGGTCCGGCTCCGGGCGCGGCAGCCGGCGCTCGGGCCAGCGCCGCAGCGACCAGTGCGCCCACGCGGCGGCGAGCAGGGCGAGCCCGACCCAGACGAGCGGGTTGCGCAGGAACACCGGCCCGAAGTGCGGGGCGAGGAGGTTCTGGCTCAGCGGCGTCGGATACGGGTCGGCGTGCGCGCCGAAGAACTGCCCGCGGTCGGTGTACGGCCGCCAGAGGTTCCACCCCGCGTAGCTCACCGACGTCGCGATGACCAGGACGGCGACACCGCCGGTGGTGGCCAGCGCGCGGTCGTGGCGCGGCATCGGACCGCGCAGCAGCGCCAGCGCGATCAGCACGGTGCCCGAGGCCGCGATGGCCGGGAAGTGCAGGACCCACTTGGTCGGGCTGGCCGCGACGAGGGCGAAGGCGACGGCGGTGGTCGCCGCGGCGTGCAGCAGCACGCGGCGCAGGGCGTCGTCGTCGGGCCCGCGCCGTCCGCTGCCCGCCGCGACCAGGAGCGTCAGCCCGAGCGTGATCAGGATCGGCATGCGGGCCGCCCACGGCGTGCGCCCGGGGCCCAGCAGGGTCTGATAGTGGACGAGCTCGTCGTACCAGGGGACGGTGTCGTAGTAGTACGCGTGCACCGCCGACGCCTCGATCACGTCGCCGAGCGAGGCGTCGGCGAAGGCCACGGGGACGGCGACCGACGACGCCGCGGCCAGCACGGCGAGCATCGTGAGCTGCTGGCGCCGGGGCGTCGCGACGATCTTCGGCCAGGCCCGTGGGAGCTCGACCAGCAGGGGCGCGATCGCGACGACGCCGGTCGGGGAGCACGCGATGGCCAGCGCCGCCGCCATCATCGCGCCGGCGTAGAGGATCGGGGCCTCACGGTCGCGGGCGAGCTCCACGAGCAGCAGCACGATGACCGAGAGCAGCACGATCAGCGCCTCGGGCCGCAGGGTCAGCCCGAACGGCAGCCACCACAGCAGGTGCGCGAGGAGCAGCGCCCACGGCACGTAGGCGTAGCGGACCTCGGTGCGCCGCCCGAGCAGGACGAAGAACGTCCGCAGCAGCGCCCAGGTCGCCAGGCCGAACAGCAGCGGCAGGCAGCGCTGCCAGACCAGGCCCCAGCCACCGATCGCGCCCCACACCTGCATCGCGTACTGCGAGGCCACGAAGGGGTTCTCGGTGACGTTGAACATGTAGACGGCGTTGCCGATGTAGCCCGCCTCGCCGGCGTCGCGCGCCATCAGCGGGTACCAGCTGTCGTCGAAGTTCATCGGCGCCACGAACACCCAGCCCGCCGAGATGGCGAGGAGGAAGCCGTCGGCCCACGAGAGGTGCCGGCGCAGGCGTCCCGGCCAGGACCGCGGGCCGAGCCAGCCGCGCGCCCGCCGCCACTGACCCTGGCGGTGCACGAGGACCAGCAGCACCGCGAGGGCCGCGAGGTGCGCGATCAGCAGCACGATCTTCAGCGGTCCGGGCGTCGAGGCGTAGCGGTCGTCGGTGCGCACCGTCGCGGCCAGGCCGGCGGCGGCCGGCGTCCCGTCGGTGCTCGTCGTGAGCTGGGACATCAGCGGCGGCAGGACGCCCGCGCAGTCCCCGCACGCCAGCGGGAGGGGCACGCCGTCCTGTGTCACCCGCAGCCCTGCCTCGTCCACGGTGACGACGAGCCGGCAGTCGCCCGCGGGCACCGGGCCCGCCGCGACCGTCGTGCCGGAGACCGTCAGGGCGGCCTGTGTCCCGGTGGAGGCGAGCACCAGTCCGCCGCCGCCCGCGTCGCCGGGCAGCGTGCTCAGCACGTTGCCACCCGCCCGCAGTGCGGCGCACGGCACGGTCGCGGAGAAGCCGAGCGGCCGGGGCGGGTTGAGCGCCAGCTGCGTCGAGACCGGGCCGCCCGCCGCGGCCGCCGGGTCCGGCCACGTCACCGTCGTGTCCTGCACGGTCACCGGGGCCAGCGGCACCGCGATGCCCAGGACCAGGGTCAGCAGCGCCCACACGAGCACGGTGGTCCCGCTCGGACGCCGCACCGGGTCGGGTCCGTCGCCCTGGGGCGAGGTCGCGCTCCCGGCGCGCACGAGCGTCGTCACCGCCCGCCCTCGGGGCGCACGGTCGACAGCGGGACGAACCGGGGAGTAGGCACCAGGGGAAAGGGTAGGTCGTTCGGCGCCGGTGAAGGGGCCGGGGTGGGGCGCGTGTCCCGCGGCGACGCTAGATGATGGCGACGGCGACGACGAGCCCCAGCGCCAGGTGCATCGCCGCGATCACGGCGGAGTCCGGGGTGAAGCGGTCGTCGTGCAGGCAGCCGTCGACGTCGAGACGCGCCACGGCCTCGAGCCCGCGCACCGCGAGCACCTGGGCGACGATCCCGACGAGGCCGTAGATCGCCGTGTTCAGCATCCCCTCGACGAACCCGCCGCCGGAGATGTAGATGGCCACGACGACGATCAGCGCCATCGAGACCATCCCCGCCGCCGAGACGACCACGGCGTTCGGCCGGCCCTCGCGGACCAGCCCGCGCAGGTCGCCGGGGGTCGTGAGGTCGATGGCGAAGTAGCCCACGTACATCAGCACGGCCCCGATCACGGCGTAGACCGCGATCAGGCCGATGTTGACGCCCACGGTGGGCCAGAATTCGGGAGCGAGCACCTGTCGTGGCCTCCATCCGGACGAACGGGGCGCCAGATTAGGGCACGGCGTCAGTCGGGGATGCGGTGCGGCACGAACGCCGCGCCGTTGTCCGTCACGAGCCCCGTCGTCTCCCGGATGCCGAGCCCCGCGGAGGTGTCGCCGACGATCCAGGCGCCGAGGGCGGGGCGGTAGCCGTCGAACTCGGGAAGCGGGTCGAAGAGCTGGTAGACGTAGCCCTCCTCGCCGTAGACGCCGCCGGTCTCGGTCTCGTAGCCCGGGGCGACGATCGCGATGTTCGCGCCCTCGCGGCCGAGCAGCGGCTTGCGGACGTACTCGGTGAGCAGGCCCGGGTCACCCAGCGAGGCCGGGAGCAGGTTCGGGTGCCCGGGGTACATCTCCCACAGGACCGCGAGCAGCGCCTTGTTCGACAGCAGCGTCTTCCACAGCGGCTCGATCCATGTCGTCTCGGGCAGGCTGCGGACGACGTGCTTGCCGAAGTCGTCGCCGAGGATCCACTCCCACGGGTAGAGCTTGTCCACCGTCGCGATCGGCGCCTCCTCGAGGTCGACGAAGCGGTCGAGCGCGGAGTCCCACCCGAGCTGCTCGATCGCGAGGCCGATGGTGTCGAGGCCGGCCTCGGCCGCGCACTCCTGCAGGTAGGCGACCGTGACGTGGTCCTCGCCCGTGGGGTCGGCCTGCGACCAGCAGAAGTGCGCCTCGTTGCGGGGCAGCTTCGCGGCGATCTCGCCCCAGCGCTCGACCAGCTTCTCGTGCAGCGAGTTCCACTGGTCGTCGTCGGGGTGGACGTCCTTGAGCCAGTACCACTGGCAGATCGACGCCTCGAGCAGCGTGGTCGGGGTGTCGGCGTTGTACTCCAGCAGCTTCGCCGGCCCCGAGCCGTCGTAGCGAAGGTCGAAGCGCCCGTAGAGATGCGGGTCGCCACGTCGCCAGGACGCCGCGACCTGCTCCCAGCACCACTCGGGCAACGCGAAGTCGCGGAACCGCTCGGTGGTGACGACGTGGTCGACGGCCTCGAGACACATCGAGTGCAGGAGCTCCACGTCGGCCTCGAGCGAGAGGATCTCGGCCATGTCGAAGACGTAGTGCACCGACTCGTCCCAGTAGGGCCGGGCGCCGTTCAGCCCCGCAGCAGGGGTGCCGAACACCAGCCCCTGCTCCTCGATCTTCGACTGCCAATCGGGACGGGGCCTACCGGTCGCGCGCTGCACGACGCCGATCCTGCCGTATCGCCGCCACTAGCTGCCGCTGGAGCTGCTCCCGCCGCTGCTGCTCGAGCTGCCCGACGAGCCGCTGGTGCCGCTGGAGCTACCGCCGACGCCCAGGCCGCCACGGCTGACCGTGCCGCTGCTCGAGGTCGACCCCAGCGAGCTGCCCGAGGTGCCGCTGCGCACGCTGGTACCGGCCGCCGGCGGCGCCGTCGTCCCGCCCTGGGCGACCGTCCCCACGGGCGACCGGCTGCCGTAGTTGTAGTGGTACTGGTTGCCGAAGCCGCCGATGAAGATCGGGACGAAGACGCCGCTGCTGTTGTAGTAGCCGCCCTGCTGGCTCCCGCCGCAGTTCTCGTCGGGCACGACGACGCCCTGCGGGTCGACGCACTGGGCCTCGACCTCGTCGGGCTGGCTGGCCGCGTAGACGATCGCGACGAGCGCGACCACGCCGACCGCGACACCGCCGCCGACCAGCACCCGCTTGCGGACCTTCTTCTTGCGCTGCGCGGCGGCCTCCGCGGCGTCGCGCTGGGCCCGCTCGCGCCGCTGCGCCTCGCGGCGCGCGCGCTGCTCGGCGACCGTGGGCTCGCGGGGCTTGGTGGTCTCGGGGTCCTGGTAGCGCACCCGGCCACGGGAGCGGCCCTGGACCTCCTGGCCGGAGTCGGCGCCCACCGCGGCCATCGCCCCGCTGCCCGACGTCGTCGTGGCCGCGGGCACGCCCGAGGGCGGGGTCGCGGTGTCGTCGCCCGCGTGCACGTCGGTCGTGTCGTTCGCGTCGTTCGTGTCGTCGGCCCCGCGGTGGCGCCCCGCCGCGACCGCCGACGTGTCGACCTTGTCCGTCGGCCGCGCCGCCGAGGTGTCGAACTTCTCGGTCCGTCCGTCCGACGGGCGAGTGTCGTCGCCCTCTCGCTCCGTCATGTCCCGCCCTTCCGCACTCCCGGTCGGACTCCCCGGCCGGCTCCCGCCGCGCGGGGCGCCGACGTCCTGGGGCCGCCCGGCGCGCGCCGGTCACCGTCGATCCTGCCGGATCCGGGGGTCGCCCGCCCTCCTCGGCCCGCGAGCGGCATGATGTCAGGGCGATGCTGCTCCGGGAACGCCAGTCCGGGCCGTCCGGTGAGGACCGCCCCGATTCCGGCGACGACGCCGCCCACCGCCGCCTGATCGATCGTGTCCTCGGACCCGACGACGGCACCGATCCCCGTCGTCGCGCCGCGCGCCGCGGTGTCATCGGTGTCCTGGCCGGCGCCCTGATCATGCTGATCGCCGCCGCCGCGCTCGCCGCCACGGGGCAGGCGCCCGGGGTGCTCGGGGTCGCCGACGAGCAGCCGAGCGCGTCCGGCGGCTCGAGCGGCGAGGACGCCGACGAGCGACCCGCGCTGACCACCGAGCCCGGCCGCTGCCTGACCTGGGGCCGCGACGACGCCGGTGACGTCCGCGAGGTCGAGTGCGCGCAGCCGCACCTCTTCGAGAGCGTCGGCGCCGTCACCGCCACCCAGCCGCCGGGGGCGCCGTTCCCCGCCGACCCGGCCTGGCAGCAGCTCGTGACCGACCAGTGCACCCCGCAGGCCACCCGGTACCTGCAGGGCCGCCTCGACCCCGCAGGCCGCTACAAGACGGGCGCCCTCAAGCCGACCCAGGCCGCGTGGGACGGCGGCGACCGCACGGTGCGCTGCGGGCTGCAGGCCCCGGGCCGCACGGGCGCGCTGTTCCCGTCGAGCGGGCGGGTGGCCGACGCCGACCAGGCCGTGGTGTTCGACGCGGGCACCTGCCTCGGGCTCGCCGGCAAGGAGGTCTCGGACCCCGTCGCCTGCGGCGAGACCCACGCCGCCGAGGTGGCCGGGGTCGTCGACCTCGGCACCCAGTTCCGCGACACGTTCCCGTCGGTGGACGACCAGGACAACTACCTGCAGCCGACCTGCCAGCGCATCGCCGAGCAGTACGTCGGCTCGGCGCAGAAGCTCACCGACTCGAAGCTCACGGTGTACTGGACCAACCTCGCGCAGGAGTCCTGGACCGCGGGCACCCGGCGCGTCACCTGCAACCTCGGCTCGCTGCTGGCCGACAACTCGGGCTTCGCCCCGCTGACGGGCAAGGCCGCGGACGGCGTCACGATCGGCGGCCCCGGGGATCAAGCGCCCGCGACGACGCCGAGCCTGCGTCCCGGCGCGCCGGCGTCGGTGCCGGGCTCCGCGACTCCCGCTCCCGAGGGCGGCGGCACCGCGACCGGCGGCACGGCCGGCGGGGCGGGGCAGGAGCCCGGCGGGCAGCAGCAGCCCGGCCTGTCGGTGCCCGCCCTGCCCGTCCCGGGCCTCGGCGGCGGCTGACCCCGCCGTCCCCTGCGCCCGTGGAGGTCCCGCCCGACCGGTTCGAGGAGCTCGTCGCCGACGCCCTCGACGAGCTCCCGGCACCGTTGACCCGGGCGATGGACAACGTCGTCGTGCTCGTCGACGACCGTCATCCCGAGGAGCCCGACCTGCTCGGGGTCTACGAGGGCGTCGCGCTCACCGAGCGCTACAGCGACTACGGCGGCGTCCTGCCCGACCGGATCACGCTCTACCGCCTCGCCCTCGCCGACGTGTGCTCCGACGAGGACGAGCTGCGTGAGGAGGTCGCGGTGACCGTCGTGCACGAGATCGCGCACCACTTCGGCATCGACGAGGAGACCCTGCACCGCCTGGGCTGGGGCTAGGGCCGTGAGCGAAGTTCACGGCTATAGCCGGGAACTTCGCTCACGTCAGCCGGTGACGTCGTCGCTCGAGGGCAGGCCGCCGGGGACGGCGGCGCGCCAGGCGACGAGCTCCCAGCCGCTGCCGCGGGGCCGCAGGACGACGCGGCCGCAGTTGGCGACGTGCTCCTCCTCCGCGCGCGGCGTGCCGACGTGCTCGACGAGCTCCTGGGCCGCCAGGCGCAGCGCGGCCCCGTGGCTGACCAGCACGAGCGTGCCGCCGTCGGGGTGGCGGTCGCGCAGGCCGGCGACGGCGGGGAGGTAGCGGTCGAGCAGGTCGCGCCCGCTCTCCCCGCCGGGGTGGGCGACGTCGAGGTCGCCGGCCTGCCAGCAGTCGTAGACCCGGCGGAACTCGGCGATGGCGGGCTCGTCGTTGCGGCCCTCGAGCTCCCCGACGAACACCTCGTGCACCCCGGTGACCTCCCTCGGCGTGAGACCGACGTAGCCGGAGACGATCTCGGCCGTCTCCCGGGCCCGCTGCGCCGGCGAGTGGTACAGCGCGGTCACGGTGCCCTCGGCGCCGTCGCCGAGCTCCCCGCCCAGGGCGTGGGCCTGCGCACGCCCGAGCTCGGTCAGCGGCGGCCCGGGCAGGACGGTGTCGAGGATCCGGTCGATGTTGGCCTGGGTCTGGCCGTGGCGGGCCAGCACGAGTCGGAGATCGCTCACGCGCCCGTCCCGTCCCGCAGCGCCGCCACCCAGGACGCCGCCTCGGTGTGGTCCTTGAGGGTCTGCCCGGGCTCCTGCTCGCCGGGCCCGGACACCGCGTCCCCGCGGGGCCCGTCGAGCCGGGCGCGCGGGTAGGAGCCGAGGAACCGCACGTCGGTGCACCGGCGCCGCAGCGCGGCCAGCGCCTCGCCCATCGCGGGGTCGGCGACGTGCCCGCTGCCGTCGAGGAAGAACCAGTAGTCGCCGCGGCGGTCCTGCAGCGGGCGCGACTCGATGCGGGTGAGGTCGACCCCGCGCATGGCGATCTCGGTGAGCACGGCGAGCAGCGCGCCGGGACGGTTCACGGTGGTCGCCGCGATCGAGGTGCGGTCGTCGCCGGTGGGCGTGGGCAGGCCGGGCGGCCCGGGCGGGCGGACCAGCACGAACCGCGTCACGGCGTCGCCGCTGTCGTGCACCCCGGTCGCGAGGGCCTCGAGCCCGTGGTGGGCCGCGGCGACGGGCGCGCACACCGCGGCGTCGACCTCGCCTGCGGCCACCTGCGCCGCGGCGGCCGCGGTGGAGCCGGTGAGGCGCACCTCGGCGCCGGGCAGGTGCTCGGCGATCCAGCGGCGGGTCTGGGCCTCGCCGTGCGGGTGCGACGCCACGCTGGTGACGTCGGCCGCGGTGGTGCCCGGACGCACGAGCACCGCGAACTCCACGCGCAGCAGGATCTCCCGCACGATCACCAGCGGCGGTTGCTCGACGAGCCCGTCCATCGTCGCGGGCACGCCGCCCTCGACGGAGTTCTCGACGGGCACGCACGCCGCGTCCGCGTCACCGCGCCGCACCGCGTCGAGCACCGCGGTGGTGCTCGACAGGGGGTGCTCCGAGGGCTCGGCGTCGCCCAGGGCGGCGTCGAGGTCGGCGGGCGTCAGGGTGCGCAGCGCCTGTTCGCAGAACGTGCCGTGCGGGCCGAGGAACGCCACGCGCAGACCGGTCACGCCCACCGAGCGTACGCAGGCGCCCGGCGGGCGTCAGAGCAGGCCGAGGCGGGTGAGCTCGGGGCCCTGGTCGGCGACCGACGTCGAACCGAACGACGAGAACAGCGCGCGGACGCGCAGCGCGGCGTCCGGGCCGACGGCGGCGAGCTCGGCGGCCAAGGCGTCGCCGTCGGTGATCGCGAGCGCGTCGCCGATGCGTTGCTCGACGGGGGTGTCGAGGCCCGGGGTGAGGGCACGCAGCGTGGCCACGAGCAGGTTCAGCCAGCCGTGGTGGGTGAAGCCGGTGACCAGGTCGGTGTGCCGCACCGCGGACTGCAGGCCGATGCTCGCCGTGAACGACCGCCCCGCGCCGACGGCCAGGGCGACGAAGCCGGACACGTCGGGGATGCCCGGGAAGGCACCGGCGCGCCCGCCGCCGCAGCGCAGCTTGGGGCGGCAGCCGTGGTCCACGACCCGGCGCACGCCGTCGAGCCAGTCCGAGGAGCCGCCGACGTCGGGGCGACGCGGCTCGACCACGGCCACGACGTCCTCGGGCACGAACTCGGTGACGCGCTCGAGCCAGACGGTGTCGACGTCGTGCGGCGCCGGCATCTCGACCGTGCGGGGGTCGAGCAGGGCCGCCCGCGACGAGGTCAGCGAGAGCGCCTTGGGGACGCCGCCGAGGCCGGTGTCGACCGCGAGCGCGACGGGGACGGGCCCCGCGGGCCGGCGCTTCACCAGCTCCGCGACGAGCTCGGAGAGCCGGGACACCGGGACCACCAGCGAGCCGAGCAGCCCTCCGGCGTCGGCGGACCGCGCCGCGAGGTGCTCGTCGACGACCGTCGCCATGGACGGGCGCGTGCCCTCGGCCACGAGCGCCGCATTGTCGACGATCGCGCGGAGCAGCGGAGGAACACCGTCGACCGGTGCCCCGCCGGCCTGGGGGACGGTGGACACGTCCGCACGGTAGCGGGCGGCCCGGGACGGCCCCGGCACCGGCCCGGGGATCCACTCGGGCACACCGGTCTCGCGACGGACCCAGAAGTTTGGTTAGGCTCCCCTCAGTTCGCGACACGAGGGAGCCCGATGGCCAGGAGTCGACCGCCCGCGCCGCCCGTCCCGACGCCCGCCGAGCGGGCGCGCACCCTCGCGGGGCGTGCCCGGCACGCGGCCGTCATCGGGGAGCCCGAGCAGTCCGACGGCGACCTGCGGGCCGCCCCGACGCTGCACCACGTGCCCGCGACCGGGGCCGCGACCCTGCAGTTCCCCGACGACCACGCCCTCGTCCTGGCCGCCCGCGAGCGGGGCGACGCCCTGCTGCCGGTGATGCTCGAGCTCAGCGACGTCGCCCCGGTCTCGGTGCGCCGCCCCGTCCGCGGCCTGCTCTGGGTGTCGGGCCGCCTGCGGGTGCTGCCGCTGCGCGTGGCCCGCCGGGCCGCGCTCCGGATCGCCGCCGAGCAGCCCGACGAGCGGCTCCTCGACGTCGGTCACGGGGAGACGCTCCTGCGTCTCGAGCCGACGATGGTCGTGCTTTCCGACGCGGAGGGCACCGAGGCGCTCGCCCCGACCGCGGTGGCCGCCGCGGCCCCGGACCCCGTCGCCGCCACCGGCGACGCGTGGCTCGCCCACCTCGCCGCCGCGCACACGAACACGCTGTCGGCGCTGGTGCCGCGACTCCCGATCCACCTGCGGCGCCCCGGGAACCGCATCGCCCCGCTCGGCGTCGACCGCCACGGCCTGCGGCTGCGCATCGAGTCCGAGAACGACGACCACGACGTGCGCCTGCCGTTCGCCGCGCCGCTGTCGTGCCCCGGTCAGCTCGGGGAGGCCGTCCGCGCCCTCATCGGGTGCTCCGACGAGGTGCCGGGGGTGCGGCCTACGTCGCGTCGCGCAGCGGGCGCGTGATCTTCCGCTCGGCGACGAACGAGACGAACGGGATCGTGCCCGCCAGCGCCACGAGCACCGCGCGGCCGACCGGCCAGCGGTCGCGGTAGGCGAGGTCCGCGGTCAGCAGCAGGTAGCCCATGTACAGGAAGCCGTGGATCGGGCCGACGATCGCGACGACGGTGCCGTCGCCGGCCAGGTACTTCAGCGGCATCCCGACCAGGACGAGCACGAGCAGGCCCACACCGACCACCCAGGCCCCGACCCGGTAGCGCTTGAGCGCGGCGACGACGTCGGGGGTGGGCCGGGCGGGCGGCGCACTGGTGGTCACGACGGATCGGTCTCCTTCTCGGGGGTGCTCCCGCGGGCCGCGAGCTCGGCCAGCATCGCGTTGTACTGCGCGCGTCCCGGGCCCGGGTCGGTGCCGGCGTCGAGGCCGCCCTCGCGCACGCCGGCCGGGCGCGGGCCGAACGGGGAGTCCGCGGCGGCGGCCCGCACGGGCGTCCTCTCCGCAGTGGTCGGCCGCGCGCGCACGTCCTCCAGGGCCTTCGCCTCGGCGCGCAGCATCCGCCACCACAGGGCGGCGAAGAACAGGCCGAACAGCGGCCACTGGAACGCGTAGCCGGCGTTGAGCAGCGACCCGCCGGGCGACTCCGCGCGCACCACCTGCCACCAGGCCATGAGGCCGCAGACCACGACCGCCGCGAGCGCGAACAGCGTCCACCCGATCCACCGGGGCGTGACGAGCAGGCGCAGCACGGTCCCGAGGTTACCGACGACGGGGCGCGGGCGCGGTCAGGCCGCGGAGCGGTAGTCGGGGAGCTCGATCGCCTCCGCCGGTGGGCCCGAGAGCTTCTCCACCAGCCCGCCGAACACCGAGGAGAGCGCGCCGGCGGCGCTCAGCACGGTCCGCTGCACGGAGAGGCCCGCCGCGGAGCGCGGGTTCATCGCGCGCAGGGCGATCGGCTTGACGTCCTGGGCCTTGTCGACGAACGGGCGCATCAGCTCCTCGTAGCGGGCCAGGGCCACGCCCGTGTCCGGCCCGACCGACAGCTCGCCGGCCAGGATGTACGCGCCGACCAGCGCCAGGCTCGTCCCCAGGCCGAAGGGGCCGGTGGCCCAGGCGGCGTCGCCGAGCAGCACCGTGCGGCCCGCGCTCCAGCGCGGCAGCCGCACCTGGGCGACGGCGTCGAAGTACAGCGGTGCGCCGTCGAGGGCGTCCAGCACCCGCGGGGCCTGCCAGCCGACGTCGGCGTAGGTGCGGCGCAGGATCGCCACCTGGGCGTCCCGGTCGAGCGCCTCGAGGCCGCGGACGTCGGTGAGGAACGAAAGCATCGCGCGGGTGGTGCCGAGGTTGTCGGGACGCAGGCTCGTGCTGCGCGACCCCGGGGCGCTGTGCCAGCGCCACCAACGGTCGTCGTCGTCGGTGCGCGGGATGGTCAGGTGGGCGATCTGGAGGCCGAGCTCGGTGAGCTCGACGTCGGGCATCACGAGGGCGCGGGTGCGCGACCGCGTGCCCTCGGCCACCACGACCACGTCGGCGTCGAGCTCCTCGCCGCTCGCGAGACGGGCCGTGACGCGGTCGCCGTGGTCGGTCAGCGCGCGGATCTGCTCGCCGAAGCGGTAGTCGGTCCGCTCCCGGGTGCGTTCGTAGAGGAGGCGCGAGAGCTCGCCGCGCAGGATCTCCATCTCGGCCGTGCCGCCCGCGGTGTCGTTCTCCCCCGCCGGGAAGGACG
This sequence comes from Actinomycetospora callitridis, assembly GCF_028737265.1. GTDB lineage: Bacteria > Actinomycetota > Actinomycetes > Mycobacteriales > Pseudonocardiaceae > Actinomycetospora > Actinomycetospora callitridis. Next base: position 155,437 of record NZ_JAQZAK010000008.1, on the reverse strand, counting down.
CGACGGCCGCCCCGTCGTCGTCGACGAACCGCAGTCCTCGCTCGCCGGTCCCGGCCTCGCGGGCCGCGTCCTCGAGGTCCATCCGGCGCAGGACCTCCCGCCCGGCCCCCCGCACGTCGATGTTCTGCCCCTCGTCGCGCAGCCGGGGCGCGCGTTCGACGACGGTGGTGCGCCACCCCTGCGCGTTCAGCTCATGGGCGAGGGCGGGCCCGGCGATGCTGGCGCCGGAGATCAGTGCGTGGCGGGTCACGCACCTCGGATATCCTGATCGCTAGATTGTCTAACTACTTCTGGGAGTGACGTGGCCGACCTCGAGGAGCTGGACGCCACGACGCTCGCGGTGCGCGACCTCATCACCGCGTCCCGCGAGCTCGTCGGGCGGATGGCGCGGGTGATGGACATGAACGCCACGGACATGTCGGCGATCGGCGAGCTGACCCAGCACGGGTCGATGGGCACGGCCGACCTCGGTCGTCGCCTCGGCATCAGCTCCGCCTCGGCCACGGTGCTCGTCGACCGCCTCGAACGGGCCGGTCACGTCGAACGCGTCCGGGACACCGCCGACCGGCGGCGCGTGGTGCTCACCGTGACCGAGGCCGCCCGCGCGGCCTCCTACGCGGCCTGGCTGCCCGCGGTCCGCGAGATCGACGAGGTGTGCCGCGCGCTCGGTGACGCCGAGAAGGCCTTCGCCCACGATCTCCTCAGCCGGCTCACCGCGGCCGTCGAGCGGTCCGGTCGCCCCGCCTGAGCCTGCGCCTAGCCTGGGCCCGTGATCAGCCGGGAGACGTGGCGGGCGTGGCTGCGTCCCGCTCCCCCGGCCGGCGTCGTCGTCCTCGATCCGCCCGGCCGCCGCCTGCTGCGCACCGAGCTCGTCGTGGTCTTCGCGGTGACGCTCGGGCTGTCGGGCGTGCGGAGCCTGATCTCGCTGCTCGACGCGCTGTCCTCGCCCGTGCCGCTGGACCAGCGCCGGGTGGCCATCGACGAGAGCCTCGCCCGCAACCCGTGGGCCGATCTCGCGGCGCAGCTCGCGGGCTCGCTCGCGCTCGTCGCGTGGGGGGCGCTCGGGCTCTACCTGCTCGTCCGGGGCGGCTCGGGCCCGCGCGACATCGGGCTCGACGGACGACGTCCCGGGCGCGACGCGCTGGCGTCGGTGGGCCTGGCCGCGCTGATCGGCATCCCCGGCCTCGCGCTCTACCTCGCCGCGCGCTCGCTGGGCCTGAACACCACCGTCGTCCCCTCGCTGCTGGAGGACCACTGGTGGCGGGTGCCGGTGCTGGTCATCTCGGCGGTGGCGAACGCCTGGGCCGAGGAGGTCCTGGTGGTCGGCTACCTGCTCCACGGCCTGCGGCGACTCGGCGTCGGCGAGAACCGCGCGCTGGCGATCTCGGCCGCCCTGCGCGGGTCGTACCACCTCTACCAGGGCTTCGGCGGCGGGCTGGGCAACCTGCTCATGGGCCTGGTGTTCGGGCGGTACTGGCAGCGCACCGGCCGGCTGTGGCCCCTCGTCGGCGCCCACGCCCTGCTCGACGTCGTCGCCTTCGTCGGCTCGGCGCTGCTGGCCGGTGTGCTGCCGTTCCTGCCGGCGTGAGTGTCAGCGGCGTGGCGCCGCAGACGTTGAGTGTCCGGATCAGGGGAGCACGCCGATAGGGCCACGCGCTCGCCGGCACCTAGGAAATGATCTTGTGCCGGGAGCGCGCCATCATGTTCTCCGGTGCCGGGTCCATGCCGGCCTCGGCGAACAGCTCGTCCATGCGACCCGGGATCTTCTCGGCGTCCCAGCGGTGCCCGTCGCCGCGGACCTCGGCCACCGACGTGAACGGCTGGTAGAGCTCGATCGAGTCGCCCTGGACGCCGAAGACCTTGCCGCTGATGTGCGCCGACGCGTCGGAGGCGAGGTAGGCCACGAACGGCCCGACGTTGTCGGGGTCGAAGAAGTCGAACTCGCCGCGCTCGAGGCTCGCCCGGCGGTCCTCGCGCACGTCCGGGGGCAGCAGCGCCTCGGTCATCCGGGTCAGCGCCGAGGGCGCGATCGCGTTCGAGGTGACGTTGTAGCGGGCCATCTCCATCGCGACGATCGTCGAGAAGGCCGCGATGCCCGCCTTGGCCGCACCGTAGTTCGCCTGCCCGAAGTTGCCGAGGATCCCCGAGGTCGACGCGGTGTGCACCAGGTGCCCGGGCCGCTCGTTCTCCCGCCAGTAGCGGCAGGCCGCACGCGTCGGGGCGAAGTGGCCGCGCAGGTGGACGCGGACGACGTCGTCCCACTCGGCGTCCGACATCTTGACCAGCGTCCGGTCGCGCAGGATGCCGGCGTTGTTGACCACCGCGTCCAGCGCGCCGAACCGCTCGACGGCCGTGGCGACGAGCGCGTCGGCGACGTCGGCGTCGGAGACGTCGCCCGGCACGGCGGCCGCACGGCCCCCGGCGGCGGTGATCTCGCCGACGACCTCCTCACCGGCGTCGGCGTCGAACTCGGCGACGACGACGGCCGCCCCCTGCCGTGCGCACTCCAGCGCCTCGCCCCGGCCGATGCCGCGACCGGCTCCGGTGACGACGACCACCTTGTCCTCGAGGAGTCCCATGGCGCGAAGGGTAGATCGGGCGTCCTAGGGTCGCCGACCGTGGATGCGCCGCACGTGGACTCCGAGGTCGGCGCGCTGCGCACGGTCGTCCTGCACCGCCCGGGCCCCGAGCTCGAGCGCCTGACCCCGCGCAACGCCGACCGCCTGCTGTTCGACGGGATCCCCTGGGTGGAGCGCGCCCAGGTCGAGCACGACGCCTTCGCCGACCTGCTGCGCACCCACGGCGTGCGGGTCCTCCTGCTCGGGGACGTGCTCGTCGAGGCGCTCGCGAGCCCGGCCGCGCGCGAGGCCGGGATCGCCGACGCCGTCGACGAGCGGGCGCTGGGTCGCGAGCTCGGGGAGGCGGTGCGCGCCGAGCTGCACGGGCTCGACGACGCCGCGCTGGCCGAGGCCCTCATCGGCGGGCGCTCGTTCGCCGAGCTGGGTGTGACGGGACGCTCACTGGTGCGCGCCATGGCCGCGCCGCACGACTTCGCCGTCGACCCGCTGCCGAACCTCATGTTCACCCGCGACTCGTCGATCCGGGTGGGCCCGCGCGTCGTGGCGTCGTCGATGGGGATGCCGGCGCGCCGGCGGGAGGCCTCGCTGGTCGCGCTCGCCCAGCGCCACCACCCGGAGCTCGGCGTCGTGGCGCCGACCGCGCCCCGCGACCCGTCCGCGGTCGAGGGCGGCGACGTGCTGCTGCTCGCCCCCGGGGTGCTGGCGGTCGGGGTCGGCGAGCGCACGAGCCCCGCGGGCGCCGAGTCGTTCGCACGGGCGATGTTCGCCGACGGCCTCGCCCACACCGTGCTCGCGGTCCCGATCGCCCAGCGCCGGGCGACCATGCACCTCGACACGGTGGCGACGATGGTCGACACCGAGACGATGGTCATCTACCCGGGCGTGCTCGACGGGCTCGAGGCGTGGACGGTGCGCCCCGAGGGCCCGGACCACCTCGACATCCGGGGCCCCGAGCCGTTCCGCCCGGCCGCGGCGCGCGCCATGGGGATCGACGAGCTGCGGGCCGTCGACACCGGGCTCGAGTCCGTCGCCGCGGAGCGCGAGCAGTGGGACGACGGCAACAACACCCTCGCGCTGGCGCCCGGCCGCGTCGTCGCCTACGAGCGCAACACCACGACGAACGCCCGGCTCGAGGCCGCCGGGATCGAGGTGCTGACGATCGCCGGGTTCGAGCTCGGCTCGGGGCGCGGTGGCCCGCGGTGTCTGTCGTGCCCCTGGGAACGTGCCCCCGTGGAGTGACACGGTGCACGTTCGGCGCAGCACGGCGTGCGTCCGGCCACAGGCCGCGTCCCCTCACTGCACTGTCGCGGCGCCCGGCCTAGCGTCCGGTTCGTGCTGAAGAAGGCGGAACGGCGCACGCCGGCGAACCCGCTGCGACGGCTGTCGGAGCGGGAGTGGGCGGCCATGGAGCCCACCTGGCGCGACGCGAAGGTCGGCATCATCGACGCGGCGCTCGCGCGCGCCACAGCGCGTCCGTCGGGCAACTGGTATGTCGTCGGCGCGAGCCGCGACGTCCGCACCGGCACCCCGTTCGGCACCACGGTGGCCGGGGTCGAGCTGGTGCTCTGGCGGTCGCCGAACGGATCCCTGCACGCCGGCCCCGGCGCGTGCCCCCACCTCGGCGCGGACATGAGCACCGCCGTGCAGTCGGGCTGCGAGCTGATCTGCCGCTGGCACGGCCTCGCCCTCGGGCCGTCGGGACGCGCGGGATGGCGCACGCTGCCCGCGTTCGACGACGGCGCCCTGGCCTGGGTGCGGCTCGACGCGGTCGGCGGCGAGGAGCCCACCGACGCCCCGATCCTGCCGGAGCGCCCGGACGTCGACGAGAGCCTCGTGGCCGTGGCGTCGATGGTCGGCACCTGCGAGCCCGCCGACGTCCTCGCGAACCGGCTCGACCCCTGGCACGGCGCCTGGTTCCACCCGCACTCGTTCGCCGACCTGCGCGTCGAGCGTGCGCCGGGGCGCGACGCGGGCGAGGAGGACGACCACTTCGACCTCGAGGTGGCGTTCCGGATCTCGAAGAACTGGGGCGTGCCCGTGCGCGCCCGGTTCACGTGCCCGGAGCCGCGGACGATCGTCATGCACATCACCGAGGGCGAGGGCGCCGGCAGCGTCGTCGAGACCCACGCGACCCCGCTGGCCCCGCACCCCGACGGTCGGCCCCGCACGGCGGTGGTCGAGGCGACGATCGCCCACTCCGACCGCCCGGGCTTCGTCCACGCCCGCCGCGCCCAGACCCTCGTGCGCCCGCTGATGGAGTGGACCGCGAAGCGCCTGTGGAACGACGACATCGAGTACGCCGAGCGCACCTACGCCGTCCGCGCCGCCCGCCGTCGCGGCTGACGCCCGCCCGGGAAGTGCACGCTCCGCGTGCAAGCCCTGCGTCCACGCTGGCACTGAACGCCAGGATCGTCACATCGTCGCGCGCCCCGACACGCCGAGCCAGTGGCAGCGTGGGGGCCACGCTGACGTTGAACGTCAGGAAATCCACCACCTCGCGGCCACCCAGCAGCGGCTCGGACCTCGCCTCAGCGACGTCCGAGCACCGTGTGGACGATGCCGCGCTGCCAGCCGTCGACGGGGCGGGTGTGGACCTCGCGCAGCCCGGCGTCGCGCAGACGCTGCTCGAGCCGGCCGAGGCCGTCGAAGGCCAGGACGCTGCGCCAGAGGTAGCTGTAGAGCGAGGCGTCGCCGGTGACGCGCCACCCCAGCGGGATGATCACCGCCCAGCACACGGCGCTCCAGATACCGCGCGCGTAGGCCGAGTCGGCCACCGAGTACTCGTGCACCGCGATCGGGGCGCCAGGCGCGAGGTGGTCGACGAGCACGGCGACGCCGGCGTCGCGGTCGGGCAGGTTGCGGACGAGATAGGCCGCGAGCAGGCCGTCGAACGGGCCCTCGAGGCCCTCGGCCGCCAACGCGGCGTCCAGGTCCTCGGCCCGCGCGTGCACGAACCGCACGGTGTCCGGCCACGACTTCTCCCGGGCGCGGGCGAGCATCTCGGCCGACGCGTCGACGGCGACGACGCGGGCCTGCGGGTAGGTCTCGACGAGCGCCGCCGTCGAGAGCCCCGTGCCGCACCCGACGTCGAGCAGGACGGCCCCGGCACCGCCGTCGGGCAGGCCGAGGCGGCGGGCCGACAGGCGCAGGTGGTCGTGGTAGCCGGGGTTCGCGCCGACGAGGCGGTCGTAGGAGGTGGCGTCGTGGTCGAACTGGGCGGAGACCCCCGCGGCCGCGGTCGCGCGGTCGAAGCCGGCGCGCGGGCGGGGGCGCAGCGACCGCCAGGCCGGCGGGACGAGCGCGACACCGGCCGCGGCGAGGGCGAGCACGGCCGGGAAGCGGAGACGCGAACGCGAGATCACGCGCGCATCCTGCCCGGTGGCGTCCGATCGGGCGCTTCGTGGTGGCAAGAGGTGCGTCCGCTCGGCTCCCCGCAGCGGCGTGTCGTGGGATCGAGGATGTGGCGATCCTGGCGTTGAGTGCCAGCGTGGACGCAGGGCTTGCACCGCAGGTGCGCCGTCCGGCGAAGCTGAGAGCGGGTCTCAGCAGACGGAGCAGGTCTTCACCCGGTCGGGGGAACTAGGTGTGCCTGGGCGCGTGGCGGGCGCCCGTCGCCGCGCCGCGGGCGGACCGGCTCTCAGACGCGCCGGGGCCACTGATCCACCGTGCCTACCGTCCGCCCCGTGCAGCAACGGTCAACACGCGCCGTGTGGGTGGCGGTCCTCGCCGCCCTCGTGGTGATCCCGGTCGGTCTCGTCGCGGTCCGCGGCGGGGGCAGCTCGGTCCTCGGTGTGCTCTCGGTCGGCCTGGGCCTGCTCGCCCTGACCCTGCTCGTGGTCGTCGTGGTGGTCCCCTCGCGGGTGCGCTCGCTGACCCGGGCGTTCGGGGTCGAGAAGGTCCTGGGCCTGCACCGCTGGCTGGGCACCCTGGCGATCGTCCTCGTCGGCATCCACATGGCCGTCGCCATCCTCAACCACCCGAGCCTGCTCAACCCCTTCCAGGGCTCCGCCGCCGCCCGGGCCGGCTGGAGCTCGGTCGGCGGATTGCTCCTGGTCGGGTTCGTCGCGGTCCGCGGCCGGCGTCCCGGCGCGCGCTACGAGATCTGGGCGCGCCTGCACGTCCTGCTCGCCGGCGCCGCGCTCGTCCTCGCGGGCCTGCACGTCTTCTGGCTGGGCAACCTCGTCGCCGACCCCGTGATGCGCGTCGTGCTCTCCGCGCTCGTCCTGGTGCTGCTCGGCGTGCTCGCCCACCGCTGGGTGTGGCGCCCGCTGTTCTCGCGTCAGGGCGCCTACGTCGTCTACGGCGTGCGCCGCGAGAGCGAGACGGTGAGCACGCTGGTGCTCGCCCCGATGCACCTGCGCCGCGGCGGCCTGCGCTTCGCGCCCGGCCAGTTCGTCTGGCTGCGCCTCAAGCGCGGGGTGGTCGGCGCCGAGGAGCACCCGTTCACCATCGCGTCCAGCGCGCGGGTGACCGGACGCATCGAGCTCACCGTCCGCGACCAGGGCGACTTCTCCGGTCTCCTGTCGACGCTGCGCACCGGCAGCAAGGTGTGGCTCGACGGGCCGCACGGCTCGTTCTCGACCGAGGCCGCCCCCGGCTCGGCCGGGCTCGTGCTGCTCGCCGGCGGCGTCGGCATCACCCCGATGATGAGCATGCTCCGCACGCTCGCCGACCACGGCGACACCCGCACCCACCGCCTCGTGCTCGCCGAGCGGGGCACCGAACCGCTGTTCGCCGAGGAGCTCACGGCGCTCGCCCGTCGCCTCGACCTGCGGGTCACGCGCACCGACGGACGCCGCATCGACGCCGACCTGCTCGCCGAGGTCCTGCCCGCCGACCCCGCCGCCCGCCAGGTGCTCGACTACTTCGTCTGCGGCTCGCCCTCGGTGCTCGCGGGCTCACTGGCGGCGCTCGACCAGATCGGGATCCCGGCGCCGCGCATCCACACCGAGCAGTTCGGATGGTCCGGCGCGATCCCGCTGCAGGCCCACGGCGAGCCCGCCGGGACCGCCGGGAACGACGCCTCGGGTGGGCGACGTCACGGCTCGAAGCACGGTCGCCGCAGCGTACGGACATGAACGAGGGGCCGGGCCCGGAGCGCGCTGACCTAGACTCGGACACATGACCGCCGCGCAGTCGAAGTTCCACGAGCTGCTGCGGACGCAGATCCGCAACGAGTTCACGGCATCGCAGCAGTACACGGCGGTGGCCGTGCACTGCGACGACCAGGATCTCCCGCAGCTCGCCGCGCACTTCTACGCCCAGGCGCTCGAGGAGCGCAACCACGCGATGGGCATGGTGCAGTACCTGCTGGACAACGACCTGCCGATCACCATCCCGGGCATCGACGCCGTGCGGAACGACTTCTCCTCGCTCGAGGAGATCGTGGAGCTCGTGCTGCGCCAGGAGCAGACGGTCACCGACCAGATCGCGACGCTCGCGCGCACGGCCCGCGACGAGGGCGACTACCTGGGCGAGCAGTTCATGCAGTGGTACCTCAAGGAGCAGGTCGAGGAGGTCGCCTCGATGACGACGCTCCTGCGCATCGTGCGCCGCGCCGGCGACAACCTCTTCCACGTCGAGGACTTCGTCGCCCGCGAGATGTCACCCGACCTCGGTACCGACCCCACCGCTCCCCCCGCCGCCGGCGGCAACGCGATCGTCAGCGCCGGCTGACACCTCCGTCCGGGCGGCCGTCCCCACCGCCAGCACCGCCTCCCGTCCCGCCGGGCGCAGCTCGGGGGCGAGCAGCTCGGTCAGGTCGGTGACCACCCGGATCGTCACGAGCGCGACCACCGCGGCCGCGACGTCGGCGACGGCGTGCAGCAGCACCGAGTCCGCCAGCGCCTGCGTGCTGTCCCCGAGCCCGCGCAGCACGGCCAGGACGCCGAGCACGACGCTCGCGGCCCACGCGAGCCACCACTGCCGCACGGGGCGCGACGGGCGCGGCCGCTCGGCGGTCGGACGGCCCGAGGCGGCGTGCTCGACCTCGGTGAGCGCGGCCCCGGGGATCGTGAGGTTCGGGCCGGGCAGCAGGCTCCCGAGCACCACCGTCCAGTCCCGCCGGGCGGGGCGCGTCCCGGAGATGGTCGCGGCGATGCCGCGTGCGAGCAGCAGCCAGCGCAGGAACAGCGCGCCGGTCGCGACGGCCGCCACGGGCGTCAGGAGCCCGACGAGCGTCACCAGGGCGTCGGAGAACGCCAGCGGCGCCGACGAGAGCGCCTCGGAGCGGCTGGCGACGAGCAGGCCGTAGCGCCACAGCTCGGCGAGCGCGGCGATCCCGGCGAGCACCGCGGTCGTCATCGCGAGGTTGCCGAGGAGCCCGGCGGTGCCCCGCAGGACGGCCTCCGGCTCGCGGGGCGGTGTGGCCGGGAGCGGGCCCTCGTCGCCGCTCCGCTCGGGCGCGGGCATCCAGGTCCGGAGGCTCCAGCGCGGGACGGCGGGGTAACGCGGCGGGCCCGCGTACGGACGGCGCGGGACACGGGGCTCGCGGGGCCGCAGCGCGTCCGGGGGCAGCGCCACCCACCGCACGCCGGCGAGGACGCGGCCGCAGTGCACGCAGTAGCGGGTCGCACCCGCGCGGGGCGCGCCCGGGGAGTCCGGCGGCGGCTGGGGCCGCCCACAGCGCGGGCAGGTCACCGACGCCTCCCCACGTCTCAGACCACCCGGGCCGGCCCGGGGCCCTCGGCGGTCATCGGCCGGCCCTCGGCCTCCCAGGCGAGCATGCCGCCGCTGACGTTGACCGCCTCGTGGCCGCGCTGGAGGAGGAACGCCGTGACCTGCGCGGACCGTCCACCGACCTTGCACACCACGGCCAGCGGGCCCGGCGGGACCTCGTCGAGCCGGGCGGTGAACTGCGACATCGGCAGGTGCACGGCGTCGGGCGCGTGACCGGCGACCCACTCGTCGTCCTCGCGCACGTCGAGCAGCGTGGCCCCGGGCGGAATCCCGCCGGGGCCGACCGAGGGCAGACCGGGGTGGCTCACCGCACCATCCCATCACGCACGCCGAGAGCCCGCCTCCCCCGAGGGGGAGACGGGCTCCGGAGCCGCGAACAGCTAGTGGTCCACCGCCGCGGACGCGCCCGCGCCGGTCATCGACCGGACCTCCATCTCGGAGAACTTCGCCTCGTTCACCGGTTCGCGCGAGCCGACGTAGGTACCGATCACCCCGAGGAGGAACGACAGCGGGATCGACACGATGCCCGGGTTCTGCAGCGGGAAGATCGCGAAGTCGGTGGCCTCGCCGAAGATCGAGGTCGGGCCGCCCGACACCACCGGCGAGAAGATGATCAGCAGGATGCAGATCCCCAGGCCGCCGTAGATGCTGAACAGTGCCCCGGTGGTGTTGAACTTCTTCCAGAACAGCGAGTAGAGCAGCGTCGGGAGGTTCGCCGACGCGGCGACCGCGAAGGCCAGCGCCACGAGGAACGCGATGTTCTGGCCGTTGGCCAGGATGCCGCCGACGATGGCCACGATGCCGACCACCAGGGCCGTGCGGCGGGCCACCTTGACCTCCATGCCCGGCTCGGGGTTCCCCTCCTTCATCACGTTCGCGTAGATGTCGTGCGCGAACGAGGCCGCCGCGGTGATGGTCAGCCCGGCGACCACGGCGAGGATCGTCGCGAAGGCGATCGCGGCGATGATGCCGAGCAGCAGGGTGCCGCCGATCTGGAACGCCAGCAGCGGTGCCGCGTCGTTGACGTTGGCCGAGGTCAGCGTGCCCCGCGGGAGCAGGGCGGCCGCGCCGTACCCGATCACCAGGGTGAACAGGTAGAAGATGCCGATGATCCAGATGGCCCACTGCACCGAGCGACGGGCCTCCTTGGCCGTGGGCACGGTGTAGAAGCGCATGAGGATGTGCGGCAGGCCGGCGGTGCCGAGCACCAGGGCGAGGGCCAGCGACAGGAAGTCGATCTTCGTCGTGAGCGTCTTGCCGTACTGGTTGCCGGCGTTGAGCAGCTGCTTGCCGGTGTTCTCGACGGCGGAGCCCAGCAGGCCCGAGAGGTTGAACCCGTAGAGGCCCAGGACCCACACGGTCATGACCGCGGCGCCGACGACCAGCAGCCCGGCCTTGATGATCTGCACCCAGGTGGTGCCGCGCATGCCGCCGTAGAGCACGTAGACGACCATGAGGATGCCGACCACCGCGATGACCAGCGACTGGCCGTCGAACGGGGTGCCGGGCGTGTTCTTGACGCCGAGCAGCAGCGAGATGAGACCGCCGGCCCCCGCCATCTGGGCGAGCAGGTAGAAGAACGACACCAGCAGCGTCGACACCGCGGCCGCGGCCCGCACCGGGCGCTGGCGCATCCGGAAGCTCAGGACGTCGCCCATGGTGAAGCGGCCGACGTTGCGCAGCAGCTCGGCGACCAGCAGCAGGGCCGTCAGCCAGGCGACGAGGAAGCCGATGGAGTAGAGGAAGCCGTCGTAGCCGTTGACCGCGATCGCGCCCGCGATGCCGAGGAAGGACGCGGCCGAGAGGTAGTCACCGGAGATCGCGATGCCGTTCTGCGGCCCGGTGAACGAGCTGCCGGCGGCGTAGTAGTCCGACGCCGTGTTCGAGGCACGGCTGACGCGGTAGACGATCAGCAGCGTGACGACGACGAAGAGCGCGAAGATCCCGATGTTGAGCGCCGGGCTCCCGATCTGGGTGCTCACAGGTTCTCCTCCACGCGCCGCTTGAGGGCCTCGGCGTCGTCGTCCAGGTTCTTGTTGGCGAAGCGGACGTAGATCGTCGCGATGGTGAAGGTGGACACGAACTGCAGCAGACCCAGCAGCAGGCCCACCGTGAAGTTGGTGTCACCGATCCGGGTGTTGACCACGCCGTGGGCGAAGTCGGACAGCAGCACGTAGACCAGGAACCAGCCGAGGAACACCGCGCTCATCGTGAAGATGAAGCCGCGCCAGCGGCGCCGCAGCGAGATGAACTCCGGCGAGCGCTGGACCTCCTGGTAGGCGGACGGGGTCGCGTCGAGCGCGCTCGACCCCCCTGGGTTGTCGTCGGTGGCACTCACGAGATCTCCGCGGGGTCGTCCGTCGTCGTCACGATCGGGCAGAACCCTAATCCGCCACCGATCAACCCGATTAGTCCTTTCGTGTGACTACTCACGGCAATATCACCCGACGAGCGGACGCATTGAGCCATTCCGATCCCTCCCGTTCGTCCGAATCGTTCCGGACGTCACGGCGCGTGGCATCTGCTCACGCAGCGTCGTCGAGACGTTACGGGACGGACGGGCCCGATCAGGCCGAAGGACGCGCGCCACGCCGGACGTCGCCGAGCCCGAGGCGCTCGGGCGCGTGCAGGCGCAGGAGGGTGCGTCCCACGTTCGCGGGCACGCGCTGGGGGGACGAACGGCTCACGAGGACCATGACGAGGAACGTGAGCGGCACCGTGACGAGCGCGGGACGCGCGAGCAGCACCCCGACCCAGCCGCCCGGGGCGAGGCCCGCGAGCGTCGAGCCGACCGCGAGCGTCGCGAGGCCGCCGCCGATGAGCATGCCCATGGTCGCCCCGCGGTCGGTGAGGCCCTTCCACCAGATGCCGAGCACGAGCAGCGGACAGAACGTCGAGGCGGCGAGCGCGAAGGCCAGGGAGACCGTCAGCGAGAAGTCGAGACGGGTGGCGCCGAGGGCGGCGACGATCGGCACCACGCCCCCGATGTGCGCGGCGATGCGGAAATCGCCGAGCTTGCGGGGCAGCAGGTCGGTCGACAGGACGCCGGCCACCGAGAGCAGGAGCCCCGACGACGTCGACAGGAACGCCGCGAACGCGCCGGCGGCGACGAGCGCGGCCAGACCGATGCCGATCCAGCCCGGCAGCGCGGCCGTCGGCAGGAGCAGCACGGCCGCGTCCGTCTGGCCCGTGACCAGCAGCTGCGGGACGTAGAGCCGCGACAACGCCCCGAGCAGGACGGGCAGCAGGTAGAAGCCGCCCAGCATCGCCAGCACCATGAGCGTCGTCCGGCGGGCCGCCCGGCCGTCCGGGTTGGTGTAGAAGCGCACGAGCACGTGCGGCAGGCCCATGGTGCCCAGCAGGAGGGCCAGGACCAGCGAGTACGTCGCGAGCAGCGAGTGCCCGTCCTCGCTGCCCCCGGTGAGCGGAGCGGACCACGCGCCCGCATCGGGGTCGGCGTCGGTGACCACGGGCACCGTGGCCCCGGCCGGGAAGGCCAGCGTGGTGCCGGCGTCCACCGTGTGCAGCCCCGGCGCCCACGACACCGGCCCGTTGACGGTCGCGCCGTCCACCTCGCCACGCACGCCGATGTCGACCGGCACGGCGACCTGCAGGGTGACGGGGGTGCTCACGTCGACGCTCGTGGCGTCGGTGAACACCGGCGGCGGGGGCGTGCCGTCGCGGTCCGGCCCGAACACGAAGACCGCGAGGAGGACCAGCGCGGGCACGGCGAGCGCCGTGAGCTTGAGCCAGTACTGGAAGGCCTGCACGAAGGTCATCGACCGCATGCCGCCGAAGGTCACGCTCGCGGTGACGACCAGACCGACGGCCACCACGCCCACCCACTCCGGAGCGGTCGTCAGCACCGTCAGGGCCAGCCCGGCCGCCTGCAGCTGCGGCAGCAGGTAGAGCCAGCCGATGATCACGACGAACCAGGTGGTGACCGTGCGCAGGAACGTGGAGTCGAGGCGGACCTCGGCGAAGTCGGGGACCGTGTAGGCCCCCGAGCGGCGCAGCGGGGCGGCGACGAAGAACAGCAGCGCGAGGTAGCCCGCCGTGAAGCCGATGGGGTACCAGAGCCCGTCGACACCGTCCTTGAGCACGATGCCGGCGACGCCGAGGAACGACGCCGCCGAGAGGTACTGCCCGGAGATCGCCGCGGCGTTGGCGCGGGTGCCGACGGTGCGCGAGGCGGCCAGGAAGTCGTCGGTCGTGCGCGCGACCCGCACGCCCAGGGACCCGATGACGATCGTGACGATGCCGACGACGACGACGGCGGCCACGGCGACGTACCCGGCGGTGTCCACGCCGGTCAGTCCTCCACGTTGTCGGCGAAGTCGAGCTCGTTGCGCTCTGCGGTGCGGATGTAGAGCCAGGCCAGGGCGAGCATGAACGGGTAGGGCAGGAAGCCCAGGACGAGCCAGGGCAGCGTCACGCCCGCGATCTCGACCGCCCCGACGCGCGGGACCACGAGGAAGAGCACCGGCAGGGCGCCCAGGACGAACACCGCGACGAGGCCGAGCCGCAGGCCGAGCGCGAGCTGCGCGCGCAGGAGGTTGCGCAGCAGGAGCTCGCCGGTCTCGGTCTGCTGCTCGATCTCGGCCACCGTGCGCACGGCGCGGGTGGGCACGCGCCGCTCGGCCAGCACGACGCGGACGCGGTCGCCCGCGCCGTCCGTCTCGGACGGCAGCGGGGGCACGACGACGCCGGGACCGGTCCACAGCGCCATGTCGGCGTCGGAGATCGGGGTGTTGTCGGTGGTGGCCGAGGCGTTCACCGCGGTCGTGCGGGCGGCCATCGGGACGGGCTCGTGCGGATCGCCGGTCTCGTCGTCGGACGAGGGGCGGGACAGCGGCGCGGGTCCGACGCCGCCCGGGCCGGTGTAGGGCACCGCCGCGAACTGCTCGGTCTCCGCGTCCGGCGCGGCGTGCCGCGGGCGGTATCCCGACGGCGGCGTGTGCACCGCGCCGACCTCGGGGCGCGCGTGCCGGCCGTGACGACGCGCGACGCCCGGCGGCGGCTGGCCCGGGGACGAGAACGTCGGCGGCACCGGGCGCCGCGGCGGGTCGGTCATCGCGACCGGGGTCGAGCTCGTGCCCGGTGCCGGGGTCGCGCCGGTGGCCGGGCCCGGGGTCGCGCCGACGGCGGCGGTCACCGGGGCGGCGGCCGTCGCGGTGGCCGTCGTCGGGGTGGCGGTCACCGGGGTGGCCGTCATCGGGCTGGGAGGTGTCGGGACGCCCGGGGTCGACCGCCCCGACCGGGAGGGCCGCGACCGGCGCACGGTGCCGGTGTCGGGCCCGCTACCGGTCCAGGAGTCGCCGTCGGCGTCCGGCGTCGGGTCGGCGTCCGGCGACGGGCCCGCCTCCGGCTCCGGTTCCTCCGGCGCCGCGGACGTCTCCGGTGCCGGCGGGTCGGGGACCGGGCGCAGCGCCTCGCCCGACGTGCCCGTCGCGACGTCCGCGGGCGCGTCGGGGGAGCCGTCGACAGGGCCGTCGGCGGGCTCATCCGCAGAGCTGTCTGCCCCGGCGGTGCCCGGATCGGGCCCCGAGGCCCGCGCCGAGCCGCCGGGGGAGCTCACCGTCGGCCCCAGGCCTGTTTCGTCGAACGGACGAGACGGTCCTTGAGCTCGCGCGTGTGGCGCCGGCTCACGGGCAGCTCGGCGACGTCCCCGCCGCTGCCCAGGCGCACGACGTACCCGGAGCCCGCGAGCCGCAGCTCGGTGATCAGCGGCAGCGCGACCAGGTACGAGCGGTGGATGCGCACGAAGCCGGCGTCCGACCAGCGCTCCTCGAGCACCGACAGCGGGATGCGGACGAGGTGGCTGCCCTCGGTGGTGTGCAGGCGCGCGTAGTCGCCCTGCGCCTCCACCCAGCGCACCGTCGAGCGCTGCACCAGCTTCGTGGTGCCGGCGAGCTCGACGGGGATCACCTCGTCGTCGCCCTCCTCGTCGGCGGCGGGCTCGACCGGCACGGTGGTGCCGCGCGAGGACAGGATCCGCGACAGCGAGGCGTAGAGACGCTCGGGACGCAGCGGCTTGAGCAGGTAGTCGACCGCGCCGACGTCGAAGGCCTCGACCGCACGGTCGTCGTGCGCCGTCACGAAGACCACCGACGGCGGGATGACGTAGCGCGACAGGACGTTCGCGAGCTCGAGACCGTCGAGGCCCGGCATGCGGATGTCGAGGAACAGGACGTCGACGTCCGACTGCTTGGCCGGCGCCGGGAGTCCGGTCGGGGGCGTGCCACCCCCGAACCCGCCCAGGTCGACACGGTCGCCGCCCGTGAGGATGCGCAGGGCCGCGATCGCGTCGGACGCCCGGAGGACGGTGCCGACCCGCTGGTCCTGCTCGAGCAGGTACGCCAGCTCCATGAGAGCCGGCTCTTCGTCGTCGACGGCGAGTACTACGAGGCCGTCGTTCTCACTCGTGTTCACTGCGTCGCCATCCTGCCCAGCCGAGGTTCGCACGTCCACGATAGGACCCGATCGGCTCGCCACCCTTCCGTGCCCCACCCCTCGCGCAGGGCGAGCCGGGGGTCATGCGGTGTGTCGCCGAGCGGGACCACCCGTTCGGGGGTGCGTCGCTGCGCCACCCGAACGACCCGAAGGGCGCGCACGGGCGTCGGTGGGCGCCCACGGGCTCAGGTCGACCCGGATTCGGGGCGGTAGGTGGCCGCGGCTCCGGCGTCCGTGTGCTCCCACGCGGCGGCGCTCTCGCGCACGGCGCGTCGCAGCGCGTCGAGCTCGGCGGCGAGGGTGCGGGCGGCCGGCACCGTGTCCGACGTCACCAGCTCGCGGTACCAGGCGGCGATCGCCGCGTTGTCCTCCCCCGAACCGACGGCCAGCGACTCGGCCCCGAGGCCGTCGAGCGCCGCCTGCGCCTCGGTGACGCCCTGCTCGAGGGCATCGACCTTGCCCGCGAACGCCCGCGCCTCGTCGGGCCGCATCGCGGCCTCACCGCCGCCGGTGCCACCGTCGCCGCCGGGAAGCGGCTGGGGTGCGCTCATGCGGTGCTCCTTCCCGGCGGGCGCGGCACGACCGCGTCGGCCAGCACGGTACGGACGTCGGAGAGCAGTTGTCCGCCGGTTGCCGGAACGAGCACCGGCGGACGCGCGGCCGCCCCGGGTGGGGGCGAGCGCAGGACGTGCCGTCCGCGGGGACCGTCGAGCCAGCACAGGGGCTCGGTGACGCGCCGGGGCGTGCCGTCGCGACGATCGGCCACCCCGACCTGCGTGACGGCCGTGACGGTGGCGAGCAGATCCTCGGCGGCGTCCCGGGCACGCATCGCCCGCGCGGTCGACGGCAGGTCGGCGGGCACGGTGCCCGCGGGCACCGGCACGGGCGGTCCGCTACCGGGCGGCAGGGGCGGGACCAGCCCGAACAGGGCCTCGGCGAGCCCGTCGGGCGGGCAGGGCGTCACGCGCACGGGCGCCTGCGCGTGCTCGGGCGAGTCCAGCAGGGCCGCCGTGCGCCCGTCGGTGAGCGCCACCGCCGCCCGGGGTGCGGTCGCGTCGCGGCGGACGAGGTCGACGGCGAGCACCCACCCGGCGACGGCGGTCCCCGCGTCGAGCAGGACGCGCGCGGGCCCCGGCTCGAGCAGGCCGCGGGCGCGCAGGCCGTTCTCGGTGGCCTCGCGGTGGCGCCGGACCTCGGCGTCGGTCTCCGCGGACCAGTGCGCCGGCCGCAGCGGGTAGGGCCAGCCGGCCCCGCACTGCTCGAGGACCCACAGCAGCTCGTGGCGGTCGAGGACGAGTCCGCTCACAGGTCGTCCCGCTCCCCGAGCACCGGTGGCGTGACCAGGCGGCGGCCGTCGGGGTCGTCGGCGGGGTCGCGCCAGGGGTCGGCGTCGACGAGGTACTCGGGGTGGCGGACGCCGGACCCGCGCGGCCGTGCGGCGGCGGGTCCCGCGCCGGTGACGGGGGGCACCATCGGGGCGTCGGGGCCCGGCGTCGCGGGGTGCCCGGGTGCCGCGGTGTGGCCGGCGGGCGGGGCCCCGGGGTCGGCCGGGGCGCCGACCGTCGTCCCCGTGCCCGCGACCGGTCCGGCCGCCGCGGTGCGGTCGGGCCCAGGACCCTCAGGCCCTGGTCGGGGCCCGGCGCGGTCGGTGGACGGCGGGGCCTGCTCCGGCGGAGCCGCGGGTACGTCGGGGTCAACGCTGCGGCGCCCGCCACGCCGCTCGCGCGGGTCACCGCGTCCCGCGACGGCGCCACCGGTACCGCCGGCGAGGCGGTCGGCCGGGGTCGGGCCTGCGGCTGCTGCCGGGCCGCGCGCGGTACCGGCCGCGGGGACGGTGCCCGGGACCGTGCCCGGGGCCGGACCCGCGGTCGGGCCGCGCGTCGTCCCGGGGGGCACACCGGGGTGGCCTGCCGGCCCGCCGGGACGGCCCGGGGCACCGCCGGCACCCGCAGCACCCGGTGCGCCGGGCTCCGGACCCCCGAGCAGCCGCGACACGAAGCGACCCACCGGCCCCGGCCGGGCCCCGGCGCCCGGACCTCCGGCTCCCGGCGCGACCGCGCCGCCGCGGCCCACGGGTGCTCCGGCCCCGCCGGCGGGACCGCCACCCGGCACCGTGCCCGTCCGGACCCCGACCCCCGCAGCCCCGCCACCCGGGCCGGCGGGCCCCGCGGCGCGCGCGAGGACGCCGGGCCGCCCCGACCCCGCCCCCTCGGGACCGGCCGTGAGCCCGCGCGCGGGCGCCGGGACGCCGGGCGCAGCCGTCGACGCCCGTCCCGCGAGCCCGTCGACGGCCGACGGGGCGCCGCGGGCGGCGAGGCCGGTCTGCTCCAGGTAGGCGCGGTACGCGCCCTGAGCGGCCCGCTCCTCGGCCTGCGCGGCCTGGAAGGCCCCGAACCCGTCCGGCGGCCCCCCGGTCGTCAGCGCGCCCGCCAGGCCCGACGTGGCCGGTGAGGCGCCGAGGACCGGCAGCGCGGGCGGGCGGGGCGGCCCGACGAGCGCCTGGACGCGCGCGAGGGCGTCGCGCACGCCCTGGAGGCTGCCCGCCTGCCCGGTGACGGCGTCCCCGAGCCGGCTCATGCGGGCCACGAGCGTGCGCACGTGCTGCGTGGCGGCGTCGGCGTCCCGGCCGCGCCAGGAGGCCCCCAGCTCACCGTGCGCCCGCTGGAGCCGCTGCGCCGCGGCCCGCAGCTCCTCACCACGGGCGGCGTGACGCCGGCGCGCGGAGTCTAGGGCCGCGGGGTCGGCGCCGTCATGGATCCAGCGGTGGATGAGCTCGTGGCTCAGTGCCGAGGTGTCACGCCCACCCCACGGGACGCCGGGGACCGGCACGGTCCACCACCTCCCGCAGCGGTGAGCTCACGACGTCCGGACCCGGGAGCCTAGATCCGACCGGGCGACGGAGGGGAGTGAATCGGTCGCCCCGACGTCCGGAACAGTGCCCGGGTCAGAGCCCGAACCGGCTCCAGAGGGCCCGCTGCTCGAACCACTCGAGGGCCGTGCCGACCGGGTCCAGCGCGGTCGCCGGCGCTGCGGCGGGCCCGAGGACGCCGCCCAGGCCGAGGCGCGCCAGGAGCGGCTTGCGGGGCTCGACCGTGACGGGCTCGGCGTCGGGGAAGCGGCGGGCCAGGACGTCGCGGGCGGTGCCGAGCTCGTCGATCAGCCCCAGCTCCAGCGCCCGCTTCCCCGTCCACACCTCGCCGGTGAACAGGTCGTCGTTCTCCTGCAGGGCCGCACCGCGCCGCGCCCGCACCCAGTCGATGAACATCTCGTGCAGCTCGCCCTGCATGCCGAGCAGCCACTCGACGTCCTCGGCCTTCTCGGGCTGGAACGGGTCGAGGCGCGCCTTGTTCTGGCCGGCGGTGTGCAGGCGGCGCTCGATGCCGAAGCGTTCGATGAGCCCCTGCAGCCCGAATCCGCCGGACACGACGCCGATCGAGCCGACGAGCGACGTCGGGTGCGCGTAGATCTCGTCGGCGGCGCAGGCCAGCCAGTACCCGCCGGACGCGGCGACGTCCTCGCAGAACGCCAGCACCGGCATCTGGTGCTCCTCGGCGAGGCCGCGGATGCGGTCGGCCACCAGCGCGGACTGCGTGGGCGCACCGCCCGGCGAGTTGATCACCAGGGCGACGGCCTCGGCACGCTCCGCGGTGAAGGCCCGCTTGAGGGCGTCCTCGACCGCGTTGATGTTGATGAGCGACCTCGGCACCGGCCCGCTGGCCGCGGCGATCACGCCCTGCAGGCGCACGACGCTCACCGTGCGCGTGCCGGTGGCGGCCGCGAGGGGACCGGGCAGGACCGAGGACAGGGCCGAGCCGAACCGCAATTCCATGACCCGAGACTATCTGCGCCGAACGGGTGGCCCGTGATCACCGGCGCCGGGCTACACGCGGACGCCGGCCCGGAACTTCGGGACGCGAAGGATGATCTTCGTCCCCGCGCCGCGCTCGGTCTCGACGATCAGGCCGTAGTCGGGGCCGAAGGCCGAGCGCATGCGGTCGTCCACGTTGCCGAGGCCGACGTGGGCGCCGGAGAGGTGCGCGTCGCGGTTCTCCTCCTTGAGCGCCTGCGGGTCCATGCCGACGCCGTCGTCCTCGACGATGATCGTGCACTCGGCGCCGGAGTCCTCCGCGGTGAGCGTCACCGTGCCGCCGCCCGGCTTGCCCGACAGCCCGTGGCGCACCGCGTTCTCGACCAGCGGCTGCAGCGCCAGGAACGGCAGGACCACCGAGAGCACCTCGGGCGCGACCTGCACCTTGACCGTGAGCCGGTTGCCGAACCGGGCGTGCTCGAGCGCCAGGTAGCGGTCGATGTTCTTGAGCTCGTCGGCCAGCGTCGTGTACTCGCCGGCCTGGCGGAACGAGTAGCGGGTGAAGTCGGCGAACTCCATGAGCAGCTCGCGGGCGCGCTCGGGGTCGGTGCGGATGAACGAGGCCACCGTGTTGAGCGCGTTGTAGATGAAGTGCGGCGAGATCTGCGCGCGCAGCGCCCGGACCTCGGCCCGGTTGAGGCGGGCGCGGGACTCGTCGAGGTCGGCGAGCTCGAGCTGGCTGGAGACGTAGCGCGCGACCTCCGCCGAGGCGCGCAGCAGGACAGGCCCCGGGGTGTCCGCGCTGACCGCGGCCAGCGTGCCGGCGACGTTGCCGTCGACCTCGAGGGGCACGACGACGATCCCGCGCACCGGGCAGTCCTGCGAGCCGCACTCGATGTCCTTGCGGCTGGCCACCTGCTGGCGCCCCGTGCGCATGACCTTCTCGGCGTACTGGCGCACGTCCAGGCTGTGGTGCTCGGCCTCGCCGTCCCAGGCCAGCGGCACGCAGTCCGAGCCCGTCATCGACAGCGCCTCGGTGTCGAGCAGCGTGCGCAGGTAGGGCACGGCGAACTGCGCCGAGCCCTCCGACAGGCCCTCGCGCAGCGCGGGCGCGGCCAGCGACACGGTGTGCAGCGTGGAGAACGTCGCGCGCTCCAGCGGCGACGCGAACTGGTTGCGCCGCTTCACGCGGCGGTAGACCAGCACCGCGACCACCAGCGCGATCGCCACCACGACGGCGGCGACCACGCGCGGATCGGTCAGCCAGGCGGGCACAGGGCTATTTGACCAGACGGGACAGCCGGCGGTCCGCCAACGCGCGACCCTGCGTCTGGCAAGTGGGGCAGTACTGGAAGGACCGTTCGGCGTACGAGACCTCGCGGACGGTGTCGCCGCAGACGGGGCACGGCAGCCCGGTGCGCGCGTGCACCCGCATCCCCGAGCGCTTCTCGCCCTTGAGACGCGCGGCGTCCTGGCCGACGGCGCGCTCCACCGCCTCGGACAGCACGCCGACCATCGCGGCGTGCAGCCGGTCGACCGCGTCGGCGTCGAGCTTGCCCGCCGACGCGAACGGCGACAGCTTCGCGACGTGCAGGATCTCGTCGGAGTAGGCGTTGCCGATCCCGGCGAGCACCTGCTGGTCGACGATCAGGGTCTTGAGCCGCTCGGAGCGCCCGGCGAGCAGCTCCCCGAACGACGCGCGGTCGAGCGAGAGCGCGTCCGGGCCGAGCTTGGCCACGCCCGGGACCTGCGACGGGTCCTCGACGAGGTACACGGCGAGGCGCTTCTGCGTGCCCGCCTCGGTGAGGTCGAAGCCGGGCCCGCCGACCTTCTCCAGGTGCACCCGGAACTCCAACGGACCCTTGCCGGGCTTCGGTGGGGTGGCCGACGCCTGGTCGTGCCAGCGCAGCCATCCGGCGCGCGAGAGGTGCACGACGAGGTGGAGCCCGTCGAGCTCGAGGTCCAGGAACTTCCCGTGCCGCGCCGCCCCGGTGACCAGCCGGCCGGTGAGCGCCGAGAGCGGCGGATCGAAGGTCTTGAGGACGGTCATGCTCGCGAGGTCCGTGCGCGCCACGGGGCGGGCGAGCGCGTGCGTGCGTAGGTGCTCGGCGAGGGCCTCGACCTCGGGAAGCTCCGGCATGTCAGCTCAACTGACCGGCTGCAGGGGACTGTCCGCGTAGGCGGGCGTCGCCCGGGTCTCGAGGCTCCGGATGGTCGCGGTCATCTCCTCGCGCGCGGCGGCCGTGCCGCGCACCCACCCCACCCAGCGTTCGGGCGCGGAGCCGTCGGCGCCGCCCGGCGTTTCGGCGACGAGCGTGCGGGGTCGGCGCAGCACCCAGCGGCCCGGGAAGAACCCGGCCACGATCAGCAGGATCAGCCACACCCAGATGGGGACGACGACACCCTGGCTGCCGGTGAACCACCAGGCCAGGAGCGCGACCCAGAGCAGACCCATGATCGAGACGATGCCGATGGCCGCCAGCTGGCCGCCCTGCATGTCGTGCTCGAAGTCCTCCCCCGTCGCGGGGTCGGTCCACTCCAGCTTCTGGCGCACCATCCACTGCCGCCCGTCGGCGGCGCGCACGATGCGGATGCGGGCCATGACGCCACTCTAGCCCGTG
Organism: Actinomycetospora callitridis; assembly: GCF_028737265.1. Taxonomy (GTDB): domain Bacteria; phylum Actinomycetota; class Actinomycetes; order Mycobacteriales; family Pseudonocardiaceae; genus Actinomycetospora; species Actinomycetospora callitridis. The sequence continues at coordinate 133,298 of NZ_JAQZAK010000008.1, read as the reverse complement.
GTGCGCGTCCAGATCGGTCCGCCGAGCGGGGTGGATCCCCCGGTCAGGGCGTCCCGCAGGTCCCGCTTGAGCACCTTCCCGGCGGCCGAGACGGGCAGCGCGTCGACGGCGTGCACCGCGCGCAGGCGCTTGTAGGGCGCGACCTGCTCGTCCAGGGCCGCGGCGAGGGTCGCGCCCAGCTCCGGGGTGGGCTCGTGGCCCGGCGCCGGCACGATCACGGCGACGGGCTCCTCGCCGACCGCGGCGTCCGGACGCCCCACGACGGCGGCCGCCGCGACCTCGGGGCGGGCCGCCAGCAGCTCCTCCAGCTCGCGCGGGTACACGTTGTAACCCTTGTAGAGCAGCATGTCCTTGGCCCGGTCGACGATCTCGAGCTGCCCGTCCTCGCCGAGCACACCGATGTCGCCGGTCCGCAGCCACCCGTCGACCAGCGTCTCCGCGGTGGCCTCCGGCCGATCGAGGTAGCCGGCCATCACCTGCGGACCGCGCGCCCACACCTCGCCCGCCTCACCCACCCCGGCGGGGGCGTCCGGCGAGCCGATGCGGATCTCGGTGTCCGGCACCGGGATGCCGACCGTGCCGACCCGGCGGTGCGCCGACCGCGCGGTCGCGCCGATCGTGAGACCCATCGTCGCCTCGGTCATCCCGTAGCCCTCGACGATCACCGCGTCCGGCATGCGCTCGGCGATCCGGCGGGCCAGCGCGAGCGGCATCGGCGCGGCCCCGGACGTCACCGTCCGCACCGAGGTGAGGTCGCGCTGCGCCGCCTCCGGGTGCGCGAGCAGGGCGTGGAAGAGCGGCGGGGCCCCCGAGATCGTCGTCGCCCGGTGGGTCTCGACGTCGGACAGGAAGCGGACGGGGTCGAAGCGCTCGTGGACGATGCTCGTCGCCCCGGACACCACGGCGACGCCGATGCCGCCGATCGTGCCCATCGCGTGGAACCACGGGGCGACCGCGATCCCGGTGCCCTCGCCGAGGCGGATCGGCCACTCCTCCGCCGGCCCGATCTGCTCGAGCCCCACCTCGCCGCCGAGCCCGGGGACGGGACGCGACCCGCTGCCGTGGCACGCGTACTGCAGGACGTTGGTGACGACGTTCGCGTGCGTGAGCACGACGCCCTTGGGGCTGCCGGTCGTGCCGCCGGTGTAGGCGAGGTGCGCGCGGGCGACGGTGGGGTCGACGTCGACCACCGGCGGCGCCTCGGTCCCGTCCATATTGTCGACCCCCGCGAACCCCACGCCGTCGGTCGCGATCAGCGGCACGCCGGCGCCCACGTCGGCCAGACCGACCACCGCCACCGCGCCCGCGTCCGCGAGCTGGGCGGCCACGCCGGCGGCCGGCAGCTGCGGGCTGACCGGGGTGAACGTGGCCCCGGCCAGCAGGATCCCGTAGTAGGCGACGGGAAAGGCGAGCACGTTGGGCAGGTGCACGCCGACGACGTCGCCGGGCACCACCCCGCGGGCGTGCAGGTGGTGGGCGAAGCCACTGGCCGCGCGCCACAGCCCGGTGAAGGTCAGCGTGCGGTCGTGGTGCCGGAACGCCACGCGGTCGCCGTAGCGCCGGGCCGCGCCGTCGAGCAGCGCGCCGACCGGCACGTCCGGGTACGCCAGCCGCTCGGGAACCCAGGTCCGCCAGTCGACCGTCGTCATGGCCCGGAGGTTAGGCGTCCAGGAACTCCTCCACCACGCGCCCGAGCTCGTCGGGCCGGGTGAGCAGACCGAGGTGCCCGCCCTCGTGCAGGTGCACGGTGCCGCGCGGGATCAGCGCGCCCATGAGGTGGGCGTTGACCACCGGGATGACCGGGTCGCGGCGGCCGGCGAGCACCAGCGTCGGCGCCCCGATGAACGGGAGCACAGGCAGGCTCGTCCAGCTCATGAGGGCCATGAGCTGGAAGAGGTAGGCCCGGAACATGACCGGGTGCACGCGGGAGAACACCTCGTCGACGGCCGCCTGGGACTCGCCCTGATAGATCTCCGCGCCGGCCTCGCGCCGGTAGGAGCGGTCGTTGTAGCGCCGGGGCGTGAGCATCTTCGCCAGCACGGTGAAGCGCGCGGGCACCATCATCGCGCCCGTCCCCGTGCTGACCAGCGCGAGCCGGGCGGTGCGGTCGGGGTGCTGGAGCGCGAACTGTTGCGCGATCCCGCCGCCCCACGAGAGGCCCAGGATGTCGGCCTTGCCGTAACCGAGGTCGTCGAGCAGACCGCGCACGAGCACGGCGAGCCCCGCCATCGGCAGGGGCACCCACGGCAGCGGCGACCCGCCGATGCCCGGGACGTCGAAGCGCACGACGGGCCGCTCGGGGTCCAGCGCCTCGACGAGCGGGTCGAACAGCTCGAGGCTCGCGCCGATCCCGTTGACCAGCACCAGCGGCAGGCGTCCGGGCGCCCCGGGGCGGTGCGCGACGTGCACGCGGTGCCCGAGGACGGTGCGGTCGTGGTGGTCGTCCGGCGCGGGACGGGGAGACGGCTCGGGATCCGGGGCCAGGAGGGCGCTCACGATGTCGACCTCCCGTCGGGGGAGCCGGTGACGTAGCTGCGGTACACGGAGATCAGGGCCTCCTTCTGGGCGTCCGAGAGCCGGGAATCGGCGCGGATCGCCCGCTCGGTCGACGACGGCGCACCGTCGTCGCCGGACGTGGGGTGCCCACCGGCCTGTTCACGCACCAGGCCCGCCTGCAGCAGCAGGGTCTCGGCCGAGATGTCCAGGGCCTCCGCGATCGAGTGCAGCACGCGCACGGACGGTTCGTGGAGCCCCCGCTCGACCTGACTGAGGTAGGGGTTCGAGATGTTGCTGAGGGCCGAGAGCTGCCGCAGCGAGAGACGGGCGAGCTTGCGCTGGCTACGGATGAACCCGCCGAGGGCGCGGCGGTGGTCCTCCCAGGGCCCGCCCGGGTGCGACACCTCGGTCAGCGGCGCGCGGCGGGCGGCGTGAGGGAGATCAGCGGCCGCAGCGCGGGCCCCATGGCGCCGAGCACGTGGTGCGCGGCGGAGCGCTGCGCCTCGAGGAGCTGCACGCCGGTGTCGTAGAAGCGGTCGACGGCCTCGACGGCGGTGTGCGGCACGCCGGCGGTGCCGAGGGCGCCACCGAAGGAGTTGCCGAGCGAGCTACCGGGCGTGTCGGCGCCGAGGGCGCTGCCGACCCCGGGGATGCCGCGCAGCACCGAGGCCCAGCTCTCGGCGACGGAGCCGGCGAACCGGATCCCCGCCTCCTGGGCCTGGGCGATCACGTCGAGGGCCTGGTCGCGGGCCTCGTCGGCGGTCGGGGTGGCCATGGTGATTCCTCCGCGTCGTCGGTGACAGCGCTCAGTTTACCAAGCACCCACCGTCGCGGGTCCCGGCGCGGTGGCACCGGCCACACGTGGGACGGCGACTCCCGCGATTCAGAGCGGCGGCAGCGCCGCGAGGAGCCGCTCGCGGGCCTCGGCCGTCCGGGAGGAGCACGACGCGCACGGGCACCGCGCCTCCCGGCCGGCGAGCAGGAGGTCGAGACGCAGGAACACGGGGTCGTACCCCGGCCCCACGGCCTCGTCCACCTTCCGACGCAGGACGACGGACGCGTGACGGTTCATGGTCCCCCACACCCTCGCAGGTGGCGACGGAGCGACGAGTTGCGTAGAGCGCGAAGTGACGTGCGCTCTACGCAACACCGTGGCGGCCTCGGCGAGGTCCGTCAACCGACGATCGGGTGCGGAGGGCCTCGCGTTACCCAGCCTTGACCGGGCGAAACGCGCGGGCGACCGGGATCAGGCGGTGCCGAGGACGTACGAGCCCGGTGCGTCGCCCAGCGGCGGGTGGGCGTCCGAGCCGGTCGGAGGCGGGGTGCGCATGCCGCCGGCGCGCTCGCCGATCCAGTCGCGCCACGGCTCCCACCAGGAGCCCGCGACCTCGCTCGCCCGCTGCAGCCAGGTGTCGGCGTCCGGCGCGGACTCCCCGCCGACGGTGCCGATCCAGTGCTTGGCCTTCTTCCCGGGCGGGTTGACGACGCCGGCGATGTGGCCCCCGTTGGACAGGGTGAACGTGACGTCGCCGCCCAGCAGGCCGGTCGAGGTGAACGACGTGCGCCAGGGCGCGATGTGGTCGTTCACGGCCCCCACGATGAACGTGTCGTTCGTGACCGACTTCAGCGACAGGTGCTCGCCGAGCAGCTCGAGCTCGCCGCGCGCCAGCTCGTTCTCCAGGTAGAAGTGCCGCAGGTAGAAGGCGTGCATCTTGGCCGGCATGCGCGTGGAGTCGTTGTTCCAGGCGAGGATGTCGAACGCCGGCGGCGTCTTGCCCTCCAGCCAGTTCGGCCCGACGTAGTTGAAGATCAGGTCGTTGGCGCGCAGCAGGTCGAAGGTGCCGGCCATCGAGTCGGCCGGCAGGTAGCCGGTCTTCGCCATCTTGCGCTCGAGCCGCTCGACGATCTCCGGGTCGACGAAGCTCGCGACGGGCCCGGGGTCGGAGTAGTCGAGCAGGGTGTTCTGCAGCGTCAGCGAGTTGACGCGGTCGCCCTCGCCCCGGGAGTGGAGCATCGCGGTGGCGATGGTCGCCATGAGCCCGCCGAGGCAGAGCCCGACGAGGTTGACCTTGTCCGCGCCGGTGATCTCCTGGACGACGTCCAGCGCGGCCAGGTCGCCGAGCTCGAGGTAGTCGTCGAGGCCCGTGTCGGCCATGGACTCGTCGGGGTCGCGGTAGCTGATGACGAACACGGTGTGGCCGTGCTGGACGGCCCACTCGAGGAAGCTGCGACCCGGCGCGAGGTCCATGACGTAGTACTTGTTGATCCACGGCGGGCTCACGAGGATCGGGATCTCGTGGACCTCGTCGGTCTGCGGCTCGAACTGGATGAGCTCCATGAGCCGGTTGCGGTAGACGACCTTGCCCGGCGTCGCCGCGAGCTCCTGGCCGACCCGCAGGTTCGTCCGGTCGACCTGCTGGGGGCGGCCCTGGTTGGTCGCGAGGTCCTCGAGCATCTGGCGGAAGCCCGACAGCACGCTCGAGCCGCCGGTCTCGAACGCCCGCTTGAGGGCGGCCGGGTTGCCGGGCAGCAGGTTGGTGGGCGAGAGCACGCTGCCCAGGACGTCGGCGAGCAGGCCGGCCCGCTCGCGGGAGGACTCGTCGAGGCCGGCGGCGTCGACGAGGTCGTGCAGCGTCGCCACCAGCGCGACGTACTCCTGACGGAGCCCCCAGTAGACGGGGTTCTCCTCCCAGGTCGTGTCGCGGAAACGGCCGTCCTTCTCGATCGGGACGGGCCCGTCGGCCGTCGAGCCGAGCGCCCGGGCGACGGCCGCCGTGCCGATGCGGGCGGTCAGGGCGGCGTGCGAGGCCACCACCCGGCCGACGTCGGCCGGGTGGGTCGCGAGGCCCTGGGCCATCTGCACGACGGTGCGGCCCCACAGGGCGGGGTCGGCCTCGGCCAGCAGATCGGCCGGCAGCAGCGACTCCAGCGTGGTGGCGACGTCGATGGCGGCACCCGGCACCGTCGCCGGGCGATTGCGGTGCGACTCCACGGTCATGCGAGGGGGACCTCCACGTCGACTCCCGGAGCGCGCCGCAACTGACGCGCTCCAAGAAGAAGTGTGCCCGTCTGGGACCTGGATCACACGGTTACCGACGGGTCGGAGGCCAGGCTCACCCCGCGAGCGGTCCGCGCTTGCGCGCGACGATCCCCTCGTAGAGCAGCGGGCTGCTGTCGGTGGCCAGTCGGTGCTGGAAGCGCTCGCGGCGCACGACCTCCAGGGCACCCGACCGGATCGATTCGCCGATCATCCCCCCGAAGCCGGAGGTGTCGGTCTCCTCGAGGAACGCGTCCTTGATCGTCATGACGACCCACCCGTCCGGCGCGATGAGGTCGTAGGCGGTGCGGAACGCGGCCGGCGGGATGTCGCCGAAGCCGAGGGCCGCCACCACCGTGAGGGTGTTCAGCCCGTGGGAGACCAGGGCCTCGCGCTCCGACGCGGGCAGCGCCGTGAGATCGGCGACGTGGTACCCGGCGTACAGGCCGGGACGGTCGCGCTCGGCCGCGTCGCGGGCCTCGGGGAGGATGTCGACCCCGACGGAGTGCTCGACGCCGACGGCGGCGAGCTCCTCGGCCATGATCCCGTTGCCCGCGCCGAGGTCCAGCACCCGCAGCGAGTCGGCCGGGACGTCGGCGGACGCCAGGGCGTCGTTGAGCAGGCCCACCATGAAGCGCGGCGAGTCGCAGCCCAGGACGTCGTAGAAGATCTTCTCGTACAGCCCGCGGACGCCGAAGATGCGGTCGTAGTCGTGGAACCGGTACTCGGCCCACGAGCCGTCCGGCTCGGCCACGACGCACCACTCGTCGTCCTGGCTGAACTTGCTGCCGGGCTCGGGGAGGGCCAGCCGCAGGGCCGCCCGCGCGGCCTGGAGGTCGACGGGGTGGCCCGGGCCGGGCGCCGTGCCGTGTGGCGTGACCGGGGTGCGTCCGGTGACCTCGTGCTCGCGGCTCGTGCTCGAACCGTTGACCGCCGTGGGTGACATCGCCGACCTCTCGTCCCGTTGTCGCCCCACCTGGGGCGACGGAGCTGGACGCGGGCAGGAAGGGATCACCCGCGTAGAGCATCACGCCTCTCCAGGGTCGTCAGGGCGCGCACGGAGGGTCAAGTGAAGTGGCGTCAATAGAATCAACGTCACGGCAGGTCCGGACGCCGCTACCGGGCGCAACGGAGGCAGGAGAGAGGCCGAACGGCCTACCAGCCGGCGCCGCCGCCCTGTCCGCCCCGCGGGTCGTAGCGGGTCGTGCGCTGGTCCCCGCCGGGGTACGGGCCCGGGTGCTGCTGCTGCTGCTGGTCGTAGGAGCCGTAGCGCTGGTCGTACCGGCCGTCGTACTGCCGTCCGCCCCAGCCGCCGGAGGTCACGGGCCGCACCGCCGTGCGCGAGACGCCCGAGAGCATCGAGATGATCGCCAGCCCGATGGCCGCGTAGAGGATCGCGGTGGCGATGTGGTCGACGACGCCGCCGCGGGCGAGGAAGACCTGCAGCAGCAGGACCACGAGCACCAGCAGCACGATCGCCGAGAAGAAGGTGGCCGGGCGGGGCGTGGTCAGCAGCAGCAGGTGCAGCAGGGCCGTGCCGGCGAGCGCCGCGATCGCCGCGCAGACCGGGATGATCGTGATCGCGTTGTCGACCAGCGCGCCGCTGCGCTGCGCGGTCTGGATGCCGAGGTCGAAGACGTTCGTGAGGATGAGCACGCCGACGATGGCGATCCCCGCGGCGACCACGGCCGTGGCGACCCCGCCGGCCCACAGCCGGCTGCCGATGACCTCGACGTCACCGTCGTCCCACGAGCGCTGCGGGTAGCTCACGACCTTCGTCCTCTCCCGACACCCTCCGCCGGTCCCGGCGGAGTCCGGGTCGGTTGTACCGCACCGGCCCTCGCCACGGGGGGACCATCCCCGCGCGCTTGACGTGCCGCCCCCGGCGTCGTTCGGTAGGGGGACGACCCGACCGCCGCGACGAGGAACGAGGACGGATGACGACCTCCGAGGAGCGACCGCTCCGCGTCCGCACCCCGCGACGGCTGCCCCGCCCGTCGGAGCTGCGCCCCCTCCTGCGCCTGGCCCGGCCCGATCCCGACCCGACCCGACGCCGTCTCGCGCGGGCGCACACCGTCGGCGACCTGCGGGAGATCGCCCGGCGCCGCACGCCGCGCGCGGTGTTCGACTACACCGACGGCGCCGCCGAGGGCGAGCGCTCGCTGAACCGGGCCCGCGAGGCGTTCGCCGCGCTCGAGTTCCGACCCTCGGTGCTGCGCGACGTCTCGCACATCGACACCTCGACGACCCTGCTCGGCGGCCCGTCGGCACTGCCCTTCGCCTTCGCCCCCACCGGGTTCACCCGGATGATGCACCACGCCGGCGAGCCGGCCGTGGCGCGCGTGGCGGGGCGCATCGGGGTGCCGCACACCCTGTCGACCATGGGCACGACGTCGCCGGCGGACCTCGCCGCGGCCGCCCCGCACACCCGGCGCTGGTTCCAGCTCTACCTCTGGCGCGACCGGGCCGCGAGCGAGGAGGTCGTCCGCCGGGCGGCGGAGGCCGGCAACGAGGCGATCATGCTCACCGTCGACACCCCGGTCGGCGGGGCCCGCCTGCGCGACGCCTACAACGGGCTGACCATCCCGCCGGCCCTCACCGCACGCACCCTGTTCGACATGGCGCGCCACCCGCACTGGTGGGCGAACGTCCTCACGACCGACCCGCTGGAGTTCGCGGCCCTGACGTCGTGGGAGGGCACGGTCGCCGAGCTCATCGACTCGATGTTCGACCCGGCGCTGACCCTCGACGACCTCACCTGGCTCCGATCCACGTGGAACGGACCGCTCGTGGTGAAGGGCGTGCAGACGGCCGAGGACGCCCGGCGGGTGGTCGACGCCGGCGCCGACGCGGTGATCGTGTCGAACCACGGCGGGCGGCAGCTCGACCGCGCGCCCGTCCCCCTCGAGACGCTGCCGTCGGTGGTGGCCGAGGTCGGCGGGGAGGCCGAGGTCATGCTCGACACGGGGATCATGTCGGGCGCCGACATCGTCGCCGCCGTCGCGCTCGGCGCCTCGGGCTGTCTGGTCGGCCGCGCGTACCTCTACGCGCTCATGGCCGGCGGCGAGCAGGGCGTCGACCACCTCGCGACGATCCTCACCGCCGAGATCCGCCGGACGATGGCGCTGCTCGGGGTGTCGTCGATCAAGGACCTGACCCCGGACCACGTCCGGTTGCGCTAGTCCCGTCGGGTGAGGATCACGAACGGGATCGTCCGCCCGACCTCGTCGGCCCGCTGCTGGTAGCCCGTGTACGGCGAGTAGGTCGCGGTCGCCGCGGGCCAGAGACGCGCGCGCTCGGTGTCGGTGGCCACCCGCGCGTGCACCGGGCGGACCTCGTCCCGCACCTGGACGGTCGTGTCCGGGTGCGCGCGGAGGTTGTGGAACCAGGCGGGGTGGCGCGGGTGGCCGCCGTACGACGCGACGATCACGAGGTCGTCGGGGTCCTCGGGGTCGGCGAAGTAGAGCAGCGGCGTCGTCCGGAGCCGGCCGCTGCGCGCCCCGACGTGGTCGAGCAGCAGCATCGTCGGCATGCCCGGGATCGAGTGCCCGAGCCAGCCGCCGGTGCGGCGATAGAGCGCGATGTGCGCCCTCGTCACCGCACCGACGACGGGCTTGAGGCGGTCGAGGGTGCGTCCGAAGTCCGGGGTGGAGACCATCGGCGCACCGTAGTGGTGATCTACAGGGTCAGCAGCCGGTCGAAGAACTCCCGGTAGCGCTGCACGGCCCGGCGCATCTCCTCGGTCGACGGCTCGCCGCCGAGGGAGTTCGGGTCCAGGGCGCTGCGCTGCTCGGTGAACGTGCGCGAGAGCTCCTCGAGCACCTCCCCGACCAGCCCGTCGGCCCGGGCCACCGCGTCCTGCGGCCGGTCGACGAACATCATCCGGACGTCCTCCCACTGGGAGCGCCACTGCCCCGCGCGCTGCGGGTCGATGATCGTGTTGCCGCCCTCGGCACCGTCTCCCGCGCCGTGGCCGGCACCGTTCCCGGCGCCGTTCCCGACACCGTGACCGCCCTGCGTGCCCGCCGGCTCGCCGGGGGCTCCGGGGGTGTGGTCGGGCGGTCCGGGGTACTGACCGTGCGGGTCTCCGTGCTGCTGACCGCCGGCCCCGTACGGGTCGCCCTGGCCGGGCTGGCCCGGCGTCGGCTGACCGGGACCGGCGCCGCCGGGGCCGACACCACCGGGGCCGACACCACCGGGCGCCTGGCCGACCTGGTCGCCCGGCGCGGCCTGCCCCGGGCCGAACTGCTGCCCGGGAACCTGGCCCGGCTGGCCCGTCTGCTGCCCGTACGGGTCACCGGGCTGGCCGCCGTACGCGCCGGCCTGCTGCCCGCCGTACTGGTCGCCGCCGTACTGCTGACCGCCGTACTGGTCCTGGCCGGGCTGACCGCCGTACTGGCCGCCGAGCTGCTGGCCGCCGTACTGGTCCTGGCCGCCGTACTGGTCCTGGCCGGGCTGACCGCCGTACTGGCCGCCGACCTGCTGCCCACCGGGCTGCCCCTGGGGGGCGCCGCCGTGACGCGCGGCGAAACCGCCGTGCTCCGCGCCGTGCTGGCCGCCGGCCGGGTCGCCGTAGGGGTCACCGGCCTGCCGGCTCTGCCGCGGGTCCTCGTCGTACCCGCCCGGGCGCTCCTGACCTGCCGGACGCTCGGTGGTTCGACCCTGTTCGGGGTGGCTCATGCCCTGCGCTCCTGGTGTCCGTCGGGTCCGCCGGTCGCGGGAGGCGCCGACGGTGGCCGGCCCGGACCGACCGGGCCGCCCTGCGGCGCGCCCTGGGCGGGCGCTCCTCCGGGAGGCGCACCCTGCCCGGGCGCTCCTGCGGGCGGCGGCTGCTGAATGCGTTCCGTGCCGGCGTCGGGGTGCCCGATCTGCTGGTCGCCGGCACCCCGGGGCGAGCCCGAGATTCGTTCGGTCGTGCCGTTCTGCTGGTGCCGGCCCTGCTGGTCGTGCTGGTCGTGCCGGCCCTGCCCCTCGCCGCCGTCGTCGTCCAGCATCGCCTCGACGAGGGTGCGGAACGACGTGAAGGCGTAGCGGAGGTCCTCGGTGCTCGCCGTGCCCTGCCGGTGCGAGGTGACGACGTCCTGGGCCCGCCGGTAGTCGCCGACGAGGTGGGGCTGGGCGACCGAGAGGTCGTCGGTGCGGCGCCGGCCGTCCTCGACGGGGTAGCCGCGCTGGCGCATGATCGTCACCAGCAGGGCGTCGGCGTGCTCGACGGCCCCGCCGGGGTCGTCGACGAACCCGCGCTGGACCTGCTGCCAGTCCGACCGCAGGCGCTCGCGCTCGTCGGGCTGCAGCGGCCGGAGCTGGTGCTGGTCGTGGCGTTCCTTGCGCTGCTGCAGCTCCTGCTCGGCCTGCTTGCGGTCGCCGGTCTCGGCGACCCGGCGCTCGTACTCGGGACCGAACTGCTCGACGAGCTGCTGTTGCTTGCGCCTGCGCGCCAGGACGAGGGCGGCGACACCGGCGACGGCCAGCAGCACCACCACGATGATGATCACGATGGCGACGGTGCCCATCGGGAGACCCCTTCCGAGTGTTCCGAATCCTTCTGAGTGTTCCCGGCGCCGGGCGAGCGCCGCCGCCCGTTGCAGGGAATTAGTTCCCCGCCGCCGCCCGCTCCTCGCGCGGCCGGCGACGCTGGGCCACGTCGCCGATCGCCGGCGGCTCGTAGGAGACGTCGCCGGGGTTGGCGTCCACGCCGGGCGGGACGATCTCGTCGATGCGGTCGAGCACCTCGTCGTCGAGGGTGACCTCGGCGCCGGCGAGGACGTCGTCGAGCTGCTCCATCGTGCGCGGCCCGATGATCGCCGAGGTGACGGCCGGGTGGGACACGGCGAAGGCCATCGCCATGTGCACCATCGACAGGCCCGCCTTCTCCGCGAGCGGGATCAGCTGCTCGACCGCGTCGAGCTTGCGCTCGTCGGTGAAGCGGCCCGGGGTGCGCTGCGAGCGCTGCGTGCCGCCCTCCTGCCCCTTGCGGATCTTCCCGGTGAGCATGCCCATGGCCAGCGGGCTCCAGACGAGCGTGCCCATGCCGTAGCGGCGGCAGACCGGGAGGACCTCGCGCTCGATGCCGCGGTTGAGGATCGAGTACGGGGGCTGCTCGGTGCGGAAGCGCTGGAGGCCGCGGCGCTCGGCGACCCACTGGGCCTCGACGATGTCGGACGCGGGGAAGGTCGACGACCCGATCGCCCGGACCTTGCCGCTGCGCACGAGGTCGGTGAGCGCCGAGAGCGTCTCCTCGACGTCGGTCTCGGGGTCGGGGCGGTGGATCTGGTACAGGTCGATGTGGTCGGTCTGCAGGCGGCGCAGCGAGTTCTCGACCTCCCGCACGAGCCACCGGCGCGAGTTGCCGCGGTGGTTCGGGTCGTCGCCCATCGGGGCGTGCGCCTTGGTCGCGAGCACGACGTCGTCGCGGCGACCCTGCAGCGCCTTGCCGACGATCTCCTCGGACTCGCCCTGCGCGTACACGTCGGCGGTGTCGACGAAGTTGATCCCGGCGTCCAGCGCCCTGTGGATGATCTTGATCGAGTCGTCGTGGTCGGTGTTGCCCCAGGCGCCGAACATCATGGCGCCGAGGCAGTACGGGCTCACCTTGATGCCGGTCCGGCCCAGCGTGCGCATCTTCACGAGCGCGTTGCTCCCTTCGGTCCTACGTGAGCGAAGTTCCCGGCTATAGCCGGGAACTTCGCTCACGTAGCGAGGGGAGTGCCCCCTGGGGGCCGGTCCAAGCAACCGAGCGCCGGGTGGTCGCAGGGAGATCCGGGGGATCAGGGAGGCGGCACCGGGGCGGGCACGCCGACGCGGTCGACCACCGGGATCGTCAGGCGCAGCTCGCCGACGGCGGTGGGGTGGAACGGGTACCGGTCCTGGATCGACTGCAGGTCGGGGCCCAGGCCGTCGCCGTCCGGGACGCACAACGGGGACAGCGGCGGGGTCACGACGTCGAACCCGTAACGACGCGCGCCGGCGGTCAGCACCTGGTTGAGCGCGGCGTTCCGGTCCGCCAGCAGCTGGATCTCCTCGGGGGTGAGCCCGGGGTACTGCAGCGGCCCGCGCACGGTCGCGCACTGCGCGTCGGGGCGCAGGACGTCGTAGGAGGTGATGACGACGACGCGGGGGTGCGACGGCAGGGTCGCGAGGTCGGCGAGCAGGTCGGCGTAGTCGCGGTCGAAGGCCGCCAGCCGGTAGCCGAACTCGCCGGCGGTGAAGTTGTCGGCGCAGTCCGCCGCCGCGTAGCAGTAGCCGATGAGGTCGGTCCAGTTCAGGTCGTTGGGGCCGACGGCGACGGCCACGAACGCCGGGTCCTCGACCTGCTTGAGCCGCCCGATCTGCGGCGGGACCTGCACTCCGCCCGCCTGCTGCGGAGCACGCAGGCCCGCGGAGATGCGCGCCCCCGAGCAGGCGAGGTTGAGCACCTCGTCGCCGATCGCCGCCGAGATCTGGTGGGCGAGCGAGTCGGTGCTGCGGGCGCACGCCACGTCCTCGGCGGGGGCGCCCGGGGCGACCGGTCCGCCGAGCCGGGCGACCCGCGAATCCCCGATCACGACGCCCCGGACGCCGGACACGGTCGGCCCCACGGGCGACGGGGTGACGTGGTGGGCGCCGGTGAGGTCGGTGAGCGAGCGGGCGTCGCGCAGGCCCTGGGCCCCCACCACCGCCAGCACGCCGCTGACGCCCCACACGAGCAGGGCCGCGGCCAGCGCCACCACCGTCGAGCGCGTGAGCGTCCGCGAGAGTCGCCGGGCGACGACCGCGGGGCGCGCGCCGGCGCCCGAGCGGCGCACGGTGAACCGCAGCATCGCGAGCACCCGCAGCGAGCCGACGAGCCCGCAGATGCCGAGCACGACCGCGACCAGGATCAGGGTGGCCCAGCCGTACCAGTGCTCGAAGCCGGTGACGATCGCCGACAGTGCGTCCGCCGGGCTGCGGCCCTGCGCCAGCGCGGCCACGGCGTCGCCCGCGGTCGCGTTGCGCTGCACCGGCCCGATCGTCAGCTGCGGGCGCAGCGGCCCGTAGATCGCGACGTCGGGGACGTCGAGGCTGGTGTTGCCGATCTGGACGATGCGCGGCGGTCCCGACAGCGTCGCCGTCGGCGCCTGGGCCCCGACGCTGAGCTGCTGCCCGAGCACCTCCACGTCCTGGTCGGGCGTCAGCACGACGGCCGCCCAGACCCCGCCGACGACGCACGCGACGACCAGCAGCAGCGTCAGCGGCGAGCGCAGCTCACGCGCCCATCCGCGCAGGTGACCCGCCATTCAGCCCCCTCCGCGCGTCGGTGTCGTCCTTCGGCCCTCCAGCCGTACAGGACCGACCCGGCCGCCGTCACCGGGGCGGATGTCACGTCAGGAGGTCACGTCCGGCGCCGTTGCTCCAGACGCGCCAGCAGCGCGGCCGCGAGGACGGCGACGAGGAACGACGAGAGCGACGCGGACAGCCACGACGGCGGCACGAACCCGATCGCCTCGCGCAGGAGGGTCCAGGCGTCCGACCAGACGGGCGCGCCCCCCGGGTTGATCAGCTGGTAGACCACCAGCCCGATCACCCACGCCACGACCATCAGCGGGCGCGACGGCGCCCACCGGGAGAGGTCGGGCGGGGCACCGCGGCGCACGAGCGCATCGCCGACGCCCACCCCGAGCAGGGGCACGAACACCGAGCCGATCACCGCGAGGAAGACCGCGTAGTCGTCGATCGTGACGCCCAGGGCGAGCACGGTGATCATCGTCCCGATCACCAGGCACAGGATCCGGCGGTCGGCGCGCGGGGCGAGGTTCTGCACCGAGACCGCGGTCGAGTAGACGTTCGCGAACGACTGGTCGGTCTCGCGGGCGGTGAGCACGAGCAGCGCGACCAGCCCGAGCGGTGCGGCGAGCATCGGGGCGAACACCTCGTCGCCGTTGCCGCCGACCAGCGCGAGCGCGGCCAGGCCCACGACGAAGCACACGATCTGGGTGACCCCGTAGCCGACGGTCGCGGACGTGAACGCCGTCGAGACCCGCCGCGAGTGGCGCGAGAAGTCCGAGGCCACCGGGATCCACGACACCGCGACGGCGATCGCCGCGTCGGTGCCCGCCCAGAACCCGGCCCAGGAGCCGCCGGTGCTGGTGAGGTCGAGCTCGGGTCGCGTGAACAGCCACCAGGCGAGATAGGCGACGGAGATCGCGACGAGCACGGTCACCACGCGCCGGAGCAGGCGCAGCATCCCGAGCGGGCGCAGCGTGAGCACGGTCGTGACGACCCCCGCACCCAGCACCCAGGCCCACGTCGGCCCGCCGAGCGCCAGCGTGCCGGCCTGGGCGATGACGACGAGCTCGAACGTGCCCCAGCCGATGAGCTGCACGACGTTGAGCACCGACGGGATCCAGGACAGCACCCCGCCGAACAGGCCACGCAGCAGCACCATCGCCGGCGCACCGGTGGCCGCGCCGGGCATCGCGGAGAGCCCGACCATCGCGCTGCCGATCACCGTGCCGACGACCGTGGCCACGATCGCGGCGGTGACCGTGAGCGGGGGTGCTCCCGCCGGCGCCAGGACGGCGAGCACCCCGGCGAAGCCGAGCAGGCTCACCCCGAGGTTCGCCCAGAAGGCGCCCTGGTCGAGGAAGCCCAGGGTCTTCGGCACGGGGCCGTCGAGGGTGGGGGCGACCTCGGCGGGGGCCGCGGCGGTGTCGCCGGGAGCGGGCCCGGACACGGACGACGACGTGCTCATCTGCAGCCTCCCTGCGCCGGCATGATCCGGATCAGGTTCGAACGGTCGGGACCGCTGCCGCCCGTCCCAAATGGGTGCAGTGCGGCCTGGTCCCCTCTCAGCCCGGTGGCCCGGACTCCCGTGAGCGCCGGTCGGCGCCTGCCCCGACCGTATGTCGCCGGGCGCACGAACGCGAGGGGCCGCCCGCCGTGATCGTGGAGATCACGGGGACGACCCCTCGTGGGTGGTGCTCAGGTCCGGCCTACTGCTGCAGGTTGGCGCAGTCCTGGTTCTCGTTGATGCACTCCGCACCCGCGTCGTTCGACGCCTGGCTGGCGATGTTGTGGAAGTCGGAGTGGTCGGTCCTCGGGTCGTGCTGCTCGTTCGGGAAGCTGTCGATCTGGAACGTGCGGCCCTCGGGCTGGTCGTACTTCAGGGTGATGCGCAGGGCCGGGATCGGTTCCTGGTCCGACTCGCAGTTGCCCTGGTCGTCCGGGAAGAAGATGTGCGAGCGGAAGTCCTTCGACTCCAGGTTCTCGCCGTCCCAGCAGCTCGGGTAGTCGAGGATGCGGGTCAGCTGCTCGCCCGGACCGCAGATCGGGTACTGCTCGGTGATCCGGTTCTCGTTGCCCTGCCCGGAGCACGTGTACTTGGCGTTGACGTTCTTGCCGTCCTGGGCGCCCTGCTTGGCGTTCCCCATGATCATCATGAGGTGGCTGGGCATGGCGGTGATCTCCCGGTCGCCGTGCCCGTGGAACGTCAGGTCCGCCGAGGCCGGCTTGATGATCGAGCCGACGTTCCCGTCGAGGCTGCCGCCGTTCTCACCCTCGTCGGGGCTCGCGCCGTTGATGTCGCGCAGGACCGGCCAGAAGAAGGCCGAGCCGTCGCCGTTGACGCAGGAGGTCTGGCCCGCGTCGGCCGCTTCCTGCAGGGGGTCGTCGTCGGAGTTCGCGTCGGTGGTCTGGTTGCCGACGTAGTCGTGGACGTGCTGGGCGCCGTTCTCCTTGCCCGGCGCGGCCATGTAGTTGTCGGAGTTGTTGTGGTCGCTCACGCCGCAGTCGACGGTGTAGGTGCCCTGCGCGTCGTTGAACACGCCGCCCTCGCCGATGTTGCCGTTCGCCTCGACGTCACTGATGTCGACGTAGTCGCCCCTGTCGGCGTTCGCGGCGTCGGCACGGCCCGGGAACGGGTCCTCGGCCTCGGCGGCCTCGACGGCCGCGCCCTCGTTGTCGGCGTTGACCTCGCCGACGTCCTCGGTCATCCCGTTGTTCTCGTCGCCGCGGCGCTCGTCGCCGCCGTCGCCCTGGCCGTCCTCGCCGGCGTTCTCGTCGCCGTTCTGCTCGCCCTGCTCGTCGGACCCCTGGTCCTCGTCAGCGTCGGAGGACCGGCCTTCGTCGTCCGAGCTCTGCTCGGAGTCCCCGGAGCCGGAGTCCTCGTCGCTCGAGAAGGCGCTCAGGAGGCCGGAGTCACCCGAGCCCGAGTCCGAATCGGCGAAGGCCGAGCCGGCGACGGTGACCACACCGCCGGTGACCAGCAGCGCAGCCACGATCGCGAGGATGCGCATGGGGAGTGTTGTGCGATGTCGTCCGCGTCGGGGCACGGGGAACCTCCTGACGGTGCCCGGGGCGCCGGGACGGGGGAGCTCGTCCAGGGGTCGACGCCGGGGGACACGGGTGTCCTGGTGTCGGCGGAGCGCGGACGGCGGCAGCGAGGGGGAGCGTCGCCGTCCGGGCTCCGACGGGAGGTCACGGTAGGGACACGACCGTTGGGCCGGGGCGGACCTGAGAAAAGCTGTGACTCAGCGCCGCCCGCAGGCCCGCTCAGCGCGACGAAGGGACGGTCTATGCCGCCGAACGGACGAGTACGTGCGCCGCTCGCCGCACCCGACTCTCAGGAGAGTGCCGTTGGTGAGCATCACGTTCCCGCTCGCCGCTCGCCGATTGAACTCGGACGCGCGCCGCGTCAAGCTGGGCCGCGATGAGACCTGATCGTTATGCGGGCGCGGAGCGGGGCCGCGTGCTGTGTGTGGCCCCTTCCCATCGCACAACGAGCGTCCTGGTGGGGACGTTGCGGTCGCACGGCTTCGAACCCCAACTCCTCCGTGAGAGCTGGAGCGTCGGGGCGACCGCGCGGGCCAGCGGGGCACGCGCCGTGGTGCTCGACATCGAGATGCCCGGGCTGCGGCCGGTGGAGGTGCTCGCCGATCTCCACCGCGACGCCCCGCGCACGCCCGTCATCGCGCTGACCAGCCCCGAGGCCCGGGACCGCACCGTGTCGACCCTGCGCGCGACGCAGGACGACTACCTGGTGACGCCCTTCCCCATGGAGGAGCTGCTCGCGCGGCTGCGCCTGCGGCTCGGCGACGACCGCCCGACCGCCCAGCTGTTCCTGCGCCGTGGCGAGGTCATGGTGGACACCGCGCTCGAGCAGGTGTTCGTCGAGAGCAAGCCGGTGAGCCTCTCGCGCACCGAGTACGCCGTCGTCGACGCCCTCATCCGGCACCCGCGCGGCCAGGCGATGTCGCAGGAGCAGCTCGTGACCCGCGTGTGGGGCGGCCCGCCGACCTCGAACATCGTCGAGGTCTACATCGGCTACCTGCGCCGCAAGCTCGGCGCGGAGCGCATCCGCACCGTCCGCGGGCGCGGCTACATCCTCGAGGGCTGAGCGCCGGGGCCCTCAGGGCTCCAGGACGAGATGCCCCGCACCGCGTCCCAGGACGTAGGTGGGCCAGCCCGGACCGGGACCGGTCTCGTAGGTGAGGATCCGGTCGGGAGGCTCCACCGGCGTGCGCTCGGCGTGCAGGAAGTTCAGGCGCAGCAGGAACCCCCCGACGGGACCGCTCACGGCCAGCCGGGAGTCGACGACCGACATCAGCCGCGCGCGATCGCTGAACTGGTCGACGATGTCGCAGCGGCAGGCGAAGGCGAGGGTGCCGATCTCGCCCGGCGCGAGGACGCTCTGATCCGAGGGCAGCACCCGGCCGAGCTGGGTGCCGGCTTCGATGTAGTCGGACGCGGTGGCCCAGTTCCCGAAGACCGCCGGGTTCGGCCACGGCGTGCCCAGACCGGTCTGGTGACCGACGCTGACGCCGGCGACGACCGCGAGCCCGGCGACCACGGCCCCGGTGCGCCGCAGGCTGAGATCGGCAGCGCCGAGGGACGCGGCGAGGGTCAGCAGCGCCAGGGACGGGCAGTAGTACCAGATGTAGGACGAGACGCCCATGGCTGCGTAGGCGGCGTAGTGCACCGCGCCGGCGACCCCCGCAGCCACGATGACGCGGTCGGTGAGCCGGCCACGGCCCGCGATCCAGCGGACGGCCGACGCCACGACCGCGACGACACCCACGCCGACCACGAGGCCGACCACCAACATCGGGATCGGCCAGCGCTCGGCCATGAAGAGCGGCCCGTTGCCGAAGACCTCACCACCGGGAAAGGCACCGCTGGTCTTGATGATCAGGCTGTCCGGCACGAAGCTGCCGAGCACGAACCACGACCAGATGTGCCATGGCAGCGTCACCAGCGCGCCGACGCCCACCGCGAGCGCCGCTCGGCGCGGCCGGCGGGGCGCGGCGGCCACGAAGAGCACAGCGACGAGCACGACGGCCGGCAGGGCGAGGTCCGGGCGTGTGAGCACCGCAAGGCCGGTGACGATTCCCGTGGCGACCACCCGGCGCGCGGTCGCGTAGCGCACCACCGCCACGAGCAGCGCCGCGACCAGGAACGACTCCATCCCGACGACGGAGGCGAAGATCGGCGACGAGACGATGAGCCCGACGGTCAGGACCGCGACGACGGCGCGCCGCAGGCCGAGATCCCCGGCGAGCTGGCCGGCCCACACCGCCATCGCCGCCGTGGTCAGCACGAGCACCAGGCCGGCGGCCACCACCGGGCGACCCGTGACGAGGATGCCGCCGGCGAGCAGCCAGACGTTCAGGGGCGAGGTGGCGGAGTTCGCGTCCCGGAAGGGCGTGAGGCCCCAGTGCCCGTGCTCGACGACGTTCCGGGCGTAGTCGAGCGTGATGTAGGAGTCGTCGGGCATGCCCTTGTAGGCCACGAGGAACAGCAGCCCGCCGAGCAGGCCGCCGACCGCGGCGATGAGCGCCGCCCCCGACCACTCCCGGCGGCGGTCCGCCCGCGGCCTGTCGCCGTCGACGAGGGTCGGGACGTCACGGACCGGACGGGTGCCCGTCTCGTCGAGGCCGGTCGCCACGTCAGAACTCCTCGGGGTCCGGTCCGCCAGCTGTCGACGCCCATATCACCACGGGGGGCTACGGGTGCTGGTACGTGGGCGTCCAGCGGGTCGAGCGGACGAGCGCGCGCAGCTCGTCCTCGCTGCGCGCCGGGGCGACACCGTCGCCCACCGCCTGCACCGCGACGGCCACGGCGATGTCCTCGGCGACCGCGCGGACGTCGGCCCACGGCGGGAGCAGCGGGGCGTCCGCGTCCCGCAGGGCGGGCGAGGCGGCGCCCAGCGCGCGGGCCGCGGCGCGCATCATCGCGTCGGTGACCCGGGTCGCCCGCGCCGCGGTCACGGCGAGACCCATCGCCGGGAAGATGTAGACGTTGTTGCACTGCGCGACGGGTATCTCGCGGTCGCCGCGGCGCAGGGGCGCGAACGGCGAGCCGGCGGCGACGAGGGCACGGCCGTCGGTCCACGCGTCGAGGTCGGCGGGCCGGGCCTCGGCGTTGGCCGTCGGGTTGGAGAGCGGGAAGACGATCGGCCGCTCGACCTTGCCCGCCATCGTCCGCACGATCTGCTCGGTGAACGCGCCGGCCGCGGTCGACAGGCCGAGCAGCACCCCGACCGTGACGTGCTCGACGACGTCGGCGAGCTGCGGCAGGCCGTCGACCCCCCACCCGGCGACGACGTCGGGGTCGACGGCGAAGCGACGCTGGGCCTCGGAGAGGTCCTCGCGGTCGGCGGTGAGCAGGCCGCGGACGTCGACCACCCAGCAGCGGGCGTAGGCGTCGGCCTCCGAGAGCCCCTCGTCGACCATCTCCTGGGCCACCATCTCCATGACCCCGACACCGGCCGAGCCGGCGCCGAGCATGACCACCTGCTGGTCGCGCAGCCGCGTCCCGGCGACGTCCGTGGCCCCGCGCAGCGCGCCGAGCGCGACGGCGGCGGTGCCCTGGATGTCGTCGTTGAAGGTCAGCAGCCGGTCCCGGTAGCGCTGCAGGATCGGCAGGGCGTGGGGCGTCGCGAAGTCCTCCCACTGCAGCAGCACGTCGGGCAGCTCCGCCTGGACGGCCTCGACGAAGCGGTCGACGAACTCGGTGTAGGCGTCCTCGTCGATGCGGTGGTGGCGCCAGCCCAGGTAGAAGGGGTCCTCGAGGAGCGCGGCGTTGTCGGTGCCGACGTCGAGCAGGATCGGCAGGGTGCGGGCGGGATCGATGCCGCCGATCAGCGTGTAGAGCGAGAGCTTGCCGATCGGGATGCCCATGCCGCCGACGCCCTGGTCACCGATGCCGAGGATGCGCTGGCCGTCGGTGACGACGATGACGTCGACCTCCTCCTGGGGCCGGTTGCGCAGCGCCTCCCGCAGGTGCTCGCGGTCCGGCCACGACAGGTAGAGGCCGCGGGGGCGCCGCCAGATCTCCGAGAAGCGGCGGCAGCCCTCGGCCACCGTCGGCGTGTAGACGAGCGGGAGCGTCTCCGGGACGTGCGCGGCGAGCAGCGCGTAGAAGAGGCGCTCGTTGCGGTCCTGCAGCGAGCGCAGGTACACGTAGCGGTCGAGGTCACTCGAGAGCCGCTGGACCTCCGACCAGCAACGACCGATCTGTTCCTCGAGAGTCTGCACCCCGGCCGGGAGCAGTCCGAGCAGGCCGCGCTCCCGCCGTTCCTCCGGGCTGAACGCGGTGCCCTTGGTCTGGTGGGGGTCCGCCAGCAGTCGCCGTCCTCGGTCCACGACGCCCACCCTGGCCGGTGCGACGCTATGCGGGGAAGAGCGTGTCCTCGCGGTGCGCCGGATCTCCGTCCAGGCGGATGAACCACTCGGTGCCGAAGGCCATCGCGAACCGGTCGTCGTCCAGCGTGAGGAAGAAGGAGTCGTCGGCGATCTGGCTGCGGTGCGCGCGCATCGCGGCGCGCTTGGCGTCGAGCCAGGGGGTGACGTCGACGCGGGTGGTCAGCTCCGCCTCGGGCGACCCGAAGCCGTCGGGGTCCAGGTCCGGGGCGTCCTGACCGCCCTCGCGCGCCATCGCCATCATCTTGCGGAACTCGTCGCGGTTGGACGTGGCCTCGTAGACCCGCGGCGTCCCCGCGAGCTCGCCGGCGCGCCGACCGACCCGGTGCACCTGGATGTGGTCGGGGTGGCCGTAGCCGCCGATGCGGTCGTAGCAGGTGAGGACCTCGGCGTCCTCCTCGCGCAGGATCGCCGCGAGCCGCTCGGCGGCCTCCTCGACGTCGGCGGACCAGAACGACCCGGAGGCGCCGTTGGTGTCCGTGTCGACCATCCCGGAGTCGACGTAGCCCAGGAACTCGACCCGGGCGATGCCCAGCACGGCCGCGGCGTCGTGGGTCTCCTTGACCCGGCGCTCGGCGAGGGTCTCGCCGTCGGCCAGCACCCCGGGCACGATCTCGCCGTGCTCGCCCCGGGTGGCGACCACCAGCACCACACGGTGCCCCGCGTCCGCGGCCGCCCGCATGACGCCGCCGCAGGAGATGCACTCGTCGTCGGGGTGCGCGTGGAAGCTCACCATGGTCACCACGCGGCCGAGCCTAGTGATCGACCCTCAGGCCAGCGCGATCGACGCCACCAGCACGACGAGGACGAGCAGGACCACGGCCGCGGCGCCCAGGATCGCGCCGGCACGCGGGCCCGGGCCGCGGGCGAAGAGCTCGCGACCCGGCAGGCCCTCGGACCGTGCCGCGCCCGCCGCCCACGGCGGCACCGTCTCCTCGGGGCGGGCGACCCCTCCCCCGGCCGACCGCGCCGGCACCGACCCCGGCACGAACTGGGTGCGCTCGGGGGCGGGCGGCGCCGCGCGGGGTGGGACACCGCGCGGAGGCACCGACGAACGCCGCACCACCTGCGTCACCTCCGGCCCCGGGACCCCGCGGGAGACGACCTGCGTGCGGTCGGCGGCGGGTCCGGCCGCGTCGCGGACGACCTGGGTGGTGTCCGGCGACGCGTGGCCGTCGGTCCCCTCGGTCGACCAGCGGAACGGCGGCGGGAACGGGTCGGCCGGCAGCGGGCGCTCGTCGGTGCGCGTGGCGTCGTCCGCGTCGTGCTCGTCCACGTCGACGGGTGGGGGCGGCGGGCGCAGCGCGGGCACCGCCGGTGCGCCCGGCAGCGGCGGCGCGTCGGCGGTCGGGCCGGGGATGCCGGGCGGGCCGGGGTCCCGGGGGACGTCCTCCTCGGGCGGCGCCGAGGTGCCGCCCTCCTGCTCCTCCGGCCCGGCGGGAGCGGCCGTGGTCTCGGCAGGAGCAGCCGGCTCCTGCGCCCCCGCCTCCGCTCGCGAACCGTGTCCTGAGGACACGGTCTGCGCCGTGGCCTCGGCAGGAGCGGCCGGCTGCGGCGCAGCGGTCGGGTCGTCGGCGGTCGCACGGTCTCCCGAGGACACGGTGTCGGTCGGGGCCGGGCCGGGTCGGGCCTCGGGTGGGTCGCCGTCCGCGGGGGCGGGCGTCGGCGGGGCGAGGGCGTCCGCGAGGGATCCGGCCACCGGGCGAGCGGGGCGAGCCCCGGCCTCCGGAGGATCGCGCTCGGTGGCCGGCCGATCGGTCGCCTCGGACGACGGGGGTGTGACGGCGGGTGCCGGCGTCGACGGCGCGGGCGTGGCGACCGGCTCGGCCGCCGGGGCGGCGCGGCGAGGTTCACGGGACGTCGGCCCGTCCGCGGGCCGGGGCGGAGGAGGCGGCGGGGTCGTCGGGGAGGCGGTGCGGGGGCCGCGGGCCGCGCCGGGGCCGGACGGTGTCGTCGGAGGGATCGCAGGGCCGCCCGGGTGCGCCGGGCCGGAGGGCGGCGGGCGCCGGGAGAACGGCGGGGTGCCGGGCGGCGGGGTCCGGGGCGGCGGGGCCTGGGGTCGCGCGGCCTGGGAGGTCGTTGCGGGACCGGACCCGGGGCCCGTCGGCGGCCGCGCCCCGTTCGGGCGGGCGGGCGGGGGCGGGGCGCCCCGCACGCCGTGCCGGGCGTCGGGCGTCGTCGTGGCCGCCCGGGTGCGGGCCGAGGCCTCCTCGTCCTCGAGGCCCAGCTCGCGGTCGGCGGCGTCGAGCTCGCTGTCGTCGAGATCGTCCGCCGGGGCGGGCGGCGGGGTCGCGGGGAGCCGGGCGGCGAGGAGCTCGTCACGTCGCCGCCGATAGGACTCGGCGTCGACCCGCCCGGTGGCGAGGTCCTCGTCGAGCCGACGCAGCTGCTCGGGGACGCCCATCTCACCTTCCTCCGGGGCTCTCGGCGGACGGCGAGGTCACCCTCCGGTCTCGGGGACTCCGCACGGTAACCCACCACGGGCGTCCTGAGTGATCGTCGGCGAGGACCTCGGACGTGATCTCCGCGAAAAGCGGCGAACACTCCGGCGCCCGATCACGAAGGTGCCGTGGAGTGCGGCGACAGGGCTCGCACCGCGAAGGATGCACAGGCGGTCGAAAAGCCGGCCGCGAACGAGAGGACAGCCACGTGTCATCGACCTCGCGCACCACCGAGCCCCGCCGCGTCGTCCCGCGGCCCGCAGAGGGCGTGTGGCCGGGCCTGCAGGACCCGGGCGAGAACCGGCTCCGCATGATCGTGGCTCGCGCCCTGGTGCGCGCCGCCATCGTCCGTCTCCCGCTGCACCTCGTGTGGCCCGACGGGTCGGTCGAGGGCGACCCGCAGGGTCCCGAGCTCCGCCTCATCCGCCCGGAGGCCTTCTTCACGCGCCTCGGCCGCCAGGGCCTCATCGGCTTCGGCGAGGGGTGGATGGTCGGCGACTGGGACTCCGACGACCTCGTCGGCGTGCTGCGCTGCCTCACCGACCACGTCGAGCAGCTCGTGCCGCGTCCGCTGCGCAACCTGCGCCGGGTCTACGACCGCGGCCAGCCGCACGAGGAGGTCGCGGCCGACGCGACGGTGTCGCGCGAGAACGTCCACCGGCACTACGACCTGTCGAACGACCTGTTCAGGCTCTTCCTCGACGAGTCGATGATGTACTCCGCCGCCTGGTTCGACCCCGCCCGGCCGACCGAGTCCCTCACCGACGCCCAGCACCGCAAGATCGACGGGGTCCTCGACCTCGCGGGCGTGCGCGCCGGCAGCCGCGTCCTCGAGATCGGCACCGGGTGGGGCGAGGCCGCGATCCGCGCCGCGCAGCGCGGCGCGCGGGTGACGACGCTGACGCTCTCGGTCGAGCAGGCGGAGCTCGCTCGCGTCCGCGCCGAGCAGGCCGGCGTCTCCGACCGCATCACCATCGACGTCCGCGACTACCGCGACGCCGTCGGCGAGTACGACTCCGTGATCAGCATCGAGATGATCGAGGCCGTCGGCGAACGCTTCTGGCCCGAGTACTTCGCCACCGTCGACCGGCTGCTCGCCCCCGGCGGTCGCTTCGGTCTGCAGTCGATCACGATGCCGCACCACCGGCTCCAGGCGACCAAGGACAACTACACCTGGATCCACAAGTACATCTTTCCCGGCGGCCTGATCCCCAGCCTCGAGGCGATCGACGCGACGCTGGCGGGGCACACGTCGATGGAGGTCGTCGAGCGCCGGTCGATCGGCCTCGACTACGCCGAGACGCTGCGCCGCTGGCGGGCCACGTTCCTGGTCCGGGAGCCGGAGGTCCGCGCGATCGGCTTCGACGAGACGTTCGTGCGGATGTGGGACTTCTACCTCGCCTACTCCGAGGCCGGCTTCGCCGCGCGGTACCTGGACGACTTCCAGCTGGGCATCGCGCGGCGATAGACGTCACGGCCCGAACGGTCAGTGCTGACCGGCGGCCCGGTCGGCGCGGCGATAGCCTGCGCACCCATGGACACGACCGATGTCGCCGCGATCGTCACCGGTGGGGCCTCCGGCCTCGGGGGCGCCACCGTCCGCAAGCTCGCCGCGGGCGGCGCCCGGGTGATCGGGATCGACCTGCCCTCCGCGGTCGAGGACGCCGAGAAGCTCGACAACGTCGAGTACGTCGGCGCCGACGTGACCGACCCCGACCAGGTGGCGAGCGCCGTCGAGGCGGCGACGTCCACCGGCCTGCCGCTGCGCGTGGTGGTCAACTGCGCGGGCATCGGCACCGCCGGGCGCGTGCTGTCCAAGAAGGGCCCGCACGACCTGAAGGTCTTCCAGCAGGTCATCGGGGTCAACCTGGTCGGCACGTTCAACGTCATGCGCCTGGCGTCCGAGGCGATCGCCGCGACGGAGCCGCTGGCGGACGGGGCGCGCGGGGTCGTCGTCAACACGGCGTCCGTCGCCGCCTTCGAGGGACAGATCGGCCAGATCGCCTACTCGGCGTCGAAGGGCGGCGTCGTCGGCATGACCGTGCCCGCGGCCCGCGACCTCGCGCAGTACGGCATCCGCGTGATGACCATCGCCCCGGGCATCATCGACACCCCGATGCTGGCGGGCGTCGAGGAGTCGTTCCGCGAGCAGCTCGCGGCCGGCATCCCGTTCCCCCAGCGGCTCGGGCGTCCCGACGAGTACGCGCAGCTCGTCGCGATGATCGTCGAGCACGACTACCTCAACGGCGAGGTCATCCGGTTCGACGGCGCGCTGCGGATGCAGCCTCGCTGACCGTCGCTACAGGTCGTCGACGAACGGCACCTCGAGGACACGGTCGGACGTGAGCCACGTGCGCAGCGTCCACGTGGCCCGCACGTCGTCGGCGTTGTAGACGAGCAGCCGCTCGCGCTGTGCGGCGTCGGGCTCACCCCCGTCGAGGGCGACCGCGTCGCGGTACCAGCGCATGGAGTTCTCCCCGCCGGCCTCCGGGTCGTGCCAGGCGAAGCCCGCCGACGGCGCGACCCGCTTGAGGCCCTTGCCGTGCGGGCAGAGGAAGGCGTCGCTGACGACGGGGAAGAGGTCGATCCACGCGTCGGAGGCGATGAACTCCTCGATCTCCGCCGCCGGGGGCACGCCGGCCATGCCGGCGAAGCGCTCGGCGGAGGCGCGCAGCCAGCGGTTCTCCGCCTGCTCGTTGTAGCAGTAGGCCCGCAGCACCAGCCCGCGCTCCGCACACCGGGCGCGGACGTCGGTGAGCCACGTCCAGAACTCCCCGAACGAGCGGCCCTCGTCGCGGGTGGGCAGCGGGTCCCAGGTGACGAAGCCGCGGTAGCCGGGCTCGACCCCGATGTCGGCGCCGGAGAGCAGCGCGCCCCACAGGTAGGCGCCGTCCTCGCCGAGGCTCTCCATGTCGACGTCCACCTCGACGTCGCCGCGCGCGACGGTGGGCCGGCGCACACGGCGCACCAGCGGGACGTCGCGACGCCAGGCCCGGGCGAGGGCCACCGCCTCCCGCAGCTCCGCGCCCTCGAGCGCGCCGTCGCCCACCTCGGGGTCGTCCGGGGGCGGGCCGGGCAGCCCGACCGCGGGATCGAGCGCCGCGAGCTCGCGCACCGTGGTGACGCCCCGGCCGCGCAGCCGCAGCGCGGCGTCGCCCCGGACGACGAGGCTGACGTCGTCGACCGCGCGCAGCTCGGCCTCGCACGTCGGCCACCACGGGCAGCGGCGGCACTCGGTGATGCGCGAGGGCTCGGCGAGCGCGGGCGCCCGCCGGCGCGCGGCCTCGGCCACGGCCAGCCGGTCGGCGTGCCGCCCGTCGTAGGTCTCGAGCGCGCTGCGACCGCCGGAGCCCGACGGCGCCGCCAGGTCGATCCACACCACGACGTCGGCGTCGAGGCCGACGACCCCGCCCCAGACCGGTGCGCCCGGGCTCTCGGGGGGCGCGAGGTCCGCCGCACGCAACATGCGGTGCAGATGGGCGAGACGCAGCACGTCGCGGGTGACGGTGCGGATCCGGCGCGTGTCGTCGGGAGCGGCGGCCGCCGGGTGCGGCCTGCCGAGCGGCGACGTGAGCGCCCCACCGCCGGGATCGGTGACGCGGTGCCGCACGACGACCAGGGGCCACCAGCCGGAGGCGGGATCGCCCGGCTCGGCCCGCACCAGCACCTCGACGTTGCCCCGGCGGCCCTCGGCGGCGGGCAGCTCCGCCCCGCCCACGAAGTCGGGCACCGGGGCGGGGCCCGAGAGGAGCGCCTCGGTGGCCTCCGCGCGCGCCCGCGAGCCGGACGCCGGCGGCACCGACGTCCAGTGCGGACCGAGGAGCTCCGCCCACCGGGCGGCCAGGTCGGCACGGTGGGCCGCCGCGTCGGCACGGCGCATCGCGACCCCGGGATCGGCGTCGTCACCGCTGGGCGGGGGGCCGCCCGGGAGGTCCTCCACCGGGACGTGCTCGAGGTGCACCCGGCGGCGGCAGCGCGTGGTGGCGGCCGCGTCGAGCAGGACCGGCCGGGGCGCGGCGGCGGGCGCGCACCCGTCGTCGGCCTCCCGCGCGGTCGTCGTGCTCATGACCCGAGCTTCCCACGCCCCCCTGACACCCCGTCACGCTGCGGGATCCACGCCGGGCGCGCCGGGTGGACTGACCACTAGGGTGCGGGCGTTCGCCCGGGCGCCCGACGCGCCGCGGGCACGAGACGGGGAGGGTCCATGGGACTGCTGCGCCGCGGACGGCCCGCGACGGAGGCCGACGCGCTCGAGATCAGCGACGACGTCTTCGTCGTGAGCCCGAAGGCCGCCGACCTCGCGGTCTCGGCGCAGAAGGAGCGGCGCAAGGCGGCCCGGGCGGAGCGGCTGCTCGCCGAGACGCAGGAGGCCACGCTCCTCGGCGACAAGAAGGCCCTCAAGGCCGCGAAGAAGCGCCGGAAGAACGAGCCCGAGGACGAGGACGACGACGACCTCACCGGCACCGCCGCCGACCCGCTGACCGGCGCGAAGATCAAGCGCTACATCGGCATCGCGCGCATCGTCGTGCCCGTCGTGGCGCCGATCGTCTACCAGGCGGTGGGCATGGCCCGGGACCGCTGGGACGCCCACCGCGCGCGGCAGTTCGGCGTCGCCCCCGACGAGCTCGCGGAGTTCACCGGTCGCGGCGCGGCGCTCTACGCCCGCATCCACAACCTCGCGCTCTCCGCCCGGGACCTGCGCTCGCGCTACGGCGACGGTGACGACTCCCGCGCCGCCGAGGTCCGGTCCTTCGTCGACGACGCCCAGCAGCGCCTCACCGACCTGGAGTCCGCGGTGCGTGCCGCCGAGCAGATGCCCGGCTCGCGGCGGCGCAGCGCGCACGTCGCGGTGGGCGGCGAGCTCGACCGGATCGAGAACCGGCTGCTGGCGCTCTGGGGCGTCGGCGCCCCCACGCGCACCGCGATCTCCGGTGGCACCGACCGCTCCTGAGCACCCCGGAACGTCCCGGAGCACCCCGGAGATGGCCCGATCGGGCTACCACCGGGTGTTCCCGGCACATCACGATCTCGATACGCGTCCGCCGTCACGCGGGGTGACCCCGGCGGCCCGTGAGCGGGTGGGATCGCCTCACCGTGGCCTGGAGCTGGCCGAATCCGGTTGTGGGCGGCCCATCGGAGCGCTGGTGGCTACCCAGTGCGTCCGGGACGCGCGAGAAACATCCCTCGAATGTCGGACCTACGGGGTGACAACCTCCGCCTGACGCGCCTACTGTCCCCGCAGCCGTTGTCGCAAGGACAACGCCCGTTGCCGCAGACGCCCCGAGTGAGGGCCGTCACCCAGGTCGGCGTGGAGGGGAGGAAGGCGGTCGATGAGCCCACGCGCGCGCACCGGCGGGCCCGACGCCCCGGCCCCGCGGTCGCCCGCGACCTCCCTCGCCCCCACCGCCGGCTCCGGCGCCCCGCACGGGCGCCGCAACCGTGACGAGGCCGGCGGGCCCGTCCACCGCGCGCTCGACGTGCTCGACCTGCTGGGGGCGCCCGGCGGGCCGTCCTCGCTCGGCGTCGTCGAGATCGCCCGCCAGCTCGGGCGTGACAAGTCCCAGGTCTCGCGCCTGCTCAAGGTCCTGGCGGACGCCGGCTACGTCGACCGCGAGCCGGGCTCGCTGCGCTACCGCATCGGCACGCGCCTGTTCGCCATCGGCGCCACCGCCGTCGAACGCCGCCTGCGCGACGAGGCCGACGCCGCGGTCGCCCGCGAGGCCGCCCTGCTCGGTGAGCGCATCGACGTCGGCATCCGCAGCGGCGGCAGCGTGATGACCATCAGCACGGCCGCGCCGGACAGCGAGCTGCGGGCCTCGGGCTGGGTCGGACGCACCGCCCCGTTGTCGTGCACCGCCACCGGTCGTGTGCTGCTGTTCGACCTGGACACCGCCGCCATCGCCCGCGTGATCGTGCCCGAGGGCCTCGGGCCGGCCGGTCCGGCCGCCCCGCGTTCGCTGGACGAGCTCGTGTCGCGGGTGGTCGACGAACGCCGGCGCGGATGGTCCACCGCCCGCAACGAGACCGACCGCGGCCTGCTCGCCGTCGGCGCCCCGGTGCGCGACAGCGGCGGGACGGTGGTCGCCGCGCTGGGCGTCAGCGGGCCCGAGTCCCGTGTGGACCCCGTGTTCGACGAGGTCCGCGCCGCCGTCCTGCGCGCCGCGGCCGATCTCTCCCGAGCGCTCGGTGCCGGCGCCGGTGCCGGTTCCGGGGGACTCGCCGGCGCCCGGGCCGGTCCACCGCCCACCCACGCCACGGAAGGCGTGTCCCCCCTGTCCACTCCCCCTGCTCCCGAGAGAGGAGCGTCGTGAACTTCCTGAACTACCTGGCCAGCAACGCCCAGCAGATCATCTTCCTGACCCAGGCCCACTTCCTGGTGGTCCTCATCGCGGTCGGCGTCGGTTCGCTGATCAGCGTCGTCCTGGGTCTGGCGGTGTCCACCGGCGAGCCGGACCCGCCCCGTTACTCGGTCGACTGGTTCGCGGCCGGCGTGCGTGAGGGCGGGCTGGTCTTCACGGCGGCGCTGCTCACCGTGCCCTCGCTGGCGCTGTTCGCGCTGTTCCTGCCGATCACCGGGCTCGGCGTGACCACCGCGATCATCGTGCTGATCATCTACACGCTCTACACCGTCCTGCGGAACACCGTGGCCGGCCTGACCACCGTCGACCGGGCCGTGCTCGAGTCGGCCCGCGGGCTCGGCTACGGCCGCATGCGGCGGCTGCTCACGATCCAGCTGCCGCTCGCGTGGCCGGTCATCCTCAACGGCATCCGCGTCACCACGCTGATCTCGATCTCGATCGCCGTCGTCGGCGCCGTCGTCCAGGGCCCCGGCCTGGGCATCCTGCTCCTCAACGGGATCTCCCGCATCGGCGCGTCGAACTCCTTCTACCAGGTGCTCGCCGGCACGCTGCTGTGCCTCGTCGTCGCCGCCGTCTTCGAGATCTTCTTCGCCATCGTCCAGCGCCTGACCATCCCCAGGGGGATCCGTGTCTGACACCGCAGACCAGACCACGTCCGTCCCGGAGCCCGGCGCCGGACAGACCGACACGATCGTTCTCGAGGGCGTCGAGAAGATCTACCCGGGCAGCACCCAGCCCGCGGTGAGCCAGCTCGACATGCGGATCCCCAAGGGCGAGATCGTCATGCTCATCGGCCCCTCGGGCTGCGGCAAGACGACGACGCTGAAGATGATCAACCGGCTCATCGAGCCGACCGCGGGCCGCATCCTGCTGAACGACAAGGACGTCACCCACGTCAACGGCGACCTCCTGCGCCGCGAGATCGGCTACGTCATCCAGCAGGGCGGTCTCTTCCCGCACTTCTCCATCGCCGACAACATCGGCGTGGTCCCGAAGATGCTGGGCTGGGACAAGCAGCGGATCCGGGAGCGGGCCGACGAGCTGCTCCACCTCGTCGGGCTCGAGCCCTCGACGTTCCGCGACCGCTACCCGCGCCAGCTCTCCGGCGGCCAGCAGCAGCGTGTCGGTGTCGCCCGGGCCCTGGCCGCGGACCCGCCCGTCATGCTCATGGACGAGCCGTTCGGCGCCATCGACCCGATCACGCGCGACCGCCTCCAGGACGAGTTCCTGGAGATCCAGCGCACCGTCGGCAAGACCATCGCCTTCGTCACCCACGACCTCCAGGAGGCCGTGAAGCTCGGCGACAAGATCGCGGTGTTCGCCACCGGCAAGCTGGAGCAGTACGACGAGCCCGAGACGATCCTGACCCGCCCGGCGAACGACTTCGTGTCGGACTTCGTCGGCGGCGGCGCGGCGGTCCGGCGGCTGAGCCTCCTGGACCTCGCCCGCCTCGAGCTGCACCCCATCGAGACCGATGAGCGGGCCGTGGGCAACCAGAACGGCACCCCGGTGGCCGAGGTCGACGGCTCCGGCAAGCCGGTGTCCTGGCGGCACCTGCCGGGCGCCGAGGCGTCGGGCACCCCGCTGGTGACGGTGCCGCTGTCCGGCACGGTCTACGACGCCGTCGACGTCATGCTCGACGGCTCGGCCTCGCTGGTGGCCGTGGTCGACGAGGAGGGCCGCGCCGCGGGCGTCCTGCACTGGAACGACCTCGTCGGCGGCCTGCGGACCCGGAAGGGTGACGCATGAGCACCGCGACCACGGAGACCGTCGACTCCCAGTCCGACGTCGCCGTCCTGGAGGAGGAGAAGAAGCAGGGGCGCTTCGCGTCCCTGTGGCTGCAGCACTACGACCTGGTGATCCTCCCGGGGATCATCGTGGTGCTGCTGCTCGCTCTGCTCCTCTACATCGGCACCCGCGACCTCGACACCATCGAGCAGCGCGTGCTCGCGCCCGACAACCTCGCCTCGTTGCTCGGGCAGCACCTCTGGCTCGCCGCGCTCTCGACGATCCTCGTGCTCGTCATCGCCGTGCCCCTGGGCATCCTGCTCAGCCGGCGGGCCGCCCGCCGGGTGCAGGGCCCGGTGCTCGCCATCGGCGGGTTCGCCCAGGCCCTGCCGCCGTTCGGCGTGCTGCTCCTCATGGCGTTCGCGTTCAACTTCGGCGTCACCACCGCGGTCATCGGTCTGACGCTGGCCGCCCTGCTGCCCGTGCTCCGCAACACGGTCATCGGTCTGCAGCAGGTCGACCAGTCGCTGATCGAGGCGGCCCGCGGCATGGGCATGTCGTCGCGGCAGACGCTGTTCCGCGTCGAGGTCCCGCTGGCGGTCCCGGTCATCGTGGCCGGGCTGCGCGTGGCGCTCGTGCTCAACGTCGGGACGGCGACCCTGGCCAGCTACATCGGTGCGGGCGGGCTCGGCGAGCTCGTCCAGCAGGCGCTTCGACTCAACCGCATCAACGTCCTGCTCGTGGCCGGCGCGATCATCGCCACGGTCGCCCTGCTCATCGACTGGCTCGCCGGCGTCGCCGAGCGGATCGTCGTCACCCGGTCCGGCTGACCGGCCCGGTCCCCAGAGTTTTCTCGGCCGTCCGCCCCGCACGCGAGGCCCGGCCAACCCCGGAGGATAAGGAGATCACTGTGCGGTGGACATTCCGCGGCGACCGCTCCGGTCGTCGTTCCGGCTGGCGGGCGGGTGCGGTCACGCTCGCCGCCACGGCCCTGCTGGCCGCCGGCTGCGGCGGCCTCTCGGGCTCGGGCCAGCCCCAGGCGCAGGGCGGCAGCCTCGCGGCCAGCGGCATCAACCTCGCCGGCCAGACCTACACGGTCGGCGGCAAGGAGTTCGACGAGCAGCTCGTGCTCTGCAAGATGACGATCGCGTCGCTGCAGTCGGTGGGCGCCACGGTCAACGACCGCTGCAACATCACCGGTACCGCGTCGACGCGGGCCGCCCTCACCAGCGGCCAGATCGACATGTACTGGGAGTACACCGGTACCGGCTGGATCACCCACCTCAAGAACGCCAGCCCGATCCCGGAGTCGCAGGCGCAGTACGCCGCCGTCCGTGACGCCGACCTCGCGCAGAACCAGATCGTCTGGCTGCCGCCGTCGCCGTTCAACAACACCTACGGCCTCGCGGTGACCCAGGCGTTCGGGCAGCAGAACAACCTGCGCACGCTCACCGACTGGGGCAACTTCGTCAACAGCGGCAACCCGGCCGCCACCACCTGCGTCGAGGCCGAGTTCGCCGGCCGCGACGACGGTCTGGCCGGGCTGTTCCGGACCTACGGCGTCACCAACCCGCCGTCCGGTCCGCCCGGGCTGAACACCCTGGACACGGGGGCCATCTACCAGGCCACCGCCAACGGCAACCCGTGCAACTTCGGCGAGGTCTTCACCACCGACGGCCGCATCCCCGGCCTGAACCTGGTGACGCTCCAGGACGACAAGAACTACTTCCCGAAGTACAACGCGTCGCCGACCATCCGCAAGGAGGTCTTCGACCGGAACCCGAGCGTCCAGCGGGTGTTCGACGCGATCACCCCGCGTCTGACCGACCCGGTGATGCTCGACCTCAACGGGCAGGTGTCCTCGCAGGGGCAGGACCCCCAGCAGGTCGCCACGCGTTGGCTGCAGCAGCAGGGATTCATCGGCGGCCAGTGAGCCCCTGGTGAGTTTCTGACGGTGTGACGGCGACGGCCGGCCGCGGGTCCTCGACCCCGGCCGGCCGTCGTCGTCCGCCCCCTCCCCGACCACCCTCGCGATCGGACCCCACACCCGTGCCCCGACTGCGGCCCGCCCTGGTCCTGCTCACCACCCTCGTCGCGGTGCTCGCGCTCGCCGGCTGCTCGAGCAGCGAGCGGCTCACCCCGCCCGGGAGCCTCGCCCGCGAGCTCGACCTCACGGGGCAGACGCTGACGGTGGGCGGCAAGGAGTTCGCCGAGCAGATCGTGCTGTGCAAGATGACGATCGCCCTGCTCCAGTCGACCGGGGCGACCGTCGTCGACAAGTGCGACACGAAGGGCTCGGCCAACGTGCGCGCCGCCCTGAGCAGCGGCCAGATCGACATGTACTGGGAGTACACGGGCACGGCCTGGCGGACGTATCTCTCCCAGGAGTCGACGATCGCCGACCCCCGGGTCCTCTACGACGCCGTGCGCGCCGCCGACGCCGGCAACCAGATCACCTGGCTCGACCCGACCCCGTTCAACAACACCTACGCGGTCGGCGTGCGCACCGACGTCGCGCAGCGCCTGCGGGTGCGCACCATCTCCGGCTTCGCCACGCTCGTGCGCGCCGGCTCGTCCGAAGCCACGCTCTGCGTCGACCAGGAGTTCACGGGCCGCGAGGACGGCCTGCAGGGGCTCCTCGCGACCTACGACATCACGCTCGGCGACCGGGCCCTCGACACCCGCGAGATCGATCAGATCTACGGCGCCGTCGCCACCCAGAACCCCTGCACGTTCGGCGAGGTGTTCGCCACCGACGGGCGGCTCAACCCGCTGCGGCTCTCGACGCTGGTGGACGACCGCGGGTACTTCCTGCCCTACAACGCGGCGCTGACCGTCCGCAGCGACGTGATGGCCCGCGCCCCCCGCCTGGCCCTGCTCGGGCGCATGGTGGCGCCGACGCTCACCGAGCAGGTGATGCGCGGGCTCAACGAGCGGGTCTCCGCCGGCGGCCGCAGCCCGGACGAGGTGGCGCGGTCGTTCCTGCGGGAGCAGGGGCTGATCGGCTAGTTCGTCCTGGTCAACGCGGGGCGTTCGCACCGACCAGCGCGGCGACGGCCTGGGCCGGCGGGACGGTGCCGCCGATGAGCTCGAGCACGGTGCCGGCGGAGTCGGGGGCGTCGAGCAGCGCGAGGAGGACGGCGGCGACGTCGTCGCGGGTCACCTCGCCGTACCCGACGGGCGGCTGGGAGCCCGCCGGCCCGAGACGCACCAGGCCGGCGCCCGGGTCGTCGGTGAGCCTGCCGGGCCGAAGGATCGTCAGGTCGAGGTCGTCCCGGGCGCGCAGCGCGTCCTCGGCGGCCTTCTTCGCCCGCAGGTAGTAGCCCCAGATCGAGTCGTCCTCGTCCTCGGTGGGCGGCGCGTCGAGGCCCATCGCCGACACCAGCAGGTAGCGCCGGACGCCCGCGGCGGCGGCGGCGTCGGCGAGGAGCAGGGCGGCGTCGCGGTCGACGGTCTCCTTGCGCTCGGCGGTGCTGCCGGGGCCGGCGCCCGCGGCGAAGACGACGGCGTCCGCGCCGGTCAGGTGGCCCGCGAGCTCGCCGGAGTCGATGGCCTCGAGGTCGGCGACCACGGGGTCGGCGCCCGCCTCGCGGACGTCGTCGGCCTGGCCCGGGTCACGGATCAGTGCGGTCGTCGCGTGGCCCCGGGCGGCCGCCTGCCGCTCGAGCCGCAGGGCGATCTTGCCGTGTCCACCGGCGATGACGATGCGCATCTCCCGACCCTAACGCGGCCGTCGGAGGTGTCGCCGATGTCCGTTTCGGCGGTGGATGGAATCCGTGCCCTTGCCCGCACCCGAACCATGACGTGTGATGTGGGCCGCCGTGTCCACCACCACGTTTCGCGTCCGGACCTCTCGTCCGCGCGCACCAGGAGGCTGTCGCCGTGTACGAGAAGAACGGTGAGAAGTACTTCGTCGTCGACTCCCACATGCATTTCTGGGACGCCTCGCCCGAGAACTGGGTCCAGGGTGCCGAGCAGTACGCCAAGGGCTGGATCGAGTGCTTCCACGCCTACCAGTCGCTGGGACCGGCCGAGACCCACCAGTCGATCGAGGAGTTCCAGAAGGTCTCCGAAGAGCAGCTGATGCGCGAGGAGTTCGAGGAGGGTCACGTCGACGTCGCGATCCTGCAGTCGACCTACCTGCGCGAGTGGTACAAGGACGGTTTCAACACCGCGGCCCAGAACGGCCACCTCGTCGAGCAGCACCCGGACAAGTTCATCGTCAACTGCCGCTTCGACCCGCGCGACGGCGACGCCGGCATGCGCGAGTTCGAGGCCGACGTCGAGAAGTGGCACCCCAAGGGCGTCAAGCTCTACACCGCCGAGTGGAACGGTGACTCGCGCGGCTTCAAGCTCTCCGACCCGGAGTGCTACCGCTTCCTCGAGCGGGCCCAGGAGCTGGGCATCAAGAACGTCCACGTGCACAAGGGCCCGACGATCTGGCCCCTGGACAAGGACGCGTTCGACGTCTCCGACGTCGACCACGCGGCCACCGACTTCCAGGGCCTCAACTTCATCATCGAGCACGTCGGCCTGCCGCGCATCGAGGACTTCTGCTTCATGGCGACGCAGGAGCCCAACGTCTACGCGGGGCTGTCGGTGGTCACCGGCGGCCTCATGCACGCCCGTCCGCGGTTCTTCGCCAAGGTCATGGGCGAGCTGCTGTTCTGGGTCGGCGAGGACAAGATGACCTTCGGCTCGGACTACAACATCTGGACCCCGCAGTGGCAGGTCGAGGGCCTCGTGGACTGGGACTTCCCCGAGGGCCACGACTTCGACGACTACCCCCGCCTCGGTGTCGACGGCAAGAAGAAGATCCTCGGTCTGAACGCCGCCAAGCTCTACGACATCGACGTGCCGGCCGAGTTCCAGCTGTCCTCGGACACCAGCGCGCCGGCGTCGTCGGACGACGCCGAGCTGGTGGAGGACCGGGCGGTGGCTCAGGCATGACGGTGCTCTCCGACGCCCGCACCTCCGCCTCCAACGAGGCCGAGGCGTCGGCCGCCACGGGGACGGCGGCGCGGGTGTGGGAGGCGCTGCGCACCGTGCGCGACCCCGAGCTGGACACCGACGTCGTCTCCCTGGACTTCGTCGGGTCCTGCTCGGTGTCCGACGACGGGGTCGCGCACGTGTCGCTGCGCCTGCCCACCTACTTCTGCGCCCCGAACTTCGCGTTCCTCATGGTCGCCGACGCCCACGACGCGGTGTCGGCGGCGGAGGGGGTCGCCCGGGCCGACGTGGTCCTCGCCGACCACTTCGCCTCCGACGCGATCAACTCCGGCGTGGCCGCCCGCGCGGGCTTCGTGTCCTCGATGGCGGGCACGGAGGTCGGCGAGGCCGTCTCCGAGCTCGACGACCTGCGGCGCACGTTCACCGAGCGCGCGCTCATGGCGGGCACGGACCTCGTCGTCCGGCCCCTCATGCGGGAGGGCGCGACGCCCGAGGACGTCGCGGCCATGACCCTCGGCGACGCCCCTGCCTCCGACGACCTCTCGCGGCTGCGGAAGCGTCGCCGCGAGCTGGGGATCCCGTCCGACGACGGCGACCCCCTGGTCGTCGACCCCTCCGGCGCGACCGTCGGCGTCGAGGCCCTGCCCCTGCACCTGCGCAAGGCGCGCAGCTACCAGGTGGGCGTCGACGCGAACACCAGCATCTGCCGCGGTCAGCTCGCGGCGCGCTACGGCGTCTGACGGATCGAACCCCGGCGCGCCCGTCCTCCTCGGAGGGCGGGCGCGCTGCGGCGTCTCCGGCCGGCAACGAACGCGCTGTTCGCTGCTTCTATGCGCACGAAGTCCCCGTTCGCTCGGGGGCGGGGCTCGGAGGGGCGGGCCTCGCTCGCAGCGAACGGGCTGTTCGCTGCTTCTCTGCGCGCGAAGTCCCCGCTCGCGCGACCGACGTCGACCGGACCCACACGGCGCGCGGGCTCGGTTCAGGAGGCGGCGACGACCCGGACGTCGGGACACGGCTGCGCGGCGGCGAGGCGATACGAGCCCCAGAGCTCCTCGATGACCGCGGGCCGCTCCGTCAGCAACCGCCGCGGCCGGGTGTGGACGACCGGGATGCCGAAGCTCTGGATCCTCGCCCGCCGGCGCAGGGTCGCGTCCCAGTCGGCGAGCAGGAAGTGGTGCTTGTAGGAGTCGATCTCCCAGGCGAGCCCGACGTCGGGGAAGTAGGCGTCGGCCTCTGCGATGTACGTCCCGGACGGGTCGTACAGGCGCGCGTTCCAGAGCACCGGCGGGAGACCGCTGTCGGCGTGGAGGTCGCGTGCCCAGGCCTCCGCCACGGAGCGGACGCCGTCCGCCATCTCCTCGAGAAGGACCTGACGCGGGAGCGCGCTCCCCCGCTGCGATCCGGCCGCGAGCTCGGCGACCAGGCGGGCCACGGTCGTCCGCCCCTTCTGGAGGGGCTCCGCGAGGAGGCCGCGCACGGCGTCGCGCCGGTCCTGTCGACGGGCGGTGTCGATGATCGCGCGGTCGAGAGGAGCGAGCGCGAGATCGTCGACCATGACTGCGGCGGGGAGACGTTCGGTCCGCTCGATCTCCACGAAGGCCGACGAGGTGCGCTGCCGATCCCGGTCGACGAGCACGAGGATGCGGCCTCGGGGCGAGGGATCGGTCAACCCGTACCGGCGGAGGGCCTCGCCACCGCTGAGCACCGACGACGGTCCCGCGTACAGGAGCGCGGCCGCTGCGCGCTGGTCCCTCGTCGGCTCGTCCGGCCCCTCCTTGACCACCCCGCGCAGGACCCGACGCGCGTGACCGGCGTGGACCCTCCGGGCGATCGTGGACGAGGGCATGCCCAGGGCCGTCAGGTCGGCCACCGCCGCCACGCCGAACAGGCCGACGGACGCGAAGGCGGCAGGGTCGATGCGGGCACGACGAGGCATGCCGCGAGCGTCGCCCGGTCACGGACGCCGGCGGTAGTCGCGCCGCGGACCCTGTGGACGCGGACGGACGATGGGGACGGGCGACCGGCGCAATCCGTCGCCATCACCCGACGCGAACGCGGAGTTCGCGCGCATAGAAGCAGCGAACAGCGCGTTCGCTGCACACCACGAGCACAACCGAGCACCGAGGTCGGGCGGCTCAGCCCCAGACGTCGCGGGCGACGGAGACGACGAGGTCCAGCTTGGCGCGCTGCTGGTCGGGGGTCAGGTCGTTGCCCTCGACCGTGGAGGAGAAGCCGCACTGGGGCGACAGGCAGAGCTGCTCGAGCGGCACGTACTTCGTCGCCTCCTCGATGCGGCGCTTGAGG
The DNA here is from genome assembly GCF_028737265.1 of Actinomycetospora callitridis. Classification (GTDB taxonomy): domain Bacteria; phylum Actinomycetota; class Actinomycetes; order Mycobacteriales; family Pseudonocardiaceae; genus Actinomycetospora; species Actinomycetospora callitridis. The sequence continues at coordinate 94,327 of NZ_JAQZAK010000008.1, read as the reverse complement.
GTGTCGGGGTCCTCGAGCTCGCCGGTCTTGGTGGTGACGAGGCCCAGGACCACCTGCTGGTCGCCGCGGGGCAGGAAGCGCAGGGGCGAGAAGTCGCCGGAGCGGGCGTCGTCGTACTCGCAGAAGAAGCCGTCGACCTGCAGCCCGCCGAAGACGGCCTCGGCGACGTGGTCGTAGCCGCCCTCCGCGGCCCACGACGAGCGGTAGTTGCCGCGGCACATGTGCGTGGTGACGCGCAGGTCCGACGGCCGGTCGCGGAGCACCTCGTTGATCGTGTCCACGTAGCGCTGGTGCATGTGGTCGGCGTCCTCGCCGCGCGCGGCCATCGACTCGCGCTGGGCGGGGTCGTTGAGGTACGCGAGCGAGGTGTCGTCGAGCTGGAGGTACCGCACGCCCGCGGCGTAGAGCCGGGAGACCTCGTCGCGGTAGGCGGCGGCGAGGTCGTTCCAGAAGTCGTCGGGGTCGGAGTACGGCGAGCCCTCGTGCACCGGGGCGCCGCCGAGCCGATAGTGCAGCATCGACGGCGACGGGATGGTCAGCTTCGGCACGGCCGTGGTGACGGTCGACGCCAGCATCGAGAACGCGTCCCCGAAGATCGTCGTCGACAGCCCGATGCGCTGGTCGATCACCAGGGACATGGCCGCGAACGTCAGGTCGCCGGAGGCGTTGCGGAAGGCCACCTCGACCGACGAGTCCTTCGAGGAGGACACGCCGTCGAGCTGGTAGAGGAAGTCCATGTGCCACGAGCTGCGGCGGAGCTCGCCGTCGGTGGCGGCCTGCAGGCCCACCGACTCCTGCAGGGCGACGGCCTCGCGGATCGCGTCGTCCTCGGCGGCGCGCAGGGCGTCGTCGGAGAGCCGGCCCTCCGCGTGGGCGGTGCGGGCCTGCTTCAGGGCCGGCGGGCGCAGGAGGCTCCCGACGTGGTCAGCACGGAACGGGGCGGTGGTCCGGGCACTCATGCGCGGCAGGTTAACCGCGACGGACGGCCCCCGGACCCCCGTCGTCCCATCCAGTGGAAACGGGATCCCGCAGGGCGACGGTGAGGCGCCGGGCCCCCTCGCGGATCGCCCGCTCGAGGCGGCTCCGGCGGTCGGCGATGCTGCCCGGCCCCCCGGCCGGGACGACGGGCACGGCCACGGCGACGGCCCCGACGAGGGTCGGGACCCCGGCCTCGGACATCCGCACGGGCGCCGCCATGCACGCGAGCCGCTCGCGGAACTCGCCCCGGTCGACGGCGAGGTCGTTGCGCCGCACGCCGGTGAGCTCGCGCTCGAGCGCGTCCCGCTCGGTCATCGTCCGGTAGGCGTGCGCGGGCAGGCCGTCGCGGTCGAGGATCGCGCGGCGGGTCACCTCGTCGGCCTCGGCGAGCAGCAGCTTGCCGATCGCGGTGGCGTGCAGGGCGCCCCGCCAGGCCGAGATCACGGGCACCGGGTGGTCGGCGCAGTCGTCGTGGGCGACGACCACCACGTCCCCGTCGCGGAACGCCGCGTACAGCGCCCCCGCCTGGGCGGTGCTGTGCACCTCGCCGAGGATCCCACCGAGCCCGCGGGGCACGGGCAGCTGGGCGACGAGACGGTCGTGCAGCGCCGGGAGCTTGGGGCCGAGCCCGAAGCCGCGCGAGGCCTCCAGCCGCACGAGGTAGCCGTCGGTCACGAGGCTCTCGAGCAGGTGGTAGGTCGTCGAGAGGTTGTATTCGAGGCGCCGGGCGACGGCCTTCGCGCTGATCCCGTCGCCGGCGGCCGCGACGACCTCGAGCACCTGCAGGGCGCGGTGCACCGACGAGAGCGCGCTCACAGCACCCATGACACCCGAGCGGCGCTCACCCCGCCAGCCGAGTGTCCTCCGACGCCTCGGTGAGGGCCGCCAGCTCGTCGGGGGCGAGCGTCAGTTCGGCCATCGGCAGGATCGTGCCGAGCTGCTCAACGGTGCGGGCGCTCGCGATCGGCGCGGTGACGGTGGGCTGCGCGGCCAGCCACGCCAGCGCGACGGCGGCCAGCGGGACGGCGTGCGCGCCCGCGACCTCGTCGAGCACCCCGAGCACCCGCTCGCCCCGCGCGTCGAGGTAGGCCATCGCGCCGCCGGCGCGCGCCGAGGCCATCGGGCCGCTGGTGTCGGGCGGCGTGTCGCCGGGCCGGTACTTCCCCGTGAGGAAGCCCTTGGCCAGCGCGAAGTACGGCATGACCCCGAGGTCCGCCGACGAGACGAGCTCGGCCAGCTCGTCCTCGTAGCCCGCGCGCTCGATGAGGTTGTAGTGCGGCTGGAGCGCCACGGGACGCGCGAGCCCGTGCCGCTCGGAGAGCGTCAGCACCGTCGAGAGCCGCTCCGCGGAGTAGTTCGACAGCCCCACGTACCGGATCTTCCCCGCCCGCACGAGCTCGTCGAACGCCCCGAGCGTGTCCTCCACCGGCGTGTCCGGGTCGTCCCGGTGGGCGTAGTACAGGTCGATGTGGTCGGTGCGCAGGCGGCGCAGCGAGTCGTCGCAGGCAGCGCGCAGGTTCTCCGGCGAGAGCCCCGGGCGCTCGGGCCACGAGCCGACCTTGGTGGCGACGACCACCTCGTCGCGCACCCCGCGCTCGGCCATCCAGTCGCCGAGCACCCGCTCCGAGTCGCCGCCGGTGTTGCCCTCGACCCGCCAGGTGTACGAGTCGGCGGTGTCCACGAAGTCGCCGCCGGCCGCCCGGTAGGCGTCGAGCACCGCGAACGAGGTCGGCGCGTCCGCCGTCCACCCGAACACGTTCCCGCCGAGGCAGAGGGGGTGGACGTCGAGCTCCGTACGGGGGATCCGGACGCGTGCGGCCATGCGCGCCACCGTATTCCCGCCCCCGTCACACGCGCCGACTACGCTCCCGCGCACCCGTGCAGGAGATCGACGACGTCTCCTCGAGGGCGGTCGGGCGCGGACCGCGCGCATCCGGAGTGGACGAGGAGACCCCGTGATCACGAACGCGTTCCGCGTCGACCCCTGGATGATCCACGAACCGCACGTCGACCTCGACGCGCTGCCCCAGACCGAGTCGCTGTTCGCGCTGGCCAACGGCCACGTCGGGATGCGTGGCAACCTCGACGAGGGGGAGCCGCACGCGATGCCGGGCACCTACCTCAACTCGTTCTTCGAGTCCCGCCCGCTGCCGCACGCCGAGGGCGGCTTCGGCTTCCCCGACGAGGGCCAGACGCTGGTCAACGTCCCCAACGGCAAGCTGATCCGGGTGCTCGTCGACGACGAGCCGCTCGACGTGCGCTACGGCCAGGTGCGCGCGCACAGCCGCACGCTCGACATGCGGGCGGGCACGCTGACCCGCCACGTCGACTGGGTCTCCCCCAACGGCCAGCGGGTGACGGTGACGTCGCAGCGGCTCGTGTCGTTCTCGCAGCGCTCGGTGGCGGCGATCTCCTACGAGGTCGGCGTGCCCGAGGACGCCGGCTCGGACGCGCTGCTCGTCGTCCAGTCCGAGCTCTTCGCGAACGAGCAGATGCCGGTCATCGAGGGCGACCCGCGCGTCGCGGCCGCGCTGCACGACGTCCTGGTGCCCGAGCACCACTCGAACTCCAGCCACGGTGCCCGCATGACCCACCAGACGCGGCGATCCGAGCTGCGGGTCGGCGCGGCCATGGAGCACCAGGTCTTCGGGCCCGACGACGCCCAGGTCACGAGCTCGTGCTCCAACAACGTCGGGCGCACCACGGTGATCACCCGGCTCAAGCCCGGCGAGACCCTCCGCGTGGTCAAGTACATGGCGTACGGCTGGTCGAGCCAGCGCTCCCAGCCCGCGATCGTCGACCAGGTCGAGGCCGCGCTGGACGCGTCGGTCTACACGGGCTGGGACGGACTCGTCGCCGCGCAGCGCAAGTACCTCGACGCGTTCTGGGACAAGGCCGACCTCGAGATCGACGGCGACCCGCGGCTGCAGCAGGCGCTGCGGTTCTGCCTCTTCCAGGTCCTGCAGGCCGGCGCGCGGGCCGAGCACCGGGCGATCGGCGCCAAGGGCCTCACCGGGCAGGGCTACGACGGGCACTGCTTCTGGGACGGCGAGACGTTCGTGCTGCCGGTGTTCATGTACACCCAGCCGCGGGCGGCCGCCGACGCGCTGCGCTGGCGCCACAGCACCCTGGACGTCGCCTACGCGCACGCCGAGCACCTGGGCCTCAAGGGCGCGGCGTTCGCCTGGCGGACGATCAACGGCGAGGAGTGTTCGGGCTACTGGCCCGCTGGCACCGCGGCGTTCCACGTCAACGCCGACATCGCCGACGCCACCATGCGCTACGTCGCGGCGACCGACGACAAGGAGTTCGAGCGCGAGGTCGGCGTCGACCTGCTGGTGGCCACCGCGCGGCTGTTCCGCTCGCTGGGCCACCACGACAGCGACAGCGCGTTCCGCATCGACGGCGTCACCGGCCCCGACGAGTACTCCGCGGTGGCCGACAACAACGTCTACACGAACCTCATGGCGCAGAAGAACCTGCGTGGCGCGGCCGACGCCGCGGTGCGCTGGCCCCGCGAGGCCGAGCGGCTGCACGTGACGCCCGAGGAGATCGCGAGCTGGCGCAGTGCGGCGACCGCGATGGTGATCCCGTTCGACGAGGCCCTCGGCATCCACCAGCAGAGCGAGGGCTTCACCCGCCACGCGGTGTGGGACTTCGAGAACACGCCCGAGGACGCCTACCCCCTGCTGCTCAACTACCCGTACTTCGACCTCTACCGCAAGCAGGTCGTCAAGCAGCCCGACCTGGTCCTCGCCATGGTCCAGTGCCCGGACGCGTTCACCCCGCAGCAGAAGCACGACAACTTCGTCTACTACGAGCGGATCACCGTCCGGGACTCGTCGCTCTCGCCGGGCACGCTCGCCGTGATGGCCGCCGAGACCGGCCACCTCGACCTCGCCTACGACTACCTGTGCGAGTCGGCGCAGATGGACCTCGCCGACCTCGAGCACAACGTCCGTGATGGCGTGCACCTCGCGGCCATGAGCAGCGCCTGGACCGCGGTCGTGCTGGGCCTCGGCGGGATGCGCACCCACGACGGGCGGCTGACGTTCGCGCCCCGCCTGCCCGAGGCGCTCTCCGGGCTGCGGTTCCGCATCCAGTGGCGCGGGCGTTCGGTGCACATCGCCGTCGCGGGCGGGGAGACGACCTACACCCTCGAGCACGGCGACGACCTCGATCTCAGCCACCACGACGAGAAGTTCACGCTGAGCGTCGACGGCCCGGTGACCCTCGACGTCCCGCCGGCCCCCGAGACCGGGGAGGTCGAGCAGCCGCCCGGCCGGGCGCCGCTGTTCCGGCGCCATTCGTAGATCGCCGGGTCAGTAGCGCAGGCGGCTCGCCACCGGGATGACCCGGTGGCGCCGCGACGCCCCGCACACGCCGAGCGCGCGCCAGGGCAGCGACGGTCCCGGTGACTGGTAGCGCGAGCGACCGGGGTGCCAGAGCCCGTCGGCGCCGCGGTCCCACCGGGCGACGCCCGGCACCTGGCCGAGCACCGTCACGGCGACGACGTCGAGGGGCTCGGGGTCGACGGCGACGTCCCAGCCCTCGCCGCTGACCGGCAGCCCGCAGCGGCAGTGCGTGAGCGTCGCGCGGTGCCCGGTGGCGGTGGTCGTCAGGACCCCGTGGGCGGGCTCCGCGGGCAGGATCCAGGCGTCCCCGCCGGGGAACACGGCGCGTGCCGCGTCCAGCGCGGGCTCCACACGACGGTCGGACACCGGGGCCTCCGCGTCACGCATCCGTGGCGTTACATGTAGACCGAAGAGTAGTTCACCGGTTGGTGTCGGCGTCACTGGCTACCCTCCCGGACGAACGGCGCTGATCAGTGGCGTCGCGGGGCCCGGGGGGAGGGCGTGGTCGACCGCAGCGGGGCCGGACCCGACCGGATCGATCCCAGCGCGTTGCGCTGGTTGATCGGTCACGAGCTCCGGGCCGCCCGTGAACAGGCCGGGCACACCCAGTCGGCGGCGGCCCGGGTGCTCGGCTGCACCCACGCGAAGATCAACTATCTGGAGCAGGGGAAGAACCAGCAGCGCCCCGACGAGGTCGGGATGCTCCTGCGGTCCTACGGCGCCGACCCGGGCGACGTGGAACGCCTCGCGTCGCTCGCCTCGGCCGCCGACCGCGGCACGTGGTGGGCGCCGTTCGTGGACGTGGTGCCCGACTGGCTGCGCACCTTCGTGGGCCTCGAGGGCCTGGCGTCGGCGTCGTTCGCGTACGAGCCGTTGCTGCTCCACGGGCTGCTGCAGACCCGCGCCTACGCCACGGCCCTGCTCGTCGATCCCCTGCGCGTGCCGGTGGTCGACGTGGAGCGCGTCGTCGGCCTGCGCCTCGCGCGCCAGCAGCGCCTGCACGACCGGGGGCGCCCGCTGCACTACGAGGCGGTGATCGAGGAGACGATCCTCGACCGTCTCGTCGGCGGCCCCGCGGTGATGGCCGAGCAGCTCGACCACCTGCTCACCCTCTCGGCGCTGGACAACGTGACCATCCGGGTGATGCCGCTGGCGGTCGCCGTCCACGACGGGCTCGACGGCGAATTCACCCTGCTCGACTTCGACGCTGCGCGGTCGATCGGTTACGTGGAGTTCCAGGACGGGGCCGTCTACGTCCAGGATCCCGACCGGATTGGCGGATACCGCACCGCCGCTGTCAGACTTCGCGACGCGGCGTTGCCGGAGGATGCCTCCCTGGAGGTGATCCGAGGCCGCCGTGCGGCGCTGGGCTCCTGAGCCGTTCGGACGGATCGGTCCCCGTCGTCGCCGTACCGCTCCCCCGGTGCAAGGAGACACATGGCCATGACGCACGGATGGCGGACCTCCAGCTTCAGCTCCAACGGGGCGAGCTGCGTCGAGGTCCTCGAGGCCGACGGCGCCACCTACCTGCGCGACACCAAGTCCCATGGCGAGGGCGCCGTGCTGCACCTCGACGGGCCTGCGTGGTCCGCGTTCCTGCGCGAGGTCGCGCACGACGCCCCGTCCGCGAACGGCGCGGTGGAGGTCACGGACGAGGACGACGGCGGGCGCCTCGTGCGCGAGACGTCCTCGGACGCCGTGCTGCTCTTCCGCGACGACGAGTGGACGGCCTTCCGGCGCGGGGTGCTGGCCGGCGAGTTCGGCCACGTCGCGAGCTGACCCGAGCCCCTAGGGCGCCGGGGGGACCACCGTTCCCGGGGAGTCGTCGGTGCCGCCGGCGTCGCCGTCCGCGGTGTCGGTGTTGGGCTCCGGGGCCGGGACCGGGACGTTGCGCGTCGTGGTCGTCGTGCGCTGCGTCGTGGGCACGACGGGCGGGGGCGCCACGGTCGTGGTCGGCGCGACGGTGGTGGTGCGCCGCGACCGCGTGGTCGTCTCCTCCTGCGTGGTGGTCGTGCTGCTCGAGCTGAAGACCGGGGGCGCGGCCGGGATCACGGGCGGCGCCGCCTCCTCCCGGTTCGAGAGCAGGAAGTAGCCGCCCACACCGCCGGCGAGCAGCAGGGCGAGCAGGGCCACGACCGCGGCGCGGCGACCGCGGCGCGGCGCCGGCTGCTCCGGCGCCGGCTGGCCACCGACGAGGGCCGTCGGGTCGGCGGCGCCGTAGCCCGCCGTGCCGTACGCGGCCGCCGGGCCGTAGCCCCCGGGTGGCGTGCCCACCCGGCGCGTCGCGCCACCCGTGGCCGGGCCGGCCATCGGGGCGTAGGCGGTGGGGCCGGTGCCGGTGCCCATCGCCGTCGTGCGCATGGCGCCGCTGCCGGTGACGGGCGCCGGGGCGAGCACGGTCTCGGCGTCCATGCCGCTCTCGCGGGCCAGCGCGCGGAGCTCGCCGACGACCTGCTCGGTGGTCGGGCGCTCCATCGGCTCGTCGTGCGTCATCGCGGCGAGCAGGCCGCCCAGCGGGCCGGGCAGCTCGGGCGGGATCTCCGGCGCGCGGTGCAGCCGGGCGACGGCCGCCTCGAGGGCGTTGCCCGGGTACTCGCGCCGTGCGGTGATGCACTCGAGCAGCACGAGGCCGAGCGCGTAGACATCGGAGGCCGGGCCGACCTGCTGGCCGCGCACCTGCTCCGGCGACAGGTAGGACGCCGTGCCGATGACCATGCCGGTGGCGGTGATGTTCGTGGCGTCGGCGAGCACGGCGATGCCGAAGTCCGACAGGTGCGGGCGGCCGTCGGTGTCGAGCAGCACGTTGCCGGGCTTGATGTCGCGGTGGACGACGCCGTGGCGGTGCACGTAGGTGAGCGCGTCGCCGAGTGCGGAGCCGAGGGCGACGACGTCGCCGAGCGCGAGCGGCCCGGTGCGGATGCGGTCGGCGAGGGACTCGCCCTCGATGAGCTGCATCACGAAGTAGGCGCGGTCGCGCTCCTGGCCGACGTCGTAGATCGTCACCAGGCCCGGGTGGTTCATCCCGGCCAGCGTCTGGACCTCGCGCTGCCGGCGGGACTCGTCGGCTTCGCCGACACCGGCGGGGAAGAGCTTGACCGCGACGTCGCGCCCGAGCAGCTCGTCACGCGCCCGGTAGACCTCCGCCGCGCCACCACGTCCGATGAGGTCGCCGAGGGTGTAGCGCCCGCCGCCCACGGTGGGTGGCGGGCCCGCCTCCGTCGAACTCACGCCCGCGCGCCTCCTCGATCCACGTGCTGCCGACCCTGTGCGTCGGCGTCGTCTCGTCCGGACACGGGTGTCCGTCGGACCGCTGTCCGTGCCCATCGTGCCTGGCCGCCCGGCGCGTCCGACGGCCACCCTGCCGCACGGGGTGCCTCCGGAACCAGCACGGCCGGGCCGGGAACGGCTCCCGATCGGGTGTGGCCCGGGTCGTGCCCCGGGTACCGTGCCAGCTCGGACCCCGTCGGCCTGGAGGACCCATGAGCCGTGATGACTACGTGCAGCAGGGCAAGCAGTTCGCCAACGACCTGCGCGACACCGCGAGCAAGAAGGTCGCCGACAACGAGGAGAGCATCCTCGGCGCCGTCGGCAAGGCGGCCCGTTGGGTCGACCAGAAGACCGGCGGCAAGTACGCCGACCGGATCGGCAAGGCGGAGGCCAAGGTCGGCGAGGGCGTCGGCCGGGTCGCCAAGCAGGGCACCGGCGAGCCGAAGGCGCCCGGGGCGGCGGCCGGCGACGGCACCGAGCCCGTGACGCCGCCGTCGGGCACCCGCCCCGCCGGCGCCCAGCCCCCCGGTACCCAGCCCCCCGGCAGCACCACGCCGACCGGGACCCCGGACGCGACCCCGCCGCACGCGGAGGGGGCGCCCGCCGGCCCCGGCGCCGCGACGACAAGCTCCGGCCCGACCGAGCCCCCGACCGGGCCCGTCGGCCCGCCCACCCGGGGTGCCACCGAGCCGACGACCGAGCCGACACGCCCCACGCACCCGCCGCGCGACGACGCCGCCGACTGGCCGCGCCCGCCGCAGTCGTGACGGGAGGAGCCGCAGATTCGGCGCCGCCAGGCGCCGCCGCTCGCGCCGGAGTCGCAGTGCAGTCCGACGAAGGAGGACTGACCTGCGATCTCTTCGGCACGGCGGGGAACGACAGTGGCTGAGTTCGACAAGGCGACGCGCCCCGAGCCGACCGAGCGGCCCGGTCACTACGCGATCCTGCTCGACGAGCAGTGGAGCATCGGGCCCAAGCTGCACGGCGGCTACCTGCTGGCCGTGCTGGCGCGGGCGGCCCGGGCGGCGATCGCCGACGAACGACCGGACCACACCTGCCCGCAGGCGGTGACCGGCACGTTCCTGCAGGCCCCCGAGCCCGGGCCGGCGACCATGCAGGTCACCGTCCTGCGGCTCGGGCGCGGGGCGTCGCAGCTCCGGGTGCGCCTCGACCAGGACGGGCCGGCCGTCGAGGCGGCCTGCGTGCTCGGCCCGCCCGCCGCGCTGTCGCCGGACGACCACGAGCCCGGGCCGCCGGAGTTCACGCCCTTCGAGGACTGCCCGCGCAGCCCGACGGCCACCGACGACGGGCGCGGCTCGCTGCCGATCATGGGTGTCGTCGACACCCGGCTCGACCCGCGGACCACCGGGTTCCTGCAGGGCCGCCCGTCCGGCGAGGGCCGCATCGCGGGCTGGGTGTCGCTGGACTCGGGCGAGCCGTGGACCCCGGAGGGCCTGCTCGTGGCGCTGGACATCCTGCCGCCGGCCACGTTCGACATGGGGCTCGCGGGCTGGTCGCCGACGATGTCGCTCTCGGCGCACGTCGTCGCGGCCCCCGTACCCGGCCCGCTGCGGGTGGTGCAGTGGGTCGAGCGCGCCGGCGCGGACCGCATGCACGAGACGTGCCGCGTGTGGGACCCGGCCGGGCGCCTCGTCGGCCACGCGCACCAGCTCGCGGCCATCCGGAGGTAGCTACTTCGTGGTGCCGTCGGGCAGCAGCCGCCGGAAGCCGGTGTAGGGCACGAGCACCTCGGGCAGCGTCACCGAGCCGTCCTCGGCCTGGCACTGCTCGAGCACCGCGGCCATGGTCCGCCCGATCGGCAGCCCGGAGCCGTTCAGCGTCGCCACCTGGCCCCGCCCGCCGTGCGCGTCCTTCGACCGGATGCCGGAACGGCGGGCCTGGAACGTGCCGCAGTCGGAGCACGACGAGATCTCGCGGTAGGTGCCCTGGCTCGGCAGCCACACCTCGATGTCGTAGGTCAGCCGGGCGTTGAACCCCATGTCGCCGGCCGCGAGCCGCACGACCCGGTAGGCGAGCCCGAGCTCCTGCAGGCACGCCTCGGCGTGGGCGAGCATCGTCTCGAGCTCGGCGTCCGACTCCTCGGCGGCGCAGACGCGCACCAGCTCGACCTTGGAGAACTGGTGGAGCCGCAGGATGCCCCGGGTGTCGCGACCGTAGGAGCCCGCCTCGGAGCGGAAGCACGGTGTCCACGACGTGTACGCCCGCGGCAACGACTCGGTGGGGAGGATCTCGTCGGCGTGCAGCGCCGTGAGCGGGACCTCGGCGGTGGGGATGAGCCAGAGGTCACGCTCGTCGGTGCCGGTGCGGAACAGGTCGTCGGCGAACTTCGGCAGCTGGCCGGTGCCCGTCATCGTCGTCCCGGTGACGAGGTACGGGACGGAGAACTCGGTGTAGCCGTGCCGGCCGGTGTGCAGCGTGAGGAAGAACGTCGCCAGCGCCCGCTCGAGCACCGCCCCCGGTCCGCGCGCGATGCTGAACCGGGCGCCCGAGAGCTTGGCCGCGCGACCGAAGTCGAGGATGCCCATCGCCTCGCCCAGCTCGACGTGGTCGCGCGGGGCGTCGAGCGCCGGGGGGTCGCCGACGCGGCGGACCTCGACGGCGTCGGCCTCGGAGGCACCGTCGGGGGCGGCGTCGGAGGGCAGGTTGGGGATCGTGAGCAGCAGGTCGCGCAGCGCGGCCTCCGCGGCCTCGACCTCCTCCTCGGCCTCGCGGATGCGCTCCTTGAGCTCGCGGGCGCGCTCCTTGAGCCGGTCGACGTCGGCCGACGGCGACCCGCTCTTCGCGGCCTTCCCGACCTCGCCGGCGGCCCGTTTCGACTCGGCGCGCAGCTCGTCGACCGCGCCGATGGCCCGCGCCCGTCGCGACGACAGCGCCTCGAGGCCGGACAGGTCGAGCGCGTAGCCGCGCCGACCCAGACGGCGGACCGCCTCGTCACCGAGCTCGAGCAGGAGCCGTGCGTCGTGCATCCGGGGGCGTCCTCTCCGGGGGTGGGTGGGAACCGCAGGGTTCCAGGGTCCCGCACGCGGGCGTCGGCGCGACGCCCAGGGCCGCCCGGCGCACCGGGCGCACAGGACGGCGCCTTGGCGTGGAGGTGGTCCGGCCCGCGGCGGACGACACGCGGGGGACGACGAGCGTGCCGAAGGGCACGCGGGGTGGAACCGGAGGGGGTGGGCGAGGGGGGAGTTGAACCCCCACATCCTTTCGGATACACGGACCTGAACCGTGCGCGTCTGCCATTCCGCCACTCGCCCCGAGTGATCTGGTTCGAACGCTAGCACGGCGCTTTCGGGCCTTCCGGAAGGAGGTCCACGCCCTCGCGACGGCGACCGATACCATCGGAACTGCCCGGCCGGTGTGGCGACACTCCGGACCGGGCAGCAGTCATGCGAGGCGACCGGTTGAGTGTCGGACGAGGAGGGATCGCGGTGGGGCGCGCACAGCGCTTCGAGCGCAAGCTCGAAGGTCTGGTGGGTGACGCCTTCGCACGCGTGTTCGGCGGCAAGGTCGTCCCGCAGGAGATCGCACAGGGTCTTCGCCGTGAGGCGGAGGACGGCGTGCGAGAGTTGGCAGGTGGGCGCCGCTTGGCGCCCAATCAGTACACGGTGGTGCTCAGTCCCGCGGACCACGAACGCCTGGCCGGCGACGAGGAGACCATCACCCACTCGCTCATCGAGGTCGTGGAGGAGCACCTCACGGAGGGCGGGTGGGAGACTTACGGTGAGGTCGTAGTCTCTCTGGAGCGTTCCGACGCGCTGCACACGGGACAGTTCCGCACCAGGTCGTCCGTTGACCCCGACGCGTCGCGGCGACGGGCCGCGAGCCCCCGATCCGCAGGAGAACAGCCCATGAGTCAGGCACCCGGCCGCTACCCGGACGACCAGCAGGGTCGTGACGGCAACTACGGCCAGCCCGGATACGACCAGTACGGCCAGCCTCAGCAGGGCTACCCCCAGCAGGGCGGCTACCCGCAGCAGGGTGGCTACGACCAGTACGGCCAGCCGCAGGGTTACCCGCAGCAGGGTGGTTACCCGCAGCAGGGTGGCTACGACCCGTACGCGCAGCAGGGTGGCTACCCGCAGCAGGGCTACGGCCAGCAGCCCGGGTACGACCAGTACGGCCAGCCCCAGCAGGGCTACGGCCAGCAGCCCGGGTACGACCAGTACGGGCAGCCCCAGCAGGGCTACGGCCAGCAGGGCTACGACCAGTACGGGCAGCAGGGCTACGGCCAGCCCCAGGGCTACGACCAGTACGGCCAGCCCCAGCAGGGCTACGGCCAGCCGCAGGGCTACGACCAGTACGGCCAGCCCCAGGGCTACCCGCAGCAGGGTGGCGGCTACGGCGGCCAGTACGGCCAGGGCGGGTACGACCCGTACGCCCAGCAGGGCGGCTACGACCAGTACGGCCAGCAGGGTGGCGGCTACGGCGGCGTGCAGACCCGCCAGCTCACCGCGTCGCTGACCCTGGACGACGGCTCGAACCGCTCGTACCAGCTGGTGAACGGCTCGAACGTCATCGGCCGCGGTCAGGACGCCCAGTTCCGCCTCGCCGACACCGGCGTCTCCCGCCGTCACCTCGAGATCAACTGGGACGGCCAGCAGGCCACTCTGTCGGACCTCGGGTCGACGAACGGCACCACCGTCAACGGGACGCCCGTGCAGACGTGGCAGCTCGCCGACGGCGACACCATCCGCGTCGGCCACTCGGCTCTGCTGTTCCGCGCGCAGGGCTGAGGTCCGAAGGCCCGACGGCGTGCCCGAACTCGTCCTCCAGATCACGAGAGCCGGATTCCTGGCCCTCTTGTGGCTGTTCGTCCTCGCCGCGTTGCGGGTCGTGCGCAGCGACCTCTACGCGGCCTCGGGTCTGCGGGCCGCGGCGCCCGGCGGCCGACGGCCCCCGCGAGGGGGTACGTCCAAGCCGGCCCGCGGCGGCGGCCGCTCGGGCCCCAAGGCCCTGATCGTCACCGCCGGTGCCCTCGCGGGCACCCGTATCGCCCTCGACGGCCGCCCGATCATGATCGGGCGGGCGGACGACTCCACGCTCGTGCTCGACGACGACTACGCGTCGACCCGGCACGCGCGGATCTCCCAGTCCGGCGACGACTGGTACGTCGAGGATCTCGGGTCCACCAACGGCACGTACCTCGACCGCAACAAGGTCTCCGGACCGACCCGCGTGCCGCTCGGCACGCCGATCCGGATCGGCAAGACGGTCATCGAGCTCCGGTCATGACCGCGGCGGCGCCCGACTCCGCCGCGGAGACACCCGTCATCCGGACCCGGGTGTCGTTCCCCCATCCCCTCCCGTGCAGGATCGACCCGTGACCCTGGTGCTGCGCTACTCCGCTCGCAGTGACCGGGGCCTGGTACGGCAGAACAACCAGGACTCGGTCTACGCGGGCCCGCGCCTGCTCGCCCTCGCCGACGGCATGGGCGGACACGCGGCCGGCGAGGTGGCCTCGAAGCTGGTCATCGCCGCCCTCGTGCCGCTCGACGACGACGAGCCCGGTGACGACCTCCTGGGCGAGCTCGCCGAGGCCACCGCCCAGGGCAACGACGCGATCACCGAGCTCGTCAGCGAGGAGCCCGACCTCGACGGCATGGGCACCACGCTCACCGCGGTGCTGTTCGCCGGCAGCCGGCTGGGCATGGTGCACGTCGGCGACTCCCGCGCCTACCTCTTCCGCGACGGCGTGCTCACGCAGATCACGCGCGACGACACGTTCGTGCAGTCCCTGATCGACGAGGGCCGGATCACCGAGGACGAGGCCGCGAGCCATCCCCAGCGCTCGCTGCTGCTGCGCGCCCTCACCGGTCACGACGTCGAGCCCGCCCTCACGGTGCGGGAGGCGCGGTCGGGTGACCGGTACCTCCTGTGCTCCGACGGGCTCTCCGGTGTCGTGAGCGCCGAGACCCTGGCCGAGGCCCTGACGATCGCCGACCCGCAGGACTGCTCGGACCGGCTCATCGAGCTCGCCCTCAAGGGCGGCGGACCGGACAACGTCACCTGCATCGTCGCCGACGTCGTCGACGTCGACTACGGCGAGCACGACCCCATCTACGGCGGCGCCGCCGGCGACGGCCGCCCCGACCGCCCGCCGGGCGACTCCGCGGCCGCGCGCGCCTCCGCCGCGACGCTGACCCGCAGCGAGCCGGAGCCGCGGCCCGCGCCCACGGTCTCCGAGACCCCGCGCCGGGGCGGCGCGAAGCGCGGACGCCTGCGCCTGGCCCTCGCCGCGCTGGCCGTCGTCGCCCTCGCGCTCATCGCCGTGATCGCGGCGAAGATCTACGTCGACAACCAGTACTACGTCGCGAGCAGCGGCGACCAGGTCGCGATCTACCAGGGCGTGCCCGGCACGTTCCTCGGCGTGACGCTGCAGGAGGTCGTCGAGAACCCCGGCCTGCGCGTCGCCGACCTCACACCGGTCGCGCGCCAGCAGCTCTCCGGCGACGGCATCCGGGTCGCGGACCTCGACGGCGCCCGCGCCACCGTCGCCCGGCTGAGCGCCGAGCAGATGCTCCCGCCGTGCCAGCCGGCCGTGCTGCCCGGCACCGTGCCGCCGGCCGGTGCGCCGCAGCCCGGGGTCCCCGCGCCCACCGCCGCGCCCGGCGTCGCCGGTCCGGCCCCGGTGGCCTCGCCCACCACGACCGAGCCGCAGGTCCCGGGGCGGGACTGCCGCCAGGTGCCGTAGTGACGCGCCCGACCGCTCCCGGCGGCGCCGGCCCCGGCTCCGCCGGGGCCCCCGGGATCGAGCGTCCGGCCGACCGCACGGCCATGCGGCCCGCGGTCGCGGCCGCCGTGTCCACGCGTCGCGGGGTCGAGCTCGCACTGCTCGGCTTCGCCGCGGTCATCACCACCGGCGCCCTGGTGCTCGTCGAGGCCAACCAGGAGCAGGAGCTCACCTGGACGCTGCTGTACCTGGGCGCGGCCTACATGGCCATCCTCGCCGCGGCCCACGTCGCGGTCCGGAAGTTCGCGCCGTACGCCGACCCGCTGGTGCTGCCCCTCGCCGCGCTGCTCAACGGCCTGGGCCTGGTCATGATCCACCGGGTCGACCTCGCCCGGATCGCCCGCGCGGCCAGCCTCGGGAACGACGAGCCCACCCAGGAGGCCCTGCGTCAGGTCGGCTGGACCGCGATCGGCATCGTCTTCTTCGTCGGCGTGCTCGTCCTCGTGCCCGACCACCGCACCCTCGCGCGCTACGGCTACACCGCCGGGTTCGTCGGCCTGGTGCTGCTCGCCCTGCCCGCGGTGCTGCCGGCCTCCCTCTCGGAGGTCAACGGCGCCCGCATCTGGATCCGCCTCGGGCCGGCCAGCATCCAGCCCGGTGAGTTCGCGAAGATCCTGTTCGTCGTCTTCTTCGCGTCGTTCCTCGTGGTGAAGCGCGACCTGTTCACCAGCGCGGGCAAGCGGTTCCTCGGCATGACGTTCCCGCGCCCCCGCGACCTCGGGCCCCTGCTCGTGGCGTGGGGCGTCGCGATGGCGGTGCTGGTCTTCGAGTCCGACCTCGGGACGTCCCTGATGTTCTTCGGGATCGTCCTGGTGATGCTCTACGTCGCCACCGAGCGCATCTCGTGGGTGATCATCGGTCTGGTCATCTTCGGGGCGGGTGCGTTCGCGGCGTGGACGTTCGTCTCCCGCGTGCAGACCCGCGTCTCGGTGTGGCTCGACCCCTTCGCCGACTTCAACGGCCGCGGCTTCCAGGTCAGCCAGGGCCTGTTCGGCCTGGCGACCGGCGGGGTCGGCGGCACCGGCCTGGGCGCCGGGCGCCCCGAGCTCGTGCCGTTCGCCAGCACCGACTTCATCTTCACCTCCCTGGGTGAGGAGATGGGCCTCGTCGGGATCGCGGCGCTGCTGCTCATCTACTGCCTGCTCGCCACCCGGGCGATGCGCAGTGCGCTGGCCGTGCGCGACACGTTCGGCAAGCTGCTCGCCGCGGGCCTCGGGTTCGCCCTCGCATGGCAGGTGTTCGTCGTCGTCGGTGGCGTCATCAACCTCATCCCGAACACCGGCATCACCGCGCCGTTCGTCTCCTACGGCGGGTCGTCGCTCGTGGCCAACTACGCCCTGGTCGCCCTGGTGCTGCGGGTGTCGAACGCGGCCCGCCAGCCGGCGAGCGAGAAGAAGCCCAGCCCGGCGGCCGGGCCGTCGGCGCCGCTCGCGCCCCTGGCCGAGGCCAGCACCGAGATGGTGCAACGCGACCAGGTGCGCACCCCACCGTCCGGCGTGCAGCACCAGGAGCCGGCCGGACCGGCGGCCCCCACGGGCCGCGCCCCGCGAGGAAGGACCCGAGGAGAGTGAACACCCCGCTGCGACGGGTCTCCCTCGCGGTCATGGTGCTGGTCCTGCTGCTGCTGGGCCAGGCCACCTGGATCCAGGTCGTCAAGGCCGACGAGTACCGCGCCGACCCCCGGAACGCCCGCGTCCTGCTCGACGAGTACGCCCGCCAGCGCGGCCAGATCTCGGCCGGCGGCGAGGTGCTCGCCCAGAGCGTCGAGAGTCCCGACCCGGGCGACCGCCTGCGCTTCCTGCGCCAGTACACCGACGGCCCGCTCTACGCGCCCGTCACCGGGTACTACTCGCAGATCTACGGCGCGGGCGGCATGGAGCGCGCGATGGACCCGGTGCTCAACGGCACCGACGACCGCCTGTTCGTGCGCCGCATCTCCGACGCCGTCACCGGCCGCGACCCGGCGGGCGGCAACGTCGTGCTGAGCATCGACCCGCGGATCCAGCGGGCGGCCTACGAGGCCATGACCTCGCGGAACTACCAGGGCTCGGTCGTCGCGATCCGGCCGCAGACCGGCGAGATCCTCGCGATGGTCTCGACGCCGTCGTACGACCCGAACCCGCTGGCGAGCCACAACGGTGAGACCCAGCAGGAGGCGTGGGAGGAGCTCACCGAGGCCGAGCCGCCGACGCTGACCAACCGCGCGATCAACGAGACCTACCCGCCCGGCTCGACCTTCAAGATCGTCAACACGGCGGCCGCGCTCGAGGCCGGTGCGATCACCCCGCAGACCCCGGTGACCGCGGCTCCGCGCATCACGCTGCCCGACTCGACGACGCAGCTCGAGAACTACGACGGCAAGCCGTGCGGGCCCGGCGCGACCGTCCCGTTCGCCACCGCCTTCGCGAAGTCCTGCAACGGGCCGTTCGCGCAGCTCGCCGTGCAGGTCGGCGCCGACCGGCTGCGGGGCATGGCCACCTCGCTGGGCTTCAACAACCCGGCGCTCACGGTCCCGATGCCGGTGCAGGCCTCGCAGGTCGGCGACCTCGACGACGGCGCGTCGGTGGCCCAGTCCGGCATCGGCCAGCGCGACGTCCGCCTCACGCCGCTGCAGAACGCGCAGATCGCGGCGACGGTGGCCAACGGGGGCGTCCCGATGACGCCGAACACCGTGTCCCAGATCCAGGGCCAGGACCTCTCGACGGTCGACACCACCGAGCCCGATCGGCTCGCCCGGGCGTTCTCGCAGTCCACCGCGGACACCCTGACCCAGCTCATGATCGGGTCGGAGAACAACGGCTCCGGTGAGGGCAAGATCCCCGGCGTCCAGATCGCCTCCAAGACCGGCACCGCCGAGTGGGGCGCCGACCCGAAGACCAACCCCCCGCACACCTGGTACGACGCCTTCGGCCCGGTGCCGAACCCGCAGATCGCGGTGTCGGTGATCGTCGAGCGCGGCGGCAACCGCGGCGAGGAGGCCACCGGCGGCTCGGTGGCCGCCCCGATCGGCCGTGCGGTCATCGCCGCCGCCCTGGGGGGTGACGGCTGATGGCGCCGACGACGGGATCGCTGATCGGCGACCGCTACCGGCTCGGGCGACGCATCGCCGTCGGCGGGATGGGCGAGGTGTGGGAGGCCGAGGACTCCCGGCTGGGCCGCACCGTCGCCGTCAAGATTCTCAAAGCCGAGCTCACCGGGGACCCCGAGTTCCTGCACCGCTTCCGCACCGAGGCGCGCACGGCCGGCTCGCTGAACAACTCGGGCATCACCGCGGTGCACGACTACGGCGAGACCACCACCGAGTGGTCGACGGCCAACGGCACCGTGCAGGTGCCGACGGCCTACCTGGTCATGGAGCTGGTCCGCGGCGAGCCGCTGGCCCAGATCCTCGCCGTCCACGGGCGTCTCGGCGTCGACTACACGCTCGACATCCTCGAGCAGAGCGGGTGGGCGCTCGAGGCCGCGCACGAGCGCGGGCTCGTCCACCGCGACGTCAAGCCGGGCAACATCCTCGTGACGCCCGCGGGCCAGGTGAAGATCACCGACTTCGGGATCGCCAAGGCCGTCGACGCGGCCCCGGTGACCCGGTCGGGCATGGTCATGGGCACCGCGCACTACATCGCCCCCGAGCAGGCCGGCGGCGGCGACGCGGGCCCGGCCTCGGACGTCTACTCGCTCGGCGTGGTCGGCTACGAGTGCCTCGCGGGGCGCCGCCCGTACCTCTCGGAGAACGCGGTGACGGTCGCGATGATGCACATCCGCGACCCGCTGCCGCCGCTGCCGAACGACGTCCCGCCCGTGGTCCGCCAGCTGATCGAGGCGACCCTGGCCAAGGACCCGCGCCAGCGCTACGCCACGGGCGGCGAGTTCGCCCAGGCCGTCGCCGCCGTCCGGCGGGGCGAGCCGCTGCCCCTTCCCGGTGCCGGCTCCGCGCCGACCGAGCGGGTCAACCCGCAGACCCGGGTGGCGCCCGCGCTGTCGCGCGAGCCCTCGCCGCCCCGTGGGCAGGACCGTCCCGACCGATGGGCGTCCCGGCCCGAGGAGCCCCGTCGCCGCGGACCGTGGGGCGCGGTGGCCGCGCTCGCGGTCGTGGCCCTGCTGCTGGTGGCCGGGGTGTTCTGGGTGATCAATTCGGCGGAGACCTCGCCCCCGCCCCCGCCCACCGAGACCACGGCGGCGTCCTCGACGACCACGCCGCGACCCACGACGACGACCCGGACGTCGCGGACCACGACGAGCTCGTCCGCCGCGAACGGCGTCTCGGTCAACCCCGTCGACTACGTCGGGCGACCGGCGTCGGTGGCGGCGGCCGCCCTGCAGGACGTCGGGCTGGAGGCGGAGATCGGCACCGTGCTCGGCGGCGAGCCGAACGACCCGTCCCGGTGCCGGGTGCTCTACCTGTCGCCGACGGGTGACGTACCGCGCGGTGAGACCGTGTCCGTCACCTGTCAGGAGTTCTGAGGATGACCACCCCGCGGCTGCTGTCCGAGCGCTACGAGCTCGGCCCGGCGCTCGGCTACGGCGGGATGTCCGAGGTGCACGGCGGGCGCGACGTCCGTCTCGGCCGGGACGTGGCCATCAAGGTCCTGCGCGCCGACCTGGCGCGCGACCCCCAGTTCCAGATCCGCTTCCGCCGCGAGGCCCAGAACGCGGCGGCGCTGAACCACCCGGCGATCGTGGCGGTCTACGACACCGGCGAGGCACCCTCCGACGACGTCCCGCTGCCCTACATCGTCATGGAGTACGTGGCGGGGCGGACGCTGCGCGACATCGTCAAGGCCGAGGGCCCCATGGAGCCCTCCCGTGTCTGCGAGGTCCTCGCCGACGTCTGCGCGGCCCTGGACTTCTCCCACCGGCACGGGATCATCCACCGCGACGTGAAGCCGGCCAACATCATGATCACGCCCGCAGGCGCGGTCAAGGTGATGGACTTCGGCATCGCGCGCGCCCTCTCCGACGCCCAGCCCGCCGTCACCCAGACCGCCGCCGTGATCGGCACGGCCCAGTACCTCTCCCCCGAGCAGGCCCGCGGGGAGTCGGTCGACGCCCGTTCCGACGTGTACGCCACGGGCTGCGTGCTCTTCGAGCTGCTCACCGGTCGGCCTCCGTTCACCGGCGACTCCCCGGTCGCGATCGCGTACCAGCACGTGCGGGAGGACCCGCCGGCCCCGTCGGAGATCAACCCGCGGGTGCCGCCGGAGCTCGACGCGATGACGCTGAAATCCCTGGCCAAGAACCCGGCGAACCGCTACCAGAGCGCCGACGAGATGCGCGAGGACTTCTACCGCGTCCTCAACGGCGAGCGCCCCGGTGCGCCGATGGTGATGACGGCCGCGGAGCACACCGAGTACATGACCGGGAGCCACCCGGTCGCGCCGTACGACGGCGGCTACGGCGGTCGTGACGACGAGGTCGACGAGTTCGAGCAGTGGCAGGCCGAGCAGTCGGAGGCCCGGCGCAAGCGCGGCCGCCGGCGGGCGATCGCGTTCACCGCCGTGCTCGTGCTGCTCGCCGCGCTGGCGGGCGCGTACTTCCTGTTCTCCCCGTCGGCCAACACGATCGCGGTGCCGACCGTCGTCGGCCAGCCCCAGGCCGCGGCGCTGCAGTCGCTGTCCACCGCGGGGCTGCGCCCGACCGTCGTCCCGGTGGCGTCGCCGCCGAACCAGGTCGGCCAGGTGGTCACCACCAACCCCACCGAGGGCATCGAGGTCGCGCCGGGCAGCGTCGTCGAGCTCCGCGTCGGACGCGGGCCCGATCCGGTCCAGGTCCCCGACCTGCAGGGACAGACCGCCAACGAGGCCCAGGCCACCGTCCAACGGCTCGGTCTGAGCCTCGCCCCGGTGCCGCAGCAGCGCGAGGTCGACGACGAGAACCAGGTCGGCCGCGTGCTCTCCCAGGAACCGGCGGCCGGACAGTTCCTGACCCCGGGCACCCCGGTGCTGCTGACCATCGGCCGGCAGCGCGAGACGTTGCGTGTTCCCGACGTCGTCGGCCAGGACCGGCAGACGGCGACGACGACCCTCGAGGGCGTCGGGCTGCGGGTCACCGTCTCCGAGGTCGACGACAGCCGGCCGGCGGGCACGGTCACCGACACCTCGCCGGGCGCCGGCGCCACCGTGTCGCGCAACTCGAGCGTCACGCTCGAGGTCTCGCGCGGGAACACGGTGTCCGTGCCGTCGATCGTCGGGCAGACGCCGTCGGAGGCCGCGCAGACCCTGTCGCAGGCGGGCTTCAACGGCTCGATCTCGCAGACCTCGCAACAGGTGTCCGACCAGTCCCAGGTCGGCAAGATCCTGAGCCAGAACCCCACCGCGGGCAGCGAGGCCGAGGCCGGCGCCACGATCCAGGTGGTCGTCGGTTCCGGGGGCAGCGACGGCGGGTTCGGCGGCCTGTTCCCCGGGAACTGACTCCCGGGTCAGGCCGGGGGCGCGGCGGCGAGGGCCAGCGCGCGCAGGCCCTCGGTGAGGTCGTGCACGATCCCGTCGTCGACGGGGTGGCCGCAGGCGTCCATCCACGTGGCGAGCAGCCGGTGGCCGTCCTCGGTGAGCACCGACTCGGGGTGGAACTGCACGCCCTCGAGCGGGAGCTCGCGGTGGCGCATGGCCATGAGCACCCCGTCCTCGGTCCAGCCCGTCGGCTCCAGCTCGGCGGGCAGCGTGTCGGGCCGCACCGTGAGCGAGTGGTAGCGCGTGGCGGTGAAGGGGGTGCGCAGGCCCGCGAGCACGCCGGCGCCCTCGTGGTGCACCAGCGACGTCTTGCCGTGCCGCAGCTCCGGGGCGCGCTCGACGACGGCGCCGTGCACCGCACCCAGCGCCTGGTGGCCCAGGCAGACCCCCAGCACGGGGCGGGCGACGGCGGCGCAGCGCCGGATGACGTCGTTGCTCGCGCCCGCGTCGTCGGGGGTGCCGGGACCGGGGCTGACCAGCACGCCGTCCACCTCGTCGACGAGGTCGACCACGCCGTCGGCGTCGTTGCGCAGCACCACCGGGTCGGCGCCGAGCTGCGCGAGGTACTGGACGAGGTTGTAGACGAAGCTGTCGTAGTTGTCGACGACCAGGACGCGCATACCCCGAGCGTACGGCCCCGGGGGGCAGGTCCGGGTGCACTAGACTGGCGTGAGCAATCCCGCCCGATCGGAGCCGACGTGCCCAAGTCCAAGGTCCGCCGCAAGCCGGCCTACACCCCGCCGCCGAAGGCCGGGCCCGCCCCCGCAGGTCCGTCGCACCCGGCGTACGTCGTGGTCATGCTCGGCGTCGGCCTGCTCGGGCTGGCGTGGCTGGTGGTCAACTACCTCGCCTCCGAGTCGATCCCCTTCATGCAGGACCTCGGGCCCTGGAACTTCCTCATCGGCTTCGGGCTCATCGTGGTCTCGCTGCTGATGACCATGAAGTGGCGCTGAACCACACCGCTGTGATTCGTCCACCGCTGTGGACACACCCTGTGGACAAGTCGTCGTGAGCGAGCCCGCGCAGTGGGCGGCCCCGTGGACCGCGGTCGTCATGGGTGCCGTGGCCGCGCTCGGGCTCGGGGCCTGGGCCGTCGCGGCGACGGATCCCCCGGGTCGCCTGCTCGTCGGGCTCGCCGCCCTCGCGGTCCTGGCCGTCACGGCCGTCGGGGCGCTCGCCCGGCCCCGGCTGCAGGTCGACGACGCGGGCCTTGCCCTGCGCGGGATCACGGGGACGCGCCGGTGGCCGTGGGAGCACATCGACGCGGTGCGCGTCGTGCGGATGCGGCGGATGGGCCTGCCGGCGGCCTACCTCGAGGTGGAGGCGCGTGACGGCGCCGCGGACGCCGAGCCCACCGACCGGCTGCTCGTGCTCGGCCGGCTCGAGCTCGGCACCGACCCGGTGGACGTCGCCGAGTCGCTGCAGCGCCATCGCGCCCGCGCGGGACGCCGGGCGGCGGGCCGGCCCGATCTAGAGGGTGAGCACCCGCAGGACGTCGAGGACGACGAGCACCGCGGCGATCCCCCCGACGGCCCAGAGACCGGCCCGCGGATGTGACCGCGCCGGTCCGTGCACCAGTGCGGCGGCGACGAGCAGGCCGGTGACGAGCCCGCCGAGGTGCCCGAGCACCGACAGCCCCGGGATCGTGAAGGTCAGCACGACGTTCAGCCCGATGGTCAGCAGCGCGGGCGTCGGCGAGAGCTGGAGTCGGCGCAGCACCACGACGAGCGCGCCCATCAGACCGAACACCGCTCCGGAGGCGCCGGCGACGGGCCGGTCGGGGTCACCGAACAGCATGATCGCCGTGGATCCACCGAGCAGCGAGACCCCGTAGAGCAGCGCGTACCGCAGCCGGCCGAGGACGAGCTCGAGGTCCCGGCCCAGCACCCACAGCGCGAACATGTTGACCGCGACGTGCAGCGGACCGATGTGCAGGAAGCCCGCGGTCACCAGCCGCCACCACTGCCCGGCGGCGACGTCGGCGGGCACGAGCCAGGTCGCCTCGACCCACGGCGACGTGTAGTTCGCCCACGCGCTGCCCGCCGAGAGGGCCGTCAGCACGAAGACGACGACGTTGACGGCGACGAGGGTGATCGTCACGACCGGCGTCGCGCCCGGACGGGCGCGCCCGCCTCCGACGGTGCGCGGAGCCCGTGTCGTGCGGGCGGCGTCCGCGACGCAGTCGACGCAGTGCGCGCCGACCGGTGCCGCGCGCAGGCAGTCCGGGCACGCCGGCCGCCCGCACCGGGTGCAGGCCAGCGCGGTGGGCCGGTCGGGGTGCCGCACGCAGTGCGGCGCCGCGTCCGGTCCCGCCGTGGGCCGGGATCCCGGGGATCCCGGGGGTCCCGGCGCGGTCACGGCGTCCTCACGCCCGAGCTCCTCAGGCGATCTCGACCGAGGTGATGACGATGTCCTGCACGGGACGGTCGCCGGGACCGGTCGCGGTGGCCGCGATCGAGTCGACGACGTCGCGCGAGGACTGGTCGGCCACCTCGCCGAAGATCGTGTGCTTGCGGTTGAGCCAGGTCGTCGGCGCCACCGTGATGAAGAACTGCGAGCCGTTGGTACCGGGCCCCGCGTTGGCCATCGCCAGCAGGTAGGGCCGGTCGAAGCGCAGGTCGGGGTGGAACTCGTCGGCGAACTTGTAGCCGGGCCCGCCGCGGCCGGTGCCCGTGGGGTCACCGGTCTGCAGCATGAAGCCCGCGATGACGCGGTGGAAGATGGTCCCGTCGTAGAACGGGCCGGAGCTGCCACCCTTGGCGTTGGGCTCGCTGTACGACTGCTCGCCGGTGGCCAGGCCCGTGAAGTTCGCGACGGTCTGGGGCGCCTCGTTGGGGAACAGCCGCACGGTGATGTCCCCGTTGGAGGTGTGCAGCGTTGCGGTCGGGGTGTCGGCGGAGGTCACGGGCCCATCGTGCCACTAGGACTGTGACGACCTTCGAATGGAGTAGCGGGTGTGACGTCCCGGCGGGTCGGGCACCTGCACAAGTGGGGCCGGGGCATCATGGCCGCCCCACCGACGAGTGAGGTGACGTTTCTTGAGCAGCAAGACACTGATCGGCGCCAGGGAGGACCTGGACGATCTGCGCAAGGAGGGCCGCAAGGCCCGGAAGAAAGCCGAGCAGCGCGCCCAGAAGGCCGCTGACCAGGCCCGCAAGGACCGCGAGAAGGCTCGCAAGCAGGGCCAGAAGAAGCGCGCCGAGGTCCGCAAGGACGTCCGCAAGGCCGCCGACGAGGCCCGCCAGCGGGTGCTCGACGCCCGCGCCCAGGCCCGCCAGCGTGCCGAGGAGGCGCAGGAGGAGGCCCGCAAGCGCGCCCAGGAGGCCCGCGCGGAGACCCGCAAGCGCGCCAACAAGGCCGCCAAGGACGCTCGCAAGCAGGCGCAGGCCTACGCCAAGGACGCCCGCAAGCGCCTCGAGAAGTCGGCCGTGCCGACCTCGGCGGACGAGCTGCGCGACCTCGGCGACACCGTGCGCGGCCAGCTCGAGGACGGCCTGACCACGGCGCGCAAGGAGCTCGCGGCCCGCATCGAGCCCGAGGAGCCCAAGAAGCGTCGCCGTTGGGGCCTCTGGCTCGTTGTGCTCGCCGTTCTCGGTGCCGGCATCGCCGTCGTGGCCACGCGCCGCGAGCCGGAGCTGCCGCCCCCGCCGCCGCCGGCCCCGCGCCCGAAGCCGGCCACGTCGGCCGGCCCGGTCTCCGGTGCGACGCCCACGTCGCCCGCCGCGAGCGCCCAGGAGATCCCGACCCACACCGCCACCGACGCGGTGAGCGGCACCAGCCCGAACGGCGCGGTGTCGTCCGACAAGCCCGCCACGGGCGGCAAGGACTAACCCGCCCCCCGCAGCACGCTCGTCGGCACGGCCCGTCCTCGGTCTCCGGACCGGGGACGGGCCGTCGGCGTGCGCGCACCCGGCTCATCCGCCCACGAGGCGACGCAGCCGGTCCCCGGCGTCGACGCCCCGGTCGAGGACCGCGTCCTGCGGCCGACCGCCCACCACCGTGGCCACGTTCGCCGCGCTCGTGGTGCCCGGCGTGAGGTAGGCGCCGTGGCCGCGTGACTCGGCGAGCACCCGCCCGTCGGGGAGCACCACCTCGCGCGCCGAGAGCCCGGTGACGCCCGACATCCGGTTGGGGTCCGGACCGAACCAGGCCGTGTCCGCCACCGGGTCGCCCGCGGCCTCCACCACCCACGCATGCCCCGGCGGGCGCCCCGGCGCCTCCCCGACGCCCGGGCTGCCGAGGGACACGACGTCGTCGACGCCCTCGGCGCCGCCCGGCGCGACCGCGGCGGCGGTGACCACCGAGCCGTACGAGTGCCCGATCGCCGTCACGTGGGCCTCGTGCCCCGGCCGGGCGGCGTCGAGGCCGTCGAGGAACGAGACGAGCCGCGGGGCGCCCTCGTCGGCGGGCCCCCGGCCGAGCACCGACCGGTCGGGATCGGCCACCTCGTGCGCCTGCGGCGCGTCGTAGCCGTACCAGGCCACCGCCGCGGTGCCCGGGCCCGCCGCGGCGGCCAGCGCGTCCAGCTCTCCGAGACGGCCGGGCAGCTCGTCCACCCCGGTGGTGAAGCCGGCGGTGAACACCCCGACGTGGGCGGCGGCGTCGACGTCGCCGCGCGCGACGGCGGCCCGCACGCCCGCCCCGCCGCCCGACCCGTCGTCCGCCCGCGGGTCGACCTCGAGGTCCAGCAACGCCCGGCCCGGCGCGTCGACGGCGGCGGCGACCGCTGCCAGCCGGGCGAGCCGCGCCCGCACCTCGTGCAGCTCCCACCCGATCGACGCGAGCTCCACCGGGTCGGCGGTGCGCACGAGCCGGTCCCGCACGGCCTGTTCCTCGCGCCGCGCGTCCTCCTGGGCACCGGCGAGCAGCACGCGGTTGGCGCGGTCCCGGACCGCGGCCGGGAGCCCGTCGAGAGCGCCGACCAGCGACGGGCGCTCGCGCTCGAGGGCCGCCCGGGCGTCGGGGTCGAGCCCCGCCCACCACCGGGCGACCTCGCCGGGATCGGGCCCGCCGGTTCCCGTGACGCCGGTCGGCGGCGGGCCCGCGGGCGTGTGTCCGGCGCCGTCGAGGGCCGCGGCGAGCGCGGCGTCCACCGCCTCTGGCGGCGCGCTGCCGGCCAGGGCCGCGGCTGCGGTCCCGAGCGCGGCGAGCACGCCGTCGACGTCGGCGAGCAGCGCGGCGTGGCGCTCCCGCAGCGACGTCCGCGCGCCGGTGGCCACGCCCGCCGCCGCACCCCGCCACCCGGGCACCGGCCCCGCGAGCACCTCGCCGGCCCGGGCCAGCGCCGCCCGCGCGACGGCGAGCCGCGCCGCCGCGGCGCCGGGCGGGGTCGTGGTCACGGCCCCGCGAGGACGGCCGCCGCGTCCTCGTCACCCGTGGCGTAGGCCTCGCCCGCCGCGGCCAGCGCCTCGCCGTGGGCCACGACGTCGGCGCTCCACAGCGCTACCGCGACCTCCCAGCGGTCGGCGAGCGCCGCGGCCGCCGGGCCCGCCCGTCCCCCGGGGAGGACCTCCGTGCCCCGCACCGCCCCGGCGGTCGCCGTCACGGGGACGGCGAGCGCCGCCGCGACGCACGCCCGTCCCGCTCCCTGCAGCTCCTCGGGCCGCACCGCCGGCCCGTCCTGTTCGTCCACACCGGTTCCGACGCAGGTCGGCCGCGGGCGGATCCGGGGACTGCGCGGGCTGGGGACGCATCCGGGCGATGGGGACCGCGGGCGGCGATACTCGGGCGCGTGCCCGTCCCCACGCCCGCGGAACTGGAGGCGGCCCGGACCCGCCTCCTGCCCGACGTCCTGCCCGGCCCCGACGACCCGCCCCTGCGGGTGCTCTTCTGCGGCATCAACCCCGGCCTCGTGTCCGCGGCCACCGGGCACCACTTCGCCCGCCCCGGCAACCGCTTCTGGCCCGCGCTGCACGCCGGCGGCTTCACCCAGCGCCTGCTCGCCCCGTCCGAGCAGGGCCTGCTGCCGTCGCTCGGCCTGGGCATCACGAACGTCGCGCCGCGGGCCACCGCGCGGGCCGACGAGCTCGACGACGCCGAGCTGGTCGCGGGCGGCGAACGGCTGCGCGCCCTGGTCGCGGAGGTCCGCCCGGCCTGGCTGGCCGTCGTCGGGATCGGGGCCTACCGCGTCGCGTTCGGCGAGCGCCGTGCCGTCGCGGGCCGCCAGGAGCGCACGCTCGGCCCGACGGGGCTCTGGGTGCTGCCCAACCCCAGCGGCCTCAACGCCCACCACACACCGGCGACCCTGGCCGTGGCCTTCGGCGCACTGCACGAGGCGGCGGCCGGATAGCGCGGGCGGTTCCTGGGCACAGGCCCGTCATGAAGGCTGCGATCTACCGCCGTACCGGTCCGGCCGCCGAGGTGCTCTCGGTCGAGGACATCGAGACCCCCGAGCCCGGGCCCGGCGAGGTCCGGGTCCGCATCACCGGCTCCGGGGTGAACCCCACGGACTGGAAGACCCGCGCGGGCCTCACCGGGCAGGAACCCCAGGACTTCCAGATCCCGCACCAGGACGGCGTCGGCGTGGTCGACGCGGTGGGCGAGGGCGTGGACTCCCCGGCCGTCGGCGAGCGCGTGTGGCTGTTCCTCAGCGCCTTCGGCAACCGCTACGGCACCGCCGCCGAGTACTCCGTGCTGCCCGCCGCGCACGTCCGCCCGCTGCCCGGGGACGCGCCGGACGAGCTGGGCGCCTGCCTCGGCGTGCCGGCCGTAACCGCGGCGCACTGCCTGCTCGTCGGCGGCAGCGGCGACCGCGGGGCGCTCGCCGGGCGGACCGTGCTCGTCGCGGGCGGGGCCGGGGCGGTCGGGCACTACGCGATCGAGCTGGCCAAGCACGCCGGCGCCCGCGTCGTCTCCACGGTGAGCTCGGACGAGAAGGGCGAGCTGGCCCGCGCGGCCGGCGCCGACCTCGTCGTCAACTACCGCGAGCCGAATGCCGTCGACCAGGTGAAGGGCTTCGCCGACCACGTCGACCGGATCGTCGAGGTCGCCCTCGGCGCCAACCTCGGGCTGGACCTCGCGGTGGCCGGGGCGGGCACGGTCATCGCGGTCTACGCCAACGAGCCGGACGACCCGGTGATCCCGACCCGCCGGTTCATGGTCGCCAACGCCTCGATCAGCTACGTGCTGCTCTACGGCGTGCCGGACGACCAGCTGCGCGCCGCCGTCGCCTGGACCGCCGACGCCGCCGGCACGGGCGCGCTCTCGCCGCTGCCGATCACCCGCTACGGCCTGGACGACATCGTCGCCGCGCACGAGGCCGTGGAGAACGGGGCGGTGGGGAAGGTCGTCGTGGTGCCCTAGCCGTGCCCTGGTCGTTCCCGGGGGCGTGACGAGCAGGACACCGTGTACCTGTGACCTACCGTCACAGCTACCCACGGGTTACCTTCGCCGGATGCCACCACGTCAGGGGGAGCACCCCTCCGATCCCTACGACGTGCTCGTCGTCGGATCCGGCTTCGGGGGCAGCGTCACGGCGCTGCGGCTGGCCGAGAAGGGCTACCGGGTCGGCGTCCTCGAGGCGGGCCGCCGGTTCACGCCCGAGACGCTGCCGAGGACGTCGTGGGACATCCGCAACTTCCTCTGGGCGCCGCGCCTGGGCTGCTACGGCATCCAGCGCATCCACGTGCTGCGCGACGTCCTCGTGCTCGCCGGTGCGGGCGTCGGCGGCGGCTCGCTGAACTACGCCAACACGCTCTACCGGCCGAAGAGCGACGCGTTCTACCGCGACCCGCAGTGGTCGTCGATGACCGACTGGCGCGACGAGCTCGACCCGTTCTACGACCAGGCCACCCGCATGCTCGGCGTCGTCACGCAGCCGTCGGTGACGCCGTCGGACGAGGTGATGCGCCAGGTCGCGGCCGAGCGTGGGCGCGCGGACACGGTGGCGCCGACGCAGGTCGGCGTGTACTTCGGCGAGGGCCCGGGCGTGACGTCGCCCGACCCGTTCTTCGGCGGCGCCGGACCCGAGCGCACCGGCTGCCTCGAGTGCGGCGAGTGCATGACCGG
Source organism: Actinomycetospora callitridis (assembly GCF_028737265.1). Classification (GTDB taxonomy): domain Bacteria; phylum Actinomycetota; class Actinomycetes; order Mycobacteriales; family Pseudonocardiaceae; genus Actinomycetospora; species Actinomycetospora callitridis. The sequence continues at coordinate 64,526 of NZ_JAQZAK010000008.1, read as the reverse complement.
CTGCCGCCACGGCGCCAAGAACACCCTCGAGACCAACTACCTCGCGCTGGCCGAGCGGGCGGGCGCGACGGTGCACCCGGAGACGACGGTGCGCACGGTCCGGCCTCTGGCGACAGGCGGCTACGCCGTCGAGACCCGGGCGACCCGGGGGCGGGGCCGGACGACCTACACGGCCGAGCACGTGGTGTTCGCCGCGGGCACCTGGGGCACGCAGACCCTGCTGCACCGCCTGCGCGACACCGGCGTGCTGCCGCGCATCTCGCGGAAGCTCGGCGAGCTGACGCGCACCAACTCCGAGGCGCTGGTCGGGGCGATGGCCCGGCGGGCCCCGGAGCGCGGCGGGCCCCGCGACTTCACCCGCGGGGTCGCGATCACGTCGTCCTGGCACCCGGACGAGGACACGCACATCGAGCCCTGTCGCTACGGCTACGGCAGCAACGCCATGGGCCTGCTGACGACGCTGATGACCGACGGCGACGGGCGGATGCCGCGCGCGCTGCGGCTGCTCGGTGCGATCGTCCGGCACCCGCGCACGTTCGCCCGCTCACTGGACAAGCGGCACTGGTCGGAGCGCACCGTGATCGCGCTGGTCATGCAGTCGCTCGACAACTCGATCACGGTCCGGCGGCGCTTCGGCCGGCTCGTCTCGCGCCAGGGCCACGGCACCCCGAACCCGACGTGGATCCCGGCCGCCAACGACACCGTCCGGCGGATCGCCGAGATCATCGACGGCGACCCCGGCGGCACCTGGGGCGAGGCGATCGACATGCCCATGACCGCGCACTTCATCGGCGGCTGCCCGATCGGCCCGTCCCCGGAGACCGGGGTGGTCGACGGGTACCAGCGGCTCTACGGGCACCCCGGCCTGCACGTCGTCGACGGCTCGGCGCTCTCGGCGAACCTGGGCGTGAACCCGTCGCTGACCATCACCGCCCAGGCCGAGCGCGCCATGGCGTTCTGGCCGAACAAGGGCGAGCGCGACCCCCGCCCGGAGCTCGGCACGCCCTACCGCCGCGTGGAGCCGGTGGCGCCGCGGAATCCCGTCGTGCCGCCCGACGCCCCGGGCGCCCTGCGCCTCGTGCCACTGGGCACCCCCGCCGTCCCACCCCGGACGCCTGTGTCCTGACCCCGTGTCAGCCTGGGGGCCATGCTGACGTCAGGTGTCAGGAAAGCCCCCACGATCTTGGTGGGGTCCTCTGGGTCGGGGTCCGTCTCGAGCTGGTGGAGATACTGACGTTCAACGTCAGCATGGCCCCCACGCTGACACCACCCCGTGCGTCAGCCCGGCGCGGAGAGCGGCCAGGATCGCGGCCGTGCCCGCCGACGTCCTGCTGTTCTCCAACTCCCGCCCGCCCGGCGCCGAGGTCCCGTTCGCGCACGCCGCCGAGCCCCTGCGCCGGCACCTCGGCGACCGCGTCGTGTGGTTCCTGCCCTGGGCCGGCCACGACCTCGACGCCTACACCGGCTTCGTCGGCGACGCCCTGCGCGAGGTGCTCGGGCCCCTCGACGTCCGCGGCCTGCACGCCGAGCCCGATCCCGCGGCCACCATCCGCGACGCCGACCCGGACCGCGAGACGGTGTTCGGCGGCGGCGGCAACACGTTCCGGCTGCGGCGCCGCGTCGGCGACAACGGCGTCCTGGCCGCCCTGCGCGACCGGACCGACCTGCGCTACGCGGGCGCCAGCGCCGGCTCCAACCTCGCCTGCCCGACGATCATGACGACGAACGACATGCCGATCGTCGACCCCGGCGGGCTCGACGCCCTGGGCCGCATCCCGGTGCAGATCAACCCGCACTACCTCGACCCCGACCCGCACTCGACGCACCGCGGCGAGACCCGCGAGGAACGCCTCCACGAGTTCCACGAGGAGAACACCGTCGCCGTCGTCGGCCTGCGCGAGGGCGCCTGGCTGCACGGGACGGACACGAGCCTGACCCTCGACGGCTACACCGCCCGGCTCTTCCGCCGCGGCCACGAGCCCGCGGAGCTCGCGATGGGTGCCGACCTCACATGGCTGACCGCCTGACCGGGGAGGCGGAAGGACGGAGCTCGGAGCAAACTGGGCCCCGATGACCACGATGCGTCGCTCGTCCTCCGATGCCCTGCTCGCCGAGGAGCTGCGCTCGGTCGTGCGCGGGCGGGTGCGGTTCGACACCTCGAGCCGGGCGATGTGGTCGGCCGACGGGTCGAACTACCGCCACGTCCCGATCGGCGTGGTGCAGCCGGTCGACCTCGACGACGTCGAGGCGACCGTCGACATCGCCCGCCGCTACGAGGTGCCGCTGCTGCCCCGCGGGGCGAGCACGAGCATCGGCGGGCAGGCGGTCAACGAGGCCCTCGTCGTCGACTTCTCGCGCCACCTCGACCGGGTGCTCGAGATCGACCCGGAGGCGCGCACGGCGCGGGTGCAGCCCGGGGTCGTGCTCGACGACCTGCGCGACGCCGCCCGCCCGTACGGGCTGACGTTCGGGCCCGATCCCTCGACGCACAACCGCTGCACGCTCGGCGGGATGATCGCCAACAACGCGTGCGGGTCGCACTCGGTCGCGTGGGGCAAGACCGTCGACAACGTCCGCGAGCTCGACGTCCTGCTGGCCGACGGGACGCGCATGACCGTCGGCCGCACCCCCGACCTGGCCGCCGCCGCGCGCCGGCCCGGCCGCGAGGGCGCGATCTACCGCGAGCTCACCGCGCTCCGTGACCGCCTCGGCACCACGATCCGCACCGAGCTCGACGCGCCCGGGATGACGCGACGGGTCAGCGGCTACAACCTCGAGCAGCTGCTCGACGAGCACGGCGTCGACCTCGCGCGCGCCCTCGTCGGCACCGAGGGCACCTGCGCGACGATCATGGGCGCGACGGTCGAGCTGGTGGAGTCGCCGCCGGTCCGCGCCCTGTGCGTCCTCGGGTTCCCCGACGCCTACATCGCCGCGGACCACGTCATGCCGATCCGCGAGCACGCGCCGCTGACGATCGAGGGCATGGACGTCGGCGTCATCGGCGCGCTGCGCGCGAGCCGTCCCGACGACCGCACCCACGAGCAGCTGCCCGAGGGCAAGGGCTGGCTCTACGTCGAGACCGGCGGGGCCGACCGCGCCGAGGCCGAGGCGAAGGCCGAGGCCATCGGGCGCGAGATGGCCCGCTACGGCGCGAGCGTGAAGGTCGTCGCGGACCCCGGCGCGATGCGCGCGCTGTGGAAGATCCGCGAGGACGGGTCGGGCATCGTCACCCGCTCCCCCGGCGGCGGCGAGGCCTGGCCCGGGTGGGAGGACGCCGCCGTCCCGCCGGCGGTGTTCGGCGCCTATCTGCGCGAGTTCGACGCGCTGCTCGGCCGCCACGGCCGACGCGGGGCCTACTACGGGCACTTCGGCGACGGCTGCCTGCACGTGCGCATCGACTTCGACCTGCTCACCCGGGCCGGGCTCGCGAACTTCCGCGCCTTCATGCTCGACGCCGCCGACCTCGTCGCCGCGCACGGCGGCTCGGTCTCCGGCGAGCACGGCGACGGCCAGGCCCGCGCCGAGCTCCTGGAGCGCACCTTCTCGCCGACCATGATCGAGGCGTTCGGCGCGTTCAAGGCGGTCTGGGACCCCGAGGGCCGGATGAACCCGGGCCGGGTGGTGGAGCCGCGCAGGCTCGACGACGACCTCAAGGTCTTCGTCGGCACCCCGACCATCGGCCCGCGCACCGAGCTCGCGTTCGCCCACGACGGCGGCAGCTTCACGACCGCCACGCGCCGCTGCATCGGCGTCGCCAAGTGCATCTCCGACACGGGCGGATACATGTGCCCGAGCTACCGCGTCACCGGCGAGGAGGCGCACTCGACGCGCGGCCGCGCCCGGATGCTCTTCGAGATGGCCTCCGGGCAGCTGGTGCCCGACGGCTGGCGCTCCACCGAGGTCCGCGACGCCCTCGACCTGTGCCTGAGCTGCAAGGCCTGCCAGCGCGACTGCCCCGTGGGCGTCGACATGGCCACCTACAAGGCGGAGTTCCTCTCCCGGCACTACGAGGGCCGCGCGCGCCAGCGCCCGCGCAGCCACTGGTCGATGGGCTACCTGCCGCGCTGGCTGCGCCTCGCCGACGCCGTCCCCGGGCTGCCGCGGCTGGCGAACGCCCTCGCGCGCCGGCCAGCCCTCGCCGCGATCGCCAAGCGCCTCGGCGGCATCGCCCCCCAGCGCGACATCCCGCCGCTCGCGCCCCGGCCGCTGCGCCGGCTGGTCGGGCCGCACCCGGCGCGCGCGGACAGCTCGAAGCCACGGCTGCTGCTGTGGCCGGACACGTTCACCTCGGCGTTCGACCCGGAGCTCGCCCTCGACGCGATCGCCGTCCTGGAGCACCTCGGCTACCACGTCGAGCTGCCCACGCAGGGCGTGTGCTGCGGGCTGACCTGGCACACCACCGGCCAGCTCGACACCGCGCGCGCCGTGGTGCGCCGCAGCCTCGAGGTCCTCAAACCCTGGCTCGACGACGGCGTCGCGGTCGTCGGCCTCGAGCCGTCGTGCACCGCGGCGCTGCGCCAGGACGTCGTCGAGCTCCTGGGCGCCGACGACGAGGACGCCCGGCGTCTGGCGGCCTCGACGCGCACGCTCGCCGAGGTCCTCGCGAAGCACCTCGACGAGATCCGGGACGGCGTCGTCGCCCCCGGCGGGCGGGCGATCGCGCAGGTGCACTGCCACCAGTACGCCGCGATGGGCTACGACGACGACCGCGCGGTGCTCGGCGCCCTGGGCGTCGAGACCGAGGTGCTCGACGCCGGGTGCTGCGGGCTCGCGGGGAACTTCGGCTTCGAGCAGGGGCACTACGAGGTCTCCACGGCCTGCGCGGAGCGGGGCCTGATGCCGGCGGTCCGGGCGGCCGACGCCGACACCGCCGTGCTCGCCGACGGCTTCTCCTGCCGCACCCAGATCCGCCAGCTCGACGAGACGGGCCACGAGCCGGTGCACCTCGCCCACCTGGCAGCCACCGCGTTGGGCCTCCGGTCCGGTGAGCGGACGTCCGTGCCTGGACGAGCGCTCCCGAGGCCGTAGGCCCCATGGAGCGCCCCGGCGTCCTGCGCTGGATCGGCTACGCCTTCGGGGCGCGCCTGCCCACACGCTTCGCGCCGTGGGTGCTGCACGACCTCACCGCGCGCACGTGGTTCCTGCGCCACCTGGCCCGCACGACCGTGCAGGCCACCCCCGCGGCGCTGCTCGCGCTGCTGCCGGGCCCGGTGTGGCTGAAGGTGGCGCTGCCGCTGTTCGTGCTGTTCTCGTCGCTGTTCATGGCGACGCTGTTCTCGCCGATGGTGCGCGAGAAGCGGCTCTACCAGCACGGTTACCTGCCGGAGGTCGTGCTGCGGGAGCCGGACCAGTAGCTCGTGACGGTCCACGGCTCCTCAGCGCTGCGACCGAGGGTTCAGAGCCCCGCCGGGCACTGTTCGGGCGGCGTGACCTGCGGGTCCAGCAGGTAGGCCGTGTACGCGTCGGCGGCGCACCGGCTCGGCGCGTCCAGCGTGGTGTGGCCGATCGCGTCGACCACGAGGACGTGCGCCGCCGAGAGCTGGGACGCGGTGGCGCGGGCGTCGATCAGCGGTGTGGTCGGGTCATGGCGCGAGTTGACCATCAGCGCCGGCGCGGCGAGGGGCGCGTTCCACGGGCCCAGGTAGCGGTCGGGGTCGACGGCGGGCCAGTCGACGCACATCGCGTGGTTGAGCGCGGTCGACGCCCCGACGATCGGGTGCGCCGCCTGCTCGGCGACCACCGCGGCGTCCATGTCGGCGGCGGACGGGGTGACGGCGTCGGTGCACTGGATCGCGAGGTAGGACGGCGAGTGCTCGGGCGCCCAGGGCACGGCGGCGAGGGGGATCCGCCCGCCCGACGGGGGCGCGCCGGGCGCCAGCGCGGCGAGCGAGCGCATCAGCCCGGGCAGCCGGCCCTCGGTCTGCAGCGCCCGGTCGATGCGGGCGACGAGCTCGGCGGACGTGGTCCCCGCGGCCGCCGCGGCCACGACGTCGGTCGCGCGGGCGCGGGGATCGGGGCCCAGGGGGCACCCCGGGGCCGCGGCGCACCGGTCGAGCGCGACCCCGAACGCCTCCTCCCAGGCCTCGCTGACCCCGGCCCGCACGTCGACCGGCCGGCGCTCGGTGCCCGGTGCACCCGCGGCGTTGGCGACGAGGTCGAGGCTGCCGTCGAGCACCATCGCGCGGGTGTGCGACGGGAAGAGGTTGGCGTAGGTCGCGGCGGAGTACGTGCCGTAGGAGTAGCCGTAGAGGCTCAGCTGCTCCTCGCCGAGCGCCTGGCGCAGGAGGTCGACGTCCCGCGACGCGTTGGCGGTCGAGAGGTGGCGCAGGCGCTCGCCGGTCGCCGCGAGGCACGCCCGCCCCGGCTCCGCGGCCGAGGCCCAGAACTCCGGCGTCCGGGCGGGACCCACGGGCGCCGGCACCCGGTCGCCGCCGAACGGGCCGCAGTCGACGGGCGCCGACGCCCCCGTGCCCCGGGGATCGACGGCCAGGATGTCGAAGCGCCCCCGCAGCCCGTCGAACCGCTTCGACAGCCGGCGCAGGCTCGACACCGCCGGCGTCCCCGGCCCGCCGTAGTTCACGACGAGGGTGCCGACGCGCGCCGCCGGGTCGGTGGCGGGCAGGCGGACGGCGGCCAGCGAGATCGTCTCGCCGGCCGGCTGCCGGTAGTCCAGGGGCACCGTGACGTCCGCGCACTGGAACGCGCCGCCGCAGCCGCGCCAGTCGACGGTCGGCACCGGGGCGCCGTTCGTGCCCATCGGCGGCGTACCCGGGGCGGAGGCGCCGCGCGACGGGGCGGCGCCGCACGCGCCCAGCAGGACGGCGACGACCAGCACGACGATCGCCGCGGGAGACCTCACCCGCCCATCATGCGACGTGCCTACTGCATGTCCATGATCGACGGCCACAGCTCCGACCAGGGCGCCCGGGGCGTGCAGAGCGCGAGCGGCACCACGCCGTTGACCACGCCGTTCGCCGCGGGATCGACGTGCGTGGGCAGCGGTGTGATCGTGCGGCAGAAGCCCGCGGCACCGCGCACCTCGCCCACGAGGATCGCGGCGGTCGCCGTGTCCGGCGGCGGGCCGAAGAACCCGTAGCCGCGGTGCCCGCTGTAGACCTCGGGCAGGCCGGCGGCGGGCCCGTACCGGTCGAGCGCGGACGCGAACCAGTACGAGAAGGCGAGCACGGTGGTGCGCGAGCGCTCCGCGGGCGGCAGGGACCGGTACGCCGCGCCGGTGTCGGTCGCGAGGCTCTGCCAGCCGACCTGGCCCGCCGTGAGGAAGTCGCCCCGTTCGACGCGGTACGACGCCGGCCCGATCGGGAGGGAGAGGACGGCGACGACCAGCCCGGAGGCGATGAAGGCGGGCACCGAGACCGACCAGGACCACCAGCGCGCGGGCGTCCGGCCCTGCAGCGCGACGGCCCCGGCGGCGAGGAGGACCGCAGCCAGCCCCATGACGTAGTAGGGGCGGCCCCCGACGGCGATCATCGCGGCGGTGGTGACCACGGCGCCGATCCCGATCGCGCGCCAGGGCCGCAGCGCGTCGGAGCGCAGCAGCGCCCACAGCCCGAGGCCGGCGAGCACCACGCCAGGCACGAGCCCGACGTCCCAGGCGGCGAAGGGCAGGAAGCACCAGCGGTTGCCGGTCAGGCCGCCCTCGCCGGCCACCACCGCGCCCATCCGCAGTTGCGGCCAGCCGTGCGCGGCCTGCCAGAGCAGCGTCGGCACGGTGGACGCGGCGGCCAGCGCCAGCGCGACCCAGAGCATCGGGCGCCCGAGCAGCCGGCGCGGCCCGGCCACGAGCACGCCGACGGCCAGGCCCGCGACGAGGAAGGGCACGAGCAACTTGTCGAACAGGGCCAGCGCGAGCACCGGGCCGGCGGCGAGCAGGAGCAGGTCGTTGCCGGTCCGCACCCAGCGCACGACCAGCCAGAGCAGCAGGGTCCACAGGACCGGGTCGAGCGTGGAGGTCGCGAGCAGGTGGCCGGTGGCGAGGAAGAACGGCGAGATCGCGACCGCCGCGCCGGCCAGGAGCTGCGCCCGACGCCGGCCGCCCATCTCCCGGGCGAGCAGCGCGGCGAGCACCACGTGCCCGGCGCTCGCGAGCGTCGCGGGCAGGCGCAGGACGACGAGGTTGCCCGGCGCGAGGTGGTCCAGCGCCGCGGCGAGCCAGGGCACCAGGGGCGGCTGGTCGGCGTACCCCCAGGCCAGGTGGCGGCCGGCGGCGATGAAGTAGAGCTCGTCGCCGAACGCGCCGTACCAGGCCGAGGCGATCCCGTGCACCAGCGCGAGCGCGCCCGCGAGCAGGAGCACCGGGCGCCACGCCACCCGGATCGTCGCCGGCTCCGGGGCGTCCGCGACGGCGGCCGGCGTGACGACCGGCTGCGGGGCGGTGGCGGTCATCGGCAGCACGCTCCACGCGTCCCGTCGTGACCCATTCGAGGGACCTTAGGCGACACGCTCCCGCGGGTCGGACGCGGCCGACCGTGCTGCCAGAATGTCGGGCGATGGAGCTCACCGGCAGCTGGACCACCGCGCTGCCGACCGCCGTCGCCGAGCGCTACGAGCTGCGCGAGACGCGCAACGCCGCCGCCGTCCTCGCGGCCACGTGCGCGGACGAGGTCACCGAGCTCTGCGCGGTGCTCACGGGCTTCACGCTCACCACGGCCGACCTCGTCGAGGCGGGGGGCAACGAGTCGCGGCTGGCCGCACGCCTCAACACCGCGTTCCGCGAGCGCGGCTGGCGCGAGGGCCGCGTCGACACCGTCGTGACCTCCCGCCTGCAGGTGCAGCCGTGGCACCCGGCCGGCGAGCACGGCGTGACCGTGCGCGAGAGCGAGGTGTTCAACGAGGGCTACAAGGTCGACAACGTCAAGGGCCGCGTGGCCCTCGACGTGGAGTGGAACGCCAAGGACGGCAACCTCGACCGCGACATCGGGGCCTACCGCGCGCTCTACGACGCCGGCCTCATCGACGGCGCGGTGCTGCTGACCCGCACCCACGACGACCTGCGCGAGCTCGCGAGGGAGCTGGCCCGGGCGGCCGGGCGCAGCGACGACGAGGTGCGCAGCCGGCTCTCGACGTCGACCACCACCCACCTGGGCAAGCTCGAGTCGCGCATGACCCGGGGCGACGCCGGCGGCTGTCCCCTGCTGGCGGTGGCGATCTCGCGTCGCTGCTGGGACCCGGCGCCCGGCGAGCCGGCCCGCGCCCCGGCCCCGGCGCCGCTGATGCTCACCGACGAGTACGTGCCATGAGCCCCCGCAACGACCACCGCCGCGGTCGCTCCTGCGTCGCGCCCGCGTCGCCGTCGGCGGGGGGGCCATGAGCAGCGACGACACGGCGCTGTCGGGGGCCGCCGCTAACGTCCCGCCCGCCCCGATCCCGGCGAGGAGGTCCGAGACGATGACCGCGGCGGTGGACGTCGAACCGAGCGACGAGAACCCCACGGCGACGCGCGCCCGGCGCGCGGAGCCCCTGCGCGTGGACGCCGCCCCGTTGGAGAGCACCGCGCTGCCGCGCACCGCGGGCGGCTTCTCCTGCGTGTACGCCGACCCCCCGTGGCGGTTCACCAACCGCACCGGCAAGGTCGCGCCCGAGCACCGGCGGCTCGACCGCTACGACACCATGAGCGCCGCGGACATCGCCTCGCTCCCCGTGTCCGACGTCGTCTCCGCCAACGCCCACCTCTACCTGTGGGTGCCCAACGCGCTGCTGCCCGAGGGCCTGGCGGTGATGCAGGGCTGGGGCTTCCGCTACGTCAGCAACCTGGTCTGGGCCAAGCGACGCAAGGACGGCGGACCCGACGGGCGCGGCGTCGGGTTCTACTTCCGCAACGTCACCGAGCTGATCCTCTTCGGCGTGCGCGGGTCGATGCGCACGCTCGATCCGGGCCGCCGCCAGGTCAACATGATCGAGACGCGCAAGCGGGAGCACTCCCGCAAGCCCGAGGAGGCCTACGACCTCATCGAGGCGTGCTCGCCGGGGCCGTACCTCGAGATGTTCGCCCGCTACGCCCGTCCCGGGTGGTCGAGCTGGGGTGCCGAGTCGGCCGAGGAGGTCGCTCCCCGCGGCCGCCAGTACCCCGCTTACAGGTAGTACAGGCTCGGACGGTTTCGGGTACGGTCCGTCATCGAGATCCGCCAACGGGCGTACCTTGATCTCGTTCGCAGTACGCGTCCGACCGCTTGACTCAGCAGTAATCCCCGGTAGTGGCGACGTTCGGCCACTCGCTGTGATACTCCCCCGTATGGCGAAGACACCGGAGCTGGCGCGCAACCAGCGGGTGACGGGGACGGAGCGCACCAAGCTCGGGAACGAGCTGCTCAAGCGGTACCAGAAGGGTGCCAGCATCCGGGAGATCTGCTCGGAGACCGGCTACAGCATCGGCCGGGTCCGCCGGCTGCTCGTCGACGCCGGCGTGGAGTTCCGCGGCCGTGGCGGGACGCAGGGCCGCAGCCGCCGCGAGAGCAGCACCAAGAGCGCCTAACCGCGCTTGGACCCCCGGCGTCGTGCCATCAAGTTGAAGCCGCGCTTCGCGGCGGCGTCGAGGCGCGAGCCGTCGGCGGGCAGCAGGCCGATCTGGCGGGCGAACTGCATCTGGTCGAAGACCACGAAGTTGCTCGCGATGACGCCGTCGGCGAACGTGAAGTGGTCCATCCCGTCGAGGTCGACGTGTGAGCCCGTGGCCGCGATGCCCTCCCACTCGCCGCCGCTGTGGTGCCCGGTCAGCTGCCAGCGCATGAAGACCTCGTCGCCGTGCTCCACCAGACCCTGGATCGTCAGCGTGAGGTCGGGGACCGCGGCGAACACCTCGTCCCACCACGCCTCGAGCTCGTCGACGCCGCGCACGGTGCGCGGGGGGAAGCGGACGCGGACCTCGTCGGCCCACACCTGACGCATCGCCGCCGCGTCGCGGGCATTGATCATGTCCACGGTCCAGCGCACGATCGCCCCCGGCGAGCCGCCGGCGGGCGGCGTCGCCTTCGGCGGGTCGGGCGCCGGACGCCGGGTGGTCGACGGCACAGCAGACGAATCGGACTCGCTCACGACGCGGGAGCGTAGACCGCCGTCCGGTGGGGCACCTCCTCGTCCGGACTCACCCGCACCACCATCACAGAGGACGACCACGAATGACTTCGCAGATCGCCGCGCAGTGGGTGTCGGCGGTCGGCAGTGCCGGCTCGCTGCTCGGCTTCGCCGCCTATGTCTGGATCATGCTCCTGAACCGGAAGGACCAGGTCGAGGTCCGCCAGGAGCAGCAGGCGCAGGGCGTCACGGCCTGGCTCGATGAAGGCGCCCGGCACGACCGCGACGAGGACTACGTCCTCATCGTGCACAACGGGGGCGACTCCCCGGTCTTCCAGGTGCGCTGCCTGTTCAGCCTGCCCTCCAGCGACGAGCAGCACAGCGTCTCGATGGCGCTCCTGCCCCCGGCCAGCGACGAGATCCACTCGCTGCCCTTCGACGCCGGCGAGGTGGACCGCGACGAGCTCTACTCCGCGCCGGCCGTGCCGGAGATGCGGTTCACCGATTCCCACGGGACCCACTGGGGCCGCGACAGCAACGGGATGCTGCACCGCCTCGACCGCCGCAACGTGCGCCGCAAGCCGCGCTCGGACGGCGGCGAGGACGCGGCCCGCGACGACTCCGGGTGGGAGCAGGCGCACCGCGAGCGGGCGGACGCCCCGCGCGAGGGCGCGTCGCAGGGCGACTCGCCCCAGGACGACCGGGCGGCGAGCCAGTCCTAGGTGTGCCCTCCGGGCATGTGAGCAGTTCGAAGTGCTCCAGCACTCCGAACTGCTCACCTGCGCCGGAGGCGCACCTCAGGCCAGGGTCAGCACCCGCGGGCCGTTCTCGGTGATCGCGACGGTGTGCTCCACGTGCGCCGCGCGGCTGCCGTCGGCGGTCCGCAGGGTCCACCCGTCGGCGTCGTGGACGTACTCGTCCCCACCACCGGCGTGCAGCATCGGCTCGATCGCGATCACCATGCCCGCGCGCAGCCGCATGCCCCGCCCGGCACGGCCCTCGTTCGGCACGTGCGGCGCCTCGTGCATGGCGCGCCCGATGCCGTGGCCGCCGTGGTCGGCGAGCATCCCGTAGCCGGCCTCGCGGGCCACCGCGCCGATGGCCGCGCCCAGGTCGCCGAGCTTCCCGCCCGGCACCGCGGCGTCGATCCCGGCCTGCAGGGCCCGCTCGGTGGTGGCGATGAGCGCGAGGTCGGCCGGGTCCGGGTCGGCGCCGACCACCAGGCTGATGGCGGCGTCGCCGCACCAGCCGTCGAGGAACGCGCCGCAGTCGACGCTGAGCAGGTCGCCCTCGGCCAGCCGGTGGGGCCCGGGGATGGCGTGGACGACCGCGTCGTTGACGCTGGCGCAGATGACACCCGGGAACGGGCTGGGCGCGAAGTGCGGGTGGTAGTCGAGGAACGCCGGCACCGCGCCCGCGTCCTTCATGACGTCGTGCGCCACACCGTCGAGCTCCTCGAGCGACGTGCCGACCGTCGCGGCGGCCCGCACCGCGTCGAGGCAGCGCGCGACGACGCGCCCCGCCTCGCGCATCGCGTCGACCTCACCGGAGGTCTTGAGCTCGATCTCGGAACGCCGCAACATCCTTCCGACCCTAGACACCGGCCGGATCCGGGCCGGTAATCACAGGCGTGTAGTTCGTCCCCAGTGTGGACAGACCCTGTGGACAACTACCGCGAGATGAAGTCGTACTCGGCCGGATCGATCCGCGCGACGGCCCGCACGTACTGCTCCATGTAGTTCGGCCAGTTGGCGACGATGCGACCCGACTCGTCGCGGTACCAGGAGTCGCACTGCGTCCACGCCGTGCCCTCGAACTGGGCCTGGAGCCGCCGGTCGAACGCCTGCTCGACGTCGCGGCGCACCTCCAGGGCCGCGGCCCGGCGGCGCGCGGTCTCCTCGAGCGCCTGGCGCACGTACGCGACCTGCGCCTCGAGGAAGACGATGATCGAGCCGCCCGAGGTGTTGGTGTTCGGCCCGTAGAGCACGAACAGCGACGGGAAGCCCGGCACGGTCATCCCCAGGTGGGCGTGGGCGCCGTCGCTCCACTCCTCCTGCAGCGTCCGCCCGTGGCGGCCGACGACGTCCATCGGGAACATGAACTCGGTCGTCTTGAACCCGGTGCCCCAGATCAGCACGTCGGCCGGGTGGTGACGCCCGTCGTCGGTGCGCACGCCGTCGGGCTCGATCGCCGTGACCCGGTCGGTGACGAGCTCGACGTTGTCGCGCTCGAGCGCCGGCAGGTAGTGCGAGCTGAACAGGATCCGCTTGCACCCGAAGGTGTAGTCCGGCCACGCCTTGCGCCGCACCTCGGGATCGCGCAGCTGCCGTCGCATGAACAGCGTCGAGTACAGCTTCCCGAGCCGCCCGACGGTCGAGGGGTGGCGGATCATCACCGTCAGGGACTCGAGGTAGCCCTTGAGGAAGAAGCGCCGCGCGCGCATCACGCCGGGCACGCGCCGGAAGAACTCCCGCAGCGCCGGCGGGTAGTAGCGGTTCTTGCGCGGGAAGAACCAGTTCCCGCTGCGCTGGAACACCGTCATCTTCCCGACCTCGGGCGCGATGGCCGGCACGAACTGCACCGCGCTCGCCCCCGTGCCGACCACCGCGACGCGCTTGCCGTGCAGGTCGACGTCGTGGTCCCAGCGGGCCGAGTGCATCGTCGGGCCGGCGAAGTCGTCGGCACCGGGGATCGGCGGGATCGCCGGGGTGTTCAGCTGGCCCGTGGCCAGCACGACGGCGTCGGCCTGCCAGCTGCGCCCGTCCTGCGCCTCGACGGTCCACGTCATCGTCGCCTCGTCGAGCCGGACCGTGGAGACGAGCACCGACGGCTCGAACACCTCCTCGAGCCCGTACTCCTTCGCCACGCCCTGCAGGTACTCGAGGATCTCCGGCTGCGGGGAGCACAGCCGCGACCAGTCGCTGCGCTGGGCGAACGAGAACGAGTACAGGTGGCTCGGGACGTCGCACGCCGCGCCCGGGTAGCTGTTGTAGTACCAGGTGCCGCCGATCTCCGGCGCGCTGTCGAGGATCACGACGTCGGTGATGCCGTGGCTGCGGAGCTCGATCGCCGCGGCGATGCCGCCGAAGCCCGCGCCGACCACCACGACGCGTGTCTGCGTCCCCCGCTGTGTCCCCTGCTGACTCCCGTTGCGTCCCGTCACGGGCCGGGACGGTATCCGTTCCGCGCCGCTTTTGGCAGGCTGCCAACATGACCTCACCCGCGGGGCGACCGCACCCGTCGCTCGGGGGCGTGGTGCGTCGTCACGAGGGTTACGACGAGCTCGCGACGGCTCCGCTGCGGCGGCGCGAGGCACCGCACGGTGCCTGCACGCTGATCCTGTCCTGGGCCGACCCCCTGGAGACCTCCGGGCCCGGCGGGAGCAGCCGGCAGGCCGCGTTCCTCGCCGGCATGCACGACGGGGCCGTGCTCACCGCGTTCGCCGGCCACCAGCAGGGCATCCAGGTCGACCTCACCCCGCTCGGTGTCCTGCGCCTGCTCGACCGGCCCCTCTCGCTGCTGACCAATCGCATCACCGCACTCGACGACCTCGAGGTGCCCGCCCTCGCCGAGCTGCCCGGACGCCTCGCGGAGACGCCGAGCTGGCCGGACCGCCACGCCCTGGTGGACGCCACGCTGCGCCGGCTCCTCGACCGCTCGCACACGCGGCCCGACCCCGAGATCGTCCACGCCTGGGGCCGCCTGAGCGCGGCACGCGGCCGGGTGGCGGTCGCGACCCTCGCCGACGAGACCGGCTGGAGCCGCCGGCACCTGCTGACCCGCTTCCGCGACCAGGTCGGGCTCGCGCCGACCACGGCCGGGCGCGTGCTGCGGTTCCGGGAGGCGGCGCGGCTGCTGGTCCCCCGGGCGTGGGACCGGCACGAGCCGTCGTCCACGACCATCTCCGACGTCGCCGCCGCGTGCGGGTTCGCCGACCACTCGCACCTCGTGCGCGAGTTCCGCGACCTGGCCGGCGTGACCCCCACCCGCTACGTGCAGGAGTGGCGCAGCGGGTTCCCGGACGTCCAAGACGCGGCGGGGGCGGCGACCTAACGTCGTCGCCATGAGCGTCTTCCCGACCCTGCGCTACCAGGACCCCGACGCGGCGATCACGCTGCTGCGCGACGCGTTCGGCTTCACCGTCGCCGCCGCCCACCGCGACGGCTCCGGTGCGGTGCAGCACGCCGAGCTCGTCCACGACGGCGGCGCGGTGCTGCTCGGGCCCCGCCGGGAGGGCGATCAGTTCGCCACCGGGCGGGCCGTCACGTACGTCGTCGTCGACGACCCCGACGCCCACCACGCCCGCGCCGTCGCGGCCGGGGCGACGGTGATCATGGAGCTCGTCGACCAGGACTACGGCTCCCGCGAGTACGCGGCCGTCGACGACGAGGGCAACGTCTGGTCCTTCGGCACCTACCGGCCCGGCACCCCGGCCTCCTGAGGGCGCCATCCTGAGGGCATGGGCACCCTCATCGTCGTCCTGCTGGCGATCCTGCTCGTCCTCGCGATCCTGTCCGTCGCCTTGACGGTCGTGGAACGCCGGCGGCGGCGCCCGGGTGACGGCCACGACCCGCGGCTGCGCGCCGACCGCGACCCGAGCTGAGGCATCGTGGGGTGATGGACAGCCCCGCGACCGGCCGCCTCGTGTTCGACGGGCAGTGCGGCTTCTGCACCCGCTGCGTCGGCTGGCTGCGGACGATCGACCGTCTCGGCCGGATCGACGTGCAGCCCTTCCAGGCCCCGGGCGTGCCCGCGTCGGTCGGCGCCACCGTCGAGCAGTGCCAGGACGCGGTGCAGTGGCGCGGCCCCGACGGGGTGCGACGCAGCGGCGCCGAGGCGGTCAACGCGGTGCTCTCCACCGTCATCGGCACGGACGCGCCGTCGGCCCTCTACCGGGCGACCTCCGGCGTGCAGGATCGCGCCTACCGCTGGGTGGCCGAGCACCGCGGGCGCTTTCCCGGGATGACGCCGCACTGCCAGACGCACCCGGCGGAGTGCGCCAGCACTGGTCCTGAGTAAGGACTCTCCAGTACGGTCTCGGGATCAGATGGAGACCCGTCCCGCCCGTCACGGCGGTTCCACCCGTCGTCGCGCGGCGCTACCTTGGCCCGCTCGTCCTGGTCCCTCGAGCCCCTGGAGAACGTCGTGGGCGTCCGTCTCAACCCGTACCTGCACTTCGACGGCAACGCCGCGGAGGTCGTCGCGTTCTACACCGACGCCCTGGGCGGCACGTCCAACGTCATGACGTTCGGATCGATGGGCATGGAGGGCCCCGACGCCGACAAGATCATGCACGGCCAGATCGAGACCGACAGCGGCATCACGCTGATGGTGTCGGACTTCCCGCCCGGCGTGTCCCGGGAGTCGGGCAACGACGTCACCATCTCGCTCTCCGGTGACGACGAGGCGACGCTGCGCGGCTACTGGGACAAGCTCTCGGCCGGCGGGAAGGTCGAGACCCCGCTGGAGAAGCAGATGTGGGGCGACACCTTCGGCGCCTGCGTCGACCGCTACGGCGTGAGCTGGCTGGTCGACATCTCGGCCCCGACGAGCTGAGTCCTGGCTGGCTGAGACCTGTCCCGGGGACCTCCCGGAGACCTACGGTCACTCTCGTGACCGGGGCGCGCGAGGTGGAGGCGGCGCGCTGGCGGTTCCTGCGCGGCGGCGCGTCCGCGGTCGGCGACGGCGCGGTCCGCGCGGTCGTGCTGGCCTCCTGGGAACGCTCGCGGGCCCACGCCGTCGACACCGAGCGCCTCGGGGCGTCCTTCGTCGGCCACGGCGGTCCCCCGGCGACACCGCTCGAGGCCGCCGGCTCCGTGCTCGACGAGGCGCACGCCGACAACCCGGAGTTCACCGGGTCGCTGCTGCTCGTCGACGCCGACGGCCTCGTCCGCGTCCGGCGCGACGGCGACCCCGCGCTCTCGGACCTGCTCGACGCCGTGCGCCTGGTACCCGGCTACCGCCACGCCGAGGCGGCGGTGGGCACGACGGCGGCGACCCTCGCGCTGCACGAGGGGACGGCGCTGGCCGTCGAGGGTCCCGAGCACTTCCACCCGCAGCTCAGCTCCCTGGCCGCCGCGGCCGCGCCCGTCGGGCAGGGGCGGCCCGACCTGGCGCTGGTCGTCGTCCGGCACGCCGCCGACGGTGCCGCCGACCACCTGCCGTGGGCGCGGGCGCTCGCGCGGCGGGTCGACGACCAGGGCACCCGCCGGCGGCGGGCCCGGGTGCTCGCGCTGCACGACGCCCTCGACGCGGCGGGCGCGGACGGCGCGCCGTGGGCGGTGGCCACCGACGGCGACGTCGTCCTCGTCAGCAGCGGTGTCCGGCGCGTGGCGCCCGAGGACCAGCAGTCCCTCAGCGACCGCGCGCTCGCCGCGCTGGTGATCGACGAGCCGCCGCGGCCCCACCACGTCGACCTCCCGTCGGGGACCTGCGCCGAGGTGGCGGTGCACGAGATCCGGGCGGACGGCGTGCCCGTCGGCTGCGTGCTCACCGGCGGACCGGCCGAGCACGACGAGGCCCCGGCCGCGACCGAGGCGCGCCGCCGGCAGGGCTCGCACGTGGCGCCGACCGCCCGCCGTGACTTCGCCGCGCCACTGCGCGACGACCGCTCCCCCGCGGAGCGCGCGCACGCCGAGGCCCGGGTCCGCGCCAACCGCGAGCTGCTCAGCCCGTACCTGCGGGCGCGCCAGGAGGTCGTCGCCAACCTGGGGCACCGGCGCCACCAGGTGCTCCTCGGCGAGACGGGCGTCGGCAAGCGCACGCTGGCCCTCGAGCAGTTCCACCGGCTGCACCCGGACGGCGCGGTCACGGTCGTGGAGTGCGCCAAGATCGGCGACACCCCGGCCGCGACGGATCCCCTCGCCGGGCTCGCGCAGACGTCACCGTCCCGTCCCCACCTCGCGCTGCTGCGCGGGGTGCAGGCCCTCGGGCCGGTCGCCGCCCGCCGCCTCGACGAGTCGTTGCGCGTGCTGGTGGCCCGCGCCGACCCGGTGGTGGTCGTGGGGTGCCTCGACACCGCGTCGGTCGACGCCACCCGCCCCTACGGCCTGCTCCTGCGCCATTTCCACGAGACCGTGCGGGTGCCGGCCCTGCGCTACCGGGCCGATGAGCTCGGCGACATCGCGCAGTCGGTGCTGCGGACGATGACCACCGGGCGGTCGCTGCGCCTGTCCCACCAGGTGGTGCGCGTCCTCGAGGGCTACCCCTGGCCCGGCAACATCAACGAGCTCGAGGACGTCCTGCGCTACGTCGTCGCCCGCAAGCCCGTCGGCGTCGTCCAGGCGCCGGACCTGCCGTCCCTGTGCTTCACGAGCCGCGCCCCGAAGCTGTCGATGCTCGAGACCGCCCAGTGCGACGCGATCATCCAGGCCCTCTACGAGGCCCGCGGCAACCGCTACCGGGCGGCGGCGATGCTCGGGATCGCGCGCTCCTCGCTCTACCGCAAGATCGACGCCTTCGGGATCAGCTACATCGCTTGATCCCCGGTCCCCGGGATGACCACTGTCCCGGTTCCCGGTCAGTGATCCACACCGGACGCCCGCCCGTGACGCGGATGGTCCCGGAATGGGACAGGCGCCTGTGTCCTGCGCCACTAGCGTCGGTCGGCGGACGACGCGGCAAGCCAACGAAGGCGGCACACACATGAAGGCACTGGTCTACCACGGTCCGGGCAACAAGGCCTGGGAGGACGTCCCCGACGCACGGGTGGAGGAACCCACCGACGTCGTGGTCAAGGTCGAGACCACCACCATCTGCGGGACGGACCTGCACATCCTGCAGGGCGACGTCGCCGCGGTCACCGACGGACGCATCCTCGGCCACGAGGCCGTCGGCACCATCACCGAGGTCGGCGACGCCGTCCGCGGGTTCTCGGTCGGCGACCGTGTCCTCGTCCCCGCCATCACCAAGTGCGGGCGCTGTGAGTACTGCCAGCGGGGGATGCCCTCGCACTGCCAGACCGTCGGCGGCATCGGCTGGATCTTCGGGCACCTCATCGACGGCACCCAGGCCGAGCTCGTCCGCGTGCCCTACGCCGACACCTCGCTCTACGCGGTGCCGTCCGGGGTGAGCGACGAGCAGGCGATCTTCCTCGCCGACTCGCTGCCCACCGGCTACGAGGTCGGCGTCCTCGCCGGCGGCGTGCGTCCCGGCAACACCGTCGCGGTGGTCGGCGCCGGCGCGGTCGGCCTGTCCGCCGTCCTGACCACCGGGCTGTGGGGCGCGTCGAAGGTCATCGCCATCGACTCGAACAAGTTCCGGCTGGAGAAGGCCCTCGAGTTCGGCGCGACGGACACCGTCGAGGTCGGCCCGGGCACGGTCGGCGACGTCATCGGTCTCACCGACGGACTGGGTGTCGACGTCGCGATCGAGGCCGTCGGCTACCCCGAGACGCTGCTGACCGCGGCATCCCTGGTCCGGCCGGGCGGCACCATCGCCAACGTCGGCGTCCACGGCACGCCCGTCGAGCTGCCCATGCAGGACATGTGGATCTCGAACGTCACGCTGACCATGGGCCTGGTCGACACCGTCTCCATCCCGACCCTGCTGAAGATGGTCGCCTCCGGGCGCATCCCGGCCGAGAAGATGGGCACGCACCGCTTCACGTTCGACCAGTTCGACGAGGCCTACGACGTGTTCGCCAACGCGGCGGCCAACCTCGCGCTCAAGGTCGTCATCACGCCCTGAGCGGGTCCGCCCGCGACGGCGCCGTCACGCGTCCCCTCCGCGTGACGGCGCCGTCGTGCGTGACGGGGCGGTTCAGCCGTCGCCCTCGGCGGGGGCCTTGGCCGGGGTCTTCGCGGACGCCTTGGCCGGCGCCTTCGCCGGGGCCTTCCCCGCGGCCTTCGTCGGTGCCTTCGTCGCGGTCCTGGTCGCCGACCGGGTCGTGGACGTGGTGTCGTTCGCCGCCGACGTGGCGGTGTCCGTCGCCGACGTGGCGGTGTCCGTCGCCGACGTGGCGGTGTCCGTCGCCGACGTGGCGGTGTCGGTGGCCGCGTCCACGGCGCCTTCCGGCGACGCCGTCACCGAGGTGCTCGCGGCGGGGGTCGACGCGGACGCGGAGGCCGCGGGCTCGTCCTCGGTGTCCTCGCCCTCCTCGTCGTCCTCGTCCTCGTCCTGGGGCGCCGACCGGGTGCTCCGGCGCCACGACAGCTCGATCTCGAGCTCCACCTCGTCGCCGTCGATCTCGACCTCGATCTCGAGGTCCATCTCGTCCGCGACCGGCAGGGTGAGCACCGGGCCGGACAGCGAGAGCTCGGCGGAGCCCCCCTCGCGGATGGCGTCCGCGAGGTCCGCCAGCCAGTCGGCCACCTCCTCGCGCGACAGCGTGACCTCGTGCTCGACCTTGACGTCCGACATGCGCCGTCCCTTCGTCGGGGCGCCGGTCGGTCCCGGGCGCCGTCTCCGGGTCCAGCCTCCCGGATCAGCGCCGCGGTGACATCCACCGGCTGAACTGCTCCTCGAGCGGGCACCCCGGGGACAGGACCGCCGACGACCTGGGGAGCGCGCATGGCCGAGGACATCGCTGACGACCGGGGCGACGACGCGACGCCACCCCCCGACGACGCCGACGCCGACGCCGACGTCGAGGCCGCGCTCGGGGCGGCGGTGGACGACGCCCTCAAGGACGAGGTCCAGCGCCAGAAGGCGCGGTTCGTGCAGGAGATCATGGGCCTCGACCGCCAGGAGGGCGTCGGCCGCGACGACGGCCTGCGCAACGACAGCACCTACCGCGACCTCGACCCGGACCGTCAGGAGGACCCGGAGGCCTGACGCCGGGGGGTCAGCTCCACCCGCGGGCGACCGCGAGGAGGCTCAGGCCGCGCCCCTCGCGACGGAGGGCGAGCCAGGTCCGCAGGATCCGCATGGCTGCGGAGGGTGCCGGGGCGCCCGGTCGGTGTCCATCGAACAGGCGTGCGACCGACCCGGTGGCCTACCCGCGCACGGTGCCGGTGACCGACGGCGAGGTCCCGGGCACGCCCGCCTCGAGGGCGAGCCCGTCGTCCGGCTGGTCGGCCGCGGGCTCGGCGACGACGTGCTGGCCGGCGAAGACCGGGCGGCTGAGGCGGAAGTCGAACCGGCGTACCGGCTCCGCCGGGCGGTGCCGGCGTGGCACCTCGAGCAGCTGCAGCGCCAGCAGCGGCCCGTGGACCACCAGGCCCGGATAGCCCTCGACCTGCGTGACGTACGGCAGGTCGTAGTGGATGCGGTGGGTGTTGTAGGTCAGCGCCGAGAACCGGAACAGCATCGTCTCGCTCGGCGTGAGCGTCACCGCTTCCGCTCCGGGGGTGGGGGCGGGCCCGTCGGGGGCATCGAGCGTGAGACCGCGGGCCTCGCCGGGCGGCTGGGAGCGGTAGACGATGTCCTGCTCCTCGGTGACGATCGTCGTGCCCGCGCGCACGAACTCGTGCCGGACGGTCACCAGCACCATCTGCCCGCTGCGCCCGGACTTCACGTCGCAGCGCCGGAGCGAGGAGTGGCGCTCGAGGGTCTCGTCGACCCGCATCGGCGCGTCGATCTCCAGCCGGCCGCCGGCGATCATGCGCCTGCGGTGCGGCAGCGGGGGCATGAAGTGGCCCTGCGCCGGGTGGCCGTCGTCGCCGAGCTGGTCCTGGCGGGGGTGGTCGAGGAACCCGAACCAGTGCCACAGCGGCGGCAGGTCGTCCCCGCTGTCGGCGACGGGGGGCAGGTCGAACAGGCCGGACACCGCGCCGACGGTCCAGGCGCCGGTGGAGCCCGAGGTGACGAGCGGTTCGGGGGACCACCCGCGGACGAGCTCGGCGAGGTCGGGCGGGGTCGGGGCGCTCATCGGTGATCGGCCTCCCGGGACGGTTCGGTCGTGCGCAGCCACGCGCGCACCTCGTCGTCGTGCTCGCCGACGGCCGGGACACGGGCGGGCGGCGACGGCCACCCCGCCGTGACCGGGGGCCGGAGCATCTCGATGTCGCCCTGCGGGGTCCCGACGGTCATCCACCGGTCGCGGGCCTGCAGCTGGGGGTGCTGAGCGAACTCGTCGAGGCCGCGTTGACGGACGTGGGCGATGCCGGCGGCGTCGAGGCGGCGCTCGGCCTCGGTCACGTCGAGACCCGCGAAGACGCCCTCGATGGCCTCGTCGAGCTCCGCGCGGTGCTCGGCGCGGGCCGCGTTGCCGCGGAACCGCGGGTCCTCGGTCAGGTCCGGGCGCTCCAGCACGTCGGTGCACAGGGCGGCCCACTCGCGCTCGTTCTGCACCCCGATGGTGATCACGTGTCCCGACGCCGTGGCGACGGGACCGTAGGGCGCGATCGTCGCGTGCGCGGCCCCGGCCCGGCGGGGGGACGTGCCGCCGTAGCGGGCGTAGAGCTCCGGGTAGCCCATCCACTCGCCGAGCGCCTCGAGCATGGACACCTCGAGCGCCCGTCCGCGGCCGGTCCGCTCGCGGTCGTAGAGGGCGGTGAGGATGCCGGTGTAGGCGTACATGCCGGCCGCGATGTCGGCGATGGAGATGCCGGCCTTCGCCGGCTCGTCCGGGGTCCCGGTGATCGAGACGAGGCCGGCGTCGCACTGGATGAGCAGGTCGTAGGCCTTGCGGTCGGAGTACGGGCCGCCCGCTCCGTAGCCGGACACGTCGCACGCGACCAGCCGGGGGTGCTGGGCGGCGAGGGTGTGCGCGTCGATCCCGAGACGCCGCGCCGCGGCGGGCGCCAGGTTCTGGACCACGACGTCGGCGCGCGCCACGAGCTCGGCCAGCGTGCGGCGTCCCTCGTCGGCCTTGGCGTCGAGGGTGATCGACCGCTTGCCCCGGTTCAGCCAGACGAAGTGGCTCGACTGCCCGCGCACGGAGGCGTCGTAGCCGCGGGCGAAGTCGCCGTCGCCCGTGCGCTCGACCTTGATGACGTCCGCACCCAGGTCGGCGAGCTGGCGGGTCGCGAACGGCGCCGCGACGGCCTGCTCCACCGCCACGACGACGATCCCCGCGAGGGGACCGCGCGCCTCCGTGTGCCCCTGCGGGCTCATCGTGCTCCTCTCGGCGGGACCCCGGTCGGGGCGAGGCAGGCCTGGTGACTCAGGGCGTCGGGTCGCTCCACACCGGCGGGCGCTTCTCGGCGAAGGCCGCCAGGCCCTCGCGCTTGTCGGGGCCCTCGGCGATCCGCACCTCGGCGCGGTGCGTCGCCGCCCAGCCCGCCTCCTCGGCGTCGGACCACTGCTCCTCGAGCGCCGCCAACGTCGCCGAGACCGCGGTCGGCGAGGCCACGCCGATCTCCTCGGCGAGCTCGAGGGCCACCTCGACCGCGGCACCGGGTTCGGCGAGCCGGTTCACGAAGCCGATCTCGTGGGCCCGTCGCGCGTCGAGCCGGGCGCCGGTCAGCAGCAGCTCGCGCGCGACGTTGATCGGCAGGCACCGCATCGCGCGGCCGAGCGCCCCGGAGTTCGCGACGAGGCCCCGCCGGGTCTCGGGCAGGCCGAAGGACGCCGCGGCGGAGGCGACGACGAGGTCGCAGGCCATGGCGATCTCGAAACCGCCGCCGAGCGCGAGCCCCTCGACGGCCGCGACCACCGGCTTGGTGTGACGGCGCCGGATGATGCCGTAGGGACCGCCACGGGGCGTGGGCTCGCCGGGGCCGGCGACGATGTCGGTGCCGGCGCAGAACACCTCCGGCGTGCCGGTGAGGATCGCGACCCACAGCCCGGGGTCGTCCTGGAACCCGTTGAGGGCGGCGTCGATGCCCTCCGCCGTCGGCCCGTCGATCGCGTTGCGCTTCTCGGGTCGTTCGATCCGGACGACGAGGACGCGGCCGTGCCGGTCGGTGCTGACGGTCATCGAGAACCTCCCTCGTCGAACGGGGCCGGGACGGGTCAGTAGCTGCTGATCTCGACCAGATTCTGGTCCGGGTCGCGGACGTAGACACTGCGGATCGGGCCGAGGGCCCCGGTGCGGTCGACCGGACCCTCCTCGATCCGGACGCCGTGGGCCGTGAGGCGCTCGATCACCGTCTCCAGCGCGTCGTCGGTGACGA
Source organism: Actinomycetospora callitridis (assembly GCF_028737265.1). Taxonomy (GTDB): domain Bacteria; phylum Actinomycetota; class Actinomycetes; order Mycobacteriales; family Pseudonocardiaceae; genus Actinomycetospora; species Actinomycetospora callitridis. The sequence goes on along the minus strand of NZ_JAQZAK010000008.1, from coordinate 40,500 downwards.
GGCACAGGTCGGCGCTGCCCGGGGTCGGGTGGAGGGCCTTGGGCTCGAACTCCTGCCCGGCCCGATGCAGGTTGATCTTGTTGCGGCCGAACGCGAGCGCCCGGCGTCCGCCGCCGAAGGTGACCGGCTCCATCCCCAGGGCGTCGACGTAGAAGGCGATCGTCGCGTCGATGTCGGCGACGGTCAGCACGACGTGGTCGAAGCCCTGCAGCGGCATGGACGTCCTCCCTCGCGCCGGAGGAGCGCGGGCCGCCCGTCCGTCGACGCGGGTAGTGTCCCCCGCCCGTGGGTGTCCGCCGGATCGCCCCGACCGACGTCGGGACCGTCACCGAACTGGTCCACGAGCTGGCCCGGTACGAGAAGGCCGCCGACCAGTGCCACCTCACCCCCGAGCAGCTGTCCGCGGCGCTGTTCGGCGAGCACCCCCACCTGTTCGGCCACGTCGCCGAGCAGGACGGCGCCGTGGTCGGGTGCGCGCTCTGGTTCCTCAACTACTCGACGTGGGACGGCGTCCACGGCATCTACCTCGAGGACCTGTTCGTGCGCGCCGACCACCGCGGCTCCGGGCTCGGCAGGGCGCTGCTCGCCGAACTCGCCGCCGAGTGCGAGCGGCACGGCTACTCGCGGCTGCAGTGGTGGGTGCTCGACTGGAACACCCCGGCGATCGAGTTCTACCGGGCCCTCGGGGCCGAGGCGATGGACGAGTGGGTCGTCTACCGCGTCTCGGCCGGTCCGCTGCGCACGCTCGCCGGCCCGACCGCGCGGGAGCGATGAGCTGCGCGGACCCCGCTGGGCCGGTCTCGTGGGCGCATCCGCGCTACGGTGGCTCTCGCGGCGTTCGACCTGACGGGCGCCGATCGGACGCGGAGCGTTCCGCTCGGTACGAACGCTCCCGGCGGTCCCGTTGATCATGTGCGTCCCGACCCACCTGCGGGTGGCGGGCAGATCGCAGCCCATGGCGCTTCGGCTCTGCTCGGCGCACCGGCACCCTCGGCGTGTGCGCGCGTCCCCGCCGCGACGCACGAGGTAGGGCCCCATGAACTCCTCCCGGCACGACGACCTCGTGACCGCCCTGCGCCAGGCCGCGCGTGGCCTGGCGAGCCGGCGCAGCATCCGCGACCTCGAGGAGACGCTCGGGCAGATCGTCACCTCGGCGGTGGCCACGATCCCCGGGGTGGACGCGGGCAGCATCTCCATCACCCACCACGGGCGCATCGAGACCCGCCACCCCACGACCGAGACGATCGGCAAGCTCGACCGCACCCAGAGCGAACTGAACGAAGGCCCCTGCATCTCGGCGATCGAGGACCCGCCCGAGGACGGGATCGTGATCGCGCGGGACCTCGCCGGCGACGACGCCGAGCGTTGGCCGCGGTTCGCACCGCTGGCGGTCGAGGCCGGTTACCGGGCGCTGATGTCGACCCAGCTGTCGGCCAACGGGGGCCCGCGGGCCGCGCTGAACCTGTACTCAGCCAAAGCGGACGCCTTCGACGAGCACGCCCAGACCCTGGCGGGGCTGTTCGGCATCCAGGCCGCGATGCTGCTCTACGGCGCCGACACCGCAGCGAACCTGCAGCGGGCCGTCGACAGCCGCGACCAGATCGGGCAGGCCAAGGGCATCCTGATGGAACGCTTCTCCCTCGACGACGAGGCCGCGTTCCAGATGCTGGTCAAGTCCTCCCAGGAGACCAACATGAAGCTCACCGACGTCGCACGCTGGCTCACCAGCGAGACCGGGAAGCGTTCCGCCGGGCTCGGCACCGACCGCGAGAGCCGCTGATCCCTCGCCGGTTCCCTCATCCGGGGATCCGCTCGATCTCACCGGGCCGCCAGGTCTTGTCGAACCACGATGCGAGCGGACCGTAGAGCCGCAGGATGGTGAACCAGGACTTGCCGGGAACGGTCCGGACCCAGTTCGCCTCCCGGCCGGCCGGCGGGGTCGGCCCGAAGAAGAGGTCGACGCTGCCGTCGTCGTTCGCGCTCACGGCGGGGTCGAGGCTCACGACCGAGGGATGGGGGTCGTCGACCTCGAGCAGGGAACGGGTCTGGGTGTCGTAGAGGTCGACCGCCCAGAAGTTCTTCGCCGGGATGCCGGCGGGCAGGCGGAGGCGGTAGGCCCAGGCGCCGTCGAGCCAGGCGCCGGTGGCGTCCTTGGCGGTGTAGGCGTAGGCCGACCCGGTGCCGACGTGCTCGGCGGCCATGGCCGGGGTGATGACCGTGGCGAAGTAGTGGAACTGGGCGCGGGCGTCGAGCAGTCGCGCGTGCTGCCGCAGGAACTCGTGGCTGCCGCCGACGAAGCCGTGGAGCCACTGGCTGTCGGGGTAGATGTAGGCCTCCGGATCGCGGGGCGAGTACGCGAGCGCCCGGGCGGCGGCCGCGGCGAGCGGGGCGGCCAGGGCGAGGATGCGCCGCATCCTCTCGTCGGGGGCGAAGGGCTGCCCGTGCACGATGCCGAGCGCGGCGCACTGGCCGGCACGTTCGGGGTCCAGCGCGGCGGCGGGCTCTTCCTGGACGAGGGTGTTGATCTCGTCGTAGAACGTGTGGTCGTTGGCGTGGATGGTGTTGAAGCGCCGGTCACCGATCTCGAGGTAGGTCATCGCGGGCGGGTCGTCGGCCATGGCCAGTGGATAGACGCGGGTCCCGGTGATGTCGTCGACACCGCCGAGGGCGCGCACGACCAGCCAGTTCGTGAAGGTCGGGGTGCGCAGGACGGTGTAGCCGTCGGGTGCGGGGCCGTCGTGGTCCGGCGGCAGCAGCACGTACTTCCCGCCGGCGCCCCGGTCGGGTCCGGCGAGGCCGAGGTCGCCGACGTAGCGGAACCAGAAGTCGTCGATGACGCACAGGGTGTTCGGCGGGTTCTCCACGACGAGGGGGCCGTCGTGGAGGTCGAGGAACATCACGCCGTAGGGCGTCGCGGTGTTGGCGGTCAGGAAGAAGGCGCCCGAGTTGGCGCGGGGCGTGATGACGCCGAGGGTCGCGTTGCCGTCGAGGCCGACGCTGCGGAAACCGTGGCGCATGGCGACGAGTGAGGCTCCGGGCAGGGTGGTGAGGTAGACCTCGATCGCCCGGTTCAGGTCGAGCATGTCGTAGATCGCCGGGATCGACTCGGCGCTGGGCACCCCGTCGAAGAAGGTCAGCTCCCCGAACGGTGACGCCACGCGGTCGGGAAGGGCGATCGCCCGCCGCGCCGCGTCCATGTCCCCGACAGCGCCCACCGTGGTCGTCATGACGGCGACTGTGCCGCCCGTCGCGGGGCGGCGACCTCATGCACAAAGGATGACGTCCGACGGGCCCGAAGTGGAGACGTCGACATCCATCGACGGATGTTAGAGTCAACCCGTGGAGTCCGAGAACCTCGCGTTCGACGCGCTGTCGGACCGCGTGCGGCGCCGGATCCTGAGCGCCCTGGGCGACGAGGGCGAGCTGACCGTCACCGACATCACCGACCGCGTGGGCGCGGTCGGTCGCACGACGATCTCGAGCCACTTGCGCGTCCTGCGCACCTCGGGAATCGTGCGGGAGCGCCGGGTCGGACGGAACCGCTACTACTCCCTCGACACCGACGGCGCCGTCCGTGACGCCTTCACCTACCTGCAGTCGATCATGCGAGCGGGCGTCGACGATCTCCAGCAGGCGACGTCCGCGGCGCCACGGGAAAGCGACCGCGGCGTCGGCTAGCACCTGAAGCCAACGGGGCCCGATGTACACGACCGTCGCCGCCGAGCAGACAGTGTCGCTCGCCCCGCACGAGGTCTTCGCGCTGTTCGGGTCGGCGCACGCGACGGGATGGCTCTTCAGTGCGCGGTGCGACGCCGTGGCACCGGGCGCGATCGTCTCCATGCAGTTGCCCCTCGACGAGCGCGGCGGGAGCCGGGGCGTCGACATCCTCGGGCGTCTGACCCGGGTCGTGCCGGGCGCGATGATCGACATCGAGCACACCCAGCCGTGGCGCGGGCGGATCTGCCTGCGCTTCCGGCCGGCGGGTGCCCGCCGTACCCGGGTGCAGGTCCGTGCGAGCGTGCCGCTCGAGGGCGTCCAGTGGCTGCTGCACCGACGGGGCCTCCCGTTGCCCGAGCCCGCGGACGACGGCGCGGTACGCCTCGGCGTGATCACCTCGGCCTCGGGCACGGGGGCGGTGTACTCGATGTCGGCCGAGCTCATGGCCGAGCTCGCCGTCGACGAGATCAACGCCGACGGCGGGGTCGCGGGCCGTCGGGTGCGGCTGGTGGTCGCCGACGACGCCACCGACGCCGACCAGGCCGCCGACGAGGCGCGACGCATGGTGCGCCTCGGATGTCGCGTCGTCTTCGTCAACAGCACCTCGGCCAGCTTCGACGCGGTCCGGCGCGCCGTCCGCGGGCGCAAGGTCCTGGTGGTGCACACCGTCGTGAACGAGGGCGGTGGCGTGTCCCCGACCGTCGTCCGTCTCGGCGAGCGTCCCCAGGCCCAGCTCGACGCCCTCGCCGCACCGGTGATGCGGCGGGCCGACGCCCGTCGGTGGTTCTTCGTCGGGCAGACCTACGTCTGGTCGCACGGAGCGCACGCCGCAGCCCGGCGTGCGGTGTCGCGCGCGGGCGGACACGTCGCGGGCGAGGACCTCGCCCCTCTCGGCACCACGGACTTCTCGGACACCCTGGACCGCATCCAGCTCTCCGGCGCCGACCTGGTGCTCAGCACGCTGGTCGGGGCCGACGAGGTGGCGTTCGAGCGGCAGAGCGAGGCGGCCGGGCTGCGCGGCTCGACCCGGACCGTCTCGCTCGTGCTCGAGGAGTCGACGCTCGCCCACATCGGCCCGCGTGCCAGTGCCGGGCTGCAGACGGCGCTGAGCTACTTCCAGGACAACCCGCTCCCGGGCAACGCCGACCTGCTCGCCCGCTACCGCGCCGCCTACGGACCGTGGGCGCCTCCGGTGACGTCCCTGTCCGAGACGGTGTACGAGGCGATCCACCAGTACGCGCGGATCCTGCACGTCGACCCGGAGGGCGACGCCGCCAACCACGGTCGCGCGCTCTCACGACGACGTCGCGGGTCGCACGGGGACGCCATCGGGTCCCGCGATCTGGTCGCCCCCGCGCTCTACGTCGCCGAGGCCGGTCCGTGCGGGCTGGAGATCGTCGAGGCGGTGCGGGAGAAGGCCGGGGCCTGACGGCGTCCGCGACACGTGATCGAAACGCGTAGATGCGTCGCTGAGTATTGACGTGTCTTCCCGGCTGTTCCTAGGGTCGGTGCTCCCCCCGTCCGCTGCTCGAGGGAGCTGCCATGTCCCTGCCCGTCCCCGACAACGCCGCGCTCGAGGGGGTGGCCGCCGGCTACCGACTGGGCCTGGACCAGGCGCAGCTCGACGAGTACGCGCCGCTCGTGGCGGGCCTGCTGGCCTCCTGGGACGCCGTCGCGGAGCTGTACGAGGCGGAGGCCCCGGTCGCGCCGCAGCGGCCGTGGTCGCAGCCCTCGGACGCGGAGAACCCGTTCCACGCCTGGTACGTGCAGACCTCGATCACCGAGACCACCGACGGCCCGCTGGCCGGCCGGACGGTGGCCGTCAAGGACAACACCGCGGTCGCCGGCGTCCCCATGACCAACGGTTCGAGCACCTTCGAGGGCTACGCGCCCAGCGAGGACGCGACGATCGTGAAGCGCCTGCTCGCCGCGGGCGCCACCATCGCGGGGAAGGCGGTCTGCGAGGACCTCTGCTTCTCCGGCGGATCGCACACCGCGGTGTCCGGGGCGGTGCAGAACCCGTGGAACACCGCGCACAACTCCGGCGGGTCCTCCAGCGGCAGCGGCGCGCTCGTCGCCGGCGGCGTCGTCGACCTGGCGACCGGTGGCGACCAGGGCGGTTCGGTCCGCATGCCGGCCGCCAACTGCGGGCTGGTGGGGCACAAGCCGACCTGGGGTCTCGTGCCCTACACCGGCGCCTTCCCCATCGAGGCCACCATCGACCACCTCGGTCCGATCACGCGCACCGTCTCGGACGCCGCCCTGATGCTCTCGGTCATGGCCGGGCCGGACGGGCTCGACCCGCGCCAGCCACACGATCTCGTCCCGCAGGACTACCTCGCGGCGTTGTCCGAGGGCGCCCGTGGCCTGCGGGTCGGGGTGCTGCGCGAGGGGTTCGGTCGCCCGGAGTCCGAGGAGGTCGTCGACGAGACCGTCCGGCACGCGATCACCGTGCTCGGCGACGCGGGGATGAGCGTCTCCGAGGTCTCGGTGCCGTGGCACCTGCACGGCGCGAAGATCTGGGACGTCATCGCCACCGAGGGCGCCACGTCGCAGATGGTCGACAACTACGGCTTCGGGCTGAACTGGAAGGGCCACTACGACCCCGAGCTGATGCACCACTTCGGCCGTCGTGCGACCGAGGACGGCTCGCAGTTCTCCGAGACCGTGAAGCTCGTCCTGCTCGCCGGGAAGTACGGGCTGAACACCACCCACGGACGGCACTACGCCATGGCGCGCAACCTCGCACCGAAGCTCGCGGCCGCCTACGACGCCGCGATGGCCGACCTCGACGTCCTCGTCATGCCGACCCTGCCGATGCGTGCCACGGCCATCCCGCCGCAGGACGCCGGCATCACCGAGGTCGTCGCCCGCGCGCTGGAGATGCTGGGCAACACCTGCCCCTTCGACGTCACGGGCCACCCCGCCTGCTCGGTGCCGGCCGGGCTCGGGGACGGCCTCCCGGTCGGGATGATGATCGTCGGTCGCCAGTTCGAGGACGCCACCGTCCTGCGCGCCGCCCACGCCTTCGAGCAGGCCGTCGGCGGCTTCCCCGCGCCCCGGGCCGCCACTCCAGTCGGCACCGGCGCCTGACCGTCCCGCTCAACCCCGTCCCGATCAACCCCGTCTCGTTCAACCACAGGAGAGTCGATGAGCAGCGGAGTCCATGATCTCGGTGGTCGTGAAGGGATCGGCGCCATCAACCCGACCCCCGCCGAGCCGGTGTGGAAGGCGGAGTGGGAGAAGCACGCCCACGCCCTCTTCCCCCTGGCCTTCCGGGCCGGGTTCTTCGGACTCGACCAGTTCCGCTCCGGCATGGAGCAGATGGACCCGGACGAGTACCTGAACACCCCGTACTACGAGCACTGGGTCCACTCCGTGGTCCACCACGGTGTGCGGCACGGCCACTTCGACGCCGACGAGCTCGACCGGCGCACGCAGTACTACCTGGAGAACCCCGACGCGCCGCTGCCCGAGGGCAAGGACGCCGAGGGCGAGCTGGTCGCGTTCATCGAGGGCATCGTCCCGGTCGGTGCGCCAGCCGGCCGCGACACCGGCAAGGCGGCGAAGTTCTCCATCGGCGACCGCGTCACCGTGCTCTCCGACGCACCCGAGGGCCACACGCGCCGGGCGCGCTACATCCGCGGCAAGACCGGCGTCATCGATCGGGCCCACGGCGAGATGATCTATCCCGACACCGCGGGCAACGACAGGGGCGAGTCGCCGGAGCACGTCTACACCGTCCGCTTCACCACCGAGGAAATCTGGGGCGCCGAGGAGGGCGAGCCCAACGGCTCGATCACCTTCGACGTCTGGGAGCCCTACATCGTCCCCGCGAGCAAGTGAGGCCCGCCGTGAGCGCACCCGAGAAGGCCACCGACCACCAGGCGGAGATCGCCGCCCGCGTCAAGGCCATCGAATCCATCATGATCGAGAAGGGCCTGATGACCACCGAGGCGGTGGACAGGCTCGCCGAGATCTACGAGAACGAGGTCGGTCCCCAGCTCGGCGCCAAGGTCGTGGCCCGGGCCTGGACCGACCCGGAGTTCAAGGCCCGGCTGCTCGAGAACGCCAGCACCGCGTGCGCGGAGCTCGGGATCAGCGGCCTGCAGGGCGAGGACATGGTGGCCGTCGAGGACACCGACGACGTCCACCACGTGATCGTCTGCACGCTGTGCTCCTGCTACCCGTGGCCGGTCCTGGGTCTGCCGCCGAACTGGTACAAGATGCCGCCGTATCGCGCCGCGATGGTGAAGGCGCCGCGCAAGGTGCTGCGCGAGGAGTTCGGCTACGACGTGCCCGAGTCGGTCGAGATCCGGGTGTGGGACTCCAGCTCCGAGCTGCGCTACTGGGTGCTCCCGCAGCGGCCGGCGGGCACGGAGGACTTCACCGTCGAGCAGCTCGAGGCCCTCGTCACGCGCGACTCGATGATCGGCGTGGGTGCACCGAAGGCCGCCGCGTGACCGCCCCGGAGCGCGAGGGCACCGAGATCGGCGACGCCCGCCGGCGCGTCCAGACCCTCGTGGCAGGGCTCCCGGGCGGTGAGGAGCAGGCGTCCTTCCGCGAGCCGTGGGAGCTCCGTGCCTTCGCCCTCGCGGTCGCCGCGTACCACGCCGGCCAGTACGAGTGGTCGGAGTTCCAGCTCTCGCTCATCGAGTCGATCCGGCGGTGGGAGGACGACGGCGCGAACGCCTCCACCGAACCGTGGAGCTACTACGAGCACTGGCTCACCGCCCTCGAGACCGTGCTCGCCGGGAGCGGTCTGCTCTCCGAGGCCGACCTCGACGACCGGACCAGAGCCGTCCTCGCCACCCCGAAGACCGCGAACCACCACGAGGCGCACCGCGAGCCGGTCGCCGTCGACCCCGCCACGCGCTGACGTACCCGGGGCCCCGCCGACCGGTGACGGTGGGCGGGGCGCTCGGGACGTTGCGGCCGCTCAGCCGACGGCGACGGGCAGGTCCGGATCCGCGGTCCACTCCGACAGGGAGCCGTCGTACACGGCGACCTCCGCCCCGCTGACGAGGTAGGCGGCGAAGGCGGGCAGCGTCGCCGCGATCCCACCGCCGCAGTACGTGACGGCCCGTTCGCCGTCCACGAGCCCGGACTCCCGGAGCTCCTCCGCGAGCGTGTCCCGGTCCAGCAACCGTCCCGTGGCCCGATCGACCAACGTGGAGCCCGGCAGGTTGCTGCTGCCGGGGATGCGACCGCGACGCGAGTACGGGCTCACCTCGGACTCGCCCCGGAACGTGGCGGGATCGAGCGCGCACACCACGGTGCCGCCCGCGGTGGCCAGGGCGGACACCTCGTCGGTGTGGGCCACGAGCTCGGGACGGAAGCGCGGGGTGAACGTCACCGCACCGGGCGGGGCGCTCTCGCCCGTCTCGACGGGATGCCCGGCCTCGCGCCAGGCCCGCAGCCCACCGTCGAGCACGGAGACCCGGTCGTGGCCGAAGACCCGCAGCAGCCACCAGACCCGGGTCGCCCACGCCGCTCCGGTGTTCGAGTAGACGACCACGTGGCTGTCGTCCGCGATCCCGAGCGCCGTCGCGGCCGCCGCGAACGCCTCCGGCGACGGCAGGGTGAACGCGAACCGGCCCGTGGGGTCCGACAGCTCCGAGGCCAGGTCGGCGAACCGCGCTCCGGGGACGTGCTCGGCGAGGAACTCGTCACGGTGCGGGTGGACGGTGTACGGGACCCCGTCCGACGAGGTCGTCAGGTGGGTCGACGCATCGAGGACCACGACGTCGTCGCCCAGAGCGGCCAGGTCGTCGGCGGACAGCAACGGGGGTACGGGGGGCACGGCGCGGATGCTAGCTGAGGCCGCGACAAGTGGACACGTATCGACTCGTGATGTGACGGGGTGGGCACCGGAATCCCGCGCGCTCCGCCTCGGCGCCGGCGTGGCACCGCCACACATCGGCGTCCGGTGAGGCGGCGTCCTGGACGCCGACACCGGGTAGGCGATGGGCACGACCGTTCGCGGAGCGTGATCGGTAGGGACCGGAGGAGGCCGTGGCGACTCAGGAGCAGAGCGGTGACGCGACCTCCGCGGACACGTCCCGCGAGGACGCGGCGTCCACGACGACCGAGAAGAGGGCCGAACGGGAGACCTCGCGCGCCGAGGAACGCGCCGAGGAAGCCGGGGAGCGGGCCCAGCGTTCCGACGACCCCGCCGAGGAGGCCTCCGAACGCGCCGAGCAGGCCGCCGAGCACGTCTACAGCGAGCTCGCCGGCCTCGGCGCGGCCGGGGAGGGCGAAGCCCCGATCCGAGCGGTCGAGCTCCTCGGCCGCGTCGGCCTCATCGGCTACGGCCTGGTGCACGTGCTCATCGGCGCGATCGCCGTGCACCTCGCGCTCGCCGGGGGCGGGCAACCCGATCAGCAGGGCGCCCTGGGCAGCCTCGTCACCAGTACCGTCGGCATCGTCGTGGTGGGCGTCGTGGTCGTGGGACTCGTGGCCTTCGCCGTGTGGCAGGGCCTGGCCGCCGCCACCGGGTTCCGCTGGACCTCCGGAGGCGTGCGGTTCCGCAAGCGCGTCGGCGCAGGGGCCAAGACCGTCGCGGTCCTCGCCGTCGCCCTCGCCGGGGCCCGCCTGCTGCTCACCGGCTCCTCGGGCGGCTCCAGCTCGACGAGCTCGGAAGCGGCCACGGCGGGGCTGCTCGCGCTGCCGGCCGGCCGACTCCTCGTCGGGGCCGTGGGCGTGGTCGTCCTCGTGATCGCCGTCGCCACGGGCTACACGGGCGTGGCCCGCAACTTCTCCGACGACCTCGACTACCGCCGCCTCCCCGAGCACCTCCACCGGCCCGTGGAGGTGCTCGGCATCGTCGGACACCTCGCCCGTGCCCTGGCGTTCGCCATCGTGGGGGTGCTGTTCGGAGTCGCAGCGCTGCAGGCCGATCCCGGGCGGGCCGGAGGGCTCGACCAGGCCCTGACCACCCTGGCCGCCCAGCCCTACGGCCCGCTGCTCCTGCTCGCCGTCGCCCTCGGGTTCATCGCCTTCGGCCTCTACACCTTCGCCGAGTCCTGGGCCCGCCGCATCTGACCGCAGGGGCGTGGCCTCGTCGTCACTCCGACGCGGTCCACTCCCCGCCGGGCCGCACCGTCGCTGCCTACCGGCCGGTGACCTCGTAGCGCCGCAGTCGGCCCCCGTCGCGGTCGTCCTGTCCGGTGACGAGGGTGTGGTCCCGGCCGTAGTGGCCGAAGAGGTGGCGCTCGTCGTCGGGTGAGAGCTCGTGGTCGAGGTCCTGGTGCGGGGCGTTGCGGACCTGTTCGCGGGTGTAGGGCAGGTGGAGCACACCGCCGCGGTACTCGGCCTCGTTCAGGGGCATCACGGAGACGCGTGAGCCGGACAGGCCCGTCATCACCGCCACCCACTCCGGGCGCTCGGTCTCGGTGTCCAGGTACACGGCGTCGACCGTGCCGAGCTCGGTCTCCCGATTACCGGTCACGCCGACGCCGATCAGCTCGCCCGGATCGGACACGTTCTCGAGCATCGGGCACTCCTCCCACCTCGCTCCACCACGTCGCACGACGGTGTTCCCGATCGACGGGGCTCACACAGCACGTCCAGCCGCCGTGGCGAGCACCAGGTACGACGTCCCGGGCGTCGAGCGGGCACGTGTTCGTCGGGGAGGGGGTCGGGTAGCAACCCTGGATGAGTGCCGCGATCGGGCCGCAGGTCCCGGAGGGCTGGGAGCTGCGGCGGCAGGGCGGCCTGCGCCCGTTCACCACCTACGTCGAGTACGAGCGGCCGGACGGGTCGCTCTACCGGTACGAGACCCGGCTGGGGCGCAAGGGCCACGGACCGCGCCGCGCGGGACCCACGAGCGTGCCGTCACACGGTCGGCGCCGCGCTCTACACCGTCAGCGTGTACGGCCAGCTTCTCGAGTACCTCAACGAGGACGACCGCATCACCGAGGAGGACGGCAGCCTGGCGCCGGAGTCGTGGCGGTGGTGGGCCTGGCGGCCGACCGAGCTCGGCTGGCTGGTGCCCTTCGTCTTCCTCGTCGGCGCCCTGGTCTTCAACTACGAGACGATCGCCGCCCTGCTCTCCAGTCTCGGGCTCGTCTCCGAGCACGTCGGCCTGTGGACGACGAGCATGCTCGGCTCGGTCCTCTTCCTCGCCGCCTCGGTGCTCCAGATCGCCGAGGTCGGCCACGGGACGTTCCGCGCGCAGCCGCGGAACATCTCCTGGTGGGTCGCCGTGCTCTTCGTGATCGGGTCGATCGGCTTCGTCGTCGGTTCGCTGCCCGGCTTCGGGACCGGGGGCGGCGGCCTGCCGAACGCCGATCAGGAACCCGGCCCGCTCATCGTCAAGGTCGGCTTCCTGCTCGGCGGCCTCGCCTACACCGTCGGCAGCTACCTCATGCTCCCCGAGATGTTCCAGGAGCTGGGCCGCCAGCAGGGCGCCGAGGGCAGCGACGAGGACCAGGAGCTCGAGTCGAGTGGGTGAGCCGGTGGACCCCGGGGTCGAGTCGGGGCGCCTGACACGCTGGCGGCCCCACGCCGCCGACGAGGCGAGGCCCCCAGCCCACCTCAGGTGCGTGTTATCGCGGCGGCCGCATCGGCAAGCCGAAGGGTGCGGTGGGTTCACCCAGCATCCGGCCGCGACCGACCGGCATCGACGAGGAGGACGGTCATGGCGACGAAGGCACGCGAGATCATGACGGCCGAGCGCACGTGCGCGAACGAGACCGACACCGTGCAGTCGGCGGCGAGCACGATGGAGCGTCTCGGGGTCGGGGCACTGCCCATCTGCGGGCAGGACAACAAGCTCAAGGGCATGATCACCGACCGCGACATCGTGATCAAGGTCGTGGCCGGCGGGAAGGACGCCTCGGCGGTCACCGTCGGCGAGCTCCAGCAGCCCGAGGCCGTGACGATCGGCGCGGACGACGACGCCGACGAGATCCTGGCGACCATGCGCGAGCAGAAGGTACGCCGCCTGCCCGTCATCGACGGCAACGAGCTGGTCGGCGTGATCGCCCTCGCCGACGTGGCGAAGGCGCTGGACAACCCGACGACGGGCCAGCTCGTGGACGTGCTCTCGACCTCGAACTGATCCCGCACGGCCGCTGCGGCGAGTCCCGGGACGACGACCCGACACGGCCGACGAGGGGCGGGGCCGGCGCACCGGCCCCGCCCCGTGCGGCTCTCCACCGGACGGCGAGCACGCCGTCACGGCTCCTCCGCTTGCCCGAACGGTGCTCACGGAGGATCCTCGTGCTCCCCGAGGAGGTTGACCGTCGCAGCCTTCGCGTCCGTCGGCGGCTCTGCCGCTCGGGCCGAAGGAGACACCGTTGTCCATCCGCGGAATCTTCGACGACATCTTCCTGCTGGAGCTGTCGATCGCGGGCGCGGTCTTCGTCGTCATCACGGTCCTGCTGGTGGTGTTCCTCGTGCGTCGGCGCGCCGGTGCGGGGCGTCCCGCCTCGTCCCGCGCGGACAACATCGTCCTCGAGGTGTCCTACGCGGTCGCCCTCCTCGGGATCGCGGTCTTCCTCGTGGTGGTGACCGCGCAGGCCAACCATCGCCAGCAGCAGATGCAGGCGCAGTTCCGCGGCGCGCCCGACGTGGTGCGGGTCGACGTCACCGCCTTCCAGTGGTGCTGGCGGTTCCAGCACCTGGACGGTCCGGCGAGCACGACCGGCACCTGCCAGGAGGACCCGGCCACCCGACCGACGCTCGTGGTGCCGATCGGCAGGCCCGTGGAGCTGCGCATGACGTCGCATGACGTCGTCCACGCCCTCTGGATTCCCGACCTGGCGCTCAAGAGCGACGTCTACCCCGACCACACGAACTCCCTCGCGGTCACCTTCGACCACGCCGGCACCTGGCTCGGGCGGTGCTCGGAGTTCTGCGGCACCCACCACCCGACGATGGACTTCTACGTCCGGGCCGTGCCGGAGCAGGAGTACCAGCAGTACCTGGCCTCCGGGTCGCCGGCGTGACGACGACGAGCGCACCCTCGCCACGCCCGGCGCCGCCCGCCGGGCGGGGGACGGCGTCGGCGTGGCTCACCACCACGGACCACAAGCGCATCGCCCTGCTGACGCTCGGCACCGCGACGTTCCTGTTCCTGGTGGTCGGCGTCCTCGCCATGATCATCCGAGCGCAGCTGACCCTGCCGTCCCAGCACCTGGTCAGCAACGACATGTACCACGGGCTGTTCACGATCCACGGCTCGGGAATGATCTACCTCGTCGTCACCCCGATCGCGATCGCGCTCGGGGTCTACCTGGTGCCGCTGCAGGTCGGGGCCCCGGCGATCGCCGCACCCCGCCTCGCGATGGCGGGGTTCTGGCTCTACCTCGGCGGGGCCCTGATCATCTTCTCCGGGTTCCTCACCGCGCTCGGACCGGCTCTCGCCGGCTGGTACTCCTATCCCCCGCTGTCGGGCAGCCGGTACACCCCCGGCGCAGGGCAGAGCCTCTGGATCGCCGGCGTGTTCCTCGCCGTCCTCGGACTGATCCTGCAGGCCGCCACCGTGCTGTGGACCGCACTGCTCAAGCGCGGACCGGGCGTGACCATGCTCCGGATGCCGGTGTTCACCTGGTCGACGGTCGCGACCAACCTCATGGTGATCGGCTCCTTCCCCTCCCTGCTCGCGGCGATGGGCCTGCTGGGATGGGGCCGCGTGTTCCCGCAGCTGTTCACCGAGAACCTGTGGAACATCGGGTACCAGCACCTGTTCTGGTTCTTCGCCCACCCCGTCGTCTACGTGATGTTCTTCCCCTTCGTGGGCGTCGTCGCCGAGGTGCTGTCGACGTTCTCCGGGCGGCGCTTCTTCGGCTACCGCGCCACGGTGGTCTCACTGCTCGTCTTCGCCGCGTTCTCGATGAGCGTGTGGGGCCACCACATGTTCTCCACCGGGCAGGCCAGCAACGACTACTACTCGCTGACGTCGATCCTCCTGCTGGTCCCGGCCGGGGTGGAGTACTTCGGGTTCCTGGCCACGGTGATCGGTGGCCACCTGCGGTTCCGGGTCCCGATGCTGTTCGCGCTGGCCTTCGTCCCGCAATTCCTCGTCGGCGGGCTCACCGGGATCATGGTGGCCACGCCCGTGATCGACTATCAGGTCACCGACAGCTACTTCATCGTCGCGCACTGGCACTACACCCTCGCGGCGGGAAGCCTGTTCGGGATCTTCGCCGCGTTCTACTTCTGGTTCCCGAAGGCCACCGGCCTGATGCTGGACGAACGCCTCGGCCGCTGGCACTTCTGGCTGCTGGTGGTGGGCACCAACGTCGCCTTCCTGCCCATGTTCTGGCTCGGGCTGCAGGGCATGCCCCGGCGGCTGGCCACCTACCTGCCCGGCGACGGGTTCACCACCGCGAACATCGTGTCCACCGTCGGCACGGCGGTCCTCGCGCTGGGCGTCCTGGTCGGCGTCGTCAACGTCGTGACCGCGGTCCGCTACCGCCGTCGACCCGCACCCGACGACCCGTGGGAGGGGTTCACCCTGGAGTGGGCGACGTCCTCGCCGCCGCCGCCGCTCAACTTCGACGACGACCATCCGCTCCCCCCGGTGCGCAGCTTCGCCCCGCTGCTCGACGAGCGCGAGCACGCCGGCCAGGAGGGCGCCGACGACCCGGCCGAGCACGGAGCGCTGCGATGACGCTCCCCGCCCACGTCGTCGGCCTGTGGGCCACGCTCAACGTCGCCCTCACCCTCGTCCTGCCGGTCTACGACGAGTGGCCCTTCGCTCTCGTGCTGCACCTGCTCGCCACCGGCCTCGTCGCCGCGTTCGGCGTCGCCGTGCTCGTGGCCGTCCGGCGCCGCGGCCTCGGGCCCCAGCTGCGGCTGCCGTACCGCAGCGTCGCGGCGCTCGCCACCGGCGCCCTCGGCCTCGTCGTCACTCTGTCGGTCGTGTGGGGCTGGTGGCTGCTCCTGCTGGCGCCGTACCCGTTGATCGTCCTCCTGGTGACCCTGCGCTCCGAGCGGATGCCCGCCGACGTGGAGCCAGGTCCGCTGCGGACGCCACGGCCCGTTCCCGTCGACCGGCCGGCGACGAACCGGGAGATTCGCGCCGAGGCTCTCGAGAGCGCCCACGCCCGCAAGCGGGCGCGGCGGGGGGAGGCCACATGACCGGGCACGAGATGGCCGGCCATGGGTCCGGGGTGGCCGGGATGGTCGTCATGGGTCTGCTCACCTCGGTGGTGGCGCCGCTGCTGGTGCTCGCGGGCCGACGCCGCCACCGCGTCGCCCCCGCGACGTCGCGACTCGTCCGCGCCGTCGCGATCCTGGCGGGCTTCACGGTCCTGCACGCCGCCGTCGTCCTGCTGACCGTCGCGCCCACGACGGGGACCGTGGAGCACGTGCTCGCGCACGCGGTGCTGCTCGCCGGTGCGGTGCTGTTCTGGCTGCCGGTGCTCGGCCACGGCAGCACCCGCCTCCCCCCGGCCGGACGCAGCGTCTACCTGTTCCTCGCCTGCCCGCTGCTCGACATGGCCGCGCTGGTCCTCGTGGTGGGCGGCGACGAGACCTCGGGCGTGGCGATGATCGTCGCCATGCTGCCCGTCGCGCTGGCGGCGGTCGTGCTGACCTGGCGGTGGATCGCGGGCGAGGAGCGCGCGGCCCGGGCCGCCGACGATCTCGTCAACGCCTCGGCGGTCGGTGGACCTCGATGAGCGGCGACGGGGTGACCGGTCGCGGCTACCGGCCGCACCGCAGGACGCCGACCGCGGCGGTGGCGCGCGGCGTCGAACGCCGCTTCCAGATCGCCGGCCTCTTCCGGCACCAGGTCAACAAGGTCTTTCCCTGGCACTTCTCGTTCCTGTGGGGCGAGATCGCGCTCTACTCGTTCGTCGTCCTCGTCGGATCCGGAGTGTTCCTCACCCTGTTCTACGTGCCGTCGATGGACGAGCTCGTCTACCAGGGCTCCTACGTCCCGACCTCCGGGCTGGAGGGCAGCCGGGCCTGGATCTCCACGATGCAGCTGTCGATCGACGTCCGCGGCGGGCTGTTCGTGCGCCAGCTGCACCACTGGTCGGCGTTGGTGTTCCTGGCCGCCGTCATGCTCCACATGGGCCGGATCTTCTTCACCGGCGCCTACCGCGCACCCCGCGAGATCAACTGGTTCCTCGGGGTGGCGATGCTCGTCCTCGCGATCTTCGAGGGCTACCTCGGCTACTCGATGATCGACGACCTGCTCTCGGGCACGGGCGTCCGCATCTTCTCCGGCATCCTGCTGTCCGTCCCCGTGATCGGGACGTGGCTGCACTGGTTGGTGTTCTCCGGCGAGTACCCGGGCGAGATCGTCGTCGAGCGCTTCTTCATCGCGCACGTCCTGCTGATCCCCGCGATCCTCGCCGGGCTCATCGTCCTGCACCTGGCCGTGGTCTGGTACCAGAAGCACACCCAGTTCGCGGGGCCGCCCGCCGGCGAGGGCAACGTCGTCGGCAACCGCACCCTGCCCGTGTTCTCGCTGCACAGCGTGTCGATGCTGCTCGGGGTCACCGGCGTGCTGGGCCTGCTCGCCGGCGTCGCCCAGATCAACCCGATCTTCCACTACGGGCCCTACAACCCCACGCAGGTCTCCAACGGTTCCCAGCCCGACTGGTACGCCCTGTGGTTGATCGGCTCGCTGAAGCTGTTCCCGCGCGTCGACATCGCGGTGTTCGGCCGATACACCGTCCCGGCCGGCTTCTGGGCCGGCGTCGCGATCCCGCTGGTGCTGATCCTGCTGCTGCTGGCGTGGCCCCTGGTCGACCGTCTCCGCACCCGGGACCGCGAGCTGCACAATCTGCTCGACCGGCCCCGCGACGACGCGGCGCGCACCGCCATCGGGGTCATGGCCCTGACCTTCTGGGGCGTGCTCACCGTCGCCGGCGCCGACGACATCGCCGCCACGGTGTTCCAGATCCCGCTCGAGGGCCTGCGCTGGGCCGAGCGCGGCGCGCTGCTGATCCTCCCGCCGCTGGCCTACGTGATCACCCGGCGTGTGTGCCTGCGGCTGCAGCGCTCCGACCGCGACGCCCTGGCCGGCGGCGTGGCCACCGGGATCGTCGAGGAGACCACGGAGGGGACCTACCGGTCGGTGCAGCAGCCGTTCGTCGGGGTCGACCCCGAGGGCGGCGAGCACCCGCCGCGCTACGACGGGGCCCGCATCCCGAAGGTCCCGGCCCGGGAGCACGCGGAGGGATCGTCGTGAGCGAGAACGGGACGCCGTCGGAGCGCGAGCTCGACCGGATGGACGTCCACGAGCTCGGCCGCGTCGGCGCGCGCCTCGACGACGTCGAGATCGTCGACGACCACGAGCGGTTCACCCCGGGCAGCCCGGCGGAGCGACGGGCCGAGCGACGGGTCGCCGCGTGGTTCGCCCTCGCCGCCCTCGGTGGTGTCGCGTTCGTCCTGGTCTACGTCCTGTGGCCCTGGCACTACATCGGCGTCGGGCCGCAGCGGACGGTGACGGCCTGGTACACCCCGATGCTCGGGATCACCTTCGCGACCTGCGTGCTGGCGCTGGCCTTCGGGTTGACCGCCTACGGCAGGACGTTGGTCCCGCCCGACGTCGCCGTGCAGCAGCGCCACGACGGACCGTCGCCCGCGGTCGCCCAGCGCACGGCCGCCGCCCGTCTCGTCGAGCTCGAGCACCAGACCGGCCTCAAGCGGCACCGCCTGCTGCGCCGCACCGTGCTGGCCGCCGGCACCGCCTTCGCGGGCGTCCTCACCGTGACCTTCGTCGGCGCCCTGTGGCGCAGCCCCTGGCCGGCCGGGCAGCTCTCCCCGCTGCTGGTCACCGGGTGGCGCTCCCCGAACGGCGAACGGACCTACCTGCGCACCGACACCGGGGACCCGCACGGCGTCACCCTCGTCCGGGCCGACGACGTGGCACCCGGCGGCCTGCTGTCGGTGTTCCCGTTCCGCGAGTCCGAGCGAGGTGACCCCGACCGCCTCGCCACGGTGCTGCGCAGCGCCGACGACGCGGTCGTCCTGGTCCGCCTGCCACCCGGGATCGCCGTGGTCGAGCGCGCCGGGCAGGAGGACTTCCACCTCGGGGACCTCTACGCCTACTCCAAGATCTGCACGCACATGGGCTGCCCGGTGTCGCTCTACGAGCAGTCGACCCAGCGCATCCTCTGCCCCTGCCACCAGACCGAGTTCCAGGCGAACGAGTACGCCCGGCCCGTCTTCGGGCCCGGCGCCCGTCCGCTGCCCCAACTGCCCATCGCCGTGGACGAGTGCGGCTACCTCTACGCGCGCCACGACTTCATCGAGCCGGTCGGTCCCGGCTTCTGGGAGCGGGATCCCCGTGGCTGAACGTCATCGCCGTCCGTCCCTGCGCCGGCGCCTCCGGCACGCCGTGTCGCTCGCCGTCGCGCTCTGCCTCCTCGGCGGTGTCCACGCCCTGCTCGTGCCCACCGCTCCCGTCGCCCAGGCCGACGACCCGGCGCTGGTCCGCGAGGGACGGGCCCTCTACGACGGCTCCTGCATCACCTGCCACGGCACGAACCTGCAGGGCGTCCCGGATCGTGGCCCGAGCCTCGTGGGCGCCGGCGAGGCGGCGGTGTACTTCCAGGTCTCCACCGGTCGGATGCCGCTGGCCGAACAGGGCGCCCAGGCCCAGCGCAAGCCCCCGCGGTTCACGCCGTCGCAGATCGACGCGCTCGGGGCCCTCGTCCAGGCGACCGGTGGCGGCCCGGTCACGCCGTCCGCGGAGGAAGCCCGTCCCGGCGAGGACATCAGCCGCGGCGGACACCTCTTCCGGCTCAACTGCGCCCAGTGCCACAACTTCACCGGACGCGGCGGCGCACTCTCGGACGGCAAGGTCGCGCCGTCGCTGGAACCGGCGACTCCCGATCAGGTGTACTCCGCCATGCTCACGGGCCCCGGGAACATGCCGGTCTTCGCCGACTCACAGCTCTCGCCGGAGGAGAAGCGGAACATCATCGCCTACATCGAGACGGTGAAGGACACCGACGGTGCCAGCCCCGGCGGCCACAGCCTCGGCGGCTTCGGTCCGGTGCCCGAAGGGCTCGTCGCGTTCGCGATCGGGCTGGCCGCCCTCGTCGGACTCTCCCTCTGGATCGGCTCGCGTCAGTAGCAGCTGGCCGAACGCTCTCCCGGTCAGCCGGTCCGGGTCCTCAGACCTGGTCGAGACCGGCGGCGGAGAGCCACCCGCGGGCGATGGGGCTGCCGAGGTGGAGCAGGTGGAGCCCGACACCGGCTTCGCGGGCGCGGGCGCACACGACGGTGAGGACCTCGACGCCCTCGTCGAGGCAGGCCGGGACTCGGCCCACGTCGATGACGAGCACGGTCGGCTCGGCGTCGAGCTCGCCGTGCAGGCAGCGGCTGAGCCGTGCCGCATCGTTGGGACCGATCGTGCCGGCGACGGTGACGATGACCCCGCCGGCGGCGGCCACGCGCCGGACGTCGATGGTGGCGCCGAGCGGTGGCGAGGCCGGTGCCGCCGGGTCGATGTGGGTGTCGGGTCGGAACGTGGTCATCGGCTCCCCAGGAGGACGATCGGGCGGGACGACGCGAGCGCGCCGAACGGCTGGGGGGCTCAACCAGGACGCCTGGCTACCCAGCCCGTCGGGCGCACACTCCAGGTCGACGCTCGCGGCACAGCGGTGCGCCGACCCCGTCCCGTCGTCCTCCGGATCGGTTCGCCCGATGCCGTTCGCCGGGTAGCCGTGGCGTCATGACCGAACAGCAGCAGTCGCCCCAGGCCGGCATCGCGGGAGCGCTGACCGACCTCTCCGAGCAGACCCGGATCCTCGTCCGCGGCGAGATCGGCGCCGCGCAGCGGGAGACCTGGGGCAAGCTCAAGGCCACCGCCCCCGCCCTCGGCCTGCTCGGTGGTGCGGGCGTCCTGGGGCTCGCAGCGTCGGCGTCGGCGTACCGCGCGAGCCTGCGTCTGCTGGAGCGTTGGCTCCCGCCGTCGGGTGCCGCGCTCGTCGCCACCGCCGTGTACGGCAGTGGTGCCGCCGCCGTGGGAGCGATCGGCCTGCAGCAGTTGAGGACCCTGCCGATGCCCTTCCCCGCCGAGACCATGGCCGAGACCGGTGCGCTGGTCGAAGAGACCGCCGCCGAGGTCCGTCGCGGCGCGGGAGGGGCGTCCGAAGGGCTCGCCGGACGTTCCGAGGGCCTGATGCCGAGCGATCTGCCTCGACCCTGAGGTCCGGCCCTCGAACGGCCGGGACGGGAGTCGGGCCGGCCGTCGTGGGTAGCCCAGGACCACGAGCCGTTGAGCGAGCAGCGACCTCCTCAGAAGTCGAGACCCAGGGGTCCTGATGATCGTCGACACCGTGGTGCGCGAAGCGATGCGCACCGGCACCACTGAGCAACGGCGCCGTGCCGCCGTGGCCGAGGCCGTCGACGAGGCCCTCGCCGGCGCCCGCTCGGGGCGCGCGGTGATCGCGATACGCCGGTTCGACGACGGCGCCCTCGTCGTGGCGCTGGGCGGGCACATCGACCACGCGACGGTGCGCGACATCGACGCGGTCCTCCGCGAGGTGCACCACCTCGCGAGCCGGCACCTCGTGATCGACCTGACGGCCGCCCGCAGCTGCGACGCCGGCCTGGCGCGGGTGCTCGGCCACGCGCGCATCCGTTGCCTGGTCGCCGAGGCCGCCGTGACCGTGCTCAACCTGCCCGACGAGCTCCGCGACGAGTACGGCCACCAGATCGGCTGCCCGGCGATCCCGGGCCCACGAGCCGGGTGACGACCAGGCGACTCCTCCTGAGCGTTCGTCTGCGCCGCGACGAAGGGGTCCTCACCGGGCACCTGCCGGCGGTCGGCGTCGGCGAGAGATGACGTCGTCGGTCTCGCACCGCGCGCCGGCCCTGGTGCGGCCACCACGCACCTGGTGGAGCACGCGCAGCAGGGATCGGCTGCATCCTCGGAAGCCCGCGAGGTCGACGACCAGTTCGATGCCCGCGAGGTCCTCCAGGTGCCGGGTGAGGGCGTGAAGGCGCGCGAGCCCGTCGTCGTCCGGCGTCCCGACCAGCGCCACCGCCAGACGACCTCGGGAGAAGCACCGCAAACCGATCGCCAGCACCTCGGGTCCTCTGTCACTCGCGGCAGCTCGCGCGTCCGACAGCGCCTTCTCGAGAGCCCGTTGTCGACGCCGATCGAGGGCACCGACCTGGTCCGCCGACTCCGGTGCGCGCTCGGTCGATGCCACGGCGTCTCCCTGTCACAGCGGGCCACGCGTCGGTCGCCCAGCTCGGAGACGGCGGAGGGTTTCACCGTCGACGTTCGACCCACGGATACCCGCACCTCGCGGTGCGGCATGCCAGCGCAGAGGTTCGGGACGGGGCCGGTGACCGCCCGTGCCGGCCGACGTCACCGGGAGGTCAGAGCAGGTCGGCGACGGCGACCGACCCGGCGTCGCGCTTGGCCTTCTCGTCGACACCCTCGATGTCGGCGATCGCCCGGTAGACGACCCGGGACGGGTCGAGGCCGAGCGCCGCGACGTCCTGCTCGTCGAGCCTCTCGACGAGCGCCTTCGACGCCAGCACCTGCCCGCCGGCGGCGCACTGCTCGATCCGCGCCGCCTCGTTCATCTCGTCGCCGAGGGCGGTGATCTCGAGGCGGCCCTGGCTCGCGACCTGGCCGACGTAGAGGCTCGGCCCCCAGTGCACGGCGATCTTCAGCCGGCAATCGTCCGGGTCGATCGGCAGGCCCTCGTCCGCCAGGCCGCCGGCGACCTCGCGGACGGCCTCCGGCAGACCACGCGCGGTCTCGAGCGCAGCGCGCGCCGCCCCGGAGGCGGAGTCCAGCTGCTCGGCGAGGAACAGGGCGCTGACGCCGTCGCCGGCGTGCTTGCCGACGATCCCTCCCCGCTCGGCCACCGCCGCCTCCAGCGCGGTCCTGATGTCACGGACCAGCCGGAAGTAGACCGAGCTCGGGAGCCGCCGCGACAGCGACCCGGAGGCCCGGAGGTCGGCGAACAGGACCGCGGCCGACCGCTGACCGGGACGCACGAGCGCGGCCATCCGCTCGTGCATCGCCCGGTCACCGCGCAGCAGCAGAGCCGCCGTGCTCGCGGGCACGTCGAGGGTGTAGACGACGAGGTAGCCCAGCAGCTCGCCCGCGGCGTCGTGGACCCGCTCGGTGAGGTAGGTGAACCGGCCGAAGAACTCGTCGCGTGCGAAGTCGACCGTCGAGGTCCAGGCAGGCGGAGCGGGCCGAGGTTCGCAGCCCCGGAGCGTTTCCGCCGCGTCCGGGTCGAGCATATCGGCGAACTGCTCGGCGCCGCCCCCGGCGTCGTGGAGCAGGAAGGGGCCGTTGAGGCGCAGCCACCGCTGCGCGCTGTCCTGCGTGATCGTGCCCCGACCCAGGGCCCTCCCCCGCGCCGCGAGGACGTGGCCGCCCACGCCGACCTGCTCGGCGTCGCGCTCGCCGTACACCGCCAGCAACTCGTCGGACACCCAGACCAGGTCCCAGCGGTGGTCGAGCAGCTCCGCCGCCCAACCGTTGGCGTCGAGCTGCTCGGCGAGCTCCTTCAGCTGCTGGTTCATCCCCGTGACAGCCCGGGTTCCGCCGGTTCTGGACGGGGAGCCGCGGACGGCGTCTCGGTCCGGACGTTCATCGGCGAGGCTCCTCGACTCTCGGTGCGGGGTCGGTGCCCGGGGGAGCACACGCTAGCCCGACACATGGGCAGCAAGCAGGGCGCGGTGGACGCCCCGCTGGTCCCGCCGCTCCGGCGCTCACAGCCCCGCGAACGGATCGGTGACACCCCAGGCGTGCGGGAGGAGCACCTCGACGCCGTCGGCCCTGCCCCGCTCGGTCAGGAAGGCCGCGGACCGCTGACGTCAGCGTTCCGGCGAGCCCGTGGTGTCAGGAGGACCATCGGCCGCCTGGTCGAGACGCAACCGGTGGGCCAGGACGTCCGAGGCCGCGTCGACGAGCAGTCGGCTCTCGACGAACGCGTGCCCACGCAGCCGGTCGAACGCATCATCGGTGGACAGGCCGAGCTGCTCGGCGAGCATGCCCGCAGCCATGTGCACCTTGTCGTGCCCCGCCACCTGGACGCCGAGCCGTCCTGCCGAGACCTCACGCTGGACCTGGGCGGCGGTACCGGCCGGATCCTGGAGGCTCAGAAGCACCAACGCCGCGGTCTGGGCCAGTTCTCCCCCGGCGGCGAGGGCCTCGGGACCGAGGGGGGCCGGGGTCGTGCGGTAGGTGCTCAGCGTGCCGATCCGCAGCGACGCGAACCGCACCGGGAAAACGAACACCGCCCGGGCGTGCGAGTGCTCCACCACCCGGGAGACATAGATCGGCCAGCGCGAGCCGGCCGTGCCGTCGAGGTCGGGCAGCAGGACGGGGACCCCGAGGTCGAACGCCTCGAAGCAGGGTCCTTCCCCGAGGCTGTACTGCAGCTCCTCGAGCTCGGCGGCGGTCTCGTCGCTCGCGCACAGCGTCTCCCGGTGGCGGGTACCGGTGATGGTCGAGATCGCCGCGCCGTCGACCAGCAACGCCTCCGCCGTCGATCGGCACACGACCCGCATCGCCTCCACGGGATCGGAGCCGCGCAGTGCGAGCGCCACGGCGTCGCGCACGCCGCTCAGGTCCGGCAACGCGTCCCTCCGCGCCTCATCGGTCACCGGTCGCGCCCGGTGTGGTGGGCGGACTCGATCAGGCGCAGCGCGGTGCCGTCGGCCTCCGCGCGCTCCGCAGCGGTCGCGAGGACCTGCCCCAGCGCGTCGTCGCCGCCACGGAGCCGGTTCGTGTCGACCACCATCCTCGCGGGCGACGCGTCGAGCTCCGTGTGCAGATGACAGCTGAGCAGCGCGACGTCACGGCACCCGAAGTCTCCGTGCAGGGTGATGACGACACCGTCGACGTCGTCGTGACCGACCTCGACACGGGCGTGGCGCGCGTCGGGCTGCGCGTCTGCTCCGCCGTCGTCGACAGCGCGACGGGTGCGGACGGTGGGCGGTGAGTCGGTCAAGGGACTCCGGACCTCGAGGCGATTCGGCGGGCAGCCGAGGGGCGAGGCTGGGGTATCAACCAGGACGCGGAACCTACCTCACGGTGCGTGCCGCAGCCCGGCCGACGACGACGCCGCGTCCGGCCGGTGGTGCCCGACCACGGGGTCGGCCCCACACCCGCGGGGTCGCGGTGGTGGAGGCCTGGGGCGCAAGCCCCCCGGGGGGTGACCGGGAGTTCAGGCGCCCAGCGGGAGAGCCGCGGTGTCCTCGGGACGGGCGGCGTGGTCGTCGAGGGCGACGGCCACGGCGCGACGGGCGGCTGTGCCGGTCAGCAGGCTCAGGTGCCCGCCGGTGACCTCGACATTGCGGGCCGCCGGGTCGATGCTCGCGTGGGCGGGGACGGTCCGGTCGCCGCGGCTGTAGATGCTGGTGAACGGCATCCCGTCCGGCAGGGGGCGGCGCAAGGTGCCGCGGAAGTCGCGACAGCACGAGCCGGTCAGGCACCGCAGGGTCGCCATCCCGGGCACCCCGAGGGTGCCCGCGGCGGTGACCATCGCCGCCGCGGCCAGCGTGGGCAGGCCCAGGCCGTAGAGGTCGAACGGAGCGCCCAGGGTGATCAGGCCCGCGACGTGGCCGGGAGCGGCACCGGCGACGGCGCGGGCGAACTGCCCGCCGCGGCTGTGCCCGACCAGCCACACTGGGGACCGCGTGCGCTCGGCGGCCGCGACGGTGTGGGCGCGCAGCGCCTCGACGGTCGAGCCGGCGCAACCCATCCCCGCCCCGCCGGTGACCGGCGTGACGTCCCACCCGCGGGCGGTGAGCCACCGGTTCATCGGTTCCAGCACCGGGTCGGTGGTGGCGAAGCCACCGACGAGCACCACCGCACCACCCCGACCGGACTCGACCGAGCTCCGTCCACGCGGGTGCTGGTCGTGGTCGTCGGGACATCGCACGACCGCTCGGCCCAGAGTCTGCAGGACAGCGGTCATCATCGAGTCGAACACGCAGGGGTCCTTCCGGCCGCGGTGACGATGCGGCTGCGGAGTTCAACCGGCGCAGGGACTGGGCTACCCGCCGGAGCCGGAGGCAGGAACGTCCGTCCTCGCCGAGCGCGCGGGGTCACGGTGACGGCGCTCGGTCGCCCCGTAACGTGCGGCGCCTTCAACCATGCGACGCAGGGGGACGCAGATGCGACTGGAGGGCGCCGTTGCTCTGGTCACCGGAGCGTCGACCGGTATCGGCGCGGCGATCGCGGTCGATCTCGCCGCACGGGGAGCAGTGGTGCTGCTCGTCGCCCGCAACGCCGAGACGCTCGCCGAGCGGGTCGCCGACATCGAGAGCCGGGGAGGTCGTGCGGAGGCCTTCCCGGCCGACGTCGGAGACCGCGAGCAGGTCCTCGCCCTCGGCGCCGCGGTCCGCGAGCGCGTCGGGGTCCCCGATGTCGTGGTCAACAACGCCGGAGCGGGTCGCTTCCTCTATCTCGACGAGACCGAGCCCCGCGAGCTGGAGAGCATGACGGCCGTCCCGTACTCGGCCGCGCTGCTGGTCACCCAGGAGTTCCTGCCGGACATGCTCCGGCGCCGCAGCGGATGGCTCGTGAACGTCAACTCGCCCGTCTCGCGGATGCCGTGGGCCGGCGCCACGGGCTATGCCGGCGCGCGGTGGGCCCTGCGCGGGCTGACCGCAGCGCTGCGACAGGACCTGCGCGGCACGGGGGTCGGGGTCAGCGAAGTCGTGCCGGCCAAGGTCCACAGCGAGTACTTCGCCAACAACCCCGGCGCCGAGGAGCGCGTCCCCAAGGTCGACGCCTTGATCCCCCCGCGGACACCGGGTCAGGTGGCCGGCGCGGTCGTCCGGGCGATCGAGGGAGAGCGTCGCGAGGTGCTGTTGCCCTGGCAGCTCAGAGCCTTCGACGTGGCCGGACGAATCTTTCCCCGTCTGGCCGAGAGGGTCGTCGCGGTCACCGGCCATCAGCGGTGAGGGCCACCGATGGTGCTCGCTGACCGCCACGCGCTCAGCCGGGCGGGACGGCCGCCCGGGTGAGCCATTGAGCCTGCAGGACGGCGAGCTCGGCCGGGCCGGTCGGTTGGGTGAGATGGCTCAGCACGAGTCGCGCGAGCCCGTCGACGTAGGCGTCGAGGGTGGCCGCGGTCAGGCGCGTGTCGAAGCCCAGCGTGACCATCTCGGCGGCCAGGGCCTGCTTGGCGCGGATGAGCACCGCGTCGGGGCGTGCGGTGAGCAGCGGGAGCAGGCTGTCGCCCCGCGAGTCCTCGGCGTGGAGGATCGCCTTGAGCAAGGTGTTGTCCGCGCCGTGGTCGAGGGCGTGCCGGACCGCGGCACCGACCCCGGCCACCAGGTCGGTGGGGTGGGCGCGTAGCTGACCGGAGGTCACCGCCAGGAACTCGTCGGTCTCCCTGCTGACCAGGGCGTCGCCGAGGTCCTGCTTCGTGCCGATCTCGTTGTAGAGGTGTTGGCGGCTGATCCCGGCCCGGCCGGCGACGGCCCCCATCGTGAGCGCCGACCAGCCGTCGGCGGTGGTGATCGCCCGTGCGGCGTCGAGCAGCCGATGGCGCAGCTGCGCACGCATGTCGTCGCGGAACGTCCCGGGACCCGCCATGACGGCACCTTACATCTCAGGGCAAGATGTCTTCTCCGTTGACACTCTGCGGCCAAGTGTCAAATACTCTCCGGGTCGCGATCGATCACCAGGCGTGAGGAGGAGTCGATGTCGACGACCACCGACCCGTCCGACGAACGACGGGTGCTCAGCGAGGACGAGTCCCGGGCGATCCGCCGTGGCGTTCCGAATCCCCGGGTGCCGATGCCCGCGGTCGCGCTCCCGACCCTGGGTCTGTTCTTCGGGGCCCTCGCGCTCTGGGTCGGCGCCACCTGGCTGGTGCTCGCCGATCTCAGTCCCTGGTGGCTGGTGCTGACCATCCCGGTGCACGCCGTGGTGACCTTCCTGATGTTCACGGTGCTGCACGAGACCGCGCACCTGGCCGGCGGGCGGCTCCGCTGGGTCAACGAGGTCCTCGGCCGCCTGTCGATCGTGTTCGTCGCCGCGTGGGCGTCGTTCCCGGTGCTGCGCTTCGTCCACATCGAGCACCACCGCAACACCAACGAGGACCGCTTCGCCGACCCCGACGCCTGGTCGGAGCTGGGGCCGTCGTGGGCGCTGCCGCTGCGGTGGATGACCCAGGACCTGTACTACTTCTGGTTCTACTCCCCGCTGATCGCCCGCCGACCGCGCGCCGAGGTCGCCGAGCAGATCGGTGTGCTCGTGGCGGTCGTGGCCGCCTTCGCCACGATGATCGTCACCGGCCACGGCTGGGAGCTGCTGGTGATCTACGTGATCCCGCAGCGCCTCGGCATCGGACTGCTCGCCTGGTGGTTCGACTGGCTCCCCCACCACGAGCTGGAGGCGACCGCATCGTCGAACCGGTTCCGGGCCACCCGCGTCCGGGTCGGGTGGGAACGGGTGATGAACCCGCTGATGCTGTACCAGAACTACCACCTGGTGCACCACATCCACCCGACCATCCCGTTCTATCGCTACGTCCAGGCCTGGCGGCGCGCCGAGTCCGACTACCTCGACCGCGGCGCCCCGATCTCCACCGCCTGGGGGAGCGAACTCTCGCCCGCCGAGTACCGGGCCTGGCGCCGGATCACCGACAACATCGACCGGGACGCCGACCTGCCGCGCCGGCCGCACCGGCTGCGCGTGGCCGAGGTCCGTCGCCTCACCCCCGACGCGGTCTCGATCACCTTCGACGTGCCCGGCGAACTGCGCGAGACCTTCCGGTTCCTGCCCGGCCAGAACGTGGTCGTCGGCGCGGAGATCGACGGCGAGCACGTCCGCCGGAACTACTCGATCTGCACGGCCGCCGGGTCCGGGGTCCTGCGCATCGCCGTCCGCCTCACCGAGGACGGTCAGTTCTCCACGTACGCGAACACCCGCCTCGCGGCCGGCGACGAACTGAGCGTCACCCCGCCCGGCGGACAGTTCACCCTCACTCCCGACCCGGAGGCACGCCGCCACATCGCGGCCGTCGCCGCGGGCAGCGGGATCACGCCGGTGATCTCGATCCTGGCCAGTGCCCTGGCCACCGAGCCCGGCAGCCGTGCCACGCTGCTCTACGCCAACCGCGACGCCGGATCGGCGATGTTCGCCGACGAACTGGCCATGCTCACCCGCCAGTTCGAAGGCCGCCTCGAGGTCGTCCACTTCCACTCGCGAGCCGAAGGGCGGGACGGCGGCCCGACCACCACCGAGCACGAGGACGTCGTGCCCGCCCGCCTCGACGCCGATCGGCTCCGCCACCACCTGCGCGATCCCCGCCTGCAGAGCGCGGAGTGGTTCCTCTGTGGCCCGTCGACCCTGCTCGACGACGTCGAGTCCGTGCTCGAGGACCACGAGGTCCCCGCCGATCAGGTCCACCGAGAGCTGTTCGTCGCTCCTGACGACGACCTCGACGAGGACGACCTCGCCGACGTCGTGCCCGCCACCGTGACCGTCACCAGCGGCGGAGAACAGACGGTGGTCGAGAGCGAAGGCACCGCCTCCCTCCTCGAGACCGTCCTCGACGGCGGCGTGGACGTGCCCTACCTGTGCACCGGCGGCATCTGCGGCACCTGCCGCGCCACCATCACCCGCGGCACCGTGCACATGCAGCAGAACTACGCCCTCTCCGACGACGACGTCGCGGGTGGCGCCGTGCTGACCTGCCAGTCGCGCCCCACGAGCCCGGAGGTGGCGGTCGACTTCGACCGGTGACGGCCGAAGGGCGGACGGAGCGCCGGACACCCCTGGGGACGGCGGTCGTCCCCTACGAGGTGTCGGTGGTGCGGACCTCGCCACGTGGGTGGAGATGCCTCGGTCCGGGTCCCTGCTCACCGGCCGGCGGGTGGTTCAGGCCGGCGCGGGCCGGACCGGGCAGGGCCGTGACGTCGCCGGGCCCGAGGTGATCGCCGCAGCTCGTGCAGGTCAGGAGAGTGCGAACGGGGCCGCCGCAGCCGGTGTGCCGGAGCAGCCGGGTCGGGCCGTCGGGGTGCGGATAGTAGGTCTCGCCCCATTCCAGGAGTCGCGCGAGCACATCGAGCAGTTCCGCGCCCTTGGCAGTGATCCGGTACTCGTAGCGCTGCGGATGCTGCTGGTAGAGCTCCCGCTCGATGAGCTCGTGCTCTTCGAGGTGGCTGAGTCGGCGGGTCAGCACGCTGCGGGTGACGCCCAGGCTGACCACGAGATCGTCGAACCGCACGAGGCCCAGGAACAGGTCCCGCAGGATCAGCAGCGTCCAGCGTTGCCCGACGACCTCGAGGGCACGCGCTGCCGCGCAGACCTGGTCCTCGTAGTCGCTCCCCAGCACGACCGCGATCCTAGACCCCGAGTCGCGTGACGAAACGCACTCGCTACAGTGCGTCGCATGATCGAACCCGCCACCGAGCAGATCGAGATCGGCGGCAGAGGCGAACCGGAGGCAGGCCACACGCGCCGCGCCCGCCTGCTCGCGCTCTCGGGGCTGGGGATCGTGCTGATCGCCGGCCTCCTCCTCGCCATGGCTCAGGGCGCCATCGCGGCGTCGTTCACGATCGCGGGGGTGGCTGGCAAGCTCTCCGCCGATCGCTTCGTCGCCCAGGGGGTCGCCCAGTACCCCGCGGTCGAGCGCACCGAGGAGGCGGCCGTCCCCGTCTTCACCTCCGGGTTCCGGCAGGCGCAGGCGGCGAACTTCTGCTTCTCGGTCCCGGTGGGCGACCTGCCCGGCGTCGGACCCGTCGTCCTGCGCATCGCCACCCCCGGCGCTGAAGGCTTCCAGGCCGACAACGTGCTCACCACCGCCGAGCAGATCGACGGAGATCTCGTGCAGCGCAACGTCGAGCTCGGCCGCGACGCCGGCGAACTGGACAAGGGACCGGCCGACGCGACGGGCCGGCCGGGCGGGTTCGGCCAGCAGTCGGACACCCTCGAGGCGACCAACCTGCGCATCGTCACCCGCTCGGTCACCGCCGGCACGCTTCGGCTCAACCAGGCCCGGATCGCCCTCGGGGCCCGGGAGCGGGAGTGCTACTGATGGGGCCGGCGACACGCACGTCCGGGTTCCGACGCTGGCGGCGCACACGCCCGTTCTGGGGCGGGCTGGGCATCCTGGTCGGGGCGGCCGTCGTGCTCGCGATCCCCTTCGTCACCCTGCGCATCGGCGAGCTCGTCGTGTCGCTGTCCACCCCGGGAGGCTCCGCCGCCACCCTGGTCGCCGCGGTGCTGGCCTGCTGTGGATGCGCCGCCTGGTGGCGCCCGGAGTTCAAGACCGCCACCGGGGTCATCGCCATGATCGCGGCGCTGGTCGCGGTGGTCACCACCAACCTCGGCGGGCTGATCATCGGCAGCCTGCTCGCCGTCCTCGGCGCGGCAGCGACGCTGGCCTGGACCCCGACTCCCCGGTCACCCCGTGCTGACCCCCGCCCCTGACGTCACCAGCAGGTGGACGGCGACCGGGCTGCGGATCGCGGCCTGCGTCCTGCTCGTGGCGCTCGGCCTGCAGACCGACACCGCCACGGCCGGCGCCGCGCCGAGCCCCGGACCAGCCGGCGAGTTCACCCTGTCCGCGGCCGAGATCACGATCGACGGCCTGCGCATCGAAGGGGCCGGCCCGGCACCGGGCGATCCCCGGCGGCGGACGACCCTGCGCCTGAGCGCACTGCAGGCCGTGGCCCGACAGCTCGCGGTGCAGGCCTCAGCGCCGGCCGGACGGCTCGCGATCACCTGTCCCGCGAACTGCCGTGTCGCGGGGCGCCCCGCCCGGCTCTACGTCCTCGAGCTCACCGCCACCCCGGTCGTCGCGGGCATCCCCACCGTGCCCATCACCCTCTCGCCGACCTTCCCGCTCCCGCCGCCGGACGCCCTGGGCATCCTGCAGCTCCCGCGACTCACCCTCCGCGACCTGCGCGCCCGGCTGACCCTCGTCACGAGCGACCTCGTCGCGACCCCCGCGACACGGATCGACCTGCTTCCTCGCGGCTGACCGCAGCGAACCACCAGCCGACCGACGGTCCCGAGGGCGGATCGCCGTCACGACGAGGGATCGGGCGGAGCGACGAGGTGGTTCTGGTAGGCGATCACGACGAGCTGGGCCCGATCGTGGGCGCCCACCTTGAACATCGCCCGTCCGACGTGGGTCCTCACGGTGGCCCGACTGATCGTGAGTGCGTCCGCGATGTCCTCGTTGCTCAGTCCGTGAGCGACGAGTCCGACGATCTCCCGCTCGCGCGCCGTGAGCTGGTCCAGGACCGCGTGGTCGACGCGCGGGGTTCCCGGACGATCGACGAGGCGTGCCACGAGGCGGCGCGTCAGTCCCGGGGACAGCAGGGCTTCGCCACCGGCGACGACCCGTATCCCGTGGAGGAGCTGGCGGGGTTCGGTGTTCTTGACCAGGAAGCCGGCCGCTCCCACGCCGAGAGCCTCGATCACGTACTCGTCGTGGTCGAACGTGGTGAGGACGAGGACGTGGACACCGGCCAGCCCGGGATCGGCGGTGATCTCCCGTGTCGCGGCGAGCCCGTCGACCCCGGGCATCCGGATGTCCATGAGCACGACGTGGGGACGGGTCCGGCGTGCGATCGCGACCGCGGCCGCGCCGTCCCCCGCTTCGCCGACCACCGTCATCCCGGGCTCGGCATCGATCAGCACGCGGAAGCCGCCCCGGACCAGCGCCTCGTCGTCGGCGATCAGCACCCGGAGGAGATCGTCGTCGGTGGACGTCACCGGGCCTCCGGGACCGGGAGCTCCGCACAGACCTCGAAGCCGCCGTCGGGGTGCGGGCCGGCCGTCAGCGAGCCGGCGAGCGCGCGGGCGCGCTCGCGCATGCCGTCGATGCCCTGTCCCCAGACGTCGGTTGCCGGAGGCGCGGTGCCGTCGTCCCGGATGCGGAGGGTCAGCCGGGACGGCCGGTGCTCCACCGCCAGCCACACGGTCCGGGCGCGGGCGTGGCGGATCACGTTGGTGAGCGCCTCCTGGACGATCCGGTAGGCGGCGAGGTCGACGGGCACCGGCAGCGCTCGTCCGTCGACGTCGAGGTCGAGCTCGACGCGCAGGCCGGCCCCCTCGACGGTCTCGAGGAGTGTCGGCAGCCGGTCGAGCCCCGAGGACTGCTCGACGTCCCCGCTCGGGGTGCGCAGGGCCCCGAGGACGGCCTTGACGTCGGCCAGGCCCGCGTCGCAGATGGCCTTGATCGCCGCGAGGGCCTCCGCGGCCTGGCCGGGGCGCTGCTCGAGGACGTGCAGACCGACGCCGGCCTGCACGCTGATCGTCGCCATCGAGTGTCCGACCACGTCGTGCAGCTCGCGGGCGATGCGCAGCCGCTCCTCGGCGATCAGGCGGCGGGTCCGCTCCTCGCGGAACGACGTCTCCCTCGCGAGCTCGGCCCGCGTACTCGTCAGCAGGGCCCGGTAGTAGCCGACCGCCGCCCCCGCACTCCCCGCGGTGGCGGCGAGCAGGACCGCGATCGGCACCACGCCGACGGTGGCGACATCCCCGAGGACGACGCGGATCGCCAGGATCTGGACCCCCGCCGTGAGCGCCGCGCCGGCCAGGCCCCAGCGCCAGCCACGGTCCGCGGCGAGGGCGTAGCAGCCGACCAACGGAGCCAGCGCGACGAGCCGCCCGGGATACGGCCCGACGAACCAGAGGAGAACGACCGCGTTGAGCCCGACGAGCGCCGCGACCGGGTGTCGGCGACGGATGCCGAGCGCGCCGGCCAGTGCCGCCGCGAGGGCGAACGTTCCGACGTCGAGCGCGCGTGCGTTCGTCGTCGACGCCGGGCCGATCCCCGCGAACGCGGCGACGAGGACCACCGCGGCCACCGTGACGCCGAGACCGACGTCCACCGCCGTCGGTGTCGGGCGCCGACGCGCAGCCCCGAGCGCGGTGTCGCCCATCGGTCCGCCTCCCCGCTCGAGCCCGGGGTGCGCGGCCCGTTCCTCATCCTGCGCGTGATCGAGGGGAGCACGCGTCCGCCCGGGGACGTGCTCCGGCCGTAGCGCTCCCGCCGTAGGTCCTACGCCCAGGAGCCGACCGTACGGCGGGCACGGCAGACCGAACAGACGCCCGCAGGCCGATGCCGGCGGGGTCGCCACGCGCGCACCCTCGGCTCCGTGCTCCCGACCTGGAAGGACTCCTGATGCTCAACGACGTGATCACCGCGCTCCGGGCCACGGACATGCCCCTCGCCGCCGCCGGCTACGAGCTCGGCGTCGGCCGGACCGTGCCGACCACGGCGGCGGTGGTGGGACTGGCCGCCGTGGTCGTGGGTGTGCTGGGCCTGGCTCGCCCGGGCGCGCGCAGCAGGCCCCTCGCGGCCCTGGTGCTCGGGCTGGTCGCCGCACTCGTCGGCGGGCTGCACGCGGCGAGCGCCGCCGGCGGCCTCGGCACCGGCAACGGTCTGGCCGGGGCTGTCGTCGCCGTGGTCCTGGGGCTGATCGGCGCCGCTCTCGGTGGGCTCGCCCTCACGCGGTCCCGGTCCTCGAACGGCCGCGGGACAACGTCGTCGGCGGGAAGTAGTTCCTGATGTCGGGGTCCCGAGGGTAGGCCGCGGCTCCTAGCGTTCTCGGTGGCTGGCCGACCGGTTCCTGGCTCTCGGATCGGGAGGGCAGCCACCCACTGCCTTCTCGGCCACGCGACCGCATCGCACAGTCAGACGCGGCGGGGCGGGGCATCGCGGAGGCGGGCACGGAGTTGAGTGAGGGGCGTCCCGTCGGGGCGCCCCTCACTCCTCGCCGGTGCCGATCTCTCTTCTACGGGTGCGATGCCAGGTGCCGCACGCCTGCACCGTGGAGGCCGGGAAGCGCCGCCTCGGTGCGTCCGGTGAGCAGGAACAGGAGGTCGCGGATCGGTCCGCGCACCGGTTCGCCGTACCCCCGCATCCAGTCGGTGTCGGTGGCGGCGAGCTCCAGCCCGCGCAGCCGACGCCGGGCCCAGAACGGCCAGCCCATCCTCCAGACACGGTCGGCACCCTCGCGAGCGCCTTCCGGCGGCACGTCGACCTCGACGCCGAGGGGCACGGCGACGTCCTGCACGTGCACGATCGTGTCGAACAGCAGGTTGTCGACCGTCGTGATCGCAGGCCTGCGTCGACTGGACGCGACCGCCCGGAGCTCGCCCGCCAGGGCCGGCCCGAGCCGCTCGGCGTGGCCCACCGCCGAGGTGCGGTTGACCTCGTCGAAGTCGCCGCGAGCGCGCAGGGCCGACGCGAGGATGCGGGGCAGGCCCGGCGAGCACGGCGTGAGCGCGACGTGCGCGGCGACGTCGCGCACCCTCCAGCGCGCGCACAACGAGGGACGGTCGAGGTCCCGGTCGGACAGCCCCGTGAGCACGTCCGCGAGAACGGTGCGCTGGCCGGCGATCGTCTGCCACTTCTCGTCGACGTCCATCATCGATCCCGTCAGAGAGACTGACCAAAGAAGACAGAGTCTCTTACTTTCTCGTAGGCTCGTCAACGTGACGGAGGAGCTCAACACCGGGCTGCTGCTGTACCTGCCCTACCGGGCGATGGAGACGCGGGTGTTCGAGGAGCTGGCTGCGGCCGGCTTCGACGACATCACGCCGTCCCAGGCGCGCGTGTTCCAGCGCATCGCGCCGGAGGGCAGCCGGCTCAGCGATCTCGCCCGGCAGGCAGGGATCACCAAGCAGAGCGCCGGCTTCCTCATCGACCAGCTGGAGCGGCTGGGATACGTCCACCGCGTGCCGGATCCGGGTGACGGGCGGGCCCGGCTCGTGCGGATCGCGGAGCGGGGTCACCGGAGCGTGGAGGCGTCGCGCGCGGTCGTCTCCCGGGTGGAGGCCGAGTGGGAGACCCACCTCGGGGCACGCAGGATGGCGCAGCTGCGCCGCATCCTCGCCGACCTCCGCGAGATCACCGATCCCTGGCGGTAGTGCCGGGTTGCACCCTGGAGTGATGGCGCCGTCGGCGCCGGCGGAGGTCGTGGCCTGCAGTCGTGATCTTCGAGGCGGTGGCTGGGGTCGCCCTCCTCGACGCTGACCTGCCCACCCGTTCGAGCCTGCGTTCCGTTCGAGCGATCAGGCACGTACGGTCTGCGATCACTCACCCGATGAAGTGCGTCTTCTGGCAGGCTTCCTGGGCTGTTGGAGGACTTCTAGCCTTTCTCCATGTCACGGCGTGTGCATCTCGTGGGGAGCTGGCCGGGGGTCACGGCCCACGCAGCCATGCGCGAGATGGCCCAGCGGTGCGGCGGTGTGCTGACCTCTCTCCCTGACGGAGAGACCGGCGAGCGCGAGCGCTGGATCGCCAACATCGCCGAGAGCCTCCGCACGCATCCCGACCTCGATGTCCGGCGGGACGGCCACTGGACCTCCTACGACGACAGGCTCGACTTTCGTGTCCGTCGAGGGCACCGCCTCCGCGGCCGCGACCTGGACCTCCAGCACGTCGAACCCCACCGAGTCGGTCGACGCGTCCTCGACGCGCTGCACGCCGAGGGGGCTGTGCCGGCCGATCTCAGGTTCCAGGTCGGGCTGCCCGGCGACCTGGACCTCGCGACGTTCCTGATGGGACGACGGGGCGGACAGGTGCACCGGCGGGCGTTCACCGACGCCTTGCTCGGCGAGATCGAGGAGATCCACTCAGCAGACGGCTCCGAGGTCGTTTTCCAGCTCGAGATCCCACTCGAGCTCGTCCTCGTCGCCACGGCGCCTGGGCTGCTGCGTCCGGTGGTCGCCAGGTGGCTCGCCGCCGGCATCACTGAGCTCGCCCGCCGCGCCCCGGTCGGCGCGCGGTTCGGACTGCACCTGTGTCTCGGCGACCTGCAGCACCGGGCCCTCGCCCAACCGGAGGATGCCGGCCCGGCGGTGATGCTCGCCAACGCGATCGCGCGGCGCTGGCCGGCCGGGCGTCCTCTGGATTACGTCCACATCCCGCTCGCGGCCGGCGAGGAACCACCGTCACTCGACCCGCGGGCCTACGATCCCCTCGGGCGGCTGCGGCTTCCGGTCGGGACGCGTCTGGTCGCGGGATTCCTTCACGAGCGACTGCCGTCCGAGGAGCACCGGGCGATTCTGGCTGCGGTCGAGAACGTGGTGGGCCACGAGGTGGACGTCGCGGCGTCGTGCGGTCTCGGCCGACGCGGGCACGAAGCAGCCGTCGCCACGGTCGATCGGGGCGTGGAACTCTGCCTGGTCTCCGCCGTAGGTGTCCCGCGAGCCCGCGGAACGACCAAGGCACCAACCCGAACGCCGTCGTGACCGCACCGAGTGTCCAAGGTGCCCCCGACGCGTGAGGTGCGGGGCGCGCGAAGAGGTGCGCAGGGCACGGTGTTCCAGACACGAGACCCGACCCCGGGAGGCCCGATCCCGGGCCGGCCCGCTCGTCCTGGTCGAACTGCTCGCGCCGCGTCCTCGAGGCAGGACACCGCCGACAGCGTCTTCCCCGGGGATGACGAGAGCGCCTGACCTCGGCGCATTCGCCGTGTCAGGAGATCAGGTCGTCGAGCTCACCGGCCTTGATCGCGTCGACCAGCCTGGCGATCTCCATCGCGGCACACGTCAGCATCGGACCGTGAGGGTCCTTCGAATCCCGCACGGCGATATGCCCGTCGGGCATGCGGGCCATCTCCACGCACGCCCCGTTGGGGTTGCTGCGGCGGCTCTTCCGCCATGCCAGGACCGGTCCTCCGGCGTCGACGATCGGTCCGGACCCCGGTCCGTCGTGCGGCATCTCTCTCCTCCCGAGGTACCCGCGCCTCACGGTTGCGGTGCGCGTGCATCTGAGCGCTCGTTTGCGGTTGCACCGACCGTCGATCCGGCGACGCAGCGTGTCAACCGGCACGCGGCGGGGTGCTCCCCGCACGCGGTGGATGGTCTTTCGCCTCCCCTTTCTCGCCGGTCCGGGTCGGCGGAGCGATCGGGGTTGGTTGTGGTGCGCGTGATCCGCCGCCCGCCCAGGTCGTCGATGTCGGCCCGGCGTCGACGGCTCGGTCCGGCGAAGAGGGCGGTGGTCGTTGAGCACCAGCCGGCTCCTCCAGTGCCTGCGAGGCCGAGGGTGTGCCAGTGCCGCGGGTCGCTCGATAGGGTCACTGTCGGTACTGATGAGCAGAAGGGCGGAGCCCATGACCAACCCGAGCCAAGCTGCGACCGGAGGAGCGAACTCCTCCGCAGGGGTGATCGATACTTCCGTCCCTTCGATCGCCCGGGTCTATGACTATCTGCTGGGCGGCAAGCACTACTACGACGTGGACCGGGTGGCCAGCGAGGCCATGATCGACGCGGTGCCCGAGACGACGTTGCTCGCCGCGGCGAACCGCAACTTCATCCGCCGCGCCGTGCGGTTCCTCGTGGGCGAGTCCGGCATCGACCAGATTCTGGACATCGGCTCCGGCCTGCCGACCGCCGGCAACGTCCACGAGATCGCCCAGGAGATCAACCCGAACACACGGGTCTTGTACGTGGACAAGGACCCGATCGTGCTCGCGAACGGCCGAGCCCTGCTGAGTGCCAACGAGAACACCGTCGTCATCACCGCGGACCTGCGGGATCCCGAAGCCATCTTCGAGAACCCCGAGACCCAGCGGCTCCTGGACCTGAGCCGGCCCCTTGCTGTGATCCTCGGTGGCATCCTGATGCACATCGAAGACGAGGAGAACCCGCACGGAATCGTGGCGATGATTCGCGATCGGCTCCCGTCCGGCAGCTTCCTGGTGCACTCCGGCTGTGCCGACCCGGGCGAACCCCGTGCCCGCGAGCTCAACCAGATCTTCCACGACTACAACATGGGCTCTCGGTGCTTCCGACCCACCGCGGAACAGGCCGACTTCCTGAAGGGACTCGAGCTCGTCGAACCCGGCCTCGTGCCCTGCAGCGAGTGGCGACCCAGCTTCGACTTCCCCGACCCGGACAATCCCGCGCACCGGATGGTCATCGGGGCCATCGGCCGGAAGCCCTGAGGCCCGGCCGACGCACGGTTCAGCGCCCTGCTGCCCCAGGCCACGCTGATCTGGCACACTCTCGCCAACCCTTGCACACGGGCGGTGGTCATCATCGGTGAAGCGGGTTGGCCCGGCCACCAGCAGAGCCTGCGGGCGAGTGGCGGCGGCCCGACAGTGCTCCGCATCCTCGTGGGCACTCAACTACGGCGGCTACGAGAACAGTGCGGCATGAGTCGGGCCGCCGCGGCCGACCTCATCCGGGGGTCGGAAGCCAAGATCAGCCGACTCGAGCTCGGGCGGACGGGATTCAAGCAACGCGACGTCGTGGACCTCCTCTCGGCCTACGGGGTGACCGAGGACGCCGAGCGGGAGGCCGTCCTGGGCCTGGCCCGGCGGGCCAACGAGCCGGGTTGGTGGCAGTCCTACAACGACGTCATGCCGGGCTGGCTGGAGATGTACGTCGGCTTGGAGCAGGCCGCATCGGTGATCCGCAGTTACGAGCCCCAATTCGTCCCCGGGTTGTTGCAGACCGAGGCCTACGCTCAGTCCGTGATCGAGCAGGGTCAGGTTGCACGGCCAGCCGACGTCAAAGAGCGGGTCGCGTTACGCATGCGGCGACAGCATCTCCTCAACAACCCAGGCGCACCCGACTTCTGGGTCGTGATCGACGAAGCGGTCCTGCGACGGACCATGGGCGACACCGAAGTGATGCGCAGCCAGCTGGACCACCTCTTGTCGATGATGAAGCGGCCGCGGGTGACCGTTCAGATCATCCCCTTCACCCGTAGCGGCCAGGTGGCGACCGGTGGGCCGTTCACGCTACTGCGTTTCGCCGAGCCCGACCTGCCCGACATCGTTTACCTCGAGCAGCTCACCAGCGCCTTCTACGTGGACAAGCGTGAAGACGTCGAGACGTACCTCGAATTGATCGACCGGCTGAGCGTGACCGCGCTGACGCCCGAGGAGAGCGCTGACGTCGTGGCTGCGGCCCGCGCCACCCTCTGACCCGTCGTCTGGGCTCATCCGGCGACACAGAGGCCACCAGCGGGGACCGAGATCCTCTAGATCGGGTGGATGGCCGCGGCCCGAACCGTCTTCTCACGACGGAGAGAGCGCTCGCGGGCAGTTTCCCTGAGCTTGCAGCTGCACACGACGATGGTTATGCTCCTCTCAGATGCACATGCACGGGGCGCTCGGCGGAGGTGAGCAGGGTGCGATCCTTCGCCGACGTGAGCACGCGCCTCGTGGGGCCCTTTCGTGCGGAGTCGCCCGCCGTCTGCGACGGGTGCGGTGAGTAGCCATGCGCGGCGCGTATAGCGGCCACCACCGTGCGACTCGGCGACCCGAACTCGTCGAGCTGACGTGCGCGCTCGACGGCAACTCGCATCTGGTCGGTCTCGACGTCTTCGCGGCAGCCGCGCGATCGCGGAACGGGGTCTTCCCGGCGGTGTGCGGCCACGAGGTCATGGCCGTCTCGATGTCGACTCCACCCGGTCCCCTGTGCCGGCCATGCAGCTCGTTCTGAGCTGAACGCCCTGGAGGGCGCGATCACGCGACGACGCCCGCGTGCCCGACGGAGGTCCTGGGTCCGCTAGCGGGCCGATGTCACGGCAGACCTTGCCTGCACCGGCGGGCGCCGGTCGATGCCGGCGGGTGTCATTCGAGGGAGGTGACGTCACGGTGCCCCGACGGTGCGCGCCCGTCCGATACGTATCCGGCCGGGCCGATGACACCGCGTGGTCTCGCGGGGGACGCCTGCGCGGTGGCGGCGCCGGGGATGCGCAGCCTCCACGTGCACCCCGGTGATCAGGACGGTGGGCCGCGGCCATGACCGCCGGACCGGAGCGGACCGGAAGCGGAGCGACCAACTGCGAGGAACGACCAGGCGAACGCGACCACTCCCACCAGGGGGTCGCTTAGCTGCCACTTCTGCTCAGGTGGCCCTGGCCCCACAGGGCACGATCTGGGGTG
>NZ_JAQZAK010000007.1 GCF_028737265.1 Actinomycetospora callitridis | reverse complement strand
TCACGACCGGCGGGCGCACGATCTGAGCGTAGAGCTGACCATCGCCCTGGCGTCGCGAGTGCTGACCCGCCGGCCGCTACCGCAGCCGAGCCTGGCAGACCCGGCCCAGCGAGCCCCATTAGGCGTCGTCGGTGCCGATCTTGAAGCGGCGCACCTTGCCGACGCTGGTGCGGGGGAGGCTGTCGATGAGGTGCCACTCGCGCGGCCGGGCCTGCGGCGTGAGCTGACCGGCGGCCCAGGCGGCGAGCTCGTCGACGGTGGGGGCGTTGTCCGGGTCGCGGGCGACGACGTAGGCGACGGGCACCTGGTCGCGGAGCGCGTCGGCGCGGGCGACGACGGCGACCTCGAGCACGCCCGGCGCCTGGGCGAGGACCGCCTCGATCTCGGTCAGGCTGACGTTCTCCCCGGCGACCTTGATGACGTCGTCGGCGCGACCGACGAACCGCAGCGCGCCTAGGCCGGACGACGGGCTGTCGACCTGCACCGCGAGGTCGCCGGTGACCAGCCAGGTGACGCCGTCGGCATCGGTGGTGAACGTGCGGTCGGTGACCGCGGGGTCGTCGAGGTACTCCGGGAACAGGTCGACGCCACGCTCGCCCGCCACGATGATCATCCCGGGCGTGCCGGGCTCGACGTCGGCATGGGTGGACGGGTCGACGAGGCGGACCCGGCGGCCGGG
This sequence comes from Actinomycetospora callitridis, assembly GCF_028737265.1. Taxonomy (GTDB): domain Bacteria; phylum Actinomycetota; class Actinomycetes; order Mycobacteriales; family Pseudonocardiaceae; genus Actinomycetospora; species Actinomycetospora callitridis. Next base: position 301,038 of record NZ_JAQZAK010000007.1, on the reverse strand, counting down.
CACCGGCTCCCCGATCAGCTCGTGGCTCGGCGGGTCGCCGCGGTCGGCGGTGACGACCGTGGTCGTCTCGGTCATCCCGTACACCTGGCGCGGCAGGGTGCCGACGAGCTCGGAGAACTCGCGGTGGTGGTCCCGGCCCAGGCTCTGGGCGAACCAGACGTGGCGCAGCCGGGCGGGCGGGGTGCCCTCCGGGGTCCGCGCCAGGATCATGCGCACGGGCGCGGCGAACAGGCTGGCGTGGGTGGCGGCGACCTCGGTCGCCGTGGCGACCCACCGGCTCGCCGAGAACGTCGCGGTCAGGGCGACGGAGGCGCCGACCTCGATCGCCGGGGCGAAGCAGTAGAACTGCGCGTTCGCGTGGAACAGCGGCAGGGTGACCAGCCACCGGTCCTCGGCACCGAGGTCCGCGGCGTCCGCCATGCCCGCGGCGACGTGGCGGTAGTTGGCCTGGGTCAGCACGACGCCCTTGGGCTGTGACGTCGTGCCGGAGGTGAACATGACGGCGAGCCGGGTGTCCGGCGCCACCGCCTCCACCTCGGCCGTCCGGCCGTCCCCGGCCCGCAGGCGTCCGCCCGGACGCACGTCCGCGGCGGTCTCCTCGAGGGCGATGCTCCGCAGCGCCGCGCCCTCCGTGCCGGCGAGGTAGGTGTCCTTCCGTGCTCTCGCGTAGAAGCCCATCTTCGGACGCACGCGGGCGACCTGGGTCTCGATGTCGCGGCTCGTCGACGCCGGGTCGACGGGCACCATCCAGGCCCCGAGCTCCGTCGTGGCGAGCCAGAGGGCGATGAACCCGGGGCAGTTGCGCAGGCACAGGTGCACCGCGTCCCCGCGGCCGACGCCGTGGGCCGCGAGCAGCGCCATGGTGTCGCGGACGAGGCCGTCGAACTCGGCGTAGGTCCACGTGTCGATCTCGCCGTCCTCGCTGCGGAACACGAGGAACGGGCGGTCGGCGTGCCGGTCGACGGCGCGCAGCCAGAGCTCGGCGAAGGTCCCGGGACGGCGGGAGGTCGTGGTCATCGGAGTGCGGATCATGCCAGCCGGGCCGGTGTCGCGGGAGGTGCTCCGGTTGGACGCAACCCTTGCCCTGGATCAGGAGGTGCGGGAGCGTCAGCGTCGGCCACTGTGACGCACGTCGCTCCGAGGGCAAGGAGACCGTCCCCGATGAAGCTCGCTCTCTACCTGCCGAACTTCCGTACCGAGGTCACCATCAAGGAGCTCGAGGACCTGACCGCCCTCGCCGAGGAGCTCGAGTTCGACTCCGTCTGGACGCTGGACCGGATCGTCGTCCCGGAGGCCTCGGACCGCGGGGAGCTCCAGTACTCGTTCGGCATGATGGACGGGCTCCCCAACGCCCTCCCCGTGGCCTCGACGGGAGGCTTCTTCCAGGGCTTCCCGCTGATCCCGTGGCTCGCGGCGAAGACGTCGACGGTGCGGATCGGGATGAGCATCATCGACACCCCGTTCCGCGCGCCCGGGGTGCTCGCCGCGGAGCTCGCGACCATCGACCACCTCTCCGGAGGCCGCCTGAACGTCGGTCTCGGGGCCGGGTGGATGCCCGAGGAGTTCGCGGCCGCGAGCGCCGCGCACATCTTCCCGAAGCGGCACAAGCACGTGCGCGAGACGATCGAGGTGCTGCAGGGCATCTGGGGCAACGAGCACTTCGAGTACCACGGCGAGTTCGCCGACTTCGACCGCTGCGGCTTCGGCGCGAAGCCCCTGCAGCAGCCGCGCCCGCCGATCTTCATGAGCGGGCTCAAGGACCCGCTGCGGGCGGCGAAGCGCATCTCGAAGTACGACCTCGACGGGTTCATCGGCATCCAGGACTCGCCGGACAGCCTCGGGAAGTGGCTCACGGCCATCGACCAGCAGTTCGAGGAGATCGGGAGCTCGAAGCGCTCGAAGGACCTCGAGATCTGCAGCATGATCTGGACGGTCATCACCGACGAGGAGACCGACCAGAGCGACAACGGCGTCCCGTCGAACCTGCTGGTGGGCACGGAGAAGCAGCTCACCGACCGGCTCAAGGCCTACAAGGAGGCCGGCCTGACGATGCCGCTGATCTGGCCGCCCTTCACCGACGTGCCGGTGGCGAAGACGCTCGACGACCTCAAGCGCATCAAGAACGACATCATGCCGAAGGTCGAGGCCGCCTGACGACGCGCGCGGGACGGCTCCCCGGGCCAGGATGCTCGGCGTGCCGGTCGGACGGGCAGCCGCCCGCACCTACGCCCTCGCGGCCCTCTTCGGGGCGGTCGTGGGCGCGATGGCCGCGGTGTTCGTGCTGCTCGTGCGTCTCCTCACCGACCTGCTCTGGGACGGCACCTCGTCGCGTCTGCCGGGCCCGGCGTGGCTCGGGACGGCGCTGGTCTGCGTTCTCGCAGGGGTGGTCGTCGGCATCCTGCGGCGCCGTCACGAGCGGGACACCCCCCACGATCTCGACGACACCCTCGTCGCGCTGGACCGGGCGCTGGGCGACGACGCCCCGCCGCCGCCGAAGGTGCGGTGGCTGCTGCGGACGACCGCCCTCGGAGCGGTGTCCCTGGTCGCCGGCGGATCGCTGGGGCCGGAGGCGACGCTGATCGCGCTGGCCACGGGCCTGGGGGAGCGGATGGCGCGGATCCTCCGGCTCACCCGCAGCGAGGCCGCGTCGTTCTCCGCGGCCGGCGCGCTCTCCGGGCTGCTCGGCGGCCCCCTCGGTGCGGTGGTGCTCCCCCTGGAGCGCAGCGGCCGACCGAGCGAGGCGGTCCGTCTGCTGGGCGCCTGGCTCGTCGCGGGCGCCGTCGGCTTCGTGGCGTTCCTGCTCGTGCTGCCCGGCGGCGGCGGGATCCGCTTCGACGTGCCCGAGGTGCCGCTCGGGTCCGCCGGCGAGGTCGCGGCGGCGCTCGGGTGGTCGGTGCCGGCGGCGGTGCTCGGGGTGCTCGCGGGCCTGGTGATGGTGCTCGGACTGCGACGGGGACGGGCGCTCGTGACCCGCGCGGTGCCGTGGACCGTGCTGCGGGCGACGCTCGGGGGCGCGGTCCTCGCGGTGTGCGGGGTGGTCGTCCCGCTCAGCCTGTTCTCCGGCGAGCAGGGCGTGGAGGCGCTGGTCGCGGACCTCCCGCGGACCACGGCCGGGGGTCTGCTCGTCCTCGCCGCGGTGAAGGTCGTGGCCACGGTGGCGTGCCTGGCCACCGGCTGGTTCGGCGGGGAGATCTTCCCGTCGGTGTTCTCCGGGGTGGCGGCGGGACTCGTCGTCGTGGCCCTGGTCCCCGCGGCACCGGTGACGGTCGCCGTGGCCGCCGGTGCCGGCGCGGCCGCCACGGTGGTCCTGCGCCGCCCGCTGGCCGTGGTCCTGATCCTCCTCGTCTTCCTGCCCCTCGACGCGCTCCTGCCGATCCTGGTCGGGGTCGCGACCGCTGCGGTGGCACGAGGTCCGCTCCGCGCACGTGAGCGGTCCGGGGTGAGCTGACACCCCGGGAACGGTCACGTGCGTGGAGCGCCCCCGGGGGACGGTCGGGGCCGGGAGACGATGATCTGGGCGATACCGAGGACCAGCACGGCGATGGTCAGCAGCCGCTCGGCGGGCGGCAGCGGCCGGAACCACCCGTAGACCTGGGTGGCGACGGCCACCGCCTGGGCGAACAGGGGCAGGGCGATCGCGGGCCAGCCGGTGATCTCCCGCGACGCTCGGGGCTGGCCGGGCAGCCTGGTGGCGCCGACGGCGAACGCGAGCGCGCCGGCGCTCCAGAGGAAGTCGTAGGGGCCGCGGTGGGCGAGGACGTCGGCGGCGGTGAGGCTGTAGGCGGCGTCGGCGACGGTCAGGCACACGAGCCCGGCGCCGACCCACGGCCAGCTGCCGTACAGGTGCCAGGACATCAGCGGGAGCGTGCCGAGCAGGGCACCGATGAGCAGGACGTCGCCGAGGGGGTAGGCGACGGCCACGACCTGCCCCGCGGGGTCGATCGGGGCGTTCTGCAGCACCGGGACGATCACGAGCAGGACGCCGGGGGTGGCGACGAGGAGCACCAGGACGAACCCGTCGAGCCAGCGGTGCCAGGGGATGTCGCTCACCCGGGCCCGCACCATCAGGATGAGGCCCGCCATGAAGAGCGGGTAGGTGCCGAGGTAGAGCACGTCCGTGGGGTTCGGGGTGGGCACGTCGCCGCCGTCGCCGTACAGCGCTCCCCACAGGAGCTCCGCGAGGGCGAAGAGCAGCAGCGCCGCGGCGAAGCACCACCACGCGTGGCGGGACGGGCTCGTCCTCCGGTGGCGCGCGCCCCAGACGCACACGACGCTCGAGGCGAGGATGAGCCCGGCGTGCAGCCAGTCGTCGACGATCGCGAGGTCCGGCGCGTGGGCGCCGGCGCTGATCTGGTGGGCCGCCTCGACGACCAGGCCGGCCAGCAGCACGGCCGCCACGGTGACGCGCCGCCACCGGCCTGCGCCGCGCTCCCCGAGCCAACCCGTCCGCGACACAGCGACTCCGTCCTCGGCGGCCGGGCAGGAGGCGACGGTAGCGCAGTGAGGGCCCACGGCGTCATCTCGGACAGCCGGATGGCTCCGGCGCCGGCGGGGTACCAGCTGCGGTGCAGACGCTGCGGATCGTCCCGAACCTGCGGAGCTCGGTCGTGGAGGAGATGCCGGCGGGCCAGGTGCTGCTCGTCACCTCGGAGCTCGGGGACGCCGACCCCGCCCTGCTGGCGCATCCGGACGTGCGTGCCTTCAGCTGGCCGGGGCTGCTGCGGGCCGTGCGGGACCCCGAGCTGGAGCTCCTCGAGGTCGCCGAGCCGCTGTGGGTCGGCGAGTGGGTCCGGGCCCTGCGCGCGATCGTCCTGGTCACGGTGCTGCGCGCGGTGCATCCGGGTCGGCGCCGGGTGCGGGTCGCGACCTACGCCATCGAGAACCTCGACGCGCACGAGCGGCTGAGCTTCCGGTCCCTCGACGGCCGGCCCGTGCTGGGGGCGGTGGCGACCCGGCTCGCCACCGTCGGGCTCGGCCTGTCCCTGCTGCTGCTCGACGCGGTGGTGTTCGGGACGACCGGCGCGTCCGAGAACTACCGGCGGGCGTTCGGGTGGTCGCTGCGCCGCGCGCGCCACACGGTCATGACCCCGCGGCTCGACGCCTGCCGCGTGTGCGGGCCCCCGGTCGGGACGCCCCGCGACCGCACCGTCCTGGTCCTCGGCGCTCCCAGCGCACGCAAGGGGTTCCCCGTGCTCATGGAGGCCTGGGAACGCTCGGGTGCGGTCGGGCAGGGCTGGCGGATGGTGGTGTGCGACCCCGCCGGGGAGGGCGAGCCGGAGCTGCCCGCCGGGGTGTCGATCCGGCGGCGCCCGCCCCGGGAGGTCGTGCACGAGCTCCTGCGCTCCAGCGCCGTGGTCGCCATGCCGTCGGTCCGGCTCCGGCGGTGGCGCGAGCAGATCGGGCTGCCGTTGGTGGAGGGGCTGACGCACGGCTGCCGCGTGGTGACGACGACGGAGACGGGCCTCGCCGACGACCTGGGCGGGCACCCGCTGGTCACCCTCACGACCCCGGGCGACCCGGCGAGCCTGGCCGACGGCCTGCGGCGGGCGATGGACCCGCCGGACGACCCCGGATCCGGTGACGTCCCGCGACCGGTCGGCTACACCAAGAGAGATGTCGTGGCGTGGTGGCTCGCCCGGTCCGATCGCTGATCGTCTCGGCCGTCCGGACCCTTGCCCGGACCTGCCGGAACGACCATCGTCGGCCCGGCGCTCTACGTCAGGAGTCGAATCATGAAGAAGCTTCTCAACGACCCGGCCGACCTCGTCGCGGAGTCCCTGCGCGGGCTGGACCGCGCTCATCCCGAGCTGCGTGTCGACCACGAGAACCGGATCATCTACCGCGCCGACGCGCCCGTGTCGGGCAAGGTCGGGCTGCTCTCCGGCGGGGGCAGCGGCCACGAGCCCGCGCACGCCGGGTTCATCGGCCCCGGGATGCTCGACGCGGTCTGCGCCGGCGAGGTCTTCACCTCGCCCGTCCCCGACCAGATGGCCGAGGCCACCAAGAAGATCGACGGCGGCGCCGGCGTGCTGCACCTCGTCTGGAACTACACCGGCGACGTCATGAACTTCGACATGGCCGCCGAGCTCGCCGCCGCGGAGACCGACACGACGGTCGAGGCCGTGGTGATGAACGACGACGTCGCCGTCGAGGACAGCCTCTTCACCGCCGGGCGGCGCGGGACCGGCGCCGCCATCGCCGTCGAGAAGATCGTCGGCGCCGCCGCCGAGCAGGGGCGCAGCCTGTCCGAGCTCGCCGACCTGGCCCGCCGCGTCAACGACAACTCCCGCAGCATGGGCATGGCGCTGACGTCCTGCACCGTCCCGGCCAAGGGCAGCCCCACCTTCGACCTCCCCGACGACGAGATCGAGATCGGGATCGGCATCCACGGCGAGCCGGGGCGGCGTCGTGTCCCGCTCGCGCCCGCGCGCGAGATCGCCCAGATGCTGGTCGACCCCGTGCTCGCGGACCGCGACTTCACCGGTGGGGACGGCGTGCTCGTGTTCGTCAACGGCACGGGCGCGACACCGCTGCTCGAGCTCTACCTCATGTACGGCGAGATCGCCGCCCTGCTGGAGAAGGCCGGCGTCGTCCCGGTCCGCACCCTGGTCGGGCCCTATGTCACCAGCCTGGACATGGCCGGGTGCTCGGTCAGCATCACGCAGCTCGACGACGAGCTCCTGCGGCTCTGGGACGCGCCGGTGGCCACCTCCGGCCTGCGCTGGGGGATGTGATGGCGGGTCTCGACGTCGACGGCCTCGGGCGGTGGTTGCGGATCTACGCCGCGTCCGTCGCCGAGCACCAGGAGGAGCTCACGTCCCTCGACGCCGCGATCGGCGACGCCGACCACGGGGCGAACATGCACCGTGGCATGGCCGCGGTCGTCGACGGCCTCGCCGCCACGCCGCCCGCCGACCCCGCCGCGCTGCTCAAGCAGACCGGCATGGTGCTGATCCGCTCGGTCGGCGGCACGAGCGGGCCGCTGTACGGGACGTTGTTCCTGCGCATGGCCTCGGCGGTCGGCGGCGAGACCGCCCTGGGGCCCGAGACGTTCGCCAAGGCCCTACGGGCGGGCGTCGAGGGGCTGGTCGCGCGCGGCAAGACCGAGCTCGGCGACAAGACCCTCTACGACGCGCTCGGGCCGGCCCTGGACGCGCTCGACGCCTCGCTGGGCGACGGCGAGCCCCTGGCGGCCGCCCTGCACGCCGCGTCGAGGGCCGCGGACTCCGGGCGCGACGCGACGACCCCGATGGTCGCCCGCAAGGGCCGCGCGAGCTACCTCGGGGAGCGCAGTGCGGGCCACCAGGACCCGGGCGCCACGTCGGCCGCCCTGCTGGTCGCCGCGGCTGCGCAGGCCGTCGCGGAGGGTGCGTGACCGTCGGGATCGTCGTCGTGTCCCACAGCCGGGCCCTCGCGGAGGCGGCGGTGGCGCTGGCGGGCGAGATGCTGCAGGACGGCCGTGGTCCGATCGAGGTCGCCGCCGGCCTCGACGACGGCGGCTTCGGCACCGACGCGATCGCCATCAGCGAGGCCGTCGCCCGCGCCGACCAGGGCGACGGGGTGGTCGTGCTCATGGACATGGGCAGCGCGGTGCTCTCCGCCGAGCTGGCCCTCGAGATGGTCGACGACGACGTCCGCGAGCGCGTGGTGCTCACCCCGGCCCCGCTGGTCGAGGGCCTCGTGCTGGCCTCGGTCAGCGCGGCCGGGGGCGCCTCGGCCGCGGCCGTCGCCGCCGAGGCGGGCGACGCCCTGGAGGCCAAGACGGCTCATCTCGGCCCGTCCTCACCCGAGCCCGGCGGCACCGCCGACACCGCCGGCACCGCCGACACCGCGCCGTCCGGCGACGACGAGCGCGGGTCCTTCACCGTCGCGATGCCGCACGGGCTCCACGCCCGGCCCGCGGCGCAGCTCGTGCGGGCGCTGCACGGTCTCGACGCCGAGGTGCGGCTGCGCAACGTCACGCTCGACGGGCCGGAGGTGTCCGCGGCGAGCCTGTCGAAGGTCGCGACCCTCGGGGCCCTGCACGGCCACGAGGTCGCGGTGCGGGCCCGGGGCGGCGACGCGGCGGAGGCACTCCGCCGGGTCCTCGGGCTCGCGGAGGACGGGTTCGGTGAGGCGGGCCCGCCGCCGGCCACGGTCGACGTCGAGGACCGGACCGACCACCGCCCGATCCCGGCCTCGCCCGGCATCGGGATCGGACCCGTCCGGGTCGCGCACCGTGCCGCGGTCACCGTCCCCGACGCCCGGCCCGGCACCCCGGACGAGCAGCGCGGCCGCCTGGACGACGCGCGGACCCGCGCCCGCGACCAGCTGCAGGGCGTCCGCGGCACCGCCGCCCGCGAGATCGGCGAGGCCGAGGCCGCCATCTTCGACGCCCAGGTGCTCCTGCTCGACGATCCCGACCTGCTCGCCGACGCCGCCGCCCGCCTCGACGGCGGCGCCGACGCCGCGCGCGCCTGGGCGGACGCCCTCGACGAGGTGGAGCGGGGGTTCGCGGCCGCCGCGGACGAGTACCTGCGCGCCCGCGCCGCCGACGTGCGCGACGTGCGCGACCGGGTGCTGCGCGCCCTCGGCGGCGCCGAGGAGCAGGACAGCGCGCCGGACGGCATCCTCGTCGCCGACGACCTGACCCCCGCCGACGCCGCCGCGCTCGACCCGGCGCGCACACCCGCGGTGGTCCTCGCCGGCAGCAGCCCCACCGCGCACGCCGCGATCCTGCTGCGGGCCCGCGGTGTGCCCGCCGTCGTCGGGGTCGGTGCCGCGCTGGCCGCCCGGGCCGGCGAGGCCGCGCTCCTCGCCGTGGACGGGAGCACCGGCGAGGTCGTCGCGGACCCCGACGAACCCACGCTGGCGGCCTTCCGCGACAGGGCCGCGGCGTTCGGCCGACGCCGCGACGACGCGCGGCGCCGGGCGCACGAGCCGGCCGTCACCCGCGACGGGACCACGGTGCTCGTCGGCGCCAACCTCGGGTCGCCCGAGGACGCCCGGGCCGCCCACGGGGCCGACCTCGCCGGCCTGGTCCGCACCGAGTTCGGGTTCCTCGACCGGCGGGAGGCCCCGACCGTCGACGAGCAGGAGGCGTCCTACCGCGCGATCGCGGAGGCGATGGACGGCCGGCGGATCACGCTGCGCACCCTCGACGTCGGCGGCGACAAGCCGCTGGACTACCTGCCCGTGGCGCCCGAGGCCAACCCGTTCCTCGGGGTCCGCGGCATCCGGCTGGCCCTGGCCCGCCCGCGGATCCTCGCCGACCAGCTCACGGCGATCGTGCGGGTCGCCCACGACCACCCCGTCGACGTCATGTTCCCGATGATCGCGGCGGTCGACGAGCTCACCGCGGCCCGCCGGGCCCTGGTCGAGGCCATCGAGGCCGTCGGCCGGGGGCGTCCGGCAGACCTACGGGTCGGGATCATGGTCGAGGTCCCGGCCGCGGCGCTCAAGGCCGCCGCGTTCGCCCCCCACGTCGACTTCTTCTCGATCGGCACCAACGACCTCACGCAGTACACGCTCGCCGCCGAGCGCGGCAACGACCAGCTCGCCGCCCTCGCCGACGCCCTCGACCCCGGGGTGCTCGCGCTGGTCGCGGCCACGGTGCGCGGGGCCGGCGACGACGTGCTCGTCGCGGTCTGCGGCGAGCTCGCCGGCGACGAGGCCGCCGTCCCGATCCTGATCGGCCTCGGGGTCCGCGAGCTCAGCGTCGCCCCGGGCGCCGCCGCCACGGTCAAGGAAGCCGTCCGGGCCGTCGACCTCGAATCCGCCCGAGACCTCGCCGCGGCCGCCCTGACCTGCGCGGACGCCCGCGCCGTCCGCGCGCTGACGGGCACGGACCGGACGCTCGGCGAGCGTCCCGGCGCCCCGTCCGTACCGTGGACGGGATGAACACCACGAGCAAGACGTCCGGGTCGGGGTGGCTGCGCCCGTGGATGCAGCTGGTCGAGATCACGATCTCGACCCCGATCGTCATCTCCTACCGGACGGCGCAGCTCGTGCTGGGCGGGTGGCCCCCGAACGCCAAGGAGCGCCGTGAGCTGCAGCGGATGGTCACCGAGAAGGCGAGCGCCTTCGGCCGGGCGGGCTACGCCGCGGTCGTGAACCCGCCACGGGACACCGCGCAGCTCGTGGGCAAGGTCCTCGCCCCCGTGCACCAGTCCGTGTCGGGCAACCGCCGGCGTCTCGTCGGACACTGAGCACGGACGCCCGGCGGGACGAGGACGCTCGCCGTCACCCGGTCATCAGGCCCACCCGCGCGAGCTCCTCGGAGACCGTCCAGACACGCTCGGCCTCCTCGGCGCTGCGCAGCGGCGGGTAGAGCTTCTGCTCGGCGGGCGCGCCCCCGAGGTTCCCGGGTCCGCCCGGCCCGTAGAACAGCCCGCCGCGGGCCTCGGGGGACGTCGCCGCGTGGAGCGCGGAGAGGCCCGCCGACTCGACGGTGCCGACGAGGATGCCGCGCGCGGAGAGGGCGCCGATGACCCGTCGTCCCGGGGTGGGGCGGTCACGGCCGACCTCGCTGCGGGCGGAGAGCAGGTTCGTCGGCGCGATGCCGGGGTGCGACAGATTGCTGGTGATGCCCCAGCCGTTCGCCCGGCTGCGCCGGTCGAGCTCGAGGCCGAAGAGCCCGAACGCGATCTTCGACTGGCTGTAGGCGCGCATCCCGTCGTAGGAGCGCTCCCAGCCCAGGTCCGGCCAGTTGATCGTGCCGGAGCGGGCGGCGACGCTGATCTGCGACGTCACGCGGGCCTGCCCGGCGCGCAGCAACGGCATCAGGTGGGCCACCAGGGCGACGTGCCCGAGGTGGTTGGTGCCGAACTGCAGCTCGAACCCGTCGGCGGTGCTCTGGCGGTCCGGCGGGGTCATGACGCCGGCGTTGTTGATCAGGATGTGGATGGGCCGCCCCTCCTCGCGCAGCGTCGCGCCGAGGTCGGCGACCGAGGCGAGCGAGGACAGGTCGAGGGTGCGCAGCGAGACGTCCGCACCCGGCGTCCGGCCCGCGATCGCGGCGAGCGCCGCCTCGCCCTTCCGCGGGTTCCGGACGGGCAGGACCACCTCGGCGCCGGCGGCGGCGAGCCGCGCGGCGATGCCGAGGCCGACGCCGTCGCTCGCCCCCGTGACGACGGCGCGCCTGCCCGTCAGGTCGGGGACGGTGATGTCGGGACGTGTGCGTGGCATGGGATCGCTCCTGGGCTCTCGGGGGGTGTGACCCGAGAGTGCGGCGTTCCGGGAGCGGCAACCACGGCCCGTCGATCCGAGGCTTGCCGGGCCGATGCTGGCCGGGCCGATGCTGGGGGTCAGGACGTCTCGAAGGCCGCCCGGCCGGTGGTCGACAGGCCCCGGGCCAGCTCGAGCAGGAGACGGGGCGCGTCCTTCGGCGGCAGGACGACCTCGACGAACGCCGCGGTGCCCGGCGTCCCGGCGTGGTCGAGGGCGGCGCGGAGCTCGCCGACGGTCCGGGCGCACACCGCGTGGACGTCCGGGGCACCCAGGGCGGCGGGCAGGCGGGTCCAGTCCCACGCGGTGATGTCCTGGTAGACGGCATCCGGGCTCTGGATGGCGCGCTCGACGGTGTACCCGTCGTTGTTGAGCAGGAGCACGATCGCGTCCGGCGCGCGGGCGTAGAGCGTCCCGAGCTCCTGCGCGGTGAGCTGCGCCGACCCGTCGCCGATCACGAGCACGGGACGTCGGTCGGGGCGCGCGAGCGCGGCGCCGAGCGTGGCCGGCAGCGTGAAGCCGATCGACGACCAGACCGGGCTGCCGAGCAGGTCGGACTCGGCCGGCAGCGCGAGATCGAGCGCTCCGTAGAAGGCGGTGCCCGCCTCGGCGATGAGGGTGGTGCGGGGGGCGATCCAGCCCTGCAACCGGCTCCAGAAGCGGGCCTGGTCGAGCGGCTCGTCGTCCGCGCCCAGCACCTCGTGGGCGGTCGGGGCGAGCTCGACCGGGGGCGCCGGCGGGAACCCCGCCGCCTCGACGAGCTCGTGCAGGACCTGCAGCGAGTCCTCGAGGCGAACGCGCGGGTACACGGCGCGCCCGATCCGGGCGTGGTCGACCGCGAGCTCCACGGCGGCCTCGCGGTCGTAGCGGTGGGTGAAGAACCCCGTCGTGAAGTCGCTGTGGACGGTGCCGGCCATGACCAGGAGACGGGCGTCGTCGACGGCGGCGCGGGCGGCGTCGGAGCGGGTGGTGGCGCCGAGGTAGGTCCCGAGGCTGGCGCGGTGCTCCTCGTCGACGAGCGCCTTCGACCCGGACTGCGAGGCGACCCGGACCCCGGGCAGCTCGGCGAGCCCGGCGACGACGTGCTCGAGGCCGCGGCGGTGCACGCGCGGACCGGCCAGGACGCAGACGTCGTCGTTGCCCTGCAGGTGCGCCGCCAGCCCGGCGCGGAACTGCGCGAGGCCGGCGGGGTCCCCGGAGGGGGCGACCAGCGGCTCGACCGAGCCGGCGCCCGGGGCGGCCGTGGCGACGTCGGCGGGCACCCCGATGTACACCGGCTTGCTCGTCTCGAGGGCCACCCGCAGGACCCGGTCGATCTCGGCGACGGCGTTGTGGGGCTCGAGCACGGTCTGGGCCGCGGTCACCTCGCGGAACACGCGCTCGAAGCGGCGGAAGTCGCCGTCGAGGAAGGTGTGGTGCAGCGGGGCGCCCGCGGCCATGGCGGTGCGCGAGGGCATCCCGACGACGTGCACGACGGGGACGTCCTCGGCGTAGCTGCCCGCGACGCCGTTGACCGCGGAGAGCTCCCCGACGCCGTAGGTGGTGACGAACGCCCCGACCCGGCGCCCGACGCGCGCGTAGCCGTCCGCGGCGTACGAGGCGTTGAGCTCGTTCGTCGACCCGACCCACTCCAGCCCCGGCACCGGCAGCATCTCGTCGAGGAGCGCCAGGTTGAAGTCCCCGGGGAGGCCGAACAGGTGGCCGACGCCGAGCTGGACGAGCCGGGTCGCCAGGTGGGCCCCGACCGAGCCGGACGCTGTCGCCATGGGTGTCCTCTCGGTGCGGGATGTCCGCACCACCGTAGGCACACCACCGCGTGCTCACCCCGGGGCGACCCGCCGGCGGCCCCGCGTGAGCGGCCGCCGGCGGGTCCCCGGGAATGCCTAGAAGTAGGTCTTGCGCCCGACGGGGCGCCCGACGGCGCCGAGCAGGGTGAGGATCAGGCCGACGACCAGGAGGATCCAGCCGATGGTGGCGATGATGCTCGGGACGGGGGCCACGTAGCCCACGACGATGAGGATGATGCCGAGGATGATCACAGGTTTCTCCGATACCGGGGGGAGCGTGCGAGGAGCCGGTCCGGGTCGTCCGTCTGCAACCCGGCCGGTCTCCGGGCACAACGAGTCCGACCGAGGTGGCGGTGCTGGTCGGCGCGGAATCCCCACCGAATTGCGCCGGTCGCCGGGGTGGCGCCGCGAGTGGACGCCACCGCTGGGCCGCCCCGCCCCCGCGGCGGGGCAGTCGGGGGAGCCGTCGCACGGGCGGCGAGATCGTCGGGACGGCATGCGGGAAGTAATTGCCGCCGAGGCGCTCCGGAGCCCCTGGCGGAGCAGCGAGACTCGGCGGTCATGGGGGACGGCGAGCACCTGGTGTGGCACCAGGACCTGATCTGCCCGGGCGAGTGGTGCCGAGGTCGCATCCGTCGGTTCCCACCGGGCTTCCTGGTCGACGGTGGACGCCGCGAGCGTCGGCGCTGCCCGTCGTGCGGGACGTCGGTGACGGCGCCCGCGTTCTACGTCTCCGGGAGCGTCCGCGCCGACGTGGGGTGGGTCAGGTCTGACCCGGAGTGAGCGCGACGAAGAGGGCCGTGGCCTCCGCGCACAGGCGGTCGCCGTCGTGGAGCGTGCCGCGCAGGAAGTGCTTGCGTCCTTCCTCGCGGTCGAAGAAGGCCGCGACGCGCAGCTCGGTGTCGATCGGGGCGACGGAGCGGTAGTCGACGTGCAGGTAGGCGGTCCGGGAGCGCGGGCGTCCCCCGCCGAGGGCGAGCCGGCCGAGCAGGTCGTCGAACAGGTAGGGGATCGCGCCCCCGTGGACGACGCCGTTGCTGCCCAGGAAGTGCCGGCCGAACCGGACCCGCCCGGTCATCCGCTCGTCGTCGACCTCGTCCACGTGCAGCGCCGGACCGGCCACCTGCGCCCGTCCGGGCGCGGACCCGAGCCGTCCGGACAGCTGGTCGGGCTCGCCGACCTCGTACGCGGCCAGCGCGGCGCCCAGCTCCGCGACGGTCGTCGTCGTGGACCGCACGACCTCGGCGGTCGGGGCGGCCCCGGCGAGGCGGTCGAGGAGCTCCCGGACCTGGTCGATCATGTCCGTGTAGCCCTCGGGCACCGGACGGCCCAGCCAGGTCTCGGTGTCGGGACGGTGCGGGTCGGTCCGGACGAGCGGCGCGGCCAGCACGATCGCCTCGTCGTCCACCCGATGCTCCTGTCTCCGCTGGTGACGTCTGCCGGTCACGTCCGCCGGTCGAGTCCGTGGGTCACCGTGCGCCACCGCGGCCCGAGGTGCACACCAGGTCGCGGGAAAGGTGCACATCGTCACCTCGGGCGCGGCCGGGTCCCCTCGGCCGGAGCCGGTGTCGACGCGTCGACACTTCACGGGAGGATGACGTCATGACCGGGCGCGGATCGGTGGACGGGGACCCGTTCGAGGACGAGCCTGCGGGCTCGGTGGCCCTCGACGAGGTGCCCGAGGGCATCGTCCTGGCGGTGTCCGGGGCCCTCGACCTCGCGCTCGCACCGACGGTGCGTCGGTCCGTCGAGCGGGCCGCGCGGCTGCGTCCGGCCCTGCTGGTGCTCGACCTGACGGCCGTGACGTTCCTGGCCTCCTCCGGGATGGCCGAGCTCGTCCGCACCCACCGGCAGCTCGGGGGCGAGATACCGGTCCGCGTCGTGGCCACCGGGCGGCTCGTCCTGCGTCCGCTGGAGCTGACCCGCCTCACCGACGAGCTCGCGATCCACGCGACCCTCGCCGACGCCCTCGCCGCCGGATGAGGCCGGGATGACCGCGCCGCCGCCCGGCACCGACGGCCCGGGGCCCGACGCGGACGCCCTGCTGACCGCGCTCGCCGGGGTGTTCACCGCACCGGACGGGGAGCGGGTGCCCGTCGAGCGGGTGGCACTCGGCCCGGAGCGGCTCGCCGGCCTGCCCGCCGCGGGGGGCTCGGGTGTCCTGGTCCCCGACGACGCGCAGCTCGCCGTGCTGGTCCCCGGGGCGACGGCCGGACTCGTCGTCGTCGACCGTGAGGACCCCGGCGGCGCGACGGCTCTGGTCACCCGGGTCCCGGTGGACCGCACCCACCTGGTCGCGGCCGAGGCGGTGGTCACCGCCACCGACGGGCTGCGCAGCGCCCTCGCGGCGCTGCGCGCCGAGGCCGCCGTGATCGACGCCCTGCAGTCCGTGGGCCGGCGGCTGACCGCGCAGCTCGACATCGACCAGCTCGTGCAGGAGGCCACCGACGCGGCGACCACGGCCGTCGGGGCGGCGTTCGGCGCCTTCTTCTACAACCTGATCAACCAGTTCGGCGAGTCGTACACCCTCTACACGCTCTCCGGGGTGCCCCGGGAGGCCTTCTCCCGCTTCCCGATGCCGCGCAACACCCTGGTGTTCGCGCCGACGTTCGACGGCGAGGGCACCGTCCGCAGCGACGACATCACCGCCGACCCGCGCTTCGGCCGCAACGCCCCGTACCGCGGGATGCCCGAGGGACACCTGCCCGTGAGCAGCTACCTCGCGGTCTCGGTGATCAGCCCGACCAGCGGCGAGGTGCTCGGCGGGTTCTTCTTCGGCCACCCCGGGCGCGCGCGGTTCACGAGCCGGCACGAGTACCTGGCCGAGGGCATCGCCGGCTACTCGGCCATCGCGCTGGACAACGCCCAGCTCTACGAGCGCGAGCGGAACTTCACCCGCGAGCTCTCGCGCAGCATGCTGCCCGAGGCGCCCGCCGTGCCGGGACTGGACGTCGTCACCCGCTACCTGCCGGCGGCCACCGGGCACAAGATCGGCGGCGACTGGTTCGACGTCATCCCCCTCGACGGCGGCGGCACCGCGATCGTCATCGGCGACGTGGTCGGGCACGGGGTCACCGCCGCCACGATCATGGGCCAGGTCCGCACCGCGATCCGCGCGTACGCCGTGCTCGGCCTGGCGCCCTCGGACGTGCTGCGCTACGTCTCGGCGCTGCTCGAGACCTTCGCCGAGCCGACCTTCGTCACCTGCTTCTACGCCGTGCTCCGGCCGGACGAGGGGCTCGTCTACGCCAACGCCGGGCACCTGCCGGCCGTGCTGCGCCGCGCCGACGGCACGATCGAGCAGCTCGGGGAGGCCATGGCGCAGCCGCTCGGCGTCGGCCGAGCGTTCTCCGAGCGCAGCGCGGGGTTCCCGCCCGGGGCCGACCTCCTCCTCTACACCGACGGGCTCGTCGAGAGCCGCACCCGCGACCTCACCCAGGGCATCGAGTGGCTGCTCGAGGCGGTCGCCGCGCTGCCCCGCCCGGTCACCGCCGCGGCCTGCGACGACCTCGTCGCGAGCCTCACCGGCGGTGTCCACGACGACGACGTCGCGCTCGTCCACGTCCACCGCGCCGACGGGGCGGCCCCGTGAGACCCACCCCGCTCGGGGGGTGACGGCGCTCACGCGCGCGAGCGGTTGAGTGTGCCGCGGCGGCACGGCGTCTCGTCGGGGGCAGCGAGCTCGTCCGGGCCCGCTCCGACGACGGAGGACCGCCATGAGAGCGCCGATGCCGCAGTGTCCGTCGCACCCCGGGGCCGTTGCCGGGGACGTCGACGCGACCCCGACCGACGAGGTGCCCGTCCCGGGCCCCGGGGACCGGCCCATGACGCTGCTCGAGCGCGTCGGCTGGCCGTGAGGCGTGCTGGGCGCGGCGATCCCGCAGGTGGTGTTCGCCGTCGCGATCGTCGTGGTCCCGCTGCTCGCGGCGGCGGGCATCGCCCTCGCCGTCGCCCTGGTGCAGGCCGCGATCTTCCGGGTGCGCGGGGAGCCCACGTCGACGGTGCTCGGCGGCGTGTTCGGCGTCGCGATCGCGAGCGGGATCGCGGTCTGGACCGGCTCGGCCAGCAACTTCTTCCTCGTCGGCATCGTGGCCGCCCTGGTCGGCCTCGTCGCCACCACGGCGTCGGTCGTCGTCCGCCGGCCGCTGACCGGTCTCGCGTGGAACGCCCTGCACGGGGGTGGCCACGCGTGGCGGCAGGACCGACCGGCCCGGCGCGCCCACGACGTCGCGACGCTGGCCGCCGCGGCCGTGTTCGGCGCCCGCTTCGTGGTGACGCAGTGGCTCTACGGCATCGACTCGACCGGCGGGCTCGCGATCGCGAAGGTCGTGATGGGCACGCCGATGACCCTCGTGGCCGCGGTCGTCGCCTTCTGGGCCTTCCGCCGGTCGACCCGGCGCCTGATCACCCCGACGACCCGGGGGCGCGAGGGTCGTCTCATCCGGGGGTGAGCGCCCGGCGCGCGAGGCGCTGCCGGCGGTGGGCGCTCATGCGCACCGGGGTGTCGGTCCAGCCGTACCCGTCGTCGTCGCCCACCCGCTCGACGAGGGCGACGAAGATGCGCCCCGCGAGGACCTCGGTGCAGACCTGCAGGTAGGCGCCGCCCGGGCCCTGGTCGTGCAGGACGCCGAGCTCGCGGTACGCCGCGAGCCGGTCGGGGGGCAGGTCGACGCGCGCGGCGAGGTCGTCGTAGTAGTTGTCCGGGATGCCGAGCAGGGGCGCCCCGGCCGCCCGCGCGGCGCGGGCGGCGGCCACGACGTCGTCGACGGCGAGCGCGATGTACTGCGGCTCCGGGATGCCGGGGGCCCACTCGCCGCGACGCAGCAGCGAGACCGTGAGGGCCAGGCGGACGCGCCGGGCGGGATCGGCGAGGGCGCGGCTGCGCACGAGGCCGAACGGGGCCGCGAACTCGCCGGCGCTGCCGGGCTGCAGCCCGAGGACCGCGCGGTAGAACAGGGTCGCCTCGTCGAAGTGGTCGAAGGGCTGGGCGAGCCCCACGTGGTCCACGCCGGTGATGCCCAGGCCCCCGGCCGTGCTCCCGGTGGCCCGGAAGTCGCCGCTCCAGTCCGCGTCGACACCGGGTCGGCAGAAGAACAGCGCGGTGCCGTCGGGGGCGGCGACGGCGGGGAGGTCGGCCTCGGCGGGACCGTGCGCGCGGGCGAGGCGGGGCGCCCCGAGCCGGGCCGCGCGCCGGGCCGCCGCCGGTGGGTCCGCCGACTCGACCGCGAGCGCGCTGATCGCCGCGGAGGGGCCCTCGGTGCGGTTGACCAGGATGCGGGCGCGGCCCTGCTCCCAGCGGTCGACGGGCTTGGTGAGGTGCTGCCCGGTGCGAACGAAGCCCAGGGCGGTGAGCGCGTCGTCGAGCGCGGGGTCCTCGCCCCCGGTGGCGATCTCGACGAACGCCGTGCCCTCGACCGCGGGCGCGGGCCCGCCCACCGGGTCGGTGCCGGCGCCGCCGGCGGCCGTGGCCTCGGCGAGCGCGAGCAGGGAGCGGTGCCCGTCCACGGCGGTGCGCACGGGGTCGGCCTGGCGGAAGACGTCGTTGAAGACCTCGAGCGAGAGCGGGCCCGCGTAGCCGGCGTCCAGGACCGCGGCGAGGAAGCGCGGCAGGTCGAAGCCGCCCTGGCCGGGGAACAGCCGGTGGTGGCGGCTCCACTGCAGCACGTCCATCGAGAGCACCGGGGCGTCGGCGAGCTGGAGGAAGAAGATCTTCTCGCCGGGGATCCCGGCGATCCCGTCGATCTCGGACGTGCGGGAGAGGACGTGGAAGCTGTCGAGGCAGAGTCCCAGCGCCGGGTGGTCGGCCCGCCGGACGACGTCCCAGGACGCCTCCCACGTGTCGACGTGCCGGCCCCAGGCGAGCGCCTCGTAGGCCAGGCGCAGGCCGCGCTCGGCGGCCCGGTCGGCCAGGCCGTGCAGCTGGCCGGCGAGCCGGTCGGGGTCCGCGACGGCGTCGGGGGCCACCGAGGAGCACACGAGCACGGTGTCGGTGCCCAGCGCGCGCATGACGTCGAACTTGTGCTCGGCGCGACGGTGGTTCGCGGCGAGGCGGTCGTCGTCGGTGGAGTCGAGGTCGCGGAACGGCTGGTAGAGGTCGATCGACAGGCCCAGGTCGGCGCAGCGCAGCCGGACCTCGCCCGGCGACATGGGCGACGCGACGAGGTCGGGCTCGAAGATCTCGACGCCGTCGAAGCCCGCCGTGGCGGCGGCGGCCAGCTTGTCCTCCAGGGCGCCGGACAGGCAGACCGTGGCGACGGCGGTGCGGGGGTCAGCCGGCACGGTGGTCCTCCCGGGGGGGGGGGGGGGGGGGTTCACCGACGAGCTCGTGCAGGTGGCGTCGCATCCGGGTGGTGTCGGGCGCCAGCCCGGTGAACAGGTGCAAAGCGTCGGCGGCCTGGTGCACCGCCATCAGGCCGCCGTCGAGCGTCGGGCAGCCGATCCCGGCCGCGGCGTCCAGCAGGGCGGTCCGCAGCGGGCGGTAGACGATCTCGGCGATCCACAGGCGCGGGTGCAGCACCGTGGCCGGGACGGGCAGGCCGGGGTGGTCGGCCATGCCGGTCGGGGTGGCGTGGACCAGGCCGTCGGCGGAGGCCAGGACGTCGCCGATGGCGTCGGCCGCGGCGGCGTGCGCGCGGCCGGGGCCGAAGGTCGCGTCGAGCCGGGCGACGAGCCCGCGGGCCCGGCCGGCGTCGACATCGAGGACGTCGACGGCGCCGGCCCCGGCGGTGAGCAGCGCGTGGGCCGCGGCGGCGCCGGCACCACCGGCACCGAGCACGGCGACCCGTCCGAGCGCGGCCCCGGGCAGGCCCGTCCGCAGGGCCGCGGCGAAGCCCGACCAGTCGGTGTTGTGGCCCAGGCTGCGGTGCCCGTCGAACACCACCGTGTTGACCGCCCCGATCGCCGCGGCGTCGGGGGACAGCGCGTCGAGGTGGGGCAGGATCCGCTGCTTGACGGGATGGGTGACGTTGACGCCCCGCAGCCCGGCGTCGCGGGCCTCGACGAGGAGGTCGCCGACGTCGGCGGGGCCCAGGCCCCGCACGTCGAGGTCCACGAGCGTGTAGCGGTACGCCAGCCCGAGAGCGCGCGCCTCGCGCTCGTGCAGCGCGGGGGAGAGCGACGGGCCGATGCCCGCACCGATGAGGCCGACGTGCACGGTGTCGGGGTCGGCGACGAGTCTCACGGCGCGCAGCCTACGTACCGGATGGTTCATTATCCAGCGCCTCGGGCTTCCGTCGCGGTCCGCGCCGCCTAGGGTCGGGGCCGTGACCGAGGAGGCAGGGGTGACCGAGGAGGCAGGGGTGGCCGAGGAGGGGGTGGCCGAGGAGGGGGTGGCCGAGCGTCGCCGCGACGCCGCCCGCACCCGTGCCGACCTGCTGGCCGTGGCCACCACCGAGTTCGCCGACCACGGGTTCTCCGGCGCGCGCGTGGACGAGATCGCGGCCCGCACCCGCACGACCAAGCGGATGATCTACTACTACTTCGGCAGCAAGCGCGGCCTCTACCTGGCGGTGCTCGAGCACGCCTACGCCGGCATCCGGGTCCTCGAGGCCCAGCTGGAGGTCGAGCACCTCGACCCGGCCCGCGCGATGCGGGCGCTGGCCGAGCTGACGTTCGACCACCACGAGTCGCACCCCGACTTCGTCCGTCTCGTGGCGATCGAGAACATCCACCGCGCCGAGCACCTGCGCACGTCCGAGGCCCTACCCGGCCTCGCGGCCCCGGCCGTCGACGTGCTGGGCGGCATCCTGGAGCGCGGCCACGCGGCGGGGCTCTTCCGCGCCGACGTCGACGCCCTCGACGTGCACATGGTGATCAGCGCGTTCTGCATCTTCCGCCTCGCGAACCGGCACACCTTCCAGGCCGTGTTCGACCGGGACCTCCTCGACCCCGGCCGGCGCGCGCACTACCGGCGCATGGTCGGCGACCTCGTCCTGGAGTACCTGACTGCGCACGTCGGCCGAGCCTGACCCGAGCGGCTTGACACGGCCGTGCGTCTCAACTCACCATCCGGTACGTAACCAAACGGTACATAGACGCACCGTGTCGAGGAGTGGTCGTGACCGCATCGCCGCAGGCGCCCACCGGGCCCCCCGCCCAGCCCCGCAAGGCCGCGCTGGCCGCCTGGATCGGCAGCGCGCTGGAGTACTACGACTTCTTCATCTACGGCACGGCCGCCGCGCTGGTGTTCAACAAGCTGTTCTTCCCCGGGGCCGAGCCGGCCACCGGCACGCTGCTCGCCCTCGCCACGTTCGGCGCGGGCTACGTGGCGCGACCGGTCGGGGCGTTCGTGCTGGGACACCTCGGCGACCGCTTCGGCCGCAAGCGGATCCTCGTGTCGACGGTGCTGCTCATGGGCGTCGCGACGTTCGCCGTCGGCTGCCTGCCGACCTACGCGTCCATCGGCATCGCCGCGCCGATCATCCTCGTCGTGCTGCGCCTGCTGCAGGGCTTCTCGGCGGGCGGTGAGCAGGCCGGCGCCTCGTCGACGAGCCTCGAGCACGCCCCGTCGAACCGCCGCGCCTACTTCACGAGCTTCACCCTCGGCGGCACCCAGTTCGGCCAGGTGCTCGCCACCGCGATCTTCCTGCCGGTGGCCGCGCTGCCCACGGAGGACCTGCTGAGCTGGGGCTGGCGCGTGCCGTTCTGGCTCAGCGCGATCGTGGTCGTCGCCGGTCTCCTCATCCGCCGCACCCTCGACGAGACGCCGGTCTTCCAGGAGCAGCAGCGTCGCGCCGAGACCGCCCGTGCGCCCGTCAAGGTGCTGTTCAGCTCGCACCTCGGCGCCGTGATCAGGGTGGTGCTGGCCTCCACCATCGCCACCGTCAGCACGATCTTCACCGTCTACGCGCTGTCCTACGCCGTGAACGACGTCGGGCTCTCGCGCACCGCGATGCTCTGGGTCGGGGTGGTGGCGAACCTCGTCGCCATCGTCGTCATCCCGCTCTTCGGCGCGCTGGGCGACCGCATCGGCCGCAAGCCCGTGTTCCTCGCCGGCTCGATCGCGATGGCCGTGACGATGGCCTGCTACCTCGCCGCGATCTCGGCCGGCAACTACGTCTGGATCTTCGTCTTCGGCATCCTGGTGTTCGGCCTCGGCAACAGCGCCACCGGTGGCGTGTGGCCCGCCTTCTACGGCGAGATGTTCCCCGCCCGCGTCCGGCTCTCCGGGGTCGCGATCGGCACGCAGATCGGCTTCGCGGTCGCCGGCTTCGCGCCCTCGATCGCCGCCGCCCTCGCGGGGGAGGACGGCAGCAACTGGCCCGCGGTCGCGGGCTTCGTCGCCGCGGTCTGCCTGCTCAACATCGTCGCCGTGGCCACCGGCCGCGACTACTACCGCACCCCGACCGAGGACCTCGGCGGGAGCCCGGTGCCGCGGTCGCAGCCCGCCGCGGCCAGCCCGACGGCCTCGTGAGCGGGGCACCGCCGTTCGCGGTGCACGCCGTCCGCTTCGCGAGCCGGCCCGGCGTGCGGGGCCAGCACTTCCTCGGCCACGACGAGCGCGCGGGCGAGCCCCACCCCACCGCCTACTACGTCTGGCTCGCGTCGAACGCCGACCACGTCGTCCTCGTCGACGCCGGGATCGACCCCGCCCGGCCCGTGCCCATCGACGGGATCACGTTCCACCGCTCGCCCGTCGAGGGGCTCGCCGAGCTGGGGATCCGTCCGGAGCAGGTCGACCACGTCGTGCTGAGCCACCTGCACTACGACCACACGGGCACGGTCGCGGCCTTCCCCGCCGCCCGCTACGTCGTGCAGCGCCGGGAGCTCGACTACTGGACCGGCCCGGTGGCCACCCGCATCCGCCGCGAGCACTGGCTGGTGAGCGGCGCGGACGTCGGCCACCTCACGGGCCCGGCACGGTCCCGGCTCGACGTCGTCGACGGCTCCGCCGAGATCGTGCCCGGGCTGGAGGTGCACCACGTCGGCGGGCACACCGCGGGCATGCAGGTGGTCCGCGTGCGGTCCGCGGCCGGCCCGGTGGTGCTGGCCTCCGACGCCGCCCACTTCCACGAGAACCTCACCGCCGACCACCCGCCGCCGATCCTGCACTCGGTGCCCGACGTCCACGCCGCCTTCGACCGGCTCGTCGAGCTCGCCGGCGACGACGGTCTCGTCGTCCCCGGGCACGACCCCCGCGTGGTCGAGGGCGCCGGGGCCGACGTCGTCCGCCTGGCCTGACCGGAGGAGTTCCGGGCTGTGTGAGCCCCGGGACGACGACGGTCCCGCCGGCTCGAAAGGCTGAACCGACGGGACCTGAGCCGACGTCCTACCCGCGGGTTCACGACCGACCTGGCGCGCAGGTACCCACCTCGTTGTGCCGGGCTAACGTCTCTGCTCGGCCGGTCTGCCGGACTGTGCCTCGCCGACCAGCCAGGCCGCGACGTCCACGAGCTTGATGTTCGTCTGCTGGGACGACTCCACGAGCAGCGCGAAGGCCCGCTCGGGACCCACGCCCATGCGTTCGATGAGAATGCCCTTGGCCTGCCCGATGAGGTCGCGGCTGGCCAGGGCGCCGGCCATGCCGTGGACGCGCCGGGCGCTGTGGAGCACCAGGGCGGCCTGGGTGGCGAACAGCGAGCCGGTGTCCGCCGTGGCCTCGTCGAACACCCCGGACTCGGACGCGTACAGGTTCAGGGCTCCGGCGCTGCCCTTGTCGGCGAACAGCTGGAACGCCATCAACGACCCGATGCCGTGCCGCTCGGCCTCGACCGCCCACCGGGGCCACCGGGCGCGCACCTGGGTCATGTCCTCGATCAACGTCCGCTGCTCGAACCAGATCGAGTCGAGGCAGGGCCCTTCGCCGAGCTCGGTCTGGAGCTCGTCGAGCTCGCGCACGACGTCGTTGCTCGGCGCGCGGGCCGTCACGATCCCGCCGCGTTCGACGAGCGAGACACCGGCCTGCTCGACGTGCGGGATGGTGTGGATCGCGCCCCGCACGATGAGCTGCAGGGTGTGCTCGACGTCCTCGTCCGCCCCCCGTTCGACCAGCCCGCGGGCCGCGTCCTCGAGGGCACGTGCCAGATCGACGCCCGCACGTTCGCCGGCGCCCACGACGTGCTGCTCGACCATCCGGGGCTCCTTCGCGTGGCCGGTCACCGACCCCCGTGGCCGTTCCCGCGGCGGACGACGAGCGTGCCGACGACCTGGGCCGCCATCTCGGGCACCGTCACGTCCCCCCGCGCCGCCCACGCGCGCAGCATCACGGCGGCCTCCGTGATCGGCACGCCGTACCGCGCCGTGAGCATGCCCTCGGCCTGGTGGACCCGGGGGTCGAAAGGCCGGTCGTCGTCGTTCATGGTCACCCGCTGCGATCGTGGCTCGCGACTCGTGAGGAGTCGCGAAGGGGCGCCACGGCGGGGTCCGGACCGGGGTCGACGCCACTGTGCTCCCGACTGGCCGGGAAGTCCACCGCCCGTCTCCGTGTCAGGCGCTGCGCGGCTCCGCCGGGTCGTCGGCGGCGCACCGGTCGGCGAGCTGGTCGAGCGGGACCCCGAGCTCGGTGCACAGCGTGACGACGGTGAAGAACGCGGGCGTCGGGACCCGGCCCGTCTCGATCTTGCGGAGGGTCTCCGGGGACATCCCGACCGCGGTGGCCACCGAGGTCATGCTCCGCGGCCCGCGCGCTGCGCGCAGGACCTCGCCGAGTCGCCGGCCTCGCTCGTGGTCCTGCGGGGTCAAGGGCACGCGCACCATGACCGTGATACTAATACCGGGATAACTATCCCACTCCGAGGTGCGGCGATGATCGAGCTGAAGACCCCTGCCGAGATCGAGCGGATGCACACGACCGGGCGCTTCGTCGCCCACGTCCTGAGCGCCGTGGGGGAGCGCGCGGACGTCGGGGTCAACCTCCTCGACCTCGAGCTCCACGCCCGCGAGCTCATCCGGGAACGCGGCGCCGAGTCGTGCTACTGGGATTACGCCCCCTCCTTCGGCCGCGGCCCCTTCCGCAACGTCATCTGCCTGTCGGTCAACGACGCCGTGCTGCACGGGCTGCCGCACGACTACGTGCTGCGCGACGGCGACGTCCTGACGATGGACCTCGCCGTCGCCGTCGACGGCTGGGTCGCCGACTCCGCCCGCACCGTCATCGTCGGCACCCCGCGGGAGGAGGACCGGCAGCTGGTCTCGGCCGGCGAGGAGGCCCTCGAGGCCGCGATCGACGCCGCGCAGGCCGGTCAGCGCCTCGGCGACGTCTCCGCCGCCATCGGCGCGGTCGCCGCCCGTCACGGCTACCCGGTCAACCTCGAGTTCGGCGGGCACGGGCTCGGGCGCACGATGCACGAGGACCCGCACGTCGCCAACGCCGGACGGGCCGGGCGGGGGCTGCGCCTGCGGCCGGGGCTCACCCTGGCCCTCGAGCCCTGGTTCGCCCGCTCCACCGACAAGATCACCTACGACCCGGACGGCTGGACCATCCGCTCGGCCGACGGCTCGCGCACCACCCACTCCGAACACACCATCGCCATCACCGAGGACGGACCCCTGGTGCTCACCCGCCGCGAGGGCGAGCTCGCCGGGTCGGGCGCCTGAGGGGACCCGACGAAGATTCTCGGAAGAATTTCCGGGGGCATGTCGAAAAGGGGTCGACCCCGTTCGTCGCCTGGGTGAGGGAGCGGCAACCGAGCCGGTCCCCGCACCCACCGGAGGTCCCCGTGTCCACGACCACCACCGCCACCGTCCACGCCGACGACACCACCGCGACCGCCCCGGGCGTCGGGTCGATGCTCCTGGCCGGTGCCGCGGCCACCGTCGCCGCGTCCGTCGCCACCGCGGCCGTGGCCGCCGGCGGCCAGGCGATCGGCATCAGCACCGCCATCTCCGGAGCGCCGATCCCGACCAGCGGGTTCGCCGTCCTGACGGCGATCTTCTCCGTCCTCGGGCTGGTCATCGCCACGGCGCTGCGGCGCTTCGCCCGCCACCCGCGCACGGCGTGGGTGCGCACCACCGTCGTGCTGACCGTGCTCTCCTTCGTGCCCGACGTCCTCGCCGACGCCGCGGTGTCCACGAAGATGCTGCTGATCCTGACCCACGTCGTGGCCGCCGCGATCGTGATCCCCGCCGTCGCCCGCCGGCTGGCCTGACACGACCTACGCACCACGACCTCACGAACGGGAGCGAGCACCGTGCACTACCTGATGAGCGTCGAGCTCGACCAGAGCGGACCCCGGCCCACCGAGGCGGAGCAGGAGCGGAACTTCGCCCGGGTCGGCGCCGTGAACGACGAGATGAAGGCGCAGGGGATCTGGGTCTTCGCCGGGGGCCTGCTGCCCTACGACAGCGCCACCGTCGTCCGCGTGCAGGACGGCACCACCACCATGACCGACGGGCCGTTCGCGGAGACGAAGGAGCAGCTCGCCGGGTTCTGGGTCATCGAGGTCGAGGATCTCGACGCGGCCCTGGGCTGGGCCGAGAAGTGCGCGGAGGCCTGCGAGGCGCCCATCGAGGTCCGGCCGTTCGACGGCCTCGCCTGACCGGGACGCCCCGTCCTCATGGACCTCACCAGCGTCTACCGCGCCGAGTACGGCCGCTGCGTCGCCACCCTGACACGCCTCCTCGGCGACATCGGGCTCGCCGAGGAGGCCGTGCAGGACGCGTTCGCCGTGGCGATGGAGAAGTGGGCGCAGCCGGGGGAGGAGGTGCCGCGCAACCCGGGCGCCTGGATCGTCACCACCGCCCGGAACCGGGCTCTCGACCGCCTCCGCCGCGAGTCCACCCGCGAGGCCCGCCACGCGCAGGCCCTGCTGCTGCACCAGCCCGAGGAGACCGAGGAGGTGGGACCGGTGCGCGACGACCAGCTGCGACTGATCTTCACCTGCTGCCACCCGGCGCTCTCCCCGCTGGCGCAGACCGCGCTCACCCTGCGCCTGCTCGGCGGGCTCGAGGTCCCCGAGATCGCCCGCGCCTACCTCGCACCCGAGGCGACGATCTCCCAGCGGATCGTGCGGGCGAAGAAGAAGATCCGCGACGCCGGCATCCCCTACCGGGTCCCCGCCGAGGCGGAGCTGCCCCGCCGCCTGCCGCCGGTCCTGACCGTGCTCTACCTGATCTTCAACGAGGGCTACACGGCGACCACCGGCCCGCTGCTGCGCACCGATCTGTCCGCGGAGGCGGTGCGCCTCGCCCGGGCACTCGCCGACCTGATGCCCGACGAGCCGGAGGTGCTCGGCCTGCTCGCGCTGCTGCTGCTCACCGAGGCCCGCCGGCCGGCCCGCACGGCGCCCTCCGGCGAGATCGTGACCCTCGCCGAGCAGGACCGCACCCTGTGGGACCGGGAGCTGATCGCCGAGGGGCACGAGCTCGTCCGGCGCTGCCTGCGCCGTGATCGTCCCGGTCCGTACCAGATCCAGGCCGCCATCAACGCCGTGCACACCGACGGCCCGGCCAGCGACTGGACGCAGGTCCTCGCCCTCTACGACCAGCTCATGGTGCTGACCCCGACCCCGATCGTCGCGCTCAACCGCGCCGTGGCCGTCGCCGAGGTGCACGGACCCGCGGTCGCCCTCGCGGCGGTCGAGGAGCTCGACATCCCGGGCTACCACCTGCTGCCCGCCACCCGCGCCGACCTCCTGGCGCGTCTGGGCCGGACCGACGAGGCCGTCGCCGCCTACACGGAGGCGATCACCCTGGCCACGAACGACACGGAACGGACGTTCCTGGAGACGCGGCGGGCGGACCTGGCGTCCGGGAGGTGCCGGTCGTGAGTGGACGAAGCGACGGGCGGACCGACGATCCGTGGCACGCGCGGACGGACCGGCGGTAGGAACGAGGGCAGCCGAGGAGAGCGAGGATCCTGATGTGCGTGAGGTGCGCGCTGACGTCGTCGGTCCTCGCGGCGTTCCCACGGTGACCGGAGCACGGCGGACCCCGGGGCTCGTGCTCGCGGCGGGCGTGCTGCTCGTGGTCGTGCTCGTGGTCGCCGTGTCGAACGTCGTGGTCGTCCGGCGGACCGACCACCTCGTCACCGCGGACGCCGCCACGGTGCGGCCGGTGCAGGTGGCGATCGTGCCCGGGTCCCTCGTGCGGGCGGACGGGTCGCTGGGCGCCGTCGTGCGGCAGCGCGTCGACGCGGCCGTCGGCCTGTACCGCGCCGGGCGGGTGGAGAAGCTCCTGGTGTCCGGCGACAACGCCCGCCTCGAGTACAACGAGCCCGACGCGATGCGCGACGCCGCGCTCGCCGCCGGCGTCGCACCCGACGACGTCTTCACCGACTACGCGGGCTTCGACACCTGGCACACGATGCGCCGCGCCCGCGACGTCTTCGGTGTCACGACGGCGGTGGTCGTCACGCAGGGCCCCGCGACCGCCCGGGCGGTCGATCTCGCGCTCGCGGCCGGCCTCGACGCGCAGGCGCTCGTCGCCGGGGAGGGCGGCCGGGCCGGGCGCGAGGTGCTCGCGCGGGTCCGCGGACTCGGGCAGGCCACCGTCCGGCCCGAGGTCACCGGAGGTCCGGCCGTCCCCATCGACGGCGACGGCCGGAGCTCCTGGGCCGTCGTGCCGGGGTAGTGCCGGGGTCGTCAGGAGGCGCTGCGCCCTCCGAGGTGCGTGGCGAGGTGCCGTTCGATCGCGCGGTGCAGCAGGACCTGGTTCTCGGGGTTCTCGAAGCCGTGCCCCTCGTCCTCGGCGAGGAGGTACTCGACCGGCACCCCGCGCTCGCGCAGCGGAGCGACGAGGTTGTCGGACTCGGCCTGCACGACGCGGACGTCGTTCGCGCCCTGGGCGACGAGCAGCGGGGCCCGGATGCGGTCGACCATCGTGATCGGGGAGCGTCGGCGCATCTCCGCCAGCTGCTCGGGGTCGTCGGGGTCGCCGACGTAGCGGATCCAGTTGTTGGTCATGTTCGCGCGCACGAACGGGGGCAGCGTGGCCAGGAAGTTCGCCAGGTCGGAGATGCCGACGTAGTCGACGGCGGCGGCGAACCGGTCCGGGGTGACGGTGACGCCGACCAGCGCGGCGTACCCGCCGTAGGAGCCGCCGAGGATGCCGATGCGGTCGGGGTCGGCGTAGCCCCGGGCGACGGCCCAGTCGACGGCGTCGATGAGGTCGTCGTGCATCGCACGGGCGAACTCGCCGATCGCGGCGGTGAGGTGGCGGCGCCCGTGGCCGGTGGAGCCGCGGAAATTCACGCGCAGCACGGCGTAGCCGCGGTTCGCGAGGAACTGCACGGTCGCGTTGTAGCCCCAGGTGTCGTGCATCCACGGCCCGCCGTGCACCAGCAGGACCAGCGGCAGACCCTCCGGGGCGACCCCGACGGGCAGGGTGAGGAACCCGTGCAGCGGGAGGCCGTCGCGGGCCGGGAAGGCGACCGGGGTCATCGGCGCGAGGACCGCCGGGTCCGGGTGCTGGTCGCCGCCGGAGAGCAGGCGGCTCTCCCCGGTGGCGTGGTCGTAGAACCAGGTCGACCCCGTCGGCTCGCGGTCGTGGCCGAAGGTGGCGATCCAGCGCTGCTCGTCCAGGTCGGACGACACCGCGTTCAGGACCCCGTCGGAGAGCCTCTCCAGCGCCGCCTGGACCTCCGCGAAGTGGGGGTCGAGCGGGACGATGCGGGGCCGGTCGCCGGTGAAGCGGGCGGCGATGACCTCCCCGGTGCGCCGGCTGACGAACACGCTGGGCGGCAGGGTGTCGGAGACCGAGCTCAGGGTGTCCAGGCTGTGGCCCTCCACGGCGGCGACCACGGTCTGCTCGCCGGTCTCCCGGTCGATCCGGGTCAGCCGCAGGTCGTCGGAGTCCTGGTGGTCGCCGAGCAACGCCCCGCGGCCGTCCGGGGTGGGCAGCAGGAAGAGGCCCATCGGGTGCTCCGGACCGCCGACCCGGTGCACGATCCGCCGCTCGCTGGAGTCGGGGTCCACGGCCGCGATCTCGTGGGTGCCCTCGGCGTCCTGGGAGACGTGCCAGCTCGGGCGGCCGGCCCGGTCGAGCAGGAAGGTCTCCGCCGGATCGGTCCGCTCCACGAGCGGGGTGGTCGCACCGGTGGCCACGTCGACGCGGAAGACGTCGACGAACAGCGGGCGGGGGTTCATGTAGACGATCACCGTGCCGGGCACCGTGGTCTCCGGTTCGACGGCGAACACCCGCGAACCCGGGGCCAGCGGCGTCAGGTCGACGGCCGGCTGGTCCGGGTGGTCGAGGTCGACACGGTGCAGGTGCCACGCCTCGTCGCCGTCGGTGTCCTGCCGGTAGAGCAGCCAGCGGGGGTCGTCGGTCCAGTAGTAGGTGCTGATCCCGCGGCGGGTGTCGTGCGTGACCGGGACGGCCTGCTCGTGGTCCTGGTCGACGCCGCGCACCCACACGTTGCGGCGTCCCCGGTGCGGCGCGAGATAGGCGATCCGGGTGCCGTCCGGGGAGATCGACGGGTCGGCGAACGGCGGATCGGCGAAGAACTCCTCGACGTCGATCAGGTCGGGCGCGGTCCCGCGGGCCGGTGCGACGGTCATGGCGTCCACGGAACACCGTGCCGTCGCGGCATGGTCAAGGTGCGCTGGGGCACCGAGGGAACTCGGCCGTCAGAGAGGGACGCGGGGTCGGCCGCGGGTCGGGGTCGCCGGTCGGGTCGATCCAGCTCGGTGGTGTGAACCATGGCAGGCCGTCGACGATCTGCACGGTCCAGTGACCGTGGTGGATCACTTGGTGGTGGTGTCGGCACAAGAGGACGAGGTTGTCGAGGCTGGTGTCGCCGCCGTGTCCCCAGAACCGGATGTGGTGGGCGTGGCAGCGCCGTGGGGGCCGGTCGCAGCCGGGGAACGCGCAGCCCCCGTCGCGGATGTCGAGGGCCCGGCGCATGGCGTCGGTGACGGTGCGCTGCCTCCGCCCCACGTCGAGCGGCTCGGACCGGGAACCGAGCACGACCGGGACGACGTCGGCGTCGCAGGCCCAGCGGCGCACCGTGGCGGGATCGACCGGGGTCCCGGTGTCGAGGGTGCCGTGGCCGGTCGCGAGCCGGAGCCACCGCAGGTCCATCGTGATCGTGACCAGTGCCCTCCCGGGCCGCGGCGGCTTGCTCGCCGAGGTCGGCCCCGCCGGCTCGGGACGGCGCGGCTGCGGGATCAGCGCGTCCTCGCCGGCACCGGGCTCCGGGTCGGCCGCAGTATCGGTGTCGGCGTCGGTACCTGCGATGGTGTCGTCGGTGAGGCCGCCGGGGCGCCCGCTGTCGCTGACGATGTCCTTGAGCGCGTCGATGCGGCGCCGCGCGAGGCTGCGGGTGTCGTCGGGGCCGCACGGTTCGGCGAGCGGGTCGATCGCGCCGAGGAACACCTCCCCGTCGACCGGGTCGTGCAACCGACCCTTGAACTCCAGGCGCCCGTCGCGGCGGCGCACCACGTGCAGCTCGTCGCGGCAGTCCTCCCCCTCCGGGGGCACCGCGCCGTCCGGGTCGAACCGGAGGATCCACCGGGCCGCCACCCGCTGGAGCAGCCGCGGCGGCAGGCGGGTGGCGTCGTCGGCGAGCAACCGCTCCGCGGCGAACCAGTCCTCCACCGACACCGTCTCGAGGCGTTCAAGGTGCGCCATCGTCCTGCGGATGATCACGACGTGCGCCGGGCCGATCTCCCCGGAGGCGTACACCGTCGCCGTGACCGGCAACCGCGGTGGCAACGGCTGCCCCAGCAGGGAACGGCGCGGGGCGAGATCGGCGGACTCGTCGGCCGGCCGCTTCGCCTCGTGCAGGTCCAGCGTCGAGAGGTCCTGGAGCAGCCGTGGGGTGGCGCGGTCACCGGTCTGCTGGGCGACCCCGAGGCGCTCGAGCGCGGCGATGTCCTCGAGCAACCGGTACTGCTCGGCGCGCAGAGCGACCAGGCGCGTCCGGGCACGGTCGAGCGCCTCCCGCTCCACCACCCCGAGACCTCGTTCGCTCATAGGTTCGATCCTAGAGTCGACCCCCGACGACGAAGGCCCGAACGGCAACACCCGCGACGACCTCCTTCGCGGGGATCGCGACGGATGCGGCCGGGCACCCCCGCGCCATGACTGCCAACCGCCCCCTCGCCCTCGTCACCGGTGGCTCGTCGGGGATCGGCTTCCAGCTGGCCGCCCGCCTCGCCGAGCGTGGCCACGACGTCGCGATCTCCGGGCAGAGCGAGCGCGTCCACGACGCCGCGAAGGAGCTCGAGGAGCTGGGTGTCGAGGCCTATCCGTTCCGCGCCGACGCCGCCACCTTCGACGGGGTCGAGGCGTTCTGGCGGTTCGTCGCCGACCTCGGGCGCCCGATCAACGTCGCCTGCCTCAACGTCGGGATCGGTGTCGGCGGCGCCTTCGCCGACACCGACCTCGACGACGAGCTCCGCATGATCGCCATCAACTGCGCGGGCACGGTCCACATGGCCAAGCGCGTGGTCCGCGCGATGCTCGACCAGGGCCCCGACCAGGGCGATCGGCGCATCCTGGTCGTCTCCTCGGTGTCGGCGACCACCCCCACGCCCTACGAGCCGGTCTACGGGCCCACCAAGGCCTTCGGGTTCTCCTTCGCCGAATCGATCCGCGAGGAGCTGCGCGAGGACGGCATCACCGTCACCGCGCTGCTGCCCGGCGCCACCGACTCCGAGTTCCACGCCAACGCCGGCATGGGGGACACCGTCTTCGGCGACAACAGCTGGAAGAACGACCGGACCGAGGTCGCCCGTCATGGCATCGAGGCCCTGTTCGCCGGCGACGACCACGTCGTCGGCGGCGACGAGGCCACGAAGCAGCAGGTCGTCGACCACCGCTCGATGTCCGAGCCCGAGAAGGCCGCCCGCCAGGGGGCGATGGCCCGGCCGCAGCGGTAGCCGCGGCCGGCCCCGACACCACCGCTCAGGCCGGCGCCGCCGCGCCGGTCCGGCTCAGCGCGAACCCCTCGTAGCCCTTCGCGGCGACGTCGTCGCAGATGCCGCGGTACGTCCCCACCCCGCCGACGTACGGATAGAGGCTGCGGTGCTTGCCGGGGATGTTGGCCCCGACCCACCAGGAGTTCGCCCGGGGCAGCAGCGTCATCGCGGTGACCTCGTCGTGGTGGGCGACCCAGCCGTCCTCGGCCTCGCGGGTCGGCTCGATCCGCGCGACACCCTGCTCGCGGAGGTGGCGGAGGCAGTCTGCGACCCAGTCGACGTGCTGCTCGATCGAGACCGGCATGTTGCTCAGTACCGACGGGCTCTGCGGTCCGGTGATCATGAACAGGTTCGGGAACCCGTGGGTGGCGATGCCGAGGTAGCTGCGCGGGCCCTCGGCCCACTTCTCGGCGAGCGTCAGTCCGTCCCGTCCCGTGATGCCGAGTTTGAACAGTGTGCCGGTCATGGCGTCGAACCCGGTGGCGTAGACGATGCTGTCGACCTCGTACTCGCCGTCCGTCGTGCGCACACCGGCGGGCGTGATCGCCTCGATCGGCGACCTGTTGACGTCGACCAGCGTCACGTTGTCCCGGTTGTAGGTCTCGTAGTAGCCGTTCTCGAGGGGCGGTCGCTTCGTGAAGAACGGGTGGTCCTTCGGCGCGAGCATCTCGGCGATCTCCGGGTCGTCCACCCGCTCCCGGATCTTGTTGCGGAGGAACTCGGCGGCCGTCTCGTTGGCGTCCTCGTCGAGGAGCAGGTCGTTGAACGTGGTGCCGAGACGGAAGCCGCCCTTCGCCCACGCCTCCTCGAAGATCTCCTGGCGCTCGTCCTCCGGCACCGACAGCGCCGTGCGGTCCGCGACGTCGTAGGGGAAGCCGAACGCCGTCTCGCGGGTCCGCGCCCAGATCTGCGGGTAGTCGTCCTTGATCCCACGGTCGAACTCGGGGGTCACCGGGTGGTTGCCGGCGGCGATGTCGTAGTTGGGCGTGCGCTGGAAGACGGTGACGTGCGCGGCCTCCTGCGCGACCTCGGGGATCAGCTGCACGCCGGTGGCCCCGGTGCCGATGACCGCGACGCGCTTGCCGGTGAAGTCCACGCCCTCGTGCGGCCACAGGCCGGTGTGGAACCAGTCGCCCGTGAAGCTGTCGCGGCCCGGGAACTCGGGCAGGTTCGTCGTGGACAGGCAGCCCACGGCGGTGACGAGGAAGCGGGCCGTGAAGCGCTCGCCGTCCCGGGTGTCGACCAGCCAGCGCCCGGCGTCGTCGTCCCAGGTCGCCGCCGTGACCGTGGTCCGGAAGCGGATGTCGCGGCGCAGGTCGAAGCGGTCGGCGACGGTCTGCAGGTAGCGCAGGATCTCCGGCTGGCCCGCGAAGCGCTCGCTCCACGTCCACTCCTCGAGGAGGTCCTCGGAGAGCCGGTCGGAGAAGCTGTAGAAGTAGCTCTCCGAGTCGCACCGTGCGCCCGGGTAGCGGTTCCAGTACCAGGTGCCCCCGACGTCGTCGGCGGCCTCGAGCACGAGCGCCGACATGCCGAGGGTGTTCCGCAGGCGGTGGAGCATGTAGAGACCGGAGAACCCGGCTCCCACCACCAGGGCATCGAGCTCACGGAGATCGGTGGACACGGTCTCGGACATCGGCGTCCTCCTCGTCGCGGCGTCCACCGGTCCGCGGCCAGGTGCTCCGCGGCCCCGGCCCCCGATGGCCGGTGTGGTGCGCCTCACCCTCCGATTCTGAACGCACACGCTCCGTTCCTCCACCGCCGGACGGCCGAGCGCCGATCCCGGCTGGCACCGGCGGGGGCGCACCGTGTGGAGTGGGCACCATGACGACGTCGTGGTGCTCCCCGCCCGCTCCGCTGCCCGGGCCCGACGCATGAGGGGGGCCGAGGCGCTGGTCGGCTCGTTGGTCGAGGCCGGCGTGGACGTGTGCTTCATGAACCCCGGCACCTCCGAGATGCACTTCGTGCAGGCGCTGGACTCCGTCCCCGAGATGCGCGGCGTGCTCACCCTGTTCGAGGGCGTCGCGACGGGCGCCGCGGACGCCTACGCCCGCCTCGCCGGCCGGCCCGCCGCGGTGCTGCTGCACCTGGGCCCGGGGCTGGGCAACGGGATGGCGAACCTGCACAACGCCCGCCGGGCCGGGACCCCGCTGCTGTGCGTCGTCGGCGCGCACGCCACCAGTCACGTGCGCCACGACGCGCCGCTGGAGTCGGACATCAGAGCGCTGGCGCGGACGGTGTCGGGCTGGGTGCACGTCTGCGGCGACGTGCGGGACGTGGCCGACGACGCGGTGCGCGCGGTGGCGGCGACCTCGGAGCGCGGCGGCCAGGTCGCGACCCTGGTCCTGCCGGCGGACGTGTCGTGGTCCGAGGGCGGCGCCCTCGCGCCCGCCCTGCCCGTGGCGGCACCGTTCCCACTCGCGCCCTCGCGGGTGGCGGCGGCCGCGAAGGCGGTGCGCGAGCCCGGGGCGGTGATCCTCCTCGGTGGTCCGGCGCTGACCGCGGAGGCGATGGACGCCGCGGGCCGGGTCGAGGCCGCGACCGGCGCCCGCCTGCTCACGGAGACGTTCCCGCGGCGCTGGGACACCGGCGCCGGCCGCCCGCGGGCGGACAAGCTGGCCTATTTCGCCGAGCAGGCGCTCGAGCAGCTCGACGGGGCGTCGTCGCTGGTGCTGGCCGGGGCGCGGTCGCCGGTCTCGTTCTTCGGCTACCCCGGGGTCCCGGGGGATCTCGTGCCCGAGGGGTGCACGGTGGTCGGGCTGGCCGACGCCGCGTCCGACGCGCCGGCGGCCCTGGAGGCGCTGGCCGCCGAGGTGGCGCCGGACGCCGTGGCCGACCCGGCACCGCGGGACGCGCCGGAGCCCGCGCCCGGCCCGCTCGACGTGCGGTCGCTGTGCGCCGCGGTCGCCGCGACGCTGCCGGAGGACGCGATCGTGGTCGACGAGTCGCTGACCGCCGCCGCCGTGCTCGCCCCGGCCCTGCAGACGGCCGCCCCGCACACCCAGCTCGCGCTGACCGGGGGAGCGATCGGGCAGGGCCCGCCCGCCGCGCTCGGGGCGGCGATCGCGGCCCCGGACCGCCCGGTCGTCGCGGTGCAGGCCGACGGGAGCGCGCTCTACACGCTGCAGGCGCTGTGGACCCAGGCCCGCGAGCAGCTCGACGTCACGACCGTGCTGATCAACAACTCGGCGTACGCGATCCTGCGGGTGGAGCTCGCCCGTACCGGGGCGGGGGAGGCGGCCCACTCGGGGCGCGCGGGGCGGATGCTGACGCTGGCCGACCCGACGCCGGACTTCGTGTCGCTGGCGAGCGGGTACGGCGTGCCGGCGCGGCGGGTGGAGACCACCGAGGGCCTGCTCGCGGCCCTGCGGTGGGCGCAGGGCGAGCCCGGCCCGCACCTCATCGAGGCGATCGTCCCGGCGCTGGGGTAGGCGCGCCGAGGTGCTCCGTCGGGCCTCCGGGGCCGCCCGCGGATTGCCGCCCTCCGAACCGTCGGGTTACGTTGCTGATCGTCGGGGGTGCGGCGGCGCACGGGGTGATTCGATGCTGATCAAGAATCCGGCACGGCAGCTGGCCTCCGGATACCTCGACCGGACACCGATCTTCCAATTCGTCCTGTTGTCGCTGCTGTTCCCGATGTGGGGCGCCGCGGCCGGGCTGAACGACATCCTGATCACGCAGTTCAAGCACGTCTTCACCCTGTCCGACGCAGCGACGGCCTTCGTGCAGTCGGCGTTCTACGGCGGCTACTTCCTGATCGCGATCCCGGCGTCGCGCATCGTGCGCCGGACGTCGTACAAGGTCGGCGTCCTGATCGGCCTGTCGGTCTACATCGTCGGCTGCGGGCTGTTCTTCCCGGCCAGCACGCTCGCGACCTACGCGATGTTCCTGTTCAGCATCTTCGCCGTCGCGATCGGTCTGAGCTTCCTCGAGACCAGCGCGAACACCTATTCGTCGATGCTCGGTCCGCGCAGGACGTCGACGCTGCGGCTGAACATCTCGCAGACCTTCACCCCGATCGGCAACCTGCTGGGCGTGATCCTCGGCAAGTACCTGATCTTCGGTACCGGCGACTCGATCGAGGCGCAGCTGGACGCGGCACCGACGCCGGAGGCCGAGCGCGCCCTCGCCGAGGCCCTGCTGCAGAACACCCTGCTGCCCTACAAGTACATCCTGATCGTGCTCGTCTGCCTGCTGGTGCTCTTCGTGGTCACCGAGTTCCCCCGGGGCAAACCGGCGGACGAGCCGGCACAGCAGAAGGCCGGGCTGACCGAGACGTTGCGGGTGCTCGTCCGCACCGCGCAGTACCGCAAGGGCATCGTCGCGCAGTTCCTCTACGTCGGTCTGCAGACGGCGGTGTGGTCGTTCACGATCCGGGTGGCGCTGGAGCTGTACCCCGGCATGAACGAGCGCGAGGCGACCAACTACATGATCGCCGGGTTCACCTGTTTCCTGGTCGGCAAGTTCGTGGCCAACGGGCTCATCGCGCGGTACTCGGCGGCCCGTGTGCTGGTGGTCTACTGCGCGATCGGCGCGGTGCTGCTGACGCTGGCCGCGTTCGGTCCGGCCTCGTCCGCCATCTGGTTCGTCATCGCCTCCAACCTCGTGATGGGCCCGTGCTGGCCGACGATCTTCGGGCAGACGTTGGACACCATCGAGGACAAGCGCTACCAGGAGACCGCCGGCGCGATCCTGGTGATGGCCATCGTCGGCGGAGCGGTGATCCCGGTGGTGCAGGGTGCGGTGTCCGACGTGCTCGGCTCGCTCCAGGTGTCCTTCGTCGTCTCGGCGCTCTGCTTCGTCGGGATCCTGCTCTACTTCCGCAGCAACCTGCGCCACCACGTCGCCGACGAGCCGTCGAGTCCGGAGATGGCGGCCTCGGGGGAGGGCGACCGCGAGCGCTAGACATCTGATGTCTGCGCCTGGCACCGTGAGGAACTCGCACATCTTCTGGCGGCACTGCGCCCGGAGTGGTCGAGAGGTCTGAGGAGCGGGCCATGCACGGGGTCATCGTCGACGTGGAGACCGTCGATCTCCGCTTCCCGACGTCACGCGCACTCGACGGGTCGGATGCCATGAACGAGGCGCCGGACTACTCGGCCGCCTACGTCGTCCTGCACACCGACGCGGGCCTGGAGGGCCACGGCTTCACGTTCACGATCGGACGGGGCAACGAGCTCGCGCTCGCGGCGGCGGAGGCGATCGGCCGGCGGGCGCGGGGCTGGTCGATCGCCGAGCTGGTGGCCGACCCGGGCGGCTTCTCCCGGTACCTGCAGGCCGACAGCCAGCTGCGCTGGCTCGGTCCGAGCAAGGGGACGATCCAGCTCGGGCTCGCCGCGGTCGTCAACGCCGCCTGGGACCTCATCGGCAAGGCCGTCGGGAAGCCGGTGTGGAAGGTGCTCGCGGACATGACCCCGCAGCAGCTGGTCGACCTCGTCGACTGGCGCTACCTGCGCGACACGCTGACCCCCGAGGCCGCGCTCGCGATGCTCGAGGAGCGGCTCCCCGGGCGCGTGGAGCGCGAGGCCCGGCTGCACGAGGAGGGCTACCCGGCCTACACGACCAGCGCGGGCTGGCTGGGCTACGACGACGACAAGCTGGTGCGCCTGTGCCGGGAGGCCGTCGCCGCCGGCTGGGACGCGATCAAGCTGAAGGTCGGCGGGGACCTCGCCGACGACGTGCGCCGCTGCGCGCTCGCCCGGGAGGTGATCGGACCCGGGCGCCGCCTGATGATCGACGCCAACCAGACGCTCGGGGCCGCGGACGCGGTGCGCTGGACGGAAGCCCTGAAGCCCTACGACATCTGGTGGTTCGAGGAGCCGACCAGCCCCGACGACGTCCTCGCGCACGCCGCGATCGCGCGGGCCATCGCCCCCGTCCGCGTGGCCACCGGCGAGCACGCGCACAACGCGGTGATGTTCAAGCAGTTCCTGGCCGCCGGCGCCATGGGGGTCTGCCAGCTCGACGCCGCGCGCCCCGGCGGCGTCGACGACGCCGTCGCGGTCCTGCTGCTCGCCGCCGCCCACGACGTCCCCGTCTGCCCCCACGCCGGCGGTGTCGGGCTGTGCGAGCTGGTGCAGCACCTGTCGATGTTCGACTACGTCGCCGTCAGCGGCACCCGTCAGGATCGGATGATCGAGTATGTCGACCACCTGCACGAGCACTTCGCCGACCCGGTCCGGATGCGCGGCACGTCCTACCTGCCACCGACCCGGCCCGGCTACAGCGCGGAGATCCTCGCGGCGTCCCGGGCCGCGTACGCGTTCCCGCACGGCTCGGCGTGGACGGACCGGGCCCGTGACGCGAGCTGACAGCGTCGTCGACCGGGTGATCGGCGCGCTGGTCGCCCGCGTCGAGAACGGGGAGTTCTCGGCGGGGGAGCGCCTGCCGCCGGAGACGGACCTGGCCGCCGACCTCGACGTGTCGCGCCTGTCGCTGCGCGAGGCGGTGCGCGCGCTCGCCGGGGCCGGGGTGCTCGAGGTGCGCCGCGGGGACGGCACCTTCGTCACCGACCTGCGCCCCGACCGGCTGGTGCGCGCCACCGGCTCGTTCCTCGAGCTGGTCGGCGAGCAGGGGGT
Organism: Actinomycetospora callitridis; assembly: GCF_028737265.1. Classification (GTDB taxonomy): domain Bacteria; phylum Actinomycetota; class Actinomycetes; order Mycobacteriales; family Pseudonocardiaceae; genus Actinomycetospora; species Actinomycetospora callitridis. The sequence continues at coordinate 261,672 of NZ_JAQZAK010000007.1, read as the reverse complement.
CGCCGAGCTCTTCGAGTGCCGCCGCGTGCTCGAGCCCGGCGCCACCGCCCTGGCCGCGACCCGCATCGACGAGGCGGCCCTGCAGGACCTCCAGGAACGGCTCGAGCGGATGCGCGGGCTCACCGAGCCCGAGCGCCTGGTCGCCGAGGACCTGGAGTTCCACGCCGCGATCGCCGCGGCGGCCGGCAACGCGACGCTCGCCTCGCTGACCGCCGCCGTCGCGGGCCGCACGGCCCGCGTCCGGATCTGGCGGGCGATCGTCGAGCACGACGTCCTGAGCTGGACCCACGACCAGCACGTGGCGATCCTGCGCGCCCTGCGCGAGCGCGACTCGCTCGCCGCGTGGACCGCGGCCTCCACCCACGTCGTCGAGGTCGAGGAGTGGGTCCGGGCCCACCTGACGAGCGCGGGAGGTCGGCCATGAGCGGTCGCAGCGCGGCGTGGTTCGGCGCCGAAGGCCGGTCCGGGATGATCCACCGCTCGTGGATGCGCAACCAGGGCGTCACCGACGAGGTCTTCGACGGGCGCCCGGTCATCGGGATCGCCACGACGTGGTCCGAGCTCGTCCCGTGCAACGCCCACCTGCACCGCGTCGCCGAGGCGGTCAAGCGCGGCGTGTGGCAGGCCGGCGGGTTCCCCCGCGAGTTCCCGTGCACCGGGCTCGGTGAGACGCTGCTGCGCCCCACGGCGATGCTCTACCGCAACCTGCTGGCGATGGAGGCCGAGGAGCTGATGCGGGCCAACCCCCTCGACGGGCTGGTCCTGCTCTCGGGCTGCGACAAGACCACACCCGGGCTGCTCATGGCCGCGTCGAGCGTCGACCTGCCGGCGATCATGGTCACCGGCGGGCCGATGCTCAGCGGTCGGTACCAGGGCCGTCAGCTCGGCTCGGGCACGCAGGTGTGGCGCTTCGAGGAGGAGCTCGCGGCCGGGACCATCACGCCCGCCGAGTGCGCGGTGGCCGAGGGCGCGATGGCCCGCTCGCCCGGGCACTGCATGACGATGGGCACCGCGTCGACGATGGCCTGCCTGGCCGAGGCGCTGGGGATGCAGCTCCCGTACTCGGCGACCTGGCCCGCCGTCGACGCCCGCCGCGACCAGACCGCGCAACGGGCGGGTCAGCGCATCGTCGAGCTGGTGGAGGCCGACGTCCGCCCGTCGTCGATCATGGTCCGCGAGGCGTTCGAGGACGCGGTCAAGGTCAACGCGGCCATCGGCGGCTCGACCAACGCCGTGATCCACCTGGCGGCGATCGCGGGCCGGCTGGGCGTGCCGTTCTCGCTCGACGACGTCGATGCGCTCGGTCGTGACGTGCCGACGCTCGTCGACCTCGAGCCCTCGGGGCGGTTCCTCATGGAGGACCTCTGCTACGCGGGCGGGCTGCCCGCGGTGATGCAGGAGATCGCCGGGCTGCTGCACCTCGGGCGGCCCACCGTGGCCGGGAGCACCCTCGGGGACGCGATCGCGGACGCGGCGTGCTGGAACCGCGAGGTCATCCACCCGTTCGACCGCCCGATGGCGCCCGCGGGCAGCGGGACGGCCGTGCTGCGGGGCAACCTCGCCCCCGACGGTGCCGTGATCAAGCAGTCGGCGGCGTCGCCGTCGCTGCAGCGCCACCGCGGCCCTGCGCTCGTCTTCGAGTCCCCCGAGGAGTACCGGGCGGTCAGCGACGAGCTCGACATCGACGAGTCGACGGTGCTGGTGCTGCGCTACTGCGGCCCGCGCGGCTACCCGGGCATGCCCGAGGTCGCCAACGTCGGGCTGCCCCGCAAGCTGCTCGAGCGCGGGGTGCGGGACATGGTGCGGGTCTGTGACGGGCGGATGTCGGGCACGGCCTACGGCACGGTCGTGCTGCACGTCGCGCCCGAGGCGGCCGTCGGGGGACCGCTCGCCCTGGTGGAGACCGGGGACGAGATCGAGCTCGACGTGCCCGGGCGCTCGCTGACCCTGCACGTCGACGACGACGAGCTGGCCCGCCGCCGGGAGCGGTGGCGGGCGCCCGCGCCGGCGGAGTCCCGCGGCTGGACGCGCCTCTACACCGAGCACGTGCTGCAGGCCGACCACGGCGCCGACCTCGACTTCCTGGTCGGGGCCGGCGGCGCCGAGGTCCCGCGCGAATCCCACTGACCTGACCCCCCGCGAGGAGGAACGACATGGACCCCGTCTTCACCGGCGTCGGCGTCGCCCTGGTGACGCTCTTCGACGACCACCGGGCGCTCGACGCCGACGCCACGGCCGACCTGGCCGCACGGCTCGTCGACCTCGGCGCCGACGCGATCGTCGTGGCCGGCACGACCGGCGAGGCCGACGCGCTGGACGACGACGAGCGGCTGCGGCTGTTCTCCGCGGTGCGCGCCGCGGTCGGGGACGCCGTGGTGGTGGGCGGCACCGGGGCCGCGTCGACCCACCAGGCCGTGGCGCTGACCGCGCGGGCCCCCGACACCGGCGTGGACGCGGTCATCGCCCGCACACCGCGCGGGCTCGCCGACCCGTCCGGCTACTACCGCGAGCTCGCCGACGCCGCGGGCGCGACCCCGGTGCTGGCCTACCACTTCCCGGCGGTCTCCCCGCCCGGCATCCCGGTGGAGATGCTGCCCCCGCTGCCCATCGCGGGCTGCAAGGACTCGTCGGGCGACCCGACCCGCCTGCTGGCCACGGTGGACTCCTACGCCGGGCCCGTCTGGACCGGGAACCCGGCGCTGATCCACATGGCCGGCGCGCTCGGCTGCGCGGGCGGCATCCTCGCCCTGGCCAACGTCGCCCCCGAGCTCTGCGCCGCCGCGTACGCCGGCGACGCCGACGCCATGCGGAAGTTCACCCCGACCCACCTCGCCTGCGAGCGCGACTTCCCGCGCGGGGTCAAGCAGCTCGTCGCGGAGCGGTTCGGGACCTCGGAGGTGCTGCGGATGGGATGAGGGACGGGATGGGGTCAGCCCTGGGTCGGCCCCCCGGCCTCCTCGGAGACCGGGCGCAGACGCTCGTAGCAGGCGGCCTCGAGGTGGCCGCGCATCGCCGCCTCGGCCGCCACGGGGTCGCGGTCGAGGACCGCGCGCGTGATCCGGCGGTGCTCGGCGAGGGTCCGCTCGCCCAGCCCGCGGTCGTAGTGCAGCCGGAAGACGTGCAGGTGGCAGTGGGTGCGTTCGAACGCCCGCCGGACCTGCGCGCTGCCGGCCAGCTCGGCCACCAGGACGTGGAAGCGGGTGTCGTGCGCGGCGAGCGCCTTGTAGGAGTCGTAGGTGTCGCTCGCGGGCGTCGCGCAGGACCGCATCTCGGCCTCGAGCCGTTCCCGCCCCTCGGCGTCGGCGTGCTCGGCCGCGCGCGCCGCCGCCCACGGCTCGATGAGCAGCCGGAACTGGTAGAGGTCGTCGAGCTGCTCGCGGGAGAGCAGCGGCGAGGTGCGGTAGCCGCGCAGCGGTTCCTTGACCACGAGCTCGGCCGACTCCAGCCGCGCCAGCGCCTCGCGGACCGGCGTGGGCGACACCCCGAGCTGGCGCGCGAGGCCGTCGATCGAGACCCGGGCGCCCGGCTCGAGGACGTGATCCATGATCAGCGCCTTGATCGCCTCGTGGACGTCGTCGGCCAGCATCTGACGGCGGGGTAGCGGACCGACCGTCGCTGCACTGCTCATGTCCGAACCCCGTCGCTCCGGACCCACCCCTTGACGGGTGAGCCGCCTCACACGCACCCTACAGGAAATTTCCTACACGATCTGAGTGATCGACATGTCGACATTCGAGACGAGCCGGGCCACCGACCCGGTGCTCCGTCTGCCCGAGGCGCCGGCGGCCCTGCGCAAGCGACGGGTGGGGGTGGCGACCGCTCTGCGGTACTTCGGACCCGGGGCGATCATCGCGTCGCTCACAATCGGCAGCGGCGAGTCCATCCTCGCCTCCCGCGAGGGCGCCGTCTTCGGCTACGCCGTCCTCTGGGCCGTCGTGGCCGGCTGCTTCGCCAAGGGCGCCCTCGTCTACGCCTCGAACCGCTACATCACCCTCACCGGGGAGCACCCGATGCGGCGCTTCGCGCGGGTGATGCCGGGGCCGCGCGGCTGGTTCCCGATCGTGCTGGTGGTGATCTGCTTCGCCTCGTTCCCGGGCTGGGCCAGCGGGGTGGCGACGGCGCTCGGGGACTACCTGGAGGCCCTCGGCCTCGGCAACGCCACCCTCTGGGCCGTCGGCGTGCTGCTCGTCGCCGCGGTGCTGTCCTTCGTCGGCGGCTACGCCGTGCTCGAGAAGGTGCAGGTGGCGATCGCCGGGATCATGGTGCTGCTGGTCCTGATCGCGGTGTTCGTCTCGAACCCCGACTGGCTCGCGGCCCTGCGCGGGCTGCTGCCGGTCTTCCCCGACTACGCGCCCTTCGTGGCGGAGCGGTATCCCGAGGTCGCCGAGACGTCGGTGTGGGTCGAGCTCGCGGTGTTCATGGGCGGTCTCGGCGGCGGGATGTACGACTACATCGGCTACACCGGCATGTTGCGCGAGAAGAAGTGGGGGATGCTCGGCCACCGCGACGCCGCCCGGATCGAGCAGGACCTCGCGGCGAAGGACGACCGCGCACCGATCCCGCTGTCGACCGATCCCGACGACGTCGCGACCGCGCGCGCCTGGAGCCGCGCCCCGTTCTTCGACATGCTCGCGGCGTTCCTGGCCCTGGGTGTCATCGCCGTGGCGTTCATGATGAACGGGGCGACGATCCTGGGCGCGCAGCAGCAGGTGCCCGAGGAGAACGACGTCCTGACCTACCAGTCGCAGTTCTTCGGCGTGGTGGCGCCGGTCTTCGAGTACTTCTACATCGTCGCGATCGTCATGGTCCTCTTCGGCACGATCTACGCGCTCTGGGAGGCCTACTCCTGGACCGCGTACGAGAGCCTCGCCGCGGTCTCGGAGAAGGTGCGGTCGCGCGGGCAGCGCGGGATACGGCCCGTCGTCTACGGATGGACCGGCGCCATCGCCCTCGTCGCGATCCTCTCGGATCTGAGCTTCACCGACCTGGTCACGCCGGCGTCGATCCTCGGTGGCGTCTTCGCCTGCGGTATCTACGGAGCCGGGCTGGTGTACATCGACAAGGTCAACCTGCCGGAGCCCTACCGGATGGGCCGGACGCTGCGCACGCTGGTCGTGCTCGGTTCGGTGTTCCTCACCGTCTGCGGCGTGGTCGCGATCCTCGAGCTCCTGGGGGCGATCGCATGAGGACCACGGTGTCGTGGCGCCACGTCGCGCTCGCGGTCGGGTTCCTGGCCCTGGCCGGTGTGCGGGCGTCCCAGGGGGCGCCGGTGTGGGCGGCCGTCTTCGCGCTCGCGGGCGCGGCCAACGCCTGGCTCGCCCTCCGGGGCGACCGGGCGGACGGGAAGTCGGTCCCGGCCGTCGTCGACGCGGACCCCGCCGAGATCGCACGCGAGCGGGCACGGTGTCTCGCGGCGCAGCGCCGCTGGCAGGTCCTCGGGCTCGGCGGGGCGCTGCTCGCGGCCGGGCTGCTGCTGCTCGAGCCGCCGCTGGCCGTGCTGGGTGCCGCCGCGGCGCTGTTCGCGGTGTTCCGGGCCCGCCGGGTGCGGCGCTACGCGGCGACGCTGCCGGGCCGGCCCGGCGCCGACCAGCTCGGGGATCAGGACGGGGGTCAGGACGCGGAGCCGGCCGTGCCCCGCAGGGCCCACAGCGAGGCCGCGACCGGACCGGCGAGCACGACCACCGCGATCACGGCGCCGACCGCGGCGCTGGGCGCCAGGACCACGGCCAGCCCCACGACCACGACGACCTGCACCAGCAGGGTGCGTGGCCGAGGGCCCGGCCGTGTCGCCACCACGGGCGGCACGGGCTCAGGGAGCTCGGTGGGCGCCGGGTCCTGAGCGAGGTCGGCCTCGAGCCGCGCGAGCACCGCCTCCTCCTCGTCGGAGAGCGGGCGCGCCCGCTCCGGCGGTGGGGGGTCGTTCAGATCGGACATCCGGGGCCACACCTCGCGTTCGTGAGACCCCATTCTGGATCAGGATCCGTCGAACAGCATCGCCGCGTGGTCGGGGACGGCACGGGCGAGCTCGCGGGGCGGGCGCACGTAGCCCTCGCCCGGCGGGCGCGCCGGGATCGACAGCGGCGACAGGTCGGTCGGCGTCCAGGGGACCGTGCCGAGCAGGTGGGCAATCGTGTTCAGGCGGGCGCGCCGCTTGTCCTCGGACTCCACCACCGTCCAGGGCGCGGTGTCGGTGTCGGTGGCGGCGAGCATGGCGTCCCTGGCCTTCGAGTGTGGAGGCCGACCGCGGCGAGGGTGGTGAGGGTGTAGACGCGCAGCAGTCGGGCGTGGTCACGCCAGTCGGTGGGGCCGCCGGCGAGGCGGCGCAACCACGGCCTGCCGATCCGTGGCTGCGCGGGCCACCGATCGCCCGAGAGGGGGATCGACGATCCGTGGCTGCCTACCGCCGCGCACCGGTAGGAACGGGGGAGCACCGAGGAGAGGGCGGTAGTCGATGATCGACCGGGCCGGGCTGGCGGCGTTCCTGCGGCGGCGCCGCGAGGTGCTGCAGCCCGAGGACGTCGGCGTGCCGCGTGGCGCGCGCCGCCGGACGAGCGGGCTGCGGCGTGAGGAGGTGGCCGCGCTGTGCCACATGTCGACCGACTACTACTCGCGTCTCGAGCGGGAGCGCGGCCCGCAGCCCTCGGAGCAGATGATCGCCTCGATCGCGCAGGGGCTGCACCTCTCGCTCGAGGAGCGCGACCACCTGTTCCGGCTCGCCGGGCACCACCCACCGGTGCGGGGCACGGCCAGCGAGCACATCAGCCCTGGTCTGCTGCGCATCCTCGACCGCCTCGCCGACACCCCCGCCGAGATCGTCACCGAGCTGGGCGAGACGCTGCGCCAGAGCCCGCTCGGAGTGGCCCTCGTCGGTGACGCGACCGCCTACACGGGTCCCGCGCGCAGCCGCGGCTACCGGTGGTTCACCGACCCCGCGTCCCGGGCGCTCTACGCGCCCGGGGAGCACGCGTTCCTCTCGCGGATGTACGCCTCGGGCCTGCGCGGGCTGGTCACCCTGCGCGGCCCCGGGTCGCGGGCCGCGTACCTCGCCGATCTCCTGCTCGCGCAGAGCGAGGAGTTCCGGACGCTCTGGGACGCCCACGAGATCGGCCTGCGACCCCACGACGTCAAGCGCTTCGTGCACCCCGAGGTCGGCGAGCTGGAGCTCAACTGCCAGACGCTCCTCGACCCCCAGCAGTCCCACCTGCTGTTCGTGTACACCGCGGTCCCGGGCAGCGCGAGCTACGAGAAGCTGGAGCTCCTGTCCGTCCTCGGGCCCCAGACCGTCACTCCGGGTCAGCTCCAGACCGAGGAGTCCTGAGCACGTGTCGCCGGAACATCAGCAGGTAGGCGAGGTACACCCCGCCCACCAGGATCAGCCCGGTCACGATCAGGAGGGGGCCCGCGGACGGTGAGGTCGCGATGGCGATGACCAGGGCGACCACGACCCACAGCAGCGCGGCGACGGCCACGGGCATCTCCCACCGCCCGAGGTCCCACGCCCCCTCCCGTCGATCGAGCCGGGAGCGCACCGAGAGGTAGAGCACGATCGTCATGCCGTACGGCAGGAACATGAGGATGGCGCCGGTCAGGATCAGCTGGAGCAGCGCGGCACCCGGCACCACGGCCATCAGGACGACGCCCAGCACCAGGACGAGCAGCGTCGCGGGGATCGGGGTGCGGGTCCGGCGCCCGACCCGGCGGAAGAGCCCGTGCGCCGGGAAGCGTTCGTCGCGGGACATGGCGAAGACGATGCGGGACGTGGCGGCCATCGCGGCCAGCGCCGCCGCGAAGAACGCGAGCGCGATGACGAGCAGCAGCGGGCGTTCCACCGCCGGCCCGAACTGGTCGGTCAGGATCTGCGCGACGGCCGCCCCGCTCTGCGAGACGCGGTCGATGTCGGTGATCGAGACGGTGAGCGCCACCACGAACAGCATCCCGAGGACGGCCGCGACGACGACGGAGCCGACGATGGCCCGGGGGACGGTGCGGAACGGGTCCTTGGCCTCCTCGGCCATGTTCGCCGACGCCTCGAAGCCGACGAGCGTCGACATGCCCATGATCATCGCCGCGGCCAGTCCGCCGCCGATCGCGAAGTAGCGGGGGTCGCCGGCGGCGATCCCCGGCGAGAAGAGGGTGTCCGTGGAGCCGTCGCCGGTGAGCAGGACCGTGACGACGAGCGCGATGCCGAGCAGGACGACGATCGCCAGCTCGACGCCGACGGCCAGCGAGTTCGTCCAGCCGACGATGCGCACCGACACGATGACCATGACCGCCTGGACCACCAGCAGCAGCACCGTGATCACGCGGGCGATGCCCTCGTCCGGCGCCATGCCGAGCAACGGCATCAGGCACTGGCTGGCCAGCGCGTTGTCGATCGTGACCGTCGAGAGCCCGACGTTCCACACCACGAGCCAACCGAACAGCCAGCCGATCCTCGGGTTCGCCAGCCGGGAGGCCCACTGGTAGGACGATCCGCTCAGCGGGATGCGCGCCGCGAACTGCGCGTACACCAGGGCCACCAGGACCTGGCCGACCGCGACGACGGGGAAGAGCCAGATGCCGACCGGGCCGGACGACTGGAGCACGTCGTCGTAGGTCCCGAAGATGCCGATGACCACCGAGACCGAGGCGAACGAGATCGCGAACATCTGGAAGGAGGTCAGCGTCCGCTTCAGCTCGGGCGCGTAGCCGAAGGAGCGGTCGGGATCGTCGACCGAGCCGGCGTGGGGCGTGACGGTCACGAGGAGCTCCTCCGAGGACGGGACGGCCGCGCGGCGTCCGGCGCACGCGCGGCCCAGCAGGGGTTCATCGGGGCAGGGGCGACACCGTTACCGAGGTCGCCCATCCGTGTGCGGCCGATCGAACGTCGTGGTTGGTCCGGATGCCCGCTCGTGCGGGTGCCCGTGCGCACGGAAGGGTGAGCCCGGGACGCGATCGGGGGGGCCGACATGCACGACGGGACGAGGTCCACCGGCGCTCGCCGCCCGTGAACGCCGTGCCGATCTGGCTCATCGGGCTGCTGCTGGTCGTCGTGCTCCCGGCCCTGGTCGTGGCCGCGCAGGTCGGCCTGCGGCGGGTCTGGCCCGCGCTGCGCGAGGGCGACCACAACGAGGTGGCGGGCTTCATCATCGCAGTGGTCGGGGTGATCTACGCGGTCCTGCTGGGGTTCGTCGTCATCGTGAGCTGGGAGAACTTCGCCGAGGCCGAGGACGTCGTCGGACAGGAGGCCAGCGCGCTGCGCACGATGTACCGCGACAGCGTCGCCTTCCCGCCGCTGGTCCGCGAGCAGATCCACGCCGATGTCCGGGACTACGCGGCCGCGGCGGTGGAGGACGAGTGGCCGGCCATGGCGCGGGGCGAGCCCGGTTCCCCCGAGACGGCCCGCGTGCTCGACGAGACGTCCGAGCACCTGGCCGCGCTGGTCACCACGACCCAGGACGAACTGCTGTACAAGGGCATCGAGGCCGACCGCTTCAACGACCTGGTCTCCGCGAGGTCGGCCCGGCTGGACTTCGTCGACCAGGGCGTGCCCGCGGTGCTCTGGGTGGCGCTGATCGTCGGCGCCGCGGTGACCATCGGCTTCACCATGATCTTCGGGCTGCGCAGCGCGCTGCTGCACACGATCATGACCGGCAGCCTCACGGCGCTCATCGGGGTCCTCCTGGTCGTCGCCCTGGCCCTCGACCACCCCTTCGCCGGTGACGTCTCGGTCCATCCCGCGCCCCTCGAGCGCGTCCTCGTCGACTTCGGCCGGCCGCCGGCCTGACGGCGCCACCGCGGGGGCGTCGCGTGCCCTCCGTGTCCGGTCGAGCACCCGGTGAAGTGCCGCTTGACGCCCTCTGAGCAGGCGCTCTCTACTTGGTTGGGTCACCAAACAAGGGCGCGGAGGACACGGGACATGAGCACGACGGACGGCGTACTGGTGGTCGGCGCGGGGCCGGTCGGGCTGACGACCGCCTCCCAGCTGGCGCGGCTCGGCGTGCCGGTGCGCGTCGTGGACGCCCTGCCGGCGCCAACCACCGAGTCGCGCGCGGTGACCCTCCACGCCCGCAGCATGGAGATGCTCGCGGCGATGGGCGTGCTGCCCCGGCTCGAGGCCCGGGGACGACGCATCCCCGCGATCGCCATGGTCGACGGCCGGACCGGGGAGACGCGGGCGCACGTCCCGTTCGACGACGTGCCCAGCCGCCACCCCTTCCTGCTCGACATCGCCCAGCCCGACACCGAGGCCGTCCTCGCCGAGCGCGCCACCGAGCTCGGGATCGTCGTGGAGCGGGGGGTCTCGCTGACCGGGCTGTCCCAGGACGACGACGGCGTCGAGGTCACCCTGCGTGGACCGGAGGGCGAGCGGACGGCGCGCGTCGGCTGGGTCGTGGGCGCCGACGGCGGCCACAGCGCCGCGCGGCACCTCGCGGGCACGCACCTCGACGGGGCCTTCCACGGCCAGCACTTCGCCATGGCCGACGTCGACGTCGACACCGAGCTGTCGCCCGACACGATCCGGATGTTCACCCACCCCGAGGGGATGGGGATCCTCTTCCCGCTCGCCGGCGACCGCGCCCGCATCATGTTCCTCGTCGACGACCCCGGGCCGGACGCGCCGGACCCCACCCTCGCCCAGATCCAGGCCCTCGCCGACGCCCGCATGGGCGGGCAGGTCACCGTGCGCGACCCGCGCTGGCTGACCTACTTCGAGGTCCACCACGCCCAGGTCCCGCGCTACCGCCTCGGGCGGGTCCTGCTGGCCGGCGACGCCGCGCACATCCACAGCCCGGCCGGGGCGCAGGGTATGAACACCGGCATCCAGGACGCCGCGAACCTCGCCTGGAAGCTCGCGCTGGTCGTGCAGGGCCGCGCCGACGCCGTCCTGCTCGACAGCTACCACGACGAGCGGCACCCGGTCGGCGCGCAGGTCGTGAAGGCGACGACGCTGCTCACCGATGTCGGCACGGCGCAGGGTGCCGGCGCGGCGCTGCGCGACGCCGCCCTGTTCGTCGTGGGCCACGTCCACCCGCTCGGGACCGCCGCGGCGACGACGACCGCCGAGCTGCGGGTGAGCTACCGCGACAGCCCGCTCTCGGTCCAGCACGGCGGCCACCACCACGGCGCGGCCCGCGCGGGCGAACACGCCCCGGACCCCGAGGGCCTCACCCGTCCCGACGGCACGCCCGTCGCGGTCGAGGAGCTGGCGGAGCGGCCCGGCTTCCTGCTGCTCGTGCGCGGGGAGGCCGCCGGGCCGGCGGAGGCCCTCGGTGACCTCGGGTCGGTCGTCCGGATCGGCGAGGACGTGTTCGACCCCGAGGACGTCGTCGGCCGCGCCTACGGGCTCGCAGCCGAGGGGCTGGCGCTGATCCGGCCCGACGGTTACCTCGGCCTCGTCGCCGACACGGCCGACCCGGCCGTCGTGCGCCGCTACCTCGCCGAGACCCTGCACATCGCCGCGCCCGCCGCCGAGCCGGCGGCGGTCTGAAGGATCGTCGTGACGGCGAAGCCCGACCGGCGCCGCGCCCTCGTCGACGCGGCGCTCGAGGTGATCGGCGAGTCGGGGCCGGGCGGGTTCACCCAGCCCCGGGTCGCCGCCCGGGCCGGGATGCGCCAGAGCCACCTCACCTACTACTTCCCGACCCGCGACGACCTGCTCGTCGCGGTCGCCGAGGAGGCGGTGCGCCGTCGCGTCGCCCTGCTGACCGAGACCCTCTCCGGCGCCGACGGCAGGGCCGAGCAGGTCACGGCCCTGGCGCGGGTGTTCAGCTCGCCCGAGGACACCCGCGTGCTGCTGGCCCTGACCGAGGCCGCCGACCAGAACGAGGCGGTCCGCACCGCCTTCGGCGCCCTCGCCGCCGGCGTCGCGCCGCTGGGCGCGGAGGTGCTCGCCACCGCGGGGAGGGACGCCGACTCGGTGTCGCTCGCGCTCCTGCAGGCCACCTCGACGGGCATCGCCGTGCTGTCCCTCGCACGGGGCAGGGACGTGGCGTTCGCCGAGCAGCTGTTCGCCCTGCTCCTCGACCGGCTCGCCGCGACCCCGTCAGGGCCTCCCTGACGCGGTCAGGGTGACGGGCTCGCCCCGATCCCGGCCGCCACGCGCGCGGTCAGTCCGGCGGCGACGGTCGGGGCGTCGGCGGTGTCGGGCCAGTGGTGGGCGAGGCGTCCGTCGGGGTCGACGAGGTAGGTGATCGCGGTGTGCGGGACGGCGTAGCCGTCCGGGTCCTCGGGGTCGGCGCGGCGGCGGGCGAACACGCGGAAGGCCCGCTTGGCCGCCTCGACCTGCTCCGGGGTGCCGGTGAGCCCGGTGAAGCGCGGGTAGGACGCGGCGAGGAAGTCCCGCATGACGTCGGGGGTGTCGCGCTCGGGATCGACGCTCACGTAGAGCGGCCGGACCCGGTCGGCCACGACGTCGTCGAGCGCGTCGAGGGCCGCGGTGAGCCGGGTGAGCGCCCGGGGACACACGACGCGGCACGAGGTGAAGCCGAACTGCACCAGGAGCCACGCGCCGGGGTAGGACCGGGCGTCGACCGGGTCGCCGTGGTGGTCGACGAGGTCGAAGGCGACGTCGGTGGGCGCGCTCACGGCACCAGCTCGAGGTCGTGCGCCGGTCCGGGGGTGACGTCGACGCGCAGGCCCTCGGGCACCGGGCGTGCCTCGACCTCCCGGCCGTCGATCCGCAGCCGCGCGCCCTCCGGCACACGTCCGACGACGACGGTCGGCTCGCCGTCCCCGGTGCGTCGCAGACGGGCGTGCAGGACCCCGTCGACGACCTCGGCGCGGTGGACCTCGACGTCGCGTCCGACCTCGGTCAGCGCGGGCTCGGTGAAGTGGTCGGGTCCCCACGGGCGCTGGTAGAGCTCGTGCAGCCCGTCGGGGACGTTCAGACGGGCGTAGCCGAGCAGGACGTTGCCCGTCATCGGCTCGACCTCGGTGCGGTGGCCGTCGGCGTCGGCCGGGGTGTCGTTGCGCGGGTAGTAGAGACCGCCGTCCTGCCGGGCGGGCGCCATGAACCGGTCGGCGTGGGCGAGCAGGCCGTCGAGGGTGGCGCGGTCGCCCATCTCGGAGGCCCAGGCGGCGACCCACCCGGTGTCGCAGGTGTCGGTGATGACGGCCTGGCCCATCACGTTCCTCGCCGGCGCGGAGCGCACCGAGAGGGTGCCGTCGGGTCCGGGGACGAGGAACTCCGCCACCTGGCGGGGGTAGTTCTCCCGCACGAAGTCGCGGTTCCAGGTGTTCATCAGCGCCCCGCACCAGGCGTCGACCCAGGGCGCGAGCATGGCGTTCGGCGCCACGACCTTGCTGTCCTCGAGGACCATCTGGTTGTAGTGCCCGGCCCCGTCGAGGCGGCCGAAGTCGGCCCAGGCCTTCTCGTAGCCGGCCACCACCTCGGTGGCGCGGTCCCCGCCGGTGAGGACGTCGTGCAGCCGGAAGCCGAGGATCGCCGGCTGGTTGCAGATCTGGAACACGCAGTTCGGCTCGCAGGCGACGCCGAGGTAGCCGTTCTCGACCATCTGCCAGTAGAGGTGCTCGTTGAGCGAGTCGCGGTCGTAGGAGAAGCGCTTCTCCTCGCCGCCCCAGAAGAACGACCAGTGCCGGAAGGTCAGCGCGCCCGGCTCGGCGTAGCGGTCCTCGGCGAAGAGGTGGTCGTGCAGCAGGGCGCAGGACTGCACGTACGCCGAGTACATGATGTTGTCGCGCACCACGGGGTCCCACTCCTCGTGGTAGCCCTCGGAGAGGTGCGCGTTCGCGACCATCCCACCGCGCGAGACGTCGCGCCAGTAGAGCCAGACGTCGGGCATCAGCAGCTTCTCGATGAGGCGCTGGATCATCGGGCGGAACAGGCCCGGGGCCGCCGGGAGCCGGTGGCGGTGGGTGAGGGCCAGCCCGTAGATCATGTAGGCGAGCTGGAACCGGTAGCTGCCGAAGTCGTCCTCGCCCGCGCCCTTGCCCTGCATCAGCGACCAGTCGTGGGGCAGACGGCGGGAGAGGTTGTCCCAGTGGCGCAGGTGGCCCAGCTGCGTCTCGTCCAGCACCGACGGCGTCGTCATGCGCCCTGACGCTACGCAGGTCCGGCCCGCCACCACAGCCGTTCGCGGTGCCGTCCTCTGGACCCGGGGCGCCCGGCACCGGGAGCCTGGGCAGGCCCGCCGCCGGACCGTGACCACCCGGGAGGTCCCGTCGTGACCGCCACGCCCATGGACCCCGCGTCGACGACGAAGTGGATCCCCGGCCCGGAGCGCCTCGGCGAGCGCGTGACGGCGATCGACGACGTCTACGTCATCGGGCACTTCGGCATCGCCCACGTCGACCGCGGGTCGTGGCGGCTGTGGATCGACGGCGACGTCGCGACGCCGCGGGAGCTGGACCTGCCCGCGCTGCGCGCCCTGCCCACCGTCGACGTGCCGGCCGTCCTCGAGTGCTTCGGCAACCCGCTCGAGCCGGGCGTCTTCGTACGACGGGCCGCGAACGTGGTGTGGCACGGCGTCCCGGTCGCGGCGCTCCTCGAGGCCGCCGGCGCGGCGCCGGCGTCGGCGCTGTGGGCGACCGGCGCCGACGCCGGGGTCTTCGCCGACGTCGCGTGCACCGAGTACCGCAAGGACGTGCCTCTCGAGGTCGCCCGCGAGCGCGGGATCGTGGCGCTGGGGATGAACGGGGCGCCGCTGGACGACGAGCACGGCGGGCCGGCGCGGCTCGTGGTGCCCGGGTACTTCGGCACCAACAACGTCAAGTGGCTCCGCGCGCTCACCGTCGCCGACCGGCGTCCCGAGCACCTGTTCACCACCCGCCTCTACCAGCGCAGCGTGCCCGGCGAGCCCCGGCCGCAGCCGGTACGCGACCTCGACGTCACCAGCGTGATCACGACCCCGGTCGAGGGAGCACGCGTCGGCGGCGCCGTCGAGGTGAGCGGGTGGGCGTGGGGAGCGTTCCCGGTGGCGTCGCTCGAGGTCGGCGTGGACGGCCGGTGGCGTCCGGCGACCCTGGAGGCGCGGGGCGAGCACCGGACGTGGCAGCACTTCGCCCTCGCGCTCGAGCTGCCGCCGGGCGAGCACGTGCTCGCCGCCCGCGCCACCGACACACAGGGGCGCGTCCAGCCCCTCGACGCGGCGCGCAACGCCGTGCACGAGGTGCGGGTGGTCGTCGACGGGTGGGCTGAGGCGGGCCAGGTCGAACTCGATCTCACCCGCTCAGGAGGAGGCCACGACACCGGGCGCCTCCCTACCGTGCGCGGGTCAGGGATGCGGATCGGGGGAGGCCATCGGGTGGACGCCGGACCGGACGAGCTGAGGGCCACGACGGCCGACGCGTTCGTCTACGCCTACGCGATGCTGTTCAACTACAAGACCCTCTACGAGCAGGCCGTGGACGAGACGTTCCCCGGCTACGTCGGGGGCTTCGGTCGGTTCCGCCACTACGACCGCGTCTACACCCCCGCCGACACCGACATCGTCACGGCCAACAACGACACCCCGTACTCCTGGGCCTGGCTGGACCTGCGCGCCGAACCGTGGGTGCTCACGGTGCCGCCGGTCCCGGGGGACCGGTACGTGACGTTCCAGTGGTTCGACCTGTTCACCTACAACTTCGCCTACGCCGGCGTCCTCAGCACCGGCCGGGCCGGGGGCCGCTACCTGTTCGCCGGCCCGGGCTGGGACGGGGACGTGCCCGAGGGCATCGACGGGGTGTTCCGGTCCGAGACCGAGTTCATCGGCTGCCTGGGTCGCACGGGCCTCGACGGACCGCACGACCTGGCGAACGTCGAGGCGCTGCAGGAGCAGTACGGGCTCGCGCCACGGCACGCCGTGGCCGGCACGGAGCCACCCCCGCCCGCCCCGGCCGTGGACTGGCCGGCGTGGGACGAGCAGCGGGCCCTGAGCCGCGAGTTCATCGCCTACCTGAACTTCCTGCTGCAGTTCTGCCAGCCGCCCGACCCCTCCGAGCGAGAGCTCATGAGCACGTTCGCCCGCGCGGGCATCGGTCCGGGATGGTCGTTCGACGCCGCGTCGCTGACCGACGAGCAGCGAGCCGCGCTCGACGCCGGCGTCGAGGACGGGCGCCGTCGGCTGGACGATGCCATCCACGCGACGCACTCCTCGGTCGGGCTCTTCGGCAGTCGCGCGAGCCTGGGCCAGGACTACCTGCGTCGCGCCACGGCCGCGGCGATGGGCATCTACGGCAACGACGTCGAGGAAGCGATCTACATCGGTTGGCACGCCGACGAGCAGGGTCGTCCGCTGACGGGCGGGGACTCCTACACGGTGCACTTCCCGGCCGACCGGCTCCCGCCGGTCAAGCTCTTCTGGTCGATCACGATGTACGCGCTCCCGAGCCGCCTGCTGGTCGACAACCCGATCGACCGGTACTCGATCGGCGACCGCACCGAGGGCCTGGTGTTCGGGCCGGACGGCTCCCTGACCCTGACCGTGCAGCACGACGAACCGTCGGCGCCCGAGGAACGAGCCAATTGGCTGCCCGCGCCGGCGGGCGCGTTCACCGCGATCTTCCGTCTCTACGGACCGGAGCCCCCGGTGATCGACGGCACCTGGCAGGAGCCCCCGATGACCTGCCGGACGCGGTCACCGCGCGGCTGACGCTCCCGGTTCCGCCGTCTCCGTCGTCGGCTCCGCCGCCGAGGCGACGCTCGTCCGGGCCTGGTCGGTCTCCCGGGCGAGCGCCTGTGCCTCGGCGTTCGACTGGAAGTCGGCGAGCTCCTTCATCAGGGCCCGTCGGATCTTCGGCTGCTGGGACAGCGCGACCGCGACGATGGTCAGGAGGATCCACATCGAGGCGCTGCTGACGATGACGAAGATCGCCGGAAGGATCGCGCTGCCCAGGCGCGCCGCCCACTCCTGGGCCGCGAAGACACGCCAGATCAGCATGATGTTCACGATGTAGCCGATCGCGTAGGACACGGCGAAGACGATCGCGAACTGTTTGAGGGTGCCGTCCTTCCGGCGACGCAGGATCGGCTCGTCCCGGATGGGCACGACGACGGACAGCACGTTGCCGACCCCCAGCCAGAGCAGGATGAACGAGATCATCAGGGCGCAGGCCTTGAAGAACGCGTCGAGGTTGCCGGCCCGCCAGGCGAGCAGGCCGCTGAGCAGGAAGCCGATCGGGGCGACGAGACAGACCAGGGCCAGGTTCTTGGTCACCAGCAGATGCCAGAGCCGCGCCCCGCTGTCCAGAGCGGCCCGCACGCGCATGGCGTCGAAGCTCATGGCGTTGAGGCACACCGCGCCGCCCATGACGACCGAGATCGCCCACAGCCCGAGGTAGGGCAGCCACGCCTGGGCCCTGTCCCACTGGAACACCCGGATGAAGCCGAGGTAGAGCAGGCCCAGCGCGAGGCCGATCGCCAGGCTCGTGAGGAGCGAGCGCGGCTTGCGCGCGAGCATGTACACGATCTCGCCGCGCACGCCGTTCGCCAGCGCGGGCCCGTGCCGGGTGACCGCGTTGCGTCCCTGCAGCGGGGTGTGGCCGTCGATCGCCTCCGCGCCGGGCTCGGCCTCGCCGGCGTCGATGCGGGCGAGCCGGGCGTCGAGGACCGCGAGATGCGCTTCGAACAACGCCAGCCGCGCGACGGTCACGGCGCCGGCGGCCTCCGCCTCGGCCCGCGCGGCGTCGGCGTGATCGACCGCCGGAGGTGGCGCGCTGCGGAGCCCCTCGTCGAGGAAGGCGTCCCGGAGACGGGCGCGCCGATCGCTCAGGACGGGCCCGGGGGAGAGCTTCTCCAGCTGGTGCTGCTCGGTGATGGCGCCCTCCACACGGCGCCGGAGAGCGTCGACGTCCTCGCGTTCCTTCCATCTCGACGCGAGGGCGGTCCGCTCGGCGGCACCCGCGCGCTCGACCAGCTCCGTCAGATCATCGACGGCGGACATCGCGACTCCCTCGGACGACGGCAGATCGCGGCGGAGGTGCGTGGGTCCGTCATCAGGGTCGAGACAAGTCGTGCCGGCCCACGCCCGCATCACCCGGCTCGGATGAGTCGAGGGACTGGTAGACCGGCAGGTGTGATCGACGAGGTCGACCTCGACCTTCCGGTGCGCGCGGCGCTCCCGGAGCTCGAGGCGGCGCTGGACGAGCGCGGGGCCGCCGTCCTCGTCGCCCCGCCCGGCACCGGCAAGACGACGCTGGTGCCGCTCGCGCTGGCCGGGTCGGTGCGCGGGCGGGTCCTCGTCGCCGAGCCGCGTCGCGTCGCCGTCCGTGCCGCGGCCCAGCGGATGGCGTGGCTGCTCGGCGAGCCGGTGGGCGGGCGCGTCGGCTACGCGATCCGCGGCGAGCGGCGCACCGGACCGGAGACGCGGGTGGAGGTCGTCACGACGGGGCTGCTCGTGGCCCGGCTCCAGCGCGACCCGGAGCTCGCGGGGGTCGACGCCGTCGTCCTCGACGAGTGCCACGAGCGCCACCTCGACACCGACCTCGCGCTCGCCTTCGGCGTCGACGCGCGCGCCGCCCTGCGCCCGGACCTGCGCCTGCTCGCCACGTCCGCCACGGCGGCCGCCGACGACCTGGCCGTCGCCCTCGACGGACCGGTCGTCACCGCCCCCGACCCGATGCACCCCGTCGACGTCGTCTGGAGCCCGCCCCCGCGTCCCGTCCCGCCGCCGCGTGGGATGCGGGTGGAGCCGGCGTTCCTCGACCACGTGAGCGCGGTCGTGCGGCGCGCCGTGACCGAGGCCGTCGGCGACGTGCTCGTGTTCCTGCCCGGTCGCCGGGAGATCGACGACGTCGCCCGCCGCCTGGGCCGCGTCGACGCCGAGGTCCTCACGCTGCACGGCGGGCAGGACGCGGCGCACCAGGACGCCGTGCTGGGCGGCGGGACGGGCCGTCGCCGTGTCGTGCTCGCGACGTCGATCGCCGAGACGAGCCTGACCGTGCCGGGGGTGCGGGTCGTCGTCGACGCCGGGCTCTCGCGGCGGCCGTGGACCGACCATGCGCGCGGCCTCGACGCCCTGGTCACGGTGCTCGCGTCCCAGGCGTCGGCGACGCAGCGCGCCGGGCGCGCGGGTCGGGAGGCCGCCGGGACCGTGTTCCGCTGCTGGTCGGAGGCCGAGCACGCGCACCGCGACCGCGACGACGCCCCGGAGGTGGCGCACGCCGATCTGGCCGGCTTCGCGCTGCAGCTCGCGCGGTGGGGCACGCCGGACGCCGCGGGGCTGGCCCTGCTCGACCCGCCGCCGGCCGTGGCGTTCGACGCCGCGCGGGAGGTGCTGCGCGGGCTGGGGCTGGTCGGCGACGACGGTCGCATCACGGAGCGGGGGCGGTCGGTGGCGACGGCCGGCGTGCACCCCCGGCTCGGGCGCGCGCTGCTCGACGGCGCGGAGGCCGTCGGGGCGGACACCGCGACCGAGGTGGTGGCGCTGCTCGCCGCCGACGTGCGGGGCGACTCCGACGACCTCGAGGAGCTCCTGCGCACGGCCCGGGCCACGAACGATCCGCGGTGGCGGGCGGAGGTCCGGAGGCTTCGGCAGGACAGCGGTCCCCGTCGCCGGAGCGGTGGGACGCGCTCGCGGGGCGTGGCCTCGGTCGTCGCCCTCGCCTACCCCGACCGCCTCGCCCGCGCCCGCGGGGCCGACGCCCGGGAGTACCTGACGACGGGGGGCACCGGGGTCGAGCTCGCCGCCGGGTCGCGGCTGCGGGGCAGCCCGTGGATCGCCGTGGCGGACGCCGTACGCGGTCCCGGCGACCGGGTGGCGCGGGTGCGGCTCGCCGTGCCGGTCGACGAGGACCTCGCCCGGGAGGCCGCCGCGGGCTGGTGGCACGACGACGCGGTGGTGGCCTGGGAGGGCGGCGACGTCGTGGCGGAGCGCCGCGAGCGCCTCGGCGCGATCGTGCTGACCCGCCGGCCCCTGGCCCACCCCGACCCGGCGGCGGTCGCGGCCGCGGTGCGCGACGGCCTGGCCGCCGAGGGGCTCGGGCTGCTGCGCTGGGACGACGCGGCGACGGCGCTGCGGGCCCGGCTGGCGTTCCTGCACGCGGCGCGGGGCGACCCGTGGCCCGCCGTCGACGACGAGGCCCTGCTGTCCCGTCTCGACGAGTGGCTCGACCTCACGCGGGTGCGCCGCCGGGCGGACGCCGCGCGGGTGAAGGTCGCGTCGGCGCTGCGCCACCTCGTGCCGTGGTCGGAGGCCGGCCGGCTCGACGAGCTCGCGCCGACCACGGTCACGACCCCGTCGGGACGCAGCGTCCGCGTCGACTACACCGACCCCGCGGCCCCCGTCGTGGCGCTCAAGGTCCAGCAGGCGTTCGGGTGGGAGCGGGCCCCCGTCCTGGCCGGGGTCCCGGTCGTCGTCCACCTGCTCTCACCCGCGGGACGGCCGGTGGCGGTGACCGCCGACCTCGCGTCGTTCTGGGACTCCGGCTACCCGCAGGTGCGCGCGGAGCTGCGGGGCCGCTACCCCAAGCACGCGTGGCCGGAGGACCCGAGGCGCTGACGACGCGGCGGCTCCTGGCCGGTCGCCACCCCGCCTCCGTCAGCCAGAGGCCCGGCTAACGATCGGCGCGGTGAATGCGATCACCCCGCGTGACGCGGACTGCGGGGGAGGTGGGTCCGTCGGTGGAGGAGTTCGGGCCGTACCGCCTGCGCCGCCTGCTCGGTCGCGGGGGGATGGGGGAGGTCCACGAGGCGTTCGACACGCGACGCGAGCGCACCGTCGCCCTCAAGCGCCTCCACCCCGAGGCGCAGAGCGACCCGGATACTCGGAAGCGCTTTCGCCGCGAGTCCCGAACCGTCGGAGAGCTCGACTCCCCCCACGTCATCCCGATCCACGACTTCGGGGTGATCGACGACCGCATGTTCATCGACATGCGCCTGGTGAGGGGGCAGGACCTCGGCGCCCGGCTTGCGCGTGCCGGCCGACTTCAGCCGATCTCGGCCATAGAGATCATCGAGCAGGTGGCCGATGCCCTGGGAGCGGCCCACAGGGCGGGGCTCGTCCATCGCGACGTCAAGCCGTCGAACGTGCTCCTCGGGCGCCGCGACTTCGCGTACCTCGCCGACTTCGGCATCGTCCACATCCGCGAGTCGACCGGGAGCCTCACCGCGTCGGGTGCCTCTCCCGGGACGCCTGCGTACATGGCGCCGGAGCAGCTCCGGGCGGAGCGATTCGATCATCGCCTCGATGTGTACGCGCTGGGCTGCGTGCTCTTCGAACTCGTGACGGGCAGGCCGCCCTTCGTGGGTCACAAGGCCGCGATCATGGTGGCTCACCTGCAGGAACCGCCGCCTCGGCCCTCGGCGCTGGTTGACGACCTTCCCGCCGGCCTCGACGACGTCGTGCTGGCCGCCCTGGCCAAGCGGGCCGACGGGCGGCCGTCGAGCGTGGGTGAGTTCGTCGCGGCGTCGCGGCGGACCCTCGTCGGTCGTCCTCGACCTGCCGCGACGGCACATGCGGTCACGGCAGCGCCGCCGCCGCCGATGCAGACGCGCCGAGCAACGCGCGAGGCACCCGATGTCGCGTCGGTCTCCCGTCGTCGAGGTTCGCCACTCGTCCCTCCGTCCTCTCCGCTCCGAGACGTTCCGTCGCCGGGACCCGCCGCTGGCAAGATCGAACGGAACCAGGACACCGCGACGAGACCGGCCCCGCCGCGCTATCGGACGATGCTGATGGCGATCGTCCTCGCCGTGGTGCTCCCGCCGGTCGGCGCGGTCGTGGGAGTCGCAGTGCGTCGCCGATCGACCGGCGTGACCCGGCGCGCAGCGACGTCGGCCGTGGTTCTCGGGGTGCTGCTCACCCTCGTCGTCTCGGTCGGCGGCGTCCTCGCCGCGAGGAACAGCAGGCAGCCTTTCGTGTCCGCGGCGCGGGTCGAGAGCCAGATGGTGGCGACGACGGGCCTCCCTGCCGGCGCCGTGAAGTGCCCGGAATCTCTTCCGGCCGTGGTCGGCGCCACCCTCGACTGCACGGCAACGGTGCGCGAGCGGTCCCAGACGCTCCGGGCGACCGTGACGTCCGTCGTGGGCGAGCAGGTCACTTTCGGTGTCGTCGCTGATCAATCTCAAGGATCAGGTAACTCTTCCGGGTGATCCACCGATACGGGGTGCGATCACGAGTTCGATCAGGGGGAGTTCCATGGTGACGTCCAAGGGGGATGGGGCGCAGGGTCCGTCGCAGCGGAGCCTGGACGCGGCGACGACGTCCCTGTCGGAGCCGGTGCGGGGACCGAGCCAGCGAGGGTTGATCACAATGACGCCGGTGCGGCGGCCCGTCGCCGCCGCAGCAGCCACGCCTTCGAACGATCTTTCCGCGCACCCTCCGGGGGAGCCCACGTTCTCCGACAGGCTCGGGAACGCGGGGAGGCGTGTGCGCCTGCAGACGCGGCGGCGGGGTGTACGTCGGTGCCTGATCGGTGTGGCCGGTCTCGCGCAGGCGTTCGTCCTGGCCAGCGCGATCGCGTGGTGGACGGGCCAGGGACAGTCGACGGAGGCCGTTGCCGTTGCTCCCGTCTCGTGGACGGGCGTCGTGCACGACGTCGGGGCCGCGGGGGTCAACCTCCGGTCGGCGCCTCAAGCGATCGCCGAGACCTCGCGCGACACGGCAGCCCGCGGATCGCGGTTGGCGCTCACTTGTGCCCGGACCGGAGACGTGGTCACCGACGAGTCCGGCGCGCACTCCGACATGTGGCTCCGGACCGCCGACGGCTTGTACGTCTCACTCCTCTACGTCGAGGTCCCCGACCGCACCTCGATCGTGAGCTGCGCCGATTCGAGGGGTGACGCGCCGGTGCTGGCCCTCGACGAGCCTGCGGGGCCCACGATGCCGAGGGACCAGGCCGCCCCGGAGTCCGACGTCCTGCCCGCCGCCGCGGGCGCGGAGGACTCCTCGGGAGCCGTCTCCGGGCCCGTCGCGCTACCGGACGTGGGCTCGGGGGACGAGTCCGAACCCCGCCCCGGGGCCGAGCCTGAACCTCGCCCCGGTCCCGAACCTCGCCCCGGTCCCGAGCCCGTTCCGGGTGGTGAGCCCGTTCCGGGTGGTGAACCCGTTCCGGGTGCTGAGCCCGATGTCGCGTCGGGCCCGGCTTCTGGCCCCGGCGTGGTCCCCGCGCCGATCGGGGAGCCCCAGGGCGCGCAGCCGGCGGCCATCCGCGACGGCTCCGTGCTGGTGGGGGAAGGAAGGGTCCTGCGTGAGCACGGCCAACACCGCGCTCCGGTCTCGGCGGACGCCCGGACGCGTTCTCGATCGACGGGCGCCACGACCACGACGACAGTGCGCGACCGGGACGCGACCGCCGTCGGCTGACGTCGGCGTGCACCGATCGCCGACGGCGGTCGCCGCGGCCTTTCCGGCTCGGACCGCCCCACATCCCGTGCTCGTGGCCTCGTGCTTCGCGGCGACGCGGTGACGCGGCGGGTGGTGGGTCCGCGGAGCTGGCAACCGATTCGGATCGGCTCTCGACCGCCGACCGGAGCTATCCACGCCACCGTCCGCGCCCTACCGTGGAGCGGTCCTCATCGTCGTGGACCTGCGGGAGTCGTCGTGGAGCGTCCGCTGCTGACCCCGGCCCCGGGCTACGACGAGCTGTGGCGCCAGGTCGACTTCGCCACCATGGACATCCCGGAACGATTCAACCTCGGGGTGGCGTGCGCCGACCGGCAGGACCCGGGCGCGCGGGCGCTCACGGTCGTCGAGGTGGACCGGAGCTCACGCGACCACACGTTCGGCGAGGTGACCGAGGCCTCGAACCGGCTCGCGAACGCGCTGACCGCGCTCGGGGTGGGGCGGGGCGACGTCGTGGGTCTCGTCAGCCCGGCCTCGTTCGAGACCGGTGTCGGCTTCGTCGCGATGTTCCGGATGGGCGCGATCGCGCTGCCCCTGTCGGCGCTGTTCGGCCCGGACGCGCTGCGCTACCGGCTGCGCGACGCCGGCGCGAAGGCCGTGGTGACGGCCGCAGCGAACGCGGACCGGGTGCGCGAGGCGCTCGACGACGGCGGCGAGCAGGTGCCGCTGCTGGTGATCGGCGGCGCGGGCGCGGACTCCTACGAGGACGCGCTGGCCGCGGCGTCCCCGGAGTTCACGCCGGTGGACACGGCCGCGGAGGACCCGGCGTTCCTGATCTACACCTCGGGCACGACCGGCGATCCCAAGGGCGCGCTGCACGCCCACCGCATCGTCTTCGGGCACCTGCCCGCCTTCGAGGCGATCTTCGAGTTCTACCCGAAGGCCCACGACGTGCTGTGGTCCCCGGCCGACTGGGCGTGGATCGCCGGGATCATGGACATCCTGGTGCCGGCCTGGTTCCACGGCCTGCCCGTGGTCGTCGACCGCGAACCGGCGTTCACCGCCGAGCGCGCGGTGTGGCTGATGCGCGAGTTCGGCGTGACGCTCACCCTGCTGCCGGCCACCGCGCTGCGGGTGATCCGCGCGTCCGGGATCGACGGCGACGGGTTCGTGTTCCGCTCGGTCGCGTCGGGCGGCGAGGCCCTGGGCGCCGACCTGCTGAAGTGGAGCGAGGAGTTCTTCGGCGCGACCGTGAACGAGGGCTACGGGCAGACCGAGCTCAACGCCTGCATCGGCAACTGCGCGTCGGTGTACCCGGTCCGTCCGGGATCCTTGGGCAAGGCGCTGCCCGGGTTCACCGCCGTCGTGCTCGACGACGACGGCGCGCCCGTGATCGACACGGTCGGCGAGCTCGCCCTCGACCGCCGAACGCCTTCCACGATGCTGGAGTACTGGCGCAACCCGGAGGCGACGGAGGCCAAGTACCTCGGGAACTGGCTGCTCACCGGCGACCTGGCCCGGCAGGACGCGGACGGCTACGTCTGGTTCGAGTCCCGCAAGGACGACGTCATCACCTCGGCCGGCTACCGGATCGGCCCCGGCGAGATCGAGCAGAGCCTCGGCGGGCACGAAGCCGTCGCGATGGCCGCGGTCGTCGGCGTGCCGGACGAGCGGCGCGGGCAGGTCCCCAAGGCCTTCGTCGTGCTGCGCCCCGGGGTCACCGCGTCCGCGGAGCTCGCCGACCGGCTGCGCGCCCACGTGCGGTCGCGGCTGGCCGCCCACGAGGTCCCGCGGGAGATCGAGTTCCTGGACGAGCTGCCCCGCACCACCACCGGCAAGATCCTGCGCCGCGCGCTGCGGGACGACTGAGCCCGCGCCGTCAGCGCTCGCCCTGGTCCCGGAGGTCGGTGCCGGGGGACGGGACGGCGGCGCCGTTGCTCGGCGTGTCCGGCGTCGCTGTGGTCCCGAGGCCGGCCGGGTCGTCCGGTTCCGCGGCGGAGAAGGGCGCCGGACCGGCGGTGGTCGTCGGCACGGGGTCGCCGCTTCGCTCTAAGAAGCGGAGCAGCTCGACCGGGAACGGCATCACCAGCGTGCTGTTCTTCTCCGACGCCACGTCGGCCACGGTCTGCAGCAGACGCAGCTGCAGCGCGCCCGGCGTCTCGCCCATCGCCGCGGCGGCCTGAGAGAGCTTGGTCGAGGCCTGGAGCTCGCCGTCGGCGTGGATCACGCGGGCCCGCCGGTCGCGCTCGGCCTCGGCCTGGCGCGACATCGACCGCCGCATGCCCTCCGGGAGCGAGATGTCCTTGATCTCGACGCGGTCGATGCTGATGCCCCACTCCTCGGTGGGGGCGTCGATGACGTCCTTGAGCTCGCCGTTGATCCGGTTGCGGTCGGAGAGCAGCGTGTCCAGGTCGGCGCGGCCGATCACCGAGCGCAGCGAGGTCTGCGCGACCTGGGAGGTCGCCTGCAGGTAGTTCTGGACGTTGATCACCGCTCGCACCGGGTCGTGGACGCGGAAGTAGACGACGGCGTCGACCCCGATGGTGACGTTGTCGCGGGTGATGGTGCTCTGCGACGGCACGTCGAGGACGACCGTCTGCACGGAGAGCTTGGCCATCCGGTCGGCGAACGGCACCAGCAGGCGCAGGCCCGGCTGGCGGATCTCCGGCAGGAGGCGGCCGAACCTCAGCACGACACCCCGCTCGTACTGCTGCACGAGCCGCACGCTCGCCGTGACGAGCACCAGCAGGACCAGGACGACCACGATCAGGGAGATCAACAAGGCGCTCACGGGAACTCCGCCCAACGAGAAAGGGGCGGGGTCTGCCGAGGTCCGGGGCCAACTCCGCCGGTGGGATCGACCGTACGCCGACCGGACCTGCCCCGGGGGGTGTGAGCACCGAGGCTCGGTGTCGAAACAGGGGGAGCGGGTTCGTCGTCGTGGTGGAGGCCCGCAACCGAGGGAGAGGCGCCCGCCATGGCCCGCACCGCCCGTCGCATGTTCGAGCTCCTGGAGCCGATCTGCCTGGTCACCTACTTCGCCGACGAGTCGAACGAGGAGCTGGCGGCGCTCGGGCACCGCACCTACTGGGACGGCTACTTCGCCGCCCGCGCCGCGCCGCTGGGACGGGTGCCGGCCCAGGTCGTGCACGCGGCGTTCTACAGCTTCGCCGAGGGGGAGGCGGCGCGGCACATCCCGAGCGCGTGGGAGACGGTCCCGCCCGAGACGTCGTTCGCCGCGTGGCGGCGGGGGAGTGCGGCGTCGGTGCGCCGGATCCTCGGTGCTGAGCTGGCCGACTCCCCGGGCCTGGTGCGCGCCGCCGACCTGACGACGAAGGCCGCGACGGGCGCGCCCACCGAGGGTCGGGTGATGTACGCCGGATGGCGCGCCCTGGAGGTGCCCGGAGACCCGGTCACCCGCCTGTGGCACGCCGCCACGATGCTGCGCGAGCACCGCGGTGACGGGCACGTCGCCGCACTGCTCGCGGCGGGCGTCGGCGGCACGGAAGCCCACGTGCTCAGTGCGCTGGCGCACGGCATCTACCCGGCGGAGTCGTTCGGACGCATCCACCACCTGCCGAAGAAGCGGCTGGCCGCGGTCATGGCCGGCCTGCGCGAACGCGGGCTCGTCGACGCCGACGGGCGGTTCACCGATGCCGGGCGCGAGACCCAGCAACGCATCGAGGCCATGACCGACGAGCTCGCCACCCCGCCCTACGACGCCCTCACCCCCGCCGAGCTCGACGAGCTGATCGCGGAGCTCGAGCCCCTCACCGCGACGCTGGTGGCCGCCGGCTCGCAGTGACGGGCGGCGGCGGGCGGGCCAGGACTACGTTGCGCCGGTGGCCCTTCTCCTGACCGCGGACGATCTCGACGGCATCGGCGCCGACGCGCAGGCCGCGCGCGATCCACGGCCCTTCGCCGTCGAGCTGGTCGCCGCCGTCGAGGGGGGCAGGCTGGCCGACCCCGACGACGCCGGCTATGCGCTGAGCCTCGCCGCCGAGGCCCGCGAGCTCGCCGGGGACCACGAGGAGGCCCTCGCCCTCTCGGCCCGGGCGGCCACGAGGGGCGAGGGGACCGTCGACGCGACGTGGCTGCAGGCGATCCATGCGGAGCGCCTCCTGCGTCTCGGACGCGAGGACGAGGGGATGGCGGCGCTCGCGGCGCTGCGGCCGCTCCTGCACCGCGACGTCGATGCGGTCGGGCCGATCGTCGAGGCGCTCACCGAGACGGGGCGCGCCGAGCTCGCTGAGCAGTGGGTCACGGCCGCCATGCTCACCGCGATGGAGCGCGAGGACCGGGCGACCGACGGCTCCGAGGAGCAGCTCGAGGTGGCGGCGGTGGTGGACGAGCTGGTCATGACCCGCCGTGACGTCCGCGCGGGGCTCGGTCGCGTCCCCGACGAGTACGACACGCTCGCCGACGACCTCGGCGCCGCGCCCGACCTGGTGTTCTTCCCGGAGGCGGCGTTCACCCGGCTCCTGGCCGCCCAGCCGGAGGCGGCCGGGGAGCTCGGGCGCGACTGGGACGCCCACCGGGCGATCGTCGAGGGCGAGCTGCAGGCCGCCGACGCCGAGGGCGAGGTCCTGGAGGTCGAGGTCGCGACCCCGGAGCTGCTCGCCGCGATGCTGTCGGACGACGACGCCGCGGGCGACGCGGCCACCGCCCCGGAGCCCGGCCCCCGCCTCCCGTGGCCCCCGGGCCGCAACGACCCGTGCTGGTGCGGCTCCCGGGCGAAGTACAAGAAGTGCTGCCTGCCCCGCGGGCGCCAGCGGGCCGAGGACGCGGGCGCGCCGGAGCCCGCCGCGCCGCAGCCCGCCGAGCGCCCGGAGCCCGTCGAGCCGGAGGCCACCCCCGCACCGAGCGCGGCGCCGAAGTCGTCGGAACGCGTCATCCAGCGCCGTCCCGGGCCGCGGAGCAGGGCGCGCTGAAGGTGCCTAGGGCTGGTCAGCGGGCGTAGCGCTCTCGGGCCCGCTCCCGTGCCTTGTCCGCCTCCACCTCGCGGTCCTTCGGTGGGGCGGTGGTGACCAGCTGGTCCAGGAGCACGCGGGTGCTCGCCGTGACCTCGGCGACGGCCCGGGCGAAGGCGTCCTCGTTGGCCTTCGAGGGCCGCGCCGCACCGCTGATCTTGCGGACGTACTGCAGGGCCGCCTCGTGCACCTCGGCGTCGGTGGCCGGGGGCTCGAAGTTGTGCAGGACCCGGATGTTGCGGCACATCCTGCGATCGTGCCCCACCGGGGGCTGCGGTTCGAGCCCCCGGCGTGGCTACCGGGTCAGGAGCTGACCCAGATCCGCACGATCGCCCCGTGCTCGACCTCGGCGCCCGGGTCGGGGTCCTGGCGCTGGATGAGGCTGCGGCCGCTCGCGGTGTGCGTGGCGTTCTCCGCGACGGCGAGCACGCCGGCGTCGAGGGCACGGTCGTGGGCGTCGATGGCCGGCACCCCGACGAGCTCGGGCACCCGCACGATGCGGACGCTGCCGGTGGTGGACCCGGTGGTGGGCTCGGTGGCGACGGGGCTGACGTCGGTCATGTGGTGCTCCTCCTGACCGGTGGTGCCGGTCGGACAGGGGACCGGGGGACTGCATGGGGTACCCGGGCCCGTTGTCCTGTGCAACGCCGTCGCGCGGTGCGGTCATCCCCGGACCGGTCGGCCGAACGTCACCGTGCCGAGGGGATTGAGACGGCGGGATCCCGCATCGGCGCCCGAAGACGTCAGGGGACGGCGGCCCGAACCGGAAGCGGTCGCTAGTGCTGGCGACCACGACGTCGACGAACCCGGCGGTCCGCAGGCGTGCGGGCAGCTCGGCAGGGCAGGAGCTCGTCGCGGACCAGGGCCGCCCACTCGGCGCTCGCGCAGAACCGGAGGTGCTCGTCGTTCACGTGCTCACCCTCCCGTCGGACCACGTCCGGGCCGCCGTCGCCGAGGCCTCCCTGTCAGGCGGCCACCGTAGGGTCCCGACCGTGGTCCGAGCGGGCGAGCAGGGGGCGCAGTGAGCGGCACGAGGGTGTTGGTGGCGGGGGCGAGCATCGCGGGGCCCGCGCTGGCCCACTGGCTCCGCCGGCGAGGAGCCGAGGTCACCGTCGTGGAGCGGGCCCCCGGGCTGCGTCCCGGCGGGCAGGCGGTGGACGCGCGCGGGGTGTCCAAGGAGGTCATACGGCTCATGGGGCTGGACGCGCAGGTGCGTGCGGTCCGCACCGTGACCGCCGGCGCCCACAGCGTGGACGCGGACGGGAACGTGCTGGAGACCTTCAGTGCCGAGGACGACGGCGGCGACGGGTTCATCGCGGAGATCGAGATCCTGCGCGGGGACCTGTCCCGGGTGCTCTACGACGACACCCGGGACGACGTCGAGTACGTCTTCGGCGACCGGATCGTCGAGCTCACCCAGGACGCGGACGGGGTCGACGTGGCCTTCGAGGGCGGCGACCGGCGGCGCTTCGACCTGGTGATCGGGGCCGACGGGCTGCACTCGGCGCTGCGGGCGATGGTCTTCGGGCCGCGCGACCGATTCGTCCGCCACCTCGGTCACGTGCTGGCCTTCTACAGCGTGCCCAACGAGTTCGGCCTCGACCGCTGGCTGATCGAGTACCAGGAGAACGGGCGCTCCGCCGCCCTGCGGCCCATCCACGAGGCCCACGAGGCCATGGCGATGTTCTCCTTCCCCGCTGCCGACCACGATGTCGACCACCGCGACGTCGCGGCCCAGAAGCGGCTGCTGCGCGAGCGGATGGCGGGCTACGGCTGGTGGACCCCGCGCATCCTCGAGCACCTGGACGACACCCCGGACTTCTACCTCGACCAGGTCGCCCAGGTGGTGATGGACCGCTGGTGGAACGGACGGGTGGGGTTGCTCGGGGACGCGGCGTTCAGCTCGTCGCCGATGTCCGGGCAGGGCACCGGGCTGGCCCTGGTCGGCGCCTACGTGCTCGCCGGGGAGCTGGCCGCCGCCGGATGGGATCCGGAGGCCGGGTTCGCCGGGTACGAGGCGCGGATGCGCTCGTTCGTCGAGGCCAACCAGGAGATCGGCCGGCTGAACGCGCAGACCCGCGACGTCCCCGGGCCAGACGCCGCACCGCCCCCGGACTTCACCTCGGAGTGGTTCACCGAGCTCATCGAGCGTGCGGTCACCGGCCCCGAGCTGCCTGACTACGCCGCGGTGCCGGACTCCGGGCCGCACCGATGGTCAGGGAGCCTCCACGGTCGCTGTCGATCTCCGTGGTGACGGCACGGACTCGCTGACCACGACGGTCGAGCCGTCCTCGTGCTCTCGCGTCCGCTGGGCCGATCCGGCTGCTACGGTGTCCCGACCGGTTGCAACTCGCAATCACTCGGGAGCGCTGATGACGGACACCACCTGCCACATGTCGATCTCACTCGACGGCTTCGTCGCCGGGCCGGATCAGAGCCGCGACGACCCGCTCGGGAAGCGCGGCATCGAGGTGCACGGGTGGCACATCGGGGACCCGCGGGCGACCGAGGCCGACGAGATCGCGACCGGGTGGCTCATGCGCCCCCGCGGGGCCTACGTCATGGGCCGGAACATGTTCGGGCCGGTCCGCGGCGAGTGGGACGAGGACTGGCGCGGCTGGTGGGGCGCCGAGCCGCCGTACCACGCGCCGGTGTTCGTGCTGACCCATCACGCTCATGAGCCGATCGAGATGGAGGGTGGGACGACGTTCCACTTCGTCACCGAGGGCTTCGAGGCCGCCTACGCGCAGGCCTCCGAGACCGCGGCCGACAAGGGTGTGGACATCGCCGGGGGCGCCTCCACCGTCCGGCAGGCGCTGAACGCCGGCGTGATCGACGAGTTCACCCTCGACATCGCCCCCACCCTGCTCGGTGCCGGCGAGCGCATGTTCGAGGGCGTCGACTCCTTCGACTTCGAGCCCGTCGAGGTGCTCCACTCACCGTTGGCCACGCACATCCGCTACCGCAAGGTCGCCGCCGGTAGCTGACCGCGACGTCGAGGCGATCACTGGGCGGACTTCGAGTCGCCGTCGATCGGGAGCACCTGGCCCGAGATCGAGCGACCGTGCGGCCCGGCGAGGAAGACGGCCAGGGCGCCGACGTCGGCGGGATCGGTGAGCTCCCGGATCGACTGGTTGTCGAGGGCCTTGGCGCGCTCGGTCTCGACGTCGGTCCCCGCGGCCTGCGCGCGACCGGCGAGCACGCGCTCGATGCGGGGGCCGGCGACGGCCCCGGGGTGGATCGTGTTCGCGGTGATGCCGTGGGGGCCGAGCTCGAGGGCGAGGGTCTTGGCGAAGCCGACCAGCCCCCACTTGGTCGTCGAGTACGCCACACGGTTCGGGTAGCCGAAGCGTCCCGCCACCGAGCTCATGACGATGATCGACCCGCGGTCGGACCGCTTGAGCAGCGGAATCGCCCGCTGCGTGATCACGAAGGTGGCCGTGAGGTTGACGGCCAGCACGCTGTTCCAGGCCTCGGCGTCGTAGTCCTCCACGGGCGCCGTCGGGCCGGCGACGCCCGCGTTGTTGACCAGGACGTCCAGGCCGCCGAGCTCGCGCTCGACGTCGGCGAACAGGCGCTCCACCACGGCCGGGTCGGTGACGTCACCGACCGTGCCTGTCGTCGTCGCGGAGCGGCGGGTCGCCTCGGCGAGGGCGGCCTCGTCGAGATCCACGACGTGCACCCTCGCTCCGGCGGCGACGAACGCCTCCGTGACCGCCAGCCCGATCCCCGCCGCGCCCGCGGTCACCAGCACTCGTTGCCCGTCCATCCGCGCTCTCCTCCGTCGTCCCCGGCGTCCCGTGGCGCATCGTCCCGCGGCGACGTCGTGCGCTGCCGCACAGCGGGTGGCATCGACCCCGGCGATGAGCGATGGTGAGAGTGTCGATCTCTCGGCCCAGCCCCCGCCGACCACCAGCCGCGTTCCGTCGCGGCACGAGTACGTCGGGGTTGTCGATGGAGACCAGCGAGATCACCGAGGCCGTTCGCGAGCAGGCGACGGTCCACCGGGCCGAGGGTGCGTTGGCGGTCGTGCTCGGCGTGCCGACCGAGCAGGCCGCCGTGAGCCTCGACTTCACAGCCCAGTTCGGCGGCGTCCCGCTCGTCGAGGCCGCCCGCCGGGTCCTCGACGACCACGAGCGGCGGCTCGACGACACCGGCACCGTGCCGTCGGAGCTCGGCGACCGGACCCTGGCCATCCTCCGGCAGCACCTGGATACCGTGGGCAGTCCCCTCGACCAGCTGTCGAACTGAGACGGGCCGCTTGCCTCGTCGTCACTACAGGGTGGTCACGAGGCCGCCGTCGATGACGACGTCGGAGCCGGTGACGTTGCCGGCCCGGCCGCCGGCGAGCAGGACGACGACGTCGGCGACCTCGTCGGGACGGGTGAACCGCCCCGTGGCGGTCCCCGCGACGGCCTCCTTCGCGATGGCCTCCGGATCCCGCCCACCGGGACCCGCGAGCGTGGCGGCCACGCCCTGGTCCCCGAGCCACAGCGCGGTCTCGACCGGCCCCGGGCTCACGGTGTTGACCCGGACGCCGCGGGGCCCGAACTCCTTCGACAGCGACTTGCTCAGGTTGGCCAGCGCGGCCTTCGCGGCGCTGTAGTCGACCACCGTCGGGTCGGGCAGGAAGGAGTTCACCGAGCAGACGGTGACGATGGTGGACGGGGCACGCTCGAGCAGGTGGGGCAGCGCCGCCCGGGTCGCCCGTACCGCCGTGAGGAAGTTGATCGCGAGGGTGCGCTCCCACTCCGCGTCGTCGATGGCGAGGAAGCCGTCGAGCCGCGGCGTCACGGCACCGACGTTGTTGACCAGCACGTCGATGGCCCCGAACGTCCGCACCGCCTCGTCGACGAGCGCGGCCGGCCCGTCGGGGGCCGAGAGGTCGCCCAGGACGGGCACCACCGTCCCGTCCGCCGCCAGTGCCGCGAGCTCGTCGCTGGTCGTGCGGGCGCCGGCGGCCACCCGCACCTCCTCCGCGACCAGCGCCCGGGTCACGGCCAGCCCGATGCCCTTGCTCGCGCCGGTGACGACGGCGACCTTGCCCGCCAGGTGCATGTCCACGAGAGGTCTCCTCAGGTCAGGCGAAGCGGCGCACGAACGTCAGGGCGGTGTCGGCGACCTCGCGCCAGCCGGCGTCGATGGTCAGGGCGTGGCCGCGACCGGGCATCTCCACGATCTCGGTGACGCCCTCGTTGTGGGCCTGCTGCTTGTAGCTCGCGTGCGTGAGGGCCCAGGGCACGGTGTGGTCCTTCTCCCCGGACATCAGCAGCAGCGGGCCGCGCGACGGGGTCTCCGTGTCGACCGCGGCCTCAGTCCAGGGGTTGAGATTCGCCGCCGCCGCCTGGAACAGCGGGACGCCGGCGGCCGGCACCGCGAAGGTGGCGTAGAGCGTCTTGGCCTCGACCTCGTCGACGGCGTTGGCGAACGCGTACCGGAACTGCTCGTAGGTCAGCGGCACGGCGCGGTGACGGTTGGCCGGGTTGTGCAGGGCCGGCCACGCCGACTTCAGCGCCGAGATCGGGAGGGGCAGCACCCCGCGGAAGGGTGCGGGATCGATGGCGACCGACGCCGCCGCGAGTCCTCGCCCGGCGAGGATCTGGCTGAGCAGGCCACCGAAGGAGTGCCCGACGAGGACCGGGGCCCGGTCGAGCAGGGCGATCACGGCGGCGTAGTGGTCGGCCACCTGGCCGACGGTCTTGTCGGCGAACACCTCGGGGTGGGCGTTGGCCTCCTCGACGGTCACCGGGTCGTCCGGCCAGCCCGGCGTCAGCGACGTGTAGCCCGCATCCTCGAACACCTGGGCCCAGCGGTTCCAGCTGCTGGGCAGCAGCCACAGGCCGTGGATGAACACCACCGGCGTGCGGCCGGAGGCGTTCGCGCGTTCGATCTCCGCGAGGTCGGTCGGGGTGATCGTGTCGGCCGGTGCGTCCGGAACGGACATGGAGCTCCCTGGGGATGCCCGCAGAGCGGGCTGGGTGGGACGTGAGCACCGGGTCCGGGGTACGAAGGCCGACGCTAGCGGCACCGCATGCCGGGCAGGTGACGATTGACTACCGGCGATCGCCTCGGCGGGAGACCTCACGACACGACCCCGCCGCTACCACTGGTGAGCGACGGGGTCGGGGGCACGGGCTCGCCCGGATCACGGGTGCCCGGAGAACGGACGCCGGCACCTCGGGGCCGACCCCTCGAACCTACGCCCCCGCGGCGGCGGCCGGGGTCGTTCTCGACGGCGCGTCAGGCGTGCGCCGGCCGGCAGGGGCGACCTCGCCCCTAGCCGAACGTGAACACGTAGGCCCGGGCGCCGGCGTCGTCGAAGGTGATCTCGACGGTCCGGTCGTGGATCGCCCCGTCCTGCCGGATCAGCTGATGGAGCCGCTCCTCGCGGGCGATCCCGGAGCCGTCCTCGTCGACGTCGAGCCCCCGGGCGCCGCGCGGTGGTTCGCCGTCCAGCGTCACCCGGAAGCGCACCGGCCCCCCGTCCGCCCGGCCGCCCATCACGAGGTTGACGTCCCGAGCCCGGAACCGGTGCACGATCCGGCCGCCGGGCTCGTCCAGGGCGATGACCTGCCTGCCCACCGTCCAGGCGCCGGAGAGCGACCAGTGGTTCAACCGGAGCCGCTCCGCCTCGGGGTAGACCCGGCTCCGGTCCAGGGCCACTCCGCCCGGCGAGGCGAACCCGGTGGCCCGGGCGTAGCCGACGTAGGTCTCCGGCGAGCCCAATCGCGGCCAGTCGGCGGCGAGGTACACCCCGTCCGCCTCGACGTGGACCAGCTCCGGGTCCACGTCGTGCCCGGCCTCGGCGAGCAGTTGCCGGATGACGCGTTCCGACCGCTCGTAGGCCTCCTCACCGAAGTGGTGGTAGCGGACCCGCCCCTGCGCGTCGACGACGTAGAGCGCCGGCCAGTAGGCGTTGTCGAAGGCGCGCCAGATCGCGAAGTCGTCGTCGACGGCCACCGGGTAGCCGACGCCCATCGCGGCGAGCGCCGACCGGACGTTCTCGGGGTCGTGCTCGAACGGGAACTCGGGGGAGTGGGCGCCCACGACCACCAACCCGGGCCCGTACTCCTCGGCCCACGCCGTCACGTAGGGCACCGTGCGCAGCCAGTTGATGCAGGAGAAGGTGCAGAACTGGACGGCGACGACCTTCCCGCGCAGGCGCTCGGGCGTCAGCGGTGCGGAGTTCAGCCACGTCGTCGCCCCGTCGAGCGGCGGGAACACGCCCTCGACGGGGAGCTCCGCGGTCCTGGTCACCGCAGCGGCCGGAAGGTCGTCCGCATCTCCTCCGCGAAGGCCTGCGGCTGCTCCCAGGCGGCGAAGTGGCCGCCCTCGTCGATCTCGTTGAAGTGGATGAGCTGCGGATAGGCCCGCTCCGCCCAGCTCCTCGGGGCCGGGTAGAGCTCGTCACGGAAGACCGTCACGCCGACCGGGATCTCCACGCCCTTGACGTCGAAGAAGGCGAGCTTGCTCTCCCAGTAGAGCCGACCCGAGGAGATCGCGGTGTTGGTCAGCCAGTAGTGGGTGAT
Source organism: Actinomycetospora callitridis (assembly GCF_028737265.1). Classification (GTDB taxonomy): domain Bacteria; phylum Actinomycetota; class Actinomycetes; order Mycobacteriales; family Pseudonocardiaceae; genus Actinomycetospora; species Actinomycetospora callitridis. The sequence continues at coordinate 225,972 of NZ_JAQZAK010000007.1, read as the reverse complement.
GTTGTCGAGGACGTCGTCCCGCGAGAGTCCGCCGGGTCGGCCGGCGAAGGCGCTCGCGATGAGCTCGTAGCTGCGGACGTCGTGGTCGAGCATCCACGCGGCCAGGCCGACGGGGGAGTCCGCGATGCCGTAGAGCGTCTGCGGCCGGTTGGCCATCTCACCGGCGTAGCCGACGCCGGTCGCGAAGAAGTGGGCGAGGACCTCGTACGCCTTCTCCTCGGCGGGGGCGAGGCCGGGCGGCGCCGGGTCCCCGACGGCGAGCGCCTTCGAGATCTCCGGCGGGACCGTCGCCGGCATGTTGGTGTGGATGCCGAGCAGACCCGGCGGCTTCAGGAGCGCCATCTGCTCCGTCACGGCGTTGCCCCAGTCGCCCCCCTGCGCGACGAACCTCGTGTAGCCGAGCCGGCCCATCAGCTCCACCCACGCCCGGGCGATGCGCACGGGGTCCCAGCCGGTCTCCGTCGGCCGTCCCGAGAACCCGTAGCCGGGCAGCGACGGGATCACCAGGTCGAAGGCGTCCGACGCGCTCGCACCGTGCTCCGTGGGGCGGGTGAGCGGGTCGATGATCTTCAGTTGTTCGATCGTCGAGCCCGGCCACCCGTGCGTGACGAGGAGCGGCATCGCGTCCGCGTGCTCGGAGCGGACGTGGATGAAGTGGATGTCGACGCCGTCGATCTCGGTGACGAAGTGCGGCAGGGCGGCGAACCGGCGTTCGAAGGCGCGCCAGTCGTACTCGCTCGCCCAGTAGTCGGCCAGCGCCTGGATCGTGTCGAGCTGCACGCCCTGCGAGGGGTCCGTCTCCCGGTCGGGCCACCTCGTCGCGGTGATGCGCCGCCGCAGGTCGGCGAGCTGTTCCTCGGGGACGTCGATCGCGAAGGGTCGAATCTCCCGCTCGGCGGTCGCCGTGCTCGATGCGCGCGTGGCCATGAGGTGCTCCTTGCGGTCCTGCGACGGGAGCCCCGTGGTCCGTCGCGGTGGGGTTCGGGTCGGCGGCGTTACTCGCCGGGATCAGCGCCGGCCTCGACGGCGGCCAGCAGACGACGCGCGGCGGCCTCGTCGGAGTGGTCGACGAGGACGCGGACTCCCTGCAGCTGCAGCTCGGGTTCCTGGCCCCCGGCGTCGTCCGCCGCCACGGCGGCCCGGATGTCGTGGTCCCGCAGGAAGCCGGCGATCAGTTCGGCCTCGATGCGGCTGGTGACGACAGCAGCGGAGACGGTGGGAGACATGCTCGCTCCGGGACGCGCGCAGGAGACCGGGACGAGGCACCGGGGTCATGGGCGCCGAACACCGGCGCCGCCCCCCTGCGTTGACGGATGCGCCACGTGTCGCGCCGGCGAACGCTAGCGTCCGCGAACTGCTCGGGCCTACCGCCGAACAGCCGCCGACCGGCCGGGCGATATGTCAGCGATCACCATCCGAGAAATCGATCGGTGAATTCGTGCCCGAGCGTGTCGTTTCCGGCACTCCGCGTGTGTGGATTCCCGTGTGCTCCCTCCGATGGAGGAGAGATGGTGCCGCCGACGAGTGGAACAACCTCGGCACCCGTTCCCACCTGCGGTCGACGCCTCCCTCGGGCGTACGTCCAGGAGTACGGTCTCCCATTCGCGGGTCTGCTCGGAGAGAGCGACGTAGTGGCCAGGACGACTCCCTCCGATTCTGCTGTCGGCGTGTCCGGCGATCGGAGTCAGTGCTCGCGGAGATCGGCGCGCGACGTCGCTTTCGTGTCGGCGTAGCGCCTCTTGGCGGTCGGCTGTGTCGCAGGACGGCGAGCCGGCGCCCTCGTGAGTCGTCCCTCGAGTCTTGCCGCGTGGGGCTCTCGGGCTCAGGCGCAATCGTCTCGACGCCGGGCCGTGGGCACACCTCGACGCCATCCGCTGTATCCCCTGTCAGGAGATGCCATGTCGGCACCCACCGATACCCCGATCCCCACCGCCACCCGGCCCGAGATTCACCCGTTCCGCGTCGAGGTCGCGCAGGAGGACCTCGACGACCTCCGCCGACGCGTACTGGCGACACGTCTGCCCACCCGGGAACTCGTCTCCGACCGCTCGCAGGGCGTGCAACGGGAGACGATCCGGGAAGTCGCGCGCTACTGGACGAACGAGTACGACTGGCGGCGCTGCGAGGCGAGGCTGAACGCGCTCCCGCAGTTCACGACCGCGATCGACGGCGTCGATGTCCATTTCCTCCACGTCAGGTCGCGACACGAGGACGCGATGCCGTTGATCATGACGCACGGCTGGCCCGGCTCGGTCGTCGAGCTGCTCGACGCGGTCGGCCCGCTGGTCGACCCGACCGCACACGGCGGGACCTCGGCGGATGCCTTCCACCTGGTGCTGCCGTCCCTGCCCGGCTACGGCTTCTCGGGCGAGCCGACCGAGCTCGGCTGGGACGCCGGCCGCATCGCCCGGGCGTGGGCGGTGCTGATGGACCGCCTCGGCTACACCCGCTACGTGGCCCAGGGCGGCGACGTGGGCGCCGCCGTGACCGACGCGATGGGGCGCCAGGCACCCGAGGGACTGCTCGGCATCCACGTCAACCTGCTCGCCGGGGCGATCGGTATCAAGGACGTGCTGCCGGCAGTGTCCGAGCCGGAACGGATGGCGCTCGGTGCGCTCACCACCTTCACGACGGACGGTTTCGGCTACTTCCTCGAGCAGTCCACCCGACCCCAGACGATCGGCTACGCCCTGCTGGATTCACCCGTCGGGCTGGCGGCCTGGATGCTCGACCACGACACGGACAGCTACTACAAGATCTCCCGCGCGTTCGTCGACGGCACGCCCGTCGGCCATCTGACCCGGGACAGCGTTCTCGACAACATCACGCTGTACTGGCTCACGGGCACCGGCGCCTCGGCCGCCCGGTGGTACTGGGAGTTCGGACAGTTCGTCGCGCGTGCGGCGGGCCACGCTCCTCCGCCGGTCTCGGTCCCGGTCGGCTTCACGACCTTCCCCGACGAGATCTGGGCTGCTCCGCAGAGCTGGGCCGAGACCGTCTATCCCGGCCTCGCCTACTTCAACGAGGTCGACAGGGGCGGTCACTTCGCCGCCTGGGAAGAACCGGCGCTCTTCTCCACCGAGGTCCGCGCCGCGTTCCGCTCCCTGCGCTGACCGACGCCGGGGCGGCACTCGTCACCAGCCCTTCGCCGGAACACGATGTCAGCGCGGCTGAACCGTTCGGTGGCGGGTGGATGATGTCGACGTGACGGCGAGCCGGGGCTCCGTGGGTGACCCTGCCGAGCCCGGTGCCGGTGTCGCGCTGGCGCCTCTGCTGGCGGTCTGCAGCGGCTATTTCATGGTCATCCTCGACGTGACCATCGTGAACGTGGCGGCGCCCGCGATCGGGCGCGAGCTCACCACGTCGTTGACGGACCTGCAGTGGATCGTGGACGGCTACTCGGTCGCGTTCGCGGGCCTGCTGCTGCTCGGCGGGGCGCTGGGCGACCGCTGGGGTCATCGCCGCGTGTTCTGCCTCGGCGTGTCGGTGTTCACCGGCGCGTCCCTCGGCTGTGTCGTCGCGGGCGACGCCCTCACGCTCACGGTGTTCCGTCTCGTCGAGGGCTGCGGCGCGGCCCTGCTGGTGCCTGCCTCGCTGGCGCTGCTGCAACAGGTCCATCCGACGCCGGAGGCACGGGCACGTGCGTTCGGGCTGTGGGGCGCGATCGCGGGCGTCGCCGCCACGGCCGGCCCGCTCGTGGGCGGGGTCCTGACCTCGACGGTCGGGTGGCGCTGGGTCTTCGTCATCAACCTCCCGGTGGGGCTGCTCTGCCTGGGGGCCACCCTCGCGACGGTCGGCTCGTCGCCACGCGACCCCCGCCGTGTCATCGATCCGCTGGGACAGGCCGCCGTCGTGGTGACCGTGGCCGCCCTGATCGCCGCCCTCAACGAGGTGGGTCGCCAGGGCATCCGGGGGCCCGCGGTCATCGCCGGGGTCCTCGTCGCCGCCGTGGCCGCGGGCGTGTTCGTCCTGCGCGAGCGCTACGGCGCCCACCCGCCGCTGCCGAGACCCCTGGTGGGATCGCGACCGCTGGTGGGCGGGACCGTCATCGGACTCCTGTTCAACTTCGGCTTCTACGGGATGATCTTCGCGGCCAGCGTCTACTTCCAGCAGCACGAGGGCTTCAGCGCCGCGTTGGCCGGGCTCGCCCTGCTGCCCGCGATGGCCGTGACGATGGTGGCCTCCGCCCTGTCGGGGCGGTTGGCTGACCGCTTCCCCCACCAGCGCCTCATGCTCGTCGGCCTCCTGACGGCCTGCCTGGGCCTGACGCTGTGGGCCGTGGTGGGCGACGCGGCGAGCTACGCGGTCCTCGTCATCGCGATGGTGGCCTGCGGCTTCGGCACGTCGTTCACGCTCACCGGGGCGACGTCGACGGTCATGGGAGCGGCCCCGGCCGACTACGCCGGGACGGCGTCGGCGACCCTCAACACTGCGCGGCAGACCGGGTCGGCCGCCGGGGTCGCGATCGCCGGGTCGCTCGTCGCCGCCGCCGGGCTGCCCGCCGGCGTCACCACGTTCATGGCCATCGGCGCCGCCGGCTACCTCCTCGCCGCGGTCCTCACCGTGGTGAGCGTCCCCGCGCTGCGGCGGTAGGGGAGCGGGCTCCTCGGGAGGACGACCTTCCGCCGTCGCAGCACTCCGGAGCCGCTCCGGCAACGGCCCCGATGTCATGGTGTGACATCAGGTGCTACGGTCGATGTCACACCGCGACATCGGAGTCGCGGTGACGAGGACAGCGCGAGGGGGACGCCATGCCCCGGTGGGAACAGGGCAGTGCGGACCGACTCACGAAGGCCGCCCTGGAGCTGTTCGAGGAACAAGGGTTCGAGGACACGAGCGTCGTCGAGATCGCCGACCGCGCGCGTGTCACCACGCGCACGTTCTTCCGGTACTTCCCGGACAAGCGCGAGGTGTTGTTCGCCGAGTCGGATCGCATCCGCACGGCGCTCGTGCAGGCGATCCTCGATGCCCCCGAGGTCACGGAGCCGCTCCAGGTGGTCATCACCGCCCTGACGGGATTCGACTGGACCGGTCCCGGCAGGGAGCTCCAGCGCCGGCGTCACGCCGTGATCGCGGCCAACCCGGGACTGCTGGAACGCGAGCTGATCAAGCAGAACGACATCGCGATCGAGTTCATCCACGCCCTGCAACGACGCGGTGTCGAGGAGGCTGCGGCCCGACTCGCGACGCGCGCCGGGATGCAGGTGTTCGCCACTGCGTACGCCCACTGGGTCGAGGGGGACGACGGCGCCGACCTGAGGGAACTCACCGACGCCGCGACGGCCCTCCTCCGGACCCTCCTACCGGCCGATCCGTCGGGGCCGTCCCCGGCGGAGCCACGATCACGAGCGAGGTATCTCCCATGAGTGCGACGAAGACGGCGTCACGTGCGATGGTCGGCCTGGTGGCAGCGGGGACGGCCGCCGGGGCCCTGGTCGTGGACGCCCTCCTACCGGAGACGGCCCGACAGCACATGCGCAATCCCCGCTGGCCCGCGCACGCCAAGTTCCACAACGCGCAGTACATCGTCATGAGCGCCCTGCTCGGTGGTCTCGGCCTGCGGCTGCTGAGCTCACCGAACGGCGATCCGGACCACAATCGGGTCATCGCCACGGCGCTCGTGTCCGTACCGCACGTGGGCATGTTCGGCGCCGCTGCCTTCCCGGGCACGGCACTGAGCGATGAGGAGTTCAGCGACTCGCCGGCCAACACCGTCATGGGTGTCGAGGTCAACCTCCTCTCGGCCTCGATCGGCCTGGCCGTGCTCGGAGCCTCGCTCGCACTGGGGCGTCGTCGGCCTTCGTGACCCTCTTCCAGGGGCCGTCCTCACCGTGGTCAGCGTTCCCGAACGGCAGCGGTGGACCGTCCGCCGGCGTCCGGCCACGGGGACAACCCTCGCGAGGACGAGGGCTGGCCTGATGGTGCGGCGACGTCCTCGGGCGCAGGGTGCGGTCATGACGACGCCGGCTCCTCTCCCGAGGGGGACGGCGCGGGCCCTCACCGGACCGGCATGAGGATTCTCCGCCGGTATCCCCTGGTCACCTTCGTCGTCCTCGCCGTGGGTGCGACCTGGGCCGTGTGGATACCCCGGGCACTCGGCGCTCCGGTGGGTGCCGTCGGGCTGCTCTGGACGTGGACCGTCTCCCTGGTCGCGATCCTCGTGGCGCTGGTGACCGGGGGTCGGGGCGCGCTCCGCGACCTGCTCTCCCGCGTGGTGCGGTGGCGCGTCGGCTGGCGCTGGTACGTCGTCGTCCTGCTCGGTCCCGCGGTGTTCGCCGCCCTCGTCGCCGGCCTGGGCACGGTCCTCGGCGCTGCGTGGGGCCCGCTCGTGTTCACGGGCGGCGACTGGGCGGCGCTGCCGGTCTTCCTCCTCGTCGCGGCCCTCACGGACGGGCTGGGGGAGGAGCTCGGCTGGCGGGGCTTCGCCCTGCCCCGATTGCTGTCGCGTCAGACGCCCCTGGTGGCGAGTCTCGTGCTGGGCGCGGTCTGGGCGGCGTGGCATCTGCCGCTCGTGTGGACGCCCGGCGCAGCGCTCCACCAACGTCCCCTCTGGTTGCTCGTCGCGGACCTGATGGCGAAGGCGATGATCTTCACGTGGGTCTTCCTGCACACCCGGGGCAGCGTCCTGATCGCCGTGCTCCTGCACGCCAGCATGAACGTCTTCGCCCTTCCCCTGGCGGCGACGAGTGCCGGTGACGAGGCGCTGCCGCTCCTCGCGGTGATCCTCGAGTGGGTCGTCGTCGGCGCGGTGGTGCTCTCGGGGCGGCCGAGCTTCGTGCGCCGTGTGCGCGATCCCGAGATGCTGGTGCAGAGCACGGCGCCGCTCGACCGGTCCGCGGGCGGCTGAGCGGGCGCCGACCTGTCGTCCGCCTCCTTGACCCTCTCCCCGGGGGAGACCCGACCGTGAGGTCATGAGTACAGATGATCGGAGTGAGGGCACCCCGAGCTCGTCGGACGAGCAGCCTCCATCGGACGTCAGGCCGACGGTGGTGCTGGTCCACGGGGCGTTCGCCGACTCCTCCAGCTGGAACGGCGTGATCCGGAACCTCGAGGGGCGCGGTCACCACGTCGTCGCCGTCGCCAACCCGCTGCGCGGCCTGCACACCGACGCCGAGTACGTGCGGAGCGTCCTGGACGGCGTGGCCGGCCCGGTCGTGCTGGCCGGCCACTCCTACGGAGGGTCGGTGATGAGTGAGGCCGCCGACGGTCACTCGGCCGTCCGGGCGCTCGTGTACGTCGCCAGCTTCATCCTGGAGGAAGGGGAGAGCACGTCGGAGCTGGCCGGGAAGTTCCCCGGCGCCCGGCTGGGTGCCGCTCTCGACGCCGTGCCGTTCCCTCTCCCCGACGGGGGTACCGGCAACGATCTCTACATCAGGCAGGAGGAGTTCCGGAAGGTGTTCGCCGCCGACGTCCCGGAGGACGTCACGGACCTGATGGCGGCCACCCAACGACCGATCACCTCGGCCGCGCTGGACGAGCCGGCCACGAGCGCCGCCTGGAAGACCATCCCGTCCTGGAATCTGGTCACCACCGAGGACCTCGCCATCCCGGCCGCCTCCATGCGGTTCATGGGCGAGCGGGCGGGGGCGCACACCGTGGAGATCACGGCGTCCCACGCCGTCACGGTCTCGCAGCCCGATGCCGTCGCGGACCTGATCGGGGAGGCCGCGCGCGCGACCGCCTGACCGGGCTGGGTGCTGCTGCACGGCAGAGCCCGGGGCCGCCTCCCGGCCGCCCCGGGCTCCGTGCCGGGTCGTGCGGATCAGGTGCCGCTGCCCCCCTCGGCGGAGCCGCCGGTCGTGCCGCCGCTCTCGGTGCCGCCGGTCTCGTCGGCGGTCCCGTCGGTGTCCACGTCCGGTCCGACGACGCCGCCGTTCTGCGGCGAGCGAGGCTCGAAGGGCGGGTCGATGGGCGGGGCCTCGGTGGTCGGCGTGCGTGGTCCGACGACCCCGCCGTTCTGCGGCTGCTCCGGGTCGCCCGGCCGTGCGTCCGGGTCGGTGGTGCTCGGCGTGCCCGCCGGCGGCGAGGGCACGTGGCTCCCGTTCGGCTGGATCTTCCCGCCGTCGGGGAGGGTGGCTCCGGTGCGCTCGGTGCCGTCGTGGTTGACGTACCTGCCCTCCCGGTCGACGAAGGTGCCGTCGATGAACCCGCGGCCTTCGATGGCCGGCCCGGGCCTCCCGTCCTTGCCCACCACCTGCAGCGTCACGAGCCCGGGCATGGGCTCGTAGACGTAGGTCACCGTGCCGTCGTAGTTGCGGATGATCGACGCGGTGCGCGTGAGCGTGGTCGGTCGGCCGAGGCCGTCGACGACCTGCCCGTCCGGCATCAGGTAGACGGACTCGCCGTCGTTCCCGACGAAGTCCAGCATCGCCCGTTGCGAGCCGTCCCGGTTGTAGTAGAGGCCGTCCGTGCCCCGGTAGCCGCCGTCGGGCAGGGGGATGCTGTGCGGGGGCCGCTGGGGGAGGGCGACGATCGTCCCGTCGGCGCGCTGGAGCCGCCCGTCGGAGAGCGTGATCGACCCGTCGTAGTTGAACGTGCCGGTGATCGGCGGCGTCGCGGGCCCGGGCGTGCCGGGCGTGCCGGGCGTGCCGGGCGTGCCGGGAGTGCCCGGGGTGCCGGGGGTGCCGGGGTTCGGGTTGCCGGGCGCGCCGGGGTCGGCGGTGCCGCCGCTGCCGATGCCGCCGTCGATGTCGGTGGGGATCGGGGTGGGGCCCGAGCCGGTGGTGTCGGGCTTGCCCGGGCGGCTCACGGGCCCGCCGGTGGCCGGGTGGCGGAAGGTGTGGGTCGCGATCGGTGCGGCCGCCGGGACCACGGTCGTCACGGTGGGGTCGGAGCTCTGGCCCGGAGTGAGGGGGTTGCCGGAGAAGCACTTGACGGTGGGCTGGCCGTAGCTGTTGACGAACACCGCCGTACCCGCCGCCAGCACCGCGGGGGTGGGCACGAAGGTCCCGTCCCGGTAGCCGTGGTCGACCACCGCGGTGGGCGCGCGCAGCACCACCGGCGTCAGGCCCTGGACGTAGACCGGCACCTGGTCGGGGGCGATGCGCTGGACCTGCGCCCACGCCGTGCCCCGGGCCGGGTCGGTCTGCAGTGCCGAGAGCAGCGCGGTCGCGTCGCAGGCCGGTGCGGCCGGGTCTGCGGCGTACATCTGCGGCGTCTCCGCGGGTTGCTCGCCGCCGGCGTCCACCGGCGCCGTGCCGGGGACGTCGGTGCCCACCGGCGCGGTGAACGGGTCCGCCCCGGCGTAGGAGACGGTCTGGTGCTCGTTCTCCGGACCGGGGTCCAGCCGCGCGAGCGCGACACCGGTGCCGGCCGCGATGGCGAGCGCGACCGCCGCGGCGGCGAGCTTCACCCCCCGCGATCGGCCCGGCGGCGCTGCACCCGGCGTCGAGAACGGGCGGGTCGGCGGCGGTCCCGGCTGCGCGTTCGCGCCGTGCGGGGGCACGGGGGTACGGGTCACGGGCCGGTCGGTGAAGGTCATGCCGAGAACGATGTGGCCCGACCGCCCGTCCCTCATCGGTGCCGAGTGCCCACGTTGCGGGAGACGACTCCCTACTCCGCCGATCACGGTGGTCCGATCGGGCGTTCCGCACTCCGAGGTGATCACGTACCGTGATCGTCGTGCCCCTGCTGGAGCGCGACCACCAGCTGCAGTTCCTCCGTCGGGCCTGGGACGACGCGCTGGGCGGGTCGGGGTCGCTCGTCGTCCTGGCCGGGGAGTCCGGGATCGGCAAGACCCAGCTCGCCCGGGTGTTCGTCGACGGGCTCGACGACGCCCTGGTCCTGTGGGGCGTCTGCGACCCGCTGGGCGTACCGCGCCCGCTCGGCCCGCTGCACGACGTCGAGGCCGACCTCGGCCACACCCTCGCCGGGTCGCTGGCCGACGGCGCGCCGCTGCACGAGATCTCCGCTGAGGTCCTGCGCCTCCTGAAGACCCGCTCGGTGCTGCTGGTGGTCGACGACCTGCAGTGGGCCGACGAGGCGACGGTCGACCTGCTGCGCTTCCTGCTGCGCCGGATCTCCGGGACCCGGTCGCTGGTGCTGGCCACGTATCGCGACGACGACCTGGACCAGGAGCACGCGCTGCGGGGGCTGCTCGGTGACGTGGCCCGGGAGCCCGCAGCCACCCGGCTCGACCTCGCGCCGTTGAGCGTCGAGGCGGTCACCGCCCTGGTCGGGGCACGCGACATCGACCCGGCGCGCCTGCACCGGCTCACCCGCGGCAACTCCTTCTTCGTCACCGAGATCGTCAGCCAGGACGGGGAGGTCCTGCCCGCGACGGTGCGTGACGCCGTCCTCGCGCGAGCCGCCGGGCTCGACGCCGCGGCGCGCGACCTCGCCGAGCTGATCGCCTGCGCGCCCACCGGCATCCCGGACGTCCTGCTGTCGGCGCTCGGCGTGGGCAGCGGAGCCCTCCGCACGCTCGACGCCGCCGGTCTGGTCGCCCGCGAGCGGCGCCGGATCACCTACCGGCACGACATCTGCCGGCTCGCGGTCGCCGACGCGATCCCCCCGGGCGGCGAGGTGGCGCTGCACCGGCGGATCCTCGCGGCGTTCGAGACGCAGCCCGACCCGGACCCCGTGGTGCTCGTGCACCACGCGCTCGCCGCCGGCGACGCCGAGCGCGTGTTCTCCTGTGCCGAACGCGCCGGGCGCGCCGCGGCCGGGTCGGGAGCCCACACCGAGGCCGTCCGGCTCTTCCGCACCGCCCTGGACGCGGCCCCGAGCGCCGCCCCTGCCGCCGGGGCCGGGCTGGCCGAGCTGCTCGCCGTCGAGCTCTACCTCACCGACCGTCTCGACGAGGCGGTCGCCGCCGGCCGCCGAGCGGTCTCGTGGCGTCACGCGGAGGGCGACCTCTGCGGCGTCAGCGCGGGCCGCCGGCTGCTGGCCGTGCTCGAGTGGTGCCTCGGCAACCGCCGCCGCGCCGAGGAGTACGCGGCCGCAGCCGTCGACGTCCTCGACGGCAGGCCGGACCCTGCCCCACCCGAGAAGGCGGTGCTCGGGCACGCCTACTCGATCCAGGCGTTCCTGGCCATGCAGGTGAGCGACCTGGTCGGCGCCCGGGAGCGATGTGCGCGAGCCCGGGAGGTCGCCGACGGGGTCACGGACCGCGCGTTCGAGATCCGGCTCGGCGTGATCGAGTCGGTGGTCGCCGTGATGTCCGGGGACGAGGGCGGCCGCGACAGGCTCGTCGCCGTCCTCGAGCACGCCCGCGAGCGGTTCGACGAGGAGGCCCGATCCACCGTCGCCGGCAGCCTCGTCGACCTCGACGTCGAGCAGCGTCGGCTCGACGACGCGGAGAAGGTCCTCGACCACAGCCTGCCGCTGATCGCGGAGCGCGACGTCCGGATCGCGCACGGCCTGCAGCTCGGCGTCCGGGCCCGGCTGCACCTGCTGCGCGGGGCCTGGGACGACGCGCGGCTCGACGCGTCGACGGTGCTCAGCGGGAGTCGCTCGCCGGTGACCCACACCTGGCCGTGCCTGGTCCGCGGGCTGGTGGAGCTGCGCAGCGGGCGGGCCGGCGCCGGTGAGCACCTCGCGCGGGGCTGGGAGCTCGCGCAACGCTTCGGTGAGCCGCTCCGGCTGCTGCCCGCCGCCGCCGCGCTTGCCGAGCGGTGCTGGACGACCGGGACGCCCGACCCTCGCCTCGACGACGCAGCCGCTCTGCTCTCGACCGCCTCCCTGCCCGGCACCGAGTGGTCGGCGGGCGACCTCGCGGTGTGGCTCGTGCGCCTCGGCCGTGATGTGGACACCTCGCACCTGCACGTCGCCCGGCCGTATCGCCTGCTGCTCGACGGGCGTCCCCTGGCCGCCGCGGAGTGCTGGGAGGCGCTGGGCTGCCCCTACGAGCGAGCGCTCGCGATGGTCGACTCGGGTGAGCTCGCGGAGACGTACGCGGCCCTCGAGATCCTCGACCGGCTCGGCGCCGACGCCGTGGCGGCGACGGTGCGGCGGGACCTGCGTCGGCGCGGTGTCGCCCGGGTCCCCGCACGGCCGCGGACGAGCACCCGGGCCAACCCGGCGGGCCTGACGTCCCGCCAGGTCGACGTGGTGCGCCTGCTCGCCGAGGGGCTCACCAACGCCGAGATCGCCGCGCGCCTGGTCATCTCCGAGAAGACCGCCGACCACCACGTCTCGGCGATCCTGACCAAGCTGGGGGTCCGCACGCGCCGCGAGGCCGGCTCAGCGGCCCGGACCATGGGCATCGCCCCGGAGCGTCGCCGCGCGCCCCGCGACGAGACCGCCTCCGCTCCGGTCACCCCGCGCCCGTAGCGCCCCGCCCGGTGAGCGCGTCACCGACGGGCCGGGGGATCGGAGGCCGGTCGTGCTCCTCCGGCCCGGACCGTCAGGTGGCGCTGTTGCCGAGCTCCTCGTCGGACCGGGATTCGGCCGCATCGACGTCCGCGCGGATCGCCTCGAGGTCGGCCCTGAGCGCGGACAGCCGGGTCGCGCCGATGAGGCGCGCCACCCGCTCCTCGATCTCCGGTGCGAGCTGTTGGGCCACGTCGACGACCTCGCGGCCACGCTCGGTCGGCACGACGCGCTTGGCGCGCCGGTCGTCGGGGTCGGGCACCCGCACGACGTAACCGCCGCGCTCGAGATGGCCGACCAGCTCAGCCATGGCCTGCTTGGTCATCTGGGCCCGGGTGGCCAGCGTGCTCACCGTCGTGCCGGTGTCGTCGAGGTACTGGAACACCGCCCCGTGGGCGGGGCGGAAGTCGGTGAAGCCGTGCTCGACCAGGTGCGGCACGACCAGGTCGTTGAGCGCGGTGAAGGCCTCACGCAGCTGCACCACGAGGTTGTGGGGACGTGCGTGCCCGGCGAGCACGGGGATCCTCGTTGACATCAGACAAGCCGCCTGTCTATCGTCCGGTTATGGACATGCTACCTGTCGAATCTCCGGCCGACATCGAGACCCTCCGCGTAGGGACCGACGAGATCACCGTGCTCGCCGGCAGCGCGGACACCGGCGGCGATCTGTTCGCCGTCGAGCTCCGGATGCCGCCGGGCGGCGGCCCACCGGTGATGCACCGGCACGCGCCCAGCGAGGTCTACCGGGTGCTCGCCGGGGAACTGACCTTCTACATCACGGACACCGACGGGCGGACGAGGCGCCAGGTGGCCGGCGTCGGGCAGACGGTGACGATGGCCGGCGACACCCCGCACACGATCCGCAACGAATCCGCGCAGGAAGCCGTGGCGTTCGGTGTCCACGCGCCCGGCGGCGTGATGGAGGGGTTCACGCGGGCGGCGGCGGCGCTCGCGGCCGACGGTCCGCCGGCGATGGAGGACGTGCTCGTGCTCGCGGAGCGGCACGGGATCGAGATGCTCGGCCCGGTACCGCCCGCCGAGGTTCGCTGACCTCTCGCGGTGCGCTGCCGGGTGGACGGGTCGACGTCGTGGCCTTCAGGTCGGCGCGTCGCCGAGTAGGAGTGCGACGAAGACGTCCTCGATCCAGCGTCGGAGGTCCTCCTCGTCCCAGCCGCGCTCCTCGACGAGGAGGGCGACGGGGTGCCAGCCGATCAGGGCCCACAGGCTGTCGGTCGCCCGATCGGTGTCGAGCCCCGCACGCAGAGGAGCGACCGCCTCGACGGCTTCCACGACCCGGCGCACGTCCTGCCGGCGCCGCTCCTGGTACTCCCGCCACCGGCCCGCGAGGTCCGGGTCCATGCCCGCGGCCTGCTCGAAGGCGCGGTAGAGGGGATAGAGGCGCAGCAGCATAGGGGCGGCGAACGTGGCGCCGAGGCGGGCCTGGCCGCGTCCGTCGCTGGCGCCGAGGACACCCTGTAGCGGCGGCCGGTCGGCGAGGGGGATCGGCTCGTCGTCGCCGACGATGGCCCGGTCGAGTGCCAGGGTCAGGAGCTGGGCCTTGTCGCCCAGCCCGTAGACGGACTTCGGCGCGACCCGGGCCTTCGAGGCGATCGCCGCCATGGTCGTGGCTCCGTAGCCGCGCTCGACGAAGAGCTCCTCAGCCGCATCGATGATCGCGGCGCGCGTGGCGGCGGCCTGCTCCTGGCGCCGGGGCGCGTCGTACTTGCGCGGAGACATCCTTGCCCTCCGATATTCGGTGCAGCTACCGTTACTTCACTATACCAATGCTGCACTCAATCTCTCGGGAGGTTGCCCGTGTCGTGGTGGATCATCGTCCCATCCGGCCTGCTCGCCGCCGCCCTGTCCGCGTCCCTCGTGCGCAAGGCGCGGCGAGCACCGTCGTCGGTCGAGCTGCGCGACCGGCTCGAGGTGCCGCCCCGCCTGTGGTTTGGCATCGGTGCACTCGAAGGCTGCGCGGCCGTCGGCCTGCTGGTGGGTCTGGTCCGCCCGGCGGTGGGCAGCGCCGCGGCGGTCGGAGTGGTGCTTTTGATGCTCGGGGCGATCGTTGCCCACCTCCGCGCCGGCATCGCCGGCCGCCCGCTGCTGCCGCCGGCAGCGCTGCTCACAGTGGCCGTCCTCGTCGCGGTCGCCCACGGGGGCTCGATCTGATCGCCGCGGTTCACGGTCGAGGCGACGGAGGTTTCGGTGCACCCCGGGGCGCGCGCCTCAGCGGCAGAGGGTGCGCTCCGCCATGGCGATCAGGACGCGGGCGACCTCATCGGCGGGGAGGCCCCGGCCGGTGTAGAGCGCGTCGAAGCTCTCGAAGCTCGCGAGCACCCAGAGGGTCTCGGCGGCCTCATCAACGGTGACGTCGGGTCGCAGGACGTCCTGCTCGCCGAGACGGGTGGCGAGGTGCAGCATGCCGCCCCAGCGGTGCTCCTCCTTGCGGGCGATCGAGCCGCCGACAGCCTCCGGGTCCAGGGCCGACATGCGGTACAGCACCGCCGCGACGTCCCGCATCGCGGCGAAGATCTCTGCACCGGTGCGGAGGCCCCCGCGCAGGTGCTCGCGGGCGTCGGCGTGAGCGACCGCCTCGGTCAGCCGTGGGAGCCCGGAGCGGTCCCACAGGTCGTCGGCGAGGGCGTCGAAGAGCCCGGCACGCGAGCCGAAGACGAGATAGACGGTCGATCGGGACACTCCGGCGCGACGGGCCACGTCCTCGATGCTCACCGAGGCGCCCGGGGCCTCCCGCAGGCGGTTCTCCAGCGCGGCGAGGACGTCGCGGCGGGTCTGCTCCGCCGACTCCGCCCGCAACCGCTGCTCGTACTTCCGGGTGGTCACGGACGGGACGTTAGCACTTTCGCTTGACAGCCTGTATTTCGCTAAACACTCTGTCTTCTAATAGACAACACGTCCGATGGAGTTGGTCATGAGTGCTCATCAGATACCCGTGCTCGTGGTCGGTGGCGGAGCCGCCGGCCTCGCCGCCGCCCTCACCCTCGGCCGGTACGGCATCGAGACCGTGCTGGTCGAGAAGCGCACGGTGCCGTCCACCCGCCCGCGGGCCACCGTCGCGAGCACCCGCTCGATGGAGCTGATCCGGTCCTGGGGCCTCGAGGCGGCGGTCCGCGCGCAGAGCGTCGACGCCGACGTCTGGCTCTGGGAGTGCGCAACACTGATCAGCGCAGACGCCGGGCGAGCCCACGCGGTGGGCTACCCCTCCCGCGAGCAGGCCGCCCTGGTCAGCCCGGCGGCCCCCGCGGTCGTGGCCCAGGACCGGCTCGAGACCGTGCTGCGCGAGCACCTCGCGACCCTGCCCACGGTCCGGGTCGAGGCCGGCGTCGAGGTCGCCTCGGTGCGCTCGCTTCCCGACGGTGTGCACGTCACCACGGGAGACGGGCGCTCCCTGTGGACTCGCTACGTCGTCGGCGCCGACGGTGCGCACAGCACCGTGCGTCGACAGCTCGGGGTCACGGTCCACGGGGGCGACGCCGGCGCGGTGAGCGGGATCCAGGCCGTGGTCCACGCCCCGTTGCTGCCCCTGCTGGGGCCGCGTCTCTACGGCCTCTACTCGGTCACCGAGACGCCCGGGCTGTTCCTGCCCGCCGGCCCCGACGACCGATGGGTGTACGCGCCCGCTGTCGAGCCGGGCGTCGCGGCCCCGCGCCCGCACCAGATCATCGAGCGCCTGCGCCGCGGCGCGGGGCTCGCGCACCTGCCGGTCCACCTCGAGAGCCTCCGGGCATTCCGCTCGCCGGCCCAGCTCGCCGAGCGGTTCCGCGACGGTGACGTCTTCCTGGCCGGCGACGCCGCCCACCGAGTGACGCCGCGCGGCGGCACCGGCATGAACATCGCCCTGCAAGGTGGGGCCGACCTCGCCTGGAAGCTCGCCTGGGTCCTGGCGGGCTGGGCCGGCCCCGAGCTGCTCGACACCTACGAAGCCGAGCGCCGGCCCGTCGCCGAGCACGTCGTCGCGCGCTCGCTCGACCCGGACGGCAGCCGGCGCAGCGTCCGCGACGAGCTCGCCGTCGACCTCGGCCCCCGCCTGTCCCATGTCGCGCTCCCGGACGGACGCTCGTCCCTGGACCTGCTCGGCCCGGGGTGGACCGTGTTCGCGGGACCCGCCGCCGACGCCTCGGCCCGTGCCCTGGCCGCCGGACGTGCCGGCTCCGCACCCGTCACCGTCCACACCCTCGACGCCCTGAGCGCGCGTGCTCTGGGACTGTCCCCCGACGCGGCGCTGGTCGCCCGCCCCGACGGCGTCCCCGGCGCGCTGCAGGCCCGCGCAGCGGTCCGGGAGGCGACCGCGATCGCCACAGCCGCCTGATCACGACCGCCCGAACACCCTGACCCACGCCTGATCGCGCCTGATCCACGAAGGAGCCCACCATGACGACCATCGAGCGCACCGGGACCACGACCCGCACCGCCACGCCCCGGACCCCGGAGGACCCAGCACCGGATCTGTGCGACTACCGGGTGGTCCACCGCGCGATGACCCGTGACCTCGCCCGGCTCGCGGCGGTTGCCGACGACCTCGCCGGTTCCCCGGACCCGCCGCGCCTGCGCCTGCTGCAGTGGTATCTGCGCGGGGTATCCGCGGAGATCGTCAACCACCACCGGGTGGAGGACGACGACGTGTGGCCCCTGCTCGAAGCGGTCGCCGCGGACCGCACGGCGCTGGTGGCACTGACCGAGGATCACGAGCGCCTCGACCCGCTGCTGGCCCGGGCCGGCGAGCTGGCGGCCGCCGACACCGCGACCCCGGAGCTCGCCGGGACGCTGCACGAGCTGGCGGACCTGCTCGCCCGGCACGTGGGCGACGAGGAGCGGGACGTCTTCCCGATCATCACCGAGCGGGTGCGGGTCGAGGACTACGCCCGGCTGCAGGAACGGTTCCGGGGCACGCTCGGGCTCCGCGTCCTGACCTTCGTCGTGCCGTGGGTGGTCGGGCACGCCACCCCGGACGAGCGAGCGACGCTGCTCGCGGACGCCCCGACGCCGCTGCGGGTGCTGCTCGCCGTCACCGAGCGCCGCTTCCGCGCTCGAGCAGCGCTGTTGTTCGGGACGGGCCTGTCGCCCGCCGACCAGCGGATGGTCCGCCTCATGAAGGCGATCACGCGGGCGCAGGTCGCGATCGTGCGCGCCACCCGCAGCCGGTGGGGCCACCGGTGGATCGCGGGCACCGAGGTCATCGCCCTCACGACGACGGGACGCCGAAGCGGGGAACCGCGCACGGTCATGGTGCTGGTCCTCCCCGACGGCGACGATCTGCTCGTCGCCGCCTCCCACGGCGGGGTCGACCGCGAGCCGCCGTGGTGGCTCAACCTGCAGGCCGATCCACAGGCGCAGGTCACGTTCCGCGGCGAGCGCATCGCCGTGGTCGCCACCGAGGTCGGCGTCCACGAGCACGCGGAGCTGTGGGCACGCTTCGTCGCCGCCTGGCCCGGCTTCGCCGGCTACCAGGCGAAGGTTCGGCGTCGCATCGCGCTGGTGCGGCTGCGGTCGCACACGACGTAGCGCGGGACGGCGCGGGAAGGCGGCCCAGACCGACGTCGGGGGGATGACGGGGTCTGGGCCGCCCCCACTCGGCTCCTGCGCCGACCGGAGCCGGGGGCGACGGTCGGGCTCTCGACGAGCCAGGCCCCGTCACGGTTCTCCACTAACTGGTCTCGGGTCAAGTTTCACCCGCGACAAGTCGTCCGTATTCGGCCAGGTGCTTCGTGGTTCATTCGTTCTGTGGCTAGTTGAGGGCCGGTCAGGACGACGACGAACTCTCGCTGTCCTCCTCGTCCTGACCGATCTCCTCGCGGCGCTGGCGTTCGCGGTACCCGTAGGCCGCGCGGCGGACGGCGTCCTCGCTGTCGAGCCCGGAGCCGAGGGCGCCGGCGATGGTGGCCAGGCCGGTGGCGAGCCACGCGAGGGCGAGGTGGTCGCCGAGTGTGGGTGGGCGGCCCAGGGTCGAGCCGAGGACCGAGGGTTCGAGGAAGAACAGCGATCCGAGCAGGGTGAGCACGTACACCGCGACGGCCATGGTCAACACGCCGATGCTCAGGGTGATCACGGTGGAGGCGTTGAACAGGATGGTCTCCTCCCGTTCGCCGGGGTCGCGAGCGCGTTCCCAGAGGTGGTGGGCGCCGATGATCCAGGCGACCATGAGGGCGATCGCCACCAGCAGGGTGAGGGTGAGTTTGCCGGCGCCGAGGCGGGTGGCCAGCAGCCAGGTCGTGGTGGAGGTGAGGGTCAGGTAGGCGCTGGTGCCCAGGACGGCGGCGAGCGCGCTGCGCATGCCGACGACGAGGCGCCAGGGTTGGTTGGTGCGCACCATGCCGGCGAGCAGCCGGGCCCGCCCGCGCCAGGGGGTGGTGACGTAGCGGCGGGTGTGCTGGCCGTTGTCGTCGTGGACGAGGTGGACCGGCTGCAGAGTCCGCGCCATGGCCCGCCCGACGCGGCTGGGGTGGTGCTTGCCGGCCTCGAGGCCGGCGTCGGCCTTGCCGGTGAGGTCGGCGACCAGGCGGACGATGGCGTTGCGGACCTTGTGGTGCTGCAGGAACGGGCCGAAGCCGGGCAGGGAGAGCCCGGCGACACGGCGGTCGTGGTCGAGGTCGGCCAGGATCGGGCGCTCGCCGTGCTGCATGGGCAGGTCGGTGAGATAGACCCCGATGTCCCACTCGGTGTCGGCGGTCTGGTCGGCGACGGCGCCGAGGACCTCTTCGGGGTCCTGCACCGAGGCGGTGACCGAGTGGGTCATGGTGCGGACGTCCCAGGTGACCTCGCCGTCGACGCGGGCGCCGAGGATGTCGGGCAGGGTGTCGACCAGCTTCGCGGCGACCTCGGCGGGTGTGTCCGGGTCGGCGAGCAGGCCCACCACGAGGGTGCGGCCACGGCCGTCCACCGATCTCGAGTGCTGTCGTTGGTCGAGGTCGGTCATCGGTCCTCCTCCGCCCGCGCCGCGGGCCTCTCCTCCGGCGTGGCCCGGAGGATGAACGGCGGAGGCCCGACGGCAAACCCGTCACGAGCGCCGATCGCTGCCTCGGACGTTTCTCCCGCTCGTGGTCCAGGTACCTGTCGTGTCCACATCCAGATCACGGTGCCGGGCGGCGCCGGGGAGGTCGTCGTGTTCCGACCGGAAGCCAGCATGGTGATGCCGTGCACCTGCGAGCAGGTGTGGGCGGTCCTGGCCGACGGATGGCTCTATCCGTTGTGGGTGGTCGGAGCGACGCACATGCGTGCGGTGGACGACGGCTGGCCGCAGGTCGGCACGAAGCTGCACCACAGCGCCGGCGTCTGGCCCCTGCAGATCAGCGACGACACCGAGGTGCTCGAGGTCGACCCGGGGAGCCGGCTGGTCCTCCAGGCGCGTGCCTTCGTGATCGGCTCGGCCAGGGTGGAGATCACCGTGGAACCGCTCGGCGACGATCGGTGCGAGGTGACCATGTACGAGTACGCGGACAGCGGCCCCGGCTGGTTCATGCCGGCGGCCCTCCAGGCTCCCGCCGTCCATGTCCGCAACACCGAGTGCCTGAGCCGCCTCCGCGATCTCGCGGTGAACCGCCACCACGCCTGAGGGCCGGACGGGTCAGGCCGACGCCGGGGACGCGATGTCGCCGATATGGGTGGCCACGCGGTCGACCAGGGCTCGCTGGTGGGGTTCGAGGTCGTGGCCGCCCATGCCGCCCACGACGGGGAGGATGGCGTCGTCGAGGACGTGGACCCCGGCGAGGGTCTCGATGGTCGCGAGGCCGCAGAAGGGCACGTAGACCGGGCTGTAGCCACCCTCCTGGGTGAGGACCAGGCGTCCCTGGGAGTGCCGCTCGGCGGCGTCCATGACCGTGCGGGTCAGGGTGGTGAAGCCGCGGGTGGTCACGAGCTGGCGGGCCAGCGGGTCCATGGCGTTGGGGTCGAAGCCGGACGCGACGAGGATCAGCTCGGGTCGGAACGCGTCGAGTGCCGGGCCGATGACGGTCTCGGCGGCGTACTGGTAGGCGCCGTCGCCGCAGCCGACGGGCATCGGGATGTTGACGTTGTAGCCCTCGCCGGCGCCGGTGCCGCGCTCCTCGACGAGCCCGGAGTTCGGCGGGAAGCAACGGTCCTGGTGCAGTGAGATGGTCAGCACCGAGGGGTCGTCGGCGAAGATCGCCTGCGCGCCGTTGCCGTGGTGGACGTCCCAGTCGACGATCGCGAGTCGCTCGATCCCGAGCACCGCCTGCGCGTGCTTCGCGGCGATGGCGACGTTGTTGAAGATGCAGAATCCGAGACCGGTCTCGGGCAGGGCGTGGTGGCCGGCCGGGTTGACCAGGGCGTAGCCGTTGTCGATCTCGCCGCGCACGACGGCCTCGGTCATGGCGATGGCGCTCCCGGCGCCGAGGGCGGCGATGCGGTAGGCGCCCTTGCCGAAGGGGGAGATGCCGTCGCCGGCGTCGCCGCCCTTGGGCTGCTCGCTCTCGGCCGCGATCCGGTCGACGTGGGCGGGGGTGTGGACGCGCGTGATCTCCTCGCGCGTCGCCTCCCGACCGGTGACGCGGGTCAGGTGGTCGATCAGTCCCGAGACGCAGATCAGCTCGTGCATCCGTCGCTTGGTGTCGGGGTGGGCGACGTGGTGGCTGATCGGCTGGTGACCGGCGGCGGGGTCGGCGGGGAACAGCGTCCCCGTCCCCGTGTCGTGCCAGCCGAAGACCTCGTGCCAGAGATAACCGGTGCTCATCAGGGCGGCTCCTCGGTGGTGCGCGGGACGTCGTGCCGGATGCTTCCACCACATCTCGACGAGGTCTGCTGGTTGCCGGGTCGGCGCCGCGACGAGATCCTGCCCTCGACGCCCAGAGAGGGGATGGCCCATGGCCACGCCGACCCGCGAGGACAAGTTCAGCTTCGGCCTGTGGACCGTGGGCTGGCAGGCTCGCGACCTGTTCGGTGAGGCCACCCGCCCCGTGCTCGCCGCCGTGGAGGCGGTGCACCGCCTCAGCGATCTCGGCGCCTACGGCATCACCTTCCACGACGACGACCTGATCCCGCCGGGCAGCAGCCCCGACGAGCGGTCGAAGGTCGTCCGGGAGTTCCGGGGCGCGCTCGACGAGACCGGGCTCGTGGTGCCGATGGCCACGACGAACCTGTTCGGCGACCCGGTGTTCAAGGACGGCGGGTTCACCAGCAACGACCGCAGCGTGCGCCGGTACGCGATCCGCAAGGTCATGCGCAACCTCGACCTGGCCGCCGAGTTCGGCGCCCACACGTACGTGTTCTGGGGTGGACGGGAGGGCTCGGAGGTCGACTTCGGCAAGGACGCACGCGCCGCTCTGGACCGCTACCGCGAGGCGATCGACACCCTCGCGCAGTACGTGATCGACAACGACTACGGGATGCGGTTCGCGCTCGAGCCCAAACCCAACGAGCCCCGCGGCGACATCCTGCTCCCCACGATCGGCCACGCGCTGGCGTTCATCCACGAGCTCGAGCACGCCGACATGGTCGGGATCAATCCCGAGACCGGGCACGAGCAGATGGCGACCCTCAACTACACGCACGGCATCGCGCAGGCGCTGTGGGCCGGGAAGCTGTTCCACATCGACCTCAACGGGCAGAAGGGCCCGCGCTACGACCAGGACCTCGTCTTCGGCTACGGCGACCTGCTGCAGGCGTTCTCCACCGTCGACCTGCTCGACAACGGCTCCCCGGGCGGCGGGCCGGGCTACGACGGCCCCCGCCACTTCGACTACAAGCCGCTGCGCACCGAGAGCATGGAGGGCGTCTGGGAGTCGGCGCTGGCGAACATGGAGACCTACCTCGCCCTGCGGGTGAAGGCGCGGGCGTTCCGCGCGGACCCCGAGGTGCAGGAGGCGCTCGCGGCCGCTGGGGTCCCCGAGCTCGCGCGGCCCACCCTCGGCGAGCAGGAGGGCTACGCCGACCTGCTGGCGGACCGCAGCGCGTACGAGGACTTCGACATCGACCGCGCCCGCACCCAGGGCTACGGCTTCGCCCACGTGCAGCGACTCGCCCTCGAGCACCTGCTCGGAGTGCGCTGACCCGGCCCGGGCTGCCGCGGCCCGCGACAGGACAGGCGTTGCAACGACGGCCCCGCTCGGGAAGAGCCACCTACCGAGGCGGGGCCGCCGTACTGCGGCTGCTTGAGTCAACCGCCCGGCATGGTGCCCTGCGTACCCTCCGTGCGCGACGCCGGGGTCGGCGTCCTGGACGCGTTGCCGAGACCGGAGTCGTCCGTCCGCCGAGGGGTACCGCGGAAGCTGCTCGTGCTCACTCGGCCAGCTGCGCCTCGAGCTTCTCGAAGGCGGCCGTCCAGCCGGCCTCGGCGCCGCCGCGGCCGTGGGCGGGGTAGGGCCCGTCGCTGAGGGTCATCCGCGTCTTGGGGCCGTGGTCGTGGAACTCCAACCGCAGCACGGTGGGTTCGTGCATGCCCATCTCGGGCATCGGGTCGGAGCGCAGCACGAGGAGTTCCGGCTCGACGAGTTCGACGACCTCGTAGCCGATCGCGAACTCGCCCCCGCCGGGCATCAGCATCGTCAGCTCGTAGCGTCCGCCGACACGCAGGTCGACGCGGATGCTTTCGCGAGGCGTCTCGACGTGCGCCGGGCCGTACCACGCAGCGAGCGCGTCGGGGTCGGTCCAGGCCCGGAACACCCGCTCGCGGGGCACGTCGAACACGCGGGTGATCAGGATGTGCTGGTCAGATGTTGTCGGGGTCTGTTCGCTCATCGTGGGCTCCTTGCCGGCGCAGGTGCGCCTCGAGTCGGTCCATGCGGGCCTGCCACGTCCGTGTCCGGGACTGCATCCACGCCACGGCGTCGTCGAACGGCTCGGCCTGCAGGCGGCTGCGCCGCCACTGGGCCTCTCGGCTGCGCACGATCAGTCCGGCGCGTTCGAGCACCTTGAGGTGTCGTGAGACCGCCGGGACGCTGATGGGGAACTGCGCGGCGACCTCGTTCACCGTCGCCTCGTCCTCGGCGAGCAGGGTCAGGATGGCGCGTCGGGTGGGGTCGGCGAGCGCGGCGAAGGTCAGGCTGAGCTGGTCGGTGGCCATGTCACCCCAAGACGTATCAAACAATGTTGTTAATTGCGGTCTCGATTAAATCCGCTGGCCATCCCCGTGGCAAGACTCCGATCAGCGGTGAGCTCGCGCTGCCTCGGCCGCGACCGTGACCAGGGCGGCGACCCCGTGCCAGAGTGGGTCCGTGCTCGAAGCAGAGCAGGTCGCGCAGGCCTACGCCGGTTGGATCGCGCACCGCGAGCCCGAGTTCCAGGCGATGATGCGGCGCGATCTGCACGACCACGTCAGTGGACGACGCGGGCCGGAGACCTGGGACATGGTCTGGGGCTGGATCGAAGCCGGCTTCGAGGAGCGCCGCGCGGAGCTGCACGGCTGGGGCAGGCTCGACGACGGGCGGATCGCGGTGTGGGTGACGCTGCACGGCCGGCACGTCGGCCGCGGGATGCCCTGGCTGGGGGACCGGGCGCCGAGCGGCGCGCAGGTCGCCTGGAAGCAGCTCCACGTCTTCGCCACCGACGGCGAGCACCTCACCGAGCACTGGGCGGTCCGCGACGACCTCAGCGTGATCGAGGCCGTCGATGCTGCGAACGGCTGACGCTGCGAATGGCTGACGAGCGTTTCCGGGTCCCGCCTCACGCGCCCCCATGTCGGCTGCTGTCATGCCGGCGGGGGGTCCGGCCGGCCACTGCACGAGCTCGATCCGGTAGCCGTCCGGGTCGGTCAGCCAGGGCGTCCGCAGCCCGGTGTGAGCTCGGCCGGCAGTTCGGGCGGGACGCCTCGCGCGGCGAGATCGGTGATCGTCGCGTCGAGGTCGTCGGCATGGACGACGAGGTGGTTGACGGCCTCGGTACTGGTCACGGGCCGGGTGGGGACGTGGACGAATTCGAGGCTGACGAACGGGTCGTCGGGTAGCCGGAGCATGGTGAGGCTGCCGAACGGGTCTCGGGGACGCGGCCGAGCTCCGCGTAGCCGAGGGCGCTGAGAAGGTCGGCGAGTGTTCCAGATCGGTGACGCGGAGTCCGAGATGGAGCATGCGCGTTGCCGCAGCCCGCGAACGGACCGAGTGGTGCCGAGCCACGCCGGAGATCGCGGATCCCTCGCCACGACCCCCTCGCGCAGCGGGGACCTCGCACGTCAGGTCGAGCAGCGCCCCTCGGCCTCGACCCGACGTGACCGGGACGACCGGCCGTGGGCGGGCGCATCGTGGGTGCGCCTCGCGGAACGGCTCCGCGGGCCCACCCGGCCGGGTCACGCGGGCGCCGGCGGGCGGATCGGGATCGCGGGCGAGGGGAGCGGGACCATGGGAATTCTCGGCTGGATCGTGCTGGGGCTCGTGGTGGGTGCGCTGGCCAAGCTGATCATGCCTGGTGACGACCCCGGCGGCGTCATCGTGACCGGCCTCCTGGGGGTCGTCGGCGCCCTCCTCGGCGGGTTCGTCGGCCGTGCGCTGTTCGGGGCCGGTCTCGGCGAGTTCTTCGACCTCCGGACGTGGGTGCTCGCCCTGGTCGGTGCGCTGATCGTGCTCGGTGTCTACCGCCTGGTGACGCGACGGCGCGCTCGGACGTGAGGGGGGCCGGCGCCCAGCAGTCCGGGTAGCCCTGCCGCCTGGACCACCTCGGGCTGCGCCCGGCGCACCAGACGGGAGTCGGCGACCGGGCCGATCCGGTGGAACACGCCGTGGTCCTGTGCTGTCCCGGGCCAGGAGGGTGACGTCGACGCCACGGGCGACGCGCAGCGGGGTGCCGCCGTGCCCGCATTCGAGCGACGCGGCCCCCCGCCCGTCGGGTCGAGCCGTCCCTCGGGCACCGGGTCAGACGGCGCCGATCTCTCCGGGCCGAGGCTCGGCACCCGATCGTCGGGAGCCGTACACGGAACGGATCACATCTCGACCCGGCGGGACGGAATCGTCGCCGCGGTGTCCATCCGGTCGTACGAGATCGCCCGCGCCCCGTCTGCGGTGCCGCCGACGTGACCCACCCTCGCCTCCGAACGACATCCTGCTGTCACTCCCGGAGGAGATCTCCATGGCAGACGAGCTACGCGGCCTCCGCGTCGCGATCCTGGCCGCCGACGGCGTCGAGCGTGTGGAGCTCGAAGCACCGCGCGGCGCGCTCTACGGGGCGGGCGCCCGCACCGAGCTGCTGTCGATCCACGACGGCGAGATCGCCGCGCGGCAGTTCGACCTCGACCCGGCCGGCACGTTCCCGGTCGACCGTCAGGTCGGCGACGCCTCGGTGGACGACTACGACGCGCTGCTCCTGCCCGGGGGCACGATGAACCCCGACCAGCTGCGCACCGACCCCGACGCGGTCGCCTTCGTGCGCTCGTTCATGGAGACCGGGAAGCCGGTCGCGTCGATCTGCCACGGCCCGTGGACGTTGGCCGAGGCCGACTGCGTCCGGGGGAAGCGGCTGACCTCGTGGCCGAGCATCCGCACCGACCTGCGCAACGCCGGGGCCGAGGTCGTCGACGAGGAGGTCTGCGTGGACGGCCAGCTCACGACCAGCCGCAGCCCGCAGGACATGGCCGCGTTCTGCGCCGCGATCGTCGAACAGTTCGCCGCCGTCCCCGCCGGCCGGAGCTGACGGCCCCGTCCCGGGCACGCGCCACGGAAGGAAGCGATCATGAGAGCACTCGTCTACCACGGGCCGCGCCAGGTGAGCGTCGACGACGTCCCCGACGCGCGCATCGAGAAGCCCACCGATGTCCTGGTCCGCATCACGTCCACGAACATCTGCGGCTCGGACCTGCACATGTACGAGGGGCGCACCGACTTCGAGGAGGGCCGGATCTTCGGCCACGAGAACCTCGGCGAGGTCGTGGAGGTCGGTGACGCCGTCGACAAGGTCGCGGTCGGGGACATGGTCTCCGCGCCGTTCAACGTCAGCTGCGGGCACTGCGAGAACTGCGAGCACGGCCTGACCAACTACTGCCTGCGCGCCAACGAGCCGGGGATGGCCGGCGCCGCCTACGGGTTCGCCGACATGGGTCCGTGGCCCGGCGGGCAGGCCGAGTACCTGCGCGTCCCGTGGGGCGACTTCCAGTGCCTGCGCCTGCCCGAGGACGCCCGTGAGAAGCAGGACGACTACGTCATGCTCTCCGACATCTTCCCCACCGGCTGGCACGCGGTGGAGATGTCCGGCATGAAGCCCGGGGAGAGCATCGTCATCTACGGCGGTGGTCCCGTCGGGCAGATGGCCGCGCTCTCGGCCGTCACCCGGGGTGCCGCGCAGGTGATGGTCGTCGACCGCCACCCCGACCGGCTGCGGTTGGCAGAGCAGATCGGCGCCATCGCGATCGACGACTCCCAGGGCTCGCCGGTCGACCAGGTGATGGAGCACACCAAGGGCCGGGGCGCGGATCGCGGATGTGAGTGCGTGGGCTACCAGGCGCACGACCCGCAGGGGAACGAGGACAACGCCGACACCCTGAACAAGTTGGTGTCCTCGGTGCGGTTCACCGGCGGCATCGGCACCGTCGGGGTGTTCGTCCCGCAGGACCCCGGCGCCCCGGACGAGCTGGCCCAGCAGGGCAAGGCCCGCTTCGACTTCGGCAACTTCTGGTTCAAGGGCCAGCAGATGGGCTGCGGGCAGGCCCCGGTCAAGCGCTACAACCGCCACCTGCGGAGCCTGATCGCCGCCGACAAGGTCAAGCCCTCCTGGATCGTGTCCCACGACCTGCCGCTGGAGCAGGCGCCGGAGGCCTACAAGCACTTCGACGCCCGCGAGGACGGCTGGACCAAGGTCGTCCTCCACCCCGGCCAGAGCGCCTGAACCCGGAGGGGGAGAACATGACGAGCAGAACCGTGGTCGATCCGACGAACTGGGCCGAGCGGGCGATCGGCGCCGTGCGGGGGCTGGTCGGGTCCGCCGACCAGGGTCGTGACGGGGCCGATGGTCCGGGGCGGTGGCTGGTGGTCACGATCTACCGGCAGATCGACGACGTCCAGACCCAGGTGGACGCCTCCGGTCCGCTGAGCCGGATGAGGGGCGAGATCGAGCTGACCGTCCGCCCGGCACCGGGCGACAAGGGCACCGAGCTGGCGGTGCGCCCGACGGCACCCGACGGCGGCTCGGTCGACGTGCGCCGCCGGCTGCGTGCGGCGTTGCGCGAGACCAAGTCGATCCTCGAGTGCGGCGAGGTCGTCGAACCGTCGCGCCCGGGATCGAGTCATCCCGGCCCGGCCGGACAGGTGCTGCGCGCGGTCACCCGCCGGGCGTGGGGAGAGGGGCGACTGTGAAGGCCTTGTGCTGGGAGGGCGTCAACAAGCTCGCGATCGAGCAGGTTCCCGACCCCCGGATCCAGAACGCCCACGACGTGATCGTCAAGGTCCGCTACACCGTCACCTGCGGCTCGGACCTGCACCTGCTCGGCGGCTACATCCCGGCCATGGAGTCCGGCGACGTGATCGGCCACGAGTTCATGGGCGAGATCGTCGAGATCGGACCCGAGGTGACGAAACACCAGGTCGGGGACCGGGTGGTCGTGGTGTCGTTCATCGGCTGCGGGACCTGCTGGTACTGCGACAACGACCTGTGGTCGCTGTGCGACAACACCAACACCAACCCCGGCATCACCCAGGCCCTCTGGGGTTCCGATCCGGGAGGCATCTTCGGCTACTCCCACGCCATGGGCGGGTTCATGGGCAGCCACGCCGAGTACGTCCGGGTCCCGTTCGCCGACCACGGCGCCTTCACCGTTCCCGAGGCGGTCGACGACCTCTCGGCCCTGTTCGCCTCCGACGGCGTCCCGACCGGCTGGATGGGCGCGCACCTCGGCGGGGTCGGACCGGGCGACACGGTCGCGGTGTGGGGCGCCGGAGGGGTCGGGCAGATGGCCGCACGCGCGGCCATGCTGCTCGGCGCCGAGCAGGTCGTCGTCATCGACCGGATACCCGAGCGCCTGTCCATGACCGCGACCCACATCGGTGCCGAGACCCTCGACTACAGCAGCACCGACGTCGGTGCGGAGCTGCGCGAGCGCACCGGAGGACGCGGGCCGGACGTGTGCATCGAGGCCGTCGGCCAGGAGGCGCACACCTACGGCCCGGAGTACCTCTACGACAAGGTCAAGCAGCAGCTGCGCCTGGAGAACGACCGGCCCCCCGCGATCCGCGAGGCGATCATGGCCTGCCGCAAGGGCGGGTCGGTGTTCTCCCTCGGGGTGTTCGCCGGGCTGGTCGACAAGTTCCCGCTCGGGGCGCTGATGAACAAGGGCCTAACCCTGCGCGGCGCCCAGCAGCACGGTCAGCGTTACGTCCCCGAGCTGCTCGACCGCATCGCCCGGGGCGAGATCAGTACCAGCCACCTCGCCACCCACGTCATGTCGTTGGACGAGGGCCCGCACGGCTACGACATGTTCAAGAACAAGCAGGACGGCTGCGTCCGCGCGGTCTTCCAGCCCGGGTGACCACGTGCCGGGACGGCCGGCTCACCCGGGCGCCAGGTGCTCCGACCTGGGCAGGACGGGTGGGTCGGCCACCACGGCGGCACGAACGGCAACGTGCAGGTTCAGCCGGGTGTCGGCGTGCGCGAGGTCGTGCCCCGAGAGCTCCCGGATGCGCTGGAGGCGGTACCGCAGCGTGGAGCGGTGGATGTGCAGCGCCGCGGCGGTGTCGTCGTAGTTGCCGCTGTGGTCGAGGTAGGTCTCCAGGGTGTGCACGAGGTCGGCCTGTCGCTCCGCGTCGTAGGCGAGGAGGGTGCCGAGCCAGTCGTCGACGAAGGCGCGCGCCTCGCGGCGGCCCTGCGGGGTGGCCAGCAGTCGGTAGAGCCCGAGGTCCTCGAACGTGACGAGCCCCCGTGGCTCGTCCTGCCGCAGTCGGACCGTGAGTGCCTGCATCGCTTCGCGGTACGAGCGGGGGAGGTGCTCGGGCCGTTCGACGAAGCCGCCGACCCCGAGGGCGGGGGCGTTGCGCAGCACCCGGGTGAAGGCGTCGTGCACGACCCGCCAGGCCGCCCGAGGACGCCCGTCGCGTCGGCCGGCCCGCTCGTCCTCGCATCCACCCCCGGAGTGGGCACGGTCCGACCACGGGGTCATCGCGTTCCCGCCACCGTCGAGCCACGCGCTGGGGGTCCCGCACACGAGGATCGCGATCTTCCCCCGCAAGGTGCCCAGGTAGGGCATGTCGAGGTCGCGTGCGGCCCGTTCGACCAGGTCGCCCACGGCTTCGCCGTCGGGCCAGCGCCCGTCGCGGGGCTGGAGCGCCATCACGCGGTGGGGACCGGTGAGGTCGTGGCTCAGCGCCGACGCGCGCCCCACCCGACGCTCGATCTCGGCCACGAGGTCGGCCTCCGCGGGCTCGAGCAGCACCATCTCCACGAGATCGTGGCGCAGCCGTAGTTCGGTCCTCGCCAGGTGGCGGCGGTGCAGCAGGTGCAGGGTGAGCGCGCTCGTGGCGAGACCGATCGCGTGCAGGGCCCCGGCCCGGGGGCTCCCGGGGCGCGTGTCGGACTCCGGTGTCTTGTCGTCGGAGGGTTCGAGCGAGGCCTCCAGGTCGAGGACGACGAGCAGGCCGAGCACGGTGCCGTGGGACGCGGCCACGCTCGCCAGCTGGTCCCGGGCCCGTTGGGGGCCCGACATCCTCCGCGCCGCGTCGATCACGCGGTCCCGTTGCCCGCGCGTCAATCGCGGGAACGGCTCGCGGCCGTCCGCTCCGGCCCGGGCGAGGACGCGGCCGAACGGGTCCTCCACGGTCACGTCGAGCCCCAGGTGGTCGTGGAGCACGTCGGCGATCCCCTGCTCCGGGACGTCGGTGAGCAGGGCCTGGCTGAGCTGCTCCTGGAAGCGGTACTCCCGGGCCAGGGCGGCCTCGACCTCGGTGCGGGCCTCGCGGTCGCGGCGGGCGTCCGTGTCTCCGGAGCTGTCCGCAGAGCGATCGCTACCCGTCATCTACACACGTGACCGCAACGATCTTGGCTGGTCAAGCACGGGTGAATAGTCACCGTACTTCGCAATGCGGATCGTGGCTCACGTGTTCCGAATACGGATGAGGGGCTGTCAGAGGGTCCGGCAGGCGACGACCCAGGCGGCGACGTCGTAGAGCTTCGTGTTGGTGGTCTGGGACGCGCGACGCAGGCGTGCGAAGGCCTCGTCGGCGTCCACGTCGTACTGGTTCATGAGGATGCCCTTGGCCTGTCCGATGACGTCGCGGCGGACGACCGCCTTCTCCAGGTTCTCCACCCGGTCGGTGCCGGCGAGGGCGAGCGAGGCGTGGGCGACGAACATCCGGGCGCACCGTTGGGTCCGCACCCGCGCCGAGCGGTCGTCGAGGGCGTGTCGCGTCACGTGCAGGTTCAGCGCCCCCACCGGAGCTCTGCTCGTGAGACGCACCGACAGGCTGGCCCGCACGCCGTGACGGACCGCCTCCGGGACGAACCGGGGCCACCGCGTCTCGGTGGCGGCGTTGGAGAGGGTCACGGTGTCGGCACCGGCGACCGCGTCGATGCACGGGCCCTCGCCCATCCCGATCTGGGCCTGATCGACCCGTGCCGCCGTCTCCGTGGTGTGGCCGCCACAGGCCAGTACCCCGCGGCGGGCCCGCACGGCGACACCGGCGTCGCGGACGTCCGGCACGATCGCCACGGCGCCGTACGCGATCCGCGGGAGTGCGTCCGCGACCCTCTCGGCCGCGGCGATGTCGCGAGCCGACGTCAGCAGCGCTGTCAGGAGCTCGTCCCCGTCGTCCTCGTCCTCGTCCTCGTCCTCGACGTCGGAGGACCACACCGTCACCACCGGGTTCTCCGCGTGCCTCGTCACGTGCCACCTCCGCCCGTCGTCACGCCCGTCGTCACTCCCGTCGTCACGCCCGTCGTCACGCCCGTCGTCACGCCCGTCGTCACGCCCGTCGTCACGCCCGTCGTCACGCCCGTCGTCACGCCCGTCGTCACAGTCCGTCCGACCATGCGCTCCGGGCGACGGTCGGGGCACCGGCCCCGCCGGTCACAACCTGAGGGCCGGGGCTCGCCTGCGGGGACGAGCTTCGACAGGAACGCTCCGGCCGCCACCTCGGCCCGGCGGACCGGGCTCGTCGGCGCGACGTCCACCTGGGAGCACGAGATTCGTCCGTCCCCGGTCCCGGCGTCGCCGAGCCGGTTGCACCCTCGCCCGACGGGAGCACGAAGGGAGACGTTCGATGAGGGCGCGGCTGTCGGGCGACGGTGGATCGGGACGGGACGTGTCGGCGGGTCTCGCGAGGGGCCTGGGGGTGCTGAGTCTGGCGCTGGGGGCGGCGGAGCTCGCCGCGCCGGGCGAGGTCGTACGGCTGGTGGGTCTCCGGGAGGACAGCCCGGCCGTCCGGACGGTCACGTGTCTGTACGGGGCCCGGGAGCTGGCGCACGGCACGGGCATCCTCAGCGGGCACAGCACGGCCGGATGGGTCTGGAGCCGGGTCGCCGGCGACGTGCTCGACATCGCCACGGTGATGGCCGGTGCGCGGCGGATGGGAGCCGCGCCGGCACGGCTCGGGTCGGCCCTCGCAGCGCTCGCGGGGGTGACCGTCGCGGACGTCGCGATCGCCCGCGCGCTCTCCCGCCGGAGCGACGACGGCGCCGGCGAGTGCCGGGCCTCCGCGGCCGTCACCGTCAACCGGTCCCGGTCGGAGACGTACCGACAGTGGCGCGACCTCGAGCGCCTCCCGGAGTTCATGGCGCACCTCCGCTCGGTGACCACCGAGGAGTCGGGACGCTCGCACTGGGAGGCCACCGGTCCGGCCGGATCCACCGTCCGCTGGGACGCCGAGATCGTGGAGGACCGCGAGGGCGAGGAGATCTCCTGGAGGTCCCTCGAGGGCGCCGACGTCGAGAACACCGGCTCGGTGCGCTTCAGCGACGCCGCGGGCGGACGGGGCACGGAGGTCGTGGTCGACCTGCGCTACCGCCCGCCGGGCGGGCGTGCGGGCGCCGTCGTCGCGAAGCTGCTCGGCGAGGAGCCGAACCAGCAGCTACGCGACGACCTGCGGCGCTTCAAGCAGGTCGTGGAGGTCGGCGAGGTGGTCCGCTCCGAGGGCAGCCCGTCCGGGCAGTCCACCGGTCAGCAGCTCGCCCAGCGTCCGGCCGAGCCGGTCGCCTGAGGACGAGGAGGGAGAGACCCATGCGGGCCAACTGTTGGACGGGCAAGCGATCGGTGGAGGTCCGGGACGTTCCCGACCCGGCGATCCTCAACCGGCGCGACGCCATCGTGAAGATCACCTCGACGGCCATCTGCGGCTCCGACCTGCACCTGTACAACGGGCTGATCCCCACGATGCGTGACGGTGACGTCCTCGGCCACGAGTTCATGGGGGAGGTGGTCGAGGTCGGTCCGGGGGTGGACGACCTGGCGGTCGGGGACCGCGTCGTGGTCCCGTTCCCCATCGCCTGCGGCGTGTGCGGAGCCTGCGAGCGCGGGATGACGGCGCTGTGCGAGAACTCCAACCCCAACGCCGGCGTCGCCGAGAAGCTCATGGGCCACTCGCCGGCCGCGCTGTTCGGCTACTCCCACATGCTCGGTGGCTACCCCGGTGGCCAGGCCGAGTACGCCCGGGTGCCGTTCGCCGACTTCGGGGCCCTCAAGGTGGAGTCCGACCTCTCCGACGAGAAGGTCCTCTTCCTCTCCGACATCTTCCCCACGGGTTACATGGGTGCCGACATGGCCGAGGTCGGTCCCGGCGACGTCGTCGCGGTCTGGGGCGCCGGCCCCGTGGGCCAGTTCGCGATCGCGAGCTGCTTCCTGCGCGGTGCCGAGCGGGTCTTCGCGATCGACCGCGTCGAGCACCGCCTGCGGATGGCGCAGGAGGCCGGCGCCGAGACGCTGGACTACGAGCAGGTGTCGGTACCCGAGGCGCTCACGGAGATGACCGGGGGGAGGGGGCCGGACAAGTGCATCGACGCGGTGGGGATGGAGGCCCACCACGCCAACGGGGCGCTCCACGCGTACGACCGCACCAAGCAGGCCGTGGGTCTCGAGACCGAACGGCCGCACGTGCTGCGCGAGGCCGTCATGAGCTGCGCCAACGGCGGCATCGTGTCGGTCATCGGCGTCTACGGCGGGTTCACCGACAAGTTCCCCATGGGGTCGTTCATGAACCGGTACCTCACGATGCGGGCCGGTCAGTGCCACGTCCACCGCTACATGCCGAAGCTGCTCCAGCACATCCGCAACGGCGACATCGACCCCTCCTTCGTCATCACCCACCGGATGGCGCTCGACGACGCCCCCAGGGGCTACCAGACCTTCCTGGAGAAGGCCGACGGATGCGAGAAGGTCGTCCTCACGCCGTGACGGCGTGGCCCTGTACGCCCTGTCCACGACGCCACGGGGAGACGGAAGTGTCGAATCCCGGGACCTACGAGATCCAGGTGGGGCCGGTGCTCGTCGACGTCCCCCGCTCGATCGGCTACTTCGGTGGCGTCGGCGCGGCGGTGGTCCTCGGGCTGGTCGATCCGCCGCTCGCGACGTTCATCGCCGCGGCCCCCTTCCTCGTGATGCTGACCCATCGATCGCTCCCGGCGCCGGTCCGCTTCCTCGGGGAGACCCTCGAAGGAGCCGCGAAGCCCGTCGGCGGGGACGACGACGGCTACGTGAAGCTCCAGGACGAGCAGCGCGACGACGAGCGTGCTCGGGCGCTCGCCGCGGAAGCCCGCCGCGGGCACGCTCTCCAGGTCGGTCAGGACGACGAGCGTCCCGTGTCCTCGTCGTCCTGACACCAGTCGCTCCGAGGACGACGGGGGAGGGGCACCGGGAAGGGCGCGGGATGGGTCCGGACCGGAGCACCCGGGGGTAGGGGCGACCTGCCCGGACCCATCCCGCCACGACCGCCGGTCGCCGGGGGGCGACGACCGGACGGCCGGGTCAGGGGATCGATCGTTGCTTCGGAGGGGGACGATCGACAACCGAAGGCTTCCGCCAGCGAGGCGCACTCCGGAGCGTCCACAGCAGCGACGAGGGCCTGCGGCGTGCGTGGCGACCGCACGATCCGCAGCGCCGCGTCCTGCGCCCACAGGCCCGCGGCGAGGTCTGCGACCGCCGCCACCACCACCGGCGCTGCGGTGTGGGTGGCCCTCATGTCGAGGACCACGACCGCGACGGGGCGGCGGAGGACGACGCGACGCAGCATCACCGCGGCGGCGATGCCCACCACGTCCCGCGTGCGCACCACCGTCCCCCAGGCCGTGTCGACGACCGAGACCGAGGGCCCGCTGTCGGGGGCGGTCGCGCCGGGGTCGGTGATCATCGCTCGCTCTCACGCCGTCGTGGTCGGGGTCCGGACCGGGAGCTCGGTGGACGCCCGAAGATGTACCGAGAGCGACGTGCCGCGGTCGATCCGTCCACGGCAATCCTCGACCGTTCGGCGACCGGCAGGCCTGGTCAACCGCGGCGCAGCGTCGCCCCCGGCGGACGGCCGTAGGTCCGGCGGTAGGCCTGGGAGAACCGGCTGACGTGGCTGAACCCCCAGCGGTGCGCGACCGCCGCCACGGTCGTCCCGCGCGGGTTCGCGGCGCGGAGCTCGGCGTGGGCGCGCTCGAGCCGGACGAGCCGCAGGTAGGCCATCGGTGTCGTGCCGAGATGGCGTCGGAAGCCGTCGTGCAGGGTGCGGGTGGAGGCGCCGGCGAGGTGGGCGAGGGTGGTCGGGGTGAACGGCTGCGCCGGATCGCTGCGGATCGCCTCGACGGCGCGACGCACCGGCGTCCGGCTCCAGCACCGCGACGGGCGCCCCAGCGCGTCACGCCACCGGTGCTCGGTGGCGTGGACGAAACCGGTGACCACGGCGTCGTGCAACGGCGCGGCGATCGTCGGGTGCGACAGCACGCTCGACGTCGCGCGGGCCTCGTCGCACAGGAGCCGGACCAGCCGGTCCCACCGCCGTCCCGGTGTGCTGCGCAGGTCGATGTGCGGGTCCAGCACGGGGTCCGGCGGCACCGGGTGACCGAGCTGCTCCTCCAGCACCGCGTTGACGGCCCCCCGGTCGATCCGCACGGCGTACGAGCCGTACTCGTCGCTCGTCGTCATCGCCACGGGACCGACCGGGTGGTACACCGCCCCGTACCCCGGCGTCACCTCCACCGCTCGCCGGCGGTGGCGGGCGTGCATCGCGCCGGAGGCGGCGTAGTTGACGTAGTAGCAGTCCTCCAGGTCGGCCATACCGATCTCGAGCCCGGAGCTGACGTGGGCCACCCCGACCGCCAGGGCACCGAGGACGACCCCGTCGAAGCGGAAGTCGTAGCTCGCTCCGCGGTCCACGAGGTCCATGGACGTCGTGAAGAAGTCCTCCCCCACGGCCGCCTTGGCGCCGTCGAGGTCGTGCTCGCGGAACGAGAAGAACGCCGCAGGCCCCGGTGCCACCCGGTCACCCTAGGCACAGCCCGGGCCTGCGGCTCGACGCCGCAGTGCGTGTCCCGCACCGCCGGACACCACGCTCGACCGGGCGTCGGCGCGCGCGGTGGGATGCCGGGAGTCGACCGGGGGGCGTCCGATCACCGGTGGAGGCCGCCATGGACTACTCGATCCGCCCTCTGTGCTTCTCCCACGTCGACCTCCCGCGAGAGTTCTTCGGAGGGGTGCCGATCCACAGCGGGGAGGGCGTCTCCTCCTCGCCGATGATCTACGTACTGCTCAGCGGTCAGGACGCGGTCGGCGTGGTGCACCACCACCTCGTCGACGCGGGCTTCCACGCCGACAAGTGGATCCATCGGTTCGGGTTCTACGACTGGGAGTCCCCGGAGGCGGTCCTGGACAAGGTCGGGGTGCGCCCGGAAGAGATCGAGAACGTCTTCCTGACCCACATGCACTTCGATCACGCCAACAACGTCGGAGCGTTCGTGAACGCCGACGTCCACGTGCAGTGGGAGGAGTACCAGGGCTGGCTGAAGGCGCTGGCCCTCCCGGACCTCTACACCCCGCTGGGCGAGGAGAGCTGGATCACCTCGTCGTTCGACCGCGACGACGCCCGTGTCTTCGGCGAGCTCGCACGGGATCAGCGCCTGAAGTTCGTCGGCGACGACCACGAGCTCGTCCCCGGCATCCGCGGTCACCTGTCGAAGGACGGTCACACCTTCGGCACCCAGTGGATCTCGGTGGAGACCTCCGGCGGTCGCTACGTCGTCGCCGGCGACGCGGTCATGTGGTACTCGAACGTCGAGGAGATGTGGCCGAGCGGCTACACCAACGGGAACACCTACTCGATGCTGATGACCTACGGCCAGATCCACGAGTACCTCGACGGCGAGATCGACCGGATCGTCCCCGGTCACGACACGCTGGTGTTCGATCGGCACCCGAGCTGGAAGGTCGGTCCGAACGAGGTCGCCGAGGTGCACGTCGCGAGCTGGGACACTTCACGGCGCC
The DNA here is from genome assembly GCF_028737265.1 of Actinomycetospora callitridis. Lineage (GTDB taxonomy): Bacteria > Actinomycetota > Actinomycetes > Mycobacteriales > Pseudonocardiaceae > Actinomycetospora > Actinomycetospora callitridis. Next base: position 189,341 of record NZ_JAQZAK010000007.1, on the reverse strand, counting down.
CGTGATCCCGATGAGGTCCGCAGGAGCGCCGGTCAGGCGCCGGGCACCGAGCCGGGCGGGAGGAACTCGACGTCGTGGAGCGCGGACTGCCGCACGACCTCGGCGGGGTCGGTGAGGTCGTGCAGCTGGTCGAACAGGTGGGCCAGCTTCCCGGTCGGACTCACCCAGAACAGGGCTCGGGAGTCGGCCTCGCTGCGGTTGTAGTAGGCGTGCGGGAGGCCGCGCGGCATGAGCACCGTGTCTCCGGGGCCCGCTTTCTCCCATTCCCCGTCGAGGTAGAGCGTGAAGACCCCGTCGAGGACGTGGATGTGCTCGTCCTGGGTGGGGTGGACGTGCGGCGGCACGCCGGTGCCGGGCGGGTCGAGGGTCTCGAAGGCGAAGCTGGACTCGCTGACGGCCCGCGCCCAGTAGGTGTGGCCGAGCACGTTCCACACCCGTCGGTGCTGACCCTCCCCGGCACGCACGATGCCCTTGGGCAGGGGACCCAGCACGATCTCGTCGCCGTCGAACATGGCCGGACCGTAGTGCTCCGACGGCACCGGTCACCAGGGTCGCCGGCGGTCACCGACGACGGGCTGCGCGGCGCCGGGTAGGTCCCGATCCCTTCTTCGCGGAGGTGGGGGCGCCCGGTGGCGGGTCGTCCCGACGGCGGGGGGTGCGGGAGCTGTTGGTGGTGCGTCCGCGGACGACGCCGATGAACTCCTCCATCAGCTCGGTGTTCTCCGCATCCGGCCAGGTGAGGACGACGCTGGACTGCGGCGCGTCGGTCACCGGCCGGTGGGCGAGGTCGCGGCGGTGGTGCAGGCGCGCCAGGGACTGGGGGAGGACCAGCAGGCCGACACCCGCGGCGACGAGCTCGATCGCCTCGGCCGTCGTCGTGGCCTCGAAGGCCGGGGCGTGGCCCGGGGGGTCGCCGGGCCAGGGGAGGGTGTCGTCCCGGGGACGGAGGACGATCTCGTCGGCAAGATCGTCGAGCCCTGCCTCGTCGACCGCGGTGAACGCGTGGTCCTTCGGCACGACGGCCACGGTGGTCTCGGTGTAGAGCGGGATCGCGTGCAACCCGGCCCGGTCGATCGGCAGCCGGACCACGCCGGCGTCCATCGCGCCGTCCCGGATCCGGTCGATGACGTCGTCCGTGGTCGCGCCGAGGAGCTCGAGGGGGACGTCGGGACGACGCTCGGCCCAGATCCGCGCCCACTTGCCGGGCGTGACACCCGGGACGTAGCCGAGCCGGAAGGACGCGGTCCCGCCCGGCTCGGTCACGGGCTCAGGCTAGCGGCCGGTGGGGCCCGATAATCTGGGCCGATGACGCGGCAGAGGGCGACGCAGACGATGAAGCCCGCGACGGCGGCGAAGAAGCTGGGCGTGCACCTCGACGCGACGCCCGCGGAGTTCCGCGACGGCGTGGTCTCACGCGACGAGCTCGACGCCCTCCAGGCCGACCCGCCCGCGTGGCTGCGCGAGCTGCGTCGCGACGGCCCGCACCCGCGCCCCGTCGTCGCGGACCGGCTCGGGGTGTCGATCTCCGGTCTGGCCCGGGCCGAGATCACGGAGCCGCTGACCACCGCCCAGATCACGGCGCTCAAGGAGGAGCAGCCGGAGTGGCTGCGCCGCGAGCGCAGCCTCCGCGCCGAGGTGCAGCGCGAGGAGGCCCGACTGCGCGCCGAGCGGGCCGGCGGCGGGGGCACCGGGTCGTAGGCCGCCGACCGTTCCCGGTGGGGATGACCGTCACCTGTGCGATCCGGACGAGCGCTCGAGCGAGGAGCATGGCGGGATGGCCCTCTCCCGTGAGCGTGTGCACGCCGTGTCACGGGCCGCGCTGGCCGAGGTCGCCGGGCTGACCGGCAAGGACGTCGAGAAGGTCGTGGCCCTGCGCCGGGACGGCGAGGTGTGGGTGCTGGACGTCGAGGTCGTCGACCTGCGGCGGGTCCCGGAGTCCACCGACCTCATGGCCACCTATCGGGTCCACCTCGACGACGCGGACAACGTCCTGGAGCTCCGCCGCGTCCGCCGCTACGTCCGGGCGTGGGTCGGCGACGACAGCTGAGGACGGCGACGGGGAGTTCGGCAGGCAGCTCAGGCTGCGTCGGCTCCGGGCCGCCGGGTGCTCCAGCACATCCGGACCGTCGTGCCGTGCGGGGAGGTCGTGATGGTGGAGCGGTCGGCCAGGCGCGCGATCAGGGTGGTGCCGCGGCCGCGGTAGCCGGGATCCTCGGGCGGTGGGCGCCACCGTCCGTCGTCCTGCACCGTGACGGCCAGGCCGCCGCTGCAGCCCCTCGCGCCGGCGAGGAGCTCGACGGTGCACGGATGCTCGCGCGCGGCGTGCTCGACGACGTTGGTGACGGCCTCGTCGGTCAACAGGACCATCGCGTCCACGGTGTCCTCGTCGGCTCCGCTCGCCGCGGCCCACCGGCGGAACGACCGCCGCAGCGACCGCACGGCCCCCGGGAGCGCGGCCTCGCGGAGCCGGAGTCCCTCGGGCGACGCCTGTTCCGACTCGGGACGGCAGTCGCAGCCGGGGCCTCCGCCGGCAGCGGTTCTCCCTGTTCGCACGGCCGTGATGTCGACCAGTCCTCCTCGTCGTGGGCGCTACCGACGTTCGCCGACGATAGGGCCAACTCTGCGGATGCCACGAGGACGGTGCCGGCAACCGTCATGTGCCCGGCGCCTCAGGGCGGCGGTCCGCCGCGAGCGATCTCGAACGTTCCCGGCTCCGGGGAGTCAGGCGAAGACCTCCTTGAGGGCCTTCTCCTGGTCCTCGGAGAGGTTCGTGTGGATCAGCTCCACACGATCGCCCCGGAAGGCATCGTGGACCTTGTCCATGACCGCTCCCGAGGTCATGACGAACAAGGCGGACGTGCCCGGCGTGACCTGGTCCCGCACCTTCTTGATGAAGTCGTCGTCGATCCCGACGTCGGCCAGAGCTCCGCTCGCTGCGCCGGTGGCCGCCCCGAGAGCGGCCCCGAGCAGGGGAACGAAGAAGATCAGGCCGAAGAGCATGCCCCAGAACATGCCGCCCATCGCGCCTGCCCCCACGAGGTTGTGGAGCTGTCGGGTGGTCGGGCGCTTGGCGCCCTCCTCCCACGAGATCGTGGCGGCATCGTGGACATGGATCAGCTCCTGCTTCTCCAATGACTTCAGCCGGTCGACGGCTCCGTCCGCGCCATCGGTCGTCTGGAACTTCCACACTGTCAGCGTCGCCATGGTCGGTGAGCCTTTCTGGAGGGGTCGAGCCGCGAGCCAGGCTCGCCGCGCGGACGCTCGGCCACCTCACACACGTCGGGTGAGACCCCCCCACGAGGGATCCGACACCGCCCGCCGGCTCGGGCTCATGCGCGTGTGTCGTCCCAGGTCACCATCAGGGCATAGAGGACGAGCACGTCGAGCGCGAGCACGAGGATCGACCAGATCGGGTAGGCCGGCAGCCACGCCAGTTGCACGATCATGTTGACCGTCACGAGCCCGATGCCCAACGCGCGGGCCCAGCCCGGGACGTCGCGTCCGAGCAGGGCGACTCCGGTGGCCAGGACGAGCACGCCGAGGACCAGGTGGAGCCAGCCCCAGGCCACGAGGTCGATGGCGAGCACAGCGCCGTCGACGGCCACGTACGTCGTGGGGGCGGCCAGCGCGAGGATGCCCTCGAGGACCGAGAAGGTGCCGGTCACCGCCATCACGATGCCGCCGAAGCGGACCCAGCCGGACCAGGACCCGGGCGAGCCGCTCGCCGGCGGGTCGGCCTGCCGCTGCCGAGGGATCGACACGCGGTCCTGCGAGGGTCTCGGCGTCTGTTGTTCGGTCATCATCGCCTCCGCACGGGCGGCAGAGCTGGGTGGACGAGGTCTGCCTGCACGGTGCTCCCTGCCGCGGGGCCCCTCCTCGCCCTGCGCGGGTGAGCTCTCCGACCGGCAGCACGTGGCTGTCCGGACCGTCGATCCGGTACGGCGCGAGGGTCGCCCACAGCGGGCGAGGGTGACGCGGATTCGGCGGTCCACGGTGTCCCGAGGGGGATCCGCGAACCCCACGATGGACCTACGCACGGAGGAGCTCATGGACAGCACCACCGAGGAGTCGGCCCACTGGGAGTGGCACGTCGAGATCCCCTACATCGGTCCGGTGGGCTGGCCCCTCACCGGCAGCCTCAGCTACCTGATCACGGTCAGCGCCCTCGCCGCCTTCGCGGTGATCCCCTGGCCGGTCGCCGGCCTCCTCGGGCTGGGCCATGTCCTGGCGCGCGATCGCGACCACCGCGTGGTCAGCGAGATCGGCGCGGGCCTGAAGGCCGCCGGATGACCGGCCGCCACATGTCGGCTCGAGCGCCGACGACCCCTTCCCGCCGGCCCGGCCGGCACTCCTCCCGGCGGCTCGTCGAGCCTCAGTCGGAGCTGGAGAGGAGGCCTGCCCGGCGAGCCCGGAGCACGGCGGCGCGACGGGTCTCGGCGCCGAGCTTGTGGTAGATGGCGCGCTGGTGGGTCTTCACCGTGTTGGCGGAGACCGCGAGGTCCTCGGCGATCTCCACCACGGACCGCATGCTCGGCAGGAGCTCGAGGACCTCCCGTTCCCGTTCGGTGAGCGCGACGACCGGCGGTGCGGACCCCGACGGGCCGGCGGACAGTACGCGTCCGACCATCCGGTCCAGGTCGTCGAAGCTCCCGCGTCGCTGCTCGAGGTACTGGTGGATCGCCGGTGCTGCTCGCAGGAGGGGACGGACGACACCCTGCGTGGCCGCACGCCGGAGTGCTTCGTGCAGCCGCCGGCGGACGAACGGGTGCGCTCCTTGCGCGAGGGCGATCTCCGCATCGAGCACGGCGGACTCGACGGCGCCGAGAGCGGTGACGAACGGGAGGCTGCCGTTGCACCCCGGGGCGAGGAGCTGGCGTGCACGCACGTCCCGGGTGGTGGCCCAGAGCTCGCGGGCCCGCAGGAGGACCGCGTCGCCGGTCCCGTCGAGCCGGGCCTCGACGTCACGCACGATCTCCGCGGCCTCGTGTGCCCGCCCCAGACCGAGCGCCATCTCGTGCTCGAGCAGGGCGGCCAGGGCGACCTGGCGAACGTCGAGCTGGTCCGTGTCGTGTCGAGCGCGGCAGGCACGCAGGCGGTGCCATCCGTCGAGCTCCCGGCCGCTGTCGTGTTCCGCGGTGCCACGCAGGACCTCGAGCGACCGACGGTGCTCCACATGGTTGAGGGCAGCCATCCCCTCGGCCCGGGCGACCCCGGCGAGAGCATGCTCCGGGCGCCCACCGAGGACATCGGCGCCGGCCAGCACCACCAGGGCGCCCACCGCCCACGGAGTGTGCTTCCACCCCTCGTGAGCCACCGATCGCAGGACGGCCTGGGCGTGCTCGACGGCCACGAGGAGGTCGTCGCGGTGGGCGTGGGCGAGCGCCAGGACGGTCCTGGCCTGCACGACGGCGTAGGGCCATCCGTGCCGCTCGGCCAGCGACAGGGCCTTCTCCGCGTCGGCGCGAGCACGGTCCGGCTCCGAGGTGACCGACGCGTAACCGCGGGTCGCCAGGGAGAGGGTCCGCAGCGGAGCTCCGGTGACGGCTTCCGGAGCGATCCGCAGGGCCGCGGCCTGCGCGTCCACCGGTCGGCCACGAGCGAGCGCCAGACGGGTCTGCAGCACGGCGCGGACGGTGCCGAGGTTGGCGTCGTCCTCGCCGGTCTCGTCCCCGACGTCCCGCGCGAGGGTCGCCGCGCGGTCGAGCTCGTCGTGCTCGAGCGCCGCGAGAGCGAGCACGATGCGTGCGCGGTGGTCCTCACCGCGGGCCTCGAGCAGACGGTCGGGCTCCTCGAGGGACCGGAACGCACCACGGGCCAGCAGCTCGATCGCGCGGGCCCTGAGGAGGGCCTCGGTCCCGGCGACGTCGCACGCGAGGGCGGAGTGGTGGAGGGCGGCGTCGGGGTCGTCCTGGGCCTCGTACCACGCGGCCGCGCGCTGGTAGAGGTTGCGGAGGTCCTGCCAGCGGGTGCGTCGCAACCTGGCGACGACGTGGCTGCGCAGCAGCTCGTGGGTGTGGAACTGCTCGCGCCGACGGTCGATGGCGGTGACCATGCTCGTGGACGCCTCCACGTGCTCGAGGCCCTCGGCCGCCTCGGGATCGCCGGTCAGGACGGCGGCCAGTTCCACCGAGATCGGCGAGCACGCGCTGGCGGCCTCGACGAGGCGGCGCTCCCGATCGTCGAATTTGGACAGGACCTCGTCCACCACGTAGTCGGCCACCGAGCGGTCGTCGCCGGCGAAGTCCTGCACCACTGCGGCAGGGTCGGGTGAGCTCTGCAGGGACCTCGCCACCAGACGCAGCGCGGCCACCCAGCCCTCGGTCCGTTCCACGAGACTGCCGATCTGTTCCGAGGTCAGGTCGATCGACGTCTGCTCGAACAGCTGCGCGGTGTCCGCGATCGTGAAGGCGAGCCGGTCGACCCGCACCTCACGTAGGCGGCCGTCCAGACGGAGCCGATCCAGTCCGACGGGTGGGTCGAACCGGCTGCACAGGACGATCGTGAGGCCCCGGATCGGATACCGGACCAGGGCACGGAGCTCACGCTCGGCCGGATGCCCCAGGAGCTCGTGGACGTCGTCGAGGACCAGCCGCACCGGATCGGGCAGGGCGTCGAGCGCATCGAGGACCGTGGCGAGGAAGGCATCGTCATGCCGGTGCCCGGCGGCGGGGGCCACGTGCAGGCCGTGGAGTGCGCTGTCCGCGGGGACCTGTGCGCACCCGCACAGTGCGGTGATCACCGATCGCCACCACGTGGCCTCGTCCCGGTCCGCCGCGTCCAGCGACAGCCAGGCCGTCGGGACGGCGGGCGTGGCGCGGACCCAGTCGGCCAATGCCACGGTCTTCCCGTGGCCCGGCGGGGCGCTGACGAGCACCACCGGGCAGGAGCCCGTCGCGCCGGCCGGATCGTCGAGCGCCTGCCGCACCCGGAGGCGTTCGACGATCTCGGCGGGGAGTAGCGGCACCGTGGTCTTCGAGAGTCGCATGGCCCGTTCACCGCCAACTGCTCGGTCAGTCGGAGTGGGTGTGCCAGTGTGACCTGGTTGTGGCGCCGGGGACAGCTGTGAGTGGGTTCTTCGACCGAACGCCCGATTTGTCCGTGCACGCAGCGGCAAGCGTTCACGCCGTCGGTCGTCCGCTCCACGGACGACCCGGGTCCCGTCGTCGGGTCACCTCTGGGGCATGAGGCCGCTCGAGGGGTCGGCGAGCCACGCTGTGCTCCCCGGAGGCGTCACGAGCTCCGGCCACCACTACGCGCGCAGGTCGGTGAGGGCTTTCCATGGCATCCACCCGTTACGAGCTCCGGGTCCAGGGACGACTGTCCCCCGACGTCAGTCGGGACTTCGAGGAGTTCGACGTGTCCGAGGCCCCGGCCGAGACCGTCCTGCTGGGCGAGGTCGTCGACGGGGCCCACCTCCACGGCGTCCTGGCCCGCCTCGAGTCGTTCGGGCTGCATCTCGTCTCCCTGCGCGCGATGCCGCGGTAGGCCCCCGAGGGGGCGCGGACTGCGGGTTGGGCCGATCGCCCTCATCCGTGGGAGACGAGGCCGCGCGCTGCGTCTCCGCCCACCATCGGCGCGAGACCGATCTGCCGTCCGGAGGCCGTCATGAGCGACCAGCAGGCATCGACCCCCAGGGTCGACGTCGGCGGTGTCCCGGTCGTCCTCGACGTCGTCGTGCTCGACGCCCTGGTCGCGACCTGGAACCCCCGGATCTCGACCTCGTGAGGACCGGCCGGACCCGAGGATCGAGGCACCCGGCCGAGGTGCCGTTCTTCGTCGCGATGGTGGTCCTCAACCTGGCCCTCGTGCTGGTGATCGTGAGATCGGCGCTCGTGGTGCCCTTCGTGCCGGCGGAGATGCAGGACTCCGGTGTCGCGAACACCGTCCGCGCCGCGCTGGTCGGGCTCCTGCTCTTCGTTCCCGCCCTGATCGTCGTGCGGGAGGTGCAGCGCGCCTCGGTCCTGGGCACGGCCGTGCAGTTGTCGGAGCGGCAGTACCCGGCCCTCTACGGCACCGCGCAGGAGTTCGCGGAGGCCCTCGGCCTCGGCCGGCGACCCGTCGTCTTCCTGGCCAACGGGAACGGCGCGCTCAACGCCTTCGCCGCCCAGGCGGCCGGCCAGGACTACGTCGTCGTGTCGAGCGAGCTGTTCGCCCACCTGCACGACGAGAACCGCGACGGCCTGCGCTTCATCCTGGGACACGAGATGGCACACATCCGTCTGCACCACGTCTCGCTCTGGTACCAGCTCGCGGTGGCCTACTCCCAGCGGATACCGATCCTCGGTCCGACGCTGTCCCGGTTGCGGGAGTACTCCTGCGACCGTTTCGGCGCCGCGCTCGCGCCGCACGGCGCCTCCGGTCTCGTCCTCCTCGCCTCCGGCCGTTACACCGAGACCGAGGTCGACATCGAGCAGCTCCTCGATCAGGGCCGCCGTCTCACCGGGTTCTGGGTCGGCCTCGCCCAGCTCCCGCGATCGCACCCGTTCACGGTGCGCAGGCTGGAGCGTCTCGTCGGGCTCGGACTCCTCGCGACGTCACCGACCCACCCCGTCGCCGACCCCACGCTGGGGAAGTCCGCCTAGGGACGGGGCGCCCACCCGGCTCAGGGCGGCGTCTCGGTCCCGTCCCCGTCCCCGTCCCCGTCGCCGACGGTGACCGCCTCCGCGTCGTCCGCCCCACGTCGAGGTCGTGCTCCCGGGAAGGCCAGCACGCGGAGGGTGAAGTGGTCGCCGTAGTGGCTGGTGCCGTAGCCGACGGCCTGTTCGACGACCGAGGCGCTCTTGTCCTCGAGCCTCACCTGCGGGTCGTTCCTCAGGTCGCGCGCGAACGCGACGCAGAGGAGCACCATGATCACCACAAAGGGCGCGGCGACGAGGATGGTGAGGCTCTCCAGGCCCTTGAGCGCGTCCTCCCCGCCGACCAGCAGCATCACCACCGCGACCGCGCCCATCATCGCGCCCCAGAAGACGACCACCCAGCGCTTCGGCTCGTCGGTGCCCCGTTGGGAGAGTGTGCCGGTCACGATCGATGCGGCATCCGCCCCGGAGACGAAGAAGATCGCGACGAGGACCATGACGAGCAACCCGGTGAACGAGGCGGCGGGGTACTGCGAGAGCACCGCGAACAGCTGCTGCTCGGTGCCCTCGGCCGCAGGGTCGAGCCCGATCTTCTGCTGGGCGATGGCCGAGCCCCCGAAGATGGCGAACCAGACGAGGCTGACCACGCTCGGCACCAGGATGACGCCGCCGACGAACTGCCGGATCGTGCGCCCCCGGCTGATCTTCGCCAGGAACATGCCGACGAACGGCGTCCAGGAGATCCACCAGGCCCAGTAGAAGATCGTCCAGTCGCTCAGCCACTCGAGCATCGCCGGGCCGCCGGTCGCCTCGGAGCGGCCGGCCATCTCGAAGAAGTCGCTGAAGTAGGCCATGAGCCCGGTCTGCAGGAGGTCGAGGATGAGCACGGTCGGGCCGAGGACGAACACGAACAGCGCGAGCAGGCCCGCGAGCACCATGTTGATGTTCGACAGCCACTGGATGCCGCGCGCGATGCCCGACACCGCGGAGAGGACGAACGCCGCGGTGAGCACGATGATCATCGGGACGAGGACGCTGTTGCCGACGGAGGCGACCAGCCCGGTCGCCTCGAGCCCGCCACCGATCTGGAGGGCGCCCAGTCCCAGGGACGCGGCCGACCCGAACACGGTCGCGAAGATGGCGATGACGTCGATGACCTTGCCGAGCCAGCCCTCGGCCGCCCGCTGGCCGATCAGCGGGACGAAGGCGGAGCTGATGAGCTGTCTGCGGCCCTTGCGGAAGGTCGAGTACGCGATGGCCAGGCCGACCACCGCATAGATCGCCCAGGGGTGCAGGGTCCAGTGGAACAGCGAGGTCGCCATCGCCGTGCGCACGGCCTCGACGTCGTCGCCCCGTGGCACGGAACCCGGCGGGGGACTGGTGTAGAAGGCGAGCGGCTCGGCGACGCCGTAGAACATCAACCCGATGCCCATGCCCGCGCTGAACATCATCGCCACCCACGACGACGTCCGGAACGCCGGCCGCTCGTCGTCCCGGCCGAGGCGGATGCGCCCGAACCGACTGAACGCGAGACACAGGGCGAAGACGACGAACCCGAGCGCGGCGAGGCTGAACGCCCATCCGCCCGACCGGATGAGTCCGTCGAGCAGTGAACCGGTCACCGACGCGAGTGAGGTGGGGTCGACGACGCCCCAGCCGACGAAGGCCAGGACCAGCGCCCCCCCGACGCCGAACACGACCCAGTCGGGACGGGCGGCGCCGGGGCCACCCGGAGGCCCGGCCGAGCGCGGCGAAGGAGGGTGGTCGTCGGTGCTGCGGCGTGACTCGGGCGCGTCGGGCACGGGTGCCCGGCCGTCCCCGTGGACGGTCACCGCCTGCCCGCGCTGTGCTCGTTGCCGACCGCGACGATCGCGCCGAGGACGAGCACGTCCAGGGCGATCATGATGATCGACCAGATCGGCGCGGCCGGGAGCCAGGCCAGTTGCACGATCGCGCTGAGCCCGACCACCGTGACTCCCGCGGCGCGAGCGCGACCGGACAGGGCGTCGCGGAGCAGGGCGAGGCCGCTGAGGAGCACGAGCGCACCGAGGACGATGTGCAGCCAGGCCCAGCCGGCGAGGTCGATGGCGAGGACGGTCCCCTCGCGGGTGACGTAGGTGTCCGGCGCCGCCAGGGCGATCACGCCCTCGAGCACGGAGAACCCGCCGACGATCACCATCACGATGGCGCCGAAACGCACCCATTCCCTCGCGGGCGTCGTGGGGACGACCGGTGCGTCGTCGTTCCTGCGCGCCGCCGCGTCCTCACGCGCCTGCGCGCGGGCGACGTCTGCCTCCGCCATGTCGACCTCTTCCGCGAATCCGGCTCCTCAGGAGGACGACCTTCCGCCCTGCGGCACTCGGGAGCCTCGCCCACGGCGGGTGATGCCGTTCAGGGACGACCGACGCACGGTGGGTCCAGGAGGTCCCCATGGCCGAGGTGTCGAGCGAGGGGAGCGCACCCACCGGCGGTCGGAGCCGGCTGCTCGCGCTGCTCCTGGCGATGGCGATGTTCGTCCTCGTCGTGGACACGTCGCTGATGAACGTCTCCATCGCGGCGGTCGTGCGCGACCTCGACACGACCGTCAGCGGTGTGCAGTCGGCGATCGCCCTCGAAGCCCTCGTGTCCGCGGCGTTCATCATCATCGGCGGCAAGGTCGGTGACCTGATCGGCCGCAAGAGGGCCTATGTGCTCGGCCTCCTGGGTTATGCGACGGGAGCCGTGGCGATGACCCTGGCGCAGGGCCTCACGGCGATCATCATCTTCTGGGCCGTCATCGGCGGGCTCGGCGCGGCGTTGCTGCTGCCCGCCATGCAGTCGCTGATTCACGGGAACTTCGCCGGCGCCGAGCGCAAGCAGGCCTACGCACTGGTCGGGGCAGCGGCCGCCATCGCCGCGGCGGTCGGCCCACTCCTCGGCGGGTTCATCACGACGTTCCTGTCGTGGCGGCTCGGCTTCGCCCTCGAGGTGCTCATCATCGGCGCCGTGCTCTGCGGCCTGCGCCTGGTGCACGACGTGCCCTACCTCGGCCCGCGTCGCGTGGACGTCCTCGGGTCGGTGCTCTCGGTGGTCGGGATGGGCAGCGTCGTGCTGGGCATCCTCGTCTGGCAGGAGGGCGGCGAGGCCGTCGGTGCCCTCGTCGTCACCGGTGTGGTCGCGCTCGGCCTGCTCGCCGTCTGGCTGATCCGCTGTCGCCGTCGTGGCCGGGCCGCGCTGCTCGACGCCGGGCTCTTCGAGTCCCCGTGGTTCCGCCTGGGGATCTCCGCCCAGTTGCTCCAGCAGACCGCCCTCGGCGGCACGATGATCGCGCTGCCGATCTATCTGCAGATGGTCCTCGAGTACAGCGCCCTGCTCGCCGGCCTCTCGCTCGCGCCGCTGTCGCTGACGATGTTCGCGGTGGCCCTGGTCGCGGGGCGGCGAGCGGGACGTCGACGCCCGGCCACGGTGATCCGGGTCGGCTTCCTGCTCCTCGTGATCGGCAACGCCGTCCTCATCGCGACCGTGCCGCGCGCGGATTTCGGCTGGGCGCTCATCCTCCCGCTCGCGCTCGTGGGTGCCGGCTTCGGACTGCTCGTCTCTCAGCTGAACGCCTACACGCTCGGACCGATGTCCGAGGAGCGCGCGAGCGAGGCCGCCGGGGTCAACTCCGCCGCGGGCTCGTTCGGGCTCTCGCTCGGCCTGGCGCTCGCGGGCGCCGTCATGCTGGCCACGCTCGCGACGACGTTCACCGCCGAGGCGCGCGCCAGCTCGGTGCTCGCGCCCGGCGACCAGGAACGCGTCGCCGCGGCGCTGGAGCACGACGCCGAGGTGATGAGCAATACCGGCCTCGGAGCGCTCCTCGCCGACGAGCCTCCCGCGGCGCGCGAGGAGGTGCTCCGGATCAACACGGTGGCGCGGCCGCCCGCGCTGCAGGCCGCCCTGCTCGTCCCGCTCGTGGCGGGCGTGCTCGGTCTGCTGCTGTCGTTCCCGATGACGCGGCTGCGTGACCCCGAACAGAGCGGGGCCGCCGAGACGGCCCTCGGTTGACCGCGCCTCAGCCGATGCGTGCGCGCAGCTCCGCCAGCTCGTCCGGCGTCACGTCGGCCGGTTGCATGACGGTGTACCACCCGTCGACGTAGGCGGAGGTGTAGTGGTGCCCGTGACCTCCCGGCGGATCGACGGCGAACGGCAGATCGGCGGTCACCTGCCAGAACGTCACGAACGGAATCCAGATCATGCCCGGGAGCACGTCGTCACCGGGCGGCTCACGAATCCAGTCGGGCCGGTGCAGCGCGAGCCGCGGACTCCACCAGACGATGGGATCCGACGGATTCATCATGTAGAGCACCCGGCTCCGGGGCCAGGCACCCTCCGGTGGAATGGCCACCTCCGGGTCGTTCGTGAACCGCACGACCCGGCCGTCCCGGTACACCGGCGCCACCTCGGGGCTGCCCGGCTCGCGGTGATCGGTGAACTCGCGGAACAAGCTGTTGAAATTGGGCGGCCCCGCGAACACGATGCCGGAGGTGCGGTTGGCCATGTCGTACTCACCGCTGAACGCCGTCTCGGCCCCGAACGATCCGAGACTCTCCCCGGCGACGAAGAGCCGGGGTCGCCGGTCCGGGGGCAGGGTCGACCACCTCCCGTACACCGCGTCGAAGAGGGCACGGCCGGCCTCGCGGGCCTTGGACTGGTCGACCAGGTACGACATCCACGACGGCAGGTAGGAGTACTGGAGCGCCACGGTCGCGGAGTCGCCGCCGCTGAGGTACTCGACCGAGTCGACGAGCGCGGGGTCGACCCACCCGCTGCCGGTGGTGGTGACCACCACCAGGTTCCTGCGCTGGAAGCCGCCGGCCCGCTCCAGGTCCCGGACCGCGAGACTCGCGCGCGTCTCGGCATCGGGGGCGGAGTCGAGGCCCGCATAGGTGCGGACGGGCTCGAGAGCCGGCCCGGCGGTCCACCCCTGGATGTCGCTGATCGTCGGGCCGAGGCCCGTGAAGTCCCGCCCCTGCTGACCGAGTGAATCCCAGGGCACCAGCGAATCGGGGCCGCCCGAGCGCACGCTGCTCGCGGGTCGGTCGGTCCCCTCCGACGTGGTGCCGTTCCGCAGGGAGAACGTCGCGTTGGCGGCGTCGACGAACCCGCCGAGGAGCAGACCGCTGACGACCAGGTAGGCCAGCCCGACGGCGACGATCCAGCCCACGGCGTCGGCGGCCCGCCGCCCGATCCATCGGCGGAACAGGCTCGCCCACCACCGGTACAGACCGCGGAGTCCTCGCCCGAGCAGGAGGAGCAGGACGAACGTGATCGCAGCGACGAACGGCGACGCGACCACGAGGACGACGTCGTGGTCGGTGACCCCGACGAGCTCGCGGATCTCCGACTGCCAGTACTGCCCGAGCGCGAACGACACCGCGAGCAGGAGACCCGCCACGACCCCGAGGACGAGCCAGGCACGGTGCCTCGGTCGCCGTGGGTCGCGATCGGCGAAGGCCCGCCAGATCCAGGCGGCGAGCGTTCCCAGGCCGTAGCCGATGACGGCACCGATGCCCCACACCAGACCCTGGACGATCCCGCCGCGGGGAAGGAGGGACGGCGTGAACGACAAGCAGCTGAGGATCAGCGCGCCCCAGCAGCCGGGAAGGGTCAGCGTGAGGAGCGTGGGCCGGCGCACGGCATCCTTCGTCGTGGGTCGGGGCTCAGCGCGACCGGGCGGCCGGGTCCCCGGTCGCGGCGAGCGCGCCGATGATCAGCACGTCGAGCACGATCATCACGACGGACCAGATCGGATAGGCGGGCAGCCACGCGAGCTGGACGACGGTGCTGAGTGCGACCAGCACGATGGCGGTGCCGCGCGCCCAGGAGGGCACCTCCTCGCGCACGAGGCTCGCACCGACGGCCAGGACGAGAGCACCGAGAACGATGTGGAGCCAGCCCCAGCCGGCGAAGGTGACGGTCAGCACGAGCTCGTTGGTGGCCACGTAGGTCGTGGGCAGGAGGAGGGCGATGACGCCTTCGATCACGGCGAACGCGCCGACCACGATCATGAGGACGCCGCCGAAGTGGACCCAGCCGGTCCATGCGTCCGAGAGACCGGACGGGGATCTGCCGTGCGTGGCGCGGGAGTGGGTCGATCGTCCGGTCGGAGTCTGTTGATCGGTCACCGCGGGCTCCTCGGATGCACGGACGCTGCCATTGGTGTGATCAGGGTCCTGCCGCTCCTGGATCGGCGCGTCACCTGCGGCGGATGAGGTCCCGGGCCGGCGACCGGGCCCGGCACCGACGAGGCGGATGTCCGCCTCACCTCCTGCGGGCGAGCCCACGCCGTTCGGTTCTCGCGATCCTGACCGGGACCGGGAGGTCACGAGGCTCCCGGTTCACGTGCCGAGGCCGGACGACGCGAGAGGACGACCGCGGATGGGCGGTACGGGGGAGCCCCAGACCGCGGGATCGGATGAGGTCCCCCTGCGGACGCGGTGTGCCGCCGGGGCGTCGTTGGCGGCCGCGCTGGGGGCCGCGGCGATCGCGGTGGCCGGTCTCGTCCGTGAACCGGTGAGGCTCCCGCTCGTCCTGGCGGCGGTCGTCCTCGCGACCCTGGCCGGGTGGGACGCGGTGGTCCATCGCGGGGTCCGGCGGTACGTCGCCGGCGCGATCGCCGCCGTTGCACTGATCAGCGGGGTACTCCTGTTCGACCTCCACGCCCTGTGGCGGGTCCTCGGAGTGATCGTGCTGGTGGTGGCTTCGCTGGCCGCAGCCCGAGTGGCGCTGCACGACGTCGAGCAGGCGCCCTCCTTCGCGACCGGGCCGGTCGGACCGGCCGCGCGCGGGGTGCTGCTGATGAACCCCCGCTCCGGGGGCGGTCGGGTCGTCCGGTTCGACCTCGAGAACGAAGCCCACGCCCGAGGCATCACCCCGATCATGCTGCAACCGGGCGACGACCTGCGAGCGCTGGCCGAGCGAGCTGTCGCCCAGGGGGCCGACGTGCTCGGTATGGCCGGCGGCGACGGCTCGCAGGCCCTGATCGCCGAGGTGGCCCAGAGGCACGGGGTGGCGATGGTCTGTGTTCCCGCCGGGACCCGGAACCACTTCGCGCTGGACCTCGGGCTCGACCGCGATGACGTGGTCGGCGCCCTCGACGCCTTCGGCGACGCTGCCGAAGGGCGTGTCGACCTCGCCTGCGTGAACGATCGGGTCTTCGTCAACAACGCCTCGCTGGGGATCTACGCGACGGTCGTCCAGGCTGACTCGTACCGGAACGCGAAGATCCGCACAGCGGCGCAGATGCTGCCGGATCTGCTCGGACCGGACGCCCGCGGCCTCGGCCTGCGTCTCGACCCCGAGGAGCCGGACCGGGAGATCGACACCGATCTGCTCCTGGTCTCGAACAACGTCTACCGCGTCGAACGGTTCAGCGGCTTCGGCACGAGGGCGCGCCTCGACGAGGGGGTGCTCGGGGTCGTCACGCTCACCCTCGACAGCACCGCCGACGTGTCCGCCCTGCTCGCGGCCGAGGCGCGCGGCGACCTCAGCCGTCACCGAGGATTCCGGCAATGGAGCACGGAGGAGCTCGTGGTCGACTCCGGGGACGAGCTCATCGCGGTGGGGGTGGACGGGGAGGCGCTGCGGCTCGCACCGCCCTTGCGTTTCCGGTCGATGGCCGGCGCCCTCCGCGTCCGGGTTCCGCGGGAGTCCCGCGGAGCAGCGGCCAGAGCACCACTTCCGAGACCCGGCGCGGCGTCCGTCGAGCTGTTCCGTCGAGCGGCCGGGTATCCGTCCGACAGGACGCGCGGCGTCGCGTAGCGGCAGGCTGTCGGCGCTCCACGACTCCTGCGCCTCATACATCGCGGGTGAGGTCGGGCGGCCCCGTCCGACGCAGGCTGATCGAGGTCACGCCCACCGCGACGTCCACGGCCACTCGGCAGGCCTTCACCTGACGGACCGGGCACGCGAGCGGGACGAAGGTGGGAGGAGCACCGATGGCAGTCGCCCCGGACGGATCGGGCACCGCGACGGGGGGCCACGGCGATCTCGGCCCCCACGCCCGGGCCAAGCTCCGCGCGACCCTGACCGGGTCGATCTTCGCCATGTCGGTCCTGGCCTACCTCGGCGACCACGAGACGACCCTGTCGAAGGCGGTCCTGACCGTCGTCGGGACCGGACTCGTGATCTTCTTCGGTGAGGCTTACGCGGGCCTCTTCTCGATGGCCCTGGCCTCGGTCCGTGCGCTGCCGGCCGCCGAGGTCCGCCACGAGCTGAGCGCCTGCTCGATGGCCGCCGCGCCCGGTGTCCTCGCCGGCGGCTTCCTCCTGATCGCCGACGTACTCGGACTCGCCGTGCCGACCGCCATCGACGTCGCCCTGTGGTTGGGAGTCCTGACGTTGGTGGCCTGCAGCGTGGTCGAAGCCCGGGGATCACACCGATCGCCCCTGTTCCGTGTGGGCTCGGTGGCGGTGTCGGTCGTGCTCGGCGTCGGGATCATCGTGCTCAAGGCCCAGCTCCACTGACGCCGGATGATCGGCACCCCGGGGCGTGTGACCGAACCCCCAGTCACCACGTCACGATTCGTGGGACCATTGAATCTCAGCTCATCGGATAGCTGATCGATCGCGAGGCTCGATGGACGGCGTGTCCCGACCGCGATCAGAAATCCCGATCAAGGATGTGAACCCGCCCCGTGTGCGGAATTGTCGTGGCGTACGGAACCATCGACCCGGAGAAGTGCGAGCGGATGCTCGCTCGAATCCACCACCGAGGGCCTGACGACACCGGCCGGATCCAGTTGGAGAACGCGTGGCTGGGCCACCAGCGTCTGTCGATCATGGATGTGGCGGGCGGGAAGCAGCCGATCGCCGATGACACGGACTCGGCCTACGTGGTCGGCAACGGCGAGATCTACAACCACGAGGACATCCGGGACGTGCTCTCGGAGGTCCGGTTCGCCACCGACTCCGATACCGAGTCGGCGTTCCGGCTGGTGCTGCGCGACGGTTCGGCGGCGCTGCACGAGGTGCGGGGGATGTTCGCGTTGGCGATGGCCCACACCGACGGGCGCGGCGCGGTGGCGCGCGACCCGATCGGGATCAAGCCGCTGTACTGGGCGCGGCTGGGCGGGACCACGATCTTCGCCAGTGAGCTGCGCGCGTTCGACCCCGAGGACCAGCCCTACGTGGAGGCGTTCCCGCCCGGACACGTGTGGACCCCGGGCATCGCCGGGCACGACGTCGCCGAGGGCGCGATGGTCCGCTTCGCCGACGCGGTGCCGGTCGAGGTCCGCCCGGCCCGGCTGGCCCCGGACAAGCAGTGGACCGAGCAGGACCTCGGCCACATCCGCGACGTGCTCTCGGACTCGATCCGCCGCCACATGATGAGCGACGTCCCGGTCGGGGTGTTCCTCTCCGGCGGGCTCGATTCGGCGATCGTCGCGGCGATCGCGGCCAAGGTCGCGGCCGAGAAGGGCGAGCGGCTGCCGACCTTCGCGGTCGGCACCGAGGGCTCGGCGGATCTGCTGGCCGCCCGCGCGGTCGCCGAGTACCTGGGCACCGAGCACCACGAGATCGTCCCGACCCCCGAGGACCTCGAGGAGGCCCTCGACGAGGCGGTCACGGTCATCGAGCACTTCGACCCGGCGCTGGTGCGCTCGGCGGTGCCGAACCTGCTGCTGGCCCGCGAAGCGGTCAAGCACGTCAAGGTGGTGCTCACCGGCGAGGGCGCCGACGAGCTGTTCGCCGGTTACGAGTACGTGCACAGCGAGGAGTTCTCGACCCCGGACACCCTGCAGGCCGAGCTGGTGCGCTCCATCGAGAGCCTGCACGAGCTCAACCTGCAGCGCTGTGACCGGGCGACGATGAACTACGGGCTCGAGGCGCGGGTGCCGTTCCTCGACGCCACGGTGATGCGCGAGATGCTCGCGCTGCCCGCGGAGTGGAAACTGAAGATCCACGAGCGGACCGAGAAGCAGCTGCTGCGCGAGGCGTTCGACGGGATGGTGCCCTACGACATCATCTGGCGCGGCAAGGAGCAGTTCGGCGACGGCTCCGGCGCCGGTGATGTGCTGGCCAAGCTCGTGGAGAAGGAGAAGGCCAAGGAGGACGCGCAGGACGCGGCGGCACCGACGGTCGAGCACGGCTGGGAGCTGCGCAGCGACGAGGAGATCGCCTACTACCGCACCTGGCACCGCTCGTTCTCCGGCGTCCGCCCCAACGCCACCCTCGGAGCCTTCGCCACGGCATAAAGCATCCGGCTGGTGACTCTCGGCCCCACCCGGCCCTGAGTCGGGCGTCCCGGCCTCCTCGGTCGCCCCGGGGCGTCGGCCGGCAGCAGGTCGACCCCGCCGCGAGACGCTTCGGTTGTCGTAGCATCCTGCGGGTCACCCTCGAGCCCACCCCGCCCGATCCTCGGGGCCCTCGGTGCGGTTGTCGATCGCGAGGTGAGTCACGGGCGGGCGAGGCTCACCGATCGGCAGTCCCGGAGCCGTCGTCGGACGGCGGCTCCGGGCTTCGCCGGCCGGGTAACCCGCGAACGGGTACATCGGGCGCGTCGGGCACACCGGGCTCGGCCTCGCGGGCAACGGACGCGCTGTACCGAGCGGCGAGGGGAGCGGCGCTGGCGCCGTGCGCGACGACGCTCAGCAGCACGGTCACCGCGATGGCGGCCACGGCATGGTCGGCGCCCGGACCGAGTTCCTCCAGCGCGAGCAGGGCGAACACGAGCGAGGCGAGACCGCGCGGGCCGAACCAGCCCACGAACAGCACCGTGGCCCGGTCGACCCCGGCACCGATCATGACGAGCGCGACCGGGAGCATGCGGACCACGGTCAGGCTCAGCACGGCGTAGAGCACCACGGCCAGGTCGATGCTCTCGAGCATGATCGGTACGGCCACGGCCCCGAACGCCAGCCACACGAGCAGGGAGACCAGGCCACTCGCCTGCTCCAGGAAGCCGACCTCCGCGGGCCCTCGCGGACCCGCCGCGGCCGCGAACGCCAGCCCGCCGCAGAACGCGGCGACGAAGCCGTTCCCGTGCACGAGGAGTGCGCCGGAGTAGGCGCCGAGAGCGAGGGCGAGGACCGCGATGCCGACGAACCCCTCGGCGGCCCACCCCTCGCGACGCGCCCACCGCAGCAGGCCACCTCCCCCGGCGCCCACCGCGACCCCGACGACCACCCCGATCGCCAGCTCGAGCAGCGCCTGTCCCGGGCCGACGTCGCCCAGTCCCTCGACCGAGGCCGCCCCGGCGATCGCCAGCACGACGACGGGCGTGGCGATCCCGTCGTTGAGACCGCTCTCCACGGTGATCAGCCGACGGATGCGGGACGGGACCGCCCTGTTCGTCACCACCGGGACGCCCAGCGCCGCATCGGTGGGTGCGAGTGCCGCGGCGACGAGGAGTGCGAGCCAGAGGTCGAGGCCCGGGAGGAGCCAGACCGCCAGGGCCCACCCCAGCAGGATCGTGAGGGGGAGACCGAAGCCGAGCAGCCGGACGAATCGGCCGAGGTCGTGACGGAGCTCGGAGACACGGATGCGGGCCGCGTCGGAGAAGAGGACCCACACGAGGGTCACCTCGACCAGCGGCTTGAGACTCTCCGGCGCCGAGGGCGTATCGATCGTCCCCAGCGCGGCGAGAGCCACGCCGACCGCCACGAAGACGATCGGCGCGGTGAGGTCCGCCCGTTCGAGCCGGGCCGAGACGATCCCCCACACGAAGATCGCCGCGGCGATCACGGTCACCGCCGAGACGTCCATACCGGCCTCCTGCGTTCGTTGTCCGTGCTGGTCAGGCCGGACGTCCGGGTTCAGGGTCCCTCCCGCCGTGTGCCCGCCACCACCACGGTCCGTGAAGCAGAGAAGGTGCGGCGCCCGATCGCGGCGATGTGTTCCCACGCCTTCGCGACCACCGTGGTCGGCCCCACCGGCACGCCGAGCACGCCCGGGCCCGGATCGACCCGTTCACGTGAGGCGCTCCGAGATCACCCATTGCGGATGAGGCCGGTCCGGTGCGGTCGGCGCAGGGTGTGCGCATCGAGACCCGAGCACGTGGGAGCGACCGATGACGCCCGACGACGATCCACCCGTCTCGCTGGCCTCGACTGACGAACGGGATGAGCCTGCCGGCTGGGAGTGGCATGTCGAAATCCCCTACGTCGGCCCGGTGGGCTGGCCGCTGACCGGCAGTCTCAGCTACCTGATCACGGTCAGCGCCCTCGCCGCGTTCGACGTCGTCCCCTGGGCCGTCGCGGGCGTGCTCGGGCTGGGCCACATCATGGCCCGCAACCGCGACAACCGAGTGGTCAGTGAGATCGGCACCGGTCTCAAGGTGGTCGGCTGATCTCCATACGGCCACGGTGTGCCGACGATCGCAGGGTGAGGAGAGCGATGCTCAAGCCGATAGCGGACATGCCCCCGGGAGCGATCGGTTTCGAGGCGGTGGGCAAGTTCGACGACGACGACTTCGAGGAAGCCGTCGAGCCCGTCCTCCGCCGGGAGATCGCCGCCGGGAGAACGATCCGTTTGCTCTACGTCCTCGGTTCCGAGCTGCTCGAGTACGAGGGTGACGCGCTGGCCGAGGAGCTGAAGTTCGCGGCGCGCCACGCGTCGTCCTACGAGCGCGTCGCGGTCGTCAGCGATCAGGACTGGCTCAGGCCGGCGCTCCGCGTGTTCTCCGCCCTCGTGCCGGGACAGCTACGCGCGTTCCCGCTCGCCGAGCTTCCGCAGGCCAAGGCGTGGGTGGCGGGCGGACGAGAGCACGAAGCGTGACCTTCGCCGGCGCGTCACCGACGTCGGGTGGGCCCACGTCCGCGGCCTCGCGGCGTCTCTGGGACCCGGCCCGGCAGCTCTGACCGGCACAGCAGCGACGGGAGGAGCTCGATGGTCCGCACGACGCAGGCCGTCCCGGCGAGCGGATCCGCAGCAGCGGTGCCGCTCGAGCGTTGGTTCGCTCGGGACCCCGACCGCGTGATCGATGCCATGGGCAGCGACGTCGAGCACGGCTTGACCCAGGCCGACGCGGCGGCTCGTCTGTCCCGGTACGGACCGAACCAGATCGCTGCCGAGAAGCCGCCGTCGGTGTGGGCGGTTTCGCTGCAGCAGCTCCGCGACCCGATGAACCTCATGCTGGTCGCGGTGGTCGCGGTGAGCGTTCTCATCGGGGAGCTCTCGACCGCGACCATCGTGGGCTCGCTGGTGGTCGTCAATATCGTGCTCGGAGCCCGGCAGGAGCTGAAGGCCAGGGCCAGCGTCGACGCACTCTCGACGTTGCAGGTGCCCCGGGCGAGGGCGCTCCGCGACGGCGAGGTCGTCCAGGTCCCGGCGTCCGAGCTCGTCCCCGGCGACATCGTCGCGCTCGAGGCCGGCGACATCGTCCCGGTCGACGGGCGGATCGTCCGGTCGTCGTCCCTGGAGGTCCAGGAGGCCGCGCTCACCGGGGAGAGCGCGCCCGTGGCCAAGGCCGCCGGCACCCTTCCCGACGAGGACATTGCAGTCGGCGACAGGGCGAATGTGCTGTTCCAGAACACCTCGGTGACCAGGGGTACTGCGACGGTGGTCGCGACCGAGACCGGGATGCAGACCCAGATGGGGCAGATCGCCTCCATGTTGACCTCGGTGACCCGGACCCGATCACCGATGCAGATCGAGCTCGGGTCGCTGACCAAGGTCCTCGGTCTCGTCGCGTGGACCGCCGTGGCGCTGATCGTGGTCGTCGGCGCGCTCCGCGGGATGGCCCTGGACCAGCTGTTGCTGCTGGGTACCGCGATGGCGATCTCTGCGATCCCCACCGGGATGCCGGCGTTCGTCTCGGCCTTGCTGTCGTCCGGTGCGAAGCAGCTCGCCCAGGCGAAGGCGATCGTCAAGAACCTCACCGACGTGGAGACCCTGGGCTCGACCAGCGCCGTCAACACCGACAAGACCGGCACCCTGACGATGAACGAGATGATGGTCTCGACCCTTTACGCCGGGGGCACCTGGTTCGCGGTCGACGGCGAGGGCTACCGCAAGTCCGGAGCGATCAGGGGTGTCGCCGGTGCGGACACGCCCGACTTCACACGGCTGGCGCTGGGTCTGGCCCTGGACACCGACGCCACGGTCGGCGACGACGGCGACGTCATCGGCGACCCGACCGAGGCGGCGCTGGTCGTGCTCGCCGCCAAGCTCGGCGTCGATGCCGAGGAGACCCGTCGGAGCTACCCGCGCATCGCCGAGGTGCCCTTCGACTCCGAGTACAAGTTCATGGCCACCTTCCATCACTTCACCGCCGACGGGATCGACCACGTCATCGAATTGGTCAAGGGCGCCCCGGACGTCGTGCTGGCACGGTGCAGCCACGCCGGCGGTCCGCTGAGCGGTTCGCAGGTGTCCATCGACGAGGTCCGGGCGGACATCGAGGCCGCCAACGAACGGATGGGGAGCAGCGGCCTGCGGGTGCTCGCGTTCGCCGCCCGGCTCGTCGCGGACAGCGAGCTCGCGTCGATGAGGACCGACCCGATGATCCTGACCCGGGACCTGGCCTTCGTGGGGCTCGCGGGGATCATCGACCCACTGCGCGCCGAGGCCAGGAGCGCGGTGCGCATCGCTCTGAGGGCCGGCATCGACGTCCGGATGATCACCGGTGATCACGCTGTCACCGCCGAGGCCATCGGCGAGCAGCTCGGACTCGGACCAGGTGCGATCAGCGGTCGCGAGCTGCAGGCGTTGTCCGACGAGGAGCTGACCCGACGGCTACCGCGACTGCATGTCTTCGGTCGGGTCGCACCGGAGGACAAGCTGCGTCTGGCCCGCACGATGCAGCACCAGGGACTGATCGTCGCGATGACCGGTGACGCGGTGAACGACGCCGCCGCGCTCAAGCAGGCCGACATCGGGGTCGCGATGGGCAGCGGCAGCGAGGTCTCGAAGCAGGCCGCCCGCATGATCCTCACCGACGACAACTTCGGCACCCTCGTCCACGCGGTCGAGATCGGCCGACGCGTGTACGACAAGGTCGTGGCCTACGTGCGCTACCAGATGACCCAACTCCTCGCCCTGGTGTTGCTGTTCGTCACCGCGACCGCGTTCAACATCAATCAAGGGGTGGCGCTCACCCCGTCGATGGTGCTCTACCTGTTGTTCTTCGTCACCGTGGCCGGGGTGGTGGTCATCGCCGTGGATCCCGGCGACCCGGACGTCATGCACCGCCCACCTCGGGACCCGAACGTGCCGATCACCAACCGCACCGCGGTCGGGTTCTGGGTTCTGTACGCCGTGGTTCTCTTCCTTGCCGTGCTGACGCCCCTCGTCGCGGGCCCCGACCAGCCCAGCCCGGAGCGGCCCAGCGCGTCCCTGACCATGACCTTCGTGGTGATGGGGCTAGGCACCGTCTTCAACGCCCTGACCAACCGCCGCGACCTGGCGAGCGGGCTCACGCCGCCGCTGCTCCAGGCGGTCGCCATCTCGGTCGCTCCGGTCGTGCTCCTCGTGCTGGCCACCGAGACCGCCTTCCTGCAACGCAGCCTCCTGACCCGGGAACTGACCGGCACCCAATGGCTGACCTGCATCGGCCTCGCACTGGTGCTCCCCGTCGTGGTCGAAGCCGGCAAGTGGATCCGTCGACGCCGAGCACCGCAACCGCCACCTGACGACGCGCGGAAGGCGGTCGCCCCCGCCCGGGCCCTCGCGGTCCGGTGACATTCGAGAACTCCGGTTCTCCGTCCTCGAGGGCCTGCTGGCGCTGTTCGCTCCGACGACGTGTCGATCCCGTGAACGGCGCCGTGATCGCGATCGACGTCGTGGTGTGGGGTCGGGTGCACCTCGTCGTCGGGCTGTGCATGGTCGTCCGACTGGCGTGGCTGCCCGCGCAGCCGGTGTGGTCGGATCCTCATGGTCGGCCTGGCCGTGCTCGTGCTCCGGGCGCCTCACCCTCACCTGGAGTGATCAGTACACGGGCACCGTCACGAGGTCCGGTCGGGACGTCCGATGAGCTGACGCGCCAGGACGATCTTGCCGGCGGCGGTGACGGGGAGGGCGACGAGGGCACCGAGCAGACCGCCGAGCGAGGCACCGACCAGGACTGCGATGAATGCCGCGAGCGGGGACAGGTCGATGGTGCGCGAGAAGACGCGCGGGGCGACCACATAGTTCTCGACCGCCTGATAGGCGCAGAAGAACGCGAGCGTCGCGACCGCGAGTCCCCAGCTCTGCGAGAGGGCGACTGCTGTACCGATGAGCGAGGCGAGGAAGGCGCCGACCTGGGGCAGCGCGTCGAACAGGGCGACGACCACGGCGAGCAGCGCCGGATAAGGCACCCCGCCGACGAGGAAGAAGACGAACGACACCGCCCCGGCGATGAGCGAGACGAGGATCTGACCGGAGATGTAGCCGCCGACCCGGCCGAGCGCCTGGTCGAGGGTCTGGACGCGATCCGAACGGGCCAGCAGGCGAGCCAGGCTCGCTCGGATGCGGGGCATCGCGAGCCCGAAGTAGACCATCAGGACCAGCGTGGTGAGCGCCGCCGCGGCACCGCCCAGCAGCAGACCCAGGGCGCTGAACATGGCCGTCAGTGTCGAGACCAGGACCTGGCCGAGCTGCTCACTCACCTGGGAGACCTGGGCGTGGGTCACGGGGTCGGCCAGCGCTGCACCGGCGCTCGTCGCCGGTCCACCGAACCTCTCGGAGAGCCGGTCCAGCACCTGGGGAGCCTCCTGGACGAGCGTCCCGAGCTGGCGGAGGCCGGGCACGATCAGCACCGCCGTCAGCACGGCCCCGACCACGACCAGACCCAGCGCTGTGAGTGCCACCCCGAACCCGCGCCGCACCCCGTGACGGATCAGCCAGCCGACCCCCGGCTCGAAACCCACGGCCAGGAAGAAGCCGGTGAAGGCGAGCAGCAGCGCCTGCCGTGCGCGGTAGGCCAGGAGGGCCAGGACGACGACCGCGACGACGACCAGAGCGCCGACGAGGACGATGGCGGCCACCCGGCCCAGCGACGGCCCATCGGTCCTCACCGGGGGCCCGTCGGTGGCAGAGCGGTCCGGTGGCGCGGGTCTGTCCGGCCGTTCCGCGTCCTCGGGGGCGCGGCGCTGCTTGTCGATCACGTCGTCTCCCGGAGAAGCGGTCCTTCAGCCTCGGAGAGCGCGGCTCCGCCGTCGTCATCCGATGCGGGTGACGCCGGCCACGACGGGGCCCTGCCCCGTTCGTCCTCGCACCTGCGGCGTGAATGCCACGCAGGACCCATCGTCGCACCTGCTCAGAGATCGAGTTCTCGCGAATGCGGGGATTCGATGCGACCCGACTCATCCTTCCGGGGTGATGGGCGGCGATCGGGCGACTCCTAGTGTCCGCAGAGGCTGGAGGGCGTTCCGGCGAGCAGGGCCCCGATTCACTCGGGAGCCGTACGGGGCCCGGAGCGGGCACCTGACCCAGCCGTGGGGGTACCGATGACGACATCCAGCACTGCTTCGTCGCACCCGGGCATCAGCGTCGGCCCGACGAGCGAGTTCAGCCTGTTCTTCCGCGTGAAGCCGGGTCAGGGGCCGTCGCTGCGTAGCGCGCTCGAGGAACTGCAGAACACCGAGGGGTACCGGCCCGGCGACTACGGGATGGCGATCCAGACGATTCACGAGGCGCGCTTCGTGCTCTTCGACGAGGACACCCGGCTCGCCTTCATCACCAGCTTCGACGGGCCGTGGGACGCCTACATGGAGGACTTCTTCACGTCGGGGCCGACGTTGGCGCTGTTCGACGTCATCTTCCGCCACGTGGAGGGCTACGACGGACTCCCGGACCTCGCGGCCGTGAAGGCGTTCGTCCTGAGCGCGGAGCAGGCGGCCGCGGCCTACGCCCGCAACTACGGCGGCACCGTCAAGGAGATCCGGAAAGCGGAGCGGGTGAACGCGGCGTTCCAGCAGGTGCTCGACCATCCCGCGGCCGCCGAGCTCCTCGAGCACCCGGCCATGCAGCCGCTGCTCGACGAGGCCGGCGACTAGCGCGGTCGACCGGGAGGACGAGGAGCGGCGCGCGATGTCGGACCACATCTCAGGGCCCCGGGCCCTCGCGGACCCGATCGCGGACATCACCGACGTGTACGCCTTCCCGAGCCCGGAGCAGGCGGACCGTCTCGTGCTCGTCGCCAACACGCTGCCGATGGCCAAACCGTCCGACCTGTTCTCGGACGGGCTCTTGTACCGCTTCAGGCTGCGGCCACTGACCCGGGCGACACCAGATGGTCCCGGCTGGCAATTCGTGCTCTCCGCTGAGGAATACGTCCTCGACTGTGTCTTCTCCGCCCCGAACTCCGGTGCCGTCCAAGACGGCGTCTGCACGTTCACGGGCGGAGGGTCGGTCTCGTTCCGCGTGAACGAGCCGGACGGTGGTGCAGCCGACGGCGTGCGGGTCTTCGCCGGCATCCGCTGGGATCCGTTCATCATGGACGCGCGGGCCGCCTTGACGACGCTTGCGACCCACGAGCTGGCGTTCACCGATTCCGGATCGATCTTCCTGGACGGAAAGAACGTCCTCAGCCTCGTCATCGAGATGGACACGCGGCTGCTGGGCGGCGCAGACCTGGTGGGCGTCGTCGCGGAGACGCTGACCCGCGGGACGCACAACGTGCGGATCGAACGGGTGGGCAGACCCGAGGTGAAGAACATGATGCTCGCCTCGAAGGAGTTCGACCCGCTCAATCGCGACCTGGAGATCCGCGATCTGTACAACATGGAGGACGCCTTCCACCTCGGTGACACCTACCGCGCCGCGTACCGCGCGCGGCTGAACGCCAACCTGGCCTTCTGGGACGGGCTGGACGGCGCGGTGGACTGGCCCGCGAACGAGCACGGCGACCACCCCTTGACGGATCTGGTCCTCGCCGACTTCCTCGTCGTCGACGTCACCAAGCCCTTTCTCGAGCACGGCTCGTTCCTCGAGATCGAGCTCGCAGCCCGAGGCGGTCACCCACACCGGACGTGCGGCGGGCGGACCTTGAACGACGACGTGATGGACACGATCTTCACCCAGCTCGTCAACGGCGGCCACGGCCCCGCGATCCGGGACGGCGTCGACGCCGCCACCCGCCCGGCCGGCGGCACGTTCCCCTACCTGGCGCCCCCCAACCCGCACCCGCCCGACCCACCTGAGCACCACTAAGTGACGGAAGGCGCCGCGACACCATGACCGATGTGGCCAGCCCTCACCTCGAACTCGACGACATCCAGGCCGGAGCGCTGTTCGAACGCCCTTCGCCGTACGTCGGCACGTACCTGTTGCTGCACATCACCGACTCGGCGGACGGTCGCGAGCTCGTGCGCAGGCTGCATCGGATCGTGAGCGACTCGCAGACATCCGACCGGACGGGCACCACACTCACGGTGGCGTTCAGCTACCACGGCCTCCGGGCCCTGGGGGTGCCGCAGGAATCACTGGACAGCTTCGCTCCCGAGTTCCGCGAAGGGATGGCCGCGCGCGCCGCCGTGCTGGGAGACGTGGGGGAGAGCAGCCCCGAACACTGGGAGCGGCCGCTCGGCAGCGCCGAGGTGCACGTGGCGGTCGCGGTGCTCTCCCGTGACCCCGCCGGGCTCGAGGAAGCGGCCGAGAAGGCGCGACAGGCGCACGCCGAGCTGCCGGGGCTGCAGGTGGTCTGGCGTCAGGACTGTTACCAGCTCCCGACAGGTCGGACCTCGTTCGGCTTCAAGGACGGCATCGGCCAGCCCGCGGTCGAGGGAAGTGGCAGGCCGTCGACCAGGCCTCAGGAGCAACCTCTCAAGGCGGGCGAGATCCTCCTGGGCTACCCCGACGAGACGGGTGAGTTGCCGCCGATGCCGACGCCGCAGGTCCTGGGTCGCAACGGCACCTACGTCGTCTTCCGGAAGCTGCACACCAAGGTGGCGGCCTACCGGCGCTATCTGCGGGAACGTGCGCGGACCCACGACGAGGAGGAGCTGCTCGGAGCGAAGATGGTCGGCCGCTGGCAGAGCGGGGCCCCGCTCGCCCTCACGCCGGATCGCGACGACCCCGGGCTCGGTGGCGATGCCCGGCGCAACAACGACTTCGGCTTCGCCGACGACCCCCGTGGCTTCAAGTGCCCGGTGGGGGCACACGCCCGACGCGCCAACCCGCGCGATGCCCTGGATCACGACGGCAGCGTGGACGTCCGGCTGCACCGCATGATCCGGCGCGGCACGAGCTACGGACCGATGCTGCCTCGGGGTGTCCTCGAGGACGACGGCGCCGACCGCGGGATCCTCTTCGTCTTCGCCGGCGCGCACCTCAAGCGCCAGTTCGAGTTCGTCAAGACGCAGTGGCTCAACGACGGCATCTTCATCGGGGCTCCGGCCGAGAAGGACCCGCTCGTCGGGCCGAACGACGGCACCACCGGATTCACCGTCCCTCGGCGCCCGATCCGACGCAAGCTGCATGACCTGCCGCCCTTCGTGGTGACGCGGGGCGGCGAGTACTTCTTCGCGCCCGGCCTGAACGCCATGCGCTGGCTGGCGGAGCTGACCCCATGACCGGACAGAGGAACGGGCCGGTGCCGACCGGAGAGGACCTTCTCGCGATGAGCTCTTCCCGCACGGATCGATGGGACGCCCTCGACTTCGGGCCGCCCGCGCCGGACGTCGTCGAGACCGAAGCTCCGGTACTCCTGGACTACGTCGCCGACGGCCGGGTCGCCGTGATCACGCTCAACCGACCCCACGCCGACAACGCGATCACCACCGGGATGGGCGCCCTGCTGACCGAGACCGTCGAGACCATCGCGGTGCAGACCGCCATCCGGGTCGTGGTCCTGACCGGAGCCGGTGATCGGGCCTTCTCCGTGGGCAGCGACCTGCGGCAGCGGAAGTCGATGACCAAGGAGGACTGGCTGCGACAGCGCCAGGCCTTCGACCGCACGCTCTACACCGTGCGTCAGCTGCGCAAGCCGATCTTCGCCGCCGTCAACGGCATCGCCTACGGCGGTGGCTGCGAGCTGGCCCAGAGCACCGACTTCATCATCGCGTCCGAGACGGCGACGTTCGGTCAGCCCGAGGCCATGCTCGGCCTCGCTGCCGGTGGCGGCTCGCCCGCCCTGCTGCCCCGTCTGCTGCCGCGCGGCAAGGCACTGCAGATGCTCATGACCGGTGACCCGGTCACAGCCCAGGAGGCCCACCGCCTCGGGATGGTCAACGAGCTCCATGCGCCCGACGACCTGATGTCCGCCGCCCGCCGTATCGCGGACACGATCGCGAGCAACTCACCCACGGCCGTGCAGTCGGTGAAGCGCGCCGTCCACCTCGGCGAGGGGCAGCCGATCGAACAGGCGATCGCGATCATGATGGACGCCCACTGGCGCTCGGCCGTCCACCCCGACCGCGTCGAGGGGATCGGCGCCTTCAACGACGGCCGTGACCCGACCTTCGACGACGCCGACTTCTGAGACGAGGCGCGCCCGCGTCCACGACCCACCGAGAGGAACCAGATCATGACTGTCGCAGACGATCTGGAGTCGGCGCGCGCCGCTCTGGAAATGATCAATCCCGCCCCGTACAACGCCGAGGCACCGCCTGAAGCCCTGGTCGGGGACATCACCCCCACCGAGCTCCACTACGTCCGCAGCAACTTCCCGTTGCCCACGCACAACGGCACGCTGGAGATCGGTGGCGCCGTCGACCGTCCGACGGCCCTCACCCTCGACGATCTACGCGCGCTCCCCGTCCACCACGAGGCCGTCACCCTGGAGTGTGCGGGCAACGGGCGCCTGGACATGAGGCCGCTCCCCACCGGGGAACCGTGGGGCGACTACGCCGTGTCGACGGCACGGTGGACCGGCGCGCGGCTCAGCGACGTTCTCGCGCTGGCCCGGCCGACGGCCGAGGGGGTCGACGTCCGGTTCGAAGGTGCCGACCGCGGCCCGTACCACCTGCAGGCCATCCTCCCGGACACGGACCAGGACGACCTCACGTTCGTGCGGGCGTTGCCTCTCGCCGAGGCCGCCGACCCGGCGGCGGCGATCCTCGTCGCGTACGAGATGAACGGCGAACCGCTGAGGCCCGATCACGGCGCGCCGTTCCGGCTCGTCGTTCCGCATTGGTACGCCGTTGCCTCGGTGAAGTGGCTCAAGCGGATCGACGTTCTCACCGAGCCCTTCACCGGGGAGTTCCAGACCGGCCACTACATCTATCAGTGGCCCGACCGCCCGCACGAGGCCGTGAGCCTGATGCGCGTGCGCGCCCGCATCACCGACCCGTTCCCCGGAGCCACCCTCCCGCTCGGGCCGTACACGGTTCGCGGGAAGGCCTGGTCGGGAAACGGGCCCGTCACGCAGGTCGAGGTCAGCCTGACCGGAGAAGGTGAATGGCACCCGGCGCAGCTGGAACCGCCGAAGGGTCCCTTCCAGTGGCAGGACTGGTCGTTCTCCTGGGTGGACGGCCAGGTCGGACGCCACACCCTGCGCGCACGGGCAACCGATGCCGCCGGCAACGTCCAGCCCGATGTCCCACCCTGGAACCGGCTGGGCTACGGGAACAACGCCATCGAAGTCCTCTACGTCGATCGACACTGATCCCGATGGGTGCCCGCGAGGCACCGAAGCAAGATCGTCAAGCACTGCCGGTGGATGTCGCGGTGGTGCCGGGGTCACCCCGCCCTGCGGACGTGCGGCGCAGGGTCGAGGGCCTGGACGGCCGGCTGCCAGGCGTCCCCGCTGGCGGCACCGGGGCGACGAAGCTCCGCCTCGAATCGATCCGCATTCGCGGACGGGCACCGGCGCCCGGGGCGGCGAGTCACGGCGATCTCAACCGACCCCGGGTGGATCAAGATCGACGAAGTCTTCGGGGAGACATTGGTCGACCGCGTGATTCCTCCGGGGTGTCGCAGACTCGTCGGGGAGATCCGCCGCACTAGCCTTGAATCGTGGCGTTGGGCACGGTGGTAATCAACAGTAGTTGCGCTAAATGGCGGATTGTGGCCATCGAGGTCGCCCGCCCCGGCGGACGCGGCCGATCATGACGCTCGCGGCGCCCGCGCAGGGGGCCTATCGGGAATCGCGCGCGGCTTCGTTGCTCGTCGTCCTGCCTGCTCTCAACGAGGCCGAGTCGGTCGCTCGAGTGGTGGCGGAGGTCCTGTCGCGCCAGCCCTTGGCGGACCTCCTCGTCGTGGACGACGGCTCGACCGACCGCACCGCAGAGGTGGCCCGTGCCGCCGGTGCCCGGGTCATGTCCCTGCCGTTCAACCTCGGGGTCGGCGGTGCGATGCGAGCCGCGTACCGATTCGCCTATGACGAGGGCTACGAATGTGTCGTCCAGGTCGACGCGGACGGCCAGCACGACCCAGCAGACATCGCACGCCTGCACTGCGCTCTCGATGAGGCTGACATCGTCGTCGGGGCTCGATTCGCGGGCTTGGGCGACTACGCCGTCCGCGGTCCTCGGCGCTGGGCGATGTGCTTGCTTGCCGCGACCCTGTCCCGCCTGGTCGGAACTCCGCTCACCGATCCGACCTCCGGATTCCGGATGGTGAACAGGCGTGCGCTGTCGTTGTACGCGTTCGACTTCCCGGAGGAGTACCTCGGGGACACCGTCGAGGCACTTGTCCTGGCGAGCCGGGCGAACCTGCGGATCACGCAGGTCCCGGTCGCGATGCGTGAGCGGACCGCAGGGACGCCGAGCCAGAACGCTTTTCGCTCGTCGGCCTACCTCCTGCGGGTCGTGACGGCGGTCGTGCTCGCGATCGCTCGACGCGCACCGATCATGCGCCCCGGCTCGACCGTCGAGGTCGCCTGAGATGGCTCGCGTCACGATCGTCACGATCGTCGTGGCGGTCGCCGCGATCCTGCTGGTCTTCGAGCTCTTGCGCGGACGAAGGCTGCGCCAGAAGTACGCGTTCCTGTGGGTGGTCGTCGCGGGGGTGGCCGCGGTGATCTCCATCTTTCCCGCGTTGCTCCAGCGCGCCTCGGCGCTCCTGGGCATCGCGGTGCCGAGCAATCTTCTCTTCCTCGTTTCCCTGTTGATCCTCTTCGGGGTCTCCCTGCAGCTCTCGATCGAGGTCGGGGTGCTGGAGGAGCAGGCACGGCGGCTGGCTGAGGAGGTCGGTGCCATGCGGCTGCGCCTCGAGGATGTCGAGTGGCGCGCCCGGGCGGAGCCCCAGATGCAGATGGGTGCCGGGACAGCGAGCTCGTCGGAGGCAGATCTCGACGAGACCGGGGTGGGTCGGGGTCGGGAGGTCGGGCTCCCGCAGCCCGTGGTCGACCAACAGTTGCTGCTCAGGCGACAGCCTCGAGGCCAGGCCGCCGCGGGAGGGGCCTGATCTAACGCGCCGGTTTGTGCCTCGCCCTGCTGCCGTGTCGCAAGGCAACGCTCGTCAGAACGTCCTCCATGAGAGAGCCAGCTCGGCCCCAGCTCAGCGAGTGGACCGAGGCACGTGCCGCACGGGAGGATTCGAGCTCCCAGGTCGCGGAGAGGAGAGCGCAGAGTTCGGCCGCGAATCCTGCTCCGTCCGTCGCGTACCGGATGTTCACCAGGACGGACGGAGGCAGCCCGCGTGTGCCGACTCCGGTCGTCACCAACGGGCGTCCGGCCGCGAGCGGCTCGAGAACCTTGTTGTTGACCCCTGCGCCCCTGGTGACCGGCGCTGCCACGACCCGAGCTCCGCGGTAGACGTCCGCGAGCCGGTCGACGAAGCCGGCGAACGACATGTGTGAGCGTGAACGTTCGAGCGCTGCGCCATCGGCATGGATGGTCCACGGGTCTCCGGCGCCGAACAGGGTGATCCGCTCCAGGACGATATCGGGGACGTGCGGTGCCACTTCCTCCACGAACCAGCGGAGTGAGTCCCGGTTGGGGGCGTACGTCCAGTCGGCCAGCCATGCAACGTATCCGTCGTTCGGGGGCGGAGACAGCTCCAGTTCGAACAGGGACGCTGCGATCCCATTCGGAACGACATGGGTGCGGGGGCCACGACGCACACGTGCCGCATCCGATGACACATCCTCATCGGAGATGTAGGTGACGGCGGCCACGAGTGGGTAGAGCAGCTGCATCACGGGCAGCAGCTGTGCGGCGCCGACGAGCGCGGAGAACTTCTCCGCGAACGTGCGGCGCGGGGCGGAGCCGACGAGCCGATAAGGGCTGTCGACGAGATCGAGGATGATCGGGACCCCCGAACGTCGAATCAGCGGGACGGCCGGCAAGCAGAAGACATCACCGAGGAGGACGACGTCGGATTCGGCGAGAGCCTCGCGGAACGCGCGCTGAGCCGCCACACGGACGGCGCGGACGGCCGACCTGGGACCTGGCTTGCTCGGTACGTCGAATCGGGCGACGTGATGCCCGCGCGCTGCGAGCGAAGACAGCAGGTTGTCGCGTCGGAGTCGTCCGCCGGTCATGGCGGTGTGCTCGCCGTAACTGGTCAACGCGAGGATCCGTAGCTCGGTCACATACCCCTCCCCGAGGACGATCGCCGGACAACGTAGCAACGACCGGGTCGCGATCGACTTCGGCGTGTCGAGAAGGGCTGGAGCAAGTGCCCTGCCATGAGCGCCGTAACCTCCCTCCGTGTGGTATCTGTCCGTCTCGGGCGCGTGAGCGATGCTCCGCTTCGCGCTGCGGCGGGAGTGCCGGTCAGCCAGGTCCTCGTCGCCGTTGCGGGATACCTGCTGCTCGCACTGGCGGCACGCACCATGCCTGCTGCGGATTTCGCGGTCATCAGTGCCTTCTACCTGTTGCTGAACACCATCGGCCGAGGAGTTTTCGCGTCCGTCGAGCTCGAGACCAGTCGAGTTCTCGCCGCCGCCGACGCAACCGGCAGGAACGGGCGTCCGGTCCTCGCGACCGCAATGCGTCACGCGGCTGTACTCCTCGTTGTCGCCATCGCGCTGTCGCTCGCGGCGACACCTCTGCTCCCCGGCTTCGACGTCGCGGTTGCGCTCGCAGTCGGCTCGTGCACGATGGCGGTCTCCTACTGCGTCCGTGGTCCGCTCGCGGCGCGGCGCCGGTTTCGTGCCTACAGCCTCACGTTCCTTCTCGAGGCAGCCTTCACCCTGCTCGGCGCGGTGGCGCTAACGCTCGCGGGCGTGAACACGATGGTGGGGTGGGCTGCCGTGCTGGTCCTGTCCCCCGGCGTCGCAGCGGTCCTCGTCGTATTCCGGACGTCACGAGTCGGGCTGTTCGCGCGGATGCGCACCCTGTGGTCCTCGAGAGACCGCGACGCCGCTCACGGAAACGAGCACCAGATCGTCATGACCGCCGTGATCTGGACGTCGCTCTTCTATCTCTCCTCTCAGGGAGTGTGGAACCTGGCCCCGGTCTCGGTGACGTCGGCGTTGGCGATGGTCCCGTCTGAAGCAGCTGGGTTCGTCGCGGTCGCGGTGATTCTCCGAGCGCCGGTGTTCGTCTTCCCCGCGATCCAAGCGGTCCTCCTGCCGTCGGTCTCGGCTGCGGCTCAGCACAATGACCGGGACGGGACGAGGCGGGCTCTGCGCCCCCCGCTGTTTCTGCTGGGCGCGGTCTCGATCCCGTGGCTGCTCGCGGCCACGCTCGTCGTGCCCTGGATGGCCCGAACGGTGTTCGCGGTCAGGGACGTTCCTCCGTGGCCGGCCACGACCGCGCTCGCGGCGTCGACCCTCATCGGGGCCGCTGCCTTCGTCCTGCAGACGCGTGTGTTGGCCTTCCGTCGTCACCGCGATGTTGGTCTCGCCTGGCTTTCCGGCCTGTGCGTGCTCGGACTCGTGTCTGCAGTGCCGGGCGATCCTCGTCTGTGGGGTGCTCTCGCGCAGCTCGCTGCGGCCGTCGTCGTCCTGATGGGGGTGCTCATCGCCGACAGCAGGGTCGGCCAGGAACACGGGCGGACCTGGCGCCCCCACGCCCGGCGGTGAACGGGGCGGCGGACGTGGACGGCCTGCTGTCGGTGGCCGGCGATGGCGCCCTCGACAGCAGCCGGAAGTGACCGAACTCAGCGTCGCAGTGCCGACGGCGCCCCTGGCGACCGCCGTAGGTTCACGACACGCCTGACCAGCAGCAATCACCGTGCGGCGTGGGGCCGGCACTACGTTGGGCGACTGAGACCTCGGACCAGGCCATGAGCATCAGCAACTCACCACCCGTCCGGGTTGTCTCCCGGGGGCTCGAGGCACCACGCAGTCAACAACCGCCGTGAGCACTACCGCTACACCCGTGGTTCGGGGAAGGAGGGCGCCGTGCTCCTCGACGTGGCGGGGTTCGTCGTCGGAGTCTGCGTGGCCCTCATTCCAGGCGCGTGCGCCATGCTGTTGATCGGCGTCCGGGGACCGTGGTGGTACCTGGCTCTCTCGGCGCCATGCTCGGTTGCCGTCGCGTCACTCACGGGCGTGGTCACCGCAGCGGTCGGCGCGTCCTACGGGATCGTCGCGATCGCCATCGCGAGCGTCGTACTCGCAGGAGCCGCGGTGGCGCGCCGGACACTTCAGCGTCGAGGTCGAGTGGTACCGAGCAGAACACCTCGCGCGCCGTCCGTGCGGAGTCTGCCCGCGCTCGCAGGACTGGTCGCGATCGTCGGCGGGCTCGGCGTGAGCGTTCTTACCTGGGTGGGCGGCATGGGTTGGTCGTTACGGACCTATCCGCAGGAACACGACATGATCTACCACCTCGCCGTGTCGTCCTACGTCGCACGCACAGGGATCGGCGCGCCATGGGCGCTGGCGCCGACCGATGTCCTCTCAGGCTCCGGCACGAATTTCTACCCGGCTGGTTTCCACCTCCTCGCGGGTGCCGCTGCACAGGTCACCGGGAATGTTGTGGTCTCGGTCAATGCGCTCGCGATCGTGTTGGTGGGCATCGGGATGCCGCTCGGTGCCGCTTGTCTTGCGGCCGCGCTCGCACGCGCGAACGGCTTCGCGCCCGACACCACCGTGGGAGCGGCCGGCGTCGCCACGGTCCTCATGGCCACCCTCTACCGACCCGGAGTGCAACTTGTGCACGACGGCGGCGTCCTGCCGAACTCGGTGGCCCTCTCGCTCTCCGCGTGCATCCTCGCTGCGCTGGTCTCCTGGCGTCGGGCGTCTCGCGCAGTTCTGATGTCGGCCGGACTCGCCACCGCCGGAGCGGTCATCGTCCACCCGAGTGCCGTGGTGACGCTCGGCGTGACCGCCCTCGTCTATCTCTTCGTCGACGTGCTACGGCGTGGTCGGCGCGACCTTCTTCGCGTCGTTCGTGCCTTCGCGACCGCGGCGGGTCTCGCTGTCCTGATCGCCCTCCCCACCCTGCTCATCGGTTCCGGCGCGGTGGCCACGACGACATCCTTCGACTCGGAGACCCCGATCCGGCCCATCGCGCAGGGGGTCGGTAAGGCCCTGACGTTCGCCTACGGGGGTTACCTCGACCCGGAGAGCACTCGCGCGCAGGTCGACGCCGCGGTTCTGATCATCGGTGGGCTCATCGTGCTCGTGGCGGCTCGGCGATGCCTACCTCTTCTGGCGACCGTCGCCGTGTGGTTCGCGATCGTGATCTCCTACTTCATCGCACCGGGACGAGGTATCTCCGGGGTGATCACGTCCCTGTTCTACAACTCCGAGCCGCGAGTGTGGTCGCATCTGTCCCTGGTCGGGGTTCCGGCGGGAGCATTGGGTATCGCGCTCGCGGCGCGTTGGGCGGCACGTCGGCTCCCGTACGTGGGTCGCCGGGCCGTGCCGTGGGCCACTGCGGGCCTGCTGTTCCTCGTCGTCGCCGCATATCTCGGTGGGCCTGGGGGTGACTACGCGCGCGTCAACGAGAACGCCATCGCCTCCCGGTTCGCGACGCCCGACTTCACACGAGTGAACGGGGACGACGAGGCCGCGGCCGCGTGGCTCGCCGGCCATGTGCAGCACGGGCAGCGCGTCCTGAACTCGGCGAACGACGGGTCGACGATCCTCTACACCGAGTACGGTCTGCCGGTCGTCAATCTGGCGAGCCTCGGGAGCGCCGCGGCGCCGTACACCTACCGGTTACTGGCCGGGTTCCGAACTTATCCGACGGATCCCGTGATGCGACGCGACCTTCTCGATCTGCGTGTCGCTTGGCTGTACGTCGACTCCGAGGCACCCCCCATCGGGGTCGGCGGAGCCCCATCGGGATGGCCTGTGACCGACCGGTTGACGGTGCCCCGCGGCTTCGAGGGCCTCACGGGACTTCCCGGTCTCACCCCGGTGTTCCGCGCCGGGACGGTGACTGTCTACCGCCTCGACCCCGTCGTGCTTGCCAGCCTCTGAGGGCGACCGGCTGACTTCCCCCACGCGGAGCTTCTGACTCCGCCGAGGGCCTCCAGCTCAATGCGTCGTTGTGACGAGTAGGGCGTTCGCGGCCTCGTAAGGAGAGCCGTAACGGTTCTCGAGGGCTTCATCGCGATCAGTCCTCGACCAGTCGTACCGGGAGTCGCGCCGATAGAAGGTGTCGCGTCCGAGTGTGAATCGACCCGCCGCGATGTCTTCGTCGAGGCCCGGATGCCAGTCGATGGGAACGGTTACCAGCATCCGGCCGCCGGGTGCCAGCAATCGTCGGAGATTGCGAAGAGCCTTCGTCGACCCTCGCGGATCTTTCTCCTCCTCGTCACATCGCACATGTTCCAAGGTCGAGATGGAGACGATGGTGTCGTAGCGTGAGTCCGGGTTGAAGGTCAGGACATCCTCGTTCAGAACCCCGGGAAGTCCCCGCTCGTACCGGTCGAGAACGTCGTGTCCGCGCATCCCGTAGTGGCTCAGCACGTTTCCGACCTCAAGTATCCGACCGGGCGCATCAGCGAGAAAGTGTCGAGCGATGGCGATCTCGATAGTGCGCTCGTTACGCCAGGTCTGGCCATAGAACGAATAGTCGTATCGC
Source organism: Actinomycetospora callitridis (assembly GCF_028737265.1). GTDB lineage: Bacteria > Actinomycetota > Actinomycetes > Mycobacteriales > Pseudonocardiaceae > Actinomycetospora > Actinomycetospora callitridis. Next base: position 151,016 of record NZ_JAQZAK010000007.1, on the reverse strand, counting down.
AGATCGGCGCCATCGTAGGAAAATCGCTCGTCGGCTCGGCGACGCCGAAGGAGTGGCAGGGTGGCGTGCTCCCAGGCTTGCAGTGCGAAAAAGCTGCTGGTCGCCCGAATGCCGTCCTCGCGAAGCATCTTCTTGGTCCGCGCGGCGACTCGCTCCGCCTCGATCTGGACCATGCCCACGTTCACCATCCGACTAGTTTGACACGCCTGGGGCCCGCGCGTGCGAACCCTCCCGTGGCGATCGCGATGGCGCCGAGCACGACGGCCATGGCGTCGTGTTGACCGGCGGGGCGCAGTCGCGTTCCGGGCAGCAGGGGGACCTCGATATTCCGGGTCTCATGGTCCCCGAACCCAGGACCGGGCGATCGAGACGGTGGGAAACAGGCGCTCATCGGAGCCATGCCGCGCTCCCTGTCCTCTCCGCGCGGAGATCACCCGGACCGGCCCTCGGCGAGTGGATGCTGTGCACTTTTCGAGGCGGCGACTCACTTCCGCAGTGCGATGATGACAAGGGTCGGACAATACCCGCAGCGGTGCTGAAACCCGGTACCACGCCGTTCAGTGGCGAGACGTTCGGTGTAATCCCGTTGAGAGAGTGGGGGAACCGTGGCCGCCGGCCTGGCGTGGCGGCCAACGTCACCACGGCCTCGCGCTTTCTCGACATCGTCGACGGACCGGACCCCGGCCACCTCAAGGTCATCTCGAGCTTTATGGTTCGCAGTCGATGGCGGGGCGCGGATGGTCGGGGTCCGTGTGGCGTCTCCGCCCGTGCGGTGAACAGGGAGGCTGGATATGGCGGAGTCGCGAGAGGGCGGAGCGCTCGGGGGGTGGTGCCGATACGCGGCCAGCACCAGGACGTCGGAGGCCGGTTCGCCATGGGCGAACCTCGACGGTGACGCGCCAGGGACGGCGACGGCGACTCTGCCGATGGGGCCGCGCGGTGAGCGCGCGTCCGACGTCGCCCCACGGCCGACGGCCCTCCCCGGCCCGCCGCGCGGCGATGCGCCGACGCCAATCTTCGACGCGGTGGCGTCGGGCTGGGAACACCGGCGGCAGGACGAGCGTGTCGCCGACCGCCCTGGGTTCGAGACACCCGCGGGGAGTGGCCGCCGGGCGGCGGTGTCCGACCCGCGTTCGGCAACGGGTCCGGTGCCGGTCCAGCGACCGCGGGACCCGACCGGCCCGCGCGAGCTCGCCCCGGTGGGTGTGGTGCCGCCACCACCCCCGGCCGACGGGCGGCACGACGACATCGCCCGCCATCGGACCGGCGTCGCGTCGGTTGCCGGGAGGGCTCAGGCTGCGGCGGTGCCCAAGCCGCGTTCGGGAACGGGTCCGGTGCCGGTCCAGCGACCGCGGGACCCGGGCGGATCGCGCGATCTTGCGCCGGCGGGTGTGGTGCCGCCACCACCGCCACGGGGCGGCTCGCCCGAGGACGAGCTGACACGTCGTGCGGAGCGCCGGCGCCGGCCGCTGGCCTCGCCATCGGAGGCGGGCGGGCGGCACGCCCTACGGCAGCAGGACGAGGAGCTCGGGCCGGAGGTCCACGAAGATCGCCACACGCCGGGCACGGTTGCCGCAGGTCTCACGTTCCGGCAGGCCCCGTAGGCGTTGAGCCACCCGTGGAAGGAGCGGCAGGGCAGCGAGAAAGTCAGGCGCCGTAGGGCTGCCCCGGGCCGCCTCGGTGCCGGGCGCTCTCGCGTGCGCGGTACTCGTACAGGCGCAGCCGCGCGGCGACGATCGGGTCGATCTCGCCCGACGGTGAGGCCCCGGTGGCCGTAGCGTCATCAGCATCTGGGGCTGCCCGCCGCTGAGCTCGACCGTGCTCTGCCGGGTCGCCGACACGGTGGACAGGTTCGCCGGATCGGGTCCCGACTCCGGACGGACCTTGCAGGCCCATCGTCAGAGGCTCTGCCGACGTCGTTCCGCGGAATGCGTGGCGTGCCTGGTCGCCCGTGTCTGTTCGGCGCGGCTGCGCCGCACGCGCGGGTACGCGGCCGAGGTCGCAGCTCGGTGGGCGGTGCCGTTGCGGGCGCTCCCTGGCGGTGGACAAATCGGGGTCGGGGCGATCGGTGGAGGATGGTCGGTGATTGCGGAGCGACCGCCGAGCGCTCGACTTCTTGCTGTCGAGCAGCGCCGCATCGATCCGTCGATGGGTCTGTTCGGGCTCGTCGACCTCAACGACGACACGGTGGAACGGGCGTCCGGTGAGGTAGATGACCACGACGTGTGACCCGCGGCGGGCGCTCCAGAGCTGTCGGCGTTGACCGATGCCCCAGCAGCCGGCGCGGTGGTGCTGCGGCCACGAGAAGCCCGGACAGGGAAGCCCGGGGCTCGACGCGACGGCCTCGGAGCGTGTCATCACCCGTATCCCGAGGATCCGGTTGAACGGGAGGCAGAGCCCCCGCGAGCACGCGGCGATCAGGTCGGCTCCGGAGAACCGTACCCGCAGCCCGGTCGCGGTGACGTCGAGGTTGACCGCCATTCACACCTCACAACGGTGACAGGGCAGCCAGGGCGACTCCCCTTCATTGGTCACCCCCCCGGGCTGGAGGGCGAGCGAGTGGTGACCTCATCGCCCTACGTCACGCCCGGGTTACGCTGCTGAGTGGCTGGTTGTGCAAGTTCGGCCACTCGTCAGCACGAGTACGGCCAGTCACCGCGGGCTCCGGCCCGATGAGCCGGGTGTTGGCCATCGCCTCGCGGCCCCGATTACTGGCCCGAACAGGTCGCCCTCGGACAGGGGGGGCCGCTGTTGGGAACCCCTGACGACAGCCGCACCCAGAGTCGTCCTCCGCAGTCGTTCTCTGATGACCTCGGACGAGTTCGGCCGGAGTGGGGTAATCACGTCACAGCATCACTGAGCGCGGGTAGGCGGAGCGCTTCGGTAAGCGGACAGGAACGCCACGAGCTCGGAGATTGCCTGCCCGACCGCACGGGCCACCGGTACGTGGGCGGGCGTGTAACCGTGACGCCCTAGTAGCGCACCGAGCTCGGTGAGGAACTGGACCGATGGGAACAGCTCGTCAGAAGGAGAAGCCATGACCGTCACCGTGTCGTGGCACCAGCGTCACGTCACGACACCACGCCGTGGTGACCGCGTCGTCGGGGCGCCGTCGGGGCGCCGACGGCGCCCGCCCCCACCCGAGGTCGCGAGCCGCTTGGTGGAGCACTGCTGGACGTCGCCGATTGCGAACACGCTCGGGCATGCTAGGCGTTGATCGTCTCGACCTCCCGTCTCGAAGGTCGCGCAGTCGAGCGACTCGACCCGGCCGCTCCCGTGGGCGCCGACGACCTCCGTGTGGAGGCGCACCGCGATTTCGGGCTGTCGGCGATCTCCTCAGCGAGCTTCCCATCACGGTGAGTCACCGCCCTCGTGCGCCGTGGCGCCGCAGGCGGGCGTCGGAGGCGTGGGTGCAAGCGTGGCGGGACTGTCAGACGAGGGTCTGTTGAGGAGAACAGGCGGCAACGGTGACCTGCTTATGGCCGATGCGGCGAAATGAAACTGCCGGTGGAGCCGCCGAGGAGTCACCTCGATGCGGACAGATCCCCGAAGCGCTGCAGGCCATGCAACGCATCGTCGAGCGACTGACCCAGCTCTTCTGGCGCGACGCCTGAGCGACAGGGATGACCTGATGAGCACGCACGCCGCGGTCGTGACCGGCGGAGGACGCGGCATCGGGCGGGCGATCGTCGACGTCTGCACCGTGACGGAGCTCGGTCCTGGCGTCGTGACGGATGCGAACGAGGCCTTCGGGCCTGCGGTTGTTGCTGTTGCTCACTCGGCCAGCTGCGCCTCGAGCTTTTCGAAGGCGGTCATCCAGCCGGCCTCGGCGCCGCCGCGGCCGTGGGCGGGGTAGGGCCCGTCGCTGAGGGTCATCCGGGTCTTGGGGCCGTGGTCCTGGCCCTCCGTAGCCGTCGCCGTCCTCGTGAGGGGGTCGGACTCATCGGCTCAGGTGCCCGGAGTCAGTCTCCGGGCCACTCGCCGCTCCACTGCTGGAATGCTCGGGCACCGCCGCGGTCGATGAGGACCTTCACGACGGCGAAGATGGCTCCCTGGAGGCCCGCGGCCAGCAGGATGGTCTTGAGGTCGGTTCCGCTGTCCAGAGCGTTGGGAGGGTCGGACGGTGCCTGAGGAGGGGCGGCACGCTGCCACACCTTCTTGAAGATCAGGTTGGCGACGAGTCCGCCGAGCACCGAGCTGACGATGCCGACGGGGCGGTAGAGAATCTTCGCGCTGGTGCTCGTCGACTCTGTCGAGGGCCGGCTCATCCGCGCACCTTCGTCCACACCGTCCGGAGGACGACCACGGCGGCGACGGAGGCGGCGACCTTGATCGCGATCGAGCGGGCCTGTGGTGTGAGGTTGCCGTGGCCGTCGGTCGCGGCGTCCTTGGCCTGGTGGAACACCTCGGTGCCCCGGGCCTGCGCGACGCGCGCCTGGGCGGCTGCCCGCTGTCTGGCGTCGTCGAGGGAGTTGCGCGCCTGGGCCTTGACGTCGAACTTCTGACTCAGGGCCTCGACGGTGTCGCCGAGTTCAGCGCGGGTCGCCTCGATGTCGGCGATCAACTCTTCGGGTGTCGCGTCGGGGCCCGGGGGAGGAACCCGGGGGCCGGTGGGAGTCTCAGGACCGGTGGGTGTGGTCACGGTGGCGGGCCTCCTGTACCTGTTCGACGTCGCGGGTGACGTTCTCGACGGTGCGCTGCGGGGTCGGCGAGACCTGCTCGACTTCCTTCTTGCCCAGCAGTCCTGCCACACCCGCGGCCACGAACAGGATCGCGGTGACGATCAGGGCCGAGAGCCAGAGCGGCAGCACCAGGCCCAGGGCGATGATCGCGGTCGCGATCGCGGCGCCGAGGCCGTAGAGGGCGAGAACGCCGGCGCCGCTGAGCAGGCCTGCGCCCTTCCCGGCCTGCTGGGCGGTGTTCTTGAGCTCGACCTGGGCGAGTGCCAGTTCGTCGCGGACCAGTCGTGAGGTCTGCTCGGAGAGGCGGGTCATCAGCTCGCCCACGGATGCCTCGTCCGGCGGCGCGGGCGGCGGTGATGCTCGGTCGGGGACGCGACTGGTCATCAGCTCACTCCTGCAGTGTTGGCGCTCCCGTGAACGCTCCGTTCGGTGACGGCCGCATGCCGTCGGTCGTCACCCGACGACCGACGGAGCCAGGACGTTGCGGGCGCGACCCCGCTGTTCGAGGTCCGGCTCTGCGCGCCGAGGTCGGCGGCGGCAGCGCGGGATGCCCGTCGTCCGGCCGAACTACGCGCATGACCCGGAGGCACCGGCATTAGGAGACCGTGATCTCGGCGCGGCGGCTCGCGGCGAGATCGGGACGCGGGTTGGTGTCGGCCGCCCCTCGTGTCTGCAGCCGGTCGGGGGCGACGCCGTCCTCGGCCAGCTCGCCGGCGACGGTGGTCGCGCGCTGCTCCGAGAGCTGCTGGGGGTTCGGGGTCCCGGACGCGCCGGCGGGCGCGGCGTAGCCGGTGACGACCACTCGGGCGGTGGGCACGGCGGCGAGCTCCTCGGCCACGCGTGCGAGGCTCGCGGCGCCGGAGTCGGTGAGCTCGGCGCTGTTCGGTCGGAAGGTGATCGGGGCGGCGGCCACGATCCGGTCGACGCTGCTCTGCAGCGCGGCGGCGTCGGCGGGGGCTCCGGGCGCGGTGCTCGAGCCACTTCCGTTCGCCGCGCCGGTGGCGGGAGCGCCCGACGGTGGCGCGGCCGTTCCGGCGCCCGGCGCACCGGGGGGCACCGCGCCGTTCGCGGCGCCCGTGGGTGCGCCCGCGGCCGGGGTGGCCGGGGGAGCGCCGGCGGTGCTGCCCGAACCGCAGCGCCCGGTCAGCAGGAGGATCGCGATCACGATGGCGATCGCGACCAGGGCCAACAACAGCCAGGCCCACACGGGACGGCGGCGCCGCGGCGGGGCGGCCGTGCTCCCGGAACCGGAACGCTGATCGAGGTTGCTCATCAGAGGGGCCTTCCGACGAAAGAATGAATCTGCGTGATCACATGCACGACGTCTCGTGAGGCCCCCGTCTCGAGCCCATCGTCGTCACGGCGCGACTCGTAGTGCCCACCTACTCCCCGTCCCGAAACGCCACGAACTGTTCCCGGGGTGACTGGGACATTCCTGCGTCCGAGGTAGATCGCGTCGCGACAGGGGTAGCCGCGCGCTCGGCCCGCAACGGGAAGCGGGACAGGAAACGAGGGGGAATGATCGGTGGATACCTCGCAGCGACAGACGCAGGAGCGGGGCCCGGGGACGGGGCTCTACGGGAGCTCGGTGGGCACGAACATGGCCGCCGCGGGAGCGGCCGAGCTGATCGGCACGGCGGTCCTGGTGTTCGCCGGGACCGGCGTGGCAACGGCGGCGACGCTGTCCGAGCCGGTGGCCGGGCCTGGCTACGACTCGCTGGCGACACCGTTGGCGTTCGGGGTGGCCCTGCTGGCGGTGGTGGCCGCCATCGGTCACGTCTCGGGCGCGCACGTGAACCCGGCGGTGACGCTGGGTCTGGCCGCGACCGGCAAGTTCCCGTGGCGCTACCTATCTCGTCGCCCAGCTCGCCGGAGCGGTGCTCGGCGCCCTGGGGACCTGGGCGGCGTTCGGTGCGCGCGGCCGTGACCAGGCGTCCTTGGCGGCCACGGCGCCGGCGGCGGGGGTGGGTTCGCTGCAGGCGCTCGTGGTCGAGGCCGTGGTGACGTTCGTGCTGGTGTTCGTGGTGATCTCGGTGGCGACCGACGAGCGGGTCGAGGGCGCCGTGGCCCCGATCGCCGTCGGCGCCGCGCTGGCGGTCGGGGTGTTCGTGGCGGGCCCGGTCACCGGGGGCGCGGTCAACCCCGTCCGCGCCCTGGGCCCGATGCTGGTGTCCGGCTCCTTCGCCGCCTGGTGGGTGTACCTGGTCGGACCGGTCGTCGGGGGCGTCGTGGCCGCGGTGGTCTACGACCGCTTCGTCCGGAAGGCCGACAGCCCCTGAGTCGCGGCGGCGATCGCAGCCGCTCTCCGCGATCGTTTCTCTGACTCATGATCAGAGATCTCCGGGGGAAGGTGGTTCCGGTCGCTTCCGGGGTTTCGTGGGCGCCGGGATCGGTGAGCCCCGGGCTGAACATTCGCGCGGTTCGAGCCGAGGGCCTGCGCACATCCATGCGACCGTGTCCGGACCCGTCGAGCGACGGGCCGGGGGGACAGGACGATTCTCATGAATGGTGGAGGCTTCGACATTCTGCAGTCACTGCAGAGTGCGTTCACGACCTTCCTGAACTACGTACCGAACGTCATCGGTGCGCTGCTCGTACTGATCATCGGCTACATCATCGCGCGCCTGATCCGGGCCGGCATCAGCCGCCTGCTGCGGAAGGTCCGCGTCGACGAGAAGCTCACCCACGGCTCCGGCGGTGAGTACGTCGCGCGCTTCTCGCCGCAGGGCAAGCCCAGCCAGCTGGTCGGGCTGGTCGTGCAGTACGTGCTGATGGTGTTCGTGATCGTGTCCGCGGTCGGCACGCTGAACATCCCGGCGGTGACCGGGTTCGTGAACCTGGTGCTGGCCTACCTGCCCAACGTCCTGGCCGCGCTGCTGATCTTCCTGGTGGCGGCCGCGATCGCCGCCGCCGTCGGCGGGCTGGTGCACCGCACCATGGGCGAGACCCCCACCGGCCGCGTCGCGCGCAGCGCTGCGCCGACGCTGGTCATGGCGATCGCGGTGTTCATGATCCTCAACCAGCTCGGGATCGCCGAGACGATCGTGAACACGACCTACATCGCCCTGATCGGCGCGGTCGCCCTGGGTTCGGCGCTCGCGTTCGGGCTCGGCGGTCGTGACGCCGCTGCGGACCTGATCAACTCCGGCTACCGCAAGGCCCAGCAGCAGTCCGACCAGGTCCGCGCCGATGTGCGGACCGGCCGCGAGCGTGGCCAGGCCGAGGCCCAGCAGTACACGCAGCAGTACGCCCCGACCGACCAGCCGACGCAGGCGACGCGCCCGCCGCAGGCCACCCAGCCCGTGACACCGGCGCACCACGACAACGGTGCCGCGCCACAGCCGGGGTCGACGCAGTCCTTCGGGCCGCGCTGACCACATCCACGCGCGGGACTCGGCGCCGAGGGCCGGCGGGTCACGACGACCTGCCGGCCCTCCTCGCGCTCGACGGCTGGAGGTACTGGTGCGTCCGGTTGACGACGGAGACACCGACGCAGGAACGAACTTGTGCCCCGGGGACTCCACGCCGGTAACTCCGAGGAGTCCGCAGGCGACAGGGTGACGATCCTGTTCGCCCTCCAGCCCCCGGGGGTGGCGCGGAAAGGGCGGGCGGTCTGCCTGCTCTCGTACAGAGCTGAGGGCCGATGGCCATTGACCTCGTCGTCCTACCGACCGGGCTCCGGGTCCGGTTCTCGGGGACCGATCGACTCGCGGCGGGCTCGCGGGGGCTCGACGTGCCCTTCGAGCGGATCATCGGGACGCGGGTGATGACGCGGGGCGACGCCGTCGCCTCGAGCCCGCGATTCCCCTGCCCCGGTTCCTGGTGGCCCCGGAGACTCCGCGCGGGCTCCTGGGGGATCGGTGAACGCCGACAGCTCTGGGGCGTTCGCCGGGGCGCCGACGTCCTGGTCGTCTATCTCTCGGGGCGCCCGTTCCACCGGATCGTCGTGGACGTCGGGGCGCCTCAGCACGTTCATCGCGGTATCGAGGCGGCGCTGCTGCACAGCAAGAAGATCAGTGCACGTGAGTCGGTGCGGGGCCTCCTGGCCCCACGGGCCGACGACGGGCTCGGCTCCACCAGCGGGCCCCGTTGAGAGACGATCCCGGGAGGCGTCGAGGCGGACCCCGAGACGCCGCTCGTACGTCCTGAACTGCGGGAGACCCCCCGACGACACACGAGGGTTCGTGCTGCCCTCAGCGAGCTTCCGCCCCGACCCCGGCCGGGCACCCCTGGACCGACGCTGCCCAGAAGATCACCGCACGACCGAGGAAGGCTCTCAGATGGCGGACACGAAGAACGGGCCGGAACTGCACCCGGTGACCGAAGAGCTCGCGACCGGTGAGAACTTCGCGGCCGTGGCCACGGTGCTGCCCAGCGGCCTGCTGCAGAACCAGATGCTGTGGGTCGGGATCAAGGATGGCTCTCTGGTCCTCAACACCGAGACCCACCGCAAGCGCTACGAGAACGTCGAGGCCGACCCGCGGATCACGGTGTTGATCCGCGACGAGAAGGACCCGTACCGCTACGCCGAGGTCCGTGGGACGGTCACCCGCACCACCACCGGGGACCAGGCCCGCGAACACATCGACGAGCTGGCCCACCGCTACCTCGGCACCGACTACCCACCCGAGGGCATCAAGTCCGAGCGGGTCATCCTCTGGATCACCCCGCAACGCCAGACGATCATCGATCAGAACAAGGACACCAGCGACTGAACTCCGCACCACGCCGAGCCGGTTCAGCTGTGGACCATTCCTGATGGCCTGAGCCCTCCTCGCGCGACGTGTCACCACGGCACGACTGCGCCTTCCCAGCTGGTGAAGGTGCCGGACGGCTCGTGCGGTCCGAAGCGGGCGACGCGCACCACCTCACGGGCCGCGTCCTCGACCGTGTCCGTCCCCTCGAAGTTGACCAGCGCGGTGTTCGCGAAGCCTGGCGAGACCAGGTTGACCTTGATGTCGCTGGCTTCCAGCTCGATCATCATCGTCAGCGTGAGGGCGTTCAGCGCGGCCTTCGATGCGGCGTAGGTCGGGTCGAACGTCCAGTGGTAGACGGAGGCCGGGTCAGCGACTGTGGCCAGGGAGCCGAGGGCGCTGGTCACGTTCACGATTCGCGCGTCCGACGATGCGCGGAGCAGCGGCAGCATGGCCTGGTACACCGCCAGGGGTCCGAAGACGTTGACCTCCCACACGGCTCGCACCTCCTCGAGGGGCACCGTGCTCGCCTTCGAGACGGCGCGGAACTCGGCCAGGTCGCGGACGTCGGTGCCGACGGTGGCGGCGCCCGCGTTGTTGACGAGGAGGTCGAGTCGGCCGGCGTCCTCACGGATGCGTTGGGCGGCCGCCGCGATCGAGGTCGCATCGGTGACGTCGAGGTGGAGCGCGGTGGCGCCGTCGCCGATCTCCGCGGCGGCTGCCTCGCCACGATCAAGGTTGCGGGCCCCGACGAACACGGTGGTCCCGTCGGAGACCAGCTCTGCGGCGAGCTGCTTGCCCATGCCCTGGTTGGCTCCGGTGACCAGGGCGACGCGAGTGGTCTTCACAAGGGTTCTCCCGTTCTGGTGACGATGGAGGAACGAACGCTGTGCACCGCTGCTGACGCGCGGCCGCCCATCGCACTGTGGGCCGCGGTGGCGGCGGCATTGCCGAACGGGACGCCGATGAGCTCTTGAGAGATCTGCCAGATGCGTTCGGCGTCGTCGATGTTGCGCAGCGGACGGTAGAGGCGCTGCTCGGCGGGGGCGCCGCCGAAGCTCCCGAGCCCGCGGGGCCCGTAGAAGTGCCCACCGTGTGCCTCCGGGGAGGTGGCGGCGAGCAGGGCGGGGAGCCCGGCGCTCTCGGCGGTCCCGACGAGGATGCCGCGGGCCGACAGCACACCGATCAACCGCCGGTTCCCGGCCGGCTGGTCGCGGCCGAGCTCGGCGCGGGGGGCGAGCAGGCTGGTCGGCGCGAGCCCCGGGTGGGCGAGGGTGCTGGTGATTCCCCAGCCTGCGGCACGGCTGCGGCGGTCGAGCTCGAGGGCGAAGAGCCCGAACGCGATCTTCGACTGGCTGTAGGCGGCCATCCCGTCACCGTAGGAATCCTGCCACTGCAGGTCGTCCCAGTTGATCGCTCCGAAGCGGGCGGCGATGCTGATCTGGGAGGTCACCCGCGCGCGGCCGGCCTGCAGCAGGGGCAGCAGGTGCGCGACGAGGGCGACGTGGCCGAGGTGATTGGTGCCGAACTGCAGCTCGAACCCGTCGACGGTGGTCTGCCGCTCGGGTGGGGTCATGACGCCGGCGTTGTTGATCAGGACGTGGATCGGGCGGCCTTCGCTCCGCAGGGTCGCGCCGAGCGTGGCGACGGAGTCGAGGCTGGACAGGTCGAGCTCCCGCAGCGACACGGTCGCCCCGGGGTCTGCTCGCGGATCGCCGCGATCGCCGCCTGGCCCTTGCGCGGGTTGCGGACGGGCAGGATCACCTCGGCGCCGGCAGCCGCGAGCCTGCGGGCGATCCCGAGCCCGATGCCGTCGCTGGCTCCGGTGGCCACGGCGCGCTTGCCGGTGAGGTCGGGAACGGTGATGTCAGGGGTGCGGGACATGGTTGCTCCTGGCTCGTGAGGTGTTCGGTGGTCGGGTGGCGCGGTCAGGCGGCGGTGGGGGTGCCGGCTGTGATCGCGCGGCGGGCGGTGACGAGGGTGAGGGCGGCGAGGGCGGCGAACGCGGGCGCGGCGGCGACGCCGAGGGCGGCCAGGACGGCGGGCTGGTCGGCGAGGTAGGCCACGCCGCGCAGGACGAGGTTGAGGATGTGGAGACCGACCGCGGCGAGGGTGGTGAGGGTGTAGACGCGCAGCAGTCGGGCGTGGTCTCGCCAGTCGGCGGGGCCGCCGGCGAGGCGGTTGAGCAGCATCCCGGTGACCGGTCGGCGTAGGAGCACCGAGCCGAGGAAGACCACGCCGAGCACGGCGGGGATCAGGGTAGGGAGCAGGAAGAAGGCGCGGGCCTCGCCGGAGAAGGCGGCGACGGCGGCGCAGACGCCGGCGACGGCGAGGCCGATCAGCGCGCCGCGCAGGGACTCCCGCCGGACCAGGCGCACCCCGAACACCACGGGCGCGGCGACGGCGAGGGCGACGAACGCCCAGGTCAGGCCGCCGAGGGCGTCGGCGACCACGAAGGTGACGGCCGGTGCGGCGGCGACGAGGATGCCCGTGACGCCCCCGGAGCGGGCCAGGCTCCTGCGCCACGCCGCACCGAGCGTCGTCGGTCCGTCGTCGGCGGTCGACCCGTCGGAGTGGCGGTCGAGCGGGACGGCCGCGGTCGGGTCGAGTGACGCGGCGGGAGTGAGGTCGTTCGGCACGGGGAGCTCCGGCGGGTCGGTGGCTGTGTGCCGATGACGTTCGCGGGTCGGCGGGCGGACAACCACGGCCTCCCGATCCGGGGCTGAGCGGACCCCCCCTGGTCGCGCTCTGGGGCGGATCGACGGTCGCTGAGCGGGCCCCGGTACCCCGGCCGGGCAGGCACGGCTGCGTGGTGCACGAGAGGTCTCGCCGGCGCGTCGTCGGTCACCCCGGCCGCAGTGAGGCCGCGTGGGCGCGGGTGCGATCGGTGACGGCATCGAGGTAGCGGGCGATGACGGCGCGCTCGTCCTCGGTGAACGTGTCGGCGACGCGTTCGAGGTCGGCGAACAGCGGCCGGAGGCGGTCGACCATCGCCGCGACGGCGTCGTGGTCGAGCTCGAGGACGATACGGCGGCGATCGTCCACGGCGCGGCGCCGGTGCAGGTGCCCGCTGTGCTCCAGCCGGTCGGCGAGCTCGGTCCCCGAACCGGTGGAGATGCCGAGCCACGTGGCGAGCTCGACCGGCCCGGGCGGGCGCGTGGACTGCAGGAGGAAGATCATCGCGGCGTAATCGAGTGCCCGCAGCCCCATCTGGTCGGCCAAAGCTCGGTCGAGCTCGATCTGGGCCCGCTGCAACGCGCGCACGGCCCACGACACCTCCGACGCGTCGACATAGCCGCGCTCCCGGCGTTCGACGGCCTCGTCTTGCCCTCGCTCCGACATGGAGGCACTATAGCCGACGTTGGCTCCGTTACGGAGCTACATGGCAACGGAGGTATCTGATGACCACGGTGACCGCGACCGACGTCCTCGTCGTGGGGGCCGGCCCCGTGGGCCTCACGCTGGCCGCGGACCTCCTGCGCCGCGGCGTCGATGTGCGGGTGATCGACCAGGCCCCCGGGCCGGCCAGCACGTCCCGGGCCACGAGCATCACCCCGCGGACCCTCGAGGTCCTCGACGACCTCGGTGTCGCCGGCGCCCTGGTGGACACCGGGGTCCGCATCACCGACACCGAGGCGTACGCCGGGGCGAGCCTCACGTTCCGCATCTCGTTCCCGCCGACGGACACGACGCGCTTCCCGTTCCTGCTCAACACCTCGCAACGCCGCACCGAGGAGGTCCTCACCGACCTCGTCGCCACGTCGGGCGGGTGCGTCGAACGGGACCGGCGCCTCATCGGCTTCCGCCAGGAGCGTGACGGTGTCGTCGTCCAGGTCGCCGGTCCGCGGGTGAGCGAGGAGATCCGGGCGGGCTGGGTGGTGGGCGCGGACGGCGGCCGCAGCACCGTGCGCCGCACCCTCGGCCTGCCGTTCCGGGGCACCGGTGCCGACCTCGAGGAGACCATCGTCCTCGCGGACGTGCTGCTCGACCGGGACCTTGCGCCCGATCGCATCTACTCGTGGTTCAACGAGGATGGGGCCCTGCTCGCGTTCCCCTTCTCCGAATCGGGCCGGTGGCGCGTCACCGCCGCCCTCAGCCCCGAGGAGATGGCGACCGGACGTTTCACCAAGGACTCCCTCGGCCGCTTCACCGAGCTCTACCGCCGTCGCACCGGCGACGACGAGACCCGGCTCTCCGACATGCAGGGGTTCTCGGTGTACCGGGTGAACCAGCGGGTCGTCGACCACTACCGCCGTGGCCGGGTCGTGCTGGCCGGGGACGCCGCCCACGTCCACACGCCCGCCGGGGGCCTCGGGATGAACACCGGCATCCAGGACGCCTACAGCCTCGGTTGGCGACTGGCGCTGGCGCTCACCGGTGGGGACGACCGCGTGGTCGACGACTACGAGCGTGAGCGCCGGCCGATCGCGGAGGGCCTGCTGACCAGCACGGGTGGCCTCCAGCGCCTCTACGGGATCCGCGACCGTCGGGTGCAGCGTGCTCGCGACGCGACCTTGCGGACGCTGCTGGACCTCGGTCCGCTCCGCCGGGCCTTCTTCCTCCGTGCCGCCCAGCTCGACATCACCTACGCGACCGCCCGCCGGTGGCCGTGGCAGCGGGGAGTGGGCGTCGGCGACCGCGTGCCCGACGGACCCGTGCGCCGCCGGCCCGACGGTCGCCCGACGTGGCTGCACGAGCACCTCCGCGGTCCGCGCCCCGCCCTGGTCCTGCTCCACGGCGCGCCACCGACCCGCGACGACCGGACCGCACTCGACGGACCGGCGACGCGCGCCGCCGGCCTCGGTGTCCCGGTGCTCCGGGTGATCACGGCCGACGACGGGGTCGCCGGCACCGATGCCGGCGTCACCACGCTGATCGATGCAGGCGGGACAGTGCACCGCCGCTTCGGGGTCGCCACCCCCGCCGCCGTGGTCGTCCGTCCCGACGCTCACGTCGCGCTCGTCGCCGCGGCACACCGCGGCGCCGACGTCGAGTCGGCCCTCCGGGACCTGTGGATCGACCCGGTGCGTGTCTAGGGAGTGCTCCAGCGGGTGCGTCCCTATCTCTCTACCCGCCGGACCGTCTGGACGGTCGGGTAGCGTGAGGAGGCGTGGGAGTTCGCGAGAAGGTGTTGCAGGCCCTCGAGGAGCTGGTGCTCGCAGGGGATCCGGAGCCGACGTTCGATGCGGTCGCAGCCCGGGCCGGGGTGAGCAAGGGCGGCTTGCTCCATCACTTCCCCGACCGCTCGGCACTGGTCGAGGGTCTGTTGCGACGGGTGGTCGCCGAGACCGATCACCGCATGCTCGACGCTGCGGAGCGAGGGGAAGCTGCGGCGACCTGGCTCCGGTTGTCCGTGGTGGAGGGCCCGGACCACCGGACCGCGCGTGCCCTGCTCTCGCTGATGCGGCTCGGGGCGAGCGGCCGGATCGAGATGCCCGGCGACGTCGCCGCGGCGATCGCGCGGTGGCAGCAGGTCATCGAGTCGGAGCTCTCCGACCCGGTGCGCGCGCTGGTGGTGCGGCTGGTCGGTGACGGGTTGTTCCTGGCCACGCTCACCGGCCAGGCGTTGACCCAGGAGGAGTTCGAGGCCGTCCTCGCCGAGGTGCTGCCGGGCAGGGCCGACCGGCCGGTCCGATGAGCTTCGCGCTGGTGGGGACGGTGGCCGCGCTGGCGCTGCTGGACTCGTTGAACCCGGCCACGATCGGGCTGGTCGCACTGATCCTGCTCCTGCCCGTGACCCCGTCGGGAGCCGGCCGCAGCACCTCGCCGGTGGTGCTGGGGCTGTGCGTGGCCGCCGGGGCGGCGGCCACGGTGTTCGCGGTCGGCCTCGCGGTCTACCTGGCGGCCGATGCCGCCGCGGTCGCCGGCGGGCTGATCTGGGTGCGCCGGCTCGCCTTCGGCGCGGCAGCCGTCGCGCTGCTGGTGACGGGCCTCCGACGCTTGCGGGCGCGGCGAGTGGCGGCGATCTCGCTGCCGACCTGGTTCTCGGTGTGGACCGCGGCGCCGACCGGGGTGGTCGTGACCGGCGCGGATCTCCCCAATGCCTTCCCCTACTTCATCGCCATTGAACGCATGGCCGCCGCGGGTGTCGGGCTGAGCTGGGCGATCGTGCTCCTGATCGGCTACGCCGTGGTGTACTGCCTGCCCTGTCTCATCCTGCTGCTGGTCGGGCAGCTGTGGGGCCAGGAGGTCCGGGATCGACTCGCAGGGATCTACCGCCGCTTCGGTGCGGCCCGCGAGGTACCTCGCAGCGTCGGCCTCGCGCTGACCTACGGCGTGGGCGCCGTCGCACTCACCGCACTCGCGGCGAGCGTCTGACAGGAGCAGTCGAGCGGGCGGGCCACTGCCGGTCGGCGTGCGGCAGATCGCGGAACTGCTGCTGGGAGGACCGTGGCGACCGCGCCCTGGTGGCCGGTGACCCGAGGACCGGAGCGGCGACGCTCACCCGGGCTCCGGCGCCGCGACGTGGACCGCGCGCAGCGTCGGGTCGACGTCGTGCTCGCCGTCCTCGGCGCGCAGGGTGGCCAGGAGTCGGGAAGCGAGCGAGCCCCCGTCGCCCGCTCCGGCCTCGGTGTACCAGCGGTCGGCGGCGACGAGCAGGTCGTGAGCGGTCGTCCGGTCACCGACTGCCAGGAGGACCTCGGCCAGGGATACGCGGGTGTCGGCGAGCAACCGGAGATCGCCCTCGAACTCCGCGGCGTCCGCGGCCCGGCGGAGCGTGTCCGCCGCGGCCGGGTCGTCACCCTGATGCTGGGCACGGCCGAGGTCGGCCAGGTGCAGCGCGGCTGCTCCGCCGAAGCCGAGGGCGGTGGCGGCGTCGGCGGCGTGCGCATGGTGGCGGGCGGCGGCGTCGAAGTGCTGCTCGGCCCGGGCGATCCCTCCGAGCAGGCCCTGGGCGTGCTGGAGGCCCCACGCGTCGCCCAGCGGTCCGACGATGCCGATGGCGTCCTGGCCCGCGGCCCGAGCGGCCGCGGTGTCGCCGAGGGCGAGGTGCGCGAACGCCGCGAGCAGCGCGGAGGCACCTTCCTCCCAGGCGCGTCCACGGCAGGCGAAGTCGGCGCGGCAGCGCTGCAGGTCGGCGAGGGCCTGCGCGGGCCGGCCCTCCTGGAGCTGGACGAAGCCCCCGTGCCAGCGGGCGAGTTCGACGAGCGTCGCGTCGTCGCCGGCGAGGGCGGTCGCGGCGTCGAGCGCGGCGCGGGCGCGGAGCAGGTCACCCGACATGGCCTCGTGCCAGCTCTCCAGCAGCAGTGCCGTGACCCGGAGGCCGTGAGGTGCACCGGGCGCGGCGCTCCGTGCGGTCCGTAGCCGCCCCGCCGCCGCCGCGTCGTCGAGCAGCACCCAGGCCCAGCCGAAGCCGACCGCGATGCGCAGTCCGGTCTCCGGGTCGTGAACCCGGGCGCGGTCCAGCGCTGCGTCGATCGTCGCGCGTTCGGCGGCGGTGGTGGTCGCGTGCCCGGCCTGGCCGTGCCCTCGGATTCCCGCCTCGACCTCGTCGGCGAGATCTGCGATCCAGCCGACGAGGGCGTCCGCGGCGACGTCGGCCGCCCCGGCCTCAGCGGCACGGTCGGCGGCGAACGCCCGAACGCTGTCGAGCAGTCGGAAGCGGGTGGCGTCGCCGCCGCTCGGGTCCGCCGTGACCAGCGAGCGGTCGACCAGGCGTTCCACCACGTCGAGCGCCGCGGCGGCCGGGACGCCGAGCGCGACCAGCACGTGCTCGACGGCCGGCATCGTGGCGCCACCGGGGAACGGGGCGAGCGCCCACAGGCCGCGATGGTCGTCGGGGAAGAGCAGGTCATAGCTCCAGGACAGGGCAGCGGCGAGCGTGCGGCGACGCTCGGGTCGGGTCGAGGTGGGGTCGGCGAGCAGGGTGAAGCGGTCGTCGAGTCGTTGGGCGATCTCGGGCACGGTCAGGATCCGGGTCCTGGCGGCGGCGAGCTCGATCGCGAGCGGCAGGCAGTCCAGCGCCCGGCAGACCTGGGACACGGCCGATGTGATGTCGGCGGTGAGTGCGAACGACGGCCGGCGCGCGGCGGCGGACTGCGCGAACAGCGCCACGGCGTCCGGCTCGGGGAGCGGGGGCAGCTCCCGCGCCACCTCCCCGTCCAGCCCGAGCGGCCTCTGGCTGGTCGCGAGGACGCGGACCCCTGGGGCGGTGTCGAGCACCGCGACGACGAGTTCGCGCACCGGCTCGACCAGGTGCTCGCAATTGTCGAGCACGATGAGCAGCTGGGCGCCCAGCAGCCCCTCGATCCCGTCCGCTCCCGGGACCGCCTCCGCGAGTGCCGAGGGCAGCTCCGCCGCGGTCCGTACCCCCTCGAGCCGCACCAGCCAGGACCCACCTGGTGCCGCGCTGCGGCGGGCGACCTCGATGGCCAACCGGGTCTTGCCCACGCCGGCCGGGCCCACGAGCGTGACGAGCCGGTGGGCGTCGAGGTCCGCCAGCCGGCCGTCCAGGTCGGCGGTGCGGCCGACCAGGGGCGTGGTCGGTGCGGGGAGGTTCCCGCGGTGGCGCTCGGCCGCGGCCGGTCGAAGCGCCTGGTCGTGGGTCAGCACCTGGCGTTCCAGCGCCCGCAGCTCCGGGCCGGGGTCGACGCCGAGCTCTTCGACGAGCAGTGCCGTCACCCTTCGGAGGGCGTCGAGCGCGTCGGCCTGGCGACCGGAACGGTAGAGGGCCGTGATCAGCAGCGACCACAGCTGCTCGCGCAGGGGAAGGACCGCGACGAGCGACTCCAGCTCCCCGACGATCTCGCCGGTCGCGCCCAGGGCGAGGCGCGCGGCGAGCTCGTCCTCGGTCAGCCTCGCGCGGGCCTCCTCGAGCCTTAGCCGATGAGGCAGCACCCACTCCGCCGTCCCTGCGGCCGAGAGGACCTCGGAGCCGAAGAGCGCCAGTCCGGCGCGGCAGGTGGCGGCGGCACCGGCCGGGTCGCCCGACACGAGCTGGGTCGCGCCCGCCTCGGCCAGCCGTAGTGCCTCGAGCGCATCGACGTCGCCGGGCTCGACGCCGAGGGTGTAGCCGGCGGGCCCGCCGTCGACCAGAGCGGGATCGCCCAGGGCGCGCCGTAGCTGCGAGATCTTCGCCTGCAGGGTGTTGGGGCGGACGCCGGCCGGGTCGGGCCACAGATCCTCGACGAGACGCTCGGCCCGCACCGGACGCCCGGCGTCGAGCGCGAGCCGCACCAGCAGTTCAGTGGTCAGGCCGCCGGGGATCGACGTCGGGACACCGTCGCGCCGCGCCTCGACGCGTCCGAGCACCGCGACCGTGAGCACGGGGCGAGCCTAGGCCCGTCAGCCGGTCGTCAGCGTCCCGTCAGCGGTCGCGCAAATGCTCGGCGACGTGGACCCGAGCAGCACGGACCGGCTGATCCGGCGCTTCATCGCCGGTGACAGGACGGCGACCGAAGCGCTCATCGAACGCGCCCGCGCCGGCGACGACCCGGCGACGCTCGTCGCCGCGGCACTCGTCGTCCCGGCGTGGCAGGGCGTGCTCGCCCGTGCGGCGCAGGTCGCCGAGGGCGCGCGCGAGCGCCAGATCGTCGCCCTCGCGGCCGCCTTCCGGCGCGGGGAGATCGACCGCGCCCTCGTCCTGGCCCGCGATCACCTGGCCGAGCACCCCGAGAGCCTGCTCGTCGCCCACATCGCCGCGGCATCGGTCCGGCGGACCTGAGGAGAGAAGAGGAACCATGACACCCCGACGCACCGCCGCGCTCATGCTCGCGGCCGCCGTACTCGTCAACGTGGCCTTCGCCGGCCTCGGCGCCGTGTTCGATTACCCCGACGTCCTCGCGCAGCCCGCCGAGACCGTCCTCGCCGGCTTCCGCGCCTCGCAGACCGCGGTCATCGCGGGTTTCCTGGCCCTCGCCCTCGGGGCCGCGATGCTGGCACCCGTCGCGATCGGTGTGGGCCGGTTGTCGGACTCCCGGGCGATGCGGTGGGCCGTCCCCGTGGGTGTCGCGGCCGCGGTCGTCCAGGTCGTGGGCCTGCTGCGCTGGCCGCTGCTGGTGCCCGGATGGGCTGCGGCCGCCGCCGGCGACGACCCGGCCGCGGCGGCCGCCGCCCGTGACGCGTTCGGCACCGCCCACCGGGTGCTCGGCACCCTCGTCGGCGAGACCGGTGGCTACCTCCTGACCGCCGGGTGGACCGTGCTCGTCCTCGCCGCTCTCGGTACGGCGTTCGCGGGGCGGTGGTTCGTCGTCCTCGGGGCGGTCTCCGCGGTCCTGGTCCTCGCCGGCGTCCTCACCCCGCTGGGCCTCCCGCTCGTCGACACCGCCAACTTCGTCGGCTACGTCCTGTGGAGCATCTGGCTGGTGGGCTTCGCCGGGGTCATCGTCGCGCAGCAGCGTCGTCGGACCGCCGTCCGCGTCGAGGCGAAGAGCGCCGTCCGATGACCACCACCCCGTCACCCGCCCCGGCCTGCTGTGCGCGTCGCCGGGCGCGCAGCCGTCCCCAGCGGTGCAGCCCCTGCAGAGCCGTCAGCCCGGCGAGGGCGACTGCGGCCGCGTCCGGGGCCGTGACCTCGTCGGGCACCCGGGCGGCTCGGTCCTGCTCCGCTAGGACTCGTTCGGCCAGTCCGCCGCCACGGTGGGGGAGCAGGGCCGCGGCCCGGGAGGCGTGCGCCGGTCGACGGGATTCGCGGGTCGTCCCGCAGGAATACGGGATGCCGCGAGCAGGAACCAGCCTCGTCCGCCCCGCTCGTGAGCGTTCCGGTGGCCCCCCGTCGGCGCGCCCCTGCTCCTCGGCGATTTCGCTGCCGACGGGAGCGCCAGTTCGTCGGCGAGATCGTCGGCGCGGCTGCCGCCCGCTGCTCGAGGCCGTGGCGGCTCAGGAGGTGGCGGGATCGCCGGAGTGCGAGCCGCGCATGTCGATCCCGGCCTCCTATCCGAGCCAGACAACCCGCCGAACGTCTTTTGTCCACGCTCTCCCTCGGCGCCGAGAGTGATCCAAGGCACTGTGACGTGGGCAACGCCGCACGACGGAGGCCTCCGGGCGAGCCGGCTCCGCGCGCACACCGAGCAGTTCGAGGAGGAACTCCATGGCCGACGTCCTCGCCGAGGGCTACAACGTCTTCGACACGTCCAAGTCCCCGTTCGGGACGGTGAAGTACCTGTCGGCGCCGTCCGACGTCATCCAGCTCATCCAGTCGGGGAAGCTCCAGGAGCACATCCTCCTGGTCCGCGGCGGCACGACGACCTTCCTCGCGCCTGCACTGAGCATGGGCGCCATCGGGGTGATCACGATGTCGGGGGCGCCCGAGTCGCACCTCGGCATCCTCTCGCGGGAGTTCCAGACCCCGTGCGTCATGACGGCCCACCTGACGGGGAGCGACTCGCGCTACGTCGTGGGTTCGACCGACGAGTCGCACTTCGAGGAGATCGCCCGCGAGCTCGACGGCAAGCAGGTCCGGCTCGACTGCACCGACAACGAGGTCGGCCGGGTGGTGGAGGTCTGACGGGCGAACGCGACCAGCCGACCACGAGCAGCCGACCACCGAGCCGCCGACCACCGAGCCAGGAGCTGACACCCGAATGACCACGACCGCGGGCAAGCAGGCGAACTTCCGCCAGCGCTACGAGGAGGGCGACGACGGCCTCCGCTTCCAGGACCTGACCTACACCGGCAACTTCGTCGGGATGGATCCCGTCACCGACGGCATCCTCGGCGACAAGATGATGAAGTCGCGGGCGAAGAGCGGGGTGCTCGAGAGGGTGTCGAAGGAGGACGTCCTCCGCGACCGCTTCACGATCGACGAGCTCAACGACCTCAACAACTACCTGGCGTGGAACATCTGGGACGTGCTCGTCATGCGGGCCACCGAGGGCGTCTCGGGCATGATCCCCCGCCAGGAGTACGAGATCCTGGCCTTCATGCACGAGTTCTACCGGTGGCCCGAGCTCCTCGCGATGACGACGGAGGCCGCCGGCGGGGCCCAGGGGATCATGGACATCGGCGCGACCGCCAAGCGCCAGATCGGCACCAAGATCAACGCGGTGCACGACTGGTGCATCGGTGCGGTCGGCTTCGGCATGGGGCGCTGTGGCCTCCTCGCCCTCGAGGCGATCAAGCCCGACGAGTACGTCGAGGAGTCCAACGAGATCCTCAAGTTCATGCAGCGCGTCCTGTGGGGCAAGCGTCAGGACGGCTACATCCTCAACTCGCAGGACCGCTACCGCTGCCGCATCCACGACCAGGACTTCCTGGACTCGATCGTCAACCAGGTCGAGGAGCTCGAACCGGACAGTCCGAAGCACCAGAAGTTCACCCGGTTCAACGCGGCCGCAGAGCTGCTGGCGTTCCTCGACCACTACGACTGCCGCCTCGGGCTCGGCGACACCGGCCCGTACGAGCTGCCCGACGGCAAGCTGCTCATCCTGCGCGACCTCTTCGTGAACGAGGAGGTGTTCCACTGGAGCGACGTCTGCGAGGACGCAGGTCTCCCGCACGCCTACACGCTCGCGCTGACCATCGACCCCGAGATCATGGGCCTGGACGAGATCCGGGTGAACGACATCTCCACGACGTTCACGCGCCCGAAGAACTACCTCCAGGCCGTCGTCGGCGGTGCCGTGTTCGCTCGCGAGAAGTGGGACACGCCGATGGGTGAGGTCTACCCGATCGCCATCGACGACCTCGACGACCACCTGGGCCGGGTCCAGACCGCGACGCTCAAGCTCTACACCAAGACGTCGAAGATGTGCCGCCGCGACCTGATCTGGAACGGCCAGTACGTCTACTACATCGACATGATCCTGCCGCACATGCGCGCGGCCGGGACCTACGAGAAGGCCTGCCGCGACTACGACCTCTGGGAGATCGACCAGCGGGTCGCGAACTACTACTACGACATCACCAAGCGAGGATTCGCGCAGGAGACCGTCCCGAGCAAGATCTTCTCGGGTGCCGGTTACCTGCCCTTCCCCGACGGCATCAGCCCCACCCGCTCGAAGTATCGCTGGCTGTAGGCCGCGCCGCGACCATGACCAGCGGCCGGTGTGGTGTCCCGCGAGGGCGGGGCGCCACACCGGTGCCCGAGCGAGGAGGGACGCCGATGGCCGTCACGACCCTGGCCAAACCCGACTACGACGTGCTCAACGTCCTGGCCCTGAAGAAGATGGCCGGTGCCGCCGCGATCGCGACGGTCACCGGGATGGAGGCCGGAGACGTCGAGGGGCGGTTGGAGGACCTGGCGAACAACGGACTCGCCGTCGTCGCAGGAGGCTCCGCTCTCCCCACCGACGAGGCCGAGCCCGCCCTCGCGGCGACCGCGGCCGGGATCTATGCCCCGATCCGTGCCGACGACGACGTCCTGGCCCTGGTCGGGCGCTTCGAGACCACCAACTCCCAGTTCCTCGTCGCCATGTCCTCCTGGCAGCAGGTCGAGGTCGGTGGCCGGAAGGTGACCAACGACCACTCGGACGCGGGCTACGACGAGAAGGTCATCACCAAGATCGAGCGCCTCGTCGGGCGGCTCGAGGCGCTTCTCGATGCCCTGGCCGAGCACGACGCCCGATTCTCGACCTACTCCACCCGTTTCGCCTCCGCGCTCGAGGCCGTCGACGCCGGCGACCACGACCTCATCTCGTCCCCGACGCGGGACTCCGTGCACACCATCTGGTTCGAGTTCCACGAGGACCTGCTGCGCACCCTGGGTCGGGAGCGCGCCGAGTGACCTGGACGCGCGCGTTCACCGACGACGGCCCGGTCGACGCCGGTGAGCTCGGCGGCAAGGGCTCGGGCCTGGTGCGCATGACCCACGACGGCCTGCGGGTGCCGCCCGGCTACGTCATCACCACCGGCGCCTGCCACGTCTACCTCGACCGTGGCGCGCTGCCCGACGGTCTGGAGGACGAGATCCGGCACCGCCTCGCGGAGCTCGAGGCGGCGACGGGGAAGACCTTCGGCATCGGTCCCGAGCCGCTCCTGCTCTCGGTGCGCTCCGGCGCGCCGGTGTCGATGCCGGGAATGATGGACACCGTCCTCGACCTCGGCCTTTCGCGCGAGGCGGCGGTCGCGCTCGCGCAACGGTCCACCGACACGCACTTCATTGCCGATCTCGTCGCCCGCTTCCACGCGATGTACTCCGAGATCGTCCTCGGCGCCCTCGACGACCGTCCGACGGTCGATGCGCTCGTTGCCGAGGCCGATCCCGGAGAAGAGCCGGGCGCGGCGTTCGACCGCATCTGGGCAGCGGCCGAGGAGGCGCTGGACGACGAGCTCGGAGAGAGCGTGCCGTCGACGCCGTGGCACCAGCTCCTGCACGCGGTCGAGGCGGTCTTCCGCTCGTGGAACACCCGCCGAGCCCGCACCTACCGCGAGCACCACGGCATCCCGCACGACATGGGCACCGCGGTCGTCGTGCAATCCATGGTCTTCGGCAATCTCGACGACACGTCCGGGTCCGGTGTCGCGTTCACCCGCGACCCCATCACCGGTGCACCCGGGCTCTACGGCGAGTACCTCGCGCACAGCCAGGGCGAGGACGTCGTCGCGGGCGTCCGGACGCCCGACCGCGTGCAGGAGGCGCTGTCGGCGGACCTGCTGGCCGAACTGGAGCGCACGGGCGCGGAGCTCGAGGCGCGGCACGGCGACGTGCTCGACATCGAGTTCACCGTGGAGCACGGCGTCCTGTACTTCCTGCAGGTCCGCAGCGCCAAGCGCACCCCCGAGGCTGCGGTACGGATCGCGGCCGACCTCCTCGCCGACGGCACGGCCGGCGCCGCACGCGCGCTGGAGCTGGTGACCGCTGCCCAGCTCCGCCAGGCGCAACGCCCCGGGTTCGACCCGAGCGCCCTCGCTGCGGCCCGCGACGACGGCCGGCTGCTGCTCACCGGTATCGGTGCCTGCCCGGGCCAGGTGTCGGGCGAGCTCGTGCTGGACCCGGACCGGGCCCGGGAACGCGCCGACGCCGGGGCCTCGGTCATCCTCGGACGATCGGTCACCAGTCCTGCCGATCTCCACGGCATGATCGCGGCTTCCGGGATCGTCACCGCCACCGGGGGCTCCACCAGCCACGCCGCCGTCGTCGCCCGCGCGTTGGGCACCGCCTGCGTGGTCGGCGCTGCGGACCTCGAGATCGACGACGCGGCGCGCACGGTCCACACCGGTGCGCGAACCCTGGCGGAGGGCGACCCCGTCTCGCTCGATGGCGGGTCGGGGGAACTGTTCGCCGGCGCCCTCCCGACGACGACGCCGGCGGCGGCCAACGAGGCCATGGACACCCTGCTGGCCGCGGCCGCGGACGCCGCCGGCAGCGAGGTGCTGGCACGCGTGACCTTGCCCGGCGACGTCGACACCGCCCGCGGGGCGGGCGCGATCGGGGTGGTCACCGCGATCGACGACGTGCTCGCGGCGTCCGGCGACCTCGATCGGTTGGTCGAGATGCTGCTGGAGAAGGGCCTCAACGGGGTCGGGGCGCTCTCCGAGGTGCGCGATGCCGTGGCCGAGCACCTGGCGCCGCTGCTCGCCGCGGCGCGCGACGGCGGGGTGGAGGACGTCGACGTCCGGGCGATCGACCTGCTCGCTGACGAGTCCCGCGAGCTGCTCCAGCAGACCGCGGTGACGACGCGCCACCCGGAGCTGGCGCTGCCGCTCGGGGTGCCCGACCTGATCCGCGCGCAGCGCGGAGGCCTCGTCCGCGCCGCGGGTGTCGCCGGTTACGCAGGCCGGCTGCGCCTGGCCGTGCGCCACGTGTCCGACCCCGCGGAGGCGCGGGCTCTCGCCGCGCTCGATGACGGTCCCGACGCACCGGCCGTCGGGACCTACCTGACGAGCCCTCGTGCCGTGCTGGGCGCGACCGAGCTGGCGGCCCACAGCGGCGTCGTGTGGCTCGAGGTCCGCGCGTTGCAAGCGGCCATGTTCGGGATCCCGGCCCGGCAGTTCCTCACCGCCGAGCCCCTCGACGCCTACGTCGCGCGGGGGCTCCTCGCCGTCGACCCCCGCCACGAGCTCGATCCCGTGGTGGTGCACCTCCTCCAGGACGTTCCTCCGGGTACCGGGGTGCGCCTCAGCGGGACGGTCTCCGACGAGGTCGCGGCGACGTTGCACCGGCTCGGGTTCCGGCGCTACGCGGTCGACCTGCCCGAGGTCCGTCCCCTGTTGCTGGGGCTCGGTCGGGCGGCGCTGTCCCGGTAGGTATCAGGCCGCGGTCTTCGGTGAGGAGGTCCGGGAAGCGGGCGAGCAGGGCGGCGTCGATGCCTCCTGGAGGGTGTCGCTGCGGAACGGCAGCCCCCGCCGGGTGCGGCGCCCCGCACCGGCGGGCAGGCCGCCGAGATCACGGAAGCTCAGCGTGCCGGTCGGGTGAGGAACTCATCGGGCACGGCAGATCCGGCGCATCGCCTCGAGCACGTCGTCGGACGCGCCCGGACGGTGGCCGTTCGGTCGGTGCGCCTCCACCGCGAGCTCTGCAGCGCTGCCCTGCAGGGCCACCGTCGCGTCGCGTCGGCGTCGGCGTCGGCGTCCGCCCGGGTCCTCCGGGGGCTCCTCGGTCCCGGTGCTGCACCCGCAGCCGCACCCCGCGCTTCCGGTGCGCGTGGCAGGGACCGCAGAGCCCGGCACCGCGCAGGCACCGGTCGGCCCGCGGGCGGCGTCGTCGCCGAGAAGGTGGGAGAGGATTTCCTGGGGCCACAGCGCGACGAACTCCGCGCCGGCCTCGGTGAGCTCGGCTGCCGTGTGCATGCCCCAGCTGACGCCGATGACGCGGACCCCGACCTCGCGGGCGTCGCGGACGTCGCCTGCGGTGTCGGTGACCAGCACCGTCGTGGCCGGGTCGGGTCGCTCCGCCTCGCCCGCCTCGTCGTAGTCGGCCGAGCACCGTCGGCCGTATCCGCTGCCGGCGTCGGCCAGGAAGGCCCGCAGCGCCGCGCGCTTGTCCGGAGCCACGTCACCACCGAAGACGTGCGCGAAGCAGTACGCGAGCTCGTTGTCGACCAGGACGCGGCGCAGGACCTCCATCGCGTTCGACGACATCACCGCGAGGGTCCGGTCCGACGCGAGCCGACGGACGACGGCATGCATCCCGGGCACCAGCGGCGGGGTGTAGTCCGCTCTGAGTGCGGCCAGGAAGTCCTCGGTGGCCGCCCGGGCCTGCCCGTCGTCGGAGCACAGCCCGCGGATCGAGGTGAACACGTTGCCCCGGAAGAGCTCGAAGTACTGCGCGGGGGTGTCCACCCCCAGCCCGTGACGTCGGCTGATCGGCTCGAAGACCTCCCAGGAGGCGACACGGGTCTGCACGAGCGTCCCGTCGAGGTCGAAGACGACCGCACGCACAGGGCTCGTCATCGGCTGTGGATCTCCCCGAGCTCACCGAGTCCGATGAAGTCCATGCACTCGCCGAAACCGACGCGCTCATCGCGGTCGTTCGTCCAGCGCAGCAGGACGTTGTGCCCGACCACGCCGGGCTGCGACTGCCACGGGAACGTCGTGAGTGCGTCCCCCGCGACCGTGATCGTCCGGTCGCCGGCGCTCACCTCGATCTCGATGCGCTCCGGGTAGAGGCCTCGGCGTCGTGTCGACCCGTGGCCGCCCGTGAGGCCGTGCAGCTGCCCGCTCTCCACGAGGTAGCCGTGCGTGAGGCGCAGCGCCGACTCGCCGTCGGGGCCGTTCGAGGTGTCGAAGTCGAAGAGGCCGTGGACGACGAGGTCCTCGCCGAAGTGGGCGTGCATCCAGGACAGACGGGACGTCTGCCGCTCCGCGCGGACTCCCCAGCTGTGGTCCATCGTCGCGACGCAGTCGATCGGCAGGGTGCGTCCACGGACGGAGACCTCGCCCTCGTACCGCCCGGATTGGTCGAAGTGCCCGGCGTAGGCGTGGCCCCACGTCTTGGCCATGTCGCGGTCGGCCGCGAGCGGGTCCTGGTCGGGGTCGTTGATGTCGTAGGCCGGCATGATCGCCGTGTAACGGAAGTGGATCTCGACGCCGGTGGCAGGGTCGGAGTAGTCGACGTCCCAGACCTGGTTCGGCTTCGTGGAGACGACCTTGAGCCCGTTGAGCAGCTCGTAGTCGAGCAGGCTGTCCGGCGCCGGCAGGTTCTGGGCGTCCCAGTACTCCGCGGCCCAGGGCTCGCGCACGCGGCGGGAGTTGATCGACACGGTGGTCCCGACCATGCCCATCGTCTTGCGGTGCAGTGCGTAGAGCCCGATGTTCACCGGACGCTCGGTGTCCTGCCCGGCGTAGAGGCCGAAGTAGTTGGTCTCGGCCCAGAGTCTTTGATCTTGGGCGGGGTCGTCGCCGGTCGGCGGGTGGAACTGGGCGTCCTCGTCGCGGATCACCGATGACCTCCAGGGCGCGGCACGGTTGTGTCGTGGATCACGAGAAGCCTCCGCCGTCGCGACAGGGCGAGCCAGGGCGACCCGGGACAGCGGCGCCCGCTCACGTTGTCCGACGGGGATAGGGCCCACGACCGTCCCGGCGCCCTACCGTCCCGACCACGGTACGAGACCTGGCTCACAGGGTCGTGCGGACGACGAGGTCGGGAGGCGCGGAGATGCAGCTCGGTCGAGTGGTGGGCCAGGTCGTGGCCACCGTCCGCTCGCCCGGCTTCCAGAACGTCTCGCTCCTGCTCGTGCAGGACGTCACCGAGGACGACGAGGCCGGGCCGACCTGCGTCGCGGTCGACCTGATCGGGGCGGGGGAGGGCGACGTCGTCCTGATGACGACGGGGAGCGCCGCCCGAGTCGCCGCCGGGGACAGCACCCCCACCGACCGGGCCGTCGTCGCGATCGCCGACTCGGTCATCCGGCACAGAAGCGCGATCCACCGGACCGCATAGGCCCGCGCTCCAGACCCAGCACCACACGACACGGAGGACGACATGACATCCACGGCGGCGACCTCGGCCGGGTCGAGCACGAACGGTGCGGTCGCGATGCGCGGCGCCCTCGGGCTGATCGAGACGAAGGGTCTCGTCGGCGCGATCGAGGCGGCCGACGCGATGGTGAAGGCGGCCAACGTGCAGGTCCTCGGGCACCGCGAGATCGGGGGCGGCCTCGTGACCGTGATGGTGCGCGGGGACGTCGGCGCGGTGAAGGCGGCCACCGACGCCGGGGCGGTCGCCGCCGGCAAGGCCGGCGAGGTCGTCTCGGTGCACGTCATCCCCCGCCCGCACGACGAGACCGAGGGCATCCTCACCGTCCTCGCCCGCCCGAAGGGCTGATCCCCGCCACCGTCAGGACCGAGCACGGAGAGAGGTGGGGAGATGACCGCGACCCTGGACCGGGGTCCGTCGGGCGGACTCGACGCGGACCTCGCCGGGCTGGCCGACGTCCGCGCCAAGGCCCGGGCGGCGCGCGAGGCCGTGCGCCGGCTCGAGGGCGTCGACCAGGAGACCCTGGACGGCTACGTGCGGGCCATGGCGCGGGCCGGTACGAAGGCCGCCGAGGAGCTGGCCCGCCTCGCCGTCGACGAGACGGGCTACGGCGTCTACGAGCACAAGATCCACAAGAACCGGTACAACACCGGGTTCGTCGCGCGCTGGATGCTCGAGCGCCGCGCCGTGGGCGTGCTCTGGACCGACGAGGCGTCCCGGGTCACCGCGATCGGTAGCCCCATGGGCGTGATCGCGGCGATCATCCCGGTCACCAACCCGACGTCGACGGCGCTGTTCAAGAGCCTCGCGGCAGTGAAGTCGGGCAACGCGGTCGTCCACGCACCGCACCCCCGCGCCGCGCGCTGCACCCTGCGTGCCGCCGAGATCATGGCTGAGGCCGCGGTCGACGCCGGTGCGCCGGAGGGCGTCGTCTCCTGTCTGGAGGCGCCCACGCTCGCGGCGACCGCCGAGCTGATGCGCCGCGACGAGATCGCCCTCGTCCTCGCGACCGGCGGACCGGGCATGGTGCGCGCCGCCTACTCCAGCGGCAAGCCGACCATCGCCGTGGGTGCCGGGAACGTGCCGGCCTACGTCGGCGCGAGCGTGCCCGACGTCGCCGAAGCGGCGGAGATGATCATCACCTCGAAGTCCTTCGACAACGGCACGGCCTGCGTCGCCGAGCAGTCGGTCGTCGTCGTCGACGCGGTCGCCGACGCCTTCCTGAGCGCCTTCGCCCGGGGCGGCGCCCACTGGATGGACGCGGCCCAGCAAGCGGCGCTGGTCGAGGTGCTGTTCGACGATCGCGGCGCCGTGCGCCCGGCGGCCGTGGGCCAGAGCGCCCGCCGGCTCGCCGAGCTCGCAGGGTTCGTCGTGGCGGACTCCACCCGTGTGCTCGCCTGTGAGCTCGACACCGTCGGTGAGACGACCCCCCTCTCGCGCGAGATCCTCGGCCCTGTCCTCTCGGTCTACCGCGCCCGCGACCCCCGGGCCGGACTCGCCCGCTGCCGGGAGATCCTCGCCCTCGGGGGCGAGGGCCACACGACCGCGGTGCACGCTGCCGACCCCGCCGAACTCGCGCCGTTCGCCGCCCTGCCCGCCGGGCGGATCGTCGTCAACACACCCGCGCTCTTCGGCGGGATGGGCTACTCGACCGACGTCGACCCGTCCTTCCAGCTCGGCACGGGAACGTGGAGCGGCTCGATCTGCTCGGACAACGTCACGCCCCTCCATCTGATCAACATCAAACGAGTCGCCCACGAGGTCCGGCCATGGCGCAGCGTCTACGACCGCGTCGAGGTCTGAGCCCTGTGGGGGGCGAGCGGAGCGACGGGGACGGACGCTCTGCGGGCTCCCACGAGCTGCTCGCCGCCGCTGCGGAACGGATCGGGGCCCCGCCTGGAGGCACACCGGTGCGGCCCCGCGTCGGGGTGGACCTGGGGACCGCGAGCTGTGTGCTCGTCGTCCTCGACAGCGCCGACCGCACCGACCGGCCCGTATGGGTCGAGTCGGCCGGCTCGGGGGCCCTCCACGACGGCGTGGTCGTCGACTTCGCCCGAGCGGTCGCGACGGTCCGTGAGCTGCGCGAACGCGCCTGCGATGCCCTCGGGACGGAGCTGACCAGGGCGGCCACCGCCCACCCGCCGTGCATCCCGGTGGCCGACGCCCGAGCCTGCACGTACGTCTGCGAGGCGGCCGGCTTCGACGAGGTCACGCTGGTCGACGAGGTCACCGCCGCCCAGCGGACCCTCGAGATCAGCGAGGGCGCCGTGGTCGACGTCGGCGGCGGCTCCACCGGCGTCGGCGTCTTCCGCGACGGGCGGCTGGAGCGACTGGACGACCGTCCCGGCGGCGGTCACCACCTCGACCTCGTGCTGGCCGGCGCCCTCGGCGTCGACGTCGCCGAGGCCGAGCGTTTCAAGCGGGAGAGACCCGCCGACGCGCTGCCGATCCTCGTCCCCGGCCTGCACCGCATCGCCGAGTCGATCCGCGCCATGACCCACGGCACCGATGCCGACCTCCCGCTCCACCTGGCGGGCGGCGCCCTGATGATCCCCCGCGCCGGCGACGTGCTGGCGCAGTACCTGCAGAGGACCGTCGTGACCCATCCGCACGCCCTGCTCATCACCCCGCTGGGGATCGCGAGGTCGGCGCCGTGACGTCAGCGAGCACCCCGTCCCTGCGTA
The DNA here is from genome assembly GCF_028737265.1 of Actinomycetospora callitridis. Classification (GTDB taxonomy): domain Bacteria; phylum Actinomycetota; class Actinomycetes; order Mycobacteriales; family Pseudonocardiaceae; genus Actinomycetospora; species Actinomycetospora callitridis. The sequence goes on along the minus strand of NZ_JAQZAK010000007.1, from coordinate 120,160 downwards.
CCTACGCGTTCGTCGACCGCATGCAGCCGCAGTGCGCGGCCCACATCGCGGCGACCAGCCCCGGCGACGTACCCCTCGCCGGCATGGCCGAGCTCTACATCGAGATGGCTCCCGGCAACGAGGTGTTCCGGGCCGCCGACATCGCCCTCAAGGCCGCCGGAGTCCGACCGGCTCTGCAGATCATCGAGCGCGAGTTCGGCCTGCTCGAGATCCACTCGGAGCAACAGGCCGAGGTGCTCGCGTCCGGGCAGGCGATCCTCGACGAGTACGGGCTCCTCGAGAGCGACCGCCTCCGGCCCGCCATCGCGTCGACGCAGTTCATCACCAACGTGCACCCCTACCAGGCGCAGCTGCTCAACAAGTGGCGCAAGGGCAGCATGCTCATGCCGGGGCAGAGCCTGTTCATCATGGAGGTCGCCCCGGCCGCCTACATCTCGGTCGCCGCCAACGAGGCCGAGAAGGCCGCGTCGATCACCGTCATCGAGCTCCGCGCCGTCGGCCGCTTCGGACGGATGTTCCTCTCCGGCACCGAGAGCGAGGTCCAGTCCGCCCGCGACGCCGCGGTGGCCGCGCTCGAGGAGATGAAGGGGCAGGAGGCCACTCGGTGAGCACGGTGTGGGGGACCTCGGACGTCGACGCGGCCGCGACCCGTGGCGTCGCGCTGCGGACGTCGCCCGGTGACGTCGTGACCCCGCTCGCCCGCGACCGCGCCCAGGAGCTCGGGGTCGCCATCACGTCCGCCGACGCCCTCGACCGGCCGCCGTCCTCCGCGCCTTCGGTCTCCTCCGCGACGACGGACCGGTCGTCGTCGACGAGCGGCTCAGGGGCGACGGCCGGCATCCGGCGCAACGGTTCCCCGCAGCGTGCTCCGTCGCCGGCGACCCCCCTGCCTCCGGGGTCGGTCGGCTCGCCGGGCACCGGCGGCCCGGTGCGGTCCATGCGCCCGCCGTCACCGGCGCTCTTCCGCCGGGGTGCGCCCCTGCCGGGCGGCCTCGGCAGCGGCCCGAGCCGCACCGGACGCGCCGTGGTCGTCGGCGCCGGCCACGTCGGGATGATCGCCGGGATGCGCCTGGCCGACGCCGACGTCTTCGGCGAGGTGGTGCTCGTCGACATCGATGAGGGCCGGGCGGCGGGCATCGCCCTGGACCTGCAGCACACCGCGCCGCTCTCGGACTTCGCCACGTGCGTGCGGGGTGTTGGCAGCGTGGAGGACGCCGGTCCGGCGGACTACGTCGTGATCACCGCGGGCCGGCCGCGACAGCCCGGCATGTCGCGCGCCGACCTCGCCGGCACCAACGCCGAGATCGTCGGCGACCTGGCGTGGCGTGTCGCGGCCACCTCGCCGCATGCGGTGATCGTCGTCGTCACCAACCCGCTCGACGAGATGACCCAGCACGCCTGGACGAGCTCGGGTTTCCCGTCCTCACGTGTGCTGGGGATGGCCGGTGTCCTCGATACCGCTCGCTTCCAGGCCCTGATCGCGCTGGACGGCGGGGTACGTGCCCCGGCGGTCGACGCCATCGCGCTGGGCAGCCACGGCGAGGAGATGGTCATCCCACTGTCCCGCGCGACTCATGACGGTCGGTCGCTCGATGCGCTGGTGTCCCCGGGCCGGCTGAATGCGGCGGTGGACCGGGCCCGCGGGTCGGGTGCCGAGGTGGTGGGACTGCTCAAGACCGGCAGCGCGTTCATGGCGCCCGGCACATCCGCCGCCCGGATGGTGCTCGCGATGGTGCGCGACAGCGACGAGGTGATGTCGGCGGCTGTCCTCGCCGACGGCAGCTACGGCATCCGCGACGTCTACCTCGGCCTGCCCGTGCGGCTCGGCCGCAGCGGGCTCCGCGAGATCGTCACGATCCCCCTGACGCCCGAGGAACTGGCCGCACTCCGGGAGGCGGGGGAGCGCATCCGCCGGCGACTCACGGCCGTGCCGGAGGCATCGTGAAGGCCGTGGTGCACGCCGGGCACGGGCAGGTCCGCGTCGAGGACGTGGCCGATCCCCGCCTGTGTGCGCCCACCGATGCGATCGTGCGGGTGCGGCGGGCCGCGGTGTGCGGGACCGACCTCCACGTCCTGTCCCGCGCTGCTGCCCACCCCGACCAGCTCCCGCGCGGCTTCGTCCTGGGCCACGAGTTCGCCGGCGAGGTCGTCGAGCGCGGCGACCAGGTGCGCGAGCACGCGCTCGGCGACATGGTGGTCGGCGCCGACTACACCGCCTGCGGCCGGTGCTGGTGGTGCCGCCGCGGCGATCACTGGCAGTGCTCCGACCGCCGATTCTTCGGCACCGGCTCGGTGTTCGGCCCGCCGCTGGCCGGGTCCCAGGCCGAGCTGGTGCGCGTCCCGCACGCCGACACGGTCCTCGTCCCGCTGCCCCCCGGCATCGATCTCGACGCCGCCGTCTTCCTCGGCGACACCGCGGCCACCGGGTACGCGGCGCTGCGCCGGGCCGGCACCGAGCCGGGGGACACCGTCGCGGTGCTCGGCGGGGGACCGGTCGGGCAGGTCGCCAGCCTGGTGGCCCAGGCGGTCGGCGCCGGGGTCGTCGTCGTGGTGGAGCCCGTCGCGGACCGCCGGGACGCCGCAGCGCGCGAGGGCGCCCTGACGGCGAGCCCCGACGACGCCCGCAAGGTCGTCGACGCGGCGACGGACGGACGTGGCGCCGATGTCGTCGTCGACGCGGTGGGCGGCGAGCGGGGTCTCGCGCTGGCCCTCGACCTCGTGCGTCGCCGCGGCCGCGTCGCCTCGGTCGGCGTGCCGGGGGAGACGGTCGAGCTACCGGCCGCGCGTGCGTTCAGCGACGAGCTGGCGTTCTCGTTCACCATCGGTGACCTCATGCGCGACGCCGGACCCCTCCTGGCCCTGGTGCGGGCCGGAGTGCTCGACCCGAGCGTCGTCGCCACCGATCGGGTCGGTCTCGACGGGGCCGTCGAGGCGTATCGGCGCACGGCCGACCGCCTTACGCTCAAGACGCTGATCCGCCCGTAGACGGTCGGTGGCGGAGGTGGATCCGATGGAGCCGGTCGATGCGGGTCGTGCTCCCGCGGCCGCCGACGGGACGCAGCGCCTGCGCGATCTGCTGACGACGCTGCCGACGTGTGCCGAAGAGGCCCTCGATGACCTGGAGCGCATGGTCGCCGCCGCCCTGGGGAGCGAGGTGACCGTCGACGTCGACCCCGGCACACCGCCTCCGGCGGGTCGCGCGGTGCAGGTCGGGCGGGTCACCGTCTGCTGGACCATCGAGTGCCCTCGGGTGCCCGACGAGCTGCGCGCCCTGGTCGCCCAGGGCTGCGCGTGGGCGACGCTCGTGCTCGAGCGCGGCGACGCGGTCCGCGCCGGCGACGACGCCGCGCAGGAGACGGTGATCGTCACCGAGGTCGTCGAGCGCCTGCTGTCGGTGCACGACGTCGACCAGCTCCTGCTCTCGATCGCGACCCGGACCTTGGGTCTCCTGGACGCCGACATCTGCGGAGTGCTCCTGCGCGAGGGCGACGAGGTCGCGATGCGGTCCTGCGTCGGGCACCGTGTCATCGACACGGCTCGCCTGCGCATGAAACGGGGGATGGGGGTCGCGGGGCTCGTGTTCGAGACCGGAGAGCCGGCCAAGGTCGATCGCTACGTCGAGGACCGGACGATCAGCCGCGACTTCGTCGGCCTCGCCGAGCGCGAGCAGACCGAATCGGCCCTGGCCGTTCCGCTGGCGCTGCCCGGTGAGTTCCTCGGGGTGCTCGAGGTGTGGCGCCGACGCCCCTCGGTGTTCACCGACCAGGACGTCCGCCGGATGGTCACCCTGGCGAACTTCGCCACGATCGCCCTGCGGAGCGCCCGCCTGCACGACGAGCAGGTCCGCGCCAACATCGACCTCGAGAAGGCCCACACCGCGCTCAAGCACCAGGTCGGCGTGCTCGGGAGGACCGCCGAACTCCAGCACGCCCTGCTCACCACCGTGCTCGAGGGCGGCGGTCTGCCCGCGCTCGCGCGGCGGGTCGCGACCGAGCTCGGGTGCCAGGTGGGCATCTACGACGGAGCCGGAGCCGTGCTCGCCGCGCACGGGGGACCGACACTGCCCTTGCGGCTTCCTACGCGTTCAGGGAAGGGACGGGCCCTGCGTCGGGCGGCGGGCCTCCCGCCCGCCGCCCGCCTCCAACGGGTGTACGCCGACGGCGACGAGGTCGGATGGGTGTGCCTGCTCCCGGCCGACGACGACGCGCAGACCGGGGAGGAGATCCTCGACGCGGTCGTCGCACAGATTGCGATGGCCTGCTCCCTCTCGCTCCTGCGCGAACGTGCCGCCAGCCGCGCGCGGCACGAGGCGCTCAGCGAGGTGCTCTGGGACCTCGTGCAGGGCGCGCCCGAGCACCGGACGGCCGCGCGGGCGCGCGCGCAGCAGATGGGCGTGTCACTCGGGTGCCGGATGCGGGTCGTGCACGGGCACCTGGACAACGTGGAGGAGCTCGCGACCCGACACGGGTGGGAGACCTCGCGTAGCGACCGGCTCCGGCGCGACCTGGTGCGTGCCCTGCGGGATCGTGAGGAAGGCCCCCGGCTCGCGCTGGTCGCGCTCCGGGGGGACCTCGTCGTCGCGGTCGCCGAGGGCCTCGACTCGGCCGCCGCCAAGAGGTTGGTGCAGGACATCGTCGACACGGTTCGCCGTGAGGTGCCGGAACTGCGGTCGTCCTGGGGCGTGAGTCGTGCGCACAACGAGGTGGATGCTCTCCCGGCGGCGTTCAACGAGGCGCAGACCGCGCTCTCGGCCTCCCACCGTCTCGGCGGGGACAACGTCTCGCTCTACGAGGAGCTCGGGGTGGTGAGGCTGCTGCTGGGGTCGGGCTCGGATCCGGACCTGCAGACGTTCATCGACGACGTCACCGGGCCGTTGGTGGCCTACGACCGTGAGAACGACGGATCGCTCGTCCGCACCCTGCGGGCCTTCTTCGATGCCGACTGTTCCCAGCGTGTCGCCGCCGAGAAGCTCTTCGTGCACCACAAGACGTTGCGGTACCGCCTCGAGCGCATCAAGCAGCTCACAGGCCTCGACCTCTCCCGCCACGAGGACCGCATGCGCGCGGACGTCGCGCTCCGCCTGCTGCAGCTCAACGGCGACGGGAGCTCGGCGAGCTAGCGAATGTGGGACACAGCGGCGTCGATGATGCCTTCGGTGTCGCCGTGGGGCCGCGGGATGATGTGCGAGGCGTAGAGCTCGCCGACCTTGGCCGCGGCGACCTTGCCGGCGTCGACCGCAGCGTTGACCGCGCCGACATCGCCGCGCACCAGGACGGAGACCTGGCCGTTGCGCAGGGCTCGGTACCCCTCCACCTCGACGTTGGCCGCCTTGACCATCGCGTCGGCGGCCTCGATGGCCCCGACCAGTCCCCGCGTCTCGATCATCCCGAGCGCGCCGGCTCGTCCAGCCTGGGTCACGACGTCCTCCACGCGAGTCAGGTGTGCGGTCGCCAGACTCCGTCCACGGCGCCTCGCGCGCTATCGCCCACAGCGACAACGCGGCGCCCACTCGTTGTCCGGCCTGGATACGTGGAGGTTGCAGGTCGAGAGCGTGACGCACGCGGTACCCGAAGCCGGACCACAGGGGTCGAGAGGGACAGCGATCTATCGCGGCGCGACCCCGAGCAGGGCATCGACGAGCGCGCCGACCTCTCCGGGAGCGCTTCGGTCGCCATCCCCTCCACCCAGGGCTGCATCGGCCCACCCGTCGACCGCTGCCAGCGCTCCGGGCGTGTCGAGGTCGTCGGCGAGGCGCGAGCGCACCGCCGCCGCCAGTTCCCCGGACGGTGGTCCTGCCGGTCGTGTCATCGCGGAGCGCCAGCGGTCGAGTCGTCGTTGCGCGCGGCGCAGGTGCTCCTCGGTCCACTCCCGATCAGACCGGTAGTGGCCGTCGAGGAGGGCGAGGCGGATGGCGCCCGCGTCGACGCCACGGGCTCGCAGGCTCGAGACCAGGACCAGGTTGCCCCGCGACTTCGACATCTTCTCGCCTTCGAGCCCCACCATCCCGGTGTGCGTCCAGCACGCGGCGAAGGGGCGCGCCCCGGTCAGCGCCTCGACGTGCGCCGCACTGCAGTCGTGGTGAGGGAAGACGAGATCGCGGCCGCCGCCCGCGAGGTCGATCCGATCGCCGAGGAAGTGGCGTGCGATCGCTGAGCACTGCACGTGCCATCCGGGACGTCCCGGTCCCAGTGCCGACTCCCACGCCGGCTCGCCGTCGCGGTGCGCGCGCCAGATCACGGGGTCCAGGACACGGCGCCTCCCTGGGTGTCGGGACTCCCCGTCCCCCTGGGCGGCCAGCCGGAGCATCGCGGACGTCTCGTACCCCGACACCACGCCGAGTGGCCCGCCCGCGTCGACGTCGAAATAGACGTCCGGATGGGGGGACCGGTCGTCTCGATACGCGACGCCGTCGGCGACCAGCTCGGCGATCATGTCGATGATCAGGGCCATGGCCTCCACCGCGCCGACGTGGTGACGTGGGGGCAGGACCCGGAGGAAGGACATGTCCTCGCGGAAGACGGCCGTTTCACGCGCCGCCAGCGCCCGCCAGTCCTGGTGATCGCGAGCGGCCCGCTCGAGGAGCGGGTCGTCGACATCGGTGATGTTCTGGACGTAGTCCACACGGTGGCCCAGGTCTCGCCACACACGATGGATCAGGTCGAACGCCAGGTAGGTGGCGGCGTGCCCGAGGTGTGTGGCGTCGTAGGGGGTGACGCCGCAGACGTACATCGATGCCGCCCCGGAAGGCGATGTGGTCTGCATGGTGGTCTGCATGGCCCCGGCGGCTGTGTCGTACAGGCGCAGGGGAGGACCGGAGCCGGGCAGGCGAGGTGGGGGCCTCGAGGTCCACCCGCCCCCGGCCGTGGGGTCCCGGCGCTGGTCCGCTGCTCGTCCGACCGCGGCGGCGGGATCGGGGCTCGTCCTCGTCACACGGCAACCATGACGAGCGAGGTGGCCGGCGGACACCCACAGGCGCCCCCACATCGTGGTCCGCGTCGCCCCGCCCGGTTGACGAGCGGACAGCCCGGGACTCGACGGTCCGGGCCATCTCCCCGAGGTCGTCGGGGCCAGCGCCTCGTCCGGCGCCACTCCTCCTCGAACACCCGCGGTGAGAGGTCTGCTGAACCTGTTCGAGGGCGTGCCCCAGCAGCGGGGATGCGCACAGTCGACGGCCGGCGCCCTGTCCGTGGCTCACGAGCGGTCCGGAGGCCCCACTTCGGTCCGGAGGCGCTCCAGGATCGCATGGAGATCACCTTCGGTACGGGTGGCGACGAGCAGCGCTTCGCGGTCGCGGGCGCGGTCGCGAGCTGCGCTACGGCGCTGGGCGAGCAGGATGAGCGGACCGTAGAGGGCCGTGACCGCGGTGAGGGCCGTGCCGAGATAACCGAGCATCGCGGACGGGTCGGGTTGGAGCGGCTCGACCACGAGGTTCACGACGATCCACCCGCTACCCACCATGATCAGTACGAGGAGGAACCACCAGGAGCCGACAGCGTCGGCCACCTTCGACGCGACGGTCTCGGCCCGATCGGCCATGGGCTCGGCGAACATGCTCAGCTCGTGCCCGCAGTGGGGGCAGACCACCCCGTGGGCATCGGCGGCCTCATGGGGATCGGGGTCCGTCGGCGCCGGTGGAGGGTCGGGCGAGCTCATGAACGCGCGCTCGTCGCAGGGGTCACTCCACGTCGGGACCACCGCTCGGTCACGGGTTGTCCTCGGGTGTCGCGGGGCGGGATCGTGTGACCGCCACGGCCCAGCGGGGCCCGTGGGAGGTGTCCTCGACGTCCACGCCGACCCGCCCGAGCCGCTCCCGGATTCGGTCGGCGCGGGCGAAGTCCCCGCCGGTCCGCGCTCGGCTGCGCTCGTCGAGCAGCTCCGCGACCAGGCCCTCGAGAGCGCGCCCCGCGGCGTCGGTCTCGCCGTGGTCCGCCCAGGTCCGGTCCTGCGGATCGATGCCCAGCACCGAGGCCATCGCCCGCACTTCGCCGGCCATCTCCCGAGCGCCGCGCAGGTCGCCGCGTTCGAGCGCTGTGTTCCCGTCGCGGACCGCCGTGTGCAGCACTCCCATCGCGGCCGGGGTGGCCAGGTCGTCGTCGAGGGCGGCCGCGAAGGAACCCGGCACGTCGCCGACCTCGATCGGCCCGCTCCGGGCGACGAGGCGGCCGAGCATGGCTTCCACCCGGCGGTACCCCGCCGCTGCGTCGGCCAGCGCGGCCTCGGAGTAGTCGATCGTGGACCGGTAGTGCGCGGCGAGCAGGTAGGCCCTCAGCTCGATCGGGCGGACCCGCTCGAGCGCGTCGGCGGCGGTCACGGCATTGCCCGTCGACTTCGACATCTTCTCCCCCTGCACCGTGACCCACCCGTGGTGCATCCACGAGGCGGCGAAGCCGTCGCCGGCTGCCCGCGACTGGGCCATCTCGTTCTCGTGGTGGGGGAAGACCAGGTCCCGCCCGCCGCCATGGACGTCGAACGCCGGACCGAGGTAGCGGGTCGACATGGCCGAGCACTCCACGTGCCAGCTCGGTCGCCCCGGACCCCACGGGCTGGGCCAGCTCGGCTCGCCGGGCTTGGCCGCCTTCCACAGGGCGAAGTCGCGTAGGTCGTGCTTCCCCCGCGCGAGCTCCACGTCCGAGAGCGCGTGATCGGTCCTCGTTCCGGAGAGGCGGCCGTACTCGGGCCAGGAGGCCACGGCGAAGTAGACGTCACGCCCGCCGCCGACGCCGGTCGGCCCGACGTAGGCATGCCCGCGGTGGACCAGGCGCCGGACGAGCTCGACGGCCTCGGTGATGTGACCCGTGGCCCGTGGTTCGGCCGACGGGGGCCGGCACCCGACGGCCTCGTAGGCGGCGGTGAACGCGCGCTCGTGAGTCGCGGCCCACTCCCATCACGGCCGTCCCGCCTCGACGGCCTTCGCCAGGATGGTGTCGTCGATGTCGGTGACGTTCCGGACGAGCAGGACCTCGAGGCCTCGGTGCTCCAACCACCGCCGGAGCAGGTCGAACGTGATCGCGGACCGCAGGTGGCCCAGGTGGGGCGGGCCGTGCACGGTCGCCCCGCACACGTAGATCGTCACGCGCCCGGCGTTCAGCGGCCGCAGTGGTCGAGCGACACCGGTCGCGGTGTCGACGAGGCGCATCACGTCGACGAGATCGGTGGGAGGCGGCGCCCGTCCTCGAGGCACGGCGCCGCGGCGGGCGCCTTCGCCCGCGCCAGGCAGGGGATGACCACGACGGGTCGCGTCACGGTGACCAGAGCCGTCGCCCGGTCGAGGTCGGTCGTCACTGCTCGTCGGGGTCGAGGACGAGGTGGACCGCGGCCTCCTCGGCGCTCGCCGAGCCACCGTCGACGCCGACGTCGACGGCGTAGAGGTACTGGTAGTCGTCGAAGGACCCCTCGTACTCGGCGAGGCGTCCGGCGCGTCGTGTCCCGACCTCGTCGTCGTAGAGCTCACCGGCGGACCCGGCGGACCCGGCGGTCTCGGCGGGGCCGATCATCACCTCCGGGACCTCGCGCGAGAGCCGTCGGGCGAGGCCTTCGGGGCCGAAGGACGGGTTCAGCGCCCACGGGTGATCGGGCGGCGAGTAGCCCTCGTCCAGGGCGTCGCCGAGGCCGCGGGCCTCGAGGCTCTCGGTCGGCTGGAGCAGGCCCGAGTCGATGTCGACGCCGAACGCGCCGTCGTTGTCGTCCGCACCCATGTGTCCTCCTCAGGTGGCCGCAGCCTGCGGGGCGCAAGCCTGTTCGAGTCCGGGATGGATCCGGAGGGGCGCGGATTCAGGTCTCGCCGCGCCTCGCACAGTGATCGCGGCGACGCCCGCGGCGAGCACGCACAGGGCGGCGCTGATGAGCATGGCCATGGCGTAGCCGGGTCCCAGCGGGCCGGAGCCCGCGGTGTCGAGGCCGGTCAGCAGGGGCAGCACCGCCACCGCGAGGAGCCCGGCGACCCGGGAGACGGCGTTGTTCGCCCCTGACGCGGCCCCGACCTGCGCCTCGCCGACCGCGGCCAGCACCGTCGTGGTCAGGGGGGCGACCGTCACCGCCATGCCCAGTCCGAACAGCGCGACGCCGGGCAGCACGCCCGTCAGATAGGTCGCTCCCGGCCGGGCGAGCACGAGCAGGCCGACGCCGAGGCCGGTCACGAGCGGCCCGGCGATCAGAGCGGCGCGGGGTCCGGTGCGCGAGGTGAGCGCCCCGATCGGGCCGGAGAGCAGGAGCATGATCACCGTGAAGGGCAGGAGGGCGAGCCCGGCGCTCAGCGCGGAGTAGCCCATGGACTGCTGCAGCTGCAACGCGAGCAGGAAGAAGACGCCGCCCAGAGCGCCATAGACCAGCAGCGTCACGATGTTGGCGCCGCTGAACCGCGCGGAGCGGAAGAGCTGGAGGGGTATCAGGGGTTGCGGGGCCCGCCGCTCGACGACCGGGAACGCGAGCAGTGCCGCGATCCCGACCCCCAGGCACGCCACGAACAGCGGGGACCAACCGCGGACCGGCACCTCGATCAGCACGACGATGACGCCGGCGAGGCCGGCGGTGATCGTGGCGGCGCCGAGGACGTCGGTACGGCCTGCGGTGGGATCGCGGGTCTCGGGCACGTGGCGCCGCGTGATCCAGAGGGCGACCGCCGCCAGGGGCACGTTGATGAGGAAGATCCATCGCCACGACGCGGCGTCGACCAGCCAGCCCCCGACGAACGGGCCCAGCGCCGACGCGACGCCGCTCCACCCGGCCCAGGTCCCGATCGCTCGGCCCCGGTCCTCCGGGCGGATGGCCGCGTTGAGCAGCGCGAGGCTGCCGGGGATCAGCAGGGCGCCACCGAGGCCCTGGAGAAGCCGCGCCGCGATCAGCACCGGACCGGTCGGGGCGAGCCCACAGCCGACCGACGCGACGGTGAAGACGACCAGCCCGAGCAAGAAGACCGCGCGGCGTCCGTACCGGTCCCCCAGGGCGCCGCCGAGCAGCAGCAGGGCGCTGAGGGTGAGGAGGTAACCGTCGAGGATCCACTGCAGGGTCGAGAACCCGCCGCCGAGCTCCCGTCCGATCGCGGGCAGCGCGACGTTGACCACCGACCCGTCGAGGAAGGCGATCCCCGAACCCAGGACCGCCGCTGCGACGATCCAGCGACCCCTCGGGCTCGACGCGGCGACGCCGGTCTCGACGGAGGTCTGGGTGCCGCGGGCACGCGGCGGCCGGCGTGTCATCCTCAATCGCCCTGGTAGCGCTGCTCGAGCCACGGGTCGCCGTAGTCGTGGTAGCCGTTGGACTCCCAGAAGCCGGGCTGGTCCTCGGCGATCAGCTGCAGGCCACGGATCCACTTCGCGGACTTCCAGAAGTACAGGTGCGGCACGAGCAGCCGCGCAGGGCCGCCGTGATCGGTGCTCAGCGGAGAGCCCTCGTACTCGTGGACGATCCACGATCGCCCGTCGGTGAGATCCTCGAGCGGGAGGTTCGTGGTGTAGCCCCCGTCGCAGTGGGCGAGGACGTACTCGGCCGCGGTGTCGACGCCCTCGAGCAGGGTGTCGATCGCGACGCCTCGCCACCCGGTGCCGAGCTTCGACCACGACGTCACGCAATGGATGTCGCAGGTGACGTCCTCGTCCGGGAGCTCCAGGAACTCCCCCCAGGTCCACGTCACGGGCTCGTCGATCTCTCCCGAGAGCGTCAGCGTCCACGTCTCGGGGAGGACCCGGGGAGTCGCGCCCGCGGTCAGCACGGGGAAGTCGGCGACGACGTGTTGGCCGGGCGGAACACGGGCCTCCGTCTCCGCCGGTTGCCGACGCCCGGTGAAGCCGCGGGTCGCGGGGACCTCCATCGTGCTGTCCCTCTCTCCGGACGGCGGGTGCACAGAGAACTCTTCATCGCTCGCGGGGCTCCGACCCACCCACACTGGCCCCCACAGTTCGAGGGACGCCCGTCCGCGGCCGTCGCGTCCACCGCGACCTGCCCGCTCGGGCGTCGTCCCCTACCGCGTTGTGGCGGACGCGGGCTCTAGACGGCGTGCGGCAGCCCGTCCGTCCTCGCGCACAGGGCGGCCACCGCCTGCTGCGTCCGGTCGTCCTCCTCGAGGGCGCGCCCGGCAGCGGCGACGCGGTCCCGATACAGCTCGATCGCGGTCTCCGGCGTCAGTGGAACGACCCGGACCTGCACCTGGTGCTCCACCCGGACGCTCAGCGGTGCGCGGCTGGTGCACACCACCACCAGGTCCGGGCTGGAGACGACGAGACCGGCGATCTCGGGGCCGCAGCACAGGACGTGTTCCACGGTGTCCAGCACCAGGAGCGTCCGGCGCCCCGAGAGGTACGTCGCCGGCGCCGCAAGGGTCCCGTCGAACGCTGCCCCGGGGAGGCCGAGCGCGGCCCGGATCTTCGGGACGACGTCGTCCCCCCGAGAGACGCCGGCGAGCTCCACCATCACGACCCCGCCGGGGAACTCGGACCGCGTCGCGGCCGCGGCCACGAGGGCGAGGGCGGTCCTCCCGACGTCTCCGGTCCCGACGAGCGTGATCAGCCGCCGCTCCCCGGCGCGCAGAAGGTCGCTGACCAGGTCGACCTCGTCGTCGCGCCCCGGGACCGGGCCGATGGGAGTCGGGAGGTCGCGGTCCTGGTTCGGTCCGCTCCGGGGCGGGATCACCTCCCCGCGAGGGGCGACACGGAACGGGACCGCCTTCTCCAACTCGGCGCGCTCGCCGTCGCCCAGGTCCAGCGCGCGGGCCAACGAGCGCACCGTGTGCGGATAGGGCCGCCGCCGCTCGCCGCGCTCCAGCGCACCCACCGCCTTCGCCGTGACATGGGCTCGCTCGGCCAGCTGTTCCTGGGTCAGCGACCGCGCGAGCCGATGACGCCGTAGGAGGATCGCGAAGCTCGTCGGTCCCGGGAACACGACGACGAGACTGCTGTGGGAGCGCGACGGGGTCAGCCTCCCGCGCCACCGTCACCCGGGTGAAACGGACAGCGGCCTCGGCATTCACCCGCCCGCCGCGGGAGCGTCACAGACCAGTCCGAGCTCGCGGGCACGCCGGACGGCCTCGGCGCGGGACGAGACGCCCAGCTTGCGGTACAGGCCCCGACCGTGGGTCTTGACCGTGTTCAGCGAGACGTGCAGCGCCGCTCCGATCTCCCGCAGCGACAGCGTGCCCGCCAGCAGCCGGAGAATCTCGGCCTCCCTGTCGGTCAGTCCGGCCGACGCGTCGCCCGAGGTGCGGGTCTGCTGCCCGGAGCTGCCCACCCGCGCGGAGCGCTGCAGTCCGGCCAGCCACTCCGGGAGCCACCCGGGATCCCGGCAGGCGCGCACGATCTCGCGGGCGGCGGCGAGTGACGCCGTCGCGTCCTGTCCACCGGCGATCTCGATGCGCGCCCGGGTCGCCAGGACGAACCCGAGCTCGACCCGACCGGCGCCGCGGCCCGCCAGCTCGACCGCCCGCGCGGCGGACGGTGCGGCAGCCCCGGGCTCGCCGGCGGCGGCGAGGGTCGCGGCGTGCGCCGCGTGCGCCAGCGCGGTGACGAAGTGTTCGGCGACCGCCGGCTCGAGGGCCTGTTCGAGCGCCGCGTCCGCCACACGTCGAGCTTCGGGGAGCGAGTTGGCGTGGAGGTGCGCCAGAGCGAGATAGCCCAGTGCGTAGACCACCGCGAGTTGGACGCCGGAGATGCGGGCGAGCCTGACGGCCTCGGTGAGGACGCGGATCGCGGCGCCCAGATCGCCCTGCCAGAAGAAGGTCAGGCCCAGCACACAGCGGGCGACGGAACCGGCGAAGCCCGATCCGTCCGCCCCGACCTCGAGGACGCGCCGTGCGGCCGCGTGACCGGCGGCCACGTCGCCGCTCTTGAAGCGGAGGACCGCTCCGACGAGGGCAGCGTCACGCGCGTCGGCGGAGTCGGCCGTCGCCCGTTCCGCTCGCGAGACCCATTCCTCGGCGGCGTCGAGCTGCCCCCGGTCGAGCAGGATCCAGACCCGCGCCACGCACAGGCTGGTGCTCGCCGCGAGCCGCTCGGTCGGCAACGCCTCGAGCCACCGATCCACGGTCGCCAGCAGACCGACGTTGAAGTAGGGCGACCAGTGCCGGAGGACCAGTTCCTCCGCCTGATCGAGGTCGCCGGCGGCGAGGGAGTGCTCAATGGCCTCGGGCACGGCACCGGCGTCGCGGAACCATGTCGCGGCGCGGTGGTGCAGCCGGGGCACCAGCTCGGGTTCGCGGAGTGTGAGCTCCTGGCGGAGGACTTCCTGGAGTAGTCGGTGGTAGCGGAACCACTGCTGGTGGTCGTCGAGTGTCACCACGAAGCCGTTGGTGCGTTCGATCCGCGCCAGCAGGGCGGCGCTGTCGGCGCGACCGGTGACCGCGTCGCACAGCTCGGCGTTCAGGCGGGCGAGGATCGAGGTGCGGGCCAGGAACCACCGCTCGTCGTCGGTGTGAGCGGCGAGGACTTCGGCGCCGAGGTAGTCGAGCACGTAGCGGTCGTTGCCGGTGAAGGCCTCGACGAAGGCGCGCGGATCGGTGTGGTGCCGCATCGAGAGGCCCGCGAGGTAGAGCCCGGCGGGCCAGCCCTCGGTACGGACGCTGAGCCGGTGCGTGTCCTGGTCGCCGAGGCCGAGCTCCAGTCCGTCGAGCAGCTGGGCGGCCTCGCTGTCGGTGAACGCCAGCTGCGCGGCGCGGAGCTCGAGCAGGTCGCCGGCCGCACGCAGCCGCGCCGTCGCCAGGGGAGGATCGGTGCGGCCTGCGACGAGGAGGTGCAGGTTCGGGGGAGCCCGGCGCAGCAGGTAGTCCACGGACCGGTGGACGACCGGATTGGTGATCACGTGGTAGTCGTCGAGGATGAGGACGACCGGCCGGGACACGGCCGCCAGCTCGTTGATCAGCGGCGGCAGCACCGCCTCGGTGAGGGCGGGCCCGGCGGAGGCGAGGGTCTGGAACGCGTGCTCCCCGAGACCGGGGACCACCGCCCGCAACGCCGCCACGGCGTAGGTCCAGAAGCGCAGTGGGTCATCGTCCTGCGGGTCGAGCGACAGCCACCCCACCGTGCCCGGGCCCTCTGCGGATCGACTCCAGTCGCTCACCAGCGAGGTCTTGCCCCACCCGGCCGCGGCGCTCAGCACCGTCAGGACGTGCTCGGTCGCTCCGGACAGCTGCTCGACGAGCCGTCGCCGGTGGATCAGGTCGCGCCGCACCGGAGCGCACAGCTTGGTGGCGAGCAGCCGCGACCCGGCGAGCATCGGCTCGGGCGCGGCGGCGTCGGTCACCGCTCGCGCCTCGGTCACCAGTCGAGACTACGTGGACTCTCGGACGGCACTCCGGGACGACACAGCACCGCGGCGGTCACAGATCGAGGAGCGCGAGCTCCACGACGCACGTGTGGGGATCGCTGTGGGTGTTCCGGTTCCCGTGGGGCCGCGAAGGTTGCTGGCGTGCCCAGAGTGAGAGGAGCGGCCACCATGTCCGACGCCTTGTCGCGCTTGACTCCCGAGCAGTACCGCGTCACCCAGCAGGACGCCACCGGCCCGCCGTACCGGAGCGAGTTCTGGGACCACCACGAGGCAGGGCTCTACGTCGACGTCGTGTCGGGTGAAGCGCTGTTCGCCTCGGTCCACAAGTACGACAGTCACACGGGGTGGCCCAGCTTCACGGTGCCGGTCGCTCCGGGCAACGTCGTGGAACGGGCCGACAACAGCCACGGAATGGTGCGCGTCGAGGTGCGGTCCGCGGAGGGGGACAGCCATCTCGGTCACGTGTTCTCCGACGGTCCCGTCGACGGCGGTGGCCTGCGCTACTGCATCAACTCGGCTGCCCTGCGCTTCGTCCCCGTCGACGACCTCGATGCCGAGGGGTACGGCGCCTACCGCGAGCTGTTCGGGCCCTCGGCGGTGGACCCCTGACCCCATTGGTGTCGGTGGCGTCGTCGTCGGCCCGCAGGTCCTCGGTCTGGTCACTGCGGGGTGTCCTGCCCGCGGCACCATGACGACCAGGAGCGACCAGGGGCAGCACACGGCCACCGGCAGGAACGCCCCGATCGTCTCCAGACTTCACGTCCGGTCATCGGTGCGAGCGTCCTCGTCGGCGAGCGGACGTCGGCTGCGGACACCGAGGGTAGAGCGGGACAACGCTTCAGCCTCGGCGTCCCGTCCCACACTCGCGTAGCAGCGGACGAGATCGTCGGCCGAGCGCAGGGTGTCCGGGTGGTCGTCGCCGAGGACACGTCGACGGGCCCCGAGCGTCACCTCGAACCCGACCACCGCCTCGGCCAGGCGTTCGGCTTGCTCGAGGGCATGAGCGAGGGCGTCGGAGAGCCGCAGGGAGTCGGGGTGATCGGGTCCGAGCGCCCGGCGGCACGCCGCGAGGTCGGCGTGCAGCTTCTGAACGCCGAGACCCTCCGTCTCGACCTGGTGGTCGTGATCTCTCGGGGCCGTCACGACGATGTTCCGGACGACGTCGGCACACCGAGGGAGGGGAAGTCGTCGAGGAACGAACCGGTGTCGGGACGCGCACCGTCCCCGAGGGCGGTGAGTGCGGCCGCGGTTCGACGGATCGCCTTCCGCGCGGTGTCGTCCCCCGCCGGAGGCGACGCGGCGTCGAACTCGTCCCGGGCCGTGGGCTCGGTGGTCAAGAGGTGTGGGACCGAGGAAAGCCCCCGACGCGCGGCCTGTGGGCCCGGGACGCCCGTCCTGGTGCGGGCGCCGTGGTCGTTCC
The DNA here is from genome assembly GCF_028737265.1 of Actinomycetospora callitridis. GTDB lineage: Bacteria > Actinomycetota > Actinomycetes > Mycobacteriales > Pseudonocardiaceae > Actinomycetospora > Actinomycetospora callitridis. Next base: position 103,491 of record NZ_JAQZAK010000007.1, on the reverse strand, counting down.
TCGCCCGTTGATCGATGATCATCCACGTTCCTCCGCGCTCGGGGCCCCGCGCACCTGGGCGGTGTCCTCACCACGCCACCCTCCGGCTGGCATCGGGACGGGAGAACCCACAGCGGCCCCCACACCCGGGGCTCCAGGTGCGCGAGAGTGGGAGCACCACGGCGGTGCGAACACGGTGCGCGCGGCGTTGAGTTCGGACGGGCCGCCGACCTACCAGCCGCCGCGGACGGCCAAGCCCCGATCTCGGTGAGATTCAGGCGCTTCGGATGCGCGCGAGCGAGTTGCCGGCCGAGTCGGGCCGACGCCGAGACGGCCGCCGACGAACGCGCCCACCTCGAGACGCGGTTCGAGGTCCACGCGGCCTGGTCAGCGCCATCGCCGCCGCAGATGCCGACGGCACCATCCGGGCGGTCGGGCGACACAAGGCCCTTCTCGCCGGGGGCTCCTGAGCCGCGAGCTGCGCGAGCGAGGCCCGAGGTCGGCGGGGTGGCCCAGCCGCACGACGTCAGGGAGCCGCGGGCACCGTCAACGCGGGCCCACGCGGAAGACCGGCCAGCCGATCTCGGTCCGCCAGGCCGACGGGTCGGCCGTGTCGCGGGGGCCGACCACGTAGGTCTCCCGCACCGGGCCGGCCACCGCGAGTGCGTTGCCCACCACCCAGGTGCCCAGTTCGCCGTAGGTGACCTCGATGTCGCCGTGCTCGCCGACGTGGGTGGTGACGGCGAGCTCGACGGCGGGCAGGGTCACCGGGTGCACCCGGCCGCTGCGCGGCGGGTGCGCCGTCGGCCGGTACAGGAGTGCGTGCCCGCGGCCGTCCTCGAACAGCGCGTTGTCGTACAGCCCTCCCGGGACGCCGGTCGGGTCGTGGACCACCGCGTCCAGCTCGGCGATGGCGCCGGCGTACCAGGCGAGTACCTCGTCGTACGCCACGTCGTCCTCGACCGCGGCCACCGTCGTCGCCGGGACCGCGCGCAGCTCGACGTCCAGCGGTGGTGGCTCCGGCTCCAGCAGCCGGCGCAGCGACGCCACCGCGCCGCGCGTGCGCTCCAGCTCGGACTCGAGCCGCCGCAGGTGGTCCGCGACCAGCGTGGCGCGGATCTCCGGGTCGCCGGAGCGGACGATGCGCTGGACGTCGGACAGGGGGACGTCGAGCTCCCGCAACCGGTGGATGACCTGGGCGGTCGGGATCTGGTCGACGCCGTAGTGGCGGTATCCGGTCGCGTCGTCCACGGACGCAGGCTCGAGCAGACCCGCATCGTGGTATCGGCGCAGCGTCCGCACACTCAGATGGCTCAGCCGCGAGAACTCACCGATCGTCAGCACGCCCCCACCGTGCACGCTCCCCCCGGGGGAGGGTCCAGCGCTTGACCCTCCCGGTCCGGGAGATCGCACCGTGGGGTCATGACCGCACCGACCGACATCCAGCCCGACCAGCTCCCGGCCACGATCCGCGGCTACCTCGCCGCGCACGACGCCCGCGACACGGACACCGCGCTGCGCGCCTTCACGCCCACCGCCGTCGTCGTCGACGACGGCGTGACCTACCGCGGGACCGAGGAGATCCGCGCCTTCCTGGCGAAGGCGGGATCCGAGTTCACGTACACCAGCACCCTCGTCGGCGCGCAGCGCGGCGGCGACGCCCACTGGGTCGCCACCAAGCACCTGGAGGGCGACTTCCCCGGTGGCGTCGTCGACCTCCGCTACCGCTTCGTGATGGACGGCGACGCCATCGCAGAGCTCGTCATCGCGCTGTGACGATGCCGCCCGGTCACGTGGCGTCCGCCGGTCGAGAACGAAGGAGAGAGATGGGGAGTACGGATCGCGGGCGCCTGGACGGGCGTCGAGCGCTCGTCACCGGCGGGTCGAAGGGATCGGGCCGAGCCGTGGCCGAACGGCTCCGCGAGCTCGGCGCCGACGTGTACGTCACGGCCCGGACGATGCCCGACGGGTACGAGTTCCCGGACCGCTTCATCGCGGCCGACACCTCGACCGTCGAGGGCACGGCGCTCGTCGCGTCGCGGGTCGAGGAGGCCGGCGGTGTCGACAGCCTGGTGCACGTCGTCGGAGGTGCCTCGACGCCGTCCGGAGGGTTCGTGGAGATCACGGACGAGCAGTGGATGATCGAGCTGAACCTCAACTTCCTCGGCGCCGTGCGTCTCGATCGCGCGCTGCTGCCGTCGATGATCCGGTCCGGGCACGGCGTCGTGCTCCACTTCACGTCCATCCAGCGGCAGATGCCGCAGTACGACGCGTCTCTCGCGTACGCATCCGCGAAAGCCGCGTTGCGCACGTACAGCAAGGGCCTGGCCAACGAGCTCGCGCCGCACGGTGTGCGGGTCAACGCGATCAGTCCCGGTGGGATCGAGACCGAGGCCTACGAGAGATTCGTGGACCGGATCGCGGAAGGGAACGGCCTGAGCCGGGACGGGGCGAAGGAGAGAATCCTCGACTCCCTGGGCGGAGTGCCTCTCGGCCGTTTCGCGAGCACGGAGGAGATCGCCGATCTCGCGAGCTTCCTGGTGTCCGACCAGGCGTCGGCGATCGTCGGTGCCGAGTACGTGATCGACGGCGGGACCGTCCCGGCGATCTAGGCGGCTGCCACTGCACGTCCACCACCCGGAGAGGAGTCGCCGTGGGCGCCATGGCGAACTGATCAGCCCGGTCGTCGTCGCACGGCTGCGGGCTGCGTTGGAGGCGGTCGCGCCCACCGGCGATTTCCCCGCGCTGGTCCGGGCGGAAGGTGCCGTACGGGGTGTCCGCCTCCGAGAGCGGGTGGACATCGTCCGCGATGCTCTGCTCAGCGACGTCCCGGCCGGGTTCCCCGCCGCCGAGCGCGTGGTGCTCGACGTGCTGGACGAGCCGCGTTTCGACGGGTGGATGATCTGGCCCACGACGGAGTTCATCGCTCGACGAGCACTCGACGCCGCGTCGACGCGGGAGTTCGACGCCGCCATGGCACTCCTGGCCCGGCTCGACGCACGTGCTCGCCCTCGTGTTCCGTCCAGGTCTGCATGATGCGCAGGCCGCGCTCGGGTCGCGCGTTCAGGAGCTCGCGAACGGCGAATTCGCCCGTCAGCCCGACGGTGAACGACGCGAGACCACCTTGCGCCCACGCCACCCTTGCAGCACGAGCACCACGATGATCGCACCGACCAACGAACCGATGATCCCGCTGAGACGGAAGGCCAGACCATCACCGGCGATCAGACTGGCGAGAAGACCACCGAGGAACGACCCGAGAATTCCTGCGACGAGGGCGCTCCCCCACTCAACACCCCGGGCCGATCGGCCGACAATGAGCTGCGCAGCGGCACCGACGAGCATCCCGAACAAGATGATTCCGAGCAGGAGCATGGTCAGAGACTATCGACAGAGACGGAACCTGCTGCCCTCTGGCATCCCATGCGCCGACCTGCAGGAGTTGATCTCGTGATCTGAACGAGTGGCGAGCCGGTGGCTCCGGGGGCTGAGAGTCGAACGTGACCCGCTGCCCGAGGGCCGAATCGAGCCGGGAGACGCCGAAACCCATATGTCACGCGTCCGCCTCGGCGGGACCGGTCGAAGATCACCCACAGTGCCCATGGCCCGACTGCACGAACTGCGCGCCGTTCCTACGCATCCGCACGGACGATCGCGACCGCGTTGCGGGGGCGTAGTACACAGCACATCCCGACCGATGACGACACCCGCAACCATCCCGGCCGCCGGGCCCGACGACGCGGAGCGCGCCTCCGTCCGCCGCGCTGCACAGGACCCGCCCTGGATGGTCGGCGCGGACCTCCAGACCGAGCAGATCGTCCGGACCGCAGGCCGGTGTCCGCGGCTATGCCGGGCCGTTCATCGGGGAGGAATGCTCCGGCAGCTCAGGGTTCACCCGTCTCCACGTCGGATCTCGAGGACCTGTGCGAGGCCTGGCTCCTCCGGGTCATCGGCGATCTCTCGGCCATCGAGCCAGGAGCCGATCACGTGGGCGAGCTCGCGGGGGTGGCTGAAGTTCATCGCGTGCGCCGCGCCCTCGATCACCGCGATCGTCAGGTCAGGCGGCGCCAGGCGGCCGAGCTCCTGTACCCGCCACCGAGGCGGCATGAGCGGGTCACGGGTGCCGATCACGGCGAGCGTGGGCACGGGCGTCCGCAGGACGCGCTCGAGCGAGGGAAATCGCACGAGCTCGCCGAACAGCTGCAGGGCGTTGACAGGGCCGAAGTGCAGATAGTCGGGGAGCACCACGGGAGCCATGCGCGGGCTCTCGCGCCACACGTCGCGCGCGAGTTGCACGAGTGCCCGGGGGAGCGGCTGGTTGTGCATCCCGCCCGCGGGCGAGGCGAGCACGACCCCAGCCACGCGGTCGCGTGCGCCATGTGCGACCTCCAGGCACACCGGCCCGCCCATGGAGTTGCCGACCAAGACCACGCGCTCGAGATCGAGCGCGTCGAGAACCTCGAGGAGCGCCCGTGCCAGCGACGGGAGTCCCAGAACGTGATCCCGGGCCGCGCTCTGTCCATAGCCCGGCAGATCGGGGACCAACGTCGTCGCACGGTGTGCGAGCGCCGCGGCGGTGGGGAGCAGGTAGCTGCCGGAGACCGCGAAGCCGTGCACGTGGACGATCGGGACCGAGCCGGGAACCCGCGGACCCCTGCGGACGAAGACCGGACGCCCCTGGACCTCGACCCGGAGCTCGTCCCAACTCACCTCGGCCATGACCCAGTGTCACAGACAAGGACGTGCGCCGCCCACCGTCACGGGCACGCCCTGAGGATCGTCGTGGTCGCTTGCGAACGTGCTCGTGGGTAGCTGCCGGACCGGTCGGCCTCCCGAGTGGATCGAACGCCTCGAGCGCTTCTTGCTCATCGACGCAGGGCCGGTAGTCGACGGCGCGCATCCCATCGGCCTGATCTTCATCTGACCGCGCCGGGGTCATAACGGTCTGTCGAGATGGGCGAATCACTCGTCGTGATCATCTCAGCACCGCACACCCCACGGATGCGGTGCCGACCTTGTCCCGGGCGTTGTCGGGCCGCAACGCGTCGCCCTGCTCGCACGGGGTGATGGATCGGAGCGCGCTTGGTCACGTCATCAAGGCGGGCGTTCAGTTCATCGTCCAGCGGCCGCGCCTGCGACGAGGTGGTGGTCGACGGATGTGGGTCTGCTGGTCCGGCGCGGCATCAGGCCAGACAGGTCAGTGGGCGGCCGCCGTTGTAGGTGACCATGTCGCCCAGCGCGCCGGTGAAGTCGATCGGCCCGCCGCGCTCGGCCGACGGCACTGCCAGGTCGGCATAGGCACGGTGCAGGTTCCCGACGATGCGCTCGGTGTCGGTCCAGTCCGCGAACGCGCCGAGGTCGGCGCCCCGCGCGAGCTCCAGGGGTGTCGCGCCCGCCGCGTGACCCTCGCGGGCGAGGTCGCGGACGAAGCGCAGGTAGCCCAGGACGTCGTCGATCATCTCCGGCCCACCGACCGGGCCGTGGCCCGGAACGATGGTCTCCGCGCCGAGGGGCCGCAGGAAGTTCTCGAGGACGTCGATCGCGCCGAGCACCGAGCCGGAGAGCAGGAACGGGGTGCCGCCGTGGAAGAGCAGGTCGCCGGCGAAGAGCACCGACTGTTCGGGGATCCAGACGACGACATCGTTGGTGGTGTGGGCCGGTCCGCCGGCGTAGCGCAGCTCGCAGCGCAGGTCGTCGGCCCACAGCGTCATGCGGTCGGCGAAGGTGAGGAAGGGCAGGGCGAGCTCCAGGTCGCCGTAGTCGACATCGGTCCACACCCCGGAGTTGTGCGGCAGCCCGAGGGCGCGCATCTCGGGGCGGGCCTGCTCGTGGGCGACGATCGCCGCACCGGAGAAGAGTCCGTTGCCGGCGGTGTGGTCGGGGTGGTGGTGGGTGTTGACCAGGGTGCGCAGCGGCGCGGCGGTGACACCGGAGATGGTGTCCAGGAACGCGCGGGTGCGTCGTTCGGTGGAGCAGGCGTCGATGGCGCTGACGCCGTCGCGGGCGGCGAGGAACCCGGTGTTGTTGATCATCCAGCTGCCGTCGGGCTGGACGTAGGCGAAGACGCCGTCGGCGACCTCATGCAGGTGGGCCGCCACCGGGGCGTGGCTGGGATCGGGGTCGACCAGCGGCTTGCTCACGGGTTCCTCCGGGGGGACAGGACAGCGGTCGCGGGTCGCGACCGGGGACGCCGGCGGGCGCGGGGGATCGGGACCGGGTCGGCGCCGGCGACGACGCGGTTGGCGACGGTGCCGATGCCCTCGACGGTCAGGGTGACGACGTCGCCGACGGCCAGGGGTGAGAGCTCGTCGCGGGAGACACCGCGGCCCCAGAGCTCGCCGAGGCAGCCGCCGTTGCCGCAGGTCCCCGAGCCGAGCACGTCGCCGGGGCGCACGGCGGTGCCGCGGGAGGCGTAGGCGGCGAGGTCCTCGAAGCGCCAGCCCATGTTCGACAGCAGGTCCTCGCCGACCACGGCGCCGTTGACCTCGGCGCGCAGGGCGAGGGCGAGGAAGCCGTCGGGGTCGCGGTAGGGCTCGAGCTCGTCGGCGGTGACGATCCACGGCCCGAGCGTCGTCGCGGTGTCCTTGCCCTTCGCGGGACCGAGGCCGACCTGCATCTCGCGCGACTGCAGGTCGCGCGCGGACCAGTCGTTGAAGATCGTGTAGCCGGCGATGTGGTCGCGGGCCTGCTCGGGGCCCAGGTCGCTGCCCTCGCGGCCGATGACGGCGGCGACCTCGAGCTCGAAGTCGAGCACGCGCGAGCCGGGCGGGACCGGGACGTCGTCGTGGGCGCCGATCACCGCGTAGGGGTTGGTGAAGTAGAACGTCGGCGCGTCGTACCAGGCGTCGGGTACGCCGGCCTCGTCGGACACCGACTTCCGCACGCCCTCGACGTGCTCCTCGAAGGCCACGAAGTCCCGCACCGTCGGCGGAGCGAGCGGCGGCAGCAGCCGCACCTGCGCGAGCGGCACGGCCGGCGCGGCGGCCGCGGCCCGGTCGGCCTGGTCCTGCGCGGCTCGTCCCTCGGCCAGCAGCCCGATGACCGTGGTGCCGGGCGGCAGCAGGTGCACCGCGGGCTCGCCCGCGGGGCCGTCTCGGACCACGCCGGCGCGGACAGCGCCCTCGTACCCGACCGTGGCGAGTCGCACGGGTCCTCCTCAGGTGAGCACCGCGGGCAGCGGGCCGAGCAGACGTTCGGCGTTGCCACCGCGGATGGCGGTGATGGTCTCGGGGTCGAGATCGGCGGCGAGCAGCCGGTCGAGGGGGTCCTCGACACCCATGTCGAAGGGGTAATCGCTGCCGAGGGTCACCTGGCCTGCGCCCATCACCGAGATCAGGTGCCGGAGCTGCTCAGGGGTGTAGACCAGCGAGTCGACGAAGGTCCGCCGGAGCAGAGCGCTGGGCGGGAGCTCGGTGGTCCGGGCGTCGCTGCGGGCGTGCCAGGCGTGGTCGGCGCGCACGACGTAGCTGGGCAGGTAGCCCCCGCCGTGGGCGGACCACACCCGCAGCCGGGGGTGCCGCTCGAGCAGCCCGGAGAACACCAGCCGCGACAGGGCGAGTGCAGTCTCGGTGGGGTTGCCGACGGTGTTGAACAGGTAGTAGTCGCCGAGGCGGGAGCCCAGTGAGCAGCCCCACGGGTGGATGAGGATCGCCGCTCCCAGCTCCTCGGCCGTGGCCCAGAACTCGGCCAGCGACGGGTGGTCCAGCTCGACGTCCGCCCCCGCAGCGGTCGAGATCTGGACCCCACGCATGCCGAGCTCGCGGATCGCGGTGACGAGCTGGGTCGTGGCCAGGTCCGGGTGTTGCAGTGACACGGCCCCGATCGGCACCAGCCGAGACGGGGCCCGGTCGCAGAAGGCCACGACGCCGTCGTTGGTCGCGGCCACGATCCTCGCGGCAAGCGCCCGGTCGGCCCACGCGTGGGGCAGCGGCATCGGGGAGACGGCCTGGATGTCCACCCCGGCCCGGTCCATCGTGGCCAGCCGCAGGTCGAGGTCGGTGAGCAGCGGCCCGATCTCAGCGATCTGCGCCTGGTTCAGCGCCGACGACGCGGGGCCGAGCGCGGCGGCGTCGATCTGTTGCTGCCGGCGCAGTCCGGGCTGGTCGGCGATGAGGGCGTTCACCGCGGGGACGGCGAGGTGGGCGTGCACGTCCACCGTGGGAGCAGGACTCACTTGAACATGCCCGTGGCGTGCATCTGCTCGGCGGCCTCCTGGGTACGGGGGAAGCTCTCCATCATCGAGTCGGGCATGCCGTGGGTGCGGTAGATGTTGGTGCCGCCCTGGGCGGGGGTCCAGTTCGGGGCCTCCCAGTCGGGCATGTAGTTGCGCCACCCGCCGGCGTTGATCTCGATGCGCATGCCGCCGGGCTCGCGGGCGTAGAGGTAGGTGATCTCGTCGATGCCGTGGATGCCCGGGCCGAACTCGATGGGGGTGTCGTGGCCCATGAGGACCTGCGCGGCGGTGTGGACGTCGGAGCGCTGGTCGAGACCGAAGGCGAGGTGGTTGACCCGCCCGCGAATGCCCGAGAAGTCGGGGACGAGGCCCATCTCGTGGGTGACGTGGGAGGTCAGGGTGGCGAACACCTTGAAGCCCGGCTCGGCCTCGATCGTCGCGGTGTGGCGCAGCTTGAGCGCCTCCTTGTAGAACGCGACGTCGCGGGCCAGGTCGTCGGTGCCGATGGTGACGTGGTCGATGTAGCGGGCGGCGATGCCGCGGGGTTTGAGGGCCTGGGGGCGGTCGGGCTGGTCGGTGGCCAGCTCCGGCGGCGCCTGGTAGCGCTCGACCTCCCAGAACAGCTCGTTGAGGTGACCGCCCGGACCGCGGAACCGGTAGGTCTTGCCGTAGCCGAAGCCGCCGTCGGACCACTCTCCCTCGGGGAGGTTGCGGGCGACGGTGTCGGGGTCGCCGGGGCCCTGGGCGCGCCAGCCGATGTGGCCGAGGCCGGGCTCGGGGCCTTCGGTGACCTCGACGGAGTGCTGGAACCACTCGGCCCAGCCGCGCAGGTAGGCGCTCTGGCCTTCCTGGCCGGACTGCTCGAGGTCGAGGACGTTCCGGAACCACTCGACGGTCTCGGCGGGGCGGGGGCTGAAGATCTGGACGTGGGCGAGCTGGGAGACCAGGACCTCGGTCATGGGGTGCTCCTCGGGTCGGAGGGGTCAGTCGGTGATGAGGGCGAGCTGCTTGTTGATCTCGGCGGGGTTGGTGTCGCCGACGACCTTCTGCAGGAAGGGCGTGTGGTCGAACACGAGGTCGCGCAGTGGCTGCAGGACGCGCGGGGTGTGGTGAAACATCTGGCCGTTCATGTACGCCATGCGGACCTGGAACTTCGTGTGGTCCCGGCGCGGGTCCTCGTAGGCGGCCAGGGCGCGCGCGACGGCTTCGGTGTCGGTGAGGTCGACGCCGCGCAGGGCGCGGCCGACGAAGTAGCCGTCCTCGATGGCCATGCCGGCGCCGTAGGCGGCGTAGGGAGAGGTGGCGTGGGCGGCGTCTCCGACCAGCGTGGCGCGCCCCTGCGACCAGCGATCGAGGTAGCCGCGGTCCCGGAGCACCCAGCGCTGCACGTTGGCGGGCTCGGTGTGCTCGATGAGCGACGGCAGCGGGTCGACGAACTCCCGGCCGAGCTCCCTGGCGCGGGCCAGGAGGTCGGCCGGCGCCGGTGCGTCGGGGTCGGTGGCCTCGAGCACCCACCACTGGTGCCCGGCGCGGCCCTGGTAGCGGATCGAGGTCCAGCTGCCCTGGACCTCACGGCCGTGGCCGATGACGCAGGTGTTGGGCTCGGTGGCGACATCGTCGACGAAGGTGAAGCCGGCGATGACGTGGAGCCGGTGCTCGCGCTTGGGGGTGTCGCCCCACAGGGTGCGACGGACCAGTGAGTCGATGCCGTCGGCGCCGACGAGGACGTCCGTCTCGTGGGTCGTGCCGTCAGCGAAGTGCAGGGTGACCCCCGCGTCGTCCCTGGCCGGGTCGTCCTGTTCGATGCGCTCGACGGCTTGATTGGTGTGGAGCACGCCGGGGGGCAGGGCGGCGAGCATCCGCTCGTAGAGCTCGGGGCGCGGCAGCCCGATGAAGCCGCCGCCGATGCCGTACTGCGCCTCGATCTCGGGGTCGCTCTTGACGTCGGCGCGGACGCGGCCCCGGCTGTTGCGGAACTGGGAGCGGCACGGGGCGCCGAGGTCGTCGGTGTCGACCCCGAGCAGGCGCAGGGCCTTGAGCGGCGGTGGCCAGAGGTTGAGCACGTTGCCCGCCGGTCGGGCCTCGCGGTAGCGCTCGAAGATCACCACGTCGTGGCCGGCCTGGTGGACCGACAGGGCGGTGGCCATCCCTGCGGGGCCGCCGCCGAGGACGGCGACCCGTCCGCGGCGTGCGGAATCGGGAGAGGACATCGGTGTCTCCTCGGGAGTGCTCACGCCGGGACGGCGACGAGCTCGGCGATGCGGCGGGTGAGGCCGGGGACGTCGCCCTGGACGTGGTCGAGGTTCCACTGGGCCATCTGCAGGGAGGCCTCGACGACGGTGCGGACGCGGTCGTACCGGCGGGCGGTGAAGGCCGTCAGGGCGTCGTCGAGTGTGTCGCCGGTGGCGACGAGGTCCCCGAGGACCTCGGCGTCCTCGAGGGCGGCCGCGGCGCCCTGGGCGATGGTCGGCGGGCAGACGTGGACGGCGTCCCCGACGAGGACCACGCGCCCGCGGTGCCAGGGCGCGTCGAGCAGGTGGGTCTCGAACCAGGTGTAGTTCAGCCGGGTCGGATCGTCGAACCGGTCGCGGACCTCGTCCCACGGGCCGTGGTAGGCGCGGGACAGTTCGCGGAAGGCGTCGAGCTGTTCGGCCGGGGACTGGGCGGTCCGGTCCTGGGCGTCCTCGACGAGGAACCAGTACGCGGTGTCCGGGCCGGTCGGGGTGATGCCGGCGATGTAGCACGGGCCGCCGAAGAAGAGCTGGGCCGTGGTGACCTCCTCGGGTCGGGGAGCGACCATCCGCCAGGCGCCCATCCCGAGTGCGCGGGTGTCCAGCGGGACGTCGAGCAGGCGCCGCGTCGCGGACCGGACGCCGTCGGCCCCGACGACGAGGTCGTAGCGGCGCTGCGTGCCGTCGGAGAAGCGGACGTCCACCCCGTCGGGGTCCTGCTCGAGGGCGTTCACCGTGGTGGCGAAGCGGGTGGTCACGCCGACCTCGTCGGCGCGGGCCATGAGGACTCGCGCCAGGTCGGGTCGGTACATCCCCATCGTCCCGGGCAGATCGGGTCCGCCGAACCGGAGATCCGGGAGCTGCGCGAGAACCGTGGCGACGGGGTCGGCAGCACGGACCAGCAGCCCGGAGCACTCGTACCCCAGCGACGCACACTGCTCGAGCACGCCGAGACGACGGAGGACGCGCAGGGCGTTGCCCTGCAACGTGATCCCGGAGCCGAGCGCGGAGACCTCGGGCTGGACCTCCACCAGGTCGACCGCGACACCGGCGTCGGCCAGCAGGATGGCGGTCGCCGCGCCGGCGGCTCCGCCACCGACGACGAGCGCAGTGCCGACAGCAGGCATGGCGGGACTCCTCTGTCCGCGGGGGAAAGGGCGTCGCGCCCGGCCTGGTGATCCGGCCTCGTGCGGCGACGTCACCAACGCTAGGGAGCCGCGGTCCCGCCCGGAAATGCGTCGTCGCGATCCCTGCGATCCACCCCGTGCATGATCGGGGTCACAGACGGTTCAGGCCGTGCCGCGCAGCGAGGCGGCCACACCGGCGAGCTGGTCGCGCAACCACCGGTGGCCGGGGTCGTCGTCACGGCGGGAGTGCCACACCGCGGACTGCCGCAGCGGCGGTAGGTCGACCGCGGGCTCGAGCACGGTGATGTCCGCGGCGCCGGCGACGCGGCGGGCCAGTCGCTCGGGCAGGACGGTGACGAGTCGCGTGCCCGCCAGCATGAACGGCATCGTGGTGAACGTGCTGGCCGTGGCCTCCACGTTGCGCACGATGCGCTGGTCGTCGAGCTCGTCCTCCCACACACCACGGTTCCCGTTCGCCGAGTACAGGAGATAGGGCGAGGACGAGAACACCTCCGCGGTCAACCCGCCGGTCGCGGCGGCGGGGTGACCGGTCCACACGGCGCCCACGAACCGGTCGGAGATCACCGGCATCGCTGAGCAGATGGCCCGGGTCTGCTCGTCCAGCAGCGGATCGGGGAGCACGGCGAGGTCGATCTCGTCGCGACGCAGCGCGGTGCGGAAGTCCTCGGCGACCGGGGTGAGGTCCAGCCGGAGGCGGGGCGCGAGGTCGCCGATGGCACCGAGGAGAGGGCGGAGGAGGACCACACCGACGTAGTCGCTGCTGATGACCGAGAAGGCGCGCGTGTCGGAGGCCGGGTCGAAGTCCGTCGGCCGCATCACCGTCTGCTCGATCCGGGCGATGATGTCGCGCACCGGATCGACGAGCGTCTCGGCTCGCGGGGAGAGCTGCAGGTAACGCCCGTTCTTCACCAGCAAGGGGTCATCGAGGGTCTTGCGGAGGCGCGCCAGGGCGGTGCTGATGGCCGGCTGGGACATGTGCAGGCGTTCCGCGGCCCGGGTCACGTTCTTCTCGCGCAGGAGGGCATCGAGGACCACGAGGAGGTTGAGGTCCATCTGCCCGAGCTTCACCGCTCACCGTCCCACTCGACGTCGACGGCCCACCTCACCGGGCCGGCGTCGCCGCGGCAAGGGCGGGCGCCATCTGCGGGGCGGATGGCAGCTGTCCACGAACGGCATTTCCGCACCCCAGCGTCGTCGACCTAGCGTGGCCGACGACAGGGAGGAGGTGGCGTCGTGACCGCTCGGGTCCTGGTCACCGACCATGCCTGGCCCCACCTCGACGTCGAGACCGCGGTGCTCGCCGCCGCCGACGCGGAGCTCGTGGCGGCCGAGACCGGCCACCTCGACGAGCTCGTCGCGCTTGCCGGAGACGTCGACGCGATCCTGACCTGCTTCGCCAGGGTGCCCGCCGAGGTCCTCGACGCGGCGCCGCGGTGCCGGACGGTCGCGCGCTACGGGGTCGGTCTGGACAACATCGACGTCGCCCGCGCCACCGAGCTCGGGATGGTCGTCAGCAACGTCGTCGACTACTGCACCGACGAGGTCGCCGACCACACCCTGATGATGATCCTCGCCCTGGCCCGGCGGCTCCTGCCGCTGAACCGCAACGTCACCGCCGACGGGTGGGGCGCGGGCGTGCCGGGCACGTCCCGGCGGCTGCGCGGCCGCACCCTCGGCCTGGTGGGGCTCGGTGCCATCGGCCGGGCCGTCGCCGTGCGTGCCGTGGCGATCGGGATGCGGGTGGTCGCGCTGCGCCGGTCCGGCGGCGAGACACCGGGGATCGAGGTCGTCGACCGTCTCGAGGACCTGCTGGCCGCAGCCGACGTGGTGTCCCTGCACCTTCCGCTGACCGCCGGGACCGCCGGGCTCATCGACGCGGCCGCGCTGCGGGCGATGCGCCCCGACGCCTGGTTGATCAACACTGCCCGAGGTGGGCTGGTCGACACCGACGCCCTCCTCGACGCCCTCGAGCGCGCAGAGCTGGCCGGGGCGGCGCTGGACGTCACCCACCCCGAGCCGCTGCCGGCCGCGCACCCGCTGCGGTCGCGGCCCGACGTCGTGCTCACCCCGCACTCCGCCTTCGCCTCCGACGGGTCGCTGACCGAGCTGGCCCGGCGGGCCGCCGAGAACGTCGTCGAGGTCCTGGCCGGGCGCGTGCCCGCGAGCATCGTCAACCCCGAGGTGCTCACCCGCCTCACCCTGCGGGTGTCCCCGGCGGCGACCCGATGACCGCCGATCCTGCCCCGGTCGACGCAGCGGCGATCACCGCGTTCCTGCGCCGGCGCCGTCTGATCGCCCACGACGCGCAGGTGCAACTCGAGGCGCTACCCGGCGGCGTCTCCAACGACGTGCTCGCCGTGAGCGCCCCGGGCGTCGACGCGGTGGTCAAGCGCGCCCTCGGGCAGCTGCGCGTCGAGCAGCTCTGGCTCGCCGACCCCGGTCGCATCGACACCGAGGGCCGGGCGCTACAGCTGGCCGGTCGCCTGGCGCCGGGCGCCGTGCCGCAGGTCTACGACCTGCACGAGGGCTACCTGGTCATCGAGCGGGCGCCCCGGTCCTGGCACACGTGGAAGGACGAGCTGCTCGCCGGCCAGGTCCGCGTCGAGATCGCCGAACGTCTCGGCCGGCTCCTGGGCACCTGGCAGCGCGCCACCGCCCACGACGCCTGGACCCGCCTCCAGTTCGGCGACCGCACCGCCTTCACCCAGCTGCGCGTCGACCCGTTCCACCGCGCCATCGCCCGACGCCATCCCGAGCTCCGCGACCAGATCGAGACGACCATCGAGGTCATGGACCGGGCCGACGTCTGCCTGGTGCACGGCGACTACACGCCCAAGAACGTCATGGTCGGACCCGGAACGGAGGACCCCGACCGGCTGTGGGTGATCGACTGGGAGGTCGCCCACGTCGGCGACCCGACCTTCGACCCGGCCTGGACCGTGGGCCACCTGCTGCTCAAGACGATGCACCGCCCGGGGGCAGCGCCCGAGTACGCGGCAGCCGCCCGGCGGTTCCTCACGGCACTCGAGGCCGCCCTCGACGGCGCCGTCGTCCTCGACCCCGCCCAGCTGGTCCGGCAGACGGCCTGCCTGCTGCTCGCCCGCGTGGACGGCACCAGCCCCGCGGGCTACCTCGACGACCACGCCGCGGCGCGCACCCGCGAGCTGGGGCGTCGGCTGCTCGTCGACACCCCCGACACCGTCACCGACGCCTGGGAGGACCTGCCGTGACCGGCACCGCCATCGCCGAACTGCATGCGTGGGAGGCGCTGGACTCCCGCGGCCGTCCCACCGTCGCCGCTGAGGTGGTGCTCGCAGGCGGCGCGCGGGGCCGAGCGACCGTCCCCTCCGGGGCGTCCACCGGCCGCCACGAGGCGCGCGAACTGCGCGACGGCGGAACTCGGTACGGCGGCTACGGGGTCCGCCGTGCGGTCGCGAACGTGACCGGCGAGCTCGCCGACGCCGTCCGCGGGCTCGAGGCCACCGACCAACCCGGCGTCGACCGCGCACTGCAGGCCGCCGACGGCACCGAGGACCTCGGCCGGCTCGGGGCGAACGCGGTCCTGGCCGTCTCGGTGGGCACCGCCGTCGCCGTCGCGGCCGCGCAGGGTGTGGCCCTGCACACCGCGGTCGCCGAGCCGGGCGCACGCCCGTTGCTGCCCCTGCCGATGGTCAACATCATCTCGGGCGGCGCCCACGCCGGGCGGAGCATCGACGTCCAGGACTTCCTGGCCGTGCCCGTGGGCGCGGCGTCGTTCGCCGAGGCGATCGAGTGGTGTGCGCGAGTCCGGGCCGGCGCCGCGGCGGTCCTCGCCGACCGTGGGCTGCCCGTGGCACTCGTCGCGGACGAGGGCGGGCTCGGGCCGGTGCTGCCCGACAACCGCAGCGCCCTCGACGTCCTCGTCGCGGGCATCGAGCGCGCCGGCCTGCAGCCCGGCTCCGATGTCGGGATCGCCGTCGACGTCGCCGCCACCCAGTTCGCGACGGGGGAGGGGCAGTACACCCTGGCCGCGGAGGGCGGCCGGCAGCTCGATGCCGTGGGCCTGGTCGACGAGCTCGCGTCGTGGTGCGAGCGCTACCCCCTCGTCTCGATCGAGGACGCCCTCGCCGAGGACGACTGGGTCGGCTGGACCCGCGCCACCCAGGTGCTGCGCGGCCGCCAACTCCTCGGTGACGACCTGTTCGTCACCAACCCTGCCCGCCTCGAGCGCGGCATCCAGGACGGCGTGGCCAACGCCGTCCTGGTCAAGCCCAACCAGATCGGCACCCTCAGCGACGCCCGCGCGGTCGTGCGCCGGGCGCACGACGCCGCATACACCACCGTGCTCTCGGCCCGCTCCGGGGAGACCGAGGACGACTGGCTCGCCGACCTCGCCGTCGGCTGGCGCACCGGCCAGATCAAGGTCGGGTCGACCACGCGCTCCGAGCGCACCGCCAAGTGGAACCGGCTCCTGCAGCTCGAGGCCCAGCTCGGCGAGGGCGCCGACTACGCCGGTGCCGCCGCGCTCCACGCCGGGCGAGAGGCGGTGCGCTGATGTGGTTCGCCCTCGGCACCTTCGACGCCGACGGCACGGCGTTCCCGGGGCTGGTCGTCGACGATGCCGTCATCGACCTGCGCCCATCCTTCGGTGACGGCACCACCGTCGAGGGGCTGTTGCAGGACTGGGACGCCACGCTCGCGGTCCTCCACGACCTCGCCGAGGAGGCCGGCGACCTGCCGTCCACCGCCCTCGGTGACCTCCGCGTCCTCGCGCCGCTGCGACCGCGGCAGCTGCTGTGCGCCGGCGCGAACTACTTCCGCCACGTCCGGCAGATCGTCGCCAGCACCCTGCGCAACAGCGGGGACGAGCGGAGCGAGGACGACCTGCATGCCGAGGCCGACCGGATCGCCCACGCCCGCGCCGCGACGGGCACGCCGTTCCTCTTCCCCGGTCTGCCGAGCGCCGTCACCGGTCCCCACGACGACGTCGTCCTGTGGGGACCGGGCGTCGAGCACGACTGGGAGCTCGAGCTCGGCGTGGTCATCGGCCGCCGCGCCCTCGACCTCGCTCCCGAGGACGCGATGGACGTCGTGGCGGGCTACGTCATCGGCAACGACATCAGCACCCGCGACGTCATGACACGCCCCGACCTGCCCATGACCGACTTCATCATGAGCAAGAGCCGCCCGACGTTCTTCCCCATCGGCCCCTACCTGGTCCCGCGCGAGTGTGTCCCCGACCCGCGGAAGCTCCGCCTGACGCTGTCGGTCAACGGCGAGGTGATGCAGGACGACACCGTCGACGACATCATCTACGGCGTCGAGCAGCTCGTCAGCTACGCCTCCCACGCCGCCCTCCTCGGCCCGGGCGACCTCCTGCTCACCGGCTCACCCGCGGGCAACGCCGGCCACCACGGCAACCGCTGGCTCGTCCCCGGCGATGTCATCGACGCCGAGATCACCGGCCTCGGACGCCAGCGAAATCGCTGCATCGCGCCACCAGCGGAGGTCGACCGTGGACAGCGCTGACGTCCCCGGCACCGGGGGCTGTTGAGCGGCGGCGGACGGTTGTCGCCGCGTAGGAAGACGATCTCCAGGAAAGTGGTCGTCCTGAGTGACGTGCCCCGAAACGACCTGGAGTCACCTCGAAGATCGCTCCGTGGAGGAGCTGTGACCAACGAGAAGAGGTGCGCCGTCAGGGACTCGAACCCCGAACCCAGTGATTCTCGACGGTGAATTTCTCGGAGTCACCGCGGACCACCACACACCCCCATTGAGCTGCGAAAACCGTACGTCATGGGCCGATCACCAACGGGGCGGTCGTGCGCCTGCCGCCTACGTGGTGTGCTCGCGACGCGCGACGGAGTACCACTCTTCGCCCGCGGGTTCCCCGGCCAGGTTCCAGCTCCAGGACGTCGTGGGAGCAATGCGCATGTACGTCCCTGGGCCCACCATGCCGACACGCTCGAAGGGCTGCTCTGCCTCTCCGTAGATTCTGATACCTCGCGCCACGAATGGGTCCATCGAGAGAAGGTCGTCGAAGACGATCGATACTCGGGTGGAGCCGGCAGCGACGTTGCGGAACTTCCGCGTCTCCACGACGGCTCCCGGCCCTCCGACCCAGAGGTGTTCGCCGTCGAACTCGACCGCTACGGGGACCACGTCAGGCTGGCCGCCTGGCGCCACGGTCGCCAGACGACCGATTCCCTGCGATCGGATGAACTCGCACTCCTGGTCCGTGAACGACACGCGACCTCCTTAGCTGGTCCTAGATCAGTACTAGATCACGACGTGTCCATCAGTCGCCAGGCTCATGCGCTCGATGGCGTGGCGCGTGTCGGCTCGTGTCCGACGCACGACAAGGCTTCGGGGTCTCTCCCTCGGCGGCGCGGGCTCTGCCCTGCCTGGCCGCCCGTGCGGGGGCAAGCGCTGCCCGCCCGGAACGGCGCTGGAGCGCCCAGGACGTCGCCGACTACCTCGGAATCGCCCTGAGCACCGTCTACCAGTGGCGCTGCACGGGCTACGGGCCGCGTGGACGCCGCGTCGGTCGCTACCTGCGCTACGACCCCGACGAGGTCCGGGCCTGGTTCGACGGGCTCGCCGACCCGCAGGCCGGGTGAGCCGCGGTGCCTCGTCCGCCCACTGCCGTCGGCACCTACGGAACGATCAGGGTCAACGGCGAGCCGGGCCACTACGGCGCGCGGGCCTGGTTCCGCGACCTCGACGGCAAGGCACGCCAGGTCGAGCGCAGCGGCCCGACCAAGACCAAGGCCAAGGACGCGCTGAAGCTCGCGCTGCGCGACCGGGCGCGCACCGCCACCGGGCATCAACGGCGACACCCGCATCCGCGAGATCGCCCCGGAATGGCTCGCCGGCGGTCACCGAGCAGTACCGTCGCCAGCTCGACGTGGTGGTCCTGCCCGGGGTCGGGGAGCTGCGGGTCCGGGAGGCCACCGTCCCGCTGCTCGACAGCTTCATCCAGACCGTCCAGGTGCACCGCGGCACCGCGTCGCGATCCCGACGAACCCGGTGCGCGACCTCGGGCGCATCCACGCCGGCCGGCGCAAGACGACCCGTTCGCTGACCCCGGCCGAGTGCCGCGCCTGGCTCGCCCAGCTCGACGCCGACGAGGCTGCCGCGACAAGGACCTGCCCGACCTCTGCCGGTTCATGATCGGCACTGGGGTCCGCATCGGCGAGGCCCTGGCGGTCGCGTGGCCGGAGGTCGATCTGGCCGCCGGCACCGTCGACGTCTCCCGCACCCTGATCCGGCTCACCGGTGTCGGGCTGATCTGGAAGTCGACCAAGACCGAACCGGCGAGCGCATCCTGACCCTGCCGCGCTTCGTGATCACGACATTGCAGGCGCGGAACCCCGACGGCGACGCCCTTGAACCGGTCTTCCCCGACACCCTCGGTGGCTGGCGCGACCCGTCCAACACCCGGCGGGCGCTGCGGGGAGCGCGGGGGGCCACGGGTTCGCATGGGTCACCAGCCATGTGTTCCGCCGGACCTGCGCCACGATCCTCGACCAGTCCGGCTAGTCACCCCCGTGCCCTCGCCGATCAGCTAGGCCACGCCCAGGTCTCGATGACCCAGAACTTCTATCTCGGCCGGCGCATCGCGAACCCCAGCGCTGCCGCCGCGCTCGACGCGTGGCACGACCAGGAGGACGAACTTCATGGGTAATTCATGGCCTGCGTCGCTCGCAACACACGACACCAAGGACCTGACCTGCAAGAAGAGTGCGCCGTCAGGGACTCGAACCCCGAACCCAGTGGACGAGAGTCACGTGTGGTGCCGTGCGTACTGGTGAGCGTTCGTGCTGATCAGCAACGGTGCCGACGAGTGTCGATCATCAGCGGTGCCGAGCCGAGTGTGGCCATGGAGTGACGTAAGCGGTCCCCTAAGCGGGTCCGTCTCAGCCGGTCACACCTCCTCGCGGGCCGAGCGACGGGATCCTGTGTGCCGGTCTCCGCCTGCGTTCTTGGTGCTGGCCTGCCTGGTGACCTTGGTGCGGCCTGGAGCAGCGGCTTCCTAGCGTGGTGTCTCAGGGTGACGGCGTGGCCGGAGGCAGTCGAACTGGTGGGTTGCAGCAGGAGCGCTTTGCGCAGGCGGAGGCTGCCGCGCTGGAGCGGGAGCGCCGAGCTCGGAAGTGGGTGGGTGGGTAGGTGCGGATCGTTGTCCTCGTGGTTGTCGGTGTCCCGCTGGCCACCCCTCTGGGCCTGGTGGACCAAGCACATCCTGCTCGGTGCCGGGTGCTGTGGCGCCGCCTGATGCCCGGAGCGGTGATCCTCGGCGTCGGTCTGGTGGAGCTGCGGCTGCTCGCCAGCGTCTTCTGGGTCGCCGAAGATCGTGCACCACGACCACCAATACGGGCCGCTCGGGGTCATCTTCATGATCTTTTCCTGGTGCGTGGCCTTCAGCGGCGTGGTGCTCGGCGGGACCGCTGGTCGGTCACTTCCTCGGCGAGTGGACCGTGGTCGCCAGCGCCGCGTCGTCGGAGCGCGAGTAGGGTCCGCTCCGTAGGTAGCGCCGACGCATGAGCGGTGCGGAGGTTGCTCGAATAGCTATTGTTACCGCCGCGTAGCGATGAACGGTCGAATTGAGGCGACGAAAGGGCCGGGCATGAGTGCGGCGCGCAAAAGTGTTCAGTCGACCGGTGGGAGTGTTCAGTCCCTCGGTGGGTCTGAGTTCTCAGGTTCCGCCTGCACCCGCTACCGTTCCGCCATCGAGCGGGGCGGACCCGCTCAACCGGACTCTGGTGAGGAGCGGTTCATGCGCGGGTGGGGGTTCGACGGCGGGATGCCGTCGAAGCGAGCTGATGGCGGAACGTCGATCCCAGGCGTGTCCCATCGATTTTCCACCCGGCAGGCTACCGGCGGTGGCGGCCCGCGCGCCGTTCAGCTCCCCGGCGGTGGGGGTCCCCGCATCGTCGAGCTGCCCGGTGGTGGCGGCCCCCGTATCGTCGAGGCCCCGGGCGGCGGCGGCCCGCGGCGCACAACCGGCGCCTGATCTTCCTCAGGCGGCGCGCCACATCAGAGCCACCCCCTGACCAGGCAGGATCCAGTTGCCAACGGGGACCTCGACGACCGGGTCGCCCGTCTTCCACGGCACGGGACTCGCGGGTGCACCGAAGGTGAACGGCTTGAGGTGGAACTGCAGGTCGGCGCCGGTCATGCGGGTGGTGTCAAAGCTCATGCGCTCCATGTGGCAGGGAAACGGGGCCTCCCAGTAGCAGTACCCCGAGCCCAGCCGCTGCAGCATCGTGTAGCGCACCGACAGTCGCTGGACTGTCGCGATCGGGCTCGATGTCTCCGCCATCGGCTGCAGGGAAAAGGCGAAGATTCGCAGCTTGTCCATGTATTCACGGCGGTCGAGCCGCTGCCCCGCGGGGAGGTCCGTGCGGAAGAACGTTAGATACCGCCCCCAGTCACTGAGCTGGACCTCTTCAACGTGCTGCTGGGGAGCCCGCGCGGCGACGGCGTGCTTCTCGTCGGCCGCGTCGACGTAGTGCAGTCCGAGATGCACGGTGTCCCGCATGCTCTCGACGGAATCGTCGAAATAGTCGTCGGCCTGGTCGGCACCGACGAACCACATGTCGAACAGCGGCACCCGGCAGCCCGCGATGATGCGGTCCCGGAGCTCGTAGTCGGAGGTCGCGAAGATGACGAACAGGGCCGACGGCACGCGGCTGCGGAAGCGGTACCGCTGCTCCATCACCATGCGGTAGGTCGTCTCGTCGATCCAGCTGAGCTGGAGGTCGACCTCGGTGTGGTCGCTGATCGTCAGGTCGCTGCCATCGTGAGCCGCGCCCTCGCCGCCCAGCACGGCTGTGACCAGCCCGCGGTTGGAGGGCGACGGCCCGTAGACGCGGTCGAGCAGGTGCTCGAGCACGGCGCCGGGCGGGAGGGCGTCGAGCATGCCGCGCTCGACCGTGCGGGTCACGAACCCGGCCTGCCGACGCAGCTGGTGGCGCACGATGCCGGCCACCGTCGCGGTGACGACGATTAGAGCACCCACGAGCAGCAGGACCGCCCCGAGCGCGAGGAACGGGTGGGGCGAGGCGAGGACGAGACCGAGGGCGCCGAGGGCGCCGGCCACGATCCCGATGGTCATCCAGGAACGAAGGGGGAGCGGACGCGGGCGCTCGTCGTCAGAGCCTCCCCCGTCGGCCATCCTTCAATCTTGAGGACTCACCCCGCCGGAGGACAAGTCACGCCCGTCCGTCACCGTCCTTGGCGTGGGGATGGAACATCGGGACGTCGTCTAGGTCCACGTACGTGGTCGACGTGGCGGGCGGGAGGTCGTCGCCACGCTCGGCCGACCGGTCCCGCGCGATGCCGCGGTACTGCCCGAGCAGGTGCGCCGACATGGCTAGACGCGCGGCCACCTCGTCGCGGCGACGGAGCAGCGTCGCGATTTGGTTGTGGTCGGCGGCCGAGCGGTCGTGCACCTCGGTGCTGGTGAAGCTCCGTTCGCGCCACTCCGCGACCAGCGGGGTGAGCATCTCGTAGAGCGCGCGCAGGTAGTCATTGCCGGCCGCGGCGACGATCTCGCCGTGGAACTCCTCGTCCTGGCGCAGCAGGGTGGCGCGGTCGTCGGCGTCGGTCTCCCGGTCGTCCCGCGCGAGCTTCGCGATCCCCTCGAGCGTCCCGGACGGCGCCCGCGTGGCGGCGAGCGCGACCGCGAGGCTCTCGAGGGCAATCCGCACCTCCATGACGTCCGCGAGGTCGAACTGCTGCCCAGCCAGGCGGTCCAGCATTAGGTCGGCGGCCGACCGGTCGGCGCTCGTGGAGACGACCCAGCCGCGTCCCCGGTTGACCTCGACGACGCCGCGCGCCTCGAGGCGCTGCAGGGCCGTGCGCACGGAGCTGCGGGCCACTCCCATCATGCGCGCCAGCTCCGGCTCTGAGGGGAGACGGTCGCCCGGCTTGAGCTCCTCGCTGCGCACCATCTCGAGCAGGTGATCACCAATGAGGTCGGGCACTGGCTTGCGGGCCCCGGGTGCGAGCGCCCATCGTGGGCCGTCGTCACCGTCGGAACCCGTCGCGCGACGCGGGTTGGTCATCGCCGCTCCGTTCCCCGGAGGTGGGGGCGCGTCGCCGCCGGCTCGCCCGAGCTTCCTGTGGTGCCGCCTAGAGGGCGTTAAGGCCCCGACAGTATCAGTTCAGGTCGTGGTCAGACAGCATTTGTCCCCAGACAGACACGGGACGATGCAAAATGGCTGTGTCTGCGCGCCACGCCCTGGTCGTCAGTCGCCGCCTCACCAACCACCGAGTAGTTGTCGGACAACAGCATACGGTTGACAGACAACTGTCTGAGAGGGACGCTCACCGGGTGAGGGTCCCGGTCCCGTCCGCACCACGCGGAGGGGTCGGCTCCCGGGGGTCGATCACACTCGGAGGTCGTCGCATGAGCTTCACTCCGCACCGATGGGCTCTTCCACCCGTGCCCGAGCACGCGGGCCGGGGCGAGCGCCGCTGGCACGCGGCCGCAGAGGCGCGGGCCCGGGGAGAGATCCGCTGGATCTGGAACGAGGTGTGCTCCGGCGCGCACCTGGCGCGCCGTGTGGTGCCCACCGGCACGGGCTCGTTCGAGCCCCCGCGACTCGGCCGCATCCGCCTCGGCCCGCCCACGACGCTGACCGTCCAGCTCCGCCCCGGCCAGCTTCTGGCCGACCTGCTCGCGGTCGACGACCGGCTCGCCGCCGCCTTCGGAGTCACCGACATCGAGATCCGCCGCCTCGCCGGCGACTGGCTGCTCGTCGAGCTCGTCGAGGGACCGGAGCTCGGCGTCGACGAGCTGCCGCCGTCGCCGCAGCGACCCGGGCCGACAACCGACCCGTCCGTTCCGGGGCCGGTCGTGCCGGCGAAGCCGGAGTGCGTCCGGCCGGGACGCCGCGGCTCGTTGCGACCGTACGGCGCGCCGCGCTCGACGCGGTGGTGGCGCACGCGACGCCGGTGACGGCTCGAAGGCCGGAGCGCGGGGACCTCGTCGATCGTGAGCGTCTCAGGCTGCACGCTTGACGCTCATCGGGTGGCCGTTGAGGCCTGCGGCGAGGTCGATGCCATTGATGCGGCGCTTGTCGATGAACAGGCGTCCCTCGACGCGTGGGGAGCTGCGAAAGCCTGGGAACCGCCCGCGACCAGGTACAAGGCACTAAGCCGGCGGAGTGATCGCGCTGCTCCGATCCGGTGTTCCTCATCGACGAGCGTTCTATCCTCGTCGGCTGCAGCGATCACTGACGGGACGGCTGGCGCGAGGGGGCCCAGCCCGCCGGGCGGAGGATCATTGGCGGTCAAGGAGTGGGTGGAGTCGGCCGTCCGATTCGGGGTGGTGCCGGTGCTGCTCGTGATCGGAGTCCTTTCCGCGGGGATCGGCGCGGGCCAGGTGTGGCCAAGGGCGAGGTCTGCGGCGTACGGCGGATTCTGGGCCGGCCTGCTGGCGTTCTTCGCCTTGGTGCTCGGGCTGCACACCGTCACTTCGTTCGGTCCACTACCCAAAGGCTTCGTCGACCTAGTGCCGCCACCGGTCGGCGTGCTTATCGGCGCCGGCGTCGGGGCACTTGTTGCTTCGCTCTATCTCGGGCTTCGCGCGGATAAGCGGGTGGCCATGCCCCTTGGATGGCAGACCTTCGGAGCCCTCGGCTTGCTCTACCTATTCCTGATATGGCCGGAGGTGCGTGAGTACATCGGTTGGCTGGCGGTTGGGACTGCCGCGGCGTCGTCAGTTGCTTACGCCTTGCTCAGGGACCAGTGGCCCCGGTCGGGCGGGCGGAAGGAAAGCCAGCTCACGGGAGGGATCGATGCGGGGACCAACATGTTAGACAGCGCCACGGACGACAACGGCACGTACAACACCAGCGCCGAAGACACCGGCGCCGAACACACCGGCGCGGAAGACACCGGCGCGGAAGACACCGGCGCGGAAGACGGCAGCGCAGGTGCGCATCCCAAAAATGCGGACGGGACGTCGTTGTGAAGCTGCGATGGTTCCGCCGACCGACGCTTGCGGCCCGGGTGTCGCGACCGCACCCGGTGTTGTGGGCGGTCGCTGCCCTCGTGCTCCTCCTAGTGGCCGTAATGATCGCGGTCGCTGGGCCGAGGGGTGACGTGAGCATCGCCGGCCAGACGTTCACGATCGGAAGTAATTCGGTTGCCGAGGTGGCGGCTGCCGTGTTTGCGTTAGCGGCGATTCCTCCGCTGCGTCGTGCACTCTACGCGCGTTTGGCGCGTCGGCCTGGACCTCTTGAGATCTCGTCGTTCGTAGGCGCTCCGCCCGCTGGCGCCGATTACCAAAGGCTTGACCTCCTCGCCGAGTTTCGTCGCACGTTGGCGGAGATGAGCCTGTCCGCGCCTGAGCCTGTGCCGAGTGAACCGTCGGCCAGGGGAGTTGTCGACGACGTTCGTACAGCGTTCGACGGGAATCGCGGACCCTTCGTGGCGGCGCTCCTGCTCGTGGTCTCTCTGTTGCGCGTACGGCACGCTTACCGCGTCTCAGTGCAGGTCCTGTCATCGACCGACGGTCGTTGCGGGCTGTCCGTGCATGTGGCTCGCTTACCGAGCGGACGTGGTGAGGTGGAGGCCGTCTGGGAGGACGATTGGCGGGTCGCCGCTCAGCGCGCCGCCCACGTTGTAGGGGCCTACTTGGTACCGCGTAGCCGGTTGTCCCGCCATGCGCCGTGGTTGGCATGGCACGGAATCGAGATGCCGACGGAGCTCTTTCATCAGAGCCAGCTGGCGGCCCGCTGGGTCCGGGAACGCCGGTATGAGAGGGCCCTTGACGCGCTGCACCGCGCGCTCAAGGAGGATCCCCAGAACCCGTACCTGCGGATTGACCTGGGTCAGGTCCAGGAGCAGGCTGGGTTGTACCTCGATGCCGTGGCTACGTACGCCGACATTATCGCCGTCGAGTCGTGGTTCGACGGTCGCCTCTGGAGACGGTTGCGTGGAATCCTCGGCGACAACACGACCGGCGCTCCGCCAGCCCGAGTGACCAACACACGTAACGGGCGCGACGCGCTCTTGATTGCGCGCTACCGCATCTGCTCGCGCCTCGGAGCGGCCGCTCAATTGCAGGACCAGTGGATGCGCCCTCTGCAGCTCAGAAATGGTCGCCGTCACGCCGATCGTGAGGCGCTCAAGTTCCGCCTGCGTGTATGGTTAAATTCCTACGCTCGCATCTACGAGCTCGATGACCCTTGGGTGCCGCGGTCGGAGCCGTTCGCACCTACCGACGACCGGGTGGGCGAATACGAGACTTCGAAGGAGCGGCTCGTCCACCTGGTCCAGACGGTGGGACGTCGCGGGCCGAGGCGCTGGCTGACGATTACCGCTGGTCACGCGGCCGTCGTATCCCGGGGCTCGCAATCAACCAAACAGCGGTTCAGCTGCTGCGTCTTGCTGCAGTGCTCCACGAGCGGCGAGCGAAATCCGCAATTTGCATGAAAGCTATCCCGAACTGGTGGCCAATCGAGCCGGGCCGGTTGGATGCACGGATCGGGCGTCGGCTTTACCTTAAGCCGGGCTTCGCGCGAAGTTGGAAGGAGTACTACAATGCCGCCTGTATCACTGCGATTGCGCTTCCAGGTTTCACTGATACGACCGATAGGGCCGTTAGAGTCGACAAGACTGCTGCTACGATCTTGGCATTTCAGGCCGTCCGCCATCTTGAGCGCGCAGTGAGTAGTACCGATAGCGGTTATGTCAGCCGATACGCACAGTGGTTATCTACCGGGGATCAGGACCTCAACCCGTTACGCAACACACCACAGTTCGTGGACTTTCTCGACCGCTATTTCCCAAATCAGGGACCCCGCGTCTTAAGGCCTCAGTCTCAGCTGGTCAAGCTGGTGATGTCTATGCATACGTCCCGTTTATTGACTAGTTTCTGTGACCGGCGAGCCCAGTTCTGGTATCGCCACACCGACGAGCCAATCGAGCGTGGTGTGGCCGATGAACTGATGCTCGAGGCACCGGTCACCTCCCTCGTCGCTGATTACGTGGAGCACGACCGCCATTGGCAGACCCGGATGGCGCTCCTCAAGGAGGCCGATGAATTCTGCTGCAGATGGGGCCTGGGTGCTGTCGAGGACACTTTCCCGACCTTCCAGGAGGATCCGCAGGTACTCCTCGCAGCTGACGACCCTGGGAAACTAAAGCGTCTCAGTAGGAATGCCGATGGCTACTTCCGAGACGAAGTAATCTCGGTGCGCAGCGACACGCTCGACGCACTGCTGCCGATCGCGCGGCAGCGCGCTGCGGAACTCAGGGACGCCGAAGCAGAGCCTTCACGGTGTCTCGATTTCTGGCTCGAGATGTCGCGTCGTCTGCGCGCTGGGCTCGGCATCCCTGAAGAGGAGCATCGTGGAGTGGCAGAGCGTCGGAAACGCGCTCTCGCGGCTATGGCCACTCGCGACGCCGTCTCGCCAATGGCTGGGGCCGTGCCGTCGGATCCTGGCGATTGAGCCTGTTGGGTCGCTATCGATGCTGCCTCGGTGTCCCTGCGAACCCGTGCCAGGCGTCGAGGGTCTGTGGCTCTCTCGTCCGCCGGCGGGCGATCACCACCCACGGGGCTACGGCCCAGGCCGTCCCTAGCAGTACGATAACCCACACCCAGGCTCCCACAGCGCCCCCTGCCCAGACTCGTGCGCGTCCCTCAACTCCACCAGACCGTCGGTCCGTGACCCTCGATCATTACTGGTTCGTAACAGCTTTTCACTCAGATGCTGCGGTGGACGCGCGTCTGACTGCAACGGTCCCCTCTTGTGAGACGTGGTTCTCATGCCCGAAGCGCAACCGTGACGTCGTGATGGAAGACCCTTCAGGGCGCATGAGAGCCCTCACGTTGGCCGCGTCCGTGCCGAACGACGAGCATGGAGTTCCCATGGCTCGACTCCGATCCTCGCAGCGGGCCTGTCCGACGGTGCCAGCCGGCAGGCTGCCGGCCGTCGAGGCCGGCGAGAACATCGATTACGTCCGCGTTGGTCCGTCGAGGGAGAGCCGCCTGCCCGACATGACCTGCGATGCAGGTCGGCCTTAACGATCTCCAGACGACCGCTGGGGAGGTGATCGCGCAGGAGTAAGCGTGCCCGAGAGTAAAAGGAGTCACCGTGGAAGATCGCTTTGCAGGGCTGTGACCAGCGGAAGAGGTGCGCCGTCAGGGAGAACCCCGAACCCACTGGATGAGAGTCACGGCTTCAGCGGTGACGCCTGGTGCGCGTCAATGCTGGTCAGCAAGCGTGTCGTCGAGTATCGATCATCCGCGGTGACCCTCCGAAATCGGCCCTGGTGTGACGTAAGTGGGCCTCAAAGCGGGACCACTACGGCGATCTTGATGCGACGGTCGCGTTGGGCATCGAACTTCCGAAGGACCGCGGCAAGAGCCCGCCGCAAGCGCTCCAGAGGCACGTGGCTCGCACTGATACCTCTCGTGGCGGTGTTGGCACAGGGTTCACGCGATTCGCTAGCGAGGGATGAGCTTGCGGCTCGAGTCTTTCGATCACGGCATCACCCCGAGGTGCCCCGCGGCCAGCAGCGACTTCTCGTGATCGTCAAGACGAGCTGCCGGTCTGTTTGCTCGCCCGGTGATCGCCTCGCTGGCTACGCCTCGAGGAGCGGAAGGAGGAGGGGAGCGCGGCGTAGGGCGATGTGGGAGCGAAGTCGTATAGCTCAGCCATCTAGAGTCCTGAAATTGATGCGATAACCCTCGTGTTGCAGGCGGTCAACCGTCGTTCCGAATTCGTGATTGCCTGCTTCGAACCGCCACGTGTGCAGGATCGCTCGTATGGGAGCAGGTAGAGCTTGTCCTTTCGTCCTGTGCGGACTGGACCACCGAGGGAGCACCGTCGGGAAACCGAGCTCGCTATCAGGGCCCCACTGAGAGGTGAAAGGATGCCAGCGGAGGGTCTGCGTTCCGTCTAGCCTGGCGTCCAGGATCATCACCGCGTTCTGATAACTGCCGGGCCCCTTCAGGGCTGCGTAGAGGTCTTCGTTCTCCCAGCAGACAAGTACTCGATCTGCCACCATTGACGCTGGAAGCAGGCCCAGTCGGGCGATGGCGCTGGCGGCGTCCTCGCCTCGGTAGAAGGCCCTCGTGGCTGCGAAGCCAACATAGAAGCTGGGGAACTCCTCGACAAAAATGTGTACTGTCGGAGGGGCGACAGCCCCGTGCTCGCGCATGAGCAACTCGAACGCTGCCAGCGCGGACTCCGCGATGGCGTCGACAATATCCTCAGTCGAATCTCTCTCCGGTCCGAGTGCCACCACTTATCAGCTCCGTCTCCACCGATTACGTCTGCTGTCGGTCGCATGCGGGCCGCCACTCGAGACGGACTGATGTCCCATGCGGCTCGTGCGCGGGTCGATGAGCTCTTGTCCGGCTCTACATCGGGTAAGCAGTACGCCGCCTCAGGCCTCAGTTCGCCAGCGTTGTGACGCGGGCGGAGGTTTCGCCCCGGTCAGCACGTCGAGACCGAGGTGCTCTTGGAGCAGTTGCTTGAGGTGAGGTCCCTCGATGAGGCGCACCCGCTCGTTGCGCTGCGCGAACTCGTGGGTGGCCTTCCCGAAGTAGGAGGTGCTGACCAGGATGCCGGTGCCGGCCTTCTTGTCCTCCATGACGCCCCAGAGTGCGCGCACAGCGTCGGCGCCGACGACCGAGGCGTAGCGCTTGGCTTGAATGACGCAGAGTCCGCCGAGGACGGGGTCGGTGTTGTAGGCGACCGCGTCGACCCCGTCGTCGCGGGAGGCCTGGGTGACCCAGGAGGTCATGCCCCTGGCTTCGAAGAGCTCCCGGATGAGGTGCTCGAACTCGCTGGGCGTGAGCCGCATGAGCACTGTTCGATGATCAAGCCGAGCCGCGACCTCCTGCGCCTTGATAGTGCGGAAGCGGCCTAGGTCGGGTTCGAAGATGGGTCGGACGGGTTCGACGTCGTAGGGGTTGGGGGACACGAGAGCGTTGAGGCCGGTCATACACCGGATCGGGTCGACTTCAGCGAGGATCAAGCTGTCGAACTCGTCGCGGGTTGCGGCAACGCTGACCAGGCACTGGCGCTCCATCTGCCCGGTGGCTGGGCTTCTGGCGTCGAGCACACAGGTCACCGTGACCTCGCGGACCTGCTCCGACGTCGTGGTGGTGAAGACGTCGTGCAGGGTGAGGAGCGCGACTTGGGCAAGCAGCCGCGCGTAGCGACTGTTGATCTCGGCGGGCTTGCGGTTTGTGTGGTCGATCAGGTCGCGGGTCTTGACGTAGCGGAACGTCAGCTCGGTGGGCACCACGTCGGGGCGGGGGAGTTCGCGGATCGCCAGGACCTGACCGCTGTCGGCGCGGTAGCCGATTTGGACCTCGCTGGGCACTCCATCCGGTAGCGCGCGTGCTGAGAGTGCCGCAGCGAGTGTCTGCTCCACCGCCGCTTGCTCGCCGGCGGTGAACGCGCATCGACGGTGCCTTAGCTCGTCCTCCCGCGCGGAGGCTTCCGCCGCGAGATCGGCTTGGCGTCTCGCGAGGTCGGCTCGCGCGGCCTCGACCGCCTGAACCCGAGCCTGCTCTTGCCGGCGATGGTCGGCTGCGGCGCGGTCGAACGCGGCCTGGGCCTCTTGTCGAGCCTGTTCCACGCGCGGTGCGCCGAGCCCGAGGGCGCGCGCGAGCCGGCCCGGGGGAGGCGGCGCGAAGTCTGCCCACTCGGGAGCGGGCGTGCCGTGAGCGAGCTCGACGCTCGGGGCGAAGGGCCTCGGCGCGGGCCGAGGTGGATCGTGAGCGATGTCGAGGACGACCGGGCTGCGAAGGCCATCGAGGAGCACGGCGTCGAGCTCGGCGGTGCGATCCTCGGCGTTCTTCGTCAGCTGCTCGGCTTCGTCCTGGCGCGCTGCCTGGTGCTGCTCGAGGAGTTCCCGCTGGCGACGAGCCTCCTCTCGTCGGCCGGCGGGGGTGTTGCGCGCTGCCTCTTCCGCATCGGCGATCAGCCGCTCACGGCGAGTGCGTTGGGCCTGTTGAATGTCGTGCCGCAACCGGTCCCGTTCACGATCCGCCACCCGTCCCCCCATCGGCACGTTCGACGGTAGGCGGCGATCGATGCGGTTGTTGACGGCCGAACGTGGGGCTTCGAGAACTGATGTTGAGACGCGTGCCGGCTCGTCATGGCTTCGGTGGGGTGTCTCGAGTCCACGTCGTCGAGCGTCGCGCGATCTCGTAGAGCGCGAGGACGTGACACCTGTCCAGGGCTGCACGGTGCTGGCGCAGCGTGGCGCAGATCGTCGACGCGCGAGCCACCACCGGGGAAGGTAGCCGCTCCTCGACCGAGCCGCTGCCGACGAACGCGAGCGCCGGAATGGTCGGGGGCCAGCGGTTGGCGGCGCTCGAGCTGGAGTGGGTGCTGCTGGCCTGGGCAGCGATGCTTTCGACGGCTGCCCAGTACGGCGACAGGTCCCAATCGGGCGGTAGGTCGCCACGGGCACGGCGAGACACGACCGCCTGGGCCGCGCTCGCGAGCAGCCACCAGGCCCGCTCTGCGTCACGCGAGGCCTTGGCGACGAAGTCGGTCGAGAACCGGCCTGTGTGGATCTCGCCGTCGTCAATGGTCACGCGGTACCGAGGGTCGAGCTTCTTCGTGTTGATCACGACGACCCCTGGTGGGCCGATCAGGACATGGTCGAGATCGGCGCGAGCACTCGCGCCGATCTTCGCGCCATGGAGAACCAGCCAGGGAGCGTCGTTCGCTGAACTGCGTAGCCATCGCGTGATGCGCCGCGGGTGGGTCAGCTCCGCGAGCGCGTTAGCCAGGATGTCCTCGCCGTCCGCGCCGACCCGCCACGACAGATCGGACTCCCCGACGTGCCGCTGGGCCGCTGCGGTCGCCAGAAGTCCTGCACCGGGGAGGTTGTTCGCGAGGTCCTGCCATGGCTCGTCGAGCCAGCGGTGAAGCCCAGACGTTGGCGCGGCCCGCGGCGGCGCGGACCGGGAGAAGGCTTCTCTCCGTGCACGTTCAGCCCACGCCGGAACGCGGGCTTCTTGATCATCGTCCTGGCTCATTGCACCCCCCGGCTCACGAGGGTTGCACGCCAGGTCCGCTGTCGAGGGGCGTTCGCGGCGCCGGCGCATATCCGTTGCACAACGTCTCGAGCCCCGGCGTTATCGACAGGTTCCGCAGCCAACGCTCTCCGTGCCGTCAAGGGCTGTCCGGGCCTCGCCGCCGTACCAGCACGAGGGGAGTAGATGGCGGCGAGGAGGCTGGAGTGGACTCTTTAACGATCTTCTACGGGTGCGGTCGTCCTGGAGTAAGCGTGCCTCAGAACGATCTGGAATCACATCGAAGATCGCTCCGTAGAGCTGTGACCTGCAAGAAGGGTGCGCCGTCAGGGACTCGAACCCCGAACCCAGTGGACGAGAGTCACGGACGTGACGGTACTGTCTCGTACCCATCTGTGCTGCTCGGGGAAGGTGCGGTCTTCTGTCGATCATCACTGGTGAGCTACCGCGGACCGCCATGGTGTGACGTAAGCGGTACCCAAAGCGGGTCCACTTCGGACGGGCTGTCAGCTCGCTCGGTCGCATGGGTTGCCCGGGGACGTTCTCGGTGGGGGTTGGGTCGGACTCGACCGCGAACACCGACGTGAGCGGGCGGCCGGGGCACCCCCGCAGGCACGGGGCAGGTGGTCTTTCCCGTGATCGAACGCGAGGGCCTCGTCCCGATCCTGCAGGTCACCTTCGTGGACGGTCATCCTGAACGGTCGCCGGCCTGCGACCTGACGCCCCCGTCGCCCGACCGCTCGGCGCGCAGGTCGGCGCCGTCGACGGCGAGGACCCGCGATTCATGGGGCTGCGGATCGCGCCCGGTCCCGCTGGGAGGTGTGGTGCCCGACGGGCTCGAGGACGGCCGATGGGCGATCACGCCGGGGGTACCCGCGCGGTCGGAGCCGTGTCACCGCCGCGTCGCTCGCATCGTCGTTCTCCTCCGAGATCGTGGCCGAGGTCGTGGCTGAGGCTTCGAGCGGGGTATCGAGCGGAGCGACGTGCGGAGGGGCGATCGGGGGCGCGCCATGGACCCGAGCCGGTCCCGTGGGGCGAGGGGCGGCGCCGACTCCCGTGCGGCCTTGTCCACGGCGGTCGGGGGCCGGTCCTCCTCGGGGGTGATGCGCTCGAGGAACCGCAGCAGTTCGACGGGGAAGGGGAGGACGAGCGTCGAGTTCTTCTCGGCCGCCACCTCCACGACGGTCTCCAGGAGACGGAGCTGCAGTGAGGCCGGATGGTCCGACATCGTCTCCGCGGCCTGGGAGAGCGTCGCCGCCGCCTGGCGTTCGCCGTCAGCGGTGATCACGCGGGCGCGACGTTCACGCTCAGCCTCGGCCTGGCGCGACATGGAACGCTTCATCGACTCGGGCAGCGATACGTCCTTGATCTCGACGCGGTCGATGTGCAGACCCCAGTCCATCACCGGAGTGTCGATCATCAGCTCGAGGCCCTGGTTGAGCTTCTCGCGATTGCTGAGCAGGTCGTCGAGGTCGCTCTTCCCGATGATCGACCGCAGGGACGTCTGGGCGAGCTGCCCGACCGCGGACATGTAGTCCTGCACGTCCACCGCGACGCGGACGGGATCGACCACCCGGAAGTAGATGACCGCGTCGACCCGAACGGTGACATTGTCGCGAGTGATCCCGTCCTGCGCCGGGACGGGAAGGGTCACGATTGCATGTTGACCTTCGTCATCCGGTCCGCGATCGGCCAGAGCAGGACGATCCCGGGCGCTCTCGTCGTGCCGGGCTCCACCCTGCCGAAACGGAACACGACTCCGCGCTCGTACTGGCGGATGATCCGCACGCTCGTCCCGACCAGTGTTGCGGCCACCAGGAGAACGGCGGCGCAGAGCGCAAGGGTAACGATCATTTCGCCACATCCCTCACCGCGCGGCTACCGACCTAGTTGGGAGCCGCTGAGAGCAAGGTATCGCAGGATCAGCGGATGCAGGCCGTCCTGAGTCCTCGACAACGCGATCGCCTGCGTGCATGGCGAAGGCCCACCCCCAGCTTCACGATTCCCCCGGGTCACGTCCGATGCGAGCGCATCAAGGGGGCCATACAGAGATCGCGCACCGACTGCGTAGACGATCTCCGAGTGTCAAATCGTCCGGGGTTGCGCGGCCCCGGAGCGATCTTGAGTACTTCGAGCAGCACCACGACGAGACCATCGTCGACGGCGCCTCGAAAGGCGCCTGATGCCGACATAGAAGCCGGTCACCGGCGCTCCCTCGTGCGGAGGGCGGTCTTCGGGCTCCTTTGAGGCGATGCGCCGGGCTGGCACGCGGGAAGCTCGGTGGCCGCAAGGCGGCCCGCGAGCCGGGTCGCCGGTTCAGAACGGCTTGGAGCCAGTGGGCGACAACGGCCGGGGACCTCGCGGCAGCCGGGAACCCCCACGTCCGCCGCCGGGCGGGTCGTCTCCCGTGGGCGCACACCAGAAGCACACCTGCCCACCGGCGACCATGCGCGCGTGCGGGCGCGGGTCCTGCCCGCAAACAAGCGCACCGTCCTGACGGCCAGCGCACGGAAGGTCCGAGCCCTGCGACACTCGCCGGGGCAGCAGGCCGGCGTCGAGCACCGCGTTCTCGGCATCCGGCACCGACAGGCCGTGCAGGTCAGGAACCTCAGCAACCCGACGCCGCCGACCCATGCCATCTCCCGAGAGCCCCCAGCCCGAGCCTCGGAGCCCGCGCGACAGACTGCCCACCGAGGGTCGGGACCGGGGAACGACACGACACCTGACCGTTGACGCTCATGATGAGGGATCGTCCACCACGACGACCTCGGCGTCCGGTCCTGGAAACACCAGGCACGGGTCCCGCCTCTCGAAGCGCACCAGGAACGGGCCGTCCTGACCGTGCACTTCCACGATCGTGCCGACCCGATCAGCCTGATCGACTCGCCGACTGTGTTGAATGATCCGGTCTCCCACGTTGCCCCGCATACGATCTCGCCTTCTTCCCTCCAGCCTTCAGCCCCACCTGAGCGGGTCCCACGATTGGCCCGTGAGCCGATCGCTGTCAACGCCGCCAGGCGCGATGACTCGCTCGTCCAGGATGTCGACCATCGCCGCGGTCGGCCGACCTACACCTCCCGCGGCGGGTGCAGAACGACACCGGTGCGAGCGCACCGTCGCGAGGGCCCCGCTGGTGCGACCACGGCTGCCCGGGCCCGGTGCCGTGGCTCCCGCCCACCACCGGGTGCTGCCCAGCCTGGGCCGACAGGACCCCGAGCCCACCGACCGCAACCGGTCGGCCGCCAGATCACTGCTGGTGACGACGCGCCCCCGTGCGTAATGGCGAACATCTCCAGCAACCGGGAGCGCTCGGAGGAGCCGGCGCCGACCTTCAGCCGGTCCGGCCCGTCCCGCAGGATCACCCCGGCCGCGGCGACCTCCAGCAGCTCCGCGCAGGGCACATCCGGTGACGTCGAACCCCAACCGGTAGGGCTGGCTCGCTCAGGAGGCGGGAGTGATGTTGATGTTGACCAGGCCCCAGTAGCCGGAGGCTTGTGGGGCGAGGTTGCCGGTTGGCATCCGGTCGAGGAGCTGCGCCGGCTGCGCAAGGAAGTCGCCGAGCCAACGAAATCCTGAAGGCGGTGAGTGCTTTTTTCGCGCGACTACGTCAACGGTCGGTAGTCCCGCTCAGCACGATCCGGTGTGACATCGCGATGGCGGCTCCAGGGTTTGATCTCGAGCTGGACCGAGAAGATCCAGATAGCTAGCTCCTCCCTGGGCCGCGCTCTGTCCGAGGACCCGGGGATGTGCACGGGCACGGTCGGCCGTTCGGGGTCGGCCGTGGACGACCGGCCCCGAGCGGCACGCGAGGTCAGGAGACGATGAACCCGGCGTAGTCGCGGTCCTTCGCCTCGGCGTACTTCGTTCGGTAGGAGATGAGGCCGCCCGGGTAGTTGAGGCTCTGGATCGCCTTGCCTGGGATGTTCGCTCCCATGTACCAGGACTTGGCCAGCGGGAAGAGCGTGGGCTCGATGAGCTCGCGGACGTGCTGGCTCCAGGCCTCGTCGGCGTCTGGGGTGGGCTCGATGCGCGCCTTCCCGGACTTCGTGACGTGCTCGATCATCTCGATGACCATCTCGCCCTGCAGCTCGGCGCAGGTCGGGCCGTTGCAGAAGCCGGATGGGCTCTGCGGGCCGTAAAGGAAGATCATGTTCGGGAAGCCGGCGGTCATCATGCCGAGGTGGGCGTCGATCCCGTCGGCCCACTTGTCCCGCAGGAGAGTGCCGTCGGTGCCCACCAGGTTCAGCTGGGTCAGTCCGCCGGAGACGGAGTCGAAGCCGGTCGCGAGCACGATGACGTCGACCGCGTGCTCCACGCCGTCGCGGGTGCGGATGCCGGCCGGGGTGACTGCGTCTATCGGGTTCTCGGCGACGTCGACGAGGTGCACGTTGTCCTGGTTGTAGAGGTCGTAGTAGTTCTGCTCGAGCGATGGCCGCTTCACGCCGAAGGGGTGCGGTGCCTCCATCGGGGCGAGCTTGTCGGCGAGCTCAGTGTCCTTGATCCGGGCCCGGACCTTGTCGCGCCAGAATGCGTACGCGTGGTCGTTGGACGCCGGGTCGAACAGCGTGTCCTGATAGACACCGAGCCAGAACTTGAAGCCGCCGTACTGCCAGGCCTGCTCGTAGCCCGCGGTGCGCTCCTCCGGTGAGAGGTCGACCGCATTGCTCGGCAGGAAGTCGAAGTCGAAGCCGGCGAAGGTGCTGATCCGGTCCTCGAACCGCCGCGGCAGGCTGGCCTTGATCGTCTGCTGATCCTCGGGGGTGAGGGTCTTCTGGTGCATGGGCAGCGCGAGGTTGGGGGTGCGCTGGAAGACCGTGAGGTCCGCGGCGTCGCGGGCCGCCTCCTGGATGACCTGCACCCCGCTGGCGCCGGTGCCGATGACCGCGACCCGCTTACCGGTGAAGTCGAGTCCCTGTTGGGGCCACCAGGCGGTGTGGTGGCACTCGCCTCGGAACGAGTCGAGGCCCGGGATGTCCGGGATGTGAGGCCGTGAGGCGAACCCGAGACATGGCACCAGGAAGGTGCAGCGGGCGGTCCTGCCGTCTGTGGTGCGCACGACCCATTGGTTGCGCTCGCTGTCGAAGTCGGCGCCCTCGACGCGGGTGTCGAAGCGGACGTCCTTCTTGATGTCGAGCTTGTGCTCGAGGTGGTCGAAGTACTGGCGCACCTCCCGCCAGCCCGGGTAGCGCTCGGAGAACTCCCAGTCCGTCCAGAGATCTTCTCGGGAGAACTGGTAGATCGGTCCCTCTGTGTCCACTCGGGCGCCGGGGTAGCAATTCCAGTACCAGATGCCACCGAGGTCGGACCCGGCTTCATAGATCTTGACCGAGTAGCCGAGCCGGCGCAGCCGATCGAGCTGGTAAACGCCGGCGAAGCCAGCTCCGACCAACAGGACGTCGAGCTCTTCGATGGCATTGTCGACGGCGGTCGTCATAGTGGCTCACTCCTCCTGGTGACGCCGTGATGAATCGAAAGGTCAGCGCGAGAGCCGGGAAAGGCTGTTCGGAGAAGGGTCGAGGTGTCGGACCGGACCCTGTCCGGATCGAGGCGCGGTTCCGGTGCTCGCCGGCCGAGTCAGGGAGTGCCTGCGTGCGGCACGTCGACGCCGGTGGCCACGAGTCGGCCGAGTCGTGTGGTGGAGCGCTCGCCCTCGTCGAAGTTCGGCGCTACGCAGAGGAAGAGCGTCCGCCCGTCGTCCCCGCCGAGCATGCAGGCGTACACGCCCTCGTCCCCGGTGCTGATCTCCTCGAGGATCGAGCCGCCCTCGGCGATCCGGACCACTCGGTGGTGGATGGCGTCGGCGACCCACAGGGCGCCCTCGGCGTCCAGTGTGTTGCCGTCCGGGCCGATGGAGGCCGCGGCGAGCAGCGTGTTGACGTCGTCGGTGTCGGGCAGGGGCCCGAAGTTCGCCCAGTCGCGACGGGGTCCGAGGGTGCCGTCGGCGAGGATGTCAAAGGCGGAGACTCGGTTGCCGAGGGTCTCGTCGACGATCAGCGTTGTGCCGTCCGGGGTGATCACGGAGCCGTTGGGGAACATCAAGTCTTCAGCGACGACGCGCTGGGTGCCGTCGGGGTCGACGCGCACTATTGGCGCGGTACGGAACGCCCCGCCGCCCATGAGGTCGAACCCGAAGTTGCCGACGTAGGCGCGGCCCTGTGCGTCGACGACCATGTCGTTGACGTGTCCGCCCGACGTGGTCGACAGGTCGGCGTGCTCGACGAGCTCGCCGGCCTCGAGGCGCATCAGCTTGCGGTCTTTCATCGAGACCACGAGGAGCCGATCGTCCGGCAGCCAGCCCAGCCCGGAGGGTTGGCCGGGGACAGTGACGATCTTCTCGGTCTTGCCATCGGGTGCCACGGTGAAGACCTGGTGGGTGTAGAAGTCCGAGAGCCACAGCCGGCCGTCGTGCCACCGCGGCCCTTCCAGGAACGTGTACCCGTCGACGACGGTGGCGAGATTGCGATCGCTCACGATCGGCGTCCTTCCTACGAGGGCGGACAAGGTCGCTCAAACCCCCGGTGCTCATGACCGCGCCGGCTGGCCGACTTGTTCACGGAGTCGTCGCGCGAGGCCAGTCACGCCGGGGTCAAGTGTCACGTCGGTGCCGAGCAACTCGGACACATGGCGGTCGACCTGGGGCATGTAGTCGGGGTTGACAAGAACAGCCCGAGGTGGCCGAGAGCATCGTTGACCGCACTCATGCGAAGACCTCCTCGCGGGCCGGCACGGCCTCGCCGTCGATGGCGAAGCCTTCCCATCCGTTCTCGACGATGGCGGCGCACTTGGCGCGGTACGGTCCGACGAAGTCGAGGTTGGGCATGAACACCCGCGGTTTGCCGGGGATGTTGGCGCCCATGTACCAGGTGTCAGCCTTTGGGAAGAGGGTCGCGTTGGCGGCCTCCTGGTTGTGGGTCACCCAGGCGTCCTCGGCCTCCCGGGTCGGCTCCATCCGCGACGCGCCGCGCTCGCGCAGGTCGCCGATGGCCCGCGCGATCATCTCGACGTGCTGCTCGATGGAGACGGGCATGTTCGACAGCACCGACGGGCTCTGTGGACCGGTGATCATGAATAGGTTCGGGAAGTCGGCGCTCATGAGTCCGAGGTAGGTGCGTGGCCCCTCGCCCCACTTCTCGCGCAGGAGCTCCTCGCCGCGGCCGCGGATG
Organism: Actinomycetospora callitridis; assembly: GCF_028737265.1. GTDB lineage: Bacteria > Actinomycetota > Actinomycetes > Mycobacteriales > Pseudonocardiaceae > Actinomycetospora > Actinomycetospora callitridis. The sequence goes on along the minus strand of NZ_JAQZAK010000007.1, from coordinate 64,795 downwards.
TCGATGCGGGCCAGCGGTCCGGTCATGGCGTCGAACCCGGTCGCGTAGACGATTGCGTCCAGGTCGAATCGAGTGCCGTCGGCCAGTCGGACCCCGGTGGCGGTGATCTCGGCGATGGGGTTGGCCTTGACGTCCACCAGGTGCACATGCGGCAGGTTGAAGGTTTCGAAGTAGCCGGAGTCGAGCGGGTTGCGCTTGACGCCGAAGGGATAGCCCTTCGGCACCAGGAGCTCGGCCACCTCGGGGTCGTCGACCTTCTCGCGGATCTTCTCGTGCAGGAACTCGCGCACTCGGGCGTTGGCCTCATCGCTGAAGAACATGTCGACGTATCCGCCGAGCCAGATGCCGAAGCCGCCCTCGTCCCAACGCTTCTGCAGCTGCTCCCGCAGCTCCTCGTCGGAGACCTCCAGTGCCCCCTTCTCCTCGAACTCCAACTCGAAGCCGAAGTTCGACGCTCGGATCCGCTCGCGGATGCCTTCCCAGTCCCGCTTCCGGGCCTCCTTGACCTCCGGGGCCACAGGTCCGTTGTTGGCCGGAACGATGTAGTTCGCGGTGCGCTGGAAGACCGTGAGGTCGCTCGCCTCCTGCGCGATCAGCGGCACCGCCTGGACGGCGGAGGCACCGGAGCCGATGACACCAACGCGCTTGCCGCTGAAGTCCACGCCCTCGTGCGGCCAGTGCCCGGTGTGGTAAGTCTCGCCGGCGAACGTGTCGACACCCACGAACGGCGGCGTGTTCGACGCGGAGAGCGCCCCGACCGCAGTGATGAGGTACCGGGTCCGCACCGTCTCGCCCGTGTCGGTGGCGACCTCCCAGGTGTCGGTGGACTCGTCGAAGGTCGCGGCCAGGACGTTCGTGGAGAAGGTGATGTCGCGGGCGAGGTCGAAGCGCTCAGTGACGTGCTCGAGGTAGGCCCGGATTTCGTGCTGCTCGGGGTAGCGCTCACTCCACTCCCACTCGAGCCACAGGTCGCGGTCGAAGGTGAAGCCGTAGATGTACGAGTCCGAGTCCGAGCGTGCGCCCGGGTACCGGTTCCAGTACCAGGTGCCGCCGACGCCCGATCCCCGCTCGAACACGCGGGCCCGCAGGCCCATCCGGTTGCGCAGTGTGTGCAGCATGTAGAGCCCGGAGAACCCGGCCCCGATGATCACGGCGTCGACGTCGACGTCCTGCCCTCCCGACGTCGACTCCGCCGTCCTCTCTGCCGTCGTCATGTCCACGGACCTCCTCGTCCGGCGCGGACGCTCCCGACCGTCGCCGACCCGCTGTGACCCACGACACTGCCCGATGCGCGGCACACGGGACACGGCGTGCAGACCTGCCGCGACCGAAATTGTTCGCACTGTGCCTCCGCCGTGACGCTCCTGAGCAACGGCGATGACAGCCCCCGGCCGGACCCAACCCTGTGTGCCGTTAGCTGCTCTCTTCCACCTCGAGGGGTGCGACGAGCGCCGGGGCCTCAGGGCGGCTCCGGTGCCTCAGGAGCTGGAGGTATGCAGAGCGGCCCGCACCTCCCGCGCGATCTCTGCGTGCAACTCCCGGGCGCCGTCCAGCACTGCCTGCATCCAGTAGAACCCGTGGATCATGCCGTCGTAGTTGCTGTAGGTCACCTTCACCCCCTCGGCGCGCAGGCGCTCGGCGTAGAGCCGCCCATCGTCACGCAGCGGGTCGAACTCCGCAGTGACCACCAGCGCGGGGGGAAGATCGGCCAGGCTCGCCGCCTGCAACGGAAACGCCCGCCAGTCCGGCTCGTCGGTCGCGCCGTCAAGGTAGTGGCCCCAGAACCAGCGCATCGACTCTCGCTGCAGCAGGTAGCCCTCGGCGTTCTCGACCGCCGACGGCTTGTCGACGTCGCGCTCGACGGCGGGGTAGACGAGCAGCTGGTAGGCCAGTGCGGGGCCGCCCTGGTCGCGTGACTTGATCGCGACGGCCGCCGCGAGGTTGGCGCCCGCGCTGTCGCCGCCCACCGCGATCCGCGCCGGGTCGACGTCGATTTCGGACGCGTGGTCGACCAGCCAGCACAAGCCGGCCCACGCGTCGTTGAACGGCACCGGGAACTTGTGCTCGGGTGCCTTCTGGTAGTTCAGCGCGACCACGACGCAGCCGGTGTCGTTCGCCAGCGCACGCATCGTTGCGTCGCAGATCTCGATGTTGAGGATCACCCAGCCGCTGCCGTGGTAGTACAAGATCGCCGGGAACGGGCCCTCACCCTGCGGCGTGTAGATCCGCGCGGGCAGGTCAGCGGTCGGTCCCGGGATGAAGCGATGCTGGACGGAGGCGACCTCGGGCCCGGGTCCCTGTAGGTCGGCGAACACCGCCGCGGCCTGCCGGGCCTGCGGCACGCTCATGTGCTCGAAGGGCGGCTGCCCGGCCTCGCGCATCTGTTGCAGCAGCGCTTCGACCTGCGGGTCGAGCACTCGTCCTGGCATGGGTTCCTCCTGGTGAGTTTCTTGAATGTTGGCTCTCTCGCGCCCCGCCACCGCCGCCTCCTAGGGCCGGCGGTCATAGGCGGTCGTCCTCCCTGTGTCGTGGCGTACTCGAGATGTGCTCGCCCCGGACCGTCCGCTCCCGCGACCGACCTGGCTAGCACGATTCGCGGTCGAGCTTGGACACGTTTGAGTCGCGGCGGTGGCCGCGTGCCGAGTCGGAGGAGGCAATCCCGGAGCTGCCTGCACTCGGCGCCGCCGGAGAGCGCGTGCCCGCCCACCCGCGGCAGCGATCAGACCGGAGCCGCCGATCGAACCGCGGCCCCGCTCACACCTCGGCCGGCGATGGGACCGGGCTCGGCGCTCACACCACGGCCGCGGCCCCAGAACGGCTGAGCTCGAACACCTCGTAGCCCTTTGCCGCGACGTCGTCGCAGATCCCGCGAGAGGTCCCCACGCCACCGACGTATGGGTAGAGGCCTCGCGGCTTACCGGGGATGTTCGCGTGAGGACGAGGTTCGGATCAGTCCCCGCTCATCACTCGCGACGCGCGGTCGCACACCGGCTGCGTCAGCGAGCGCCCTCGACCCGGATGCTGCGGGAGCTGAGAATCCCTACGACATCGCCGGCATCACCGTGCCGCCCGCATGCGTGACCTGGTGGCTCGGTCACGGGGCGGGCGGACTGCCCTCACGCCGAGCCTCAATGCGAAATCATCGGTTCAGTGGTGCGGGATGACCGACCGACGAGAGCACGCTCGCGGGACCCATCCTTGACCCGAGAGGGGCGCCCCAATGACCACCACCCTGCTCGTCGAGGACGGGCAACCCTTCGCCGTGGACCGTGGCTTCACCGCCGCCGACCTGCGGGCCCTCGAGCATCGTCACCGGCACCGTGACCGCGAGCGAGCAGGGTATGTCCACCGTCCCCGTGACCGCGAGCAGGCTGTGGGGCCGGCACGGCCTCGTCGTGTTCACCGACGGCCAGGACCAGGACCCCGGCTCCCGGGTCCCGCACACCCTCAAGCACCGACGAGCACGCAGGGAACTGAGCCGACATGACTGCGGTGTCGGTGTTCCTAGCCAGCCCGGACGACGAGACGGCGTTGTGGCTCGGCGATGCACCCGAGGTGCCGGCCATCAGCCAGACGCTGTGGCTATGCAACGCCAGCCCCCGTACCAACGACGAGCGCGCCGGCCGCTACCGGGTAGTCGACGTGCACTGGGTCTACCGACTGGACCTGCCCGGCGCAGGCATCCAGCCTGCCGTGGTCGGCGCCGAGGTCCACGTCGAGCCAGTCACCCACGCGGCCGCCGACTGATCGGGGCTCATGTGTCCGTCCTGGCGTGCAGCCTTCGACGCTCGGTCGGGTCTCCCTAGGTCACCGTGAACCGCCGAGGCACCTGCGCGATCATCTGTGGCGCGAACACCTACGGCCGCCCGACCGGGCCCGATCACCAGTCCGGGCAGACCCTCGGTGTGAACCTGCTGATTTCACCGGGACAACTCCCTGCGCCCTGATCGCCGAGGTACCCGGCCATGAGGTGGCCCCGTCGCCGGACCCGACGGTGCGGAGTCAGTGATCGCGGTAGTCGATCATTCCGAGCCCGATGCTCCGGGATTAACGGCCCGTTGGATACGGCTGGAGTCACATTAAGATCGCTCCGTAGAGCTATGACCTGCAAGAAGGGTGCGCCGTCAGGGACTCGAACCCCGAACCCAGTGATTAAGAGTCACTTGCTCTGCCCATTGAGCTAACGGCGCGTGATCGAAACCCTAGCAAAGCCAGCGGTCCGATCCGACAGCGGGTGGACCACTGCCGTCCGGGTGAGTGACGGGACTTGAACCCGCGACACCTGGGATCACAACCCAGTGCTCTGCCAACTGAGCTACACCCACCATTGGCCTCTCCGGGAAGGCCCCGGTGAGTCGCGTACGAGCCTACAAGCCGGGCGCGAGCGGCTTGCGACCGGGAGCCCTCACGCGAGGGCGTCCGCGCTGAACCGGTAGTCGACGTCGTCGAAGGCGGTCGTCGGGAAGACGAACAGGACGCGCGCCGGCCCGCCGACGGCGCGGACGCCGTGCTCGACGTCGCCCGGGATGCGGACGAGCGCCCCGGCCCCGACCGTCACCTCCTGGCCGTCGAGCGCGACGACGGCCTTGCCCTCGAGGACGTAGTAGACCTCCGGTGCGGTGTGGCGGTGCCGTCCCATCCAGCCGTGGGCGGTGAGCTCGGCGACCCCGGTCGTGACGGACTCGGGCGTGGGGTCCGCACCGTCGGCGAGCAGGCACCACCGCAGGCAACCCCGGACGGGGTCGTCCCACGTCTCCCAGCCCTGGTCCTGGACGGTCGTGATGAGCTGCACGGTGGCCTCCTCGAACGCGGACGACGAGCGGCGCCCACGGGTTCGAGGCGGACGGCGCAGGATGTCCGGTCGGGGCCGTGTCCGAAACCGCGTCAGGCGCCCGGCGGGGGTGCCTGGCCGCCGGCGGGGCCGGCCTCGGTCGACACTGCGGCGTTGACGCCGGCGCGGTCGTCGGCGACCACCGAGGCGGCCGCGGCCTGGGCCTCGTCGGTGGTCGGGCCGGGCGGGGGCACGAAGGCCGTGCGGCGGTAGTACTCGAGCTCGCGGATCGACTCGCGGACGTCGGCCAGCGCGCGGTGGGCGAGCCCCTTCTCCGGCTGCGAGTAGTAGATGCGCGGGTACCAGCGCCGGCACAGCTCCTTGATCGAGCTGACGTCGACCATGCGGTAGTGCAGGTAGCCGTCGAGCTCGGGCATGTCGCGGGCGAGGAAGCCGCGGTCGGTGGCGATCGAGTTGCCGCACAGGGGCGCCGAGCGACCCTCGGGCACGTGCTCGCGGACGTAGTCGAGGACGAGCTTCTCGGCCTCGGCCATCGTCACCGTCGACTGCCGCACCTCGTCGGTCAGGCCCGACTTGGCGTGCATGTCGCGGACGACGTCCGGCATGTTGTCGAGGGACTCGTCGGACGCGTGGATGACGACGTCGACTCCCTCACCGAACGGGACGAGGTCCGCGTCGGTCACCAGGGCCGCGATCTCGATCAGCGCGTCGTTCCGCAGATCGAGTCCGGTCATCTCGCAGTCGATCCACACCAGACGGGCACTCACCCGGTCGACCCTAACGGCGCACGAGCCGACCGGCCCCTCGGCCGTCGATCACGAAGGGTGCGAGCAGGCCGGGGGTGATGTCCTCGACCAGCTCGAGGGCGCGGTCGGCGCCCACGTCGAGCACCTCGTAGCGCCCGCGGCCGGCGGCGGTCACGGCGTGCAGGGTGACGAGCCCCGCGCGGCGCTGGGTCAGCGACTGGGTGAGCCGCCAGCCGATCACCCCGCCGCGACGCAGGACGACGGTGCGCCGCACCCAGGCGCCGTGGCGGCTGACGAGGTGCGTGCCGGTGAGCGCGTGTCCCAGCGACCGGATCCGGTCGACGGCGAGGAGCACGGAGGCGCCGAGCAGGATCGGCACGACGACGGCGTCGGCCGGGGCCTCGGGCCGGACGAGCAGCACGGCGCAGACGACCAGCACCGGACCGACGCCGCGGGTCAGCCTGCGGACGACGGCCGCGCGCGGGTGGCGGACGAGCGGGGCGCGCGTGCCCTCCTCCTCGCCCACGCCGAGCACGCCGGCGGCGACCTGGTGGGCCCGGCGCCGGGGCATCGCCGGGCCGACGGCGCCGACGTGCTCGCCCTGGCCGTCGGCGCGCAGACCGGTGGTCAGGGCCAGCGGGCGCGCCCCCCGGCCGAGGCGCACCAGCAGCGGCTCGTCGAGCTCGACGCCGCGCAGGCGCCGGCCCTCGAGGGACAGGGTGCGGCGGGTCAGCAGGCCGCGGCGCAGCACGAGGCCGCCGTCGTCGGCACGCGTGAGGCGGTAGCCCCACCAGCCCTCGACGAACACGACGGCCGCCCCGAAGACCGCCGTCGCGAGCAGGGCCACCGCGCCGAGCCACACCGGCGCGCGTCCGGCGCCCTCGCGCAGGGTCTCGGTGACCGGCGCCCGCAGCGAGAACTCCTCGGCGAGGCGGAAGAGACCGAGCCACACCACGCCGACGACGGCGATCGCCGAGAACGTCAGCGGGGCGAAGCGCACCCAGGTCCAGCGCAGGCGGGCGAGCTCGGGCACCGGCGCGGCCGCGTCGGCCGGGGCCTCGCCGAGCAGCACGGCGCGCAGCCGCTCGGCCTCGACGCGGCGCACGGCGTCGAGGGTCAGCTCGGCGTCGTCGCCACCCTCGCGCCGTCCCGTGCCCACGCGCACCACGGCGAGCCCGAACAGGCGGTGCGCCGGGTTGGCCGTGAGGTCGGCGGTGCGGATGCGGTCGCGGTGCACGCTGCGGTGGTGGCGGCGCAGCAGGCCCGTGCGCAGCTCCACGCGGTCGGTGCCGATCCGGTAGGACGTCGTGAACCAGCGCGAGATCCCGAACGCGAGCACTGCGACGGCGAGCGCGATGCCGCCGCCGAGGCGCCAGCGATCGTCGCTGGAGCCGCCGGTGATCGCGATGACGAGCAGGACCGGGAGGAGCTTGGCGAGGTCGACGGCCGGGTGGACGACGAGCATCCGGCGGTCGAGGCGCTGCCAGCCGAGGCCGTCGGACGGGTAGGTGGTCACGTCGCGTCGCCCCCGAGGGTCTCGGTGACCCTCGTCAGCCGGTCGGCGAGCTCGACCGCGGCGTCGGCGTCGAGCCCGTCGATCGTCAGCGCACCGCTCGCGGAGGCCGTCGTGACCGTCACCGAGGACAGTCCGAACGCGCGCTGCAGCGGCCCGCGGTCGGTGTCGACGGTCTGGACCCGCGAGATCGGGGCGATGCGCCACTCGAGGCGCAGCCAGCCCGAGAGCGTGTGGACGGCGTCGTCGGTGATCTCCCAGCGGTGCAGGGCGTAGCGCCAGCAGGGGACGACGAGCAGGTGCGCGACGCCGACGACGACCGTCGCCACGCCGGTGAGGATCATCAGCGAGGTGTAGGTCGGGAGGACGACGGCGACGGCGACCTGGGGGATCAGCAGGCCGACCGAGGTGATCGCCGACCGCAGCGCCCACCACGACCGCGCGCGCGGGCTCACGCGGTGCGCGGGCGCGCGCAACCGCGAGGCGCCCGGCTCCGGCGTGGTCACGAGGCCAGTCTGCCCAATCCCGGCGTCCGTCCACTCGCTCGCGAGGGCCTCGCCGGCTCCGAGTGCGTGGCCCTATCGGCGTGCTCCCCTTTTTCTTGGACGTTGAGTGTCTGCGGCGCCACGCCGCTGACACTCACGAGGCCCTCACAAATCCGAGGACCCGAGCTCCGACTTGAGGACCTTGCCGGTGTTGTTGCGCGGGAGCTCGTCGAGGAACTCGACGTCGCGGGGGCTCGCGAAGCGGGCGAGGTTGTTCTTGACGTGGTCGCGCACGGCGTCCGCGTCGACCTTCGCCCCCGACTCGAGCACGAGGTAGGCCGCGAGGCGCTGGCCGTACTCCTCGTCGTCGACGCCGACGACCGCGGCCTCCTTGACGCCGTCCATGTCGGCCAGCAGGCCCTCGACCTCGCCGGCGTGGATGTTCTCGCCACCCGTGACGATCATGTCGTCGGCGCGGCCGGAGATGAACAGCAGGCCGTGGCGGTCGAAGTGCCCGAGGTCGCCGGTGCCGAGCATGTCGTCGACGACCTCGGTCTCGCCGCGCCCGCCGGTGTAGCCGGTGAACAGCATGTCGTTGCCGACGAAGATGCGGCCGGTCTCGCCGGCAGGGAGCTCCTGGTCGTCGTCACCCAGGATCTTCACGGTGGTGCCGACGGGCGGGCGGCCCGCGGTGCCGGGCTCGGAGCGCAGCTCCTCGGGCTTGGCGATCGACGCCCACGACACCTCGGTGGAGCCGTAGAGCATGTAGAGCTTGTCGCCGAACGTCTCGAGGAACTCGGTGACCTTCGCCGGGGGCATCGCCGAGCCGGTCGCGGTGACCGTCTTCAGCGACGACACGTCGTAGCGGGCCTTCACCTCGTCGTCGAGCTCGAGGATGCGCTGGAGCATCACCGGCACCGCGAACATCGACGTGCAGCGGTGCTGGGCGAGCTGGGCGAGCGCGTCCTCGGGGTCGAACTTGCGCCGCAGCACCAGCGTCGAGCCCATCAGCGACCCGATCTGGAACGCCGCGAACCCCCACGTGTGGAACAGCGGCGCCGAGACCAGGGCGTGCTCGCGGGCCGTGAGCGGGATGCGGGAGAGGATCGCGTTGACGACGCCGATGCCGTTCGGCGAGGGCCGCTCGGCGCCCTTGGGCGTGCCGGTGGTGCCCGAGGTCAGCACGATCGTCTTGCCGACCGGCGGCTTGGTGGCCAGCGGCTTGGAGCCGTCGGCGCCGATGAGGCCCTCGAGGGTGTCGTCGCCCCAGCACCCGGCGCCCTCGGTCCAGGCGAAGACGCGCTTGACGCTGTCGGGCACCTCGTCGAGGCGGTCGGTGAGGTCGGAGTCGACGACGATCGTGCCGATCTCCTGCTCCTCGGCGACGGCCTTCATCTGCGACGGCGAGAGTCCGGTGTTGAGCAGGACGACGTCGGCGCCGAGCTTGGAGACGGCGAGGATCGTCTCGATGGGGCCGCGGTGGTTGCGGCACAGCACGGCGACGCGGCTGCCGGGGCCGACGCGGCGGTCCGCGAGGGCGCGGGCGAGCCGGTCGGTGCGCTCGTGGATCTCCTTGAACGTCACCGTGCCGCGGTCGTCGACGATCGCGACGCGGTCGGGGTGGCGCCAGCGGCCGACGACGAACGCGGTGGTGGGCGTGAAGCCGTAGCGGTACAGCGCGGTCGGGAACAACGCGGCCCGGTGCGGTGCCACCGGGGCGATGACGCCCGCGTCCGTCAGCAGCCGCAGCCCGGTCGCGAGTTCGGTGGGGGTGCCGAACGGGGTCTTCACCAGTGCACTCCAGGGAGAAGTCGGGCCATGGCCTGGGCGCCGCGGGAGAGCGGGCCCGTGTCGAGCGTCCGGTCGTCGTCACGTCGTTCCTGCTCACTACCCTCACGGGCCGCGGCGGATTCGGGGAACACCCGATATGCGACGTGCATGACGGCGTCCTTCAACCGCGGTGTCAGCGCGCCGGACACCGCGCCGAGCGTCCCCAGCAGCGTGCCGACGTGCTTGGGGCGGTCGATGAGCGCGTGCAGCACCTTGTCCGCCGCCTCCTCGGGGGAGTCGGTGGGGAAGGCGTCGTAGATGCGGGTCGGGGCGATCATCGGCGTCCGCACCAGCGGCATGTGCACGGTCGTGAACGTGACGCCCTCGCCGAGCACCTCGGTGGCCACGATGTCGGCCCAGGCGTCCATCGCGGCCTTGCTCGCGACGTAGGCGGAGAACCGCGGCGGGCCCGTCTGCACCCCGATCGACGAGATGTCGACGACGTGCCCGAACCGCCGCTCGAGCATGTGCGGCAGCAGCGCGAGCGTCAGCCGGACCGCGCCGAAGTAGTTGATCGCCATCGTGCGCTCGAAGTCGTGGAAGCGGTCGACCTCGAGGCGCACGCCGCGGCGGATCGACCGGCCGGCGTTGTTGACCAGCATGTCGATGCCCGTGTCGGGCCCGCCGTGGTCGTTGATCATCGCCTTGACCAGGGCGTCGACCGACTCGCCGTCGGTGATGTCGCACGAGTACACCCAGGCCTGGCCACCGTCGCGCTCGATCTCGGCGCGGACCTCCTCGAGCTCCTCGGTGCGGCGCGCCACGAGCAGCGGCACGCCGCCGGCGCGCGCGACCTTGAACGCCGTCTCGCGCCCGATGCCCGAGGAGGCGCCGGTGATGACCACGCGCCGGCCCTGCAGCGGGCCGCCGGGGCGGGGGCGGCGGTGGCGGTTGGGGTCGAGGTGCTCGCGCCACCAGTCGACGAGCACGCGGGCGTAGTCGGCGATCTCCGGGCTCGCGATGCCGGTGCCGGAGAGGGCGCGACGGGTCTCGGCGCTGCTGAAGGTGGCGCCGAACGTCAGGTGGGGGAGCACCTCGGGCGGGATGTCGAGCTCGGCGAGGGCGATGTCGCGGGCGGCGGCGAGCGCGGGGACCCGGGCCGCCTGCTCGGCGCCGCGCTTCACGAGGGAGCCGACGGCCGTCGGCATCGTGGCCTGCAGCTTCGGGGCACCGAGCGCGTCGGCGAGGGCGTTGTAGACCTCGGAGAGCGGCTGCGGGCGCGGGTGGACGAGGTGGAACGCGCGGTGGTCCATGCCCGGCTGGTGGACCAGGTGCACCATCGCGTCGGCGACGAAGTCGACCGGGACGATGTTGGTGGCGCCCAGCTCAGGGACCGCGAAGCGCAGGGCGCTGAGCCACTGCCCCGGGGCAAACCGGCCCAGCAGCGAGATCGCCGTGAGCAGGTAGTACGGCCCGTCGATCTTGTCCATCTCGCCGGTCTGCGAGTCGCCCACGACCACGGCGGGCCGGTAGACGCGCCACGGCACCGTCGATTCCTCGCGCACGATGCGCTCGGCCCGGTACTTCGTCTCGTGGTACGGGTTGCCGAACTCCTGGCCGACGTCGAGGTCGTCCTCGGTGAAGGTGCCCTCGTACTCGCCGGCCACGGCCACCGAGGACACGTGGTGCAGGCAGGAGACGCCGAGGCGGGAGGCCAGCTCGACCACCCCGCGCGTGCCGTCGACGTTGGCCGCGCGGTTGGTGTCGTCGTCGGCGGTGATGTCGTAGATCGCGCCGAGGTGCAGGACGTGGTCGACCCGCCCGGCCAGCCCGTCGATCTCGGCGTCGTGCAGGCCGAGGCGCGGGCGCGTCAGGTCGCCGACGACCGGGACGACCTTCTCGTGCCCGGGGGTGTCGGCGAGCCGGCGCAGCAGGCGGTCGCGGGAGCCCTCACGGACGAGCGCGTACACCGCTTCGCAGTCGTCGCGTCGGAGCAGACGGGTGAGGACCGCTCGGCCCAGGAACCCGGTACCGCCGGTCACCAGATACCGCATGGCGGAGGATCGTGGCACAGGGCACGACGCTCCGCCACGCCCCGGTTACCGACGGGTCACCGCGGCGGCGTCACCGCTCGGGGTCGGTCATCTCGTCGACGTGCTCCTCGACGTCGTCACCCGATGCGGCGACCGCGTCGGAGGTCTTCTGCTCGCGGGGCTTGGCGGGGTCGAGGCCCTCGACCAGCGCCTCCTCGTCGTTGTACTCCGCGACGTAGCGCTGCTCGATGTTCGCGGCGTCGTTGCGCTGCTCGCTCATGGCGCGACCGTAGGCGGTAGGAAGGCGGGGTGCCGGACGACGTGTGGGACCTCCCGCCCGAGCAGCAGCGCGCGCTGCGCCGGGCCGACGACACGGGGTACCGGGCGCCGATGCTCGCGACGTTGTCGAAGGAGCACCCTGGGCGGGCGGGCGTGGACACAGCGGGCTGGGTGTTCGAGCGCAAGCTCGACGGCGTCCGGATGATCGCGACCCGGGAGCGCGGGCTGTCGACGCGGCTGTGGTCGCGCAACCAGAAGCCGATGGACGCGAGCTACCCCGAGATCGTCGAGGCCCTCGACGAGCACGGGCCGGCGAGCTTCGTGCTCGACGGGGAGATCACCGCTGCGGACGGAACGTTCTCGAGCCTGCAGGCGCGCATGCACCTCCAGGACCCCAACCGGGCACGGCGCACCGGGGTGGAGGTCGAGGCGCACCTGTTCGACCTGCTGGTGCTCGACGACATCGACGTCACGCGCCTCCCGCAGTCGACGCGGCACCGGATCCTGGACGCGGTCGTCGACGTGCAGGCGCCGCTGTTCCGCTCGCCGGCCCTCGAGGGCGACCCGTCCGACCTGCTCACCGAGGCGTGCGCCGGGGGCTGGGAGGGACTGATCGCCAAGCGCAGCGAGGCGCCGTACGTGGTCGGGGGGCGCAGCCGCGACTGGCTCAAGCTCAAGTGCGTCCGCGACCAGGAGTTCGTCATCGGCGGCTGGACCGATCCCTCGGGATCGCGGCGCGGGCTGGGGGCGCTGCTGGTGGGGTACCACGCCGCCGGGGTGGACGGGTTGCGGTACGCGGGCAAGGTCGGCACCGGCTACGACGCCGCGACGCTGACGATGCTGCGCGACCGCCTCGACCCGCTGGCGACCGACGAGTGCCCCTTCGCCGACGCCGTGCGCGAGAAGGGCCAGCACTGGGTGCGGCCGGAGCTGGTGTGCGCGGTCGGGTTCGGCGAGTGGACGACCGACGGCCGGCTGCGCCACCCGCGCTACCAGGGCCTGCGCATCGACAAGGACCCGGCGGAGGTCGTGCGGGAGCAGTGACGTCCCTTCCCGACTTCCTCGCTCGCTGGTCGGCGGCGCACGGGGGGATCGAGCCGCGCGGGCCGGTCCTCGGGTGGCTGCGGGTCGTGTTCGTCGTCGTGCGGCCGCTGGCGCGCCGGCGTGTGCCGCCGTGGGTGCTGACCGGGGCGTCGGCGCTGTGCGGGGTGGCGGTGCCCCTCGCGGTCCTGGCCGGGCGGTGGGGTCTGCTGGCCGGGGCGGTGCTGGCGGTGGTGTGCGCGCTGCTCGACGGGCTGGACGGCGCGGTCGCGGTGATGACCGACACCGCGACGGCGTGGGGGCGCGTGCTCGATCCGCTGGTCGACCGGATCGGCGACGTCGCGTTCCTCGTGGCGCTGGTGCTGGCGGGCGCGCCGGGGTGGCTCGCGGCCGGGGTGGGCGTGCTGACGCTGCTCCAGGAGTCGGTGCGGGCCTCGGCGCGGCTGCCCGACGTCGGCGTCGTCAGCGTGTGGGAGCGCCCGTCGCGGGTGATCGTGACGGCGCTCGGGCTGGTCGGGGCGCTCGTGAGCCCGGGCCTGCCGGGGGCGACGATCGCCATCGTGATCGCGGCCGTCCTCGCCGTCGTCGGCTTCACCCAGGTGGTCGTGACGGTCCGCCGCCGCCTCCGCCCGTGAGCGCCCGTGAGCGGAATTCACGGCTATAGCCGGGAATTCCGCTCACGTACGAGGCGCGCGGTGATCTCGGCGGACAGGGTGACGAGGGGGAGGCCGCCGCCGGGGTGGGCGGAGCCGCCGACGAGGTACAGCCCGTCGACCGGCGAGCGGTTGGCCGGGCGCAGGAACGCCGCGAGGGCGCCGTCGGACGAGGTGCCGTAGATCGAGCCGCCGGGCGAGAGGGTCTCGCGCTCGAGGTCGGCCGGCGTGCGCACCGCGCAGTGGCGGATGCGGTGCCGAACGTCCACGCCCCGCTCGGCCATGAGCGCCAGGATGCGCTCGGCGTACCGCTCCCCGAGCCCCGGCGCGTCCCAGTCGACGCCGCCGCCGGGATCGTGGCGCGGGGCGGTGACCAGCACGAACCACGCCTCGGAGTGGCGGTCGGGGCGCAGGGCGGGGTCGTCGGGAGCGTGCACGTACACCGCCGGGGCGGCCGGCGGCTCGGCACCGCGGTACGCGTCGAACTCCGCGTCGTAGGCCGCGCGCGACGGCGGGAAGAGCACCCGGTGGTGCGGGGTCGCCGGGTCCCGTCCGTCGAGCCCGAGCAGCAGCACGAACCCCGACGACGACGGCGTCGTGCGGGCCAGCCGCCGGGCCGACGGCGCGTGGGGGAGGAGCCCGCCGGGCCCGTACACCGTCGCCGCGTCGGCGTTCGCGACGACCACGTCGGCCGGCACGCCCTCCCCGGACCCGAGCCGCACCCCGCGCACCCGCCCGCCGGCGGTGTCGATCGACGTCGCCCGCTCCCCGGTGCGCAGCGTCACCCCGAGCGCCCGGCACCGGTCCGCGACCACGTCCGCGAGCCGGCGCAGCCCGCCGGGCACGTACCAGGACCCGAACTGCTGCTCCACGTACGGCACGACGGCCAGCGCGGCGGGGGCGCGGCGCGGGTCGGAGCCGGAGTAGGTGGCGTAGCGGTCGAGCAGCAGGCCCAGGCGCGGGTCGCGGAGGTGGCGCGCGCCCACTCCGCGCAGGCTGCGCCAGGGGGCGACGGCGAGGAGGTCGCGGACCCGCAGCGACAGGCGCGCGAGCCCGCCGGGGGAGACCGGCGACTCCAGGAAGTGCTCGTGGGTCGCGTCCCACACGCGCTCGGCGTGGCGCAGGAACGCCTCCCACTGCGCGCCGGCTCCGTCGCCGAGCGCCGCGTCCATCGCCGGCGCGATCGCCGGGCGCTCGCCGGGCAGGTCGAGCTCCACGCCGTCGCCGAACCGGTAGCGGGCGGCGACGTCGAGGCGCCGGAGGTCGAGGACGTCGTTCAGGGGCGCCCCGGTGTCGGCGAAGAGCCGCTCGAACACCGCGGGCATGGTCACCAGCGACGGACCGGTGTCGAAGCGGAAGCCGCCGAGCTCGACGGTGCCGAGCTTCCCGCCGACCCGGTCGGCCTGTTCGAGCAGCGTCACCGGGGAGCCGGTGGCGGCGAGCCGCGCCGCCGTCGCCAGCCCGCCGAGCCCGCCGCCGACGACCACGACGCGCGGGTCGGTCACGCCACGGACCGCTGCTCGGACCGCTGCCCGGACCGCTGTTCGGATGGCGACCCCGGCGCGGCCTCGACCGGCCGCCCCCGCCAGCGCAGGGTGCCCGCGCGCCGGCGCCGCAGGGAGTCGACGGTCAGCGCGCCGACCGCGAGCACCGACACCGGGTGGGCGACCGCATCGCGGACGCGGGCGCCCGTCCGCCGGGCGGCGAGCGCCCGGCTCGCGACCCCCGCGAGGTAGCCCACCAGGCCGACCCGCGAGCCGCCCAGTGCCGCCACCGCGGGCAGGACGTAGGTCAGGCCGAGGAGCGCGAGCACCCCGGCGGCGCCCGCCGGCGACCCGAACGCGGCCCACAACGACTTCGCGTAGCCCTCGCGCAGCTCGCCGGCGCCCCGGTACATGCGGCACGTCGCGACGTGCGTCCCGTCGGCGACGATCCCGTGGCCCCCGGCCCGCTTGAGCGCCCGGAGCAGGGCGAGGTCGTCGAGGACCTCGCCGCGGGCGTGGCCGCCGGCGGCCCGGTAGGCCTGCGCGTCGACGGCGAGCAGCTGCCCGTTGGCCGCGGTCAGCGTCGGGCGGGAGGAGAGCTCGGCGGCCCGCAGCGGCAGCATCGCGAGCCACGACCACGCCAGCAGCGGCTGGACCAGGCGCTCGGCGCCGCCCTCGGCGAGCTGGCGCGGGTGCGGCGAGACGAGGTCGAGCCCGCGGCGACGCAGGAGGTCGACCGTGGCGGCGAGGCCGTGCGGCGCGACGCGGACGTCGGCGTCGACGAAGACGAACACCCCGGTGCGCGGGTGCGCCGCGCCCACGAGTTGGTGGCAGGCCCAGGGCTTCGCCAGCCAGCCGGGCGGGGGCGGCACGCCGTCGAGCACGCGTACCCGCGGGTCACCGAGCTCCCGCACCCGCGCGCCCGTGCCGTCGGTGGACCCGTCGTCGAGCACCACGATCTCCACCGGGTCCGACCAGCCCTCGACGGCCGCGAGCAGGGCCCGCACCGCGTCCTGGATGCCGGCAGCCTCGTCGCGCGCCGGCACGAGGACCGCGACGCGCTCGCCCGGGGGCCGCGCGGCCGGGTCGGGGACGGGCAGGCGCCGCAGGTTGTCGACGGTGAGGCCGAGCGAGGCGAGGGCGAGCGTCGTGCCGATCCCGACGAGCTTCACGCGTCGCTCCCGCGGCGGGAGAGCACCACCAGCAGCGGCACCCCGACGAGACCCATGAGCAGCCCGCCGGCGAGCGCGACCGAGGGCCGGCCGAAGAACACCGCGGCGGCCATCGTCGACGACAGGAACGTCCAGCACCACAGCGCCAGCGGCAGCCGGTCGTCGCCGTCGTGGCGGTCGGGCAGCACGCGGTCCAGCGCGGCGATCATCAGCAGGGCGACGAGCAACCAGCCCGCGAAGTTCGACACCGGGATGCCCGGGACCCCGGGCAGCGTCGGCCACGGCTCGAGCCAGTACCAGTGGCCGGCCTCGACCATCTGCGGGTCGAGGAAGACGTCCCAGGTGGCCAGCGCCCAGGCCCCGAGCACGGTGGTGACGCCCCGCCCCCGGCCGAGCGCCGCGGCCAGACGTCGCCCGACGATCAGCGACGGGTACGCCATCATGATCCAGGCGGCCGGGACGACCAGCGGCACGCCGAGCAGGGCGGTCCCGAGCGAGCCGGTGTACGCGTACTGCCCGAACGGCAGCCCGGTCGCGAGGCCGATCGCCTCGGCGGCCAGACCGCCCCCGCCCGCGACGACGACGAGGCCGACGGCGGCACCCGGGCCCCGGGTGAGCAGGGCGTGACCCACCGACGCGCAGGCGAAGAGGACCACCGCGAGCACGGTGAGCGTCGGCGTCCCGCCGCCGGTGAGCGGGAAGGCGATCTGCACGCCGACCACGCCGGCGCCGAGCGCCCAGGGCACGGTGTGCAGGGTCGGGCGGACACCCGGGTGGCCGGTGACGTCGGGCCGGACGCGGGTCGCGTGGCTCATCGACCGGCCCCCACCGCGACGGGCACGGGCTCGCGGACGGGCGGCTCCGCCACCCGAACTGATCGCAGACGCCGGTCGAGCGCGTCGGTGGTCGCCCAGCCCGTCAGCAGCAGCACATGGAGCACGAACATCCAGAGGGCGATCGCGACCGCCGCGCCGACGACGTCGAGCCCGCCGAACGGGATGCCCAGGTCGATCGGCAGGGCGAGGAACAGCAGGAAGCCCTGGAGGAACCCGGCGAGCACCGCGGCGGTCCCGAGCGCCCCGATCAGGGTGGCCCGCCATCCCGGCCCGCCGGGCGCGACGATGCGGAACCCCCAGGCGATCACGACCCCGAGCGCGACGAAGGAGACGTGGAACGCGACGACGATCTGGCCCAGGGTCCCCCCGAACCCGCCGGCGCGGGCGAGGTCGGCCATCAGGGGTGCGGCGGCGAACACCCCGAGGGCGAGCACAGGGACCGCGAGGACCAGCGGCAGGAGCGCGAGGCGCGCGCGCCATCCCGTGAAGCGGTCGTGGCGCGGCGCGAGACGCAGGCACGCGCGCCGCAGGCCCTCGCCGTAGAAGGTGGCCGGGAAGACGGTGACGAGTGCACCCCACGCCCCGAGGTCGAGCCCGGCGCGCACGAGGGCGTCGTAGACCGGCCGCGCCCCCATCTCCGGCGGCACGAGAAGGCGAAGGTCGGCGAGGTACGCGCCGACCGTCTCCGGCGACGTGAGCAGCGCCGCGCCCCACACCGCGAGCAGCAGCCACGGCACGACGCCGAGCGCGGCGAAGTAGGTCAGTCCGGCCGCGACGGCGGCGAGGTCACGCCCACGCAACGTCGATCCGACGTCCCGGGCGAGCGCCAGGCACGCAGCGATCGGTGCGGGTCGACGGGGCACCGGCCGGGCGTACCCGAGGTGGTGGCGGCACAACCGGTCGCGGCACGGGTCACAGCTCCTTCTCAGCCGATATCGCCGACGTACCGATGAGTCCTGCGGACGAACCGAGTCCCAGTCCACGAGTGCGGGGACAACCCCCGCCGCCAGTCGGAGGAGGACGGCTCATGTCTCCGCGACAGCGCACCGGGGTGCTGCTGCTCGCATCGGTGACCTCGCTGATGTGCGCGCTGGACACGCTGGTCGTCTCGACGGCCCTGACGACGATCCGCCGGGACCTCGGCGGCGGCGTCGAGGCACTCGAGTGGACCGTGAACGCCTACAACCTCACGCTCGCCGTGCTGCTCGTCCCGGCGGCGGCGCTGGGCGACCGCTTCGGGCGACGGCGGATCTTCACCGGTGGCCTGGTGGTGTTCACCCTCGCCTCGGCCGCGTGCGCGCTGGCCCCGGACGTGCCGACGCTGGTGGTCGCGCGCGCGGTCCAGGGCGTCGGCGCCGCCGCCGTGACCGCGCTCGCGCTGACCCTCGTCGGCGCCGCGTACCCGCCCGAGCAGCGCGGACGCGCCCTCGGCGTCCTCGAGGGCGTCACCGGACTCGCCGTGCTCGCCGGGCCCGGGCTCGGCGGCGTCGTCACCGACGTCGTCGGCTGGGAGGCCATCTTCTGGCTCAACGTGCCGATCGGGCTGGTCGTCGTGCCCCTCGTGCTCCTGGTGGTGCCGGAGTCCCGCGGCGGCGACACGCGCCTGGACACCCCCGGGGTGGTGCTGCTCGCGGCCGGCGCGCTCGCGCTGGTGTGGGCCCTGACGCGGGGCAACGTGGCGGGCTGGGGGTCGCTCGAGGTGCTCGGGTCCCTCGTCGCCGCCGCAGCGCTGGCGGTGACCTTCGTGCTCCGGCAGCGCCGGGCGTCCGAGCCGCTGCTGCCCGGCCGCCTGTTGCGCGCGCCCGGGTTCGTCGCGGGCAACCTCGCGACCGTCGGCCTGTTCGTCTCGGTCTTCGGCGGCGTCTTCTTCTACTCGCAGCTCCTCGCCGTCGGCCTCGGGTTCTCGCCGCTGCAGGCCGGGCTCGGGCTCATGGCGTGGACGTCGGCGCTGTTCGTGCTCGGGCCGGTCGGCGGCATGCTGGCCGACCGGATCGGCAACCGTCCGCCGCTCGTGATCGGGCTGGTGCTCACGGCGCTGGGGACGGCGTGGGTCGCGATGGCCGCGGCGTCCCCGGACCTCTCCTACGTCGACCTCGTGCCCGGCTTCCTCGTCTCGAGCGTCGGCGGCTCGCTGGCCATGCCCGCCGCGGCGAACGCGGTGCTGGGCGGGCTCGGGCCGGCCGACGTCGGCAAGGCGGCCGGGGTGAACAGCACGCTGCGCGAGCTCGGCGGGGTGCTGGGCCTGGCGCTGCTCGTGGCGGTGTTCGCGCCGCTCGGGGGCTACGCCGACGCCGCCGACTTCCTCGCCGGGTTCGTCCCCACCATGGCCGTGTGCGCCGCGCTCACGGCCGCGGGCGCCGTGGCGGGGCTGTGGGTGCCGCGACGGCCCCGGGTGTCGGTGGGGGCTCAGGGATGCCGGGCGTAGGCGTCCACGAGGCAGTACAGGCCGTAGGCGGCGAAGCCGAGGCTCGCGATCGCCAGGGCCGTCGTGCCCAGCGTGTGCTCGGCGACGGTGCGCAGCGCGATGTCGAGCCCCGCGACCTCGTCCGGGGCGTCGTCGAGGACGGCGCCGAGGGCGAGGACGCCGACCCCGGCGAAGACGACGGCGCGGGTCAGGTTGCCCACCGCGCCGAGCCAGCGGGCGAGGTGGCGCAGGCGCGGGGTGAGCTTCTCGGGGACGAGGTCGCCGAGGAAGGTCGCGCGGACGCCGGTGAACGCGGTGGAGATCGCCGTGATGAGCACGACGACCGCGGCGACGAGGACGAGGAGCCGGCCGCCGGGCAGGGCGAAGAGCTCGGTGGTGACGACCCGCAGGTCGGACCCGTCGCCGGGGCCGCTCACCAGGACGCGCACGGCCAGGTAGGCGACGCCGCCGACGCCGAGGGCCTTGGCGAACGCGCCGATGCGCTTACGCCACCGCAGGCCGCGCCCCTCGACCCACCGGAACCCGACGGTGCCCGCGCGGACCTGCCAGACCGCGAAGGTCACGAGGCACACCGTCGCGACCACGAGCAGGACGCGGCCGAGGACCCCGCTGCGGGCGACGATCGCGACGGCGCCGCCCTGGTCGACCGGCGACATCGCGCCGAGCGCGGCGAGGGACGCGGCGAGCCAGGCCAGCAGGAGGTGCACGATCCCGTAGGCGACGAGGCCGGCGCGGCCCAGGAGCTCCGACCAGTGGCCGGGGGCGTCGTGCCAGTCGGGGTCGGGGGTGTGCGGCAGCCCGCGGGGTGCGGCCGGGACCGGCCCCGAGGAGATCGTCACGGAACCGTCCTATACCTCGGACGGCCGAACGCCACCCTCGTGTGACGAGTCTTCAGCGCGACGTCAGCCGATCGATGCCGGGGCCGGTCCGCTCCACCGCGGGCCACCCGGTGTCGTGGGCGCGCTCGGCCTCCTCGGCGCGGCCCCCGCCGCGCACCCCGAACAGGCGCTTGGCGAGGAGGAGATAGACGATCACGGCGATGTTGACCACCAGGGCGAGGATCTTCGTCGGCGTCGGCCCGTGGCTCAGCTCCCAGAGCTCGGGCGCGAGCAGGACGGTGGTGGCGACGAACGTCAGGTACTCCGCCCAGCGCCGCGCGTACCAGAGCCCGACCGCCTCGACGGCCTCGAGCGCCGCGTAGGCGAGCAGCACGAGCGCGAGCCAGTAGAGCGTGGAGGACGGGACGTCGAAGGCGCGCTCGACCTCGGTGAGCAGCGTCGGACCGCCGTGCCCGACCGGACCGCCGAGGCTCGCCTGGAGGATGCCGACGATCTGGCCCACGGTCGGGCCCCAGCTCTCCCGGTAGGCGGCGAACAGCAGGACGAGGGTGCCGAGCAGCCCGAGGCCGACGACGTGCAGGGCGCGGTCGAGGGCGATGAGGCGCAGCACGTAGCGGTCGCGCAGCGGGCGGCCGCGCAGCGGGACCTCAATGTCGTCGGGCCCGGGGGCGGTGTCCCGGGTGGGGGTCGTGGGCGCCGCCCGGGGCTCCCAGGCGTCGCAGCGCAGGCAGCGGTGCCAGCGCAGGCCCTCGGCGTCCTCCCGCAGGAGCTGCGCGTCCTGCCTACGGACCGTGGCCGCGTCGGTGCCGACGAGCGCGTGCCCGTGCAGCGCACAGCCCAGGAGCTCGTAGCGCAGTCTCACGGATCGTGATGCTAGGCGGGCACGGCTGCTCCGACACGGGTTCGGAAGAAGCTTCGAAAATCGAAGCGTGGTGAACGAGGTGGACGCCGGCCCGCCGCGTCGCACCGTCACGAGCGCGGGCGACCGACAGGGGTTTCCACGATGCTCCGGACGGCGGGGGAGGGGAGCGCGGCCAGGACGTCGGCGGGGGTGACGGCGAGCAGCGCGGGGTCGGGGTCGTCGGCGAAGGGCTCGCCGCGCCGGACCGTGTCGTCGCCGAGCACGACGTGGGGGCCGCCGGGCGGCGGGCCCCACTGCGTCGGGGGCACGGGCCCGAACAGGGTCACCGAGGGCGTGCCGAACGCCGTCGCGACGTGGCTGATGCCGGTGTCGCCCGCGAGGACGAGCGCCGAGGCGGCGACGAGGTCGAGCAGGCCGGCGAGGTCGGTGCGCCCGCCGAGGTCGGCGTCGACGGGCAGGCCCGCCCGGGCCACGACCTCGGCGGTCAGCCGGTGCTCGCTGCTCGAGCCGGTCACGACCACCGGGTGGCCCCGCGCCTGCAGGGCGGCGGCGCACACGGCGAACCGCTCGGCCGGCCAGCGCTTGGCGCCGTAGGCGGCGCCGGGGTGCACGACGACGGGCCCCGAGGCGACGGCCCGGCGCCCGGGCAGCGTGAGGTCGTCGGCGCCGTCCCGCGCCGTCGCGTCGTCGACCAGGCCGGTCGCGGCGAGCAGGTCGCACCAGCGCCGCCGTTCGGGGCGCGCGGGGTCGTCGACCCACGCCGGCCCGTCCCAACCCGGCGCCGCGTGCCCGATCCGCCGGTGCGGGGACAGCGCGTCGAGGCGCGCGTGGCTCTCGGGCCCGCGCCCGTGGAGGTTCACGGCCACATCCACCCGTGAGCGATGTTCACGGCTATAGCCGGGAAAATCGCTCACGTGGGTGTCCACCGCCTCGATCCGCGCCACGAGGGGCGCGAGGGCGTCCGGGGCCACGAGGGCGATCTCGTGGTCGGGCAGGGCCCGGCGCAGCAGGCGCAGGGCGGGGACGGCGACGAGCAGATCGCCCAGGCCGAGGTCGCGCAGGACGACGGCCGTCGGGCGGGGGCTCACCGCGCGTCGCCGACGTCCCCGCGCAGCTGGACCAGCGTCTTCGCGAGCAGGCGTGAGACGTGCATCTGGGAGATGCCGACGTGCTCGGCGATCTGCGACTGCGTCAGGTTGCCGAAGAAGCGCAGCTTGATGATCGTCCGCTCGCGCTGCGGCAGCTTCTCGAGCAGCGGGGCCAGCGTCTGCTGGTACTCGACCTGCTCGAGGGCGGCGTCGGCCTCGCCGAGCAGGTCGGACACCTTCCCGGAGTCGGGGTCGTCGACGAGCATCTCGTCGAGCGAGCCGCTGCGGTAGGCGTTCGAGGCCTCGAGCGCCTCGAGGACCTCCTCCTTGGAGATGCCCAGGTGCTCGGCCAGCTCGGGAGCGTTGGGGGCGCGGCCCAGGGTCTGCGACATCTGCGACATCGCCGCCGACAGGGTGACGTTGAGGTCCTTGAGCCGGCGCGGCACGCGCATCGACCAGGCCTGGTCACGGAAGTGGCGACGGACCTCGCCGGTGATCGTCGGCACCGCGTAGGACAGGAAGTCGGTGCCGCGGTCCGGGTCGTACCGGTCGACGGCGTTGATCAGCCCGAGGGTCGCGACCTGCTCGAGGTCCTCCTCCGGCTCGCCGCGACGCGAGAAGCGCCGCGCGATGTGCTGGGCGACCGGCAGGTGTCCGCGCACCAGCTCGTCGCGCAGCCGCAGCCGCTCCGGCGAGCCCATCTCGAGCTTGGCGTGCTCGGCGAGCTTCGGCATGAGGTGGTCGTACTCGCCCCGCGAGGAGCTGCGCCGCCCGTTCGACCGTCCGCCGGACCCGTTGTCCGTCGTCGCGGTGTCCGGGGCCGGGCGCGGGGCGGTGTCGGTGGAGTCGGTGGTGTGATCGGACTCCGCGGTGTCGACGGCGTCGGCCGTCTCGCTCGTCGTGGTGGTCGCAGCCATGGCGTCGATGGAGGTCACATCCGTCGTCTCTGGAGGGGGAGGGGGCGCCGGGTCGGAGGACGGCGTCACGGCCCCGGGCTCCCGGGACGCTCGGGCATGAAGGACACGGCCGCGTCCCGGGGCAGCACGTGGTCGTCGGCAACCCCGAGCGGATCCCCGAGCGCGGGACGCACGAGCGTCATCCGCAGGGCCAGGCGGTGCGCCTCGCCGGGAGCGGTCGGCGCCTCGGAGAGCACCCGCACGTCGTCGGCCAGGACGGTCAGCACCCGCCACGCGAACGTCGTGGTGGGCAGCCCGGTCGGCCCCGTCGTCGAGACGGACGAGGTGACGGTGATCCGGTCGTCGTCCACCGTGAAGGTGACGGTCAGCTTCGTGCCCGGGCGGGCGAGCCCGGCCATGCAGGTGCACGCCTCGTCCACGGCGAGCCGGAGATCGTCGACGGCGTCGAGGGGGAACTCGGCGCGGGCCGCGAGATCGCCCGCGACGGTGCGCACGGTGACGAGCGCCTCCGGCTGAGCCAGGACACGCACTTCCACGTCACGCGGCGCACCCGGACCCCGGTCCTCAGGGGGCTGGGTACGGATCAACGCGGTTCCCTCCAGGGCGGTCACGTCCGGTTCGAGCGGACAGGACCGGCGCGGTCCCGGTCTCCGGGCGTGTACCCCGGCCCCCCACCCACAAACCGATGCGGCTCGCGCGCCACACGCTCCCCACACCGCGGGGGGACGGGTGTGCGGGGCCCCGCGGTCCGTGGTGTGCTCCCGGGCCGTGAGCACCCGGCCCCGTGCGGTGCTGTTCGACCGCGACGGCACCCTCGTCGTCGACGTCCCCTACAACGGGGACCCCGACGCCGTGCGCGCCATGCCCGGCGCGGCGGCGGCGCTGGAGCGTGTCCGCGCGGCGGGCGTCCCGGTCGGCGTCGTCAGCAACCAGTCCGGCATCGCCCGGGGCCTGCTCGACGTCGGGCAGGTCGAGGCCGTCAACGCCCGGGTCGCCGAGCTCCTCGGCCCGTTCGCGGTGTGGCGGTGGTGCCGCCACGGCAGCGACGACGGGTGCGCCTGCCGCAAGCCCGCGCCCGGCATGGTGCTCGACGCGGCCGCCGCGCTGGGTGTCGCGCCCGGCGACGTGGCGGTGGTCGGCGACATCGCCGCGGACGTCGGGGCCGCCGATGCCGCCGGGGCCCGGGCGGTGCTCGTGCCGACCGCCGCGACCCGCCGCGAGGAGATCGAGGACGCGGCGACGCGCGGCATCCTCGCCGACGACCTGGCCGGGGCGGTCACGCTGTTGGGGTTCCGGCCATGAGCAGGGTGTTGGTCGTTCGCCTCGACAGCGACGGCGACGTCCTGCTGGCCGGGCCGGCGGTGCGCGCCGTGGCCGCGGGCGCCGACGAGGTCGTCATGCTCGTCGGGCCGCGCGGCCGCCAGGCGGCCGGCCTGCTGCCCGGGGTGGACGCCGTCGAGGTGTGGCGCTGTCCCTGGGTCGACGGCGAGCCCCCGCCGGTGACGCGCGAAGGCACCGAGGAGGTCGTCGACACGCTCGCCGCCGTGGGTGCGGACGAGGCGGTGGTGCTCACCTCGTTCCACCAGTCGCCGCTGCCGACCGCCCTCGTGCTGCGCATGGCCGACGTCGGTCGGATCACCGCGGCCTCGGTCGACTACCCCGGCAGCCTGCTCGACGTCCGCCTGCGTCCCGGCGACCCGGCGCTCGACCCGACCGTCGACCTGCCCGACGACCTCCCCGAGGCCGAGCGCGCGCTCGCGATCGCCGCCCGCGCCGGCCACGCGCTCCCCGAGGGCGACGACGGGCGGCTCGCCGTCACGGTCGACGACGACGCCCGCCGCGAGGCCGCCGAGGCACTCGCCGCGCACGGCGTCGACGGCCCCTACGTGGTGCTGCACCCCGGGGCGTCGGTGCCCGCGCGGGCGTGGTCGCCGCACCGCGCGACCGAGGGCGTCGCGGCCCTCGCGGCCGCCGGCCACCGGGTGGTGGTGACGGGCGCACCGGGCGAGGCCGCGCTCACCGCGCGGGTGGCCGGACGCGACGGCGTGGACCTCGGCGGGCGGACGTCCTTCGGTGCGCTCGCGGCCGTGCTGGCCGGTGCGCAGACCGTGGTGGTGGGCAACACAGGACCCGCCCACCTGGCGGCCGCGGTGGGTGTGCCGGTCGTCTCGTTGTTCGCCCCCGTGGTGCCCCCGGAGCGGTGGGCTCCTTACGGAGTGCGACGACTTCTGCTCGGTGATCTAGCGGCGCCGTGCCGGGGCACACGCGCCAGGGACTGTCCCGTGCCTGGTCACCCGTGTCTCGACAGTGTCCGCGCGGAGGATGTCGTCGCCGCGGTGGGTGCTCTCGTGCACGGAGAGTAGTAGTTCCGGGGGAGAAGTTTATGGGTCCCCGGCCGGAACCAATACCTCGCCGGTGACCTTCCTGCCCGCCGCGACGTCCGTTCCGCGGACCGTCCTGCACTGGCACGTGCACGGCTCCTGGAGCACGGCCTTCGTGCAGGGCCGGCACACGTGTCTGCTCCCGGTGCTGCCCGAGGGCGGCCCCTGGGGCGGCGGGCGACCGGCGGCGTGGGACTGGCCGGAACGCGTCCAGGAGGCCACCCCCGAGCAGCTGCGCGAGCGCGCCGACGAGATCGACGCGGTGGTGCTCCAGCGGCCCGAGGAGATCGAGCTGACCGAACGCTGGACCGGTCGGCGCCCCGGCGTCGACCTGCCTGCGGTGTTCGTCGAGCACAACACCCCCAAGGGTGACGTGCCGACGACGCGGCACCCGCTCGCCGACCGCGACGACATCCCCGTCGTCCACGTCACCCACTTCAACGCCCTGGCGTGGGACACCGGCCGGGCGCCGACCCGGGTCATCGAGCACGGCGTGCTCGACCCCGGTGACCGCTACACCGGTGAGATCGGCCGGGCGGCGGTCGTCGTCAACGAGCCGGTGCGCCGCGGACGTGTCACCGGCACCGACCTGCTGGCCGGGTTCGCCGACACCGTCGGTCTCGACGTCTTCGGGATCGGCAGCGAGCGCCTGGGTGAGGCCGTGACCCACCCGGACGTCGCGATCGGCGGCGACCTGCCGCAGGGCCGGCTGCACACCGAGATGGCGCGCCGACGCGTCTACCTGCACCCGGTGCGCTGGACGTCCCTGGGCCTGTCGCTGATCGAGGCGATGATGCTCGGGATGCCGGTGGTGGCCCTCGCCACCACCGAGGTGGCCGTCGACGTGCCGGCCGACGCCGGCGTCGTCGCCACCGACCTGCGGGTCCTGAACGAGGGCCTGCGGACCTACCGCGACGACCCCGACCTCGCCCGCGCCGCGGGCGCCGCGGGACGGGCCTCCGCCCTGGCCCGCCACGGGGTGGACCGCTTCCTGCACGACTGGGAGCGGCTGCTCACCGAGATCGTCGAGGGCGGACCCGGCGGCGTCGACGCGGACGCCGCCCTCGCCCGTGGACCGGGTCGGCTCCAGCCAGCGGGCTGACCCTTCCCCCCCTGTGACCGGCACCCGCCGGTCGTGACCTCTCCGGCGCCCGTGGCGCCACCTGAGCGACGACGCGACCACCCCGCGCGGGGGTCGTGGGAGGAGTGCGCGCATGCGGATCGCGATGGTCTCCGAGCACGCCAGCCCACTGGTGGCGTCGAACGGCCTCGGCGGGGTCGACGCCGGTGGCCAGAACGTCGCGGTGCGCGCGCTCGCGCTGGCGCTGGCCGACGCGGGGCACGAGGTGGTCGTCCACACCCGCCGCACCGACCCGCGCACGCCGCGGCGGGTGCCGATGGCGGCCGGTGTCGTGGTCGACCACGTCGACGCCGGCCCGCCGGCCGAGCTGCCCAAGGACGAGCTCGTCGACCTCATGGACGCGTTCTCGGTCGACCTGGCTGCCTGCTGGCGCGCCGATCGGCCCGACGTCGTCCACGCCCACTTCTGGATGTCGGGGCTGGCGGCCCTGCCCGCGGCCCGGACCCTCGGCGTGCCGATCGTGCAGACGTTCCACGCGCTGGGGTCGGTCAAGCGCCGCCACCAGGGCCCCGACGACACGAGCCCGGCCCGCCGGGTCGCGGCCGAGAGCGATCTCGGCGCGAAGGTCGACCAGGTGCTGGCGACGTGCCGCGACGAGGCCGACGAGCTCGCCGCGCTGGGCGTGCCGGCCGAGCAGGTCACGGTCGTGCCCTGCGGGGTCGACGTGGAGCACTTCACGCCGGCGGGCGATGCGGCGCCGCGGGGATCGACCTCCGGCCGCGACGGGTTCCGCGTGCTCTCGGTGAGCCGGCTGGTGCCGCGCAAGGGCGTCGACACCGTGATCGCCGCGCTCGGGCGCCTGCCCGGCGACGTGGAGCTGACCGTCGCGGGCGGGCCGAGCGCGGACCGTCTCGACGACGACCCCGAGGTCCGCCGCCTGCGGGCGCTCGCCGCGCGGACGGGGGTCGCCGACCGCGTCACGTTCCTCGGGGCCGTTGCCCACGACGCGCTCCCCGGGCTCTACCGCGGCGCCGACGCCGTGGCCTGCGTCCCGGTCTACGAGCCGTTCGGCCTCGTCCCGCTCGAGGCGATGGCCTGCGGGCGCCCCGTCGTCGCGGCCGCCGTGGGAGGGCTCGCCGACACCGTCGTCGACGGCGTCACCGGCCACCACGTCCCGGCGGGCGACCCGGCGGCGGTGGCCGCGGCGCTCGACGCGCTGCGGGCCCATCCCCGCCGCGCCCGGACGTTCGGGCGGGCCGGGCGACGTCGTGCGGTCGCCGAGTACGGCTGGGACCGCGTCGCCGCCGCCCACGAGCAGGCGTACGCGGGCGTCGTCGCGTCGACCACGGTGTCCTCCGGCGTCCTGACCACGGGGAGCCCCGCATGAGCGCCGACAGGATCGTGCACCGGCACCTCGGCGGGCTGCGGGCCACGCTCGACGGCCTGGCCGGGGAGTCCGGACGCATCGAGCGCTGGGGTGTCGACCTCGCCACCCGCCTGAGCCGCGGCTCGCGCCTGCTCGCGGCCGGCAACGGCGGCAGCGCGGCGGAGGCCCAGCACCTGACCGCCGAGCTCGTAGGGCGCTACCGCGGCGAGCGCGAGCCCCTGTCGGCGATCGCGCTGCACGCGGACACGTCCTCGATGACCGCGCTCGGCAACGACTACGGCTACGACGAGGTCTTCGCGCGCCAGGTGCGCGCCCACGGCCGCCCCGGCGACGTGCTGTTGCTGCTCTCGACGAGCGGGCGCAGCCCCAACCTCGTCGCCGCGGCCGAGGCGGGCCGCTCGCTCGGGCTCTCCGTCTGGGCGCTGACCGGACCGGGCCCGAACCCGCTCGCCGAGGCCGCGAGCGAGGCGCTGTGCCTGCCGGGGGAGACCCCGTCGGTGCAGGAGGCGCACCTGGTGACCGTGCACCTGCTGTGCGAGATGGTCGACCGGTCGCTGTCGTCGCGGGCCTCGGCGCCCGCCCGCGCGACCCAGGAGCTCGTCCCGTGAGCGCGCCCCTGGTGATCGTCGGCGACTGCCTGCGCGACGTCGACGTCCACGGCGCCGTCGACCGGCTGTGCCCGGACGCGCCGGCGCCGGTGCTCGCGGCCGAGAGCCGGCGCGAGCGACCGGGCGGCGCCGGCCTGACGGCCCTGCTCGCGTCGCGCTCCTCGTCGCGGCCGGTGCGGCTCGTGACCGCGCTCGGTGAGGACGCCGAGTCGCTGCGCGCCCTGCTGGAGGGCGTCGACGTCGTCGCCGCGACCGCCGGCGGGACCACGCCGACCAAGACCCGGATGCTCGCCGGCGACCGCGTGCTGCTGCGGGTGGACGCGGGCGGGCTCGGGGACGCCGAGGTCTCCTCCGAGGTGCTCGACGCCATCGCCGGGGCCGGCGCGGTGCTGGTCTCCGACTACGGGCGCGGGCTCACCGCCGACCCCGCCGTCCGCGAGGCCCTCACCGCCGCCGCGGCCCGGGTGCCGCTGGTCTGGGACCCGCACCCGAACGGCGCCCCGCCCGTCCCCGGCGCCACGCTCGTCACCCCGAACTTGAGCGAGGCCCGTGCCTACGTGAGCGAAGTTCCCGGCTATAGCCGGGAACTTCGCTCACGGGGGTTCCCGCACGAGCCCGCCGCGCTGGGCGAGGCGCTGCGCGAGCACTGGGGCGTCGACGCCGTCGCCGTCACCGCGGGCAGCCGCGGCGCCGTGCTGCGCGGGGCCACCGGCACCTCGGTGACGCCCGCCGACCCGGCCCGCGGCGGCGACCCGTGCGGCGCCGGCGACCGGTTCGCCGCGACCGCCGCGGTCGCCCTGGCCGACGGCGCCGCCCTCGACGACGCGGTGCGCGCCGCCGTCGCCGCGGCCGCCGACTTCGTGGCCGCGGGCGGGGCGGGAGCGCTCGACGCCGGCGACCCCGAGCCCGGGGCCGCACCGGAGACCCCCACCGACGTCGTCGCCGCCGCCCGTGAGCGCGGCGCGACCGTGGTCGCCACCGGCGGCTGCTTCGACCTCCTGCACGCCGGGCACGCCCGCACCCTCGCGGCGGCGCGGCGTCTGGCCGGCGAGCACGGCGTGCTGGTGGTCTGCCTGAACTCCGACGCCTCCGTGCGCCGGCTCAAGGGCCCCGACCGTCCCGTCGTCGCCGAGGCCGACCGCGTCGAGATGCTCCGCGCGCTCGCCGCCGTCGACGCCGTCGAGGTGTTCGACGAGGACGACCCGCGCACGGTGCTCGAGCGCCTGCGCCCCGACGTCTGGGTCAAGGGCGGCGACTACGCGACCGACGAGCTGCCCGAGACCCCGCTGGTGCGGGGCTGGGGCGGCGAGGTCGTCGCCGTGCCGTACCACGCGGGCCGCTCGTCCACGCGGCTGCTCGCGCGCCTCGAACCCGAACCCGTCCCCACTGGAGGAACACCGTGACCAGCCCTGGCACCGTCCTGATCACCGGCGGCTCGTCCGGCCTCGGCGCCGCCGTCGCCGAGTCCGTCGTCGCCGCAGGCGGCACCCCCGTCGTCCTCGACCTCAAGGCCCCCGACGCCGGGCACGCCTTCGTCGAGGTCGACCTCGCCGACCCCCGCGCCGCCGAGGACGCCGTGGCGCGGGCGAGCGACCAGGTGGGCGGCCTCGACGCCGTCGTCACCGCCGCCGGCATCGACCGCTGCGGGCGCCTCGTCGACGTCGACGCCGCGGAGTGGGATCGCGTCGTCATGGTCAACCTGCTGGGCACCGCCGCGGTCGTGCGCGCCGCCCTCCCGGAGCTCGAGCAGCGCCGGGGCAAGGTCGTCACCGTCTCGTCGACCCTCGGCGTCAAGGCGGTGTCGGACGCGACCGCCTACTGCGCCTCGAAGTTCGGCGTCGTCGGCTTCACCCGCGCGCTCGCCGCGGAGACCGCCGGCACGGTCGGGGTGACGCTGCTGGTCCCGGGCGGCATGTGGACGCACTTCTTCGACGACCGCCCCGACCAGTACAAGCCGGGTGCCGACGCCAAGCTCAACGACCCCGCGCAGACCGCCGACGCCGTGCTCTACGCGCTGACGCGACCGGCCGGCAGCGAGGTGCGCGAGCTCGTCGTCACGTCGTCGGAGGAGGGCTCGTACCCGTGAGGCCAGAGCACGTCGCCTCGGCGCACGTCGCCTCGGCGGACCTCGCCTCAGCGCAGGTCGGCCGCCGCGGCCTCGGCGTCGGGGTAGGTGTCGAAGAGCTCGGTGAGGCCGGTGAGGCTCAGGGCACGCCCCGCGGTGCGCGGGACGCCCGCGAGCCGCAGCTCGCCCTCGCGGGCGATCGCCGCCTCGCGCTCGGCGATGAGCAGCGCCAGACCGGCCGACCCCATGAACTCCACGCCGGAGAGGTCGAGCACCACGTGCACCGCCCCGGCGCCGACCTGCACGCCGATCGCCTCGCGCAGCGGGCCGGCCGTGGCGGTGTCGACGTCGCCGGCCGGCGCCACGACGGCCACCCTCGGTGTGAGGAGGCGGGCGTCGATCGTCGTCTGGTCGTCGGGGCCCGCGGTGTGGGGGCCCGTCGAGGGCTGGGGGGCGTCGTTGGCCATCGGCACTCCCGTGACGGCTGGGTCACCCCGTCGGAGACGGAGCGGAGAGCGACAGTACCGAGACCACCCGCACGGCGCCGGTCGGCAGGAACGCCTACCGCCATCCGCACCCGGCCGTGTTCCCCCGGACGGACGGTCCGCTGATGGCTGCGCCCGAGATGTCGCGCCCCGGGTCCGTGTCGCGGTCCGGGTCCTTGCTGCGCCCCGAGTCTCCCGACCTGGCCGCCGCCCCGCTGGCCGCCGACCTGCCCGCGCGTCTCGCCGCGGTCGCCCCACGCGTGGTCGTCCTGGGCGACGCGGTGCTCGACCAGTGGCTCACCGGGCCGTCGCACCGGCTGTCGCGCGAGGCGCCGGTCCCGGTCGTCGAGGTCGACCACACCCACGGCTCGCCCGGCGCCGCGGCGAACACGGCCGCCAACCTCGCGGCGCTCGGCGCCCGCACCGAGTTCGTCTCGGTGCTCGGCGACGACCCCGACGGGGCGACGGTGCGCGAGGTGCTCACCGGGTTCGGCGTCGGTACTACGGGCGTCGTCACCGACCCCTCGCGTCCCACCGCGGCCAAGCGGCGGGTGCTCGCCGACGAGGCGCTGGTCGCGCGGTTCGACACGTCGTCGCGGGAACCGCTGGACGCCGACCGGCGCGCGGCCGTGCACGACGCCCTGCGCGCGGCGGTCGAGGGCGCCGACGCCGTGGTCGTCTGCGACTACGGCGGCGGGATCCTCGACGACGAGACGGTGGCGCTGGTCGGGTCGCTGCTCGGCGCCCCGGGGGAGCGCGGCTGCCGGCTGGTCGTCGACGCCCACGACCCGGCGCGCTGGGCCCCGGCGCGCCCGGACGTCGTCACCCCCAACGCCGGGGAGGCGAAGCTCCTGCTGGGCCGCGAGCTCGGCGGGCCCGACCGGGTCGCGGCCGCGGAGGCCGCCGGTCCCGAGCTGCGGGAACGCTCCGGGGCCGCGTCGGTGGTGGTCACCCTCGACCGCGACGGGGCGCTGCTGCTGCCCGACGACGGCTCCCCGACGCACCGCACCTTCGCGCGCCCCGCGCCGGAGGCGAACACCTGCGGGGCGGGGGACACGTTCACCGCCGCGCTGGCGCTCGCGCTCGCCGCGGGCACCCCGGCGGCCACCGCCGTCGAGCTCGCCCAGGCCGCCGCCGACGTCGTCGTGGGCCGCCCGGCGACCTCGGTGTGCGGCACCGGCGAGCTCGCCGAGCGCGTCGCCGCCGCCGAGGGCCCCCTGCTGGACGCGGCGTCGCTCGCGACGATCGTGCACGACCAGCGCGTGGCCGGGCGGCGCGTGGTGTTCACCAACGGCTGCTTCGACGTCGTGCACCGCGGCCACGTCGCGTCGCTCAACCAGGCCAAGCGCCTCGGCGACGTGCTGGTGGTGGCGCTGAACTCCGACGAGTCGGTGGCGCGCCTCAAGGGCCCGGAGCGTCCGCTGAACCCGCTGGCGGACCGGGCGGCGGTGATCGGCGCGCTGAGCTGCGTCGACCACGTCACCGCGTTCGACGCCGACACCCCCGCCGAGCTGCTCGACCTGCTGCGCCCGGACGTCTACGCCAAGGGCGGCGACTACACCCCCGAGATGCTGCGCGAGACCGCGACGGTCACCGCCTACGGCGGGCGCGTCGTCATCCTCGAGTACCTGCCCGACCGGTCGACGACGTCGCTGGTGGACCGCATCCGGAGCGGGTCGTGATCGACGTCCTGATCCCGACGCGGGGCCGGCCGGTCGAGCTGGCGACCACGCTCGCGGGCCTCGCGGCGCAGACCGGCGTGGCGTTCCGGCTGACGATCTCCGACCAGTCCGACGGCGACCCCTCCTGGGAGACGCCGTCGGCGTGGACGCTGATCCGCTGGTTGCGCCGGCGCGGGGTCCCGGTGGACCTCCACCGCCACCTGCCGCCGCGCGGGATGGCCGAGCAGCGCGCGTTCCTGCTGTCGTGCGCCTCGGCGCCGGCGGTGCTCTACCTCGACGACGACGTGTGGCTCGAGCCGGGCGTGCTGGCGCGCCTGCACCGCGCGCTCGGCGAGCTGGGCTGCGGGGTGGTGGGCGCGGCGATGCAGGCGCTCGGGCACGCCGAGGACCGGCGACCCCACGAGGTGACGTCGTTCGCGGCGTGGGACGGGGCGGTGTCGCCGGAGACGCTGGTCAAGGACGGGCCGGGCTGGGACCGCTGGCGGCTGCACAACGCCGCGAACGGGCTGCACCTCGCCGAGTCGCTGGACCTCGACGGCCCGGGGCGCCCGACGCCGCCGCCGGAGTCCTACGTGGCCTACAAGGTCGCGTGGACGGCGGGCTGCGTCCTGTTCGACCGCACCGCGCTGGTCGAGGCGGGCGGCTTCGAGTTCTGGCGCGACCTCCCGCCCGACGCCCACGGCGAGGACGTGCACTCGCAGCAGCAGGTCATGGCGCGCCGCGGCGCCGCGGGCATCTTGCCCTCGGGCGCGTACCACCAGGAGTCCCCCACGGCCCTCCCCGACCGCGGCGTCTCCGCCGTCGACGCGCTCCCCATGTGAGCGAACTTCCCGGCTATAGCCGGGAAGTTCGCTCACGGGTGGACGTGAGGGAGCCGCCGGACGTGCGCCTGCGTCCAACCGGTCATGGACGATGACCTCGATTCCTGGCAGCGCCTCCGCCGCGACCAGCACGGAGTGATGACCCGCACGCAGCTGCTCGCCCGCGGCTTCACCGATCACGGCATCCAGGCCCACCTCGACGCGGGCCGGTGGCAGCGGCTCCACGAAGGGGTCTACGTGACCTACTCCGGGCCACCCACCGTGCAGGCACGGCGTATCGGCGCTCTCCTCGCGTGCCGGGGCGGGGCCATCCTCAGTCACGAGACCGCGGGCGAGCTGCACGGATTCGTGACCGCCGACGACCAGCGGCCGATCCACGTGACCGTCCGCTACGGCTGTTCCGCGGCCCGGCTGGACGGGGTGAAGGTGCACCGCTCGCGGGCGTTCGCCCACATCGGGTGCGAGGGCGCTCCGCCGCGGACGAACCGGGTGCACACCGTGCTCGACCTCGCCGTTGCCGCACCGGACGCCCAGGAGGCGTCCCGACGCGCCCACCGGTACGCCCTCGACGCGGGCGTCCACCCGCTCGCTCTCGAACGCGCGGTGGAGCTGCGCAGGCCGCCCCGACACGGCCGTGTCATCGCGGACGCCGTGGCGCTCCTCCGCGACGGTGTCCTGTCGCCGTTGGAGCACCGCTACCTCGTCGACGTCGAGCAGGCGCACGGGCTCCCGATCGGCCGCCGGCAGACGCCCGTCCTCGTCGACGGGGTCCGTCGCTACGAGGACATCGCCTACGACCTCCCCGGCGGGCGGGCGATCGTCCGCCTCGACGGGTTCGGCGGGCACCGGGACCCGCGCACTGCTCTCGTCGACCGACGCCGCTCGGTGGCAGCCGTGCTCGTGGGTGTGCCGTCGGTCCCGTTCGGGTGGTTCGAGGTCACGACGCTCCCGTGCCGCACGGCGCGGGAGGTCGAGGCGCTCCTCCGCCCGCTCGAGTGGGACGAGCCCTTCGCGCTGCGCCCTCGCTGCCCGTGAGCGAACTTCCCGGCTATAGCCGGGAAGTCCGCTCACGGAGGGCCGAGGCGACAGACACCACGCGGGGGTCGGCGAGGAGCGTGTCGAGGGAGTGGGACAGCGGGATGCGCCAGTTGGGGTAGGTGTCGACGGTCCCGGGCAGGTTGGGCTGGCGCACGTCGCCGAGGACGTCGGTGAACGCCGCGAGCACGATCCGCGAGCGCGCCGTCGCCAGGAGCCGGTGCATCGCGAGCACGATCTCGTCCGGGGTGGCGGACTCCGACACCCCGAACCCCTCGGACGCGAGCAGGTCGAGCAGCTCGGCCCGGTCCCGCGCCGCTGCCGCGCGCGCCTCCTCGACGTCGTCGAGCACCCCGGCCTCGGCGCGCACCCGCACGTGCTCGTCGCGCAGGAACCCGGCGGCGGTCGGCAGGTCGTGGGTCGAGATGCTCGCGAGGGTCTCGGGGTGCCAGCACCGCGGCGGCAGCAGGTCACCCGAGGAGTCGCGCTGGAACCACAGCACCGCGCAGCCCAGCATCCCGTGCTCGGCGAGCCCCTCGGTGACCTCCGGCTCCACGGTGCCCAGGTCCTCGCCGACCACCACCGCGCCGGCCCGGGACGCCTCGATCGCGACGACGGCGAGCATCGCCCGCGCGTCGTAGTGCACGTAGGCGCCCTCGCGCGCCCCGCGGCCCGGCGGGATCCACCACAGCCGCCACAGCCCCGCGACGTGGTCCACGCGGATCCCGTCGGCGTGACGCAGCACCGCGCGGATCATCGACCGCAGCGGCGCGTACCCCGACGCCGCCAGGGCGTCCGGCCGCCACGGCGGGAGCGCCCAGTCCTGGCCCTGCTGGTTGAAGTCGTCGGGCGGCGCGCCGACGGTCACCCCGGGCGCGAGCGCGTCGGCCAGCGTCCAGGCGTCGGCGCCGCCGGACGAGCAGCCGACGGCGAGGTCCGCGATCAGCCCGACCGCCATGCCCTCGGCCGCACGGTGCGCGGCGCCGAGCTGGGCGTCGGCGAGGTCCAGGCACCAGGCGTGGAAGAGCACGCGGTCGGCGAGCTCGGCGCGGGCGTCGGGCACCCCCGAGTCCCCGACGTGAGCCAGGCCCGCCGGCCACGACCGCAGGTCGCTGCCGTGGCGCTCGGCCAGCGCGTACCAGGTGGCGACGTCCCGCTCACCCTCCTCGAGGGCCTCGACGTCCGACGGCGCCGCCGGGTCGTACGGGCGCAGCAGCTCCAGCGCCGCGCTCTTGGCCGCCCACACCGCGTCGTGGTCGACCAGGTCGCCGCCGGCGGGACGCAGCGCGTCCACCTCGGCCCGCACCGACGCCGGCGCCGCCGCGTAGGCCGCGGTGTCGGCGACGCGGATGTAGAGCGGGTGCAGGAACCGCCGGCTCGACGGCGAGTACGGCGACGCCTCGACCCGCGGGTCCAGCGCGAGCGCGTGCAGCGGGTTCACCAGCAGCGCGCCGGCGTCCTGCTCCCCGGCCGTGCGCGCGAGCAGCGAGGCGAGGTCGGCGTAGTCGCCGCAGCCCCACGAGCCCGCCGAGCGCAGCGCGTACAGCTGCGCCATCCATCCCCACGTCGCGGGCGGCGGCGGCAGAGGGGGCGGCGCCACGATCAGCGTGACGTCCTGCCCGCGGCAGGCCAGCCGGTGGTAGCCGACGGGCAGGTCGGTCGGCAGCGTCGTGCCCACTTCGCGCACCGAGCCGTCCTCGAGGGTCACGACACCCGCCGCGGGCAGCGCACGCTCGTGCCCCTCGTCGACCACCACCGTCGCCGGCAGCGCGTCGGGGTCCGCGCCGCGCACGGCGTCGAGCGCCGACGCGAGCGCGGACGGCGTCGACGCGTCCACCTCGAGGGCGTGGAGGACGTCGATCACCACGTCGCGGTCGAGCTCGACCTCGCGCTCCGAGCTGTCGCGGTAGCGGACCGCGATGCCGTGGGCAGTGGCGAGCTCGGCGAGATCGGGCTCGACGGGCACCGGTGGACTCCCTGGGTCAGGTGGGGTGGGGGAGCGCAGGATGTCAGGTGCGGTGGGCCGCGCGACGACGGGCGCGGGCGGCGACGTCGTCGGCCACCGATGCGGCGGCCGTGCCCGGGCGCCGGACCCGCGACAGCGCGGTCACGGCGCTCACGGCGAGGCCGGAGACCGCGGCGGCGCTGGTCGCGGCCCAGCCGCGGGCGAGCAGGGCGACCGCGAACTCGCGGGCCGAGCCGGCGTCGCGACGGGCACGGCGCGCCAGCGGGAGCAGGTCGGCGGGGGTACGGGGAGCCAGGGGCGGCTCGGAGGCCGGCGGGGCCAGCGTCGATTCGATCGGTTCGTGCAGCACGGGCGCCTTCCTGACGTGGGCGGTGTCACGCCGGGGATCGGCCGCCGAGCAGTGCCGGAAACGTGACGCTCACGCGGGTTCGAGCAGGTGTTTCTCGCGGACCACCGGCAGGGAGAGCGTGCGGTAGCCGCCCCCGTCGAAGAGCACGACGACGGAGTCCTCGGCGACCGTCGTGACGGTGCCCCGGCCCCACTCCTGGTGACGGACGGCCTCGCCCGGCACGGGGTCACCGTCGGCCGGGGCGTCGTGCAGCCCCGTCCGGTCCCCGGGATCCCCCGGCCGCCCGGCGTCGCACTGGTCGCAGTGGCCGCACGGCTCGTCCCGCGTCTCGCCGAGCGCCTCGAGCAGGGTCCGCCGCCGGCACCCGGTGGCCTCCGCGTACCGGCGCACCAGCTCGACCTTGCTCTGCTCGCGCTCCCGACGCCGTCGCACGAGCCCGGCTGCGGTCCCGGCGAGGCCGTCATCCGCACCGAGCGCATCCCCCGGAGCGATCCGGCGCCCCGAGAGCCTGCGGACCGCGCCCAGCGCGACGAGCGCCGGCACCGCCCGGGAGAGCGCGGCCTTCGACAGCCCCGCCGGTGCCGCGAGCTCGCCCTCCTCGACGCCCTCGGGATTCCGGCGGACCGCCGCGAGCACCGTCTCCAGCGCCTTCTCCCCGGCGTCCCGGCCGGAGGCGAAGAGCCGGGGTCGGACGAGATCCTGCGGCCGGTGGAACAGCACGGCCGTCGCCGTGCGGCCGTCGCGGCCGGCCCGCCCGATCTCCTGGTGGTAGGCGTCGATCGACGTGGGCGTGTCGCCGTGGACGACCCACCGGACGTCGGGCTTGTCGATGCCCATCCCGAACGCGCTGGTGGCGACGACCACCGGGACGTCGCCGGCCATGAACGCGTCCTGGACGCGCGCGCGCTCGGGACCCTTCATCCCGCCGTGGTACGCCTCCGCGGCGACGCCGGACCCCCGCAGCCGGTCCCGGACGAGCGTCGTGTGCGCGCGGGTCGTGACGTAGACGATCCCGGTGCCCTCGAGCGCGGCGACCTCGCGGACCAGCCGGTCCCACTTCGCCTGCTCGTCGTGCACGAGGTGCGCGGTGAGGTGGATGTGCGGGCGATCGGGGTCGCGGACGACCACGCACGCGTCCGGCACCCCGAGCAGCTCGAGGATCTCCTGGCGCGCGGGCACCGACGCGGTCGCGGTCAGGCCCAACAGGCGCGGGTGTCCCAGCCGGCGCCGGGCGACGGCGAGGGTGAGGTAGTCGGGGCGGAAGTCCGGGCCCCAGTCGCACACGCAGTGCACCTCGTCGACGGCCAGCAGCGTCGGCGCCCCCACGGCCAGGGCCTCGAGGACGTCGGTGCGCGCGAGCTGCTCGGGGGAGGTCACGAGCACGTCGACCTCGCCCGCGCCGAACCCGTCGAGCGCCGCCGACCGGTCCCGCGCCGACAGACCCGAGTTGAGCACCGCGGCGCGGACACCGGCGTCGCCGAGGTGGGCGACCTGGTCGCGGTGCAGCGAGAGCGTCGGCGACACCACGATCGTCGGGCCGCCGAGCACGAGCCCGGTGACGGCGTAGACCGCGGTCTTGCCGGCGGCCGGTGGCAGGACCGCGAGACAGTCGTCGACGAGCGCGCCGAGCACCGCCTCGCGCTGGCCGTCGCCGAGCGCGACGCCCTCCCCGAGCACGCGCGCGACGGCCGCGTCGACGGCGTCGAGGGTGGAGCGGTCGACGGGGCCGCAGGGGCCGAGGAGGTCCTCGGGAACACCGGTCACCGGACACTGGTTGCCGACGGCGCCCCGGCAGAAACGGCGTTCGCAACCGGTGGAAGAGGGGTACGCCCGGCCGGTGGATCTGGTGCACATCGACCCCCACGGGCCCGGGATCGGCCGACGCAAGCGCGGCAAGGGGTTCAGCTACTTCGACCGCGAGACGGGCGAGGCGATCACCGACGCCGCGCACCTGGAGCGGATCAACGCGATCGTCATCCCGCCCGCGTGGCAGGACGTCTGGATCTGCCCCGACCCCCGCGGGCACATCCAGGCCGTCGGCACCGACGCCGCGGGGCGCCGCCAGTACCGGTACCACGACGAGTGGACCCGGCAGCGCGGCGAGGAGAAGTTCGTCCGCGTCGCGCGCCTCGGCCAGGTCATCGGCGACGCCCGGGCCGAGATCGACGCCCGCCTCGCCCGCGGCAAGGGCCTCGGACGCGACCGCGTGCTCGCCGGCGCGGTGTGGATGCTCGACCTCGGCGTCTTCCGTGTCGGGCACGAGGAGTACGCCAACGAGGACTCGCCCGGCGACGCGTCGTTCGGGCTCGCCACGCTGCGCCGCGAGCACGCCGTGGCCCGCCGCGACGGCGGCGTCGAGTTCCGCTACGTCGCGAAGTCCGGCGTGCCGCGGCGGATCACGCTGTACGACGAGCACATCCACGGGCTGGTCAGCTCGCTGAAGCGGCGCCGCGGCGGGGGCGAGGACCTCCTGGCCTTCCGGCGCGGCGGACGCGGCGGCGACCGCGGGCCGTGGCACGACGTCACCGCGCAGGACGTCAACGACGCCGTGCGCGAGCTGATCGGCGAGGAGTTCACCGCCAAGGACCTGCGCACCTGGAACGCCGGCGTGCAGGCCGCGGTGGCCCTCGCGGGGGAGTGCGACGACACCGGCGGGCCGCCGCGCGCCGAGCGCACGCTCAAGAGCGCCGTGACGCGGACGATGAAGTCGGTCGCCGAGCAGCTCGGCAACACCCCGGCGGTCTGCCGGCGCTCCTACGTCGACCCGGTGCTCGTCAGCCACTTCGAGAACGGCCGCACGATCGCGGACGCGGTCCGCGAGGGCTCGGGGCTCGACGACCGGGCGATGCGCGCCCACGTGGAGCGCGCCGTGCTCGAACTGCTCGCGCACCGCGAGCCCCCGGAGGCGGCGGCCGCCTGAGCGGCCTAGGCCGAGGTGGTCATCTCCGACCACACGGTCTTGCCGTCGCGGTGGGGCTCGACGCCCCAGGCGCTCGACACGGCGGCGACCATGGCGAGCCCGCGCCCGCGCGGCGAGGTCGGCTCCGGGAGGTGGGCCTCGGGCAGCGGGGCGAGGTCGAAGTCGCGGACGGTGAGCCGCAACGAGTGCTCGCGGCGCTCCACCTCGACGACCGACGCGCTCTCCGCGTGCTCGACGGCGTTGGTGACCAGCTCCGTCACGACGATCTCGGCCGCCTCACGCGCCTCCTCGTCGACCGCCCAGCGGTGACAGACGCGCCGGACGTGCCCGCGCGCGGCTCCCGGGGCCTGCGGGTCGACGGTGAACCGCCACCAGCCGCGCACGAGCTCCGGACGCTCGTCGAGGTGGGCGACGGCCGTCGCGGTGTCGGGGTGCACGGGCACCCGCTGGGCGACCCGCGAGCTCACCAGCAGGGCGGCCGTCGTGGCGTCCGGCGCGGCGAGGGCCAGCCGCACGTCGGGCCACTCCCCGGCGAGGGCGGCCGCCTCGGCGAAGGCGTGCACCGCGCCGGAGTGGGTGAGACGCATGCCCGACACGTCCACGACGACCCCGCCGTGGCGGCGCAGGAGCTCGACGATCCGGACCGCCAGGGGCCGGGCGGTGAGCTCGGACAGCGGACCGGTGAGGGCCACGACGACGACGTGCGGCACCGCGTCCTCGTCGACCGCGCGACCGTCATCGGGCGCGGCCTCGCCACGCACCTTCGTCCCGCCGTCCCCCGTGGTGTCGAGGGCCAGCCTGATCCTTGTGTCCACGACTCACCTCGCGCCCTTCATACCCCGCTCCCGTGACGGCGAAGCGCGTGGCCCGCGACCGTGTCGCCGCGACGGGGACCAGCGCGCCGACGGGGGCGCGGCCCGCCATGATGGGGCCATGAGTGATCAGGACGAACGCCCGTCGTCGGCGCTGGCGGCGGCCGCGGCGTCGGGCGCGGGGGAGGGTGCCGGCACGGGGGAGCTGGTGGCCTCCCCGGGCGCGGTGATGCGGGTGGCCGGGATGGTCGGCAAGCTCGTCGAGGAGGTCCGCGCGGCGCCGCTCGACGAGGCGGGGCGCGCGCGTCTCGCCGACATCCACGAGCGGTCGATCCGCGAGCTCGAGCAGGGGCTCGCGCCGGAGCTGCGCGAGGAGCTGCGCCGCATCACGCTGCCGTTCTCGTCCGACGCGGCGCCCTCGCAGGCCGAGCTGCGCATCGCGCAGGCCCAGCTCCTCGGGTGGCTCGAGGGTCTCTTCCACGGCATCCAGAGCGCCGTGCTCGCGCAGCAGATGGCCGCACGGGGCCAGCTCGAGCAGATGCGCCAGGGTCGCAGCCGTCCCGCGCAGGGCGGGGACGACGGCGGCCAGTACCTCTAGGCCCCTGACTCCAGGGCCTCTAGACGGGGGACGGCGCCTCGTAGACGACGGCGCCGGCCTCGTCGTCCGTGCGACGACCGCCGCGCAGGGCCAGGCGTCGCTCGTCCTCGGTCAG
The DNA here is from genome assembly GCF_028737265.1 of Actinomycetospora callitridis. Classification (GTDB taxonomy): domain Bacteria; phylum Actinomycetota; class Actinomycetes; order Mycobacteriales; family Pseudonocardiaceae; genus Actinomycetospora; species Actinomycetospora callitridis. The sequence continues at coordinate 23,555 of NZ_JAQZAK010000007.1, read as the reverse complement.
GCCGCCCCAGACGCCGTAGGGCTCACGGGTCGCGAGGGCGTGGCGACGGCACGGCTCGATGACCGGGCAGGACGCGCAGACCCGCTTGGCCTCGGCGGCGCGGTGCTCGCGTCGGGGACCCCGTTCGCCGTCGGGGTGGAAGAAGAAACTCGAGTCCATCCCACGGCACGCACCGTGGAGCTGCCAGTCCCATTCATCGATGATGGGCCCGGGCAGGAGTCGGATGTCGGCCATGGCGATCCTCCCAGTCGGGGCGCCCGCACGGGGGGTGGTCTCCGGCGCGCCAGCAACATCGGCGGTATCCCCCCCGCCCCGCGACGGCAAACACCCCTGATCGGCCCAACGACCGGCACGATCGTGTGCGGCGCACGACCCGGCCAGGTGCTCTTCGGCACGCGGAGGCCGTCATCGGTGTCGTGAACACGTGCCCACGGGGGGTGACGAGTAGGGTCACGAGCACGGCAAGTACGTTTTCCCTGGACCGACGCCGAGTTCGGACCACACCCGACTGACCGGAGGGGGACCAGACGTCGTGGCCACCGATGACGACCTCACTGCGGAGGACCCGCTGGGCGTGGACGTGCAGCGGTCGAACGGCGCGTCGGTGATCCGGCTTGCCGGCGAGATCGACATGCTGACGACGCCTGCGCTGCGCGCGAAGGTGAACGAGGAGCTCCAGGGCAAGCCCACGGTGCTCGTGCTGGACATGCTCTCGGTCGAGTTCCTCGGATCGAGCGGCCTGGCCCTGCTGGTGGAGGCGCTCGACGAGTCGCGGAACCGGGACGTGGCGCTGCGCCTCGTCGCGAACTCGCGGCCGGTGAGTCGTCCGCTGCAGGCCACCGGCCTCACCGACCTGTTCGCGCTCTACCCGTCGGTCGAGGCCGCGCTCGCCGGATGAGCCGGACGACCGGCGTGGGCCCCTGCCGCCCGCGCAGGCTCCGCCGATACGGTGACCGCGCCATCGACCTCCTCACCTGCCGCGAAACGGAGATCAGCAGCCGTGCAGACGCCGGAACCGCAGCAGCGTGATCGCACGTCCACCGCCACCTCCGATCCCGGTGCCGCCGGGTCGGCAGGCCTGGCGGAGACCCCGTCGCCCGTCGAGGTCCGCGTGCACGCCGACCCGGCACTGATCCCGTCGGTGCGCGCCGTCGCGGCCGACCTGGCCGCGCGGGCGGACTTCGACCTCGACGCCGTCTCGGACCTGCGGATGGCCGTCGACGAGGCCTGTTCGGCGCTCGTGCCCCTGGCGCGGGAGGGCGGACAGCTGCGCTGCGGGTTCGTCATGTCCGAGGGCCGCATCGACGTGATCTGCCGGGTGCCGGTGCGCCACGAGGCGACGCTGCGCCAGGACACCTTCGGGTGGCGCGTGCTGACCACGCTCACCGACGACGCCGAAGTGCTCGACGCCGACCCGGAGTGGCTCGGCATCCACCTGCGCAAGCAACGGCTCAACCCGTGAGCGAGCCGGCGCGCCCGCTGACGGGCAGCGCGGGCGGGGCACCTCAGCGCAGCTCCCGGAACGAGGACTCCTACGAGCACCTCGTCCCGATGCTCCTCGAGCACGCCGGGCTGCCCGAGGGCGACCGGCGTCGCGAGGCGTTGCGTGACCGCCTCGTCGAGGGCTACCTCCCGCTGGCGCGGCACATCGCGCGCCGCTTCGCCCAGCGCGGCGAGCCGCAGGAGGACCTCGAGCAGGTCGCGACGGTCGGCCTCATCCACGCCGTCGACCGGTTCTCGCCGGAGCGCGGTTCGGACTTCCTGTCCTACGCGGTCCCGACGATCACCGGCGAGGTGCGCCGCTACTTCCGGGACAAGGCATGGTCGACGCGCGTGCCCCGGCGGCTCAAGGACCTGCGCCTGGCCATCGGGTCGGCGATGCCGCAGCTGTCCCAGGAGCTCAACCGCGCCCCCACCGCCGGCGAGCTCGCCGAGCACCTGCAGCGCAGCCGCGAGGAGGTCCTCGAGGCGCTCGAGGCGGCGAACGCCTACCGCTCCTCGAGCCTCGACGACATGCTCGTCGACGACCCGTCCTCCGGCCGCCTCGCCGACGTCCTGGGATCCGCGGACGCCGAGCTCGAGCAGGTCGAGCACCGCGAGACCGTGCAGCCCGCCCTGCGCAAGCTCCCCGAGCGCGAGCGGACGATCGTCATGCTCCGCTTCTTCGGCGGCATGACCCAGACCCAGATCGCCGAGCGCGTCGGCGTGTCCCAGATGCACGTCTCCCGCCTGCTCACGCGCACCCTCGCGACCCTGCGCGCCGACCTCCAGGATCCGCCGGCGATCTGAGCACATCCTGAGTGCAAGCCCTGCGTCCTCGCTTGCACTCAGCGCCAGGAAAGCCGCTTCGATCACGCGCCGACGGGCAGCGTCGTGTAGCTCCTCAGCAGCAGCGAGCGGCGCCGTGCCGCGCCCGGCTCCCGGTGCAGCGTCGGCATCCGCTCCGCCAGGGCCGCCAGCGCGACCCGCGCCTCGAGCCGGGCCAGCGGCGCGCCGAGGCAGAAGTGGATGCCCCCGGAGAACGCCAGGTGCTCGCCCTTCGTCGGCCGGTCGAGGTCGAACACGTCGGGGTCGGTGTGCACCGCCGGGTCGCGACCGGCGGCCCCGAGCATCGCCATCACGACGGTGTCCGGCTCGATGTCGCGGTCACCGAGGTGCACGGTCTCGTGCGGCGTCCGCGCGGTGAACTGGATCGGCGCGTCGAAGCGCAGGCTCTCCTCGACGGCGTCGCCCGCCCGGCCGGGGTCGGCGGCGAGCCTCGCCCAGGGCTCGCGGGCGTCGGTCATGGCGGCGACGGCGTTGCCGAGCAGTGTGCTCGTCGTCTCGAACCCCGCGAGCAGCAGGAACGCCGCGAGGCTGACGGCCTCGTCGGTGTCGACGTCCTCGCGCGCGAGGTGGCTGAGGAGGTCGTCGGCGGGGTCGCGACGCCGGCGTTCGAGCAGGCCGCCGAGCAGCCCGCGCAGTTCGGCGACGGCGCGGTCGAGGCGGTGCAGGGCACGCAGCGACCGCACGCCGCCGAGCCCGGCGCCGACGGCCTGGCCCCACCGCGCGAACGCGCCCGCGTCGGACTCGGGCACGCCCAGGATCTCGGCGATCACCGCCGCCGGCAACGGGGTCGCGACGTCGGCGACCAGGTCGAACCGACCGCGTGCGGCGGCCTCGTCAGCCAGCCGTTCGGCGAGCCCGACCACCAGGGGCTCGTAGGAGCTGACGCGGGCGGGGGTGAACCAGCCGCCGACCAGGCGCCGGAGCCGCGTGTGCTCCGGCGGGTCCATGCCGAGGAAGGACAGCTCGACGGGCTCGAGCAGCGGGTCGCGGCGGCCCTCGACGGCCCCGCCGAGCGAGCCGCCGGTCCGCGGTCGCACCAGGAAGCGGCGGTCGCGGACGACCTCGCGGCACATCGCGGCGGTGGCGACGACGAGCACGCCGCTGCGGCTCGCGTAGGGCTGGGAGGCCTCGCGCAGCTGGCGCTGGAGGGGCGCCGGGTCGTCGATCCAGGGCCGGTACAGCAGGCGTAGGACGGGATCGCCGGCGAGGGCCAGCGCCAGGCCACCGGTGCGCACCACCGCCAGCCGCGCACCGAGGGCGACGTCGCGACGCAGGTCCATGCCCGTGATCCTGGCGCGGCCCGACGTGCCGGGAAAGCGCCCGGACGCCCGGTGATCGAAGCGGCTTTCCTGGCGTTGAGTGCAAGCGAGGACGCAGGGCTTGCACTCGGCGAGTGCCCGCCCACCCCTCACCGCACCGAGTGCCGGCCCTCGTCGTCGCGGCGCGTGCGGCCCTGGCGGGCCAGGTGCTCGAGCAGCGGCACCGCCACGCGGCGGGTGGTGCCGAGGGCCTGGCGGGCCTCGGAGAGCGTGAACGGCGAGGGCAGGTCCGCGAGCCGGGCCACGGCGACGTCCAGGGCGTCGGGCGCCAGGTAGATCCCGTCGCCGACCTTGAGCAGTGCCCCCGCCGTCACCGCCGCGCCCAGCTCGCGGGTGCGCAGCCCCAGTTCCGTGAGCCGGTGGGCCTCGGGGGCCGCGAACGGGGCGTCGGCGAGGTCGGCGCGCACCGCCGCCACCGCCGCGCGCACCGCGTCGGGCAGCCCGCCCGCGTCGCGGCGCCGGATCCGCCCACCCGCGGCCGTGAGCGACGACGCCCCCGGCTCCGCGAGGACGAGGTCCAGCAGGCGGGGATCGGGAAGCTCGAGGACGCGCGCCGCCGCCTTCGCGGGCAGGCCCGCCTCCAGGGGCTGGGCCTCGGCGTGGGCGACGACCGCCTCGACCAGCCGCCGCGCCAGCACCGGGAGGTGCCCCGGGTCGACGAGCCACCCGCCCGCCGCGGGCATGTCGGCCGGCACCTCGGCGCCCAGCGCGACGAGGTCGTCGCGACGCATCAGCCGCCGCCGCGCGAGCTCGCCGGCGGCGTCGGGGACGCCCTCGGTGCCCGCCAGCTCCCCGGCCCGCGCCACCGCCGCCCCCCGACGACGCAGCGCGGGCGGGCGCACGTCGAGCACCGTCACCCCGCCGAGCACCCGGTGCGCGCCGGGATCGCGCAGCAGCGCGTGGTCACCGGGGCGCAGCGGCAGCGGCTCCCGCAGGGTGAGGCGCACCGTGCGGGTGGCGTCGTCCGAGTCGGGCGCCCCGGACCGCGACAGCGGCCGCACGCGCGCCGCCACCGCCGCCGACCCGACGTGCAGCATCACCTGCTTCGGCAGCTCCACCGCGGCCGAGGCGCCCCGTGGCGGTCCGACGCGCACGTCGACGACGTCGCCGCGCAGCCAGCGCCCGGGGGTCGTCAGCGCGTCGCCGCGCCCGACCTCGTCGAGGCCCACGCCCCGCAGGTTCAGCGCCACCCGGGCGACGGCGCGGACGGGGTCGACGCTCTCGCCGAGCGCCTGCATCCTGCGCACGGTGACCGTGCGCGAGCCCAGGGCCAGCTCGTCGCCCACCCGGATCGTGCCCGCCCCGAGCGTCCCGGTGACCACCGTGCCCGCCCCCCGCACCGTGAACGCGCGGTCCACCCACAGGCGCACGTCGGCGTCGACGTCCGGGGCGGGCAACCCGGTGACGAGCTGCGACAACGCCGCCCGCAGCTCCGGAAGGCCCGCCCCCGTCGCCCCTGACACGCACACCGCCGGCAGCCGCCCCAGCGACGACTCCCCGAGGTGCTCGAGCGCCTCGTCCCGCGCGAGCTCCGGATCGGCGAGGTCGCTGCGGGTGACGACGAGCAGACCGTCGCGCACCCCGAGGGCGTCGAGCGCGTCGAGGTGCTCGGTCGACTGCGGCATCCACCCCGAGTCGGCGGCGACGACGAACATCGTCGCCGGCACCGGCCCGACCCCGGCGAGCATCTGCGTCACGAACCGCTCGTGCCCCGGGACGTCGACGAACGCGACGGGCTCCTCGGTGCCGGGCAGCGTCGTCCACGCGAAACCGAGGTCGATCGTCATGCCCCGCCGGCGCTCCTCGGCCCAGCGGTCGGGCTCCATCCCGGTGAGCGCGCGGACCAGCGTCGACTTGCCGTGGTCGACGTGGCCCGCGGTGGCCACGACCCTCATCCCGGAGCTCGGACCAGCGCCAGGGCGATCGCGTCCGCGAGGCGGGTATCGGCCTCGGGTGGCACCGAGCGCAGGTCGACCACGCACCGCCCCTGCTCGACGCGGGCGAGGACGGGGTCGGCGCCGAGGCGCAGCCGATCGGCGGCCTCGACGGGCAGGGCCACCCCGGCGCTCGCCAGCTCCACCCCCGGCGCGCCACCCCCGCCGACCTGCGCGGCGCAGTCCACCGCCACCCCGCCGACCTTCTCGGCGAGCGCCGCGGCCCGGACCCGCAGGTCGTCGACGTCGGCCTCGAGCATCGCCCGGACGGGCGGCAGCGGGCCCCGCAGCGTCGCCTCGAGCGCCGCGAGCGTCAGCTTGTCGACGCGCAGCGCCCGGGCCAGGGGGTGGCGACGCAGGCGGTGCACGAGGTCGGCGTCGCCGAACACCAGGCCGGCCTGGGGGCCGCCGAGCAGCTTGTCACCCGACGCGGTGACGAGATCCGCCCCGGCCCGCAACTCGCTGGTCGCGTCCGGCTCCGCGGGCAGGAGCGGGTGCGGCGCGAGCAGCCCCGACCCGATGTCGGACACCACGGGCACGCCCAGCCCGACCAGGTCGGCGACCGGCACCGACGACGTGAACCCGGTGACGACGAAGTTCGACGGGTGGACCTTGAGGACCATGCCGGTGTCCGGCCCGACGGCGTCGGCGTAGTCGGCGCGGTGCACGCGGTTGGTGGTGCCGACCTCGCGCAGCCGGGCGCCGGTGGACTCCAGCAGGTCGGGCAGGCGGAACCCGTCGCCGATCTCGACCATCTCGCCGCGGGCGATGACGATCTCCCGACCGGACGCGAGGGCCGTCGCGGCCAGGATCAGCGCCGCCGCCCCGTTGTTCGCGACGTGCACGCCGCCGGCGTCGGGGACGGCCGCGGCCAGCGCGCCCAACGCCCCCGCGCCCCGCCGACCGCGCCCACCGGAGACCAGGTCCAGCTCGACGTCCGTGGTCCCGGCCGCGAGGTCGAGCGCGTCCCGGGCGGCCGACGAGAGCGGGGCGCGCCCGATGTTGGTGTGCAGCAGGACGCCCGTGGCGTTGAGGATCGGGCGCAGGGTCGCCGAGGTCAGGGGCAGTGTCGCGACCACCTCGTCCGCGACGGCCTCCGGCGCGATCTCCCCGGCCCGCGCCCGGCCCTGCGCGGCGACGACGACCTCCTTGACCCGCGCCCGCCCCAGCGTCGCCAGCGCCGGCCCGAGGCGTGCGTCGGCGAGCACGGCGTCGGTGCGCGGCACCCGCCGGCGGGGATCGTCGCTCACCTCGCCCATTCTGCGCTGCACCCCCATCTCCTCCCCGTGCCCCGCCACGGACGACCACTCACACGCCGAGGGCGACGACCGACGTCAGGACCCCGACCCCGACGACGAGCCCGGTCACGGCGACGAGCAGCCCCCGCGGGAAGACCCCGCGGACCATGAGCAGCGACGGCAGGCTCAGCGCCGGCAGGGTGATCAGCAGCGCCGCGGCGAGCGGCGCCGACACCCCGACGGCCAGCAGCGCCGCGACGACCGCGATCTCGGCGCCGGTCGGGATCGGCAGGAGTGTCCCGGCGACCGCCAGCAGGACGACGCCGACGACGATCCCCGTCCCGGTCAGCAGCGTCGAGCCCACCGGGAACAGCACGCCGCGCAGTGCCCCGAGGGCGACCACGAGCAGCAGGTACTCGGGCAGCAGCCGCACCGAGAGCCGCCCGAGCGCAGACAGGAAGCGGACGAGCAGAGGGCGGTCGTCGGGCTCGGTCTACGAGGGCACGACCGGCGTCGCGTCGACCGTCGCCGGCCCGCTCCACCACCGCGCGAGGGCCACGGCCCCCACGACGACGGCGAGACCGGCGCCGGCGCGCAGCAGCGTCCACGGCCAGGGCAGCACGAAGGCGCAGAAGGCGAGGACGACGGGGTTGAGCGCCGGGTTGCCGAGCCAGTACGCGAGCGTCGCGGTGAGGTCCGCGGTGCGGCGGCGCAGCCCGACGGCCAGCGGCGCCGCGCAGCAGCTGCACATCATCGAGGGGAGGGCGAGCGCGCTCCCGCGCACGCCGCCGCGGACCCCGCTCCCGAACAGCCGGGCGAGCCACGCGGACGGCAGCGCGACCTGCACCGCCGCCGCCAGCACGAGCCCGACGACGAGCGCGGGCCAGATCGCGAGGAAGTACGTGCCGGCGAACCGCAGCCCCGCGGTCAGCGACATGCCGGGCGGCGTCGGTTCCCCGCCGGTGAGGATCGACGGGCCGAGCGAGTGCGACCCGGCGACCGACGGCACCTTCACCCAGTACGGCGCCCACTTCGCCCACAGCAGCCCGGCCACCACGAGCACGCCGAACCCGAGCGCCACGGCCCACGGCGGCGGCCCGGTGCGGCGGGGACCCACCGACACGCCCGACGCGTCCGACACGTCCACCTCCTCCGGCACGATCGGGGATCGTCACACGGGCGGGGGACGTCGGCACCTCGGGAGGTGGGAGCGCTCTACGAGAACGCCGAAGCAGCCGTCAGGCGAACGTACGGTCCGGCGGCGCGACCTCGGTGCCGGTCGTCGCCTGTCGCTGGCGGATGCGCTCACGCTGGGGGACGACGATGTGCGCGGGGTCGTTGGCCGACGCGATGCCGGCGTCGAACACCCCGAAGCGCGTGAGCGCCGACCCGGCCATCAGCGCCAGGCCGGACAGCGCCGCCGACCAGCGACGACGCCGGCCCAGCACCGCGCCGACCGCGCCGGCCGCCAGGCACGCCTTCGAGGCGCGCATCAGCGTGTGCGCGCGGCCCTTCTGGTACACGTCGCCGAGCAGGCCGAGCTTGCGCTCCATGAACTCGCCGGCCGCCAGCTCGACGACCGCGCCCGCCACGGCCAGCCGCGCCGCCGGCACGTTGTCGCGCACGGACGCCCCGACCAGCCCCATCCCGCCGCCGGCGGCCGCGGCGCTGCCGGCGAACACGATCGGCAGCTCGCGGTGCGCCTCGTGCCAGGTCGGCACGGCGGTGTTCGAGAACAGCACCGCCGTGTACGTGCCGAGCGCCGGCCCGATCACCGCGGCGACCGCCCCGGACGCGTCGCCCGCCCGCCGGAACAGGCCCGTCACCTCGGACGCGGCGGTCGCGGCGGCGAGCGTCGCGAACGGCGAGAGGATCCAGGTGCCCACCGACAGCGGCGACGTCGGCTTGAACACCCGCAGCATGTGCAGGAAGCGAGCCGGCCGGTGCAGGTCGTGGATGAGGAAGACGGTCCCGCCGGCCGCACCGGCGGCCGCGGCGAGGCGCCCGGTGCGTCGCAGCGTCGGACGATCGGTGGCGCCGCCGAGGGCCCCGAGACCCGACGACGTCGCGGCCAGCCCGCCGAGGAAGAGGTACAGCGGGACGTCGGGGTTCTTCCACACCGGCGCCTTGATGATCGGGCGCCCGTAGTACGAGCGGAACTCGGCCTCGGGGACCTGCAGCTCCTCGCCGCGGCCGCGGCGCCGGCTCCCGCGGCGCGGCGTCACCGCGTCGTGGTCGACCCGCGACCGCTGGGGCATCTCGGCCGGGTTCGCGTCCGTCACTTGCGACCTCCCCAGAACGCCGCCACGACCGCCGCCCCCAGGCCGACCGCGGTGAGCGCCGCGTTGCGCCACATCTCCGGCAGGTCGCGGGTGGTGACGATCGGGTCCGGCGGCATGCCGTAGACCTCGGGCTCGTCGAGGAGCAGGAAGAACGCGCCGTCGCCGCCGACACCGTCGTCGGGGTCGCGACCGTAGAGCCGTGCCTCGGTCACGCCGCGCCCGTGCAGCTCCGCCAGCCGGGCATCGGCGGCGGCCTGGAGCTCGTCGAGGTCGCCGAACTGGATCGAGTTCGTCGGGCACGCCTTCGCGCAGGCCGGCTCCATGCCCGCGCCGAGGCGGTCGTAGCACAGCGTGCACTTGTGGGCGCCGCCGTCGTCCTCGCGGACGTCGATCACGCCGTACGGGCAGGACGGCACGCAGTAGCCGCAGCCGTTGCAGATGTCGTCCTGCACGACGACCGTGCCGAACTCGGTGCGGAACAGCGCTCCCGTCGGGCACACGTCGAGGCAGCCGGCGTGCGTGCAGTGCTTGCAGACGTCCGACGACATCAGCCAGCGCACGTCCCGCTCGTCGTCGGGGGTCTGCTGGCCGTGCGCGCCGGAGTCGGGCAGCAGTGCGAGCAGGTCGACGGTCTCGCCCGGGGCGGGGGCGGTGGCGGCGTCGCGGGGGGCGCGCAGCGTCGGGGACGACGGCGCGCCGTCGGTCACCGCGGGCAGCCCGGTCGGCAGGAACCCGGTGGCCGCGTCGACGGGCACGCCGCTGGGCGGCCCGCCGTGCGCCGCGGTCGCGCTGCCGTGCGGCCGGACGTCCTCGATGAACGCGACGTGCCGCCACGTCGAGGCGCCGAGGTCACCGGTGTTGTCGTAGGACATCCCGGTGAGCCGGTAGAGGTCGGAGGCGTCGGTGCCGTCGTCGGGCACCAGGTTCCACTCCTTGCACGCCACCTCGCAGGCCTTGCAGCCGATGCACACCGAGGTGTCGGTGAAGAAGCCGACCCGCTTCGGGTGTTCGGTCGACCACCCCGCGTCGGTGCTGGGGTCGGGCAGCGGCCCGGACAGCGACGTCGCCGCGCCGGAGAAGGCGTCGAAGAGCTTTCCCGTCGCTCCGCTCGCCCCGAAGAGGTTCGTCACGTGTTGCCTCCCGGCTCCACCCCGGCCTTGCGCCGGTAGGACTCGACGAAGTCGAGCAGCGCCGGCCCGCGGGGACGGCGTCCCGGCTGGATGTCGCAGGTGGCCACCTTGGACTCCTGGATGTGGACGTTCGGGTCCATCACGACGCCGAGCAGATCGTTGGCCGGGTCGCCGGTCGAGAGCCCGTTCGACCCCCAGTGGTACGGCAACCCGATCTGGTGGACCGTCTGGTCCCCGATCCGCAGCGGTTTCATGCGCTCGGTCACGAGGACCCGGGCCTCGATCGCCGTGCGGGCCGAGATCAGCGTCGCCCAGCCCAGGTGCTCGAGGTTCCGCTCCGCGGCCAGCGCGGGGGAGACCTCGCAGAAGAACTCCGGTTGGAGCTCGGAGAGGTAGCCGAGGAACCGGCTCATCCCGCCCGCGGTGTGGTGCTCGGTGAGCCGGTAGGTCAGGAACGCGTACGGATACACCTCGCTCTGCGAGGGGTTGATCCGGTTCCAGGCCCGGTCGATGCGCTCGAGGGCGGGGTTGTCCTGCTGCTCGTGCAGCAGGTTTGCCACCGGCGACTCCACCGGCTCGTAGTGCGTCGGCATCGGCCCGTCCGCGAGCCCGGCGGGCGCGTAGAGCCACGCCTTCCCGTCGGTCTGCATGATGAACGCGTCGGTGCCGGCCAGGGCGTCCTGGCGCGTGGCGCCCTCGGCGGGGACGTACGACGGCGGCTTGGTCGCCTCGAAGTCCGGGATGTCGTGGCCCGTCCACGTGTCGTTCTCGGCGTCCCACCAGACGAGGGCCTTGCGCTCGCTCCACGGGCGGCCCTCGGCGTCGGCCGACGCACGGTTGTAGAGCGTGCGCCGGTTCGCCGGCCACGCCCAGCCCCACTCGGCGGCCACCCAGTCCTGCTCGGAGCCGGGCTTGCGACGGTCGGCCTGGTTGACGCCGTCCTTGTAGACGCCGGTGTAGATCCAGCAGCCCGCCGTCGTGGAGCCGTCCGCCTTCAGCTGGGTGTAGCTCGAGAGCGGGTTCCCGTCGGCGTCGTAGCCGTTGATCTCGCCGAGCACCGACTCGGGATCGGGCTCCTCGTGGACACCGAACGTCGGGTAGTCCCAGGTGAGGTCGAGCAGGGGCCGGTCGCGCTCGTCGGTCGACCCGGCGAGCTTCTCCCGGATCTTCTTGCCGAGGTGGAAGTAGAAGTGCAGCTCCGAGCGCGCATCACCCGGCGGGTGCGCGGCCTCGCGGCGCCACTGCAGCAGCCGCTGGGTGTTGGTGAAGGTGCCGGCCTTCTCGGTGTGGTTCGCGCACGGCAGGAAGAAGACCTCGGTCCCGATGTCCTCGGTCCGCAGCTCCTCGGTCTCGATCTCGGGCCCGTCCTTCCAGAACGTGGCCGTCTCGATCATCTGCATGTCGCGGACCACGAGCCACTCGAGGTTGGCCAGGCCGAGGCGCTGCATCTTCCCGTTGGCGTGCCCGACCGCCGGGTTCTCGCCGACGACGAAGTACCCGTAGGTCTTCCGGTCGATCTGGTCGCGCACGATCCCGTAGGTGCCGTGGTCGCCGGTGAGACGGGGCAGGTAGTCGAACGCGAAGTCGTTCTCGGGGGTCGCCGCGTCGCCCCACCAGGCCTTGAGCAGGCTCACCATGTAGGTGTCCATGTTGCCCCAGAAGCCTGTCTTCGCGGCGTCGGCGTCGAGGAAGCTCCGCAGGTCGTCGTGCAGGTGCGCGTTCGGCATCGGGATGTAGCCGGGCAGCAGGTCGTAGAGCGTGGGGATGTCCGTCGAGCCCTGGATGCTGGCGTGCCCGCGCAGCGCGAGGATGCCGCCGCCCGGACGCCCCATGTTGCCCAGCAGCGTCTGCAGGATCGCGGCTCCGCGGATGTACTGCGCCCCGACGCTGTGGTGCGTCCAGCCCACCGAATAGACCCACGCCGTGGTGCGCTCGCGGCCCGAGTTCTCCGTGATCGCCCGAGCGACCTGCAGGAACTCCTCGACGCCCATGCCGCACACGCGGGAGACGGCCTCGGGCGTGTAGCGGGAGTAGTGCCGCTTGAGCACCTGGTAGACGCAGCGCGGGTGCTGCAGGGTCTCGTCGCGCTGCGGGGTGCTGGTGGCGTGGGCGGCGTCGCCGGCTCCGCCCCCGGTGTCCGACGCCATCGCGGCGTGGTGCTCGCGCTGCCGGCCCTCGTCGCTCTGGCCCGACCCGTCGGCCTGCTCGCGGAGGTCGGCCTCCCAGTGGTCGCGCATCCCGGCGGCCGGGGCCTCGTACTCGACACCCTCGAGCTGCCAGCTGATCGGGTCGTAGCGCCCGGTGTCGGCGTTGTAGCCGGAGAAGATCCCGGCCATGTCCTCGGTGTCGACGAAGTCCTCACCGACGAGGTCCGCGGCGTTCGTGAACGTCGTGACGTACTCGCGGAAGTCCTCGCCCTCGGTGAGCACGTAGTTGATCAGTCCGCCGAGGAAGGCGATGTCCGCGCCCGCACGGAACGGCACGTGCAGGTCGGCCACGGCGCTGGTGCGCGTGAACCGCGGGTCGACATGGATGATCTTGGCGCCGCGCGCCTTCGCCTCCATGACCCACTGGAAGCCCACGGGGTGGGCCTCCGCCATGTTCGAGCCCTCGATGACGATGCAGTCCGAGTGCTGCAGGTCCTGCTGGAAGTTCGAGGCACCGCCACGACCGAAGCTGGTCCCCAGACCGGGGACGGTGGCGCTGTGTCAAATACGCGCCTGGTTCTCCACCTGGATCGCGCCGAGCGCCATGAACAGCTTCTTGATGAGGTAGTTCTCCTCGTTGTCCAGCGTCGCGCCGCCCAGGCTCGAGAAGCCCAGCGTGCGCCGCAGGACGCGGCCTTCCTCATCGGTGTCCTGCCAGCCCTTGCGGCGGGCGTCGATGACGCGGTCGGCGATCATGTCGAGCGCCGTGTCGAGGTCGAGGTCCTCCCACTCGGTGCCGTACGGACGCCGGTAGCGCACCGTCGTCACCCGCGACGGCGAGGTCACCAGCGACGTCGACGCCGAGCCCTTCGGGCACAGGCGCCCGCGCGAGACGGGGGAGTCGGGGTCGCCCTCGATCTGGGTGACGCGCCCGTCGCGGACGTAGACGTTCTGTCCGCAGCCCACCGCGCAGTACGGGCAGACCGACTTGACGACCTCGTCGGCGTCCGAGGTCCGCGGCCCGAGGGCCTGCGTCCGCGGGGACTGCACGGCGGACCCGCGACCGAGGGGATCCGAACCCGTGGCCTGCCGGAACATCGGCCACTCGCCCAGCCAGGTGCGTGCACCCATGCAGGAACCCCCTGAGATGTGGTGGACGTTGCGGTGTGGTGGATGTTGCGGCCTGGGCACGTCGTCTGGACCCGGGTTCTGGCGGAGGCGGACGGGAATCGAACCCGCCTGGCCGAGATGCTCGACCACTACGGTGTTGAAGACCGCGGGGGCCACCAGGCACCCTGACGCCTCCGCACCGCAGCCTAGGTGGGCCCCCCGGGCCGCGCAGTTCGGGGCACGCCGAGGTTCAGGCGGACGCGCCGGCGGGGAAACAAGCCCGTCGTGTGGACCGCGAGCGACACCCGAATGGTGGTGACGGCCGCCGCCGTCGCGATCGTGTCGGTGGTCGGTCTCGTGCTCGTGCTGCTGTCGAGCCTCGTCGTCTGATGCCGGAGCCCGACCTGGTCCTCGGCGTCGACATCGGCACCACCGCCACCAAGGCCGTCGCCTTCGCGTCCGACGGCACCGACCACGGGCACGGCGAGGCCCCGCACCACCTCGACGAGCCCGAGCCCGGCGCCGCCGTCCAGGACCCCGAGGCGATCTGGGAGGCCGTCGGCGACGCGGTGCGCGACGCCGTGGCGCAGGTCGACCCCGGGCGGGTCGCGGCGCTGTCGTTCAGCTCCGCCATGCACGGCCTGCTCGCCCTCGACGCCCGCGGCGACCCCGTCGGACCGCTGCTGACCTGGGCCGACAGCCGCGCCGCCGACGTCGCCCGCGAGCTCCGGGCCCGCGAGGGCGCCCTGGCCCTGCACCGGCGCACCGGCACCCCGATCCACCCCATGAGCCCGCTGGTCAAGCTCGCCTGGCTGCGCCGCGCGCGCCCGAGCCTGCACGCCGCGGCGCACACCTGGGGCGGCATCAAGGAGTTCGTCCTCGCGCGGGCCACCGGCGCCCGGGTCGCCGACACCTCGTGCGCCTCGGGCACCGGCCTGCTCGACGTCGCGACCGGCGCCTGGGACCCCGAGGCCCTGGCGATCGCCGGCATCACCGCCGACGCGCTGGGGGAGCCGGTCGCGACGACAGCCGTCGTCGGGGAGCTCCGGGTCCGCGACTGGGGCCTCCCGGCCGGCGTCCCCGTCGTCGCCGGGGGAGGAGACGGGCCCCTGGCCAACCTGGGCGTCGGCGCCGTCCGGCCGGGCGTCGCGGCCTGCTCGATCGGCACCAGCGGCGCGCTGCGGGTCGCCGTCGAACGGCCCGCCGTCGACCCGCGCGGACGGGTGTTCTGCTACGGCCTGGCCGACCGGCGCTGGGTGGTCGGCGGGGCGATCACGAACGGCGGCCTCGTGCTCGACTGGGCGCGCGAGACGCTCCACCGCGACGTCGACGACCTCCTCGCCGCGGCCGACGCCGTACCCGCGGGTGCCGACGGGCTGCTCGCCCTGCCCCACCTGCTGCCCGAGCGCGCCCCGCACTGGGACATCGGCGGCGCGGGCGCGCTGGTCGGCCTGCACCGCCGACACACCGCAGGCCACGTCGCACGCGCCCTGCTCGAGGGCGTCTGCCTGCAGCTGCGCCTGGTGCTCGACTCGCTGCGCGAAGCGGGCCTCGCCGTCGACGAGGTCCGCGCGACCGGCGGCTTCGCGCGCAGCACGCTCTGGCGCCGCCTGCTCACCGACGCGCTCGACCTGCCCGTCGGCTTCCCGACCGTCGACCAGGGCCCTGCGTTCGGGGCAGCGTTCGGGGCCGCGCTGCTCGGGATGCAGGGCGTCGGGCTGCTCCCGCCGGGTCCCGACGGGCTCGTCGGCGCCGCCGAGCAGATCCCGCTCGGCGAGACGCTCCGGCCGGGCCCCGACGCCGCCGTGTACGCCGCGCGCCTGCCCTTCTTCGAGCAGGTGCACGACGTGCTCGGCGACGTCACGGCCGAGCTGGGGACCTAGGTCGGGTCGGCCTCGTCGGCGACGGCCTCCAGCTCGACCAGCGCGTCCTCGAGGTAGCCCAGCAGGTGCTGCAGGTGCGGCACCGCGCGCCGGTCGCCGGTCACGCCGATCTCCATGCTGTCCGCGTAGGACATCACGGTGATGTTGAGGGCCTGCCCGTCGAGCGGCACCGAGATCGGGTAGATCCCGTCGAGCCGCGCGCCCTCCCAGTACAGCGGGTCCTTGGGCCCGGGCACGTTGGAGATGATCAGGTTGAAGCCCTGGTTGATCGCCGACGAGCCCGGCACCAGGCCGAGCCCGATGGGCGCCGCGACGACGGCGGAGAGCGCGGCGATCGTCATCGGGTCGCGGCCCTGCAGGTTCTCCTTGGCCGCGAGGCCCGACTGGCGGATCTTCCGCAGGCGCTCGGACGGATCGGGCTCGTCCGTCGCCAGGTTCACCAGGATCGCGCCGAGCGCGTTGCCGGAGCCGGAGTCCGCGAGCGCGACGGGCAGCGCGGCGACGAGCGGCTTCTCGGGCAGCCCGTCGTGGGCCTCGAGGTAGCGCCGCAGCGCCCCGGCGCTCATCGCGAGCATGACGTCGTTCACCGTCGTGCCCGTGCGCTCGCGCACCCGCTGGATGCGCTTGAGCGGCCAGGACTGCGCGGCGAACCGCCGCGCCCCGGTGATCGGGACGTTGAGCATCGTCGGGGGCGCCTCGAAGGGCAGCGCCAGGTCGTGCTCGACGAGCCCGCGGTAGGCCGACGACACGAGCGCCGGCCCGACGTTGAGCGACTGCCCGACGCCCTCGGCGAGCGTGCCGGCCGTGCGCAGCGCGCCGCCGACGTACTCGCGCGCCGACCCGAGCCACCCCGACGGCCCGGGCGCCGGCTCGCCGACCGGGCGGCTGGCGCGGCCCGGTCGGGGATCGACGGCCCAGAACGGCGCCATGTCCCGCTTCTCCGGGTCGGTGCTCAGGGACTTCTCGAGGTGCTTCATGGCGCGGACGCCGTCCATCATCGCGTGGTGGATCTTGCTGTAGACCGCGAAGCGGTCCCCCTCCACGCCCTCGATGAGGTGGAACTCCCACAGCGGCCGGTGCCGGTCGAGCAGGCTGCCGTGCAGGCGGGAGACGAGCTCGAGCAGCTCGCGGATGCGGCCCGGACCCGGCAGGGCCGAGAGGCGCACGTGGTACTCGATGTCGATGTCGTCGTCGTTCACCCAGGCCCACTGGCCCAGCGTCGAGACGCCGCGGGTCGCCCGCCGGCGGAACAGGGGCGCGATGTCGACGTCGCCGGACACGAGCGTCCGGTGCAGGTTCGCGAGGTAGTCGGGTCCCGCGCCCTCGGGGCGGTCGAAGAGCATCAGCGAGCCCACGTGGGTGGGCCGCTCGCGCGACTCCGCCAGCAGGAACATCGCGTCCCGGAACGACATCGTCGCCATCGACACCCCTCTCGACCACGGCTCGGCCACCCGGCCGAGCGCGCCGCCGACAGTCTGACCTACCGGCCGGTTCGTGTCGTGGTCACCGGGGGTCGGGGACGAACTGGGCCAGCGCGGCCTGCTTCCCGCCCTCGATCTCCTCGGCGGTCGCCGCGCCGCTCGCCTCCGCGGCCGCCACCCAGCGGTCGATCGAGTGCCGGTTGAACTCGACGACCTCCGGCGACTCCGCCGCCGCGACGGGGTCGCCGACGGCCTCGCCGCGGACGAACAGGCCGAGCCCCATGAGCGCGCCGTCCCAGCCGGGGCCGACGAACAGCGCGCCCGCGGCGCTGCCGGCCATCGCCAGCGGCACGGTGTGCTCCAGCTCGAGCACGGTGTCCTCGTCGTCGGCCTCCAGGCGCACTTCGACGACGCTGGTCTCGTGCCCGAACGTCACCCGCAGCAGCCGCGGCGGGGTGCACGTGAGGATGTCCCCGCCCGCGTTGCCCTCCAACTGGAACGAACCGCCCTCGCGCAGGTCGCCGTTCAGGGGCAGGAACCAGCGCACGATGCGGTCGGGCTCGGTCAGCGCGCTCCACAGGTCGGCCGGCTCGGTCGGGTAGCGCCGGCGCAGCAGCACGCGGACGGTGTCGCCGTCGACCGCGTCGAGGTCGACCTGGCGGTGGATGGCGTCGAGCTCGGAGAAGAGGTCCATCAGCTGTCCTCGGGGGTGGGGTCGGGGGTGGGGTCGGGGGTGGGGGAACGCCTGCGCTCGCGCTTGCCGCGGGCGATCTCGGTACCGAGGGCGTCGAGGCGCTGCTCCCAGAACTGCCGGAAGCGCCCGATCCACGCGTCGACCTCGCGGAGCCCCTCGGCGTCGACCGAGTAGAGCCGGCGCGTGCCCTCGGCCCGCACCGAGGCCAGCCCGTTCTCCCTCAGCACCCGCAGGTGCTGCGAGACGCCGGGCTGCGAGATGCCGAACTCCTCGTGGATGTGCTCGACGACGGCCCCGGACGCCAGCTCCCCGTCGGCGAGGAGCTCGAGGATCCGGCGGCGGACCGGATCGCCGAGGACGTCCATGGCGTGCACGGCGGCGAACGTAGCAGCGAGAGCTTATATAAGTCGAGGCTGCTCAGAACGCTCGGCGCGCGATTCCCGGGTAGTCGACGACGAGGCCGGCGTCGTCGTAGGTGAGGACGGCGGAGAAGTCGCCGTCCGAGGTGTAGGCGAACCGGTGCCCGTCGAGGCGGCGGTAGGTCTGGTCGAGACGGACGACCGAGAGGTCCAGCGCGCGCACGTACACGGCGGGCGACGGGGTGACGTCCTCCGTCGTCAGCGCCAGGCGGTGGACCGGGAGCGTGTTCGTGCAGGCCGACGCCTCGAGGTCGACGTCGACGAGGCCGTCGAGGTGGGGCGCGGGCGCGCCGTCGACCGTCCACCGGCCCTCGCCGTCGGACGCGACGGTCACCTCGCGCGGCCCGGCGAGCGTGTCGGACCACACGCGGGCCGAGCGCGTGCGCCACCCGTCGTCGAGCGTGATCTCGTAGCGCACCGCGTACGGCTGCCCGTCCTCCACGGCGGAGGTGTGTCCCCGCAGCCGGCCGGGCGCGATGTAGACGACCTCGAAGCCGTCCACGGCGTCCACGAACCGCCAGGCGGCGGACGCGGGGAGGTCGGTCAGCACCCGGCGAGCCAAGCGTGTCCCCGGTGGTGGCGGCAACCCTCGCGGGTTCTCGAGGGTTGTCGGGGGTTCGTGCGACGGTCACCGGCGTGACCGCACAGCTCGCTCTCGACGGCACCGTCGCCCTGGTCGCCGGGGCCACCCGCGGGGCCGGCCGGGGTATCGCCGTCGAGCTCGGTGCCGCGGGCGCCACCGTCTACGTCACCGGGCGCAGCACCCGGGCGCAGCGCTCGGAGTACGACCGCCCCGAGACGATCGAGGACACCGCCGACCTGGTCGCCGCCGCGGGTGGGCGCGGTGTCGCGGTGCCCACCGACCACCTCGATCCCGGGGCCGTCGCCGCTCTCGTCGCCCGGATCGAGCGCGAGCAGGGCCGGCTGGACGTGCTGGTCAACGACATCTGGGGTGGAGAGCTCATGGTCGAGTGGGACGTGCCGGTCTGGGAGCACGATCTCGCCAACGGGCTGCGGACGCTGCGCCTGGCGATCGACACCCACCTCGTGACGGCCCACCGCGCCATGGGGCTGCTCGCGCGACGGCCCGGGGGACTCGTCGTCGAGGTCACCGACGGCACCGCCGACCACAACGACCGCCACTACAGGCTCAACGTCTACTACGACCTCGCCAAGATCGCGCCGATCCGCCTCGCCCGGTCGTGGGCGCACGAGCTCGCGGCCCACGGGGGCACGGCGGTGGCGGTCACGCCGGGCTCGATGCGGTCGGAGATCATGCTCGAGCACTTCGGGGTGTCGGAGGAGACCTGGCGCGACGCCCTCGCCCGCGAGCCGCACTTCGCGATCTCGGAGACGCCCCGGTTCGTGGGTCGGGGTGTGGCCGCGCTGGCCGCCGACCCGGGTCGCGCCCGCTGGAACGCGATGTCCACGTCGTCGGGCGAGCTCGCCGCGTTCTACGGGTTCACCGACCTCGACGGCTCCCGGCCCGACTGCTGGCGCTACGTGGACGAGGTCCAGGACCCCGGGCGCCCGGCCGACACCACGGGGTACCGCTGAGGTTCAGGCCTCGTCCAGCAGCTCCGCCGCCGTCCGACGGGCGCGGCGGAGGCGGTCCGCATCGCCCTCCAGGCCGGCCCGCACCATCGCGCCCTCGAGGAGGAGGGACAGGTGCTCGGCGAGCGCTTCGTCCCCCAGGGCGTCGCGCAGCAGGTCCTCGACCTCGGCCTTCTGACGCGCCACCGCCTCCCGGCCGGGGTCGCCGGTCGGCAGCTCACCCGCGGCGTTGAGCAGTCCGCATCCCCGGAACGGGTCGTCGACCCCGTCGAGGTAGGCGTCGAACACCGTCACGGCCCGGGCGCCGGGCCCCGCCCCTGCGGGCAGGGCCTCGACCCGGCGCCGGTGCCGCTCGAGGAACTCCTGGTGCCGCCGCTCCAGGTAGGCCGACACCAGGTCGGCCTTCGAGGCGAAGTTGTTGTAGAGGCTCATCTTCGCGACGCCCGCGTCCGCGATGATCACGTCGATCCCGGTCGCCGCCACGCCGCGGGCGTAGAAGCGCTCCGAGGCGGCGTCGAGGATCCGGGCTCGGGCCGGGATTCTGTCGCTCATGCTAGGTAGACTAGTCTACCTAGCATGACCTTCCTCGACCGGAACCTGCTCGTCGACGGCGTCCGGCTCGCCTACCGCGATCGCGGCGAGGGCGAGCCCGTCGTCTTCGTCCACGGCACGCCGTCCTGGTCCCACGAATGGCGCCACGTCGTCCCGGCCGTCGAGGCGGCCGGCCACCGCGTCGTCACCTACGATCTGCTCGGGTACGGCGACTCCGAGCGGCCCCTCGACCGCGACACCTCCGTCGCCGCCCAGACCGACCTGCTGCTCGGCCTGCTCGACGAGCTGGGCCTCGAGCGCCCGAGCCTCATCACCCACGACATCGGCGGCGCGATCGGCCAGCGGATCGCGGTCCTGCACCCGCAGCGGGCCCGCCGGCTCATGCTCATCGACACGGTCAGCTACGACTCGTGGCCGTCGGAGACCTGGCGGGAGATCATCAGGACCCGGCTCGAGAGCTACGCCGCCATGTCGGCGGCGGACTTCGAGGAGATGCTGACGCGGCAGCTGCGCATGACGGTCGCGGGGACGATGGGCGACGACGACCTGCGCGCCTACCTCGCCCCGCACCGGACGCCGCTGGGGCGGACCTCGTTCTTCGAGCACCAGGTGCGGCACTACGACTCCCGGTACACCGAGGAGCTCACCGACCGGCTCGGGGACATCGCGATGCCCGTCCGCATCGTGTGGGGCGCGCGGGACCGGTGGCAGCCCGTCGGCTACGCCGAGCGCCTCGCCGCTGACATCCCCGGTGCCGGACTGGTCGTCGTGCCGGACGCCGGCCACTTCGTCATGGAGGACGAGCCGGAGCGGGTGACGCGCGAGGTGCTCGACTTCCTGGCGGGCTGCTGACGGCGCCCCCGGCAGGACTCGAACCTGCAACCGTCGGATTAGAAGGCCGATGCTCTGTCCGTTGAGCTACGGGGGCCGGCGCGGGGAAGCCTAACCGGACCGCACGGCGCTCCGACGGCGGCGACCTACCCTGGAGACGTGGCCACGACGACCCCGCCGCCCGCCGACGCGCCGGCACGCCCCTCCACCCCCGGGGCGTTGTTCGTCGCGCAGGTCGCGCCCCTGCTCGCCGTCGCCGCGGTGGTCGCGCTGGCGCTGAGCACGCTCTCGGGTGCGGCCACGTTCGCCCGCCTCGGGCTCCCCGACCCCGGCCCCGTCACGGTCTACGCCCTGCCGGTCGTGCGGGCGGTGAGCCAGATGGCGGCCGCCTCCACCGTGGGCTTCCTCATGCTGGCGGCCTTCTTCACGCCGCCCGCGTCCTCGGGCTGGCTCTCGGCCGACGGCTACCGCGCGATCCGCGTCGCGTCGTGGAGCGCGGCGGCCTGGTCCGCGGCCGCGCTGCTGATGATCCCGTTGAGTGCGGCCGACGCCTACGGCCGCCCGGTGTCCCAGATGCTCGACGCCCGGGTGCTCTCGGTCGCGGTCACCGGCATCGAGGGCACGACATCGTGGGCGCTGACCGCGCTGATCGCCCTCGTCGCCCTCGGGGTCACCCGCTTCGTGCTCGGGTGGGGCGCTGCCGTGGTCGGTCTCGGCGTCGCGCTCGCCGGGCTCCTCCCGCTCGCCCTCACCGGGCACTCGGCCGGCGGCAGCGACCACGACGTCGCCACCAACAGCCTCTTGCTCCACGTGCTCGCCGCCGCCGTGTGGGTGGGCGGGCTCGCCGCCGTCGTGACCCATCTCGTGGCGGGGGGCCGGCACCCGGGCCTCGCGGCCCGCCGGTTCTCGGCGGTGGCGCTCGTCTGCTGGGTGGTGCTCGCGCTCTCGGGCGTGCTGAACGTCCTGGTCCGGATCTCGCCCGCCGACCTCCTGACGAGCACGTACGGCGTCCTCGTCCTGGTCAAGGCCCTCGCTCTCGTCGCCCTCGGCGCCTTCGGTGCCTGGCACCGGCGCCACGCGCTCCCCGGCATCGAGGCGGGCAGCACCGCCGCGATGATCCGCTTCGGCGGGCTCGAGGTCCTCCTCATGGCGGCGACGATGGGCGTCGCCGTCGCCCTCGGACGCACCCCGCCGCCCGCGGCGCCCGCCCCCGAGCCCACGCGCATCGAGGCGCTCGTCGGCTACGCGGTGGACGAGCCCCTGACCGTCGCGGGCCTGCTCACCCAGTCCCGGTTCGACCTGCTGTTCGGCACGCTCGCGCTCGTCCTCGCCGGTCTGTACGTCACCGGGGTGCGGCGGCTGCGCGCCCGGGGCGACGCGTGGCCGGTGGGCCGCACCCTGTCCTGGCTCGTCGGCTGCCTCGCCCTGCTGGTCGCCACGTCCTCGGGCATCGGTCGCTACGCGCCGGTGACGTTCAGCGTGCACATGGGCCAGCACATGATCCTGAACATGCTGGTCCCGATCCTGCTGGTGCTCGGCGGCCCGGTGACGTTGCTGCTGCGGGCCCTGCCCCCGGCGGGCGCCGGGGCACCTCCGGGCCCCCGCGAGTGGGTGCTCTCCGCGGTCCACTCGCCGGTCGCGCGGGTGCTCACCCAGCCGCTGGTCGCCCTGGCGCTCTTCGTCGGCAGCTTCTACGCCCTGTACTTCTCGGGGCTGTTCGACGTCGCGCTGGAGTCCCACTGGGCCCACATCGCGATGAACATCCACTTCCTGCTCGTCGGACTGATCTTCTTCTGGCCCATCGTCGGCATCGACCCCAGCCCCCGGCAGCTGCCCCCCATCGGGCGCCTCGGCCTGCTCTTCGTCGCCATACCGCTGCACGCCTTCTTCGGCATCGCGGTGATGAGCTCCGCCACGGTCATCGGTGCGGGCTTCTACCAGCAGCTCGAGATGCCGTGGGTCGACCGCCTCGCCGACCAGACCACCGGCGGCGGACTCGCGTGGGCCACGGGCGAGCTCCCGATGCTCATCGTGCTGATCGCCCTGCTCGTGCAGTGGTCGCGCGCCGACGAGCGGACCGCCCGCCGGGACGACCGTCGTGCCGACCGCGACGGCGACCGCGACCTCAACGCCTACAACGCGATGCTGAAGTCGCTCGCCACCACCGGACGGCCGGCGCCGGCGGGGACGGCCCCGGAGCCGGCGCCGGAGTCGGCCTCGGCGACGGCTCCGGAGAGGGCGGAGAGCCCCGGGGGCGCGGGGGACGAGGACGCGCCCGCCGACCTGGGACGACGCCCACACTGACCCCGGGCCGCAGACCCCTCCCACGGGATCGCGTACAGTAGATGCCGCACCGGGGAACGGACGCGATCTCGCGGACGGCCGGTAGCCGACCGAGGTCCTCGGGCCTCGGGTACAGTCGAAGACAGCGATCCGGACCGGCGTTCCACGTGAGAGCCGATCGAGATCGCACCGCCTGAGTCCGAGCCGGACCGACCGGGACCCCCCGGAACAGCCGCTCGATCGGGTCGGGTAGAGTGGGAATCACCGCGAAGAACCGGGCCGGAAACGGCTCCGCAGAAGCGCGTGTGGTTGTCCTTTGAGAACTCAACAGTGTGCTGAATGTTTGGTGGGTTTTTCCCGTCGGCATCCGGGGTTTGTTGTCGGGTGTCGGTTTGGGTTTCTTTGAGTGCACCTGGTCTTGTTTGCCAGT
>NZ_JAQZAK010000006.1 GCF_028737265.1 Actinomycetospora callitridis | reverse complement strand
CGGGGGGGGGGGGGGGGGGCCCGGGCCCCCCCCCCCCGCCCACACCGCTGGTTGAGGACCGGACGGTCCCGGGTAATCGAGCCGCATGAGTGACGTCCCCGGTATCGAACTGAACAACGGCACGACCATCCCGCAGCTGGGGTTCGGCGTGTTCCAGATCGACCCGTCGGACACCGCGGAGACGGTGAGCACGGCGCTGGACGTCGGCTACCGCCACATCGACACCGCGCAGATGTACGGCAACGAGGCCGAGGTCGGCGAGGCCGTCGCCAAGTCGGACATCCCGCGTGACCAGCTGTGGATCACGACGAAGTGCAACAACTCGAACCACGGCTACGAGGACTCGCAGTCCGCACTCGACGAGAGCCTGCGCGTGATGGGGCTCGATCACGTCGACCTCTACCTCATCCACTGGCCGCTGCCGGGCAAGGACCTCTACGTCGACACGTGGAAGGGCCTCGAGCAGGCGAAGGCCGATGGGAAGACGCGCACGATCGGTGTCTCGAACTTCCAGCCGCACCACCTCGACCGACTCCTCGAGGAGACCGAGACGGTGCCCGCGATCAACCAGATCGAGCTGCACCCGCACATGCAGCAGGCGGGCCTGCGCTCGTACCACGAGCGCCACGGCATCCGCACCGAGGCGTGGAGCCCGATCGGTCAGGGCAAGGGCCTGCTCGACGCGCCCGAGTTCGCCGACATCGCGCAGGCGCACGGCAAGTCCCCCGCGCAGGTGGTGCTGCGCTGGCACATCCAGCTCGGCAACATCATCTTCCCGAAGTCGGTGACCCCGGAGCGCATCCGCGAGAACTTCGAGATCTTCGACTTCGAGCTCTCGGACGACGAGATGAACACGATCGACAACATGGAGAAGGCGGAGCGCCTGGGTCCCGACCCCGACGAGTTCGCCCGTTGAGCACCTCCGGGCTGCGCGCGGCCTCCCGCGCGCGCCCGGATGCCCCGCGGCCCGGTCATCGGCGAACGCCCCGCTCGCCGGTGCCCGGGCCGCGCCATGCGTGGGGGCGGGAAGTGCACCCTCCGGGTGCAAGCCCTGCGTCCACGCTGGCACTCAACGCCAGGAAAGCCGCATCCTCGAGACCGGAGTGAGGCGTGAGCTTCTCCGAGAACCTGCGCGCCGCGACGTCGACCACCTGGCACGCCGCGACCCGACACCGCTTCGTCGGTGAGCTCTGGGCGGGCACCGTCGACGACGCCGTTCTCGCGCGCTATCTCGCCCAGGACGCCCTGTTCGTCGACCGGTTCGTCGCGCTGCTCGGCGCCGCCGTGGCCGGTGCCGACGACACGGAGGCCCGCCTGGCCATCGCCCGCCAGCTCGGGCTCGTCGCCTCGGACGAGGACGACTACTTCGCGCGCGCCCTCGGACGCCTCGGGGTCACGACGCCGGCCGAGCCGCTCCCTCCCACGCAGGGCTTCCTCGACCTCATGGACGACGCCCGCCGGTCGGGCGACTACGGCGTCGCGCTGACCGTCCTGCTCGTCGCCGAGTGGCTCTACCTCGACTGGGCCGCCCGTCCCGACGCCGCGCCGCCCGACTGGCTCCATCGCGAGTGGATCGACCTGCACCGCGGGTCCGGGTTCACGGCGTGGGTCGACCTCCTGCGCGCCGAGACCGACCGCGTCGCGGCCACCGCCGACGACGTCGCCCGCGAACGCATGGGCGAGATCTTCCGGCGCACCGTCGACCTGGAGCTCGCGTTCTTCGACGCCGCGTACGGAGACCTCTAGGCCGCCGAGGGCCAGCGCTTGCGCAGCCGGCGCAGCTGCGCGTCGAGGTGCGGTCGGGCGCGGCGCTGACCACCCCGCTCGGCGATGGCGTCGCCCAGCGACACGAGCACGCGCTCCAGACGGGCAGCGTCGGGCGACCAGCCGCGTCGCTCGCACTCCTCGAGCCACTCGACCGCCCCGCGGTGCCCACGCTCGCCGTTGCAGCGGCGGCAGGCGGCGACCTCGTTCTCCAGCCACGACGGCCCGCCCTTGACCTTGGGCACGACGTGGTCGGTGGTGGCGGCGACGGTGCCGGTCAGGCGGCGCGCACACCAGAGGCAGGTGTCGCCGTCGCGCTCGCGCGCGGCGTGCAGACGTTCCCGTCGCCCCGGCTGCCGCATCGCCCTCCATGCTGCCACCGGGCGCCGGAGATTGCGGTCTCGTGACGATCACGCCCGGCGTCCACGGCGCGGACCTCCGGCGTGCTCGGATGCGCGGCGGGGGTCACCGTCGACCGAGAGGGCCCACGCATGCCGCCACCCACCGACGCCGAGCACTTCCCGCTCGGCGACGTCGTCCTCCAGCACGGCATGACGCTCCCGGACGCCCGGCTGGCCTACCGGACCTACGGCACGCTCAACGCCGACCGGTCCAACGCGATCGTCTACCCGACCTGGTTCTCCGGGTGGCACACAGACAACGAGTGGCTGATCGGGCCGGGCATGGCGCTCGATCCCGCCGACTGGTTCATCATCGTCCCGAACATGCTGGGCAACGGGCTGTCGAGCTCACCGAGCAACCAGCCGATGCCCCACGACCGCGCGCGCTTCCCGTTCGTGACGTTCCACGACCAGGTCGCCGCGCAGCACCGGCTCGTCACCGAGCACTTCGGGATCGAGACCCTCGCGCTGGTCACCGGCTGGTCGATGGGCGCAGGCCAGACCTACCAGTGGGCGGTCAGCCACCCCGAGATGGTCCAGCGGGCCGTCCCGTTCTGCGGGTCGAGCGTCACCGCGGACCACAACAAGGTCTTCCTCTACTCGCTCGGCGAGGCGATGCGCACGGACGCCGCCTTCGCCGACGGGTGGTACGCGCCGGACGCGCCGCCGCTGCGCGGGCTGCGGGCGTTCGCCCGCATCTACGCCGGCTGGGGCTTCTCGCAGGCGTTCTACTGGCAGGAGGAGTGGCGCCGGCTCGGGTTCGTCTCGCTCGAGGACTTCCTCGTCGGGTTCTGGGAGGGCTTCTGGCTCGACGGACGCGACCCGAACAACCTGCTCACGATGCTGTGGACGTGGGAGCACGGCGACGTCGGGCAGACCCCCGGCTTCGACGGCGACACCGTGGCGGCGCTGAACTCCATCCGCTGCCCGCTGCTCTCGATGCCGGCGGAGAAGGACCTCTACTTCCCGCCCGAGGACGAGGTCTGGGCGTCGCAGCACATCCCGCAGGGGGACGTCCGCGTCATCCCGGGCGTGTGGGGCCACTTCGCGGGCGGCGGGCAGAACCCCGACGACACCGCGTTCGTCGACGCCGCGATCCGGGAGATGCTCGAGCGTCCGGTGTAGCCCTCGTCCGGATGCGAGCGGGGACGGGCAGGTGCCACCGGGGTGGGTGCCGTCGGGGGAGTGTCCATCCGGTTGTGCACGCCTAACGTCGGGCGCGATGACCACCAACGGCACCACCCCCGGTCCCCGTCAGATGAGCAACCAGGTCCTGGGCGAGGCCGCCAAGCGCATGCTCCCCGTGCTCGCCGGCCGCGTCCTGGCCGCCGTGGCCGACCGCGCCGTCGAGAAGGTCGACGGGCTCGCCGACCGTCTCGGCGAGAGCGGCGCAGGCGGCGCGGGCGGCGCGGCCGGCACGAAGGAGGAGGCCCCCGAGGGCCAGAGCAGCGCGGGCGCGGCGGTCGCGTTCGTGATGGAGCAGGCGCGCCTCTTCCTCGCGTTCGTCGTCCGCCTCGCCGCGCAGGCGCTGGAGATGCTGCGCCGGGCCACCGAGACGCTGCGTGCCCGCCGTGCCCCCGAGGGCATCGACGAGGCCCCGGCGCCGGAGGAGATCACCGCGCCGGAGGACCTCGAGGACGAGTACGAGGACGAGTACGAGGACGAGGACGACGAGATCGAGGAGCGCGCCACGGCCCGCGCCTGAGGCGGGGCTCATCGGGCATCGTGGGTGGGGCCGTCCCCCCCACGATCGACCCGGGAGCCGTTTGTGCCCGACACGCCCTGGTGGCGCGACGCCGTCATCTACCAGGTCTACATCCGCAGCTTCGCCGACGCAGACGGCGACGGGATCGGTGACATCGCGGGCATCCGCGAGAAGCTGCCGTACCTTGCCGACCTCGGCGTCGACGCGCTGTGGATTAACCCCTGGTACGCCTCGCCGCAGGCCGACGCCGGCTACGACGTCGCCGACTACCGGGCGATCGACCCGGCCTACGGCAGCGTGGCGGACGCCGAGAAGCTGATCGTCGACGCCCACGAGCACGGGCTGCGGCTGATCCCCGACATCGTCCCGAACCACACGTCCGACCAGCACGTGTGGTTCCGGGCCGCGCTCGCCGACGAGCCCGGCGCGCGCGACCGCTACGTCTTCCGGCCGGGCTCGGGCCCCGACGGCGCCGAGCCGCCCAACAACTGGCGCTCGCACTTCGGCGGGTCGGCGTGGACGCGAGTGGCAAATCCGGACGGGACGGCTGGCCCCTGGTACCTCCACCTGTTCGACCCCGGGCAGCCCGACCTGAACTGGGCGCACCCGGACGTCGCCGCCGAGTTCGAGGCGGTCCTGCGGTTCTGGTTCGACCGGGGCGTCGACGGGTTCCGCATCGACGTCGCGCACGGGCTGGTCAAGGACGCGGCGCTGCCCGACCTGGGCGACGCCGAGGACCTGCTCGGGCGCAGCTACGCCCCGGGCGGGCACCCGTTCGTCGACCGCGACGGGGTGCTGGAGATCTACGAGTCGTGGCGGCGGGTCGCCGACGCCTACCCCGGCGACCGCATGTTCGTCGCCGAGGCCTGGACGCCGGCGCCGGAGCGGCTCGCCCGGTACGTGGCGCCGGGCAGGCTGCACACCGCGTTCAACTTCGACTACCTCGTCGCGCCCTGGGACCCGACGGCGCTGCGCGAGGCCATCGACGTCACGACCGGCCACCTGCGCGGGGTCGGCGCCTCGGCGACCTGGGTGCTGTCGAACCACGACGTCGTCCGCCACCCCAGCCGCTACGGGCGGCCCGCCCGCGAGCCGGAGGGCGTCCCGACGTCCGCGGTGCCGTCGTCCCCCGACGCCGCCCCCGACCTCGTGCTGGGCACCCGGCGCGCCCGCGCGGCCCTGCTGCTCGAGGCCGCGCTGCCGGGCGGGATGTACGTCTACCAGGGCGAGGAGCTCGGCCTGCCCGAGGTCGAGGACATTCCTGACGAGAAACGTCAGGATCCGACGTGGGAGCGCTCGGGGCACACGATCCGCGGCCGCGACGGCGCCCGGGTGCCGCTCCCGTGGTCCGACGAGGACGGTGCGTCGGCGGGGTTCAGCCCGGACGGGGCGGCCGAGCCGTGGCTCCCGCAGCCCGAGGGGTGGGCGCGCTACGCCGCGTCCCGCCAGCAGGGCGACCCCGACTCGGTGCTCGAGCTCTACCGCACCGTCCTCGACCGCCGGCGCGCGCACCCGGCGCTGGGCGACGGCGACCTGACCTGGGTCTCGGCGCCGGGCGACGCGGTGCTGCACCTGCGCCGCGAGCCGGGCTTCGCCTGCGTGGTCAACCTGTCCGACGCGCCGGTCGACCTGCCCGCCCACGACGCGGTGCTGCTCACCAGCGTGCCCCTCGAGGACGGGCGGCTCGGCCCCGACGCCGCGGTGTGGCTCGCCGTGTCCTGATCACCGGTGCTCACCAGTCCGGGGGCACCGGCGGGACGGCCGGGTCGGGGGCGACGATCGGGATGTCGGACGCGGTGTCGGCGACGAGCGCACGGGCCGCGGAGTCCGTGGGCGCCCGCTCGGCGAGCGCCTCGAGCGCCCGCTCGGTCCCGACGTCCGCGCCGGCCTGCTCGGAGAGCAACCAGCGGACCTCGAGCAGGTCGCAGTAGGCCTGCACCGCGGTCCCGACGTGGCGCACCGCGGCGTGCGCGCGACGCATGCCGGGGGTGAGGACGTCGTGCAGCCAGCTCGCGATCGCCTCCCCCTCGGTGACGCGCCGGGACTGGTCGCGGCTGAGCGCCCGCTGGTGGGCGCGCAGGTCGCCCAGCAGGATGCGGGCCTGGCCCTCGCCGACCTCGAGCCCGGTCAGCTCCTTGAGGTACCGGGCGTGGTGGGTGCGGTCGCCGACGGCCATCCGCAGGCGCACGAGCCCGCCGCCGTCGTCCTCGGTGTCCCCGGACGGGGCCAGGTTCACCTCGTCGACGATGTAGCCGAGGTCGTTGAGCTCGCGCACCGTCCCCTCGACGCGGTAGCGGTCGCCGAAGGCGAACTGCGGCATCGCGTGCAGCGCGTTCCACAGCGCGTCGTAGCGCTCCGGGAGCGCCATCGCCTCGGCGATGAGCTCGTCCTCGATCTCGGGCGGACGGCCGAGGCTCGCCGCGAGGTCGACCATCCCGGACGCCACGTTCTCGACGAGGATCTCCAGGTCCTGCGCGCGCTGGCCGTCGGAGAGCGACGGGTGCACCTCGCTGGTCTCGGCGTCGACGAGCCGGGCGGCGTAGAGCTGGCCGTCGCGGGTGAACAGCGTGTTGGCCAGCGAGCAGTCGCCCCAGTAGACGCCGTGGCGGTGCAGCTCGACGAGCAGGCCGACCATGGCGTCGAAGAGGCGCGCGCGGTGCGCGGGCCGGTTCGGGGGCAGCCGCGCGATGAGGCGGCGGTACTGCCAGGAGCCCACGAGGTAGCGGGTCAGCAGGATCGCGACGTCGTGGTCGGGCTGGGTGACGAGCCCGGCCGGGCGCACCGCCGGGAGGCACTCGATCTCGAGGTGGCGCAGCACGTCGAACTCGTGGCGGGCGATGCGCGGCGGCAGCTCCTTGAGCGCCCAGAGCGTCCCGTCGGCCTCGACGAACCGCACGAGGTGGCGGCTCGGTCCGACGGGGAGCTCGCGCAACGGCACCGTGGACGCGTCCCACTCGCCGAGGGGACGCTCCCACGGCAGGGCGAGCAGCCCCGGGGTCGGTGCCCGCAGACGCAGGTCCGGCGCGGTCACCGCGGGGCCGCCGGGGGCGAGGTGGTGCTGCGCAGGACCAGTCGGGTCGGCAGCGTCACGGCCTGCTGGTCGAGCTCGCCGCGCAGGGCGGCCTGCACGAGCTCGCCGGCCCGCCGGCCCTGCTCGCGCACCGGTTGGGCGACGGTGGTGAGGTCGGTGAGCGCGGCCAGCGGGTGGTCGTCGATCCCGATCACCGACAGGTCCTCGGGCACGCGCAGGCCCGCGCGGCGCAGCGTGCGCACCGCGCCGAGGGCGATCTCGTCGCTGTGGGCGAACACCGCGGTCGGCGGCGAGCGCAGGCCCAGCAGGCGGGCCATCCCGTCGGCGCCGCCCTCCCCGTCCGCGGGCACGGTGACGACGAGGTCCCCGTCCGGCTCGACGCCCGCGTCGCGCAGCGCGGCCTCCCAGGCCGCGCGCCGGCCGTCGGGACCCCCGGCGTCCTCCACGTCGATCATCCCGATCCTCCGGTGCCCGAGGTGCAGGAGGTGGTCCATCGCCTGGCGCCCGGCGGCGTGCTCGTCGACGGCGATCGACGGGTAGGGCGCGACCCGCCCGCCCGCGGCGACCACGGCCACGTCGAGGGACGCGAGTCGGGCGTGCTCGGTCTCGTTCACCGGGGTGAGCACCACGACGGCGTCCACCTTGCGTCGCGCCGGCAGGCGGGCGAAGAACGCCGCGCGCTCCTCGGGCCCGCCGACACGGAAGAGGACGAGGTCGAGGTCGGCGGCGCGCAGCTCGCCCTCGAGGCCCTCGAGCAGCTCACCGAAGAACCACCGCGACGGGTGCGGGACGAGGACGGCGACCCGGCCCGTCGGCCCGCCCGCGAGCCGGGTGGCCTCGGGGGAGGCGACGTAGTCCAGCTCCTCGGCGGCGGCGCGGACGCGTTCCCGGGTCGCCGCCGCGACGTGGGGTCCGTCGCCCAGGGCGCGCGACGCCGTCGCCGCCGAGACCCCGGCGTGGCGGGCCACGTCGTCGAGGGTGACGCGTGACGCCGAGCGCACCGGCGCCTGCGCACCACCCGTGTCCCCGGTCACAGGCGGAGCATGGCATGTGGCTGGAAGCGGTTCCAGACACCAGCGGGCGCGCTGCACCGCACGTGCGAGCACATTGCCCCAAACGTCACAGGGTCATCATCCGGTCGCTCTGAGCGCTTGACTTGTGAGACCCGGGTCACCAGTCTCCCCCGGAAGCGCTTCCATCGCCCGTGCTGGGGAGGGGATGTCCGAATGGGCCACCCACGACGACGGCTGCGGTGGTCCATGACCGTCGTGGTCGCGGTCATGGCCGCTCTCGTGTCGGCGTGCAGCTCCGGCCCGGCCGGGCCACCGGTGCTCACCTGGTACATCAACCCCGACGACGGGGGCCAGACCGAGATCGCCGCGCGCTGCACCGCGGCCTCCAACGGGCGCTACACGATCACGACGTCGACCCTGCCCCGGCAGGCGTCCGAGCAGCGCCAGCAGCTCGTGCGCCGCCTGGCGGCCAACGACTCGTCGATCGACATCATGAGCATCGACCCGCCCTACGTGCCCGAGTTCGCGCAGGCCGGCTTCCTCGCGCCGATGCCGCCGGCCGTCGAGGCGGCCGCCCGCGAGGACCGGTTCCCCAGCTCGATCGAGGCCTCGACCTGGCAGGGCCGTCTCGTCGCCGTGCCGTTCTGGGCCAACACCCAGCTCCTCTGGTACCGCAAGTCCGCGGTCGCGGGGATGGGTCTGGACATGAGCAGGCCGGTGACCTGGGACCAGATCATCCAGGCCGCCTCGCGGGCCCAGACGCAGATCGCCGCGCAGGGCGTGCGGGGCGAGTCGCTGACGGTGTGGGTCAACGCCCTCGTCGAGTCCGGTGGCGGCTCGATCATCACGAACGTCGGCGAGGAGGACCCCGCGCTGGTCCAGCTCGGCCTCAACGCCCCGCCCGGCATCGAGGCCGCACGGATCCTGCGCACGTTCGGCGACGCGGGGGTCGCACCGCCCGGGTTCCCGACGGCCGACGAGGACACCAACGCGGAGTCCTTCCAGTCGGGCTCGGCCGCGTTCATGGTCAACTACCCGTTCATCTGGGGGAAGGCGACGTCCGCCGTCGAGGAGGGCACGCTGCCCCAGTCGGTGCCCGACGACTACGGGTGGACGATCTACCCGCAGGTCACGCCCGACCGGCCCAGCGCGCCGCCGCTCGGTGGCATCAACCTCGGGGTGGGCGCGTTCAGCGAGCACCCGGACCTCGCCTACGAGGCGACGACGTGCATCGCCAGCCCGGCGAACTCGTCGTACTACTTCGTCTCGAACGGCAACCCGTCCTCGCGGCCCTCGGTCTTCGACGACCCGGAGGTCGTGGCCGAGTTCCCGATGGCCCCGGTCATCCGTGACTCCCTCGCCCTGGCCAAGCCCCGGCCCCAGACCCCGTACTACGCCGAGGTCTCCGGCGGCATCCAGCGGACCTTCCACCCGCCGGGCTCGGTGACACCCGGCGCGACCAACGAGGCGGCGACGTCGCTCATCACCGCGGTGCTGAGGAAGGAGGCTCTGCTGTGATCCCCCGCAACGACCCCTATCGGCGTGCTCCCTTGCCGTCCGGTCACTCCTGCGTCGCGCCCGCGGCACCGTCGGACGGGGGTGGCCTGTGACCACGCTGGAACGTCCTCTCAGCGCTGCTGACCCCACCGCCGGCAACCGCAACGACAAGTCGCGGGCCGAGCGCCGGCTCGGCTGGTACCTCGCAGGCCCCGCCTTCGCGGTGATGCTCCTGGTCACGGCGTACCCGATCGTCCAGGCGATCTACGACTCGCTGTTCGACTACCGCCTCACCGACCCGGAGAACTCGTCGTTCGTCGGCCTGGGCAACTACGGCGTGATCCTCACCGACTCGGTCTGGTGGACCTCGTTCGGTGTCACCGTCTTCATCACCGTCGTCACGGTGGCGATCGAGCTGGTCCTCGGCTTCGGGCTCGCGCTGGTGATGCTCAACGCGCTGCGGGGGCTGCGGCCGGTCCTGCGCACGGTCATCCTCATCCCCTACGCGGTGATCACCGTGGTCTCCGCGTTCGCCTGGCAGTTCGCGTTCAGCGTCGACTCCGGGTTCGTGAACTCCTGGTTCTCGTGGGTCCCGGGGGTCTCGGCGACCACGGACTGGTTCGGCACCCAGGGCCTCTCGCTGTTCGTGATCTGCCTGGCCGAGATCTGGAAGACCACGCCGTTCATCTCGCTGCTGCTCCTCGCAGGACTGGCGCAGGTGCCCGACGTGCTCCAGGAGGCGGCCAAGGTCGACGGCGCGACGGCGTGGCAGCGGCTGCGGCGGGTCACGCTGCCGAACATGAAGGCGGCGATCATGGTCGCCGTCCTGTTCCGCACCCTGGACGCGTTCCGCGTCTTCGACTCGGTGTTCGTCATGACGGCGGGCGCCAACAGCACCGAGACCGTCTCGTTCCTGGCCTACCGCCAGACGATCGAGCGCGTCGAGATCGGGCTGGGGTCCGCGGTGTCGGTGCTGTTGTTCCTGTCGGTGGTGCTGATCAGCGCGCTGTTCATCAAGGGCTTCAAGGTCGACCTGTCCCAGGCGCGAGGGGAGTAGACGGTGTCCACCCGCGAGAAGGTCGGCTGGGGAATCGGCGGCCTGATCATCATCATCTACTGCCTCTTCCCGGTGGCGTGGATCGTGTCGCTGTCGTTCAAGTCCTCGGACGACATCGCCAACGGGCAGTTCCTGCCCACCGAGTTCTCCGGCGCGAACTACGAGCAGATCCTCGTCGGTGACGCGGCCGGGCTCTTCCTGCCGGCGCTGGTGAACTCGTTCGGCATCTGCCTGATCGCGACGTTCATCTCGTGCCTGCTGTCGATGTTCGCGGCCTACGCGATCGCGCGCCTCGACTTCCCGGGCAAGAAGATCATCCTGTCGACGGCGCTGGCCGTCGCCATCTTCCCGGTGATCTCGATCGTCACGCCGCTGTTCAACCTGTGGCGCCAGATCGGGCTCTACAACACCTGGCCGGGCCTCATCATCCCGTACCTGTCGCTGACCCTGCCGATCTCGATCTGGACCCTCTCGGCCTTCTTCCGCGAGATCCCGTGGGAGATGGAGCAGGCCGCCCAGGTCGACGGGGCGACGCCGTGGCAGGCCTTCCGCAAGGTGATCGTCCCGCTCGCCGCGCCCGGCGTGTTCACCACCGCGATCATCGCGTTCTTCCTGGCCTGGAACGACTTCGTCTACGGCATCTCGCTGACCTCGACCGAGGCGGCGAGACCGGTGCCCGCGGCCCTCGGTCTGTTCTCCGGGGCGTCGCAGTTCGAGTCGCCGAACGGACCCATCGCCGCCGCGGCGCTCATCGTGACGATCCCGGTGATCGTCCTCGTCCTCCTCTTCCAGCGACGTATCGTCGCCGGTCTGACCAACGGCGCCGTGAAGGGATAACCATGGCCTCGATCGAGATGAGCCACATCGTCAAGAAGTACGGTGACGGCTTCCCCGCCGTGAACGACGTGAGCCTCGACATCGCCGAGGGCGAGTTCATGATCCTGGTCGGGCCGTCGGGCTGCGGGAAGTCGACGCTGCTGCGGATGATCGTCGGGCTCGAGGACATCACCTCGGGCGACATGGTCATCGCCGGGAACCGCGTCAACGACAAGGCGCCGCGCGACCGCAACCTGTCGATGGTGTTCCAGAACTATGCGCTCTACCCGCACCTGACCGTCTACGAGAACATCGCGTTCCCGCTGCGCCTGGCGAAGGTGTCGGACGACGAGGTCCGCAGGCGGGTCGACGAGGCCGCCGACGTCCTCGAGCTGCGCGAGCACCTCGAGCGCAAGCCGGCGAACCTCTCGGGTGGTCAGCGCCAGCGCGTGGCCATGGGGCGGGCGATCGTCCGCGCCGCCGACGCGTTCCTGTTCGACGAGCCGCTGTCGAACCTCGACGCGAAGCTCCGCGGCCAGATGCGCACCGAGATCGCGCGCCTGCAGCGCCGCCTCGGCATCACGACGGTCTACGTCACCCACGACCAGACCGAGGCCATGACCCTCGGCGACCGCGTCTGCGTGCTGCGCAAGGGCGTCATCCAGCAGGTGGCGTCGCCGCGCGAGCTCTACGAACAGCCCGTCAACCTCTTCGTCGCCGGGTTCATCGGCTCGCCGCCCATGAACTTCCTGCCCGCGTCGGTGTCGGGGAACGCGCTGCAGACCCCGTTCGGCACGATCGAGCTGGACGAGGAGCGGGCGAAGAAGATCAGCGGCCACGACCTGCTGCTCGTCGGCATCCGCCCCGAGTACTTCGAGGACGCGAGCCTCGTCGACGAGGCCAAGAAGCCGCGCGGGACGACGTTCACCGCCCGGGTCGACGTCACCGAGTGGCTCGGCGACGCCCAGTACGCCTACATCCCGTACGAGGCGCCTGCGGATGTCACCGAGCAGCTCAAGGAGCTCTCCCGCGAGCTCGACTCCGACCAGCTGCGCACCCAGGCCGTCGTGTCGATCGACTCCACCAGCCGCATCCGCGAGGGCCGCGAGGCGGAGTTCTGGCTCGACACCCGCAAGGTGCACGTCTTCGACCCCAAGACCGGGGAGAACCTCACCCGCGACGCCGAGGCCGGCCGCAGGCTGACCGAGGAGGCCGCCGAGGACCGGATCGAGCAGGTGGAGCGGGCGCGCGTGTGAGCCGTGCCCACCGATCGTGTCCCCGGAGGTAACTCCGGGGGCCGGTCCCGCGATGCGTCGTCATGACGGAGATCCGTTCGTGGGCCGTGGCGGCGCTCGCCGTCGCGACGTTGGCCGTCGGCCTCGGTGCCGGCACCCAGATCGTGCGGACGAGCGAGGCGCCGGTCGCGCCCGTGGTGGCGGTGGCGCCCGCCGCCGTGCCGACCACGACGGACGCGGCCCCGCCGCCGACGACCCCCGGCGCGGCGGCGCCGCCGCCCACGACGACCACCACGGCGACCACCACGGCGACGCCCCCGCGGTCGTCGACGTCCCGGCCCACCACGACCCGGAGCACGCGGACGTCACGCACCACCGTGACGGCGCCCCGGGAGACCGCCGACGACGAGGGGCCGGTGGCGTCGGGGCCGTCCGCCGCCCGGGCCTACCGGCAGTGCGTGCGGGCGACGAACTCCCCCGGGCCGACGGTGTGCCGGGCCCTCGTCGACGCGGGCGTGCGATGAACCCGTGCCCTCGCGGGAGGGCAGCTCAGAGGCGGTGCCAGGCCTGGGCGAGCTGGGAGGCGATCGGCGTCACGACGCGCCGGTCGTTCCAGTAGTACGGGTGGGCCAGGGGCGTCCACCCGAGCCACCACGGCCCGACGCCGACCCGCCGGTCCTCGCGGACCGCGCGGCCCCAGGCGTCGCTGAGCGGGCGCAGCGGTGAGGCGATGACGTCGTCGGGGTCGTAGACGTTGACCCACTCGCCGCGCTGGCCCGGGTGGTGCTCGGGGAACTGCGGGTGCGGCACCGTCAGCGGGACGCCGAACTCGGGGTGGCGCTGCGCCCACAGGGCCAGCGGGCTGCCGAGCGTGTAGTACCAGCCGAACGTCTCGCCCCGCTCGATCGGGGTGTCGTCGAGGGCCGCCCGGGCGCCGGGGTAGAGCGGGGTCCCGTGCGCCACGCCCTGCAGGTCGTAGAGGAAGTCGCTGGAGACGACGCTGCCGAGGCTGTGCCCCAGCACCGCCAGCGGGGCGTCGTCGCCGGCCTTGAGGGCGAGCTCGTGCAGGCTGCGGGCCAGCACGGCCTGGACCTGCTCGTAGTGCCCCGTCCCGTCGGTGCCCGAGCGGTAGGCCACGGCGTCGCCCAGGTAGTGCACGATCAGCCAGCGCAGGGTGGGGAAGTGCGCGTTCTCGAGCCCGGGCAGCCAGCGCAGGCCCGCCGTGGACGCCGCCGCCAGCAGCGCGGGGGTCGAGCCCTGGCTCGCCCGCGCAGCGAGCGCGTCGAGCATGTTCAGCAGCCACTTCGCGCCGGGACCGCTGAGGCGCTCGCTGAGCTGCTCCTGCCCCGACTCGAACACCGGCGCCCAGAACGCGGGCTCGATGACCAGTGCCTCGTCGGCGGACACCCCCGCGATGCGGGTGAACTCGGAGCGCAGGAGCTCGGTCGCGCGGGCGGCGTACTGCTCGCCCGCGCTCTCGACGCCGTGCACGAGCATCACGGCGAGCTTGCGGTCGCTCACCCCGCCTGTCACCGAGCCTCGGTCAGGTCGGAGTACGGGGTGCGCAGGCCGTCGCGGACCAGGTTCATCAGGGCCTGGCGGTGCCGGACGAACAGCACGATCGCGGCGATCAGGTAGACGGCGGAGAGCACCAGCAGCTCGAGCTCCTGCAGGGGCGGGGGCAGGGTCGCGGCGAGGACGAACTGGGCGAGGAAGAGCCCGAGAAGGCTGAGCGCGCCGACCACGGTGATCGACAGCGTCACCAGCAGCGCGACGGCGAAGAGCGACTGCGCCGCGGTGATCAGCAGCTCCTCGCGCTGCATCGCGTCGATGGGCAGGCCGTTGAACGAGCCGGCCGACAGGGCGAACACCACCGGCAGCGTGCCGACGAGCAGCGACCACTGGTTGACCTTCGACGACACCAGCGTGGCCAGCGCGTCGGTGGTCTTGAGACGCCAGGCGTAGAGCCCGGCGACGAGCAGCTCGGGCGCCTCGGAGGCCAGCGGGGCGAGCCACTGGACGAGGAAGAACTGGCTGATGCCCAGCTCGGTACCGGTCTCGACGAGCGACTCGGCGAAGGGCTCGGCGCACAGCAGGATGATCACGGCGGCGACGACGAAGAGGCCGATGTAGCCGGTGCGGCGCTTCGGGGCGTCCATCCGTCCGACCCAGGCCGACGGGCCGATGAGGTCGGGGTCCTCGGCGGGCGCCTTCGACACCCGGATGCTGTAGAGCACGAAGATGCCGACGAGGACGACGGTGTCGACGAGCGTGATGCTCTCGCGCAGCGGCAGGGTCAGCGAGTAGAGCGTCGCGAGGAGCAGGAACACCAGCGGCACGGAGTCGGTGCGCTCCAGCGTCACCTTCGTCGCGTGGCCCGGCTCGTGCGACGTCCCGGCTCCGCCGTCCTGCCCGGCGTCGGCGCCCCCGCGGCGCAGCCGGAACGCGGCGAGCAGCACGACGAGCGCCCACCCGACGCCGACGAGGATCCGGTTGGCGCCGGTCATGTTGGCCAGCGCCAGGCCACAGGGCGACTGCTCCGTCGAGCCCGGCGGCAGACACGTCGGTCCGTACTGGGCGTAGGCCTCGCCGCCCTGGATGGTGAAGACGAAGTCGACGGCGTACTCGGGCAGCACCGCGACGAGCGCGAGCAGCGCGATCGCGAGGCCCGCGGAGATGTCGACCTGCGCGGCCTCCGCGGCCCAGGACAGCAGGAAGGCCGCGCCGATGATCGCCAGGCCGTAGAGCAGGGCGTCGATCGGCGGGGACAGCGAGAGGCCCGCGACGTGCAGGACCAGGCCGGGTACGGCGGCCACCACGGCGGCGGCGACCAGGAGGGGGGATCGGTCGCGGCGGGTCGTGCCCGCGCTACTGGTCGCCATGTCCGGTTCTCTACCCCGCTCCCGACTCCGACACCCGTTCGACGCGCCCGTTTCGTGCGGGCCCGCGTGTGACGAAGGGTGCCCGACGCCCGGATCGGCCTGACACGCGCGTGTGCCCAGGTGGTTTGCGACGTGCCGGATCGTCCGGCACGGTGCGGTGCCGGCATCTCCAGACCAGCGCTCCCCGCTGCTGTGCTCCCCGCTCCCCGAGGTGGTCGCCGTGCCGTTCGCCCCTGCCCTCACCGTCGACGGTCTCGTCCAGATCGGCGTGACCGTCGCCATCATCGTGCTCGTCGCCGTGGTCCTGCGGTTCGTGGTCAACCGCGT
This sequence comes from Actinomycetospora callitridis, assembly GCF_028737265.1. Lineage (GTDB taxonomy): Bacteria > Actinomycetota > Actinomycetes > Mycobacteriales > Pseudonocardiaceae > Actinomycetospora > Actinomycetospora callitridis. Next base: position 304,785 of record NZ_JAQZAK010000006.1, on the reverse strand, counting down.
CATCGGGCACGTCGCCGCCGGTGCCGGCGTGCCCGGGATGCTCAGCCTCGTGCGCCGGCGTCGCGGGGTCAGCGACGCCGACCGCATCGAGGCCTTCGGGTCGGCCCGCCGCGCCCAGCGCGCCCGCACCGTCGGGTCCGTGATCCGGAACGCCGCGACGATCCTGATCTTCGGCACCGCGTTCATGATGGTGCTCGGCCAGTTCGGCGTGAACCTCGCACCGGTGCTCGCCTCCGCGGGCGTGCTCGGGCTGGCCATCGGTTTCGGGGCCCAGAACCTGGTCAAGGACTTCCTGTCCGGGATCTTCATGCTGCTCGAGGACCAGTACGGCGTCGGCGACCACGTCGACCTCGGCGACGCGGTGGGCACCATCGAGCGCGTCGGCCTGCGCACGACGACGGTGCGCGACGTCACCGGCATGGTCTGGTACGTGCGCAACGGCACGATCGAGCGCGTCGGCAACGGTTCGCAGGACCACGCCGTCGCCGTCGTCGACGTGCCGCTCGCCCTCGACACCGACATCACCCGTGCCGCGGCGACCGCCGAGGAGGCGGCCACCGCCGGGATCGACGAGCACGGCCACGCACCGGACGTGCTCCGGAGGCCCCAGGTGCTCGGGGTGGAGTCGCTGTCGTCGGCCGGCATGACGCTGCGTCTCACCGCGATGACGAAGCCCGGGCGACAGTGGGCGGTCCAGCGGTCCATGACCGAGCACGTCGTGGCCGCGCTGCGCGCCGACGACGTCGTCCTGGCGGCGTGACGGGCATGTGACATCGGTGGCTCCGACCGGGTGTCGACGCGCGGATCTCACACGATCGGGCGGAGGATCACCCGTGTGATCGCCGGCCGCAGACGTCGCCTCGCCGCGTCCGTGCTCGTGGCCACGGCTCTCGTGGCCGGCTGCTCGTCCGCCGGACCGCGGCCGGCGGCGGCCCCGGCGCCCGCACCGGTGGTGACGACGCCACCGCCCAGAGTGGCGCCGCCCCCCACGACCCCGGCCCCGACGCCGTCGCTGGCCCGGGCGGCCGTGGACGCCACCGCCGCCGCCGGGCGGGAACGCGACGACGTCACGCTCGGCGTGGCCGTGCTCGACCGCAGCACCGGCCAGACGACCACGAACGACCAGGGCGACACCCAGCTGCGCGCGGCGTCGGTGGCCAAGCTGTTCACGGTCGCGGACATCCTGTCGCGCCGCGAGGCGGGCCAGGTGACGACCACCCCCGCCGACGACGATCGCATCCGGCGCGCCCTGAGCCTCAGCGACGACGAGGCGATGAACGGCCTGTGGTCGCGCTTCGGGGGCGAGGAGGGCGTCGTGCGCATCGCCGCGCAGCTGGGCCTCACGCAGACCCGGCCGCCCGCGCGCGTGGGGCAGTGGGGCGAGGTCGAGACGTCGGCGCGCGACGTCGCCACGGTGTACGGCTTCGTCCTCACGCGCCTGAGCCCCGCCGACCGCGACCTCGTGCTCTCGGGCCTGGAGGGAGCGCAGGAGACCGCCGCGGACGGGTTCGACCAGGCGTTCGGCCTGCTGGACCCGGCCCGCCGCGGCGCCGCGGCGGCCAAGCAGGGCTGGCTGTGCTGCCTGCAGTCGAGCATCGACCTGCACTCGACGGGCCTGCCCGACGTCGACGGGCGCTACGTCGTCGTGCTGATGTCCAACCAGCCGCGCGGCTACGACGCCGGCAAGTCGTTGCTCGACGACGCCGCGGGCGCGGTCCGGGACGCGCTCGCCGGCTGACCCTAGGCTCGCGCGGGTGCAGAGCCTCGCCCTGATCGACGACTGGCCCGTCGAGCACGCCGCCGCTGGCGTGGTGACCGCCGACGGCACGGTGCGCGGCACCCGCGGTGACGGCGCCCGGCGCTTCCCGCTGGCGTCCGTGACCAAGCCGCTGGTGGCCTACGGGGCGCTGGTGGCGGTCGAGGAGGAGGCGATCGCCCTCGACCAGCCCGCCGGGCCCGAGGGCTCCACGGTGCGCCACCTGCTCGCCCACACCTCGGGGCTGGCGTTCGGCGAGCACCGCTCGGTCGCCGAGGTCGGCGCCCGGCGGCTGTACTCGTCGGCGGGCTTCGAGGTCCTCGCCGCGACGATCGAGGAGGCCACCGGCATCGGCTTCGCCGACTACCTGCGCGAGGCGGTGCTCGAGCCGCTCGGGATGTCGTCGACGACCCTCGACGGCTCGCCCGGCCACGGCGCGACGTCGACGCTGGACGACATGCTCCGCCTCGCCGCAGAGCTCCAGGCACCGACCCTGCTCCACCCGTCGACGCTGGACGAGGCGACGTCCGTGCAGTTCCCGGGGCTCAACGGCACGATCCCGGGCTTCGGGCACCAGAAGCCCAACGACTGGGGCCTGGGGTTCGAGCTGCGCGACGGCAAGTCCCCGCACTGGACGGGGACGGCGAACTCCCCGCGCACCTTCGGCCACTTCGGCCAGTCCGGCACGTTCCTGTGGGTGGACCCGGACGCCGGCGCGGCCGCCGTGGCCCTGAGCGACCGCGACTTCGGCGACTGGGCCAAGTCGGCCTGGCCGCCCTTCTCGGACGCGGTGCTGGCCGACCTGCGCTGAGTGCAAGCCCTGCGTCCACGCTTGCACTCAACGCCAGGAAAGCCGCGTCGATCACCCGGCTCAGCGGGGGACGACGAGCACCAGGGCGTGGTCGCCGGTCTGCTCGACGCGCAGGCCGGCGTCGCGCAGGAGCGCGAGGACCCCGCCCGCGTCCTTCGGGCGGCGCCGGGACGAGGCGAGGATCCGGGCGGCGCGGCCCTTGTGCGACTTGTTCGCGTGGCTGACCACCGTGCGCGAGCCGTCCGCCGCCTCGCTGTGCACGTCGAGGGTCACCGCGCCGCGCGCCGGGCCGAGCGCGGCGTAGGGACCCGAGCGCAGGTCGACGACCAGGTCGTCGGCGTCGGCGAGCAGGGGCATCAGCTCCGGGCGCCACAGCGTCCGCAACCCGTCGCGACCCGGCAGCGCGCTCGCGCCCGAGAGCCGGTAGGCGGGGATCGGGTCGGTGCCCCCGACCAGCCCGAACAGCGCCGAGCAGACGAGCAGGCGACGCCGGGCGGCCGGGGTGAGCGACGCCGGGTCCAGCGCGTCGTAGAGCACGCCGGTGTAGCGGCGCAGCGCCGGCGCGGTCGGAGCGCTCCACAACCTGGCGTTGCGCGCGATCTCGTCGTCCTGGCGCTCGGAGATGTCCAGCGCGGTCCGCGAGGCCGGCAGGTCGGCCGCCAGGGCGACGACCTCGTCGACCAGCACCTTGCGCGTCGGGTTCAGCGACGGGAACGAGAGCGCGTCGAGGTCCAGCGGGCGTCCGCGCCCACCGGGCGCCTTGGTCTCCGACGGCGGCAGGACGACGAGCACGCCAGCACGGTAGCCCGACCGCGACAATGACCCCGATGACCACCCGCGGGACCGACGCGTGGCGCGACGAGGTGCTCGCGTGGGTCGCGGAGACCACCGGCCTGCGCCCGACCGGCGAGGTCGACCAGCGCCACCGAGCCTGGTCGACGGTGCTGCGCATCCCGACGGCCGAGGGACCGCTCTGGCTCAAGGAGCCCGCGCCCGGCATGGCCCACGAGGTCCCGCTGCACGCCCTGATCGCCCGCCTCGCCCCGGACGCCGTCGCGACGCCGCTCGCCGTCGACGACCGGCGGCTCCTGCTGCCCGACCACGGCCCCAGCGTGCGCGACACCGACGCCGACCCCTCCGACGCGATGACGACGGCCCTCCCGCGCTACGCCCGCCTGCAGCGCGCCCTGGCCGCGTACCTCGGTGCCCTCCGCGTCACGACCGTCCCGGACGCCACCCCCGGCGCGCTGGTCGACCGGTTCGACGAGGCGGTCGCGACCATCGGCAGTCCCGGCGACGACCGCCGCGCCCTCGTCGCCGGCTGGGCGGCCGAGCTCGACGGGACGGCCGCCCCGACCGTCGACCACCAGGACCTGCACGTCGGCAACGTCCTGGTCGACGGGCGCTTCGCCGACTGGGGCGACGCCGTGCTCGCCCACCCGTTCGCCAGCCTGCTCGTCGCGCTGGGCTCGCTGCGGCGGACGCTGGGGGTCCCCGCGGACGACCCCGCGATCACCCGGCCCCGGGATGCCTATCTCGAGGTCTTCGCCGACCTCGCACCCCACGAGGAGCTCCGGAGGCTCGCCGAGACCGCCTGCCGGGCCGCCGTCGTGGCCCGCGCCCTGACCTGGCAGCGCGGGGCGGCGGGCGATCCACGGTTCGTCGACGCACCCCGCGAGGTGCTCGCCCTCGTCGGCGATCCCGACTGGCTCGCGGGCACGTAGGAGCCGCTCCGTACCCTCGTCCGGGTGCCCGCTGACGATCCCGAGCAGCGCTGGAGGCCCTCCCGCGCCGGCATCCTGAACGTCTACCAGTACCAGGACGAGGTGCTGGAGTTCGCCGGCGGACGCCTGCTGCTGCGCGGCGTGAACGGGTCGGGCAAGTCGACGGCGATGAACATGCTGCTGCCGTTCCTGCTCGAGGCCGACGTCCGGAAGATCGACGCGGCGGGCGAGCAGCGGGGTGTGCTGCGCAGCTGGATGCTGTCGGACCACGACGACACGCAGCGCACCGGCTACCTGTGGATCGAGTTCGAGAGATGCGCCGCAGGAGGAGACACCGAGTACCGCACGGTCGGCTGCGGCATCCGGGCCAACCGCAGCACCGACCGCGTCGCCACCTGGTGGTTCTCCACCGACCGCCGGGTCCGGATCGACCTGCGGCTCACCGAGGCCGACGTCCCCTTCTCCGTCGACGTGCTGCGCTCCGAGCTGGGCACGCGCGGGCAGGTGTTCACGTCCACCGCCGAGTACCGCGCCGAGATCGCGCGGCGCTTCTTCGGCGGCGTCGACCCGGGCGCGTACTTCCGGCTGCTGCACCAGGTGCGCAACCCGCGCGTCGGCGACCGGATCGACACCGACCTGCCGCGCACGCTGCGCGAGGCGCTGCCGCCCGTCCCCGAGGACGCGGTGCACGACGCCGCGCAACCGCTCGAGGACCTCGAGGACCACCGCCGCAACGTCACCGACCTCGCGCGCACCGCCGAGGCGCTCGACGGCGCCGTCGAGACCTACACCGACTACGCCCGCCGCGTCCTCGCGGCCGCGGTCGACGACACCGCGGGCACCGTCGACGCCGCCCGCACCGCGGCCCGGCGCCTCGAGCGCGACCGGGGCGGCGTCGAGAAGGCGACGGCGGCGCAGGCGACCGCCGCGACGGTCGTCGCCGACCTCACCGACGACCACGCCGCGGCCACCGCCGAGCGCGCCGGCCTGGCGGCGCTCCCCGAGTACACCGCGCACGCCGACCTCGTGCGCCGTCGCGACGAGGTCGCCCGCGCCGACGCCCACACCGCGACCCTCGACGGCCACCGCGCCCGTGCCCGCGACCGCGTCACCGCCGCCGCCTCGGCCGTGGCCGCCGCCCGCGGTCAGCTCGACTCCGACCTGGCCGGGGTGGCCGACGGGCTGCGGGCGGTCGCCGCCGCGGCGCGCGCCGCGTCCGCCCCGTCGATCGCCGCGACGCTCCCGGACCCACCGACGCCGGCCACCGAGCCGCGGCGCGACGAGGCGGGCGAGACCACCGTCGACGTGCCGCAGGACCCCGAGGACGACCTCACCGCCCACCTCGCGGGCCCCCTGACCGCCGTCGGCGACGCGCTGCGCACCCACCGCACGACGGTGCGCGACGTTGCCGAGCGCGCCACCGACGCCCGGCGCGCCACGGAGACCGCCGAGGCCGCGGACGTCGCCGCCGCGGACGCGCTCGCCGCGCACGAGGCCGCCGCCGCGCAGGCCGCGGCCGCCCGCCGGGCCGCGCGGGCCGCCGCCGACGAGCACACCGACGCCGTCGCCGGCTGGACCCGCCGGCTCGGCGAGCACGTCGCCGCCGTGCCGCCGGCCGAGCCGGACGGGGCCGCGGGCTGGCTCGCCGTGCCCGCGACCGGGGACGACGAGGACGACGACCCCGGGAACACCGATCTGCGCCGCGCCGCCGAGGCCCGGCGGGCCCGTGCGCGGCACGCCGCCGACGACCTGACGGCGACGCTCACGCAGGCGCGGACCGTCGCCGCCACCCGCGTCACCGACGTCGAGACCGAGCTGGCGCAGTGGCGCGCCGAGCACGCGCGGGTCGAGGACGCCGGCGAGCTGGCCCTGCCGCGCGCGTCCTGGCGCACCGACGACGACGTCGCCGACGGCACGCGGCTGGCCTCGCTGGTCGACTTCCACGACCACCTCGACGACGGCGAGCGCGCCGGCCTCGAGGCGGCGCTGGAGGCGTCGGGGCTGCTCGCCGCGGTCGTCGACGGCTCCGACGGCAGGGGGACGCTGCGCGTCGGCGACCTCGTGGTGAGCCCTTCGGCCCCCGCCGGCGGCACCGCGCTCGACACCCTGCTGGCGCCGGTCGACACGGGCGAGGTGCCGGTCGAGGCCATCGCGCGGGTGCTGGCGGCCGTGGGTGTCGGCGCCGGCCCGGTCCACGTCGCCACCGACGGCACCTTCGGCCTGGGTCCGCTGCGCGGACGGCACGCCAAGCCCGCCGCCGAGCACGTCGGGGCGGGTGCCCGCGCGCAGGCCCGGGCGCGGCGACTGGCCGAGCTCGCGGCGCTGGTCACCGACGCCGAGGCCCGTCGCGACGCCGCCCGCGCGACCTCCGACGCCCTCGACGCGCACGCCGCGACGCTGCGCCGGCTCGTCGCGGAGCTGCCCGGTACCCGCGGGGTGGACGACGCCGTGGCCGCCGCGACCGGCGCCGTCCGCTACGCCGAGGGCGCCGAGGCCCGCCACCGCGAGCTGACGGCGTCGGCGACCGACGCGCGCCGTCGCGCTGACGACGCCTGGGCGGCGCTGTCCCGGGCGGCCGCCGAGGCGGGCGTGACCACCGACCCGGAGCGGCTCGACGGCCTGCTCGAGTCCGTGGTCGACGCCGAGCGCGCGCTCGCCGGTGTGGACTCCGCCCGCGACCGGGTCACCCGGACCGCGCGCTCGTGGCGCGAGGCGATCAGCGCCTGGGAGCGGGACGCGGCCGACCACGCTGCCGCCGTCGGCGAGCACCGCGCCGCCGCCACCCACGGGGCGTCGGTGCGCACGGAGCTGTCGACGATCGAGGAGTCCCTCGGCGAGGAGCCGGCCAAGGTCGCCGCGCGCGTCGGCGAGCTCGACGACCGCCTCCGCGAGGTCGCCGCGCAGCTCGAGGGGGCTCGCGAGCAGCAGACGGCGGCGGCGGTGGCCGTGTCGAAGGCCGAGATGACGCTCGAGGAGTCCCGCCGCGCCCTCGACGAACGCCGGGGGGCGGCCCGCGGGGCGCGGGGACGGCTGGTCGAGGCGGCCGCGGTGCCGGGGCTGCTGGCGGCGGCGGAACGGTCGGCCGAAGCGGTCGAGGACGCTGATGAGGACGCCGCCCCGGAACCCCTCCCGTCCGTCGCGGACACCGTCGAGGGCGCCGAGGAGCTCGTCGCGGCCCTGCGGGCACGGTTGCCCGCGCCGCGCCGGGCCGTCAGCGAGGACGCGCTCGACAAGGCGCTGCGCACGGCCCGCGACGAGCTGGCCAGCGGCTGGGACATCGAGAGCGCCCGGTCCGCGGACGGGATGCCGCTCGCGGTGCACGTCAGCGGGCCGTCGCGGGCGGTGCTCGCGCAGATGGTGCACCGGGTCGCGGTGCAGCGCTGCCGGGCCGTGAGCCTGCTGTCGGCGCAGCAGGACCAGGCGCTGCGCAACCTGCTGCACGGCCGGATCGCCCGCGAGGTCGCCGACGCGCTGTTCTCCGCGCGCGAGCTGGTCGACCGGATGAACCGCATCCTGAAGGGCGTCACGTCCAGCCAGGGCATCGGCGTGCGGCTCGACTGGCGCCCGCGCGGCGACCTCGACCCGGAGACCGCGACGGCGCTGGAGCTCCTCGGCAAGCACCCCGACCTGCGCAGCCCCGACGAGGACGACCAGGTGCGCGAGGCCGTGACGACCCTCGTCGAGCAGGCGCGCACCCACGATCCCGAGGCGTCGTACCGCAGCGTCATCGGCGAGGTCCTCGACTACCGCACCTGGCACGAGATGCGGCTCTACCTGCGCCGGCCCGGGCGCAGCGACGAGCTGCTGACGCGCCGCACGACCCTGTCCGAGGGCGAGAAGAAGCTGGTCACCGTGCTGCCGATGGCCGCCGCGGCGGCGGCGAGCGCCGCCGCGCACGATCCGCACGGCGTGGGCGCGCCGCGGCTGGTGCTGCTCGACGACGCGTTCGCGAAGGTCTCCGAGGACAACCACGCCAAGCTCTTCGGCCTGCTCGTCGACCTCGACGTCGACTTCGTCGTCACCTCCGAGCGGCTGTGGGGCACGCACCCGAACGTGCCCGCGCTGGCGATCACCGAGGTGCTGCGCGACCCGGAGCTGCGGGCCATCGCGCTCGTGCACTACCGGTGGGACGGGGCTTCTCTGGAGGTCACGGCGTGACGGGAGACATCGAACTCAGCACGCCGATAGGGCAGCGGAGCTCGACCCATCGATCCGGCGTCCGGACGTCCGTCTTCGCCTACGTCACCGAGTCGCCGGAGTACCGGGCGATCCTCACCGTCTTCGCCGGCACGTTCTTCGCCGAGCTGACGCCGGCCGAGGTGACGGCACGGCTGGACACCGACCTCGACGAGGCCACCGTGACCGCCCGGCTCGAGGCGCTGCGGGGCTGGGGCAACCTCGAGGTGTCGGCGTCGGTGGGCCAGGTCGGCACCGTCGAGGACTACTACCGGCGCCGCAACCGCTACCTGATCACGCGCGTCGGGCAGGAGGTGCACGACGTCGTCGAGGGCGTGCTCTCGCAGGTCGACGACGTGCGCGACGTGTCCCTCGGACGCCTCGACCAGCTGCGGGAGGGGCTGTCGGCCCTGGCCGCTCTCGACGCCGCGAGCGCCCCGCCCGGCCGGCTCGCCGAGGCCGTGCGCGCGGTGTTCGACCCGCACGTCGCGTTCTCCGCGGAGATCACCCAGTTCTTCGCGGCGATCAACCAGTGGCAGTCGCGGTTCGACCTCGACGAGGACGAGTTCGCGTTCTTCTCCGAGGTCCTCGTCGGCTACGTCGGCGAGCGGCTGGAGGCGCTGCGCCGCCGGGCCCGCCCGATCGGCGCGCTGTTGGAGACGGTGCTGCCGCGCGTCCCGGTGATCGTCGACCGCGCGGCGGACGGACTCGCGGCGCGGGTCGCGGCGGCGGGGCTGTCGAGCGTGCGCGTGCGCCGCGAGCCGGGTGCGGTGGAGGCCGACTGGGAGAACCTCGCGTCGTGGTTCGTCGGCGCGCCGGGACGTCCGAGCCGCATCCAGGTCCTGGAGCGCGACGCCGTCGACGCCGTCCGCACCCTGACCCAGAACCTCACCCGGCTCTCGCGCAGCGGCACCGCCGGGGCGTCGCGGCGGGCGGACTACCTGCGTCTCGCGCTGTTCTTCGACCGCGGTGACCCCGCCTCGGTCCACGAGATCGCGGCCGCGGCGTTCGGGCTCGCCGGGGCGCGGCACCTCGGGGGCGCCGGCGGCGACGACACCGACCCCGTGGACGCCGCGGTGTCGTGGTGGGACGCGCCGACCGCGCAGGTGCCGGTCAGCCTGCGCGAGCGCGGCGACACCACCAGCCGCGGGCGCACCGGCCGCGTCCAGGACCGCAGTCAGGAGCGTCGTCACCTGCTCGCGAAGCGTGCCGAGGCCGAGCGCCGCTCCGCCGCCGCGCGCGCCGAGCTGGTCGAGGCCGGGGCCGAGGGCTTCACCGCGCGCCTCTCGGAGCCGGCCCTGCGCGAGCTGCAGCGCGTGCTCACCCGCGCCGTCGCCGACCTCGGCCCGGCCTTGTCTCCGGGCGCCTCGGGCACCGTCACCCTCGACGGCGTCCGCTGCACCGTCGCCCGCGCGCCCGGGACCTCGACCAGCGTGCCCACCCACGCCGGCGCCCTGCGCGTCCGCGACCTCACCCTCACCGTGGAGCCGGCGTCGTGAGGGGTGTCCTTGTCGCAACGAACGCGCTGTTCGCTGCTTCTACGCGCGCGAACTCCCCGTTGATCACGGGGGCCTCGACGTGACCGCCGCCCGTTCCGACCCGCAGCGCGACGGCGAGCTCGTCGCCGCGACGCGGGCGCTGCTGACGCGGCCCTGGCGCACGGCGGAGGCGGATCCCGAGATCGTCGCGCTGGTCCGCCGGCACGCCGACGCGCTGGACGCGTGGTTCACGCAGGAGCTGAACTACCGCCTCGTCGTCACCGCGGACACCGCCCGGCTGGTCAAGGTCGGTCACGTGCCCGCCGACCGGCCGCTGCGCACGATCTCGACGACGCCGCGCGCGTTCACGCCGTCCGAGTACACCGCGCTCGTCCTGGTGCTCGCGGCGACGACCTCGGGCCCCGACCGCACGAGCCTGCGGGATCTCGTCAACGGCGTGCACTCCGCGGCCGCCGAGGCCGGCATCGTGATGGACACCGACACCGCGTCGCGCCGCGCACTGGTGACGGCCCTGCGCTGGCTGATCGCGCACGGGATGGTGCGCGAGCTCGACCGCGGCGTGGGCCTCTACGAGCACGACGCCGACGCCGACGCGCTGCTCGAGGTCCGCCAGGACCGGATGGCGCTCCTGCCGGTCGGTGCCGTCGCGGGGGCCGAGACGCCCGCCGACCTGCTCGCCCGGGCCCGCGCCCGCGGGTCGGCGTCGACGGCGGCGCGGCGACGGCTCGTGGAGGACCCCGTGGTCCACGCCGACGACCTCGACCCGGCACGGTTCGCCGAGCTCCGGCGGCACGCGGGCGACGAGGCGCGCCGGATCGAGGCGCGCACCGGGCTCGTCGTCGAGGCCCGCGCCGAGGGCTTCGCCGCGCTCGACGTCGACGGCGGCTGCTCCGACGTCGCGTTCCCGGGCTCGGGCACCGTTGCGCACGCGGCGTTGTTGCTGGTCAGCGAGCTGATCTACCAGTTCCGGCCGGCCGAGGACCCCGAGCCGATCCCGTGGCCGTCGGTGCGCGAGGTGCTCACCGAGCTGGTCGGCGAGTACGGGCGGTACTGGTCGAAGGCGGCGATCGCGGACGGCGACCGCTTCGCCGTCGACGTCGTCGGGCTGCTCGAGGCGATGCGCCTGGTCTCCCGCGGGCCCGAGGGCTCCCTGCGCGTCCTGCCTGCGGCGGCGCGCTACGCCCCCGAGGTGAGCGTCGCCGACGGTGACGACGAGGAGGAGCAGCCGACGCTGCTCTGAGGGTCAGCGGCGGTCCGTCGCAGACACTCGACGTCCGTAACGCCACGCACTCGCGCGCGATGTGTAGCTGGACGGTTAATGAAAGATATGGTTACATATCGCACTGTGTTCCCCGCCGATGCGCTCGCGGACCCGGTACGCCGGGCGATCCTCGAGCGCCTGGCCGAGGGGGAGGTCGGGGCGGGCGAGATCGCCGCGGACTTCCCGGTGAGCCGCCCCGCGATCAGCCGCCACCTGCGCATCCTGCGCGAGGCGGGCCTGGTGACGTCGCGGGTCGCGGGTCAGCACCGCATCTACCGACTCGACCGGCGTCCGCTCGCGGAGCTCGACGCCTGGTTGCAGCGCTTCCGACCGCTCGGGAGCGCCGGCCCCGCGAGCCGGCTCGACGCCCTCGACACCGAGATGCACCGCGGCCGGCGTGCCCGCCGCGCCGCCGCCGACGAAGGAGACCGTCATGACCGCACCGCCGGCTGAGACCCGCACCGACCCCGACGGCACGACCACGCTCGTGTGGCGGCGCGAGTACCCCGACCCCGTCGACGACGTCTGGGCCGCGATCACCGACTCCGAGCGCCTCGGCCGCTGGATCGGCACCTGGACCGGCGAGCCCCGCGTCGGCGGCACCGTGGCGTTCACGATGACGGGCGAGGCGGACGCGGGCGACGAGATCCCCGACCCCGCCGACGTGCGGATCCTCGCCTGCGAGCCGCCGCGCCACCTCGTCCTCGAGTTCCCCGAGAGCGGGGAGCGCTCCTGGCACCTCGACCTCACGGTCGAGCCCCTCGGCGACGGCGCGGTGCTCCTCTTCGCCCAGCGCCTCGCCGACGGTCTGAAGCGCGAGGATGTCGAGACCGGCTGGCGCTGGTACCTCGACCGCCTCGAGGCGAGCCTGCACGGCGCCCCGATGCCGGACTGGGCCGACTACGCCTGAGGTGCGACCGGCTCGCCCCGCAGCTCGCGGGCGAGCAGGGTCGCCGCCGCCGCGCCGGCCGGGATGGCCAGGATCGCGACGAGCGGGATGGCCGCGAGCAGGTACGTCGGGATCCCGACGCCCCAGGTCAGGAGCTTGCGAGACCGCACGAGCCGGCGGCGGCCACCGAAGTCCAGCCCGCGACGCTGCAGGGCCGGTGCGGTCAGCTCGATCATCAGCAGGCGTCCGCCGACGAGGGCGGCCCCCACCGGCGCGAGCACCGGCCCGACCACCGGGATCAGGCCGACGAGGAACAGCGGCACGGCCGCGAGCACCGAGAGCCCGATGAGCAGCAGCCCGTCCCGCACCCCGCGCAGGACGGCACCGGCCCACGACCCCGGCGGCGCGGGCACCGCGCCCAGCTCCTCGTCGACGGTCTCGGAGAGCTTCTCGTAGAAGGGCCCGCCGACCGCCAGGGTCACCGCCACGAAGGTGACGACGGCGGTCGCCCCCGCCGCGGCCACGATCGCGACGCCGGCCGCGAGGCGCGCTGCCGTCCGGGCCGTCTCGGACCACCCGTCGGCGAACGGAGTGATCCCGGCCGCCAGGTCCGGCAACCACACGCCGAGCGCGACCAGCGCGCCGACGTAGAGCACCGACACGATCAGCGCCGGCACCGCACCCAGCGCCAGCAGCCGCGGCGACCGGAACACCGTCGCCGCGCCCCGGACGAACAGGCGTACCCCGAGCAGCAGGTCCACCTGTCCGATTCTGTCGGCTACGCGATCCACGCCCGAGCCCGGGCGAGCAGGGCGCGGGCCGCCGGGCTCAGCGGCGCGTCCCGGCGTCGGGCGAGGTCGATCCGCGCCCGGACCTCGGGCACCAGCGGCGCCACCCGCGCGTCGTCACGCCCGGCGACGGCGGGCTCGGGGACGATGGCGACCCCGAGGCCCTGCCGCGCGAGGTCGAGGAGCACCGCCGGCGAACCCGCCTCCAGCGCCGGCGTCAGCACGACGCCGGCGTCCTCCGCGGCGCTGTCGAGGGCCGCGCGCACCCCCGCCCCGCGCGGCAGGGCGATCACCGGGTGCTCGGCGAGCTCGGCCACCGTGACGGTGCCGCCGAGCGGGTTCCCGGGCGGCAGCACGGCGACCAGCGGGACGTCGAGCACGACGTCAACGTCGAGGTCGGCAGGGGGGTCGCCGTGGCGCCCGACCCACGCGAGGTCGAGGTCGTGGCAGCGCAGCCCGTCGAGCAGCGCGTCGGTGGCTGCCTCGACCAGCCGGATCTCCACGCCCGGGTGGGTCCGGTGGAAGTCGCCGAGCAGGCCGGGCAGGTCGACGACCCCGCCGCCCCGCACCATGCCCACCGAGACGCGGCCCCGGACGAGGCCCGCGAGCTCGTCGGCCGTGTCGCGCACGGCGGCGACCGCGGCCAGCGCGGCGCGCGCGTGCGGCAGCACGGCCTCCCCGGCGGGCGTGGGACGGACCCCGCGCGCCGAACGGTCGAAGAGCACGTGCCCCAGCTCGCGCTCGAGGCGCGCGATCTGAGCACTGATGCCCGGCTGGGCGACGTGCTCGCGCGCGGCGGCCCGCGTGAACCCGCCCTCCTCGGCGACGGCGACGAGATAGCGCAGCTGGTGCAGCTCCATAAGCATCAGTTGTAGCAGTGAGCGTCGACAGCTCTTCGACTTCTGGGTGGTCCGGATCCAGGCTGGGTCCATGACCACGACGACGCACCGCACCCCCGCCGAGACCATGACCGCCTACTTCGACGCGTGGCAGCGCCGCGACGCCGAGCCCCTGCGCGACGTCCTCGCCGACGACGTCGTCTTCGACGGCCCGATGGGCCACGTCGAGGGGCTCGAGGACAACGTCGCGAGCCTGCGCGGGCTGTTCGGCATCGTGAGCGCCGTGACGATCCGGCAGGTCTTCGTCGACGGCCCGGAGGTCGCGACGATCTACGACCTGCACACCACCGCGACCGACGCCCCGATGCTCACGGTCAACTGGGCGCACGTGGTCGACGGGCGGGTCACCCGCATCCGCGCCGTCTTCGACCCCCGCCCGCTGACGGGCTGACCGACCCCCGTGAGCGAACTTCCCGGCTATAGCCGGGAACATCACTCACATAGGGTCGGCCACGTGCGGATCGCCTCGCTGCTGCCGGCGGCCACGGAGATCGTCGGCGCGCTGGGTCTCGCCGACGACCTCGTGGCCGTGACGTTCGAGTGCGACCGGCCGGAGGGCATCAGGGCCACGCGCCCGGTCGTCGTCGACACCGCGCTACCAACGGGCCTGACGCCCGCCGAGATCGACGCGACGGTCCGCGAGCGGGCGGCGCAGGGTCTGCCGCAGTACGCGCTCGATCGCGAGGCCCTGCGCGACGCCGCTCCCGACCTCGTGCTCACCCAGGACCTCTGCCGGGTCTGCGCGCTGCCGGCGTCGACGGTGGCCGAGGCGCTCGACGCCCTCGACCTCGACGCGACCGTGCTGACCGTCGACCCCCACACCCTCGACGAGGTCCTCGACGCGATCGCGTCCGTGGCACGCGCCGCGGACAGCCCGGCGGCGGGCGAGGCGCTGGTCGCCGACCTGCAGGAACGCCTCCGCGCCGTCGACGAGGCCGTGGAGGACCGGCCGCGGCCCCGCGTGCTCGCGCTCGAGTGGGTCGACCCGCCCTTCCTGCCCGGGCACTGGGTGCCCGCGATGGTGCGCCGCGCGGGCGGCGAGCCGCTCGCGGGGATCGACGGCGGGCGCAGCGTCGCGACGACCTGGGACGAGGCCCGCGCGCACACCCCGGACGTCGCGCTCGTCGCGCCCTGCGGGTTTGGGCTGGACGACGCCGTGGCTCAGGCGGCCGCAGTGGAGGAGCAGCTCCCCGGCGTGCCGCTCGTCGCCATCGACTCCGCGTCCTACGTGGTCCGCGCCGGCCCGCGGCTGGTCGACGGGATCGAGGCCCTGGCGGCCGCGCTGCACCCCGGCGCCGTGGCGGCGCCCCCACCGGGCCGGATCAGGGCTCTCGGCTGAGCACCGCGGCCGCGAGGCGCTCGGCGACGGCGCCGGCGTCGTCCGGGTCGCCGAGCGCCCCGGGCAGCGTGAGCTGGTCGAGGATCAGGCCCTCCATCGCGTGGTGCAGCAGCGCGACGGCCTCTCGGCCGCCGGGCGCCCCGGCCTCCTCGTGGAACGTCACGTCGGCCTCGAAGCGCGCCCGGACCGTCGCGGTCAGCGACTCGCGCAGCGCCGGTCGGCGGGTCGCCTCCAGCCGCAGTTCCAGCAGCGCCACGTAGACCTCCCGGCGCGCGAGCACCCGCTCGAGCAGGCGGCGCATCACGGTCGGGGTCGGGTCCCCGCCGCGGGCGGCCGCCAGCTCGGACTCGTCGGGCTCGAGACGCGTGTGGATCCGCTCGCCCAGCTCGGCGAGCAGCGTGTCCCGGTCGGCGAAGTAGTTGGTCGCCGTCCCGGTGGCGACCCCGGCACGGGCGTCGACCGCCCGGAACGTCAGCCCGCGCGCGCCCTGCTCGGCGAGCACGGCCAGGCCGGCGTCGAGGAGCTGGTCGCGACGCTGCGGGTTGCGGGGCGGGCGGGCGGTCACGACGCGGACGTGACCGAGGCGAGCCAGGCCGGATCGGGCGCCGTGGCCTGGACCAGCTCGATGCCCGTGCCGGCCGGGTCGCGTACCAGGCACCGGCGCTGGCCCCACGGCTCGTCGCGCGGGGCCACGTCGACCGGCACGCCGAGCTCGACGAGCCGGGCGTGCTCCGCGTGCACGTCCTCGACGAGGAAGGCGAGCACCACGCCGGCCACCGGCCCGCCCATCCCGGCGAGCGCGTGGTCGCGGTGGACGACGCACAGGTCGAGGTCGTCGTGATCGGGGTGCCGCAGGCTCACGAACCACCCGATGTCCAGCGTCACCGCGAACCCGAGGACGTCGACGTAGAAGGCCCGGACCGCCGGGACGTCCTCGGTGTGGACACACACCCCGAGCGTGCTGAACCGCATGCAGGCCTCCCGACCACGTCAGCTGTGGTGGTAAGGTAGCCACGACACATGACGTGGTCAACCCACGAGCCGCCGCGGCCCCGGCCCGTCCTCGCCGAGGCGGTCGTGCGGGTTGACGAGGCCGCAGCGGTCGATCGAGAGGCAGCCGCAGCCGATGCAGCCGGTGAAGTCGTCGCGCAGCTGCTCGAGGCGCCGGATGCGGTGATCGAGCTCCTCGCGCCACTGCGCCGAGAGCCGCTCCCAGTCCGCGCGGGTCGGGGTGCGCCCGTCGGGCAGCGAGTCGAGCGAGGCCCGGACCTCGGCCAGCGGGATGCCCACGCGCTGGGCGATGCGGATGAACGACAGCCGGCGCAGCACCTCGCGGCGGAAGCGGCGCTGGTTGCCGGACGTCCGGCGGCTGGAGATCAACCCCTCGCGCTCGTAGAAGTGCAGCGCGGAGACGGGGACGCCGCTGCGCTCGGCCACCTCGCCGACGGACAGCTCCTGGCCCGGGTAGGGACGGGGGTGCTCGCTCACGTCGGGCTCCCCACGGCGCGCTCGTCACGGGCGCGGCGCAGGGTGCAGGTCCACCACACGAGGGCGTCGAGCAGCACCGCCGCGGCGGCCTCCTTCTCGCTCTCCTCGCGCGGCCGGCCGCTGCCGTCGAAGGCCCCGGCCGCGCCGTGGAAGCTCACGGTGTCGCGCAGCCCCACGGCGTGGAGCTCGGCGAGCACCGGCCGCAGCTGCTCCACCGCGCGCAGCCCACCGGACATGCCGCCGTAGGCCACGAACCCCACCGGCTTGTCCCGCAGCTGCCCCGACGTCGCGTCGATCGCGGTCTTCAGCGGGCCGGGGAAGCTGTGGTTGTACTCGGGGGTGACGACGACGAGGGCGTCCGCGAGCCCGATGCGCTCGGCGAACGCCTGGTCGAGCCCGGTGTCGGCCAGGTCGACCACGTCCACGGAGAGCTCGGGGCGCCGGCGGGCACGGTCGGCGAACCACTCGGCGACCACCGGTCCGAAGCGGCCCTCGCGGACGCTGCCGACCACGACGGCGAGTCGGATGTTCTCGGTCATGTCGCCGAACGTAGAACCTCGACGATCGTTCAGGTCAAGGACGCGAGCAGGCGGACGGTCGCGACGGCCGCCTCCTCGGTGCGCACACCCTCCCGCTCGGCCCACGACGACACGGTGCCGCCGCCGGCGAGCTCGGCGCCGAGAGGGCCCTCGGCAGGAGCCGTCACCTCGGCGGTGACCGCGTCGCAGGCCTCGAGGACACGGTCGCGCCGGCGGGCGAGGTGCTCGACGAGGACGTGGCGCAGCTCGGTGAGCGCGTTCTCGTCCCCACCGGCGAGGTCGGCGGCCGTGCTGCGCAGCACCGCCTGGAGCGACTCGGGGGGCAGGCCCGGATCGTCGGGCCCGGCCTTGGCGTCGAAGCCCCGCTTCGCGTCGCGGCGGCGCTTCTTCTCGGCGCGTCGCTCGCGGTTCCCGGCCACGGGGGCATCCTGGCCTACCGGTGCCTACCCGGTGGCCAGCGCGTCGCGGCCCGGGGTGAGGCTGGCGGCGTCCGCGGCGGCGCGTCCCGCCGCCCAGCCCGCACCGTTGTTGACGCTGAAGCGCCGGCGGGTGACCCGTGGGAACAGCTCGCCCACCGTGCGCTCGACGACCTCCGCCCGCGCCGCCAGCACGGGCAGCAGGCCCTCGCCCAGCTCGGCGCGGGCCTGCGCCTGGGCCTCGTGGGCGGCCGCGGCGAGGCGCTCGCCGATCCTCGTCGCGTAGGCGAGCAGGAACGCGTGGCGGAACGAGCGCGTCCGCGAGCGGGGCACCGTGCCGTCGTCCGCGACGAGCATCGCGCGGTCGGCCTGCACCAGCAGCGACGTGACCAGCAGCTCCACCGTCGCGAGGTCGGTGGCGTGCCCGATGACGGTGACCATGTCGAGCGCGGCGAGGCCGATCGCCCGGCACCGGTTGGCCGCCGCCACCTGGTGCACGAGGCTCGACTTCGCACTGGCATAGGGCGGGTCGAGCCAGAGACGTCGCGCCGCCGCACGCGGGCCGGTGTCAGCGGCCGGGGTGACGAGGGCCTGCGCGAGGGCGTGGCGACCCATCAGCTCCTGCGCCTTGGCCGAGAGCGCCTCGGCCTCCTCGGGGTACTCGGTGGACTCGGCCTTCGCCAGCAGCCCCCGGACGCGGGCGAGCACCCGTGCGTCGACCCCGTCCGGCGGCCGCGCCTCCTCCCCGAGGCGCGGCAGCGCCGGCAGCGAGCGCATCAGCCCGACCAGCGCCACCGCCGCGCGCAGGGCGGCGTCGGGGTCGACACCCCGCACCGTGCTCCACTGCACCACCAGCGGCGTGTCGCGCGCCGGCGGCGTGCCGCCCAGATCGGCGAGGTCGGCGTCGGTGGCCGCGTCGCCGCGGGGTCGCCGTGCCGCGGCCGCGCCGAGCACGTCGACGGCGAGCACGAGCCGCCCCGCGGGCAGTCGCCGGCGCACGACCTCGGTGACATCGCGCGGACCCCAGCCGTGCTCGTGCAGCGCGTCCGCCGCGTCCAGCAGGGCGAGATCCGCCCCGGCCGGCAGCGCTCGCGATCGCCCGTACCGCCCCCGCAGCATCTCGGCGTTCTGCCGCTCCGCCCGGGCGTCGACGGCCGCGAGGCCGGTCAGGAACCGCGCGACCTCGGCGGGGTCGTGGGGGTCACGTGCCTCCGTCGTTCCCATGGCGTCCTCCTCTCGGGTCGGTCACGGGGTTCGACGGGCGCGGGGCCCGCGCGGTTCCCTCGAGTTTCGCGGCAGGGTGCGCGGCGAGGTTGGCGGCAACGTTCGCAGCAAGGACGGGCTCACGTGCCCGCACCTGCACCGGGATGCGATTGTGGTCCGCCGGAGGACCGAGCACGCGGGCGGAGGGAGCGAGGTCGTGGCCGTGCCGCAGGAACCGCTCCGGATCGCGAGCGGATCGTCCGAGTTCACCCGTCCCGAGCACGACCCCGCCCTGCGCGACCGGGTCCAGCGCCTGGTCGAGGTGCTGCGACGGGTGGCCCTCGCCCGCGCCCGCCCCGTCCGCCACACCCGTCACCACGTGGGCGAGCTCGCCCTCGTCGACGTGGCCGACCAGAGCGCGGTCCGGCGCCCGAGCGAGGCCGGGGACGAGATCCTGCGCGCCCCCGCCGAGGGCCCGATGCGGGCGACGTTCGACGCGCTGTTCGACCTCATGCGCGCGGCGGCGGACCAGCCCGAGGCCGTCGAGCTCGTCCTCGCCGGCGGCCTGCTGCACGCGCCCGACCAGGACGTCCGGGTCCACCTGCTCGCCCGCCCGGTGCGCATCGAGCACGACGGCGACGAGATGGTCGTGACGCTCGCGGGCGACGCCGCGCGCTGGGAGCACGAGGAGCTGCTGGCCGGCACCGGGCTCGTCGACGACGCCGCGCCCGCCGAGGACGTCACCCCGGCGTCGCCGCTGGACCCCGACCTCGTCGCCGTCCTCGCCGGGTGGGCAGACCGGCACCTGCGGGTCGAGCACGCCCGCGGCGACGACTGGATCGCCCCGACCGGGCCCGGCACCACGCTCGTGCCCGCCCCCGCGCTCGTCGCCCGCCGGCGCGGGGCGGCGGCGCTGCGCACGTTCTACGACGCGATCGTCGCCGACCTGGCCGACACGGCACGCCCCCTCCCGGTCGGCCTCGCCCAGCTCGTCGAGGCGATCGAGCCCGCCGACCGCGCCGCCTGGCTCGCCCGCACGGGGCACGACGAGGCGCCCGTCGTCGACCCGCTCTTCCCGCTGCCCGTCGGCGCGGCGCAGGGCCGGATCCTCAGTCGGCTGGGTCGCGACTCGGGGGTCGTCGTCGAGGGGCCGCCGGGTACCGGCAAGACCCACACGATCGCGAACCTGCTCTGTGCGCTGCTCGCCGAGGGCCGCCGCGTGCTCGTGACCAGCGAGAAGGCGCAGGCCCTGCGGGTGCTGCGCGACAAGCTGCCGCCGGAGATGCGCGACCTGTGCATCTCGCTGGCCGAGGGTCCCGACGGCGGCGACCCCGGGCTCGGCGCGGGCATCGCGGGTCTCGAGGCGCGCAGCACCGAGTTCGACCCCGACGAGGCCGACCGCACGATCGCCGAGCTCGTGGAGCGCCGCGACGGTCTGCGCGCGGACCGCGACGCCGCGCTGGACGCCCTGGTCGCCGAGCGTGCGGCCGAGACCTCGGTGCAGCGCGACCTCGGGCCCGGCATGACCGGCACCCGCACCGAGGTCGCCCGTCGCGTGCTCGCCGCGCGTGCGCAGGACGGCTGGCTCGCCGACGTCGTCGGGTCCGACACCGAGCTCCCGATCGAGCCCCCGCTGACCGCCGAGGAGTTCGCCGAGCTCCGCACCCTGCTCGCCACCGAGACCCCGGCGCGCCGCGAACGCGCCCGCCAGGTGCTCCCGCCTCCGGTGGAGCTGCCGCCGGAGAGCCACGTCGCCGACCTCGCCGAGACCGTCACCCGGGGCCTGGACGCCACCAGCGGTGACGCGGGCGAGGTCGTGGCCGCGCTCGGGCGTCTGCCGTCCGAGGCGGCTGCGCACCTCCCGACGGTCAGCCGCCGGGTGGCCGACGCACTCGCCGAGCTCGAGGACACCGGCGAGGACGCGGAGTGGGCGCACGGGGTCGCCGACGCGGTGCTCTCCGGGCGCGCCGGGCACCTGTGGGGTCGTGCGGTCGACGGGCTGCGCGCGGTCGACGCGGTGCTCGACCACGACCGTCGCGCCGGGCCCGCCCAGGTGCGGGTCGACGACGGGGTGGACCCGGCGGCTGCGGCGCCGGTGTTCGAGCGCTTCGCGGCGTTCCTCGCCGACGGCGGCACGACGAAACGGCTGTTCAAGCCCGACGAGCAGAAGGCCGTCGAGCCGTACCTGGCGTCGATCCGCCTGCAGGGCGCCCAGCCGACCACGGTCTCGGGCGCCACCGCCGTCGCCCACCACCTGCGGATCCTCGAGATCACCGACCGCCTGGCCGAGGGCTTCGCGCCGCTGGGTCGCCCCGTGCGCCGCGCCGAGCACCGCGCGATGCTCGTCGAGCAGGTCCTCGCCCTGCGCGCGACCTGCCTGGCCGTCGGCAAGGTCCTGACCGCGGCGGTCGACGTCCGGCGCCTGCTCTCCGCCCTGCCCCCGGCCGAGCGCCCGCGGGTGGACTCACTGGCGCGGCTGCAGGTGCTCGCCGCCCTGAGCCTCGACGTCGACGACACCCGCGCCGCCGACCTCGCCCGCAGCGAGCTGGAGGAGGTCGTCGAGCGCGTCCAGGGCGGCGTGCCCCCGGCCCGCCAGGCGCCGGAGCTCGTCGCGGTGCTCGAGGCCCTGCGCCGTCGCGACGCCGACGCCTACGTCGACGCCGTGCTCGCGGTGGAGGCGGCGCACGACGAGGCCCGCGACCAGCGGCGTGCCGACGCCCTCGGCGAGCGCCTCGAACGCGCCGCGCCCGGGGTGCTCGCCCTGCTGCGCGCGCACGCGGGCGAGGCGTGGCCCGAGCGCGAGGCGCGCTTCGACCGGGCGTGGGCGTTCGCGCGGGCCGCGGCGCGCGTGA
This sequence comes from Actinomycetospora callitridis, assembly GCF_028737265.1. Classification (GTDB taxonomy): domain Bacteria; phylum Actinomycetota; class Actinomycetes; order Mycobacteriales; family Pseudonocardiaceae; genus Actinomycetospora; species Actinomycetospora callitridis. The sequence continues at coordinate 283,145 of NZ_JAQZAK010000006.1, read as the reverse complement.
CGCAGTGGGCCGCGGCCGAGGACGCCCCGGACCGCCTCGCCGACCTCGACGTCGAGCTCGCGCGGGTCACGGCCCGGCTGGCGGCGGCGCAGGCGTGGCGGGCGTGCCTGTCCCGGGTCACCGCCGAGCAGATGCGGGCGCTGCAGAGCCACCGCGCGTCGGTGTCCGCCGTGGGGCGGGGCACGGGGCGCTTCGCCGACCGCTACCGCACCGCGGCCCGCGAGGCGGTCGCCGTCGCCCGCGACGCCGTGCCCGCGTGGGTGATGCCGATCCGCGAGGTCCTCTCCGCGGTCGAGCCGCGGCCGGACGCGTTCGACGTGGTGATCGTCGATGAGGCCAGCCAGGCCGACCTGACCAGCCTCTTCCTGCTCTGGCTCGCCCCGCGCGTGATCGTCGTGGGCGACGACCGGCAGTGCACGCCCGCCGACGTCGGCGTCGGCTCGCTCGAGCCCGCGTTCGCGCGGCTGGAGACCGACCTGCCCGAGGTGCCGTTCTACCTGCGCAGCCAGTACACGCCGCGGTCGAGCGTGTTCTCGGTGTTCCGGGCGACGTTCGGCCCTCCGATCCGGCTGCGCGAGCACTTCCGCTCGATGCCCGAGATCGTCGGCTGGTCGTCGCGGGAGTTCTACTCGGGGCCCGACGACACGGGCGCGGGCGCGCCGCTGGTCCCGCTGCGCCAGTTCGGCGCCGACCGCCTCCCGCCGCTACGGGCGACGTTCGTGCCCGGCGCGACGGTGCGCGGCCAGGGCTCGTCGCTGGCCAACGACGCCGAGGCGGCCGCGCTCGTCGACGCCGTCGCGCGCTGCGCCGCGGATCCGGCCTACGCCGGCGCGACGTTCGGGGTCGTCGTGCTGCAGGGCCACGGGCAGGTCGAGCTGATCGACGGCCTGCTGCGCGAGCGGCTCGGGGTCGACGAGTGGGAGACCCGGCGTCTGCGGGTCGGCGTCGCCGCGGACTTCCAGGGCGACGAGCGGGACGTCGTCTGGCTCTCGATGGTCGTCGCGCCGGGGCACCGGCTGGTGTCGCTGACCGCCGAGCGCTACCGCCAGGCGTTCAACGTCGCGGCGTCCCGGGCCCGCGACCAGATGTGGCTGTTCCACTCGGTCCCCGCCGGGGACCTCGCCCCCGCCGATCTGCGTCGCAAGCTCCTCGAGCACGTCACCGCGCCCGAGCCCGACGGGTCCGCCGGCGCGCCGGAGAACCGCCCGGCGCCCGCTCTGGTCGACCGCGACCACCGCCACCCGGCGTTCGGGAGCCTGTTCGCGCAGCGGGTGTTCGCGGACCTCTCCGCATCCGGGTTCGCCGTCGTCCCGCAGGTCGAGGTGCACGGGCGGACCCTCGACCTCGTCGTCACCGGGGCGAACGGTCGGCTGGCGGTCGTGTGCGACGGCGACGAGCACCGGCGCGCCGCGACCCGCGCCGACGTCGAGGCCGAGCACGACCTGCGGCGGTGCGGCTGGCCGGTGGTCCGCGTCGCGGAGTCCCGCTACGTCACCGACCCCGAGGCGGCGCTGGTCCCGGTGCTCGAGGCGGCCGCCGCCGCGGGCATCACGCCCTCGGCGCCGACCGGGCCGCTCGCCGTCGTCGAGTCGGCGCCCGGCGGCCACACCGAGTACCGGCCGCGGCGCGGGCGCTCCGGGCGCGCCGTGCTGGGCGAGGCGGTGCCGGAGACGCTCGAGGACCTGGTCGACGACCTCGCCGCCCAGGGCTTCCCGCCCCCGCGCCGCGAGGCCCGGGTGCACGACCCGCGCGGCGGCGGCGTGCTCACCGACGCCGCGGCCCTCTGGCCCACGGGGCTCAGCCGGCGTGCGCTCGCCCCGCCGGTCGTCCTCGACCCCGACCTCACCGAACCCGCCCAGGACCGCCTGCGCGCCCTCGGCTACCAGGTGTTCACCTCCGTCGCCGACATCCGCGCCCACCTCGGGGAGTCGACGGAGCGTTAGGGGTTTGGGGTCAGCGGCGGCACGTCGCTGACACCCAGTGTCCGTATTCTTCCGTCGATCACCGCGGGCACTCAGGCCGCGAGGTCACGCTCCGCGAAGGTCGCGGCCGCGGTCAGGCGCCGGCGAAGATCTCGTCGCCCTCGTCGTCCGCGTCGTCGCCACCGTCGTCGGGCTCGCCGTCGACGTAGGGCCGGTAGGTCGCCGGGTCGAACGGCAGGTCGACGCCGAACGGCAGCTCGTACTTGTCGTGCAGGAAGCGCTCGCGGTAGAGGTGTTCGGCGGTGTCGACGACGGTGGCCAGCAGCCGCGCCGAGAGCACCGCCCCGACCCCGATCCCGAGCACCGGCACGAGCTGCGCGAGTTCCTTCTGCCCGATCTGGGCCAGCAGGCGGTTGTACACGGCCTGCCCGAGGCGCTTGATCTGCGCCTGTTGCTGCTTGCGCTTCTGGTTCTCCTCGGTCTTCGCCGTGATGAGCTCGGTGAGCTCCTGGTACGCGCCGGGTGCGTCCTCGTCGGACGACAGCCCGACCGCGAGCACCGCCAGCGCGATGATCTGCTCGGAGCGCTTGGTGACGTCGTAGCCGTAGTAGGCCGCGACGTGCGCGACGGCCCGCGTGCAGGAGGCCACGGTGATGAGCGTGTCGCCGGTGAAGGTCGCCACCGTCACCGCGATGCCGGGCAGGCTGCCGATGCCGGCGCCGTTGGTCCCGCCGGCGGCGGCGGTGATGCCCGCGCCGGACAGGAAGCCGGTGATCCCGCCCTGGATGCCCGCGAACACCGTGTAGCCGATGTCGAGGCGAGGCATTGCCGCCTCGACCTGCGCGATGTCGAGCTTCCGGATGTCCTTGAAATCCGTGACGTCATGGCCCAGCGCCCGGAAGTCCGCGAAGACCGTCTCCCGCCGCAGCGTCGCCGCGCCCGCACCCGCGCCCGCGGCGGCGAGCTGGTGCATCATCCCCTGGACGCTGTCGTCCACCTGGGAGACGCCCGGGACCCGGCGCAGGAACGACGTGATCTCTCCGCGGACGCCGGCGAGGCCGTTGAGGACCGGGCTGAGCATGCCGGACGAGCTCTGCAGCGACCGGTCCTTCCACTGGGCGACCTCGCGCCAGCGCTCCACGTCGCCGGGGGACACGTCCGGTGTCGTCGGTGCGGTGTCCTCGGTCGTCGCGGTCACGTGCGGGACGTTACCCACCGCAGGGGCATCCGACCTCATCCCCGAGGTGACGGACGCATGTCGAGGCGCCCGTCCGGGTGGTACCGGACGAGGGCGTCGGCGGCCTCCGGCAGCCCTTCCAGCACCGCGAGCGCCTGTTCGCGGCGTTGCCAGGCCTCGCGGTGTGGTGCGTAGACCGGCCAGTCCTCCCGATCGCGCAGCCGCCGCTCGCGCTCGTGCGGTGCGGCGTCGACCCACACCGTCAGCGCCTGGTGCGCCCGCAGCACCCGCGCTCCCGCGGCACAGCCCTCGAGGACGACGACGGGCCCGGGCAGCGGGCGCTCCCTCTCCGGGCCCTCGCGGTCGTGCTCCCAGTCCCACGACCTCCACCGGGGCGTGCGCCGGTCCCGCAACGGCTCGACGAGCCCGTCGACCGCGCGCGCCGGACCCTGCGCGAGTCCGTCCCAGCCGGGATAGAACTCCTCGATCGAGACGACCTGGATGCCCTCCCGGCGACCGAGCGCCTCGGACAACGCCGTCTTACCGGCCCCGGAGAAGCCGTCGACGCCGACCAGGATCGCGTCGCCGGCGGAGGGCGGGAGCGACGCGAGCGAGGCGGCGAACTCGTCGACCGACGCGGTCACTTCGGTGGCGACGCGGGCAGGTTTCCGATCACCATCTCGGATACCCGCGTGGCCCTCTCACAGGACCTCGACCTCGTGCCCGGTGCGACGCCGATCTCGCTGACGGTGACGTCTGCGGCCTGCCCGACCGCGATGCCCGTGGTGACGGTGCACGTCAGCGCTCCGGGGGTCGTCTGCTGGAGCACCGCAGGCAGGCCACCGACCGTCACGGGCTCGAAGAGCTGGTACATGCTGCGGGCGCGGTAGGTGTCGACCAAGTAGTCGCGATCGGGGTAGAGCGCGACCGAGGTCTGTCGGGTGAACGCGGAGTCCTCCCAGACGCAGGCGGGCCGTCCGGCCGGGAGCGGATCGAGCTGCCCGCGTGGCTCGAGGCCGACCGCCTCGAGCTGCTCCGCCCGCAGCACGCCACACGGTTGGTCGGCGACGCCGCTCGCGTCGAGCGAGCTGCTCGGCACGGGCGCGCCATACCGGTCAGGGGCTGGCGCGGGGCCGGGTGTCGGGGCCGCGGAGCAACCGCCGAGGATCGCGAGAACCGCGGCCGCACCGAGGAGGAGGGCCCGCCTCACGGCTCCCTCAACGCCGCTGCGCTCTGCGCGTCCGCCCCGCCGTATCCGGCCATCGCGCTGCGCAGACCCGCGATCAGGTCGTTGACCTGCTGGATGCCCTGGTCCAGCGCTTGGAGGAAGGACCCGTTGCCGCCGACGGCGGAGACCCCGAGCAGGGTGGCGGCGTCGAGGCTGACCTGGTCCCGCGAGGGCGGCGTGACCTTCCCGAGTCGCTCGGCCTCCCTTCGAATATCGAAGAGTTCCCTCGCCGCCTCCTCCAGCCCCCGGATCGCCCGGGGCGCATCGGCCAGGTCCACCGCGAAGTCCCCGCCCCCGACCCCGGGCGGCCGGTACCGCTCGACGACCCGGCCGTCGGACAGCGCGGTGGGGCTGTCGGCCTGGAGCGGCGGGGGTTGGGGCTCGGTCATCGGGCCGTCCTTCCGCTCGCCGCGCCGGTCGCGGATCACGGTAGCGAGATCTCCGTCCCGCAACGGCCCGCTTTGGAGAAGAAGCACCTCAGAACGGGCGCCGCCGACCCGCGGGCCCACCCGCCGCAGGCCGGACCTTCTCGCCCCGCGCCCGCTGCCCGGCCATGCGCATCGCCTCGACGATCAGGTCGCTGTTCCCGCGACCCGTCGCCGCGTCGGTGCGGGGGAAGACCAGCGGGCTCGGGTGCGGCGCGGTCTGGACCGTCGCCCCGCGCAACGCCTCGGGCAGGCCGGCGCGGACGAGGCGGTCCCAGGCACGCGCCGCCGGTCGTCCCAGGAGGATGACCTCGGTCGGCGCCGGGTCGAGCATCTCCAGCAGCTCGACCATGTACGGCTGGGCGCGCACCGACTCCTTCCACAGCGACCGCACCGGCTTCGCGGTGTTCGCCACCCACCACGGCACGACGTTCCAGTGCAGCGAGATGTCGTAGCCGAGCTTGGCCCGTTCGGTCGCGATGTTGGTGTTGTGCGCGGTCGGGTCGTTGTTGTGCTTGCTGACGAAACCCGAGCCCTCCTCCGCCTCGCCCGACGGGTCCTGGAGCAGCACGAGGACGTGCGCACCGGCACCGGCGCTCGCCGGGTCGAAGTAAGGGATGTTCTCGTAGGTCGTCTCCCGGACGTGGTCGACCCAGCGGTTGAGCGGCCCGACCGTGCCGTCGTAGCGCCGCGCCCAGCGCTCGGCGTGCACGTCCGGGGCCAGCTCACGGCTGAGCAGCTCGCCGCGCCTGTCGGCGAGCTTGTTCCACACCGGGCGTGGCATCAGCGGCGTTCGAGGAGCACGACGGGGATGGTGCGCGAGGTCTTCTGCTCGTAGCCGGCGAATCCCGGGTAGTCCGCCTTCTGCTTCTCCCAGATCGGGGCCCGCTCGTCGGCGGGCAGGTCGCGGGCGTGGAGCGCGACGGTCTCGGTGCCGACCTCGGCCGTGACGTCCGGGTTCGCGATCAGATTGTGGTACCAGGCCGGGTGCACGTCCTCGCCCGCGTACGACGCGAAGACGGCGAGGTCGTCGCCGACGGCCTGGTACATCATCGGCGTCACGCGCTCGGTGCCCGACTTGGCGCCGATGTGGTGCAGCAACAGCAGCGGGGCGCCCTCGAACGGGCCGCCCACGCGGCCCTCGTTGGCACGGAACTCGTCGATGACCTTGTCGTTCCAGGAACGCGTGTCGCTCATGGCACCCATCCTGCCGACCTCAGGCCGACAACGCCGCCGCGACGATCAGGAGGACGAAGGCGACGCCGACTGCGGCCCAGGCGAGCCCGGCCCGCCGCGTCGTCCGACGCCCGAGCGCACTCAGGGCCGTCCCGGCCAGGACCGCGCCGAGGACGGCCGTGAGCACGCCGAGCAGGGCGCTCCCGCCGGCGACGCAGGAGGTCGCGCGGGTGGCGCACGCCGCGAACTCCGAGACCGCGCCGGCCACGCAGATCAGGGCGAGGAGGGCGGCGACCGGCAGCGCGCAGATCGCCGCGGCGGTGCGCCCGCCGGTCCGGGCGGGCGGCGCGGCCGGCATCACCGGAGGCGCCGCGTAGCGCGGTGGGCCCGGCTGCCACGGCTGGGCGAAGGCGGGCGGTCCGAAGGCGGTCGCGGGACGGATCGGCGGTGCCGCGCCCGCCTGCGGGACCGGGCGGTCGACCGGTGGCGCCGGACGCGGCGGCACCTGGGTCTCGGCGCGTCCCTGCGGCGTGGGACGGGTGGGCGCGAGGACGCGGCGCGCGGCCTCGGGCAGGTCGCCCGCCCGGCTCCAGCGGTCGTCCGGGTCCTTGGCCAGCGCCCGCGCCACGACCTCGTCGAACCCGGCCGGCAACCCGCTCGTGATCCGCGACGGAGCCGTGGGCGCGGTGTTGAGGTGCTGGTACATCAGGCTCGCGAAGTCGCGGCCCGCGAAGGCGGCGCGGCCGGTGAGCATCTCGTGGAGGACGCAGCCGAGCGCGTAGACGTCGATCCGACGGTCGGCGTCGACGCCGTCGGTGAACCGCTCCGGAGCCATGTAGGCGGCCGTGCCGATGGCGAGGCCGGTCTGGGTCAGCCGCGTGCCCAGGGCGGCGCCGGTCGCGATGCCGAAGTCGATGAGGTAGACGAAGTCCCGCGGCGCCGCGGTGCCCTTCGACGGCGTGAGCAGGATGTTCGACGGCTTGACGTCGCGGTGCACGAGCCCCTCGTCGTGGGCGGCGTCGAGCGCGGACGCGACCTGCTCGAGCACCGAGACCGCCCGCGCCGGCTCGAGGGCGCCCTCCTTCTCGACCACGGCCCCGAGGTCGTCGCCGGCCACCAGCCGCATGTCGAGGAAGAGCCGTCCCTCGATCTCGCCGAAGTCGTGGATGGGGATGACGTGCGGGTCGTTGAGACGTGCGGCGGCGTGGGCCTCGCGCCGGAACCGGTCCTCGAACTCGCGCTCACCGGTCATCTCCGCCGGCAGGCGCTTGAGCGCGACGGTCCGCCCCTTGCGGGTGTCGACGGCCCGCCACACCTCGCCCATGCCGCCGCGCCCGAGGAGCTCGATGAGCTCGTAGGGCCCGAAGTGCTCGGTCACACGATCTCCCACCCCAGGTCCATCGAGGGCGCATCGTCGCAGGCGAGTACGGTCCACGCCGACGGGCTCCAGCGGAACACGGCGTCCTGGCCCCAGGCCGCGGCGAACGCGCAGGCCACGGCGTCGTCGAGGCCGACCACCAGCGCGCCGACCTCCGCCGATGACCCGTCCTCGGCGCTCGCCACCGTGGTCCACCGGCGCAGGCCCCGGGCGTCGAGGTCGGCCTCGAGGCGGGCCTGCCGCGCAGCGTTCTCGGCGTCCCCGGGACGCTCGGCGCCCGGGTTGTACGCGGTGACGACGTGCGCAGGCTCATCGAACGGGAACGTCCCGCGCACCGTCCCGGGCGGCCGCGGTCGCAGGACGAGCCCGAGGTCCGGGACGCGCAGGATCGCGCGCCCGTAGTCCCCGGTCCGCGCCGTCCTCTCATCCATGACGCCCCGGATTGTGCCGGGAGCGGGTCCGTCGAAAGCGCACCCACGGGACGGCGCCGGTGCCTAGCGTCCTCGTCGTGCCGGACGTGCGGGTGGTGATGCAGGCGCTGCTCGACGCCGCCCACGGGGTGGAGGCCGTCATGGACGAGCTCGCCGCGCACGACGTCGGTGATCTCGGGACGACGCCCGCCGTGTTCGGCCACGACATGCTCGGGGTGGTCACGGCCGACTTCTGTGCTCGCTGGTCCCACGGCCTGGCCAACCTCACCGACGACGGCAACGCCCTCGCCCGCGGTCTCGACGAGGCCGCGAGGGCCTACGCGAGCGCCGAGGACCTGGCCGCCGAACGGTTCCGCTGGGGCCGGTGAGCCGGACGTGGCCGAGCTCGGCGAGACCGCGGACCCGGCCGCGCTCCTGCCCGGCGACCCCGCCGGGGTCCGAGCCGTCCAGGCGATGATGTCGCGGCTCGGGTCTGCACTGATCGGCGCGGGCGACGGGCTGCGCCGCATCGACACCGGCGACTGGCAGGGCGAGGCGGCCGACTCCTTCCGCCGGGTGTTCGATCCGGTGCCGCCGCTGTGGACCGGAACGGGCGAGGCGTTCCTGGAGGCGGCCGACGCCCTGGCTGAGTACGCCGACGTCCTCGAACGGTCCCGCGACGAGGCCGCGACCGCCGTCCAGGAGTGGAACACCGCGCAGCGGCTGAGTGCCCAACCGCGCACCGTCGACATCCCCGATCCGGGTGAGGGCGGTCGCGTCGCTGCGCTGGACCGGCTGCGCGCCGCCCGCACCGAGGTTCTCGCGGCCGGCGACCGCGCCGCGACCCTCGTGGGGCAGGCCCGCGATCTCGCCCCACCGACGCCGTCGGTGGCCCAGCAGCTCGGGGGCTTCCTCGGCGACCTCGCCGGCGGGGCATGGTCGGAACTCTCCGCGACGGGACAGTTCCTCTGGCAGGTCAACCCCACCCGCTTCCTCGTCGAGCCTGCTGCCGCGGCCCAGGGGTGGGAGGACCTCGGCGCCGGCGTCGCGCGCGCCGTCACCCACCCGGCGGAGACCGTCGCGGCGGCACTGAACCCGCGCGAGGCGGCCACCAACCCCACCCGCTGGGCGGGCGAGGTGCTCACCGGCGCGGGACTCTCCGCCCTCGGCGGCGCCGGCGCTGCCGGACGGATCGAACGCGCCACCCGCGCCGCCGGGGCGGTGCCGGCCGGCGCACCAGGAGACGGCGGCGACCAGGCCCCACGCCTCGGGCGCTACAACGGCCTGACCGCCGCGGAGCACGCGGCGAACGAGGGCGTGCTCATCGGGCGCCCGGGGAGTGCGAAGAAGATGAAGGTGCCGACCCGCGAGCTCGACACGTCCCAGGAGGTCGACGAGGTGTACCGCGCGCTGGCGGAAGGTGGGCAGGTTGTCCAGGTGAACGAGAGGCGATCGGTCGTTCTGCTCGAGGACGGCACCTACATCACGTGGCGACCGACGGCTGCCTCGACGGAGGGAGAGTCCGCGGTCGACATCAACGCGCCTATCGACCAGCGCCTCAAGGTGCACACGCCGATGGAGGCGAACGGATGAGGGATGACGAACTCAAGTCGGCCCTGGTCGACGAAGCGCGCGACGATTGGATCGACCTCCTCCACGCCGTCGCCCTCGTCAAGATCGTCGAAGGGGGTGAAGGTCGGGTGACACTCCTGCGCCGCGCCGGGCCGATGATGGTCGATCTCGTGAGGGAGGGGCGACTGGTCTGCGGCGAGCCGGCCATCAACCCCGCCCGTGGGTTCGAGCCGTGGACCCTCGGTGCCGCGGAGGCGGCGACCGTAGTCGAGCAGCACGTACAACGGGTGCTGGACGGCGAGGAGTCGTTGGTGCCGTGGGAGCCCTGCAGCTTCGCGCTGCCCGAGTACGTCCCCGGAGACTCGTGCCCCACCCGCTGAGAACGCTTCGAAAACCGAAGCGTCCTGCGCGGCCCTGCAACCTCTCCCGCCGAGTTGTCCACAGGCCACGCATCGGCGGGAACCGCCGCGACCTCGCGGGACTCCAAGAAGGAGAGGAGACCCGAGGAGGCAGGCATGGGAAAGCCCGCGCGAGCGCGACGGGACAAGGAACGGCGGGTGGCCGGGCGTCGCCACGAGGACCGGGAGGAGCTCGTGCGGCGCACGCTCGGCCGTCGGGCGTTGCGCGAGGAACGGTGGGACGGCGAGCTGACGGTGCAACTCCTCCCGCAGCACCTCGCGGCGGGGGCGTTGCCGTCGGTGGCGGTCGGGCGGGAGCTCGAGGTCGCGCCGGCGATCTACACGGCGGGACACCTGCCGGCGCTCTCGGGCCGCGAGACGTGGATGGTCGACGAGTTCGGCTGCTTCGACGGCCGGGGCACGGTGATCGCCGCGCCGGTCAGCGGCGACGAGTGCACCTGTCACGTCGACGTGCTCGACGTCGCCGGGCGGCTCTTCCCCGTGAACTGGGCCGCGTCCGAGCCGAGCGACGGGCGCCTCTGGCTGGAGGGCGCGCTCTACCTCGACCCGGAGCTGTCGGCCGGCACCGAGCACGGCGAGGCGGTGGCGCTGTGCCGACGGCGCTACCGGGTACGGGAGATCCGCCGCTACCTCCGCACCGCCCTCCGCCCGGGCGCTCCGGTGCGACTCGATGCCGTCCCCGAGCCCGAGGAGGTCACCGACGAGGCGATGTACGTCGCCGACCTGCGTCTCGTCGACGACGTGCCGGACGCGGCGGTCGCGGGGGAGGTGGCCGCGCGCTGACGTCCCTGCCGGTTCGGCGCCCCGCCGGGTCTACGGCCAGACGAGGTCCGCGGTGCGTACGACGGTCTCCAGCTTGCGTCGCTGGTCGTCGGCGGAGAGCTCGTTGCCCTCCCAGGTGCTGGCGAAGCCGCACTGGGGGCTCAGGGCCAGACGGTCGAGGGGCAGGTGCTCCGCCGCCGCGTCGATCCGCCGGCGCAGGTCGTCGACGTCCTCGAGCTCGGGGTGCTTGGTGGTGACGAGGCCGAGGACGACGGTGCTCTCGGGCCGCACGTGGCGCAGGGCGTCGAAGCCGCCGGCGCGGGCGTCGTCGTACTCGAGCAGCAGCCGGTCGTAGCGGGCCTCGGAGAACAGCACTTCGCCCATCTCGTCGTAGGGCACCGTGCTCTCGAACATGCTGCGGTAGTTGCCTCGGCAGATGTGGATGCCGGTCACCACATCGTCGGGCAGCCCGTCGAACACGCGCCGGTCGGTGCGGACGTGCGTGGCGAGCTGGTCGGCCCAGTGCGCGGGGTCCGGGAACATCAGCCGGTTGTCGAGGAACGTGTACTTCGGGGCGTCGAGCTGCAGGTAGCGCACGCCGGCGTCGACCAGGGCGCGGGCCTGGCGCTGGAGGATCGCGACCAGGTCGTCGAGGAACTCCTGCGGGTCGGCGTAGGCCTGGTCGGAGACGCCCGGGGTCCAGTAGCTCAGGAAGTTGGTCGGCACCGGCAGCGTGACCTTGACGGGCCGGTCGGCGTGCGCGAGCACGAACGTCGCCTCGACGTCGACGAGGCTCCCGCGCTCGGTGAGGCGCGACGTCACCACCGGCGAGGTGTGCGAGGCGGTCCGGCCGTCGGGCGCGGTCCAGGTGCGCGTGAAGCCCTCGGGGTCGAAGCCGTCGGCGATGTCGAGCACGGGGCCGTGCCAGATCCGCCGCCGCATCTCGCCGTCGTTGACGACCGGCAACCCGACCTTCCGCTGCAGGGCCAGCGCATCCAGCACCGCCCGGTCCTGCAGCGCCCGGAGATCGGACGTCCCGGCGAGCATGGCGTCCCGCAGCTCGGCCGGGCGCAGGAGGCTGCCGACCGTCTCGGCACGCCAGGAGACGTCACCCATCGCGACGCACCCTCCTCGCCGCCTCCGCGGCGGCCGTCATCTTGGCCATCGCGAGGTTGCGTGGCACGCGCCGCAGCCCGCAGTCGGTGGAGATCTCCAGGGCGTCCGGGTTCCGGTACTTCAGGCAGGTGTGCAGACGTTCGATCAGGTCGTCTGGGGTCTCGGCGTAGTGCGTCTTGATGTCGACGAGGCCCGCCGAGAGGATGCGGCCCGGATCCCACTGGCCGACGAGGTCGATCTCGGCCATCTCCCGCCCGCCGAACTCCAGGCTGAAGCCGTGGACGTTCGCGTCGAGCAGCGTCGGGAAGAGCCACCGGTAGGTCCGCTTGGCGTAGGGCAGGCGCCGGAACGAGCCGAAGCAGATGTGCACGGTGAAGGTGCAGTCGTCGAAGCCGTCGACCACCTTGTTGATGATCTCGACCATCGACGCCGGGCTCCGGTCGTCGTCGGCGACGGCCGGGGTGATGGGTTCCTCGAGCTGGATGTAGTCGCAGCCGGCGTCGAGCAGCTCGCGGATGTGCCCGCGCAGCGCCGGGACGAGCGCCTCCGCGCACGCCTTGCGCGACGGGTAGACGTCGCGGAAATCGAGCTCCGTGGTCATCCCGTAGGGCCCGGGCATGCCGACGCGGGGGCGCCGGTCGGTGGCCGCGCGCAGGAAGCGGTACTCGCCGACGAAGTCCCACATCCACGTGAGCTCGTCGAGGGGCTGGGTGACCTTCCAGACGTCGAGCATGTCGTAGCCCAGCGCGCCGAGCCGTCGTGGCGCGGGCTGCAGGACCAGGCCCGGCAGCGCGGCGGTGATGTTCTCGATCCAGCCGCGTCTGCGGTGCTCGCCGTCGGTGACGATGTCGAGCCCGCAGCGCTCCTGGTCGGAGATCGCCAGGCGGCAGTAGTCGTCGTACAGCTCCTTCTCGTCGTCGGGCCCGAAGCGCCCGGCGGCCTCCGCGGGCTCGACGACGTCCCACCAGCCCGGGCGCGCCCAGCCGCCCGTCGTGGTGACGGCCAGCTCCGTGTTGACGGTCATCCGCCCTCCTCGAACTGCATGCCGGTCGCGGCGACGAGCTCGTCGTGCACCGCGCCGTTGCTGGCGACGACGTCGTGGCGCGACGACGCGTCCCGGGTCCGGCCCTCGAAGTCGGTCACGCGCCCGCCGGCCTCCTCGATGAGCAGGCGCCCGCCCGCGACGTCCCAGGGGTTCATGTCGCGCTCGACGTAAGCGCCGAGGTGACCGGCGGCGATGTGGGCCATCACGAGCGCCGGGGCGCCGGGGAAGCGCACGCCGGCCGACACCGTGAGCATCGCCCGCATCAGCCGGGCGAACTCGGCGATCACGACCGGGTCGGACGACTGCGCCTGGACGATGACGACCACCTCGGCGACCTTCTCGGCCACCGCCACCCGCAGCGGACGCCCGTTGCACGTCGCCCCACCGCCACGGACCGCGCGGTAGAGCTCGTCGCGCAACGGGTCGTACACCGCGGCGACCACCGGCTCGCCCCCCACGGTGATCGCCACGGCCGTCGCGAACCACGGGAAGCCGTCGATGTAGGCGCGGGAGCCGTCGAGCGGGTCGACCCACCAGACCAGGCCCTCGGACGCCACACCCGTGTCCGACGGCGACTCCTCGCCGACCACCACGTCGTCGGGGCGCTCGGCCGCGATCGCGGCGAGCACCGCCTCCTGCGCGGCGAGGTCGGCCGAGGAGCTCACGTCGACGCGCTCGTCCTTGAGCGTCACCTCCAGGACGCGGTCCTGGTACTCGAGCAGCACCGCGCCACCGGCCCGGGCGGCACGCTCGGCGGTGCCGGCGAGAGCCTCCAGATCGAGCGCTTCGAGATCGAGATCCGTCACGCCAGCACCTCCACCACGCCGCGGTCGCCGTCGATGCGCACCCGGTCGCCGGTGCTGATCGTCGACGTGGCGACGCCGGTCCCCACGACGCACGGGATGCCGTACTCGCGGGCGATGATCGCGGTGTGGCTCAGGGTGCCACCGGTGTCGGTGACGCACCCGACCACCAGCCCGAACACCGGCGTCCACTCGGTGGTGGTGCCGCCGCAGACCAGGACGTCGCCGTCGCGCACCTGGTCGATGTCCTGTGCCGCGCGCACCACGCGGGCGGTGCCGACGACGGTGCCGCGCCCGGCCGCGAAGCCGCTCAGCGACTTGGCCGTGCCCTGCGCCTTGATCGTGGCGAAGTACTCGGGGGTCAGCCCGAAGAGCTCGGTCATGATCGGGTCGTGGACCGCGTCCGGGACGCTCCCGACGACGGGCGGCAGCTCGCTGCCCCGGGCCGACCAGTGGTCGTAGTAGTCGCGGCGGGCGACGACGAGCGCCGGGACGTCCGAGGGGCCGCCGCCACCGAGCATGTCGAGCAGCTCGTGGCGGAAGAGGAAGAACACGTCCTCGCGCGCGCCGAGGCGCCCCTCGGCGACGAGGCGGTCGGCGACGGCCAGCGTCAGCCGGCGCACCGGCAGGTGGATGCGCCGGTCGATGAGGAAGTTGTGCTCCTCGTTCCACCAGACGAAGTTCGCGGACCGGTTGGAGGCCAGGGCCTGGTCGAAGGCCACCCGCCCCTCCTCGGTGAGGGTCGCGCGGGCCTCGTCGACGAGCCGGTCCCGCTCGGCGAGCACGTCCCGGCGGGCGGCGGCGAAGTCGTGGCCCTCGGGCCGGGTGAGGAACTCCCGGATCGACGCCAGCGGAGTGGCCGGGTGCTCGGCCCACGACGGCCGGTCCATCGTCGCGGTCTCGTCGGTGCGCTGGCCCCACACGGCGAGGAACGCCTCGAACTCCGCCCACCACGTCGCGCCCTGTGGCGCCGCGTCGAGCGCCGCGCGGACGGCCTCGACGGTGGGCTCGGTGAGGGCGACGGCGACGTCCAGCTCGCGGGCCCGCCCGGCGAGGCGCCAGAGCTCGGCGTCGGTGTGCAGGTACGACGTCTCCTCGCCGGCGAGCCACTGCGCGATCTGCCCGGTGTCGAGCCCGAGGTCGGAGGCGAGCTGGAAGAAGCCGACGTAGTTGGCCGCGAGCAGGTACATCACCTCGAAGTGCACGCCCCACCCGCGGCGGTGGAAGGCGTGGGCGTCCTTCAAGGCGTCGTGCAGCTCGTCCAGCGACAAGGCGTCGACGTCGAGCCCGTCGAAGTGCGCGTACGCGGCCTCGAGCTCGGCGCGGTAGCCCGCCCAGTAGGTCGCGAAGTCGGCGAGGCGGGGCCCGGCGAAGGCGCCGAAGCGCTCGGCGCGCGCACCGATCTGCCACGGCGAGGTGATCGGGCACTGGCCGAGGTAGACGTGCACGCCGGCGATGCGGTTGACCATCCCGGCGGTCGGCGGGATCCCGACGATCTCGGCGCCGTACTGCGTGCCCCAGGTCTGGGCGTCCTCGAGCAGGCCCATGCTCGCCGGGGTGATGCCCTCCGAGAAGTGCTGCGAGTCGCGCATCCAGAACCGCGACTCGTCGTCGCGGGTGAACGGCGCCAGCGGTTCGGCGAGGAACGGCCGGGACTCCAGGCGCGGCTCGTAGCCCGGGTAGAAGTCGCCGTCGGCGTACTCGCCGAGCGGGATGACGGTCTCGTTCGACACCGGCGTCACGTCCTCGTGGTTCAGCGGTGGTCGCGAACGTAGGAGCGGGTCGCGCCGATCGGTAGCCGCTTCCGGCGAGGGACGTCCTCTTCCGGCGGCCCTTGACACCCGCTCGCCGTCCCAGTGGTCTGGGTCACTGCGCGAAGGGAGGTGCACTTGTGGCGGCAGTGCTGCGGGGCGGGTTCCGCACCGACGACCCCGAGGACGCCCACGAGCGCACCGAGAAGCTGATGACCGGGCACCGGATGACGGTCGACCGCCGCGGTGCCCCGTTCCGCGCCGACGTCGGCTGGGTGGGCGGCGACGGGCTGGGCCTGCTGAGGTTCTCCTACGGCGCCGAGGTCGAGATCCGCTCGCACCCCCTCGACGACTTCGCCACCGTGCACCTGCCGTCGCGCGGCGGCTTCCGCGCCGAGCACCGGGGCATGCGCGTGCGTGCCGACCGGACGACCGGCGCGGTGTTCTCGTCGTCCGGGCCGCTGACGATGCAGTGGGACCCGGGCCTCGAGCTGCTCGTCCTCAAGATCGCCCGGGACGACCTCGAGCGCGAGCTCGCGACGCTGCTCGGACGCGCGCCCGAGCGGCCGGTGGCCTTCGACCTCGAGGCGCCCCGGGTCCGCGGCGCCCTCGGCGGGCCCGCCGAGCTGGTCCGCAGCACGTGCGCCGCCGCCGGCGCCGAGGGACCGCCGGCGCGGGTGTGGTCGTCGCTCAAGACCCTGGTGTGCACGACGCTGCTGCTCGGCCACCCGCACTCGTTCAGCGAGGCCCTGCGCGCGCCCGCCCCGCCTGCGTCGTCGACGGTCGTGCGCCGCGTCCTCGACCGCGCCGCCGAGGACCCCGCGTGCCCGCCGACGGCACCCGAGCTCGCCCGGCTCACCGGGGTCAGCGAACGCACGCTGCGCACGATCTTCCACGCCGAGTTCGGGGTCGGGCCGGTCACCTACCTGCGGCGACGGCGCCTCGACGCCGTGCGCGCGGACCTCCTCGCCCTCGACCCGGGCGCCGCCACGACGGTGGCCGACGTCGCCCACCGCCACGGCTTCGCCCACGCCGGACGCTTCGCCGCCGAGTACCGCGCCCGCTTCGGCGAGACGCCGAGCGCGACCCTGGGCCGGTAGACCGTGTCCCGAGGACACGGCTCCTCGTCCCGGACCCCGTGCGCCGGAGGGGTGACCCTGCAGCGCGGGGTGTGCCGCCACGAGATCATGGGGTAGCCGCCGCGTCGACACGAGCAGAAGGGGCTCCCAGCGATGTCAGTGATGACCACGGACGCTCCTCGCGAGCGCCTGCGGGGGCCGGTCGTGGTGGCGCTGGCCGCCACGGCGCCCCTCCTGCTGGTCGTCGGCGGGCTGGTCGCGGAGTCCGTGCAGCCGCCGGGGAGCTACGACGCGGTCGGCCAGACGGTCAGCACGCTCGCCGGCCGGGGGGCGACCGACCGGTGGATCATGGCCACGGTCCTGGCCGCCATGGGCGTGATCTACCTGGTCGTGGCCCTCGGGTTGCGCCACGTCCCGCGCCCGGCACGCCTGCTCCTGGGTCTCGGTGGCGCGGCCGTGGTCGTCGCCGCCCTGGCCGCCCAGCCCGCGCACGGCAGCTCGACGATCCACATGACGGCGACGGTCACCGGCCTGCTCTCTTTCATCGCCTGGACGATCCCGCTCGCCGCCGACCGCGGCCTCGACCCCGGCCTGCGACGGGACTCGGTCGTCGCGCTCGCGCTCATGGCGGCGGCCCTGGTGTGGCTCTGCGCGCAGGCCTGGACCGACGGCACGTGGCTCGGTGCCGCCGAGCGCGCGATCCTCCTGGTGCAGACGGTGTGGCCGGTCCGGGTCGCGGTCGCGTCGTGGCGCGGGCCCGTGGGCCGGGCGTGGGGCGGCGCCGGGTGGACGACGCTCGCGCTCGCCGTGCTCGCGCCGGCGGTGCTCGTCGTCGGCCTCGGAGCCGCGCAGTCCGCGTGGCCCGGGCCCGACCCGTGGAACCAGTCGCTGAGCGCGCTCTCCGGTCTCGCCGCGACCAGCCGGTGGATCATGGCGGCCACCCTCGGCGTCGCCGCGGTGCTGCACGTGCTCGTCGCGGTCGGTCTGCGTCCGCGGGTCCCCTCGGCCGCCTGGGTGCTCCTCGGCACGGCCGGGGTGATGCTGCTCGTCGCGGCGCTGAACCCGCAGCCGGTCGGCGGCTACTCCGCGGTGCACATGGTGGCCGCCGGCCTGGCGTGGCTGGCCTACTCGCTCTGGCCGCTGGGGCTCGCGTTCTCGCCGTCGGTACCGCTGTGGCTGCGGCGGGGGTCCGCGCTGGTCGTCGTCGTGCTGGCCGTCCTCGTGGCCTGGTTCACGATGCAGCTGATCACCGGCGGCACCTGGTACGGCACGTCGCAGCGCATCGTGATGCTGGTCCAGTCGGTGTGGCCGGTCGTGGTGGCCGCAGCGGTGCTCACGTACCGGCCCGGCGCCGTGGCGGCCGAGAAGCCGTGAACGCTTCGGAAATCGAAGCGTCCATCGTGGGCCGCAGGAGCACCGTCAGGCCGTGAAGATCCTCGTCAGGGCGGGCGCCACGTCGGTGTGATCGCGCACGGACCGGCAGCGGCCCCGGCCGGCGCGCGCGAGGTCGCGGCCCAGCTCGACGTCGCGCTCGCCCGAGACGTCGAGCAGCACGTCGAGGCGCGGCAGCCGGGCGGCGATGCCGCGCGGATCGGGGCCCGCGTTGTGCACGGCGTCGGAGAGCAGCAGCACCCGCGCGTCGCGCGTCCCGCCGACCATCCGCGCCGCGGTGGTGAGGGCGAAGGCGACGTTGGTCAGCCCGCGGGTGGGCACGCGCAGCAGCAGGTCGAGCACCGCGAGCGGGGCGACGCGCTCGCCGGGGCGCACGAGCACCGCGGCGTCGGACCAGAACGCGAGCACCGCGAGCCGGTCGCGGCCCAGCTCGCCCGCCAGGGCGCCGACGGTGGCGGCCGCGGTCAGCGCGCGCTCGCCGGTCATCGACCCCGAGACGTCGACGGCGAGCACCACCGTCCGCGCGCTGCGACGACGCTCGCGGACGATCAGGTCCTCGTCGGTGGGCATCGGGTTCGCGGCGAGCACCTCGAGCGTGCCGTCCAGGTCGAGGTCGTCGCCCGCGCCGTGCCACCGCGCGCTGACGAGCTCGCCGGCCGTGCCCGTCGCGTCCGCCTCGTGGGGCCGGCGCAGGGCGAGCCGGCGGGCGATCCGCCGCAGGCGCTCCCGGGCGACGGCGTCCCCGGGACGGTCACCCAGCTCCTCCAGCGGCACCACCTCGGCGGGCTCGTCGGACGCGCCGGGCGCGGTCGGACCGCCGGCCGAGCGGTCGCGACGACGCCGGCGACGGGTCCCGTCGGAGAGCACGAGCCCACCGCCCGCGCCGCCCCGCTCGTAGAGCGCCGGCTCCTCGCTGAGCTGCTTCGGTCTCCGGCGCAACGACCGCCTCGCCCGTCGGGTGACCGGGCCCTCGGCCGCGACCTGCTTTCAACCCGGCTCGGCGCGCGCCGGGTCGAGCACGAAGTACGACTCCCAGATGGAGCGCAGCACGTCCTCCGGCGTCGCCTCCACGACCTCGTCGAGGTGGATGCGCCCCGAGAGCGCGAGCAGCATCCCGTCGAGGACGAGGTCCGGGTACGCGTCGGTGTCACCGCGCAGCCGGGTCAGGCGGTCGACCACGAGCGCGAGGTCGATCGCCCCGCGCACACTGCTGCCCTGCCGGATCGCCTCGTGCTCGCGGGTGGCCCGGGTGAGGGCCACCGCGTCGGCGATCAGCTGCGGCTGCTCCAGGTCGGTGCGGGCCGCGACGATCGCCCGCTCGGCGGCCGCGTCCTGGTAGCCGACGGCGAGGCGGCACAGCCGGTCGCTCACCGACGTCGAGAGCCGCGTGGTGCCGATCGTGTCGTAGGGGTTCATCGTCGCGACGACCCGGAACGACGGCAGGGCCTCGACGGTGCCGACGCGCGGCACCGCGATCCGGCGCTCGGCCATCGCCGTGAGCAGGGTGTTGAGCGTGTCCTCCGGCGCGCGGTTGAACTCCTCGACGTAGAGGAAGCCGCCCGAGCGCATCGCGTCGAGCAGGGGCCCGGGCACGAACGTGTCGGCCGAGTAGTCCTCGCGCAGCACCCGCGCCGGGCTGTGGTGGCCCACCAGCCGGGTCGGGGTGAGGTCGGCGTTCCCCTCGACGAACACCAGCGGCACGTCCCACTCCGCGGTGATCGCCGAGAGGATCGTCGACTTCGACGTCCCCGGCGGGCCCTCGAGCAGCACGTCGCGCCCGGCCGCGACGGCGGCCAGGAGCAGGTCGAGCTCCCGCTCCCGGCCGACCACCCGCGCGGCGACCTTCTCCCGGACGTCGGGCAGGCGATCCAGTTCCGTCACTTGACGCTGAACCCCGCGTCGACCGGCAGGGTCACGCCGCTGACGTAGCGCCCGGCGTCGCTGACCAGGTAGAGGATCGCGTTGGAGATGTCGACGGCCTCCACCATCTCGACCGGCAGGAGGTTGGCCAGCGCGTCGCCCTTCTCGGGGTTCGCTGCCATCCACGCCTCGAGCTGCGGGTTCACGACCATCGGCGTGTTCACGCCGGTCGGGTGCACGGTGTTGACGCGGATGCTGTGCGGCGCGAGCCAGTGTGCGAACGTCCGCATCAGGCCGACGACGCCGTGCTTGGCGGCCGCGTAACCGCTCATCGCCCCGCCACCGTCGCCGCCGCGTCCGGACAGGCCCTGGGTGGAGCTCGTCAGCACGATCGCCCCGCCGTCGCCCTGTTCGATCATGCGCGGCGCCGCGACCCGCACCGTGTTGTAGACGCCGGTGAGGTTGATGTCGATGACGTCCTGCCAGCCGCGCTCCTCGTCCTCGGGCTCGCCGCCGACCTGGTTCGCGATGCCCGCGTTGGCCAGGATGATGTCGACCCGGCCGAGCTCCGCGACCCCGGCGTCGAACGCCTCCTGCAGGCCGCGCTTGTCGCGCACGTCGGCCTGGCGCGTGACGATCCGGCGGTCGAGGTCCTCGACCTCCTTGGCGGTCTGAGCGAGGTCCTCGGGCGTCGACATCGCGTACTGCACGGTGCCGACCTGCTCGCAGAGATCGATGCCGATGATGTCGGCGCCCTCCCGCGCGAGCCGCAGCGCGTGGCTGCGTCCCTGCCCCCGCGCTGCCCCGGTGATGAAGGCGACCTTCCCGTCGAGCTGTCCCATGCTCGCGGCTCCTTCGCGTTCGACAACGTTGTCCCCCCCACCGTGACCCACACCACGTCGATCACGCCACGGCCGGACGGCCGATCTTGTTGCTCATCGCTGGCGAGTACTCCCCGGGTACGGCACGGTGCTCGCCGTGTGGGGTCGCCTCCTGGCCGTGGTGCTGCTCGCGGTGATCGGCGTCTACGCCGTGCTCCTCGAGCGCCCGCCCGACCCGGCGCCCGCCTCGGCCCCGCCCGCCGACTTCAGCGCCGACCGGGCCGTCTCCGTGGTCGACCAGCTCGCCCGCGAGCCCCGTCCGATCGGCAGCCCGGCGTCCGACGCGGCCCGGGACGCGCTGGTCGGGCGCCTGCGGGCCGAGGGGTTGGCGCCGCGGGTCGACGCGACGGCCTCGCTCGCCGCCGAGGAGGGGCAGGCGCGGGCCGCGCGCGTCGAGAACGTCGTCGCCACCGTGCCCGGGACGGACCCGACCGGCGCCGTCGTCCTCATGGCCCACTACGACTCGGTCGCCGCCGGGCCCGGCGCGGCCGACGACATGTCGGGTGTGGCGGCGATCCTCGAGACCGTGCGGGCGTTGCGCGCAGGCCCGCCGCTGCGCAACGACGTCACCGTCGTGCTCACCGACGGCGAGGAGGCCGGGCTGCACGGGGCGCGGGCGTGGGTGCGGGAGCAGCTGGCTCCCGATCGCCCCACCGTCGTCCTCAACTGGGAGGCCCGGGGCGTCGAGGGCCCGTCGCTGATGTTCGAGACCTCCCGGGGCAACTCCGGGCTGATCGACGCGTGGGCCGCGAGTGTGCCCCACCCGCGGGGTGACTCGTCGGCGGTCGAGGTCTACCGCTTCCTGCCCAACGACACCGATCTCTCGCCCGTCCTCGACGCGGGCCGGCCCGGCATGAACGCGGCGTTCATCGAGCGGCCGTACGAGTACCACACCCCCGGCGACGTGCCCGCGAACCTCAGCCGCGCCTCGGTGCAGAACCACGGCGGCAACGCCCTCGCGCTGACGCGGGCTCTGGGGGCGCGGGACCTCGCGCCCCTGGACCCCGCGGCCTCCGGCGCGCCGGTCGTCGGCGACCGCACCTACTTCATCGTGCTCGGCCACCTCGTCACCTACGACAGCATCTGGGCCTGGGCGGTCGCCGGGCTGGCGCTGCTCCTGGTCGTCGTGCTGATCGTCGTCGCCCGCGTCCGACGGAAGGCGACGATCGGAGGCGTCCTCGGGGGCGCTCTGACGTACCTCGTCTCGCTCGCGGTCGCCGTCGCGGCGGGCATCGGCTTCTGGGCGGCGCTCGTCTGGATCCGCCCCGCCTACGCCGACACCGGCCCGTTCCTCGGCCGGCCCACGTTCTACGAGATCGCGGCCGGGGTGCTCGCGTTCGCGGTGACGACGCTCGCGGTGAGCCTGCTGCGGCGACGGCCCGGAGGCGCGGCCCTGTGCGCGGGCGCCCTGCTCGTGCTCGCGCTGCTCTCCGCCGCACTGGCGGTGGCGGCGCCCAGCTCGGTGTTCCTGCTCGCCTGGCCGGTCGCGGGCCTCGCGCTGGGGCTGACGGTCGTCCTGCTGGTGGGGGAGCGGCTCTGGCTGGCGGTGCCGTTCCTCGTGCTCGGCGCGGTCCCCCTCGTGGCGCTGCTGATCCCCTTCGCCGTGGCGTCCTTCGACATCGCGGGGATCTCCGACGGGCTGTCCGTCGCGGTGTTCGTGCTGGTCGGCGTGCCGATCGGGGCTGCGCTGTCCGCGCTGCCGCAGCCCGGCGCGGTCCGCGGCTACGCGCTGCCGATCCTCGCGGTCGTCTGGGTGCTGATCCTCGCCGCCGGGGGCCTCTTCCTCGACCGGCCCGACGCCCGCACCCCGTACGGCAGCAGCCTCGCCTACGTCGTCGACGCCGACCGGGGCGATGCCCGGTGGGTGACGGCCGACGAGGCCCCGGCGCCCTGGATCCGGAGCTACGCGGGGAGCGCGCGTGCTCCTCTGGCCGCCTGGCCCGGCGACGCGCCCGTGGGCACCGGATCCGCGCCGCCGCTGCCCCTCCCCGGCCCGGTCGCCACCGTGCTCGAGCGCACGCCCGCCGGCGTGCGCCTGCTGCTGAGCTCGCCCCGTGGCGCGCCGACGATGTTCCTGCGGAGCGAGCGCGGCGGGCCGATCACCGTGCTCTTTCCCGGCCGCCCGCCGGTGGCGGTGGACCCCGGTCCCGGCCCGCTGGATCTGCGCCTCGACGACGTCGGGCGCGAGGGCGTCGTGGTGGACGTCGCGATCCCCGGACCCGTGGCGCTGCGCGTCGACGACCAGACCCTCGGCCTCGGCGCCGTCCCGGGCTTCACCCCCCGCCCACCGGAGCTGCGGCAGGCCCGTGGGAACGAGAGTGACGTCGTGGTGGTGTCGCGCGCGGTGGCGGTGCCTTAGACGTCTCCGGGCACCCACTGCGTGAGGTCGCGCCAGGTCAGCCTCCGGTTCGGGCTGATCGGTCGCGGCTGCTCGGGAGCGGGGTGGCCGAGGCAGACGATCAACACCGGGTCCCACCCCTCGGGCAGGGCGAGCGCCTCCGCGACCGCGGCGTGGCTGAATGAGCTCACCGGCGCCGCGCCCAGACCGACCGCCTGGGCCGCGAGCAGGATCGTCGCCGTCGCGGTGCCGACGTCGATCCACGGTCCGGGCGCCTCGGGCCGGAAGCCGTACCGCTCGGAGAGCCCGCGGTCCACGCAGATCACGATCGCCGCCGGCGGGCGGGGGATCATGCCGGGCGACACCATGCGCAGCACCCGCAGCGTGCCCGGGTGGGTCGTGGCGACGTAGCGCTGGAGGTGCCGGTTGCCGGCCGTCGGCGCCCAGCGGGCGGCGTCGAGGATCGTCTCGACGTAGGCGCGCTCCACCGGCTCGTCGGTCATCGCCCGCGTGACCCGGCGGCGCCGGATGGCGTCGAGGACGGGGTCGGTCACGTCTCGGCCCCGTACCGCGCGCTGAGGTGCGCGGCCAGCGACCGGCAGGTGGCGTCGAGCTGCTCGACGTACTCGGTGCGCTCGCGCGGCACGGCCAGCAGGGGCATGTCCGCCAACGGCCCGGCCAGCGCCTCGGCCGTCGCCGCCGAGGAGCGCGGACCCATCGCCTCGGCCAGGCGGTGCGCGGCGGTCAGCAGGCGCATCGGCCCGTACTCGGCCGCCTCGTCCACCTGGGTCCGCGCCGCGGTCACGAGGTAGGCGAGCAGTTCCAGCGCGTCGTCCTCGTCGAGGACCCAGGGTGCGGTCACCCCGTCATCCTGGCCCGATCAGGCGCGCTCGTCCGAGACGACCTCGTACCAGCTCATGTCGCTCGGGCCGTCCTGCAGACCTTCCATGCGCTCGCGGGTCTCGAGGAACGCCTCGTCGGAGTGCCACGCCTCCCACGCCGCGCGGGTGGTCCAGGTGCCGATCACCGTGCGCTCGTTGGGGGCGTCGAGCGGGATGACGAGCTGGTTGCCCACCCAGCCCTCCTTGTCGCGGGCGGTCTCGAGCCGGTCGCGCATCGCGGCGTCCCACTCCGGCTCGCGGCCGGGCGTGAGGGTGACGTGGGTGATGACGGTCATCATGACGTCACGGCTACCCGCCTGCGGGCCGCGGGAACGCGACCTCCCCGACCGCCGTCCGCTCCGCGACCTGCGCGACCCGCCCCGCCCGCGTCACCGGCCGCTTGGCCTCGGCGATCCACGCGAGCATCGCCCGGCGCTTGGAGCGGCCGAACGCGTCCCACCGCTCGCGGGAGCCGGGGTGGGCGTCGAAGGCCTCGGCGAGGTCGGGTGGGACCACCAGGTCCTCGACGTCGTCGAGCATGGTCCAGGAGCCGTCGGCCTTGGCGTCGTCGATCAGCGCGCGCCCGGGGGGTGCCATCTGACCCGACGCCTCGAGCCGTTCGATGCGCTGCTTGTTCGAGCGCGCCCAGCCGCTGCCGCGCCGGCGCGGGGCGAACCACATCATCGAGCGCTCGTCGTCGAGCGAGCGGTTGGTGCTGTCGATCCACCCGAAGCACAGGGCCTGCTCGACGGCCTCCTCGTACCCGACGGTCGGGCGCAGCGTGCGCGCCTTCCAGGTCACGAGCCAGACGCCGACGCCGCGGTCGTGGTGCTCGGCGAGCCAGGCCCGCCACGCGTCGATGTCCTCGGGGTGCACCTGCTCGCCGGTGACCATGACCGTCCTCCCGCGCGTACCGTCCGGCGTCGTGGTGGCACCGGGTCCCGACCGAAGCGGCCGCCGCGGACGTCTGTTGCTGATCGTCGCGATCACGAGCCTGCTCGGTACTGCGGCCGTCGTCTACGGGCTGGTCGTGTCGTTGTGGGCGCCGGTCGTCCTGGGCGCCGTACTGCTGGTGGTCGCGGTCTACTGCGCCGTCGTCCTACGGGGTCTGCGTCGACGCTCCTGACGGCCGTCGACGTTCCTCGATCCTGTCGGCCAGCAGGCCCAGCGGGAACGCCAGCGCCCAGCTGATCCGCGCCCACATCGGCGAGACGAAGGCGAGCGGTATCGAGGGCAGGAACGCCAGCACGATGGCCCCGGTGCCCCAGTACTTCTCGTGCGCCCACTGCCGTGCGCGCTCGCTGCCGGCGACCCCGTCGCGCTCGGCGCAGAGCCACATGAACAGCGAGCTCAGCGACGTCGCGATGAGCGCGAGCGCGTAGATGATCGTCCCGGCCGCACTGTCTCCGTCGCCCAGCAGCGCGGTGGGGAAGGGCAGGAGCACGACGAAGAAGAGGAAGACGAGGTTGCCGACGAGCATCTTCGGGCCCGCGGCGGTCATCATCCGCAGGTCGTCGTGGTGCAGCAGCCAGAAGCGCCCGATCACCGCGAAGCTCAGGAAGAGCGCGAGGAACTGGTGCTGCAGCGCGAGCAGGTCCTCGACGACCTGACCGTCCCTGACCTGGGCCTCGGTCAGCGGGAGGATCAGCAGCGTGATCGCGATGGCGAAGATGCCGTCGCTGAACGCCTGGACGCGGTCGAGGGTCGGCGGTGGTGGCTTGTCCTCGTCGTCCACCACCGACGCCCCCTGGTACTAGCCGCTGATCTCGTAGGTCGGGGTGATGATCGCCCGTCCGATGCTGTGGAAGAAGAGATTGAACCCGAGGAACGCCGGGGTCGCGTCGGCGCCCACGCCGAGGTCCTCGACGTCGACGGCGTGGACGACGAAGAAGTAGCGGTGCTCGCCGTGCCCGGCGGGCGGCCCGGCACCGATGTAGCGCTTGGCGCCGGCGTCGTTGGGGAGGGTGATGGCCCCGTCCGGGAGCAGGCCCTTCTCGGGGTCGCCGGCATCGCGCGGCAGGCTCGTGGTGGAGGCGGGGATGCCGGTGACCGCCCAGTGCCAGAACCCGCTCGCGGTCGGTGCGTCGGGGTCGTAGCACGTGACGGCGAAGCTCTTCGTGCCCTCCGGCGCGCCGGACCACTCCAGCTGCGGCGACACGTCCTCGCCCCCGGCGCCCATGATGCCGCTGACCTGCGCGTTCGGGAGCGTCTGCCCGTCGCTGATGTCGGTGCTCGTGACGCTGAACGACGCCACGTCGGGCAGGAACTCGTAGGGGTCGGGCGGCTGGTGGGACACGGCACGGCCTCCTCGGTGCGGGGATCGTCTGTCCGCGCCAGTACCCGTGCGGTCCCGCCCGGCACGCCTCCCGGACGACCGTCGTCGTCAGACGGTCGCCGGCGCGGCGTCCCGATCCTCGGCGGGCACCGTCGGCGCGACCAGGAGCGCCACCCCGAGCACCGCGAACCAGAGCAGGCTGCTCAGCGCGGCGACGATCGGCAGCCAGAGGTGCAGCAACGGGAGGACGCCGAGAACGCCGGCCACGGCGACCCAGGAGGGCAGGACCCGGGTCCGCCACACGACGAGCGACGTCGCGAGGATCATCGCCGCCGCCCCGAGCTGGGCGTAGTGGTAGCTCCAGACGGCCAGCGCGAGCAGAGGCTGGGAGAGCACGGGGAGGACGACGCCGCCGAACCGCACGACCGCCGCGGGGTACGCCACCTCGGCCGCGAAACCCGCGGCGGTCAGGGCGAAGAAGAAGACCCCGCCGGCGAGGGCGAGGTGTAGACCGCCGCCGCCGGGCCCGCGGCCCGGCGCAGAACGTGGACCAGCACCGCGAGGAACACCAGCCCCAGCAGGACGTGCAGCATCGGCAGCGATCCGTTGACCGTGACGAACTCTGGCCGCGCTGTCGCAGCACCCAGTCGCCCCCTCCGGGGTGCGGCTGCCCCGGCTGGGACCCCACTCTTGGAGGCGCACGTTCGAGTGGCATCCAGGGGTTTCCCGGTGGGAGTCCCCGCTCAACCGGAAGCCCCGCTGGGTCTCGAACCGCTCCGGCGTTGTGTACTACCGCTTCTACTGCAACAGGAGGCAGCTAGGCCGCTCTGCCAAGGTCGCAGAGGTCGTGAGTGGATCTTAGGCTCTGCAGGATGTCACCCGGACCGGGCCTGAGCGCCAGCATCGAACGTCTCCCCGGTGAGACTGCGCGCGATACCTTCAGCCGGACAGCGTCACCTCTCGAGGGAGAACCGCAGGATGACTTTGCTCAGGACCCTCACGCCCCGCCAGGACGTGATGGCGGGTGAGCTGACGGAAGGCCGTTTTGCTGCGGGGCTTGAGGACGTCGCGTCGGGGACCGCCGCCGACGCCTACCGCAAGCCGGAGTCGTTCTTCGCCCAGACCTATCCAAGCGAGGGCCTGCGCACTCTGCTGAACGAGGCGCTCGGCCGGGTCGGAGGGACCCGCCCGGACGCGGCGAGCGTCCTGCGGCTGGAGACGAACTTCGGCGGCGGCAAGACCCATAATCTC
Source organism: Actinomycetospora callitridis (assembly GCF_028737265.1). GTDB lineage: Bacteria > Actinomycetota > Actinomycetes > Mycobacteriales > Pseudonocardiaceae > Actinomycetospora > Actinomycetospora callitridis. Next base: position 256,004 of record NZ_JAQZAK010000006.1, on the reverse strand, counting down.
ATTGCGCTTTTTCACGCCGCGCGCACCGGAATCCCGGCCGACCTGGCCGTGACCTTTATGGATCCCGCCGTCCTCGCGGGCGCTGGCGTGACACCCGCCACGGTCGCGGTTTTCGTCGGCACTAGCGCAGGCGCGAGCACCTTCCCGACCGTGCACGGCATCGCCGCCCGAACGCCGTGGGGCTACCTCGCGCTCCAAATCGGCGGCCTCGCCGCCTACGAAATCGTCCGGGGAGACGACGAGGCGCTTAGCGCACCCGGCAGTGATCAGCTCAAGCGAATATTCGAGGGCAAGCCCGTCCTCATCCTCATCGACGAGATCGCGCGGTATCTCTCCGCAGCCGGCGCGCGCAAGGTCGCGGAGAGCACCCTCGCAAAGCAGACCCTGTCGTTCCTAATGGCCCTGTTGGAAGCGGCGGACAGCAGCGAGCAAGTCGTCGTAGTCATCACGACCGCTGGCGAGACCGACGCCTTTGCCGCCGACACGGAGGACCTCGCCTCAACGCTCAAGGAGGTCGCGAGCCTGCTCGCCCGCAAAGAGCTCGTTCTGCGCCCCAGCGGAGAAGCAGACCTCCCGAAGATCCTCGCCCGCCGGCTCTTCGAGACCGATTTGACACACCTGTCCGAAAAGAAGTCCGTCGCACTCCGGTATGCTGAGGCGGCCGAATCAGCCCACGCCGCCGGCCTCGACCTCCCGCCTGAGATGGTCAGTGGTAGTTACGCCAAGGACATTGAGACGAGCTACCCGTTCCACCCGGACCTTGTCCGAGTCCTCGACAAGCGGCTGTCAACAATCCCGAACTTTCAGCGGACCCGCGGGGCGCTGCGGCTGCTTGCCCGGGTGATCCGGCGAACCTGGGGCAACGGAGTCGACCTCGATCTCATCCACCTGCACAACCTCGACCTTTCGGACAGCGCACTCGCGGAGGACCTCTCGAGCCGCATTGACCGCCCCCTCTACGAGCCTGTAATTCGCGCGGATATCGCGCAGCAGGCAGGGGGCGCACCGAGCCATGCCGACGAGGTCGACTCGAGGATGGGCACGCCTTACGGGCGCCGCCTCGCCACCACGGCATACCTGTTCAGTCTCACGCGGGAAGTCCCGGGTGTCTCTGCAAGCGACCTCTATGGTGCAGTCCTGACCCCCGGCAACGACGCGAATTTGATCGTGAAGGCCCTCGACGGCCTGGAGACCACCTGCTGGTACCTGCACGCCGACGTCCGTGGATACCGCTTCTCGACCGAGGCGAGCCTGGTCCGGCTCGTCCAGGAGGCCGAGGATAAGATCCCCGGCAGTAAGGTACGTGAGCGGGCGACGAAGATCCTTAGTGAGCAGTTCAAGGACTCCGCTTTTAAAGTTCGCCGCGCATGGGAAGACGCGAAGATTCCTGATAACAGTGAGGATGCTTACCTCGTCGTCTATCACTGGGACGACTTTGGCGACGGCCTCGGCGTTGACCCCGACGGACCTGTACCCCGGAAAGTCGCGGAGACGTACGAGAAGTCTCCCGGTGGGGGCGTGCGCGAATATCGCAACCGGCTGGTGTTCCTCGCTCCGAGCTCCGGCGGTCACGAGCCGATGCTCAGGGCTGTCCGCCGGCTACTCGCGTTGGAGCAGCTGCGCGCGACCCCGGAGCTCCTCGCCACGCTCGGTGAGGAGAAGCGCGCCGACGTCGGTAAGCAGGCTTCCGCGGCAACCGGTCTTGCTCGCGTTGCGGTCTGCAACCACGTCAACGTCTTGTACGTCCCGGGCGCTGGCGAGCTGGAGACCGTCGTACTCGGGACGATCACATCGGCCAGCCTGGTCCCAAATCAGACCGATGCGATCCTCGAACGGCTGGAGTCGATGGATAAGACACTTGTTGCAGGGAGCAAGCCGCTCGACCCGGCGTATGTGCGCAGCAAGTTAGGCGCGCAGTTCGACTCGCCGCAGCCGACCATGGAGGTGGCACGCGCCTTCGCGCGGCGCCCTGATCTCAAGATAGTTCTGGACCGGCAGCAGCTCGTCAACTTGCTTATTGCAGGGGTGCGTAATGGCGTGTGGGAGTACCAGGCGCCGGGAGGTGGAGCGGACAGCTGGGCCACAGCAGCACGCCCTGGGCCGACCCCCCGTCTCGGCGAGGACGTACTGCTGAACCCACCCGGTTCATACAAGGACACCGGCCCCGAAGCCTGTCCGCTTTGCGACCAGGTCCACACCGGGCCGTGCGCCTCGGGCGGCGGTGCAGGCGGTGCAGGCATTAGTGGCGGAGGGGACTCCACGCCCGCCGTCAACCGCTTCCATGGCAGCGGTGCAGCCGGACCAGCCCTCGTCACGGCGCGCACGGCGGCGGCGGAAGCTGACAAGACTCACGTGACTGGCCTGCACGTTGAGGTCGCCGAACTCGGCGACCACGCGGGTAAGGAGCTCCAGCGGCTCCTGACTCTTGCGCCCGGTACCGGCCCGAAGGCGACAGTTACCTACGACATCACCGCCCGAATTCAGCTAGACAGCCCTGAGCACGAGGTCAACATCGTGTTCCGAGGCACGGCGGCTGAATACAGCCCCCTCAACGAGGCGCTCAGGGCGCTTCTTAAGCGTCCCGCCGACCTCAAGGCAACGGTAGATCTAGCCTGGCCCCAGGCCGTCGAACTGCAGGGGCCGGAGGTGGCCAACGTCGTCAAAGCCGCCCAGTCCACTGGACCGACGAAGTGCGGAATTTGCATCAACACCCAGGAAACTCCTTGACCAGAAACGAGCGGTACCAGTGTGTCGTCGAACGGGACGAGGACGGGCGTGTCGCCGCTCTGACCGTGCTGACGACTGACCTCGAGGGTACGGAACGGCAGGTCCGCGTTAACGGGTACCGCGCGATCCACCTCGTAGCGGGTTTTCAAGAGATCCTCCGATCGTCGAGGCTACGAGGACGCGACTGGACGAGCGGCGAGCCCATAGTCGTCGACCCTCAGCTCGGCGCTCAAGTCGAGCTGCTCCTACGTGCGGTCAAGCCGCTACAGCGCGTAGACCGCATCACCACAGTCGCTGAGGGCGTCGCGGCGATGAGCCGGGAGGAAGCGGCCTACTGGCACGCGCAGACCAGCCGACGCAACGGCCTGCGATCCCTGCGCCTACTCCTAGGGGAAGGACCGAAACGATGACCGTCCCCAGCCTGATCGACCAGTGGTTCCCCGCCCAGCAGATCGGCGCCGAGAGCCTGCGCGAGCGAGGCAGCGCCACCGCCATGCCTCCAGTGAACGTTGTGCACGTCTGGTGGGCCCGCAGACCACTCTCCGCTAGCAGGGCCGCGATACTCGGCAGCCTCTTGCCTGCCTGGCCTACCCCCGCTTCGGCGGGGCAGGACAGCGATGCCCAAAGGGTTTTGGACGGCCTCCTTAAGGAGTTCGTCAACGAGGCTGCCTATCACCAATGGTTCCTGCAAGTCGTCGGCATCCCGCGCGGCAAGGACCCGGTCCGGGCACGTGGCGAAATCGCAGCTGCAGTCGCAGCCGGAGTCCGGACGAAGGGGAATGCGTACGGCTATGAGCGGGCGTTCACCCGGGCCCCTGAGGCTGACGAGATCGCTACGCTCCGTAGACTCAGCGCCCTCCGAACAGGAGCCTCGCGAGACGAGCCGCCGCTCACTCTTGACCTGTTCGCAGGCGGAGGCAGCATCCCCTTTGAGGCCATGCGACTGGGGTGCGACGTCGTCGCCAACGAACTCAATCCGGTCGCGTCCGCGATCCTGCAGGGCACGCTCGGTGTTGCTCACGACTTCGGTCAAGATCTGGCCGAGGACGTCGAGGCGTGGGGCCGTCGCTGGGCTTCCGCTGCCGAGGCGCGACTCGCCGGCTACTTCCCAACCGACGCAGAAAACCCCGTCCAGTCCTACATCTGGGCCTTCGCGGTACCGTGCCCTGTGACTGGGCTCCCGACCCCGCTAGCGCCAAATCTGTGGCTCGCTCGCACTGACTCAGTTGGAACTCAAGTTGCTGTGCGACTTGATGTGGATCGAGACGCCGGGAAGCTATTGCCTAGCGTCGTCGAGGGCAACATGGCGGCACATTACGGAGATAGGGCGACCTACAAGGGCGGCGTAGCCGAGAGCGTTTGGACTCGGGACGCGACTTTCTCCGGGGAATACATCCAGCAGCAGGCCAAGGCAGGTAATGGCACATATGTGCTTCTCGCCGTTTGCTACCAGGAGGCCTCGGTAAAGGGGCGGCGCTTCCGTGGCCCAAACGACGCGGACATTTCTGCGATCGCCGAGGCGGAGAAGGAACTTGCATCTCTCCGACCTCACTGGGAGATCGACGGGCTGATGCCTGACGAGCAGATCCAGACCGGCCAAAAGACGGATGAGCTGCTTCGTATGGGTGTTGCACGCTGGTCGGAAGCTTTCCTACCCCGCCAGCTACTGTCCAACATGGTCCTGTTAGAGGAGCTCATCCGCATACAACCGGAGATGCGGCGCGAGCTCGGGAACGAGAGAGGTCGAGCCGCGGCCCTTCTCCTCGCCTTCGCCCTAGACCGAGCGCTTGACTACAACAGCAAGCAGTGTAACTGGGACGCTAGCAGGGTGAAGATCCGAAATAGCTTTGATCGTCACGACTTTGCGTTCTCATGGACCTGCGCGGAGTTCGAAACTGCACGACTACTCATTCCGTGGGTGGCTAATAAGGCAGCAAGTATCCATCGACAGCTCAGTCGCAATGTGCACGGGACCACACAGGCACGGCTGGAGGGCGACGGGGCGGTACTTGGTCGTCCGCGCGTGTTGCGCGGGAGCGCTACCTCAGTGGACATGCCGAGCGGCTCCGTCGATGCCGTCATCACGGACCCGCCGTACTACGACAATGTTATGTACGCGGAACTGAGTGACTTCTTCTATGTTTGGCTCAAGCGTTCCTTGAGTGGTATCTGGCCTGAGTTCTGCGACCTCATGATCACGGACAAGCTAGATGAGGCAGTGGCTAACCCATCTTTGTTTAAGGATGTCGCAACGCACTCCGGCCGCGGAAAGCGAGCGAAGGGAACGACCACAGCGTCGGAACTCGCCAGCGCGCATTATGAGGATTTACTCACGCAATCCTTCCGGGAGGCGCACCGGGTCCTCTCCGAGCAGGGCGTGCTGAACGTGATGTTCACGCATAAGCGGGTAGATGCCTGGGACACGCTGGGGGCGGCGCTCCTCAACTCCGGCTTCGCCATCACGTCGTCGTGGCCCATCGCAACTGAGTCTGAGAACTCCTTGCACCAGGCGAAGAAGAACTCGGCACAGTCCACCATCCTGCTGAACTGTCACAAGCGCGGAACCACGACCCCTGCTTATTGGGCCGACATCCGGCAAGAGGTAGGACAGGCCGCCGTGGATGCGGTCGGTCGGTTCAGCAGCCACGGGCTCAAGGGCGTCGATCTCACTCTCGCGACCTACGGCCCAGTTCTCGCGGTCCTGTCGCGTAACTGGCCGGTGTTTACCGGCGAGCTGGATGCCAACGGCAAGCCGGAGGTCCTGCGACCGGACATTGCCCTCGACCTTGCTCGCGAGAGGGTCGCGGCCTTGAAGAAGCGCGGGCTCCTAGGCGGCAAGGATGTTGAATTTGACCGAGTCACCGATTGGTGGTTGCTAGCTTGGTCGGACTTCCAGGCCGCGGAGTTTCCGGCCGGCGAGGCGCTGAAGCTTTCACTTGCAACGCACCTGGACCTCGACGCGCTAACTACGACGCACAGGCTCATCAAGGCGGTTTCCGGCAAGGTGACGCTGCTGTCCCCGGCGCAGCGGCGTACAGCAAGGGCGCTCGACACCGACGCGAACTCGTACAATACCCTTGTGGACGCGTTGCACGCGTTAATGCTCGTGTACGAAGAGGACGGGGTTCGCGCCGCCCAATCATGGTTGGATCGGCACAGGTTTGCAGACGAAACGCGATTTAGAGAATTGGTTCGCGCGGCATTGCACGCAGTGCCTCGGCGCAAACAGAAGGGCGTCTTCGTTCGCCCGGAGGCGCGCATCCTCGACTCGCTACGAACCTCTTTCTTCGACGACATCCACATGCTGCCGGACCCCGACGCGGTGCTCGCCGAGGCGCCCCCCGCGCTGTTCTAGCCGTGGCACATGAGATCGCGCCAGGCGCGCGCCGACCCCCCTTGCGGACTCTCGACCTGCCGCCCGGCTACGACAGCGGCGACGACGTCCTCAACTCGTTCTATGTCCCCGCGCTGCAGCGGGCGACATCGTACTCCCGGTCTGTCGGATACTTTCGTTCATCCTCACTATCTGTCGCGGCGAAAGGCTTGTCCCGGTTCGTCAATGGGAACGGCAGCGTCCGCCTCCTTTGCGGCGCGGAGCTGCGGGACGAGGACGTTGAGGCTCTCCAGGGAAAGATCATCACCGCTGGCCCCCTCGCGGACCGGCTCGCCGCCGGCCTAGTGACAAGCGACGACATTGGCCGGCGCCGAATCGAGGTGCTCGCATGGCTCGTCAAGCAGAATCGGCTAGTCGTGAAGATCGCTGTGGCGGTGGACGAGCACGGCAAACCGATTGTCGGCGACGGCAGCAAGCCGTACTTCCACGAGAAGATCGGGGTGCTCCGAGACGAGACGCAGGATGCCGTCGCTTTCCAGGGGTCAGTGAACGAGTCCGCGACCGCTTGGACCCGTAACTTCGAGTCGTTCAGCGTCTATAGCAGCTGGGGCGATTCCGCCCCGCATTTCGCGTTCTGGTCGAGCAGGTTCGAGAAGCGGTGGACAGGCCAGGTCCCCGGCTTCCGAGTCTACCCGCTGCCGGAGGCAGTCGAAGAAGCGCTAATCGCGCGTGCCCCCGACACGGTGCCCGGGGAGCGCGACCCCGAGGAGGCACCGCCTATGGGGGAGCCAAATACGGTTGCCCGGTTCCTCCACGCGGCGCCCCGCCTCCCGTGGGCTGGTGACCTTGCGGAGGCGACCAGCGGCGTACGGTTGTTCCCCCACCAGCGCCAGAATGTCGCGCGGCTCGCGGGCATGTACCCGCGCTCGTGGCTCGTAGCGGACGAGGTCGGCCTCGGCAAGACCATCAGCGCCGGCATGGGCCTCCGGCAGCTGGTCCTGAATGGCGAGGTTGCGAAAGCCCTCGTGTTAGCCCCCGCGAACGTCTGTCGGCAATGGCAGGACGAGCTGTTCGAGAAGTTCGCGCTCTGGGTGCCTAGACTCGATCAGGGCAAGATCTACGGCGCGCACCCCGATGACGTCCGACCCGCCGGCCCGAACCCCTATGCCGAACACCCCTTGCTCCTCGCCTCTAGCCACCTTGCGCGGCGACCTGACCAACAGGAGCTCGTCCTCGCCGCAGGCCCGTACGACCTGCTCATTGTGGACGAAGCGCACCACGCCCGGAGAAACCACGCGAACGAGGACCGGTACCGGCCCAGCCGGCTGCTGGAGCTCCTCGACAGGGTCAACGAAGGGAACGCGGCAAGGGCCATCTGGTTGATGACCGCGACCCCGCTACAGACGAACGCGGTTGAGCTCGTCGATCTCCTCCGGCAGACCGGCCTGTCAGGGCCGCTCACGGAGGAACGGGCCTTCATCCGCTTCTACGCCGAGCTGGCCAAACCCGATACCCGTCAAATCGCCTGGGCGTGGCTCGCGGAGCAGGTCCGGCGGACTCCTTCATTGCCCCAAACCCGCGCAGAGGAGAGCCTTGCCGCCGACATTTCCCGGCAGCTGGGACCGGTTATCGCAGAAATGGTCTTCCGTTTCGGCCTCGACGGGGTCGACTCGTCGCAGCGGATCGAGGAGGTTGGCGAGGCCGGTAGGGAGGCGCTGCGGGCCTGGTTGCGCGCTCTAAGTCCAGTCAGGCAGTACGTAGCCCGGCACAGCCGAGCGACCCTAAAGGCCTACGTGAAGCGAGGGCTCATAGCGGAGAATCTCGCGGACCGCGAAGTCCTCCCCGTCGTGGTCGACCTGCTCCCCGACGAGCAGCAGCTCTACGACGACCTCGAAGGGCTCATTGACCGGCTACTTGAGGCTCACGGGAAACGTCGCGGCGCGGGTTTCGTACTGACGGTCTACCGCCGTCGATTGACCAGCAGCTGGGCGGCGATATATAAAACGCTCCAGAAGCGGCTCGCTAGCGAGGAGACGTTCCTCGATCAGGTGCTGCTGGACGACGCGGCGGACGATCTCGACGACGAGGACGGGGCACCGGCGGTCAAGGAAGCGGACGCTATTCCACTCACCGCGAAGGACCTGCAGGAGATGCAGGATTACGCATCCCGGATCACACGGGTTCACGACAGCAAGTTTGAGGCCCTCGAACGGCACCTCGATGAGGCGCGTGGCAACGGCCACAGCACAATCGTCTTCACGCAGTTCACCGACACTCTTGACGCGCTGCGTGATCGGCTGCACCACAGGTATCGCAGTCAACTCGGGACATTCACCGGCGACGGCGGCAAGGTGTTCCGCGAGAGCGACGGTTGGACCGACATTGGAAAGCGGGACCTCGTCGAGGCGATCAAAGCCCGCGCGGTCACTGTTCTACTCGCGACCGACGCGGCCAGTGAAGGACTTAATCTCCAGACCTGCAGCTATCTCATCAACTACGACATGCCGTGGAATCCGATGCGTGTCGAGCAGCGTATCGGCCGCGTCGACCGTCTCGGTCAGATCAGGAACAAGGTCGTTGTCCGAAACTTCTTTATCGAAGGAACCGTCGAGGAGGAGGTCTACAGAGCGCTGGCGTCTCGGATCGACCTATTCAGCGGAATCGTTGGTGGTCTCCAGCCTATCCTTGGCGCGGTGGAGGGAGCCTTTCGCGGCGTCTTTCGGGCCGCTGCGAGCGAACGGGCGGCCGCCCGGCATGCTGGCGTGCAGACGCTCATCGGCCTGGTCGAGTCGAATCCAGGGGCAGACCTGCCACTCGATGTAGACGAGGACCCACTCCCGATACCCGGGCCCGTCCCCAGTGCCGTCACGCTCACTGATCTCCGCGAGGTCGTGATCGAGCGGCTAGGGGCTGTCCTTGACGAGCCAGATCGCCCCGTCACATCCGATCCCGAGCGCGTCAGCCGCGACCCGGAGTCTTGGGTCGCCCTTGCCACGTACGGGCACCCGCGGCTGGGTCACACCCTTGATAGTTACACAGCCCCCCAATCGTCCCTCGTCATTGTCGAGGCGTCAGCGCGCGGGCCCGCTATCGCCATGCGCTCGGACACTTCTCCGCCCCAGCCCGCCGCTCGGCTCGCCGATATTGACGAGATCGGGCCGTCAGTCAGTCGGTCCGAGGCCGAGGCTACCGCCGAGATTCAGCTCGCCAGGGCCACAGCCAGCCGCCAGGCTCGGTACGACGCCGTTAGAGATCGCCATCGGGAGGACGCCCGCGAGCGGCTGCGAGCCAGGTTCACCGACCTAGCTCGGTCCGTGCTCGCGGACGCCGCCGCCGCGGCACGCTCCGCCGGGACGACTACGGAGCCCGCCCTTCTCTGGCTCGAGCTTAAAGACGAGACCGGCATGATTCGCTACCTGGACACGATTCGAGACCAGCTTAGAGTCAGCAAGGGTCCACTGCTACGTCCCACGGACGACGACCACCTGCTGAACGAGGTCGAATGGAGCCGTCGTAAGTATCGGTACGGCGAGAAGCTCAGGTCGCTCGCGGCAGAGGTCCGACGGCTCGACGCCAGCTCGCCCTCCTGACTGACGCGTCAAGATCGAGAACCGGAGCTGAAGCAGTCGTCTCCACCTCACTGCGTGTAGCCCCGAAGTCGAGCTTCTTTCGGGGCGTAGGAGTCGTTAGAGCGATTCGCGGCCGGGCCCTGCCCTTATGGCAACCAGGCGACCCACCGCTAACGCGTCATCTGTCGGCTATCTTCTCGGAACAGAGGGGTGAGGCTGCGCATTGCCGGCTCTTATCGGGCTGCGAGTACGAGCGCGGCATCGGGTATGTGCAGTAGTTGAGAAGATTGCCGAACCTGAAACCGAACCCGCGGTGGCGCGGAGGGGGCTTGAGGCGGCTATCTCGGCTAGGCGGGCCGCTGCAGCCCTACGGTTGGATGTCATGATGTCTCGGTATCGCGAGCGGCTCATATCTCAACTGCGAGAGCGAAAGACCAAGGGGTGAGATCACCAGTCGCTTTCTAGTGTCGCCTGAGAGCGATAGCTTCGTTGGGCCGAAGGAAGAGCAGTGTGCTTCCCGCGATGGGAGCGAGGACCACATCGGCGAGCGCGCGCTCGTAGACGTCGAGTTGTCGCTGATATGCGGCCAAAGTCTCGTCGCTCGCAGCGGTGTCGGTCTTGTAGTCCACTAGCACGAGGCCGTTGTCGTCGCGAAAGAGCAGGTCGACGTACCCTTCGACCAGCTGCCCATCAATGACGCTTCCGACGTAGGTCTCACGCCAGTGTGGTCGAGCTGCAGCACGCCGTATGGTGTCTGAGTCAAGCGCGGACCGGACCGCACCCGTGATGTCGTCGACCGCGTCCGGCACCCCCTCGGCCAGGGCTTGGGACTCGGCGAGGTCCTGCAGCCCCTCGCCGGTCGCGAGGTCGATGGTCTGCAACACAGCGTGGACGGCGCGGCCGACCGCCGTGCCGTAGCGACCCTTCAACCAGGGCGGGAGCTCGATGTCGACCGGGTCCTTCGACAGGCCCGGCGGGAACGACGGAAGCTCGACCTCGCCATGCGCGATGGCGGTCGCCGACACGGCCTCGCGGATCGAGGCGTTCTCGAGGGACGCGGTGTGGAGCGCCTCCCATTCCTCCCATTCGGGAAGGGGGTCGGCGGGCTCCGGGATGCCGTTTCCCGACCACACCAGATCGTCGCCCGCCGAGAACTCGTGCGCCGGCGCGGAGGCAGCTCCCCGCGCGAGGAGCTCGGCGAAGACGCAGTCGAGCTCGGCCTTGTCCGGCTTGACCTCCTTGCGGTGAAGCGAGACGGCGAGGTGGCTCTCGGCACGGGTGCAGGCAACGTAAAGGAGGCGGAGTCGCTCGCCGTGTTCGATCTGCTTCTCGAGCGCATCGGCGTCGTCGTACCCGCTGGTGCGGAGCTTCGCCGACAACTGGGCCTCGACGCCACCGTCCGAGGGCCAGAGAATTGAGGGCCTTGTGTTCCGCCCACCCGACGACAAGCCGGCGACGATCACAAAGGGGAATTGGAGTCCCTTCGAGGCATGAATGGTCGTGATCCGCACCGTCTGGGTGTCGGTCTCCGGCAGCACGGTCTCGGTCACGCGCGCGGAGTCCTCCGCCTGCCGCGCGGCCCACGACAGGTACTCACGGAGCGACCCATGCTCGGCCTCCGACCACGCTCGGGCCTGGTCCACGACGAAGCGCAGGCGGCGCCAGACCTCGTGGTACCGCGGCGAGTCCACGACAGCTTCCAGCAGCCGTCGGCGCTCGACGATCTCCTCGAGCAACTCGGACGGGGTCCGGCGGGTGCGCGCTCGGGACCAAGCGCGCAGTTGGTCAAGGGCTTCGGCAACGGGCTCCTCGGAGTCGCGGGGCGCGAAGAGGTTCCACGACCCGCCGCTGGCACGCCACCGCCACAGCTCGCGGTCGCTGCACCCGAAGAGCGAGCTCCGCAGCGTCGCGACCACGGCGAGGTCATCGGTCGGGTCGTCGATCGCCCGCAGGCAGGTCATCAACTCCCGGACCTCGGTGGCGGCGTACACGATCGACGCCGCCTCGGTGCGGTAGGGCACCTGCGCACGGTCGAGGGCCGCCTCGATGGCGTTGATCGCGGTTCGGTAGGGCAGCAGGATCGTGATGTCGTCCGGCCGGATCGTTCGCTGCCGCCAATCGGCGCGGCGCTCGCCGACCGTCCACTCCTCCTGGAGAGCCGTCACGACCAGGCCCGCAATGTCCCGCGCCTCGGCGGCCCGCACCTCGTCGGCGGTGGGTGAACGGCCAGCCGGGTGGGCCGTGCGTCCCAGCAGCGTGACAGTGCCGGACCCTGCTGCGCGTCCGGGCTTCACCTGCAGCGGCTCATAGGCCGGCTGAACGGCGGGACGCGACTGGATCAACCCACCGAATACGCCGTTGATCCACGTCAGCACCTCGGGGGCGGACCGGAAGTTCGTGGTCAACGGCAGCGTGGTCCCGAGCGCCGCCTGTGCGGTGAGGTAGGTCCTGATGTCCGCTCGGCGAAAGCGGTAGATCGATTGCTTGGCGTCGCCGACCACGAAGAGGCTGCCAGCGGGCACGCTCACGTCGGTCCACGCGTCGGCGGACGCATCCCGCCCGCCGGCGATCCGCACCGCCAGCTCGATCTGGATGGGGTCGGTGTCCTGGGCCTCGTCGAGGAGGAGGCGGGGGTAGCGCTGCTGGAGTGCCGCACGCGCGTCGCCGCTCTCCCGCACCAGCCGCCGCGCGAGGACGAGCAGGTCGTGGAAGCGGAGCTCGCCGGACTCCAGCCGCAGACGCGCCGACGTCAGCACCTCATGGGCGAGCCGGGGGAGGAGGCAGCGCAAGACGCCGTCGACGACGTCGCGCTGTGCCTGTTTGCCGTCCTCGTGCAGCTGCTTCATCTCGTCGCGGATGGCCTGGGCCTGCCCGCCCCATGCCGGTCCTCGGCCCTTGTTGCTGCCGTGCGGAATCTCGTCGACGAGGTCGAGGAGCTGCGCTTCGTCATCGGTTGACTCGGCTCGGGCGAGCCACTCCTCGAGGAGGACGAACCGTTCGAGGAGAGCGTCCGACTGATCGGTGCACTCGCGCCGGCGCAGGAGCAAGGCGCGTGCGCGACGGATGTAGGAGCTGATGTCCACGTGTGGTGGCGGTGGCGGCACGACGCCGGTCAGCCGCTCCTCCACCACGTCCCAGTTGGCCTCGAGCCGGGCGACGAGTTCGCGGACGTGGTCGAGCTTCATATCGGCGGCGAGCCCGAGACGGAGCAGGGGCGCGACGTCGGCATCGGACAGCAGCTCGGTGCGGAGGTCGTTCCATCGGCGCTCGGCGGCGACGTCGGACCCGACCTCGTCGAGCACCTCGATCAAGGGCGGGAGGCCAACCTCGATGGGGTGCTCGGAAAGGACCCGACGGGCGAACGCGTGGAGCGTCCCGATGGCCGCTGTATCGAGCTCGGCGAGCGCGTCCTCGTGCCCGACAGCCTCGAGCTTCTCCCGCAGGCGATCGCGCAGCTCCGCGGCGGCCTTCTCGGTGAAGGTCACGGCGGCGATGTGACGCATCGGCACGCCGGACCTGACGACGTTGACGATGCGCTCGACGAGCACCGTCGTCTTCCCGGAGCCGGCCCCCGCGTCGACGAACAGGTTGCTGTGGAGATCAGTCCGGATGCGCTCGCGGACCGCCTCGTCGGGGGCGGTCACGAGTCCTCCACCTCGCCGTAGAAGAGCACCCGGACGTCGCCGGCCGCGACGCTCTTCCCGGGCCAGGCGCGCTTGGCGGCGGCCGTGCCGAGCCCGTCGACGTCGCACCACGGACAGGCATAGGCCCGGTTCCCGGTGTCGTCGGGAGGGCGGGCCAGGAACCACCCGCGACTGATGCCGTCGACGACGGTGCGCAGGACGCGGCGAGTGCCGTCGAGGACGTCGTCGGAGGCGTCGAAGCCGACACGCTCGAAGCCCCCGCGCAAGCTCGTGAACCAGTACTCGACGCGGACCGGTGTCGCGGCCTCCCCGAACGCCTCGCGCGCGGCGAGGGCGTAGACGGGGAGCTGGAGACGCTGGCCGTGGTCGGTCGGTTCCTCGGGCGTGACCTTGCCTCGGTAGGGCTCGGCTTTCCCCGTCTTGTAGTCGGTGACGACGAGGCCGCCGTCACGCCGGCGGTCGAGGCGGTCGATACGGCCGCGCAGCCGGAGCGTCCGTCCGTCGCCGAGATCGAGGCAGACGGGTGGAGCTGCTCCGTTGCCGAACGCGTGCTCCGCGCCGATCGGCACGGCCTCGTCCAGCCGCGCTCGACGCTCGTCGTCCTTGACCAGCCACTCTTCGAGGTCACGCAAGAGCACTCGCCGGTCCTGCTCCCACAGCAGCGGGAAGCCCGTGATGCCCCGTGCCTCGGCCTTGGCGAATTCATCCTCCGCCAGCACCGCGAGCCGTTCCCTGGCCGACTCCGGCCAGGCCTGCCCGGGCCCAGGCGCCCACCCCTCATCGAGGGCGCCGGAGACGAGGCGCTCCCAGACGGCGTGCAGAACGTTGCCGCGCTCGAGCGCGGAGATCTGCACGACCTCGTCGGGCTCCTCGACCGGCGCGACGCCCAAGAGACGCCGGAGGAAGTAGGCGTGAGGGCACTTCACCCAGTCCTCGAGCGCCGTGGGTGACAGCCCCTCTGCGTCTGTGGGGACTGGCATGTCCTCGCCGCCCAGGTCGCCGTCGTACTCGGTGAACTCCGAGCTCTGCCGGCCTCGGCGCAGCGCCCGAGCGCGGCGCAGGGCGAGGTCGAACTCTTCGTCGAGCGTCTCCTCGACCGCGGCACGTTGGCGCCACTCCTGGGCGTGGGCCGGCTCCGCCGTTGTCGTCAGGGCGCCTGTGTAGGAGGTGGAGGCGACGAGATGCTTCTCGATCTCTCGCCACCGCGAGGGCTGGAGGTCGGGTCGGTCTCCCAGCGTCCGCAAAGACTCGAGCAGCCACCGGCTGGGCTGACGCTCGCCGCCGCGGCGGAGGTCGCCCCGCGGGAAGCTCATCGTCCGGCCGCCCGTAGGAGCCGCCGTCAGGGCCGCCAGAACGTGCCGATGCTGGCGTGCGGACCGCTCGGCGACGGTAGGGAGGGCTCCGCCCGTGAGCTCCCGGACGCGTTCGGGCAGGAGCGGGTCATCGGCGGAGCGTGCGGGGAGGAGTCCCTCGGCGGCGCCGACGACGAACACCTCGTCCACGTCGCCACCGACACCCTCGGCGACGGGCCCCACGTGGACCCCGATGCCGATGGTCCCGACGCGATCGAGCACCGCGTCGAGTTCGAGCTCGAGGACCTCGCGCAGAGCACGCGCGGAGGGTTTGCCCGACATCCCGGCGGCGGCTTCCAGGGTCGACGCGACCCGGCGCGCCGCGGACGAGTCCTCCGGGTGGAGCGCATCGTCCGGCACGAGCACGTCGCCGAGGAGCTGGCGGGCGGATGCCACCAGCTCCCGCCACGTCGTCGCCGTGTTGATCGCTGCGAAGGTCGACTTCAGGAGGCTGACGAACTCGCCGAGCTCGTCCGCCGACGTGGCGTTTCGCTCGCGCCGGGCCGCCAGCCACTCCCGTGGCTCTGCTTCGGCGCGCTCCGCTGCCGCTTCCTCGCGCTGTTGACGAGCGAAGTCGACCAGGCGCGACCAGTCGTCACCGGCGACGATCCCGGCGTCGCGAGAGACGCGCTCCCAGGCGCTGCTGGGCGCCGGCCGGCCGGAGGCGTGCACGGGACCGCCGGCGATCATCGTGAGGACGTCGCGCCGTCGGAAGTCGCCCTCGGCGAGGGCGAGGAGACGGAGCACGGTGGAGCCGTACGCGCTCTCGACGGCGGGCCGGACCCCCCGCCCGAAGAACGTCACCCCAGCCTTCCGCAGGTGCTCGTGGAGGAGTCGTGCGTAGGGGTCGGTGCTCCCGTGGAGGACCGCGATCCGGTGGCCGGGGCGCCCGCGGAGCGTCGTGACGATACGACGAACGACGGCTCGCACCTCGTCGTCGGGGTCTGAGGCGTGCAGAACGGTGTCGGCCCTCGCCTCGTGACATTCCGCGTCGGGGAGGGAGACGCCCAGATGCGCCGCGCAGCTCCGTGGTCCCGCGTCGGTCCGCGAGCGTCCGGTCAGGCCGACGACGAGGTGCACGTCCTGGGCGGTCGACAGGGCCGACAGCAAGCTGAGTTCGGGGGCGTCGAGGTCCTGGGGCAGGAAGACGACCAACGGGCCGAAGTCCTGGCGGGCGACCGAGGTCGTCGCCTCGCCGAGAAGGGCTGGCTCGTCGTAGGTCGCTACCGCGAGACGGTCACGCACCGCGCGATGGACGCGGACGGTCTCCGCGACGATGGGCTCCGCGGCTTCTGCCAAGCCGCTGACCACGTGCTCGTCCAGAAGGCGGAGCGTGCGGTGGGCGTCGGCCAAGGCCCGCACCGTGCCGATGTGGTGGGCGACGCGCTGGAACTCGCCCGGCTGCTCGGTGAGCACCTCTCGTACGGCACCCGCCAGCGCAGGCCCGGTCAGCGGCCGGCGCCCCTGGGCGAGGAGCTGATCGGCCGCAAGGATCTCGGCGATACGCCGCAGGGTGAGCACGGAGAGGGCAGCGATACCGGGAGGCTGACCCTCGCCTCCACGGGCGAGGGCACGGCGAGCCGCGACACCGATGCGTTCGCTGGGGACGACGAGCGTGACCTGCCGCAGCGGGTCGTCGCCCTTGATTGCGTGGACGACGCGACGGAGCTCGGCGTACGCAGCGGCGCCGTAGGACGTCGTCGTCGCAGAAATCGGCACGAACAGGCCACCCCCCGGTGCTCGATCGTGTCCGCCGGCTGCCGACGGTCGGAAGCGCCCTGCGGTCGAGTCACTCCGACGAGCGACGGGCGGTCGGGGTTCAGGTGCAGTACCGATCGACCCACCGCTGGGCCCAGGAGGGCATCGCCGAGAGGTCGAGACAGCCGAAGGCCTGGCTCCAGCTGAGGTCGTGACCACCTCGTGCGGTGAGGAGGAGGTGGCGAGCCCCGATGCCGAGTAGCTCGCGCATGAGGTGCTCTTGGAGCTCAGTCTGTCCGACGCGTCGCAGACGTCGATCGTCGAAGATGCGCTTCTCTGCGGCCATCGCCGGATAGCTGCCCTCGGCGGATTCCACCTTGGCCTCGATCACGACGGCGTGGTGCGTCGTGCTGTGCACGACGAGGTCGGGCTTGATGTTGAAGGACCAGGAGAAGCGACAGGTGGCGAGGAAGTCGTCGTCGTCCGCGATCGTCGAGTGGAAAGCGCGCACCGACCAGCGGCTCGGGCTCTGCCAGTACTTGGTCGAGATCCCACCGAAGTGCGCGTTCCACGTCGCGGGGTCGGCGTCGGCAAGGGCCCGCACGTCCGCGGTGTCGAGCTTCGCGACGATGAAGTCGCGGCGCCGGGGGTCGGCCGGTGGCAGCACGTTCCACAGGTCGCGGAGGAAGGCGTACTCCACGTAGACCGCGACCTCGTCTCGGTCGACGGGAAGGTCCGGAGCGACCTCGTGGAGGAAGCGGTGCACGTTGTCGCCCTGCAGCAGGGCTGCGTAGAGCAGCGCGACGACGTTGCGCTCCTCGCGGTTGATCGTCCAGTACGGCGCCTCGGGCGCGGCGATCTCGCGAAGGTTCACGGACGCGGGCCGCAGACGACGAGGAGATCACGGGCCCGACTCATCCCGACGTAGCGCATCTCGCGCGCTCGTTCGGGCTCGCGGAATCCGTTCACGGCGAGCACCACCACCGGGCGTTCCAGCCCCTTGACGCCGAGGACGTGCCCGTAGAAGACGTCGCGGTCGTCCCAGAAGGTGTCCCAGTAGCCCTCACGGCCGAGGTGATCGGTGCGCGCGACCTGCTCGGGGTGTCGACCCCATGTGGTCAGGAGCATGAGGTGGTCGGCGGACCAGTTCTCCCGTTCGAGGAGGCGCTCGACCTCGGCGTCCGCGTGCTCGACGGCCTCGTCCGCCGGGCACGAGACCCACTCGACGCGCGGTCCCTTCGGGCCGGCCGGGGTGAAGGGGTGGCGACCCAGAGGCTCGAAGGCCTGGGCGATCGGCACGGAGTTGCGCAGGTTTTCGTCGAGGGAAGCCCGGGCGAACGCCCCGTCGAGGAGCGCTCCGCGGGAGAAGACGAGCTGTCCCTCGTCCGCGAACACGACCACGCGGCCTCGTTCTGCGTCGGCCAAGGCCGCGTACACCGGTTCCCACCAGTTGAGTGCGAAATCTTGAGCCTCGTCGACGACGACCGCGTCGAAACGTTCGTCGTCCTGCAGATAGTGCGCGAGCTGAACCATCTGGGCCGGCAGGTCGACGTCCCAGAAACTCTGTTGTGCGCCGACAGGGACCTTCGCGCCCCAGCGATGGCCCAACGAATGGAAGGTGCCCACGAACGACGGTCGCTCGTGCTCACTTAGCATTGCGACTCGGCGTTGCAGCCACTGGGCGAGGCCTCGCGAATAGCAGAGCAGCGCGACACGGGCACCGTCAGACGCCAACCGTCGGGCCTGCTCCACCGCCAGCCAGGTCTTCCCGGTGCCGGCGCCACCGAGGACCTGCACCCGACGGTTGTCCCGGAGGAGGTCGAGCACCGACGCCTGCCGCCGCGTCAGCGCGTCGACGGCATCTTCCCGTTCCTCGACCGCGACGGCTGTCGCGGTCACCTGGTCGATCTGCGGGGTCGATGGTCCTGCGAGGGCTTCGATGAGGCGGGAAGCGTCATCGTGGTCGACCGGCGCGTGCTTCGATGCTGCGCGCATGTGGATTCGTAGGCGCTCCGCGAGTTCGCTGATGTCAGCTCGGCCGCTGATCGCCTCGCGGGGGCACTGGGGAGTCTGGAAGTCGTCGGCGAGGTCGGTATGAGGCAGCACCACGTGGTGGACCATGGCCGGGTCGTTTCGCCGCCACCGCGAGCTCCGGCGCAAGTAGCTCCGCATGGCGTACTTCGCCTTGAGGGCTTGTTCGACGGGGTTCACACGCTTCGTCTCGCCCTGGAGGTGCTGGTGCCAGTCTCCACCGGCGTACTCGACCACCGCCCCCTTGATCTCGATGACCGCAACGCCGACACCGGGCCAGACGACCACCGCGTCGGCCTCACGATCCCCGTCGCGGTCGGTGAAGCGCAGGTTCGGGAGGACCGTCGCCACGTCGGGAAGCTGTCGGCACAACTCGTCGAACACCTGGCGCTCTGAGCGATTGATGCCTTCGCCGTCTTCGGGGATGCGACGTGCCACACCGGCATCATCACGGAGAGCGACACCTTGCGTCACCCCTGGGTGAGAATCTCGAGCCCTGTCCGGCGTGCGGCGAGCGGCTGTCACGATGCGACGCACTCGCCGACGTGTCGGAGGTTGCGGTGCCTGCTGAAGACATCGACCGGAAGTTTCGTGGCGCGTGGGGCGTGTTCGCCGCGACCTGCGGGGCCTACCTCGCGCAGGAGCCGTCGTTCCAGATGTGGTTCGGGCACTACGTCATCTCGCAGTTCGGGATCGACCGCGTCGCCCGCGAGCCGATTGTCCACACGAAGCCGTTCCCGCCGGGCTCCTGGCGTGCCCGTCTGGGGGCTCAGGAGGCACGCCTCGACCTCGTGGTGTCCCGCGCCCCCGGCATCCGCGCCATTCACTACGCGAACCGCCACTACAAGTCCGCCGACGGCACCGGGCTCTCCGCGCTGACCGACCTCGCAGTGATCAGCGAGCTCAAGGTCGCGGCGACGCAGTGGGAGGGACTCGGTCACGCCGAGGTCGTGCTCGACGCGGTCAAGCTGACCGTGTTGCTGCGGGAGTTCGAACGCGTGCACCCCCACGTCGCACCGCCGTTGGCGTATCTCTGCGTGCTGGACAACCATCCCAAGCGGACCTACAAGACCGAGGTCCTCGAAGAACGCCTGCACGCCGACCCGGAGGTCGAGCGTTCACGGTTCGAACTCCTCGTGGCGGAGGCATCGCCTCGACCGGCGCTTGAGGCGACCATGAGCTCGGGATGACGGGCTGCCGAAATGAGTCTCGCTGGCCGACGGTGATCTTCCGTCCACCGGGTCCCGAGACTCATCTGAGCCATGTGCCACTCTGCCGTCGTGGATGGGGGAGTCGACGACGGGCTGTACGAACTACTACGCACTAGGGGTCTCGAACGCCGGCTGCGTGGTCTGCCGGACGGCGCCGCCCGATTCGACGCGATTGATAAGGCGAGCGCGCCTGACGTTCTCGCCCGGCACGTCGCTGAGGTCGTCCGCCGTGCACTGTCCGACCAGGCGAATGACGACCGTCGTCGGGATCTTGTCAACGGGATCGTCGACATGGTGAACCAGAACCAGGGCGAGGACGCTGTCGTGGCCTTGGAGCAGCTGCTTGCTGTGGCGGTGGCCCCCGGCGTTCATCGGGTCGTCCGACCGACAGTGCCGCTGTCGGAAACGGCGTTGCTGACCAACACGCCGGACGAACCCAGTCTGGGTGCGGAGCTGAACGCTGAACTTGCGAGTGCCGACCGAGTCGACCTGCTGTGCGCGTTCGTCAAGTTTCATGGCACGCGCCTTCTCTCCGAGCAGCTCACGGCGTTGCGCGAACGCGGCGTGCCGCTGCGGGTCATCACCACGACGTACTTGGGCGGTACTGAACGGCGCGCCATCGACGAGCTAGTCCGGCGCTACGGCGCCGAGGTTCGTATCCGGTACGAGGAGCAGTCAACGCGGCTGCACGCGAAGGCCTGGCTGTTCAGGCGAGACGGCGGGTTCGACACGGGGTACGTCGGGAGCTCCAACCTGTCGAAGTCCGCGTTGGTCGACGGGCTGGAGTGGAACGTCCGCATCTCCTCGGTCGCCACGCCGACCTTGGTCCGCAAGTTCGAGGCCACCTTCGACACCTACTGGAACAACCCGGAGTTCCGGCCTTATGACCCAGACCGCGACGCCGAACTTCTCGACCGCGCGCTTGGCGCCCAGGCGGGCGCGGGTTCATCAAGCTTGGTCCTCTCGGGGCTCGAGGTCCGGCCGCGCCCGCACCAGGAGCGCATCCTCGAAGCCCTCGAGGCCGAGCGCACCGTGCACGACCGGCACCGCAACCTCGTCGTCGCCGCGACCGGTACGGGCAAAACAGTCGTGGCCGCTCTCGACTACCGGGGGCTCGGCGGCAGCGAGAAGAGCCTGCTGTTCGTCGCGCATCGTCGGGAACTGCTCGAGCAGGCACAGCGCACCTACCGCGAGGTGTTGGGCGACGGGCGTTCGGTGAGCTGCTCGTCGGTGGTCAGCGCCCTAGCCGGTGGAAGCACGTATTTGCTTCCGTTCAGTCGCTCCGCGAGGTAAATCTTCCGGCGTATGACGTGGCTGTGATTGACGAGTTTCATCATGCAGAGGCGCCCTCGTACCGCGCGCTGCTCGGGAAGCTCGAGGCGAGCGAACTCCTCGGTTTGACCGCCACGCCCGACCACGCCGACGGCGTCGACGTGCGGGAATTTTTCGGCGGCCGCACAGCCGTCGAGATCGGTCTCGGGGAAGCCCTCGAGCAGGACCTGCTGTGTCCATTCCACTACTTCGGCGTCGCGGACAACACTGACCTCAGAGCGCTCGAATGGAAGCGCGGCTCCTATGACACCGAAGCCCTCGATCAGCTCTACACCGGCAACGACGCTCGTACACGGATCGTCCTCAACGCCCTCCATGATCGGGTGGCTGATCCCCGGCGGGTACGTGCCCTCTGCTTCTGTGTCTCGGTGGCGCATGCCGAGTACATGGCGCGGAAGTTCAGCGAGGCCGGCATCCGGTCACGGGCGGTGCACGGTGGGACCGCGTCGGTCGAGCGCGACCAGGCGGCGGCCGACCTTCGCTCGGGCGCAGTCGCGTGCCTGTTCACCGTCGATCTCTACAACGAAGGCGTCGACCTCCCGACGGTCGACACCGTCCTGTTCCTACGGCCCACTCAGAGCGCGACGATCTTTCTTCAGCAGCTCGGCCGCGGGCTTCGGAGAGCGCCCGGGAAAGCGGTGCTCACCGTTCTCGACTTCATCGGGCAGCATCGCCGTGAGTTCCGTTTCGACGTCCGTTATCGCGCGCTGACCGGATCGACCCGTGCCGGGCTCGTTCGCGACATCGAGGATGGCTTCCCGTTCCTCCCTTCTGGTTCGCGGTTGATTCTCGATCGTGTCGCGGAGGGGGTTGTCCTCGAGAACGTGCGCCAGGGCCTGAAGGGCGGCCGGAAGGCGCTGGTGCAGGACGTCCGGTCGCATGGCGACCTGTCGCTCGAGGACTACCTCCAGGCGAGCGGGCAGGAGCTCGCCGATGTCTACGGTCGCGTGGCTGGGGTCAGCTGGACCGGCTTGCGGAGGGAGGCCGGGTTCGCGACGAAACCCGGGGGTCATCGGGAGGACGAACTGCTCCGGCGGGTCGCGAGCCTGATTCACGTGGACGATCCAGGTCGCGCCGCCACATACAGTGAGTTGTTGAGTCCTGAGGGTCCGGCCTTCCCCTCGCTGTCGCCGGACGACCAGGCCCTCGCGCGGATGCTCGTCTACACGATCTGGCCGGACCTCGGTCGCCATGCCTCCTTCGAGGAGGCGCTGCGGACGCTGCGCACGCACCCGGCTGTTGTCGAGGAGTTGGGCACCCTGATGGCGCTCGCCGCGGATCGGGCGCGGATGGTCCCGAGGGGCCTCGGTGTCCCGGGCGTCTCGCTTCAGTCGCATTGCACCTATCGGCGCGATGAGGTCTTGGCGGGTATCGGTTGGGCAGACGGGACACGCAAGACGCGTGGGCAGGCCGCCGGAGTCGTGTACTCGGAGGCGACGAACGTGGACGCGCTGTTGGTCACTCTGCACAAGGAGGAAAAGGACTTCGCACCATCGACGAGGTATCGGGACTATCCGATCTCGGCGGACCTCTTCCACTGGGAGTCGCAGAACGCCACAGCGCTCGCGTCGCCGATGGGTCAGCGCTACATCAAGGGAGCGAGCAACGTCGTGCTGTTCGTGAGGGCGACGCGCGCCGACGAGTTCGGGTCCGCGCCGTTCCTCTGCCTCGGGACGGCCTCTGCCGTAGAGCACGCGGGCGAGCGCCCGATATCGATCACCTGGCGTCTCGATCGGCCGATGCCGCAGTCTCTGCTTCAGGCTGGCGCCGTTGACACTGCTTAGGAGGAAGACCGTTCAGCGGGTGTCCGAGTCACATGTCGTCAAGCGGATCGATGGGGTGGGCCCGCCACACGTAGACGGGCTCGAGGCCCTCGAGGAACGCCGCGGCGAGCTCGCACCACCGTCGCGCGGGGATGGCCGTCGCCTCCTCGAGCTGGACGCAGGCTGCGGGTAGGTCCCACTCGTCGTCGCAGAGCTGGGGCACGAAGAGCCCGCTGGAGGAGCTCCACCGCGCGATGCGGCTCCCGCGGCGCCCGGAGCTGCGCTGCAGGATCTCGGCGAGTCTCGGGTGACGGCGGGCCGCCGGGTAGCGCGAGACCCACGGCCACGAGTCGAAGGCGGTCGTCAGCGCGGTGTCGAGCGGGGCGGTCGAGCTGATCGCGTTGACCCCCGCGACCAGGCAGCCCACGGCGAGACCCTCGCCGATCTCGGTCTGTTGCCGGGTCTTCGTCAGATCTTCGGGCATCGTCGTCATGGTCTCTCGGCCGAACGACGTGCCTCCCGGCGACGCGCCAGGCAACACCCCGCCGCAGAGCCGTGCCGAGCGGCGCGGCGGGTCGCTACGAGTCAGCAGTCTGTTGGGACGTCACCGGCGCTAGGCGCAGCTCATCACCGACCGCGACCTCACCCGGCACCAGCACCGTGTACTTCGCCCCGAACACGACGCCCTTGTCGGTGAGGCGGTAGGTCGCGAGGGTCTCCAGCGGCTCGGGGCCGGAGCGCTCGCCGGAGCGTTGGTCAACGGTGACCACGGCGCAGCGCACGGCCTGCTTCGAGAACGCCAGGTGAGTGCTCCCGAGAAGGACGCGGTCGAGCGAATCCTCCGCGTGGGCCGCGCAGTCGGTGAGGACGACGTTGGCGCGGAAGCGCTCGAGGGGGATCGGCTCGCCGGTGCGTTCGGCAGCGCGGTCGGAGAGGTCGTCGGCCGCGGCGCGGGAGAGCAGCAGGAGCGAGCCGCTGTCGGCCCAGCCGGAGAGTCCGGGCACGAGGCCGTCGGTGGGCCGGTGGTGTTCGGGCGTGACGCCGACGAGCCGGCTCTCCACCCCGAGCACGTCGGAGAACCAGGCAGCGGCCTCGTCGCCCTGATCGAGCGCGGGATGGTCCTTACCGAAGATCTCGACCTGGCGCCGCGGGCCATCGCTGACGATGTCGACCGAGCACTGCTCGCGGCTGTCCGCGGCGAGGGTGAGGCGGTCACCGTCGAGGTGCGGCCGCACCGTCGCGAGGAGGGGATGGCGCCGTTGGGTCTTGAACCGGCCGTCGGGGCCGATCACCATGAACTGCCGGTCGCCGACCAGCCCGGTCGTCGTGACCTCGCGGCGGTCGACCGCCATCCCCGCACAGCTCTTGATCGGGAAGACGGTGAGGGACGCCACGCGAGCGATCGGTGGTCCGTTCTCCTCGACCATGCCGCTCCCGACGCCGTGTGAGAGCTAGCGTGTCACGCCGCTGCGCCCCTGGCGGGGTCACGGCCAGGAGGCGTCGGGCAGACCGAGGGTCAGGCCGGGACCTGGTCCTCCGACACGGCCCGCACGCCGCCGTCGACGAGCACGAGGTGGTCCTTGCCCGGCTCGCGGACGAGGATCGCCTCCTCGATCTGGGCGAGCAGGGTCTGCAGGCAGGCGGCCTCGGGGTCGTCGAGCTCGTCCGGCTCGTCATCCAGCGACGGGTGGGCGCCGGGGGCGACGCCCTGCTCGTCGCACACGTGGGCGGCCAGCCGTTCGGGGCACACGTGCAGCCGCACGGCGGGGTCGACGGGCTCGCCGTCGAGGTCGATCAGGTCCACGCCACCGGACGGGGTCCCGTCGAGGTTGGCGCGGAAACCGAGGGCAGAGAGGAAGCGGTCGTAACGCTCCTGGTCGTTCAAGGCGTACCTCCGTGGACGGATGACCGATGGTGCGAGGTGCAGGGCTGGTCCTGCCAGTGCGGAGGGGTGTGACCCTGGCCAAGTGGACAGTGACGTCCGGCTCACGGACCCGTCAGGCGATCCTCCACCGGCGCCAGTTCGAACGGGCGGTGGGGTTCGGCCTGGTACCAGTAGGCCGTCGACGACCAGTCGTCGCTGCGCTTGTTGGCGTGCCCGTGCTCGATGCTGACGCGGATCGAGCGTTCGAAGACGACCGGGTCCTCGACGTGGAATCGGTAGAGGCTGACCGGGCCGCGCCAGTTCTTCCCGCCCGCGAGGGTGACCCCGTGGTACGGCGCGGAGTAGGTCTGCGTCGGGCACCAGGCGGTGTTGACGTAGTCCTCGGTGCCGGTCCCGTGCAGGGTCGGCGGCCACTCGTCGCCGTCGATGAAGATCATGTCGTCGCCCTCGCCGTACCAGTTCCACTTCCGGGTGCGGCGCCGGTTCTGGATGTTCAGCACGCAGCCGACGTAATGCCCGTGGCCCTCGGCCTCGAGGATCGTGTAGTTGTCACGGCCTGTCAGGTTCGTGCCGCCGAACTGGTAGGCGGCGTTGGACGGGCCGGGGCGCACACCCGCGGTCGGGTTCTGACGGCGCCACTGGGCGTGGAAGCGCCCGATGTCCGCGTCGAGCGAGTCGAGCTCCTCGTAGTCGACGTAGAAGTAGACGACGACGTCCGCGTCGTCGACCTCGCTCGTCACCTCCATCCGTGCCCCGGACCCGAACGGCATCGCGAACCAGCAGTTGAACGCCTTGCCGTCCTCGGGGCTCATCTGCAGCGGCAGCGACACGAAGTTGGTGGTGCGGCCGTGGCCGACGCCGAAGAAGTCGCCGAGCGGGACGGCGACGCTCGGGTGCTCCTCGCCGTCCCACCAGGCGCGTAGGACGAGACGGCGCAGCAGGTCGTCCGTCCCGCCGAGCGGCCGGCGCAGTGAGCGGGGTGCGGCGATGGTCATCCAGACGTGGGTGACGACGCCGGCTCCGGCGACGTCGAGCATCGTCGCGGTCTCGCCGGGGCGGAGGCTGGCGCGGTCGTCGTTGCCCCCGGTGCGGTCCCAGCTCGACGAGCGCCGCCGTCGCGTGCGCCGCAGCCGCGGCAGGTCGCGCAGGCTCGATCCGTGGGGGCCGTAGTCGACGGTCATGGGTCCAGCGTGCCCAACCGGAGCGAGTCGACCGAAAATGGAAGGAACCGCTCGGCGCCCGCGGGAGTCAGAACCAGATGACGACCCGAGGACAGAAGGAGGCGGTGGCGATGTCGACCGCGGAGGAGATGCCGACGGCGGAGGAGCTGGACGAGACTCCCCCACTCGGCCGGGTGAGGGCGCAGGTGTTCGCGCTCCTCCTGATGGAAGGGCTGATCCCCTCGATGGCGACCGGGGACGTCTGCGAGCTCGCCGTGTCGATCGACGACTGGAACGTCGTGGAGGCGGCGGACGACGGCATGGAGTACTTGATCACCGATGACGACTGCTGGTCGGTGACGCGAGGGCTTCTCCGGCGGGAGTCGGCTCCCGGCCCTGAGGACGGGCAGCTGCGGGTCGACACCTGCGGACAAGGGTTCCTGCTCCACGGCACCGCGGCCGACCATCCGCTGCCCGACCGACCGGTCTACATCGAGGGCTTCGTCTACGTGGAGCCCGCGAGGATGCCGATGTTCGGCGTCGACAACCCCAAGGCGCGGCCGATGCGACGCCCGTGGAGGGTGGTCGCGCTGCACCGAGAGGTCGTCGCGCGTCGTCGTGCCGAAGGGAAGTCCGCGACGTTGATCGATCGGCTCCCGGACCCCGCGGACGTCGACACCGGCAGCTACTACTTCGCCGACCTCGTGCTGGCCTGACGGGTGACCGCTGCCGGTCGTCGTCCGGTGTGTACCGACGTCAGCGGCGGTCGGAGGCTCCGGTGATGCGGTCGAGCCACTCGCGCAGGACACCGAGTTCCGCCGCGCTGAGGGTGTCGACGTCCGGCAGGGCGGCGCGCAGGGCGGCGGCCGCGGGAACGGGGCCGGGGTCGGGGAGGGCGGGCGCGTCGGTGGTGATCGCGGCGATGACGGCCTCGCGCGCGGACGTCGCGAGGAGCGGGTCGCGCTGGCCCTCGGGCGTGGCGATGAGCGTCAGCGTCGTGCCCTCGCCGACGGCCCGGACGAGGCCGACGGCCCGGTCCTCGGGCACGCGCAGGCGTCCGGCCTCGGCGATCCGCCCGATGTGCTTGGCGAGGACGTCGACGGCGGCGGTCGCGGCCGGCGAGCCCGGGCCGGTGCGGGCGTACATCAGGCGGTAGAGCGCGGGGTGGGCGAGGCCGAGCCCGACGTGCAGGTCCCAGCCCTCGCGCAGGTCCTGCACCGGATCGTCGCCCGGCTCGGTGGCGGTCTTGGTGGCGAGGTAGGACGCGAAGCCGTGCGCGGCGACGGCGTCGAGCAGGCCCTGCTTGTCGCCGAAGAGCCGGTAGATGGTCGGCGCCTGGACGCCGGCCGCGGCGCTGACCGCGCGGGTCGAGACCGCGTCCGCGCCGTCCTCCTCGAGCAGGCGCAGCGCTGCCGCGACGATCCGCTCGCGCGGGCCGTCCGCCCCGCCCTCGGTCTCCACGATTCCGACGATAGCGCGAACGCGCTTCCACTGCTAACAACAGTGCTACTGTTCGAGCGTTACCACTGGAAACGGAGTCCTCATGATCGTCGTGACCGGAGCGAGCGGCCAGCTGGGCCGCGCCGTCCTCGAGCGGCTGCTCGACCGCGTGCCTGCCGAGCAGGTCGGCGCGAGCGTCCGCGACCCGGGGAAGGCGCGGGATCTCGCGGAGCGCGGTGTACGGGTGCGCCGCGGCGACTACGCCGAGCCGTCGAGCCTCGTCGCGTCGTTCGAGGGGGCGGCGCGGGTACTGGTGGTGTCGGCGAACACGCTCGGCGAGGAGGGGCTGCGGCAGAACCGTGCAGCGATCGAGGCCGCCGTCGCGGCGGGCGCCGAGCGCGTGCTCTACACCAGCCACGCGGGCGCCCGGCCGGACTCACCGTTCCCGCCGATGCCCCAGCACGCCGCCAACGAGGAGGTCCTCCGCACGTGCGGGGCGCCGTTCACGTCGCTGCGCAACGGCTTCTACGCCTCCACGGTGCCGAGGCTCCTCCAGGGCGCATGGCACACCGGGGAACTCCGGGTGCCCGAGGACGGGCCCGTCGCGTGGACCACGCACGGCGACCTGGCCGACGTCACGGCGCTGGCGCTGACGGGCGACGAGTTCGACGGGCTCACCCCGCCGCTCACAGGCCCGGAGGCGCTCACGATGGAGCAGGTCGCCGCGATGGCCTCGGAGACCGCCGGCCGCCCAATTCGTCGTGTCGTGGTGTCCGACACGGACTACCGCGCCGAGCTGGTCGGCCACGGCGCACCGGAGCCGGCTGCGGACATGCTCGTCGGGCTGTTCGCCGCGAGCCGGCGCGGCGACTTCGCCGCGGTCGACCCGACGCTGCCCCGCCTGCTCGGCAGGCCGGCGACGCCGCTCCGGGAGGTCCTGGCCACGGCGGTGCCGGCGGCTCAGGCGTAGTCGTCGTTCGTGCGCCCGGTGAGCACCGAGGTGTTCTCGTCCCGGGCCGGGTCCCGGCCACGATCGGCGGCCTCGTCGTTGGTCTTGATCATCAACCAGTCGTCGCCGCCCGTGCGCAGGAACGCGTAGCCGCCGGCGAGCTTCAGGCCGTGCAGCTCGACGGTGAGGTGGCCGTTCGCGAGGGCCTCGGCCGCGGCGCCCTCGGTCCGCATCTCGTAGGTGCCGGTGTCCCAGACGATGACCGTGCCGGTGCCGAGCCGGCCCTCGACGTCGATGTGGCCGAGCGCGTGGTCGTCCACGCGCTTGGCGAGACGGCGATGGGCCGGATCGGTCGACGGCCCCTTCGGCACGGCCCACGACACCAGCACGCCGTCGATCTCCAGCCGGACGTCGAAGTGCAGCGTCGAGGCGTGGTGGCGCTGGACGACGAAACGGCCGGCGGTGGTCACGACAGGCGCAGGGTCGCGACGAGCGGGCGGTGGTCGGACGCCGTGACCTCCGGCGCCTCGGGCTCGCCGACGGGGACGAGCCCGCGCACGAAGATGTAGTCGATCTTGCCGAGCAGGCTCGTCGCGAGCCGGGCGTCGGGGTCGACCTCGGTGAATCCCTGGCGCAGGGGCGCGAGCTCGGGCTGGGATGCGATGAGGTTGAGGTCGCCGAGCACCACGGCGGGCGCCGCCCCGGCCGCGTCGGCCGCGAGACGACGGAGCTGGTCGTCCTGCGTCCCGTCCAGCCCGAGGTGGGTGGTGTGGACGGTGACGGGGCGGTTCGCGCGGGTCGTCACCTGCAGGGACAGATAGCCGCGCTGCTCGTCGCGCCCGTCGGGCGGGTAGGTCGTGACGCGCGGGTCGGTCACGGGCAGGAGCGAGAGCACGGCCAGGCCGAACTGCACGTCGTCGGGACCCGTGTCGCAGGCGGGGCCGAGCGCGGCGTTGACCGACGCGTTGGCCTCGGCGGGGGTCGGCGGGCGGATCGGCCCCGGGACGACCTCGTAGATCAGGCCGTGGTTGCGCTGCAGGAGCCGGGCGAGCTCCTCGGCGTCGGCGGTACAGATCTCCTGCAGGGCGAGGACATCCGGGCGCAGCTGGGCGACGACCGGGGCCCACTCCGGCGGGTCGTGTGCGCCGGTCTGGACGTTCCAGGTCATCACGCGCAGCGCGGCGGGCTCGGCGGGGTCGGGGGTCGTCACGACCGGATCGGCGCCGCAGGCGACGACCAGGCCGACCAGGAGGGCGAGCCCGAGCGCCTGCCAGCGTCGCTGCACGTGCCCATGTTCATGGTTGACGTCGTCGAAGGCGCGACAGGGGCTGATCCTGCCTGCCGCGGAGCCGGATCCTCACCGACTGCCCGCGCCCCATCTCGTCCTGTGAACGCCCTCCGGACCGCCACCCGAACAGACGCATGGCCGTCCTTGTCTCGATCTCGCGCAGGTCGAGAGACTCGGTCCGCAGGCGTTCTGGTGGGAGAGGCGCGAATTCACGCCGCTCGGGACACCGTCGCCTGCCTCGAGGGGGACGCCGCCATGCCCGATGCCGCACAGGTCCGTGACCTTCTCCAGCGGCTCGAGGACGCGATGAATTCGCGGAAGCTCGAGGCGCTCGACGACATCGTCGCGACCGACTTCGTCCGGCACTGCGAGGCGACCCCGGACTTCGACGTCCGCAGCCTCGAGGACTTCAAGGAGTTCCTGCGGGCGAACACCGCGGGGTTCCCGGACAACGTCCAGACGTTCGAGCAGGTCGTCGTCGAGGGCGACCGGGCCGGGATCTGGGTGACCTACGAGGGCACGCAGACAGGTCCGTTCGGCCCGTTACCGGCGTCGGGGCGCAAGGTCCGGTTCAGCTTCGGCGGCGTCTTTCGCGTGCAGGGTGACAAGCTCGCTGAGCTGTGGGTGACCTGGGACAACATGACGATCCTCGGACAGCTCGGCGCTCTCGCCGGCTCCTGATGTCACCGGGGACGATCAGCCGAAGCGCTCGGTGGTGATGGCGCGGGCGGGGACGCCGAGGCTGCCGAGGCCGTCGAGCGCCGCGCCGACGAGCGGGGGCGGCCCGCAGACGAAGTACCGGTGGCTCTCGGGGACGCCCGTCGGCAGCACCGCCCGGAGCATGCCGGGATCGAGGCGGTGTCCGCCGGTGCGCAGGACCGAGAGATCGAGACGCCGGGACAGCGCGAGGATCTCGGTGGCGAACAGCGCCTCGTTCTCGCGCTCGGCGAGCAGGAGGGCGTGGGCGCGGGGATCGGCCGCCGCGGCGTGGGCGCGCAGGATGCTCATGATCGGCGTGATGCCGACCCCGCCGGCGATGAGGACGAGGCCGCCGCCGCTGATGTCGGTGGCGGCGATCGGCACGAAGGCGCCGTGCGGGCCGTCGACCCACACGTGCCGCCCGGCCTCGAGGGCCTGGAGACCGCTGCTGAACGGCCCGCGGTCACGGACGGTCAGCTCGAGCCGGCCCGCCCGCGTCGAGGCCGCGATCGTGAACGGGTGCTCCTCGGCGAGGGGCAGGCGCCGCAGCCGCAGCCACACGAACTGCCCCGGCTCGGGCGCGGGGTCGAGCGCGCGCCGCGCCGGGGTGAGCACCACGGTCGAGGTGTCCGACGACTCCGGGCGCACCGCGGACACGACGTGCAGGCCGCGGTCGAGCAGCGGCACGGCGATCCAGCGCCGCACGACCACGCCCACCAGCACGACGCCGAGCGCGCCGAGGGTGACCCCCACCAGCGGGTTCTCCGGCAGGTGCCCGAACAGCACCACGTGGGCGACGACCAGCAGCACCGTGGTGACCCCGAGCGCCGCGTGGACGCGGGAGGACAGCCCGTAGCGCCGCGAGGTGGCGCGGGGCCGCAGCGTCACGAGCACGGTCATGAGGACCGCCGCGATGATGCCGACCTTGATCGGCGGGCCGACCGCGAACAGGTTGAGGATTCCCAGGCCGCGGTGCGAGTGCGCGACGGCGGACACGACGTGCGTGACGGTGATGCCCACGACGGCCACGCCGAGCCGCCGGTGGAGCGCGACGCCGACCTCCACCCCGAGCACGCGGGTCAGGCCGCGCACCCGCGAGACGAGGACGACGATCGTCGCCATGAGCACCGCGGCGACGAGACCCGTCCCCGAGGTGAGCGAGACCGTCTCGGCGAGCTGGGGCGAGCCTGAGGAGATCATCAGGGCCACGATCGGCATGAGCACCAGCAGGGTGAGGACCATGACCCACGTCCGTCCCTGCTCGCTCATGGCGCGGAAGCTAGGCCGGTCTCCGACGGCGCCGGTGCCGTTCGGTGGCGCTGTGACCTTTTCGTGACCGAGAGGGAGCCCGTGACCGAACTCGTCGCCCGGGCCGTGGTCCTTCACCACGGCGCGCTGCTGCTCGTGCAGGAGCGGGCCGCCGGCTACTGGTTCTTCCCCGGCGGGCACGTCGAGGCGGGGGAGACGCCCGAGGACGCGGTGGTCCGCGAGCTGCGGGAGGAGCTCGACGTCGGCGCGACGATCACCGCGCGCTGGGGCGAGCTGGAGAACCGCTGGGACCGGCACCACGAGATCAACCACGTCTTCGCCGTCCACATCGACGCCGCCGACCCGGTCAGCCAGGAGCCGCGCCTCGCCGCCGGGTGGCACCGGCTCGAGGACCTCGACGACACCGACGTCCGCCCGCGACAGCTCGCCGACCTCGTCCTGGCTCACGCCCGCCGCAGGTAGCGGGGGTCGAGCGCGTCGGTCAGCCAGGTGTCGTCGTTGCCGCGGCGGAAGACGACGCCGTCCGCGGCGGCGGCGCGGGCGTCCACCACGAGCACCACCGGCCGCCCGTGGCGCGCGCCGACCGTGAGCGCGGTGTCGGGGTCCGGCGACAGGTGGACGTACTGGCGGCCGCCGGGGAGCAGGCCGTCGCGCAGGATCGCGTCGACCACGACCGACGACGTCCCGTGGAACAGCTCGTCGGGCGGGGCGGCCGGTGGCAGGGCGACGTGGCCGGGCAGCGAGTGTCCGTAGCGGGCACGCACGCGATCACCACAGAGCTCGAACCGCGCCTTCGACCCGTGCGCCACCACGTCCTCGACGTCGGCGCGCGACACCTGCAACGCCCGGCACAGCGCGTCCAGCGACACCCACCCCTGCGCGTCGAGCGTCAGCCCCACACGCCCCGGATCGTGGCGCAGGGCGCGGGACAGGCGCTTCGAGAGCCGGACGCGGTCCACGACCAGCAGGTTTGTCGACGGCCCCGCGGAGGCAAACGCCGGGACATGACGACCGTCGCCGGCATCGACGTCACGCACCCGGACAAGGTGCTCCTGCCCGCCCGCGAGGGCGGCGAGGACGTCACGAAAGCCGATCTCGCCCGGTACTGGGAATCGGTGGCCACCACGGTCCTGAAGCACCTGACGGGTCGGCCCCTGACCCTGCAGCGCTTCCCCGACGGCCTGGACGCCGGCGGGTTCGTCCAGCAGGACGCCGGGAAGCGCGCGCCGAAGGGCCTGCACACCGTCGACACCCCGCGCCGCGAGCGCAAGAAGGACGCGGACGACGTCGTGCACCACCCGGAGGTCGAGGAGACCGCCGACCTCATCCGGCTCGTCCAGTTCGGCACCGTCACGCTCCACGGCTGGAACGTCGTCGCGGGCGCGCTCGAGCGTCCCGACCGGCTGATCGTCGACATCGACCCCGGCGAGCGCCAGGACCTCGCCGGCATCCGGGACGTGGCGCGGGCCGTGCGGCACGCCGTCGAGGGCCGCGGCCTCGTCGCCTTCCTGCAGAGCACCGGCAGCCGCGGCTACCACGTCGTCGCGCCGCTGGACGGCTCCGCGGACCAGGAGGCCGTCCGGGCGGCCGCGATCGAGATCGCCGAGGCCGTCGCCGTGGACGACCCCGACGAGCTCACGACGGAGGTGCGCAAGGACGCCCGCGGCGGCCGGACCTTCCTCGACATCGGCCGCAACGCCTACGGCCAGACCGCGGTGATGCCCTACTCGCCGCGGGCCCGCCCGGGCGGACCGACCGCGACGCCGCTGGAGTGGGACGAGCTCGGCCGCGTCACGCCCGACCAGCACGACGTCCGCTCGATCCCGCGCCGCCTCGCCCGCAAGGCCGACCCGTGGGCCGGGTTCGCGGAGAACGCCCGCGCGTTGCCCTAGCCCGCGCTGCGCAGCACCGACCGGATCCCGACGACCAGCCCGACGGCGCAGGTCAGCGCGGCGGCGATCGCGCCGTAGAGGATCGACGGGTCGCCCAGCGCCCCGGTGAACGCCGCCCGCTCCGCGTTCACGACGTAGGTCAGCGGGTTCACCGTCGCCGCCGTCTGCATCCAGGCCGGCCCGGACTCGAGCGGCAGCATCATCCCGGAGAGGATCAGCAGCGGGAAGATCAGCGTCTGCTGCACGCCCCAGAACAGCCACTCGCGGTTCTTCGACGCCAGCGCCAGCGCGTAGGACAGCGCCCCGAGCCCGACGCCGAACACCCCGAGGATCGCCAGGCCGACGAGCACGCCGACGGGCGAGAACGTCACGCCGAACGGGACGGCCGCCAGCGTGATGATCACGGCTTGGACGACGAGCGGGGCGAGCTCCTTGAGTGCCCGCCCGACGAGGATCGACGCCCGCGAGATCGGGGTGGCGAGCACCCGCTCGTAGCTGCCGGTCATGAGCTCGAACAGCAGGTTGGCGCCGGTGCTCCCGGTGCCGAACAGGGCGATCATCACGACGACGCCGGGCAGGAACCACGTCAGAGGCGACTCGCCGCCGAGCTGGTCGGCCGACAGCGAGCCGGCCAGCAGCGGGGCGAACAGCCCGAGGAAGACCAGGGGCTGGAGCAGCGAGAAGATCAGCGAGAACGGGTCGCGCAGGACGAGCGCGAACTCGCGCACGAACACCGCGGCGGTGTCGTGGACGAAGCCGGACCGGGGTGCGACGACATCCGGGGGCGAGACGACATCGACGCTCATGCCGCGGCTCCTTCCTCGCGCAGGCTGCGGCCGGTCAGGGCCAGGAAGACGTCGTCGAGACTCGCCTCGTGCAGGTGCGCGGAGTGCACGGTGACGCCGGCCCGGTCGAGGCGGGTGAGCAGGCCGGGCAGCACCCGGGCGCCGCCGGTGAGGCGGAGCTCCACCCTGTCGGCGAGGGCCCGCGAGCCCTCGACCAGGCCCGCGACCGCCGCGGGGTCGTCGACCTGGAGCACCAGCCGGTCCTCGGCGTGGCGCGTGCGCAGCTCGGCGCTGCCGGCGTCGGCGATGACCTGGCCGTGGTCGACGACGACGATCCGCTCGGCCATCGCGTCGGCCTCGTCGAGGTAGTGGGTGGTGAGGACGACGGTGGTGTCGTGCTCCTCGCGCAGGCGGGTGATGTGCTCCCACAGGTTGGCGCGGGCCTGCGGGTCCATGCCGGTGGTGGGCTCGTCGAGGAAGAGCAGCCCGGGGCGGTGCATCAGGCCGATCGCGACGTCCATGCGCCGCTTCTGCCCGCCGGAGAGCGACGCGACGGTGCGGCGTTCGAGGCCCTGCAGCTCGAGGGCGTCCATGAGCTCCCCGGCCCGTCGGCGGGCCGTGGCGCGCGTCTGCCCGTAGAAGGAGCCCTGGGTGATCAGCTCGTCGAGCACGCGGTGGTTGTGACCGCCGGCGTTGCCCTGGCCGACGTAGCCGATCCGTCGCCGCACCCCGGTGGGGTCGGCGACGACGTCGATGCCCGCGACCTCCGCGGTGCCCGACGTCGGCCCGAGCAGCGTCGTCAGCATCCGCAGCAGCGTCGACTTGCCGGCGCCGTTCGGGCCGAGGACGGCCACGAGCTCGCCCGGCTCGACCCGCAGCGAGATGCCGCGGACCGCCTCGACCACCGCGCCGCGCCGTCGGAAGGTGCGGCGCAGGTCTTCGGTGCGGATCATCGCGATCCTTTCGGTACAACGTCTGGAAAGTGCCTGCGCTAGGTTAAGCGGACGCTGTCCGGAAAGGCAAGGGAGTGCTGATGGGCGACGAGCACCACCTCGACCTGCTCTGGGGACGGGGTCCCGCGACGGGACGGGGCCGGCCGGCGCGGACGACGCGCGAGCAGGTCGTCGCGGCCGCGCTCGCCCGCGCCGACGCCGCCGGCCTCGAGGAGCTCTCGATGCGCGCGGTCGCGGCCGACCTCGGCGTCGGGGTGATGGCGCTCTACACGCACGTCGAGAGCCGGGAGGGCCTCGTCGCCCTGATGATCGACGCGGCCTTCGCGGAGATCACGGGCGACCTGTATCCCCACCCCGGCGAGCCGTGGCGCGACGCCGCGGCCCGCCAGGCCCGGGCGCTGTGGGAGCTCTACGCCCGCCACCCGTGGATCCTCCACCACGGGAGCCGCCTGCCGATGGGGCCGCACGTCC
The DNA here is from genome assembly GCF_028737265.1 of Actinomycetospora callitridis. GTDB lineage: Bacteria > Actinomycetota > Actinomycetes > Mycobacteriales > Pseudonocardiaceae > Actinomycetospora > Actinomycetospora callitridis. The sequence continues at coordinate 220,552 of NZ_JAQZAK010000006.1, read as the reverse complement.
TCGGCATGGAGGACGCCTTCTTCGCCCCGTTCCTCGACATCGGTCTCGCCCCGGCGGAGACGGTCAATGCCGCGATCGCCCTGCGCTCGCTGGTCACCGGCCTCGCGCGCGACTCGACCAGCGAGCAGGACCAGGTCCGGCGCACCGGTGTGGGGCTCGCCGAGTACTGGTCGTCGATCAACGCGGTGTTCTGGGAGCGGTACTTCGAGGAGGAGCGGTACCCCTCGATGACGCGGCTCTGGTACGAGGGCGGCTTCGAGAGCGAGGACGTCCTGGCCGAGGAGGGGATCCTCGAACGCGCGGTCGACGCCTATCTCGACGGGATCGCCGTTCGGGTGCATTCCGGAGGTTCCGGGCAGGACGCGGGCGGCGCCTGATCCCAGGGAGCACCATCGAGGGCAGGGGGCCCACCACCGTCACCGGGAGGACCGCGATGACCGACCAGGCGACCCACGCGTGGACCGGCGAGGTGGCCGCGCAGCGCGACGGCTTCACGCTGCTGCCCGAGGTCGAGGAGCTGCGCGACGCGGGGGAGACCCGCCGGGTCGCGACGCCGTTCGGGCACGAGGCGACGATGGTCACCCGCTACGCCGACGTCCGTGAGCTGCACGGCGACCCCGAGCGCTTCCGCCTCGACCGCGTCCCGGCGCCGCCGGCGCTGGTGGCGGCCGGCCGCGACACCGCCGAGTTCCGCCGTCGCCAGGCCGGCAACCTGCTGGGGCAGGAGCCGCCGGACCACACGCGGCTGCGCCGGATGCTCACCGGCGAGTTCACCGTCAAGCGGATGAAGCGCCTGGTCCCGCGCGTCGAGGAGATCGTCACCGAGCACCTGGACGCGATGGAGAAGGCGGGCCCGCCCGCGGAACTGGTCGCCGACTTCGCCCTGCCGGTGCCGTCGATGGTGATCTGCGAGCTGCTCGGGGTGCCGTACGAGGACCGCGGCGAGTTCACCGAGCGCAGCGCCCGCCAGCTCGACAGCACCATCGAGGCGGGCGAGCGGATGCGGCTGGCCGACGAGTCCCGCGTCTACATGTCGAGCCTCGTCTCCCGGCACCGCGAGGCCCCGGGCGACGACCTGCTCGGCATGCTCATCCGCGAGCACTCCGACGACGTCACCGACGACGAGCTCATCGGCATCGGCAACCTGCTGCTCGTCGCCGGGCACGAGACGACGTCGAACATGCTGTCGCTGGGCACGCTCGCGCTGCTCGAGCACCCCGACCAGCTGGCCCGGGTCCGCGACGACCCCTCGGCGGTCGACGGCGCGGTGGAGGAGCTGCTGCGTCGGCTGACCGTGGTGCACGGGAGCTTCCCGCGCGCCGTCGTCGCGGACACGACGCTCGGCGGGCACCCGGTGGCGGCCGGCGAGCTGGTGATCGCGTCGCTGGTCGCGGCCAACCACGACCCGGAGGTCGTCGAGCACGCCGAGGAGCTCGACATCTCCCGCCCGCCGTCCCCGCACCTCGCCTTCGGCCACGGCATCCACCACTGCCTGGGCGCCCCGCTGGCGCGGATCGAGATGCGCGTGGCGTTCCCGGCCCTGCTGCAGCGCTTCCCGGGGCTGCGCCTGGCCGGCGAGCCCGAGTTCCGCCACCGCACCCTGATCTACGGCCTGCACCGCCTGCCGTTGGCGTGGTGAGCTGCCGCCCGTGATCGGGAACGAGCCGGAGCTCGAGGTCGCCGAGAACTACCGTCGCTTCGCCGTCTCCCAGGCGCGAGGTCGCAGCCCGCTCTACGAGGAGCTCGCCCATGGCGTCGCGGAGGACCACGAGGTGGTGGCCCTCCTCGAAGAGCTCCCGCCCGAGAAGCGCCAGCCCAACCTGCTGCTCGCCGCCGTCCGCTTCCTCGCGGGCGTCCAGCCGGACTACCCGGCCTTCCGCGAGGTCGTGCTGGGGCGACGGGGCGAGGTCGTCGCGACGATGCTCGCGCGGCGTACGCAGACCAACGAGCACGCGCGGTGCGCCACGTTGCTCCCGGCGCTGGCCGCGCTCGAGGGTCCGCTGGCCCTGCTCGAGGTCGGCGCGAGCGCCGGGCTGTGCCTGTATCCCGACCGCTACGGCTACCACTACCGGCGCGCCGACGGCGAGGACGTCCGGCTCCCGGGGACGCCGGCGCTGACCTGCGACGTCCGGGGTCCGGCGCCACTGCCCGACGAGAAGCCGACCGTCGTCTGGCGCGCCGGCATCGACCTGAACCCGCTCGACGTCGCCGACCCGGACGACCTGCACTGGCTCGCGTGCCTCGTGTGGCCGGGCCGGCCGGAGCGCGTCGAGCGGCTGGAGGCGGCCGCCGCGGTCGCTCGCGAGGACCCGCCGCGGATCGTGCGCGGCGATCTCGTCGAGGAGCTCCACGCGCTCGCCGAGCAGGCGCCGCGGGAGGCCACGCTCGTGGTCCACCACTCCGCCGTCCTGACCTACCTGCCCCCGGACCGGCGCGCGGCGTTCGCCCGGGCCGTCGGCGAGCTCGATGCCGTGTGGTTCGCCAACGAGTCCGCCTCCGTCCTCGCCGATCTCCCGCAGCCGCCCCCGTCCGACCTGCCCGCACCCCCGCCCGGCCCCGTCCCGTTCCTGCTGGCGCGCGACGGGCACCGCCCGCTGGCCTGGGTCGACGCGCACGGCACGTGGGTGCAGTGGCTGTCGGGGTGAGGGCCCGACTCACCTGGAGAGAACGCTTCGGTTTTCGAAGCGTTTCCTGGAAGGCCGTCGGACCGGGTCTCTAGTGTCGCGCACCGTGACGCTCGTGCTCGGGATCGACATTGGGACGTCGTCGTCGAAGGGCGTCCTCGTCGACGCCGGCGACGGCACGGTCGTCGCGCGGGCGGAGGTCGAGCACGCGACGTCGTTCCCGCGGCCCGGATGGGTCGAGCACGACGCCGAGGACGTGTGGTGGGGCGACGTCGTGGCGCTGACGCGCGAGCTGCTGGCCCACGGCACGCCGGACGCGGTCGGCGTCAGCGGCATCGGGCCGGTGCTGCTGCCCGCCGATGCCGAGGCGTGCCCGCTGCGTCCCGCGATCCTCTACGGCGTCGACACCCGCGCCACCCGGGAGATCGACGAGCTCACCGACGAGATCGGCGCGGACGCGATCGTGGCGCGCGGCGGGACGCCGTTGTCGAGCCAGGCGGTCGGGCCCAAGTGGCGGTGGCTGCAGCGTCACGAGCCCGAGATCTGGGACGCGACGCGGTACTTCTTCATGGCGAGCTCGTACCTCGTGCACCGCCTGACCGGCGAGTACGTCCTCGACCACCACTCGGCGAGCCAGTGCGACCCGATGTACGACCTCGAGGCCGCCGACTGGGCGCCCGACCTGGCCGAGCTCGTCGCCCCCGGCCTCGCCCTGCCCCGGCTGCGGTGGCCGGGGGAGGTCGCGGGGGTCGTCACCGAGCACGCGGCGGCGCAGACCGGGCTGCGGGCCGGGACACCGGTGGTTACCGGGACGATCGACGCCTGGGCGGAGGCGGCCAGCGTCGGCGTGGAGAGCGCCGGCGACACGATGGTCATGTACGGCACGACGATGTTCCTGGTGCAGGTCGCGGACGCGCCTGTCCGGCACCCGGCGCTGTGGGCGACCCGCGGCGTCGCGCCCGGCTCGTTCACCACCGCGGCCGGGATGGCCACCTCCGGCGCGGTCACGGCGTGGCTGCGCGACCTCGTCGGCGCCGACTACACGACGTTGACCGACGAGGCCGCCGACGTCCCGCCCGGTGCCCGCGGGCTGCTCCTGCTGCCCTACTTCGCCGGCGAGCGCACCCCGATCCTCGACCCCGACGCCCGCGGCCTGGTGCTCGGGCTGACGACGGGGCACGGCCGCGCGGAGCTGTACCGCGCCGCGCTCGAGGGCATCGCGCACGGGGTGCGGCACAACCTCGAGGCGTTCCGCGACGCCGGCGGGCCGGACCCGCGCCTGGTCGCCGTCGGCGGTGGGACCCGCGGCGGGCTCTGGACGCAGATCGTCAGCGACGTGACCGGGCAGGAGCAGCACGTCCCGGCCGACACCACCGGCGCGGCGCTCGGGGACGCCGTCCTCGCCGCCCGCGCGCTCGGTTTCGCCGCCGACCTCGCGAGCTGGAACCCGATCGTCGCCACCGCGACGCCCGACCCCGAGCGCACCGCCCGCTACGACGCCTTCCACGAGCACTACCGCGCGCTCTACCCCGCCACCGCCGACGCCGCGCACTTCCTCGCCGAGGAGCAGCGGCGCGCCTAGACCTGGGGCGCGGTGACCAGCGACCGGAGCTGCGTGAGCACCGCCCGCAGGACCTCGGCGAGCGGGCGCTCCTCGCCCTCGGCGATCCACGTCGCGAAGCCGACCCGGAAGACAGCGACGCCGCTCTCGGCGGCCAGGGCGGCCGCCGTCGGGTCGACGCCGCGGCGGCGCAGGCCGTCGGTCATCGCCGTGGCCAGGCCGGAGAGCTTGAGGAGCTCGCGCTCCTGCAGGCCCGGGTCGGCGTCGATGACGCGCTGGCGCGCGCGGGACCACGATCGGCGCTCGTCGGGGAAGAACGCGGTCGCGCCCTCGAGCGCGGCCGCGACGATCGCCATGGGGTCGGAGTCGCCCGCCTCCTCGATGCCCGCGAGGAACAGGCGCTCGAACTCGTCCTGGCCGGAGAAGAGCACCTCGCGCTTGTCGGCGAAGTGCCGGAAGAAGGTCCGCTCGGTGAGCCCCGCCGTCGCGGCGATCTCCGCGACCGTCGTGCCGTCGAAGCCCTGCGCGCCGAACCGCTCGAGGGCGGCGGCCTGCAGCCGCTCGCGCGCCCCGGGCTTCCAGCGGACCATGGGCACAGCGTACTGATGGCAGTCGCTGACATCAGGGTCTACAGTGATGTCAGTACCTGACATGGTCGCCCGTGAGGGCAGAGGAGGCCACGCATCATGCGTGTATTCGTCACCGGAGCCAGCGGTTGGATCGGCTCCGCCACCGTCGACGAGCTGCTCGGCGCGGGACACGAGGTCGTCGGGCTCGCCCGCTCCGACGCCTCGGCCGCCGCGCTGGAGGCCAAGGGCGTGACGGTCCTGCGCGGGGACCTCGACGACCTCGAGGCGCTGCGGCGCGGGGCCGCCGACGCCGAGGGGGTCGTGCACCTCGCGAACAAGCACGACTGGACGCACCCGGCGGAGTCGAACCGGGCCGAGCGCGTCGCGGTCGAGACCCTGGGCGAGGCGCTCGTCGGCACCGGCCGGCCGCTCGTGCTGGCCGGCGGGGTGGCCGGGCTCGCGGTCGGGCGACCCGGGACGGAGGCGGATCCGTCGCCCGCGATCGGTCCGGACGCGCCGCGCGGCGGCGCGGAGAACCTGGCGTTCGCCTACGTCGACCGCGGCGTCCGCGCCGTCTGCGTCCGCTTCGCGCCCACCACCCACGGCGACGGCGACCACGGCTTCATCGCCCTCATCACCGCCGCCGCCCGCCGTCGAGGGGTGTCCGCCTACGTCGGGGACGGCTCGACGCGCTGGTCGGCGGTGCACGTCTCCGACGCCGCCCGGCTCGTCCGGCTCGGGCTCGAGCAGGCCCCGGCCGGGACGCGGCTGCACGCCGTCGCCGAGGAGGCGATCCCCAGCCGCGAGATCGCCCAGGCGATCGGCGACGCGCTGGGCGTCCCCGTCACCTCCGTGGCCCCCGACGACGCCGTCGAGCACTTCGGCTTCATCGGCATGTTCTTCGCGATGGACCTCGCCGCGTCGAGCGACCACACCCGCAGGGCCTTCGACTGGACACCGACGGGTCCCGGCCTGCTCGAGGACATCAAGGCCGGCGCGTACCGAGGTGCCTGACGGCATGTGAGCACTTCGGAGTGCTCCAGCACCTCGAAGTGCTCACATGCGCGGAGCGCACCTACTCGAAGTCGACGTCCTTCGTCTCGGGGCCCGCGGCCGCGCCCGCGGCCCCGAGCAGGCCGCCGAAGGCGAGCAGCACGAGCACGGCCGTCGCGTACGGCATGAGCCCGCCGAGGCCCTCGAGGAAGAAGGCGTAGAAGGACGGGATCACGACCGACACGCTGAATCCGAGGCCGAAGCCGGAGGCGCGGACGTCGGTGCGGAACCGCTCGGTGATGTAGGGCAGGACGACGCCCCACGGTGCGGTCACGACGATCGAGAACAGGCACACGACGAGGATCACGACGCCGAGCGGTAGGCCGCGGCCGTTGACGAGCACGGCCATCAGCCCCACGCCGACCGTGGCGATGAGCAGCCCGCCGATCATGAAGAACCGCCGTCTCCCGATGCGCTGGCCGATCACTCCCGCCGCGATGTAGCTGCCGACCAGGCAGACGTAGGCGATCAGCAACGTCACCGTCAGCTGGTTGTTGGACAGGCCCACGAGGTTGCGCAGCACGGTGGTCGGCAGGAAGAGCGTCACGAGGTTCTGCGTCAGCCAGAACCCGGTCATCATCCCGAAGACCTGCAGGAACGTGGAGCTGCGCAGCACCGCGAGGAGCGGTCGGCCCGCGCCGCCCTGCGAGGTGCCCTCGGACTTCGCGGCCTCGGCGGCCTCCCAGATCTCCGACTCGGACACGCTGCGCACGTAGTACGCCGCGAGGACGAAGGCCAGCAGCGCGCCGAGCACGAACGGGACGCGCCAGCCCCACACGGCGTACGGGGAGTCGGGCCCGGCCAGCGGGAAGAGCGCGAACGAGGCCAGGCCGACGAGCGTGATCACGACGTAGGCCAGGGGGAACGCCGACAGGATGATCCCGCCGAGCAGCCCGCGGCGGCTCTTCGTCGAGTACTCCATGGCCAGCGGGAGCGCGCCGGTGTACCCGCCGCCGAGACAGATCCCGTCGAGGAACCGCAGCACGATGAGCACCCAGAACGACGCGATCCCGATCGTCGTGTAGCCGGGCACCAGGGCGATGAGCAGCGTGATCACGCCGAAGCCCGTCACCGAGATGATCGTGCTGCGCCGGCGCCCGATGCGGTCGGCCAGCGCGCCGAACACCGCGGCGCCGATCGGCCGCCCGACGAGCGTGGTGACGAAGACGAGCGACGTGAAGATCGCGGTGGTGCCCGGGTCGAGCTGCGCGGGCTGGAAGTAGAGCAGCGCCGGGGTCAGCACCACGGTCGGCAGATAGATGTCGAACATGTCGACGAACTCCGCGAAGAACGCCCCGCGGGTCGCCGACTTCCGCTTCTCCGCACGTTCCGGGCTCTCCGCCGGCGTGCTCACGGCCTGCTCGGGACTCGTCATCGAGACCACTCCTCGCCACCGAGGTGCTTCTTCGTCTGGCTGTCAGACAATCTGGAACGTAGAGTCGCGCCCCGACGGCGTCAACAGGTCCTCGACGGGGAGGCGCGATGGGGCTCGACGAGACACGGGTGGCGGAGACGCTCACCGACGGACTGCTCGCGGGCCTGCCGCCCGGACCCGACTGGAGCCTGCTGCTCGAGATCGGGGCCACCCGCGTCCTGGTCCGGGTGGTCGAGGGCTCCGTGCGCGTCGAGGGCGCGCCGGGCATCAACGCCACCTGGGACGTCGGCTTCGCCGTCTCCGACGCGGAGTGGGCCGAGTTCTGCGCCGACCCGCCCCCGCGCGGCGCGACGACGGCGCAGGCCCTCGTCGCCACCCGCGGCAGCGAGCGGATCACCGGCCGGCGCGAGGTGTGGGCGCGGGCGGCCCCCGCGATCGACCGGATCCTCGACGCGCTGCGCGACACCGAACGGGCGCCGATCCGGCGACGGCCCGATCCCGCGCCGCGACCGCCGGGGTTCGGGCCGAGCGTCGGGCGCTACCTGCACCTGGACGACGGTCGAAGGATCTTCGTGGAGACCGCGGGCGAGGGCCCGCCGCTGCTGTGCCTGCACACGGCGGGCGCCGACTCGCGCCAGTTCCGCGGCCTGCTCGAGGACCCGCGGGTCACCGACCACCACACCGTCGTCGCCTTCGACATGCCCTGGCACGGGCGCTCCGATCCCCCCGACGACTGGCAGCACCGCCGCTACACGCTCGACACCGCGACGTACGCGGCGACGGTGCTCGCGGTCGCCGAGGCGCTCGAGCTCGACCGCCCGGTGCTCCTGGGCTGCTCGATGGGCGGAGCGATCGCGCTCTACCTCGCCGCCGAGCACGGCGGCCGGTTCGCCGGGGTGTGCGCGCTCGAGGGTGGTCTCGGGAGTGCCGGGCGCTTCGTCGAGTGGACCCACCGCGCCGACGTCGACCACTCCGGCTTCCTGGCCAGCTGGGTCGGCGGGCTGATCGCGCCCTCGAGCCCGGAGGGACAGCGTGCCCAGACCCTGTGGGGCTACGCCAGCAACGGACCCGGCGTCTACCAGGGCGACACGGCCTTCTACTCGATCGACTTCCCCCCGATCGCCGCCGGCCTCGGCCGCGCGACCTGTCCGCTGTACGTCTTCAGCGGCGAGTACGACTACTCGGCCACCACGGAGATGAGCCGGCGGGCCGCCGAGCAGCTGGGCGGGGAGCTGGTGGTCATGGCGGGACGCGGCCACTTCCCGATGTCCGAGGACCCCGAGGGGCTCCTCGAGCACCTGCTGCCGGTGCTAGCCAAGATCCGGAGCGGAGCGCTGCGATGACCAACGAGGTCTGGGCCGTCCGCTACGGCACGCGCGTCACCACGCGCACCGAGGCGTACCTCAACTGGCACGTCTACGGCGAACCCGACGAGTCGTTCCGGATGGACTACTTCTTCTGGATCGTCCGGGGCGACGGGCGCACCACCGTCGTCGACTGCGGGTTCGACCCCGAGGTCGGGCGACGTCGCGGCCGGGAGGTGCTCGTCGACCCCGTCGACGCGCTGGCCGCGCTCGGCATCGACGCCGCCACGGTCGACCGGCTGGTGGTCAGCCACGCGCACTACGACCACATCGGCAACCTCGACCGCTTCCCGGCCGCCGAGATCGTCGTGACCGCGCGGGAGCTCGCCTTCTGGACCGGCCCGCACGCCGGGCGCGTCCAGTTCGCGCACTCCACCGAGGCCGGCGAGATCGCCGCGCTGGCCCGCGCCCACGACGAGGGCCGGGTCACGACGTTCACCGGCTACTGCGAGCTGGGCGACGGGTTCGGGCTGCTCGAGGTCGGCGGGCACACGCCGGGCCAGCTGATCGCCCGCGTCGCGGTGCAGGGCGGGGAGGTCGTGCTGGCCGCCGACGCGCTGCACTTCTACGACGAGCTCACACGGGACCGGCCGTTCTTCGTCGTCGCCGACCTCGAGGCCATGTACGCGGGCTTCGACACGCTGCGCGAGATCACCGACCGGCCGGGCCGGGTCCTCGTGGCCGGGCACGACGCCGACGTGGGACGCCGCTTCCCCGGTCGCGCGCAGGGCACGGGGATCGACGACCTGGTGATCCGACTCGAGGTGGAGGGACGCCGGACATGACCACGGTCGGCGTGATCGGACTGGGCAACATGGGCGGGCGGATGGCGCGCCGGCTGGTGGACGCGGGGTGGGAGGTCGTCGGCCACGACCCGGTCACGGGCCGGGCGGAGGACGTCGGCGCCGAGGCCGTCGGGAGCCCCGCCGAGGTCGCGCGGCGCGCTGCGACGGTGCTGCTCTCGCTGCCGGACTCGACGGTCGTCGAGCCGGTGGTCCGCGACCTGCTCACCGGGGCGGCGTCCGGCACGACCGTGGTCGACCTGTCGACGGCGTCGCCCGAGTCGACGGTCGCGCTCGCCGCGGAGGCCGCGACCCGCGACGTCACCTACCTCGACGCCGGCATCTCCGGCGGCGCGGCGGCGGCCGAGAAGGGCACGCTGACGATCATGGCAGGCGGCGACGCCGCGGCCCTCGACGCGATCCGCCCCGTCCTCGCGCCGCTGGCCGCGACCGTGCACCACCTCGGTCCGGTCGGCGCCGGGCACACCGCGAAGCTGCTCAACAACTTCCTCAACGCGGTGACGCTCGCCGCAACCGCCGAGGTCATGGTGGCCGGGCAGCGCGCGGGCCTGGACCTGCGCACGCTGCTCGCGGCCATCAACGGCGGCAGCGGGCAGTCGTTCGCCTCGAGCAACCGGTTCCCGCGCATCGTCGAGGGCGACTACCTCGAGGGCGGGCTCACAAGCCGCCTGATGACCAAGGACGTCACGCTCTACACCGAGCTTCTCGCGCGCCTCGGCGTGCCCTCGCTCAACGCCGCGGGCCCCATCGCCTCGTTCGGCATGGCCGCGCACCTCGGCTACGGCGACGTCATCTCCAACCGCGTCGTGGACGCCCTCGGCGACCTCGCCGGCGGCGTCCGGATCCAGCAGCCCACGACTGAGTCCACTTCTGGGGAGGTCTCGTGAAGATCGTCCACGGGCGCGCCGACGGCGTCGTCACCGAAGCACGCGGTGCCACCTTCACCGGCACCGTCTGGGGCGACCCGGTGCTGCCGACCACCGACGGCACCACGATCAACTCGGTGACGTTCACCCCCGGCGCACGGACCTTCTGGCACCACCACGAGCGGGGCCAGATCCTCGTCGTCACCGCCGGGACGGGGTGGGTGTGCACGCACGGCGAGACGCCGCAGCCGCTCACGGTCGGCGACGTCGTCTGGGTGCCGCCGGACGAGCGGCACTGGCACGGCGCCGGGCCCGGCTCGATCATGACCCACCTCGCGGTCTCCCTGGGCACGACGACCTGGCTCGACGAGGTCTCCGAGGACGAGTACGGGCGGGCAGCGCGATGAGCGGCCGGAACGGGACCGACGACCGCTTCGAGCGCGGCCTCGCCATCCGCAAGGAGGTCGTCGGCGAAGACCACGTCGAGCGGTCGATGGCGCAGGTCAGCGACTTCTCCCGGCCCGTGCAGGAGTACGTGACCCGCTGCTGCTGGGGCGAGGTGTGGGACCGCCCGGGCCTCGACCGCCGCACCCGCAGCCTGCTCAACCTCGTCATGCTCACCGCGCTCGGCCGCTCCCACGAGCTCGCGGTGCACGTGCGCGGCGCGCTCACCAACGGAGTCACCGAAACCGAGATCCAGGAGGCGCTGCTGCAGGCCACGGCCTACTGCGGGGCGCCCGCCGGCCTCGAGGCGTTCCGGGTCGCCGACGGGGTGCTGGCCGAGACGAGGGAGCGGTCGTGAGCGGGCCCTCCGGCCGGGCGGTCGGGTTCGTCGGCCTCGGGCAGATGGGCACGCCGATGGTGTCGCGCCTCGTCGACGCGGGCGTGACGGTCCGGGCGTACGACGCCTCGCCCGAGGCGCGCGAGGCGTTCGCCGCCGCCGTGCCCGGCGCGACGGTCGTCGGCTCGGCGTCGGAGACGGCCGACGGCGCCGAGGCCGTGCTGCTCTGCCTGCCGAACTCGGCGATCGTCGAGTCGGTGGTGGCGGAGCTCGACGCCGCCCGCGTGATCGTGGACATGAGCTCCTCGGAGCCCCTGCGCACCCGCGCGCTCGCGGCCTCGCTGGCCGACACGGGGCGCGTGCTGGTCGACGCCCCGGTCTCCGGCGGCGTCTCCGGGGCCCGCGCGGGCACGCTCGCCGTGATGGTCGGCGGGGCCGACGACGTCGTCGCGGACCTCGAACCGCTGCTCGCCGCCATGGGCCGCCCCCGCCACGTCGGGCCGGTCGGCGCCGGCCATGCGCTCAAGGCGCTGAACAACCTGATGTCGGCGGCCCACCTCGTCGCGAGCTCGGAGGCGGTGCTCGTCGGCGAGGAGTTCGGGCTCGACCCCGCCGTGATGCTCGAGGTCGTCAACGGCTCGTCCGGGCGCAGCGGATCGACCGAGAACAAGTGGCCGAACCACATCCTGCCCGGCACCTACGGGGCCGGCTTCGGCATCGGCCTGCTGGTGAAGGACATCCACATCGCCCTCGACCTCGCCGCGAGCACGAGCGTCCCGACCCGGCACGCGGCGGCGACGGTCGCGCTCTGGGACGAGGCACTCGCCGAGCTCGGGCCGACCGCCGACCACACCGAGATCGCCCGCTGGCTGCGCGAGCGGAAGGGGACACCGTGACGCTCACCGACGAGCAGCAGGCCATCAAGGACGAGTTCGTCCGCGTGCGCGGCACCTGGGGCGAGCCGTGGGAGCGGATGCTGGAACTCGACCCCGCCTTCGTCCGCGCCTACCTCGACTTCTCCGCGGTGCCGTGGCGCCGCGAGCCGGGCGCGCTCACGCCGAAGGTCCGCGAGCTCCTCTACATCGCCGTCGACGCCGCCGCGACCCACCTCTACACGCCGGGGGTGCGCCAGCACGTGGCCGCGGCGCTCGACGCCGGCGCGACGCCGCACGAGATCATGGAGGTGCTCGAGCTGACGAGCACGCTCGGCATCCACGCCGCGAACATCGGGGTGCCGCTGCTGGTCGAGGTGCTCGTCGAGGAGGGCCTGCGCGACGGGCCGGCGCCGCTCGACGAGCGCCAGGAGCGGCTCAAGGCCGAGTTCACCGCGACCCGTGGCTACTGGCACACGTTCTGGGACGAGATCCTCGAGCTGGACCCGGACCTGTTCGAGGCCTACGTCGCCTTCTCGTCGGTGCCCTGGCAGACCGGCACGCTCGAGCCGAAGGTCAAGGAGCTCGTCTACTGCGCCTTCGACGCCTCGGCGACCCACCTCTACGTGCCCGGCCTCAAGCTGCACCTGCGCAACGCCCTGGGCCACGGCGCGACCGTCGCGGAGATCCTCGAGATGTTCGAGATCGCCAGCGTCGTCGGGATCCACGCCGCGACGACCGCGGCACCGATCCTCGCCGAGCTGGCCGCATCGCGCTGACGCGTGCTGCCGGGGCCAGGTGCGACGATGGGCGCCGTGTCGTCGTCGGTGTGGGGCCCCGAGCCGCTGCCGCGCGTCGCCGCGCCGTTGCGCGAGCAGGTGACCGACCGCGTGCGCTCGGCGATCCTCGACCTGCGCCTGCGCCCCGGGGAGCGCCTCATCGAGCGCGAGCTCACCGAGAGCCTCGGGGTCTCGCGGGCCACGGTCCGCGAGGTCATCCGCCAGCTCGCCGCCGAGGGTCTCGTCACCGTCGTCCCGCAGCGCGGGGCCGAGGTGACGTCGCTGTCGCCGTCCGACGCCGCCGACATCTACGAGATGCGCGCCTCGCTCGAGGCGCTCGCGGTCCGGCGCTTCGTCCAGCGGGCCGGCGACGACCAGGTCCGCGCGCTGCGCAGTGCCGTCGACGAGATCGCCCGCAGCGCCGCGACGGGCGAGGTCGGCGACCACCTCGGCGCGAAGGACCGCTTCTACGACGTGCTCATGGAGGGCTCGGCGAGCGGGCCGCTCCAGCAGACGCTCGCCGGGCTCCAGGCGCGGGTGCGGCTGCTGCGCGCGACGTCGCTCTCCGCGCCGGGCCGGCCCGCCGAGGCGGCGGCGGAGCTGCGCGCGGTGGTCGACGCCGTCGAGGCGCGGGACGCCGACGCGGCCGCCGAGGCGAGCATCCGGCACATCCGCGCGGCCGCGGCGACGGCGACCGCCCAGCTCACGACCTGACCGGGGGTGCCTGCCGGCATGTGAGCACTTCGGAGTGCTCCAGCACCTCGAAGTGCTCACATGCGCGCAGCGCACCCGGCAGCGGGTCCCGGTGCAGGACGCCGAGGCGCTGGGTCGCGCGGGTGAGGGCGACGTAGAGGTCGGCGGCCCCCTGCGGTCCCTGCGCCAGGATGCGGTCCGGGTCGACGACGAGCACCGCGTCGAACTCGAGGCCCTTCGTCGCGGTCGGCGCCACCCCGCCGGTCCCGATCACCACGCTCGTCCCCTCGCGTCCGGCCTCGTCGCGCACGAACGCCTCGATCGCGGCCGGGAGCTCGTCGTCGGTGACCTGCCGCGACCACGGCCGCACACCGGAGGCCCGCACCGAGTCCGGCGGCCGGACGTCCGGGGCGAACTCCGCCAGCACCGCGGCCGCGACGGCCATGATCTCCGCCGGCGTGCGGTAGTTGACCGTCAGCGACCGGTACGCCCAGCGCCCGGGGACGTAGGGCTCGAGCATCGCGCCCCAGGACCTCGCCCCGGCCGGGGAGCGGCGCTGGGCGAGGTCGCCGACCACGGTGAACGAGCGGCTCGGGCAGCGCCGCATCAGCACCCGCCAGTCCATCTCCGAGAGCTCCTGGGCCTCGTCGACGACGACGTGGCGGTATGTCCAGTCGCGGTCGGCCGCGGCGCGCTCGGCGAGCTCGCGTGTGTCGCGCTCCTCGAACCGCTCGGCCAGGCGCGCGTCGTGGATCAGGTCGTCGACGGTCACCCCGACGTCCTCGTCCAGCTCCTCGCGGTCCAGCGTCAGGATCTCCATGACGCCGGCGGCGTACTCGGACTCGGCCTGCCGCTCCCGCTCGGCGGCGCGCTCCTCGGCGTCGACCGCCGCCTTGTCGCGTCCCAGCAGGTCGACCAGCTCGTCGAGCAGCGGCACGTCGGGCACCGTCCAGGCGTGCCCGTCGGCCCGCCACAGCGCGGGGTCCGCGCCGGCTGCGCGCAGCCGGTCGGACGAGGCGTAGAGCGGGCCGAGCAGCGTCGCCGGGGTCAGGATCGGCCAGAGCTCGTCGAGCGCGGCGGTGAACGCCTCGGACTTCGCCAGCTCGTCGAGCACGTCGGTGCGCAGCTGCGCCCACGCGGCGCGGTCGGACCGGGTGATCCAGCCCCGGGCGATCCGGCCGACCGCCCGTTCGGTGAGGACGTAGGTGACGATCTCGGTGAACACCGGGCGGGCCTCGTTGTGCGGGAGCCCGCTCGCGCGTGCCTCCTCGCGCGCCCACTGCGCGGTCTCGGCGTCGATGCGCACCGTGACGTCCTCGAGCGCGATCGTCAGCGGCTCCTCGGGCAGCCGCTGCCGGTCCGCGATCGCCGCGGCGAGCACGTCGAGCATCGCCCGCGAGCCCTTGAGCCGGGTGGCCTCGGGTGTGTCCTCAGCCGTGACCGCGAGGCCGGGCACGAGGTCGCCGGTCGTCGTGAACACGACGTCGGACTCGCCCAGCGACGGGAGGACGCGCCCGATGTGGTGCAGGAACGCCGGGTTCGGCCCGACCACGAGCACGCCGTGGCGCTCCATCCGCTCGCGCTGCGTGTAGAGCAGATAGGCGACGCGGTGCAGCGCCACGACGGTCTTGCCGGTGCCCGGGCCACCCTCGATGACGAGCACACCGGGGTGGTCGAGGCGGATGATCTCGTCCTGCTCGGCCTGGATCGTCGCGACGATGTCGCGCATGCCCTCGCCGCGCGGCGCGTTCACGGCCGCGAGCAGGGCCGCGTCCGCGTCGCGGTCGGCGCCGTCGGGGCCGCCGGCGCCGGGACGGCTGAGCACCTCGTCGGTGAAGTCGACGATGCGGCGCCCGCGCGTGTGGAACTGACGGCGCCGGCGCATGTCCTCGGGGTGCGCGCCGGTGGCGACGTAGAAGGCGCGCGAGGCCGGGGCGCGCCAGTCGAGCAGCACCGGCTCGTCGTGCTCGTCGCGCAGACCGATCCGGCCGATGTAGGAGCGCTCGCCGGAGTGCGCGTCGAGCCGCCCGAAGCACAGCCCGTTGTCCGCGACGTCCAGTCGCTTCATCTGCGTGGCCGCGGCACGCACCGCGACGTCGCGCTCCATGGGCGACTCGCCGGTGCCCTTCAGTGCCGCGTCGTACTCGCCCTTCACGCGCGCGCGTTCCGCATCGAGCCGGGCGTAGAGCCCGGACACGTGGTCGCGCTCGGATCGCAGTTCCTCGTCGTACCCCGGCGTGGACACAGGCCTCCCCACGGCGCCACGCGAGGGCGCCGATCCCGTTCTGGTGAGCGGCGATCGTGCGCCGGGACCCGGGTCTTGCCGCAAGCCCCGTGGTCGGCTATACGTTGGAAACGGAAGAGATCAGGTGCGGTCGCCGCCGCGCCGGGCGCGCTTGTCGGCGTACATCGCGGCGTCGGCCGCGGCGCAGGCGCCCGGGAAGCCGTCGGAGACCGTGAACGGGGCCGTGCCGATCGAGCACGGCACGCCCGAGTCGTCCAGGGCCTCGCGCAGCCGCATGACCAGGCCTTCCGCGTCCTCGGTGCCCACCTGCACCACCAGCGCGAACTCGTCACCGCCGAGGCGGGCGAGCGGATCGGTGCTGCGGATCGCCGAGCGCAGGACCGCGGCGGTGTGCCGCAGGTGCCGGTCGCCGGCGTCGTGCCCCTCGGTGTCGTTGACGGTCTTGAGCCCGTCGCTGTCGAGCATGACCACCGAGGCGGGGTCGCCGAAGCGCCGGAAGCGCTCGTCCTCGCGTGCCAGCCAGCGCTCCCACCCCCGGCGGTTGAGCAGCCCGGTGAGCGGATCGGTCTCGGCGTCACTGACGGCCCGCTCGAGGGCGCGCGCGGTGTCGACCGCGGCGGAGTCGGCCTCGAGCACCGACGACAGGAGGCTGGACAGCAGGTCGAGCAGCGGCTCCTGGTCGTCCAGCGTCGTCGTCACCGGCTCGCGGTTCATCCCGACCACGGTGCCGAACAGCGACCCGTCACCGGTGACGATCGGGGTGCCGACGTAGCTGCCGACCTCGATGCCCTGCTCCGCGGCGGTGCACGCGATGCGTTCCAGATCGGGGATCGCGCGGGTGTCCGGGACGATGCGCGGGGTGGTCCCGGCGACCATGTACTGGCACATCGAGTCGGTCCACGCCGCGCTCACGCCCGGCTCGAGCCCGTAGGCCGAGTCGGCGGTGACCAGCATCGTCTGCCGGCCGTCCGCGACGCGCGTGACCGCCCAGGCGTCGAGCGGGACGACGCGGGCGAGGTAGTCGACCACCATGCGGCAGGCCGCGTCGAAGGCGCGCGGCGGCGCGAGCTCCGCAGCGATGCGGAGATCCTGAGTGGACGTCACGACCATGCCTCCCCCGGCGTGGATGCGCGGCCCCCACCCGGCCGCTGGCTCCAGTGTTGCCCCCGCCGTTGCGCGCCGGTCGGGGAGGTCCCCGGTCATCACCCGTTGTGGCCATCGGCAGGGGTCGGGTGGCGGCGATCGGGCTCTCTCAGGCCGTCTAGCGCCTCCGCGAGACGGCCGGATACTCCGTCAGAGACGGACGCCCGCGCGCCACACCGCGCGGACGTCGCGGGTGGCGGTGACGTCGGACAGCGGGTCGCCCTCGACGAGCAGCAGGTCGGCGCGCTTGCCCGGCGTGATCCGGCCGCGGTCGGCGAGGCCGAACACGTCCGCCGGCAGCGAGGTCGCGGCGCGCAGGACGTGGCGCGGCGTCAGCCCCGCCCGCGCGAGCAGCTCCAGCTCGAGGTGCATCGACGCCCCGTGCAGCACCGCGGCGGCGTGGCCGGGGACGTCGTTGGCGTCGGTGCCGGCGAGGATCGTCGCGCCGGCGTCGACGAGGCGCCCGACGTTCCCGGTCGCGTGGTCGTAGGACACGCCGGGCGCGGTGCTGACGGGCAGGTGGCCCCGGTCGCCGGCGCGCAGCGCTGCGACGACCTCGGGGTCGAGCCCGGAGAGCAGGCGCGGGTCGGCGAGGAGCTCGTCGGTGCTCGCGGCGTCGGACCGGGCCCGCATCATCGCCAGCGTCGGGCAGACGACGAGGCCGGCGAGGTCGGCGTCGTCGACCGGGCCGTCCAGCGGGACGTGGGTGAGGACGTCGACCCCGGCCTCGAGCGCGGTCCGGAACGCCCACCGGGTCGGCGCGTGCGCCACGGTCTGCAGGCCGTGGGACCGCGCGGCGGCGCACACGGCCGCCACCGTCTCCGGGCTCAGCGTGGGCCGGGTGACGTCGGCGCTGTTCTCGACGAAGATCTTGAGGTAGTCGGAGCCCTCGCGGACGCGGTCGCTGACGAACTGCTCGGCGTCCTGCGGGCCCGAGAGCCCGGGCATGCGCCAGCCCGAGGGGTCGGGCGGGAGCATCACCGCGGGCCAGCCGTCGACCGCGCCGGCCATGAGTCCGGAGCTGCGCAGGTCGGCCTCGTCGGTGCGCACCTGCGCCCGCCTCCGGAGCATGGCGGTGAACTGCGGCGGCGCGGAGAACATGTCGAGCACGGTGGTGACGCCGTGGCGCAGGTCCTGGCCGAGGTTGCCGGCACCACGGAGGTGCACGTGCGCGTCGATCAGCCCGGGCAGCAGGGTCATGCCCCGGCCGTCGACGTCCCCCGTCCCGCCGTCCCTCCCGGGGCCCATCGCGGTGACCACCCCGTCGTCGATGGTCACGCTCACCACGCCGAGGGCGTCGTTCCCGTCGAACACCCGCGCGCCGGAGATCGTCGTCATCGCCCTGCCTCCCCTGCCGACAGGGGACCAGGGTGGCACCGCACCGAGATCACCAGGGCGAAAGACACCTCTCGGGGGCGTCAGGAGGTGCGTTTCGCCGTGCTGATCTCCCCCGCGGGCGGTCTCACGCGAAGCAGGTCAGCGGTCCGCCGTGGTAGGTGACCATGTCGTCGAGGGCGGCGAAGACGTCGATCGTCCCGCCGCGCTCGAGGCCGTCGAGTTCGGCGTAGGCGCGGTGGAGGTTGCCGACGATGCGCTCGGCGTCGGGCCAGTCGGTGAACCGGCCGAGGTCGGTGTCCCGCGCGGCCTGCAGCGGGGTGACGCCGGCGGCGCGGCCGCGTTCGGCGACGTCGAGGACGAAGCGCAGGTAGTCGAGCGTCGCGTCCAGCGGCGCCCGGTCGTGGAACACGGGGCCGTGGCCGGGCACGGTCGTCTGCGCGCCGAGGGGCACCAGGACGTTCTCGAGCACGTCGATCGCACCCGCCACCGAGCCCATGAGAAGGAACGGTGTGCCGCCGTGGAAGACCAGGTCGCCGCAGAACAGCGTCGACCGGTCGGGGAACCAGACGATCGAGTCGTTGGTGGTGTGCGCCGGGGTGCCCACGTGCAGGACCTCGCCGCGCAGGTCACCGGCGTGCACCGCGACGCGGTCGGTGAAGGTGATGAACGGCGGGTCGAGGGGCAGGTCGCCCCACTCGGGGTTCTGCCAGTACGTCAGCTCGCGGGCGGGGCCGAACGCGATGGCCTCGGACCGGGTCTTCTCGTGCGCCACGATCGCCGCGTTCCCGAACAGGGCGTTGCCGAAGGTGTGGTCGCCGTGGTGGTGGGTGTTGACGAGAGTGCGCACCGGCCGATCGGTCACCGAGGCGATCGCGTCGAGGAACGCGCGGGTGCGGCGCTCGGTGGAGCACGCGTCGATCGCGGTCACGCCCTGCGGGCCGACCACGAAGCCGGTGTTGTTGATCCACCACGTGCCGTCGGGCTGGATGTAGGCGTGGATGCCGTCGGAGACCTCCTCGCACCGCGGGGGTCCCGGCACGGTGATGTCGTCGTGTCGGACGCTCATCGGATCAGGCGATCTCGGCGCGCAGCTGCTCAGCCGCCTTCGCCATCGAGACGAGCTTCCCGCGCGCCATCGGCCGCGGCAGCGAGAACAGACCGCAGTCGGACGTCAGGTGGACGCGGTCGGGCGAGACGTGCTCGAGGGCCTTGCGCACGCCCGCGGCGATCGCGTCCGGCGTCTCGACGACGAGCCGCTTGATGTCGATGCAACCGACGCCGAGGCCCTTGTCGCTGGGGAAGCGCGACCACAAGTTGAAGTCGTCGTCCGGGAAGCCCGTCTCGGCGAAGGCGTACTCGACGGCGTCGACCCGCAGCTCGTTCGCGACCAGCTCGTGGAACCCGGCGTACGGCGTGATGCCGACCGGGACGCCGCTGGCGAGGTGACAGATGTGGAAGATCGTCAGGGCGTCGACGCCCTCGAGCGCCTGGTTGAGCGTCTCGACGACGAGGGGGTAGTCCTCGGGCTGGTGCAGGGTGAAGCCGACGTCGTCGAGCTGCAGCACCTCGACCCCGGCGGCGACGGCGTCCTTGAACTCGGCGTTGTAGGCCGCCGCGAGGTCGCGGTAGAGCGCCTTCTTGTCGTGGTAGTGGCGGTCGGTCAGCCAGCCGGCGAGGTTCGCCGGGCCCATCCCGCTGCAGAACTTCACGGTGCGCGGGCTGACGGCGCGAGCGCTCGTCCACAGGTCGGCGAGGTGCATGGTGCCGCGCCCGATCGGGCCGGTCACGGCCGTCTCGCTCCACGTCCCGGCGAACGGCGCCGCGGTCTCGGTGCCGAACGCCTCGAACAGGTGGTTCGGCGCGGGCTCCACCGTGATGCCGTCGAGGTGGTAGGCGGGGTAGAGCAGGAACGACGAGATGAAGCCCTCGTGGCGGTCGTACCAGAGGTGGCCGTCGGTGGGCAGGTCGATGCCGGCGTCGATCTGGTCGCCGATCATCGCGCGCACGCCGTCGGAGTAGGCCTCGGCGAAGTCTCCGCGGCGCATGGCCACGCGGATGTCCTCGCCGCCGAGGTCGAAGGTGTTCCACTTCGGCCGCGGGTAGGAGCCCACCGCGGTGGTCGGGAAGAGGTGGCCGAAGTGGTCACTGAGTCGCCGGGCCATCGTGGCCTCCCACGTCGTCGGGGTCGGTCGTCGGGGTCGTGAGCCCACCGTGGCCCGGGTCGTCCGCCGGATCACGTGCCGTTTCGGTTGCGATCCGTCCCTTGACAGCTCAGGGCAGGGTGACGAGGTCCGCCGCCTGGCGGAACGCGAGCGCGACGCGCGAGTCGTCGTCGACGCCCGTGGCCACCGAGACGCGGCACTCGTCGCCGGCCAGCGGGACGAACCGGACGTCGGGGCGGGCGAAGAAGCGCCGGGCGGGATCGCCGTGGACGCCGAGCATCCCGGACGTCGCGACCGCCGCGGGGATCGCGGCGGGGGTGCGCACCACCGGGCTGCGGCGCGACACCTGCATCGCGGGCCCCGCCCACCGCCCGAGACCGGGATGGCGCCCGACCGGCCGCACCCACGCCGCGCCCGCGACGTCGTCCTCGTCGAGGTGCTCCGCGTCGGCGAACGGGGACGAGACCGGGACGACCGCGACCCGACCCGCCGTCAGCACGTGATCGAGACGCAGCCCGTCGACCGGTCCGACGTCGTGCACCACCGCGACGTCGACCTGCCCCTCGCGGACGGCGTCGAACTGGGAGTCCCAGTCCAGCTCGATGTGCACGAGCAGGCTCTCCGGGAGCTGCGCCTGCACCAGGCGGCGCAGCGCGGGCCAGCGGTCGGCCGCTCCGAAGCCGAGGATCCCGACGCGCACGACCCCGTCGTCGTTCGCCGACGGCGCGTCGTGCACCGCCGCGGCCAGGTCGTCGACGCGCGCCAGCACGTCGCACGCCCGCTCGACCAGGCGGACCCCGGCCGGGGTGAGGGTGACGCGACGGCTCGTGCGGTCGAAGAGGCGGGCCCCGACCTCCTTCTCCAGCGCGCGTACGTGCCGCCCGAAGGCCTGCGGGGCGATGTAGTGCCGCTCCGCGGCCTTCCGGAAGTGCAGTTCCTCCGCCAGCGTCACCGCGTAGCGGAGCGCCTGGATGTCCATGAGAACGCCTCCGTGACCGGCGACGCTACTGCGCGGCGGGGCTCGGAGGAACGGGTTCACGTGTCGCGGGCGGCCTCGATGCGCCGCGCGACCTCGTCGCCGGCGGGGGTGTTTTGGAGCCAGCAGATGTTGCCGGGCCGAAGGTCCTTCTCGGGATCCCACCACTCTCGGCGCAGACGTTGCAGCGCCTCGTCCGTGGACAGGGGCCACGGTTCGAAGTCGGGGTTCACGTCACCGAGCCGAGCAAGGTCGTTCTCGACCAGCACCGTGATGGCCTCCAGGCTCGCGTCGCGGAGGGCGACGGGGTCCCGTTCGAGATACGGCACCCCGTCGTTCCGCTCGACGAGGTGCATCACGTACCGCACCTCATCGAGACTGATCCAGTCGTCGAGGCCCCGAAGCAGAATCTGGCCAGCGCCGTCCTGCTCGGTCAGCGTCGGGGAATGTGGACTTTCCATCGCTCTCCGTTCGGGAGTCTCGCGTCCAGTGTCGTGCCGCCGGAGCCCGATCGGTCGCGGAGCCCGATCTCCGTCCCGTCGGGCAGCCGGACCGACGGGCCGTCGTAGCCGTCCCAGCGCAAGGGCGTGCCGTTCTCGGACAACTCGTCGTAGAGGTCTCGGACAGCCTGCTCGTCAGGCAGCTGCCGTACACCGGGATTCCTTCCCGGGTCGCCCACAGTCGGGATGCGATCGGCAGCGGGCAGGGCCGCGTCCGCCCCTGCATCGGCGTCCGCCGCGACGGTGAAGGGCGCGACGCGGTCGTCGCCGACCGCGTGGGCGATCGCGTCCGCCGCGCCGACACCGGCGATGCCCACACCCGTCGCCACCCCGGCGAGCGACAGACCGCCGAGGGGGACACCGGCCACGGCGCCGACCCCGGTCGCGTCGAGGGCCACGGACCCGACGACGCCGGCGGCGCTGACCGCGGCCAGCGCGCCACCACCGACCACGGCCGCGGCGTCCAGGGGGTTCTGGAGCAGGGCGTTCCCGACCGAGGCCGTCGCATTGCCCGCCTCCGCCGCGACCGCGCCCGCCCCGTCGGCGAGCTCCCCCCAGAACCCGGGCGCGGGCGGGGCGGCGCCGCAGGCCGCGGTGACCACGGCGGCGGACCGATCGCCGGAGTCCCGCACGTGCTGCCGGGCCTCGGCGAGGAGCCGCTGGGCGTCGGCGCGTGCGCCGTCGCCGGGGTCGACGAACGGCACAGGGGCGCCCCCGGCCGCGATCGCCTGGTCGTACTGCGCGCGGGCGGTCATCGACGCCCTCTGCGCCTCGTGCCAGCGGGTCACGGCCTCGCCTGCCCGACCCCGCGCCCACTCCAGCGCGGCGGCGTGGTCTT
Organism: Actinomycetospora callitridis; assembly: GCF_028737265.1. Taxonomy (GTDB): domain Bacteria; phylum Actinomycetota; class Actinomycetes; order Mycobacteriales; family Pseudonocardiaceae; genus Actinomycetospora; species Actinomycetospora callitridis. The sequence continues at coordinate 198,010 of NZ_JAQZAK010000006.1, read as the reverse complement.
CGGCAGCGCGGGCGGCGTCACCGAAGGCCGCGGCGGCGTCCTGCCAGCGTCGAGGCTCGGGAGCGAACGCCGCGCGGAAACCGTCCGCGGCCGGCCCGGACCAGCCGTCCGGCGTGCGGACCCGGCCGAGCCCGGACGAGGCCTCCTCGAGCATCAGCGCGTACCGCCGGTAGGTCGCACCGGCGGTGCGCAGGACGACGGGGTCGCCGGGGATCAGGGCGGTCAGGTCCTCGGTGGCGCCGAGCTCCGGCATCAGCTCCCTCCCGGGTCGGGGCCCGCACCGCGCACCAGCCCGTCGAGACCGCGGGCGGCACCGGTGTCCGCCCGCCGGTACCCGGCCTCGGCCGCCGCGAGCCGGTCGGCGACGTCGCGGCCGTCGTCGGCGAGGGCTTCCACACCCTGCTGCCACCGCGTGGCGAACTCCTCGAGCGCCGCGCTCAACCGGTCGTGACCGGGCGCGGACCCGACGCCGTCGAGCCGCCCGACCTCGACCTGGTCGACGGTGGCGCGCACACCCCGGGCCGCCCGGCCCAGCGCCTCGAGGTCGACCGCGTACCCGCCCCCCACGATCGAGAGGCTGGCACGCCCCGGACGTTGCTGGGTGCCGTTCCGGAAGAACGCTTGACCTCGACTTCCGTCTAGGTCGCACCGTCGAGCACATGAGCCGACACCAGCCCACAGCACTGATCACCGGCGCGTCCCGCGGGCTCGGGCGCGCGCTCACCGCCGACCTGGCCGCCGACGGCTGGCGCGTCGTCGTCGACGCGCGCCACGGCGACGAACTCGCCGCCGCCGTCGCCGGCCTGCCCGGCGTCGTCACGGTCCCCGGCGACGTCGCCGACCCCGTCCACCGGACCGCCCTCGCGGAGGCCGCCGACGACCTCGGTGGCCTCGACCTGCTCGTCCTCAACGCGAGCCTGCTCGGACCCAGCCCGCAGCCCGAGCTCGCCGACTACCCGCTCGACGTGCTCGAGCAGGTGCTGCGCGTCAACGTCGTCGCGCCGCTCGGACTCGTCCAGGCGCTGCGCCCGCTGCTGCGTCCCGGGGCGCGGATCGTCGCCGTCACGTCCGACGCCGGAGCCGAGGCCATGGCCGGGTGGGGCGGCTACGGCACGTCGAAGGCGGCGCTCGAGCACCTCGGCGCGGTGCTGGCCGTCGAGAACCCGCAGTGGCGCGTGTACGTCGTCGACCCCGGCGACATGCGCACCGTGATGCACCAGGAGGCCTTCCCGGGCGAGGACATCAGCGACCGCCCCGAGCCCGAGACCGTCGTGCCCGCGCTGCGCGCGCTCGTCGACGGCGACCACCCCAGCGGCCGCTACCGCGCCGCCGACCTCACCCCGGCGGTGGCCTCATGACCGTGCTGCCCGTGACGTCCTTCCGGCTCCCGCCCGACGCGGAGGCCCACGAACCGCCCGAGCACCGAGGTCTCGCCCGGGACGGCGTGCGGCTGCTCGTCGCCCGTCCCGGCGTCGTCGAGCACCGGCGGTTCCACGAGCTCGCCGACGTCCTCGACCCCGGCGACCTTCTCGTCGTCAACACCTCCGCGACCCTCCCGGCCGCCCTCGACGCCCGACACCGCGACGGGCGGGCCATGGCGCTGCACGTGGCGACGGACCTCGACGACGGCGACTGGGTCGTCGAACCCCGCCGCCCCGACGGACCCGAGCGCGACGTCGCGGCCGGCGACCGGCTCACGCTGCCCGGCGTCGTCCTCACCCTCGTCGCGCCCTACCCCGACGAGCACGCCCCGCGACGGTTGTGGCGGGCGCGGCCCTGGCCGGCGGTCGGGAGGGCGGGCCATCTCGCGAGGTACGGGCACCCGATCGCGTACGGGCACCTCGCCGGGCGGTTCCCGCTCGCGGACCACCAGACCGTCTATGCCACCGAGCCCGGCAGTGCCGAGATGCCGAGCGCCGGGCGCCCGCTGTCCGAGCGGCTGCTCGTGCGCGTGATGGCGCGCGGCGTGACCGTCGCCCCGCTCCTGCTGCACGCCGGGGTGTCGAGCCAGGAGAAGCACGAGCCGCCGACGGCCGAGCGGTTCCGGGTGCCGGCGTCCACCGCCCGTCTCGTCAACTCGGCGCGGGCGGCCGGTGCGCGGGTCGTCGCGGTGGGGACGACCGTGGTGCGGGCGCTCGAGACCGTGGCGGCGCCGGACGGGACCGTGTCCTCGGGACACGGTTGGACCGACCTCGTCCTCGGCTCCCACCGCCCGGCGCGGACCGTCGACGGGCTGGTCTCCGGGCTGCACGAGCCGGAGGCGAGCCACCTGGCGCTGTTCGAGGCGGTGGCCGGGCCGGCGCTCGTCGGGCGGGCGTACGAGGCGGCCGTGGCGGAGCGGTACCTGTGGCACGAGTTCGGCGACTCGACGCTCCTGCTGCCCTCGGGGGTGGCGTCGTGAGCCGGTCCACGCGGCACGCGCCGCTCCTGCTGCACAACACGATGCGGATCACCGAGGGACACCTCGACGAGTTCCGCGCAGCCGTCGAGCGGGCGGTGGCCTTCGTCGAGGAGCACGGGCCCCAGCTCGCCGTCCAGGTCTTCATCGACGACGAGCGGCTCCTCGCCCACAGCTTCCAGCTCTACCCGGACTCGGCGGCGATCGTGGAGCACTGGCGCCTCTCCGACCCCTACATCGCGGAGGTGATGGAGCACTGCTCGGTCGAGCGCCTGGAGATGTACGGCGAGCCCGAGGAGGACGTCGTCGGGGACGTGTTCCGGCCGGACGTCGCCGGGGACGTGCCGCGCAGCGTGGTGCCGCGGCTCATCGGGTTCGTACGATCCTGAGCGACACTTGACCCTCACGCGACGGAAGGCCCGAGGGTGGTCCCCATGACCGAGACGGCACCGGGGACGACCACGTGGACGGTGGGCCAGGTCGCCGAGCGTTCCGGGGTGACGGTCCGGACCCTGCACCACTACGACGAGATCGGGCTCCTGCGCCCGAGCCGCCGGAGTGCGTCGGGGTACCGGCTCTACACCGACGAGGACCTCGTGCGGCTGCAGCACGTCGTCGTCTACCGGCGGCTCGGGTTCTCGCTCGAGGAGGTCGCCGTCCTCCTCGACGACCCCGAGGCCGACGTCGCCGGGCACCTGCGCCGGCAGCGCGCCGCGGTCATGTCCCGGCTGGACGAGCTCGGCGAGCTCGTCACGGCCATCGACCGAGCCCTGGAGGCAGAAGTGTCCGGCATCCAGCTGACCCCCGCCGAGCAGCGCGAACTGTTCGGCGAGGGCTACAAGGAGGAGTACCAGGAGGAGGCGCGCGAGCGGTGGGGCGACACCGACGCCTGGCGTCAGTCCCAGCAGCGCACCTCGCAGTACACGAAGGCCGACTGGCAGGCGATGAAGGCCGAGATGGACGACATCCACGGCCGCTTCGTCGTCGCGCTGCAGGCGGGTGAGCCCGCAGACGGGCCGGCGGCGGTGGACGCCGCGGAGGCCCACCGCCAGCACATCACGCGGTGGTTCTACGACTGCCCGGCCGAGATGCACGCGTGCATCTCCGACATGTACGTCTCCGACCCGCGCTTCACCAAGACGTACGAGGACATCGCCCCCGGGCTGGCCCAGTACGTCCGGGACGCGGTGCACGCGAACGCGGAGCGGCAGTAGATCGCTGTTTCGGTGACGAACCCCTGCAGATCTGTGGGGGTTCGTCACCGAACCCCCGATCTTCGTCCGAACCGCACCCACGGCGTGGCGCCGGTGGCTAGCGTGAGCGGTCGGTGATCGGGAGGAGGGCGACGCAATGACCCAAGCCGGCGGCGGGTCCTTCGCCGTGGACATCGCCCGGGCGCCGAAGGCGATCCGGGATCTGGAGCAGGCTCGGGACGAGCTCAAGGGCATCAAGCGAGACGCCATAGCCCTCGGTCAGGTGGATCCACCAACGAGGGACCAGGTCAGCCTCGACGCCGCTCAGAAGCTCAGCGAGGTCGGCGTCGGAAGCGCCGGTTCCCTGATGCAGGCGCTCGACGGGGGCATCGCAGAGATCGAGAGGCTGATCGGCGCACTTCGGACTGGGTTTGCTGCCTACGAACGCGAGAATTCAGCGGCAGCCGGCAATCTTCGCTCGCTGCAGTGAAGCGATACGCGGGCGCGGTGATCCTGGCTCTCGCGTTGGCGGCCTGTGGCGGCTCTCCGCCACAGCCGCAACCGGCTCAGGAGGAGCGATATGGGGCGCCGCTCGCGAACGATCCTCGCGACGTGAGGTCCTTCGCCGCTGACCCCTGCCGTAGTCCGCTCTCCTCCGGCGAGATGCAGGAGTTGGGATTCAACGGAACTGGTCGACTCGATGTCCTGCTGACAGGCGAGCGAGGCTGCGTCTGGGACTCGCAGGACGACTCCCAGGACGTCACCTTCATCGTGGTGGGCACCAGGGACGTCCTCGTCGACACCTACAGGACGCGGCAGTTCGCGATCTTTCGGCCGACGACCATCGCGGGCTTGCCAGCGACTCTCGAGCAGAGTTCGACCGATTCGATCGGCTGCACGATCACCGTAGGAACTGCGGCGGGTCAGGGATTCATCGCCGATTATTACGAGGGCGATCTCGGCGCCAACGGTCAAGCCGACGACCCCTGTGGCCGTGGTCAACGTGTCGCGGAACGATTCGCTGCCTCCCTCCCACCCCTCCCCGCCAAGTAGCAACCGTGTCCTCAGGACACGGTCTTCTTCTCTCGCCCCACCCCGCGCTCCGCGGCACACCGAAGATCCCGATCCGTGGAGCGGTCGCTCCGCTCAGCGGAACGTCCGCTCCGGGATCAAAGATCTTGCCCTGCCACCCCTCCCACGCCGGCCGCTCACGGCACCAGCAGCGTCTTCCCCACCGCCGTCCGGGCCGCGATGGCGGCGTGGGCGTCGGAGGCCTTCTCGAGCGGGAAGGTCTGCCCGATCACCGGCCGGTAGCGTCCCTCCGCCGCCTCGGCCAGGGTCCGCTCGACGTGAGATCTCCGGGCCGCGCGGTCGAGGCGGGGGAGGTCGGTCAGGCCCGTCAGGGCGATCCGCCGTCGCGCGGCCTCGTCCGGGTCGGGCGACGCGAACTCGCCGTCCGCCGTGCCGTAGGAGACGAAGCGGCCGCCATCGGCCACGATCCCGAACCCCGCCCGGCCGAGCGCGCCGCCGGCGCCGTCGAGCACGGCGTCGACCGAGCCGACGTGGGAGGTCCACGACGGGGACCCGTAGTCCACGATCTCCGCGGCGCCCAGCGAGCGCGCCAGCGAGGTCTTCACCGGACCCCGCGCCGCGGCGACGACGTGCACCCCGCGCCGCGTCAGCTCCTGGACGAGCAGCACACCCGCCCCGCCGGCGGCGGCCAGGACGAGCACCCGCTCGCCCTCCCGCGCCGCCACGGCGTCGAGCAGCGACCGCAGCGTCGGACCGTCGTGGAGCAGGGCCACGGCCTGCTGGTCGGTGAGGGCGTCGGGGATCGGGATCAGCTCCGACTCCGCCACCACGGCCTGCTCGGCGTAGCCCCCGACCGGGATCTCCGACCCGCCCACGACCTGCTTGGTGTCGGCGACGACGCGGCGCCCGGCGCAGGTCCCCGCCACCCCGCTGCCCGGCACGTAGGGCGGGCGGACCGGGAAGAAGTCCTCGCCCCACCCCGCACGCAGCAGCGTGTCCAGGAACATCACGTCGGACGCGGACACGGCGATCACCGCCTCGCCGGATCCGGGCTCCGGATCCGGGGCGTCGGCGGGACGCAGCACCTCGGGTCCACCGAACTCCTCCACCTGCACCACGCGCATGTCCACTCCTCGGATCGACGACGCGACCGAGGCTGCGGCGTGAACGAAGGTCGAGGTCAAGACGTGGGCGCGGACGTCCGTACCAGGACACGCGCACCGACTCACGAGCCCGGAGGGCGGAGCTGTCGGCCCCCTCGTCTAGCGTCGCGAGCGAGCAGGACCGGGTCGCCGGGGGGAGGTGGAGGCGTGCTGCACGTTCATCGGGCGGAGCGCGCCGATCGGCTCGTCGAGGCCCTGGCCGACGTGCTCGCCGACCCGCCGGACGACCCCTTCGCGCCCGAGCTCGTCGCCGTCCCCACGCGCGGGATCGAGCGGTGGCTCGCACAGCGGCTGTCCCACCGGCTCGGCGTCACGGGCGGGGACGACGGGGTGTGCGCCAACGTCGTCTTCCCGTCGCCCGCGGACGTCGTCGGACGCGTGCTGGCGGTCCCGGACGAGGACCCGTGGCGTCCGGAGCGCCTGGTGTGGCCGCTGCTCGAGACCATCGACGAGTGCGCCGAGGAGCCGTGGTGCGCGCCGCTCGGCGCCTTCCTCGGCGTCGGCGACCAGGGCGACACCCGACGCGGGCGCCGGTTCGCGGCCGCCCGTCACCTCGCCCGGCTCTTCGGCCGCTACGCCGACCACCGGCCCGCGCTGGTCCGCGCCTGGGCGGCCGGGGACGACACGCAGACACCCGACGACCTGCGCTGGCAGCCCGAGCTGTGGCGCCGGCTGCGGGCACGGGTGGCGACGGTGAGCCCGGCCGAGACGGTCGCGGACGTCCGCGTGCCCGCCGGCCGCTTCCCGGCGCGCCTCTCGCTGTTCGGGGCGACCCGCCTCTCGGACACCGAGCTCACCGTCCTCGACGCCCTCGCCGTCGACCACGACGTCCACCTCTGGCTGCCCCACCCCTCACCCGCGCTCTGGACGGGCCTCGAGGGACGCGAGGGCAGCCGGCGCGCCGACGACACGAGCGCGCAGGCCGTGGCGCACCCCCTGCTCGCGAGCCTCGGGCGCGACGTCCGTGAGCTGCAGCTGCGCCTGTCCCGCCCGGGACGCGCCGCGCGCACCGACCGGCACCACGCGGCGGCCACGACGCCGACCACCCTGCTCGCCCAGCTGCAGGACGACCTGCGCCACGACCGCGCGCCCGCGGCCCGACCCGCGGTCGACGACGGCAGCATCCGCGTGCACCGCTGCCACGGTCCGGACCGCCAGGTCGAGGTCCTGCGCGAGACGATCCTCGGCATCCTGCGCGCCGACCCGACGCTCGAGCCGCGCGACGTCATCGTCCTGTGTCCGGACATCGAGACGTTCGCCCCGCTCGTCACGGCGTCCTTCGGGCCGGGCGACGGCGAGGCGACCGCGCACCCCGGCCACCGGCTGCGGGTCCGGCTCGCCGACCGCTCGCTGCGCGAGGTCAACCCGCTGTTCGGCACGCTCGCCACGCTGCTCGACCTCGCCGACGCGCGGGTGACGGCCTCGCAGCTGCTCGACCTCGCCGAGTCCGACCCGGTCCGCCGGCGCTTCCGCTTCGACGACGAGGACCTCGCGCGTCTGCGCGAGCTCGCCGAGCGCGCCGGGGTCCGCTGGGGGCTCGACGCGCCGCACCGCGCGGCGTTCTCCCTCGCGCGCTTCGGCGAGAACACCTGGTCCCAGGGGCTCGACCGCCTGTTGGTCGGCGTGGCCATGTCCGCCGACGGCGGCGACTGGCTGGGCGACGCGCTCCCGCTCGACGAGGTCGACTCCGGCGACGCCGAGCGCGTCGGGCGCCTCGGCGAGCTGGTCGACCGCGTGGGCGCGGTGCTCGAGGACCTGCGCGGCGAGAAGCCCCTCGCGGCCTGGATCGACGCCCTGCGCCGCGGGCTCGACGGCCTCACGGCCACCGTCCCGGCCGACGCCTGGCAGCTCGCGCAGGCGCGCGGCGAGCTCACCGCGGTGCTCGAGAGCGCCCCGCACGACCCGACGATGACGCTGCACGACGTGCGGGCGGTGCTCGCCGACCGGCTCGCCGGCCGCCCCACCCGCGCGAACTTCCGCACCGGCACGCTCACGGTGGCGACACTGATGCCGATGCGCTCGGTGCCGCACCGCGTGGTGTGCCTGCTCGGCATGGACGACCAGGTCTTCCCCCGCGAGACCCGCGCGGACGGCGACGACGTGCTGGCCCGCGACCCGCGCGTGGGCGAGCGCGACCCCGCCGCCGAGGACCGCCAGCTGCTGCTCGACGCGATCGTCGCCGCCACCGACCACCTGGTCGTCGTCCACTCCGGCGCCGACGAGCGCACCGGCGCTGACCGGCCGCCCGCGGTCCCGATCGGCGAGCTGCTCGACACCCTCGACGCCACCTTCGCGTTCGCCCCCACCTCTGAGAACGGCGCCGAGCGGGCCCGCGACCACCTGACGCGGCGCAACCCGCTCCAGCCGTTCGACGCGGGCGACTTCGACGCGAGCGCGCCCTTCTCCTTCGACGGCGCGGCCCTCGCCGGCACGCGCGCGCTGCGCTCCGAGCGCTCCGCCCTCGTCCCGTTCCTGCCGGGTCCGCTGCCGGCCCGTCCGCGCGGACCGCTCGACGTCGACGACCTCGTGCGGTTCGTCGAGCACCCGGTGCGGGCGTTCCTCCGCCAGCGCCTCGGGGTCTTCGCCCGCGGCGAGGAGGAGGAGACGGCGGAGGCGGTGCCGGTCGAGCCCGACGGCCTCGCGCGCTGGGCGATCGGCGAGCGCCTGCTGCGCGACCGGCTCGACGGCCGTGACGTCGCGGCCTGCATGGAGGCGGAACGCCGGCGCGGGGAGCTCCCGCCCGGCCCGCTCGGCGACCGTCTGGTGCGCGACATCGGCCGTCAGGTCGAACCGCTGACCGCCGCCGTCACCGGGCTGCGCGACGCGGCCGCCACCGACGTCGACATCACCTCGGACACGCTCGTCGGCTCCGTCGCCGGGGTGCACGAGTCGACGCTGGTCACCGTGACGTTCTCGCGGCTGGCGCCCAAGCACCGGTTGCGCGCCTGGATCGGCCTGCTCGCGCTCAGCGCCGCCCACCCGGACCGCACCTGGCGGGCCGTCACCGTCGGCCGCGGCTCCTGGGACAAGCCCACCACCGTCTCCACCCTCGGGCCGCTCGAGCCCGAGGTGGCGCAGAAGGTGCTCGCCGACCTCCTCGCCCTGCACGCCGACGGCATGCTCGAGCCGCTGCCGCTGATGTGCCAGACGTCGGAGGCCTACGCCCAGGCGCGGGCGACGAAGGGCGAGAGCGCGGCGATGAACCGGGCGCGCGACAAGTGGGCGACCCGCTTCGGCGGCGAGCAGGTCGACCCCGCGCACGTCCTCGTCTGGGGGCGGCGGCGCCTGCTCGACGACCTCGTCGGGGCGGCGACGGGCGAGGCGCCGAGCAGGTTCGCGGGGCTCGCCACGCGGCTGTGGACGCCGGTGCGCGAGGCTGAGGAGCTGGGCAGCCGATGACCGCGACGCTCACGCGCCCCTTCGACGTCTGCGGCGACCTCCCGAGCGGCACCACGGTCCTCGAGGCCAGCGCGGGCACCGGCAAGACGTACACGATCGCCGCGCTCGCGGCCCGTTACGTCGCCGAGGGCCACGCGACGTTGCCGCAGGTCATGCTCGTGACGTTCGGCCGCGAGGCCACACGCGAGCTGCGCGAGCGGGTGCGGGGCCGGTTCGTGGCCACCGAGCGCGCGCTGGCCGACCCGGCGGGCGCGCGCCGCCACGACGACCCCGTGACCCGGCTGCTCGCCGACGGCGACGACGCCGTCGTGGCCCTCCGGCGCGCCCGGCTGGGTGCGGCGCTCGCCGGCTTCGACGCCGCCACGATCGCGACCACCCACCAGTTCTGCCAGGACATGCTCACCGGCCTCGGGATCGTCGGCGACACCGATCCCGACGGCACGTTCGTCGAGCGCATCGACGACGTGGTCACCGAGGTCGTCGACGACTTCTACCTGCGCAAGTACGCCGTCCCCGGCGCGAAGACCCCCGACTTCGACCGCGCCACGGCCCTGGCGATCGGCCAGGCCGTGGTCAACGACCCCGGCGCGCGCATCGCGCCCGGGCGCGACGCCCCCGACGCGGCGGGCGCGCGGGCGGGGTTCGCCGAGGCCGTGCGCGCCGAGGTCGAGCGGCGCAAGCGCGGGCGCCGGCTGTTCACGTTCGACGACATGCTGTTGCGCCTGCACCGCGCGCTGCGCCATCCGCAGCTCGGTGCTGCCGCCCGCGCGCGGCTGCGGGCGCGGTTCTCGGTCGTGCTGGTCGACGAGTTCCAGGACACCGACCCCATCCAGTGGGACATCCTGCGGGCGGCGTTCCACGAGGAGTCCGCGGACCGGCCGACGGCGCTGACCTTCATCGGCGACCCGAAGCAGGCGATCTACGCCTTCCGCGGCGCCGACGTCGTCAGCTACCTGCAGGCCGTCGAGACCGCGGGCACGCGCGAGGGGCTGACGAAGAACTGGCGCAGTGACGAGCCGCTGGTGCGCGCCCTGGACACCGTCTTCGGGGGCGCCGCGCTGGGCGACGAGAAGATCGTCGTGCCGCGGGTCGAGTCCGCGCACCCGACGCGCAGGCTCGTCGGCGCGCCCCGGCCGGCGCCGTTCCGCCTGCGGGTGCTCCCGCGGGCCGGTCTGCGGTCGCACTGGAAGACCGGGCTCCCGATGGTCGGCCCGGTCCGCGAGCGGATCGCGGCCGACCTGGCCGCCGACGTCGCCGAGCTGGTCGCCGCCGACTCCCGCTGGGAGGACGGCCGGGAGGACCCGTCGCTCGGCCCGGGCGACGTCGCGGTGCTCGTGCGCACCAACGCGCAGGCGGGCCTGGTGCGCGAGGCCCTCGCCGTCGCGGGCGTGCCCTCGGTCCTCGCCGGGGCCACCAGCGTGTTCGCCACCGAGAGCGCCGAGGAGTGGCTGACGCTGCTCGAGGCCGTCGAGCAGCCGGGCCGCACGGGACGGGTCCGGGCGGCCGCGCTCACGGTGTTCCTCGGGCACGCCGCCGTCGACCTCGATGCCCACGCCGACGCCGTCCTGCCCGAGGTCGGCGGGATGCTGCGACGGTGGGGCGCCGCGCTGCACGACCGCGGCGTCGCGGCCTTCCTCGAGGCCGTGGCGGCGGAGACCGGGCTCGCCGCGCGGGTGCTCGCCCGCGTCGACGGCGAGCGGCGCATCACCGACATCCGCCACATCGGCCAGGTCCTGCACGCCGCGGCGGTCGAGTCGCGTCTCGGCGTCGTCGCGCTGGTCGAGTGGCTCCGCGCGCGCATGGCCGAGGCCGCCGCGGGCACCGGCGAGCTGCGTCCCGAGCGCAGCCGGCGGCTCGACTCCGACGCCAGCGCGGTCCAGGTGCTCACCGTGCACAAATGCAAGGGCCTCGAGTTCCCGGTGGTCTACGTGCCGTTCGGGTGGGACCGCTGGGTCTCCGACACCCCGACCGTCGTCACCCACCACGACGAGCACGGCCGGCGGGTGCGCGCGGTCGGCGGGCAGGACGACCCCGCGTGGCCCGAGCACGTCGCCGCGGCGCGCGCCGAGGACGACGGCGAGGACCTGCGCCTGCTCTACGTCGCGCTGACCCGCGCGCAGGGCCAGGTCGTGTGCTGGTGGGCGCCCGCGACCACCACCGCGAACTCGGCGGTGCAGCGCCTGTTCCTCGGGCGGCCCGCCCCGGGCACCAGCCCCGACGGCGCGTACCCGGTGGTCGAGGACGAGCGTGTCCTCGCGGAGCTGAGCGTGCTGGCCGGGGACGACATCGCCGTCGAGCGGGTCGAGCCGCGCACGGCGGTGCCCTTCGTCCCGTCCGCGGGACGCGTCCACGCCCTGGCCGCGGCCCCGTTCGACCGCCCCCTCGACCTCGCCTGGCGGCGCTCGTCGTACTCCTCGCTCACCGCCGGCGCGCACGCCGGTGCGCCCGTCAGCGAGCCCGAGGAGCGCACGATCGTCGACGAGGACGATCCGGAGGACGCTGCGGCGCCGGTCCCCGACGAGGTCGAGCCCGTCCCGTCCCCGATGGCGGACCTGCCCGTCGGGGCGGCGTTCGGCACGCTCGTGCACTCCGTGCTCGAGACCGTCGACACCGCCACCGGCGACCTGCACGCCGCGCTCGTCGCCGCGGCCACCGAGGAGCTGCGGCACCACCCGCACGCCGATGTCGACGCGACGACGCTCGCCGAGGCGCTCCTGCCGGTGATGCGCACGCCGCTGCCGCGCGGCGGGCCGGCCAGCCTCGCGGACGTCACCCCCGCCGACCGGCTCGCCGAGCTCGACTTCGAGCTCCCGCTCGCCGGCGGCGACCGCGCGGGCGCGGACACGCCGCTGGTGACGCTCGCCGCCGTCGCGGCGCTCCTGCGCCGCCACCTGCCGGCGGACGATCCGCTCGCCGCCTACCCCGACGCCCTCGAGCACCAGGCCCACGGCCTCGGCGACCAGGTGCTGCGCGGTTACCTCACCGGCAGCATCGACGGTGTCCTGCGCGGCCCGGACGGGCGGTTCGTCGTCGTCGACTACAAGACGAACTGGCTGGGGCCGGTGGGCCCGACCGGTCGCGAGCCGTTGACCGCCGCGCACTACGGGCCGACGGCGATGGCCACCGCGATGATCGGCTCCCACTACCCCCTGCAGGCGATCCTCTACGCGGTCGCCCTGCACCGGTTCCTGCGCTGGCGGCTGCGCGGCTACGACCCCGCGACCCACCTGGGCGGCGTGCTCTACCTGTTCCTGCGCGGCATGTGCGGCCCGGACACCCCGGTGGTCGGCGGTACGACGTGCGGTGTGTTCGCGTGGTCGCCGCCGGCCGCGCTCGTCGTCGAGCTCAGCTCCCTGCTCGACGGGGGCCGGCGGTGAGCGCGCCGACCGTGGTCGGCGATCTCCTCGCCGAGGACGGCATCCGCTTCGCGACGCGGGCCACGGGCCTGCTCGCCGCGTTCAACATGCGCGGCGTCCTGGCGCCCACCGACGTCCACGTCGCGCGCCGTCTCGGGCGCCTCGGCGGCGAGGACGACGAGCAGGTCCTGCTCGCCGCCGCCCTGGTGGTGCGCGCGCTGCGGGCCGGGTCGGTGTGCCTGGACCTCGCCGCCGTCGACCGGACGGTGCTGGCCGAGGGCGACGAGGTCGTCGACACCTCGGACCTGCCGTGGCCCGACCCCGCCCCGTGGACCGCGGCCGTCGCCGCGTCGCCCCTGGTCGCCGACGACGCCGCCACCGCGGCCGGGCGCCCGCTGCGGCTGGTCGACGGCCTGCTCTACCTCGACCGGTACTGGCGCCAGGAGGAGCAGGTCCGCGCCACCCTCGCGCAGCGCGCCGCCGCCCCGCCCCCGGAGGTCGACGAGGAGCGGCTCCACGTCGCGCTCGACCGCCTCTTCCGCGCCCGGGAGGGTGGTGACGGCGCGCCCGACGACGCGCAGCGCCGCGCCGTCGCCGTGTGCACGCTGCGCTGGACCAGCGTGCTCGCCGGCGGCCCCGGCACCGGCAAGACCACCACCGTCGCGACGCTGCTCGCGGTGCTGCGCGACCAGGACCCGTCGCTGCGCATCGCGCTGGCCGCCCCCACCGGCAAGGCGGCCGCGCGGCTGTCGGAGGCGCTCGCCGAGGTCGACCTCCCGGACGCCGACCGCGCGCGCATCACGGGGCTCTCCGCCTCGACGATCCACCGCCTGCTCGGGCCGATCCGCGGGTCGTCGCGGTTCCGCCACGACCGCCACCGGCACCTGCCCTTCGACGTGGTGGTGGTCGACGAGACGTCGATGGTGTCGCTGACGCTCATGGCCCGGCTGCTCGAGGCCGTGCGGCCCGACGCCCGGCTCGTGCTCGTCGGCGACCCCGACCAGCTCGCCTCGGTCGAGGCGGGCGCGGTGCTCGGTGACCTCGTCGCGGCGCCCGCCGACCCGGAGCCGGTGTTCGACCGGACCCTGGAACGCGTCGGCGCGCCGGGCCCGCCGGTGCGGGGCGGGGTGACGGTGCTCGACCGCACCTGGAGGTTCCACGGCACCATCGCCACGCTCGCCGCCGCGATCCGTGAGGGCGACGCTGACGCCGCGGTCGCCGCCCTGCGCGCCGGGCACCACGACGTGGTGTTCGTCGAGGACGCCGACCTCACCACCCGCGATCCGGGCGGCCTGCGGGAGCTGCGCGAGGAGGTCGTCGGCGGTGCCGCCGAGACCGAGCTCGCCGCGCTGGACGGTGACGCGTCGCTCGCCCTCACGCGCCTCGACGAGCACCGCCTGCTGTGCGCGCACCGACGCGGCCCGTGGGGCGTCACCCGGTGGGCCGCCGACGTCGAGCGCTGGGTGCTCGAGGCCGGGCCCGTCGCCGACCGTGACGAGGAGTGGTACCCCGGACGCCCGCTGCTGGTGACGGCCAACGACCACGACCGCGGCATCTACAACGGCGACACCGGGGTGGTGATCTCCACGCCCCGGGGTGCCCGCGCGGTGTTCGCCCGCGGCGGGGCGCCGGTGGAGATCGCGCCGGCCCTGCTCGACGGCATCGCGACCGTGCACGCGATGACCGTGCACCGTGCCCAGGGCAGCCAGTTCGCCCGCGTCTCGGTGATCCTGCCCCCCGCCGAGTCGCCGCTGCTGACCCGCGAGCTGCTCTACACGGCGGTCACCCGCGCCCGGACGAAGGTGCGGCTCGTCGGCAGCGAGGACGCCGTCCGGGCCGCGATCGCCCGGCCGATCGGACGGGCCTCGGGGCTGCGTCGACGCCGGTGAGGACGGCGCTGGCCGCGCGTCGGGATTGACGACGCCGCCACCCGTATGGGCGAATCCTCCTCTCGGCGGGCGGGGTGGCCTGCCCGGCGGGAGGAGAGCGCGTGACGCCGGTGATCGTCTCCATCGTGGTGCTGGTCGCGATCTTCGTGATCGCGACGGTGCTGCCGATCAACCTCGGCGCGCTCGGGTTCGTGGCGGCGGCCGGCGTCGGCGTGATCGTCGTCGGCATGAGCCTCGACGACGTGCTCGCCGAGTTCCCCGGCGACCTGTTCCTCATCCTGCTCGGGCTGACCTACCTCTTCGCGGTCGCCCACCAGAACGGCACGGTCGACCTGCTCGTGCGCTGGTCCATGCGCCTCGTGCGGGGCCACCTCGTCGCCGCGCCGTGGATCTTCTTCACGCTGTCCGCGGTGTTCTCGGCGATCGGCGCGCTGTTCGCGGTCGCGATCGTGGCGCCGCTGGCGATGCCGTTCGCCCGCCGCTACGGGGTGGACCTGCTGCTCATGGGCATGATGGTCGTCCACGGATCACTGGCCGGCGCCTTCTCCCCGATCAGCGTCTACGGCACCTTCGTGGCCGGCGTCGTCGGTCCGACCGGGATCCCGTTCAGCCCCACGGTGCTCTTCCTCGCCCCGCTCGTGATCAACCTCGTGATCGCGGCGGTCATCTTCGTCGTCCTCGGCGGCCGGTCCCTGGCGGGCGTGCGGGTGGCGCACAACGTGCCGGTGGGCGGGCCGGAGGGCACGTCGAGCACGGACACCGAGGAGGACACCGAGGAGGACGCCGAGCAGCAGGAGGCCCCGCCCGTCGACCGCGCCCAGGTCCTCACGCTGATCGGCATCCTGGCGCTCGCGGTGGGCACGGTGGCGTTCGGGCTCGACGTCGGCGTGCTGTCGCTGACGATCGCGGTGGTGCTCGGGATCCTGTGCCCGGCCGGGCACCGCGAGGCCACGCGCGGCATCGCCTGGTCCACGATCCTGCTGGTCTGCGGCGTGCTCACCTACGTCGCGGTGCTCCAGGAGGCGGGCACCGTGGACTACGTCGGTGAGGCCATCGTCGCGCTCGGCGTCCCGCTGATCGCGGCGCTGCTGCTCTGCTACCTCGGCGGCGTGCTCTCGGCGTTCGCGTCGTCGGCGGGCATCCTCGGCGTCGCGATCCCGCTGGCGCTCCCGTTCCTCCAGCAGGGGGCGGTCAGCGCGGTCGGGATGGTCGCGGCGCTCGCGGTCGCGTCCACGGTCGTCGACGTCAGCCCGTTCTCGACCAACGGTGCGCTGGTGCTCGCGTCCACGCCGGCCGACATCGACCGGGAGGCGTTCTACCGCCGGATGCTCGTCTACAGCGGGATCGTCGTGGTGACGGGTCCCCTGCTGGCGTGGGCCCTGCTCGTCCTGCCCGGATGGCTGTAGGAGCCACCGAGCGGGTAACCCGACCCCCATGACCGAGGAGCAGGGCAAGACCCCCCAGGCCCGCAACCCCGCGGCGGACCCGGACCACGCGCCCGAGAAGCAGAGTGAGCTCAAGCTCAACGTCGGGATCGGGATCCTCGGCACGGCCCTGTCGGTCGGTGTCGCCCTGATCTTCTTCTTGGTGCTCCACGACATCGTGCTCGGCATCGTCTTCGCCGTCGTGGCCCTCGTCGCCCTCGCGATCACCCTGCGCGTCGCGTCCCGGAAGCGGAACGCCAAGTCGTCCTGACGGCGGCTTCTTCCAGGGAGAAGCTTCGGTTTTCGAAGCTTCGTCGTGGGTGGTCCTGCCTCTCACCGCGGCAGTCGGTCGATGACCTCGGCGAGACGCCCGCGCAGGCCATCGCCGTCGACCCGCGGTCACCTGGAGATCCGCCACCGGACGAGCGTTCCACGCTCAGCACGAGAGCGGGGGCGGATCAGTCGTAACCCCGGAACCCCTGCCACGCGAGCCGGCGCTCGCGGCGGGGGTCTGACTCGACGCGATCGGTGCGATCGAAGATCTTCGTGAGGCGGGTCTCGGTGTCGTAGGTCGGCCAGTGGCCGGCCGGCGTGCCGTACCGGGCGAAGTGGACCCAGTCGGCCTGGATGCGCTCGGACAGTGCCCGCAGGTGGCGACGCCCGCCGAGTGCGGTCAGGACGCGGGCCGCGCCCGAGTCGACGAGACCGAACACGGCGTAGAGCTCCATGCCGTGTGTGGCCCGGACGCCCATCAGGTTCAGCACCGGCGTCGTGAGGTCGTAGCGGTACGCCCACACCGGCCCCCGGTGCGCCTGCATGACGCGCACCGACGGGTACCAGAACATGTAGTCCCCGCCGAGGTCCTTGCGGTGCGCCGTGCCTTCGTAGGCGGCGAGCACCTGGTCACGCAGCTCGGGCTGGGTCAGCGCGAACATCTGCGACGCCCGCTCCTCGCTGACCAGGACGTCCATCCGCAGGCGGGGGAGCTCGAAGAGGCGCCCCTCGGTGTCGTTGGTGCCGATGATCAGTGGGACGTCGACCGCGCGGCCGCCCTCGAACGCGTCGAGCGGGGACTCGGGCAGCAGGTCACCGTCGACGACGGGCGCGGTGGGGATCGTGCCCGGCTGGTCGCCGATGCTCTCGCGCAGGATGCGGGCGGCGGCCAGCAGCTCGTCCGGGGTGGCGGTCGTGAGGCCCCGGAGCGGGTCGTCGTCGGCACCCAGGGCGGAGACGAACCCGGCGGCCCAGCCCCGCGCGCGCTCCTGGCCGAACACCATGCCCGGCGCCGAGCTCTCGGCGATGGCCCGGTGGAACAGGCCATGGGCGGCGGGCGTCGCCATCAGCGTCGTCACCGAGATCGCCCCGGCCGACTCGCCGAACACCGTGACCTGCCCGGGGTCGCCCCCGAAGGCCGCGATGTTGTCGCGCACCCACTCCAGGGCGGCGATCTGGTCGCGCAGGCCGAGGTTCGACTCGATGGGGCGCTCGGGCGTGCCGAAGCCGGAGAAGTCGAGGTAGCCGAGCGCGCCGAGGCGGTAGTTGACGGTCACGACGAGGCACTCGCCGCGGCGCACGAAGTCGTAGCCGCGGTAGGTGGGGGCCGACGACGCCCCGACGACGAACGCGCCGCCGTAGAACCAGACCATCACGGGGCGCGGTTCGTCGGACGGGGTGGCCGGGGCGCTGACGTTGAGCGTCAGGCAGTCCTCGCCCATCGGGGTGTGCTTACCGGCGCCGATGAACTCGCCGACACGCTCCTGGATCGGCACCGGCCCGTACCGCGAGGCGTCGCGCGCGCCCTCCCACGGCACCACGGGCTGCGGGGCGCGCAGGCGGAGATCGCCGACGGGCGGCGCCGCGTAGGGGACACCGCGCCAGGTGTGCACGTCGTGCGTGGTGATGCCGCGGACGACGCCGCCGGTGGTCTTGATCTCGGGACCGGGAGTGGGGGCCTGGGACCGCGAGCGCATGTCCCGACTCTCGTCCACGGCGCCCGCGGACGCCCGCCGATGTGATCTGTACGGCCCGTCCCGGGCGTGTCGCGGTCGGAACCCGCCCCCTCGATGACAAGACGAGTGGACGTGCTGACACGCTCGGCGGTACGCAGAGCGACGCTCGGTCACACCACTGATGGATATTCGCCCTATCGGCCCAGCGTGTCGCGTTGCGAGGACGAAGATTTCTCTCGATGGACGTGCAGACGGATGCGGGCGTGGACGCCGCGCTGTGGGGACTCGAGGCCGCCTTCGTGGCGCACCCGGCCCCACGGTCGCTGGCGGGCTGCCCCCACTGCCACGGTGGCGAGGTGTCGGTCGCGGACACCGACCCGCTCACGCTGGCGCTCACCCTGGGCAACACGCTGGGCACGCCGGACGACCTGCGCGCGCTCACCCCGTGGCTGCTGCGCAGGGCGCTCACCGACGACCGTGTGGACCTGCGCACCGTGCTCGGCCGGATCGCCGAGAACTGGGCGACGTGGAGCGACCTCGAGCGTGACGCGGTGCGCGACGTCGCCGACGCCGTGTGGTCGGCGCTGCTGGACATGCACCCCGACGCCCCCGGAGGCGCGACGGCCGTGGCGATGCTCGACAGCGTCGGTGCGCTCGGCGAGCCACCTGCGCGGCTGATCGCGATCTGGGAGTACAAGGAGATCGCGAGCGCGGACCACCACCTCGCCGAGCTCGTCGTCGACGCCTTCTACGGTGCGCGCGTCGACCCGATGATCCTGGCCTGGGTGCACGCCGACACCCAGCGCGAGCGCCTCGAGCGCGCCCGGGTCCGCGACGCGCGCGAGCGCTGGGCCGGCACGCTCACCGCGGCCTGTGACCTCCTGGACTGAACCCTCTCGGAGACACTGGGCGGGTGGCGAGCTCGCGGGGTCTGCCCGACACCCTGATCGACGAGTTGTGGCGGCGCGCGGTCGGCGGGATCGGCCCGTTCGCCGGCGCGGCGTCGGTGGCCGACGACGCGTTGCGCGCGACCGAGGACGACGTCGAGGCCGCGGTGCGCCGGGTCGTCGGCAGCCATGTCCGGCTCGCGGCCAGCTCGGGCCTGCTCACCAGCCTCGGGGGCGCCGCGACGCTCGTGGTCACCGCGCCGGCGGGGATGACCGGGCTCTACCTGCTCGGCACGCGCCTCGCCGCCGTGATCGCCCACCTGCGCGGCCGGGACCTCGAGGACCCGGTGATCCGGACCGCGGCGCTCGTGTGCGTCCTGGGCGCCGACGGCACCGAGCTCGCCGAGCGCACGGGACTCGACCTCGTCAACGCCTCGCTGCTCTACGGCCTGCGCCGCCTGCCGCCCGAGGTGCGCGGACAGCTCGACACCCGCATCGGCTACCGCCTCACCTCGCGCTTCACCAAACGCGGCGCCCTCAACGTCACCAAGCTCATCCCCGTCGTCGCGGCCCCGATCGGCGCGGGGGCGGACGCCATGGCGATGAGGACGGTGGCGACGTTCGCGCAGGCTCACCTCTGAGTGGAGAGCGCTGACACGAAGTCACCCGACCGGGCGCCTTCTGCGCGTGGTGTGGCGAGTGGTGCGCATGTGGGGGTCATCGTGGGCGCCGGCGGATCATGACGAGGCCGCCGACGCGAGCGGAGGTGTGTGCGCGATGGTCGGGTCCGGTGCTCCGAGGGGGCGTGCCCGCAGGGCGACGCGGACGCGGACGGGCGCCGTCGTGCTGCTGACGACGGGGGCGCTGCTGCTCCCGAGCCCCGCGCTGGCGCAGCCGGCCGGTCCGGCGGTGCCCCCCGACCCGACGGCGCCCACCGGCGTCTCGCAGCTCGATCCCGCGCACGCGGTCATGCCACCGGCCGGTCTGCCGCCCGCGGCGCCGGTGGCGGCCGGCGTCGCGCCCGTCTCGTACGCGCCGGGGGCCCGTGACGCGCTCGGGGCGCGGCAGGCGCGCAGCGAGAGCCCGCTGCGTCTCGTCGCCGTGACCTGGGCCGGACCGGCGCCGGACGCGGTGTCCCTGCGCTCGACCGACGCCGCCGGGCGGTGGGGCACCTGGACGAACCTCGACCCGGCGGGCAGCGAGCGCGAGGACGTGCCCCCGACCGGCGGGCCCGTGCGCGGCGGGACCGACCCGATCTGGGTGGGCGACCGCACCGGGGTCGAGGTCCGCGCGATGCGCGCCGGGCAGCCGGTGACCGACCAGGTGCAGGTCGTGCGGATCGACCCGGGCGTCGGCAGCAACGACCAGGCGATCGGGGCGATGGGCTCGGCGCGCGGGCCGGCCACCCCGAAGTACGTGACGCGCGCCCAGTGGGGCGCCGACGAGTCGAAGATGACGTGGCCGCCGCAGACGACCCCGGCGGTGCGCGCGGTGACCATCCACCACACCAGCGAGTCCAACGACTACTCGCCCGCCGACTCCCCGGGCATCGTCCGCGCGATCTTCGCCTACCACTCGGAGAGCCAGGGCTGGGGCGACATCGGCTACAACGCCCTCGTCGACAAGTACGGGACGATCTTCGAGGGACGCGCGGGCGGGCTCGACCGCAACGTCACCGCCGCCCACGCGGGCGGGTTCAACCGCGAGACCTTCGGCATCGCGATGATGGGCAACTACCAGGGCACGCCGGCGACCCCCGCCGCGATGGCGTCCACGGCGGCGCTGGCCGCGTGGAAGCTCGGCGGGCTCTACCGCGACCCGCGCCAGCAGGTGCAGCTCACGTCGAACGGCGGGGGCACCTCGCGCTTCCCGAAGGGCCAGTCGACGACGGTGCCGGCGCTGTTCGCGCACCGCGACGTGGGCCGGACGTCGTGCCCGGGCGACGCCGCCTACGCGCAGATGGAGCCGCTGCGCGTGAAGGTGCAGGAGCTCATCGCGGGCGCGGCGGCGGACGTCCGGACGGCCTGGTCGGCCGACCGTGACGCGCTCGGCGAGCCGACCCGCGTCGAGTCGCCCACCGTCGACGGCACGGGGCGGCGCACCGACTTCGAGCGCGGCTCGGTGGTCTGGTCGCCGCGGACCGGGGCGTGGCCGGTGACCGGGGCGATCGCCGAGCACTGGCGGGGTGCCGGCGCCGAGGGCTCGCCGCTCGGCTACCCGACCAGCGCCGAGTACGACGTCCCGACCGGGCGTCAGCAGAACTTCGAGCACGGGGCGCTGACCTGGACCCGGGGCAGCGGGACGGTGGCCGCGCCCGCCTGACCACCACGCCCGTCCGACCATCCGGCGGTCCGGCGCCCGCGGGGGCAGGATGCGCGGCGTGGACGACGACGCGGCGCGCCGGGCGGCCGTGGAGCGTTTCCTCGCCCTGGTCGCGGCGGGGGAGCCGGACCTGCTGGAGGGCGCGCTCGAGATCGCCCGCGCCGCCGACCCGTCGGCCGACGCGGAGCACGCGCGCGCCGAGATCGACCGGCTCGCCGTGGGGATCACCGACGTCGACGCCCTGGTGCACCGGCTCTTCGTCGAGGAGGGCTTCCACGGCGACCGCGAGGACTACTACGACCCGCGGAACTCCTCCCTGATCGAGGTGCTCGGCCGGCGTACCGGCATCCCGATCACCCTCGCCGTGCTGTGCATGGAGGTCGGGCGCCGCGCGGGCGTCGCGCTGGAGCCGGTCGGGATGCCGGGGCACTTCCTCGTGCACCCCGTGGGCTCGGCGCGCCACCTCGACCCGTTCACCGGGGAGATGCTCGACCGCGAGCAGTGCGAGCGCCGGTTCCGGGAGTCGACGGGCCTCGGCTCCGACGGGGCATTCGACGACGCCTTCCTGGCGCCGGTCACCAACGACTCCGTCCTCGTGCGGATGCTCGCCAACCTGCGCGGCATCCACCGGGCGCGCGGCGACCTCGCCCAGCTCGGGTGGGTGCTGCGCATGCGCCTCGCCCTTCCCGGGGTCTCCGCGGTCGAGGTCGCCGAGCTGGCCGAGATCCGCGGGCGCCGCGCGGCGTTCGGCGAGGCCGCGGCCCTGCTCGAGCACTGGGCGGAGCACCTGCCCCGCGACGCCGACGAGCTCCGCCGCCACGCCCGTCGCTGGCGCGCGCACCTCAACTGACCCGTGAGCGAAGTTCCCGGCTATAGCCGGGAACTTCACTCACATGGGGTCGGGAATCCAGCTGCCGTGGAAGCCCGAGGGCACGCCGCGGGGGAGGGTCACCGCGGCGACCGCAGGCCCGCCGACGTCGGTCGCGTCGAGCACCAGCAGCTGGGACGCCGCGCCGTCGCGGGTGGTGGTGATCGTCAGCAGCCAGCCGTCGTCCTCGGCGCGACCGGGCGCCTCGGACGCCACGAACACCGCCTCGCCCGCCACGACGTCGGGGCCCAGCTCGTGCGCGGCCAGGGTGCCGTCGCTGTCGACCTTCACCACGGCGCCGGCCCGCTCGCCACCCGCGCCGCGATCGGCGACGGCGTAGCGCCAGCGCGACGGGCGGCCCACGAGCGCCTCGTCGATCGTCGGGAACTCGACGCCCCGCTCCTCGAGCGCCGTCTCGGTCACCGAGCCGTCGCGCGGGTCGAGCACCCAGCGGTGCATCCGGGCCGCGCCCGTGGCCGCGGCGGCCGCCGCGGGGTCGCCCGGCACGGGCCCGCCCCACATCACCCCGACGTCCGCCGGCGCGTAGCGCGCGCCGTCGACCACCACGCGCCCGTCGTCGTCGGTGTGCGCCCCGCCCACGTGGAAGACGTAGCAGGGGTCGACGTCGAACCACGTCACCGCGCCTGCCGGGTCGTCCTGGCGCATCACACCGAGGCGCGCGCCGTACGACTCGTCCCAGCCGAACGGCATGCCCGTCGCCATCCGCTCCCACTGGAAGGTCATCGGCAGGTCGAGCCACACGACGTGCTCGGCGGTGACCGCGAAGTCGTGCATCATCGTCGGCCCCGCGACGTCGACCCCGCGGCTGACGAGATCGCTGCCGTCGGCGGAGAGCCGGTGGTAGGTCAGGAACGGCGGGAACGGCGAGTAGCCGAAGAAGTGCAGGTCGCCGCTGACCGGGTCGGTCTTCGGATGCGCCGTCATCGCCGTGGTGAGCCTGCCGTCGAAGTCGCAGGGCCCGACGGTGCCGAGGTCGGCGTCCACCTCGTAGGGCAGCCCGTTCTCGACCAGCGCGAACAGCCGCCCGCCGTGCTCGATGACGTGGGTGTTCGCGGGGACCGCGGCCAGGTCGACGCCGGCCTCGGACAGGAACGGGTGCCCCTCGAGCGCGCGCGTGCGCACCCAGCGGTTGCGGTACCACTCCGCGCGCCCCTCGCGCAGCCGCACGCCGTGCAGCATCCCGTGCGCGGTGAAGAGGTGGCCGGGCTCCTCGCCGAGCAGCCGGTTGGGGCCGTTGCGCAGGTAGCGCCCGGTGAGCTCGGGCGGCAGGCTCCCCTCGACGGGGAGGTCGACGGCGTCGATCTCGTCGGGCACCGGGGCGAACCGCCCGCCCAGCTCCGGGCGACGTCCGATCGGGGTGGGGGTGGGCGTGGTGGCCATGCGCCCCACCCTCAACCTGTCCATACAGACATGTCAAGACGGACTGGTAGCGTCGCGTCATGTCGCTGCGCCACGCCCTGCTGGGCCTGCTCGCCCAGGGCCCGGCCAGCGGGTACGACCTCACCCGCGCCTTCGACGGCGGCATCGGTCGCTACGCCTGGCAGGCGGGCCACAGCCGCATCTACCCCGAGCTCGCCAAGATGACCGAGGCCGGCCAGGTCGTGGTCGACGAGACGGGGCCGCGCGGGCGCAAGTCCTACGCGCTCACCGAGGACGGGCGCGCCGAGCTGCGCCGGTGGATGTTCCACTGGCCCGAGCAGGCGACGGTGCGCGACGAGACGGTCCTGCGCATGTTCCTCGTGCAGTCGCTGGAGCCCGACGACGCGCGCACGCTCCTCGAGGGCATCGCCGCGCACTGCGCCGCCGAGATCGAGGAGCTGCGGCCGCTGATGGAGGCGGAGGACGCCGAGCACCGCGAGGGCGATCCGCTCCCCTTCGGACGCCTCGCCGGCGAGTACGGGCTCCGGCAGTACGAGGCCGTGCACGGCTGGGCGACGTGGAGCCTGGAGCGCCTGGTCGGCGTCGGCGCGGCGCGCTGAGCGTCAGGCCCCCCAGGCCTCCGATCTCAGGCCGCGACCTCGTGCTCGGCCGCCCAGGCGCGAGCCTGGGCGCCGGCGCGCTTGCCGTACCAGCCGTTCCACACCGACAGGCCGACGATCACCGTCACCATCATCGCCGTCGACAGGCCGACCATGACGTCGATCGGCAGCAGGTAGATCAGCGGGACGCGCACGATCGCCTCCAGGAGCAGACCGACGCCCCACACCACCGCGCTGCGCCGGAACATCCGCCGGATCGGCGGCAGCGTCCGGTAGAAGCCGTCCATCTCGGCGGCCTCCTTCGGCTGCCACGTCTGGAACGCCGACAGGGTCAGCGGCTTGCCGAAGAACAGGCTCGCGAGGAACACCAGGCCGACGAGCGCCGTGCCGAACGAGTCCTTGACCAGCAGGAACCGCGGGTCACCGCCGACGAACGCCAGGGCGAGACCGAGGCCGAACACGGCGAGCATCACCGCGGCGAACCACGTGATCTCGCGGCTGCGCACCGCGACCCAGGCCAGGCGCAGGCCGGCGGCGAGCGTCGCGACGAGCAGGGCCACCCAGTCCGACGCGCCCAGCAGGTGCAGCGCGTAGTAGCCGACGAGCGGGACGCCGACGTCCCAGAGCAGGCCCGAGAAGTGCGTCAGGCCGCCGGGGCGCCGCTCGTCCGCGGCGGCGGTCTCGTGCTCCATGGCGAGGAGCATCCACCTGTCCGTCGCGACATGTCAATCAGGACATGTCACTCGTCGGCGTCCAGACCACGCTCGATGGCATATCTCGTCAGCTCCACGCGGTTGGTGAGCTGGAGCTTGCGCAGGGAGTTCTGGACGTGGTTCTCCACGGTCCGGTGCGAGAGCGTCAGCCGCGTGGCGATGGCCCGGGCTGTCAGCCCCTTGGCGACGAGGCGCAGGACCTCGGTCTCGCGCGGGGTCAGCCGCGGCTCGTCGGGGCCCTCGGACTCGAGCCGCCGGTACTCGCCGAGCACGAGCCCGGCCAGCCCGGGCGAGAAGACGGCCTGCCCCCGGGCGGTGCGGTCGATCGCGTCGACGAGCTCCTCCATGCCGGCCGACTTGACCAGGTAGCCCGACGCGCCCGCCCGCACGGCCTCGAGGACGTGGCCGTGCTCGGTGCTCGCCGAGAGCACGAGGACGCGGGTGTCGGGCAGCGCCTCCCGGATCGCCGCCGTCGCCTCGGCGCCGGAGAGCTCCGGGAGCTGCAGGTCCATGAGCACGACGTCGGGCCGCACGGCGCGCGCGATGCGCACCGCGGCGGCCCCGTCCGGGGCGGTGGCGACGATCTCGACGTCGTGTTCGCCGAGGTCGCGGGCGACGCCCTCGCGCCAGATCGGGTGGTCGTCGACGACCATGACGCGGACCATCACGCCTCCTTGCGCGGAACGACGATCTCCCACTCCGTGCCCTCGCCGGGGCCCGTGTGCAGCGACAGGGTGCCGCCGAGATCCCGGACGCGACCGCGCATCGATCCCGCGACGCCGAGGTGGCCCTCCGCCGCGGCCTCCTCCAGGCGCCCGTCGGGGATGCCGGGGCCGTCGTCGCGCACGCTCACGGTGACCGCGTCGTCGTCGGCCTCGACCAGCACCCACAACCCGGCGTCCGGGGCGTGCTGCGCGGCGTTGGTGACGGCTTCGCGGAGCACGGCGGCGAGCTCGTCGACGGCGGTCGCGGGCAGGGGCACCGCGTGCGCGGGCACCGCCAGCGAGGCGTGCGTCGGCAGCACGCCGGCGAGGCGCGAGGACAGGTCGACCGTGCCGTCGGCCGCCGGTACGGGGGCCGAGGTGATCAGCCGGCGCAGTGCGACCTCCTGTTCCCCGGCCAGGCGGGCGAGCTCGACGGCGGGCGCGTCGACCCCGTCCCGGGCGAGCTCGTCGCCACGGCGGCGCACGAGCGCGAGCACCTGCAGCACGCCGTCGTGGATGTCGCGGGCCAGCCGTTCGCGCTCGGCCGTCGCGGCCTCGCGGGCGGCGGCGGCGCGCAGCTGCTCGACCGAGCGGCGCATCGTGTCGGCCGCCAGCCCCACGGCGAGCCCGGCGACGAGCAGCAGCTGGGCGTCGAAGAGCAGGTCGGCGTCGAGCGCGCGGCGCACCCCGAACAGGACGGCGAGGGTGACCACCGCCCCGGCCAGACCGCCCCGCCACCCGAGGGCGATCGCCATCGCGAGCACCGGCCCCGCCGACCACACGGTGGTGATCACCGAACCACCGGCGTCGACGCGGTCGGGGGTGTCGACGAGCAGCGTCGACGCGGTGGCGAGCGCGGTCAGCAGGAGGTCGGCGACGGCGGTGGCCGGGTCGCCGGAGCGCAGGTAGCGCCGCGAGGAGATTGCGGTCCAGACGGCCATCGCGGCGACCACCACGATCCCGAGCACCGGGCGCGCCCACACCTCGTAGAAGCGCACGAGGTTGACCACGGCCGCGACCAGCGCCACGACCCGGTAGACCACGAGCCCCCGCCACAGTGGCACGAGGTGGGGGTGGACGAGGTGGGGATGGGTGCGGGCGCGCGGGGAGGCGTCGGCGGTGATCACGACACCTCCCGTCGGTGCACCTCCCCGGGCGAGGAGCGCGAGCGTAGCGGACCCGGCACCGGCCAATCGCCGAACGGACTATCCCTCTGGATCACTCGTGAGTGAAGATCCCGGCAACCGGGTGACGCAGCGCGTTCGTAGACCGAACAGACGAGTGAACGTTAACCTGTTCGGACTACGACGGGTGAAGGGGGAGACGTGGACCGGTGGGTCATGGTGCTGGAAGCCGTCCCGGGCTCCTCGGCGGCGATCCGGGTGGACGACGCGGAGTACCGCACGATCGACGTGGAGCTCGCCGACGGCGACGCCGAGGTGCTGGGCGCCTCGCTGGCCGAGCTCGTGGCCGCCGAGGGCAGCCAGCCCGACCACCTCGTGCTCGTGGTGCCCGGCGATCTCGACGAGCACCGCTTCGCGGTGCTGACCGAAGCCGTCAGCCTGGCGGGCCTGCCCGATCCGTCCTGGCTGCCCGAGGCGGTGGCGTGGGCCGGCGACCAGCTCGCGCGCTCGGCCGCGGGCACGCCGGCGGTCGTCGTGGACACCCGGGGCGACGAGCTCGCCGTGTGGCCGGTGCGCGCCGCCGACGACGGGGTCGAGATCGCCGAGGGCGGCGCGGTCGACCTCAACGCGCGCCTCGACGGCCTGCTCTCGGGCGTCGTGCACGCGAAGCTCGCGGTGGTCGCCCCGGAGCTCGCCGACTCGCTGCGCGACCGCTCCGACGCCGTCGGCCGGCGCGACGCCGCCCACCTGTCCCGCGAGCTGCGCGAGGCGCGCCACATCATGTGCGTCTCGGACGGCGAGGAGCTGGTGGTGACCGCCGGCGAGGCCGAGGTCTACCTCACCCGCAGCGAGTTCACGCGCCTCGTCGAGCACGCCCTGCTCGAGATCATCACCGACGGCCTCGGCGACGACGTGACCGACGTCCTCACGATCGTCGTGGCCGACCGTGAGACGCCGGTCGTGGAGCACCTCGCCGACCCGGAGGGCGTCGACGCGACCCTGCTCTGGGCACCCCCCGAGGCCAGCTCCCTGCCGTGGGCCGCGGCCCTGGTGCTCCCCCGGCACGAAGAGGACGCCGGCCCGGTGGACGACCCGTGCCCGACCGACGGCTTCCCGCTGCCGGACGGCGCGCTCGTACCCCTGCCGCGCGCCGACGGGCCGCGCGGCGACCGGCCCGGCTGGGTCGTGCCCGCGCTCTCCACGCTCCTCGTCCTCGTCCTGGCCGGGTCCGCCGCGGTGCTCGTCACAGAGCCCGACATCCCGGGGATCACGTCGAACGCCGACGCCGTGTCCCCGGTCGGCTTCGACCGGACCGGGAACCCGCCCCGCTGACCCGGATCGACGTCAGCCCGGGCGGCGTCAGGAGGAGGTGACGGCCTCGACGTACTTCTCGGGGTCCTTCTCCTCGAACGACAGCCCGCGCCCACCGGCGTGCTCGACCTTGAACTGCTCGAACTTCGCCCCGAGCTCCTGACGGAACGCCAGCGACGTCACCTTCCGGAAGGGCTCGAGGTCGTCGCGCTCCTCCTCGGCCATGTGGTGGTTGTTCGCCTGGTCGGTCTCGTCGATGGCGTCCCACCACTCCTGGCTGCCGACCGTCGCCTTCCGCGCCTTCTCCGTGCCCTCGCGGATCTCGTCGTGGTCACCGACGGCGTCCTCGGTCGCGGAGGCGTTCTCGTCGTCCGCCCGGCGCGCCATCGACGGGTAGAAGTGCTGCTCCTCGGCGGACGCGTGGACCTCGAGGTGGATCGCCAGCGCGTTCCAGACCTGCTCGGCCTTCTCGGGCTGCTCCCGCAGGTCCGCGAGGCGCAGGAACTGACGACGGAACCAGTCGTGGTCGTCGAGGATCATCTCGGTGATGTCGGCGGACATGGATACCTCTCGTTCGCGTGGTGGCACCGACGTCCTACCCCGGGCCGCCCGGCGCGAACCGGTAGGCAAGCCTCACCGGGCGTGGACGGACCCCGCCGGGTCGACGAACCACACCTCGGCCCCCGCGCCCGCCAACGACGTCGCGCGCTGCTCGGTGAGGCTGCGGTAGCGCCGCGTGTCGGGCAGCGCGATGACGATGCGCGCCCTCGGGTGTGCGCGACGTCGCTGCGCCGCCGCCTGCTCGGCGCCGGAGAACCAGTCGCCGGCGATGGTCGTCGGATGCGTCCGCGCGCCGTCGGCGGGCCATCCCGTGACCTCGACGTGCACGTCGTCGCCGTCGAGCGACGCGACGAGGTCGCGGGTCGGTCCCTGCCCGTCGACCGTGGCCGACCGCAACGTCGCACCTCGCCGTACCAGCCAGTCCGCGACGAGCGCCTGCACGTTCGCCACCCGCGACCACGCCTGCAGCACGTCGAACGGCGGCGGCCCGCAGGTCGGGGCCTCGGGTTCGCTCCGCGACGTCGCCGGGGTGAGGACCTCGTGGGCCGGCTCGGTCTGCACGGCGTCGGCCTCGGGAGCCGCGATCTCGGCCGTGCTCTGCGGCTCGGGGGCCGGTTCCCTCGGGGATGACGCTTCGGTTTTCGAAGCGTCCGCTGCGGGGGTCGTGGCCTCGGGGGTTCGGCGGCTGCTCTTCGATCGGGTCGTCGCCGTGGTCGGTTCCGTCGCGGAAGATGCTTCGGTTTTCGAAGCGTTCGGCGTGAGGGTCGTGCTGTCGGCGGTTCGGCGGGTGCTCTTCGATCGGGCTGATGCCCGAGCCGGCTGCCCTGCGGGCGACGCTTCGATTTCCGAAGCGTTCGCAGCGGGGGTCGCGACGTCCGCGGTCGTCCGGTCGCGCTTCGCGCGGTTTCCGTTCCGACCCCGTCGCGTCGTCGCCGGGGTCGTCTCCGTTGCGGGCGATGCTTCGGTTTTCGAAGCGTCCCGCGCGGGGGTCGTGACGTCGGCGGTCGCGCCGCCGCTCGTCGACGGTGTGGCCTTCCCCGTCCGACGGCCTCCGGTCCCGCGCGCACGGAGCTCCGTGGGCGTGGTGTCAGGCGTCGGGTCCGGAGCACTCGGCGCGGCCGTCGTCCGACCCCGGCGGCGGGCGGGAGGGGTGGGGCGGCGGTTGAGGATCGGGCGGGTGCCGACGCGTTCGAGGGCGCCTTCGGCGACCAGGCGGCGGCAGAGCTGGTTGACTGTCTGGGGGCGGGTGCCGTCGCCGAGCGCCTGGGCGAGGGCGGCGTCGGAGAGGCCGTCCGGTGACGCGTCGAGCATTCGGAGTACGGCCGCGCGCTGATCGGTGGGGTCTGGGCTCACCGGGAGGGCCATTCGGTCGTTCCCCTCCGTGTTCGGGCGTGGAGCTGGGGATTCGGTCGCGTGACGGCACGCGCATCCACGTGCGTGACCAATCCGTGATCCGTATGGTAACGAGGCATGCTGGCACTGACGGAGACGGCGGCCGAGGCGATCTCGACCATCCTCGAGACCAATGAGATGCCTGAAGGGTCGGGTCTGCGCATCGCGGCCACGCCCAACATGGCGGAGGAGGGCCTCGAGCTCTCCGTGGCGCCCACCCCCGCGGCGGACGACACCGTGCTCGAGGGTGGCGGCGCCGTCATCTTCCTCGAGCCCCAGGCCGCGTCGGCCCTGGACGACAAGGTGCTCGACGTCGAGCGCGTCCCGGACGCCGAGCGCGGCGACGGCGACGAGTTCCGCTTCGCGATCACGCCGCAGTCCGAGCTCCAGGACTGAGCCACCCCGCTCACCGCCGGCCCGGTCACGACTGGGCTCATCTACTGGGCGGGGTCGTGGGTGAGCGGCTGATCGTGGCCGTCCGCCCGCTCCCGCGGGATGTGCCGTCGCCAGGCCTCGACGTGGGGATGATCGGGCGACAGCTCCTCGCACTGCCGTAGCGCCAGCTCCACCGCCGCCCGGTACTCCCGTCCCAGCGCCCAGGCGGGTGGTTCCGTCGACGTCGCCAGCGCCTCCTCGACCGCCGCCTTGGCCGCCACCACCGCCGGATCGCCGAACCGAGCCAGCATCTCCTGGCCCCGGCGGTGCCGGTCGACGCGCGTCGGGATGCGTCGCCCGTCGACGGCTCGGGTCGGGTGCGGGAGATGGATGGTGGCGCCCGGCGCGTGACCGGGCGGGATCGTGTCGGTCGCCGCGTGCGTCCGGCCGCGCGCGAGCAGGCGCGGCAGCAGGTGGGTGTGCGGCCCGTCCGGGCTGACGCCGGTCGCCGGCGGGATCGGGGTGAACACCTCGAGCCGCGCGATCCCGGTGCGGAACACGCGGTGCGGGCCGGCCTCGACCAGCGCCGCGGCCAGGTGCCCGGCCTCTGCGAGGGGGCGTCCCTCGACCGCCCGCAGCTCGGCCAGCAGCGACGCCTCGCCGGTCCGCACGCACGCCTCGAGGTGCGGCGCGCCGACGCCGAGGTCGACCAGCACCGCGTCGCGGTCCCCGGCGCGCAGCGCATCCTCGTCGGGCCCGAGCTCGGTGATCACCGACCGTCCGCCCGAGGGCAGCAGCAGGCAGAGCGCGACGGCCTGGCTCCAGCTCTCGCCGGCCCGCCGCTCCCAGGCGACCGGCAGGACGTCGTCGGTCAGCGTGACGGCGACGCCCCCGCGCGGTGTGACCACCGAGGCCCGACGCGGCGCGTGCACCACGTCGGCGGGCTCGTCGGGGTCGCGCAGGAACTCCGCGAGCGCGCCGAACGTGCCGACGCTCCAGCCCGCGTCCGGATCGTCGACCCAGTCGAGGAGGTCGTCCACGGGCGAGGTCAGCCGGTGGGGGCGCCGACGGTGGTGACGAGCTCGCCGTCCGCGGACACCACGAGCTCGACGTCGCGCACCCGCCCGGCGGCCCGGACGTCGGCGAGCGCTGCGCGCAGCGCCTCGAGCGCGGCCGGCGCGGCCTGCACCGAGAGGCTCTCGACCTCGGTGCGGATGGAGAGCTTCTGCTCGGACTTCGCCCGGCGGATGCTCCCGATGACGTCGGACGCGACCTCGAGGACCTGCGGGTCGGCCTCCGCGGAGGTGGCCAGCTCGTGGATGTCCGGCCAGGGGGCGCAGTGCACCGAGCCCTCCTGCCACCACGACCAGACCTCCTCGGCCACGAAGGGCAGCACCGGCGCGAACAGCCGCTGGAGCACCCGCAGCGCGGCCGCGAGCGTGGCGCGCGCGGAGTCGCGTCCGGCCTCGTCGAACTCCCCGTAGGCACGGGACTTGACGAGCTCGAGGTAGTCGTCGCAGAAGAACCAGAAGAACTGCTCGGTGGCCTCGAGCGCGACCGCGTAGTCGTAGCCGTCGAGAGCCGTCGTGGCCTTCTCGACCACCTCGGTGAGACGGGCGAGCAGCGCGCGGTCCAGGGGCATCGTCACCGCGGTGAGGTCCGGCTCCCCGGCCGGCACCCCGACACCGAGGATGAACTTCGAGGCGTTGAGCAGCTTCATCGCCAGGCGGCGACCGACCTTCATCTGGCCGCGGTCGAACGCCGTGTCGACGCCCGGCCGCCCGCTGGCGGCCCAGTAGCGCACCGCGTCGGAGCCGAACTCGACGAGCAGGTCCATCGGCGTGACGACATTGCCCTTGGACTTCGACATCTTCTTGCGGTCCGGGTCGAGGATCCAGCCGGACAGCGCGGTGTGCGCCCAGGGCAGGCTGTCGTGCTCGAGGTGGCTGCGCAGCACCGTCGAGAACAGCCAGGTGCGGATGATGTCGTGGCCCTGGGGGCGCAGGTCCATCGGGAAGACCCGCGAGAACAGGTCGTCGTCGATGCTCCAGAGCCCGGCGATCTGCGGGGTCAGCGAGGACGTCGCCCACGTGTCGAGGATGTCGCGGTCGCCGGTGAAGCCGCCCGGGACGTCGCGCTGGTCGGCGGTGAAGCCGGGCGGGAGGTCGGTCGAGGGGTCGACGGGCAGGGTGTCGTCCGACGGCGTGAGCACCTCGTCGGGCAGGACCTCGCCGTCGGCGTCGAGCCGGTACCAGACCGGCACCGGCACCCCGAAGAAGCGCTGACGGCTGACCAGCCAGTCGCCGTTGAGGCCGCGCACCCAGTCCTCGTAGCGGTGGCGCATGTAGCCCGGGTGCCACTGCAGCTCCTGGCCGCGGGCGATCATCTCGTCGCGCACGGTCGCGTCGCGGCCGCCGTTGCGGATGTACCACTGGCGGCTGGAGACGATCTCGAGCGGCTTGTCGCCCTTCTCGAAGAACTTCACCGGGCGCGTGACGGGACGGACGTCGCCGACGAGCTCACCGGTCTCGGTGAGCATCGCGACGATCCGCTCCTTGGCGGTGTGCACCGTCGCACCGGCGAGCTCCTCGTAGCGCTGCCGGCCGAGCTCCGAGGTGATCCAGTCGGGCGTCTCGCGCAGCAGCCGGCCGTCGCGGTTGATCACCGTGCGGTTGGGCAGGTCGAGCTCACGCCACCACTGGACGTCGGTGAGGTCGCCGAACGTGCAGCACATGGCGATGCCGGCGCCGCGGTCCATCTCGGCCGCCGGGTGCGCGAGCACCGGGACCTCGACGTCGAACAGCGGCGAGCGCACCGTGGTGCCGAACAGCGGCTGGTAGCGCTCGTCGTCGGGGTGCGCGATGAGCGCGACGCAGGCGGGGATCAGCTCCGGGCGCGTGGTCTCGATGAACACGTCCGCGTCGTGACCAGAGGAATCGGCACCGTGGTAGGCGACCCGGTGCCACGCGCCGGTGTGCTCGCGGTCCTCGAGCTCGGCCTGTGCCACGGCGGTGCGGAACGTGACGTCCCACAGCGTCGGCGCCATGGACACGTAGGCCTGGCCGCGCTCGACGTTGCGCAGGAACGCGCGCTGGCTGATGGCGCGGGCCCGGGCGTCGATGGTCTGGTAGCCGTGCGACCAGTCGACCGACAGGCCGTTGCGGCGCCACAGCTCCTCGAACGCCTTCTCGTCCTCGGCCGTGAGCGTCTCGCAGAGCTCGACGAAGTTCTTGCGCGAGATCGGGACCTGCTGCTTGCCGGGCTTCTCGGGCGGGGTGAAGTCCGGGTCGTACGGCAGGCTCGGCTCGCAGCGGACGCCGTAGAAGTTCTGGACGCGCCGCTCGGTGGGCAGGCCGTTGTCGTCCCAGCCCATCGGGTAGAAGACGTGCTTGCCGCGCATGCGCTGGAAGCGGGCCACGATGTCGGTGTGGGTGTAGCTGAACACGTGCCCGACGTGCAACGAACCGGACACCGTCGGCGGCGGGGTGTCGACCGAGTACACCTGCTCGCGCGTGGCCGTGCGGTCGAACGCGTAGGTGCCCTCGTCCTCCCATACGCGCGCCCACCGGTCCTCGAGGCCGTCGAGGGTCGGCTTCTCGGGCACAGCCGTATCGGATCTGGCTGTGCCGGGCTCGGACTGCACCATGACGCCCAGTTTACCGACGGGGTCCGGCGCGTTCCCGGCCTGCTCGCCACGCACGCAGCGGAGCGGAGCTGCGCAGACGGGGTGTGCCCGCGGCGGTCCCGGGGCACGCGGGGGACATGCCCACGACGATGCGCGCGATCACCCAGGACACCGCCGGCGGGCCCGAGGTTCTGCACCTCACCGACGCCCCGGTCCCCGAGCCCATCCCCACCGAGATCCGGGTCCGCGTGACGGCCGCGGGCGTGAACCCCGTCGACACCAAGGTCCGTGCGGGCGGCGCCGGGCTCGGTGACGACATGACCTCGCCGCCGTTCACGGTCGGCTGGGACGTGGCCGGGGTCGTCGACGCCGTCGGCATGGGCGTCACGCGCTTCGCCGTGGGCGACCGCGTGTACGGGATGCCCTGGTTCCCGCGGCAGGCCGGCGCCTACGCCGAGTACGTCACCGCCCCGTCCCGCCAGTTCGCGCGCATCCCCGACGACGTCGACGACGTGACCGCCGCGGCGACCCCGCTCGCCGCCCTCACCGCCTGGCAGATCCTCGTCGACACCGCCGACGTCCAGCGCGACCAGCGGGTGCTGATCCACGCCGCCGGCGGGGGCGTCGGCCACCTCGCGGTGCAGATCGCGAAGGCCCGCGGCGCCTACGTCATCGGCACCGCCTCGGCCGGCAAGCACGCCGACCTGGTCGCGCTCGGGCTCGACGAGGCGATCGACCACCGCACCGAGGACGTCGCCGAGGCCACGGGCGACATCGACGTCGCCGTCGACCTGACCGAGACCAACGGCCCCGCCTCGCTCGCCGTGATGCGCCCCGGCGGCCTGCTGGTCTGCGTGCCCTCCGGCGTGCCCGAGGGCCTCACCGCGCGCGCGCACGCCGAGGGCAAGCGGGTCACCGACTTCCTCGTCGAGCCCGACGGTGTCGCCCTCACCGGGATCGCCCGGCTCATCGACGAGGACGTCCTGACGGTCCGGATCGCCGGCACGTTCCGGCTCGAGGACGCCGCCGCCGCGCACCACGAGCTGGAGAAGGGCTCGACGTTCGGGAAGCTCGTGCTGACCCTCTGAGGAGCGTTCACTCGTTGCGGTGACGGCGCTAACGGATCGTCGCCCCCGACGACATCAGCGGCAGGTCCGCCACCCGGCGGACACCACGCATCTCGTCGGGGGATACGCACACCATGACCACCGTCCAGCCGCCGCGTCACCGCGCTCCCGCCGAGACCTCGGCGCCGGTCGAGCCGCCGACCATGCCGATCCCGCGGGCCGCGCTCGACGCCGCCCGCGCGGCGGCGGTGCCGGCCCCCCGGATGGCCCCGGGTCCGGGGATGGCGGGGATGGCGGCCATGCCGGGTATGCCCCAGCCGTCGGTGCCGCCGCGCAACGGCCTGGGCATCGCGGGGCTGGTGCTGGGCCTGTGCGGCCTCGTGGTCGGCCTGATCCCGCTGTTCGGGATCGGCGCGATCCTGCTGGGGATCGTCGGCCTGGTGCTCGGCCTCGTCGGCGTGCAGCGCGCCCGTCGCCGCGTCGCCACCAACACCAGGACGGCCGTCAGCGGGGTCGTGGCCTGCGTGCTGGCCGTCGCGCTCGGGATCACCGGCATGGTCATCGTGGCCGACGCCGTGACCCAGCTGGGCGAGGACCTGTCCGCGATCGGCGCCACCACCCCGGCCGTCTCCGGCACGCCCGACACCTCCGACACCTCCGGCACCTCCGGCAGCTCCGCCCCGGCCACGTCGGCGGTGGGCTTCGGCCAGACCTTCACCTACGCCGACGGCCTGGCCGTCACCGTCGACCGGCCGACCGCCTACGACCCCTCGAGCTACGCGGCCGGGAACACCAACCCGCACGCGTTCCAGGTGACCGTGCGCGTCACCAACAACACCGGCCGGGCCTTCGACCCCACCCTGCTGTCGGTCGCGATGTCGACCGCCGGCGCCCCGGCCTCCCAGGTCTTCGACAGCGAGATGGGCCTGCCCCCGCAGAACCAGCTGCAGCCCGGCCGCAGCCTCACCTACGACGTCGCGTTCTCCACGACGACCGACGCGGGCGAGGCCCAGGTCGACGTGGTGCCCTCGTTCGACCACGAGCACGCGGTCTTCACCGGGTCGCTGTAGCTCCAGCGCCCCGACTACACGGCCCCCTGCTCGCGCCACAGCGTGAGCAGCTCCGAGGCCCCGAGGACGTCGACACCGGCGTCCTCGGGGCGTCGGCGGCTCGTGAGCACGGTGAGCAGGGCGCCCGCCGGACCGCGCACCGCCGCGTCGCTCTTCCGGTGCGCGTGCTCGATCACCGGGCCCTCGGCGCCGAGCGTCACCACCCACTCGCCGGCGCCGTCCAGCCCGTCGTCCGTCGCGTGCAGGTGCAGCGTCGCGCCGTCCGCGCGCAGCTCGGGACGGCGCTTCGCGCCCATCGCGATCATCGCCAGGTGCTCGTCGACGGCGTCCACGGCGATCACCGGGTCGACGCCCGCCAGCACCGGACCGCCCGCCGCGAGCTCGGCGTCGGCGCGGTGCACCAGCGTCTCGTGGCACTGGCGCCGGGCCCAGAACGAGACCGGCACCATCGTCCCGAAGCCGCCGACCACCGTGTCCTCGCCGGCCGTGCGGATCGCCTCGGTCACCGTCGCGGCGCCCTCGAGGAGCCAGGTGGAGACCTCGTCGTCGGCGGTGGGCATCGGCGGGTCGGTGGGCCCCCGGCGGACGAGCTTCTCGCCGGGCCGGGACACGGTGCCCGCGCACCAGCGGTGCACCGCGCCGAGGTGCTCGGCGAGGTCGCGCACCGACCAGTCCGGGCACGACGGGACCCGCGCCTCCTGGCCGGCGGCGCGCACGGCGTCCGCGAAGGCCGCGGTGTGCAGGACGATCTCGTCGGAGTAGCGGGCGACGGTGGGCATGGCGCCCATTCTTTGCCCACGCGAGGGCGTCAGCCCAGGCGGACCACGAGCTCGCCGTCCTCCTCGGTCGCGGTGTACGCCGCGACGTCGTCGGCGCCGGTCGCGCAGGAGCCGTCGACCAGGGAGAACTGGTGGTTGTGCAGCGGGCACATGACGACCTCCCCATCAGCAGTGTCTCTGCCGACGAGCCCGTCGGCGAGCGGCCCGCCCCGATGGGGACAGATCGCCCGCAATGCGTGGAGCCCGCCCGAGCGCGGCCGGAACACGGCCACCGGCTCGTCGCCGACCAGGAACGCCCGCCCCTCGCCCAGGGGGATCCGGTCGACGGGGCCCAGCCGTGCCTCGACGGCCTCCTCGGTGCTGCTCACGACGACACCCCGTCCCGGCTCGAGCTCGTCCTGATGGGCACCTGCGGGAGCGGGACCAGCGGCAGCGCGTCGTGGAACTGGCCGGGCGTCGCGTCGGTCTGGTCGGTCGCCCACGGGTCGGCGTAGCGGTCGACGGTCTCCTGCATGCGCGCGTCGAGCTCGTCCGCGATGCCCTCGACGTCGTCGACGACCACGCCGATCAGGTGGTCGAGGCCCATGCGCGGCACGAAGTCGTAGGTGCGCTCCAGCCAGTTGGCGTTCTCCCGGTAGTACTGCAGGAACCGGCCGGTGATCCGCAGCGCCTCGTCGTGGGAGTCGACGGTGGCGAGGATGTCGCCCTTGCGGATCGTCGCCCCGGCGGCGCCGCCGACGTAGATCTGCCATCGATCGCCCTCGATGGCCACCAGCCCCACGTCCTTCACCATCGACTCCGCGCAGTTGCGCGGGCACCCGGAGACGGCGAGCTTCATCTTCGCCGGCCCCTCGACGCCCTTGTAGCGCTCCTCCAGGTCGATCCCGAGCCGCGTGGAGTCGCCGAGGCCGAACCGGCAG
This sequence comes from Actinomycetospora callitridis, assembly GCF_028737265.1. Taxonomy (GTDB): domain Bacteria; phylum Actinomycetota; class Actinomycetes; order Mycobacteriales; family Pseudonocardiaceae; genus Actinomycetospora; species Actinomycetospora callitridis. The sequence goes on along the minus strand of NZ_JAQZAK010000006.1, from coordinate 160,489 downwards.
AAGTCGGTGCCGACGCAGGTCTTCACCGTTCGGAAGCTCTTGCCGTACGCCCAGCCCGAGGGCATGTCCAGGTCGGCCCAGACCTCCTGCAGCTTCTCCTTCGGGACGCCGAGCAGGTCGATGCGCTGCCCGCCGGTCAGCTTCACCATCGGGATCTCGTGCTTGTCGGCGACGTCGGCGATGCGCCGTAGCTGGTCGGGGCTCGTGACGCCGCCGGACATGCGCGGCACGACCGAGAACGTGCCGTCGCGCTGGATGTTGGCGTGCACCCGGTCGTTGATGAACCGGCCGTCGCGCTCGTCGACGTGGTCGTCGGGCCACATCATCCGCAGCAGCGCGGTGAGCCCCATCTTCGAGCCGACGTGGTCCTTCCCGTCCGGGGCGAGCTCGGCGAACACGCTCGAGACCGACTTCAGGCCCCGGGAGCGGATCTCGGCCATGAGCGTCGGCTTGTCCAGGGGGATGCCCGGGACGTAGTAGCTGTCGGCCGGGTCCTCCACGCCCGCGCCCCCGAGCGCCGCCTCGACGACCTCCTTCACGAGCCCCTTGCAGGAGCCGCACCCCTTGCCCGCCCGCGTCGCGGCCATGCACGCCGACACCGACTCGGCGCCGTCGTGGACGCAGGCGACGAGATCGCCCTTCGAGACGCCGTTGCAGTGGCAGATCTGGGTGTCGGCCGGGAGATCGGCGGCGCTCGCGGCGTCGCCGGCGCTGCCGAGGTCGAAGAGCAGCTTGATGCGCTCCTCGGGCAGCGCCGAGCGGCTGTCGAAGGCCTGGGTCAGCGCCGCGACCTTGCTGACGTCGCCGACGAGCGTCGCGCCGATCAGCGTGCCGTCGCGGATGACGACGGTCTGGTAGACGCCGCGCCCGGTCTCGGAGAACTGCACGAACTCGTCCGACGACCTCTCCGGGACCTTCACGCCCATCTGCGCGACGTCCACGCCGGCGACCTTGAGCTTCGTCGCCAGCCGCGAGCCGTGGTACTCGGCGTCGGGATTCGCTCCGGTGACCACGTCGGCGAGGACCGCGGCCTGCTCCCACAACGGCCCGACGACGCCGTAGACCTCGCCGCGGTGCTGCGCGCACTCGCCGACCACGAAGATCGAGTCGTCGTCGACCGACCGCAGCTTGTCGTCCACGACGATCGCGCGTTGCGTCTCGAGCCCCGAGACCATCGCGAGCCCGATGTTGGGACGGATCCCGGCGGTCACGACGACCATGTCGCACGCGAGGTCCGAGCCGTCGGTGAAGCGGACCCCGGAGACACGGCCGTCCTCCGTCAGGATCTCGTTCGTCTTCACCCCGAGGTGCAGGTGCATGCCCATGTCCTCGAGCTTCGAGCGCAGCACCTTCGACGCCTCGGCCTCGAGCTGCTGGTTCATCAGCACCTCGGTGGGGTGCACGACGTGCACCGCGACCCCGTGCGCCTGCAGCCCCGCGGCCGCCTCGAGCCCGAGCAGCCCGCCGCCGATGACCACCGCGGTCCGGTGCTCCCTGATGTGGGCGAGCATCGACGTCGCGTCGTCCAGCGACCGGAACCCGAACACCCCGGGCGTCAGCTCGGTCTTCGTCGCCCACATGCCCTCCATGGGCGGGAAGAACGAGCGGCTGCCGGTGGCGAGGACGAGCGTGTCGTACGGCGTCACCGACCCGTCGTCGCCGTAGACGACCTTGGCGTGCCGGTCGATGCGCACGATGCGTACGCCGGCGTGCAGCGTGATGCCGTTCTCGTCGTACCAGTCCAGGGGGTTGAGGTAGAGCTCGTCCTCCCCGTCGGCGTCCTCGTCGTCCACGGCCCGGCCCGCCGCGTTCGCGAGCACCTCGGACAGCAGGATCCGGTTGTAGTTGCCGTAGGGCTCGTCGCCGAAGACCTCGATGGCGAAGGTGTCCGCGCCGCCGCGGGCGAGGATCTCCTCGAGCGCGCGGGCCCCGGACATGCCGTTGCCGACCACGACGAGGCGGCTCTTCGAGGAGCTCTCCTGCTCGGTCTCCGGTCGTTCCGCGGTTTGCGTCACCCCTAGACCTCCACCAGTCCGCAGTCGACGACGAGGGTGCCGGTGGCGCCCTCGGGTGCCGAGTAGTGGATCTCGACGGTGCTGCCGGCGAGGAGGTCCTCGACGACGCGCAGCGAGACGTGCATGTCGCTCCTCGCGCCGACCGGGAGCCACCGCGACGGCGTGCCGTCGAAGGCGAGCAGGACGGACACGAGCTCGTCGGAGGAGTTCCCGGCGCGGACGTAGAGCACCTGGCCGGTGACCCCCTCGGGCACGGTGTAGGTCAGGCTCGGGTCGAGCAGCGCGGGCTTGGCCAGCCCGTGCCCCTCGAACTCGAACGCGCCCTGCAGGAATCGCGGGGTGGTCATCACGAGTCGGCGTCCTCTCCGTGGGTGGACTCCGCGGCCTCGAGGGCCACGGCGCAGGTCTTGAACTCGGGCATCCGGGACGTCGGGTCGAGGGCGGGGTTCGTGAGGTCGTTGATCGTCGCCTCGCCCGACCAGTGGAACGGGGCGAAGACGGTGTCGGGGCGGATCTCCGGTGAGAGCCGCGCGCGCATCCGTGCCGTCCCGCGCCGGGTGCGCAGCGACACGTCGCTCCCGTGAGTGACGCCGAGCCGCGCGGCCAGGTCGGGATGGATGTCGACGACCGGCTCGGGCTCGGCGTCGAGCAGCGCCTTGGTCCGCCGGGTCTGCGTGCCGGACTGGTAGTGCGCCCGGCTGCGCCCGGTCGTCAGGCGGTACGGGTACTCGTCGTCGGGCGGTTCGGCGGCGTCGCGGTGGTGCACGACGTGGAAGCGGGCGCGCCCGTCCGGGGTGGCGAAGCCGTCCCGGAACAGGCGCGGCGTGCCGGGGTGCGCCACCCCGTCGTCCCCCGGGGCGGGGCAGGGCCAGAAGACCCCGCGCTCGGCGTCGATGCGCTCGTAGCTGATGCCCGCGTAGTCGGCCTTCCCGCCCGAGCTCGCCCGGCGGAGCTCGTCGAACACCGCGCGGGGCTCGCGGTCGAAGAAGGCCCCGCGGCCCAGCCGGTCGGCGATCTCGGCGAGGACGACGAGGTCGCTGCGCACGCCGTCGGGGGCCTCGAGGGCCCGGCGTCGCCGCAGGACGCGGCCCTCGAGGTTGGTCATCGTGCCCTCCTCCTCGGCCCACTGGGCACAGGGCAGGACGACGTCGGCGAGCTCGGCGGTCTCGCTGAGGAACAGGTCCGAGACGCACAGGAAGTCGAGCGCGGCGAGCCGTTCCCGCACGTGGGCGGCCCGCGGCGCCGAGACCGCGATGTTCGACGCCATGACCAGCAGCGCCCGCACACCGCCGGGGGTGCCGAGCCGGTCGAGCATCTCGTAGGCGGAGACCCCGGGCTGCGGGAGCTCGTCGGGGTCGATGCCCCAGACGCCGGCGACGTGCGCGCGGGCGGCGGGGTCGGCGAGCATCCGGTAGCCGGGCAGCTGGTCGGCCTTCTGGCCGTGCTCGCGCCCGCCCTGGCCGTTGCCCTGGCCGGTCATCGTCGCCCAGCCCGAGGACGGCCGGCCGGGCAGGCCGAGGGCGAGCGCCAGGTTGATCCAGGCCAGGGCCGTGTCCGAGCCCTTCGCGTGCTGCTCGGCGCCGCGCGCGGAGAGGATCATGGTGGCCCGCGACTCGGCGAGCAGGTGCACCGCGCGCTCCATGACCCGCACCGGGACGCCGGTGATCCGCTCGACGCGGTCGGGCCAGTACTGGCGCATCGCGCGCCGCACCGCAGGCCAGCCCGTGGTGCGCTCGGCGACGTAGCCCGCGTCGACCAGCCGGTGCTTGATCGCGAGGTGGAGCAGCCCGTTGGCCAGGGCGAGGTCGGTGCCCGGCACCGGCTGCAGGTGCACGTCGGCCGTCGCCGCGGTCGCGGTGTAGCGGGGGTCGACGACGAGGTGGCGCGCGCCGCGCTCGACGCCGGCGGCGAACCAGCGCATCGCCGGCGGCATGGTGTCGGCCGGGTTGGAGCCGACGAGCATGACGGTGTCCGCGCGGGCGATGTCGGCCAGCGGGAAGGGCATCCCACGGTCGATCCCGAACGCCTTGGTCGCCGCGGCCGCCGCCGACGACATGCAGAAGCGGCCGTTGTAGTCGATCGACGCGCTGCGCAGCGCGACCCGCACGAACTTGCCGGCCTGGTAGGCCTTCTCGTTGGTCAGCCCGCCCCCGCCGAAGAGCCCCGCGGCGTCGCGGCCGTGACGTTCCTGGGCGACGGTCAGCGCCGTGACGATGCGGTCGTAGGCCTCGTCCCAGGTGGCCTCGCGGAAGGGCGCGTCGCGCTGGTCGCGGACCAGGGGCGTCGTCAGCCGGTCCGGGTGGTCGATCAGCTCGGCCGACGACAGGCCCTTCTCGCAGAGCCCGCCCCGGTTGGTCGGGAAGTTCGCGCCCGTCACCTCGAGCACCGGGCCGGCACCCTGCTCCCGCGGGGTCAGCGTCATCCCGCACTGCAGCGAGCAGTACGGGCAGTGGGTCGGCACCGGAGTCACCGCCCCGGTGGTGGGCGAGGGCATGCCCCCACGCTGCGGGGGAGCTGTTTCCGGCCGGTTACACGAGCACTACACCTGGGCGAGCGACGGCGGGGCGTTCGTCACGCCGGGCCCGGACACGCCGAAGGCCTGCGCCACCAGCTCGTACGAACGCCGCCGCTCGGCGACGTCGTGGATCGGCGTCACGAGCATGACCTCGTCGGCGTCGGCCTCGCGGGCCCGGCGCTCGAGATCGTCGCGGACCTCGTCGGGGGTGCCGGCCGTCATCTTCGATGCCATGGACTGCTCGACCTGCAGCTCGGCGGGGCTCCAGTCGTGCGCCATGGCCTCCTCCGGGCTCGGCAGCGGGCCCGGGTTGCCGGTGCGCAGGCGGGCCATCGACAGGGCGTGCGCGCGGCCCATCGCGCGGGCGCGCTCCGGGTCCTCGTGGCACATCACCGCGGCGGCGAGGACGACGTGCGGGTCCTGGGCGCCCGCGGCGTCGCTCGGACGGAACTGCTCGCGGTAGATGCGGGTCGCCTGGCCCGGGTCCGCGCCGCCGAAGTGCCCGGCGTAGGCGAAGCCGGTGCCGAACGCGGCCGCGGCCTGCCCGCCGTAGTAGCTCGAGGCGAGGATCCAGACCGGCGGCAGCGGGACGTCGTTCGGCATGGCGGCGATCCCGGCGAAGTGGTGGCCCTCGGGGAAGCCGTCGACGTAGCCGCGGAGCTCGGCGAACTGCTCGGGGAAGTCGTCGGCGGTCAGGGCCTCGCGGCTCCGCCGCAGCGCGATCGCGGTGCGCGGGTCGGTGCCCGGGGCGCGGCCGATGCCGAGGTCGATGCGTGTCCTTGATGGATCGTGGCTGGGGTGCAGCCCCGCCAGCGCGCGGAACGTCTCGGCGACCTTCAGCGGGCTGTGGTTCGGCAGCATGATCCCGCCGGACCCGACGCGCAGCGTGCTCGTCGCGCTCGCCACCGCCTGGATCAGGATCTCGGGGCTGGAGCTCGCGACGCTCGGGATGCCGTGGTGCTCGGCGAGCCACATCCGCCGGTAGCCGGCGCGCTCGACGGTCTTGCCCAGCTCGATGGTCTCGTGCAGCGCCGCCGAGGTCGGCGTGCCGGAGGGGACCGGCGAGAGGTCGAGGACCGAGAGCACGGGATCACGCATGTCAGGGACAACGTCCTGGACTCGCGTCCGGATTCCGGGTGCGGTCAGTGGCCGCGGAGTCCCAGGTAGTGGGCCTTCTCCTCGGCGGGCAGCTGTTCGACGGCGTAGCGCAGCGCCGTGCGCGGCATCGTCGCCGCGTGCGCGTCGAGCAGGGCGCGCAGGGCCGCGCCGTCGCGCTTGCCCGCCTCGCGCACCCATCCGCCGACGGCCTTCTGCACCAGCTCGACGGGGTCGTGGGCCAGCGTCGCGCCGATCCGGAAGGTGTCGGCGGTCTCGCCGAGGCGGATGAAGTACCAGGTCGCGACGATCGCCGTGCGCCGCTCGTACCAGTGCTCCGAGGCGGCGAGCTCGTCGAGCGGGGCGCGCGGGCGCGGGTGCAACCACCCGCCGACGACGTGCGGGGCGGCGCGGTCGACGAGGTCCCAGGTGTCGATGCGGTCGTGGCGACGCCGGTAGAGCTCGTACAGCGCGCGGCGTTCGTCGTCGTCGATCTTCTTCCGGCGGGCGCGGAAGTCCATGAGGCTGACGGCGACGACCTTGTGCTCGTGGGTGGGGCCGTCGAGCAGGCGCTCCGTGTCCGCGAGCGAGGCGGCGGGGAAGGCCTTCGCGAGGGCGAACAGCTCGCGCATGGGGATGCGGTCGGAGGCCTGCGCGCGGAGGTCGTCGAGTCGCTGCTCGAGCTCGGCGGGCACGCGGCGAGCGTGCCGCCGTCCCCCGCACCTGTCCAGGACGGTGCGTCCTCCCCGGTGCGGTGACGAGCGTCGGAGATGTGACCCAGGACCTCCACGCGGAGGTTTCCCGGACGTGAGATTAGGGTCGCCATCGACAGCCCGTTCGGACGAACGTCCGGCCGGTCCGCGCGGTGTCGTTGCTGGTGACGGCGCACGTGGCGGGTGAGAGAGCAGAGGAGCGCGACGGTGCGCATCGGTGTCCCCCGGGAGCCCGGGGCCCGCGAGACCCGGGTGGCCGCCACGCCGGCCACGGTGGTGGGTCTGATCGACCTGGGGGCGACGGTCGTCGTCGAGCCGGGGGCGGGGGAGCGCGCGAGCTTCACCGACGACGCCTACGCGGCGGCCGGCGCGGAGATCGGGGATCCCTGGTCCGCCGACGTCCTGCTGGCGCTGCGCACGCCGGACGCCGAGCACCTCGACCGCCTCGCCCCGGGCACGACGCTGATCGCCATGGTCGGGCCCGCGCGGCACCCGGAGCTGCTCGCCGACCTCGCCCGGCGCGGCATCACGGTCCTCGCCACCGACGCCGTCCCGCGCATCTCGCGGGCGCAGTCGCTGGACGTGCTGAGCTCGATGGCCAACATCGCGGGCTACCGCGCCGTCGTCGAGGCCGCGCACCGCTTCGGCCGCTTCTTCACCGGGCAGGTCACCGCCGCCGGCAAGGTGCCGCCGGCCAAGGTGCTCGTCGCCGGAGCCGGGGTCGCCGGCCTCGCCGCGATCGGGGCGGCGTCCAGTCTCGGCGCCGTCGTGCGGGCCACCGACCCGCGACCCGAGGTCGCCGAGCAGGTCCGCTCCCTGGGCGGGGACTTCCTCGCCGTGGAGGCCGGAGACGCAGCGCAGGAGTCCACCGACGGGTACGCCCGCGCGACCTCGGAGGCCTACGACGCGCGGGCCGCCGAGATCTACACCGAGCAGGCCGCGGACGTCGACGTCGTCATCACCACCGCGCTGATCCCGGGGCGCGCGGCGCCGCGGCTGCTCACCGCCGCCGACGTCGCGCTCATGAAGCCCGGCAGCGTCGTGGTGGACATGGCCGCGGGCCAGGGCGGCAACGTCGAGGGCTCGGTGGCCGACGAGGTCGTCGTCACCGACAACGGCGTCATCATCGTCGGCGACACCGACCTCGCCGCCCGGCTGCCCGCGCAGGCCTCCCAGCTCTACGGCACGAACCTGGTCAACCTGCTCAAGCTCCTCGTCCCCGAGAAGGACGGGCGGCTGGTGCTCGACCTCGACGACGTCGTGGTCCGCGGGGTCACCGTCACGCACCACGGCGAGGTGCTCTGGCCGCCGCCGCCGATCTCGGTGTCTGCCGGGGCGGGCGGGAACGTCGACAGAGCGCCGGTCGAGCCCGCGGCGGCGACGCCGGTGGTGGCGCCCGCGAAGGTCGCGTCGCCGGCCCGGCGCTACACGCTGATCGCCGTGGCGTTCGCGCTGCTCTTCGCCGCGACGGCCTTCGCGCCGCCGGCGCTCGCCACCAACCTCACCGTGTTCGTGCTGGCCGTCGTGATCGGCTACTACGTCATCGGCAAGGTCCACCACGCCCTGCACACCCCGCTGATGTCGGTGACGAACGCGATCTCCGGGGTCGTGGTGGTCGGGGCGCTGCTGCAGTTCGGGCAGCACGGCACGGTCGTCTCGGTGCTCGCGTTCGTGGCGATCCTGCTGGCCAGCATCAACATCGTCGGTGGCTTCGCGGTGACCCGCCGCATGCTCGCGATGTTCACGAAGGGGCCTGCCTCATGAGCGCCGGAACCGCGGCCACGGCCGCCTACATCGTCGCCGCCCTGCTGACGGTGATGAGCCTCGCCGGGCTCTCCAGGCACGAGACCGCGCGGGCGGGCGTCGCCTACGGCATCGCCGGCATGGCCGTCGCCCTCGTCGCGACCGTGGTGCTCGCCGCCGAGTCGCTCACGGCCGGGGCGATCGCGCTCCTCGCCGTCGCGATGGTCGTCGGCGGCGGCATCGGGCTCTGGCGCGCACGGGTCGTCGAGATGACGGGCATGCCCGAGCTCATCGCGCTGCTGCACAGCTTCGTCGGCCTCGCCGCCGTGCTCGTCGGGTGGAACGGGTACCTCGAGGTCGAAGCTGAGGGCGCGGCGCAGACCACCGTCGCCCCCGAGCTCGTCGGCATCCACTCCGTCGAGGTCGGCATCGGCGTCTTCATCGGCGCGGTGACGTTCACCGGCTCGCTCGTCGCCTACGGCAAGCTCTCCGGGCGGATGAAGTCGCGCCCGCTGACGCTGCCGGGCAAGAACGCCCTGAACCTCGGGGCGCTCGTCGCGTTCGCCGCGCTGACCGTCGCCTTCACGGTGACGCCCTCGCTCGGCCTGATGATCGCGATCACCGCGGTCGCCCTGGCGCTGGGCTGGCACCTCGTCGCCTCGATCGGTGGTGGGGACATGCCCGTCGTCGTGTCGATGCTCAACAGCTACTCGGGCTGGGCCGCGGCCGCCTCGGGCTTCCTGCTCGACAACACCCTGCTGATCGTCACCGGCGCCCTCGTCGGCTCCTCGGGTGCCTACCTCTCCTACGTCATGTGCCAGGCGATGAACCGCTCGTTCCTCTCGGTCATCGCGGGCGGGTTCGGCGTCGAGTCGGGCACGGCGTCCTCGGGCACCGAGGAGGGCGAGCACCGCGAGGTCGACGCCGACGCCGTGGCGGAGATGCTCGCCGAGGCGTCGTCGGTGGTCATCGTCCCGGGCTACGGGATGGCGGTGGCCCAGGCGCAGTACCCGGTCGCGGACCTCACCCGCCGGCTCGTCGAGCGCGGCATCGAGGTCCGGTTCGGCATCCACCCCGTCGCCGGGCGCCTGCCGGGGCACATGAACGTCCTGCTCGCCGAGGCCAAGGTGCCCTACGACGTCGTCCTCGAGATGGACGAGATCAACGACGACCTCGCCTCGACGTCGGTCGTGCTCGTCATCGGGGCCAACGACACCGTCAACCCCGCCGCGATGGAGGACCCGGGCAGCCCGATCGCCGGCATGCCCGTCCTGCGCGTCTGGGAGGCCAAGAACGTCGTCGTGTTCAAGCGCTCGATGGCGGTGGGCTACGCGGGCGTGCAGAACCCGCTGTTCTTCCGCGCGAACACCTCGATGATCTTCGGCGACGCGAAGGCCCGCGTGGAGGACATCCTCAAGGCGTTGTGAGGAGGGCCAGCAGGTCCTCGCGGCCGAACATCCGGGCGGTGTCGACGGCCGTGGGGTGCCCGGCGAGGGGGTCGGCGCCCGCCTCCACGAGGACGCGGACCACGGCGTCCTCGCCCTTGAACACCGCGCCGGCGACCGGCGCCTGACCGCGGTCGTTGAGGCGGTCGACGTCGGCCCCGCGGGCGGCCAGCACGGCCACCGCCTCGGCGTGCCCGTGGTAGGCGGCGAGCATGACGAGCGTGTCGCCGTGGGAGTTCGTCAGGTCGACGGGCACCCCGGCGTCGAGGTAGGCCGCCAGCGAGGCGGCGTCGCCGTCGCGGGCCATGTCGAACACGCGCGTGGCCAGTTCCCGGACGTCGGCCGACGGTTCCTCGCTCATCGGGGTCAGTGTGCGCTCCGCGCAGGTGAGCACTTCGAGGTGCCCGAGCACTCCGAAGTGCTCACATGCGCGCAGCGCACCTCTCAGCCCCGGGCGAGCAGCAGCGGGACGCGCTGCTCGGCGTCGGTGAGCGAGCCGTGGTGGCCGATCAGCGCGGTCTCCATCGGCTCGATGCGGGAGCGCACGAGCGTCCAGTTCCCCTGGGCCGCCGCGACGACGTCGCCGATGCGCCCGCGGGCGGTGTCGGTGACGTCGAGGCCGAACCAGCCCTCGTCGATCGCCTCGTCGCGCGTGCGCACCCACGCCGCGTCGCCGAGCTCGGAGCGCCAGGCCGCGGCCACGTCGTCGGCGGCGCCGGCGGCGGTGAAGACGTGGCGCACGCGGGCCTCGCCCGCGAGGCGTCGGACGCCGGTGAGGAGCTCGGGGCTGGTGTCGAGGTCGATCCGCCAGCCGGAGTCGGTGCCGACCATGCCGTGGTCGGCGACGACGGCGAGCAGCGTGTCCGGGGGCAGCTCCTCGGCGATGGCGCCGACGAGCCGGTCGATGACCGTGAGCTGCATCAGCCACGGCGTCGAGCCCGGGCCGAACGTGTGCCCGAGCATGTCGAGGTCGCCGTGGTAGGCGTAGCAGAACGCGCGTTCCTCGACCGCTCCCGGGGCGAGCGCGTCGAGCACCGCGGCGGCCATGTCGCCCAGGGCCGACACCCCGTGGAACCGGCCGCCCCGCAACGCCGCCCGGGTGAGACCGGAGCGACGCTGGATCTCCGGGGCGATCGTCGTGACCGCGACCCCGGCCCGGGCGGCGCGCTGCATCACCGTCGGCGCGGCCTGCACCTCCTCGGGCGGGAGCTCGCGCCGCAGGTCGACGGGGTCGGTGGCCCCGTGGGCGCACCAGCGCAGGGTGTTGAGCACCGTCTCCGCCGGCGCGCCCGGGTCGTCGAGCGGCGGCACGCCCATGCTGTAGCCGACGATGCCGTGCTCGCCCGACGGCAGGCCGGTGCCGAGGCTCGTGACGCTGACGGCCGTCGTCGACGGGAAGCCGGCCAGCAGCGTCTGCCCGCGTGCCGCGAGCTCCGCGAGGACCGGTGCCCGGTCGGCGTGCTCGGCGAGCAGGTCCGCGCCCAGCCCGTCGATGAGCATCAGCGCCGTGCCCCGCGCCGGCCCGACGCCGAGGTGGTCGTCGAACCCCTCGACGCCGAGCGCGGCGGCCAGGGAGGGCGAGACGTCGGCCAGCGTGCCGGCGGCGGGGGTCGGCCGGAACGGCGGCCGGCCGAGCTGGTCCATGTGGGCAGAGCGTAGGGGCACACGGCGGACGGTCACCGAGCGGACACTTCGCGTGAATTGATCAAGGACACCGCGGCGTCCCAGGACCTATCCTCCCCGGAAGTCCGATCCGTTCCGAGCGGAGGTCGCGATGACGACGACGTCAGGAGGATCGGGCGGCGTGGCCGCGCCGCCCGACCAGGAACTGCCACCGGCGGTCGACGACGAGGTGCTCGAGGAGGAGCGCCGACGCTGGACGCCCGCGCGGATCGCCGTCTGGGCGGTGATCGCCCTGCTCGGCGGCCTGGGCTGGGTGATGGTCGCGCTCATCCGGGGCGAGACCGTCAACGCGATCTGGTTCGTCTTCGCGGCGGTGGCGACCTACCTCATCGCCTACCGCTTCTACTCGACCTACATCGAGCGCAAGCTGCTCAAGCCCGACGACCGGCGCGCCACCCCGGCCGAGCACTCCGAGAACGGGCAGGACTACCTGCCGACCGACCGCCGGGTGCTCTACGGACACCACTTCGCGGCGATCGCGGGCGCGGGCCCGCTCGTCGGTCCGGTGCTCGCCGCGCAGATGGGCTACCTGCCGGGCACCATCTGGATCATCGTCGGCGTCGTGCTGGCCGGGGCGGTCCAGGACTACCTGGTGCTGTTCTTCTCGATGCGCCGCGGCGGGCGCTCGCTGGGCCAGATGGCGCGCGACGAGCTCGGGGTGATCGGCGGTGCCGCCGCGGTGATCGCGACGCTCGCCATCATGATCATCCTCATCGCGGTGCTCGCGCTGGTCGTCGTCCAGGCCCTGGGCGAGAGCCCCTGGGGCGTGTTCTCGGTGGCCATGACGATCCCGATCGCACTGTTCATGGGCTTCTACCTGCGCTATCTGCGGCCCGGCAAGGTCGGCGAGGTCTCGGCGATCGGGGTGGGCCTCCTCCTGCTCGCGATCATCGCCGGCGGCTGGATCTCCGAGAGCGGGCTGGCCGAGGCGTTCACCCTCAGCCGCACGACCCTCGCCTGGTGTGTCGTGATCTACGGCGTGGTCGCCGCGGTGCTGCCGGTGTGGATGCTGCTCGCGCCCCGCGACTACCTGTCGACGTTCATGAAGATCGGCACGATCGTGCTGCTCGCGGTCGCGGTCGTCGTGGTGCGGCCGGACATCGCCACCCCCGCGTTCAGCGAGTTCGCCACCCGGTCGGACGGGCCGGTCGTCCCCGGTCCGCTCTTCCCCTTCCTGTTCGTGACGATCGCCTGCGGAGCGCTCTCCGGCTTCCACGCGCTCATCTCGTCGGGCACGACGCCGAAGCTGATCGAGAAGGAGCGCCAGACGCGCTTCATCGGCTACGGCGGCATGCTCATGGAGTCGTTCGTCGCGATCATGGCCCTGGTCGCGGCCATCTCCATCGACCGCGGCATCTACTTCGCGATGAACGCGCCGACGGCGCTGACCGGCGGCACGGTCGAGACGGCGGCCGTGTGGGTCAACTCGCTGGGCCTCGCCGGCGTCGACATCGCCCCCCAGGAGCTGGCCGGGACCGCGGCGATGGTGGGCGAGCAGAGCATCGTGTCGCGGACGGGCGGTGCCCCGACGCTGGCTCTGGGTCTGTCGCAGATCCTGTCGCAGTTCCTGGGCGGCGCCGCGCTCGCGAGCTTCTGGTACCACTTCGCGATCATGTTCGAGGCGCTGTTCATCCTCACCGCCGTGGACGCCGGCACCCGAGTGGCGCGCTTCATGCTGCAGGACGCGGTGGGGACCTTCGTCCCGCGCTTCCGTGACACCTCGTGGCGCACGGGGGCGTGGATCGGGACGATCGTCATGGTCGGCGGCTGGGGCGGCATCCTGATCATGGGAGTGACCGATCCGCTGGGCGGGATCAACACGCTCTTCCCGCTGTTCGGGATCGCCAACCAGCTGCTCGCGGCCATCGCGCTCGCCGTCTGTCTCGCGATCATCGCGCGCCGCGGGACGGTGCAGTACCTCTGGATCGTGCTGGTGCCCCTGGTCGCCGTCGCGGTGATCACGGTGACCGCGTCGCTGTACAAGATCTTCTCGCCGGTGCCGGGCGTCGGGTACTGGGCTCAGCACTTCGCCTACCGGGATGCGATCGCCGCGGGCCGCACCAGCATGGGTGCCGCGCGCAACCCCGCCCAGATGGAGGCGGTCGTGCGCAACACCTTCATCCAGGGCAGCCTGTCGATCATCTTCCTGGTGCTGACCCTCATCGTGCTCGCGGCCGCGACCGTCGCCGCCGTGCGCTCGGTCCGGTCGGGCGGGTCCCCGGGCAAGGAGGACGAGCCCGTCCCGTCGCGGCGCTACGGGCCCTCGGGGCTGATCCCCACCCCGTCGGAGAAGGAGCTCGAGAAGCAGTGGCTCGCCTCGGCGGGGGCGCCGAGCCGGGGAGGCGGGCACTGATGGTCGCCGCACTCGGACAGGGCTACCGGGCCGTGCGCTGGTGGTTCCGCGGTGTGCTCGGGGCCGACGCCTACGACCGGTACCTCGCGCACCACGCGCGTGCCGGCCACGACGACCGGCCGATGAGCGAGCGGGCCTTCTGGCGGGCGCGCACCGACCACCAGGAACGCCACCCGCAGGGACGCTGCTGCTGATCCCGGACGAACGCACGGCGCCCTCGCTGCTCCCGTGAGCAGCGAGGGCGCCGTGTCGTGCGGTCGCGGAGAGCGGATCAGCTCGCGTTCAGGCGCTGCTTGAGGGACTCGAGCTCGTCGCGCATGGAGGTCGGCAGCTTCTCGCCGATCTTCTCGAACCACTCCTCGATGAGCGGCAGCTCCTCGCGCCACTCGTCGACGTCGAAGCGCAGCGACGCCTCGATGTCCTCCATCGGCTCGCTGAGACCCTCGACGTCGATCTGGTCGGCGCTCGGGACGTGGCCGATGGGCGTCTCGGTCGCGGCGGCCTTGCCCTCGAGGCGCTCGATGATCCACTTCAGCACGCGGCTGTTCTCGCCGAACCCGGGCCACAGGAAGCGGTTGTCCTCGCCCCGCCGGAACCAGTTGACGTAGAAGATCGACGGGAGCTTGGTGACGTCGGCGTTCTTGCCCACGTCCACCCAGTGCTGGAAGTAGTCGCCGACGTTGTAGCCGAGGAAGGGCAGCATCGCCATCGGGTCGCGGCGGACCTGGCCCTTGCCGCCCTTCGCCGCGGCCGTCATCTCGCTCGACATCGTGGCGCCCATGAAGGTGCCGTGCTGCCAGTCGAAGGACTCCGTGACCAGCGGGATCGTCGTCTTGCGGCGGCCGCCGAAGAGGATCGCCGAGATCGGCACACCCTGCGGGTCGTCCCACTCGGGCGCGACGACGGGGCACTGCGAGATCGGCACGGTGTAGCGCGAGTTGGGGTGGGCCGCTGGCTTCGCCGAGCCGGGCGTCCAGTCGTCCCCGGTCCACGCGGTGAGGTGCTCGGGATCGCCCTCGAGCCCCTCCCACCAGACGTCGTTGTCGTCGGTCAGCGCGACGTTGGTGAACAGGGCGTTGCCCTGCTCGATGGTGCGCATCGCGTTCGGGTTGGTCTTCCAGTTCGTCCCGGGCGCCACGCCGAAGAAGCCGAACTCCGGGTTCACCGCGTAGAGCCGGCCGTCGGCACCGAACCGCATCCAGGCGATGTCGTCACCGACGGTCTCGGCGCGCCAGCCCGGGATGGTGGGCTGCAGCATCGCGAGGTTCGTCTTGCCGCAGGCCGACGGGAACGCGGCCACGATGTAGTACGCCTTGTCCTCCGGGCTGATCAGCTTGAGGATCAGCATGTGCTCGGCGAGCCAGCCCTCGTCGCGCGCCATCGCCGAGGCGATGCGCAGCGAGTAGCACTTCTTGCCGAGCAGCGCGTTGCCGCCGTACCCGGAGCCGAAGCTCCAGATCTCGCGGGTGTCGGGGAAGTGGCTGATGTACTTCGTGTCGTTGCAGGGCCACTTGACGTCCTGCTGGCCGCGCTCGAGGGGGGCGCCGACCGAGTGCAGCGCCGGGACCCACTCGGTGTCGCCCTCGTCGAGGCGTCGCTGCACCTCGGGGCCCATGCGCGTCATGATGTGCATCGAGGTGACGACGTAGGCGCTGTCGGAGATCTCGACGCCCAGCTTCGGGTGCTCGGCGTTCACCGGGCCCATGCAGAACGGGATGACGTACATCGTCCGACCGCGCATGCAGCCCCGGTAGAGCTCCCGCATCGTGGCCTTCATCTCGGCCGGGTCCATCCAGTTGTTGGTGACCCCCGCGTCGGCCTCGTTGACCGAGCAGATGAAGGTGCGCTCCTCGACGCGCGCGACGTCGTCGGGGTCGGAGGCGGCGTAGAACGAGTTCGGCTTCTTGGCCGGGTCGAGCTGGACGTAGGTCCCGGCCTCGACGAGCTCGGAGGTGAGCCGGTCCCACTCGTCCTGGGTCCCGTCGCACCACACGACCCTGTCGGGCGTGGTGAGGTCCGCGACCTCGTTCACCCAGTCGAGCACCTCGCGGCGTCGGATCGGCGGGTTGTCGAGTCCCTGGATGGTCGGAACGGCAGTCATGCGTCTCCTCGGTCGCTCGATCGCCGAACGCCGAGACCGCGAAGCGGCCCGGTCGCCTCGGGAACGGAAGCAACCCCCGACACGGCGACGTGCCCGGGATCAGCCTCCGATGGTGGTCTCCGACGTTAACGAGACTTCTTCTCCGCGACACCGCCGAGTCGCTGTCGGGGGACTCACTTCCACGATCAAGCTGAACGATTCAGGCTCGTTCGCCGAGGTTGAGCGTGGTCAACGTCGCAGGCAGGACCTCTCCGAGCGCCTCGGTGAGGCGGATGGTCGCGACGTCGTCGGCCCGGCTGGGCCCGGCCGTCACGACGGCGACCGGGAGATCACGACGGGCCGCGGCGCGTACGAAGCGCAACCCCGACATCACCGTCAGCGAGGAGCCGAGGACGACCAGCGAGCGCGCCCGCTCGACGAGCTCGAAGCAGTGGTCGACCCGCGGGCGCGGCACGCTCTCGCCGAAGAAGACGACGTCCGGCTTCAGCGGTCCGTCGCCGCAGGACGGGCAGCCGACCATCGTGAAGCGGTCGAGCTCGGCGTCGGGCAGCTCGGCGTCGCCGTCCGGGTTGATCTCCGTGGCCCGCGTGTCGAAGTCCGGGTTCAGGGCGGCGAGGTCCTCCTGGACCCGCTCGCGCCCCAGCGCCGCGCGGCAGCCCAGGCAGACGACGCGACCCAGCGCCCCGTGCAGCTCGACGACGTCGCGCGCGCCCGCCTCCTGGTGCAGCCCGTCGACGTTCTGGGTGATGACGCCGGTCAGCAGGCCCGCGCGCTGCAGCGACGCGACGGCCCGGTGCCCGTCGTTGGGCCGGGCGCCGGCGATCTGCGGCCAGCCGACGTGGCTGCGGGCCCAGTAGCGGTGCCGGGCGACGGGGTCGCCGACGAACGCGTCGTAGGTCATCGGGGCGTGGCGGCGCTGCGCGCTCGTCGGGCCCCGGTAGTCGGGGATGCCCGAGTCGGTGGAGATCCCCGCGCCGGTGAGGACCACCGCCCCGCCCTCGGCGAGCAGCGTCGCGAGCGCGGCGACGTCCCCGCGGACGGGGACCTCGGCCTCCCACGCCGTCTGGGGTGCGGTGTAGCGCATCACCGACCGGATCACGCCCTCCAGTGTGCGCCTCCGGCGCATGTGAGCACTTCGGAGTGCCCCAGCACTCCGAAGTGCTCACATGCGCGAAGCGCACCTAGCGGCCGAGGGACACCGAGGTCATGTGGAAGTCGGGGACGCGCAGCGGGGGCATGGCGGCGCGGGTGAACCAGTCCTTCCACTCGCGCGGCAGCGTGCGCTCGGTGGCGCCGGCCTCGGTGGCGCGGCGCAGGAGGTCGAGCGGCGACTCGTTGAAGCGGAAGTTGTTCACCTCGCCGACGATCTCGCCGCCCTCCATCAGGTAGACGCCGTCGCGTGTGAGGCCGGTGAGCAGCAGCGTCGTCGGGTCGACCTCGCGGATGTACCAGAGGCAGGTCAGCAGCAGGCCGCGTCCGGTGGTCGCGACCATCTCCTCGAGCGTGGCGTCGTCGCCGCCGGTGAGCACGAGGTTGTCGGTGGGCGCCGCGAACGACGCCCCGTACTCCGTGGCCGCCGCCCGCGGGTAGGCGAGCGTCGCGACCGTGCCGTCGCGCACCCACTCCACGCGCCCGGTGGTGGCGCCGTTGTCGAACACCGAGACCTCGTCGCCGGAGTACGTCGTCGCGAGCACCGGGGTGTAGGCGAGGTCGGCGAACCCGGCGCCGGCCGGGTCGCCCGCGAGTGTCAGGGGCAGGTCCCCGAGCCGCTCGCCGACCCGGGTGCCGCCGGCCCGCGAGAAGGCCGAGCGGCCCTCCTGCGCGGGCCGCCCGCCCATCGACCAGGCGAGGTAGATCATCAGGTCGGACACCGCGGACGGCGGCAGCAGCGTCTCGTAGCGCCGGGCCGGGAGGTCGATCCGCCGGGCGCCCCAGGGCAGCCGGTTCCGCAGACGCTCGACGAGGGCGGTGACGTCGACCGCGCCCATGTCGGCGGCGCCCTCCCCGCCCCAGACCGACGTGCCCGTGGACGGGTCCTTGAGGTTGAGCTCGACCGACCCGGACGGCTCGACCCAGCGGCGGCGGACCCCCGCGGAGGTGCCCAGCCACGTCGTCGTGACGCGGTGGTCGGCGAACCCGAACGACGCCTCGCCGGGCCGGAAGGACGCCCCGAGCTCCTCGGCGAGCCGGGCGAACACGGCGGTCGAGGTGTCCTCGGCGCCGTCGTCCCAGTGCGCGTCGGCCGCGCCGGCGGGCTCGGGCAGCGGCGCCGCGTCACGGGCGGGACCGGCCCGCCGGGCGGCCTGCACCGCGCCCGCGACGGCGTCCATGAGCACCGCGTCGCCCTCCGGGCCGTCGGCGAGCCCCGTCGGGGCGGGCACGGTGACGACCCCGGCGCCGGTGCCGCCGTCGAGGGGCACGAGCACGACCACGGAGAGCCGCCGCTCGACGGTGTTGCCGTTCGTGGTCATCGTGGAGTTCGCCCACCGCACGACGGCCTCGGAGACCTCGCGGACCAGGGCGACCGCGCCCGCGTCCGGGACCTGCGACGCCGCGATCGCCAGGGCGCGCTCCACGAGGGCCGAGCCGGTGGTGCTCACGATCCGCTCCCGGTGTTGAGGACGTCGACGCCGCGCAGCAGCGCCGACGGACAGCCGTGACTGACCGGTGCGACCTGACCGGGCTGGGCCTTGCCGCAGTTGAACGCGCCGCCGAGGCGCCACGTCGAGGGGCCGCCGACGGCCTCGAGCGAGCCCCAGAAGTCGGTGGTCGTCGCCTGGTAGGCGACGTCGCGGACCTGCCCGACCAGCTCGCCCCCGCGGATGCGGTGGAAGCGCTGCCCCGTGAACTGGAAGTTGTAGCGCTGCATGTCGATCGACCAGGAGCGGTCGCCGACGACGTAGAGGCCGTCCTCCACCGCGCCGATCAGGTCCGACGTCGTCCGGTCGGTGACCGGGTCGGGCTGCAGCGACACGTTCGCCATCCGCTGCAGGGGGACGTGCTCCGCGGAGTCGGCGTAGGCGCAGCCGTTCGACCGGTCGAGACCGAGGCGCGGCGCGAACGACCGGTCGACCTGGTAGCCGACGAGCACGCCGTCACGGACCAGGTCGAACTCCTGCGCGGCCACCCCGTCGTCGTCGTAGCCGACGCTCGCGAGGCCGTGGGGGACCGTGCGGTCGCCGGTCACCGTGAGGACGTCGCTGCCGTAGCGCAGGGTGCCGAGCTTGTCGGGCGTCGCGAAGCTCGTGCCGGCGTAGGCCGCCTCGTAGCCGATGGCGCGGTCGTACTCGGTGGCGTGCCCGATCGACTCGTGGATGACGAGCCACAGGTTGGTGGGGTCGATGACGAGGTCCGTGGGCCCCGCCTCCACACTCGGCGCCCGCACCTTCTCGGCGAGGAGCTCCGGGAGCTCGGTGAGCTCGGCGCCCCAGTCCCAGCCGGTGCCGGTGAGGTACTCCCAGCCGCGCCCGGCCGGCGGCGCGAGGGTGCGCAGCGACTCGAAGGCCCCGCCCGCCCGGTCGACGGTGGTGATCGAGATGTCGGGGTCGACGCGCACGCGCTGCTGGGTCGTCGTGGTGCCGGCCGTGTCGGCGTAGAAGCTCTGCTCCTTGACCTGCACGAGGCTCGCCGAGACGTGGTCGACGCCGGACGCGGCGAGCAGGGCGGCGGACCGGTCGGTGAGCAGGGCGATCTTCTCGGCGACGTCGACGGCCCAGGGGTCGACGTCGTACGGCGAGACCCAGACCGCGCCGGCGTGCACGGGCTCGTCGGCGAGCGTGACGCGCTCGGTGGCCAGCGACGCGAGGGTCGCGGTGACGTCGAGCGCCCGCCGCGCCGTGGCCACCGCGACCTCGGGCGTCAGGTCGACATGGGCGGCGAACCCCCACACGCCGTCGCGCAGCACGCGCACGGCCAGCCCGAGGGTCTCGGAGTCGGCGGCGACGACCACCCGGCCGTCGCGCAGCTCGAGGTGCTGGGTGCGCAGGCGGTGCACGCGCAGGTCGGCGTGCTGGGCCCCGCCCCGGCGGGCGGCGTCGAGCGCGGCGTCGGCGAGGGCCGTGAGGGGCAGGGCGAGGAAGTCCTGGTCGACCGGGTGGCCGACCGTGTGCGTCCCGGATCTCTCCACGGGCGCCGAACCTACCGGCCGCGCGGGCGACCGACCCGGAGGATCAACCGCCGCGGACCCACCGTCCGGTGACCGGATCGATGGTCGGCGCGGGCGGGGGCGGGCCCTCGTCCCAGCCCTCGTCCCAGCCCTCGCCCGGCAGGCCCGGTGCGGCGGTGGTCGTGGCCGTGCCGTCGGCGAGCACGCGCGTGAGCACGTCGACGCGCCCGTCGCCGTCGACGTCGGTGCCCAGCTCGAGGGCGTCCGGCCCCGCGACCACGGCGGTGTCGGCGCGCCCGTCGGCGTCGCTGTCGACCGTGGCCGGACCGAGCGCGCGCGGGCCGTCGGGGGCCGCGACCAGCAGCTCGGCGGCGGGGCCACCGGGATCGACGTGCGCCTCGGGGTGGAGCCCGGAGTCCAGCGCGGAGTCGTCGGGCAGCTCGACCATGTCCGCGAGATTAGGTCGCGGGCTCGACGCGTGGGTCCGGTTCGGGGACATCCACGCGGTCCCGCAGCGCGGCCAGCCGTCGCAGCAGCGTCTCCGCGCGGTCGCGCCCCTCGCGGGCCTCCGCGGCGGTGTGGGCGGCGGCGCGGTCGGCGGCGGTCCGGTCGGCGCCCGCGTGCCGGACGGCGCGCTCCGCGGCGGTCAGCGCGTCGTCGAGGTCCCGCGCGCGGTGCTCGAGCGCGGCGTCGAGGGCGAGCGTGACCTCCCGCTCGGTGGTGATGAGGGCGTCGGCGAGGACGCGGTCGAGGTCGCCGCGCACCTCGGCGAGCGCCTCGGCCGTCCACTGGCGCAGGTGCGCGCGGTCGGCGGCGAGGCGCCGGGCCCGCGCGACCCATCCCGCGGCGCCCAGCCCCAGCCCCACCGACACCGGGACGAGCGCGGCGCCCAGCGCGACCGGCGCGATCGGGACGGCGAGCAGCGGCAGCAGCGCCAGGCGGGAGAGCCCGAGCCCGCCCGACGCCCCGGCGACCACGAGCAGGCGGTCCTCGGCGGGACGTGTCCGCGGCGGGGGCACCAGGCCGGGCTCGGCGACGTCGGTGACCCCGAGATCGGCGACCCGCAGGGACGGCAGCTCACCGGCCGGGACGAGGTCGGCGAGGGTCGTCGCGACCAGCGCGCGCAGGCGCGTGCCGAGGCCCTCGACCACGGCTGCCGCCAGCGTCTCGACCTCGGCGGCGAGGTCCCGTGGGATCGCGGCGAGCCCGGCGCGGTCGGCGTCGTCGATGCGCCCGCGCAGGGCCGTCGCGAGGGCGCGGACGCGCGCGGCGAGGTCGTCGGCGGCGGCCACGCGGGCGGCGGCGAGGTCCGCGCGCCAGCGCGTGTGGTGGTCACGGCGCAGCGCGGCCCGGGCGGCGAGGAGCTCGTCACGGCGGCGGGCGAGGTCGCCGACGCCGTCGGCCGGGGCGCGCAGGGCGCTCCGGGTCGCGTCGGCCCGGGACGCGACGCCGTCGAGCCCGGCGGCGAGCAGGCGCAGCGCATTGGCCTCGGCGAGCATCCGCCGCCGGCGCGCGACCAGACGGTGCAGCTCGCGCTGCAGGGCGGCCAGGCCGGAGCGGCGGCGCAGCGCCTCGGCCGCCGCCGGCGTCGCGGTGCCGGCGCGACGGGCGAGCTCCGCGGAGACCGGGAACCACGGCGCCCCCGCGAGCCGCGGGACGTGCTCGGCGACCAGCGCGCGGTCGGCCTCGAGCACCGTGCGCCAGCCGCGGTGCGCCTCGGTGCGGGTCAGCGCGAACACCACGGTGTCCACCCGGGCGGCCGCGCGCGCGAGCGCGTCGAGCTCCTCGGCGCCGAGCGGGGCGGCGGCGCCGGCGAGCACGAGCGCCGCGGTGGCGCCGTCGACCGGCCAGCTCCCGGGGTCGGGGCCGCGGGCGGGGACGAGCAGGTCCAGCTCCTCGAGCAGCGGCACGCCGAGGTCGTCGTGGGTGGCGTGCTCGACGGCGACCTCGTCCAGACCGAGCAGCGCGGCCAGCAGCTCCCGGCGACCCCGACCGGGCGCGCCGACGAGCACCACGGTCGGCCGCGCCGGCGGGGGCGGGGCCGCGGCCCGTGTGGCGGCGTCCGGGTCGAGGCGGGCGAGCAGCGTCGTCAGCGCCTCGCGGGTGCGGGCGACCTCGGCGGGGACGTCCCGCCCTGACGCGGTCACGATGGCCCGGTCACGGCGGCGCTCCGTTCGACCGGATCGGGCTCCGCTCCGCGGGGCCTCCGGGCTGCGCGGTGAGGTCCTGCCACATCCCGACGTAGGTGCGGTGGACGACGTGGGCGAGGTCGGCGATGCGCCGGGGCGAGCCCCACGACCCGTAGGCGCGCCACCAGGCGGCGCGCCGGGCGGCGTGGCCCGCGACCTCCACCCGACCCGCGCCCGGGCGCCCCGCGCGGACGTCCGGGGGCGCGGCCGAGGCGAGCCGGTCGACCTCGTCGAGCAGCTCGGCGGGCAGGCCCAGGGCGCCCGCCCACAGCCGCGCCCGGGCGGCGAGCAGCGCCCGCTCGGTGAACGCCTCCCGGCGCGCCAGCGCGGCGGCCGCGTCGGCCACCCGGGTGCCCTCGCCCCGCCCGCCGCCGTCCTGCGCCTCGGTGCGCCCCAGGGCCTCGCCGAGCGCGGCGAGGTCGCGGACCCCGGCCGTCGCGGCGTGCAGGTCGGTGCGCGTGCGCACCTCGTCGTGCAGCCGTCGGACCAGCGTCGCGAGCCCGGACGCGGCGAGCAGGGCGTCGCAGAGCTCGCCGACCCCCGCGGCGGCGTCGGCGCGCAGGAGCGCGATCCCGAGGGCGAGGCCGCGCAGGTCGAGCAGCTCGAGCAGCCGCGCCCGGGCCTCGACCGGCAGGGGCAGCTCGGCGGTCGTGAAGAGCTCGGCGTCGAGCAGGGCGACCTCGAGCACCGCCGGGTCGGCCCCGGCGAGCACCCGCAGCGCGCCGACGTCCTCCGCGCGCAACGCCCCGGTGACCGCGGTCTCGGCGAGCAGGCCGATCACCGGCGTCACCGGCCCCACGCGGTCGCCGAGCCTGCGCCCGAGCTCGACGGCGAGGTCGCGGCCGTCGTCGGGACCCACCGTGTCCGCCCGTCCGAGCACGGCGACGACCCCCGCCGGGCCGTGGGCCGCGGGCCCGGGCAGCGCGTCGAGATCGCCCGCGTGCGCCGTGGCGGGCAGCACGACCAGCGCCGTATCGGCGTGGGCGCCGCCGGACACACCTCCGGGCCGGCGCGCCGAGCCCGTGCCCGGGGTGTCGATCACGGTCAGGCCGTCCAGCGCCGCGCTGGTGAGCGTCACCACCAGGTGGTCGACGTCCTCGGGTCGCACGCCCAGCCGGTCGCCGACCGCGGCGGGCACCCGGCCGCCCGCGGCGAGCGGCAGCGGTCGCCGGGTGCCGTCGACGAGGACGACGTCGAGCCGATCGGCGGGTCCGCGGACGTAGTGGGCCGTCAGCCCGGTGCACTCGCCCGCCCCCGTCGGCGCGACCCGGCGGCCCACCAGTGCGTTGACCAGCGTCGACTTGCCCGACGAGACCGGCCCGGCCACGACGAGGGACGGCGTGGCGAGCATCCGGTCGGCGATCGCCTCCACCGCGTCGGCGCTCGGCAGCGACACCCGCGGGGACAGCGCACGGCATGTCGCGACCACGGCGCTGCGCAGGGGGCCCACAGCCGTGGCAGCGTAGGCGTCGGACCGTGCCCGCGAGGCCGGTTCGGCAGGACTCCGGAGGGTTTCGATTGATCGCCCGTCGGGGGAGACTGCTCACCAACCGTCACCTGCGAGGAAGGCACACCGTGCTCGACACCGGCACGTATCTCTTCATCGTCGTGGTCGGCGCGATCATCACCTTGGTGGTGGGCCAGATCCTCATGCGCTCGGGGATCGGGTTCCTTCGCGACGTCTTCGACTCCGAGGAGACGGCGGTCTCGACGAACCGGCTGCTCGGGGTGCTGTTCCACCTCGTGGCGCTGGGCTTCCTCGCCCTCATCTCGACGTACCGACCCTTCGACGTCCAGGGCACGGTGCAGATCGTCATCACGCAGCTCGGCGGCGTGATGCTCCTGCTCGGCGTGCTCCACGGGCTGACGCTGCTGCTGCTCGCCCGCGTCCGGAGCCGGCGGCGCAGCGAGACCATCGAGTCGGAGATGAGCAGCCAGTACGAGCAGCAGCGTCGCGCGCGGCAGACGCAGCGTCAGCAGGTGATCGAGGGCGGTCCCTCGTCCGGCGGCGGCGGGCGCTGACCCCGGCCCGACAGAGGCCCTCACGGAGGCCGTCCGGGGACCACCGATCGCCCGACCGGGTCATCTCGCGCGGATCCGCTAACCCGGGCTGTGATCTGCGCGATGTGCGGGTGTGACCCTCGTCCCCTTGACCCGGCGCCGCGCGTCCGTCGTGGCGGAGCCGCTGACCAGGCCGCTGCCCCGACTCACCGATGTGGTGCACGCGGTGACCGCCACCTTCGCCTCCGGCGGATGGACGCTGCGCTTCGGCCCTTCCGGGCAGCAGGTGGTGGTCGACCGCCTCGCGGAGGCCGACGCCGCGGCCCGCAGGCTCGTCGGCGCCGTCCTCGGCCTGCCCGACGCGGCCGTCCGCATCCGGATCACGCCCGACGGCGCGTCGCTGGCCTCACTGCGCCGGTCCTGACCCCACCACCGGTCCCGCACCTCTCGCGCCGGGACGCGGGATGTGAGGATCAGGTGGTGGAGACCGGTCACGACACGCGCCCGACGTCCGGACCGGACGTCCCGCGGCGCTCGGTGGTCAGCTTCACCGACCGCGGGGGGCGGATGACCGCCGGCCAGCAGCGGGCCTGGGACCGCCTCTGGACGCGGTACGGGGCGAACGCCGCCGGCTTCGACCGGGACCCCGACGGCCCGCGGCCGCCGCTCCATGACGGCCGGCTGGACGCGCCCGCCTGGTTCGGCCGACGAGCCCCGCTGCGGCTCGAGATCGGCTCCGGGATGGGCGAGACGACCGCCGCCCTCGCCGCCGCCGAGCCCGACGCCGACCACGTGGCCGTCGAGGTCTATCCCCCCGGGCTCGCGCAGCTGCTCATGCGCCTCGAGGAGCAGGAGCTCGCCAACCTGCGGCTGCTGCGCGGCGACGCCGTCGTGGTGCTCGAGGACCTCGTCGCCCCGGACTCGCTCGCCGGCCTGCGCGTCTTCTACCCCGATCCCTGGCCGAAGCGCCGGCACCACAAGCGCCGTCTGGTCCAGCCCGCGACCGTCGCCCTCATGGCCTCGCGCCTGGGGCCCGGCGCGACGTTGCACCTCGCCACCGACGTCGCCGACTACGCCGAGTGGATGCTCGAGGTGACCGACGCCGAGCCGCTGCTCGAGAACCCGCACGGCGGCTTCGCGCCGCGGCCGGCGTGGCGCCCGCGCACCAAGTTCGAGGCCCGCGCCGAGCAGGAGGGTCGCCCCAGCCGCGATCTCCTCCTGGTGCGCACCGAGGCTGCCGGGGGCGAGTCCTGAGCACCCATCGGACCCGGCGCCGGGCGGTTAGAGTCGGCCCCGTGTCACCCGCGCCGTCGCCCGCCGATCTCGCCAGCCCGCCCACCGACATCGCCGGTGGCGCCGACGTGCGGGTCGACGAGGGTGTCGGCGCGGTGCCCACGACGGAGGCGCCGCCCGCGCGCACGCTGCTCGTCTGGGACGCGCCGAACATCGACATGAGCCTCGGCTCGCTGCTCGGCACGCGCCCGACGTCGGCGTTCCGGCCCCGCTTCGACGCGGTCGGCCGCTGGCTGCTCGGCGAGGCAGGCCCCGAGGGCGTCGCCGAGGCCACGGTGTTCACCAACGTCGTGCCGGGCTCCACCGAGATCGTGCGGCCCTGGGTCGAGGCGCTGCGCAACGTCGGGTTCGCGGTGTTCGCGAAGCCCAAGTCCGCCGACGACTCGGACGTCGACGACGACATGCTCGCCCACATCGAGCTGCGCCGGTCCGAGGGCGGGCTCGCGCACGTCGTCGTGGCCTCCGGCGACGGGCGGGCGTTCCGCGAGCCGCTCGAGGACCTGGTGGCGCAGGGCGTCACGGTCACCGTCATCGGGTTCCGCGAGTACGCCGCGTTCGCGGTGTCCTCGGAGATCGTCGACTTCCTCGACCTCGAGGACATCGACGGCGTCTTCCGCGAGCCCCTGCCGCGCGTCAGCCTCGACACCCTGCCCGACGCCGGCGCGTGGCTGCCGCCCCTGCGCTCGCTGCGCTCCCTCCTCGAGCGGTAGCCCGGTGGAGCTGCCGGAGCACTGGGGCACGACGCCCGACGAGCGCGCCCGGCACACCCCGGCCGACGTCCTGGTGCCCGTGCCCCGCGCACGGTGGACCCGCGGCGTCACGTCGGCGGCGAGCCCGGAGGACCTGTGGCTCTGGGTCTGCCAGCTCACCGTCGCGCCCTACAGCTACGACCTGCTCGACAACCGCGGCCGGCGGAGCCCCCGCCTGCTGACCCCGGGCGCGGACGACCTGCGTGTCGGGCAGCGCCTGCTGGTGCTCTTCGTCATCGACTCCGTCGACCCCGGCGAGCAGCTGACGTTGCGGCTCCGGCGGCGCGGGACCGGCTCGCTCGCGGAGTTCGCGATCACCTACGCCGTCGCGCCCGCCCCCCGCGGCTCCCGGCTCGTCGCCACGGTCACGGTGGACGGCGCGCGCCGCGGCGGGCTCCTGCGATATGCCCTGGCCTGGGGTGACCTGGTCATGATGCGTCGCCAGCTCCGGACGCTCGCCGGGCTGGCCGGCGCGAACTGAAGAACGCGTTCGCCTCGGGCCGGAACATCAGCACGAGGGCGACGACGACCGCCGCCAGGTGCACGACGCGCAGGGCGACGACGGCGAGGTCCGGCGCCCCGGCGTCGGCCAGGTACGCGACGGGCGAGGCCCCGGTCGCCAGCCACGTCAACGGTTCGACGACCAGCGAGGCCGTCCCCACCACCCCGAGCAGCACGGCGAGCGTCCACCGCACGGTGTTGCGGCCCTTCGGCAGGGCGAGCACGAGCACGACCACCCCGACGTAGATCAGGGCGCGCTTGGCCAGCGCGGCCGGGCCGGGAGGGTCCGGCAGGGCGAGGTGGACCAGGGTCTCGGCGACCCCGGCGCCGACGGCGACCAGCCAGACGACGACCGCGGCGCGCACGGGACGGGGGACAGGAGGTGAGACGGCGAGGATCGACATGCGGGCCACGGTCCGCGGGACCGCGCGGCCGCGACAGCCGGCAGGCGCCCCGCCCGGGGTGGGGTTGTCCCTACCCTGACCGGGAGGATCACCGGCTGGGGCCGGCCGTGGACGACGAGCAGGGTCCGGAGGCATGACCACGATGTCGCTCGCCGTACCCACGCCCGCCGACACCGAGGAGGCCGCCGGCGGCCTGTGGCGTCGCATCGCCTACCTGCTCGCCGGGCTCCCGCTGGGCGTCGCCGCGTTCGTCGTGGCCGTCGCGGGCTTCTCGCTCGGGGTGTCCACCCTGATCCTCTGGATCGGCGTCCCGATCCTCGCCGCCACTCTCTGGGCCGCGCGCGGGCTCGCCACGGTGGAGCGCCGCAGCACCGAGCGCGTCACCGGCCGCGACCTGCCGCCGCACCACTACCGCGTGGCGGTGCCCGGGGCGGGTCGACCGGCGCTCTCGATGGCCATGATCGGCGACCCGCAGGCGTGGCGGGACCTGCTGCACGCCGTGCTCGGGTTCCCGGTCGGTCTCGCGACCGCCCTGATCGCCCTGTGCTGGGGCGTCGGCGGGCTCGGGGGCCTGCTGTTCGTGGCGTGGGAGTGGGCGCTGCCCGACGGCCCGGAGGATCGCCGGGGCCTGTTCTGGCTGCTCAGCGGCACCGAGAGCCGTATCGCCGAGATCGTCGTCAACACCGTGCTGGGTGCGGTGGTGCTCGCCGTGTTCCCGTGGCTGGTCCGCGGGCTCGTCGCGGCCCGGGCGGCGCTGGCCCGCGGGCTCCTGACCAACCAGACCGCCGCCCTGCGCGCCCGGGCCGAGGAGCTGGCGACCGGCCGGCGGGCCGCGGTCCACGTGGAGGCGACCACCATGCGCCGCCTCGAGCGGGACCTGCACGACGGCCCGCAGCAGCGGCTGGTGCGGATGACCATGGACCTCGAGGCCACCTCGCGACGCCTCGACGACGACCCGGAGAAGGCCCGCCCGCTGCTCGACGAGGCGATCGCCCAGAGCCGCGAGGCCCTCGCCGAGCTCCGCGCGCTCTCCCGGGGCATCGCCCCGCCGGTGCTGTCGGACCGCGGGCTCGACGCCGCGCTCGGTGCGGCCGCCGCGCGCAGCCCCGTCCCGGTCACCCTCGACGTGGCCGTGCCCGGGCGCCTGCCCGCGGCGGTGGAGACGACGGCGTACTACGTCGTCACCGAGGCGCTCACCAACGTCGCCAAGCACGCCGCGGCCTCGCGCGCCACGGTCACCGCCGCGCTGGACGACGACCGGCTCGTCGTCTCCGTCGAGGACGACGGCCGGGGCGGCGCGCACTCCGGCAAGGGCCACGGGCTCGCCGGTCTCGCCGACCGCGTCACCACCGTCGACGGCACGCTGGCGATCACCAGCCCGGCCGGCGGCCCGACGGTGCTCACCGCGAGCCTCCCGGTGCGGGAGAGCTGATGCGCGTCGTGCTCGCCGAGGACTCGGTGCTGCTGCGCGAGGGACTCGTGCGCCTCCTCGGTGAGTACGGCGCCGAGATCGTGGCGGCCGTCGGCGACGGGGAGGCGCTCGTGGCGGCCGTCGCGGAGCACCGCCCGGACGTCGCGGTCGTCGACGTCCGGATGCCGCCGGACTTCACCGACGAGGGGCTGCGGGCGGCGCTGCGCGTGCGGCGCGAGGTGCCGGGCACCGCGATCCTCGTGCTCTCGCAGTACGTCGAGGTGTCCTACGCCCAGGACCTCCTGGGCGCGGGCGGGGGCGTCGGCTACCTGCTCAAGGACCGCGTCACCCGCCTGGACGACCTCGCCGACGCCCTGGCCCGCGTCACCGCGGGCGGCACCGTGCTCGACCCCGAGGTCGTCTCGGCGCTCTTCGTCCGCCGCGACCCCCGCGCGTCGCTCACGCCGCGCGAGCGCGAGGTGCTCGCCCTCGTGGCCGAGGGCCGTGCGAACGCGGCGATCGGGCGCACCCTGACCCTGAGCCAGGGCGCGGTCGAGAAGCACATCTCGTCGATCTTCGACAAGCTCGGGCTCGCCCGGGACTCGGGCGACGACCACCGTCGCGTGCTCGCCGTCCTCGCCTGGTTCGGACTGGGTCGGTAGGTGGGTCAGACTGGGCGCGTGCGCCGCCTCTCCCATCGTCTCGCCGCTCCGGTCGTCCTGCCCTGCGACGCGTCCATGTCGGTGCTGCGCGACGCGGTGGTCGACGTCGACGACGACGGGCGGATCGCCCACGTCGGGCCGGCCGCCACCGCGCCGGCCACGGACGCGCCGGTGACGCGGGTGACCGGCCTCCTCATGCCGGGCCTGGTCAACACCCACGCCCACACCCCGCTGACCGTGCTGCGGGGGATGGGCGGCGACCTGCCGCTGATGCGCTGGCTGCTCGAGGTCGTCTGGCCGGCCGAGGCCAAGCTCGACGGCGCCGACGTGCGCGCCGGGATGCTCGCGGGCACCGCGGAGATGCTGCGTGGCGGCGTCACCACGTCCGCCGAGATGTACTTCCAGAGCGAGCACGTCGTCGAGGCGGTGCTCGAGATCGGCTCCCGGGTGGTGCTGACGCCGGGGATCATCACTGCGCCCGGGATGGAGCGCCTGGGCACCTGGCAGCAGATGCGGGACGCGATCACGCGCTGGATCGACGCCGACGGGCTGCGCTTCGGACCCGGCGAGCGCATCGAGCTCGGCTACGGGCCCCACGCCGCGTACACGCTGCCCACCGAGGCGATCGTGACCACGGCGGCGCTCGCGCGGGAGCGGGGCGCGCTGATGCAGCTCCACGTCGCCGAGGCGGTCGGCGAGGACGACGACGTGCGCGCCGAGTTCGGCTCGGTGCCCGCGATGCTGGAGGCGACGGGCTCGCTGGGCGGGCGGGTGCTCGCCGCGCACGCGATCCAGCTCTCCGACGAGGACATCGCGATCCTCGCCCGTCACGACGTCGCCGTGGCCCACTGCCCGGGCTCGAACGCGAAGCTCGCCGCCGGCACGGCGCGCGTGGCCGAGCTGCGCACCGCCGGCGTCCGCATGGGCCTCGGCACCGACTCGCCGGCCTCGAACGACGACCTCGACATGTGGGAGGAGCAGCGCCTCGCCTCGCTGTTCGCCCGCCTCCGCGGCGCCGACGCCACCGCGCTCACCGCCGCCGACGCCCTGGCCATGGCCACGCGCGAGGGCGGCCGCGCGCTCGGCCGCGACGACCTCGGCGTCCTCGCCCCCGGCGCCTGGGCCGACGTCGCGCACGTCCGCCTCGACGACCCGGCCTTCATCGACCCCGACGACGACGCCCAGCTCATCTCCAACCTCGTGTGGGCCAGCGGCTCCCGGGGCGTGTGCGACGTCTGGGTGGCGGGCGAGCCGGTGCTCACCGACGGGGCCCCGACGCGCGTCGACCCCGGCGACGTGCTCGCCGGGGCCCGCCGCGTGGCCACCAAGGTCAAGTCCTGACGTGAGCGAAGTCCCGGCTATAGCCGGGAAGTTCGCTCACGGAGCCCGATCGCCACCACCAGGGACGCCGCGAGGACCAGGGCGCCGGCCACGAGGTAGGCGGCGCGGAAGCCGTCGGCCGCGGCCACGGCGGCGAGCACGGCGATGCCGATCGCGCCGCCGACCTGCTGACCCGTGTTCGCCAGCCCCGAGGTGAGGCCGGCGGTGTCGGCGTCCGCGTCGGCCATCACGATCGTGGTCACCGACGGCATGACCAGCCCGGCGCCGAGGCCGAGGAGCACGAGGGCGGGCAGGAGGTCGGTGAGGTAGCCGGTCCCCGGCGCGCCGACGAGCACCGCGAAGCCGCCCAGCAGCAGCCCGAGCCCGGCCAGCAGGACCCGCCGGGCGGTGAACCGGAAGATGAGCGGCCCCGCGCCCCGCAGCGCGACGACCCCGATGATCACCGCGACCGGCGTCATCGCCACCCCCGTGGCCGCCGGCGAGTAGCCCAGCACCTGCTGCAGGAACAGGGCGGTCGCGAACTGGAAGCCCATCATCGCGGCGATGGTGAGCACCTGGGCGAGGTTGCCGAGCGACACCGCCCGCGAACGCAGCACCCGCGGCGGCACGAGCGGAGCCGCCGCCCGGGCCTGACGGACGCCGAAGCCCGCGAGCAGGACCACGGCCAGCGCGGCGGCGCCCCAGCGCACGCCCCCCGGCTCGACGATCGCGAACACCAGCCCGGCGAGGCCGAGCGTGACGAGCACGGCCCCGAGCAGGTCCGGCCGCTCCCCGCGGACGACCGTGGGATCGCGCGGCAGCACCCGCAGCACGAGCAGGGTCGCCACGACCCCGATCGTCACGTTGACCAGGAAGATCGCGCGCCAGGAGAGGACCTCGGTGAGCACCCCGCCGAGCAGCAGCCCGATCGACGCCCCGGCCGCGCCGACGAACGCGTAGGCGCCCATCGCCCGTGCGCGGTCCCCCGGGTCCTCGAACAGCTCGACGACCATCCCCAGCACCACCGACGAGGCGAGCGCCGCGGCCACGCCCTGCACCGCGCGGGCGGCGACGAGCATCGCGGGGCCGGTCGCGAGCCCGCACGCGAGCGACGCGAGGACGAAGAGCACGAGGCCCGCGACGAGGATCCGGCGGCGCCCGACGAGGTCGCCGAGACGCCCCGCGAGCAGGAGCAGCCCGCCCAGCGGGATCAGGTACGCGTTGACGGTCCACGAGAGGCCGGCGTCGGTGAACCCCAGGTCGGCGCGCAGGGCGGGCAGGGCGACGCTGACGATCGTCCCGTCCAAGATGATCATGAGCATGGCGGTGCTGAGCACCGCGAGGGCGACCCAGGGGGACGCGGTGCGTGAGCGCGCGGCACGGAGCATGGTCCGACCGTAGCAGAACGTCTATTTCGGAACTATCCCGAAAAGTTCCATCATGTTCGGGACGATCGCCGTGGACGCGCGGCGCCCGCGTCGACCGCCAGGGGTCCACCCGGGCCCACCAGTCGGGACAGGCCGTCGACGACGGCCTCGCGCTCCGGCCCGAGCACGCCGAGCACCTCGTCGTACAGGTCCTGGATCACGGCCGCGGCCTTCTCGACGAGGGCCTCGCCGGCATCGGTGGTCGCCACGAGGCGGGCGCGCCGGTCGGTCGGCGACGGGATGCGGCGGGCGAGGCCTGCCCGCTCCAGGCCGTCGAGCGTCGTGACCATCGTCGTCTTGTCGAGCAGGGCCTCCTCGGCGATCTGGCCCTGCGTCCGGTCGCCGGCCGACGCCTTGTCGAGCACGCAGTACTGCCGTGCGGTGAGGCCCAGGTCGGCGAGCGCGGCGGTCATCCGGGAGGCGAGGGACTCGCTCGCCTTGTCCACGAGGAAGCTGAGATCCGGAGACACGCGCGCCATGTAGGAAGGCTACGGGAAAATCCAGAACGGAACGATCTGCCCGTCGCATCAGGCGGTGCGCCGGGGCTCGTCGCGTCGTTAGGGTCGCCAGCATGAGTGGCGAGGACCAGCCAGGACCGTACGCGACCGCCTACGACCGCAGCATGACCGACCCCGACGGCTTCTGGCGCGAGGCCGCGGGCCTGATCGACTGGTACCGCGAACCCGACACGATCATGGACTCCTCCGCGCTGCCGTTCTCGCGGTGGTTCCAGGGCGGCGAGCTCAACACGTGTCACAACGCGCTCGACCGCCACGTCGACGCGGGCCGCGGCGACCAGGTCGCGCTGATCCACGACTCGCCGGTCACCGACGACCGCCAGCGCTACACGTACTCCGAGCTGCGCGACCGGGTCGCCCGCTTCGCCGGGGTGCTGCGCTCGGTCGGCGTCGACAAGGGCGACCGCGTGATCATCTACATGCCGATGATCCCCGAGGCGGCCGTCGCGATGCTCGCCTGCGCGCGGATCGGTGCCGTCCACAGCGTCGTCTTCGGCGGGTTCGCCGCCCGCGAGCTGGCCGTCCGGATCGACGACGCCCGGCCTTCCGCGATCGTCAGCGCGTCCTGCGGCATCGAGGGCAAGCGGGTCATCGAGTACAAGCCCCTGCTCGACAAGGCCGTCGAGCTCGCCGAGCACGACCCGGGCCGGGTGATCGTGTTCCAGCGCCCGCAGGCCGAGGCCGCGATGACCGAGCGCGACGTCGACTGGGCCGAGGCCGTGAAGGCCGCCGAGCCCGCCGACTGCGTCTCCGTCGCGGCCACCGACCCGCTCTACGTGCTCTACACCTCGGGCACCACCGGCAAGCCCAAGGGCGTCCAGCGCGACAACGGCGGCCACGCCGTCGCGCTGGCGTGGTCGATGCCCAACATCTACAACGTCGGGCCCGGCGAGGTCATGTTCACCGCGTCCGACGTCGGGTGGGTCGTCGGGCACTCCTACATCGTCTACGCGCCGCTGCTCATCGGGGCGACGACCGTGCTCTACGAGGGCAAGCCGATCGGCACGCCCGACGCCGGCCAGTTCTGGCGCGTGGTCCAGGAGCACGGGGTGAAGGCGCTGTTCACCGCCCCCACCGCGTTCCGCGGCATCAAGAAGGAGGATCCCGACGCGGTGCTCCTCCGGGACTACGACATCTCGAGCCTCGAGACGCTCTTCCTCGCCGGCGAGCGCCTCGACCCCGAGACCTGGACGTGGGCGTCGGAGAAGCTCGGCGTGCCGGTGGTCGACCACTGGTGGCAGACCGAGACGGGCTGGCCGATCGCGGCCAACCTGCGCGGGCTCGAGCCGATGGAGCTCAAGGCCGGCTCGCCGTCGGTGCCCGTCCCCGGCTACCAGGTCGAGATCCTCGACGTGGACGGGTCGGTGCTGCCCCGCGGCGAGGAGGGTGCGATCACGATCAAGCTCCCACTGCCCCCGGGCTGCCTGCAGACGCTGTGGGACGACGACGAGCGGTTCCGCGAGTCGTACATGTCGCGCTACGAGGGCTACTACCTCACCGGCGACGGCGGCTACCTGGACGAGGACGGCTACCTCTACGTCATGGGCCGCACCGACGACGTCATCAACGTCGCCGGGCACCGCCTGTCCACCGGCTCGATGGAGGAGGTGCTCTCCGGCCACCCCGACGTCGCGGAGTGCGCCGTCATCGGCGTGCACGACGCGATGAAGGGCCAGGTCCCGCGCGGGTTCGTGGTGCTCAAGGCCGGTGTCGAGCGCGACGAGGCCGAGCTCAACGCGGAGCTGGTGAAGATGGTCCGCGACGAGGTCGGCGCCGTCGCGTCGTTCAAGAACGTCGCGATCGTCCCGGCCCTGCCCAAGACCCGCTCGGGCAAGGTGCTGCGCAAGACCATGCGCGGGATCGCCGACGGCAAGGACGAGGCCGTGCCGTCGACGATCGACGACCCGAGCGTGCTCGACGCCCTGCGTCCGGCGCTGCAGAAGGGCCCGGAGGTCTAGGCGGGCGTCTCGAGCAGGGTCAGGACGGCGATCCGGTAGCCGTCCGGCCCCTCCACGAGCTGGTAGCAGAAGCGCTCGGCGGGGCCGTGGCCGTGGTCCCACGTGACGTCGGCCCAGATGCCGACCGGCCCTCGGCCATCACGGTGATCGAGGGGTCGGCGGTGTCGACGCCCTCGTACTGGTCCCACGACGAGCCGAAGAAGGCGGCCGTCTGCGCCGCGTCCGTGACCGGGATCGAGGTCCCCGGGAACAGGATCAGCGCGGGCACGGCGTAGAGGTCGGCGACGGCCTGCTCGTCGCGGGCGAGCAGGGCCTGCGCGTAGGTGGCGAAGAAGCCGTCGACGGTGTGGGTGTCGGTCATGGTGGGCGACGCTAGGGACGGAAGCGGACACGCCCGTGTCGTGTTCTGGCCTAGTCTGCGGGCGTGCCCCGGGACTCCCTCGCGGCGGCGTCGCGCGACGGCCACCTCGCTCTGCGCCGCGTCGAGCGCCAGCAGGCCGTCATCGAGCGCCTCCACGCTGCCCGCGGCGCCCGGCTCCAGCTCGCCGACCTGGCCCGCGACCTGGGCGTCTCGCCCCGCACCGTGGCCCGCGACGTCGAGCGCCTGCGCGACAGCGGCGTCCCGATCGTCGCGCACCCCGGGCGCAGCGGCGGCGTGAGCCTCCCCCGCGTCGCCGCCCCCGCGCCGATCCGCTTCGACCTGCCCGAGGCCGCGGCGCTGATCTCCAGCCTCGCGGTCCTCGGGCCGATCGTCAGTCCCAGCGCGGCCTCGGCGATGCGCAAGCTCGCGGATGCCGTCAGCGGTCGGTGATCAACGCGGACTTCGTGCGCCGAGAAGCAGCGAACGTCCCGCTGAGCACGCCGACAGGGCGTTCGCTGCGACCGGGTCAGCGCTCGTCGGGCGGGAAGTCGGCGCCGACGGCGACGTCGCGCCAGGCCCCGGCCTCGTCGATGCGCTGCGACCAGAGCTTCGGGGCGAGGTCCGCCGCGAACTCGCCGAGCAGCAGACGACGGGGCGGCTCGTCGGCGTCGACGACGCGGATCATCGCCTCGCCCGCGCGGCGGGGGTCGCCGGGCTGGGTGAACGCCGACGAGCCGTCCATCGCCTGCCGGCGCGGCCCGAGGACGTCGTCGTAGGCGTGCATCGGCGTCGCGCGCACCATGCTGCCGCCGTTCCAGTCGGTGCGGAACGGGCCCGGCTCGACGATCGTCACGTGGATGCCGAAGGCCTCGACCTCCTGGGCCAGCGACTCCGACAAGCCCTCCAGGCCCCACTTCGTCGCGTGGTAGAGCCCGGTGTTCGGGAAGGCGCCGACGCCGCCGATGCTCGAGATGGGCAGCAGGTGGCCCCGGCGCTGGGCGCGCATGGTCGGCAGCACGGCCTGCATCGACCAGAGCGCGCCGAACAGGTTCACCTCGACCTGCTGGCGGGCCTCCTCCTCGGTGACCTCCTCGACCCCGCCGGCCAGGCCGTAGCCGGCGTTGGCGACGAGGACGTCGATGCGGCCGGTCTCGCCGGCGACCTGGTTGGTCACCGCGAACACGGCGTCGCGGTCGGTGACGTCGAGGTCGCGGGTCAGGAGCCGCTCGGGGTGCTTCGCGGTGAGGTCGTCGAGGGCGCCGGCGTCGCGCGCCGTGGCCACCACCCGGTCACCGGCCTCGAGCACGGTCTCCGTGAGGGCGCGGCCGAGACCGCGCGAGGCGCCGGTGATCAGCCAGGTTCGTTCGCTCATGGCTCCGGCATACCCGCACCGGGCACGGGATGTCAGTCGGCGAGGCCCAGGCCGTCGTCGGGGATCGCTGCGCCGCCGTAGCCGATGTAGTTGCCCGACGAGTTCCGCAGGCCGCCGGCCAGGACGTCGTCGATGCTGTGGTTCGCGATCATCGTGCGGACGCCCGCGGTGATGTTGGCGACCGGGTCGAAGATGCCGCGGTCGGCGAGCTCGGGCAGCACCGCGTTGCGGAACGAGGTGTCGATGAGCTGCATGAGGCCCTTGGAGGGGGTCCCGCTCGCCGCGTTCGAGTCCCAGTCGTTGACCGCGTCGGCGTTGCCGGTGGACTCGCGCATGATGATCTTCTTGACGCCCGGCGCCAGGCGCTGCGGCAGACCCATGAGCCCGAGCGCCTTGGCGATCTGGCCGTCGAGGGTGCGCTCGTTGCCGGCCTCGTACGGCCGCCCGAACTCCAGCGGCCCGTTCTCGCGCTCGTACTCGATGGACTTCAGCATCGAGGAGACGTCGGAGGCGTCGCCGGCGCTGGGCTCGTCGTCGGACGACGAGGTGGCCGCGTGCCGCGCGGTCCCGGTCGAGGTGGCCGGCATGGAGATCGGGCTCACCGAGCTCGAGTGGCCCGCGGTGCCCGCGGCGCGGTGCTGGGAGGCCAGGGACAGCGCGGCGGTGGTCGACGCGGGGTCCGGCGCCTGCGGGGCCTCCGCGTCGGCGACGTGGGCCGTGCTGAGGGCCTGCACGGCGGGGAGGACCGCACCGGCGGCGACGGCGGCCACGAGGATGGTGCCGGGGGTGGTGCGCGGGGAGAACCGGGAGGTTCCGCGCGTCATCGTCCGGGTACCGCTCAGGGAGAACGGAACGGTGTCCGGCTCGCCTAGGCCGTGTCGGGGCACGGTCACCTCGCTCGTCATCGACTACAGGCCCGGCGGCGCAACGGGGGAGCGTGCCGCCGTGACCTTTCCGTGATCGGACCGTTTCAACATAGCGAGCCTTCGGATGGCCGCGGCGAGCCCCTCCGGCGCCCCGGAGGTCGCGAACGGGCGCCGTCCCCGGGTCGTGGCGACGAGAGGTCCGACGGGCGGGACCGGGTTGCTCATGCGCACCCGGCCATCCCCGCGAGCGGCGATCGTCGCGCGGCGGGCGGTCCATCGGACGGTGGGCGGCCGCTGGACGGACGGCTCGCAGACGATCCAGGGCTCCACGACCCTTCGGCGCAACGTGCCGCCGTCGGGCGGCTTCCGCGTGTCGGCCTCAGCGCGTGAGCAGGTCCCGGAGCGCGTCGAGGGCCCGGTCGCCCTCCTCACGGGCTGCCCTCGACGCCACGGCGAGCCCGAAGTAGCCGTGGATGAGCCCGGCGCCCTCCAGTCGGCGGACGGCCACGCCGGCGGCCTCGAGGGCGTCGGCGTGGGCCCGGCCCTCGTCGCGCAGGGGGTCGAGCTCGGCGGTGGCGACGACGGCCGCGGCGACGTCCTGCAGGTCGCCCGCGGCCTCGGGCAGGGCCACCGACGGGTCGTGGCGCAGCGCGGGATCGGGCAGGTAGCGCTCCCAGAACCACTCGAGGTCCGCGCGGGTGAGGAACGGTCCGTCCGCGTTCTCCGCCGTCGACGCGCACGCCATCGACGGGTCGAGCCCGGGGTAGAGCAGGAGCTGCGCGTCGAGCTGCGGACCCCAGTCGCGGGCGAGCAGGGCGGTTCCGGCGGCCAGGCCGGCGCCCGCGCTGTCCCCGGCGACGACGAGACGGTCCGACGGCCGCCGGGCCGCGGCCCAGCGGAGCGCGGCGTGGGCGTCGGTGAGCGGCGCGGGGTGCGGGTGCTCCGGGGCGAGCCGGTAGTCGACGGAGACGACGGTCGCCCCGAGGTGGGCGCAGACCCGCCGCGCCGAGGCGTCGCCGGTCTCGAGGTCGCCGAGGACCCAGCCGCCCCCGTGCAGCCAGACCACCGTGATCTCCTGCCGCTCGCCCGCCGGCTCGTAGATCCGGACGGCGGTGTCGGTCCCCGTCAGGGCGTCGGACACCACGTCCTCGTGCACCCACCCCACCTCGGTCACCGCGTCGCCGCGTCGCGCGAGCGCCAGGGCCCGGTAGACGCGGCGCGCCTCGGCGACCGTCTCGCGGCGCAGGGGCAGCCAGCCGTCGGCCTCCAGGCGGGCGACCGCGGTCGCGATCTCGGGGTCGATGCGGGGGTCGGTCACGTCGGCATCCTCGGGTCTGTCGCCGGTGCCCGCCACCGTGAAGATCGTCGGCCCTCATTCAACCCAGGGGTTGAACACGATGGACGCGCGAGGTACTGTTCCCTCAACCGCAAGGTTGAACAAGGAGTGGACGTGGACGACCAACTCTCCCGGGTGTTCTCGGCGCTCGCCGACCCCACCCGGCGCGACATGGTGGCCCGCCTGACCGCTGCCGACGCGACGGTCAACGAGCTCGCCGAGCCCTACGACGTCAGCGTCCAGGCGGTCTCCAAGCACCTCAAGGTGCTGGAGGAGGCGGGCCTCGTCAGTCGTAGCCGCGAGGCGCAGCGACGGCCGGTCCACCTCGAGGCGGAGGTCTTCGACCTGATGACCAAGTGGATCGAGCGCTACCGGCGCCGCGCCGAGGAGCGCTACCGCCGTCTCGACGACGTCCTCGCCGAGATGGACACCGAACAGCCGACCCCCCGACCCGACAGCGAACGAGGAGCTTCCTGATGAACACCACGACCCGTGAGACGACGATCGCGGCGGACCCGAACGCCCCGACCATCACCATCACCCGCGAGTTCGACGCCCCCGTCGCGAGCGTCTTCCGCGCCCACGTCGAGCCCGAGCTCGTGCGGCGCTGGCTGGGCCCCCGCGGGCTGGAGATGGACATCGACCGCTACGACTGCGAGACCGGCGGGGCCTACCGGTACACCCACCGGGACGAGAACGGCGAGTACCGGTTCTACGGCTCGTTCCACGAGGTCCGGCCCGATGAGCGGATCGTCCAGACCTTCACCTTCGAGGGCTTCCCCGA
This sequence comes from Actinomycetospora callitridis, assembly GCF_028737265.1. GTDB lineage: Bacteria > Actinomycetota > Actinomycetes > Mycobacteriales > Pseudonocardiaceae > Actinomycetospora > Actinomycetospora callitridis. Next base: position 121,569 of record NZ_JAQZAK010000006.1, on the reverse strand, counting down.
CGGCGTGAGCCTCGAGACGATGACCTTCACCGACCTCGGCGACGGCCGGACCCGCCTCGAGGGCCTCTCGTTCTACGACTCGGTGGAGACCCGCGACTTGGTGCTCTCCAGCGGCATGGACCACGGCGTGCGCGAGGGCTACGAGCGCCTCGACGAGCTCCTCGCCGGCTGACCACGTCCGGTGGGCGGGCGGTGGGCAGGATGGTGGCGTGACCTCCGAGGACGTCGAGCTCTGGTTCGCCACCTACCTGGACTGCTTCGTGGCCCTCGCCCGCGGGGAGCGCAACGACGTCGAGGCGGTCCTCGGCTTCTACGGCGTCCCCATGCTGCTCAGCTCGCCCGGCGGCACCGGGTGGCTCCACGACGCGGAGCTGGTCCTGGGGGTCACCCGTGCCCAGATCGAGGGCCTGCGCCACGCCGGGTTCGACCGCACGGAGGTCGAGGCCTCCGTGACGGTGGTCCTCAACGCCACCTGCGCCCGCTACGAGGCGCGGTTCCGGCGCCGTGCCGCCGACGACACCGAGATCGCGAGCTTCTCGGCGAGCTACCTCATCGCCGAAGGGCCCGCCGGGCCGCGGATCGCCGCCCTGGCGGTCGGGAAGGCCTGACCGGATCGGCAGGCGCCGCCCTCAGAGCTCGGCGAACGGCGCCGCGTAGCGGAAGAAGCCGCGCGGCGCCGGCCCCGCGAGCAGCCGGGCCTGGAAGAACGCGCCCCAGGCCGGGTCGGGCGCGACGATCCCGAGGTCGCTCGCCGGGCGGAACCCGAACCGCCCGTAGAAGGCCGGGTCGCCGAGCAGGGCCACGAGCGCCTCGTCGCGCCCCTCGGCGGCACCGAGCACCGCGTGCACCAGCGCCGAGCCGACGCCGCGTCCCTGCCACTTCGGGTGCACGGCGATCGGGCCCAGGCCGAGGGCGGCCCGTCCGTCGACATCGCCGCGGGTGGCGACGACGTGCCCGACGACCGGCCCGTCGGGCTCCTCGGCGACGAGCGAGTAGGCCGGCATCCAGCCGGGGTCGTCCCGCAGCCTCGCGAGCAGGCCGACCTCGATCGGCTCCCGTCCGTCGTCCCCGGCGAAGGCCGTCGCGACGACCTCCCGGACCGCGTCCACGTCCTCGCGTCGTTCCCGTCGCACCAGCACGCGCGCAGGGTGTCGTGACGGGCGGGGCAGGGCAACGGAGATCCCGCCGATGCCCCGAGGACGAGAACGGCCCGCCTCCCGAGTGATCGGGCGACGGGCCTGTGACCTGCAACGATGGTCGTGGAGCGAGTGACGGGAATCGAACCCGCGTATTCAGCTTGGGAAGCTGATGTTCTACCATTGAACTACACTCGCGCGTGGTTCAAGAGCGTACACGGCGCCCGTGCGGCCCGTCGGAGGGCCCGTTGCTCGGACCCCCTGCGTGACTACATCCGTGTCGTTCGCCGCCCGATCACGGTGGGATCACGGATTGGACGCGACCAAGTCGCACACTGCGTCACGGGCCGTTACGTCGTCGGGGTAGATCCGTGACCTGGCCCTGCAGCTGGGCCCACGTCTCGTGTTGGCTGGTCAGCGACATGCCACACCAGGCTCCGGCGGAGGAGGTCGAGATGACTGCCTGTGATCAGCAGGACGGCCTCCTTCCCGAGCTCCTCGTCCTCGTCGCCTCGGTGGAGGACGCCGACGTCCTCGCGGCGCTCGGGGCCCGCGACCGGGAGGTCCTGCCGGTGCTCGTCGCCACCGGCCGCGACCCCATGGCCGTCGACGAGGCCCTCGACGACCTCGGTGCCCTCGCGGGCCGGGTGCTGATCGTCGACGACGCCGAGGCCGGCCCGGCCGCCGAGGCCGCCGTCCTCCTCCCGCGGATCGACGCGCTCGTGGCCGACGACCGTCCGGGCGCCGTCGTCGTGCGCGGCGGGTCGCCCACCGCGCTCGTCGCCGCCCAGGTGGCGGTGTGGCGCTCGGTCCCCGTCGTGGCCCTGCCGGTCGACGGGGGGACGGCGGTGGAGACCGCCAACCAGGCGGCGATCGCCGCGCTCGTGGCGACGCAGCACGCCGCGGAGATCGAGCCGTCCGACGTCCGCTCGGTGGCGGCCGCCCAGCGCCTCGTGCGCGAGCGGCTGGCGGCGACGGACGCCCCGCGGATCGTCCGGCTCCCGACGGATCGCTCGTTGTCCGCCTGACGAAGGTCACCCAGAGCGATCGCGGGGCCTGTGGTCATCACTCAGTGATGAAGTGCGCACAAAAAGTAGAGCTGGTACCCCCTCGCGGCTAACGTCATGCACCGCAAGCCTGATGGACCTGGTGTACAGGCGGCGCACCAGGAAGGCGGGGGTCGGTGAGGCGAGCACCCAGGTTGATCCATGAGGTCCAGCGGTTGGGCCTCACGGTGTCGATCGCTGCGCTGCTCATCGTGCTGCTCGTCGTCTTCCGGCTCGCCTGGTCCGTGGCGGTGACCGGGCCGACCGACGCCCGGCTGCAGAGCGGGCTCCTCGCGCTCGAGGACTCCCACCAGGCGATGCTCGACATGGACGCTTCGCTGCGCGGCTACCTCGCGACCGGCGACCAGTTCTTCGCCGACTCCGCCACCGGTGCGGCGCCCGCGCTCGCGGCCGCCGACACGCAGATGGTCAACCTCCTCGAGGAGCCCCAGCTCCGCCAGGACGTGCTCGCCCTCCTGCTCGCGCAGCAGCGCTGGCGCACCGAGTGGGCCGACCAGGCCCGCCGGCTGCCGCCGCCCGGCGGCGCGGAGGCGTTCCTCAAGCAGGGCACGGCGCTCTTCGACGACTACCGCGCCCGCAAGGACGCCACCCGCGTCGACACCCTCGCGGCGATCAATGCGGCCGACCGCAGCGCCGTGGTGAACCAGTTCGTCATCGGTGTGCTGCTGGCGCTCATCGGCATCGCGACGCTCGTCGTCGCCCTGCGTGGTCGGTACCGGCTGCAACGCCACGTCGTCGTCCCGGTCGACGGCCTGCTCGCGTCGGTCCGCGGGATCAGCGAGGGACGCCTGGCCCCACCGGAGCCTGTGCAGGGGTCCGCGGAACTCGTGGCGCTGCGCGACGGGCTCGCCGACATGACCGTCGCCCTGCGCCGGCAGCGCGAGGAGGCGGCCGCGCAGGCCGAGCGCCTGCAGGCCCAGACCGACCGTCTGCGCACCATCCTGATCATGACCCGCGAGATCGCGGGCAGTCTCAACACCCGCTACGTCATCGACTCCACCGTCCAGGCGGCGGTCGCGGTCACCGACGGCCGGGTGCTGCTCTGGCTGCTCGAGGAGGACGGCAGCGGCCTCGAGCTCGCCTACGACTCCGACCGCGGCGCGGTGGCGCCCCTCGAGGAGCACTGCCACCTCGGGGTCGGCGTCGTGGGACGGTCGGCGCGCTACGGGCAGATCTCGCGCGGCGACCCCGACACCGGCGAGGACGCCGCCGTCGCGGTGCCGCTGGTCGTCGGTGCGCGGGTGATAGGGATCCTCGAGTGCTACGACTCGCCCGAGGGCGAGGTCGACGGCCAGCGCCTGTCGGCGGTCGAGATGCTCGCGACGCTCTCCGGCTCGGCGATCGAGGCCAGCCGCCTGCACGCCGCCACCGAGCGGCTCTCGCAGTTCGACCCGCTGACCCAGCTCGCCAACCGCCGTCGCCTCGGTGCGGACCTGGACTCCGCCGTCGCCAACGCCAAGCGGCACGGCTCGCCGATGTCGGTGATCATGCTCGACCTCGACCACTTCAAGGAGCTCAACGACCGCTACGGCCACCAGCAGGGCGACGTCGTGCTCCAGGAGGTCGCGAGCACCATCCGCACCGCCATGCGCGACGGCGAGACGGCCTACCGCTACGGCGGCGAGGAGTTCGCGATCCTCGTGACGCGCGGCGGCCCGGAGGAGGCGGCCCAGCTCGCCGAGCGCCTGCGCTCCCGGGTCGAGGCCGACTTCCGGCGTGGCGACAAGCAGCTCGTGACGGCGTCGTTCGGCGTCGCCGGCCTGCCCGAGCACGCCGGCGACGGCGAGGCCCTGCTCAGCGAGGCCGACCGGGCGCTGTACTCGGCGAAGAACTCGGGCCGCAACCGCGTGCACCGCGCGGGCGAGCTCGTCGGCTGAGGTCGCCGGTCAGCGGGGCAGGCCGCGCCGGAAGTTGACGTACGAGCGCGACGGCGTCGGCCCGCGCTGGTCCTGGTAGCGCGAGCCGTAGACCGGCGAGCCGTAGGGGTGCTCGCTGGGCGAGGAGAGCCGGAACAGGCAGAGCTGCCCGACCTTCATCCCCGGCCACAGCCGGATCGGGAGGTTGGCGACGTTCGAGAGCTCGAGCGTCACGTGGCCGGAGAAGCCGGGGTCGATGAATCCGGCGGTGGAATGAGTCAACAGGCCCAAACGGCCCAGCGAGCTCTTGCCTTCCAACCGCCCTGCGACGTCGTCCGGCAGGGTGATGACCTCGTAGGTGGAGCCGAGGACGAACTCGCCCGGGTGCAGCACGAACGCCTCGTCCGGGGCCGGCTCGACCATGCGGGTCAGGTCGTCCTGCTGCAGGGCCGGGTCGATGTGCGTGTAGGCGTGGTTGTTGAACGTGCGGAAGTGCGAGTCGAGCCGCAGGTCCACGCTCGAGGGCTGCAGCAGCGTCGCGTCGAACGGGTCGAGCCCGACCCGCCCGGCCGCGATCTCGGCGCGGATGTCGCCGTCGGAGAGCAGCACGCGGGGACCCTATCGGGAGTCGAGGGCCGGCCGCCGCGAGCGGGGAGTCTGCGCGCGGAGAAGCAGCGAACAGGGCGTTCGCTGCGACCCCGCACGAACGAACGACGCCCCCGCTGCCCGGTGAGCAGCGAGGGCGTCGTTCGTTCTCGGAAAGGGCGGACGAGCAGGCGAGTGTCTAGCCGTCCTCGCCCGGGTTGCGCACGTTGGCCGAGGTGGCCGCGGTGTCCGGGTCGGAGTCGCCGACGTGGTCGGTCTCCTCGACCGCCTCGGGCCGCCCGCGCTTGACCGCCGCGAGGAGCATCTGCGAGACGTCCATGACCTCGGTCCCGACGGCCTTGGCCTCGCTCTGACGCTCGGTGAGGCCGTCGGTGAGCATCACGCGGCAGAACGGGCAGCCGGTGGCGATCGTGTCGGTCTCGGTGGCGATGGCCTCGTCGACGCGCTCCATGTTGATGCGCTTGCCGATGTGCTCCTCCATCCACATGCGCGCACCACCGGCGCCGCAGCACAGCGCCCGGTCGGCGTGGCGGGGCATCTCCTTGAGCTCGGCCCCGGCGGCCTCCACCAGCTCGCGCGGCGGCGTGTAGACCTCGTTGTGACGGCCCAGGTAGCAGGGGTCGTGGTAGGTCACGGTCTTGCGGGCCGGGGCGTGTCCGTTCCCGTGCCCGTTCGTCGACTCCTTCTCGGCGAGGGCGACCGCGGCGGGCGCGGCCTGGTCGGCGTCGTGGCCCGGCGTGCCGTGCCCGTCGGCCGGGATCAGCCCGCGCTCGGTGCCGTCGGAGTGCGGACCGTGGTACTGCAGCCCCGTCACCGGCGAGATGTCGAGCTTGGCGGCCGGCACCGGCGACGCCTCAGGGGCCACCGGCACGAGCTTCTTCTCGCGCACCAGCTGGTTGAGCAGCTGGGTGTGGTGGACGACCTCGTAGTGGCCGTCGAGCTGCGGGTACTCGCGCCCGAGGGTGTTCATGCAGTGCGGGCACGTGGTGACGATCTTGCGCGTGCCCGGCTCGCGGCCCTCGAAGACGGCGTCGAGCATCTCCTTGGTCTGCATGGCCATCATCTGGAAGAGGAACTCGTTGCCCGAGCGCCGCGCCGGGTCGCCGGTGCAGCTCTCCTCCTTGCCGAGCACCACGTAGTCCACGTCCGCGATGTGCAGCAGCTCGGCGACCGCGCGCACCGTCTTCTTGGCGTTGTCGTCGAACGCGCCGGCGCAGCCGATGAAGAACAGGTACTCGGTCTCGGGGGCGAGCTCGCCGTCGAACTCCGGCACGTCGAAGGGCAGGTCCTTCGCCCAGTCCATGCGCGAGGAGTTGTTCTGGCCCCAGGGGTTGCCCTTGTTCTCCAGGTTGCGGAACAGGACGCCCAGCTCGGCCGGGAACTCCGACTCGATCATGACCTGGTTGCGGCGCATGTCGACGATGTGGTCGACGTGCTCGATGTCGACCGGGCACTGCTCGACGCACGCGCCGCAGGTGGTGCAGGACCAGAGGACGTCCGGGTCGATGACGCCGAGGGACTCCGCGTCGCCGACGAGCGGGCGGGTGGCCTGCAGGACGTCGGTGCCGCGGTGGCGCTCGTAGCCCGACTCCGGGACGCCGTGGCCGTGGCCGACCTCGTCGCCGCCGGCGTTGGTGGTGCCGTCCTGGGTGGCCGAACCCTCGTCCGGCATGTCCTTGCCGCCGATCATGTACGGCGCCTTCGCGAACATGTGGTCGCGCAGGTCCATGATCAGCAGCTTCGGCGAGAGCGGCTTGCCGGTGTTCCACGCCGGGCACTGGCTCTGGCAGCGACCGCACTCGGTGCAGGTCGCGAAGTCGAGCATGCCCTTCCAGGTGAAGTCCTCGATCTTGCCGCGACCGAAGGACGCCTCCTCGGGCGGATCCTCGAAGTCGATCGGCTTGCCCTCGTGCTCGAGGGGCTGCAGGGCCCCGAGCGCCTTGGGCATGCGCTTCGCCGAGACGTTGATCGGCGCGATGAAGATGTGGAGGTGCTTCGAGTAGAGCACCACCACGAGGAAGACCAGCGCCACGCCGATGTGGAGCATGAGGAAGACGGTCTCGAGCACGAAGAGCGTCGTGGGCGACAGCCCGGAGAAGAGGTACCCGGTGCCGATCGAGGCCCAGGCGCCCGACTCGTAGGGAAGGTTGCCGGCCGCGGAGGAGGCGCCGCGGAAGGCGAACAGCGTCCAGACGACGCAGAAGATGAGGAAGAGGATCAGCCACGCGCCGCCGGTGTGGCTGCCGTAGAAGCGGGAGGTCCGCGCGCGGCGCTCCGGGGCCTGCTGGATGCGCATGATCGCGAAGGCGATGATCGAGATCAGCACCATGATCGCGATGAAGTCCTGCAGGAAGCCCAGGGCCGCCCAGCGCCCGATCAGCGGGATGTGGAAGTCCTCGACGAACAGCGCGCCGTAGGCCTCGATGTAGACCGTCAGCAGGATGATGAAGCCCCACATCGTGAAGAGGTGGGCCAGGCCGGGGATCGACCAGCGCAGCAGCTTCCGCTGCCCGAACACCTCGACGAACTGCGCGCGTACCCGCCCGCCGAGACCCTCGGCACGCTTGGCGTCGGGCTGGCCGGAGGAGATCAGGGTGTAGAGCCACCAGGCCCTGCGCGCCGCCACGACGGCCACGATCAGGGTCAGGGCGAGGCCCAGGACCAAACGGACGACCACGACGGGACCTCCCCGAGTGCCGGGTCGTGGTGGTGACCCGGTGAGAACAACGACTGCGTCGGCGGCACTGTAACCGCCGTTCGGGGCTTCGGCGCCGCGAAGGGTGACCGAAGCTACTCGGCGGTAACCGGTGCCGACCACACCATCGGGCGATGCTTTGCAGACGTGAACGACCACCGTCCGTGCCGGACCGTGATGACCGTCCGTGCGCTGAGCATCACTCCGGGCTCATCCGGACCACGAGGGCGTGTCGCGCGTCCGATGCGGTCGCGGAGGGTGGACGATGCAGCGACGCCTGTGGGGGAAGGAGTGCGGGACGGGTGTTCCGGCGCCTCTCCAGGGCGCCGCGTGTCGGGGCGAGCGAGGCTTTGAAACACCTCACCTGCCGTGTTTACTCAACCGGTCGAGAACGGGCCCCGGCACATCGATGAGCACGTCCGCAGGAGGACCGCCATGACCGTCACGTTCCTCGGCGCCGACCTGGTCGCGCAGGCCCCGGGGACCGGCGGGCTCCAGGGGTGGATCCAGGACAACATCGTCCCGTTGATCCTCCTGGGCATCGCGATCATCATGCTGTGGATCGGCGGCCGCGGTGACAACGCCGGCGTCGCCCGTCGTGCCATCGGTCTGATCATCGGCCTGATCGCGCTCGGCATCGCGCTCACCCCCGGTGCGGGGGCGCGTGTGGGCGCGTTCTTCGCCCAGCTCATCACGGGGTGACGCGGGTGCACATCCGCACCGACGACGACGTGTACCGCGTCGACGCCGTCTGGCTCGGCCCCCCGAGGGCGACGTTCCCCTGGCGCGCCCGCTACTCCGCGTACGGCGTGGGCCTGCTCGTCATGCTCGTCGTGATGTTCGTCCAGCGGCGTCTCGGCATCGACCTCGGCTTCTTCTCCGTCGCCTGGGCGCTCCTCATCACCGTCGCCGTGACGCGCTTCGTGTCGAGGCGCATCAACGACGAGCGCCCGCTCCTGGAGTGGCTGACGCTCTTCGTCCACGAGCTGCGCGGTCCGCGGGCCCGGGACCGCGTGATCGGCGGCGCCCTGACCACCGGCCACGTCACCGTCCGCCGCGACCGCCCACGCCTCACCGGCGCCCCCACCGCGATCGCGCTGCCCCGCGGCAGCGACCGGTCGGAGCGCGTGATCGCGCCGGAGGCCGCGGAGGCCGACGACTCCTGGGGCCCGCCGCCGCGGGACGACGAGCCGCCCCGCGAGCGCGCCGCCCGCCCGGCCGCGCCCGGCGCGACCGAGGAGCCGGCGGCCACCGCGCCCCCGGCCTCCGCGCCCCCGGCCACCGCGACCGCGGCTCCCGAGCCCGTCCCGCAGCAGCGGCGCCCCGCGTCCGCGCGCGCCGGCGAGCACCTGACGCCCGGCGTCGAGGACGCCGTCCCGTCCCACCGCCGCGCGGCGCGCGCCGCGCACGAGCGCCGCACGCGGGCGCGGCGTCCGGGGCGGACCGCCGCCGCGCCGGACGCCGACTTCGGGCCGCCGTCCAGCGCGGCCATCGGGGCCGCCGAGGACGCGGCCACCCCGACGAAGGCCGAGCCGACGAAGGCCACCCCGACGATGGCCACCCCGACGATGGCCACCCCGACCAAGGCCGAGCCGAAGAAGGCTGCCCCGAAGAAGGCCGCGCCCAAGAAGGAAGCGGCCGCCCTGCCGCCCGCGGCCGACCGTCGCGCCGGCGACGCGTCCGTCGCGGCGTGGACCGGCGCGGGCCGGGCCCGCCGTGAGGCGGTGCCGGCGCACCGGCGCACGACGGCGGCCGCCGACGCCGATCCCGACCGCACGCAGCGGCGCCCCACCCGTCCGCGCCGCCGCCCGGGCTGGCCGATGTCCAACGAGCCCTCCGGCTCGTCGGCACCCGACGCACCGTTCGGCCCAGGGACGCGCGGCAGCGCGGGGCGCCCTGAGAGCGGGCGAGGGAGCGCGCGAGGGGGCGACCGAGGGGACAACGGTGCTGCGCCGCGGTAAGGCCCGGGGGCCGGCCGACGGCGAGCCCCGGCAACTCGAGTCCGGACACCGCAGCACGGGGCTGCGTCCCGCCACCGGCACGACCCCCGGTGCCGGCCGGCGCGGACGCTCCCTGCTCGGCGAGTCCCCGGCCCAGGGCTACCGCTCCGCGATCGCCCTGCGCGCCATCGACGGCAACCTCGCGCGCACCGCGTCGAGCGTCACCGCCTGGTACCGGCTGGCCCCGCAGCCGTGGAGCTTCCGCAGTGACACGCAGCGCGAGACGCTGATCCGCCAGATCGCGACCCAGCTCGGCGAGCTGCAGGGCCGCTGGTTGCACGTCCGCGTCACGTCGCGGCCCTACCCCGTGGCGCTGTGGGCCGAGACGTTCGACCACAACGCGCCCGGCCGCCTGCCCGACGTCGCGGGCGCCCTGTCGTGGGAGGGCTTCCTCGAGGGCGAGCAGCGCCACCTCATGGGCCTGTCGATGTCCGACAAGGAGGTCTTCCTCGGCGTCGAGGTCTCCGGGCGCTCGGTGGTCGACCGCTGGCTCGAGGGTGCCGCCCCGCTCCTGGGACGGCTGGTGCCCTCGGCGGCCACCGCGGAGCTCGCCGCGCTGGAGTCCGAGATCGCGCACGTCGAGGCGCTCGTGTCGCGGGCGGGGCTGGACGCGGTGCCGGCGACCGCCGAGGACATGGCGTGGCTGATGCACCGCTCGTGCTCGCTCGGGCTGCCCGCGCCCCGCACGGTGACGCCGACCTCGGGCGACCACTGGGAGACCGAGGACCTCGCGGCGTTCACCGACGGGGTCGCGCTGCACCAGGAGCCCTACGCGCCGACCGTGCAGGTGCTCGGACGGTTCGGCACGCAGCCGGTGCAGCGCCACGTCGCGGTGCTCTCGGTGGGCCTGATGGACGGGCTGCGCATCCCCGAGGCCGACGACCCCTGGATGCAGCGCAGCGACCGGCTGCCGTTCCCCGTCGAGTGGTCCGCCCGCATCTACGTGCGCAAGCCGGAGGAGGTCGCCGGTGAGCTGCAGCGCCAGATGGGCAAGGTGCGCAGCCAGATCCGGCACTACACGCACGACCACGACCTCGACCCGCCGATGTCGCTCTCGCGCCAGGCCGATCGGGTGCTGCAGATCGAGGACGAGCTCTCCGGCGGGCTCACGCAGCTCAACACCCGGGTCTACGGGTGGTGGCGCGTCGCGGTCTCGGGTCGCGACGAGAGCGAGGCGCTGACCCGCGCCCAGCAGGTGCTCGACCTCTACCGCCCGCGCGTGGCCATGGAGCACCCCGAGGCCCAGTACGCCTACGCCCGCGAGTTCATCCCCGGCGAGCCGCTGGCGTCGACGGCCTACCGTCGCCGGGGGTCGGTGACCTGGGTGGCGGCGGGCGTGCCGGCCGCGTCGGCGTCCGTGGGCGACCGGCGCGGGGTCATGATCGGCGAGACCTGCACGGCCACCCGCCGCCCGGTGGCGTGGGACCCGTGGATGGCCCAGGAGGTGCGCCGGGCCTCGGGGCTCACCGCGGTGGTGGGTGGCCTCGGCTCCGGTAAGTCGTTCCTCACCGGACTACTCGTCTACAAGACGCTGCGCGCCGGGGCCCGCTGGACCGTGCTCGACCCCTCCGGCCCGCTCGCGGAGCTGACCAAGCTCCCGGAGCTGGCGCCGTTCTCGCGGCACATCCACCTGCTCGGCGCCGACCCCGGCATCCTCAACCCCTACCGGGTGGTGGCCGAGCCCCGGCGCGACCACTTCCTCGACGAGGAGGACCCCGACAAGGCCTGGCGCCGCGAGCGCTCGCTGGCCGCCGCGACCCGCCGGCGCCTCGTGCTCGACGTGCTCACCGGCCTGCTGCCCTTCGACGTGGCGCGCATGCCCCACACCCGGATCGTGCTGCTGCGCGCGGTGCGCGAGGTCGGCGGCGCCCCGGACCGCGACCCGGGCCAGGTCATCGCCGTGCTGCGCCGCCACGCGCGCGAGGGGGAGGAGCACGCCGACGTCGTCGCCGACTTCCTCGAGGAGCGCCGCGAGCTGCCCCAGGCCGCGCTGCTGTTCCCCGACGAGAACGCCGACCCGCGCGCCGACCCCTGGGTCGGCGAGGAGAACTACCGGCTCACCGTCCTGACGATGCAGGGCATGGCGCTGCCGCGCCCCGGGAGCCCGCGCGAGGAGTGGACGGACGGCGAGTCGCTGGCCGTCGAGCTGCTCAACCTCGCGTCGTGGCTGACCCAGCGCACGATCTACACCGCCGACCGGAACCTGCGGAAGGGCGTGGCGCTCGACGAGACCCACTTCCTGTCCCAGATTCCCACCGGCAAGGTGCTCATCGACCGCCTCGCCCGAGACTCCCGCAAGTTCAACGTCCGCGCGCTGTTCGCCTCGCAGCTCGCGGGCGACCTGCTGCGCGTGCCCGGGTTCGCGTCGCTGGTCAACGCGGTGTTCGTCGGCCGCACGGACGACGAGGAGGCCCAGGCCGAGGCGCTGCGGCTGCTCCGGGTGCCCACCGACGTCGGCTACGAGGAGATGCTCGGGACGCTGTCCCCGCGCCCCCGCCACGACGACCGCCCGGACGACACGCCGCGCCAGTTCGTCTTCGCCGACGGGCACGGCGGCGTCGAGAAGATCCGGATCGACCTCGAGGGCCCGCACCTCGAGCACCTGCGCGAGACGCTCGACACCAACCCGGACGCCCGCCGCGTCCGGCCGCTGCCGTCGGCTCCCGTCGAGTCGCCGGCCGAGTCGCCGGTCGAGCCCTCGGCCGGCTCGGCGCCGTCCGTCCCGCCCGAGACCGACGCGGAGCGCACCGGACCCGTGCCGGTCGTGCCCGCGGCCGGCCCGCCCCCCGCCGCACCTGCCCCGCCCCGCCGCCCCACGACGCCGCCGCCCGGCACCGCCCGGGTGAGCCCGGTGACGCCGTCGCGCGACCCGATGGTCGAGCGCACGGTCGTCGAGGGCACGGTGCTCGACGAGCGCCCGGACGGCCCGGAGGCTCTGCCGGCCGGGCTCGACGACCTCGTGCCCGACCTCGACGACGACCTGCCCGGGCCGGCCGCGCGGAACAGCGACGCCGGGCCCGCCGGCGACGACGACTGGGCCGACGCCTGGGTCATGGACGAGGGCCCGGCCACCGGGGACGCGGTCGGGGAGCTGGCCGACGACGCCACCGTGACGACGCCCGCCGACCGCAGCCCCGGGCGGCGGGACGCCCCCGACCCCGGCGGCTGGGTCGGCGCCGGGCGCCCGGGGGACCCGGGGTGACCCTCGTCGTCGCGATCCTCGCCGCTGCCCTCGTCGTGGGGTGGCGGCGGTCGCGGCGCGCCCGGGAGAAGCAGGACGCTCGTCCGAGTCGCGGCCGGCGTCGGGCGCTCGTCACCGTCGTCACGCTGGTCACGGGCCTGGTGCTCGTGGGGCTGCCCGCGTCGGCGGCCCCGCTGGACTGCAAGGCCGCCCCGGACCCCGACCGCCCCGGGACGGGTCTCGTCGGCTCGCTCGACCCCGCGCCGCTCGGGGTGGGCGCCCCGGGCAGCGTCTACGACGAGGTCGGGTACGCCGGGCAGGTCTGGTGGACCTACGACCTCGGCTGCGGCCCGGGCGCGGCCCGCGACCCCGCGGCGGCCACCGACACGTGGCTGGGCAACCAGTTCTTCAACCTCGCCAAGCTCGTCGTCGGCGGCGTCAATTGGTCGCACTACCTCATCGAGCAGGGCTCGGGGCTGCTCAGCCCGCTCGACGGGATCGTGCAGGCCGGCACGCAGGCGATGTACAGCGCGGTGTTCTCGACGTGGGTCGGCCTCGCGCTGATCGTGCTCGCGGCGATCCTGCTGGTGCTCGCGATGCGCGGCGACCTCTCGCGCCAGGCGCAGCGTGCCGGCATCGCGGTGATCGCCCTCGCGATCGCCGCCGCGGCCTACGCCGCCCCGGTGCGCTGGTCGAGCATGCTCGACGGGGTCCTGCTCGACGGCGTCACCGCGATGCAGCGGGGGTTCCTGGGCCAGGTCGGGGTGGGCGACGCCAACACCCTGCCCACGGTGCTCACCGACCAGATCGTCTACAACAACTGGCTGCGCGGGCAGTTCGGGTCCGCGGACGTGCCGCAGGCCCGCGACCTGGGGCGCGAGCTGCTGCGGGCGCAGACGTTCACCAAGCAGGAGGTCGCCGACGGCCAGGACGGGCAGGCCCAGGCGGACGCGAAGAAGCAGCAGTACACGGCCGTCGCCGACCGTGTGGGCGACCGCTACAGCTACTTCCAGGGCCGGCAGGGCTCGCGCACCGGCGCGGGTGTGCTCGCGCTGATCCAGGCCGTGTGCATCGGGCTGTTCCAGCTGATGAGCAAGCTGCTGATCCTCGTCTCGATGTTGATCATCAGGTTGCTCGTCATGGTCGCGCCGGCGCTCGCCCTGCTCGCGCTGCTCAAGCCCGAGGTGCTGCCCGCGACGCTGCGCGTCGGCGGCGCGGCGCTCGTCAACACGCTGCTCGTGGGGGCGATGGCGGGCCTGCACTCGCTGATGGTCATCGCCCTGTTCCGGCCCGGGGCCGGGGTCAACACCTGGCTCGCGCTGCTGGTCACCGGGGTGGTGACGGTGGTGATGTGGGCCCTCGCGCGGCCGTTCCGCCGCCTCGCGGCCATGGTCTCGCTGACCCGCGACCAGATGAGCGGCTTCCTGCCACCCGCCGGGACCGGGGCGCTGTCGCGCATCCTGCCGGGGTCGACGTCGCGCCAGGACGACTGGTGGACCGAACGGCGCGGTACGAGCGGCACCGGCGGCGACGGCTGGCGACCCGAGGGCAGCACCCCGGTGCGCACCGAGCCGGCGACGTCCGCCGCGGGCACCGACGTCGTGGCGCCGGGCCCGTTGCGCGTCGACAGCGAGCGGGTCGGCCACACGCGGGAGCACGCCGCCGACCCCGCGGCCGCGCTGGCCGCCCGCCGCGCCGCGCAACGCGCGCTGCCCGGCGGCACGTCCACGGGGATGTCGGGCGGCGCGCCCCGCGGCGACCGGGACGCGACCCCGGCGGCACGCGCTGCGGTCGGCGACGCCGACCGCAGCCTCTACCGCAGCGTGGCCGCCCGCAGCAACGACGCCGGAGGGCCCCGACGGCCGGTGCAGGCCGAGCTCGTCGACGGCGCGCCGGTGTACCGGGTCTACCGCCCCAGCCGGCCGGTCGGGTCGGGCTCCAGCACTCGCTCCTCGCGGACCGCGCGCACCCCGCGCTCCCCCGCCGGCGAGGGAGGCGCGCGTGCCGATCCGGACTAGGCGGGGTCGTGCGGCGGCCTACCGGGCGCTCTGGGAATGGCCCCTGCACTCGCCCGCGCGCCTGTTCGCGGTCCTCGCGGTGCTCGTGGCCGTCGTCGTCGGGTTCTCCTACGTCGGCGGGGCCGTGAGCGGGCCGAGCACCCCGGGTCGCGCCCTCGGGCCGGCGTCGACCACCGCCCCCGGTGCGGCGTCCGGCAGCGGATCGGCACCGGTCACGGAGCTGCGCCCCCGCAGCCTGCCGCTGAGCGACGCCCCGCCGGTGGCGCTGGCCGTCGCGGAACGCTGGACGCGGGCGTGGGCGACGCACCCGCCGGGCACGACGCCCGCGCAGTGGACCGCCGGCCTCGCCCCGTTCACCACCGACGAGTACCTCGCGACCCTCGCCGAGGTCGACCCCGCGAACGTGCCCGGCACGCGCGTCACCGGGCCGCCGCAGGCCGTCGAGGTCCGCCCCGAGGCCGTCCGCGTGCAGGTGCCCACCGACGCGGTGCGCCTCGAGCTGCTGATGGTGCAGGTCGCGCCGGGTGACTGGCGCGTGTCCGGCTACGACCGGGCGTCCTAGGCGGTACGCGTGATCACCCCGCCCCGGCTCCCACCCCGCCTGCGGTTCCTGCGCCTGCTGCTGCCCGTCGCGGCCCTGGCGGGCTTCCTCGTCGTCGTGATGGCCGCGGGCCTGCTCGTGGTCGGGCAGTTCGTGGGCGGCGGCGAGGAGGGCGAGGAGGCCACGACGTGCGAGGCGGGGACGGGCGCGCCGCCGTCGGCGGACGTCCCGCAGACCTCCGCGGAGCTCGACCCGGTGCAGCGCCAGACCGCGGCCACGATCATCGGCGTCGCCAAGGGCATGGCGATCCCGCCGCGGGGCTGGGTGGTCGCCCTGGCCACGGCGATGCAGGAGTCGCAGATGGGCACCGTCGGCATGGACGTCGCGGTGGACCACGACTCGCTGGGCGTGTTCCAGCAGCGGCCCAGCCAGGGCTGGGGGTCGCCGGAGCAGGTGCGCGACCCCGTCTACGCGACCCGGACGTTCCTCGAGCGCCTGCTCACGGTGCCCGGCTGGGACACGATGCCCGTGACGCGGGCCGCGCAGATCGTGCAGCGCTCGGCGTTCCCCAACGCCTACGCCAAGTGGGAGTCGCTGGCGAACAGCCTGGTCACCGACCTCGCGGGGGTGACCGGCGCGATCCAGGAGTGCGTGCCCGCGGCCCAGGCGGGCCCGGGTCCCGCGGCCGCGCTCCCGCCCGGGATCGCGCGCACGGCGATCGAGTTCGCCACGGCCGAGACCGGCAAGCCCTACGTCTGGGGCGCCACCGGGCCGAGCAGCTACGACTGCTCCGGGCTGATGCTGCGGGCCTACGAGCGCGCCGGGATCGTGCTGCCGCGCGTCTCCCGGGACCAGTACAACGCCGGCGCGCACGTGGCCGTCGAGCAGGCCCAGCCCGGCGACCTGCTCTTCTGGGCCTACGACCAGTCGGACCCCGACACGATCCACCACGTGGCGATGTACCTCGGCAACGGGCAGATGATGGAGGCCCAGCAGACCGGCGTGCCGCTGGGCACCCGCGAGGTGAAGTGGGACGAGGGCGAGCTCCTGCCCCTCGCGACCCGCCCGGGCACCGGCTCGGACCGGGCCTGACCGGGCCTGATGCCGATTTCTCCATGAAGTTGAGCGTGCGGGGAACAAGTCCGTGCGATGCTCCGTTGGTCGGGATGACACACTTGAGCGCGACGGACTCAGGTCCGGTTTGCGCGACACGGCATCCGGGACATACTTGAGCGCAGAGCACTCAACGACATCCCCGGTCTCGAGAGGAGACGTCAGCATGGCGCGAGCGGTCGGCATCGACCTCGGCACGACCAACTCGGTGGTCGCCGTCCTGGAGGGCGGCGAGCCGACGGTCATCGCGAACTCCGAGGGAAGCCGCACCACCCCGTCGGTGGTCGCGTTCGCCCGGAACGGCGACGTCCTGGTGGGCCAGTCGGCCAAGAACCAGGCGGTGACCAACATCGATCGGACGATTCGGTCGGTCAAGCGGCACATGGGCACCGACTGGGCCGTCGAGATCGACGACAAGAAGTACACGGCGCAGGAGATCAGCGCCCGCACGCTGCAGAAGCTCAAGCGCGACGCGGAGGCCTACCTGGGCGAGGAGGTCACCGACGCGGTGATCACCGTCCCGGCCTACTTCGAGGACGCGCAGCGCCAGGCCACCAAGGAGGCCGGCCAGATCGCGGGCCTCAACGTCCTGCGCATCGTCAACGAGCCCACCGCGGCGGCCCTGGCCTACGGCCTGGAGAAGGGCGAGACCGAGCAGACCATCCTGGTGTTCGACCTGGGTGGCGGCACGTTCGACGTGTCCCTGCTCGAGATCGGCGACGGCGTCGTCGAGGTGAAGGCCACCAACGGTGAGAACCACCTCGGTGGCGACGACTGGGACGAGCGGATCATGACCTGGCTGGTCGACCGCTTCAAGAGCTCCCAGGGCATCGACCTGTCCAAGGACAAGATGGCGATGCAGCGTCTCCGCGAGGCCGCGGAGAAGGCGAAGATCGAGCTCTCCAGCTCCTCCAGCGCCAGCATCAACCTGCCCTACATCACGGTCGACGCCGAGAAGAACCCGCTGTTCCTGGACGAGACGCTCTCGCGCGCCGAGTTCCAGCGGATCACCTCGGACCTGCTCGAGCGCTGCCGCAAGCCGTTCAACCAGGTGGTCAAGGACGCGGGCATCTCCGTGGGCCAGATCAGCCACGTGGTGCTCGTCGGCGGCTCGACCCGCATGCCCGCGGTGCACGACCTGGTGAAGGAGCTCACCGGCGGCAAGGAGCCCAACAAGGGCGTCAACCCCGACGAGGTCGTCGCCGTCGGCGCCACGCTGCAGGCCGGCGTGCTGCGCGGTGACGTCAAGGACGTCCTGCTCCTCGACGTCACGCCGCTGTCCCTCGGCATCGAGACCAAGGGCGGCGTCATGACCAAGCTGATCGAGAAGAACACGACGATCCCGACCAAGAAGTCCGAGGTCTTCACGACGGCGGAGAACAACCAGCCGTCGGTGCAGATCCAGGTCTTCCAGGGCGAGCGTGAGATCGCGGCCTACAACAAGAAGCTCGGCATGTTCGAGCTCACCGACCTGCCGCCCGCCCCGCAGGGCGTGCCGCAGATCGAGGTCAGCTTCGACATCGACGCCAACGGCATCGTCAACGTCTCGGCCGTCGACAAGGGCACCGGCAAGTCCCAGCAGATGACCATCACCGGCGGCTCGGCCCTCTCGAAGGACGAGATCGACCGGATGGTGCAGGACGCCGAGGCCCACGCCGACGAGGACCGTCAGCGCCGCGAGGCCGCGGAGACCCGCAACCAGGCGGAGACGCTGGTCTACCAGACCGAGAAGTTCATCTCCGAGAACGACGACAAGCTGCCGTCGGACATCAAGGAGAAGGTCCAGGCCGCCGTCGGCGAGCTGAAGACCGCCCTCGAGGGTGACGACACCGAGACGATCAAGGCCGCCTCGGAGAAGGTCGCCACCGAGTCCCAGCAGCTCGGCCAGGCCCTCTACGCCCAGCAGCAGTCCGAGGGCGGCGCCGCGGGTGCCGCCGGGGCTGCCGGCGACGCGGGGCCGGCCGACGGGGCCGACGACGTGGTCGACGCGGAGATCGTCGACGACGACAAGAAGGAGTGACCCGACCGGCGGGGCCGCAGGCTTCCTGCGCCCCCCCCGGCTCCGGCACGTTCTCCCCCCATCGTTCTCACCCCGGCGCCGCGGCGCCGGGACCCTCTCGAGGAGGTCACAGTGCAGGATCCGGTCGTCGGGCAGGACGCCACCGACTCCAGTGTCGGCGGGGTGCCCACCTCCGGTCAGGACGCGCCCGCCGGTACGCCGCAGGGCGACGGCGGCACGGACGACGCCGCGACGCCCGCCCCCGGGGCCCTCGACGGGCTCGCCGGTGAGGCGCGGGCGGCCCAGGCCGCCGCGGACGCCAGCGCGGCGGACGCCACGTCGGGCGGGACCGCGCCCTCGGGCGGGGACGCCGAGGGTGCCGACCCGGAGCTCGAGCGTGTGCGCGGCGAGCTCGCCGAGCGCACCGCCGACCTCCAGCGCGTCTCGGCCGAGTTCACCAACTTCCGCCGCCGCACCGAGCGCGAGCGCGAGTCGACCGTGGCGTCGGCCAAGGCGTCCGTGGCCGGCGAGCTGCTCACGGTGCTCGACGACGTCGAGCGCGCCGCGAGCCACGGCGACCTGACCGGCCCGTTCAAGGTCGTCGCCGACCGTCTCACCGAGACGCTGCAGCGCGCGGGCCTGACCCCCTTCGGCGCCGAGGGCGACACGTTCGACCCGTCGGTGCACGAGGCCGTCGCCCACGACACCTCCCCGGACGTCTCGGGCCCGACGGTCACCACGGTCATGCGCCGCGGCTACCGCTTCGGCGACCGTGTGCTGCGCGCCGCGATGGTCGCGGTCACCGACTCCGACGGCACCGCGCCCGCCACCGACACCACGTCGGAGCCGGCGGACGCCGGCACCTCCTGATCACCACACCCCCGGCCCCGCGGAAGGAGCAGTTCCGACATGAGCGCCCGTGACTGGGTCGAGAAGGACTACTACCGCGAGCTGGGTGTGGCCAAGGACGCCTCCGCCGACGACGTCAAGAAGGCCTACCGCAAGATCGCGCGGGAGAACCACCCCGACGCGAAGCCCGGCGATGCGAAGGCCGAGGCCCGCTTCAAGGCGGCGGGCGAGGCCTACGGCGTGCTCTCCGACCCGGAGAAGCGCCAGCAGTACGACGAGGCGCGCACGATGTTCTCGGGCGGGCGCTTCGGCGGGTTCGGCGGCGGCCGTGGCGCCGGAGCCGGAGCGGGCGCAGGCGGCACCGGGTTCTCCGGCGGCTTCGACGTCGGCGACCTCTTCGGCGGCGGGGGAGCCCGCGCGGGCCAGCCCGGTGCGGGCGGTCTCGGCGACCTCCTGGGCGGGCTGTTCGGCGGCGGTGCCGGTACCACCACCGGGCCGACGCCCGGCATGGGCGGCACCCGCCCGCGCGAGCAGCGCGGCGCGGACGTCGAGACCGACGTGCGCATCGACTTCGCCGAGGCGGTCGGCGGCACCACCCTGCCGCTGCGCCTGGCCTCGCCGACGCGCTGCACGAACTGCGGCGGCAACGGCGCCAAGCCCGGCACCAGCCCCCGCACGTGTCTGACCTGCGGCGGCGCCGGTGTGGTCTCGCGCAGCCAGGGCGCGTTCGCGTTCAGCGAGCCGTGCCGCGACTGCTCGGGCACCGGGTCGATCGTCGACGAGCCGTGCCCCGAGTGCGGCGGCGACGGCGTGAGCACCCGCTCGCGCACCCTCACCGTGCGGATCCCGCCGGGCGTCGACGACGGCCAGCGCATCCGCCTCGCCGGTCAGGGGCAGCCCGGCAGTCGGGGCGGCCCGCCCGGCGACCTGTTCGTCGTCGTGCACGTCAACTCCGACGACCTGTTCGGGCGCTCGGAGCGCAACGCCGACGACCTGACGCTCACCGTGCCGGTGACGTTCCCGGAGCTCGTCGACGGCACGACGATCACCGTGCCCACCATGGACGGCAAGGTCTCGCTCAAGGTCCCCGCGGGGAGCTCCAGCGGGCGGACGTTGCGGGTCCGCGGGCGCGGGGTGCACCGTAAGGACGGGCGCACCGGCGACCTGCTGGTCACCGTCGAGCTCGCGGTGCCGAGCCGTCTGAGCTCCGCGGCGCGCCAGGCCCTCGACGCCTACGTCGAGGCCACGGCGGACCACGACCCGCGGGCCGACCTCACGCGGCGCGCCGAGGCCGCTGCCCGGAGGGAGACCGCGTCATGAGCGGGGGCAAGGGCGGGGCCGACGAGCGCGGGCCGTGGCCGGCCCCGCTCGGCGCCCCGTCCATGCCCGCCCTCCCGACGTGGGCCGACGAGGACACCCCCGTCTTCGTCATCTCCGTCGCGGCGCAGATCGCCGGGATGCACGCCCAGACCCTGCGCAGCTACGACCGCATCGGTCTCGTCAGCCCGGGCCGCGCGAGCGGCGGCGGGCGGCGCTACTCGGTGCGCGACATCGCCGTGCTCCGCGAGGTCCAGCGGCTCTCGCAGGAGGACGGCGTCAACCTCGCCGGCATCAAGCGGATCATCGAGCTCGAGCGCGAGGTCGGCGCGCTGACCGACCGGCTCGCCGAGGTCACCGAGGAGCTGGCCCGCTGGCGCACCGCCGCGGAGCAGGCCCCGTCCCGCGGCGACCGGCTGCCGGCCCGGCGCACGCAGTCGGTGGTCGTCTGGCAACCGGGCCCGCGCCATCGACACGAGTGATCAGCCCCGGTCGGGAGGCGGTGGGCAGCGTGAGGAACGAGCGCTGGCGGCCGCACTCTCCGGCGGCGGCTACTGAGTGAACGGGTCGTAGGCGATGCGATCGAGCGGCACGCCGTCGACGAGCAGCGCCTGGGCCGTCGCGCGGATCATCGCCGGCGAGCCGGAGAGCAGCACGTCGTGGGACGACCAGTCGCCGGAGCGCACCACGGCGTCCGGCAGCGTCCCCGGCAGTGTCTCGGCGTTGAGCGGGTCGTCCTCGCAGACGGGGGCGACCGCCAGCCAGGGGTGCGTCTCGGCGAGGGCCCGCAGGCGGGCGAGCACGACGAGGTCGTCGGGCACCCGCCCGCCCAGGAACACCGTGCACGGGCGGGGCCGCGCCCACCGGGCCATGTCCTCGCAGAGGGCCAGCACCGGCGCGCCGCCGGTGCCGCCCGCGACCATGAGCACCTCGCGCTCGCTGCGCGGGTCGAGCCCGAGCCGCCCGGACGCCGGACCGAGACGCCAGCGGTCGCCCGTCGCCGTGTGCGCGACCATCGCCCGGCTCACCCAGCCGCCCTCGACGGCGCGGACGTGGAACTCCAGCAGGCCGTCGGGCCGGGGCGCGGTCACCGGGCTGAGCGCGCGCCACATCCGCGGGCGCTGCGGGATCTCGACGGTCAGGGACTGCCCGGCGCGGTGCGGCACGGGCCGGTCGGGCGCGACGTGGAGCACCGCGAGGTCCCAGCCCACACGCCGGTGGCCCACGACCGTGGCCTCGGCGAGCGCGGGCGCCCCGTCGTTCCCGGCCGCACGCGCCGCGTCCTCCATCGGGCCCGCGGCCAGGGAGAACGCGCGCACCCAGGCGTGCTCCGCCGCGTCGTCCCAGGTGGCGCCGCCGAAGCGCCGCATCGCGCCGATCAGGGCGACGCCGAGCGTCTCGTACTGCCCGGCGCGCAGGCCCAGCGCGCGGTGCTCGCGCACCAGCGGCTCGAGCAGCGCGGCGAGGTCGGCGGGCCGGTCGACGGTGCTCATCGCCAGCACGAGCGAGCGCAGCAGCCGGCGCGCCGGCTCGGTGACCCGGGCGGGGAACAGCGCCCGCGACCCGGGGTCGAGGCTGAACAGCAGCGCCGCGAACCAGTCGGCGAGCTCGTCGACCTGCGGCCCGACCTCCTCCCACGCCTCGCGGACCCGGCGCGCGGCGTCCGCCTCGGGGGTCGGGGGCGCGGGACGGGGCGCGCGAGGGGCGGGTGCCGGAGGTGGCGGTGCGGGCGGTGCGACCGGCGCGGCGCTCGGTGCCGGGCCGTCGACCGGGTCCGGCGCGGCGTGCCGTCCCGGCCGCACCATCGGCGCGGTCGGCGGCGGCGGGACGGGACGGACCGTGGCGAGGCGCCGGGGTCCGGGCCGGACGGTGGGTGAGGGGCGGAAGGGCGCCGGGGCAGCGTCGGCCGGACCGTCGCCCGGCAGCGGCTCCGCGGACATGCCCCCTACCTCTCCCCAGCCCCCCATCGCGCCGGCCCCGTCGTACGACCGGGCCCCGCGTGTCCGGACCACTATGACAGCCCGTTCGCGGCCGTCACGCAGGGTCCCCATCATCGTGTCGTCGTCCGCGCCCCCACCGGCGTCGGGCGGCGTCCGCGGCCACGCTGAGCAGCGACGACACCCCGGATCGGGGCCTCTCGCCGTCGTCGCTGTGGGTGACCGAATGTCGGGGAATCGCCGGGAACAAACGCCACGTCAGCGAAGTTGAGCCAGGTAGACTCAAGTTCAGTGGGCGGCTGGTGGGCTGCCCGATCCGCACGTCACGCAGGAGGACCCCCGCAATGGACTTCACCCCCACCACCCGCACCCAGCAGGCGGTGTCGGCCGCCGTGCGGGCGGCCACCGTCGACGGTCACCCGCAGGTCTCGCCGGCCCATCTCGCCGCCGCGCTCCTCGACCAGACCGACGGCCTCACCGAACCGCTGCTGCGCGCGGTCGGGGCGGACCCGTCGGCGGTGCGGGCCGACGTCGGCAAGGTCCTCGCGGGCCTGCCGAGCGCGAGCGGCTCGAGCGTCGCGGCGCCGCAGTTCGACCGCGAGACCGCGCGCGTGCTCCAGCACGCCCAGACGCTCGCCTCCGACATGGGCGACGAGTACGTCTCCACCGAGCACCTGCTGGTCGGGCTGGCCGCGGCCGGCGGGCGCACCGGCGAGGTGCTCACCCGCCACGGCGCGACGCCCGAGGCGCTCCAGGAGGCGTTCGCGAAGGTCCGCGGGTCGGGGCGGATCACGTCCGCCGACCCCGAGGGCACCTTCCAGGCCCTGGAGAAGTACGGCCAGGACCTCACCGAGCGCGCCCGGTCCGGCGCCCTCGACCCCGTCGTGGGCCGCGACGCGGAGATCCGCCGCGTCGTCCAGGTGCTCTCCCGGCGCACCAAGAACAACCCGGTGCTCATTGGTGAGCCCGGCGTCGGCAAGACGGCGATCGTCGAGGGCCTGGCGCAGCGGATCATCGCCGGTGACGTGCCCGAGTCGCTGCGCAACAAGCGCGTCGTCGCCCTGGACATGGGCTCGATGGTGGCCGGGGCCAAGTACCGCGGCGAGTTCGAGGAGCGCCTCAAGGCCGTCCTGCAGGAGATCACCGACTCCGCGGGCGAGGTCATCACCTTCATCGACGAGCTGCACACGATCGTCGGCGCCGGCGCGACCGGCGAGTCCGCCATGGACGCCGGCAACATGATCAAGCCGATGCTGGCGCGCGGCGAGCTGCGGATGGTCGGCGCGACGACGCTCGACGAGTACCGCAAGCACATCGAGTCCGACCCGGCCCTCGAGCGGCGCTTCCAGCAGGTCCTGGTCGGCGAGCCGACCGTCGACGACACCGTCGGCATCCTGCGCGGGCTCAAGGAGCGCTACGAGGTCCACCACGGCGTGCGGATCACCGACGCCGCGCTGGTGGCCGCGGCGACGCTCTCCGACCGCTACATCACCGCGCGCTTCCTGCCCGACAAGGCCATCGACCTCGTCGACGAGGCCAGCTCGCGGCTGCGCATGGAGATCGACTCGCGCCCGGTGGAGATCGACGAGGTCGAGCGCGCCGTGCGCCGCCTCGAGATCGAGGAGATGGCGCTCGCCAAGGAGTCCGACGCCGCGTCCGCGGAGCGCCTCAACGCGCTGCGGGCCGAGCTCGCCGAGCGCCGCGAGGAGCTCGACGCGCTGACCGCCCGCTGGCAGGGCGAGAAGGACGCGATCGACTCGACCCGCTCGCTCAAGGAGCAGCTCGAGACCCTGCGCGGGGAGTCCGAGCGCGCCGAGCGCGACGGCGACCTGGGTCGCGCCGCCGAGCTGCGCTACGGGCGCATCCCGGCCCTGGAGAAGGAGCTCGCCGCAGCCGACGCCGGCTCGACGGCCCCCGTGATGCTCAAGGAGGAGGTCGGCCCCGACGACGTCGCGGACGTCGTCTCGGCGTGGACCGGCATCCCCGCCGGTCGTCTGCTCGAGGGCGAGACCGCGAAGCTCCTGCGCATGGAGGACGAGCTCGGCCGCCGCGTGGTCGGGCAGGCCGAGGCCGTGCGGGCCGTGTCCGACGCCGTCCGCCGCGCGCGGGCCGGGATCGCGGAGGAGGACCGTCCCACCGGGTCGTTCCTGTTCCTCGGGCCCACCGGCGTCGGCAAGACCGAGCTGGCCAAGGCGCTCGCCGCGTTCCTGTTCGACGACGAGCGGGCCATGATCCGCATCGACATGAGCGAGTACGGGGAGAAGCACTCCGTCGCCCGCCTGGTCGGTGCCCCGCCCGGGTACGTCGGCTACGACCAGGGCGGCCAGCTCACCGAGGCCGTCCGGCGCCGCCCGTACTCGGTGGTGCTGCTCGACGAGGTCGAGAAGGCCCACCCGGACGTCTTCGACGTGCTCCTGCAGGTGCTCGACGACGGGCGTCTCACCGACGGCCAGGGCCGCACGGTCGACTTCCGCAACACGATCCTCGTGCTGACCTCGAACCTCGGCTCCGCCGCGCTCGTCGACACCTCGCTCGACGACGCCGGGCGCAAGGAGAAGGTCATGGAGGTCGTGAAGCGCTCGTTCAAGCCGGAGTTCCTCAACCGGCTCGACGACGTGGTGGTCTTCCACGCCCTCTCCACCGAGGAGCTCACGCACATCGTCGACATCCAGCTCGACCGCCTCGGCGCCCGGCTGGCCGCACGGCGGCTGACGCTGCAGGTCAGCGACGCCGCTCGCGAGTGGCTCGCGCTCCAGGGCTTCGACCCCGTCTACGGGGCGCGGCCGCTGCGCCGGCTCGTGCAGTCGGCCATCGGGGACCAGCTCGCCAAGGCCCTGCTCGGCGGCGACGTGCGCGAGGGCGACACGGTGTCGGTGGACCTCGACGAGCAGGGCGACGGCGGTACCGGCGCCTTGCTGGTGTCGCGCGCGGCCTGACCTCCTCGCGGTACTGAGCGAAGGGCCCCTTCGGTCGATCTACTCGATCGGAGGGGCCCTTCGCTCGTCGCTGATGGTTCCGAGCCCGAGATGACGACCAGCCGGCACCAGCGCGACCTCGAGGTCAGGGCCGGCCTTCGAGAACGATGTTGAACGGGGTGCGGGCGGCCTCGCGAACCCGGGTGAACCCGGCCTCGGTGAGGATCTCACCGAGTCGGGCCGGTCCGGCCTGGGCCCCGAGAGCCATGCGTCCGGGCTGGTCCAGCGACGCTGGTGTGCAGACCATGGTGGAGATCGCGTAGTACAGCCGGCCGACCGGGTTGAGGTTGTCGCTGATCTGGTCGCCGGCCGCCGGCTCGAACAGCATGAACGTGCCGTCCGGGGCCAGCGACTCTCGCACGTGGCGCGCGACCGCGAGCGGGTCGCCCATGTCGTGGAGGGCGTCGAAGATGGCGACGACGTCGTAGGTGCCGGGATAGTCCGCGGCGCCGGCGACGTCGAACCGGACCCGATCCGCTGGGAGGCCCGCGTCGGCCGCGCGTGCGCGGGCGGCGTCGATCGACGCCTGGTGGTAGTCGAAGCCCACGAACGTCGAGTTCGGGAAGGCTTCAGCGAGCAGAAGGGTCGAGGCGCCGTGTCCGCAGCCGACATCGGCGACGACGGCGCCGGTCTGCAGCTTGGTCTCCACCCCCTCCAGGGCCGGAATCCACTCGGAGACCAGGTTGGCGCGGTAGCCCGACCGGAAGAACCGCTCGGTGCCCTCGAACAGCGCCTGCCCGTGTTCGTGCCAGCCCACTCCCTGCCCTGTGCGGAACCCTTCCACGATTCTCGGGGTCATCCCGAAGACCGCCGGCGCGCCCTGGAAGATGCCCGCCAGGTAGACCGGACTGGTGTCGTCCGCGAGCACGAAGGCCTGTTCGGGGGGTAGCTCGTAGGTGCCCGCGACGGGGTCGTAGCTCAGGAACCCGCTCGCGGCCTGCGCGTTGGCCCACTCCCGGACGTAGCGTTCAGCGGTCCCGGAGCGCTCGGCGAGCTCGGCCGAGGACAGTGGCCCGGCATCGGCGAGCACCCGGTAGAGACCGAGCTGGTCGCCGATGGCGGTCAGCACGGTGTTGTACGCGGCGCCGACCTCGTTGACGACCTTGCCGAGGAAGGCCTCCAACTTGCCCTGGTCGATCGCTGCGGGTGGTGCCGGTGGGGTCGTCCGCTCAGGGGTCTGGGTCATGGTTCTCTCCTCGTGGTGAGCGAGGAGTCTCGGCGGCGCCACGGTGGAGAAGCGGTACGAGCGCGCGGGCGCTGATGGCCCGGACACGCCACCCGGCGGATCATCGAACGCCGAGTGAGCGCTTCCGATCACGACCAGACATCTCGTGCGACTTCATCGGACCTCGTCTGAATCTGAGTCCCCTCGCCTCTCTGCTGCCCGCGGTGGCACTGCGCCAGCGCGAGCTCCAACGGTCCGCTGATCACCGAGCGTAGTAAAGGCCGAGTGCGTGATCGGGTACATATCACCCGATCAGGCTAAAACGACCCTGAGCCAGTAGCGTGCCGCGACCTCGGCTGCCCACGACGACGAGCTGAGCGAAGGGCACCGCCGACCGATCCAGCCGGTCGACGGTGCCCTTCGCCTGTCTCCGCGCGTGCTCAGTGCCGGGCGGTGGCCGCGGTGAGGATGCCGTCCGGGTCGTAGGTCCGGGCGATCGCGTCGAGGCGCCCGGCGTGGGTCCCGAACACCGCGCCGCGGTCGGCGTCGTCGTCGAGACCCGCGAAGTTGACGTACACCCCGCCGGTGGCGAACGGCGTGAGGGCGTCCCACGCACCCCGCGCCCAGCCGATCGCGTCGTCGTCGATCGCCGGGTCGGTCCAGCCCGCGTCGATGCTGACGTTGAAGCGGGCCGCGCGGTGGGCGAAGGCGCTCTCATCGTCCCCGACGCGGGCGATCGCCCCGCCCATCGTGCGGACGATGACCAGCGACTGCGGCGTCGGCCGCGCGGCCCCCGCGGCGAGCACGGCGGCGGCCGCGTCGTCGTCGAAGCTCTCGAGGAAGTGCGACTTGAAGAAGTACCGCGCGCCGGCGGGGAACAGCGGGTCGGAGCCGGACTGGCTGGTGACGTAGTCGGTGACCGTGGTGGCGTCCACCAGCGGCGTGCCCAGGCGGGCCAGCGGTGCGAGCACCTCGAGGCCCTCCTGCGCGGGTCCGGCGTACAGGCCGGCGACCACGACGACCGGCGCACCGTGCATCTCGGCCGGGAAACCCGGGTCCGGTGGGATGCCCCAGAGCGCGAACTCCGGCGACACCGTCTCCGGCATCCGTGGCACGAGGTCCCGCCAGGCCGCGAGCACCGCGGCGGCGTCCTCGTAGGGGTAGAGCACCATCGACTGGGCGACCTCGGGGCCCAGCGGGAAGAGCTCGAACTCGAACGCCGTGACCACGCCCAGGCCGCGGCCGCCGCCGCGCAGCGCCCAGAACAGCTCGGCGTGCTCGGTGCGGTTCGCCGTGCGCAGGACGCCGTCGGCGGTGACGATCTCGACCGACCGCAGCGCGTCGCAGCTCAGACCGAGCGCGCGCTGCAGGTGGCCCATGCCGCCGCCGAGGGTGAGCCCGGCGACGCCGGTCTCGGAGACCTCGCCGCCGGGCACGACCAGACCGTGCCGCTGGGTGGCCGCGTTGACGTCGGCCCACCGGGCGCCGGGGCCGACCCGGGCGGTGCGCGCCGCCGGGTCGACGGTCACCGACGTCATGTCCGACAGGTCGATGACCAGCCCGTCCTCGCACACCGCGCTCCCGGCGACCTGGTGGCCGCCGCCCCGGATGCTCACGGATGGTCGGTGGGCCCGGGCCACGGCGACGGCGGCCACGACGTCGGCGGTCGTCGCGCAGCGGGCGATCACCGCGGGACGCCGGTCGATGAGGCCGTTCCACACCCGGCGGGCCTGCTCGTAGCGGTGGTCGGCGCGGTCGATGACGTCGCCGGCCAGGGCGGCGCGCAGGTCGGCGACGAGGGACTGGTCGTGGACGGTGACGGTCATGGGGGTGCTCCTGAGCGCGAGGGGTGTCGGTCCGGGAGGTCCGATGCCGGGAACGCTGCTCCGATCGGCTGGCACGCCCCTTGCACGGCGCTGACAGCGCGGCATGCTCGTCACGAGGAGTGGCGGTGGGTGCTGGTGACGGGTGCAGGTGAGGCCGTCCGGGTCGACGTGCTCGGGCCGTTGCGGCTGGGCGTCGACGGACGGTCGGTCGACGTGCGCGGCCCCAAGCGCCGCGCCGTGCTGGCGCTCCTGGCGCTGGCCGAGGGCCGCACCGTCGCCGTCGACCAAGTGGTCGACGCCCTCTGGCCGGACGACCCGCCGGAATCCGCGCGCGCCACCGTGCACAGCCACATCTCCCGACTGCGCGCCGACCTCGGGCCGGGGGCGCGCCGTCTGACCACCGACGACGGCGGGTACCGGCTGCGGCTCGGCGACGACGGGCTGGACCTGCGGCGTGTCCGCGTGCTGCGCGACCGCGCCCGTGAGGTCGCCCCCACCGATCCCGCCGCCGCCGCCGTGCTGCTGCGGGAGGCCCGGGGCGCGTGGCGCGGGACGGCCCTCGGGGACCTCGCCGACGTCGCTGCTCTGCGCGCGTCCGCGCAGGCCGCGCACGAGCTCTGGCGCGACGTCACGGATCGGCTCGCCGGCGCCCTGATCGCCGCCGGGGTCGCCGAGGAGGCGCTCGGCCCGGCGGCGGACGCCGTGGCGGACGACCCGCTGCGCGAGCCCGCGGTCCTGCTGCTCGTGCGGTCGCTGGCCGCCACCGGGCAGGCGCCACGGGCGCTGCGCACCGCACGGGAGTTCCGTGCGCGGCTGGCCGAGGAGACCGGCCTCGACCCCTCGCCCGCGCTGGCCGCCCTGGAGAGCGACGTGGCGGGGGGCGCGGCCGGGCCGGTGGCCGTGTCCGTCGCGGCGGTGCCGACGGGGCCGACGGAGCTGGCGGCACCGTCGGTGCCGGAGGACCTGCACGGACGTGACCGGGAGCTGGCCGAGACGGACCGGCTGCTCGCCACCGAGCGGCTGGTGAGCGTGGTCGGCACCGGCGGGGTCGGCAAGACGCGCATCGCCCGCGAGCTCGCCCGCCGCCGCCCCGACGCGGCGACCCTGATGCTCGCGGCGGTGACCGACGCCGCGGGGATCCCGGACGCGCTGGCCGCGGCGCTGCGCCTCGGCTCGATCACCGGCGACGTCCTCACCGCCTGCCTCGACGTGCTCGACGCGTCGCCCCGGCTGCTGGTGCTGGACAACTGCGAGCACCTCCTCGACGCCGTCCGCGACCTGGTGGTCGAGCTCCTCGAGCGCTGCCCGGGGGTCACGCTGCTGACCACGAGCCGCGAGCCGCTCGGGCTGGCCGAGGAGGCTGTCGTGCGCCTCGCCCCGCTGCCCGACGCCGCCGCCGTCGCCGTGTTCCTCGACCGCGCCCGTCGCGTGCGCCCGGACCTCGCGTTCACCGCCGACGAGCTCCGCGAGGTCGCCGAGATCGTCCGCCGGCTGGAGGGCCTTCCGCTGGCCGTCGAGCTGGCCGCCGGGCGGCTGTCGACGTTCGCCCCGGCCGCGCTCGCCCTGCGGCTGGACCGGGCGCTGGACCTGCTCGGCAGCCGCGCCCTGCACGCCCGGCACCGCACGCTGCGAGCCACCGTCGCCTGGTCCTACGACCTGCTCGGCGACGAGGAGCAGCGCCTGTTCCGGCACCTGTCGGCGTTCGCCGACGGCGTCGACCTCGTCGCGGTGGAGGGGGTGGCCGGCGCGCTCGGGCTCGCCGGGGACGCGGGGGACCTGCTGGCGCGACTCGTCGACGCCTCGATGGTGGAGGCGGGATCCGACGCGTCGGGGCGCACCCGGTACCGGCTGCTCGAGACCCTGCGCGCCTTCGGTCGCGACCGGCTGGTCGCCGCGGGGGAGGACGACGCCGCCGACCGGCACGTGGTGCGCTGGGCGGTGGAGCTCGCGGCGTGGGCGGAGCGCACCGCGCTGACCGCCCAGGAGGCCGTCGTCGGGCCGGTGCTGCGCCGCGAGCTCGGCAACCTGCGGGCCGCGTGGCGCCTCGCGCGGACCCGCGGCGACCTGGACGCGGCCACGGCGATGGCGGTCTCGCTCGCCGAGATCGCCTACTGGCAGGACCTGCGCGAGGTGCGCGCCCTGGCCACCGAGCTCGTCGACGACCCGGCGCTGGCCGGGCACCCGTTCGCGGCGCGCGTGTGGGGCCACGCGTCCCACGACGCCTACCTGCGCGGGGACGCCGTCGAGGCCGAGCGTCTCGCCCGCGGCGGGCTCGCGCGCGCCGGCGACGACGAGGGGCGGCGCGTCTGCCTGGCCGCCCTCGGCGAGGCGAGCCTGAGCCGGGGCGCCTGGGACGAGGCGGTCACCCACGACGTCGCCGCGCTGGGCCTCGGCGAGCGCCCCCGCCCCGAGCCGGGCGTGGGTGCGCTGGCCGCGCTGTACGGCGGCGACCCCCGCCGGGCCCGCGAGCTGATCCTTCTCCTGCCTGCCGGCGACGTGCCGTCCCTGCTCGGGCTCGCCGCCTACGTCACGGCCGAGATCGACAGCGTCGAGGGCCGCACCGACGCCGCGGAGGAGGGTTACAGCGCAGCGATGGCCCGCGCCCGGAGCGTGGGGTCGACCTTCCTCGAGGCCATCGCCGCGGTCGGGCTGGCGTCGTTGCGCTCGCGGTCCGGGCGGATCGGGGCCGCGCTCGTCGGGTACCGCGAGGTGATCGACCACTGGGCCGCCGGCGGCAACTGGAGCCACCAGTGGGTCACCCTGCGCAACCTCGCCGACCTGCTCCGGACCCTCGGCGACGCCGGCACCGCCGACCTGCTCGACGCCGCCGCCGACCGCGCCCCGGACGCCCACGACCGGCCGCGGGACCGGGGTGTCGTGCCGCGGGAGCGGGCCCCGGACCGTGAGGAAGCCCTCGCGCTGGCCCGTGCCGCGATCGCGCGCCACGTCGGTGACAGCGCCGTGCACGCCGGCTGACAGCGCCCGGCCCGAGTCTCGACGGCGTCCCACCCCGTCGTCGACCGGAGACCGCCGTGAGCGCCCCGACCACCACCCGCCCCGTCCGCACCCCCGACGACGTCGCCGCCCTCGGCACCGTGCTCGGGGTCTGGGCCCACCCCGACGACGAGCTCTACCTCTCCGGCGGCGTCCTGGCCGCAGCCGTGTCCGCGGGCAGGCGGGTCGTCGTCGTCACCGCCACCCGCGGCGAGCACGGCACCGACGACCCCGGTCGCTGGTCGCCCGCCCGCCTCGCCGCCGAACGGTCGCGGGAGATCACGGCGAGCCTCTCGGCGCTCGACCCCGTCCGGTGCCGCATCGAGCACCGCTTCCTCGGTGACGCGAGCGGGCGCTGCCACCGCGACGGGGCGCTCGTCGCCGACCCCGGCGAGGACACGGTCGACGAGCTCGCCGCGATCGTCGCCGAGATCGCGCCCGACACCGTCGTCACCTTCGGGCCCGACGGCATCACCGGGCACCGGGACCACCGCGCCGTCTCGGCCTGGACCGACCGGGCGCTGCGGCGCGTGCCCGCGACGCCACGGCTGCTGCACGCGGCCGTGACCGAGGACTGGGTGCGGCGGTTCGCCGAGTTCGCCGAGCCGATGGACGACGCCGGTGACGCCTTCGTGCCTTGCCGGGACGCCGAGCTCGCCGTCGCCCTGGAGCTCGACGAGGATCTCCTGGACCGCAAGCTCGCGGCCCTGCGCGCCCAGGCCACCCAGACCGCCGGGCTCGAGGCCGCGGTGGGCGCGGACCGCTACCGGGCCTCGATCGCCGGGGAGTACTTCCGGCCCGCCGCCACCCTCTTCGACGGATCGTGACCACCGCACAGGCACCCGGGCGGCTGCTGACGGCGACCGTGGCCGCGACCGCGGTCGCCCTCGGGCTCGCCACCGGCACCGGTCCCCTGGCCGGGCCGGTCGCCGCCACCTTCGGCGTGGGCCCGGGGACGGCGTCGGTGATGTTCGCGGCGACGCTCGCCACGATGCTCGCCCTCGGGACGGTGACCGGCCCGCTCGCCGAGCGCCACGGCGTCCGCCCGCTGGTCGCGCTCGCCGCGGTCCTGGTCCCCGGCGGCCTGCTCGTCCTCGCTGCGGCGCCGGGCTTCCCGGTGGCGGCCGCCGGCTTCGCGCTCGGCGTCGGCGGCGGGGCGGGGTGCCTGTTCGTCCCGCTGCAGGCGGCCGTCGGGTCCGCCTTCGAGCGCCGCCGGGGTCCGGCCCTGGTCGTGGCGACGGGGGGCGCGGGGCTGGCGACCGTGATCGCTCCGCCGGCCACGGTCGCCCTCGTCGCGCCGCTCGGGCTGCGGGGCGCCGCGGTCGTGCTCGCCGTGGTGGCCGCCGTCGTGCTCGGGGCGTGCGTCCCCGCGGCGCCCGCCGGAGGGTCGGGGAACGGGGCGCCTGGGCAACCGGGTCTGCGGGCCGTCCTCGCCGACCGCGGCTTCCGGCGTCTCGGCCTCGGTGCCGTCGGGCTCTCCGCCGCGATGTTCGTGCCGGTCGTGCACCTCGCCCCGTTCGCCGCCCTGCGGGGGATCGACCTCGCCACCGGCGCCGCCCTGGTCGCGGCCGCGGGCGCGGCGAGCCTGGCCGCGAGGTTGGCGGTGGTGCCGGCCGTCGCCCGCTGGGGCGCCTTCGCCGTCTTCCGGGCCGGCGCCGTGGTGATGACCCTGAGCCTCGGCCTGTGGGCGCCGGCGCACGGGGTGGCGGCCCTCGCCGGCTTCGCCCTGGTGTTCGGCGGGGCGCACGGGACCTTCGTCGGGCTCACCGGGGCGACGGCGGCCGAGCTGTTCGGGGTACTCGGCCTCGGTCGTCGTCTCGGCGTGCTGCACCTCGCGGCCGCGGTCGGCGGACTCGTCGGCCCGGGGACGGCCGGGTTCGTGGCGGAGGCGTCGGCGAGCCCGCCGGCCGGCATCGCGGTGGCCGCGGCGTTCGGTGTCGGCGGGTGCGCGGCGCTGTGGGGGTGCCGGACGGGTCAGC
The DNA here is from genome assembly GCF_028737265.1 of Actinomycetospora callitridis. Classification (GTDB taxonomy): domain Bacteria; phylum Actinomycetota; class Actinomycetes; order Mycobacteriales; family Pseudonocardiaceae; genus Actinomycetospora; species Actinomycetospora callitridis. Next base: position 88,315 of record NZ_JAQZAK010000006.1, on the reverse strand, counting down.
GGCGCAGCGTCCCGGCCACCTGCTCGTCCACCGGCAGGAAGACCGAGCCGGCGCGGTAGCGCTCCAGGGCCACGTCGGCGAACCCGGCGTCGGCCAGCAGCTCGCCGGTGTGGCGTCGCAGGTCGCAGCCCTCGAACGCCCACCGCCACCCGGATCGCAGGCTGCGCTGCAGCCGGGCGAGCGGGCTCCCGTCCGGGGCGGCGACGTGCTCGAGGACGAGGAAGCGCCCGCCGGGACGCAGGATCCGGCGCACCTCGGCGACGACCGCGGCGGGATCGTCCACGGTGCACAGCACCAGCGTGCTCACCACCGCGTCGATGCTGCCGTCCGCCAGGCCCGTGTCCTCGGCTCCCACCGCGCGGATCTCGAGGTCCACGCCGTGGCGGGAGGCGGCGTCCCGCAGCGGGCCGTGCATCGGCGGGTTGGGCTCGACGGCGATCAGCCGCGTCCCCGCCGGGTAGTAGCGCATGTTCGCGCCCGTCCCGGCGCCCAGCTCCACGACCGTCCCGGGGAGATCGGCGAACAGCGCGGCCTTGCGGCCACCGAGCACGTGGTGGACGTAGCGGTCGACGAGCCGGAAGAAGCCGGCGTTGAGTCGGCCCCGGACGGGGTTGGTCGTGCTCACGCCCCCGAGTATCGGCGCGGCGACAGCAATGAGACAGCGCCGTGACAGGCCCGTGCGCCACCGTCGACCCATGACGACCACACAGGACAGCCCCACCCACACCACCGAGGCCTGCGCCGAGACCGTCTTCGGCTGGATCCTCGGCATGGAGCAGACCACCGCGCTCTACGTGGGCGACCGGCTCGGCTGGTTCCGCTCGCTCGCCGAGGACGGCCCGGCCACGGCGCCCGAGCTCGCCGCGCGCACCGGGACCGCCGCCCGCTACGCCCGCGAGTGGCTCGAGTACCAGGCGGTGAGCGGGATGCTCACCGTCGACGACGCGGCCGCCGCGCCCGACGAGCGCCGCTTCGCGATGCCCGCCGCGCACGTCCCCGTGCTCGCCGACCTCGACAGCGAGACGGTGCTGACGCCGTTCGCGCGGATCCTCGTCGCGTCGCTGCGCCACATCGACGACCTGCTCGAGGCCTACCGGACGGGCGGCGGGGTGAGCTGGGAGACCCTCGGTGACGACGCCCGCGAGGGCCAGGCGGCCCAGAACCGCCCGCTCCTGCGGGATGCTCTCGCCCGCGACCACCTGCCGCGGCTCGGCGAGGTCGACGCCGCGCTGCGCGCCGGCGGACGGGTCGCCGACGTCGGCTGCGGCGAGGGCTGGTCGAGCATCGGCATCGCGCGGGGCTACCCGACGGCCCGGGTGGACGGCTTCGACGTCGACGCCGCCTCGGTCGCCGCCGCCCGGCGTCACGCCGAGGCGGAGGGCGTCGACGACCGGGTCCGCGTGCACCACGCGGAGGTCGCGAGCGCCGAGGCCGGCGTCTACGACCTCGTGTGCGCGTTCGAGTGCGTCCACGACATGCCCGACCCGGTGTCCGTGCTCGCCGCGATGCGCCGGGCCGTGGCGCCGGGCGGCACCGTCCTGATCATGGACGAGAAGGTCGCGGAGGCCTTCGCTCCCGACGGTGACGAGGTCGAGCGCCTGTTCTACGGCTTCTCGCTGATGTGCTGCCTGCCCGACGGGCTCTCCGCCGACGACTCGGTCGGCACCGGCACGGTGATGCGCCGGAGCACGCTCGAGGAGTACGCCCGCGCCGCCGGGTTCTCGGGCGTCGAGGTGCTCGACGACCTGGAGAACGACATCTTCCGGTTCTACCGACTGGTGGTCTGAGCGCTCGCGTCTGCGTGGCCCTCTCGGCGTGCTCCCCTTGTTTGAACACTCAACGTCTGCGGCGCCACGCCGCTGACATTCCCTACGACGTCACCAGCGGCTCCACCCGCCCGCTCGTGCCGTCCACGCGCACCTCCGCCACGCCCGTCAATCGGGCCACGGCGTCGCGGACGCCGACGACGGCGGGCAGGCCGTACTCGCGGGCGACCACCGCGCCGTGGGAGTTCGAGCCGCCCATCTCCATCACCAGCCCGCCGGCGGTGAGGAACAGCGGCGTCCAGCCGGGGTCGGTGGACGGGCACACGAGCACGTCGCCGGGCTCGAGGCGGGCGCCCTGCGGGTCGGTGATCACCCGGACCCGGCCCGTGACGGTGCCCGCCGAGGCCGGGACGCCGGTGAGCGCACCGTCGGCGGGGGCATCCGTGGCGCCGAGGGCCTCGGGCTCGGTGCCGTCCGAGAGCACGATGCGTGGCACGTGCCGGCGCCGCAGTTCGCGCTCGTAGGTCGCGCGCCGCTCCCGCACGACGCCGCGGCGGTCGACGTCCTCCCGGGCCTCGGCGAGGCTCAGGAAGAACACGTCGTCACCCGTCTCCAGGCGGCCCCGGGACGCCAGGTCGGCGCCCACCGCGGCGAGCTCGGTCCGGGCGGCCGCGAGCACCGTGACCAGCCAGTACTTCGGCAGCTCGCGCAGCCCGACGAGATCGCGGGCCCGGTGCAGGGCCGCGGCCACGACCCGTCCGCGCAGGCCGCCGGCGCGCGCGGCCAGTGACTCGATCATCGCCTCGGCCTCCGCGGCGCTGCGGGCGAACACGACGTCCGGAGCGCGCCCGGCGTCGTCCAGACGGACGTAGTTCGCGAGCACCCCGAGCAGGTGGGTGGGGGCGTCGGACCAGCGCGGCAGGCCCAGGTCGATCTCGGCGACGGCGCGGCGGCCGTGCGCGGCGAGGAAGGCGCCCAGACCCTCGGCGAGCACCGGCGGCCAGGTGCTGCGCTGTCCGGCGAGCTCGGCCGGCGGGGTGCCGGTGAGGGCGACGACGGTGGCGGGGTCGTCGCGCAGGCGGACGGCGAGCTCCCAGAGCGCGAGGTCCATCTCCGTGGTGACGTTGTGCGGCAGGCCCCGCAGCACGGTGCCGAGCTCGCCGGGACGGGCGCGACCGCGGAGCAGGCGCGCGGCCAGGCCGAGGGCGAGGAAGCCGGCGGCAGGGGCCGGTGCGATCTGCGGCGCCATCGGCGCGAAGCACGCCGTGAGCATCCAGCGGACGCGGTCGAGGCGCTCCTCCCGCCCGGCGCCCGCAGGAGCGGGCAGGATCGCGGCCGCGTCCCGGACCAGCGCGGACGCCCGGGCACGCGCGCGGGCGGGGCGCACCCAGGCGCCGACGACGGCCGGCGGGATGCGGTAGCGGAGGGCGACCCGGCCGACCCGCCGCACGGTCGGCAGGGGCGAGCGCCGGGTGACGGCGAGCTCGGGTCGGTCGAGCTGGGTGGCGATGACCTCGGCCGAGCGGGTCTCCATCACCCCGAGCACCCCGGCGGCTCCGGCGCGGCCCACCCGACTGCGCAGGACGTCGGTGAGGTCGACGAACACGCGCTCGCCGGCCTCGGACAGCATCGGCGGGCCCTGCTCGGGATCGTCGACCGGCACACCGAGCAGGCCCGCGACGCCGGAGGCGAGGTGCCGGGCCGCGGAGAGTCCGGCGGGGGTGAACGGCCGGAACACGCCCTGCGCGACGTTCGCCGAGAGGAACAGCCGCAGGCCCGGGCGTCCGGGCACGAGCGGGTAGAGCGTCGTGATCGGGCGCGACTGGGTCAACCACGCGCGGCCGTCGCCGTCCAGGGCCCACTCGATGTCCTGCGGCGCGCCGAACAGCGCCTCGACCCGGCGGCCGAGACGGGCGAGCGTCCGCACGTCGGCGTCGTCCAGGGAGGCCGCACCGCTCGGGTGCGCCACGGTCTCGGTGCCCCCGCCGGGCAGGGCACGGACGACGGTCCCGCCGGCGCCCGCGTGCCGGGAGACGATCTCGCCGGCCGGGTCGACGACGACGTGCTCGGGATCGACCGAGCCCGAGACCACCGACTCACCGAGCCCCGGCGCGGCGTCGATCACGGCCTGCCCGCGGCGTCCGGTCACGGGGTCCGCGGTGAACAGGACGCCGGCCCACCGCGCGTCGACCATCGACTGGATCACGACGGCGAGCGTGACCGCGGCGTGGTCGATGTCGTGGGCGCCGCGGTAGGCGACGGCCCGGTCGGTCCAGAGCGAGGCCCAGCAGCGCCGCACCGCGTCGAGCACCGCGTCGTCGCCGACGACGTTCAGGAACGTGTCCTGCTGGCCGGCGAAGCTCGCGCCCGGCAGGTCCTCGGCGGTCGCCGATGAGCGGACCGCCACCGGCCCGTCGGGGCACGTCGCCCGCACCGCGGCCGCGACCTCGTCGGGGATCGGCACCGCGAGCACCGCGGCGCGGGCCTTCTCGGCGAGGCCGACCGCGTCCATGTCCTCGGCGAGCAGCGCGTCGAGCGCCGAGCCCACCGCCCGTCGGTACGCGGCGGTCGTGAGGCAGACCCCGGCCGGCACGGCGAAGCCGGCGCGGACGAGGGCCCCGAGGTTGGCGGCCTTGCCGCCGACGCGGCCGAGGGTGTCGGGGTCGGTCGGGTCGACGGCCTCCAGGGGCAGGACGAGCGGTGCGTCGGTCATGGCGGGTCTCTCTTCTCTCGTCCCTGCCGGGCGGAGTCGCCGAGCAGGGTCATCGCGCGGGCCACCAGGGCCCGGTCCGCGGGGGCGAGGCGGTCCATCACCTCGAGCTGGGCCTCGGCGCGGGTGCGCTCGAGGCGGCGGAGCAGGGCGTCGCCGTGGTCGGCGAGCGCGATCCGCCGGACGCGACGGTCGGACGGGTGCTCCCGGCGTTCGACGAGACCACGGCGCACCAGGGCGTCGACGAGTCGGCTGGTCGCCGACACCGACCGCCCGATCCGGTCCGCGAGCCCGCCGAGGGACACCGGCTCGCCGGCGTCGAGGACGTAGAGGGTGGCGAGCTGGGTCATCGAGAGCTCGTCCCCGCCGTCGACGGTGGCGAGGAGGTCCAGCACGAACGCGGGGATCATCGCGCGCCGCATGTCCCCGAAGCTCGTCGCGAGCCGGTCCCGCTCGTCCATCGTCAGATCCTTGCAGTCATGCAATGAATGCAGTGATGCAAGCACTGGTGGGCGGTTTCGTCAATCGACCGTCCGCGCTGACGAGTAGGCCCTCACAAACGGCTCCCGAGGGCCTCACGGGCGCGCCCCGCCCTCGTCCTCGCCAGCCGGGAACCGCGTCAGGCGACCCGGCACGTCGGAGCAGGGCGGCGGCGAGCGTCGATCGAGCCACGCGGCCACCCTCGTGGGCGTCGGTGAGCCGTGGGTGACGCGCGGATGGGAGTGCTCTCATCCACGCCGGTCGACCTCGACGACGCGTCCGGCGTCGAGGTGCCAGCCGCGGGTGGTGGCGACGCCCGCGAGCAGGCGCCGGTCGTGGGAGACCAGCAGCAGCGTGCCCTCGAAGGACGCGAGCGCGGTCTCGAGCTGCTCGATCGCCGTGAGGTCGAGGTGGTTGGTCGGCTCGTCGAGCACCAGCAGGTTCACCCCGCGGGCCTGCAGCAGCGCGAGGGCGGCCCGGGTGCGCTCCCCGGGCGAGAGCGTGTCCGCGCCGCGGAGTACGTGCTCGGATCCGAGGCCGAACTTCGCGAGCAGGGTGCGGATCTCCGCGGTGGGCCAGCGGTCGAGCTCGGGCTCGCGGGAGAACACGTCGAGCAGCGACGTGCCGCCCGACAGCAGGCCGCGCGCCTGGTCGACCTCGCCGACGACGACCCCCGAGCCCAGCGCGGCGCGGCCCTCGTCCGGGGCGAGGCGACCGAGCAGCACGGCGAGCAGCGTCGACTTGCCGGACCCGTTGGCCCCGGTGATCGCGACGCGGTCGGCGTAGTCGAGCCGGAGGGAGACGGGGCCGAGGGTGAAGTCGGACCCACCCGCGGAGCGTCCAGGGGAGCACGCCGATAGGGGAGCCGGGTCCTTCGGCCGCCGGACCACGGCGCCGTCCAGGGTGGCGACGACCGTGCCCGACCGCGGGGCCGCCGCGATCGTCATCCGCAGCTCCCACTCCTTGCGGGGCTCCTCGACGACCTCCATGCGCTCGATCCGCCGCTCCGTCTGCGAGATCTTCGCAGCCTGCTTCTCCGAGGTCTGGCCCCGGAAGTGCTTGACGTGCTTGTCCGGGTCGGACGCCTTCTTCCGGGCGTTCCGCACGCCCTTCTCCACCCACTGCTTCTGCGTCTGCATCCGCGCGGTCAGCTCGCCGCGCTTCTCCGCGTACTCCTCGTAGGCCTCGCGCGCGTGCCGCCGGGCCGTCTCCCGCTCGGCGAGGTACGCCTCGTAGCCGCCGCCGTAGAGCGTGACCTCCTGCTGGGCGAGGTCGAGCTCCAGCACCGAGGTGACGGTGCGGGCGAGGAACTCGCGGTCGTGGCTGACGAGCACGGTGCCCGCCCGCAGCTCGCGCACCCAGCGCTCGAGCCGGTCGAGGCCCGCGAGGTCGAGGTCGTTGGTGGGCTCGTCGAGCAGGAAGACGTCGAAGCGCGCGAGCAGCAGCGAGGCGAGGTTGGCCCGCGCGGCCTGGCCCCCCGACAGCGAGGTCATCTCCGCGTCGAGCAGCTCGGTGGCGAGGCCCAGGTCGTCGGCGACCTCCTCGGTGCGCTCCTCGAGGTCGGCGCCGCCGAGGTCGAGCCAGCGCTCGAGGGCCACGGCGTACGCGTCGTCGGCACCCGGGAGGCCCTCGGAGAGCGCGGTCGTCGCGGACTCCAGGGTGGCCGTCGCGGCGGTGACCGCGGTGCGGCGTCCGACGAACCCGCGCACGGTCTCGCCGGGCACGCGGGCGGTCTCCTGCGGCAGGTGCCCGATGCTCGCCGTCGCCGGCGACACCGCGACGGAGCCCTGGTCCGGCGCCGCCAGACCGGCCAACAGGCGCAGCAGCGTCGACTTCCCGGCGCCGTTGACGCCCACGAGACCGATGACGTCCCCGGGGGCGACGACGAGGTCGAGGCCGGTGAACAGCACCCGGGCGCCGTGCGCGGCGGCGAGGTCCCGCGCGACCAGGGTGGCACTCACGACGATCGAGCCTATCCGTGCGCCGCGACCGCTTCCGGCGCTCCCACGTGAGCGGAATCCGGGGCCATGGCCACGACCATCGATCACATCTCCTCCGGCGCGCCGGTGACGTGCTGCACGATGGGGGGACGAGGGCGTCGTAGGCTCAGGGCCGTGCCTGCCTGGGTCTGGTTCGTCATCGCGGCGCTGGCCGCGGGCGGCGGGGCGCTGCTCTTGCTCTCCGACCGCTCCCGCACCGGCGGGCACCGACGCGACCGGCGTCGGTGGGCGGAGGCGAAGAGCTGGGAGTTCGTCGACGTCGACCCCGTCCTGCCGAGTCGCTGGCGCTACGGCGCCGTGCACCAGGGCGGCCACGGCCGCGCGCTCGACCTCGCCACCGGCGCCGTGCCCGGGCCGGGCGGCCGCCGCCTCGCGCACGTCTTCGACCACGAGCAGGCCGGCCAGGTCACCGGGATCGTCGCGGCCGTCCGCGGCGTGGCGACGCTGCCGGTCGCGATCGAGCTGCGGCTCCCGTCGGCGCCACTGCCCGACGACGCGGGGCTCGACTCGCTGGGCCAGGTCGGCGAGCGCTACGCCTTCGTCACCTCGGTGGCGCAGGCGCGACCGCTCGTGACGCCGGACGTCGCCCGCGCGGCCGACCTCGTCGGCGAGGACGTCCCGCTGCTGTGGGCCGAGGACACCTGGGTGCTCGCCACCATCGAGCCCGGTGCCGACCCCGACCGCGTCCAGAACCTGCTGCAGGCCCTCGTCGAGGTGTCCGTGGCGCTCGAGGACGCGGCGGGCGGCGGCGCCGATCCCGACCGCGGCGACGGCTGGTCCGACGGCGGCTTCGGGGCCTACGACGCAGCGGGCGAGGACCGTCCCGTCGACGCCGAGCCCGTGGACGCCGAGCCCGTGGACGCCGAGCCCGAGCCCCGTCCCGAGTCCCAGCCGCGCCCGACCCACCGCGACCGCCCGGCGGACATCCCCTACGACATCGAGGACGACGAGTTCGGGCCCGGCGCCCGCAGCAGCTCGTCCTCGGGGCGGTGAGCGGACCGACCCCGCGCCGCACCCTCGTGACCGGTGCGGACACGGACCTGGGACGCGCCTTCGTCCGCCGCCTGCACGCCGCGGGCGACGAGCTCGTGCTCGCGGGCGGGGAGCGCGCCGCCCTCGAGGCGCTCGCCGACGAGCTGTCCGGGCTGTCCGGGGCCCGCCCCGAGGTCCTGCCCGGTGACCTCGCCGACGAGCTCGACCTCGACCTCGTCGTGCGCCGGCTCCTCACCGGCACCCGCCCGATCGACCTGCTCGTCGTCGGCCCCACCCCGCCGAGCACCCGCGCGCTGCCCGAGGCCGACGTCGCCGAGGTCCGGGCCGCGCTCGACCGCAGCGCCGGCGCCGTCCTGGCGCTCCTGCGGGCCGCGCTGCCCGGGATGATCTCCCGTCGCCACCCCGGTCCCGGCGGGGCGATCACCGTCACCGGCCCGGCGGGATACCTGCCGGTGCCCGGCCCCGCGGGGCTCGACGGCGCCGCGCAGGCCTACATCGGGATGCTGACCGAGGCGCTGGCGCACACGTTCTCCCGCGACGGGCTCGCCCTGACCACGGTGTGCCCGACGCCGCCGCACGTCGAGAAGGAGCGGTGGCGCCTCGCCGGCGCGATGCCGCTGCACGTCGCCCCGCCCGACGCGGACGCCGTGGCCGCCGCCGCGCTCGCCGACCACGCCGCCGGCCGGGCGCTCTGCGTGCCCGGGGTCGGCCCGCGGGCCCTGGTGGGCGTCTCCCGGCTCGTGCCGTTCCCGGCGGTGCGGGTCGCCGCCGGGCTGCGGCGCGGATCCCTGCCGCAGGCCCTGCGGGGCCGGCGCGGGCCCCGGGGCGCGCGCCCCGCCGGCATCGCGCTGGTCACCGGGGGCAGCTCAGGCATCGGGGCCACGTACGCCGAGCACCTCGCGTCCGCGGGCCACGACCTCGTGCTCGTCGCCCGCGACGCGATCCGCCTCGAGGAGGTCGCCGACCGGCTGCGCGCGCAGGCGGTGCGCGTCGACGTGCTCGTCGCCGACCTCGCGACGGCCGCCGGCCGCGCCAAGGTCGCCGAGCGCGTCGCGGCCGCGGAGCGCCCGATCGACCTGCTGGTGAACAACGCGGGGTTCGCCACCGCCGGCGAGTTCGTCGACACCGACCCGGCGGCGCTGCGCGCGAACTACGAGGTCAACATGGCCGCCGTGCTCGAGCTGACCGCCGCGGCGCTGCCCGGCATGGTCGCCCGCGGGCGCGGGGACATCGTCAACGTCTCCAGCGTCGCGGGCTTCCTGCCCGGACGCGGCTCGGTCTACAGCGCCGGCAAGTCCTACGTCACGGCGCTCTCGCGCACGCTCGCGCTGACGCTGGTCGACACCGGCGTGCGGGTGATGGCCCTGTGTCCCGGCTACACGCGCACCGAGTTCCACGCCCGGCTGGGCCAGGAGCGCTCCGGCCCGGAGTGGCTGTGGATGGATGCGGACGAGGTCGTCGCCGAGGGCATGGCCGACCTCGAGGCCGGGAAGGCGGTGTCGGTGCCGGGCGCGGTGTACAAGACGATCGTCGGCGTGACGCGGGTGATGCCGCGCGCGCTGCTGCGGGCCCTGGCCGCCCGCTCGGCGTCGGGGCGCGGATGAGCGCCCCTGCCGTCGACCCCGACGCCCGCGCCCGGCTCGCCGCGCTGGTCACCGAGCTCGCCGTCGTGCACGGGCGGGTGACGCTGTCCTCGGGCCGCGAGGCCGACTACTACGTCGACCTGCGCCGGGCCACGCTGCACCACGAGGCGGGTCCGCTGATCGGCCGCCTGGTGCGCGAGCTGACCGCCGACTGGACCTACGACGCCGCCGGGGGGCTCACGCTGGGCGCCGACCCGGTCGCCCTCGCCGTGATGCACGCGCCGGGCGCGCCCGTCGACGCGTGCGTCGTGCGCTCGGCGGCGAAGACCCACGGGATGCAGCGGCGCATCGAGGGGCCCGACGTCGCCGGCCGCCGAGTGCTCGCCGTCGAGGACACCTCGACCACCGGCGGCAGCGTGCTCACCGCCGTCGACGCGCTGCTGGAGACCGGCGCCGAGGTGGTCGGGGTCGTCACCGTCGTCGACCGGGGCACCGGCGCCACCGAGGCCGTCGAGGCCCGCGGCCTGGCCTGCCGATCGCTGCTCGGGCTGGCCGACCTGGGGCTGTGACCACCCCCGACGACCCGGACGAGCCCGGCCCCACCGAGTGGCGCACGGGCCCCGAGCCGGTGGGCGTGGGGCCGTGGCCGGGCGGGCCCGCCGCGTGGCCCGACGACCCCCGCTACGACCCGGAGCTGCTCGCCGGGGGCGACCGGCGCAACGTCGTCGACCGCTACCGCTACTGGCGCCGCGAGGCCGTCGTCGCCGACCTCGACCGGCGCCGCCACCCGTTCCACGTCGCGATCGAGAACCTCCACCACGACGCGAACATCGGCACGATCGTCCGCACGGCCAACGCGTTCGCGGCGGCCGCGGTGCACGTCGTCGGCCGGCGGCGCTGGAACCGGCGCGGTGCGATGGTCACCGATCGCTACCAGCACGTCCACCACCACACCGACGTCGCGGCGCTGCTCGCCTGGGCGCGCACGGAGGACCTCGCGGTGGTCGCCGTCGACAACGGGCCGGGGGCGACGCCGCTGGAGACCGCGGTGCTGCCGCGGCGCTGCGTGCTGCTGTTCGGTCAGGAGGGCGTGGGGCTGACCCCGGAGGCGGCCGCGGGCGCCGACCAGGTGCTGGCCATCGCCCAGTTCGGCTCGACGCGCTCGATCAACGCCGGCGTCGCGGCGGGGATCGCCATGCACGCGTGGGTCCGCGCGCACGCGGAGCCCTAGCGGTCGGTGCGCCGGGTGTCGATGACCTGCGTGGGCTCCTCGCTCGCGCCGTCGAGGACGTCCTCGGCGAGGCCCTGGGCGCCGAGCTTCTTCTCCCGGCGGGCCTTGATCACCTCGAAGACGATCGGCAGCACCGAGATGAGCACGACCAGGATCAGCATCATCTCGATGTTGTCCCGCACGAACTGGATCTGGCCGAGCGCCGCCCCGAGCAGGGTCACGCCGGCCGCCCAGACGACGCCGCCGATCGCGGAGAACGTGAAGAACCGCTTGGCGTCCATCCGCCCGACGCCCGCCATCACCGTGATGAACGTGCGCACGATGGGCACGAATCGGCCCAGCACGATCGCGCGGTTGCCGTACTTGTCGAAGAACGCCTGGGTGCGGTCGACGTTCTCGCGCTTGAACAGCCGCGAGTTCGGCTTGTCGAAGATCGCCGGCCCGGCCTTGCGCCCGATGTAGTAGCCGCAGACGTTGCCCAGGAACGCGGCGACGACGAGCAGGACGCAGACCAGCCACAGCGGTGTGTCGATGAGGCCGGTGACCACGGCGAGCCCGGTGATGAACAGCAGCGAGTCGCCCGGGAGGAAGAACCCGACCAGCAGCCCGCACTCCGCGAAGATGATCAGGCACACACCCGCGAGGGCCCAGGGGCCCAGCCATTCGATGATGAACTGCGGGTCCAGCCACTCCGGTCCGAGGGCCTGCACCGAGGTCGTCGCGGCGGCGAGAGTGGTCGACACGTGTCAAAACGGTACGCGGCGCGCCTCGTCGCGAGCCTCGGGGTCCTCCGGCGGCGTGTCCCGGGGTCGACCCTCAGCCGGGCAGCGCGAGCGTGCCGACGGCCGTGAGCGCGCCCGCGATGGCGCCGCCGAGCAGGGCGACGGCCGACCACCACGCGATCCGCGCGGGCGTCCACTCCGTCGCGCCGCCCTGGTCCGCGACCGGGCGCCCGGCGCCGGTGGGAGTGACCGTCGTGGCTCCCGTGACCGGGGCGGGCCGCTGCTGCGGGACGCCGGGACGGCCCATCGGACCGGTGGGCGGCATCGGCGGGCGTGCGGTCGGGCGGGGGCCGGTCTGTGGCCAGGGACGCGCGGGCCCGGTGGGTGCGGGCCCGGTGGGTGCGGGCCCGGTGGGTGCGGGAGGCCCGGGGCGGGCTCCGGGCGGGGGTGCGCCCCGCGTGGCGGCCGGGAACGGGGGAGTCGCGGACGGGCGGGCGGACAGAGCGGTCACGTCCTCGGCGTCGGGGGCATCGGGCGCGCCGCGGCGGCGGCCGAGCGGGCGGAAACGGTCACGCAGGCGGGAGGAGCCGGACGCGGTGTCCGACGGGGCGGGGGCACCCGGGGTCGGGGCGGCGGGGCCACTGCCCGGGGACGAGACCCCGCCCGCGGCGTGCGCGCGCAGGGCCTCCGACAGCAGCCGCTCGTCGTCCATCCCGGCCGATGGTAGCCGCGCCCCCCGACGCGACCCAGGCCCGCCCGAGGGGCCCCGAACGGCCCAACCGACGCCCTAGCCGTCTCCCACGAGCTTGCCGATGGCCTCCAGGCCCCGGCTCGCCGTCGACTTCACGGTGCCCTTGCTGATGCCGGTGGCCTCGGCGATCTCGGCCTCGGAGAGGCCCCCGTAGTAGCGCAGCACCAGCACCTCGCGCTGGCGGCGCGGCAGCTTGCCCAGGGCGGACACGACGGCCTGGTGCTCCGTGGAGAGCATCGCCAGGGATTCCGCCGACCGCGCGTCGGCCGTGTGGGGCGGGATGTACTCGCGGGCCGTGCGACGGCGCCGCAGCACCGAGCGCGAGCCGTTCACCACCGCCGTGCGCAGGTAGCCCAGCGCCGCGTGCTCGTCGCGCAGCCGGCTCCAGTGCCGGTGCAGGCCGGTGAACGCCTCCTGGACCACGTCCTCGGCGGTCGCGGGGTCGTCGACGAGCAGCACGGCCAGGCGGACGAACCGCATCCGGTGCTCGCGGTAGAGATCCTCGAGCGTGCGCGGGGCCTGCTCGTTCTGGGTCGCGACGGGCCCGGTGGCGGGGTGCGGCGCCGGGGGGCCCGGTCGGTACGGCGCCGCGGGTGGTGCCGACGGATGGGGCACCGAGGCATCCGACGGGGCGACCGCATCGATCGCCCTCAGGCTGCCCAGCGTGCGCTCGACGGCACTCTCCCCGGGGTGGCCCACGTCTCCGACGATAGCCCTTCACGACCCGTGGTCCCGGTGGGGACGAGGTCCCGCCGCCACTCACCCGGCTGGCCCAGGACCCCGCACGGACGACGAGCGGGTCACACCACGGAGCCGCAGCGGCGGGGCGCCCCGCTGCGTCATACTTCGCCGCAGCCCGCCGGTCGGCGCCCGTCGTCGGCCGTGTCGAGAAACTCCTGGGAGACACGACGATGCCCATCGCGACCCCCGAGGTCTACAACGAGATGCTGGACCGCGCGAAGGCCAACGCCTTCGCCTTCCCTGCCATCAACTGCACGTCCTCGGAGACCATCAACGCGGCGCTGCGCGGCTTCGCCGAGGCCGAGAGCGACGGGATCATCCAGTTCTCGACGGGTGGCGCGGAGTTCGGGTCGGGCCAGTCGGTGAAGGACATGGTCACCGGGTCCAGTGCCCTGGCCGAGTTCGCGCACGTCGTCGCCGACAAGTACTCGATCAACGTCGCGCTGCACACCGACCACTGCCCGAAGGACAAGCTCGACAGCTTCGTCCGCCCGCTGATCGCGATCAGCCAGGACCGCGTGAACGCCGGGCAGAACCCGCTGTTCCAGTCCCACATGTGGGACGGCTCGGCGGTGGAGCTGCACGAGAACCTCGAGATCGCCCAGGAGCTGCTGGCCGAGGCGGTCAAAGCCAAGATCATCCTCGAGGTGGAGATCGGCGTCGTCGGCGGCGAGGAGGACGGCGTCGCCAACGACATCAACGACAAGCTCTACACCGCCGCGGGCGACTACGAGCACACCGTCGACGCCCTCGGCGGCGGCGAGAAGGGCCGCTACCTGCTCGCGGCCACCTTCGGCAACGTGCACGGCGTCTACAAGCCGGGCAACGTGAAGCTCAAGCCCTCGGTGCTCAAGGAGGGCCAGGAGGTCGCGGCGCGCAAGCTCGGGCTCCCCGACGGCTCCAAGCCGTTCGACCTGGTCTTCCACGGCGGGTCCGGCTCGCTGCTCGAGGAGATCCACGAGGCGCTCGACTACGGCGTCATCAAGATGAACGTCGACACCGACGCCCAGTACGCGTTCACTCGCCCGATCGCCGGGCACATGCTCTCGAACTACGACGGCGTGCTGAAGATCGACGGCGAGGTCGGCAACAAGAAGGTCTACGACCCGCGCAGCTACCTCAAGGAAGCCGAGAAGAGCATGGGCGCGCGGGTCGTCACCGCCTGCGAGAACCTGCGCTCGACCGGGCAGACCCTGGGCCGCTGACCGCGGTGGGCCCGGGCGGATGATGGGGTCCATGACCATCCCGACCGGGCCCGGCGCGGCGCACGGGCACAACCTGCTCGGACCCCAGCCCACCTACCTCCCCGAGTCCCCGGAACCGGCCTCGCGCCTCGCCGCGGGCGAGGACCCGGCGGCCGTCGTCGCCGACCACCCGACCTACAGCGCGGGCTGGGCGGCGCTCGCCGAGCGCGCCGAGGCGGCCGGCGAGCACGTCACGGCGTACGCCTTCGCCCGCACCGGCTACCACCGCGGCCTGGACCAGCTCCGTCGCAACGGCTGGAAGGGCTTCGGCCCCGTGCCGTGGGACCACGAGCCCAACCAGGGCTTCCTGCGCTCCGTCGCCGCGCTGGCGCGTGCCGCGAAGGCGATCGGCGAGGCCGACGAGGTCGAGCGCTGCGTGCAGCTCGTCGCCGACTGCGACCCCTCGGCGGTCGAGCTGCTCGGCCTCGCGGACTGACGGTCCCCGGAGTCGCGCCGTGGCCGCTGTCGACCGTCTGCGCCGGGTCGCCGGCACGCGGGTGCGGCGGCTGCGCGACTCCGGGCTCCCGGTGCTGCAGTGCGCGCTCGCGGCCGGCCTCGCCTACCTCGTCGCGCGCGACCTGTTCGGCCACCCGGTGCCGTTCTTCGCGCCCATCGCCTGCGTCCTCGTCCTGGGCGTCGGGGTCACCAACCGGCTGCGGCGCTCGGTGGAGCTCGCCGTCGGGGTCAGCGTCGGCGTGGCCGTCGGCGACCTCATCGTCGTGCTCATCGGCCCCGGCTGGTGGCAGATCAGCGTCGTGGTGGGCCTCGCGCTGCTCGCGGCACTGCTCTTCGACGTCGGTGCCCTGCTGCTCAACCAGGCCGCGGTGTCGGCCGTGCTGGTGGCGACCCTGCAGCCGCCGGGCACCACGGCGGCGTTCTCCCGCTGGATCGACACGCTCATCGGGGCCGCCATCGGGCTGGCGATGGCGGCGACGCTGCCGTCACACCCCCTGACCCGCGCGCGGCGTGGCCTGACCGAGCTGCTCGAGGAGCTCGAGGCGGTGCTCGTCGGCACCGCCGACGCCCTCGACGCACGGGACGGCGACGCCGCCGCGGCGGTCCTGGAGCGGGCGCGGGCCACCCAGAAGCGCGTCGACACGCTGGTCGACGCCGTGGACGCCGGCTTCGAGATCACGACCATCGCCCCGCTGCGCCGCCGGCATCGCGGGGAGCTGGCGCGCCTGCGCACGGCGATCCGGCCGGTGGACCTGGCGCTGCGCAACGCCCGGGTGCTCGCGCGGCGCGGGCACGCCTCGGTGCTCGACGGCGAGGAGCCCGATCCCGATCTCGTGCTGGTGATGCGCCGGCTCGCCGAAGCCGTGGCGGTCCTGCGTCAGGAGCTGACCACCGGCGAGTCCACCGACGGGGCCCGCAGCGACCTGCTCGACACCGCCGCGCTCGTGCCGGTGCGGGGCGGGGGCTACTCGGCGGAGGTCGTGCTGGCGCAGCTGCGCTCGATGCTCGTGGACCTGCTGGGGGCGACCGGCATGGACCGGGACGACGCGGTGGCGGCGACGGCGCGGATGCGCCCGGGTGCTGACGAGGGCTGAGCCGGCGGGACCGGGGCGGGTGGGCTCAGGAGGCGCGGCGCAGGGGCGACGGGGGCGTCGCCGCCGGCTCGGGCAGCACGTGCTGCCCCCCGTCCTCGGCCGCGCCGGGCAGCAGCTGCAGGGGCGCCGCGGGGGCGGTGGCCGGGGTGCGGAGGCCGGCGCGCGAGGTGCGGGGGGCGCGGGCGGTGGGCACGGCCCGGGCCTCGAACCGCTCGAGCACACAGGCCAGAACCATGATCGCGATCGGAACGAGGATGACCACCGCCAGCATGGAGGCTGTGTACCCGGGCCTCCCGGAGCCATGCGTGATCGGCATGAGTGTGCACGGACGGTCGTTGACCGGTCGCGCAGAGAAGTCGACCGGTCGATCGATCGGTGGGCTACCCCCGGGTCGGGGGAACCCCGCCGCTCACCCGCTGCGCCGTGTCCCCACAGGGTCCGTCGCCCCCCGGGGGTAGTTTCGCGTCGTGGTCGACGTGTCGCGCAGCGGCGGCCCGGGACCGGCCGAGCCCGGGCACGCGGATTCCGGCCCCGTGGCCTGGGTCGTGCTCGTGGCCGATCCGGTCACCGGCGAGACCGACGCGTTCGGCCCGTTCGACCGCGAGGCCGCGGCGGTGGACGCGGAGCGGCGCCGGGTGGAGCACGCGTCCGAGGGGCTCGACGAGGTCCTCGTCGTCACCGTCCCGCTGACCCCTCCCGAGGACTGACCAGCAGCCAGTCCTGCGTGTGCCGGTACCAGCTACGCCGGGCCACGGGCCGGGCGCCGTGGACGCCGTCGCGGACCACGGGCACGGGCGGGCGGCAGCCGAGCTGCACGGCCCGGCCCGAGAGCGTCGTGACCTGCCCCGCGCGCAGCCCGGCGAGCCGGCGCGGGCCGGTGACGGTCACGGTCACGCCGCCCCCGGGGTCCGGGACGACGACCAGGCTCTCGGCGTCGCCGCGCGCGACGAGGTGCTCGTCGCAGTAGACCTCGCCGTGGAACGGTCCGGTCGCGTGGCGTCCGGCGACGAGTCCGCCGTGGTCGTCGCGGACCAGCGGTGCCCGGTGGGCGACGCCGTCGCGGGCGAGGGCGACCGCAGTCGAGGGGTCGGTGGGGACGCCCCAGACGCCGGCCGCGGCGGAGTCGGGCGCGGGGAGCACGGCGACGGCGACGTCGAGGCGCTCGCGGCGCAGCAGGCGCACGAGGACGGCGGCGAGGGCCGCGTCGTCACCCGCCACCGCGAGGCGCCCGCCGGCCGGGACGTCCGCGAGCACCGGGTCGACGTCGGCGCGCGCCGGGAGGTCGGGGAGGTCGTGTCGCGGGGTGCCGTCCGCGGGCAGCCAGGGCGCCCAGCGGGCCCGGGCGGAGTCCCCGCAGGTCATCACGCGCACCAGGGACCCCGTGAGGACGAGCCGCGGCACACGCGTGGACTACCCTTTCGCTGCACGGGGCGGCCCGCACTCCCGTGCGACCAACGGAGTCGACGCCAGGGAGTTTGACATGCCGGCCATCGTCCTCATCGGCGCCCAGTGGGGTGACGAGGGCAAGGGCAAGGCCACCGACATCCTCGGTGAGCAGGTCCAGTGGGTCGTGCGTTACCAGGGTGGCAACAACGCGGGGCACACCGTCGTCCTCCCCGACGGCAAGAACTTCGCGCTGCACCTCATCCCGTCGGGGATCCTGACGCCGGGTGTCACCAACGTGATCGGCAACGGCGTCGTGGTCGACCCGGGTGTGCTGCTCGAGGAGCTCGCCGAGCTCGAGGGCAAAGGCGTCGACACCGGCAAGCTGCTGATCTCCGCCGACGCGCACGTGATCATGCCGTACCACGTGGCCATCGATAAGGTCACCGAACGCTTCCTGGGCAAGTCCCGGATCGGCACCACGGGACGCGGCATCGGCCCGGCCTACCAGGACAAGGTCGCGCGCGTCGGCGTGCGGATGCAGGACCTGCTCGACGAGAAGCTGCTGCGCGAGAAGGTCGAGGCGGCGCTCGAGCTCAAGAACCAGATCCTCGTCAAGATCTACAACCGGCGCGCGCTCGACGTCGACGAGGTCGCCGACACCGTGCTCGGCCACGCCGAGGGCTTCGCCCACCGCATCGCCGACACCCGCCTCGCGCTGCACCAGGCCCTCGAGCGCGGCGAGACCGTGCTGCTCGAGGGCTCGCAGGGCACGCTGCTCGACGTCGACCACGGGACCTATCCGTTCGTGACGTCGTCGAGCCCGACGGCCGGCGGCGCCGCGGCGGGCTCGGGGATCGGGCCGACGCGCATCGGCCGCGTGATCGGGATCCTCAAGGCCTACACGACCCGGGTCGGCTCCGGCCCGTTCCCGACCGAGCTCTTCGACGCCGACGGCGAGTACCTGCGCAAGACCGGCGGCGAGTTCGGCGTGACCACCGGCCGCAGCCGGCGCTGCGGCTGGTTCGACGCCGTGATCGCCCGGTACGCGGTGCGGGTCAACGGGATCACCGACCTGTTCCTCACCAAGCTCGACGTGCTCTCCGGCCTGGAGAACGTGCCGATCTGCGTGGGCTACGAGGTCGACGGGCAGCGGGTCGACGAGATGCCGATGACCCAGGCCGACGTGAGCACCGCGGTGCCGGTGTACGAGACGATGCCGGGCTGGTTCGAGGACATCTCGGCCTGCCGCTCCTTCGCCGACCTGCCGGCCAAGGCGCGCGACTACGTCGAGCGGATCGAGCAGCTCTCCGGGGCGCCGGTCTCGGCGATCGGCGTCGGTCCGGGACGCGACGAGACGGTTGTCCGCTGACGGGTTCGAGCGACGACCCGGAGCGCTCCTCCGTCGCGCTCCGGGAAGTCGCGAACCCTGGGGCCCGCGGGACGTCGGCCAGTAGACTCGTCCGGGTGGGAGCCTGCGAACACCTGTTGACCATCGGTCCCGAGGGCATCGCCACCGACCCGGCTCCGAGTGCCGTGGCGAGCGAGGGCGAGACGCTGATCTGCCCGGACTGCCGGGCCGACGGCTACACGGCGTGGGCGCACCTGCGGAAGTGCCTGGACTGCGGGCACGTCGCCTGCTGCGACTCCAGCCCGTACCGGCACGCCTCGAAGCACCACGAGGACACCGGCCACGCCGTCATGCGCTCGCACGAGCCGAACGAGACGTGGCGCTGGTGCTACATCGACCGGCGGCTCGCGCCGTAGGTCGCGCCGAGGCGTGCAGCACCTGGCGCTCCGTCGTCGCGCCACGTGCTCGATCCGCCGGCGCGGAGTCAGGTGGGCGTTATCGCTGCCAACGCCGTATCCGGGTCGTCGCTGAAGACGGCGTCGACGCCCAGGGCGACGTACTGCCGGTACTCGCCGAACGCGTCGCCGTAGGTGTCCGCGGGCGCGGCTGGCCCGCCCCGTCGCCGCCCCACGGGGAGGAACTCGTTCTCGTTGCGGAACGTGTAGGGCATGACCCGCAGGTTCGCCGCGCGCGCGTCGCGGACCAGGGTCGTCGGCGCACCCGAGGCGTCGTCCGGCCCGAGCGGGATGATCAGCTCCTTGGTCGGGCCGAGCCAGGTCGCGTAGCCGGCGACCTCCCGCAGGCCCTGCGGGGTCACCAGGGCCTCCGAGGTGCGCGGGTCGCCCGCGGCCACGAGGTCGGCGGGCCGGGTGCCGGCGGCGTCGACGAGCTGCAGGAGCGGGCAGGCGACCTGCGTCTTCAGCGCCCGGAGGTTGGCGGTCTCGAACGACTGGATGATCACCCCGGAGTCCGCGCCGTCGCGGCCCCGCCGGCGCAGGGTCTCGACCAGCCCGGGCTCCACCGGCAGGCCGAGGCTCGCGAAGTAGGTGGAGTGCTTGACCTCGGGCAGCACGCCGACCGGGCGGCGCAGCTCGGCGGCGAGGCGGTCGAGCAGGTCGAGGACCTCGTCGAACGTCACCAGCGGGAACCGGCCGTCGTAAAGGGTGTTGTGCGGGCGCGTCTGCGGGATGCGCTCCTTCGCGCGCAGCGTGCGCAGCTCGGCGAGCGTGAAGTCGGTGGTGAACCAGCCGGTGTAGGTGGTCCCGTCGATCTGCTTGGTGGTGCGGCGTGAGGCGAACTCGGGGCGCTCGGCGACGTCGGTGGTCCCGCCGATCTCGGGCTCGTGGCGCGCGACCAGCGCCCCGTCGCGGGTGGGCACGAGGTCGACGTCGACGGCGTCGGCACCCATTCGGATCGCGAGCTCGTACGCCGCGAGCGTGTGCTCGGGCCGGTACCCGGAGGCGCCGCGGTGCCCCACGACCATGACCCGCGGCGGGCCCGTCGGCGCCGGCACCGGCGGGGCGGGCGTCGGCATCGGTGACGGGGAGGGCGTCCCGGTCGGCGGCGGCGCGGGGCCGGCGACGGGGGTGTTCGAGCACCCGGCGGCCAGCGCCCCGGCCGCGGCGAGCCCTCCCCACAGTGCGCTCCGGCGGGACAACGCGGACGGCACCCACCCCGGCGTGTACATCGCTGCGCATCCTCGCCCGCCCCGCGCCCTCCCCGCCACCTCGCCCCGCGACGGGGCGGTGAACTGCTGGTGCACCGCGGGTGCAAGCCCTGCGTCCACGCTGGCACTGGACGCCAGGAAAGCCACATCGTCGGCGCACACCGGGCACCCGTAGCGTGGCGCCCGTGCGCGTCCTGGTCATCGGCTCCGGAGCCCGCGAGCATGCCCTCCTCCTCGCCCTCGCCGGCGACCCCGAGGTGACGGCCCTCGCCGCCGCCCCCGGCAACGCCGGCACGGCCGCGCTCGCCGAGCACCCGGGACTCGCCGACCCCACCTCCGGCGAGCAGGTCGTCGCCCTGGCCCGCGAGTGGCGCGCCGACCTCGTCGTCGTCGGCCCCGAGGCCCCGCTCGTCGCCGGCGTCGGCGACGCGTTGCGCGACGCCGGCATCCCCTGCTTCGGACCGAGCGCCGCCGCGGCGCGCATCGAGGGTTCGAAGGCGTTCGCGAAGGACGTCATGACCACCGCCGGCGTGCCCACCGCGCGCAGCGAGGCGGTCGACAACCCCGGCGACCTCGACGCCGCGCTCGCCCGCTTCGACCCGCCGTACGTGGTCAAGGACGACGGGCTCGCGGCCGGCAAGGGCGTCCTCGTCACCGAGGACCTCGACGCTGCGCGCCGCCACGCCGCCGCCGTCCTCGAGGGCGGGCACCCCGTGCTCCTCGAGTCGTTCCTCGACGGGCCCGAGGCCTCGCTGTTCTGCGTGGTCGACGGCACGACGGCCGTCCCGCTGCTGCCCGCGCAGGACTTCAAGCGCCTCGGTGACGACGACGCCGGCCCGAACACCGGCGGCATGGGCGCCTACGC
The DNA here is from genome assembly GCF_028737265.1 of Actinomycetospora callitridis. Taxonomy (GTDB): domain Bacteria; phylum Actinomycetota; class Actinomycetes; order Mycobacteriales; family Pseudonocardiaceae; genus Actinomycetospora; species Actinomycetospora callitridis. Next base: position 67,279 of record NZ_JAQZAK010000006.1, on the reverse strand, counting down.
CCCGCTGCCCTGGGCGCCCGCGGGCCTCGTCGACGACATCGTCGAGCGCCTCGTCACCCCCGTCGTCACCGAGCTCGCCGCCCGCGGCACCCCGTTCTCCGGCCTTCTCTACGCCGGGCTGGCGCTGACCTCGTCGGGTCCGCAGGTGATCGAGTTCAACTGCCGCTTCGGCGACCCCGAGACCCAGGTCGTCCTCGCCCTCCTGCGCAGCTCCACGGCGCGTCTCCTGTCTGCCGCCGCCACCGGCCAGCTGGCCGGCGAACCGCCCCTGACCTGGGCGGACGGCGCCGCCGTGACGATCGTCGTGGCCGCCGCCGGATATCCGGGTTCGGTCCGGACCGGCGACGTCCTGCAGGGCGCCGACGGGCCGGGCGTGCTGCATGCAGGGACCCGCCGACGCGACGACGGGGCCGTGGTCTCGAGCGGCGGCCGCGTCCTGTCGGTGGTCGGGACGGGCGAGGACCTCGACGCCGCCCGCCGCGACGCCTACGAACGCCTCGCGGCGGTGCACCTGCCCGGTGGCCACCACCGCACCGACATCGCCCGCGAGGCGGCCGCCGGCCACATCGCGATGCCTGTCCGCGCCTGACACGGGTTCCGCGAAACGGCCCCGGCCGGGCCACGCGCCGACCTACCATCCCGCCATGCCCGATCTCGTCCTCGGCCCGGCGACCCTCGAGCAGGCGCGCACCGCCGTCGCCGCCGAGGCGCGCCGGGTGCCGGCGATGATCGACCAGGTCGTCGTCCCCCGCGCCGGTCTCGGTGACCTCGCCTCCGCCGGGGCGATGTTGGGCGCGCTCGACGAGGTCGTGCGCGTCCTGGACGGCGAGCTCGCCGCCGCCGGGTCGCGGCTCGACGGGGTCGACCGGGCCCTCGACGCGGCGCTCACCGCGATCCAGGCCGACGACCGCGACGCCGCCGCGTCGCTCTCCGCCGCGTGAGTCCGTGATGGCCTTCGACGCCGTCGGCGAGCTCGCCGCCCAGCCCGGGGGGCAGGAGCTCAGCGCGCTCGTCGCCCGGGTGCAGCAGGTCGACCCCGAGGTGCTGCACGGGATGGGCCGCCGACTCGGGTCCATGGTCGAGAGTGTGGACGGGTCGGTGCGCGCGGTGCGCCGCCACGGTGACGAGGTGCAGGGCGCCTGGCAGGGGCGGGGCGCCGAGGCCCTCACCGGGTACCTCGACGACTTCGGCCGCGCCGGAACGCGGACCCTCGACGCGGCCGGGCGGATCCGCGTGCGCATCGACGAAACCGGCCGGGAGCTCGCCGCACTGCGCAGCGAGGTCGACACCCAGGTCTCCCGTGCCCTCGACGCCGCCCGCCGGGCCCGCACCGAGGCCCTCGCCGACCCGGCCCGCGCCCCGATGGCCGACCAGCTCGCCGCCCAGGCCATGGCCGAGCCCACCGCCGCCGCCCGCACCGCCGTCGAGCGCGCCGAGACCGCCCTCGGCGACGCGGCACGGGCCCTCCGCGAGATGACGGCCGACGTCGTGGGCTTCTCCCGCCTGCCCGCCCCCGACGCACGCCCCATCGCCCCGGCCGAGGGCGGGGGTCCGCTCGGCTGGCCGGTGATCCCGGCCGGCGAGTCGCTCGCCACTGTTCCCGCCTCCCTCGGCGGCGACGGCGGCGCGCAGGGCATCGATCTCGACGGGGGTAGCGCCTCGTCGGACGTCTCGTCCGTGAGCGAGTCGTCCTCGGCCGACGACGCGTCCGGATCCTCCGGCGGGGAGTCGTCCGAGTGCTCGGAGTCCGGAGCGTCGGGGGCGGCCGATTCGGGTTCCGGGGGTGCGGGTGACTCGAGTGATTCGGTCGAGGGGTCGAGCTCGGGTGGTGGGGATGCTTCGGATTCCGAAGTGTCCGAGTCGACTGAGTCGAGTTCCGGGGGTGTGCGCGACTCGAGTGACCTGGGAGACGGGTCGAGCTCAGGTGGTGGCGATGCTTCGGTTTCCGAAGCAACTGAGGCGGACGGCTCGGCTTCTGGAGGTGTGGGCGACTCGAGCAACCTGGGGGACGACTTCCTCGAGGACGCTCCGGACTCCGAGGCGTCGGGCTCGGGTGGTGAGGCCGACGGCGAGGATGCTTCGAATTCCGAAGCGTCCGCTGTGGAGGAGTCGGGTTCTGGGGGTGTGGGCGACTCCAGCGACCTCGGGGACGACTTCCTGGAGGAGGCTCCGGATTCCGAGGCGTCGGGCTCGGGTGATGGGGATGCTTCGAATTCCGAAGCGTCCGGTGCGGACGATTCGGGTTCCGGCGGTGTCGGCGACTCCAGCGACCTCGGGGACGACTTCCTCGAGGACACCTCGGACGCGGAGGCCCCCGCGTCCGACGGCTCCGGGTCCGACGGCTCCGGGTCCGACGGCTCCGGGTCCGACGACTCGGCGTCCGAGGGCGGGGACGAGAAGAGCGATGACGAGGGCGAGGACAACGGCGACGACGAGGGGTCGGGCTCGGAGGCAGCCGCCGAGGACGAGGGCGGCGGCGCGAACAGGGACGACGCCGACGACGCTGAGACCGCCGACGCCGAGAGCGAGGACGGGGCCGTGACCGGCACGTCGGAGGACGGCAGCGGCAGCGCCACCGACGCCGGGGCGGCGCCGACGGGTGGGCCGCAGGGTCAGGTCGGGGACTGGATCCGCGAGGCGATGGCCGTGCTCCGGGCCGAGGGCGTCCCCCTCGACAAGATGGATCCCGACGACATCGCCACGATCATCGAGCACGAGTCGGGCGGCGACCCCGAGGCGACCAACGACTGGGACTCGAACGCTGACAAGGGCACACCGTCGCAGGGGCTGATGCAGACCATCGGGCCGACGTTCGACGCGCACAAGCTCCCCGGGCACGGCGAGATCACCGATCCGATCGACAACATCATCGCCGGGGTCCGCTACGCCATCGACCGGTACGGATCGGTGTCGCAGGTGCCGGGCGTCGAGGCCGTGGCCCGCGGCGACTCCTACGTCGGCTACTGAGCCGGCCAGTTCTCCCGAACCGCACCCGGACGCCCGCCCGGCGACCTACCGTCCTCCCCGTGGACGACATCGCCTACGACACCGACACCCTCGAGGAGGCGCGCACGGTCGTGGCGGGCGAGGCGGAACGGATGCCGGTGCTGGCCGACCGGTGGGCCGCGACGCCACCGCCGGAGCTCGGGGGTCTGGACGCCGCGCGCGCCCTGATCGACGCCGTGGCCGCCCTGACGCGAGCGCTCGTCGCCGACCTCGACGCCGCCGGCGCCCGGCTCCGCGAGGCCGCGCGGGCCCTCGACGCGACCGTGCGTCTCGTCCGCGGGACCGAGGGCGCGAACACCGAGCTGCTCGCGCCGGCCGGGGGCTGAGCCGTGTCCGGGGATCTCGAGGCCGCCCTCGCCGGGGAGCCCGCGGCCGCCGAGCTCGCGGCGATCGCGGGACGGGTCCGGACGGTCGATCCGGGTGCGTTGCGGGCGTCCGCGGCGCAGATCGTGGCGGTCGGTGACGCCGTCGACGGGTCGATGCGCGCGGTGGGACGCGGCGCGGCGGCGGTCGAGGGCCGCTGGCGGGGCACGGGGGCGACGGCGTTCGGCGACTGGGCACGCGCGTTCGCGGCGGCCGGCGCGCGCGACCGGTCGGCGCTCGTCGAGGCCGGCCCGGTGCTCGACCAGGTCGGGGTGGTGCTCGAGGACCTGCGCCGCGAGATCGACCAGCAGGTGGCGCGCGCCGTCGCCCTGGCCGGGAGCGCCCGGGCACAGGCGGCGACCGTGCCCGACGCGCCGCCGGACCTCGCCGACCGGCTCGCGGGCGACGCCGTGCGCGGACCCACCGAGGCGGCGCGCACCGCCGTCCGGCGCGCGGAGGCCGAGCTGACGGCGTCGGCGGCCCGCATCCGCGACCTCGCCGACGGGCTCACGTCGTTCGCGGCGCTCGAGGGCCTCGACGCCCCGCCGTCCGGCGCTACGCCGACGGTCGTGAGGAGCGCCGTTGGTCAGGCGCCAGCCGGCCGGGTCGGCGACTGGATCCGCGAGGCCCTCGCGATCCTCACCGCCGCGGGGATCCCGCCCGAGAAGATGGACCCGGCCGCGATCGCCACGATCATCCAGCGCGAGTCCGGCGGCGATCCCGACGCGGTCAACACCTGGGATGCGAACGCCGAGAGGGGCACGCCGTCGCAGGGGCTGATGCAGACGATCGGGCCGACGTTCGAGGCGTACAAGCTGCCCGGCCACGACGAGATCACCGACCCGGTCGACAACATCATCGCCGGCGTCCGCTACGCCGTGGACCGCTACGGGTCGGTGTCGGCCGTCCCGGGCGTCGAGGCCCTGGCGCGCGGAGACTCCTACGTCGGCTACTGAGCGGCGCACCTAGGGTGGGGCGGTGACGAGTCTGGCGCGCCTCGGCCCGGCCGTGCGGGCGACGGTCCCCCCGTTCCACGTGATGGACGTCTGGGCCGCCGCCGGCGAACGGGCCCGCACCCACGGCGACCTGGTGAACCTCTCGGCCGGCCAGCCCTCGACCCCCGCGCCCGCCGACGTCCGCTCGGCCGCCGCGAGGGCGCTCGACGAGCAGATCCTCGGCTACACGAGCTCGCTCGGGACCCCCGAGCTGCGCGAGGCGATCGCCGCCCACCACCGCCGGCGCTACGGCGACGATACCGTGCGCGCCGAGGACGTCATCGCGACCACGGGCGGCTCCGGCGGCTTCCTGCTCGCGTTCCTCGCCGCGTTCGACGTGGGCGACACCGTCGTGCTCGCGCGCCCGGGCTACCCCTGCTACCGCAACATCCTCGCGGCGCTCGGTTGCGACGTCGTCGAGCTGCCCTGCGGCGAGGAGACGCGGTTCCAGCCGACGGTCGCCATGCTCGAGGCCCTCGACACGACGCCGAAGGGCCTCGTGGTCGCCAGCCCCGCGAACCCCACCGGCAGCGTCATCGAGCCCGGCGAGCTGGCCGCCCTCGCGAGGTACTGCGAGGAGCGCGGCATCCAGCTGATCAGCGACGAGATCTATCACGGCATCGAGTACGGGGACGCCCCGCCGACCGCGAGCGCCTGGAGCACCTCGCACGAGGCGCTCGTCGTCACGTCGTTCTCGAAGTACTGGTCGATGACCGGCTGGCGGCTCGGCTGGCTGCTGGTGCCCGAGCGGCTCCGGCGCGCCGTGGACGTCATCGCCGGCAACTTCACCGTCTGCCCGCCGGTCCCGGCGCAGTACGCGGCGCTCGCGGCGTTCACCGACGCCTCGGTCACCGAGGCCGACGCGCACGTCGAGCACTACGCGGTCAACCGCCGCCTGCTGCTCGACGGACTCCCGCGTCTCGGCATCACCCGGCTCGCGCCCGCCGACGGCGCGTTCTACGTGTACGCCGACGTCGCCCACCTCACCGACGACACGCTCGCCTTCGGGCAGCGGATGCTCGCCGAGACCGGTGTCGCGGTGGCCCCGGGGATCGACTTCGACCCCGTCGACGGCCACACGTGGATCCGGCTGTCGTTCGCCGGCGCCACAGCCGACGTGCACGAGGCCCTCGACCGGCTCGGTCACTGGCTGCCGACGCTCTGAGCCCGCTCCCGCCCCGGCCCGGCGCGCACTACTGTCCGTGGCCATGGACGACGACGGCGAGCCTCGGCTGGAGGCCTGGGAGCGCCGCACCGACTACCCGCTGACCGGGCTCGCGGTGCTCTACCTCGCGATCTACGCCGTCCAGGTGCTCGCCACGCGCCCCGGCCAGGCCGCGTGGTGGTGGCTCGACGTCGCCCTGTGGGGCGTGTGGGCGCTGGTCGTCGTCGACTACGTGATCCGGATCGTCCTGGCGAACCGCCGGCTGCGCTTCATCGTCCGGCACCCGCTGGACCTGCTGATCGTGGCCGCGCCGTTCTTCCGGTTCCTGCGCCTGCTGCGCCTCGTCGCCGCCATCTCGACGCTCGGGCGGGTCCTGCGCGACGACTTCCGCGGCCGCGTCGGCAGTTACCTCATCGTCTCGGTGTCGCTGCTCAGCGTCGTCGCCGCGCTCGGGGTGTTCGAGGCCGAGCGCGACGCCCCCGAGGCCTCGATCACGACGTTCGGGGACGCCCTGTGGTGGGTGCTCACGACGATCACCACCGTCGGCTACGGCGACCTCTATCCGGTGACCGTCGAGGGCCGCCTGGTCGCGGGCGGCCTGATGCTCGCCGGCATCGCGATCCTCGGCACCGTGACCGCGGCGATCGCGACGTGGTTCCTCGAGCAGGTCGGGGCCCGCGACGCGTCCGAGGCGGTCGCCCACGCGGCGCAGCGCGATCCCGCCGAGGAGCGCCACGGCGAGCTGCTCGCGGAGATCCGGGCGCTGCGGGCGCGGCTGGACGTGCTCGAGGACCGGGAGCAGGCGCCGCGGTAGCGCCTCAGGGCGCCGCGATCCCCGCGACGCGGTCGAGGACGCGGGTGATGTCGTCGTCGTCGACGTCCCGGTGGGTCACGAAGCGCACCCCGGGGCCGAACGGCACCGCGCGCACGCCCGCGGCGTCCAGCCCGGCGACGAGGGTCGCCGGGTCGGCGGTCGGGACGAGGACGATGTTGGTGTCCGGGGTCGTCGCCGGCCAGCCGAGGGCGCGCAGGCCCGCGGCGAGACGGGCGGCGCGGGCGTGGTCGGCGGAGAGGTCGCGGGCCTGGCCGAGTGCGACGAGCCCCGCGGCGCCCATGACGCCGCCCTGCCGGATGCCGCCGCCGAGCATCTTGCGCAGCCGCCAGGCCCGGTCGACGAACATCACCGAGCCCGCGACCACCGACCCCATCGGCGCGCCGAGACCCTTCGACAGGCACACGCTCACGGTGTCGGCGCCCGCCGTCAGCTCGTGCGGCGCGACCTCGAGCGCGGCCGCGGCGTGCCAGATCCGCGCGCCGTCGAGGTGCACGGCCAGCCCGGCGTCACGCGCCGCGGCCACCAGCGCGCGGTGCTCGTCGACGCCGGTGACGGCCCCGCCCGCGCCGTTGTGGGTGTTCTCGAGGCAGAGCAGCGACGTGCGCAGCCCGAAGTAGGGCCCGGCGGAGCCCGCGGCGCGCGTCACCGCGGCCGGTGTCGGGCGTCCGGGGCCGCCGTCGTGCTCGAGCGGCATCGGGAGCCCGCCGGCGAGCCACGCCGCGGTCCCGAGCTCGGCCTCGAGCACGTGCGCGCCGGCGGGCGCGAGGAACCTGTCACCGCGTGTCAGGTGGTGCATGAGCGCGATGGTGTTCGCCATGCAGCCGGTGGGCGTCCAGAGCGCGGCCTCGACGCCGAGCAGGTCGGCGACACGGGCCTGGAGCGCGCCGAGGGTCGGGTCGCCGTCGAGGACGTCGTCACCGACGTCCGCCCCGGCCATCGCCTCGCGCATGGCGGGCGAGGGCCGGGTGACCGTGTCGGAGCGCAGATCGATCGTCCCGCTCACTGCGGCAGCTTCACCACCGACACGAAGAAGTCGTCGATCTGGCGGATGACCTCGATGAAGCGCTCGAAGTCCACCGGCTTGGCCACGTACGCGTTGGCGTAGAGGTCGTAGCTGCGCAGGATGTCCTCCTCGGCCTGCGAGGTCGTCAGGACCACGATCGGGATGCTGCGCAGCGTCGGGTCGTTCTTGACCTCCTCCAGCACCTCGCGGCCGTCCTTGCGCGGCAGGTTCAGGTCGAGCAGCACCAGACCGGGGCGGGGCGCGTCGGCGAACTCGCCCTCGCGGCGCAGGAACGCGAGCGCCTCGACGCCGTCGGAGACGACGTGCAGCTGGTTGCGCAGCTTGTGGTGCTCGAACGCCTCCTGGGTCATCAGGACGTCGCCCGGGTCGTCCTCGACCAGCAGGACGTGGATCTCGTCGGCGGGGTCGGTCACGGAGCGGCCTCCTGGTCGGGCCCGGGCCGGGGCGCGGGCTCGGGGTCGGTATCGGGGTCGGTCAGGGCGGGCAGGGCCACGACGAAGGTGGTGCCGGGGGTGGCGTCGGTGTCGAGCCACATCGAGCCGTCGTGGTGCTCGAGGATCTTCCGGCACATGGCCAGCCCGATCCCGGTGCCGGGATAGGTGTTCCGCCCGTGCAGGCGCTGGAAGATGACGAAGATCCGCTCGGCGTACTCCGGGTCGATCCCGATCCCGTTGTCGCGGAAGCGCAGCAGCCAGCGGTCGCCGTCCCGCTCGGCGTCGACGCGCACGCGGGGCGGGTCCTCGCCCCGGAACTTCAGCGAGTTGCCGAGCAGGTTCTGGAACACCGTGGTGAGCAGCGCCGGTGCGCCGTGCACCCGGGGCAGGTCGCCGTGCTCGACGGCGCCGCCGGACTCCTCGAGGGCTCCGGCGACGTTCTCGGCGGCCCGGTCGACGAGCCGGTTGAGGTCCACCGTCTCCATCGCGTCGCCCTGGCGGCCCACTCGCGAGAAGGCGAGCAGGTCGTTGATCAGCACCTGCATCCGCTTGGCGCCGTCGCTGGCGAACTCGATGTACTGGTCGGCGCGCTCGTCGAGCTGGCCGGCGTAGCGGCGCTGCAGCAGCTGGCAGAAGCTCGCCACCTTGCGCAGCGGCTCCTGCAGGTCGTGCGAGGCGACGTAGGCGAACTGCTCGAGGTCGGAGTTCGAGCGTGCGAGCTCCCGGCTGCGGGTGTCGAGCTCCTGGCGGGCCCGTTCGGTGTCGGCCAGCTCGCGCACGATGAGCACGCGCATCGCCTCGACGTCCTCGCCGAGCTCGGTGATCTCGCGCGGGCCGGCGGCGAGCACCTGGTGGTCGAGGTCGCCGTCCGCCACCTGCCGGACCTCGCGAGCGAGGCGGTGCGTCGGCGCGACCACGACCCGGCGCAGCCACTCCAGCAGCGCCAGGACGCCGAGTGCGACCACCACCAGGGTCACCGCGCCACCGACGGCGAGCGTGTCGGCCGCGCCGTCGAGGCCGTCGCGCGCGTCGTTGCGCAGCTCGAACAGCCGCGTGCGCTGGGCGTCGAGCGCGGCCCGGACCTGGTCGAAGGCCACCTTCCCGACCTCGATCGACGGGCCGGGGACGCCCAGTCCGGCGGCGGCGATCGAGGGCTCGGCGTACGTCGTGCGCCATTGCGCGATGGCCTGCTCGACGGCCTCGAGCTGCGCGAGCGCCTCGGGCCGGCCCCCGACGAGCGCGCGGAGCCCGGCGACCAGCTCGGCCTCGTCGGCGCGTCCGCGGGTGTAGGGGTCGAGGAGCTCGGGGCGCGGCAGGAGGACGTAGCCGCGGACCCCGGTCTCCTGGTCGACGGTGGCGGCGTCGAGCTGCTGGGCGGTGAGCAGGGCGGGGTCGAGGCGGTCCACGAGCTCGGCGCGCTGCCCGGACAGGGCCGTCAGCCCGGCGATCCCGACGAGGAGCGCGACCAGGAGCAGGACCCCGAGCGCGGCGCCGGTGACCAGCAGGATGCGCTGCAGCGGCCAGCGGCTCAGGCCGTCGCGGCGGCGTCGGCGCGGACGGGGGACCGGCGCGGCCGCCGGGGGCCCGTCGTCGACGTCCGGCGTGGCGTCGGTGGTGTCCTCGGCGATCCCGGTGGGCGCGCTCACTTGTCGGACACCAGCAGCACGGCGGCCACGTCGTCGGGTCGCGCCGTCGACAGGGACCGCACCCGCTCCATCACGGCGTCCAGCATCGTCCCCGGGTCGTCCCGCCACGGCGCCGGGCCCGCGGTGACCTCGCGCAGGAGGTCCAGGAGGCCGTCGGTCCACAGGACGTCGCCGGAGACCTGCCGGCCCTCGATGAGCCCGTCGGTGTAGAGCAGCAGCGCCCACTTCTTGGGCAGCTCGACCTCGAGCGGCGTCCAGGACGCGCCGTCGCCCACGCCCAGCGGCAGGCCGAGACGTTCGGTCGAGAGCATCGACGTGTCCTGCCCCTCGCCGACGAGCACGGGCGGCGGGTGCCCCGCGAGCCGCAGCGTCATCCGCTCCCGCCCCGGCTCGACGGTCGCGGTGGCGAGCGTGGTGAACAGCGTGGGCTGGTTGCGCTCGTGCACCAGCAGCTCGTGCATCGTCGGCAGCACCCGGTCGGGGTCGATCCCGCTGAGCACCAGCGTGCGCCACGCGATCCGCAGGCTCACCCCGAGGGCGGCCTCGTCGGGCCCGTGCCCGCAGACGTCCCCGATGACCGCGTGCAGCGTGCCGTCGTTGCCCTCGACGACGTCGTAGAAGTCGCCGCCCAGCAGCGTCTGCTCGGTGCCGGGCTCGTAGCGGGCGAGGACCCGCACCTCCGGGTCCCCGATCAGCGGGGTGGGGAGCAGGCCGCGCTCCAGGCGGGCGTTCTCGTCGGCGCGCAGCCGGGCGTCGCGCAGCGCCCGGCGCACCCGGTCGGAGCGGCGGCGCTCGACGGCGTAGCGCACGGCCCGGGCCAGCGAGGGGCCGTCGACGAGGTCCTTGACCAGGTAGTCCTGCGCTCCGACCCCCACGGCGTCGGCGCCGAGCTGCTCGTCGCGCAGGCCCGTGAGCACGAGCACGGCCGGGCCGTCGGTGTAGAGCAGGCGGCGCAGGCCCTCGAAGCCGTGGGCGTCGGGCAGGGCCAGGTCGAGCAGCACGCAGTCGACGGCCTCCGGGTCGTGCAGCGCGGCCTCGGCGTCGGCGAGCGACTCGGCGCGCTGGAGGTCGACGGCGAGGTCGGCGTCGGTGAAGTGCTCGGTGACCAGGACGGCGTCGGCGTCATCGTCCTCGACGAGCAGCACCCGCAACGGGGCGGACACGTCCGGCTCCACCGGCTCCATGAGCCCCTCCTCCCCGGTCACGGCTCAGCGGGAACGGTAGCCGTTGGTGACACCGGGCCGACCGCGGGCGCGGTCCGTGCGCCGACAGGGGCCGTAGGCTCGGCCAGGTGAGTGCACCGATGGTCCCGAACGTGCTCGCCGGGCGGTACGCCTCTCCCGCGCTGACGGCGCTGTGGTCGCCCGAGCGCAAGGTCACCCTCGAGCGCGAGCTGTGGATCGCGGTGCTCGCCGCGCAGGCCGAGCTCGGGGTCGACGTCCCCGACGGTGTCCTCGACGACTACCGCGCCGTGGTCGACCACGTCGACCTCGACTCCATCGCCACCCGCGAGCGGGTCACGCGTCACGACGTCAAGGCGCGCATCGAGGAGTTCGACGCGCTCGCCGGGCACCAGCACGCGCACAAGGGCATGACCAGCCGCGACCTCACCGAGAACGTCGAGCAGCTGCAGGTCCGGGACTCGCTGCGCCTCGTCGCCGAGAAGACCGTCGCGGTCCTCGCCCGCCTCGCGCGCCGGGCCGGCGAGTACTCCGAGCTGGTCATGGCCGGGCGCAGCCACAACGTCGCCGCGCAGGCCACGACGCTCGGCAAGCGCTTCGCCTCGGCCGCCGACGAGACGCTGGTGGCGCACCGCCGGGTCACCGAGCTGATCGCCCGCTACCCGCTGCGCGGGATCAAGGGGCCGGTCGGCACCGCCCAGGACATGCTCGGGCTGCTCGGCGGGGACGCCGGGAAGCTCGCCGAGCTCGAGCGCCGGGTCGCCGAGCACCTGGGCTTCTCCGAGGTCCTCACGAGCGTCGGGCAGATCTACCCGCGCTCGCTGGACCAGGACGTGCTCACCGCGCTGGTGCAGCTCGCGGCGGGCCCGTCGTCGCTGGCCACCACGATTCGCCTCATGGCCGGGCAGGAGCTCGTGACCGAGGGGTTCCAGGCGGGCCAGGTTGGCTCGAGCGCCATGCCGCACAAGATGAACACCCGCTCCTGCGAGCGCGTCAACGGCCTGGCCGTGGTGCTGCGCGGCAACGCGGCGATGGTCTCCGAGCTGGCCGGCGGCCAGTGGAACGAGGGCGACGTCTCCGACTCCGTGGTGCGCCGCGTCGCGCTGCCCGACGCGTTCTTCGCGATCGACGGCCTGCTCGAGACGATCCTGACCGTCCTCGACGAGTTCGGCGCCTACCCCGCGGTGATCGCCCGCGAGCTCGACCGGTTCCTGCCGTTCCTCGCGACCACGGCCGTGCTGATGGGCGCGGTGCGCGCCGGGGTGGGCCGCGAGACCGGCCACGAGATCATCTCCGAGCACGCCCGCGCCGTGGCGCTGGACATGCGCGAGAAGGGCGCCGACGGCAACGACCTGCTCGCCCGGCTCGGCGGCGACGCCCGCCTCGGCCTCTCCGCCGGCGACCTCGACGCCGCCGTGGGTGACCCGCGGGCCTTCGTCGGGGCCGCGGGCGCGCAGGTCGCGGAGATCACCCGACGGGTGGACGCGCTCGTGGCGCAGCATCCCGACGCCGCGGGCTACACGCCGTCACCGATTCTCTAGGCCGATCCTCTAGCCTCCCGGCCCGTGGTCTCCCTCGCCGACTATCGGCACGTCGCCTCCGGCAAGGTCCGTGACCTCTACGAGGTCGACGACGAGACGCTGCTGCTCGTCGCGTCGGACCGGATCTCGGCGTTCGACCACGTCCTGCCGACGCCCATCCCGGACAAGGGGCGGGTGCTGACGGCGATGAGCGTGTTCTGGTTCGAGCTGCTCAGCGGCCCGGACGTCGCCGCGCCGCCGGTGGGCCACCACCTGATCGCCGCCCGCGACGACCGCATCCCCGACGAGGTCCGCGGCCGCGCGCTGCTCGTGCGCCGGCTGGAGATGATCCCGGTCGAGTGCGTCGCCCGCGGCTACCTGGCGGGCTCGGGCACGGCCGACTACCGCCGCGACGGGGCCATCTGCGGTGTCGCGCTGCCCGCGGGGCTGGAGGAGGCGAGCATGCTGCCGGCGCCGATCTTCACACCGGCGACGAAGGCCGCGCAGGGCGAGCACGACGAGAACGTCAGCTTCGAGGCCGTCGCCGCGCAGGTGGGGGCGGAACTCGCCGGCGCGCTGCGCGACCAGACCCTCGCCATCTACGCGCGCGGCTCGGCCTACGCCGCCTCGCGCGGGCTGATCCTCGCCGACACGAAGCTCGAGTTCGGCCTCTCGCCCGACGGCGCGCTGGTCCTCGGCGACGAGGTGCTCACCCCGGACTCGTCGCGCTTCTGGCCCGCCGAGGGCTACGCGCCGGGGTCGGTGCCGCCCTCGTTCGACAAGCAGTACGTCCGCGAGTGGCTGACCTCACCCGCCTCGGGCTGGGACCGCGACTCGGGCGAGGCCCCGCCGCCCCTGCCGGACGAGGTGATCGAAGCCACGCGGGCGCGCTACGTCGAGGCCTACACCCGGTTGACGGGGCGGGAGTGGCCCCCCCGCCATGTGATCGTCGCCGTGTGACTGACCTGCGTCGATGCCGGCGTGAGGCCGTCGTCCACCCGAGCCGCGGTGTTCACCCCCCGGACGCACGGGCGGCACCTCCGACTGGCCTCATGGGGGCGTGACTCCCCGCCTGATCGTCTCCGTCTCCGGCCTCGGGCCCGGTGCGCCGCTGACGGCTGCCGTCGCGCTCGCCGACGCCCTCGACGCCCGTCGCGTGCCAGCGACCTGGCTGATCGGCCCGCAGCCCCACCCCGAGGTCGCTGCCTGGGCCACCGCCCGGCGCCGGGTGGGCGACGCGGTGCTGCTGCACGGCACACGGACCGACCTCGCGGCCGGGCGTCCCTACCGTCGCCTGCCCGCGCACGAGGCCGGCCTGCGCCTCGCGGCCGCGCTCCGGAGCCGCGACGCCCTCGGCCTGGCCGTCGACGGGTTCGCCGCCCCGGGGTGGTCGACCTCGGACGGCACCCGGACCGCTCTCGCCGCCGCCGGCGTGGGCCTGGTGCTCGACGACGTCGGGGTGCACCGTCTCGCCGCCGCCGGCGCGGTCGCCACCTCGTGGCGGGGCCCCGTGACCGGCCCGGAAGCGGGCGCACCGCGTCGTGGCCGTCCGACCCGTCGGCGCACCGAGCCCGGGCTCGTCCACCTCGCGCTGCGCGCCGGCACGCCCGCGGCGACCGCCGGTGCGCTCGTCGACGACGCCCTGGCCGGGGGCGCGACGCCGCTGGGCGCGGGCGAGCTCGTCGGGCGCCGTTCACCGCGCCGCACCGGCGCCGCCGGCAACCCGGAGGACTGGTCGATCACGGCGTGAGGCGCCTCACGTGGCGAACGCCACCCCGCGCGGGGCGATCCGGACGTCGGTGCCCCGCGGTCCGAGGTTCGAGAACAGGTTGTAGTGCAGGTCCGGGTTCGCCAGCACGGCCTCGTGGATCGGCACGGCGAGCGGCGGGGCCACGGCGCGCAGGTAGTCGACGGCCTCGGAGGCCTTGAGCCACGGCGCGGCAGTGGGCAGCAGCAGGACGTCCGGGGTGCGCTCGGGGACGGTGAACACGTCGCCGGGGTGCAGCACGCTGCCGTCGATCAGGTAGCCGTTGTTGGCGATGGTCGGGATGTCGGGGTGGATCACCGCGTGCTCGCCACCGCCGACGACCTCGACCGTCGCGCCGCCCACCGTGAACGTCTCCCCGGGCTCGCGGACGGTGTGGGCGATCTCCCGCTCGCCCAGCTGCTCGGCGGTGCCGGTGTCGACGACCAGCTCCGCGCCGGGGTTCTGCGCCAGGAGGGCGGGCAGCTTGTCCAGGTCGAGGTGGTCGAAGTGCTGGTGGGTGATCAGGACGGCGTCGAGACCCTCGAGGGTCTCGTAGCCCGAGGAGAAGGCGCCCGGATCGAGCAGGATCCGGGCCGAGCCGGTGTCCGCCACGACGCAGGCGTGGCCGAGGTGCACGAGTTCCACGCCATCGCCGTTCCCCGCGCGGCGCACCGGTAACCTGGTCGGTGTGGCTCGCGTGATCGTCGACGTCCTTCCGAAGGCCGAGATCCTCGACCCCCAGGGTCAGGCGGTGGCCCGGGCGATGGGGCGTCTGGGGGTCGACGGCGTCGCCGACGTCCGCCAGGGCAAGCACTTCGAGCTGGAGGTCGACGACACCGTCGACGACGCCGCGCTCGAACGCATCGCCGGCTCGCTGCTGGCGAATCCGGTGATCGAGGAGTGGGTCGTGCGGAGGGTCCAGTGAGCCGTATCGGGGTCATCACGTTCCCGGGGACGCTCGACGACGTCGACGCCGCCCGCGCCGTGCGCTACGCGGGCGGCGAGCCCGTCGCGCTCTGGCACGACGACGCCGATCTCAAGGGTGTCGACGCCGTGGTGGTGCCGGGTGGCTTCTCCTACGGCGACTACCTGCGGGCCGGCGCCATCGCCGCGCGCTCGCCGGTGATGGGCCCCGTCGTCGAGGCGGGCCGGGCCGGGATGCCGGTGCTCGGCATCTGCAACGGGTTCCAGATCCTCTGCGAGGCGGGCCTGCTGCCGGGCGCGCTCGTGCGCAACCACGGCCTGCGGTTCGTGTGCCGCGAGGTGGGGCTGCGCGTGGAGGCCGACACCGCGTGGACATCGTCGTTCGCGGTCGGCCAGGACATCCGCGTGCCGCTGAAGTCGGGCGAGGGGCGCTACGTCGCCGACGCCGCGACCCTCGACGCCCTCGAGGGCGAGGGCCGCGTGGTGTTCCGCTACACCGAGCCCGCGCCCAACGGCGCGCTGCGCGACATCGCGGGCATCAGCTCGGCCGACGGGCGCGTGGTCGGCCTCATGCCGCACCCCGAGCACGCCATCGACGCGCTCACCGGCCCCGGCACCGACGGCCTGGGCCTGTTCACCTCCGTCTTGACGAGGCTCACGGCAGCAGCGTGACCCGGAGCTCCCAGAGGTCGGCGTAGACCATCAGCATCTGGCCGCCGAGGTGCAGCACGAGTCCGCGCATCTCGTCGGGGTGCTCGACGTGGGTGAGCAGGCGCGACACGTCCTCGATCGCCTCGCCGACCACCCCGTGGAACGGGGCCGCCGCGCTGACGTCGTGCCCCCCCGGCTCGGTGGGCTGCACGGCGGGGAGCAGCGGCACCACCGTGTCGCCGCGGGCCCCCGGGGCGAGGGCGAGGACGACGACACCCCCGGAGCCGTCGTCGACGAGGAACTCGAGCATGCCGGCGGAGGCGTCGACGTGCGGGCGGACGCTCTCGGGGACGCGCCCGGCGAGCTCGAGGTCGTGACGGCGGACCCCGATCAGCTCGCGGTCGAGCACCAGGCCGAGCCGGGCGAGCGGATCGGCGGTCGACGCGGGCGCGTCGTCCGACGTCGCACCGGCGGCCGGGGAGACGGAGGCGGTGGTCATGGCTCCATGATGTATCGAGGGTCCGACACCCCCGGGTATTGCACGACACGCCCGCACCGTGTCGCGGCGAAACGACCGTGTTGGCCCATGAACGGCCATCCGATCGAGCTAACGGCCCAGCCAACTCCACCTAGTGGCGGTGCGCACGGTGGGCGTGTGGTGGACAGCGCCGTGTGGAGTCGGTGACATCGGCGGATCACCGTTTGTCGACCGCACGTCGTGGGTAGCGGCACGCTCACCGCGGCTGGGGTCCTCGGGAGCCCTTGGTGAGGCCCTGCGCACGGGCCCGGGAGCCGGTCCGCGCGGGCGCCTACCCTCGGAGGGGTGCCCGTTCCCGCCGGTCCGGCCCCTGTGAACCCCGTCCCCGAGGCGCCCCCGGCCCTCCCGCCCGTCGACGACGTCGCGCACGCCGAGGCGACGCCCGACGAGCCCCAGCCGCACGCCGCCCTCGGCCTGCGTGACGAGGAGTACGCCCGCATCCGGGAGATCCTCGGTCGTCGGCCCACCGAGGCCGAGCTCGCCATGTACTCGGTGATGTGGTCGGAGCACTGCTCCTACAAGTCCTCGAAGGTCCACCTGCGCCGCTTCGGCGAGACGACCACCGAGGCGATGCGCGCACGCCTGCTCGCCGGCATCGGCGAGAACGCGGGCGTCGTCGACGTCGGCGACGGCTGGGCCGTCACCTTCAAGATCGAGTCGCACAACCACCCCTCGTACGTCGAGCCGCACCAGGGCGCGGCCACCGGGGTCGGCGGCATCGTGCGCGACATCATGGCGATGGGCGCGCGTCCGGTCGCCGTCATGGACGGCCTGCGCGTCGGCCCGCTCGACGCCCCCGACACCGCCCGGGTGCTGCCCGGCGTCGTCTCCGGCGTCGGCTTCTACGGCAACTGCCTCGGCCTGCCCAACATCGGCGGCGAGGTCGTCTTCGACCCGAGCTACTCGGGCAACCCGCTGGTCAACGCCCTGTGCGTCGGCGTGCTGCGCCACGAGGACCTGCACCTGGCGTTCGCCTCCGGCGCCGGCAACAAGATCGTGCTCTTCGGGGCCCGCACGGGCCTCGACGGCATCGGCGGGGTCTCGGTGCTCGCCTCGGAGACCTTCGTGGAGGGCACCGGGCGCAAGAAGCTGCCCAGCGTCCAGGTCGGCGACCCGTTCGCCGAGAAGGTCCTCATCGAGTGCTGCCTCGAGCTCTTCGGCGGCGGGCTGGTCGTCGGCATCCAGGACCTCGGCGGCGCCGGGCTGTCCTGCGCGACGAGCGAGCTCGCGAGCGCGGGCGACGGCGGCATGCACGTCGACCTCGACACCGTCCCGCTGCGCGCGGAGAACATGACCGCCGCCGAGATCCTCTCCAGCGAGTCGCAGGAGCGGATGTGTGCGGTGGTCACGCCCGAGAACGTCGACGCCTTCATGGCCGTCTGCCGGCGCTGGGACGTCACGGCGACCGTGATCGGCGAGGTCACCGACGGCGACCGCCTGCGGATCACCCACCGGGGCGAGACGGTGGTCGACGTCCCGCCGCGCACCGTCGCCCACGACGGACCGGTCTACGAGCGGCCCTACGTCCGCCCGGCCTGGCAGGACGCGCTGCAGGCGGACGGCGTCGGGGAGCGTGCCCGTCCGTCGGCGCCCGCGGAGCTGGCCGCCCAGGTCCGTGACCTCGTGGCGTCGCCTGCGCTCGCCGCGCGGACGTGGGTCACCGAGCAGTACGACCGCTACGTCCGCGGCAACACGACCTCCGCGACGCCCGCCGACGCCGGTGTGGTCCGGGTGGACGAGGCCAGCGGGCGCGGGGTCGCGGTGTCGATCGACGCCAACGCCCGCTTCTGCCAGCTCGACCCGCGCGCCGGGGCCCAGCTCGCCCTTGCGGAGTCGATGCGCAACGTCGCGTCCTCGGGCGCGGTCCCGGTCGCGGTCACCGACTGCCTGAACTTCGGCTCGCCGGAGGACCCGGCCGTCATGTGGCAGTTCGCGGAGGCCGTCGGGGGGCTCGCGGACGCCTGCGCGGCGCTGGGCCTGCCCGTCACCGGCGGGAACGTCAGCTTCTACAACCAGACCGGGAGCGCGGCGATCCTGCCGACTCCGGTGGTCGGGGTGCTCGGCATCCTCACCGACGTCACGCGGGCGGTGCGCCACGGCCTCGGCCCGGAGGGCCACGCCGTCTGGCTGCTCGGCGAGACCCGCGACGAGCTCGACGGGTCGGCGTGGGCCGGTGTCGTGCACGACCACCTCGGCGGGCGGCCCCCGCAGGTCGACCTCGCCGCCGAGTCGCGCCTCGCCGCGCTCATGGCGTCGGCGGGCGCCGACGGCCTGCTCTCGGGCGCCCACGACCTCTCCGACGGCGGGCTGGCGCAGGCCCTCGTCGAGGCGTCGCTCGCCACCGGGCGCGGTGCGCGGGTCACCCTGCCCCCGGCGCCGGGCCTGGACCCCGCCGCGGTCCTGTTCTCCGAGACCGGGGCACGGATGCTCGTCACCGTCGCCCCCGGCGACGAGGCCGAGCTCGCCCGGCGCTGCGCCGACGCCGGCCAGGCGGCCGCGCGCCTCGGCGAGGTCGGCGGCGAGGTGCTCGAGATCGAGGGCGTCGACCCGCTCCCGGTCGCCGAGCTCCGCGCGCTCTCCGAGGCGACCCTCCCGGCGGCGCTCGACTGACCCGGTGGTGCAGCGAACGCGCGGTTCGCTGCTTCTACGCGCGCGAACTCCCCGTTCGCTCGCCCAGCGCCTCGACGAACGCGCGTCCGTAGCGCCGGTAGCCGCGGCCGTTGGGGTGGGCGAGGTCGGGCCCCGCCTCCCAGACCCGGATCCGGTGCGTCGCGGCCTCGAGCGCCACGGGTCGCAGCCCGGGGTGGGCGGCGACGACCTCGCGGGCGACGGCGGACAGGCGCATCCCGCGCTCCTGCACGACGCCCCGCTGCAGGTCCGGGACGTCGGCCACGAGCGCGCCGGCGGGCAGCGCGGCGCAGAGCGCGTCGAGGTCGCGCCGGTACTCCGGCACCGGGACGTCCTGCGCGGCGTCGTTGGTGCCGACGGCGAGGGCGACGATCGCCGCGGGGTTGGTGAACGCCTCGGGCGGCACGGCCGGGAGCTGGTCGGCGAGGACATCGGCCGCCGTCGCCCCGACGACGCCCAGGTTCACCACCCGGACGCGGGCCCCGTCGCGCGCCTCGATCGCGTCGGCCAGCCGGCCCGCCCAGGACCGCTCGGGGTGCGCGGCGCCGAGCCCCTGGGCCAGCGAGTCGCCGAGCGCCACGAGCAGGAGGTCCCCGGGGCTGCGTCCGCGCCGGCGCCAGTAGGCGGCGTGATCGCGCTCCATGGTCGTGGCGAGCCACAGGCGGCGGGCCTGCACCGCGGCGAACCCGAGGAACCCGGCGAGGACGAGGGAGCGGACGCGCGGCACGGATCGGCACCGTAGCCGCGCGGGGTGCGGGCGCCGTCCCGTGGTCGACGAGCCCACACGGTCACCTCGGAGATCGACATCGACCACCTGGGCTGGTCGACCGGCAAGCCACCACAGCCGCCGCGCCGGTGCCCCCGCCGTCGCTACCCTGGACGACCGTGCCCCGACGAGCCCCCGACCCCGCGCAAGTGCGGGCCGAGCTGCTGGCCGTCGCCGGCTGGGTCCGCGACCCCGAGGGCGTCGAGCGCCCGCCACGTCCCGCGCTCGCCGCCGCGGTGCGCTCCTCGCTGCGCACGCTGGAGCACCACGCCCCCGGCCACTCGGTGGAGGTCCGCGTGCCGCCGTTCGGCGCGGTGCAGTGCGTCGAGGGCCCGCGCCACACCCGGGGCACGCCGCCCAACGTCGTCGAGACCGACCCGGCGACGTGGCTCGCCCTCGCGCTCGGGCTGACGACGTGGGACGCCGCGGCCGACCGCGTGACGGCGTCGGGGCACCGCGCGGCGGAGATCGCCCGATGGCTCCCGGTGGTGGACGTTCATCGAACGTGTGAGAACGACTGAGCCGACCCGGTAGCACCCGTACCATGCCGATGACCGGAACGTGACCGACACCGGCGGTGGCGGTCGACGGAGAGGGGACCGGGTGCAGCGGCCGAGCTGGGCTCCCGAGGAGATCGACGTCGACCGACCGAGTGCGGCCCGGGTGTACGACTTCTACCTCGGTGGCCTGCACAACTTCTCGGCCGACCGCGAGATGGCGGCCCGGGCCGTCGCCGACTGGCCCGAGCTGCCGCGCATCATGCAGGCCAACCGGGCGTTCCTGCGGCGGGCCGTGCGCCACCTCGCCGCGCAGGGCATCGACCAGTTCCTCGACATCGGGTCCGGGATCCCCACGGCCGGCAACGTCCACGAGGTCGCCCAGGCGGCGCTGGGCGAGGCCCGCGTCGTCTACGTCGACATCGACCCGATCGCCGTCGCGCACGCCCGGGCCCTGCTCGCCGACGACCCCACCACGGGCGTCGTCGAGGCCGACTTCACCGACCCCGCGTCCGTGCTCGACGACCCGGTGACGCGCTCGCTGATCGACTTCTCCCGGCCGGTCGGGGTGCTCGTCGTCGCGCTGCTGCACTTCGTCGGCGACGACCAGCGTCCGGGCGAGGTGCTGGCCCGGTACCGCGAGGTCATGGCCCCGGGCAGCTACCTGGTCCTGAGCCACGCCAGCGCCGACGGCGCCCCGGAGCGCGCGGACGAGCACCGGGCGCTCTACCGCCGCACCGCCACCCCGATGACCATGCGCTCCCGCGACGAGGTCGCCGGGCTCCTCGAGGGGTTCACCCTCGTCGAGCCGGGGATCGTGTACCTCCCGCAGTGGCGTCCCGACGACCCGTCGGCGCCGCTGGAGAACCCGGAACGGTTCACCGGCCACGCCGCCGTGGGTCGTCGTGACTGAGCGACGGGCGGCGGGGCCCGCGCCCCCGGACCGCGACACGCTCGACGTGCTCGCCGCCCGGTGGGCCGAGGAGGTCGAGGGCACGAGCTACGTGCCGATGGCCGCCGACGAGCTGCAGGAGCACCTGCTCGAGCTCGCCGGCCTCGTCGTCGAGGCCGTCCGCGCCGAGCCGCCCCGCCCCGAGGTGGGGGCCGAGGTCGGCCGGCGCCTCGTCGCGGCGCACTTCACGGGCCCCTCGACGCTGGAGCGCACGGTGGTGCTGCTCGCGGAGCGGCTGCCCCTGCTCTACGGCCCCGAGGTGCGCCCGGCCGTGCACGCGCTCACCGGGGCGCTGGCCGCCGGCTACGCCGCCACGCTGCGCGACCGCACCCTCGACGAGCAGGAGGCGATCCGGCGGGCCGTGCTCGTCGCGCGCCAGCACACCGAGCAGGCCCTGCACGCCAGCGAGGCCCGGTTCCGCGCGATGTTCCACGAGGCCGCGATCGGGATCGGCCTCGGCGACATGAAGGGGCGGATCCTCGAGGTCAACCCGGCCATGACGCGGATGTTCGGGCACACCGCCGACGAGTTCCGGGAGCTCACCGTCGGCGAGCTGGCCCACCCCGACGACGCCCCCGCCGTGTGGCGGCTCTACGAGCGCCTGCTGCGCGGCGAGCTGGACAACTTCCGCATCGAGAAGCGCTTCTTCCGCCGCGACGGCGAGGTGATCGTCGGGCACCTGACGCTCTCGCTGGTGCGCGACGAGGAGGGCAAGCCGTCCTACCAGCTGGCGATGCTCGAGGACGTCTCCGAGCGGCACCGCCTGCAGCAGCACCTGACCTACCAGGCCTACCACGACCCGCTGACCACGCTGGCCAACCGCGCGCGCTTCACCGAGCGCCTCGAGAGGGTCTTCGCCGACGCCGGGCCGCACTCCACGCGGCGGGTCGGGGTCTGCTACCTCGACCTCGACGGCTTCAAGACCATCAACGACAGCCTCGGCCACCACATCGGCGACCTCATGCTCCAGGAGGTGGCCCGCCGGCTCGGCGCCTGCGCCGGCGAGGGCGAGCTCGTGGCCCGCACCGGGGGCGACGAGTTCGTCGTGCTGGTCGAGGACTCCCAGGGTGTCGACCGCCTGGTGGGCCTCGCCGACCGCGTGCTCGCGGCCCTCGCCCCGCCGCTGCGCCTGGCCGGCCAGGAGCTCGCCGTCGGCGCGAGCATCGGCGTCGTCGAGCAGGCCGTCACCGACACCACCGCCAGCGAGCTCATGCGCGCGGCGGACATCACGCTCTACACGGCCAAGGCGGAGGGGCGCGGTCGCTGGGCGGTGCACGACCCGGACCGTGACGAGGCCGAGACCGCGCGGTTCACGCTGTCCGCGGCCCTGCCCATGGCGGTCGCCCACGACGAGTTCTTCGTGCTCTACCAGCCGCTGGTCTCGCTGTCCGACCACCGCGTCCGCGGCGTCGAGGCGCTGGTGCGCTGGCAGCACCCCCGCCTCGGGGTGCTCTCGCCCGCGCTGTTCATCGGGCCCGCCGAGGAGACCGGGGTCATCGTGCCGCTGGGGCGCTCCGTGCTCGAGACCGCCTGCCGTGACGCCCGCGACTGGCACGCCGAGTTCGGGTCGGCCGCCCCGTTCGTCAGCGTCAACGTCGCCCCGCGCCAGCTCCACGAGCCGGGCCTGGTCGCGGAGGTGGCCGCCCTGCTCGACCGCACCGGCCTGCCGCCCGACCGCCTGCAGGTGGAGCTCACCGAGCGGGCGCTCACCACCGACGAGGGCGCCCCGCTCAAGGCCCTCGACGGGCTGCGCGCGATGGGCGTCCGGATCGCCGTCGACGACTTCGGCACCGGCTACTCGAACCTCTCCTACCTGCGCAAACTGCCCGTCGACGTGATCAAGCTCGACGGGTCGTTCGGCGAGGGGCTGCGGGAGGAGGAGCTCTACGACGAGGTCGACGAGCGGATCGTGGGGACGCTGGTCGACCTCGGCCACGCGCTGGACCTGACGGTCACCGCCGAGGGTGTCGAGACCGCGGCGCAGGCCGCGCGCCTGCGCGAGCTCGGGTGCGACGAGGGCCAGGGCTGGCTGTTCGCGCCCGCGCTGCCCGCCGGGGACGTCGCCACGATGCTGCGGCGCGGGGAGCCGCTGGGCGAACTGACCACCGCCTCACCGTCGAGGCCGGCCGCGCTGAGAGCGGGATCGCGTCCCCGACGCCGCGCGGGGCCCCGCCGGGACGGTCGGGGCGCGTAGGGTTGGCAGCGGCACGACTCGTGGCATCACCGTCGACAAGGAGCCGTCCCGGTGGACCCAGCCGGACCTGATTCACGGCCCACGTCATCCACCTCGACACCTCCCGAGGCCCCCGCGTACGACGAGGGGCCCAAGGAGGAGTGCGGCGTCTTCGGCGTCTGGGCGCCCGGCGAGGAGGTCTCGAAGCTCACCTACTTCGGGCTCTTCGCCCTGCAGCACCGCGGCCAGGAGGCCGCGGGCATGGCCGTCAGCGACGGTCGCCAGATCGTCGTCTTCAAGGACCTCGGGCTGGTCAGCCAGGTCTTCGACGAGCAGACGCTCTCGTCCCTGCGCGGTCACCTCGCCGTGGGTCACACCCGGTACTCGACGACGGGCTCCCCCACCTGGGAGAACGCCCAGCCGACGTTCCGCACCACCGCGGCCGGCACCGGCCTCGCGCTGGGGCACAACGGCAACCTCGTCAACACCGCCGAGCTGGTGCGGCGTCGCGACGCCGCCCTCGCGGTGAACGGCGGCCCGCGCAACGGCCAGGGCGGCGGCAACCGGCGCTCGTCGGCCCTCGTCGGCGCCACCACCGACTCCGACGTCGTGACGGGCCTGCTCGCCGATGCGGCGGCCGACCTGGGGGTCGAGGAGGCGGCGCTGCGCCTGCTGCCCGATCTCCAGGGCGCCTTCAGCATCGCCTTCTGCGACGAGACCACGCTCTACGCCGCCCGGGACCGCCACGGCGTGCGCCCGCTCGTGCTTGGGCGTCTCGACCGCGGCTGGGTCGTCGCCTCCGAGACCGCCGCCCTCGACATCGTCGGGGCATCGTTCGTCCGCGAGGTCGAGCCCGGCGAGCTCATCGCCATCGACGCCGAGGGGCTGCGCAGCTCGCGGTTCGCCGCGCCGGAGCCCAAGGGCTGCATCTTCGAGTACGTCTACCTCGCCCGCCCGGACACCTCGATCTCCGGCCGTGGCGTGCACTCGGCGCGCGTCGAGATCGGGCGCCGCCTCGCCGCCGAGCACCCGGCAGAGGCGGACCTCGTGATCCCCGTCCCCGAGTCCGGGACGCCGGCCGCCGTCGGCTACGCCGAGGCCTCGGGCATCCCGTACGGCATGGGCCTGGTCAAGAACGCGTACGTGGGCCGCACGTTCATCCAGCCCTCGCAGACCATCCGCCAGCTGGGCATCCGGCTCAAGCTCAACCCGCTTCGCGAGGTCATCCGGGGCAAGCGTCTCGTCGTCGTCGACGACTCGATCGTTCGCGGCAACACCCAGCGCTCGCTCGTGCGGATGCTGCGCGAGGCCGGCGCGCTCGAGGTGCACGTCCGCATCGCGAGCCCGCCCGTGCGCTGGCCCTGCTTCTACGGCATCGACTTCGCGTCGCGGGCCGAGCTCATCGCCAACGGCCTCGACGACGAGGGCGTGCGCCGCTCCGTGGGCGCCGACAGCCTGGGCTACATCTCCCAGGACGGCCTCATCGCGGCCACCGACCAGCCGCGCTCGCGGCTGTGCACGGCGTGCTTCTCCGGCGAGTACCCGATCCCGCTGCCCGACGAGGCGATGGTCGGCAAGCACCTGCTCGAGGACGTCACCGGCGCGAGCTGCGGCGACGGCGGCTCGGGCGGACCCGTCGTGTTCGAGCACGGGCGCTCGAACGGCACCGGGATGCCGCTCGGGACACCGGGATACGGTGCCGAGGACGCGCTCAGCCGTCCCTGACGGCTCTCACCCCCGCCTACTCCCGGCCCTGCGAGGAACTCCACCGATGACCCACGCCCCCGACGACACGGCACCCGAGCTCGCGGGCCAGCAGGCCAGTTACGCGGCCGCCGGGGTCGACGTCGAGGCGGGGGAGCGCGCCGTCGACCGCCTCAAGCCGCTCGCGAAGTCGACCTCGCGCCCCGAGGTCCTCGGCGGCATCGGCGGCTTCGCGGGCCTGTTCGCGCTGCGCACCGGCAAGTACCGCGAGCCCGTGCTCGCCGCGTCGACCGACGGCGTCGGCACCAAGCTCGCCGTCGCCCAGGCCGCCGACCGCCACGACACCGTGGGTCGCGACCTCGTGGCCATGGTCGTCGACGACCTCGTCGTCTGCGGCGCCGAGCCGCTGTTCCTGCAGGACTACCTGGCCATCGGGAAGCTCGTCCCGGAGAAGGTCGAGAAGATCGTCTCGGGCATCGCCGAGGGGTGCCGGCTCGCCGGCTGCGCCCTGCTCGGAGGCGAGACCGCCGAGCACCCCGGCGTCATGGAGCCCCACCACTACGACCTCTCGGCCACGGGCGTCGGGATCGTCGAGGCGGACGGGATGCTCGGGCCCGACCGCGTGCGCCCCGGCGACACCGTCGTGGCCATGGGCTCGTCCGGCCTGCACTCCAACGGCTACTCGCTGGCCCGCCAGGTGCTGCTGGAGATCGGCCGGATGTCGCTCGACGGGCACGTCGAGGAGTTCGGCCGCACGCTCGGCGACGAGCTGCTCGAGCCCACCCGCATCTACGCGCGCGACTGCCTCGCCGTCGCCGCCGAGACCGACGTGCGCACGTTCGCCCACGTCACCGGCGGCGGCCTCACTGCCAACCTGGCCCGCGTGCTGCCGGCCGGCCTCACCGCCGAGCTCGACCGCTCGAGCTGGACCCCGGCCCCGGTGTTCAAGCTCATCGCCTCGCGGGGCCGCGTCTCCCGCGACGAGATGGAGCGGACCTTCAACATGGGCGTCGGCATGATCGCCGTGCTGCCGCCCGACGACGTCGACCGCGCCATGGCCGTCCTCACGGCCAAGCACGTGCCGTC
Organism: Actinomycetospora callitridis; assembly: GCF_028737265.1. Taxonomy (GTDB): domain Bacteria; phylum Actinomycetota; class Actinomycetes; order Mycobacteriales; family Pseudonocardiaceae; genus Actinomycetospora; species Actinomycetospora callitridis. The sequence continues at coordinate 41,444 of NZ_JAQZAK010000006.1, read as the reverse complement.
GTGGGTGATCGGCGAGGTGCGGGCCACCACCGAGGCCGACGGCGCGGCCCCGGATGCCGGACATGCCCTCCTCCGGGGCGACCACCCCCGCTTCTAGCCTTCCGCGCCAAGGAGGTGCGGCAGTCAGCGCTCCCTATCGGCGTGCTGAATCGGATGTCGCGCAGTACCTACCGACCTCCGGCGCGCTCCGCCGGTCGTCCCGGTCAGTCGGGGATCAGCTCGGAGTGGAGCTTGAGGACCGTCTGGCCGTTCGACTGCTCCAGCACGTAGGCCGGGTTGTCGTCCGTGCCGTTGCGGGTCTTCTTCTTGCCGTCGATGGTGCGCTCGACGCGCTCGGTGTGGACCTCCGAGACCTTCGCCTCGGCCTGGCCCTGACCCCAGTTCCACTTGACGTCGTCGCCCTTGCTGAACGCCTTCGTCACTCCCCGCTCCTCGCACGCCGGGCCGCTCGTGGTCGAGCGGTCGATGCGCGCGGTTACCCGCCCGGGCGGCGGTGAAGCGTGCCGTCCGGAGCGGGTCGAACCGTGGTGTGGCCGTGTGTTCGGCCGACGACGATCGACGGTCCTACGGAGCCGTCAACGCTCGTCGTAGCTGTACTCGCCCCAGCGTGCGTCGACCTGCTCGTCGTCGTCGGAGCGTCGGGCGGCGAACCGGTCGTCGCCGCTGCCCAGTTCCTGCTGCAGCGCGTCGAAGTCCGTGTTCGGGGAGCTGTACTTGAGCTCTCGGGCCACCTTCGTCTGCTTGGCCTTCGCTCGTCCGCGTCCCATGTCTGGACCCCCTCGCACAGGGCGGGGGCGGCCGGAGCATCTCCGGCGGCCCCCTGAAATCTGAGGTAACTCTCGTACTCACGACAATACCGTGTGTCCGATCGGGGTCGCGACGTGACATGGCACGATCGGCGGCCGTGCCCGCCCCCTTCGTCTGCTACCTGCGCGTCTACGAGCCGTTGGGGGCGCTGAAGGCCCCGTTGGCCGCGCGGGTGCGGGCCGGACTGGCCCGCGGGGCGGTACCGGTGGTCGACGCGGGCCGCCGCGATCGCGAAGTGTGTCTCCGCGCACAGTTGGCCGTGCCGTCGCGGCTGCTGCCGGGTGAGCGTGCCGACGGCACACCCCTCGACGGCCCGGCCGACGTGCTCCTCGCCGAGGGACCGGGCGGCACGGGGGGCGAGCCGGTCGGGCCGAAGACGCTGGTCTGTCCGCTCGAGACGCGCCCGCGGGCCGCGGCGGCGCTCGTCGGGTTCCTCACCACCGAGGCGCCGATCCTGCGCTCGGCGGCGCTCGCCACCGAGGAGTCGGCGGTGCGCTCGCGCGCCGAGGCCGCCGTCGCGGAGCTCGGGGAGTCCGCGACGCACATCGTGTCGGCCAACTGGACGGTGCCGCTGCCGTGGTTCGCGCTGGTGGACCCCGCCGAGCGGATCCTCGTCCTGCCCAGCGACGACGCCGTCACCGCGCCCGAGGCGCCGGCCCGCCGCTGCTACTGGCGTGTGCCGGTCGGTGACGCCCTCACGCGGGCGGACGCGGCCGCCGACCTGCTCACCGAGACACTCGGCGACGACGGCCCCGCCGAGGTCCTGCGCGACACCGCGCGGTGGCTGCGGCACTTCGACCCGGGTTCGCTGGTCGAGCTCGACTACGGCGGCCTCGTGACGCTCATGGACGACCAGACCCTCGCCGCGGACACCTCGGCCGAGGACGTCACCGAGGCCCTCGAGGCGCTGCGGGGCGGCGACGCCGAGCGTGCGATGGCGAGCTACCGGCGCCTGCGGGACTTCTGGGCGAGCCGGGCGGCCCACCAGCGCGCCAATTAGCTACTGCATCTCCTTGCGCAACAGGTCGTCCACCGACGCCGAGCCGTCGCGGTAGCGCCGGCCCAGCTCGTCGTTGCAGGCGTCCATGACCTGCTGGACCATGCTGCGGTGCTCGGAGACCGAACGCTCCTCCTCCGCGTACGCGGTGGCGGCGGCCGTGAGGTCGTCGTCGGAGAGGGTCGCGACGTCGGACAGGCCGGTGTCGGCGAGCAGCGCCTCGACGTGCCGGCGGTGCGACTCGGCGCGCGAGGGCTGCACCGTGTGGTGGCGCCCGCGGCCCGCGGACGGGCCGAGCGCGTTGTCGGCGAGGATCCGCGGGAGCTCGTCGACGAGCGACGATCCCTCCTCGCCCTCGGCGGCGGCCGCCCGGCGTCGCTGCTCGAACCGGACGATGTCCATGCGTGCGTGCAGGAGCCGGCGCAGGTAGGACAGGTCCGTCTCCTCCTGCGCCGCGTCGTCGCGCTTGGCCCGGGCGTCGTCCATCGGGCACGTCGCCAGGTCGGCGAGGAAGGCGGGGTCGAGCACGCGGTCGAGGCGTCGGCGACCGCCCTGCCGGAACTCGATCATGGCTTCACATCGTGCGCGACCAGGGGGGCCGATGTCACGCGGCAGCCGGGTCGGCGCGTCGAGAGGTGCGTGCGGCGCGTGCGCCGGTCGGCGACGGGCACGGACCTCACCCGAACGTCGGCACCGGCGCCCGGTCGGCGAGGACCCCGGCCAGCCAGGCGGGGTCGACGTTGCCGCCGCTGACCACCGCGACCGTGCTCCGGGCGCGGGCATCGGGAGGCAGGGCGAGCCATCCCGCGGTCGCGACGGCCCCGCTCGCCTCGCAGGGCACGCCCACGGCGTGCAGCCCGCGGGTGGCGTCGGCGATGGCGTCCTCGTCGACGGTGACGACGTCGGCGACCAGGTCGCGCACGTGCGGCCAGGTCAGGTCGCCCAGCGCGGTGGAGCGCAGGCCGTCGGCGGCCGTGCGGGCCACCTGCTCGCGCGGCCAGCGCTGCCGCTCGCCGGCGTGCCAGCTGGCCGCGGCGTCGCCCGCGAGGGACGGCTCGGCGCCGATCACCCGCACCCCGGAACCGCGGAGTGCGGCGGCGATCCCGCTGATCAGCCCACCGCCGCCGATCGGCACCACGACCTGCTCCACCCCCGCGCGGTCGGCGAGGATCTCGGCGCCCGCGGTGCCCTGGCCGGCGATGATGTCGGGGTGGTCGTAGGGCGGGATCAGCGTCCCACCGGTCTCCGCGGCCGCGGCCTCGGCGGCCGACTCGCGCTCGTCGGCGGGGACGCGCACCAGCCGGGCGCCCAGCGCGGCCATCGCCTCGACCTTGGCCTCGACGGCGTCGTCCGGCACGACCACGGTGCACGGGACGCCGAGGCGCCGCGCGACCCAGGCCAGCGCGCGGCCGTGGTTGCCCGAGGAGTGGGTGACCAGGCCGGCCGCCCGGCGCTCGGGCGCGAGGCGGCTCGCGGCGTGGAAGGCGCCGCGCAGCTTGAACGCGCCGATCGGCTGGAGGTCCTCGCGCTTCACCGCGAACCCGGGCGCGAGATCCTGGACCGGCGTCCGCACCGCGACGCCCTCGAGCACCGCGGCGGCCGCGGCGACGTCGGACGGACCGAGCAGGGTCACCCCTGCAGGCGGCGCATCGCCGCGCGGCCGGGAGGCTCGCCGGTGTCCGGCGGGATCGAGTCCGGGTCGACGGCGGCGGGGCCGGGCACCTGCTGCTCGCCCTCGGCCGCGACCCACAGTGGCGTCTCGGCCGACGCGGCGGCGACCGCCGAGCGCTTGAGCAGGGCCAGCGCGACCGTGCCGAGCTCGTGGTGGCGCACGGCGGTGCCGATGCGCCCCACCGACCGGCCGCCCTCGGCGGCGAGCACGGGCGTGCCGGGCGGGGGCAGCGGGTCGTCCCCGGCCTGCAGGTGCAGCAGCACCAGCTGACGGGGCGGGCGGCCCAGGTTCGCGACGCGCGAGACCGTCTCCTGGCCCCGGTAGCAGCCCTTGTGCAGGTGGACCGCGCCGCCGATCCACCCCATCTCGTGGGGGATGGCGCGCTCGTCGGTGTCGAAGCCGAGGCGGGGCCGGACGGCGCCGACCCGGAGGGCCTCGAAGGCGTCGTGCCCGGCAGGGCGGGCGCCCGCGCCACGCAGCCGCGACCACCAGGAGCGGAGCTCGGCGCGCGGGACGATGAGGTCGACGGCCGCCTCGGGGCCCGGCCCGGGCCACGGCATCCGCCGCACGACGCCGCCGTCGGGCAGGGCCGCGGACGCGTGGTCGCCGTGCGGGGCCACGACGCCCGCGGCGGTGAGCACCTCGTCGATCTCGGGGCCGACCAGCGTCAGGACCGCCCAGTCGTCCGACTCGTCGGCCACGGTGACCTGCGACCAGAAGCGCATCCGGTCCAGGTACTCCGCCAGCGGCGCGGCGCGGCCGGGCTCGACGTCGAACCACACCGTGTCGTCGACGTGGGCCAGCACCGCGTGGTGCTCGACGCGGCCCTGCGCGTCGAGGACCAGCGCCTCGGTGCCGGCGCCCTCGCCGAGGTCGGCGACCTGCTGGGTCAGCAGCAGGTGCAGCCAGCTCAGCCGCTCGGGACCGGAGACGCGCACGACGCCGCGGTGGGAGCGGTCGACGACGCCGGCGCGCCGGATCAGCGCGCGCTGCTCGCCGAACGGGTCGCCGTAGTGGGCGGGGACGGCGGCGTCGGGGCCGGCGTCGGTGCCACCGTCGGGGCCCTCGTCGCCGTCGGGACCCATCGGCGGCTGCGGAGCGACCGCGCCCGGCTCGTCGAAGGTCGGGGACGGGGTCAGGGGAGAGGTCACTACGCGTCCTCCGCGAGCTCGGCGTCGGCGCGGTCGGCGCACGCCCGGCAGGTGCCGGAGAGCGCGACGTGGGTGGCGTCCAGGCGGAAGCCGTGCGACGCGCGCAGCGACTCCGCCAGGGCCTCCAGCGCGTCGACATCGATCTCGTCGACCGCGCCGCAGTGATGACAGACCAGGTGGACGTGCTCGTGCTCGGACGTCGCATACGTCGGCGCGCCGTGCCCGAGGTGGGTGTGCTTCACGACGCCGAGCTGCTCCAGCAGGTCCAGCGTGCGGTACACCGTGGTGATGTTCACCGCGGGCGCCGTCTCCTGCACCCGCGTGCAGACGGCTTCCGGCGTCGCGTGGCCCAGCTCGATGACCGCGTCGAGCACCAGCTGGCGTTGCGGGGTCATGCGCAGGCCACGGCGGTGCAGCGTCTGCCGCAGTTCGGTGTCCACCCGGTCGATGGTAGGCCTCGGACGCGCCGAGAACCCCCGGGTGGGCGGGGGGCGGCTCCGTGCGTCGGCGGGCGGCGGTCCCTACGATCGGGAGGGTTCTGCGCCCGACACCCGGCGCGCACCGTGGACCCCGGCTGCAGGCAGGTGACGATGACGACCGGTGAGCAGGGACGCACACCGCCCGACGCCGAGCACTATCTGGACTTGTCCGGCATCGAGGAGGACAGTCCCGGCCCGCACTTCGACGTCGTGCTGCGGGGATACGACCGACGGCAGGTCGACGAGCACGTCGCCGGCCTCCGCCGGATGAACGCCCAGCTCCGCGCCCAGCTCGCCGTGCGCGAGCGGCGGCGCAGCGCCGCCCCCGAGGCACCGGCGTCCTCGGCGTCCTCGGGGTCCTCGGGGTCCTCGGGGCTGGAGGGACGGGTCTCGGACACCATCCCCGAGGCACGCCGCGCGCCCGGTGGGGACCAGCACGAGTCCGGCGACGGGGCGCCCGGCAGCCCCGACATGGTCGGCGCCTTCAACGACCGGCTGCGCGGCATCCTGCAGGCCGCGGAGCAGGAGGCGCAGCTCGTGCGCAGCAAGGCCGCCGAGTCGCTGCTCGCCGAGCACGCCGAGTCGCGCGCCGCCCTCGCGGAGCTGCGGGCGCAGCGTGACGCGGTGGTCGACGAGCTCGTCCGCCTGCGCGGGCGGCTCGACGACATCGTCTCCGGCCCGACGCGCCCCTCCGCGGCACCGCCGGCGCCGCCCCGCCCCGGGCCCGGGGGGGCGTGGCGCGGTCCCGCCCGGCCGCCCGGTCCGCCGCACCCGGGGCACCGGCCGCCCGGGCCGTACGGCGGGCCGCCGACCTTCGCGCCCGGGTCGCTGGACCAGCCGACCATGCATCCCGTCGCCCACCCGGTCGATGCCGACGCGACTGCCGCGGACACCGTGTCGGTCGACGCCGCGGCCGAGCCCGACGACACCGACGGCCCTCACGCCACCGACGCCACCGACGAGCCGGGGACGCCCGAGTCCTCCGAGTCCCAGGTCGACGTCACGGAGGGCACCCAGCCCGCCGCGAACGCGGCTCGCCCTGTGCCGTCCTCGCCGGAGCGTGCGGCAGACGGGTGACGAGCGCGGGGTCTCGTGAGACCGTCGGTGACCGGATGACGCCACGTCTCGCGGCCGGACGGCGTACCGTCGCCGCTCATGCGCGTGCTCGAGTCCCCGATCACGTGGATCGTGGTCGCGGCCGTCCTGCTGGTCGTGGCGATCGTGCTGATCGCGGTGTCGTCGGTCCGGCGCCGGCGTGCCCGTCGGGCGGCCGCCACCGCGGCGTGGCCGCCCCCGACGCTCGAATCGGGCCGCCCGGACCCCGGGGCGGCGTGGAGCGACCCGGCCACGGCGCGCCGCCGCCCGTCGTCGGATTCCCGGACGGCGGGCTCGCCGGTGTCGAACCTGGACGACGCCTCGGACGCGACGGTCCCGGCGACGTACTCGGATCCGCCCACCGATCCCCTCGACGTCGACGCGGTGCGTGCGGGTCTCGCCGAGCCGACGACTGAGGAGGCTCCGCCCGAGGAACCGCACCGCCCCCGGCACGCGGCCTCGGCGGACGGCGAGGCCGGCCCCGAGACCGGGCAGGAGACCGGCCCCGACACCGAGTCGGCCAAGGACCGGCTGCTCGCGGTGCTCCTCGGGGACCCCGAGGCCGCGGTGGCGGCCCTCGCCGCCGCGGACAGCGACGGCGGCACGACGGCTTCCGACGGCGACGTCACGGCCCTGTTGCGGGCCGGGCTGAGCCCGAGCCAGGTCGCCCGCCTGGTCGGGGTGGACGAGTCCCGTCTCGCGGCGCTCGTGGCCCGGCGTCTGGGGCTGCTCCCCGACGATCAGCCCCCGAGCGGCACGAACCGCACCGACGAGCCGGGCCGGAGCTGGGCGAACGCCGGCAGCTCGGCCGGGTCCACGACGCCGACCACGGGGTAGCCGCCGGTCGTCGGGTGGTCGGCGAGGAAGACCACCGGCTGCCCGTCCGGCGGCACCTGCACCGCGCCGCCCACCAGGCCCTCGCTGCGCAGCTCCACGCCCCGGAACGCCTCCGCCCGCTCGAGTGCGGGGCCCTCGAGGCGCACCCCGACCCGGTCGCTCGTCGAGCCCACCGTCCACGTGCCGGTGCGCAGGCGGCCCGCGGCGTCGTCGACCCACTCCGCGCGCGGCCCCAGGTGCAGCCGGATCACGACGGCGTCCGGCGCGGCGGAGACGCCGATCGCCCCGGTCCCGACGGGCGGGGTGGACGAGGACGGGCCCAGCGGCAGCCGTGTGCCGACCTCCAGCGGCGCCGGCCCGAGCCCGGAGAGCGTGTCCGCGCTGCGGCTCCCGAGGACGGGGTCGACCGCCACCCCGCCGCCCACGGCGAGGTAGCCGCGCAGCCCGCTGGTCGGCGCGGGCACGACGAGGACGTCGCCGGCGTGCACGTGGACGGGCTGGTGCGACGCCGCCACGCGCTCGCGGGCCGCGGTCCGCACGACCAGCCCGCCGGGCGGGCCGGTGAGCGCCACGGTCGTCGCTGTGGAGGCCCGTAGTGCGAGCCCGCCGAGCAGGATCTCCAGCCCGGCGGCCTCCGGTGGGTTGCCGACGAGCCGCTGCGCGAGCGCGTGCGCGGGTCCGTCCAGGGCGCCGGCCGGGGGGACGCCGATGTGGGCCCACCCGGGCCGCCCGCGGTCCACCACGAGGGCGCGGGGACCGACCTCGGTGACGACGAGTTCCCGGCTCCTGGACTCCTCGTTCATCGCCGCCCCGCGTCCCGGAAGCGCACCGTCGTCCCCGGCACCAGCAGCGCGGGCGGGTCGCGGTCGGGATCGAACAGGGTCGGCGCGTCGTCGGTCAGCCGCCCCAGCAGCCGCCAGCCACCCGGTGAGGTGCGGGGGTAGACGCCGCCGAACTCGCCGGCCACCCCCACCGAGCCGGACGGGATCCGCGGACGCGGGGTGTCCAGGCGCGGCTGCTGGAGGGCCTCGGGGAGCCCGGCGAGGTAGGCGAAGCCGGGCGCGAAGCCGCCGAAGGCCACCGTGAGCGTGGCGCCGGTGTGCAGGTCGACCACCTCGTCCACCGAGCAGCCGGCGTCCCGGGCGACCAGCTCGAGGTCCTCGCCGTCGTAGTGCACCGGCAGCTCGACGCTGCCCGCGTCGCGGTCGCCGCGCGGCGCCGAGGTGTCGACCCCCTCGAGCAGCGCCCGGACCGCGGCCAGGGCGTCGGGCGCGCCCGGGGCCGTCACCAGCACCGTCCGGGCCGCGGGGACGACGTCCACGACGCCGGGCAGCTCGCCGCGCCCCAGGGCCTCGCGCAGGGCCGCGCCGACCGCGTCCACCGCGGCGAGCCCGTCGAGATCGACGAGCAGCGCCTCGGGACCGACGGGCCGGACGTCCACGGGCGGGGTGGAGCTCAGCCGACGACGCGCTGCAGCCGCGCGGACGTGTGCGGCTGCATCGGCTGGCCCTCCATGGCACGCTCCTCGACGTAGGCGAGGTCGCCGTCGTCGACGATGCCGTAGAGCCGGGTCGCGCCGTTGACCTCCTTCGCCGTGGAGGTCCGGGCGATCGCGTCGGTCTGCAGCTCCCAGGACGTCTGTGTGCGGCTCTCGCCGTAGTAGAGCTCGATGATCCCGGTGTGGTGGGCGAGCAGGAGCTCGAGCATGCCGTCCTCCTGCGCGCGCCACCAGCCGACCTCGCGGGCGGCGGGCCGCACCACGGCCCCGCCCGGCCCGTCGAGGATCCAGGAGCGGGCCTCCCAGGACAGGAACGGCCTGCCGTCGTGCGCGACGGTGATCTGCTGCCCGAAGTGGAAGGGGCCGTCGATCGTCGGGTAGACGACCTCGCCCTCACCGCGCCAGACCCCGACGAGCGGCAGCAGACCCAGGAGCGCGTCGTTCAGCTCCGGGCCGAGCCGCAGGTTCGCGGTGTCGTTCGGGATCGGGAGGTCGTCCCACCCGGGGACGTTGGCGCCCCGGGTGCGCTCGGCGCGCTCCGCGGCCGCCCGGATCGCCTCGTTGCCGCTGCTGCCCTCGGGCAGGTCGGCCTCGTCGGGGTTGATGGACGAACTCATCGCTCCTCCTCGCCGGTGAGTGCCTCGTCGCGGAAGAGCCGCCGCGTCAGCACGACGCCGGCGCCGAGGATTCCGGCGCTGCACGCAGCGAGCAGGACGGTGTAGAACCACGCCACCGGCCCACCCTAACGACCACCGCCCGCCCGCCCCGCCGCGGTGGGCGGGACGAGCGGGCGGATCGTCTTCTGTCGCGGCCTCGGAACTATGCCGCGACGGACACCTCGGTCGTGAACAGGCCCGGGCCACCGACGGTGACCTCGGACTGGCCGTTGCCCGAGCGCGAGAGCGCGCGGACGGTCCAGGTGCCCGGGGCCGCGAAGAACCGGTAGTCGCCGGAGGCCGAGGACACGACCTCGGCGGTGAACTCACCGGTGCCGTCGAGGAGCCGGACGTAGGCGCCCCCGACGGGCGACCCGCCCGCGAGGACCTTCCCGACCAGCACCGACTCCTTCGAGAGGTCGGTACCGGCGGGCAGCTCGGCGGTCTGCTCGGGCGCTCCGCACATCAGGATCCACTCCCACTCTGTCCGGGCCCGGTCTCGATCGGCACGCCGATCAGCGAGCCGTACTCGGTCCAGCTGCCGTCGTAGTTCTTGACGTCGGACTCGCCGAGGAGCTCGTGCAGCGCGAACCACGTGTGCGAGCTGCGCTCGCCGATGCGGCAGTACGCGATGGTCGAGCGCGAGGAGTCGAGCCCCTGCTCCTCGTAGAGCTTGCGCAGCTCGTCGTCCGACTTGAAGGTGCCGTCCTCGTTGGCGGCCTTCGACCACGGCACGTTGAGCGCCGAGGGGATGTGGCCACCGCGCTGCGCCTGCTCCTGCGGGAGGTGCGCCGGGGCGAGCAGCTTCCCGGAGAACTCGTCGGGCGAGCGGACGTCGACGAGGTTCTTGGTGCCGATCGCGTTGACGACCTCGTCGCGGAAGGCGCGGATCGAGGTGTCCTGCTCCTTCGCGGTGTAGGAGGTCTGCGAGCGCTGCGGGACCTCGGTGTCGAGCTTGCGCCCGTCGAGCTCCCACTTCTTGCGGCCGCCGTCGAGCAGCTTGACGGCCTGGTGGCCGTAGAGCTTGAAGTACCAGTACGCGTAGGCCGCGAACCAGTTGTTGTTGCCGCCGTAGAGGATGACGGTGTCGTCGTTGCCGATGCCCTTGGCGGACAGCAGCTTCTCGAAGCCGGCCTTGTCGACGAAGTCGCGGCGGACCTGGTCCTGCAGCTCGGTCTTCCAGTCGAGCTTGACGGCGCCGGGGATGTGCCCGCCGTCGTAGGCGGTGGTGTCCTCGTCGACCTCCACGAAGACCGTGTTGGGGGCGTCGAGGTTCTGCTCGGCCCAGTCGGCACTGACCAGGGCGTCCTGGCGGCTCATGTGTGTTGCTCCTCGGGTGCTTGCGGATTCCTGGTGGGACGGGATCCCCGCCGGCGACCCCCGTACAGCCGAGGACCCGCGATCACACTGCGAAGGACGTCAGGTGGGCGGTCCGGGCGCGGAGTCGTCCGGGGGCCGGGTCAGCAACAGAGGCTGGAGTCCACACGGCACAGGTCCACCACGCGTCGCTGGGTGAGCCCGCCGTCCACGCGCGCCACGCTACCGAAGAATCGGGCGTCGACCGAGGGTGACGTCACACGCTCGTGGAGCGCGCTCACCCGGTGCGACGCCACGGGGCGAGCGAGCCCAGCAGATCGGCCCGGCGGGGCACCCCCACGTGGCGCGCCAGCTCGACCCCCGCGGGGTCGACGACCAGCGTCGTCGGGGTGCGGCGGATGCCCAGCAGGCGCACCAGCTCGGGGCGCATCGCGACGTCGACCTCGCGCACCATGAGCCCGGGGTGCTCGCCGGCGACGTCGGTGAGCACGGCCCGGGACGCGCGGCAGTCGGCGCAGAACTGGGACGACAGCTGCAGCAGCGCGAGCCCGCCGGGTGGGCCGGCGAGGTCGCGCGGGAGGACGCCGCTCACGGCGTCGCCCGGTCGCTGCGGGCCCACCGGACGGAGGTCGCGGCGCGTGCCCTCGGGACCCGGGTCGGGGGCCGACGGGACGGGCGTGGGTCCGCCGGCCGCCGCACCGCGGGAGCGCCGGAGCCGGACGATCGCGAGGACGAGCCCCGCGACGAGCACCACCGCCAGGGCCGCGGCGGCGGCCACCAGCACCCAGCCCGACACCCGGAATCCTCCCCCGCCCCGCACGACCCGTCCTGCTCACGCAGCGTAGCCCGGGGTCCGGCTCACCGGATCGGCGGGGATGTGCCCCCTGACCGGCACTTTTCCGGGCGGACGGGCTTGCGGGCCCGACGTGACATGAAACGCTCGGGAGGGTGACGGCGCGGTGAACTGGTCTAGGGTCCACCCCACGATCGCGGAGGGAGATTCGCGTGGAGCTGCTGCTGCTCACCGCCGACCCCGAGCCGACGTCAGTGTTGCCGTCGCTGACCCTGCTACCCCATGGACTCCGGACCGCAGCCCCCGAGGTGGCGGCCCTGCTCGATGCCGGCCCGCACGACGCCGTGCTGGTCGACGCCCGGCACGACCTCGCCGCCGCCCGCAGCCTCTGTCGCCTGCTGGGCTCCACCGGCCTGGACGTCCCGGTGATCGCCATCCTCACCGAGGGCGGCCTCGTCGCGGTGTCCCTCGAGTGGGGCGTCGACGAGGTGCTGCTGCCCGGCGCCGGCCCGGCCGAGGTGGACGCCCGGCTGCGCCTGCTGCGGGCCCGGCGCGCCTCCGACGGCGCCGGTGCCGAGGGTGCGCTGGTGCTCGGTGAGCTCGTGATCGACGAGGCGACCTACACCGCCCGCCTGCGCGGGCGGCCGCTCGACCTCACGTACAAGGAGTTCGAGCTCCTCAAGTACCTCGCCCAGCACGCCGGCCGGGTCTTCACCCGCGCGCAGCTGCTGCAGGAGGTCTGGGGCTACGACTTCTTCGGCGGCACCCGCACCGTCGACGTCCACGTGCGGCGGCTGCGGGCGAAGCTGGGCCCGGAGCACGAGCAGCTCATCGGCACCGTGCGCAACGTCGGCTACAAGTTCGTCCGCCCGATGCGCGGCGTGCTCGGGACGGCGCAGACCGCGTCCGACGAGTCCGACGACGCCGAGGAGGACGCACCGGCCACGAGCCCCCGGAGCACCCCCGCCACGCCGGTCCCGCGGTCGACCGGGTCCTGGGACGACGCCCGCGTCGTGCGGCCCGCCGCGTGGGCCCGGGGCGTCTGAGGCGAGGAGCGCTACGGTCACCGCCGTGCTGGAGACCCGGTGGGTGGCGACGGTGACGCCGCAGGAGGCGCAGGACGTCCACGCCCTGGTCGCCGCGGTCGCGGCGGCCGACGGGGTGGACGCCTACGCCGAGCCCGCGCGTCGCGACCTCGACGCGATCGTCGACGGCGGGCGCCCCACCACGCGGCACCTGCTCGTGCGCGACGGCGGCGACCTCGTCGGGCACGCGCTGCTCGACGGCGAGAACCTCGGCGACCCGGTGGCCGAGCTCTCCGTGCACCCCGCCCACCGTCGCCGCGGGGTCGGCGCCGCGGTGGTCGACGCGGTGCTCGAGGAGTCGCCCGTGGCGCGGTTCTGGGCCCACGGCGACCACCCGGGCGCCGCGCGCCTGGCCGAGCGGGCCGGCCGCCGCCGCGCCCGCGAGCTGTGGCGCATGCGTCGGCCCGCCCCCGGGCACGAGGCCCCGCCGCTGCCCGCGCTGGTCGTCCCCGACGGCGTCACGATCCGCCCGCTGCGGGTGGGGCGGGACGAGGACGCCGTGGTGGCCGTCAACAACCGCGCGTTCTCCTGGCACCCGGAGCAGAGCGGCTGGACGACCGACGACGTCGCCGCGATCGAGGCGGAGTCCTGGTTCGACGCCGACGGGGTGCTGCTGGCGTGGGACACCGCGACCGACGACCTGCTCGGCTTCCACTTCACGAAGGTGCACGCCGTCTCCGAGACGGTGCCCGAGCCGCTGGGCGAGGTGTACGTCGTGGGCGTCGACCCCGGCGCGCAGGGGCGCGGTCTGGGTCGGGCCCTCACCCTCGCGGGGCTCCACCATCTCGGCGATCGCGGTCTGCGCACGACCATCCTGTACGTGGAGGGCGACAACGCCCCGGCGATCGCGACCTACCGCCGCCTGGGCTTCGAGCGCGACGCGGTGGACGTCTCCTACCAGCGTTGATCGCCGAGAGTGACCGACGTCGCAGTCGTTCAGCCCTCCGGGCGACGTTCCCGGGACGCGTTCATCCCTCGTTCATCCCGAGCGCTCCGAGCGTCCATCCGGCCTGCTTAGCCTCCGTTGGCGTGGTGCGACCCCGCGCTGCGACGTGCCCACGCGGAGGTGGGCGGAACGGACACGGAGGAATCTTCTGTGAGGTATCAGCGACGCGTCGCAGCGATCGGCCTGATCGCCGCATCGGCGCTCGTGCTCAGCGCGTGCGGCAGTGACGAGAACGCCGGTGGCGGCGGGGTGTCCGCGGCACCGGGCGTCACCTGTGGCGGCAAGCCCGACCTGCGGTCCAGCGGGTCGTCGGCGCAGAACAACGCCATGACGCGCTTCGTCGCGACCTACCAGCAGACCTGTCAGGGGCAGACCCTGAACTACACGCCGAGCGGCTCGGGCGCGGGGCGCAACGAGTTCCTCGGCGGGCAGACCGACTTCGCCGGTTCGGACTCCGCGCTCAAGGACGGCGACGAGACCACCCGCGCCCAGCAGCGCTGCGCGTCGCCGGCCTGGAACCTGCCGCTCGTCTTCGGGCCCGTCGCGATCGCCTACAACGTCCCCGGCGTGACCGACCTCGTGCTCGACGGCCCCACCGCCGGGCGCGTCTTCAACGGCCAGGTCGCCACCTGGAACGACCCGGCGATCGCCGCCCTCAACCCGGGCAAGCAGCTGCCGGCCGCCCCGATCATCGTGAACTTCCGTTCCGACGAGTCGGGCACCACCGAGAACTTCCAGAAGTACCTGGTCGCCGCCTCCAACGGTGCGTACGGCAAGGAGGCCGCCCAGACGTTCAACGGCGGTGTCGGCGCCGGTGCCCGCGGCAGCCAGGGCGTCGCCGACGCCACCAAGAACACCCCGAACTCGGTGACCTACGTCGAGTCGTCGTTCGCCCAGCGCGGCGGGCTCGGCATGGCGCAGGTCATCAACTCCGGTGGCGGCCAGGCCGTCCCGCTGACCACGGAGTCCGTGGCCACGGCGGTCAACAACGTGCAGGTCACCGGCCAGGGCAACGACCTGAAGCTGGACCTGGACAGCCTCTACCAGGCCAGCGCGCCCGGTGCGTACCCGATCGCGCTCGCGACCTACGAGATCGTCTGCTCGAACTACGCCGACGACCAGACCGCCGGTGCGGTCCGCGGCTTCCTGCAGACCGCGCTCTCCCCGAACGCGCAGCAGGCCCTGCCGGACGCGGGCTACGTCCCGCTGCCCGAGCAGTTCAAGCAGCGTCTGACCACCGCGGTCAACGCCATCCAGTAACGGACCGGCGACACGATTGCCCGGCGACGACGAGGCGGACGGAACCCCGGCTGTGACCGAACGCACCACGGCGGCTCGACCGCGGGACCCTCAGGACGAGGGTTCCGCGGCCGGGTCGGCCACCCTGGACACCGTGACCGACACCGACCCCGGTAGGGGAGGGACGGATCGGGGGAAGGCCACCCCGGGACGCGGCGAACGCATCTTCCGGGGGCTGACCTCGGGTTCCGGCCTCCTCGTCGTCGCGGCCATCGCCGCGATCGGGCTCTTCCTGCTCGTGCAGGCGGTGCCCTCCCTGCTGGCCGACAACGCCAACTTCCTGACCTCGCCGGTGTTCGACACCCGCGACCCGGCGAACCTGAACTTCGGTATCCGTGACCTGCTCGTGGTGACGCTGCTGTCGTCGCTGTTCGCCCTGGTCCTCGCGATGCCGATCGCCCTGGGCATCGCGCTGTTCCTGACGCAGTACGCGCCCAAGCGGGTCGCGCGCCCCTTCGCCTACGTGATCGACCTGCTGGCCGCCGTGCCGTCGATCATCTACGGCCTCTGGGGCATCGCGGTCCTGGCACCGGCCCTGCTGCCGATCGCGACGTTCCTGCGCGACGACCTGGGCTGGTTCTTCCTGTTCGCGCCGGGCAACCTGCCCGTCCTCACCGGCACGATCTTCACCGGCGGCGTCGTGCTCGCGGTGATGATCCTGCCGATCATCACCGCGGTCACCCGCGAGGTGTTCTCCCAGGCCCCGCGCTTCCACATCGAGGCGGCGCAGGCGCTGGGGGCCACCCGCTGGGAGGTCATCCGCATGGCCGTCCTGCCCTACGGGCGCAGCGGCTACATCGCCGGCTCGATGCTCGGCCTCGGCCGGGCGCTCGGCGAGACGATCGCGGTCCTCATCGTCATCCGCGCGGCCACCACGCCGTCGGGCTTCAGCCTCTTCGACGGCGGCTACACGTTCGCCTCGCTGATCGCGTCGGCGGCCTCGGAGTTCAGCCAGCCGCTGCCCACCGGCGCCTACATCGCGGCCGGCCTGGTCCTGTTCGTCCTGACCTTCGTGGTCAACGCGATCGCCCGCGTGGTCGCCGGCGGGAAGGTGAACGGCTGATGAGCACCGCGACCGGCCTGAGCTCTCCGGAGCGTCCCGCCACCACGCCGACCTTCCAGGCCCCGAGCACCGGCCGGAAGATCAAGAACAACCTCGCGACGTTCCTCGTCGGGCTCGCGTTCGTCATCGCGCTGGTGCCCCTGGTGTGGGTGCTCGCGACGGTCGTCGTCCGCGGCATCGGCGCGATCCTGTCCTCCGACTGGTGGGGCAGGTCGCTGTCGGGCGTGCTGCCGGAGTCGTACGCCGGCGGCGTCTACCACGCGATCTACGGCACGCTGATCCAGGCGGCGCTGGCGGCCGTCATCGCCGTGCCGATCGGCATCCTGGCCGCGATCTACCTCGTCGAGTACGGCCGTGGGCGCCTGGCGAAGACCACCAGCTTCATGGTCGACATCCTCGCCGGCGTGCCCTCGATCGTCGCCGCGCTGTTCATCTTCGCGGCGTTCATCTCGATCCTCGGCGCCGAGCAGAGCGCCTTCATGGTGTCGCTGGCGCTGGTGCTGCTCATGCTCCCGGTGGTCATCCGCAACACCGAGGAGATGCTGCGGCTGGTGCCCGACGAGCTCCGCGAGGCGGCCTACGCCCTCGGCATCCCGAAGTGGAAGACGATCCTGCGGATCGTCCTGCCCACCGCCCTGTCGGGCACCGTGACCGGCGTGATGCTCGCGCTCGCCCGCGTCATGGGCGAGACCGCGCCGGTGCTGGTGCTCGTCGGCTACTCGCAGTCCATCAACTTCGACCCGTTCTCCGGGAACATGGCCTCGCTGCCGCTGTTGATGTTCTCGGAGCTGTCGAACCCGGAGCCGTCCGGCCAGTTCCGCATCTGGGGCGCCGCGCTGACGCTCATCCTCATCATCATGATCCTGCAGCTCGGGGCGAGCGTCGTGTCGCGCTTCTCCGCCATCTCGAAGTAGAGGAACACCGTGGCCAAGCGACTGGACCTGAAGGCCGTCGACATCTTCTACGGCGACTTCCACGCCGTGTCGGACGTCAACCTCTCGGTGTCGCCGCGCAGCGTCACCTCGTTCATCGGCCCGTCGGGCTGTGGCAAGTCGACCGTGCTCCGGACGCTGAACCGGATGCACGAGGAGATCCCCGGCGCCCGCGTCGACGGCGAGGTGCTGCTCGACGGCGAGGACATCTACGCCCGCAGCGCCGACGCGGTGGCCGTGCGCCGCACCATCGGCATGGTCTTCCAGCGCCCGAACCCGTTCCCGACGATGTCGATCCGCGACAACGTCGTGGCCGGCCTGAAGCTCCAGGGCGTGCGCGACAAGAAGAAGCTCGACGAGGTCGCCGAGGCCTCGCTGCGCGGCGCGAACCTCTGGAAGGAGGTCAAGGACCGCCTCGACAAGCCCGGCGGCGGCCTCTCCGGCGGTCAGCAGCAGCGTCTGTGCATCGCCCGCGCGATCGCCGTCCAGCCCGACGTGCTGCTCATGGACGAGCCGTGCTCGGCGCTCGACCCGATCTCGACGCTGGCGATCGAGGACCTCATCGGGGACCTCAAGAAGGAGTACACGATCGTCATCGTCACCCACAACATGCAGCAGGCGGCGCGGGTGAGCGACCAGACGGCGTTCTTCAACCTCGAGGCCACCGGCAAGCCCGGCAAGCTGGTCGAGATCGACGACACCGAGAAGATCTTCTCGAACCCGCACGAGCAGGCGACCGAGGACTACATCTCCGGCCGCTTCGGCTGAGTCCTCCCCGAACGCGACAGAGCCCCTCCCGCCACCGGCGGGAGGGGCTCTCCGTGTGTGCGCGGCCGGTCGGTCAGGCCTCGGGCGTGTTGGGCATCTTGCCGGTGACCATGAAGACCACGCGGCGGGCGACGGCCACGGCGTGGTCGGCGAAGCGCTCGTAGAAGCGGCCCAGGAGGGTCACGTCGATGGCGGGCGCGACACCGCTCGGCCAGTCCTTGCTCAGCAGCAGGGTGAACAGGTGGCGGTGCAGGTCGTCCATCGCGTCGTCGTCGGACTCCATGGTGAAGGCGAGCTCGATGTCGCGCGTGAGGATGACCTGGCGGGCGTCCTGGGCCAGGTCGAGCGCCACGCGGCCCATCTCGGCGAAGTAGGGGGCGACGTCCTCGGGCAGCACCTTGGCCGGGTGGCGACGCCGCGCCGCCTTGGCGACGTGCAGGGCGAGGTCACCCATGCGCTCGAGGTCGCCCGCGGAGTGGATCGCCGCGATGACCGAGCGCAGGTCGCCGGCCACCGGCGCCTGGAGGGCGAGCAGGCCGAACGCCTGCTCCTCGGCCTGGCTGCGCAGGGCGTCGATCTTCGTGTCGGAGGAGATGACCTCCTCGGCCAGGTCGAGGTCGCCCTCGAGCAGGGCGGTCGTCGCCTTCTTCATGGCCTCGCCGGCCATCTGGGACATCTCGGCGAGCTCTTCGGAGAGGGCGGCGAGCTTCTCGTTGTAGGCCGTGCGCATGTCGCGCAACGTACGCGGACGGCCGGTCGTCCGTCCGACGACGGTGTGAACCAGGGATGAACGGCGCCGGCTCAGGCGCAGGTGGCGTCGGCGGCCGTGATCGTCGGGTTGACCGGCGCGGACGGCGTCGTCCCGTCCGGGGCGGCGTCCGAGCGGACCTCGCCGTCGAAGTCGTCGCCGAGGGTCAGGGTCAGCGTGCTGCGCCCCGCTCCGCCGGGCTCGAGCCGGGCACCCGGCACCGCGGCGCCCAGCGCCGACGCGGCGGCGGCCTGGTCGGGCGAGTAGCGGATCGTCGTCCCGCCCCCGCCCGACGACGAGCCGGCGTCGTCGCTGGTGACGACGAAGCCGGCGGAGCGCAGACGGTCCGCCACGCGCTCGGCCGACGGTCCGTCCGACGTGGAGCCCCCGTCGCCGCCGTCCTCGCCGTCGTCGTCACCCTCGGCGGGTGAGCGGGCGTCCACGAGCCGGATGTCGGCGGGCGCCGGGGCGGGCACGGGCGCGGCCGGCAGGCCGGGCGCCGGCGCGCCGCTGCCGGGCAGCGGGTCGTTGCGGATGATCGCGTCGAACATGGCCCGCTCGTCGCCGCGGCGGAGCACCTCGTTGCCGCGGTCGTTGGCGAGCCCCGTCGTCGGGACCGTCACGAAGCTGACCGTGCGCGGGTCCAGGCTGCCCAGCGACTGCGAGAGCGCGAGCAGCTGGTCCGAGCCGATGTTCTCGCCGAAGGTGGAGCGCGAGACGGCCTCCACGAGCCCCTCGAGACGGCTGGGGTCGAGCAGCGTGCCGGCCGAGAGCACCGAGCGCAGCAGCGCGCCGAGGAACCGCTGCTGGCGCTGGATGCGGCCGTAGTCGCTCGACGGGTCGCCCTCGACGTGGCGGGCGCGGACGTAGTCGAGCGCCTGCTGCCCGCTCAGGACGGTGGGCCCGGCCTGGGGGATGACGGTGCCGAGCACGGAGTCGCGCACCGGGCGCTCCACACAGATCGGCACGCCGCGCACGGCGTCGACCATGCCCTGGAAGCCCTGGAAGTCGATGCCGAGGAAGCGGTTGATCGCGAGGCCCGAGAGCTCCTGGATCGCGCGGGTCACGCAGCGCGGCCCGCCCGCGGCGTAGGCCGAGTTGAGCTTCACGCGCGGGGTCGGCGGCAGCATCTGGGGCGAGTAGGCGCCGGAGATGGGGTCCCAGCGCTCGCAGGCCGGTCGGGTGATCTCGAGGTCGCGGGGGAACGACACCACCGTGACCGTCGACCGGTCCTCCGGGACGTGCACGACCATGATCGTGTCGGTGCGGGCCCCGGGCACGCCGGCGGTGTCGCCGGCGTCCTCCGACGGGGGCGCGCCGGCCCGGCTGTCCGAGCCGACGACGAGGAAGTTCTGGTCGCCGGCCTGTGCGGCGGCGTTCTGGATGGCCGACGAGTTCGGGTCCAGCGCGCCGATCTGGCGCACCGCGGCCTCGACCCAGGACGCCGCGCCCCACCCGAGCCCGCACACGACCACGACGAGGACCGCGCAGGTCGCGGTGAGCAGCCGCGCCGTCCGGCGCCAGGTCCACCGCCGCCGCCACGTCGTGAAGCGACTGCCCACCGACGCGAGCACCGCCGACGTGGCCGCGTACTCGGTCTCGCCCGCGCGGGCCTCGGTGGCGGCCGGGCGGCGCGGCGCGGGCTCGCTCGTCGCCGCCGCGGCACGGACGTGACGGACGGCGGGCGACTCCGCGGGGTCGGGCTCGGGCTCGGGCGCCCGGGGTTCGTCCGCCTCCGGCTCGTCCGGCTCCTCGGGGGGAGGCGGATCGGCCGGTCGCGCGGTGTCGGGCCGGCCCGGGGGGACCGTCGCGGCGGTGGGAGCGGCCGCCGGACCGGCGGGGGTGGACGGGCGCCGGGGCGCGGGGGCCACCGGGGGACCGGGCGGGGGCCCCGTCGGCGGAGGCGGTGTCGCGCGCGCCGGGATGCGTCCCGCGGGCAGCGTCACCGCGTCCACCGGACCCCGCGTGGACGGTGCCTTCGCCGCAGCCGGCGAAGGGATGCCCGCCGACGGGGTGCCGGGCGAGGTGGGGAGCGCGGACGGCGCGGTCACGAGCCCGGCGCCGGGCGGGCGGAGACCGAGACGCGGCCCGCGCTTGCGGGTCAGCGGCACCATCGTCGGGCGACGCCCGGCCTGGGCCGTCGGCGTCGCGACGGGGATGCGGAACGGCGCCGACGCCGGGCCCGAGCGCGCCACGGGAGAGCGGACCGCGTCGGACCCGGGAGCCCCGGGGCGGGAGCCCCGGGCCGGGTCGCCGGCGCGGTCGTCGGTCACGCATCTCCTCGTGGCTGATGATCTCGGGCGGGCAGCCCGGACACGTGCTGGTCAGCAGCGGGATACTACGGCCGGGTCGGACCCCGACGGTCTCGGGGCCGTTACGCGATGCGGTGACCGGAGCACAACGGTCGCCACACGACCGGGCGACACGGGGCACCCGTTCGGGCAACCGCCGTGCTCAGGTCCGTCTCAGCGACGCGGCGGATGGGCGATCCGGTCGCCCCCCGGACGCCGAGGTGCCCGGTGAGCGGTCGGGGGCCGTCAGGAGGTCGGGAACGCCCCGCGGGCAGCGGCGGCGATCCCGCGACGGGCGGCAGCCGCTCCGGCCAGCCGCACGGCGCCGTCGTCGGCGTCGCGGTAGGCCACGGCGTTGCGACCGGCGCGCTTGGCGACGTAGAGCAGCGCGTCGGCGGCGTCCAGGCCGGGCGCGCCGGGGTGCGCGCCGGCCTCGAGGCACGCGACGCCCACGCTGACCGTGACGCGCAGGTCGTCGACGAGCTCGTGCCACGGGTACGCGTCGACCCGCGCCCGGGCCTCCTCGCACACCCGGACCGCCTCGGCGGGCGCCAGGCCGGGCAGGACGAGCGCGAACTCCTCGCCGCCGTAGCGCGCGCAGAAGCCCTCGGCGGGCAGCCCCTCGTTCATGAGGTCGACGAGGCGGCGCAGCACCTGGTCGCCCACGGCGTGGCCGTGCGTGTCGTTGACGCCCTTGAAGTGGTCGACGTCGGCCAGCGCGACGCAGGCGGGGGAGTCCGCGCCGTCACCACGCAGCGTGCTCAGCCGCTCGTCGAGGTAGCGGCGGTTCCAGGTGGCGGTGAGGCTGTCCCGACGGCTCTGCTCGCGGGCCTCGGCGCGCTCGCGCCGGAGACGATCGACCTCGATGCGTAACTGATCGGGCACTTCGTCCGGCGTCGTCCGCTCGTCCCGCACGAGCGAGACCGCGGCCTTGAGGTGCTGGTACGCGCGGCGCCAGTCGCCGCGGTCGGCGAGGACCTCGGCGGCCGCCTCGTGGGCCCGCGCCTGGTCGGACCGGCCGGCGACGGCCGGCGCCCCGGACGGGGTGGTCGAGGGCACCGCGTCGAGCCCGACGATCGGGGAGGTGGGGAAACCGCAGGTGACGGTGCCCTGCTCCGGGGTGGGGTGCGCGGCGGGGGTCGCGACCCCGGCGTCGAGCACCGGCTCCGCGGTCGTCGTCGCCACGGTCCCGCGTCGCGGCAGCAGCCCGGCCAAGCGCACACACATCACCTCCGTCCCTGCCTCTAGTGTCGCCCTCGATCATGGTCCTGTAACGGTCCTTCGCCGCGTCGCCGACAACTTCGCTCGGTCGGCGCACGTGACGCTGCGTAGACGGATCCCGTGCCGACACGTTCGGCCCACCTTGAGTCGCCCGCGACGGTGGTCGTGGCGGACACGCGCATGCCGGCCGTGACGTGTGATCGACGTGATGCCGGACGTCGATACGGGCAGTAGCGCCCGGTGAGGGGTCAGCCGCCGGAGTGCATGACGTCGGCGCCCGCCGGGACGGTGTCGTCCTCGGGGTCGTCGAGCCATCCCTCGGGCAGGGTCACGTGCCCGGGCGAGCCCTGCCGGCCGCGCGGACCGTCGGCGTCGGGCGGGAACGGCAGGTCGGGGTCGAGCTGCGCGAGCAGCTCGTCGAGACGCTCCAGCCCGTCGATCATCCCGAGCTCGCGGCGCAGTTCGGAGCCGACGGCGAAGCCGTGCAGGTACCAGGACATGTGCTTGCGGGAGTCGCGCACGCCCTTGCGCTCGCCGTGGTGGGCGATGAGCAGCTCCACGTGGCGTCGCATCACCGCCGCGACCTCGCCGAGGCGCGGGGGCGTGGGGATCGGGCGGCCGGCCAGCGCGGCCTCGAGCTCCCCGAAGAGCCACGGGCGCCCGAGGCAGCCACGTCCGACGACGACGCCGTCGCAGCCGGTCTTCTCCATCATGGCCACGGCGTCGGTCGCGGCGAAGATGTCTCCGTTGCCGAGCACCGGCACGTCCGTGGGCACCGCCTCGCGCAGCTCGGCGACGCGGTCCCAGTCGGCGTGGCCCGAGTAGCGCTGCGCCGCGGTGCGCGCGTGCAGGGCGACGGCCGCGGCACCCTCGGCGGCGGCGATGCGCCCGGCGTCGAGGAACGTCACGTGGTCGTCGTCGATGCCGACGCGCATCTTCACCGTCAGCGGCAGCCCGCCGCGGGACGCCGAGGCGACGGCCGCGCGCACGATCGACTCGAACAGCCGCCGCTTGTAGGGCAGCGCCGCCCCACCACCGCGACGCGTCACCTTGGGCACCGGGCAGCCGAAGTTGAGGTCGACGTGGTCGGCGAGGTCCTCGTCGACGATCCGGTCGATCGCGCGGCCGATCGTCACGGGGTCGACGCCGTAGAGCTGCATCGAGCGCGGGGTCTCGTCGGGGTCGAACGCGATCATCTCGGCGGTGCCGGGGTGCTTCTCCACCAGCGCCCGCGCGGTGATCATCTCGCAGACGTAGAGCCCCGCGCCCTGCTCGCGGCACAGGCGGCGGAACGCCACGTTGGTGATGCCGGCCATCGGCGCGAGCACGACGGGCGTCGGCAGCTCGAGGGGGCCGATGCGGAGCACGCCCTCAGTCTCCCAGCTTGTGCGCCCGGATCTCGTGCCCCGCGGACGTCAGGCACCGACCGGTCCGGAGGTTGAACTTCCAGTTGTGCAGCGTGCAGGTGAGCACCTCGCCGTCGACGGCGCCGAACTTCGACAGGTCCGCGGACAGGTGCGGGCAGCGCGCCTGCACCGCCCAGCCGTCGAGCTCGATGTCGCGTCCGTCGTCGTTCTGCGCGTCGTACCAGTTCTCGACGTAGTCCATCCGCTCCTCGGACAGACACTTGAAGAACGTGTAGAGGTACTCGTTGTACTGACCCACGCGCGTCGCGGTGAAGCGCACCGACAGGAACAGCGAGTTCGACCAGTCGACCTCGCCGGTGGCGATGTTGGTCTGCACGAGCGTCGCCGGCACGCCCCAGCGGTAGCGGGCCTGCTCCCCGTTGTAGACGCGGATCTCGCGGGCGGTGAAGTCGAACGCCAGCGACAGGGTGCCGTCCTCGTCGACCCCGGGGGTGTCGTCGGGCATGCCGTGCAGGTCCATCCGGACCGGGCCGCCGATGCCGTCGCACATGTGGTCGGCCCGCTTCATCAGCGGCTCGATCCACTCCTTGAGCTGGCGCAGGATGTCCGGCTGCGGCGCCGCCCACTGCGCCTTCTGGGCCTCGATCGCGGGACGGGCGCGCTCGGCGAAGTCGCGCAGGTACCGCTCCTTGTCGAGGAAGATCGTCTCGATGTCGGCGTCCGACATCGGGTGCACGAGGTCGTCCACGGTGCCGTGGCCGATCTCGGCGGTCGTGCCGGGCAGGAGCAGGTGGCCCTGCTGGTCGCTCCCGGTGTCGTGGCCGATCTCCCGCATCCGGCCGAGGAACTCCCACTGGTCGGTGAAGATCGACTCGTCCTCGACGCCCTCGTAGCCCAGGCCGTTCCACTGGAAGAGCTCGTCGTCGAGGAAGCAGGGCGGGCCGGCCGTCGGGAAGATGTGCGGCGCGCCGACCTCGCGGATGTAGCGCATCGCCCGGTCCTCCTGGCCGATGCGCTTGCGGCGGGCGAACTCGCGCTTCGCGGCCTTGGGCAGGTCGTAGACCATCGGCCACCAGATGGCGCCGGAGAACTGCGTGAAGTGCGCGTCGTAGGCGCCGAACTCCAGCAGCTTCGGGATGTCCAGCGGGTGCGCGTCGTTCTGGTTGACGATCCGCGCGGTGCCGTCGTCGAGGGAGAGCGCGGAGTCGCCGATCGGGCCGTCGCCCGGCCCCTTCAGCGACGTGATCATGAACCGGAGGCCGCCGTCGAGCTCCTGCGGGACACCGCTCTCGGTGCGCACGAAGTGCCGGAAGCCCAGCTCGCGCAGCTCGTTCTCGAGCTCGTCGGTGGGGTAGTCCGGCAGCAGGACGCGGGCGTCCTTCGAGACGTGGTCGCGCAGGTTGACCGCGTCGAAGTGGTCGCGGTGCAGGTGCGAGACGTAGAGGTAGTCGCAGGCCCCCAGGGCGTCCCAGTCCAGCTGCGTGTTGTCCGGGAACGGCACCCACGACGCGAAGAACGTCGGGTTCACCCACGGGTCGCACAGCACGCTGCCGCCCGTCGTCTCGAAACGCATCCCCGCGTGCCCGACTCCGGTCACCCGCACGAGCAGACCACCTCCATCACAGTGCTCACCACCGATTGTGCGTGGTGGCGCGGCCCACGACCGCCTCGGGTGGGGTATCCCTGACCACGTGACCGCCCTTCCCGTCGACGGTGACCCGATCGCCGCACTGCGCGCCGTGGCCTTCTATCTCGAGCGTGAGCGGGCCGAGACCTACCGGGTGAAGGCCTACCGCTCCGCGGCGGAACGGCTCGCCGAGCTGGACCCCGACGACGTCGCGGCCCGTGCCCGGGCCGGCACGCTGACCGACCTCAAGGGGGTCGGGAAGAAGACGGCGGCCGTGGTGACCGAGGTCCTCGACGGCGGGACGTCGGCGACCCTGTCCGACCTGGAGAGCCGGCACACCGAGCCCGTCGCGGGCGGGACGGGCATCCGCGCCGCGCTGCGCGGCGACTGCCACACGCACTCGACGTGGTCCGACGGCGGCAGCGACATCCTCGAGATGGCCCGCACCGCCCGCGACCTGGGCCACGAGTGGATGGTGCTCACCGACCACTCCGAGAACCTCACCGTCGCCAACGGCCTGACGCCCGAGCGCCGGCGCCGTCAGTTCGACGTCATCGCCCGGGTGAACGAGGAGCTCGCGCCCTTCCGCCTGCTGCGCGGCATCGAGGTGGACATCCTCGAGGACGGCGACATCGACGCCCCCGACGACCTGCTCGAGGAGCTCGACCTCGTGGTCGCCAGCGTGCACTCGAAGCTGCGGGCGCCGAGCGACGTGATGACCGCCCGGATGGTCGCCGGCGTGTCGCACCCGCTGGTCGACGTGCTCGGCCACTGCACCGGGCGCCTGGTCACCGGGGGCCGCGGCACCCGCCCGCCCTCGACGTTCGACGCCGAGGCGGTGTTCGACGCCTGCGTGGAGAACGGCGTCGCCGTCGAGATCAACTCGCGCCCGGAGCGCCTCGACCCGCCGCGCCCCCTGCTGCGCCAGGCCCTCGCGGCGGGCTGCGAGTTCGTCGTCGACACCGACGCCCACGCCCCCGGTCAGCTCGACTGGCAGCCCTTCGGCTGCGAGCGCGCGGAGGAGTGCGAGGTGCCGGTGGAGCGGATCGTCAACACCCGCTCCGTCGACGACCTCGCCGCCTGGCGTTCTCGGGGCTAGTCAGCACTCTCCGAGTGCAAGCCCTGCGTCCTCGCTGGCACTCAACGCCAGGAAATCCGCTTCCTCGACGCGGCGCTCAGTCGGTCACCACGGCCTCGCCGGTCTCCAGCACCGACTTCAGGTTCGACAGGATCGCCGGCCAGCCGCCCGAGACCCCCTTGAGCATCTCGCTGTCGGGCACGAAGTCGTCGTGGGTGACCGTCAGCTTCACGGCCTGCCCCGCCGGCTCGATGTCGAAGGTGACCTTCGAGCGCTTCTCCTGCTGCAGCTCGGCCAGGCGCTCGTCGCTCCAGCCGAACATCTCCTGCATCTCGGGCTGGTAGTTGTGCCAGGTGAAGGACAGCCGCCGGGGCGGGTCGGCCTCGAGGACGTGCTGGTCCCAGTCGTGGGGCTCCTCGCCGCCCATCGACCAGAGGACCTTCGAGCCCACCGCCCATTCCGACGTCGGACCGCCGCCGTCGTAGTACTTCGCGATGAACGCGGGGTCGGTGAGCGCCTGCCAGAGCTTCTCGGGCGTCGTGCGGATGTAGGTGACGTAGACGAAGTCGTCGGACATCTCGGTCTCCTCGGAGTTCTCCTGCAGTGCCTGCTTGAGGTCGGCGAGGGTCTGCGCCCGCGCCCGGTCGTACCGCCGGATCCACCGGTCGGCGACGTCGTTGATCGGCGCGGCGTTGAGGTGGTGGTGCTTCTCCCGCCCCTGCCACGAGGTGACGACGAGACCCGCGGTCTCGAGCACCCCCAGGTGCTTGGCGACGGCCTGGCGGGACATGTCCAGTCCCTCGCCGAGCTCCCGCAGCGACTGGCCGCCGCGGGCGTGCAGCGCGTCGAGCAGGGCCCGCCGACTGGGGTCGGCGAGTGCGCGGAACACCTCGTCCATCACGCCTCCGATCACGCAACCCTACGGTTGCCTGTTCGACGATAGGCAACCTCACGGTTGCTCGTCAAGGAGCGAGTCGGAAGCCGTTTGCGAGGTGATCGAAGCGCGCCTAGCGTGGTCGGTACACGGGAGAGGAGGTGGTCCAGCGTTGAAGAACGACAGGACTCGTGAGGTGTCCGTCAGCTAGCTGCTCGAAGGCCGTGGAGTGGCCGGTCCGCAGGCGATGATCCTGCGGCAGGGCGGCCAGCGAATCCAGGCAGGACACCAGCCCCCGGAGTTTCCCGACCCTCGTCCAGTCGGGGCCCGACCGCCCGGCATCGCCGGTGCGGGAGGGAGCGCTCCGGGGGCCTTCCTGTGTCCGGGGCCCGTAACGCGTTGTCTAGTGCGCGTTGTCTAGTGCGCGTTGTCTAGTGCGCGGCGTCTAGTGCGCGGCGTCTAGTGCGCGGCGCGGGGCCGGTCGTCGATGCCGAACGAGGCGCCGTAGGGCGCGTCGAACGTCGAGCCGTAGGGGCGCTCCCCGGTGGCGTCGTCCCGTGCGGCCGGCATCGGTCCGGAGGCCAGCGGGTCGCCCGCGAACGGACGGTGGTCGTCCGGGGTGCTCTCGCCGGTCAGCCAGGGCAGCGGCGAGGAGCCGGTCGACGGCGAGCGCCAGCCCCCGGTCGCGGGGAACGGGGAGGAATTGGGGGTCGAGCTCGGTGCGTCGACGCTCCCGAGGGGGTCCTCGAGCGGGTCATCCCGGCGCGCGGCCTGGGGCTCCGGAGGGCTGAGCCGCGTGCGGCTCGGGCCGGGGCCGTGCGGCCCGGTGCCGGGCAGACCGCCCTCGGCGACCCACTTCGCCTCCTCGGCGATGCGGTAGGTCTGGCACGGCCAGCTGGCACGACCGCCGGCGTGGAAGCACTCGCGACAGTTCCCCTGGGGGTCCGGCACGTGCTCGGCGAGCACCTTGCGCCAGAGGTCGGGCATCTCGGACATGACCACGGCCATCGACACGTCGTGGCCTCCTCTCCGTGCGGTCGGGAGGCCTGGGTGGCGTCCCGTCGGGGCCCACGGGGAACCGTGCGGCACGCGGCGGGATCGAGCCGTGGATCAGGGAGCGCTCGGTCCCACCGCACCGGTCGTGCACACCGGGAGTAGGTACTCCGGTGCTGCGAGTGTTTGGTACCCGTTTCCTCGCCGCCGCACGATGGTCAGCGGACGGTGACGCCCTGCTACACAACGTCATACGGGTGATCGGCGCGTCGCTCCGGCGTGTTGGGTCGTCGCGACGGCCCACGGTCGCGTGCGGCTCGTTGAACAGGGGAGACGCTGTTCTTGAACTCTCGCGCGGTGACCGGCCCTCACTCGTCCAGGTCGGCCGGAACGGCCGCATGGCTCTCGGGTGGGTGGTGCCCGCCACGACTCCTCGGGCGCAGCGACGTCGCCGAGTGGAGCAACACTTGCGCTGAACGGCCCAGCGATCCGGTGGCCTCGGTCATCGAGTCCAGGGTCGGGGCAGCGCCGCGGTTACGCTTCCCCCGCGGCCGCACCCCGGCCCGGGCCTCTAGCTCAATGGGCAGAGCTACGGACTTTTAATCCGTTGGTTGTGGGTTCGAGTCCCACGGGGCCCACCACGTTCGACCAACACGAACAGGAACTCCGGGGGCTCTCGGCGGCTCGAGGGCTCCTCGTGGAGCAGATCGTGGAGCAGGTGGCGCTGTACGGTCCTCGTCGTGGCTCCCGAGCGAGGCCGTCGAGGTGCACAGCGGGGCACGGTCGAGAAGTTTGCCGAGGGGATCACTGCGGGTCTCGCTCTTCCCGGGCGACTCCGTGCGAGCTCCCAGCACCCCAGCGCCGTCGCACTTCGCGCAGCCATCGCCACCGCCCACGGCCTGTTCGAGGCGAGCGAGATGCATCGGCGCGAATGATCCGACGGCTGCTGGAGTCCGCGGCGTCGGTGTTGCTGAGTAGCTAACAGAATTCTCGGTAGCCCGAGAGGTGGCAGACAGCCCATCGCTGGGCGGCGGTGACGGGGTTGGGGCGGTCGCCCTGATCCTCGTAGCGCCACTGACACGGGTTCTCGGCGGAGATGGCGTCGAAGTTGCATCCGTAGGGGTTGGCGCTGCTGGTGACGCCTTCCCGGTAGCCGGTGGGGCAGGTCTCGAGGTCGGCCGAGCAGTGGCTGGGCCTCGCGTCGTTGTCCTGCCCGTCGCACGCTGGGGTTTGAAGCCCATCGCCGACGAAGGAGTCCTCGCATTCGAAGGGCACGGTGCGGGAGCCCGGGGAAGGAGCGCGCTCGGTGGGTGTTGCGGTGGCCGCCGCCCGTTGGCCCGTGCCGACGAACGCGACGCGGCCGGTATCGGTGAGGCCGACGCCATAGTCGCCGGACGCGTAGAGATAGTCGACCTCGGGTCGCGGCTGGGGCGGGTGACGCAAGGCCTCGAGCAACCCGTCGCGAACCGCCTCGGGTGAGAGGCGTGTCCGCAACGTGGACCACGAGGCAGCGGTGTCGTCGGGGGCGTACACCGCTCGCACGGCAGACATGTCGTTGGCTTCGAGGGCCGAGTACAGGCGCCGCGCTCCGTCGCTCGCGGCCGGCGGCATCGGACGCCCTTCGCTGTCGACGGTCGCCGGACCGACCTGTTGCAGCGGAGCTGCTGGCCCGGTGGAAGCCGTTGCCGAGGAGGCGACCGGAGCCGGCGTAGACGTCGACGCGGTCGCCATCCACCACACCGCGCCGATGGCGACCACCAGTGTCGCCACCGCCAGTATCCCGATCAGCCTTGCCCGCGCCAGCCGGCGCGGAGTGGTGCTCGGTGCGGCGTCAGCCGGCGGAACTCCCGCCGCGCCCATTCCTGGTGGTCGGAGCAGCGGCTCCGTGGGCGGGTCGCCGGCGCGAGGCCCTCGAGCCCCTTGATGTAGCTCCCGCAACGGTTCCCCCCCAGATGAATGCCTTGCTCGTCGTCGCGTTCGCGTGGCGCGTTACTCGCGCGATCGCATGGCTGGTTGGCGTCGCCCGGGATCAGGGACGCTGCCGTGCCCTTCGCGCCGCCGGAACGAGAGCGGCTCGGTACGGAGGCTCGTCTCCCCTGGCAGGTGCGACGCCTGTGGGCAGAGAGTGCGGGCGCTGGAGGCCCGGTCGGCAGCTCTCGGACGGCTGTCAGCCACCGAACAGCCCACCTCCGCTGTCACCGCCCCCCGCGACACCTGCCCCCCGCGGCTCTGGCCCGGCGCCCCTCCGGGAGCGCCGGGCCAGAGGTGGGGCGGGTCACGGCGCGCTGCGGCGGCGGTACCAGACGTAGCCGCCGGCACCCAGCGCGGTGACCCCGAGCGCTCCAGCGGCGATCGGCACGATCGGCATGGCCGCTCCGGAGCCGTCACCGGCGGCCACCCCTCCCTCCGGGTAGGCGGCGTCCTGCACGTCCTCGGTCGACGGCTCGCCCTGCTCCTGGCCCGCCTCCACGACCTCGACACGCTCGATGTCCCGGCCCTCTGAACCGCAGCGGACCGCGGTGCCGTCGCTGTAGACCACCCACCGGCCGCCGTTCCACAGGTACACCGACCTCGGGTACACGTTCGTCTGCTGATTGATGATCACCGGCCGGTTCACCACCGTCGGCGCGGGCGGTGTCGACGGACCGGGGTTGGGGTCGTCCCCGGGCGTGGGGTCGTCGCCGGGCGTGGGGTCGTCGCCGGGCGTGGGGTCGTCGCCCGGGGTGGGGTCGTCGCCGTGGGTGCCGCGGCGGTCGCACTGTTCGCGGGCCTCACGGAGCTCGCGGACGGCCTCCTGGAGAGCGTTGCCGGCCGCGGTCTGCGCGTCGAACAGCCGCGTCTGCTTCTCGACGGCGCGCTGCGCGGTGAGTCGGGCGGCCTCGATCTCGGCGGCCGTGGCGTTGTCGTCGGCCTGGACCCGCCGGTACTCGGACTGAGCGGTGGCCACGACGAGCTTCTGACGCTTGTACGCGGCGACCGCGTCGTCGAGGGCGGACTGGCGCTGGTCGACCACGCGCTGGGCCTGCACGACGTCCGGGCACTGCGCTGTGATGGGCGACGACGCGGGTGATTCGGCGGAGGCGACGCCGGCGCCGAGGGGCAGCAGTGCGCCGGCGGCCAGGGCCCCACCGAGCAGGACGCGGTAGCGGAACGGCAGGTAACGCTGGGACATCAGCTCTCCTCGTGCCTCGTCCGCAGCCGTGCTCGGCGGCGGTCACGGGGGTAGGAGCAGCGGGCCCGGGTGACTCGCACACTTTCCCGAGAACTTCTTCCAAGATTTCCTGCGAATGCCGGCCGGGCCGTGGACCCGGGGGCGTGACGATCCGATCGCCGGGCCGCGATTGGCCGTCGGCCGCGGTCGGAGCCACGCCTCGACCGAGGCGGGCACCGGGTCGATGCCCACCGGAGATCCCGCGTCGTGGTCGGACGACTCTTCGTCGACCGTGGGGAGCAACGTCGGTTCCGGCCAACGGCGGTCCCAAAGCCGTTTGGCCCGCGTGGGGTGCCGCCGGGCGAGCGGGGGGAAACGATCGTGGCAGGCGCGCCGATGGGTGGATCACTACTCCGGGGGGAGCGAGGGTGACCGTCGGTCGGCGAGATCGCGGTCTGCTCGCGGGAAGCAAGGTGGGACATGCTGGTTCGTTTCGATGCCCGGCACCATGCGGACACCACGCCGTGACGGCCCGGGACGGAGCGAGGCGCCCTGAGCTTCCTCGCTCCGACTCCTCTGGGGCACCCGCCGGCCGACAGAGGCTCGGTACTGCTGGCGACATGTCGTCGCTGGCCCGAGCGGGCGAGGCGTCTGGAGCCCCTGAGACCGGACCGGTGGCCACCGCCCGTCCGTTCGTCGCGGGATCGGGGCCGCGCCTGGTCCGCACCTCGGTGCGGGTGCCGCAGCAGCGGAAGAGTTCGCCTCCGATGCCCGCCACCGGGCCGCTCCTCGTCGACGACGCTGCCCTCGCGGTGGCCGCGCGGAACAATCCGACGGCGTTCGCGGCGATCTATCGTCGGTACGGCGACGCCTTGCACGACTTCTGCCTCGGCATGTTGCGTGACTCCGACGCGGCGGCCGACTGTGTCCAGGACGTGTTCTGCACGGCGGCGTCACGGCTGGGGCAGCTGCGCGAGCCCGACAAGCTCCGGCCGTGGCTCTACGCAATCGCGCGGCACGAGGCCCTGGCCCGGCTTCGTCGGCGGCGTCGGGAAGAGCCCACCGACGACCTGCCCGACTCCGCCAGCACCGCCGAGGGCCCCGAGACGTTGGCCGCGCGGACAGAACTCGTCTCCCTCGTTGCGAAGGCCGTGGGTGGGCTCGCCGACCGTGATCGCGCGGTTCTCGAGCTGCACTACCAGCACGGTCTGGACGGGCCAGCACTCGCCGAGGCCCTGGGCGTCAGCGCCACCAACGCCAACACGCTGGTCTCGCGGCTGCGGACCACCATCGAACGCTGCCTGGGCGCGACGCTGGTCGCCCGCCACCACCGCGATCACTGCCCCGAGCTCGCCGCGCTGCTCGCGGACTGGGACGGTGCGATGACCGTCCTGCTGCGCAAGCGGCTCAACCGCCACATCGAACGCTGTGGATCCTGCAGCCGTGCCCGCCGTGAGCTCGTCACGCCCCAGGCGCTGCTGGCCTCGGCCCCGGTGATCATCCCGGCACCGGCCTGGCTCGGGGATTCGGTCGTGCACCACGCCACCCCACTGCTCAAGACCAGCGGGCTGGCCCACCACGGTTGGTGGCCCGCAGGGGTGGGGTCGGGAACGCCCACGGCGCTCGCCGCGGTCGCGGCTCCTCTCGTCGCCGCGGCGACCGTGTCCCTCGTCGCGATCGCGCCCCTGACCGCCGGTCCCGGCCCAGAGGCGACGGCGGACCACCCAGCGCACGAGATCAGCGCCAGCGCGGTCCCTCGCACCGCCCCCGCTCTGCCCGCACGAGCCACCATCCTGACGACGACGACCCCGGCTCGCGTGGCGCCGCCGGCCGTGCGTCGGACCACCGTGAGCGGATCCACCACCCCACCGAGCGCCGTCGACAGCGGCGGCGACGGGGGACAGGGCGGCGAGCAGGGTCAGGGCGGTGACGGGGGCGCCGGCCAAGGCGGCGACGGGGACGGCGGCGGGCTGATCGACGACGGCGGTGGCCAAGACGGGGGCGGCGGCGGTGATGCCGGCAACGGCGATGGCGGTGCTGGCGGGCTGTTCGGCGACGGATAGCGAGCCGCTTTCGGTTCGACCAACCCGCGGCACCACCGCGATCTGGAGCCTCGCCGCGGAAGACGCCGAAGAAGTCCCGAGAAAAATGTGCGAGTCGTCGGGTCCCGCTGCTCCTACCCGTGTCACCGCCGCCGAGCACGGCTGCGGACGAGGCACGAGGAGAGCTG
Source organism: Actinomycetospora callitridis (assembly GCF_028737265.1). Taxonomy (GTDB): domain Bacteria; phylum Actinomycetota; class Actinomycetes; order Mycobacteriales; family Pseudonocardiaceae; genus Actinomycetospora; species Actinomycetospora callitridis. Next base: position 8,469 of record NZ_JAQZAK010000006.1, on the reverse strand, counting down.
ATGTCCCAGCGTTACCTGCCGTTCCGCTACCGCGTCCTGCTCGGTGGGGCCCTGGCCGCCGGCGCACTGCTGCCCCTCGGCGCCGGCGTCGCCTCCGCCGAATCACCCGCGTCGTCGCCCATCACAGCGCAGTGCCCGGACGTCGTGCAGGCCCAGCGCGTGGTCGACCAGCGCCAGTCCGCCCTCGACGACGCGGTCGCCGCGTACAAGCGTCAGAAGCTCGTCGTGTCCACCACCCGCGCCACCTACGAGCGGCTGCAGGGCGACGACAGCGCTACCGCTGCCGACATCGAGGACGCCCGCGTCACCGCCCAGCGGGCCGTAGAGCGCAACACCAGGCTCTTCGCCGCCCAGCAGGCCGCCGACCGGGCCCTCCAGGAAGCTGTGCGCGAACTCGCCGACGCCCACGAGGAGTGCGAGAACACGACCACCTCGACCGAGCCAACCACCCCGACCGAGCCGACCACCCCGACCACCCCGACCGTGCCGACCACCCCAACGACGCCCGCCAGCCCCGGCGGTCCGGTGACTCCTGTGCAGCCGCAGGTGACGGTGCACCAGCAGACGAACGTGTACCCGACGTCGGTGTACCTGTGGGGCGGGGGACGTTGGGTGGTCTACAGCGACGGCACCGCGGTGCGCTGCGGCTCCCACGGGCAGACCGTCGATCGTGTCGACGTGGTCGACGCCGGGATCGAGCAGGGCGCGCCGTCGAGCGAGGACGTGCAGGACGCCGCGTACCCGGAGGGAGGGGTGGCCGCCGGCGATGGTTCCGGGGCGACCGCGCCGATCGTGCCGATCGCGGCGGGCGCTCTCGGGCTGACCGCGCTGGGCGCCGGCGGCGTGGCCTGGCACCGTCGCCGCAGCGCGCCGTGACCGGTCAGATCCCGGCAGCACCGGCGGGACGAGAGTCGAGGCGCCCGGGGGTCGGTGTCCCGGTCGTCCTCGTGCTCCTCGCCGTGGCTGCCTTCGCGGTGGCCTTCTTCTCCAGCGTGAACGGGGGGCGGGTCGGGCCGGCCTCGGTGGGGCTGCCGCCCGGACGCATCGCGGTTGAGATGCCGCTTGGCCCGGCCGCGACGACCGCGCTGCGTGTCCCCTCGATCGGGCTGGACACTCGCGGGCTCGCGGAGCTCGGGCAAGATGCGGACCACCGCCTGGAGGTGCCGCGGGATGCGGCCACGGTGGGCCACTACGCGGAGGGCGCGTCGGCGGGTGAACCAGGCCCGGCCGTCTACGCCTCGCACGTCGTCTACCGAGGCGTTGAAGGAGGCTTCGCCCGGCTCGCCGAGGTCGAGGTCGGCGACCAGGTGCTCGTCGATCGCAGCGACGGAGTGACCGTGGTGTTCCGCGTCGACCGCGTCGCCCAGGTGGACAAGGACGCGTTCCCGACCCGGGCGGTGTACGGCCCCACCGCGAGCCCGGAGCTGCGACTCATCACGTGCGGCGGCACCTTCGACACCGACGCCGACAGCTACGAGGACAACGTCGTCGTGTACGGCACCGGCCTCGAGGCCTACCGACCCTGACGCTCATTTCCCTGTAGCAGGGATCGCTCGGGGCTTCGCCCAGAGAACGAACGCTTGGAAGGAGCTCAGCACTGCTGACGACGCCCGAAAGCTGACCCCCTGGCGACGCGTGGGTTCCAGGGCGGATTCTGGTGATCGTCGCAACGTTGCTGTTCAGGAGCCTGCCAGAGCGGCGGTGAAGGCGTCGGTGGGGCTGGCCCATTCGAGACGCTTGCGGGGCCTGCCGTTGAGGCGGTCGCCCACCCCGGCAGCCAGCAGCTCCCAGTACCGCGCTTCCACATCCAGCTGGCGCTTCGGCCCTCGCCGACCCATCGACACCCCAGTTGATCTATCAGGAGTGTTGCGACAAGCCCTGGAACCCACGCGTCGCCAGGGGGTCCAGATTCAGCCGCCGTTGACAAGCACTTCTCGAGACTCCCGCCTGCCGGCCAGCCGATGACCCGGTTCTACGTCAGTCTGCGCTCCGATCGTTTGGCTACTCCGGCGACCGGAGGAACCAAGGCACCACCGGTGCATCCAGCTCAGCTGATGCCGTCTCTTGCTTTCGAGCTGGCGCGCGGCTGTCGCTGGCTCCGCGGGCCCTTCGGCAGACTTGGCTAGCTCGCGCGTTGGTGCCGGCGACCCCGGCGTTAGCGGCGCCCCCAGCTGCTGTTCTGGCCGGTCCTTGGGCGGGAGCTTGGGGTAAGGCATCACTGTCGCTCGATCAGCTGGGCGCCTATGCCGTGAGGAGGCCCGTTGACAGTGCCGCGCTCCACGGCGTCAGCGGGGGGCGGCCGTCGAGGGGTGGATCGTGACGGGCCGCGCGGCGATCCGGGCCAGGGCCTCGACGAGCTGGATGCCGGCGTCCTTGCTGGGTTGGTCCTCGGTGAGGACGGCGAGGAGGACGGGACGCCCCGTCGTGGTGACGATGCCGACGGACCCGACGGCCCACCGCCCGTCCTCGGCGTCCGAGGGCGCCCACCCGTTCTTCAGGGCGGTCGTCGTCCCCGGGTCCGCGGCCGCGCTGACGCCCCACCGCTGCTCGTTCACGACGTTGCTCATCAGGTCGAGGGCGAAGGAGCGGAAGTCCGGGCCGAGAGGCCCGGGCGCGTGCAGGGCGGCGAGCAGCGCCAGCTGGTCGGATGCCGGGGTCGTGCTGCTGCCCCAGCGGTCGACGAGGCGGGTGGCGCGCACGCCGAGACGGCGGTTGGCGGCGTCGAGGGCCGGCACTCCGCCCAGGTCTTCCCAGAGGCGCGAGGCGGCGTCGTTGTCGCTCTCCCGGATCATCCGCGCGGCCAGCTCCCGACGAGCGGTGGAGGGCGCGCGACCGTCGTCCTGGCTCTGCAGCAGCAGGACCGCGAGGACGTCGAGCTTGACCACGCTCGCGGTCCGGATCGAGGTGTCGGCGGCGTACCCGAACGACTGCCCGGTCGTCACGTCGAGCGCGGCCACCGAGACGTGGCCGGCCGACGCGCCCTGGACGAGACGGTCGATCGCCGCGGTCGCCTCCCGTGCGGCGGCGCCCGGGTCGGTGAGCACGGCGGGCGGAGGGTTCGGGTTGCGGGCCGGGCTGCTGATCGGTGGAGGAGCAGGCGTCGGCGCGCGATGGACGTCGTCTGTGACCGTGGCGAAGAGCACGCTCAGCACCACCGCGAGCAGAGCCTGACGGCCCCGGCCGCCAGGTCGTCGGCCGGGCCTCCCGGACGCAGGCGGGTGGGGCGAGCCGGGGTCGGGGCGCTGGGCTGGCGGGACGACGGGCTGCGCCGACCGCGGTGCCGGGACCACCGGGACGGTCGGCGGATCGCTCGGCGGGGGCGTCGCGGTGAGTGGGACGAGGCGGACCTCGACCGACGGCGCACGCCTCCCGTGCTCAGACAAGGGCGGCGGTGGCCGACGACGGACGACGGCCCGGGCGCGCCGTAGCCACCAGGACGAGGTGCTGGACGCGGAACGTGGAGGAGGTCACCTCACCGGTTGCCGTTGTGGGGACCGCGGACCGGCGGGGCGGCCCGGTAGGCCGACAGGAACGCGACGAGCTCGGGGATGGCTTGCCCGACGGCGTGCGCCACCGGCACGTGAGCAGGCGTGTAGCCGTGACGTCCCAGGAGTGCACCGAGCTCGCCGAGGAACTGGATAGACGGGAACACCTCATCAGACGGGGGAGCCATGACACCAAGGTGGAGTGGTGCCCGCACGACGTCACGCCACCACGCCGAGGTACGGCCCCGCGAAAGGCAGCCGGCCACCGGCGACACCCCGCAGAGGGTGACCACCCGCAGGCTGCCTTTGGACGAGTCTTGGTTGCACGCCCTCCCTCGCTAGCTCGGTCCGATAACCCCCAGCATCGTCAGCTCCCACCGTCGTGTCCTTGCGGCGGCAATTAGGCCCCGGCGCTACGAGCCCGTATGCCTGCCCCCGCCGGAGGCAGACCAGACGCCCGCGCACATGCCTGCCGGACGGGGATCGTGCTTCGAAAGTCGACGATGTCGACGCCCGCCCCCACGGTTGACCGCCGGTGGCGTCGAGTTCCTCCTCGCGCCTCACCCCTCGCGCCTCGGCGGTGGTCGTGCGAAGCCGCGCCATCTGTCTGCCTCACGGACGATGGCTGACGATGGCTATCGTCGGCGCGAGCGCACACCTGGTTGGCAACGTCACCGACGCCCTGCGCCGGCACGGACCCGAGAACGGGCGGTGGCCGATCAATGCGGCATGCGAGCTCGGGTGTGAGGCGTTGGCGCGCGGGCATCGCCAACGAGGTGGAGCCGGGCTGGGTGCGGTCCTGTGGATCTGGGCGTGGCGGTGTGCTCCGTCAGACGACGTTCGGGAAGCGGTAGGGCTGAGTGCCGCCCGCGTCGACGACCTGGGTGGTGCCGGTGACGTAGCGCGCTTCGTCTGAGGCCAGCCAGAGCACTGCGTTCGAGATGTCGACCGGGTCCAGCCAGGGGATGGGTAGCGCGTTGACGTTCTTGTAGGCCTGCGTGGCCTGCTCGCGGGTCGCGCCCTCGACGCCGGTGAACAGGTCGTAGATCGCCTGGTTCTGCACCATGTCGGTGTTGACCACGGTCGGGTGGACGGAATTGACGCGGATGTGGTGCTGGGCGAGCTCCACCGCGAGCACACGCATAAGCCCGGTCACGCCGTGCTTGGCGGCTGTGTAGTGCGCAAGGTTGCCGTACGCCACGAGGCCGGCGGTCGAGCTGGTCAGGACGATCGATCCGCCGGTGCCCTGCTCGAGCATCTGCGGGATGACCGCCTTGCAGGTCTTCCAGACGCCGGTCAGGTTGACGTCGATCATCTCCTGCCAGGTCTCCTCGGACAGCTCCCAGGCCGGCGCGAACGACGCGATGCCAGCGTTGGCCGAGACGATGTCGAGGTGCCCGAATTCGCTCACCCCGTCCGCGACCGCGGACTGCAGGGCGCTGAGGTCGCGGACGTCAGCCACCCGGGCGAGGACGCGACGATCGAGCTCCTCGACAAGCCGGGTGGTCTCGTCGAGGTCCTCACGGGTCGCCTGAGGGTAGGGAGTGGTCTTCGCGTCCTCGCAGGAGTCGACGGCGATGATCTCCGCGCCCTCCTGCGCCAAGCGGATCGCGTGGCTGCGTCCCTGTCCCCGGGCGGCTCCCGTGATCAGCGCGACTTTCCCGTCCAGCCGGCCCATGACGCCCTCCATCTCCGCCGAGCACCGTCGCCCGGGCTCGTGGTCCACGGTGGGTCTGGGCGTGGTGGCGGGTCAATCGAGCGATCGGACGTGCTGACGCGTCCGTGCAGGCCGCCGGTTTGTGAGACGCCGGAACGGACTGGTAGTCATAGCTCGGCCGAGCTGCCTGACGAGCCGCCTTCGCGACGTCGGGTCGAGAGGGTGCGAGATGACACGAGCGGACGAGCCCGGGAGCCGCGAACCCGGCACGGCGCGGGCACGTCGCGACGCGATCCGTAGCGAGCTGGTCGGCCGGCGTCGGGAGCTGGATCTGGTGCTGGCCGCGGTGACCGCGGGACGGGACATCCTGCTCGAGGGGCCGCCCGGTACCGGGAAGTCGACGATGCTGCGCGCGATCACCGGAAACTGGGGGATCCCGTTCGTGCTGGTCGAGGGGAACGCCGAGCTGACGCCGGCCCGGTTGATCGGCCACCACAATCCGGCTCGGGTCCTGCGCGAGGACTACTCGGCCGACAACTTCGTGGCCGGCCCTCTCGTGGACGCGATGCGCTCGGGCGGTTTCCTCTACATCGAGGAGCTCAACCGGGCTCCGGAGGACACCCTCAACGTGCTGCTCGCCGCCATGGCCGAGCGGGAGGTCGCGGTGCCGCGGGTCGGCACGATTGCGGCCGAGCCCACGTTCCGGGTGCTGGCCTCGATGAACCCGTTCGACAACGTCGGCACGGCGAGGATCTCGGACTCGGTCTACGACCGGTGGTGTCGCCTCGCCGTCGGCTACCAGGACGCCGACGAGGAGACCGACATCGTCGCCGTGCGCACCGGCTCCGACGACCGCACGCTGATTGGGGACGCGGTGGCCATCACCCGCGCCACCCGACAGCACCCGGAGCTGCGCCGGGGCTCCAGCGTGCGGGGCGCGATCGACACCGTGGCGATCGCGACCGAGCTGGGGGCGCTCGGGAGCTACTCCGAGCGCGAGCGGATGGTGCTCGACGCCGCCCTGCTCGCGCTGACCGCCCGCGTCGGCGTCGACGAGGCCTCGGAGGCCAGCCCCGAAGAGGTGATCACCGAGATCTGGGAGAACCATTTTTTCTCCTCCCCCGGCGGGCGGCGCCGGGTCCGCACCGCCTGACCGTCGACAACGCCGTCGCGTTCCCGACCGCCGAGAGCCGAGACCGACGGACCCTCGACCCGCTGCGCCGCAGGCCCAAACAGCTCTCCGAGGCACCGTCGCTGTTCCGGGACGGGAACGCACCCCTCGTCGTCGACCTCGGCGACACGCGGGGCGCGGGCGACGTGGACGCCCAGCAGGCGGGCGGACAGGGCGTGCTGCTCACGTCCCAAACGGCGCGGCTGCGCAGCCTGGACGACCTGCTCGAGGACCGAGCCCCGGCCGGTGAGGTCGCGCAGATGGCGCAGCGGATCGCGCGCCGCCTCGCCGTCCGCCGGCGTCCCCGCGAGGTCGCGGCCGAACGCGGCGCGGGCCGGGTCGTGTCGGTGCCCTACCGGTACCGCAGCGACGACATCGACCTGGACCGCACCATCGAGGTGCTGGCCGAGCGGCCGGTCCCCGACGATACCGACATCGTCGTCCGCGAGCGGATGCGCTCCCCGCGCGCGGTGGTGCTCGTCGTCGACGTGTCCGGGTCGATGCGTGGGGAGAAGGTGCGGATCGCGGCGGCAACTGTGGCCGCCCTCTCGGCGGACCTGGTGCACGACGGGCTCGCGCTGGTGGCGTTCTGGTCCGACGCGGCGCTGCTCGCGCCGCTGGCCAAGCCCGTCCCGCCAGCGCGGCTGCTTGACCAGCTGATGCGGATTCCCGCCCGTGGGCTGACCAACGTCGGGTTCGGGCTCTCGGTCGCGCGCGCCGAGCTCGCGCGCTCGACCGCGCGCCACCGCACGGCGGTCCTGCTCACCGACGCGGTCCACAACGCCGGGCCCGACCCGCGCGAGACGGCGCGCCGGTTCGACGAGCTGCACGTTCTCTGCGAGACCGACGGCGAGCACGACGCGCCTCTAGCCCGCGACATGGCACGCCTCGGCCATGGCCGGTACGCCCCGATCGCCACACACCGCGACGTCGCCCCCGCCCTCAACCGACTGCTCGCCGGCTGACCAGATCTTCGAGCGCGGAGCCGAGGTGGACTCGGACCCGAGGAGGTGGATTGAGCCCAGCGATGCACGAGAAGCCCGATGGAGCTGTCCTCGCGTCTCCGCCCGATAACCCGGTGCTACGACACGGCCCAGGGGGTCCTCATCTGCGGAGCGGACCATCGATGAGGAGACGCGACGAGGGGCGCCCCCTGTGCCTGATGGGACGCCCCTCGTCGGCTGCCCCACCAACCCGAGAGCCCGAGAAGAGAGTGGGTGGGGTAAGCCGGACGAAACGCTAGAGGCTGCAATGAGCGTCCGGCGCTCGGTGTCGAGGAAGTACTTCGGGGGGACGGTGTTGACCTCGGTCACGAAGTTCGTGGCTCGATCCCGCTGTGCTCGGAGAGGGTCAGGGGGCCGTTCGCCCCGCCCTCGCCCAGTCGGCCGGATGCCCATCGCCCGGCCGGACCCTCTTCGCGGCCACAGGTAACGGCCGCATCGGTGACACCGACACCGGCGCGAACGAGCACCGACGACCCGGGACGGACGGTGACCGACGTGCTACTGGTAGCCGCGGGGACCCTCTCGCACATGATCTTGGGCGCGACGCTCTACTTCCTGGGTCGACGGCACGGCTGCCGTCGACGGCCGCCCCAACGCGTACGGGTCCAGCTGCCCCACCGAGAACTCACGACCGTCCCGACGACAGGACGGCATGAGCGGCGCCCTTGATCGCGGACATCGAGCTCGCGGTCCCTCCGGCTGGGCTTCAGTGCTCTCCGCGCGGAGAGCCGCGACGCCTTCGGCCACCGCAGCCAACCGAGCACCGAGGCCATGCGGCGAGATGTCATGGAGGCGAAACGGAGACTCGCACCCGCACTCGCACTCCGGCAACCACAAGGGCGACGGACTCCCAGGAGGAGGACACCGGAGCCGAGCATCGGCGCCGCCGCCCGCCACTCGAGCGCCGATAACCCGGTTCTCCGTCGGTTGCTGGCCAACGCGTCTGCGGCGCTCCCTCAGTGCCGGCGCGTCTGTGAGCTCGCGAACGGAGCCGGTCGCGGGGGTGCGGGCTCTGACTCGGCATAGCCGCGTGGTGTGGGGTGCGGGAGGAGGGCCCAGTCAGAGATGGACCTTTCCGGAGACCCCGGGCGTGGTGGCGCCGCCCACCCACAGGTCGTTCCCGACCTGCTCGACGTGCACGCGGCCGCGTCG
>NZ_JAQZAK010000005.1 GCF_028737265.1 Actinomycetospora callitridis | reverse complement strand
GGGGTGGGGGGGGGGGGGGCGGGGGGGCGGGGGGGGGGGGGGGGGGGGGTGCGGGGGGGGGGGGGGCTGGTGGCGATCGTCGTGGACACGGGTGCCTCCCTCGTCGGTGGCACCCGGGGCCGCGAACGCCGCCCCGGGGCGTCCTCGACGCTAGGAGCCCGGTCGCGCCCGCACGTCCCCTGCGCGGTGGAGGGGACGGGGGAGCTCGCCGACCCGGGGCGCGCATGTCCCTGCCGTGCTTGTCCCTGCAGTGCTTGTCGCTCCGGGGTGGACCTCGACACAATCCCCGGCCATGCTCCCCCAGCCCGACCGGCCGTGGACGGAGCGCGCGCGGTCGGCCCTCGTGCTCCTCGTCGCCGCGATCGCCCTCGAGGTGGTCGTCGTGCTGGCGTTCGCGGCGGTCCTGCTGACCGCCTCCCCGGTCGGCGCGCTCGTCGCCGTCGTGGTGTGCCTCGCCCTCGCCTCGATGCTGACCGTGCTCGCAGTGGTCAACTACATCCGCACCCGGATGGCCGTGATGTTCCACGAGGTCGCCGCCCGGGCGGCGCCGGGCGGAGGCGACGGCGCGGGTGGTCCCGGCGGACGGGTCGCCGGCGGGTCCTCCGGGGGCGGGTACGGCGGGGGGTACGGCGCGCGCGGCGGTCCCGGCGGTGTCCCCTGGCCCGACCCGACGTGGGAGACGTGGCCGGATGCCGGCCACCACCATGCGGGCCACCACCACGACCACGGACACCACCACGGGCACCACGACCACGGCGGCTGGTCGGACCCCGGCTGGTCGGACCCCGGCTCGTCGTCGTCCGACTCCGGCTCGTCGAGCAGCTCGTCGGACTGAGCGCTCACCCGCCGGCGACGACACCCAACGCCGGCGGCCGGCGACGCGAGCGGCGCTCCACGCGATCCGTCGAGTGGACCAGCCGCAGGTCCGGCCCCGTGGGCTCGTCCGTCTCCGACCCGGCCCCGTCGTCGAGGAACTGCAGCGCCTCGACGAGGTGGCGCAGCAACGCCTCCCGCGGGATCGCGCGCGAGATCCACACCTGGCGGGTGTCCGCGTCGGCCACCCAGGCCGTCCGCCCGTCGAGCGGCACCCAGTAGACGCTGACCCCGGCCTCCGCCAGCAACGGCAGGGCGGCCAGGGGTTCGGGCGCGGACTGTGATGACCCGGTCATGCACCGTCATCCGTGCTGGCCACGGGATCGGATCGACACCGGAACGGTATTGGGTGCGTTCGGCCTTGACCTGCCTCAGCAGGAGACGGAACCGGCTGCCCAGATCGGAGTCAGGCCGTGACCGGTGAGGACGCCGCGAGGCGGGCGAGGATCGGACGGAGCACCGCCACGAGCTCGCGTGGGTGCGAGGCCTGTGGCACGTGGGACCCGGGCGTCTCGACGACGGGCACCCCCAGGCCCTCGGCGAGCCACTCCGATGCCTCCCAGAACCAGTGCCGCGGTGCCGAGGGATCACGGTTCTCGGCGCCCGAGGCCACGACGCAGGGGACGCGGACGCCCGCGATCTCGTCGGAGGTGGGCAGGTAGCCCAGGATCGGCTCCAGCTCGATCCCGAACAGGACCTCGCCGTTCCCCAGCATCCGGGCACGGAGGTCGGCGTCGAACGACTCGTACACCTCGTCCCCGGCGACCCAGCGCAGGAACAGCTCGGTGGCCCTCGTCGGCCCGCCCTCCGCCATGCCCTCACCGATGAGCTGTTGGAGACCGACGACGATCTCGTCACCGCCCGAGGTCATACCGGCGTACGGCGGTTCGTGGAGGACCGCACCGCGCAGCAGGTCGGGCCGCCGCACCACGAGATCGGTCAGGATCATCGCCCCCGCGCTGTTGCCGTAGACCACGGCGGGCGCGAGGTCGAGCTCCTCGAGCAGGGCGGCGGCGTCGTCCGCCTGCTGAGTGATCGAGGCGGTCGTGTAGCCCTCCGGCCGGGAACTGCGCGAGTTGGCGCGCCGGTCGTAGCTGACGACCGTGTACTGGTCCGCCAGGAGATCCGCGACGTCGGCCCAGTGTCCGGCGTCGCCCGTGGCACCCGAGATGAACAACAGAGGTGGCCCGGCGCCCCGTCGCTCGTAGTAGAGCGTGGTGCCGTTGGCCGCGATCGTGGGCATACACGTCAGGTTCGCGCGCCCGCCGGGGCGGAGGGATCGCCGCGGCGGGAACTACGTACGTCGCCGGTGGGGTGGGCCGGCCCGGGCCCGGGGGGTGCCCGGGCCGGCCCGACGGTCGCGCGCGGGAAACCTCCGCGGTCGCGACCGGTGCTCTCCGGCGGGCGGTCAGCCCACGCGGATGCCGGCGGGCAGGCGGGTGCCCTCCCCGGCCAGCGGGTCGGAGTCGCACGCTCTGTCCGGTCGAGAATCCTGGCTGGGGCGGCGCACCGACAACGTCAGCGGCACCGGGCCGCCGGCGTCCTTCTTCTGCGGGCTGGTGCGGTGGGAGTGGTCCAGCGAGGGCTTGGGGATGACCGTGTCCATCTCCAGCTTCGCCAGCTCGCGCTCGCCGTTGCCGAGCACGCACTCCGGGTCGGGCCCGTCGAGCGGCAGGCCGGTGAAGAACTTCGCGGCCATGCAGCCACCCTGGCAGGCGTCGTAGTGCGAGCACTTCGTGCACGCGCCCCCCGACTGCGGCCCGCGGAGCTCCGCGAACAGCTCGCTCTCCTGCCAGACGGTCTTGAACCCGCCCTCGGAGCGGACGTTGCCGGCGAGGAACTGCTCGTGGATGGCGAACGGGCAGGCGTACACGTCGCCGACCGGGTCGATCAGGCACACCACGCGCCCGGCGCCGCACAGGTTGAGCCCGGGCAGTTCCTCGCCGAACGCGGAGAGGTGGAAGAACGAGTCGCCGGTGAGGACGTCCTCGCCGTGCGCGACGAGCCAGTCGTAGAGCTGGCGCTGCTGTTCGCGGGTGGGGTGCAGCTCGTCCCACGAGTCGGCGCCGCGACCGGACGGGCGGAAGCGGGTGATCCGCAGCTGGGCGCCGTAGCGGTCGGCGATCGCCTTGAAGTCGTCGAGCTGGTCGACGTTGTGGCGGGTCACGACCACGCTGATCTTGAACTGACCGAAGCCCGCCTCGTACAGGTTCTCCATCGCGCGGATCGCCGTGGCGTACGAGCCGGGGCCGCGGACGTGGTCGTTGACCTCGGCCGTCGCACCGTCGAGGGAGATCTGGACGTCGACGTAGTCGGTGGCCGCGAGCTGGGCGGCCCGCGCCTTGTCCAGCTTCACGCCGTTGGTGGAGAACTTGACGCCGACGTCGTGGGCGATCGCGTAGTCGAGCAGCTCCCAGAAGTCGCTGCGCACGGTCGGCTCGCCGCCGCCGATGTTGACGTAGAAGACCTGCATGCGCTGCAGCTCGTCGATGACGGCCTTCGCCTCGTCGGTCGACAGCTCGTTCGGGTCGCGCCGCCCCGAGCTGGACAGGCAGTGCACGCAGGACAGGTTGCAGGCGTAGGTGAGCTCCCAGGTCAGGCAGATCGGGGAGGTCAGGCCTTCGACGAAGTGCTCGACGAGCTTCATGAGGTGGTGTCCCCCTCGATGGTGGAGCGAGGCTGGATCGTGCCTGCCTTCGCGAGGCCGGCGAGGGCCTTGAGGTACTGCTCCCGCTGGTGTGCAGGAACCTCGGCCACCTCGAGGGCGCCGTGGACGTCGGGCTGGTCGGCGAGGGCCTCGACGACCCGCACGAGCGCACGGGTCTTGAGGAACGACAGCCGACGGGTGTGGAAGTCGTAGACCAGGGCGCCGAACGACTCCGGGCGCACGGACACCGAACCGGAGATCCGGTACGGGGCGTCCGCGTCGAAGTCGTCGACGCCGGCGGGGGCTGCCTCCGGGCCGGCCCCCGCCGCCGTCGTCGTCATCAGTAGACGCCGCACATGCCGTCGATCGAGACCTCTTCGACGAGGGTCTCCTCGACCAAGCCCTCGTCCTGTGTCACAGCGTTCTCCTCCATCGCGTCCTCCTCACCAGCGGGTGCCTCGGGCGCTGGGAACGCTAAGCGGCACTCAGTGCCACCGCCAGAGGTTGACCGGGTGGGAAACCTCTGTCCGTTCGGTGGGGGCGTTCACGGGCGCGGCTTGGTAGGCGATGCTCTTGTGGTGACGACGAGGAGCGCGCGACGGGTCCCGGTGGCCCAGCGCCTCGAGGACGTGGCGCTCGAGCTGTTCGCCACGCAGGGCTTCGACGAGACCACCGTCGACGAGCTCGCGGTCGCCGGGGGTGTCGGCCGGCGCACGTTCTTCCGCTACTTCCCGACGAAGCTCGACGTGGTGCTCGGCGAGCTCGACGAAGGACGGGCCGGGCTCGTCCGTGCGCTCGCCGCCGAGCCGGGCGACGACCCCGTGGCCGCGGCCCGCGCCGCCTTCCTCGCCGTGAACCACTACGCCGACGCCGAGCTGCCCGCCCTGCGCCGGCGTCTCGGGCTGATCGAGGACGTCCCCGAGCTGGCCGCCCGGGCCTCGGTGCGCTACCGCGACTGGGAGCAGGCCCTGGCGTCCGACGCGGCCCGGCGCTGGGGCGTCGACGTCGGCGGGCTGCGCGCGCAGGTGTTCGGGCGGGCGGTGGTGGCGGCGATGCGCGCGGTGTTCAGCGCCTGGCACACGCGGCCGGAGGCCGACGCCGACGCGCTCGGCGCGCTGGTCGAGGAAGCGTTCGACAGCCTCTCGCGGGGATTCTCGGCGACGTGAGCGATCTGATCGATCTCGACCCGGCGTCCACCGACCCGCCCTACGAGCAGCTCCGCGCGCGGATCAGCGAGCTCGCCCGGACCGGCGGGCTGGCACCCCACACCCGCCTGCCCGCGGTGCGCCGCCTCGCCACCGACCTCAACATCGCGCCGGGCACCGTCGCCCGCGCCTACCGCGAGCTCGAGGCCGCCGGGATCGTCGAGACCCGCGGGCGCCTGGGCACGTTCGTCGTCGGCGACGAGGGCAGGCCCGACCCGGCGCGCGAGCTGGCCGCGGAGTACGCCCGCCGCGTCACGGCCCTCGGCGTCTCCCCCGAGCGCGCCCTCGACCTCGCCCGGGCCGCCCTCGCCGACCCCTGATCGCGTCGTCGGCGACGGGTGGCCGGGAACCCCCGGACCCCCGCAGTCACCCGCTCGACCTCCGGGCGTCCTCTCGACCTCGCCCGCCGCATCGGGGGCTCGTTCACCGCGCGACGGCGAAAGATCCGGTTCCGTGGAGCGTTCGTTCCGCTGAGCGGAGCGTCCGCTCCACCACTGCAGATCTTGCTACCCGAGCGACGCGGCCGGCACCAGCCCGTGCGGACCAGCCACGACTTCGGTGGCGAATCCCGCGCTGAGCGCGGGTTGCGCCACCGAAGTCGTCAGGAGGACCGGCCGACCCCGGCATGATCGCGGATTCGGTGACGAGCGCTCGCAGATCTGTGGGTGTTCGTCACCGAAGCCGCGATCTCGTCACCACGGCACCTCGGCCCGGTCCTCCCAGAGACGCCCGGTGGGCGCGGGGGCGGAGGGGGTCGAGTCCCGCCGCGCGAGCCACAACGCCGTGTCGGCACCGTCGGAGATCGACCGGGGTGCCTCGGGCCCGCCCATGTCGGTGCGGCAGTGGCCGGGGCAGGTCGCGTCGACGAGGACGCCGCGGCGCCCGAGCGCCAGCTCGTGGGCCAGGTTGCGGGTCAGCGCGTTGAGGCCCGCCTTGGCGACGCGGTAGGGCGCGAGCCCGCCGGCCGTGCCCGGCCCGGACATGCGCCCGAGGCACGCCGACAGGTTGATCACGCGACCCCACCGGCGCTTGGCCATCCCCGGTACCAACGCCGAGATCAGCGCGAAGGGGGCGTCGAGGTCGACCGCGCGCACGCCGCGCCATTCGTCCAGCGTCGTGTCGAGGGTCTTCGAGCGCTTCGCGCTCATCACCGCGGCGGCGTTGACCAGCACGTCAACCTCGAGCTCGTCGACGCGCGCGGCGATCCCGTCGACGTCGGCGAGGTCGTGCGCCAGCACCTCACCACCGAACGCCGCGGCGGCCTCGGCGAGCGCGTCGGCGTCGCGTGCCATCCCGATCACGCGCGCCCCGGAGGCCGCCAGACCGGTGGCGATCGCGCGCCCGAGCCCCCGGCTCGCGCCGGTGACGAGCGCGCACCGTCCGGCCAGGTCCTTGGTCACCCGCCGGAGGTTCCCCGCGATCGACTCTTCCACCCGCCACACTTGTCGCGTAAGACTGGCAACAGCGATGGAGCGACAACGCTGCACGATGGGCAGGCGTCCCACCTGTCCGAAGGTGCAGGACGGGCACCGTCGCCGTGGTCGGGATCACCGCGTACCCCTGTCGCCGTGACCCGCGCCACGCCTAGCGTCGCGCCGGATCACGAGAGACCCCGCAGGCGCGCGGGTCCCTCGGACCGGACCCCCGACGAGAGGACCAGCATGCAGGTAGACGAGCTGCTCAAGCCGTTCCCGATCAAGGAGTTCCACCCCTTCCCGCGGGCGCTGCTCGGGCCCGGCTCGCACGAGCTGATCGGCCCCGAGGCCCTCAAGATGGGCTTCAAGAAGACGCTGATCATGACCTCCGGCCTGCGCGGCACGGACATCGTCCACAAGATCTCCGAGTCCATGAAGTGGCACGGGATCGAGACGGTCATCTACGACCAGGTCGAGTCCAACCCCAAGGACTACAACGTCATGGACTCGGTGAAGATGTACCAGGAGAACTCCTGTGACAGCTTCGTCTCCATCGGCGGCGGCTCCTCGCACGACGCGTGCAAGGGCGCCCGCGTCTCGGTGGCCCACGACGGCCGCAACGTCAACGAGTTCGAGGGCTTCAACCAGTCCGAGAACCCGAAGAACCCGCCGCACATCGCGGTCTCGACGACGGCCGGCACGGGCTCGGAGACGTCGTGGGCCTACGTCATCACCGACACCACGACCGACCCGAACAACCCGCACAAGTACGTCGCGTTCGACGACAACTCGGTGACGAGCCTCGCGATCGACGACCCGGTGCTCTACTACGACTGCCCGGTCGACTTCACCGCGCAGTGCGGCTTCGACGTGCTCGCGCACGCCTCGGAGCCCTACGTCTCGCGGCTGAACTTCGAGCCGAGCCTGGGCAACGCGATCCGGGCCATCGAGCTCACCAACAACCACCTCCGCGAGGCCGTGTGGAACGGGCAGGACCTGCCCGGCCGCGAGGGCATGATGTACGCGCAGTACATCGCCGCCCAGGCGTTCAACTCCGGTGGCCTCGGGATCATCCACTCGATCTCGCACGCGGTGTCGGCGTTCTACGACACCCACCACGGCCTGAACAACGCCGTCGCGCTCCCGCGCGTGTGGGCGTTCAACATGCCGGTGGCCTACAAGCGCTTCGCGCGCATCGCCCAGGCCATGGGCGTCGACACCACGCACATGACCGACGTCCAGGCCGCCGAGGCCGCGCTCGCCGCCGCCATCCGTCTGCTGCGCGACGTGGGCATCCCGGAGAAGTTCACCGACGTCACCCAGGACTCGTACTCCAAGAACCGGCTGGGCAAGGGCCCGACCAAGTTCTACGAGAACGAGAAGACGATCACGGGCAACGACGCCGACGTGGACCGCATCACCAACCACGTCCTCGGGGACGCCTGCACGCCGGGCAACCCCAAGGAGTGCACCTTCACGACGGTGCGCCCCGTCGTCGACCACTGCCTCAACGGTGACCTCGACGACCTGCTGAGCTGACCGACCACCCGGTGCCCGGCGGGGACTGACTTTCCGTCAGCCCTGCCGGGCACCGGCGTGTCTTCCGGGACACACTGATGAGGACGGGGCCCCTGCCCCGTCTCCCGACACGAGAGGAAGCGCTGCGTGAGCACCCCGACCGACCAGACCGCGTCCCCCTTCGGCTCGGTCGACGAGGTCGTCGACGCGCTCGCCGAGCACGGCTACATCGCCGACCGGCGCCTGGCCACGACGGTGTTCCTGCTGACCCGCCTCGAGAAGCCGCTGCTGCTCGAGGGCCCCGCCGGCGTGGGCAAGACCGAGCTCGCCAAGATGCTCGCCGTCGCCACCGGCCGGCGGTTCCTGCGTCTGCAGTGCTACGAGGGCCAGGACGAGACCAAGGCCCTCTACGAGTGGGACTACGGCAAGCAGCTCCTCTACACCCAGATGCTCCGCGAGAAGATCGCCGAGATCGTGCAGGACGCCCCCGACATCCCGTCGTCGGTGGAGAAGATCAAGAACCAGGACAGCGTGTTCTTCTCGGAGGACTTCCTCGCCGAGCGCCCGCTGCTCGAGGCCATCCGCTCCGACGAGCCCGTCGTGCTGCTGATCGACGAGGTCGACCGCGCCGACGAGGCGCTCGAGGCGGTGCTGCTCGAGACCCTCGGCGAGTTCCAGGTCTCGGTGCCGGAGATCGGCACGTTCGTCGCCAAGAACGCGCCGTACGTCATCCTGACCAGCAACAACACGCGTGACCTGGCCGCCGCCCTCAAGCGCCGCTGCCTGCACCTGTTCCTGGACTACCCCACCGCGGAGCGCGAGCTGGAGATCGTGCGCTCCAAGAACACCGGGCTGCCCGAGGCCGCCGCGCGCGAGCTGGTCGAGGTCGTCCGCGGCCTGCGCGAGCTCGAGCTGCGCAAGGCGCCGAGCATCTCCGAGACCATCGACTGGGCGCGCACGCTGGCCGTGCTCGGCATCGACGAGCTGAACTCGCAGATCCTCTCGGACACCGTGAGCGTCGTCGTCAAGTACGACAAGGACGTCACCAAGGCCCTCGGCGCGATGCCGAAGCTCGTCGACCCCAACGCCGAGATCCCCGACGCCCACGGGCACGGCCACGGTCACGGCCACGGGCACGGCCACGAGGACGACGGGCACTCGAGCGGCCCGGCGCCGGCCACGTCGCGGCCCGTCGCCGACGACGAGGACGACGGCCCCGACGGCCGCGAGGTGCGGGCGGCCAAGGACCAGGAGGGCCGCCACGCGGGCGTCTACGGCGCGCCGGGTCGCGAGTACCAGGAGAAGGCCCGCACCGGCGAGGCCGAGCCGCCCAAGAAGCGCCCGGTGAGCTCCGGCCAGGGCACCCGCTCCTTCGGCGCGGGCCTCGGCAAGCGCCGCGCGCTCTAGCCGCACCGACGGAGAGGAGGGCCCCGCTCATGGAGGCCAGCATCCATCGCTTCGTCCGGCTGCTCCGCATCCGGCAGGTGCGGATCTCCACCTCGGAGGTCCTCGACGCCATGCGCTGCGCGCGGGAGCCGGGCGTGCTCGCGGACCGCGAGACGCTCAAGGCCGCCCTGCGCGTCTCGCTGGTCAAGGACGTCCGCGACGAGGAGTCGTTCGACGAGATCTTCGATGCGTTCTTCGCCCTGGTGCGCATCGGCGCCGAGGACCGCGGGCACGGCCACGGGCACGGGCACGAGGACCTCTCCGACGACGGTGCCCTGGAGAACTTCACGCTCTCCGAGGAGCCGAGCGAGACCCCGCAGGAGGGTCACGACCACGGCACGCCCGTCGACATCAAGGAGTTCTTCGACCCCGAGGACATGGCCCAGCAGTACAACCTGCACCAGGAGGCCAACAAGATCGACCTCGCGGCGATGACCGACGAGATCGTCTTCTCCAAGGACGGCGCCACCGACCAGACCGGGACGACCGAGAAGGTCCAGATTGAGACCGACCGCCTGCACGGCGGCGGCCTCCCTGGGGACATCGCCGCGGACGCGGGCACGAAGGTCGACGCCGACCTCAACGTCGCCCAGCAGGAGGCCCTGCTGGGATGGCTGCAGGGTGTCGAGGACGGGATCTCCGACGAGGGCGACGAGAGCGACGCCACGGCGCTGCGCCGGCGCCTGGCCGGGATGCTCGAGAACCTCCCCGAGGCCATCAAGCGCCACCTCGAGCGCCTGCTGGAGATCGAGCAGCGGGTGATGGACGGCGGGCACGCCGACGAGGACGCGCACATGGCCGAGGTCAACCGGGCCGAGGAGCACGAGCGCCAGCAGCTCGAGGACTCCCTGCGCCGGCTGGCCAAGACCCTGCACGGCGCGCTGACCCACAAGCGCCGCGAGTCGGCGCGCGGGCGGATCGACCCCGGCCGCACGATGCGGCGCAACATGCGCTTCGACGGCATCCCGTTCCGCCCCGTGACGGTCGAGCGCACCGAGGACAAGCCGCGCCTGGTGATCCTCGCGGACGTGTCGCTGTCGGTGCGCGCGACCGCGCGGTTCACGCTGCACCTCGTCCACGGCCTGCAGGACATGTTCGGCCAGGTGCGCTCGTTCGCGTTCGTGGCCGACCTCATCGAGGTCACCGACCTGTTCGCCGACCACACCGTCGAGAACGCCCTGGGGCTGATCTTCGGCGGCGACCTGCTCGACGTCGACGCGAACTCCGACTACGGGACCTCGTTCGGGACGTTCCTGGACGACCACGGGTCGGCGGTGAACCGGCGCTCGACGGTGATCGTCCTCGGGGACGGGCGGGGCAACGGCAACGACGCCAACATGGAGGCGTTCGCCGAGATCACCCGCCGGGCGCGGGAGACGATCTGGCTGACCCCGGAGCCCCGCTACTCGTGGGGCCTGGGCGCCTGCGACCTGCCGCGCTACGCGGAGTTCGTCGACCGCATCCGCGTCGTCCGCGACCTCACCGGGCTCTCGGAGGTCAGCCACGACATGGCGGCCGAGATGATCGGGCGTTGAGGATGCGATGACCGTCCGCGACACACCTACCGTGGCCGCGGGCTCGATCCGCATCGATCCGCTCGCCCCGTCCCACCCGGGGCGGTGGGAGGACGCGGGGATCGTCGTCTGCCACGTCGACCGGGCACCCGTGCCCGTCCGGCTGGTGGCCGCGCGGCCCCCGGAGCGGGTCACCGACCACTTCGAGGTCCACCGGCCGGGCGACCGTCTGCTCGTGCTGCACCGGCTGCGCCCCGACGAGCTCGACGACGACATCGCCGGGCTCGTCGCGAGCGAGCTCTCCGGGGTCGTGACCTCGGCGGCCGACTTCGAGCGGGTGTTCACCGGGATCGTGCGCTCGACGATCAGCGACCCGCTCACGGCGTGGTCGACGTTCTACGCGAACAGCCTCGCCGTGCTCCGCCACCCCCGCGAGCCCGCCGACCCGCTCGCTCCGCCGGAGTCGTCGCTCGCGGGCTTCGCCCCGGTGCACGAGCGCGCGGTCGCCGAGATCCGCGGGCGCACCGTCCTCGACGTCGGCTCGTGCTTCGGGTTCCTGCCGCTGCGCCTCGCCCAGGAGGGGTTCGCGGTGGTCGCGACGGACCACACCCCGGGCACCATGGGCCTGCTCGGCGCCGTCGCCCGGCGCCGCGACGAGGCCGTGCGCACCGTCGTCGCCGACGCCCGGCGGCTGCCCGCCGCGGACCGCTCGGTGGACACCATCACCGCCGTGCACCTGCTCGAGCACCTGCCCGCGCAGGACACGGTGACCGTGCTCGACGAGATGCTGCGCGTCGCCCGCCGCCGCGTGGTGGTGGCCGTGCCCTACGAGGACGTCGCCGAGCCCGTGTACGGGCACCTGAGGACCTTCGACCACGCCGCCCTGCACGCGCTCGGCGAGCGCTCCGCGCACCCGTTCACCGTCGCCGACGACCACGGCGGCTGGCTGGTCGTCGAGGTGGGCTGACGCCCATGTGAGCAGTTCGGAGTGCTGTGGCACTCCGAAGTGCTCACGAGCGCGTAGCGCACCCTCTAGAGGCCCTCGGGCGGCTCGATCTCGCGGCGGAGGATCTTGCCGGTCGGCCCCTTCGGCAGCTCGTCGAGCAGCCAGACGTGGCGGGGGTACTTGTAGGCCGCGACGCGCTCCTTGGCGAAGGCGCGCAGCTCGTCGACACCGACCTCGGCGCCGGGGCGCAGGGCGACGGCGGCGCCGACCTCCTCGCCGAGATCCCGGTCCCGGATCCCGACCACGGCCACCTCGGCGACCGCCGAGTGCTCGTAGAGGGCCTCCTCGATCTCGCGCGGGTAGACGTTGTAGCCCCCGCGGATGATCAGCTCCTTCTTGCGGTCGACGATGAAGTAGTAGCCGTCGTCGTCGCGGCGGCCGACGTCCCCACTGCGGAACCAGCCGTCCGGGATCGACTCGGCGGTCGCCTCGGGGCGGCCCCAGTACCCCTTCATCAGGCCCTCGCCGCGGATGGCGATCTCGCCGGGGTCGTCGCCGGTCACGTCGTTGCCGTCGTCGTCGACCAGGCGCAGCTCCATGCCGGCGACCGGGGTGCCCACCGACCCGGCCTTGCGCTCGGCGTGGGGGTGGTTGAACGAGGCCACCGGCGAGGTCTCGGAGAGCCCGTAGCCCTCGAGCACCACGCACCCGAAGGTCTCCTCGAACTCGCGGAGCACCTCGACCGGCATCGCCGAGCCGCCGGAGATGCAGGAGCGCAGGGACGACACGTCGTACTGCTCGCGGTCCTCCACGTGCAGCAGGCCCGCGTACATCGTGGGCACGCCCTCGAAGACGGTCACGCCGTCGCGCCCGATCATCGCCAGCGCCTTCCCCGCGTCGAAGCGCGGCAGCAGCGTCAGGCAGGCGCCGGTGAGCACCGCGGAGTTCAGGCCGCACGTGAGCCCGAAGACGTGGAACAGCGGCAGGCACCCCATCACGACGTCGTCGGTGCCGAGCTCGGTCAGCGTGCGCGACGAGACCCGGGCGTTGGTGGCCAGGTTCGCGTGGGTCAGCTCCGCGCCCTTGGGCGACCCCGTGGTGCCGGAGGTGTAGAGGATCACCGCGGTGTCCTCGTCGTCGCGCTCGACGGGCTCCTCCACCGGGGTGCCGTCGAGCTGGGCCTCGTCGGGCCCGGCGGCGCCGACGGCCACCACCTCGATGTCGCGGCCCTGCGCGGCCTCGCGCGAGGCGTCGGCGGCCTGGTCCCAGGCGAACACCACCGAGATGCCCGCGTCGTCGAGGTAGTACTCGATCTCCCGGCCCTTGAGCAGCGGGTTCATCGGGACGACGACGCAGCCGGCGAGCACGGCGCCGTAGAAGACGATCGGGAACGCCGGGACGTTCGGGAAGACCATGCCCACCCGCGCGCCGGGCTCGACGCCCCGCGCCCGCAGCAGGCCCGCGACGCCGCGCGCGGCGTCGAGGAACCGTTCGTACGTCACGACCTGGTCGTCGAGACGCAGCGCAGGACGATCGCCGTGCTCCTTCGACGTCTCGACCAGCGCCGTCGCCAGATTCGTCATCGTCGACTCCCGTGTGTCGGGCCGCATGCGCGGTTGGGCAGCACGGTGCCCCCTCCGGCGCTCGGCCAACCGCCGGGTCCGCTCCGGGCCCGACGCGGGGAGGTCAGACCGGGCAGCCCTGTCCGCGGGCGGCGGCCTGGTCGTCGAGGTGGAACATCGGGCCGGTGTCGGTGGGCTCGTCGTAGTACCGGTGGAACACCGGGGTGAGCCCGCCCGAGATCGGCGGCACGATCCAGCTCCAGTCCACCGGGCAGTGGCGCCCCGCGGCCTCCTCCTTCTCCACGAAACGCAGGAAGCGCCGGGACTCGCCGTGGTGATCGGCCAGGGACACCCCGGCCTCGTCGAAGGAGTGCTGCACCGCGGCGGTCAGCTCGATCGCCGCCCGGTCACGCCACAGGGTGCGGTCGCTGGAGGTGTCCAGACCCATCGCCTCGGCCACCTCGGCGAGCATGTCGTAGCGGTCGCTGTCGGCCAGGTTGCGGGCGCTGATCTCGGTGGCCATGTACCAGCCGTTGAACGGCGCCGCCGGATAGGAGATCCCGCCGATGTCCAGGCGCATGTTGCTGATCACCGGCAGGGCGTGCCAACGCAGCCCCAGCTCGGCGAACCACGGATGCTCGGCGTGGGCCAGCGCCACCTCCAGCACCGCGTCACGGGGCACCTCGAAGAACTGCGGGCCCCCCGCGGCGTGCTCACCGCCACCGGACACCACCAGCGGCAGCACGTCGAAGCGCCCCATCGGGCTCGGCGGCAGCCACCCCAGCGAGCGCGCGGTGTCGGTGAACCCCACATAGCGCGGGTCACCCAGCACCCGGCCCCCCGCGCGGTAGCCGGCGTAGCGGATGAGCTGCTCGTTCCACACCCGCGGCCCCGGCCCCGCCGGCCCGTCCGGGGCGAAGATCGTGATCGTCGAACGGATACGGCCCCGCCGGGTCGCCTCGCGCAGGTGCCCCACGCACTCGGCCGCGACCTGCTCGGGCGCGGTGACGTGGCGGCGGTCGCGCAGGTGCAGGCTGCGCCAGTACAGCCGCCCGATGCAGCGCGCCGAGTTGCGCCACGCGATCCGCGCGCCGAACTCGAGCTCGGCGTGGGTGTGCACGTAGGTACCGGTCCGGGCGATCTCCTCGCGCACCGCGGCCACCCGCGGCTCAGCCGGACCGGCCGTCGGGTTCTCGGTGTGGAACAACCGCACGAACTCCTCGGCCACCCCGGGATCCACGCCGGGCGCCGGCGCGTCGGTCGCCGGCACGTCGGTCACGGGCAGGTCCGTCGCCGGCACGTCCGTCGCGGGTCCGTCCGTGGCAGGCAGGTCCCCGGGCCCGACCTCGATCGTGCTCTCGGGGGAGGCGGTCGTGAGCGCGCCCTGGTCCGGCACCGCGACGGACGCGGGCTCGGGGGGACCCGCCGGGGGCGTGGCCACGGGGGCGGGGTCGGGTCCGAGGAGCGGTCCCGGCGGCACCACGGGGGTCGGCGGTCCGGCCGCCCCGACGACCGAGGGAACCCGGGGCCGGGGCTGGGGTCGACGGTCCCGCGGATGCGGGGTGGGGACCACGGGGTCCCCGGAGCCGACGACATCGATCGCCACGCCGCGCGTCATGCCACCTCCGTGTCTCGTGCCGTCCCCGCGCGGCCGTCGTCCACTGTGCCGCCCCTGTGCTCGAAGCGGATCTCGCCGTTCGGATCAATCACACCCGAGGGCGTGCGCACACTGATGGTCTGTTCGGCGCATCCGCGCCGCGCCGCCGGCACCGGGCGTCCCGGGACGGTGGTCCGCGAACCTGCGTCCCCAGCGCCTCCGGGTGCCGACATCGGTGGACAGGGTGGCCCCGAACACGGTGACCACGATCGAGTACGCGGCGACCGCGGCGGCCACGCGGCGTCCCGATCCCGGGCGCGCCCGCGTCCCGGATCCCCGTGACGGCTCCACGTGCGCCCACTGTAGTGGGTCGTCCGGGCACCCCCTGCACACACCGGGCACGTCACCCGGACGCCCACGGAGCGGGTCGTCAGCGGTCGGTCGATCGCATCTGGCACGCTGACCGGTCGACAACGTGTGATGGCCTCGTGCACAGCGCGTCACGTCGTCGGGGACGACGCGCGGACGGGGCCGGGAGGTGCACCGTGACGCGAGCCCCGGGGCCCGCGGCCCGCGAGCCGGACGGCGCGCGGCTGACGCACGTGCCGACCACGGTCGCGCCCCGCGGCCCGGCCGACGCCCCGACCGTCGCGCTGCCGGTCGTGCGCCCGGGAGCGGCCCCGCCCACCGTCGGGCGCGCCGCCCCGGCGGTGCCCGAGGTACCCGCGATCGCCGACCTCGCCGCCCCCGGACGTCCCGACGTGGAGGCGGTCGTCGCCGACGACGAGCCCGCCCCGCGCCGGCCCCGCCCGTCGCGGCACATGCGCGCCCGGGCCGACGAGATGGCCCACCTGCTGGCCCGTGCGACCCCCTCGTCGCGGACTAGGCGCGGGCTGTCGTCGTTGTCGTTCTTGCCGGCGGTGGCCGCGGTGATGGGCGCGGTGGCCGTCGGCGGCGTCGGGATCGCCCTGGGTCTCGACGCCCAGCGCACCGGCGTCGCGCTGCCCGACATGCCCGACGTCCCCGCGGAGCAGACCCCCGTCCCGGAGACCGGCGAGGGCACGGGGACCGCCGGGGCCGTGAGCCCGACCGTCAACACCGGCGTCGTCGAGGCGCTCGAGCCGGACGCGGGCGGCGCGCGGGTCGCGTCCCCGTCGTCGGTGGCCGCGGAGGCGGCGCGTCCGGCCCCGGCGGGTCCTCCGAGGGCGACCACACCGACGTCGCGCCCGCGGAGCACCCCCTCGCCGACCCCGTCGACGCGGGCCGAGCCGACGACCGTCACGTCGTCGCCCACCCCGCGCTCGACGTCCCCCCGTCCCACCACCCGCTCCGACGGGGCGGACGAGTCGGACCGGGGCTCCGCGGCCGCCGAGCGCGGGCTGGACGGCCTCGAGGACGGCCCGGGCACCAGATCCACGTCCGACGGCGAGGACGCCACCGCGGGCTGAGGCCCGTCCGGCGACGGACGCCGCGCCCGCCGCGGCCGGCCGTGCCGTGATCACGGGGAACGGTCGCCGGGCGACGACGGGTGACGCGGCCGTTCGGCCCTGTCACCCGATGGGGGCGGGCCCGCATCCCGCTCACCGGGCGTGGCCCTACGCTGACCGCACGAACACACGGGAGAGCGGTCCTGCCCGGGACGCGGAGTAGCGTTTCGTGGTCGGGGACAACCGCTAGGGTGGCGCGGCGTCGGGGGTGCCCACTCATCCGGGACGAGGAGTCGACCAGACGTGACCGCAGCGAGGGACGATCGCTCCCTGGCCGGGGGACCGCTCGGCGGGCACCCGACCACGGGTGTG
Source organism: Actinomycetospora callitridis (assembly GCF_028737265.1). Taxonomy (GTDB): domain Bacteria; phylum Actinomycetota; class Actinomycetes; order Mycobacteriales; family Pseudonocardiaceae; genus Actinomycetospora; species Actinomycetospora callitridis. The sequence continues at coordinate 325,848 of NZ_JAQZAK010000005.1, read as the reverse complement.
CGCTCCGACCGTGACCACGGCCCCCGCCACGGCGACGCCGGGTACGACGGCGGCCACGGTGGCTCCGGGCGCTCCGAGCCGGACGGGTACGAGACGTCCGTGCCGGCCCCCTCCCGCCCTCTCGGTGCAGGCCGCCAGGGTGGGTCCGACCAGACCGACAGCTCGGTCTTCGACATTGCCGACGACCGTCGCGAAGCTCCGTACGGGTCCGCCGTACCGTCAGGCACCGGACTCGATCGCACGGGTTCGTTCCGCTCCGCGTCCGAGGGGAGCCCGATGACCTACCCGTCCGGGCCGCACGGCCCACCCGCCGGCGTGCGGTCCCGCTACCCCGGTGTCGCGGCCCCGCCGCAGTACGGCGGTGGCGGGCAGCTGTCCGGCCCGCCGTCGGGCCCGGGTCACATCCCGACAGCGCCGCCGCCGCCCATGCCGGCGTCCGCCGTGCCCGCCGGGCCGCCGGAGGGCGTCGGCCTGCCCGCGCCCCGCGAGGCGGCCGCGTCGAACGACGTCCACGACATGGTCACGACCATCCGGACGAGCTTCAACGCCGTCTCGCACCGCACCGACGAGCTGACGTCGCTGTTCTACGGCTGGCTGTTCCGGATCGCGCCGGAGACCCGGGAGCTCTTCCCGGTCACCATGGAGCTCCAGCGCACCCGGCTCCTGCGGGCCCTGGTGCACGTCGTGCAGATGGTCGACCGTCCCGACGAGCTCTCGATCTTCCTGCGCCAGCTCGGCCGCGACCACCGCAAGTTCGGGGTCATCGGCGAGCACTACGACCGGGTGGGGGAGGCGCTGCTCGGCGCCCTGCGCGAGATCGCCGGGCCTGCGCTGTGGACCCCCGAGGTCGACGACGCGTGGACCGGCGCGTACGGCATCGTCGCGCAGTCGATGCGCGAGGCTGCCGACGCCGAGCGCGGGCCCGCGGTGTGGATGGCCCGGGTCATGGAGCACCGGCGCATCAACCAGGACCTCGCCGTGGTCCGCGTGCAGACCAGCCAGCCGGTGCCCTACCTCGCCGGCCAGTACGTCAGCGTCGAGACCCCGCAGCGCCCACGGATGTGGCGCTCGATGTCCCCGGCCAACGCCCCCGGACCCGACTGCGTGCTCGAGTTCCACGTGCGCACGGTGCCGGGCGGGTGGGTCAGCCGCGCGATCGTGTCGCACGCCCGCGTGGGTGATGTGTGGCGCATCGGCCCGCCGATGGGCCAGATGACTCTCGACCCCCGCGGACGCTCCGACCTGCTGATGGTCGCGGGCGGCACGGGCCTCGCGCCGGCGCGCTCCATCATCGAGCAGCTCATGTTCGAGGGCACCGACCGCAAGGTCGCGCTGTTCGTCGGTGGCCGCACGTGGGCCGACCTCTACGACATCGAGAGCCTCCGGCGCAGCGCGCAGGAGAACCCCTGGCTCAGCGTCGTGCCGGTGGTGGAGGACGACGGACGCCCGCACGGCGCGGAGACGGGCACGGTCGGCGAGGTCGTGGCCCGCTACGGCGCCTGGGCCGACCGCGAGATCACCATCAGCGGCTCGCCGCCCATGGTGCGCGCGACCACCAACGCGCTCCTCGACGCGGGGACGCCGTTCCGCAACATCCACTACGACCCGTACCACACGGACTGACACCGTCCGGCACGACGAACGGCGCCCCCGCTCTCGAGAGCGGGGGCGCCGTGTCGTGTGTGGAGCGAGAGGTCAGGCGCTCGCGGTCTGGCGCGGGGTCATCTCGACCGACAGCTCCGGCGGCTTGGCCAGGGTCTGGAAGACGACGCAGTACCGCTCGGTGAGCTTGTGCAGCGTCGCGAGGGTGTCGGCGTCCGCATCGGTGTCGATGTCGAAGCGCAGGCGGACCTCGCGGAACCCGACGGGGGCGTCCTTGGCGACGCCGAGCGTGCCCCGGAAGTCGAGGTCGCCCTCGGCGTGCACGTTGCCGCCGCGGATCTCGACGCCCATCGAGGTGGACACCGCGCGCAGGGTCACCCCGGCGCACGCGACGAGGGCCTCGAGCAGCATGTCCCCGGAGCACAGCTGGGTGCCGTCGCCGCCGGTGGCGGGGTGCAGGCCGGCCTCGACGAGCGCCTGGGACGTCTGCACCCGGCACGCGATGCCCGAGCCGTCGACGTCGCCGTCGGCCTTGAGCGTCACGACGGCCGACTCGGGGTCGTCCTTGTACTGCGACTTGAGCGGGCCCTGGGTCTCGGCGAGCTTCGACTTGTCCATGACCGCTGATCCTGCCTCGATCGTGCCCGTCCGTCACCCGGTGGTCACGGACTGACGCACCCGTCGCGGGCGGCAGGCGGCGACGGCAGCTGCCCCGACCAGGGAGAACGCGATCGCGATCGGCAGGGCGTCGTTCCAGCCCGCGACGAGCCCGGCCGCTCCCCCGCCCAGCGAGGGGCGCGTGGCCACGACGGCGACGACGGTGGTGCCGATCGCCGAGCCCACGTAGCGGGCGGTGTTGTTCGCACCGCCGCCCATGGCGCCGCGGCCGGCGGGCACGCTGGCGACGGCCTCGCGTCCGAGCGCGGCGTTGACCATCCCGCTCGCCGCCCCCGCCACCGCCAGCCCCGGGACGAGCGAGAGCGGGGCGTCGCCGGGTTCGAGTCCGAGCAGCAGCGCCTGCCCGGCCGCCACGACGAGCAGCCCGGCGGCGAGCTGGAGCCGCCCGGACCACGCGGCGGGCAGGCGCCGGGCGAGCACGGCCGTCACCACGCTCGTGCCCGACCACGCGAGCAGCAGCAGGGCGCCCACCAGCGCGGTGCTGCCGAGGCCCCGCTCGACGACGGTCGGCAGGAACGACGTCGTGGCGATGATGCCCATCCCGGTCGCGAGCGCACCGACCGTCGCCGCGACGAACGCGGGCGAGGCGAAGAGCGCCATGTCGAGCATGGGCGCCGCGCGCCGGCGCTCGAGCACCACGAAGACGGCGAGCAGCGCCACCCCGACCGCGAGCAGGGCGAGCACCCCCGGGCGCCCGAAGCCCGACCGTCCCTCGACGAGCCCGGCGAGCAGCGCCGCCAGCCCGGCGGCGAGGACGAGCACGCCCGGCAGGTCGATGGGCCGGGGCTGCGCGGCGCGCGACTCGGGGACCGCCCGCCGGGTGACGACGGCGAGGACGACGGCGGCGACCGCGGTCGCCCAGTAGGGCCCGGTCCACCCCACGAGGCGGTCGAGGCCCGAGGCCAGGAACGGGCCCGAGGCGATGCCGGCGCCGAGGCTCGCGCCCCACACGCTGCTCGCCGTGCGGGCCTCCGGCGTGCCGGCGGGGAAGGCGTGGCCCAGCAGACCCTGGCTGCAGGCCACCAGCGCGGCGGCGCCGACGCCCTGCAGGATGCGGGCGATCACGAGGACGAGCGCGGACGGCGCGAGGGCGGCGAGGACCGAGGACGCCGCCAGGACGGTCGCGCCGAGCACGAGGACGCGGCGCCGGCCGAGGTCGTCGCCCAGCGCGCCGACGGACAGCAGTGCCACGCCGAGCCCGATGCTCATCGAGCTGAGGATCCAGGCCTGCGCCTCGGGGCCGGCGCCGAGCGCGGTGGCCGTCGACGGGAGCGCCGCCAGCGGCACGGTGAACGCGACCAGCGCGAGGAACGTGGCCGCGGCGGCGACGGCGAGGGTGGCGCGGGGCCGGTCGACCGGGCTCGGGGTCACGTCGGGGGACGCTAGCAGGTCAGGTTCGGTGGTTGAACCGAACTGCTAGCGTGGTCACCGTGCCGCTGGGCCGCGACTACGACCGTCAGGACTGCGCCCTCGCCCGCGCCCTCGAGGTGGTCGGCGAGCGCTGGACGCTGCTCGTGCTGCGGGACTGCTTCTTCGGCGTCCGCCGCTTCGCCGACCTGCGCGCCCACCTCGACATCCCGCGCGCGGTGCTCTCCGAGCGTCTGGGCACCCTCGTCGACGCCGGGATCCTCGAGCGCCGGCCCTACGCCGCCGGACGCGACGAGTACGTGCTCACCGACACGGGTCTCGACCTCTGGCCCGTGGTGTTCAGCCTCGCCCGGTGGGGCGACCGGCACCGTGTGGGCCCGGACGGGGGCCGGCGACGCTTCCGCCACGCCGACTGCCCGGCCGGCGGCGCCGACCTCGCCGACGGCGGCGTCTGCCCCGCCTGCGGGACGCTGCCCGCCCCGGCGAGCCTGGAGACGCGGCCGCTGGATCCGGATTCCGGGGCCGACGGCGAGCGCCACGTCCGCGACGACGCCGTCAGCCTCGCCCTGCGCCGCCCCCACCGACTGTTGGTGCCGCTGCCCTGACGTGAGCGGAATTCACGGCTATCGCCGTGAATTCCGCTCACGGGTCACCAGGCGCCGACGGGCCGGCGGATGGTGACGTTGGCGTGGTTGAAGAGGTTCGTCAGGGCGATCTGCGCGACGAGCCCGGCCAGCGCCGTGGGGTCGAAGTGCCGGGCCGCCTCGTCCCAGATCGCATCCGGCACCGGGTCCGGGCGGTCGGCGATCCGCGTCGCCGCCTCGCCGAGGGCCAGCGCCGCCCGCTCGGCGTCGGTGAAGCCGGGCGCCTCCCGCCAGACGGCGACGAGGTCGATGCGCTCGTCGGGCTCCCCGTTCTTGCGCAGGCCCTTCGTGCCCGTGTCCACGCAGAACGCGCAGCCGTTGATCTGGCTGACGCGCAGGTGGACGAGCTCCAGCGTCGTCTCCGGCACGCCGGCGCCGCAGATCGCGCCGATCACGGTGCCGATCCCCTCACCGAGACCGGGCAGGGCGCGCGTGAAGGTGTCGAGTCGTCCGGTCATGACAAGCTCCTCGTTCGGTGGTCACATCCGCCGGTCCCCGGCGGTCTCTCCCTGGAGACGTCCCACGAGCGGAGGATGTGACCGATGGACGAGACGGTTCTTGCGGCGGACTTCGAGAGCCACCGCCCGCACCTGCGGGCCGTGACGATGCGCCTGCTCGGCAGCCCCGCCGAGGCCGACGACGCGGTGCAGGAGACGTGGCTGCGCCTCGCGCGCACCGACGTCTCGGAGGTGGAGAACCTGCGCGCCTGGCTGACCACGGTCGCGAGCCGCGTCGCGCTGTCGATGCTGCGCACCCGCGGCACCCGGGCCGAGTCCGACCTCGACCAGGCCGGCGCGGAACCGGACACCGAGCCCGACCCCGAGACCCGCGCTCTCCAGGCGGACGCGCTGGGTGCGGCGCTGCACGTCGTGCTCGAGCGCCTCGACCCCGCCGAGCGCCTCGCGTTCGTGCTGCACGACCTGTTCGCCGTGCCGTTCGCCGAGATCGCGACGGTGGTCGAGCGCAGCCCCGCCGCGGCCCGCCAGCTCGCGAGCCGCGGCCGTCGCCGCGTCCAGGGCGGGTCGGCCGACGCCGAGGTGGACCCGGCACGCCGCCGCGAGGTCGTCGAGGCGTTCCTGACCGCCGCCCGCGACGGCGACTTCGCCGGCCTGCTCACCGTCCTCGACCCGGATGTCGAGCTGCGCGCCGACCGTGTGGCCGTCGCCGCCGCGAAGGCCAACCCGGGCGCCCCCGACGTCGAGGAGACCGTCCGCGGCGCCGAGGCCGTGGCCCGCGTGTTCAGCGGCCGGGCCCGCATGGCGCAGCCCGCGCTGCTCGACGGCGTGCCCGGCGTGGTCTACGCCCCGGGCGGCAGGGTCTTCTCGGCGTTCGACATCGTCATCGTGGACGGCCGGATCGCGGCGATCGAGATGATCGCCGACCCGGACGTGCTCGCGGATCTGGACGTCGAGCAGCTCTGACGAAGCGGCTTTCCAGGCGTTCAGTGCCAGCGAGGACGCAGGGCTTGCACCGGAGGTGCTAGATCAGGCCCATCTTCGAGGCGGCGTAGACGGCCTCGGCGCGGCGGGTGACGTCGAGCTTGCGCATGAGGTTGCCGACGTGGAACTTCACCGTGGTCTCGGAGATGAAGAGCTCGCGGCCGATGGTGCGGTTCGACATGCCGCGGGCGAGCAGGCGCAGGACGTCGAGCTCGCGGCTCGTGAGCGGGTCGCCGTGGGGCTGCTGGCCGTTGAGCGAGCGGACGACGGCGGCGGCCGAGCGGGAGTCGAACGCCGACTCGCCGCGCGACACCGCACGGATCGCGCTGGTCAGCTCGGTGGTGTCGACGTCCTTGACGACGTAGCCGCGGGCGCCGGCGTGGACGGCCTCGACGACGAGCCGGTCGTCGAGGAACGTCGTCAGCACGAGCACGCCGACCCCGGGGTGCGCCTGGGTGAGCTGGCGGCACAGCTGCAGGCCCTCGGAGTCCGAGCTCGTCGAGAGCTTCAGGTCGAGCAGCACGATCGTCGGGCGCTGGTGGGCGACGACGGCGAGCGCCTCGGGCGCGCTCGACGCCTCGCCGACGATCGCGAACTGCGGCTCGCGCTCGAGCACCGAGCGCAGGCCCTGGCGGACGATCGCGTGGTCGTCGACGAGCACGATGCGCACCTCGCCCCGGCGGGCGGTGGCGCGGGCGGGGACACGGATCTCGGTCATGACGGCCTCCCGGACGTCTCGGAGGTGTCAGAGGAGTCGGAGGTGTCAGCGGGCTCGGGGGCCGGGCCGGCGGGGGCCAGGGGCACGCCGACCTCGACCCGGATGCCGCCCTGGGGTGCGCGCCGGATGCGCAGGGTGCCGCCGATCTCGCGGGCGCGCTCGGCCATGTTGACCAGGCCGCGGTGCGAGCCGTCGAGGTCGCCGGCGGAGGCGATGCGCAGGGAGCGGCGCACGTGCTCGGGGTCGCCGTGCCCGTCGTCGGACACCGACAGCACCAGGCGGTCCTTGCGGTAGGCCAGGCGCACGACGGCGACGCCCGCCTCGGCGTGCACGGCGGCGTTGAACAGCGCCTCGCCGGCCACGCGGAAGAGCGAGCGTTCGGCGGCCGACGGCAGCATCACCGGCCGGCCCTCGATGCGCACCTCGACCCGCAGGTCCGAGGGCATGTGGACGGTGGAGAGCTCCTCGAGCATGGCGGGCAGGCTCTGCCGCCCGCGGTCGCCGTGGTGGTGCAGGGCGTAGATCGCCGAGCGCAGCTGCTCCACCGCGCGCCGGGTGAGGGCCTTGGCGGTCTCCAGGCGCTCGCGCTGGCGCTCGTCGCGGATCTCCGAGCGCACGACCTCGATCTGCATGCCGGCCGAGAGCGCGTACTGGGTGACCGAGTCGTGCAGCTCGCGGGCGATCCGGTGCCGCTCGGAGTCGAGCACCTCGCGCTGGCGCGCGACGGTGAGGGCGTCGCGGGTGCGCTGGAGCTGCTCGTTGCGCGCCGCGAGGTCGTCGGCCTGCTGGCTGGCCTCGCCGTAGAGCCGCATCGTGCGCTGGTGCAGCGCCGAGTTCTGCAGCGCGGCCGCGGTCTGGCCCGCGAGGACGCGCAGCACGGACGCGTCGGTGGCGTCGATGGCGCGGTCGGCACCCGTCCAGGCGACGATCTCGCCGACGACGTCGCCGTCGAGGTGCACCGGCACGTGGAGGTGGTGCGGGTCGGTGGCGGCCTCGGCGACGCCGTTGCCGGGCGTCCCGCCGTCGGCGTGGGTGTGCCCCTCGCCGGAGCGGACCGCCCGTAGGTGCACCGCGACCCACGGCGGCACGTCGGGGTCCTCGGCGTCGACCTCCTCGCCGGCGGGACCGAGCACGAGGTGGCGCGGCGCCGCCTCGGGCAGCGCACCGTCGGCGAGCGCGAACACCACCCAGTGCGCGGTGAGGTGGTCGGCGGCGGCCTCGGCCACCGCGCGCACGAGCGTGCCGGGGCCCTCGGTGGTGCGCACGAGCGCGCGGGAGATGCGGTCCAGCGCGTGGATGACCCGGCGCAGGCGCTCGGCCGAGGCCAGGTACTCGACGTAGAAGGACGGTTTCCCCGACCGGATCCCGGTGAGCTGATCGAGGTCGTGGTGATCCGTGGACATCGGGCTGCTCACCACCTGGCCACCCCTCGCGGGGCCTCCGCCATTAAAGGGCTGCCACTACATCGCCGCCCGGAACAGGGTCTCGATGTCCGCCTGGTCGGCCTCGCGCGGGTTGGTCGAGAGGCAGGCGTCGGCCAGCGTCATCGCCGAGAGCACGCCGATGTCGGACTCGCCGACGCCGATCTCGGCGAGCCCCTTGGGCACCCCGAGCTCGTCGGCCAGCCGGCGGACCTCGAGTGCCGCCCACTCCGCGGCCTCGGCGGCCCCGGCGTCGGAGTCCGGCGTGATGGTGCCGGGCAGGCCCAGCGCCTGGGCGATGGGAACGAAGCGGTGCGGGTCGGGCTCGGCGTTGAATCGGATGACGTGCGGCAGCAGCACCCCGTTGATGACGCCGTGCGGCAGGTCGAGCAGGCCGCCGACCTGGTGGCTCATGGCGTGCGCCGCGCCCAGGATCGCGTTGGTGAACGCGAGCCCGGCCTCGAGGGCGGCCTGCGCCATGCAGGTGCGCGCCGCCTCCTCGCCGGGGTGGTCCATCGTGCGCTCGAGGTTCTCGCCGACCAGCGCGATCGCCTGCAGCGCATGGTGGTCGGTGAGCGGGTTGTGCGCACGCGACACGTAGGCCTCGATGCCGTGGGTCAGCGCGTCGAGACCCGTGGCGGCGTTGAGCCAGTCGGGCATCGTGGTGAGCAGGTGCGGGTCGACGATCGACATGTCCGGCACCAGCGCGCGACCCAGGATCGTGATCTTGGTGTTGCGAGCGGTGTCGGTGACGATGCAGAACTGCGAGACGTCGGCGCCGGTACCCGAGGTGGACGGCACCATCACCATCGGCGGGATCGGCAGCGCCATCCGGTCGACGCCCTCGTAGTCGAGGATCGTGCCCCCGTTGCCGGCGAGCAGCGCGATGCCCTTGGCCGCGTCGATCACCGAGCCCCCGCCGAGCGCGATGATGACGTCGCACCCCTCCTGCAGGTAGTGCACGTGCCCGGCGGCGATCTCGTGGTCCTTGGGGTTGGGCGTCACCCCCTCCCACACCGACGTCCGCAGCCCAGCCTCCGCGAGGTGCGCGCTCAGCTGGTTGGGCCAGCCGGCGGCGCACAGCCCGGGGTCGGTGACGAGCAGCGGGCGACGTGCGCCCAGGCGCACCGCGGCGTGCGCGGCCTCGCTCAGCGAGCCGGGGCCGAAGAGGATCTCGGGGACGTGGAACTTCGCCAGGCGGGGCGTCTCCGTCCGCGGCCGCGTCGTGGCCCGGTCGGCCGGGCTCCGCGACGGGGTGACCGCCGCACCGACCGCGGACTCGGGAGACCGTCGGTGGGCGATGACGGAGTCCCCCGCGCGGGTGACGCTGTGGACGAGGACCACGCTGCCCCCTTGTCTGCCGGACGACGACGGTTGCCCACGTTACAGACGGACGGCAGGCGACGGCAGGGTGAGCAGCGGGTTCTCGTGCTGCTCCGCCCGGGCCAGCGATCGTTCGGCACCGTCCGTATCAGGCTGCTCTCACGGCGGCGGGCGTCGTGCGGAGGAAGGCCTCCTCGCCCCACCAGTGCCGGAACGTCGGGAGCCCGACGCCCTCGACGAGGCGGCGCGTCTGACTGTCCTGCGCGCGCATCGCCGCCATCTTCCGCTCGAGGTGCTCACCGTCGAGCCGCAGGTGCAGGTCGGGGTCGATCTCCGCGGCGGGGTCGTCCATGAACACCCCGAAGGCCTCGTTGATGTCGGCGAAGCGCCGGGTGAAGCCGGGCGGCAGCACCGCCTCCAGGAGCTCGGCGTGCGGTGCCGCGGCGCGCCACGCGCGGCGGGCCCAGTGGCCCACCGTCCGGTGGTCGGCGTGCCCGGTGACCCCATCGTCGGCGAAGGTCACGATCGTGTCCGGCCGGACCTCGTCGACGATCGCGGCGACGCGGTCGGTCGCGGTGCGCCGCGGGACCAGCGGGCACGCCCCGTCCTCGTAGCCCAGCCAGCGGTGCTCGGTGACACCCAGGAGGGCGAGGGCCTCGGCGAGCTCGCGGGCCCGCAGGGCGCCGAGACGGTCGGCGGGCCAGCGGTCCGGGTCGTCGGTGCCGTGCTCGCCGCGGGTGGCGGTGACGACGACGACGCGGTCGCCCCGCTCGCGGGCGGCCAGCATGAGCCCGGAGGACAGGAAGGTCTCGTCGTCGGGGTGGGCCCAGACGCCGAGCAGGGTCCGGGTCACGACAGCACCTCCACGACGATCATCACCGCGACGGCGGCCAGGACGGGCAGCGCGGGGTTGCGGAACCGCCACGCGACGACCGCGGCGACGCCGAGCGCGAGGTGCATCGGGCCGGGCACCACCAGGGCCGTCGCGCCCCGGTGGCCGACGAGGGCGGTGACCACCAGCGCGGCGAGCGCGGCCGGCGCCAGGTGGGCCAGCCCGCGGCGCAGCACGGCGGGCAGCCGGTGCGCGGGGACGAGGGCGATGAGCACGACCCGCAGTCCGTAGGTCGCGGCGGCCGAGACGAGCAGGGTCATGACGGGCTCTCCGACGGGGCGGTGGTGCGGGTGGGGGTGGGGGTGACGCTGGCGGCGACGACGCCGGCGGCGATGCCGCACATCAGGCCGAGGCCCGACGGCAGGGGCGAGGCGAGGGCGGCGGTGACGGCGGCGGCCCCGGCGCCGACCACGGCGGGGCGGGCGCGCAGCTGCGGCACGAGCATCGCGAGGAACATCGCGGGGGCCGCGACGTCGAGCGCCGACGACGCCGGCAGCACCGGGGCGAGCAGGCCGCCGACGGCGGTCAGCGCCACCCACGCCACCGCGAGCACCCCGCCGGCGGTGAGCCAGTAGCGGCGGAAGCGCGTCGGGTCCTCGAGGTCGGTCCGGCGCGTCACCATCGCGTAGGTGGGGTCGACGACGAAGTGCGCGGCCGCCCAGCGGAACCAGCGCGGCTGGTCGCGGAAGTGGGGCTCGAGCGCGGCGGCGTAGAGCAGGAAGCGCGCGTTGACCAGCGTCACCGCGGCGAGCACGGCGCCGGCCCCGGCGCCGCTGCCCATCAGCGTGATGGCCGTGAGCTGGCCGCTGCCGCCGTAGAGGAGGGCGGACGAGAGGACGCCGGTGCCGGCGCCGAGGCCGGAGCGCACGGCCGTGACGCCGATGAGCATCGCGAACGGGGCGAGGCCGAGGACGACCGGCGCCAGGTCGCGCACGGCGTCCGTGACCCCGTCGGCCCGGCGGGTGTGACGGAGAGTGATGTCCATGCCGGCGACGATGCCTCCGTCCGGGTGGCGGGCACATCGGTGCCGCCTCCCCATCTCGCGCGCCGGGGTGTCCCCATGCCGGGCCGACCGGCCGGACCCGTGGTCAGCGGACGGAGGGCCGGAGGCGGCTCCCCGGCCACCGAGATGTCAGGCCTGGGCGACCGGCGGCCTGCCGCCGTTGCTGCCCCGGTCGCGCCGCCGGCGCTCGGGGACGACGCCGAGGCGGCGGGCGACGACCGCGGCCTCGCGGCGGGTGGGCACGTCCAGCTTCGCGAGGATCGCCGAGACGTGGTGGTCGGCGGTCTTCTCGGAGATGAACAGCCGCGCGGCGATACCGGCGTTCGTCAGGCCCTCGGCGACGAGGCGCAGCACGTCGACCTGGCGGGCGGTGAGGCCCGCGGGGTTGGTGCGCGTCGTGGCGCGCGGCCGGGCGGGCACCCCGGTGATGCCGCGTCCCCGCAGGTCGCGGCGCACCTTGGCGGCCACCGCGTCGGCGCCGAGTCGGTCGAGGATCTCGAGCGCCGCGAACACGTCGGCGGGCTCGCCGGTGTCGACGAGCGCGAGCGCCTGGTCGTAGGGCGACCCGAGCTCCGCCCAGCGCTCGGCGGCCGCCCTCGGGTCGCCGGCGAGCATCAGGGCGTACGGGGAGTCGGACGGGAGGCCCGGTGGCGCGACGGCGTACCCGAGGCGGACCAGCCACACCGCCAGCTCGCCCGCGGACCACTCCGTCCCCGGTCGTGCGCCGGCGCCCGCCAGGATCGCGGGCACCCCGTCGAGGCGGGGGTCGGCCGTGCCGGTGACCCAGCACCGCTCGGCGAGCGCCGACGCGGCCGGGAGCAGCCGCAGGGGCTCGCCGAACCGCAGCGCGAGCTCCCAGCCCCGCTCGAGGTGGGCGTCCGCGCCGCCGTCCCCGCGACGCAGGGCGACGAGTCCCAGCACCAGCGAGGGCCAGGTGTGGGTCAGCAGCGACTCGCTGTCGGTGAGCACGCCGCGGGCGTCGCGGACGGCCTCGTCCCAGTCGCCGCGCATGCCGCGCAGGCGCGCACGCATGCCGCGCTGCCAGTGCTCGCACAGCGGGTACTCCCACTGCACGGTCAGCGGCAGGCTCCGGCCGAGGACCGTCTCGGCCGCGTCGAGACGCCGCTGCTCGACGTCGAGGTGGGCGAGCTGGGTCCAGCAGGTGGAGTGCTCGACCTGGATCTCGTCGCCGACCGCCTCGAGCGCGTCCAGGAGCCGGGCCCGCGCCGACGGGTCGCCCTCCATCATCCCGGCCACGGTGTCGACCACCAGCATCCGGACCTCGAGGGCGTCGTCCTCGACGCCGTCGGCGGCGTCGTGGGCGCGGCGGAGGAGCTCACGCGCGCTCGCGAGGTCGTTGGCCTGCATCGCCAGGAACCCCTGGATCGAGAGCGCGTGGCCGAGGAGGGCCGCCGCGGGGCTGCCCGGCGCGGCCCGGGGCTCGAGCACCTCGATGGCCGTGGCCGCGTGCGCGACGGCCCGGTCGCGGTTGCCGTGGTACCACTCGAACGAGGCCAGCGACCGGTGTCCGGCGCCGACGCCGTCGAGGTCGTCCTCCGCCCGGTGCCAGGCGATGGCGCGGTGGCACGCCGCGATCGCCTCGTCGAGCCGGTTGGTGAGGAAGAGCTCGTGCGCGAGCAGCTCGCAGAGTCCGGCCCGCGCGCCGATGGCCTCCCGGGGCGCCCGCTCGAGGGCCTGGGTGAAGAACCGCGCGGCCTCGGTGTGCGCGCCCGATCCGGCCGCGACGCGCCCCGCCCGGGCGGCGTAGCGGAACACCCGGCCGTCGTCGCCCGCGGCGAGGGCGTGGTGGGCGAGCACCGCCGGGTCCGGGTCCGGCAGCGTCTCGAGGGCCTCGAGCATCCGGCGGTGCAGGTCGATCTCGCCGCCCGGCGGGATCGCACCCGCGACGGCGAGACGGCAGATGTCGTGGCGGTAGGTGATCCCCCGGCGGTCGCGGGCGATCAGGCCGGCGCCGTCGAGCGTGCGCAGCGGGCCGATCCCGACCCCGAGGGCGGGCAGCAGCGCGTCCGGCACGGCGCCGGGAGCGCAGGCGAGCAGGTCGGCCAGGTCCCGGGCATCCGGGTCGAGCCCGGCGGTCCGGGCGAGCACCGCGTCGCGGACGGAGACGGGCAGCGCGCCGTCGATCAGGGAGGGATCCTGGCTGACGACCTCGGTGACGAAGAACGAGTTCCCGCGCGTGAGCCGGTGGAGACGGTCGGGGTCGATGCGCCGTTCCCCCACGAGCGTCGTCACCGCCGCCACGGACAGCGGGCCGAGCTCCATCCGCGTGGCCGCGGGCGTGCGCGCGACGTCCCCGAGCAGCGCGCGCAGCGCCGGCTGGGGGTCCGGCTCGTCCGCCCGGTAGGTGGCCAGGACCAGCGAGCAGGTGCCGGCGATGCGGCGCAGCAGGAAGCGCAACAGGTCGATCGTTGCCTCGTCCGCCCACTGCAGGTCGTCGACGACGAGCAGGACCGGGCGGGCGGTGAGCGCCTCGAGGAGCACGCGGTGGAGCTCGTGCGGCGGGGCCCCGGCCCGCAGCAGCCCCGCGGCGGGCTCGCCGAGGTCGTGGGCGACGTCGTGCAACGGGCCGAGGGGGCGGGGCACGCCCAGCGGGTCGCAGACGCCCCACAGGACGTCACCGACCTCCGGATCGGCGGCGAACAGGCGGGCCAGCGAGGTCTTCCCGATCCCCGACTCGCCGCCCAGCACGACGATCGACCCCGCCCCGGAGCGCGCCTCCTGCCAGGCCCGGCCGAGGAGGCGCAGCTCGTCCTCGCGCTCGAGCAGCTCCATCTCTGTCACGGTACGTGATCAACGTCACGGGGGAAACGTCTCGAATGGCCTAGGGCCTGCTCCCCACAACATGGGGAGGCGTTCCCGATGTCCGGGGTGTCCTCGTCGCGGAACTCTGTGACCCCTCGGGGTCGCCACGGTCCGTGGCCCCCGAGGTCACACCGACGAGGGAGAACCACGATGACCGAGACCGTCACCGACACCGCCGCCGACCGTGCGCTCAAGGCCAAGCACCGCACGATGTGGGGCCTGGGCGACTACCCCGACGTGGCGGCCCGTCTCATCCCGGAGCTCGGTCCCGTCCTCGTCACCGCGGTCGGGATCCGCCCCGGCGAGCGGGTGCTGGACGTCGCCGCGGGCACCGGGAACGTCGCCGTGCCCGCCGCGCTCGCCGGCGCCGACGTCGTCGCGTCCGACCTCACCCCGGAGCTCTTCGACGCCGGTCGCGCGTTCGCGGAGCGCCAGGGCGTCGCCGTGCGCTGGGAGGAGGGCGACGCGGAGGCACTGCCCTACGCCGACGACACCTTCGACGTCGTGACCTCGTGCGTCGGGGTCATGTTCGCGCCCCACCACCAGCAGGCCGCCGACGAGCTCGTCCGCGTCACCCGTCCCGGCGGGCGCATCGGCCTGATCAGCTGGACCCCCGAGGGCTTCGTCGGGGACCTCTTCAAGACGATGAAGGCCTACATGCCGCCGCCCCCGCCGGGCGCCCAGCCCCCGCCGTTGTGGGGCGACGAGGCGCACGTCCGCGCCCTGCTCGGCGACCGCGTCACCGACGTCGAGGCCCGCAAGCAGACGGTGACGGTCACGATGTTCGACTCCCCGGACACCTTCCGCTCGTACTGGAAGGAGACCTACGGGCCGACGATCGTGGCCTACCGCAACAACGCCGAGGACGCCGAGCGCACGGCCGCGCTCGACGCCGACATCGCCGCGGTGGCGGAGCGCCACGACCGCGGCAGCGGCACGACGGTGATGGAGTGGGAGTACCTGCTGCTCACCGCACGCGTGATCTAGCCCAACGAGGCCGCCGACACCACCGGCTCGACGTTGGACTCGGTGTGGATGGGGCCGTCGCGACGCGAGAGCGGCGTGCCCCGTCCGCCCCACTGGTGGGCGATCATCTCCGCGGCGATCGACACCGCGGTCTCCTCGGGCGTCCGGGCGCCGAGGTCCAGGCCGATCGGGCTCGACATGCGGGCCAGCTCCGCCTCGGTGACCCCGGCCTCGATCAGGCGCTGCTCGCGGTCGGAGTGCGTACGGCGCGAGCCCATCGCCCCGATGTAGCCGATCTCGGGAAGGCGCAGCGCCACCTCGAGCAGCGGCACGTCGAACTTCGGGTCGTGGGTGAGGACGGCCAGCGCGGTGCGCCCGTCGATCCGCCCGGCCTCGGCCTCGGCGGCGAGGTAGCGGTGCGGCCAGTCGACGACGACCTCGTGCGCCTCGGGGAAGCGGCTCGACGTCGCGAACACCGGGCGCGCGTCGCAGACCGTGACGCGCATGCCGAGGAACGTCCCCATGCGGGCCACGGCGGCGGCGAAGTCGATGGCGCCGAAGACGATCAGGCGCGGCGGCGGCGCGAACGACTCGACGAAGACCTGCAGGCCCTCGCCGCGGCGCTCGCCGTCGGTGCCGTAGGACACCAGCGCGGACCGGCCGGCGGCGAGCAGGCCGCGGACGTCGTCGCGCAGCGCGTCGTCGAGCCGGACCGACCCGGTGCTGCCCTCGACCCCGCCGTTCCCCCCGTCGCTGCGCTCGCCCCGGCCGTCGGGCCAGACGACCAGGCGGCGCCCGACGCGCTCGGCGGGCCCGGAGACCACGGTGGCGACGGCGACCGAGCGGTGCTCCCGCACGGCCTCGGCGATCGCCCCGAGCTGGGGGAAGGACTCGCGGTCGACGCGCTCGACGTACACGTCGAGGATGCCGCCGCAGGTGAGGCCGACGGCGAAGGCGTCGTCGTCGGAGACGCCGTAGCGCTGCAGCGTCGCGTCGTCGGTGCCCTCGAGGATGCCGGAGCCGAGCTCATACACGGCACCCTCGACGCAGCCGCCGGACACGCTGCCCACGGCCTGCCCGTCGTCGCCGACGAGCATGGACGCCCCGGGCTGTCGCGGGGCGGACCGGAACGTGCCGACGACGGTCGCCAGGGCGACCGGTCGGCCCTCGGCCCACCAGCCCTCCAGGGTCGGGAGAACGTCACGCATCCCGCAGCACCTCCAGCAGCTCGGCCAGCGTCGTGAGGGAGTGGCCCGCCAGCAAACGGTCAACGTGCGGGAGGGCCGCCGCGATTCCCCCCTGCACCGGGGCGTAGCCGCTCTTGCCGGCGTGGGGGTTCACCCAGACGACCTTGTGGGCCAGCCGCGCGAGGCGCGCCGACTGCTCGCCGAGCAGCTCCGCCCCGCCGCGCTCCCAGCCGTCGGAGAACACGACGACGACCGCGCGACGCGCGACGCCGCGCTGGCCCCACCGGTCGAGGAACGCCCGCAGCGCCTCGCCGAGGCGGGTGCCGCCGGACCAGTCGGGGATCGCGCGGGCCGCGTCGCCGAGGGCGCGCTCGGGGTCGCGCTGGCGCAGCTCGCGCGTCACGCGGGTGAGCCGGGTGCCGAGGGTGAACGTCTCCACGGAGGTGGGGGTGCGCCGGGTGAGGACGTGGGCGAAGCGCAGCAGGGTGTCCGCGTAGGGGCTCATCGAGCCGGAGACGTCGACGAGCAGCACGACGCGACGCGGGCGTTCCCGGCGCCGTCGACGGTGCATCTCGCCGATCTCGCCGCCGTTGGCGAGCGCCGCCCGCAGCGTGCGGCGCGGATCCGGCTCGCCGCGACGGGCCGGGCGGCGCCGCCGGGCCCGGCGCTTCGGGGGTGCCGGGCGCAGGAGCGCGAGCAGGCTCTTGAGGTGCTCGCGCTCGCCGATCGAGAGCTCGGCGATGTCCCGGTCGCGCAGGATCTCCTCGCCGGACGCGGCCACCCGCAGCTCCGGGGTCTCCTCCTCCTCGCCGTCCTGGCCCGACCCCGGCGGGGGCTCGGTGAGCGCCGCCATGGTCGAGATGCGCGGCTTCGGCGGCGCCGGCCGTCCCATGCGCTGGTCGCGGGGATCGGCGGAGAACCAGGCGGCGAACGCGTGGTCGTAGCGCACGACGTCGTCCGGGTCGGCGCACAGCGTCAGGCGGCCCGCCCAGTACGTGGAGACCTCGCTGGTGAGGTCGGACAGGCGCAGCGCCTGCAGGTACGCCGCGACGCGGTCGGTGGTGACGGGCACCCCGGCGTTGCGGACGAGCCGGGTGAAGGCGACGAAGTCCTCGAGGACGGCGTCGGGACCACCGTCGGCCTCGGTGGCGAGGTCTGTATCTCCGCCGAGCGTCTCGACGACGCCGGAGGCCAGGACCGCGCCGGCGTGCGGGCGAGGAGCGAGCCCGTCGCTGCTCCCGCCCCGGTCACCTGTGCTCATTCGCCGTCGCTCCGCTCGCCCCTGGTGCTCATGAGGCGAGCAGGGCGTCCAGCTTGTCGCGCGCCCGGTCGGCGTCCTCGCGGTACTTCAGCACCGCGCCCAGCGTCGCGGTGGCCGAGGCGAGGTCGAGGTGACGCGCGCCCACGAGCTGCAGGGCCTGCGCCCAGTCGATCGACTCGGCGACGCCCGGCGGCTTGAGAAGGTCGAGCCCGCGCAGGGCCTGCACCGCCCGGGCGACCTGGTCGGCGAGCTCCGCGGGCAGGTCGGGCAGGCGGCGACGCAGGATCGCGGTCTCGCGGGCCAGGTCGGGGTGCTCGAGCCAGAGGTAGAGACAACGGCGCTTGAGGGCGTCGTGCACCTCGCGCGTGCGGTTGGACGTCAGCACCACCAGCGGCGGCGTCTCGGCACGGACGACGCCGATCTCGGGGATGGTCACCGAGTTCTCGGCGAGCACCTCGAGCAGGAAGGCCTCGAACTCGTCGTCGGCGCGGTCGACCTCGTCGACGAGCAGCACGCACGGCGCGTCCTGGAGGGCCTGCAGGATCGGTCGCGCGAGCAGGAATCGGCGGTCGTAGAGGGAGGACTCCACGGCGTCGACGTCGAGCGCCGACTGCGAGGCGGTCGCCGCGGCCTCGAGGGCGCGCAGGTGCAGCAGCTGGCGCGGGAAGTCCCAGTCGTACAGGGCCTGCGCGGCGTCGATGCCCTCGTGGCACTGCAGGCGCACCATCGGCAGCCCCAGCGCCTCGGAGAGCGCCTGCGCCAGCGCGGTCTTGCCCGTCCCGGGTTCGCCCTCGCAGAAGAGGGGCCGGCCCATGCGCAGCGCCAGGAAGGCGGCCGACGCGAGGCCCGCGTCGGCGAGGTACCCCGTGCCGTCCAGGGCCTTCGCCAGGTCGTCCGGACTGGTCGGTGTGGTACTCGCGGTCACCCCCCCAGCATCCCGCAGGCGTCATCCGACAGCCACCGGACGGTCCCTTCCATGAGGACGCCGCGTCGCGGTCCTCAGATTCGGCTGCTCCGAACGGCCGTGTGTCACCGTGAGGCCACGCACAGATTGGATCTGCGACACGCGGGCGGAACAGGCCTTTCAGGGAGATCATGTCGGCCCTGGAGCAGGCGTTGTCCACAACGGCGGGTCACGAAACGGTGTCGGCGACGTGACCGCGCTCGCAACTGGACGGCTTGAAAGACGCACTGTGCTCCGTACCGTTCGGACACGGCTCCCGACGACGCGCCGGACTGGTGTGTGCGGGTGCCTGACACCCCCGAGGTCGCCGCGCCGGATGCCCGTCCAGCGATCTCGGGTGACCCGGAACGAAAGTGGCGGACCGGACGGGCGCGAGGACGTGAGACCGAGGGTGCTTGGCACCCGCGGGCGGTGAGGCCGCGTGGAACCGGCCGTCGACCCCGCTCGTGTGGTCCCTCCCGCGGGGCGCGGTACGGAGAGAGGTCATGCTTCGGAACACCGATGAGTCGCTGACGCGCGCCTTCACCCGGCGGGCGGCCCAGGTCGTCCTGGTGGGCGCCATGGCGGCGGCCCCGCTGGCCCTGAGCACCGGTCTGGCGTCGGCCGACACGGACTGGGACGAGCTCGCGCAGTGCGAGAGCAGTGGCGACTGGAGCACGAACACCGGCAACGGGTTCGGCGGCGGTCTGCAGTTCACCGATTCGACGTGGCGCGCCTTCGGCGGCTCCGGCGACCCGGAGGACGCCAGCCGCTCCGAGCAGATCCAGGTCGCCGAGCGCGTCAAGGCCGAGCAGGGCATGAACGCCTGGCCGACGTGCTCGAAGAAGACGGGCAACACCGACAGCTCGGCGAACACCGAGGACTCGGGCTCGTCCGGCTCGGAGTCCGACTCGGGCTCGTCCGACTCGGACTCCTCCGAGACCGAGAGCATCGCCGCGACCCCGCAGGCCCAGCCGGCCAAGGCCGCCGCCGGCGCTGCCTACACCGTCGCGGCCGGCGACACCCTGAGCTCGGTCGCCGCCGCGCACGGCGTCTCGTGGCAGTCCGTCGCCCAGAACAACGCGATCGCCGACCCCGACGCGATCTCCCCGGGGCAGCAGCTGAAGCTGGGCTGAGGCACTCCTCGGGGGCAACACCCCGCACACTCCGACGGCCCCGGCTCCACCCAGGAGCCGGGGCCGTCGTGTGTGATCGTCGTCACGTCTTCTCAGCGACGGACCGTGCGAAGAGCGTCGCCCTCGGTGACATCGAGACCGCGGAGCAGCGCCTTCGTCACTCGTTCGTGACCTCGCGGTCGATTCACGAAGCTGAGAGCCACGCACCGTGGCCCCGGCGCGGATCTAGCCTCGACGCGTCGGTCCGCTCGAACGGTGCCGACCGGAGCCCGGGCGCCACCCTGTCCGACGGGCCTCCCGCTCCCCGCGACGTACGGCCCGGACAGGGACCGACACCGAGCGCCGTCCGCTCCCCTCCCGCGACGGCCCGGAGCACGTCGGCCGTGGCGCGGCTCCGGGAGATACGTGGACCTCGTTCGTGCCGTGCTGCCCACTGCCACCACCGGACGTCACCGCGCGCCGCGTCGTCCCGGCCGCCTCGGCCGGGCGACCCTCGCCGTCGTCGCCGCGGGCGCGCCGGTCATCCCCGCCGCGCTGCTCGCCGCGCCCGCGGCGCACGCGGACACCGACTGGGACGCCCTCGCCGAGTGCGAGAGCAGCGGGAACTGGGGCATCAACACCGGCAACGGCTTCGGCGGCGGGCTGCAGTTCACCGACTCGACGTGGCGCTCCTTCGGCGGCTCCGGGCAGCCCGAGGACGCCAGCCGCGAGGAGCAGATCCAGGTCGCCGAGCGCGTCAAGGCCGAGCAGGGCATGAACGCCTGGCCCACGTGCTCGAAGAAGACGGGCAACACCGACGACTCGCCCAACAGCAGCGTGCCGTCGGCGGGGTCGTCCGACTCCGGCAGCGACGCCGACTCCGGCTCCGATGCCGGCTCCGGCTCCGGCTCCGGCTCCGCCTCGAGCGACGAGGACTCCGGCTCGTCCTCGGACGAGGCCGCCCCCGAGACCCGCACCGTGCGCGACACGCCCGCGTCGGGCTCGGCCGGCTCCTACACCGTGAAGGCCGGGGACACGCTGAGCTCGATCGCCGCCTCGCACGGCGCGACCTGGCGCACCCTGGCCCAGGGGAACCCCGACGTCGCCACCGACCCGAACCTCATCTTCCCGGGCCAGACGCTCACGATGAGCTGAGGCTCAGGGGCAGTTGACCCATTCCTCGGTGCCGTCGGTGAACTCCTGGCGCTTCCACACCGGCAGCTCGCGCTTCACGGCGTCGACGAGCTCGCTGCACGCGTCGAACGCCTGACGGCGGTGCTCCGCGGCGACCGCGCAGGCCAGCGCGACGTCGCCGATGCCCAGGGCACCGACGCGGTGGGTGACGGCGAGCGCGCGCACGCCGGGGAACGCGGCGGCGACGTCGGCGGCCACCTTCTCCACCACGGCCGCGGCGCTCGGGTGGCCCTCGTAGTCCAGGGCCGTCACCGAGCGGCCGTGGTCGTGGTCGCGGACGACGCCCGCGAACGTCACCACGGCGCCCGCGGCGGCGTCGTCGACCAGTGCCGCGTGCTCCGAGACGTCCAGGAGCTCCTCGGTGACGGTGGCGCGCAGGACGCGGGCCGGGGCTGTGGACGTCACGGGTGGTCCCCTCCGAGAATCTGGTCGACGGCGTGGGCCAGCACCGGTGCGAGCACCGTCAGCCCGTCGCGCACCCCGCCCGGGGAGCCGGGCAGGTTCACCACCAGGGTGCGCTTCGCGACCCCCGCCACGCCACGTGAGAGCACCGACGTCGGCACCGCGTCGGCGCCGGCGCGCCGGATCGCGTCCGCGAGCCCCGGGATCTCGTAGTCCAGGACCGCGCGCGTCGCCTCGGGCGTCGCGTCGGTCGGGGAGATGCCGGTGCCGCCGGTGGTGACGACGACGTGCGCCCCGTCGGCGACGGCGTCGCGCAATGCGGCGGCGACGGGCTCCCCGTCGCGCACCACGACGGGGTCGGGTGTGGTGAAGCCCTGCTCGCGCAGCCAGCCGACGATGATCGGCCCGCCGCGGTCGGTGTAGACACCGCCCGCGGCACGGTTGGACGCGGTGACGACGCGCGCCCGTCGGGTCGGGTCGGCCGTGGGGTCGGCCGTGGAGTCCTCAGCGGCCGTCGGGTCGGGTCCAGACACCGGAACGTCCCCCCTCCTTGCGCTCGAGGCGCACTCCGTCCAGCGTCGCCGCCGGATCCAGCGCCTTGATCATGTCGTGCAGCGTCAGCCCGGCCACGGCGACGGCGGTCAGCGCCTCCATCTCCACCCCCGTGCGGTCGGCGCTGCGCGCCGTCGCGGTGATCGCGACGTGGTCGTCGCCGACGTCGAGGTCGACGGTCACGCCGGCCAGCGGGATCGGGTGGCACAGCGGGATCAGGTCGGGCGTGCGCTTCGCGCCCATGATGCCCGCGACCCGGGCCGTGCCCAGCGCGTCGCCCTTCGGGACGGTGTCGTCCCGCAGCGCCGCGACGACCTCGGCGGTGGTGCGCAGGACCCCGGTGGCCGTCGCCGTGCGGCGCGTGACCTCCTTGTCCCCCACGTCGACCATCCGCGCCGCGCCGGTGGCGTCGACGTGCGTGAGGCCACGGGCACTGCCCCCGTCGCCCGGACCCTCATTCATCCGCACCCTCCACCGCCTTCGCCGTCTCCTCGCCGAGGGCCAGGGCGGCGGCCACGTCGACCATCTCGGCACCCTGCTCGCGGGCCCGCTCGACGGTCTTGCGCACCGCGCCGGCCACCGCCGAGGCGACCGTGCTGTCGAAGACGCTCGGCACGATGAACAGCGGGTTGGGCTCCGCGACGACGTCGCCGATCGCGGCCGAGGCGGCGAGCAGCATGTCGTCGGTGATCCCCCGGGCCTGGGCGTCGAGCAGCCCGCGGAAGATGCCGGGGAAGGCGAGGACGTTGTTGATCTGGTTCGGGTAGTCCGACCGCCCGGTGGCGACGATCGCCGCGTGCCGCTGCGCCAGCGACGGGTCGATCTCGGGGTCGGGGTTGGCCAGCGCGAACACGACCGCCTTGTCGGCCATGGCGGCGATGTCGGACTCGTGGAGCAGGTTCGGCGCGGAGACCCCGATGAAGACGTCGACGCCGGGCATCGCGTCGCCCAGCGTCCCGGTGCGGTGCTCCCGGTTCGTCTGTTCGGCCACCCACTCCAGGCTCGGGTGCAGGCCCTCGCGGTCCGGGTGGATGATCCCGTCGACGTCGACGGCGATGAGGTCGGCGGGCGCCAGCGGCAGCAGCAGCCGGATGATCGCCGACCCCGCCGCGCCGACGCCGCAGACCACGATCCGGCAGTCGTTCATCTCCTTGTCCACCACGCGCAGCGCGTTGCGGAGCGCGCCGAGGACGACGACGGCGGTGCCGTGCTGGTCGTCGTGGAAGACGGGGATGTCGAGCTTGTCGCGCAGGCGCTCCTCGATCTCGAAGCAGCGCGGTGCGGCGATGTCCTCGAGGTTGATCCCGCCGTACGCCGGGGCGAGGACCTCGACGGTGCGGATGATCTCCTCGGTGTCCTGGGTGTCCAGGCACACCGGCCAGGCGTCGACACCGGCGAAGCGCTTGAACAGCGCCGCCTTGCCCTCCATCACCGGCATCGCGGCGGCCGCGCCGAGGTTGCCGAGCCCGAGCACCGCCGAGCCGTCGGTGACGACGGCGACGGTGTTGCGCTTGATGGTGAGGCTGCGGGCGTCGTCGGGGCGGCGGGCGATCGCCTGGCAGACCCGGGCGACGCCGGGTGTGTAGGCGCGGGAGAGGTCCTCGCGGGTCCGCAGGCCGACCTTCGGCGTCACCTCGATCTTGCCGCCGAGGTGGACGAGGAACGTGCGGTCGGAGACGTTGCGCACCCGGACACCGTCGAGGACGTCGAGCGCGTCGGTGATCTGCCCGGCGTGCTCCTCGGACAGGGCGTTGCAGCTGATGTCGATGATGATCGAGTCGGTGCGCGACTCGACGACGTCGAACGCGGTCATGACCCCGCCGACGCGGCCGACGGCCACCGCGAGGTCGCCCGCCGCCGTGGCGCTCGCCGGCGCCTCGACGCGGGCCGTGATCGCGTACCCCGGTCCCGGGACGGTCACGGTGTGCCCCTTCCTGTCGTCTGCTCGCCCGTCCAGCGCGCGAGGTCCTCCGGGGTGTCGAGGTCGTCGGGCACCGCCACGTCGGAGATGTCCACCGCCACCACGTCGTCCCGGCCGCGCAGGAAGCCCCGCGCGCCGGCGTCGCCCTCGGCCGCCGCCCGCACCCTCGCCCAGTGCGCCCGGCCGAGCAGCACCGGGTGCCCCGCCCGGCCGTCGACGGCACCGCGGGCCAGGGCGTCGGGGCCGGTGGCGTGCGCGGCCACCCGAGCCAGCGCCGTCGGCCCGATGCCCGGGGTGTCGACGAGCGCCACGAGGACCGCGTCCGCGTCGGTGGCGTCCAACGCGTCCAGGCCGGCGCGCAGCGAGGCAGCCTGCCCCTCGGTGTCCCAGCCCGGCGCGGGCACCCAGCGCGTCCCGGCCGGCAGCAGCTCCGCGACGTCCGGCAGGCCCGCCCCGAGCACGACCACCACCGGGTCGAGCCCCGCGTCGCGCAGCGTCCGCACGGCGCGGGCCACCAGGGGCTCGCCGTCCAGCTCGACGGCCGCCTTGGGCCGACCCATCCGCCGGCCGCCGCCGGCGGCGAGCAGGAGACCGGCGGCGGTACTCAGCGGTTGATCTCGGTGACCGGGTGCTCGTAGCCGAGCTGGTCGGCGGGCAGCGGGAACTGCGTCTCCCCGTACGGCGACGGCGAACCCTGGGTGGGCGCCATCAGCTCGGTGATCGGGTGGTCCCCCTCGTCCGCGGGCCACCACGGATCCTGGCGCGGGGTCGTGGTCTCGTCGTCGTCTGCCATGGCCGCTGGCTCCTCCCGCCGTCTCTCACACACGCCCGCCGGGACGGCGGGGCTCCAGTCTGCCGCACCTCGAGGGTGCGCGCGCCGGAGCCCGACTACCGTGGGGAGGCGATGTCCGCCCGGACCCTGCTCGACCACCTGCGCGCCCAGGACGACGACACCCTGGGCGCGTTGTTGCGCGCGCGTCCGGACCTGGCGCTGCCTGCCCCCGCCGACATCGGTGTGGTGGCGACGCGCGCGAGCGTGCGGATGTCGGTGGGCCGTGCGTGCGAGGACCTCGACGCGTTCACGCTCCAGGTGGTCGACGCGCTGCTGGTGGTGCGCGCCGACGAGATGTCCGCCGCCCTCGGGGACGTGCTCGCGCTCCTCGGTCCCGACCGCGCCGACGCCGGCCGGGCCGCGCTCGCCGACCTCGAGCGCCGGGCGCTGGCCTGGTCCGACGGCGCCACCGTGCCCCCGGAGCTGGCCCGCGCGGACCCGTCGGCCACCGCGGGTGTGCGTGCCGTCCCCGCGCTGCGCGACGTCTCGGTGCGCTACCCCGGTGGTCTCGGCCGGCCCGCACCGGAGTTCTCGGCGATCGCCACCGCGGACGACCCCGCGGAGATCGTCGACGCCCTGCCCCCCGACGAGCGCGGGGTGGTCGACGCGCTGGCCACCGAGGGGCCCGTCGGCCGCAGCCGCGCGCAGGGGGCCGATTCGGGGGAGCACGCCGATAGGGGGCCGGTGGGCCGGCTCCTCGCGGCGGGCATCCTCGTGCGCGTCGACCTCGAGACCGTGGAGCTCACCCGCGAGGCGGCCCTCGCGGTGCGCGGCGACCGCCCGCTCGGCGACGTCGCGGTCACCGACCCCATGCCCCCGCCGCGCCACCGCGACCCGGCCGACGTCGACGCCACCGCCGCCGGCGAGATCCTCGAGGTCACCCGGCGCGCGGAGGCCGTGCTCACCGCGTGGTCGGCGCATCCGCCGGCGGTCCTGCGCTCCGGTGGGCTCGGCGTGCGCGACCTGCGCCGGGTGGCCCGCGACCTCGGGGTCACCGAGCAGGACGCGGCCCTGCTGGTCGAGGTGCTCGCCGGCGCGGGGCTCGTCGCGGTCTCCGAGGGCAACGATCCCGCGTGGACGCCCACCAGCGCCGTCGACCGGTGGCTCGCCTCCGGCCCCGACGTGCGCTGGGTGACGCTCGCCCGCGGGTGGCTCGACACGCCCCGCGCGCCGTCGCTGGTGGGCGCCCGCGACGTGGGCGACAAGCTCATCGGCCCGCTCTCCGACGAGGCGCGCCGGCCCTGGGCGCCGGCGCTGCGCCGCCGGGTGCTCGACCGGCTCCGCGAGTTCGCCGACGGCGACGGCCCCCCGAGCGCCGACGACCTCATCGCGTCCCTGGCCTGGCGCGCCCCGCGCAAGGGCGGGCGGCAGCGCGACGAGATGGCGCGCACGGTGCTGCGCGAGGCGACGACGCTCGGGCTCGTCGCCCACGACACGGTCACCTCCGCCACCCGCGAGCTGCTCGTCCCCGCGCGCAGCCCCGGCGACGACCCCGACGGTGCCGCGGCCGCCGCGCTGCGCCGCGCGCTGCCCGACCCCATCGACCACGTGCTCCTGCAGGCCGACCTCACCGCCGTCGCCCCGGGACGCCTCGAGCCCGAGCTCGCGGCGGCGCTCGACCGCGTCGCCGACGTCGAGTCCGCGGGCAGCGCGACCGTCTACCGGATCAGCGAGGGCTCGGTGCGCCGCGCGCTCGATCTGGGGCAGACGGCCGCGGACCTCCACGAGCTGTTCCGCACCCGCTCGGCCACCCCCGTCCCCCAGGGGCTCACCTACCTCGTCGACGACGTCGCCCGCCGCCACGGACGCCTGCGCGGCGGGGCGGCGGCGTCGTTCCTGCGCTCCGAGGACGAGGCGCTGATCGCCGAGGTCATGGTCCACCCCGAGGCCGAGCGTCTCGAGCTGCGGCGCATCGCCCCCACCGTGCTGGTCAGCACCCAGCCGCTGGTCGAGGTGCTCGAGGCCCTGCGCGCCGCCGGGCTCTCCCCCGTCGCCGAGGACGACGTCGGCGGCGTGCTCGACCTGCGCCCCAAGGGCCGGCGCACCGCCGCGCGGCGCCCCGAGCGCGCGGTGGGCACCACGCCGACCCTCTCCGACGACCAGATCACCGCCCTCGTCGCCCAGCTGCGCGCCGGCGACCGCGCCGCGAGCGCCGCCCGGGGTCGCGGGGCGACGGGGAACCCCACGCGCTCGGCGACGACCTCGGCCACCGTCGCGGTCCTCGCCGAGGCGGCGCGCTCCGGGCGCAGCGTGTGGATCGGCTACGTCGACGCCCACGGCACCGCGTCCCAGCGCGTCGTGCGCCCCCTGCGCGTCGGCGGCGGGGTGCTCGAGGGTGTGGAGGACACCGATGACGGCGAGACCAACGGCGACGTGATCGGCGGCTCGCCGCTGTCCTTCGCCCTGCACCGCATCACCTCGGTCAGCGTCCTCGCCGACCGCTAGGTCTCGCCCCGCTGTCCGCAGCGAACGGGTATCTCGCTGCTTCTACGCGCGCGAAGTCCCCGTTGATCACGCGGCTCGGAGGCGAGGCGCCGACGCGAACGGGGACTTCGTACGCCTAGAAGCAGCGAACAGCGCGTTCGCTGCCTCGGGGATCAGGCGCGGGCGCCGACCGCCCAGACCTGCATGGCGTGCTCGACGAGCGAGATGAGCGCCTGCTTCGTCGACTCCCGGTCGCGGGCGTCGACGGTCAGGATCGGCACGGACGGGTCGATGGCCAGGGCCTCGCGGACGTCCTCGATGTCGTGGCGGAGCATCCCGTCGAAGAGGTTGACGCCGAGCACGTAGGGCAGGCGCCGGTCCTCGAAGAAGTCGACCGCGGCGAAGCAGTCGGCGAGCCGGCGGGTGTCGGCGAGCACCACGGCACCGATGGCGCCGCGCACGAGGTCGTCCCACATGAACCAGAACCGGTCCTGCCCGGGCGTGCCGAACAGGTAGAGGATCAGGTCGGAGTCCAGGGAGACGCGACCGAAGTCCATGGCGACCGTGGTGGTGCGCTTGTTCGGCACCGCCGAGAGGTCGTCGACACCGGCGCTCGCGTCGGTCATCACGGCCTCGGTGGTCAGCGGGTCGATCTCGGAGACCGAGCCCACGAACGTCGTCTTGCCGACCCCGAATCCCCCCGCCACGACGATCTTGGCCGAGGTGGTGGTCGGGACGGGGTCCGCGACCGCTGCGTCAGAGCCGTCGAAGTCCACTCAACACCCTCTCCATCAACGCCATGTCCGGGACGTCGCCCGAGGTCGAGGCGGTCTGGTGCACCACGACGGTGCCCTGCGAAGCCATGTCGCCGATCAGGACCCGGGCGACGCCCAGCGGCAGCGTCAGCAACGCGGCCACCTCCGCCACCGATCGGGGCTCGCGACACAGCTCGGCCACGGCACGGTGCTCGTACTGGGGGATCCGCGAGGGGTCGCGGCCCGCGTTGCCGATCGAGACCAGGGTCTCGATGGCCAGGTCGTAGGCCGGACGGGTGCGCCCGCCCGTCCAGGCGTAGGGGCGCACGATCGCGACGTCGTCGGCGCGCTCGTCCGGCGGTTCGGGCTCCGGGAGCTCGTGGCGTGGCACGCCGCCCGGGCTCGGGACGCCGTAGGGGGCGGTCGGCGGCTCGCCCTCGGCGAGGGCGTGCGCGCCGTCGGGCTCGCCGCTCCCGTAGAGGTAGCCGTCCGCGGCGACGGTGCCGGGCGCGGTCCCGGGGGCGACCTCGTCGGACCCGTCGGACCCGTCGGTGCCGTCGGGGCCGTCCTGGACGTCCGACGGCTCGTCGCGGCGACGCCGGAACAGCCCGCGCCGCTCGCCGCGCGGCCCCTTCGACCGCGGCGGTCCGCTGATCCCGTTGAGGACGTCGGCGAAGGACTCGCCGGGTTCATCGCTCACGGGTCGTCACCCCCTCGACGCGCTCATCGCACCGCCGACCCCTGAAGCTCGGCACGGAGCTCGGGGGTCAGCAGCTGGCCGACCCGGTCGACCAGCAACGTCATCTCGTACCCCACCAGGCCGATGTCGCAGTTCGGGGCCGCCAGCGTGGCCAGGCACGAGCCGTCGCTGATCGACATGAGCAGCACGATCCCGCGCTCCATCTCGACCACCGTCTGCACGACATCGCCCGCCTCGAAGCACCGCGCGGCGCCCTGCGTGAGGCTGATCAGCCCCGACGCCACGGCCGCCAGCTGGTCCGCACGGTCGCGCGGCAGCCGGCTGGACCCCGTGAGCAACAGCCCGTCGGCGGACACCACGACCGCGTGCGCCACCCCGGGCACCCGCTCGGCGAAGTTCGAGACCAACCAGCCGAACCGGCTCGGCTGCGACTGGGCTCCCGTCACTGCTCCTCCTCATCCCCGGAGCGCGCGTCGCGCTCTGCTCCGGTGTCGGCCGGTCGGGCCTGACGGCTGGTACGCCCGTCGGCCACGCCTCGTTGGTAGCTCGCGAGACGCCCACGGATCGCGTCGGCGTTGCGACGCGGTCCGGCGGCGGCTCCGTCCGGGGCGCCGCCGGGTGCCCCGGCGCCCCCGGACCGGGCGGCACCGGGCACGAGCTGTGCCCGGGGACGCCGCTTGGGCAGGCCCGCCTCGGTGGTGCCGCCGGCGCTGACGCCGGTGTCCAGGGCGTCCGCGGTGGCCGCGGCCGCGCGCCATCCCTCGTCGCCCGAGCTCGAGGCCCACTCGGCCTCGTCCGGGCCCGCCGAGGGCGGCGCCTCCCGGAACCAGGCGGACGCGACCTCGTCGTAGATCGGCGTGCGCTCCCGCTGCGGCGCGCCGGGGCGGCCCGGGGGCCGCTCGGGCGTCACGCGGCCGGGGGGCCCGCCGCCGTTGCGGGTGCGGCCCTCTCCGTCCGCGGGGGGCGGCGCGTCGAAGAGCCGTGCGCCGTCGCCCGGCCCGGTGGCCGACCCGTTCGCGCCGGCCGGGACCTGCGGCGGCCGGGCCGACCGCTGCGGCAGGGCGCCCGGTGCCGACGGACCGGACGGCGCCGGCGGTCCGGACGGCCGCTGCGGCAGCCCGCCCGGGGCGGGCGCGCCGTTCGGCGCCGGCGGGCCCGCGGTCCGGCGGGGCAGGCCGCCCGGGAGGGGCGGGGGTCCGGCGGGCGTCTCCGGCTCCGCCGCCGGGACCTCGTCGGGGGCGGCGGCCGGGGCCTCGTCGGCCTGGGTGTCCTCGCCCGGCGTCTCCTGCTGCTCGGCGGCGTCCTCGCCCTCGGACGGCGGTCCGGTGCGTCGCGGACGCAGGCGGGGCGCCATGCCAGGGGCGAACGGCACGCCGCTGGGCGACAGGCGACGTCCCGACGGGCGGGCGGGCCGGACGTCCTCGGACTCCTCCGGCTCCGCGGAGGCCGGGTCCTCGGCGACGGGCTCGGCGGCGTCCACGGCCGCCGGCTCCTCGACGGCCTGCTCGGGCTCCGGGGTCGGGCCGGCGGGGGTCGCCGCGGTCGCGTCGGCCGGGCTCTCGGCCGGGCTCTCGGCGGCGTCGGCCTGCGGCTGGGGCCGCACGACCCGGGGACGCAGCGGGAAGGTCCCGCGACGCGTCGGCAGCGGTGCCGCGGCCTCCGGGGTCTCGGTCGGTGCGGCGGCGGCCTCGGGTGTGTCCTCGACCCGCTCGTCGGCCGGCTCGTCCACCGGGGTCTCGACCGAGCCCTCGCCGGACGCCTCGGCAGGAGTCTCGACCGGGTTCTCGACGTCGTCCACGACCTCGGCCGGCGCCTCGTCCGACTCCGCCGGGCCCGGTCCGGGCGGGGGCACGACGGGCGCGCCGTTCCACATCGGCGGACCGGCGGCGGCGGGCCGTCCGGGCCCCCCGGGCGGCGGTCCCCAGCCGGGACCGGCCGGGCCGCGGCCGGGAGGGGCGCCGGGACCGCGCCAGCCGGGGGGCGGGCCGCCGCGAGGGGCCCCGGGGGGACCCCAGCCGGGGCCGGCCGGTCCACCGGAGCCGGGGCGAGAGGGCATCGGGCCGGGCGCCGGCCCGGGCCCCTGACCCGGCGTCGGGCCCGGACCCTGGCCCGGAGCGAGCCCGGTGGGACGCAGGACGTGCCGGCCCGCGTCCGCCTCGCCGGACTCCGGCGCGTCGCCGTCGGCGCCGTCCGCGTCGGCGACCTCGTCGGCCGCGGGCGCCTCCGCGTCGGGGGCGGCGTCCTCGGCGCCGTCCTCCGAGCGGCGGCTGCGACGGCGGGCGGCGGCCGCACCGATCAGGGCCGCGGCCCCTCCGGCGGCAGCGCCACCGACCAGGCCGTGCCGACCCCGCTCGTCCTGCTCGCCCGCACCGTCGACGGCCGTGTCCTCGGCGGGCGCCTCGGGGGTCTCGGGCTCCTCGGCCGGGGCGCGGCCGACGGGCTCACGCGGCGGCTCGGAGGGGGCGAGCCCGGGACGCGCCGGGCCGGTCGGTCCCCCCGGACGTCCGGGGCCTGCGGGACCCGGCACCGACCCGTTCGTGCCGTTCGTCCCGTGCCCGGGGGAGCCGTTCGAGCCGTTGGTACCGGCTGCCCCGTTCGACGACCCGCGCCGCGGCAGCATCGACCGCCGCTCGCGGGCGCCGCCGGGACGGGCGGCGTCCCCACCACCCTGCTCGGGGTCGACGCCGGGCGCGAAGAACGACCCGGGCGCGCCGCCACCCTGGCGCTGGCCGCGCTGCGGCAGCCCGGAGCCGCCACCGCGGGCCTGCTCGGGCACGGACCTCGAGGCCCCCGCGGACGCCCCGGCCGTCACCGCCGGGGTCGCCGCGCCCTCGGGCGCGACGGCGAGCACCGCGGACGCGGGCACCAGGGCCGTGGCGGCGACGCCGCCGTCCTCGCGGTTGCGCAGCGAGACGGTGATGCCGTGGCGGGTGGCCAGGCGCCCGACCACGAACAGGCCCATGCGCCGCGAGGCCGACACGTCGACGGTCGGCGGCGAGTCGAGCCGCACGTTGGCGTCGTGCAGGTCCTCCTCGCTCATGCCGACACCGGAGTCGATGATCTCGACGAGCAGGGAGCCGTCGCCGTTCTGCTTCGCCTGCACCCGCACGCGGGTGTCGGGGGCGGAGAACGTGGTGGCGTTCTCGAGCAGCTCGGCGACGAGGTGCACGACGTCGCTCGCCGTGCGACCCAGGAGCTGGGCCGAGGGCGGCGGCGCGAGGTCGATGCGCTGGTACTGCTCCACCTCGGAGGCGGCGGCGCGTAGCACGTCGACCAGCGGTACCGGGCGGCTGCCCCGCCGCGAGAGGTCGGTGCCCGAGAGCACCAGCAGGTTCTCCGAGTTGCGGCGCATGCGCGTCGCGAGGTGGTCGAGCTGGAAGAGGTTGGAGAGCGCCTCCGGGTCCTCCTCGGAGTTCTCCAGCTGCTCGATCAGGCGCAGCTGGCGCTCGACGAGCGCCTGGGAGCGCCGCGAGAGGTTCACGAAGATCGAGTTGAACGCCGACCGCAGACCCGCCTGCTCGGCGGCCAGGCGGACCGCCTGCTCGTGCACCTGGTCGAACGCGCGGGCGACCTGGCCGATCTCCTCGCGCGTGGTGATCGGCGTCGGGACGATCGTGGTGTCCGGCGCCTCGCCCTCGCGCAGGCTGCGGACGGCCTGGGGCAGGCGCCGCTCGGCGACGTCGAGCGCGCTGCGGCGCAGCAGGCGCAGCGGCCGCAGCAGCGAGCGGGTGACGAAGAAGACCACCGCGGCGCCGGCCATCAGGGCCAGCAGCAGGATCACCGAGGCGACGCCCGCGCCGTTGCGGGCCGCCTGCTGCAGCGCGCCGGCCTGCTCCTGGAGCTGGCCGCGCAGCTGCTCGGAGGTCGCGGCGTCCCGGTCCTCGACGGCCGAGGACGCGCGCTCCCAGTCCGGCCCCGAGACCTGCAGCGGGAGCCCCGCGGCGCCGCGGCCGAGGACCACCTGCGCCAGCAGGTCGCGGTTGTCGACGTCCGGGCCCACCACGGCGTCGGCGAGCCCGGCGTTGTCGGTGCCCACCGCCGAGCGGAAGTCGTCGACGGCGATCGAGCGGCGCAGCGTCGCGTTGCGCGCCTGGTCGATCGACGGGGCGTCGATGCGGCCCGCGGCGATGCCGGCGGCGACGACGGCCTGGACGTAGGCGTCCTCCTCGCGGACCACCGAGAGCGAGTAGAGACCCGAGGCGAGCCCGGCGACGCTCGGGTCGGCGGCCTCCCGCGACAGCGACCGGTCGAAGATCTCGAGGGTGTCGACGACCTCGGTGTACCGGGCGATGGCGCCCGCGGCGTCCACCCGGCCGTCGATGACGTCGTCGCGCAGGCGGTCGAGCTGGTCGAGCTCGGCGTCGGCCTGGTCGAACGACGTGCGGGTCTGCTCGTCGAGCGAGTCGGCCAGCCCGGAGGAGCGCCGCAGCTCGGACGTCGCGTCGCGGGTGGCGCCGATGCGCTCCTCGACCGGACCGGAGCCGCCGGCGCGTCCCGCGGCCACGTAGACCGCCGCGGCGGAGCGCTCGTCGGCGAGGCTGCCCATCACCCGTGCCGTGCCGTCCTCGAGCGCCACGGCCTGCTGGACGCCGTCGAACTCGGCGGCGTCCCGGGTCTGCTCCATGATCCGCAGGACGCCGAGGGTCAGCACGAAGAGCGTCGGCACCAGCAGGACCGCGGTGAGCTTGACCGGCAGGCTCCAGTTGCGCAGCGCCAGGCGCTCCGTCCAGTCACCGCCGGCGGGGCCGTCCGGACCGGGACGACCGTCGCGCGGATCGTGGTACCGGACGGAGGCCCGATCCGGGCTTCGCTCGGGGGTGGTCACGGACGGGTCCTCCCGGTTCCTCCGGTCGGTCGGACTTCGCCCGACACTCCCCCACGCCGAAGACCTGCCTGGTCCACGCTCGGTGACCAGCCATGGTCTACAGTCGCCGCCGACCGGATCGAGCGATGGCACACGGGTGACACCGCGACGTCACGCGGGCACACGTCGGTGCGACGATCGGGGAACGAGGCGAACGGGCGCATCAGAGTGGTCAGGCGTCCAGGGCGGTCATCGCGAGGACCGCACGTCGGTCCTCGCTGGTGACGGGCCCCGGCACTGCGCCGTGAGCCCATCGGGTCGGGTGGTCACTCCTCGAGGGCGGGGTCGAGCGCGCTCACTGTATCCGTCGTGCTCCCGGGAATGACCGGGCGCGTCCGTGCGCTCCCCGAGCGGCGTCCCAGCTCCGCCCGACGGTGTGTCGTACCGACGAGGACAATGGGACGGACCACCCGTCGATGTGCCCGGAGGTCGAGAGGTTGAGCCAGCCCGGCAACGGACCGCTCATCGTGCAGTCCGACAAGACCTTGCTGCTCGAGGTCGACCACGAGGCGGCGCCCGCCGCTCGCCAGGCGATTGCGCCGTTCGCCGAGCTCGAGCGCGCACCCGAGCACGTCCACACCTATCGCGTCACCCCGCTCGCGCTGTGGAACGCCCGCGCGGCGGGCCACGACGCGGAGCAGGTGGTCGACGCTCTCGTGCAGTACAGCCGCTACGCGGTCCCGCAGGCCCTGCTCGTCGACGTCGTCGACACCATGGGCCGCTACGGGCGCCTGCAGCTGACGAACTCCCCCGTGCACGGCCTGGTCATGATCTCCAACGACCGCGCCGTGCTCGAGGAGGTCCTGCGCAACAAGAAGATCAGCCCGATGATCGGCGACCGCATCGACGACGACACCGTCGTCGTGCACCCGTCGGAGCGCGGGCGCCTCAAGCAGGCGCTGCTCAAGGTCGGCTGGCCGGCCGAGGACCTGGCGGGCTACGTCGACGGCGAGGCCCACGCGATCGAGCTCGACCAGTCCGACTGGCAGCTGCGTGACTACCAGGCCGACGCCGTCGAGGGGTTCTGGCACGGCGGCTCCGGCGTGGTCGTGCTCCCGTGCGGCGCGGGCAAGACGCTCGTCGGCGCCGCGGCGATGGCGCGGGCCGGGGCGACGACGCTGATCCTCGTCACCAACACCGTCGCCGGGCGTCAGTGGAAGCGCGAGCTCGTCGCGCGCACGTCGCTCACCGAGGACGAGATCGGCGAGTACTCCGGCGAGCGCAAGGAGATCCGCCCGGTCACCATCGCCACCTACCAGGTGATGACGCGCAAGACGAAGGGCGAGTTCCGGGCGCTGGAGCTGTTCGACACCCGTGACTGGGGCCTGATCATCTACGACGAGGTGCACCTGCTGCCCGCGCCGGTGTTCCGCATGACCTCCGACCTGCAGTCGCGTCGCCGCCTCGGCCTCACCGCGACACTGGTGCGCGAGGACGGGCGCGAGGGCGACGTCTTCTCGCTCATCGGGCCCAAGCGCTACGACGCGCCGTGGCGCGACATCGAGGCCCAGGGCTGGGTGGCGCCCGCCGACTGCGTCGAGGTCCGCGTGACGATGACCGACAACGAGCGGATCATCTACGCCACCGCCGAGGCCGAGGAGCGCTACCGGCTCTGCGCCTGCGCGCGCACCAAGATCCCGGTGGTGAAGAGCATCCTGGCGCGCCACCCGGGCGAGCCGACGCTGGTCATCGGCGCCTACCTCGACCAGCTCGACGAGCTCGGCGTCGCCCTCGACGCCCCGGTGATCCAGGGCTCGACGAAGACCAAGGAGCGCGAGCTCCTGTTCGACCAGTTCCGGCGCGGCGAGCTCCCGGTGCTGGTGGTGTCGAAGGTCGCGAACTTCTCGATCGACCTGCCCGACGCGTCGGTGGCCATCCAGGTGTCCGGCACGTTCGGCTCCCGCCAGGAGGAGGCCCAGCGCCTCGGCCGCATCCTCCGTCCGAAGACCGACGGCCGGCAGGCGCACTTCTACTCGGTGGTCGCGCGGGACTCCGTCGACGCCGAGTACGCCGCGCACCGCCAGCGCTTCCTCGCCGAGCAGGGCTACGCCTACCGGATCGTCGACGCCGACGACCTGCTCGGGCCGGCCATCCCCGACGTGCCCACCGAGACCGAGGGCGAGCCCGAGACGGAGCGTCCCGACCCCTCGTAGGCGGATCGTCCCGGCTCAGGTGGCGTCCGCGAGCGCGACGGCCCCGAGCCGGACGAGGTTCCCGAGCTCGTCGCCGGCCATCACGATGCGGCTGATCCGGCCGTCGGTGAGGGTCAGGACGTCGATCACCCGGAGGTCGACGGCCCCGCCGGTGGCGGGCACGACGCCCAGCGCCGTCGGCAGTGGGCCCGTGTGCGTGCCGACCAGCCGGAACGCGACCACGACCTTGCCGGGGGCCTCCACCTGCTCGAGGACGACGCGCTCGAGCCCGCTGAAGGCGCCCTGGATCGCACGGGCCCGGACCAGCATGTCGGCCAGGGACACCGACGTGCCGTTGACCTCGACGGGGTCGGTGTAGAGCTCGCCGAACCCGGCGAGGGCGGCGGTGTCGTCGGGGGGCAGCGGGCGCGACCAGAGATCCAGCAACCGGGTCACGAGGTCGGCGCCGCTCGTCGGCGTCGTCGGAGAAGTGCTCACCGTGTCCTCCTGGTGCCCGGGGTGTGCTCCGAGGCTAGGGGCACCGACGCGCTCCGGGGACCGTTCCGCCGCGACCGTGAACCCGCTCGACACCGCCCGCACCATCGACGGATGGACGACGGCCGCCTCCGCCCGGCCCGGACGGACGAGGCCGGCGCGCTCGAGGACCTCATGCGCGAGGCCTCGATGATCTGGGACGACCACCGCGAGGACCTGCTCGCCCACCCCGACGCGATCGAGGTGCCGCGCGCGGACCTGCGGGCGGGTCGGGTCCGCGTCCACGAGGTCGGCGGCACCGTGACCGGTTTCGCCACCGTGCTGCCCCTGCCCGACGGGACCGCCGAGCTCGACGCCCTGTTCGTGCGTCCGGCCCGGATGCGCCACGGCATCGGCGCCCGCCTCGTCGAGGACGCGGTGCGGACGGCCCGCGAGTCCGGCGCCCCGCTGCTCGTGGTCACGGCGAACCCCCGCGCCGAGGCCTTCTACGCCCGCTGCGGCTTCCGCACGGTCGGCGAGGCGCCCACGCGCTTCGGCCCCGCGATCCGGATGTACCGGGACCTGGCGCCTCCCTGAGCACGACACGGCCCGTGCTCCCCCGGTCCGGAGCACGGGCCCGTGCAAGCCCTGCGTCCTCGCTGGCACCGGGTGCCAGGAAATCCGCTTCGTCGTGGCCGAGGCGCGCCCGGCATGGGTACCGGCGCGCGCCGAGATGGGGAGTGCTCACCGACGAGGCGGGGGGTGCTCGCGCCGCAGGCTCGGTCCGTCGCCGGACGAGGTGTCCGGCCCCGCGAGGGAGGACCCACCATGCATCTCGTCAGCACCTGGACCACCGGGGCTCCGGAGACACCCGGGCCCCGACCCCTCGGCCGTGCCCCCACCGTCCGCGAGCTCGGGCCCGGCGACGTCGCCGTGCTCGACACGGTGTTCGCCGGCCTCTCCGACCACAGCCGCTACCTGCGCTTCCACGGCGCCACCCCGCGCCTGGTCCGGGCGGTGCGCACGAAGCTCGCCGCCGTCGACGGCCGCCGCCACATCGCGGTGGCGGCCTTCGCCCCGGACGGCGCGCCGACCGGCATCGCACGCCTCATCTCCCTGGGTCTGCGTGACGCCGAGCTCGCCATCGAGGTCGTCGACACCTGGCAGGGCTGCGGCGTCGGACGACGCCTGCTGCGCGCCGTCGCCGCCCGCGGTCGCGAGGAGGGCTACTCGCGCCTCGTCGCCGACGTGCTCACCGAGAACACCGGGATGCGCGTCCTGCTCGCCTCGGTGCTCCCGGTCGTCACGGTCGAGACCCGGGGCCACGAGACGACCCTGACCGCCGACCTCACCGCCGGCAGCTCGACCCGCACCGCCGGACACCTCACCGCCGCCGCCTGAGGAGGCCACCATGACCACCGCACTCGCCACCCCGCTGACCGCCCTGACCGACGACCTCGACGCCGCCGTGCGCGGCGCGCACCCCGGCCGGACCCGGGTCGACGCCGTCGCCCGGGCCCTGGTTCCGCACCTCGGTGATCCACGATTGCTCCGGCCGGAGCAGTGCGTCGGCGACCCCGCGCACTACCGGCAGCACGTCCTGCACGTCGCCCCCGACGGCGCGTTCTCGCTGGTGGCGCTGGTGTGGCTGCCCGGGCAGACCACGCCGATCCACGACCACCTCTCGTGGTGCGTGGTCGGCGTCCACACCGGGGCGGAGCACGAGATCCGCTACCGCCGGGTGGGCGAGCACCTCGTCGTCGACGGCGAGGACGTCGCGGGCCCGGGGACCGTCACCGGGCTGCTGCCGCCGGGCGACATCCACCGCGTCACCAACACCGCGCCGGTCACGACGATCTCGCTGCACGTCTACGGCGTCGACGTCCGCCGTCTCGGGTCGAGCATCCGCCGGCGCTACGACCTGCCGGTCACGGACTGAGGAGTGTCAGCGGCGTGGCGCCGCAGACGTCGAGTGTCCGAGTGAAGGGAGCACGCCGAGAGGGCCACGCGCTCAGCGGCGCGCGGCCATCGGGGGTGCGGCGTGGTGGCCGTCCACCCCGAAGCCCCGCGGGTCGTCGGTGTCGACGATCCGCCGGCCGAGCGGGGTGAGCGACACCGGGATCATCTTGAGGTTCGCCCAGGCGAACGGGATGCCGATGATGCTCACCGCCAGCGGGATGGCCGTGACGATGTGCCCGATCGCCAGCCACCAGCCGGCGACGATGATCCAGACGACGTTGCCCAGCGTGGAGCCCACGCCGGCGTCCTGGCGGCGCTCGATGCGGCTGCCGAAGGGCCACAGCGCGAACAGGGCGATCCGGAACGACGCGATCCCCCACGGGATCGTGACGATCAGGATGCAGCAGATGATGCCGGCGAGCAGGTAGCCGAGGGCCATCCACACCCCCGCCAGGACCAGCCAGACGAGGTTGAGCAGGGTCCGCAGCAGCGCCATGGCACCAGCCTGCCACCACGCGCGTGAAACGTCCCCTACGTCAGCTCACGGCCCTTCGTCTCGGGCAGCGTGAGGATGATCAGGAACGCGATCAGCGCGCCACCGGAGACGTACCAGAAGAACAGGTCGGGACGCCCCGCACCGGACAGCGCCGCGATGAGCAGCGGCGCCGTGCCGCCGAAGATCGCGACGGTGAGGTTGTACCAGGCGCCGATCCCCAGCGCCCGGAGCTCGGTCGGGAAGATCTCGCTCATGATCGCCGGCGCGATCGAGGAGAACACCGAGTAGAGCCCGAGGCCCACCGTGAACACGATGATCAGGTTGATCAGTGGTGGACGTTCGGTGATGAGCAGGCTCAGCGGCACGGTGAGGATCACGAACGCCCCCGACCACACCAGCATCTGGGGCTTGCGCCCGAACCTGTCGGCCAGGGCGCCGAAGGGGTACTGGCCCAGGATGAACACGACCGTGCCGATCGACAACGCCAGGAACACGTCGCTCCCGGCGGCGTCGCGGAACTGCACCGCGAACGGGGTCAGGGCGCTGAAGAACGTGTAGTAGCACAGCGTCGAGAGCAGGGTGAAGCCGAAGAGCTGCAGGACCGACCGCGGGTAGTGGGTGAGCGTCTTGAGCAGCGGGTTCTTGGTGGCCTTCGCCTTCTCGACGTTCTCCTCGAACTGCTCGGTCTCGACGAGCGTCCGGCGCAGGTAGAGCCCCACGATGCCGAGGACCCCGCCGACGGCGAACGCGATGCGCCAGCCGTACGTCTCGAGCTCGGGCCGGCTGAGCGTGGTCGTGAGCAGCAGGCCGAGCAGCGACGCGGCGAGCAGCGCCGTGCCCGTGGAGATGTAGAAGAAGCTCGAGTAGCGCCCGCGGCGGTTCGGCGGGGCGATCTCGGCGAGGTAGGCGCTGGCGTTGGAGACCTCGCCGCCCAGCGACAGACCCTGGGCGATGCGCGCGAGCAGCAGCAGGATCGGGGCGAGCCAGCCGACCACCGAGTACGTGGGCAGCACGGCGATGAGCAGCGAGCCGCCCGCCATCAGCATGATCGTGACGAGCATGGCGAACTTGCGACCGCGCAGGTCGGCCAGGCGCCCGAGGAGCACCCCGCCCAGCGGCCGGAAGAAGAAGGCGAGCGCGTAGGTGCTCGTCGTCCCGATCAGCGCGAGCGTCGGGTTGCTCTTGTCGAAGAACTGCGAGGAGAAGTAGACGGCGAACGTCGCGTAGATCGTCCAGTCGAACCACTCGACCGCGTTGCCGATGCTGGCCGCCACGAGTGTGCGGACCGGTAGTTGGTGGCGCTCGGTACTCGTCGATTCGGACGCCTGACTCATCCGTGCCCCTCCCGCTCGCCCCCGTTGCGACGCACCGTAGGCGACCGGGCGCTCCCGGTACAGGCCACTACTCCACGACGATGCCGACCTTGCCGCCGACGCCGGCGTCGGCCGTCTCGTAGGCCTGCGCGGCCTCGGCCAACGGGAACCGGTGGGTGACCACGCGCTCGGGGTGCAGATCCCAGCGCGCGAGGCGCTCGAGGAGCTCGGACATCCGCCACGTCGGCGCCACCCACGAGCCGTGGACGGCGAGCTGGCGGTGGATGAGGACCGCGCTGACGTCGACCGTCAGCGTCCCGCCCTCCCCGACGAGCGCGCAGCGCCCGTGCCGACGGGTGTGCCGCAGGGCGGTCAGCTGGGCGGCGCCCGCGCCGGAGCATTCGACGCTCACCTCGGCGCCGTCGCCGAGGAGGTCGCCGAGCTCCTCGTCGGACTCCACCGCGACGTCGACCGCACCCAGCTCGCGGGCCAGCGCGCGGCGCTCGGGCGAGGGATCGGTGCCCACCACCCACGGCGAGCCCATCGCCGAGGCGAGCATCCCGGCCGCGAGCCCGACGGGTCCGAGCCCGGTGACGAGCACCTGCTCGCCGCCGACGAGCGCGACGCGGCACAGCGCCTCGTAGGCGGTGGCGAAGCCGCAGGCCACGCACGCGCCGTCGAGGAAGGTCAGGGAGTCGGGCAGCGGCAGGAGATCGCGCTCGCGGGCCAGCAGCTGCTCCGCGTGCCCGCCGTCGCGCTGCCAGCCGTACGCCTGACGGCGCGGGGAGGTGCAGCTGACCTGGTAGCCGCGGCGGCACTCGTCGCACTGCCCGCAGCCGCTGATGTGGTGGACGACGACGCGGTCGCCGACCCGCACCCGCTCGACCTCCGAGCCGACGGCGAGCACCTGCCCGCACGGCTCGTGCCCGCCGATGACGTCCTGGTAGGCCTCGGGACCCTCGCCCAGGTGCTCGCGGTAGATCGCCCGCAGGTCGCTGCCGCAGATCGTCGAGGCCCGCACCGCGAGGACCACCTCGCCCGGCCCGGGCTCGGGGTCGGGCACCTCGCGGAGGTCCACCCGGCGCCCGCCCGGCAGGTACACGCCTCGCACCGGCGCCTCACCCCTTCTCGCGAGCCCACCGGCGCAGCTCGGCGGCCTTGATCTTGGTGCCGTTCGTGCCGGACGTCGTGGGCATGGCCTCGACGACGTGCACCGCCGCCGGCACCTTGAACCCCGCGAGGGTCGCGCGGCACCAGGCGACCAGATCGTCCCCCACCGGCGACCGCCCCGCCGTCGCGACGACGAAGCCGACCGCGATCGTGGCCCCGTCCTCGCCGGGCACACCGACCACCTTGGCCGTCGCGACGTCCTCGTGCGCCGCCAGCCGGCGCTCGATCTCGGCGGGGTCGACGAGGAACCCCCGCAGCCGCAGGGCGTCGCCGCGCCGGCAGATGTAGACGAACGCACCCTCGTCGACGAGCACGCCGAGGTCGCCGGACCGGAACCAGCCGTCGGCGGTGAACGCGTCGGGCACCTCGGCGCCGAGGTAGGCGTCGACGACGTTCGGGCCCCGGAACTGCACCTCGCCCTCGCGTCCGGGCTCGAGGACGGCGTCGGTGCCGGGGTCGACGACGCGGACGGCGATCTCGGGGTGCACCACGCGCCCGCCACCGGCGAGGCGGGCGGGCGCGGGCTCGTCGTCGGGCCAGGTGGCGGCGAGGGCGAAGACCTCCGACGAGCCGTAGACCCCGGCGACCCGCGTGCCCTGCTCGCCGAGCCAGGCGGCCAGCTCGTGCGAGCGGCCCTGGAAGTCGGCGACGCCCCACCACCGCCAGCTCGACAGGTCACGGTGCTTCGCGGTCCAGGCCTCGTGCAGCCGCAGGACGAGGTCGTCGCCGCTGGCGAGGTGCGTGACGCGGTGCGCCGCGACGTGGTCGAGCACGCGGTCGGCGTCGAAGGTGGGCTCGAGCAGCACCGCCGCGCCGGCCGCCAGCCCGGCCATGACCGCGTTGTAGCCGAAGACCCCGGACAGCGGCAGCGCGCCGAGCACCACGTCGCCCTCGACGAGCCCGAGCACGGCGGCGTCGGCGGCGGCGTGGGTCAGCACCGCCCGCGTCGTGTGCGCGGCGAGCTTCGGCAGGCCCGTGGAGCCGGACGTCGTGAACGCGACGGCGAGCGCGTCCGGGTCCGACGGAGCCGGATCGGGGCCGTCGTCGCGCCGCGGGGTCCAGGCGCCGGCGCCGACATCGCACGTCCCCGGCTCGGGGGCCGGCCCACCCGGCCCGGTGACGACGGCGACCTCGGGCACCACGCCGGAGCGCTCGACGGCGGCCCGGAGACGGTCGAGCAGGTCGAGCCCGTGGAACCCCTGGGCCAGGGCGACGAGCCGCGGCCGTGCGCGCTCGAGCAGGTGGGTGACCTCGTCGAGGCCGTAGCGGGTGTTGATGCCGACGACGTGCGCCTCGCGGGCCGCGACCGCGGCCTGCCAGACCAGCGCGTCGCTCCAGTTCGGCATCCACACCGCGACCGCGTCGCCGCGCCCGATCCCGTGCTCGCGCAGCTCCTCGGCGAGCGCGCGGGTCCGCCGCCAGAGATCGCCGCGGCGCACGGGGTGGGTCACGCCGTCGGGCGTCGTGTCGAGCACGGCGGTGACCTCGGGGGCGCGACGGGCGAGGCGACCGAGGAGGTCACCGAAGTCGGCCGGGGGCTCGCCGGGGGCGGGGAGCGCGGACACGGCGTGCGGCACGGGGGCGGTCGCCACGGGCCACAGCCTAGGCGCGGGGGCGGCGGCGAGGCTCCGGAGATCAGGGGCGCCTGGTGCACCTCGCGGGCGCGTCCGACGTCGACGAGGTGCCCGTGATCTCCGGGCGCGGTGACCCCGCGCACCACGAAGGGCCGCACCCCCGAGGGGATGCGGCCCTTCGCGTGATCAGCTGACGCTGACGGCGTGGATCAGAAGTCCATGCCGCCCATGCCGCCGGTCGGGTCGCCGCCGGCGCCGGCGCCGGCCTTCTCCGGCTTGTCCGCGACCACGGCCTCCGTGGTCAGGAACAGCGCGGCGATCGACGCGGCGTTCTGCAGCGCCGAGCGGGTGACCTTGGCGGGGTCGATGATGCCCGCGGCGATGAGGTCCTTGTACTCGCCGGTGGCGGCGTCGAGGCCCTCACCGGTGTTGAGGCCACGGACCTTCTCCGCCACGACGCCGGGCTCGTGGCCGGCGTTGTGGGCGATCTGCTTCAGCGGCGCCTCGAGCGCGGTGCGCACGATGTTGGCGCCGGTGGCCTCGTCCCCGTCGAGCCCGAGGCCCGAGAAGACGTCGCCGACCGAGGCCTGCAGCAGTGCGACGCCGCCGCCGGCGACGATGCCCTCCTCGACCGCGGCCTTGGCGTTGCGCACCGCGTCCTCGATGCGGTGCTTGCGCTCCTTGAGCTCGACCTCGGTGGCGGCACCGGCGCGGATCACCGCGACGCCGCCGGCCAGCTTCGCGAGGCGCTCCTGGAGCTTCTCGCGGTCGTAGTCCGAGTCGCTGCGGTCGATCTCCGAGCGGATCTGGGTGACGCGGCCCTGGATCTGGTCCGCGGCGCCCGAGCCGTCGACGATCGTGGTCTCGTCCTTGGAGACGGTGACCTTGCGGGCGCGGCCCAGCAGGGTCAGGTCGGCGGTCTCGAGCTTGAGGCCGACCTCCTCCGAGATGACCTCGCCACCGGTGAGGATGGCCATGTCGGCCAGCATCGCCTTGCGGCGGTCACCGAAGCCGGGGGCCTTGACGGCGACCGACTTGAAGGTGCCGCGAATCTTGTTGACGACCAGGGTGGCCAGGGCCTCGCCCTCGACGTCCTCGCAGATGATCGCGAGCGGCTTGCCGGACTGCATGACCTTCTCCAGCAGCGGGAGCAGGTCCTTCACCGACGAGATCTTGGAGGACATGAGCAGGATGTAGGGGTCGTCGAGCTCCGCCTCCATCCGGTCCTGGTCGGTGACGAAGTAGGGCGAGATGTAGCCCTTGTCGAAGCGCATGCCCTCGGTGAGCTCGAGCTCGAGCCCGAAGGTCTGCGACTCCTCGACGGTGATGACGCCTTCCTTGCCGACCTTGTCCATCGCCTCGGCGATGAGCTCGCCGATCTGCGAGTCACCGGCCGAGATCGACGCGGTGGCGGCGATCTGCTCCTTGGTCTCGACCTCCTTGGCCGACTTCAGGAGCTGCTGCGAGACAGCCTCGGTGGCCTTCTCGATGCCCTTCTTCAGGGCCATCGGGTTGGCACCGGCGGCGACGTTGCGCAGACCCTCGCGCACGAGCGCCTGGGCGAGGACGGTCGCGGTGGTCGTACCGTCACCGGCGACGTCGTCGGTCTTCTTCGCGACCTCCTTGACGAGCTCGGCCCCGATCTTCTCCCAGGGGTCCTCGAGCTCGATCTCCTTCGCGATCGAGACGCCGTCGTTGGTGATCGTGGGGGCGCCCCACTTCTTCTCCAGGACGACGTTGCGGCCACGCGGGCCGAGGGTCACCTTGACGGCGTCCGCGAGGGTGTTCATCCCACGCTCGAGGCCGCGACGGGCCTCTTCGTCGAACGCGATCATCTTGGCCATACGGGTGGTCCTCCGATGTGGGACACGTGTGCGCGGTCGGGAGGTGCCCGCGACGGACGACCGGCTCCATTGCGCCGGCCTCACCGGCCCGACCTGGCACTCGACACTACCGAGTGCCAACCTCATGCTGGCACTCGGGTCGGGTGAGTGCAACCGACGTGGTCCCGGGTGTCGGGCTCAGGCCAGGAGCAGGACGAGCAGCACCACGAGCACCAGGAGCACGGCGGCCCCGGCGAGGGCGACGACCCGTGGCGGAACGGGTCCCGTGTTGCGGGCGAACGACCCGTCGCGGTCCGGGGGCACGGGGTCGCGCAGGCGCAT
The DNA here is from genome assembly GCF_028737265.1 of Actinomycetospora callitridis. Lineage (GTDB taxonomy): Bacteria > Actinomycetota > Actinomycetes > Mycobacteriales > Pseudonocardiaceae > Actinomycetospora > Actinomycetospora callitridis. Next base: position 281,538 of record NZ_JAQZAK010000005.1, on the reverse strand, counting down.
CGGCGGCGCGACCGACGACCGCGTCAACGGCCCCGGCGGCGGGCCGGGAGGTCCCGCCGGGCCGGGGTGTCCGGGCCGGTCGGGCGCCGGGAACGGGCCGGACGGCGGACGCCCCGGAGCCGGGGGCCCGGACGGCGCACCCCGCGGCGGGGTCGACGGCGGGGTCGACGGCGGGGTCGACGGCGGGGTCGACGGCGGGGTGCTGCTCGCGGGTGCCGCGACCGCGGCCGACGCGACCTCCGCCTCGGGCGCGGACGGCGGCCGGTCACCGGCGGGGGCGTCGCCCGGGGCCGACGCGGTCCCGTTCGTCGCGGCCCCCACGGCAGGCACGGGCGGCACCGGGGCGAGGGGGGCGACCGGGGCGACCGGACGCACCGGCGGCACCCCGGCGCGGCGGGGCGGGCCCGCGGCGTGGCGACGCGGCGGCGGACCGACCAGCGGCGCCGGGCCCGGGACCATCAACGCACCCCGGGCGGCCTCGATCACGGCGCTGGCCGACTCGTGGCGGCGCGGGCGATCGGGATCCATGCCCCGGTGCACGACGTCGTCGAGGCGCGGGTCGAGCCCGGCGAGCTCGGCGGCCGACGGGACCTCGCCGCCCAGGTGGCCGTCGATGACCTCGGTGACCGAGCCCAGGTAGGGCGCGCGGCCGGTGAGGCAGGTGAAGAGGACGCAGGTCAGCGAGTAGACGTCGGTGCGCGCGTCGACGGGCTCGCCGCGCAGGTGCTCGGGCGCGGCGTAGGTGGGCGAGCCGAGGAAGTCGCCGCCCGAGGTGCGGTGACCGGTGGCGCCGCGGCGGGTGAGACCGAAGTCGGCGAGGTAGACGTGCTCGCCGGCGGACTCCCGCGTCGTCACCAGGACGTTGGCGGGCTTGACGTCGAGGTGCACGAGGCCGCGGGCGTGCACGGCGTCGAGCGCGTCGGCGACCTGGCCGAGCAGGCGCAGCGTCCGCGCCACCGTGAGCGGCCTGCCGTCGATGACGCTGGCGAGGTCCGGGCCCTCGACGTGGCGCATCGCGATGTAGAGGTGGCCGTCGGTCTCGTCGAAGTCGTAGAGCGGCACGACGTGGGAGTGGTCGACGGCCGAGGTGTTGCGGGCCTCGTCGGTGAAGCGCTCGCGGAACTCGCGGTCGGCGGCGAGGGCCTCGTCGATGACCTTGAGCGCGACGCGGCGCCCCAGACGGGTGTCGGTGGCGCGGTAGAGCACGCTCATCCCGCCGCGGCCGATTACCCCGTCCACGCGGAAGTGACCGAGCCGCTGCCCGGTCAGGTCCTGCGTGTTCCGGTCCGCCACGCCGATGACCCTAACGCCGCGGGGGTGCTCCCCCGGACCGGATCGCGGGGCCCGATCGCGAGGTCACGCGGCGGGCGGGACGATGCGCGCCGTGACGGGACACGGGCACGACCACGGCAATCCCTCGGCCATGCGGCCGGTCGCCGAGCACGCCGAGGCCGTGGCTGCCCTGCTGGGGCCGACGGCGACGGAGACGGTGCCGCTGGCCGGGGTGCTGGGACGGATCCTCGCCGAGGACCTCGTCTCCCCGATGGCGCTGCCGCCGTTCTCCAACTCGGCGATGGACGGCTACGCGGTGCGCAGCGCCGACCTGGCCGACGTGCCCGCCGAGCTGCCCGTCGCCGCCGACATCCCCGCCGGGCGCACCGACGGCCCCGCCCTCGACGGCGGCACCGCGCACCGGATCATGACCGGCGCCGCCGTGCCGGACGGCGCGGACGCGGTCGTGCAGGTCGAGTGGACGGACGCCGGCACCGAGCGGGTGCGGATCGAGCGGGCGGTCGCCGCCGGGCAGAACGTGCGGGTCGCCGGCGAGGACGTCACCGCGGGCCAGGTCGTGCTGCCCGCGGGCACGGTGCTCGGCCCGGCCCAGGTCGGGCTCGCCGCCGCCGTCGGCGCCGGGACGCTCGCGGTGCGCCGCCGGCCGCGGGTGCTGGTGCTCTCCACCGGCTCCGAGCTCGTCGCCCCGGGCGAACCGCTGCGCCACGGCCAGATCCACGAGTCGAACGGGCCGATGCTCGCCGCGGCGGTCGCCGACGCGGGCGCGGTCGCCGAGCTCCTGCGGTTCGTGCCCGACGACGTCGACCAGTTCCTGGGCACCCTCGACGAGGCCCTCGCGGCCCGCGCCGACGACCCCGTCGACCTCGTCCTGACCTCGGGCGGGGTCAGCGCGGGGGCCTACGAGGTGGTCAAGGACGCCTTCACCGACCGCGGGATCACGTTCGCCAAGGTCGCGATGCAGCCGGGCATGCCCCAGGGGCTCGGGCACCACCACGGGCCGACGGGCGACGTCGCGGTGGTGACGCTGCCGGGCAACCCGGTCAGCTCGCTGGTGTCGTTCGAGGTCTTCGTCCGCCCGGTCCTGCGCGCCGCGCTCGGCCACCCGCAGCCCGGCCGCCCGCGCGTGCGGGCCCGCCTGTCCGAGCCCCTGGACTCCCCGCCCGGGCGCCGCCAGTTCCGTCGCGGGCGCCTGAACGCCGTCGACGGGACGGTGACCGCGGTGGGCGCGCCGGGCTCGCACCTGCTCGCCGCGCTGGCCCGCGCGGACTGCCTGCTCGTGGTCGGCGAGGAGACGACGCGCGTCGAGGCCGGCGAGGTCGTCGAGGTGTGGCTCCTGGACGGGTGATGCGCGTGGGGCTCGATGGAGCCCCGGGCGGGGGGCTCGATCGGGGGTTCACCCGCCCGTCGAGCGTTTCGGTTGCGCCGTTGGGGCGACCCGCACTTCCGCCGTGACGCGACATCGGGCACCATGTGTGACAGGTGTCATCGACAGCGTCTCGACGCGTCCGGGCACTTGACCGGGTGGGCCCCTCACAGGACCAACCGCTTGTCGCTGGGGAGCGGACGAGCGGTTCCCGGCCGGGGTCGCCGACTCGGGGGTTGGCGGCCCCGGCCCCATCCCGGGCCTTCCCACCTCGTCGCACCTCCCGCCCGGCCGATAGGTTTCCTGCGCGCGCCGTCGACGAGAGGGATCCGTACCGACGATGGTCCTGTCCGACCACTCCCCCCGAGAGGCCGACCGCCCGTCCGGCCCGCCCGGCGGCACGGTGCGCCACGCGTTGACGCTCGTCCGCGACACCCTGCCCCCGCTGCACCCCGGCGGCCGGCCCGTGATCGGCGCGGTCGCCGCCGCCGCGTTCGGCCTGCGCGCCCTGCGCGGGCGGGGCACGTTCGCCGCCCTCGCCGTCACCGCAGGCGTCGCCGCCTTCTTCCGCGCGCCGCACCGGCAGACACCGCGGCGTGCCGGCATCGCGGTGGCGCCCGCCGACGGCACGGTGAGCCTCGTCGACACCGCCGAGCCGCCCGAGGACCTCGTCGCCCTCGGCCTCCCGCCCGGCCCGCGACCGCGGGTCAGCGTGTTCCTCTCGGTCTACGACGTGCACGTGCAGCGCATCCCGGTCGACGGCCAGGTCCAGGCCGTCGAGCACCGTCCCGGCGGCTACCTGTCCGCCGACCTGCCCGCGGCCAGCGACACCAACGCCCGCACCGCGATGTGGGTGCACGGCACCGACGGCCACGACCTCGCCGTCCTGCAGATCGCCGGGCTGGTGGCGCGGCGCATCCTGTGCGACGCGGCGCCGGGCGACGAGGTGCGGGCGGGCGACGTCTACGGGCTCATCCGGTTCGGCTCGCGGGTCGACCTGCTGCTGCCGCCGGGCAGCACCGTCCGCGTCGAGCCCGGCCAGCGCGCCGTCGGCGGCGAGACGGTGCTCGCGGATCTCCCGGACGCCGGGACACTGCCCCGGTGACGCCCGACATCGCCGAGCGCAGCGGCGGCCGCGGGGTGCGCCTGCTGCCGAACGCGGTCACCGTCCTCGCGCTGTGCTCCGGGCTCTCCGGCGTGCAGTTCATGCTCACGGACAACCGCGCCGCCGCCCTCGCCGCGATCACCCTCGCCGCGGTGTTCGACGCCCTCGACGGGCGCCTGGCCCGTCTCCTCGACGCCACCAGCCGCATGGGCGCCGAGCTCGACTCGCTGTCGGACTGCATCTCGTTCGGGGTGTCGCCCGCGCTGATCCTGTTCCTCTGGACGCTCAACGACATCCGCATCGGCTGGGTGGTCGCGCTCGCCATGGTCGTCTCGGCGGCGCTGCGTCTCGCCCGGTTCAACACGCTCTCCGACGACGAGGAGGCCCCGCCGTACGCGGGCGAGTTCTTCGTCGGCGTCCCCTCGCCCGCCGGCGCGCTCGTCGCGCTGGCCCCGCTGGCGCTCGACGTCCAGCTCGGCCCGGGCTTCTGGTCGCAGCCGATCGTGGTGTCGGTGTGGACGGTGATGGTCGGCGCGCTGATGATCAGCCGGGTGCCGACGGCGTCGCTGAAGAGCGTGCGGGTCCCGCCGCGGCTCGTCGCCCCGCTGCTCGTGGCCGTCGCGCTCGCCGCCGCCGCGCTGGTGACCTTCCCGTTCGTCGTCTACGCCGTCGCCGTCGGCGCGTACCTGCTGCACATCCCCTACGCGGCCAACCGCTACCGCTGGCTGGGCCGCCACCCCGAGGTCTGGCACGTGCCGCCGCGCCAGCGTCGCGCGGTGCGCCGCGCCCACCGCCGGCTCGGGCTGGCTCCGCCCCGGCGCCCGCTGCGTCGACGGGTCGCGGGCGCCGCCGCGCGCGCCGGGACCGCCGCCCGCAACATCGGCCGCGACCGGGACCGCGACCGCAACGGCGACGGCGACTACCCCCGCGAGTTCGACTACCAGCGGGACTACGAGCGCGACCGCGCCCGCGGCCCGGAGCGCACCGGCCCGCTGCCGCCGCCGCCACCCGCCCAGAGCGGCATCCCGGGCGGCCGTCGCCCCCGGGGCTCCCGCCGGCTCGGACTGCGGCGGCACCGGGACGACCGGCACCGCGACGACCGGCACCGCGACGACCGGCCCCGCGATGACCGGCCCCGGGACGACCGGCCGTGACCGCGCCGAACGGGGTCGACCTCCTCGCGCGTCTCGGCACGTCCGCGGGCGACGCGCGTCGCGGGGTCGTCCGCCTGCACCCCGAGGTCATCACCGCCCTGGGCGTTGAGGCCTGGGGCGCCGTGCGGGTCACGGGGGCGCGCACCACCGCCGCCCTCGTCGCCCCCGCCCCGGCGCCGGCGGCACCGGGCGCGGCGGTGCTCGACGAGACCACGATGGTCAACGCCGGCGTCGTCGACGGCGCCACCGTCGGGGTCGCGGCCGCACCGGTGGCCGTGGCACGCGGCATCGAGCTGGCCGGCTCCCGCCTCGCGACCGTCGCCCTCGCCCCGGAGACGCTGCGCCTCGCGCTGACCGGCAAGGTCCTGCTGCCCGGCGACACGCTCTCACTGCTGCCCCAGGACCTCGCCCCGACCCCGGGCTCCGACGCCGCGGGCGCCCGGCGCGGGCTCGCGGCGGCCCTGGGCGGCACCTGGACCACCGAGCTCGTGACGGTCACCGCCGCCGAGCCGCCCGCGGGCGCCGACCCGTCCGCGGCGCTCTGCGTCGGGCCGACGACGGTCGTGCGGTGGCGCAACGGGGCGAGCACGGGCACGGCCGCGGGGTCGTCCGCCGTGCTGACGCAGGCCCGGCCGACGCAGGTCGCGGAGACGCAGGCCGCCGGGACGCGGGCCGCCGGGACGCAGGCCGGGCCGGTCGTGGTCACCGAGCCCGTCGAGTCGGTGCCCACCGAGCCCGTGGTCGCGGTCGCCGACCTCGTGGGGCAGGCCGACCCCGCGCGCCGTCTCGGCGAGTGGTTCGACCTCGTCTTCCGCCGCCCCGAGCTGCTCGAACGCCTCGGCGCGGCCCCGCGCCTCGGCGTGCTGGTGAGCGGGCCCGAGGGCGTGGGCAAGACGACGCTCGTTCGCTCCGTGGCCGCCGACACCGACGCGCGCGTGGTCCGCCTGGACGGGCCGGGCGCCGCCGCCATCGAGGCCGGCGCGGCCGCCGCCCGGGTGCGCGAGGCCGTGGACGACGCCACCTCGTCGATGCCGTCGGTGCTCCTCGTGACCGACGCCGAGGTGCTGCTGCCGGCCTCCGAGCCGCCGCCGCTGGCGACGCTGGTCCTCGAGTCCCTGCGGGGCGCGGTGAACACGCCCGGGGTGGCGCTGGTCGTGACCTCGTCGCGGGCCGAGTCCCTCGACCCGCGGCTGCGCGGCCCCGACCTCGTCGACCGCGAGCTGACCCTGCCCGCCCCGGGCGACCGCGACCGCGCCGAGCTGCTCCGGGTGCTGCTGCGCGGGGTGCCGCTCGCCAAGGACGTCGACCTGGCCTCCGTCGGCGCGCGGACCCCGGGCTTCGTCGCGGGCGACCTCGTCGCGCTGCGGCGGGAGGCGGCGGTCCGGGCGGCGCTGCGGGTGGGCGCCGGCGAGGACGACCCCACGCTGGAGACCGACGACCTGCTCGGCGCGGTGACCTCGGTGCGCCCGGCGTCGCTGTCGTCGGGCTCGCAGACGCTGTCCTCGGGCGGGCTGACCCTCGAGCGGGTCGGCGACATGGTCGAGACGAAGCAGGCGCTCACGGAGACGGTGCTGTGGCCGCTGCGCTACCCCGACTCGTTCGCGCGGCTCGGGGTGTCACCCCCGCGCGGCGTGCTGCTCTACGGGCCCCCCGGCTGCGGCAAGACGTTCCTCGTGCGGGCGCTGGCCGGCACGGGCGCGCTGAACGTGTTCGTCGTCAAGGGCGCCGAGGTGCTCGACAAGTACGTCGGCGAGTCCGAGCGGGCGGTCCGCGCGCTGTTCCGCCGGGCCGCGGCCGCCGCGCCCGCGCTGGTGTTCCTCGACGAGGTGGACGCCCTGGCGCCACGCCGTGGGGGGTCCACCGACGCCGGGGTCGCCGACCGGGTCGTCGCCGCCCTGCTCACCGAGCTGGACGGCGCCGAGCCGCTGCGCGACGTCGTCGTGCTCGCGGCCACCAACCGCCCGGAGCTCATCGACCCCGCGCTGCTGCGTCCCGGGCGTCTCGAGCGCCGCGTGTACGTGCCGCCGCCGGACGCCGCCGCCCGCGCGGACATCCTGCGCGCGTCGTCCCGCGACACGCCGCTCGCCGACGACGTCGACCTCGACGCGCTGGCCGAGGACCTCGACCGCTACTCGGCGGCCGACTGTGCCGCGCTCATCCGCGAGGCGGCCCTGACGGCGATGCGGACGTCGCTGGAGTCCACCGAGGTGTCGGCGCGCGACCTGGCCACCGCCCGCGAGGCCGTGCGGCCCTCGCTGGACCCCCGGCAGCTCGCCGCGCTCGAGGCCTACGCCGGAGAGAACTAGCTGCCGGAGAGAACTAGCTGCCGGAGAGGACTAGCTCGAGCCCCAGTTGTTGGTGGCGATGACGATGACGCCGGGCGAGGCGCTCTGGATGCCGTCGAAGCGGGGCTCCGAGCGCAGACCGAACTGGCCCGCGATGGCGCTCGCGGCGCCCTGCTCGTCGGTGCCGGGGCGGTAGTAGACCGTGCTCACGGGGATCGTGCCCCACGGGTAGTTGCCGACCTCGACGACGTTCCAGCCCTGCGCGCGCATCTCGCTCGCCGCGCGATCGGCGAGACCCGGGATCGTCGAGTTGTTGAACACGCGGACCCCGACGGCCGAGACGCCGCCGCCACCGGAGCCGCCGCCCGAACCGCCGGCCACCACGCCGCCGCCGCCACCGGGCGCGCCCGCACCGCCCGGGCCACCGGGAGCGCCGGGAGCGCCGGGGCCACCGGGACCGCCGCCGGGCACGATCGGCGCGCCGACGGCAGGGCCGCCGCCGGGAGCGCCGGGGGTGCCGGGAGCGGCGACACCGGGCGCGCCGGGTCCGCCGGGGACCGGGCCGGGAAGGGCAGGACCACCGGGCGTGCCCGGCGCCGGCGGCAGGCCGGCCTGGTTCGGGGCGGCGGGGTCGCCGGGCGCGGGGGCGCCGTTGGCGCCGGGGAGCGGTGTCGCGGTCGGGCTCGCGGGCGCGGCCGTGGGGCTCGAGGGCCCCTCCCCGCCGAGCGCGAGCAGACCGACCACGGCGGCCACGCCGGCGATCGCGAGCAGGACGATGCCCGCGATACGCATCCGCGAGGCGTCGGCGGACCCGGGCCCTGTCATCTCGTGCTCCCCTCGGCGGACCGTGTCCGCCCCGCTCGCTCGGCGGAAGACCGCCTCGGAGTCAGGAGAACATCAACGGGGCTCGACTCCGAGGCGACGCGCCGCACGGGCCCGCTGCCGGCTCTGACGGAGCCTGCGGAGGCGCTTCACGAGCATGGGATCGGCCGCGAGGGCCTCCGGACGGTCGACCAGGGCGTTGAGCACCTGGTAGTAGCGCGTCGCGGACATGTCGAAGAGCTCGCGGATCGCCTGTTCCTTGGCGCCGGCGTACTTCCACCACTGGCGCTCGAACGCGAGGATCTCCCGGTCGCGACGGTCGAGCCCGTCCGACGGCTCGTCCTGAGGAGGATGCACCCGTACGGCGTCCGCCACGCTTCTCGCCTCCCGCTCACCCGGCGCTGGCCCACGAATGACACGCCTGTCATTCGGGCCCCTCCATTCAAGCACGGCGCCCCGACAACGCGGGCGCTCCTCGCCCGCAACTCCGCCGAGCGGGGGCACTACGGTGCCCGCCGTGACCGTCAGGCCCGTCGTCATCGTCGGAGAACCGGTGCTGCACCGCCCGACCCGCGCGGTGACGCCCGAGGAGTTCGGCGGGGACTCGCTGCGCACCCTCGTCGACGACCTCTTCGAGACGATGGACGCCGCCAACGGGGTCGGACTGGCCGCGAACCAGATCGGCGACGACCGCCGCGTCTTCGTCTTCGACTGCCCCGACCCCGAGCTCGACGGCGAGAACCGCCGCGGCGTCGTCGTCAACCCCGTGCTCACCGCGGACCCGCCGCCGGAGACGATGCCGGACCCCGAGGACGACCACGAGGGCTGCCTGTCGGTACCCGGCGAGTCGTTCCCGACCGGTCGCGCCGAGCACGCCGAGGTCCGCGGCGTCGACGCCGAGGGCCACGAGGTCGTCGTGACGGGCACCGGCTACCTCGCCCGCTGCCTGCAGCACGAGACCGACCACCTCGACGGCGACACCTACCTCGACCGCCTCGTCGGCCGGTACCGGCGCTCCGCCAAGCGCGCCGTCCGCGACCACGGCTGGGGCGTCCCCGGCCGCTCCTGGATGCCCGGCGTCGACCCGGACCCCTTCGGCCACTAGCCAGCCGTCCACCCCAGACGCAGCGAACGGCCTGTTCGCTGCTTCTACGCGTCGAAACTCCCCGTTGATCACGAGACGCGCGCCGGCCCGGTGGAACGAGCCCACCAGCGTCCGCCCACAGCGGACAGGGCGCTCGCGAGCACGTGCAACGGTGTAAGCACGAGGGTGTGGACGAGCTTGATGCCTACTCCCGGACGGTCAGCGCGGTCGCGGCGCACGTGGGCCCGTCGGTGGCCGCGGTGCAGGCGGGCCGCGGCAGCGGGTCGGCGGTGGTCGTCGACCACGGGGTCCTGGTCACCAACGCGCACGTCGTCGGCGGGCACCGCGAGGGATCGGTGGCCTACGCCGACGGCACGGAGGGCGCGGTGACGGTGCGCGGCACCGACCCGCTCTCCGACCTCGCCGTCCTCGTCACCCCCGACCCCACCCCACCGCCCCTGGAGCTCGGCGACGCCGCGGAGCTCGTCGTCGGCCAGCTCGTCGTGGCCGTCGGCAACCCGCTGGGCCTGGCCGGGTCGGTGACGGCGGGCGTGGTCAGCGGGCTGGGGCGGGCGCTGCCGGTGCGCAGCGGCCGCGCGAGCCGGGTCGTCGAGGACGTCATCCAGACCGATGCCGCGCTCAACCCCGGCAACTCCGGGGGCGCGCTGGCCGACGCCTCGGGGCGCGTGGTCGGCATCAACACCGCCGTCGCGGGCGTCGGGCTCGGGCTCGCGGTGCCGGTCTCGGCCACCACGCGGCGCATCCTCGAGTCCCTGCGCGCCGACGGCCGGGTGCGCCGCGGCTACCTCGGACTCGTCGGCGCTCCGGCGCCGCTGCCGGCCGAGATCGCCGCGCGCCTCGGGCGCCCGCGGGGCCTGCGGGTCGCGGAGGTGGTCGCCGGCAGCCCCGCCGCCCACGCCGGACTGCGCGCGGGCGACCTGGTGGTCTCCGCCGACCGCGAGCCCGTCTCCGACGCGCAGGGCCTGCAGCGGCGCCTGTTCGCGTCCTCGATCGGGCGGACGATGCCGGTCACCGTGCTGCGCGGGGCCGCGATGGTCGACGTGCTCGCCGTCCCGACGGAGCTCGCCGACCACTGAGCTGTCTGCGCCCGGAGTTGCCTACCCGCGACCCGCGGGGTGAGCTGGCCGGGTGACCGCGGAACCACGCACCCCGCCCGTCGCCCTCGCGATCGCGGGCACCGACTCCGGAGGCGGCGCCGGCATCACCGCCGACGTCCGGGCCTTCACCGCGTGCGGGGTGCACGGCGCCGTCGCGATCGCGGCGGTGACCGTGCAGAACTCCGTCGGCGTCTCGGGGTTCCACCCGATCCCGCCCGACGTCGTCGCCGACCAGATCCGCACGGTGGCGGGCGACATGGGCATCGACGCCGCGAAGACCGGCATGCTCGCCTCGACGGAGATCATCGAGGCCGTCGTCGCAGCCGGGGACGAGATCGGGCTCGGGACTCGGATCCCGTTCGTCGTCGACCCCGTCGCCGCCTCGATGCACGGCCACCCGCTGCTGGCGCCGGACGCGCTCGGCGCGCTGCGCGACGACCTGATCCCGCGCGCCACGCTCGTGACCCCCAACCTCGACGAGGTCCGGCTGCTCGTGGGCGTCGAGGTCGTCGACGACGACACCGCGCGCGAGGCCGCCCGCGCGCTCGTGGGGCTGGGCGCCGGGGCGGCGCTGGTCAAGGGCGGGCACCTCGAGGGCTCGCCCGAGGTCGTCGACCTCCTGCTCACCGCCGACGGCACCGAGCACCGGTTCACCTCGCGGCGCCGGGAGACCAAGCACAGCCACGGCGGCGGCGACTCGCTCGCGTCGGCGGTGACCGCGGGCCTCGCGCGCGGGCTCCCGCTCGTCGACGCCGTCGCGCTGGGCAAGGCCTACATCACCCGCGCCGTCGAGCACGCCTACCCGCTCGGCGCCGGCCACGGCCCGGTGTCGGCGCTGTGGTCGGTGGCCGACTGGGAGCCGTGAGGATTCTCAGGCCGTGACGTCTCAGGCGGCTTCGTACTCGCTGCCCGCGGCGATCTTCTGCAGGCCCCGGTAGGCCTGGGCGGGCGTGCGGCCCTCGTTGACGACGCCGTCGACCTCGCCCGCGATGGGGGCCGCGACGTCGTGCTCCTCGGCGAGCTCGACGACGCTGCGCGCGGTCTTGACCCCCTCGGCGACCTGGGTCATCCCGTCGAGCACCTCGTCGATGCTCTTCCCGCTCGCCAGCTCCTCGCCGACCCGCCGGTTGCGCGACGCGCTGCTCATGCACGTGGCCATGAGGTCGCCGAGGCCGGTGAGCCCGGCGAACGTCCGGGGGTCGGCGCCCATGGCCTCGCCGATCCGCGTCATCTCGGCGAGCCCGCGGGAGATCACCATCGCGCGGGTGTTCATGCCGACCCCGAGGCCGTCGCCCATCCCCGACGCGATGGCGACGACGTTCTTGAGGATGCCGCCGAGCTCGCAGCCCAGGACGTCGTGGTTGGTGTAGACGCGGAAGCGGGGCCGGGCGAACAGCGGCTGCAGCGCGGTCGCCACCGCGGTGTCCGGCGTCGCGATCACCGCCGCGGCGGCCAGACCCTCGGCGATCTCCCCGGCGATGTTCGGGCCGGCCAGCAGGCCGACCGAGTGCCCGGGCAGGCACTCCTCGAGGACCTGGGTGGGGCGCTTGCGGCTGTCCGGCTCGAGACCCTTGGCCAGCGAGATCACCGGGATCCACGGCCGCAGGTGCGGGGAGGCCTCGGTGAGCACCGCCCGCATGCTGTGCGACGGGACGCCGACGACGAGCACGTCGGCGTGCTCGGCGGCCTCCTGGAGGTCCGAGGTGGCCCGCAGCTTCGGGGACAGCCGGCGGTCGCCCAGGTAGCGGCTGTTGGTGTGCTGGGTGGTGATCTCCTCCGCGGTCTCCGGCGAGCGGGCCCAGAGCAGGGTCGGCGCGTTCGATGCGGCCAGGCCCGCGACCGTCGTCCCCCAGGAACCGGAGCCGAGCACGGTGACGCGGACGTCGCGGGTCATGGAGCCTCCTTGCGCGTGGGTGAGCCGGGCCACGCTAACGACGGTGGTCCCGGCGGCGCGACGCCGTGCCCCGACGGGTCAGGATGACCGCCGTGAACCCCACCCCGCCGCGCGCGCTGACCATCGCCGGCTCCGACTCCGGCGGCGCCGCAGGCCTCGAGGCCGACCTGCGGGCGATGACCGCCTGCGGGGTGCACGGGTGCGTCGCGGTCACCGCGGTGACCGTGCAGAACTCGCTGGGTGTGTCCGGCGTGCACCTGGTGCCCGCGGAGACGGTCGCGGCGCAGGTGCGCGCGGTCGTCACCGACATCGGGGTGGGCGCCGCCAAGACCGGGATGCTCGCTTCGCGGGAGATCATCGACGCGGTCGCGGACGTCGTCGACGAGGTGGACATCGGGCGCGGACCGGACAGGACGCCGTTCGTCGTCGACCCCGTCGCGGCCTCGATGCGCGGTGACCCGCTGCTCACCGAGAACGCGATGGAGGCGATCCGCACCCGGCTCTTCCCGCGCGCCGAGCTCGCGACCCCGAACCTCGACGAGGTGCGCCTGCTCGCCGGGATCACGGTGACCGACGCGGCGACGGCGCGCGAGGCCGCCGAGGCCCTGCACGCGATGGGGCCGCGGTACGTGCTGGTCAAGGGCGGCCACCTGCACGGCTCGCCCGAGGTGGTCGACCTGCTCTTCGACGGCGAGCAGACCTGGGAGTTCTCGGGGCCGCGCATCGACACCCCGCACGTCCACGGCGCGGGCGACGCCCTGGCCAGCGCGACCTGCGCGGCGCTGGCCCGGGGCCTGTCGATGCCCGATGCCGTCGCCTCCGCCGAGCGCTACATCCGCCGCGCCGTCGCCGAGTCCTACCCCCTCGGCGCCGGCGTCGGCCCGGTCTCGCCGTTCTGGGCGGTGCAGGCGCACGTGTGAGGCGGCTCCGCCGCACGTGAGTGTTCCGGGTTGCTCCGGCGACCCGGAACACTCACGAGGCCGACGGCCCTCGGGCCCTCAGAGCTCCCGGATCGGCGCCCCGTCCGCCCAGGCCCGGATGTCCTCGACCGCCTCGCGGTAGAAGACGTCGTAGGTGCCCTCGGTGACGTAGCCCAGGTGCGGGGTGAGCACGGTGCGCGGGGCCGTGCGCAGCGGTGAGTCGGCCGGGAGCGGCTCGGCGCCGAAGACGTCGAGCCCGGCCCCGCCGATGGTGCCCGCGTGCAGCGCCTCGACCAGGGCGTCCTCGTCGACGATGGGTCCGCGCGAGGTGTTGACGAGCAGCGCGTCCGGCTTCATCCGCGCCAGCTCGTCACGTCCGAGCAGCCCCGTGGTGCGCTCCGAGAGCTTGAGGTGGATCGTCACGACGTCGGAGGTCTCCAGCAGCTCGTCCTTGCTCACCGCGCCGACGCCGGCGGCGCGGGCGTCGTCGGGGTCGAGGTGCTGGCTCCAGGCGACGACGTCCATGCCGAAGGCCAGGCCGACGGTCGCGACGGGCCGTCCGAGGCCCCCGAGCCCGATCACGCCGAGGCGGCGACCGGAGAGGTCGCGCCCGACGGTGTGCTGCCAGCGCCCCTCGCGCACGGCGCGGTCCTCGGCGGGGACGTGGCGGGCGAGCGCGTGGATCAGCGCCCAGGTCATCTCCACGGTCGGGGTGGACGGGCTCACCCCGCCGGTGCCCGACACCGTGACGCCCCGCGCCCGGGCGGCCTCGACGTCGATGGCGACGTTGGCCGGACCCGTCGTCACCAGCAGCTGCAGGTTCCCCAGGCGGGCGAGGACGTCGGCCGGGAAGGCGGTGCGCTCGCGCATGGCGACGACGACGTCGTAGGGCTCGAGCGCGGCGACGACGCCGTCGGCGTCACCGAGGTGCTCGGCGAAGAACGTCACCTCCTCCGCGTCGAGGGCGTCCCAGTCGGCGTAGGTGGAGGCGACCTGCTGGTAGTCGTCGAGGACGGCGACACGACGGGGTTGCGGCACGCGCCGGGTGTGCCCTCCGCGCCCCGGGGGCACACACCCGCCGTGCGTCCCGAGGCCGGCGACCCGGTGCCCGTCCTGAACCCCACGCGGGCCCGCTGGCCGATCTACGCCGAGCGGCCGCGGCGGCGGGCGCGCCAGTTCGTCGCCGACGTCGCCGTCCTGACCTGGGTCGCCGTCGTCGTCTCGATCGCGATCCTGCTCTACGACGCGGTGCTGACCCTCCAGGCACCGGGCCGCCAGCTCGGCGCGGCGGGGGTGCAGGTGCGCGACACCTTCGGCGGCGCCGCCGACACCGCCTCCGGGGTCCCGTTCGTCGGCGACGACCTCGCCCGGGCGCTCTCGAACGGCACGCAGGCGGGCGAGGGCCTGGTGGCGGCCGGTGACCAGGAGATCGCCGCGGTCGAGGCGCTGGCCTCCGGCCTGTCGTGGGCGATCGCCCTGCTCGCGATCGTCCCCGTGGTCGTGGCGTGGGCGTGGCTGCGCGTGCGGTGGATGCTCTCGGCCCGGGCGGTCCTCCTGCTGCGCGACGGCCTGCGCGGCGGGGAGGCCGACGCGGACCTCCTCGCGCTGCGGGCGCTCGCCCACGCGTCGCCCCGCAGGCTCACCCGATCGGTGCCCGGTGCGGCGAGCGGATGGCGTCGGGGCGACCCCCACGTCCTCGCGCGTCTGGCCGATCTCGAGCTCTCGCGGCTCGGCCTGGGCAGCCCGACGCTGGTCCGGGGCCCCGTGATGCCCCGGACGGTGGACGGCAACAGCGACATCGGGGACGATCCGGACAGCACCGCACGACGGTCACCCGGACATCTCCCCGGGGGCGACCCCGACGAACGGTGGGGTGACACACCCCCTCCACCGGGTCCGACCGGGGGACACACGGCCTAGCCTCGGTCCCCGGTCGGCGTCGCACCGGGCAGGGAGGGCACAGTGGACACGGTGGTGGACCGTTCACGACTGGCCGCACTGCGGTCGCGCGTCGTGGGGTGGGCGGCCCGGCAGTACCTCGCGTGGCGCAGCCGCCGCGGCCTGGACCCGGTGACGCTGCTCCCCGACCACGCGCTGATGCCCCTGCGGCGCGAGGGCCTGGACCCGGTGCCGGCGCTGCGCGAGGCGCGCGAGGACGCGCCGGTGCGGCACTTCCCCCTGCCCTTCGGGGTGACGGCGTGGCTGATCACCGGCCACGAGGAGGCGCGCGCCGTCCTCGGCCGCACCCGCGGGCTCTCGAACGACTTCGGGCACCTCGTCGGCCAGGCCGGCATCGAGGGCGGCCAGAACCCCGGCGGGCTGGGCTTCACCGACCCGCCGGAGCACACGCGGCTGCGCCGGCTGCTGACGCCGGAGTTCACCTACCGGCGCCTGAGCCGGCTGCGCCCCCGGATCGCCGAGATCGTCGAGGGCCGCCTCGACGCGATGGCGGAGCTGGCGGCGGCCGGCGAGCCCGTGGACCTGGTGCGCGACTTCGCCACACCGATCCCGTCGCTGACCATCTGCGAGCTGCTCGGCATCCCCTACGAGGAGCGCGACGAGTTCCAGGCGCTCTCCACCGCCCGGTTCGACCTCTTCGGCGGCGCGGGCGCGGTGTTCGACAACATCTCCGGCTCGCTGCAGTACCTCCGCGGCGTCGTCGAGCGCCAGCGGATCGAGCCCGGTGAGGGGCTGCTCGGGCAGCTGATCCGCGAGCACGGCGACGAGCTGGACACCGACGAGCTCGCCGAGCTCGCCGACGGCCTGCTCACCGGCGGCCTCGAGACCTCGGCGTCGATGCTGGCGCTCGGCGCGATGGTCCTGCTGCGCGACCCCGACAGCTTCGCCCTCGTGCGCGACGAGCCGGAGGCCGTGAACGGATTCGTCGAGGAGCTGCTGCGCTACCTGACCGTCGTCCAGATCGCGTTCCCGCGGTTCGCCACCGAGGACATGACCCTGGGCGGCGTCGCGATCAGCAAGGGCGACGGGCTGCTCGTGTCGCTCTCGGGCGCCGACCGCGACCCGCGCCTGACCCCCGACCCCGAGCGCTTCGACCCCCGCCGCGCCCCGACGCCGCACCTGGCGTTCGGGCACGGCATCCACCGGTGCATCGGCGCCGAGCTCGCCCGCATGGAGCTGCGCGCGGCCTACCCGGCCCTCCTGCGCCGCTTCCCGGAGCTGCGCCTCGCCGACGACGCCGGCAGCCTCGACGACCAGCCCTTCCGCACGACCTCGATCGTCTACGGCGTCGACGCCCTGCCGGTGGCCCTGCACTGACCCCGTGCAAGCCCTGCGTCCACGCTTGCACTCAACGCCAGGAAATCCCCATCGTCGACGGTCAGCGGCGAGCTGACCCCACCACCGCGAGCTCGGGCTCCCGCTCGGCCAGCGCGCGGTCGAAGGCAGCGATCCGCTCGGTGTCGGTGAAGAAGTCCTCGTGGTCGACGACGCGGCCCCAGCGCGTACGCAGCACGAGCACCGTCCGGTTCTCGTAGAGGCGCGTGCCGTCCTCGGCGTCGGCGTGGTCGTCGAAGCGCACCCAGATCGTCATCGCCCACGGCGGCCCGCTGACCGCGACGTCGCGCAGCTCGCCCTGGATCCGCGCGGCGACGAAGATGCGCAGGAAGCGCTCGATCGCCGGCTTGCCCGCCCACGGCCCCGAGAAACGGTGGTCGCCCTGCGGGAAGTGCAGCACCGCGTCGTCGGCGTAGGCCTCGAGCAGCGCCGTCGGATCGCCCGCATTGAGCCGTGCGACGTCCCCGGCGAACTTCCTCCGGAGCACCACCGGCAGCGCCGCCCGCGCCCCCAGGCCCGCGGCCACGCCGATCCCGACCCCCGTCCGCATCCCTCGCATCGCACTCACTCCCTCGCTTCTAGGTAGAACGCTCTAGTGAGAGAAGAGCATAGGATGTGACCGTGGACAAGACCCCCACCCGCGAGCGGATCCTCGTCGCCACCGCCGAGCTCTTCCGGCGCCAGGGCTACGCCGGCACCGGGCTCAAGGCCGTCGTCGCCGAGGCCGAGGCTCCGTTCGGCTCGCTGTACCACCACTTCCCCGGCGGGAAGCAGCAGCTGGCGGGCGAGGTGATCCGCGCCAGCGGGGCGTTCTTCCAGGCGCTGGTCACCGCCGTGTACGACGCGCAGACGAGCACCGCGGAGTCCGTCCGCGCCGTGTTCTCCGGGGCCGCCGAGACGCTCGAGGCGACCGACTACGTCGACGCGTGTCCGATCGCGACCGTCGCCCTCGAGGTGGCGAGCACCGACGAGCTGCTCCGGCAGGCGACCGCCGAGGTGTTCACGGCCTGGACCGAGGCCCTGACCGAGCGCCTCGACGGCGACCGCGACCGGGCGCTGGCGATCCTCTGTGCCCTCGAGGGCGCCTTCGTCCTCAGCCGCGCCCTGCGCTCCACCGAGCCGATGCACGCGGCGGGGCGCCTGGCCGTCGCGGGTCTCTGACGACTCGCGAGGATGCGGATTTCCTGGCGCTCAGTGCAAGCGTGGACGCAGGGCTTGCACGGCCGCTACTCCACCTGAGGGCTCGACGCCTGCGCCCAGTGGCGGCGGGGGATGCGCCCCGCACCGCGAGCCAGCCTCCCCGCCTCCACCCCCAGGCGCATCGCGTGCGCCATGGCCCACGGGTCGGAGGCGCGGGTGACGGCGGTGGCGAGCAGGACCGCGTCGCACCCCAGCTCCATCGCCTGCGCGGCCTCGGACGCCGTGCCGATCCCGGCGTCGAGCACCACCGGCACGGAGGCCGCCGACGTGATCATCTCGATGTTGTGCGGGTTGCGGATGCCCAGGCCGGTGCCGATCGGGGCGCCCAGCGGCATGACCGCCGCGCACCCGGCGTCGGCGAGCTTCGCCGCGAGCACCGGGTCGTCGTTGGTGTAGGGCAGGACGGTGAAGCCGTCGTCGACGAGCTGCTCGGCGGCGTCGAGGAGCTCGATGGGGTCGGGCAGCAGGGTCCGCTCGTCGTGGACGACCTCGAGCTTGACGAGGTCGGTCTCCAGCGCCTCGCGCGCCATCCGGGCGGTGTGCACGGCCTCGGCGGCGGTGCGGCAGCCGGCGGTGTTGGGCAGCACCTCGATGCCGAGGCGCTCGAGCAGGGCCAGCACGCCCGGTCCCCCGCCCGCGTCGAGGCGGCGCATCGCCACCGTCGTCAGCTCGGTGCCGGACGCGACGAGCGCGCGTTCGAGCACCGCCAGCCCGGAGGCGCCCCCCGTACCCATGATCAGTCGCGAGCCGAACTTGCGGTCGCCGATCACCAGCGGGTCCATGGTCATCCTCCCTGCACCGCGGTGAGCACCTCGAGGCGCGCGCCCTCGAGCAGCCGGACGGTCGCCCAGCTCGCCCGGGGCACGACCGCGCCGTCGAGGGCCACGGCCACGCCCCGCTCGGGCACGCCGTGCTCGGCCATCAGGGCGGCGACCGTCGTCCCGGCCGGCACCTCGCGGCTCTCGTCGTTCAACCAGACGGTGGTCATCGCGTGCCCCTCACTCCCTGCGCCGGCATGACCCGGATCAGGTTCGACGGTCGGGGCCCCGATGGCCCCCTCTCAGCCCCCTGACGGGGCTCCCGTGGTGTCCGTTTTCCAGAGTACGCGCGGACCTCAGCCCGGCGCGACGGCCGAGCGGTCGGCCGCGGCGGCACGGGCCTCGTCGGGGAGCGGGTCCCCGCGCAGGGCGGCCGCCAGCGCGCCGACGGTGACCGCGACCAGCAGCATCCCGTTGCGCCCGTGCCCGGTCGCGGCGAACAGGCCCGAGGGCCCGACCGGCCCGAGCAGCGGCAGGTTGTCGTCCGTGCCCGGACGGAACGACGCGGCGGTCTCGTCGAGCGCGTAGTCCGCGATGCCCGGCAGGACCCGCTCGACGTCGCCGACGAGATCGCGGACCCCGCCCACGAGCACGTCGGGATCGAAGCCGGCCTCGTACTGGGTCGCCCCGACCACCAGCCGCCCGCCCTCCCGCGGCACCGCGTACACCGGCCGCCCGCTGACGGCCGCGCGCACGGTGCGCGACGGCGGCGGCAGCGACGAGCGCCGCGCCCGCACCCGCAGGATCTCGCCCTTCACCGGGCGGACCCGGCCCTCGAGGACGGGGTGCAGCGCGCCCGACCAGGCGCCGGCGGCCACGACGACGCGGTCGGCCTCGAGCACCTCGCCGTCGAGCTCGACCCCCGTCACCCGCGCCCCGTCGTCCAGGACCCGCGACACGGGACGCCGGGAGACCACCACCCCGTGCGCCCGACCCGCGGCCTCGAGGGCGGCGAGCAGCGCGCGGTTGTCGACGGCGAGGTCGTCGGGGATCAGCAGGCCCGCCCGCACCGCGGGCCCCAGCGCGGGCTCGCGACGGCGCAGCTCGCGGCCGCCGTACCGCTCGACGTCGCGGCCCCATGCGCGCAGGTGCTCGACGACGCGGTCGAGGTCGGCGACGTCCGCGGCGTCGACCGCCACCTGCACCGTGCCCTCGCGACGCAGCCCGACCGGGAGCCCGCCGTCGGCGGCGACGGCCTCGGCGAACCCCGGCCAGAGCGCCAGCGACGCCGCACCCAGCTCGAGGACCTCGCGCTCCCCCGGCCACGCCTCGCTGATCGGCGCGAGCATCCCGCCCGCCACCCGCGAGGCCCCGGAACCCGGGTCCGGGTCGACGAGCACGACCTCGCCCGCGAGCCGGTCGCGCGCCGCGACCCACGCCACGGCGGCGCCCACCGCCCCCGCGCCCACGATGACGAGCCGGTCCGACACGCCCGCCGACGCTACGCGCTAGCGTCGTCACGGTGAGTGCCACGCCGATCGCCGGAGCCGCCGGCCGCACCGACCGACGCGCCCGCATCGAGGAGGCGCGGCTGTACCTGTGCACCGACTCCCGCGCCGCGCAGGGCGATCTCGCCGAGTTCGCCGATGCGGCGCTCCGGGGTGGCGTCGACATCATCCAGCTGCGCGAGAAGGGCCTCGAGGCGCGCGACGAGCTCGCCGCCCTCGCGGTCCTGGGCGGGGCCGCACGGCGCCACGGCGCGCTGCTGGCGGTCAACGACCGTGCCGACCTCGCCCTCGCCGCCGACGCCGACGTCCTGCACCTCGGCCAGGACGACCTCCCGGTGCCGTGGGCGCGCCGGGTGGTGGGTGACGACGTGCTGATCGGGCGCTCGACCCACGACGCCGACCAGGCGGCCGCGGCCGCCGTCGAGCCCGGCGCCGACTACTTCTGCACCGGCCCCTGCTGGCCCACGCCGACCAAGGCGGGGCGCCCGGCCCCCGGCCTCGACCTGGTCCGCGAGACCGCCGCCCGGTCGCCCGCCCGGCCGTGGTTCGCGATCGGCGGGATCGACGACGCCCGCCTCGACGAGGTCCTCGCCGCCGGAGCCACCCGGGTCGTCGTGGTCCGGGCGATCACCGAGGCCGACGACCCCGAGGCGGCGGCCCGCCGTCTGCGCGCGCGCCTGTGAGCCCTCGTCACGAGGCGGTCGACAGTCGCAGCCCCTCGGTGCGCAGCACCTCGTCGATCGGCTGGTAGAGGCTCGTGCCGCCGGCGGTGGTGCAGTCGCCCGTCCCGCCGGAGAGCACCCCGAGCGCCGAGCTGCCGGACACGAACGGCCCGCCGGAGTCCCCGCCCTCGCTGCACGCCGTGGTCAGTACGAGGCCCTGGACGGGGCCCGCCGCGTAGTTGGCGGTGACGTCGACGGCGGTCACCGTGCCGCAGCGCCAGCCGGTGGTGGAGCCCGACCGGCAGACGGCCGCGCCGACGGGAGCGGTCGCGGTCCCGGTGATCGCGCGCGTGCTCGACCCCTCGGCGGCCACCGACGGCGTCGCGCGCCAGCCGGGGCCCACGTCGACGACCGACCAGTCCCCGGTGCGGTCGAACACCGAGCTGCGCACGGGCCCGATGGGCACGTTGTTGGCGCCGGCGACCTCGCCGCCCCGCTGCGTGCAGTGCCCGGCCGTGACCAGCCGCTGCGCGCCGGAGGCGGCCGTCGCGGAGAAGCCCACGGAGCAGCGCCGTCCGGTGATCCGGATCGCGTCACCGCCCACGAGGTCGTAGACGGGCGGGTCCGCGCGCGGTGTCGGCGCCGCGACGCCGTCGATCACCCGGACGGCCGGGTCGACGGCGCGGGCCTCGTCCACCCACCCCGACGTGCGGGCGTCGCGCGGGCTGCTGTTGAGCGCCAGGACCACCGAACGGCTCGTCGCGTCCACCCACCACGCGCTGACCGCCGTCGGGGCGCCCCGCTGCTCGGCCAGCGCGTCGATCGACTCCTTGACCTGCCCCAGCTCCGCGGGGGTGTCGGCCGGCGCCGCGAGCGCCGGGACCGGAGCGCCCAGCAGAACGGCGGCGACGACCAGCAGGAGCAGGACCCGCCGACCCATCCGTCCCCCCGACTCGTCTGCCCGTTGCGCCGTTCGGCGTACAGACGACGACGGCCGGACGAACGCTAGAACGTTCGTCCGGCCGTCGGTGGGAGATCACCGGAGAAGTCAGCCGTTGGTGGAACCGCCTCCGGAACCCTGGCCGCCGGTACCGCCCCCGAGGTTCGGGAGGATCCCGTTCTGCGAGGTCCGCGGCGGCTGCGTGGTCGACCGCGTGGGCTGCGACGTCGTGGTGTCGCCGTCCGTCGGAGCCTGCTGCTGCTCGGTCTCCTGCGTCGTCGTCGCGGTGTCCTGGTCGTCGGTGGACGACTCGGCCGGCGTGGTCGTGGCCTCGCTCGTGCCGGTCTCCTGACCGAACAGGCTCCCCACCGAGGTGCCGCCCGATCCGCCGGACAGCGGGTGCCCGGTGGCGGTCTCGACGCCGATGGTGGCGAGCAGGGCGATGACGAACACGCTGGCCGCGACGCCGCCGAGCGTCAGCCAGGTCTTCCAGCCGAGGCCCTTCAGACCCGCCTTCAGTGCGGCCAGGCTGAACTTCGGACGCGCGGGCTCCGGCTCGACCGGCGCGACGCGCGTGGCCGGGTCGTCCGGACCACCGGGCCCGCCCGGACCGAAGGGGCCACCCGGACCGCCGGGGACGGGACGCCCGGGCTGCCCCATGACCGCGGTCGGGCCGCCGCCGGGTGGCGTGCCGGTCTGACGGCTCTGCGGGATGAACGCCGTCGGACGCACCTCGGTGGGCGCGGCGTGCGGGTCCGCGTTCGGGTCCATCCGCGGGTGCACCCGGGTCGGGTCCGCGAGCCCCTCGGCCCGCAGCGCGACCCGGCCGGGCGGCATCTGCGGCTGGCCAGGCTGCCCGGGGCGCGCCGTCGGCGGACCGGTGGGGACGCGACGCGTCGGGTCGGCCGGCGGCATGCCCGGGCGCCCCTGCGGGGGCGGCGGCATCGGCACGCCGGGACCGGGCGTCGGCGGGCCGACCATCGGCCGACCGCCCTGCACCCGGGTGGGGCCCGGCTGCACGGCCGCCGGGCCCGCGGCACCGGCGACCTTGCCCACGGCGGCGGCCACGCGGGTGTTGCCGGCGCTCGTGACGACGAGCTTCTGCTTGACCCGGTCACGCGTGGCCTCGAGGGAGCGCTGGTAGATCGCCGACCCGACCGTACTGATGATCGAGGCGACGGCGGCACCACCGATGGTGCCGAGAACACCCATGAACGACCCGAGGATCGCCGCGGTGGCGGCGGCCAGCGCGCTGGCGATGATCTGCGGGAAGGTCAGTCCAATACCTGACGAGGCTGCGGGGGACTTCGCTTCGGAGGTTGTGTCGGACATGGCTCCCGGGCTGCGCGGATCGGGTGCGGTCGACCCCCTCGTGGGGGGTCGGATGGCAGGTCGATGCTCCCACCGACCACAACGGACGACGTCTCCCATCGTCCATCGTTGTCCGCCCGTGAGAGCGTTCACCCGCGGACGATCTATGTCTCCACCGATCGGCCCAACGGCTGGTCCGACCGGATCATGACTCCTGGACGACGGGACGCCGCGGGCCTGGATGCCCGGGCGGTAGGGCCGAGCGAACCAGAGGCCAGGACGCTGCGATACAGGCAACAACGAGGGGCCAGGTCAGCGCCACCTGCGCGATCCCCAGCGCGACGACCTGGTCGGCCGCCCAGAGGCCCGTGAACACGACGACGCGCACCGCGTACTGGGCGACCCACACCCAGCTCGCCCGGCAGTACCCGCGCACGAGGTCCGGGTCGCGGCGCCACAGCGTCGGGTGGCCGGTGAGGGCGCCCACGACGAGCCCGAGCAGGGGCCAGCGGATCGCGATCGAGACCAGCCAGGCCGCGAGGCTCCCGGCGTTGGCGACGATGCGGGGCAGGAAGAAGTCCTGCGCCCGTCCGGTGTAGAGGGCGAGCAGCGCCGCGCCGACGGCCAGCAGCAGCCCCACCGCGACCGCGCGGGGACGCTCCCCGCGCCGGTGGCGCCACAGGGCCACCCCGCCCGCGACGACGACCGCGGCGATCCCGCCGGCCAGCACCGACTGCGGCCAGCCGAGCGCGTCCGCCGCGAGCCAGACGGCGACGAACGCCACCGACGGCACCGAGGCGTCGATCGCCTGGCCCTTGCCACCGAGCAGTTCGGCGAGCGGGTTCGTCTCGGGACCCCGACCGTCGGGCACGTTCAGCCGGTGGTCTCCGGGGCGCGGCCCCGGCGGAGGAGCTCCGCGGCGAACGCGGGTGACGGCGTGCTCGGGCTGGACACCTCGACGAGCATGCCGTTGGGGTCGGTCACCAGCATCTGGCGGCGACCGTGGAACAGGTCACGCGGCGGGGCGACCACGGGGATCCGCGCCCGGCGCGCCTCGGCGTGCACCGCGTCCACGTCGTCGACGAGGAACGTGAGGATCACGCCGGCGGGGTCGGCGCGGTACGGGGGCGGTACCAGCTCGTGGCCGACGGCCCAGATCGCCAGCTCGTGGGCCTCGTCCCCGTCGAGGAGGGTGAGGGCCACGTACCAGTCGCTGTCGAACGCGACCTCGAAGCCGAGCAGCGCGACGTAGAAGTCACGCGTCTCGGGCAGCCGGTCGGACAGGACGGTGGGGAACGAGCGGCGCATCGCCATGCGTCGGATCCTCTCTCCGGCGGGGGCCCCAATCGTGGCGCACCGCCCTCGGGCACCGGGGCGTGGGGGCGATCACGGACCGGCGACGGCGTCCGTCCCCACCGAGGCGCGGATGACCGCCCAGCAGGACTCCGTGAGCTGGCTCACGAGCTGGTCCAGCGTCGCGCCGTGAGGCTCGTCGAGCCAGTGCGAGCTGGCCGAGTCGACCATCCCGACGAGCCCGAAGGCGAGCGGGTGGGCCACCGCGGGCTCGATCTCGGCGCCCAGCGAGCCGTCGACGAGCATCCCGGCGACGTGCGCCGCGACGGTCGCGCGCACGTTGGTGGTCGCCGACTCGCCGCCGGTGCCGAAGGACGTGCGCTTGAGGTAGCGGTAGACGTTGCCGTTGGCGCCCAGCCAGCGCAGGTGCGCCCGCAGGGCCTTGGCGAGCATGTCGAACGGGCGTCCCGACGGACGCCACACCGGCTCGAGCTCGGCCACGAGCCGCTCGACCGAACGCGCGGCGATGGCGCTCTGCAGGTCGTCACGGCCCTCGAAGTGGCGGTACAGCCCGGGACGGGACACCCCGGCGCGCGCGGCGATCTGCTCGGTGGTGACCTCGGGACCGTGCTCGGCGATCGCGGAGCACGCGGCGTCGACGAGCTCCAGGCGCCGTGCCTCACGATGCCCGGCCCACCGCCGCGCCCGGCCGTCGGTGGTGGGCGTCTCGCTCATGGTCCCCCGAGGGTCCCACCGCCGACAGGGCCGTACCAACTACACGTGACACCATGTATCTGTTACATTGCGTCGCACTTACCCGCGGCACGAGAGGCACGCCATGACCCGCGCGCTCGCACCGACCGACCGGGAGCACACGGCCGCCCGGCTCCTGGCGTCCTCGGCCCGCCACACCCTCGACCCGTCCCTCGAGGTCGACTGGGACGCCCCGCTCGTCCCGGGCGGCTGGGGCATGCCGCCGGAACGCACCTCGCTCTACGGCACCGAGCTGTGGGACACCCTCGACGAGCAGCAGCGGATCACGCTCTCCGAGCACGAGGTCGCGAGCATGCTCTCGGTCGGGCTGTGGTTCGAGGTGATCCTCATGCAGATGCTCACCCGCTACGCCTACGACCTCGACCTCCGCGAGGGCCACGCCCAGTACGCGCTCACCGAGGTCGGCGACGAGACGCGGCACTCGGTGATGTTCGCGCGGGCCGTCAGCAAGCTCGGGACGCCGGACTACCGCCCGCACGGCCTCCTGCACCGCTTCGGCGGGCTGTACGGCCACATCGGGGCCGGGCCCAGCATGTTCGCGAGCGTCCTGGTCGCCGAGGAGACCACCGACCGCCTGCAGCGGGAGTCGATGCACGACGAGCGCATCCAGCCGGTGCTGCGCGCCGTGAGCCGGGTGCACGTCGTCGAGGAGGCCCGCCACGTGCGCTTCGCCCGCGAGGAGCTCGTCCGGCTCGTCCCGACGCTGTCCCGGGCCGCGCTCGAGCGGGAGCGCTGGCTGACCGCGCTCGTGTCGACGGAGGTGGTGAACGCCCTGGTCCAGGCACGGGTCTACCGCTCCGTCGGGATCTCCGGTCGGGTCGGGCGCGCCGCGGCGCTGGCCAATCCGCACCACCTCGCCACCAAGCGCTTCATGCTCGAGAAGGTGCTGGACTTCCTGCGGGGCGTAGGCATGGTCGGCGGACCGTCGGAGCTGGTCTGGCGGCGCGCCGGGCTGATCTGAGTCAGCGCCTCCGGGTCAGCGCCGCGCCGCCACCTGCTCGCTCGAGCGCCCGACGAGCACGAGCAGGCACCCGGCGAGGATCCCGGCGATCACCGCGCGGCCCCCGGAGTCGGGCGCGGCGAGGGCGACCAGCGCCGAGAACACCGTCGCGCCCCATCCGAAGGCCGCGAGCCAGCTCGAGATCGGCCGCAGGCCGGCAACCGTCGTCGGGTCCCGGCGGGCCCGCACCGCCCGCCAGCCGGCGAGCGCGAAGGCCAGGACGACGGCGACGACGATCGCGACGGTGCGCCCGGGGCTCGGCGGGACGAGACCGACCAGGACCAGGGTGGCGACGGCGACGAGCAGCGCGGCCGCGGTGACCAGCCACCCGGCCCGGCGCACGCGCGCGGCACCGTCGTCGGAGGCCGTCCCGATCGGCATGACGTGCAGGGTATCGGCGCACACGGGTTCCCTCCGAAGTGCGCTCCCGGACGGAGCCGTCGTGGGTTACCGTGACGGGCCGGTTGACCGCCCAGCCACTGCGCCCCGGAAGTCGCGGGGATGTCGCGTGGGACGGATCCGGGATCGTGAGCACCCAGCAGCGTTCGCCCGTGTCGTCGGACGGCATCGGCCTGGCCGACCTGCTCGACGGGCGGGCCCCGGTGATGGCCCGCGAGACCCGTCGCGGCCCGGAGCGCGACACCGGCGCCGGGCGCCCCCGGCTCGAGGCCGACGCGGTGCCCGTCGACGCCCTGGAGCGGATGTGCGGGCACGCGCTGCAGGTCGCGGGCTCGGTGCAGTGGGCCCAGGTCGTGGTCGCCGTCCGGGGTGCGCCACCGGTGATCGCATCGGCCGGCGACGTGTCGCCGACCACCGCCGAGGCCCTGGCCCGCGGGCCCCGCACCGCGGCGTGCCGGTCGGGCACCACGGTCGTCGTCGACGACGTCGCCGCCGACCCCCGCTGGACGGGCCTGCGCGACGGCACCCGAACGCCTGCGTCGCTGCTCGTCCTGCCGCTCCCCGGCGGCGACGGGGCCCTCACGCTCGCCTCCGACACGCGCGCCGCCTTCGACGCCGCGACGCGGGCGGTCGCCGCCGAGCTCGCCCGTCACGTGCACCGCCTCCTCACCCCGTCGGACTCGGAGGCGGGGGTCCGGGCGCGCGACCTCGTCGTCGCGGCCCGTGCGCTGCTCTCCCGCCACCACGGGATCACCCCCGACGCGGCGTTCGACCTGCTCCTCGAGCGCGCCAGCGAGGCCGGGGCGTCGATCCTGGCGTGCGCGGAGCAGGTGGTCGACGAGCTCGGTCAGGACCAGGTCGCCGGACCGGTCCACCCCGCCGAGCCCGCGAACGTGCGCCGCGCGCTCGCCTACCTCGAGGAGCACGCGACGGAGGACGTCGACGTCGCCGACGTCGCCGCGGCGGCCGGGCTCGGCACCCGTGGCCTGCAGATGGCGTTCCGCCGCTGGCGTGCCACCACGCCGCTGGCCCACCTGCGCGACGTCCGGCTGGCCGGGGCCCACGAGGAGCTGCGCGCCGCCGACCCCCGCGACGGCCGGACCGTCGCCGACATCGCCTCCCGGTGGCGCTTCACCCACCCCGGGCGCTTCTCCGTCGCCTACCGGCGGCGCTACGGCTGCTCGCCCAGCGAGACGCTGCGCGCCTGAGGCACCGTCAGGGACCCTCGGTGAACCGGAGGACCTCGGCGGTGAAGAGGTCGGTCCCGGTGTCCATGGCCACGTGCCCCTGCCCGGCCATGACGACGACGCGGGAGTCCG
The DNA here is from genome assembly GCF_028737265.1 of Actinomycetospora callitridis. GTDB lineage: Bacteria > Actinomycetota > Actinomycetes > Mycobacteriales > Pseudonocardiaceae > Actinomycetospora > Actinomycetospora callitridis. The sequence continues at coordinate 254,042 of NZ_JAQZAK010000005.1, read as the reverse complement.
GCAACGCCTCGTCCAGGGCCTCCGTCGCCCGCCGCAGCAGGGGCGAGCTCTCGCTCCCGGTCAGCAGCAGCGTCGGCACCGCGAGCTCGCGGAACCGCTCCGGGTCGAACCGGTACGCCCTGGTCGCCCGCAGCTCCCGCGGGATCGTGTGCGCCGTCGCCATCCGCGCCCGCCACACGGGCAGGGAGCGCGTGGACTCGATCACCTCCGGCGGCACTCCCGCGATCTCGCGCGCCATGGTCGCCACCACCCCGTCCCGGTCCCCCGCCTGCAGCAGGGTCTCGAGTCGCTCGAGGACCTCGGGAGGGTTCATCTCCGCGCCCGCCGCCCCGAACGGGGGCTCGTAGAGCACCAACGCCCGGATCCGGGAGCTGAGCAGTGCGGCCTCGAGCGCGCACAGCCCACCGTGCGACTGGCCGAGGAGGGTCACCGGCTCCCCCAGCGAGTCGACCACGGCGGCCACGTCCTCGAACTCCCGCTCGAGCGCGTAGTCCTCCGCGTCGCCGCTCGCGCCGCGGCCACGGCGATCGATCGCGCAGACCGTGTAGCGCTGCTCGAACGCCGGAAGGACGGGAGCCCACCGGCTGTGGTCGGCGGAGGTCCCGTGCACCAGCACGAGCGGCGGCCCGTGGCCGCTGCGCCAGTAGGCGATGGGCGTGCCGTCGCGGGAGGTGACCCTCTCCTGGTCCATGGACACTCCTCCAGAATCTCCCGCCCCCGGGGGGAGGCCCCGCACCTACGCGGGGTGCCCGCGGGCGCGGTGCTCACCGAGTTCCAGGGCGATGAAGGCGTCGACCATCGCGGCGTAGGTCGCCGCGACCACGTCCGGGTCGGCGCCCTCCGCCACCGCGCGCTCCCGCACCCTCGCCATGAGGGCGGCGCGCCGGTCGGGAGCCCGGACGGCCGCGTCGTCGGCCTTGAACGCGGCCGCGGCCCGGACCTGCTCCTGACGCTGCCCGAGCAGCGCCACGATCTGGTCGTCGATGCGGTCGATGGCCGCGCGGACGTCGTCGAGGGACATGGGAATCGGCGCTCGTCGTCCGCTCAGCCGTCCTGGGCCGGGACGGGCGCACGCCAGTCGAGGACCATCTCGGGCATCGGGCCGGGCGGCGGCTCCGAGAGGTCCAGGCCGTAGATGCTCATGAGGAACTCCCGGAACTCCACGTCGAACGGCTCCTCGGACGTCGCCATGAGCTCGAGCGTCCTCCCCGGATCGTCGGCCTCCATCACCATGATCTCCCGGGGCCCGTCCGGGGTGTGGTCGACGAAGACGCCCTGGCGGATCACGCCCTGCCGCGCCCGGGCCGCCGTGTACTCGTCCCTCCGCGCCCCCGCGAACTCCTCCATCGCATTCCGCCACTCCGCGTACTTCTCGGGCGGGATGGGCATCGAGATCACGATCATCGACATCGGGCGCTCCGTTGTTCGCCGTTCGGTCCGGCCGAGTGTGGCAGCGCGACGAGCGACCCGACCCGACCCTCACTCGATCCGCCCAGCGCTCTGAGCAGCGCTTTCACGATGGGCGACGAGCCGACGACGGTGCGGCGCCTCCCCCGGGTCAGGTCGTGCGCGAGGGCCGTGGAACGACGGTCAGGGCGCCGGGAGCCGCGCCGGCCGCCGCACGGCCGTGCTGCTCCCGGTGCCACGCCAGGGTCTGGGCGAGGCCGGCGCGCAGCGACGTGGTGGCACGCCACGACGCGACGGCAGCAGCCCCTGTCAGGGTAACTCTGTCACTCTTCGTGATCAGGAAACGGTCAGGTCGGACACCTGGTGAAACCTCGGTTGCTGTGCAACCGTGGTTGCATGGTCGAGGTCGGTCGTCGACGTCCGGACTCCGTGCCCGCCGTGGGCGGTCGTGACGCTCTCGGGCTCGCGGCGCTGGTGGTGGGCCTGCTGCTGTTGATGGCCCCGCCGGCTCTGCAGGTGTTCGCGGTGGCGTCCGTCGCCGCGGCGTGGGCCGCCTGGAGGCTCAGCGGGTGGCTGGAGCAGCGGCTCCCGGAGGACGGGGGCGAGGATGCCCGGCGCGGATCCTGACGGCGCGGGCGCCTGGGTGCTGCTGACCTATCGGCTCCCGCGGGAGCCGTCGACCGCCCGCGTCGGGGTGTGGCGCAAGCTCAAACGGCTCGGGGTCGCCCAGCTCGCCGACGGCGTCGTCGCGCTGCCCGCCGACGCCCGCACCCGCGAGCAGTTGGAATGGCTCGCCGACGAGGTCGTCGAGAACGGGGGCGCGGCCACCGTCTGGGACGCCCGACCGGGCGGCCGGCACGCCGAGCGCGAGCTGGCGGAGGCGATGAGCGAGGCCCGGGCGGCGGAGTACCGCGCCGTGGCCGATCAGGCGCGGTCCGCAGGCCTCGACGAGGGTGCCCGGCAGAACACGGTGCGCCGACTGCGCGGCGAGCTCCGCAAGATCGGCCGGCGCGACTACTTCCCCCCACCGGAACGCGCCGAGGCCCGGCGCGCGGTCGACGAGCTGGCCGCCTCCGGCGAGCACGAGGAGGCGACCCGATGAGGTGGGCGACCCGGGCGCACATGCACATCGACCGGGTGGCCTGCGCCTGGCTGATCCGTCGGGTCGTCGACGAGGACGCCGAGTTCGTGTTCGTCGCCGACCCCGCCGAGGTCCCGGCCGACGCGACCGCCTTCGACATGCGTGGTGTCGAGCTGTCCCACCACGGTGGCGACTGCAGCTTCGAGACGATCCTGCGCCGCTACGAGATCACGGACCCGGTGCTGTGGCGGATCGCGGAGATCGTCCACGAGGCCGACCTCGACGACGAACGCTTCGACGCCCCGGAAGCTCCCGGCGTCGACGTCGTCGTCCGCGCCCTCGGGATGGTCTGCGACGACGTGACCCTGCTCAGCCACACCGGGCCACTGTTCGACGGGCTCTACGAGTACTACCGCCGCGCCACCCTGCTGGGCCGCGAGCCCTCCTGATCCCTCGCCGGAGCGCGCCCTCGTAGACCCGGAGCCGGCGCGGGGAATCGAACCCCGGACCTTTCGTTGACAAGCCCGATCAGGAGTGGTTGTCACTTGCCCTGAGCTGGAGACGCCACCTCCAGTGGTCCAGCTCGGACCGGCTTGCGTGCGGGGCGGTTGCTGTCAGCTGGTGCTGTCAGAACAGCTCACGACCAGCCGCGGGCCACCGCCCACAAGTTCAGTCCGCGTGCCTCTCGGCGGAGGGCGAGCCACGTCCTGATCGTCCGCATGGCGACCGTGCTCCATCGACCCTGGTCGCTGGAGCGCGACGCTGAGCCCAGCGGCCTTTGCCGGCGCGACTCCCCGTCAGCCGATTCGGGCAGACCCCGGGCGGCGATACGGCCGTCGGACACCCTGATCTTCCCGGAGGGAGACCGCGACCGCCTCGGGGATCGAGGACTGGCCGCGGCCGCCTCCGGCGCCACGCTCAGCTGCTGATCGCCGCCATCCCGCGGTCGGCGGACACCGGGCCGGCCGACGACGGGCGCACGTCGAAGTCGAAGATCGCCGTCGGCAGGTAGAGCGAGCAGCAGGCGTTCGGGATGTCCACGATGCCGCTGACGCGCCCCTCGATGGGCGCGGAGCCCAACAGGAGGTACGCCTGCTCGCCCGAGTACCCGAACTTCTTGAGGTACTCGACGGCGTTGAGGCAGGCTCTCTTGTACGCCAGCGTGGCGTTCAGGTACTCGTTGGTGTCGTTCTCGTGGTCCACCGAGATGCCGATGAACGTGAGGAACTCGGAGTAGCGCGGCTCGACGTTGCCCGGCATGAAGATCGGGTTGGTCGTCACCCCGTAGGTCTCCATCCCACCCTTGATCAGGTCGACCCCGAAGTCGATGAAGCCGCCCATCTCGATGGCGCCGCAGAAGGTGATCTCGCCGTCGCCCTGGCTGAAGTGGAGGTCGCCGCCGGAGAGCTTGGCGTCGTTCACGTGGACCGGATAGAACACGCGGCTGCCCCGTGTGAAGTTCTTGATGTCGTGGTTCCCGCCGTTCTCCCGCGCGGGGACGGTGCGCGCGCCCTCCCGCGCGATCCGGTCGGCGACCTCACCGGTGGCCGTGCCGCCCAAGCTGTTGTCGGTCAGCGGTGGGAGGGCCAGCGGAGGCACCCGGTCGGGTTCGCGATCGATGAGGGCCTGCTCGCGACGGTTCCATCGGGCCAGCAGGTCGGCCGACGGCGCGGTGCCGAACAGCCCGGGGTGGGTGATGCCGGTGTATCGCACACCGGGGAGGTGGCGGGAGGTGGCGACCTGGCCGCGGAAGTCCCAGATTGCCTTGGCCGATTCCGGGTACCACTCGGTCAGGAACCCTCCGCCGTTCTCCCGCGCGAAGATTCCGGTGTAGCCCCAGCCCTGACCCGGGGCGTCGCCGAACTCCTGGGGTGCCTGCACCGGGCCCAGGTCCAGGATGTCGACGACGAGCAGGTCGCCCGGCTCCGCGCCCTCCACGCCGATCGGTCCGGAGAGCATGTGCGCCCGGGACAGGTCGACGTCACGGACGTCGTTCGCGGAGTCGTTGTTGCCGATCTGCGCGTCGGTCCACTCGCGGCACTCGACCCGGAAGTCGCTCCCCGGGCGGACCATCGTCGCGACCGGGACGTCCGGGTGCCAGCGGTTGTGGCCGGGTACGGCCTGCTCGCTCATGGACTTGCCCTGGTCCACCGAGAACACGACTTCGGGCATGGTGATCCTCCTTCGGGCGGCTCGGGTCCCGACCCGGCCGGTGTGGTGGAACGGTCAGCTCAGCGGGTGCTGACCGGGCGGTCAGGGGCCGGTGCGGTCGGCTCGGGGGTGGGCGCCGGCTGGGCGTGCGCCCCGCGTTCACGGCGGTCACGGCGTGCGGTGGGGAGCAGGATCAGCACCATCGCCACGCCGATGACGGCGAGCACCATCGCGGTGGTGCTGGAGGTCGACCAATAGCCGGAGAACAGCAGGAAGCCCGGGATCGCGGCCGTGACCCAACCCTCGATGAGGGCCACCCAGCCCGTGTAGCGGGTGAGCCACTCCTGCTTGAGCCCGAGCAGGACGAAGAACAGGGACCACAGGAGCGCCCAGTAGAGCCAGATGACGCCGAACGGGGCGTCCTCGAGTCGGGTGAAGTTCATGAAGGAGTAGCCGAGCGCGGCGATGGCCACGAACAACGAGAACCAGCCCACACCGGTGGAGTCCAGCCCGGCCAGCAACCCGATCCCGACGTAGAGGTAGGTGAAGCCGAACAGGTAGAGCCCCGAGGCCAGCAGGATGGTGTCCTGGTCCCCGTTCGCGGTGAAGATCAGGAACGTCGGGGTGACCACCTGGAGGCCACCGACGAAGAGATTCATGATCGCGCCGGCCCGCGGCTCGACCCTCCCGAGCAGCATCACGCCGTTGATGAACAGGACGGCTCCGACGTAGAACAGACCTACTGATGCCACGACACGTCCTCCTTCGGGCAGGCGTCGTCGACCTCCCGAGATCCCGGTGCGGCGGCGCGGTCCCGCTCGGCCGGGGCGAAACGACTAGCGGCGCTCGCCGCCGGGCGAGCGACGGACCACCTCGGGTGCGTCCCGGCTGGCCTCCTCGCGCGCCAACGCGGAGCGCAGTGCCGGGTTCATCCCGGCCAGCGACGGCGCGTCCCACCGCCGCGGCGAGGACGCACCACAGCGCGTGCAGATCGCGCGATCCGGTGCCTCGCCCATCGGGCGCGTCAGGTCGAAGTCACCACAGGCGGGGCAGCGATAGGCGTAGGTGGCCATCGCGACCTCCGTGGGTCCGACTCTCGTCGCGCTCGAAGGAGCGAGAGTCGCCTCCCTGCGGGAACCGCGCAAGGGCCCCAGGTTGCGCCTCGGCCACGGTCGGGACACCGCGCGGTGGCCCGTCATCAGCGGCGAGCGGCCGCCTCCCACCGCCTATCCACCGTTGGGCGACCGGCACGGTGCACTTGTCGCAGGAATGCCCGCGGCCGCTCCACCCCTCATCGGTGGGGTAATCCCCAGCTCGAGGAGGGCGGACCGACCATGCAGACCCCGATACTGCGGCCAGCGCCGCCCGTGACCCGGCGGGCACGGACGCGATGATCCGACGGCCGTGGAGCGGCGACCGAGTGCCGCCGCTCTGCGAGCGCTGCTGGTACCCCGTTCTGCACGGGCAGCCCGCACGCTCATACCACCCGCGCGTCGAGGGCGTCCCTTTCGCTCCGCTCTGGGTGTGCGTGGTTCACCGAGGCCCGGTCTGCCCAGCGCCCTCCGGATCGTCGGGACTCGGCGGCACGCCATGAAGCCCAGTAGCCCCCGGCGCGGGCGGGGGGTCCTCCTCGACCTCCTCGAGGGCGGAGTCGAGCAGACGTTCCAGATCGCCGAGCCCACGGCGTGGAGCGCGCCTGTCGACGACCACTACACCGTCATCGACGACACCGGCCTCCGCGAGGGCATCCGTGATCGCCTGCGCGCTGCGCAGGCTGCGCCCGGCGAACCGGTCTGCCGCCCGGTGCTTCTCCGGGGGCTCCCAGCTGTCGTCCCGCCCCCTCAGGGGAGGAGGTGAGTTGTCTTGACCGTCATCGTCAGCCATTGGCGCTGTCTCCGTTGCGACGTCGAGGGGCGTGATCCCGAGCCCTCGCCGTCGTGCTGGAGCTGCGGACAGGACGTCGTCGTCACGGCGAGACCATCGTGTCCCTCCGAGCCCCCCGGGACCACCTGAGCGAGGTGTCCTCCAGACCCCTGTCGGGCGAGCACCCGCGTCGAGGCGCCGGCGTATGGGGCCACACGGGCGGCAGTCAGCCGGTGCCTCCTGCGGCGGCGAACCCGAGGCCCGTGGCGCCCAGACCGGCAAGCACCGAGACGACGATGTTGAAGGCCGCTTGGGTCCAGGCGCGGTCTTCCGCGAGCCGGACGGTGTCGTAGCCGAGGGTTGACCAGGTGGACAGTGCCCCGCAGAACCCGGTGCCGATCAGAACAGCAACGGCGGGCGAGACCGTGGCGTCCGCGAGCTGCTGACCGAGCTGGTGCCCGCGCGCACCATGTGACCCGTGGCCGACACCGGCGCCCCAACGGCCAACAAGAGACGCGCACTCACCGGCGCAGTCCTGCTCGACCTCGCCGTCAGCCCGCTCTTCGCCTGGGACGTCTTCACCGACTCCCTCGGCACGGACCTCGGCGCCAGCGACGCCCTGCTCGCCGGCGTGTTCTCCGTCGGCCTGGCCGCCTTCATGCTCGGCGTCCTGATCGGCGGACGGGCCGCGGACACGTTCTCGCCGCGCCGGCTCGCCCTCCTCGCGCTCGCCGGGACCGTGCTCGGCCTGCTGGGCAGCGCCGTCGCCTCGTCGGTGGTCGTCCTGTTCCTGACTTTCGGCGTCCTGGTCGGCGGCTCCACCGGACTCGGCTACGCCGCGGCCGTCCGCGTCGCCGGAACCGTCGCCTCCGGACGCGGTCTCGCCCTCGGCCTGGTCGTCAGCGCCTACGCCGCCGGCACCGCCGTCCTGGCACCACTTGCCTCGCTGTTGTTGGCGGCGCTGGGCCGCAGCTGGACCTTCGTCGTCCTGGCCGGCGCGCTCGGAGTCCTGCTCGCCGTCGCGGCCACCCTCGTGCCCGGCGCCGCGCCTACCTCGCGTCGACCGGGTGACAGCAGCGTCCGACCGACTCGCCTGAGCGGGCCCGTCATCGCGCTGTGGCTGGCCTTCGGCCTCGGGAGCGCGCCCGCCCTTGCGGCCTTCGCCCAGGCCGGAAGCCTCGCCGGGGACATGGCCGTCGTGACGCTCGCGGTGGTGCTACTCAACATCGGCAACTTCGCCGGCCGGCTCATCGCCGGTCCTCTGTCTGACCGCATCGGTCGGCGCGCCGCACTCCACGCCAACTCGGCGCTGCTCGTGCTCGCCTGCACCCCGCTGGCGCTCGGCGCGAGCGGACCCCTCGCCCTGGCTGCTCTGCTCCTGCTCGGCACCCAGTACGGGGCGCTGTCGACGCTGACGCCAGCGGCCACCTCGGACGTGGTGCCGCCCGAACGCTTCGGCACCACCTATGGCCTCGTGTTCACCAGCTGGGGCGTCGCCGGCCTCCTCGCACCCGTCGCCGCTGCCACGCTCGCCACTGCGATCGGCTATGGCGCCGTCTATTCGGCCTTCCTCGTGGTCGCTGCGCTGTCGTGGGCCTCCGTCGGGACCTACGCACGGCTCGCTGCCAGCCACGAGTGAGTCCCAGCGGGACGACTACCGTGAGATGTGTGCCGCCCGCCGCTGGTGGTTCTCACAAGCCAAGCGACGAGGAAGGTGGAGCTCGGCCCGCGACTGGTCGCACCATCGCCGCCGCCCTGGCTCACGAGCTCCTTGCGCCGCTTGGCGATCGGTACCGGCACACGGTGAAGGTCGCGGCTCGCGCGGAGGAACTGGCCGGCGCAGTTCCGCCCGCGGATCGCGAGCTGCTCGTCGTCGCGGCATGGTGGCACGACCCCGGGCACGCGCGCCTGACCTCGTCCAGACGGGGTTCCACCGATAGACGGCGCCCGGTATCTGGCCGCCAAGGGCCACTCGCCGCGGCTCTGCGGGCTCGTTACTCCGAGACGTCCTGTGACGCCGGTACTGACGACGACCCCCGACGAAGGACGCAGGCTGCGTCCCTCGCCCTCTGCGGCCGTCAGTGGCGGTGACACCACGGCGACCGGCACCCGACCGGGGCGACCGGCCGGGTGCCGGAGATCAGGGAGGCCCGACATGACCACCACCCGCGTCCAGCTCGCGCTCAACGTCACCGACCTCGCGGCAGCGACGACCTTCTACACGGCGCTGTTCGGCGTGCCGCCGCACAAGCAGCGCGAGGGCTACGCCAACTTCGCCGTCGAGGACCCACCCCTGAAGCTGGTCCTGATCGAGAAGCCGGGAGACGGAGACCGGCTGAATCACCTCGGGGTCGAGGCCGAGACCTCCGAGGAGGTGACCGCGGCGCTGACCCGCTTCCGCGGGGCCGGTCTCGAAGCGACGCTGGCCGAGCACGACGTGTGCTGCCACGCCGCACAGGACAAGGTGTTCGTCACCGCCCCGGACACCCCGACCGGCTGGTGGGAGTACTACGCGGTCACCGACGACTCGGTCGCCAACCCCGACCGGGAATCGACGTCGGTGTGTGCCGCCTCGTGCGAGGCGAAGGCCGCTGCCGACGGCGGAACGTGCTGCAGCTGACGGCGCCGGGTCGGGGTCCCGCCGTCAGCGGGACCCCGACCCGGGACTCAGCCACACCGACAGCCGGGCGGTCGGGTGTAGTCCATCGGCGTGCCCTGCGCGTCGAGGGTCAGCTTGCAGCACCGACCGAGCATCTCCGCCAGTCGACGCCGGCCACGTTGCACCCTCGACTTCATCCCCGAGACCGACACTCCCTCGCGTCCGGCCGCGTCGACCTGGGTCAGGCCCTCCAGATCGGTCAGCTCCAACGCCCGGCGCTGCTCGGGTGGCAACCCGTCGAGCAGCGGCCGCATGCACGCCGACAGCTCCCGGAGAACCGTCGGGTCGTCCTCGTCGTCGACCTCGCCGGCGAGCTCGGCAGCGTCGTCGGGCAGAGCGCGCTCCCGGGCACGCTCCCGCTCGGCCCGCCGGTACTCGTCGACGATCGCGTTGCGGGTGATCCGATAGACCCACCGCGTCAGGTGCTCGTGGTCCTCGACCCGTCCGAGATTGCGGTGGATACGCAGCACGATCTCACCGAGGACGTCCTCCGCCCGCTGCGGATCGGCGACCCGCCGCTGCACGAACGCGCGCAGCTGCGCCCCGAACTCCCGCCAGACGTCCTCGCTCGTCCGGCTGCCCGGATCGAGCTCAGGGTTGTGGGTTGATGCGGTCACGCCGACCCCCGTACATGGGTGCGGGATAGAGATGGACAGTCCCACAGACGGCAGAACGGTCGAAAGGACGCAGCACCCCGCGTCCGCTGCTGTGGAGGTCGGCGTTCACTCGCCCGACCCGCTCTCGAGCTTGACCTTCGAGTCGACTTCGAGGTCTAGCGTCGATGAGGTGAACGGGATGAAGGTGTCCGAATTGGCGAGTCGCACCGGGGTCCCGGCGAGCACGGTGCGCTTCTACGACGCGGAGGGTCTCCTTCCCGCGCGACGATCGTCCTCGGGCTACCGCCTCTTCGACGACGAAGCGGTGGACCGGCTCGACTTCATCGGCACCGCCAAGCGCCTCGGTCTGCCGCTGCCCGAGATACGTCGCTTGCTCGACCCCTGGGAGCACGGCCTGTGCTCCGACGTGCAGGGCGAACTCGCGCCGCTGCTGGACCGTCACCTCGCCGACACCGAGGAGCGCATCGGCCAGCTCCGCGAGTTCGCCGCCCGGCTACGGCGCGCCCAGCATAAGCTCGTCGCGATCGACCGCGACGGCCCCTGCGACCCCTCCTGCGCCTTCCTCGGCGAGGAGCACCCGCCGACGACCAACCTGATGGCGCTGCCCCTCGCGTCCGCAAGCGATGGTCCCGTCATCGCGTGCACCCTCGACGGCTCCGAGCGCATCGAACGCGCCGACCGGTGGCGATCAGCCCTGACCGCTGTGGTTGCCCGGGTCGCCATCCCCCATGGGGTCAGGTTGACGCTCGAGCCCGCCGTCACCCGCCTCGCCGAGCTCGCCGAGCTCGCGGCCGCGGAATCCGGCTGCTGCAGCTTCTTCGACATCAGCCTGCACTTCGGCGACCCGCCCGCCATGGAGGTACGGGCCCCATCCGATGCCCTGGCCCTCGTCCACGAGCTGTTCGGGGAGCCCGAGGCGTGACTGTTCGGTCCATCGGACTGTTCGTCGTCGAGGCGGTCTTCGAGACCGGCGGTGCTTGGCTGGTCTGACAAGCAGTCCACGCTCACGGTCCGGGACGACGGCTGAGCCTTCACCGACGGCCACATCACGCTCGGCACCCGGCGCGAGGGCCTCGGTCGCCTGGACGCTCAGCTCGACCTCGACGACCCGTCGGAGGACTGCACCGTTGCTGTCAGCCGTTGCTGGCAGCGCACGAATCACACGGGGCGCACCCCTGTTGACTTGGAGCCGGCGCGGGGAATCGAACCCCGGACCTTTCGCATCTAGCTCGTCACTTCGTCCAACTTCGCAATGCTGACCGCGGACGTCAAGTGACGTGCGTGAACACGCTTCCGCACCTCTCGCGGTCCACCGATGTTTGGGAGTGCTGTCGGGACGATTCCGGTGGGTTCGCCGTGGCTCGATCTTGGCTCTCCGAGGCAGTCCCGGGCAGGGCCTACGTCTCAACACGCCTGAAGCCCTGGTTCGCCCTCAACGCGCCCGGGGACTGTGTGACTGGGGCTCCGGTATGCGCGGCTGCGCCCCGTAGACCCGTTCCAGCCGCCCGAAGAGACATCGGCGCTGCTGCTACCTGTCGGTGTCAACTCACCTCAGGACCAGCCTCGAGCGACGGCCCACAGGCTGAGTCCGCGTCCCTCGCGGCGGAGTGCAAGCCACGTTCGGAAAGTCCTCACGAGCAGGCAGGGTGCCGCTTAGCGCTCTCGAAGGCTATCGAACACTCGTTCGGTACCTTCCTCGCGCGGCATCCACGCATAGCTCTCTACCGGCTTCCCGTGCTCATCCCTCTTGAGCACGGGACCCGACTCCCGCGCGCGGGCCGCGGCCGTATCGCCGTCGGGTGCCTCGCGCAGCTCGCCGCTGGCTGTCCGGTACCACCACAGGCCGAGGGCGTCACGGAAGCTAGAAGCAGCGACCAGTTCGCCTCGACGAAGCAGGTAGGCCGGCTCAACCGGACCGAGAGTCTTCGCGAGCGCGACCGAAAGACCCTCCAAGTTTATGCGAATCGGGTGCGGACTATTCGCAGAATAGCTTCTCCTCAATATGCCCGCAGGAGTAAAACAATACACCGTGAGGTCATAGATTGGCTGATCCCCACTGTTGACGAAGCGAACAAAAGCCTGATCGAAACCGCTTTCGTCCTCCCCGACGGATATGTAGACAGCGACCTTGGAGGCGAGCGACCGGCGCTCTGTCTCGTCACGCCTTCTATTCTGTTCCTGGAGTTCGGCAATCTGCATCGACTGAATCTTGTTGGTCGCGCGGGCCGCGGTGGCGGCAACAGCCGCGAATGCCAATGCGGCGACAGCGCCGACTCCAGCGAGCCAGTCTGGGACCGAGCCCCAGTCAACAGACATGAAATGATCTTATCAAGGTTACCCGGGGCGTTCGACCGACAGTCCCCCATCACCCGACCGTCCACGCAAAGCACACGTGGCGTGAAGATGCGGGCAAGCCCTTTCAAGGCCGAGGTGGGCTGCCCTCCTGCCAGCAGAGGGTTCGCGCTCGGGGTCTCTCCCTCGGCGGCGCGGGCTCTGCCCTGCCGGGCCGCCCGTGCGGGGGCAAGCGCCCCGCTCCTCGATGGCCGGCGCGTGTGCTGCGTGGTGGCGCTTGCGGCTGTGCGGGCGGTCTGGCAGCCCTCGGGCGCGTCGTCGTGGGTGAGGCCCCGCCCCGGCCACCACCACTCTCCGGCCGCCGGCTCGGTTGATCGTAAGGGCTCTCCTGAGGTCGGTGCCCTGGTCCAGGGCGGAGCGCCTGGCCGCCGGAGGCCCGTCCTGCTCTCAGGCGACACCCTGGTCCAGGTCGCCGCTGTCGTTGCCGTGGTGGCTGGCCCGGGGGCCGGCCGCGCGGCACGGGACGAAGTCAGGAGTGAGAGCGTGGCCGGCCCGGAAGGGCCGGCCACCGCCGGCGCGCCAGCGCCGGCCCTGACCGCTGGTGGTGCCCAGTGAGCGGAGCGGCTCTCGGTAAAGGGGCAATAGGTCTTCACCCGGGCCGTCGACGCCGCGAGGGAAGCCGATCGCGGAGTGCGGACTGCATCGCTGCCGTCCAGGCGAGCCGGGAGCAGCGATGGGCGCGACGACGCCAGTTGCGACGGCTGACGCAGCTGCATCGCTGTCGCACCTGTGGCCATGTCGCCTCCGGCGAGGGCGGCCCCACGCTCGGGGTGATCAAGAATCCGGACGGTTCTAGGTCGGCCGCCTATGGCGGACTAACCACCTGCGGGTCGGTCTGGGCCTGCCCGGTGTGTGCGGCGAAGATCGCAACTCGCCGCGCAGACGACCTCGCAACGGTCATGCGCTGCGTTGATGGTCTTGGTGGAACGGCCTTCCTGCTCACTCTGACCATGCGCCACGACCGGCTGGACCGCCTTGGTTTGGCGCGCGACGACCGCGCGCGCCGAAACCTTCTCGAGGAGCGGCGTGCGGACCGCGGCGTTGCGGAGGCGAACGGATGGCAGGTCGACGAGCGGGCGGCGGAGGCCGAGGAAATTGAGCTCGCGAGCATCAAGGCTCGCGAGGGTTGCTGGGACGTGCTCGGCTACGCCTGGTCAGCGACCACCTCCGGCGCGACGTGGCAAAAGGACACCGCGCTCTTCGGTGGGTTGCTCGGCTGGGCGCGGGCGGTTGAGGTGACGTGGGGCGAGCGCAACGGCTGGCACGTCCACGTCCACGTCCTGCTTTGCTTCGGCGAACAGGTCTCTGCCGATACCGCCGCAGCATCGATCGGCGCGCGGATGTTCGGACGCTGGCTCCGCGCGCTGCAAAGGCGCGGTTACTCCGCGTCAGAGGACCATGGCTGGGACTTGCGGCGGGTCCAGCTGGGCGATGGCGACCTGGCCGACTACTTCGTGAAGATGGCCCACGAGGTCACAAGCGGACACCGGAAGGACGCGCGCTCGCGCGGAGGCCTCACTCCGATGCAGCTCCTCGGCACCGCAGCCGACACCTACGAGGTCGGCGCCATGGCGCGCTGGTGGGAATGGGAAGCCGCCAGCGAAGGCCGACGCCAGCTCACCTGGTCTACCGGCCACCGAGACTTACGGACTTTGGCCGGGCTCGGGCGCGAGGCCACCGACGAGGAGATCGCGGCTGACGACCAGGAGCCGGACGTCCGACTCGCCTTGAGCCGCGCAACGTGGTCGGCGCTACGGCGCACCAACTCGCCAACCGTCCTCCTCACTGTCGCGGAGAAGCACGGTCTCGCCGGCGCACGCGCGTGGCTCGCTTCAAGGGGCCTCGGGTGGACGGAGGCAAGAGTCGCAGCTCGCGACCACCCGGCTGCGCCTCCAGACGACTAGGCCTTGGCCGCGACCCTCTACCCAAGAAGGACCTCAGACGATGAGATGCTCGTCCTCGGCGCGCCTCCGTGCCCCCCTCGCATGCCGCGAGCAGTATCGAACAAGCGTTCGCCTCAGCGCGATAGGTCGAGCGGAAGGAGCGTGCAGGTGATGACCGACAAGATCCTCAATCAGGCCCCTCCTCCGCCGGCCGAAGATCAGCAGTTCTCCGTGGCAGGCCTCTTTGCCGGGATTGGCGGCCTTGAGCGGGGCCTTGAGGCAAGCGGTGGCCACGCCAAGCTCCTGTGTGAGTGGTGGAAGCCCGCGACCGCCGTCCTGCAGGAACACTTCCCGCAGGCCGAGCACGCCCTGGATGTGCGAGACCTAGACTCACTTCCCGACGTGGACGTCGTAACGGCCGGCTTCCCGTGTACTGATCTCTCGCAGGCTGGGCGAACGACTGGCATCGCGGGCGCTCAGTCGGGCCTCGTCTCACATCTTTTCCGCCTCCTCAAGAACGCGAGCCCCGAATGGGTCATCGTAGAGAATGTTCGCAATATGCTTGTTCTCGACAATGGCCTCGCGATGCAATATCTCGTTACCAAGTTCGAGGAACTCGGGTACTCTTGGGCCTACCGCTTGGTCGACTCCCGCTTCACCGGTGTCCCGCAGCGCCGCCAGCGAGTGATCTTTGTCGCCTCCAAGTCGAACGACCCCGCCCGCATCTTGTTCAATGATGATGTAGACGAGATGTCTACCAGGCGCTACTGGGACGACTCCTACGGCTTCTACTGGACCGAGGGGTTGCGCGGCGTGGGTTGGGCTCAGGATGCAGTTCCGACCCTTAAGGGTGGGTCCAGTCTTGGCATCCCTTCGTCGCCAGCGGTTTGGTTTCCCGAGCGATCGGCGGGCGAAGCGGTGGTGACCCCGCACATCACACACGCTGAAGAGCTGCAGGGATTTCCTGCTGGCTGGACGTTGCCAGCCGAGCGAGTCGGCCGCGGGAGCTTGCGATGGAAGCTAGTCGGCAACGCAGTCACTGTCGGCGTCGCTAAGTGGATTGGCAAGAAGCTCACGACACCGCCAGCTCCAGCTATTCCACCGAGAGCCGAGCTGCCCGCCGGCGCTCGGTGGCCCGCAGCCGCTCACGGAGCGAAAGGCGTCAAATTCGCGGTGTCGGCGAGCATGTGGCCATCTGCCGAGGAGTACGTTCACCTGAGCGAGGTGCTGACGAACGCACCTCTGCGACCACTTAGTCGGAAGGCTACGGCGGGCTTCCTCTCGCGAGCCGAACGCAGTTCACTTCGGTTCGACGATCGTTTTCTGGTCGCACTCAAGGAACACGAACTGGCTATGACTCTCTAGCTGTGCGTACTCCGACCGCCTCGGACGAGGCAACCCGCAAGAGGATGACGCGACAGAGAAGAGTAGACACTAAGCCGGAACAAAAGATTCGAGGTCGGCTGCACGCGCTGGGCTACCGCTATCGTATCGACTTCAAGATAGCTGGCGGCCGACGACGGGCGGACATAGTCTTTACCCGTAAGAAGGTCGCCATCTTCATTGACGGGTGCTTCTGGCATGCTTGCCCGCAACACGGCTCGTTACCTAAGCGAAACAGCGAGTGGTGGAGGGATAAGCTCGCGGCCAATGTTGCCCGGGACGCGACAACTGACCGCGAGCTAGCTTCCGCCGGTTGGACAGTCGTGCGCGTCTGGGAGCACGAGGACCCCGAGAGCGCGGTCCGACGGCTTGAACCGCTTCTAACGAACGCAGCTCAGGGCCCGAAAGAGTAGCACCGCGCGGTCCGACCTGACCTTGCGTGTAGCGTCCCAGCCCATGGCGTCCCCCGCTGACGAGAGTTCAGTGTTCCGGGAGATTCGTAACGAGCTCAGCAGTGCCAGGCACGAGGCACCTAGTCCTTACAAGTACAAGGACCTTGAACGCGCGATCGGGAGAGCCAGCGGCCTTCTAATTGACCAGGTCTACGCAACTCACGTAAGCAAGGCTGGCAATGCAAGCGTCCGAATGATCCAGTCGGCGCGCGCCCAGTCCGCAGACCTTGTTGTCGGCGTCATCTCTCGGCCCGAGCAAGTGGAGCGCACCATCGCGGCCGTGCGACGAGTCGCCCCAAGAGCAACAACGAATCCATATTTCGTTCTTGTCGGCAAGGTCGACCCCTACAACCTCGAAGAAGTCAACGACTGGAACTTCATCTGGGGCGCAGAGCCCTACTCGCAAGCCCAGGCGCGGCATCCTGACTACACGCCACTAATCCTCTTAGCCGAGGAGACCAATAACTTTCCAATCCAGACCTATCAACCCTCAGAAGAGCTCGAAACGCCGGAGCCGGAGAGGCCTCAAGCGATAGCTCCGACCGGACCTGGACCGATCAACATTCCGCTCGATATGGACGATCGGGTTCTCCGCATGGTCCGAACTGCGATCATGTCCAACCGAGCGGTAATGCTCGTGGGGCCCCCGGGAACCGGCAAATCAACTCTAGTCCGGAAGATCGCCGACGACATCGCCGAGAATCCTCAAGCGTACAACCTTGAGGCTCCGCATGACTTGTTTACGGTGACCGCGGACGAGAGTTGGACTACTCGCGAACTAGTCGGCGGCGACAGCATCGACCGGAACAACGAGCTGAAGTTCGCTCCGGGGCACGTGCTCCAGGCGATCATGCAAGACAAGTGGCTTTTCCTCGAAGAGGCCAATCGTGCCGATCTCGATCGCATCTTTGGTGGTCTCCTTAGCTGGCTAAGCGGGCAGCGGAATGTCGTCGTGGGCAGGCTCAACCCGACGGGCAACACGGAGATCGTGCTTGACTGGAGCGGGAAACCTGAGTCTGTAGCACCTGAAGACTGGGACCCGGACAGTTACGACGGTGAGGATCAGATCACCTTTGCTGCGGGCGACGACTGGCGGCTGATCGGAACCTACAACTCACTCGATGCGCACCGCGTCTTCAAGTTGGGGCTCGCCCTGGGCCGCCGTTTCGCGCAAGTTCCTATACCCGCCCCAACCGTCGATCGCTTTTCGAGTCTCGTTGAGAAGGTCCTGTCGGACCCAGAGTGGAGCGATGCTGACCGTGCTTCCCTCGGGAAAGCGCTCGTAGGTATCTACCAGGCACACATGAGCTCAAGCGCCGCCGTACTCGGTCCAGCGCTCTTCCTTGAGCTGGCGAAGTACGTCAAGATCGCACTCAGCGTGAATCCCCTGGCAAATCGAACAGAGCTCCTCGCGGAGGGGTATTTGGCCACCTTCGGAACGTGGCTTTCCCGGATGGACGTCGACGATCGAACGTTCATCGGTCAAGAGTTGACGGATGAGGCACTGCTTGGGGGACAATGGGAGTGGGTTGACCGTCAGGTCAGCAACTTCGGATGAGCATGTCAGACGAGCCGCCGCACGGTCGTGTGCTTGCAGGAGCCGTCCCGCACTCCGCGCATTCGGACATACCGTGGGACGGCCTCGTGGAGATGCTTCGTGGCTGGAGTGGCCGAGGTGCCCTCGCGCTCTATGAAGCTCTTGCCGTTTCGGCTGGGACGGACGACGCGCACCCGTACGCATGGTCGGCGAGAGATGTCCAACGTCGGGCACACCGAGTCGTTTACGAGAAGGTTGCTCCTGCCGTAGACGAGCTGCCTACTCGCCGGTCGGTCTGGCTCGATGCTCTTCCTGCGATGACAGAGAAGTACACAGTCCTGTCTGACGAAATCGGGCCTGGGGTTGACTGGAACAGAACTCGGTTAACGGGGTGGCCACCCAACGCCTTCTATCTGAGAAGCCGTAGAAGGTCTGTCGATCCCGTCCCTCTAGGGCTAGCCAAGTGGTGCATCGATAAGCTTCGCGAGCTACATCGCGATGCCCGAGCCCTGGACCGTCCTCTCACAGAGGCTCGCAGGAGTCAGGTCCAGGCCGCGGTCGACCTTCTCTCAGAGGGAGACCTCGGAAGGCTCGTCGCGTTGGCTCCAACCACCGACCGGATTCAGGCCCTACGCGAGCTCGGTACGCCGTGGACCCAGCTTGCAACGCTCGCCCAAGAGCTAGAGCGTTTCTTCGTGACCTGCAGCCTCGTAGAGTTCGCCCGTGAGGCAATCTTTCCGGTCTCCACTCTCACATGGCGATTGTTTCATCTAGCGGCTTTTGGGGAGATCGTGCGATCTCTTCGAGATGCAGGCGCCGTAGCGACTAGCGTCCGCCCGTTATCCGGTAGCTACACCTCAGGGCCCTCGTACGCCGTGGTGGACGATTCGGGGGCGCACTGGGACCTCTGGTTCGAGTCAGCGGGAATGTGGGACTACTACGGCTGGACCTCTCCGTACAACGACTTGCATATGCAAGCGTTCTCGTCTCCTGCGCTTATGGGAGCAGACATCGCTCTTGTTGGTCGGCCGCCAACATGGAAGGCGATACTATTCGAGTGCAAGTGGGGAGACCGAGACTACGTCTCCCGTGATGGCTTCCATCAGGCCACGACCTACGCCGCGGAGCTCCATGGCATCGTCGAGCACATAGAGACTGTCGTTGTCGGGCGAGACTCAGTAGTACCGACCTCAAGCATGGTCACGTTGGCTCAGGTCCCGACGAGGCTGGTCGGGACTTCGCACCTGCCCGGCCTCCTGCAGGCGTCGCTTGGACTGTGACGGGTGCCGAACTGCCACTCGAGAAATCTCGATGGGCGCTGTATTCTGGGGGATATGAACGCGACCAGGTACGCAGAAGCCATGGCTGCCGGAGGGGCTGAGTACGCGCAAGCCCTGACTGTCCTCCGGGACGCCGGCTTCGCTGCGCAGTTCACACAGACTGGTGGCATGTGTGCGGCTCTTGAGGTCCGGCTTGAGCGGGGCAACTTGCTGATTACCGATGCCTCTGAGGAGCTTCCGTGGGACCGCACGGGCCAACGCGGGTGGGGCGTCGGGTTCTATGAGTCCGACGATGCATCAGACGGCCCTGTTGAGTACGTCGAGGCTGAGTCCCCCGACGTGGGCCTCCTCGTCCCGCTCGTCCATCAGTGTCTAAGCGCTGTAGCGGACGCGCGCCGGCACCGTTGACCGGGTGGTACATCACGCCTCCCTGCGGTCGCTCAGACCGGGGGAACCTCCTGGCACGGCGAGCAGGACGGACGTGAGTGCGTTCCGGCGGAGAGGCTGCCAGGCTGATGGCGTGGATGACTCGATGGCCGGCGATGACTCGATGGCCGGCGATAAATGGCTGGGACTGAAGCCGTACCTCCTGGCAGGACTGGCTGTCGACGAAGCCTTCGTACACCCGCCCACTGCCGAGGACGTACTGCGAAGGCTGCGTCAGGACGGGCACCTTGCCACCGAGGAAGATCGAGACGGAGGAGCTCCGGCCGCAGGCTAGTGCTCAGGCCCAGCGTCAGGTGTGGCTGCATCAGGTGTTGCGCTGCCGCTCGCGGGGGCCTCGCTCGCTAGGCCAACTTCTTGGCCCGACTCCTCTGCCAGGGAATCGAGGATAGCGCGGAGCTGACTAAGCTCTTCCGCGCCGTCCAAGAACTCCCGGTATGCATTCTGGGCGTTGTCTAGGAGCTCTTCGTATTTGACTACGCGGGCATTCACTGCGCCTAAAATCTGCCTAGACTCCTCGCGACCATCAGGGTCAGCCCAGTCTCTAAGATCCTTCCCCACAACGCAGACGGTCTCGACGGGCTCGTCGACTCCAGTGTCGCGAAGAAACTTCCTCAACGCGTTGATGTACTTGCGAATCTGCCCGAGCAGTTCAGTCGAGTTGGTCACGACCTCTGGACGCTTCAACTCGACGATCACGTGAGACCCGCTCATCCGCTTGTACTTGATGTCGAATCGCGAGTTTCGTTCCTCGTCGGTCAATTTCTCGTCAATCTCGGCGAAGGTGGTTCCTATGCGCTTCTCCTTCGCTCGATCGGTCGCCCGTTCCCACGACGGGTCAAGGAGCCAAAGATTCTGAAAGAGGTGATCCTGGATGAACTTCTCCAGCGCATTCTCGTCCATCAACTTCTTTAGCTTCTCTATCACCGTCAACCGCTGCACAACGATCCGATGATACTGCGCGGCCTCAAGGTTCTCTATATCGTTGAAGATCGCTGCGATACCAGTCACTTGCTCGCCCGACATGTCTTCTAGCGCGTCAAGGTTTTCCCGATACCGCAGAGTCTCGAAGGCGAGGACGGCATGGGCGAAGAGCTCATTCCGTTCACGTTCGCCGTCTACTGTCAGTTGGTTAATCTTGCCGAATAGACGCTGCGCTCGCTTGCGATGATCTGGGCCCAGGCGCGTAAACCACTGATCGATAAGAGGGTTTGTCCTCGCGCTGGTCGTACCCTTCTGATCGCGTAAGCGGGACCACGCCGTACCGATTCTCGTGATCTCTTTGCGGAGCCACGCGAGGAGCGCGAGATAGCGCGGGTCCTCCTCAATGATCTTCTGTCTACTACTTGTCGCGATGTCGGCTTCGTCGTCGAGGTCGAGGAAGTTCGCAGAAACTTCACCGATAAGGTAGGACCGGAAGACCCCGCCCTCGTTGAGTTCCTCAAGCAGGTCTTCGTGGGCTAGCTTGCCGCGAACCATCAGGGTAATCGAGTTCAACTTGTCGTTGTGCTCGTCCTTCAACGAGCTCGAAGTGAACGCGGTTCCAATCCAACCGGTCACTTGGAACTCATTCTGGTCGCCGGCCCGCCCAACGCCTGAGACAATCTTTTCATCAGCATTGGTGCATTGATCCAGGAGCGCCCCTGCCGCAGGTTCGTCTTCGTACGCCCAGGCGTATTGGAGCTTGTGGAAGTAGTCGCGGTCGGCCACGGTCACCTCGCGGCCGCCGATCTCCAACTGAAAGCCGTGCTCGGCGCCAAGAATAGAGAACCGTCGCGCCAGACGTTTGCGGAGGCCGGTCTCGAGGTTGGTCATGCTCTTCTTTAGGGCGGGCAGAACGATACGAGTACCGTGATCGAAGTCGATTGAGTCCGTGCTGATGGGCTCGGGCTCGTACGTGCCGACGCCGCCCTCGCCCTCGATGGCTGCACGAATACCCTCGATGTCCATGCGGAACGCGTGCTTCTCCACGCCATCCGTCGTCGTGTATACCTCTACGACATTGGAGATCGAGAACAATGACAATTTGCCGATTCCCTTGCGACCCATGACCGGGCGCTTGCGCTTCTCCGAGTAGCCCTTAAGTTCCGAGTCTCGCCGACGATAGCCGACTGTTAGAAAGCGTTCGTTGATTCCTTCGAGGTCCATGCCGGAGCCGTCGTCTTCCACCACGATTCGCGGAGGAGTGCGTTGAAGATCGATTTTCACGACTTCTGCGTCAGCGTCGTATGCGTTGGCCACCACTTCAGACAGAACCGCGCTGACGTTGCTATATAAATTGATCCCCAGGTGGTTCAGAACATTGAGGCTAATCGTCATCGCGTACGGCCGCGTTCCGTCCTCGGACATGCGCTGTCTCCCTACTCCGGCGACCACCGAAGGCGAGGCTATCCCAGAGACGAGCGAGGGAGCCTCCGACCGGTTGGGGGGCTCGGCCGCGAAGACGGCTACCTTCGGTCGGGTGCCGAACGAACAGGCAGCCGCTCGCGGGGGCGACGACACAGACCAGGAGGCCGGCGGGCGTGCGTCCGGGCGCTCACTCGCGGCAGGTCTCGCACGAGACCTCCTCGCGCCGCTTGGCAGCCGGTACCGGCACACCGTCAGTGTGGCGGCTCGCGCCGAGGAGCTGACGGCGGCGGTCCCGGCGGTAGATCAAGAGCTGCTTGTCGTCGCAGCTTGGTTCCACGACCTGGGATACGCGCCCGAGCTAGTACAGACGGGGTTTCACCCGATCGACGGCGCTAGGTACCTCGCCGCCAGGGGCCACTCGCCGCGGCTGTGTGCGCTCGTCGCCCACCACTCAGCCGCGACGTTCGAAGCGGCGGAGCGGGGTCTCGAGGCCGAGCTCGCGGACTGGCAGCGCGAGGAAGGACCAGTGCCCGATGCGCTGTGGACCGCGGACATGACGACTGGCCCTGAGGGTGAGCGCTTCGACTACGCAGAGCGCCTGTCCGAGATTCTCGCCCGGTACGACCAGGACTCGATCGTCGGGCGCTCTATGTCTCGCGCACAACCGTCGATACAAGCGGCCATTGATCGGACCAGCCGCCGCCTTCGGGCTCCTTAGACGATCTCCGGCTCGCTCCCTTCTCTAAGTGCGGCGTCGACGCGCCGACGCATCGAGGGGTGGATATCCAGCTCGGGGACATCGGCGACGTTCACCCACTTCGCCGCCTTCGTCTCGATGTCGTCTTGGCGGGGCTCTCCTCGGACGACGCGAGCGTGGAAGCACACGGAGAACTCCTGGCGCACCTCGCCGTCGTCGTAAGCCATGACATGGCCGGGGTCGGTGTAGATGCCGACCAAACCCGTGACCTCGACGCGAACGCCGGTCTCCTCCTCGACCTCACGGACCGCGGCGTCGGCGACGGACTCCCCCAGGTCCATCGCGCCACCTGGAAGCGCCCACCGATCGTTGTCAATCTTGTGAATCAGGAGGAGCCGGCCCTGGTCGTCCCGCACTGCGGCGGTGACTGACGGCACGAGGCTGTTGGCCTGCGGCGCCTCTGGGTCGTCGTAGTAGTCGATGCGGGCCATGGGGTCATCATCCACCGGGGACCGCAGCCCATATCGTTCCGAGGGCGTCTCACGCTGGTTCGGCTGGGTGCGGCGGCGCGGCAGCCAGCTCGGGAGCGAACGGCGGCGCTGGATGACGCTGAGCGGGACCGGACGCGCCCTCCGGTCGAGCGCCCGCCCATACGTCCTCGAATGACCGCATGTAGTGGTCCCACATGCGCCCGCCGGGCACGCGACGCAGGTGCAGCACCGGTGACTCGCCCGCGGGCGCTCCGTAGGCGTGGCCGTTCACCAGCATGTCCTGGTCGAAGCGGAACAAGCTGTTGTAGAGGGTTGTCCCGTGCGTCCGCACCTCGACCCCTCGGACGTCGCGCACCTGCCGGAGGTAGCGACGGTGGAGCTGGATGCGGCCCTGCAGCCCGCCCGTCGTACCTTCCTCCTCCGCCCGGAGAGCCACCGCCGGCGCGGTCTCGTCGGCTAGCAGAATCCGAACGCGGACGCCCTGCGCCGCCTTCTGCGTGATGGTCGCGGTGAAGTCGTACTGCTCGAACAGGAACGACCCCGCGTACACGAGCACGTCGATGGCCTCGCGAGCCCCGACCATGAGCTGAGCCCATGTTTCGTGCGGGATGGCGGCACGGGTCGGGTGGAGCGCCAGGAGCTCGGCGACGCTCGCTGACTGCGTGGCCGGTGCGTCGACGACCTCCGGCCAGATGTAGGCCTCGTCCACGTTGAGCGCGGATGCGACGGCGACTCGATGTGTCCGGTGGGGGAGACGTCCCTTTGTGATCCAGCGCTCCACCGTCTTGGCGTCCACGCCGACCCGTTCTGCGAGGTCAGAGGGCCGGAAGCCTGCGGACACGATCGAGCCTCGGAGACGCTGGTTGGTCGCCATGGAGGGACTCCTCGGGACGTTTGACCGCCGATGGGGACACTTTAAGCGTCTATGGACGTCCCGTCACGTCCCGAGTTGGTGGTGCTGGTGTCCCCGGGCGTCGCCGTCTCCTGGTGATGCACGCACAAGCGGGCACGCCGCCGACACCAGGAGACGAAATGCCATACGACATCTCCGCACCGATCGACACGAGCCGGCTCGACGTCATCGCCACCGGCCACGGCGCCACCATGGAGCGCTGGGAAGACACCCCGACCGGCCGGCGATCCTCGGGCCAGCCACTGATCGATGAGGCCACCGGCGCCCCGGTGCGCATCTACGACGTCATGCTCCCGACCGGCCGGGACGGGCGCCACGAGCTGCACGGCGTGCGGGTCGTGTCCCACGAGGCCCCGGAGCTGGCGCCGTACTCCCCCGTGGAGCTGGACGGGCTATGGGTCCGGGTCAAGCCCGCCCGGAACGGCGGCAAGGGCGTCGAGGTCAGCTTCTCCGCCGAAGCCATCCGTCCCGTGGCCGGTCCGCAGCGCCCGAGTCGGCGCACGGCCGAGGGCGAGGCCGCGTAATGCGCTGGCAGACCCGCGGCACCTGCCGCAACCACGACCCGGAGCTGTTCTTCCCACCCGACGACAGTCAGGGCCTCGACGACGCGCCGGCCGTGCAGCAGCAGGTGGCCGCCGCTCGCCGGGTCTGCCGGTTCTGCCCGGTGCAGCGTGAGTGCCTGGTCTGGGCGCTCGACTCCGGCGAGGACCACGGCGTGTGGGCCGCGACCATCCCCGGTGAGCGGCGACTGATGCGCCGGCTGCGCCTGGCCGGCGCCGCCGCCTCGTTCGGCGATGCCACGTCGTGTCCCGCCTGTTCGCTGCTGTTCCCGATACCCGCGGTCGACGGGGAGCTGTGCCCAGCCTGCGTCGAGCGGAGGGCCGCATAGTGACCCGCCAACTGCCCTGCCCCGGAACGGCCGGCTTATCGCTCGCCGCGGCGTCGATGCACGTCGACACCTCGGCCGCCCTCGACGTGCTGGTCCTGACCTGCCGCGACGGCGACTGCCTCGCGCAGTGGACCCCCACCCCCATCGAGCGCGACGGGCGGCTCGTGGTCGCCCTGTCGGTCGAGGTATGTCCGGCCTGCGGCTCCTCCACCTGGGAGGTCACCGAGGCCCAGGTCGCCAGCTCCCCGTCCGCCCGCACCCGCCGCCCCGGGCGCGGCACCACCCACCGTTCATCCCGCTCCGGAAGGGGTTTCTGATCATGGTTCGACCGATGCGCGCCACCGGCCTCACGACCGGCGGCTACCACTTCTGCACCGCCTGCCAGGGCGCCGGGTCCTGCGCCCAGCGCACCTGGACCTCCCGTGGCTGGGAGCGCTCCTACGGCAAGTGCGGGGCCTGCAACGGCAAGGGCGGCAAGTTCGCCAACCACACCCCCAAGGACCGCATCGCCCGTGGCGGGCTCGGGGGGCGTGCCCGATGAGAGAGATCAGCACCGCGCGGCTGTGGCGCGGACAGACAATCCGCACCCGCGCCGACGTCATGCGCATGGAGCGCCTCCACGAGCGCTCCCGGCTCATCCGCTGGAGCCTCACCGCCGGCTGGTGGGCCGGCTGGCTGACCGTCATGACCGTCTGGGGCTGCCTGTACGTCCCCGCTCTCGGCGGCGCCCTGACCGTTGCCGCGCTGGCCTGGCTCGCGCTCGGGCCGTGGGGTCTGCTCGTCGTCGCCCTGGTCGGGGCGCTGGTCGCGCGGCTGTGGTCGCGGTCCTCCCCCTCCTCCTGGGAGTCCCGGGTGACCTCGCGGCTCCGGCGCTTCGCCCGCCGGACCCGCTACCGGTGGTCCTGGGACGACGTGTGCGCCGCCACCGGGGTCAAGGCCACCGACGCCTCTCACCGCGTCATCGTCCCCCGCCTGCTCTGGGTGTCCCTCGCTGAGCACGTCGACGAGCTCCACGTCCAGCTCTGCGCCGGCGTCACCCCCGGCGTCATCGCCCGCCAGGCCGACGCCCTGGCCTGCGAGTGGTGCGCCCTCGAGGTCCGCGTCCTCGCCCACCCGCACCGCGAGGGCTGGGTGCTGCTGCGCGTGGTCTACCGCGACGTCCTGGCCGAGGACGCCGACGACGAGCCGCCGGCCTCAGCCGACCTCAAGTGGCTGCGCGTCGGGCGCCGCGAGGACGGCGAACCCTGGTGGCTTCGTCTCGTGGGCACCCACGTCCTGATCGCCGGGCTCACCGGCGCCGGCAAGTCCGGACTCGTCGCCGCGATCATCCGCGCCCTCGCCCCGGCGATCCGGGACGGGAAGGTGCGCCTGGTCGGGATCGACCCCAAGGGCGGCATGGAGTACCGCATGGTCTCCGAGCTGTTCTACATGCTCGCCTACGGCGACGACGAACACCTCGTGGCCGCCCTGGAGTTCGCCGCCGACCTCATGCGCCAGCGCGCCGAAGCCCTCGGCGGCAACGTCCGCAAGCTGCTCGCGCGGATGTTCGGCGACTACCCGCTCTACGTGATCCTGGTCGACGAGCTGCTCGCGCTGACCACCTACATCGCCAACCGCGACCTCAAGGACCGCGCCAACGCCGCAGTGCGCCGGATGCTCTCCCAGGGCCGCGCCCCCGGCGTCGTCGTCATCGGGTGCGTGCAGGACCCCCGCAAGGAAGTCCTCTCCTTCCGCGACATGTTCGGCTACCGCGTCGCCCTGCGGCTGGACTCCGACGTCGAGACCCGCATGGTCCTCTCGGACTCCGCCTACGAGCGCGGCGCCCGCTGCGACGCCATCCCCGAGGCCTGCCCCGGCATGGGGTTCGTCATCGACGAGGACGGCGGCAAGCGCCAGCCGATCAAGGTGCGCGCCGACTGGGTCTCCGACGCGGAGCTGTCCTACTTGGCCGCCGAGTACCCCGCCCCTGAGCAGGTCGACGTTCCCCCGCTCGCCACCCGCAGCAAGCGCTCCGGCGGCTCCACCTTGGGAGGGCAGGCGGCATGAGACAGACCGGCCTGATCAACATCATCCGCACTACCGGCGACGCCGGACGCGATGGCGGCTCGATGGTCGGGGCACTCGTCGGCCTGGTCGGCGTCGTCCTCCTGGCCGCTGGGGGCTACCGGGCCCTGGATACCGGACTCCGCGGCATCGCAGCCACGACAGCCGAGGCCAACCGCGTCGTCGGCTGGGGCGTCGCCATCGTCCTCGTCATCGGCGCACTCACCGCCGCCGGCTGGGTCCTTCTCGCCCGCCGTCGAGCCCTCAAGGACGCCCCAGTGGTGGAGGCCTTCACGGCCGCCACCGACCGCGCTCTCGAAGCCCACCGCCAGCGCCGGCTCGCGTCCCCATCCCAGCCGGAGCCTGGCCAGCTCCACCACGTCCACGCGGTCCGGCTCGATCGCACCGAATCCGGAGGGCAGCGCTCGTGATCGCCGCAGTCATCATCGCCGCCCTGCTCACGGTGATCGCCGCCCAGACCCGGGCCGTCGGCGCCGCTGTCGTCCTCGGCGTCATCACGGTCGCCCTGCTCGCTGTCGTCGCCCCCGGCGTTGTCACCGGCACGGGCCACGTCCTGGGCGCCATCGCAAGCGGTATCGGCGACGCCCTGTCCGCTGCATCGGCTGGGGCGCGCACATGATCGAAGAGCTGCGCTACCCCCTCGGCCGCGCTGCCCGCGGCATCAGCGAGGCCAACCACGTCTCATTCCAGGGCCTGGTCGACGTCCATGCCGTCCATTCGGCGGTCTTCCAGCTCGACACCGTCGCCGGCCGCCTGCCCCAGCTCCTGGGCTACCTCGGGCGCTGTCTCCAGCGGGCAGAGGCCATCGGCTTCCGGGACGACCCCGCCACCACGTTGCTCGAGGCGCAGTCGGGGCTCGTCGGGGACGCAGCCGCCCTCGAGCCCGTGGCGGCGCACCTCGAGCGAGGGCTCGGCCAGCTCGCGCATCTCGCACGACGAAACTAGGAGGACTAGCGATGACCACCTACGACATCGTCCGGCCCATCGGTGATCGCACGAGGGCCGCAGCATCCAGCCGCCCAGAGCGCCTCTGGGGCGCCGAGGACGTCGCGAGCTTCCTATGCGTGCCGCTCCGAACGATCTACCAGTGGCGCTACACCAAGTACGGCCCTCGCGGCCGGCGCGTGGGCCGTTACCTGCGCTACGACCCTGCCGAGGTCCGGGCGTGGTTCGACGGCCTCGACGACACCGAGCGGGGCTGATCCGCCATGCCACGACCGGCGATCCCGATCGGGAGCTACGGCCAGATCACCGTCCGCGGCGAGGCCGGCAACTACGTCGCACGCGCGCTATTCCGCGACCTCGACGGCCAAGCTCGGCAGGTCGAGCGACGCGGCGCCAGCAAGACCAAGGCCAGGGACAACCTCAAGGCGGCGCTCAAGGACCGGGCGCGGACCGGCACGGGGGTCACCGGGGACACCCGAATCCGCGAGATCGTTCCCGAGTGGTTGAAGAAGATCGAGGCCGCGGCGGAAGAAGGCGACCGATCGCCGAGCACGGCCGAGCACTATCGCCGCCAGCTCGACCGGATCATCCTCCCTGGCGTCGGTGAGCTGAGGCTGCGGGAGGCCACCGTTCCCGTCCTCGACGCGTTCATCCAGGCCGTACGGACGCAGCGAGGTCCAGCCGCCGCGAAGCTCACGAGGACGGTGCTCTCGGGCGTGCTCGGGGTCGCCGTCCGGCACGGGGCGATCCCCTCGAACCCTGTGCGGGATGTCAGCCGCATCAACACGAGTCGGCGCAAGGCGACGCGGGCGCTCACCTTCGACGAGTGCCGTGCCTGGCTCGCGCAGCTCAAGGCGGACGAGACAGCGGCTGAGAAGGACCTCCCGGACCTGTGCCTGTTCATGATCGGGACCGGAGTCCGCATCGGTGAAGCGCTGGCCGTGGCCTGGGCGGAGGTTGACCTCGACGCCGGAACCGTCGACGTCGGGCACACCCTGATCCGCGTCACGGGTGTCGGCCTGGTTCGCAAGAGCACCAAGACCGAGACAGGCGAGCGGCTCCTGATCCTGCCCGGGTTCCTTCGCTCGATGCTGGGACGGCGCCACCGAGCGGGTGAGGTCGACGGACCGGTGTTCCCGGACACCCTCGGCGGGTGGCGCGATCCGTCCAACACCCGCCGGGCGTTCCGCGAGGCACGCGGCAGCGACGGCTTCGCCTGGGTCACGTCGCACGTGTTCCGCCGAACATGCGCCACGATCCTCGACACCGCCGGCCAGACGCCCCGTGCGATTGCCGACCAGCTCGGGCACGCCCACGTCTCGATGACCCAGAACCACTATCTGGGCCGACGGATCGCCAACCCCGGCGCTGCCGCCGCCCTCGACGCCTGGCACGACGAGGAGGAATTCGGTGAGTAAGACGTGGGTTGATCACTGCGGCGAACATCCAGCACCCAGCGCGACCAGTGACGATGGAGCCGGCGCGGGGAATCGAACCCCGGACCTTTCGCTTACAAGGCGAGCGCTCTGCCGATTGAGCTACGCCGGCACGGGAGCCATGGTACGAGGCGCCTGCTGGCGGGCAGCCCCCGCCCGGCGCCGCGGTGGCTAGTGTCGTCACGCGGGGGTGGCGGTCGAGCCGGGGCGGCCCGCCCCCTGTCCGGGGTGGGGCGTCACACGTGCCACCGGGGCAACGTTGATCGGCTCCCACACGTCTGGGCAGGTGCTGGATGAAGTTTCCCGGAGTGCCCCGTCATCAGCGTGAGCACGCCGGCGAGCAGGGAGAGGAAGGTCCGCCCGTGGGGGTGGCCCAGCGAGCACGAGGCTCGCTCCGCCGACAGTTCCCGGTCACACCCGATCTTCGTCGCGCGATCGACGCGCCGACGATGCGCGACACGCTGCTCCCGGCCGTACCGGGGCCGCAGGTCGCCGACGACACCCTCGTGCTGCGCGTGCTCGACCTCGCGCTGCGCATCGGCGAGGTGCAGCTCGCGACCGGCGCGGGCGCGGCCGTCGCACACGACACGATGCTGTCCATCGCGAGGACGTACGGCCTGCCGACGTGCGACGTCGACATCGCGTTCTCGACGATCACGATGTGCTGCCACCGCGGCAACGAGGCCGGCCCGGTGACGACCATGCGCAACGTCCGCTACCGGACCCAGGACTACACGCGCCTCGCCGACGTCGACGCGATCATCTCCGAGATCGTCGACCGCGAGGAGCCGCTGAGCGTCGAGGAGGCGTTCACCCGCCTCGGCACCGCGGTCGACGGCCCGCACCCCTACCCGCGGTTCGTCGCAGGCCTCGCCCGGTCGCTGTTCGCCGGCGCGGTCGCCTTCCTCATCGGCGGCGGCCTGCTCGTCGCGGTGCTCGCCGCGCTGGCCACCGGGGTCATCTGGACCGCGGCGCGCTGGCTGCGCAAGCACGGGGTCCCGATGTTCTTCCAGCAGATGGTGGGCGCGGCCGTCGTCACGCTCAGCGCGACGACCCTGGCGTGGACCGGGACGCTCGAGGACTCCCCCGCGTTCGTCATCGCCGCCGGCATCGTCGTGCTGCTCTCCGGCCTGTCGCTGGTCGGCCTGGTGCAGGACGCGATCTCGGGCTTCCCGCTCACGGCGGCCGGGCGTGCGGTCGAGGTCGTGCTCGCGTCGGCGGGGCTGCTGGTCGGCGTCGTCGTGAGCATCAAGCTCGTCGCCACCGTCCTCGGCACCGACGCGGGCGCCTACGCGGCCGTGGTGCCGCAGAGCCCGGCGCCCTCGCTGCACCCGATCTCGCTGCTCGCCGCCGCGGCGGCCGGGATGCTGTTCGCCCTCTCGGCCTACGCGCCGTGGCGTTCGCTGCCGCTCGCGGCGCTCGCGGGCGCGGTCGCGTGGGCCGGCTACGGGCTGCTCGGGATCCTCGGTGCCGGTGAGGTCGTGGCCGCGGCGCTCGCGGCGGCCGCACTCGGGCTCGTCGCGATGGTCCTGCCCCGCTCACTGGGTACACCCCCCTTGGTGCTGGTGATCGCCGGGATCACGCCGCTCCTGCCCGGCCTCACGATGTACCGCGGGTTCTCGCAGCTCGCGTACGGCGGTGTGGCCGTGGGCGCGGTGACGATCCTGCTCGCCCTGACCTTCGGTCTCGCTCTCGCGGCCGGGGTCTCGGTGGGGGAGCAGATCGGCTGGCCGCTGCAACGGCTGCTCCGCCGTGTGCTGCCCGGAGAGACCGCGGAGGACAGAGAACGTGACGCACGCCGAGGACGCCCCCGGGTCTTCTGACCTGGTGGTCGTCGCCAACCGCCTTCCCCTCGGCATCGACGAGGACGGCGGTTGGCAGCGCAGCCCGGGCGGGCTCGTCACCGCCCTCGAGCCGACCCTGCGCGCACGGGAGGGCGCCTGGGTCGGGTGGCCCGGGCGGCCGGACGTCGAGGCGGAGCCGTTCGACGACGACGGCCTGGCGATCCGGCCGGTGGCGATCAGCGCCGACGAGGTCGCCGAGTACTACGAGGGCTTCGCCAACGCGACGCTCTGGCCGCTCTACCACGACGTCGTCGTGACGCCGCACTTCGAACGGTCCTGGTGGGAGGCCTACCGACAGGTGAACGAGCGGTTCGCGGACGCCGCGGCGCGGTCGGCGGCACAGGGGGCGACGGTCTGGGTGCAGGACTACCAGCTCCAGCTGGTCCCCCACCTGCTGCGTGAGCGCCGACCGGACCTGCACATCGGGTTCTTCCTGCACATCCCGTTCCCGCCCCCCGAGCTCTTCGCCCAGCTGCCGTGGCGGGATGCGGTGGTGGAGGGGCTGCTGGGTGCCGACGTGATCGGCTTCCAGACCGCGGGCGGCGCCGGGAACTTCCGTCGCGTCGCCACCCGGCTCACCGACGCCGAGGCCGACCCCGGGACCGGCCCCGAGACCAGCGCCGACCACCTCACCGCGCCGGACGGCCGCTCCGTCAGCGTCGCCGCCTACCCGATCTCGGTGGACGCGCCCCAGCTCGACGAGATGGCCCGCGACCCGGAGACGGCCGAGCGCGCCGAGGCCCTGCGCCACGAGCTCGGCGACCCGCGCACCGTGCTGCTCGGCGTCGACCGTCTCGACTACACCAAGGGCATCGACGTCCGCCTGCAGGCGTTCGCGGAGGCCCTGCGCGACGGGAAGCTCGACGCGGGAGAGACGGTCCTGGTCCAGGTGGCGACGCCCAGCCGCGAGCGCGTCGAGCACTACGCCGAGATGCGCGACAAGATCGAGCTGAGCGTGGGCCGCATCAACGGCGAGTACGCGTCGATCGGACGACCGGTGATCCATTACGTGCACCAGGGCGTCCCGCGCGAGGAGCTCGTCTCGTTCTACCGCTGCGCCGACGTCATGCTCGTGACGCCCTACCGCGACGGCATGAACCTCGTGGCCAAGGAGTACGTCGCGTCGCGGTCCGACGGCGGCGGGGCGCTGGTGCTCTCGGAGTTCACCGGTGCGGCCGACGAGCTGGGCGACGGCGCGTACCTGGTCAACCCGCACGACATCCACGCGGTGGGCGACGCGATCGTCGCCGCGGCCTCGCAGGACCCGGAGGAGGCCCGGCGGCGGATGGGCCTGCTGCACGCACAGGTGCTCGAGCACGACGTCGAGCGCTGGGCGGCACGCTTCCTCGAGGCGCTGGGCGTGAGCTCCTAGCGCTCGGGCGGGGGCCCCGACGTGGCGCGGGCGAGCAGCTCGGTGGGCAGCAGCAGGGTGCGGGAGCGCTGACGGTCGCCGCGGTCGAGCAGGAGCTCGCCGGCCGCGCGGCCCTTGTCGAGGGTCGGCTGGCGGATGGTGGTGAGCTCCGCGCGCTCGGCGGCGGGGACGCCGTCGAAGCCGGTGACGGAGACCTGGTCGGGCACGTGGCGGCCCGACTCGCGGACGTGGCGCAGCGCACCGAGGGCGAGGAGGTCCGACGTGCACGCGATCGCCGTGACGTCGTGGCGCGCGAGCAGCTGCTCGGCGCCCGAGGCGCCCGCCGACTCGCTGTGGTCGAAGCGCTCGACCACCGGCACGTTCGTCCAGTCCACGCCGGCCTCGGCGAAGCCCTCGCGCAGCCCGGAGAGGCGGCGTCGCTGCACCTCGTAGCGGGCGTTCTCCTGGCGGCCGACGCTGGCGAAGCCGTCGTTGCGCTCGGTCGACAGGCGCATGCACAGCACGCCGATCTTGCGGTGGCCGAGCCCCGCGAGGTGCCGGGCCATGTCGACCATCGCGGCGTGGTCGTCGATGCCCACGCGGTCGACGTCCGAGACGGCGGTGGGCTGGTCGCACACCACGACGGGCACCGGGCGCTCGAGCACCGCGGCGAAGTTGTCGTCGTCGTCGGGCATCGAGTAGACGACGAAGCCGTCGACGCCGGCCCGCGCGACGGCCCCGGGGTCGTCGGCCTCCGGGCTCACCGGCACGAGCAGCAGACCGGAGCCGTTGTCCTCGCAGGCCAGCGCGAGGCCCTCGAGGAACTGCACCGCCACGGGGTCGCGGAAGGCGTAGGACAGCGCCTCGGTGAGCAGCAGGCCGACCGCGCCGGCCTTGCGGGTGCGCAGCGATCGGGCGACGGGATCCGGGCCCGGGTAGCCGAGGCGTCGCGCCGTGTCGAGCACGCGGCGGCGCAGGGCCGGGGAGAGCTGGTCGGGCCGGTTGTAGGCGTTCGAGACCGTCGTCCGGGAAACGCCCAGCTCAGCCGCCAGCGAGGCGAGCGTGGCGGTACGCCGCGACCGGCGCCCCTCGAGTGCCTCTCCCACCGCCCGAACGTATCGACTGTTTCGATCTAGGGCCACTCCGCGCCACCGAAGGGCACTGTGTGGCGCCGGACGCACACGGCATGTGACCGAGTCGGGTGAACCCGACCCTCCCTCTCGCAATCGATAACCGTTATCGTTTCGGTGAACGAGCCGGAACCCGCCGGCCCGCCGTCGACGAGGAGCCCACCCGTGCCCGTCCGTCCCCGCCCCGTGGCCGTCGTGGCCCTCGCGCTCGGCGCGCTGCTGCTGCTCGCCGGCTGCGGCGGTTCCGGGGGCACGCAGGCGACCCCCGCTCCGCAGGCTCCGACCCCGGGGCGGACGCTGACGGTCGTGGCCACCACCAACGTCTGGGGATCCGTGGCGAGCGCGATCGCCGGCCCCGGGGTCGAGGTGCGCTCGATCATCCAGGACCCCGCGGCCGACCCACACTCGTACGAGAGCACCCCCGCCGACGCCGCGGCGATCACGAACGCCGACCTCGTCGTCTACAACGGCGGCGGGTACGACGAGTGGGTCGAGCAGATCCTCGATGGCGACCCCGCCCTGCAGGGCCGCGCGGTCGAGGCCTTCGCGCTGCGCGGCGACCAGGCGCAGGAGAACGAGCACGTGTGGTTCGACCCGACCGCGGTCAAGGGCGTCGTCACCCAGGTCGCCGACCGCCTCGCGGCCGTCGAGCCCGCCCAGGCCGATGCGCTGCGCCAGCGGGCGAGCACGTTCTCCGGTCGCGTCGACGAGGAGGCGGCGCGGCTCGCGGCGATCGGCCAGGCCCGTCCCGGCTCGCGGGTGCTCGCCACCGAGCCGATCGCGCACTACCTGCTCGCGAGCGCGGGCGTCGCCGACGCCACCCCGCCCGCGTTCAGCGAGGCCATCGAGAACGAGACCGACCCGCCGGCGGCGACGCTCGCCGAGGCCAACCAGCTCGTCGGCACCCGCGGGGTGAACGCGCTGGTGTTCAACCCGCAGACCGAGACCCCCCTCACCGTCGGCCTGCGCGACGCGGCGACGGGCGCGGGTGTGCCGGTCGTCGACGTGACCGAGACACTTCCTGCCGGACAGGACTACCTGACCTGGCTCGGCGCCACCCGCACCGAGCTCGCCCGCGCCCTGGGAGCCCCTGCATGAGCTCGACCCCGTCCCTCCGCCTGTCCGGCGCCGAGGTGCGCCGCGGCGGGCGCACGCTGTGGACGGGGCTCGATCTCGACGTCGCGCCCGGCGAGTTCGTCACCGTGCTGGGCCCGAACGGCTCGGGCAAGACGACGCTGCTCTCGGTGCTGCTCGGGCTGCTCCCGCTGGCGGCCGGGACGTGCGAGGTCGGCGGGCGCGCGCCGCGGCGCGGGAACGCCACCGTCGGCTACGTCCCGCAGCACACGAACGTCGACCCGCTCACGCCGCTGCGCGAGCGGGACCTCGTCGGCCTCGGCCTCGACGGACACCGCTTCGGGCCCGCCCTGCGCGGGCGGGCCGAGCGGGCCCGGAAGGTGCGGGAGGCGTTGCTGCAGGTCGACGCCCTGGACCTGGCCGACGCCCCGGTCGGCGCGCTGTCCGGCGGGGAGCAGCAGCGGCTGCGGATCGCGCAGGCCCTCGTCGGGGACCCGGGACTGCTGCTGGCCGACGAGCCGCTGCACTCGCTGGACCTCGCCCGTCAGCGCACGGTCGTCGACCTGCTCGAGCGCCGCCGCCGTGAGCACGGCACCGCGGTGGTGCTCGTGACCCACGAGCTCAACCCGGTCCTGCCCGTCACCGACCGGGTGCTCTACCTCGTCGACGGGCAGTTCCGGATCGGCACGCCCGACGAGGTCATGACCTCCGAGACGCTCTCCGAGCTCTACCGCACCGAGGTCGACGTCGTCCGGGTGCGCGACCGCATCGTCGTCGTCGGCGCCGAGGACCGCCTCGTCCACACCGGGGGCGGTCCGTGAGCACGCTCGACCTCCTCTCGCTCGACTTCGTCCGCAACGCGCTCATCGCGGGCGTGGTCCTCGCAGTCCTGTCCGGGCTGCTCGGCCCGGTGGTCGTCGGGCGGGGCATGGCGTTCTCGGTGCACGGCACCGCCGAGCTGGCGTTCGCCGGCGGCGCCGGGGCGCTGCTCGTCTTCGGCACCGACGCCGTCGGCTGGGGCGCCCTCGTCGGTGCGGTGCTCGTCGCCCTGCTCTTCGGCGCCCTCGGGCGGGCGCAGCGCGAGCGCGACTCCGTGATCGGGGTGCTGCTGTCGTTCGGGCTCGGCCTCGGGGTGCTGTTCCAGTCGCTCTACACCGGGCGCTCGGCCAACAAGTTCGGGCTGCTCGTCGGGCAGATCGTCGGCGTGGACGTCGGCGACGTGCTGACGCTCGCGCTCGTGGGCGTCGTCGTGCTCGGCGTGTTCGCGGTGGTCCGCCGGCCGCTGCTGTTCGCGAGCCTCGACCCCGAGGTCGCCGCCGCCCGCGGCGTGCCGGTGCGCGCGCTCTCGATCGTCTTCGCGGTGCTGCTGGGCGTGACGGTGGCCCTCGGCGTGCAGATCGTCGGCGCGCTGCTCGTGCTCTGCCTGCTCATCACGCCGGCCGCGGCCGCGGCGCAGGTCACGGCGTCGCCGACGCTGGCGTCCGTGCTCGCCGTGGTGTTCGCCGAGGTCGCCGTGATCGGCGGGATCGTCGCGTCCCTCGACGCCGGGCTGCCGATCAGCCCGTTCGTCGCCTCGATCGCGTTCGTGATCTATGTGGTGTGCCGCGCCCTCGGGGCGCTGCGGACCCGGCGGCGGGCGACACGCGCGACCATCATGGCCGGGTGACCCCCGGCCTGACCTTCGGGCATGCCGCGATCATCGTCGTCGCGGGCGTGTGGGCCGGGATGGTCAACACGATCGTCGGCTCCGGGACGCTGGTGACCTTCCCCGTCCTGCTCGCCCTCGGCTACCCGCCGCTGACCGCGAACGTCTCCAACGGCCTCGGCCTCGTGCCCGGCTCCCTGACCGGCGCGATCGGCTACCGGCGCGAGCTGCGGGGTCTGCGCGGGCGTGTCCTCCGGCTCTCCGTCGCGTCGGTGCTCGGCGGGCTCACCGGCGCGGTGCTGCTGCTCTGGCTGCCGCCGGACGCGTTCGACGCCGTGGTGCCGGTCCTCGTCGCCCTGGCGGTGGTGCTCGTGGTCATCCAGCCCTGGGTCTCGCGCCGGATGGCCGCGCGACGCCCCGACGGCGCGCCCCGCACCCGCGTCGGCCCCGCCGTCTCGGCGGCGACCTACGGCACGGGTGTCTACGGCGGGTACTTCGGCGCCGCACAGGGCGTCCTGCTGCTCGCGACGCTCGGCCTCCTGATCGACGACGACCTGCAGCGGCACAACGCGGTGAAGAACGTGCTCGCGACGCTCGCGAACCTCGTCTCGGGGATCGTGTTCGCGCTGGTGGCGCCGGTGTCGTGGCCGGTCGTGGCGTGCGTGGCCTGCGGGTCGATCGTCGGCGGAGTGATCGGCTCGCTCGTCGGGCGGCGGCTCTCGCCGGTGGTGCTGCGCGGGGTGATCGTCGTGGTCGGTGTGGCGGCGTTGGTGCAGCTCCTGGTGCGGTGACGCTCTTTCGAGAGCAGTGCTCTTGCTGCTCGGCGTGCCGACTGTCATCCTGAGAGCAGTGCTCGCAGACGTGAGCAGCGGTCACACTCCGGGGAGCGTCCCATGCCCGTCACCGTCTCCAGCCCGTCATCCACGACGGAGCGCCTGCCGCGATCCGCCGCCATCGCCGCCGGAGCGGTGGCCGTCATGGTCGTGGGCCAGTTCGCGATGCTCGCCGTCGTCCCGGTCGTGATTGTCGTCGTCAGCACCTGGCGCAACGTCGCGCTCCGCGCCCTGCGGTGGTGGGCGGCGGGTCTCGCCGTCGCCTTCGCGACGCCGCTCGTGCTCTGGGCGATCGGCCCGGACCGCGCGCCGAGCCTCTCGAAGGACATGCACCCGGCCCTCGCGGCCGTGGTCGTCGCCGCGGCGCTCGCCTACGTCGTCGCGTGGGTCGTCGTGCGGCGCCGCCGCGCCGTTCCTGCCACGGGGGAGTGAGCGTCCCGGCGGTGTGACGTCGGTGGTCCACGGCCCGCCGCTAGGGTCCGCGCATGTCCGGAGCGTCGGGAGCTGCTGCGACCGAGGAGCGCGGGCTCCGGATGGTCACGCGCCTCGCGCTCGCCCTCGTCGTCGTCATCCCCAACATCGTGGGCGCGGGGGTCGTGCTCGTCGTCGCCGCCTGGGTGCTGCCCCTCGGCGAGCTCGTCGAGGACGACCCCGGCGCGCTGATGCGCAACCTCGTCGCGTTCGGGGCCTACCTGCTCGGCGCCGTGCTCGTCGGCGTGGTCTGGGGCCACGTCCGGATGCGGGTCCCGCGGCCTCCGGGTCCGGGTGCCGACGACCGCGCCGTGCGGCGTCAGCGCAAGCGCTTGCGCCGCGTGGTGCTGCGCGGCCCGCTGCGGCTCGCCACCGTCCAGACCGTCCTGTGGGCGGCGGCCGTCGTCGTCTTCGTGCTCATCAACGTCGTCGCGAGCCCTCGGCTCGGCGTGTCGGTCGGCATCACCGTGGCCCTCGGCGGGGTGGCGACGGTCGCGGTGACCTACCGACTCGTCGAGCGCGTCCTGCGCCGCGACGTGGCGCGCGTGCTCAACGACCGCCCGCCCTCGGGACGCGTCCTGCCCGGGGTGGCGCTGCGCGCGGTGGGCTCGTGGGTGCTCGGGACCGCGGTACCGCTGGTCGGCGTCCTTCTCGCCGCCGTGGCCTCGCTGGCGTTCGGCGGCTACACCACCGACCGGCTCGCCCTCGTCGTCCTCGTGCTCGGCGGGGTCGCGCTCGTCGTGGGTTTCCTGGTCACGGTGCTCACCGCCATGTCGACGGCGGCGCCCGTGCTCGCCGTGCGCCGCGCCCAGCGCCAGGTCGAGGACGGCGACTACGACGCCGAGGTCCCGGTGTTCGACACCACCGAGCTGGGCCTGCTCCAGGCCGGCTTCAACACCATGGTCGGCGGGCTGCGCGAGCGGGAGCGCGTGCGGGACCTGTTCGGCCGCCACGTCGGCGAGGACGTCGCCCGCACCGCCATGGAGAACGACGTCGAGCTCGGGGGCGAGGTGCGCGAGGTCGCGGTGCTGTTCGTCGACCTGGTCGGCTCCACCCGCCTCGCCGCGACCCGGCCCCCGTATGAGGTCGTCGAGGCCCTGAACGCCTTCTTCGCCGTGGTCATCGACGTGGTCGAGCAGCACGACGGCTGGATCAACAAGTTCGAGGGCGACGCCGCGCTCGCGATCTTCGGGGCGCCGACCGCGCTCGACGACGCCGCCGGCTGCGCCCTGCGCGCCGGGCGGGAGATGGCGCGGCGCATCGCCGACGAGCTCGACGACATCTCCGCGGGCATCGGCGTCTCGGCCGGCGAGGCCGTCGCCGGCAACATCGGCGACACCCGCCGCTACGAGTACACGGTGATCGGTGACCCGGTGAACGAGGCGGCGCGGCTGACCGAGGTCGCGAAGGAGCTCGACGGCGGGGTCGTGGCGTCGGGGGCGGCGCTGTCGCGGGCGGGCGAGGAGGCGCAGCGCTGGGAGGTCGTCGAGTCCCGCGTGCTCCGGGGTCGCGAGGTCGACAGCGACCTGGCCGTGCCGCGGGAGCACGCGCCTCGCTCCGGGTCGTCGCCCGAGGTGACCGAGGATTCCGACCGAAGGGCACCTTCGCTCGGATAGAGCGGGGAGGGGCGCCCTCCGCCAGGACGATCCGGGCGAGCGAAGGGGGAGTTCGTGCGCCTACAAGCAGCGAACGGCGCGTTCGTTGCCACGACGTCAGCCGCGGCGCCGCCGGGCGATCTCGGCGAGGGCCACGCCCGCGGCGACGGAGGCGTTGAGCGACTCGAACTCGCCGGCCATGGGGATCGACACCGAGGCCGAGCAGGTCTCGCGGACGAGACGCGACAGCCCCTTGCCCTCGGAACCCACGACGAGCACGAGGGGCCCGCGGGCGGCGTCGGGGCCGGCGGCGTCGTCGAGGTGGTCGATGTCGGCGTCCGCGGCGCCGTCGAGCCCGACCGCGACGAGGCCCTCGTCGAGCCACGCCGACAGGGTGCGGCTGAGGTTCGTCGCACGGCCGACGGGCACACGCGCGGCCGCGCCTGCCGAGGTCCGCCAGGCCACCGGCGTCACGCCGACCGACCGACGCAGGGGCAGCAGCACGCCGTGCGCCCCGAACGCCGCCACCGAGCGCAGGACGGCGCCGAGGTTGCGGGGGTCGGTGACGCCGTCGAGGGCGACGAGCAGCGGCTCGACCTTCTGCAGGTGGGCGCGTTGGCGCGCCTCCTCCAGCAGGTCGTCGGGGTGGAGGTAGTCGAACGCCGGCACCGAGAGCGCGAGCCCCTGGTGCACCGCGCCGTCGGCCATCCGGTCGATGTCGCCGCGCGGCACCTCCAGCACCGAGATCCCGCGCTCGGAGGCGCTGCGGATCGATTCGCGGACGCGGTCGTCGACGTCGATGTTCTGGGCGATGTAGAGCGCGATGGCGGGGCTGTGCGCGCGCAGGCTCTCGACCACCGGGTTGCGCCCGAGCACGGTCTGGGGGCCGTCGGGGTCGTCACGACGCGCCGGGGCACGGCGCGGCGCGGAGCGCTCCTCGGTGGCGGGACGCCGGGACGCGGACGCCGAGCTCGACCCGCCCTCGCCGCGGTACGACTTGTGGTTCGGGCGCTTCTCGGCGGGCGGGGTCGGGCCCCGGCCCTCGAGGCTCTTGCGGCCCTTGCCGCCGGAGCCCTTCGTCGGGCCCTTCTTCGAGCCCGGGTTGCGGCGGGCGCCGGGGCGGCGGGAGTTGCCGGCCATGGGGTTCAGGCACCGTCCTTGAGTGACCAGATGGGGCCGTCGGAGGTGTCCTCGACGGCGACGCCTGCCGCGGTGAGCTCGTCGCGCAGGGCGTCGGCCCGCGCGAAGTCGCGCTCGGCGCGGGCCCGGGTGCGCTGCTCGAGCAGCGAGTCGACGAGCGAGCCGAGCGCCTGGTGCGCCGCGTCGTCGGCACCGCCGCCGGCGGCGGCGTCGCCCCAGGTGACGGGGTCGAGGCCGAGGATGCCGGTCATCGCCCGCACCGCGCTCGCGGCGGCCATCGCGCCGGCGCGGTCGCCGGCGTCGAGGGCGGCGTTGCCGGCGCGCACGGTCTCGTGCACCTCGGCCAGCGCCGCGGGGGTGGCGACGTCGTCGTCCATCGCGGCGGCGAACGCGTCGGAGATGCGCCCGACCTCGACGGCGCCGACGCGGTCGTGCACGCGGTGCACGAACATCTCGATGCGCCGGTACGCGGCGGCGGCCTCCGCCAGCGCGTGCTCCGAGTACTCCAGCGTCGAGCGGTAGTGCGGCGCCACGAGGTAGTAGCGCAGCTCGACCGGCCGCACGCGCTCGAGCACCGCGGGGATCGTCAGCGTGTTGCCGAGCGACTTCGACATCTTCGCGCCCGACATCGTGACCCAGGCGTTGTGCAGCCAGTACTCGGCGAACCCGTCGCCGGCGGCCCGCGACTGGGCGAGCTCGTTCTCGTGGTGCGGGAACACCAGGTCGAGGCCGCCGCCGTGGATGTCGAAGCGCGGGCCCAGGTAGTGGGTGGCCATCGCCGAGCACTCCAGGTGCCAGCCCGGGCGCCCGCGGCCCCACGGCGTCGGCCAGGACGGCTCGCCGGGCTTCGCGGCCTTCCAGAGCGTGAAGTCGCGGGCGTCGCGCTTGCCGCGCGGGTCGGCCCCCTCGCCCTGCTCCATCTCCTCGACGCGCTGGCCGGACAGCTCCCCGTACGACGGCCAGGTGCCCACCGCGAAGTAGACGTCGCCGTCGACGGCGTAGGCGTGGCCGCTCTCGACGAGGCGCTCGATCAGCTCGACCATCTCGGTGATGTGGCCCGTGGCGCGCGGCTCCACCGACGGCGGCAGGCAGCCCAGCGCGTCGTAGGCCGCGGCGAAGGCGCGCTCGTGCGTCGCCGCCCACTCCCACCAGGGCCGGCCCGCGGCCTCGGCCTTGTTCAGGATCTTGTCGTCGATGTCGGTGACGTTGCGGACGAGCCGCACGTCGTAGCCGCTGTGGGCGAGCCAGCGACGGAGCACGTCGAAGTCCAGACCCGAGCGCACGTGGCCCACGTGGGGCACGCCCTGCACGGTCGCCCCACACACGTACATCGACGCCGTGCCGGCGCACTGCGGGTGGAACTCCCGCAGCTCGCGACGTGCGGTGTCGTACAGGTGCAGGCTCACCGTCCGGATCCTACGGAACGGCGGATCCGATCCCACGGACGCACCCGAACCGCAACCGACCGATCGTTCGGTAACCCTCTTCCCAACCTGTGAGGCGAGACATAGAGTCGGCTGCATCATTCGACGGTTCCGCTACGCAAGGAGTGGTCAGCGTTGTCCATCACGTGCCGGACGTCCCTCGTCCGCCAGGCCCCGGGCAAGTACGAGACGGCGACGGTCGAGGTCGACGACCCGCGTCAGGACGAGATCCGGGTGAAGATGGTCGCCTCGGGCCTCTGCCACTCGGACGACCACATCGCCACCGGTGACATCCCGGTCGGCACCTACCCGTTCGCCGGGGGCCACGAGGGCGGCGGCGTCGTCGAGTCGGTCGGCCCGAACACCAAGGGCTTCGAGGTCGGCGACAAGGTCCTCTTCTCCTTCCTCCCCGCCTGTGGGCAGTGCCGCTGGTGCGCCACCGGCCACTCGAACCTCTGCGACCTCGGCGCCGGCCTCCTCGCGGGCACGCGCTGGACCGAGGACTCCACCCGTCTGCACCTCGAGGACGGCAGCAACGTCGGCCAGATGTGCGGCATCTCGACCTTCTCCGAGTACTCGACCGTCGCGGTCGACTCGGCGATCAAGGTCCCGCAGGACACCAAGCTCGAGGTCGCCTGCCTGCTCGGCTGCTCGGTGGGCACCGGCTGGGGCACCGCCGTGAACACCGGCGAGGTCGCCCCCGGCGACACCGTGATCATCCAGGGCATCGGCGGCATCGGCGCCAACGCCGTCCAGGGCGCGGCCCACGCGGGCGCGGCCAACG
Organism: Actinomycetospora callitridis; assembly: GCF_028737265.1. Lineage (GTDB taxonomy): Bacteria > Actinomycetota > Actinomycetes > Mycobacteriales > Pseudonocardiaceae > Actinomycetospora > Actinomycetospora callitridis. Next base: position 211,858 of record NZ_JAQZAK010000005.1, on the reverse strand, counting down.
TCATCGCCGTCGACCCCGTCGCATTCAAGCGCGAGAAGGCCCTCGAGCTCGGCGCCACCGAGGCCGTCGAGTCGATCGAGGAGGCCACCGAGCTGGCCAAGGGCTACACGAACGGCCAGGGCGCCGACGTCTCGATCGTCACCATCGGCATCACCAAGCCCGAGCACGTCGGCAACGCCTTCGCCTCGATCCGCAAGCAGGGCACGGTCGTCGTCACCGGCCTCGGCGACATCACCGAGGTGGGCGTGCCGATCCCGATCGGCGAGCTGACCCTCTTCGAGAAGAAGATCAAGGGCTCCCTGTTCGGCTCGTCCAACCCCAAGGCCGACATCCCCAAGATGCTCGACCTGTACAACAAGGGGAAGATCAAGCTCGACGAGCTCGTCACCAAGCAGTACAAGCTCGACGAGGTGGCCCAGGGCTACGAGGACATGCACGCCGGCAAGAACATCCGCGGCGTCCTGATCTTCGACTGAGGTATCGACTCCCTGTGACGAACGGTTCCGCGGCCCCGGTCTCCCTCGTGGACACCGGGGCCGCCCCCCGTCTGCCCACCGCGGGCCGCCTGCCGGTCCGCGCCATGATCGACGCGTCCCGGGCCCGGGTGATCGGGCGCGTGCGCGAGTCCGAGGTCATCGCCGCGGCGCTCGCCGCCGGCCGCAGCGTGATGCTCGAGGGCCCGCCCGGCACCGGCAAGACGACGCTGCTGCGCGCGCTCGCGGAGGGCGCCGGCGTCGGGCTCGAGCTGGTCGAGGGGAACGCCGAGCTCTCGCCGGCGCGTCTCGTCGGCCACCACGACCCGTCGCGCGTCCTCACCGAGGACTACACCCCCGAGAACTTCGTGCCCGGGCCACTGGTCCGGGCGCTGATCTCGGGCGCGCTGCTCTACGTCGAGGAGCTCAACCGCGTCCCCGAGGAGACCCTCAACGTGCTGCTCGGCGTGCTCTCCGAGCGGCGCCTGCACGTGCCGCGGCTCGGGATCGTCGACGCGGCGCCGTCGTTCCGCCTCGTCGCGGCGATGAACCCGTCGGACGCCGTCGGCACCGGGCGCATCACGCCCGCGCTCTACGACCGGTCGTGCCGTGTCGGGTTCGTGCACCAGGACGCGGACGAGGAGACCGCGATCGTCCGTCGCGACCACGGCGTCGTCGACGAGGGCTTCGTCGCGCGCGCGGTGCGGGCCACGCGGGCGACCCGCGAGCACCCCGACCTGCGCCTGGGCTCCTCGGTGCGCGGCGCGCTGGACCTCGTGGCCGTCGCGGCCTCGCTGGCCGAGCTGCGCGACGTGGGGCTCGCCGGACGGCTGGCCCCGAACGCCGAGACCACCGGCACCGACGCCGCGCTGGCCGCCCTCTCCGGGCGCGTGCAGCTACTCGAGGGCTCGACGCGCACCGTCGAGGAGGTCGTCGCCGACCTGTGGGCGGCGAGCGCGCCCGTCGACGAGCGCGTCGGCGCCGAGGGTGGTGGCGAGGGAAAAGCCTGAGCCCCGGAGGCTCGCCGCCCCCGCAGGCGGGCCGCTCGCCCGGGGCGCCGCCGAAGGTGGTGTCGGATCCCCGGGAGGTCGCCGACCTGCTGCGCGACCAGGCCCGCCGCACCGAGACCCGCGCCGACCTGCAGCGTCGTCACGACGACCTCCAGAGCGTGAGCCCGACGGTCGGGGTGCTCGACGAGGCCGCCACCGCCGGGGCCTTCGGCGAGGACGCCGACGGGACGATCGACCTGCTCGCCGACCTCGCCCGCGCCACCGACCCGCTGCTGCGGGCGAAGGCGCGGCGCCTCGCCGTCCGCCTGCTCGTGCCCCCGGCCCGGGCGGGCGAGACGGAGCGACGGGGCTCGACCCGGCTCGCGACCGTCACCGGTGACGGGCTCGACCTGGATCTCGACGCCACCCTCGAGCAGTCCCTGGAGCACCGGCCGATCCGCGCCGAAGACCTCCGCTGGCGCGGCTGGCGCTCGCCGGGACGGGCGATCGTGCTGCTGGTCGACGCGTCCGGCTCGGTCGCCGGCAAGCCGCTGACCACGGCGGTGACGACGGCCGGCGCCCTCGCGGCCGGGCTGCGCACCGACGACGAGCTCGCGGTGATCGCGTTCTGGTCGCGCGCGGTGGTGCTGCGTCACCTGCACTCCCCCGCGCCGACGTCCGCGGTGCTCGACTCGCTGCTCGACCTGCGCGGCGGCTCCACCACCGACCTCGCGCTCGGCCTGCGCACCGCCCTCGCGCAGGCCACGGCTGCGCGGGTGCCGCACGCCGACGTCCTCGTGCTCACCGACGGCGCCTGGAACGAGGGCGAGGACCCGGCCCCGATCGCCGGGGCCTCCGGCGCCGCGCGGGTGCACACGCTGGTGACGGTGGACGACGAGGAGGCGCGGACGTCGTGCGCCCGCATCGCCGCCGCGGGTGGCGGGCGCTCGGTGCCGCTGCTCCGGCCCTCGGACGCCCCGGCGGCCGTGCGAGCGGTCCTGCGCTGAGCGTCCGGTCGTTCGACCCCTGACAAGGAAGCTTCGAAAATCGAAGCTTCCGCAGCGCAGCGAGGACGCCTCCGCCGGACGGGCCGTCGAGCCGCGACCGCCGGCGCAGGACGCTTCGAAAACCGAAGCTTCCGCAGCGCAGCGAGGACGCCTCCAGCGGACGGGCCGTCGAGCCGCCACCCCTGGCGCAGAATGCTTCGAAAACCGAAGCATCGGGCGAAGTCGGTCCTACCGGCGACGAGAGCTCGCGGCGACGTCGCGCTCGTGACCCTCGAGCAGGGCGGCGAGCTCGGCGCGCAGGCGGGGGCGGTCGGTCGGGCGCACCACGATGCGGGAGCCCGAGGCGTCGGGCCCCATCGCGAGGCGGCCGGTCGCCGTGTCCAGCACGGTGACCACGCGGGGCCCGCGACGCCGGACACCGGCCGCGTCACGGACCGCGACCCCGAAGGTGACGCTCCGCTCGGGCGGCGTGGCCCAGATCGCGCGCAGTCGCTCGACGTGGTGCGCGGAGACGCCGGCGCGGCGCAGGCGGCGCGCGCGCTCGTCGAGGGTGACCCCGTCGCCGAGCAGGGCGTCGGCGGGCAGGGACATCGGGACGCCGGAGGCGGCGGGCCGGTCGGGGAGGCGGGCGAGCAGTGCGCCGGCGAGGTCGTCCGGGTCGGCGGCATCGAGGCGCAGACCGCCGGGGACTAGCCACGCCACGACGCCGAGCGCGCCCCGCGTCGCGGCGAGGACGTCGAGCGGTGGCGCGCCCTCGGCGAGCACCCGCACGTCGACCTCGCGGGCGGGGGTGGCGAGAACGGACAGCATGTCGGCGAGGGACGGGTCCTCGAGCAGACCGTGGGCCGCGAGCCGGTCGCGGGCCGCGGCATCGAGGGCGTCGCGCTCGGCGTAGGTGCGGCCGTGGTCGAGGACGGAGAGCAGGAGCGGGTGCTCGCCGAGGCCGAGATGGCGCCACAGCGCGAGGTACTGGCCGACGTCGAGGTGCACGCCGCCCCGAATCCCGATCGTCATTCGCCGAGCACCGGGGGTGTCGTCGCGGGCAGGGTGCCCGCGATGGCGTCGGGGTCGTCCTCGTGGAGGTAGTCGGGGCGGCGCCGGTCCCCGCCGCCACCCTGGCCACCGACCATGCCGCCCGGCGGGATCATCGGGACCGCACCGCCGCGCCCCTCGGCGGCAGCCCCGGCCGCGCGGACCGCGGCCGTCTCCGCCACGGCGCCACCACCGCCGACCCCGGTGCGCGCGCCGACCTCGCCGGTGCCGCCGCCACCGATGGCTCCCCCACCGACGCCGCCGCGTCCCGTGCCCCCGGCGGCACCCGGGCCGGCGCCGACACCACCTCCACCGACACCGCCGGCACCGACCCCGCCAGCCCCACTCCCGACGCCACCACCGGCCCCGCCCCCGACGCCACCGCCGACCCGCGCGCCCGGCACCAGCCCTCCCGAGGTCGAGCCGCCCGTGGTCCCCGAGCTGCCCGGTAGGCCCGAGCTCCCCGGGATACCGGGTCTGCCCGCACCGGTCGACGGGCCCGGCGGGATCCGGCCGGCACCGCTGCCACCGCCCCCGCCAGGTCCTCCGCCGCCCGGCACGGCGCCGACGGGCGGGACGACGGCGCCGGCCCCCCTCCCGCACCCGGCGCACTCCCGGCGGGCACGCCACCCGCGCCCGGTACCCCCGCCGCGCCACCCGGGGCCGCGGGGACCCCGTTCGGGGCCGGCGTCCCGGCCGCCGTCGTCGGCGACGGCACGACCGGGGCCGCGGCGCCCGTGCCTGCTCCGCCGCCGCCTCCCCCGGCAGCACCGCCGGGAACACCGCCGGCAGGACCTCCCGCGCCCGGCGGAAGACCGCCACCGGCACCACCGGCAGCTCCGGGCACCGCACCGGCCCCTCCGCCGACCCCGGAGCCGCCGCCAGCACCACCGCCAGCACCACCGCCAGCACCACCGCCTCCACCACCAGCACCGCCCGCCCCGCCGCCCTCGGGCCCGGCGCCACCGCCCACCGACAGGTCGGCCGGCGTGATCTGCGGGCCGACGGGGCCGGCGAACTGCGGCAGCGTGGTCATCCGGTCGGCGCTGAAGTGCTGGTAGCGCTCCATGGTCTGCTGGGCGGCCCGCTCGCCCTCCGCCTGCGCCGCGAGCGCGTTCTGGTAGTCGCTGCCGAGGGGACCCGCCGACCCGAAGACGTCGCCCCACCCGAGAGCGGCAGGGGCGCGCGCGGGCGTCGGCGCCTGGATGGCGAGGCGGACGTCCTGGAGGTTGGCGGCTTGCTCGTGCGAGACGCTGCCGACGGCGCGGCCGACGGCGCGCGCCTGGTCGACCCAGGGCTTGAGGGGGTGGATCGACCGGTCCGCGGACTCCGCGGCCTGCCCCTGCCAGTTCGCGCGCAGGCTCGAGCCGGCGGCGTCGACGGTGTCGGCGACGCGCTGCATCCGCCCGACCAGCCGGTGCCACGACTGACCGCTGTCGACGAACCCGTCGCCGGGGACGCCGCTGGCGGGACCGCCGTTCACCTGGTCGTAGATCTCCTGGTGGCTCTTCCCCTGCCAGTTGGTCGTGAACACCGGCCCACCTCCCCTCGCGGATCGTAGGAACCGCGGGCGAGCCGTGGGTGCCGTTCGGAGGAACTCGGCGGGCGACCTCAGGCCGGGACGAGCAGAGCCGTCGCGACGGCCGCGAGACCCTCTCCCCGACCGGTGAGCCCGAGCCCGTCGGAGGTCGTGCCCGACACGGCCACCGGGCCCCCGAGCGCCTCCGACAGTGCCGTCTGCGCCTCGGCGCGGCGGGTGCCGATCTTCGGGGCGTTGCCGATCACCTGGACCGCGGCGTTGCCCAGCGCCCACCCCTCGGCCGTGGCGAGCGCGCGCACCTCGCCGAGCAGCCGGACCCCGGACGCCCCGGACCACTCCGGACGCCCGGTGCCGAACACCGCGCCCAGGTCGCCCAGGCCGCACGCGGACAGGACGGCGTCGCACAGCGCGTGGGCGGCGACGTCGCCGTCGGAGTGCCCGGCGCAGCCGTCGACGCCCTCCCAGAACAGGCCCGCCACCCAGCACGGCACGCCGGCGCGGACCGGGTGGACGTCGGTGCCGATGCCGACGCGCATGGTCACGCCCGGCCCGCCGTGACGAGCGCCTCGGCCATCGCGAGGTCGAGCGGGGTGGTCACCTTGAAGGCGCGCGGGTCGCCGGGGACCGTCACGACGGTCACACCGAGATCCTCGGCGAGCCCGGCGTCGTCGGTGGCCGCGACCGGCTCGCCGGCGTCGCGCCGGGCACGGGCACGGTCGTGGGCCGCGCGCAGCGTCGCCGGCTCGAAGCCCTGCGGGGTCTGGACGGCGGCCAGGTCCGAGCGGTCGACGGTCGCGAGGACCTGCCCCGCCGCGCCGGTGCGCTTGAGCGTGTCGGCCACGGGTGTCGCCGGGATCACGGCGCGATGTCCCGCACGCACGGCGTCCACGACCGCGCGCACGACCTCCGGCGGGCAGAGGCACCGCGCGGCGTCGTGCACGAGCACCACGTCGGCGTCGGCCGGCAGCGCGTCGAGGGCGGCCGAGACCGAGCCGACGCGGTCGTCGGCACCCGGCACCACCGTGACGTCACGGTCGCCGAGGGCGCGACGCATCGCGTCCTCGCCGCCCGGAGGGGCCACGACGACGACAGCGTCCACGCCACCCTCGACGAGTCCGTCGACGGCGCGCGCGACCAGGCTGAGCCCGCCGACGACCGCCAATGCCTTGGGCAGGCCGAGGCCCAGTCGTTCGCCTCGACCCGCCGCCGGCACGATCGCGGCGACGCTCACCGCGTCACCGCGGCCATCACGTCGGTTCAGGACCGGATCAGGACGCCAGCACCTGGTCGAGCAGCGACTCGGCCGCCACCTCGTCGGTGCCCTCGGCCAGGGCCAGCTCGCTGACCAGTATCTGCCGGGCCTTGGCCAGCATCCGCTTCTCACCCGCGGACAGGCCGCGGTCCTTCTCGCGGCGCCAGAGGTCGCGCACGACCTCGGCCACCTTGTTCACGTCGCCCGACGCGAGCTTCTCGAGGTTCGCCTTGTACCGGCGCGACCAGTTGGTCGGCTCCTCGGTGTGCGGCGCACGCAGCACCTCGAACACCCGATCCAGCCCCTCCTGGCCAACCACGTCGCGGACGCCGACGATCTCGGCATTGTCCGCGGGAACCCGGACGGTCAGGTCGCCCTGAGCAACCTTGAGGACGAGATACTTCTTCTCTTCGCCCTTGATCGTCCTGGTCTCGATGGCCTCGATGAGAGCGGCACCGTGGTGCGGGTAGACGACGGTCTCGCCGACCTTGAAAACCATGTGTCCCGAGCCCCTTTCGCTACACCCAGATTAACACGCCCGGCGGGCGGGCATCGCAGGGGATTGCGCCGTCTTCGCAGGTCAGGGACTTGACAAGAGGCATCGGGGCGTGCTCGCCCCGGCACCCCGCGCTCCCGCGAGGCCGGGACGCCGACCTGGTACTAGGGTGTCGCTGCCCGAAGACCAGTGTGCCCCACCTCCCGAGAGGACGCTCCCGATCATGAGCCGCCGCCCGCGCGCGACCCGACCGGCGATCGTCGTCGCGACGCTGCTGACCGCGGGCCTCGCGCTCGGGGGCTGCAGCGCCGGCTCCGTGACCCAGACCGACACCATCGTCTCCCAGGCCGACGGGTCGGCCGGACAGGTCGGCGGCATCCTCCTGCGGGACGTCTCCCTCGACGCCGGTCCGACCAACACCGTGCCCGCGGGTGCGGAGATCCCCCTGCGTCTGACGATCATCAACCAGACCCCGACGGAGGACCGGCTCGTGTCGGTCACCTCGCCGTACGCCGTGAGCGCCCGGCCGGAGGGCCCGACGACGATCCCGCCCAACAACTCCCTGCGGATCATCGGCAACGACCCCGGCCCGGTCGGCCCGCCCGACCCCTTCGTCCGCGTGGGCGGCAGCGCGCGCATCGTGCTCACCGGCGTCACGCAGCAGCTCCGTCCCGGGCCGACGTACGAGGTGACCTTCACCTTCGAGAAGGCCGGCACCGTGTCCGTGCCCGTCCTCGTCGTCGGCGAGGGCGACGCCGAGGGCTGATCCGCCCGTCGGGCCCCGCGCTGTCGGGGGTCCGGCCTACGGTGCGGACCGTGCCCCCACGGACCCGCGCCCCCCGCTTCGAGTGCACCGCCTGCGGGCACGCGTCCGCGAAGTGGGTGGGGCGCTGCTCGGAGTGCGGCGGGTGGGGCACGGTCGAGGAGGCCCCGAACCTCCCCGCCGTCGCGACGGGCGGCGGCCGCACCGGCGTGCCGCCCTCCCCCGCGGCGCGCCCGTCCAGCCCCGTGCGGCTGATCAGCGAGGTCGATCTCGAGACGGCCACGGCGCGCCCGACGGGCGTGGGCGAGCTCGACCGGGTGCTCGGCGGCGGCTTCGTACCCGGGGTCGTGGTGCTGCTCGCGGGCGAGCCGGGGGTGGGCAAGTCCACGCTCCTGCTCGAGGTCGCCGCGCGACGCGCCCGGCTGGGGGCCACCGTGCTGTACGTCACCGGGGAGGAGTCGGCGGGCCAGGTCCGGCTGCGCGCCGAGCGCACCGGCGCCCTCGCGCCGCACCTGTTCCTGTCCGCGACGGCCGATCTGGAGGAGGTCGCGGCGCACGTCGAGGCGGTCGACCCGGAGTTGCTCGTCGTCGACTCCGTCCAGACCGTGGGCACCGCCACCGTGGACGGCACGCCCGGCGGCGTGTCGCAGGTCCGCGCGGTCACGTCGGCGCTCGTCGCCCTCGCGAAGCAGCGGGACCTGCCGGTCGTGCTCATCGGACACGTCACCAAGGACGGCGCGGTCGCCGGGCCGCGCACGCTCGAGCACCTCGTCGACGTCGTGCTGTCGTTCGAGGGCGAGCGGCACTCCCCACTGCGGCTGGTGCGCGGGATGAAGAACCGCTTCGGGGCCACCGACGAGGTCGGCTGCTTCGAGATGAACGACGGCGGCATCGCCGAGGTCAGCGACCCGTCGGGGCTGTTCACCGGCGGGCGCGTGCAGACCGTGGCGGGTCAGGCGGTCACGGTGGCGATGGAGGGCAAGCGCCCGCTCATGGCCGAGGTGCAGGCCCTCGTCGCCACGCGCAGCTCGGAGAGCGCGCCGCGTCGCGTCGTGTCCGACCTCGACGGCGGGCGCGTCGCCAAGATCCTCGCCGTGCTGCAGGAACGCTGCCACCTGCGCCTGCACGACAAGGACGTGTTCGTCGCCACGGTCGGCGGCCTGCGGCTGCGCGAGCCCGCCTCGGACCTCGCCATCGCCATCGCCATCGCGTCGGCGTTCCGCAACGAGGCCGTCCGTCCCGGGCTGATCGCGGTCGGCGAGGTCGGGCTCGGCGGCGAGGTCCGCCGGGTGGTCGCGCTCGAACGACGCCTGGCCGAGGCCGGCCGTCTGGGCATCAGTCGGGCGCTCGTGCCGCCGGGCGACGTGCGCACGCCGAAGGGGCTCGGGGCGGTGGAGGTCGACGACCTCCAGGGCGCGCTGCTGCGCGTCGGGCTGACCACGGCGCAGACGGTCTGAGCCCGGCCGGTCGGCGTACGGTCAGCCGGCGAGCGTGAACGGCGCCGGCTCGCTGACGATGCCGTCGAGGCGGGCGAGCAGCTGGTAGTCGCCGGGCGGCACGACCGTCCGCGTGCCCGCGCAGCCGGGCGCCGAGGTCTTGCCCGACCAGCGCACCGAGAACACCGCCTCCTGGCCCGGCGCGAGCGTGCGGACGTCGTCGGTGTCGCCGGGCGAGCAGTCGTTGCTCCCCCACAGCCCCTCGCCGGGGCGGACGACGACGGCGACGGCCTGCTTGGCGGCGTCGAGGTCGCGCACGCAGGGCGCGCTGCCGGTGTTGGTGACGACGAGGCTCAGCACCGGCTTCGTGCCGGCGGCGTAGCGCGGGCCGTCGGTGCGCGCCGTGACCCTCAGGTCGCCGTCGGCGCACGGGCCGGGTGCGGCCGCCCGCTCCTGCGGGGGCTCGGCCGGCGCGGCCTCGGTGGTCGGCGTCGAGGTGGCCGGCGGCGTCGTGCTCGGCGGCACGACCGGGGCGGGGGTGCTCGTCGGCGTCGAGAGCAGCGGCCCCGCCGAGCCCGTCGGCACCCCGGGTGGGAGGAACCCGCGGAAGCCGTCGCCGCCCGGGGGCGCGAACAGGGCGTCGCCGGGTGAGGGCGGCGCCACCAGGCCCGGCGCCCCGCCGGGCGGGACGACCGCCGGCAGCGCGGCCTCGATGGGCCCGGGAGCACCGGTCTCTGCTGGAGCGGCGGGCTCCGGCGTCGGCGCGCTCGCCATGGCGGCCGCCCGGGCGCGGGCCTCGACGGTGGCGCGGTCGGGCTCGCCGCCGCTCACACCCGCCACGGCCCAGACGAACCCGCCGAGCACGGCGAGGACCACCCCGAGCGCGGCGATCCGGCGCCGCCAGTAGACCGACGGCGCGAGCGGTCCGAGCGGCTCCCACACGTCACGGAAAGTAAGTTCCACTCAGCTCTCCGCGACCGACCACCACGCGGTCGCCCGCCCGTTTCACCCGACGGTGGCGTCAGCGGGTGGCCGGGGCAGGATCGGCGGTCGATGGGCCCCACCACCACGACCCTCGCCGACGTCCTCGTCCCGTGGTTCCGCGCGCACGCCCGGGACCTCCCCTGGCGCCGCCCCGGGACGACGGCGTGGGGCGTGCTCGTCTCCGAGATCATGCTGCAGCAGACGCCCGTGGCGCGGGTCGAGGAGCCGTGGCGCGCGTGGCTCGAGCGCTGGCCGCGACCGTCGGCGATGGCCGCCGCGCCCGCCTCCGAGGTGCTGCGGGCGTGGGGCAAGCTCGGCTACCCGCGCCGGGCGCTACGCCTGCACGCGGCCGCGCAGGCGATCGCCGCCGACCACGGTGACGTCGTCCCCGCCGACGTCGAGACGCTCGAGTCGCTGCCCGGCATCGGCACCTACACGGCCCGCGCGGTGGCGGCGTTCGCCCACGGCCAACGCGTCCCGGTCGTCGACACCAACGTCCGCCGGGTCGTGGCGCGTGCGGTGCTCGGCCGCGCGGACGCCGGGGCCGCCGCCTCGCGCGACCTCGCCGACACCGAGGCCCTGCTGCCGGACGACACCGCCGACGCGGCGACCATGTCCGCCGCGCTCATGGAGCTCGGCGCCACGGTCTGCGTGGCGCGCACCCCCCGCTGCGCCGACTGCCCGGTGTCCGGCGCCTGCGCCTGGCAGCGCCTCGGGCGTCCCGCCGGCGACGGTCCGGCGCGCAAGGCACAGCGCTGGGCCGGCACCGACCGCCAGGTCCGCGGGCGGCTGCTCGACGTGCTGCGGGGAGCACCGGGGCCGGTGCCGGCGGCGGCGCTCGACGCGGCCTGGCTCACCGACCCCGCCCAGCGCGCCCGGTGCCTCGACTCGCTGCTCGTCGACGGGCTCGTCGAGCAGCTCGCCGACGGGCGTTTCTGCTTGCCGGGAGAGCAGTAGGCTCGGGTCATGGCCGTCGTGAAGATCAATGCCATCAAGGTCCCCGAGGGCAACGAGGCCGAGCTGGAGCGCCGGTTCGCCGCCCGGGGCGACTCGATCAAGGACACACCCGGGTTCCTCGGCTACGAGCTGCTGCGTCCCACCGCCGGGGATGACCGCTACTTCGTCTACACCCGCTGGGAGTCCGAGGAGGCGTTCGCCAGCTGGCGTGACGGGGGTGCCGCGGCCGCCGCCCACGCGGGCGAGCGCGCCAAGCCGGTCTCGTCGGGCGCCGACCTCATGGAGTTCGAGGTCGTGCTGCACGTCGACGGATCGGGCTCCTGACCTCTCCGGAGTCCCCGGACCCCGACGACGTCGCCGAGGCCGCGGAGCGACTCGCGCGCGCCTCGGCGCTGCTGGTGTGCGCCGGGGCCGGGATGGGCGTCGACTCGGGGCTGCCCGACTTCCGCGGACCCGAGGGGTTCTGGCGCGCCTACCCGCCCTACCGCCGGCTCGGGCTGCGCTTCGAGGAGATCGCCGACCCCGAGCACTTCCACGCCGACCCCGAGCTCGCCTGGGGCTTCTACGGCCACCGCCTCGCGCTCTACCGGCGCACCGTGCCCCACGCGGGCTTCGCCGTCCTGCGCCGGTGGGCGGATCGGTGGCCGACGCGGGTGTTCACGTCCAACGTCGACGGCGCGTTCCAGGCCGCGGGGTTCACCCCGGAGACGGTCGTCGAGTGCCACGGCGCGATCGGGATGCTGCAGTGCACCCGGCCGTGCCACGACGGGACCTGGTCGGCGGACGGTTCGGCGAGCGAAGCGACGGGGAGGAGGGATCGGGTCGACGTCGCGATCGACGAGCACACGATGCGCGCCCGGCCTCCCCTGCCGACGTGCCCGCGGTGCGGTGCGGTGGCGCGGCCCAACATCCTGATGTTCGGCGACGGCTTCTGGGTGCCCGGCCACCACGCCGAGCGCATGGCCGCCCATCGCCGGTGGCTGCGCGCCCAGGACGCGCAGGGCCTCGTCGTCGTCGAGCTCGGCGCCGGGACGGCGGTCCCCACGGTCCGCCGGCACGCCGAGCTGGCGTCGGCGGCCTCCGGGGCGCTGATCCGGATCAACGTGCGCGAGCCGGGAATCCGCCACGGTCGCGGGGTCTCCCTGGCCTCGGGGGCGCGGGCGACGCTCGAGGCGATCGACGCGGCCCTTCCCGCGTGATCAACGGGGACTTCGTGCGCCTAGAAGCAGCGAACAGCTCGTTCGTTGCGTCCTAGATGCCCGTGAGGCCGGCGAGCGTCAGGCCGCGGGCGGCGGCGACGCGCTCGGCCTCGTCGTCGAGGCGGGCGCGGACGTCCGGCTCGAGCTCCGCGACGGGAGCGATCTCGATCGTCAGGCGCTTGCCCGACGCCCGCGGGCGCCAGGTCCCCACGATCTCGCCGTCGGCCAGCAGCGCGCCCGGGTTCCCGAGGACGCGGTAGAGGTCCTTGCGCACCACGGGGTCGGGTGCGACGAGCTCACGGTCGCGGGCCTGGAGCATCGGGTCCAGGGGCGGCAGGAAGCGCACGAGGTCGGGCTCCGGGGCGCCGAGCGCCGCGTCGAGGTCCGTGGCCGGCAGCCACGCGGGCCGATCGTCCACCCGGACCTCGACCAGCTCCGGCAGGGCGGCCTCCCACCCGGGGGCGAAGGCGGTCGGGGACGTGCCGACGAAGTCGGCGACCTCGCGGGGCCCCGCCGGCCCGAGCACCCGCAGGTAGTCGAGCACCAGGCGCGCCGCGCGGGCCGGATCGCCCTCGACCGGCCGGGACCAGTCGGGCGGCGGCGGGGTGAGCAGCAGCGTCCTGCCCGTCGCGTCCAGGCCGACGCCGACCGGCAACGCCGAGAGCCGCATGAGCTGCTCGTTGACGTGGACGCACGCGCAGGGCCGGCAGTCGCGGAGCAGCGCGTCGGGCAGCAGCTTCGTGACGGCGGTGCTCGCCGCGCCCTTGGTCATCGGCTCGGTGACGACCTCGGCGAGCGCGTCGGCCGCCCGGTCGATCGCCTCCCGCGCCGGGATGCCGACCCGCCGCTGCTCCGGCCCGCTCCAGTTGAGGCGGGCGCCCGCGTCGGCGTCGTCGAACGGCCGCGCCGCCGCCGCGATCGCGTTGCGCTGTGGCGTCGGGTGGTGGTGCGGGGCGCCGCGGTGGGTCCAGCCGTCCGTCAGGTGGTGCGCGGCCGGGTCGACGTCGCCGTCGGTGCGTGCCGCGAGGACGAGCCGCGCGGTGGGACCCGAGTCCTGGATACCGAGCGAGGCCAGGGCCGCGATCGCGCCGGGGCGGTCGCGGTGCAGGCCCTGCGCGGCGATCCGGTGCGCCATGACCTGCTCGCGCGTCATCGTCTCCACCATGGTGGTCAGCTTTCCGCACCGTGCCTGACACCTCCCGTCAGGTTGCGGGGGAAGATGAGCGAGTGAGCTCGGTGCGCGCGGTGCCCGTCACGACGGACATGGACGGGGACACGCTGTCGGCCGACGACGCCTGGCACACCGCGCGCCGGATCGGGCTGGTCGCGCTGCTGCGGGACGCGCTGGTCCGGTTCCGCTTCGGCGACGGTTTCAGCCACGCGCGGGGCTTCGCGCTCCAGCTCGCGCTGGCGATCGTCCCGCTCGTCATCGCGGGCAGCGGACTCGCGACGGCCGTGGGCGCCGAGTCGGTCGCGCAGGTCGTCGCGCAGACCGTCGTGGCGGTGTCCCCCGGGGCGGGCGACCAGCTGCTCGCCGACGTCGTCGCCCGCGGGCCCGCCGAGCTCCCCGAGGAGTCGGGCGGCGACGACACGCGCTCGGAGAACGTCGGCGAGTTCGCCGTCGCGTTCGGGCTGATCACCGCATTCCTCGCCATGACGAGCGCGATCGCCCAGCTCGAGCGCGGCACCAACCGCATCTACGGCACGGAGCGCGACCGGCCGTTCCTGCGCAAGTACACCCGCGCCGCCGTCCTCACGCTGACGGCGGGGTCGTCGCTGGGCCTGGGCCTCGTGCTGATCATCGCCGGCGGGCCGCTCGGTGACGCCGTGGAGCAGGTCTACCGCTGGGGCGACGTCGCGGAGACGGTCTTCGACGTCCTGCGCTGGCCCGTCGGGCTCGCGGCCCTCGTCGTCGCCGTCACCGTGCTCTTCCGGCACTCGCCCCGGCGCCACCAGCCCGGGCTCTCCTGGCTCGCGCTCGGCGCCGGCCTCACCGTGATCCTGTGGCTGGCGGCGTCGGGCTGCGTGGCGCTCTACGTCGCCGTGTCCGGGGACTTCAGCGACACCTACGGCCCGCTCGCCGGGATCATGGCGTTGCTGCTGTGGGCGACGGTCACCGGCGTCGCGCTCCTCCTGGGGATCGCCGTCGCCGCCCAGCTCGAGGGGGCGCGAGCCGGGATCGGCGACCCGCTGCTGCGCGACGACGACGCCGACGGCATCCCCGACGAGCTGCAGCCCGAGCCCCAGGACCGGCAGTCGGCTGAACCCGTGGCGCCGGACGGGGGACGTGCCTGACAGGGGATGTCAGGGATGGGGTAGGACTGACCCGTGCGCGCCAGCCGGCTGCTCTCCGTGCTCCTCCTGTTGCAGAACCGAGGACGGGTGACCGCGCGCGAGCTCGCGGACGAGCTCGAGGTGTCGATCCGCACGATCTACCGCGACATGGACGCCCTCTCGGCGTCCGGGGTGCCCGTCTACGCCGACCGCGGCCCCGACGGTGGCTACTCGCTCCTGGAGGGCTACCGCACCCACCTGACAGGGATGACCGCCGAGGAGGCCGACGCGCTCGCGCTCTCGGGGATGCCCGAGGCCGCCGCCGAGCTCGGTCTCGGGCGGGTGCTCGCGGCCGCGCAGCTCAAGGTGCAGGCGGCCCTGCCCGGGGAGCTCTCCGACCGCGCGGGCCGGATCGCCGAACGCTTCCACCTCGACGCCCCCGGCTGGTTCCGCGAGGCCGACCACGTCCCCACGCTCACCGGCGTCGCGGACGCGGTGTGGAACCAGCGCGTGCTACGCGTGCGCTACCGGCGCTGGGCCACCGGCGGGCGCGAGCCGGAGGTGGAGCGCGAGCTCGAACCGCTCGGGGTCGTCCTCAAAGCCGGCACCTGGTACCTGGTGGCCCTCCCCCACGGCGGCGACCCCGGCGCGACGCCGCGCACCTACCGCGTCGCTCGCATCCTGGCGCTCGAGACGCTCGACGTGCGCTTCGACCGGCCCGACGACTTCGACCTCTGGAAGTACTGGCACCGGCGCACCCAGGAACTCGCCGACGCCCTCTACCAGGCCGAGGCGACCGTGCGCCTGTCCCCGCGGGCGATGGAGCTGGCCCCGGCCCTCCTGCGCCCGCACACCGCCCGCGCGCTCGCCGAGGGCAGCTGGCCGACCGACGACGACGGCTGGGTGCGCGCGGTCATCCCGATCGAGTCGCTCGCCCACGCCCGCTCCGAGCTGCTGGGCCTCGGCGCCGAGGTCGAGGTGCTCGCCCCGGTCGCCCTGCGCGAGCAGATGGCCGACGTCGCCCGCACCCTCGCCGGGCTCTACGCGGGCTGACGCACGGGTCGCGCGGGCGATCCAGGCGCGGGCCCGGTCGACGTCGGCGGCGGGCACGGCCCCGAGGCGGACGGCCAGCACCGCGTAGACCACGAGGGCCAGGGCGATGAGCGGCAGGTCGAGGGCCGGCCCGGCGACGGTGGCGAGGGCGAGCACGCCGGTCATGGCACTCGCCGCGACGACCCAGCCGACCGCGGCGCGCGCGGGCAGCGCGCCCGGCCGGTGGTGGCGCAGGTAGACGGAGCCGAGCGCCCCGACGCCGACCCAGGCACCGACCGCGAACCCGGCGGCCGCCCCCGCCGCGCCGTACCCCGGCACGAGGAGCGCCATCGTGGCCACCTCGGCGACCGCGGCGGCGGGGATGCGGGCCGCGGCGGCACCGGCGAGGCCGCGGGCGAACAGCGCCTTGAGCAGCATGTCGCCGAGGACCAGGCCGAGGGTGCCGACGGCGATCAGGCGGGCGAGGCCGCCGGCCGCGGCGTGCTCGACGGGGAAGATGCGGCCGACCAGCGCGTCGGGGGTGACCACGAGGACCAGCAGGACGGGGACGAGGGCCAGGGGCACCCAGCGCATCGCGGCGACGACCCAGCCGTGCGCCTCCGCGGCGCCGCGGGCCCGGGCGATGAACGGGAAGACGGCGTCGGACAGGGTGCTGCCGACCAGGAACGGAGCCTTGGCCAGGAGCGCGGCGGCCTGGTAGGTGCCGATGGCGGCGAACGTGACGCCGTGCGCGTGCCCCAGCGGGCCGAGCAGCAGGACGTCGAGCGTGGCGATGAGACCGAAGCCGGTGGTGCCGACGGCCATCGGCGCGGCGGCCGCGAAGGAGCGCCATCCGGCGAGCGCGCCACGCAGCCGCGGCAGGCGGTCGCGCATCGTCCACCAGGCCCAGAGCGCGGCGACGGCCGCGCCGAGCAGCAGACCCCAGCCGACCCCGACGGCGCCGGTCCCGATCAGCGCGACCGCGCCGACACCGACCACGACCTTGACCAGGACCTCGACGATCCGGGCGCCGCTCACCGCCGCGAAGCGCCGCGCCCCCTGCAGCCCGCCGAGGAGCACCTGACCGAGCGCGACGAGGACGATCGTCCCGGCGGCCAGCATCGTCAGGCCGGGGCCGACGCCGGGGAGGATCGCGCCGGTGGTCAGCTGGACGCCCGCGAACCCGAGGGCGAGCGCCGTGCCGAGGCCGACGTTGCCGACCAGCGCGGAGCGGAACGCGGCGTCGACCTCCGCGGCCGCCTCGGGGTCGCCGTCCCCGGCGCGGGCGACGGTGCGCGCCAGCGCCCAGGGGAACCCGGCGGCGAGGACCGTGGTGGCCAGCAGGAGGACGGTCAGCAGCACGCTGACGACACCGAAGTCCGCCGCCGGCAGCAGCCAGGTCAGCGCCAGCCCGAAGCCGTAGTGCAGGGGCGCGGTCAGGACGATCGCGAGCATCAGCACGGCCGTCCCTGCGGCGGCCTCCTGGTGTCCCCGTAGCGTGCGCATCGTCTCCGGCCCTCTCCCTGCGGCGATGGCACCAGCCTCGTCGCGGACGGGATCGGGCAGGAGGGAGCCGACCCCCCGAGCAGGTGGGGCACGCCCTACTTCCCCGCACACGCCGGAGCCCCGGCCCCCACGAGGGGGACCGGGGCTCCGGGCGTGCAGCGGGCGGAGGGCTTACTCCGCCGCGGCGACCTCGGGGGTGTCGGGCACCGGGGTCGGCTTGGCCTCACCGCGGAAGGTGAAGGTGGCCGTCTCCGGGGCCTGCTTGGTGACCCCGTTGTCGTCGGTCTCGGGCTCCCAGCCCTCGACGTCGACCAGCACGATCTGACCGCCCTCGATCTCGCCGAAGAGAATCTTCTCCGAGAGCTGGTCCTCGATCTCGCGCTGGATGGTGCGGCGCAGCGGCCGGGCCCCGAGCACCGGGTCGAAGCCGCGCTGGGCGAGCAGCTTCTTCGCGTTGTCGGTGAGCTCCAGGGACATGTCCTTGTTCTGGAGCTGCTTCTCGGTGCGCCCGATCATCAGGTCCACCATCTGAACGATCTCCTGCTCGGTCAGCTGGTGGAACACGATGATGTCGTCGATGCGGTTGAGGAACTCGGGACGGAAGTGCTTCTTCAGCTCGTCCGTGACCTTGTTCTTCATCCGCTCGTAGTTCGAGCCGCTGTCGGAGCCGGACTGGAAGCCCAGGCCGACCGCCTTCGAGATGTCCTGCGTACCGAGGTTCGACGTGAACACGATGACCGTGTTCTTGAAGTCGACGATGCGACCCTGACCGTCGGTCAGGCGACCGTCCTCGAGCACCTGCAGGAGGGTGTTGTAGACCTCCGAGTGGGCCTTCTCGATCTCGTCGAAGAGGACCACCGAGAACGGCTTGCGGCGCACCTTCTCGGTGAGCTGGCCGCCCTCCTCGTAGCCGACGTACCCGGGAGGGGCACCGAAGAGCCGCGAGGCGGTGTAGCGGTCGTGGAATTCACCCATGTCGATCTGGACGAGGGCGTCGTCGTCACCGAACAGGAACTCCGCGAGCGCCTTGGTGAGCTCGGTCTTACCGACACCCGAGGGGCCGGCGAAGATGAACGAGCCCGACGGGCGCTTCGGGTCCTTGAGGCCGGCCCGCGTACGGCGCATCGACTGCGAGACCGCCTTGACGGCGTCCTCCTGGCCGATGATCCGCTTGTGGAGCTCGTCCTCCATGCGGAGCAGACGGGTCGTCTCCTCCTCGGTGAGCTTGAAGACGGGGATGCCGGTCCAGTTGGCCAGCACCTCGGCGATCTGCTCGTCGTCGACCTCGGCGACGACGTCGAGGTCACCCGACTTCCACTGCTTCTCGCGCTCGGTCTTCTGCCCGATGAGGTTCTTCTCCTCGTCGCGCAGCCGCGCCGCCTTCTCGAAGTCCTGCGCGTCGATCGCGGACTCCTTCTCGCGACGGACGTCGGCGATCTTCTCGTCGAACTCGCGCAGGTCCGGCGGCGCGGTCATGCGGCGGATGCGCATGCGGGCGCCGGCCTCGTCGATGAGGTCGATGGCCTTGTCCGGCAGGAAGCGGTCGTTGATGTAGCGGTCGGCCAGGGTGGCCGCCGCGACCAGCGCCGGGTCCGTGATCGAGACGCGGTGGTGCGCCTCGTAGCGGTCGCGCAGCCCCTTGAGGATCTCGATGGAGTGCGCCACCGAGGGCTCCCCCACCTGGATGGGCTGGAAGCGGCGCTCGAGGGCGGCGTCCTTCTCGACGTGCTTGCGGTACTCGTCGAGGGTGGTGGCCCCGATGGTCTGCAGCTCGCCGCGGGCCAGCATCGGCTTGAGGATCGACGCGGCGTCGATCGCGCCCTCGGCGGCACCCGCACCCACGAGCGTGTGGAGCTCGTCGATGAACAGGATGATGTCGCCGCGGGTGCGGATCTCCTTGAGCACCTTCTTGAGGCGCTCCTCGAAGTCACCGCGGTAGCGCGAGCCGGCCACCAGCGACCCGAGGTCGAGGGTGTAGAGCTGCTTGTCCTTCAGCGTCTCGGGGACCTCGCCCTTGACGATGGCCTGGCCGAGGCCCTCGACGACGGCGGTCTTGCCGACGCCGGGCTCGCCGATGAGGACCGGGTTGTTCTTGGTCCTCCGGGAGAGGACCTGCATGACCCGCTCGATCTCCTTCTCCCGGCCGATGACCGGGTCCAGCTTGCCCTCACGGGCCGACTGGGTGAGGTTGCGACCGAACTGGTCGAGCACCAGCGACGAGGACGGCGTCCCCTCGCCACGCTGGCTGCCGGACTCCGCGGGCTCCTTGCCCTGGTAGCCCGAGAGCAGCTGCAGCACCTGCTGGCGCACACGGTTGAGGTCCGCGCCGAGCTTGACGAGCACCTGTGCGGCGACGCCCTCGCCCTCGCGGATGAGCCCGAGCAGGATGTGCTCGGTGCCGATGTAGTTGTGCCCGAGCTGCAGCGCCTCGCGCAGCGACAGCTCCAGCACCTTCTTGGCGCGGGGGGTGAAGGGGATGTGGCCGGACGGGGCCTGCTGGCCCTGACCGATGATCTCCTCGACCTGCTGGCGCACGCCTTCCAGGGCGATGCCCAGCGACTCGAGGGCCTTGGCGGCGACGCCTTCGCCCTCGTGGATCAGCCCGAGCAGGATGTGCTCGGTGCCGATGTAGTTGTGGTTGAGCATCCGGGCCTCTTCTTGGGCCAGGACGACCACCCGCCTCGCGCGGTCGGTGAACCTCTCGAACATTCGTCACTCCTGACTGCTGCGCCGGCGGTCCTCCACCGAGTGTCCACGAAGGAACGGCCCGGTGGCCCCTTGGCTGGTGCCCGATGACGGATCGGGACGCCCACGATGCCCAAGCTGGCAGAACACCGCAGCCCCATCCTAGTCGTCGCGCGAGACGTCACGGGACGGTGACGGTTCCGCGCCCGTGACGGCGGTCACGCGCGCCGACATCGATCCTGCACCCCGGGCCGCTGGAGCCCGGGGAACCATGACCTCTCCAACCACCGGAGACGTTCGCCTCATCCCCGCGAGGCGTTCGCCACGGGCGAACCACCTATCCGGGTCAGGTCACCGCGGTCACGGCGCGTAGCCCATCACGTCGAGGCCGAGCGGCGACACACCCGCGCGCGGACCGGCCCCCGCCCGGTCGATCCCGAACGGCACCGGGCCGGCGGTGCCCTGCTGCAACGACTCCTCGGACACCACCCGGCCCTCGAGGGTGAAGGTGTCGAACTCGAACGGCAGGCCGTTCGACGCGAGCGGGTCGGGGCGGTCCATCACGTGGAAGTGCAGGTGGGGTGCATCGGTGTTGCCGGAGTTGCCCAGCTTGCCGAGCACCTGGCCGCGGCGCAGCTGCTGCCCCACGGCGAGGTTCAGCGGGTTGCCGGTCTGCAGGTGCGCGTAGAAGGCGTAGCGCCCGCCGCCGATGTCCTGCACGACGTGGTTGCCCCCGTACTGCTGCAGCGTCAGGCCGCTCGGGTTCGCCCCGGGCGGCTGCTGCGGGAGATCGCCCACGAGCCCGACGACCGGCCCGTCGGCGACGGCCAGGACGTCGGCAACCACGTAGGCGTAGCTCGCGATGTCCGTCGGCGGCCCGCTCACCATCCGGCCGGACGCGTCGAGCCGGACGTAGTCGATGGCGAAGCGTTCGGGCGCGAACAGCTGCCCGTCGATCGGGCTGACCGCGCCCCGGTGCGCGCCCAGGCGGCAGCAGCTGTCGCCGTCGAGCCACCCGGGTCCGCGCAGCGGCGGCGAGATGCGCGCCGGGGGCGTCCGGTCGACCGCCGTCGGCGCCACCGTCGCGGTCAGGGTCGGTGGGGTGAGCGGCGGCGACGGCTGGGCGAACGCCGTCGTGAGGCGGTGCTCGAGGCGGGCGGGCACGGGGTCGGTCGGCGCGAGGGTCACGTCCAGCCAGATCAGCCCGCCCTGGCCCCCTTCCAGGTCCCGCGAGCCCAGCTGCCCGCCGAACGGCTTGATCCAGGCGGCGAGGGCGTCGCCCTCCAGCCGCAGCAGCGACCGACCGTCGCCGACGACCTCGACCGCGTCGATCGTGGCCGGCGAGCCCAGGATGTTGTCGACCTGGAGCTCGTGGGCCAGGTGCACCCGGCCGTCCGTCGCGGGCACCGGGACCGGGGCCCGGAGCACCGACGCCGCCACCGGGGTGAACACCGATGCCCCGCCCGCCACCGTGTCCGAGGCGGACGGGCCGCCGAACGGGCCCTCGACGGAGGCGACGCCGGCCACGGGAGACGCCGACGGGGGCGGTGGGCCCCCTGCGGGCGATCCGCACGCCGCACTCACCAGCACTGCCGCGAGCACGGCCCCGATCGCCGTCGCCCGTCGAGGCCCACCTGTCCGCACGCCGTCTCCCCCGGGTCCCGACGCCGGCAACTGTCGGGGATCCGACGGAGGCGTCGACCGGGGAACCTAGGGAGCCGATGATCGACACGCTGTCACCGGCGTGACAGCACCTCTGCGCCGGAGGAGTGATCCACGGCCGACCCCTCCCGGGAGGTGGCATGACGACGACCGCGGCGGCCGTGCCCGTCGGTGGCCGGCGCGAGGACATCCGGGCCGCGCTCCTCGCCTGCCCGCAGCTCCACGGGCTCGGTCCCGCGGCCCTCGACGCGCTGGCCGGGGCCGCGTGGGTGCGCCACTACGCCGCCGGGGACGCGGTGTTCCGGACGGGCGAGACCTGCGTGTCGATGTTCGTGCTGCTGCGCGGCGCCGTGGTCGCGCGCACCTGCTCGACGGACGGCGACGTCGTCGACGTCGGGGTCGCCGTCGCGGGGCAGGCCTTCGGGTACTTCGAGGTGCTCCGGCCGAGCCCGCGGGCCGACGACGCCGTGGCGCTGCGCGACGCGACCGTGCTCGTCCTGCCCGCCGCGGTCGCCCTCCGGGTGCTGCGCTCCAGCCCCGACACGCTCTTCGCGCTGCTCGGGGACCTCGTGCGGATCGTGCGGCTGCAGAACCGGGCCGTCGTCGAGCGCGTGTTCCACCCGGTCACCCACCGCGTCGCGACCCTGCTGCTCGAGCTCGAGCACCGGGACGACCGGATCGACCTCGGCGGGCCGCAGGTGCTGCTCGCCCAGCGCCTGGGGGTGGCCCGCCAGACGCTCAACACGGCGCTGCGCAGCCTGGCCGCCCGGGGCCTGCTCGTCGTCCACCCCGGCGGCCGCACGCTGACCGTCGACCGCGCGGCCCTGGCCGCGTACGCCTCGGATCGCTAGTGGGCCTTGTGGTACGCCTCGCTGACCTCGCTGGGGATGCGGCCACGCTCGGAGACCGTCATGCCCTGCTTGCGGGCCCACTCGCGGATGGCCTGGTTCTGCTCGCGGTCGACGGCAGCACGCCCGCCCGAGCCCCCGCCGCGGCGCGAGCCGGACGAGGACGACGCCGCGGGGGTCGACGACCGCCGCCGGCCGCCGCTGCGCCGGGCGTGGGCCACGTAGTCGGCGAGCCGGTCGCGCAGGGCGGCCGCGTTGGCGTCCGACAGGTCGATCTCGTACGTGGCACCGTCGAGCCCGAACTCGACGGTCTCGTCCGCCTCCGACGAGTCCAGGTCGTCGACGAGGGAAACCACGACTTTCTGCGCCATCACGCGACCTCCGTCAAGAACCGACCATTAATGTGGCCGGACCCTATTTCCGGAGCCGGGAGTTGTCGAGTGACGCGCGTCGCCCGACGCGAATTTTCGCAGGACGGCCACAATTGAACCTCAGTCGGGGATCCCCTTGTTGTCCGGAACGACGACACCGAACATGTCGCTGATCGCGGCCAGGCTCGCCGCCTGGAGGCTCGCGGCGGAAACCGTGCCGTCGGGGCCGGGCAGGGCGCGGGTCGCGGTGGCCCCGGCGACGACGGACGGGGCGAAACCGGCGCTGAAGGCGCCGCGGGCCGTCGAGTTCACGCACATGTGCGTCATGAACCCGGCGAGGACCAGATTCGTCACGCCCGCCCCGCGCAGGTACTCGTCGAGGTCGGTGCCGACGAAGGAGTTGGGGAAGTTCTTGACGATGCGGTGCTCGCCGTCGCGGGCGGCCACGCGGTCGACGATCGCGCCGATCTCGTCGCGGACGTCGTAGGGCGTGCCCTCACCGGCGTCGTGCTGCACGTGGACGATCGGGATGCCGGCGCTGCGGGCGCGGTCCAGCAGGGCGGCGGCCTCGTCGATGGCCGGCTCGACGTTCTCGAGGGCCATGACACCCCGGGTGTAGGTGTTCTGGAGGTCGATCATCACCAGCGCGGAGTCGCGCAGGCTCGCGGGCGTCGCGGGCATGCCGGTCAGCTCGCGCAGCGTCGTGGACGGGGTGCTCATCCTTGAACTCCTTGTCGGGGGGTCGTGAACGTGCGAGGGGCGCCCCGGCTGCGTGCCACGCAGTCAGGGCGCCCCTCGATCGTGCTCTGCTCGGAGACCGCCCTACAGGTCGCCCAGCTCGCGCATCTCGTCGTCGGTGAACAGCCGCGAGCGGATGATGAAGCGCACGCCTTCCGGCGCCTCCACCGAGAACCCGCTGCCACGGCCCTTCACCACGTCGACGGTGAGGTGCGTGTGCTTCCAGTACTCGTACTGCGACGAGGACATGTAGAAGCCGATCGGCTTCTCCAGCCCCTCGATCGTGAGATCTCCGAGGTGGACGTCCGAACCGCCGATCTTGAAGTCCCCGTCCGGATAGCACATCGGGGCGCTGCCGTCGCAGCACCCACCGGACTGGTGGAACATCAGCGGTCCGTGGATCTCGGTGAGCTTCGGCAGCAGTTCCGCCGCCGCGGGCGTCACCGCGACCCGGGCCGTGCCCGACCCCGGCACCGCGGTGACGGGTTTCGTGACGTCGGTGTCCGTCGTGGCCTCGGTCATGGATCCTCCTCGAGGATCAGAAGAAGCCCTGCGCGTTGTCCGAGTAGCTCTGCAGGATGTTCTTCGTCTGCTGGTAGTGATCGAGCATCATCTTGTGGTTCTCGCGCCCGATGCCCGACTGCTTGTACCCGCCGAAGGCCGCGTGGGCCGGGTAGGCGTGGTAGTTGTTCACCCAGACACGGCCGGCCTGGATGTCCCGCCCTGCACGGTAGGCCGTGTTGGCGTCCCGCGACCACACTCCGGCGCCGAGTCCGTAGAGGGTGTCGTTCGCGATGCTCATGGCGTCGTCGTAGTCGGTGAACCGCGCGACCGAGACGACCGGCCCGAAGATCTCCTCCTGGAAGACCCGCATCTTGTTGTCGCCCTCGAACACGGTGGGCTGGATGTAGTAGCCGCCCGAGAGGTCGCCGCCGAGGTCGGCCTTCTCGCCGCCGGTGAGGATCTTCGCGCCCTCCTGGCGACCGATGTCGATGTAGGACAGGATCTTCTCGAACTGGTCGTTCGAGGCCTGGGCGCCGATCATCGTGTCGGTGTCGAGGGGGTTGCCCTGCTTGACCTGCTCGGTCCGCTTGACGGCCTGGCCGAGGAACTCGTCGTAGATGCCGCCCTGGATGAGCGCACGCGACGGGCAGGTGCAGACCTCGCCCTGGTTCAGGGCGAACATCGTGAAGCCCTCGAGCGCCTTGTCGTAGAAGGCGTCCTGCTGCGCCGCGACGTCGTCGAAGAAGACGTTGGGGCTCTTGCCACCGAGCTCGAGGGTGACCGGGATGAGGTTCTCCGAGGCGTACTGGGAGATCAGCCGCCCGGTGGTGGTCTCACCCGTGAACGCGATCTTGCGGATGCGGCTCGACGAGGCCAGCGGCTTGCCCGCCTCGACGCCGAAGCCGTTCACGATGTTGATGACGCCGGCCGGGAGCAGGTCGGCGACGACGTCCATGAGGACGTGGATCGAGGCCGGGGTCTGCTCGGCGGGCTTGAGGACCACCGCGTTGCCGGCCGCGATGGCGGGCGCGAGCTTCCAGATCGCCATGAGGATCGGGAAGTTCCAGGGGATGATCTGCCCGACGACGCCCAGGGGCTCGTGGAAGTGGTAGGCGACCGTGTCGTTGTCGATCTGGGAGAGGCCGCCCTCCTGCGCCCGGATCGCGCCCGCGAAGTAGCGGAGGTGGTCGATCGCGAGCGGGATGTCGGCCACGAGGGTCTCGCGGCAGGCCTTCCCGTTCTCCCAGGACTCGGCGATGGCGATCATCTCGAGGTTCGCCTCGATGCGGTCCGCCATCTTGTTCAGGACGTTCGCGCGCTCGCCGACCGAGGTCCTGCCCCAGGCCGGGGCAGCGGCCTCGGCGGCGTCGAGGGCCTTCTCGATGTCGTCGGCGGTGCCGCGGGCGACCTCCGTGAACGTCTGACCCGTGATCGGGGTCGGGTTCTCGAAGTACTGGCCCTTCGCCGGCGCGACGTACTCGCCGCCGATGAAGTGGTCGTAACGGGGCTTGAAAGTGACGACCGAGCCGTCGGTGCCCGGGGCCGCGTACATGGCCATCTGTGTACCTCCACATGCTGGGTGACGTGATCGCGGACACTAGGCACGCGGGGGTTGCACGGGCGTTGCAACCGCAGATTCGGGCAGCTCGGCCGAACGGCACCGCGCGCGCGGCTTCGATGAAGGGTTGCCTCACCCGCGGGGATGCAGCACTCTTCTCGGAGGGACACCCGTGTCCCCGGTGGGACGCCGACGTGCCACGACGGCACCGGTCCCGCCTCCCGTTCCAGTGGTGGGGGCGCCGATGCCGGAGCGCGACGGCGATGGCGGACGCCCCCCGACGGGCACCGCGACCGGCGACCCGGTCGAGCGCGGCCGGCTGCTCGAGAGGGTCCGGGACGCCGTCCTGTCCGGCAGCACGGGCCCCGCCTCGCCCCGCGACGTGGTGTCGGCGTCGTGGCGCCGCTCGCTCGACGCGCACGTCGACCCGGACCACGGGCGGCCCCGTCACGTCTTCGGCGCCGAGGAGCTCGACGAGGTCCGCGGCAGCCACGTGCTCGCCCCCGCGCTGCCCGTCCTGCGGCGCACTCTGCTCGACGCGGCCGACGAGGCCGTCCACATGATGATCGTGACGGACGCGCGCGGGCACATCCTGTGGCGCGAGGGCAACACCGGCGTGCTGCGCCGCGCCGACGACGTCGCCCTGGTCGAGGGCACGCGCTGGAGCGAGGACTCGATCGGCACCAACGCCATGGGCACGGCGCTGGCCGACGGACGCGCGGTGCAGATCCACTCGGCCGAGCACCTGGTGCGGCTCTACCGCGCGTGGACGTGCGCCGCGGCCCCGATCCACGACCCCGACACGGGCGAGGTGATCGCGGCCGTCGACCTCACCGGCCCACTCACGACGTTCCACCCCAGCACGCTGGCGCTCGTGCGCGCCGCCGCCGAGCTCGCCGAGATGACGCTGCGCGCGCGTCTCGTCGAGCGTGACGAGCGGCTGCGGGCGCGCAACGAGCCCCACCTCGACGGGCTGCGCGGCGAGCCCGGCGCCCTGCTCGCGCCCCGCGGCCGGGTGCTCACCGCCCGGCCCGACGGCTGGCTGCCCGACCGGGTGTCGATCCCCCAGGACGGCGACCGCGTCGACCTCGGCGACCGCGGCGAGGGCCTGCTCGAGCCACTGGCCGAGGGCTGGCTGCTGCGCCTGGCGCCACGCACCACGTCACGCCCGACGCTCGCCCTGCCCTTCCTCGGCGCCGAGCGTCCCGTCGCCCGCCTCGACGGGCGCCCGGTGCGGATCAGTCTGCGCCACGCCGAGATGCTCGTGCTCCTCGCCCTGCACCCCGACGGCCTCACCGCCGACCAGCTCGCCCAGGCGCTCTACGGCGACGCGGGCAACCCCGTGACGGTCCGCTCCGAGGTCCACCGCCTGCGCGCCGCCCTCGGCTCCTGCGGCACGAAGCGCAGCGGAGCTGCCGCGCCGGAGGCCGGATACAGCATCATCAGCACCCAGCCCTACCGGCTGCGGGCCCGTGTGGACGCCGACTTCATCGACGTCCGCACCGCCCTGCGCGAGCGCCGCCTCCCCCCGCCCGACGTGCTGCGGCGCGGCGCCCTGCTGCCCACCTCCGACGCCCCCGGTGTGCGCGAGGAGCGCGACATCATCGAGGTCGGCGTGCGCGGTGCGGTCCTGCGTCGCGGGGACGTCGACGCCCTGTGGGCACTCGTCCGGACCGAGTCCGGCGCCGAGGACCCCGAGCTCGCCCGGCGCCTGCGCCGCCTGCTGCCCGACGGCGACCCGCGCCGCGACGAGCTCGTCGACCGCCCGGCCTGAGCTCCCGTCCGGCGTCAGCCCCCCGCGCACAGGCCGCCGCGGTCGGCGACCCGGTACTGCGGGGTGGTGGAGTCGGTGCCGCCGCCACCATCACCACCGACGGATGCCGTCACGGCCATGAACGGGGAGTGCCGGTAGACGTCGACCACCACCGGGGTGGCTCCGACACCGGGGACGTCGATGGTGCCGGTGTACTGGGTGCGGCAGTCGTCCTGCGCGCGCTGCGTCAGGCCCGAGCCTCCCCACTCCCGCACCATCGTGTCCTGGAAGGTGTCGGTGGGCACGCTGTACTCGTAGAAGACGAACGCCGTGCCGTCGCCCTGCCCACTGCAGGTCAGCCCCTCCGTGCTCATGGGGATCTGCGCGTCGGCGGTCGCCGGGGTGCAGGTGCCGTTGCCCCCGAACATGCTGGTCAGCGTGTAGGGGCTCGACGGGGGTCCGCTCTGGGCCGGCGGCGCGACGGGCCCGGAGGCCGGAGGTGGCGGCAGCGCACGGGCCATGATCGTCACGGCGAGGACGATCCCGCCGAGCAGGACCAGGCCGAGGACGACCGCGATCAGGGCCGTCCTCCCGCGCCGGGGCGGTGGCGGCGGTGGTGGTGGCGCCGGCGGCATCCACGAGGTCGGCGGTCCGGCGCCGTAGGGGGTCGGGGGTCCGTAGCCGTAGGACAGCCCGGCGGGCGGGACGTCACCACGGCGGGGTGCGGGCACGAAGGGGTGGGGCGCCGGCGGCGGCCTCGTCGGCCAGGAGGTCCCCGGGTGGGGTCCGGCGCCGTGGGGGTGCTCGTGGATCTGGCTCATGGTCGTTCCTCCGGCGGGCCGTGCGCGGCGTGTCCCGTGCCGGTCCGAGCCTGCGCGGCCGGGCCGCGACCCTCCATCGGGAGCGCCCCCGTGCCGGGCCGGGCGCGCCCCCGCGGGGCGCGGGGGCGTACCCCCCGCCGTGGAGGTGGTGCCTCAGGAGCGGGTGGCCCGCCGGGCGGCCCGGTCGTCGCGCCGCTCGCGCCACCGGCGGTGCACCGTGCGCAGGCCGAGCAGGGTCAGGTCGGGCACGTGCTCGGTGACCGTCGCGCACTCGCCGACCACGAGCGGAGCCAGGCCGCCCGAGGCCAGGACGGCGACCGGCGCGCGCCCCTCGGGGTCGCGGCTGGTGATCTCGCGGGCCACGCGGGTCACGAGGCCATCGACCATGGCCGCGGCGCCGAGGACCAGCCCGGCCTGCATGCTCTCGACGGTGTTGCGCCCGAGCACCGAGCGGGGCACCACGAGCTCGACCGGGCGCAGCGCGGCGGCACGCACGGCGAGCGCCTCGGCGGACACGGCGACGCCCGCGGCGATCGCGCCGCCGAGGAACTCGCCGCGCGCCGACACCGCGTCCACCGTCGTCGACGTCCCGAACGTGACGACGACGCACGGCCCGCCGTGGCGCTCGTAGGCGGCGAGGGCCTGGACGACGCGGTCGGCGCCGACCTCCTTGGGGTTGTCGACGAGCAGCGGCACGCCGGTGCGGACGCCGGGCTCGACGAGCAGGTGGTCCAGGCCCGCGAAGTGCCGGGTGACCATCCCCCGCAGCTCGCGCAGCAGCGCCGGCACCGTGGACAGGGCCGCCACCGCCGACACGTCACCGACCCGGGTGCCGAGCAGACCGCGCACCAGCAGCGCGAGCTCGTCGCCGGTGGCGCGCGGCTCGGTGCGCAGGCGGGCGTCCCAGACCGCGGCGCCGGCCTCGTCGTCCGGGTAGAGGGCGAGCGCGGTCTGGGTGTTGCCGACGTCCACGCAGAGCAGCACGACGGCCGCGCCCTCCCCCCGGGGTGCCGGGCCCTAGTGGTCGGCGGACAGCAGCGCGTCGAGGCGCCGGGCGTCGGTGGTCTCGGCGGGCTTGCGCCCTCCACGCCGGCTCGCCTGCGGCCGGGGCGGCGGGGCCGGCTCGGCGCCCCAGCTGTTGCCGACGGTGGTCATCGCGGGCCCGGCGACGGCCTCGCGGCGCGCGGCCGGGCGGGCCTCGGTGCCGGGGCGCAGCAGGGACGTCGTCGGCGCGGCGGCGGGCACCCGGGCCGGGTCGGCGCCGCGGTCGAGGACGCGGTTCGCCTCGTCGACGAACACCACGCGCGGCTGGTAGGTGCGGGCCTCGGCGTCGTCCATCACCCCGTAGGAGATGAGGATGACGAGGTCGCCGGGCGACACCAGGTGCGCGGCGGCGCCGTTGATCCCGATGACCCCCGAGCCGGCGGGACCGGTGATCACGTAGGTCTCGAGTCGCGCGCCGTTGGTGACGTCGACGATCGCCACCTGCTCGCCGGGGAGCAGGTCCGCGGCCCGCATCAGGTCCTCGTCGACGGTCACCGAGCCCACGTAGTGCAGGTTCGCGTCCGTCACCGTCGCACGGTGGATCTTGGACTTCAGCATCGTGCGCTGCACGTCAGACTCTCCTCACGACGGACACGGCGGCGTTGTCGATCAATCGGGTGCCCCCCGCGCGGGCGGCGATCAAGAGCCGCGCGTCCCCGATGTCGGGCGTCGGCCCGAGCTCGGGGTCGCGCAGCTCGACGTACTCCACGGACAGGCGCGGCTCGGCCTCGAGCACGGCCCGGGCGGCGTCGACGACGGCGGCCGCGCCCTCCTCGCCGGCGTACTGCCCCGCGGACAGCGCGGCCGAGAGCGCGACCGCGGCCGCGCGCTCGTCCGGCGACAGGTAGGCGTTGCGGCTCGACAGGGCCAGCCCGTCGGGCTCGCGGACCGTCGGGACGCCGACGACGTGGATGTCGATGTCGAGGTCGCGCACCATCCGCTTGATCAGCGCGAGCTGCTGGTAGTCCTTCTCGCCGAAGAACGCGACGTCCGGGACGGCGATCGCGAAGAGCTTGGCGACGACGGTGAGCACCCCGTCGAAGTGCCCGGGGCGGACCGCGCCCTCGAGCTCGTCGCCCAGCGGCCCGGGGTGGATCGAGGTCGCGAATCCGTCCGGGTACATGTCCTCGACCTCGGGCGCGAACACCAGCTCGACGCCCTCCTCCCGGCACATCTCGAGGTCGCCCTCGAAGGCGCGCGGGTAACGGTCGAAGTCCTCGGACGGCCCGAACTGGCGCGGGTTCACGAAGATCGAGACGACGGTCGTGGAGCCCGGGACGCCCCGCGCGCGGCGCATCAGCTCGCGGTGGCCCTCGTGCAGCGCACCCATCGTGGGCACGAGGTTGACGCGACGGCCGGCGCCGCGCAGGGCCTTCGTGACACGTCGCAGCGCGGTCGGGTCGCGCTGCACCGTGAGCCGGTCGGCGTGGTACTGCGGACGGGCGCGACCGACGAGGTCGTGCGTGCGCAGGCTGGAGGGCTTGGTCACGAGCGGGGCCTCTCGGCGAGGGCGTCCACCACGTCCTGCGCG
This sequence comes from Actinomycetospora callitridis, assembly GCF_028737265.1. GTDB lineage: Bacteria > Actinomycetota > Actinomycetes > Mycobacteriales > Pseudonocardiaceae > Actinomycetospora > Actinomycetospora callitridis. The sequence continues at coordinate 181,403 of NZ_JAQZAK010000005.1, read as the reverse complement.
GCGGTCGCGTCGAGCAGACCGCCGGCGCGGGCGCGCTCGGCGGTGCGCAGGGCCAGCGCCCGGTAGAGCGGCACCGCGTCGGGGGCCCGCTCCTGGAGGTGACGGACGTGGGTGGCGATCGTGCCCGCGTCGCCGCGCACGACGGGGCCGGTGAGCGCGCGGTCGCCGTGGCGCAGGGCGTTGTCCAGGGCCGCGGACAGCAGGGGGGCCAGGACCCGCTCGGCGGGCTCGATGCCGGCGCCGGAGAGCAGGTCGGCGGCCTCGCGCACGAGCGTGACCAGGTGGTTCGCCCCGTGCGCCAGCGCCGCGTGGTACAGCGGGCGGACGGCCTCGGGGATGCGCACCGGCTCGGCGCCCATCTCCACGACCAGCGCCTCGCCGACGAGCCAGGCGGCCTCCGCGTCCTCCGCCGGGCCCTCGGGGGCGGTGACGCCGACGCAGGCGCCGGTGAGGCGCGCGACGTCCTCGGTCCGCCCGGTGATCGTCATCGCCGGGTGCAGGGCGATCGGCAGCACGTCGTGCTCGGCGGCGGGGGCCAGCACGCCGACCCCGGCCGCGCCGCACGTGTGGACGACGATCTGGCCGGGACGCAGGCAGTCCGACGCCGCGAGGCCCCGGACCAGGCCGGGCAGCACGTCGTCGGGCACGGCGAGCAGCGCGAGGTCGGCGCGGCGCACGACCTCGTCCGGCGGGAGGATCTCGGCACCGGGCAGGAGCTCCTCGGCCCGGGCGCGCGACGCGCGGGAGACCGCGGAGGCGGCGACGACCTGGTGGCCGGCGTTCGCGAGCGCGGCGCCCAGCACCGCGCCGACCCGCCCGGCGGAGACCACGCCGACCGCGAGCCGTGAGCCCTCACGAGGAGTCGGGGTCGCGCCCGTCGACGGACCGGAGGAGCCCTGCTCCCACCGCCCGGCGCCCCCGTCGGCGTCGGTGCTCACGCGCCACCTCACTCGCTCGGCTCGTTCCCGTCCCGCCAGCGCGGGTACCGGACGATCACTGGCACCCACGGTAGTCGTCGGGGGCGGCGACGGCCGCCGCGGTGAGCGGGTTCACGCCCGCGGGACGGTGGTAGCGAGGGCGTCCCCCGCTGCTCCCGGCGCAGCCGGGGTGACCCTCGCTCCCGGTGTCCCGGGCTCAGGCACCGGGCGGGCGCGGCGGTGGTCCGCCGGGCCAGGACGGGGGTGGGCCGAGGTGCCCCTGCGTCGGCGCCCCCGCGGGACCCTGGACGCCCGGCGCGTTGACCGCGGCGAGGCGGGCGCGCACGACGTTGTCGAGGAGCTCCGCGTGCCAGTCGGGCCGCGGCGGCAGGGCTCCCCGCTCGGCCCGGGCGCGCAGGAACGCGAGCTCGGTGACCGCGTGCTGGTAGTCCTCGACCGCCCGCGCCGCGGGCGCCCCGGCCCGCCGGTGCACCGCCGTGCGCCAGCGCCGCCGCCCGGTGAGGCTGGAGAGCAGCGGGACCTCGCTCGGCGCGATCCACCCGGCGGCCGCGAAGCCCGGCATCTGGCGGGCGAGCACCTCGCGCTCGCGGCGTCGCTGCCACACGACGAGCCCGATCATGCCGGCGAAGAGCGGGAGCATGATCAGGACGTAGACGCCGAAGAAGCCGGCACCGAGCTGCGTCGACGAGTTCCAGAGCGCGTGCAGGATGACGGCGAGCACGTAGCCGCCGAGCACCGCCAGCGTCCCGACGACGCGCGACCGCGCCTGCGACGCGATGCCCACCCCGATGCCGATCATGGCCGTGAACAGCGGGTGCGCGAACGGCGAGAGCACCCCGCGCAGCACGAAGGTCGCGAGCACGGCGGTGGCCGGCGCGCCCTCGGCGTCGGTGAAGGCGCGCCCGAAGTAGATGATGTTCTCGGTGAACGCGAAGCCCGCCGCCGTGATGCCGGCGTAGACGACGCCGTCGACGATCCCGTCGAACTCCCGGCGCCGGACCAGCAGGAGCCCGACGACGAACGCGCCCTTGACGAACTCCTCGACCAGCGGGGCCGAGATCACCGCGCCGATCACGTCGCCCTGACCGCGCCCGAGCAGCAGCTCGGCGGCGATGATCGCGCTGGAGTTGATGACGACCGCCACGAGCGCCGAGAGCCCGGCCCCCCAGAGGAACGCCGCGAGCAGCAGCCGCGGGGGCTCGGGCTCGAACCGGTCGATCCAGAGGAACGCCGCCACGACCGGCGCCACGGGCACCAGCGCCAGCACGACACCGATGACGACGCCGACGACCCCGATCTCGGTGCTCGCCAGTCCGACCGTCACGAGCCCGCACACGCTCAGCACGATCAGGCCGACGACAGGCCACACGAGCGTGCGGCGCTGCTGCGGCGCGAGCCGTACCGGAGGGGCGATCACTCTGCCGGAGGGTAACGACTCCTCCCCGGCCCAGCCCGCCCGACCGCCGCGTCAGGGCTCGCGGCGACGCCTCCCGCCGGCGCGGCCGGTGGCGGCGTGGGCGGCCAGGAGCTCGGCCACGGTGCGCCCGCCGGAGTCGGAGTCGGTGGACCGGCGGGACGTCTCGTCCGGGCCTGCGCGGCGGCCGGAGCGCTCGTCGGGCCGTCCGGGACCCGGGTCCACGGCAGGCTCGGCGGCGGGTTCGGCGGCGGGTTCGTAGCCCGCCGAGCGCACGTACTGGTCGACGAACGACCCGGTGGCGAGCAGCGACGGGTCGGCCGGGGTCGGCGACGGGTCGGCCCGGGGCGGGGGCGGCGACACGGGCCGCGACGTCACCGCCCGGCGACCGTTCGCGGCCCCGCCGGAGCGGGGCGCGGGCGCCACGGGGACCTCCGGGCGCAGGGGCGCGGGCGGCGGGACCGGCGGCGGGACGGCGGCGGACCGTCCGGCCGGCAGCGGCCCGGAGTCACCGACGACCCGCAGACGTGTGTCACGGGACCGGGGCGCCAGGGGCCGGGGCGGGACGGGCATCCCGACCGACTGGAGCGTCACGGCGTCGGCAGCGGTGTCGACGCGCATCCGCTCGAGCTGCTCGCGCAGGGCCGCCGCGTCCTCGCGGGCCTTCTCGGCCGCCCGCTCCGACTCCTCCCGCGCGGCCGCCTCGCGGGCCAGCCGGAGGTCGTGGTCGCGGCGCAGGGCAGCAAGCTTCTCGTCGGCCTCGTCCTGGGCCGCGGCGAGGTCGGCGGCGGCGTCCTGCGCCGCCTCGGCGGCTCCCGCCGCCCCGCGGGAATGGCGGGCGACCAGGATGCCGGCGACGACGGCGGCCCAGAGGGCGGCGACCACGCCGAGGCGCAGCCAGCGGGCGTCGTCGGCGAGCACCACCGCCGCGGCGGCCAGCGCCGCGAGCGTCGCCGCCGTGGCCAGCAGCGCCGCGCGACGGCGGTCGGGGCCGGCGCGTCCGCGCAGCTCCCCGTCCGGGGTGCTCATCGCCGCAGGATAGCGCCGCGCCGGGACCGTCCTGGTCACCCGGCCGGACGAGCGCGTGGTCGCGACCGACGACCGGTCCGCCGCCGCGGTCAGGGCCGCCGCCGATCCGGGTCGTCCCGGTCGTCGCCCCCGTCGTCGGGGATGCGCAGGCAGTACTCCAGCCAGAGCCCCGCGCCGAGCAGCACCGCACTGCCGACCACACCGACGATCGCGCTCGCGGTGTCCGCGCCCGCGGCGTCGACCTGCCCGCGCAGCGGGAGCACGTAGGCGAGGACGCCCAGCCACGCGCCGCCGAGCACCGCGCCGGCCACCGACGACGCCTTGGCCAGCGCGACCGCGCGGGCTGTGGCCAGCGCGTCGACCGGGCGCGAGCCGGGCCGGTGCCGGATGCGGGCGCGCAGCACCGCCGCGAGGACGAGCTCGGCGATGCCCAGCACCAGCGGGGTGAGCCCGGCGAGCAGGGGCAGCGGCGGCAGCTCGCCGTAGGCCACCTGCACCGCGAGGTTGACGGCCAGCCCGACGGCGACCGCGGCGACCACCAGCAGCGAGGGGCTCGTGCGCGTCCTCATCACGACACCAGCGCCGTGGGGTCGGGGCGCACCCCGTCGCGCTCGGCGTCGGGCAGCGCGGCGAGCAGGTCGGCGACCCGCCCGCGCCCCGCGATCCGGGCCTCGGGGTCGACGTCGAGCCAGGGCACGAGCACGAACGCCCGCTCCGCGGCGCGCGGGTGCGGCAGCGTGAGCTCGGGGTCGTCGCTGGTGGTCCCGTCCACGTCGAGCACGTCGACGTCGAGGGTGCGCGGGCCCCAGCGGACGTCCCGGGTGCGGCCGGCGCGGCTCTCGGCGGCCCGGGCCCGGGCGAGCCAGTCGCGCGGACGCGAGTTCGGGTCCTCGACGACGACGACGGCGTTGAGGAAGTCGTCCTGCTCCACCCCGCCCCACGGCGCGGTGGCGTAGACCGGCGACACCGCCACCACCCGGGCGCCCGCGGCACGCAGGGTGGCGAGGGCGCCGCGCAGGTTCGCGGGGCGGTCGCCGATGTTCGAGCCCAGCGACAGCACGGCCCGGCTCATCCGAGCTCCCCGTCCCGGGACCGCCGCACCACCACCGCGACGTCGTCGAACGGCACGGTGATCGGGGCCTGCGGCTTGTGGAGGGTCACCTCGACGGCGGCGACCCGCTCGTCGTCGAGCACCCGCTGCGCGACCTCGGTCGCCACCGCCTCGATCAACCGCCGGGGCGGGCCGGCGACGACGGCCGCCGCGCCCTCGGCCAGCGCGCCGTAGTCGACGGTGTCGGCGAGGTCGTCGGACGCCCCGGCCTTCGCGAGGTCGACGTCGAGCACCAGGTCGAGCACGAAGTCCTGCCCGTCCCGGCGCTCGTGCTCGAACACGCCGTGGTGCCCCCGCACCCGGAGACCGCGCAGGGCGATGCGATCGCTCACGGCTCGATCTCCGCCGGCGAGGTCCCCCAGGACCACGCCGCCGCGACCGCCACGGCGTCCAGCGACGGGCCGACCTCGTGCACCCGCACGCCCCAGGCGCCGTGGGCGGCGGCGAGCGCCGAGACGGCGGCCGTCGCGATCTCCCGGCCGTCGGGCGGGCGGGGCGTGCCGTCGTCGTCGGCGAGCAGGGCGCCGAGGAAGCGCTTGCGGGAGGCCCCGACGAGCACCGGGAAACCGAGGCCGGTGAAGACCGAGAGCTTGCGCAGGATCTGCCAGTTGTGCGAGGCGGTCTTGGCGAACCCGAGGCCCGGGTCGAGGACCAGCAGCGACGGGTCGACGCCGGCGAGCACCGCGCGGTCGACCTGCTCGACCATCTCGGCGCGCACCTCGCCGATGACGTCCTCGTAGGAGGCGAGCTCGACCATCCGGTCGCTCGGGCCCCGCCAGTGCATGATCACCCAGGGCACGCCGGCCTCCGCCACCGTGCGCGCCATGTGCGGGTCGGCGAGGCCGCCCGACACGTCGTTGATCATGCTGGCGCCGGCCTCGACGGCCGCGGCGGCGACGGCCGCGCGCGTGGTGTCGACGGTGACCCGCGCCCCGGCCGCCACGAGGTCCCTGATCACGGGCACGACCCGCGCGGTCTCGGTGGCGGCGTCGACCCGTTCCGCGCCGGGCCGGGTGGACTCGCCGCCGACGTCGACGAGGTCGGCGCCGCGCTGGTGCAGGTCGATGCCGTGGGCGACCGCGTGGTCGCGGTCCAGCCAGCGACCGCCGTCCGAGAACGAGTCCGGCGTCACGTTGAGCACGCCCATCACGACGCACCGGCCCGGGTCGGGCAACCGGTGCGAGCGGGCCGGCCCGGAGCCGCCGGGCGCCCCCACCTCAGCCGCCCCGGATGAGGTTGAGGGCCTCCGCCCGGGTGCTGGCCGAGGTCTTGAAGCTGCCGCGCACGGCCGACGTCGTCGTGCGGGCCCCGGGCTTGCGGACGCCGCGCGACGACATGCACAGGTGCTCGGCGTCGATCACCACGAGCGCCCCCCGGGTGTCGAGGCGCTCGGCGAGGGCGTCGGCGACCTGGGTGGTCAGACGCTCCTGCACCTGCGGGCGTCGGGCGTAGAGGTCGACGAGCCGGGCGAGCTTGCTCAGGCCGGTGACGAGCCCGCCCGGTCCGGGGATGTAGGCCACGTGCGCGACCCCGTGGAAGGGCAGCAGGTGGTGCTCGCACATCGAGAACATCGGGATGTCCCGGACGAGGACGAGCTCGTCGTGGTTCTCGGAGAACGTGCGGTCGAGCACCGCCGCGGGCTCGGCGCGCAGCCCGGCGAACAGCTCCTGGTAGGAGCGTGCCACCCGGCCCGGCGTGTCCCGCAGGCCCTCGCGGTCGGGGTCCTCGCCGATGGCGATCAGCAGCTCGCGCACGGCGGCCTCGGCGCGCTCGGCGTCGAACGGCGGCAGCTCCGGGACGGGGCCGGTGCCGTTCGTCGGCTGGCCGTCCAGTTCCTGACTGGTCGTCACGTCTCCCTCGCGGTCTTCCTCGACCGGGCCGGCGGGCAGCCGGCCCGTGGCCCGAGTGGTGGGCCCGGCGGTGGGCCCAGTGGTGGGCTCAGCCCTGGCCGCGCGGGGTGTCCCGTCCGTCCGTGCCGGACGGGCCGGTGGTGCCGTCGGACCCGTCGTGACCCCGGCCCGTGGACGACGAACCGGTGTGCCGACCCTCCGGCCAGCCGTCCGACCGGCCCTCGCGGGTTCGGCCATCCGGGTCACCGTACGGGTTCGGCACGGATTCGCCCGGCGCACGTGATGCGCCGTACTGGCCCGGGCCCTGTCCCTGCCCCGGACCGCCGGAGCGACCGGCTCCGCCCGGGTTCCACGTCGTGCCGTGCGGCACGGTCGCGGGCGTCCAGCCGGGAGGGGCACCGTAGTTCGGCGCCACCGAGGACGGCTTGTCCTCGGCGGAGCGACGGCCGCCGCCACCGTTCGAGCCGGCGCCGGCGCCGGCGCCGCTGCGGTAGACGTCCGGGATGCCCTGGGTGGGCGTGCCCTGGGGCGGGGTGGGCGACTGGCCGGCCTCCTGGGACCGGTCGTGACCGTTGCCCGCGGCGTGGGCCCCGTAGGAGCCGTTGACGGCGGGCGCCACCGCGTGGCCGTTGCCGGCGACGGAGCCGACGGTGGCGGGCTCGGTGTCGGCGCTGCGCTGCTCGCCGGGCGGGGGCCACGGCTCGCCGCGCTCGGCGGCCTGCTCGCGCCGCGTCTTGATCGGCGGCCGGTCCGACGGCACGCGCTCACCGAAGTCGTTGAACGCGGTGATGCGGGGCCGCTTGGTGACCGACGCGAAGATTCGCTCGAGGTCGCGGCGCTGCAGCGTCTCGTGCTCGATCAGCTCGCCGGTCAGCGCGTCGAGCGCGTCGCGGTGGACGTTGAGGATGTCCCACGCCTCGGTGTGCGCCGCCTCGATGAGCTTGCGCACCTCCTCGTCGATCTCGTGGGCGACCTCGAGCGAGTAGTCGGGCTGACGGCCCGCCGAGCGGCCGAGGAACGGCTCGCCCTGCTCCTGGCCGTACTTGACCGCGCCCAGCTTGGCGCTCATGCCGTACTCGGTGACCATCGCGCGGGCGATCTTCGTGGCCTGCTCGATGTCGGACGACGCCCCGGTGGTGGGCTCGTGGAAGACGAGCTCCTCCGCCGAGCGTCCGCCCATGGCGAACACGAGGCGCGCCAGCATCTCGGAGCGGGTCATGAGCTCCTTGTCGTCCTCGGGGACGACGAGCGCGTGGCCGCCGGTGCGGCCGCGCGGGAGGATCGTGACCTTGTAGACCGGCTCGATGTCCGGCATCGCCCAGGCGGCCAGCGCGTGGCCGGCCTCGTGGTAGGCCGCGACCTTCTTCTCCTGCTCGGAGATGATGCGGCTCTTGCGGGCCGGGCCGCCGATCACGCGGTCGACGGACTCCTCGAGCGCGGCGCTGTCGATCTGCGTCTTGCCCAGGCGGGCGGTGAGCAGCGCGGCCTCGTTGATGACGTTGGCGAGGTCGGCGCCGGAGAACCCGACCGTGCGCTTGGCGAGACCGTCGAGGTCCGCCTCCGGGGCGAGCGGCTTGCCCGCGGAGTGCACCGCGAGGATCGCGCGACGGCCGGCGAGGTCCGGCGCGGCCACGGGGATCTGGCGGTCGAAGCGGCCGGGCCGGAGCAGCGCCGGGTCGAGGATGTCGGGCCGGTTGGTGGCGGCGATGAGGATGATGCCGCCGCGGGCGTCGAACCCGTCCATCTCGACGAGCAGCTGGTTGAGCGTCTGCTCGCGCTCGTCGTGGCCGCCGCCCATGCCGGCGCCGCGGTGGCGGCCGACGGCGTCGATCTCGTCGACGAACACGATGCAGGGGGAGTTCTGCTTGGCCTGCTCGAACAGGTCGCGCACGCGGGAGGCGCCGACACCGACGAACATCTCCACGAAGTCCGAGCCGGAGATCGTGTAGAAGGGCACACCAGCCTCGCCGGCGACCGCGCGGGCCAGCAGCGTCTTGCCGGTGCCGGGCGGACCGTAGAGCAGGACGCCCTTGGGGATCTTGGCGCCGAGCTGCTGGTAGCGGGCCGGGTTCTGGAGGAAGTCCTTGATCTCGTAGAGCTCCTCCACCGCCTCGTTCGCCCCGGCGACGTCGGAGAACGTGGTCTTCGGCATGTCCTTGTTGAGCTGCTTGGCCTTGGACTTGCCGAACGACAGGACGCGGTTGCCCCCGCCCTGGGAGTTCATCATCCAGAACAGCAGCAGGAGCACCAGGCCCAGCGGGATCAGGTAGATCAACATCTGGGTCAGGATCGAGTCCTGCGTGACCCGGGTGTCGAAGCCCGACCCAGCCGGGTTCTCGCGGACCAGGGCGAACACCTGGTCGGTCGCGGCGGCGGGGTACTGCGCGTAGATCTGGTTGGTCGTCGTGGGCGCGGCGCCGTCGACGCCGGGGACCTGCACGGGGTTGGTCAGCGTCAGACGGAGACGCTGCTCCTTGTCCTCGATCGTGATCTCGGACGCGTTGCGGGCCTCGACCTGCTGCAGGGCGAGCGACGTCGGGGCCTCGGTGAACCCGCGGGTGTCGCTGAGCAGCGACGAGACCCCGAGGTAGACGAGGAAGAACACCACGATCCAGATGAGTGGATTGCGGAGAAGGCGCTTGCGGTCCATACGGTTGCGGCCTCCAGGCGGCCCTCGACCCTCCCCGGGTGGACCCTGCGGTCGGTGTCAGTCGTCTCGGCTCGGGGTCCGCCCACGCACGGAGGTCCGTGGGGCCCTGATCTGCTCAATGTACCCCGCGGACCCGACGGTGGTCCGGGCGCGCAAGACCCGGTGGCCCTCAGCGACGGCGGCGCGCGGTCCCGAACAGCCCGCGGGTGATCTCACGACCGAGCTGGCTGGCGAGGGAGCGGACGAAGGACTTCACCGCCGGGTTGGCCATGGCCTTCTCGACCATGCCCGGCCCCTCGTCCTCGGCGGGCGGCGGGGCCTGCGGCGGTGCCTCCTGCGGGGCCTGCTGCGGCGGCACCGGCTCGGCAGGCGGCGTGGCCGGCGCATTCGTCGCCCCGGTCCGCGCCGCGAGCTTCTCGTGGGCCGACTCGCGGTCGATGGGCGTCCCGTACTTCGGCCACAGGGGCGAGCCCTGGGCCGCCTCGGTGACCGCGGGCTCCCCGATGGCGGCCATCAGCGAGCGCGGCGCGCGGATCCGCGTCCAGGCCACGGGCGTCGGCGCCCCCCGCTCGGAGAGCACCGTGACGAGCGCCTCGCCGGTGCCCAGCGTCGTCAGCAGCTCCTCGATGTCGTAGACCGCGCTCTTCGGGTACGTCCGCGCCGTCTTCGTCAGCGCCTTCTGGTCGTCGGGGGTGAACGCGCGCAGGGCGTGCTGCACGCGCGCCCCGAGCTGGGAGAGCACGTCGTTGGGGACGTCGGTGGGCTGCTGGGTGCAGAAGAAGACGCCGACGCCCTTGGAGCGGATGAGCTTGACCGTCTGCTCGATGCGGTCGAGGAACGCCTTCGAGGCGTCGCTGAAGAGCAGGTGCGCCTCGTCGAAGAAGAAGACGAGCTTCGGCTTCTCGACGTCGCCGGCCTCGGGGAGCTCCTCGAACAGCTCGGCGAGCAGCCACATGAGGAACGTCGAGTACAGCGTCGGGTCGGCCTGCTGGTCGGCCAGCTCGAGCAGCGTCACCCGGCCCTTGCCGTCCGGCTCGATGACGAGCAGGTCCTCCGGGTCGAACTCGGGCTCGCCGAAGAACTCGTCGCCGCCCCGGGCCTCGAGGTTGACGAGCGCCCGCAGGATGACCCCGGCCGTCGACGCCGAGACCCCGCCGATGCCCTTGAGCTCGGCCTTGCCCTCGTCGGAGATCAGGTACTGGATGACCGACCGCAGGTCCTTGGTGTCCAGCAGCGCGAGGCCCTGGCCGTCGGCCCAGTGGAAGATCAGCCCGAGCGTCGACTCCTGGGTCTCGTTGAGCCCGAGCACCTTGGACAGCAGTATCGGCCCGAACCCGGTGATCGTCGCGCGGACCGGGACGCCGATCCCCGTCCCCAGCGACAGGAACTGCACGGGGTAGGCCGTCGGCGCCCAGTCGTCCCCGGTCTCGTGCGCGCGCTGGGTGACGCGGTCGCTCGTCTCGCCCTGGTGCGCCATGCCGGAGAGGTCGCCCTTGATGTCCGCGAGCAGCACCGGGACCCCGGCCGCGGAGCACTGCTCGGCGAGGTTCTGGAGCGTCTTGGTCTTGCCCGTGCCCGTCGCGCCGGCCACGAGACCGTGACGGTTCAGCGTCGCGAACGGGATGCGGACGTGCGCCTCCGGCGCCGCGACGCCGTCGATCACGACGGCTCCCAGCTCGAGCGCTCCCGCCTCGGTCGCGTATCCGGCGGCGATCTCTGCAGCTGCACCCTGGTCGGCCACGGGGGGAGGCTAGCGGGCCCGCCCTCTCCGGGGGTGGATCACCGGTGCGGGGCCCGCGGGGGTGTGGGAGCGAGGGACGCCCTCGCTGCCTCCCACGCAGTCGGGGTGACCCTCGCGCCACCTCGGGTCCGCGGGCAGCGGTGAGCGAGGGACGCCCTCGCTGCCTCCCACGCAGCCGGGGTGACCCTCGCTCCACCACCTGTGGAGCGCTCAGGACCCCGCGGGGACGTCCACGCGCACCGCGGTGATCGCGCCGTCGGCGCCGCGCTCGGCGTGCACCGTCACCTGCTGGCCGACGCGCAGGCCGGCCGGGCCGTCGGGGCGCGGGACGGCGACGCCGGTGCCCGCCGTCGTGCGCAGCGGCGTGAGGGTGCCGTCGCCGGAGCGGACCGTGACGATCGGGAAGCCGCCGCCCGTCGGCTGGACGGACTCGACGACGCCGAGCAGGTCGGGCACCGAGCCGGGCCCGGTGTCCGGGGCGGTCGCGCGGCCGATGAAGGCGCCGAGCACCAGGCAGACGACCCCGCCGAGCACCAGCAGCAGGATCCGGGTGGAGCGCGCGAGCCCGGGACGCTGCAGGCGGGTGGCCAGGTCCACGTCGTCGACGGGGCGGTCGAGCACCGACGCCGCGTCGTCCTCCCTGGGGGTCCGCCGGGTCTGCTGGGCCGGCCCCGACCGGCGCGCCGGCGGCGGCGGGACGGGGAACTGCTCGGTCGGCGCGGCGTCAGGCGTGTGCACCGCCGCGGGCGCGTCGTCGTCCCGGGCGTCCCGGACGTCATGCCCGTCGCGGGCGTCACGGCCGTCGCTCGCGTCGCGGTCGTCCCGCGCCGGCTCGGTGTCCGTCGACGTCCCCTGGTCGGGGTCGGGCGGCTGGGTCACGGCTCCTCCTGGAGGTCCACGGGTGTCACTCCCGGCGCAGGGCGTCGATGGGCCGCAGGCGGGCGGCGCGGCGGGCGGGGTAGGCACCGAAGAAGATGCCGATGGCGGCCGACACCGCGACGGCGGCCACCACCGCGGCGGGCAGGATCACCGGCCGGAAGTCGCCGAGCGGCACGAGCGTCCCGGCGTAGCCGACCGCGACGCCGAGGATGCCGCCAACCACGCTGAGGATGATCGACTCGACGAGGAACTGCCCGAGGATCGCCGACGGCGGTGCCCCGAGTGCCTTGCGGATGCCGATCTCCCGGGTCCGTTCCGTGACCGACACCAGCATGATGTTCGTGATCCCGATGCCGCCGACCACCAGCGAGATCGCCGCGATCGCGGCGAGCAGCAGGGTGAACGCGCCGAGGGTGTCGTCGAGGACGTCGGCGAGCTGGCGTGCACTGAGCACCTGGTAGTCGCGGTTGTCGGGCTGCTCGATCCCGTGCCGGCGGTCCAGGATGCTGTTGATCTCGCTCTCGGCGGCGGCCTGCGCCTCGGTGGACCGGGCCTGCACGACGATCTGGCTCAGGTTGCCGAACCCGGTCAGCGACCCCTGCACCGCGGTCAGCGGGGCGAGGACGTTCTCGTCGGGGTTCGACAGCCCCTGCCCCTGGCCGGCGGGTGCGAGGGTGCCGATGACGAGGAACGGCACGTCGTCCACGAGCACGTCCCGACCCACCGGCTCCGAGCCGACGCCGAACAGGTCGTCGGCGGCCGTGCGGCCGAGCAGCACGACCTTGCGGCCCGCCTCGACGTCGGCGTCGGTGTAGAAGCGGCCGGTGCCCATCTGCACGTTGGCGCCGGAGAAGTAGGACGGCGTGCTGCCGACGACGGTGACGTCGCTGGTCGCCCGGCCCGCGGCCGTGGTCGCCGAGAGCGTCACCACCGGGGAGACCGACGCGACGTCCGGCGCGCCCTGGGGATCGGCGAGCGCCCGGGCGTCCGCCGAGGTCAGCGGGCGTCCGTCGGTGCCCGCGGTCTCCGGAGGCTGGCGCGGCAGGACCGTGATGCTGTTGGCGCCCAGGCCCGCGATCTGGCTCTGGATGTAGACCGACGCCCCGTTGCCCAGCGCCGTCAGCAGGATGACCGCGGCGATGCCGATGATGATCCCGAGCATCGTCAGCAACGACCGCAGGCGGTTGGCGATCAGTCCGCGCACCGCGAAGCGGACGATCTCGACGATGCTCATGTGTTGTCACCCACCCGCCCGGTCACCGCCGCGCCGCCTCGGTGAGCCGCCCGTCGGTGACCACGACGACGCGCTCGGCCCGCGCGGCCACCTCGTCGTCGTGGGTGATGATCACGATGGTGCGCCCTGCCTCGTGCAGGCGGTCGAACAGCCCGAGCACGTCGGTGGTGCTCGCCGTGTCGAGGTTGCCGGTGGGCTCGTCGGCCAGCAGCAGCGCCGGCGTCGTGACCAGGGCGCGCGCCACCGCGACCCGCTGCTGCTGCCCACCGGAGAGCTGGTTGGGACGGTGGTCGGACCGTCCCTCGAGCCCGACGAGCGAGAGCGCCGCCTCCGCCCGCTCGCGGCGCACCCGCCGCCCGACACCCGCGTAGACCAGCGGCAGCTCGACGTTGGCGAGCGCCGTGGTGCGCGGGATGAGGTTGAACGCCTGGAAGATGAAGCCGATCTGCCGGTTGCGCAGCACGGCCTGCTGGCGCTCGTCGAGGTTCGCGACGTCGAGGCCCTCGAGCAGGTAGCGACCCGAGGTCGGTGCGTCGAGGCAGCCGAGCATGTTGAGCAGCGTCGACTTCCCCGACCCCGACTGGCCGATGACCGCGACGTACTCCCCGCGACGCACGCTGAAGTCGACGTCCCGCAGCGCGTGCACCGCGGTCTCGCCCTCGCCGTAGACCTTCGAGAGGCCGCGGACGTCGAGGACGTGCTCGACCTCCCCGACGCCCTCGATGGCCGACACCGTCGTCACCCGCCCCCGCCGGAGCCGCCACCACCGTTGTTGTCGAGACGCGGCGGCGGCTCGCCCGGCGCGAAGGCGTTGCCGGTGTTCGGGTCGGGCAGGACGACGAGCTCGCCGGGCGCGAGGCCGGAGCGGATCTCGGTGAGCGTGTCCGAGCTCAGCCCCAGCCCGACGGTGCGGGCCTGCGGGACGCCGTCGGGTCCGAGGACCTGCACGGTCCCGGAGGTCGCGCTCTCCCCGCCGATCGGCGTGACGGCCACCGACGGGAGGAACGCGACGTTCGGCGACTGCGCGACGGTGACGGCGACGCTCGCGGACATCCCGGGCCGCAGGTTCGGCGGCGGGGTGGTGAGCGTGACGGCGGTGCCGTACTCGACCGAGGTGCCGGCGCCGGGCAGCAGGTCGACCGCGCTCACGGTGCCGGGCAGCGACTGCCCGGGCAGCGCGTTCACCGAGACCGCCACCGGCTGCCCGACCGTCAGCCGCCCGACGTCGAGCTCGGGGACGTCCGCGCGGATCTGGAGGGTCGCGAGGTCGAGGACCGTCATGGCCGCCGGGGCCGTGGGCGACCCCGTGACCGACGCCGTCCCTCCGCCCGACTGCGCCCCGGCCCCACCCGAGGCCGCGCCGGCCGCCGCGGAGGCGCCCGCACCGGTCCCGCCGGCGGTGCCGTCGGGCAGCGTGCCGCCGGTCGGGTTGCCCGACGACGTCGAGCTGCTCACGGTGGCGCCGGCCGGCACGATCTGGCCGGGTCCGATGTCGAGGCTGACCACGGTGCCGTCCTGCGGGGACGACAGCTCGAGGTCGTCCGCGCTCTGCTCGGCCTGGACGACCGACGCCTCGGCCTGCGCGAGCGCCGCCTCCGCGGAGGCCACAGCGCCCTCGGGGGTCGAGCCGCCGGCGGCGCCTCCCGCGGCGCCAGCGCCCGAGCCGCCGGCTGCGCCGGAGCCGGTGCCGCCGGTGCCCGGGGTGGGTGTGGGCGTGGGGGTCGGGGCGGCGGCCTTCGGTGATGAGGAGAAGCCGTAGACGCCGACGACCGGGCCGTTCTGCTGCTGGGGCTGCCCACCCGGCTGGCCCGGCTGACCCGGCTGACCCGGCTGACCCGGCTGCCCCGGTGCTCCACCCGGACCTCCTGCGCCGCCCGCTCCGCCCGGGCCTCCGGCTCCGCCGGCGCCACCGGTCCCGCCGGGTCCCCCGGCGCCTCCCGGTCCTCCGGCGCCACCCGTGGCAGCGCCACCGCCACCACCTGCCGGCGGCACGGTCCCACCCGCCGGCGGCGGCATCGTGCCGCCGGCCGCCGGCTGCTGCGCCGCGGGCTGCTGGGCCGGCGCGGCGGTGGTCGTCGGGTTGTCGCGCGCCTCGCGGGCGTCGCGCAGCTGCTGGCGGGCGGAGTCCCGCTGGGCGCGCGCGGCCTCGAGGTTCGCCTCGGCGTACTCCGCGTCGAGGGTCGCGACGACCTCGCCGGCCGTGACCGTGTCCCCGATGGCCACCCGGACGTCCTCGACGCGTCCGCCGGCGGCGAAGTTCAGCGTGGAGCTCCGGGCACTCGTCACGGCGCCGGAGGCGGTGACGGTCTCGGCGACCGTCCCGCGTCCCACCGGGGTCGTACGCAGGCCGGCGTCCTGCGTGCCGCTCGAGGACAGGGCCACCACCGCGCCGCCCGCGGCGAGCAGCACGACCAGCACGATCAGCCCGTTGACGATCCACAGAGAGCGACGCCCACCGGCCATGTGGCGGACGTTATCCCGCCGTCACCCGGCCCCGACGCCCGGGTCCGCACTGGGTGAGTGACGGTTCAGGCGTAGACGTGCGGGTCGAGCGTGCCGATGTAGGGCAGGTCGCGGTACCGCTCGGCGTAGTCGAGACCGAAGCCGACGACGAACTCGTTGGGGATGTCGAAGCCGATGTAGGCGACGTCCACGTCGAGCTTGGCCGCCTCGGGCTTGCGCAGGAGGGTCACCACCTGCAGCGACGCCGGGCCGCGCGACTCCAGGTTCTTGCGCAGCCAGGACAGCGTCAGCCCGGAGTCGATGATGTCCTCGACGATCAGGACGTGGCGCCCGGAGATGTCGCGGTCGAGGTCCTTGAGGATACGGACGACGCCCGAGGACGACGTCGACGACCCGTAGGAGCTCACGGCCATGAACTCGAGCTGGGTGGGCATCGGGAGCTTGCGCGCGAGGTCGGTCATGAACATCACGGCGCCCTTGAGCACCCCGACGAGGACGAGGTCCTGGTCGTGCTCGCCGTACGCGGCGCCGATCTCGGCCGCCAGGTCGGCGATCTTGCTCTGAATCTGCTCCTCGGTGACCAGCACGGACGCGATGTCGCCGTCGTACACCGTTGTCGAGCTCCTCAGCAGATCGGTGGTGGGGCGTGTGGCGCAGTCCCTGCTCCGGCCGCAGCCACGCGCAGCCTGCCACGAGCCCGCACGACCTCCAACCCGCCCGGGAGGGGAGGTGCGCCCTGTCCGCGCCACGCGGCGACGAGCGCGTCGACGGCGCGGAGATGCGCGTCACTGAGCTCCGCGACCCCGGCGTCGTGCAGCCACGCCCGCAGCACCCGGCGCCGGATCGCGGGCGGGTCGGCCGCGAGGGCGGCCGCGTTGAGGGCGCCGTCGTCGTCGACGAGCTCGTGACGACGCCCGTCGGCGAGTGCGGTGAGCGCGGCGTCGTCGTCGGCGAGCTGGGCGGCGGTGCGGGCGAGCGCGGGCGCCACGCCGCCGGCCAGCACGTCCTCGAGCAGGGGAAGGACCTCGTGGCGCAGCCGGACGCGGGTGTAGCGCGGGTCGGCGTTGTGGGGGTCGTCCCACACCGCGAGGCCGGCGGCGGCGCACGCCGCCCGGGTGGTCGCGCGCCGCACGCGCAGCAGCGGGCGGCACCACGGCGGGTCCCACGCGGCCATGCCCGCGAGCGAGCGCGCGCCCGACCCGCGGCCGAGTCCCAGGAGCACCGTCTCGGCCTGGTCGTCGAGCGTGTGACCGAGGAGCACGGGCGCGTCCCCCTGCTGCTGTGAGATCGAGCGCAGCGCCGCGTACCGAGCTGTGCGGGCAGCGGCCTCGGGCCCGCCGGCGGTGCCGACCTCGACGGCGACGACGTCGGCGCGCGTCCCCACGGCCCGGAGCTGCGCCGCCGTCCGCGCCGCGTGCTCGTCCGAACCGTCCTGCAGGCCGTGGTCGACGACGACCCCGAGCACCGGGCCCGGCGCCACGTGGACCGCCGCGGCGGCGAGCGCGAGCGAGTCCGCGCCACCCGAGCAGGCGACGATCACCGCGAACGGGGAGTTCGTGCGCGTAGAAGCAGCGAACGGGCCGTTCGTTGCGTCAGGCAAGGCGGCAGGGAGGGCCTCGCGCACCGCCCGGCGGACCTCGGCCACCGGCTCCGGGACGCGCACGAGCGGGACGTCAGCCGTGGACGCGGGCGAGCCAGGCGGCGGGGTCGGTGATCTCCGCGCGCCGGGGCAGGGTGTCCGGCGAGGTCCAGACGGCGTTGAGACCGTCGAGCCCGACGACGTCGACGACGTGGTCGACGAACACCCGGCCCTGCTCGTACTGCTTGATCTTGGCGTCGACGCCCAGCAGCGTGCGCAGGAGCCGGTCGACGAGGCTGCCGCCCCGGCGGCGGGTGGTGAAGCGCGCCCGGATCGTGGACACCGACCCGACGACCTCGGGGCCGACGGCGTCCATCACGTGCTCGGCGTGGCCCTCGAGCAGCGTGGTGAGGGCGAGCAGCCGGTCGAGCACCTCGCGCTGCTCGGGCCCCTGGAACATCTCGACCAGGGCGAGCCCGTCCTTCGGAGGGTCGCGGCGCACGGCCTTGACGATCTCGGGCAGGCGGTCGACGGCGCCCGACGCGGTGCGGTCGAACCCGCCCGCGAACGCCGCGACCTCGGAGCGGAAGTGGTCGCGCAGCCAGTCGACGGCCGTGAACTGCAGCCGGTGGGTGGCCTCGTGCAGGCAGACCCACAGGGCGAAGTCCTCGGCGTCCACGTCGAGGGCGCGGCGCGCGGCGACGACGTTGGGCGCGACGAGCAGCAGGCGCCCGGCCTTCTCGGGGCCGCCGAACGGGTCGTACTGACCCAGCACCCGGCTGCCGAGGAACGCCAGCAGCGTGCCCATCTGCAGCCCGGCCGCCGAGCGCGTGACACGGCCGAACGCGTCGCCGACGAGGCCCTCCGGCGCCCGGGGCCCGGGGGTGTCCTCGAGCAGCGTGGCGATGCCGTCGACCGCGGAGCGGATCCATCCCGGCCGGTCGACGACGTCGGCCTCGGGCACCGGCAGGCCGGCGCCGAGCCCGGTGAGCGCCCGCACGTGGCCCTCGCCGACCCTGGCGCCGTCACGCAGCCGCGTGACCTCGACGGCCGCCTCCTCGGGCGTCACCGACGGCCCCGCGGAGACCAGGCGCGCCCCGGTGGCGGCGGCGAGGTCCCAGTCGACGGGCAGCCCCGTCGGGGGCGCGGAGGTCAGCTCGGCGGTCACGGCTCCACCGTACGTCGCGCCCTCCCCCGGCAGCGGCTCACTCAGCGGCAGCCGCAGTCGTGCAGCGCCGCGGCCAGCGCGTCGAGGCGCGGCCGGGCGCTGCCCGGGTCGACGCCGTTGCTCATGAAGGAGAAGACGAGCACCCGCCCGTCGGCGGTGCCGACGACGCCGGCGAGCGCGTTGGCGGCGGTCAGCGTGCCGGTCTTCGCCCGGACCCAGCCGCGGCCGTCCGCCGACGGCGTGCCGGGCGTGTAGCGGTCGGCGAGCGTGCCCCCGCCCCCGGCCACGGGCAGCCCGTCGAGCAGCGGCCGCAGGGCGGCGGTGCGCGGGTCGGCGCCGACGGGGGCCGCCGCGGGCGCGAGCACCCCGGACAGGGCGGTCGCCGGCACGCGGTCGTTCACCGAGAGCCCGCTGGTGTCCGCGAGCGTCACCCCGGCCATGTCGATCTGCGCCTCGCCGAGCACCTGCGTCACCGCGCGGGCCGCGCCGTCGAACGTCGTGGGCAGGCCGACCGTGCGGGCGACCTCGCGGCCGAGGGCCTCGGCGAGCACGTTGTCGGAGTTCTGCAGCGCCGTGCGCACGAGCTCGGTGGCGGGCGGCGAGACGACCTGCCCGAGCACCGGCGCGGCGGGGGGCGCGGTGCCGACCGTCGCGGTCGGGGCGGTCCCGCCGGCGGCCAGGCGACGGCCCAGCTCGCGGGCGGCGTCGGTGGCCGGCGTCGAGGTGCGCGGGATGTCGAGCTGGGTCGGGTCCGAGCGGCCGCCGTCGAGCATCACCGGCACGATCGGCGCGACGAAGCCGCCGGCGACGTCGGTGGGGTCCCAGCCGGGCGCGACGCCGTTGCCCCCGCCGTTCTCGTAGCGGGAGACGTCGACGTAGACCCGCTTGACCGCCGGCTGCCCGGCGCGGGCGGCGGTCACGGCGGTGACGAGGTCGTCGAGACGCGCCGCATCCGGGTACACGGTCCGTTGCCCGGCCGGCAGCGACGACAGCGTCGGGTCGCCGCCGCCGACGAGCACGACGGAGTCGGGGGTGGGCCCGGCGACGACCGTCGTCGTCCAGCGCATCGTCGGGTCGAGCCGCAGCAGGGCGGCCGCGCCCGTGAGCAGCTTCGTCACCGAGGCCGGGACCTGGGGCTCGGAGGAGCGCCGGTTCCAGAGGGTGGTGCCGGTCGCGGGGTCGACGACGGCGCCGGTGAGGTCGCCGAGCGCGGCGGCCCGGGTGTCGAGCGCCGTCGCGAGTCCGGCCTCGGTCGGCACCGGGGCCTCGGCGCCGGCGGCGGCCAGGCGCAACCGGGGTGTCGAGGGGTCCGGCGGCTCGGCGGCCTCCCCGCCGAGCAGCGAGACGGGCAGACCGACCGACCGCGCGAACGAGGGCGCCTGCAGCGCCGTGCCGACGCCGAGACCGGCGAGCAGGACGACGACGACCGCGAGCGCGAGGAGCGCCGGGATCCACCGGCGACCGGCGGATGACGTCGCGGGATTCGCGCGGTGACCGTCGCCGCTCACGCCCCCGGACCCCTCCTCACCTGCAGTTCACCCCACCCCGGACGAGGGGGAGGTCACCTCGACGGGGTGACGGTGCACCCCGGTCGGTACCCCACACTAGAGGCCGGGTCGTGGCCTCCGGCCACGCCGCCGACCAGGCCACGACGAGGACGAGCACAGGGAGCGGTGAGCGGCACCGTGCAGTTCGACGTACTGATCGAGATCCCCAAGGGGGTCCGCAACAAGTACGAGATGGACCACGAGAGCGGCCGGCTGCGGCTGGACCGGACGCTCTTCACGGCCACTCAGTACCCGGCCGACTACGGATACGTCGAGCACACCCTCGGCATGGACGGCGATCCGCTCGACGCGCTGGTCCTCGTCCAGGAGCCGACGTTTCCGGGCTGCCTGGTGCTCGCGCGCGCGATCGGCATGTTCCGCATGACCGACGAGGCCGGCGGCGACGACAAGCTGCTGTGCGTGCCGGCGAACGACCCCCGCCAGGAGCACCTGCGCGACATCCACCACCTCTCGGAGTACGACCGCCTCGAGATCCAGCACTTCTTCGAGGTCTACAAGGACCTCGAGCCCGGCAAGAGCGTCGAGGGCGCCTCGTGGGTCGGCCGCTCGGACGCCGAGCTGGAGATCAAGGCCTCGCGCGAGCGGGCCGAGGAGCAGGGCTCGCACTAGACGCCACGCGGCCGCCGGGACCAGGAGTCCGGGCGGCCGACGCGTCTACCGGGCCGACCGTGTGAGGTCGTCGCGGTCCTGCGGTGCCGGCGTGTCCGGCGCCTCGTGACGCCCGCCCTCGGGGCCGGGGGTCGCGGGACGCGGCGGGGCCACCGTGAGCGTGACGTCCACCGGGCCGGCGGCGCCGTCGACGACGACCTCCTCGGTCACCGGCGCGAAGCCGCTGGCGGTGAGCATGTGCCGGCCGGGCGCGAGGTCGTCGAGCCGGAAACGGCCGTCGGCACCGGTGACCGCCGAGGCCACCACGCCGCCGTCGCGACCGACGAGGACGACCAGCGACTCGGGCACGGGCGCCCCGCCCGAGGCCCGCACGGCCCCGGCGAGCGTGTAGCGCGCCACCGGCACCGTGACGTCCGCCCTGCCGCCCCCGTCGCCGACCTCGACCCGCGTGGCCCGCGGCGCGCGTCCGGGGGCGAGGACGGTGACCGTGTAGATGCCGGCCGCGACCTCGCCGCCCTCCCAGTGGCCGTCGGCGCCGCTGCGGTGCACGCCGACGACACCGCCCGTGGGGTCGGTGACGGTCACGGTGGCGCCCGCGACGCCCGCGCCGTCGGGCTCGGTGACGCGCCCGCCCAGGGTCGCCGCGCGGGCCAGGGCCACATCGCGGCGCACGGGGACGCCGTCGACGGTGACGAGCTCGGCGAACGGCCGGCGCCGCGGCGAGCTCGCGATGAGCACGTACGTCCCGGACGCGGGCGCCCGCAGGACGAAGCCGCCGGCGGGGTCGAGGTCCGTGCGTTCCACCGGGGCGCCGTCCAGGCCGTGCAGCGAGACGGTCACCTCGTCCTGCGCCTCGACCGGGTCGCCGGTGGTGCCGGTGACGTGGCCGTGGACGGTCGGCCCCGAGGAACGGCGCGGCGCGGGGCTCGGCGTGACGGCCGCGCTCGGCGGCCCCCAGGCGGGCTCGGCGTCGTGCCGGGACGGCCCGGCGGCCGCCCCCGCGGGCACGGGTGGCGCGGAGGCCGTGGTGTCCAGGGCCGCTCCGGCGGTCGGGCCGCCGACGGCCGCGGCGGTCGTGGTGGGGGTGGCCGCCTGCTCGGCGTCGCGGGCCTGGATGCCCGAGACCGTGCGCAGCGGCAGCTCCCGCATGAACCAGATGAGCACGAAGCCGATCGCCACCACGCACGCGGCGACGAGGAACACGAGGTCCATCGAGTCCGCGAACCCGACGAGGAACGGCTCGGCGAGGCGGGGGTCCATGCGCTGCAGGACCGAGGAGTCCTGCACCACCTGCGCCGCGCCCGTCACCGGGTCCAGCGCGACGGCGTTGGCCGGGTTGGCCGCCACCACGGGGTCGGCGGCCGCGGCCTGGAACGCCGGGGTGCCGACCGCGGCGGCGAACGCCGTCCGGATGTTGTCGCCGACGGTGGAGAACAGGATCGATAGGAAGACCGCGACACCGAGCGTGCCGCCCATCTGCCGGAAGAAGGTGGCCGACGCGGTCGCGACGCCCATGTCCTTGGCCGGCACCGCGTTCTGCACCGCGAGCACGAGGGTCTGCATGCACAGACCGACGCCCAGCCCGAAGATCGCCATGAGGACGGCGACCTCGCCGTAGGGCGTGTCCGCGTGCAACCGGAGGTGGAACAGCACCAGACCGACCGTCATGAGGCCGAGGCCGATCACCGGGAAGATCTTGTAGCGACCCGTCCGCGAGGTGAGCTGGCCCGAGAGGATCGAGGACACCATCAGGCCGCCGACCAGCGGCAGCATCTCCAGGCCCGCCTGCGTCGGCGAGGAGCCGGTGACGATCTGGAGGTACTGCGGGACCAGCGCGATGCCGCCGAAGAGACCGATGCCGGTGATGATCGCGATGATCGAGGTCAGGCTGAACACCGAGTTCTGGAACAGCCGCAGCGGGAGCACGGCGTCGTCGCCGTAGGCGCGCTCGGCGAGGAGGAACGAGACCAGTCCGACCGCCGCGACGACGTAGCAGACGATCGCCGACGTCGAGGTCCAGCCCCACTCCCGGCCCTGCTCCGCGACGACGAGGATCGGCACGAGCGTGACCGCCAGCGCGATCGCGCCGGGGAAGTCGATGCGGTGGTCGCGACGGGTGTGCGGCAGGTTGAGCACCCGGAACACCACCAGGAACGCGATGATCCCGATGGGCACGTTGACGAGGAAGACCCAGCGCCAGCCGGTGATGCCGAAGATCGTGGACTGGCCGGCGAGGAACCCGCCGATGACGGGACCGAGCACGCTCGACGTCCCGAACACCGCGAGGAAGAAGCCCTGGTACCGGGCGCGCTCCCGCGGCGGGACGATGTCACCGATGATCGTGAGCGCGAGGCTCATGAGGCCGCCCGCGCCGAGCCCCTGGACCGCGCGGTACGCGGCGAGCTCGTACATCGAGGTCGCGATGGTGCACAGCACCGAGCCGACGACGAAGATCCCGATGGCGGAGAGGAAGAACGGCTTGCGTCCGTAGAGGTCGGAGAGCTTGCCGTAGAGCGGCGTCGAGATCGTGGCCGTGAGCAGGTAGGCCGTCGTCGCCCAGGCCTGCAGGTTGAGGCCCTGCAGGTCGTCGGCGATCGTCCGGATCGAGGTCGCGACGATGTTCTGGTCGAGCGCGGCCAGGAACATCCCGAGCATCAGCCCGGAGAGGATGGCGAGGATCTGCCGGTGGGTGAAGCCGGTGCTGCTCGCCGCGGTGTCGGCTGCCGGCGGAGCCGCCGGGGCAGCGGTGGTGCTCATGAGGCCTCCGGGGGAGCGACGGCGGGCACGCTCGTGGTGGTGAGGTGGTGGTGCTCGAAGTCGGTGGTCAGCCGGTCGAGGAGCTCGACGAGCCGCACGCGGTCGGCCTCGTCCCAGTGCGCGGTGAGCGCCCCGATCTCGCGGTTGCGACGGTCGCGGTTGGCCTGGAAGACGCGCAGACCCTCGTCGGTGGCGGCGAGGAGGGTGGCCCGTCCGTCGTCGGGGTCGGGGCGCCGCTCCACGAGACCGGCCCGGACGAGGCCGGCGACCTGCCGGCTGACGGTGGACGGGTCGGAGTGCACCGACTCGGCGAGCGCGTTGGACCGTCGCGGTCCCTCGAGCACGAGGCGGGCGAGCAGGACGTAGGCCGCCCGCTCGACACCGTCCGGGCCGACGGCCTTGCCGGCCTTGGCCCGCTCGACCGCCCGCATCAGACGGATCATCTGGTGGCCGAGGCGGTCCGAGACCAGCCAGCGGTCGTCCACCCCCGGCGGCGCCGGGAGCCGCGTGGAATCCATTGCATGCTCCGTACAATCGGTTGCTGTCTACAAGCATGCACCCCGCCCTCGTGTTCCCGCCAGCCGGGCCCCGGTCGAGTACGTCACCTCGGCGGTCCGGGGCCGGCGGGTTTCCGCGCGGAGGGCACCTCCAGCCGGCTAGAGCGGCGACCGGCGCCCTTCACCGGGACGCGCCTCGCCCTACGGTGTCGAACCGTGAGCAGCGAGCGCGTCACCTACGAGCGCGACGGGCACGTCGCGACGATCACCTACTCCCGGCCCGAGAAGCTCAACGCGATCGACGGCGCGATGCGCGACGGGCTCAACGAGGCGTTCGACCGCTTCCGCGCCGACGACGAGGCGTGGGTGGGCATCGTGACCGGCGAGGGCCGCGCGTTCTGCGTCGGGGCGGACGCGAGCGGCGAGGGCAACCCGGCCGGCGACTTCCCCGGCTCGTTCTGGGAGCGCCCGACGGTCAACTCGTTCGAGAGCGGCTGGGAGATCTACAAGCCGGTCATCGCCGCGGTGAACGGCCACTGCCTGGGCTACGGGCTGACGCTCGTCACCTGGTGCGACCTCGTGATCGCCAGCGAGCGGGCGACGTTCGGCTTCCCCGAGGTCCGGCTCGGCATCCCCACGATCGTCGGCGCGATCCGCCTGCCCCAGCGCATCGGCTGGCAGCCGGCGATGGAGCTGCTGCTCACCGGCGAGCGCGTCGACGCCGAGCGCGCCCGGGAGATGGGGCTCGTCTCGCGCGTCGTCCCGCACGACGACCTGCTCACCGAGGCCCGTGCCCTCGCCGACCGGCTGCTCGCCGGCGCGCCCCTCGCCCAGCGGGCGATCAAGGAGATGGCCCGCCGGGCGCCGTACCTGGGCGAGACCGACGCCATCCGCTTCGGCGAGACCATGCGGCGCGTCGCGGGCACGACCGAGGACGCCGTCGAGGGCATGACCGCGGCGCGCGAGAAGCGCGAGCCCCGCTGGCAGGGTCGCTGAGGTGCGCCTCCGGCGCATGTGAGCACTTCGGAGTGCTGGAGCACCCCAAAGTGCTCACATGCGCGAAGCGCACACGGATCCGGTGAGAGACGACCTGCGTCGAACACCGTGTGGAGAACTCTGAGCAGTGGCGGCGCCTCGTCAGCGCCCAGGACGGGCTGGTGACCCGGCGGCAGGCGCTTGCGCACGGCTGGACGCCCGACGCGATCGCCGCCCAGATCGAAGGCGGTCGGTGGACGCTGCGCAAGCGTGGCGTTCTGGCGACGTTCACCGGGCCGCTGACGCCGGAGGCGCGTCGTCGTGCGGCGTTGCTGTTCGTGCGAGGACCGGCGGCACTCAGCCATGCCTCGGCTGCCGCGCTGCTGGGACTGCGCCGCGAGGACGAACGCGGCCCCGTCCACGTCACGGTCCCCTACGGCTCGTCCGCGCGCGGCTGCTGCGACGTCGTCCTGCACCGATCGCGCGCGTTCGCCCACATCACGGTCGATGACGACCCGCCTCATGTCGGGAAGGCGCACACCATCCTCGACCTGGCGGTCGACGCAGGAGACGCGCGAGAGGCCATGCGGGTCTTCACCTCCCTGGCGGCCGCGGCGCGTGTGCCGGCGCAGCTCCTCGAGGAGGCGATCGAGCTCCGTCGACCACGGCGCTACCTGCGTCCCCTCCGCGACACCGTGACGCTCCTCCGCGACGGCGTCTGCTCCGTCCTCGAGGCCGATTGGGCGCTCGACGTCGAGCGAGCGCATGGCCTGCCCGCGCCGACCCGCCAGTTCTCCGTCGTCGTCGAGGGACGCCGGCGCGCGGAGGACCTGCTCTATGTCATGGCGCGGGGCGAGCTCATCGTCCGCCTCGACGGTTGGCGCTATCACGCCGACAAGACGACGGCACGCAGCGATCGAGCGCGGGACAACGCCGCCGAGCTCGCCCACCGCGCACGGATGACCTTCGGATGGGAAGAGGTGCACCACGAGCCGTGCGAGGCCGCAGCCCTCGTCGGCCTCCGGCTCCGGGAGCTCGGCTGGGAGGACGAGCCTCAGAGGTGCACTTCGTGCATGTGAGCACTTCGGAGTGCTCCAGCACTCCGAAGTGCTCACATGCGCGTCAGCG
The DNA here is from genome assembly GCF_028737265.1 of Actinomycetospora callitridis. Taxonomy (GTDB): domain Bacteria; phylum Actinomycetota; class Actinomycetes; order Mycobacteriales; family Pseudonocardiaceae; genus Actinomycetospora; species Actinomycetospora callitridis. Next base: position 155,813 of record NZ_JAQZAK010000005.1, on the reverse strand, counting down.
CACTCGCTCGAACACCGCCGCGAGACCCTGGCCGCCGCCGATGCACATGGTCTCGAGGCCGTAGCGGGCCTCGCGGCGCTCCATCTCGCGCAGCATGGTCGCCAGGATCCGCACGCCGGTGGCGCCGACGGGGTGGCCCAGCGAGATGCCCGAGCCGTTGGGGTTCACGCGCTCGTCGGTGATCAGGTCGATGCCCCACTCCCGCCCGACCCCGAGGGCCTGGGCGGCGAACGCCTCGTTCAGCTCGATCACGTCGAGGTCGGACAGAGAGAGCCCCGCCCGGCCCAGCGCCGCCTCGGTCGCCGGCACCGGCCCGATGCCCATCACCTCGGGACCCACGCCCGCCACACCCCAGGACACCAGCCGCGCCAGCGGCCGGAGCCCCAGCTCCTCGGCCTTCTCCGGCGTCGTCACGATGCACACCGCCGCGCCGTCGTTCTGCCCCGAGGCGTTCCCGGCCGTCACCGTCGCCTCCGGGTCCTGCTTGCCCATGATCGGGCGCAGCTTGGCCAGCGAATCGAGCGCCGCGTCGGGGCGGATGTGCTCGTCGGCGTCGACGACCGTGTCGGACTTGCGCCCGGGCACCGTCACCGGCACCAGCTCGTCGGCGAACCGCCCGTCCTTGACCGCCGCGGTCGCCTTCTCGTGCGAGCGCACCGCGAGCCGGTCCTGCTCCTCGCGGCCGATCGAGTACCGCTTCCGGACGTTCTCGGCGGTCTCGATCATCCCGCCCCACACCGGGTGGTCCTTGCCGCCGGCGTGCACGCGGCCCTCGGCCAGCGCGTCCTTCATCTGGAAGCCGCCCGCCTTGGTGCCCCAGCGCGGCGCCTGGCTGTAGTACGTCGCCCCCGACATCGACTCCGCACCGCCGGCGAGCACCAGCGACGCGCCCCCGGTCTGCACCGCCATCGCCGCGTACAGCACCGCCTGCAGCCCCGACCCGCAGCGACGGTCGACCTGGATGCCCGGCACCGTCACCTCGAGCCCGGCGTCCAGCGCCGCCACCCGCCCGATCGCCGGGGCGTCCATCGTCGGGTAGCAGTGCCCGAACGCCACGTCCTCGACCTGGTCGGCCGTGATCCCCGTCCGTGCCACCAGCTCACGGATCACCGTGGCCGCCAGCTCCTGGGCCGCCACGTCCCGCAGCGCCCCGCCGAAGCCCCCCACCGGGGTCCGCAGGGGCTCACAGATCACCGCATCGGCCACGGCCGACCTCCCTAGTACGCGTAGCGCAGGATGACCTCGGCGACGCACGCCGGCTTGGGCCATCCCTCGATCTCGACGGTCCCCCCGATGGTGGCCTGCACACCGTTCGGGACGTCGGTGACGTCCACCAGGCGGCAGTGACCTCGCACACGGGAGCCGACGGGCACGGGCGCCGGGAACCGGACCTTGTTCAGCCCGTAGTTCACGGTCATGGAGACACCCTCGACCTTGAAGGTGTCCCACCCGAACTTCGGCATGAGGGCGACGGTGAGGAAGCCGTGCGCCACGGTCTTCCCGAACGGCCCTTCGGCGGCGGCCTCCGGGTCGACGTGGATCCACTGGTGGTCATCGGTGGCGTCGGCGAAGGTGTCGACGCGCTTCTGGTCGACGGTGACCCACGGGCTGGTGCCCAGGTCCTCGCCCACCGCGCCGCGCAGTTCCTCGACATCGGCGAACACGCGCATGGGGAGCTCCTAGAGGTTCGGCCCTACAGATTGGCGCAGAGTTCCTTGGCCTGCCCCACCAGCGACACCCGCTCGGCGGGTGTGCCGGCGAGCGGCGTGACGTTGATCGTGGTGATGCCGGCGGCGGCGAAGGCCTGCAGCCGCTCGGCGACGTAGGAGCGTGGCCCGATCAGCGACATCGCGCGCACGAGCTCCTCGGGCACCGCCGCCGCGGCGTCGTCCTTCTTGCCGTCGAGGTAGAGGTCCTGGATCGTGTCCGCCTCCTGCTCGTAGCCGTAGCGGCGGGCGACGTCGTTGTAGAAGTTCTTGCCCTTCGCGCCCATGCCGCCGACGTAGAGCGCGACGAACGGGCGCATGCCGTCGAGCATCGCCTGCGCGGTGGCCTCGTCCTCGGTGATGCACAGCGAGGCCTGCAGGTAGACCTGGAGGTCGCCGAGGGCGGGGTCGCGCTTCGCCTTCCCGGCCTCCAGGGACTCGCCCCAGATCTCGTGCGCCCGCTCGGGGACGAAGAAGATCGGCAGCCAGCCCTCGGCGACCTCGGCGGTCAGCGCGACGTTCTTCGGCCCGATCGCGGCGAGGACGATCGGGATCCGGTCGCGGACCGGGTGGTTGATGATCTTCAGTGGCTTGCCGAGGCCCGTGCCCTGGTCGGCCGGCAGCGGGATCGAGTAGTGCTTGCCCGAGTACTGCACCTTCTCGCGGCGCCACACCTGCCGGCAGATGTCGACGATCTCGCGGGTGCGGCCCAGCGGCGCGTCGTAGCGCAGACCGTGGAAGCCCTCGATGACCTGCGGACCGGAGGCCCCGATGCCGAGGGTGAACCGGCCGTTCGAGACGTAGTCGAGGCCCGCGGCGGTCATGGCCGTCAGCGACGGGGTGCGCGTGTAGATCTGCAGGATGCCCGAGGCGATCTCGACGGTGCTCGTGCGCGCGGCGATGTACCCCAGCTGGCTGACCGCGTCGAAGCTGTAGGCCTCGGGCACGAAGACGATGTCGAGCCCGGCCGCCTCGTGCTCGGCCAGCTCCGCGACCGTCTCCTCGAAACCGCCGCTGTAGTTCAGGCCCATCCCGATCCGCACGCTGCCTCCTCGCTCCGCGTCCGACGCCCTGGCCGTCCCGCCGGGGCAGCCTGCCACGATCGCCCGGATCACGGAGCCGGCGGAGGCGAGGGCGCAGGGGTGTTCACGACGACGGTGACGGTGCGCGGCTACGAGACCGACGCGAACGGGCACGTCAACCACGCCGTCTACCACCAGTACGGCGAGCACGGGCGCACGGAGTTCCTCCGCGTCGCGGGGCTCGACGTGCCGGACCTGACGGCCGCAGGCCTCGGTCCGGTGATCCTCGAGTCCACCGTCCGGTTCCTGGCCGAGCTCCGTGTCGGCGACGAGGTCGAGGTGGCGCTCGACGTGCGCTTCGGCGAGGGCAAGACGTTCCGGATGGACACCGAGCTCCGTCGCGGCGAGCAGGTGTGCGCGACGCTCACCGGCGTCATGGGGCTGCTCGACCACGCCACCCGCCGGCTCGTCGCCGACCCCCGCGGGCGGATGCTCGCCCTGGCCGACCCGGAGACCGGCCCTCAGCTGCTCGGCAGGCCCTCCGAGGTAGCGCCCGAGAAGTGACCCGGCCACTCGTCGTAGCGGATCCGCGGGGTCTTGCGCACCTCGCCGAGGGTGGACCACTCGCTGCCGCCGAGACGCGCGATCGGCGCGAGCCGCCGGGCGTCGGGACGTCCGTCGACGAGCGCGTCCGAGTCGACGACGGCGTGCACGACGCGGCCGAGCACGATCGTGCAGTTGCCCAGCGGGACGGTGCGTTCCAGCCGGCACTCCAGCGCCACCGGTGACTCGGCGATCCGCGGGGTCGCGATGTGCGACGACGGCTCGCGGGTCAGCCCCGTCGCGTCGATCTCGCTCTCGTCCGCCGGGAAGTCGGTCGCCGTCGCGTTGATCTCCTCGATGAGCTTCTCGGGCGTCAGGCAGACCGTGAACTCGCCGGTGGCCTCGGCGTTGCGCAGCGAGTCCTTCTCCCCCACCGACGTGAACTGCACGATGGGCGGGTCGGTGCTCGCCACCGTGAAGAACGAGTGCGGGGCGAGGTTGTCGACGCCGTCGGCCGACCGCGTCACCACCCAGGCGATCGGCCGCGGCACGATCACCTGGGTCAGGAACTGGTAGAAGCGGCCGGCGCCCAGGGCGTCGGGGTCGAAGTCGGTGCGCACGCCGGTCAGTTACCCGGCAACAGACCGCTCGGCACCAGCTCCGGGCGCTCCGAGGTCGTCGTCCGCGACTCGGAGGTGCTCCCCGTGGTGCTGGTCGGCGTCTCCTCACCGGACGTGGTCGTGCCCTCCGGCGCGTCGCCGCTGGTGGTGGTCTCCGGCGCGGACGTCGACGTCGTCGGCTCGGCGGTGCCGAACACCTGCCCGAAGCTCGTCCCCGACTCGCCCCCCGAGATCGGCGAGCCCTTGACCCGCTCGATCCCGGTGATGGCGAGCATCGCGATGAGGAAGATCAGCAACGCCGTCGCGGCGAGCACCCCGTAGCGCTTCCAGGGCGTCCCGCGCGGCGGGTCGCCGTCGCCGTCGTCGCCGGGATCGTCCGGCCCGCCGGGGACACCGTGCAGGACGGTCGGGTCGTCGTCGGCCCCGCCCATCACGCGGGTGCCGGGACCGACGGCCTGCGTGGCGTCGTCGCCGATCGCGCGGGTGCGGGGGTCGACGGCCTGGGTGGCGTCGTCGCCGATCGCGCGGGTCCGGTCGTCGTCGGATCCGCCGGGACCGCCTCCCGGTCGACCGCCCGGTCCGCCGCCCATGGCCATCGTGGCGGGCGCCGCCGCGACGCGCGCACCGCCGCCGATCACGACGGTGGGCTGCTCGTCCGGACCGCCGCCCCGGGCCGGGGCCCCGACGGCGACCGTGCGGCGCTCCTCGACCCCGTTCCCGGCTCCGGCCGTGTCGGGGCGACCCGGTCCGCGACGTGCCTTCATCCGGCTGCGGACGTGGTCGCGGGTCCGCTCGACGGACCGCTGGTAGGCCGCGTCCCCGACGGTGGTGATGACCGCGGCGATCCCGGCGCCGGCCACGGTGCCCGCCGCGCCGCCCATGAAGGAGCCGGCCGCGGCGGTCAATACCGCGGCGAAGGCCTGACCCGAGACCTTGATCGCCGACAGCGGGCTCCCGGACGCCGCCGGCGCGCCCGCCGGGCGGTGGCTCGTCGGCTCGTCGCTCGGCCCGGACGTGACCCCGGACGTGACGGAGGTGCGCTGGTCGTCGCCCGGCGTGCGCCACGGGCGGTCGTCGGGCGCGCCGCCGTACGGGGCCGCGGGACCTCCGTGACCACCGTGGCCCGGACGTCCCGACGCTCCGGGTGGCGGCCCGTACTGGCCGGCTGGCGGGCCCTGCGGCGGCATCCCCTGCGGGGTCGGGCTCTGGGGCGGCATGCCCTGCGGCGGCCCGTGCCGGGACGGGCCGGCGGGCGCGCCGTGGCGGCCTCCCGTGGGGCCGGGCTGCGCCGGCGGCCAGGGCTGGCCGGGCGGGCCACCGGGTCCGGGCCGTCCCGGTCCTGCCGGCGGTACGCCGGGTCCCTGCGGCGCGGCGGGCTCGACGGCGTCGGAGCCCGACGAGCCCTGCGCGGCCTGCGCGGCCTCGTCCCCGTGCGGCCCGGGGGCGGAGTGGCGCCCGCGACCGGAGCCGTCCGGGGGTCCGGAGTGCTCGCTCATCCCTGCCCTCGCTGACCTCGGCGACCGGTCACGCGCCCGGACGTGACCGGGTCACCAGGGTGCCCCACGGCCCGGGCCGTCCGTGGGCCGGGCCCTCGGCACCCCCGCACCGGCAGCGTCCGGTCAGTCGCCGGAGCGCCGGTGACGGCCGCCCGTGCCGCGGAGCATGACCGGCCGGGACGGCCGGGCCTCGCCCCCTCCGGAGAGGTCCTCACGGAACGCGCGCCGCTCGGCTCCACGATCGGACCGGCCGAGGGCCCGGCGGACTTCCTCGTAGATCGGCGTCTGCGTCATGCGCGGCACCCTACGACTCCGCCGACGGCGCCGGACGGCCACTCCGACCACACCCGCTCGGGGTTTCACACCCCCGCTGAGCTGGGGACACGTCCCCGCGGAGGACCCTGCCGTCGATCATGACCGGACATCGTGCGAGCACCGGTCACGAGCCCGCCGACGAGGTCCACCCCAACGGATCAACCGGGCCCGAACAGCCCTCACCCCGTGTCGCCGACGTCGGAGAACCGTGCCCCATCCACCGGTCGAACTCACCGTCCACTCGGCGCAGCCGTACAACGCCGAGCCACCGCGCACGGCCCTCGCCGATCGCGACCTCACGCCCCTCGAGGCGTTCTACCACCGCAACCACGCCCCCGAGATGCCGTCACCCGATCCCGGGACGTGGACGCTGCGGGTCGACGGGATGGTCGAACGGCCGGCGACGTTCTCGCTCGGCGCGCTCCGTGAGCGGTTCCGCGAGCACCGGGAGGTCGTGACGCTCCAGTGCGCCGGCAACCGGCGCGCCGGGCTCGCCGAGGTGGCCGACCTGCCGGGCGAGACACCGTGGGGCCCGGGGGCCACCGGCACGGCGCGCTGGTCCGGCGTGCGCCTCGCCGACCTCCTGCGCGAGGTCGGGGTCGAGCCGGGTGCCACGGACGTCGAGTTCACGGGCGCGGACGTCACCGAGGAGTCCGGCGCCCCCGAGCCGTACGCGGTCTCGGTGCCGCTGGAGAAGGCCCTGGCGCACGAGGTGCTCCTCGCGTGGTCGATGAACGGCGAGCCGCTCCCCGTCGCGCACGGGGCGCCGGTGCGTGTCGTCGTCCCCGGCTGGATCGGGGCGCGCAGCGTGAAGTGGCTCGAGCGCGTCACCGTCGCCGACCGGCCCTCCGACGGGCACCACCAGGCCGTCGCGTACCGGCTGCTGCCCGCCGACGCCTCCCCCGCCCGCGGCCGCGGCGTCCCGCTCGGCCCGCTCGCGGTGAACGCCGACGTCCTCGCCCCCGCCGACGGCGCCGAGGTCCCGCCCGGCCCCACGCGGGTCACGGGCTACGCCCTCGCCGGCGGCGACCGCAGCGTGGTGCGCGTCGACGTCTCCACCGACGACGGCCGGACCTGGCGCCAGGCGGACCTCGACCCGCAGGCCTCGCGGTGGAGCTGGCGGCTGTGGCACGCCGAGCTCGACCTGCCGCCCGGGACGACCCGCGTCGTCGCCCGCGCCTGGGACTCGGCGGCCGGGGCGCAGCCCGCCGACCCGGCCGAGATCTGGAACCCGAAGGGCTACGTCAACAACTCCTGGGCCCGCGTGACGCTGCACGCTGTCTGACCCGAACACGGGTGGGCGGGCGCGCACCGGATATCCGCGAAGGCACCGTCGTGGTGCGAATCCCGGAGGTCGTCATCCCATGAGCACCGGCGCTCGCTCGTCCCGCCGCCCATCCATCGGTGTCCTCGTCGCCATCCTGCTGGCGGTCCTGCTCGTCCTGGCCGGGGTGCTGTTCTGGCTCGCCCAGAGCACGGCCCCCTCGAGCGGCTCCACCACCACCGGCTCCCTCGGGGCACCGGTCGTGCTCCTCGCACCCGCCTGATCCCGCGCCCGCGCGCCCGACCCGGCACGATGCGCAGGTCGTCGCCCGTGCACCGGAGGGAGGGTCCGTGGGTCAGGCCCCCGACAGCGACACCGCCACCGACACCGAGGAGCACGAGCCCGACTACCGCTTCACCCTCGCCAACGAGCGCACCTTCCTCGCGTGGCTGCGGACGTCGCTCTCGCTGCTGGCCGCGGGCGTGGCCGTCGTCCAGCTCCTGCCCGAGTTCGCCGTCCCCGGCACGCGGCTCGTCGTCGGCGGCCTGCTCGCGGCGCTGGCCGTCATCACCGCCGCGGGCGGGGTGCTGCGCTGGCGCGGGGTGGAGTTCGCGATCCGGCGGGGCCGGCCGCTGCCGACGCAGCGGATGCCGTGGGTGCTCGCCGGCGGGCTCGTCGTCCTCGCCCTGTTCGGCCTCGTGCTGATCGCCCTGCGGGGCGCGGCGTGACCTCCCCGTCGGACGGGGGCCTGCAGGCCGAGCGCACCGGGCTGTCGTGGAGCCGGACGTCGCTCGGCGTCGGCGCCAACGCGGTGCTGCTCGCGGCCCGGGAGCTCACCCACGACGAGCCGGGCCAGGCACTCGTGCTGGCCGGGGCCGCGGCCGTGCTCGCGGTGGTGATCGCCGTCTACGGGCGGCACCGGACACGGCTGCTGAGCCGCGCCCCGCTGCCCTCGCCGCTGGCCGCCGACCGCGCCGTCCCGCTGCTCGGGGGCGCGGTGGCCCTGTTGGCGCTGGTCACGGGTGTGGTGCTCGTGCTGCCGTAGCCGCGGGCGCGCGCTGCTCCGGGGTGGGCCCGGAGCGGATGAGCGTGACGAGCCCCGCGACGGCGACCACCGCGCTCAGCACGGCGAGGAGCCCGCCCGACAGCCCGAGCGCGAAGCGCTCGCCGAGCACGACGATGCCGATCGCCATCGCCGTGACCTGGTCGGCGGTGATCTGTGTGGACAGCCCGGCGTCGAGCCCCCCGTCGCGGTAGGCGGTCTGCAGCAGCAGGATCGACGCCACGGGCAGCACCACGACCGCGGCGAGCACGGCCCCGATGAGCCACGGCGACCGGCCGTCCTGCACCAGCCGGAAGGTCAGGCGGACGAGGCCCGACGTCGCCCCGGCGCACAGACCCGAGACCGCCGCGCGCATGACGGCCCGCGGCACGGCCGGCGCGCGCCCGCTCGCCCCCGCCACCAGCAGCGCGAGGAGGGGGACGACGAGCAGGGTCGTGAGCACGATCCCGGCGTCGGGGCGGGTGTCCGACGGCTGGTGCTCGGCGAGCCCGAAGAGCCCCGCCAGCCCGATGACGAGCACCACGGCGCCGATCCACTCGCGGCGGTGGATGCGGCGACGCTCGAGCCAGGCGTCGAGGGGCAGCGCCAGGATCAGCGACGTCACGCCGATCGGCTGGACGAGGGTGATCGAGCCGAAGCCGAGGGCGACGACGTGGATGAGCGCCCCGAGCACCATCGCGGTCACCCCGCCCCACCACCAGGGCCGGCGCAGGAGCGCCCCGAAGAACGGCACGCCCGTGCCGGTGCGGGTGGAGCCGTCGACGGTGCGACCGGTCTCGCGCCGCTGCAGCGCCGCGGAGAGCGCGTAGGCCAGCGCGGAGCAGCAGGCGAGGGCGACCGCGATGGACGCGTGGGCGGTCACCGGCGGCGTCCGCAGGTGGGCGACACGGACGGGGGTGACACGGGGAGGAGTGGCACGGCGGCGAGGTACCCGGTCCGGACGGTCAGCGCACGAACGCGCTGTGGCCGGTGACCGCCTTGCCGACGATCAACGTGTTCATCTCGCGCGTGCCCTCGAACGAGTACAGCGCCTCGGCGTCGGCGAAGTAGCGTCCGACGCCGTTGCCCAGGATCACCCCGTTGCCGCCGACGAGCTGGCGGGCCCACGCGACGGTCTCGCGCATCCGGCTCGCGCAGAACTCCTTGGCCAGCGCCGAGTGCGCGTCGGAGCCCCGGCCGGCGTCGAGGAGCTGGGCGTTGCGCACCGCCATCCCCAGCGAGGCGGTGACGTTGCCCAGCATCTGCACGAGCAGCTCCTGCATGAGCTGGAACCCCGCGATCGGACGGCCGAACTGCTCGCGCTGCAACGCGTAGGACAGGGCGAGCTCGTAGGCCCCCATCTGCGTGCCGACCGCGCCCCAGGAGGCGTTGCCGCGGGTGAGCCGCAGGACCCCGCCGGCGTCGTCGAACGTGCCCGTGCCGCCGGAGAGACGGTGGTCGTCGGGCACCCGGACGCCGCGCAGCGCGATGTCGGCGTTCTGGACGATGCGCAGCGCCGTCTTGCCCTCGATCTTGGCGATCGTCATGCCCTCGGTGTCGCGGGGGACGACGAACCCGCGCACCTCGTTCGTCTCGAGGTCGCGCGCCCAGACGACCACGATGTCGGCGAAGGTCGCGTTGCCGATCCAGCGCTTGTCGCCGTCGAGCACCCACTCGTCCCCGTCGCGGCGGGCGGTGGTCCGCATGCCGCCCGCGACGTCGGACCCCCCGTCCGGCTCGGTGAGCCCGAACGCACCGATCGTCTCCATCCTCGCCATCGAGGGCAGCCAGCGCTGCCGCTGCTCCTCCGTGCCGCCGGCGTGCACCGAGCCCATCGCGAGGCCGGTGTGGATGCCGAAGAAGCTGTTCACCGACGGGTCGACCCGCGCGATCTCCGCGTGCAGGAAGCCGAGGAACAGGCGACGGGCGGGCTCGGTCCGGCCCGCGCCGAGCCCGTAGGGCAGCCCCGCGAGGTCGAGGTCGGCGAAGCCCTTGACCAGCGGCATCGGGAACTCGGCGCGCTCCCAGGCGTTCTCGACCAGCGGAGCGACGTCCTCGCCGAGGTAGGAGCGCAGGCGCCGCAGCGTCGCGGTCTCGTCGTCGGTGAGCAGGTCCGCGTAGTCGAAGAAGTCGGCCACCGCGTCCCGGTCCGGAGCGAGGTCGAGCGCGGGCCGCGGCAGGGCGGGGAAGTCGGACGGGAGCTCGGGCATGCCCTCCAGCGTGGCCCGCCCCGCCGGGGCCACGCCACTGATCACTGCCGGGCCGTGGCGAGATGATGCTTGTACTATCCAAGCAAATGGACCCCACGGTCGTGCTCGCTCGCGGCGGGCGCGGTGCGGCCGGTGGACGATGGGACGCGGCCGGACCGTGTCGAGAGAGGTGGACGTCGGTGGACGGACAGGAACCGATCATGATCTTCGGTCGGGTGACGCGGAGCGACGGTGCCCCGGTGCCCGGCGCCGCGCTGACGCTGTGCGACCTCTCCGGTGACCAGCTCGACCGCGCCGCCGCGGACGAGGGCGGGCACTTCCAGCTCGTGCCGCCGACCGGCGGGACCTACCTGGTCATCTGCGCGTCGTCGACCCACCAGCCGCACGCCTCGCTGGTCGCCGTCGCCGACCGTCCGCTGCGCCACGACGTCGGGCTGACCGGTGGCGGGGCCTCGCTCGGCGGCACCGTCGGGGTGCGGCACGGGGCGGGGACCAACGGCAACGGCACCGGCGTGAGCGGCTGGGACGACGTGGTGCTCACTCTCACCGACGTGCGCGGCACCGTCGTCGCCGTGACCCGCTCGGGCACCGACGGCGGCTACCGCTTCTCCGACCTCACCGAGGGCACCTACACGCTCACCGCCGCGGCGCCGCGCCTCGCGCCGGTCGCCGAGACCGTCCGCGTCCCCGGCGAGGGCCACGTGACCCACGACGTCGCGCTGGCCACCCGCACCCAGCTCTCCGGCACCGTCCGCTCGGCGGGCGCGGGGCGCCCCGTCGCCGAGGCCCTGGCCACGCTGGTCAGCGAGGACGGCCACGTCGTCGGCTCGCGCGTCACCGGCGAGGACGGCTCGTTCCGCTTCGACGACGTCGCCCACGGCGTCTACACGATCACCGCGAGCGGCTACGCCCCCGTCGCCTCGGAGATCGAGATTGGACCGGGCCACCCCTCCGACGTGGTGCTCAGCCTCGTGCCGCCGGCCGTCGAGGGGACGCCGGCGCGCCCCGACGCGCCGCTCGGTGACGACGGGGCGGCCGCGGGCAACGGCGACGGCGGCGGGCGCCACGGCCACCACCTCGAGACCGACGACGGCACCGAGACTCCGCGGACCGACAGCCCGTCGGGCGGCGAGCTGCGGTGAGCGCCGGGGAGCGCACGGCCCCGACGACCTCCGGCGCACCCCGGGGCGACGGGCGGATCCGCGGTCTGGCGGTGACGAGCGACGGGTGGCCCGTGCCGTTCGCCGTCGTCACGGTGATCGACGCATCCGGTACCCAGGTCGGCGGCACGTCGGTGCGCGGGGACGGCACGTTCGAGGTCGAGGGCCTGCCCGAGGGGCCCGCCACCGTGATCACCTCGGCGGTCGGGCACTCCCCCGCGGCGCGTCCGCTGTCCGCGCCGGGCGACCTGGGCCGCGTGGTCCTGACGCGCTCGGGTGCGCTGAGCCTGCCCGCCCCGGGCCGTTGGGAGATCGACCCCGTCCACTCGCGCATCGCCGCATCGGCGTTCCACCTGGGCATCACCAAGGTCCACGGGCGCCTGCGGAGCTTCTCCGGGGCGATCGAGATGGGCGCCGACCTCGCGGGGACGCGGGTGCACGCCGCCATCGACCCGGCGAGCGTCGACACCGACGACGACACCCGCGACCAGCACCTGCGCGCCGGCGACTTCCTCGACGTCCTCGCGTTCCCGCGCATCGAGTTCTCCTCGACCGCGATCACCGCGCAGAGCCCCGACCACTGGACGATGACCGGCGACCTGGTGCTCAAGGGCGTGCGCAACACCGTCGCCCTCGACGTCGTCTACCACGGCTCCGGGCCGGACCTCGGGGGCGGCGAGCGCGCGGGCTTCAGCGCGACCACCCAGCTCTCGCGCGACGACTTCGACATCCGCTGGAACCAGTCGGTGATCGCCGGCATCTTCGCCGTCGGCCGCACCCTGCGCATCGAGATCGACATCGAAGCCGTGCGCACGTCCTGACCTGCGGTCACCGGGGATCGCTCGGCGCCCCGGTCAGGTCGGCACCGGCTCGTGGTCGCTCTCGCCCGGCGCCGCGCCGAGCACGAGGTCGTGCACGACCGGGCGGCCGTCGACCGAGATCAGCACGGCGCGGGGCCGGGCGGCCCGTCCCCCCATGCGGTGCGGGGTGCAGACGAGCATGAAGTCACCGGACCCCGGCGGGTCGAGCTGATAGGTGCCGTCGACCTCGGTGTGCACGCGCCCCACCTGCTCGCCGCCGTCGGAGACCAGCGTCAGCACCGCCGGGCGGGCGCCGCCGTCGAGCCCGAGGACGCGGCCGTGCACGGGGCCCGCCGACACGCCCGCCTCCTCGTCGGTCTCCTCGCGGGCGTCGGCGTCCGGGACCTCCTCGCGCGGGTCCGGGGCGAACTGCGGCTCGCCGGCGGTGAGCCCGCCGCTGTTGGCCCGGGTCACGACGGCCATGAGCACGATCGCGACCAGGACGAGCGCCACGGGCGCCACGAACGACCAGTCGGGGGCGAAGCGCTGGACCACGGCGTTGCCGCCCGCGGCGGCGATCACGGCGAGCAGGCGCAGCGGGGAGTTCCAGTTCCACGTGAACGGCTTGTGCAGCTCGACGAGGCTCGAGACCCAGTTGGTGATCGTCCCGGACATGAAGCTCGTCGGGGTCCCGGCCGGGCCGACGTAGCGCACGGCCGCCGCCTGGACGCCCATCGCCAGCCCGGAGCCGACGACCAGGACGACGACCTTCCACTGGACGAGCGGGCCCTCCTCGTCGACCCCGTACCAGAACCCGCCGAGCAGCAGGAGTAGCGCGAGCTCGAACGTCAGCGTCGCGCCGACGGCGTTGCGCCACGGCCAGCGACGCATCGCCAGCCCGCAGACGACCGTGCCCGCGATCAGGCCGCCGCAGTAGCCGCCGATCGCGCAGATGTTGTCGACGATCTGGGCGACGTCGCCCTGCCCGAGGCCCAGCCCGAGCATCACGAGGTTGCCGGTCATCGTCGAGGCGAAGACCTGGTTGAAGGCGAAGTAGGTCACGACGTCGATCGCGCCCGCCGCGGCCGTGAGCATCACGGTCACGGCACTCAGGGTCCGGGGCCGTCGCTCTGGTTCGTCGAAGCCGGTCACGCACACCGACGCTGTCAGCGGTTCTTGACGAACTCATGACTGACGTGCGGCGTTCGTGTGAGGCTGCTCGGACGACCGGCCCAGCGTGGCTCAGCGCACGGCCGCACGCTCCCGCAGCACGACGTCGACGTGCACCGGCGACCCGTCGACCGTGACCCGGGTGGCCGACGGCGCGGCCGCACCGCGCCCGCGGGGCGTCGCGATCACCAGGTAGTCCCCGGAGCGCCCGCCGGCACTGAGCGCGAAGCGGCCCTCGTCGTCGGTCTCCGCGCGGTCGGCCTCGTATCCGTGGGCGTCGACGAGCGTCAGCACGGCCGCGGCGGGCGCCTCGTCGGGCGCGAGGATGCGGCCCGCCACGGCGACGGGGCGCGCCCCAGGCCCGGGGTCGCTCCGGTCCTCCCCCAGCGCCTCGCCGGGCGCCATCTCGACCCCACCGGCCTCTCGCACCGACGGCTTCGCGCTGTCGAACAGCGACGCGATCGCGGCGACGAGGCAGCAGACCGCCGCGAAGCCGAGCGCCAGGAACAGCCCGTCGGCGAAGGGGCCGGAGATCAGCTCCGGGAAGAAGCTGCGACCGGTGAGGAACCCCGCCTGCTGCGGCCCGACCTGGGACAGCACGCCGGGGCCGAGCAGGGTCTCGATCGGGTTGTAGCCGAGCAGGGCGGCGAACAGCGTGCTCACCGGCGGGAGCTCGGCGATGCGGCCCGCGACGTCGGCGGGCACGCCCTGCCCGGTCAGCCCGTGGAACAGCGCCGCGGGCAGCGTCGAGGCGAGCCCCAGGATCAGCATCGAGAAGAAGATGCCGATCGAGAGGACGGTGGCGCCGTTCTGGAACGTCGCCGTCATGCCCGCGGCCGCGCCGCGCTGGCGGGCGGGGACGCTGTTCATGATCGAGGCACGGTTCGGCGACGAGAACAGGCCCATGGCGAGCCCGTTGACCGCGAGCAGGATCGCGAACAGGTAGTACGGGAAGTCGACCGGCAGGAACCCCATGAGCAGGAAGCTCACGGCGGCGACGAGCATGCCGCCCGCGGCGTACCAGCGGGCGCCGTGCCGGTCGGAGAGCACGCCGGAGAGCGGTCCCGCGACCAGGAAGCCGATGGTCAGCGGGACCATGTAGATGCCGGCCCACAGCGGCGTCGACTCGTAGTCGTAGCCGTGACGCGGCAGCCAGATGCCCTGCAGCCAGATGATCAGGATGAACTGCAGGCCACCGCGCCCGAGCGCGGAGAGCAGGTTCGCGATGTTCCCGGCCGTGAACGACCGGATGCCGAACAGCGACAGGTGGAACATCGGGTGCGGGACGCGCCGCTCGATCGCCACGAAGACCGCCAGGACGACGACGCCGCCGATGAGACAGACGAGGACCGTCGGGCTCGTCCACCCCATGACGTGCCCGCCGTAGGGCTGGATGCCGTAGGTGATGCCCATCAGCACCGCGACGAGGCCGACGGCGAAGGTGACGTTGCCCCACCAGTCGATGCGGCCCTCGTGGCGCTCGCTGGTCTCCCGGAGCTTGGCCCAGGCCCAGATCGTGCCGCCGACGCCGATGGGCACCGAGACGACGAAGACGAGGTGCCAGGCCACCGGGGCCAGCACCCCGCCGATGATCAGTCCGAGGAACGACCCGGCGATGGCGGCGATCGAGTTGATGCCGAGCGCGAGGCCGCGCTGGTGGGTCGGGAACGCGTCGGTGAGGATCGCCGTGGAGTTCGCGAGCAGCAGCGCGCCGCCGATCCCCTGCAGGACGCGCATGGAGATCAGCCAGATCGCGCCCGCGTCGCCCTTGAGCCACGTCACGGCCAGCAGGATCGAGAACACGGTGAACACCGCGAACCCGAGGGTGTACATCCGGGTGCGGCCGAACATGTCGCCGACGCGTCCGAAGGTGACGACGAGGACGGCCGTCACCACCAGGTATCCCATGATCAGCCAGAGCAGGTAGCTGATGTTCTCGGGCCGCAGCGGGTCGAGCGCGATGCCGCGGAAGATGTCCGGGAGCGCGATGAGCAGGATCGACATGTTGATCGTGACGATCAGCACGCCGAGCGTGGTGTTGGTCAGCGCGATCCACTTGTAGCGGGGCCCCGGGTGAGCCACCGCCGGTGCGACCGCCGCGTCCGCCCTCGCCGTCACATGGCCTCCACCGTCAGACCGTTAGGTTCGGTCAACTATAGGCACGCCTCGTCGAGCCCCGCGGTGTGACGTCCTCGTACCGTGCCGGGGTACGCCGCACGTCCACCCCGGGAGCCCGCCCGTGACCGTCCTGACCGCCGATGCCGTGCGCCGCTCGATGATCAACTGCTCGAAGGGCGACGCGAAGCGGATGACGCTCGCCGACGACGTCGTCGGCACCGACCTCGAGGAGGTCGAGTTCGTCGGCTGGCGCGATCCGCGCATGCCGCAGCGGGCGTACCTCGTGAGCCTCCACGAGGGCGCGGTCACCGGTGTGCTCCTGCGTCCCGCCGCGGGCGACGGTCCCCGGCGGACGGCGATGTGCGCGCTGTGCCGCACCACCCGCTCGGGCGGTGATGTCACGCTCTTCACCGCGCCGCGCGCGGGCGCCGTCGGGCGCGACGGCAACACCGTCGGCACCTACATCTGCGACGACCTCGCCTGCCCCGCGACGACGCGCCTCGAGAAGGCGACCCCGAGCATCATGCCCGACCTCAGCCACCCGCTGGACGAGCGCGTGGCCGGGCTGCGCGTCCGGCTCGACACCTTCCTCGCCTCGATCCGCGGCACGGTCGACGCGGTGTGACCCAGGACGGGCGGAGACCGGCGACGAGGAGGGCGACGAGCCGCCGCGCGTCGTCGCGGGGGTCGTCCGCCCCGATGCGCAGGTTCCCGACGCCGCGCACGAGCTCGAGGGCCCCGGCGCGTCCGCGCCTAGGACCCGGCCTGCGGCACGAGGACGGGCAGGGCGCGCAGCGCGAGGTCGACGAGCACCGGCTGGGCCTGCTCCTCCGGGACCGGGCGGTCGGGCGTCAGCGTGAAGCTGGCCGTCACCCGGCCGTAGACGACCACCAGCACCGGGCCCTCGGGGTCGGGGTAGAACACCGCCTCGGCGGCGCCGAAGGGCACGGGCTGGGCCGGCACGCCGGAGCTGGCCTGGGCGTCCCGGTTGACCCGCGACTGCGCGCTCGCGGCCTCCGGGGTCGTGTACCCGCTGGTCAGCACCTTGAGGATGAGGGTGTCCGCCGGCGGTGCGCCGGGGCCGCCGAGCGAGGTGTAGTTGCACGTCACCCGCTCGAGGCGCCCGACCGAGGGCGCGGGGACGTCGCGGAGGTCGGTGACGCGCACGGTGCCGAGGGGCAGGCCGAGGTAGTTCGGCACCTGGTCGGACGGCAGCACCTGGTCGCAGTCGGTCGGCAGGATGCTGTTGCGGGGCGGCGGCGCGCTCGTCGCCGGCGCCGCGCCGGGGCCCGGGAACGTGGGGATCGGCGGGGTGCCGCTGGGCAGGCTCGACGAGCAGGCGCTCAGCAGCAGGGCCAGCCCCGTGGCCGCGCCCGCGAGCGCGACACGGCCGCGTCGGGTCCTCCGCCGCGCCGGCCCCGTCGCCGGACACGTCGCCGGACCCGCTCCCGCGCGCTCCATCGGCCCCCGCTCGTCGTCGCCGTCGCCCGTCCTCGCCGCAGGCGCCCGTGACGGTACTGCGCCGACCACGGTAGTAGCGGTCACCGGGTCCGGGCGCGGCGCACCTCAGCCGTCCGGCTCCTCCTCCGCCAGCACCTGCTGCGCGACCCCGAACGCCCGGTTGGCCGCGGGGACGCCGGCGTACACGCCGACCTGCAGGAGGACCTCCTGGATCTCCTCGCGGGTCAGGCCGTTGCGGCGGGCCGCCCGCACGTGCATCGCGAGCTCGCCGTCGTGGTGCAGGGCCGCGAGCACCGAGAGCGTGACGATGCTGCGCTCGCGGCGGGCGAGCCCGGGCCGCGTCCAGATGCCGCCCCAGGCGTACCGGGTGATGAAGTCCTGGAAGTCGGCGGTGACGTCATCGGTGTTCGCGGCGGCCCGGTCGACGTGGGCGTCACCGAGGACCGCGCGGCGCACCTCCTCGCCGGCGGGGTCCCAGTGCTCGGTGGAGGGGTGCGGGCTCACGGGTTCTCCTCGGTGTTCCAGGGTCGAGCTCCCCTATCGGCGTGCTCGTCCGGATGCTGCGTCCCCCGTGATCGGAGCAGGTCGTCGACGAGCGCCGCGGCCTCGCCGACGGCGCGGGCCGGGTCGAGCAGCGCGCGCGCCTCGGCGGCGGGGTCGGCGGGCGGGTCCCCGAGACCGGCGAGGGCCTCGGCCAGCACGTCGGCGAAGGGCCGGTGCTCGTCCTGGGCGGTGCTCGCCGCGGTGGTGACGAGGTCCTTGGCGGCGGCGTGCCCGAGCCGCTCGCGCAGCCCGGTGGTGGCCTGCTCGGCCAGCAGGAGACCGCCGGTGACGTCCAGGGAGGCGGCCACGCGGTCCGGGTCGACGGCGAGGTGCGTGGTCGCGTCGGCGAGCCAGGCCGCCCCGGAGCCGACGGTGCGCAGCAGCTCGGCGAGCGGCCGCCACTCGGCGTGCCAGGGCCCGGCGGCGCGCTCGTGCTCGTGCAGCGACGCGGCGGTGAGCACCGAGGCGACCAGGCCCGGCGCGGCGACGGCGGCGGCCCGTGCGGAGACGGCGGCGACGGGGTTGCGCTTGTGCGGCAGCGTCGAGGACCCGCCGCGACCGGGGACGTCCTCGCGCACCTCGCCGACCTCGGTCTGGGCCAGCAGCACCAGGTCGGTGGCCACGGAGCCGACCGCCGCGCCGGCGCGCCCGAGCAGGCCCGCGAGCTCGGCGATCCGTCCGCGCTCGGTGTGCCACGCGAGAGGGGGATCGACGAGGTCGAGCCGCCGGGCCAACGCGGCGCGCACGGCCCGGCCGTGGCCGTCGAACGCCGCGAGGGTGCCGACGGCGCCGCCGAGCTGGACCGCGGGCCGCCAGGCGGCGAGCGCGGCGGCGGCGGCGTCCAGTCCCGAGCACCATCCCGCGGCCCGGAGCCCGACCGTGATGGGAGCCGCCTGCTGCAGCAGGGTGCGCCCGGCGGCGGGGCGGTCGCGGTGTGCCGCGGCGAGGCCGGCGGCCGCGTCGGCGGCGGTGCGCAGATCGGCCGTGACGGCACCGATCGCTGCGCGCGCCACCAGCATCGCCGCGGTGTCCATGACGTCCTGGCTGGTGGCGCCACGGTGGACCCCGGAGGCCGCCGAGCCGCTCAACGCCCCTCGCAGATGGGCGACCAGCGGTACCACCGGATTCCCGGACGCGGCGGCCTGCTCGCCGAGGACGGTGGCGTCCACGGGGCGACGGCACGCCTCGGCGATGGCGTCGGCGTCGTCGCGGTCGAGCGTGCCGACGTCGGCCGCCGCCGCGGCGAGGGCCGCCTCGACCTCGAGCAGGGCGGCGACCCACGCGTCGTCGCCGACCGCCGCCCGGGCCGACCCACGTGCGAGGACGGGGTCGAAGAGCCCGGGGCGGTCGGTCACGCGGGCATCATGCCTGGGCGGTGGCGCCCTCGTCGTGGACGCTGTGGGTGCCCTCGCCGAACTCCTCCACGATCTTCGCGCAGAACGCGTCGAGGTCGTTGGGGTTCCGGCTCGAGACCAGGCCCTTGTCGACCACGACCTCCTCGTCGACGGCGTTCCCGCCGGCGTTGCGGATGTCGGTGCGCAGGCTCGGGTACGACGTCAGCGTGCGGCCGCGCACGAGGTCGGCCTCGACCAGGGTCCAGGGCCCGTGACAGATCACGCCCACCGGCTTGCCGGCCGCGAAGATCGCCTGCACGAACGACACGACGTCGCCGCTCTGCCGCAGCTGGTCGGCGTTGATCGTCCCGCCGGGCAGGACGAGCGCGTCGAAGTCGTCGGCCGAGACGTCGGAGATCGCCGCGTCCGGGGTGAACGTGTCGCCCTTGTTGATGTCCGAGTTCATCGCCTGGATCGCGTCGGTGGAGAGCGAGACCAGCGTGCTGCGCGCGCCCGCCTCGTCGACCGCAGCGCGGGGCTGCTCGAGCTCCACCTGCTCCACGCCGTTCGTCGCGATGATCGCGACCCGCAGTCCGTCCAGTGCGCCGGCCATTCCGGGTGTCCTCCTCGAGGGTGGCTGTTGCGTGCTCACCCTTCGGGTCCCCGATCGGCGGGCGGCCCGAAACGGTCAGCGCTGCCGCAGCACGAGCCCCGGGGCGAGGGGGCCGGAGACCTCGCGGGCGGCGGCCCACCCTGCGAGGGCGGTGGGGTCGACGCCGTGGCGGGCGGCCGCCGCCGGGGCCTCCGCGACGGTCTCCGCGCCGCGCCGGAGCAACGACGACGCCCCGCGCGGATTGCCGCGCTGCTCGTGGGTCAGGCCCACGGCGAGCTGGGCCAGGCCCTTCCAGAGCATCCGTTCGTCGGCTGGTGCGGCCTTCCAGGCGCCCTCGAGCACGTCGTGGGCGTCGAACGGCCGGTCCCGGTCGAGGAGGTCCTGCGCGCGGGCGAACACCTCGTCCGGCGGGAGATCCTCCTCCTCGTCGGGCCGGGGCACGCCCGTCGCGCCACGGGGCAGCGGACGGCCGCTGGCGTCGCGGGGCCGCGAGTTCTTCGCGCGTCCCGCCTCGTCCCGGTCCCGATCCGCCACCACGCCGGAGATCCTAGGACTGCGAGCGCGAGCCCGTCTGCTCGGCGTCGGTCGTCGTCGCGGTCTCCTGGCCGTGCTGGCCGTGCTGGCCGGCAGAGCCCGCCGACGTCCCGTCCTCGCTGACGGCCGGGGTGTCGTCGTCCCCGCCGTCGTCGGACGTCTCCCTCGTCGCGTTCCGCGTCGACATCAGGCTGGTGACCGTGACGACGGCCAGCGTGGCGACGATGACCACCAGCGACAGCCAGGTCGGGATCTCCGGGATCGCCGGGTTCACGTCCTCGTGCAGGTACAGCAGGATCAGCTTGACGCCGATGAAGGCCAGGATGAACGCCAGCCCGTAGCTCAGGTGCACGAGGCGGTCGAGCAGGCCGACCAGCAGGAAGTACAGCGCCCGCAGGCCCAGCAGCGCGAACGCGTTCGCCGTGAAGACGATGTACGAGTTCTGGGTGATCCCGAAGATCGCGGGGATCGAGTCGAGCGCGAACACGAGGTCCACCGAGAGGATCACCGCGACGACGATGAACAGCGGCGTGACGCCCCACTTGCCGTTGACGCGGGCGGTGAGCCGGCCGTCGTCGGACTCGCCCTCGTGGTCGCCCTGGTCCTCGTGCACGGTGACGAACCGGCGGACCACCTTGACCGCACGGTTGTCGTGCATGTCCTTCGGTTCCTGACCGTGCTGCCTGATCAGCGTCCACGCCGTGTACATCAGGAACAGGCCGAAGATGACGAAGACGAACGCGAACGCGGAGATCACCGCGGCGCCGATGGCGATGAAGATCGCGCGCATCACCAGCGCGCCGATGACGCCCCAGAGCAGCACCTTCTGCTGGTGACGCTTGGGCACGGCGAACTGCCCGAGGATCACCGCGAAGATGAACAGGTTGTCGACCGAGAGGCTCTTCTCGACCAGATAGCCGGCGAAGTACTCGGTGCCCGACTGGGTGCCCATGGTGAACAGCAGGATCACGCCGAAGGCGACGGCCACCGCGACGTAGATGACCGACCACAGCGTGGCCTCGCGGAAGCTCACCTCGTGCGGGGATCGCGCGTGCCAGATGTCGATACCGACGAGCACGATGATCCCGCCGATCGTGGCTGCCCATGCCCAGAACGGGACCGTCACGCCTGCTCCTCGCCATCGCCGTCGTCGTGCTCGGGGTGTCGCGTTCGCCAACGGACGCGGTGGTCGGTCGGTTCCCCGGTGTGACGATACCGACCCGCGAGCGGTAACGACGTGGTTGTCCGAATTCCTGCCGTCTCACACGGACGGGCGGAGAACGCGACGGGTCGGGGTGTCGGGCCTCGCATGATCGTCCGTCCCAGCAGGGTCACCAGGGTCGACCGACGGACCCGGAGGTGCGTGTGGGCCCTCGCCGGTCCGCGCTCGCCCTCGCCCTGGCCGGGGTGCTCGCCCTCGGGGCCGCCGCGCCCGCGCCACCGCCCCCGGACGGGCGGGTGCTCGACCAGCTCCTCGCCCCGCGCGGCGCGCCGGACCTCCCCGGCACGTCGTACCGCGAGTTCACGACGACCCTGCCCGACCCGCGGGGCGGTCCGCTCCGGGGCGACGTCGTGGAGGTGGACCTGACCTCGCCCGCCGTCCGCGTCGACCTGCTCACCCCGCCGACGGTGGCGGCCGTGGCGACCGTGCCCGAGCTCGCCGGGCGCGCGGGGGCGGTCGCGGCGATCAACGGCGGCTTCTTCGACGAGGGCGGCAGCGGTGCCCCGGTCGGCGCGGAGATCGTCGCCGGGGCGCCGCGCAGCTCCGGGGTGCCCGTGGGCCGGCGTCCCGCCCCGCCGGTGCCGCCCGGGGAGGACGCCGACACGGTGGTCGGCATCGACCGTGCCGGGCGCGCGCACCTCGCCCGCGTCCAGTTCCGGGGCCGGCTCGTCGCGGGACGCCGCACGGTGCCGCTGGCGGGCCTCGACGGCTACGCCGTGCCGGTGGGCGGCGTCGGGGTGTTCGACCCGGCGTGGGGCGACGCGTCCCGCGAGGCGGCGACCTGCGGCTCCGACACCGACCCGCGCGCCGGGTGCAGCACCGACACGCTCGAGGTCCGGGTAGCCGGCGGGCGGGTCACCGCGGTGGGCCCGCCCGGCGAGGGCCGCCTGCCCGCCGGGACGCTCGCCCTCGTCGGGCGCGACCAGGGCGCGGCGTCGTTGCGCGCCCTGCCCGTCGGCACCCGGGTCGCCGTCGACTACCGCTTCGACGCCGTCGACTCCCCGCCGCTGCGCGTCGCCGTCGGGGCCCTGCCGCTCGCGCGCGCCGGGCGTCCCCTGCCGGGACTGCAGGCGACCGAGCGCGCGCCCCGGACCGCGGTCGGGCTGTCGGCGGACGGGCGGCGGCTGTGGCTCGTCACGGTCGACGGGCGCCAGGACGCGAGCATCGGCACCACCCTCGCCGAGCTCGGGCGCCTGCTCACCGACCTCGGCGCGCCCGTCGCCGCGTCCCTCGACGGCGGGGGCTCGACGACCATGGTCCGACGCGGGCGTGACGAGGACCTCACCGTCGTCAACAGGCCCTCCGCCGACCCCCTGCGCGCCGTCACCGACGCCCTCGCCGTCCTCCCCCGCTGACCTGCACGCTCCGCGTGCAAGCCCTGCGGCTTCGCTTGCGTTGGACGCCAGGATCGCCACATCGTCGGTCGCGCACCGGCCCTGGCGTGTCGCGTCGGTCCGACCGGGCACCGACGATTTCCGCCCCCACCCGGGAACACGCGGCCCCCTCATGCGGTTCAATGAGACGTCCGGGCCGGGCGCCATGTGCCCCCGGGTCTCATTTAAGAAGGCCTCCAGGGACGATCGTTCGGCTGAAGCCCTGCTGTGCCGCGCGCCGCGAGGCGGCTCATCGCCCGGTCCGGACACCCGACACAAGACGGCCCCCGCACCCATCAGGGTGCGGGGGCCGTCGTCGTCGCGGGGGGGCGGGATCAGCCGCCCTCGCCCTCCGGCTGGCTGCCCGGGAGCTGCTGGCCGAACTGCTGGCCGCACTGCTCGTAGGCCTGCTGGACCGCGGCCGGGTTCGGCTGGTTGTTGGCGTTGTTGACGCAGTCCTGCAGCTGCTGCAGCGAGTTGGCGCCGCCGAAGTTGAGGAACGCGACGGCGAAGAAGATCACCAGGATCTGGGTGATGACGCCGAGGATCAGCATGATCACGCCGAGCACCAGGCCCGTCGTGGCCGCGCCGCCGTTCGTGGCCTGCAGCGACTTGACCCGGCCCCGCCCGACGGAGCCGAGGATGACGGCCAGGAGCGCCAGGATGATCGTGACGATGCCCAGGAACGGCACCCAGACGATGACGATCGACAGCAGCGCCAGGATGCCGAACACCAGCGCCGCGGTGCCCATGCCGTTGCGGGGCTTGGGGGGCGTGGCCGGCTGGCCCCAGCCCGGCGGGTTGCCGCCCTGGTCTCCGTAGGACTGCTGCCAGCCCTGTTGCCCCTGCTGGCCGTAGCCGTCGCCCGGAGTGGTCACGTCGAAAGTCCTCTCGCGCCTCGAAGCTCCGGCCGACGGCCGGGCGGTCATCGTGCCACCGGTACCCGTTCCACTCGGAGTCCACCGATGGGGCAATCCGACGAAGCGGCTTTTCTGGCACCCAGTGCAAGCGAGGACGCAGGGCTTGCACCGGGACGGTGCCCTCGGTCAGTGCAACGACGCCGCGTGGGCGCGGGCCTCGTCCTGGCGGCGCTGCTCGGCGCCGGTCGCGATGGGCGCCCCGATCCAGGTCTCCGGGATGCCGAACGCGTCGACGAGCGCGCGGGCGTGGGGCCGCAGCTCCTGGCACAGGCGGTTGACCTCAGCGGTCACGGTCTTGGCCCGCGCGGCCGAGATGCGCCCGTGCTCGAGGAACCAGCCCTTGTCCTCCTCGATGACCGACAGGGCGTAGAGGTCGCAGACCTTGCCCAGCAGGGCCCGCGCGGACGGGTCGACGGCGGCCTCGACGCCGCGCACGAAGGCGTCGAGCACCAGGCCGTCGAGGTGGCTGCGCGCGGCGCGCAGCAGGTGGTCCTGCGCGTTGTTGAAGATCGCGAACTGGCGCTCGGCCGACAGGCTCTTGTCGCGCGCGGGACGCAGGCGGCGCACGAGGCCGTCGAGCGTGTGCTCCTCGCGGTCGTCGAGCAGCTTGACCTGCCAGGACCGGTCGAGCACGTCGTCCTCGTCGCGGCCCGGCGCGACGGCGCGCAGGCGCTCGGCGAGCTGGCGCAGCGAGGTGCGCTCGGCGACGGTGTCGAGCACCTGGTCGGCGACGAAGCGCACGGTGCCCAGGGTGTCGAGGTTGCCGAAGTCGTCGGCGTAGCCCGAGATGAGGCCCTTGGCGACGAGCTGGAGCAGGACGGTGTTGTCGCCCTCGAACGTCGTGAAGACGTCGGTGTCGGCGCGCAGCGCGCCCAGCCGGTTCTCCGACAGGTAGCCCTGCCCGCCGCACGCCTCGCGGCAGGCCTGGATGGTGGCCGTGGCGTGCCAGGTGGTGAGCGCCTTCGTGCCCGCGGCGCGCGACTCGAGCTCGCGCTGACGCTTCTCGTCGACGTCCCCGCCCGCCTCCCGGGTGGTCTGGATGTCGTGGAGCATCTCGACGAGCTCGTTCTGCGCGAACCGCAGCGCGTAGGTGCGCGCGAGGCCCGGCAGCAGCTTGCGCTGGTGGGCGAGGTAGTCGAGGACGGTGATCTCCTCCTCGCTGCCCGGCGCGGCGAACTGCCGGCGCGCCTCGCCGTAGCGCACGGCGATGGTCTGGGCCAGCGACGCGGCGCCGACCGCGCTGCCCGAGACGCTCACGCGGCCGCGGACGAGCGCGCCGAGCATCGTGAAGAAGCGGCGGTTCTCGCTCTCGATCGAGCTCGAGTACGTGCCGTCCTCGGCGACGGCGCCGTAGCGGTCGAGGAGGTTCTCGCGCGGCACGCGCACGCCGTGGAACGCCAGCCGGCCGTTGTCGACGCCGTTGAGCCCCTCCTTGTGCCCGTCGTCGGTGATCTCGACGCCGGGGAGCACCGTGCCGTCGTCGTCGCGCAGGGGGACGAGGACGGCGTGCACGCCGTGCCGCTGTGCCTCCTCTCCTGGCCTACCGGTGTAGAGCTGCACGAACACCGCCGCCATCCGCCCGTCGCGGGCGGCGTTGCCGATGTAGTCCTTGCGCGCCGACTCGGTGGGGGTGTCGACGACGAACTCGCCGGTGTCGGCGTCGTAGGTCGCCGTGGTGTGCACCGACTGGACGTCCGAGCCGTGGCCGGTCTCGGTCATCGCGAAGCAGCCCGGGAGCGAGAGGTCCATGACGCCGGGCAGGAAGCGCGCGTGCTGCTCGGCGTTGCCGAGCGCCTGGATCGCGCCCCCGAACAGGCCCCACTGCACCCCGCTCTTGACCTGCAGCGACAGGTCGGCGAAGGCCAGCATCTCGAAGGAGACGACCGAGGCGCCGATGTCCCCGCGCCCGCCGACGGCGGTGGGGAAGCCGTGCACCGCGTGGCCGTCGTCGGCGAGGCGCCGGAGCATCTCCCAGATCTCCGCGCGGTAGCTCTCGACGTCGAGGCCGGGGTCCACGCGCAGCTCGGCGAAGTCGGGCCGGTCGCGGATCTCGTCGCGCACGGTGTGCCAGCGCCCGTCGAGGGTGCGCTGGACGGAGGCGACGGTGGCTGCGGTGACGTCGTCGGGAGAGAGACGGCTGGACGGGCTACTCACGGGGTCCCTCCGGGGGAGCGGGTTCGTGATCTCGGGTGTGCCCCGTCAGGAGGCGGACGACGCCGCAGCGGGCGTCACAGTGCGCGAGAGACCCGACCAGGCGAGGTCCGCCAGCTGCCCGGCCAGTTCCTCGCGCTCGAGGTCGGGGCGGGTGGCCAGCCACTGGTCGCCCGCGGCGCGGACCATGCCCACGAGGGCGTGGCCCCACGTCTGGGCGGGCGAGGGATCGCGGTTCTGACGGCGCAGTTCGGTGGAGATGATCTCTGCGATGTGGTCGCCGATGACCGTGCAGAGGTCGCTGACGGGGTCTTCGCTCTCCGGCCGGTCGAGCTTCGGAGGGCGCATGACGTAGCGGTAGACCTCGGGGTCGGCGGCGATGAGCCCCAGGTAGGCGTCGATGCCGGAGACCAGCGTGCGGCGGGGGTCGTCCGACGCCTCGCGCATGGCCGTCTGGAGCTGCCCGACCAGCGTGGCCGCCACGCGGTCGCAGACCGCGAGGTAGAGGTCGTTCTTGTCGGCGAAGTGCCGGTAGACGACGGTCTTGCTGGTGCGCGCCTGCGCGGCCACCTGGCTCATGCCCACCTCGGCGCCGTGCGCGCGGATGGCCACGATCGTGGCGGCGGTGAGCTCGTGACGCCGGGCGCGGCGGTGCTCGTCCCACCGGCTGGACCGGCGGTCACGGCGAGGCCGGGCGCCGGACTCGCGCTCGCTGTCGCGCGCGCCACCGACGTCCGCGTCGGAGTGATGCGTGGAACGACGGCTCACGTTACCGACGGTACCTGATACTTTCGGGTAACTCCGTCGGCACGGCGCACGTCACGCTGCCGTGACCGCCCCCGCAGACTCCAGCCGAACTGGGAGGAACCGTGCCCCCGACATCGTCCTCGGCCGCATCGTCCCGACCGACGCTCCCCCGCCGTGCGGCGATCGTCGGCGCCAACCGCATCCCCTTCGCCCGGTCCAACGGCGCCTACGCGCGGGCCTCCAACCAGGACATGCTCACCTCGGCCCTCGACGGCCTCGTGGCCCGGTTCGGTCTCGCCGGCGAGCGCCTCGGCGAGGTCGCCGCCGGTGCCGTCCTGAAGCACAGCCGGGACTTCAACCTCACCCGCGAGTCCGTGCTCGGCAGCCGCCTCTCGGCCGCCACGCCGACCTACGACGTCCAGCAGGCCTGCGGCACGAGCCTGCAGACGGCGGTGCTCGTCGCCAACAAGATCGCCCTCGGGCAGATCGAGAGCGGCATCGCCGCGGGCGTCGACACCACGAGCGACGCCCCGATCGAGGTCAACGACGAGCTGCGCCGCGTCCTGCTGGCCGCGAACCGCGCGAAGTCGACCGCGGGTGTGCTCAAGGCGCTCGCCGGGCTGCGTCCCGGCCAGATCGTCCCCGAGATCCCGGCGAACCGTGAGCCGCGCACCGGCATGGCCATGGGCGAGCACGCCGCCCAGACCGCCGCCGCGTGGGGCATCAGCCGCACGGCGCAGGACGAGATCACGGTCGCGAGCCACCAGAACCTGGCCGCCGCCTACGAGCGCGGGTTCTTCGACGACCTCATGACCCCCTACCTCGGGCTCACGCGCGACAACAACCTGCGCGCCGACTCGACGCTCGAGGGCCTCGCCAAGCTCAAGCCGGTGTTCAAGCCCGCGGGCTACCCGGACACCGAGGCCACGATGACCGCGGCCAACTCCACCCCGCTCACCGACGGCGCCGCCACGGTGCTGCTGGCCAGCGACGAGTGGGCCGCCGAGCGCAACCTGCCGGTGCTCGCGCACGTCGTCGACGCCGAGACCGCCGCGGTCGACTACGTGCACGGCGACGAGGGCCTGCTCATGGCCCCGGCCTACGCGGTGCCGCGGATGCTCGAGCGCAACGGCCTCACGCTGCAGGACTTCGACTTCTACGAGTTCCACGAGGCGTTCGCCTCGACGATCCTCGCCACGTTCGCCGCGTGGGAGGACCCGATCTTCTGCAAGGAGCGCCTGGGGCTCGACGAGCCGCTGGGCAGCTTCGACCGCGCCAAGCTCAACGTCGTGGGCTCGTCGCTGGCGACCGGACACCCGTTCGCGGCCACCGGCGCCCGCATCGTCCCGACCCTGGCGAAGCTGCTGCACGAGAAGGGGTCGGGCCGGGGCCTGATCTCGATCTGCGCGGCCGGCGGTCAGGGTGTCGTCGCGATCCTGGAGGCCTGAGGAAGATGAGCAACGACTGGTACTCCGACTTCGTCAACTCCGGCTTCGGCAAGGCGATCGCCGGCCAGGTCGGCCTGCCGCCGGTGCCGCAGCTGCGCCGCTACGAGCCCGGGCAGCCGCTGCTGTCGGGCCCGGCGCTGCTGGGCACCGCGACGGCCGACGGCCGCGTCGCGAAGGTCGTGCGCTCGCTGCTGACCGACCTGGGCATCGAGGTCCACGACGACCCGAACGCCGCGGTCGGCGGCGGCTCGTCGTCGTCGAAGGTCGCGGCCGGCATCATCGACGCGACCGGCCTGTCCGGGCCCGCCGACCTCGCCGAGGTCCAGGCCTTCCTCACCCCGGTCATGCGCCGGATCGGCCCCTCGGGTCGCATCCTCGTGATCGGTGACGTGCCCGCCGAGGCCACGTCGCCTGCGGTCCGGGCCGCGCGCCGCGCGCTCGAGGGCCTCGTACGCTCGGCCGGCAAGGAGGCCCGCTACGGCGCGACGGTGAACCTCGTGCACGTCGCTGATGACGCTGTCGGTGCGGACCTCGAGTCGACGCTGCGCTTCTTCCTGTCGTCGCGCTCGGCGTTCGTGCACGGGCAGCGCCTCGACGTCGGCACGGTCCCGGGCTTCTCGGGCTCGAGTCAGGGCGTCGACTGGGACAGGCCCCTCGCCGGGCGGACGGCGGTGGTCACCGGGGCGGCCCGCGGCATCGGCGCCACCGTCGCGTCGACCCTGCGCCGCGACGGCGCCACCGTCATCTGCGTCGACGTGCCGTCGGCCGGCGACGCCCTGGCGCGCACGGCCAACGACATCGGCGGGAGCGCGCTGCAGCTCGACATCACCGCGGACCACGCCCCGGCCACACTGCTCGATCACGCCCAGCGCCACGGCGGGCTGGACATCGTCGTGCACAACGCCGGCATCACCCGCGACAAGCTGCTGGCCAACCAGGACCGCGACCGCTGGAACTCGGTCATCGACGTCAACCTCAACGCGCAGCTCGCGATCAACGACGCGCTGCTCGGCTCCGAGGTGTTCCACCGCGGCGGGCGCATCGTCACGGTCTCGTCGATGGCGGGGATCGCCGGCAACCGCGGCCAGACCAGCTACGGCGCCTCGAAGGCCGGCGTCATCGGGATGGTCGACGCGACCGCCCCGCTGCTCGTCGAGAAGGACGCGACCATCAACGCCGTCGCGCCCGGGTTCATCGAGACCGCGATGACCAAGGCCATGCCCGTCGGCACGCGCGAGGCCGGGCGGCGCCTGTCGTCGATGACCCAGGGCGGGCTGCCGGTGGACGTCGCCGAGACGATCGCCTGGTTCGCCCAGGGCGCCTCGTACGCCGTCAACGGGCAGGTCCTGCGCGTCGACGGCCAGAACTTCCTGGGGGCCTGATGACCGTCGAGACACTGGACGGGCCGCCGACCCTGGGCGTGCTCTACGGGCGGGCGCTGCTGACGGCGCGCTCGGGCGGCTCCACGCTGCCCGACCGTCGCCTGGACCTGCCCGGGGTGCGCATCGACGCCTCGCTGGTCGCCGACTACGACCACGTCTGCGGGTTCTCCGTCGGCGGCGTCGTGCCGCCGACCTACCCGCACATGCTGGCGTTCCCGCTGCAGATGCGGCTGATGACCGACCGCGAGTTCCCCCTGCCCGCCCCGGGCATGGTGCACCTGCGCAACGTGATCACCCAGCAGCGTCCGCCGGAGGTCGGCGAGCCCCTGCGCGTCGCCGTGCACGCCGACCACCTGGCCGCGCACCCCAAGGGCGCGCAGGTCGACCTCGTCACCGCGGTCACCGACGCCGACGACGTCGAGATCTGGGGCTCGCGGAGCACGTACTTCGTGCGCGGGGCGCCCGCGCCCGACGACGAGCCCTCCGCGGCTCCGGAGCCCGACCCGCAGGTGGGCCGGCTCCCGCACGCGGTCTGGCGGATCCCCGGCGACATCGGGCGGCGCTACGCCGCCGTCTCGGGCGACGTGAACCCGATCCACGTCAACGGCCTCGCGGCCAAGGCGTTCGGGATGCCCGGCACCATCGCCCACGGGATGTGGACCAAGGCCCGCGTCCTCGCCGCGCTCGCCGGCCGCCACGGCCCGGCGTTCACGGTCGACGTGGTGTTCAAGGCACCGGTGCGTGCGCCCTCGAAGGTCTACCTCCACACCGCGGAGGCCGACGGGGGCTGGGACGCGAAGCTCGTGAGCCCGAAGGGCAAGGACCACCTGCTGCTGACGCTGCGCGACGCCTGAGGTCCTGCAGCGAACGCGCTGTTCGCTGCTTCTACGCGCACGAACTCCCCGTTCGCGCCGGGACCTCCGACTGCGAGGTCGCCGCGAGCGGGGAGTTCCGGCGCCTAGAAGCAGCGAGATACCCGTTCGCTGCACCGGGCGGCGACCTCAGCCGGGCGGCGACCTCAGCCGGCCGCGTGCTCCGTGAGGAGGTCCTCCTCGAACTCCGTGATCCCGGCGTCCGGCACGTGCGGCGTCCCCCGGCCGGTCTCGATGCGTCGGCGCAGGCTCTCGGCGACGTACATGCCCCACGCGCCGGCGCACACCTCGTAGCACTCGACGTCCGGGGTCAGGCCGGCGTGGGTGAAGCGCAGCTCGGCGCCGCCGTCGGCCGGCGCGATCTCGAAGCGGACGTCGGTGCCCGTCCACTCGTCCGTGTCGGCGACGAACGACATCCAGGCCTCGTCGACGTGCCACACGATCTTCTCGCCGGGCACGACCTCGGTCAGCCGCATCGTGCTGCGGTGGATCCCCTCGACCTCGAACAGGAACACGTCCCCGAGCTCGCGCGTGGGCCCCTGCACGCCCTCGGACCACCACCCACGCACGTCGGCGACGGCGTCGAAGACCTCCTGCGGGGGGCGGTCCACCCGGATCGTGGTGCTGAAGTCCTGAGCAGCTTGTGTCATGCAAGCGACGCTAGAGGACTGCGGTTGCGTGAAGCAAGCGCGAATCCGTAGGCTCCTGCCGTGCTCGGGAAGACGTACGACCGCGAGGTGTGCTCGGCCGCGCGGGCGCTGGAGCTCGTCGGCGAGCGCTGGAGCCTGCTGATCGTGCGCAAGGCGCTCTACGCCGGCGCCCGGCGCTTCGGCGACTTCCGCTCGCTGGGGATCGCGACGAACGTCCTCGCCAGCCGGCTCGAGGGGTTCGTCGAGGCGGGGATCATGGAGACCGACGGCCCGGAGTACGTGCTCACCGAGCAGGGCCGTGAGCTCGCCACCGTCGTCGTCGCCCTCACCGCGTGGGGCGATCGCTGGCTCGCCCCCGACGGACCGCCCGTCCACTACACGCACACCGGGTGCGGCGGCGACGTCGCCCCGCGCCTGGTCTGCGACACCTGCGGCGTCCTCCACGACGCCGGCGAGGTGCACGCGCGTCCCGGACCGGGCATGCCCGCCGAGATCGCGGCGCGCATGGCTCAGAGCGAGATCGTCCCGCCGCGCGCCACGTAGTCGACGCGGTCGCCCCAGCCGCGCCGCTCGACCTCGGCGGTGAACGCCGAGAGCGGCGAGCGGAAGCGGTCGTAGTCGTCGACGTGGATCGGGGTCGCCCGTCGCGGTGCGACCGTCTCCAGGACGTCGGCGCCCATCCGCCCGTCCATCGTGACGACGATGCCGCCGGGCAGCGTCGTCCCGCCGAGGTGCAGGACGGCGCGGTCGACCTCACCGATGTGCTCGCGGATCTGCCGGATGCCGTCGAAGGGCAGCGTGTCGCCCGAGAGGTAGACGCGGCGCAGGGTCTCGCCCGCCGGCGACCGGAACTCCAGCAGGCTCCCCATCACCGGCGGGAGCACCCGCTGGAGCGGGCCCGGCGCGTGCTGGCCGGGCAGGGCGGTCACCTCGAGCGTCGCCCCGTCGGGCCGGACGAGCGTGTGCGACTCCCACGTCCGCAGCCCGAGCGCCCGCCGGAAGCCCTGGCGCGACTGCAGCGTGCGGGACGCGGCGGGCGTCGTCACCACCGGCAGCGACCGGTCGAGCGACCGCCGGGCCACACGGTCCCAGTGGTCGCCGTGCAGGTGCGACAGGACGATGCCGTCGAGCGCGGGCAGCTCGGCCGGGGTGCAGGCGGGCTCGGTCAGGCGCTTCGACGTGAGCCCCTTGCCCAGGTAGGCCCGCTGGCCGCGGTGCAGGAAGTTCGGATCCGTGAGGATCGTGAACCCCCCGCACCGCAGCAGCGTGGTGGCCGTCCCGATGAAGTACAGGGACGGCTCCTCGGAGTCGGTCACGGCGCCAGGACGACCTTGATGCACTCGTCCTGCTTCTTCTGGAAGATCTCGTACCCGTGGGCGGCCGACTCGAGCGGCAGCCGGTGGGTCTCGAGGTCGTGGACGCCGAGCGGGTCGTCGTCGGTCAGCAGCGGCAGGATCTCGGGGGTCCAGCGCTTCACGTGGGCCTGGCCCATCTGCAGGCTGATGCCCTTGTCGAAGATCTTCAGCATGTTGATCGGGTCGGCGGTGCCGCCGTAGACGCCCGAGAGCGACACGACACCGGCCCGGCGCACGGCGTCGACGCACCCGACGAGCGCGGCGGTGCGGTCCACGCCCGCGACCTGCATCAGCGGCGCGGAGATGGCGTCCGGGAGCTTGTTCACCATCTTCTGCGCCAGCTGCGGGATCGCCGAGCCGCCGTGGGCCTCCATGCCCACCGCGTCGATCGCGGAGTCGGTGCCCCGGCCGTCGGTGAGGTCACGGATCGCGGTGGTGACGTCGTCGACGACGCTCGAGTCGACCACCTCGATGCCGTGCCGGCGCGCCATGGCGTTGCGCTCCGGGACGCTGTCGACGGCGATGACCCGGGCGCCCCGGTGGCGGGCGATCCGCGCCGACATCTGCCCGATCGGGCCGAGGCCGAACACCGCGACGCTCCCGCCCTCGGGGATGCGCGCGTACTCGACGGCCTGCCACGCGGTGGGCAGCACGTCGGAGAGGTAGAGGAAGCGCTCGTCGGCCGGGCCGTCCGGGACCTTGATGGGACCGAACTGCGCCTGCGGCACGCGCAGGTACTCGGCCTGGCCGCCCGGGACCTGCCCGTAGAGCTTCGTGTAGCCGAAGAGCGAGGCGCCCATGCCCTGGTCGCGGTTCTGGGTGGTCTCGCAGGCGGCGAACCACTGGCGCTCGCACATCCAGCAGTGCCCGCAGGAGATGTTGAAGGGGACGACGACGCGGTCGCCGACCTTCAGGTCGCCGGTCTCGGAGCCGACCTCCTCGACGACACCCATCGGCTCGTGGCCGAGGATGTCACCGGGATCGAGGAACGGTCCGAGGACCTCGTAGAGGTGCAGGTCCGAGCCACAGATCGCGGTGCTCGTGACCTTGATGATCGCGTCCGTCGGTGCCTGGATCGTGGGGTCGGGGACCGTCTCGACCCGCACGTCGCCCTGACCCTGCCATGTCAATGCACGCATGGGACCGGGGCTGCCCGACGACGTTCCGGCTCGAAACGGGGCGCCGGTCGCGGACCTGTTCGGCCGCCGTTCACCCTCCCGGTCCCGCGCGGACGCACCGCGGACCTAGCGTCGTCGCGGCCACCACATCCGGACACACGGGAGATTCCGTGGGCCTGCTCCCCCTCCACGTGCACCGCCGCCCGCACGGCAGGCCGGCCCTCGCCTGCCGGTACCGGTGCGGCGACGCCTGCTCGCGACCGGCGCCCAACCCGACGGACCACACGCCGTTCCGCGAGGTCGCGGGCGCGGCACTGAGCCGCCGCCGCATCCTGCAGGCGGGCCTGGTCGCGGGGATGACCGGGACGCTGGCCGCGTGCGGCGTCGGCGGCTCCGCCTCGCCGGCACCCGCGGCGGGCCGCGCACCGGCCCCGCTCCCCTCCCCGTTCGGCTTCGCCGCGGTGGCGCCGAACACGCAGGACGCGGTCGTGGTGCCGGACGGGTTCGCGCAGCAGGTCGTCATCCGCTGGGGCGACCCGGTGCTGCCCGGCGCGCCCGCCTTCGACCCGGACGCGCAGACCGCGGCGGCGCAGGCCCGGCAGTTCGGGTTCAACAACGACTTCCTCGCCCTGCTCGACGTGCCGGGCAGCCCGGGGCGGGCCCTGCTCGTCGCCAACCACGAGTACTCGACCGAGCCGTTCATGATCCCGGGGTACGACCCGGAGGCGCCCACCCCGGAGCAGGTCGCCATCGGCATGGCGGCCCACGGCATGTCGGTGGTGACGGTGGAGCGCGATCCCGCGTCGGGCCGGCTCACCCCGGTGATGGGCGCCGCGAACCGGCGGATCACGGCGACCACCCCGATGACCCTCACCGGCCCCGCGGCCGGCGACGCCCTCGTCCGCACGAGCGCCGACCCCGAGGGCCGCACGGTGCTCGGCACGCTCAACAACTGCGCGGGCGGGGTCACGCCGTGGCGCACGGTGCTCACCGGCGAGGAGAACATCGACCAGTACTTCGCGAACGGCGAGGTCGTCGGGGATCCGGCCCTCGCGCGCTACGGCATGGACGGGGGCGCCACCGACCGCAAGTGGGAGCGCGTCGACCCCCGCTTCGACCTGACCCGCGAGCCCACCGAGCCCAACCGCTTCGGCTGGATCGTCGAGGTCGACCCGTTCGACCCGGCGTCGACACCGCGCAAGCACACCGCGCTCGGCCGCTTCAAGCACGAGGGCGCCAACGTGCGGGTCGGGCCCACCGGCACCGTCGCGGTGTACATGGGTGACGACGAGCGGTTCGAGTACCTCTACAAGTTCGTCTCGTCCCGCACCCACCGCCCGGGCGCCACCGCGGCCGACCGGGAGTCGAACGCCCGCCTGCTCGACGAGGGCACGCTCTACGTCGCACGGTTCGGCGCCGACGCGCCGGCGCCGGGTCCCGACGGCGGCGGCGAGTGGTTGCCGCTGGTGGAGTCGCTCGCCGACGGCACCGGGCGCTCGTTCGTCCCGGGTATGACCGCGGCGCAGGTGCTCGTCCACACCCGCCTCGCCGCCGACACCGTCGGCCCGACGCCGATGGACCGGCCCGAGGACGTCCAGCCGCACCCGACGACCGGGCGCGTCTACGCCGCGCTGACCAACAACGACGAGCGCGGCACGCCCGGCAAGCTCGGCGTCGACGCCGTGAACCCGCGGAACGAGAACACGAACGGCCAGGTCCTCGAGCTCGTCGAGACCGGCGACGACGCGGGTGCGCGGACCTTCTCCTGGTCACTGCTATTGGTGTGCGGCGACCCCGCGGCGGCGGACACCTACTTCGGCGGGTTCCCGAAGGAGCAGGTCAGCCCGATCTCGTGCCCCGACAACATCGCGTTCGACGCGGCCGGCAACCTCTGGATCGCCACCGACGGCAACGCGCTGGGGTCCAACGACGGGCTGTTCGCGGTGCCGCTCGAGGGCCCGCAGCGCGGGCGGGTCCAGCAGTTCCTCACCGTGCCGCGCGGCGCCGAGACCTGCGGGCCGGTGCTCGAGGAGCGGCTCGCGATGGTGTCGGTGCAGCACCCCGGCGAGTCCGACGACGGCAGCCTCGCCAACCCGACGTCGCACTGGCCCGACGGCGGGACGAGCATCGCCCGCCCCGCCGTCGTCACCGTGTGGCGCGCCGACGGGGAGGCGCTGACGCGCACGTGAGGGATCCGGGTCGTCCCGACGACCCAGATCCCTCACGTGGGCCTCCGGCCCCTCACACCTTGACGATCATCTTCCCGGTGTTCTCGCCGCGGAGCATGCCGCGGAAGGCCTCGACGGCCCGGTCGATGCCCTCGACGGTGGTCTCCGCGAACTTCACGCGGCCCTCGGCCACCCACGGGGTGACCTCCTCGAGGAACGGGCGCATGCGGTCGATCGAGTCGGTGACGATGAAGCCCTGGATCGACAGGCGCTTCTTGACGATCTGGAAGAGGTTGGCCGGCCCGGGGGTCGGGTTCTCCTCCGTGTCGTTGTAGTGCGCGATCGCGCCGCAGGCGGCGACGCGGGCGAAGTCGTTGGCGCACGCGATGGCGGCCTCGAGGTGGTCGGCGCCCACGTTGTCGAAGTACACGTCGACGCCGTCGGGCATGGCCTCCCGGAGCTGGTCGGTGACCGAGCCGTCCTTGTAGTTGAACGCCGCGTCGTAGCCCAGCTCGCCGGTGAGCCAGGCCACCTTGTCGGCGCTGCCGGCGCTGCCCACGACGCGCGAGGCGCCCTTGAGCTTCGCCAACTGCCCGACGAGGCTGCCGACCGCGCCGGCGGCGCCGGAGACGAACACCGCGTCGCCCTCGCGGAACGCGGCCTTGTCCAGGAGGCCGACCCAGGCGGTGAGGCCGGGCGCCCCGAGCACGCCGAGGAACGCCGACGGGCTCACGCCCTCGGGCGCCGACACCTTCTGCACCTGCTTCGCCGGCACCACGCCGTGCGTGCGCCACGCGAGGTTGGCCGTCACGAGGTCGCCGACCACGACGTCGTCGCTGCGGCTCGCGACGACCTCGCCCACGGAGCGCCCGTCCATCGCCTCGTCCAGCCGGAACGGCGCCACGTACGAGGGGACGTCGTTCATGCGACCGCGCATGTAGGGGTCGACGGAGAAGTCGTGGTTGGCGACGAGGACCTCGCCCTCGCCCGGCTCGGGGAGCTCGCGGTCGACGAAGGCGAAGTCGTCGGGCTCGGGGAACCCGGAGGGGCGGCGGACGAGGTGGACCTCGCGGGCGGTCACGGTCCCTGCAGTGGTCGAGCGGCTCATGAAGGTCAGGGTGCCCGTCCGACGCGTGTCGATGCCGTGACGCGGGTAGCCCCGGGCTTGAGCCGAGTCCGCTCACCCTCCAGGGTGTGACATGAGTCGACCCGACTCAGGAATGAATCGATCCCTGCGATCGCTGACAGGGACAGTGCCGGCGCCCCAGCCGGCGTGGACCCCCACTGAGGAGCTTCATGACCAGCGCCTTCGGGCCCGGTGGCGCCGGGTCCGGCCCGTTCGACGACTTCCTCGCCTCCTTCCTGGGCGGGTCGTCCCCCCGAGGCGTCCAGCGCATCGACATCACCCAGCTCATGACCGAGCCGGCTCGCCAGCTCGTCGGCGCGGCCGCGCAGCAGGCCGCCGAGCGGGGCAACACCGACCTCGACGCGTGGCACCTGCTGCTCGTCGTCACCCAGGTGCCGCCGCTGCGCCAGCTGCTCTCGGGCGCGGGCGCCGACCCCGAGGCCCTGGCCCGCACCGCCGACGAGCAGCTGCCGCGCGGCGAGGCACGCACCGAGCCGCCGTCGCTGACGCCGACGGCCAAGCGCACCCTGCTCGACGCGCACCAGATCTCCCGCGCGCTCGGCTCCAGCTACATCGGCCCCGAGCACATCGTGCTCGCGCTGGCCGCGAACAACGACAGCCCCGTGGGCCGCGCGCTCGGCGCCCAGGGCGTCACCCCGCAGTCGCTGCAGCGCTCCGCCGCGTCCGGTGGTCAGCGCCCGAGCGCCGGCCAGGGTGGCCCCGGTGGCGGCGACAACGCCGACTCCAGCACCCCGACCCTCGACCAGTTCGGCGTCGACCTGACCGCGAAGGCGCGCGCTGGCGAGCTGGACCCGGTGGTGGGCCGCGAGGACGAGGTCGACCAGACCCTCGAGGTGCTGTCGCGCCGCACCAAGAACAACCCCGTGCTCATCGGCGAGGCGGGCGTCGGCAAGACCGCGGTGGTCGAGGGCATCGCCCAGCGCATCGTCGCCGGCGCCGTCCCCGAGCAGCTCGAGGGCAAGCGGATCGTCCAGCTCGACCTGTCGGGCATGGTCGCCGGGACGCGCTACCGCGGTGATTTCGAGGAGCGGATGACCAAGGTGGTCACCGAGATCCGCGAGCACTCCGACGAGCTGATCGTCTTCATCGACGAGATCCACGGGGTCGTCGGCGCGGGCGGCTCGTCCGAGGGCGGCATGGACGCCGGCAACATCCTCAAGCCGGCCCTGGCCCGCGGCGAGCTCCACATCGTCGGCGCCACCACGCTCGACGAGTACCGCCAGTCCATCGAGAAGGACGCGGCGCTCGAGCGTCGTTTCCAGCCGGTGATGGTCCCCGAGCCCTCGGTCGCGGACACGATCGCGATCCTGCACGGGCTGCGCGACCGGTACGAGGCGCACCACCAGGTGCGGTTCACCGACGAGGCGCTCACGGCGGCCGCCGAGCTGTCCGAGCGCTACGTCACCGACCGGTTCCTGCCCGACAAGGCGATCGACCTCGTCGACCAGTCCGGCGCGCGGAAGCGGCTGCGGGCCAAGGGTCCGCACACCGACTCCCGCGAGCTCGAGCGCAAGCTCGAGTCGCTGCAGCGCGACAAGGACCAGGCCGTCGCGGACGAGGACTACGAGCGGGCCGGCGCCCTGCGCGACGAGATCGCGCAGGCCCAGTCGCAGCTCGAAGAGGCCCGTTCCGACCGTCGTTCCGGTCAGACCGGCGTGCTCGAGGTGACCGTCGAGGACATCGCCGAGGTCGTCTCGCGCTCGACCGGCATCCCGGTCAGCCAGCTCACCGAGACCGAGCGGGACCGCCTGCTCGCGCTCGAGGAGCAGCTACACGAGCGTGTGGTCGGCCAGGACGACGCCGTCGCGGCGATCGCCGAGGCCGTGCGCCGCTCGCGGGCGGGTCTGGGTGACCCGGACCGTCCGATCGGCAGCTTCCTGTTCCTCGGCCCGACCGGCGTCGGCAAGACCGAGCTGGCCAAGGCCCTGGCCGCGCAGATGTTCGGCGACGAGGACCGCATGGTCCGCGTCGACATGAGCGAGTTCTCCGAGCGGCACACCGTCTCGCGGCTCGTCGGATCGCCCCCCGGCTACGTCGGGTACGGCGAGGCCGGCCAGCTCACCGAGGAGGTCCGCCGTCGGCCGTACTCGGTGGTGCTGCTCGACGAGATGGAGAAGGCCCACCCCGACGTCTTCAACACGCTGCTGCAGGTGCTGGACGACGGGCGGCTGACCGACTCGCAGGGCCGTACGGTCGACTTCCGGAACACGGTGCTGATCATGACCAGCAACGTGGGCTCGGAGCTGATCACCACGAACACGCAGGCGCTCGGGTTCGCCCCGTCCTCGGTGAACCCGGACCAGTCCCTGCAGGAGCGGCTCATGCCGCGGCTGCGGGAGTCGTTCCGGCCCGAGTTCCTCAACCGGATCGACGAGGTCATCGTCTTCAAGCGCCTCGACGCCGCGCAGCTGCGCCGGATCACCGACCTGCTGCTCGACGAGACCCGCGAGCGCCTGTCCGCCATGGACATCGGCATCGCGGTCACCGAGGCCGCCGTCGACCGCCTGGCCGAGCTGGGCTTCCAGCCCGAGTTCGGGGCCCGGCCGCTGCGCCGGACCATCCAGCGCCAGGTCGGCAACCGGCTCTCGGCGATGCTGCTCTCCGAGGAGCTGCACGGCGGGCAGACGGTCACGGTAGACGTGGCCGACGGCGAGCTGACGTTCGCGGTGTCGGACGACCCGGTCGCCGCCTCCCCGGTGACCGCCGGCTGACGCTCGTAGTAGTCCTGCGCGAAGGGCACCTTCGGCCGCTCCAGGCGGCTGGAGGTGCCCTTCGCGTGTCACGGGGTACCCGGCGGGGAGACAGCGACCTGACGAGGAGGACCCCGTGAGCGCGTCCGTGGGCGACCGCATCCGCATGCACTCCAACCACACCGACGTCCCCGACAGGGTCGGCACCGTGGTCGGGGTGCTCGGTGAGGACGGCCCGCCCTACCGCGTCCGGTTCGACTCCGGGGAGGAGACGATCGTGACCCCGGGTCCGGACGCGACGTTCGAGGCCGGGTCCCTCGCGGACAAGGCGGGCCTGGCCGCCGAGAAGGCGGAGGAGAAGGCCGGGGAGCTCGCCGGGAAGGCGGGCCAGGCCGCGAGCGACGCCACCGGGACCGCGGCGCGCGCCGTGGCCGACGTCGCCGACCAGGTCGCCCAGCGCTTCCAGCGCTAGGTGCTCGGCGTGTCGCGCCGGCGAGGATGTGGCGATCCTGACGTCCAACGCAAGCGTGGACGCAGGGCTGGCACGGCAGTGCCGGACGAGTAGCGCGGCTCAGCGCTCGAGCGCGGACCGGTCGCTGCCGCCCTCGAGGGACGGCGGCTTGCGGGTCACCGACACCCCGCCCATCAGCGCGAGGCCGGACACGCGCACGCGGGGGCCGTCCGGGCGTCGCGATACGCCCGAGCCGTCCTCGAACCCGCCGAGGAAGCCGACGCCGTCCTCGATCACCGTGGTGTCCGGGTCGACGGTGACGTCGATGCCGCCCATGATCGCGACGGCCTGGATCGTCACCTCGACGCCGGCCGGGACGCCGCGCAGGTCGAGGGTGATGCCGCCCATGATCGCGATGGCGCCGATGGCGAGCCCGGCGTCGTCGAGGCGCGCGTCGCGGAAGGACAGCTCGGCGCCGCCCCAGAACGCGAACACCCGGTGGGTGAGACCCGGGGTCCACTCGCCGCGCTTCTGCGCGCCCGAGAGCACGCCCACCGAGGTCGTCGACGAGGGCCGGTCGAGCCGCCCGAGCGGCCGCCGCATCGAGGTGTCGGTGCCCGGCACCGGATCGGCCGGGCGGTCGACGGGCCGGAGGTCGGCCGTGATCGGCGCGAGGTCCCGCCGGAAGGTCGCGGCGTAGGTGTCGCGCAGGCGCTCGTCGCCCTCGACCATCGTCAGCCGCCCGTCGGCGACCGCGGTCCGCACGACCTCCGCGACCTGCTCCCGCTCGGCGTCGGACGCGCGGATCGGCGGCGGCTCCGCGGGCACGGCCGGGGGACGGGAGGGTGCGTTCGCGCCCTGCTCGTCGGGCGTCTGGTCGTCGGACGCCGGCTCGGTCATGGCCGGGAGGATAGGCGGGCGCCGGGGTCGGCGGGAGCACCGTCCGGCGTCCCGTCTGCCGCGGGCAGGTCGACGACGAACCGCGTCTCGCCCGGGCGGCTGGTGATCCGCAGGGTGCCGCCGTGCTCGGCCACCACGGCGGCGACGATCGACAGGCCGAGGCCCGTGCTGCCGGTGGTGCGCGCCCGTCCCGACTCGCCGCGGGCGAAGCGCTCGGCGACGTGGGGCACCAGGTCGGCCGGGATGCCGGGCCCGTCGTCGGCGACCGAGAGCCGCACCACGGCGCGCCCGTCGTCGCCGATCGAGGGGTGCAAGCCGACGGTGACGTGCGTGCCCGGCGGGGTGTGCGTGCGGGCGTTGGCGAGCAGGTTGGCGACGACCTGGTGCAGCCGCTCGGGGTCGCCGACGACCTCGGGCAGGACGGCGTCCTCGTCCTCGTCCCCGCCGCCGAGGTCCAGCGCCCAGCGGTGCTCGCGGGCCGCGGCGTGGGCGTCGGTGACGGCCTCGACGACGACCCGCGCGAGGTCGACGCGCTCGCGCGCCAGGGGCCGGCCGGCGTCGAGGCGGGCGAGCAGCAGCAGGTCCTCGACCAGCGCGGTCATCCGCACCGTCTGCGACCCCATCCGCTCGAGCAGGCCCGCGACCTCGCCCGGCAGCTCGTCGGCGTGGCGCGCGGCGAGCTCGTTGTACCCGCGGATCGCGGCCAGCGGGGTGCGCAGCTCGTGGCCGGCGTCGGCGACGAAGCGCCGCAGCCGGGTCTCGCTCTCCTGCCGGGCGGCGAGGGCGGCGCCCACGTGGCCGAGCATCCGGTTGAGCGCCGCGCCGACTTGGCCGACCTCGGAGCGGGGGTCGGCGTCGACGTCGGGCACCCGGTCGGCGAGCTCGACCTCGCCCGAGGACAGCGGCAGCTCCGAGACCCGGCGTGCGGTGGCCGAGACGCGGTGCAGCGGGCGCAGGGTCAGCCGGGTGGCGACGGCGGCGGCCACGCCGGCGACCACGACGCCGATCCCGAAGATGATCGCCTCGCGGACCACCAGCTCGCCGACGGTGTCCTCCAGCGCGTCGGTGGACAGGCCGACGACGGTGACGGTGCCGTCCTCGCCCGCGGCGGCGGCCAGCCGGACGCGGCGCGGGTTGCGCATCAGGAAGCGCAGGAGCTCGAACTCGGTGGCCGTGAGCTCGACCGGCTCGCCGCTGCGGGTGACCTCGTGGCTGTCCTCGTCGAGGGTCAGGTCGCCGACGGCCAGCGTCGCGTCGCCGCGGACGGCGGTCGCGACCGCCGCGCGGCGCAGCAGGCCGCGCAGCCGGGCGACGACCTCCTCGAGGCTGAACGGCTTGGTCACGTAGTCGTCGCCGCCGGCGGTGAGGCCCGCGACCCGGTCCTCCACCGCGTCGCGGGCGGTCAGGAAGAGCACCGGCACGTCGGGGCTGTCGGCACGCAGGCGGCGCAGCACCTCGAAGCCGTCGATGTCGGGGAGCATCACGTCGAGGACGACGACGTCGGGACGGAACTCCCGTCCCTGCCGCACGGCGCCCAGCCCGTCGCCGGCGCTGCGGACGTCCCAGCCCTCGTAGCGCAGGGCCATCGACAGCAGCTCGGCCAGCGTCGGCTCGTCGTCGACGACGAGCGCCCGGACCGGCGTGCCGTCGGGTCGGCGCAGGTCGGCACGGGTCGCGGCGTTCACGACACGCACCCGGTCAGCCGGCCGTCGGCCCCGGCTGGGTGCTTCCTGTGCGCGAGCTGTGCGAGGCGTCACACAGCGCGAAAGTCCGGTGACGGAACGTCCGAACCGCTCGGTGGTGGTCATCCGTTGGTGTGGGCAGGGGACGGGCCTGACCCATCGGCGCTCCCCCGGTCCGTCCGGACGGTCGAGCTGCAGGGGGACGCGGCATGGGGGTGTCGCGCCGGACACTGCTCGGCGGCGCGGTCGCGCTCACGGGCGCGGCGGTCGCGCTCCGCGCCCCGTGGGTCGCCGACGCGACGGCACCGGCGGCCACCGCGTCCCCCTTCGCGCTCGGTGTGGCGTCCGGTGACCCGACGCCCGACGGGGTCGTGCTCTGGACGCGCCTCGCCCCCGACCCGCTCGCCCCCGACGGCCTCGGCGGCATGCCGTCGCGGCCGGTGCTCGTGGAGTGGGAGGTCGCGGCGGACGCGGGCTTCCGGGCGCCGCTCGCCCGCGGCAGTACGGTGGCGCGCGCGGAGGACGCCCACGCCGTGCACGTCGAGGTCGCCGGGCTGCGCCCTGCCGCCGAGCACTTCTACCGGTTCCGGGTCGGTACCGAGGTCAGCCCGGCCGGACGGGCGCGGACCGCTCCCGCGCCCGGCGCACGGGTCGACCGCTTCGCGTTCGCGATCGCGAGCTGCCAGAGCCGCCCCGACGGCTACTACAACGCCCACGCGGCGATCGCGCGCGACGACCTCGACCTCGTCGCCTGGCTCGGCGACTACATCTACGAGAGCGCCGCGGCCGGCGTCCCCGGCCGCGCCCACCTCCCGGCCCGCGAGGCCGTCTCCCTCGCCGACTACCGCCTGCGCCACGGGCAGTACCGGACCGACCCCGACCTGCAGGCCGCCCACGCCGCCGCCGCGTGGGCCGTGACGATCGACGACCACGACGTGGAGAACAACTGGGCCGGCGACGCCTCGCAGGTCGACGACGAGCCCGACGACGACCCGGCGGTGTTCCGGGCCCGGCGCGCCGACGCCTACCGGGCCTTCTGGGAGCACATGCCGTTGCGCCGGGCCCAGCGCCCGCAGGGCCCGGACATGCGGATGCACCGGCGGCTGACCTTCGGCGACCTCCTCGACCTGCACCTGCTCGACACCCGCCGCTACCGCAGCGACCAGGACCCGGAGCGGCCCCGCGACCGGGCCCGCACGATGCTCGGCACCGACCAGCGCGCGTGGCTGACGACGGCCCTCGCCGGCCCGACCGCGCGCTGGAACGCGCTGGGCCAGCAGGTCTTCTTCTCCCCGCGCGACCTCACCGCCGGCCCGGCGACCGGGCTCGACGAGGACTCCTGGGACGACTGCGCCGCCGAGCGCGACGCCCTGCGCGACCACCTCGTCGCTGCCCGCACGCCCAACCCCGTGATCCTCACCGGCGACGTCCACGCCGCCCTCGCCTGCGACGTGCGGGCGGACTTCACCGACCCGTCGTCGCGCGTCGTGGCCACCGAGCTCGTCACCACCTCGATCAGCTCCGGCGGGAACGGCAGCGCGCGCGGGGCGGGCGACGCCCCGCTGCTCGCCGAGAACCCCCACATCCGCTTCGTCGACCGCCGGCGGGGCTACGTGCGCAACGTCGTCACGCCCCGCGAGTGGCGGGCCGACTTCCAGGTGGTCGACACCGTGTCCACCCGTGGCGCCCCGGCCCGCACGGCGACGAGCGTCGTCATCCCCGACGGCGACCCCGGCGCCCGGGCCTGATCACCTGCGGCTGGCCCCGGGTCGCCCGGTGCGGCACGGTGACAGCGCGACCGCGCGCCACCCCGGGAGGCCGAACGATGATCTTCGCTCCGTCCGCGCTGTCGCCGGAGGAGGAGGGGCTGCGCGAGGAGGTGCGCGGCTTCCTCGCCGGGATCCTGCCCGCCGACTTCCGCCCCGGTCTGGGTCTCGGCGGCCGCCACGACCCGGAGTTCACGCGGGCGCTGGCGGAGCGGGGATGGGTCGGCATGTCCATCCCCGTCGAGTACGGCGGCGCCGGCGCGAGCACCGTGCGGCGCTTCGTGGTGGTCGAGGAGCTGCTGGCGGCGGGCGCGCCGATCGCCGCGCACTGGATCGCCGAGCGCCAGACCGCGCCCGCCCTGCTGCGCTTCGGCACCGAGGAGCAGCGCCGCTGGTTCCTCCCCCGCATCGCCGCCGGCGAGTGCTGGTTCTCCCTCGGCATGAGCGAGCCCGACGCGGGCTCGGACCTCGCGTCGGTGCGCACGACGGCGACGCGCGTCGAGGGAGGCTGGCGGGTCACGGGCACCAAGGTCTGGACCACCAACGCGCACCTCAACCACTTCGCGGTGGTGCTCTGCCGCACGACCCCGGAGGCGGAGGCCGGCGACCGCCACGCGGGCCTCTCGCAGCTGATCGTCGACCTCGGCGCCGACGGCGTCCGCGTCTCGCCGATCCCGCTGATCGACGGCGAGGAGCACGTCAACGAGGTGGTGCTCGACGGCGTGTTCGTCCCCGACGAGCGCGTCCTCGGCGAGGTCGGGAAGGGCTGGGCCCAGGTGACCGCCGAGCTCGCCCACGAGCGCTCCGGCCCCGATCGCTA
Organism: Actinomycetospora callitridis; assembly: GCF_028737265.1. Lineage (GTDB taxonomy): Bacteria > Actinomycetota > Actinomycetes > Mycobacteriales > Pseudonocardiaceae > Actinomycetospora > Actinomycetospora callitridis. The sequence goes on along the minus strand of NZ_JAQZAK010000005.1, from coordinate 111,000 downwards.
CCTGTCGGTGCTGGGCCTGTACCGGGCGTTCCTCGAGACCCACGGCGAGGACGTCGACGACACGAGGGCCGCCGCGATCGGGCGGATCGGCGCGCAGATGTGGACGATCCGCCAGCTCTCACTCGCCGTCGCCCGCTCGCTCGAGCAGGGCGAGGCGCCGGCGGTGGAGGCCGCGCTGGTCAAGGACGTCGGCACCACGTTTGAGCAGCAGGTGGTCGAGACCCTGCGCGACGCCGCGGGCGGGGAGATCGATCCGGAGGGCCCGACGATGTTCGAGCGCCTGCTGGCCGAGTGCGTGCTCAACGCCCCGACGTGGACGCTGCGCGGCGGCACCACCGAGGTGCTGCGCGGGATCGCGGCCAAGGCGCTCACGCGATGACGGCGCTGCCCGACGTCACGGCCGTGCGCGAGGCCGTCGCCGACGTGCTCGCCGACCGGTGCACCCCTGCCGTGCTCGAGGACGCCGAGCGCGACGGCTGGGCCCCCGGGGTGTGGGACCCCCTGCACGCCGGCGGCTTCACCACCGTCGGCGTGCCCGAGGACGCGGGCGGCGCCGGCGGGTCGGTGGCCGAGGCGTGCGCGATCCTCGAGGAGGTCGGCGCGGCCGCCGCCCCCGTGCCGCTGGCCGAGACCGGCCTGCTCGCCGGCCGCCTGCTCGCGCACGCGGACCTCGCGCTGCCCGACGGGCCGCTGACCACGGGCGCCGGCCCCGTCGCCCTGCGGCACGGGGCGCTGGTGGGGCGCCTGGAGCGGGTGGCGTGGGCGCGGCGGGCCCGCCGGATCGTCCTGCTCGCCGACGACCCCGGCAGCGGTCTCGTCGTCGCCGTCGTCGACCCGGCCGGGGCGTCGATCACGCCGGGACGCAACCTCGCGGGCGAGCCCCGCGACGCCGTGGGTCTCGACGGCGTCGTCCCCGAGACCCTCGCGCCGGCCCCGCCCGACGCCCGTGAGGCGCTCGCCCGCCGCGGGGCGCTGGCGCGCGCGGCCCTGATCGCCGGCGCGGCGCACCGCGTCCGCGACCTGACCGTCGCCTACACCGGCGAGCGCGTGCAGTTCGGGCGCCCGGTGTCGCGGTTCCCGGCCGTCGCCGACCACCTCGTCCGCCTCGCCGAGCAGGCCGAGATGGCGGCGATGGCCGCCCGCGCGGCCGCGGTGGGCGCCGGCGAGCACGGGGAGCCCGCCGCGCTGGACGCGGCCGCCGCGTCCGCCGTCGCGTCGGAGGCCGCCGGGCTCGTGGCCGCCGCGGCCCACCAGGCGACCGGCGCCATGGGCGTGACCCGCGAGTTCGCCCTCGGCGTCCTCACCCGGCGGCTGTGGTCGTGGCGCGACGAGTGGGGTGGCGAGCGGGCCTGGGCGACCCGCCTGGGCCGCACGCTGGCGGCCGGGGGCCCGGACGCGCTGTGGCCGACGCTCTCGCGCGGGGTCGGCACCTCCGGCTGATCGTGTGAGCGCGCCCACGGCCCGGGCCGGCGGAGCGCGGGTACCCGCCGGCATGGACGTCACGGTGTTCGGCGCGACCGGCAAGATCGGCCACCTCGTCGTGGAGCAGCTGCTCGAGGCCGGTCACCACGTCCGTGCGCTGGTGCGCTCGCCCGGGAAACTCACGGTGGAGGACGAGCACCTCGAGGTGATCGTCGCCGAGCTGGACGACGCCCCCGCGATCCGCAAGGCCGTCGACGGCGCCGACGCGGTGATCAGCGCCCTCGGCCCGGCCATCGACCCCTTCCTGCGCAGTGGCCCGCTCACCGAGGCGACGCGGACGATCGTGGCCGCGATGCACGAGAGCGGCGTCCGGCGCCTCATCGCCCTCGCGACCGTCAGCGTCCCCGACCCCCGCGACCGTCCGGGCCTGATCGACCGGCTCGTACCCGTCGGGATCGGCCTGCTCATCCCCGGCGCGCTGCGCGAGATCCAGGGGATCAGCGAGGTCGTCACCACCTCCGAGCTGGACTGGACGCTCGCCCGGATCACCGCGCCGATCGACATCCCGACCAACGGCACCCTGCGCGCCGGGTTCCTCGGCGGCGACGTCGGGGCGCCGATGGCACGCACCGACGTCGCGTCGGTCCTCGTCGACCAGCTCACCGACGACCGCTTCGTCGGCGCCTCACCGGCCATCAGCAACTAGGAGAGGCACGTACCGCTCCTCGGCGGTCAGCGATCCGTGCTGGCCCGGCAGGCGCGAGAGCAGGGGCTCCTCCTCCGAGCGCACGACCGCGGCCGTGCCCCGCAGGGCGACCACGGCGTCCGGCACCCGGGTCCGCAGCGCGTCGTCGAGCGGCCCGAACCAGTCCTGCGCGATCGCCTCGGCGTCGGCGCGGATCCACGCGTCGTCACCCAGCACCCCGCGCCAGGACGCGAGCACGTCGTCGGCCGCGCCGGGGCGGGCGTAGACCAGGCGGGCGCGCGGGTCGCCGCCGACGAGGGCGACGCCGGCGAGCAGGTCAGGGTCGGTGTCGGCGTCGTGCTTCCGGTCCACGGTGACCATCCCGTGGTCCGCGGTCACGGCGAGCACCGCGTCGGCGGGGAGCTCCGCGACGAGCTGCTCGACGAGGTGGTCGAGCTGGCGCAGCTGGAACCGCCAGGCGAGCGACCCCGGGCCGTGGAGGTGCCCGAGCTGGTCGAGGTCCGCGTGGTAGCCGTAGACGAGCTGTCGCCCCGGACGGCCCAGGGCCTCGATCATCTCGGCGGCGAGGTCGCCGAGGGCCCCGACGCCCCGGTAGTCCGCGCCGCGCAGGGCCGAGCGGGTCAGCCCGGACCCGCGGAAGGCCCGGTACGAGACGACGGTGGCCCCGACGTCCTGCGCGGCGGCCCGCTCGAACACCGTGGGGTGCGGCTGGACGACCTCGGGCACCAGCTGCTCGCGCACGTCCTTGCCGTCGGCGGTCCAGGTCAGGGCGTCGAGCAGGAGGTCGTCGACCCGGAACCGGACGCCGAGGGTGCCGTGGGCGCCCGGCGGCAGCCCGGTGCCGAGGGTCGTCAGGCTGATCGGGGTGCTGGACGGGAAGCCGACCGGCAGCGGACCGTGCTCCGCCATCGCCGCGAGGAACGGGGCGTCGCGCGCGTGCTCGCGCAGTTGAGCGTGTCCGAGCCCGTCGATGAGCAGGAGCCCCACCGCGCGCGCCTCGGGCAGTGCCAGCCCGGGCACGACGGGGCCCGCGCCGAGCCCGGCGAGCACGGCCGGCATGACGTCGTGCAGGCCCGGCGCCCCCGGGTCCGGGAGCACCGGCTCGCCACTCACCGGTCGTCCGACGACGTCCCGGGGACCACCCGGGCCTCGAGCCGCGCCCAGGTCTCGCTCCACTCCGCCATCGGCACGAGCAGGCGCTGGAGCACCTGGAGCTGCTGGTCGAACGCGACGAGCTGGCTCTGCATGGCGGCGACGGCGTCGCGCTGGGCCTGCAGCGCCGTGCGGATCGCCCCGAGCTGCGCGGCGGACATCGCGCCCGGGTGGGTGGCGATGTCGGGCAGGGCGGGCAGATCGCCGAGCGGGTTCGCCGCGCCCGCGGCCCGCACGACGTTGTCCGCCACCCCGCGCAGTCCGGAGATGAGGCCCCAGAGGGGGTTCTGACCGCCGGCGGGCTCCTCGCTCATGAGCACGTTCTACCCGCTCGGAGTCGACCACCTCGCCCGCGACGCTTCGGTTTCGAAGCATCTCCCCCGGACGGTGACCGGGTCAGCCGCGCGTGCCGAGGAACGCGTCGAGGATGCGGTCGGCGGCCAGCGCCGGGGTCAGCTCGCCGGCCTGCACCTCGCGCTCGAGCTCGCTGCGCATGTCCTTGACCTCGGGATGGTCCTTCAGGCGCCCGAGCACGCGGTCGCGGACCATCTGCCAGGTCCAGTCCACCTGCTGGCGGGCGCGCTTCTCGGCGAGGCCGCCCTCGGCGTCGAGGTGCTCCTGGTGGCGCACCAGCGCCGACCAGACGTCGTCGAGACCCGTGCGCTCGGCGGCGCTACAGGTCAGGACCGGGACCTTCCAGGACTCGCGCTCCCCCCGGAGCATCGCCAGCGCCTGCTCGAGCTCCCGGGCCGCCCGCTTCGCCTCGCGGGCGTGGGGACCGTCGGCCTTGTTCACCGCGATCACGTCGGCGATCTCGAGGATGCCGCGCTTGATGCCCTGCAGCGAGTCGCCGGTGCGGGCGAGGGTGAGGAAGAGGAACGAGTCGACCATCTGCGCGACGGTCGTCTCGGACTGCCCGACGCCGACCGTCTCGACGATGACGACGTCGTAGCCCGCCGCCTCCATCACGACCATCGTCTCGCGCGTCGCCTTCGCGACCCCGCCGAGCGTCCCGGCGGTGGGCGACGGGCGGATGAACGCGTCGTCGTCTCCTGCGAGCTCGTTCATCCGCGTCTTGTCGCCGAGGATGGAGCCGCCGGAGCGGGTCGAGGACGGGTCGACGGCCAGCACCGCCACCTTCGACCCCGCGGCGGTGAGCGTCGACCCGAGCGCGCCGATGAACGTCGACTTCCCGACGCCGGGCACCCCGGAGATGCCGATCCGCCGGGCCCCGCCGGCGTGCGGCAGCAGCTCGACGAGCAGCTCCTGCGCGGCCTCCTGGTGGTCGGGGCGGGTCGACTCGACGAGCGTGATCGCCCGGCCGATCCAGAGCCGCGAACCGGACCGGACGCCGTCGACGTACTTGTCCAGATCCATCAGGACGTGCTGTGCCCCAGCCGCTGCGACAGGGTCTCCAGCAGCTGCGTGGCCGCCTCGGCGATCACGGTGCCCGGGCCGAAGATCGCCGCGGCGCCCTTGTCGAGCAGCTCCTGGTGGTCGCCGGGCGGGATGACGCCGCCGGCGACGATCAGGATCTCCCCGGCACCGGCCTCGGCGAGCTCGTCGCGGAGCGCGGGCACGAGCGAGAGGTGCCCGGCGGCGAGCGACGAGACGCCGACGACGTGCACGTCGGACTCGACGGCCTGGCGCGCGACCTCGCCCGGGGTCTGGAACAGCGGGCCCACGTCGACGTCGAAGCCGAGGTCGGCGAACGCGGTGGCGATGACCTTCTGCCCGCGGTCGTGCCCGTCCTGGCCCATCTTCGCGACGAGGATGCGGGGCCGGCGGCCCTCGGCCTCCTCGAACGCCTGCGCAGCCTGCCTGGCCTGCTCGACGGCGGAGTTCTCGCCCACCTCGTCACGGTAGACCCCGGAGATCGTCCGGACGTCCGAGCGGTGCCGGCCGTAGACCTCCTCGAGCGCGTCGGAGATCTCCCCGACGCTGGCCTTCGCGCGCGCGGCGTCGATGGCGAGCTTGAGGAGGTTGCTCTCGAGACCGCTCTCCCGGGTGCCCTCGGACGCGGCGCGGGCGGCGTTGGTCAGCTGCTCGAGCGCCGAGCGCACGGCGTCGTCGTCGCGGTCCTCGCGCAGCTGCTTGAGGCGCTCGACCTGCTGGCGCAGCACGTCGGCGTTGTCGACCTTGAGGACGTCGACGTCCTCGCCCGAGGTCAGCGGGTACTTGTTGACGCCGATCAGCGGCTGGCGCCCGGAGTCGATGCGCGCCTGCGTGCGGGCGGCGGCCTCCTCGATGCGCATCTTGGGCAGGCCCTCGTCGATCGCCTGCGCCATGCCGCCGGTGGACTCGACCTCCTGGATGTGGGCCCACGCCCGCTGCGCGAGCTCCTGGGTCAGCCGCTCGACGTAGGCCGAGCCGCCCCACGGGTCGACGGTGCGCGTCGTCCCGGACTCCTGCTGCAGCAGCAGCTGGGTGTTGCGGGCGATGCGCGCGGAGAAGTCGGTGGGCAGCGCGAGCGCCTCGTCGAGCGCGTTCGTGTGCAGCGACTGGGTGTGGCCCTGCGTCGCCGCCATCGCCTCGACGCAGGTGCGGACGACGTTGTTGTAGACGTCCTGGGCGGTCAGCGACCAGCCCGAGGTCTGGCTGTGCGTGCGCAGGGAGAGCGACTTCGGGTTCGTCGCGCCGAACGACGCCACGAGCTTCGCCCACAGCAGCCTCGCCGCGCGGAGCTTGGCGATCTCCATGAAGTAGTTCATGCCGATGCCCCAGAAGAAGGACAGCCTGGGCGCGAATTCGTCGACAGTCAGCCCAGAATCACGGCCCGCCCGCAGGTACTCCACCCCGTCGGCCAGCGTGTAGGCCAGCTCCAGGTCGGCCGAGGCCCCGGCCTCCTGGATGTGGTAGCCGGAGATGGAGATCGAGTTGAACTTCGGCATCTTCTCCGAGGTGAAGCTGAAGATGTCCGAGATGATCTGCATCGACGGCTTCGGCGGGTAGATGTAGGTGTTGCGGACCATGAACTCCTTGAGGATGTCGTTCTGGATGGTCCCGGCGAGCTGGTCCGTCGACACCCCCTGCTCCTCGGCCGCGGCGACGTAGAGCGCCATCACCGGGAGCACGGCCCCGTTCATGGTCATCGACACCGACATGCGGTCCAGCGGGATGCCGTCGAAGAGCTGGCGCATGTCGAGGATCGAGTCGATCGACACCCCGGCCATGCCGACGTCGCCGGAGACGCGGGGGTTGTCGGAGTCGTAGCCGCGGTGCGTCGGCAGGTCGAACGCGACCGACAGGCCCTTCTGCCCAGCCGCGAGGTTGCGCCGGTAGAACGCGTTGGACTCCGCGGCCGTCGAGAACCCGGCGTACTGGCGCACCGTCCAGGGCTGGGTGACGTACATCGTCGGGTACGGCCCGCGCAGGTAGGGCGTGATGCCGGGGTAGGTGCGCAGGAAGTCGAGGCCCTCGAGGTCGGCGTCGGTGTAGAGCGGCTTGACCCCGATGCCCTCGGGGGTCTCCCACACCAGGTCCTCGGAGCCCTTGCCGGTCGACGCCTCGAGCGCGGCCTCCCAGTCGCCGGAGGCGGCCTCGGGCGTGCCGAGCTCGACGTCGCCGAAGTTCGGGATGCTCATCGCTGACCCTCCAGCTCGTCGAGCGTGTCACGCAGGACGGCGGCCGCGTCGCAGCCGGCGTGGAGCGTGCCGTCCACACCGTCGATGTCCTTCTTCCCCGCCAGCAGGATGCGCGCGGCACCCGCCTCGCGCAGGGCGGCCGCGACGTCGGCGGCGTACTGGTCGTAGTTCTTGTCCGACGACGCGATCACCGCGACCGGGGTGCCGGCCCCGCGGAAGGCGTTCGCGATCTCCGCGGTGTCCGTGCCGCCCGGCCCGTCGACGGTGACGATGCCGCCGGCGCCCATCAGGTTCTGGGTGAACGACACGCGGGCGGTGTACTCGGCGAGCTTGCCGATGGTCGCGAGGAAGACCGTGGGGCGCTCCTCGGCGGCGTCGGCACGGTCCCGGAGCGTCTCGAACACCTCGGCGTAGCGACGCCGCGGCAGGCCGCCCTCGTGGTCGGTGTCGGGGCGCGGCGCGCGGCGCGGGAGCTCCTCGTGGAGGTTCGGGAACTCGCTGACGCCGGTGATCGGGTCCAAGCGGGCGGCGATGCGCCCCGCGCGCTGCTGCCAGGTCGCGTCGAGGCGGGCGGCGAGGCTGCCGTCGTCGAGCACGGCCTCGATCCCGCCGTCGCGCTCGATGCGCGTGAACTCCTCCCAGGCCGCGTGGGCGAGCGCGTCGGTGAGCGACTCGACGTACCAGGAGCCGCCGGCCGGGTCGATCACGTGCGCGAGGTGCGACTCCTCGAGCAGCAGCGCCTGGGTGTTGCGCGCGAGGCGGCGGGCGGCCTCGTCGGGGCGACCCAGCTCGCTGTCGAAGGGCAGCACCGTGACGGCCGCGGCACCGCCGAGTCCCGCGCCGACGGCGGCGACGGTGCTGCGCAGCATGTTCACCCAGGGGTCGCGGCGGGTGATCATCGCGGGGCTCGTGACGGCGTGCTGCGCCATCGCCCGGCTGCTCTCCGCGGCGCCGCTGACGTCGCCGATGCGGTCCCAGCAGCGGCGCACGGCCCGGAGCTTGGCCAGCGTCGCGAACTGGTCGGCGGTGGCGGCGAAGCGGAACTCCAGGCGGGCGAAGGCCTCGTCGGTGCTCAGGCCCGCCTCGGTGAGCGTGCGCAGGGCGGCGACCCCGGCGGCCAGCGCGGCCCCGAGCTCCTGGGCGTCGCTGCCGCCGGCGCGGTGGTAGGGCCGGCCGTCGGCGACCACGGTGCGCAGCTGCGGGTGGCTCGCGGCGGCCGTCCTCGCGTGCTCGACGAGGGCGTCGCGGTACTGCTGATCGAGCGCGGGCCCGCCCTGCGTGCGGTCCAGCAGCGGGTCGTAGCCGAGCGAGCCGGGGATCGCGCCGGCCCCGGCCTGCTCGGCGAAGCGCAGCAGCGCCGCGGCGGCGTCCGGGGTGTCGCGGCCGGCCTCGAGGGCGATCGGCGCGAGGTCGACGAACACGCCCTCGAGCAGCCCGTCGAGTGCCGCGACGGGCGGGCCGCCGGCGTCGCCGAGCACGAGCCAGAGCGACGAGACGCCGTTCTCCAGCTCGGCCATGAGGACGTCGTGGGCCTCGGCGACCTCGACGTCGGCGGGGAACGCGTGTCGCTGGCGCACGAGCCACCCGTCGGCGACCTGCCCCTCGGGGCGGGCGCCGCGCACGAACGGCGAGAGCCCGGGGACGCCGGTGTCGACGCCCGGGGCGTCCTCGGCGGCGTAGAGCCCGGCGATCGTGATGCCGTCGTCGGTCACCGTGGCCAGCGCGGCCTCGGCCTCCTCGGGCGTCACCTCCCGGCCCGACTTCGCCAGCACGCCGGCGACGAGCTCCTGCCACTGCGCGCGCGTCGGGTCGTCGAACTCGGCCGCCAGCGTCAGCTCCTCGGGCGCCTCGTCCAGCTCTGTCCCACCTGAGGTCATGACCCGGGATCGTAGAACCGGCAGCGCCGACCGGTTCTCCACCGTGCGACAGGCCACCCTCGGGCCTGCGCCCTCGTGAGTGCTTGACCGTGTCAGAACACGATGGTCAGGCGCGCATGTGCACGCGCTCGCCCTGGCGCCCGAAGAGCGCGAGGACCTCGACCGGGCCCTCGCCGGTGGTGCCGAGCCAGTGCGGGCGGCGGGTGTCGACCTCGGTCGCCTCGCCCGGGCGCAGCACGAGGTCGTCATCGCCGTTGATCACGCGGAGCCGGCCGGCGAGGACGTAGACCCACTCCCAGCCCTGGTGGACGGGGAGCTCGTCGGGCGGGGTGTTGCGGGCGGGCGAGAAGACGAACTTGTAGGCCGCGGGCTGGCCGGGGCTGCGGGACAGGCGGTACATGACGGTGTCCTCGCTGCGCGAGACCGGCGCGTCGCGGGCCGGCGCGGCCTCGCGCAGCCCGACGAGCTCGTCGAGCCCGGTGCCGTAGACGGTCGCCAGCGGCAGCAGCAGCTCGAGGGTGGCCCGCCGGCCGCCGGTCTCGAGCCGGGAGAGGGTGCTGACCGAGATCCCGGTGCGCTCGCCCAGCTCGGCGAGCCCCAGGCCCTCCCGCCGTCGCCGGGTCGCCAGCCGTGCGCCCAGCCCGTCGAGCACGTCGTCGGTCGTCACGTTTGCCATTCTGGCAAGAATCCTCGTCGCGCGGGGCGCCGCGGAGCAGGCTCGTGAGCATGAACGACGAACCCCTCGACGCCCTCGTCCTCGGGGGTGGCGCGGCCGGGCTGTCCGGCGCGCTGACCCTCGCCCGCTCCCGCCGCTCGGTGCTCGTGCTCGACGCCGGCGAGCCCCGCAACGCCCCGGCCGCCGGGGTGCACGCCTTCCTCACCCGCGACGGCCTCCCGCCCGCCGAGCTCGTGCGTCTCGGGCGCGCGGAGGTGGAGTCCTACGGTGGCCGCGTGCGCCCCGGCACCGCCGTCGCCGCCCGGCGCGTCGGCGACCTGTTCGCCGTCGACACCGCCGACGGGGAGACGCTGCACGCGCGGCGCCTGCTCGTCGCCACCGGCCTGGTCGACGAGCTGCCCGACCTGCCCGGTGTGCGCGAGCTCTGGGGCCGCGACGTGCTCCACTGCCCGTACTGCCACGGCTGGGAGGTGCGCGACCAGCCGCTGGCCGTGCTCGGTACCGGGCCGGGGAGCCTGCACCAGGTGAAGCTCTTCCGGCAGCTGACCGCCGACCTCGTCTACCTGCGCCACCACGCCCCGGAGCCCACCGCCGAGGAGGCCGAGGAGCTCGCCGCCCTCGGTATCCCCGTCGTCGACGAGGAGGTGACGGGCCTGGAGATCACCGACGACCGTCTCTCCGGCGTGCGCCTCGCGAGCGGGCGCGTGCTGCCCCGCACCGCGCTGGCCCTCGCCCCGCGCTTCGTCGCGCGCAGTGCGGTGCTGGAGGACCTGGGCGTCCCCTTCGCCGACCACCCGTGGGGCGGGCGCTACGCCGCGGCCGAGGACGTCACGGGGCAGACCGTCGTGCCCGGCGTCTGGGTCGCGGGCAACGTCAGCGACCTGTCCGCCCAGGTCGTCGCCTCCGCGGCCGCCGGCACGCTCGCCGGCGCCCGCATCAACGCCGATCTCGTCGTCGAGGACACCGCCCGGGCCGTCGCCCGCCACCGCGAGGGAGCCGTCGCATGACCACCCACGAGCAGTACACCGCCGCGTTCTGGGACGAGCGCTACAGCGGCAGCGAGCAGATTTGGAGCGGCGCCCCGAACGCCGTCCTCGTCCAGGAGGTCGCCGACCTCGCGCCCGGCACCGCGCTTGACGTCGGCAGCGGCGAGGGCGGTGACGCGATCTGGCTGGCGCAGCAGGGCTGGCGGGTCACCGCGATCGACGTCTCGGAGGTCGCCCTCGGTCGCGTCGCCGCGCGCGCCGAGGCCGAGGGCGTCGCCGACCGGGTGACGACGATCCCGGTCGACCTCTTCGCCGAGGAGCTGCCCGGCTCCCACGACCTCGTCACCGCGCACTTCATGCAGCTCCCCGGCGCGGTGCGGCCCCGCCTCTACCGCGCGATCGCCCGTGCCGTGGCCCCCGGCGGGACGCTGCTGCTCGTCGGGCACGACCCGGAGGGCATGCCTCCCGAGGCGGGACACGACGGTGGGCACCACCACCCGCACGACATGTTCGCCACCGCCGAGGAGCTGGTCACCGAGCTCGGCGACGCGCTCGACGGCTGGACGGTCGAGGTGGCCGAGCGCCGCGGTCGCGACGCCGTCCAGCCCGACGGGCGGCCGCGGTTCCTCTACGACGCCGTCCTGAGGGTCCGGCGCCCTGGGTGAGCGAGGAACCCCGCGTCGACGCCCCGACGAGGGCTGTCAGGGGCGGAGGTCCGCTCGGGTCGAGCCATGACCTCCCGCTCAGATGCTTCGAAAACCGAAGCGTCCCGGCGGAGGGTCGCTGGGTCAGGGGAGCAGGGAGTCGCCGCCGTCCCCGCCGCTGTCGCTCCCACCGCCGTCGCCGCCGCTGCTCTCCTCGTCGGACGACGACGCCGCCGCCGAGGACTCGGTCTCGGTCTCGGTCGCGGGCTCCGGCTCCGGCTCCGGGGACTCCTGGTCCTCGGACGACTCGGCCGGCGCGCTCGTGTCCTGCTCGTCGGTGTCGTCCTCGGGCGGCGCCTCCCGGGTGCCCGCGAACTCGACGTCCGGCGTGGCCGCCGCGGCGTCCGGGGCCTCCTCGGGGGCCTCCTCACCGTCCGGGGTGGCCGGGCCGGCCGGGGCGTCCGGACCCTCGGCCTCGAGCTCCCGGATACGGGCGTCGATCTCCTCGAGCCTCCCCTCGTCCCCGGAGTCCAGCGCCTCCTGGCGCTCCAGCTGCAGCTCGACGACGCGAGGATCGAGCGGTTCCGGTGTCTCCCCGGGAGCCGGGGTGGGCTCGGCGAGCTGGTCCTGCAGCTCGCGGTCGATCTCGTTCAGGGGCCTGCCCGGCGGCTCGGTGGTGTCGTCGTCGGGGTCGGTCGGCTGCGGCGGCTCCTCGCCCTCGGCGTCCTCGGGGGTGTAGCGGCCGTTGGGGTCGGCGTCGCCGTCCGGGTTCTCCTGCGGGTGCCAGCCGCCCGGGTTGTAGTACGGGTCGTGGCCCCAGGGGTAGTAGACGGGGTGCCAGCCGAACGGCTGGTGGATCGGGCTCCAGCCGAAGGGCACGGCGGTGGGTGCCAGCCGTACGGGTTGTAGTCGGGGTGCCAGCAGTTCGGGTTGTACTCGGGGTGGTAGCCCTCCGGGTTGCGGTCGAGCTCCCAGCAGTGGGGCTCGCTGCGCGGGTGGTAGCCGCAGGGGTTCTCGACCGGGTCCCAGCCGTTCGGGTTGTCGCGCGGGTGGTACTGCCAGGGGTCGCCCTGCGGGTCCCACCAGTCGCCGGGCTACCAGTGGTCGGGCAGGTCGTGGGTGTCGTGCCACTGGATCAGCACCTGGCAGGTGGGCGGGCAGGCCTGGAGGTGCTCGGGACACCAGTAGGCAGCGGCCTCGGCCGGCTCCGGCACGTCGGGCTCGGGATCCGTCGCGGCGACGCCGGCCTCGCTGCTCATGGGTCGGATCCCTTCGACGCGGAAGCGGGAGGCGGCCGGGCCGCGCTCGGACGAGCTTCCGTCACGTCGAAGGAAAGGTCATGAGTAGCCCACTACTCAGACATGGTCGCCGCTGCTCAGAGGCGCGCCTTCTGCACCTTGCCCATGGCGTTGCGGGGCAGGGCGTCGACGACGCGGACCTCGCGCGGGCGCTTGTGGGCCGAGAGGCGCTCGGCGACGAAGGCGATGACCTCCTCGGGGTCCACCGGGTCGCCGGCGAGCACGACGTGGGCGACGATCCGCTGGCCCAGGTCGTCGTCGGGCTCGCCGACCACCGCGGCCTCGCGGATGCCGTCGTGCTCGAGCAGCGCGGTCTCGATCTCGCCGGCGCCGACCCGGTAGCCGCCGGTCTTGATGAGGTCGACCGACCGGCGACCGACGATCCGGTGGTAGCCGCCGGGGTCGATCACCGCGGCGTCGCCGGTGCGGAACCAGCGGTCCTTCGTCCACGTCTCCGCCGTGGCCTCCGGCCGCCCGAGGTAGCCGGTGAAGAGGCCGGGCCCGCGGACCTGCAGCTCGCCGATGGACTCGCCGTCGTGCGGGAGCAGCTCGCCGTCGGTCTCCTCGTCGGTGGACACGAGCCGGGTCTCGACGCCCGCCACGGGGACGCCGACCCACCCGGGGCGGCGCTCGCCGTCGGCCCGGACCGACAGGGTGATCATCGTTTCGCTCATGCCGTAGCGCTCCACGGGCGCCTGGCCGGTGAGCTCGCGCAGCTTCTCGAACACCGGGACGGGCAGGGGCGCGCTGCCGGAGACGAGCAGCCGCGCGGAGCGCAGCGCCTCGGCGGCGGCCGGGTCGGCGGCGATCCGCGACCAGATCGTCGGCACCCCGAACAGCAGGGTCGCGCCGTGGTCGCGTACGGCCGAGGCGTAGAGGTCGGGGCGGGGTCGTCCGACGTGCACCAGCCGCGACCCGAGCCGCAGCGCACCGAAGACACCGAGGACCAGCCCGTGGACGTGGAACAGGGGCAGGCCGTGGGCGAGGGTGTCGTCGGCGGTCCACTCCCACGCGTCGGCGAGACCGTCGAGCCCCGCCGCCATCGCCGTCCGCGACAGCAGCACGCCCTTGGGCGCGCCGGTGGTCCCCGACGTGTAGAGCACCAGGGCCGGGCCGTCGAGCGGGGCCTCGCGGGCGACGTCGCCGCTGCGGCGGCTCAGGTCGACCTTGCGCACCGGCAGGGTGACGTCCGTGGGCCGCTCCCCGATCCAGAGCGACGCCCCGGAGTCGGCGAGCAGGTGCGCGCGCTCGCCGGACCCGACGTCCGGGGGCACCGGGACGACCGGGGTGCCGGCCAGCAGGCCGCCGACCATCGCCACGATCGCTTGTGCCGTCGGCTCGGCGAGCACCGCGACCGGGCCCTCGGCGGACCGGTCGACGATCTGGTCGGCGACCACCGAGGCCGCTCCGAGCAGCTCCGGGCCGGACATCGACGTGTCCCCGATGCGGATCGCCTCGGGGTCGTCGAGGCCTCCCTCGAGGAGCGCAGCCAGCAGCGTCATGGCGCCCATGATGGGCACCCGCGCGCGACGGCGCGCGGCTACCCCTGGGCCAGGAGGCCGTCGACGATCACCCGCAGCTTCCAGGAGGCCCGCGCGTCGCCCCCGCCGCCGGTCAGGAGGGGCCGCAGAGCCACGATCGTCGGGAACTGCGCGGGGTCCAGGGCGGCGTAGACGGCGTCGATGCGACCCGCGAACGCGGCGCCCATCGCCTCGGTCGTCGCCCGGTCCGGATCGGCGATCTGGCGCTGCTCCCGGTGCCACGCCGCCTGCTCGAGCGCCGAGGAGGCCACGTACTGCCCGAGGAGGTCGGCGGCCCAGGCGCAGGCGGCGTCGTCGATGCCGCCGACCCGCAGCAGGCGCAGCACCTCCTCGTTGACCCGCAACGAGTGCGGACCCAGCGGCACCCCGGCGATGGCCGCCATCGCGATGTCGGCGTGGGCGGACAGCGCCGCGACCATGCGGTCGATCAGCAGTTCGAGGCGGGCGCGCCAATCGCCGTCGGCCTCGGTCGGGAGCGCGACGTCGGCCAGGGCGAGGTCGTGTACCGCCTCCATCAGCTCGTGGCGGTCGGCGACGTAGACGTAGAGCGACGCCGGCCCGGTCTCGAGCTCCGCCGCCACCCGCCGCATGCTCGCGGCGTCGTAGCCGACCTCGTCGACGACGCGCAGCGCCGCGGCGACCACCGCCTCGCGGCTGAGGGCGGTCTTCGCCGGGCGGGTGCGGGGTCCGGGGGGCACACGGACGACCCTAGCTTGACGAACGGCGTTCGTGGCGTACGGTGTTCGTGACGAACGCTGTTCGTGAAAGGAAGGTGCTCGCATGATCCTCGTGACCGGAGCCCGTGGCCACGTCGGCCACGCCGTCCTCGACGGCCTGCTCGCCGCCGGCGTCCCCGCCGACCGGCTGCGCGCCTCGGGGCGCGACCCGTCCGTCCTCGATGTGCCCGCGGGCGTCGCCACGGTCGCCGCCGACCTCGCCGACCCGTCGACGCTGCCCGCGGCGTTCGACGGCGTCGAGCAGGCCTTCCTCTACGCCTCGGGCGACGGGTCCGTGGTGGCCGAGGCCGCGTGCGCTGCCGGGGTAGAGCACATCGTGCTGCTCTCCTCGCTGTCGGTGATCGACGACGACCCCGAGGACCGGATCGGCGCGATGCACCGCGTCGTCGAGGCGCCCTGGCGGGACTCCGAGGTCACCGCGACGTTCCTGCGCCCCGGCGCGTTCGCCGCCAACACCCTCGACTGGGCCGACGGGGTGCGCGCGGGCCGGGTGGAGCTGCCCCTGCCCGACAGCCACGTCACCCCGATCCACGAGGCCGACATCGCCGACGTCGCCGTCGCCGCGCTCACCGGCGGCGCCGTCCGGGGCACCGCGCCGAGCCTCACCGGGCCGGAGTCGCTGTCGTTCCGGGAGCAGGTCGGCGTGATCGCCGCCGAGGTCGGGCGCGAGGTCGAGGTGGCCGCGCTCTCGGCCGACGAGTACCGCGAGCGGATGGGCCGGTTCGCCCCGCCCTGGCTCGCCGACACCCTGCTGCGTCTCTGGTCGGCGAGCGACGGCAAGCCCCAGCCGGTCGACGACGTCGCCCCGCTGCTCGGGACGCCGGGCCGGAGCTTCGCGGCCTGGGTCCGCGACCACCGCGACGCGTTCGTCTGAGCCGCCCTACCCGTCCCGGCGCCGCATGCGCCACACGGTGATCCCGACGCCGAGGACGAGGTAGACCAGCGCGCGCCCGGTGCTGGAGACGAGGCCGTCGAGCGGCAGCGGGTCGCGCAGGGCGTCGGTGCCGGCGCTCCAGCCGGAGGTCAGCAGCAGGGGCTGGAGCCACTCCAGCGACGGGATCGCGGCGAGGACACCGAAGACGATGAGCCCGCCGAGCACGGACGCCAGGACGACGAGCGGGTGCTCGGTGAAGGCCGAGACCGCGAGGGCCACCGCGGCGACCGCGAGGAGCTGGACGACGGTCCAGGCGGCCACGAGCAGGACGCGCCCGAGGGCCTCGCCGAGCCCGAGCGTCGTGCCGGAGAGCGTGATCATGGTGCCGCTCGGGCCGCCGACGACGACGAGCCCGGTGAGCACGCCGACGACGGCGACCAGCAGGACGGCCAGCACGGCGACGGTCACGACGCCGACCGCCTTCATCACGACCAGCCGGGTGCGCCCGACCGGCGCCAGGAGCAGCCCGCGCAACGTGCCGTGCGAGGCCTCGCCGGCCAGGGCGTCGGCGGACGCGGTGGCGACGGTGAGGGGCAGCAGCAACGTCAGGGCGAGCCCCATCGCGGCGATCGGCAGGACCAGGCCGTTGCCGGCCACCGCGGCGACCAGCCCGGGGCCGTCGCGGTCGCCGTCACCCGGCCCGCCGGTCAGGGCGATGCCGACGCCGATCGCCACGGGGACGAGGGCCAGGAGCCCGAGCAGCACGAGGGTCCGCGGGCGGCGCAGGACCCAGCGGACCTCGGCGGCCGCGAGCCGTCCGAGCGGGGCCGTGGTCCGGGTGGCGGTGCGCGTCTCGAGGGTCGTCACGCGTCCTCCTCGGTCAGGCGGGCGAAGAGCTCCTCGAGGTGGGCCCGACGCCGGTGGACCTCCCACACCGCGACGCCCGCCGCGACCAGCGCGGCCACGACCTCCGGCGCCTCGAGCCGACCGGGCGGCACCGCGACCCCGCCCTCGGCGCGGTACGAGGGCGCGCCGGCCTCGCGCAGGGCGAGGATCGCGTCGTCGACGTCGGGGGTGCTCACCACCAGGCCGCCGGTGTCCGCGTCGAGCAGCGTCTGCAGCTCGCCCGCCACCAGCAGCGTCCCGGTCTGGAGCACCGCGACGTGGCTGCACACCGCCTCGACCTCGGCGAGCAGGTGCGACGAGAGCAGCACCGTCGCCCCCGACGCGCGCAGCTCGGCGACGACCCGCCGGACGTCGCGGGTGCCCGCCGGGTCGAGGCCGTTGGTCGGCTCGTCGAGCACGACGAGGCGCCGGGGGACGAGCAGCGCGGCGGCGAGCCCGAGGCGCTGCTTCATCCCCAGGGAGTAGGCGCGGTAGCGCTTGCGGGCAGCGTCGGCGAGCCCGACACGCTCCAGGGCCGCGTCCACCGGCTCGCGCAGATTGCCGTCCAGGCGCGGCTCGGCGGCGGCGGCGCGCAGGAGGTTGTCGCGACCGGAGAGGAACGGGTGGAAGCCCGGCCCCTCGACGAGCGCCCCGACGTCCGGGAGCGCCGAGGCCAGGTCGTTGCCGCTGCGGCCGAGGAGCTCCACCGTCCCGGCGGTCGGGCGTGTCAGCCCGAGCAGCATCCGGATGAGGGTGGTCTTGCCCGACCCGTTCGGGCCGAGCATCCCGAGCACGGCGCCGGCCGGGACGTCGAGGTCGACGTCGTCGATCGCCACCGTGTCCCCGAAGGTCTTGCGCAGCCCGCGGACCCGCGCGGCGACCGCGTCCGAGGAGGACACGGTCGCCGGCTGCTGGTCCGTCGGCGCGCTCGTCCCCGCCGTCACCGGGCCAGGGCCTCGGTGAGCACCTGCTGCGGCACCGCACCGGCCGCGATCCGGCCGTCGTCGGTGACGATCACGGTGGCGACGGCGGTGGTGATCACGCGGCCGCTGCCCCACGGGCCGCTCACCGGCGTGCCGAGCGTGGACAGGTCCGGGGCACCCTCGGGCTGCTGGCCCTCGGGCTGGCCCTCCGGCTGACCCTGCGGCGCCCGGCCCACGATCACCGTGTCCCAGCCCTCGCCGACCCGCTGGCCCTGCTCCTCGCCCTCGGGGCGGTCCGGACGGCCCTCGCCGGCCGGCGCGTCCCGGACGGTCGTCCCGGGCGGCGGGGTGAAGGTGAACAGCGACGCGTCCTGCGGTCCGTACGCGATCTCGGAGAAGCCGACCTGCAGCGCCGGCTCGCCCGAGCCCTGCGCGAGCACCGTGAGCTGCAGCGGCTGGCGGGTCTCGGCGTCGACCGCCACGCGCACCTCGCGCAGCAGCGTGCGCTCGGTGGGCAGCGGGGTCAGCACCAGCTGGTAGGCGGCCCGGCCGGCGACCTCGGCGGTGCCGTCGACGGCGACGGTGCTCGACTGCCGCAGCGTCGCGATGGCCTGCGTCGCGGCGGTGGTCGGGTCCTGGTTGTCGGGGCCGGCTTCCGCGTTGTCGGGACGGCCCTCCCCGGCCGGGGCGCGGGTCGCGGTGCGGTCGCGCGAGTCGTACGACCAGCGCGTCGTCCCGTCCGAGACCAGCGTCCGCTCGCCGTCGGACGACGGGAGCGCGACGCGCCCGCGTCCCTCGCCGCCGGACCAGACGCGCACCGAGGACGTGCCGTTCGCGAGCTGCGGGACGCCGGGGACGGCGGGCAGCCCGAGGGCGTTGTCGACCTCGACCTCGCCGGCGAACGGCTGCTGGTCGGCGGTCATCACCGAGGACACGAGGTCCTCGGGACTCACCGGCGGCAGCACCGGCGCCGCCGACGCGCCCGCCGGGGCGACCACGAGACCCACACCGACGGCGCCCACGAGCACCGCACCCAACCCTGCCCCGACCCAGCGCCTGCGACCCATGACCCCATCGTGTCCCCCGCGTGCTGAGACTCCTCTCAGCGTCGGCGACGGGGAGGAGGCCTACCGTCGGTGCCGTGCCCCGGGTGCTGGTGGTCGACGACGAGCCGGGGGTGCGCGACGCCCTCGCCCGCGGGCTGGCCGCCGAGGGCATGGAGGTCCGGTCGGTCGCCGACGGCCACGCGGGCCTGCAGGAGGCCTCGACCGGCGCCTACGACGCCGTGGTCCTCGACATCATGCTGCCCGGCCTCTCGGGCTACCGGGTGCTCGAGGCGCTGCGCGCCGAGGGCGTCGCCACGCCGGTGCTGCTGCTCTCGGCCAAGGACGGCGAGGTCGACCAGGCCGACGGGCTCGACCTGGGCGCCGACGGCTATCTCGTGAAGCCGTTCTCGTTCGTCGTGCTCGTCGCCCAGCTGCGCGCGATGCTGCGCCGCTCGGGACCCGCGACCACGCGGGTGGTGCACGGCGCGCTGAGCCTCGATCCCGCGACCCGGTCGGTGACGTGGGAGGGCCGCGACGTCGAGCTCTCGGCCCGCGAGTTCGCCGTGCTGCACGCGCTGGCGGTGCACCCCGACGCCGTGATGACGCGCGACGACCTGCTCGCCGCGGTGTGGGGCGGGGGCGGGTCGGCGAGCCGCAACGTCGTCGAGGTCTACGTCGGCTACCTGCGGCGCAAGCTCGCCGCGGTCGGCGCCGGGGAGCTCGTGCGCACCGAGCGCGGGCGGGGCTACCGGCTGGGCTCCGGGTGACGTCCTGGTGGGCGCGCCGCTCGCTGCGGACGCGGATCACCCTGGTGGTCGGGATCGTCGCCGTCGTCGCGCTGCTCGCGGTGGGCCGGGTGGCCGGCGGGTTGCTGTTCTCCGCGCTGGTGGAGAGCGGGGACCAGACGCTCGCCGAGCGCGCGGCCGCCGCGACGGGAGCGGTCGCCGGCGGGACGCCGGTGCCGCCGGGCGTGCGGGTGGTGGACGCGGCGGGGTCGCCGGTCGACGGCCGCGGGCCCCGCCCGGTGGACGCGGACGCCCTGTCCCGGCTGGCCGCCGGGCAGCCCGTGACCGTCGTCGAGGGCCCACTCGGACCGCAGCGCTGGGTCGCCGTGCCGGTGCCGGCGCCGGACGGGTCGCCGCGCCTGGTCCTGGCGTCGCGCGACCTGGTCGGCGCCGCGAGCCTGTTCGCCGACGCGGCCCGCTGGCTCGCCGTGGCCGCCCTGCTCGGCGCGGTCGGGGTGGGCGTCGCGGCGTGGGTCGCGACGCGGGTGGCGCTGCGTCCGGTCGACCGGATGCGCGTGGCGGCCGCGGCGGTGGCGCCCGGGGAGCGCCTGCCGGTCCCGCCCTCGCGCGACGAGCTCGCCGCCCTCGCCGTCGAGATCAACGCGCTGCTGGCCCGCCGGGACGACGCGGTCGGGCGCCTCGAGCGCTTCACGAGCGAGGCCGCGCACGAGCTGCGCTCCCCCATCGCCGCCCTGCGCGCCCAGGCCGACGTCGCCGTCGCGCACCCGGGGCAGGTCTCGGATCAGGCCTCGGTGGACGAGACGTGGCGGTCGGTGGCGCGGGAGGCCGCGCGGCTCTCGGACCTGGTCGGCGACCTGCTGGCGCTGGCGCGCGCGGACTCGGGCGAGCGGATGCCGGCGCGGCCGGTGGACCTCGTCGACGCGGTCGGCGAGGCGCTCGCGCGCCTGCCCGAGGAGCCCCTGGTCGCGATGACCCTGTGGGCCCCGATGCCCGTGACGGTCGCCGCGACGCCGGCCGAGGTCGCGATCGTGCTCGACAACGTGCTCGCCAACGCCCGGCGCCACGCCGCGACCGTGGTGCACGTGTCGGTGGTGCCCGCCGGGCGGTGGGTGCGCCTGCTGGTCGACGACGACGGGCCCGGCATCGCGCCCGCGGACCGCGACCGGGTGTTCGACCGCTTCACCCGCCTGACCCCCGAGGCGGGCGAGGGCAGCGGCCTCGGCCTGGCGCTCGTCGCGCGCCTCGTCGCCGGGCGGGGCGGCACCACCCGCGCGACGACCTCGCCCGACGGCGGGACCCGGCTGGTCGTGCGCTGGCCGGTGGGCTGAGGGTTCGCGGGACCCGGGGCCGAGCAGCGAGGGACGCCCTCGCTGCGTCCCACGCACCCAGGGACGCCCTCGCTCCCACGGACCCCGGCGCGCGCCGGCCCGTTGTCGGGGGTCGAGGGCAGGATGGTCGGTGTCGCGCTTCCCCCGCGGCGCAGTTGTCCGTTCGTGCCTGCCCCCGGGGAGCCGCCGTGTCCGCCCACGCCGATCATCGCCGCGCCCGCGCGCGGCTCGACGCCGAGACCATCGACCGCGCCGCCGCCGTCCTGCGACGGCGGGTCGCGATCGGTCGCTACGCCGGGCTCGCCGGCGACTACGCCGGGTTCGAGGTGTGCGCGCTGCTCGAGGCCGTCGCGCACACCTCGGCCGAGGACCCCCGCTCGTCCCGCGTGCGTGACGCGGCACTGCGGGCGGCGCGGGCGCTGCTCGCCGACGAGCCCGGGGTCCCGTGAGCGGCGAGAGCCCGCCGCTCGCGGTGCCCGTCGGTGACCACGGCCAGGGCGACGCCGGCGACGAGGGCCACCTCGCCGAGCAGGGCCAGCGGGCCGGGCACCGCGCCCGCGAGCAGCGCGGCGAACACGAAGCCCCAGGCGGTCTCGAGGGCCATCAACTGGCTGACCAGCACGGGCGAGAGCCGCGCGGCCGCGGCGTGCCACAGCCGCACCGCCAGCCACGACGACACGAGGCCGAGGAAGAGCACGACGAGCAGGGCGCGCACCGGCTCGGCGGGCACACCACCGGTCGCGAGCAGCCAGATCGCCAGCGGCAGGGCCAGCACCCCGGCGGCGAGACCCTGGGCGCCGGCGAGCACCGGGCCGAGGTCGGGGCGGTCGGCGAGCAGGCGGTGCGAGTCGAGGCCGTACCAGCTCCAGGACGCCACCGCGACGAGCGCGAGCAGCGTGCCGATCACCGCGGACCAGCCGCCGGGGCCGGGCGTGGGCGAGGTGTGCACGAGCACCTGCCCGACGCCGACGAGGGCGAGGGCCGGCAGCAGGGCCATCAGGCCCGCGCGCCCCCGGTGCCGCGCGGAGATCAGCGCCATGACCACCGGGACGAGGCCGATGGTCGCGACGGCGATGGTCGGGCCCGCAAGGCGCACGGACAGGGCGACGAGGCCGTAGTAGAGCAGCGAGCCCGTGATCGCGTGCGCGGTCACCCGCACCCACGGGACGTCCGTGCGCAGCACGCGCCGCAGCTGGGGCAGCGACACCGCCCCGAACGCCACGAACCTCCCCATCGCCAGCAGCAGGGCGGGCGCGAGCGGCGCCAGCTCCGGCGCCACGAAGACCGCTCCCCACCCCGCGCCGGCCAGCACCATCGCGCCCAGCGCCGTTCGCCTCGTCATTCCTCCACGATGCGCGCGCGGCCGCGGGTGATGCCGGGCGATCTTCCACGGTCGCCCGCCCGCAGGCGCATGATGGCGTCATGACCGCGCCACACCGTGCACGATCCGCCCAGCCCGCCCTGGACCGGGTCGACCGCCGCATCCTCGACCACCTCGCCGACCACGGACGGGAGAGCCTCGCCGACCTCGCGGAGGCGGTGTCGATCTCCGCGTCGTCGGCCCAGCGCCGGCTGCGGCGCCTCGAGAGCGAGAAGGTGGTGCGCGGCTACCGCGCGGTCCTCGACCCCGACGCCGTCGACCGGGGGCTGGTCGTGCACCTGACGGCGACGCTCGTCGACCACACCGCCAACACCGTCGGGCGCTTCGAGCGCCACATCGTCGACCTCGCCGGGCTCGTGAGCTGCCACCACGTCACCGGCGACGTCGACTACCTGCTGCGCGTCGACGTCGCCGACGTCGAGGCCCTCGACGTGCTGCTGCGGCGCACGCTCGCCCGCGTCCCGGGGGTCGCACGGTTCACGACGATGGTCGCGACCTCGGGCCTGGTGGACCGGGTCACCCGGATCTAGTCGCCGGTGAGCCGGTCCACCTCGCCGAGCAGGTCCGACACCTGCTTGACGACGCTGAAGCGATCGCGCGCGTAGCGGGCCGCGTCCGGGCCCTTGCCCTGCTTCCAGCCCTCGTCGAGCGCCCGGGTGACCGCGGCGGCGAGGGAGTCGGCGAGCTCCTCGCGGTTGTCGGTCTCGGGCACGAGCGTGCCGACCTCGTCGGTGACGAAGTCCCGCGGCCCGCCGGAATCGGCGCCGATCACCGGGGTCTCGCAGGCCATGCACTCGAGGAACACGAGCCCGAACGGCTCGCGGTACGAGGGGAACACGCCGACGTCGGCGCAGGCGAAGAGCGTCGCGAGCTCCTCCTGCTGGCGCGGCCCGAGGAAGTAGGTCCGCTCCAGGCCGAGCGAGGCCGCGAGGTCGTGCATCTTCACCTGCTCCTCGACCGGCCCCGAGCCCGCGACGAGGGTCAGCACGCGCCGATCGCCGCGCTCGTAGGAGGCCGCCGCGCGCAGCAGGGCGTCCAGGCGCTTCCAGTCGGCGAACTTGCCGACGAACGCGACGACGGCGTCGAACCCGCCCTCGGGCGCGACCGCCTCCGGCGCCCGCTCGGACCCGACCGGCGGCTGCGTCGTGAAGCCGGCGAGCACCCGCTCGCGGTCGGCGTAGAGCTCCGGGGCGGGGAAGAAGGCGTGCTGGTTGTAGCCGTTGTGGGAGAGCACCATCCGCTCGCGCGGGAACTCCGGGAAGACCGCCGAGAACGCCTCGATCTGCTCCGACGAGATCGAGGCGACGACGTCGACGCCGTGCTCCGGGCCCGCGGACCAGTCGAAGATCTTCTCCTGCTGCATGAACGGGAGGAACCGCCACGGGAACTCCGCGGGGTTGTCGCCGCGCTGCTCGTGCACGTACATCTTGAGCTCGGTGCCGTGGGCGAAGTCCAGCAGCGGCATGCGCGGGCGTCCCGCCGCCGTCCGCGCCCGGATCACGTCGCGCATGACCACGGCGTTCATGAACGCGTGGTGGGCGATCGCCAGGCCGAACTCGTCGCCGGTGGTGGCCTCGATCTCGTCGATCCACTCGGTGACGAAGGCCGTCAGGCGCGCCCGGTACGCGTCGACCTCGTCGGGGTCCATCGCGTGCCACCGGTAGCTCGAGACCGGGGAGATCGACTCGCAGATCGGGATGTCGTGCTCGAGCGGGAAGACCCGCACGTCGTCGGTGCGCCAGCGCTGCACCCGGGACGGGAACACCGAGTAGCAGCGCACGCCGGGCAGATCGTTGTACGCGGTGTGGTGGGCCTCGTGGAGGATCCCCGAGCCGGGGGCGAACTCCCCGTCGCGCTGCCAGTTGTTGGTGCCGAGCTGGAAGATCAGCCGGTCGCCCATGCGGTGTTCTCCCCCGGGGTCTGCGCTCGACGAGGCCGCTCGTCGGGCGCAGCCTAGGCGCCGGCTACACCGCACCCAGGGCGAGGCCCCGGTAGTTCTCCGCCAGCGCGCGACGGGCGGACTCCGACGTCGCGATGTGGCGCAGGTGGGCCAGGGCGAGCTGCTCGTCGAAGGGGTCGCCGTCGGGGTCGACGTGCAGCATCGTGGTCATCGTCCAGGAGAAGTGCGCGGCCCTCCAGACGCGGCGCAGCACGGTGTCGGAGTAGGCGTCGATCAGCGTCTCGTCCTTGGTGGCGAACCACTCGGAGAGCGCCTCGGCCAGCACGCGCACGTCGGCGACCGCGAGGTTGAGGCCCTTCGCCCCGGTGGGCGGGACGATGTGCGCGGCGTCGCCGGCGAGGAACAGCCGCCCGTGGCGCATCGGCTCGGTGACCACGCTGCGCATCGGGGTCACCGACTTGTCGGTGATCGGCCCCCGGGCCAGGGTGAACGACCCGTCGTCGAGCGCGAAGCGTGCCGCGAGCTCGTCCCAGATCGCCTCGTCGGCCCAGTCGGCGGCGTCGGTGCCGTTCGGGACCTGGATGTAGGCGCGGGTGACCGACGACGAGCGCATCGAGGCCAGCGCGAACCCGGTGCGCCCGCGGGCGTAGATCAGCTCGTGCGACGAGGGCGCCACGTCGGCGAGGATCCCCAGCCACGAGTACGGGTAGATGCGCTCGAAGCGCCGCACGAGGTGCTCGGGGATCGCGCGGCGCGCCGGCCCGTGGGAGCCGTCGGCGCCGACGACGACGTCGGCGCGCAGCACGTGCTCGGCGCCCTCGTGGCGGTAGCGCACGGTCGGACCGTCGGTCTCGACGTCCTCGACCGCGAGCACCTCGGCGTCGAACAGCAGCGGCTCGTCCTGCTCCAGGCGCAGCGCGATGAGGTCCTTGGTGACCTCGGTCTGCGCCCAGATCATCACGCGCTCGCCGGTGAGCTCCTGCATGTCGACGCGCACGCTGCGCCCGGAGAAGCGCAGCTCGAAGCCGTCGTGCGGCATGCCGAGCTCGTCCATCCGCGCGTCGGCGCCGACCTCGCGCAGGGCCTCGACCGTGCCGTGCTCGAGGATGCCGGCGCGCTGGCGGGTCTCGACGCGCCCGCGCGGCCGGGCCTCGAGCACCACCGAGTCCACCCCGCGCAGCCGCAGCAGGTGCGCCAGCATCAGACCCGCGGGTCCGCCACCGACGATCGCGACCTGCGTGCGGTCCGGGGCGCTCACGCCGGGGTCTCGGTGGTCGCGGCCGGCGGCTGGGCGAGCCCGTGGGCGGAGAGGTCGAGGAACACCGTCTCCCCGGTGCCCTGCATCCGGATGTCGAAGCGGTACCCGGGGCCGGTGACGCCGCCGTCGGGCACGGCCATCAGCGTGGCCCGGCGCTCCTCGTCGAGCTGCGCGAGCAGCGGGTCGGCGGCGTTCGCCTCGACGTGGTTCGGGAAGTAGACGCGGGTGAACAGGTGGTGCAGCAGGCCGCGCGCGAACACCGTCACGGCCATGTGGGGGGCGTCGCGGGAGCCCGACGGTGCCGCCGGCCGCAGGGTGCGCAGCCGGTAGTCGCCGGCCCGGTCGGTGGGGACGCGGGCGAAGCCGGTGAACGAGCGGCCGTCGCGGTGCAGCGCGCCCGGGCGCACCGGCACGCGACCGTCGGGACCGGTCTGCCAGAACTCCAGCAGCGCGTCGGGCACCGCCACGCCGGCGCCGTCGCGCACGGTGCCGTGCAGCGTGATCGCGCCGGGCGTGCCCATGGGGACGACGTCGCCGCCGCCGTCGAAGGGCAGGCCGAACGCGAAGAACGGCCCGACGGTCTGGGAGGGCGTGAGGTCGAGCATCAGGCTCCGTCCACGTCGGGCGGCGTGGCGTGCGCGCCGTCGAGCACGATGTCCCAGCGGTAGCCGAGCGCCCACTCCGGCTGGGTCACGTCGTGGTCGTAGGCGGCGATCAGCCGTTGCTGCGCCTTCTCGTCGGTGACCGACTGGAAGATCGGGTCGAGCCCGAACAGCGGGTCCCCGGGGAAGTACATCTGCGTGACGAGGCGCTGGGTGAACGCCGTGCCGAACAGCGAGAAGTGGATGTGCGCGGGACGCCAGGCGTTGGTGTGGTTGCGCCACGGGTACGCGCCCGGCTTGATCGTCACGAAGCGGTAGCGGCCCTCGTCGTCGGTGAGCGCCCGGCCGCCGCCGGTGAAGTTCGGGTCGAGCGGCGCGGGGTGCTGGTCGCCCTCGTGGCGGTAGCGCCCGGAGGCGTTGGCCTGCCAGACCTCGACGAGCTGGTGGCGCACCGGGCGCCCGTCGCCGTCGAGGACCCGGCCCGTGACGATGATCCGCTCGCCGAGCGGCTCGCCGGCGTGGTGCCGGGTCAGGTCGGAGTCGATCGGGGCCACGTCGGCCGCGCCGAACACCGGCGCGGCCATCTCGGTCAGGCTCGGCGGCGTGACGACGAGGGGTCGCTGCGGGGACCGCAGGGCGGTGCTGCGGTAGGGGCGGTAGGCCCGTTCGGGATGGCCGTCGGGCCGCGTCGGCGCGGCCGCGGCCTCGGCGATCTCGGCGGACACCGCCCGCTGCGTCGCGGGCTCCTGCGTTGCGCTCACGCCGCCAGGGTGCCTGGCGCCGGCGCCGTGCCAGAATCGAGCTTCCGGCCACCGGAAGGAGCGCAGGGTGAGCCCTCAGCGCGACGGTCAGAGCGGACCGTCGGTCACCGGTCGCGTGCTCGGGATCCTGTCCGCGTTCGGCCCCGGGGCGGAGGCCCTGTCCCTGTCGGGCATCGCCCGCGCGGCCGGTCTCCCGCTGTCCACGGCGCACCGGCTGGTCGGCGAGCTCGCCGCCTGGGGCGCCCTCGAGCGCGGCGAGGACGGCCGCTACCGGATCGGCCTGCGACTCTGGGAGGTCGGGGCGCTCGCGCCGCGCAGCCTGGGCCTGCGGGAACGCGCCATGCCCTACCTCGAGGACCTCTACGAGGCGACGCGGCAGAACGTGCAGCTCGCGGTGCGCGACGGCCACGAGGTGGTCTACGTCGAGCGCCTCGCGCACCCGGAGGCCGTGCGCGTGTTCAGCCGCGTCGGCGGGCGCATGCCCCTGCACGCCACCGGGGTCGGCCAGGTGCTGCTCGCGTTCGCCCACGCCTCGGTGCAGGAGGAGGTCCTCGCCGGCCCCCTGAGCGCCCTGACCCCGCGCACGGTCACCGACCCGCACGCGCTGCGCCGGACCCTGGCCGGCGTCCGGCGCGAGGGCGTGGCGGTCTGCGACGGGATGGTCGACCTGCTCTCGCTCTCGGTCGCGGCCCCGATCCGCGGGGAGGACGACCGGGTCGTCGCGGCGATGTCGGTGGTCGTGCCGAGCGCGGGCAGCGACCCGCGGACCATCGTCCCGGCCGTCCGGGCCACCGCCCGCGGGATCTCCCGGGCCCTGGGCTCGCCGTCGGCGCGGCGCCGTCCGTCCGGGGTGGTCACCGCACCTCCGGGTGCCGCCGGCGGCCCCGCGCACGCCGGCCGCGGGACCTGACCACGGCGCGTCCGGACGGATCGAGCGGCCCGGCGCTCCGGGCGAACGCACCCGAGCGCCTGAGTGCCCCAGCCCGGCCCAGCCGTGTGCCGACCCGGTGCGACGTCGTCTTCCACCGCCCCCGGCGCGCGCCCTACCGTCGGCCACCGGGGGCAGCGTCGTCCACCACGTCGGACGCGTTCACCACGTCGCCACGGCGACGGACACGGCGACGAGCGCCTCGTCGGGGGAGACACGTCGGGGGAAGGACCAGCCGTGGCCGCACACGACGACATCACGATCGATCCCGGGCTCGCCGAGCTGTACAAGGACCTCCACCGGCACCCCGAGCTCGGCTTCCAGGAGCACCGCACCGCCGGGATCGTCGGCGAGCGGCTCGACGGCCTGGGCTTCGCCGTCACCACTGGGGTCGGGCGGACCGGGGTGGTCGCGACCCTGCGCAACGGGCCCGGCCCCACCGCCCTGCTGCGGGCCGACATGGACGCGCTGCCGGTCCGGGAGGAGACCGGGCTGGACTACGCCAGCACGGTCACCGCGACCGACGAGCACGGCAAGACCGTGTCCGTCGACCACGCGTGCGGTCACGACCTGCACACGACCTGCCTGCTCGGCGCGGCCGAGGCCCTCGCCACCGCTCGGGACCGCTGGTCGGGCACCCTCCTGCTGGCCTTCCAACCCGCTGAGGAGCTCGGGGCAGGCGCCCAAGCCATGGTGGACGACGGGCTCTACGAGAGATTCCCGCGCCCCGACGTCGTCCTCGGCCAGCACGTCGCGCCACTGCCGGCGGGCAAGATCGCCGGGCACGCCGGGGCCTCGTACGCCGGCTCCGACTCGCTGCGCGTGCGGCTGGTCGGCAAGGGGGCGCACGGATCGATGCCGGAGGCCTCGGTCGACCCCGTGGTGATGGCCGCCGAGACGGTCCTGCGCCTGCAGACCATCGTCTCCCGGGAGATCCCCAGCACGGCGACGGGCGTGCTGACCGTCGGCTCGATCCACGCCGGGGATGCCGCGAACGTCATCCCCGGGGAGGCCGAGCTGCAGCTGAACATCCGCAGCTACGACACCGGGGTGCGGCAGCGCATCCTCGGGGCGGTCAGCGCATCGTGCGGGGCGTGGCGGTGACCTCGGGCGCGCCCCAGGAGCCGACGATCACCGAGATCGAGCGCTTCCCCGTCGTCGTCAACGACGCGGCCGCCCTCGGCCGGACGCTGGAGGCCTTCGCCGCGTGGCTGGGGCCCGACGCGATCCTCGACCCGGGGGCCGGTGCGGGCAGCGAGGACGTCGGCATCCTCGCGACCGCCGCCGGCGCCCCGCTGTCCTACTGGTTGCTCGGCGGCACCGACCCGGCGCTGTTCACCACCGGTGACATGAGCGACCCCGCCCTGCTCTCCGTGCCCTCCAACCACTCGCCGCACTACGCCCCGGTCATCGAACCGACGCTCACGCTCGGGGTCACGGCGCTGGCGACGGCGGTACGCACCTGGTTGCCCGGGGCGTGACCGCCCGCGGTGCGCCGGGCCACGCCGTCTAGCCGGGCTCGCCGCGCCTCTTGCGGTGCAGCACCCACGCGAGGTCGACGACGCAGACCGCCGCGACGACCCCGAAGGCGGTCGCCGCCCACGGGAGCCAGAGCACGAGGATGAAGATCACGACGCCCGCGAGGGAGGTCAGCAGCCCGAACACGGCGAGCACCGCCCGCAGCGTCAGCGCGCTGTAGGTCGGCGCCGCGCCGCCGAAGCCGGCCGTCGGGTCGTGGTAGTCGGGCAGCCCGCGCTCGTAGTCCTCGCGGGTGCGCCGGGGCTTCCGGTCACCGCCTCGCTCCGTTCGTCGCCCGTGTTCCTGGAGCCTTCGGGTTTGCCCGACCGTGGAGATCGGCGAAACCCGGGCACCACCACCGCCCGGGAGGACCCCCATGCGCCCGTTCGACGACATCGACCGTCTCGCGAACACCCAGGCACTCGACAAGGTCGCCGCCCCGGCGCGCGACCTCGTCCACAAGCTCCTGCGCCGCCAGGACGTCAAGGACGCCCTGCACGGGGTGTGGATGGGGCACCCGCTGCACCCGGTGCTCGCGCAGCTCTCGCTCGGCAGCTTCGTCTCGGCGGGCGTCCTCGACGTCGCGCCGCGCACCCGCAGGCCGGCGACCGTCCTCATCGCGCTCGGGCTGGTCTCCGCGGTGCCGACCGCGGCGGCCGGCTGGGCGGACTACGCCGACGGGCACGAGGAGCAGCAGCGCGTCGGGGTCGTGCACGCCGCCGCCAATATCGTGATGCTCACGGGCTACGCCGCCTCCCTGGCCGCGCGGGCCCGGGGACGCGGATTCCGGGGCGCGGTGCTCGGCTGGGCCGCGCTGGCCGTCGGCTCGGCCGGTGCCACCCTCGGTGGACACATGGCCTACCACCAGGCGATGGGCGCCAACCACGCCGAGGGCTACCCGCACATCGCGCCGGGCGACTGGACCGACGTCGGCACGGTCGACGAGCTGCCCGAGGGCGAGCCGACGCGGCGGATCGTCGGTGACGTCGGCGTGCTCGTCGTGCGTCGCGGCGAGCGGATCCACGCCCTCGCCGACCGCTGCGCCCACGCCTCGGCCCCGCTGCACGAAGGCCGGATCACGAACGGCGACGGGCCCGAGTGCGTCGTCTGCCCCTGGCACGGCAGCGTCTTCCGGCTCGACACCGGGTCGGTGGTGCACGGCCCGGCCACCGCGCCGCAGCCGACGTTCCGCACCAGGGTGCGTGACGGCCGTCTCGAGCTCGCGGTCACCGGCTACGGAGGCGTCCCGGCGAGCTGACCGATCGGCTGCACCAGGACGGTGCGTCCGGGTGAGCGTCGAGTGGCCACCGGGCGAAACCCGTCCGGCGGCCGCGCGTCCCCGCACTCCCGCAGCGCGGGGACCGCCGGGCCCGTGTCAGGGTAGAAATCCGGCATCCACCACCTGGTCGACGATCCCGTCGGCCACGACCCGCCGCACCCCCCGGGAGCACCTCCGCATGACGTCCGGTCCGGCCTCGCCCCCCGCCGACCCGCCCGCCACACCGACTCCCGCGTCCCCCCAGGGGGACCTGTCCGACCACGTGCGCCACATCGCGCCGCACGTGATGGTCTACCTGTTCGCCTTCGTGCCCTTCATCGCCCTCATCGCCGCCGTGCCACTGGCCTGGGGCTGGGGGCTGACGTGGATCGACGTCGGGCTGACCGCCCTCTTCTACGTGCTGACCATGCTCGGCGTCACCGTCGGGTTCCACCGGTACTTCACCCACGGCGCGTTCCGCGCCAAGCGCGCCCTGCGGATCGCCCTCGGCGTGGCCGGGAGCATGGCGGTGCAGGGGCCGATCCGGCACTGGGTCGCCGACCACCGCCGGCACCACCTGTTCGCCGACAAGGAGGGCGACCCGCACTCGCCCTGGGCGTTCGGCACCTCGCCGGTGGCGCTCGTGCGCGGCTTCTGGCACGCGCACATGGGCTGGATCTTCGACCGCTCGCTGACCAACCAGCAGCGGTTCACCCCGGACCTCCTCGCCGACCCGGACATGCGCGCGGTCAACCGCTGGTTCACACCGCTCACGGTGATCAGCCTGCTCGCGCCGCCGCTGCTCGGCGGGCTCATCACGTGGTCGTGGTGGGGTGCGCTCACCGCGTTCTTCTGGGCGAGCCTCGTGCGCATCGGCCTCACCCACCACGTGGCGTGGTCCACGAACTCGATCTGCCACCTCGTCGGCGAGCGCCCCTGGCGGGCGCGTGACCGCTCGACGAACGTCTGGCTGCTCTCGATCCCGAGCATGGGCGAGTCGTGGCACAACCTGCACCACGCCGACCCCACCTCCGCGCGCCACGGCGTCGGTCGCGGCCAGATCGACATCTCGGCGCGCCTGATCTGGATCTTCGAGAAGCTCGGCTGGGTCAGCCACGTCAAGTGGCCGACGCCCCGGCGTCTCGACCGGCTGGCCGCGCGCGCCTAGTAGGCGCGGCGGTAGCGGGCGTCGAGGACGCAGTAGAGGCCGAACGCCGCGATCCCGAGCGAGATCAGCACGAGCGGGCTCACGCCCTGCCACCGGCTGACGAGCTCGCGCAGGGCGGCGTCCAGCCCGCCGACCCGCGCGGGGTCGCCGCGCAGCGCCGCGACGGCGAAGAGCACGCCGACGGCGCCGAACGCGGCGGCCCGGGCGACGTTGCCCACCGCGCCGAGCACCACCGCGGCACGCCGCGCCCCGGCCGGTATGTCGTCGACGAGGTCACCCATGAAGGTCCGGGCGACGCCGGTGTAGACCATCGTGCCCGCGATCACCATGACGGTGATCGCGACCGCGGCCACCAGCAGGTTGCCGGCCGGGAGCGCCAGGAGCCACGTCACGAGCTTCTGGGGTCCCGCGCGGCCGCTCTGCTGGTCGCCCAGCACGCTGCGGGCGGCCGCGAGCGCGACGGCGAGCACCGCGACCGCCTTCGACGCCGCGCCGACCCGCTTGCGGAAGCGCTCGCCGCCCGACACCCAGCGGAACCCGGCGACGGTCGCGGCGATCTGCCAGGCCGCGAACGCCACCAGTCCGGCGACGAACACGACCAGCAGCAGCGTCCCGAGCGTGCCCACCGAGGCCACGGCGGCGACCGCGCCCTGCTGGTCGACCTCGGCGGCACGGGCGCCGAACGCGAGCCGCAGGCCCAGCCCGGCGACGAGCAGGTGGACCGCGCCGTACGCGATCAGGCCCGCGCGCCCGAGGAGCTCCACGAGGCGGCTCGGGGCGTCGCCGCCGCCGTGCAGCGTGCGGTCGACCGCCTCCTCGGCCGCGTCCTCGACGGCCTCGCCGGCCTCTCGGGCCGTGTGCTCGGTGGTCACGTCCACCCAGTCACCCGGCTCGCGCCGCGGCGAAACGTTCAGAAGTCGGGGCTGCTCCCGGTCGGGACGCCCTCGGAGCCGGGGATGCGCTGGAGATGCACCCGACGGGCCAGGCGGATCCCCGGGCGGAGCAGCAGCTCGATGCTGCCCACGACGAAGAACCAGGTGCCCGCGTAGGTGGTGGCCTCCGAGAAGAACAGGATGCTGCCGATGAGGAACCACAGCGCGATGAGGATGTCGTTGACGATCGACGCCACCTCGTAGCGCCGGCGGACGATCAGCTCTTCGTGGCCGATCGAGAAGATCAGCGGGGGCCTCTCGATCTCGCCGTCCGCGGGCGGTGGCAGTGGTCTGCTCATGGTGACAGCCTGCCGCGTCGGGGCTCCCGGAGTCAGATCTGTACCCCGAGCGTGCGAGCGTGGCGTTCGGCGGTCTCCGCGTCCTCCCGGGCGCGGTCGGCCTCCCGGCGACGGGCGTCGCGCTCGCGGGCGGCGGCGTCGGCGGCGTCCCAGGCCGTCCGGCGGGTCTCCTCGGCGGCCTCGAGCCGGGCGCGCAGGTCGCTCACGACGGCGTCGGCGTCCTCGGCCCCGCCCGTCGCCGTGTCGGCGTCCTCGGCGGCGCGACGGGCCAGCTCGGCGGCCTCCTCGGCGCGCTCGCGGGTCTCGCGGGCGGCCTGCTCGGCACGCTCGCGCTCCTCGCGCTCGCGGCGGTCCCGCTCCTCCCGCTCCCGCCGCTCCTGCTCGGCGCGCTCCTGGTCCTCCCCATCCCGGTCGACCTGCTCCTCGGGCTCGGGCGCCGTGGCGTCCCCGGTGCGGGGCGCGCGCGGGGGCCGGCGATCGGGACGGCGCTGCGAGGGCCGCGACGGCCGTGCCGTGCGGGCGGAGCGGGCGCCCGAGGCGGGGCCGCCGAGCGCGGCGCTGATCCCGCCGTCGCCGAGGCCCGGCCCGGCCTCCATCCCGCCGGCGAGCTGCCCGCCCGCCAGGGCCCGCGCGGCGGCGGGGTCGGCGAGCGCGGCCCCGATCGTCTTCTCGAGCTCGCGCACGGCCGGGTCCCCGAGACGCACGGCCTCCTCGCGGGCGATGCGCCGGCCGCGCTCGACCAGCGCGTTGATCAGCCCGTGGCGCTGGCGGGAGAGCTGGCGCAGCGCGTCGCCCTCGAGCTTCTCCTGGGCGTCGCGCAGCGACCCGCCGAGCTCCTCGAGGCCCTCGACCTCGTCGGGGTACTCGCGCGCCAGCCGGTTGGCCACCCAGGCCGCCACCGAGGGCTTGCGCAGCCCGCCGATCTCGGTGGCCAGCTCGCGGTCGCCCGCGGCGCGGACCTGCTTGACCAGCGCGTCGCGCACCCCGATGAACTCCTCGCGCCCCACCCCGTAGAGCAGGTCGGCGGCGTCCTCGAGGGAGGTGGGCAGCTCCTCGTCGGTCTCGTCGGTGGTCTCCGCACCCGGGGGCATGGGGCACACGGTGCCGTACCCCGCCGACGGTCGGGAATGCCCCAGGCGAACGGGGACCTGGCCCCACTCCCCCCGCACCCGTTTCTCCGTAGCGTCCGACGCGATCCACGGCCACAGTGGACACCGACCGGGAGGTGCGGACGTGCGTCGCTGGCTGACACGACACCGGTGGGCCGGGGGCGCGGCCGCCGAGGAGACGCCCGCCGACGTCGGCGGTGAGCCCGTGGCGCCCGAGGAACCGGCCGACGTGCCCGTCGACGACGTCCGCCCGCCGGTCCGGCGCCGTCAGGCGCCCGAGACGCACCTGCCCCGCGAGCAGCGCCTGCGCCGCCCGCCACGGCCCGACCGAGGTTCATGATCGACGCGGATTTCCTGGCACCCAGTGAAAGCGTGGACGCAGGGCTTGCACCCGGTGCGGTCACGCCGTGCGGTCAGGGCGAGCGCGGCGTCGCGACGCGGGCGAGGCCGGGCGCGTCGGCCATGGGGGCGGTGACGGGGCCCTCGAGGATGCTGCCGTCGGGGGCGAAGCGGGAGCCGTGCAGCGGGCAGTCCCAGCTCTGCGCGGCGTCGTTCCAGGCCACGATGCCGCCGAGGTGGGGGCACACGGCGCCGAGCTCGTGCTCGACCCCCGCGACGCGGCAGCGGGCGACCTTGCCGCGGGGGGTCGTCTCGATCCGGCCCTCCCCCTCGGCCAGCGGGGTCTCGGACGGCAGGTGCGGGCGGGCCCAGCCGGTGGCCAGGTAGCGCCCCACCTGGCCGTTCGCCCTCGCCAGCGCGGGCAGGGCGGACGCGACCGGTGCGCGGTCGGCCCGCAGCGCCCCGGACCACGGGTTGGCGCGCCCCACGACGTGGTCGCGCAGGGCCAGGCCGGCCGCGGTGCCGCCGGTCATGCCCCACTTCGCGAACCCCGTCGCGACCAGGACCCGTGACTGCCAGGGCATCGGACCCACGAACGGCAGGCCGTCCTCGGGCAGGTAGTCCTGGGCCGACCAGCGGTGGGTGATCTCCCGGACCGGGAAGCGCTGCGTCGCCCAGTCGGCGAGGTCCTGCTCGTGCGACGACGTCGGCGTGCTGGCGCCCACCCGGTGGCCGAAGCCGCCGGTGAGCAGCCGCTCCTCCCCCTCGATCACCGCGGTGCGCAGCGACACCCCCGGCTGGTCGGCCGACAGGTACATCGCCGGGGGCAGCGGGCCGTCGACGCGCACGGCCTGGGCGTAGGAACGGCTGGGCTCGACGCGGGCGAAGTAGAGGCCGCGGTCGAGGATCGGGACGCCGGTGGCGAGGACGACGCGCTCGGCCCGGACCTCGCCGTGCTCGGTGCGCAGCCGCGGCGCGCCGAGGAGCGAGACGCTGCGCACCCGCGTGTGCTCGTACACGTGGTGGCCGCCCTCGTGCAGCTCCTGGGCGAGGTCGGCGAGGTAGGGCATCGGGTCGAACTGCGCCTGGTCCGCGAGCGTCACGGCCTCCGAGACCTCGAACGGCAGGCCGACCTCGGTCCCGAGCTGCGCGGGGAACCCGGCGCGGCGCAGCACCGCGGCCTCGCGCCGGATCGTCTCCGCGGCGGCGGACGAGCGCCCGTCGGTCGCGAAGGTCACGGAGGCGCGGCGCTCGAGGTCGCAGTCCGCGTGCCGGGCGCGGTCGAGCAGCCAGTCGAACCCCGCCCGGTGCGCCGCGAGGTAGGCGTCGACGGTCTCCTGGGAGTGCCGGTGGTCGAGTGTCGCGGCGCGCGTGCCCTGCAGGAGCGAGATCTTGGCGGTGGTGTTGCCGGACGCGACGGCGCCGATCCGGCGGGCCTCCAGCACCGCGACCTGCAGCCCCTCCCGCGCGAGCAGGACCGCCGTCGTCAGGCCCGTGATCCCGGCGCCCACGACCGCGACGTCGACCCGGCGGTCGCCGCGCAGGGCCGGATAGGTGTCGGGCTCCTCGGCGTGCTCCGGGTCGTGCCACGCGGAGATCTCGCGGGCGGGCAGGGGCGTGGTGGCCATGGGACCGAGGTGTCCGGCCGCCCGCGGCGTCAAACGGCGCGCTCGATCACGCCGCCGACGGGACCCGGGACGGGTCGAGCAGCGCCGCCACGTCGACGGCCAGCAGGTGCAGCTGGGCGGCGAGCTGGGCGTCGCGGTCGTCGAGCCCGCCGGCGCGGGTCGCCGCGAGCTCGTCGGCGATCTCGTGGGCCGGGCGGGGTCCGTCCGGGTCGTCGGCGTGCGGGTCGGGTGCGGCGGGGTCCGCGGCGAGGGCGCGCACCGCGGCGGCGAGCTCGTCGACCCCGCGGACCAGGTGGTCCGGGAACCGGGCCCCGTCGGCCAGCGCCTCGGCCGCCGTGCGCGCCAGCAGCACCGAGCTCGCGTGCACGTACTCGATGCCCGCGAGGCGATCGCACAGCTCGGTGACCCTGGCCCGTTCCCGGCGCCCGCGCAGCGTCGTCGTCACCAGGGCACCGGCCGTGTCGCGCGCGTCGAGGAACGCCGCCAGCGGGGCCTGGCTCCCGCGCAGCGACTCGACCGCCGCCTCGGCCCGCGCCGCCGACGGCTCCCGCAGGGCCCCGGCCACCTCCCCGAGGGCCCCGGCGGGGACGCGCAGCGCGTCGCGCGCCGCGTCGGTGAGCAGGCGCAGCGGGCTGGGCGAGGCCAGGACCTGGCTGACCAGCAGCGCGAGCGCCCCGCCGATCAGGGCGCTGAGCAGGCGCGTCCACCCGGTCTGGGGCGACGCGAGGCCGACGACGAGCAGCGACGCGATGCCGGCCTGGAGCAGCGTGAGCGAGTTGATGCTGCCGAGGGACACGACGAGCATCCCGGCCGCCACCGCCACGCCCACCTGCAGCCAGCCGCCGGACAGGACGCGGACGGCGAGCTCCCCGACGCCGACGCCGACGCACACCCCGGCGAGCAGCCGGACGGCGCGGCGACCGCGCACCCCGGGCGCGTCGGTCAGGCAGACGACGGCGGCGATCGGCGCGAAGATCGGCGACGGCTGGCCGAGCAGGTGCTGGGCCAGCACCCACGAGACCGCCGCGGTGAGCGCGGCGAGCGCGATCCGCCAGGCGGCCTCGGCGAGCCGGGTGCCGGCGCGCCCGGGCCACCCCTCGATCACGGTGCGCGCCCGGGCGAGCCGTGTGGACCGGGAGATCGCCACCGGATCAGACGGCGACCAGCTGCTCCGCGGTGGTCTCGCGCTCGATCTGGTCGCGCAGGGCGGCGAGGGTGCGGGAGAGCAGCCGGGAGACGTGCATCTGCGAGATGCACAGCACCGCGGCGATCTCGGCCTGCGTCTTCTCGTGCACGAACCTCAGGGCGAGCATCGTGCGCTCGCGCTCGGGCAGGTCGCGCACCAGGGACCCGACCAGCGACCGGATCTCGACCCGGTCGAGCTCGCCGTCGACGACCCCGAGGATGTCGACGAGGGCCGAGTCGTCACCGGAGCCGAGGGACTCGTCCAGCGACGCCGGCTGGTAGGAGCCGTGCGCCGAGATCGCCTCGGCGACCTCGTCCCGGGTCATGTTGAGGTGCTCGGCGAGCTCGGCGGCCGTCGGGGCCCGTCCGAGGCGCTGCGACATCGACGCGGTCGCCGAGCCCACGGCGACGTAGCGGTCCTTGACGCTGCGCGGCGTGCGCACCGACCAGGCCGAGTCGCGGAAGTGCCGCCGCACCTCGCCCATGATCGTCGGGACGGCGTAGGAGAGGAAGTCCCGCTCGCGGCCCGGGTCGAAGCGCTCGATGGCGTGCAGCAGGCCCAGCGAGGCCACCTGCTCGAGGTCGTCGGTGGGCTCGCCACGCCGGGCGAACCGCCGGGCGATGTTGCGCGCCACCGGCAGGAACCCGTGGACCAACCTCTCGCGCACCCGGTCGCGGCGCGGGTCGTCCTCGGGCAGGTCCGCGTACTCGGCGAGCAGCGGGACGTACTCGTCGTAGTCGGTCGTTCGTCCAGCCATGCGGTCACCCCTGGTGGGGCCCCGACAGGCTGATCGGGAGACCAGTCAGACGGGGCGCTCGTTGTCGGTGAGCTGACCCGGCTGTCTGTCTGAACCGGAGAATGCCTTCGTGAGGTGTCAGTGCCCCGTACGCCCCGAGGTCACACATCGGGCCGTCAGGCGTGACGCAGCCGGTCCACCAGATCGAGCAGTGCGGCGTCGACCACGTCGTGGTGCGTCCAGTTCACCGCGTGCCCCGCGCCGTCGACCAGCACCAGGCGGGCCCGCGGTCCGAGGGCCTCGGCGATGCGCCGGCCGTGGGTCGCCGGGGTGAGACGGTCGTCGGCGGCGGTCACCACCGTCGTCGGCACCGACGCCAGGACGGGCAGCGAGCCGGTCTCGTCGTGGGAGAGCAGCGACGACGAGAAGGCCGAGGTCACCGTCAGCGGCAGGCTCTCGGTGGCCGCCTGCAGCCGGCGCACGTCGTCGTCGGAGGCGTCGGCGGTGAACGCCATGCGGCGCACCAGCCAGCGGCCGAGGGCGGAGTCGCGCCACGGCAGCTGGTCGGCGACCGGCGCGGCCAGCCGGGCCCCCTGGAGCACCGCGGGCAGCACCCCGGCGCGGCGCGCGACCGCGTGCAGGGCGCCGAGCGGCCCGTCGGAGATGAGGTCGCCGGCGGAGGTGGCGACGAGGAAGACCCCGGCGACGCGGGTGCCGAACCACTCCGGGTGCTGGCGGGCCAGCGCGAGCACGCTCATGCCGCCCATCGAGTGCCCGCCGAGCACCACCCGCCCGCACGGGGCGACGGCGTCGACGACGGTGGCGAGGTCGCGCCCCAGCTGGTCGATGGTCGCGTTCGCGGGATCGCCCCACCCGGAGCGTCCGTGGCCGCGCTGGTCCCAGGTCACGACCCGCGCGCGGTGGGTCAGGGCCTCGACCTGGGGCGACCACTCGTCGGAGTCGACGGTGAAGCCGTGGCTGAGCACCACGACCGGGCCGTGGTGGCCGTGGATCTCGACGTGCAGCGGGACGCCGTCGGTGGTGCGCACGTCGTGGACGGGGCGCGGCGGACGGGTGGCGGGGCGCTCGGTCGTGGGGGAGGCGGACGGTTCCGTCCGGGCCGGGGCGATCTCCGTGACCCCTCCCCCGGGGTCGACGGCCACCGCGCCGGCCCGCTCGGAGGGCAGGACGGCCATGTCCCCAGGATCGACAGCGGACCCGGGACCTGCACGCCCGGAGCCGGTGGCGTCGGCCAGCAGCACCCGGGGACCGACGGGCGGTGTGACGCGGTCGGCAGGACCGATCGTGTCTCACCCCGTCGGAGCAGGGCGGTGCCGCCGGTCGACTAGTGGCGGGGCTCGACGGCCAGCGTGACGGCCGTCGGGTGGGCCGCGTCGTGCAGCACCTCGCGGGGCTGGCGCACGAGCGTCGTGGCCTCGCCGAGCGGGTCGCCCGTCCCGGGGTGGCGGGAGAACCGGGGGTGGGCGCCGCCGGAGATCTGCACGCGCAGGCGGTGCCCGGCGGCGAAGCGGTGGCCGGTGTCCCAGAGCTCCACGGCCACCTCGCGGCTGCCGTCGGCGGCGGTCGCCGGGTCGTCGGGGGCGAGGCGGACGAGGCCGTCGGTGATGTTCACCGAGCGGCCGCGGGGGTCGACGTCGCACACCCGCACGAACACGTCGAGGTGCTCGACCTCGGCGCGCAGGAACACCGTCGCCGACACCGGCCCGAGGGCGACGACGTCCTCGGCGAGCGGATCGGAGCTGAACACGGCGACGTCGGTGCGGGCCTCGAGCGCGGTCTGGTCGCGGGGCCCCGACCGCCCGGTGAGGATCGGGCCGCCGACGGCGGGCGTGGGGTCGGTCGGGTCGTAGTCGATGCGCGTGCCGGGCCAGTGCACGGCGCCCGCGGTGCGGTCGGGCGGCGGCTGCACCGACAGCGAGTGGTCGGCGCGCAGGAACCAGGTCCGGTGGACCGCGTCGGGCGGCGGCCAGTCGGCGAGACGCCGGACGCCACCGTCGCCGGAGAGCGTCACCGACACCGGGGCGTCCTCGGTGGTGGCCGCGACGACCCCGCCGCTGCCGTGCGTGCCGTCGAAGACACGCTCGAACGCGGCCAGGGACTCCCGCAGGCCGGCGGCGATGCCGGGTCCGGAGGTGTGCACCCAGGGGCCCAGGACGAGGCGCGGGCGGGCGCCCGCGGCGCGCAGCGCGGCGTGGTCGGCGAGCTGCCAGGGCAGGAAGATGTCCTGGAAGCCGCCGGTCATCGTCACGTCGACGTCGGCGCGGGCCACCTCGGCGACGCCGGCGGTGTAGCCGCGGCGGGCCCAGTACGCCGATCCGGGGTCGGACTCGCGCAGCCAGTCCTGGAAGAAGTCGACCTGGTCGCCGGTGGCGCGCCGGTCGGCCTCGCGCAGCGGCAGCACGTCGAGGGCGTCGACGAGGGTCTTCCGCCCGCGCAGCAGCCGGGTGGACCGCGCGAAGGGCCCGGCCGCCATCGATCGCATCATCGCGCTCCAGGACAGCGCGTTGTCCAGGGAGAACGACCCGCCGGCGTAGGTCTGGTCCCGGAACGACGACGCGGTGACCAGCGTGCCCATCGCGCGCAGCGAGCGTCCGGCGGCGGGCGCGAGGGCCCACTGGGTGAGCCCGAGATAGCTCGGCCCGAGGGTGGCCAGCCGCCCGTCGCACCATGGCTGGTCGAGCACCCAGCGGACGGTCTCGCCGCCGTCGGAGGACTCGTCGAACGGCGACAGGACGCCGTCGGAGTCGGCGGTGCCGCGCACCGACTGCACCACCACCTGCAGGCCGCGCTCGGCGACGAGGCGCCCGAAGACGACGCCGATCCACCCGGCCCGGCCGTAGGGGCTGCGCACGAGCACCACGGGTCCGCGGGAGACGCCCGCGGGGCGGTGGTGGTCGTGGCGCAGGACGGCGCCGTCGGCCATCGGGACCGCGACGTCGCGGTCCACCGTGACCCGGGAGGTGCGGGGCGCGGGCAGGCGCATGGCCCGGCGCAGGACGGCGGTCGCGAGGCTCACCCGGGCAGTCTCGCCGATCACCGTGAGGCCCCGCCCGGCGGCGCCGATCCGCCCGGTTCCTCGCGGAGCGTCAGCGGTTCGCTCCGTGCCCAGACCCCGTGTGGTCCCGCGCGCCGGCGGGGACGACTCTGCCTCCCGTGACCCGGACTCCCCGCGGCCAGGCACCGGACGTCGGTGTCCCCGCCGAGCTGGCCGACCGCATGACCGTCGCCGAGCAGCACGAGTGGCTCACCTCCTTCCTGCGCCGCCACCCGGTGAGCCGCCGCAGCGCGCTGCGCGGTGGGGCCGGCGTGCTCGCGGCGACGGGTCTGGCCGCGGCGCCCTGGACGCTCGCCGCGTGCGCCACCGCGGCGCAGACGCCGGTCGCCGTCGTCGGCCGCCACCTGGCCTACGGCGCCGACCCGCAGCGCCAGATGGCGTTCGCGGGTGAGCTGACCGCCCCGCCGCCGGGCCCGGTCGTGGTCGACCTGGGACGCGACGGTGCGTTCGGCACGACGCTCCCGGTCGACGTGCGCCGGCTGGTCTCCCGGGTGCCGCAGGGCGACGGCGCCATCCGCGGCAGCGAGCAGTTCTTCGTGCACGCCCTGGCCGACGGCCTCGCGCCGGGCGAGCGCTACCGCTACCGGTTCCGCCTCCCCGACGGCACCACGACCCCGGAGGCCGACTTCGTCACCGCACCCGGCCCGGGCACGACGGCGCCGTGGAGCTTCACCGCGTTCGCCGACCAGGGCGTCGACACCCTGCCGCCGAGCGGGGCGGAGGGGTTCACCAACGACTACGCGTCGGACGACACCCGGCGGACGTTGACGCCGTCGACCTCGATGGTCGACCGCATCGCGCGGCAGCGCCCGGCGTTCCACCTGCTCGCGGGCGACATCTGCTACGCCGACCCCTCGGGTGAAGGGCTCCCGGAGCGCAGCACGGGCGGCAGCGGTTTCGAGAGCTTCGACCCGACGGTGTGGACGACGTACTTCGGGCTCATCGAGCGCAGCGCCGCGTCCACCCCGTGGATGTTCGCCACCGGCAACCACGACATGGAGGCGCTCTACGACGACAACCGGGCCGGCGGCGCGAGCCACGGCTACGGCGGGCACGCCGCGCGCCTCGACCTGCCCCGCACCGGCCCGTCGGCGTGCCCGTCGGTCTACACGTTCCGCCACGGCACCGTCGGCGTGATCAGCCTGGACGCCAACGACCTCTCGACCGAGATCCCCACCAACGCGGGCTACTCGGGCGGCGCGCAGACGGCGTGGCTGCGCCAGACGCTGACCGCGCTGCGCGCCGACGCGGGCGTCGACTGGATCGTCGTGTTCTTCCACCACTGCGCGTTCGC
Organism: Actinomycetospora callitridis; assembly: GCF_028737265.1. GTDB lineage: Bacteria > Actinomycetota > Actinomycetes > Mycobacteriales > Pseudonocardiaceae > Actinomycetospora > Actinomycetospora callitridis. The sequence goes on along the minus strand of NZ_JAQZAK010000005.1, from coordinate 69,202 downwards.
GACGTCGACGGCGCACGCCTCCGACGCCGGGGTCCGCGCCGCCGTGGCGCCGCTGTGCGACGAGTTCTCGGTCGACCTCGTCCTGCAGGGCCACAACCACCAGTACGAGCGCACGAACCCGATCCGGCGCGGGCGCTCGGTCGTGCAGGCCCCCGACGGCGCCACCGTGCGCCCGGAGACCGACGGCACGACCTACGTGTGCGTCGGCTCCGGCGGGCGGCCCCGCTACAGCTGGCCCGACGGCGTGACCGACCGCCACCGCGGCCACCCGGGGCCCGACAGCGGCGTCACCGTGGCCAGCTACCTGGCGCTCGGCGAGGACGCGCAGCAGCCCGACGAGGTCGACTGGTCGCAGGCGCGCTACCGGGACTACGCCTACGTCACCGTCGACGTCGTCCCGCCGCCGGCCGGCGGCGGGGAGACGACCCTGACCGTCCGCGCCACCACCGACACCGGCACCGAGATCGACCGCGTGACGCTGTCCCGCCGTCCGTGAGTGGAATTCCCGGCTATAGCCGAGAATTTCGCTCACGTAGCCCGTTCGGTGGAGGCGCGGGTGAAGCGGGCATGATGCCGACGTGCGTCCCCATCCGGTCCTCGACGTCCTGGCCGCCCGGAGCGCCGAGGGTTCCTGCCCGAGCAACAGGACCGACGGCCACCACGTCGCGCTCGCCGTCGAGGGCGGCGGCAGCCGGGCCACCTACTCGAGCGGGATGGTGCTCGCGCTCGAGGAGCTCGGCCTCGCGACCTGCTTCGACGCCGTCTACGGCGCCTCGGCGGGCGCGCTGGCCGGCAGCTGGCTCGTGGGCGCTCAGGCCGCGGTCTGCTGCGCCGGCTGGTACCGCCCGGGGCTCATGGAGCGGGTCACCAACCCCGGGCGCGGCCTGCGCGGCAAGCCCGTCGTCGACGTCGAGTACCTCGTGCACACCGTCGGCGAGAAGGTCATCCCGGTCGACTGGCAGGCCGTGCTCGACGCCGACGTCCCGCTGCACCCGGTGGCCACCGACGTCGAGACCGGCGAGGCCGTCGACCTCGCCGACACGATCGTCGACAAGGCCTCCCTCCAGCTCGCCCTGCGCGCGAGCGCGGCGGTGCCACTGCTCGCGGGGCTGCCCGTCGAGATCCGGGGACGCCGCTACGTCGACGCCGCCGTCGCCGAGCCGATCCCGTTCCGCACCGCGCTCGCCCAGGGCGCCACGCACGTGCTCGTCCTGCGCACCCGCCGCGCCGACCAGACCGCCGTCGACGCGACCCGCCTGGAGAAGGCGCTGGTCTCCCGCCTCGGCGCCGTCAACGTGCCGGGACTCGTGCACGTGATGGGGAACCGGCTGGAGAACCGCCGCGCCGACGACTCCCGCCTCGCCCACGCGACGGCGTCGCCCACCGACGAGCCGCCCTACCTGTTCGAGGTCCGCCCGCCGTCGGGCGCGGACACGATCAGCCCGCTCGAGACCGACCCGGACGTCCTGCGCAAGGGCATCGAGACCGGGCAGGACGCCCTGCGCGGCGCCCTCGAGCTCGACGGCGACGGGTGGGACAGTCAGGACGAGGAGCTCTCCTCCGCCTGAGCGGCGGTCCGCAGCGGCAGCCCCGCGACGATCCGCGCCGCGTCGGCCCCCGCCTGCCGCACCCGGCCCGCCGGGGCGTCGCCGGCCAGCCGGAGCACGGGCTCCGCGACCAGGGCGTGCCGCACGACCACCGCCCCGTCGGGCCCGATGCCCACGCCCACCTCGAGCCGCGACTCGCCCGCCGCGTGCCGGGCGAGGGCGTCGCCCCCGCTCCCGACCGGCGCCAGGATCGCCGTGGGGATGCCCTGCTCCTCGGCGCCCGCGCACACCTCGCGCACCACGGCGGGCGGGGCGTCGTCGTGCACCGTGACGAGCACCGCGGGTGGCAGCGCGGGGTCGTCGGCACGGTCGATGCGGCCGTGGCAGCCGGGCCCGCCCAGGACCGACACCCCGGACAGGGGACTGGTCATCCCGCTCATGAGGCAGCCGCCCGACGCTGCAGCTTCTCGGGCGCCGGGCCGGCGACCATGCCGGCGTGCGCGTCCACCAGGCCCGCGGCCACGGCGTTGCGCGGGCCCTCGGTGCCGTGGACGTTGCCGATGCCGCACACGACGCCGTAGGGAGCGAGCGCGTCGGCGACCATGCCCGGGATCTCGAAGTCCAGCGCCGACCCGCCCAGCAGCACCACCGAGCCGAGCAGCCGCAGCGAGCCCTGCGGGGCGACCTGCGCGAGCGCCCGTAGCGCGTTGACGACGAACACCCGGCGCTTGGCCTCGCGGCGGACCCGCCGGACCTCCTCGAGCGGGCCGCGCACGGGCACGGCCGCGAGGCCCTCGGGGGTCACGGTGACGACCTTCGCGAAGACGTGCGGCGGCAGCGGATCGGAGAAGAACTGCACCGTGCCGTCCTCGTGGCGGATGTGGAAGAAGCTCTCGACCTTCGCCAGCGGGTGGCGCTTCACCGACTCCGCGGCGTCCCGGTCCTCGAGCCCCAGCTCCGAGTCGATGAGCTTGGTGACCAGCTCCCCGGCCCCGGCGACGTGCACCGCCGACACGGTCCCGTCCCGGTCGAGCAGCGCGGCGTCGGTGGAGCCGCCGCCCATGTCGATGATCGCGATCGGCACCGAGGTGCCCGGCGTGGTCAGCGCGCCGCGCACGGCGACCTCGCCCTCGACGCCGCCGATGATCGTCTCGCAGCCCAGCTCGTCGGACAGCGCGTCGGCCACCGCCTGCATGCGGCTGCGGCTGGTGCGCACCATCGCGGCGAGCGCGACGGCGTTCTCCCGCGAGACCTCCCCCGCGAGCCCGCCGCGCACCACGGCCGGCACGAGGGTGTCGACGGCGAGGACGTCGCGGATCCGGATCTCCGACGCCGGCTGCCCGGTCACGTCGGTCATCGTGTCGCGGACCTTCGCGAGCATGCCGCCGACGTGCGTGCCGGCCTCGCCGTGGACGTCGTCGAGCGGCGCGACCCGCCCGATCGCCTCCATGATCGCGTCCGCACCCTCGTCGACGCCGACGTCGAGCGAGCGCCCGGCGCCGGAGAGGGTCAGGGTGCCGACGGGGATGCGCCGGTCGGTGACGTCGCCGGCCGGGGTGCGGACGACGACCGCGGACCGGTTGCCCGACAGCGCCCGCGCCACCGGGGACACCTGGCGGGTCTGCTCGGCGTCCAGGTCGAACGTCGAGGCGAGCCCGTAGGAGTCCGACAGGGTGCGGATGGTGCGCCCGGGCGCGGCCACCTCGACCGCGGCGAGCATGCCCAGCGGCACCCGGTCGACCGCCGACACCTCGTCGACCACCGGGATCCGCCGTGTCAGGCGGTTGACGACGAGCACCGCGTCGTCGCCGTGCAGCACGGCCGCGACGACGTCGACGCCGCGCTCGCCGGCCGTGTTCAGGGCGTGTGCGACGTCGTCGAAGTCCGCGCCGGCCCCCACCACGACGACGACCGGGACCTCCTCCTCGACGGTCGTCAGGTCGTCGAGGGACACGGTCATCCCGACCCCGAGACCGTCACCGCCCGGGGTGTCGGGGTTGTGCCCGATCATCGTCGACTCGGTGATGATCGTCTCGGTGATCGTCTCCATCGCGAGACCGCTGATCACCGGCGTGGCCTCGTTGAGCAGGACGGTGGCGAGGTCACCGGCCGGCCGCCCGGTGGCCTCGAGGGCCCGCCGGACGGCCGTGACGGCACCGGTGGTGTTGTCCGGGGTGCCCTTGACCCCCGTCGTCCGGGTCAGCGAGGAGGCGAGTCGCCCGACCTCCCCGTCACCGACGTCGGCGATGCACGCCTCGGTCGTGGAGTTGCCGATGTCGACGCCGATCACCAGGGCGAGCGCAGCGACGGGAGGATCGACGAGGGACACGCGTTCAGTCCACCTTCGTGATGACCGGTTCGACCTCCACCGCCTCGCGGGAGTGGTCGATGCACTCGAACTCCTTGAGGTGCAGCAGCGCCGCCTTGGCCTGCCAGCGCGGGCGGGCCATCTGGTCGTTGCGCGTCGGCACCGGCTTGGGCGACTGGCCCTGCGCGTACTGCGCGGCGTTCGACCCGATCATGCGGAAGACCTCGGCGTCGAGCAACGGGGCCTGGGGGAAGAGCTCCAGGTTCGACAGCCGCGCCAGGTCGCGCTGGTGGAGCACCGTGGTGCCCCGCGACAGCACGCCCACCGCGATCCCCGAGCCCGACAGCTTGGCCCCGTGGTGCGCGATCGCCGCGAGGTCCGCGGTCTTGTAGACCTTGATCACCCGCGCCACGCCGCCGCGCTCCTCGATGCCCGCCAGCAGCTGGCGGATCACCTCGGCGTGCGGCACGTCCACGATCGTCTTCGTGAACGGGTCCCCGAAGGCCGGGGACAGCGCGATGACGACCTCCTCGGGCCGGGTGCCGCGCTCGGCGGGCCCGACCTCGTTGAGCGCGAGTGTCCGGACGGAGTCGACGGGTGCGGCCGAACCAGATGCAGCCAGATCGGATGCGGCGGTCATACGACCTCCTCCTCAGGGTTCTCGGCGGAGGTGACGTGGCGGAGCTTCTTGAGCTCTTCCCACCGCTCGCCGGTCAGGCGGTAACCGGTGCCGGGACCGGCGTAGTCGTTGGCGTCGTTGATCGCCGCCAGCGGGGTGAAGTCGCCGGTGAGGACGGCGGCGGTCTGCAGGAGGTCGCCCGAGACGCGCTGGCGCAGGACCTGCAGGTAGTTCTCCGCGACGTCGCCGAACCCGGCGCGCTCCAGGAACCGCACCAGGTCGATGCCGGTGATGCCCCGCTCCATGACGCTGCGGGCGCCCTCGAGGTCGGCGAGCACGTCGCGGTCGGGGTAGTCGTCGCTCGAGTTGGCGTAGGTCGCCGCCTCGATCTCCTCGTCGGTGATCGGCGGGAGGTCGAGCTCGGCGAACAGCGCCTGCATGGCGCGCGCGGCCTTGTTGCGCACCTGCAGGATCACGTCCTCGCGGACGTGGCGCAGGCCGCCGTCGACCTGCATGTCGCGCTGGATGACGTTCCAGTCGTCGTAGTCGTCGGTGTCGAGGTTCGACCCGGCGAACATGTTGTCCTTGTTCGGCACCGCGGAGTACCCGGAGCACACGAAGTCGGTGCCCGGCAGCATCTGCGGCAGCAGCCGGCTGGTGCGGCGCATCGCCGAGTGGGAGAACGACTGGTCGTTGCCGGAGGCGCACTCCAGGTCCATCCAGCTGGCGACGAGGTTCTCCGCCGCCACCGCACGGATGCCGCCCGGCACCGCGCCGGGCACGCCGATGCACGAGATCGAACCGTTCTGCAGGCCCTGCACCCCGGCGCCCTTGGCCATGAGGATGCAGCGGATCTCCAGGTACAGCATGGAGCGGCCCTCGGCGTTGCCCATCTGCACCTCCGACCCGGTGCCCGACGTGAAGCGCATCTTGATGCCGCGGCTGGCGTAGGCGGAGGCGAGGAACGCCTTCGACCACGGGGTGTCGTCGCCGTCGACGAACACCGACTCGGTGCCGTAGATCGAGATCGTCTCGGCGTAGGCGGTGATGCCGCGCATGCCGAGGTCGAGCTCGGTGGCCTCCTCGAGCGCGCACTGGGTGAGCACGCCGCCGCGCCCGACCTGGCCGCCGACCTGAAGGCCGATCGCCACGAGCGGGGCGTAGCGCACGACCCCGAGGGTGGTCTCCAGCTCGGCGAACCCGCGCACGGCGCCCTCGGCGGCGTCGGCCGCCACCTGGATCGGGTTGTCCTTGGCGCTCGTCGAGTGCGCCTGGTTGGCCGGGGTGCGCCGCGAGCGGGTCTTCTGGATGCCCATCATGATCTCGACGACGTTCATCAGCTTGACGACGTCGAGGATCTTCGCGGGGGTCAGGCCCCGGCCGACGGCGACGACGTCGGCGCGCGAGGTCCGCGGGTCGACGATCATCCGCGCGATCTCCACCGACTCGGTCGCCATGGCGGCCTCGCAGGTGTCGACGTCGATCGCGTGGTCGGCGATGAACGTGTCCATGAAGTCGAACTGGTCGCGGGTGCGGCCGTCGAGCTCGACGATCCGGCCGTCCTCGACGCGCACGGACGGCTGCGGGTCGAAGTCCGACTCCATCGCGACGAGGCCCTTCTCGGGCCACTCCTCGACGAAGCCGTCCAGGTTGACGGGTCGGTCCTCCAGGACCTCGGTGCGCTTGGACGTCGTCAGGGACGCGCCCGTCCCTTCGGCGCGGGGTGCTACGGCGGTCATCTCAGGCCTCCTGCGGGGCGAGCGGAGCGACGGGGGATTCTTCTTCCGCGAGCAGGTTGCGGGCCGCGTAGACCTGGGCCGCCTCGCGGACGAGGGCGGCACACGTGGTGGCGGAGTAGGTGTTCTCGAGCTTCGAGGCGATCTCCTCGAGCTGGGCCGCCGTGGAGGCGTTGGGCCGCAGCGAGTTGTACATCTCCAGGACCTCGGCGTCCGGGATGGTGGTCATCTCCGAGGCGCGCTGGAAGTTCTCGGCGAGCTGGCGGCGGCCGGCGGCCGCGGCGAGCTGGCCCTGCAGGGCCAGGGTCTCCGGGCTGATGCGCAGGTCCTCGGACGTGATGTCCCCGGCGACGACCGCGGCCATCGTCAGGTCGTCGAGGGTCTTGCCGGTGGGCGTGTGCAGCAGCTCGGGGCGGTGGACCGAGAGCGGGTAGTCCGCCGCGGTCAGGTCGGGTGCCAGATCCGGGTTCGTCGTCATGACGTCTTCTCCTTGACCGAGGTGGTCGCGGTGGGCACCACGACGTCGGCGGGGGTGGGTCGGGTGGCGGCGTGACGGGATGGGGGGGTTGATCAGGCCTTGACGGCCGCGACCGCGGCCTCGGCGACCTGGACGTCCTGCTCGGCGGAACCGGCGCTGACGCCGACGGCGCCCACCAGCTCGCCGTCGCGCTGCACGGGGATGCCGCCGCCGAAGACGACCATCCCGCCGGCGGTCTGCTCGAGGCCGTACAGCTCCGCGCCCGGCTGCACCAGGGGCATAAGCGCGGCCGTCGGGGCCTCCATGAGCAGCGCGGTCGAGGCCTTGCGTTGGGAGATGTCGATGCTGGCCCGGATGGCGCCGTCCTGGCGGGCGAACGCCAGCAGGTGGCCGCCGGCGTCGAGGATCGCGACGTTCATCGGCTGGCCGATCCTGTCCGCCTCCGCCAGGCCGGCGTCGAGCATCCGACGGGCCTCGGCCAGGGTCAGTCCCGGCATCCGGGTCACCTCCGCGCAGTGAGTGGGCGCCCTGCACCGGACCGGTCCGGGGACGGACCGGTCGGGGAGGGCGGCCGGGCACCGCCCGGCGAGGCGACGCTAGGAGCGCGGAGGCGTCCCGGACCACGGGGACATTCCCACCGGGATCCCTGGGGGATTTCCCCCAGGCCGCCCGGACGAGCGGACCGGCCGCTAGCGGCCCAGTGCGCTCGCGCCGCCGGCGCCGGCGGTACGACCGACCACCGCGCCGCGCGTGGCGTCCAGGTGCTCGCGCAGCCGCAGCACGGCCTCGTCGGCGACGCCCCGGCCGAGCGCGTCGACGATCGCCTCGTGCTGGGCGAGGATCTCGTGCGGCCGGTGGGGGCCGCGGTCCAGCGAACCGAGGTTCATGCGCAGCTGCCGGTCGCGCAGCGAGGCGTAGAGCTCGAGCAGGATCATGTTGCGGGCGCTCTCGACCAGCGTGATGTGGAAGCGCCGGTCGGCCTCGGCGAAGGCCGGCTCGTCCTCCGCGGCCAGCGCCGCCCGCTGGATGTCGAGCACCTCGTGCAGCGCGTCGGCCACCACGGCGCGGTCGGCCTCCGGCGAGCCGCAGAGCTTGGTCAGCGCGTGGCCCTCGACGAGCTCCCGGGCCTCGAGCACCGCCTCGACCTCGCTGGGGGACACCGCCACCACCAGCGCGCCGCGCTTCGGGAACAGCCGCAGCAGGCCCTCGGCCTCCAGGCGCAGGAACGCCTCCCGCACCGGGGTACGGCTCATCGCGAGCGCATCGGCGACCTGGCCCTCGGTGATGAGATCACCACCCGGGAGCGACCCGTCGAGGATGCGGGCCTTCGTGTCGCGGTACGCCCGCTCCTTCGCCGACATCCCGCCGGTCCCCGTCACCGCACCGCCCTTGCCCTCGGAGTCGCGGTGACCCTACTCTCACTTCATCGATGCATCTTGTATGCATGCGGTGACCGGTCGGAGCGGACGATCGGGACCGGTGTCGTGAGGACCGTCGCCGAGGACTCAGGGAGGGCCACCGGTGGTCGTACCGGCACTGTCCAGCGTCGTCACCGCCTCCCCCTCGGCGCCCGCCGCGCCGGACCCGCTGCTGCGACGCATCGCCGACCACCTGGGCACCCTCACCGGGGGTGACGGCTGGGTCGTGCGGGTCGACGAGGCCACCGGCACCTGGACCGTGCTCGCGGGGCCGGACGCCGAGGGCGTCGCCGTGCCCGGGAACGTCGTCGAGGAGCTCGTCGCGAGCTGCGACCCGGTGCTGGTCGACGCCCCCGGCGAGCCGGGCGTGCTCGCCGTGCCCGTCCGCCGCGGTCCGCGGGTCGTCGGCGCCTGCGTCGTCACCGCCGGGTGCGGCGGCTTCTCCCCCGCCGACCTCCACCTCGCCGAGCTGTTCGCCGACTACGCCGCCCTCGCGCTCGCCGACGGCGGCGTCCTCGCCGGCCGCACCCTCGAGCAGGCCGTGCGCGAGGAGCTCGCGTGGGTCGAGGCCCGCGGCACGACGCGCGCCGACCTCATGACCGTCGGCGCCGGGACCGTCGCCGACGACGTGGCCGACGAGGTCTTCCGCATGGTGCAGGAGGCCCTGCTCAACGTCGCGGTCCACGCCGACGCCGCGTGCGTGCGGGTCGGGCTGCTGCACGGCCCCGGCACGCTGACCGTCCTCGTCGAGGACGACGGGCGCGGGTTCGACGCGGGCGCCCAGTCACGCCGCCGCGTCGAGGCCACCGGGGCACAGCTCGGGCTGCGCGCCATGGCCGCGCGGGCGCGCCGGCTCGACGGCGAGCTCGAGATCGACAGCGCGCCGGGCCGCGGCGCGCGCCTGCGGCTCACCGTGCCCTGCACGGCGGGCCCGGTGCCCGCCCCCGGCCGCACGCGCACCGGCGTCGTGGTCGCCGCGCGGCGTCCCGTCGTCCGGGCGGGCGTCGTCCGCCTGCTCCAGCTCGGCGCGCCCGGGCTGGGCATGGTCTCCGAGGTCTCGCCCACCGGCAGCGCCCACGACCTCGCCGGCGCCTGTCGCCTGCTCGGCCCCGACGTCCTGGTCGTCGAGCACGACCTGCTCGGCGACGACCTCGTCGCCCAGCTCGACGCCCTCGCCGCCCTGCCCGATCCCCCCGCCGTCGTCCTGCTCGCCGACCACTGTCCCGACGACCGCCTGCGCGCCGCCGTCGCCGCCGGCGTGAAGGGCTGCGTCGACCCGGACGCGGGCGCCGAGCGCCTCGTCGCCGTCGTGACCGCCGCCGGGCGCGGCGAGAGCCTGCTCGCCGACGACCAGCTCGGCCGTCTCGCCGCCCCGCCCCGCCCGGCCGCCGGCATCACGCCCCGCGAGACCGAGGTGCGCCGCCTCGTCGCCCGCGGGCTCACCGATCGCCAGATCGCCCGCGCCCTGGCCATCTCGGCCAAGACCGTCGAGAAGCACGTCGGGTCCCTGCTGCGCAAGACCGGCACGCACAACCGGACGATGCTGGCGCGGTTGGGCTGAGCGTTCTCCTGGTTCTGCAACGAACGCGCTGTTCGCTGCTTCTACGCGCGCGAACTCCCCGTTCGCTCCGGGTCTACCCGACGCCGAGCTGCGCGCGGGCGATCCCGGTGAGCGCCGAGAAGCCCCCGACCGGCCGAAACGACTCGGCGGCCACGGTGAGCGCGAGGTACTCGTCGTCGGTCAGCGTGATCTCCGCGGCCGCGCAGTTGCTCTCGAGCTGGGCGACGCTGGACGCGCCGGGGATGGCGACGACCACCGGGTGGTGGATGGTCCAGGCCAGCGCGACCTGCGAGGGTGTCGCGTCGTGCGCGTCCGCGACGGCGCGCAGCGTCTCGATCAGCGGCGTCACGCGGCGCAGGCTCTCGGGCAGGAAGACCGGGTTGAGCGAGCGCACGCGGTTCGCGGGCCGGTGGTCCGCGTCGAACTTGCCGGACAGCAGGCCCTGGGCGAGCGGGCTGTAGGCGAGGATCGCGCGCCCGGCGGTGCGGGCGTAGGGCAGCAGCTCCTTGTCCGGCCCGCGGGAGACGAGGCTGTACTGCACCTGGTTGGAGATCACCTGGCTGCCCAGCGCGGTCTCGGCGCCCTGCCAGCGGTCCAGCGAGTAGTTGCTGACGCCGACCTCGTCGACGACGCCCGCGGCCTGCAGGGTCCGCATGCCGGCCATGGTCGTGCCGTCGCCGACCACCGGGTTCGGCTGGTGGACCTGGTAGAGGTCGAGCTTGCGACGCAGCCGGGCGGCGCTGGAGGTGCCGCGCTGGACGACGACCTGGTCGACGGGCAGCACCGGGAAGATCTTCGACGCGACGACCGTGGTCTGCGGGTCGGCATCGGCGCGGTCCAGGGCGTCGCCGAGGATGCGCTCGCTGCGCCCGAGGCCGTAGACCTCGGCGGTGTCGAAGACCGTGACACCGAGCTCGAGGGCGCGTGCCACGATCTTCGCGGCCTCGCTGTCGGGGCCGGCGGCGTAGTCCTGCCCGTACCCCCACTCGCGGGAACCGAACTGCCAGGTGCCCAGCCCGATGGCCGACCACTTCTTCGCCGTGGGGAGATCGAGGTAGCGCATCTCCCCGTTCTACCCGTCGGCGAGCACGGCCCCGCGCACACGGTCGACGGTGAGATCGAGCAGACAGGCGGGCTCGGGCGCGAGCGGGCAGGTCGCCTCCCACCAGCAGACCTGCTCGGTGATGGCCGTCGGCATGCGGTGCGGGCACTCCGGGAGGCCCTGGAGGTTGACGCCCTCCTCCAGGCCGTAGCGCGCCGCGGCCGTGGGACCGAAGAGCGCGACCGTGCGGGCGCCGACCGCCGCGGCCAGGCGCACCGGGCCGGTGTCGGGGCCGACGACGACCCCGCCGGCCTCCGCGACGGCGGCGAACTGCGCGGCGAGGCCGCGGAGGTCGGTCGGGGGGAGCTCCTCGGCGCCGTCGACGGGGCCGATCGAGAGGACCGGGCCGGGGAGGGAGCTCGCGAGCCCCGCCCAGCGGCGGGCGGGCCAGCGCTTGACCGCCATGCCGGCGTCGGGGACGAGGACGGTGGGCGGGGTCTCGTCTCTCGCCGGCTGAGGATGCGGATTTCCTGGCGTTGAGTGCCAGCGTGGACGCAGGGCTTGCACGAGCGTGTGCCCTCCGGCGGCGAGCTCGGCGGGGTCGAGGACGACGCGGGGCGGGCGGATCGTGTCGGCGATGGCGCCCTCGGCGGCGAGGATCCGCTGGTAGCGCTCGCCCACCAGCTCGTCGGGCGGCGGGTTGCGCCAGAGGTTGCTCACCGCGCGGGTGCCGCGGGCGGCGGCGTCGGTGTCGACGAGGTCGCCGATACCGTCGAAGCGGGTGGTCGTGACGGTGAGGTCGGGTGCGAGGTCGGCGAGCGCCGCCTCGACCGCGGCGCGCTCGTCGTGCTTCTCGGCGGTGCGAACCGCGGCCACGGCCGGGTCGCGCGCCAGCAGCGGGGCCCCGGGCGCGTGGGTCAGGACGGTGAGTTCGGCGTCGGGGTGCGCCTCGGCCAGCGCGTGCACGCTCGGCAGCACCATGATCAGGTCACCGAGCCCGCCGAGGAGGTCGATCACGAGGACCCGGCGCACTACGGGAGCACCGCCCGGTAGGTGGCCACGTGCGACGCGGCGAGCCGGTCCCAGTCGCGGCCGCGGACGAGGCGGTGCCCGCCGGCCGCGACCCGCGCGCGCAGGTCGTCGTCACCGAACAGACGGCGCAGCCCGTCGTGCAGGACGTCGGCGTCGCGCACCTGCGGGGCGATCACCACGGTCTCGCCGTCGGCGAGGTCGGGGTCCTCGGGGGCGTCGGGGCGGCGGGTGACCAGCGTCGGGAGCCCGTGGTCGAGTGCGGCGAGCAGCGCACCGCTCTTGAGCGTCGCCCCCGCGGTGAACGGGAACGCCGCGACGTCCGCGGCCTGCAGCGCGGCCGAGACCTCGCCGGCGGGGCGGTGCCCGGTGATCGTCACGCGGTCGGTCGCGCCCGCCGCCGCGATGTGCGCGGTCAGCTCGTCGCGGAACGCCGCGGCCTCGTCCTCGGGCAGGGCGAGCGAGGTGAACCCGCCGAGGACCAGCAGGTGCAGCCGCGGACGCTCGGCGGCCAGGCGCGCGACGGCGTCGACGAGGTAGCGCAGGCCCTTCACCGGGTGCACGAAGCCGAAGAAGACCACGAGCTCGGCGTCCGCGGGCACGCCGAGGGCGCGCCGGGTGGTGGCCCGATCCGGGGCGTCCGGGTCGACCTCGACGTTCGGCAGCAGCGGGGCGCGGCCGGCCTCGACGCCGAGGCGGTCCCGCAGGGTCGCGGCGTGCTCGCCGTTGGTCGTGAGCACCGCCGCGCTGCGCGGGACGAGGCGCCCGGTCTCCCGGTCGGCGAGGCGACGGCGCTCGAGGAACGACCACACGCCGTCCGGCACCCGGGGCGCCCACGACCACCAGCCGTACTCGTGCAGCGTCGTCACCAGCGGCATCCCCGCGAGGTCGCCGAGCAGCCCCGGGGCGCCGGAGAACCCGAACGCCGACGGCGCGAACTGCACGTGCGCGACGTCCGCGCCGCTCGCCCGCAGCGACCGTGCCGCGCGCAGCAACCCGCGCGCCCCCGGGTCGACGGGCACGTCGACGACGTCCACGCCGTGGCGGTCGAGGGCCTGCGCGAGGTGGACGGTGTAGTCGGCGACGCCGTCGTGCGCGGGGTCGGCGCGCCCGTGGACGAGCGCGACGCGGAGGTCTGCCACCCGCCGTCGGTACCCGATCCCGGCCGTTCGCTCACCAGAAGCTGACACGTACCCCGACCGGCCAGAACGGGTCCGGCGGGTGGTCCCGGTCGTTCAGCACCACCTCGAACCACGTGTAGCCGTACTCCTCGGGCGCCGCGTCGAGGGTGAACACGAACCGCAGGACGACGTCACCCCCGCCGGGCTCCCGGGCGGCGGGGACCTCGAGCGTGACCAGCTCGAAGCTTCCCCGCTCCGGCGCGAAGCCGTCGTGCAGCCATCCCCGGAGGAACCCGAGCGCCCGCTCGGTCAGCGCCGGTCCGCGGGCGAGCGCCCGCTGCGCCAGGGCGTCGCGGGAGGCGTCGCCGGAGACGAGGACCTCGACGCCGTCGGCGGTCTCGGACCGGCGCTCACTCATCGGCGGGCACGTAGATCGAGCACGCGTCGAACACGGCCTCGCGCACCGGGTCGGCGTCGCAGTCGCGCGCCGGGCGCAGGACGGGCCCGTCGACACCGCCGGCGAGCAGGCGCGCGAAGGCGTCGGCGACCTCGCGCAGGTAGGCGCCCTCGGCGACCGCGCGGCCGAAGTGCGCCATGAGGACGAGGTGGACGTCGAGCTCCGCCAGCCGGGCGGTGGACGCGGCGAACGCGGGGAGGTCGGCCTCCGGGGCCTGCGCGTAGGTCGGGCCGGTGTTGACCGTGTCGCCGGCGAACAGCAGGCCGGCGCGCTCGTCGAGGAAGCAGACCGAGTCCGGGCTGTGGCCCGGCGTGTGGAGGACGCGCAGCTCCCGGCCGCCGAGGTCGACGACGTCCCCGTCGGCGAGGAGGTCGGGCGTGGGCGCCGGCCCGGGCGCCCAGGTGGTCTCGTCGACGCCGGGCGGCAGCGGGCGCGGGTCGGAGTCGGCGGAGAGCAGGTGGAGGAAGTCGCGGTCGAGCGCCCGGTAGGCGTCGGCGGCGGCGAGCATCCGGCGGGTGTGGGCGAGGTAGCGGCGCCGCTCGGCCGCGCTCGCGCCGGCCGTCAGCTCGGCGACCCCCGCCGGGTGGATCGCGACGCGGGAGAACTCGGCGTCGCCGCCGACGTGGTCGAGGTGGGCGTGGGTGTGCACGACGTCGACGGGCCGGTCGGTGAGCGCCTCGACGACCGGGCGGATCGGGGCGATCCCGAGCCCGGAGTCGACGAGCACCGCGCGGTCGCGCCCGGCGACGAGCCACGAGTTGACGTGGCCGGGCTCGGCGACCAGCCAGACGCCGCGGGCGACGGGCCGCGCGTGGAACCAGGGCGACCAGCTCACGGGGTGAGCCTGCCAGCACCTTCGGGTACTCGTCGCCGTGCCCGACCTCCCCGCCGACCTCCGGCACCCCGCCGCGCACCGCCCAGGGTACGGCGACCCCGAGTGGTCCTCGATGCGCCGCATCCTCGTCGTGCGTCCCGACAACGTCGGCGACGTCCTGATGACCGGTCCCGTGTTCCGGGCGTTGCGCGCCGCGGCGCCGCACGCGTCGCTCGACCTGCTCGCCTCCCCCGGCGGCGCGGCCGCTGCCGCCCTGCTCCCCGAGGTCGACGACGTCGTCACCGCCTCGGTGTCCTGGCAGCAGCTCGACCTCGTCCCGGGCGCCGACCCGGACGCCGACCTCGTCGCCGAGCTCACCGCCCGCGACCACGACGCCGCGATCGTGCTCACGTCGTTCTCGCAGTCGCCGTGGCCGGCCGCCGAGCTCGCGCGCCGCGCCGGCATCGGCGTCCGGGTGGGCACGTCGAAGGAGTTCGGCGGCGCCCTGCTGACCCACTGGGTGCCGGCCCCGCCCGACGAGGTGCACCAGGTCGACCGCATGCTCGGGCTGCTCGCCGCCGTGGGCGTGCCGTCGCAGGGGCACACGTTGCACGCCCGCGTCCCCCTCGACGCCCACGTCCCCGCCGCGCTCGACCTCGCCCGCTACGCCGTCGTGGCCCCCGGTGCGAGTTGCCCGTCGCGACGCTGGCCCCCCGAGCGGTTCGCCGCCGTCGTCCGGGGTCTCGCCGAGGACGGGCTGACGGTCGCGGTGACGGGCACCGAGCGCGAGGCGGAGCTCGTCGCGGCGGTCGCCGGCGACGTGGGGCTCCCGGTCACGGGCCTGGAGCTCGGCGACCTGGCGGCGGTGCTCACCGACGCCGAGGTCGTCGTCGCCAACAACTCCGGGGGCGTGCACCTCGCCGACGCCGTCGGCGCACCGGTGGTCGAGCTGTTCGCCGGCACCGAGACCGTCGACCAGTATCGGCCGCGCTCCACCCGCGCCGAGGTGCTCACGCGTCCCGTGTCCTGCAGCCCGTGCCGCCAGCTCGTGTGCCCGTTCGACCAGGAGTGCCTGGCGATCGGCCCCGACGAGGTGCTCGCGGCGTCCCGGCGCCTGCGCCGCGTGGGCATGGATGTGGACGTGGCGTGATGGTCGAGCACACCGACGACGGCCACCACGTCGTGATCGACGGACGGCGCTGGCGGGCGACCGATCCGCTGATCCCCGAGGACGACGCCTCGGTCCTGCGCCGTTGGCTCATGGCCGCGCGCCGGGACGTGGGCACCGCGAAGCGCGCGGACGACGCCGACGCGGAGGCGTCCGCGCGGGCTCGGGTGCACGCGGCGAAGACCGCGCTCGGCGAGCGGGGCCCGGAGTGGTGGGAGCAGACCGAGGCCCAGCGCCGCGACCGCTGGACCGAGGGAGTGCGACGCGCCGGCGACGAGGGGTTTGCGCCCGCCTCCTGAGTGGGTGCCCGTGTCCGGAGAAGAAGCAGTCACGAGCTGGAGGCACGAGAAGACATGACCACCCCGCCGGTGCAGTCCGACGAGAACCCCGACGACCCGAACCCGGCGCGCTCCAGCGCCACGCTCGCGGCGTTCACCGGGCAGGTCCAGCGCCGGATCGGGCTGGAGACGCAGTCCGAGGCCGAGGTGCTGGTCCGCGCCACGCTGAACGAGCTGGGCAAGGCCATCAGTTCCGGCCTCGCGCAGGACCTCACGGTCAGCCTGCCCCCCGAGCTCTCCGCGGAGCTCCGCGCCCAGCGCCCGAAGGACGATCAGGCCCGCTCCGTCACGAAGGACGCCTTCGTCGACGCGGTCTCGGGGCGTGTGACGTCCGTGGACGCGGAGAAGGTCGAGCACCAGGTGGAGCAGGTGCTGCACCTGCTGCGCGAGTGGCTGCCCGAGGACCAGGTCGACCGGACCCTCGAGCAGCTCCCGGGCGACCTCGTCGCCCTCGTGCGCTGAGGCCACCGACCCCGACTTGGGTGGCGGAACCCGCGCTGAGCGCGGGTTTCGCCACCGAGGTATGTCCTGGACCGGTCAGCCGGCGCCCCTGGTGAGGCGCGGCTGCTGAGCGCCGCCACCCTGACCGCCGTCATCCTGACCGTCGCCACCCTGACCGCCGCCGGTGCCGCCGCCGGTCTGGCCGCCGCCACCCTCACCGCCGCCGTGACCGCCACTACCGCCGCCGCCGGCGCCGCCGCCCTGGCCCCCGCCGGCCGGCGGCTCGACCGGCGCCGGGGCCACGGGCTCGGGCTCCGGGACGACGGGCACGACCGGGGTCGGGCGGGTCGTCCGGCGGGCGGTGGTGGTCTCGTCGTCCACGGTCCGGCGCGGTGAGCGCGTGGTCGTGCGCGTCGTCGTCTCGCTGGTGTCCGTCGTCGTCGCCTCGACCGAGGTCGGCGTGCCGAGCACCGGCACGACAGGCGGTGGCGGGACCGCGAGCGAGGCCTGGGGCCCGGCGACCATCGACAGCATCGGCGTCGCGCCGGTCGCGACGCCGACCCCGAGCACGCCCGTGACCGTGGCCGCGACGCCCAGCACCGACCGGCTCAGCACCAGCGGCCACCGCGGTGCCGGGCGCGGACGAGCCGGCCGGGCGAGTGCGGCCGTCGGTGCGGCGGCCGTGACGGCGTCGTCGTCATTGGTCACGTCGGGGCAACGACAGCACCCGTCCGGGGGTCACGGGTCGATCAACACGTACTCAGCGTCAGCACTCGCTCACGGGAGTGGCGACCAGTGGACCACCTTGGTGGTGGTCATCTCGTCGAGGAGCTCCGGGCCGTAGCCGAAGCCCGACCCCGACACCCCGCGGGGCTCGGCCGCCCCGCCCGGCGCGCCGCCGAACACCGCATTGATCTTCACGGTGCCGACGGGGAGCTCGCGCCAGGCCTGCTGGGCGTGGGCGATGCTGCCGGTGAGCACGGTCGCGGCGAGTCCGTGCGGGTCGTCGACGGCCTCGGCGAGCCCGTGGGCGAAGTCCTCGACCACCCGGACCGGCGCGACCGGCCCGAAGGTCTCCTCGCGCAGGATCGTCATCGCCGGCGTGAGCCCGGAGAGCACGGTCGCCGGGTAGAAGGCACCGTCGCCCTCGGGCACGAACCCGCCCGCGTGCACCCGCGCGCCGTCCTCGATCGCGGCGGCGACGTGGGAGTGGACGTGCTCGCGGTGCCGGCGGTCCACCACGGGGCCGAGGGCCTTCTCGCCCGCCGCCGAGGGCCGGTAGACCCAGCGCGCGGCCTCCTCGGCCAGCGCGTCGAGGAACGGCTCGGCGATCGCGGCGGCGCAGTAGATGCGCTCGACGGAGACGCACACCTGGCCGCCGTTGGCGTAGGAGCCGAGCGCCGCCTGCTCGGCGGCCCAGCGCGGGTCGACGTCGGCGTCGACGACGAACGGGTCGTTGCCCCCGTTCTCCAGCAGGACGTGCGCGCCGGTGCCGGCGGCGGCCTGGCGGATGGCGCGCCCGGCGTTGATGGAGCCGACGTGGGCGACGAGGTCGATCGACGGGTGCCCGGACAGCGCGGCGCCGGTCGGGCCGGCCCCGTCGACGATCTCGAGGACGCCCTCGGGCAGGAAGGACGCGACGAGCTCGGCGAAGCGTCGTCCGAGGTGCGGGCAGCGCTCGCTGGGCTTGTGCACGACGGTGTTGCCGGTGACGAGCGCCGCACCGATCAGGCCCCCCGCCACGGCCACCGGGTCGTTCCACGGCGTGATCACCGCGGCGACCCCGCGGGGCTCGGGGACCATGAGGTCGGTCGCGTCCCACGAGCCCTGCAGCGAGCGTCCGCGGTGCAACGGGCCCAGCTCGGCGTACTGCTCGAGCGTCCCGGCCGCGGCCAGCACCCCGCCCAGGGCGTCGTCGTAGGGCCGCCCGGTCTCGGTCTCGTTGAGGCGCGCGAACTCCTCGGCGACGCCCCGCAGCGCCCCGGCGGCGTCGCGCACCAGGCCGGCGCGGTCGCCGGGCGCCGTGCGGGCCCAGGCGTCGCGGGCGGTGCGCGCCCGGCCCACGGCGGCGTCGACCTCGTCGGGGCCCGCGGGGCGGACGCTGCCCACGAACTCCCCCGTCGCGGGGTCGTGGATCTCGATGGCGGTCTCGACGTCGGACGCTGTGCTCATGGGGCCGGGGGTTCCACCTCGAGCTCCCGGGTACGCCTCGTCCGGCCAGGAGCCGAGGCGCCGGACGGCCGGCGTCCCACCTGGCTCCTCCGCCGGGGGCCCGGACCCGGGTAGCGTGCGGCGCGGACGCCCGGTAGGAGAAGGCGACGCATGACTCTGGACCGCCTGGATGATCCCGACCACCCCGCCTACGGCATGGGTCAGGCCGCGCAGCTGCTGGGGGTCACCGCCGCGTTCCTCCGGAGCCTGGACGCCGCGGGACTGGTCAGCCCGTCCCGTTCCGGGGGCGGACACCGGCGCTACTCCCGCAACCACCTCGCCCGGGTCGTCGCACTGCGCGAGCTGACCGATCACGGCCACACCCTGGCCAGCGCCGCGACGATCCTCGATCTGCACGCCGACCTCGCCGAGGAGCGCGCCCGGCACGCCGCCACCACCGAGGAGCGCGACCGGGCGCGCCGCGAGCGGGACACCGCGCTCGACGAACGGGACACCGCGCGCCGGCAACGCGACTCGGCCCGCCATGGGCGCGACCATGGCCACGGCAACGGATCTCGGGGTTGAACGAGCGAAAAGCTCCAACTAAAGTTGTAGATATCTCGCAGATCGTGGCGAGAACGCTGGAACCGGTGAGAGTGGCGACCGGAGGAGTGTTCGTCATGACGGTCGACGTGCTCGACGAGGCGCAGGGCCTCGGGGAGACACCGCGACGCGGTCGCGGGAGTGACCCGGCCCCCGAGCCCCTGGTGGTGATCGACGGGGGGCCCGCCGTGGACCAGGCCGTGTTCGACGCCGAGTTCGTCGCGATCGTGACGGCCGAGCAGCCCTGGGGCGAGGAACGTCCCGCGCCTCCCGCGCCACCTCCGCGGCACGGCCCCGCGGCCCGCCGCGAACCTCCACCGAGGTCGTCCCGCGGACTGGTCGCCGGCAGGGACCCCGCCCCGGTCGGCACGGCTCGGGGTGGCCGCCGACGACCCGTTCCCCGCACCCGGGCGCCTCCGGTGCACCCGTCCACGACATCCGTCCCGGCGAGGAGGTGATGACCGCCCGCAACGCGATCCGATCAACGGTCCCTGCTACTGGATGGCCCTCCCGGCGGGAGCCCGGAGCCGACCGGAACGACCGACCCCACGGCGGTACGCCGACCCTTCCTCGAGACGGGTCGTTCCGGACGTCGGCCCGGCTCCCGCCGGGGGGCCGATGTCGCCCCGGAGCGAGGAGGTGGGTCATGGCGCTGAACCAGGTGTGGATCGAGACCCAGGACCACGGGCTGGTGCGCGCCGATCAGGTCGTCGAGGTCCTCGCCCACCAGACGACGGCGTTCTCCGGCAAGCCGGCACGCTGGCTGCTCGACGTCGTGATCGCGGTCAGTCAGGGTGCGGGGACGACGTCGCAGTGGAACGTCGGAGCGTCGCACCGCACGCTGGCGCAGACGGGCGACGAGCCCCGCGGAGCCGCGCACCGTCTCGTCCGGCTGCTGTGCCAGTTGGACACGCAGGACGCCGCCGGCGTCGTGACGGTGCGGCGCGACCCGACCGCGATCAAGTTCGGCTTCGACCCCTTCGCGGCGTCCTGAACATCCGAGCTCGCGTCATGTCTGGCCGCCGACCGCCAGCACCAGCGCGAACGAGATGAGGTTGAACGTCGCGTGCGCGGCGACCGGCGGCCAGATCGAGCCGGTGCGCTCGTAGAGCACGGCGTTGACGACGCCGAGCAGCAGCGCCGCGGCGAACACGACGTTGAGGCCGTGGGCCAGCGCGAACACCCCGGCCGAGAGCACGACGGCGACGACGTACCCGAGGCGGCGCAGGACGCCGTAGCCCACGCCCCGGAAGAGCAGCTCCTCACCGAGCGGGACGACGAGCCCCCCGACGAGGACGACCAGGGTCGCGGCCACCGGGCCGCTGAAGAGGGTGAGCGCGGCCTGCGGGTCCGACGTGTCCCCGGTGATCGCGACGTAGGCGAGGATCAGGGCGCGCGAGACCAGCCACACGACCAGGCCGAGTCCGACGCCGACGAGCACCGTGCGCACGGGGACGCGGACCAGCCCGACGGCGGCGGGCGAGCGCACCCGCAGCGAGAGCGCGATCGCGACCGCCGCGAGCGCCGAGACGCCCGAGATCGCCACGAGCACCGGGGCGGGCGGGACGCCCTCGGAGAGCAGGCCGGCCACGACGGCCAGGGCCAGCTGGACCACCACGTAGGACAGGGCCGCGACCCCGAGCTCGAGCCAGCCCAGCGACGGGCGGGTGGTGGGCGGGGGGTCGGCGGGGTCGGCGGCGGGAACGGCGGGTTCAGTCACCCCGGGCCTTGCGCGTCTCCCTGTCGTTCGCCTTCTGGATGGCGTCGACCAGCTCGTCCTTGTCCATCTTCGAGCGGCCCTCGACGCCGAGCTGCTGGGCGCGCTCGTAGAGGTGCTCCTTGCTGGCGTTGGCGTCGACGCCGCCGCCGGGCTCGCCGCTGGGGTTCGCCCCGCCGCTCTCGGCGCGCGAGTCCGACGGGCCCTTCTCCTCCTTGGGCTCCCAGTGGTCGCCCACCTTCTCGTGCGTGTGCTTGAGCGCCGAGTACGCCGTCCGGCTGGCGCGCTCACCCTTGCCGTAGGTCCCCTCGGCGGATTCCTTGGCCTCGGCGTAGGTCTTGCGCGCACTCTCGGGCGAGCGCTGCAGCGTGGACGGCAGGTCCTCGTAGTCCTCCGGCATGTCCGCAGAAGTACCCGGTCAGCCCCGCACGCCCACCTCCAGGTGGGCGACGCTCTGCACCACCTGGTTCGGGCGGTAGGGATAGCGGTCCATCTCGGCCGGGTCGGTGACCCCGGAGAGCACCAGGATCGTGTGCAGCCCGGCCTCCATCCCGGCCACCATGTCCGTGTCCATCCGGTCGCCGATCATCGCGGTGGTCTCGGAGTGCGCACCGACGGTGTTGAGCCCCGCGCGGATCATCAGCGGGTTGGGCTTGCCGACGAAGTACGGGTCCTTGCGGGTCGCGTGGGTGATCAGCGCGGCCACCGAGCCCGCGGCCGGCAGCGTGCCCTCGGGCGAGGGCCCCGTCGCGTCGGGGTTGGTGACGATGTAGCGGGCCCCGCCCTGGATCAGGCGGATCGCGCGGGTGATGGCCTCGAACGAGTACGTCCGGGTCTCGCCGATGACGACGTAGTCGGGGTCGCGGTCGGTGAGGATGTAGCCGATGTCGTGCAGGGCCGTGGTCAGCCCGGCCTCGCCGACGACGAACGCGCTGCCACCCGGGCGCTGGTCGTTCAGGAACTGCGCGGTCGCCAGTGCGCTCGTCCACAGCGACGTGGCGGGGATGTCGATGCCGCTCGCGTGCAGGCGCGCCTGCAGGTCGCGCGGGGTGTAGATCGAGTTGTTGGTCAGCACGAGGAACTGCTTGCCGGCCTCGCCGAGGCGGCGGATGAAGTCGTCCGCCCCCGGCAGCGCGTTCTCCTCGTGGACGAGGACCCCGTCCATGTCGATGAGGTAGCTCTCGAGGTCCTCGGTCATGCGGTCTCCCGGCGCAGGTGCGTGTCGAAGAACCGCAGGATGCGGCCCCAGGCGTCCTCGGCCGACGGGCGGTGCAGGCCGAGGCCGAAGACGGCCAGCGGCGGCGGCATCGGCTCGAGGAAGCTGTGGTTGGCGTCGGGGTAGGTGCGCACGTCGTGCTCGACGCCGAGGGCGGTGAGCGCCGACTCGAGACGCTCGGGGTGGCCCTTCAGGGACGGGTCCTTGCCGCCGAAGCTCGCGACGACGGGGCAGATGCCCTCGAGCTCGCGCTCGGCGTCGTCGGGCACCCGGCCGTAGTTCGGGGCGGCCGCGGCGAAGTCGTGGCGCGCCGCCGAGATCAGCGCGAAGCCACCGCCCTGGCAGAACCCGATGACGCCGACGCGACCCGTGCAGTCCTCGCGGCCGGCGAGCCAGCGGCGCGCGGCCTCGATGTCGTCGAACACCGGCCCGGTGTTCGTGGTCATCGACTTCATCGTCGCCGCGATGCAGCGGGGTCCCCCACCGCGGGCGGTGTAGAGGGCGGGCGCCACCGACAGGTAGCCCGCGGCGGCGAGTCGCTCGGTGTGCTCGCGCAGCGTCCCCCGCAGGCCGAAGGCGTCCTGCAGGACGACGACGCCGGGGAACGGGCCGTCGCCGACCGGGGGCACGGCGAGGAACGCGGACTGGTGACTGCCCGCGGAGGCGGGGATGTGCAGGTCGGGCACGTCTGTCGTCCCTCGATCATCTCGGCCGGTGCTGGTGGGGTCGAGCGTGGCAGCATCGCCGGGCCCGTGCGCAACGAGGGGAGAGCCCGTGAGTGACCCCGAACGGATCCGGGTCGAGCAGTCCGACGGCGTGTGCCGGCTGGTGCTGGCGAGCCCCGAGCGTCACAACGCCGTCGATCACGCGTTCGGCCGGCAGTTCCTCGCCGCCCTGTCGGGCCCGGCCCGGGACGCCCGCTGCGTCGAGATCGTCGCCGAGGGCGCGAACTTCTGCGTCGGCGGCGACATCTCCGGGTTCGCCGCGGAGCCCGACCGCAGCCTCTCCGAGCTGGCCGACGCCATCCACGTCGGTCAGCGGGCGCTGCTCGACCTCGCGGCGCCCGTGGTCGTCGCCGTCCACGGCTGGGCGGCGGGCATCGGGCTGTCGCTGGCGCTCTCCGCTGACCTCATCGTGCTCGGCGCGGGCGCCCGGCTGCGGCCCGCGTACACGGCGATCGGGCTGACCCCCGACGGCGGCATGACCGCGCTGCTGCCCGCGGCGGTCGGGCGGGCGCGGGCGATGGACATGTTCCTCACCAACGCGCCGATGGGCGCCGCCGAGGCGCTGGCCTGCGGTCTGGCGTCCCGCGTCGTCGCCGACGAGGACCTGCGCCTCGCGGCCGACGGCATCGCCGAGGGGATCGCGGCCGGCCCGTCCGAGGCGCTCGCCGCGACGAAGCGGCTGGTGCGCCGGGCCGGCGGCGTGCTCACCGACAATCACCTCGACGCCGAGGCCGCGAGCATCGGCGAGCGGGGGCTCTCCCCGGAGGGCCGCGAGGGCATCGGCGCGTTCCTCGAGAAGCGTCCGCCGCGATGGCCGACGGCCACGTGAGTGATCCGGGTCGTCATGGCGACCCATCTCACTCACGTGGCGACGCCATGGCGGGTACGCCGGATCGTATGGACATCAAGTACACCGCCGAGGCCACGTCGTCCGGCGACGCCCGCAACGGCCACGTCCGCTCGTCGGACGGCATCATCGACCAGGACATGGCGATGCCCAAGGAGATGGGCGGGCCGGGCGGGGCGACCAACCCCGAGCAGCTCTTCGCCGCCGGCTACGCGGCCTGCTTCCACCAGGCCCTCAAGCTGGCCGCCGGCCAGGAGAACGTCGACGTCGACTCCTCGAGCGTCGACGCGCAGGTCGGGATCGGCCCGGACGCCACGAGCTTCGGGCTCCGGGTGTGGCTCACCGTCCACCTGCCCGGCGCCGACCAGGGGACCGCCGACCGCCTCGCCGGCCGCGCCCACGAGCTGTGCCCGTACTCGAAGGCGACGCAGGGCAACATCGACGTGCAGGTGGCCGCCCAGGTGTGACGCCTGCGGCCCGACGTGACGGGCGCACGTCCGGTGGGCGAGGCTCCCCGGCGTGCGCCTCCCCCTCGGCCTGCGTCTCCTCGGTGCCCTGCGCCGCCGGCTCGGCGGTTCGGTGGCCCACCTCGCCCCCGACGCCGTCCCCGCCGCCCGGGAGGCCGTGCTGCGCCTGCAGCACGGCCCGCTCGGCCGGGCGGTCATCGGCCCGGCGCCCCGTGACGTGACGATCATCGACGCCCGCCTGCCCACCGCGGCCGTGCCCGAGGGCCTGCCGGTGCGCGTCTACCGGCCCGCGGGCAGCGCGTCCCCGGCGCCCGTCGTCGTCAACTTCCACGGCGGCGGGTTCGTGCAGGGCGACCTCGACCAGTCCGAGTGGTTCTGCGCGCACGTGGCCCGCGAGGGATCGGTCGTCGTGGTGTCCGTCGACTACCGCCTCGCGCCGGAGCACACGTTCCCGGTGCCCGCGCAGGACTGCTACGACGCCGTCAGCGCGCTCGTCGCCGACGCCCGCGCCTGGGGCCTCGACCCCGCGCGCGTCGCGGTCATGGGCGACAGCGCGGGCGGCAACCTCGCCACGGTCGTGTGCCTGATGGCCCGCGATCGGCGTCTCGACGGTGTCGACGCGCCGGCCATCGCCGCGCAGGTCCTCGTCTACCCGGGCACCGAGATGGTCGACGTCCTGCCCTCGGAGCGCGCGATCCCCGTCGCCCCGATCCTCTCCGCCGGCGACATCCGCGGCTTCCACCAGCTCTACCTCGCGGGCGCCGACGGCACGCACCCCTACGCCTCGCCGCTGCGTGCCGAGCTCGCCGGTCTCCCGCCCGCGCTCGTGCAGACCGCCGAGCACGATCCCCTGCGCGACCACGGCGAGCGCTACGTCGAGGCCCTCGACGCGGCCGGGGTGCCGGTGCGCCACACCCGCTATCTGGGCGCCGCGCACGGCTACGTCGCGACCGCGACCCTGACGCCCCGGACCTCGCTCCAGGCCGTCGCCGAGATCGCGGCCTTCCTCCGCGCCATGTGAGCGGATTTCGGGCCCGTCGCCGGGAAATCCGCTCACGAGGCGTCCGGGACGGCGCACCGTCCGGCGCGGGCTACCGTGGAGGCCCGTGACCCCCGACCGAGCGACCCCGGCGCGCGCCGCGCTGCTCGGTCTCGTCGCGGCCGTCCTCGGGGTCGCCGCGCACGGGGAGGCCGGCGGACCGGTCGTGGCCGGCCCGCCCGCGATCGCCGTCGTCGTCGCGGTCGCGCTGGGCACCGCCCTGCTGGGCGCCCGCCCGCACTCCGTGGCCCGCCTCGCCGTCGTCCTCGCCGGCGGGCAGCTCGCCCTCCACCTGGCGCTGCCGGCCGAGGTCGCGGGCCACGACCACCACGCGGCCGCGGCCGGCGCCGGTCCCGGGATGGTCGTGGCGCACCTGGCCGTCGCGGCGCTGGTCGCCGGCGGGATCGTCCACGCCGACCGCGCCCTCGCCCGCGCCGCCCGTCGTCACCTACGACGCGTCGCCGTCTGGGCCCGGCTGCTCGACGGGCCGCCGCCCGTGCCGGCCGCGCCGACGCCCGTGGCCGCGCGACCGGCGTCCACCGTCCGGGTCCGCCGCGCCGCCGTGGGGCACCACCCACGTCGGGGTCCGCCGTCGCCGCACCGGACCGGGTCCCGCCCGGTCCGCGCCGCGACGCCACCCCGACCCGGAAGGACCCCCTCATGCCCACACCGCGGACCCCGTCCGCCCGCACCCACCGTCGAGGCCCGCTCGCCGTCCTCGTGACCGGCCTGCTCGCCCTGACCGTCCTCCTGCTCACCGCGGGCCCGGCCAGTGCGCACGACGTGATCACCGGAAGCGACCCCGCCGACGGCTCGACCGTCCCGACCGCGCCGACGCAGGTCTCGGTGACCTTCGACGAGACCCCGCAGCCCGAGGGCGCGGCCCTCACCGTCGTCGGCCCCGACGGCGCCCGTCACGAGCAGGGTGCGGTGACGGTCCGGGACAAGGTCGTCTCGGTGCCCGTCGGCGCGCTGCCGCAGGCCGGACAGTACGAGATCGGCTACCGGGTCGTCTCCAGCGACGGCCACCCGGTGAGCGGCTCGGTGACGTTCGAGCTCACGACGCCGTCCGCACCCACCGGCGCGGCGACGACCGGCGCGCCCGCCCAGGCGGCCCCGGCCGACCACTCGGGCCACTCCGACGGCTCCGCGCCGCCCTCGCCGGCGGCCTCCGCGGGCCCCGACACCGGGAGCGGCGGGGTGCCCGCGTGGGTCTTCGTCGTGATCGCGATCGTGGTGGTCGGCGGCGCCGTGGCGCTCGTGCTGCGCCGGCGGGCCTGACACCCCGGCCCGACACCCCGGCCTGACACCCCGGCCTGACACACGACGGGACGAGGGGCACCCCCCTCGGGTGCCCCTCGTCCCGTCGCGTCCGTCCGCACCGATCAGAGATCGGGTGCGCCCGGACGGGCTCACTCGACGATCTGGACCCGGTCGTTCGGGTCCAGGTGCTCGAAGAACTGCTTCGCGTCCTCCATGCCGAGGCGCACGCACCCGGCCGACTGACGTTCGGTGCTGCCCCCGTGGAACGCCCGGCCGCTGTTGTCGAAGAACACGGCGTACGGCATCGGCGCGCCCTCGTACTCCCGGCTGACGTGGTGGCGCTCCTTGCGCTGGATCACGAAGTCGCCGGTCGGGGTCTCGTGTCCCTCGGAGCCGTGGCTGTTGACCACGGGCCCGTGGACGACGTTGCCCTGGCCGTCGAGCAGCCAGGCGCGGTTCTCGGAGAGGTCGACGCAGGCCTTGATACGGGCGTCCGTGCACGACGTCCCGTCGATCCCGCCGCCGCCCCCCGCGGCCGGTGCGGCCGAGGCGATCCCGCCCAGCTGCAGCACGCCCAGACCGACGGCGGCCACCGAGACCGCGACCCGTCCGGTCGGCACCCCGCGATGCGCCCCCCTGCGATGCCTACCCGACATGCGTCCTGCCCCTCGCTCGCCGCACACCCCCGTCCGCTGCCCGGACGGGAGGACCGCGGGTTTCACCGGCGATCTGTGGGGCACAACGACCCGGTGACGGCGGGGTCACGGACCGTTCAGGTGGTCCGTCGCACGTCACCTACACCGGTTCGTGGCGCAACCGCTGTGGGTCTGGCGCGTCGTCGGCGTAGACGCTGCGGACACACTGGGACGATTCACCCATTCGATTGGGCTGCTCGGGCGAACGCCGCATAGACCTCGTCGCTGAAGAGGACGAACCGCGCCTCGCGCACGGCAGTCTTCGCCTCGCGCACCGCCGTGAGGGCGATCCGGGCGGCGTCGTCGAGCGGCCACCCGTAGACGCCCGCCGACACCGCGGGGAACGCGACCGTGGCGGCGCCGATCTCGTCGGCCACCCGCAGCGACTCGCGGTAGGCCGAGGCGAGCAGGTGCGAGCGGTCCTGGGACTTCGCGTAGACCGGGCCGACGGTGTGGATCACCCACCGCGCCGGCAGGTCCCCGGCGGTGGTCGCGACCGCCTGACCGGTCGGCAGGCCGTCGGGCAGCGTCGTGCGCCGCAGCTCGCGGCACGCCTCCAGGATCGCCGGGCCGCCGGCCCGGTGGATGGCCCCGTCGACGCCCCCGCCCCCCATCAGGCCGGAGTTCGCCGCGTTGACGACGGCGTCGACCTCGGCCGCGGTGATGTCGCCGCGGTGGAGTGTGATCTCCGGGGTGCGCTCCGGGGTGCCCATGCGCCCCGAGTACCCCGCGGGGGGACCTGACACGATCGACGGTGTGAGCGACACCCAGATCTCGGTCACCGCGACCGTGGACGCCCCCGTCGAGCGGGTCTTCGCCCTGCTCGCCGACCCCGACCGTCACCCCGACATCGACGGGAGCGGGACGGTGCGGGCCTCCCACACCCACCTCGCGATCACCGAGGAGGGCGACGTCTTCGTCATGGAGATGGAGAACCCGACCCGCGGGAACTACCGCGTCGAGAACCACGTCGTCCGCTACGAGCCCGACCGTGCCCTGGCCTGGATGCCGGCGAAGCCCGGCGAGCGGCCGTCGGGCCACGTCTGGGGCTGGGAGCTCGAGTCCGAGGGCGACGACCGCACCGCCGTGACCCACTTCCACGACTGGACGGACGTCACCGACCCCGCGCTGCTCGACCGGATCCGCGAGGTCACGCCCGACGAGATGCGGGCGACGATCGAGAACCTCGCCGAGGCGCTGGCCTGACCGGCGGCCGCACCGTCGTGCTCGCCGCCGTGATCACCCGAGCGGGTCAGGAGCGTCATCCGGTTCCCGCGACCCGCCCGCGCTGACGGCACTGTCGGGAGATCGAAGTGGAGAGCTCTCCCTGCACCGATCAGGGGATGGGCGGCGGAGGCTGCCTCGTCGTGACGAAGACGAAGGTCAACGTGGCGACGAGCAACGGACCGATCCCGGCCAGCGCCGAGAACGCCGCTGCTTGCCCGCAGAATCGCGACACCGTATGGCGGAGGGCCTGCAAGCTCCGCTCACGACTACCCAGCGCCTTCAGGTTCTGCCATTTGTGCGCTTGAGGTGACAGGCGCCGAGCAACCCGCCGTGCACGGGTTCTCGGCGAAGAACAACGCGAAGACGACGACCAGTCCTGAGCCAAGCACCAACAAAGCAGGATTCGTCCGGTCAGCGATGAACCATCCGTAGAGGACAAGCGCCAGGACGAGGTACCCCCAATTCTGGCCGATGCTCCTCCACATCTTGCGCTTGGTCTCGGCACGCACGAGCGACCAATCTATGTCTGGCTTTTCCGAGATCTCAGGCCCGAAAGGGTGGACCGGCCGGCGATCGACAACAGCACGAGATCGCGACGTCACCGATTCGACGTGCCCGCACGCTCCAGCTCATGCCTCTGGAGACGCTTCGGAAATCGAAGCGTCCCTACGAGAAGTCGTACGCCGGCGCGAGCTCGCGGAAGTCCTCGCCCGGGGAGGCCACGAGGTCGTGGCGCGTGCCGTCCGGGCCGGTGAAGGCCAGGCGCCAGGCGTGCAGGCCGGTGCGGGTCGGCGGGTTCGTCGCGAACAGCGGGTCGCCGACGAGGGCGTGGCCGATCCAGGCGAGGTGCACGCGGATCTGGTGACGCCGCCCCGTCGTCGGCGTGACCGCGAGCAGGGTCCGCTCGTCGCCGACCCACAGGCGCTCGAAGGCCGTCGTCGACGGGTAGTGGTCGCCGGGAAGGACGGCGTCGTCGGGGACCGTCCAGGCGTCGCCGTCGCGGGTGATCGCCTCGCGCGGCGCGGCGATGCGCACGCGGTTCTTGCGGCCCACCGACAGCGGCAGATCGATGGTCCCGCGTTCGGGCAGACCGGTGCCGGTCGCGACGGCGAGGTAGGTCTTCGCGACGGTGCGGTCGTTGAACTGGCGGGTCAGGTCGCCGTGGGCCTCGAGACGGCGGGCGAACAGCACCAGCCCCGAGGTCACCTTGTCGATGCGGTGCGCGGGCCACAGCGTCTCGCCGGCGTCGCGCGCCAGGCGGACGACGTCGGTGTCGTGGCGCTCGCCCATCACCGACCAGCCCGCGGGCTTGTCGAGGACGAGCAGGTCGTCGTCGCGCAGGAGCTCGCGGCCGTCGCGGAGCTCGTCCCAGGTCTCCATCCCGCCCAGCCCTGTCCCCACTCAGCCCTCGTCGAGGCCCAGCGCGTCGAGCAGGGTCCGCAGCTTCACGGTGGTCTCGGCGAGCTCGTCGGGCGGGGACGAGGCGGGCACGATGCCGGCGCCCGCCCAGAGCCGGACCCGGTCGCCCTCCACCTCGCCGCAGCGCAGTGCCATGACCCACTCGCCGTCGCCGCGCGCGTCGGTCCAGCCGACCGTGCCCGTGTAGAAGCCGCGGTCGAAGGGCTCGATCTCGTCGATGGCGGCCGCGGCGTCGGCGCGCGGGACGCCGCAGACGGCCGGGGTCGGGTGCAGGGCCTGCGCGAGGTGCAGCGCGGAGACGTCGAGGTCGGCCACCCGCGCCCGCAGCGTCGTCGAGAGGTGCCACAGCGTCGCGGTGGCGACCAGCGACGGGCCGTCGGGCACCTCGAGGTCGTCGACGAGGGGACGCAGGCGCTCGACGATGTCGTCGACGACCAGGGCGTGCTCGTGACGGTCCTTGGCCGAGGCGAGCAGGGCCTCGCCGCGGCGGCCGTCCTCGGCGGGATCGGTGGACCGGGCGGCGGAGCCCGCCAGCGGGTTGACCGTCACGCCGTGTCCGTCGCGGGCGAGCAGCAGCTCGGGGCTCGCGCCGAGCAGCGTCCGCGGGGTGCCCGTCCGCGCAGGGGGCAGGTCGACGGCGAACAGGTACAGGCGCGGGTCGCGGCGGGCCAGGGCGCGCAGCATGGGGACGGTGTCGACGGGCCGGTCGGCGAGGACCTCGAGCGTCCGGGCCAGCACGACCTTCTCCAGCGGCCCGGCCTCCATGCGCGCCAGGGCCTCGGCGACCATCGCCTCGTAGCGTGCGGGCTCGGGCACCGGCCGCGCGACGCCCGTCACCGGGGTGTGCGCCTGCTCGGCGGTCAGCACGGCGCCGAGCGGGCCGGCGCGCTCGACGTGCTCGGGGACGACGAGGTGGGCGCTCGCGGCGGCGTCGTAGGGCAGCGCGCCGACCGCGACCGCGGGCGATCCCGATCGTGTGCCGACCTCGCGCAGGCAGGCCAGGACGGCGTCCGGGTCGGCCGACGGCGGGCGGGCGCGGACGCCGCGGGTGAGCATCGCGCCGCGCGGACCGGAGAACCACGAGCCCTCGCCGGGCGCCCAGGAGCGGAGCAGACGGACCGGATCGGTGGCGCCCTCGGTGGACGGGCGCCGAGCCGCGCTGGTGCTCGTCACGTCCCGCCTCCTGTCGTCTCGGTCCCGTCGGCGGCCCGGTGGCATCGTGGGGCCGTCCGTTCTCACCCTCCGCGCCGGGTCCTGCCCGGTCCAGCGGACCGGACGTGACGCTCCGCACCGGTGCTCGGGACCGGTGCGCCACGGTACGGCGGGTACCCGCCGCCCGTCCGAGGAGGCGACGACACAGTGACGACGGAACAGGCACCCCCACCTGTGACACGGCGGGCGATGCCGCAGTGGCGCGCCGACCTCCGCCTGGGCACGCGCATCGCCGTGATGCGCGCCGGCGGCCTCGCCCTGGCGCTGCGCGGCGACCCCGTCGCCCGGCTCATGCACAAGCCCTGGCGCCTCGACCCGTACCCGACCTACGCCCGGCTCCGCGCCGCGGCGGCGGAGACGGGCGGCGTGGCCCGCAGCCGCACCGGCATCAACGCCGTCGCCACGCACGAGGCGTGCACGGCCGTCCTGCGCGACCGCCGCTTCGGGGTGCGGCTCGCGGACGGGCGGATGCCGTTCGACCCGACCGACGACGCGAGCTCGGCGAGTGGTCCCGATCCGACCGACCCGGGCACCGCGCTGATCGAGCCGATCGACCTCTCGCTGCTCGCCCTCGACGCCCCCGACCACACGCGCCTGCGTCGCCTCGCCCAGCCGACGTTCGCCCCGAAGCGCCTCGCGCAGTACCGCGAGACGGCGCGGGCCGTCACCGGCCGCCTGCTCGACGACGCCGCCTCGCGCGGGACCTTCGACCTCACCACCGACCTGGCCGCGCCCCTGCCGATCAGCGTCATCGCGGAGCTGCTCGCGATCCCCGACGTCGACACCCCGCGCTTCGCCCGCTGGGGCCGGGCGCTCGGCGCGGCGCTCGACGGCGTCCGCTCGGTGCGCCACGCGCACGCGCTGTCCCGGGCCACCGCCGACCTGCGGGCGCTGTTCGCCGACCTCGTCGAGCGCCGCCGCGCCGACCCCGGCGACGACGTGATCTCCCAGCTCGTCGCGGCCCTCGACGACGACACGCTGACCCTCGACGAGCTCGTCTCGCTCGCCCAGCTGCTGCTCGTCGCCGGCTTCGAGACGACGACGAACCTGGTCGGCAACGCCGTGCGCGCGCTGCAGGCCACGGGCACCTGGGACGACCTCGCCGCCGACCCCGGGCTCGCGGCCGGCGCCGTCGAGGAGACGCTGCGCTTCGACCCGCCGGTCCAGCTCACCGCGCGGTTCGCGCACGAGGACGTGGAGATCGGCGGCCGGAGGCTGCGCCGCGACTCCGGCGTGCTCGTGCTGCTCGCCAGCGCCGGCCGCGACCCGGCCGCGCACCCCGACCCCGACCGCTTCGACCCCCGCCGCGAGCAGACCACCACGCATCTCGCGTTCTCCGGCGGCGCGCACTACTGCCTCGGCGCCGCCCTGGCCCGGATGGAGGGCGAGGTCGCGCTGGAGATGCTCGCCGAGCGGATGCCGCGCCTGCGCCCCGCCGGGAGGATCGAGCCCCGCGTCGCGACGGTGCTGCGCGGGCCGATCCACTTCCCGGTCCGCGCGGACTAGGTTGGCGCCGTGCCCGAACTCCCCTCCATCTCCCACGTCGCGCTCTCGGTGACCGACCTGGCCACGAGCCAGCCCTGGTACGAGCGCCTCTTCGGCGTGGAGCCGGCGATGACGCTGTCCGACGGCCCGTTCGAGCGGAAGGTCTTCGCGCTCGCCGGCGGGCAGCTCTTCGGGCTCACCGCGCACGACGGCGCCCGCTCCGGCGACACGTTCGACGTCGTGGCGCCCGGCCTCGACCACGTCGGGTTCTCCTGCGCCGACCGTGCCGCCGTCTCCGCGTGGCAGACCCACCTCGACCAGATCGGGGTCGTGCACAGCGGCGTCGTCGAGGCCGACTACGGCTGGGCGCTGTCGTTCGTCGACCCCGACGGCAACGCGCTGGAGTTCTTCGCGCTCGCCGGCTGAGCGTCCCGGCGCGCCCACGACGGCGCGTGCTCGGGCAGCACGCCGACCCCGACCAGGTACGCCGGGACCACCTGGAGCGCCGGCACGCGCTGCAGCAGGCGCAGCGGCAGCGGCAACCGCTCGCGACCGGGCGCCTGCTCGCTCTCACCGAGCACCGCGGCGATGACGCCGCGGTGGGCGATGCGCTGGCCGGTCTGCGTCGCCCAGGTCGGCCACCAGCGACGGCGCTGCACGCGGGCCGCGGCGCGGTCGACCGCCGCCGGGTCGGCGGGCGCGGCCGCGAGCACCGGCGCGAGCAGCCGCGCGGCGGCCACGGCGTCCTGCACGGCGAGGTTGATCCCCACGCCACCGACCGGGGACATCGCGTGCGCGGCGTCGCCGAGGCAGAGCACACCGGGGGCCGACCAGCGGCGCAGGCGGTCCAGGGTGACGCGCAGCAGCTTGACGTCGTCCCAGGACGCCACGCCGTCGACGCGGTCGCCGAGCCAGGGGTGCAGCTCCCGCAGGTCGTCGCGCAGGGTCTGGATCGGCTGCCGTCGGTGCTCGGCGTCCGCGCCGCGCGGGATGAGGTAGGCGACCTGGTAGTAGTCGCCGCGGTCGAGCATGATCACGAAGCGGCCCTCGGTGACGCGCCCCAGACCGCCCGCCGGGTCGGCGCCCTCCCCGCGCGGCAGCCGGAACCACCACACGTCCATCGGGACGGGATAGTCGCGCAGCGGGAGGCCCGTCAGGTCGCGCACGCGGGAGCTGCGCCCGTCGCAGGCGACGACGAGGTAGGCCGCGAGGTCGTGCTCGGTGTCCCCGACCTCCCCGCTGCGGTCGCGCCACCGCACCCCGGTGACGCGGCCGCCGCGCCGGCGCAGGTCGGTGACCTCGGCGTGGCGCAGCAGCGTGAACGTCGGCTCCTCCTCGGCGGCCGCGGCGAGCATGTCGAGCAGGTGCCACTGCGGGACCATCGCGATGAACGGGTGCCGGACCGGGAGCCGGGACAGGTCGGCGACCGTCGCCGGGCCCGCGTCGAGGACGACCCGCGCCTGCTCGATCGGCTTCCACGGCAGCTCGGCGAAGCGGTCCCAGAGGCCCAGCTCGTCGATCAGCGTCATCGTCGAGACGTGGACGGTGTCGCCGCGGAAGTCCCGCAGGAAGTCGCCGTGCTTCTCCAGCACGGTGACGTCGACCCCGGCCCGCGCGAGCACCAGCCCCAGCACGATCCCGGCGGGCCCGCCACCGACGATCGCGCACGTCGTCCGCTGCTCTGCCATCGGGATCCTCCCTCTCTCGGCGCCCGGCCAGCATGCCCGAACCGGGCGAGCAGAACGACGGTCCTCGCACACCCTCCGTTCGGCCAGTACACGCTTGTCGCAGGAGTAGTGCGACAACGACTTTCCTGCGACACACTGACCGGCGTCGCCCGTCCGGGTGGCGCCACACCGGACGCGGGGGTGAGTCGTGGAACCGCACACCGACCTCGTCGCCATGCACATGAGCGACGGGATCGTGAACGCACCGACCTCGGTGATCTTCGGGCTGGTGGCCGTGCTCGGTCTGGCCCTCTGCGTCGCCCGCGCCCGTGGTGACCTGGACGACCGCACCGCGCCCATGGCCGGCCTCGTCGCCGCGTTCGTGTTCGCGGTCCAGATGCTGAACTTCCCGATCCTCCCGGGCGTCAGCGGTCACCTGCTCGGCGGCGCGCTGTGCGCGATCCTCGTGGGCCCGTACGTCGGGGCGATCTGCGTGTCGATCGTGCTGCTGCTCCAGGCGCTCCTCTTCGCCGACGGCGGGCTCTCCGCGCTCGGAACGAACATCACGAACATGGCGCTGATCGGCACGTTCGTCGGCTACGGCGTCGCCGTCGCCCTGCGCCGCGTCGCCACCCGCAGCCGGGGCGGCCTCGTGGTCGTCGCGTTCGTCGCCGCGTGGGTCAACACCGTCGTCGCGTCGCTGGGCTTCGTGCTCGAGTACGCGATCGGCGGAGAGGGCCTGGCGCTCGGCACGGTGTTCGGGCTGATGACCGGGTTCCACGCCCTCATCGGCATCGGCGAGGGGATCATCACCGCGCTCACCGTCGGCGCCGTCGCGGCCGTGCGCCCGGACCTCGTCTACCTGACGCGGGGCGCCGCGCCGTCGCTGACGATCAAGGACCAGGGAGTGCGGTCGTGACGAAGCTCCCCGTGGCCTTCTACGCCGGCTTCCTCGTCGTCGCCCTGCTGCTGGCCGGCGTCGTCTCGTACGCCGCGAGCAGCAGCCCCGACGGCCTGGACGCCGTGACGCAGACCGGCTGCCAGCTCGACGAGGCCGGTGAGCCCGTCGGCGGGACGTGCATCGCGCAGAACGCCGGCGAGCACGCCACCGCCGGGAGCCCACTGGCCGACTACACGGTCGGCGGCTCCGAGGGCACGACCGGGATCGCGGGCGTGATCGGCGTGCTCGTCACCCTCGTCGCGGCCGGGGGCCTGTTCTGGGTCCTGCGACGGCGGTCGTCGGAGGACGAGACGCCCAGCCGGGTCGAGTAGCGGTGGGCGCCGGGCACGCCCACCCGCTCTACCGGGCCGGCGACTCCGTGGTCCACCGCCTGCCCGCCCACGTCAAGATCGTGGTGGCCTTCGTCTTCGTCCTGGCGGTGGTGGCCACGCCGCGCGAGGCGTTCGCGGTGTTCGGGCTGCAGTTCCTGCTGCTCGTCGGGGTGTGGACGGTCGCCCGCATCCCGCCCGGGTGGCTCGCGGCGCGGGCGCTCATCGAGGCACCGTTCGTGGTGCTCGCCGTGCTGCTGCCGTTCTTCGCGACGGGCCCGCGGGTCGAGTGGATGGGGATGTCGCTGGCCGTCGACGGCCTGCTCGCCGGCTGGAACATCCTGGTCAAGGGCACGCTCGGCGTGCTCGTCTCGGTGACGCTCGCCGCCACCACCCCATTGCGCGACCTCGTCTCCGGGCTCTCCCGGCTGCGCGTGCCGTCGATGGTCTGCGTGATCGCGACGCTGATGCTGCGCTACCTCGAGGTCATCGCCGCCGAGGCGCGGCGGATGCGCCTCGCCCGCGTGTCCCGCGGCCACGACCCGCGGTTCGTCTGGCAGCTCGGGGCGACGGTGCGGTCGGTCGGGGCGCTGTTCCTGCGCTCCTACGAGCGGGGCGAGCGCGTGCACCTCGCGATGCTCTCCCGCGGCTACACGGGGACGATGCCGGCGTTCACCACGGCGTCCGCGTCGACGGCGACCTGGTCGGTGGCCCTGGTGCCGGCCGTCGCGGCGGCGCTGCTCGCGATGTCCGGATACTGGGCCTGGTGACGGTCCCTTCCCTCGAGGTCTCGGGGCTGGCGTTCGCGTACCCCGACGGCCACCAGGCCCTCTTCGGCGTGGACCTGCGCATCGAGCGCGGCGAGCGGGTCGCCCTCCTCGGGCCGAACGGGGCGGGCAAGACGACGCTGGTGCTGCACCTCAACGGCGTGCACCGGGCGGGCGCGGGCACCGTGCGGGTCGGGGGGATGGAGGTCACCCGCGAGCACGTGCAGGAGATCCGCCGGCGCGTCGGCATCGTCTTCCAGGACCCCGACGACCAGCTGTTCATGCCCACCGTCGCCGACGACGTCGCGTTCGGGCCCGCCAACTTCGGGGTCACCGAGCCGGAGCTGGCGCTGCGGGTCAAGGAGGCGCTCGAGGCCGTCGGCGTGGCGGAGCTCGCCGACCGCTCGCCGATGCACCTCTCGGGCGGACAGCGCCGACGGGCCGCCCTGGCCACCGTGCTCGCGTGCGATCCCGAGATCCTCGTGCTGGACGAGCCCTCGACCCACCTCGACCCGGTCGCGCGCCGGGAGCTCGCGGAGGTCCTGCTGGGGCTCGACCGGACGATGCTCATGGTCACCCACGACCTGCCCTACGCGCTGCAGCTCTGCCCGCGCTCGGTGGTGATCGACGGCGGGGTCGTCGTCGCGGACGCCCCGACCCGCGACCTGCTCGCCGACGCCGACTTCCTGCGCGCCCACCGGCTGGAACTGCCGTTCGGCTTCGCTCTCGACTGAGCCCGTGCCAGGCTCACGCCATGGACCTCGACGACTTCCGCGAGCGGGCCGCCGGTGAGCACTTCCTGGTCGTCGTGTCGACCGCGCGGGCCGACGGTTCGATCCAGTCGTCGGTGGTCAACGCCGGCGTGATGGACCACCCGGTGCACGGGACACCGATCGTGGCGCTCGTGGCGGCGGGCGGATCGGTGAAGCTCGCCAACCTCCGCGCCCGGCCGCGGATGACGGTGACGGTGCGCGCCGGATGGCGCTGGACGACCGTCGAGGGCGCCACCGAGATCGCGGGGCCCGACGACCCGCTGACCGGCATCGACGACATCCCCGCGCTGCTGCGGGAGGTCTTCACCGCCGCCGGCGGGACGCACGACGATTGGATCTCCTACGACGAGACGATGGCGCGAGAGCGGCGGGCGGCGGTCCTCGTGACGCCGACGCGGATCTACGGGGTCTGAGCCGTCCCGGGGTCCTCCGGGGCGCCCGACAGGCTCGACAGCATCCGCACGACGTGGCCCTCGACGGCCTCGCGGTCCAGGCCGAGGCCGGTGAGCGTGCCCGCCCCGTCCTCGTGCTCGAGCAGCGCCAGCAGGATGTGCTCGGTGCCGACGTAGTTGTGCCCGAGCCGCAGCGCCTGGCGGAACGTCAGCTCCAGCACCTTCTTGGCCGCGCCGTCGAACGGGATGAGCGCGCCGATCTCGTCGGACCGGGCCGGCAGGGTGCCGAGCAGCGTGCGCCGCACCGTCTCCGGGGCGACGCCGAGCGCCGTCATCGTCAGGACCGCCAGCGACTCGGGCTCGTGGAGCAGCCCGAGCGCGAGGTGCGCCGGCGTGATCTCGGCGTTCTCCGCCGACCGGGCCTCCTCCTGGGCCTTCACCACGACGTTGCGGGCGCGCGGGGTGAAACGGCTGAAGCCCTCCTCGGGGTCGATCTCGCCGGACCCCTTGGGCACGAACCGCTTCTGGGCGGCCTGCTTCGTGACGCCCATGCGCTTGCCGATGTCGGTCCACGACGCCCCGGACCGCCGGGCGCGGTCGACGAAGTGGCCGATGAGGTGGTCGGCGACCTCGTCGAGGTGCTCGGCGGCGAGCACGGCGTCCTGGAGCTGCTCGAGGGCGTCGGAGTGGACCGAGGTGATGGCGTTGATGAGGTCGTCGAGGCGGACGTTCGTGGGTGGCATGCGTCCACCGTAGGTTGACGGAGCGCGCATCGTCAACCTTGGGTGGACGCTTGCTCCTCTCACGGTGTGAGGTCCTAGCGTTCCTCCCATGACGCGCGGGCGGACGGTGGGTGAGCTCGCCGAGGCCACCGGGCTGTCGGTGCGCGTGCTGCGGCACTGGGACGAGCGCGGCGTCGTCTCGCCCTCGCGCACCCCGGCGGGCCACCGCCTCTACGACGCCGACGACGTCGTCCGCCTGCACCGCGCGATCACCCTGCGCGCGCTGGGCCTGCGGCTCGACCGGGTCGCCGCACTGCTCGACGGCACCGACCCCGACCCGGCGGCGACGCTGCGCGCCCACCTCGCGCAGGTGGACGCCGACCTGCGCCGGCGCCGGACGGTGCGTGACCGCCTCGCCGAGGTCCTCGCGGACACCGACGACGACGTCCTGTCCGCCGTGCTCCGGGAGATGACCATGATCGGGTCCTACGTCCACGGCTACCACGAGACCGAGGCGACGCGGCTGCGCGACCAGGCCGCCACCCTCGCCGACCTCCTGCACGACGGCGTCACGTTCCCCGACGGTGCCCACGTCCTCGAGCCCGGCTGCGGGGTCGGCGCGCAGACCGTCGTGCTCGCCGCGCGCAGCCCCGGCGCCCGCTTCACCTCGATCGACCTCACCGAGACGCAGGTGTCCGCCGCCCGCGCCCGCGTCGAGGCGGCCGGTCTCGCCGGGCGGGTCGACGTGCGCGCCGGCGACGTCCACGACCCGCCGGTGCCGCCCGGAACCGTCGACCACGTCGTCGTGTTCTTCCTGCTCGAGCACCTCCCCCGCCCGGAGGAGGCCCTCGTCGCACTGCGGCGCGTGCTGCGGCCCGGCGGGACGATCACCGTGGTCGAGGGGGACCACGGCGCCACCTCGTTCCACCCCGACTCGGACGACGCCCGCGCCGTCATCGCGTGCCAGGAGGTGCTGCAGCGCCAGGCCGGGGGCGACGCCGGGATCGGCCGGCGGCTCCACCCGCTGCTCGCGGCGGCCGGGTTCGACGACGTCGCCGTCGTGCCCCGCACCGCCCACGCCCACGCCGGGCGCCCCGACCTGGCCGACAGCCTCGTGCGCCGGACCTTCACCCCCATGGTCGCCGGGGTGCGCGAACCGGCCCTGGCCGCGGGGCTGATCACCGCCGAGCGTTTCGACGCCGGCGTGCGCGACCTCCTGCGCACCACCGAGCCCGGCGGGACCTTCAGCTACACGTTCTTCCGCGCCACCGCGACGAGGGCCGCGTCGACGACGTCGACCACCCCGACGAACCCGAGCCGCGCGTCGTAGGGCGTTGCTCGCGGAGCGGCACGGCGCCGCCGCTCCGTCCGTCCGAGCTCGCCAGATCGATCTCTCGACAGTGCCGTCGGAGTTGTCGGGTCACCCGCCGGGCCGTCCCACTCTCGCGACACTCCCGAGAGATCGAACTGGAGAGCTCCCATCAGTCGATCCAGAACCGCCGCAGGGGCACGCCGCCCGGGCCGTCGGGGTTGACGGGCCACTCGGGATCGAGCCGGCCGCCACAGCGTGCGATCACGGCCAGCGAGCCGACGTTGTCCTCGCGGCAGGTGACGAGGACCCGGCCGATCCCGAGGTCGCGGGCGACCTCGAGGCTGCGGCGCAGGATCGCCGTCGCGTAGCCGCGGCGGCGCTCGGCGGGCAGCACCGCGTACCCGATGTGCCCGCCCTCGGCGCGCAGCGTGTCGGTGAGCGTGTGCCGGATCGACGTGCGGCCGACGACCCGTCCGTCGACCTCGCCGTAGAGGTACGTCGACGCCACCCGGCCCGGCGGCAGGTCCGCGCCACGGTGCTCGCGCTGGAGCCGGTCGAGGTAGGCCAGCCAGGGCTCGGTGTCCGGATGCAGACCGAAGTCGAACCCGTCCGCGGCGAGGGCGGCCTGGGCCTCGCGGGCCACCGGTTCGTCGGACGGGCAGGGCGCCCGCAGCAC
Source organism: Actinomycetospora callitridis (assembly GCF_028737265.1). Taxonomy (GTDB): domain Bacteria; phylum Actinomycetota; class Actinomycetes; order Mycobacteriales; family Pseudonocardiaceae; genus Actinomycetospora; species Actinomycetospora callitridis. The sequence continues at coordinate 29,481 of NZ_JAQZAK010000005.1, read as the reverse complement.
GAGCGTGTCGTCACCCTCCACGGGATCACCCTGGCACCCGGGAGGTGAGGTCGCGCACCACGGGCCGGGCACGGCGCCCGGGCGCGGGACCATGGAGGTCCCGACGAAGGAGAACACCGGTGCCCGCGACGCGCACGGACCCGACCGTCCCCGACACCGGCGACCTCCCGGACGTCCGCCACCTCGCCAACCTCCGCGACGCCGGCGGGATGCCGACCGTCGACGGCCTGCGCACGCAACCCGGGGTGCTGTGGCGCTCCGACGCCCCGCTCGCCGACGACGCCACGACGCACGGCCCCGACGGGCGCGCCTGGCCGCCCGGCAGCGTGATCGACCTGCGCAACCCCGAGGAGCTCGACGGGCGGCCGCACCCGCTGGTGGCCCTCGGCACCGAGCTGACGCCGCTGCCGCTGATCCAGGCCCTCGCCCCCGAGGTGCTCATGCGTGACGCGCCGCCGGAGAGCCGCCAGCGCCGGGGTCTCGACGAGCTGTACATGCTCCTGCTGGGCATCGGCGAGGCGTGGCTGCCCGAGCTGGTCCGCGTGGCCGCGCACGGGCCGGGTCCGCTGCTCGTGCACTGCGCGGCGGGCAAGGACCGCACCGGCGTCGCGGTGGCATTGCTGCTGCGCGCCGCCGGCGTCCCGCGCGACGTCGTGGCCGCGGACTTCGCCGCCACCAACGACCACCGGGTCGCCCTGCGGGACCGCCTGGTCCTCCAGGGCTCGGCCGCACCGGGCGCCGGCCCGGAGCGTGTCGGCGTCGACCCCGCGCACCTCGAGCCCGTACTGGACCAGCTCGACGACGACCCCCGTGCGCCGTTCCGGGCCGCCGGCGTCTCCGACGCGGACCTGGACGCGTGGCGCGCTCGACTGGTCGAGGGAGCCTGACGCGGCATCCGGCGCAGTGGCGGGCGCACGCTGTGCCGGGACACAACGCCACCGGCGTGATCTCTGTGGGCGGACACAGTGCCCGGCCGTCGGCGGACGCGAACACTGGAGGGTGCCGGGGCCGACAGGACCCGTGACCCACCGGATCGTGAGCACCGAGGTGACGAGGATGAACGCCCCGACGACGTGCCCCTGCTGCGGAGTCGTGGTCATGCCACGCGAGATGTCCTACGACTACGACGGCGAGACCGTCGCCTCGCTGACGCGTGAGGTGGCCTACCTGCGCGCGACCATCGCCCACCTGCGCGGCACCCCGCAGCCGACGCCGGCCGTGCGGCGGGCCCCCGTCGCGGTCTGACGATCAGGCGCCGGCGGCGGCGTGCAGCCGCGCCACCGCCGTCGCCGGGTCGAGCCCGGGCCAGGCCGGTCCGGACCAGCGCACGACGACGCCCTCGACCACGTCGGCCGCCGCGCCCACGAGGTCCGCGGCCAGCGACAGCCCCGTCCGCGCGGCCTCCGGCCCGTCGCCGGCGCGGCGCATCGTGTCCATGACGGGGTCCGGGACGACGACGTCGGGCACCTCGTGGCGCATGTGCTCGGCCTGCGTATAGCCGGTCAGCGCCCCCACCGACGCGAGCACGGGCACGCGGCAGCCCGCGTCCGCGAGCGCGTCGACGATCCGACGGAGCCCGTCGAGGTCGAAGACCGGCCGCGAGACGAGGAACTCCGCCCCCGCCTCGACCTTGGCGATCGCCCGCGCGGCCTCGTGCTCGAGGTCGTCCGAACCCGGGGTGAAGCGCGCGCCGAGACGGAACGCCGTCGCGGTGCCCAGCTGCACCCCGTCGATGTCGACGCCGCGGTTGAGGCCGGCCGCCGTGCGCAGCAGCTCGGCCCCGTCGACCTCCCACACCCCGTCGCGGACGGCCTGCTCGGCGTGCACCGGCGGGTTGCCCGTCTCGCAGACCAGCGTGCGCAGACCCAGGGCGTGCAGTCCGAGCAGGTCGGCCTGCAGGGCGAGCAGGCCCGTCTGCCAGCTCGTCACCGTCAGGGCGGTGTCGACGTCGACGCGGTCGTGGAGGTGCACGGCGAGCGCGGCGCTGCTGGTGGTCGCGCGACGGGCGCGGGGCCTGCTGACCCACAGCACCGAGGCGCCGCCGGCCACCGCGCGCCGGGCCCGGGCGAGGTGCTCGGCGGGCCCGCCCGCCCCGGCGACCTCCGCGGCGACGAGGAACTCGCCCGCCCCGCGGTGGCGCAGCCAGCGGTCGACGGCGCCGCGGGCGTCGGGTCCGCTGCCGGGGCCGGGATCGTCGGGCTCGGGCTCGGGAGCGGCGCGGCGGCCCTCGACGATGCGGATCGGCCCGCTCTCGGGGGTGGGGTCCGCGACGGGTGCGGACGGCGCCCACGCGTCGTGCGTGGTCAGCGCCGTCGCGGCCGCCGCGGTGTGCTCCGGGGTCGTGCCGCAGCACCCGCCGACGAAGCGGGCGCCGGCCTCGACGTAGCGCAGCACGTAGCGCGCGAAGTGCTCCGCGTCGCCGGCGAAGCGCACGCTGCGGTCGGCGACGACGTGCGGCAGGCCCGCGTTGGGCTGCGCGGCGAGCGCCAGCCCGTCCGTCGGGCCCATCCGGCGCACCACGTCGAGCAGGCCCTGCGGACCGAGGGTGCAGTTGCTGCCGATCGCCACCGTGCCCGCGTCGGCGAGGCGGGCGACGACGTCGGCGGGTGACTCGCCGGCGGTGGTCAGCGGGCTGCCGTCCTCGTCGACGAACGTCGCCTCCGCGACGACGGGCAGGTCGGTCACCTCGCGGACGGCGCGCACCGCGGCGAGCAACTCGTCGGCGCGGCTGAAGGTCTCGAGCACGACGAGGTCGACCCCGCCCTCGACCAGCGCCTCGACCTGCTCGCGGATCGCCGCGGCGGCCGCCGGCGCGTCGACGGCGCTGCCCCGGCCCGGCTGGGTCACCGGCGAGACCGAGCCGGCCACCCAGGCCGGGCGGCCGGCACCGTCGCGCGCGGCGGCGGCCAGGCGCGCGCCGGCGAGGTTCACCTCGCGGGTGCGGCGGGCCAGCCCGTGGCGTTCCAGGCGGGGACGCGAGGCACCGAAGGTGTGGGTCTGGAGGACGTCCGCGCCGGCGGCGAGGTAGCGCTCGTGCAGCGCCGTGACCAGCTCCGGGGCGACGACGCACAGCTCGGCGCCGGGCCCCTCGACCCGCACGCCGCTGGCCCGGGCGAGCGTGCCCATCGCGCCGTCGCAGAGCAGGACGCGGCGGGCGAGCGCTGCGGTGAAGGACTCGGTGGCGAAGGACTCGCTCACGCCTCCATCTCCCCCAGGATCTCCAGTGCCACCTGGGCGGCGAGGCGGTCGCGGTAGGAGTCGAGGTCCAGGCCGCTGAGCTCCTCGGCGCGCCGCAGGCGGTAGCCGACGGTGTTGGGGTGGACGTTCAGCGCCCGCGCCACCCGCTGCGGGCTGCCGTCCTCGCGGAAGTAGCGGGCCAGCGTGCGCAGGAGCTCGACGGTGCGCTCGGACCGGTCGGTCGCGAGCCGCCCCAGCACCTCGCGGGCGAAGGCGCGCGCGGCGTCGGGGTCCGGGATCTGCAGCAGGAGCCGGTGCACCCCGAGCTCGTCGAAGCGCAGCACCCGCCCCGCGCGCCCGAGGCGGCGGGAGGCGAGCAGGGTCCGGCGGGCCTGGTCGTAGGAGGCGGCGATGTCGGCGGGCTCGGAGACGGGACCGCCGACGGCGACGGTCACCGGCCAGCGGGCGTCGGGGTCGGGCACGCGGCCGCGGGCCAGCCGGCGGGCGCACGTGGCGCCGACGGCCACGGGGTCGGCGGTCTCGGGGACGACGGCGACGGTCTCGGTGTCGCGCACGACCGTCAGCGCGGCCGGGGCGGCGGCGAGCAGGTGCTCCTCGGCCTCGCCCAGCAGGCTCGCGGGCCCGGCGCCGTAGGCGTCCTCGTCGTCCGGGGACACGACGACGACGCGGTGGGCGACGCCGTGGTCGTAGCCGACGTGCTCGGCCCACTGGGCGGCCTGGTCGGCGTCGCGGGCGCGGTCGAGCAGCAGCCCGGACACCAGGTCGCCCCGCACCTGCCCGGCCGCGGTGGCCAGCACGCGGTCGCGGCCGTGGAGCACCCCGACGACCGTGGCGGCGTGCTCGGCCACCAGCAGCAGGACGTCGTCGCCGGCCAGCGCCTCGGGGCGGTCGCGGGTCGCGGTGTCCTCCTCGGCGAACACGAACGCCGGCACCTCGCGACCGAGCAGCACCGGGGCGACGACCTGCCCGCGCAGCCAGGGGCCGGGCACACGCAGCGCCCGTCCGGCCGCGGCGGCCACCTCGAGGGTGCGGGGCCACGCCGCCGTGCGGGCGTCGGCGCGCACGAGGGCCGAGGCCTCCGCGACGCCCATGCCGGGCGCGGCGGCGGCGAGCACCTCGCGCTGGGGCCCGACGACGGCCGCGAGCACCCCGAGCTCGCCCGCCATCACGGCCGCGACGGCCTGGGCGTCGGCCGACGGGGCGGCGACGAGGCCGGACAGGCGGCGGTAGAGCGCGACGAGCCCGCGGGGCCCGGCACCGTCCCGGCCGCGCGTCGGCGCACCGGTCCGGATCCCGCCGGCCTCCCGCGTCGTCACCCGGCCCATCCTGCTCCGTCTCCGACGCTCGTGGGAGCCGAGCGGGTGACCCCCGGGCCACGGGGTGCGGACGTCCGGGTGATGATCGGGGTCCGACCACCGACCCGGGAGGCTCCGTGACCGCCTCGACCAGCAGGGCGCCGCGCATCGTCGTCGTCTTCTACTCCGCGACCGGCAACGTCGCCGCGCTCGCCGAGTCGCTCGCGCAGGGCGCCCGGGACGCCGGCGCCGAGACCCGCGTCCGGCCCGTCGCGGAGCGCGCCCCGGCCGAGGCCATCGAGGCGAACCGGCGGTGGAAGGCGTGGGTCGAGGACAACCCCTACGACACCGTCGCCTCGCTGGACGACCTGGAGTGGGCCGACGGCCTCGCGATGGGCAGCCCGACCCGCTTCGGCAACAGCGCCGAGCAGCTCAAGGCGTTCCTCGACACCACGGGCGGGCTGTGGGCGCAGGGAAAGCTCGCCGGCCTGGTCGGCACGTCGTTCACCAGCGCCTCGACCGGCCACGGCGGGCTCGAGGCGACGATCCTGTCGATGAACAACGTGCTCTACCACTGGGGCGCGCTGGTCATGCCGCTCGGTTACGCCGCCGACGCCTCGCTGATGTCGTCGGGCAACCCGTACGGCGCGTCCTGGGTGTCGCGGAAGTCCGCCGCGCCCGACGACGCCGCCCTCCAGGCCGCCCGGATCCAGGGCACCCGCCTCGCGGAGGTCGCCGGGAAGCTGATCGCCTGACCGCCCCGTGAGTGATTTTCACGGCTATAGCCGTGAAAATCGCTCACATGCTGGAGGGGTACGCCGAAGCGGCGAAGGTGGTCACGGAGCTGGTCGGGCGGGTGCCGCCGGACGCCTGGGACGCGCCGGCGCTGGGTGAGTGGGACCTGCGCTCGCTGGTGGGGCACACCAGCCGGGCGTTCGTCACCGTGCTGACGTACCTGGAGCGGCCCGCCGACACCGAGGACATCGACTCGCCCGAGGGCTACTACGCCCTCATGTCGCCAGTGACCGGCGAGGGGATCGACCCGTCCGCCGTCGCGCAGCGCGGGCGGGACGCGGGCGTGGCGCTCGGCGACGACCCGGCCGCGGCGTTCGCGACGCTCGCCGAGCGCGCCGTCGCGGCGACCCGCGCCGCCGACCCGGACGCGCTCATCACGACGATCGCGGGCGGCCTGCGCGTCGCGTCCTACGTGCCGACGCGCACCATCGAGCTCGTCGTGCACGGGTACGACATCGCGACGGCGACCGGGCTCGACGTGGCGTTCAGTGCCCACACGACGACCCAGGTGGTCACGGTGCTCGCCCGCACCGGCGTGCGCCTCGGCCACGGACCGATGCTCCTGCACGCCCTCACCGGCCGCGGCTCGCTCCCGCCGGGGTTCTCGGTGGTCTAGTCACGTGCGTGATCTTCTGAGCGACAGCTCAGAAGATCAGGCACGTGGGGTCAGCCGCCCGCGCCGATCGCCCCGACGATCTCGTCGAACCGGGCGGCGAGCTCGAGGTCGATCTCGGCGACCACCTGCATGCTCTCGGTGCGGGCGCGCACGGTCAGCGAGGTGGGCGTGCGGTCGAGGATCCGCAGCCGGGCGCCGAGCTCGCTCTCGGCGCTCCGCAGGCGTTCGAGGACGAGGTCGAGGCGCTCGGGCGGCAGCTCGACGGTCCGTTCGATGCCGGTCACGTCGCCCGACCACTCGGGCAGCCGGTGCAGCGCGCGGTCGAGCTCGTCGGCGTCCACCGGCTGCGGGCGACCCTGGGCGCCCTCGGACGGCGCGTCGGGCGGGAGCGGCGGCCCGGCGCCGCGCAGGTCCGCGGGCACGACGCGGCCGATCCGCTCGCCCAGGTCGGCGTCCTCGGCGCCCAGCTGGCCGATCACCGCGGTCAGCGCGTAGCGGGCGCGCTCGAGGGCCCACCCGCTGCGGCGGGCGACCTCGTCGACGAGGCCGGCCTCGGTCGGCGTACCCCCGCCGCCGTTCACCCGGTCGACGCCGGACTCGACCTCGAGCAGGTTGGGCAACGCCTCCACGAGCGCGGTGCGGTCGTCCCCGGGCAGGTGCTCGGCCAGCGTGGCCAGCACGGCGTCGGCGGCCCGGCGCGCGTCGTCGGTCTCGGCGAAGCCACCTCGGGTGGCGACGCCGGCGAGGAACTCCTGGTGTCGCATGGTCCCGGGCCTACCCGGAGCGCGGGGCCCCACAATCGACGTCCTCAGCAGAACGCCGCGGACGTCCCCACCTCACCGATCCAGACGTAGACGAGCAGGACGGCACGCTCGCCGGTCCACATCCCGTGGGGCTGCCAGGACCCGTGGTGGACCAGGACGCCTGCGGGCTCGGGCGCGGGGTCGGCGGCGGCCGCGTGCACCCACCGGATCACGCCCGCGGGCAGGTAGAACTCCTCGGCCGGGTGGTGGTGCGGCGGGTACCGCACGCCCGGGCCCAGCAGGACCAGGCCCAGCGCGACGTCCTCGGCGTCCGCCAGCGTGGCGTGCGCGTAGAGGTCGAGGAACGACGGGTCGGGCGGGCTCGCGACGTAGGCCGCGGTCTGCTGCCACCGCGCCGCCGCCGCGAGCGGGCCGAGGACCGCGGCGAGGTCGGCGTCGACCTCCTCGCCGGCCCGCGCCACGGCGCCGTCGAGGTGGGCGAGCACCGGGAGCACCGGCAGCACCGTGTCCGGTCCCTCCGACCGCGCCGCGAGCCGCTCGAGCGCCGCCGCCTGCGCCCCGAACCCCCGGGCGGTCATCGCCTCCGCGAGCCGCCCGCGCAGGGCGTCGAGCCCGCCCGCCATCAGTCGAGCGCGCGGCGCACGAACCCCTGGATGCCGACCGCCCCGAAGAGCAGGCACGAGGCCACGAGCGCCAGCAGGCAGAGCCAGCCCGGCAGGTGCGGCACCGCGGGCGTCAGCGCGCCGCGCAGGCCCTCGGAGACGTAGGTGATCGGGTTGAGCGCGCAGATCACCTGGAACCAGCGCAGGTTCTCGAGCTGCAGGAACGGGAACTGCGTCGACCCGGTGAACAGCAGCGGCGTGATCACCAGGGCGAACACCACGTTGATCTTCCTGGGCGACACCAGCGTGCCCAGGACCAGCCCCGCGGCCCCGCCCGCGAGCGAGCCGAGCACCAGCAGCACCGCCGCGAACGGCAGGCCCGAGAGCACCCAGTTGACCTCGTCGAGCACGATGTAGCCGACGGGGATCATCACCAGCGAGCCGAACAGCCCGCGCGAGGCCCCGAACACGATCTTCTCGACCGCGACGAGGCGCGTGGACAGCGGCGCGAGCAGGCGGTCCTCGATCTCCTTGGTGTACGAGAAGTCGATCACCAGCGGGATCGCCGTGGCCTGCACGGCCACGAAGAACGCGTTGAGGGCCAGCAGCCCGGGCAGCAGCAGCTGCGCGTAGCCCGGCGTGACGTAGCCGAGCTGGCCCAGCACCACGCCGAACACGAACAGCAGGAAGAACGGCTGCATCAGCACCTGGCTGATGAAGCTGCCGAACTCCTTGCCCGTGACCGCGAGGTCGCGGCCCAGGACACCGAGGAACGCGCGGCCCTGGCCGGGCCCGACCTTCACCGGGGCGCTCACCGCAATCCCCTGCCCGTGAGGTCGATGAAGACGTCCTCGAGCGTCGGCTCGCCGAGCTCGACCTGCGAGACGACGGCGCCGGCGTCGGCCACCGCGGCGAGCACCGGCGGGAGCGCGGCACCGGCCTCGCCGTCGCAGCCCACCCGCAGGTGGGTGGCGGCCGCGGCCTCGCCGGACAGGTCCTCGACGCTCGACACACCGCGCAGCTCACCCAGCCGCCCCGTCAGCACGTCCACGTCGGCGCCGGTGATCGTGAGATCGATGGTGGCCTCGCCGGGCAGGGCCGCCACGAGCGCGGACGGCGTGTCCAGCGCGAGCAGCTTGCCGTGGTCGACGATGCCGACGCGGTCGGCGAGCTTGGCCGCCTCGTCCATGTCGTGGGTCGTGAGCACCACCGTGACGCCGGAGGCCGCGAGCTCGGTGACGCGGTCGTGCACGAAGAGGCGGGCCTGCGGGTCGAGCCCCGTCGACGGCTCGTCGAGGAAGAGCACCTGCGGGTCGTGCATCAGGCCGCGCGCGATGATCAGTCGCTGGGCCTGGCCGCCGGAGAGCTCGTCCGGGTTGGTCTTCGCCTTCTCCGCGAGCCCCATCCGTTCGAGCAGCTCGTCGGCCAGCCGACCGCGCTGGGCCCGCGGGACGCCGTGGTAGGCGGCGTGCCAGACGAGGTTGCCCCGGGCGTCGAGCGAGCGGTCGAGGTTCGGGCGCTGCGGGACGACCCCGAGCACCGCGCGCGCCCCGACGGGGTTGGTCGCGACGTCGATGCCGGCGACGGTGGCGAGACCCGAGGTCTTGGTGACCCGCGTCGTCAGGACGCCGACCGTGGTGGTCTTGCCGGCGCCGTTCGGGCCGAGCAGCCCGAACACCTCGCCCCGGCGCACCGCGAAGCTCAGCCCGTCGACCGCGGGCGTGGTGCTGCGGCCGTAGCGCTTGACGAGATCGCGCACCTCGACCGCGGGCGCGGCGTCCGGTGTCTGCTCGTCGGCCGACGGCCGCGTCGTGGTCTCCGTGCTCACGCGTGGTCCTCCCCCGCGCCCCGGACCGTTCGGAGGGCGCCCGCGCGACGCTACGCCCGGGGTACGACGGACCTCGTGTCGATCTCGGTGCTCGGTGATGCTCATGACTCGTCACCGTGCGACCTCGACGACGGTCGAGGTCAAGCGGACGAGCTCAGCCCGCCGCGGGCGGCACCGGGACGTGGACGAGGCGCGGCCCCGGGCCGGCGACGCCCCGGCGCACCGCGGCGCGGAACTCCTCGACCGTCCCGACGGTCTCGGCCGGCACCCCGTAGCCCTGCGCCAGGGCGAGGTGGTCGATCGCGGGCAGGTCGAGCCCCGGCACCTTCGGGGTCTGCTCGCGCTGGGCGAACCACTTGAGGATCGCGTACTCGCGGTTGTCCAGGACGATGATCGTCACCGGCACCTGCTGGGCGGCCGCGGTGGCGAGCGACTGGATCGCGTACTGCAGCGAGCCGTCGCCGAGCACCGCCACGACGGGACGCGACGGGTCGGCGATCGCCACCCCCACCGCGGCCGGCAGGCCGAAGCCGAGCCCGCCCGAGGTGGTGAAGTACGAGCTGCCGGGCTGCGAGATCGGCAGCCGCGCCTGCTGGGTCGCGCGGTGCGAGGGGGCCTCGTTGACCAGGACACCGCCGTCCGGCCACTCCTCGGCGAGGGCGGTGAAGAGCTCCTCCGCCGAGAGCCGGCCCTCGCCGCCCGGGCGCGGCGCGTCGAGCGCCCGGCGGGACGGCGGCGCCGCCCGGTCGGCCGGACCCGGCCCGACGCGCTCGAGCAGCGCGCGCACCGTGAGGGCGGGGTCGGCGACGACCGCGTCGCCCATCGGGGCACGCGCGGCCTGGTCGTGGTCGGCGGTGACGTGCAGCAGGCGGGTGCCCTCGGGCAGGAACGGGCCGGGCACGTAGGGGTAGTAGCGGAACACCGGCGCGCCGACGACGAGCACGACGTCGAACGGCTCGAGGGCCTCGGCCACCGGCGCGATCGCCATCGGCAGCGGGCCCCGGAACTGCGGGTGGTCGGTGGGGATGCCGACGCGCCCCTCGACGGGCGGGGCGAACACCGCGGCGCCGAGCCGCTCGGCGAGCGCCACGGCGTCGTGGAAGCCGCCGGTGGCGTCGACGTCGCCGCCGACCACGAGCGCCGGGGCGCGGGCGGCGTCGAGGGCCCCGACGAGGACGTAGAGCCCCGCCGGGTCCGGGGCCGCGCGCTGGTGCACCCGGCGGCCCGCGACGAGGTCGGCCGCCTCGGTGGCCGGGTCGAGCACGGCGTCCCAGTCGTCCATCGGGATCGACACGAACACCGGGCCCCACGGCGGGCTGGTCGCGACGTGGATCGCGCGGGCCAGCACGGCGGGGACGTCGGCCGGGCGGGCCGGCTCGAGGGAGAGCTTGACCGTGGGCCGCGGCAGCATCGTCGCGTCCGGGTTCGTCAGCAGGGCCTCGAGGTTCATCATCGGGCGCACCTGCTGCCCGGCCGTGACCACCAGCGGCGCCCCGTTGGCGGAGGCGTTGACCAGGGCGCCCATCGCGTTCCCGACGCCGGGCGCGGTGTGCAGGTTCACCAGGGTCGGACGCCCGCGGGCCTGGGCATAGCCGTCGGCCATGCCGACGACCGCGGCCTCCTGCAGCCCGAGGACGTACCGGAAGTCGTCGGGGAGCTCGGAGAGCATCGGGAGCTCGGTGGACCCGGGGTTGCCGAAGATCGTGGTCATCCCGTGCGCCCGGAGCACCTCCAGCGAGGCCTCCCGGACCGTGGGTCCCTGCGCCATGCGTCCTCCCGCCGATCGTGGTCGACCACGGCGATGATCGCCGAGCTCCGTCGTCGGCGGCAGGAGTACCCCTCGATCTGAGGACCATCCCGGTGTCGGTGGGGGGACACGACACCGGGACGGCCCTCAGCGCGGCCGGTGGAGGCGCGAGAGACGGATGACGACGTCGCGCAGGCCGTCGTTGTCGAACTCGCGGCGCATCTCCTCGGCGCGCAGGGTGGCCTCGACCCCTTCGTAGGGTCCGTGGGCGTCGAGCTCCCCCGTCTCGGGATCGAACACCAGCACCACGTAGCCGTCACACTCGTCCAGGTCCACTGCTGCGGCGAGCAGGGCCGCCGACCGATCGTTCATCACGCTGATCACCTCCACCTCGTGCATCGCCACCATGAGGCCCGGTGTGACACCTCGGGGCGAAGTTGGCTCGTTCGGGTCACGAACTCCAGCCTTCGGCGTGTCGTCGCACCACGCGTTCGGAGGTGCCCTACGCGGCCGTCCGGCGAGGGGGGCGTCGTGTGGCTACGGTGCCGTCCCGTGGCCATCCACGCACCCGTGCCCGCCGGGGACCCCTCCGTCGAGATCGTCCCGTTCGTGCTCGACGTGCCGCCCGAGCAGCTCGCTGACCTGCAGGAACGCCTCCGCCGCGTGCGCCTGCCCGAGCCCGCGACGGACGCGGGCCAGGGGCTGGGCCTCGACGCGGTCGCCGAGCTGTGCCGCGCCTGGCTCGAGGAGCACGAGTGGCGTCGCGTCGAGGACGAGCTCAACCGGCGGGGTCAGTTCCGCACCGCGATCGATGGTCTCGGCATCCACTTCTTGCACGTACGGTCACCTCGTGGTGACGCACAGCCACTGCTCGTCACCCACGGGTGGCCCGGCTCGGTGGTCGAGGTCCTCGACGTCCTCGACGCCCTAACCGACCCCGGCGACGACGCGCTGCCGGCCTTCCACGTGGTCGCGCCGTCGCTGCCCGGCTTCGGGTTCAGCGACAAGCCGACCGGTCCCGGCTGGGGCGTCGACCGCATCGCCGACGCCTGGGCCGAGCTCATGACCCGCCTCGGCTACGAGCGCTTCCTCGCCCAGGGCGGCGACTGGGGCGCGATGATCACCACCGCGCTGGCCGTCCGCCACCCCGACCGCGTCGCGATGATGCACACGACGATGCCGCTCGCCCCGCGCCCGGACGGGTTCGACGACGCCACCCTCTCCGAGACCGAGCAGCGCTGGCTGGCCGAGTCCGCCGAGTTCCGCCGGGTCGGCTCGGGCTACTCGGGCCAGCAGCGCACGCGTCCGCAGACCCTCGGCTACGGCCTCGTCGACTCGCCGGCGGGCCAGCTCGCCTGGATCGCCGAGAAGTTCGTGGCCTGGACCGACGGCGACGGCTTCGGCGGCGTGCCCCGCGACCGCGTGCTCGACAACGTCTCGATCTACTGGCTCACCGCGTCCGGGGCGTCGTCGGCGCGCCTGTACTGGGAGAGCTTCGGCGGCATCGACAGGTCGAGGCCCGTCACCGTGCCCAGCGCGGTCTCGGTGTTCCCGGCCGAGATGGTGAAGAACCCGCGCGCGTGGGTGGAGGCCCGCTACGTCGACCTCCGGCACTGGAACGTGCTGCCCACCGGCGGGCACTTCGCCTCGCTCGAGGTCCCCGGCGACTTCGTCGACGAGCTGCGGGCGGCGTTCGCGCGGGCACCTCGGTAAGCAACGAACGCGCTGTTCGCTGCTTCTACGCGCACGAAGTCCCCGTTGATCACGGCGTGACGACGATCTTCCCCACGTACTCGCCGCGACCGAACTCCTCCTGCGCGGCGTGGATCGACGCCAGCGGGTACGACGCCGCGATGCGGGGCCGGACGCGCCCGGCGACGGCGTCGTCGACGAGCGCGGCGAAGTGCGTCGGCGTGTGCATCGAGGAGCCGACGAGCGACACGTTGTGCAGGTAGAGCCTGCGCAGGTCGAGGTCCACCGACGCGCCGCCCAGCGCGCCCGCCACCACCCACCGCCCGCCGTCGCGGACGTGCTCGAGCAGGGCCGGCAGCAGGGGACCGCCGACGACGTCGACGACGGCGTCCAGCGCCCCGCCCGCGGCGTCGTGCACGGCCCCGGCGACGGCGTGCGGGTCCGGACCCCGGACCACGACGGCCGCGGCCCCCGCCTCCCGGACGGCGTCCTCCTTCCCGGCCGCGGTGAGCGCCACGACGCGGGCGCCCCGTGCCGAGGCGAGCTGGACCGCCGCGAGGCCGACCCCGCCCGAGGACCCGGTGACGAACACCGTCTCGCCCGCGCCGATCCGGCCGCGCGCGAGCATCCCCGCCGCCGTCCCGTAGGCGACCGGGAGCGCCGCGAGCTGCTCGTCCGACAGCGGCGAGTCCGTCACGTCGTGGGCGCGCCCGTCCGCCGCGACGACGTAGCCCGCGAAGCCGCCGTCGGCCTCGCTGCCGAGCAGGCCGATCGGGCCGGCGTCCGGGCCGGGGCCGTCGTAGAACGCCGGGTCGACGACGACGCGCCGGCCGACCCGTCCGGGGTCGACATCGTCGCCCACCGCCGCGATCTCACCGGCGATGTCGCCGCCCTGGATGCGCGGGAAGTCCACCGGGCCGCGCCAGCCCGCGAGGGCGTCCGGGTCGCCGGGGAGCCCGTAGGCGCCGCGCCGGGTCCAGAGGTCGGTGTTGTTGAGCGCCGCCGCCGTCACCCGCACGAGCACCTCGCCCGCGCCCGGGACGGGCACCGGGACCGTGCGCAGCTCCAGTACCTCCGGTCCCCCGAAGCCCGTGAGCACCGCGGCCAGCATGGTGTCCTCCACCGATCCTCCTACACAGGTCTGTGAACCACTCCGATGCAGAGTAGGTTCACAGCTCGGTGAACACAACGGCAGGAGGCCGCGCATGACGACGACGGGCGAGGGGCCCCGCCTGACCCCCGGGGCGCGGCGCATCCTCGAGGTGGCCTCGGCGCTCTTCTACCGCCACGGCATCCACGCGATCGGCGTCGACACGATCGCGGCCGAGTCCGGCGTCACCAAGCGCACCCTCTACGACCGCTTCGGCTCCAAGGACGAGCTGGTGGCCGCCTACCTGCGGGCCCGGGACGAGCGGTGGCGTGCGCGGGTCGTGGCGGCGGTCGAGGCGGAGACCGACCCCGTGCGCCGGGCGCTGGCCCCGTTCGCGGTGCTGGAGGGCTGGGTCGACGACGCGAGCCGGGGGTGCGCGTTCGTCAACGCCTTCGCCGAGCTCGACCGGCCAGACCACCCCGGACGCCCCGTGATCGACGACGAGAAGCGCTGGCTGCGGGAGCTGTTCACCCGGGAGCTCGGGCGGGCGGGGGTCGCCGACCCGGACGGCCTCGCCCTGCAGCTGCTCCTCGTGCACGAGGGCGCGCTGGTGACCCACGCGGTGGCGGCGGAGCCGGCGGCCCCCCGGGCGGGGTCGGCGATCGCGCGGCAGCTGGTGGAGGCCGCGGTGGCGCCGGGGGTGTGAGCGTCAGCCGAGGCTCGCCGCCGGGTCGGCCCGGGTCAGGGCCGGGTCGTCGGCGGGGTAGGTGATCGCCCGCCCCGGGCCCGAGGACGCGGTCTCGAAGCGCACGGTGACGCGGCCGTGACCGGCGCCCTGCACCCAGCCGTGCCCGTGCCGGGGATGGGCGACGTCGTCGCCGGTGCGCCACTCGCGACGGGGCTCCGGCTCGGGCTCCGGCAGGGGCGCCACCTCCGGCACGGGGGCGGGTGCCGTCGGGGTCTCCGGGAACAGCGCCTCCTGCACGGCGGTGGTGAGCCCGGAGAACGAGACGCCGACCAGGCGCACGCCGGCGTCGGGCAGGGCGGCGACCGCGAGGCGCTGCGCGGTGTCGGTGAGCGTGGCCAGGTCGGTCGTGGCGACCGCGTGGGTCTCCGCGCGGCTCGTCGTCCCGAACGACGAGCTCCGGATCTTGACGCTGACGGTGCGCGCCGCGCGGTGCGAGGCGAGCAGACGGCGGTGGGCGCCCTCGGCCAGCTCGGCGACGGCGGTGCGCACGGCGCCGAGGTCGGAGAGATCGGCGTCGAAGGTCGTCTCCGCGCTCACCTGCTTGGCCTCGCCGCGCTCGACCAGCGGCCGGTCGTCGACGCCGCGCGCGAGGCGGTGCAGGCCCGTCCCGACGGCCGTCCCGAGCAGCGAGGTCACGTCGGCGAGGTCGAGCGCGGCGAGCTTGGCCACCGTGTCGACGCCGGAGCGGTGCAGCGTCGTCTCCGCGACCGGGCCGATGCCCCAGAGGGCGCGGACCGGCAGCGGGTCCAGCAGCGCCCGCTCGCCGCCCTGGGCCACCACGTGCACCCCGTCCGGCTTGGCGAGCCCCGACCCGATCTTCGCGACCTGCTTGCCCGACCCGGCGCCCACCGAGACCGCGAGCCCGGTGACGACGCGGACCTCGGCGCGCAGCCGCTCGGCGAACGCGCGCACGTCGTCGGCACCCGCGTCGGCGAGGGCCTCGGGCTCGGCGAAGGTCTCGTCGTAGGCGATCTGCTCGAGCACCGGCGCCCAGGCCCGCACGACACCGAAGAAACGCTCGGAGAGCACCCGGTAGAGCGCGGTGCGCGGGGGCAGCGCCACGGCGTGCGGGCACAGCCGCCGCGCCTGGCCCATCGGCATCGCCGAGCGCGCCCCGCACTCCTTGGCCTCGCCGCTCGCGCCGGCCACGATCCCGCGCGGGCCCAGACCGCCGACGAGCACCGGGCGCCCGCGCAGCGTCGGACGGGTCAGCTGCTCGGCCGACGCGAAGAACGAGTCGAGGTCGAGGTGCAGGACCCAGCGGGGCACGGTCTCAGGATGCCCGCAACGACCACAGCTCGTCCGGGTGCCCGAGCACGGCGCACGCCCCGGCAGCCCGCAGCGCGTCGGCGCGCGACGCGCCCCAGGCCACGCCGACCGGCACCAGGCCGTGCGCGGCCGCGGCGTCGAGGTCGGCGGGGCTGTCGCCCAGCATCGGCGTGCCCGGCCCGGCCGTCGTGATCCCGAGCCCGAGCAGCGCCTCGCCGACCACGGCGTCCTTGCCCGCGTACACGCCGTCGGTCCCGCGTCCCGCGACCTCGGTGAAGCACGCGAGGACCCCGAGCCCGGCGAGCACCCGGCGGGCGGGCCCCACCGACGCCGACGTCGCGACGGCGAGCGGCACGTCCCGCGCGTGCAGGGCCTCGACGAGCGCGATCACCCCAGGGGCCGGGCGCGTCGTCCCGGGAACGGTGAGGGTGCCGTCGAGATCGAACACCACGGCCGGGAACGGGGGCGCCACGGCCGGGAGTGTCGCGCACCGGACGGTTCGGGTGAGGGACGGTTCGAGCGACGGACGGTCGGCTAACCGCCGACATGGGTTACGACGTCACGCAGGTGCAGAAGACGCTCGCCGGGTTCCAGTACCCGGGCGGGCCGCAGGAGCTGGCCGACCACGCCTCCTCGAACGGGGCCGACCAGCAGCTCGTCGACACCCTCAAGGGTCTCGACAAGGACCAGTTCGACGGCCCCAACGCCGTCATGGCGAAGCTCGGCGACGCCGGGGTGCTCGGCGGCAACTGAGGTCCCGCGACGAGGAACGAACGGCACTTTCGCTCCGTTCGGTGGAGCGAGAGTGCCGTTCGCTTCTGCGGGGAGGGTCTCAGTGCGGCAGCGTCGGCAGACCCCGCTCGACCATCTCCCGGGCGCCCTCGATCGTCCCGTCGCCGACCCACGTGTCCGGGTCGAGCTGGGAGACGTTCCAGCCGCCCGGGCGCACGCGCGTCGAGTACAGGAACGTGTCCTTGTTCTCGACCCACTGGATCTCGTAGTCGATCGGGCTCGGTCCCACCGAGCTCCACCGCCACGCGGCCCCCGAACCCCGGGACGTCTCCTTCACGGAGACGCCGTCCACCTCGATGGCCATGCCCACCCCTCCAGGCTCCGTTGAGCCGATCGGAGCAGCAATCTACCGACCGACCGGGGCGTCGGACGCGCCCACTCGCGTCCGCTCATGCGGCCGAGCGGGGTGCCCACCCCTCTCGGGTGAGGGCACCGACGATCCGGAGCGCCTCCGGGCGGTGGGTGTCGGGGTGGTGGGTCGTCCAGCTCCACTGCTCGCACTCGGCGTGGAGGAGGTGGGCGACGACCGTGACGGCGTGCTCCCGGTCGGCGGCGTCGACGGCGACCGCGCGCGGGTGCGTCCCCGGGCGAAGCAGCGCGGCGACGGGGGAGTGGGCGGGCACAGCACTCATGACGACCTCCCTGCCGGGCCGTCGACGCGACGGTCCCGGGGCGGGTGGGCGAGCCGCGACGACGTCGACGCGTGCCTGACGCACCGAGCGTGACCGACCGGTGACGCCCGAGGGAACAGAGCGGGATCCGGGCCACAGCGCGCGGACCGGGACGTTCGCCACAGGCGAGGCCCCGGCCCGGGCCGCGGCGGCCGGGCATGATGACCGCCATGGCCACAGCGAAGGAGCCGGCGGCCGGCTGGACCGTCGAGCTCGACACGACCCCGGGACGCCGACAGGCCCAGGAGGAGTTCGTCCTCCACCACGCCGACGGCACGGACGAGCGCCTCGTCCTGCACGACTACGCGCGGGTGTACTCGGTGCCCGGCCTCTACGAGGAGGTCGTCCAGCACCGGCTGCAGTGCGCGTCGCCCGCCACCGTCGCGACCGCGCTCGCCGAGGCCGTCGCCGCGTCGGGGTCCTCGGTCGACGACCTGCGCGCCTTCGACCTGGGCGCCGGCAACGGCGTGGTCGGCGAGGAGCTCCGCGCCCGCGGCGTCACCGTGGTCGCCGGCGCGGACGGTGTGCCGGAGGCCCGCGACGCCGCGCACCGCGACCGCCCCGGCCTCTACGCGCACTACCTCGTGGGCGAGCGGCTCGACGTCGACGAGGTCCGGCAGCTCGTGCGCGACGAGGGGCTGACCGCGCTGGTCGCCGCAGGCGCCGTCGGCGAGGGGCACGTCCCGGTCGACGCCCTCGCCCAGCTGTGGGACGCGTTCCCGCCCGGCTCGTTCCTCGCCCTGACCCTCGCCGGCGGCGACGCCGGCCAGGACGCGACGGACGTCGAGGCCATGCTCGCCGCGACCGAGGGGTCCGAGCACCCCTCGCACATCGTCGTCCGGCGCACCTTCCGGCACCGCCTGTCGATGGCCGGCGCCGAGCTGCACTACCTCGTGCTGGTGGCCGTCAAGGAGTAGCGCTCAGGCGCCGCCGCGCACCAGCGTGAGCCGGGGGCGGTGCGCGGGCGGCGTGACCGCCGGGCGGCTGGGCTGGGGGCCGGGCCGCGAGCCGGTGTGCGGTCCCCGGCGCGAGCGACGCGGCCGGGCACCGCCGACGAGCCCGACGAGGTCGTTGACGAGGTCGTCGGCCAGCTCCTCGGACAGGACGCCACCACCGGCGTAGTCGTCGAGCACGTCGACGCCGCGGCGCCACGACACGCTGGTTCCGGCTCGGTCATCGTGGGCACCGTGCCGGGGCCCGACCTCGTCGCTGATCATCACGAGGGACGTTAGCCCTGGTGACGCGGCATTCTCGCGCTCGATGATCCCATGGAGTGATGCCTCGACCGAGGACGGTTCCGGCCACGCCCCGGCTCGGGATCACTCGTCCGTCGGCGTGTCCGGCCCCGGTGTGGCGCCGCACACCCGGTTTCCGACCGTTCCGGCAGACGGGTGCGCGGCAGGTCCGGGTGGGCCACGATGTTCTGGTGGAGAATCACACGACGCGACCCCACCACGTCGCCGTCGTCGGTTCCGGGCCGTCGGGGTTCTACGCCGCGGCCGCGTTGCTCGACGCTGGAACCGACGGTGGGCTCGACGTCCGGGTGGACATGTTCGACCGGTTGGCCACCCCGTGGGGCCTGGTGCGGCTCGGGGTCGCCCCGGACCACCCGAAGATCAAGTCGGTGAGCGCGCAGTACGACAAGACCGCCCGTCGCGAGGAGTTCCGGTTCTTCGGGCACGTGCACCTGGGGGACGACGAGGAGCTCCGCTCGACCGGGGAGGGCGGCGGGGTGATCACCCGCGACGAGCTCCTGGAGCGCTACGACGCGATCGTCTACGCGGTGGGCTCGCAGACCGAGCGCCGGCTCGGGATCCCCGGCGAGGACCTGCCCGGCAGCATCGCGTCGGTCGACTTCGTCGGTTGGTACAACGGCCACCCCGACCACGCCGCCCTCGACCCGCGGCTCGACTCCGAGCGGGCGGTGGTGATCGGCGCCGGCAACGTCGCCCTGGACGTGGCGCGGATGCTGCTGCTGCCCGAGGCCGACCTGCGCACGACCGACACCGCCGACCACGCCCTCCACGCCTTCGTCGCCTCGGGGGTGCGCGAGACGCTGATCTGCGGGCGCCGCAGCGTGCGCGAGGCCGCGTTCACCACCACCGAGCTGCGCGAGCTCGACGACATCGCCGACCTCACCGTCGTCGTCGACCCCGAGCAGGCCCCGCCCGGGATCGCCGACGACGACACGCTCACGAAGGGCGCGCGCCGCAACCTCGAGCTGTTCAGCGGCTGGGCGCAGAGGGGCCCCGACCCCGACGCGAAGCACCGCATGGAGTTCCGGTTCCTGCGCTCGCCCGTCGAGATCCGCGGCGACGGGCGCGTCGAGGAGATCGTCCTGGGGATCAACCGACTCGAGACCGGCGAGGACGGGCGCACCCGCGCCGTCGACACCGGCGAGCGCGAGACCGTCACGACCGGGCTCGTCCTGCGCGCCGTGGGCTACCGGGGGGTCGCCCTGCCCGGGCTGCCCTTCGACGACGACAGCGGCACCGTGCCCCACACCGAGGGCCGCGTCGAAGGGCACGACCGCGAGTACGTCGTCGGGTGGATCAAGCGGGGGCCCACCGGGATCATCGGCACCAACAAGAAGGACGCCAACGAGACCGTCCGCCACCTGCTCGCCGACCTCGCCGAGCGCGCGCCGATCGAGCGGGCCGACGACCACCACGAGGCCGTCGAGGCCTGGCTGCGCGAGCGCTGCCCCGACCTCGTCGACCAGGAGGGCTGGGAGGCCATCGACGCCCACGAGCGCGGGCGCGGCGAGCCCGACGGCCGCCCGCGGGTGAAGGTCGTCGACCGCGACCACTTCATCGAGCTCTCGCGCCCCCGCTGACCCCGTGAGCGATGTTCGCGGTGATAGCCGGGAACATCGCTCACGGGGGCGCGGCTCACAGGGGGATGCGGCACTCCGCGACGGCCTCGGGCGTGGCCAGCACGGTGGAGACGTAGACGCCGACGTGGTGGCGGATCTCGGTGTCGAGGTCGCCGAGGCGGCGCAGGAACACGCCGCCGACGCCGCTGGTGCGGATGTCGGCGTCGATGTCGGAGTACCGGACCGGCTCGACGTCGATCTCCACCGCGTCCGGCGCCGCCCGCGCGACGAGGCCGACGCGCACGAGGAGCTCGACGTCGGCGGGGATCCTGCGGGTGCCGATGACGACCGTGAGGTCGAGCGACACCGGGACCCGGACCACCACGAGCTGGTCGCCCTCGCGGCGCGCCGTCAGCCGTCCGACGGCACCCTCCGCGTACGCGGTGGCCATGTCGTGCGGGCCGGCGGGCACCGGGCCGAACGTCACCCGGTCGCCGATCAGGCCGCCGATGACGCGCACAGCGCGCTCCGGGGTGGCGAGCGAGCGGACGGTGGCGGGGTCGCAGACCTGGTCCGCGACCGCGCGGCCCGCCTCGCCGGGCGCCATCAGCGCACCCCGGCGATCTCGGCGGGCGTGTCCTCCGAACCGACGGGGAACGGCGGCGTCGAGAAGCCGGCGATCCGGTAGCGGCCCCACGGGTCGACGTCGGAGAGCTCGCCGTCCGCGGCGCCGACGGGCGTCGTGACCCGCGTGGGGCGCTTGCGGCCGTCCAGGGCCGCGTGCAGCTCGGCGTGCACGGCCACGCGGCCGTACCAGTGGAATCGCCCGTCGAGGGGCTCGAAGTGCCCGAGCAGGGTGACGTGCACGTCGTACTCCGTGCCGTCGACCTCGAGGGTCGCGGGCCCGGCGTAGCCGTCCTCGTCGTGGTCGTGCGCGGGTGTTGCCTCTGGCGTCATCGCTCCGGGCTCCTCACTGCTCGATCGGTACTCGCTCGGCCGCCGCTCGGGCCGCCTGACTCCCCCGGCCGCCTGGCCGGGGCCCGCACGTCTCCCGCGTGCAACTGGATGACCTTGTTGATGGCCAGGGGGGCGTTGGGGTCGATGAGGACGTCGTGCTGACGGGCGAACCCGTCGATCGCCGCCCACACCAGCAACGTGAGGTACTCGGTGACGCTCTCGCGGCTCATCGAGCGCCGCTCGAGCCACCACTCCGCCGCGTTCTGGACGAAGCCGACCACGCCGTACGCCCACGGCTCGGCGGGCCCGGAGTCGAGCCCGAAGGACCGCAGGTAGTCGCCGAGCAGCGCCGACAGCGCCGTCGCGATGATCTCCTTGTCCTCGCGGACGACGTCGGAGCCACGCCCGTCGATCGGGGTGTGCCGCGCCAGCACCCAGTAGAGGTTCGGGTACTCGTCGAGGGTCCCGAAGAACGCGTCGATCGACTTGCGGATGCGCGGGAGCGGCGCCTCCTCGCTGTTCAGCGCGGGGATCAGCCGGTCGAGCAGGATCTCCGTGGCGCGTTCGCCCATGGCCTCGACGAGGTCGGCCTTGTCGGAGAAGTGCCGGTAGAGCACGGGCTTGGTGACGCCCGCCTCGACCGCGACCTGCTCGATCCCGAAGTCCGGACCCACGTCCGCGAGGACGCGCATCGCGGCCTCGACGAACTCGGCCCGGCGCTGCGTCCGGTGCTTCTCCCACCGCGTGCGACGTCCGTCACGCGGAGGGGTGGGACCCGAGCGGTTCGGCTTGACATCGTCCGGCACGGGTCCGCACGCTACCACCAGTTACAGTTACCAGCGGTAAGACGTACACCAGGTGCGTGATACCTGGAGTCCGGTCCACGGCGAGCAGGAGGACCCAGCCATGAGTGCGCCCACGGCGGACCGGCACCAGACCGCAGAACGGCTCCTGAAGTCGTCGGCGAAGAAGTCCTACGACCCCGCGGTCGACATCGACTGGGACGCCCCGCTCGTGCCGGACGGTATCTGGGTGCCCGAGCACCGCGTCTCCCTCTACGGCACCGAGCTCTGGGAGCGCCTCACCTCCGAGCAACGCGTCGAGCTCGGCAAGCACGAGGCCTGCAGCGTCGCCTCGGTCGGCCTGTGGTTCGAGGTCCTGCTCATGCAGCGCCTGCTCAAGGACTTCTACGCCGAGGACCCGACGTCGCCCCGCGCGCAGTACGCGCTCACCGAGGTGGCCGACGAGTGCCGCCACTCCCAGATGTTCGCGCGCATGGTCGACGCCGCCGGGGTCGAGCCGTACGGGCCGCGGGAGTCGATCCGCCAGCTCGGCAAGCTCTTCTCCGTCGTCAGCTGGGGCCCGGCCTCCTACGGCGCGATCCTCGTCGCCGAGGAGGTGCTCGACCGCCTGCAGCGCGAGCAGGCGAACGACGATCGCGTCCAGCCCCTGATGCGCCAGGTCAACCGCATCCACATCATGGAGGAGGCGCGCCACGTCTCCTTCGCCCGCGACGAGGTCACCCGCGGCATGGCGCAGCTCTCGCCGCGCGAGAAGGCCTACCAGCGCTTCATCGTCGCGTTCATCTCGATGTTCGTGGTGCGCAGCCTGATCAATCCGAAGGTCTACGCGGCCGTCGGCATCGACCCGAAGGAAGGCCGCCGCGCCGCGCTCGCCAACCCCCACCACCGCGAGATGATCCGGTGGGCCGGCGAGAAGATCATGCCGTTCCTCACGGAGGCCGGGCTCGTCGGCCGTCCGGGCATGACCTGGTGGCGCCGGTCGTTCCTCCTCACCGAGGGCTGATCCGGCACGGAGGATCGGGCAAGGCGGAGAGGGGACGCGGTGCTGCGCGAACAGGTCGACCGGTTCACCACCCCCGACGGGGCGCAGTTGCGCGTCGGCGACTCCGGGGACGGCACCGGCGGCCCGACGCTCGTGCTCGTCCACGGCTGGTCGCAGGACCTGCGCACGTGGGATCGGGTGGTCGACGACCTGCGCCGCACCGGGTTCACCGGGCGCATCCTGCGCTACGACCACCGCGGGCACGGCGGGTCCGACGCGGCCGCCGAGGGCACCGCGACGGTGGGACGCGCCGCCGACGACCTCGCCGCGCTGATCGCCGAGCGCGTGCCCGGGGGTCCGCTGGTGCTCGCCGGGCACTCCATGGGCGGGATGACCCTCATGGCGCTGGCCGAGCGGCACCCCCGGCTCGTCGCCGACCGGGTCGCCTCCGTGGCCTTCGTGGCGACCGCCAGCGACGAGATGGACGAGCTGACCCTCGGGCTGCCCGGGCGGCGCGGCCGGCTGGTCGCCCGCGGGGAGCACGTCCTCGTCCCGCTCACCGCCCGGCTCGGGCACCGCGCCCCGCCGCGGCAGATCGGCACCATCGGCCGCTCCCGCGAGCACGCGCCCCGGGTGCGGGCGTCGCTGCTGGCCCCGGGCGTGCGGGCGCTGGTGTTCGGGCGCCACGCCCGCCGCGACGACGTCCTCTCCGTCGCCGAGCAGGCCCTCGCCGCGCACCCGCCGAGCGTCGCCGCCTTCCGCGCGTCGATCGGCGAGCACCGGCGCCGGGGCTCGCTGGCCGCGCTGCGCGGGATCCCCGTGGTGGTGCTGGTCGGCGACCACGACCGGCTCTGCCCCCAGCAGCGCGCCCGCGACATCGCCGACGCGCTGCCCGACGCCCGGATCGTCCTGCTCCCCGGCGCCGGACACATGATCAACCTCGAACGCAGCACCGAGGTCGCCGCCCACATCGCGGGGCTGCTCGCCGTGCCCGCCGCCGAGGCCCCGACCACCACCGTGATCCCGCAGGAGGACGCCGGCCGTGTCAGCGCCTGAGACGCCCGCGGCTGAGACGTCCGCGCCCGGGACGTCCGCGCCCGGGACGGCCGACCGCGTCCACGAGGTCCTCGTCGTCGGCTCGGGGTTCGCGGGCCTCGGTCAGCTGCTCGCCCTGCGTCGCGCCGGCATCACCGACGTCGTGCTGCTCGAGAAGTCCGACGCACTCGGGGGCACCTGGCGCGACAACACCTATCCCGGGTGCGCGTGCGACATCCCGTCGCACATGTACTCGCTCTCGAGCGTCCCGAACCCCGACTGGTCGCGGTCCTACTCGCCCCAGCCGGAGATCCGCGAGTACCTCGAGCGGGTGGCCGACGCCGAGGACCTGCGCCGCCACGTGCGGTTCGGCCAGGAGATGACCGGCGCGACGTGGGACGAGCAGGGCCGCACCTGGACGGTGCACACCCGGGGCGGACGGGGCTGGCAGGCCCGCTTCCTGGTCCACGGCGTCGGGGCGCTGCACCTGCCGAAGACGCCGGACCTGCCCGGGACCGCCTCGTTCGACGGGCCCTCCTTCCACTCCGCGCGGTGGGACCACGACGTCGACCTGCGCGGCAAGAAGGTCGCGGTCATCGGCACCGGGGCCAGCGCCATCCAGTTCGTGCCGCAGATCGCGGGCGTCGCGGCGGAGGTGCAGCTCTACCAGCGCACCCCGGCCTGGGTCCTGCCCAAGAACGACAAGCCGCTCCCGGAGGGCCGCCGGCGCTTCTTCGCCCGCCACCCGCGCGCCCACCGGGCGTACCGGTCGGTGATGTACGCGGCGCTGGAGTCGCGCGCCCTCGGCTTCAACTCGCACCCGGCGGCCCTGCGGCCCGTCGAGTGGCTGGCCACCAAGCACATCGAGCGCCAGATCGACGACCCCGAGCTCGTCGCGAAGCTGACGCCCGACTACTCGATCGGCTGCAAGCGGGTGCTCGTCTCCAACGACTACTACCCCACGGTGAACCGCCCCGACGTCCACGTCGTCACCGCCGGCGTCCGCGAGGTCCGGGCGTCGTCGATCGTGGACGGCGACGGCACCGAGCGGAACGTCGACGTGATCATCTACGGCACCGGCTTCCACGTCACCGACGCCTTCGACGCCCTCGAGATCACCGGGCGCGGCGGGCGGACGCTGCGGGACGTCTGGGCGCAGGACGGGATGGCGACGCACCTCGGCCTGACCGTCACCGACTTCCCGAACATGTTCTTCCTGCTCGGCCCCAACACCGGCCTCGGCCACAACTCCGTCGTCTTCATGATCGAGTGCCAGACGCGCTACGTGGCCCAGGCGATCGACACGGTCCGTGCGATGGGCATGGGCGGGCTCGACGTCCGCGCCGAGGTCCAGCAGCGGTCCAACGCCGCCGTCCAGCGACGCCTCGACAAGGGCATCTGGACCCGCGGCGGCTGCACCAGCTGGTACCTCGACGCGGCCGGGGTGAACCGCACGATCTGGCCGGGCTTCACCGTCCGGTACTGGTGGGAGACCCGGCGGTTCGACCCGACCGACTTCGAGTTCTTCGGCCGGGCCGCCGACGCCGCGGCCACGCCGACGCCGGAGGAGGCGTCGCAGCGCGAGGACGCGCCCGAGACGGTGCCCGCCTGACGGGTCGTGGCGGCGTCGGGCGCCCGTAGGCTCGCGCGCATGCCGCTCCCGCCGGGGACCGCCCGCCCCGTGGTCGCCGCGGGGGCCGTGTTCCGCGACGCCGCCGGCCGGGTGCTGCTCGTGCACCCCACCTACAAGCCCGGCTGGGACGTACCCGGCGGCGTGGTCGAGGACGGCGAGTCGCCCGCCGAGGCCTGCCGCCGCGAGATCGCCGAGGAGCTCGGCCTGGACCGGGCCACCGGGGCCTTTCTCTCCGTCGACCACACGCGGGGCGACGGGTACGACAAGATCCTGTTCCTCTTCGACGGCGGCCCGCTCGGCGACGACGAGCACCGCATCGTGCTGGAGCCCGCCGAGCTCGACCGGTGGGCGTGGGTCGCCCCGGCCGATCTCGCCGACCACCTGCCGCCGCCCCTGTGCCGCCGGGTGACGAGCACGCTCGACGGCGGCGGCTATCTCGAGCACGGCCTGCCGCGCACGGCGACGGGACCGACAGGACCGACGGCCGTCGCTACGACCGGCGCCGGATGAGCCCCTCCTGGACGACAGAGGCCACGAGCACCCCGTCGCGCGTGTAGAAGCGCCCCGCCGCCAGACCGCGACCGCCGCCGGCGCTGGGCGACTCCTGCACGTAGAGCAGCCACTCGTCGGCCCGGAACGGGCGGTGGAACCAGACGGCGTGGTCGAGGCTCGCCAGGCTGACCTCGCCGGAGGCCGCGCCTCCGACGACGTGCGGGAACACCGCCGCCTCGAGGAGGGTCAGGTCGCTCGCGTAGGTGAGGACGCAGACGTGAAGCAGCCGGCCGTAGGGCGAGTCGGGACCGGGCAGCTCACCGTCGGCGCGCACCCACACCCGGTTGGTCGGGTCGCGGTCCGCGGTCTCGTCCCAGGGCGAGTGATCGACGTACCGGACGTCGAGCGGCCACACCAGCGCCTTGCCCGTCGTCGTCCAGGCGGGACGGTCCGCCGGCACCGGCGGCATGTCGCGACGGTGCAGCCCGTCGGGGCCGGGCGTCTCCGGCATCGGCGACTGGTGCTCCACGCCCTGCTCGGGACGCTGGAACGACGCCGACATCGTGAAGATCGTCTCGCCGTGCTGGACGGCGGTGACCCGGCGCGTGGTGAACGAGCGTCCGTCGCGGGTGCGGTCCACCTCGTAGACGATCGGGGCGAACGGGTCCCCGGGCCGCAGGAAGTACCCGTGCAACGAGTGCACCCCGCGGTCGTCGTCGACGGTGCGGCCGGCCGCGACCATCGCCTGCCCCGCCACCTGGCCGCCGAACACCCGCAACAACGACTCCCGGGGGCTGCGGCCCCGGAAGATGTCGCGCTCGATGCGCTCGAGATCGAGCACGTCGTCCACGAGCTCCCTCAGGGCCTGACCCACGCCCACCGCCTCTCCGACGTCCTGTGTGCGGCGCACATCGTCGCGCACGTCCGGCGCAGAGGGGTCCGAGTGGTGGGTCACCCAGCGCGTCGGTGGATCTGATGACGGGACGGACCCCGATGTGGTGACGGGGCCTGCGGCCGTTTCACGCCCGGCGGCGCCGCTGGTCCGTTCGTGGCACGCCTCGGCCCCTGAACGGTGGGCCGGCCGTGGCGATGATCAGCGCAGCGCAACCACACAACGTGACAGAAGGGGCCGTTCTCGATCCGCTGCGTAACCGTCTCGTGACCACCTCGTTGGAACCCCTGGCGTCACCCCCGGGGCCGATCAAGCCCGGGGCGGTGACTCCTGGGGGACACACCGTCCACGTCCTGCCGGCTCCGGCCGGGCGGCCGGTGCGTCCCGCTCCCCCGACAAGTTCTTCGAGGAGTTCATGTGATCAAGAAGCTGGGTGTCGTGACCGTCGGTGTGGCCGCGGGCCTCATGGTTGCCGCGCCGTTCGCCTCCGCGTCCGAGGGCGGCCACGGCCACGGCGGCGGGCACGAGGACTCCGGGTCCTGCAACGTCACCGGTGGCTCGGCCGAGGCCAACGGCGGCATCGACGGCGACGCCCTCGCCGGCAACCTGCTCGCGCAGGCCCCGGTGGGTGGCGCCAACGCCCTCAACATCGTCTGCAACGACATCCTCAACGGCAACGCCAGCGGCAACAACGTCGCCGTCGACATCGCCGGCGGCCTGCTCTAAGAGGCCTTCGCGCGGGTGGGACCGCACTGACGTGCGGCCCACCCCCGGCGGACCGGCGACCCGTTCCGCCACCTGAACGATGACTGCAGCACGACGAAATCTCCCTGGGGGACCAGTGTTCAAGAAGTTCGGCATCGTCACCGTCGGCATCACCGCGGGCCTGCTCGCCGCCGCGCCGCTCGCCTCTGCGGGCGAGTCGCCCGAGCACGGGGGCCACGACAACGGCGGCCACCACAGCGAGCACAAGGGCGAGCACAAGGGCGGCGGCTCGGACTGCAACGTCACCGGCGGTTCGGCCGAGGCCAACGGCGGCATCGACGGCGACTCGTTCCTGGGCAACGCCGTGGCGCAGGCGCCGATCGGTGGGGCCAACCTCGGCAACATCGTCTGCAACGACATCCTCAACGACAACCTCAGCGGCAACAACGTCGCCGTCAGCGTGCTCAGCGCCGACGACGAGGAGCCGGTGGACGTCGAGCTCCCCGAGGAGTCCGAGACCGCGGACGCTTCCTGACGCATCTCCACGAACGCGCGAGAGCCCGGCCATCCGATCGGTGGCCGGGCTCTCGTGTGTCCGGGGTCCGTCCGACCCCCGACGGTCGTCACTCGATCGTGTCGACCGCGCACCGCGACGTTGCGGGCACGCCCCGCGCTCGTTGATCCACCAGACGCGCGCCCGGCACCCGTCGTGCGCTCGCTCCCCCGACAACCACAGGAGTTCTCGTGCTGAAGAAGATGGGCGTCGTCACCGTCGGCGTCGCCGCCGGTCTCATGGTCGCCGCGCCGTTCGCGTCCGCCACCGAGTCGGGCCACGGCCACGGCCACGGCGACGACGACGGGCACCGCGGCTCCGACAGCTCGGACTGCAACGTCACCGGCGGCTCGGCCGAGGCCAACGGCGGCATCGACGGCGACGCGTTCCTGGGCAACGCCCTGGTGCAGGCCCCGATCGGCGGCGCCAACGCCCTCAACATCGTCTGCAACGACATCCTCAACGACAACCTGAGCGGCAACAACGTCGCCCTGGACGTCCTCTGAGGCCCTGAATGAGGCAAGCATGAGGCACTGACGGCGTCCGCTCGCCGGACGCCTCGGGACCACGCGAAAGGCCCGGCCACCGTCTCGGTGGCCGGGCCTTCGTCCGTTCAGGGAGTTGCCACCGCGACACGCCCATTCGGGGGAATCGACGTCGCGGGTCGTTGCCTCGGTCGTGGGAGTTCGTTGGGCCGTTCGAGGCGTCGTCATGCACTCGGACGATGCTGCCGCTCCCCCGACATCATCCAGGAGTTCTCGTGCTGAAGAAGCTCGGCGTCGTCACCGTCGGCGTCACCGCCGGCCTCATGGTCGCCGCCCCGTTCGCCTCCGCCCACGAGTCGGGCCACGACTCGGACCACGGCTCGGACCACGGCTCGCGCGGCAGCGACAGCTCGGACTGCAACGTCACCGGCGGCTCGTCCGAGGCCAACGGCGGCATCGACGGCGACTCGTTCGCCGGCAACGTTCTCGCGCAGGCTCCGGTGGGTGGCGCCAACGCCCTCAACATCGTCTGCAACGACATCCTCAACGGCAACGTCAGCGGCAACAACGTCGCCGTCGACATCGCCGGGCTGCCCGGGGCTCCGGAGCTCCCCGAGCTCCCGATCGAGCTGCCCGACTTCCCGACCTCCTGAGACCTGAGCCGTCCCCTCGAGGACGGCGACGCGCGAGCCCGGTCACCGATTCCCGGTGGCCGGGCTTTCGTGCGTTTTCCGGGCGTTACAGGAAATTAAGCCCCCATTCGGGGGTAATGGCGCATCCGCACGTAGCAGCAGCGCGGCGTCCTCGTTGAGCCGTGTGAGTCGCGGTGCCGGGTGGTGCTCATCCGGTCGGCGCCGTCCCTGCTCCCCCGACACCACCAGGAGTTCCCATGCTCAAGAAGCTCGGCGTCGTCACCGTCGGCGTCACCGCCGGCCTCATGGTCGCCGCCCCGTTCGCCTCCGCCCACGAGTCGGGCCACGACTCGGACCACGGCTCGGACCACGGCTCGCGCGGCAGCGACA
>NZ_JAQZAK010000004.1 GCF_028737265.1 Actinomycetospora callitridis | reverse complement strand
CACAGCGGAGGGGAAACGCCCGGACCCATCCCGAACCCGGAAGCTAAGCCCTCCAGCGCCGATGGTACTGCGACCGACAGGTCGTGGGAGAGTAGGACACCGCCGGAACACCCGACCACCCCCACACACATCACCACCCCACAAAAAGAGGGGCGAGGACTCCACCAGGAGCCCCCGCCCCTTTTTTCGCGCCTCCGGGCCGTGTCGATTCCCAGCCCGTGTCCGATCGTCTGTCCGGCGGTGTTACGAGGCCGTCCGGATCATTCGACGGCTCACCACGACGTCGGTCCATCCACACCCCCCGCTCTCGTCCCCAGGCACGCGGTCCGTGCTCGCGTCTTCGCGCCGGCGGCGTGATGCTGCGTCGTGCGGGCAGGGAATCGCCCCGGCCCCGGACAGGACGAGCGGAGTTCGACGTGAACGAGACGATGGTGACCGTGACGGGGAACGTCGCGGGCGACGTGATCGCGCGACGGGTCGGTGCCAACCTGGAGCACATGCTCGTGACCTTCCGGGTCGCGAGCTCGGAGCGTCGCTGGGACAAGGCGTCGGAGTCCTGGGTCGACGGGGACCGGTTCACCGCGTCGGTCAACTGCTGGCGCCGGCTGGCCGACGGCGCGCGCTGCCTGACCAAGGGCGATCCGGTGATCGTCACCGGGCGCCTCTCGGTGCGCGAGTACGAGGCGGAGGGCGTGCGGCGCTACATGACCGAGATCAGCGCCGTGGCGGTCGGGCCGGACCTCGCACGCTGCACCGCGGACGTCCACCGCCGTCGCCCTGACGGCGCCCAGGCTGCCGAGGGCGCGGTGACCGAGGGCGCGGTGACCGAGGGCGACGGGCTCGCGGGACCGGCGGGGCTCGGAGAGGGGACGTCCGACGTCGTCCCCGCGTTCGCCACGGTGCCGAGCAGCGAGGCGACCCTGGTCACCGAGGGCGCCCCGGAGGTCGCGTCTGTGGTCGACGGACCGGAGTCGGAGGGGGCGACGGTCACCGGTATCACGCCGGGTGACCGGCGGCGTTCCGGCTCGTCGCGCGCGAGCGCCTGAACGGCCCCGGGGCCGGTGGACGCCGAGCGGTGGGAACTACCATCGGAGGCGTGGCTGAGTTCATCTACACCATGAAGAAGGTTCGCAAGGCCCACGGGGACAAGGTGGTCCTCGACGACGTCACGCTGAACTTCCTCCCCGGCGCGAAGATCGGTGTCGTCGGCCCCAACGGGGCGGGCAAGTCGAGCGTTCTGAAGATCATGGCGGGACTCGACCAGCCGAACAACGGCGAGGCGTTCGCCGCCCCGGGCGCGAGCGTCGGCATCCTCCAGCAGGAGCCGCCGCTGAACGAGGAGAAGACGGTCCTCGGCAACGTGCAGGAGGGCGCGGGTGACGTGGCCACCAAGCTCGCCCGCTACAACGAGATCGCCGAGCTCATGGCCACCGACTACTCGGACGAGCTCATGGAGGAGATGGGTGCCCTCCAGGAGGACCTCGACAACGCCGACGCGTGGGACCTCGACTCCCAGTTGCAGCAGGCGATGGACGCTCTCCGGTGCCCGCCGGGCGACTCCCCGGTCACGCACCTCTCCGGCGGCGAGCGCCGGCGCGTGGCGCTCTGCAAGCTCCTGCTGAGCAAGCCGGACCTGCTACTGCTCGACGAGCCCACCAACCACCTCGACGCCGAGAGCGTCCAGTGGCTCGAGCAGCACCTCGCCAACTACGAGGGTGCGGTCCTCGCCGTCACCCACGACCGATACTTCCTCGACAACGTCGCGGGCTGGATCCTGGAGCTCGACCGTGGGCGGGCGATCGGCTACGAGGGCAACTACTCGATCTACCTCGAGAAGAAGGCCGACCGCATCGCGGTCCAGGGGCGCAAGGACTCCAAGCTGCAGAAGCGGCTCAAGGACGAGCTCGCCTGGGTGCGTTCGGGTGCGAAGGCGCGGCAGGCCAAGAGCAAGTCGCGTCTGGCCCGCTACGAGGAGATGGCGGCCGAGGCGGAGAAGACCCGCAAGCTCGATTTCGAGGAGATCCAGATCCCGCCGGGCCCGCGTCTGGGCAACGTGGTGGTCGAGGTGAGCCACCTCGACAAGGGCTTCGACGACCGCCTGCTCATCAAGGACCTGTCGTTCTCGCTCCCGCCCAACGGCATCATCGGTGTCATCGGGCCGAACGGTGTCGGCAAGACGACGCTGTTCAAGACGATCGTCGGCCTCGAGAAGCCGGATTCGGGCGAAGTGCGGGTCGGCGACACGGTGAAGCTCTCCTACGTCGACCAGGGACGTGAAGGTCTCTCCGGTACCGACAACGTCTGGAAGGTCGTGTCCGACGGGCTCGACTTCATCCAGGTCGGCAACGTCGAGATGCCGTCCCGCGCGTACATCTCGGCGTTCGGCTTCAAGGGGCCGGACCAGCAGAAGCCGGTGAACGTCCTCTCCGGCGGGGAGCGCAACCGTCTCAACCTGGCGATGACGCTCAAGCAGGGCGGGAACCTCCTGCTCCTCGACGAGCCGACCAACGACCTCGACGTCGAGACGCTGTCCTCGCTCGAGAACGCGCTGGAGAACTTCCCGGGCTGCGCCGTGGTGGTCTCCCACGATCGCTGGTTCCTCGACCGCGTCTGCACCCACATCCTGGCGTGGGAGGGCACCGACGATCACCCTGCCTCGTGGTTCTGGTTCGAGGGCAACTTCGCCGACTACGAGCAGAACAAGGTCGAGCGCCTCGGTCCGGACGCCGCCCGCCCGCACCGTGTGACGCACCGCAAGCTGACCCGGGACTGAGGGACTCCCCGAGGTGGAGGTGCCGGCCGGGCAGCCCGGTGTCCCAGGGCTCAGCGCGAGCGCGATCCTCGCGGTCGCGGAGGGCCTGCGGTGGACGGACCCGCAGCTCAGCGTCGCCCTGGCCGAGCACGTCGCCCGGGTGGCCGGCGCGGACGCGAGCGCCCGGACCGCGGCCGAGCGGGCGACGGTCCTCGCACTCGGACAGTCCGACCGGAGTGCCGGGCTGATCGTGCGCGCCCTTCCTCACCTCCGGGCGGCCGAGCGCGAGGGCCGCATCGTCGACGCCGGGACCCTGCGGTGCGAGCTGTCGCTCGCGGCCCTGCGGTGCGGCGACGTCGCCGCCGCGGAGTCGTTGCTCGAGCCGCTCGCCGCGGGGCGCGTGCTGCCCCCGGCGGCGCGCGCGGACGCCCTGGTCGCGTGGGCGGCGGCGCGGGCCACCCGGGGTGACGTCGCCGGGGTGGACGCGGCCGGACGCCAGGTCGACGACCTCCTGGGCGAGACCGCGGACGACGCCCGGCGCCTCGCGATGCGGCGCGCCCGGGCGGAGGCGCGTCGGCACGCGGGGGACACCTCCGGGGCGCTCGAGGTCCTCCGTGTCGCGGTGTCGGACGCCGACGTCGCCGACGGGGGGCGCCAGGCCGCCCTGCTGCTCGCGGACCGCGTCGAGCTCCTCGCCGGGCTCGGCCGTCGCGACGAGGCCCGGGAGGCGGGGACGCCGGCGCTGGCGGACACGCCCCGGGCGACGACGTCGCTGGCGCTGGGTCGCCTGCGCTGCGTGCTGGCGCAGCACGTGCACCTGCCGGCCGGTGAGTTCGAGACCGCGGAGCGCCTGGCGCGCGAGGCGGAGACGGACCTGACCGCGCGGGGCCACGAGGCGCAGGTCGCCGCCGCGATCGAGGTGCTCGCCGCCGTGGCCGAGGGACGGGGCGACGCACGTCTGGCGTTGGAGGAGCTCCGTCGCGCCCGCCCGCACCTCGAGGCGGCGCACGAGGAGGTCACGCGGGCCCGTGCCGCGCTGGCGGCCGCGCTGTCCCGCGACGAGGACCGGATCCCCGTGGCCTCCGGGAGCCCACCGGACGGCGCCACCGGCGAGGACGCCGACGGCGCCTGGGCGACCGCGGCCACGGGCGGCGCGGGACCCCCCGAGATCGCCACCGACGCACCGCCCCCGGCGGTCTCGAAGCCCGCCCAGGCGTCCGCGCTCGACGGCCCGCCGATCAGCTCGGAGCCGGAGCAGCCGGGGCAGCCGGGGCAGCCGGAGGAGTCGGTGCCGGGGAGCGACGCCGTCCCCGACGCGCCGGAGCCGGCCGCCGAACCGGCCGCCGAGCCGCGCCGCCGCCGGAACCGCTACCGCGAGGAGGGCGACCCGGGCGACCTGCTGGCCGCCGCGCTGGCCGCTGCCCGCGGCGAGTTCGTCGCCTTCTCGACCGCCTCCGCCACCGCCGAGCCGGCGGCGACCCACACCGAGCCGCCCGAGCCCGGTCCCGCCGAGACCGTCGACCACGACACTCCCGGTGACGAGGCCGGAGCCGACGACGGCCCGGGCGACGACCCCGCGGCCGCCCGGCGTCGGCGGCTCGCCCGGGCCCGCGCGCGGTGGGAGGCGCCGGAGTCGATCCTGCCCCGTCGCGACGACGTGCCCTGGTCCTCCCGCTCCGACGACCGGAGCGACGGCCCCCTCGGCTCCTGGGACGACGAGCACGGGTCGGCCCGCCGGCGCGCCGACGAGGACGGGACCGATCCCCTCGCGGATCGTGGACACGGAGACACCGGCCGGGGGACGGCGAGCCCCTACGACAGCGACCCGCTCGGCCTCGAACGGCTCACCGCCGGGGCGCGGGACGAGGACCGCGAGCGGTCCGGGCGCCGGCGGCGTGACGCCCTCGACGACCCGGACCCGGTGACCACCACCGCGCACCCGGGTGTCGCCCACACAGGCACGAACGGCCAGAACGGCCAGGGCGCCCGCGGTGCGGACAGTCGGAGCGCTCTGGGTCGGAGCGCCCTGGGTGGGAGCGCTCTCGGTCAGGGCGTCACCACCGGGCCCGGCGCCGGGCCGGGAGGTGCCGACGACGAGCTGGCGCGGGAGCTGGCGCTCACCCTGGTCGACCTCCTCAGTGAGTACGAGGACGCCGGGGTGCCGCTCGGGGGCGGCCTCACAAACGGCACGCCGACACCGCTGAACGGGACCAACGGCCACAGGGCCGTCACGCCGAGCGCCCCCGGTGCCCGGCCGGCCGCGCCCGCCGCCGCACCCCGGACCTTCACGGGCACCGACGCCACGCACGCCACCCCGACCTCGGCCACCCCGTCCCGGAACGCCGGGCCACGGGGCCCGCGCACCGGCGTGCCCTCGGCGCGCGGCGCGGACGACGCCGGCCCGCGTCTGGCCGATCTGCTCGCCGACGCCATGGACGCCTACCACTCCGCCGGCCCCGGGCCGGACGCCGCCGACGACCGGCGGGCGCGCCGGTGACCGGCCACCGGGCGCACTCCGGGCCTTCCCCGAGCCACGGCTCGCCGCCCCGGGACGTCGTTAGGGTGGCTCGCGTGACCCCTCGGTCGTGCCGCGAGCGGCGCACCGGGGGAACCTCCGCCCACCGACGTGCGAGGTGTGTGAGCACGCCATGACGACGACCACCAGCCGTGACGCCGCCCGGGACGGGGCGGCGAGCTCCTGGCCCGGCGTGCGGGAGGTGCTGCGGACGGTCGCCGCCGACCAGGACCCGCCGGACAGCGAGCTCGGCGAGCTCGCGATCACGTACTTCGCCCGGGTGCCCGACAGCGAGCTCGTCCCCGAGCCGGCGGACGCCCTGGCGACCGTGCGCGCCCACCGGAGCCTCGCCCGTCTGCGGGTGCCGGGCAAGCCGGTGACCGCGGTGCTCGACACCCCGGGCGCCGCGGGGCGCATCTCGGTGCTCGTCGTCACCGACGACATGCCGTTCCTCATCGACTCGGTGCTCGCCGAGATCGACCGCACCGGCGCGAGTGTGCACCGCGTCGTGCACCCCGTGATCGTGGTGCGCCGCGACGTGCGCGGCGAGCTGCTGGACATCCTCCCGCTCGCCGACCCCGCGGCGCCGCCGCCGGGCACGGTCGCCGAGTCGTGGATGAACATCGAGCTCGGCGACCTGCCCGGCTCGGACCCGGCGCGCGACCTGGCAGCCGACCTGCACGCGCGCCTCTCGGGCGTGCTCACCGACGTGCGCGAGGTCGTCGAGGACGGCGAGCGGATGGTGTCCACCGCGCGCGCCCTGGCCGACTCGCTGGCCGCGGCCGGCGGCGGCGCGGACACGGCCGACACCGTCGCCCTCCTGCGCTGGTTCGCGCAGGGCAACCTGATCCTGCTCGGCTACCGGCGCCAGGAGCTGATCGACACCCCGGAGGGGCCGGCCCTGCGGGGCGTCCTCGCCACGGGGCTGGGCGTGCTGCGTCGCGACAGCCTCGTCGCGCGCACGCTGACCGCCAGCCCGGACAGCGTGCGCCCCGCGGGCGTCGCCGCCGACGCCGCGCCGCGCAAGCTGCTCGTGCTCACCCGGGCCAGCGCCCGGTCGACCGTGCACCGCCCGGAGCACCCGCTCTACGTGGGCGTGAGCATCCACGACGAGGAGGGCCGGCTCGTCGGGGAGCACCGCTTCCTCGGGATCCTCACCGTCGCCGCCCGGCACGCCGACGTGCTCGGCATCCCCGTGGTGTCGCGGCGCGTGCAGGAGGTCGTGGCCGAGGCGGGGCTCCCGGTCGACTCGTGGTCGGGCCAGCGACTGCTCGAGGTGCTGCAGACCTACCCGCGCGCCGAGCTGCTGTGCACCGACCGCGACTCGCTGGAGTCCACGGCCACCGGTGTGCTCGACCTCGCCGAACGGCGGCGTGTCCGGCTGTTCCTGCGCCGCGACCCGTACGGCCGCTACTTCTCGTGCATGATCTACCTGCCGCGCGACCGGTACACGACGGCGACGCGCCTGCGGATGCAGGACGTGCTCATGCGCGAGCTCCGCGGCACCGACCTCGAGCACACCGCCCGGGTCACCGAGGACCAGCTCGCGCTGCTGCACGTCACGGTGCACACCGGGCGCGAGGAGCCGGTGTCGCCCGACCTCGAGGCGCTGACGAACCAGCTCGCCGAGGCCGCGCGCACGTGGTCGGACCGTCTGCGCGAGCTCGCGACCGGCGAGGAGCGCGCGGTGCTGGCGAGCATCGGCGAGCCGTTCGCGGAGTCCTACAAGGAGGACTTCGGCCCCGAGCGCGGGCTCCTCGACCTGCGGATCCTCGACGGCCTCACCCCGGAGGGCGCCGAGGGGGACGGTCACCACACCGCCGTGCGCCTCTACCGCCCCACGAACCCCGACGCCGGCGACCGCCGCCTCAAGCTCTACCTCGCGGGCCGGCGCGCGACGCTCTCCTCGGTGCTGCCGGCGCTGCAGTCGCTGGGTGTCGTCGTCGTCGACGAACGGCCCTACGGCGTCACCCGCAGCGACGGCGTGAGCTGCTGGATCAACGACTTCGGCCTGCGCCTCGGCGACACCGACACCGTGCCGCCGGGCACCGAGCACGACCTCACCGAGCGCTTCGCGGAGGCGTTCGAGGCGGTGTGGAGCGGGCACGCCGGCGCCGACGCCTTCAACGCGCTGGTGCTGCGCGCCGGGCTCTCCTGGCGCCAGGCAGCGGTGCTGCGCGCGTTCTCGCGGTACCTGCGCCAGGTCGGCAGCGCCTACGGGCAGAGCTACATCACCGACGTCGTCGGTGCCCACCGCGACGTCGCCGTCGGGCTCGTCGAGCTGTTCGAGGCCCGGTTCGACCCGGCGCTGTCCGACGACGAGCGCGAGCGGCGCGTGGCCGAGGTCGACGGGCGGGTCACCGACGCGATCGCCGAGGTCACGAGCCTCGACGCCGACCGCATCCTGCGCTCGCTGCTGGGCGTCGTGCGCGCGACGCTGCGCACCAACTACTTCCGGCGGAACGCCGGCCAGGACGGGATGGAGGCCGGCGCGCCACGGCCGTTCCTCGCCCTCAAGCTCGACCCCGCGCAGGTGCCGGGGGTGCCCGAGCCGGTGCCGGCCATCGAGACGTTCGTGCACTCCAACCGCGTCGAGGGCGTGCACCTGCGGTTCGGCGCGATCGCGCGCGGGGGCCTGCGCTGGTCGGATCGCCTGCAGGACTACCGCACCGAGATCCTGGGCCTGGTCAAGGCGCAGGCCGTGAAGAACGCGGTGATCGTCCCGGTGGGCGCCAAGGGCGGGTTCGTGGTCAAGCGGCCGCCCGCACCGACCGGCGACGCGGCCACCGACCGCGACGCCGCCCGCGCCGAGGGCGTCGCCTGCTACCGCATGTTCGTCTCGGGGCTGCTCGACCTCGTCGACGACCGGGAGGGGCACGCGGCGCAGTCGCCGATCCGCACCCCGGAGGACGTCGTGCGCTACGACGGCGACGACTCCTACCTGGTGGTCGCCGCCGACAAGGGCACCGCCACGTTCTCCGACCTCGCGAACGCCGTGGCCACCGACTACGGGTTCTGGCTGGGCGACGCGTTCGCCTCGGGCGGCTCGGTGGGCTACGACCACAAGGCCATGGGCATCACGGCCCGCGGCGCGTGGGAGAGCGTGCGGCGGCACTTCCGCGAGCTCGGCATCGACGTCGCGAGCGACGAGATCACCGTGGTCGGCGTCGGCGACATGTCCGGCGACGTGTTCGGCAACGGCATGCTGCTCTCCGAGCACCTGAAGATCGTCGCCGCGTTCGACCACCGTCACGTCTTCCTCGACCCCGACCCGGACCCGGCGGTCTCGTTCGCCGAGCGTCGCCGGCTCTTCGAGCTGCCGCGCTCGTCGTGGGCCGACTACGACGCATCGCTGATCAGCGAGGGCGGCGGGGTCTTCCCGCGCACCATGAAGGCGATCCCGGTGTCGGCCCGCGCGGCCGAGGTCCTGGACGTCGAGCCGGGGAACCTCGACCCGCCGACGCTGGTCCGCGCGATCCTGCGAGCCCCCGCCGACCTGCTGTGGAACGGCGGGATCGGCACCTACGTCAAGGCCTCCACCGAGACGCACGCCGACGTGGGCGACAAGAGCAACGACGCCGTGCGCGTCGACGGGGACGAGTTGCAGGTCGCGGTGGTCGGCGAGGGCGGCAACCTGGGCCTGACCCAGCGCGGTCGCATCGAGTACGCCCGCGCCGGCGGCAAGGTCAACACCGATGCGATCGACAACAGCGCTGGCGTCGACTGCTCCGACCACGAGGTCAACATCAAGATCCTGCTGGACTCGCTCGTCGAGCGCGGTGAGCTCGCCCCGGCGGACCGTGACGAGCAG
The DNA here is from genome assembly GCF_028737265.1 of Actinomycetospora callitridis. Classification (GTDB taxonomy): domain Bacteria; phylum Actinomycetota; class Actinomycetes; order Mycobacteriales; family Pseudonocardiaceae; genus Actinomycetospora; species Actinomycetospora callitridis. The sequence goes on along the minus strand of NZ_JAQZAK010000004.1, from coordinate 553,719 downwards.
ATCGCCGCGACGACCGAGGACGTGGCCGGGCTCGTGCTGGCCGACAACGTCGCCCAGAACGAGGTGCTGGGGGTGTCGCGCGCGCACGCGGTCGGCATGCTCCACGTGCACCGGGACCTCGTCGCCGACCTGGAGGCCCGCGGGCGGCTGGACCGCGAGCTGGACGTGCTCCCCTCCGAGGAGGAGTTCGAGGCCCGCTGGAACGACGACCAGGGGCTGACCAGCCCCGAGCTGTCCACGCTGATGGCGCACGTGAAGCTCGACCTCACCGACGCGCTCGCCGCCTCCGAGCTCCCCGACCTCGAGGTGTTCGCCCGCCGGCTGCCGGCGTACTTCCCGACGGTGCTCGCCGAGCGCTACCCGGACGCCGTCGCCGCGCACCCGCTGCGCCGCCAGATCGTCACCACCATGCTCGCGAACACCGTCGTCGACGGCGGGGGACTGACCTACGTCCACCGCCTCGTCCAGGAGGTCGCGGCCTCCCCGGGTGATGCCGTGCGCGCCTACCACGTGGCCACCTCGGTGTTCGGGCTCGACGACCTGGCCGCCGACCTCGCCGCGGGCGAGCACGTGCTCCCGACCTTCGTCGCCGACCGGATCACCCTCGCCGCACGTCGTCAGCTCGACCGCGCGGCGCGCTGGTTCCTCACCCAGCGACCCCAGCCGCTCGCGGTCGGCGCCGAGATCCAGCGGTTCAAGCCGTGGATCGCGACGCTCGCGCCGCGCGTCCCCGACCTCCTGCGCGGGGGCGAGGCCGACAGCCTGTTCGCCCGCACCCAGGACTTCGTCGTCGCCGGCACCCCGGTCGAGCTCGCCCGGCGGGCCCTCGGCGGGCTGTCCGCGTTCGGGCTGCTCGACGTCGTCGAGATCACCGAGATCGCCGAGACGGAGCAGGGCGGGGTGCTCGCCGCCGACGGCGAGGTCACCGACGACGAGGTGCTCGCCGTCGCCGAGCTGTACTACGCGCTCTCCGAGCACCTCGGGCTGGACGCGCTGCTCACGGCCGTCGCCGGGCTCGACCGCTCCGACCGCTGGAACGCGCTGGCGAGGCTCTCCCTGCGCGACGAGCTGTACGCGTCGTTGCGCGCGATCACCCTCGACGTGCTGGCCGACACCGGCCCCGAGGAGTCGGTGGACGAGAAGATCGAGCACTGGGAGCAGGCCAACGCCTCGCGGCTGGTGCGCGCGCGCACCGCGCTCGCCGAGATCGCGAAGGAGCGCCGGGCCGACCTGGCCACGGTCTCGGTGGCCGCCCGCCAGCTGCGCAGCATGGTCCGCTGAGAAGATCCGTCCGAGCGCAGGAGGAAGCAACCGCGTGGCTCCGTACGTCAACGACGTGGCCGTCCGCTGGTCCGACCAGGACGCCTACGGGCACGTCAACCACGCCCGCGTGGTCACGCTGCTCGAGGACGCCCGTACCGGCATGTTGTTCGACGCCGCGACCGAGGCCGGGGTGGGGGACTTCGAGGGCGGCCTGCTCGTCTCCGCCCTGGACGTGGCCTACAAGCGCCCGATCACGTGGTCCCCGTCCGGCGTGCGCGTCGAGATGACCGCGCAGGACGTGCGCGCCGCGTCGTTCCGCGTCGCCTACCGGCTCCTGCTGCCCGACGGCGACGGCGGCTGGGACGCCGCGAAGCCCGCGGTCACCGCGACCACCCAGCTCGTGCCCTACGACCTCGCCAGCGAGCGGCCGCGGCGCCTGACCTCGGTGGAGCGGGAGTTCCTCGCGAGCTACTCGTGAGCCTGGCGGTCCCCGAGGCGGCGGACCGGGCGGCGCTCGCCGACGTCGTCGGTCGCGTGGTGCGGCTCGACCCGGCGGCCGTGGTGCGGCTGCGGGACACCGGCGGCGGGGTGGCGCTGTGGGCGGGCACGCCGTTCGACGTGCTCGTCGCGGCCCGGACGCGCGGGTCGGTGGAGCCGCGCGACGTCACGGTGACGGGGTCGGACCTGCTCGCCGCGCTGAGCGTCGTCGACGCCCCGGAGGTCGATCCCGGGGCGGCGGTCGACGACCGCTGGCGCGGCGACCTGCCGGGCGACGGGCCGTGGCGGGCGGTGGGGTCGATCCCCGCGGAGGAGGTCGACGCCCTGGTCGCCCGCATCACCGAGGCGGGCCTCGACGACACCGCGTGGGAGGGCGGCGGGGTGCGGGTGCCCGCGCGCTGCCTCGTCGCGGTGGCGGGGATGGGCTGGCCGGAGGACCCCGCGGCGCTGACCGTCGCGCTCTCCGAGGACGACGCGTGGATGCGGGTCGAGGTCGGTGACAGCGCCATCGTGCGCCGCCGCCGACCCCGCCTGGCCCTGCTGACCTGACGTCAGCCGAGGTTCGCGCGCAGGAAGTCGCGCGTGGCGCTCCAGGCCTTGAGGGCCTGTTCGGGGTCGTAGGTGCCGAGCAGGTTCTCGTCGTTGAAGAAGGCGTGGTCGGACGGGTAGAGGCGGAAGTCCGGCCGGATGCCCGACTCCTTCTCGATCCGCTCGGCGAGGTCCTCGACGGCCTCCGGCGGCGCCATCTCGTCCTCCTCGCCGAAGTGCCCGAGGAGCGGGGCGGAGAGGTTCTCGAAGCTGGGGTAGTCCTCGCCCAGCACGCCGTAGAACGGCACCGCCGCACCGATCTTGTCGCCCTGCTGCGCGGCGAGGACCAGCACGAACCCGCCGCCCATGCAGAAGCCGACCGCGCCGACCTTGTCGCCGGTGACGGCCTCGTGCTCGAGCAGGTGGTCGACGGCGCCGCCCAGGTCGGTCGCGGCCTGGTCGACGGGCAGCTCCTGCATGAGCCGCCCCGCCTCGTCGGAGTCGTGGGTGGTCGTGCCGCCGTAGAGGTCGGGAGCCAGCGCGACGAAGCCCTCGGCCGCGAGGCGGTTGGTCACGTCGGCGATGTGGCTGGTCAGGCCCCACCACTCCTGGATGACCACGACACCGGGCCCGGAGCCGGACTCGGGGAGGGCCAGGTACCCGTGGGCGGTCCGTCCGTTGCTCGGGAAGGAGACGTTCTGGAGCGGGTTGTCGGCCATGCGGGCCATCCCACCAGGCGTCAGGCCCGGACGCTCACCAGGTCTTGTTCATCATGCTCGTGGCGGCCATCTCGAAGTACTCCCACATCTGCCGGCGGCGCTCCTCGGGGAGGTTCGCCTCGTCCACGGCGACGCGCATGCAGCGCAGCCACGCGTCCCGCTCGAGGGGGCCGATGGCGAACGGGCCGTGCCGCATCCGCAGCCGCGGGTGTCCGCGCTGGTGGGAGTAGGTCTGCGGCCCGCCCCAGTACTGCTCGAGGAACATCAGCAGGCGCACCTCGGCCGGGCCCAGGTCCTCCTCGGGGTAGAGGGGACGCAGGACAGGGTCGTCGGCGACCTGCTCGTAGAAGCGGTGCACGATCGCCACGAAGGTCTCGTGCCCGCCCACGGCGTCGTAGAAGGTCTCGGGCCGTCCGGCCTGCGGTGCACTCACCCCACCACGGTCCCAGATCCCGCCCCGGCCCGTCAGACCGCCGGGGTCCCGGGGCCGGCGACGCCGGGCCGGCCGCCGAACGGGTACGGGGCCGGCACCCCGGCGTCGTCGAGGGCGCTCTTGACCTCGGCGGCCACGGCGCGCTGCACCGCCCACTGCTCGCCGGGGCGGGTGCGGATGGTCAGGCGCATGAGGACGCCCTCGGCGGTGACCGACTGTACGCCCAGCATCTCGGGCGGCGCGATCACCTTGCTCGCGATCTTCGGCTCGGCGCACTCGGCGTTGGCGGCCCGCTCGGCGATCTCGAGGGCGTCGTCGACGTCCGCGGAGTGCCCGACGGGGATGTCGACGACGGCGACGGAGAAGCCCTGGCTGGAGTTGCCGACGCGGAGCACCTCGCCGTTGCGGACGTACCAGACGGTGCCGGCGATGTCCCGCAGCGTCGTGACGCGCAGGCCGACGGCCTCGACGGTGCCGGTGGCCTCGCCCAGGTCGACGACGTCGCCGACGCCGTACTGGTCCTCGAGCATCATGAAGATGCCGGACAGGAAGTCGCGCACGAGGTTCTGGGCGCCGAAACCGATGGCCACACCGACGATTCCCGCCGACGCGATGATCGGGGCGAGGTTCACCCCGAACTCGCCCAGGATGAGCACGAACGCGACGCCGTAGATGAGGATCGTCGAGAACGACCGCAGCACCGAGCCGATGGCCTGGGCGCGCTGTGTGCGGCGCTCGACCATCAGCGGGGCGGCGTCGCGCAGTGTGCGCACCGCGCGGTCGCGCAGGGGACGCAGCAGCGTCGGGACCCGGCCCTCGCCGGCACCACTGGTCAGGCGGTGGATCGCGCGGTGCACCGCGAGGCGCAGGATCACCGCGACGACGATGATCAGGAGGACGACGACGGCGTGCGCGAACAGCTCGTCGGCGGACCGGGACAGCCAGTCGGTCTGCGTGAGCCGGTAGACCCGCGCACACAGCGAGCCCTGGTCCGCCGCGCACGCGGGGGCCTCGGGCGGGATCACGCTCGAGAGCGGGTTGTCCAGGAGGCCCGACGGCGCCGGCGCGGTGCTGCTCGGGGCCGGTGGCGGTGTCGGCGGCGGCACGGTCACGTTCCCCGACGCTAGAGCACGCCCCGCCGTGCCCCACCAAGCCCCGACCCTCCCCGATCGCCGCGCGCGGGCGATCAGAACACGCGTGCGATCGCGCGGGTTGTGTGGTCGTATAGGACCAACTCCCCGGGAGGTGGTCGTGTGCACGAACGACAACCCGGCAGCGTGACTCCGCTGGTCAGCGAGGTCCCGCCCACCACGCCGCCGTACGGCGCGTTCGACCCTCCCGATCCCGTCCCCGAGCTCTCCCTCGCTCCCTCGTTCCCGGCCCCGCTCTCCCCGACGCCGCCCGCGCCCGCCGCGCCGTCCTGGGGCCGCCGCCGGGTCCTCCTCCTCAACGCCACCTTCGAACCCCTCACCGCGCTGCCGCTGCGGCGCGCGATCGTGCTGCTGGTCTGCGGCAAGGCCGAGGTGGTCCACGGCGACGCCGCCGGGCTCGTCCTGCACTCGGCCACCGGCTCGGTCGACGTCCCGTCGGTGATCCGGCTCCGTACCTACGTGCGCGTGCCCTACCGCGCGCGGGTGCCCCTGACCCGCGCCGCGCTCATGCACCGCGACCGTTTCCGGTGCGCCTACTGCGGAGGGCGCGCGGAGACCATCGACCACGTCGTCCCGCGCAGCCGGGGCGGGACGCACACGTGGGAGAACTGCGTCGCGTGCTGCGCCCGGTGCAACCACCGCAAGGCGGACAAGCTGCTCGCCGAGCTCGGGTGGCCGCTGCGCACAATGCCCACCGCGCCGCGGGGCCGGCACTGGCGCCTGCTCGCGAGCGTCGTCGACGCCGACCCGCTCTGGCTGCCGTACCTGGGGGAGACGGCCGCCTGACACCTCGTGGACTCCTGCGTGCACGATGGTGCACCCGTGAGCGACCTCCACGAGCTGACCGCCCTCGAGACCGCGGCGGCGGTGCGCAGCGGTGACGTCACCGCGCTCGACGTCGTCGACGCGGCCCTCGCCCGTGCCGAACGCCTGGGCCCCGAGCTCGGGGCGTTCGCGGTGCTGACACCCGAGTGGGCCCGGGACGCCGCGCGGGCGCTCGACCGGGCCGGTGTCGCCGGCGGCGGACCGCTCGCCGGGGTGCCGACGGCGATCAAGGACCTCACCGCGACCGCCGGTGTGCGCACGGCCCGGGGGTCGGTGATCTACGACGGGTACGTCCCGGCGCACGACGACGACGTCGTCGGCCTCCTGCGCGCCGCGGGCACGATCAGCATCGGGAAGACGGCGGTCCCCGAGTTCGGCCTGCCCTGCTACACCGAGCCCGCCGGCAGGCTGCCGGCCGTGACGCCGTGGGACACCACGCGGTCGGCGGGCGGGTCGTCCGGCGGGGCGGCCGCGGCGGTGGCGGCGGGGATCCTGCCCGTCGCGCACGGCACCGACGGCGGCGGCTCGGTGCGCATCCCGGCGTCCGTGTGCGGGCTGGTCGGGCTCAAGACCACCCGCGGGCGTGTCCCGGCCGGCCCGGCGGGCGGCGACCCGGCGGGTCTGTCGGTGCACGGCCCGCTCGCCCGCACGGTGGCCGACGCGGCCGCGTTCCTCGACGCGATGACGACGCCCGCACCCGGGGAGCCCTTCGTCCCCGCGCCCCCGCCCGACGGCGGTTTCCTGGCCGCCGTCGCCCGACCCCCGCAGCGACTGCGGATCGCGCTGGTCGTCGACGCACCGCTGGACGGTGCCGTGGTCGACCCCGCCTGCCGCCGCGCCGCGGAGGACACGGCCGCCCTGCTCGCCGAGCTCGGCCACCACGTCGAGCCGGTGACGCTGCGCCTGCCCGACGACGCGGTCGCCGCGTTCCTGACGCTGTGGACGGTGCTCTCGCTCGGCGACCCCGTCGAACCCACCGACGAACCCCGCCTGCAGCCCCTGACCCGCCACCTCCGCGCCCGCGGCCGTGAGGTCGGCGGGTGGGAGGCGATGGCGGCGCTGCACACCCTCCAGGTGTCGGCCCGCGCGCTGGTCGCCGAGCGCGCGGCGTTCGACGCCGTCCTGACCCCGACCGTCGCGCTGCCGCCCCGCCCGGTCGGGTGGTTCACCGCCGGCGGCGACCCGGCCGACGACTTCGCGCGCCAGATCGCGTTCACCCCCTGGACCGCGATCGCCAACCTCACCGGCGAGCCCGCGATCTCCCTGCCGCTGTCCTGGTCGGACGGCCTGCCGATCGGCATCTCGCTGCGCGGGCGGCGCAGCGAGGAGGCGGTGCTGCTCGCCCTCGGCGCCGAGCTCGAGGCGGCGCGGCCGTGGGCTCGCCGACGTCCGCCCGGGATGTGAGGCGACCCGGGGCCTCCTACGACGGGACGTCGTGGGCCGGATCCACTACGGTGCTCCGCGTGAGCCCGCTGACCACCTTCCTGCTCTACGGGGTGACCTCGCTCGGGGGGATCGGCCTGATCTCCGCCCTGACGCTCGTCCGCCGTCCCGCGCGCGGCGCCCGCTACCGCTCCGGCGACGCGTGGGACCACGAGCCGCTGTGGTGGATGGGCAACCCCCGCGGTTCCGGGGTCCCCGCACCGACCGTCGAGGCCGTGCCCGCCGGCGCGGCCGCCGAGCACACCGCCCGAGGAGGCGCTCGTGGCACGTGGTGAGGTCGTCCCCACCAGGCAGGACGCGCCGGGCGAGACCACCCGGTACAGCGGTACGCCCGGGATGCTCGAGGACCCCGTCTACGGGGAGGCGCGCGTCGCGACGCTGTCCGGCCGCATCTCCGAGGCGACCGACGTGCTCGCCGAGGACTCGCGCACCCCGTTCTCGCCGTCCCAGCTCTCGCGGCTCGACGAGGCGCTCACGCTCGCCGGTCGCGAGACCGGGCTGCTGTTCACGCTCTGGATCGGGGCCCTGGGTCCCCGCTCCCGCGAGCGGGCCGAGGAGCTCCACGCCTCGCTCGGCGACAGCGCGGCCGAGGCGGTCGTCGTCGCGGTGTCCCCGGGCGAGCGCGTCGTCGAGGTCGTCACCGGCGCCGAGTCCAGCCGCCGCATCGACGACCGCGGCGCCAAGCTCGCCGTGATGAGCATGGTCGCGTCGTTCAAGGAGTCCGACCTCGTCGGCGGCATCGTCGAAGGTGTCACCATGCTCGCCGACCAGGCGGGCGCCGCGCACCACCAGCACTCCTGACGCGAACGGGCTGTTCGCTGCGACAGGAGCAGCGAACAGCCCGTTCGTTCCGTTCGGGTGCGGCCTCAGCCGCGGTCGAACTCCCGGGCGGCGAGGGCCCGCACGACGCCCGCGCGTCCCTCCGTGACCAGACGGCGCAGGGCCGACGGGTGGTCGCCCTCGAGCCAGGCGTCCGCCTGCTCGACCGTCGCCTGCTCGACGGCCCAGGACGGGAAGAGCCCCTGCACCATGGGCTGCGCCTGCTCCGAGGACCGGCGGGCCCAGACGTCGTCGACGGCCGCGAAGTAGCGCGGCACGTAGTCGACGAGCAGCGCCTGCTGCGCCGGGTGCGAGAAGCCCATGATGATCGCGGAGTTGATGGCGTTCGGGAGCGAGTCGTCCTCGACGGCCCGGCGCCACGCCTCGGCCTTGGCCTCCGGGGTGGGGATCAGCGCGCGGGCGCGCTCGGTCATCCGCCGTCCGGTGGCGGTGTTGTCGAGCGCGTACTCGGCCTCGATCTCGGCCTCGCCCGCAGCACCGTGCGCGACGAGCGCGTGCAGGAGACGCCAGCGCAGGTCGGTGTCGACGGTGAGGCCCTCGAGCGGCTTCTCGCCCGAGCGCCACCCGGCGATGGTGTCGATCGCCTCGCCCGTGAGCACCGACCCGGCGAGCGCGTTGACGATCGCCAGCTGGTGGTCGGAGCCCGGGTCGGCGTGCGCCAGCTCCAGCAGGCGCGCCACGAACGTCGGCCACCCCTCGGTGACCGCCCAGCCCGGCTCGGCGTAGGAGGCGAGCGCGGTCTGGGCCTGGAGCAGGAGGCGCTGGACCACGCCGACCTCGGACTCGGCGGCGAGCCCCGCGGTGACGAGGGCGACGAAGTCGCGGGCGCGCAGCTCGGCCTCGCGGGTCATCTCCCAGGCCGCCGACCAGCACAGGGTGCGGGGCAGCGGCTCGGCGATGTCGCCGATGCGGTCGATCAGGGTGGTCAGCGAGCGCTCGTCGAGCCGCATCGTGCAGTAGGTGAGGTCGTCGTCGTTGACCAGCACCAGCGCGCCCGCGTCGACACCGACCAGCTCGGGCACCTCCGTGCGGTCGCCGGAGACGTCGAGCTCCACGCGGTGCTGCCGGACGAGCTTGCCGCTGCCGTCGTCGCCGTAGATCCCCACCGCGAGCCGGTGGGTGCGCAGCTCGCCCGCGCCGGGCCGGGCGCCGCCCTGGACGACCTCGAACGCGGTGTAGCGCCCCCTATCGGCGTGCTCCTCTGATTCGCCGACGGAGAACGACGGCGAGAGCGAGTTGAGGCCCGTCGTGCGCAGCCACTGCGCGCTCCAGCCCGACAGGTCGCGGCCGGAGGCCTCGGTGAGGGCGCCGAGCAGGTCGTCGAACGTCGCGTTGCCGTAGGCGTGGCGCGAGAAGTAGAGCCGCAGCCCCGACAGGAACTCCTCCTGCCCGACGTAGCTGACCAGCTGCTTGAGGACGCTCGCGCCCTTGGCGTAGGTGATGCCGTCGAAGTTGACCTCGACGGCCTGCAGGTCGGGGATGTCCGCGGCCACGGGGTGGGTCGAGGGCAGCTGGTCCTGGCGGTAGGCCCACGACTTCTCGACGTTGGCGAACGTCGTCCACGCGTTGCGGTACTCGGTGGCCTCGGCCTGGCTGACGACGCTGGCCCAGGTGGCGAACGACTCGTTGAGCCACAGGTCGTCCCACCAGCGCATGGTCACGAGGTCGCCGAACCACATGTGCGCCATCTCGTGCAGCACGGTCTCGGCGCGGCGCTCGTAGAGGTAGCGGGTGACGCGGCTGCGGAAGACGTAGTCCTCGAGGAACGTCACGGCGCCGACGTTCTCCATCGCGCCGGCGTTGAACTCGGGGACGAAGAGCTGGTCGTACTTCCCGAAGGGGTAGGGCACCCCGAAGTTGCGGTGGTAGAAGCCGAAGCCCTGCTTGGTCTCGGTGAACAGCCGCTCGGCGTCCATGTGCTCGGCGAGGCTCGCGCGGCAGAAGATGCCGAGCGGGATGGTGCCGTGCTCGTCGGTGTAGGTGTCGTCCCAGCGGGCGTAGGGCCCGGCGATCAGCGCGACGAGGTAGGTCGAGATCGGCGCCGTGGTGGCGAAGGCGTGCCGCTTGGCGCCGTGGTCGGCGTCGGTGACGGTCTCTCCTGCGCCGTTGGAGATCACCTGCCAGCTCGGCGCCGCGGTCACCGTCGCCGTGATCGTCGCCTTGAGGTCGGGCTGGTCGAAGCAGGCGAACATCCGCTTGGCGTCCGCGGTCTCGAACTGGCTGTAGAGGTAGACGCCGCCGTCGACCTGGTCGACGAAGCGGTGCAGGCCCTCGCCGGTGTTCATGTAGCGGCCGTCGGCGTCGACGACGAGCTCGTTCTCGGCGGCGAGGTCGGGCAGCGTGATGCCCTTCTCCTCGTCGTAGTCGGCGACGTCGAGCTCGCGGCCGTTGAGCGTCGCCGAGCGCACGCCGGCAGCCACGATGTCGATCCAGGTCGAGGCGCCGGGCTGGGCGGCCGTGAAGCGCACGGTCGTCGTCGTCCGGAACGTCGACTCGCCGGGCCCGCCGGCGCCGTCGGTGAGGTCGAGGTCGATGGCGTAGGACTCGACGTCGAGCAGCTCGGCGCGCGTGATGGCGTCGTCGCGGGTCAGGTTCGGGGCAGCCACGGCGCCACCCTACGACCGACCGGGAACATCACGGCCCCTCGCCGGGGTTGCGCGGGTGAGACCTTCTGAGAGGGGAACCCGATCGCCATGGCTGAGAAGACCCGCGTCGACTTCTGGTTCGACCCGCTGTGCCCCTTCGCGTGGATCACGTCGCGCTGGATGCTCGAGGTCGAGAAGGTGCGTGACGTCGAGACGCATTGGCACGTCATGAGCCTCGCCGTGCTGAACGAGGGCCGGGACCTGCCCGAGGAGTACGCCGAGATGATGAAGAAGGCGTGGGGCCCCGTCCGCGTGTGCATCGCCGCGGCGCAGCAGAAGGGCGACGACGTCCTCGCGCCGCTCTACACCGCGATGGGTTCGGAGATCCACAACAACGGCAACAAGGACTTCGACGACGTCATCGCGAAGGCGCTCTCCGAGGTCGGGCTCGACGCCTCGCTCGCCGAGGCCGCGCACACCGACGAGTACGACGACGCGCTGAAGACGTCGCACCACGAGGGCATGGACCCGGTGGGCATGGACGTCGGCACCCCGGTGATCCACGTCGACGGCTCGGCCTACTTCGGCCCGGTCATGACCCGCATCCCGAAGGGCGAGCAGGCCGGCCAGATCTTCGACGGCGCCAAGCTCCTGGCGGGCTACGAGTACTTCTACGAGCTCAAGCGCACGCGCGACACCGAGCTGCAGTTCGACTGACCCCCCGGGTCACATCGAGGCCGGTGCCTCGTTCTGCTGCAGCGCGAACAGGCTCGTGTAGCCGCCGGACCAGTCCGGCGGGATGAGGCAGGGCCTGGGGTCGTGGTGTGCCCAGCGGGCCCGCTGCCCGCGGACGATCTCCTCGGCGTGGCTCGAGGGCAGGGGGTTCGCGGTGTACGGCATGGCGTCGGCCGCCTTGTAGACGTTGAGCAGCAGCGGGCGGCCGATGGGTGAGTCGTTCGCCGCCGAGTGGTGCGCGGTGCGGCAGTTGTGGATCGTCACCGAGCCGGCGGGGCCGGGCAGGTAGGCGGTCCGCGCGGTGTCGAGGCCGGCGGCATCGTGTGCCGAGAGCGCTCCCGCCCACGCGCCGTCGGCGCCGTAGAGGTCGTAGAGCGGGCCGTCGTGGCTGCCGGGCAGGGCGCCGAGCGGACCCTGCTCCATGCCGCAGTCGTACAGGTAGGTCCCGAAGGTCAGCGGCGTGTAGTTGGTGTGCGGCCAGTACTGGATGTCCTGGTGCCACTTGACCTCCGCGCCGCCCCGGGCCCACTTGAAGTTGAGCTTCGAGTGGTGGAAGGCGACGTCGGGTCCGACGAGGTCGGCCGCGACGTCGGCGAGCAGCGAGTCCCGGGCGTAGGCCCAGTAGTCGGGGTGCTGGTCGACGGGGCTGGTGACCCGGCGCAGCCGCGGCGCGTCGGCGGTGTGGTCGGGCTCGAGGTCGAAGACGCGGTCCGAGGCGGTCAGGGCGCGGCTGCGCTCGACCATCTCGTCGGTGGCCGCCCGCAGGCGCACCAGCCACTCCTCGGGGATGAGCCGTTCGAGCAGCAGGTAGCCGTTCTCCCAGTACGACTCGCGCTGCTCCTCGGTGACGACCTTCGCGGGCGTCCGTCGGATCTCGTCGATGAGCATGGGGGAACCTCCACCTGTGTCCGTCATCACACGGTAGGGCAGACCAGGGGCCACGTCGCCCCGTCGGGCAGGGTGGAGGGCGCACCCCACCGACTCGGAGGCACGAGATGACGACCGGTACGGATACCCTCGCGCGGCACTGGATCGACGGGGCCTGGCAGGGGGGCTCCGGGTCGATCGCGGTGGTGAACCCGGCGACCGGCGAGACCCTCGCCGAGGTCCCGGCGGGCGGCACCGCCGAGATCGATGCCGCCGTGCTCGCCGCCCGGCACGCCTTCCCGGCCTGGGCGGCCCGGCCGCTCGCCGACCGGGTGGCGGCCGTGACCGCGATCCGCGAGGGCATCAAGGCTCGCAGCGCCGAGATCGCCGCATCGATCACCGCGGAGATGGGATCGCCGACGAAGTTCGCCAGCTCGGTGCAGGTCGGCATGCCGATGGCGACGTCCAAGGGCGTCGCCGGGCTGGCCGAGTCGTTCCCGTGGACCGAGGAGATCGGCAACTCGCTGGTCGTGCGCGAGCCGATCGGCGTCGTCGGGGCCGTGACGCCCTGGAACTACCCGCTGCACCAGGTGGTCGCCAAGGTCGCGCCGGCGCTGGTCGCGGGCTGCACGATCGTGCTCAAGCCCAGCGAGGTCGCGCCGCTGACCGCGAGCATCCTCGCCCAGATCACCGCCGAGGCCGGCCTGCCCGCCGGCGTCTTCAACGTCGTGCACGGCACCGGGCCCGAGGCCGGCGAGGCCCTGGCGAAGCACCCGGGCGTCGACATGGTGTCGTTCACCGGCTCGGTGCCCGCCGGGCGCCGTGTGCAGGAGGTCGCGGCGGCCACGGTCAAGCGCGTGGCCCTGGAGCTCGGCGGCAAGTCCGCCAACATCGTCCTCGACGACGCCGACCTCACCCAGGCCGTCAAGCTCGGGCTGGGCAACTGCTTCATCAACGGCGGCCAGACCTGCACGGCGTGGACCCGGCTGCTCGTGCCCGCGTCGCTGCACGACCAGGTCGTCGAGATGGCCGTGGAGCAGTCGGCGAAGTACACGGTCGGCGACCCGACCGAGGAGTCCACCCGCATCGGGCCGATGTCCTCGGAGCGCCAGCGCGAGCGCGTCGAGGGCTACATCACCACCGGGGTGTCCGAGGGTGCCGAGCTCGCCGCCGGCGGCCCGGGTCGTCCCGACGGGCTCGAGCGCGGCGCCTACGTCCGGCCGACGATCTTCTCCGGTGTCCGCCCGGACATGACCATCGCCCAGGAGGAGATCTTCGGGCCGGTGCTGTCGGTCATGCCCTACGACACCGAGGACGAGGCCGTCGAGATCGCCAACGCCACGGTCTACGGGCTCGCGGGCGCGGTGTTCGCCGGGTCGCAGGAGCGCGGGGTCGAGGTCGCGAAGCGCATGCGCACCGGGCAGGTCGACGTCAACGGCGGCGCGTTCAACCCGCTGGCGCCCTTCGGTGGCTACAAGCAGTCGGGCACCGGCCGCGAGCTGGGCCGCTACGGGCTCGAGGAGTTCCTCGAGGTCAAGTCCATCCAGCTCTGACGAGCCGGGCGCTCACGAGGCGGAGCCGAAGTGCTCCTCCAGCCAGTCCACGCACTCGTGGATGAAGCGCACGCGGTTCTCGGTGCGCTGGATCTCGTGGCCCTCGTCGTCGAAGAGCAGGTACTTCATCGGCACGCCGGCGGCCTTGGCGCCGTGGACGGCGAGCTCGGCCTCGTGCACCGGGACGTTGGTGTCGAACTTCCCGTGGACCACCAGCAGGGGAGCGCGCAGGTGCTCCATGCGGTGCACGGGGGAGAGCTCGCGCAGCAGGTTGCGGTCGTGGATCGGGTGGCCGTACTCGCCGACGGCGGCGTCGGCGATCCACGGCTCGGTGCGCGCGAAGAACGTCTCGAAGTCCGCCATGCCGCAGACGTCGATGCCGACCGCGAAGAGCTCGGGGTGGTTCACCAGCGCGGCGAGGGTCAGGTAGCCGCCGTAGGAGCGGCCCATGACGCCGACCCGCCCGGGATCGGAGACGCCGGTGTCGACGAGGTGCTCGACGCACGTCGCGACGTCGCGGATCGCCGCGAAGCGCCCCGCGCCGTTGTCGGCGTTGACGAACGAGCGCCCGAACCCCGAGGAGCCGCGCACGTTGGCCGCGTAGACGGCGATGCCCCGGGCGAGCAGGTGCTGGTAGAGCGGGGTGAAGACGGGGCGTTCCTGCGCCTCGGGCCCCCCGTGCAGGTAGATCACCGTGGGTAGCGGCCCCGACTGACCCCGCGGCCGGTAGAGCCACCCGGGCAGGCGCAGGCCGTCGGGGGTGGTGACGACCTCGAGCGACGGGTGCACGAGCTGCCCCGGCGACCAGGACGGCTCCTCCTGCGGGCAGATCAGCGCGGTGGTGTCCGACGAGAGCTCGTGGCACCACACGGCGGCGGGCACCTCGGGGGCCTGGATGCCCATGACCAGCGAGTCGCCGTCGTGACTGAAGACCGCGCTGGTGACGACGTCGCCGGGCGGGGCGTAGGCGCTGCACTTGCCGGAGGCGATGTCGAGCAGGTCGACCTCGCTGCGCCCCTCGGCGTTCCACACGAGCGCGGCGAGCGCCGCGTCCTCGGTGAGCGCGAAGCGCTCGAGCTCGGCGTCGAGACGCTCGGCCAGCACCTCGGGCGTCATCGGCCGGGCGTCCGTCGCGACGTCGACGCGCACCAGCGCCGCGCGCTCGCGCCCGCCGTCGGTGAGCAGGTACATCTGGGTGCCGTCGGGGCAGAACCGGCCGGCGGCCACGCTGGAGTCCCGGGTGATCGCCACCGGGTGCTCGACGGCACCCGGCGGGCCGCCCGGGCCGCGCCCGGAGTCGATCTCGTGCCAGCCCTCGGTGCCGTCGAGGTCGACGATGCCGACGTGGCGTGACCCGCGGCGCCCGCGGCGCAGCAGCACCCGGCGCCGGTCGCGGCTCACGTCGAGGATCTGCAGGGCGTGCCCGGAGCCGACCCGCTGGCGCTGGGAGGACTCGGCGTCGACCAGCCAGGCGGTGGTGGTGTCGTAGTCGGATTCGGTGATCGCCAGCACCGAGCCGGTGTGGGTGAAGCGGTCGAGGGTCACCGCGCCGCGGTCGGCGTCGCCGACCCCGCGGACCGGCCGCAGGTCGCTGCCGTCCGGGCGGACGATCGACACGTTGCTGCGCTCGCCGCCGTCGGGCGCGGTCTCGACCGCCAGCCACAGCCCGTCCGGCGACCAACGCACGGTCGAGACGAGCTCGTCACCCGTGTCGAGCGACCACTCCTCACCGGTGGCCCGGCGGTGCATGCGCACCTGCGGCCGGCCGTCCCCGTCCCAGACGAAGGCGATCGTGGTGCCGTCCGGGGAGGGGCTGGGCGACCAGCAGCGTGTGGCGCTGATCCACTCGTCCACCGGCCCGCGTCCTCCTTCGGTCGACCACGATTCACCTTCGAGGGCACGGTACCCAGCCGGTGGCTACGTGATGCCGTGCTCCTGCAGCCACATCTCGAGCAGGGCCACCTGCCACAACGCGTTGGCGCCGAGGTTGGTGCGGCCCGAGTTCGGGTCGTCGAGCATCGTCGCCACCGCGTCGGCCCGGAACAGGCCCCGCGACGTGGCGGCCGGGTCGGTCAGCGCGCCCCGCACCCGCTCCAGGACCGGACCCGAGAGCTGGCGGATCGCCGGCACCGGGAAGTAGCCCTTCTTGCGGTCGATGATCTCGTCGGGCAGCACGCCGCGCGCGGCGGCCTTGAGCACGCCCTTGCCGCCGTCGGCGAGCTTGTACTCCGGCGGGCAGGCGCCCATGGTCTCGACGAACTCGTGGTCGAGGAACGGCACGCGGGCCTCGAGGCCCCACGCCATCGTCATGTTGTCGACGCGCTTCACGGGGTCGTCGACGAGCATGATCGTGGTGTCGAGGCGCAGCGCGGCGTCCACCGCGGAGTCGGCCCCGGGCCGGCCGAAGTGCTCGGCGACGAACGCGCGGCTGACGTCGTCGTCGACGAGGGCCTCGGGCGTGAGCAGCTGCGCGACCTCGGAGTGCGGGCGGTCGAAGAACGCCTTCTGGTACGAGTCGAGGGCGGCGTCGCGGGCGATCCCGGCCAGCGGCGGGTACCAGTCGTAGCCGCCGAGGATCTCGTCCGCGCCCTGGCCCGACTGCACCACCTTGATCGACTTCGAGACCTCGCGGGAGAGCAGGTAGAAGGCGACGACGTCGTGGCTGACCATCGGCTCGGCCATCGCCGCGACCGCCCCCGCCAGGGCGTCGTCGGTCTCGTGCTTGGGCACCGTGAACTTCACGTGGTCGGTGCCGTAGGTCTTCGCGACGAGGTCGGAGTAGTCGAACTCGTCGCCCGACTCGCCGCCCTCGGACTCGAAGCCGATCGAGAAGGTCTTGAGGTCCTTCTGGCCCATCTCGGCGAGCAGGGCGACGACGATCGAGGAGTCGATGCCGCCCGAGAGCAGCACCCCGACCGGCACGTCGGCGACCATGCGCCGCTCCACCGCGGTGCGCAGCGAGTCGAGCGCCGTCTGCGCCCACTCCTCGGCCGAGCGGTCGCCGTCGCGCGTGAACTCGGGCTCCCAGTAGGTCCGGTCGGTGGTGCCGCCGTCGGGGGAGATCGTGCGGATCGTCGCCGGCGGGAGCTTCCGCACGCCCTGCAGGATCGTGCGCGGCGCGGGGACCACGGAGTGGAAGCTCATGTAGTGGTGCAGCGCGACGCGGTCGACGTCGGTGTTGAGCCCGCCGCCGGCCAGCAGCGCGGGCAGCGACGACGCGAACCGGACCGCTCCCGGCACCTGGGCGACGTAGAGGGGCTTGATCCCCAGGCGGTCCCGGCCGAGCACCAGCTCGCCGGTGCGCCGGTCGGAGACCGCGAACGCGAACATGCCCTTGAAGTGCTCGACGCACGACGGGCCCCAGCGGTGGAAGGCCTTGAGCAGCACCTCGGTGTCGGAGGTGGAGAAGAAGCGGTAGCCGTCGGCGTGCAGCTCGTCGCGCAGCTGCTTGTAGTTGTAGATGATCCCGTTGAAGACCGCGGTCAGGCCGAGGTCGGAGTCGACCATCGGCTGGGCGCCGGTCTCCGACAGGTCGATGATCTTCAGGCGCTGGTGGGCCAGCGCGAGCGGGCCGTGGCCGACGACCCCCCAGCCGTCGGGCCCGCGGGGCTCGAGGACCCGGGCCATGTCCAGCACGGTGGCGACCTCGGCCGCCCGGCCGTCGAAGCGGAACTCACCGGCGATGCCGCACACGTGTGGCCTCCTCGGTCACGGTCGGTCGGGGAACGCGCTGGTCAGCGCAGGATCCAGGTGTCCTTCGAACCCCCGCCGCGCGAGGAGTTGACCACGAGCGAGTCGGCGGGCGCGACCCGGGTGAGCGGGGTCGGGAGGATGGTCGGGGTGGGGGCGAGGACGACGAACGCCCGCAGGTCGACGACGCGCGGCTCCAGCGTCGTGCCGGTGAAGGTCGGGTGGGTGGAGATCCGGATGGTCTCCTGCGCCACGAACGACGCGGGGTGCGCGCGCACCGCCGCCGCGACCTCGTCGAGCTCGTGGCTGCTGGCGTGGGGCCCGACCACGATGCCCGTCCCGCCGTATCCGTCGACGGGCTTGGTGACGAGCTGGTCGAGGTGGGACAGGACGTACTCGCGCTGCTCGGGATCGGCGCACGACCAGGTCGGGACGGCCGCGAGCGTCGCCTTCTCGCCGAAGTAGTACTCGGTGAGCGCCGAGATGAAGGGGTAGACGCCCTTGTCGTCGACGAGGCCGTTGCCGGGGGCGTTGGCCAGGGTCAGACGCCCCGTGCGGACGGCCTCGCGGATGGGGTCCCCCAGGGGGACCCCCTCGGAGTCCTCCGCGGTGAACAGCACCTCCTCGTCGATGCGCCGGTAGATCACGTCGATCGGGCGCCCGGTGGCGGCCACGGTGATCATCCCGGCGACCGCGCGGAGCTCCCCCGGGGTGAGCAGCGGCACGCCCATCTCCTCGGCGAGCATGCGGTGCTCGAAGTGCGCCGAGTCCGTCGTCCCCTCGGTGACCAGGGCGAGGACCGGGTCGTGGCCGGCCGCCGGCGGGGCGCACGCCAGGAGTGCCTCGCGCAGCATCGCCGGGCCCTCGTCGGCGTCGAGCACGCCGTTCGGGGCCTGGAGCTCCGGCAGGACGCTGCGCACGACGCGGCGGTCGGCCATCGCGAAGCCGATGCCCGAGGGTATGCGCAGGTTGTCCTCGAGGATCTTCCACTCGCCGGCGGCGTCGCGGACGAGGTCGAGGCCGCTGACCAGGGCACGGACGGCCCCGGGGTGCAGGTTCATCGCGGTCTCGTGCGGCTGGGGCAGCCAGCGCAGCGCGTCCTCGGCGAGCACGCCGTCGTGCAGGCAGGCGCGCTCGCCGTGCAGGTCCTGCAGCAGTGCCTCGCACGTGCGCGCCCGCTGGATCAGCCCCTCGGTGAGCGTCTCCCACTCGCCGGGGGTGATGAGGCGGGGCACGAGGTCGAGGGGGAAGAGCCGCTCGTCGTCGTCGGCCTGGGGGAAGAACATGCCGCGGGCGCGCTGCTCGGCGTCGCGGCTCTTCTCGTGCACCAGCAGCCCGGACGGGCCGATCCGCTCGAGCGTCGAGACCAGCCACGAGTACGCGGGGCGGACGGTGCCGTCCTCGGCGACGGCCTCGTCGTAGGCGGGCGGTGCGTAGTCGGCCAGCAGGACCGGCGCGACCGTCTCCGAGATCGGCGCGTCCACCGGCGAGTCCGGCGCGCCCCGGGTCTCGGCGAGGAGCATGTCGACGACGGCCTCGAGGTTGCCGTTGCGGTTGGCGCGCTGGCGCTGGCGGGCCGCGGAGCTGCCGCGCGCGAGGGCCTCGAGGGCCAGCTCCTCGACGACGGCGCGGTCGCCGGCCTCGTCCAGGTCGTCGGCGAGGTGCTCGAGCATGAGCCGCACCGCCCGCGACGGCGGCACGAGCTCGCGGCCGGGGACGTCGACGAGGTCGCCCTCGAGGCCGGAGCGCGCCGCCCGCCAGCTCGCGGCGCGCAACAGCTCGGGGCGGTACTGCGGCATCGGCCGGCCCTCGACGTGCGCGCGCACCCCGTGGCGCACGAGCGCCCGGGAGAGACCGGCGATCAGCACCACGCCGTCGACGCTCGGGCTGGCGTCGCAGATGCGCACCTCGACGGTGGCCTGGTGCGCCGACGGCCGCATGTCGAAATAGACCATCCCCGGGTCGGACATCGTCCCCGAGGCGAGCAGGTCGGCGATCAGGGCGTCGTAGTCGGCGGCGTCGCGCAGCGGGGCCGGGGGACCGGCGGTCGGCCAGCGGTGCCACGCCAGCGTGCGGGAGCTGGCGTAGCCGGTGTCCTCGCTCTTCCAGAACGGCGAGCTCGACGAGAGCGCGAGCAGGACCGGCAGCCACGGCGCGCTGTGCTGCATCACCGCGA
This sequence comes from Actinomycetospora callitridis, assembly GCF_028737265.1. Taxonomy (GTDB): domain Bacteria; phylum Actinomycetota; class Actinomycetes; order Mycobacteriales; family Pseudonocardiaceae; genus Actinomycetospora; species Actinomycetospora callitridis. The sequence goes on along the minus strand of NZ_JAQZAK010000004.1, from coordinate 534,413 downwards.
CCGCGGCGTCGCGGTCGGGGACGTCGACGTGCACCTGGGTGCCGCAGATCTGCTGCTCGAAGGCGAGCATCTGGTACTCGTCGCGCATCCGCTCGTAGCGGGGCGACGGGGTGATGCCCTCGGCGGAGCCGTCGATCAGGGGGACGCTGCCCGCCCCGACCACGCCGAGACCGTGGGTGTCGGCGATGTGCGCGAGCATCCCGCGCAGCCGCACGAGGTCGGTGCGCAGGTCGGCGAGGTCCGACGTCGGCTGGGAGTTCGTCTCGATGATCGAGGGCTTGAGCTCCGGGGCGAACGCCTCGCCGTCCAGGGCCTGCAGCTCGTCGAGCATCTCCGGGACGCGCGGCACCGCCGATCGTGACTCGAGGTCGACGAGGTGGAACTCCTCCTCGACGCCCATCACGACCTCGCCCGCGGGGGTCGGGCGGCGGTCCTGCGGTCGCGCTCCCATAACGGGTCAACCTACGATCGGTGTGTCACGGGGATGTTTCCGAGCCGCCGTCCACTACCCCTGCGGCGGTATGTCTCACACCTGACAGACTGCGCCCCGTGCGCGTCTTCGTCGGATCGGACCACGCTGGGTTCGAGCTCAAGGGCCATCTGCTGCGCGACCTCGCGAAGGCGGGTCACGACGTCGTCGACGTCGGGCCCGAGGAGTTCGATCCCGTCGACGACTACCCCCCGTACTGCGTGGAGACCGGGCGCCGCACCGTCGCGACCCCCGAGGCCCTCGGCGTCGTCATCGGCGGCTCGGGCAACGGCGAGCAGATCGCGGCCAACAAGGTGCCGGGATGCCGTGCCGCCCTGGCCTGGAACGTCGAGACCGCGCAGCTCGCACGCAAGCACAACGACGCCCAGGTCGTCTCGCTCGGCGCGCGGATGCACACCTCCGAGGAGGCGACCGAGATCGTCACGGCGTTCCTCGCGACGGCCTTCGAGGGCGGGCGTCACCAGCGGCGCATCGACATGCTGACCGCCTACGAGCAGACCGGCGAGCCCCCGGCCCTTCCCCAGGAGTGACCGGCCGCGTGGCGGGGTAGGCAGGCGCGGTGCCCGAAGGCCACACCATCCGTCGCCTCGCGCGCACCCACACCCGCCGGTTCGTGGGCCACGAGGTGGCCGTGTCGTCCCCGCAGGGCCGCTTCAGCCGGGACGCCGAGCTCGTCGACGGCCGCGAGCTGCGCGCCGTGGACGCGCACGGCAAGCACCTCTTCCACGTCTACGCCGACGACCTCGTCGTGCACGTCCACCTCGGGCTCTACGGCAAGTTCACGATGCACACCGGCGACGTGACGCCGCCCCGCGGCCAGGTGCGGATGCGCCTGGTGGGGCCGACGCACTGGGCGGACCTGCGCGGCCCGATCGCCTGCGAGGTGCTCACCGAGGGCGAGGTCGACGGCGTGCGGGCCCGCCTCGGCCCCGACCCGTTGCGCGACGACGCCGACCCCGAGGCGGCCTGGCGCCGGATCGGCCGGTCGAAGGCCCCGCTGGCCACCCTGCTCATGGACCAGTCGGTGATCGCGGGCGTGGGCAACGTCTACCGGGCCGAGGTCCTCTTCCGGCACGGCCTGGATCCGCTGCTGCCCGGGCGGGAGCTCGGGCGGGAACGCTTCGACGCCGTCTGGGCCGATCTCGCCGACCTGCTCGCCGACGGCGTCCGCCGGGGCGCCATCGACACCGTGCGCCCGGTCCACCGTGGTTGTGGTCACGCCCCCGACGAGCCGCACGGCCGGGGCTGCGGCCGGGAGGTCTACGTGTACCGCCGGACGGGCGAGCCCTGTCGAGTGTGTGGGACGGAGGTCAGCCGCCGTACGCACGCAGCCCGGAATCTCTTCTGGTGCGCGACCTGTCAGGCCGCGACCTGACCGTTACGTTTCGCCCTCCGCGTTCGATGCCTCACCCGGGAGGGTGACACGTGCCCCGTCCGTGGCGGGGTCCTCGGACGGCGCACGGACACCGCGTCGACCTCCCGTGTCCGTCCTGTCCGTAGGGTGCGGGTCGTCCGATCCGTCGAGGAGGTACGTGTGGGCCGGGAGACGAAGCGGGGCGCGTCGCCGTCGGTCGCCCGCCCGCGGCCCCGCTGGCAGATGACGACGCGCTCGCGGTTCGCCCTCGTGCTCGGCGTGGCCGGGCTCGGCGTCGCCGGCGTGCAGCTGGCGATGATCAGTGACCCGCCGACGGTCGTGCAGCTCCTCGTGCTCTCGTTCTGGAGCCTCGTCGGCGTCGCCTACCTCATCTCCGCGGCCGGCCAGGTGATCCGCGGCCGCAGGACGCCCGCGCCCGCCCCGGCGGCGGTGCCCGCGCCGATCGAGGAGATCGTGCCGGTCCCCGTGCGGCCCGCCCGGCCCCGCCCGACGGCGCAGCGGGCGGCCGACGAGGTGGTCGGCACGGCGGGCGACATGGGAGGCGACAAGGAAGCCGGCACGGTGGCGGACCGGGTGGCCGACCGCACCGAGGCGGTCGAGCCCGCCACGGCGGCGGCTGCGGGCGCTCCGGCCGCCCGGGCCGGGCGCCGGACGTCCCCAGCAACTCCGGCTCCGGCTCCAGCAACTCCGGCTCCGGCTCCGGCTCCAGCAACTCCGGCTCCGGCGACTCCGGCTCCGGCTCCGGCGACTCCGGCTCCGGCTCCGGCGACCGCGACCGTGCGCCCCGCGCCGGCGACCGAGGCCCTCCGGCCCGCAGCGGCGACCGAGGCCGTCCGGCCCGCCCGTCCCGCGCCCGTCGCGACCGAGACCTCGCGGGTGTCGATCCGCGCCCGCCGGCCGGCGCCCCGGGCGACCCCGGCGGCGGCGACCGGCACCGCCCCGGCCCCTGCCCCGGCCCCTGCCCCGGCCTCTTCGGCGGCGCCCGCAGGTCCCGTCGCGAGGCCCGCGGCAGCGCCGGCCCCGAAGCCGTCCCCGACGCCCACCGCGAAGCCCTCCCCGACGCCGGCACCGAAGCCCTCCCCGAAGCCGGCCCCGAAGCCCGTCCCGACCCCGGCGCCCGAGGAGACCACCGACGCCTTCACGGTCCGCGCCGCGGCGAGCCCGTCGCCGAAGCCCGGGTCAACTCCCGTCCCCGCCGCCGGCTTCGCCTCGGCGCTGTCGTTCGGCTCGTCGCGGCCCGCTCCCGGTGCTCGCCCCGCCCCGGCGCGCGTGCCCGCGGCCCAGGACGCCGAGGACGACGAGCCGGCCGCCCCGACCTCCATCGCCTCGCTCGACGACCTGCGGCGCGTCCGCGCCGAGGCGGCGGCGGCCGCCGCGCTCGCCGAGGCCGCCCCTGCCCCGCGGGCGCCGTCGCCCGTGTCCGGCCCGCTCCCGGTCACCCGCAGCCGGCACGCCGCCACCGGCGACGTCCCGGTGCCGCGCCGAGCGCGGCACCGCTCGGCCGACGAGGACCCCGACACGCCCCGACGGCACCGTGCCGAGCCGCCGTCGGGCCGTCACGCGAGCAGCGAGGTCCCCGTGGCCCCGAGGCGGGCCGCGACCGGCCGGTAGCCTCGTCGGTGTCCGATCCGTCCCCTTCCGTGAGGAACGCCGATGACGCGGCCCGACGAGCGCAGCGACCCCACCGAGGGCGTCTCCGAGCCCTCGACGCCCACTCCGCACCGGCCCTGGGTGCGGGTGGCGACGGTGATCATCCTCGCCGTGTTCGTCCTGTCGATCCTGGTCGGCTCGCTGCTGGCGTAGCCGGCCCGCCGCGGGCCACGATGCCCGCGTGGACGCCGACGAGCTGATCGACGGGTTGCGGGGCGTGTGCGTCGCCCTGCCCGAGGTCACGGAGAAGATCAGCCACGGGACGCCGAGCTGGTTCGTGCGCAAGATGTTCGCCAGCTACGTCGGCCGCCACCACGGCGACGAGTACCTCTGCCTCTGGGTCGCCGCCCCCGAGGGCGCGCAGGAGGAGATGGTGACGGCGGAGCCCGACCGGTTCTTCGTCCCGCCCTACGTCGGTCACCGCGGCTGGCTCGGGCTGCGGCTCGACGTCGAGCCCGAGGGGCCGGACTGGGGCGAGGTCCGCGAGGTGGTCACCGACGCCTACCGGCAGGTGGCGCCCCGGCGGCTCGCCGCCCTCCTGGCGTGAGCCCTCTTGACCTGGAGCAAGGTCGAGGTCCCAGGCTGCAGGTCATGACCACCGACCTGCCGCCCCTGCCCGACGACTGGTCACGCGCCCTCGCGATCGCGGCCCACCCGGACGACCTCGAGTACGGCACGAACGCCGCCGTCGCCGCCTGGACCGCCGCGGGGCGCTCGGTGTCGTACGTGCTCGCCACCCGCGGCGAGGCGGGCATCGCCGGCACGCCGCCGGAGGTCGCCGGCCCGCTGCGCGAGGCCGAGGAGCGGGCGAGCGCCGCGGCGGTCGGGGTGCACGACGTCCGGTTCCTCGGCCATCGCGACGGTGTGGTCACCGAGGGGCTCGACCTGCGGCGCGACCTCGCCCGCGAGATCCGGCGGGCCCGCCCGCAGCTGGTGGTGGTCAGCAACCACCGCGACACCTTCGGCCCCGGCACGTGGAACAGCGCCGACCACCGCGCGGTCGGCCGGGCGACCCTCGACGCGGTGGGCGACGCCGGCAACGAGTGGGTCTTCCGCGAGCTGATCGACGAGGGCTTCGAGACCTGGTCCGGCGTGCGGCACGTCGTCGTGGCCGCCTCCCCACAGCCCACGCACGCCGTGGACGTGACCGGGTGGCGCGACGTCGCGATCACGTCGCTGGCCGAGCACCGCGCCTACCTGACGGCCCTCGACCCGCGGCCGGTCGTCGAGCAGGCCCGCGAGGTCGTCCTGATGACCACCGGCGGCGAGGACGGGCCGGCGCGGGTGCCGTTCGAGGTGTTCGGCTGACGCCTGCGCAGGACGGGCTCAGCCGGGGAAGAGCGGGGCCGGCGGGGCGTCGCGGCGGCCGTCGGACGGAGGCGTCGCCGGCCGCGTGGGAGCGGGCGTCGTCGGGGCGGGCGCGGCGAGGGCGGGCAGGACGCCGAGCGCGTGCCCGGTCGCGGTGGCGCCGCCGGCCAGGAGCGCGTCGGGGCCGGTCAGCGGGGCGAGCCAGGGGTCGGGAGCGCACACCCCGTGCCCGGCGAACGCGGACCGGACGTCGACGAACCGCATCCCGGCGGCGGTCGCGCGGTCGGCGAGCGCGGTGTCCAGGCGCGTGACGGCGTCGTCGAGACGGGCGGCCCGGGTCGCGTCCGCGGGGCCGCTCGGGCACGCCCGTCCCTCGGCGAGCAGGGGGTAACCGGTGACGGTCCCCGCGGCGCGCGGCGCGCGCCTCCGGATGTCGGCGAGCGACGCGTCGAGCGCCCGCGGCAGCGTGGTCAGCGCCCGGTCGAAGCGGGTCATCGCGTCGTCGCAGCGCGCCGCGGTGCCCTGTGCCGAGCAGGCGGACGCCAGCGCGCCGAGCCCCGTCGCGTCGGCGCCGACGGTGGCCGTCACGACCTCGGTCGCCGGGCCGAGCGAGGTGAACTGGCCGTTCCCCCCGCCCGTCGCGGACGCGCACGCCCGCGAGGTCCACGAGGTCTCGCCGGCGGCCCGGGCGACGACCGCGGGGTAGGCGCGCGGGCTGCGCCGGCACGTCCCGGACGCCGCCTCGACCTCGCCGGCCGCGGTCCCGGCCGCCCAGGAGTCGCCGAGCGCGACCCGTCGCGTCCCGTCGCCGCCGCTCGCGGGGCTGCTGCCCGGCGCTCCGGTCGCCGACGCGGACCCGAGGACCAGCGCGGCCCCGACGAGCGCCGCCACCACCACCGATCGACAACCCATCGCCGCACCCCCGACACGTCGTCCCACCCCGATGACGCCGCCGAGTGTCGGTCTCGACGCCCACAGGAGGGAGGGACGTCACGCCATCGAGCAGCGACGACCACCCGATGGGGACTCCGGAGATCAGGCGGAGCGGGCGTGTGGGGGATCGGCGAGGGCGTCGACGTACCAATCGAGGAACCCCTCGACCGAGGCCTCGACCACCGGGGAGAGCGGCCCGGGACGGTAGCCCCGCGACGCGATGCCGGCGTAGTTCGCCTCGCAGAGCGCCCAGTCCTGCTCCGAGGTCGCCCGCCACACGGCGGTCATCGCGTCCTCGTCGACGGTCGCGTCGCGGGCGACGAGGAAGCAGAGCTCGACGTCCGTGGTCCCGGCGTCGACCGGCGTGAGGCGCGTGGTCATCGCGTAGTCGCCGTTGGCGTGGGCCCAGAGGTTGGGCAGCGACACCACGCGCAGGCTGCCGACGTCGGGGTCGGTGAGCCGGCCCATCGGCGGGGCGAGCGGGCGGCCGTCGAGGGTCTCCGAGACGAAGCCGTCGCGCAGCGGGAGGCGGGCGACGCGGTACCAGGCGCCGTCGGGGAAGTTGACGTCCTCGCCGGGCAGGCCCTGCGCGCTCCAGCGGGCGCGGGCGGCGGTGAGTGCGCGGTCGTAACGGGGGTTGGTGCGCACGTCACCGTTCATGCCGACGTCGAAGTTCGACAGCGAGAACTCGGGGTGGCTGCCCGCGCAGTGGTAGCACTCGCGGTTGTTCTCCACGAGCGTCTTCCAGTTCGCGGCCACGTGGTAGTGCTGGCGCACGGCGACCCGCGCGTCGGCGAGCCCGTGCGGGCCGAGCCGCGGCTCGAGGGCGCCGGCGAAGGCGTCGAAGTGCGGCGGCTCGTCGGCGAGGCAGACGAACACCAGTCCGGCGACCTCGCGGACCGCGACCGGGGCGAGCCGGTGGGACGCGGTGGCGAAGCAGTCGCCCATCAGCCGGGCCGCGCGCAGCGAGCCGTCGAGGGCGTAGACCCACTGGTGGTAGGGGCACACGAACGCCTTGACCTGGCCCCGGGTCTCCGAGGTCACCCGGGAGCCGCGGTGGGCGCAGACGTCGTGGTGGGCGTGCAGGACGCCGTCCTCGCCGCGGACGACGATCACGCGGTCGCGGCCGACGTCGACGGTGAGGTAGCGGCCGGTGGCGTCGAGCTCCGCGGTGTGCCCGGCGAAGAGCCAGTGCGCGGCGAAGACGCGGTCGAGGTCGGCGGCGAAGACGTCCGCGTCGGTGTAGGCCGCCTGCGGGAGCGACCACCCGGGGGAGCGCTCGACGAGGTCAGACATGGAACGATCGCCCCCAGGTCGGGTCGGTGAGGGCGGGGCGGTCGAGACCGAACGCGCCGATGGGGTGCCGCGTGCCGCCCGTCGTCGCGAGATCGGCGAGGATCTTGCCGATCAGCGAGGCGAACTTGAACGCGTGCCCGGCCCCGACCCCGACGCTGACCCGGGGCTCGCCCGGCACGCTGTCGATCACGTAGTGCTGGTCGGGCGGGATCGTGTACAGGCAGGTCTTCGTGTACAGCTCGGGGCCGCCGAAGCCGGGCAGGTGCTCGGCGAGGAACGCCTCCTGGCGCTTCTGGCGCAGCGGGTCCGGCTCGAACGTCCGGGAGTCGGCGGTGATCTCGTTCCCACCCATGTGCTGGCCCAGCTTCGTGGCGACCTCGCCGTACACGGGGAAGCCGTAGAAGTTGTCCGCGCCGTGCCACATGAACACCGGGAACCGCGCGGGCGAGAAGTCGAGCAGGTTCGGCGTCGCGTAGTAGGTCACCTGCTCCTGCAGCACGGTCAGCGGGATCTCGACCAGCCCGTCGAGCACCTCGTTGGTGCGTGCGTCGGCGGTGACGACGACGTGCTCGGCGCGCACCACCTCGTCGTCGAGCACCACCTCGACGCCGTCGCGGGTGGGGTGCAGGGCGCGCACGGGGGAGTGCTCGCGGATCTCCGCGCCGTGCCCGCGGGCCAGCGCGACGTGGGTGGCGTTGGCGCGCGCCGCGTCGACGATGCCGGTGCGCCGCTGGTACATCGCCTGCTCGGTGCCGGCGAGACGGAACTGCGGCCAGCGCGCCTCGATGCCGCGCGCGTCGAGGAGGTCGAAGTCGACGCCGTGCCGGTCGGCCACCGCGGCGTACCCGCCGAGGTTGCGCCCGCCGGTGGCGAGGCCCGAGCGCGCGTCGACGTCCTCGATGACGAGCCCGCCGGTCTCGGTGACGAGCGTCTGGGCGGAGACCCGCTCGACGTCGCGCCAGGCGGCGTAGGCGGCGGGGGCGAGGGCGGCGTAGGCGTCCTGGTGCTGGGCGTAGCGGATGATCCGCGAGTGGTCCTGGCTCGCGCCGTGGTCGTGCCCGAGGCCGTGCCGCTCGAGGGCGAGGACGCGACCCCCGGCGGCCCGGGAGAGCCAGTAGGCGGCGGCGGAGCCGAGGCCACCGCAGCCGATGACGACGAGGCGGCGGTCGGGCCGGGTTCGTGAGCTGTGCACGGTGATCACTCCGGGTCGGTTCTCGGATGTGTCCCCAGCGTCGACGATCACCCGGTCGCGCGGTCCGGATCCGCGATCACCCCTGCCACTGCTGTCATCAGGGCGGACTTATGCCGCTCGCGCGGGGCAGTATCAAGGTCATGGACATCGAGCTCCGGCAGCTGCGGGTGTTCCTCACCGTGGCCTCCGAGCTGCACTTCAGCCGCGCGGCCCGGCGCCTGCACGTCAGCCAGCCCGCGCTCTCGCAGCAGATCCGCGCGCTGGAGAAGACGCTCGGCGCCGCGCTCTTCGACCGGTCCAGCCGCGCCACCGAGCTGACCCCGGCCGGGCGGGTGCTGCTCGACGCGGCGCCGCGCGTGCTCTTCGAGGCCGAGCGGGCGCAGTCGCTGGTCACGCAGGCGGCGGACGGGGCGGTGGGGCTGCTGGTCGTCGGGTCGGTCGGCACCGCGCTGGCCTCGATCACGCCGCAGATCCTGCGGGCGATGCGGGCGTCGTTCCCCGACCTGCAGCTGGAGGTCTCCCAGCAGGACACCGCCGCGCAGCTCGTCGCCCTCGCCGACCACCGTCTCGACGTGGGGCTGGTGCGGGCCGCCTCGGCGACGGCGGCCGTGGAGGTCGAGCACCTCGTCTCGGAGCCCCTGGTGTCGGCGCTGCCCGGGGACCACCCGCTGGCCGAGCAGGAGGAGATCGACCCGGCGCTGCTGACCGACGAGCCGTTCGTGCTGTGGCCGCGCTCGCTGGGCACGGCGTTCTTCGACATCATCACGAGCTACTGCCGCGAGCACGGCTTCAGCCCGCGCATCGTCGCCGAGGGCGCCGACATCGAGACCCAGCTCGGGCTCGTCGCCGCGGGGCTCGGGGTGTCGCTGCAGCCGGCGTACTACGCGAACCTGCGGCCGCCGGGCGTGGTGTTCCGCCCGCTCTCGGGGCCGGTGCCGATGGTCGCGCTGCAGGTGGCCTGGCGCCGCGCCGACCGCTCGCCCGCCGTCGCCCACTTCGTCGAGGTCGCGCGCAGCCTCGGTACGTGAGCGATGTTCCCGGCTATGGCCGGGAACATCGCTCACGGGTCACCAGGGCACGTGCTCGCCGTCCTGGAGGAACGAGCCGGAGGGGGCGGCGCCGGGGGAGCGGACGACGTCGACGATCCCGGTCGCGCCCTCGGCGACCGGCCGCCCACCCCTGCCGCCCATGTCGGTGGCGGTCCAGCCCGGGGACACCGCGTGCACGGCGATGCCGTCGCGGGTCAGGGCGTCGGCGAACACGCGGGTCAGCGCGTTGATCCCGGCCTTCGAGACGCTGTAGGCGGGCGAGTGCGCGCCCATGCGGGCCAGCGAGCCAAGCCCACTGGTCACGTTGACGATCACCGCGTCGTTCCCGGCGCGCAGCAGCGGCACGAACGCCTGCGTGAGGCGCCAGGGCGCGAGGACGTTGGTGCGCCAGGCGCCGTCGGCGATGTCGAGATCCTCGGTCACGGGGTCGGCGCCGGGGTCGAAGTGCACCGCCGCGTTGTTCACCAGCGCGTCGAGGCGCCCGTGGCGACGGTCGACCGCCTCGACCGCGGCCTGCACGGACTCCGGGTCGGTGACGTCGAGGTGCAGCGCCCACGCGTTCTCGCCCAGCTGCTTCGCCACCGCGGCGCCCGCCTCGACGTCACGCGCCCCGACCACCACGACGTGCCCGGCGTCGACCAGCTGGCGGGCGATCTCCACGCCGAGCCCCCGGCCCGCGCCGGTGACCAGGACGACCCGCTCGGTGCTCTCGCTCATGTCGTTCGTGTGCCTCGCGGGGTCCGTGGCCAAACCGGCAGCACACTCCCACTTGGCGTACGGTCCCGACGATGAGCACGAGCACCGACGGGGCCCCTCCGGTCCCCCGCCACATGCAGCGCGACCGGTTCGCGCCGGTGCCGGAGACGCAGGCGGCGCGCGACGAGGCGGGGCTGATCGCGATCCGGACGGGGTTCGGCACCCCCGCCCGCCTCGTGACGCGCTACGCCGACGTGCGCGAGGTGCTCGGCGACGCCGAGCGCTTCACCAACACCGGCCTGCCCCGCCTCCCGATGCCCGAGGACGGGATCGATCCGCGCGCCGGGAACCTGCTCGCCACCGACCCGCCCGAGCACACGCGGCTGCGCCGGCTGCTCACCGGCGAGTTCACCGTCAAGCGCATCCGCCGTCTCGAGCCGCGCATCGTCGAGATCGTCGACGACCACCTCGACGCGATGGCCGCCGCGGGCCCGCCCGCCGACCTGGTGAGCGTCTTCGCGCTGCCGGTGCCGAGCCTCGTCATCTGCGAGCTGCTCGGCGTCCCGTACGACGACCGCGCCGAGTTCCAGGGCCGCGCGGCCCGCCAGGTCGACCTCAGCCTGCCGCTCGAGGAGCGCGGGCGGGTGGCCGCCGAGTCGCGCACCTACATGGGCGAGCTCGTCGACCGAGCGCGGACCGAGCCCGGCGACGACATGCTCGGCATGCTCGTGCGCGAGCACGGCGACGACCTCGCGCGCTCCGAGCTGATCGGCATCGCGTCCCTGCTGCTCATCGCCGGGCACGAGACGACCGCGAACATGCTCGGGCTCGGCACCCTCGCCCTGCTGCGCGCGCCGGAGCAGCTCGCCCTCGTGCGCGACGAGCCGGGCGCCGTCGCCCCGGCGATCGAGGAGCTGCTGCGCTTCCTGTCGGTGGTGCACTCCGGCATCCCGCGCACCGTCCGGCACGACACGACGGTCGGCGACGTGCCGGTGGCCGCGGGTGAGGTCCTCGTGCTGTCGCTGCCCGCCGCCAACCGCGACCCCGCGGCGGTGGAGCACCCCGACGACCTCGACGTCACCCGCACGATCGCCCCGCACGTGGCGTTCGGGCACGGCGTGCACCACTGTCTGGGCGCGCCGCTGGCCCGCGCCGAGATGGCCGTGGCGTTCCCCGCCCTGTTCCGGCGCTTCCCGACGCTCGCACCGGGCATCCCGTTCGAGGAGATCGAGTTCCGCTCGGCCACCATCGTGCACGGACTCCGTGCCCTGCCCGTCACCTGGTGACCCACCACCACCGAGGGAGAACCCATGCACATCCAGGCCGACCGTGAGGCGTGCATCGGCGCGGGCAACTGCGTGCTCGCCGCCGAGGACGTCTTCGACCAGGACGACGACGCCGTCGTGCTCGTGCTCGAGGAGGAGCCGTCGGCGGACCAGGTCGGCGAGGTCCGCAACGCCGTCGCCCAGTGCCCGTCGGGCGCGCTGAAGCTCGTCGACGACTGATCGCGGCCGATACGGTGTCGCCGATGTCCGCACCGTCCGATCCGCTCGTCCGCGTGGATCGGCCCCTGCGCGCCGACGCGGCGCGCAACCACGCCGCGATCCTCGCCGCCGCCCGGACGGCCATCGAGGTCGGCGGCCCGGACGTGGCGCTCGAGGAGGTCGCGCGCCGGGCGGGCGTGGCGCCGTCGACGCTCTACCGCCGCTTCGCCGGACGGGACGAGCTGGTGGCCGCGGTGCTCGAGGACTACGTCGCCGAGTTCGTCGAGCCCCTGCTCGCCCGGGCCGTCGAGGTCGCCGACCCGTGGGCGGCGCTGGTCGGGGTGCTCGAGGGTCTGGTCGACGGGGTCACCCGCCACCGCGCGCTGCTCGCGGCCGCCAAGGCCACCGGCGCGTTCACCCCCGAGCTCGCCGCCCGCACGCTGGCCCCGCTCGGTGACCTGCTGGGCCGCGGACAGGCCGCGGGGGTGGTGCGCGGCGACCTCGTGGCCGAGGACCTGCCGACGGTCGTGCACATGGCCGTCCTCACCGCCGAGGCCGGCGAGGGCCGCTGGCCCCGCTATCTCGGCCTCCTGCTGGACGGGATGCGCGTGCCGCGCACGTGAGTGATCCGGGTCGCCGTAACGACCCGGATCACCCACGTGGCAACGCCCTAGCCTGTCGCCCGTGATCAGGGGATGGACGGTCCACGGTGACGGGCGGGCGCCCGCGCCCGGTGAGGTGGTGCGGCCGGAGGAGCGGCTGTCGTGGGGGCGCACGGTCGGCCTGGGCGCGCAGCACGTCCTGGCCATGTTCGGGGCGACGTTCGTCTTCCCCGTGCTCATGGGGCTCGACCCCAACCTGGCGATCCTGCTCTCGGGGCTCGCGACGATCCTGTTCCTGCTGATGACGCGCGGGCGGGTGCCGAGCTACCTCGGGACGAGCGCCTCCTTCGTCGGCGTCGTCGCCGCGGTGCGCGCGGACGGGGGTACCAGTGCCGAGGTCACCGGGGCGATCGCGGTGTGCGGCGTCGTCGTGGCCCTGGTCGGGCTCGCGGTGCACCTCGGTGGCGCGCGGACGGTGTCGGCGATCCTGCCGCCCGCCGTCACCGGCGCGGTGGTCATGCTCATCGGCTTCAACCTCGCCCCGGTCGTCGCCGGCACGTACTGGCCGCAGGACGAGCTCGTCGCCCTGATCACCATGCTCGTCGTGATGATCACGGCGGTGGCCGGGCGGGGCATGTTCGGGCGGCTCGGCGTCCTGGTCGGCCTCGTCGTCGGGTTCGTCCTGTCGCTGCTGCTCGACGCGGTGCTCGGGCCGATCACCGCGCCCGACGCGTCCGGTGTGGTCTCCACGCACCCGCGCGTCGACCTCTCCGGCGTCGCCGACGCGTCCTGGATCGGCCTCCCGCTCGGGACGCCCGAGGCGCCCGGGCTGCACCTGCCCGCGTTCAGCGCCTCGGCGATCCTGCTGATCGTCCCGGTGGCCATCGCGCTGATCGCGGAGAACACCGGGCACGTCAAGGCCGTCGCGAGCATGACCCGCGAGGACCTCGACCCCTACCTCGGCCGGGCGCTCGCCGCCGACGGCATCGCGACGGCCGTCGCCGGCGGGGTCGGCGGCTCGCCGACCACCACCTACGCCGAGAACATCGGCGTCATGGCCGCGACCCGCGTCTACTCCACCGCGGCGTACGGGGTCGCCGCGCTCGTCGCGATCGCGATCGGCTTCTGCCCGAAGTTCGGGGCCGTCGTCGCGGCGACGCCCGGCGGGGTGCTCGGCGGCATCACCGTGGTGCTCTACGGGATGATCGGCCTGCTCGGGGCGCGGATCTGGGTGGAGAACAAGGTCGACTTCGCCCGCCCCGAGGTCCTCGTGCCGCTCGCCGCCGGGATCGTCATCGGCATCGGGGACGTCGCCCTGACCGTCGGCGGCGGGTCCCTGTCGGGGATCGCGCTGGGCACGATCGTCGTTGTCGCGGGCTACCACCTGTTGCGGCGCCTGGCCCCGGGCCGCGCCGACGAGGCCGAGCCGTGGAGCGCGCCAGGCCCGGTGGAGGAGTCGCCCTCCGACGAGGGTCGCCCGCGCGGCTGAGCGTCCGGGACGACCGACGGGGCGGGCCCCGGTGGCGGTTCCAGCGCCACCGGGACCCGCCCCGGTTCGTCGCTGCCCGTCCCGCTCCCCCGAGCGGGGGACCGGCAGCGGACGGGCCAGACCTCGATGTACTGACCTAGATCTACTGACCTAGATCTTCTGACCTAGACCAGGCCGTCCACGACGTCGCCGACGGCGTCGCTCCCCAGCACGCTGCCGACGGCGCCGTTGACGCCGCCCACGAGGCCGCCGACGCCCTCGGCGAGCTCGCCGCCCGCGCCGACGAGGCCGCCGACGAGGCCCTTGTGGTCGCTCCGGGTGGAGTGCCCCTCGTCCCCGTGGTGCGACTCGCTCGCGCTCGCCACGCCGGACAGGGCGAGGCTGCCGGCGCCGGCCAGGGCCGTCGCGGCGACGAGGCGCTGCAGTCGGGTCATGGTGGATCCCCTCTCGATCGGTCCGCGGTGATCGCGGATCGACAGGAGTCTCCCGAGCCGATGAGCGGCGATTCATCGAGGGTACGTTCACTGAATGGCAACTCAGTCAAACGATCAGCCCTCGGACGGCGGCCGAACGGAGCAGGCGCGCGTGCCGATCGGAGTCACGAGGCGCTCGACGGGGTGATGCGCCACTCGTTGGGGTGAAACTGCACGCGTGTCGTTCGCGGTGCGTGACATCTCCTTCTCGGAGAGGTCAGGCGGGGTCCATCGTGACCACGACCTTGCCGAGGACGTGCCCGTCCTCGACGCGCGCGAGCGCCTCGCCGGTGCGTGCGAACGGCAGTGTCGTGCGCACCCAGGGGTCGAGGTCGCCGCCCGCCACCAGCGCGGCGAGGGCGTCGAGCACGGCCGTGCTGCGATCGCGGGGCACGTCGCCGCCGCCGAGCTCGGCCACCAGCGGCTTGTCGGCCACCGAGGCCAGCCGCGCGGGGTCGACCAGCGGGCCCACGGCGCGCATGGCGTCCCCGCCGACGAGGTCGAACACGCCGTCGACGCCGTCGGGGGCGACCGCCCGGACGCGGTCGGCGACGCCCTCGCCGCCGGTGACGGGCACCGCGCCGAGCTCGGTGAGCAGGTCGCGCTTGCCGGCGCTCGCGGTGCCGATGACCCGCAACCCGCGTGCTCGTGCGAGCTGGACGGTCGGGATGCCGACGCCGCCGCCCGCGCCGTTGACGAGCAGCGTGGCGCCCGGGGGCAGCGCGAGGGTGGTGAGCGCGTCGTAGGCGGTGCCGGCGGCCACCGGCAGCGCGGCGGCGTCCTCCGGTGACACCGTCGGCGGCCGGTGCGCGGCGAACGAGGCGGTGACGAGGGCCTGTTCGGCCCAGCCGCCGACCATCCCGGGGCAACCGCCGAAGACCTCGTCGCCGACCGCGAACCCGGTGACGCCCTCACCGATCGCCGTGACCGTGCCGGCGACCTCCCGCCCGAGCACCGCGGGCCCGGTGGTGCCGTACTCGCCGCGGCGCATCCGGAAGTCGCCCGGGTTCACCCCGGCCGTCCGGACGCGCACCCGCAGCTCACCGGGACCGGGGTCGGGCACCGGGACGTCGAGGAACGCCTCCTGGTCAGGACCACCGACACCGAGGAATCCGTAGGCGCGCACGGTACCGTTCTACCCTCGTCCGCGCCCCCGACGGACGACGGCGGTCACGGCGGCGCCCGCCAGACAGAGCCCGGAGACCGCGAGCAGGTAGGCCGCGAGCCACGCGTGCTTGAACACCTCGAAGTAGCCGTCGCCCGCGACCGCCACCACGATCAGCGCGAGAGCCGTGCCGGCGGCGAGACCGGCCGCGAGGGACCAGCGCGCCGCGCGTCCCTGCCACCGCGCGGTGGCCGCCGCGACCAGGGCCAGCAGGACGAGCGCCGAGGGCAGCCACGGGGGCCGGCGCGTGTCGTCGAGGACCTGCGCGAGGTCGGGCTGGCGTGCGCCCGACCAGCCGGGGTGCCCGTCGGGCGAGGACGGGGCGTCGAACGGGGCCGGCAGCGAGTCGAGGTACGGGAGGTCGGCGAGCGTCGTGGCCTGCAGGCCCACGCCCACCGCCCGGGCCGCGGTCGCGGGGTGCTCGGCGAGCAGCAGCAGGGCCGCGTTGCGGGTCTCGGACGGTCGCTGCAGGATCGCGCCCTCCCACCACGCGACGCCGTCGGGGCGCGGGGGGCCGTTGAAGTACCCGTTGCCGGTGAGCGCCGCGGCCTCGGGCGGCAGGCCCAGCGCGCTCGTCGCCGTCGGTCCCATCTCGAGCAGGGTGGTCGTGAACACCAGGTTGTGGGCGTTGACCGGCGCGTAGAACTGGGCCTGGCGCTCGAGGGCGGCGAGCACCGGGGCGACGGCGAGCAACGCCGTGACCACGGCGATCGCGGGGCCGACCCGGCGCGGGCGGCGGACCCCGACCGCGACGAGCGCGCAGACCAGGATCGCGGCGCCGAGCACCGGGATGTAGGCGACCTTCGCGGTGGTGGCCACCAGCCCGCCGCCCGCGGTGAGCACGAGCGCCACCACCCGCTCCGCGCGGTGCTCGCGGCGGGTGACGAGCAGGGCGGCGACGCCGACGGCCGTGGTGACGCAACCGAGCAGGCCGGCGGGCTCGCTGTAGGTGGAGACGAAGAACCGGGGGAAGGTCGCGGCCGCGAGGGGGAGCACCGGGACGGCCACCGCGAGGGCGCGCCGGCGTCCCCCCGCCGACGCCGCCCACGCCGCGAGCCCCACCACGAGCCCGACGAGCACGGCGTAGGCCCAGCCGAGCGCCGTCGGCGACCAGGTCCCGCCGCTGACGAGGGTGGTCGCCCGCGCGATGACCAGGGCCGACGAGGGCACCGGGTCGGGGCAGGTCGGCGCGCCGACGGCGAAGTCGGTGGTCCAGCCGCCGCGCCAGCTCGCGTAGCCGTCCGCCGTCAGCGGGGTGAGCCCCGCGCCGCAGAAGAGGCGGTAGCCGTCGCCGTTGTCCTCGACGCCCAGCGGGCGACCCGAGAACAGCCGCAGGGCGAGCACGACGAGCAGCGTCGCCGCGAGCCCGGCACCGACGCCGAGCGGTACGCGACCCGAGGGCCGCGGAGCCGACGTGGGCCCGGGCGGCGGCAGGGTGTCGGTCGCGTCCGCCGTCCCGGTGGCCATCGACGCCATGATGCCGGAGTGCCGCGCCTCAGCCGGAGCGGGCGTCGTGGAGGTCCATGAGCAGCGCGATCTCGGCACCGTGGTGGAGCAGCTCGCGGTTGATGTGCAACACCAGCACGCCCATCGGCTCGGCGGCGAACGGGCCCTCGGTGGGTCCGCACGGCTCGGCCAGCCCGGCCTCCCCGAGCCCGCGCACCCCGGCCGTCCACGCGGCGTAGGCCTCGTCGAGCTGCGCGACGGCCTCCTGCGCGGTGGGGGCGTACCGGTGGCTGCCGTAGTCGACGGGCGGGCCCCCGAAGTGGCCGGCGACCCGCATCGCGAGGACGCCGACGACGATGTGGCCGAGCCGCCAGGCGATGGTGGTGACCGGCGGCGGCTCGGGGGCGGGGAACTCGAAGTCGATCACGAGGTCGCCCGTGCCGGCGGCCATCGCGGTGGTCGCCTCCGCGCGGGGTCGCACGTTCCAGGCGCCCGGCGCGGGCTCCCAGAAGTACTGCTCGTCGGTGAGCCCGTCCAGGCGCGCCCGCCACTGGTGGGTCCAGAGCCAGTCGACCTGATCGCGCAGCAGCGCGTTCCACTCCAGTGCCATCGGACCCTCCCCGCGGTCGGCACCCCGCACGCTAGGAGACGACCCCGACAGCCCGGCGTCAGCCCGCGTCGCCCACCCGGACCGCGAGGGCCACGACGTCGTCCTCGCCGGGCGAGAGGTCGGCGACGAGCCGCTCCGGCATCGTCGCGACGTCGTCGTCGCGCATCCGGTGCAGGGCGTCGAGCAGGCGGGCGGACCCGACGTCGAGGTCCTCGCCGCGGCGCTCGATGAGCCCGTCGGTGTGCAGGACCACCAGCGAGCCCGCCGGGACGGCCACGCAGTCGTCCACGCGGTGGCCGGGGAGCAGGTGGGGGAACCCGAACATCGGATCGGGCCCGCCGAGCGCCTGCGGGACGCCCCCGGGCACGACCAGCACCGGCGGCGGGTGACCGGCGTTGCTCCATGCCATCGACCAGGTGCCGTCGGGCTCCCGGCGCAGGTGGGCGACCACCAGCGTCCCGCGTGCCCGGGGACCGACGGCGGCGTTCGCGTCCTCGAAGGCGGCGACGACGACCGACGGCGGCTCGCCGCGCCGGTCCCAGGCGGCCTGGCGCAGCATCGAGCGCACCTGACCCATCTCGGTGGCCGCCGAGAGGCTGTGCCCGGCGATGTCGCCGACCGACAGGACGACGTCGGTGGTGGTCCCGGAGGTCGCCGGAAGGCGGGTGACGTCGTACCAGTCGCCGCCGACGTCCTCGCGGCTGTCGGCCGGCGCGTAGTGCGCGGACATCGCGAGGCCCTCGATCCGCGGCAGGGTCGAGAGCATCGCCCGCTGCAGCACGTGGTTCACGGTCGTGCGGTGCTGCAGCTGCTCGCGCAGGCGGACGTCGAGCTCGTCGCGCCGGTGGCGTTCGCGGTCGGCGTCGACGGTGGCCAGGCGCAGCCGCAGGGCGACCGAGCACATGCGGGCGAGGTCCTCGAGCGCGTCGAGCTGTCCCGGGTCCCACCGGCGCGGCACGACGTCGATGGCGCACAGCGAGCCGAGGACGTTGCCCGCGCCGTCGGTCAGCGGCATCCCGGCGTAGGCGATCACGCCGAGGTCGCGGATCGCGGGGTTGTCGGCGACGAGCTCGTGCTCGCGGGCGTCGTCGACCACCAGGGGCTGCGCCGTCATCACGACGTGCTTGCAGAACGAGTGGGTCAGCGGGGTGCGGCGCCGCTCGGTGAGGTCCGGCGGGAGCCCGGCCGCTCCCGGGAAGACCTGCTCGTCGGGCGTCACCAGGGTGACGAGGCCGATGGGCACCCCGAGCCAGCGCCGGACCCGGCCCGCGAACAGCTCCATGTCGGGGTCCGGGGCGGCCGACAGGCCCGCGTCGGCGAGGGCCTCGAGCCGGGCGGGATCGGCGAGGTCGCTGCAGCCGAGCGCGCCGGGGACGTCCACGACGGCCGTCCCTGCCGACCGGGAGGTGGTCATGAGATCGTCTCCTGTCCCGTCGCCCGGTCACCGAGCGTACGGGACCGGGGAAGTCGCCCCGCCCTCGTCCCGGCGGCGTGCACCCGT
Source organism: Actinomycetospora callitridis (assembly GCF_028737265.1). GTDB lineage: Bacteria > Actinomycetota > Actinomycetes > Mycobacteriales > Pseudonocardiaceae > Actinomycetospora > Actinomycetospora callitridis. The sequence goes on along the minus strand of NZ_JAQZAK010000004.1, from coordinate 515,654 downwards.
TCGTGGAGGTGTGCCCCTCGGTGTCCCGCTCAGTGACCGGGGAGGAAGAGGCAGAACGGGTGCCCGTGGGGGTCGCGCATGACGACCACCCCGTCCGCCGGTTGGTGCTCCTCGCGGGTGGCGCCGAGGGACTCGGCGCGCGCAGCCTCGTGCCCGAGGTCGTCGACGAGCAGGTCCAGGTGCGCCTGCATCTGCTGCGTGCCCGCCCGCGGCGGCCAGGTGGGCGCGACGTGGTCGGGCTCGAGCTGGAAGCTCAGGCCCGGGCGCTCCTGCTCGGGCGCGCGGAGGCGGAGGAACGTGGGGTCGCCCCCCTCGACGGTGGTCCAGCCCAGGAGCTCGCGGTAGAACGCGGCGAGCCGCGCCGGGTCCGGCGTGCCCAGGACGAACGCTCCGAGACCGATCACCGGGCCATGGTCGCGCGGGGACCCGGGCGGGGTTCCGGACGGGGCCCGCGGGTTCATGCCGAGATCGACTCGGCCGCCCTCGTGATCGACGTCAACGCGTGCCCGATCACGGGCTGGGCGGCGCCGCCCGCGCGGGTCACGGCCACGATCCGCCGGACGGGGGCCGCCGTCCCGCTCAGGCGCAGACGCACCACGTCGGTGCCGGGGTGCACCGGGGCCAGCCGGGGCAGCATGAAGATCCCGAAGCCGTGGGCGACCAGTGCCGTCCCGGTGTCCCACTCGTCGGCGTAGTGGGCGACGGTCGGGCGGAAGCCGGCCGCCTGGCACGCGGCGAGGGTGAGGCGGTGATAGGCGCTGTCGGGACGGCAGGTGATCCACGACTCGGCGGCGGCGTCGCGCAGCGTCACCTCGGACCGGGTGGTGAGGTGGTGCCCGACCGGGACGGCGAGGTCGATCGGGTCGTCGAGCACGGCGTGCTGCTCGAAGCGCTGGTCGGTCTCGGGCGGGACACGGTCGTCGACCACGAGCAGCGCGAGGTCGCAGTCACCGGCGAGCAACAGATCGATGCAGCGCGCCGGTTCCGCCTCGACGACCTGGATCACCAGCTCGGGGAAGCGCTCGCGCAGCGCGGCGGCCGTGGGGACGAGGAACCTCGTCGCCGCGGTGGAGAACCCGCACAGGCCGATCGTGCCCGGCGCGTCCTCGGCGCCGGCCAGCTCCGCGCGCGCGACCTCGGCGCGGGCGTGCAACGCCTCGGCGTGACGCAGCAGGACGTGCCCGGCCGCCGTGGGCTCCATCCGACGCCCGACCTGCCGCACCAGCGCCACCCCGAGCTCGTCGGAGAGCCCGCGCAACTGCTGGGACACCGCGGACGAGGTGAAGTGCAACGCCCTGGCCGCCGCACTCACCGAGCCGTGGTGGGCCACGAGCTGAAGCGTCCTCAACCGAGGATCGATCATGTAGCGATGCTACGCGCTCGGTGTAGAAACGTGCGCTGGTGCTAACGCCCGCACCCACGGATCGTCGTGGTCATGAGCGCCTCCGCATCCTCGCCGGCCACGACAGCGGCCGTGCGGAGCCCGTCCCGGACCCCGTCACGGTCCGCACGGGCGTGGGCGCTCGCGCTGCTCGCCCTGGGCGCCGCCGGCGCCGGCATCCCGAGCCCTCTCTACCCCGGCTACCAGGCACAGCTCGGCTTCAGCGACGTCACGTTGACGGCCATCTACGCGGTCTATCCCCTCGTCAGCGTTCCCGCGGTGTATCTGCTGGGTCCCCTGGGCGACCGGCTGTCCCCCCGCCGGGTCATGCGCTGCGGCATCGCCATCGCTGCCGTCGGATCGATCGCCCTGGCCCTCGCGACGAGCACCGCCTGGCTGATCGTCGGTCGTGTCGCCTACGGCATCGCGCTCGCCGTCATCACCGGCGCCGGGGTCGCGGTCGCCACCAGCGGCGCGGACAAGGTGCGCGCAGGCCTGGTGTCGGCGACGGTGTTCATCCTCGGCACGGGCCTGGGCCCCGTCCTCGGGGGCGCGCTCACCGGGTACGGCCCGGGTCCCGGCGTCCTGCCCTTCGGCGTGAACCTGGTGCTGCTCGCCGTCGTCTTCCTCGGGCTCCGCAGCGTCCGTGGGCCCGGGCCCTCGACCGACGACGGGGTGGCCGCCGCGGACCCCGACGGCGCCCCCGGCATGACCCCCACCGTCCGGCGGGCCCTCGTCGTCGCGGCCGTGAACGGCTTCCTCGGCTGGGCCGTGGTCGGGCTCTTCCTCGGGCTGATCTCCTCGGTCGCCGAGCGCTTCCTCGGCCTGGGTGACCCGCTCGCGGCCGGAGGTCTCACCGCGGCGCTCCTGCTCTGTTCGACGCTGACCGTCCCCGCGCTCACCCGGCTGGGCCCCCGTCGCGCCCAGCTCGTGGGCCTGGTCGCCCTGGCCGTCTCGCTCGTGGTCCTCGCGCCCGGCGTGAACTCCCTCGTCGCGGTCCTGGTGGCCTGCGTCGTCGCGGGCCTGGCCAACGGGCTGCTCTACAGCGGGGCGACCACCATCGTCGCCACGATGGCGCCACCCGGGCGGGCGAGCGGCACGGCCGCCGCCGTCTACTCCGCCTTCTACCTGGGCGCCGGACTCCCGACCCTGCTGGTCGGGGTCCTCACGGCCGTGCTCCCGCTCGACACGGCGCTGTCGGCGACCGCCCTCGGGGCCCTCGCCCTCACCGCGCTCATGATCGTTCTCTCCACGGTCGACAGCCGGCGTGCCGCGCGGCGGCAGGACCTCGGTGAGAGGCAGCGGTGACACGATCGCGCGGCTCGCTCCTCGCCCCCGTCACGTCCCCGGCGGGCGGTACCGGATCTCCTGGGCGCGCTCCATCGCCTGCATCGTCTCCTCGACCGTCAGCAACACGGTCGTCTCGTACTTGCTGAGCGCCCCGCCACCCGAGATCGCCAGGGCGACAGCGGCCATCGACACGTTGTCCGGCGCCTCCCAGAGGTTGTAGCCGTCGTACTCGCCGAGGGCGTACCAGAAGCCGTGGAGCTTCCCGCCCGCCGCCTCGATGTACGTGCGAGCAGCCTCGCGTCGATCCTCCGGCTGCTGCGACAACCTCGCCCAGGTCTCCGGTGTGTAGCTGAACCGGGTCAGGTAGAGCGTCATGGTCGGACCTCCGGGTCCACGACGTCGCCACCCACTCCGCGCGAGTGAGAGGGACTCCGTCGCCAATCACGAAGGGTGACACTCCGGACAGCCCGGCCTCAACCAGACGACTCGAATGGCGCAGAGGACGAGGAGGGCGCCGGAGCGCGACCACGGAGCGGGCGACGGGAATCGAACCCGCGTAGCCAGTTTGGAAGACTGGGGCTCTACCATTGAGCTACGCCCGCGGCGGGCCAACCGGCCCGAGACCACCGTAGCGGACGCCCCCGCGCCACCCCGATCGGTGGGGAGTGCTGCGGGCGGCTTCCATGATCACGATGTCGGTGACGGGACCTCGCAGATCTGCGGTGGTTCGTCACCGGAACAGCGATCTCGGCGGCGGCGGACCCGGAGGTTGCCCGGTGTCCCACGGTCAGGTCTTGACCGATCGACTTGACCGATCAGTAGAACGTGACCTCTTACCGATACCCCCCGGTAGGGCTCTACTCCTCGTCACGATGAGAAGACCGGCACGCGATCGGGAGAGGAGCCGGAGATGAACACGGAGATCAGGGACGCCGACAGCATCGACGACGAGCACATCGTCCGCGGTCTGGACTAGCCGTCACGACGTTCGGTACCGGGCGCGTCGCTGCAGCGACGCGCACGGCACGCGGCCGGGAGGCACCGTCGCCTCCGCGGCCCGCGCCACGCCCCTAGACTCCCTCGCACGGGGTGTAGCGCAGCTTGGTAGCGCACTCGCTTTGGGAGCGAGGGGCCGTGGGTTCGAATCCCGCCACCCCGACCGAGTGCGACCTGCACGAACCCGGCGGTCACCCCTTCAGAGCGGGGCCCGCGGGAGCTCCCCGGAACGATCCTTCCCGGCGCCTCCACAGCTCATGATCGCTCCCGGTGCTCCACCGGGTCGATGTCACGGCCTCGCCGGACAGGCCGCCGCCGGGGTACGGAACTCCTGCTGCGCCGACCGGACCTTGTGGACCCGAGCCGGAGCCACCACCGTGAGCCCTCTGCTCGCGGCGAGGCGGGCGGACCCCCGCACCCCGCCAGGAGGCCCCGTGAGCACCCCGAGCACGCCCGTCGAGCTGACCGTCGTCGACACCACGTCCGCCTCCTGGCAGGGCTTCCCGGTGGAGTTCATCGGGGCGAACCTGGAGCACGTCCCGCTCGTGGACGACCCGGAGACCGGGATGATGGTGCTGAAGATGGTCTACCGGGCCGGCTTCACCAACCCCTGGCACAGCCACTCGTGCGCGCACGGCGTGTACGTCCTCGAGGGCGTGCTGAACACCCACCAGGGCGACTACCCGGCGGGCAGTTTCGTCTGGTTCCCCGAGGGCGGCGTGATGCAGCACGGGGCGACGCAGGACCAGGACGTCACGTTCCTGTTCATCACGAACAAGCCGTTCGACATCCACTTCGTCGGCGACGGCTCGGACCCGGACGCCCCGACGATGTAATCCGCTCGCCCGCCGGGCCCGGTCCTGGTGGGGTCGGGGCATGACCCCGAACACGACGTCCGTGCGCCACGGTGTGCGGGTCCTCGTCCTCCCCGAGACCGGCCCGGTGATCGGCGACGAGCAGAGCGCCCTCGACGTCATCGGGGACGCCTTCGGCGAGGAGGCCGAGCTCGTCGCCGTGCCGGTCGCGCGGCTCGACCCCGCGTTCACGCGTCTGGCGAGCGGGGTCGCCGGGGCGGTGGTGCAGAAGTTCGTGAACTACCGCGTGCGCCTCGTCGTGGTGGGGCCCCTCGACCACCACGGCGAGTCGTCGGGTCCCGTGGCCGACTGGGTGCGCGAGGCGAACGAGGGTCGCGAGCTGTGGTTCGTCGACGACCTCGAGGAGCTGGACCGCCGCCTCAGCGGGGCGCGTACATGATCACGCCGACCCCGGCGAGGCAGATCAGGGCGCCGAGGACGTCGTAGCGGTCGGGCCGGTAGCCGTCGAGGACCACGCCCCAGGCCAGTGACCCGGCGACGAAGACGCCGCCGTATGCGGCGAGCACCCGGCCGAACGCGGCGTCGGGCTGGAAGGCGGCGACGAAGCCGTAGAGGCCGAGGGCGAGCACGCCGACCGCCGCGAACCACCACGCCCGCCCCTCGCGCAGGGCCTGCCAGACGAGCCAGGCCCCGCCGATCTCGAGGACCGCCGCGAGCAGGAAGAGCCCGATCGACCGGAGCGTCACGGCGCGGACGGTATCCAGTGCGGCGGGCGTCGCAGGTGCGCCGGGACCGTCGTCGCGGCGTCGCCCCGGGCCGCGACGAGCTGGGGACCGGTGAGCAGCAGCGCGCCGGCGAGCCGCGCGCCCCGGACGTCGGCCCCGCGGAGGTCGGCACCGAGCAGCTCGGCACGGTCGAGGTCGACGCCGCGGAGGTCGGCGCCCAGGAGCAGGGCGCCGCGCAGCCGGGCGGCGCGCAGGTCGCGCCGGCGCAGGTCCTGGCCGACGAGGTCGGCGCCGCGCAGGTCGCGACCCTGCAGTCCCGCGTGGGCCTCGGCCACCACGCCGTCGAACACCGCGCCCGCCTCGCGCCGCACGGCGCCCACGTCGACGGCGGCGAGCGCGTCGGCGTCGCGGGTGACCATCTCCTCGACACGGGCGCGCAGATCGGCGGCCGCGGGGCCGTGGGTGGGGGAGGCTGGGTGGCCGGCGGCCTCGTCGAGCAGGGCGAGCACCTCGTGCAGCGGGCGCAGCACCTCGAGCGCCGCGAACATCGCGGGCTCACGTCGGGACGCGCCGCCGAACGTCACCTCGACGACCTGCTGCCCGGCGCCGAAGCAGTCGAACGTCACGCACCCCGGGAAGCCGCGCTCCTGCAGCTGGGCGTGGATGCCGCACGCGTGGTCGGCGCCCAGGTGCGGGCAGGGCGTGCCCGCCGGCTTGTCGATCGCGAAGTCGGCCGAGGCGGCGAACGCCGGCCCGACGCAGCACAGCGCCAGGCACCGGGAGCAGTCCGCCGATCTCGGTGCCGCCGACTCCGGAGCAGACCCCGCGGGCGCGCCGCTCACCCCGTCATCGCCGGGTGCGCTTGCGGCGCTTGGTGCCGTAGCCGGCGAGCACCTCGAAGGTCTCGAGCGCGCGCTCGATGCTGCCGCGGATCTTCTTCATCCGGCTCACTGCTCCTCCTCCTGGTGGGCCCCGGCGGGGGCCGGCCTCACCACCGTGCCAGCCCGGACCGCGGGGACCGGACGCTGCGTCGGGGAGGGTCGTTGTGGTCCGAACGGTGGTATCTCCGGGCGTGTCGCCCTCCGGACGAGCGACGCGTCGGCGGGTGCGGGAGACGGGCGGTCCGCGCGTCGCGGAGGCGCCGGAGGCGCCGGTGAGGGATCGTGAGATCGGCGGTCGCCGCGCGGAGATCGGCGGTGGACGTGGTCCGCCACACGCCGCGGACCGGGCGCCACGGCGCGCGGTCGGGGGTCACGTCTAGACTCGCCGCCACGCCCGGGCGGGCGCGCAAAGCAGGTACAGGCTCCGGTTCTCCGGTGCTCCTCGACCGTGAGCGGTGAGGGCGGCCTCCCGCGTCACGCCACGGACCCGACCGGTCCGTACGCCTGCCGTACGGGCCGGACACCAGCACGATGCCCTGCCCCGAGGAGACCGACCAGTGAAGTCCACCGTCGAGCACCTGTCGCCGACGCGCGTCAAACTCGCCGTCGAGGTGCCCTTCGACGAGCTCAAGCCCAACTTCGACCGGGCCTACAAGAAGATCGCGCAGCAGGTGCGCATCCCGGGCTTCCGGCCCGGGAAGGCGCCCGCCCGCATCCTCGACCAGCGCCTCGGTCGTGGGGTCGTGCTCGAAGAGGTCGTCAACGAGGCCGTGCCCGCCAAGTACGGCGAGGCCGTCGAGGAGGCCGAGGTCCAGCCGCTGGGCCAGCCCGACATCGAGGTCACCGAGATCGGGGACGGCGACAAGCTCGCCTTCACGGCCGAGGTCGACATCCGTCCCGAGATCACGGTGCCGGACTACTCGTCCATCTCCGTGTCGGTCGACGCGGCCGAGGTCACCGACGACGACGTCGACGAGCAGCTGACGGGCCTGCAGGCGCGCTTCGGCACGCTCACCGGCGTCGAGCGGCCCGCGAAGAGCGGCGACTTCGTCGTCATCGACCTCTCCGCCACCGTCGACGGCGAGCCCGTCGAGGAGGCGCAGACCACGGGCATGTCCCACGAGGTCGGCTCCGGCCAGCTCATCGAGGGCCTCGACGAGGCGCTCGAGGGCATGAGCTCCGGCGACACGAAGCAGTTCACGACGACGCTCGTGGCCGGTGAGCACGCCGGCAAGGAGTCCGAGGTCACGGTCACCGTCTCGCAGGTCAAGGAGCGCCAGCTCCCCGAGGCCGACGACGAGTTCGCCCAGCTCGCCAGCGAGTTCGACACGCTCGACGAGCTCAAGGACGACCTGCGCAGCCGCTTCGCCCGGGTGAAGAAGATGGAGCAGGGCAGCCAGGCGCGCGACCGCGTGCTCGACGCCCTCCTCGAGCAGGCCGACGTGCCGCTGCCCGAGTCCGTCGTGCAGTCCGAGGTCGACGTCCGCGCCCACGAGGCCGTGCACGAGTTCGACCACGACGAGGCGCGCCTCAACTCGTACGTCGAGTCGCAGGGTCAGACCCGCGAGGAGTTCGACACCGAGCTGCGCACCAACGCCGAGCAGGCGGTGAAGACGCAGCTGCTCCTGGACAAGATCGCCGACGAGGCGAACGTCCAGGTGGAGCAGAACGAGCTCATGGAACGCATCATGATGCAGGCCCAGCGCTTCGGGGTGAGCCCCGAGGAGTACATCCAGCAGGCGCAGCAGGCCAACCAGCTGGGGGCGGTCTTCGCCGACGTCCGTCGCGGCAAGGCGCTCGCCACGGTCGTCCAGGCGGCCACGATCACCGGCCCCGACGGCGACCCGGTCGACCTCTCCGAGCTCTTCGGCACCGGCGGCGCCGGCGACGAGGAGGCCCCCGAGGCCGAGGGTGCCGACGCGGCCGCCGGTCCGACCGACGACGCGAGCCAGGTGGCCGACGCCGACAGCGACGCCAGCGACCCCGCGTCGCCGTCCTCGCAGGTGGAGGCCGACGCGGACGCCGACACCGAGGTCGTCGGCGCGCCCGACTCCACGACGCGGGCCTGATCAGCACGCGTCGCCCGGGCCATCCATCGGCCAGGAGCGAACACGGGCCTTCCACGGACTGTCCGGCCGGTCGCGATGGTTACTGTCGAGGTCGGTGGGCCCGACCGACGCCAGACCGATACCTCAGTACGAGAAAGCAGGGACACAGGTGAGCCAGCACCTCTCCGACCCGGCCGGGGCGGTCATGCGTTCCGCCGGCGGGTCGATGACGCTGAACGACTCGGTCTACGAGCGCCTCCTGCGGGAGCGCATCGTCGTCCTGGGTCAGGAAGTCAACGACACGATCGCCAACCAGATCTCGGCGCAGCTCCTGCTGCTCTCGGCCGAGGACCCGAAGTCCGACATCACGCTGTACATCAACTCGCCCGGCGGGTCGGTGTCCGCGGGGATGGCGATCTTCGACACGATGCAGTGGATCGAGCCCGACGTGTCGACGGTCGCGATGGGCCTCGCCGCGTCGATGGGGCAGTTCCTGCTCTCGGCCGGCCAGCGCGGCAAGCGCCTCGCGCTGCCGCACGCGCAGATCATGATGCACCAGCCCTCCGGCGGCCTCGGCGGCACGGAATCGGACATCACGATCCGCGCGGAGTCGATGCGCAAGCTCAAGCGTGAGATGGCGGAGCTGATCGCCGAGCACACCGGACAGAGCTTCGAGCGCATCACCGAGGACTCCGACCGCGACCGCTGGTTCTCCGCGGCCGAGGCCCTCGAGTACGGCTTCATCGACCACGTGGTGACCCGGTCGGCAGACCAGCCGAGCACCAACGGCAACGGTCAGTCCTGAAGGAGACGCAGATGAGTGAGCTCCACGTGCCCGGCGGTACGGCTCCGGCCTCGCCGCAGGCGCGCTACATCCTCCCCTCCTTCGTCGAGCGCACGAGCTACGGCGTCAAGGAGTCGAACCCCTACAACAAGCTCTTCGAGGAAAGGATCATCTTCCTCGGGGTGCAGATCGACGACGCGTCGGCGAACGACGTGATGGCGCAGCTGCTGTTCCTGGAGTCGAACGACCCGGACCGCGACATCACGATGTACATCAACTCGCCCGGTGGCTCGTTCACCGCGCTGATGGCGATCTACGACACGATGCAGTACGTGCGCCCCGACATCCAGACGGTGTGCCTCGGCCAGGCCGCCTCGGCGGCGGCGGTCATCCTCGCCGCCGGCGCACCGGGCAAGCGCCTCGCGGTGCCGAACGCGCGGGTGATGATCCACCAGCCGGCCACCGAGGGCTTCTACGGCCAGGTGTCCGACCTCGAGATCCAGGCCAACGAGATCTCCCGCATGCGTCGCCTCATGGAGGAGACGCTGGCCCGGCACACCAACCGGAGTGCCGAGCAGGTCCGCACCGACGTCGAGCGCGACAAGATCCTCACGGCCCCCGAGGCCAAGGACTACGGGCTCATCGACGACGTCGTCGCGAGCCGGAAGCTCTCCGCGACCCGCTCGTAGGCCGCCGGCACGACGCCCCTCCCGGGCCCGTCCCGCCGCCTCGGCGGCGGGGCGCCCGGGGCGGTCCGGCGGCCCCCGACGCACGCGAGCGCAGCGGGCCGACCGCCCGTCGCGGGAGCGTCGCGTGGCGCGAGCCGCGGACCGGGATCCGGGCCCGCGACCAGCACGATCCACCGGGCCCGAACCTCCCCGTCCGACCGGGCGGGCAGGTACGGTCAACCACGACGGAGCGCACCGACCGGGTGTGCCGGAGGGAACAGGTCTGCTGCGATGGCACGCATCGGTGACGGCGGGGACCTGCTGAAGTGCTCCTTCTGCGGGAAGAGCCAGAAGCAGGTCAAGAAGCTCATCGCCGGCCCCGGTGTGTACATCTGCGATGAGTGCATCGACCTCTGCAACGAGATCATCGAGGAGGAGCTCGCCGAGGCCGGTGAGGTCAAGCTCGACGAGCTGCCGAAGCCGACCGAGATCCACGAGTTCCTCGATCAGTACGTGATCGGCCAGGACGACACCAAGAAGACGCTCTCCGTCGCGGTCTACAACCACTACAAGCGCGTGCAGGCCGGCGAGAAGAACCGCGAGGGCTCCCGCAACGAGGACGTCGTCGAGCTCGCGAAGTCGAACATCCTCATGCTCGGCCCCACCGGCTGTGGCAAGACCTACCTCGCGCAGACGCTGGCGAAGCTGCTGAACGTCCCGTTCGCCATCGCCGACGCCACTGCACTGACGGAGGCCGGCTACGTCGGCGAGGACGTCGAGAACATCCTCCTCAAGCTGATCCAGGCCGCCGACTACGACGTGAAGCGCGCCGAGACCGGCATCATCTACATCGACGAGGTCGACAAGATCGCGCGGAAGTCGGAGAACCCGTCGATCACGCGCGACGTCTCCGGCGAGGGCGTCCAGCAGGCCCTGCTGAAGATCCTCGAGGGCACCACCGCCTCGGTGCCGCCGCAGGGCGGGCGCAAGCACCCGCACCAGGAGTTCATCCAGATCGACACGACGAACGTGCTGTTCATCGTGGCGGGCGCGTTCGCGGGTCTCGAGAAGATCATCGCCGAGCGCGTCGGCAAGGGCGGCCTCGGCTTCGGCGCCGACATCCGCTCGAAGGCCGAGATGGAGTCGGCGGAGTCGTTCGGTGACACGCTGCCCGAGGACCTCATCAAGTTCGGGCTCATCCCCGAGTTCATCGGCCGCGTGCCGATCGTGGCGTCGGTGTCGAACCTCGACCAGCCGAGCCTCGTCCAGATCCTCACCGAGCCGCGCAACGCGTTGGTGAAGCAATACCAGAAGCTCTTCGAGATGGACGGCGTCGAGCTCGAGTTCGCCCCCGAGGCGCTCGAGGCCATCGCCGATCTCGCGATCCTGCGCGGCACGGGCGCCCGTGGGCTCCGCGCGATCATGGAAGAGGTCCTCAACCCGGTCATGTACGACATCCCGGGTCGTGACGACGTCGCCAAGGTCGTGGTGACCGAGCAGACGGTCAAGGAGAACGTGAACCCCACGATCGTCCCGCGCCAGCCCTCGCGCCGGGAGCGCCGCGACAAGTCGGCCTGACAGGCCGGTCTAGCCCACGCCGCGATCGGCCGCGCCGGCGACCCTGTCGCGGGCGTGGCGGCCCAGGAACGTCGCCATGTCCGGCAGCACGCGGGCGTAGTAGACGCCGTCGTGCCGTCCCGGGCTCACCGCCCCGACCTCGGGCCGGGCGAGCGCGATGTAGCGGCGGGTCGCGTCGACGAACGGGTCGCGGTCGCCGCACCACACACCGGTGGGCACGCCCGCGAGCTCGGGGAAGAAGCGCAGCGGGTCGTGGGCCTCCCAGTCGCGCCGTCCCGCGAACGGGCGGCGCGAGGCCACCCGCCAGTCGGTGAACAGGCCGGGGCTGACCGCCGACACCGCGCGCACCGGCCGGAGCAGGCGCATCCGCTCGCGGGCGTAGACGAACGCGCCGGCCCCGCCCATCGAGATGCCCGTGACCAGCGCCGGCTCGCCGGGCAGGTCGCCGGGCGCGGGCCGGGTGGCGAGCTCCCGCTGCCGCAGCCAGCCGGGGAGCTCCTCGAGCAGCATGCGCAGGGGGTCGTCGCCGTCGTTGTAGGCGTGCCAGTAGTTGTCCCCGCCGTCGACGCCGACCAGCCCGAACGTCGGCACGCCGCGCGCCCAGGCATCGCCGAGCAGGCCGCGGTTGCCGGCCTCGGACCACCACAGCGCGTTGCCCCGCAGCCCGTGCAGCCCCACGCAGATCGGCAGACCCACCCTGTCGGCGCCCGGCGGGAGGACGGTGACCAGCCGGACCCTGCGCCCGCGGGCGGGGGAGAAGACCCAGTCGACGGTGGCGACGGCGTCGGTCGGCGCGGGCAGGCGCGGTGGGTCCGGGATGCGCTGGGGCGGCGGGGCCGGGCTGTCCTGGTTGACGAGCAGCCCACCCAGCCCGACGGCGCCGGCGACCCCGGCGGCTCCCGCGGCGCCGACGAGGAACTGCCGTCGGGTCGGCATGGTCGGGCGTTCTCCCCTCGGCTCGGCTCAGCGGGACTCGGACGGCGGCTGCGCAGAGCCACGGTACGGGCCGGTGCCGGGGGAGGGTGGGAACGTCAGCCCGGCACGGGCGAGGCGTCCGGCGTGACGATCCGCTCGGTGCCGGCGTAGACGTTCATCGAGGTGCCGCGCAGGAAGCCCACGAGCGTCATCCCGGACTCGCGGGCCATCTCGACGGCCAGCGACGACGGGGCCGACACGGCGGCGAGGGCAGGGATGCCGGCCATGACGGCCTTCTGGGTCAGCTCGAACGACGCGCGCCCCGAGACCATGAGGACGGTGCCGCGCGCGGGCACCCCGCCCTCGAGCAGCATGTGCCCGACGACCTTGTCGACGGCGTTGTGGCGCCCGACGTCCTCGCGGGCCACCAGCAGCGTCCCGTCGGCACGGAAGAGGCCCGCGGCGTGCAGCCCGCCGGTGCTGTCGAAGACGGCCTGGGCGGCGCGCAGGGTGTCCGGGAGACCGGCGAGGACCTCGGTGGTGAGGCGCAGCGTGTCGTCGGCGGGCGCGAAGCGGGTGCGGGTGCGCACGGCGTCCAACGACGCCTTGCCGCACACCCCGCAGGAGGACGTGGTGTAGAAGCGCCGCTCCACCGAGTCGTCGGGTGGCGGCACGCCGGGGGCGAGCGCCATGTCGAGGACGTTGTAGGTGTTGCGTCCGCTGTCGTCCACCGAGTCGCAGTAGCGGGCGGTCGAGATGTCCTCGCGGGCGCCGATCACGCCCTCGGTGAGCAGGAAGCCGTGGGCGAGCTCGACGTCGTGGCCCGGGGTCCGCATGGTCACCGCCAGCGACTGCCCGTCGACCCGGATCTCCAGCGGCTCCTCGGCGGCCAGCACGTCAGGACGGCGACGGGTCTCCCCGTCCACGATCCGCATCACCGGGCGTCGCACCGTCACGCGTCCCATGCCCGGATCCTCCCACTTCGTGGCTGTGTGTGTTCGGTGTGTGGCTCATCGCCCGATCGGGTATCGGCCCGTGACCGGACGGTGTCGTTGAAAAGGAGCCACCCATGGCCGGCGGATTCTTCGACCGCTCCTCCATCGTCGCACCACCGGGATGGAGTCGCTGGCTCGTTCCCCCCGCCGCCCTCGCGGTCCACCTCGCGATCGGGCAGGCGTACGCGTGGAGCGTGCTCAAGGCGGGGCTGGGTACGGGGCTGGGCCTCTCGGGCACCGCCACGGCGCTGCCCTTCCAGCTCGCGATCGTGATGCTCGGTCTCTCGGCGGCGTTCGGCGGCACGATGGTCGAGCGGCGCGGGCCGCGCTGGGCCATGTTCGTGTCCACCGTGTGCTTCTCCGCGGGCTTCCTGATCTCCGCGGGCGGCATCGCGATCGGTCAGTTCTGGCTGGTCGTCGTGGGCTACGGCTTCGTCGGCGGCATCGGGCTGGGCATCGGCTACATCTCGCCGGTCTCGACGCTGATCAAGTGGTTCGCCGACCGCCCGGGCATGGCCACCGGCATCGCGATCATGGGCTTCGGCGGCGGCGCGCTCATCGCGCAGCCGATCGAGAAGGCGCTCCTCGCGGCCTTCGGCACGACCCAGATGGGCCTGTCGCAGACGTTCCTCGTGATGGGGATCGGCTACGCGATCTTCATGTCGGTCGGCTGGCTGCTCGTGCGCGTCCCGGCCGACGACTGGCAGCCCCCGAACCCGCCGCAGGCCTCGCCCGGCGCCACCGGCTCCGGTCCCGCCGTCTCGGCCGCGCAGGCGATCAAGCTCCCGCAGTTCTGGTTGCTGTGGGTCGTGTTGTGCTTCAACGTCACCGCGGGCATCGGCATCCTGGAGAAGGCCCAGCCGATCTACCAGGACTTCTTCGCCACCTCCGGCCCGGCGCCGGTCATCGCCGCGGCGGCCGGGGCGTTCGTGTCGATCCTCTCGCTGTCCAACATGCTCGGCCGGTTCATCTGGTCGTCGGCCTCGGACGTCGTCGGGCGCAAGAACATCTACCGGATGTACCTCGGGGTGGGCGCCCTGCTCTACCTCGTGATCCTGCTGTTCGGCGAGGGCAACAAGGTGATCTTCCTGATCGCCTCGATGCTGATCCTCTCGTTCTACGGCGCCGGGTTCGCCACGGTGCCCGCGTACCTCAAGGACCTCTTCGGCACCTACCAGGTCGGCGCCATCCACGGCCGCCTGCTGACCGCGTGGTCGGCGGCGGGCGTGCTCGGCCCGCTGATCGTCAACGCCGTCGTGGAGGCCCAGGGCGACGTCACGGGCCCGTCGAAGTACACGGTGTCCTTCACGATCATGATCGTGCTGCTGGCCATCGGCTTCGTCGCCAACGAGCTCATCCGTCCCGTCGATCCGCAGTACTTCGTGCCCGACTCCGAGCGCGGCGGCGTCGAGGACGCCGCCGTGGGCGGATCCGGGTCCGACCGCAACCAGGAGGTGTCCCGATGACCGCCGGACGCACCGTGCTCACCGTCGTCGTGTGGCTCTGGGTCGTGATCCCGTTCCTGTACGGCGTGTGGTCGCTCCTGCAGAACGTCGGCGCCCTCTTCTAGGAGGATCGGGTGCATGAGCACCCTCTCCGACTGGATCGACGAGGTCGTCCGCGAGCTCGGTATCGACGAGCTCGGGGAGCTGGTCGATCCCGAGAACGTCCAGCCCCTCGTGCTCGACATGACCAAGGACGTCGCCCACGGCGTCGCGCGCCCCGCCGCCCCGATCTCCGCCTACCTGCTCGGCCTCGCGGTCGGGCGGGCGGCGGGGTCGGGCCCGGGGGAGCAGGAGCTCGCCCAGGGCTTCGCCGATCGCCTGGCGGCGCGGGCCCGCGGCGACGACCAGCCGTAGCATCGTGGGTGATGACCAGCGACGACCGATGGGGATCTGTCTCCGCCGACCAGGACGCAGCCGGTGACGGCGACGCCGACGAGCTCGCCCAGATCCTCGCCATGGCCGGTGGTGCGGACGACTCGGGCTCCGGCCCGGGCGGGGGCGCGCTCGCCGACGCGCTGAGCCAGGGCGTCACCACCGGGCCGACCGGCGACACGCCCGGCCACGAACCCGACGACGCCGAGTCGCTCGCCGCGCTGCGCGCCGTCGAGGCCGAGCTCGACGAGCGCTGGCCCGAGACGCGGATCGCCCCGTCCCTGGACCGGATCCGGGCGCTCGTCGAGGTGTTGGGCGACCCGCAGCGCTCCTACCCGGCGATCCACGTCGCCGGCACCAACGGCAAGAGCTCGGTCACACGGATGATCGACGCGCTGCTCACCCGCATCGGGCCACGCACCGGGCGCTACACGAGCCCCCACCTGCAGCGGGCCACCGAGCGGATCGCGATCGACGGCGCCCCGATCAGCGCGCGCCGCTACGTGGAGATCTACCAGGAGATCGCGCCGTTCCTCGGCATCGTCGACCGGGCGCAGGGCGACGGCCCGCGGCTCTCGAAGTTCGAGGTGCTCACCGGGATGGCGTTCGCGGCCTTCGCCGACGCCCCGGTGGACGTCGCCGTGCTCGAGGTCGGGCTCGGCGGGAGCTGGGACGCCACCAACGTCGCCGACGCCGTGGTCGCCGCGATCACCCCGGTGGACGTCGACCACGTCGCCTACCTCGGATCGGACATCGCCGGGATCGCCGCCGAGAAGGCCGGCGTCATCAAGCCGGGCGCCGTCGCCCTGATGGCCCAGCAGACCCCCGAGGCCGCCAAGGTGCTGCTCGAGCGGGCGGTGGAGGTCGAGGCCGAGGTCGCGCGCTCCGGGATGGAGTTCGGCGTGCTGGCGCGCGAGATCGCCGTCGGCGGGCAGCAGCTGCGCCTGCAGGGTCTCGGCGGCGAGTACGACGACATCTACCTCCCGCTCTTCGGCGAGCACCAGGCGGCGAACGCGTCGCTGGCGCTCGCGTCGGTGGAGGCGTTCTTCGGGGCCGGCGCGTCGCGCAAGCTCGACATCACCGCCGTGCGCGAGGCCTTCGCCTCGGTGCGCGTGCCGGGGCGGATGGAGCGCCTGCGCTCGGCGCCCACCGTCGTGGTCGACGCCGCCCACAATCCCCACGGGGCGCGGGCGTCGGCGAAGGCGGTGCGCGAGGAGTTCTCGTTCCGCCGGCTCATCGGCGTCGTCGCGGTGATGGGCGACAAGGACGCCGAGGGCATCCTCACGGCGCTGGAACCGGTGCTCGACGAGGTCGTGGTGACCCAGGTGTCGTCGCCGCGGGCCATGGACGCCGACGAGCTCGGGAGCCTGGCGGTCGGGTTCTTCGGCGCCGACCGCGTCGTCGTCGAGACCCGCATGGACGCCGCGCTGGAGACCGCGATCGGGCTCGCGGAGGAGACCGACGACGACGAGGCCCCGATGGCGGGCGCGGGGGTGCTGGTCGTCGGGTCGGTGGTCGCCGCGGGTGAGGCCCGGACGCTGCTGGGGCGGGAGCCGGCATGACCGAGCCCGCCCCGGGCGAGGCCGCGAGGAAGGCCTTCCGCGGCCCGGCCAGCGCGGCCCTCAGCCTCGAGATCGTCATCGTCCCGCTCGCCCTGCTCGTCATGGACAAGGTCGAGGGCGGGCTGACGCCCCTGAAGATCGCCTGGGTGGTCGTCCTGACCCTCGGCATGATCGTCGCCATCGCCCGGTTCTCGAAGCCCTGGGGCCTGCCGCTGGCGCTGGCGCTGCAGGTGCTCATGCTGCTCGGCTGGATCGTCTCGCCGTCGCTGGGCGTCCTCGGCCTCGTGTTCTGCCTCGTGTGGGCCGGGATGCTGTGGATGCGGCACGAGGTGCTGCGCCGTCACGCGCTCTGGGCCGACCGGGAGGCCTGAGGGCGGCTCGTTAGGCTCGCGCACCGACAGGTGTCCACGAGAGAGGATCCGCAGTGAGCGAGCGCACCCTGGTGCTGGTCAAGCCCGACGGCGTGGAGCGTGGCCTGGTCGGGGAGGTCGTGTCGCGCATCGAGCGCAAGGGCCTGCGCCTCGTGTCGCTGGAGCTGAAGACCGTCGACCGCGGCCTCGCCGAGCAGCACTACGCCGAGCACGAGGGCAAGGGCTTCTACGAGGAGCTGATCTCCTTCATCACCTCGGCGCCCGTCGCCGCCATGGTCGTCGAGGGCCCGCGCGCGATCGCGGCGTTCCGGCAGATCGCCGGCGGCACCGACCCCGTCGAGAAGGCCGCCCCCGGGTCGATCCGCGGGGACCTCGCCCTGGAGACCGGGTCGAACATCGTGCACGGCTCGGACTCGCCCGAGTCCGCCGAGCGCGAGATCAAGCTCTGGTTCGGGTAGAGGGAGGGTCGGTTCGCCGAGTGTGAGCCCATCGTGATCGACGAGCCTCGTCGACCTGGCGCACTCTCGGCGTTCGAGGGAGCCGTGGAGGGTTCTCCTGCGTCGAACCCCGTGTGGACGACGGCAGACCCTTCCGGGGCTCGGACGCGGTCCGTGCGGGACGTGTGACCCGGGGCGTGCTCACCGGGCCGGGCTCCCGACGGGTCGGCTCCGACACCTACGTGGCGACGGGCGCGCCGGACGACGCCCGTACGCGGGTCCTCGCGGCGGCGGTCCGGGGCGGTCGGTCGGCGGTCGTCACCGGCTGGTCGGCGTGCGCGATCCAGGGGATCGACGTCGTCCAACGCCGTCGTCGCGGCCGACGGGCTGGGTCGGTACGGCGGGTTCACCGGGGCCGAACTCGAGGAGATGGCGCGGCGGCACCCCGGTGCGCGCGGCGTCCGGCGGGTCCGTCCTGTCGCGGAGCTCATGGACCCGCGCTCCGAGTTCCGGGTGGCCCTCGATGACCGCACGCCAGGTGCTGCGACGGCCCGAGTGGGTCGTGGCCCGCGTGCGTGAGGCGCTGCTCGCCCGGGGCTGGGCGCCGACCGTGCGCGCATCATGATCGACAGGGCCTGCTGATCATGATGGGCGCACACTCGGCGGCCGGACGGCGGGTGGTCGGGGCCCGGCGCAGGTCTCGTTACCCTGGGTCCGTGGCCGAATCCGTGTTCGAGAGCCTGGAACCGCTGCTGCCCCGGGTGAAGAAGCCGGTGCAGTACGTCGGCGGCGAGCGCAACGCGGGGACCAAGCCGTGGGACGCGGTGCCGGTCCGCTGGGCGCTGTGCTACCCCGACGCCTACGAGGTGGGGCTGCCCAACCAGGGCCTCATGATCCTCTACGAGGTGCTCAACGAGCGGGACGACGCCCTCGCCGAGCGCACCTACGCCGTGTGGCCGGACCTCGCTGCGCTGATGCGCGAGCACGGCGTCCCGCAGTTCACCGTCGACGGGCACCGCCCCGTGGGCGCGTTCGACGTGCTCGGCATCAGCTTCGCCACCGAGCTCGGCTACACGAACATGCTCTCGATCCTCGACCTCGCCGGCATCCCGCTGCACGCCGCCGACCGGGACACGAGCCACCCGATCGTGCTCGCCGGCGGGCACGCGGCGTTCAACCCGGAGCCGATCGCCGACTTCGTCGACATCGTGGCCCTGGGCGACGGCGAGGAGGTCGTCGGCGAGATCACGGAGGTCGTCAAGGCGGCCAAGGCCGAGGGCCTGTCCCGCCGCGAGACCCTCGAGCGCCTCGCCGGGGTCCCGGGCGTCTACGTGCCCGGCCTCTACGAGGTCCGCTACGGCGACGACGGGACGATCGCCGCGGTCACCCCGACCAGCACGCACGCCCCCGAGCGCGTCCACAAGCGCACCACCAGCGACCTCGACGACTGGCCGTACCCGAAGGCCCCGCTCGTCCCGATGGCCGAGACCGTCCACGAGCGCATGAGCGTCGAGATCTTCCGCGGCTGCACCCGCGGCTGCCGCTTCTGCCAGGCCGGCATGATCACCCGGCCCGTCCGGGAGCGCTCGCCGCAGGGCGTCGGCGAGATGGTCGAGCAGGGGCTGCAGAACTCGGGCTACCACGAGGTCGGCCTGCTCTCGCTCTCCAGCGCCGACCACTCCGGCATCGGCACGATCGCCAAGGACCTCGCCGACCGCTACGAGGGCACCGGCACGGGCCTGTCGCTCCCGAGCACGCGCGTCGACGCGTTCAACGTGACGCTCGCCGAGGAGCTCACCCGCAGCGGCCGCCGGTCCGGCCTGACGTTCGCGCCCGAGGGCGGGTCCGAGCGCCTGCGCAAGGTGATCAACAAGATGGTCTCCGAGGAGGAGCTCATCGCCACGGTCTCCACCGCCTACGAGCACGGCTGGCGGCAGGTGAAGCTGTACTTCATGTGCGGTCTGCCCACCGAGACCGACGAGGACGTGCTGCAGATCGCGTCGATGGCCCACGAGGTCATCCGGGCCGGGCGCAAGGCCGCGGGCCGGGGCGACGTCCGCGCGACGGTGTCGATCGGCGCGTTCGTGCCGAAGCCGCACACGCCGTTCCAGTGGGCCGCCCAGACCGCGCCCGACGTCGTCGACCACCGTCTGCGCAAGCTGCGCGAGGCGATCAACAGCGACCGCTCCCTGGGCCGCAACATCGGGCTGCGCTACCACGACGGCCAGCCCAGCCTCATCGAAGGCCTGCTCAGCAGGGGTGACCGGCGGATCGGGCGGGTGATCGAGCGGGCGTGGCGTGACGGCCAGCAGTTCGACGGCTGGAGCGAGCACTTCTCGTTCGAGCGCTGGGTCACCGCGGCCGAGGCGGCGCTCGAGGGCGTCGACCTCCACTGGTTCACCACCCGCGAGCGCGGCGCAGAGGAGATCCTGCCCTGGGACCACCTCGACTCCGGGCTCGACCGGGGCTGGCTGTGGGACGACTGGCAGGACGCGCTGAACTCCGAGGAGCAGGACGACTGCCGCTGGACGCCGTGCTTCGACTGCGGCGTCTGCCCGACGATGGGCACCGAGATCCAGATGGCGCCCCCGGGCCGGGTGTCGCTGCCGATCACGCCCGTCGAGCAGCGCAGGTCGACGCCGGTGCGCAACCCCGCCCTCGCGGCCGACCGCGGGGTCTGACCGCGTGGCAGGACACCGGTGAGCGACGGACCGGAGGTGCGCGTACGCCGGGCGGGTGCCCCGGACGGCGACGCCGTCGCCGCCCTGCGCCGGGCCTGGGTCGAGCAGCGCGGCCGCGCCCGGCCGGGCGCCGACCCGGGCTTCGAGCACGGGTTCGCGACGTGGTGGCGCGCGGAGCTCTCGCACCACGCGGTGTGGGTGGCGGAGGTGCCGTCCGGCGGTGCCTGGGACGTCGTCGGTTCCCTCGACGTCGCCGAGGTCGCCGCCATGCCCGCGCCCGGGCGGCCGGGGGAGCGCTGGGGCTACGTGGGCAGCCTCGTCGCCCTCGGCGCCGCGCCGCGCGGGGTGCCGCGCAGGCTCCTGGGCGCCGCCGTGGCGCACGCCCGCGACCGCGGGCTCGCGCGGCTCGTGCTCCGGCCGTCCCCGGCGGGGGCGGCCTTCTACCGTGCGGCCGGGTTCAGCCCGGCCGGTGACGAGATCGTGGTCCTCCCGACCGGGGGACACGGACCGACCGGAGGGACGGCCTGATGGCGACCCGCACGACGAAGGCAGGCGAGGCGGCACACCCCTCGGCGCCGATCGTGGAGAAGCTCCGGATGCGCTACGCGAAGCGGGGCCGCGCGCGGTTCAGCTCGCACCGCGACATCGCCCGCACCATGGAGTGGACGCTGCGGCGCGCCGGGGTGCCGGTGGCCCTGTCGCACGGCTTCAGCCCGCACCCGAGGCTCTCCTGGATCGGCGCGGCGCCCACCGGCGCGGCGAGCGACGCCGAGTACGTCGAGATCGGCGTCACGGAGCACCTCGACCCGCTCGTGGTCGCCCGCGAGGTGGACGCCGTGCTGCCCGAGGGGCTCTCGGTGATCGAGGTCGTGCCCGCCTCGCCCGGGGCGCTCGCCGACCGGATCGACGCGAGCCACTGGGAGATCGAGACCCCGGGCGTCCCCGACGAGCTGCTCGCCCCGGCCCTCGCGGCGTTCCACGCCGCCGACGAGGTCATCGTGGAGCGCCTCACCAAGAACGGTCCGAAGCCGCTGGACGTGCGAACGGCCGTCGCCGAACTGCGGCTGACGCTCACCCGTCCGGACGAACCGGAGGCGCCGGAGCGGGAGGACCGTGCACGAGCGGCGACGTGTGGGAGACTGACGGCGGTCGTACGGCACACCACGCCGGCCGCACGACCCGACGACGTGTGCGGTGCCCTCCGCGCCGTCGCCGGCCTCGAGTTCCCGGAACCCGTCAGGGCCACCCGGAGGGCTCAGGGTCGGCTCGACGAGCGCGGGGAGCTGATCGACCCGTTCGCGACGGACCGCGCGGCACCCACCGCGTAGCCCCGCGGAAGGTCCCCGGTCGGCCGCGGTGCACACACATCGCCGAACCGCACGGATCGACGGCACCCGGGCCCACCGGCTCGACCCGCCGAATCGTGCCGCAGTCGGTGGCCGTCCCCTGCGGCCGCCACGGCGAGCCCACGCGAGGTCCCCGTGTGGCCGCGACCCCCGGGTCGCGCCCGGGGGCGAAGGAGATGGATGACCGACACCGACACCCCGTCCGGCGGTAGCACCGCCGCGGGGGATTCCGTCGCACCCGGACGCCCCGACGAGCAGGCCCTGGCCGCGCTTCCGGACAAGGTCCGCGTGCACGCCCTGGCCCGAGTGGTGGGCACCTCGAGCCGCGAGCTCCTCGCCGTGCTCGCCCGGATCGGCGTGGGGGCGCGCAGCGCGCAGTCCAGCGTCGACCGCGGCGTCGTGGCGCAGGTGATGGACGACCTGTTCCCGCCGCCCGGCGGCCCGGTCGCCGACCCCGTCGCCGAGGCCACCGCGGCCCTCACGCCCTCGCCGGACGAGGAGCCGAGCGAGCCGGAGGCGCCGCTCACCCTGAGCGCCGGCGCCCCGACCGCCGGCGCGCCCGCCAGTGCCCCGGCCTTCGCGGCCCCGATGTTCCTGGCGCCCGACTCGACCTCCGAGGAGGCCGTCCCGACGCGCGCCCGGCGTCGTCGCGGCAGCCGCTCCACCGGCGTCGTGACCCCCGGTGAGTCCACCGAGACCGAGACCACGGGGGACCACACCCCGGCCTCGCCCGACGAGCAGACCCCCGCCGCTGCGACCGAGGACTCCGGTGAGGCCGCAGCCGACACGGGCGGGTCCTCGCGCCGCCGCCGTCGTCGCTCGGGGGCCGACGAGTCCCCGGACGCCTCCGACACCTCCGAGACGTCCGACGCCACGGACCCGTCGGAGTCCTCGGACTCCTCGGATTCCGCTGACTCCTCGGATTCCTCCGACTCCGACGACGACGACGAGGACGGCAGCCGCCGGCGCCGTCGTCGCGGGCGCCGCGGCCGCGGGCGCGGTCGGGGCGGTGCCGACGACGCCGAGTCCGGCGACGGCTCCTCCGACGGCTCCTCCGACGGCTCCTCCGACGGCTCCTCCGACGGCGAGGGCGAGGCGGGCACGGACTCCTCCGGGAAGTCGGAGTCGGACTCCGGCTCCGGTGAGGGCGACGACGACGAGGAGGACACCGACTCCGGTGAGTCCGAGGACTCCGAGGGCTCGTCGGGCGGCTCGCGCCGCCGGCGCCGGCGGCGTCGCCGGTCCTCGGAGGGCGACGGCGACGGCGAGGTCGAGGACCCGCCGAACACCGTCACCCACGTCCGCGACCGCGTCGAGCGGCCCGAGGGCGGGAAGTCCTCGAACGACGAGATCCGCGGGGTCAAGGGCTCGACGCGCCTCGAGGCTAAGCGCCAGCGTCGCCGCGACGGGCGCGAGTCCGGTCGCCGGCGGCCGTCGATCCTGTCCGAGTCCGAGTTCCTCGCCCGGCGCGAGGCCGTCGAGCGCACGATGGTGGTGCGCCAGCACGCCGGCCGCAGCCAGATCGGGGTGCTCGAGGACGGGGTGCTCGTCGAGCACTTCGTCGCGGGCGACGGCCAGAACTCGATGGTCGGCAACGTCTACCTCGGCCGGGTGCAGAACGTGCTCCCGTCGATGGAGGCCGCGTTCGTCGACATCGGCCGCGGGCGCAACGCCGTCCTGTACGCCGGCGAGGTCAACTGGGACGCCTCCGGCCTCGAGGGCAAGCAGCGCAAGATCGAGCAGGCGCTGTCCTCGGGCGACCAGGTGCTCGTCCAGGTCACCAAGGACCCGGTGGGTCACAAGGGCGCACGCCTGACCACCCAGATCAGCCTGCCCGGCCGCTTCCTGGTGTACGTCCCCGCCGGCGGGGCGACCGGCATCAGCCGCAAGCTGCCCGACACCGAGCGCAAGCGCCTCAAGGAGATCCTCAAGCGGATCGTCCCCGACGAGTCGGGCGTGATCATCCGGACGGCCGCCGAGGGCGTCAGCGAGGAAGACCTCGAGCGCGACGTCCGGCGTCTCACCGCACAGTGGGAGGCCATCGACAAGTCGGCCTCCGACGCGGGCAACAAGAACTCGAAGGGCCCGACCCTCGTCTACGAGGAGCCCGACCTCCTCATCCGTGTCGTCCGCGACATGTTCAACGAGGACTTCTCCTCGCTCGTCGTCTCCGGCGAGCGGGCGTGGGAGACGCTGGAGGGCTACGTGTCGCACGTGGCCCCGGAACTCGCGGGGCGCCTGTCGCGTCACGTCGGACCTGAGGACGTGTTCGCCGCGTACCGGATCGACGAGCAGCTGATCAAGGCGCTCGACCGCAAGGTGTGGCTGCCCTCGGGCGGCACGCTGGTCATCGACCGCACCGAGGCGATGACGGTCGTCGACGTCAACACCGGCAAGTTCACCGGCTCCGGGGGCAACCTCGAGGAGACGGTGACCCGCAACAACCTCGAGGCCGCCGAGGAGATCGTCCGCCAGCTCCGGCTGCGCGACATCGGCGGCATGATCGTCATCGACTTCATCGACATGGTGCTGGAGTCGAACCGCGACCTGGTGCTGCGGCGCCTCACCGAGTGCCTGGGCCGCGACCGCACCCGCCACCAGGTCTCCGAGGTCACCTCGCTCGGCCTGGTGCAGATGACCCGCAAGCGCGTCGGGCAGGGCCTGCTCGACGAGTTCTCGACCACCTGTGAGCACTGCCGGGGCCGGGGCGTCATCGTCTCGTCCGAGCCGGTCATGGGGGAGCAGGGCGGCGGCAACGGCGGGGGCAACGTCGGCGAGAAGGCCGGCGCCGCGGAGAAGAACGGCTCGGGCGACAAGAACGGGTCGGGCGAGAAGGCCGCGAGCGGCACCGGCGGGGGCTCGTCCTCACGCCGGGGTCGTCGCGGACGCCGGGCCGAGCGTTCCGAGGGCGCCTCGCCCGCCGTCGTGGCCGCGGCCAGCGGTCTCACCGCCGGCCGGGAGGACGACGACGCGGTCTCCGAAGAGATCGGCGCGGACGAGACGGGCACCGACGTCGTCGAGACCGTCGACACGGTCGATCCCTCCGACTCGGGGACGGCCGAGAGCCCCGAGACGGCCGCGGTGCCCGTGGAGGGCGCCGAGGAGACCGAGGTGACCCTCGAGGCCGGGCTGGCCGAGGCGAGCCCGGGTGCGGGGAGCGTCGAGGAGACCGACGAGGCGCCCGCCGAGGCGGACCTCCCGGCCGCGGCGGAGACCGAGGACGTCGAGGAGGCGATCCACGAGGCCGTCGAGGCCGAGGTCGCTCTGGAGGCGGACCTCGCCGAGCACGTGCCGGGCGGCAACGGGACGACCCCGGAGCCCGCGACCTCGTCCGCGCCCCGCGTCACGGGCGCCATCGGGGCCGCGACCGGCAACGGGAACGGCAACGGCCACGGGGGCGACACCGTCATCACCCCGGCCGGGAGCCCGGCGGAGCCCGAGGACGAGGCGACGCCCGAGCCCGCGGTGGTCCCCACCGGGAGCGGCTCGGCGCGACCGCGTCGTCGCCGGGCGGCGTCCCGTCCGGCCGGTCCGCCGGTCGGCGGATCGAGCGACTGAGCACCACCCGCGGACGGTCGGGCCCACCCGGGGTCCGGCCCGCGGAGGCCGGGCGGGTACCCTAGGAGATCGGTGCCCGCCGGGTCGCTGCCCGCGGCACCGGCGCGCCGCGCCCGCCCCGTACGGGACGCGCGCCGGGACCGGAACCCCACGCCAGACAGGAGTCCACGCGGAAGATGTACGCGATCGTGAAGACCGGCGGCAAGCAGTACAAGGTCGCGGTCGGCGACGTCATCGACGTGGAGCTCCTCGACGGTGACACCGTGGACCTCCAGCCGGTCCTGCTCGTCGACGGCAGCACCGTCCTCAGCTCGGCGTCCGACCTCGAGAAGGTCAGCATCTCCGGCAGCATCGTCGGGGAGCACAAGGGCCCGAAGATCAAGATCCTGAAGTACAAGAACAAGACCGGGTACAAGCGGCGCGTCGGCCATCGCCAGCGCTACAGCCGCCTCGAGGTCACCGACATCTCGAAGTAAAGGGGAGCAGGAATGGCTCACAAGAAGGGTGCGTCCAGCTCCCGCAACGGTCGCGACTCGAACGCCCAGATGCTCGGCGTCAAGCGTTACGGCGGCCAGGTCGTCAAGGCCGGCGAGATCCTCGTCCGCCAGCGCGGCACCAAGTTCCACCCGGGCGTCGGTGTCGGCCGCGGCGGCGACGACACGCTGTTCGCCCTCATCCCGGGCGCCGTGACCTTCGGGACGAAGCGCGGGCGCAAGAACGTCAACATCGTGCCGGTGGAAGAGACCGTCTCCGCCTGAGCACCGTGTAGCAGCAGTACCGTCAGGGGTGGGTCCGGGACTCTCGGACCCGCCCCTTTCGTTCGTCTCCACCCCTGCATCCGGAAGGACACCGCACACCCGATGGCCCGGTTCGTCGACCACGTGACGCTGCACGTCACGGCGGGGAGCGGCGGCCACGGGTGCGCGTCGATCCGCCGGGAGAAGTTCGTGCCCCTCGGTGGGCCGGACGGCGGCAACGGCGGGCGCGGCGGGGACGTCGTGCTGGTGGTCGATCCCGGCGTCCACACGCTGCTCGACTTCCACCACCGGCCCCACGCGGTGGCCGGCAACGGGAAGCCGGGCATGGGGAGCTTCCGCCACGGCGCCAACGCCGAGGACATCGAGCTCGCGGTGCCCGAGGGGACGGTCGTGCTCGACACCGACGGCGAGGTCGTCGGCGACCTCACCGGCATCGGCACCCGGCTCGTCGCGGTCCGCGGCGGCCGCGGGGGGCTCGGCAACGCCGCGCTGGCCGGGCCGTCGCGCAAGGCCCCGGGCTTCGCGCTGCTCGGCGAGCCGGGGGAGTCGCGCGACCTCGTGCTCGAGCTGCGTTCGATGGCCGACGTCGGGCTGGTCGGCTACCCGAGCGCGGGCAAGTCCTCGCTGGTCAGCGCCATCAGCGCGGCCAAGCCCAAGATCGCCGACTACCCGTTCACCACGCTGGCGCCCAACCTCGGGGTGGTCTCGGCGGGCGGCAGCACCTACACGGTCGCCGACGTCCCGGGCCTCATCCCCGGCGCCAGCGAGGGCAAGGGCCTCGGGCTGGACTTCCTGCGCCACATCGAGCGCTGCTCGGTGCTCGTGCACGTCGTGGACTGCGCCACGTTCGAGCCCGACCGCGACCCGGTGTCCGACATCCGCGCGCTCGAGGCCGAGCTCGCCGCCTACACCCCGGCGCTGGGCACCGACCTCGCCGCGCGCCCCCGGATCGTCGCCCTGAACAAGATCGACGTGCCGGACGCCGCCGATCTCGCGGAAATGGTGCGCGCGGAGGTGGCCGAGTTCGGCTGGCCGGTCGTGGAGATCTCCACCGCGAGCCACGCCGGCCTGCAGGAGCTGGCCTACAAGATGGCCGCGGCCGTCGACGAGGCGCGCGCCACCGCCGCTCCCTCGACCGCCCCGCGTGTCGTCCTGCGTCCGACGGCCGTCGACGACACCGGCTTCACGGTCGGCCGCGACCCCGAGGAGGGGTTCCTCGTCCGGGGCGAGAAGCCCGAGCGCTGGGTGCGGCAGACCGACTTCACCAACGACGAGGCCGTCGGCTACCTCGCCGACCGGCTCGCCCGTCTCGGGGTCGAGGAGGCCCTCGCCGAGGCCGGGGCGGTGCCCGGCGACATGGTGACGATCGGCATCAACACCTTCGACTGGGAGCCCTCGACGCCGGCCGGCGTGGCGGCGATGCGCGGCAACCGCGGCACCGACCCCCGCCTCGAGGGCATCGACAACGTGGACCGGGCGTCCGCGGCCGAGCGTCGCGCGGCCCGCGACGAGCGCCGCCGTCACCGCGACGACGACGAGCTCGGCATCGCGCCGTGGCACGAGGACTACGAGGACGTGCCCGCCGAACTCCGCGGCGACGATCGATGACTGCCCGCGAGGCCGTCGCCGGGGCGCGGCGGCTGGTGGTGAAGATCGGGTCGACGTCGCTCACGTCGGTCGACGGCGGGCTCGACGTGGGGCGCCTCGACGCGCTCGTCGACGCCGTCGCCGCCCGGGCGGCCGGCACCCAGGTGGTGCTCGTGTCGTCCGGGGCGATCGCGGCGGGCCTGCGTCCGCTCGGACTCCCGCGCCGGCCCCGGGACCTCGCGACGCAGCAGGCCGCCGCGGGCGTCGGCCAGCTGCACCTCACCCGGGCCTACGCCGAGGCCTTCGCCCGCCACGGCCGCACCGTGGGGCAGGTCCTGCTCACGTCCCACGACGTCGTGCGGCGCCAGCCCTACCGCAACGCCCAGCGGACGTTCGAGCGCCTGCTCGGGCTCGGTGTCGTCCCGGTGGTCAACGAGAACGACACCGTGGCCACCGACGAGATCCGGTTCGGGGACAACGACCGGCTGGCTGCGCTCGTGGCCCACGTGATCTCGGCCGACGCGTTGGTGCTGCTCAGCGACGTCGCCGGGGTCTACGACGCCGACCCGCGCGACCCCGGGGCCACGCTGGTCCGGGAGGTCACGGGCGGCGCCGACCTCGCCGGCGTGCGCGTCGGCAAGACGTCCTCGCTGGGCACCGGCGGGATGGCCTCCAAGCTCGCCGCGGCGGACCTCGCCAGCGGCGCCGGCGTGCCCGTCCTGGTGGCCGCGGCCGCCGACGCCCCGGCCGCGCTCGACGGCGCCGAGGTCGGGACGGTGTTCGCGCCCCACGGCCCGCGGCTGTCGGCCCGCCGCTTCTGGCTGCGGCACATGGCCGGTACGCGCGGGCGGCTCCACCTCGACGCCGGCGCGGTGAAGGCCGTGGTCGGGCGCCGGCGATCCCTGCTCGCGGCCGGGATCGTGGGTTCGGACGGCGACTTCGAGGCCGGCGACGTCGTCGACCTCGTCGACCCGCGGGGGGACGTCGTCGCCCGCGGGGTCGTCGCCTTCGACGCCGAGGAGCTCCCGGAGATCTCCGGACGGTCCAGCGAGGACCTGGCGCCGGAGCACCGGCGCGAGGTGGTGCACGCGGACGATCTTGTCCCGGTCGGTGCGACGCTCGTGGGCACCGGTCCCGCGGCTACCACTCCCGCGCCTACCGACCCCGCGGGCACCGCTCCTTCGGCGGCCGACCCCACCTGCGAGCCCGCCGCCGCCGACCCCGCCGCCACCAGCCCCCCGAGCTGACGCGTCCCCGCAGCGGTCGGGCGGCCGCGCCGCGTCAGAAGGGCGGCGGGTCGTCGGCGGCGTGCACCGGCGGCGGGATCGCGGGTCCGTGGTTGATGGCGCCCAAGCCCGTCCTGCGGACGAACCGCTGCCGCCAGCCGGGATCGTCCTCGCTCCAGCCCTCGTCGGGCAGGGGCCGGGGCCGCGTGGACGGTCGGGGCCGGGGGAGCGGCTCGAGGATCCTCTTGGGCAGGGTCGTGTGGTGGACGCCGGCGCGGGTGCGGATCTCGAAGCGGCCCGGGGTCGGTTGCCGGACCCGCCACCCGCCGTGGTGCTTCGCGCGGTGGTGGTGGCGGTCCCAGACGCCGAGGTTCCAGGGCGAGGTCGGGCCGCCCAGGGCGTGGTCGACGGTGTGGTCGAGGTCGGCCTTGTGGGCGGGGCGCCGGCAGCCGGGCGCGACGCAGTGCCGGTCGCGGACCCGGACCCAGCGGTCGACCTCGGCGCGCGGGCGTCGCCGTGCGGGATCGCCGGTCTGTTCCCGTGGCGGGCGGCCGAGGCGCGAGGTGACCTCGGGGAGCCGCTGCTGGAGCTCGGCGAGCAGCGGAGCCCAGGCCCCGTGCTCGTGAGGATCGAGGGCGGCCAGCAGCGTCGTCGGGACCTGGAGCTCGACGATGGCGGTGCACGGCTCGTCCCCGGGGGCCCGTGGTGGGCACGGGCCGCGGGGGCGGGGTCGTCGGCGGGCGAGCAGAACGTGCTGGAGGCGCCCGTCGTCGTCGGTGAGCACCACCCGCCACTCGCCATGGCGATGCCGGAGGAGCATGGCGCGGGCGTCGCCGGCGAGCACGGTGCCGTAGCCGGGGACCGTGCCCGGGAGCTGGTCGAGCCCGAGGGCCGTCGAGAGCCGCAGGCGGAGCCCCGAGGTCCCGCTGCGCACGCGTCCCGGGCCGGGCTCGGGGCCGTCGAGCATCGGCGGAAGGTCGTGCTCGGGAAGGTCCCGGAGGTCGAGGACACCCTGCATCGGCGTCTCGCCGGCGGTAGCCCCCGCGGCGTCGGGGCCGCGATCATCGGGACTGTGGTCGTCCGGCGTGCCCGTGCCGTCGTCGGAGCTGTGGTCGTCGGAGCCGTGGTCGTCGGGGCCGTAGTCGTCCCGCGAGCCCGGTCCGTCGTCGGGCCCCGAGTCGTCCGGCCCCGAGTCGTCCGGCCTCGGGTCGTCCTGCCTCGGGTCGTCCGACCCGGCGGGCGGCGGGTCCCGGTACTCCGCGGCCAGCGTGAGGGCCACGTGCCGGTCGTCGAGGCCCGCCACGGAGCCGTCGAGCAGACGCGCGGCGACTGCAGCGCGCAGGGCACCGACCGGGATCAGCACCCCCAGCCCCCGC
This sequence comes from Actinomycetospora callitridis, assembly GCF_028737265.1. Taxonomy (GTDB): domain Bacteria; phylum Actinomycetota; class Actinomycetes; order Mycobacteriales; family Pseudonocardiaceae; genus Actinomycetospora; species Actinomycetospora callitridis. The sequence continues at coordinate 485,799 of NZ_JAQZAK010000004.1, read as the reverse complement.
ACCGCGGCGGCGAGGGCGTCGACCCGGTCGCGCATGGACAGGCCGTCGACGGCGTTGACGTCGCAGATCGACAGGGTGGCCGTGCCCGACGGGTTGGGCGACAGGATCACCCGGGCGTTCTTCTCGGCGCGCTTCTGGCGTCGCTTCGCCCACTCCGGATCGAGCGCGGCCGCGGTCTCCTCGATGCGGCGGATGAGCTCGCCCACCGGCAGCTCGGGAGCCTCGGGCAGGAGCTCGGAGCAGACGAGACGGGCGTGATCGTCGGCGAGGTCGCGCGTCCACTCGCAGAACCGCTGCGCCTTGGGCTCGTCCAGCCACCCGCTCCGGAGCGCGTCGCCGACCTCGGGCAACCGACCGAACAGATCGTCGGCCAGGTCGAGCTTGCGGCCCGACATCGTGCGCGACCAGCCCAGGATCGCGGAGATCTCGTCGCCGGAGAACTCGTCGAGCTCCGGGCGCCGATCGGTGCGGCCGGCCTGCGCGCGGCCCAGGTGGTGGATGGCCTCCAGGAAGCCCGCCGCGGCCTGGCTCTGGGCCCGCGCGCACGCCCGGACGTAGGACGCCAGGTCCTCACCGGTCAGCGCCGCCGGCGACAGCCGCTCCAGGGCGTCGACCAGCTCCGCGCCCGGCGCGAGCGCATCCAGCTCGGCCGCGAGGCCGGACCGGACGTCCTGGTCGATGCTCACGGGGACGACGTTAGGGCCGACCCCCGACAGCGACGGCCGAGAACGGGGGCTCCCAGGCCCCCAGCGAGGTCACGGAACGGTCACGATTCCCTGCTCGAGAGCCCGGGCCTCCTGGACCGGACGGGGTGGGCACAATGGCGGGCGTGACGAGCCCGACCGCGACCACCCCGACCACGCAGCGCACGCCCACCGAGATCGTCACCGACTGCGGCCGCCGCGCTGCGGCGGCCGCCCCGCGGATGGCGGCGGCGACCGACCACGAGGTCGCGACCGCGCTGCGCGGCATGGCGACCCTGCTCGTCGAGGCCGCCGACACCGTGCTCGAGGCCAACGCCGCGGACGTCGAGGCCGCCGAGAGCGCGGGGACCACCTCCGCGCTCGTCGACCGCCTGCGCCTCGACCGCGCGCGCCTCGAGGGCATGGCCCGGTCGCTGGTCGAGCTCGCCGACATCCCGACGCCGGAGGTCGACACCGTCCTCGAGGAGCGCCCGGACGGGCTGCGCCTGATCGAGCGTCGTCGGCCCGTCGGCGTGATCGGGGCGAACTTCGAGGCGCGTCCCAACGTCGTCGTCGACGTCGCCTCCCAGCTGCTGAAGTCGCGCAACGCGGGGGTCCTGCGCACCGGCGGCGCGGCGCTCGCCTCGGCCACCGCGCTGATGGAGGCCGTCGTCGCCCCCGCACTCGCCGGCGCGGGCCTGGACCCCGACTCCGTCGTGCTCGTCACCGACCCGCGCCGCGAGTGCGCCGTCGAGCTGGTGCGCCGCCCGGGCCTGATCCCGCTGGTCATCCTGCGCGGCTCCGGCGACACGACGCGCTCGCTCGGTCTCGAGGCGGCCCAGCACGGGGTGCGCACGCTCGCCCACGCCGACGGCGGCGGCGTGCTCTACGTCGACCGTGCCGCGCCCCTCGAGCTCGCGCACACGCTCGTGACCTCGTCGATCGACCGGCTCGGCGTCTGCAACCGCCTGAACCTCCTGCTCGTCGACCGGCACCGGTGGGACGAGCTGGTCCCGGACCTGGTCGCGCTCCTCGAGGGACACGGTCTGCGCGCGTCGATGCCCCCGCACGAGCACGCGCTCGGCCACGAGTGGGCGCTCGACGACGGGAACGAGGCGACGGTGACCCTGGCGCCCGTGGACGGCCCGGCCGACGCGGCCACCACGGCCAACCGCGAGACGTCGGGGCTCGCCGCGACGATCGTGACCTCCGACGAGGCCTCGGCGCGGGAGTTCCTCGACACCTACGCCGGCACCGGCGCCTTCTGGAACGCCACCACCCGGCTGCTCGACGGCGTCAAGCTGCGCCGCGTCCCGGAGACCGGCATCAACGTCGACCACGTCCCCGGCCCCCGCGGCCCCGTGGTCTTCACCGACCTCTGCCTGCGCCAGTACGTCGTGGTCCCCGCGTCGACCGCGATCGGGCACCCCGAGTAGCTCACGCGTTCGTCGTCACGGCCCCGGAGCTCGTGTTGAGTCGCAGGTAGCCGCGCTCGAAGTTCTGGCGCACCCCGCCGGTGACCGCGAACTGGTCGCCCTTCGGGTAGCCCAGGCTCGACCGCTCGGAGCCCAGCTGGGCCCAGCGCGTGAGGATCGGGCCCCGCACGGGCCAGGCCCCCGTCGCCGAGGTCCAGTAGACGACGCCGGACTGGAACTGGTTGTAGCGCCCGCGCCCGTCCGGGGTGGCCTTCTCGTCGGTCCGCGGCAGGCCGAGCACCGAGCCCGCGGCCCCGAGGGCGTCGTACCGGGAGTTGATGACGCCCTGCACCGACCAGGCCCCCGTGGCGCTCGACCAGTAGACCGCGCCGTTGCTCCCGGAGAACCGGGTCACGCGCGCCGACCTCGACGTCGGGCTCTCGACCACCGACGGCTCGGCGAGCACGCTGCGCTGCGCCAGCCACTTCTGCCGGATCGGGTAGGTCGCGAGGTTGCCGACCAGCGCCGCGGTGCGCGAGCGGATGGTGGGCATGGAGCGGATGCCGGTGTTGCCCGGGCACTCGGTGGCGCCCACGTCGCGGTGCGCGAACACGGTCGGCAGCGTCACCGCGCGGCCCTTCGGGTAGCGCGACGTGCCGCCTCCGCCGCTGGTCAGCGTGACCGTGGCGTTCGGGTCGCGGTAGAGCCCGCCCAGCTTGTAGGCCGCGAGCTGCGCGGTCGCCTCGACGGTGGCGGCCGGCGGGGCGACCGAGGTGAAGTCGCCCATCATCCCGATGCCGAAGGTCTCGCGGTTGAACCCGCCGGCGTGCGCGGCGATCACCGAGCGAGCCAGGCCCCCGGCCCGCCCCTCGAACACCGTCCCGTACCGGTCGACGAGGACGTTGTAGCCGATGTCGCCCCAGCCCTGGGTGCGGGCGTGGTAGGTGTAGATCCCCCGGACGATGGCCGCGGACTCGGCGGCCGAGTAGGCGTTGGTGCCCGCCGTGTGGTGGATGGTCACCGCCCGCACGGTGGGGGTGTACTCCGGTGTCCACGTCATCAGGCGCTCGTCGGCGCCCCACTGCGCGCGGGTCACCACGGCCGGGCTGCTCGGGCTGCCCGTCGCCCCGCCGGGGGTGACGGCCGCCGCGGCGATCCGGGCGTCGTTGCTGCCGGTCCCGGGGTCGATCGAGGTGAGCGCCACCCGCTGGGTCACCGGCTGCCCGTCGGTGCTCGCCCGGACCTGCACCTCCTTGCTGTCGGCCACCCAGACCGGTTCGGTGCCGGTCGAGGCGGCGCGCCGCCCGTCGCGCTCGGTGTCGACCGGGTCGACCCGGGTCCACGGCCCGAACAGGCCGGTGGCGAGCCGGCTGCGCAGCTCGATGACCTGCGGTGTCGCCCCGGTCCAGGTCACCGCGACGAGCTTGAGCGGGTCGGGGCTCGTGGCCTGCCGTGCGCCGCCCGAGTCGGGGGAGGGGCTCGGCGTGGTGAGCTGCTCGTCCTCCACCTGCGCCGGCGTCGCGGCCGCGGACGGGAGCCGGGCGGGCTCGACGTCTTCGGTCTGGGCCGGCGGTGGCGCCATGCCGATCGACGGGGCGGCCATCGCCGGCACCGCCGGCACCCCCGTCGCCACCAGCACCGCCGCGAGCGGAGCCACCAGCCCCGCACCCACCCAACGCCCTGCAGCCCGCGTGCTACGGCCCACGATCCCCCCGATCGGTCGTCCACAGGGAGAACGCGCGGGGGGTTCGGGAGATACGGGGAGGCTGATCAGCCGCCGGACTCGGCGATCGCCTTGATCTTCTGCAGCGTCGCCCGCATGTTCGCCCGGTTGGTCCGCCCGCGGGCCCAGCCGGCCAGCGTCCAGTAGAGCCGCGTCCCGATGCTCGGGGTGAGGCGGAACGACTCGGTGACGTCGGTGCCGTCGTCCTCGGGCTGGAACCGGTAGTGCCAGTTGTTGATCGGGCGTCCGCCGACCAGCACCTCGAACCCGAACTCGCGGCCCGGCTTGCACGCGGTGATGCGGCAGGTCGACCAGTAGGTCGGGCCCCGGCCGTTGCGGTGCACGTGCCCGCGGAAGCGTGTGCCGACCGCCGGCCCGGTCGCGCCGTCGAGCCACTCGGCCTCGAAGGTCTCCTCGCTGTAGCGGTGCGTCTGCGTGACGTCCGAGACCAGCTCCCACACCGTCTCCGGCGACGCCCGGATGTGCTCGGTCACCGCGTCCTGCATCGCCCACTCCTCGGTCCGGTCCGGCTGGGCCGCACCGTCCCACACGCGCTCAGCGCGCGAGCACCACGGCTCGGTCGCGGACGTAGTCCCAGATGTCGTAGGGCAGGTCCGCCCAGGCGAACACGTCCTCGACGGTGGCGAACCGGCCCGCCGCGGAGCGGCACGCGACGATGCGCTCGGCGTGCTCCGGCGCGATCCCGCAGGTCCGGGCGATGGCCTGGGCCGGCGCGGCGTTGAGGTCGACGAGCCCACCGTCGTCGTAGGAGCGCGGCAGGTCCGGGCGCCCGACGCGCAGCTCGTGGGCCAGCAGGGGGTCCTGCGCGGCGAGACGGCGGGCCTCGTCGCGACGACCGCGCGCCGCGAGCGCGGCGGCGACGGCCGGGTCCGGCAGCGGGCGGTCCCAGCCGGTGGGCCGGGCCCGGGGACCGAACACCTGGTGCCGCACCACGATCAGCGCGGCCAGCCCGCCGACGAACAGCGTCAGGATGCTCATCGAGGAGAGGGTCGCGAACAGGCCGGTCGTGGAGCCGTCGGGACCGCGGTCCGCCGCGCCGACGAACACGAAGGTCGCGACCACGAGCACGAGCGACGCGACCGCGGCGACCACGTGCCACGGCCGCCGGGTGCGGACGGCGGCGGAGGCCAACGGCACCGGGAGCAGGAGCCCGGCGCCGAGCAGGTGGACGATGAACCACCAGCCGCCGCGGGTGAACCAGTTCCCGTGCCGCTCGGACGACGCCGGCGGGCCGGCCACCCGCGGGCCGCTCAGGACGGCACCTGGTCGCGCAGGACCCGCTTGAGCAGCTTCCCCGACTGGTTGCGGGGCAGCTCGTCCACGACGTGGATGCTCTTCGGCGTCTTGTAGCCCGCGAGCCGCCCGCGGGCGTGCGCGATCAGCTCGTCGGTCGACACCTCGCCCTTGAGCACCACGAACGCCGCCACCGCCTCGATCCAGCGCTCGTCGGGCACCCCGATCACCGCGGCCTCGGCGACGGCCTCGTGGGTGTAGAGCGCGTCCTCGACCTCGCGGGACGCGACCAGCACGCCGCCGGTGTTGATCACGTCCTTGATGCGGTCGACGACGGTGATGTACCCCTGCTCGTCGATCCGCACGAGGTCGCCCGAGTGGAACCAGCCGTCGCGGAACGCCTCGGCGGTCTCCTCGGGCTTGTCCCAGTAGCCCTCGCAGAGCTGGGGCGAGCGGTACACGACCTCGCCGGTGCCGCCGGGCTCGACGTCGTCGCCCCGGTCGTCGATCACCCGGAGCTCGACGAACAGCACCGGGCGCCCGCACGACTCCGGGCGCTCGTCGTGCTCCTCGGGCTGCAGCACGGTGGCGAGCGGGCCGATCTCCGACTGCCCGAAGCAGTTGTAGACCGCGAGCCCCGGCAGGTGCTCACGCAGCCGGGCGAGCACCGGGCCGGGCATGATCGACGCGCCGTAGAACGCCTTGCGCAGGCTCGAGAGGTCCCGCGTGCCGAAGTCCGCGTGGTTCGCCAGCGGCACCCACACCGTCGGGGCGAGGAAGAGCGCGCCCAGCCGGTCGTCCTCGACCCGGCGCAGGATCTCCGGGATGTCGGGCGCCTCCATGAGGTGGTTGACCGCGCCGACCATCAGGTAGGGCATGAGGAAGCAGTGCATGCCCGCCGAGTGGTACAGCGGCATCGGGTGCAGCGGGTCGTCCCCGTCGCCCATCCCCATCGCGTGCACGCACGAGACGTACTCGTGCACCAGCGCGCGGTGGGTCATCATCGCGCCCTTGGGCCGCGACGTGGTGCCCGACGTGTAGAGCAGCTGGACGAGGTCGGTGTCGGCGACGGTGCTGGTCAGCTCCGGGAGCTCGCCGGTGCGGGCGCGCTCCAGCAGGGAGCCCGCCGCGTCGCGCAGCGGGACCACCTGCTTCGGCTGACTGTCCAGCGCGTCGACGGGCCCGGCCAGCGCCGGGTCGATGAGCAGCAGGCGGCTGCCCGACTGCTCGACCAGGTAACCGAGCTCCTCGCCCGTGAGCGCGTAGTTGATCGGCACGTGGACCGCGCCGAGCCGGGCGCACCCCAGGAAGGCGAGCAGGTAGGCGTCGGAGTTGCGCCCGTAGGCGGCGACGCGGTCGCCGGCGGACACTCCCATCTCGCCGAGGTAGCCCGCGGCGCGGGTGACGGCGTCGTCGAGCTCCCGGTAGGTCCACGTCCGGTCGGCGAAGTGCAGGGCGACACGGTCGGGGGTGCGGCGCGCGCTGCGCGCCAGCACCCCGTCGACCGTGCTCGAACGGGGATCCACGGGGGTGTCCTCCTCGACGGCGCGGACGGTCAGGCGTGGGCGTCGCCGACGGCGACCTCGCCACCCGCGGCGACGTCGGCGTAGACGCCGGCGCACGCCCACTTCCCGGCGACCTCGGGCTTGTCGATCTGGATGCGGTTGTTCTTCGCGACCGTGCGCAGGGTGTTGCGGTCCTCGGGGAGATCGCCCTGGGCCATCGTGGTCATGACGCAGCGCATGGTCTGGAAGGTGTACGCCACCCGCACGTCGTCGCCGAGGGTCATCTCCTGCCCGGGCCAGTCGTTCTCGACGAAGCCGGGCGGGGTGTCGGCGAGGACGACGTTCGGCCGGTAGCGGCGCACGTCGAACTCGCTCTCCGGCGCCAGCTCCCGCAGCCGCGCGAGGGTCGACTCGGTGACGACGTGCAGCGCCGCGAGGTCGTAGAAGCGGCCGGGCGGGGCGAAGGCGGCGACGTCGAAGTGGCTGATCGCCTCCCCGGTGTCCTCCTGGCGCTTGGTGGTCGCCTCGATGATGTGCTCCGGACCCAGCTCGGCGCGCTCGAGGCCGTCGATGTCCACCCAGAGCTCCTCGAACGCCACACCGTCCGGCGGCGTGGTGATCAGCTTGACCTCGCGGCCGAGCACGTCGGAGAGCGCCTGGTCGATGTCGGCGTCGTCGCTGCGGCGCGTGGACCCGTCGGGGAACGTGATGACCACGGGCGGTGCCGCTTCCCCGGCCACGGGCTCGCCGGCGAACGACGCCGAGAACTCGAGCAGCTTCGCCCAGCGCTTCGGGACCTTGGCGCTGGCGACGATGCCGGTCTCGACGTCGAGGACGGCGTAGGCGCGGTCGCCCAGCACCCCCCGCTCGTCGAACGTGGCGCGCGACAGGGACTCTCCGAGCATCGACTTGACGGGGTAGCGGTACAGAGCGGCGATGGTCACACCGGAGTGGTTACCACCCGGCGGCGTCATCGGGAACCGGCCGCGCGGTCGGGTCTGCCCGATCGTCTGTCCGGTCTCCGCGATCCCCTCGGGCGTGGAGCCTCCCGGCGCCGGCGGCCACACCGCTCGCCACCAGCGTCGCGGCCGTGACGACGAGCAGGTACGAGCCGAGCCACACGTGCTTGGCGAGCTCGCAGTACCCGTCGCCGAGCACCGCGACGAGCACGATCCCGAGCGCGGTGACGGCGAGCGCGCCCGCGGTGAGCGCGAGCCCCCGGGCCGTGGGGGTCGTCGCGGCCGCCAGGCGCGGGACGCGGGAGGCGATCAGCGCCAGCGCCGCGGCCAGGAGGGCCAGGACGACGACCGTCGGCGGCACCCAGCGTCCCGGCAGCCCGTCGAAGTACACGAACGTCGGGCCCATCAGCTGCGAGCCCTCGGGGTAGGAGGGCCGGGGGATCTCGCCGCTGACGGTGCGCGGCCCGCCCGTCTCGCTCGCGAGGTAGGGGATGTGGGGCCGCAGGGTGGCGACGAGTCCCCGGTGCACCATCCGGGCCAGGACGAGCGGGTGCTGCGCCACCCAGAGACGCGCCGCGGAGCGCAGCTCGTCGGGCCGCGCGCCCACCGTCTCCGCCCAGCCCGGCACGCTGCGCCCGCCGTCGAGGTAGAAGTGCTGGCCGGCCTGCCCGAACGCCTCGGGGCGCAGGCCGAGCGCGCCCGTCGCCGCCGGCCCCGACTCGGGGAGCACGGCGGTGAACGCGAGGTTGTGGGCGTTGACCTTGTCGTAGGCCGCGTCCTGGGCCGCGACCCCGGAGAGCACCGCCGGCACGGCGACGGCGACGGCGAGCAGGGCGACGGCGAGCCCCGGCGCCCGGCGCCACCACCGCCGGACGCCGACCGTGACGACCGCGCAGACCCCGACCGCCACGAGCCCGACGGGCAGGAACCCCGGCTTGCCCGTGGCGGCGACGACGCCGCCCAGGGCGATCAGGCCGAGGGCCGCCGCCCGCGCGCCCCGGTCGGTCGGACGGGTGGCGGCGACCGTCAGCAGACCCCACGCCATCCAGGCGGCGCCGAGCAGGCCGGCGGACTCGCTGAAGGAGGAGACCAGGAAGCGGGACCACCACGGGACGGCGAGCAGCGGGAGCAGGGGTGGCACGACCACCGCGAGCAGGACCGGGGCGACCCGTCCGGCGCGCCGACCGGCCAATGAAGGGGCGGACGTGGCGGCGAAGGTGGCGATGCCCGCGCCGGCGGCGAGGAGGCCCGCGTAGACCGCGGCCAGCCACTCCAGCGAGAAGCGGTCGGACCCGTCCGGGGCCGGGGGCGTGGCGTCGAGGGCGGTGGTGACCGCGACGGTGGCCTGCAGCACGAGCCCGGCGGAGGTGGTGGGTGCCTCGCGGGGGCAGCCGGGGCCGCCGGTGCGGTACTCGGTGACGGCGACCCCGTGGCCGGGGGCGGCGCGGTCGGAGGTGTCGGGCACGAGATCGGCGACGCAGTACAGGCGGATGGCGTCGCCGTTGTCCGCGGCACCGATGGCGTCCCCGCCCACCAGGCCCAGCCGGACGAGCAGCCCCGCGCCCACGAGCAGCGCGACCCCGACGGCGAGCAGCAGCCGGATCCCGCGGCCGACGACCGGCGCCCGGGGCGGGCCCTCGGGGCGCAGGTCTCCCTCGACGGGGTGCTCGGTGCGCTCACCGACCGTCGTCCCGGCGGTCATCGTCCCCCTCGTGCGCGGTGCGGACCGTGTCCCGGGCAGGGTGCCAGACCCCTCCTCAAGCCCGGCACCGACAGGCTCAGCCGGTGGTGGCCAGCACGAACGGGAGCACGGCGGGCGCCCCGGCCCGGCGCAGGAGCATCGCCGCGACGGTGAGCGTCCACCCCGAGTCCGCCACGTCGTCGATCAGCAGGACGGGCCCCGCCCCGAGGTCGAGACCGGCCGGCACGGAGAGCCGCCCGTACACCTCGGCCAGGCGCTGCGCGGAGTTCGGCGGCTCGGGCTCGCTGTCGTCCTCGGGATCGAAGTAGCGCGGCGGGGCGCTGTCGGCCAGCGCGCCCAGGAGCGGCAGCCGGCCGATCGAGGCGATGCGCTGGGCGAAGCTCTCGACGAGCGCCGGGCGTCCGCGGCTGGGCAGCCACACGATCCCGGCCGGCCGCTGCGCCCAGTCCCAGCCCTTGAGGACCTCCACGGCCGCGTCGACCAGCGCGTCGGGCACGAGGTCGTCCCCCTGCAGCAGCGGCCGCAGGCGCGGACCCCATCCGACGTCGGTGAGCCGCCCGATCGCGCGCCCGTCCTCGGCCGCCTCCTCGGGCTTGATCTTGCCCTTGAGCGGCACGTCGAGGGCGTCCATGCCGCTGGGCCACTGCTTGCGCGGCGCCAGCGGGACCCCCGGCCGGTCGAGCGTCGCCTGCGCCTGCACGCGGACGTCCTCGCCGATCGTGGGGTCGGCGTGCCGGCCGGTGCAGTTGTCGCAGCGCCCGCACGGCGTCGCGCCGGGGTCGTCGAGCTGGCGGCGGAGGAACTCCATGCGGCAGCCGTCGGTGGCGATGTAGTCGAGCATCGCCTGCTGCTCGGCGCGCCGGGCCTTCGCGAGGCCGGTGTAGCGGGCGCCGTCGTACTCCCACGGCTGACCGGTGGCCTCCCAGCCGCCCTTCACGCGGCGGACGGCGCCGTCGGTGTCGAGGACCTTGAGCATCATCTCCAGCCGGCCGCGGGAGAGCTCCACGCGCGGCTCGAGCGCGGCGGTGGACATCGGACGCCCCGCATCGCCGAGCACGCTCAGCGCGACCCTGACCTGGGGTTCGGCGGGGAACGCCAGGGAGGCGAAGTAGGCCCAGATGTCGCGGTCCTCGGGGCCAGGGAGCAGCAGCACCTCGGCGCGCTCGACGCCACGGCCGGCGCGGCCGATCTGCTGGTAGTAGGCGACGGGGGACTGCGGCGCCCCGAGGTGGACGACGAACCCGAGGTCGGGCTTGTCGAATCCCATCCCCAGCGCCGACGTGGCCACCAGCGCCTTGACGCGGTTGGCCAGCAGGTCGTCCTCGGCGCGCTCGCGCTCGGCGGGATCGGTCTTGCCGGTGTACGCGGCGACGGGGTGCCCGCGCTCGCGCAGGAACGCGGCCAGCTCGTCGGCGGCCGAGACCGTCAGCGTGTACACGATGCCCGAGCCCGGCAGGTCGTCGAGGTGCTGGGCGAGCCAGGCAAAGCGGTCGGCGCCCTTGGGCAGCGGGAGCACCCCGAGGCGCAGCGACTCCCGGTCGAGCTCGCCGCGCAGCACCAGCGCGCCGTCCCCCTGCGTCGATGACCCGTCGCTCCGCTCGCCCTGGCCGGAGACCCCGAGCTGGTCGGCCACGTCGGTGGTGACGCGGTCGTTCGCCGTGGCCGTGGTGGCCAGCACCGGCACGCCGTCGGGCAGCTCGGAGATGAGCGTGCGCAGCCGCCGGTAGTCGGGCCGGAAGTCGTGCCCCCAGTCGGAGATGCAGTGCGCCTCGTCGACGACGAGCATCCCGGCGGTGCGCGAGAGCTCGGGCAGCACCTGGTCGCGGAACTCGGGGTTGTTCAGGCGCTCGGGGCTGACGAGCAGGACGTCGACCTCGCCGGACTGGACCTGGCCGTAGACCAGCGACCAGTCGTCGGTGTTGGCGGAGTTGACCGTGACCGCGTGGATGCCGGCGCGGCCCGCCGCCTCGATCTGGTTGCGCATGAGCGCGAGCAGCGGGCTGACGATCACCGTCGGGCCCTTCCCGCGGGCCCGGAGCAGCGCGGTGGCCACGAAGTAGACCGCCGACTTGCCCCACCCGGTGCGCTGCACCACCAGCGCCCGCCGGCCCTCGGCCACCAGCGCGTGGATCGCCGACCACTGGTCCTCGCGCAGCGCGGCGTCGGGACCGGCCAGGCGCTGCAGCGTGGCCTCGGCGTCGGCGCGCAGATCGGACTCGGTCGCGACGGTCATGGCTCCATGGTGGACGACGGGTCCGACAGGCCGGGTGGTGCCGTCGACCCGTGCGGAGTTAGGGTCGCCTTACTCGATCGTGGGGAGCGGAGATGCCCGAGATCACCGACGAGGCGACGCTGCGCGCGATCGTCTCCGAGCCGCCGGCCGTCATCGCCGACAAGGCCATCGACCACGTCGACGAGCAGTCCCGGCGCTTCCTCGACGCCTCGCCGTTCTTCCTGCTCGCCACCACCGGCGCCGACGGCAGCGTCGACGTCTCGCCCCGCGGCGACCCCGCAGGCCAGGTCCTCGTGCTCGACGAGGGCCGCGCCGTCGCCTTCGCGGACCGCCCGGGCAACCACCGCCTGGACTCGTTCCGCAACATCCTCGCCCACCCGCAGGTCGGGATGATCTTCCTCGTGCCCGGGCGGGACCACACGCTGCGGATCAACGGGCGCGCCCGGATCCACCAGCACCCGCCGTTCGCGGGCGAGTTCACGGTCAAGGGCAGGACCCCCGAGCTCGCCGTCGTCGTCGAGATCGAGGAGCTCTTCCTGCACTGCGCGAAGGCGTTCCTGCGCTCCTCGCTCTGGGACCCGGCGACCTGGCCGCGCGACGTACCCTCCGCCGGGAAGATCGCCAAGAGCCAGTCCGGCACGCACGTGCCCGCCGGGGCGATCGACGCCGCCCTGGCCGTCGACGCGCGGACGAACCGCTACTAGGCCTCGGCCCCCTCACACCGGGTCCGGCGCCGCCTCGCGCTGACGCGTCAGCTCGGCGATCAGGGTGTCGGCGTCGTAGGGGCCGACGTGGCGCACCGGAGCCGACCCGTTCGCGCCGAGGTAGAAGGTCGGGGTCCCCGGCAGCTCGCTGGTGCGCGCGTCGATCTCGTCGTCGGTCACGCGGTTCTGCGCGTCGCCGTCGCGGAGATCCTCCTCGATGCGGTCGACGTCGAGGCCGAGCTCCGCGCAGTAGCGCAGCAGGTCGTCGCGTTCGAGGGCGTCGTTGTGCGCGAAGAAGGCGTCGTGCACGTCCCAGAACCGGCCCTGCTTCGCGGCGGCCTCGGAGACCTCGGCGGCCGAGCGGGCGTCGGGGTGGTAGTCGTCGAGGGGCATGTGCCGGAACACGTAGCGCACGTCGTCGCCGAAGTGGGCCCGGACCTGCCGGATGCTGCCGGTGGCCTTGCTGCAGAACGGGCACTCGAAGTCGCCGTACTCGACGATCGTCAGCGGCGCCCCGACCGGCCCGCGGATGTGGTCGCGGTGCGGGTCGACGGGGCGCAGCAGCTCCATCGACGGCTCCTCGGGCTCGAGCCCGAGCCGCGCACCGACGCGGAAGACCCCGGAGCCCAGCACGAGCGCGATCACCGACGCCGCCAGCACGCCGACGCGCGCCTCGTCGGCGAGCAGGGGCTCGTCGTCCAGCGCGAGGTCGACGATGAACAGCGAGATCGTGAACCCGATCCCCGACAGCGCCGCACCGCCGGCGACCTGCGGGATCCGGAGTCCGGGAGCGAGGCTGCCGGGGCGCAGGCGGGCGAACAGGGCCGTGGCCCCGGTGATGCCCACGAACTTGCCGAGGACGAGGCCGAGCACGACACCCCAGGTCAACGGGGAGGTCATGGACGCCCGCAGCGTCTCGGCGGTGAGGGGCACGCCGGCGTTGGCCAGCGCGAACACCGGCACGATGATGAACGCGGTGTAGGGCTGGTAGAGCCGCATGAGCCGTTCGTTGACCGACACCGCCCGCTCCAGCCCGAGCCGCGCCGAGCGCGCGTACTCGGGGTTCGGCGACTGCCGGAAGGCCCTGGTGAGCGCGGCGGCCCGTTCCACCAGGGCGCGCTTGGGCGGGTAGACGGGCAGCAGCAGGGCGATGAGGACCCCGGCGAGGGTGGCGTGCACGCCGGACTCGTAGAAGGCCACCCAGGTGATGAGCGAGACGATCAGGTAGCCGCCGCCGCGCCACACCCGCAGGCGCCGCAGCTGCCAGATCGCGAGCAGTCCGAGCACCCCCACCGCGAGCGGCACGAGGGACAGCTCGTCGGTGTAGACGACGGCGATGACCGCCAGCGCGCCCACGTCGTCGGCGACGGCGAGGGTCAGCAGGAAGATCCGCAGGCGCTCCGCCCGCCCGGGCCCGACCACCGCGAGCGCGCCGAGCAGGAACGCGGTGTCGGTGGAGATCACGACGCCCCACGCGGACGCGGCCGGCCCCGATGGGTTGAGCAGCAGGTACAGCAGCGCCGGCAGGACGAGGCCCGCGACGGACGCCGCGAGCGGGACCGCCGCCTTCGACCGGTCGCGCAGCTCGCCCATCGCGAACTCGCGCTTGACCTCGAGCCCGATGACGAAGAAGAACAGCGCCATCAGGCCGTCGTTGACCCAGTGCTGCAGGTCGAGGTCGATGCCCGCGTCGCCGACCGTGATCGCGACCTGGATGTCCCAGAACGCGTCGTAGGTCCAGCCCCAGGGGGAGTTGGCCCAGACCAGCGCGATCACGGTCGCCGCCAGGACGAAGACGGCGGCCAGCGACTCGCTCGAGTCGCCGCGACGGGCGGCCTCGATGCGGTCGAGCACGCCGCGCCACGGGGACGGGCGGGTGGTCGTCACCTCGGCCATGGGGCCCGGTCCTCCTCGGGGAGCAGCACGATGCCGGCTGCCGGGCGCGTCGTCGTCGACCGACCGGCGGTCGCCCGTGGTTGCCCTCGCGGACCGGGACGTGGGCGCCGCGCGGGGAACGGGACGGTTCGGACGCCGAGGATACCCACGGCCGACGACCGTGGGTCCCGTCCACGACGACCGGTGGCCATCGCGTCACCACGCCGGGACAAGCGCCCGATCACCGGGCAGGATGCCGGGGCGTGAGCACCGAGCCGGTCGACCAGAAGGCGTTGTTCGACTCCGTCGACGACGTCGCCACCCGGCTCGCCGACGTCGGCTACATCGCCTCCACCGCCGTCGCGACCACCGTCTTCCTCGCCGATCGCCTGGGCAAGCCGCTCCTCGTCGAGGGTCCCGCGGGCGTGGGCAAGACGGAGCTGGCGCGCGCGGTGGCCGAGGCGACGGGCAGCGGCCTGGTGCGCCTGCAGTGCTACGAGGGCATCGACGAGGCCCGCGCGCTCTACGAGTGGAACCACGCCAAGCAGCTGCTGCGCATCACCGCGGCCGCGTCGTCCCCCACCCGCCCGGAGGCCTGGGACGAGACCCGCGACGACGTCTTCTCCGAGGAGTTCCTGCTCCCGCGCCCGCTGCTCACCGCGATCCGGCGCACCGACCCGACCGTGCTGCTCGTCGACGAGACCGACAAGGCCGACGTCGAGGTCGAGGGGCTGCTGCTCGAGGTGCTCGGCGACTTCCAGGTCACCGTCCCCGAGCTCGGCACCGTGGTGGCCGCGCAGCGCCCGTTCACCCTCCTGACCTCGAACGCCACCCGCGAGCTCTCCGAGGCGCTCAAGCGCCGGTGCCTCTACCTGCACCTCGACTTCCCCGACGCCGAGCTCGAGCGGCGCATCGTGCTCACCCGCGTGCCGCAGCTGCCGGAGGCGCTCGCCGAGGAGCTCGTCCGCATCGTCGGGGTGCTGCGCGGCATCCAGCTCCGCAAGGCGCCGTCGGTGTCCGAGACGATCGACTGGGGGCGCACCCTGCTGGCCCTCGGGCTCGACACGGTCGACGACGCCACGGTGCGCGCGACGCTCGGGGTCGTCCTCAAGCACCAGTCCGACACCGAGCGCGCCGTCGCCGAGCTCCGGTTGAACTGAAGGGGCTGACCTGATGGCCTCTCCGGTCGTGCACGGCGGCCTGCCCGCCCACCTGGTCGACTTCGTCGGGGCGCTGCGGCGGGCGGGGATCGCGGTGGGGCCGGGGGAGTCGGTCGACGCCGCAGCCGTGATCTCCGAGCTGGACCTGCTGCGCCGCGAACAGCTGCGCGAGGGCCTCGCGGCGGCGATGCTGCGGCGCTCGGGTCAGCGCGCGGTGTTCGACGCGCTCTTCGACCTGTGGTTCCCGCTCGGGCAGGGCGCGGCGCTCGGCGAGGTCGCGCTGCCCTACGCCGAGGACGGGTCGGTGGACGTCGAGGCGCTGCGCGACCTGCTCGCCGGGCTGCTGCGCGACGGTGACACCGCCGCGATGGCCGAGCTGGCGCGCGCGATCGTCGACGGGCTGGGCGCGGTGGGCAAGGGCCAGGGCGGTCAGGGCCAGGGTCAGGGCGGCGGGGGCGGCGACCGCGGCCAGGGTGGTGGGGGACAGCCGTCGACGTGGTCGGCCTACCAGGCGCTCAACGCGGTCCGGCCCGAGACGCTGCTGGCGCGCGTGCTGGCCGACCTGCGCGGCGGGGCCGACGCGGCGTGGGACAGCCCGTTCGCCGAGGAGGTCTCGCGCCGGGAGGTGCGGGACCGGATCGCGTCGTTCCGGCGCATGGTCACCGACGAGGCCCGCCGGCGGGGCGCGGAGGTCCGCGGGCGCGAGGCGGCGGCGCGCACCGGCGTCCCGAAGCAGGGTGACCGCGTCGACTTCCTGACCGCCAACTCCGAGCAGCTCGCCGACCTGCGCCGCCGCGTCGCCCCGCTCGCCCGGCACCTCGCGTCGCGGCTCGCCGCTCGGCGCCGCCGGGCCCGGCGCGGCCCGATCGACCTGCGCCGCACCCTGCGCCGCTCGATGTCCACCGGCGGGGTGCCGATGCGCCCGGCGTACCGGCGTCCGCGTCCGGGACGTCCCGAGCTGGTGCTGTTCTGCGACGTCTCGGGGTCGGTGGCGGGGTTCAGCCACTTCACGATGATGCTGGTCCAGGCCCTGCGGGAGCAGTTCTCGCGCATCCGGATCTTCTGCTTCGTCGACGGGTGCGTCGAGGTCACCGACCTGTTCGGGCCGGGGTCGGACCTCGGCGGCGTGATGGCCGAGATCACCGCGCGCCCGGGCCTCATCGCCTTCGACGGGCACAGCGACTACGGCTCGGCGCTCGGGCGTTTCCGCGAGGGCTGGCCGGACGTGGTCGGCCCGCGCACGTCGCTGCTGCTGCTGGGCGACGGCCGCACCAACTACCGCGACCCGAACCTGGCGGTCCTGGGCGACCTCGCCGAGCGCTCCCGTCACGTGCACTGGCTCAACCCCGAGCCGCAGGCGCAGTGGGGGACCGGCGACTCCGCGGCCCGCCGCTACGGGCAGGTCGTGCCGATGCACGAGTGCCGGACGGCGGCCCAGCTCGCGGGGGTCGTCTCCGGGCTCCTGCCGGTCTAGTCGAGATCACTAGGCTGACCGGGTGGGACAGCGCCGGATCGGGGTCATGGGCGGCACCTTCGACCCCGTGCACCACGGGCACCTCGTCGCGGCCAGCGAGGCCCAGGTGCGGTTCGCGCTCGACGAGGTCGTGTTCGTGCCGACCGGTCAGCCCTACCGCAAGGAGGGCGAGTCGGTCAGCGCCGCCGAGGACCGCTACCTCATGACCGTCGTCGCCACCGCGTCGAACCCGCGCTTCACCGTCAGCCGCGTCGACGTCGACCGTGACGGGCCGACCTACACCGTCGACACCCTCCAGGACCTCGCGGCGATCTTCCCCGACGACGAGCTCTTCTTCATCACCGGCGCCGACGCGCTCGAGCAGATCCTGTCGTGGCACCGCGCCGAGGAGATGTTCCGGCTCGCGCACTTCGTGGGGGTCACGCGGCCCGGGTTCGACCTCGACGACGGCCACCTGCCGAGCGGCTCGGTGAGCCTGCTCGAGGTGCCGGCGATGGCGATCTCGTCGACGGCCTGCCGCGAGCGCGTCGCCGCCGGCGAGCCGGTCTGGTACCTCGTGCCCGACGGCGTCGTGCAGTACATCGCCAAGCGCGGGTTGTACCGCCGGCGAGGTGAAGGTTCGGTGCTCGGACCGACGGAGCATGTGTCTTCCGAGTAGTCGCTGGCTGGGCCGTTCGGGGCCGATCCCACTCGAACGAGTGACGGTGGTGCGTGTCGACTAACGCATTGTGTCTGCCCTCCGAGATTCTTTCGAAGGTCGGCGCCCGGTCGGGGCCCGGCCCGCTCGGGGGGAGTGATCTCGGTGCTGACGCCGCCGCAACCCGTCGTCCCGCAGGCTCCGCCGCCAGCGGCGCGGGGTCTGTCCCGCGGGATGATCGCCCTGGTCGTCGTCCTCGGGATGCTCGTGGCCGCCCTCGGCGGGGTGATCGTCGCTCGCGAGATGGGCGCGCCGGCCGAGGTCGCCCTCGAGCCGGTGGCCACCGCGGGCGCCAACCCGTTCATGGACAGCGTCGGCACCGACGTCCCCGACGTCCGGCCCGTCGCGCACACCGGCGGACGGCACTCCGGCACCACCCCGGGCCTCTACGGCGGCACCGGCGACGACTCGTCGTGCGACCGCTCCCAGCTCACCCGCTACCTGAGCGCGCACCCCGACCGCGCCGCCGGCTGGGCCTCGGTCCTCGGCCTGCGCGACGGCTCGTCGTCGACGATCTCGAGCTACGTCGACGGGCTGACCTCCGTGGTCCTGCGCTCCGACACCTACGTCACCAACCACGGCTGGAGCGACGGCAGCGTCACGTCCTGGCCCGCGGTGCTCCAGGCCGGCACGGCCGTGCTCGTCGACCCGTACGGCAACCCCGTCACCCGGTGCTTCTGCGGCAACCCGTTGACGGCCCCGCAGTCCTTCACCACCGTCGCCTACGTCGGCCCGCGGTGGACCTCGTTCACCTCGAACTCGGTGACGATCATCAACCACCAGACGACGACCGTGACGAACAACTACACGATCATCGACGTCCACACAGGGCGCGGGCACGACCGCCCGCGGGGAACGGACGGCGAGCGGGACCGGGAGAACCGGGAGGTCCGCGAGGCCTTCCCCGGGGGCGCGGAGCCGCAGGCCGGCGGGGGCGCCCAGGCCGGCGCGGAGAACGGCGGCGGCTCGGCCCCGGACGTCGTCGCTCCGGCCGCCGGCGGGGAGGGCGCCACGGGTGTCGCCCCGGGGGGCGCCGGTCCCGGGACGTCCACCAGCCCCGGGTCGTCGACCACCACGTCCACCGGCCCGGAGTCGTCGACCACCACGACGACCCCGTCGACCTCCGGCGCCGGGACGACGCTCGCCGGTACCAGCTGGACGGCGGGCTCGGGGTGCTCCTTCGGGCCGGGCACCGTCACCTTCGGCTCGGGCGGCCGGCTCACCGGCACCGTGTCCGGGACGTACACGGCCAGTGCAGGTGCCCTGAGCCTCACGACGTCGTCGGGTTCCACGACCTTCGACCTGCCGAGCGCCTCGACCACGACGCTGACGTCCCTGAGCACCCCTGCCTGCACGCTCACCTCGACCTCCTCGTGAGCCGCCACCGTCAGCCCGGGGACGAGGCGCCGGCGGACGTCGCCGTCGACCCCCCGACCGGGCCGCTGACCCTCGCGCCGGGGGTCGCCGTCCCGCACCAGCGGCCGGCGTCGGAGCCGGTGACGCCGACGGCGGAGGTCGCCGAGGAGACTCCGCCCACCCGGCACTCGCTCACGATCGTCACCACCCCCCGGCGAGCCGTGATCGCCCCGGCTGCTCCTGCGGGCCCGCTCAGCGGGCTCCACGGAGCACCCGGAGCGATCACCGGCCCGGCGCGGGACCCGATCACGCCCCGGACGGGGATCGCGCTCCCGCCCGAGGTGCGCCGGGAGTGGGCCGACGCCCCCGGGAGCTTCGCCCGGTGGGGCGCCGAGGGTCCGCGGACCGTCCCGCATGCGGCGCTCCCGGCCCTCCCGCCGCGGCCGGCGCCGCCGGTGGTGTGGGGTCCGTGGCCGCCGGAGCCCTCGATGGGACCGCCGCCGCGGCGCCGGGGGTCGAGCGGCTGGATGCTCGCGGCGGTGGCCGTGCTCGTCGTCCTGCTCGTCGGACTCGGCGTGGGGCTCGTGCGCCCCGAGCTCTTCGGGCTCTCGGCCCGGTCGCCCTCCGCAGCGTCCGGGGAGGCGGCACCTGGCACCGGCACGACGTCCTCGCAGGTCGCGCCCGCCGCGAGCGCGCCCATCGACCCCTCGGCGGAGCTGGAACGCCTCGCCCGCTCCGACGCGACCGCGCTGGCGGCCGTCGAGAACGCCTGGGTGCCACAACTGTCGTCGAAGCGGCCGGGCACCGTGGCCTCGGGACGCACCTACGACGCGGCGGCGATCCTCGCCGAGCACGAGCAGCTCCGGGCCCGCCATCCCGGGGCGCGCCTGCTGTGGTCGGGCGACTGGCCGGTCTTCGGCAGCGACGACTACTGGGTCACGGTGCTGGCGACGCCGTCGTCGTCGGCGGGCGGGGCCAACTCCTGGTGCGACCGTCAGAGCTTCGGCGCCGACGACTGCTTCGCCAAGTGGCTCGCCCGCAGCGGCGGCAGCGAGGGCACCGCGGTCCACCGATAGGCGGGATCAGCCCGGGCGGTGGACGGCGGTGGGCGCGATGCGCAAGATTCGGCGCGCGTGTCCCGGACCGTCGTTCCAGTGGTACGGGCCGCCCAGGTAGCGACGCGACAGCGCCTCGATGTGCTCGGCCGCGCCCTGCGGCGTCACCTCGACGACCCGGCCGCGCAGCGTGACGTAGCGCTGCGGACGACCCGCGTCGGCCACCGCCACCGAGATGCGCGGGTCGCGCCGCACGTTGGCGACCTTCTGGAAGCCCTCCACCGAATTGATCACGACGTGGGTGCCGTCGGTGTCCACCCAGGTCTCCGTGGTCTCCGGCGACCCGTCGGGCATGACCGTCGCGACCACGCAGCGGTTCGGGCCCCTCAGGAGGGACACGACGTCCTCCGGGAGGGGCTCGGCCTGCGGGTACGCGAGGCTCATCGGGCGCTCGTGGTCCTCCGGGCGGGGTGGTGGCGGGCCCGACCACGGTAGGAGAGCCCCGCCGCGGGGTCGCAGCGGCCCCCGGTTTCCGCGCCGTCAGTCCCCGAAGGCGAGCACCGACGCGGTGAACGCGTGGAGGTGGTTGCGGGACGCGACGGGTCCGATCTCGCCGGCGGCGAAGAACCCGGCGACGCCCTCGGGGCCGAGGCCGCGGCGCACGGCGTCGACGTCGTGGTCGGCGTCCGGGAACATCGCCCGGCCGCGCCCGTTGCAGGAGAACAGCAGCGCGCCGGCCGTCGTGCCCTCGCCGCGGAAGCGGCTCATGAGCCAGTCGAGATCGGCGTCGGCGCTCGTCGCGTCGCGCACCTGGAACCGCACGGTGCGGCCCACCTCGACGACGTCGCCGACCGTGATGGAGCCCTGCTCCGGGTCGGCGCCGACGACGCCGCGGATGAGGAAGTCGCCCTGGCGGTGGTCGTCGGCGTACTCGTCCATGGCGATGCCGAGGTGCAGGCCCCGCGCGACCATCTGCTGATCGGCCTCCTCGAGGCCGCGGACGATCTCCTCGAGCTTCGTGTAGGCCGGCGTGCCCGCGAGTCCCAACAGGTGCGGGCCCTGGGCGGCGGTGACCGTCATCGTCGGCCCGATCGGCCGGCAGCCCTGGCTGACCAGCGTGCGGACCCGCACGTCGCCGCCGATCGTCACGCCGACGACGCCGCGCTCGTGCACGACGCCGTCGAGGAACAGCCGCGTGCCGCCCGCACCCCCCGGGCCGGAGGCGAGTCCGCCGACGAGGGGCAGGCCGCCCAGGACGTCGGCCGACTGCTCGACGAAGCCCTGAATGGGGAAGGTGTACGGGTCGGCGAGCAGCAGGCCGACCTCGTCGGCGCCGGCGTTCTTCGGCATGCCGCCGACGACGAGGCCGGTCTCGGTGCGGCTCGCGTCGAGGCGGAACGGGGTCAGGGTCGCGTTCGGCAGCGCGGCGGCCCAGACGGCGACCGCGGGGCGCGCCTCGACGCCCCGGCCGTCGCCGATCACGCCGCCGGCGCTGCACCCGACGGCCACGCGGGCGCCCGCCACCTCCATCGCCCGGGCCCCGGCGCGTCCGATCTCGTCGGGGTCGGGATGGCAGACGAAGACGGCGAGCAGGTCGGGTCGCCGACCCCCCAGCGGAGCGGTGGCCTGCGCGACGGCGTCCTCGGCGGCGGCCACGAGATCGGCTCCCTGGGCCAGCCCGTCCCCGAAATCCGGCATCGCCCCAGTATGCGACGAGCCCCGCCGGGGCGCGGTCTCGCGACGGCGACGAGCCCCCCAGCGGGGTCGAGTAGGATCGGTACGCCCCCGCTCCACGACCTCGAAGGGTTACGTGCCCGCCACCGATCGCGCGCGCCGTCTGGCCGAGACCGCCGCACTCGCCGCTGCCGACAAGCTCGCCCACGACGTCGTCGCCATCGACGTGTCCGAGCGGCTTCCCCTCACCGACTGCTTCGTCATCGCGTCGGCGCCCAACGAGCGCCAGGTGCAGGCCGTGGTCGACAACGTCGAGGAGAAGCTGCGCGCGCTCGACGCCAAGCCCGTGCGCCGCGAGGGCACGCAGGAGGCCCGCTGGGTGCTCCTCGACTTCGGCGACGTCGTCGTCCACGTGTTCCACGGCGAGGAGCGCGAGTTCTACGGCCTCGAGAGGCTGTGGAAGGACTGCCCGGCGCTGACGCTGCCGGACGAGGTGTACGGCCCGCCCCGCGACCAGACCGCCGCCGGCGAGTGAGCCTGCACCGGCTGGTCCTGGTCCGGCACGGTCGGACCACCTGGAACGCCGAGAGCAGGATGCAGGGTCGTCTCGACCCCGACCTCGACGACACCGGCCGCGCCCAGGCCCTCGCCGCGGCCCCGGTGCTCGCGACGTACGAGCCGGTGCTGCTCGTGGCGTCCGACCAGGTCCGCGCCTGGCGCACGGCCGACGCGATCGCCAAGGAGGCCGGGCTCGTCCCGCGTCCCGACGGCCGGCTGCGCGAGACGGCGCTGGGCGACTGGGAGGGGCTGACCGGCGGCGAGGTCGAGGCCGGCTGGCCCGGCGGGCTCGCCTCGTGGGGCAGCGACCCGGAGTGGGCGCCGCCCGGCGGGGAGTCCCGGGTCGAGGTGGCCGAGCGGGCCCTCCCGGTGCTGGCCGAGCTGGACGACGAGCTGGCCGGCACCGACGAGCGGCAGACCGCGATGGTCGTGGCGCACGGCGGCACGATCAGCGCGCTGACGGCCTCGACGCTCGGCTGGCCGGTGCAGGCGTGGCACTCGTTGCAGCCGCTGCACAACTGCGCGTGGGCCGTGCTGGAGCAGCGGTTCGACCGGTGGCGCCTGCGGGCCTGGGGCCTGGCGGCGACGTGAGCCCCGGTCCGGTGCTCGTGGTGATCGCCGACTCGCTGTCGTTCCACGGGCCCGACCGGGCCGAGCCGGCCGACGAGCCGCGGCTGTGGCCCCACGTCGCCGCGTCGGTGGTGGACGGGCGGGCCGAGCTGCACGCGGGCCTCGGGTGGACCGCCCGGCACGCGTGGCGCGCGATGGTCGGCGACCCGCGGATCTGGGCGTCGCTGCGGCACGCGGACGCGGTGGTCCTCGGCGTCGGGGGCATGGACACGCTGCCGTCGCCGGTGCCGACGGCGCTGCGGGAGACGATCCCGGCGTTGCGTCCGGCCCCGCTGCGCCGGGCGGTCCGTGACGCGCACGGGTGGCTGACGCCGCGGGCGGCGCGCCTGCTCGGCGCCGCCGGACCGGTGGCGCTGCCGCCGGGGGAGACCGTCCGGCACCTCGAGCGCCTGCGCGTCGCCGTGACGACGCTGATCCCGGGCCTGCCCGTCGTCGGCATGCTGCCGGCGGTGCACCGGGCGCCCGCCTACGGCGGCGTGCACGCCGGGCGGGAGCGGCACGTCGCCGCGCTCACCGCGTGGGCGTCCCGGCGCGGTGTCGCCCTCGTCGACCCGGCGCCCCTGGTGGCCGACCACGTCCTGCGCGGCCACGGCAACCCCGACGGCATCCACTGGGGCTGGGCGGCGCACGCGGCCGTGGGGGACGCGGTGGGCCGCACGGTGGAGAAGGCCCTGGCCGACCGGGGCTGAGGTCCCGCGCGACCTGCGCGCGAGGGACCGCGGTCCGAGGGGCCTCTGGTCTCGAAGAGTCGAGCGCCGTGGGCCGGGCGGGTGTGGAGCGCGCCCGCCGTGACCGGGGTCCGTCCCCATCCCGTCCCGTTGTCCCCAGGCGGGTCCCGCGTGCTGTCCCGGGTGGCCGGCGCGTTCCTAGCGTCCCGGGGCATGCGCTACCCGTCCGCGCCCGCCACCGGCGGCGCCCGCACCCGGCTCCGCTCCCTCGAGGGGATCCGTGGGAGCTCCCCCTCGGCGGCGGCGGGGTGGGGCGGGCCGGAGGACGTCGAGGTCGGCGAGCCCGATCCCGGCGGTCCTGGCGATGACGGGCCGGTGCGGCGCGGCTGGCCGGGCGCCCCACCGGGGACGCCGGCCGCGCGGCTCAAGGTGCCGGTCGGCGGCTCCCGCCCCGCCGCCGATCCCGAGCCGGAGTGGTGGGACGACGAGGACGACGACCCGCCGCGGGCGGCGCGCGCCGGCAGCGCGTGGGACCCGCCGGAGCACGGCCGCCGGGCGCAGCGGTGGGTGGCGCGGTGGCTGCCCGCCTCCTGGGCCGGCGCGCGCTGGGACCCGGGCCGGACGGGCGCGCTCGCCCTCGCCGCGGTCGCGGCCGTGGCGGCGGTGGTCGCGGCCGTGGGCGTGTGGGCGGAGCGCCCGGTGCCGGAGCCGGTGCCGTCGTTGCCCCTGGTCGCGGGAGCCCCACCGGCGGGTCCGGTGCTGCCCGTGGCGGCGCCCGCCGACACCGGACCGCTCGTGGTCTCGGTGTCCGGGCGCGTCGCCCGGCCCGGGCTGGTGCGGCTCGCCCCCGGCAGCCGGGTGGGCGACGCCGTGGACGCCGCCGGCGGTGCGACGCCCGACGCCGACCTCACCGGGCTCAACCTCGCCGCGCGCGTCACCGACGGCGAGCAGGTGGTCGTCGGCGTGCCGACGCCGGTCACGCCCCCGGTGGGAGCCGCCGCGGGCGGGGCCGCGCCGGGGTCGGGTGGCGGGTCGGGCGGAGCGGGCGGCGCACCCGGCGGGCGGGTGGACCTCAACACCGCCACCCTCGAGCAGCTCGACCAGCTGCCCGGCGTCGGCCCGGTCACCGCCCAGCGGATCCTCGAGTGGCGGACGCAGAACGGGCGGTTCGCGGCCGTCGAGCAGCTGCAGGAGGTCAGCGGCATCGGCGACGCCCGCTTCGCGACCCTGCGCGACCTGGTCTCGGTGTGAACGCCCGGCGGCCTCCACCGGCGCCCGGTGAGCCGGAGCTGCTGCCGCCGCCCGACCTGCGCCTGGTGCCCGCGGCGCTCGCGTCCTGGGGCGTCGCGATCGCCGCGCTGACCGCCGGGTGGGGTGCCGCGGTGGTGCTGGTCGTCGCCGGCGCGGCCGCCGCGGTGGTCGCTGCGCGCCGGCCGGCGGCGACGGGGTCCCGGCCGGAGCTGCGCGCGGTGGTCATCGCGACCGGAGGCTGCGTGGCGGCGGTCGGGCTGGTGGCCGGGCTCGGCGCCTTCGCCGTGGCGAGCCACCCGCTGCGCCCGGCCACGGGGAACGGGGTCTCCGCGCGGCTCGACGTCGTGGTGACCGCCGACCCGCGGCCGGTCCGGTCGACGGTGCCGGGTCCCGGACGGGTGGTGGTGCGGGGCGAGCTGCTGGGCGGGCAGGTCGGGGCGGGCGTTCCGTGGCGGGCCGGGGGCCGCGTGGTGCTCCTCGCGCCGGCCGAGGACTGGGCGGGGCTGCTGCCGGGCCAGGTCGTCGCCGCCCGGGGCCGGCTCGGTCCGCCCGACCGCGCGGACCTCACCGTCGCGGTCCTGCAGGTCCGCGGCCCGCCCGGGCAGGTCGGGCCGGTGCCGCTGGTCCAGCGGGTCGCGGGCGACCTGCGGGGCGG
The DNA here is from genome assembly GCF_028737265.1 of Actinomycetospora callitridis. Lineage (GTDB taxonomy): Bacteria > Actinomycetota > Actinomycetes > Mycobacteriales > Pseudonocardiaceae > Actinomycetospora > Actinomycetospora callitridis. The sequence goes on along the minus strand of NZ_JAQZAK010000004.1, from coordinate 460,568 downwards.
GCTCCGCGACGCCGCCCGCGCCGTGCTCGCCGAGGACCCGGCGGGCCTGCTCCCGGGCCTCGTGGTCGGCGACACCTCGGGCGTCGCGCCGGGGCTCGCCGACGACTTCCGCACCGCCGGTCTGACCCACCTCACGGCCGTGTCCGGCACCAACGTCGCGATCATCTGCGGTGCGGTGCTGCTGCTCGCGCGCCTCGCCCGGGCCGGTCCGCGCACCGCGGCGGTGCTGGCGGCCCTGGCGCTCGCCGGCTTCGTCGTCCTCGCCCGGCCGTCCCCGAGCGTCCTGCGGGCGGCGGTGATGGGCGGGGTCACGGTGCTCGCGCTCGCGGTGGGTCGGCGACGGTCGGTGGTGCCGGCGCTGTGCGCGGCCGTGATCGTCCTGCTGCTCGTCGACCCCGGGCTCGCCACCGATCCGGGGTTCGCGCTGTCGGTGCTCGCCACCGGGGCGCTCGTGCTGCTCGCGCCGGGGATGGTCGCGCGGTGGCGGGCCCGCGGCGTGCCGCCCGGGATCGCGGAGGCGCTCGCGGTCCCCGTCGCCGCGCACGTCGTCACCGCGCCGGTGATCGCGGGCCTGTCCGGCGAGGTCAGCCTCGTCGCGGTCGTCGCCAACCTGCTCGCCGCGCCGGTGATCGCGCCGGTGACGGTGCTCGGCGTGCTGGCCGCCGCGGTCGCGCCCTGGTGGGCCGGGGGTGCCGAGGCGCTGGTGTGGCTCGCGGGGCCGGGGGTGTCGTGGCTGGTGTGGGTGGCCCGGCGGTGCGCGGCCGTCCAGGGCGCGACGCTGGCGTGGCCGGGCGGGGTGCCGGGCGCGCTCGCCCTCGCCGCCGTGGTGGTGCTCGTCGGGGCGGCGCTGCGGTGGCGCCGGCTGCGCGCGGTGGTGGCGGCGGTGCTGGTCGGGGCGCTGCTGGTGCTCGTGCCCACCCGGGTCGTGCCGCCGGGGTGGCCGCCCGCGCGGTGGTCGCTGGTCGCGTGCGACGTCGGTCAGGGCGACGCCCTGGTGCTCGCCACCGGCGAGCCGGGGCGGGCGGTCCTCGTCGACGTCGGCCCCGACGCGGGCGCGATCGACGGCTGCCTCGCCCGCCTCGGCGTCCGGTCGCTGGCCCTCGTGGTCCTGACGCACCTGCACGCCGACCACGTCGGCGGGCTGGCCGGCGCGTTGGCGGGCCGGGCGGTGGGTGGGGTCGGGCTCGGGCCGGCGCGCGAGCCGGCCGACACGCTGGCGCAGGTCACCCGCCGCACCGCGACCGCCCGCGCGCCCCTGGTCGGGCTCGGGCGCGGGACCGTCCTGCGCTGGCCGGGCCTGGTGCTCGAGGTGCTCGGCCCCGTCCGCACCGTCGCCCACGTCGACGGCGAGGACGGGAGCGCGGTCAACGACACGTCGGTGGTGCTGCGGGCGCACACCCCCGTCGGGCGCGTGCTCCTGCCCGGCGACGCGGAGAGATCCGCCCAGTCGTCACTGCTCGGGACGGCCGGCGACCTGCACGCGGAGATCCTGAAGGTGCCGCACCACGGCTCGCGGTCGTCGCTGCCGACCTTCCTCACCGCGGCGCGGGCCTCGCTGGCGCTGGTCAGCGTCGGACGAGGCAACACCTACGGTCACCCGAACCCGGGCGTGGTGGGCCTGCTCGCCGGCCGCGGCGCCCTCGTCCGGCGCACCGACGAGTCGGGCGACCTGGCCGTGGTGGTCGGCGCCGACCCACGCGCCGGCCCCGCCGTCGTCGCCCGCGGCGATCCGCGACCGGACCCGAGGCGACGGTGAGCGCCGGACGACGCAGGGCCGGCACCCGTGTCGGGGTTCCGGTGACGTTTCGGAAATCGAAGCGTCGCCCACCCGTGGAGTCATCCGTCGGAGGACGCCCGCCGCCGGGATGGTGGCGAGCATGCCCCCGGCCCAGGAGGGCTCGGGGGCCGGGCGCTACAGCCCCAGCGCCTCGCGGACCGCCTTCGACGTCGCCGGGATCGTCGCCTTCGGGCCCACCTGGTGCTCGATGGCGTCGAGGGTCTTGAGGCCGTCGCCGGTGATGAGGAGGACGGTGTCGGCGTCCGGGTCGAGGTCGCCGGACTCCACCATCTTCTTGGCGTTGGCCACGGTGACGCCGCCGGCGGTCTCGGCGAACACGCCCTCGGTGCGGGCGAGCAGCCGGATGCCGTCGCGGACCTCCTCGTCGGTGACGTCGGAGATCGAGCCCCCGCAGCGGCGCACCGCGTCGAGCACGTACGGCCCGTCGGCGGGGTTCCCGATGGCGAGCGACCGGGCGATCGTGTCCGGCTTCTGCGGACGGACGACGTCGGTGCCCTCGCGGAAGGCGGTGGACACCGGCGAGCAGCCGGCGGCCTGGGCGCCGAACACCTTGTACTCGGCGTCGTCGACGAGCCCGAGCGAGATCAGCTCGCCGTAGGCCTTGTCGACCTTGGTCAGCTGCGAGCCCGAGGCGATCGGGATGACCGTCTGCGCCGGGATGCGCCAGCCCAGCTGCTCGGCGACCTCGTAGCCGAGGGTCTTCGAGCCCTCGGCGTAGTAGGGCCGGACGTTGACGTTGACGAACGCCCAGTCCTCCTGGTCGAAGGCGAGCTCGGTGGCCAGGCGGTTGACGTCGTCGTACGTGCCCTCGCAGGCCAGCAGGTTGGTGTCGTAGACCGCGGTCATGAGGATCTTGGCGCGCTCGAGCGACGCGGGGATCAGCACGACCGAGTCCCAGCCGGCGCGCGCGGCCGCGGCGGCCGTGGCGTTCGCGAGGTTGCCGGTCGACGGGCAGGCGAGGGTGGTGAAGCCCAGCTCGCGGGCAGCGGCGAGGGCGACGGCGACGACGCGGTCCTTGAAGGAGTGCGTCGGGTTGCCGGTGTCGTCCTTGACCCACAGGTTGCGGATGCCGAGCTCGGCGCCGAGGCGGTCGGCGCGCAGCAGGCGGGTGCAGCCCGGGTCCATGTTCGGGTGCGACTCGACGGTGGTGGGCACCGGCAGCAGCGACTTGTAGCGCCAGATGCTGCGGGGGCCGCGCTCGATGTCCTCGCGGGTGACCGTGCCGAAGTCGTAGGCGATCTCGAGGGGCCCGAAGCACTGCGGGCAGGCGAACTCGGCGGCGAGGTCCATGCGGTGGCCGCAGGCGCGACAGGCGAGAGCGGTGGCCGGGCCGAGATCGAACGACGTCGTCGTCGGCTGGGCGGTGAGCGTCATGAAAGGAAAATCCTTCCTCATCTTCCCCGCGAACGGGTCGGAATTGGCACCGTGATCGCTGCGTGCAGAACGCGCTGCGCCGGTTGCCGGGGTGTCGTCGGGCCGTTCCCTCTACCCCTCTGGATGAGCCGTATTCGGTTGTCGAGCGCCCCTGGACGCCCGCCGGAGCACATTACGGCACGGGTCACACCTCGACCACCGAGCGCGCTCAGGCGAGACGTCCCTCACGACGGCGCTCGCGACAGCACGCCCCGGGGCCGTCGGACCCCCGTGACACGATCGGTCCGTGAGCCCCACGAGCGCGCCCGAGGTCACCGCGCCGTTGCACCTCGTCGTCGGCGACGAGTCGCTGCTGGTCGAGCGGGCCGTGGCGCGCGCGGTCACCGCGGCCCGCGAGGCCGACCCCGCGGTCGAGGTGGCGCACCTCCCGGTCGGCGAGATCACCGCGGGTGTGCTCGGCGAGGTCGTCAGCCCGTCGCTGTTCGCCGAGTCGCGGGTCGTCGTGATCGAGAATGCCCACGACGCGAGCGCCGAGGTCACGACGCTGCTGCTCGACTACGCCCGCGCCCCGAGCGACGGCGTGACGCTCGTCGTCGTGCACCGCGGCCCGCCCAAGGGGGGCAAGGCGCGGAAGCCCGCGAAGGGCGGCAAGGGGGGCGGCGCGAAGGGTGACGCGCTGCTCGAGGGCCTGCGCAGCGCCGGGGCCACGGAGGCCTCGGCGGCGGGGCTCTCCGACGATCAGCGCGCCGACTTCGTGCGCAGCGAGGTCCGCCAGGCCGGCGGGCGGATGACCGGCGAGGCGCTCGGGCTGCTCATGGACGCGGTGGGCTCGGATCTGCGCGAGCTCGCCGCGGCCGCGTCGCAGCTCGTGTCGGACTCCGGCGGTCAGGTCGACGCCGACGCCGTGCGCGCCTTCCACCGGGGCCGCGCCGAGGTCACGGGGTTCGCGGTCGCGGAGCGGGCGATCACGGGAGACCGGACGGCGGCGCTCGAGTCGCTGCGCTGGGCGCTGGAGACGGGCGTGCCGCACGTGCTGCTGGCCGACGCCCTCGCCGACGCCGTGCGCACCGTGGCGCGCGTCAACGCCGCCGGCCGTGGCGATCCGTACGCCATGGCGTCGTCCCTCAAGATGCCGCCGTGGAAGGTGCGCAAGGCCCAGGGTCAGGGTCGGGGCTGGGGCGACGAGGGGCTCACGCGGGCGATGGGCGTCGTGGCCGACCTCAACGCGAACGTCAAGGGCGCCGCCGCCGACCCGGCCTACGCCCTGGAGTACGCCGTCGAGCAGGTCCTCGCGGCCCGCGGGAGCTCGCGGCGCTGACCGGCCGCCGCCGCTCGTGATCGACGCGGCTTTCCTGGCACCCAGTGCCAGCGTGGACGCAGGGCTTGCACGGGCCCGTGCCACCCCCAACCCACGACAAGAGCCCGCCCCCGGCGAACCGGGGACGGGCTCCGTGACGTGCGAGGTGGCTCAGGCCGGGGTCTTGCCCGCCTTGGCGTCCACCGTGAAGCGCTCGGCGCGGTGGGCCATGCGCGACTTCTTGTTCGCCGCCTGGTTCTTGTGGATGACGCCCTTGCTGACGGCCTTGTCGAGCAGCCGGCCGGCCTCGCGGCGGCGCTCGCCGGCGCGCTCGGCGTCGCCGGCCTCGGCGGCCTCGCGGTAGCGGCGGATCGCGGTCTTGATGCGCGACTTGACCGCCTTGTTCTTCTGGCGCGCTTCCTCGTTCTTGCGGTTGCGCTTGACCTGCTGCTTGATGTTCGCCACGGGGTGTTCGAACCTTCGTCCGTCGGAGTTCTGTGCACGGGAGCGCGCGGGGGCGCTCGACCGCACCACGCAGTGCCGCCCAGATTACCAACCTCACCTCGACGCTCCGCCGACCGGCCCCGGAGCGGCGTCGTGGGACGATGGCGGGTGAGCCCGACCGTGCGAGACGTGAGGATCCCGTTGACCCAGACCACCCAGCAGTCCGCGAGCAACCCCGGACGGCCGGGCACGAAGGGCTACGCCGACGAGACGTTCACGCCGCCGGACCGTATCCGCAACTTCTGCATCATCGCCCACATCGACCACGGCAAGTCGACGCTCGCCGACCGCATGCTGCAGATGACCGGCGTGCTGGGGGACCGGGCCTACCGTGCCCAGTACCTCGATCGCATGGACATCGAGCGCGAGCGCGGCATCACGATCAAGGCGCAGAACGTGCGCCTGCCCTGGTGCGCCGCCGGCCCGGACGGCGAGATGCGCGACCACGTGCTGCACCTCATCGACACCCCGGGCCACGTCGACTTCACCTACGAGGTCAGCCGCTCGCTCGCCGCGTGCGAGGGCGCGATCCTGCTGGTCGACGCCGCGCAGGGCATCGAGGCGCAGACCCTGGCCAACCTCTACCTGGCCATGGAGCACGACCTCGAGATCATCCCCGTGCTCAACAAGATCGACCTGCCGGCCGCCGACCCCGAGCGCTACGCCGCCGAGATCGCCCACCTCATCGGCTGTGACCCCGAGAGCATCCTGCGGATCAGCGCCAAGACCGGCGACGGCGTCCCCGCGGTCCTCGACTCGGTGGTCCACCGGGTGCCCGCGCCGGTGGGCGACGCCGACGCCCCGGCCCGCGCGATGATCTTCGACTCGGTCTACGACACCTACCGCGGCGTCGTCACCTACATCCGCGTCGTCGACGGCAAGATCACCCCTCGCGAGCGCATCCGCATGATGTCCACCAACGCGGTGCACGAGCTGCTCGAGGTCGGGATCATCTCGCCGGACCAGAAGCCCTGCCAGGGCCTGGGCGTCGGCGAGGTCGGCTACCTCATGACCGGCGTGAAGGACGTCCGCCAGTCCCGCGTCGGCGACACGGTCACGTGGGAGCGCAAGGGCGCGACGGAACCGCTCGGCGGCTACCGCGACCCGCAGCCGATGGTCTACTCCGGCCTCTATCCGATCGACGGCACCGACTACCCGCTGCTGCGCGACGCGCTCGACCGCCTGCGCCTCAACGACGCCGCCCTGTCCTACGAGCCCGAGACCTCGGCGGCGCTGGGCTTCGGCTTCCGCTGCGGCTTCCTCGGCCTGCTGCACCTGGAGATCACCCGCGACCGCCTGGAGCGCGAGTACGGGCTCGAGCTGATCTCCACCGCGCCCAACACCGTCTACCGCCTCGAGCTGGACGACGGCTCCGAGGCCGAGGTGACCAACCCCGCCGACTGGCCCGAGGGCAAGGTCGCGACGATCTTCGAGCCGATCACCAAGGTCTCGGTGCTGGCGCCGTCGGACTTCGTCGGCCCGATCATGGAGCTCTGCCAGTCGCGGCGCGGCCAGCTCGAGGGCATGGACTACCTGTCCGACAGCCGCGTCGAGCTGCGCTACACGATGCCGCTCGCCGAGATCATCTTCGACTTCTTCGACATCCTGAAGTCGCGCACCCGCGGCTACGCGTCGCTGAACTACGAGCCCGCCGGCGAGCAGGCCGCCGACCTGGTGAAGGTCGACATCCTGCTGCAGGGCGAGCCGGTGGACGCGTTCTCGGCGATCGTGCACCGCGACGCCGCCTACGCCTACGGCAACTCGATGGCCACGAAGCTGCGCGAGCTCATCCCGCGCCAGCAGTTCGAGGTGCCGATCCAGGCCGCCATCGGCGCGAAGATCATCGCTCGCGAGACGATCCGCGCGATCCGCAAGGACGTGCTCTCCAAGTGCTACGGCGGGGACATCACCCGCAAGCGCAAGCTGCTCGAGAAGCAGAAGGAGGGCAAGAAGCGGATGAAGACGATCGGCCGCGTCGACGTCCCGCAGGAGGCCTTCGTCGCGGCACTGTCCACTGACCAGAACGCGGTGGACAAGGCCAAGAAGAAGTAGCGGGGCACCGCCGGTGATCGGTGGGGAACAACCGCTCGCGTAGACTGGTTATCAACGCCGAGCTGTCGGCCTGGGAAGGACCCTGCGTGTCACCGGGTCCGCGGACAGCTCACGTGTCCGCCGTACCCTTCCTGAAAGAGATCTGTGACCAACGCTGCTGTCCTGTCCGATCACGACGTCGAGCTCGTCGACGTGATCTCCCACTCCACCGACGAGAGCCCCGCGGACGCGACGTCCGCCGAGGACGCTCCCGTCACCGAGACCCCCGACGACACCGGCTCCGAGGAGCCGGCCGTCGACGCGTCCGACGCCACCGAAGACGACGACGCCACCGCTGACGCCACCGACGACGAGCCCGCCACCGGGTTCGCCGCGCTCGGTGTCGCGGAGCGCCTGCTCCCCACCCTGGTCGAGTCCGGGTTCGACACCCCGACCCCGATCCAGACCGAGACCATCCCGCTGTTGCTGTCGGGCCGCGACGTGCTCGGCCTCGCGCAGACCGGCACCGGCAAGACCGCCGCGTTCGCGCTGCCGATGCTCTCGGCGATCGATCCCGCGCAGCGGCGCGTGCAGGCGCTCGTCCTCACGCCCACCCGCGAGCTGGCGATCCAGGTCGCCGAGGCCATCGAGCGCCTCGGCGCCGGCGTCCCCGGGCTCAACGTCGTCCAGCTCTACGGCGGCGCGCCCTACGGCCCGCAGCTGCACGGGCTGCGCCGTGGCGGCCAGATCGTCGTCGGCACCCCCGGCCGCATCGCCGACCACCTCGAGAAGCGCACCCTCGACCTGTCCGGCGTCGCGCACTTCGTGCTCGACGAGGCCGACGAGATGCTGCAGATGGGCTTCCTCGAAGAGGTCGAGGCCATCTTCGAGCTGCTGCCCGCCGACCGTCAGGTGGCGCTGTTCTCGGCGACCATGCCCGGCGCCATCCGCGAGGTCTCGCGCCGGCACCTGAACTCGCCGGCCGAGGTGTCGATCAAGTCGAAGACGCAGACGGGTATCAACACCCGTCAGCGCTACGTCGTGCTGCCCGAGCGGCAGAAGGCGGACGCGCTCGCGCGCATCCTGCAGGTCGAGGACTTCGACGCCGCGCTGGTCTTCGTGCGCACCCGCCAGAACACCACCGACGTCACCGACGCCCTCAACCGGCGCGGGTTCTCGGCGGTGGCGATCTCCGGCGACCTGTCGCAGCCGCAGCGCGAGAAGACCATCAACGGTCTGCGTTCCGGTGAGATCGACGTCCTCGTGGCCACCGACGTCGCCGCCCGTGGGCTCGACGTCGACCGGATCTCGCTGGTCGTCAACCACGACCTCCCGCCGGACTCCGAGTCCTACGTGCACCGCATCGGGCGCACCGGGCGGGCCGGGCGCAGCGGCGAGGCGATCTCGTTCGTCACCCGCGGCCAGATCCGCACGATGCGCATGATCGAGTCGGCCACCAAGCAGAAGGCCGAGGAGATGTCGGTGCCGGGCACCGACGAGGTGAACGCGGTGCGCAAGCGCCGCTTCGCCGAGCGCATCACCGGCACGCTCGACGGCACCGTCACCGGCGGCGACCCGCTCGACGTCTTCCGCGGCATCGTCGGCGACTACGTCGCCGAGACCGGCGCCGACCCCCTCGAGCTGGCCGCCGCGCTGGCCAAGATGGTGCAGGGCACGAAGCCCCTGCTCGTCGAGGACCTGCCCGTCGCGCCGCCGCGCGGCGAGAAGCGCAGCCCGCGCGAGGGTGGCGGCAAGCCGGACCGCGGCCAGGGCCGTAGCGGCAAGGCGCCCGAGTGGACCGTCGGCTCGGGCACCGACACCTACCGGATCGACGTCGGCCACAACCAGCGGGTGCGTCCCGGTGCGATCGTCGGCGCCATCGCCAACGAGGCCGGCCTCGACTCGCAGCACATCGGCCACATCGACATCCGGCCCGACCACACGCTGGTCGAGCTCCCGGCCGACGTGCCGGGGCACGTGGTCAAGCGCCTGCAGCGCGCCCGCGTCGCCGGTCGCCCGATGGGCCTGCGCCGCGCGTCGGGCGCCGAGGCGGCCAGCCCGTCCTCGCGCCCGAGCCGCCCCCGCCGCTGATTCCTCGCTGACCGCTGGCGCGTGCGCAGGCACGTGCCAGCGCTCACACGCGCGGAGCGCAGAGTGGCCGGCCCCCGGGCGCGGACCTACCGTGGAAGAACGCGGAGGGAGCGTCATGACGCGGTCGGTGGTGATCGTCGGGGGCGGGCCTCGCGGGACCGGTGTGCTCGAACGCCTCGCGGCGAGCGCACCCGAGTTCGTCGAGGATCTCGACGTCCACCTCGTCGATCCCTACCCCGACGGCGCGGGACGCATCTGGCGTGAGGACCAGTCGGCGCTGCTGTGGATGAACTCCATGGCCGCCGACGTCACGATGTTCACCGACGACAGTGTGCGCTGCGAGGGTCCGATCGTGCCCGGTCCGTCCCTCTACGACTGGGCCGTGGCGGTCCGCGACGGCGAGCTCGACGGCGAGTCGGTGCCGGACGGGCCGGTGGGCGACGAGCTGCGCGCGCTCGGGCCGGCGACGTTCGCCACCCGGCGCCTGCAGAGCCACTACCTCGACTTCGTCCTGCGCCGCGTGCTCGCCACCCTCCCGCCGCAGGTCCGGGTGCACCGCCACCGCACGCGGGCGGTGGGCCTGCGACGCGGTGCCCCCGACGTGGTGCTGCTCGACGGGGGCTCCGACCAGAACCCTCCGGAGCTGCCCGCCGACGTGCTGGTGCTCGCCTCGGGCCACCTCGACGCGGCGCCGACCGAGGCCGAGGCCGCGCTGGCGGCGCACGCCGACGAGCACGGGCTGCGCTACTTCCCGCCCGAGCAGACCACCGACTCCGACCTCGACCGCATCCCGGCGGGGGAGACGGTGATCGCGCGCGGGATGGGCCTCGCGTTCATCGACCTCATGGTCCTGCTCTTCGAGGGCCGCGGGGGCCGCTTCCACGACCGCGGCGACGGCACGCTCGACTACGAGCCCTCCGGCCGCGAGCCCGTCGTGCACGTCGGGTCGGGACGCGGGGTGCCGTACCACGCCAAGACCGAGTACGCGCTGCGCGGACCGCGGCCTCCGCTGCCGCGGTTCCTCGGCCCGGACGAGATCGCCGGGTTCGTCCGTCGGGGGTCGGTCGACCTGCGCCGCGACGTGTGGCCGCTCATGGCCAAGGAGGTCGGCTGGGCGTACTACCACGAGCTCTTCGCCGGCCACCCCGACCGCGTGCGCGGTGTCTGGGACGACTTCGCGCTGCGCTTCGCCGCGCTGGACTGGTACACGCCGGCGATGCACGAACTCGTCGCCGGGTTCGTGCCCGACCCCTCCGACCGCCTCGACTTCGAGCGCATGGACCGGCCCCTCGACGACGTCAGCGCGCCGGATCTCCCGAGCCTGCAGGAGCGCCTGCGGTCCTACGTGCTCGACGACCTCGCCCGCCACGTCGACGACCGCTACACCGCCGAGCTCGGGGCGTTCGTCGGCCTGCTGTCGGTGTTCGCGCAGGTCGCGGAGCTCGCGGGCACGCCGGCCCTGACGCCGCGCTCGCGGGCCCAGGACCTCGCGTGGTGGCAGAACTTCTTCAGCTCGCTGGCCAGCGGCCCACCCGGACCGCGGTTGCGCCAGCTGCTCGCGCTCTCGCGCGCGGGTTACGTCGTCTTCCTCGGTGCGGGCGTGCAGGTGCACCCTGTCGACGGCGGCTTCCGGGCCACCAGTGCCTCGCTGGACCGCGTCGCGGTCACCGCGCAGACGTTCGTCGAGGCGCGCCTGTCCTCCCCGAGCGTGAGCCGCAGCGACGACCCGATGCTCGCCGGGCTCCACGCCGAGGGCCTGCTCGACGAGGAGACCCTGCGCGAGGAGCACACCGACTCCGGGACGGCCGTGCACGCCGCCGACGCGGCGGTCGCGCACTCCGGCGCCGCGGTCACCCTGCACAACACCGGCCTCGTGCGGGTGCGCACGTCGGACTTCCGCCTCGTCGACGCCGAGGGCCGGCCCGACCCGTGCCGCTTCGCGATCGGGCCGCACACCAACGTCCGGCTGCCCGGGGCGTTCACGCGCCCGAACACCAACGCGCTGAGCTTCCGGGCCAACGACGCCCTCGCCCGCGCGGTCCTCACCCAGCTCGCCGAGTCCGCGCCCGCCGAGGGCCGCCTCTCCGCCTGACCCCGTGAGCGATTTTCACGGCTATAGCCGTGAAAATCGCTCACATGGGGATCAGCGCGTGAAGACGATCTTGCCTGCGGTGACGCCGTCGAGCATCGACCGGAACCCGTCCTTCGCGTCGGCCATCGGGATCTCCTGGCCGATCTCCGGGACGATGCCGGTGGCCGCGACGAACTCGAGCAGGTCGCGGAGCTCGGCGAGCGTGCCCATCGTCGAGCCGACGACGTTCTTCTGCAGGAAGAAGACCTGGGCGAGGTCGGCGCTGGGCGCGTTGCCCGACGTCGCGCCGGAGCAGACGATCGTGCCGCCCGGGACGAGCGAGCGCAGCGAGTGCTTCCAGGTGGCCTCGCCGACGGTCTCGAACACCGCCTGCACCTTGCCCGGGAGCTTCGCGTTCGACTCGAAGACCTGGTGCGCGCCGAGACGCAGGGCCAGCTCGCGCTTCTCGTCGGAGCGCCCGGTGACCCACACCTGCATGCCGGCGGCGCGCCCGAGCTGGATGAGCGCCGTCGAGACGCCGCCGGAGGCGCCCTGCACGAGCATCGTCTGCCCGCCGCGCAGGCCGGACTTCGTGAACAGCATCCGGTAGGCGGTGAGCCAGGCCGTCCCCATGACCGCGCCGGTGGAGGCGGTCATGCCCTCCGGGCGGGGGAGCGCGTTGCGCTTCGGGACGACGACGTAGTCGGCGAAGCTGCCCTGCGCCCACTCGGTGAGCATCTTGCGCTTCGGGTCGAGGGTCTCGTCGTCCTTCCAGTCCGGGTCACCCATCAGTGAGTGCAGGACGACGGGCGTGCCGTCGTCGAGCGTCCCGGCGCCGTCGCAGCCGAGGATCATCGGGAACTGGTCCTCCTTGATCCCGACGCCCCGCAGGGTCCAGAGGTCGTGCATGTTGAGGCTCGCCGCCTCGACCTTGACCCGTACCCAGCCCTCGGGCACGTCGGGATCGGGCCGCTCGCCCACCACGAGGGAGGCGATCGGGTCGTCGGCGTTGGGCTCGGAGGCGTAGACCGCGAACATGCCCCGCAACCTATCCGGGACGACTTGCCCGATGCCCGATGAGTTCGGCGGGTGGGCGCAGTTCCACCGGTGAGAGCCCCGAAACGAACCGAGAACCTCCTGGAGGACCCGTGTACGCCCCGCTGCCCGGTATCGACGTCTACTTCGAGGACCACGGCACCGGCACGCCGCTGGTGCTGCTGCACGGCGGGATGATGACGCTGGACCTGAGCTTCGGGACGCTGATGCCCCGTCTGGGCCCGACCCGCCGCCTCGTCCCCGTCGAGCTGCAGGGACACGGGCGCACGGCCGACGTCGACCGTGACATCACCCTCGCCAACCAGGCCGGCGACGTCGTCGGCGTGCTGGACCACCTCGGTCTCGAGCGTGCCGACGTGCTCGGGTTCAGCTGGGGCGGGCTCGTGGCCCTCGAGACCGCGGTGCGGCATCCCGATCGCGTCGACCGGCTGGTGCTCGGGGCTGTCCACCGGCGCAAGGACGACTACCACGACGAGATCCACGACCCCTCGCAGTACGCGACGTCGACCCGCATGCCCACCGAGGCCGAGTTCGGCGCGATGTTCGCCGAGTACGAGCGCCACGGGCTGAGCACGTTCGAGACCGTCGTCGCCAAGCTGGACCCCATCGTCACCGCCGACGAGAACTGGTCGCGCGCCGACCTCGAGCGCATCACGGCGCCGACGCTGGTGATGGTCGGCGACCACGACTTCGTCCGGGTCGACGCCGCCGTGGCGATGGCCGACGCGATCCCCGACGCCGGCCTCGCGGTCCTCCCGCGCACGAAGCACACCGAGCTGATCAGCCGCGTCGACCTCGTCGCGCCCCTGGTCGAGGACTTCCTGGCCCGCTGACCGGGGCCCCGGCCCCCCGCGTACCGTCGAGCACGTGCTGCGTGCCGTCGCGACCTGGTGGGACGGCGTCGAGCTGTGGCTGACCCAGCTCGACTTCACCGTCCAGGTCGTCCTCGTCGTCGCCGTCGTGGGCCCGGTGTGCTGGGGCGCGGCGGCGATCATCGACACGGTCGTCGAGCGTTCGGTGGCCGCCCGCCTGGAGGCCCAGGAGCGACGTGAGCGGCGGCGCGCCGAGGCCACGACCGCGCCCGAGGTCTGAGGTGGACCGCCGGGTCGCGCGCATCTGGGTCACGGCCACGCTGCTGGCCCTGCTCGTGCTGGTGGTCGTCGTCAACCTCGTCTGACGAGGGATCACTCGGTCGGCGGGCCCGGCACCCACGACGGCGCCCGCTTCTCCGCGAACGCGGCCATGCCCTCCTGGCCCTCCTCGGAGGCGAAGAACTCGGCCGAGAGCCCGAGCATCGCCTCGAGGTCCTGCTGCAGGTGCTCCCCGCGGTCGCGGCGCAGGAGCGCCTTGGTGGCCGCGAGGGCGCGGGGCCCGCCCCGGGCGAGCATGTCGGCGTAGCGGGCGACCTCGACGTCGAGACCGTCGGCGTCGACGGCGGAGTTGATGAGGCCGACCGCCTCGGCGCGCGTGGCGTCGAAGGTCTCGCCGGTGAGCATCAGCTCGCTGCCGGCGCGGGGGAGCAGGCGGGGGAGCACCACCGACGAGATCACGGCGGGGACGACGCCGATGCGCACCTCGGTGAACGCGAAGGTCGCCTCGCGCACGGCCACCGCGATGTCGCAGGCGGCGACGAGGCCGACGCCACCGGCGCGGGCCGGGCCCGCGACACGGGCGATGACGGGCGTGTCCGACGTCCAGAGCGTGCTGAGGATCGCGGGGAACTCGTTGACGCCCTGGTCGTCCGACCCCGCGCCGCGCGACTCGCGCAGATCCATCCCCGAGCAGAACACGGGCCCGGTGTGCGTCAGGACGATGACGCGCACCGTCTCGTCGAGGGTCGCGGTGTCCAGGTGGGCGGAGAGCTCCCGGCGGACCTGCGCGGAGAGCGCGTTGCGGTTGCGCGGCGAGTCGAGCGTGATCGTCGCCGTGCCGCCCGTGACCTCGAGGTGCACCAATTCGTCGTCCATGACCGTCACTGTGGCAGCCGACCGATCTCGCTCACACGGTGGTGGCGCCGGGGCGTCGGCCATGCGTACCGTCCCGTCCGTGACCGAGGCGCCGACCACCGTGTGGCACGCGTGGCGCCGTCATGTCGATCTCTGCCGGACCTCCGCCGCGATCTGTCGACCCTGACCGCATGAGCACCACCCGGGTGATCCCCGGGTGCCGCCCTCCTGCTCGTCGGAGTCGACATGACGCCCTTCCGGGCCATCCGTACGCGCCTGCTCGACGACCTGTGTCGTCGCGCGCCGCTGCTCGCCCTGGTCCACACCTCCTCGCCGTGCGCGCCGACCGCGCCCGCCGAGGTCCATCGGAGGAACCCCGCATGGCCACCGTCATCCCCCGTTCCAGCCGCCGGTTCGGTCCACGGGGCGCCGCTGTCGCCGAGCTCCTGACCGAGCGCATCGCGGCCGAGGTCGCCACGGCCCAGGCGCGTCCGCGCGACGACCTGCGTCGCCACCCGCTGCCCACCCGGCGGTGACCTCGCCGTCCGCGCCGGCCCCGTTCACGCGGCGCCGGCACATCGACCACGGGCGGGTGTTCGCCCAGGCATGTCGGACCTCCTCGCCGACCCGCCCGAACCCCGTGATCGAGGAGAACCGTGACCAGCACGCTCGACCGCCAGACCACCACCCCCGATTTCAGCACCCTGCCCACCCCGCACACCGAGGCCGAGTGGCTCGAGCGGGCGCGCCTCGTGCGCACCGTCCTGGCCGCCGACGCCGCCGAGCGTGACGCGGCGGGGAAGGCGCCGTACGCGGAGGTCGCCCTGCTCAAGGACTCCGGCCTCGTCACCCTGCTCGGCCCCGTCGAGCACGGCGGCGGCGGCCAGGAGTGGCCCACCGCCTACCGCGTGATCCGGGAGGTGGCCGCCGGCGACGGCTCGATCGGCCAGCTCCTGGGCTACCACCTGCTCTGGTTCTGGGCCGCGCGCCTGGTGGGCACGCCCGAGCAGATCGCCCACGTCGAGGCCGAGGCCACGCGGCAGCGGTGGTTCTTCGGCGGCGCGGTGAACCCGCGCGACGCCGACGTCGTCATCCGTGACGAGGGCGACGAGATCACGTTCAGCGGCCACAAGTCGTTCTCGACGGGCAGCAGGGTCTCCGACGTCACCGTCCTCGAGGGGGTGCTGGAGAACACCGACACGCACATCTTCGCGATCGTGCCGTCGGATCAGCCGGCGATCACGTTCCACGACTGGGACAACATCGGCCAGCGCCTCACCGAGTCGGGCAGCGTGACGCTCGAGGGCGTGCGCGTCTCGTGGGCGGAGGCCGCCGGGTTCCGCGACAAGGTCTTCACCCCGCGCGTCTACAACACCCTCAACGTGCCGGTGATCCAGCTCGTCTTCGTCAGCTTCTACCTCGGCATCGCCCGCGGAGCGCTCGACGAGGCGGCGGCGTACACGCGCACGACGACGCGTCCGTGGCTGCACGGCGGGCACTCCAGCGCCGTCGACGAGCCGTACGTGATCGACCTCTACGGCGACCACACGGCCAAGCTGTGGGCCGTCGAGGCGCTCGCGGACGCGGTCGCGCAGGAGGCGCTGCCGATCCACCGCGAGCCCGACGCGGTCACCGAGCGGGCGCGCGGCGAGCACGAGGTGCGCGTCGCGGCCGTCAAGGCGCGCGCCACGGACGTGGCGCTCGAGATCACGAGCGGCATCTTCGAGGCCACCGGTGCGCGGTCCACGACGTCCTCGTTGCGCCTCGACCGCTTCTGGCGCAACGTGCGGACGCACACCCTGCACGACCCCGTGGCGTACAAGCGCCGCGAGGTCGGGCGGTTCGTGCTGACCGACGAGCTCCCCGAGCCGACCTGGTACAGCTGACGCCGCCCCGCCTCGGTTTGGAGCGAACGCGCCGTTCGTTGCGCTAGGAGCAGCGAACGGCGCGTTCGTCCCGAACCACGGGGCACGCCTCAGCGGCGCGAGCGCCAGCGCAGGATGCGGGGGAGCCCGACGAGCTTCCCGGTCGCGCGGTCGGCCTCCATGACCGCGTGGGCGTCGCGGATGCGCTCGAGCGGGAAGACCTGGCCGAGCGGCACGGTGGCGCGGCCGGCCGCGACGTCGTCGAGGAACTGCTGCAGCACCGCGGCCGGCAGGTCGCTCGCGTCCCCGCCGTAGGCGGTGAGCCGGACCCCGCGGGGCAGGTACTCGATGGGATAGAAATCCGGCACCGTCCATCGGTTCGACAGCATCCCCGCGAAGCAGACGACGCCGTGGCGGCGCGTGGCGCGCAGGGTGTCGGGCAGGGTCGGGGTGCCCACCAGCTCGAGCGCGGCGTCGACGCCGTCGCCGAGGACGTCGCGCACCTGGCGGGCGACGTCCCCGTCGTCGACCAGCACGTGGTCGACCCCGAGCGCGCGGAGCCGCTCGCCCTTGGCCTCGTCGCGGGTCGTCGCGAGCACGGTGAGCCCCCGCGACCTGGCGAGCACCGCGGCGGTCATGCCGACCGACGACGTCCCGCCCCGCACGAGCAGCGACTGGCCGGGCCGCACGTCGAGCCCATCGGTGAGCGCGCCGTGCGCGGTCTGGAGCATCTCCGGCACCGCGCCGAGCGTGGCCCAGTCGAGGTCGCTGTAGAAGGCGGTGACCTGGGCGGCCGGCACGCAGGTGTACTCGGCGTAGCCGCCGTCGAACGTGCGGCCCATCCCGCCCATCATGGCGACGACCTGCTGGCCGGGGACGAACTCGCCGCCCGGGCAGACGGCGACGGTCCCGGTGGCCTCGATGCCGGGGACCCGCGGGAACGTCACGCCGTCGGCGAGGCCGAGGCGGGTGTGCAGCTCGGACCGGTTGAGCCCGAAGGCCTTCACGGAGATCAGGACCTGCCCCGGCTCCGGCTCGGGGACCGTGAGGTCGCGCAGCTGCAAAGCGGTCAGGTCACCCGGCCCGTCGAGCACGACGGCACGCATCCTCGCCACGGCGCCATCCTGGTGCACGGAACCGGAGACCGGAGAGACGAGATCGATGTCGCGTCGCGGGGCCGCCACGACGGGCACGTTCCGCAGCCGGATCCGGTGGCGATCATGCGGAACGTGCCCGTCGTCGGCGAGGTCGTTCCGGCGGAGGGTGGCCCTCGCCGCTCTTGCCGGCCGAAGGTGCCCTGCGCGCGGAGAGGAGGCCGGCGCTCAGCTCCAGTACCGCGCGGCGACGGCCGGGTGCGAGCGCAGCCAGCCGACCAGCGCGTTCTCGCCGTACGCCGCGAGCAGGGGGTTGTCGGGGTCGTCGTTCGGGTCCCAGTCCGCGGTCTCGGCCGCGAGCTCCGGCGGCAGGTCCACCGGCTCGACGACGGCGTCGAGGCGGGGCCCGAGGAAGAACGGCACCGAGTAGCGGTCGACGCCCGGCGGCGGGCTCGCGACGCGGTGGCGGGTCGCGGTGAGGTAGCCGCGCGTCGCGACCTCGAGCATCTCGCCGATGTTGACGACGTAGCCGTCCGGCACGGGCGCGGCGTCGAGCCACTCGCCGGTGCCCGGGACCTGCACCTGCAGGCCACCAACGTCGTCCTGGTGCAGCAGCGCGAGGAATCCGTAGTCCTTGTGCGCTCCCACGCCCTGCCCGGTGGATGCCCCGCCGGGGTAGTGGACGACCTTGAGGTGCAGGTGCGACTCGTCGTCGAACCACCGGTCGAAGTGGTCCTCGGGCTGGCCCAGCGACGCCGCCAGGGCGCGCAGGATCTCCCGGCTCACCCGCAGCGCCTCGTCCTGCCAGGAGAGCACGGCGTCGCGCAGCGCGGGCTGCGCCGGCGGCCACTGGTTCGGCCCGACGAGGCCCCAGTAGCGCGCCTCTCCGTGCACCGGCGACCGCTCGGGCCCGACGTCGATCTGCTCGCGCTGGTCGGCCTCGCCGCCGGTGCGCTCCGTGCCGACCCGGCTGTAGCCGCGGAAGTGCCGCGAGGCGATGTTCTCGATGGCGAGGCGTTGCTCCAGCGGCAGCGCGAAGAACCGCCGCACCTCCTCGTCGAGGCGTGCCGTCAGCTCCGGCGCGATCCCGTGGCCGACGACGGTGAAGAAGCCGACGTCGCGCGCCGCGCGGCGCAGGTCGTCGAGGAACGCGTCCCGCTCGGGGGAGCGGAAGCGGGCGAGGTCGAGGACGGGGAGACCGGTCACCTCCCCAGGCTCCCGCACCGGCGTGGGCGACCGCATCGTGCTGTCGTGGAGAAGCGAACGTGCCGTTCGCTGCTTCTACCGCAGCGAACGGCGCGTTCGTTCCGAATGTCGGGGCCTGTCAGACCGCCGCGGGGAGCTCCGCGCGGGTCCAGTTGTTCTCGAACTCCAGGCCCGAGCGCTGGAAGAGCTGCGTCACGGGGCAGCGGCGCGCGGTCTCGGAGATCAGCGTGGCGAACTGCTCCTCGCTGGCGTCGGTCTCGACGGTCGCGCGCACCTCGACCCTCTCGAAGTTCGCGTTGCCCTCGGCGCCGCCGACGAGCACGGCGGTGTCGAGGTCGCCCTGGATGTCGAAGGTCCACTTCCCGAGCTGGACGCCCAGGTCCTTGGCGACGAGAGCGGCGGTGACCTGGTTGCACGAGGTCAGCGAGCCGAGCGCGTAGAAGAGCGGGCTGGGGGCCTCGTCGGCACCACCGAAGGCGGGGTAGGCGTCGGTGGTGAAGACGTGACCGCCGGCGGTCAGCTCCTGCGCGACGCCGGTGCCCTCGCCGTGCACGGCGAACGGGACGACGGTTTCCTTGGGACGAACAGCCATCGGGGACCTCTCTGGAGGCGTGGGAGGGGGGCGCCCGGACGCGCGCGACGGCCGGGCGTGGGAAGAGGGAGAGACGCGAGCAGATCAGCCGCGACGACAGGTGCACGTCGCGAGCCGGCAGAGGTCGACGTGGAGACGTCGCACCAGTCCGCCACCGAAGCCCACGATCACCTTCCTACCCGATGGCGCACAACCGGACCAGTACCCAGCGGGCTCGATCACCCACGGACCGTGGCCAGGGCGGCGTCGAGGTCGGCGATCAGGTCGTCGGGGTCCTCCAGGCCCACGGAGAACCGCAGGTGCCCGTAGCGGCGGAACTCCTCGGGCCAGTGCGCGGCCCGTGCCCCGGTCGTCCCGACGTGCACGATCAGGCTCTCGTCGTGGCCGAGCGAGACCGCCGAGGTGATGACGCGCAGGTCGGCGACGAAGCGGTTCTGCAGGTCGGCGTCCCCGTCGAGGGCGAACGCCATCATCCAGCCGTTCCCGCGGCCACCGAACAGCCGCTGCGCGAGGGAGTGCTGCGGATGGCCGGCGAGGCCCGGGTAGGCGACGTAGGCGACGCCCGGGTGGCCGGCGAGGAACTCCGCGACCCGCTGGGCCGACGCGAGGTGCTGACGCAGCCGCAGCGGCAGGGTGATCGCCCCGCGCGCGATGAGCCACGCGTTGAACGGCGACACCACGCCACCGACGTCGACCATCGCCTCGGCGCGGATCGCGTCGATGTGCTCGCGGGCCCCGATCACCGCCCCGCCCATCGCGTCGCCGTGCCCGTTGACGACCTTGGTCAGCGAGTGGACGACGAGGTCCGCGCCGTCGGCGAGCGGGCGGTAGAGCGGCGGCGGGGTGAACGTCGAGTCGACCGACAGCAGCGCGCCGCCCTCGTGCGCGATCTCCGCGATCGCGGCGACGTCGCACACCCGCGTCGTCGGGTTGGCGATCACCTCGGTGTGCACGAGCCGCGTCGTCGGCCGCATCGCCGCGCGCACGGCGTCGGGGTCGCTGGTGTCGACGAAGGTCGCCTCGACGCCGTAGCGCGCCGGGAGAATGTCGGCGAAGAGCCGCCACGACGCCTCGTAGGTGACGTCGGAGACCACCGCGTGGTCGCCGGTGCGCAGGAACGTGAAGAACACCCCGTGCAGCGCCGCGACCCCCGACGCGAGCACGACGGCGTCCTCGCCCTGCTCGAGGTGGGCGAGCTTCTGCTGCAGCGCGCGCTGGTTGGCGCCGGTGTTGCGCGTGTAGAGGGGCACGTCGAACCCCGACCACGACAGCTCCGAGGGGTCCTCGGGCAGCGCGTAGGAGTTCGCCATCACCAACGGCGTGCGGATCGCGCCGCTGCCCGCGTCGACGGCATTGCCGGCGTGCACGGCCTGCGTCGCGAAGGCCAACGACTCGGGGCGTTCCTTGTCCGGGCGGGGGTCGGCCACGCCGCGGATCGTCTCACCCCGGCTGGTCGCGGGTCAGGCGCGCGCCTCCGCCGGGGTGGTCGTGGTGGGCGAGGGCTGCAGTCCGAGGTGCTCGCGCAGGGTCGTGCCCTCGTACTCGGTGCGGAACGAGCCCTTCTCCTGCAGCAGCGGCACGACCTCGTCGGCGAACACGTCCAACCCGCCCGGGGTGACGTGCGGGACGAGGACGAAGCCGTCGCTCGCGTCGGACTGCACGAACTCGTCGATGGTGTCGGCGACCCGCTGCGGGGTGCCGACGAACGTGTGGCGCCCGTTCTTGCGGATCACGACCTCGCGCAGCGACAGGCCCTCGCGCTCGCCCAGCTCGCGCCACTCGTTCGCGATCGCGACCGGGTCCTTGTACATCCGCACGCTCGCGCGACCCTTCGAGATGTGCGCGCCGCTGTCGACGTCGTCGGAGGTCTTCGGGTCGAACGACGGCACCGGGCCGTCGGGGTCGACGTCGGACAGGTCGCGGTTCCAGACCTGCTCGGCGAAGGCGATCGCGGTCTGCGGGCCCACCTGCTGGTACTGCACCTGGCGCGCGTTCTCCGCCGCCTCCTCCTCGGTGGCGCCCAGCACGAACGTCGCGGCCGGCAAGATCTTGAGGTCCTCGTGACGGCGCCCGAACTTCGCCAGGCGCCCCTTCACGTCGGCGTAGAACTCCTTGCCGGCCTCCAGCTCCGCGTGCCGGGTGAAGATCGCGTCCGCGCTCGCCGCAGCGAACTCGCGCCCCTCCTCGGAGTCGCCGGCCTGGATGATCACCGGGTGGCCCTGCGGGCTGCGCGGGGTCGCGAACCGCCCCGAGATGTCGAACTGGTCGGAGTGCACCTCGAACCGGCCGGCGTCGCCGTGGCGCAGGTACCGCCCCGACGTCGGGTCGGCGAGCACCTCGTCGACGTCCCAGGCGTCCCACAGCGTCTTCGCGGTCTCGAGGAACTCCTGCGCGCGCAGGTAGCGCTTGTCCTTCGGCAGGTAGCCGCCGCGGCGGAAGTTCTCGCCGGTGAACTCGTCCCAGCTGGTCACGACGTTCCACGCGGCGCGGCCGCCGGAGAGGTGGTCGAGCGAGGCGAGCTTGCGGGCGACGTCGAGCGGCTCGTTGAACGTGGAGTTCACCGTGCCGGCGAGGCCGATCCGCTCGGTGACGGCGGCCATCGCCATGAGGATCGAGACGTTGTCGGGGCGCCCGACGACGTCGAGGTCGTAGATCTTGCCGCCCTGCTCGCGCAGGCGCAGGCCCTCGGCGAGGAAGAGGAAGTCGAACTTCGCGCGCTCCGCGGTCTGCGCGAAGTGCCGGAAGGACTCGAACGCGATGTGGCTGCCGGCCGCCGGGTCGCTCCAGACCGTCGTGTTGTTGACGCCGGGGAAGTGGGCGGCGAGGTGGATCTGCTTGGGCACGGGGGTCCTCCTCAGGCCGTGGCGTAGCGGTCGGCGGGGTGCTCGAGGTCGAGGAGCCCGCGGAGCGTGTCGGCCTCGTAGGCGGTGCGGTGCAGACCGCGGCGCTGCAGCTCGGGTACGAGCTCGCGGGTGATGCGCGGCAGGTCGTGGGCGGTGACGGCGGGACGCAGCCGCGCGCCGGTCAGGCCGGCGTCCTGCCACGACGCGAGGACGTCGGCGACGTCGCCCGCGGTACCGGCGAGGATGCGGGCGTCGCTGCGCAGCTCCGTGCCGTCGGCGGCGTCGAGGAGGCGCAGGCGCTCGCGGGCCGCGTCGGCGGTGTCGTCGAGGAGCACCAGCAGGTCGCCGAACACGTGCAGCGGGGTCGTGCGGTCGGTCGCGCCCTCGGCCGCCCGGACCTCGGCGAGGATCGACGCCGCGTCCCCCGTCGGGCCGTCGCGGCCGGTGCCGTCGGGGGTCACGAACACGACGTCGGCGCTGCGAGCGGCGAGCCGGTAGGCGGTGTCGACGTGCGCGAGCGCGGTGACGACGGGCTGGCCCTGCGGCGGGCGCGGCGTGATCGACGGGCCGCGCACGGAGAAGTGCGGGCCCTCGAAGTCGATGTAGTGCAGCTTGTCGCGGTCGATGAACCGGCCGGTCGCGGCGTCGCGGATCTCGGCGTCGTCCTCCCACGAGTCCCACAGCCGGCGCTGGACCTCGACGTGGTCGGCGGCCTCGCCGAAGAGCGACTCGCGGTCCTCCGGATCGCGGCGGCCGAACAGCGCGTACTCGGCCGGGTCCGACGACACCTTGATCCGCTGCCCGGCCCGCCCGGAGGTCACCCAGTCCAGCGTCGCGATCTGCGTGGACACGTGGAACGGCTCGGTGTGGGTCGCGATCACCGTCGGGACCAGCCCGATGTGCGACGTGACGGGCCCGACCCGCAGCGCGGTCAGCACGGCGTCGACGCGGCCCTGGACGCGGTCGGCGCGTTCGTCGCCGGGCAGGGCGAAGGCGTCCTCGAACGTGACGAGGTCGGCGAGCCCGGCCTCGGCCTCACGGACCTGGTCGACCCAGAAGCCCGCGGTCAGCAGCTCGTCGGCGCGGGCGCCGGGCTCACGCCAGGACGCGGGATGCCAGCCGGTGCCGTCGAGGGCGACCGCGAGGTGGAAGGTCATGGTCCTCCTGTCTCAGGGCTCGTCAGGTTCGAGCCGCGACGTGGCTCGGGACGGTGAGCGCCACGAAGTCCGGCCGGGCGCGCAGCCGGAACCCGAGGTGCTCGTAGAGCCGGATCGCGGCGGTGTTGTCCGCCGCGGCGTGCAGGAACGGGACCTCGCCGCGGGCACGGATGCCGGCCGCGACCGCGAGGACGAGCCGGGTCGCGAGCCCCCGTCCGCGGTGGGCCGCGTCGGTGCACACCGCGCTGATCTCGGTGTACCCGGGCGGGTGGAGGCGCTCACCCGCCATGGCGATCAGGACGCCGTCCTCGACGAAGCCCAGGTAGGTGCCCATCTCGACGGTGCGGCTCCCGAACGGCCCGGGGCGCGTGCGGGCGACGAGATCGAGCATCGCCGGGACGTCGTCGGGGCCGAGGCGGACGGCCTCGGGGTCCGGACGGCCGGCGATGGCGTCGCCCACCATCTGCACGCCGGGCAGGAACATCCCGATCTCGAGGGGATCGGGCGGGTCGAGGGGCGCGAACGCCGGGACCACCGAGCGCCCGTCGCCGACCAGCGCGGCGACGTCGTCCCACTCGTCGGCGCCGTGCGGCTCCGCGAGGAACGGGGAGACGTCGGGCTGGTAGCGGATCGCGTTCCCGTGGCGCTGCGCGAGGTGCGCGTGCGGACCGAGCAGGGCGGCCCGGACCGGGTCGTCCAGCGGTCCTGTCGCTGCGGGTGCCACGTCGAGGACAACCGCCCCGTCCCGACGACCATTCCGCGACCCATAGGTGCGCGGACCCGACTTCGGAAACGGGCACGACGATCGCCAGCGGCCGGCTCACCGGCACGGTCATGGGCGTCTCGGTGCTGCTCGCGGTCGGCGCCACGAGCGCTCGGCCGCGAGGCGAGGTGGTGCGTGCCCTGGCGCGGTAGCCGGCGGACGTGGTCACGCGGGCGAGGCCGAACCGACCTGCGGAGAAAGCTTCGGAAATCGAAGCGTTGGCGTGAGGTGTCGGGGCACCCACCGCTCGACCGCGTCGTGGCCCGACCGAACCGTCCAGTGGAATTGCTTCGGTTTCCGAAGCGATTCGACCACTCCGGCCCGACGCGAGGACTGCGGTCGGCTCAGGGGCGGCGCTCCTCGAGCCAGCGGCTGTGGGCTTCCCACGCCGCTTGCTTGCTCGACCCGAGGGCGCGCCCGATCTCGGTCCACGACGCGCCGGCCCGACGAGCGCTGCGCACCCCCAGCTGGCGCCCGTACCCGGCCTTCCGGGCGATCAGCTCACCGAGCGCCAGCATCTCCAGCGCCTGTTCGCCGGCGAGCGCGGCCGCGGCCCCCGGGTCGTCTGGGTCGTCGGACGCGAGCGAGTCCTGCGTCCGGAGCTCGTCGTACCGCGCCACCGCGGTGCGCAACGTGTGCTCACGTTCCAGGGCATCGGGCGTCATGTCGCCCACGCTGCCGTCAGGCCGCCCTGACGTCAAGCTGACCTGACAGGTCCCCGCACCCTCCGGCCGCGTGCCGTGGGCGAACTCTGGGCCGATAGGCCCAAAGTTCGCTCACGGGGGCCCGGAGCAGAGAGCATGGTCGTCCACCACCACAGCCGGGACGAGGACGACCATGCTGAAGCTCTCCCTCGACGCCATGGCCCGCCAGCAGCTCACGGCGGCGCGCGCGAGCACCGCGGGCCGTGCCGCCCACACCGTCGTGGGCGGGCACTCGAACGTCATGCGGCAGACCGTGATCGCGCTGACCGAGGGTCGTCAGCTCGGCGAGCACGAGAACCCGGGCGAGGCGACCCTCGTCGTCCTGAGCGGCCGCGTCCGGCTGGTGTCGGACAAGGACTCCTGGGACGGACGGCGTGGTGACCTGCTCGTCGTCCCCGACGAACGCCACCGCCTCGAGGCCGTGGAGGACGCGGTCGTGCTGCTGACGGTGGCGAAGCTGGGTCAGAAGTAGCCGTTCACCGGCAGCGCCTCGCCGGTGACGAGGTGGCGGCCGATCGCGGCCGCCTTGTACGACGCGGGGTTGTGCAGGGTGATCGTGCGCAGGTTGCGCCAGTGCCGGTCGAGGTTGCGCGCACGGCTCGACGCCGATGCGCCGCCGACGTCGAAGAGGTCCGAGGCGGCTCCGAGCGACGCGGGGTCCAGGTGGATCTTCACGGCGCAGTGGGCCAGCGCCGCGGCGGTGCGCAGCTCGTCGGTCGGCTCGCCGCGCGCCGCCGCGTCCATCGCGGCCTGGACGGCGTCCGCCGCGGCGAGCACGGCCGACTCGGCGATCCACGCCGTGGCGGCCAGGGTGCCGACCTTCTCGTGCAGGATCGGGTCGTCGACAGCCCGGGACGCGGGCGCGTGCTCGAACGTGCGGCTGCGCGAACGCACCACCCCGGTCGCGTCGGCGACCACCGAGCGCAGGATGCCCGCCACCAGCGCGTGCAGGTAGAGCTGCAGGAACGCCACGTCGCCGGGGGCCCGCGGCTCGAGGCGCGGGCGCCGCGACAGGACGTCGTCGGGGTCGACCACGACGTCGGTGAACGTCGTCGTCCCCGTGCCGGTGCGGCTCTGCCCCATGCCGTCCCAGTCGTCGACCACCGAGACACCCGCGCGGTCGGCCGGGACCATCACGGTCGCCACGAGGTCGCCCTCGACGCGGGCCGCGACGGCGATCCAGTCCGCGTAGAGGGTCCCGGTGCTGTAGTACTTCGCGCCGTTGAGCACGAGGCGCCCGTCGACCTCGTCGAGGCGGGTGTCGTACTCGTGCCCGCCCGCCGCGGACGGGCCGGTCTCCGAGATCGCGTTGCCCAGCACCGTCCCGGCGCGGATGCGGTCGAGCCAGCGGCGCCGCACGTCGGGGTCGGGGCTGCGCAGGAACCCGAGCACCTGGCTGTAGTGGGTGCGCAGGACGTGGGCGACGATCGGGTCGGCCTCGGCGAGGTCGATGACGAAGGCCAGGAGCTCGCGCACCGACGCGCCCTGCCCGCCCTCCTCGACGGGCAGCGACAACGCGCCCAGCCCCGCCTCCGCGACGGCCGCGACCTGCGCGAACGGGCTCTCGTCGCGGCGCTCGCGCTCCGCGGCGCCCTCCGCGATCCCGGCCAGGAGCGCGCGGGCGTCGGGGGAGCGGGCCGCGGCGCTCACGGCGGGGGAGGGCGTCGTCACGCCGGGACCCTCTCGCGCCGCGCCAGCTCCTCGCGCACGAGGGGGAGCAGTCGCCGTCCGTAGTCGGCGACGTCGTCGAGCGGGTCGTACCCCCGCAGCAGGAACGTCGTCGCGCCGATGTCGACGTAGTCCAGCAGGGCCGCCGCGACCGTCTCGGGCGTGCCGACGAGCGCGGTCGAGTTCCCGGCGGCGCCCGAGGCGGCCGCGGTCGGGGTCCACAGCGCGCGGTCGTGCAGCTCGCCCCGCTCGGCCGCGGCGAGCAGGCGCCGGGAGCCGGCGTTGGTGCGGGTGGTCTCGTGGCCCTGCCGGTGGGTCGTCCGCCCGGTGAAGGACCCACCACCGCCGTCGGCGGCGACGATGCGGTCGAGGACGTCGTGGGCGCGTTCCCAGGCCTGCTCCTCGGTGGTGCCGAGGATCGGGCGGAAGGAGACGCTGATCCGGGGCATCGTCGACCGGCCCGCGGCGCGCGCGGCCTCGTGCACCGCGGCGATCTGCTCCGCGGTCCCGGCCAGCGGCTCGCCCCAGAGTGCGAAGACGTCGGCGTGCTTGCCGCCCACGCGGTAGGCCGCCTCCGACGAGCCGCCGAAGTAGATCGGGATGCGCGGCTGCTGCACCGGCCGTGCGACCGCGTGGACGTCGGTGACGTCGTAGAACTCGCCCCGGTGGTCGAAGGGCTCCTCGGCGGTCCAGGTGCGCTCCATGACCTCGAGGTACTCGTCGGTGCGCCGGTAGCGCCCCTCCTTGTCGAGGTGGTCGCCGTCCCGGGCCTGGTCGGCCTCGCTGCCGCCGGAGACGGTGTGCACGGCGACGCGCCCGCCCGAGAACCGGTCCAGCGTCGCGAAGGCGCGCGCGGCCATCGTCGGCGCCATGAAGCCGGGCCGGTGGGCGACGAGGTACCCGAGACGCTCGGAGTGCGCCGCGGCGAAGGCCGCGACCTGCAGCCCGTCGGCGGACGACGCGCTGTGCCCGACCAGCACCTTGTCGAACCCGGCGTCCTCGTGGGCGCCGACGAAGCGGCGGACGAAGTCCGGGTCGATCGCCGGGCCCGACGCCGGGTGGATCTCCGAGGCGAACTGGGTGCTGATCTGACCGATGAACTCGACGCCCATGCGGGCTCCTCCTCGAACGCGGGGCTGGCGCACCCGGCTACCCCGCGTCGCACCGGTCGAGCAGCCCGCGGGCCTGCAGGAGTGACGCCATCGACGACGTCCTCGGCGCCGGGGTGCGAGAACGTCGGTAGCGGAGATCAGGGCGCTCCATCCACCGGCCAGGGCCCGTGCACGGGGACCACGCGCTCGTGATCTCCGGCGCGTGGACGGACGACTCTCGTTGCGGCCGGACGGATGCCTGCGGTGAGATGTGCGCATGAGTCCCCGCGCCCTCGAGCCGTTCTGGCCGAGCCGGCGCGGGCAGGAGTTCGATCAGTGGTGTCGACGGGCCGCGTGAGCGCCCGTACCCCGTAGGGATCGAGCCGCTCCGCGGCCGCACAGCGCTGCCCGTGTGTCGTCAGAATCGATCCAGCCTGCGGAGGACCCGGTGTCCGTCACCGACGAGTACCTGAAGAACAACGAGACTTACGTCCAGAACTTCCCCGGCGAGCTGCCCCTGCCGCCTGCGCGCAAGACCGCCGTCGTGGCCTGCATGGACGCCCGAGTGAACCCCTACGGCGCGCTGGGCCTGTCCGAGGGCGACTCGCACGTCATCCGCAACGCCGGCGGCGTCGTCACCGACGACACGATCCGCTCGCTCGCGATCAGCCAGCACCTCCTCGGCACCGAGGAGATCGTGCTGATCCACCACACCGACTGCGGCATGGTGACCTTCACCGACGAGCAGTTCGCCGGGATCCTCGAGCAGGAGGCCGGCGAGCGGCCGACGTGGACGGCCAACGCCTTCCCCGACGTCGAGGGCGACGTCCGCGACTCGATCAAGCGCATCACCGACAGCCCGTTCGTCAAGAACAAGGGCTCGGTGCGCGGCTTCGTCCTCGACGTCGCGACCGGGAAGCTCAACGAGGTGAGCTGAGTCGCCGATCACTGGCTGGTATCGCTCGCTCAGCGAGCGAGCGGTACCAGCCAGTGACCGCGGGCACCTGCGGCGGCGCCGCACCTAGTCGAGGGCGGCCGCCACGAGCGGGCGGCCGACGAGGCCCGCGCCGAGGGTGTCGCCGGCCTGCGGGTCGACGAGCAGGAACGAGCCGGTGGCGGCGACGACGTCGTAGTCGTCGAGCGGCAGGGGCTCGGACACCGTCAGCGACACCTGGCCCATGTCGTTGATCGCCAGCTCGCCGGGGTCCTCGTCGAGCGTGAGGGTCTCGGTGTCGAGCCGGTGGGTCACCGCGCCCACGAGCGCCTGCACCGTGCGCGTCCCGTGCTTGAGCAGCAGGCGCGCGCCGGGCTTGAGCGGCTTCTCGTGCAGCCACGCGAGCGTCGCGTCGAACTCCGTGACCGGCTCCGGCGCGCCCGGGGCGGCGATGACGGCGCCGCGGGCGATCCCGAGGTCGTCGGCGAGGCGCAGGACGACGCTCTGCCCGTCGTGGGCGGCGTCGAGCTCGCCGTCGAAGGTGTCGATGCCCTCGACCCGGGTCCGCTGCCCGTCGGGCAGGACCATCACCTCGTCGCCGGCGCGCACCGTGCCCGCGGCGATGAGGCCCGCGTAGCCGCGGTAGTCGGGGTGGGACTCGGTGCGGGGGCGCACGACGTACTGCACCGGGAAGCGCAGCGGCGCGGAGTGGTCGGCGCCGGCGACCGGCACCGACTCGAGGTGCTCGAGCAGCGTCGGGCCCTCGTACCAGGGCGTGTTGTCCGAGCGCAGGACGACGTTGTCGCCCTTCTTCGCCGACAGCGGGATCGCCACGACGTCCTCCTCGGCGTAGCCGAGGGCCTCGGTGAGCCCGAAGAACTCCTTGGCGATGCGCCAGTAGGTGTTCTCGTCGTGGTCGACCAGGTCCATCTTGTTGACCGCGAGCACCAGGCGCGGCACGCGCAGCAGGCCCATCACCGCGACGTGGCGGCGGGTCTGCTCGATGATGCCGGCGCGGGCGTCCACCAGCAGCACGGCCAGCGCCGCGGTGGACGCTCCGGTGACCGTGTTGCGGGTGTACTGGACGTGCCCGGGGGTGTCGGCGAGGACGAACGAGCGCCGCGGCGTGGCGAAGTACCGGTAGGCGACGTCGATCGTGATGCCCTGCTCGCGCTCCGAGCGCAGCCCGTCGACCAGCAGCGACAGGTCGGGGTCTCCACCGCCCTGCGTGGCGCGCTCGACGGCCTCCATCTGGTCGGCGAGCACCGACTTGGTGTCGTAGAGCAGACGTCCGACCAGCGTCGACTTGCCGTCGTCGACGCTGCCCGCGGTGGCGAGCTTGAGCAGGTCCGGCATCAGAAATAGCCCTCTCGCTTGCGGTCCTCCATGGCGGCCTCCGAGAGACGGTCGTCGGCCCGCGTGGCGCCGCGCTCGGTCAACCGGCTCTCGCGGACCTCGTCCAGCACCTCGTCGAGCGTCGACGCGTCCGACTCCACGGCGCCGGTGCAGGAGCCGTCGCCGACCGTGCGGTAGCGCACGGTCTTCGCGACGACCTCCTCGTCGTCGCGCGGCCCGAACCAGGGCCCGGAGGTCAGCCACATCCCGTCGCGGGAGAACACCTCGCGCGTGTGCGCGTAGTAGATCGACGGGAGCTCGATGCCCTCGCGCCGGATGTAGCGCCAGACGTCGAGCTCGGTGAAGTTCGACAGCGGGAACACACGCACGTGCTCGGCGGGCTTGTGGCGCCCGTTGTAGAGGTTCCACAGCTCGGGCCGCTGGCGCGACGGCTCCCACTGGCCGAAGGCGTTGCGGAGGCTGAACACGCGCTCCTTGGCGCGCGCCCGCTCCTCGTCGCGACGCCCGCCGCCGAACACCGCGTCGTGGCGGTGCTCGGCGATGGCGTCGAGCAGCGGCGTGGTCTGCAGCGGGTTGCGCGTGCCGTCGGCGCGCTCCTCGAGGCGCCCGTCGTCGATGTAGTCCTGGACGCGCGCCACCTCGAGCTCGAGGCCGTAGCGCTCGACGACGGCGTCCCGGAACGCGATGACCTCGTCGAAGTTGTGCCCGGTGTCGACGTGCAGCACCGGGAACGGGATCGGCGCGGGCCAGAACGCCTTGCGCGCGAGGTGCACGAGCAGCATCGAGTCCTTGCCGCCGGAGAAGAGGATCACCGGGCGGTCGAACTCGCCCGCGACCTCGCGCATGATGTGGATCGCCTCGGACTCGAGGGCGTCGAGCTGGTCGGTGTGGAGCGTCTCCACCGCGGCGGCGGTCATCCGTGCAGCCCGCACTCGGTCTTGGAGAAGCCCGCCCAGCGCCCGCTGCGCGGGTCGGCGCCCGGGGCCGGCTTGGCGGTGCAGGGCGCGCAGCCGATCGAGGGGTAGCCCGCCTCGACCAACGGGTTCACGAGCACCGCGTGCTCGCGGATGTAGGCGTCCATCTGCTCATCGGTCCAGTGGGCGATCGGGTTGATCTTGACGAGGTCGTGCCGCTCGTCCCAGGTGACCAGGGGCGTCGCCGCGCGGGTCGGCGCCTCGACGCGGCGGACGCCCGTGACCCAGGCGTCGTACCGCGCCAGGGTCGTGCGCAGCGGCTCGACCTTGCGCATGTTGCAGCACGCGCCGGGGTCGACGTTGAAGAGATCCTTGCCGTACGTCGCGTCCTGCTCGGCGACCGTCAGCTCGGGCTCGGCCTGGACGATGGTGACCCCGTAGGTCTGGGCCACCGCGTCGCGGGTGCCGAGGGTCTCGGCGAAGTGGTAGCCGGTCTCGAGGAACAGGACGTCGACGCCGGGACGGGCGGCGGCACCCAGCTCGACGAGTACGGCGTCCTGCATGTTCGAGGCGACGATCAGGTCCTCGCCGAACGTCTCGGCGGCCCAGGCGAGGATCTCGCGGGTCAGGTCCTCGTGGCTCCCCGGATCTGATGCGGCGGTGCCCTCGCGGGCCGCAAAGCGCTCGCCGGCGGCGAGCGCCTCCGCGCGCAGATCGTCCCGCGTGCCTGTCGTGGTGGTCATGCGGATCCTCTCGCCGGAGCCGGTACCGGGGTGACGACGAAGGTGCTGCGGCAGTCGGCGCACTCCCAGGCGCCCGCCGGGGTCTCAGGGGTCTCTTCCCGGGGACGCAGGTCCTGCTCGCCGCAGTAGGGGCAGTACTGGAGGGCCAACCTCATGTCAGCTGTCCTTCTTCCGCCCGGACGACCCACTGGGCGAAGCGCTCGCCGGCCTCGTGCTGCTCGGCGTAGGCGCGCACGACGCGCTCGACGTAGTCGCCGAGGTCGGCGGAGAGCACCTTGTGGCCGCGCAGCTTGCGGCCGAAGCCGGCGTCGAGGCCGAGCCCGCCGCCGAGGTGCACCTGGAACCCGGCGGCCGGGTGGCCGTCGGCGTCGTTGACGATCTGGCCCTTGAGCCCGATGTCGGCGACCTGGACCCGCGCGCAGGAGTTCGGGCAGCCGTTGAGGTGGATCGACACCGGGTGCTCGAGATCGTCCTGGACGTCGGCGAGACGCCGGTCGAGCTCCTCGACGAGCTCGCCCGCGCGGTTCTTGGTGTCGACGAACGCGAGCTTGCAGAACTCCAGGCCGGTGCAGGCCATGGTCGCGCGGCGCCACGGCGTCGGGCGGGCCGGGAGGCCGAGGTGGTCGAGCGCGGCGGTGAGCCCGTCGAGCTTGTCGGTGGGCACGTCCAGCACGAGGATCTTCTGGTACGGCGTGAGCCGGACGCGGCCCGACCCCGCCTCCTCGGCGGCCTTCGCGACGCCGACGAGCGTCGACCCGCTGGTGCGCCCGGCCGGCGGGGCCACGCCGACGTAGTGGTTGCCGTCGGTCTGGTCGTGGATGCCGATGTGGTCGATGGTGCCGGCGATGGCCTCCGGCGCTGGGCCGTCGAGCATCTTGCGGCCCAGGTACTCGTCCTCCATGACCTGGCGGAACTTCTCGGGGCCCCAGTCGGCGATGAGGAACTTGATGCGCGCACGGGTGCGCAGGCGGCGGTAGCCGTAGTCGCGGAAGACCTGCACCACGGCGTGCCAGACGTCGGCGACCTCGTCGAGCGGCACCCAGGCGCCGAGACGCACGGCGAGCTTCGGGTTGGTCGAGAGCCCGCCGCCGACGTGCACGTCGAAACCCGGGCCGTGCTCGGGGTGGACGACCCCGACGAACGAGACGTCGTTGACCTCGTGGGCGACGTCCTGCTGGCCGGAGATCGCGGTCTTGAACTTGCGCGGCAGGTTGGCCAGCGAGCGGTCACCGATGAAGCGCTCGACGATCTCCTCGACGGCCGGGGTGCCGTCGATGATCTCGTCGGCGCTGATCCCGGCCACGGGGGAGCCGAGGACGACGCGGGGGCAGTCGCCGCACGCCTCGGTGGTGTAGAGGTCCACGGCCTCGAGCCGGCGCCAGATCTCCGGCATGTCCTCGACGCGGATCCAGTGCAGCTGGACGTTCTCGCGGTCGGTGACGTCGGCCGTGTCGCGGGCGAAGGTCTGGGAGATCTCGCCGATGACGCGCAGCTGCTCGGTGGTCAGACCGCCGCCGTCGACGCGCACCCGCAGCATGAAGTGCGGCGCGTCGAGCTCCTCCTCGTCGACGTGCCCGGTGTCGGTGCCCGGGAAGCCCTCGGCGCGCTGGGTGTAGAGCCCCATCCAGCGGAACCGTCCGCGCAGGTCCGCCGGGTCGATCGAGTCGAAGCCGCGGTGGGCGTAGATGTTCTCGATGCGCGCCCGCACGTTCAGCGGGTGGTCGTCCTTCTTGGACTGCTCGTTCTTGTTCAGCGGCTCGCGGTAGCCCAGCGCCCACTGGCCCTCGGCCTTGCCCTTGCGCGCCCGGGCCGGCTTGGGCTTCGGCGGGGCGTCCTCGGTGGCCCCGGGATGACGCAGCGGGGTGGTCTCCGCGTACGACTCCTCCGAGGTCGTGGCGTTCTCGGACGAGGGGGCGTCAGCCATGGGTCGGGGTTCCTCCGGGGTGGTGCACGGGCGCGCGCAGGCATCACGAGGTGGCCCTCGATGCGGTGGCGCGCGGGACCCGCTGGGATGTGGTGGCGGTGCTTCGCGCTCAGTGAGCCCGGCAGAGGGAGCTCGCGAGGCGCACGAGGTCGACGTGACGTCGGCTCACGAGGAGCAGTCCGGTCGCGCGCACGGCTCCCAGACTGCCACGAGGAGGGGGTCTTTCTCCACGTGACCTTCGCCCACAGTCCTGTTGCGCGCCGGGGACGGCGGCCGGCGGCGGGGTCGGGAGTGTCAGCGGCGTGCCGTCGCAGACATTGAGTGTCCGTATCGCCACGCACTCGCTCAGTGGTCGGAGCGCACGCACGTCGACGGCGCGCGCCGGGGTCCGCGACGAGCAGGTGGCAGTCCTCGCCGGCGGCGTCTGACCGTGGCCGACGGCGGGGGCGGACCCGCCGACGGTGCGCTGCACCCCCACGAGGTCAGAGACATGCGGAGCCCTCTCGGCATGCCGTCGGACGCTAGTGGCGTGATCGTCGGGGGTGGACCACGGCAAGCGCGCGACGGGACCACTGATTGCGCCGGACGGTCCCGCCACGAGCGGGGGGCACACTGGATCCGTGCCTTCCGTCCCCCCGTCCGGCGAGCCGGCGCCTCCCGACGGCGCCCTGCCGGCCTCGTCGCTCACGGGGCTCGGCACGCGACCCTTCGGGATCTACGTGCACGTCCCGTTCTGCGCGACCCGGTGCGGCTACTGCGACTTCAACACGTACACGGCGTCCGACCTGGGCCTGACGTCGTCCGACGACCCCGCCTCGCCCGCCTCCTGGCTCGAGGGCCTGCGCCGTGAGCTCGACCTCGCCGCGCGGGTGCTCGGGACGCCCCCGGCCGCCGACACCGTCTTCCTCGGCGGCGGCACGCCGTCGCTGCTCGGCGCGGAGGGCCTGGTCGCGGTGCTGGACGCCGTCCGGAGCTCGTTCGGCCTGCGGCCCGGCGCCGAGGTGACCGCCGAGGCCAACCCCGAGTCGACGACCCCCGAGCTCCTCGCCGCGATCACCGACGCCGGCTACACCCGCCTGTCCCTGGGCATGCAGTCCGACGTCGACCACGTCCTGGCCGTGCTCGACCGCCGGCACACCCCCGGCGCCGCGGCGCGGGTCGTGGGGGAGGCCCTCGAGGCGGGGATCGGGCACGTCAACCTCGACCTCATCTACGGCACGCCGACCGAGACCGACGCCGACCTGCGGCGCTCGCTGGACGCCGTGCTCGCCTCCGGTGCCGACCACGTGTCGGCGTACTCCCTGATCGTCGAGGAGGGCACCGCACTGGCCCGCCGGGTGGCGCGCGGCGAGCTGCCGATGCCCGACGACGACGTGCTCGCCGACCGCTACGAGATCGTCGACGACACGCTCGGTGCCGCCGGGTTCGGCTGGTACGAGGTGTCGAACTGGGCGCGTTCGGCCGACGCCCGCTGCCGCCACAACCAGATCTACTGGGGCGGCGGCGACTGGTGGGGGGCCGGACCGGGCGCGCACTCCCACGTCGGCGGGACCCGCTGGTGGAACGTGCGCCACCCCGCCCGCTACTCGGCCGCGCTCGCCGAGGGGCGCTCGCCCGCGGAGGCCCGCGAGCGCGTCACGCCGGAGGAGGCCCACCTCGAGCAGGTGCTGCTCGAGCTCCGCACGGTCGACGGCCTCGCGGCCGAGGCACTCGACGGGCCGGGCCGGGCTGCCGGCGAACAGGCCGCCCGGGAGGGTCTGCTCGCCCCCGACGCCTGGGCCGGGGGGCGCGCGGTGCTCACCCGCCGGGGCCGGCTGCTCGCCGACGGGGTCGCCATCTCGCTGGCGGGGGCCTGAGGGTCGCGCTCCGGGTCGGGTCGCCCCACAACCCCGAGCTCGACTCGTCCGATCCAGAAGCTTCGGAAATCGAAGCATCCTGCGGTCCCGCTCGGCGGGTCGGAGGTGCGGTCCGCGGCGGCGTCCACCCATGACGGGACGACCTCGGTGCCGGAACCCGCGCTGAGCGCGGGTCTCGCCACCGACGTGGCGTCTCAGCGCCCGAGTGCGGCGCGCAGGTCGCCGAAGAGCTCGCTGCGCGTCGCGGACCCGAGCCGGTGGCGCAGGCGGGCGACGTGGTGCTCGACGGTCTTGGCCGACAGGAACAGCCGGGCGCCGATCTCCCGGTAGGTCAGGCCCTCGACGACCAGGGCGGCGACCTCCCGCTCGCGCTCGGTCAGGGCGACCCGGGGCGTCGGGTGGTCCGGCCCGGCGTCGTCGGCGACGGGCTCGGTGGCGGGGTTCAGGTCGCGCGCGCAGGCCAGGAGGGCCGAGATCGCGCGCCGGTCGGTGGTGCGCAGCGCCGCCTCCCCGGCCAGGCGCGACCCGTCCCAGCCGAGGCCCGCGGCCCGCAGCCCCGTCGCCGCGGCGGTGACCTCGTCGGGGTCGACGTCCCCGGCGAGCACGCGGAGCCACACCCCGGCGGCGCGGGCGGGGGCGACCGCCTGGTGGCTGGTGAGCGCGGCGGCGGCCAGGGCGTCGGCGTGGCTCGTGGCGAGGTCGGCGAGGTCGAGGACGCCCGCCGGCTGCTCGGCGGCGACGGGCCGTTCGCCCCCGCCCGCCTCGGCGCCCCGCCCGACCTCCCGGAGGCCGACGTCCGCGGCCTCGCCCTCGACGCCCTCACCCGCTGGCGCCGGGCCGGCGAGGACCCCCGGGCCGACCGCGCCCGCACCGACCTCGCCCGCGTCGTCGCGCGCAGCGTGGAGGGCATCCTGGCAGCGGTGCCGGCGACGGAACCGGCGCTGCCCTGACGCCCCCACCCGCCCGCCGCACCTCGCCTACCATGGAAGGTCGGGACGTCAGCCGGGACGTCACGGAGGCTCGGGAGGTGGACGCGGTGAACGCCGAGGAGCGCCGCGTCGCCGTCCTGCGCGCGATCGTCGCCGACTTCGTGGCCACCAACGAGCCGGTCGGGTCGAAGGCCCTCGTCGACCGTCACAACCTGGGCGTCTCGAGCGCGACGGTGCGCAACGACATGGCGGCGCTGGAGGAGGAGGGCTACATCGCCCAGCCCCACACCAGTGCCGGGCGCATCCCCACCGACAAGGGCTACCGGCTCTTCGTCGACCGCCTGCACCAGGTCAAGCCCCTCTCCGGGGCCGAGCGCCGGGCGATCACGCAGTTCCTCGAGGGCGCGGTCGACCTCGACGACGTGCTCAAGCGCAGCGTGCGGCTGCTCGCGCAGCTCACACGCCAGGTGGCCGTCGTCCAGTACCCGACGCTGTCCCGCTCGACCGTGCGCCACCTCGAGGTCGTCCGGCTGACCCCGGCCCGCCTGATGCTGGTGCTCATCACCGACGCCGGACGGGTCGACCAGCGCGTCGTCGACCTCGGTGACGTGCTCGACGAGGAGGACGTCGCGCGGCTGCGTGCCCTGCTCAACCACTCGCTGGTCGGCCAGCCCCTGGCCACGGCCTCGACGAGGATGTCCGAGCTGCCCGAGGACGCCCCCGACGGCCTGCGCTCCCCGCTGCTCAGCGTGGCCGCGGTGCTGGTCGAGGCCCTGCTCGAGCGGCCCGAGGAGCGCCTGGTGCTCGGCGGCACGGCGAACCTCACCCGGGCGGGCACCGACGCCGGCGCGCTGCGGGGGATGCTGGAGGCACTCGAGGAGCAGGTGGTGGTACTCCGTCTGCTCACCTCGGCGAGCGACCCGGGCACCGTGACCGTGCGCATCGGCGAGGAGAACGAGTCCGAGGACCTGTGGAGCGCCGCCACGGTGTCGATCGGTTACGGAGCGGGGACTACTGCCCTCGGCGGCATGGGCGTCGTCGGGCCGACGCGGATGGACTACCCCAGTGCGATCGCGGCGGTGCGTGCGGTGGCCCGCTACGTCGGTGAGATCGTCGGGGGACGCTGAACGCTCGCCTCGCAGGGCGGCGACAGCACGCAACGACAGGACGGACGAGGACCAGCGTGGCGAAGGACTACTACGGAATCCTGGGCGTGTCCCGGGACGCTGACGACGGCGAGATCAAGCGGGCCTACCGCAAGCTCGTCCGGGAACTGCACCCCGACGTCAATCCGGACGACGAGACGCAGGCGAAGTTCCACGACGTCAAGAGCGCCTACGAGGTCCTCACCGACCCGCAGAAGCGGCGGATCGTCGACCTCGGCGGGGACCCGCTCGAGACCGCCCGTGGTGGCGGTGGCGGTGGCGGTGGCTTCTCCTCGGCCGGCTTCGGCGGGCTGGGCGACATCATGGACGCGTTCTTCGGCGCGGCCGGCGCCACCGGCGGCCGCGGCCCGCGCAGCCGCGTCCAACCCGGCGAGGACGCGCTGATCCGCATCGACCTCACGCTCGAGGAGTGCGCGACGGGCGTCGCCCGCGACCTCACCGTCGACACCGCCGTGCTCTGCGAGAAGTGCCACGGCGGCGGCGCCGAGCCGGGCACGCACACCGAGACCTGCGACACCTGCGACGGCCGCGGCGAGATCCAGAACGTGCAGCGCTCGTTCATCGGCCAGGTCGTCACGGCGCGGGCCTGCCCGGTCTGCCGCGGCACCGGCGAGATCATCCCGAGCCCCTGCAACCAGTGCGGCGGCGACGGGCGCGTGCGCTCGCGGCGGACGGTCACCGTGCAGGTGCCGGCCGGCGTGGGTGACGGCATGCGCATCCGGATGGCCAGCCAGGGCGAGGTCGGCCCCGGCGGCGGGCCGGCGGGCGACCTCTACATCGAGGTCTCGGAGGAGCGCCACGAGTACTTCACCCGCGACGGCGTCGACCTGCACTGCCACGTCAGCCTGCCGATGACCGCGGCGGCGCTCGGCACCACGCTCCCGCAGCGCACCCTCGAGGGCGACGAGGAGCTCTCGATCGAGCCCGGCACGCAGGCGAACACGACGATCACCCTGCGCGGCAAGGGGATGCCGCGGCTGCGGTCCACCGGGCGCACCGACGGGCGGGGCGACCTGCTCGTGCACCTGGACGTCCAGGTCCCCGACCGGCTCGACGCGCGCCAGACCGAGCTGCTCCGCGAGCTCGCCGAGCTCCGCGGGGAGGAGCGCCCCGACCTCGCCGCGCACCGCAACGGTCTCTTCGGCCGGCGGCGGTCGGGTGGCCGCGCTCGGTGAGCCAGAGCTCGGACCCGGATCGAGGAAGCGGCTTTCCTGGCGTTGAGTGCAAGCGTGGACGCAGCGCTGGCACGGCGGCCGCCTGGACCCGCCCGGCGCTGTTCTGGGTCGACGACGTGCCGGCCAGGGGCGAGGTCGTCCTCGACGGGCCGGAGGGCCGGCACGCCGCGGACGTCCGCCGGGTGCGTGCCGGCGAGGTCGTGCTGCTCGGCGACGGCGCCGGCACGCGGGCGCGCGCCGAGGTGGTCGACGTCGCCAAGGGGTGCGTGACGACGACGGTGCTCGAGCGGCGCCACGACGAGGAGCCGGCGCTGCGCGTCGTCCTCGCCCAGGCGCTGGTCAAGGGCGACCGCGGGGAGCTCGCGGTCGAGACGGCCACCGAGGCCGGGGTCGATGCGGTGCTGCCCTGGCGCGCCGAGCGCAGCGTCGCCCGCTGGGACGACGGCCCCCGCGGGGAGAAGGCCCTCGCGCGCTGGCGCACCACCGCCCGCGAGGCCGCCAAGCAGGCCCGGCGGGCGCGGGTGCCCGACGTGGCCGCCCCCGTGACCACCCGCGAGCTGGCCGACCGCGGCGCGGCGATGCTCGTCCTCGAGGCCACGGCCGCCGAGACACTGACCGGCGTCGCGCTCCCGGACGACGGCGAGCTGGTGCTCGTCGTCGGCCCCGAGGGCGGGGTCACCGACGACGAGCGCGCGGTCCTCGCCGGCGCCGGGGCCCGCGAGGTGCGGATGGGCCCGGACGTGCTGCGCACCTCCACCGCGGCCGCGGTCGCGCTCGGTGCCCTGGGTGCCCGGACGGCGCGGTGGGGGTGAGCATGCCGCGACGGACCCTTCTCGGTGCGGTCGGACTCGGGGGCCTCGGCGCGGCGCTCGGCCTGGCCGCGTGCTCGACCGTCCCGACGCCGGGCGGCGGCGTGCAGATCCCCGCCACCCAGCCCGGCACCCCGACGCCGGGCCGGCTGAGCTACGGCGCCGACCCCGCCCAGTACGGGGTGCTGCACCTCCCGCCCGGCGACGGCAAGTCCCTGCCCGTCGTCGTCGTGGTCCACGGCGGCTACTGGCGGTCGTCGTACGGCCTCGAGCTCGGCACCCCGCTCGCTGTCGACCTCACCAACCGCGGGGTGGCGGCCTGGAACATCGAGTACCGCAGGGTCGGATCCGGCGGGGTCGGGGCGGGCGGGGGCTGGCCGACGACGTTCACCGACGTCGCCGCCGCGATCGACCTGCTGCCCGAGGCGGTGCAGAAGGCCGCGGCGGGCCGCCTGGACCTCGACCGCGTGGTGTTCCTCGGGCACTCCGCGGGCGGGCACCTGGCCACCTGGGCCGCGAGCCGCGACCGGTTGCGTGACGGCTCGGTGGCCGCCGCTCCCCGCGTCCGCCCGGTCGGCACCGTCGCCCAGGCCGGGGTGCTCGACCTCGTCGCCGGCGCCGCCGAGGGCCTCGGCGGCGGCGCGGTGGTCGACCTGCTCGGGGGCACGCCCGCGACCGTCGCCGACCGCTACGCGCTCGCCTCGCCCGCGGCCCTCGTGCCGGCCGCCGGCCCGGTCGTCTGTGTGCACGGCGACGCGGACACGATCGTGCCGCTGGACCAGTCGCAGCGGTACGTCGACGCCGCGGTGGCGGCCCGGGGCGACGCCCGTCTGCGGGTGGTGCCCGGCGCCGACCACTTCGCCGTGATCGACCCCGCGCAGCCGGCGTGGACCGCCGTGCGCGCGGAGGTCGAGAGCCTGCTGTGAGCGGCGGTCCGGGGCCCGGGGCCCGGGCGGTACGATGATGGAGTACCGACGACGGCGAGGAAGCAGGACTGTTCAGCACGTGACCGGTGACGGAACCTCCCGGATCGTGGTGCCCGAGGCGGCGCTGCTGGCGCTGCTGGGCAAGCGCGACGAGAACCTGCGCGAGGCCGAGAGCCTGCTGGCCGCCGACGTCCACGTCCGCGGCAACGAGCTCACCCTCAGCGGTGAGCCGGCCGACGTGGCCTTCGCCGAGCGGGTGTTCGCCGAGCTGGTCGTCCTGGCCAGCCGCGGCCAGCAGATCGACCCCGACGCCGTGCGCCGCTCGGTGCGCATGCTGCAGGACGACAGCGACGACGGCGGCGACACCGGCACGTCGCCGGCCGAGGTGCTCAGCCTCGACATCGTGTCCCGCCGCGGGCGCACCGTCCGGCCCAAGACGCTGAACCAGAAGCGCTACGTCGACGCGATCGACGTCAACACCATCGTCTTCGGCATCGGCCCCGCCGGCACCGGCAAGACCTACCTGGCGATGGCCAAGGCCGTGCAGGCGCTGCAGGCCAAGCAGGTCAACCGGATCATCCTGACCCGCCCGGCCGTCGAGGCCGGCGAGCGGCTCGGCTTCCTGCCCGGGACGCTCTCGGAGAAGATCGACCCGTACCTGCGCCCGCTCTACGACGCGCTGCACGACATGCTCGACGCGGAGTCGGTGCCCAAGCTGATGGCGGCCGGGACGATCGAGATCGCGCCCCTGGCCTACATGCGCGGCCGGTCGCTCAACGACGCGTTCATCATCCTCGACGAGGCGCAGAACACCACGCCCGAGCAGATGAAGATGTTCCTGACGCGGCTGGGCTTCAACTCGAAGATGGTCGTCACCGGCGACGTCACCCAGGTCGACCTCCCGGGCGGCTCGACCTCCGGCCTGCGCATCGTCCGCGAGATCCTCGACGGCGTCGACGACGTCGAGTTCGCCGAGCTGACCAGCCAGGACGTCGTGCGCCACCGCCTCGTCGCCGACATCATCGACGCCTACGGCCGCTACGACGCGGCCCAGGAGCAGCGGCGCCCCCAGGCCGTCTCGAGCGCCCCGCGCACCGGGCCGCCGGTGGGCCCGCGCAACCGCGAGCGCCGGGGACGATGACCGCACCCGAGCCCGACGGGACCGACATGAGCATCGAGATCGCGAACGAGTCCGGCATGGCGGTGGCCGAGGGCCCGATAGTCGAGGTCGCCCGCTACGCCCTCGACCGCATGGGCGTGAGCCCGCTCGCCGAGCTCTCGATCATGCTGATCGAGCTCGAGCCGATGGCCGAGCTGCACGAGCGCTGGCTCGACGAGCCCGGGCCCACCGACGTCATGTCGTTCCCCATGGACGAGTACGACTCGGCACGCCGTCCGGACGCGCCGTCGTCGGGCCCGGCGCTGCTCGGCGACATCGTGCTCTGCCCGGCGTTCGCCGCCGACCAGGCCGCCACCGCGGGCCACGGCCTCGACGACGAGCTGCACCTGCTCACGGTCCACGGCGTGCTCCACCTGCTCGGCTACGACCACGCCGAGCCCGACGAGGAGCGCACGATGTTCGGCCTGCAGGCCGAGCTGCTCGCCGACTGGCGCACCCAGCGCGCGGCCGCGGCGCGCTCCGCCCGCGAGCGGGCCGCGGACGACCGTCTGCTGGGCACCGTGGGCCTCGGGGACGACGCCGCCGGCGGCGCGACGCGGTGACGGGGTCGTT
The DNA here is from genome assembly GCF_028737265.1 of Actinomycetospora callitridis. Taxonomy (GTDB): domain Bacteria; phylum Actinomycetota; class Actinomycetes; order Mycobacteriales; family Pseudonocardiaceae; genus Actinomycetospora; species Actinomycetospora callitridis. The sequence continues at coordinate 418,953 of NZ_JAQZAK010000004.1, read as the reverse complement.
GGTCGGCCAGCTCGTCGCGGCGATCCTGCTGGTGCCCCTGGCCGGGGTGTTCGCGGCGGCCGACGCGGCCCTATCGACGGTGTCCCGCGCCCGCGTCGACGCCCTGGTCCGCGAGGGGGCCACGGGCTCGAAGGCGCTCGCCGCGATCGTCGCCGACCGTCCGCGCCACCTCAACCTGCTCCTGCTGCTGCGGGTGGCCTGCGAGGCGACCGCCGCGGTGCTCGGGGCGTTCGTCTCGCTGCAGCTGATCGGGCCCGACGGGCTCGCGCTGCTGGTCGCGGCGCTGATCGTGGTGCTCGTGTCCTACGTGCTGATCGGCGTCGGGCCGCGCACCCTGGGTCGCCAGCACCCCTACGGGCTCGCGCTCGCCGTCGCCGGGCCCGTGCGGATGCTCGCCCGCCTGCTCGGTCCGCTGGCCACCCTGCTGATCCTCGTCGGCAACGCGATCACGCCAGGGCGCGGCTTCCGCGAGGGGCCGTTCTCCTCCGAGGTCGAGCTCCGCGAGATGGTCGACATGGCCGAGGCCGGCGGGCTCGTCGACGACGACGAGCGGGCGATGATCCAGTCGGTGTTCGACCTCGGCGACACCCGCGTGCGCGAGGTGATGGTGCCCCGCACCGAGATGGTGTGGATCGAGCGCGAGAAGAGCGTGCGGCAGGCGCTGGCCCTGGCGCTGCGCAGCGGGTACTCCCGCATCCCCGTCATCGGGGAGAACGTCGACGACACCGTCGGCGTGGTCTACCTCAAGGACCTCGTGCGACGCACCGTCGACCACGGGGACACCCCCCGCGGCGCCGGTGCGGGGGCCGGCTCGGTCGGCGAGGTCATGCGCCCCGCCAACTTCGTGCCCGACTCCAAGCGCGCCGACGCCCTGCTGCGCGACATGCAGCGCGACCGCAACCACATGGCGCTCGTCGTCGACGAGTACGGCGGTACCGCGGGCCTGGTGACCATCGAGGACCTGATCGAGGAGATCGTCGGGGAGATCACCGACGAGTACGACTCCGCCGAGCACCGCCCGCTCGAGCACCTCGACGAGTCCACGTGGCGGGTCGCCGCGCGCCTGCCCGTCGAGGACCTCGAGGAGGCCTGCGACGTCGAGTTCGACGTCGAGGACGTCGACACCGTCGGCGGCCTGCTCGCCCAGCGCCTGGGCCGCGTGCCGCTGCCCGGCGCCGAGGCCGAGATCGCCGGCCTGCGCCTGCGCGCCGAGGGCGGCGAGGACGCCCGCGGCCGGATGCGGATCCGCAGCCTGCTGGTCTGGCGTCCCGCGCCGGACGAGGACCCGGTGCCCACCGACGACGCCCCGGCCCGTTCCGCCGACGGGGCCCCCACGAATGGCGCCCACCGCGACGGCGACGATGGGGACGACAGGGACGACGGGGAGCGCCCCGACACCGTGACCCCCACCTCTGGCGACCCCACCCCGGGCGACCTGGCCCAGACCGGCGCCCGCGACGGAAAGGACGACCGTGGCTGACGCCGCTGCGACCCTCGCCGAGCCCGTCGCCCCCGACGCGCTCGATCCCGAGGACGCCAAGATCGTCACGCTGGCGCGCTCCGCCCGGGCGCGCACCGGTGCGGCCCACGGCGCGGCGGTGCGCGACCTCGACGGCCGGACCTACGCCGCCTGCACCGTCGCGCTGCCCTCGCTGTCGCTCACGGCGCTGCAGGCCGCGGTCGCCGCCGCCGTCGCCGCCGGGGCCCCGGGGCTCGAGGCCGCCGCGGTGGTCGGCGTGCAGGACCTCGCCAGCGGCTTCGACGACCCGGGCCTCGCGGCCGTCGCCGACGTCACGGCCGGGGCGACGGTGCTGGTCGCGGGCCCGGACGCGTCGGCGGTCCACCGCGTGCAGGGCTCGGCGTGACCGGGCCGGCGACCCTCCCGGTGACGGGCAGCCCGCGCCACGACGTCGTCGTCGTCGGCGGCGGGATCGTCGGGTTCGCGGTGCTGCACGAGCTGCTCGCGGCCGGGCACACGTCGGTCGCGCTGGTCGAGCGCGAGGACACCCCGGGCACGCACCAGACCGGCCGGAACTCCAACGTGATCCACTCCGGGCTGTACTACGCGCCCGGGTCGCTCAAGGCGCGCCTCGCGGTCGCGGGCTGCGCGGAGACGAAGGCGTTCTGCGCCGAGCACGATCTGCCCTGGTCGGAGTGCGGCAAGGTCGTCGTCGCCACCGAGGAGGCGGAGCTGCCGCGGATGGCCGAGCTCGTCCGCCGCGGGCGTGCGAACGGCGTCGAGGTCACCGAGCTCGACGAGGCCGGGGTCCGCGAGCGCGAGCCCGCCGTCGCCGCGCTCGCCGGGCTCTGGGTGCCGTCCACCGGGATCTGCGACTACGGCGCGATCACCCGCACGCTCGCGCGCCTCGCCGTCGACCGCGGCGCCACCGTGCACACGGGGCGTGCGGTGACGTCGGTGACCCGGCGACGCCGCGACGCCGTCGTCCACACCGACCGCGGCGACCTGCTCGCCGGCCAGGTCGTGGTGTGCGCGGGCCTGCGCTCCGACGAGATCGCGCGGGCCTCGGGCTTCGACCCCGGCGTGCGCATCGTGCCGTTCCGCGGCGAGTACTCCGACCTCGTCGGACCGCTGGCCGACCAGGTCCGCGGGCTCGTCTACCCCGTGCCCGACCCGGCCTTCCCGTTCCTCGGCGTGCACGCCACCCGCGGGGTCGACGGGTCGGTCCACGTGGGCCCGAACGCGGTGCTCGCCCTGGCCCGCGAGGGCTACGACTGGCGGACGCTGCGGGTGCGCGAGCTCGCCGGGACGCTGGTCGACCCCGGGTTCGTCAAGCTCGCCGGCAAGCAGTGGCGCTACGGGCTGGGGGAGATGCACCGCTCGCTGTCGAAGCGCGCGATGGCCGCCGCGGTCGCCCGGATGCTGCCCGGCGTCACCGCCGACGACCTGCGGCCCCCGCACGACGTCGCCCGCCGCGCCGGGGTGCGCGCGCAGGCCGTCCGGCCCGACGGGTCGCTGGTCGACGACTTCCTGTTCGTGCAGGACGGGGACACGGACTCCGGCACGGGCGAGGGACCGGCGGTGCTGCACGTGCTCAACGCCCCCTCCCCGGCGGCCACCGCGGCCCTGCCCATCGGGCGCGAGATCGTGGCGCGGCTCGAGGGGAAGTCCGTTGACGCAGCCTGAGACGCCTGAGGGCTTCCGGTCCGGGTTCGCCTGCTTCGTCGGCCGCCCGAACGTCGGCAAGTCGACGCTGACGAACGCGCTGGTGGGGTCGAAGGTCGCGATCACGTCCTCGCGTCCGCAGACCACGCGGCACGCGATCCGCGGGATCGTGCACCGTGAGGACGGCCAGCTGATCCTGGTCGACACCCCCGGCCTGCACCGCCCGCGCACGCTGCTGGGCGAGCGCCTCAACGACGTGGTGCGCACGACCTGGGCCGAGGTCGACGCCATCGGCTTCTGCGTCCCGGCCGACCAGACGATCGGGCCCGGCGACCGGTTCATCGCCGGCGAGCTGCGCGAGATCGCGGGCCGCACCCCGGTGCTGGGCGTGCTCACCAAGACCGACCTCGTGAAGCCCGAGGTGATCGCCGAGCGCCTGCTCGCCCTGCAGGAGCTGGCGGAGTTCGCCGAGATCGTCCCCGTCTCGGCCACCGGGAACGTGCGGATCGACCTGCTCACCGACCTGCTGCTCGCGCAGATGCCGCCCGGCCCGCCGCTCTACCCCGACGGCGACCTCTCCGACGAGCCCGAGACGACGATGATCGCCGAGTTCGTCCGCGAGGCCGCGCTCGAGGGCGTGCGCGACGAGCTCCCGCACTCCCTGGCCGTCGTGGTCGAGGAGATGACGCCCGGCAAGGTCCTCACGATCCGCGCCGAGATCTTCGTGGAGCGGGACAGCCAGAAGTCGATCGTGATCGGCAAGGGCGGCTCGCGGCTCAAGCACGTCGGCACCGAGGCCCGCCGCCAGATCGAGGCGATGCTCGGCGAGAAGGTCCACCTCGACCTGTTCGTCAAGGTCGCGAAGGACTGGCAGCGCGACCCCCGCCAGCTCCGCCGCCTGGGCTTCTGAGCACTTGTCAGTGCAAGCCCTGCGTCCTCGCTTGCACTGGGTGCCAGGAAAGCCGCTTCGTCGCTCGCGTCCCGATCAGCCCAGGAGCGCGAACAGCGGCGCCAGCTGGCCGGTGTCGACGTACTCCTCGATCCGCGTGACCATGCCCTCCTCGACGTGGACGACCAGCGCCGCCGGGGCCCGCAGCGTCGACCCGTCGGGCAGCGTCCCGGTCACGACGTACTGCGCGTAGCCGTCGCCGGCGCGCAGCTCGGTCATCGTGAAGTCCGGGACCACCGTCCGGATCGCCACCAGCGACGCGAAGGTGTCCGGCACCGTCGGGGCCTCGACCTCGTCGAACGAGTGCCAGGTGACCGCGCCGGGGGCGAACAGGCCCTCCGGCGGCGTCGAGGAGGGATCGGCCAGGGCCTCGACGACCTGCCGCGCGATCGTTCCGCTCATCCCCGGAGCCTCCTACAGGACGTGATCGCGAACCACCCCGTGCGACGATGACCGCGTGGGCTTCTATCGCGACACCGGCGTGGTGCTGCGGCTGCAGAAGCTCGGCGAGGCCGACCGGATCGTCACGCTGCTGACCCAGCGTCACGGCAAGGTCCGCGCGGTCGCGAAGGGCGTGCGGCGCACCAGCTCGCGGTTCGGCGCCCGGCTCGAGCCGTTCGGTCACGTGGACCTCCAGCTGCACACCGGCCGCAGCCTCGACATCGTCACCCAGGTGCAGACCCTCGACGCCTTCGGCGGCGGGCTCACCGGCGACTACCCGCGCTACACGGCGGGGTGCGCGCTGCTCGAGACCGCCGACCGGCTCGCGTCCGAGGAGGGCGAGCCCGCCCGCGAGCTGTTCCTGCTGCTCGTCGGGGGTCTGCGGGGGCTGGCCGGCGGCGTCCGCGACCCCTACCTCGTGCTCGACGCTTTCCTCCTGCGCGCGATGGTCATCGCCGGCTGGGCGCCCGCGATCACCGAGTGCGCCCGCTGCGGGATGGAGGGCGAGCGGTACCACCGGCGCTTCTCGGTGCCCGCGGGCGGCGCGGTGTGCGAGGGCTGCCGCCCGTCCGGCGCCGTCGTCCCGTCCGAGGAGACGTGGCGGCTGCTCGAGGCGCTGCGCGACGGCGACTGGGGCACCGCGGAGGGCACCGATCCCGCCGCCCGCCGCGACTCCGCGGGCCTCGTCGCCGCCCACCTGCAGTGGCACCTCGAGCGGACCCTGCGCTCCCTCCCGCTCGTCGACCGCCGCGGCGGCATCCCCCGCGTCGACCTGGCCGGGGGCATCCCGGCGACGGTGGAGGGTGCGCACGACGACGACGAGCCGGCCCTCCGCGACGGACCGGGAGTGACCCTGTGAGCCCCCGCCTGCGCCCCGAGCGCGGACGCTCGACCGGCCGCGCGCTGCGCGGACGCGACGATCCGACGGTGATGGCGCCGACGCCGCACCCCAGCGGCGCCACCCCGCCCGACATCCCGGCCGAGCTGGTGCCGAACCACGTCGCGCTCGTCATGGACGGCAACGGCCGGTGGGCCAACCAGCGGGGCCTGCCGCGGATCGAGGGCCACCGGCACGGCGAGGCGCAGCTGCTCGACGTCGTGCGCGGGTGCATCGACATCGGCGTCAAGTGGATCTCTGCGTACGCCTTCAGCACCGAGAACTGGCGACGCAGCCCGGACGAGGTGCGCTTCCTGCTGGGGTTCAACCGCGACGTGATCCGACGGCGGCGCGACGAGATGCACGCCATGGGGGTGCGGGTGCGCTGGTCGGGCCAGCGGCCGCGGCTGTGGCGCAGCGTCGTCAAGGAACTCGAGATCGCCGAGGAGCTGACCCGCGACAACGACGTCGTCACCCTGACGATGTGCGTCAACTACGGCGGGCGCCAGGAGATCGTCGGCGCCGCGAAGGAGCTCGCCCGGCGGGCCGCCCGCGGCGAGATCGACCCCGAGAAGATCGACGAGAAGGCCCTCGCCCGACACCTCGACGAGCCGGACATGCCCGACGTCGACCTGTTCCTGCGCAGCTCGGGCGAGCAGCGCACGTCGAACTTCCTGCTCTGGCAGTCGGCGTACGCCGAGATGGTCTTCCTCGACACGCTCTTCCCCGACTTCGACCGCCGCCACCTGTGGGAGGCGTGCGAGATCTACGCCGGCCGCGACCGCCGCTACGGCGGCGCGCTCGACCGCACCGACACGAACGGGACGTCATGAGCCGTGAGGCGGCGACCACCGCCGGCCTGCTGATCACCGCGCGGGAGTCGCTGGAGCAGTTCGTCGAGGTGCACGTCGACGACGACGGCGCCCTGTCGTTCCGGTCCGGCGCCGTGCCGTGCGCGGTGCAGGGGGTCGAGCTCGTCGAGGGCCTCGCCGTCCTGAGCCTGACGTGCGTCGTCGCCTGGGACCTCGAGGACGCCGACACCCCGCGCCGGGTCGCCGAACGCGCGGGTCAGGGCCTGTTCGGGACCCTCGGCGCCGTCGCGACCGACCGCGGGTGGGACGTGACCCTGCGCTACGCGTTCCCCGCGGAGGGCCTCGCGACGGGCCCGCTCGGGACGCTGCTCATGCTCGTGGTGTCCACGGCCGAGCGGGTGCGGGACGACCTGGTGGCGGAGAGCTGATCCGCTGAACGGTCCCACGCCGGTCCCGGCGCGGACCGCGGCCGTCCACACCCGCCCCGGCCGTCCACAGGCCGCTCGGTGGGGTGCGGTCGGGCCCGGTGCCGGCTGGCAGCATCGCCGGCCGTGAGCGCCCCCGGCCCGGCCACCACGACGTCCCGTGGGACGGCGTCGCTCGTGGCGCTCTGCGCGACGCTGCTGCTGGCGACGCTCCTGCAGGGCCCGCTGGTCGGCCTGCTCGATGCCCCCACCGTGCGCACCGGGGCCACCGTGTTCGTCGCGATCTGCGTGCAGGCGCTGCCGTTCCTCGTGCTCGGGACGCTGCTGTCGGGGGTGCTCGCGGCGTGGGTCTCGCCGGCCGTGCTCCGGCGGGTCCTGCCCACCCGACCGGCGCTCGCCGTGCCGGTCGCCGGGGCCGCGGGGCTGGTCCTGCCCGGGTGCGAGTGCGCGTCGGTGCCGGTGGCCCGCAGGCTCATCGGCCAGGGCGTGCCCGAGGCGGCCGCGTGCGCGTTCCTGCTCGCGGCCCCGGCGATCAACCCCGTGGTGCTGGTGGCCACCGCCGTCGCGTTCCCCGACCACCCCGAGATGGTCGGCGCCCGGCTGCTCGGCTCCGCCGCCACGGCCGTGGGCGTGGGGTGGCTCTTGACGCGGGTCGGTCGCCCGGGGTGGATCCCCGCCCGGCTGCGGCACCCGCCGCCGGACGACGGCACGCCGCGGTGGGCCGTGTTCTCCGAGACCGTGCGCCACGACGTCGTCGACGCCGGCGGCTTCCTGGTGCTCGGCGGTCTCGCGGCGGCGGCGTTCACGGTGCTCGTGCCCCGCTCCTGGGTCGACGGCCTCGCCGGGCACGTCGTCCTCGCCGTCGCCGTCATGGCGCTGCTCGCGGTGCTGCTCGCCCTGTGCAGCGAGGCCGACGCCTTCGTCGCCGCCTCCCTCTCGGCCCTGCCGCTGCTGCCGCGCCTGGTGTTCCTCGTGGTCGGGCCCGCGGTCGACGTCAAGCTGGTCGCGCTGCAGGCGGGCACCTTCGGGCGCGCCTTCGCGCTGCGCTTCGCGCCCCTGACCTTCGTCGTCGCCGTGTCCTGCGCCGTGCTGGCGGGCCTGCTGGTGTTCGGGGGCACGGGATGACCGCATGACCCGCGACACCCAGCACGTCCTGCTCGTCCTCGTCGGCGGCGTGCTGATCAAGATCGTGCTCGACGGCTCGTACCTGCGCTACGTGCGGCCCTGGTCGGCGACGCCCGTGCTCGTCGTCGGTGTGGTCCTCGTCGCGGTGGCCCTCGTGGCGCTGGTCCGCGACCTGCGGGGCCGGTCACCGTCGACCGGCGACCACGGGCACGACCACCACCCCGAAGGGCGCGCCGGCCCCGCCGCCTGGCTGCTGGTGCTCCCGGTCCTCGCGCTGCTTCTGGTCGTGCTCCCGGCGCTGGGGTCGGGCGCGCTCGCCGGGTTCGGGGCGCGCGCGGCCCCGACCGTCGCCACACCCGCCGACGAGCCGCTGCCGCCGGGGGAGGCGCCCGCCCTGGGCCTGCTCGATGTCGTCTCGCGGACCTCGGCGGACCCCCACGGGCCGGTCACCGAGCGGGAGATCACCGTCACGGGCTTCGTCGCGCCATCGGTCGCGACCGGGGCCGGGGGCGCCGACGGCCCCGACCTCGCGCGGCTGGTGATCTCGTGCTGCGCGGCCGACGCCTCGGCGGTCCGTCTGCACCTCGCCGACCCCTCGGGACGGCTCGCCGGGGTCGTCCCGGGTGGCGCGGAGGGCGATCGCTGGGTGACGATCCGGGGCCGCGTCGTCGCCGGGACGGGGACGCCGGCCGACGGCCACGTACCGACACTGTCGGTCACCGCGTGGTGGCCTATTGCGACACCCGATCCGGTGTACGAATACTGACCCGAAACGACGCGCGGGGTCTGCGAACGGCCGAAAGCGGGACGAACCCGCGGGAACGACACGTAGACTCCGCACCTGCCGTCCAGCCGGAGAGGAGGGGCGTCTCTCGTCGGTGAGCCCGACGGGGAGGCGCGACTCGCGATGACACAGGATCTCTCATCACCGCCGGGCCCCCCGGCCGGTGATCCCGGGGCCGACCCCGGAGACGTCCCGGCCGAATCCGCGGCCGACCGCAAGCACGGCACCGACTGGGTCGTGTTCGGCGTCGGTGCGGGGCTCGCGGTCATCTTCGTGGCCTGGGGGGTCATCGGCACCGAGAGCCTGAGCGCGGCCTCGAGCGCGATGCTCAGCGGCGTCATCCGTGGCGGTGGCTGGGGCTTCATCCTCGCGGCCACGGGCTTCGTGGTCTTCGCGCTGTGGCTGGCGTTCAGCCGCTTCGGGCGCATCCGGCTGGGGCGCGACGACGAGCAGCCCGAGTTCAGGACCGTCTCGTGGATCGCGATGATGTTCAGCGCCGGTATGGGCATCGGGCTGATGTTCTACGGCGTCGCCGAGCCGCTGTCGTTCTTCACCGAGCCCCCGCCCGGGTCGGTCGTGCCGGGGGACCAGGTCGGCGCACTGAACACCGCGATGGCGACGTCGCTGTTCCACTGGACGCTGCACCCGTGGGCGATCTACGCCGTGGTCGGCCTCGCGATCGCGTACTCGACGTTCCGCAAGGGCCGTCGCCAGCTCATCAGCTCCGCGTTCATCCCGCTGATCGGTGAGAAGGCGGCCAACGGGGTCATCGGCCGGATCATCGACATCATCGCGATCTTCGCGACGATCTTCGGTTCGGCCGCGTCCCTGGGCCTCGGCGCCCTGCAGATCGGCGGCGGTCTCGACGCGACGGGCTTCCTGCCCGGCGCCGGCAACGAGGTCCTGGTCCCGCTGATCATCGTGCTCACCGCGGCCTTCGTGCTGTCGGCCGTGTCCGGTGTCGCCAAGGGCATCCAGTGGCTGTCGAACATCAACATGGTGCTCGCCGGCATCCTGGCGCTGTTCGTGTTCGTCGTCGGCCCGACGGTGATCATCCTCGACCTGCTGCCCACCGCCGTCGGCGCCTACTTCGGCGACTTCGCGGAGATGGTCGGGCGTACCGAGGCCACCGGTGGCGCCGCGATGCTCGACTGGCTGAGCAGCTGGACGGTCTTCTACTGGGCGTGGTGGATCTCCTGGACGCCCTTCGTCGGCATGTTCCTGGCCAAGATCAGCCGGGGCCGCACGATCCGCCAGTTCGTCGGCGGCGTCATCCTCGTGCCGAGCCTCGTGAGCCTCGTCTGGTTCTCGATCTTCGGCGGCACGGCGATCACCCAGCAGCAGGCGGGTCTGAACCCGGCGGCGGCGGACACCGAGACCCAGCTGTTCGCGGTGCTCCAGGCCTACCCGTGGGCGACCTTCACCGGGCTGCTCGTCATGATCCTCGTGGCGATCTTCTTCGTGTCCGGCGCGGACGCCGCGTCGATCGTCACCGGCACGCTCTCGCAGCGTGGGACGGACGAGCCGTCCAAGTGGGTCGTGATCTTCTGGGGCTCCGTGATGGGCGCCGTCGCGATCATCATGCTGCTGGTCGGCGGCGAGGACGCCCTGTCCGGCCTGCAGAGCCTCACCATCCTGGTCGCGGCCCCGTTCGTCGTGATCATGGTGTTCCTCTGCATCGCGTTCATGCGCGACCTCAACCACGACCCCGTGATCCTGCGTGAGCGCAAGGGCCTCGAGGTCATGGAGCAGGCGATCGACCACGGCACCGACAAGCACGGCGAGGACTTCTACCTCCACGTGCAGGCCTTCCCGACGACGAGGGCCCGGCAGCGGGCCACCGGCGAGACCACCGGGCCGACGTACGCCGAGGTCTACGGCGTGCAGGACCCGTTCTCGACGGGGGAGACCCCGGCCGTGCCCTCGGACCCGGAGGAGGCGCGGGCCCGGGCCCGCTCCGTGCCCAAGGACGACGACCCGAGCGGTACCGAGGTCGTCGACACCGGGCCGGGTTCCCGGGCCGAGGCCGCGGGCCGGCCCAGCGCCGACCGGGAGTAGGCGCGCACGACGGCAGACGGAGCCGGGTCCCCTCGCGGGGGCCCGGCTCCCGTCGTGTCCGGGGTCAGCGGGTCCGTGCACGGGTCCGTGCGCGAATCGAGTGGAGGAGCGAGGGACTCCCTGGCTGCGTGGGAGGCAGCGAGGGACGCCCTCGCTGCTCGGGGCCTGCTCGGGGCCTGCTCGGGGCCTGCTCGGGGCCGGGCCGGTGCCGGGCCGGTGCCGCGCCGGTCAGCCGGTCGCGCGGCAGGCCGCGCAGACGCCGAGGATCTCCACGGTGTGGGAGATCTCGGCGAAGCCGTGCAGGGTGGCGACGCGGTCGGCCCAGTGCTCGACGGCCGGGCCCTCGACCTCGACGGTCTTGCCGCAGACGCGGCACACCAGGTGGTGGTGGTGGTGCTCGGAGCAGCGCCGGTAGGACGCCTCGCCGGTGCCGGTGCGCAGGACGTCGATCTCGTCGGCGTCGGCGAGGGCCTGCAGCGTGCGGTACACCGTGGTGAGCCCGATGCCCTCGCCGCGCCGGCGCAGCTCCTCGTGGATCTCCTGGGCGGAGCGGAAGTCGGCGAGCTCGTCGAGGAGCCCGGCGACGGCCGCGCGCTGGCGGGTCGCCCGCAGGCCGGGCACCGAGGGGGTGCGCGAGCTGGAGGTCGTCACGACTCCTCCTCCACGTGCGCGACGGCGTCGACGACGATGTGGGCGAGGTGGTCGTCGACGAGGCGGTAGACCACCTCGCGCCCCCGGCGGTCGCCGCGCACCACGCCGGCGGCCTTGAGCACCCGTAGGTGCTGGCTGATCAGCGGCTGGGTGACGGCGAGGGCGTCGACCAGCTCGTGGACGCAGCGCGGCGAGGTGCGCAGCTGCAGCACGATCGCGATGCGCACCGGGGCGGCCAGGGCGCGCAGGAGGTCGCCCGCGGCGACGAGCGCGTCGGAGCGTGGGGGTTCGGGCGCCTCGGCCGGTGGCTCCACGACGTGGTCGTCGCGCAGTCCCACCGCGGCGGGGCCGGCGGCGGTCACCGGAACACCAGGCCCACGGCGATGGCCACGAGCACCACGAGCACCAGCACCCGCACGGCCCGCGCGCCCGGGGTCAGGCGCGGCCACGTGGCGGCCAGCAGCCCGGCCACCCCGAGCGCGAGCAGCCCGAGCAGGAGCGCTCCGACGACGCCGCCGAGGATCACGGCCGCGGTGAACACCACGACCACGGCCACGAACACGAGCACCGGGGGCACGCGCGCCAGCGGCCCCTCGCCGGGGACCATCGGTCCACGCCGGCGGGCGAACGGCGCCCGGACGCGCCCCGGACGGGGTGTCCTCCCGTCGCTCACGGGTGCCTCCCGATGCTGCTCGTCGGTGTGTCACTCCCGATAATGGCACTCGTTGTCGGTGCCGTGTCGAGCGTGGGGGAAGCGAGGAGGGTCCGCGATGCTGCTGGTCTGTCGCTTCGTGCCGGACGAGGCCGGGCGCGAGGCGTTCCTCGCCCGCGCCCGGCGCGCCGTCGCCCTGCTCGCCGCGCAACCGGGGTGCGAGGGCGTCGACCTGGGCCGCGCGATCGAGGAGCCGGGGCACTGGGTGCTCGTCGCCCGCTTCACGACGGTCACCGCCTACCGTCGCGCGCTGCAGCCGTTCGAGGTGCGCGAGCACGTGGTGCCACTGCTGTCCGAGGCGCTGACCGACGAGCCCGCCGCCCACGAGCGCGCCCTCGTCGCCGACGCCGACGGCGTCACCGAGCACCCGAGCCTGCTCACCGACCGCTGACGCCGCTCACGAGCCGCGGCACGGAGCGGGGCGGGGCGCTCGCTACGCTGGGTGCACCCGCTTCACCCAGCGATCCCTTCACCCAGCGATCCCGGAGTACCACCGTGCCCACCCCCACCGGCAGCGCCCGCATCGAGACCGTGGTCAACCTCTGCAAGCGCCGCGGTTTCGTCTTCCCGTCCGGGGAGATCTACGGCGGAACGCGCTCGGCCTGGGACTACGGCCCGCTCGGCGTGGAGCTCAAGGACAACATCAAGCGCCAGTGGTGGAAGACGATGGTCACCGGCCGCGAGGACGTCGTCGGCCTGGACTCCAGCGTGATCCTCCCGCGCCAGGTGTGGGTCGCGTCCGGCCACGTCGACGTGTTCACCGACCCGCTGGTCGAGTGCACGAACTGTCACCGCCGCTTCCGCGCCGACCAGCTCGCCGAGGACTTCAGCGAGCGCACCGGCGGCCCGTCGCTGGAGTCCGTCGACGCCGAGGGCAAGGTCGGCTACGACCTCTCGACCGTGCCCTGCCCGAACTGCGGCGTGCGCGGGCAGTACACCGCGCCGCGCGAGTTCAACATGATGCTCAAGACCTACCTGGGCCCGGTGGAGTCCGAGGAGGGGCTGCACTACCTGCGCCCCGAGACCGCGCAGGGCATCTTCGTCAACTTCGCCAACGTCATGTCCGCGGCGCGCAAGAAGCCGCCGTTCGGCATCGGCCAGATCGGCAAGAGCTTCCGCAACGAGATCACGCCCGGCAACTTCATCTTCCGCACGCGCGAGTTCGAGCAGATGGAGATGGAGTTCTTCGTCGAGCCCGGCTCCGACGAGCAGTGGCACCAGTACTGGATCGACGAGCGCACCCGCTGGTACACCGACCTGGGCATCGCGCCGGAGAACCTGCGGCACTACGAGCACCCCAAGGAGAAGCTCTCGCACTACTCCAAGCGCACGGTGGACGTGGAGTACAAGTTCCAGTTCAACGCCGGCCAGGAGTGGGGCGAGCTCGAGGGCGTCGCCAACCGCACCGACTTCGACCTGACGACCCACTCGAACCACAGCGGCGTCGACCTGAGCTACTACGACCAGGCCACCGACTCGCGCTACAAGCCCTACGTCATCGAGCCGGCGGCCGGTGTGGGGCGCCCGATGATGGCGTTCCTGCTCGAGGCCTACACCGAGGACGAGGCGCCGAACGCCAAGGGCGGCGTCGACAAGCGCACGGTGCTGCGCCTCGACCCGCGCCTCGCCCCGGTCAAGGCCGCGGTGCTGCCGCTGAGCCGCAACGCCGACCTCTCGCCCGTCGCCCGCGACCTCGCGACCACCCTGCGCAAGCACTGGAACGTCGAGTTCGACGACGCCGGCGCCATCGGCCGTCGCTACCGGCGCCAGGACGAGATCGGCACCCCGTTCTGCGTCACCGTCGACTTTGACTCGCTGCAGGACCAGGCCGCCACCGTCCGCCACCGCGACGCCATGACCCAGGAGCGCGTGGCCCTCGACCAGCTCGAGTCCTACCTCGCCGCCCGCCTGATCGGCTGCTGAGCCGCGCTCGCCTACCCTGGGAGGCGTGAGCGAGCTGACCGAGGTGGCCGACGTCCTCGCCCGCGGCGACGAGGCCCGGGCCGTGGTGCGCGTGCTCGACCGGCACGGGTTCGGCACCGTCGAACCCGGCCAGCTCCTGGTCGCGAGCGCCGACGGGACGCTCGGCGGGGTGCTGCTGCGCGGTGCGCTCGACGACCGCGCCGCGGCCCTCGCCCGCGACGCCCGGCGGGCTCCGTCGGTGATCGAGGCGCACGTCGCCGAGGACGACGCCGTGGCCGCCGGCCTCGCCTGCGCGGGCGGTGCGACGCTGCTCGGCCACCCCCTGGACGCCGCGCCCGCCCGCGCGCTCGCGCAGGCCTTCGCGGCCGGGGTGCCGGCGGCGCTCGTGACGCGCGCCGACGGCTCGGCGTCGCTCGCGATCACCGGCGGCGACCTCGACGACGTCGAGGGCTCGCTGGGCTTCGCCACGGTCGACGCGGAGGCGGCGTCCCGCGTGCGGCAGCTGCTGCGGCGCGGCGCCACCGTCACCGAGCGCGTGACGCTCGAGGCGGGCGCCGACGTGCTCGTCGACCTCTGGGTGCCGGTGCCGACGATGGTCATCGTCGGCCCCGGGGCGATCGCCGACGCGCTGATCGCCCAGGCCGGACTGCTCGGCTGGGTCGCGGGCCGCGCCGACACCGTCGCCGAGGCCGACGCCGCGGTCGCCGCGTTCACCGACGCCGACGTGCTGGTGCTGCTCGACCACGACCCCGCGTTCGACGCCGTCCTGCGCACCGGCCTGGAGGGTCGCGGGTTCCTCGGCGCCCTCGGTTCACGGCGCACCCAGGCCGCGCGCCGCGAGCGCCTGCTCGCCGCCGGCGTCACGGAGGACCGGCTCGCCCGCATCCACGGCCCCGTCGGGCTCGACCTCGGCGCGCGCACGCCGGCCGAGACGGCGGTGTCGATCGTCGGCGAGGTGCTCGCCGTCCGCAGCGGGCGCGACCCCTCGGCGCTCGGCGTGGCGGCGGGGCCGATCGGCGCGTGAGCCGCATGTCGGGTCCCCACCCCGCTCCCACCCCGTCCGGGTCCGCGATCAAGGCCGTCGCCTGGGCGCCCCGGATCGTCCTCGGCGCCCTCGTCGTCGCGCTTCTGCTCGTCGGCGGGACGGCGTTCCGGGTGTGGCAGCTCGGCCGGGTCGACGAGCGCGAGCCGGTCGACATGATCGTCGTCCTCGGGGCCGCGCAGTACGACGGCGAGCCCTCGCCGGTGTTCCGGGCCCGGCTCCAGCACGCGCTCGAGCTCTACGAGCAGGGCGTCGCGCCGCGGATCGTCACCGTGGGCGGGGCCGCCGCCGGCGACGCGTTCACCGAGGCCCAGGCCGGCGAGCAGTGGCTCGTCGAGAACGGCGTGCCGGGCCAGGCGCTGCTGCCCGTCGACGAGGGCAGCGACACCTACGGCAGCTTCGAGGCCGTCGCCGGCGTCGCCGAGGAACGGGGCTGGCGCTCCGCGGTGCTGGTCAGCGACCCGTGGCACTCGCTGCGGTCGCGCACCATGGCCTCGGACGTCGGGCTGGAGGCCACCACCTCGCCGACCAAGCGCGGCCCGGTGGTGCAGACCCGCGAGACCCAGCTGCGCTACATCGTCCGCGAGACCGGCGCGCTGATCTACTACCACCTCACGCACGGTTCGTCGGACTTTTCCGACCCCGGGCTGGGATGAGCACCCTGGGGCACCGCGCCGCGCGCCTGTTCGACGAGGCGCCGAAGCCGGGCCGCGACCGGCGCTCGCCCTTCGCCCGCGACCGCGGACGCGTGCTGCACTCGGCGGCGCTGCGCCGCCTCGCGGGCAAGACGCAGGTCGTCGGTCCCGACGAGGACGCCGAGGTCACCGGCGTGCCGCGCACCCGGCTGACGCACTCGCTCGAGGTCGCCCAGATCGGGCGGGGCATGGCCGAGGACCTCGGCGCCGACCCCGACGTCGTCGACACCGCGGGCCTCGCCCACGACATCGGGCACCCCCCGTTCGGGCACAACGGCGAGCGGGCCCTGCACGCGATCACCGCCGACGCCGGCGGCTTCGAGGGCAACGCGCAGACGCTGCGCATCCTCACGCGGCTCGAGCCCAAGATGCTCGACGACGAGCGCTGTCGCGGGCTGAACCTCACCCGCGGCGTCCTCGACGCCTGCCTCAAGTACCCGTGGCCCCGGCGGCCGGGCCTCCGGAAGTTCGGCGTCTACGCCGACGACCTGCCGGTCTTCACCTGGGTGCGCGAGGGCGCGCCGGCGGACCGTCGGTGCCTCGAGGCGCAGATCATGGACTGGGCCGACGACGTCGCGTACTCCGTCCACGACCTCGAGGACGGCATCCTCGCCGGCCGCATCGTCCTGGGCTGGCTCGCGCGCCCCGCCGAGCGCGCGGAGCTCGCGGCGCTCGCCGCGGAGGCCTTCTCGAGCGCGTCACCCCGGGACCTCGAGGACGCCGCGGGCACCCTCGCCGAGCTCCCGTCGGTGCGGGCCGCCGCGGCGCACGGGGCGCACGACGGCTCGCTCGCGGCCACCGCGGCGCTCAAGCGCCTGACCAGCGAGCTCGTCGGGCGGTTCGTCACCGGCACCGTCGAGGCCACCCGGACCGCGCTCGGCGACGACACGGTGCCCGCCGGGTACGACGCCGACCTCGTCGTCCCGGCCCCGCTGGGCGCGGAGGTGGCGGTGCTCAAGGCGGCGGCGCTGCGGTGGGTCATGCGCGATCCGGCCCGCCTCGCCGTGCAGGCGCGCCAGCGCGACGTCGTCACCGAGCTGGTCGAACGCCTGGTCGCGGGCGCCCCGCACTCCCTCGACCCCGCGTTCGTGCCCGCGTGGGAGGGCGCCGACGACGACGCGGGCCGTCTGCGCGCCGTCGTCGACCAGGTCGCGGTGCTCACCGACGCGGGCGCCGAGCGGTGGTGGGCGCGCCTGCGGGATCCGTCGAGCAGGAACGCCCCGCCCGCCGCGACGGCGAGCTCGGGCCCGAACGCCTCGGCAGGCGGCGCGCCCGCGTCCTGGCGCTAGGCTGCCCCGCGTGCAGCTGATCACCGTCGACGGCCACACCCCCGAGATCGACGAGGCCGCCTGGGTCGCGCCCGGCGCGGTCGTCGCGGGCCGCGTGCGCCTCGGGCCGGAGACGGGCGTCTGGTACACCGCCGTCGTCCGCGCCGACATGGAGGCGGTGACCGTGGGGGCCGGCACGAGCATCCAGGACGGCACGGTGGTGCACGCCGACCCGGGGTTCCCGGCGACGATCGGCGACAACGTGACGGTGGGGCACCGCGCCGTCGTGCACGGCTGCACGGTCGAGGACGACTGCCTGGTCGGGATGGGCGCGGTGATCCTCAACGGCGCGACGATCGGCCGCGGCTCGCTCGTCGCGGCCGGCGCGGTGGTGTCCCAGGGCGCCGTGGTCCCGCCCGGCTCCCTCGTCGCGGGCGTGCCGGGCAAGGTGCGGCGCGAGGTCACCGACGACGAGCGCGCCATGATCGCCGCCGGTGCCGCGACGTACCGCCACCTGCTCGGGGTGCACCGCTCGGCCGTGTGAGCTCATGGGGGCGGCTCACGAGGCGGGAGGCCACAGCGCCGCGACGATGAACAGCACCAGCGCCGTCCACGTGGCCGCGCCGCGGATCCAGTTCAGGCGCAGGTAGCGCGCCCGGACCTCTCGCCAGTCCGGCGGCGGCGCCTCCGGGTCCCAGCCGAGGATCACGTCGTAGTTCGGCTCCGCGCCGAAGCGCGAGGTCAGGAGCGGACCGGCGACGATCACGACGAGGCCCAGGGCGGTCAGGACGAACGGGACGCCGACCGGCGGCGGCCACAGCCCGACGAGGGCCACCACCGGGGCGACGGCCATCGCGACGACGAGCACGTAGTTGGTGGGCGAGCGCCGCGCGATCGGCAGGAACCGGTGCATGTCCCGTGCGAACCCCGCGGCGTCCCGTCGGACGTAGAGCGGGTGCAGGATCGTCGTGAGCGTCAGGAGCAGGCCCGACCACAGGGCGGTGGCGACGACGGCGGCGAGCAGACCGTAGGTGGCGAGCACGTCAGCGACCCAGCACGCGGCGGGGGACGGCGAGGGCCAGCAGGGGCACGAGCAGTGAGACGGCCACCAGCAGCAGCGAGAAGGTCGTGAGGGCCGCGACCGGGATGACCACGAGCTTGAACGAGTCGATGGCGGTGTGGACGATCGCGGGGGCCCACAGGGTCCCGCGCCCGGTCTCGAACAGGTAGGCCAGCGGCACCGCGGTGGTGGCGGCGACGGCCATGGCGCCGAGGCCGATCACGGGACCCGACACCACGGCGATCGGGATGTGCGTGACGGCGATCAGGGGCATCGACAGGGCGGCCGCCGCCGGGAACGAGCGGCCGACGCGCAGCCGTCGGAAGACGTAGCCCCGCCACACGATCTCCTCGGCGAGACCGTGCAGGGCGAAGACCCCGATGAGCAGCACGGGCCACCCGGGCCGCAGCGTGATCGAGGCCCCGGTGACCGCCTCGGTCAGCGGATACACGAGCAGGATCGCGGCCGACACGCCCCCGGCGAGCCAGAGGCCGCGGGTCGTCGGGCGCCCGAACCCGAGGCGGCGCAGCGGCCGCCCGGAGCCGTGCAGGACGCCTTCGACGACGACGCCGACCGCCAGGACCGCGGCGAGGACCGCGACGCCCCACGCCGCCGTCGGGTCGAGCTGGGCGGCGCCCGCGAGCACCGTCCAGAGCAGCCCGAACCCGACGAGGAACCGGACCCAGGCCGGCCCGCCGCGCACCGAGCCGTCCGCCATCGGTGCGGCACCCGCGGTGACCATCCCGACCTCCCGCAGCCGTACGAACGGGATTCCGGTGATGATGACGGGCGACCGGGCGGGGCCGCATCACCCCGGGAGGACGAGGGCCTCCGGCCACGTGAGGGACATGGGTCGTCCCGGCGACCCATATCCCTCACGTGGGCCGCAGGCCCCTCGCCGATCTAGGGTCCGGCCGATGAGACACGAGGTCACCGACGACGACACCGCCCGGGCGCTGGGCAGCGGCGAGATCGAGGTGCTCGGCACCCCGCGGCTGCTCGCCTGGCTCGAGGGCGCCACGGTCGAGGCCGCCGAGCCGCTGCTCGCCGACGGCGAGACGACCGTCGGCACCGGGGTCCGCATCCGCCACCGCCGTCCGACGCGCGTCGGCGGGCGCATCGAGGTCACCGCGGAGCTGCGCGAGCGCGACGGCGCCAAGCTCTCCTTCACCGTCAAGGCCGAGGACGGCGACGGCCAGGTCGTCGGCGACGGCGAGATCGACCGTGCGGTCGTGGACGTCGCGACGTTCGGACAGTGACTCACGGGATGATCGAGTCCACGTAGCCGCCGTCGACGCGCACCGCCGCGCCGGTGGTGGCCGACGCCAGCGGCGACGCCAGGTACGTCACCATGTGGGCGATCTCCTCGGGCTCGATCAGCCGCTGGATCAGCGACTGCGGCCGACACTTGATCATGAACTCCCGCTGTGCGGCGTCCCACGGCAGCTCGTCGCCCACCAGCTGGCGCACGAAGCCCTCGACGCCGCCGGTGTGGGTCGGTCCGGCGATCACGGAGTTGACGGTCACGCCCGTGCCGGCGGCCTCCTTGGCGAAGCCGCGGGAGACCGCCAGGAGCGCGGTCTTCGACATCCCGTAGTGGATCATCTCGGCGGGGATGACGACGGCGGAGTCGCTGGCGATGTCGAGCACCCGGCCCCAGCCGCGGGCGGTCATGCCCGGCAGGTAGGTGCGGATCAGCCGGGTCGCGGCCAGCACGTTGACCTCGAAGTAGCGCCGCCAGTCGTCGTCGCTGATCTCGAGGGCCGGCTGCGAGCCGAAGATGCCCAGGTTGTTGACCAGCACGTCGACGTGGGGCTCACGCGCCGCGAGCTCCGCGGCGCCCTCGGCCGTGGCGACGTCGGCGACCACGCCGACGACCTCACCGCCGGTCTCGTCGCGCAGGTGCGTGACGGCGCCGTCCACCCGCGGCTCGGTCCGCCCGTTGACCACCACCCGGGCGCCGGCGCGGGCGAGGTCGGCGGCGATGGCCCGGCCGATACCGCTCGTCGAGCCGGTGACCAGGGCCGTCCGCCCGGACAGGTCGAGCTGCATGGGTCCTCCTCGCGATCGTGGACGGTGCTGGGGCCTGCAACCGCACGGGACGCCCCACCCTTCCCGAGCCCGGTCCCTACACTCGGGGCCATGGCGGGACGCATCCGGGACGCGGACATCGCGGAGGTGCGGGACCGCAACCGGGTGGACGAGGTCGTCGGCGAGTACGTCGCCCTGCGGCGGGCCAGCGCGGGGTCGGTGAAGGGGCTCTGCCCGTTCCACGACGAGAAGTCGCCGTCGTTCAACGTGCGCCCCACGCACGGCACGTTCCACTGCTTCGGCTGCGGCGAGGGCGGCAGCGTCATCGACTTCATCATGAAGATCGAGCAGCTGGGCTTCGTCGAGGCCGTGGAGAAGCTCGCCGACCGCGTCGGCTTCCGGCTGACCTACGAGGGCGGCGGGTCCAGCGTCCAGAAGGACCGCGGCACCCGCACCCGGCTGCTGGCCGCGAACAAGCTGGCCGCGGAGTTCTACGCCGCCGAGCTGCGGACGCCGGGGGAGGCGCAGAAGGCGCGCGAGTTCCTCGCCGAGCGCGGGTTCGACCAGGCCTCGGCGGAGGACTTCGGCTGCGGGTTCGCGCCGTCGGGGTGGGACCGGCTGACGAAGCACCTGCTCGCCCAGGGCTACACGCTCGACGAGCTCGAGAAGGCGGGGCTCTCGCGCCCCGGCCAGCGCGGGCACATCGACCGCTTCCACCGCCGGCTGCTCTGGCCGATCCGCGACCTCGGCGGCGACGTCGTCGGGTTCGGCGCCCGCCGGCTGTTCGACGACGACCGCATCGAGGCCAAGTACCTCAACACCCCCGAGACGCCCGTCTACCACAAGTCGAAGGTCCTCTTCGGGCTCGACAAGGCCAAGCGGGAGATCGCGAAGACCCGCCAGGCGGTGATCGTCGAGGGCTACACCGACGTCATGGCGATGCACCTCGCCGGCGTCCCCACCGCCGTCGCCAGCTGCGGGACGGCGTTCGGCGACGACCACGTCGCCGTGCTGCGCCGCCTGCTCATGGACGACTCCTTCGACCGCGGCGAGGTCATCTACGTCTTCGACGGCGACGCCGCGGGCCAGGCCGCCGCGATCAAGGCGTTCGAGGGCGACCAGCAGTTCGCCGCGCAGACCTACATCGCCACGGCCGCGGACGGCATGGACCCGTGCGAGCTGCGGCAGGCCTCAGGCGACGTCGCCGTGCGCGACCTGGTGGCCCGCCGCCAGCCGCTGTTCGCGTTCGCCGTGCGCACGATCCTCGCCGAGCACGACCTCACCACGGTCGAGGGCCAGACCGCGGCACTGCAGCGCACCGTGCCGCTGGTGGCGCGGATCCGCCGCGAGGACCTGCGTGACGGGTACGCCCGCCGCCTCGCGGGCTGGACGGGCTGGCCGGACGAGAACACCGTGGTGCGCCGGGTGCGCGAGAGCGCCGGCGCGCCCGTCGACGCCCCCACCCGCCGGACCCAGCGCCGCACGCAGGCCCAGGCCACGCGCACCGAGGGCCCGGAGATGCCCGATCGCCGCGATCCGCGCCTGCGGGTGCAGCGCGAGGTGATCAAGGCCGCGCTCCAGGCCCCCGCGCTGGCCGGTCCGGTCTACGACACGCTGCCCGACGACGCGTTCAGCCACCCCGGCTACCTCGCGGTCCACCAGGCGGTGCTCGCCGCCGGGGGCACCGCGTCCGGGCTCTCCGGCCACAGCTGGCTGAACGCGGTGGCCGACCAGGTCCCCACCGGCTTCCGCCCACTGGTCTCCGAGCTGGCGGTCGAGGCGCTGCAGTCGCGGGAGTCCGACGACCACCGCTACATCTCGGGGATGCTCGCGGGCCTGCAGGAGTCGCTGGTCGGCAAGCAGGTCGCCGAGATCAAGTCGCGGCTCCAGCGGCTCTCGCCGGTCACCGACGCCGACGAGTACCACGAGCTCTTCGGCGACCTCGTCGCGCTCGAGCAGTACAAGAAGGCCCTGCGCGGCCAGGCGGCCGGGGTGGTGGCGCTGTGAGCGGGGTGCGTGCGCGGCTCGCGGCCCTGCTGACCGGCCGCGAGCCCGTGCCGGAGGGGTTCACCGGCACGCTCGAGCAGGACGAGCGCGTGCTCGCCGACGGCCTCGGGCCGCGCGGGTCCGTCGTGCTCGCCACCGACCTCGGCCTCTGGCTGCCGCCCGCGGCGTCGGGGGAGGGCTCGCGCCGCGTCGACTGGCACCTCGTCACGAAGGCGACCTGGTCGGGCGGCGCGCTCGAGGTGATCGAGGCCGACGAGGTCGAGGAGCTCGAGGGCGGCGTCGTCCTGCTCGCCGACCGCCCGCCCCGCCGTGTGCCGCTCGCGACGCCGGGGCGCCTGCCCGAGACCGTGCACCGCCGCGTCACCGGCGCGGTGAAGGACAGCCAGCACCACGATCTCGGCGACGGCGGCGCGTGGTTCGTGCAGCGGCGCGTCCCGGGCGCCGGGATCGTCCTCCACGTGCGTCCCGACCCCGGCACCGACCCGGAGGCGGTGCGCACCGTCGCCGCCGGGGTGGGGGAGAAGCTCCGGGGCGCGGGCCGGCCGTGACCCACACGTGGGACCCGGCGCTCTACCGCCACCACGACGACCACCGGGCGCGCCCGTTCCTCGACCTCGTGGCGCGGGTGGGCGCCGAGGCCCCGCGCGAGGTGGTCGACCTCGGCTGCGGACCGGGGCACCTCACCGGGGTGCTCGCGCAGCGCTGGCCCGGCGCCCGGGTGCACGCCTCCGACGCGTCGCCGTACATGGTCGCCGCCGCGCGCGAGAACGGGGTCGACGCGGAGCTCGCCGACGTCCACGACTTCGCGCCGGGCCCCGAGACCGACGTCGTCGTGAGCAACGCGGTGCTGCACTGGGTGCCCGAGCACCGGGACCTGCTCGCCCGCTGGGCCGCGGCGCTCCCGGACGGAGGCTGGCTCGCCGTCCAGGTGCCGGGCAACGAGGTCTCGCCGTCGCACACCACGGCCCGGGACCTGCTCGCGTCCCCGGAGTGGTCGGGGCTCGTCCCCGAGGGCCTGCCCGCGTACGGCGTCGGCACCCCCGAGGAGTACGCCCGGCTGCTCGCCGGCGCGCGGCCCGGCGCCCACGTGGACTGCTGGGAGACGACGTACCTGCACCCCTTGACCGGCGACGATCCCGTCGGCCACTGGATCGCGGGGTCGACGCTACGCCCGGTGCGCGGGGTGCTCGACGACGCGGCGTGGGACCGCCTGCGTGCCGAGCTCGCCCCGCGCCTCCGTGCCGCCTACCCCCCGGACGACGCGGGCGTCACCTGGTTCGGGTTCCGCCGCGTCTTCGCGGTGCTCGGCGCGCGCTGAGGTCTGTGCCTTGAGCTCTGGGGCGCTCAGCGCCCGGGGGCGTGCGACCCGTTGGCCGTCGCGCGACCCGGCGCCGCAGGCTCGTGACCACCGGTGGGCGCGACCCGCTCGCGGGCCTTCGACACCCCCACCTGGACGGCCTCTCCGGCCTTGGCGCGAGCCACACCCGCGGCTCCCTGCACGCTCGGGTGGTCGGCCACCCGGCGGTACGCGCGGGAGAGCTGCTCGTAGCGCTCACGACCGGCCCGTGTGCCGAGGACGTACCCCACACCGGCGCCCAACAGGAACGGGATCACCATCTGACGTTCTCCTCCCCGACATCGTCTCGGGGGCCCATCCTGCCCCACCCCGCGCGGGAAGGCGGTGGGGCGGGTGTTGTAGCGTGTTTCTCGTCCGGGAGCACGACGGTCCGGGCGTGACGGTCCTCCGTAGCTCAATCGGCAGAGCATTCGACTGTTAATCGAAGGGTTACTGGTTCGAGTCCAGTCGGAGGAGCCAAAGCCCCAGGTCACATCGCTGACCTGGGGCTTTCTCGTGGAGTGGGTCCCTCAGAACGGCGGGCGCTCGCCGGACACGTCGAACAGGCCGACCTCGACCGCCACGAACTCGTCGCCGACGTCGGGCGCGTCGGCCACGGCACGCCACCGGTCCAGGTGCTCCTGCGACTCCCAGCGCTCGAAGTTGTTGATCCGGCCCGGGTCGACCGAGTCGGCCGTCACGGCGACGTCGAGGCAGCCCGGGGCGGCCCGGGAGCGCCGCACGAGGTCCTCGAACTCCGTGACCACCGCGTCCCGTCGTTCCGGCGCGACCCGGACGTGCCCGGCGATGATCAGCATCAGGAGTACTCCCCGCGGCGCTCCGCCCGGTAGGGCGGGAGCTGTGGGCGGCCCTCCGGCGTGTCCTCCCAGGTCTCCTGCCGGCCGAGCGGGGTGATGTCGAGGAGCCCGAGCGTGGGGAGGACGGGCTCGACGCCGCGACCGTTGACGAAGTACGTGCGGAACACCCGGTCGTGGTCGTCGCGGAGGAACACGTTCAGGCCGAACATCTCGGCGACACCGAAGTCGTCCCCGAAGGTGTCACCGACCAGCGTGTACCAGGGCACGTGGTCCCAGCCGCTGCGCCGCCGCAGATCGACGATCTTCTGCTGGTCGGCGGGCGAGACCATCACGAAGTTCGTGTCCCAGGCGCGGAGGTGGTCGAGGTAGGGGACGTGGTCGGCCAGGTAGGAGCAGCCCGGGCAGCCCTTGTCGGGCCACCCGTCGACGTCGGACTGGTAGAAGAAGCGGTAGACGACGAGCTGGCGCCGGCCGTCGAACAGGTCGAGGAGGCCGACCTCGCCCTCCGGGCCGACGAAGCGGTGGTCGGTCTCGACCGGCGTCATCGGCATCCGGCGGCGCCGGGCGGCGAGGGCGTCGCGGGCGCGCGTGAACGCCTTCTCCTCCACCAGCACGGCCTCGTGGGCGGCGGTCCACTCCTCCGGCGTGACGATGGGCGGCAGGGCGGTGTCGGGCAGGGGTGGCGACGCCATGAGTACTCCTGAGGACTATGTAATCCTATATCTGTACCAGTCGACTCACCTGTGCTCAACCCGGGAATCCGGACGTGCAGTCCGGCGAGGGCCCCTCTGGGCAGTGCCGGGGGTCGTCGTCGTCATTAGCCAGGTCGAGTGAACCCGTGCCCTCGTCGAGTGAACCTCGGGGGAAACCCTGGTGCCCGGGTCGAACTGGCCGCACGCTCCTCCATACACCGGTGAGGACCTTCCCGGTGCCGGTGCCCGGGGGCACCGTCCGCGTGGTGGTGGGCCGGATCAGGCAGCTGGGGAGCGGGCCCCGGCCCACCATCATCGCAGGTGTCGGAGCAGCTCAGGGGCAGGTCACGGCCTTGCTGACGGTGCTGCTCGGCGTGCCCGTCCACTTCCCGGCGCTCGCCGTGACACGCACGTGGATGTTCAGCAGCAGCGTCGAGGTCGTGAGCGTCGTCGACGTGCCGGTGACGATCTTCTTCTCGGCCTGCACCAGGTTCAGGACCCGGCCCGACTCGACCGTGTACTGCGTCGCCCCGGTCACCGACGACCAACTGACCGGGATCGTCGCGGTGGTCGTGAGCCCGCTGGTGGTGCACGTGATCGCGCCGATGGTGACGTTCGCGGGCGTGCCGATCTGGCCGGCCTTGGCGGTGCCGGTACCGGTGGTGGTGGTGCGCCACGCCGCGGCCGCCACGCCGCCGCCGGCGAGCAGCAGCGTGACGACCACGGCGGCGACGGTCGCGAGAGCCGGCCGCCTCATGCGCTCGTGATCGCGACGGTGACCGGGATCGTGAACACCGCGTTCTGGCAGCCGGTGTCCGACGCGCTGGACATCGACGCCGCGTTGTTCAGGGTCAGCGTCGCCGACCCGTTCGCCGGGATCGTCGTGCCCGAGGACCCGGAGGTCAGCGTGACCCCGGTGGTCGAGCACGAGCCCGTGCCGCCGGTGGCGGTCGGCGAGCCGTTCGCGGTGACCGAGGTCAGGGTGACGGGGTAGGTGTTCGGGTTGTTCACCGTGATCTTCACGTCGCCGCTGGAGCCGGGGTAGAGCAGGCCGGAGGTGATCGCCGACCCGGCCACGGTGGTCGTCGTCGGGGGCAGGGCCTGCCCGGCCCGCGACGTCGCGGTGCCGCCGCCGCTCGACAGCCAGGCGGCCGAGGCGAGCCCGGCACCGAGCAGGACGGCGACGACGACACCGATCACGCCGACGGCCGGGAGGCGGCGGATCCACCACCGCCACGAGAGCCGGCGGTCCGAGGACCAGCGGGCGCGACGGGGGGACACCGGTCAGCCGGCCGCGGACGCCAGGCTGGCGGTCAGCGGCAGCACGAAGGTCTTCCCCTGGCAGGCGTTGCTCGGGTCGTTGATCATCTTCGCGGGCAGCGTGTAGGTGCGCGTCGCGCCGGGCGCGATGGTGCCCGGCGGGTTGGCCAGACCCCCGGTCGTCACGGTGCCGGCGGGGCAGTTGCCGGCGGTGGCGTCGGAGGTGCCCGGCGAGATGGAGGCGACGACCACCGGGTACGGGTTCGGGTTGTCGACCGTCACCGTGGTGTCCACCGTCGCTCCCGGGTAGAGGCCGGCGCCGCCCCCGCTCGGGTCGATGGTCGAGTTGACGGCGGTGGTCGAGGTCCCCTCCGCCGTGCCGGCGCCGCTCGAGAGCCAGGCGGCGAGGGCGACGCCCGCGACGCACGCGAGGGCGATGCCGCCGGCGATGGCGCCGAGGCGCCTCTTGGTGGTGGTCTCCACGTCGAACACTCCTTCCGACGCCGGTACTTCCCCGACGTTCCGGACAGGAGGTAGACCGAATGGCCTAAGAAGCCACGTGCTGACGGACTAGTTCACCGGATCGGTGAGCGCGGCGTTGCCGTGTGACCCGGACGGGCGACGCTGGACGCGGTACAGCCGTTGCGCGCCCCGGACGCCCTTGAACTTGCGGGGTGCCGCCGCCCGGAAGCGGAACGGCGGGTCGTCCGGCGCGCTCGCCACGATCGCGTCGTGGACGGCCGCGGTGACGGTGACGTGGCCCGGACGCGCGGTCTCGGTGACGCGGCTGGCGAGGTTGACCGGCGGCCCGAACCAGTCCCCGGCGTGCGGGACCCCGACCCCCATCGCGACCCCGACGCGCAGCGCGGGCCGGCCGTCGTCGGCCTCCGACCAGGACTCGACGAGGTCGAGCGTGGCCCGCAGCAGGGCTGTCGGGTCGGGCGAGACGAGCATGACGGCGTCGCCGATGACCTTGGCCAGACGCACCGGCCACGTCGCGACCTGGGTGGCGGTGGCCGACAGCATCTCGGCGACCTCGCTGAGCTCCACCGCCGTCACCGTCTCGCCGAGGTCGGTGAACCCCACGAGGTCGGCGAAGCAGACGGTGACCTCCTGCGCGCCGCGCAGCCGCCCCGCGTTCGACTCCTCGACGGCCAGCGCGTGCGAGCGGATGCGGTCCGCGAGGGCGGCGGCGACGAGGTGCACCAGGTGCAGCGAGTCGTCCTCGACGATGCGCCGGGCCTCGGTGGCGTAGCGCAGGGCCAGCTCCGGCTCGGGCTCGCCGGGGCGCAGGAGGGCCTCGCCGAGCAGCCCGCCCAGCGCGTCGGCGATGTTGAGCACGCCGCGCCCGATCGCGCGGACGACCGGCATCATCTCCTGGTCGGTGAAGCCCAGGCTGCGGTACCGGTGGATCCGCTGGGCGATCTCGACGTCCTCGTCGGTGTAGATCGGGTCGTCGGGGCTCGGGGCCAGCGGTCGTCCGAGGGCCTGGAACCAGATCCGGACGACGTCGGGCTCGATCCCGGCCAGCGTGCAGACGTCGGTGAACGAGTGCCCGTCCTCGGGCCGCAGGGTCCGCTCGAGCAGGAGCAGGCCGAGGCGGTCGCCGTCGATGGCGTCGCGCATCGCGTCGATGGCGACGCCGTCCGCGGCCAGCGACTCGAGCACCGACACCCGCGTGCGGCGGTCCTCGCCCGTGAGGCCGTCGAGGAGCCCGGCCCGCTCGTAGTCACCCTCGGCCATCACCGACCGGATCCGCGCCGGGATCGGCAGCGATGTGCGGTGGCGGGGCGGCACCGGCTCATGGTGCCAAACATGCGAGGTGGGGACACGGTGTGGGAGTCCGCTCACGAGGGCGATGTCCCGGGAGAGCAGGCACGTAGCGTGCAGGTCGGAGACAGGGAGGACCCCATGAGCAGCGGCCCGCGTCTGCTGGCCACGAGCGACCTGCACGTGAACCGCTCGGAGAACGAGAGCCTGGTCCAGGACCTCCACCCGACCCACCCCGGGGACTGGCTGATCGTGGCCGGCGACGTCGGCGACCGCGTCGCCACCACCACCTGGGCCCTGGAGATCCTGGCCGAGCGCTTCGCGCGGGTGATCTGGGTGCCGGGCAACCACGAGCTGTGGACCCCGCCCGGCGACGAGGTCGACCTCGTCGGTCCCGCGCGCTACGACCACCTCGTCAAGGCCGCCCGCGACCTCGGGGTGCTCACGCCGGAGGACCCGTGGCCGGTGTGGGACGGGGCGGGCGGGCCGGTGCTCGTCTGCCCGATGTTCCTGCTCTACGACTACTCGGTGCGCCCGCCGTCGATCCCCGCGGACTGGTCGAACGAGGCCGCGCTCGAGGTCGCCCGCGAGGCCGGCGTCGTCGCCACCGACGAGATCCTCATGTCCAGCGACCCGTTCCCCGACGCCGCCGCCTGGTGCGCCGACCGCGTCGCGATCACCGAGGCGCGGCTCGCCGAGCGTCCGGCGGGGATGCCGACGGTGCTCGTGAACCACTGGCCGCTCACCCCGGAGCCGACGCGCATCCTGCGGTATCCCGAGTTCTCGCTGTGGTGCGGGACGACCGCGAGCGGCGACTGGCACGTCCGCCACGACGCCGTCGCCGTGGTCTACGGCCACCTCCACATCCCGCGCACCACCGAGGAGGACGGCGTGCGCTTCGAGGAGGTGTCGGTGGGCTATCCGCGCGAGTGGCAGCGCCACGGGCTCGTCCGCGGCGCGCTGCGCGAGATCCTGCCGGGCCCCGTCGACGAGGGCCCCGATCCCTTCACCGCCTGGGCCGCCGAGCGGTCCGCCCGATGGGCACGGTCGTGACCGGCGTCCTCGGCTCCCTCGCCGACGTCCTGCCGTCGGCCGTGGTGGTCGCCGCGCGTACCGACGACGACCCGGACGCCGTGCTCGCCCCCGAGGAGGAGCCGGCGGTGGCGAAGGCCGTCGCGACCCGGCGGGCGGAGTTCACGACCGCGCGGGCGTGCGCCCGCGACGCCCTCTCCCGGCTCGGGTTGGCCGCCCCGGCCGTGCCGGTGGGGGAGCGGCGCGCGCCGGTGTGGCCCGACGGGGTGGTCGGCGCGATCACCCACTGCGCCGGGTTCCGCGCCGCGGCCGTGGCGTGGCGCGAGCAGGTGCGCACGGTCGGGCTCGACGCCGAGCCGCACACCGCCCTGCCCGACGGCGTGCTCGAGGCGGTGTCGGACGCCGGGGAGCGCGCGCTGCTCGAACGCCTCGCCCGCGAGCAGCCCGAGGTGCGGTGGGACAAGATCCTGTTCAGTGCGAAGGAGAGCGTCTACAAGGCCTGGTTCCCGCTGACCGGGCGGTGGCTGGGCTTCGAGGACGCCGACCTCGCGCCCGCCCCGGACGGCACCTTCCGGGCGACGTTGCGCGTGCCCGGTCCGGTGGTCGACGACGCCGAGATCACGGCCTTTACCGGGCGCTGGGTGGTGCGCGACGGCCTGGTGATCACGGCCATCGCCGTGGGGGCCGGCTCGTCGTAACGTGGTGCCCGATGGCGAACGAGGCCTACTGGGAACGTTACGAGTCGGTCGTGGAGCAGCGGATCCGCGACGCGCAGGACGAGGGTGCGTTCGAGAACCTGCGCGGCGCCGGACGTCCCCTGCACGGCCCGCACGACGAGAACTGGTGGCTGCGCTCCTACCTCGAGCGCGAGGGCCTGCCCAACGACGTCCTGCTGCCGACGCCGCTGCGCCTGCGCCGCGAGATCGACCGCCTCCCCGAGACCGTGCGGGACATGGACACCGAGCGCGAGGTCCGCGACACCGTCGCCGCCCTCGCCCGCCGGGTCGCGGAGTGGCTGCGCTTCCCCGACGGCCCGCAGATCAGCGTCCGCATGCCCCGCGCCGACGACGTCGTCGAGGCCTGGCGGGCCGGGCGCGCGACGCGGTCGTTGCCCGCGCGGGAGGGGCCGACGCCGGACGCGCCGGCGGCGGACGTGCCCCGGCCGTCGGCGTGGGCGCGTGTCCGGCGGTGGCTGCGTCGCCGGAGCTGACGCGCGCGGTCCGGGGTGACGGAGCGAGGGTCACCCTGACCGCGTGGGACGCAGCCGGGGCGTCCTTCGCTCCCCACGGGCGTGCGACGACCCGGAGCGGGACGCGTGCGGGGTCAGCCCGCGCGGGGTGCGCGGGGGAGGTCGAGGACCGTGCCGGGCGTCGCGGCCGGCGTGTCCTCGGCGACGCGGACGACCTCGGGGCCCGAGCGCTCCGAGGCGGCGCGCTCGCCGGGCCGACGGGACGGCGCGAGCGGCACGACCGTCGCCGCGCCGATGCCGTGGTAGCGCTCGGGCGTGCAGGTGAGCACCACGACCTGGGCCGCGCCGTGGGCCGAGGTGGCCGCGGTGAACACGGCGCCGAGCCGGGAGAGCCGGTCGGGGTCGGAGTGGCCGAGCGCGTCGTCGATGACCACCGGGACGCCCTCGGACGGGTCGACGAGCGCTGCGCAGGCCAGCCGCGCACACAGCCCGAGCTGCTCCTGGGCTCCGCTGGAGAGCGCGCCGAAGGGCACCGTGGTGCCGTCGAGCGTGCGGTGGGTGATCCGCAGGTCCTCGTCGATCTCGAGCGCCAGCGACGGGCCGAACACGATGCGCGCGAGGCGCTCGACCTGCGCGCGGAACGGCGCCACGTAGGAGCGGCGGACGCGCTCGCGGTGCCGCGTCAGGGTCTCGTGCAGGCGCCGCGCGGCGGCGGCGCGGCGGGCCACCGCGGCGTGCTCGCGCACCGCGGCGTCGAGCTCGAGCTCCGCGGCGGCCAGCTGGTCGTGCCAGCCGGCGAGGCCCGCGGCCTGCAGGCGGCCGGTGGTCTCGGCGTGCTCGCGCTCCAGGCGGGCGCCCTCGCCGGCGAGGCGCTCCGCGACGGCGCGGGCGTTCAGGACGCGCGCCTCGACGGTGTCCGGGTCGTCGTCGGCGAGCGCGGCGGCCATCGCCTCGTGCTCGCGCTCGGCGTCGCGGGCGCGCGCGAGCCGCGTGCTCTCGGCCTCGGCCAGCGTCGCGTCGGGCTCGGCGGCGCGGGCGGCGTCGAGCTCCTCGAGCCGGCGGGTGTGCGCGTGGCGGGCCTCGGCGGCGCGCTCGGCCAGCACGGCGGCGCGGGTGTCGGCCTCGCGCACCGTGTCCTCGGCGCTGCGGCACGCCGCGTCGGCCTCGTCGGCCCTATGGGCGGCGTCCTCGGCGTCGGCGCGCGCGGTGTCGGCGGCGGCGCGCAGCTCTGTCACGTCCGCGGAGGTCACGTCCACCGAGGTCACGTCCACCGAGGTCACGTCCACCGGGGTCACGTCCACCGAGGTCGCGGACGTCCCGTCGTCCGGCAACCGGGTGCGCGCTGCGTCGCGGGCGGCGCGTAGCGCGGGGGCGTCGCCGTGCCCGGCGAGCTCGCGGGCGAGGGCGGCGCGGTGCTCGTCGGCCCGGCGGGCCGCGTCCTCGGCGTCCCGGCGCGCGGCACGGGCGGCCTCGAGATCGGCGACCCCGAGGTCCTCGCACGCCTCGGCGAGGGCGCGGGAGCGCTCGCGCACCGCGTCATCGCGGCCGGCGTCGTCGAGGCCCGGGGTGACGCGCACGTCGAGGACCCCGGGCAGCGACAGCGCCCGTGACCCGGCGACGGGCAGCGTGTGCGAGCCACCGGGCGCGAGCACGACGGTCTCCCCGTCGACCACGACGGTCAGCTCGCCGGCGTCGGCGGGCACCGCCAGCTCGACCCGCGCGGCGGCGGCGTCCCGCGCGGCCTCGGCGCGCACCACGTCGCGCGCGAGGTCCTCGAGCTCGTCGAGGTCGTCGGCGTCCACCGTGCTCGCGGCGAGGGCCCGCTCGGCGGCGGCCAGGCCGGCGGCGGCCTCGTCGACGCGCCGCAGCCGCTCGGAGAGGTCGGCGAGCTCGGCGCGGTCGCGCGCGGCGGACACCGCCCGCTCGGCCGCGTCGGCGGCCCGGCGGGCCTCGCCCGCCCGTGCGCGGGCCGCGGTGTCGGCGGCGCGGCGGGCGTCGCGCTCGTCGCGGGCGCCGGCGTGCTCGGCCTCGTGGGCCGCGACCGCCTCGGCCGCGCGGGCCGCGGTGTCGGCGTCGTCCTCGAGGGCGGCGACCAGGGAGTCTCGGGTCTCCCGGCGCTCGCGGGCCGCGTCGGCGCGCTCCCGGGCGAGCACCGCGTGCTGGCGGGCGGCGTCGACCTCGCGCAGCCGCGACTGCAAGGCGGCCCAGGTGTCCTCGAGCCCCGTGACCTCGGCGGTGTGCGCGTGCTTGCGGGCCTTGAGGGCCGCGGCGTCCGCGTCGAGGCGGTCGCGGGCGGCGACGTCGCGCTCCACCGCCTCGAGCGCGGCGCGGCAGCGCACCTCCTCGGCCTCGGCGTCGGCGAGGCGCACCTCGGCGGCCCGCAGCTCGCCGGTGGCCCGGCCGCTCGGGGTGCGGTAGCGGCGCAGCTCCTCGGCGGCGCGCTCGATCAGCCCGTCGTCGGCGCTCGGGTCGGCCCGGGAGGCGCCCGGCCCCGACGCCGCGCGGTCGAGCGCGCGGGTCAGCGCGTCCTGCCCGCCGAGGTCGGCCTGCCCGACGACGCTGTTCTGCTCGACGCGCAGGCCCCGCCACAGCGCCCGGTCCATCGTCTCGTCGAGGATCGCGGCGACGCGGGCGTGGGCGTCGGCGCCGGTGAGCTGCTCGGGGGCCGGCGCCGTGACGTGCAGCTCGGTGCGCGGGCGGCGCAGCCAGCGCTTCCGGTAGACGAAGCGGTACGGGCCGGTGGAGACCTCCGCCTCGACCTCGGGCCCGGCGTCGACCCCGGCCGGCTGGGCGGCGCGGATCTCCGCGCGGCGCGACGAGTCGGCCGCGTCGAAGAGCAGGTCGAGCGCCACGAGCGTGGAGGTCTTGCCCACCTCGTTGTCGCCCTGCAGCACGGTGACCCCGTGCTCGGCGAGCGACACCTCACGATCGTGCACGCCGCGGAAGTCGCGCAGCCGGATCCGGTGCAGCCTCATCGGGGGCTCCCGACCAGCCGGTGCAGCAGACGGAGCGCGTCCCGGGACTCGGCGTCGCCCGTGCCCTCGGCGGGCGCGGCCGCGGCGAAGAGCTCCGACGCGGCGTCGGCGGCGAACCCGTGCAGGTCGAGCTCGTGGAGGTCGGCGTCGTCGGGCACGGTCGCGAGGTCGGAGTGCTGCTCGACCACCTCCACCGCCGCGAACGCGAGCCCGTGCCCGGCGAGCAGGTCGTCGAGGCGGGAGCGCTGGCGCAGCGAGAGCGTGCCCACGAGGGCGAGCCGGACCGCGGTGCGCTCCTTGTCGGGCAGCGCGGCGAGCCGGGCGTCGAGCGCGTCGAGGTCGGCGTCGGTGTCGAGCGCGGCGTCGTGGCGCACGAACCGCCAGCGCCCCACGGTCTCCGTCGTCACGCGCGCGGCGCGCTCGTCGAGGTCGACCACCAGGACGTGGCCCGGGTCGACCTCGTCGAAGTCGGTGACCTCCGGCGTGCCCGCGTGGCGGATGCGGTCGTCGACGGCGTCGGTCCAGACGGAGTGCCGGTCGCCGAGCGCGGCGTAGTGCACCCGGCCGTCGGCCAGCGCCGCGAGCACCCCGTCGCGGCGGATGCGGGCCGGTTCGTCGTCGTCGGGGTCGA
This sequence comes from Actinomycetospora callitridis, assembly GCF_028737265.1. GTDB lineage: Bacteria > Actinomycetota > Actinomycetes > Mycobacteriales > Pseudonocardiaceae > Actinomycetospora > Actinomycetospora callitridis. The sequence goes on along the minus strand of NZ_JAQZAK010000004.1, from coordinate 385,266 downwards.
GCACGTCGAGCTCGCCGTGCCCGGCGAGGACCCGCAGCGTGCCCGCGGGCGCCGGCTCGAGCGCGGCCAACTGCTCGCCGACGAGGTCGGTGAGCGGGTGCTTGGAACGCCACGGGGCCGCGACGACCTCGACGCCGGGCGCGATCTCGTGCACCCCCGGGGTGTCGAGCACCCGGACGTGCGCGGGACACCGCCGCACGAAGTCCGGCCTGCGGAGCACGCAGGCGGCGTCGGCGGGGTCGTGGTTGCCGGGCAGGAGCAGCACCGGGGTGCGGAACGACCCGAGCGCCTCGCAGGCGCGGGCGACGACGTCGGGGCCGACGAGGTTGGACTCGAACACGTCGCCGCAGACCAGGACGAACGCGGCGCCCTGCGCGTCGGCGATCTGCCCGAGCGCCCGGACCGCGTCGAGCCGGGCCTCGGCGAAGCGCGCCTGCGCCTCGCCCGTGAGCCCACCGGCCTCCTTGGGCGGGCGCGCGCCCAGGATCCGGCGCGTCATGCCGAGCTGCCAGTCGGCGGTGTGCACGAACCGCACGCTCGCCTCCCTCCGCTGCTCGACCTTCGACCGTAGAACGACGCCGCGACCCGGGCGGGTAGCGACATGCGCCGGATCGCACCCGATCCGGCACATGGGGTTCGACGCAGCGACAGCGCCGACGGTTCCCGGTCCTCGTCGCATCGTTCGAGCTGGGGGAGCTACTGACGATGAACGTCAGCGTGGCCCCCAGGCTGACGAACCCCGGGACCCGTCAGGTGAGAGGGAGCTCCGCGACGGCCTCGAGGCCGCCGCGGGTGCCCGAACGCTCCACCCGGATCCGCGCCGCGCGGCCGTTGACCTCGAGCGTGGAGACGGCGTTGCCGAACCACGGCCCGCCGATCGGCGACCAGCTCATCGGCAGGTCACCGATCCCGGCGGCCCGGGCGACGCGCGCCAGCGCGGAGGTGAGGCCCTTCCACCAGCCGAGGGCGAACACGTACTCCATGAACCACGGGACGCCGTTGCGCACCGGCGAGCAGGTCAGCTGGTAGACCCGCGAGCGGGTGGGGGAGGGGTAGCGCACCTCGGCGGCGTAGCTGTGGTGGACGTCGCCGGAGAGCACGCAGACCGTCGCGGGGGCGTCCGGGCCCGACGCGACGCCGCGCACCAGGTCCGCGAGCCGGTCGAACGACGCCCGGAACGCCGGCCAGTGCTCGAGGTCGACGGCCTGGCGGACGGTCTCGGCGAGCTTGCTGCCCCGCGCGGCCGCCCACTCGTCGAGCGACTGGAAGTGGCTGACCGCGGGCGGCATCAGCCACGGGATCGACGACCCCAGCAGGAGGTGGTCGACGTCCTCGCCCGCGTCGGGGGTCGCATTCTCCTCGATCCAGGTGAACGAGTGGTCGTTGATCATCAGGCGGTCGTTCTCGTTGAGCACCCGGGCGCACCGCGAGTCGACCATGAGCAGCCGGGTCTTCCCGAGGTCCCAGCGGTAGCTCCAGCGCACCCCGCTGGGCTCGCCGACCTCGGCGTCGGCGCGGCCGGCGAAGTCCGCGAGCAGGTCGAAGACGTCGCCGTCGGCCTCGAGCACCTTGCGGTAGAGCGGGTCGGCGTCCCGCGTCGCGGGGTCGAGGTTGCCGAGGTGCTGGTAGACCCAGTACGACGACAGCCCCGCGCGGATGCGCTGCGGCCACCACGGCTTGCTCGCCATCTCATCGCGCCAGGCCTGCGAGGTGTTCCAGTCGTCGCGGACGTCGTGGTCGTCGAAGATCATCGCGGTGGGCACCGTCGAGAGCAGCCACCGCATCTCGCGGTCGGTCCAGGATTCGCTGTAGAGGTGCGCGTACTCGCCGAAGTCCGCGATCTCCATGCCCGGGCCGGACTCGTCGTCGGGGTCCCGGTGGGAGCGGATCCACTGCTCGGTGCGCGGGGTGATCTCGTCGGCGTAGACCTGGTCGCCGAGCAGGCAGAGGGCGTCGGGCAGGACCGACGCGGGATCGTCGGCCGCCCTGACCTCGTCCATGAGGCGCACGGAGAAGGCATCGAGCGCGTCGATGCCCAGCGACGCCTCGAGGTCGGCGTCGTCGGTCGGGGGGTAACGGCAGGAGCCGAAGACGAACCGGAGGCGACCGGTGTCCTCGACCTCCGTGCGCGTGCGCAGGTAGCTCGGCGGCGTCCCGGTGCCCTGGAGGGGCCACACGAGCTCACCGTCGAGTCGGACCTCGTAGGGGAGGCAGGTGCCGGGCTCGAGCCCGTCGACGACGACGAGCGCGTAGTGCTGCCCGCAGACCTGGAAGGTGGGCGCCGAGGCGCCCAGCACCTCGACGGTGCACGCCTCGCTCGTCTCCACCCAGATCGTGGCGGTGGTGGTGCCGACGTGGCGCAGGAGGGGGCCCAGCTCCAGGGTGCTCACGGGTCCTGCCTACCCCAGCCGGGGGATCGCGGCACGTCGCCCGGGGGCCGGGCGTGGCGCGATCACTCCGAGCGGTGGGTCAGCTGCTCCAGGCGGCTCTGCACCTGGTCGAGGCGGGCCTGCAGGAGCGCGACCTCGGCGGAGAGCAGCGGGACCAGCGAGGCCTCGTCGACGTCGTCGGCCACCCCGGCGAGCGGGGCGAAGACGGCGTCCGGATCGTCGCCGGCCTGGTCGCTGCAGACCGTGATGCCGCCGCTCAGTGTCCCGAACGCCGCGAGGGTGAGGACGGGCCGCGGTCCGGCGCACAGACCGCACACCGGGTGCAGCCGCCGCCAGCCCACGACGCCCGGCCCGCCGTCGGCCAGGGCCGTCGACACCCGACCGCAGCCGCACCGCCCGAGGCGCACCGTGCGGACGGTCTGGCGCGCGTAGCGCAGCCCCAGCTCGTAGCGCACGAAGCGGCCGGACGCGGCGATCTCGAGCAGGACGCAGTGCTGGTACTGCGGGTCGCAGGCGAGGTCGCGCGCGTCCTCGAGGGTGTGGAAGCAGTAGAACCCGCAGTCGCACCAGGACGACGGCGGGTGGTGACGGGGGCTCTGAATGCAGACGGCGTCGGCCACCTGGCCGTAGACCTGGGTGCGCCCCAGGGCCACGCCGTTGAAGCCGACGCGCCGCGAGTCCGCCGAGATCATCGGGTAGGCGATCTTGTACCCGGTGAGCGGACCCTCCGGCCCGCGGTGCCTAGCGATCGACCAGCTGCTCGGCCGGCTCACGCTGCCCCGTCCCTGTCTCCGCCGCCCTCACCTCGTCGGCCCTGATCGGGGCGACCTCGTCCGCGGGGACCTCCGGGGTGTCCGGCGGGTCTTCCGCGATGCCGGCGGAGAGTCGACGTCCCAGGCGCATGGCGGCCTCCGAGCGTTCGGGGTGACGTCCCCACAGAGTCGTCGGCGATCGCGACCATGTCCAGCCCCTGCGCCACCCCGGCAGCGCCGAGGGCCCGGGTCGGGCTCCTCGTGGGGAGCTGATCCGGCCCGGGCCCTCGCGGAAGCTGCTGTGGGGAGCGGCTCGTCGTGCTGGTCGTGCTGGTCGTGCTGGTCCTACTCGGCGGCGAAGCCCAGGTCGTCGACGACCGCGCCGACCTCGGCCTCGGTGGCCGCGACGTCCTTGTCGAGCTGGTGGGCGTAGGGCGCCAGCTCGACCGCGTTGGCCGCCGGGGCGGCGAAGCCGGTGACGGCCGCCGGAACGGCGACAACGGCGAACGCGAGACGCATCGTGCTCTTCTTCATGGGGGGTCCTTCCCGATCAGGACGGTGAACACGTTCGGACCAACAGTGGACCGAGCGGCCGAACCATGACCGCCATCCGACGTCCGATTCAAGACGAAACGGCCCCTTCGGCCGGTCGGTAACGAGATCATCACGAGCCGTGACGACCGCTCGTCGCGCCTCGTCGTCGATGTGGCATGTCAAGCCCGTGTTCGGTCCCGCGCTGGCGGATCTCCGCGATGTCACGTTCCGGTAACGGGGTGTCATGTGATCGACACGGTGGCGGCGCCGACGTCCGGCGAGGGGCACGTTCGGCAGGCGTTCCGACCTGTTGATCATGCGCAAGGTGCCCCTCGTGCGGGGGTGGACGGCGGGGCGCGGTGTCGCGCCGGCGTCGCCCGGCGGTGTCGTACGCTCGCCCCGCCGCGACGCCCGGGGGCGGGTCGCCGGAGGTCCGCGGTGCCCGGGGGGCAGTAGCTCAGCTGGTCAGAGCAGCGGACTCATAATCCGTCAGGTCGTCGGTTCGAGCCCGACCTGCCCCACCACGTCCCACCAGCACGGGCATCAGGCCAGCGCCGGGAGAACCCCGAGATCAGGGGAAACCGCTACGGGTCCGGCCCCTCGGACGAGACGATCGAGCATCAGTCCGTTCTCCCTACGAGGTCCACAAGGACCTCCTGCGCCCCGCGGAGACGACGAGTGAGCGCCCTGGACGCCATGCCGGAGAACGACGTCACGAGCGAGCTCGGTGGCTGCTTACCGCCGACATTCTCCAGCGCCGGCCAGCTACGGGCACATTCTCCTCCTCGCGACCCGCGGCCCGATTCCGGGTTCTTCCGGGAGCAATCAGCGCGCCAGGTGAAGAACGACATGATTCCCGGGACGAGCAAACTACAAGCAGTAACGGTGGGCGCCGACGGAGAGGGCAACGGTGATGGGGATCAGGCGCAAGAATCGGCGGAACGACTCTGGAAGCCCCAATCTGGGTGACCTGTTCGCCCCGGGGTCCGCGGTCTCCTCCGTGTGGTTCGCCGGCGGGAGCTGGAACTCACGACGTCGCCGGTTCGGGCTGGGCGACTGGTGGCAGGTCGAGAGCGAGGTGAACCGGACGTGTTCGGTATCCGTGACCAGGCAGTAACGATCTGTGAGGCCAACCCGACACAACGGACATGACGCTCCCCCGCGAGCCGCGCCGCGGGCTCGACCCGCTCGACGCGCCGACGGTCCAGCTCGCCCCGTCCCGGTCGGCGGCGCCGGTCGCCGCTCCCGCGCGGCCGGCGATGGCGCCGCAGGCGCCGGCTCCAGTCCCGCCCGGAGGCTCGTCCAGCAACGGTTGGGCGGTGGCCGCGCTCGTCCTCGGGATCGTCTGCCTCGCGCTCTCCCCGGTGCCGGTGCTGAACCAGGCGGGCATCCTCGTCGGGTTCGTGGGCGTCGGGATCGGGGTCGCCGCGGTGCTCATCGGCCGGCGGCGCGGCTCGCGGGTCGTGATGAGCGCCGTGGGCCTGGGGCTCTCCGTCCTCGGGCTCGTCCTCTCGTTCGTGTTCACCGCGGCGTACGTGGCCGCGATCGACGAGGCGTTCGCCGGCCTGCCCGGAGGCCCGGGGGACGTCTCCGAGCCGTTCGTGGCCGGCCCGCGGACGTACACGCTGGAGGTCACGAGCACGGACCAGGACTCCGCGGGGCGCGTCGGGTTCACGAACTCGACGGGCGGCTACGACTCCGAGGAGGACCGGACGCTCCCGTGGCGGCAGACGGTCACGATCCAGGACGGGGGGGCGATGGTCACCGGGTCCGGCTCGATCACGGGCGGCGGCGGCGGCGACCTGACCTGCACCATCCGCGAGGGCGACCGCGTGGTGGACACGCAGACGGTCCGCGGGCAGTACACCAACGTCTCGTGCGACACGTACTGAGCAGCGCACCGGCGCCATGAGCGCCACGGAGAGGGCCCGGAGCCCGTTCCGAAGGACCGGGGGCCCGCCCGCGAGCGGGGCCGGTGAGCGCGGGCGGACCCCAGCGTGGAGCACCAGCCCGAGGGGCCGGCTCGTCGACCATCACAATGCGTGATGACTCGGTGCCCACGTGGCGTCGAGCGCGTCGTCCCGCGCGCCCCGGCGGCCCGCTCGTCGACATGGGCGTCGAGCTCCCAACGAGGCCCAGGGCGCCCGGCGTGATCGGCGATGCTCGGGCAGGGGCCTACCTTGCTGGTCGATCGGGCGGTGCCGGTGCCGGCGCATGACGACACGGGCCCGGAGAAGCGCTCGACCGTGCCACCGGACCGGCGGGCGGTTCGCGGACCCGGAGGGTTCCGTGCGCCTGTTCCGCAAGACGCCCCACACGCACATCAGCCGGCTCCCGCGGGCACCTGTGCGACGGACACGCCGGCGCGACGACCCACCCTCGCCCCCGGTCCCCCGACGGTGGTCACCGTCCCCCGCCGGCCTGGTCAACTCCGTGGGCGACGGCCACGCTGGACGCATGGACCACGCCACGATCCGATCGTCGCGTCGGTGGCTCCTGGCCGCGACGGTGCCGATCGCCGGGATCGGCTCCCGCTGGGCCGACGCCGCCGACGTCACCGACGCACCCTCGAGTCCTCGGATGTGGGTCGATGTCGCCCTCGCGGTGGCCGCCCTGGTCGGCGTCGCCGTCGTCGGCGGGCTCCTGCGACGTCAGCGGACCTCCGGCAGCGACAGCACGGGCGTCGAGCGACGGACGACGGCCTGATCGGCCACGAGGGGAACCCGCCATGAGCAGTTCGGGACGTGCGCGCGCCCTGATCGCCGCGCTCATGGCCTCCCTCGTCGTGGCGGGCTGCGCGAGCGGTTCCGGTCAGGCACCGGCTCCAGGAGGCCCGGTCGGCGGCGGCCCCCTCGCCGAGCGTCTCGCCGCGGAGGCCACCGTCGACGGGGCCGTCGGCCACCTCGAGGCGCTCCAGGCCATCGCCGACCGCAACGGCGGGAACCGCGCCGTGGGCACTCCCGGCTACGACCAGAGCGTGGAGTACGTGGCGTCCACGCTGACTCGTGCCGGCTTCCGGGTGGAGACCCCCACCATCGCCGTGACCAGCGAGGACGGCGAGGACGAGGGCGCCGAGGGCGCGGCCGGAGCCCGGACCACCCGCACCGTGATCGCCCAGACCACCTCGGGCCGGACCGACGAGGTCGTCCTGAGCGGCGCCCACCTCGACAGCGTCCCCGAGGGGCCGGGCATCAACGACGACGGCAGCGGGGTCGCCGCGAACCTCGAGATCGCGCTCCGGCTGGGTGCCGCGGCGCCGGTGACCAACGCGGTGCGCTTCGTCTGGTTCGGGGCCGAGGAGGAGGGCCTCGTCGGGTCGCAGCAGTACGTCCAGGGGCTCTCGGCCGACCGGCGGCGGGACATCGCGCTGATGCTGAACTCCGACATGATCGCGTCCCCCAACGCCGGCTACTTCGTCTACGACGGCGACGGGTCGGACGCGGGCAACACCGAGGACGCGGCGGCGGGATCGCCGACGATCGAGCGCCTGTTCGTCGACCGCCTCGCCTCGCTGGGCGTGCCGGCGCAGGGGACCCCCTTCAACGGCGACTCCGACTACGCCCCGTTCGTCGAGGCCGCGATCCCGTCCGGCGGGGTCTTCACCGGCGACGCCCCGAGCAAGACGCCGGAGCAGGCCGCGCTCTGGGGCGGTCGGGCCGGCGTCCCCTTCGACGTCTGCTACCACCGGGCGTGCGACACCACGAGCAACATCGACCGCGTCGCGTACGGACGCATGCTGAACGCCCTGGCCTTCGGCATCGGGTCGTTCGCCACCGACCTCGCCGGCCTCCCTCCGCGCGCCGAGCGCGGTTGACGGGTCGGCCGCGCTCTGGACGCCGCCGCCCTGCTCGGGCACCGTGCCGGACATGACCGAGCGGGAGCAGGCCCGGGCCCAGGGCGAGCAGGACGCCGCGATCGCGCTGGCCGAGGAGGAGCACCGGCGGATCGCCGGCGGCGGCATGCTCACCGTCCACCCCGTCGAGGAGTGGGTCCCGCGCGCCCACCGCCGGACCTACCTCGACGGCGCCGCGTCCGTCCTCGGCTACCGGCCGCTGATCAGGGCCTGACGGAGGTCCGGCGCGCCTGTTCGACGGCCCGGCGGACGGCGATCACCGCCCGGTCCCGCTCCGCGACGAGGGCCGCGTAGTCACGCCCGGCGGCCTCGGCCGCGGTGCCCTCGACCATCGCGCCCCACAGCTCGGCGGTGAGCTCCGGGGCCTCGAGGTGGGTCCAGGGTGCGCGCAGCGACGGCCCGAAGTGGTCGAGCATGTGGGCCATGCCGCCCTCGCCGCCGGCGAGGTGGAAGGTCAGGCATCGGTCGCCCCGCGGATCGCAAGGCCTCACTGACCGATCAGTCAGCCTTGCGGCACGGACTCAGCAGCAGTGCTCCCCGCGCCAGGAGGTGATCCCCTCCCGCACCGCCACGGCGGCGATGACGAGGGCGACGACGGGGTCGGCCCAGCTCCACCCCAGGGTGGCGTTCAGGACGAGGCCCAGGAGCAGCACGCCGGAGAGGTAGGTGCACAGCAGCGTCTGCTTCGAGTCGGCCACCGCGGAGTTCGAGCCCAGCTCCCGGCCGGCCCGGCGCTGCGCGGCGGAGAGGAACGGCATGACGACCAGGCTCACCGCGGCCAGGACGATGCCGACGGTCGAGGGCTGCGGGTCGGCCGCGCCGAGCAGGGTCCGCACCGACTCGACGCCCACGTAGGCGGCGAGGGCGAAGAACGAGAAGGCGATGACGCGCAGCGCCGCGCGCTCGCGGGCCTCGGGGTCGCGGCCGGAGAACTGCCAGGCCACGGCGGCGGCCGAGGCGACCTCGATGGTCGAGTCGAGGCCGAAGCCGATGAGGGCGGACGACGACGCCACGGTGCCGGCGCTGATCGCGACGACCGCCTCGACGACGTTGTAGGTGATCGTCGCCGCCACCAGCAGGCGGACCCGTCGGGTGAGGACGGCGCGGCGGTCGACGTCGCCGCCGACGCGCTGCGCGACGGGTCCGGCGCAGCACTCCTTCTCGCACTCCGCGCCCGAGGCCAGGGGCAGCGAGTGCCGTGCCTGGTGCCCGGCGCTCACGGTCGCACCACCTCGTCCAGGCACTCCTCGGACGGCGACACCGCGAGCACGACCCGGGCCATCTCCCGCAGGGCCGTCGCGAGGTGGGGGTCGGCGATCTCGTAGCGGGTCTGACGCCCCTCGAGCGACGCGACCACGAGGCCGCAGCCCCGGAGGCACGCCAGGTGGTTCGAGACGTTGGAGCGCGACAGCCCCAGGGCCCCGGCGAGCTGTGCCGGATAGCCCGGACCGTCGAGCAACGCCACCAGCAGGCGGCACCGGGTGGGGTCGGCCAGCGCCCGCCCGACCCGCGCGAGGGCGGCGTCCTGGGTCTCACCGGTCAGCATGCGCTGAACCGTACAGCGGCGGCTGAACAGTGGGGAAGGGTCAGCGCGGGGTCAGCCACCGCGCCGCGGCGTCGGCGCAGTCGACCGGGGTGGAGTTGAACGCGATGGCGGCCTGGGGGGCGTGCCGCCGGACGAGGTTGACGACGACCTCGAAGAACTCCACCAGCTCCTCGTCCTTCCGCAGGCCGCCGCCGACGACCACGCACTCCCACGGCTCGCGGCGCAGGTGCTCGACGATCGTCCCCTCGGCGCTGTCGTCGAGCGGCACCAGGCACATCGTGTGGGAGATCCCGAGCTCGTCGAAGCGCCGCCGTCCGCGCTCGAGCGCCTCGAGCACCGGCGCGGGGTCGTAGCCCGCGATGGTGACGGGGTCGAGCCCCAGGACGAGCGTGGAGGGCGGGGCCATGCCGCCCTTCCTAGCACCGTGATCTGTTTCGGCTGGACGTCGTCGCGGTCGTGCGCGATCGTGGTCGCGGACGACCAGGACCCCGTCGCCGACCCGCCCCCGCCGTGATCGGGGGCCCGTCGATCGCACCGGGGGAACAATGGCCCACAGGAGTCCCGAAGACCTCCAGGATCGGCGCGACATCCATCGCGCGCAGGTCCTCCTCGGTCTGGCGAGCGGCCTCACCGATGTCGAGAGCGCCGAGGCGCTCCGTCGCCGCGCCGCCGTGGAGAGCGTCTCGCTCCACGCCGCGGCCCTCGCCGTCCTCTCGGACAGCCCCGTGGACGACGAGCTGGCGTTCCGCCGCCCGGTCCGCACCGGACGCCACCTCTCGGCGGTCGCGAGCTCGCCGCCACGGCACGACCCCTGACGCGCCGATGAGCACCGTCCAGCCGTCCCACGGTCCCTCCGGGCCGGCGCGCCCGCAGCCGGCGGAACCCGCGGTGTCGTACGTGCTCGTCCACTCCGGCACCGATCCCGCTCGGCCGTCCGACCCGACGTCGTCCGCCCCGATGTCGTCCGACCTGGCGCCCTCGGTCCCGGGCCTGGGCCTGTGCGGGCCGGGGTGGACCGTGCTGGCCGCCCACGGCAGCCGCTGGAGCTGGTCGATCCGCCTCGACGCGCACGGTGCGGCCTACGCCGCGCCCACCCGTGTCGCCCAGGCGGTGGCCGTCCGCGTCCTGTCCGGCCACGGGATCGACGTCCTGGGATGGAACCCGGCCGACCCGGAGGCCCGGGCCTACGCCGCGATCACCGTGGCCCCGCAGATACCGGTCCAACGCCGCGGATCGAGGCGATGGTGGCGGTGAGTGCGCAGCCCGGGCGGGGACCCTGCCCGGGTGTAGGGTTCGCCGCACCTGCTCCTCCGGGACCTCTCGGCGGGGGCGGGGAACCCGGCCTGGACCTCGTCGGGGCGTGAGCGGGGGAGCCCGCCCACGCGGCGACCATGGGCGGCGGGTGCGAGGTGGATCAGGCCCGGTTGAGCCAGGCCCTCGCCGACGCCGTCGCCGCGGGCGGCTCCGAGGCCGCCCTGGCCGTGTGCCGGGCCTGCGTCGAATGGCTGCCGATGACCGGGGCGTCGATCACGATGATGACGGTGGCCGAGGTGCAGGAGCCGGTCTGCGCCACCGACGCGGTCTCCGCCCGCATCGACGAGCTGCAGTTCGGCCTGGGCGACGGCCCGTGCGTGGAGTCCTTCCGCACCGGTCGGGCCGTGCTCGTGCCCGACATCGCCGACCCGGCCGAGACCCGGTGGCCGGTGTTCGCCGCGGCCGCGGCCGCGACCGGCGCGCGCGGCATGTTCGTGTTCCCCCTCCAGGTCGGCGGTGCACGGATCGGGGTGCTCGACTGCTACCGCGATGCTCCCGGCCCGCTGGACGACGAGGACCTGACCGGAGCCCTGCGCACGGCCGACGCCGCGGTGTGGTCCCTGCTCGACCGCACCCACCCCGGGGGCGACGGGCCGTCCGGATCGGTCAGCGCGCCGGACGGTTCCGCGCTGGTGCGCGCGGAGGTGCACCAGGCCACGGGGATGCTCATGGCGCAGGCACGGCTCGACGCGCCGTCGGCGCTGGCCCGGCTGCGCGCGTACTCCTTCAGCGCCGGACGCACGATCACCGAGGTCGCGGACGACGTCGTCGCCCGCCGCCTCCGCCTGCACCCCGACGGGGTGTGGAGCAACGCCGGTTCGGGACATCCTGGACAGCGCGACGCCCGTAGCGACGACCCGGTTGACTCTTCCAGCCGGGACGACGAGGAGAAGCCATCATGAGCACACCGTCAGCCGCCCGCGAACAGGCGTTGGTGACGGCGTTCGTCCGCCTGGCCGACACCCTGGTGGCGGACTACGACGTGATCGAGCTGTTCCACGGCCTGTGCGGCGACTGTGTCTCGTTGCTCGGTGTCGATGCCGCGGGGCTGCTGCTGACCGACCAGCGCGGCACCCTGCAGGTCGTCTCCGCGTCCACCGAGGCGGCCAACCTGGTCGAGCTGTTCCAGCTCCAGGCCGAGGAGGGCCCGTGCCTGGACTGCTTCCGCACCTCGGCCCAGATCCATGCCGGCGACCTCGCGACCGACACCCGCTGGCCGCGGTTCGCCAGGCTCGCCGACGACAACGGCTTCACCGCGGTGCACGCGCTCCCGATGCGGCTGCGGGGGGAGACCATCGGCGCGCTCAACCTGTTCCACCGCAGCCGCACGGACATGAGCGCCGACGAGCTCGCCATCGGTCAGGCCCTCGCCGACGTCGCCACCATTGCCATCCTCTCGGACCGCAACACCCGCGAGCGTGAGCGTCTCACCGAGCAGCTCCAGGCCGCGCTGACCAGCCGGGTGATCATCGAGCAGGCCAAGGGCGTCCTCGCCGAACGCGGGCAGATCCCGCTCGACGAGGCGTTCTCCCGCCTGCGGGCCCACGCCCGCTCGAGCCAGCAGCGTCTGTCCGACCTGGCCCGTACCGTGACCGACGGGTCCTTCGACACCGCCCCGCTCCTGCGCTGAGGCCCCCTCAGCTCGTGACGGGGGCCCGCCAGCACATCCGGACCGTGGTGCCGAGGTCCGACCCCACCACGTAGTGGTGGTCCGAGAGCTCGCGCACGAGGTCGAGTCCGCGGCCGCGGAAGCCCGGGTCCGCGTTCGGCGGCGACCAGACCCCCTGGTCCTCGACGACCACGACCACGCCGTTCCCGCACGGGCGGGGTGCCGCGAACAGCGAGACGTCCCCGACGGGGCCCGGATAGGCGTGCTCGACGACGTTGCTCACCGCCTCGTCGACCACCAGGACGATCGACTCACCGATCTCCTCGTCCACCACCGTCGCCACCGTCCACCGCCGGACGAGACGGCGGAGCGCGAGGATCGTCTCCGGCTGTGCCGGGCGCCGCTCCCACAGCCAGGCCCCACGGACCGCGGCGGTGTCCGTGCCGGCCGGGCACACGCATCCCGTGGACAGTCCGATGCACTCGAGATCGCGGTTGGTGATCATCAGCTGTCGGCCGGGCGCATCTCGGTGGGTGGCATCGTCCGGGGGGCCGGGACCGAGGGCGGGACGACCGGGACGCGGTGCGGGTCGATCATGAGCGGGCGGCGGAGCTCCCGGACCGTCCCCCGGAGCGTCTCGGTGCCCTCGGCGGCCTCGCGGGCGAGGATGTCGGCGAACTGCGGCCAGCGCGCGCCGACCACGTCCACCACGCACTCGGGATGGGCCTCGAGCCGGCCGCGCAGGCGGGCGAGGCCCAGGAGGCCGGCGCGGTCGCACGACACGATCCCGCGGATGTCCAGGACCACCCGCGTCGAGCCCTCGCGGGCCTCGGACTCCGCCCGGGCGCGCAGGGACGGGACGGCGGCGCCGTCGACGGCGCCACCGATGACGAAGATCGTCTTGCGGTGGTGCTCGCCCACCCATCGCGAGGAGCTCGTGCGGGTGACGGTGATGCGGCTCATCTCGGTGGCCCCCTGGACGCGACGCAGTGATGACGGAGCGCCAGGGGTCCGGGGCGCGGTACGGCCGAGTGCGGCCGCTTGAGCCGCATATGCTAACGCTCCGAGCACCGTTCGTCACCAGGTCGGCACGCACCGGAACGAGCACGCCGGTCAGCTCGTGAGGCACTCCAGGACGAAGTCGACGGAGCGGTCGAAGGCGGCCCGGGCGACGTCGGGCCGCCCGAGCCACAGGTGGTCGGCGCCGTCGAACAGCTCGAGCGTCATCGCGGCGCCGGCGTCCCTCAGAGCCGCGCCGAAGCGCTCCGACTGCCGGGTCGGGACGAGGCGGTCGGCCGTGCCGTGCAGCAGCAGGAACGGCGGCGCGTCGGCGTGGACGTGCGTCACCGGGCTCGCCGCCCGGGCCCGCTCGGGGTCCGACGACGGCGCGACACCCAGCAGCAGCGCCTCGCGCGAGTCCGGCGCGCCCGGGTCGACGGCGCTGATGCCCCCGGTGGCGGCGTCGGTGGCGACCGTCGTCAGGTCGGCCGGGCCGTACCAGTCGACGACCGCGCGGACGCCGGGGTCGGTGAGGCCCAGCAGGGCGGCGAGGTGCCCGCCCGCCGACTCGCCCCACAGCGCGATGCGGGTGGGGTCGATCTCGAGGTGCTCGGCGTGGGCCCGCAACCAGCCGAGCCCCGCGGCGACGTCCTCCAGCGGCGCCGGGAAGCGGGCCTCGCCGCTGAGCCGGTAGTCCAGCGACGCCACCGCGAACCCGTGCGCCGCGAGCTGCAGGAACGGCGACGGCGACCAGTCGGCGTAGGCCGGTCCGAAGCCCGTACGGCTGCCGCCGCGCCAGCCGCCGCCGTGCAGGAAGACGATCAGCGCCGGCAGCGGACCGTCGGGTCGGTGCAGGTCGAGCAGCAGCGGCCGGTACCCGGGGACGGCCGCGAACTCGACCGCCCGCCAGGTCGTGACGCCGTCGGCGAGGACGGGCTCGGGAAGGTCCGGCGGCTCGCTCGGGGCGTCAGTCGAGGAGGCGGACATCGTGGTGGAACTCGTTGCGGTAGCGGCGCGCGGCGTCGCCGAGCTGCTCGCGGGAGGGGATGACGGGCTCGGCGGGCGGCATCGTCGAGGCCGTCCGCTCGCCGGCCGCGGCGAAGAAGCGCTCGAAGCCGCCGGTCGACACCCCGAGCGTGCGCGCCCGGTGCGACTCGACGCGGAAGGTGTGCCTGCGCCCGGCCGGGACGTAGCCGAAGTCGCCGGTGGTCAGGACGCGGTCGAGCAGCCGCCCGTCGGCGTCCTCGACGGCGACGCGCACACGCCCGTCGAGCACGTAGAAGATCTCGTGGACGTCGTCGTGGGAGTGCACCGGGATGGCCTGCCCCTTCGGCGCCTCCATGGTGAACACGCCGAACTGCCCCTCGGTCTCGTCACCGGAGAGGAGCACGGTGAAGAGCTGGTCGAACAGGTGCGCCCGCTCGCCCTCACCCGCCGCGAGGAAGAACGGGGACGGACGCCCCGGCAGGGTCTCCTCGGACGTCGGTGTCACGAACTCCGCGGTCACGGGTGCTCCTCGTCGGCCGGTGTCGGCAGGGGTTGTCGGCAGGGGGTCGGCAGGGGATGACCTCGGCACTCTGCGCCACGCGGGGCCCGTCGTCACGGTGGCTTCCGCCCACCGGCACGGCCTACGCGCGGCGCAGGCGGGGGAGGACCTCGCCGGCCACGAGATCCAGCATCCGCTCGCGGTCCGCGGCGTCGACCGCGGGCGCGAGGACCACCGAGTCGGCGCCGGCGTCGGCGTACTCGGCGAGCCGGGCGGCGACCTGCTCGGGCGTGCCGTGGGGGACGACCGCGTCGAGGATGCGGTCCATGTCCTGCCCGTAGGTGGCGGCGAGGCTGTCCCGCGCGCGGCGGCGGGCGACGGCGGGGTCGGGGTCGACGGCCGTCCACGCGAAGTAGGCCCCGGAGACCTCGGCGGGGTCGCGCCCGTGGCGCTCGGCCTCCGCGCGGGCGGTGGCCAGGCCCCGGGCGACACGGTCCGGGCTGCCCAGGTACGGCATCCACACGTCGCCCGCGCGCCCGGCGCGACGCATCGAGGCCTCGGAGCGCCCGCCGACCCACACCGGCGGACGCGGGCGCTGGATCGGCAGCGGGTCGAGCGTGGCGGGCGTGCCGTCGACGTCGATCGGCTCGCCGGCGAAGAGCGTGACGAGGACGTCGAGCGCCTCGTCGGTGCGCCGCCCCCGCTCGCGGACGGGCACCCCGCACGCCGCGAACTCCACGGGGTTCTCGCCGCCGACCCCGATGCCGAGCTCGAAGCGGCCGCCGGAGATCCGGTCGAGGGTCGCGGCCATCTTCGCGGCGAGCGGCGCGGGGTAGAGCGGCAGCAGCGTGACGGCGCTGAGCAGGCGCACGCGGGTGGTGACGGCCGCGGCGGCGGCGAGGGTGACGAACGCGTTGGGCGTCGGGCTCCCGAACAGCACGTGCTCGCCGCTCGCGACGAGGTCGAACCCCTGCTCCTCGGCCCGCCGGGCGGTGTCCGGGACGTCGGCGGGGTCGCCGGTGGGCGGCAGGACCAAGCCGATCCTCACGTGCGTGTCGGCCCTCACGCCTCGACGCCCGCTCGCGACAGGACCGCCCTGGCCATCGTCAGGTGCACCGCGTCGACCATCTCGCCGTCGACGACCCCCACCCCCGAGGACCCGGCCTCGATCACGAGGCGGGCGTGGGCGATCTCCTCGTCGGTCGGGGTGAAGGTCTCGTGCGCGAGCGCGACCTGCGAGGGGTGGATGCAGATCTTGCCGTCGTACCCGAGGTCGCGGCCGACGGCGGCGTCGGCCCGGAACGCCTCGGCGTCGTGGGCGGCGACGACGGCCTGGTCGAGCAGCCCGACGCCGGCGACCGCGGCCGCGAGCACCACCTCGCTGCGCGCGAACAGCACCTCCTGCCCTCCCGCCGTGCGCCGGCCTCCGACCGAGGCGATGTAGTCCTCGGCGCCGAAGTACGCCGCCAGCAGGCCGGTCATCAGCTCCCGGCACCGCGCCACCCCGCGCGCCGACTCGAGGCCCCCGATCACCGGGCGGTCACCGAGACGGGAGCGCAGGTCCTCGAGCTGGTCCGGGGA
This sequence comes from Actinomycetospora callitridis, assembly GCF_028737265.1. GTDB lineage: Bacteria > Actinomycetota > Actinomycetes > Mycobacteriales > Pseudonocardiaceae > Actinomycetospora > Actinomycetospora callitridis. The sequence continues at coordinate 369,202 of NZ_JAQZAK010000004.1, read as the reverse complement.
CTCCAGCTTGGGCAGCACGACGCCGTCGGCGGCCGACTCCGCGACCGCGGCGACGTCGTCGGCGTACCAGGGCGTCGTCGGGCCGTTGACGCGGATCAGCACGAGCGTCCCGCCGTCGCGGGGCAGCTCGGCGACGGCGCGGACCGTGGCGTCGCGCGCGGACTCCTTGTCGCCCGCGGCCACGGCGTCCTCGAGGTCGACGGCCACCGCGTCGGGCGCCCAGCGCGGCACCTTGGCCACCATGTCGGGCCGCGCGCCGGGCACGAACAGCAGGCTCCGGGGGACCCTCATGCGGGCCGCCGGTGCATGAGGCCGGTGCGCCTGCAGGAGCACACGACATCGTCGCGCTGGTTGCGGGCGCGGTGGGCGAACACCACGATCCCGGCGTCGGGCCGCTTGCGTGACTCGCGCGCCGAGACGACCTCGGTGGACACCCGCACGGTGTCCCCCTGGAACACCGGCGCCGGGAACGTCACCTCGTCGAGCCCGAGCTGGGCGACGATCGTCCCCAGCGTCAGCTCCGGCACCGAGAGCCCGACCACCAGCGCGAGGGTGAACATGCTGTTCACCAGCGGACGCCCGAACTCGGTGCCCTCGGCGTACTGGTGGTCGAGGTGCAGCGGCGCGGGGTTCATCGTCATGGTCGTGAACAGCACGTTGTCGGTCTCGGTGACCGTGCGCCGGACGGCGTGCTCGACCACGAGTCCCTCGGTGAGGTCCTCGAACCACAGGCCGCTCATCCGCGGACCGCCGCAGCGAGGGTGTCCAGGCTGCCCGGGTCCTCGAGCGCGCTGGTGTCGCTGCGGGCCTCGCCGTGCAGCAGGACCTCCCGCATCAGCCGGCGCATGATCTTGCCGGTGCGGGTCTTCGGCATCGCCGAGGTGACGATCACGCGGTCGGGCCGCGCGAGCCCGCCGATGGTCTCGCCGACCAGGTCCCGGACCTCGTCGGGCACTCCCTCGGGCTCACCGGACACGGTCACGAACGCCACCGGCACCGTGCCCTTGGTCGCGTCGGGCACCCCGACGACGGCGGCCTCGACGACGCGCGGGTGGGTGCCGACGACGGCCTCGATCTCCATCGTCGAGAGGCGGTGCGCGGCGACGTTGATGACGTCGTCGGCGCGCCCGAGCACCCACAGGTGCCCGTCGGCGTCCACGACGGCCTCGTCGTTCGTGGCGTAGCGCCCGGGGAAGCGCCCGAAGTAGGTCGAGAGGTAGCGGTCGTGGTCGTCCCACACGGTGCGCGCGAGGGTGGGGAACGGCCGGGTCATCACGAGGTTGCCCTTGACCCCCGGCGTCACCGGCGCGCCGTCGTCGTCGACGACGTCGAAGGCGTGGCCCGGCACCGGGGTGCCGGCCGAGCCGGCCTTGAGGTCGTCGACGCCGGTGACGGGATAGGTCCACGTCGAGCCGGTCTCGGTCTGCCCGTAGGCGTTGACGATCGGGACGCCGAACGTCTCGTTCGCCCAGGTGAACGTCTCCCCGTCGAGCGGCTCGCCCTGCACGGTGATCAGCGCGAGGCGGGGGAGCGGGTGGGCGGCGGCGAGGTCGTCACCGAACTTGCGCAGCATCCGCAGCACCGTCGGCGCGCACAGCACCTGCGTGACGCCGTGGCGTTCGCAGACGTCGTAGAACCGCGACGACGACGGGGTGTCCAGCGCGCCCTCGTAGCAGGCGATCGTCGAGCCGTGGGCCAGCCCGCCGATCACGGCCTGGATCGGGAAGGTCAGCCAGCCGACGTCGGCGGCCACCCAGTAGACGTCGCCGTCGACGGGCCCGGCCTGCCAGTGCACGTTCGCCCACGTCCCGAGCAGGAAGCCGCCGACCGAGTGCACGACGCCCTTCGGCTTCGACTCGGTGCCGCTGGTGAAGATCAGGAACGCGGCCTCGTTGGGGTCGAGCGACGCCATCGGCGCACCCTCGGGGTGCTCGGCGAGCAGGGCGGCGTAGGAGACCTCGTCACCCTCCAGGGCCACGCCGCGGCCCGTGCGGTCGACCACGACGACGTGCTCCACCGTCGGGGCGTCCGACCGAGCCGCCCGCAGGGTCTCCAGCAGCTCGACGGGCTTGCCGCGACGGTAGATCGCGTCGGCGACGACGACGGCCTTCGCCCGGGCCGCGGAGAGCCGCGAGGCCACGGCGTCGCGACCGAAGCCGGAGAAGAGCACCGTGTAGATCGCGCCGATCCGGTTGCAGGCGTGGATCGCGGTGAACGCCTCGACGAGGTTCGGCATGTAGACCGCGACGACGTCCCCGCGCCCGACGCCCAGGGCGACCAGGCCGCCGGCCAGCCGGTTCACCTCGTCGGCGAGCTCGGCGTAGGTCACCGTGCGGGTGTCGCCCGGCTCGCCCTCCCACACGATCGCGGCGCGGTCGCCCGTCGCCGGGTCCTCGGCCCAGCGGTCGACGCAGTTGTCGGCGACGTTGATCCGCCCGCCCTCGAAGTAGCGGAAGTCGCCCAGCTCGCCCGAGCGCACGGTGTGCCACGGCTCGAGCCAGCGGTGCTTCTCGGCCACCCAGACCCAGTAGTCGTCGGGGTCGGCGTCGTGGCGCGCGCGGGCCGTCGCGAGCTCGTCGACCCGTTCGGGAGAGCGCCATCGCTCGTCCAACGGCTGCAGCGGCGCGGAGATCAGGGTGGCGAGGGTGTCGCGATCGTCCATGATCGGGTCTCCTCCGTGGGGGTCACACAGGGCTGACGGGGTGGTGACGGCGCCCGCTGGAGCGGGTCCAGCCGTCGGCGTGGCGCAGGCGGGCGATCAGCTCGTCGCGCAGGCCCTCGCCGGGGACGACGGCGTCGACGACGAGCTCGTCGCCCATGCGCAGCAGGTTGACCTCGGCGCGGTGCTCCTCGACGCGGGCGGCGAGGAACGCGGCGCGCTCGTCCTCGTCCTCGATCGCGGCGATCTTGCCGGCGTAGACGGCGTTGACCGACGCCTCGGGGCCCATGGCGCCGATGAACGCGCTGGGCAGCGCGAGCGTCGCCCGCGGCTCGAAGCCCGGCGCGCACATCGCGTAGTAGCCGGCGGCGTAGGCCTTGCGCAGGACGATCGTGAACTTCGGGACCTCGGCCGAGGACATCGCCAGGATCATCTTGGCGCCGTGGCGGATGATCCCCTGGCGCTCGACGGCCACGCCGACCATGAAGCCCGGCACGTCCTGCAGGAAGAGCAGCGGGACGTTGAAGGCGTCGCACAGGGCGATGAAGCGGGCGGCCTTGTCGGCGGAGTCGACGTGGATCGCGCCGCTGCGCACCTGGGGCTGGTTGGCGACGAGGCCGACGACGCGGCCGTGCAGGCGGGCGAAGCCGACCACGAGCTCCTGGGCCCAGTCCGGCTTGATCTCGAAGAACGTGCCGCCGTCGACGAGCCGGTCGATCACCGTGATGACGTCGTAGCCGATGTTCGGGTCCTCGGGGACCAGCCCGTCCCAGTCGATGGCCTCGGGCTCGACGGGCTCGACCTCGGGCGGCGTCCCGGTGAAGTCGTCGGGCAGGTAGGTCAGGAGCAGGCGGGCGGCGGCGAGCGCCTCCCAGTCCTCCTCGAACACCGAGTCGCCACAGCCGGAGACCTCGGCGTGCATCCGCGCGCCGCCCATCTCCTCGGCGGTGGTGTGCTCGCCGGTGACCTTCTCGGCCACCCGCGGCGACGCGAGGTACATCGACCCGCGGCCCTCGACCATCCCGACCCAGTCGGTGAACGCCGGCATGTAGGCGCCACCCGCGGCCGAGGGGCCGTGCAGGCAGCAGATCTGCGGGACCCGCCCGGAGAGCCGGACCTGCAGGTGGAAGATCCGCGAGGCGCCGCGGCGCCCGGGGAAGAAGCCCATCTGCTCGGTGAGCCGCCCGCCCGCCGAATCGACGAGGTAGAACACCGGGAGCAGGTCGCGGTCGGCCCGCTCGAGGATGCGGATCTGCTTCTCGCAGGTGCGCTCGCCCCACGACCCGGCCTTGACGCCGAAGTCGTGCGCGATCACCGCCACGGGCCGGCCCTCGACCGTCCCGACGCCGGTGACGACGCCGTCGCCCGGCATCCCGGGCTCGGTCGCCGCGGCCAGGAGGCCGTCCTCGACGAAGCTGCCCGGGTCGAGCAGCACGTCGAGGCGCTGCCGGACGGGGAGCTTCTCGGGCCAGCGCCCGGAGTCCCCGCCGCGGCGCGCCCGGTCGGCGGCCGCGAGCACGTCATCCCCCGAGGGAGGTGCCGGCGCCCCGGGGGGATGGGGCGCCGACACCTCCCACGCGGGACCCGCGCCGTTGGCCGCCGTCCCGGTCACGGCACCAGCCGCTTCGCCAGGATCTCGAGCTGGATCTCGTCGGTGCCGCCGCCGATGCGCAGGATGCGGACGTCGCGGTGGTGGCGGGCGATCGGCGTCTCCTCGAGGTAGCCGGCGCCGCCGTAGAGCTGCACCGCCTCGTCGACGATCCACGCGGCCGCCTTCGCCGCGAAGTACTTCGCCGCCGCGACGGACCGGCCGGCCTCGGGGTGGCCGCGGTCGATGCGGTCGGCGGCCTTGTAGGTCATCACGCGCGCGGCCTCGAGCTCGATCTCCATCGCGACGATGCGGTGCCGGATCGCCTGGCGCGCGGTGAGCGGCTCGCCGGCCACCTCGCGGCCCCGCAGGTACTCGGTGACCGTCTCGAGCGCCTCGGCGGCGTGACCGACCCCCATCGCCGCCAGCACGACGCGCTCCAGCTGGAACGCGTCCATGATCTGGTGGAAGCCGCGGCCCTCGACGCCGAGCACCGCGTCCTCGCCGAGCGCGACGCCGTCGAGCACGACCTCGCGGGTGTCCGAGGAGTGCCAGCCCATCTTCTGCAGCGGGGCGCCGAACGAGAGCCCGGGCGTGCCGGCCGGCACCACGAACGTCGTGATCCCGCGGTGCCCGCCCTCGGGGTCGGTCTTCGCGCCGACGACGAGGACGTCGGCCAGGCCCGCGTTGGTGATGTACATCTTGCGGCCGTCGAGCACCCAACCGTCATCGGTGCGCCGCGCGCGGGCGGAGATGCCCGCGACGTCGGAGCCCGCGCCGGGCTCGGTGACGGCGATCGCCGCGATGGCCTCGCCGGCGGCGAGCGCGGCGACCCAGCGCTCCTGCTGCTCGGTGGTGCCGTGGCGCACGAGGTGGGGCGCGGCCATGTAGGCGCTGACCAGCGCGCTCACGGCGATGCCGCCGCAGGCGCGGGTGAGCTCCTCGGCGAGCACCGTGACGGCGGTCGCCTCGCCGCCCTCGCCTGCGGACCCGCCGAACTCGGCCGGGGTCAGCAGGCCCAGCAGCCCGGCGTCGCCGAGCTCCTTCCAGAGCCGCTCGGGCGGACGTCCCTCGCGCTCGGCCTCGTCGACGACGGGGCGCACCCGCTGGTCGGTGAACGCGCGGACGCTGCGACGGAAGTCCTCGTGGACTTCGTCGAGATCGTGGGTCACGCGGGCTCCTTCGCTTGCGTTCGACCGACCGGTCGGACGAAAGTACCCCACATCACAGGAGTCGGGTCAACCGCACGGACCGGGGGGAGGCCGCGGTGAGTCGTGCCGACGAGGTCCGCGAGCGGATCCTCGCCGCCGCCGTGGAGGTGTTCAGCCGCCGCGGGTACCGCGCGGCGTCCATGAACGACGTGGCGGAGAAGGTCGGCCTGCGCAAGCCGACGCTCTACCACTACGTGCGGACCAAGCAGGACCTGCTCGTCGCGGTCTACGAGGAGGTCCTCGACGAGAGCCTGACCAGCGCCCGCACGATCGTCGCCGGGGCGTCGTCGACGCGCGAGGCCGTGCGGGGGCTCATCGTCGAGCGCGTCGCCTACACCTGCGAGCACCGTGATCTGCTCACGATCTGCTTCGAGGAGGAGTCCGAGCTGCCCGACGAGCTCGCCGCACCGATCCTCGCCCGCCGCCGCGCGTTCGAGGACCTCGTGCTCGAGGCGGTGCACGCCCACCTGCGCGCGACGGGGCGGACGTTGCCGATGACGCCGCGGACCTACGTCAACGCGTGCCTCGGCGCCGCGAACTGGACCTACAAGTGGTTCGACCCCGCCGGCCCGCGCTCGCCGCGCGAGCTCGGCGACGACGTCGCCGCCGTGCTCCTGCCGGTGCTCGACGGTTAGTCCTCGAAGACCGGCGCCCGCTTCTCGAAGCCCGCGGTGACCGCCTCGACCTGGTTCGGGCTCCCGATCAGCGCGCCGATCTCGGTCTGCTCGGCGGCGAAGCCGGTGGCGAGGTCCACCCGGCCGGCGGCGTCGATCAGGCGCTTCGCCGCGCGCACGGCGTGCGGGCTGCGCCCGGCGATCTCGCGGGCCAGCGCGAGCGCGGCCTCGCGCGGCTCGGGGTCGGTGCGCGTGCAGAGCCCCAGCGCCGCGGCCTCGGTGCCGCTGACGACCCGCGCGGTCAGCGTCAGCTCCTTGGCGACGTCGCGGCCGACGAGCTCGGGGAGCACCTGCGTCCCGGTCATGTCCGGGATGAGGCCCCACTTGACCTCCATCACCGAGAGCCGGGCGTCGGGGGCCACGATGCGGAGGTCGGCGCCCAGCGCGATCTGCAGGCCGCCCCCGAGCGCGTTGCCCTGGATCGCGGCGATCACCGGGACCTCGAGCTCGGCCCACACCCACGCCGCGCGCTGCCCCGTGGCCCGCGCCGGCCCGTCCGTCGGCGGCAGCTGCGCCGACGCCGAGAGCCGCTCCCCGTTCGCCATCGCGCGGAACGAGCCGAAGTCCAGGCCCGCGCAGAAGTCGGGGCCCTCGCCGGAGAGGACGACGACGCGCACCGCGGGGTCGGCCTTCAGCCGCTCGCCGGTCGTCACCAGGCCCTCGAACATCGCCGGGTCCAGCGCGTTGCGCTTCTCCGGCCGCGCGAGCCGCACGTCGGCGACCCCGTCGGTGATCTCGACCCGGACCCGCTCGTCGCTCATGGCCCCAGTTTCGCTCGCGACACGGAGATCACGGGCACCTGGTGCACCTCGGGGTGCGCCGCGGCGTCGATGACGCGCTCGTGATCGTCGAACGCGGGCGGGCTCTTCCGTCCGCATCGACGCCGCTGGCATGCTCGCTGAACGGACGTTCGCCGAGGAGGTCGGTGTGGACTTCGCACTCCCGGCGGAGCTGACCCGGCGGCTCGGCGCACTCGACGAGTTCATCGAGGCCGAGATCCGCCCCCTCGAGGAGCAGGACGACAACGCCCGCTTCTTCGACCACCGGCGGGAGTGGGCGCGCACCGACTTCGAGGGCGGCGGGGTCCCGCGCCGGGACTGGGAGGAGCTGCTCGGCGAGATGTTCCGCCGGGCCGACGCCGCGGGCTGGCTCCGCTACGGGCTGCCGGCGGAGGTCGGCGGGTCGGACGGCACGAACCTCGACATGGCGGTGATCCGCGAGCACCTCGCCCACCGCGGGTTGGGCCTGCACAACGACCTGCAGAACGAGTCGTCGGTGGTCGGCAACTTCCCGTTCGTGCACATGGTGCTCGAGTACGGGACGGCCGAGCAGCGCGAGGAGTTCCTCGAGCCGATGCTGACCCGCACCGCGCGCGTCGGCTTCGGCCTCTCCGAGCCCGACCACGGCAGCGACGCCACGTGGATGGAGACCACGGCCGTGCGCGACGGCGGCGACTGGGTGATCAACGGGACGAAGCGCTGGAACTCCGGGATGCACTCGGCCACCCACGACGTCGTGTTCGCCCGGACGTCCGGCACCGACGGCAGCGCGCGGGGCATCACCGCGTTCTTCGTCCCCGTCGAGACGCCGGGGTTCTCGGTCGACTTCCACTGGTGGACGTTGAACATGCCCACCGACCACGCCGAGGTGACCCTGCGCGACGTCCGCGTCCCCGACTCCGCGATCTTCGGCGAGGAGGGCGGCGGCCTGGCGGTCGCGCAGACGTTCGTGCACGAGAACCGCATCCGGCAGGCCGCGTCCGGCGTCGGCGCCGGCCAGTACTGCGTCGACCGCAGCGTCGCCTACGCCCGCGAGCGCCGGACGTTCGGCGAGCCGCTGGCCACCCGGCAGGCGATCCAGTGGCCGCTCGTCGAGCTGCAGACCGAGGCCGAGATGCTGCGCGGGCTGGTGCGCAAGACCGCCTGGGAGCTCGACCGCGTGCCGCACACGGAGATCAGCGACCGCGTCTCGATGTGCAACTACCGGGCCAACCGCTTCGTGTGCGACGCCGCCGACCGTGCGATGCAGGTGCACGGCGGCCTCGGCTACTCGCGGCACACGCCGTTCGAGCACATCTACCGCCACCATCGCCGCTACCGGATCACCGAGGGCGCCGAGGAGGTCCAGATGCGCAAGGTGGCGGCGTACCTGTTCGGCTTCGCGGGTCCCCGAAGGATCCGATGAGCGACCTGCGCGATCAGCTGGCGGCGCGCCTCGCCGAGCTCTCCGGCACCGCCGTCGCGGTGACCGAGCTGCGCCGGCTCACCGCCGGGGCCAGCCGCGAGACGTGGGCGTTCGCCGCGACGTCCGCGGACGGGCGTCGCGACCTCGTGCTGCGCCGCGACCCGCCGGGCAACGACCGGCCCGAGGGGATGGCGCTCGAGGCCGCCGCGATCGCCGCGGCCGCGGACGCCGGTGTCCGGGTCCCGCGGCTCGTCGACAGCGGCGCCGACACCGCGACGGTCGGCTCGCCGTACCTGATCACCGAGCACGTCGACGGCGAGACGCTCGGGCCGCGGCTGCTGCGCGAGGAGCGCTACGCCCAGGCCCGGGAGGGCCTGGCCGCGGAGCTGGGCCGCACGCTGGCCCGCATCCACACGATCCGGCCGAACGCGCTCCCGGGGCTGGCGGCGGGGGACCCGGTCGAGGACCTCCGGGCGACCTACGACGCCCTCGACGAGCCGCTGCCCGTCGTCGAGATCGCGCTGCGCCGGCTCGACCGCCACCGGCCCGCCCCGGTGCCCGACACCCTCGTGCACGGCGACTTCCGCCTCGGCAACCTCATCGTCGACGAGAGCGGGCTGCGCGCGGTGCTCGACTGGGAGCTGGTGCACCGCGGCGACCCGCGCGAGGACCTCGGCTGGCTCTGCGTGAAGTGCTGGCGCTTCGGCGCGGCGCTTCCCGTCGCCGGCCTCGGCACCGTCGACGAGCTGCTCGACGGCTACGCCGAGGTGGCCGGGTACCGGCCCGACCCGGAGGCCGTGCGCTGGTGGCAGATCCACCGCACGACCTGGTGGGCGCTGGGCTGCCGGGAGATGGCGCAGCGGCACCTGGACGGGACGACGCCGTCGGTCGAGCTCGCCGCGATCGGCCGGCGGGTCGCCGAGAACGAGCACGACCTCCTGCTCCTGCTGGGCCTCCCGGCGCAGGAGGAGGCCGTCGGTGAGGCGGTCGAAGCAGGGCCCTCCGACCTCTACGGACGCCCGAGCGCGGTCGACCTCGTCGACGCCGTGACGTCGTTCCTGCGCGAGGACGTCGTGACCGGCGACGACGAGCGGGTGGCGTACCTCGCCCGCGTCGCCGCGAACGTCCTCGGCGGCGTGGGCCGGGAGCTGCGCCTGGGCCCCGCGCACGAGCGCCGCCACCGCGAGCGGCTGGCCGCGCTGGGGTACGCCGACCAGGCCGCCCTGGCCACGGCCATCCGGGCCGGGGAGATCGACGACACCGACCCCGCACTGCTCGCGGCCGTGCGCGCGGCGACAACCGACCGGCTCGCCGTCACCAACCCGCGCTACCTGGCCCAACCCGGATGACCGCCCGGATGACGGGCCGTTGCGCGCGACGGCCGTCGCGAAGGAGGCTCCGGACATGCGCGCGGTGACGACCGGCCTGCGGTTCCCGGAGGGACCGATCGCGCTGGCGAACGGCGACGTCCTGGTCGTCGAGATCCGCCGCGGCACGCTGACGCGCGTCGCGCCCGACGGGACGACGACGGTGGTCGCCGACCTCGGCGGGGGTCCCAACGGGGCCGCGATCGGCCCGGACGGCGCGGTCTACGTCTGCAACAACGGCGGCTTCGCGTGGCACGACCGCGACGGCGGGATCACCGCACCCGGCCACCAGCCGCCCGACTACGTCGGCGGGCGCATCCAGCGCGTCGTCCTCGACGGGCCGGACGCCGGCTCGGTGACCGACCTCTACACCGCCTGCGACGGGCGCCCGCTGCGCGGCCCCAACGACATCGTCTTCGACGCCGATGGCGGCTTCTGGTTCACCGACCTCGGCAAGAAGCGCGAGCGCGACCAGGACACCGGGGCGCTGTACTATGCGCGGCCCGACGGCGGCGCGATCACCGAGGTCGTGCACCCCCTCGTCGAGCCCAACGGCGTCGGCCTCTCCCCGGACGGCTCGCGGCTCTACGTCGCCGAGACGGGGCCGGGCCGGCTGTGGGCCTGGGACGTCGCCGGCCCGGGGCGTCTCGACGAACCCCGGCGGCTCCTGCACGGGTTCGCGGGCCACCAGCCGCTCGACTCGCTGGCCGTCGACGGGGACGGCAACGTCTGCGTCGCGACGCTGGTGACCGGCGCGATCAGCGTCGTCTCGCCCGACGGCACGCTGCGGCGGCAGGTGCCCGTGCCCGACCCGGACCCCTACGTCACCAACATCTGCTTCGCCGGCGCGGGCTCGCACTCAGCCTGGGTCACCTCGTCGGGACGCGGCGTCCTCTACGCCCTGGAGTGGGACACCCCGGGGCTCGACCTGGCCTTCAGGGCCTGAAGGAGCGACACATGGCCTGGGACTTCTCGACCGAGCCGGAGTTCGAGCAGCAGCTCGCGTGGATGCGGACGTTCGTCCGCGAGGAGATCCTCCCGCTCGAGACCCTCGACCTCGACGGGCCCGCCCTCCGGGCGGCGACGGCGCCCATGCAGGAGGAGGTCAAGGCCCGCGGGCTCTGGGCCGCGCACCTGCCGCCGGAGCTGGGCGGGGGCGGGTTCGGCCAGGTCAAGCTGGGTCTGATGCACGAGATCCTCGGGCAGTGCGTGTATGCGCCGTCGGTGTTCGGCAACAACGCCCCCGACTCGGGGAACGCCGAGCTGCTGGCGCTGGGGGCGACCGAGGCGCAGAAGAAGCAGTGGATGGAGCCCCTGCTCGACGGTCGCCTGCGCAGCGCGTTCTCCATGACCGAGCCCAACGCCGGCGCCGACCCGACCCTGCTCACCACCCGGGCCGAGCGCGTCGGCGACGAGTACGTGATCAACGGGCACAAGTGGTTCACGTCGAACGGCTCGGTGGCCGACTTCCTCATCCTCATGGCCGTCACCGACCCGGACGCGGCGCCGCGGCGGCGCGCGTCGATGTTCGTCGTGCCGGTCACGACGCCCGGGGTCGACGTCGTGCGCGACATCCCGACCATGGAGCACCCCGAGGAGGGCACGGGCTACGCCGGGGGGCACTCCGAGGTGCTCTACCGCGACGTCCGCGTGCCGGCGGAGAACCTCATCGGGGCCGAGGGCGACGGCTTCCTGCTCGCCCAGAAACGGCTGGGCCCCGGGCGCATCCACCACTGCATGCGCTGGCTCGGGCAGTCGCGCCGCGCCTTCGACATGCTCTGCGAGCGCGCCGTCTCCCGGCACACCCACGGGTCGCTGCTCTCGGAGAAGCAGATGGTGCAGGACTGGATCGCGACGTCGACCGCGGAGATGACCGCGGCGCGCCTGATGACGCTGCAGGCCGCCTGGAAGATGGACCAGGGCGGCACCGAGGCGGCGCTCACCGACATCGCGATGATCAAATTCTACGGCGCCTCGGTGCTCTACAACGTCATCGACCGGGCGATCCAGGTGCACGGCTCCCTCGGCTACACCACCGACCTGCCGCTGGAGTCGATGTACCGCCACGCCCGGGCGGCGCGGATCTACGACGGCCCCGACGAGGTCCACAAGGTCACCGTCGCCCGCCGGGTGCTGCGCGACTACGAGCCCCGCGAGGTGCCCACGGAGCACGTGCCGACCCGGCGCGAGGCGGCGCGGCGGAAGTTCGCGCACCTGCTGGACGCGGCGTCGGTCAGCTAGGGGGTCGGTCAGCTAGGGGGTCGGTCAGCTGGGGGCTGGTCATCGGGGGCCGTCGACGATCCGCAGGGCGATCTCGCCGTAGCGCTCGACGAGGTCGGGCACGGCGAGGTCGCCCGCCGGGTCGTACCACTGCGCGACGGCGTTGCAGGCGGCGACGATCGCGCGCCGGGCGTCCTCGGGGTGGGCGCACCGGAAGTGCCCGCGCGCGACGCCGTCGTCGACGATCTCGGTCCACAGCCGGCCCGCGGACTCCCGTAGCCCGTCCAGCCGCGCCCGGTGCTCCGGGGCGAGGTTGCGCCACTCGGCGGCGGCGATCGTGCTCTCCACCCGGCGGCTCACGCGGTACTCCACGGTGGCGCGCACGAGCGCGAGCAGGCGCTCGGCGGGGTCGTCGCCGACGCCGTCGAGCGCGCCCTCGCAGCGGCGGAAGTACTCGGCGGTGCTCTCCTCGATGAGCAGCACCAGCAGGTCCTGCTTGCCGGTGTGCCAGTGGTAGAGCGCCGAGAGGGACAGACCGGCCCGGCGGGCGATGTCGCGGATCGAGGTGCCGTGGTACCCCTGCTCGGCGAAGCTCTCGCGCGCCGCGCGCGTGATCGCGTCCCGGCCGCCCCCGCGCGGCACCGGCGCGGCGGTGCTCATCGGGTCAGCATAGGGCGATCACCTGGCATCCTGAACGATCGATCGATAGGTTCCGCACCATGGCCGACGAGGTCCTGCTCGCCCACCGCGAGAGCGGTGTCCTGACCCTCACGCTGAACCGGCCGGAGCGCCGCAACGCGATCGACGGCCCGACGTGGGACGCGCTGCGCGCGGGGTTCGAGCGTGCGGGCGACGACCCGGAGACGCGGGTCGTGGTGATCACGGGCGCGGGCGGGGCGTTCTGCGCGGGCGCCGACCTCTCCGTGAAGCGGGAGGGCCACCCGCTCGACCGGATGCGCTCGATCAACGAGATCGCGCTGCTGCTGCACGAGCTCCCGAAGCCCACCGTCGCGCGCGTCGACGGCGTCGCGGTCGGGGCGGGGTGGAACCTCGCGCTCGGCTGCGACCTCGTGGTCGCCACCCCGACCTCGCGCTTCTCGCAGATCTTCGCCAAGCGCGGGCTCTCGCTGGACTTCGGCGGGTCGTGGCTGCTGCCCCGCCTCGTGGGGATGCAGCAGGCCAAGCGGCTCGCGCTGCTCGCGGAGATGATCGACGCCACCGAGGCCGAACGGCTCGGGCTGGTGACCTGGGTGAAGACGCCCGAGGAGATCGACGCGTTCGTCGCCGACCTCACCACCCGGCTCGCGTCCGTCGCGCCGGTGGCGGCGGCGCAGTCGAAGGCCCTGCTGCACGAGAACGCCGACCGCACGCTGCGCGAGGCCCTCGCGAGCGAGGCGCGCACCCAGGCCGTCAACTTCGCCACCGCGGACGCGCCCGAGGCGTTCGCCGCCTTCACCGAGAAGCGCGACCCGGACTTCACCGGGGAGTGGTCGATCCGGTGACGGGGCTCTTCGACCTCACCGGCCACGTCGCCCTCGTCACCGGCGGCAACTCCGGGATCGGGCTCGGGATGGCGCGCGGGCTCGCGCGCTGCGGCGCCGACGTCTGCCTCTGGGGCACCAACGCCGAGCGCAACGCGAAGGCCGCCGACGAGCTCGCGGAGTACGGCACCCGCGTCCGGGCCCTGCGCTGCGACGTCGGCGACGAGGACGCCGTCGAGGAGGCCTTCGCCGCGACGCTCGAGCACTTCGGCCGCGTCGACTCCTGCTTCGCCAACGCCGGGGTGACCGGCTCGGGCGCGCGCTTCGTCGACACCACCCTCGAGGACTTCCGCGCGGTGACACGCGTGAACCTCGACGGCGCGTTCCTCACGCTGCGGGGCGCCGCCCGGCACATGGTCGAGCGCGGGGGAGGCGGCGTGCTCGTCGGCACCTCGAGCGTGTCCACCGTGCACGGCGCCCCGCGCGCGGAGGCCTACGCGGCGAGCAAGGCGGGGCTCACCGCGCTGATCAAGGGCTGCGCGGTGGAGCTGGCCCGGTACGGCATCCACGCGCACTCGATCGTCGCGGGCTGGACCGAGACCCCGCTGGCCTCCCCGCGGCTGCACGACGAACGCTTCGAACGCGCGGTCATGGCCCGGATGCCGCAGCGGCGCTGGGGCGAGCCGGACGACTTCGCCCGCCTCGCCGTCTACCTGGCCGGCGGCGTCGGCGGGTTCCACACCGGCGACGAGATCGTCGTCGACGGCGCGTACTCGATCTTCTAGAGGTGCTCGCCGAGGCGGGGCTGCTGCTCCTCGCGGTCGTCGGCATCTCGTTCTCCGCGCCCCTCGCGGCCGCGGCCGCCGTCCCGTCGCTGGCCATCGCGTTCTGGCGCACGGCGATGGCGTCGGCGGTGCTCGCGCCGGTCGTGGCGGCGCGGCCGGACCCTCGACGGGTCGGTGCCGGGGACGCGCGCACCTGCGCCGTGGCGGGTGTGCTGCTCGCGGTGCACTTCGCGACGTGGGTGCCGAGCCTCGTGCTCACCTCGGTGGCCACCTCGACGGCCCTGGTCTGTACCGCGCCGCTGTGGACCGCGGTGCTGACCCGGCTGCGCGGCGGGCGGGTCGCGCCGGCCGAGTGGGCGGGTGTGGCGGTGGCGCTGGCGGGTGTGCTGCTGGTCGCCGGGGTCGACCTCGCGGGCTCGCCGCGTGCCCTGCTCGGCGACGCGCTCGCCCTCGTCGGCGGGCTGGCGATGGCGGGCTACCTGCTGGCCGGCGCGGCGGCGCGGGAACGGCTCGCGACCTCGACCTACACGCTGCTCTGCTACGGCACGGCGGCGCTGGTCCTGCTCGCCGTCGTCCTCGTCGCGGGGGTGCCGCTCGCGGGGTGGCCCGCGGCCGGGTGGCTGTCGCTGGTCGCGATCACCCTCTGCGGGCAGTTCCTCGGGCACTCGCTGCTCAACCGCGCCCTGCGCACCGTGGGTGCGCCGGTGGTCGCCGTCGTCTCGCTGCTCGAGGTGCCCGGCGCGGCGCTGGTCGCGGCGCTCTGGTTGGGGGAGCGGCTCGCGCCGGCCACCCTCGTCGGCCTGGTGGTGCTGCTGGGCGGGGTGGCGCTGGTGGTCCGGGGCAGCCGGCGCGCCTGAACGGGCGCTGCAACCTGGCTGCAACCCCTGCCGCTGGGGCGCGTGAGCGGCTTCACTGTCCCCCACGCCACACGACCGCGGGCGGGTGTGGGCGAGTGCCCGCGGTCGGCCGTACGTCGCCCGCGTGGAGGTAGCAGTGACCCAGACGGTCGAGAGTGGCCGCACCCAGGCCGGCACCCGCGTCGATGCCTGGCTGACCCAGTTCACCGAGGCGCTCAACGCCGGGGACGCCGACCGCGCCGCGTCGCTGTTCGCCGACGAGTCCTACTGGCGCGACCTCGTGTCCTTCACCTGGAACCTGGTCACCGTCGAGGGCCCCGGCGAGGTGTCCGAGCTGGTGTCCGCCGACGCGGCCCGGCAGGTCGCGCCGGTGTCCTTCGAGGTCAGCGGGGAGCCCAGCGAGGCCGACGGCATCACCGAGGCCTGGCTGAAGTTCGAGACCGCGATCGGCCGCGGCACCGGGCACCTGCGGCTGAACGCCGACGACAAGGCCTGGACGTTCCTCACCACCCTCGACGAGATCAAGGGCCACGAGGAGCCGGCGAGCCCGAACGCCGACCGGCCGTTCGGCACCGAGCACGGCGCCAACCCCGACCGCGTCACCTGGGCCGAGCAGCGCGAGGCCGAGGCCGCCGAGCTCGGCTACACCCGCCAGCCCGAGGTCGTCGTCATCGGCGGCGGCCAGGGCGGCATCGCCCTCGGCGCGCGCCTGCGCCAGCTCGGCATCGAGACGATCATCGTCGAGCGCAACGAGAAGCCCGGCGACTCGTGGCGCAAGCGCTACAAGAGCCTCGCCCTGCACGACCCGGTCTGGTACGACCACCTGCCCTACCTGAAGTTCCCGGACAACTGGCCGGTCTTCTCGCCGAAGGACAAGATCGGCGACTGGCTCGAGATGTACGCCAAGGTCATGGAGCTGAACTACTGGGGTTCCACGACCGCGGAGAGCGCGACGTACGACGAGGCGTCCGGCCAGTGGAGCGTCGTCGTCGACCGTGCCGGCGAGAAGGTGACGCTCAAGCCCCGCCAGCTCGTCTTCGCCCTCGGCGTCTCGGGCAAGCCGAACATCCCGTCCGTCCCCGGTGAGGACGTCTTCCAGGGCGAGATCCAGCACTCGTCGCAGCACCCCGGCCCGGACGCCTACAAGGGCAAGAAGGTCGTGGTCATTGGGTCGAACAACTCGGCCTTCGACATCTGCGGCTCGCTGTGGGAGGTCGGCGCGGACGTCACGATGGTGCAGCGCAGTTCCACGCACATCATCCGGTCCGAGACGCTGATGACCTACGCCCTCGGGGACCTGTACTCCGAGGAGGCCGTGCGCAACGGCGTCGACACCTACACGGCGGACATGATCTTCGCGTCGCTGCCGTACCGGATCATGCACAACTTCCAGAAGCCGGCGTACGACAAGGCCCGCGAGGTCGACGCCGACTTCTACCGGCGCCTCGAGGAGGCGGGCTTCGACCTCGACTTCGGCGACGACGACTCCGGCCTGTTCATGAAGTACCTGCGCCGCGGCTCGGGCTACTACATCGACGTGGGCGCCGCCGAGCTCGTGGCCGACGGCAAGGTCAAGCTCGCCAAGGGCCAGATCACCGAGCTGACCGAGAAGGAGGTCGTGCTCGATGACGGCACCCGTCTCGAGGCCGACCTCGTGGTCTGGGCCACCGGCTACCGGTCGATGAACGGCCTGGCCGCCGACATCATCGGCCAGGACGTGGCCGACAAGGTCGGCAAGGTGTGGGGCCTGGGCTCGGACACCACCAAGGACCCCGGTCCCTGGGAGGGCGAGCAGCGCAACATGTGGAAGCCGACCCAGCAGGAGAACCTCTGGTTCCACGGCGGCAACCTGCACCAGTCGCGCTTCTACTCGCTCTACCTCGCGCTGCAGCTCAAGGCCCGCGCGGTGGGCATCCCGACCCCGGTGCACAGGCTCCAGGAGTCGCACCACACGTCCTGACGACGCACCGATGACGGAGCGAGGGTCACCCCGGCTGCGAGGGACGCAGTCGGGGTGACCCTCGCTCCGTCGTGTCTCAGGTGCGTGCGGGCTCCGGGGACAGGTCGAGGACGACGTCGCCGCGGGTGGTCAGCCCGTCGGTGAGGACGATCTGCTGCGCGGTCGGGGCACGTCCGGCGGCCCCGGCGACGAGCAGGTGGTCGCCGGGCGTCGCGCGCAGCGTGTAGTCGCCGGCGTCGTCGGTGACCGCCCGGCCCGCCTCGCGCCCGGCCGTGTCGACGAGCGTCAGCGTCGCCCCGGCCACGGCGTGGCCGCCACCGTCGCGGACCGCGCCCACCAGCCCCGTGCCCACGGGCTCCGCGGGCTCGGTGGGGGCGGTCCGGGTGGTGACGGCGCTCCGTGCGGTGGTCCGGCCGGCGGGGATGAGGAAGCCGACGACGACGGCGCCGACGACGAAGATGCCGGCGGCGACCGCGAACGCGGTCGTGTAGCCGTGCAGCGCCGCGGCGAGCGGCGGCCCCGCGAAGCCGGCGGCCGCGGTGCCCGCGATGCTCGAGAGCAGCGCGGTGCCGACCGACCCGCCGACCTGCTGCATCGTGTTCACCGACGCCGACGCGACGCCCGCGTCGCCGGGCTCGACGCCGTAGGTGGCCGTGTTGATCGACGTCGACATCGCCGTGCCCATGCCGAGGCCGATCATCAGCAGCGGGCCGAGGACGTGGGCCGCGTAGCCCGACTCCGGGGTGAGGAACGAGAACCAGAAGAGCCCGCCCGCGCCGAGCAGCATCCCGACGACCACGAGGGGCTTGGGCCCGGTCCGCGGGAGCAGGAGCGCCGGGACGGTGTTCGCCGCCAGCACGATGCAGGCGACCATGGGCAGGAACGCGACCCCGGTCATCAGCGGCGAGAACCCGAAGACCTGCTGCATGACGTAGGCGAGGAACAGCGTCACGCCGAACATGCCCGTGGTGAGCACGAGGATCGTCAGGAACGACCCGCCGCGGAAGCGGTCGAGCACGACCCTCAGCGGCAGCAGCGGGGCCTTGACCCGGCGCTGCACGAGCACGAACGCGACGAGCAGCACGAGGCCCGCGGCGAGGAAGGCGTAGACCAGCGGCGAGGTCCAGCCGTCGGTCTCCGCGCTCGCGAAGCCGAAGACCACGCTGAACAGCCCGGCCGAGGCCAGCACCGTGCCGACGACGTCGAGGTGCGGCCGGTGCTCGACCGGCTGCGCCGGGAGCAGCAGCGAGGCACCGAGGAACGCGACCGCCGCGAAGACCGCGTTGACGTACATGCACCAGCGCCAGTCGACGTACTGGGTCAGCGCACCGCCGAGCAGGAGCCCGATCGCGGCGCCGGAGCCGGCGAGGGCGGCGAACACCCCGAAGGCGCGCGCCCGCTCCCGTCCCTCGGTGAACGTGGTCGTCAGCAGCGAGAGGGCGGCCGGGGCGAGCAGCGCGCCGAACACGCCCTGCAGGGCGCGCGCCGCCACCAGCAGCTCGAAGCCGGGCGCGAGGCCGCCGAGGATCGAGGCCACGGCGAAGCCGACGAGGCCGACGAGGAAGGCGCGCTTGCGGCCGAAGAGGTCCGAGAGGCGCCCGCCCAGCAGGAGCAGGCTGCCGAACGCCAGCGCGTAGGCCGTGATGATCCACTGGCGCTGCGCGTCGTCGAAGCCGAGATCGGCCTGCGCCGAGGGCAGGGCGATGTTCACGATCGAGTTGTCGAGGATGACCATCAGCTGGGCGATCCCGATCACGGCGAGGATCAGCCAGCGTCGCCGGGCGGGTGGTGCTTCGGGGGTGCTCACGAGGCGTACGACCGTTCTGGGCGATTCTTGGGGGGTTCGACCGAGTCGGGAACGGCGTTGTCCCTGGCTGCCGACGCTGTTCAGGTCGAGCGCGGACGGGGTCCCGTCGATTCCCGCGAGGACGTGTGAATCGATCGGTGGTTCGCGGGGCAGGCTGACGGCATGGAGTTCACGAAGCTCGGCATGACCGGTGTCGACGTGTCGAGGATCTGCCTGGGGTGCATGAGCTACGGCGTCCCCGACCGCGGTACCCACCCGTGGTCCCTCGACGAGGAGGCGTCGAAACCCTTCTTCCGCCAGGCCCTCGACGCCGGCATCAATTTCTTCGACACCGCCGACGCCTACTCCGACGGCACGAGCGAGGAGATCACCGGCCGCGCGCTGCGTGAGATGGCCGACCGCGACGAGATCGTCGTCGCCACCAAGGTCTTCATGCCGATGCGCCAGGGCCCGAACGGCGGCGGCCTCTCGCGCAAGGCGATCATGACCGGCATCGACGCCTCGCTGCGGCGCCTCGGCATGGACTACGTGGACCTCTACCAGATCCACCGCTGGGACTACGGCACGCCGATCGAGGAGACGCTCGAGGCGCTGCACGACGTCGTCAAGGCGGGCAAGGTCCGCTACATCGGCGCGTCGTCCATGTGGGCCTGGCAGTTCGCGAAGGCGCTGCACCTGCAGGACGTCAACGGCTGGACCCGTTTCGTCACGATGCAGGACCACTACAACCTGCTCTACCGCGAGGAGGAGCGGGAGATGCTGCCGCTGTGCGGCGACGAGGGCGTCGGCGCCATCCCGTGGAGCCCGCTCGCGCGCGGCCGGCTCACCCGCGACTGGGACGACTCGACCGGCCGGCAGGAGACCGACGAGGTCGGCAAGTCGCTCTACCGCGACACCGACCGGCACATCGTCGAGGCCGTCGCCGAGATCGCCGAGAAGCGCGGCGTCTCCCGCGCCCAGGTGGCGCTGGCGTGGGTGCTGAACAACCCCGTCGTCGACGCCCCGATCATCGGAGCGACGAAGGAGCACCACCTCGCCGACGCCGTCGCCGCGGTGGACCTGCGCCTCGATGACGACGAGGTCCGCGCGCTCGAGGAGCGCTACGAGCCCCGCGGGGTCGCCGGGCACCGGTGATCACGACTTCGGTGACGAACCCACGCCGATCTGCGCGGGTTCGTCACCGAATCGACGATCACGGTGCCGCCAGCGCCGCCCGCACGTCGGTCTTCAGGATCTTGCCGACGGTGGAGCGCGGCAGGGCGTCCCAGAACTCGATCTGCTTGGGCGCCTTCACGCTGCCGATGCGCGCCTTGACGAACGCGACGAGGTCGTCGCCGGACACCGAGCGCTCCGGCACGAGCTCGACCACCGCGGTCACCCGCTCGCCCCACTTCTCGTCCGGCAGACCGATCACCGCGCAGTCGCGGACGGCCTCGTGCGCCATGAGGGCCTGCTCGACCTCGGCGGAGTACACGTTGAACCCGCCGGTGATGACCATGTCCTTCGCCCGGTCGACGATGAACAGGTAGCCGTCGGCGTCGAGGTAGCCGATGTCGCCGGTGTGGTGCCAGCCGTGCGCCGAGACCTCCGCGGTGGCCTCCGGGTTCTTGTAGTAGCCGGCCATCACCAGCGAGCCGCGCACGACGATCTCGCCGCGCTCGCCGGCCGCCAGCAACGCCCCGGCGTCCGACATGATCGCCACCGTC
Organism: Actinomycetospora callitridis; assembly: GCF_028737265.1. Lineage (GTDB taxonomy): Bacteria > Actinomycetota > Actinomycetes > Mycobacteriales > Pseudonocardiaceae > Actinomycetospora > Actinomycetospora callitridis. The sequence continues at coordinate 348,703 of NZ_JAQZAK010000004.1, read as the reverse complement.
ACCAGCGGCGACGGCCGGCCCGCGGACGCGAGGCGGGACCGCGCGACGGACCCGTCCCGCTCGCGGTGCTGGGCGGGCGACATCGTCGAGACCATCATCGGCGCCTCGGACTGCCCGAAGAGCTGCGCCATCGGCCCGATCCGCTCGAGCGCCTCCTCCAGGCGCGCCACCGACATCGGCGCGGCGCCGTACCAGAAGCAGCGCAGCGAGCGCAGGTCCGTCCGGTCCAGGTCGGGGTGCCCCAGCACCATGTAGATCAGCGTCGGCGGCAGGAACGTGTGCGTGACGTGGTGGCGCTCGACGAGGGCGAGGAACCGGCCCACGTCGGGCGTGGCCATCACGACGATCTCGCCGCCGAGGGCCATCACCGGGAAGCAGAGCACGCCCGCGGCGTGGGTGAGCGGGGCCAGCGCGAGGTAGACGGGTCGTCCCTCGAACGGATAGCTCATCAGCGTGATCGCCGACATCGCCTCGAGGTTGCGGTCGGTGAGCATCACGCCCTTCGGCCGTCCGGTGGTGCCCCCGGTGCCGACGAGGGCGACGACGTCGTCGGGCGGCTCGGCCTCGGCGGGCGGGTCGCCGTCCGCGGCCGCCAGCCAGTCGGTGAACCCCGGGGCGTCGCCGCGCGGCCCGTCCAGGCACACCGCGGTGTGCAGCTGGGGGAGCGCCGGGGCGATGGACGCGACGAGCTCGCCGAACCCACTCTGGAAGATCAGCACCGCGCAGTCGAACAGGGCCAGCAGCTCGCGGTTCTCGTCGCCGGCGTTGCGCGGGTTGATCGGGCACCAGACGGCGCCGGCGCGGGCGATGCCGAAGACGCAGGCGAACGCGACGGGATCGTTGGCCGAGAGGATGCCGACCTTGTCCCCGGGCCGGACGCCCGAGCGTCGCAACGCCCGGGCGACGCGGTGGCTCAGGTCGACGACGTCGCCGTAGGACAGCGACGTGCCGTCGAGGGTCAGGCAGGGGGCCTCCGGCCCGAGCGACGCCCCCTTGTCCAACCAGGACGTGAGGGCCACGACTACATACCCATCCCGCCGTCGACCGGCAGGCCGACGCCGTTGACGAACCGGGACGCGTCCGAGGCGAGGAAGACCGCGGCGTCGGCGATGTCGGACACCTCGGCGAGGCGCCCGGACGGGGTGAGCTCGACGACCGCGCCGACGGCGGCGTCGGGGCTCTCGAACAGGCCGATCGCGGAGGTCTCGACCGCGAGCTTCACGCCCATGTCGGTGGGCACCAGGCCGGGGTAGAGGCAGTTGACGCGCACGCCGTAGCCGAGCTTGCCCGACTCCATCGCGGCGACGCGGGTGAGTCGGTCGACGCCGGACTTGGTGGCCGAGTAGCCCCCGATCGCCGGGAAGGCGATGGTCGCGGCCACCGACGAGATGTTGATGACCGACCCGCCGTGCCCGGCGGCGCCGCCGGGGCGCATGGCGCGGAAGGCGTGCTTGAGCCCGAGCATCGTGCCCAGGAGGTTGATCTCGAGCATGCGACGGACGTCGTCGGGCTCGGTGTCGACGATCAGCGAGGTGACCTCGACGCCGGCGTTGTTGACCACGACGTCGAGCCCGCCGAGCGCGGTGACGGTGTGCGCGACGGCCGCTTCCCACTGCGCGTCGTCGGTGACGTCGAGCTCGACGAAGCGCGCGCCCGGGATCTCGGCGGCGGTCTGCTCACCGACGTCCTTGAGCACGTCCGCGAGCATCACCGAGGCACCGGCGGCCGCCATCGCCGTCGCCATCCCGGCGCCGAGCCCGCGGGCGCCGCCCGTGATCAGCACTCTCCGGCCGGCGAGTTGCTCGCTCATCCGCTGTCCTTCCCGCCGGCCGTGTTGTCGGCCGCCAGATCCACGTGCTCTGCTGGTGCGACGCAGGTCACAACGTAGGGAGGGCTTTGGACGATCGTCAAGAAATCCTCGGACGGGTGTCCAACGCGGGTCAGGAGCTACGCTGAGGTGCTCCGGCGCCGACGAGGGATCCGCCCGTGACCAGCACGAACGACACCAGCACGACCGCGAGCGGGTCGACCGCGACGGGTTCGACCGCGACGGGTTCGACCGCGACGGGTTCGACCGCGACGGCCGACCGCATCGCGCGGCGGCAGGTGGACAAGTTCTCCGAGCGTCGTCGCCAGCTCGCCGACGCGGCGTTGCTGACGCTGTCCGAGCTCGGCTACGCCCGCACGAGCCTGCGGGAGATCGCGAAGGACTCCGGCTTCTCGCACGGGGTGCTGCACTACTACTTCCGCGACAAGGTCGACCTGATCACCTACTGCGTGCGGCAGTACAAGGCCCACTGCGTGGAGCGCTACGACGGCATCGTGGCGACGGTCGACGACCCCGAGGTGCTGCTCGCCGGGGTCGCGGACGCGCTCGCGGGGACGCTGGCGCAGGACACGCTGATGCACCGGCTCTGGTACGACCTGCGCACCCAGGCGCTGTTCGAGGAGTCGTTCCGCGCCGATGTCGCGGAGATCGACGGCAGCCTCGAGCGGATGATCTGGCGGACGGTCGAGGCGTACGCCGGGCTGGTCGGCCGGACGCCCTCGTGCGACCCGTCGTTCGCCTACGCCACCGTCGACGGCCTGTTCCACCAGGCGCTGCTGCGCCACCTCACCGGATCGTCGGACGCCCTCGACGGCCTGCGCGCCGGCGTCCGCCGTCAGCTGCCGACGCTCGTCGGCTGAGGGGTCACGCCCCGCGCGGCGCCGCCCCCGACGCGACCTTCTTGCGCAGCTCGCCGACCTCGGTGGCCGTGAACCCGTGCGCACCGAGCCACTCCCGCACGGTCTCGCCGTCGGGGTGGCGGGTGGGGACGACGTTGTAGACGTAGTTGAGCTGCCGGGACGCGGCCTCGCGCTCGAGGTTCTCCAGGACGAACGTCCCGACCCCGGTGCCACGCGCCCCGGGTGCGGCCACGATCAGGATCTCGGCATCGCCCCAGGTGTCGTCGAGGCGCCCGTAGCCGAGGGCCGCGCCGGCGTCGTCCTCCACGCGCCACCACGTGTCACCGAGGTGCTGGCCCACCTCGGGGTAGCCGAGCCCGAAGAGCGTCGGCGGCAGGTCGCCCAGCGCCGCGGCCTTGCCCTGGTCCCAACGAGGTTCCTGCTCGGCGATCCACTGCCACGTCATCCGGTCCTCCAACGTTCTACAGCTCTATGCACTGGCGTCGAATTCTCGTAGAGTGTGGTCCGCACGACAAGGGAGGACCACCACCGTGACCGTTCTCGAGGACGCTCCGGCCGCCCCGCAGGCTGCCGGTGCCGACGCCCCGCCGCAGGTCGACTTCGACACCGACCCCACGCGCTACCGCCACTGGCGGTACGAGGTCGAGGGTGAGACCGCCTGGGTCTACCTCGACGTCGCCGAGGACGGCGGGCTGGTGCCCGGCTACGAGCTCAAGCTCAACTCGTACGACCTCGGTGTCGACATCGAGCTCTACGACCTCACCCAGCGGCTGCGCTTCTCCCACCCCGAGGTGCGCAGCGTGGTGCTCACCAGCGGCAAGGAGTCCAACTTCTGCGCCGGGGCGAACATCCGGATGCTGGCCCAGTCGAGCCACTCCTGGAAGGTGAACTTCTGCAAGTTCACCAACGAGACCCGCAACGGCATCGAGGACATGAGCGCCAACTCGGGCCAGACCTGGGTGGCCGCGCTCAACGGCACCGCGGCGGGCGGCGGCTACGAGATGGCCCTCGCGTGCGAGACGATCCTGCTGGTCAACGACCGGTCGAGCGCCGTCGCGCTGCCCGAGGTGCCGCTGCTCGGCGTGCTGCCCGGCACCGGCGGCCTCACCCGCGTCACCGACAAGCGCCACGTCCGCAAGGACCGCGCCGACATCTTCGCCACCAAGTCCGAGGGCTTCCAGGGACAGAAGGCCGTCGACTGGAGGCTCGTCGACGAGACGGTGTCGCGCAAGCAGTGGGACGCGACGGTGCGCGAGCGCGCGGCGGAGGCCGCGGCGGGGTCGCACCGCCCCGTCGATGGTCACGGGATCAGCCTGCCGCCGTTGGCCCGCGAGGTCACCGCTGAGTCTGATTCTTCGGCTTCCATCCGCTACCCCAACGTGCGCTGCGACATCGACCGCGGCGCGCGGACCGCGACGATCACGGTGCTCGGCCCCGAGCCCCACGCCGTGCCCGAGTCGCTCGAGCGCATCCACGCCCTCGGCGCCGACTTCTGGCCGCTGGCGATGACCCGCGAGCTCGACGACCTGATCCTGCGGCTGCGCACCAACGAGCTCGAGATCGGCACCTGGCTGGTCAAGACCCAGGGCTCGATCGAGGGCGCGCTCGCGTTCGAGCGGGTCATCGCCGAGCACTCCGCGTCCGACTGGCTCGTCAACGAGATCCGCCACTACTTCAAGCGCACGCTCAAGCGTCTCGACGTCACGAGCCGCACGCTGATCGCGCTGATCGAGCCCGGCAGCTGCTTCGCGGGCGCCCTGCTCGAGCTCGCCCTCGCGTGCGACCGGCAGTACATGCTCGAGGGCACGTTCGAGGACCACGACGAGGAGCAGGACCCGGCCCAGCTCGTCCTCACCGCCTCGAACTTCGGCACGTTCCCGATGGGCAACGGCCTGACCCGCCTGCAGTCCCGCTTCTACGGCGACGACGAGACGCTCGCGGCGCTCGAGGCCGGCTCGCGCTTCACCGGCGCGCAGGCCGAGGAGGCCGGCCTGGTCACCGACGCCCCCGACGACATCGACTACGAGGACGAGATCCGCATCCTCCTCGAGGAGCGCGCCTCCCTGAGCCCGGACGCCCTCACCGGCATGGAGGCGAACCACCGTTTCGTCGGCCCGGAGACGATGGAGACACGGATCTTCGGCCGCCTGACCGCCTGGCAGAACTGGATCTTCCTCCGCCCCAACGCCTCGGGACCGGAGGGCGCGCTGCGCCGCTACGGCACGGGACGCAAGGCCGACTTCGACCAGAAGCGAGTGTGACCACACCATGACCTCTGCACGCCCGAAGATCGATTTCGACGCCAAGATCCCGAACAACGTCGACCTCGCGTCCGACCGCAAGCTCCAGCGCGCCCTCGAGCGCTGGCAGCCGAACTTCCTCGACTGGTGGGGCGACATGGGCCCGGCCGTCGACACCAAGGACGTCTACCTGCGCACGGCGGTCGACGTCGGGCGCGAGGGCTGGGCGCACTTCGACCACGTCCCGATGAACGAGTACCGCTGGGGTGTCTTCCTCTCCGAGCACGACCCGGACCGCAAGATCGCCTTCGGGGAGCACAAGGGCGAGCCGGTCTGGCAGGAGGTGCCCGGGGAGTACCGCGCCGACCTGCAGCGCCTGATCGTCATCCAGGGCGACACCGAGCCCGCGTCGGTCGAGCAGCAGCGCTTCCTCGGGGCCACCGCGCCGTCGCTCTACGACATGCGCAACCTGTTCCAGGTCAACGTCGAGGAGGGCCGTCACCTCTGGGCGATGGTCTACCTGCTGCACGCCTACTTCGGCCGGGCCGGGCGCGAGGAGGCCGACCAGCTGCTGGCCCGCAACTCCGGCTCGGACGACTCACCGCGCATCCTCGGGGCCTTCAACGAGGAGACCCCGGACTGGCTGTCGTTCTTCATGTTCACGTACTTCACCGACCGGGACGGCAAGTACCAGCTCGGGACGCTGAAGGAGTCGGGCTTCGACCCGCTCTCGCGCACCTGCGAGTTCATGCTCAAGGAGGAGGCCCACCACATGTTCGTGGGCACCACCGGCATCGACCGCGTCGTCACCCGCACCGCGCAGCTGATGAACGAGCACGACTCCGAGGAGGTCGCCGGGGCCGGCGGCATCCCGCTGGACATGATCCAGAAGTACATCAACTTCCACTACACGGTCTCGCTGGACCTCTTCGGCAACGAGTCCTCCACCAACGCCGCGAACTACTTCACCGCCGGCATCAAGGGCCGCTGGCAGGAGGAGCGCCGCAAGGACGACCACCTGCTCACCGACGACGCCGGCGCCGTGGACGCCGTGCGCGACGGGCAGATCACCACCACCGAGGTGCCGGCGCTGCTGGCCCTGAACCAGGACCTGCGCAGCGAGTACATGAGCGACTGCCGCGGCGGGCTCAAGCGCTGGAACCGCATCCTCGAGAAGCACGGGATCGACGCGCGCCTGTCCCTGCCGCACGTCGGCTTCAACCGGCAGGTGGGCGCGTTCGCCGGCAGCCACATCACCCCCGAGGGCAAGATGATCTCGGCGGAGGACTGGAAGGCCCAGGAGTCGAAGTGGCTGCCCACCGACGTGGACAAGACCCACGTGCGCGGGCTCATGCACCCCGTCCTCGAGCCGGGGAAGATCGCCGGCTGGATCGCCCCGCCGTCCAACGGGATCAACGACAAGCCGATGGACTTCGAGTACGTGCACTTCAACTGAGCGTCACCGGAGCTCAGGGCGACGATGCGGCATTTCTGACGTTGAGTGCAAGCCCTGCGTCCACGCTTGCACTCAGTGCCAGGAAAGCCACATCCTCGCCGTCACCACCCGTCACGCCGACCACCACGGAGCTGGCGCCCATGTCGGAGTCGTTCAACGCCACGGACTACCTCGTCGGTCGTCGGCTGGCGGCCGGTGAGGGCGACCGGGTGGCGGTGCGGGCGCCCTCGCGCACGCTGACCTACGCCGAGCTGGACGCCGAGGTCGGGCGCGTGGCGGCGGGGCTCGCGGCGCTGGGCGTCCAGCCCGAGCAGCGGGTCGTCATGTGCATGGTCGACGAGGTCGAGCTGTTCACCGGCATCCTCGCGACGATGCGGCTCGGCGCGGTGGCCGTGCCGGTGTCGACGATGCTGCGCGGCCCCGAGCTCTCGGTGCTCGTGGCCGACTCGCGCAGCCGGCTCGTTCTCTGCTCGCAGACGTTCGCCGACGTCACCCGCGCCGCGGTGCTCGCGGCGCGCGAGAAGGGCGGCGACGTCGGCGAGGTCGTCGTCACCGGCGACGACCCGTCCGGCTTCGGCCCCGAGGTGGGCGCGCGCACGTGGGCCGAGATGCTCGCCGCCGGCGACGCGCTGGGCGGCACCCCGCCGGCGTACGACACGTGGGACGAGTCCCAGGCGCTGTGGCTCTACACGTCGGGCACCACCGGCAAGCCCAAGGCCGCGATGCACCGCCACGCCGACATCCGCACGGTGTGCGAGACCTACGGCCAGCAGGTCCTCGGCATCCGCCCCGACGACCTCTGCCTGTCGGTGGCCAAGCTGTTCTTCGCCTACGGCATCGGGAACTCGATGTTCTTCCCGCTGTCGGTGGGCGCGGCCGCGGTGCTCGAGCCGTCGCGGCCCACCCCGGCGCTGCTCGCCGAGCTCGCCGCCCGCCACCGGGTGACGATGTTCTTCGGCACCCCGAGCTCCTACGGCCCACTGCTGGCCGCCGCCGAGTCCGGGCAGATCGACGCCGTGGCCTTCGCCACCGTGCGCCGGGGCGCGTCCGCGGGGGAGGCGCTGCCCGCCCGGATGGTGAACGGGATGCGCTCGGTGTTCGGCGTCGAGGTGCTCGACGGCATCGGGTCCACCGAGGCGCTGCACATCTACCTGTCGAACCGGCCCGGCGAGGTCGTGCCCGGGACCTCGGGCGTGCCCGTCCCCGGCTACGACGTCGAGATCCGCGGCACCGACGGCCGGCCCGTCCCCGACGGCGAGACCGGGACGCTCTACGTGCGCGGCGACTCGATCTGCACCGGTTACTGGTGCCGCACCGCCACCAACCGCCTCGTGTTCGAGGGGGAGTGGCTGCGCACCGGCGACACCTACATCCGCAACGCCGACGGCACCTACACCTGCCTCGGGCGCACCGACGACGTGCTCAAGGTCGGCGGCATCTGGGTCACGCCGGCCGAGGTCGAGGAGCGCCTGGTCGCGCACCCGAGCGTTGCCGAGGTCGTGGTGGTCGCGGTGTCGGACGACGACGGCCTCGACGTCCCCGTGGCCTGCGTCGTCCCGGGCGAGGGCCACACCGTCGACCCCGAGGCGCTCGTGGCCTGGTGCCGCGAGGGCCTCGCGTCGTTCAAGCGCCCCCGCCACGTCATCGCCATCGACGAGGTCCCGCGCACCGCGACCGGCAAGGTCCAGCGCTACCGGCTGCGCGAGCTGGCCGCCGAGCGTGTCGGCGAGGGCCGCGCCCTGCAGGCGGCGCTCTAGATGGCCGGCGACCGCAGCGACCGGACCGACCCGCTCGCGACGGCCGACCAGCCGCCGACCCGGGGCGAGCCCGATCACCGGCCCAGGGTCGAGCCGGGTGGCGACGTCCCGGGCGCGGTGCAGGGTTCCGACCACGAGGAGCCGATCGACGGGCCGGAGCCCGAGCCGGAGAGCTGACGCTCAACCGGCGAGCCGCTTCGCAGGGTCGGACGGCGCCGCGTCGAGGGCGACGAGGGCGTCCGACCAGTCGTCGAGCTGCTTGGTGATCCCCGGCAGGTCGGGGCCGATCGCGTCGACCACGGACTGCTGCATCGCGTCGGTCCGCCCCTCGAGGTCCGCGCGGTGTCGCAGACCGGCCGCGCTGAGCTCCTGGCCCTCGAGCAGCCCGCGGCGACCCAGCCCGGCGACCGCGGCGTCGATCTGCGCCGGGCTCCACCCGCGCGACGCCGTGTAGGCGCCGAGCGGATAGCCGCACCAGAGCTCGGTGAGCACGTTCATCTGCACCGCGTCGAGCCCGTCCACCGCGCAGACGGCGAGGTGGGAGTCGCCGCGGTGCTCGCGCAGGACGTGACACGCGTGGACGACGGCGGCGAGCGGGTCGGCAGGCCACGGCTCGGTCGTCAGGCCGGTGAACAGGGGACGGGCGGTGCGGTCGGCAGCGTCGATGCCCCGGCGCAGCCCCTCGACCACGGACGCGGCCTCGGCGTCGACGTCCCCGAGCAGGCGGCGCAGCGTGGCGCCCGGGGCGTCGATGCGCACCCGGACGAGGTCGGCGAGCGGCACCGCGGCGACGCCCGCCTCGTACTCGGGCCCGACGAGGTCCGGTGCGAAGACTCCGAGCGCCTCCACCGCGACGGCGGTCGGCGGCGTCCCGAGCGGCGCGGTGCGCTCGCGGACGTAGGCCGCGAAGTAGTCCTCGAGGCCCAGCCGGGCGTACCCCTCGGCGGCCTCGGGCGACCAGATCGACAGGCACGCCAGCGGCTCCATCGCGTCCCGCAGAGCGCGGGCCGGCGACGGGTCGCGGCCGGCCGGCGGGTCGGCGGGACGGGGGCGGTCGGGCGGGGCGAAGAACAGGCCACGCATCGTCAGGTAGTCCACGGGGTCTCCTCGGGGTCGTCGTCGAGGGCGTGCCACACGACCCCGGCCGAGACGGCGTCCGGCGCCGACAGGACGCCGTGGACGCGGGCGACCTGCGCGACGAGCCACTCCGGCTCGCGTTCGTGGACGGCCGCCTCCTCGCGCAGGACCGTCGTGACGAGGTCGGCCACGCCGATCACCCGCCAACGGCACAGCGACGTCGCGAGGACGCGGGCCGTGCGCGCCACGAGGGCGAGCTCCTCGGGCCGCCCATGGGTGATCGTGATGCGGTCGGGGTCGCGGAGGACCGGCCGGGTGAGCGCGCTCCACGCCCGCAGCGCCAGGCCGCCCGCGAGGGGGTCGGGCGGGGTCGCACCGTCGGTCTCCGCCTCGCGCAGGGCGAGCAGCAGCCCCGAGACCTGCCCGAGTGCCCGGACCCACCCGCGACGCGTGCCGGGCGGCGCGGAGGTGTGGTCAGCCGCCTCGCCGGCGGCAGGGCGCGGGTGCGGAACCGCCGCCGCCCGGCGCTGGACCGCCTGATCGTCGTCCCCCATCGATGCCCCCAACCCCCGAACGGCCCACATCGGGGCCGTCGCCGACGGACGGTAGGGGGCTTCGGTTGCTCTCTGCATCGGGGAAAACCCTCGGATGTCCGGTATCATCCGGACGCGCAGCGGTACCGGTGACGGAGGGTGCTGCCTCGGTGTGCGACGGGCTCGGCGACGAGCTCCGGCGCCGGGCGCTGTCGGAGCGCCGTCGGACGGAACCTGGCTCTCCGCGTGTCCCGTGGACCGGGGAGCTCACCGGTCACGCGCCGGCGGGGGCCGCCGGCCTGCCGGCGGGTCTGGTCCAGGCCTACCCGACGACGCGCTCAGAGCGCCGACGCGAGCTCGGGGTACCAGGCGCTGACCGTGAGGTCGAGCTCGGCCAGGTCGGGGTGCCCGAAGAGCAGGGACTCGTCGGGGCTCAGGCGCTGCGGCGGGCGTCCGCCGGTGGGGCAGCCGTCCTCGTGGCGGATCGGGTAGAGCTTCCAGACCCGCACGGACTCGCAGTAGTGGCACTCGCCAGTGATCATCGGGGACTCCGGGCACGTCGGCGATCTCGGGGAACGACCCCGTCGCGTCGACGCTGAGCGCGGGACCGCCCATGAGTGTGGTGCCCGAACGTGGCCGCGCGATCCCGTTCCGTGACCGGCCCCACCCTGTGACGCGCGCCCACCCGTGAGCGAAATTCGCGGCTATAGCCGAGAACTTCGCTCACGTGGGGGTCAGCCGTCCAGCTCCGCCAGCGCGGTCTCGGCCTGCACGATGATCGCCTCGGGGCCCGTGACCTCGTCCGGGTCGGCGTCGGCGCCCATGTCGCCCGCGCGGTAGCGGGTCCAGACGCCGGCGTGGATGCACGCGGCCCGCCAGCGCGCGAAGGCCAGGTAGTAGGCGATGTCGACGTCCGCGGTGCCCGTCGCCGCGGTGTAGCGCTCGATGAGCTCGCCGCGGGTGGGGTAGCCGCCGGCCGGGGTCGGGCTCGGCAGGGCCTCGGGCACCGTGTCGCCCGGCTCGCTCCACGACACGAGCAGGTGCCCGAGGTCGCAGAGCGGGTCGCCGATCGTCGCCAGCTCCCAGTCGAAGACGGCCACGGCCTGCCCCTCGGGGGAGTAGGCGATGTTGCCGGGTCGGTAGTCGCCGTGGACGATCCCGACCGCGCCCTCGGGGACGCGCGCGGCGAGGGCGTCGTGGGCCGCGTCGAGGGCGGAGAGGTCCTCCATCGCCGACGAGTGGGCCTGGCGGTGCCAGCGCTTGAGCTGGCGCGCGACGAAGTTGCCGGGCCGGGCGAGGTCGTCGAGACCCACCTCGCCGGGCTCCACCGCGTGCAGGGCGGCGAGGACGTCGATCGTCGAGGTTCCGACGACCGCGCGCGCGTCCTGCGGCACCTTCTCGCCGGACTCCGTGTCGTTGAGGACCTTCCCGGGCGCGAAGTCCATGACGTAGAGGTCGGCGCCCCAGACGTCGTGGTCGTCGCAGAACGCGCGCGGCGTCGGGACGGGCACGTTCGTCGGGTTGAGCGCGGAGAGGAACCGCCACTCCCGGCCCATGTCGTGGGCCGTCTCCAGCACCCCGCCCAGCGGCGGGCGCCGCAGCGCCCAGGCGTGCCCGGCCTCGTCGGTGACGCGGTAGGTCAGGTTGGAGCGCCCGCCGGCGATGCGGGTGAAGTCGAGCGCGCCCTCGATCTCGTCGATGTGGTCGCGGAACCAGCGCACGACGACGTCGGGGACCTCCTCGGCGCTCACGACGCACCGCCCGGGCGCAGCACGATCTTGCCGACCTGGGTGTTGGACTCGAGGTGACGGTGCGCGTCGACCACCTGGTCGAGCCCGTCGAACACGCGGTCCACCTGCGGGGAGAAGGAGCCGTCACGCAGACCGGCGCCGACGAAGGCGCCGGCGCGGCGGAGCCGCTCGGGATCGTGGGTCATCGCGAACAACGTATAGGTCCGCATCCACAGATCGGGCAGCGTCTCGGCCGGGAACGGCGTCGGCTGCCCCGAGAGCAGGCCGTGGATCGTGAGGATGCCGCCCGCCGCGGTCGTCCGGGCCAGGTCGGCGACGGCGGGACCGGCGACGGCGTCGAAGACGTGCTCGCAGCCCCGGCCGTCGGTGATCTCATGGACGCGCTCGACGAGGTCCTCCTCGCCGGTGGCGACGACGTGCGCAGCGCCGGCGTCGCGCAGCTGCGGCGCCTTGGAGCTCGACCGGCTGGTGGCGATCGGGACCGCGCCGACGCGGTTCGCCACCGCGATCGCCGCGAGCCCCACGCTCGACGTGGCGGCGGTGATCAGGACGTGGTCGCCGGCCCGGAGCCCGCCCGACTCGACCAGCCCGCCGTACCCGACGAGGAACGGCATCCACACCGCGGCGCCGTCGACCCAGCTCGTCGCCTCCGGCAGCGGTACGAGCGCGCGGGCGGGGACGACGGCGCGGTCGGCGTAGACGCCGTAGTCGTTCATCGAGAACGCCGGGACGACGCTGATCCGGTCGCCGACCGACCAGCGCGTGACGCCCTCGCCCAGCGCCGCGACGGTGCCCGAGCACTCGTAGCCGAGGCGGGCCGGGAGCGTGGTGGCCTCGATGTACTCGCCGCGCCGGAACATCGACTCGGCCCGGTTGAGGCCGATCGCGGCGACGTCGACGGCCACCTCGCCGGGCCCCGGAGTCGGGTCGGGTTCCTCCTCGATCCGCAGCACCTCGGGGTCGCCGAGCTCGGAGAACCGCACCGTCCTCGTCATGACCGCAGAGCTTGCCGCCTCGACGATCACGACGCACGGTCTGTCGCTGCGCCCCGCACCGGTCTACCGTGACTCGTGACCGGATACGAAATCTGGTCACGAGTCACGAGGAGGTTCCCCGCGTGAGCCGGGTGGCACGGATGCTGGACGCGGCGGGGGAGCTGCTGCTCGCCCACGGCTACCGCCGGGTGACGATCGAGGACGTCGCCCGTCGCGCCGGCGTCGGCAAGGGCACCGTGTACCTGCACTTCGCGAGCAAGCTCGACCTGTTCGCGGGGGTCCTCGTCCGCGACTCGATCGGCACGACGCGCGACCTGCTGGCCGCACTGCACGCCGATCCGCGCGAGGCCGCCCTCGACGCGACCCTGCGCTCGACGTTCCTCGCCGTGCACCGCCGGCCCCTGAGCCGGGCGCTGCACACCGGTGACGTCGAGATCCTGGGCGCGGTCGTGACGGACACCAAGGCGGGCCTGGAGGTCGTCACCGACAAGACGGAGTTCGCCGCCGAGCACTTCGCGATGCTCCACCGCCACGGCCTGCTCGCCGACGACCCCGCGACGACGCCGGACCTGACCTACCGGCTGCGCGCCGCGGTGCTCGGCTTCTTCCTCGACGACCTCGTGCCCACCGACGGGATGGGTCTCGCGGCCCGGGCCGACGCCCTGGCCACCCTCGTCCGCGCGGGCTTCACCCCGCCGGGCGAGCCCGACCCGGCCGCGCTCGCCGCGGCCGCGCCCGAGCTCGCCGCGCTCTACGAGCGCACCATCCACCACCTCACCGCGGCCCTCCCGGAGGAGCCATGACCACGCACACCGATCTCGACCTGCCTCCCGACACCGCCGACCTGCCCGTCCTGCTCGACTGGCTCGCCGCACACCGTGCCGACGCCCCCGTCTGGGGCGACCGCTACGGCCTGCGCCACGTCTTCCGGCACGCGGACGTCGAGGTCGTCCTGCGCGACGTCGCCACCTTCAGCTCCGACTTCTCGGCGGTCATGCCGGGCTCCGAGGCGATGAGCAAGGGGATGCTGACGCGGCTCGACCCGCCGGAGCACAAGGCCCTGCGGCACCTGGTCAGCGCCGCGTTCACGCCCCGTCGCGTCGCGGCCCTGGAGCCGCGGATCCGGGAGCTGACGCGCTCGATGCTGGACGGGGTCGACCGGGAGTTCGACCTCGTCGACACCCTGGCGTTCCCGCTGCCGGTCACGGTGATCGCCGAGATGCTCGGGCTGCCCGCCTCGGACCGTGCGCGCTTCCGCGGCTGGGCCGAGGGCCTGTTCTCCATGCAGGTCGACGACCCGAAGGAGGCCGTCGTCGACCCGAAGGTCCGCGACGCGATGGGCGAGATCACCTCCTACCTCGGCGACTGGTGCCGGGCCCGGCGCGCGGACCCCACCGACGACCTCATCTCCGCGCTGGTCACCGCCGAGGTCGACGGGCGGCGCCTCGACGACGAGGAGGCCGCCAACTTCTCGATGCTCCTGCTGCTCGCCGGGCACATCACCACGACGCTGCTGCTCGGCAACGCGGTCCGGGTGATCGACGAGAACCCGGGCACCTGGGCGGGCCTGCGCGCCGAGCCCTCGACGATCCCGGCCGTCGTCGAGGAGGTGCTCCGGCTGCGCCCGCCCTTCCCGATGACCGCCCGCGCGACGACCCGCGACGTCGAGATCGCGGGGACGACGATGCCGGCGCGCTCGATCGTCATGCCCTGGCTGCTCTCGGCGAACCACGACCCCGACGCCCACCCCGACCCCGAGCGCTTCGACCCGACGCGCACCGGCATCGGCGGCGGCTCACAGCTCGCGTTCGGGCACGGCATCCACTTCTGCCTCGGCGCCCCGTTGGCCCGACTCGAGGCGCGCGTGGCGCTCGAGGAGATGACGTCCCGGTGGGCTGGGCTGTCCGTGGGCGAGGGGGAGCAACGCCCGTACACGGGTCGTGTGCTCGGGACGCGGCGGCTGCCGGTGGTCGCGACCTGATCGGGTGACCGCCACCCCCAGTGACCGAACGTCGATTACCGATCACGACCAGTCACTATGACCCAGTGTCCCGTGCCGCGCTCGCGCGCTTCGTCCTCGGGGTCGCCGTCGCCGTGTGCGCCTCGGCCGCCGTGTTCACCCTGGTGACCCTGCGCGGGCCCGAGGTGGCCGCCGTGCCGGCACCCGATCCGGCCGCCGTGCTGAGCGGCCCGGCGGCCGCGCCGGTGGGCGAGCGGGTGGTCGTGCAGACCGTGGTCGACGCGGTCACCTTCGACGCGCGCCTGCCCGACGGCGGGCCGGTCGTGCGGGTGCGCGCCCTGGGCGTGCAGCCCCCCGGCGCCTGCTACGGCGCGCAGGCGAGGGCCTTCGCGGCTCAGGTGCTCGACGGCCGCGCGGTGATCCTGGGCGCCGGGCCGGGACCCGCGACCGACCGCTTCGACCGCCGGCTCGCGGCCGTGGCCCTCGTCGGCGGCGCCGACTACGCGGTGCTCGCCTCCGAGGCGGGCATCGCCCGTGCCTACGCCGCCGACGCCCGGCCGGAGGCCATGGCCCCGGTCCGCGCGGCCCAGGACCGCGCCCGCGTGGCCGAGCGCGGCGTCTGGGGCGAGCCCTGCCGCGGCGCGGAGACGCCCTCGCCGGCGGGGGCGTCAGAGGCCGGGGCGTCCGAGGCCGGGGCGTCGGCCACCACCACGACCACGACGAGCAGCGCGCCCGGTTCCTGACATGCCAGCCCTGCGCCCACGCTGACGGTCCGACACAGCACGCCGATAGGGCGAGGATCGCCACATCGTCGCGAGCGCGACACGCCGTGCGGGCTCACCCCGAGCTCAGAGGACCTTGCCGGGGTTGAGGATGCCGTGGGGATCGAGGGCGGCCTTGACCGCGCGCTGCATCGCCAGCACCTCGGGGCTCTGTTCGCGCTGGAGCCCCTCGCGCTTGAGCAGCCCGACGCCGTGCTCGCCGGTCACCGTGCCCCCGAGCGACAGCGCGTCGGCGAGGATCTCCTCGAACGCGGCCTGGGCGCGCCGGCGGGCCGGCTCGTCGCCGACCGGGGTGATCAGCAGCGGGTGCAGGTTGCCGTCGCCGGCGTGGGCGAGGTTCGCGATCGTCGTCTCGTAGCGCCGCCCGATGTCCTGGATGCGCCCGAGCATCTCGGGCACCGCGGCCCGGGGTACGCAGACGTCCTCGGTGAGCACGGGGCCGAGGCGCTCGAGCGCCGGGTACGCCAGCCGGCGGGCGGCGAAGAGCGCGTCGGCCTCCTCGGCGTCGGCGGCCTGAGCGGCGAACGTCGCGCCCGCCGCCTCGAAGTGCGCCAGCATCTCCGCCGCCTCGGCGTCGCCCGCCGCGCCGGGGGCGTCGGAACGCCCGAGCAGCACGACGTCGGCCTCGGCCGCCAGCCCCATGTTCTTCCAGGCGTCGACGGCCTCGAGGCACGTGCGGTCGACCAGCTCGAGCGCCGAGGGCGTGAGCCCGGCCGCGGTGATCGCGGCGACCGCGCGGCCGGCGTCGACGACGGAGTCGAAGTACCCCGCGACGGTGTGCTCGGGCGCGCGGGCGGGACGCAGCTTCACGGTGACCTCGGTGATCACCCCGAGCGTGCCCTCGGACCCGACCATCAGCCCGGCGAGGTCGAGCCCCGCGACGCCCTTGGCGGTGCGCCGGCCCAGGCGCACCAGCTCGCCGAGCCCGTTGACGATCTGCATGCCGAGCACGTAGTCGCGGGTGACGCCGTACTTGACGCAGCACACCCCGCCGGCGTTCGTGGCGACGTTGCCGCCGATCGTCGACCAGGGCGAGCTGGCGGGGTCCGGCGGGTACCAGAGCCCGCGCTCGGCGCAGGCGGCGCGGAGGTCGTCGTTGACGACACCGGGCTGCACGACCGCGAGGCGCTCGGAGCCGTCGATCTCCACGATGTCGGTCATGTGCTCGGTGGAGAGCACCACGGCGCCCTCGCTCGCGTTCGCCCCGCCCGAGAGGCCGGTGCCCGCGCCGCGCGGCACCAGCGGTGCGCGGTGCTCCAGGCAGGCGCGGACGACGGCCTGGGCCTCCTCGGAGGTGCGCGGGCGCGCCACCGCCGCCGGCACGGCGTGCGGCGCCCACTCCGCGTCGTCGTGGGCGTAGCTCGCCAGCACGTCGGGGTCGTCGAGCACGCGGCCGGCGGGCAGCGCCGCCAGGAGCGCCCCGACGACGGGAGCCGGTGTCGCGGCCGGAGGTACGGCGGTCGTGCTCATGGCGCGCCCCTTCGTCGGGTCGGTCGGTCCACGGTAACCGCCGTCGGGCGTGCGCCGGAGGGGTCGACGCGACGCGACCGGACACTCCGAGTGAGAGCGCGGACACGCAGCGTGCCAGGATCGTCCCGTGCCGCGCCCGATCGCCCGTCTCGCCCGCCTCGCCGCGCTCGTCGGTGGAGCCGCCCTCGTCGCCGCCTGCTCCGGCTCCGCGGACGCCGCGGGCCCGCTGGTCACCGAGGGCGTCCTCGCCACGCCGGCCCAGGGCGGGCCCGCGATGACCTACGCGCCGGCCACCGCGCCCGAGGGGGCGCAGGTCGCCCTCGAGGTCGTGCCCGGCGACGGGTCGACGACGGCGACCTTCCGCGTCACCGGGATGCTCCCGGACCGCGGCTACGCCGTGCACGCGCACGTCCGCCCGTGCGGGACGGCCGGCACCGACGCCGGCCCGCACTTCCAGAACCGTGTCGACCCGGCCGCGACCCCGCAGGCCCCGTCGTCCGACCCCGCCTACGCCAACCCGCAGAACGAGGTCTGGCTGGACCTGCGCACCGACGGCGACGGCGCCGGGACGGCGACGACCACCGTGCCGTTCGCGCTCCCCGAGCGGGCGCCGGCCTCGGTCGTCGTGCACGAGAAGGAGATGACGGCGACCGCCCCGGGCCAGGCCGGCACCGCGGGTGGGCGTCTGGCGTGCCTCACATCGACCTGGCGCTGAGCGTCCCACCGGCTAGCGTTCCCGCTCGATGAACGCCGGACCGACCCTGACCGTGTGCCGCGACTGCTGTTGCGGCACCTCGCGCAAGCACCCCGGCGTCGATCACCGCGCCCAGCTCGAGCGCTTCCGCGGCGCCCCCGGGCGGGTCCGGGTCAGCGACTGCCTCGACGCCTGCGCCTACTCCAACGTCGTCGTGGTGTCGCCGTCCAAGGCCGGCCGCGCCGCCGGCGCCCGCCCGGTGTGGCTCTTCGGCGTGCTCGACGACGAGACCGAGGCGGAGGTCGTCGCGTGGGTCGAGGCCGGCGGCCCCGGGGTGGCCGAGCCGCCGGGTCTGCTCGACCTCCGGATCTTCACGCCGGCCCGGAAGGTCCGCGCCTCCGTCGACTGAGCCCCGACGGCCGTGTAAGAGGGTCACATGAGCGACGAGCAGCGCGTGGCCGTGCTCCAGGAACCCGAGCACATCACCGTCGAGACCCGCCCGGTGCCGACGCCCGGCCCGGGCGAGGTGCAGGTCGCCGTCCGCGCCGTGAGCGTGTGCGGCTCCGACGTGCACTACTACGACCACGGGCGCATCGGCGGGTTCGTCATGCACGCCCCGCTGGTGCTGGGTCACGAGACGTCGGGTGTCGTCAGCGCCGTCGGCGACGGCGTCGAGGAGCCGGTCGTCGGCACGCGGGTGGCCGTCGAGCCGCAGCGCAACTGCGGCCGCTGCGAGCAGTGCGTCCGTGGGCGCTACCACCTCTGCCCGCACATCTCCTTCTTCGCGACGCCCCCGGTGGACGGCTCGTTCGCGCAGTACGTCGTGGTACCCGCCAACCGGGCGCACCCGGTGCCCGACGCGCTCTCCGACGACGCCGCCGCGATGATCGAGCCGCTGGCCGTCGCCGTGCACGCGGCGGGCAAGGCCGACGTCGGGCCGGGGACGCGGGTGCTCGTCACCGGCGGTGGCCCCGTGGGTCTGCTGTGCCTGCAGGTGGCGCGGGCCCGCGGCGCCGAGCACGTGACGGTGTCCGACCCCGTGGAGCGCCGGCGGGCGGTCGCGCGCGACTTCGGGGCCGACGCCGTGCTCGACCCGTCCGTGCAGACCGCGGAGGACGTGCCGCCGGTCGACGTGGTGCTCGAGTGCAGCGGGGTGCAGCCCGCGGTGGACCTCGCGGTCGCCGCGACGGCCCCGGCCGCGACCGTCGTGCTCGTCGGCACGGGCGCGCAGGTCACGCTGCCCCTCGACGTCGTCCAGTCCCGCGAGCTCGTGCTCAAGGGCGTGTTCCGGTACGCCCACGTCTACCCGGCGGCGATCGCGCTCGCCGCGTCCGGCGCCGTGCGCCTCGACGACATGGTGACCTCGCACCACGACCTCGACGGCGCCGTCGACGCGCTGCTCGCGGCCCGCCGCGACCCCGACGCCATCAAGGCGGTCGTGCGGCCGGGCTGAGCGACATCTCCCGGCGAGACACCTCCGGCCGGGCCGCGCGTGGCGGTCCCGGCCGGAGGTGGGGTGGTGCGGGGGGTCAGGCGGCGACGGCGTTGCTGACGGCCTCGGTCGCCCGGCGGGCGATGCCGCGGATCTGGTCGCCGGGACGCTGCTGCTCGCTGGCCTGCGCGGAGAGCACGACGATCGCGCCGGTGAGCGCGGGGATCGCGTACTGCAGGGCGTGCAGCTGCCGGTTGGCGCGGGCGACGTCGACGGGCAGCGACTCGGCCGCGGCGCTGACGGACTGGCCGATGCGCTTGTCGGCCTCGCGGACGGCCTCGGTCGCGTCGCTCGCCCCACCCTGCTTGGCGGTGTCCGAGGGCACCGGCGAGGTGGTCGACGACGAGACGCCGTTCGACTGGTGGATCACGGCGTCCTCGACCTTCTTGCCGACGAGGCGCGTGTAGGCCGAGGCGGCGAGGGCGGCCGCGGTCAGCGCCAGCTTGGCGTTGACGGTGCCCGTGTGGCCCTTCTGCGCCACGGCCCGCTTGCGGTTCTCCGCGAGCAGGCCGGCGCCGCCGACGACGTGCGCGCCGATGGCCAGGGCGTTCACCGGGCTCCACTTGGCCCAGCCGATGCTGGAGACGCGGTCGGCGGTGCGGCGGTCGCCCGACTCCTCGGCCGCGGCGTTGAGGCCGGCGAGGCCGAACAGCGAGCCGCCGAACCAGGCCGCGAGGCCGACGTCGTGCATGGCGTGGAGGACGGTGTTGCGAGTGCTCATGAGGACTCCCTCGGGTCGGGAAACGTCAGAGCGCCGCGGGACCACCGCGGGTGTCGTGACGAGGGGTGGCGGACGGACCGCCGGACGGGGCTGAGCTGCTCAACCCGTTGCGTCAGGGCTATCCGGTCGGACGCCGCGCAAACCGTCCTCGCGGTGTCGGTAGCCACGTCGGGGAGGCGGGTAGCCGCCCACGTGCAGCCTTCCGCAGATCAGGGGCGTCCGGTGGCGCTCGTCCTCGGAGCGAGCCGGGGGCTCGGCTTCCTCGTGGCGCAGGAGCTGGGCCGGCGGGGCCACGACCTCGCCGTCGTCGCCCGCTCCGCCGACGGGCTCGAGGCGGCGCGGCCCGACCTCGAGGCCACGGGGGCGACGGTGCTCGCCCTGCCGGCGGACCTGTCGTCGCGACCCGGCGCCGAGGCCGTCGTCGAGACCGCCGCGCAGCGCTTCGGGCGCCTCGACGTCGTGGTGGCGAACGCCGGCATCATCCAGGTCGCGCCGCTGCGCGCCCTGGACGCGGGCGACATCGCCACCGCCCACGACGCCATCTTCTGGAGCGCCGTCCACCCCGTGATGGCGGCGCTGCCGATCCTGCGCCGCCGTGGCGGCGGGCGGATCGTGGTGATCACCTCGATCGGCGGGAAGATCCCCACGCCGCGGCTGCTGCCGTACACGGCGGCGAAGTTCGCGACGGTCGGGTTCGCGGAGTCGCTGCGCACCGAGGCCGGGCGCGACGACATCACCGTGACGACGGTGGTGCCCGGGCTGATGCGCACCGGGTCGACCCGCAACGCGCTCGTCGGGGGCGACCGCGAGGCGGAGCTGCGGTGGTTCACGGCGCTGGCGTCGCTGCCGCTGCTGTCGATGGACGCCGGGGCGGCGGCACGCCGGATCGTCGCGGGCGGGCTCGCCGGGCGCGCCGAGGTCGTGCTGACGCCGGCGGCGAAGGTCGGGCTCCGGGTGCACGGGATCGCCCCGGGCCTGACCCAGCGGGCGCTCGGCCTGCTCGACCGCCTGCTGCCGACGCCGGGGGAGGCGCCGCCCGAGCCGGGTCACACGCTCCCCGAGCAGCCCTGGTGGCAGCGCCTGCTGACCACGCTCGACCGCCGTGCCGCCGTCCGCCACCACGAGCTCGACGACGAGATCCCGCGCCGCTGACCCACGTGCGTGGTCTTCCCGGTCGTGACCGGGAAGACCACGCACGTCGTCGGTCAGCTCGAGGTCTTCGAGGTGAGCTGGGCGAGGAACCGGTGGCACTGGTGCGCGCGATCGGAGTCCTGGCTCATCACCTGACGGAAGAAGTCGGCGACCTCGTCCAGGCCGGCGTTCTCCGCGTCGCGGACGTACTGCCCGTAGTCGTGCCCGGCCTTGAGGGCGTGGTACTGCACCGACACGAGGTCGAAGTTGACGTCGTCGAAGCCGGTCTCTCCGGTGGCCATGTGAACCTCCAGGAACGTGGATGTGCTCCGGGCTGCTCGCTCAACTCGGGGCCTCTGGCGTACCCGTCCACGGGTGCGCCGGTAACGCCGGTCAGAAGTCCCGTGCCACCTCGTTCGGCGTGCCCCGGGTGAGGCTCTGGAGCTGGATGCGCCGGGCGAGCCGGATCAGCGGCCGGATGCCGAGCTGGGCGCTGCCGATGACGAACAGCGTGACGCCGACGTTGAAGAGCTCGTGCCAGTAGAAGGCGATGCTGCCGACGGTGAAGAAGATGAAGATCCCGATGTCGTTGATGATGCTGAGCAGCTCGAAGCGCTGCCGCAGCACGAGCTCCTGGTTCCCGAGCGTCAGGGTGATGGGCTGGCCCTCGTGACCCGCGTCGGGGTCCTGCTGGTCCTGCTGGTTCTGCTGGTCCTCCTGCTGGTCCTCGGTGTCCTCGGCCTGGTTGCTCGTGTCCTGGCTCGTCTCCTGGCTCATCGCGCCTGCCTCCGGTGTGTCCGGCGGGGTGGTCCCCGACGTGTCGGCCTAGGAGGTGGGTGATACGAGGGATCGACAAACCCCGTCGGTGCATTTGCGGGTCCCCGTCGGCGGTGACACGGTGGTCGCACCGGTTCACGCGACAGCCGGCGCCCACCAGCCGGACCGTTCTTCCCGGAGGCGCCGTGAGCCTGCCCCGTCGTGCTGCCGACCTCGTGCGCTCCTGGCCGTTGTTCCGTCAGCTGACCGGCCCGGACCCGCTCGGCCGCGGTGCCGCGGTGGAGTCCAACTCGGCCGACGAGTGGCACGCGCGCACGACCGAGGCCGACTCCGTCACGCGCTCGGTGTGTCCGTTCTGCGCCGTCGGCTGCGGGCAGAAGATCTACGCCAAGGGCGGCCGGGTCACCCACATCGAGGGCGACCCCGACTCGCCGATCAGCCGCGGCCGGCTCTGCCCCCGGGGGTCGTCGAGCCTGTCGCTGGTGACCTCGCCGTCGCGCATCACGAAGGTGCGCTACCGGCGGCCGGGAGGGACCGACTGGGAGGACCTCGACCTCGACACGGCCATGGACATGATCGCCGACCGCGTCGTCGACACCCGGTCCCGGACGTGGCAGGACACCGACGACGAGGGCCGCGTCCTCAACCGCACCCTGGGGCTCGCGCACCTCGGGGGCGCGACGCTGGACAACGAGGAGAACTACCTCCTCAAGAAGCTCTACACCGCGCTCGGCGCCGTCCAGGTGGAGAACCAGGCGCGCATTTGACACAGCTCCACCGTCCCCGGTCTGGGGACCAGCTTCGGTCGTGGCGGCGCCACCAACACCCAGCAGGACATCGCGCAGGCCGACTGCGTCGTGCTCGAGGGCTCGAACATGGCCGAGGCGCACCCGGTGGGCTTCCAGTGGGTGATGGAGGCCAAGGCCCGTGGGGCGCAGATCATCCACGTCGACCCGCGGTTCACGCGGACCAGCGCGGTCGCCGACTCGCACGTCCCGATCCGTCCCGGCACCGACATCGCCTTCCTCGGCGGGCTGATCAACTATGTCCTGGAGAACGAGCGCGACTTCCGCGAGTACGTCGTCGCCTACACCAACGCGCCGATGCTGGTGCGCGAGGACTTCGTCGACGCCGGTGACGACGACGGCCTGTTCTCCGGCTGGGACCCGGAGACGCGGTCGTACGACACCTCGACCTGGCAGTACGAGGGTGCCGAGGTCGCGGCCGCGTCGGGCAACCGCGACGACTGGTCGCGGGTGGCCGACCCGCAGGAGACCCAGCGCGTCGCCCACCTGCTCGGCCAGTCGGAGGGCGCGGGCTCGGGCGGGGCGACCTTCTCGGGCGAGCCCCACCGCGACGACACGCTGCAGCACCCGCGGTGCGTCTACCAGGTGCTGCGCCGCCACTTCGCCCGCTACACCCCGGAGATGGTCTCCCGCGTCTGCGGGATGAGCCCGGGCCAGTTCCGGCAGGTCGCCGAGGCGATCTGCGCGAACTCCGGGCGCGAGCGCACGACGATGTGGATCTACTCGGTGGGCTGGACCCAGCACACCGTCGGCGTCCAGTACATCCGCGCCGCGTCGATCCTGCAGGGGCTGCTGGGCAACATCGGGCGCCCGGGCGGCGGGATCATGGCGCTGCGCGGCCACGCCACGATCCAGGGCTCCACCGACATCCCCACGCTCTACGACCTGCTGCCCGGCTACATCCCCATGCCGAACGCGCACAAGGAGATGCACCTCGCCGAGTACCTGGCGGCGGACTCGGCCACCAAGGGCTTCTGGGGCAACATGCCGGCCTACGTCGTCAGCCTGCTCAAGGCGTGGTTCGGCGACGCCGCGACGCGGGAGAACGACTTCGGCTTCGAGTGGATGCCGCGCATCTCCGGCGACCACTCCACGTTCACCACCGTCCTCAACATGATCGACGGGCAGTGCGAGGGCTACTTCGTGCTCGGCGAGAACCCGGCCGTGGGCACGACGAACTCGAAGCAGCAGCGCCAGGGCCTCGCCGCGCTGAAGTGGCTCGTGGTGCGCGACCTCCAGGAGATCGAGACGGCCACGTTCTGGAAGAACGGGCCGGAGATCGAGACCGGGGAGCTGCGCACCGAGGACATCGACACCGAGGTGTTCCTGCTCCCGGCCGCGACGCACGTCGAGAAGGCCGGATCGTTCACCAACACCCAGCGCCTGCTGCAGTGGCGGCACAAGGCCGTCGAACCCCCGGGCGACTGCCGCAGCGACCTCTGGTTCGTCTGGGAGCTGGGCCGTCGGATCCGCGCGCGGCTGGCCGACTCGGGCCTGACGCGGGACGCGGCGATCAAGAACCTGACCTGGGACTACCCCACCGAGGGCCCGCACGGCGACCCGGACGCCCACGCGATCCTCAAGGAGATCAGCGGCGTCGACGAGCACGGCGACCCCGTCCCGGGCTACACCGCGCTCAAGGACGACGGCTCCACGTCGTGCGGCTGCTGGATCTACTCCGGGGTGTACGCCGACGGCGTCAACCAGGCGGCGCGGCGGGTGCCCGCGGGCGGGGAGAGTCCTGCCGCGCTGGAGTGGGGCTGGGCGTGGCCGATGAACCGGCGCGTGCTCTACAACCGGGCCTCGGCCGACCCCGAGGGCCGGCCGTGGAGCGAGCGCAAGGCCTACGTCTGGTGGGACGAGGACCAGCAGCGCTGGACGGGCCACGACGTGCCCGACTTCGAGGCGGACAAGCCCCCGTCGTACCGGCCGCCGGAAGGTGCCGAGGCGCAGGACGCGATCGGGGGCGACGAGCCGTTCATCATGCAGGCCGACGGCCGCGTGTGGCTCTACGTCCCGACGGGGCTGGCCGACGGGCCGATGCCGGTGCACTACGAGCCGGAGGAGGCCCCGACGCGCAACGCGCTGCACCCGAAGACGCGGTCCAACCCGGCCCGCGAGCGCTTCGAGCGGCCGGACAACCTCTACAACCCCTCGGACCACCAGCCGGGGTCCGAGGTCTTCCCGTACGCGTTCACGACGTTCCGCATCGCCGAGCACCACACGGCGGGCGGGATGAGCCGGTGGACGCCGTACCTCGCGGAGCTGGCGCCGGAGATGTTCGTCGAGGTCTCGCCGGCGCTGGCCGCCGAGCGCGGCCTGGAGCACACGGGGTGGGCGACGATCGTCACCGCGCGCAGCGCCATCGAGGCGCGGGTGGTGGTCACCGCGCGGATGAAGCCGCTACGCATCGCCGGCGAGACGATCCACCAGGTGGGCCTGCCGTGGCACTGGGGGCCGAACGGCCTGGTCACCGGCGACGCGGCCAACGAGATCATCGGCATCTCGCTGGACCCGAACGTCCACATCATGGACACCAAGACCGGCACCTGTGACGTCGTGGCCGGGCGTCGCCCGCGGGGGCCGGCGCTGCTGTCGTTCGTCGACGGGTACCGGCAGCGGGCCGGGCTCACCGACGTGACCGGCTGACCTACCCCACCCGCAGCTCCACCCGCCGGCTGGCCTCCAGCGAGTCGAGCGGGTCGGCGGGGCCGACGCCGACGGCGGTGAGGCTCCCGGCGGGCACACCGGCCGCCTCCAGCCGGTGCACGATGTCCTCCGCGCGCTGCTGCGAGAGCACCTGCGCGTCCCCGCTGTCCTCCCCGGTGGGGGCGGTGTGCCCCTCGACGGTCACGGCCGGCCCGGGGCTCGCCTTCAGCACGGCGGCGAGCCGGTCGACGACGTCGTCCGCCCCGGCGTTCGGCGTGGCGCTGTCGGCGGGGAAGCGCAGGGGTGTCGCGACGAGGACCTCGTCGATCGTCTGCTGGAGCACCGCGACGTCGGGGGCCCCCGCGGCGCGGGAGGTGGTGGACGGCCCGGGGGCCGGCGCGACGGGCGACGCCGCGGTGGGGGAGGGCGTGCTGGACGTCCGCGTCAGCGCGACCGCGGCGGCCACCCCGCCCAGGAGCAGCACCGCGAGCAGGGCGATCAGCAGCACGCCCCGCCGGCCGCCGACCCGCGCCGCGTGGGTGCCGCCGCCGGCCGGGCCCCGGCCGCCCCACCAGTGCGCGCCCGTGCCGGGGCCGCCCGTGACGCGCCCGCGATGCAGCCCGCCGCCTCCGCCCGTCACCGGACCTCGCCACCTCCTCCGCAGTCGTGACGCACTGTGCCCGGTCCGGTGCCCGACTCGCCCGGGTCCGGACGGAAAGAGGCCGGACGGCGCTCTCAGGGTTGGGCCGAACGGCGCACGTGAGCGAAGTTCCCGGCGATGGCCGGGAACGTCGCTCACGGGTCGGTGCGTGGGGCGCCGGTGCGTGGCAGGACTGGTGCGTGACGGGGGCGGGCGAGGAGGATCGCCTGTCGTGTCGACCCCGAGCCCCGAACCGGCCCTGCGCGTGCTGCGCCACGACGACGTCCTGGCCGCGGCGGAGGACGTCGACCCCGTCGCGAGCGTGGAGGCGACGCTGCTCCTGCACGCCCGCGGCGCGACGACGCTGCCCGACGAGGCCTACCTCCCGTGGCACACGGCGTCGGGCGCCTTCGCCCGCAGCCTCGCGCTGCCCGGCGCCGTGTGGGGCGACCGGCCGGCCGTGGGCCTCAAGGTGATCAACTCGAGCCTCGACAACCCGTCGCGGGGGCTGCCCCGTGCACAGGGCTGGACGTTCCTGTTCGACCCGGACACCGCCCGGCCGATCGCGATGCTGTCCGCGGCGTGGATCTCGGCGACCCGCACGGCGGCCTACACGGTGCTGTCGGCGCGTCGGCTCGCCGCGCCCGGCCTCGACCGGATCGCGGTGCTCGGCTGCGGCGCGATCGCCGAGTCGCACCTCGACCTGCTGCGCGTCGACCACCCGGACGCCTCGGTGGTGGTCTACGACCAGGACCCCGCCCGCGCACGCTCGCTGGCCGCCCTGCGGCGCGCGGAGGTGGCCGACGACCCGCGCACCGCCGTCGAGGGCGCCGGGCTCGTCGTCTGCACGACCACGACCACCACCGGCTACATCGCGCTCGACTGGCTGGCGCCCGGCGCGCTCGTCGCCCACGTGTCCCTCGACGACGTGCTGCCCGAGGTCGCCACCGGCGCCGACCTGGTCGTCGTCGACGACTGGAACCTCATCGCCGCCGACGACCGCCGGCTGTTCGGCCGGATGCTGCGCGAGGGCACCCTGTGCGGGCCGGGGGAGTCGGCGCCGGGGGCGCGCACCGTCGACGCGACGCTCGCCGACGTCGTCGCGGGACGGCACCCGGGGCGGGCGAAGGACACCGACGTCGTGCTGAGCAACCCGTTCGGGATGGGCGTCCTCGACGTCGCCCTCGCCGCCGACGTGCACGACGCCGCGCTGGCCCGCGACCTCGGCACGGTGCTGGAACCCTGACGTGCGTGATCTTCTGAGCTATCGCTGAGAAGATCACGCACGTGGGCTACTCCGCGCCCGTGCGGGGCACCAGGCCCGCGGCGCGGATGCCGGCGACGACGGCCTCCTCGTCGGCCAGGGACGCGTCGCCGCTGGCCCCGGCCGCGCCGAGCAGCTCGCCCGCCTCGTCGTGGATGAACACCCCGCCCGGCACCGAGAACACCTTGCCGGCGGTCAGCGAGGCGACCGAGGTGAAGAACTCCGCCGAGTCCGCCGCTCGCGCCGCGATCGCCCGGCTGTCCATGCCCAGGCCGAGCACCCCGTAGGCCTTGGCCGTCGCCACGTCGGGGCGCAGGAACCCCGACCCGTCCTCGCGCCCGAGCGCCACCGGTGCGCCCCCGGGGTCGAGCACGACGACGGTGAGCGGCTTGAAGCCCTGCGCCCGGGCGTGGGCGAGCGCGGCGGACACGATGCTCTGGGCCTGCTCGAGGTGGATGCTCATGGCGGGCCGGTACCCACCGCGCGCCCGCGCATCACACCGGACGCCGCGCGACGTCGTCGCGTCATCGGCCGGTCGCCGTGCGCGATCGGGTGACGGTCCCGGTGATTCGGGTACGCCCACCGCTCGTCCGCTCCTCGCCGACGGTTCGTCGTGCCGTCGCGCGTGGGCCAAGCCGGTGGTGATCGGCATCTATTAGGGTTTTCGGGACCGTCACGGAGGGAGGCGACGGCGATGGACGGACGTCACGGCGTCCCCACCCGTGTCGCCGACGTGCGCACCCCCGCGGACGACACCCCCTCCACGGCCCCGGCCCCCGCGCCGCCGACCACCGTCGGCCCCGGCCTGATCGACGGGCTCGACGAGGGCGTCGTCGTCTGCGACCGCGCCGGCGTCGTGCGCGCCGCCAACGCCGCCGCCCGTGCCCTGCTGCCCGACCTGCGCGTCGGCGAGGTCGTCGACGTCGCCCGCTGCGAGGTCCTCGCCCGCGCGGTCCGCGGCGAGGGCCAGGGGACGGGCAGCTTCGAGGCCGTCGTCGACCACCCCGAGGGCGAGCGCCACGTGCGCGGCCGCCGCGGCCCGGTGCTCGGGCCCACGCCGCCCCCGCCGCCCGAGCCCGGCGAGGGCGACTCCACCTGGTTCCTGCGCGACGTCACCGGCGAGCACGCCCGCACCGACACCCTGCTCGCCGCCCAGGAGCGCGCCGCGTTCCTCGCCGAGGCCGGGCGGGCCCTGCACGGCGTCCTGCACCTCGACCGGACGGCCCGCCGCGTCGTCGCCCTGGCCGTGCCACGCCTGGCCACGGGGGCCGTGCTCGTGATGCGGCACGACGACCAGGTCACCTGGGCGGCCACCGAGCTCGGTGGTGGCCGACCGCGCCTCGGGCACACCGCCGCGTCCGAGCTGACCCGGGTCCCGCGCGTCGCCGCGGCGCTGGCCGACGAGGGCGGCGGCGTCGACGTCGACCCGTGGCTCGCCGAGGAGCTCGCCACGCTGACCGGTCTCGACGCCCCGGGCTCGGGAGCGCCGCTACGCGCCTGCCCGGTGCCCGTCACCGGGGTCGTCGACGCGCTCGTGGTGCTCGCCGGCCCCCGCGCGGCCGGCGACGACGCGACCGATCCCGAGGAGGACCTGCTCTCCTCCTACGTCGCGCGCGCCGGTGCCGCCCTGGCGGCCGCGGCGCTGCACGAGGAGCAGGCCCACCTCGGCGCCGTCCTCCAGGAGAGCCTGGCCGCCCCGCGCCTGCCCGAGACCGAGGGCGTCGTCTGGGGTGCCGCCTACCGCCCGGCCCGCGAGACGCTGCGCGTCGGCGGCGACTTCTACGAGGTCGTGGGGCCGCGCGGGCCCGAGGGCCGCTCGGCCTTCCTGCTCGGCGACGTGTGCGGCAAGGGCATCGAGGCCGCGGTGCTCTCCGGCCGGGTCCGCCAGTCGTGGCACGCGCTGCGCCTGCTCGAGGACCGCCCGGCCCGCCTGCTGCCGCTGCTCAACACCGCGTTGCTCGACGCCGTCGCCACCCGTGACGAGGGCCCGCGCTTCGCGACGATGGTGCTCGGTGACGCTCGTCCGCAGGAGGACGGCACGGTCGCGCTGCGGCTCGCCACCGGCGGCCACCCGCCGCCGCTGGTGCTGCGCGCCGACGGGAGCGTCGAGACGGTGCCGGTGGCCGGGATGCTCGTGGGCGGCCTGCGCGAGGCCCGCTTCGGCGAGGCCGAGGTGCTGCTCGGCCCCGGCGACACCTGCCTGCTCTACAGCGACGGGGTGGTCGAGGCGCGCGGCGCCGGCGATTTCTTCGGCGAGGAACGCCTGGCCACCACCCTGCCCGCCTGCGCCGGCGCGCCCCCCGCGGTGGTGTGCGAGCACCTCGAGCAGACCGTCGTGGAGTGGCTCGACGGGCACGACCACGACGACGTCGCCCTCCTGGCGATCCAGGCGCCCGCGTGACGAGCCCGGACGCCTTGCGCGTCGCCTACCTCGAGCGCGTCGCCGTCTCCGACGAGGCCGGCGCGATCGCGGTGGCCGCCGACGCGCTCGACGCCGGCGTCGACCCCGAGGTCGTGCTGCTCGACGTCGTCGCCGCGGCGCAGCGCGAGGTCGGCGAGCGCTGGGCCGCGGGGGAGTGGACGGTCGTCCAGGAGCACGTGGCGACCCACATCAGCGAGCGCGTGGTCGCCGCCGTCGCACGGCACGCCCCGGCGCCCCCGCCCACCGGCTCGGACACCGTCGCCGTCGCCTGCCTCGACGGCGAGTGGCACGGCCTGCCGGCGCGGCTGCTCGCCGAGGTCCTCACCCGGCACGGCTGGCGGGTGGAGTTCCTCGGCGCCTCGGTGCCCGCCGCGCAGCTCGCCACCCACGTGCACCGGGCGGGCCCGGACGTCGTGGCCATCTCCAGCTCGCTGGCCTCGCGGCTGCCCGCGGCGCGCCGGATGGTCGAGGCCTGCCGGGCCACCGGCACGCCCGTGCTCGCCGGCGGCCCCGCGTTCGGCGAGGACGGCCGCTGGGCCCGGGCCGTCGGCGCCGACGGCTGGGCGCCCGACGCCCGCGCCGCCGCCGCGATGCTCGCGGCCGACCCGGAGGGGCCCTGGTTCACCGAGGAGCCCGCGGACGGGACCCCTGTCGACCGCGCCGCCCGCGAGGAGCAGGCCGTGCTGCACGCCCGTCGCGCCGAGCTCGTCCGGCACGCGGCGGCCGCGGTCCGTCCCGCTGTCGACGGGCCCGGTGACGGCGTGCCCGACGAGCTCGCCGACGACCTCGGGCACCTCGTCGACTTCCTGGCCGCCGCCGTGTTCGTCGACGACCCGTCGCTGTTCGACGGGTTCGTGCGCTGGGTCGGGTCGGTGGCGATCCCGACGGGCCTGCGGCTCGACGAGGTCGGCCCGGTGCTCGACGCCCTCGCCGCCGCCCTCGCCGACTCGCCCCGCACCGCGGCGCTGCTGCGCGGCGCGCACGGCGGCCTGCCGACGCCGGTGGCGTGATGGCCGACCTGACGATCCGGACCGAGCGGACCGACGGCCCGGACGGCCAGGCCGTCGTCTCCGTCGGCGGCGACCTCGACTACGACTCCCACGGCCGCCTCGAGGAGGCGGTCGACGCCGCGCTCGACGGGGGACGACGCCCGGCCGGGCTGGTCGTCGACCTCGCCGAGGTCACCTACTGCGACTCCTGCGGGCTGCGCGTGCTGCTCGGCGCCCAGGCCCGCGCCCACGACGTCGGCGCCACCTTCGTGCTGCGCGGCGCGCACGGCCAGCCCGCCCGCGCCCTGAAGCTCACGGGCCTGGACCAGGTCTTCGGCTAGCGCGCCGGGGTCAGCAGCGGCGTGCGCCGGTAGAGGTCGACCGACGTCACGGCGAGCCAGACCCACACGAGGACCACGCCGGCCCAGAACCCCACCACGACGACGGGCGAGGACGAGCCGCTGGCGATGCCGGCGAAGGCGACGAGGAACAGGACGCCGGTGGCCCGGGAGAACCACGCCATCCCCGGCCGGCCCTGCCCGGCGAAGTGGCGCCCGAGCAGCAGCGCGCCGGCGACGAGGCACAGGAAGCCGAGCCCCCCGACCACGAGGTGGCCGATCCCGCCGACCGTGACGACGGCCGGCGGCCCGTCGGGGGTGCCGGGCGGGAAGCCGTTCATCGGGTCGGCGACGAACGCGCCGGCGCCCACGAGCCCGATCCCGTAGCCGGCGACGAGACGCGGTCCCCAGACCGTGCCGGGACCGCCGCCCAGGGTGCGCAGCGCCCGTCCCATCCCGACCGCCGCGCCGATCGTCATCAGCCCGGTGACGACCAGGTTCGCGATCTGGATCCAGCCCCACGGTCCGTTCGCCAGCAGGCTGAGGTCGTGGCGTGCGAGGTCGTAGCCGTCGCGGGTGAGGGCCTGCGCGAGGCCCACGACCAGGTAGAACGGTCCCGCGAGCACCCCGTACCCGAGCAGCGAGCGGGTCACCGCGGCGTGGCGGTCGGCGTCACCGCGCCCGACCAGCGGGCTTCCCGAGGGACCGGTCATGCCGGTGCACGGTAGTGGTCCTGGTACCGTACCGTCCAGTTTTCGTCGGAACGGAGGGCGACATGACCGCGGGGAAGCGCGAGGTGATCGTCCGCGCGGCGACCGAGCTCTTCCTGCAGCAGGGCTACCAGGCGACGAGCACCGAGCAGATCGCCGCGGCCGCCGCGGTGTCGAAGCAGACGGTCTACAGCCGGTTCGGGGACAAGGAGAGCCTGTTCCGCGAGATCGTGCTCGGCGTCGCCGCCACCGCGGAGGCCTTCGCCGCCGACCTCACGGCGTCCCTCGCCGACGTCTCCGAGGCGCGGGACGTGGCGCGGGTGCTGCGCGCGCTGGCGCGGCGCTACCTCGCCGCGGTGATGGACCCGCAGGTCCTGGCCCTGCGCCGGCTGGTGATCGGCGAGGCCGCCCGCTTCCCCGAGGTCGCGGCCACCTACTACGAGCGGTCACCGGCGATGGTCCTGGCGGCCCTCGCCGACGGGTTCGCCCGGCTCGCCGACCTCGGGCTGATCACCGTCGACGACCCGCGGCGCGCCGCCGACGACTTCGCGTTCCTGGTGCTCGGGCGCCCGCTGGACCACGGCCTGTTCCACGTCCCGGCGGCGGCCCCGACGGACGCGGAGATCGCCGCCACCGCCGAGCACGCCGTCGACGTCTTCCTCGGGTGCGCTTCGCGCATGTGAGCACTTCGGAGTGCTCCAGCACCCCGAAGTGCTCACATGCGCGTCAGCGCACCGAGTCCAGGAAGCTGAAGAACGTGTCGGCCCACCGCTGCGCGTCGTCGACGTGCGGGCCGTGCCCGGACTCCTCGAAGATCTCGATCTCGGCGCGGCCGCCGGCGGCGCGGTAGGCCTCGAGGACGTCGCGGATCTGGGTGACCATCGGCTGCGGCGGGAAGACGTCGGCCCCGGGCCAGCCGGGCACGACGCCGCCCGCCCCGAGGGTGCCGAGCTCGAGCGCCGAGTTGTCGGCGACCACGACGTCGGCACCGCCGTGGGTCCAGAGCACCGGCGGCTTCTCGGCGAGCGTGGGCAGCCACGACCAGTCGCAGTACTTCGGCGACAGGGCGTTGAGCAGGCCCCGGGTCCCGGGCGCGACGCCCGGCCAGTTCTCCGATGGCACGGCGTCGCCCGGGTAGCCGTCGTCGGAGATGGTGGTCAGCAGGATCTCGTCGAGGAGCACCTCCTCGCGCGCGGGCGGCTCGCGGTGCCCGGCGCGCCAGTACGTCGCGTTCATGACGTTGCGCGGCGAGAGCGGGCTGTCCTCGGAGCGGTCGCCGTCGCGCAGGCGCTGCACGAACTCGGGGTTGGCCACGCCGGCGCCGGAGCCCGCGACGTCGGGCCAGCACGGCCGGCCGTCGCGGAACACGCCCCCGAACCCGTACGGCGAGACCGGGTCGAGGAACGTCAGCGACGCGACCCGCCGGGCCCGGGCGACCAGGGCGATCGCGGCGCCCGCGGTGGACCAGCCGACGAGGTGCACGGGGCGGTCGATGCCGAGCGCGTCGAGGAACCCCTCGAGGTCGTCGGCCCAGTCGCCGAGCCCGCGGGTGGCGTCGATCGGCGCGGCCTCGCTGCGCCCGAAACACCGCATGTCCGGGGCCAGCAGCCGGTAGCGCTCGGGCGCGCCGGGCATGAGGTGCTCGTAGAACCGGCCGGTCGAGAGGTTGCCGTGCACGAGGACCACGGGCTCGCCGTCGGACGGGCCGGACTCGAGGTAGTGGGTGCGGATGCGCCCGTCGACCTCGGCGGCACGCACACCGGGCATGAGATCCATCAGGCGCTCCTGGAGGTGTCGGGCAGGCGGGCGAGCAGGGCGTCGACGTCGACACCGCGGGGGAGTGTGCCGAACGCCTGGCCGTGGTCGCCGGCGACGCGCGAGGACACGTAGGCGTCGGCGACGGCCGTCGGCGCGTGGCGCACGAGCAGCGCGCCCGAGAGCAGCACCGCCATCCGCTCGGTGAGGCGCCGGGCGTCGCGCTCGTCGGCGTGGACGAGGTCGGCCTCGACCTCCTTGCGGCCCGCGTCGATCCGGTCGTCGACGCCGGACACCTCGGCGCGCCACGCCTCCAGCGAGGCCGGCTCGCGGGCGAGGATCCGCAGCAGGTCGAGGGCGTTGACGTTGCCCGAGCCCTCCCAGATCGAGTTCAGCGGCGACTCGCGGAACAGCCGCGGCATCCCCGACTCCTCGACGTAGCCGTTGCCGCCGAGGCACTCGAGGGCCTCGCCGACCACGGCGGTCTGGCGCTTGCAGATCCAGTACTTCCCGAGCGTCACGCCGATCCGCCGGAACGCGGCCTCGTGCTCGTCGCGCGGCGCCCGGTCCTGGGCCCCGGCCAGCCGCAGGGCCAGCGTCACCGCGGCCTCGGACTCGAGGGCCAGGTCGGCGAGCACCTCCCGCATCAGCGGCTGCTCGAGCAGCGTCCGCCCGAACGCCGACCGGTACCGGGCGTGGTGCGCCGCCCGCGACACCGCCGCCCGCATGCCCGCGGCCGAGCCGAGCGCGTTGTCCAGCCGCGTGCAGGCGACCATCTCGATGATCGTGCGCACGCCCCGG
The DNA here is from genome assembly GCF_028737265.1 of Actinomycetospora callitridis. Taxonomy (GTDB): domain Bacteria; phylum Actinomycetota; class Actinomycetes; order Mycobacteriales; family Pseudonocardiaceae; genus Actinomycetospora; species Actinomycetospora callitridis. The sequence continues at coordinate 314,805 of NZ_JAQZAK010000004.1, read as the reverse complement.
CCCTCGTCGCCCACCCGCCACGCGACGGTGTCCTCGAACTCGGGCTCGCTCGACGCGTTCGAGCGGTTGCCGAGCTTGTCCTTGAGCCGCTGGATGCGGAACGTGTTGCGCGTGCCGTCGGGCAGCACGCGGGGCACGAGGAAGCAGGTCAGCCCGGCTCCTCCGCCTCTTCCCGTCGCTCCGCTCGCCCCGCCGGCCTGCGCGAGCACCAGGAACAGGTCGCACATCGGGGCGCTGGTGAACCACTTGTGGCCGGTCAGCAGGTACGTCCCGTCCGAGGTGGCGACGGCCCGGGTCGTGTTCGCCCGGACGTCCGAGCCGCCCTGCTTCTCGGTCATGCCCATGCCCGCGAGCAGGCCCCGCTTGGTGGACGGCACGCGCAGGCCGGGGTCGTGGGTCCGGCTCGTCAGGCCCGGTCCGTAGGTCGCGAGCAGCTCGGGGGCGGCGCGCAGGGCGGGCAGCACGGCGTAGGTCATCGAGATCGGGCAGCCGTGCCCGGCCTCGAGCTGCGACCAGGTCAGGAAGCCCGCGGCGCGGGCGACGTGGGCGCCCGCGCGCTCGTCGGCCCAGGGTGCGCCGGCGAAGCCGTGACCGACGGCCTCGGCCAGCAGCGCGTGGTAGCCCGGGTCGTAGTCGACCTCGTCGACGCGGTGCCCGACGCGGTCGTGGGTGCGCAGGCGGGGCTCGTTCCGGTGCGCGGCGTCGGCCCACTCCGCCGCCACGGCCGAGCCCGCGAGCCGGCCGACGGCGTGCAGGTCGTCGCGGGCCCACCCGGCGCCCTCGCGCTCGAGGCCCTCGAGCAGTGGCGGGTCGGCCGCCACGTCGTGGCCGACGAGATCGGGCACCTGGTTGGAGACCTCATGCGTCGCGGGCACGGGACGATCCGACCACGCCGCGCGCCCGTGAGCCAGGCCCGGGCGCGGGCTCGCCGCGGGCCAGCGCGACGAGCGCGGGGCGGTCCCGCAGGTGGTAGACGCCGCGCCCGACAGGCTCGACGATGTCGCGCGCCGCGATCGCCGCCAGCGCCTGGTTCACCGACTGCCGGGCGGCCCCGAGCCGGCTGGCCAGCTCCGCCTGCCGCAGGGGGATGACGATGAGGTCGGAGCCGGCCTGCTGCGAGGCGAGCAGGAACTTGGCCACCCGGCGGGTGACGGGCAAGGAGCCGAGGTCGGCCATCTGCTCGGTGAAGGCCTGCAGACGCTCGGCGATGTGGCGGGCGATCGCGATGCCCAGCTCGCGGTCGGCCTCGAGGAGCCCGGGCAGCACGGACGCGGGGATGCGCATCACGCGCGTGCCGTCGACCAGGGCGCGCATCGTCGCGTAGTACGGGATGTCCGCGACGACGTTCTCCAGGCACAGGCTCTCGAAGCGGCGATCGCTGACGAAGTAGAGCATCGACTCGGGGTCGGTCGGGTCGCCCCGCCACGCCCCGACCCGCCCCTGCAGGAGCACGAAGAACGCGTCCGGGGCGTGACCGGACTTGTAGAGCACCGCCTCCCGGCCCAGCGTCTCCACCGTGCAGAGGCGGGCGACCGCGGTGAGGTGACCCGGAGCCAGGCGACGGAACCACTCGATCGCTCCGAGCTCCTCGACCGTCGGCCGCATGGTCGAACCTTAGCGTGGCTGACGATCACTGCACCCGATCGGAACACCGCCGATGGCGCAGTCGCCGAACGGCACCGCGCAGGAGGCCGCGGGCGACCGAGCCGACCGCACCCGGCGCGCCGGGCGGACGGGCGTAGCGCGGCGGCATGCCGAGCACCACCCACCGGCGCAGCAGGCGCGGGGTCTCCGGGACGGGGCGCCCGGCCGCGACCTCCTCGAACGCGTCGGGATCGAGGCGCTCGCCCGCGGAGGTGTAGGTGCGCATGACCGCGTTCTCGAAGGCGTACCAGGCCGAGGGGTAGTCGAAGACGAGGTGCACCGCCTCGTCGTCCCTGTCGTCCCCGTCGATCCGGTCCACGCGGAAGATCGGGTTGACCCGCAGCGACCCGGCGCCGTGCGGCGTGCCGGCGATCTCGTCGGTGTCGGCGAAGACCCGCTCGTCGCGCGAGCTGACGAGGTAGAGCCACTTCTGCTCGGCGAGCCCGGCGGTGTCGCGCTCCCGGGTCAGGTCCAGCCCGCGCCCGGCGCGGTAGGCCCCGATCAGCTCGTCCTCGGACGTCAGGCGCACGGGGGCGTCGCCGACGAGGTCGGCGTAGCCCTCGGGGGAGCGCTCGAAGGTGCTGTCGAACGGCTCGAGGAACCGGTTGCCGAGCCGGTCGAGGATGATCGTGTCGTCGGCGGCGACCCGGCGCATCTCGTCCGCGGCCCCCTGCTGGGCGTCGAAGAGGTGGAAGGCGTCGGAGCACAGGGACGCCGCGAAGGCGTCGTCGGCGAAGGGCAGGGCGTCGACGCGGTCGGCGCACACGAACCGCTGGTCGGGGGCGACGTAGCGGCGCCCGACCCAGAGCTGGAAGAAGTTGCGGTCGACCCCGACCGTCTCGACGGCCTCGTCGCGGGCGCCCAGGTGGTACATGAGGTGCCCGAAGCCGCAGGCGAGGTCGAGCACGGGGCCGCGGCCGACCGGCAGGTGGCGGGCCATCTCGATCGAGGCGACGTAGCGCGGCTGGCCGAAGCGTGCGAAGAAGTACGGGAAGATGTCCCCGGCGATCTGCTCGGAGGAGCGCGCGTAGCAGAGCTCCATCCAGTCCTGGGCCGTCAGCGCCTCGACGTCGGCCAGCATCTCCGCCACCTCGCCGCGGCGGGCCTCGCGGGCCAGGCGCGGCCACGGACCGCGCGTGAACGGCAGGCGCAGGCCCCGGCGCCGGGCTAGGCCGAACGGCACGGCCGGCGGGAACGTCAGCATCTCGACCAGCGCCTCGAGGCCGCGGTCGGCCTCCAGCATCGCCACGAGCGTGTCGTGGTCGGGGCCCTCGATCTCGGTGCGTCCGGTGACGTGGTCCTGCACGTCGATCGGCCCGCGCCGCAGGATCGGGATCGAGTCGAGCACGGGGTCGGTGTGGCAGTCGCAGCGCAGGACCCCGAACCACCCGCCGGGCAGGGGCTGGGTGGGGGTGGGGGCGAAGGTCGGGGTGGCCCGGCAGTCCGGGCAGCGCAGCGGGCACGGGCCGTGTCCGGCGGCGGTGGCGGTCTCCTCCGGCAGCAGCAGAGAGTTCGTCATCGGTCCCCCAGGTGGTGCGTCACAGCAACCTCGTCGAAGCGCCGCGGACCGTACGAGCCGATCACGGACGGGGGACCCGCCCGGCCCCTCGTCGATCTCGACGGCCGATGTGCTGGCCCCTTGTCCCGGCCTCGGGCGAGGGGGCACGGTGGTCCGGATCACCCGCGTGGTGACCGCGTTCTCGAAGAGGAGAAGACACATGGCCGACGTCCCGTCGATGCGGGAACTGCTGGGCGACGACCCCCCTCAGAACTGGGGGAAATGGGGTTCCGACGACGAGGTCGGCTCGCTGAACTACCTCGACCCCGCCCAGGTGCTCCGGGGCGTGGCGAGCGTGCGCGACGGCCAGGTCTTCACGCTCCAGTGCCCGATGGGCCACCCGCACGGCGATCCCGTCTTCCCGGGCCGCGAGGGCATCAAGCGCGAGATGGTGTGGGACCAGGAGCTCTTCGAGTCGGGCAACGGCCCGAGCTTCCCGGGCGGCATCCGCGCGACCGACGACAAGGCGGAGATCTTCCTCCAGGGGTCGTCGCAGTACGACGCGCTCGGCCACGCCTGGTACGACGACACGCTCTGGAACGGGCGCTCGGCCGACACCACCAACGGCGGCGGCATGAGCTGGGCGTCGATCCTGCCGATCGCGGAGCGGGGCGTCGCCGGGCGCGGCGTGCTGATCGACATGGCGCGCCACCGCGGCAAGGACTGGCTGGACAAGGGCGAGACGTTCACCCACACCGACCTCGAGGACGCGGCCGCGACGCAGGGCACGACGATCGAGGACCGCGACATCCTGCTCGTGCGCACGGGTTTCCTGAAGTACTTCTACGCGACGCCGGCCGAGGAGTTCTACGAAGGCTTCATCGAGCCGGGGCTGACCTACTCGCGCGAGCTCGTGGAGTGGTTCCAGAACAAGGAGATCCCGAACCTCGTCACCGACACCATCGCCAACGAGGTGACCGCGAACCCCGAGACCGGGGTGCTGCTGCCGCTGCACGCATCGCTGCTGCGCAACCTCGGGGTCAGCCTCGCCGAGATCATCTGGCTGGACGACCTCGCCGACGCCTGCGCCGCCGACGGGCGCTGGGACTTCCTCTACACCGCGGCCCCGCTGAAGATCCACGAGGCGACCGGCTCCCCGGTCAACCCGGTGGTGATCCGCTGATGGGGATCTACGATGAACGGCCCTGGCTGCCGCGCTACCGGGACGACTACCCGCACGACGTCGAGCCGGAGTACCCCAACGCGCTGGCGATGTTCTCGGCGTCGCTCGAGCGCTCCCCGGACACCGAGATCGTCCGGTACTTCGACGGCACGCTGACCCTGCGCGAGCTCGACCGACTCTCCGACCAGTTCGCGGTGGCGCTCGCCGACCGCGGCTTCGAGAAGGGCCACCGCCTCGCGACCTACCTGCAGAACATCCCGCAGGTGCTGATCGCGGTCATCGGGACGTGGAAGGCCGGCGGCATCGTCGTCTCCATCAACCCGATGAGCCGGACCCGCGAGCTGACGACGCTGCTCGGCGACTGCGAGGCCACCGCGCTGCTGGCCGAGGAGGACCTCTTCGGCCAGGTCGCCGCCGAGGTCGTCCCGACGATCCCGTCGCTGCGCATCGCGTGGACGACCTCGCCGCTGGAGTACCAGACGCGCCACGACCCCCGGCTGTTCGCGTCGGTCGAACGGGTGCGCCACGAGGGCACCGAGGACCTCACCGAGGTGCTCGCCGCCGTCGGCGACCGGAAGCCCGAGCCGGTGGAGCTCGGCCTCGACGACGTCGCCTTCCTCGGCTACACGTCGGGGACGACCGGCCCGCCCAAGGGCGCGATGAACACCCACCGCAACGTGGTGTTCAACGCGCGCACCTACCGCGACTGGATCCAGCTGGGCCCCGAGGACTCCGTGCTCGGCGTCGCCCCGCTGTTCCACATCACGGGCGTCATCGGGCACCTCGCGATCGCCCTGCTCGTCCCGATCCCGCTCGTGCTCGCCTACCGCTTCGAGCCCCAGGTGGTGCTCGACGCGATCCGTGAGCACCGGCCGACCTTCTCGATCGGCTCGATCACCGTGTTCATCGCGCTGATGAACGCCCCGGGCGCGCAGCGCGACGACCTCGCCTCGATGACCCGGCTCTACTCCGGGGGCGCGCCGATCCCGCCGTCGACGATCAAGGCGTTCTCCGACCAGTTCGGGCTCTACATCCACAACTTCTACGGGCTCACCGAGACGAGCTCGCCCTCGCACGGCGTGCCGCGCGAGGCCGACGCACCGGTCGACACGGCGTCGGGCGCGCTCTCGGTCGGTGTGCCGGTGTTCTCCACCGTCGTGCGCATCGTGCGCGACGACGGCACGGACGCCGACGTCGGCGAGGTGGGCGAGATCGTCACCCGCGGGCCGCAGGTGGTGCCGGGCTACTGGAACAAGCCCGAGGAGACCCAGAACGCCCTGCGGGCCCCCGACGGCTCGGTCGAGCTCAAGACCGGCGACGTGGGCTACATGGACGACCAGGGCTGGTTCTACGTCGTCGACCGCAAGAAGGACCAGATCAACGCCGGTGGCTACAAGGTCTGGCCCCGCGAGGTCGAGGACGTGCTCTACGAGCACCCCGCGGTCCGCGAGGCGGCCGTCGTCGGCGTGCCCGACGAGTACCGCGGCGAGACGGTGAAGGCGTTCGTCTCGGTGCGCCCGGGGCAGGAGGTCGACCCGGACGAGCTCATCGCGTTCTGCAAGGAGCGGATGTCGGCGTACAAGTACCCGCGCCAGGTCGAGCTGATGGACGAGATCCCCAAGACCGTCACCGGCAAGCTGCTGCGGCGCGCGCTGCGGTCCTGAGGTTCGGTCCTGACGTTCGGTCCTGAGGTTCTGTTCCTGACGTTCTGTCCTGACGTTCCGGAGCGAACGGGTATCTCGCTGCTTCTAGGCGCACGAACTCCCCGTTCGCTCCGGCACCGGGCCCCGCACGGCGGCGTCACGCGGAGTCGGCGACGATCGCTCGCGATGCTCCGTGTGCTCGCCGCCGTGCTGCTCGCCCTCGTCACCGTGGCGGGGTGTGCCGACGAGCCCGTGACCGCGCCCGCCCCGAGCCCCGACGCGGCGTTCCTCTCCGGGATGATCCCGCACCACGAGCAGGCCCTCGAGCTCTCGGCGATGGTCGGGGGACGGGGCGGCTCCCCGGGGCTCGAGGCGATGGCGCTGCGCATCGACCGCGAGCAGGTCGAGGAGATCGGCCAGATGCAGGGGCTGATGCGCGCCCGGGGGCTCGCGCCGGTGGCGGCCGGGATGATGCACGGGATGGCCGACCCGGCGACGCTCGCGACGTTGCGGTCGTGGCAGGGGCCGGCCTTCGAGCGTCTATGGCTCGACACCATGATCAGCCACCACGACGGCGCGCTGATGATGGCCCGCGACTACCTCGCCACCGGCACCGACGACACGCTGCGCCGGTACGCGCAGGTCGTGGTGACCACGCAGTCCGGTGAGATCGAGGCGATGCGCGCGATGAGGACTAGCATCGCCGGGCCATGAGCCCTCCGCCGTCGCGGCCCGCGGTGCCGATGCTCTTCGTCGAGGTCGAGGGCGTGCTGCGCAAGACGCCCGAGGACCTGGGCCGGCCGTGGAAGGGCCCCTTCGACATCGAGGTCTTCCCCGACGCCGTCGAGCGCCTGCGGCTGTGGAAGGGCGCGGGCGGCCGGATCGTCGGGTTCAGCCACCAGGGCGGGGTCGCGCTCGGCGAGACCGACGAGCAGACCGCGGTGCGCACGCTCTGGACGGTGCGCGAGCGCGTCGCGAACCTCCTCGACCACGTCGTGCTCTGCACCCACCACCCGGACGCGACGATGCCGGACCAGGCGCGCTGCTGGTGCCGTCCACCGAAGCCCGGGATGCTCATCGCGGGGCAGCACGAGGTCGCGCTGCGCCAGCAGGAGCACTACCCGATCTGGATGGCGCTGCTGGTCGCGCGCTCGCCCGCGGCCCTGCAGGCCGCCGCGGACCTCGACCTCGACCACATCGAGGGCGACGTCTGGCGTCGCGACGGGGGCGCGCCGACCCCCGGAGTGGCGACCGAAGCGTGAGCGAGGGTCACCCTCGCTGCATCCCACGCAGCCGGGGCGTCCCTCGCTCCACCACGCCGGCGCGCTCAGCTCGAGAAGCGCGTCTCCATCTCCCGGATCTCGGCGAGGCCCTCGCGGTCGGCGAAGCCGTCGAGCCCGCCGATCTCGTCGAGCACCCCCGCTGGCGTGCCGTCGGCGCGCAGCCGCGCGAGCACCGAGCGCATCGCGGTGTCCGCCGCGAGCAGGGTCGAGACGGGGAACAGGACGAGCGCGAAGCCCATCTCGGTCAGCCGCTCCAGCGACAGCGGCGGCGTGCGCCCGCCCTCGGCCCAGTTGAAGACGAGCTGGTGGCCGGCGAGCTCCGTCGCGACCTTCTCGATGTCCTGCTCCGAGGTCGGGGCCTCGACGAAGAGCACGTCGGCGCCGGCGTCGGCGAAGCGGCGGGCACGGTCGATGGCGGCGTCGAGGCCCTCGACGGCGGCGACGTCGGTGCGCGCGATGATCACGAGGTCCGGGTCGGTGCGCGCCGCGACCGCCGCCCGGATCTTCGCCTCCATGTCCTCGCAGGGCACGACGACCTTGCCCGCGAGGTGCCCGCACCGCTTGGGCATCACCTGGTCCTCGAGGTGCAGGCCCGCGACGCCCGCCTGCTCGTACTCGCGGACCGTGCGGACGACGTTGATCGGGTTGCCGTAGCCGGTGTCGGCGTCCGCCACCAGCGGCACGTCGACCGCACCGGCGAGGCGGCGGGCGTTGTCGACCATCTCGGCCTGCCCGAGCAGCCCGACGTCGGGCCGGCCGAGCAGCGAGGCGGTGGTGCCGAAGCCCGTCATGTAGACGACGTCGAAGCCGGCCTGCTCGACCAGGCGCGCCGAGTGGGCGTCGAAGGCGCCGGGGGCGAGGACGGGGCGGCCGGAGCCGAGCAGCTCCCGCAGGCGGGCGCGGCGGTTCCCGGGGTGGCTGAGCAGATCTCCCACGGCACGGCTCCTTGTGCACAACGACGGACGGGGCGTGGCGATCGTGCCTTGTCGCGGGCGGCCGCGCACCCTACGTTGCGTACAACCTGAGGGGAGGGTCATGGCGACGACGGTCGAACGAGGAGCGGGGCGCGCGTCCGAACGTGCGCTGGCCGACCTGCGCGAGGCGATCCTCACCGGCGACCTCGCGGCTGGCGCCCACCTCGGCGAGGTCGAGCTCGCCGAGCGCCTGGGCCTCTCGCGCACCCCGGTGCGGGAGGCGCTGACCCGGCTCGCCGCCGAGGGCCTCGTCGAGACGACGGCGCACCGCGGGGCCCGGGTGACGTCGTTCTCGCGCGACGACCTCGACGCCATCTTCGACGTCCGGCGTGCCCTCGAGTCGCGCGCGACCGCCCGCGCCGCGGACCACGCCACGGCCGACGACCTCGACGAGCTCGCCGCGCTGGCCGACCGCATGCTCGAGATCGGCGCCCCGGGCCCCGACCAGGACCTCGACGCGCTCGTCGGGCTCAACCGGGGGTTCCACGCGCGCCTGCTCGACCTCGCGCAGGCGCCCGCGCTGGCCGCCGCACTCGCCGGCGTCGTGCACACGCCGGTGGTGACGCGGACCTTCCACGCCTACGACCCGGCCTCGCTCGCGCGGAGCCTCGCGCACCACGTCGAGATCGTCGCGGCCCTGCGCGCCGGCGACGGCGACTGGGCGGCCGCGGTGATGGCGAGCCACATCGGCAACGCCCGCGCGGTGATGGTGGGATCGCGGTGAGCAACCCGCACGGGTCGAGCTTCGCCGGCCGCGTCGGCTGGGGCGCCCGCCCCGCGGTGGTCGTCGTCGACCTCGTCCGCGCCTACACCGAGCCCGACGGCCCGTTCTGGCTCGACGAACCCTCGGTGGTCGACGGCTGCGCGGAGCTGGTCGACGCCGCCCGGGCCGGCGGCCACCCGGTGCTCTGGACGATCGTGCGGTTCGCCGCGGACATGGGCGACGCGGGCTTCTTCGCCGCGAAGGTGCCCGCGCTCGCGTGCTTCGCCGACGGCGCGCCCGGCGGGTGGGGCGAGCTCGCCCTCGCGGCCGGGCCGGGGGAGCCCGTCGTCGCCAAGCAGCACGCCTCGTCGTTCGCGGGCACGTCGCTGGCCGCGACCCTGCGCGCCCGTGGCGTCGACACCGTCGTCGTGGCCGGGGTGTCGACGTCGGGCTGCGTGCGCGCCACGGCCACCGACGCGTCGGCCGCGGGCTTCCGCCCGATCGTCGTCGCCGGCGCCTGCGCCGACCGGAGCGCGGCGCTCCACGAGCAGAACCTCGCCGATCTCGACGCCAAGTACGCCGACGTGATCGACCTGGCCGACGCCCGAGCCCACCTGCACGGCGCGACGTGATCACGTTTTCCCGGCGCTGCGTGCCGAGGTGTGCCGCGGTGTCCTGAGGTGTCCCCGCGGGTGCGGTTCGTCGTGCTCGACGTCGGGGGCCGGGAGGTGTATTCCGGACCCCGACGACCCGGTCCGTCGGACCCGACCGGGCCGCCCTTGCCGCCCGAGTCCGTGCGAGGAGCGTGATCGCCGTGAGCGAGCGTCCCCTGTCCGATCGTCGTCCCCACGAGCACGATGTCCTGGCCTGGGAGGTCCGGGGGTGGGCCGAGCCGCTGGGGCGCCGGCGCGACGTCGAGGGCTGGCACAGCCTCGCCTGGAGCGCGACGCACGACGACGCCGTGGTCGTCGCGGAGGCCCTGACGACGGCGCACGCCTACGAGTTCGCCGAGGTCTGGGGGCCGGCCGAGACGCCGGCGGCCGGCCGCACGCGCACGTGCGAGCGCTTCCCGGTGCCCGACGGCGACGAGCGCCGCGAGATGTGGCTGCGCGCGGCGGCCGAGCACTTCACCGACGGGATGGACCTGCCGCGGCGGACGACGGTCTGACCGTCTCGGCGAACGTGCCCAGGCGGGCGAGGTCGAAGCCGTCCGGGTAGGAGCGCACCTCCGGTAGGTCGTCGACGGTGATCGGGGTCGGGCGCGGGGACATGCGGCGCTCGACCGCGGCCCGCAGCCGCATGCCGGCCCGGGTCGCGGCGCGCTCCGCCCGCGTCGGCACCGGGTAGTGCAGCGCGCGCAGCAGGTGCGGGTCCATGAGGCACGTGGTCGAGCGGCGGACGAGGGCGGCGGGCAGCACCGAGAAGGGGGGAAACGTCGCGAGCAGGGCGAGCGTCGCGTCGGCCACCTCCCGCCCGCCGGTGGTGTGGGCGAAGCGCTCGGCCTCGACGCCGTCCATGAGCGCGGCGAAGCCCTCCTCGTCCTCGGGCATGTCGCGGATGCCCATGCGACGGCCCAGCGCGCGGTAGTGGGTCACGGTGGCCTGGCGCTCGTGCGGGTGCAGGCGCCGCCAGCCGAACTCGTCGAGCCAGCGCAGCGGGGTGACGACGAAGGTCGACAGCACGTAGAGCATGTCGTCGTTGCCGATCCCGTAGCGGCGGTGCATCTGGTTCATGCGCCGGATCGCGGTGCGGGAGTCCGGGTCGTCGAAGCCGCGGTCGACGGTGGCGCCGAGCAGCAGCACCGTGTCGTCGTAGCGCTTCTGCGTGTGCGCGGTGAACTCGCCGGTGCGCGCCAGGAGCTCGCCCACCGACGGCACCGCGTAGGTGCGGAACAGCGCGAGCCCGAGCGCCTGCCGCACGTCCCACGGGAACTCGATCGCCGCGGTGATCTTGTGGATCTCCTCGGCCTCGGTGGGGTGCGCGGGGTCGAGGGCGGCGATGCGGCGCAGCCAGGCGAAGCGGTCCACGGCGCGTCTCCCCGAAACGTAAGAGCGATTATCTTCGGCTGCCCGAGAACATAGAAGCTGCTACGTTCCCGCGGCAAGGGGGTGGGGACGTGACGGTGACCAACCGCGACGGCTTCTTCGCCGCGGCCATGGCGCTGCTGGCGCGCGACGGCCGCTCGGGCCTGCGGCTCGCCACGCTGTGCCGCGACGTGGGGGTGACCAGCGGATCCTTCTACCACCACTTCGGCGGCTGGGACGGCTTCGTCGACGCGCTGCTCGAGCACTGGGAGACCGTCGACACCCGGCGTCTCGCCGAGCTGGCCGCGCGCGAGCCCGACCCCGAGGGGCGCCTCGACGTCCTCAAGCACCTCGCGCTGACGTTCCCGCACGAGGCCGAGACCGCGATCCGGGCCTGGGCGCACGGCGACGAGCGGGTGGCCGTCGTGCAGGCGCGCGTCGACGAGCAGCGCCGCCGCGTCGTCGCCGAGGCGCTGGTCGGGGCCGGGGTCGACGCCGAGCGCGCCGACCGGCTCGCCGACCTCACCCTCGCCGTGCTCATCGGCCACCAGCAGCGCCTCGGCCCCACCGACGTCGGCGAGCTCCTGGCGCTGTTCGACGAGCTCGGCGCCCTCAGCCCGACGAGCGCGGCTCCCATCGCGGGTCGTGGAGCAGCTCCACGAAGTTGACGTTGTTCAGCGCGCCCGTGCGGGCCTCGCGGACCAGGGCGATGGCCTCGTCGACGTCGTGGCCGCCGCGGATGAGCGCGGCGGCGGAGAGCAGGCCGGAGCGGTTGATGCCGGCCGCGCAGTGGATCAGGACGCGCTTGCCGTCGGCGCGCAGGTCGTCGACGAGGTCGGCGAGGCTGCGCAGCGTGGTGAAGGACGGCGCGGGCCCGTCCTCGATCAGCCAGTGCACGTAGAACTCGACGTCCTCGAGCGGTGGCGCACTGCCGTGCAGGTCGAAGACGGCGTCCCAGTGCTCGCCGGGCTCGGGGCTGCCCGACTGCCAGATGCCCGGCACGATCTCGTGCGGCGGCCAGGGCGGCGGCTCGTCGGTCAGGTCGTCACGCAGGTGTGCCGGGATGTAGTCGTCGTCCCGCAGCTCCGTCACCGGTGGCCCTCCAGCCTCGTCGCACGCCGTGCGCTTCGCCCTGCTGCTCCACACTGCCCGTTCCACGCTGTCTGTTCCGCCGCGAGGGGCGCTCCGAAACCCTCATCTCGATCGGGCCGCGTCCGCGAACGCCCGGGCGGTCGCGGTCGGGGCCACGCGTCCGGACCACCCCATCACGATCGGCAGCGGCGCGGGGTCCTCGGCGATCGGGACGGCGGCCACCTCGTCGCGACCGCCCGGCTCGGGCTGGGCCAGCACCGTGAACCCCAGCCCCTGCCCGACGAGCGCCCGGGCCGTCTCGGCGTTGACCGTGCGGTAGCGGATGCGCGGCGACAGTCCCGCCGCCAGGCACACCCCGAGCGCGTGCTCGGAGCTCGGCGGCAGGTCGAGCAGCACCATCGGCTCGTCGACGAGGTCGGCGAGGGCGACGGGCGCGGACCCGTGCACCAGCCGATGGTCCCGCGGGAGCACGAGGTGGGGCGTGTTCGACGACAGGGGCGTGAGCTCGAGGACGGGATCGAGCCGGTGGTCGTAGAGCACGGCGACGTCGAGCTCGCCGTCGAGCAGGCCCCGCTGCAGGACGTCCTGCGACCCCTCGACGAACTCGACGCGCGCCCGTGGGTGGCGCGCGGTGAACCGCCCGATCGTCGCCGGGAGCAGCCCCGGGGCGAGCGTCGTGTAGCAGCCGACGCGCACGGTGCCGGCCACCTCGCGCGGATCGCCGCCCGCGGCGTCGGCGAGCTCGTCGGCCTCGCGCAGCAGGCGCCGCGCCCGTCGCAGCGTCTCCTGGCCGGCCGGGGTGAGGCGGATGCCGTGGGCGCGCCGACGCACGGTGAGCTGGGCGTCGAGGGCCCGCTCGAGCTCGTCGAGGGCGAGTGAGAGCGCCGAGGCGGAGACGTGCAGCGTCGCCGACGCCCCGGCCAGCGTCCCCGCCTCGGCCACCGCGACGAAGTACGCGAGCTGCCGGAGCGAATACGCAGGATTACTCATGTATCAGCCCACATACCTGAACTTTACAAGGGATGTGGCGCGGCGCACCGTAGTGCCATGACCACCACGCTCGACGGCTCGGCGGCCGGCGCGGCCCCGCCGGCCCGCACCTACGACGTCGGGGCCTCCGACGAGGTCGCCGAGCGCGGCCGTCTCGTCGTCACGCTCGGCGGGGGATCCGACGCGGTCACCGTCGGCGTCTTCCGCTTCGGCGGCCGGCTCTACGCCTACGAGAACCGCTGCGCCCACCAGGGCGGGCCCGCCTGTCAGGGACGCATCGTCTCCCGGGTGCGCGAACGGCTCGACGACCAGCAGCGCAGCCTCGGCACCGTCTTCGACGAGACGACGATGCACATCGTCTGCCCCTGGCACGGCTTCGAGTACGACGTGACCACCGGGCGCCATCCCGGCCGGCCGGACTTCGCGCTGCGCGCGGTGTCGGTCGACGAGGAGGGCGGGCGGATCCGTGTCACCGTCTGAGCGGGCCACCCGCATCGCGACCCTCGTCGACGAGCTCGGCGCGGAGGTCGACGCCGGGCTCGGCGACGGGGCGATCGCCGCGCTGGACCCCGACGCCGCCCGGCGCCTGTTCGCGGTCGCGGGGCGGCTCTACGTCGTCGCCGCCGAGGAGGGCGCGCACCCGCCGACCGGGACCGACCTGACGCCCACCGAGTCCGTCGTGCTCGCCACCGCGGCGCTGCGGGCGCACGACCTCAACCCCTTCGACCTCGCCCTGTGGTTCTCGAGGAGCACGTCATGACCATCGACGACGATGTCCGTCGCCTGCCCACGCAGGAGATCACCACCCACACCGACAGCCGCGAGATCCTCGCGAACGCCGCCCGCGACACCGAGCGCTACGCGCTCGACGAGTACTTCATCGTCGACGTCGACTCCCACCACGTGGAGCTCGACTCGTGGCCGGAGATCCTGAAGTACCTCGACAGCCCCGTCCTGCGCGACACGGCCGAGCAGATGATGAAGAACTGGCCGAACGCATCGCGGCTGGCCCTCCACAACCACTCGCCGGGCCTGACCATGCAGGACGTCTCCGGACGCATTCCGCACCAGGCCGCGCTGGGCGAGGAGACCCCCGGCACCGACAACGGCGCGCACCGCGACGTGACCCTGGTGCGCCGGGCGATGGACGCGATGTCGATCGACGTCCAGATCGTGTTCCCGCAGCCGATGCTCGAGACCGGCCTGCACCCCCAGCCGCAGATCGCCACCGCGCTGCTGCAGGCCTACAACCGCTGGTTCACCGCGGAGGTCCTCCCGCGCGAGCCCCGCATCAAGACCATGCTCGGCCTCCCGTTCGAGGACCCCGACGCGTGCCTGGCCACGGTCGAGGAGTTCGCCGACCACCCGGGCGTCATCGGCTTCCTCGTCACGAGCCAGCGCCACGCGGGCGTGCACCGCAACGCCTACATGCCGCTGTACCGGATGCTCGAGGAGCGCGGCCTGCCGATCGGCTTCCACGCCGGGCCCAACCAGGCCGACTCGATGACGTCGACGATGAACAAGTTCCTCTCGGCGCACGCCATGAGCTTCGTGACCTGCAACATGACCCACATGACCAACTGGGTCATCAACGGGATCCCCGAGCGGTTCCCGGGACTCAAGACCATCTGGATCGAGAGCGGCCTCGCGTGGGTGCCGTTCATGATGCAGCGGCTCGACCACGAGTACTACATGCGCCAGTCCGACGCCCCGCTGCTGACGAAGCCGCCGTCGCACTACATGCGCGAGATGTTCTACACCTCGCAGCCGATGGAGTGGACCGACGACGCCCTGCTCGAGTCGACGCTGCGGGCCATCGATGCGCCGAACTCGCTGATGTACTCCTCGGACTGGCCGCACTGGGACTTCGACGTGCCCGGCCGCATCGCGTCCCTGCCGTTCCTCGACGACCACGCCAAGCGGAACATCCTCGGCGAGACGGCCCGCAAGGTGTTCGGGCTGTAGCACGCGGCGCGTGCAAGCCCTGCGTCCTCGCTTGCACTCAACGCCAGGATTTCCGCATCGATCACGTGACCGGACCCGCCCGGCGCGGCAGATCTCTCGCTCGGCGCCCCGATCGCGGCGCGGGGTGGCACGCGCGGATGAAGTGAGGCTAGCCTTCCTCGCATTCGGGTGAGGGAGGGGAAGCACGTGGCGCGGATGTCGGTGCTGCCGCTGCTGGAGGTCGTCGCGTCCGAACGCCTCACTCCGCGCATGCAGCGCGTCACGCTCGGTGGCCCGGGGAGCCCCGCCCTGCGCGCGCTCGACGCCGTCCCGCCCGCCGCGCACGTGCGCCTGCTGTTCGCCGAGCCCGGCGCGCCGGTGGTCCTGCCGACCCCCGGGCCGCACGGCCTGAGCTGGCCCGACGACCGCGACCGTCCCTACGCGCGCAGCATGACCGTGCGCTCCCTCGACGGCGTCCGCGGCGAGATGACGATCGACATCGCCCTGCACGGCGACTCCGCCGCCGGCCGCTGGGCCACCGCCGCCCGCCCTGGCGACCCCGCCGGCATCGTCGGACCCGGTGGCGGGTGGGCCCCGCCCGCCGACGCCACGGAGGTCCTGCTGGCGGGCGACGAGGCGGCCCTGCCCGCGATCGCCGCCCTGCTCGAGTGGCTGCCGAAGCACGCCCTGGTGCACACCGCGATCGAGGTGGAGGACGCCCTCGACGAGCAGGAGCTCGCCCGCCCGGTGCGCTGGGTGCACCGCGCGCGGGGCGAGACGCTCGTCGACGTCGTGCGCGCCCGGCCCGTCCCGGAGGGCGCCGCCGCGTGGGTCGCGGGGGAGGGGCACGTCGTCAAGGCCATCCGCGAGACCCTGCGCCTCGGCCGGGGCCTGGGACGCAGCCACTGCCACGCCATCCGCTACTGGACGCAGGGCCGCTCCCACGAGGACTCCGAGAAGACCTTCGGCGCCGCCCGCGCGGAGGCCGCGCGCCGGGGCATCGAGCTCGTCACCACCCAGGACGTCCACGAGATGAGCTACGAGCTCATGACGGGTGGTTTCCGGCTCCCGGTGGTCTGAACCGACGTCCCCCACATGATCCCCGCCCGTCTCGGGCAGACTCCCCGCACCGACGGTGGACCGAGGCGAGGGGTGGCGGGTGGCGGACGAGGGCGAGGTGATCGCCGAGCGCTACCGCGTCCGCACGCGCGTCGGGCAGGGCGCCATGGGCGTCGTGTGGCGGGCCGAGGACGAGCGCCTGCAGCGGGAGGTCGCCCTCAAACAGGTGTCACTGCCCGCGGGTGCCGACGACGAGGCCCGCGACCAGGCCCATCGCCGGGTGTTCCGCGAGGCACGGATGATCGCCCGCCTGCACCACCCGCACGCGATCGCGGTCTACGACGTCGTCGAGCACGACGGGCAGCCGTGGCTGGTCATGGAGTACCTGCCCTCGCGCAGCCTCGCCGAGGCGATCGTCGCCGACGGGCCGCTCGACCCCGAGCGCGTCGCGCACATCGGGCGCCAGGTGGCCGACGCGCTGGCCGCCGCCCACGAGGCCGGGATGGTGCACCGCGACATCAAGCCCGGCAACGTCCTGCTCGGCGACGACGGTCTGGCCAAGGTCACCGACTTCGGCATCGCCCGCGCCGTCGACGACGTCACCATCACCTCGACCGGGATGATGGCGGGCACCCCGGCCTACCTCGCCCCCGAGGTGGCGCGGGGCGGGACGGCCGACTTCCGCTCGGACGTCTACTCGCTGGGCTCGACGCTCTACACCGCACTCGAGGGCGTGCCGCCCTTCGGCACGGGCGACAACCCCCTCGCCGTCCTGCACCGCGTCGCCTCAGGCGAGTACGCCCCGCCGTCCCCGCGGGGCCCGATCACCCCGCTGATCGAGCACCTGCTGCAGCCCGACCCCGCGAGCCGCCCGGGCATGCAGCGGGTGCGCGGCGACCTCGCCCGTCTCGTCGCCGCCGAGGCCGGCACCGAGGAGGGGCCCATGACGCCGTTCTTCGTGCGTCCCGAGGCTCCGATCAGCTCAGGGCCGGGGCCAGCACCAGGACAGGGCCCGGGACCGGGCTCCGGGCCGCCCACGCCCCCGCCCGTCCCGCCCGCACCGTCCACGGGGCCCCAGCCGTCCGGCCCCGGTGGGCGTGCGACGGCCGGGGTGGTTCCCGACAGGGTCGTGGCGACCCAGCCCGCCGACGTCCCGCCCCTGACGCGGCCGGCGACGACGGCACCGGTGTCCGCGCCGGACCGCGACGACGCCATCCCGGACGACGCCACCCCGGAGGACGGAGCTCGCCGACGTCGCTGGCCGTGGATCGCCGCGGTGGCGGCCGTCGTCGCGGTGGTCGTCGCCGTCGTGCTCGCCGCCCTGCTCGGGACCCCGGGCAGCAGGCCGGGGGCCTCGGTCCCCGGGAGCACCGCGTCGCCCGAGGCCGGCGGCGCGAGCGCGACGACGTCGCAGGCGGAGGCGGGGGCGGGGGCGGGGAGCGAGGGCGCGCTCGCCGGCGGTCCGGACGACCAGGCCCGCCAGCAGGCAATCATCGACTACTACGGCCTGCTGCCGAACCAGCTCGACGAGGGCTGGCAGCGCCTGACGCCCTCGTTCCGGTCCTCGACCGCGGGCGGGATCGAGAACTACCGCAGCTTCTGGGCGACGATCCAGCAGGTCACCGTGCGCGGGGTCTCGCCCGCCGGCGGCGACGAGGTCGACGCCACCGTCACCTACCGCTACGCCGACGGCCGCGAGGTCGACGAGCGCACGGTGTTCCGGCTGGCCTTCGTCGACGGCATCTGGAAGATCGACGGGCAGCGGCAGGCCAACTAGCGCGTCGGGAAGGCCCCGCCGTCGTCGCCGGACTTCTTCGCCTTCTTGATCGCCCGCTTCTCCTTGAGGCTCTTGTCGGACTTCTTGGAGGAGGACTGGCGAGGGGACTTGTCGGACATCGGGCGCTCCCGGCGGTTCGGATCACGGTGGATCGGATCCGAGGGGGTTCACGCGCCGATCGTCGTTCCCGGATGCGACTTCCGGCGCTGCGCACCGGGTGGTCGGCCCGAATCTACCGCGCGGGCGTCCTCCGGGACAGGAACGCCGGGATCAGCCCGCGAACCATCCCGAGGGGGCGAGCGCGCCGCCCTCGACCAGCCGCGGGACGTAGTGGTCGGTGTAGATGCGCGCGATGAGCTCGCGCCTGCTGCGGACGCCGACCTTCGCGAAGATCTTCTTGAGGTGGTCCTGGACGGTGTAGGCCGACAGGTGCAGCCGCTGCGCGACGTCGGCGGTGTCGACGCCCGCGAGGACGAGGCCGACGACGTCGCGCTCGCGGTCGGTCAGGCCGTAGGACGCGACGATCAGGGGGATCACCTCGGGCGGGCGGGCGTCCTCGAGGGTGACGACGACGTCGGTGCCCCGATCGCCCCGTCCCACCAGCGGTGAGGCGTGCGCGACCACCCAGCGCCCGGACCGCGACCGCAGGCGCGCCCGCGGCGGCGGCGCCGACGGGTCGAGCGCGCGCCGCCGGGCGGCGCCGACGATGGCGTACACGATCTGCGGCAGCGGCGCCTCGCCGAGCGTCCCGCCGCCCAGCTCGCAGATCCGGGCCTCGGCGCCGGCGTTCGCCGACACGACCTCGTCGTCGGCACCGACCACGAGCACCGCCGGGCCGTCACCGTCCCCGGCCGCCGCCAGGTCGACCGCGCCGGCGACGAGCCCGGCCCGCAGCCCCCGGGCGAACCCGCCGGCCACGGAGCTGACGAACTCCTGCTCGGCCGGGGTGAAGGTGCGCCCGCCCTGGTGGAAGAGCGCGATCCCGCCCCACGTCGCACCGTCGGCGGACAGGCCGGCGCGCAGCTCGTCGGAGTAGTCCCAGAGCGGCGAGAACATCTCCGCCCAGCGTCGCGAGCGCGCGGGGTCGCCCCCGGTCTCGGTGCCGAGCGCCGTCACGGCGCCGGGACGCCGGGCCACCACCCGGAAGTCGTAGACGTCGTCGACCTCGTACTCGTAGTACGACCACTGCAGGTCGTGGTCGTCGTCGACATCGCCCCACTTGACCGTCGCGGTGACGAGCTCGGTGGCGGGGTCGAGCGTCGCGAGGCACGCCGCGGAGAACGGGAGCGCCCGCCGCAGCGTCTCGATCGCGGCCGTGCCGAAGGTCGTCCAGTCCAGGCCCGCCGCGGCCAGCCCGTCGATCTGATCGCGCACCTGCTCGGCGCTCTTCACAGCCACGTCACCCAGAGTAGTACCGACTGGGCCGGATGAGGTATCCCAGATTCCTGGGAGGCAGGACACCAGGAGCCTGGGATGGGCGGGTGCGCACCGACGGCGCACGCTCCTGCTCATGCCGAACCCGCAGCTCCTCGCCACGCAGAGGATCAACCCGACGACCTGGAACGCGCCCTTCCGCTACGACCAGGCACAACTCCGTCCGGCACCGCAGTAGTTACTCATCGTTGCCGGTCAAGGGTCGGTCGACGCGGACGGGGTGGTCCTGCACGAGGGCGACATGACGTCGCAGATGGCGCTCGCGATGGGAGGAGTCGAGGACCTCCTCGCCGCCGGCGGCATGGACCTGCGCGACGTCAGCCGCCTCGTCGTCTACGTCACCGACGTCGACGCCGCCCTCGCGGCCTACGGCGCGATCACCGAGCGGCTCGAGGCCCTCGACGCCACCCCGCCCACGACCCTCGTCGAGGTCACGCGCCTCGCCCTGCCGGCATGGCCGTCGAGATCGACGCCACCGCCGGCCGCTGACCCCTCCCCAGCCACCCCGGAAGGACCTCCCGTGACCACCTCCACCGCCCCCGCCGCCCTGCTCCCCGGTGATCCCGCCTTCGCCGCCGCCGTCGCCCCGTTCGTCACGACCCTGACCCCACGCCCCGACCTGGTCGTGGCGGCCCGCAGTCCGGGCGACGTCGTCGACGCGGTCCGGTGGGCGGGCGCCGAGGGTCGTCCCGTGACGGTGCAGGCCACCGGCCACCAGCTGCTCTCCGACCTCGCCGGCTCGATGCTGGTCTCGACGCGCCACCTCGACACCGTCCGCGTCGACCCGGAGGCGCACACGGCCGTCGTCGGCGGCGGGGCCCACTGGCACCAGGTGATCGCGGCCTCCGCCCCGCACGGCCTCGCCCCGATCTGCGGCTCGTCGTCGAGGGTCGGCGTCGTCGGCTTCAGCCTCGGCGGCGGGCACGGCCCGCTGTCGCGGGCGTTCGGGACGGGCGCCGACCAGGTCCGCCGCGTCCGCCTCGTCACCGCCGACGGCGTCGAGCGCGACGTCGACACCGACCGCGAGCCCGAGCTGTTCGCGGCGCTGTGCGGCGGCAAGACCGGCTTCGGGGTCGTCACCCAGATCGAGATCGCGCTGCACCCCGTGGCGCGCCTCTACGGCGGCGGGATCTTCTTCCCCGGCGCGGCGTCCCCCGAGCTGCTGCACGCCTGGCGCGAGTGGGTCGCGACGCTGCCGGCCGACACCTCGAGCTCGATCGCGCTGCTGCGCCTGCCCCCGGACCCGGCGCTGCCGCCGCCGCTGCAGGGGCAGTTCGTGGTGCACCTGCGCTTCGCGCACCTGGGGTCGGCCGAGGAGGGCGCCGCGCTGCTGGCGCCGATGCGCGCGGTCGCGGAGCCGATCGCCGACATGGTCGACGAGATGCCGTTCGCGGCGATCGACGCGATCCACGCCGACCCCACCGACCCGATGCCGATCTGGGACGAGTCGGCGACGCTCTCGGCGCTGCCCGCCGAGGCCGTCGACGCGCTGCTCGCCGTCGCGGGGCCGGGGGTCGAGACACCGCTGGTCATGGCCGAGCTGCGCCAGCTCGGCGGGGCGATCGCGCGCGGTCCGGAGCGGGCGTTCGACGCCGTCGCCGGCCGGGACGCGGCGTTCAATCTCTACGCGCTCGCGCCGATGGTCCCCCCGCTCGCCGGGATCGCCCCGGCCGCGGCCCGCGGGGTGGTCGACGCGCTGCGGCCCTGGGCGATCGGGGGGCTGCCGAACTTCCAGGGCCCCGCGTCCGGCGGGCGGCTCGGGGCGCTGTGGGACGAGGAGACCCTCGCCCGCCTCACCGCCGTCCGTGAGCAGTACGACCCGACCGCCATGTTCCGCACGATCGGCCTGCGCTGACCCACCCGTGAGCGAAGTTCCCGGCTATGGCCGGGAACTTCGCTCACGTACATAGGGGGTTCGGGACGCGGGCGAGGCCGGCGGGCATGCTCGTGCCGGTCGAGGGCCCGCTCTCGAGCAGCGGGCGCAGCACCGTGCGGTAGGGCCAGGTGTCGGCGTCCAGCAGGACCGCCTGCAGGGTGCCCCGGACCTCCGGGTCGGCGGTCCGCGCGACGGCGCCCTCGACGGCGCGCCGGATCGTGGCCCACCACCGCGGCTCCGGGGTGCCCGTGTGCCGGACGAGCGCGTCGACCGCCCCGCCCAGCCCCACCTCGACGCACAGCGTCGCGAAGAAGCCGATCAGCTCCGAGGGGGTGTCGAGCACCAGCGACTGGGTGCCGCCGGGCGTGAACCGGTAGCCCGGCCCGGGCACCGTCAGCCAGTCGGGGTGGACGCGGACGGCGTCGTGGTCGCGCAGAACCAGGCTCGTCGAGCGGGCGTCCAGGTCCAGCAGCACGTTCTGCCCGTGCATCTCGGGCAGCACGCCGTGGCGCAGGAACCCGATCCCGACGTCGGTGACGGTGTCCACGACCGCCCCGAACACCGCCTCCGGGTCGCCGAGCGCCGCCAGCGGCCCGTCCCAGGCGGGCGCGGCCAGAGCACCCAGCGGCACCCGGTACGAACCGGCCGGGGGCGGCAGCACGCGCAGCGCCGCAGCGAGGTGCCCGGGGCGGTCGTCGAACTCGTCGGAGCCGTCCGGACGGGCGAAGCCGGCCCAGGCGGTCTCGTCGGCCACGGTGACGCGCGCGGCGAGGTCGGGGTCCGCGGCGAGCACGTCGCGCAGCACCCGCTCGCCGCGCTGCGCGAAGTCCAGCGAGCGGGCCCCGAGCAGGCGGGTCGAGCCCAGCGTCGTCACCCCGAGCGGCAGCTTGAGGTGCCGGCCGCCGCCGAGGTCGAGCGTCCGCAGCGACGACGTCACCCGTCCGTCGCCGATCCCGCGGTCCAGCGGGACGACGATCCCGTCGGCGATCTCGGCGGCGAACGCGACCGGCAGCACGTGCCCGCGGTCGAAGGGGTGCACGGGGAGGACCCGGTAGCCGTCGGGGGCGTCCAGCAGGCCCGGGAAGCCGCTGGCCCCGAGCCGCAGGTGGTCGGACCGGACCGCGACCGCGTCGACGGCGACGGTGCGCCCCGGCCCCCAGCGCGCGAGGTCGTCGGCACCCCACCCGGACACCGCCCGCGCCGTGGGGTGGAAGGGCCGTCCGCGCACCGCGGCGAGCACCTCGCCCACGTTCTCGGTGAGGTCCCCCGACGGCGGGTCGAGGGCGTGGCCGACGGCCGTGTCGAGGTCCCGCGCCACCGCGTCGACGTACGGGGCGTCGGGGGCGAGGAGCCGCAGGACCGCGGACGGTGTCGTGACGGGGACGCCGTCGACCAGCACCGTGCCGTCGACGGACCGCGTGGCCTGCAGGACCCCGCCCGGCCGGGCCGGCCAGCTGAGCTCCCGGCCGTCGGGGAGCGTCACACGCACCCGCCCGGCCACCAGCGGGGCGGACACGAGGCCCTCGGCGACCGCCGCGTCGAGCAGATCGCGCATCACGAGGCGCTCGCTCACCGCGACAGCGCCACCCGCCTCGCCCGCGCCCGGTCGAGCCAGGCGTCGTCGTAGACGCGGTCCAGGTACCGGTCGCCGCGGTCGGGGAAGATCGCGACGATGCGCGCGGGCGGCACGACGTCGTCGAGCAGGCGCGCCACCGCGGTGACGACGGCGCCGGTCGACCCCCCGGCGAAGATCGCCTCGGTGGCCAGCAGCTCGCGGCACGCCTCGGCCGCGGTGGCGTCGTCGACGTGCTCGACGCGGTCGATCTCGTCGGGGGAGTGCAGCTCGGGCACGCGGCTGGACCCGAGGCCCGGCAGCTCCCGGTACCCGCCCCGTCCACCGAAGATCACCGAGCCGACGGCGTCGGCGGCGACCACCTGCAGCGGGTCGCACGCCTCCCGCAGCCGGCGCGCGCAGCCCAGCAGGCTGCCCGTGGTCGACACCGCCCCGACGAGGTGGGTCGGCGGGACGAGGAGCTGGTCGACCAGCTCGGCGCCGGTGCCGTGGTAGTGCGCGAGCCAGTTCCGCTCGTTGGCGTACTGGTTGATCCACACCGTGTCGGCGGTGGTCGCGAGGATCTCGTGCACCCGCGCCAGGCGCGTGTGCAGGTACCCGCCGGCCTCGTCGGGCTTGTCGACGACCTCGACATCCGCGCCGAGCCCTCGCATGATCGTCACGTTGGCGGCGCTGGCGTTGCGGTCGACGACGCAGGTGAACGACAGGCCGTGCAGCTGCGCGGCCATCGCGACGGCGACGCCGAAGTTGCCCGAGCTCGACTCGACCAGCCGGCTGCCGGGCGGGATCGACCCGTCGGCCAGTCCGCTCGCGACGATGTAGCGGGCGGAGCGGTCCTTCATGCTCCCGCCCGGGTTCATCAGCTCGAGCTTGGCGAGGACCTGCACCCCCGGCCGGGCGAACAGCCGTCCCAGCTCCACCAACGGCGTCGCCCCGACCGTGTCGAGCACCGAGCCGTGCACGGCCTCGGGGCCCGGATCGAGGAGACCCGGATCGCGGGGACCCGCATCGAGGTGCCCCGCATCGAGCCAGGCCAGGTCACCGGCGGGGCCCGGTCGGGGCCCACGGGCGAGGGTCACTCACACCTCCGTCGCGACGTGTCCGGACCGGAGCGGGAGATCCTCTCGGAGGACTCCCGCCCCGAACCCAGGCAACCCTAACCACGGCGGAGGCCGTGCCGATCGGGTGATCGGCGGTGATCCGGAGGAGGGCCGGTCAGCCCGCGTTGTCCGGGACGTCCGAGGCCTTGACCGCGCCCCAGCCGTGCCAGCGGTCCACCTCGATCCACGCGGCCACACGACCGCGGTCACGGATCGGGTAGGGCTTGCCGGTGTAGTGCTCCGAGCACCGGTCGATGATCGTCAGATCGTCGTCGTCGGCCCACTCGACGATGTGGCCCTGGATGCTGACGTGGGTGTACCAGTCGTCCTCGGACAGGATCGAGATCGACACCCGCGGGTCCTTGCGCAGGTACTCGACGCGCTTGCGCGCGTTGTCCATGTTGACCAGCACCCGGCCGTCCTCCCAGAGGTACCAGGTCGGCACCGAGACCGGCTGGCCGTCGGGGCGGACCGAGACGATCACGCTGGGGTTCGGCTTGCGCAGGAGTTCCTGGACCTCGTCGGGCAGCGGGGGCTTGGGCATGTCGTCCTCTCGTCGGGGTGGTGCACGGTCTCGGGCAGGAGTGCTCGATGGGCCCCGATCTCACACGCGCGCGGCCCCCACGGAGCGGCGGCGCACCACCAGGGCGCGCGCGACGACCGCGGTCAGGCCGAGGGCCACGACGACGAGGCCGTAGACCTCGGCGACGGGCCGCAGCCCGAGGTGCACGGTGGCGATCCCGGCGACCACCGCCGGGAGGCTGAAGGCGAGGTACGCGACGACGTAGGCGACGGCCATGAGCTCGCCGCGGGTCTCCGGGGCGGCGATCCGGGCGAGGGTGCCGAAGCAGGCCAGCGAGGCCATGCCGAACCCGACGCCGGCGACGACGGTGCCCGCGGCGGCGCCGAGCGGGACACCGAGGACGAGCCCGCCCAGCGTGACGAGGGTGCCGACGGCGAGCAGCCCGCCCGCCGGGGCGAGCAGCGTCGCGGGGGAGCGGCGCAGGACCGCGACGGCGGTGACCGCACCCACCCCGCACAGCAGGGTGACGACGACGCCGCCGACGAGGTGGCTGCGCAGCCCGAGGATCTCGGCGGCCACCGACGGGCCGAGCGAGAGGTAGAGCCCGCCGAGCGCCCAGCTCGCCGCCAGCGTCGGCACGATCGCGAGCACCTCGGCGCGCAGTCCCGCCGGGATCCGGACGCGGGGACGCAGCGAGGCGAGCGCGCCGGTGCGTCGCGGGGCCGTCTCGGGCAGCAGCGCCAGGACGACGCCGACGACCGCGAAGCCCAGGAGCAGGACGCCGTAGACGAGGCGGGTGGGCGCCGGGGCGTACTCGACGAGCAGCCCGCAGCCCAGCGCGCCGAGCGCCAGGCCGATCAGCGGCGTCGTCGCGTTCGCGAGCCCGGCGCGGCGCGGGCCGAGGTCCACCAGCGTGGCGGCCATCGCGGTGATCGCCGCGCCGGTCGCCGCCCCCTGCACGGCGCGCGCGACGAGCAGCATCGTCACGTTCGTCGCGAGCAGGAACAGCACCACCGCGACGGTCTGGACGCCCAGCGCGACCGCCAGCACCGGCCGTCGCCCGACGTGGTCGGACAGGCCGCCGACCACGAGGAGCGAGGCGAGCAGGAAGACGACGTAGACCGCGAAGATCGCCGTCAGCGTCGCGGCCGAGAAACCCCATTGCGCCTGGTAGACGACGTAGAGCGGGCTCGGGACGCTCGAGGCGGCCAGGAAGAGTACGACGACCCCGGCCACCGCGGCGAAGAGCCGGCCGCGGCGGACGGGGTCGAGGCTGTCAGCGGGTGCCGTCACTCCCGGCGCAACACCCGCGTCGTCGGTTCTATGTCCGGGCGTAGCGGGAGAGGTACTGCTCACGCCGGCGGGGGTGGATGTTGGCCAGGGTGACGTCGCCGTCGTAGTGCGCGAGCACCTTGCGGTCCATCATCGCCCGCCACAGCGGCGGGAAGAGCGCGACGACGATCATCGAGCCGTAGCCGCTGGGCAGCTGCGGCGACTCCTCGAAGTGCCGCAGCGTCTGGTAGCGGCGCAGCGGGTTCGCGTGGTGGTCGGAGTGGCGCTGCAGCTGGTAGAGCAGCAGGTTCGACACGGTGTGGTCGGCGTTCCAGCTGTGCCGCGGGTCGGTGCGCTCGTAGCGGCCGTCCTCGCGGCGCTGGCGCTTGAGCCCGTAGTGCTCGAGGTAGTTGACGACCTCCAGCAGCGAGAAGCCCACGAACGCCTGCAGGATCAGCCAGGGCAGGATCACCGGCCCGAACGCGACGACGAGCGCGACGAACAGCACGACGGTCATGGCCCAGGCGACGCCGATCTCGTGGTCGAAGGGCGTGTGGCTGCCCTTCGACCGGCGCTTCGACTCCAGGTGCCACGACGAGCGCAGGCTGCCCCAGACCGTGCGCGGCAGGAACATCCAGAAGCCCTCGCCGAGCCGCGAACTCGCCGGGTCCTCCGGGGTCGCGACGCGGACGTGGTGGCCGCGGTTGTGCTCGACGTAGAAGTGCCCGTAGGCGGAGCTCGCGAGCGCGATCTTCGACAGCCAGCGCTCGACGTCCTCGCGCTTGTGGCCCAGCTCGTGGGCGGTGTTGATGGCGACGCCGCTGACGACGCCCATGGTCAGCGCGAGACCGAGGTTCGCGTGCCAGGGCAGGTCCCAGCTCGCCCACACCCAGCACGAGAACACCAGGCTCGCGTACTGGATCGGGATGAACAGGTAGGTCACCCAGCGGTAGTAGCGATCGGCCTCGAGGCGCTCGCGCTCGGACTCCGGCGGGTTGTCGTCGGTGGCGCCGAAGACCAGGTCGAGGCCCGGCAGGATCACGAAGAGGATCATCGGGCCGATCCACCACCAGCCGGCCCAGCCGGTGGCCGTGGACAGCCCCGCGCCGACGAACGGCATCGCCGGCATCAGGGTGGCCAGCGGCCACAGGTAGCGCTTGCGGTCTCGCCAGGGGCGCTGCGGGGCATCGTTCCCCGCCGCGGTGTCCGGCACGAACTCGGTACTCATGGGCCTGTCTCCCTCGACACGACGGCTCGTGACGAAGTGTGCGCGGTGATGCGTTCAGAGACAATACCCGATTTTTGTCTCAGTTTCGCGGATGGACCAACAGAGCGGCGACCAGATGAGCCATGCGCTCCCCGACGTCCACCGGGTCCAGGGCCGGCGCCACCACATGAGAGATCACGAGACGGACGAGCGCGTCCACGGTCTCCTCGACCCGCGACGGGAGGAGCTCCGGCTGCCGCCGTCCGAGCCACGCCGCGAGGAGGGCGCGGGCGGACTCGCGGATCGACTCCGACCGTGAGGTGAGGAACGGCAGCAGCCCGGCGTCGCCGGACCGGCTGCCCGTGAGCACCGCGCGCAGGAGGGGGTTGTCCGCCGCCTCCTGCAGGGTCAGGCGGGTGGCGGCCGCGACGGCGCGGGGGACGTCGTCGTGCCGATCGAGGGCATCGGCGATCGCGGCGAAGAACCGCTCGGCCTCGCGGGTCATCAGCGCCTCGCCCAGGCCGTCCTTGTTGCCGAACTCCCGGTAGAGCGTCGGGCGCGAGACCCCGGAGTCGACCGCGACCTCGCCGACGCGCACCCGCTCCCAGCCCCGCTCGACGGTGTGCTGGTGGGCCGTCTCGAGGACCCGTTCGCGCACCTGTCGCCGGAACTCCAGGCGCAACGACTCGCCGCTCATCCGGTCAGTGTCACTCACCGCAACCGGCACGGTGCGCGGAGCAGCTCTCTCACACCCGGTCGGCGGTGCCGGTTGGCCTGCGGGACGCACTCAGGCTGGGCCGATCAAACATCGCGGACGGCGCAACGTCAGCGGCCGCTCGCCGAGGGTCACTGGGCCGAAGCGCCCCACTTCCTCAGGATGTCCGACTCGCGAGTAACAACGGTCGGCGAACGCCGATGTCCGCGCAGGTCACCGGGATGCACCTGGTGGTCCACCGTCCGGCCGAAGGGGTCCGCACATGGTCGTTCGATCCGGTCGTCTGCTGCCGAGCGTGATCGTCGGTGCTCTCGTCACCGGCGCCCTGGCCCTGGGGGCGGGGAGTGCGGGAGCCGCGGAGACGTGCACGAGCTCGGACGGTCAGAAGTTCGAGCTGTCGGGGGCTCTCGAGCGTGGGTCTGATGGGCAGTGTGAGGGCCCCGGGCTTCTCGGAGCGCTTGCCGGGACCCTTCGGGCTCTGGGCTACAGCGTCGCTGAGACCACACAGGCAGTGGAGGACGCGATTCCGCCGGCCACCTCGGTGACTCCGACCCCGGCGACCACGACCACGCCGACGTCCGTAAGCAGCAATCCCGGGGGAGGTGGCGCCTCTGCTTCTCAGGATCAAGAGCGTCAGCGTCTCGCCGATCAGCGGGCCCGGGAGCAGCAGGCGCGGGCGCAGCAGGACACGGCGATGGCCGCGCAGCGCGTCCCGCAGGCGCCCGCCGCGATCGGCGCGGGTCTCGTCGCTCCCGCCGTCTCCGCACCCGGTGGCCTGGCCGCCCGGGTGCCCGCGCTGGGCTTCGGCACCGTCGACCCCCGCCTGCTCATGGTGCCGACCGGCAGCCCGCTGCGGACCCTCACCGGCGTCACCCCGGGCTCGCCGGTGACGACGTCGAGCGACGTCCAGGCGATGGCGCTCGACGGCCTCCCGAGCGGGCTGGGGACGCCCGCGGTGCTGGGCGTGCTGATCCTCTCCACGCTCGCGGGCTTCGCCCTGCGCCACCGGGTGCTGCGCCGGGTCCGGCTCGCCGCCGCTCCGAAGCCCGAGCCGGCGAGCTGAGACCTCGGTGGCGAATCCCGCGCTCAGCGCGGCTTTCGCCACCGAAGACGCCCGGGAGCGGCCATGATCGCGACTTCGGTGACGAAGCAGCTCAGATCCGGAGTGTCTCGTCACCGAAACGGCGATCACCGCGGCGCCGCACCGCAAGATCCGGGTCCGTGGAGCGAACGCTCCGCTCAGCGGAACGCACGCTCCACGACCCTGGATCTCGTCCTCGAACCCCGCCCCGCGCCGTTCCGGCCCAGGGCGTCCGTCACCCTCCAGTCGGCCGACGGTGCCCTTCGCGCGGACACGGCCGCGCCCGACACCGCACTCACCGCGCCGCGTCGGTCCCCGCGAGCGCGACGGGGAGGTGCTTGATCCCGTTCACGAAGATGCTGCGCAGGCGGTCGGGCTCGCCGACGACGCGCAGGTCGGGCATGCCGGCGAAGAGCTCGCGGAAGAGCACCGCGACCTCGCGACGGGCGAGGTGCGCGCCGAGGCAGAAGTGCGGGCCGTGGGCACCGAAGCCCTGGTGCGGGTTGGGGGAGCGACGCAGGTCCAGGCGGTCCGGGTCGGCGAAGACGGCGGGGTCCCGGTTCGCCGCGCCGTACACGAGCAGCAGCTTCTCGCCCGCGGACACCGGCACGTCGCCGACCGTCGTGTCCGCCACCGCCGTCCGCCGCATCCAGTTGATCGGCGAGGCCCACCGGACGATCTCGTCGACCGCGGTGGGCGTGACCCCGTCGACGTCCGAGGACCACGCCTCCCACTGCGACGGGTCGAGGTGCATGCCCCAGACGCCGTGGGTGATCGCGTTGCGCGTGGTCTCGTTGCCCGCGACGCAGAGCAGGATGAAGAACGACGCGATCTCCTGGTGCGTCAGCCGCTCGCCGTCGACCGTGCCGTGCACCAGCGCCGAGGTGATGTCGTCGGTCGGCGACGCCTCGCGGGCGGCGGCGAGCTCGGTCATCAGTCCCGAGAGGCCGGCGCCGGCGGTGAGGTAGTCGCCGAGGGGGTTGTCCGAGGTGACGTACTCGGGGTCGTCGCCGGCGAGGATGACGTTGGAGTGGGCGAACACCTCGTCGCGCCGGGACTCCGGGACGCCCATCATGTCGCAGATGATCAGCAGGGGCATCCGTGCGGAGACCTCGGTGACCAGGTCGAACGAGCCGTCGCCGGCCAGCGCCTTCTCCCGGGTGGAGGCCACCACCAAGCGCGCCACCCGCGTCACGTCGGACAGCAGCGCCTCCGTACGCCGCGGCGTGAACGCCTGCGCGGCGATGCGCCGGATCTTGGTGTGGCGCGGGGCGTCCATGCTGATCAGCGAGCCGAAGAACTCGTGGGCCTCGGCGGGCAGGTCGAGGATCGAGACCGCGCCCCGGCCCGAGCAGAACAGGTCGGGGTTCTTGCTGACGTACTCGACGTCGGCGTGCCGGGTGACGGCGCGGAAGCCGGGTCCGCGCTCGAACCCGGGGAACTCGGGCTCGGCGAACCACGGCAGCCCCGCGTCGGCGCGCAGAGCGTCGAACGCCTCGAACCGGCGCGCCCAGGGCGCGGCCCAGAACTCGCGGTCACCGAGGTCGACGGTCGGGAGCGTCATAGTTGGCAGGATGCCAACGCCGCGTGCCGCCCGCCATGCGCAGGACGTGACACCCGTGACCCGGGGGTGTCGGTTGTGCCGTGTGCCCGGCGGCGGGAGGATCGCCGACGTGGTGCGGGTTGATCTCGAAGGCTTCTGGCCGAGCAGGCGCGGCGACGCGTTCGACGAATGGTGTCGCTGAGGGGCAGCACCCCGCCGGCGACGTGAACGACCGAGAATCCCCGATCCCCCACGATGGAGTGAGCACCCCATGACGGACGCGAGCACCGGCTGGTCGTTCGAGACCCAGCAGGTCCACGCGGGCGCGAGCCCGGACCCGGCGACGAACGCCCGGGCCACGCCGATCTACCAGACGACGTCCTACGTCTTCCGCGACACCCAGCACGGGGCGGACCTCTTCAGCCTCGCCGAGCCGGGCAACATCTACACGCGGATCATGAACCCGACCCAGGACGTGCTGGAGCAGCGCGTCGCCGCCCTCGAGGGCGGGGTCGCGGCCCTGGCGTTCGCGAGCGGCAGCGCAGCCACGACGGCCGCGATCCTCAACATCGCCCACGCGGGCGACCACTTCGTGTCGAGCCCGAGCCTCTACGGCGGCACGTACAACCTGTTCCACTACACGCTGCCCAAGATGGGCATCGAGGTCTCGTTCGTCGAGGACCAGGACGACCTCGAGCAGTGGCGCAACGCCGTCCGGCCGAACACCAAGCTGTTCTTCGCCGAGACGATCGCCAACCCGGGCTCGAACGTCCTCGACGTCGAGGGCGTCGCGGGCGTGGCGCACGAGGTCGGCGTCCCGCTCGTCGTCGACAACACCGTGCCGACGCCCTTCCTGCTGCGCCCGATCGAGCACGGCGCCGACATCGTCATCCACTCGGCCACCAAGTACCTCGGCGGCCACGGCACGACGATCGCGGGCGTGGTCGTCGACGGCGGCACGTTCGACTTCGGCGCCCACGGCGACCGCTTCCCCGGCTTCACCGAGCCCGACCCGAGCTACAACGGCCTCAAGTACTGGGAGGCCCTCGGCCCGGGCGCGTACGCGGCCAAGCTGCGCGTCCAGCTGCTGCGCGACACGGGTGCGGCGATCGCCCCGTTCAACGCCTTCCTCATCATCCAGGGCATCGAGACGCTGTCGCTGCGCCTCGAGCGCCACGTGCAGAACGCGCAGGCCCTGGCCGAGTGGCTCGAGCAGCGCGACGAGGTCGAGAAGGTCTACTACGCGGGCCTGCCCTCGAGCCCCTGGTACGAGGCCGGCAAGAAGTACCTGCCCCGCGGCGTCGGCGCGATCGTGTCGTTCGACCTGCGCGGTGGGGTCCAGGCCGGGCGCGCGTTCGTCGACGGCACCACCCTGCACTCGCAGCTGGTGAACATCGGCGACGTCCGCAGCCTCATCGCCCACCCGGCGTCGACGACGCACAGCCAGCTCTCGGAGAACGAGCAGGAGTCGGCGGGCGTGACCCCGGGCCTCGTGCGCCTGGCCGTCGGCATCGAGCACGTCGAGGACCTGAAGGCCGACCTCGAGGCGGGCTTCACCGCGGCGAAGTCACACGTGTGACGGATTCGCTCCAGCGCGTCGACGGCGACGTGTCCGTCCAGGTCCTCCCTCCCGCCACCGGCGCGTGGCGGGAGGGGGACCCGGTCGGCGGCCGTCGCTTCGTCGACCTCGGTGCGGTGACGCTCGAGAGCGGCGCGACCCTGCCCGACGTGCGCGTCGCCTACGAGACGTGGGGACGCTTCGACGGGACCAACGCCGTCCTCGTGCTCCACGCGCTCACCGGCGACAGCCACGTCACCGGGGATCCGGGGCTCGGGCACCCCACGCCGGGCTGGTGGTCGGCGATCATCGGGCCGGGTCGGGCGATCGACACCGACCGCTGGTTCGTCGTCGCCCCCAACGTCCTCGGCGGGTGCCAGGGCACGACGGGACCGGCGAGCCCGGGACCCGACGGGCGCCCGTGGGGCTCGCGGTTCCCGCGGACGACGGTGCGCGACCAGGTCGCGGTCGAGGAACGCTTCGCCGACGCGGTGGGGATCGACTGCTGGGCCGCCGTGCTCGGCGGCTCGATGGGCGGCATGCGGGCGCTCGAGTGGGCCGTGATGGCGCCCGAGCGGGTGGAGCGGCTGCTGCTGCTGTGCTCGCCCGCGGCGGCGTCGGCCGACCAGATCGCGTGGGCGGCTCCCCAGATCGCGGCGATCCGCGAGGACCCGGGCTGGCACGGCGGCGACTACCACGACCGCCCACGCGGCCAGGGCCCGCACGTGGGGCTCGGCGTCGCGCGGCGGATCGCGCACAACACCTACCGGACGGGCCAGGAGTACGACACGCGCTTCGGACGCCGGCCCCAGCCGGGCGAGGATCCGGAGGACGGCGGGCGCTTCGCGATCGAGAGCTACCTCGACCACCACGCCGAGAAGCTCGTCCACCGCTTCGACGCCGGCAGCTACGTCGCGCTGACGCTGGCGATGAACGGGCACGACGTCGCCCGCGGGCGGGGCTCGCTGCGCGAGGCGCTGGGCCGGATCACGGCGCGCACGGTCGTCGCGGGCTCCGTGTCGGACCGGCTCTACCCGCTGCACCAGCAGGAGGAGCTGGCCGAGCTCATCCCCGGCGCGGGCGAGGTGCACCGGATCGAGTCGCCGTACGGGCACGACGCGTTCCTCATCGAGGCGCGGCGGCTCGAGCAGATCCTGGGCGAGCTCTTCCGCGCCTAGGGACCACCCGTCGCTCCGGCGGGGAGCTACAACCGTGCGGGCTGCCCCGCCACCTCGTGGAGCAGCGCGTGCACGGTCTCGTCGTCGAGGCGGTAGCGCACGACGCGACCGCTGCGCTGGGTGGCGACGAGACCCTGCGCGCGCAGCAGGCGCAGCGCCTGCGAGGTGGTGGTGTCCTTCAGGCCGGCGGCCAGGGCGAGGTCGGACACGCAGATCTCGCCGGCCGCGTGGATGCACAGCAGCAGGGTCAGGCGCGTCGGGTCGGCGAGGAGGGCGAACCGGGTGACCCAGGCGTGCATCCTGTCGCCGTCGGGCAGCGCCTCGACGGCGTCGCAGATCCGGTGGTCCTCGTCGAGCGCGCGCTGGCGCTGCTCGGCCCGCGCGGCGTCCTCGTCGGTGCCGTCCGGGGGCTCGGTGAGGTGCACCGACACATCGTGTCATCCTCGCCCGGCCGCCGGGTGGCGGCGCCGGGAGATGGGGGACGCGCGCGGTGACGGGACCGACGGGACTCTCCGCGCGGCGCACCGCCCCCGACCTGGCCCGGGGTCTGATGCTCGTCCTCATCGCGGTGGCGAACGCGCACCTCTACCTCGTCGACCGCCCGATCGGCTACCGCGGCTACCCGGCGGGGCTCGTCGGCGGCGACCGCGTCGTGGCGGTCGTGCAGATGGTGCTCGTCGACGGCCGCGTCTACCCGCTGTTCGCGGCCCTCGTCGGCTACGGGCTGGCGCGGCTGGCCGACCGCGCGCCCGAGGGGGTGCTGCGACGGCGCGGCGTGGTGCTGATCGGCGTCGGCGCGCTGCACGGCGTGCTGCTCTTCCCCGGCGACATCATCGGCGCCTACGGGCTGGTCATCCTGCTGGTCGCGCCGGTGGTGGCGACGGGGCCGGCGGCGTCGTCGTCCCGCGGGCTCCTCGCCGCGGCCGGGGCGATCGCGGCGTTCGGGGTCCTGCTGAGCACCGGCCAGGGCACGCCGCAGGGGGTCCCGACCGTCCCGTCGATCGGGGCGCCCACCGTCGGCGCCTTCCTGGCCGCGCACCCCGGTGAGTGGCTCACGACCACCCTGTTCTCGGCGCTGCTCACCGCGCCGGCGGTGCTCGTCGGCGTCGTCATCGCCCGGTCCGGGACGCTCGACGACCCGGAGGCCCGCCGGCGGCGGCTCGCCCTCTGGGCGGTCGGGGGGCTCGGCGCCTCGGTGCTGCTCGGGCTGCCGCTGGCCCTGGCGGTCGTCGGGACGTGGGTGCCGGCGGGGGTCCTGGCGGGTCTCGCCGGCGCGGCCCACACCGCGGGCGGCTACGCGGGCGCGCTCGGCCTGCTCGGCGTCATGGGCCTGCTGGCGAGCGTGTCCTGGCCCGGGCGCGATCTGATCGCGGCCGCCGGCACCTGGTCGATGACCCTCTACCTGTCCCAGTCGGTGGTGTTCGTCGCCGTGTTCGCGACGGTCGCGGGCGGGCTCGGGTCGACGGCGTCGCTGACGACGGCCACGGTGACCGGGCTGCTGGTGTGGCTCGTCGGCGTCCTGGTCGCCGGTCTCCTCGCCCGCGCCGGCCACCGGGGCCCGGCCGAACTCGCCGTCCGGAAGCTGACCTACCCCCGTGAGCGGAATTCACGGCTATCGCGGTGAATTCCGCTCACGTAGCGGCTGCCCGGCCCCCCACGTGCGTGATCTTCTGAGCTATAGCTCAGAAGATCACGCACGTAGGGTCGAGGATGTGGCCGAGCTCCCGCCCCCGCTGCGCTGGTGGGGTCGTCCGTTCGGCGAGGCGCGGGTGCACCTCGAGCTGGCGCGTCTGTTGGTCAGCGACACCTGGCGCGGGCACGACGTCCCGCACGGCGACGGCGCGCCGGTGCTGCTCGTGCCGGGGTTCCTCGCCGGGGACGTCACGCTCACCGTCCTGCACGACTGGCTACGGCGCATCGGCCACCGCTCCTACCGCTCGGGCATCGCCTGGAACGTCGACTGCTCGGAGGCCGCGGTGCGCCGCCTCGACCGGCGCCTCGCCGAGGTCGCCGACCGCGCCGGGGCGCCCGTGACGATCATCGGGCACAGCCGGGGCGGCCTGCTCGCCCGCGCACTCGCGTCCCGGAGCCCATCGCTGGTCCGCCGGGTGGT
This sequence comes from Actinomycetospora callitridis, assembly GCF_028737265.1. GTDB lineage: Bacteria > Actinomycetota > Actinomycetes > Mycobacteriales > Pseudonocardiaceae > Actinomycetospora > Actinomycetospora callitridis. Next base: position 279,818 of record NZ_JAQZAK010000004.1, on the reverse strand, counting down.
CGCGCTCGGCAGCCCGCTGGCCTCGCAGCTCGACGCCTCGGTGCTGACCCTGGCCGCGGTGAGCGGGGCCCGGGTCGCGCAGAACGTGGTGCGCCCGCACCGTCCGCTCTGCCTCACCGTGCGCTGCCCGTGCCCGTTCGGGGCCGACCTCGTCGCGCCCGCGGCCCCGCCCGTCGTCGCCATCTGGAGCGGGCAGGACGGGATCGTGCGGCCCTCGGCGTGCCGCCCGGAGGACGCCGAGGCGCTCGAGGTCCGCGGCAGCCACGTCGGGCTGGGTGTCAACGTCGAGGTCTACCGGCACCTCGCCGAGGTCCTCGTGCGACGGTGACCACCGTTTCGGCCACCCGTACGCCGGGCACGGGAGCCACATGGCCGCGTGGACTCCTGCAGACATCGGAAACCAGACCGGACGGACATTCGTCGTCACCGGTGCGAACTCGGGCATCGGCCTCGAGGCGTCCCGTGCGCTCGTCCGCGCCGGCGCCCACGTGGTCCTCGCGGTCCGGGACACCGAGAAGGGCGCGCAGGCCGCAACGGAGATCGGCGTGGACGCCCCCGGCAGCACCGAGGTCCGCCGGCTCGACCTCGCCGACCTGTCCTCGGTGCGCGCCTTCGTCGCCGAGCTCGACGGCCCCGTCGACGTGCTCATCAACAACGCCGGCCTCATGGCGATCCCGGAGCGGCGCACCGCCGACGGGTTCGAGATGCAGGTCGGGACGAACTTCCTCGGGCACTTCGCGCTGACGGGCCTGCTGCTCGACGTGATCAGCGACCGCGTCGTGACGCTCTCGAGCGTCGCGCACCGGCTCGGCAGCATCGACCTCTCCGACCTGAACTGGCGCCGCCGCCGCTACCAGCGCTGGTTCGCCTACGGGCAGTCCAAGCTCGCCGACCTGATGTTCGCCTACGAGCTCGAGCACCGGTTCGTCGCGGCCGGCTCCCCGCTGCGGTCGATGGCCGCGCACCCCGGCTACAGCGCGACCAACCTGCAGAGCCGTACCGAGTCGGTGCAGGACGCCGCGATGGGCCTGATGAACAAGGTGATCGCGCAGGGCCCGGAGTCGGGCGCCCAGCCGACGCTCTACGCCGCGACGATGCCCGACCTGCCCGGCGGCACCTTCATCGGCCCGAGCGGGTTCCAGGAGATCGCGGGGCCGCCGGTCCCGGTGGGCTCGACGGTGGCGTCGCACGACCGCGAGGTCCAGGCGCGCCTGTGGGACCTCGCGTCGGAGCTGACGGGCGTCACGCCCCACATCCGGGCCGGGGCACACTCCTGAGCACGCCCACCGCCGACGAGACGCCGCTGGGCGTCCTGCGGCGCTGCGTGGCGGAGGACGTCCCTCTCGCGCCCGTCCACGCCGCCGTCGGTGCGCGGCTCCGCGCGATCGAGCCGGGACGGGCCGAGGCCGACATGCCGGCTCCGGACGGGGATGTCGACGGTGCGCTCTGGCTGCTCGGCGACTTCGTCTCCGGGCTCGCCGTCACCAGCACGCTCGCGGCCGGCGAGCGGATCACCACGCTGCGCCTCACGCTGCACGTCGTCGCGCGGGACGACGTCGCCGGGACGCTGCACGCCGTCGGGTGCCTCGACGAGCGCGATCCCGAGGTGGCGCTGAGCACCGCGGTGATCACCGACGACGACGGGCGGACGCTGGCGCGGGCCCACGGCCGCAACGCCGTGCTGCGCGACGAGCAGGCCGCCGAGTACCGGACGGCGACCCCGGACTGGTCGCCGACCGCGCGGGCGCCCCACACGCTGGTGGGCGAGGGCGCCGCCCCCGACCCGGAGGCCGTGAACCACGCCCGCGTGGTGCAGGGCGGCGCTCTGGCCTCGCTGCCCGCCCGCGCCCTCGCCGACGCGCTCGGCGGGCCGCCCGACGAGGCGACGGCGACGTTCCTGCGCGCCGTCCCCGCCGACGGGAGCACCGTGCGCACCGAGGTCGAGGTCGAGCACGACGGGCGCCGCCTGCGCAGCGGGCGCGCGCTGCTGCGCGACGACCGCGACCGCACCGTGCTGACGATGACGGGCCTGCGCTACACCCCGGGCTGAGTCGCACGGGGGTGACGAGGCTCCCAGCCCGGGAGGGTCCCGGTCCGTGATGAGGTGTCGCGGTGACCGTGACGGTGGTCGGCATCGGAGCCGAGGGGTGGCCGGGGCTGGGGGAGCCCGCCCGGGCGGCGCTCGAGGCCGCCGACGTCGTCCTCGGCGCGCCCCGTCAGCTCGCCCTGCTGCCCCCGCTGTCCGCGTCGCACGCCACCTGGCCCTCGCCGCTGATGCCCGCGCTGCCCGGGCTGCTCGACGAGCACGCCGGCCGGGCGCTCGTCGTGCTCGCCAGCGGCGACCCGACGTTCTACGGGATCGGGTCCGCGGTGCTCGCCCTCGATCCGACGGCGGCCGTCCACCCGGCGCCGTCGTCGCTCGCGCTGGCGTGCGCGCGCCTGGGCTGGGCCGCGCAGGACGTCGAGGTGCTCTCGACGGTCGGCCGCCCGCCGGAGGCCGTCCGCGCCGCGCTGGCCCCCCGCCGGCGCCTGCTCGTGCTCGTGCCCGACGGCGACGCCCCGAAGACGCTGGCCGAGTCGCTCACGTCGTGGGGCTACGGCGCCGCGACGATGACGGTGCTCGGGTCCCTCGGCGGGCCGGGGGAGAGCCGGGTCGACGGCCACGCCGCGGGCTGGGTCCACCCGCCCGGCGACCCGTTGGCCGTCGTCGCCGTGACCTGCCCGGACCTGCCCGAGGACCCGCTGCTCGGGCGCGCGCCGGGCCTGCCCGACGACGCGTACTCCCACGACGGTCAGCTCACGAAGGCCGAGGTCCGGGCCCTGTCCGTCGCCGCGCTGCGTCCGGTGCCGGGCGCGCTGCTGTGGGACGTCGGCGGCGGGGCGGGCAGCGTCGGCATCGAGTGGATGCGCCACCACCCGGCGTGCCGGGCCCTGACGGTCGAGGTGCGGGAGGACCGCGCGGCCCGCATCCGCGCCAACGCCGCGACGCTCGGGGTGCCGGGGCTGCGCGTCGTCCTCGGGCGGGCGCCGGACGTGCTCGCCGACCTCGGGACGCCGGACGCGGTGTTCGTCGGCGGCGGGGTCTCGGTGCCCGGGATGCTGGAGGCGGCGCACTCGGCGCTGCGTCCCGGCGGGCGGCTGGTGGCCAACGCCGTCACCGTCGAGGGCGAGGCGGCGCTCGCCGCGTTCCGCACCGCGCACGGCGGGGCGCTGCGGCGGATCGGCATCCAGCGCGCCGAGCCCGTCGGCCGCTTCTCGGCGTGGCGGGCCCTGGCCGGCGTGACCCAACTGATCCACCGGAAGGACCCCTCCGCGTGACCGTCCGCTTCGTCGGCGCCGGGCCGGGCGCGCCCGACCTCATCACCGTGCGCGGCCTGCGCGCCCTGGCCACCAGCCCGGTGTGCCTCTACGCCGGCTCACTGGTGCCCGAGGAGCTGCTCGGGCAGTGCCCACCGGGGGCGCACCGGGTGGACACCGCCCGCATGACCCTCGACGAGATCACCGCCGAGCTCGTCGCCGCGCACGAGGCGGGCCACGACGTCGCGCGCCTGTGCTCCGGGGACCCCTCGGTGTTCTCCGCGGTCGCCGAGCAGACCCGTCGTCTCGACGCCGCCGGCGTGCCGTGGGAGATCGTGCCGGGCGTGCCGGCCTTCGCCGCGGCGGCGGCGGCGCTGCGCACCGAGCTGACCGTCCCCGGCGTCGGCCAGTCCGTGGTGCTCACCCGCGACGCCGCCAACGCGACGCCGATGCCGCCGGGGGAGTCGCTCGACGTGTGGGCCGCGGCCGGCGGGACGCTCGTGCTGCACCTGGCCGTGCAGCGGTGCGCCTCGGTGGTGGACGCGCTCCTGAGGCACAGGCCGCCCTCGGAGCCCGTCGCCGTCGTCGCGCGGGCGTCCCGTGACGACGAGGTGGTCCTGCGCGGCACGCTCGCCGACATCGCCGAGCAGGTCGCCGCCGCGGACGTCCGCCGGACCGCGGTGATCGTGGTGGGGGCGGTGGTCGGGACCTCCGGCGGCGACGAGTCACACCTCTACTCGGCCACCCGCGCCCGGCCGTGAGGCGCCGGGTCTCGCGCGAAGGGCACCTTCGGCCGGATGGAGCGGCGGGGGGGCGCCCTTCACCGGTACGTCGCGGGCTCTCCATGACGCGCCGGGTCCTCGTGCTCGGGGGGACGGCGGAGGCGCGGTCGCTGGCGGCCGAGCTGGCCGCGCGGGGTCTCGACGTCACCACGTCCCTCGCCGGCCGCACCCGCCACCCCCGCCTGCCGGTCGGCGAGGTCCGGACCGGCGGCTTCGGCGGGGTCGCCGGGCTGGCCGACGCGTTGGCGGACGTCGACGTGCTGGTCGACGCGACCCACCCGTTCGCGGCGACGATGACCGAGCACGCGGCCGCCGCGGCGTCGCTCGCCGGGACGCCGCTGATCGTGCTGCGTCGTCCGGGGTGGACCGAGGCCCCGGGGGACCGCTGGACGCGGGTGCCCTCGCTGACGGCGGCGGCCGCGGCCATCCCTGTCGGTGCGCGGGTCCTGCTCGCGACCGGCCGCCAGGGCGTCGGGGCGTTCGTCGACGTCGACGCGTGGTTCCTCGTGCGCGCGATCGAGGCGCCTGCGGTGCTGCCACCACACGCCGAGCTCCTGCTGGCCCGCGGTCCCTTCTCGCTCGCCGACGAGCGCGCCCTGCTCGACCGCCACGCGATCACGGTCGTCGTCGCGAAGGACTCCGGCGGCGCCACGGAGGCCAAGCTCGTCGCGGCCCGCGAGCGGTCCCTGCCCGTGGTGCTGGTCGACCGCCCGCCCCTGCCGGAGGGCGTGACGTCGGTGGGCTCCGTGGACGAGGTCCTCGAGCGCCTGTGATCGACGGGAGAACACGGACACTCACCGTCTGCGGCGCCACGCCGCTGACATCTCGCCCCTAGACCCAGAGCCCCACAGCGAGGACGGCGGCGACGACGAGGAGGACGGCGAGGTCCCGCCGCCCCGGGCGCTGGTCCGGGCCGGCGACGGCGCCCAGGCCGCCCCGGGCGGTGATCGCCTCGCCCGTCTCGGCCGCCCGCCGGGTGGCCATCGCGCACGCCTGCATCGCCGCGCGCACGGCCGTGCGCACCTGCTCGCGCACCGGCGTGACCGCGCGCCCGACCGGTTGGCGCTGGGCGATCAGGAGCCACGCCGTCCGGCCCTCGGCGAGCAGCAGCGGCACCAGGCGCAGCCCGAGCGCGATCGCCGTCGTCGGCGTCCGCAGCGGGATCCGCACGCGCCGCCCGAGCCGGGCCAGGCGCTCGAGCAACGGCGGGAACGCGCCGAGCGGGGTCGTCGCGATCAGCAGGGCCGCGCCCAGCAGCGAGACGAGCGTCGTGCCGAGGAAGAGCACCACGCGTTCGAGCCCGCCGAGGCTCAGCTCGGTGCCCAGGACGTCGACCAGCGGCGGGCGCGTGCCGAGCGTCGACAGCACGATCGCCGGCAGCCAGAGGAGCAGCCACCGGGGCGGGCGCGGCACGGCCCCGCGGGGCAGGCGCGCCGCGACGGCCCCGACGACCAGGAGCAGGGTGGCGGCGCCGAGGGTCGGCCAGGTCGGGTCGACGAACAGCGCCAGCGCCGTGCCTGCGAGCGCCGCGATCTTCGTGCCCACCCAGGTCCGGTGCAGCACCGACGGCCCCGGCAGCGTGCGCACCGCGCCGACGGCGCGGGGCCGGCGCTCCCGCTCGGAGGAGGACGAGGACGAGGACGAGGACGAGGTGCTCGACGGCCGCACGAGCTCCGGCGGCCCGTGCACCGACCCGTCCTCGACGCGCAGCACCGCGTCGCCGAGGTCGGCCAGCGGCGCGATGTCGTGGGTGACCACCACCAGCGTGGTGCCCGCCGCCCGCGCCGCCCGCAGGGCCTCGCGCACCGCCGTCGCGGCGTCCGTGTCGAGGCCGGCCAGCGGCTCGTCGAGCACGAGCACCCGCGGCCCGGCGCCGAGCAGCCCGGCGAGCAGGACCCGGCGCTGCTCGCCGCCCGAGAGCTCGTCGACGGATCGGTCGCGGTAGATCGCCGGGTCGAGGCCCAGGGCGGCGAGGGTCGTGTCGGCGGTGCGCGGGCCGACGCCGGCGGCGTCCTCGACCTCCTCGCCCACGGTGGGGCGCAGCAGCGCCGGGCGCGCGTGCTGCACGGCCAGCAGCGCGCCGGCGCGGCCGTTGCGCAGCGGCGCGCCGTCGAGCGTCGCGGTGCCGCGCGCCGGGGTCGCGAGGCCGGCGAGCACCCACGCGAGGCTCGTCTTGCCCGCCCCGTTCGGGCCGGTGAGCAGCACCATCCGCCCGGCCGGGACGTCGAGGTCCACCCCGGAGAGCACGGGCCGGCGCCACGGCGTGCCGGCGTCGTGGACGATGTCGACGCCCCGCAGGCGCAGCGACCCGCCGGCCGGCGGGCGCGGCGGACCCCACGGCACCCCGCCCGCCCCCGGCGGCGACGGCACGCCCGGGAGTGCGAGCACGGCGTCGGCCTCGCCGGGGTCGTGGTGGGTGATGTGCAGGACCCCGACGCCCTCGGTGCGCGTCAGGCTGCGCAGCAGGTCGGTGACCTCGGTGCGGCCCTCGGGGTCGAGCATCGCCGTGCTCTCGTCGCTGACGACGACGGCCGGGGAGCGCGCGAGCAGGGCCGCGACGGCGAGACGCTGCAGCTCGCCGCCCGAGAGCGTCGCCGTCTCGCGGTCGCCGGCGCCCTCGAGGCCGACCCGGGCGAGCAGCTCGTCGACCGGCACGGGGTGACCGGAGGGCAGGCCCCAGCGCAGGTCGTCGGCGACGCGCACGCCCAGCACCTGGCTGTCGGGGCGCTGGAACACCATCCCGGTGCCGCCGACGACGCCGAGCCCGGCCTCGCCGGGACGCATCACCGTGCCCTCGGCGGGCGGACGCCCCGCGACGACGCGCCCGAGCGTCGACTTGCCGGCCCCGTTCGGCCCGGTGACCACGACGAACCGGCCGGCGTCGAGGTCCAGGTCCACCGGCGGCCCCGACGGCAGCGCGACCCCGCGCAGGTGCAGCGGCAGCGGCGCCACCGACGCGCCCGCGCGGGCGGTCGGCAGGCGGCCGGCGAGGTCGGTCGGCAGCAGGCGCTGCACCGCGCGCAGCGGCCGCGCGAGGATCCACGCCGCGACCGCCACCCCGAACAGGGTGCTGACCACCGCGATCGCCGGCAGCGTCACCCACCAGTAGTCGGTGATCGCCCACACCGCCCGGTCCCCGGCCGCGACGACCTCGGGCAGCCCGCCGCGCAGCAGGCGGGCCAGGCCGCTCCACGACGTGCGCAGCTGGTCGAGCACCAGCTCCCGGTAGGCGGGGAACACGGCGAGCAGCGCCGTGCCGACCACCGAGGTGGGCACGGCGAGGGCGACGACGCCGGTGAGCGCGGTGCGCACCGTCGACCACCCGCGGCGCGCGCCGACGCCGACGAGCCAGCCCAGCGACGCCGCGGACGCCGCCGTGCCCGCCGGACCGACGCCGGCGACGAGGAACGCGACGACCACGGCGACGAGCGCCCCGACCGGCCCCGCACGCCCGGGCCGCCGCGACGAGAGCACGGCCAGCGGGAAGGCCGCGACGACCACGCCGATCGGGCCGACCGGGAACAGGCGGGTGAGCACGCACACGACGGCGACGAGATCACCGAGGGCGGCCGCCTCCGCGAGCTCGACCGCGTCGAGGGGCCGGCGGGGAGGGGACCGGCGGAAGCGCCGCATCTCACCCAGTATGCGGGTCACCGCCCGCGACGAGCCGTCCGAGCAGCGCCCGCAGTCGCTCGCGGTCGGGCGCGTCGAGGGGATCGAGGAAACGGTCGTCGCACGCGGCGAGGGCCTCGGCGGCCCGCGCCCGCACCTGCTCGCCCTCGTCGGTGAGCGACACGAGGTTGGCGCGCCGGTTCGCCGGGTCGGGGGTGCGCCGCAGGAGGCCGCGGGCCTCCAGGCCGCCGACCAGCGCGACGGTGGTGGTGCGGTCGATGCCCAGGGTGCGCGCGGCGGTGATCTGGGAGCACGGCGCGAGGTGGGCGATGACGGCGAGCAGGCCGTACTCCCGCCCGCTGATCCCGACCTCGACGAGCACCTCCTCGCCCATCGCCTGCGCCCGGCCGAGGGCGAGCTGCAGGAGGAAGGCCGTGCGGTCGGTGAGCGTCTCCGGGAGGTCGGTCACGGCCACCTCCTCTACTGTCAGCACCACTGACAATCGTCGTACGGGGGAGACCATCATGCGCGTCCTGATCACCGGAGCGAGCGGGTTCGTCGGCGGGGCGGTCGCCGCGGCCGCGCTCGAGGCCGGGCACGAGGTCGTCGGGCTCGTCCGCGACCCGGTCCGGGCGACGCGCGCGGCGGGCGCGGACCTGCGCCGCGGCGACATGCTCGACCCCGCGTCCTACGTGCCGCTGGTGGGGGAGGTGGACGCGGTCGTGCACGCCGCCCAGCTCGCCGTGGACGGCCGGCTGACCCGGCGGCGCGCCGAGCGGGTCTTCGCCGCCGACGGCGTCATGACCACCGCGCTGGCCGACGCCTGCCGCGAGCAGCGGAAACGCTTCGTCTACACCGCCGGGTGCTTCGACTGGGGCGACCGCGGCGAGGTGTGGATCGACGAGGACACCCCGCTCGACCCGTCGCCGATGGGCGTCGGCCACGCCCGCCAGGCCGCGGTGCTCGACGCGATGACCGACCTCGACGCCGTCCGCGTCGCCCCCGGGTTCGTGTACGGGCCGGGCGGGCTGTTCAAGCAGGCCTTCGTCGACCAGGCGCGGGCGGGCCGGCTGCGCTGCCTCGGGCGCGGGACCAACTGGTGGAGCTGCGTGCACGTCGACGACCTCGCGACGGCCTACCTCGGCGCGCTCACCGACGCGCCGCCCCGGGCCGCCTACGCCGTCGCCGACGAGGAGCCGCTGCGGCTGCGCGAGCTCACCGACCTCACCGCGGCGGCCTGCGGCGTGGGCCCCGTCGGCACGCTGCCGCCGGCGCTGGGCGCCCTGTTCCTGGGCGGGACGCTCACGGCCAGCCTGACCACCTCGTTCCGCATCGACCCGCGCCGGGCCCGCGAGGAGCTGGGGTGGCGTCCGCGTCGCCCCCGGTTCCGTGACGAGGTCGGCGAGGTCGTCGCGGCGACTCCGTAAACGTGCGTTGACACTAACGAAAGCACACACTAACGTTAGCGACGTCCAACACAGCACGAGCAGGAGGTCACCATGGGCCAGCCGGTCGCGTTCTTCGAGATCACCAGCACCGCCCCCGAGAAGGTCCGCGGGTTCTACACCGAGCTGTTCGGGTGGTCGGCCGAGCCCGACCCCGACATGGACGGCTACGCGATGGTCGACACCGGCGCGGGGCCGGACGCCATCGGCGGCGGCATCGGTCCGTCGCAGGCGCCGGGCGACACGGGCGTCAAGTTCTACGTCCGGGTCGAGGACCTCGAGGCCGGCCTCGCCCGCGCCTCCGAGCTCGGCGCCGACACCCTCGCCCCGCCGATGGACCTGCCCGGCGGCTACGGGCGCATCGCCGTCGTGTCCGATCCCGACGGCAACCCCGTCGGGTTGTGGGCGTGAGCCCTGGCGAGGATCCTCGCGACCGCGCGCTGCGGGCGCTCGCCGAGCCGCGTCGGCGGGCGATCCTGCAGCTCGTGGCCCACGACGAGCTGGCCGCCGGGGAGATCGCGGCCGCGTTCGACGTGACCCGCCCGGCCGTCAGTCAGCACCTCACCGTGCTCAAGGAGGCCGGCCTGCTCACCGAGCGCCGCGAGGGCACGCGCCGGCTCTACGGCGCGCGCCCGGAGGGGCTCGCCGAGCTGCGGGAGATGCTCGACGACCTGTGGGCCTCGGCGCTCGACCGCGCGCGCCGGATCGTCGAGGCCGACCGGGGCGTCGCCGACGACCAGCACGAGGAGGAGACCGGATGAGCCCGCCCGACCACAGCGACGGCACCGTCACCCCGCTGCGCCGGCCGCCGATCCGGCAGTCGACGCTCGTGCGCTCGAGCCGCGAGCACACCTTCGGCGTCTTCGTCGACACCATCGGCGACTGGTGGCCGTTGCAGCCGTACTCGCTGGGCGGCGAGCGTGTCCGCGCCGTCGCGTTCGACCGCCGCGAGGGCGGCCGGATCCACGAGACCTGGGCCGACGGCACCGAGGTCACGTGGGGTCACCTGCTGGCCTGGCAGCCGTCCGAACGCTTCGTCATGACCTGGGAGGCCACCCCGGTCACCACCGAGGTCGAGCTGACCTTCCGCGCCCTCGGGCCCGCGTTGACCAAGGTCGACGTCGAGCACCGGGGCTGGGAGCAGCTGACCGCCGAGCAGTTCGCCGCCGCCACCACCGCGGGCGGCGGTTACTCCGCAGGCTGGGCCGCGATCCTCGCCGCCCTGGCCGCCGCCGCAGACCCCGAGAGGAGCTCGCCATGAGCCGTGTCCTGTTCCAGGTCGTCCACTTCCCGAAGCCCGAGCACCGCGACGACATGCTCGCCGCGATGGACGTGATCCGTTCGACGTCCCGCGACATCGACGGTCTCGACGAGATCGGGGCCTTCGAGGAGCCCGACGGCTCGCGCATCGTCGCCGTGTCGATCTGGGCGTCGCCCGAGGCGATGCAGGCCGGCATGGGCGAGCTGTTCGCGTCCGTCGGCGAGCTCCCCCTCGACCGGTGGGAGACCCGCCCCTACGAATCCGCGACGCTGACCCAGGTCGCCTGACACGATCAGGCCCGTGAGCAACGGCGACGAGCGGTGGCTGTGCCTGGGTGGGCGCCAGCACTCCTGGGTGGTGACGGGGTGGGCCGTCGCCGACGAGTCGATGGGTGCCAACGAGCTGTTCTGCGCGACGTGCGGGCAGCTGGTCGGGCGCGATCGGACCGACCAGGACTGGATGTGGGTCCCCCTCGCGGGCGACTGACCCCTACCCGTGCCGTCGTGGCGTGTACACCGTGCCGGTGGCCGGCCACCGCGTGCTCGACGACCCGACGATGAGCAGGGTCCGCATGTCGACCTCGCCCGGCACGAGGTCGGCGAGGCGTACGACGCGCACCGACTCCTCCGGCCCGTCGACGTCGCGGCCGACGATCACCGGCGTGGACGGGTCGCGGTACTTCAGCAGCAGGTCGCGGGCCGCCTCGACCTGCCAGGTCCGTGACCGCGAGCCCGGGTTGTAGAGGGCCATCGCCATGTCGGCGTCCGCGACGGCGGCGAGCCGGCGCTCGACGACCTCCCAGGGCTTGAGCCGGTCGGAGAGCGAGATCATCGCGTAGTCGTGGCCCAGCGGGGCGCCGACCCGGGCGGCCACCGCCTGCGCCGCGGACACACCGGGGACGACGCGCACCGGGACGTCGGGGTAGTCGTCGGCGGCGACCTCGACCACGGCCGACGCCATCGCGAACACCCCGGGGTCGCCGGACGACACGACGGCCACGCGGTGCCCGGAGCGGGCCAGGTCGAGGGCGAACGCGGCGCGCTCGGACTCGACCTTGTTGTCCGAGGCGTGCACGCGCTGGCGGGGGTTCGGCGGGACGCGCGCGGTGTAGGTCGCGTAGCCGACGACGTCGTCGGCCCACGCGAGGGCGGCGGCCGCCTCGGGGGTCAGACGGTCGCGCGCCCCCGGCCCCAGCCCCACCACGACCACCTCGCCGGGCGTCCGGCCGGCGATGACCTCGGCGGTCTCCGCCCGCGCGGCCGGGGTCGTGTCGGCGTGCACCCGCGAGGGCACGATGCCGACGGAGAAGTACGGCACCGTGCCCGGGTCGACGTCGGCGAGGGCCGCGGTGCGCTCGGTCTCGGTGGAGGCGCGCTCGACGTAGAACGCCTCGTCGAGGCGTCCCGAGGTCGCGAGGGCCGCGCGGACCCCGGTGAACGTGCGGCCGAGCTTCATCACCGCGGCGGCGTCGGTGTCGGCGAGACGGGCCGCCAGCTCGTCGGGCGGCAGCGTGCCGGGCAGGACGGTGAGGACCTCGTCGCGCTCCACGAGCGGGCGTCCCAGTGACGCGGCGGCCGCGGACACCGAGGTCACGCCGGGCACGACCTCGGTGGGGAAGCGGTCGGCGAGGCGCTTGTGGAGGTGCATGTACGAGCCGTAGAAGAACGGGTCGCCCTCGGCGATCACCACGACGTCGCGGCCGGCGTCGAGGTGCGCGGCCAGCCGGGCGGCGGCCTCGGCGTAGAAGGCGTCGAGGCGGCCCTGGTAGTCGTCGGTCTGCTCCGTGGTGACCGGGTAGGTCAGCTGCTCCTCGGTCTGCGTGCCGAGGTACTGGGCGACGATCGAGCGCGCGTGCGAGCGACCGTGCCGCGCGCAGTGGTAGGCGACGACGTCGGCGCCGCGCACGAGGTCCACCGCGCGCACCGTCATCAGCGACGGGTCGCCGGGGCCCACCCCGACGCCGTAGAGCCGTCCGGTCACGGGGTGCACCCGAGCGCGAGGGCGTTGACGGCGCCGACGGTCATCGCGGAGCCGCCGCGGCGGCCGTGGACGACGACGTGCTCCAACGAGGCCGGGTGCCCCACCAGCGCCGCCTTCGACTCCATCGCCCCGACGAACCCGACGGGCAGGCCGAGGACGACCGCGGGCCGCGGGGCGCCCTCCTCGATCATCTCGAGCAGCCGGAACAGTGCGGTCGGCGCGTTGCCGATCGCGACGACGGCGCCGTCGAGCAGGGGTCGCCACAGCTCGAGGGCGGCGGCGCTGCGGGTGGTGCCCATCGCCGCGGCGCGGGCCGGGACCTCGGGGGCGTTGAGCGTGCAGACGACCTCGTTGCCCGCGGGCAGGAAGCGCTGCGTGATGCCGCTCGCGACCATCATCGCGTCGCAGAGCACCGGGGCGCCGGCCTTCAGCGCGCCCTGCGCGGCGGCGACCGCGCCGGGGGAGACCTCGGTGTCGGCGGCCAGGTCGACCATCCCGCACGAATGGATCATGCGGATGACGACGTCGTGCGCGTCCTCGGGGAGGTGCGCGAGATCCGCCTCCGCGCGGATGATCGCGAACGAGCGGCGGTAGATCTCGGGCCCGTCCGCGATGTAGGAGGGGACGGCGGATCTCTCGGTGGGACCGGCGCTCACGGGGTCACCCTCCCTGCTCGGACGATCGTGCGATAGGTACCGCCGGGCGTGCCCTCGACCACGGCGACCGGCCCGGCCGGCGTGCCGCACGCCCGCGAGCACCCGACCCAGTGCGCGTGCAGGAGCCCGCCGGCGCGGCCCGTGGCCACGGCGCGGGCGAGGTCGCCGCGGACGTCGGTGTGCGAGCGGGCGCAGCGGGGTGCGCCGACGCAGGCCGAGAGGCTCGACCACAGTGACGGCCCGGTCTCGACGAGGCCGGCGAGTCGCCGGAGGGCGTCGTCGGGGTCGGCGAGGCCCCGCAGCACCACCGTGCGCCGGGGCGTGACGCGCAGGGTGGCCCCGGCGTCGGCGAGGTCGGCGAGCACCGCGGCGGTCGGTGCGTCGATCTCCCCGAGGCGGGGGGTGACTTCGCGCGAGGTGGCCTCCGGCCATGTGAGCACTTCGGAGTGCTCCGGCACTCCGAAGTGCTCACGTGTGCGTAGCGCACCCGCGACCCTCTCGGGCCCCACCTCGGCCACGCGCCAGGCGCTGCCCCGGATCTCGAGGAACGCCTCGACCGCGGCGAGGGCGAGAGCGGCGGGGTCGCCGGTGAGGTCGGTCGGCGTGCCGGCGAGCACGAGCGCCCCGTCGACCACCGTGACGTCCCCGTCGAGGGCGGCCACGTCGCCGGCGCCGTCGTCGAGCGCGACGAGCAGCCGACCGGGCACGTCGGTGCGCCCGCGCAGGGCGTCGGCGACCGCGCGGGCCGCGTCGTCGAGCAGCCCCGAGGGCGAGGCCACGACACTGCAGGGCACGTCGCGGCCCTGCTCGTCGAGCAGCGCGCCGTCCCCGCCGAGCGCGCTGAGCGTCGCCGCGAGCCGGTCGGCGCCCTCGGCGGTCAGGCCGCGGACCTGCAGCGATCCCCGCGAGGTGAGCTCCAGCGGCGAGCCGCCGGTCACGGCGGCGTCGGCGAGCACCCGGAGCTCCGCGCCGGTGACGGCGCCGCCGACGGGGCGGAAGCGTGCCAGGGCGCCGTCGGCGGCGTCGTGGCGTCGCCAGGCGCCCGGACAGGCGTCCGGCACGGTCCGCGGGGTCGTGCGCGGGTCCGTAGGCTCGGCGCCGTCACGTCGTCGGGAGTCGGGCATCGTCGACACAGTATCTAGTCAGATGCTCAGATGAGAGTGCCCGGCGACACGGACCTGCACCCCGGTGCCCGTGTCACGATGTCTGATCAGATGATGAGGCGTCCGAACTCCCGGGCGCCCGCCACCGACCCCCGGGAGCGCCGGTGCTGCTGCTGCTGTCGACGTCCGACACCGACCTGCGCTCGGCGCGGGCCAGCACCCCGGGGCAGGAGGGTGCCTGGCGCTGGGCGAACCCCGCCCGGGTCGCGGTGGAGGACCTCGAGGCCCTGCTCGAGGGCGTCGACCTCGTCGTCGTGCGCCTGCTCGGTGGGCGCCAGGCGTGGGAGGCGGGCCTCGACGCCCTGCTCGCGCCGTCGCAGCCGCGCCCGGTCGTCGTGCTCGGCGGCGAGCAGAGCCCGGACGCGCAGCTCATGGAGTCGTCGACCGTCCCCGTCGGCGTCGCCACCCAGGCGCACCTCTACCTCGCCCAGGGCGGGTCGGAGAACCTCACGCAGCTGCACCACTTCCTCTCCGACACCGTCCTGCTCACCGGCCACGGCTTCGACCCGCCCGCCGAGATGCCGAACTGGGGCCGGCTCGAGGGCTGGGACCCTGCCTCCGTCGAGGGAGCGAACGGGGAGTTTGCGCGCATAGAAGCAGCGAACAGCGCGTTCGCTGCGGACAAGGCCCGCCCCCGGGTCGCCATCGTCTACTACCGCGCGCACCACATGGCCGGGAACACCGCGTTCGTCGACGCCCTGTGCCGCGCGGTGGTCGACGCCGGCGGGGTGCCCGAGCCGGTGTTCTGCTCGTCGCTGCGCGCGCCCGAGGACGAGCTCGTCGCGGTGCTCCGGCAGGCCGACGTCCTGGTCACCACCGTGCTCGCCGCGGGCGGGTCCAAGCCCGCGACGGCCAGCGCGGGCGGGGACGACGAGAGCTGGGACACCGGCGCGCTCGCGGGGCTCGACGTCCCGATCCTGCAGGCCCTGTGCCTGACGCGGTCCCGCGAGGACTGGCTCGGCGACGACGACGGCGTGAGCCCGCTCGACGCCGCGAACCAGGTGGCCGTGCCGGAGTTCGACGGGCGCGTCATCACCGTCCCGTTCTCCTTCAAGGAGACCGACGCCGACGGCCTGCCCGTGTACGTCGCCGACCCGGAGCGCGCGGCGCGCGTCGCGGGGCTCGCGGTGTCGCACGCGCGCCTGCGCCACGTCCCGAACGCCGAGAAGCGGATCGCGCTGGTGCTCAGCGCCTACCCGACGAAGCACGCGCGGATCGGGAACGCGGTCGGCCTCGACACCCCGGCGTCGGTGGTGCGGCTGCTCGCCGCGATGCGGGAGTCCGGCTACACCATCGGCGACGTCCCGGGGCTCGACGTCCAGGACGGCGACCTCCTGATCCGCGCCCTCATCGACGCCGGCGGCTACGACCAGGACTGGCTCACCGAGGAGCAGCTCGCCGCGAACCCCGCGCGCGTGCCCGTCGACGAGTACACCGCGTGGTTCGCCACGTTGCCCGAGGACTTCCGCGCCGGCGTCGAGGAGCACTGGGGCGCGGCACCCGGCTCGATGTTCATCCATGATCACGCCATCACCGTCGCCGCCCTGCAGCGCGACAACGTCGTCGTGATGATGCAGCCGCCCCGCGGGTTCGGGGAGAACCCGATCGCGATCTACCACGACCCCGACCTGCCGCCCTCGCACCACTACCTCGCGGCCTACCGCTGGTTGCAGACCACGTTCGGCGCGGACGCGCTGGTGCACGTCGGCAAGCACGGCAACCTCGAGTGGCTGCCCGGCAAGACCGCGGCGCTGTCGGCGTCCTGCGCACCCGACCCGATCCTCGGGAACCTTCCGCTGGTCTACCCGTTCCTGGTCAACGACCCGGGCGAGGGCACGCAGGCCAAGCGCCGTGCGCACGCGACGCTCGTCGACCACCTCGTCCCGCCGATGGCCCGCGCCGAGTCGTACGGCGACCTCGCCCGTCTCGAGCAGCTGCTCGACGAGTACGCCTCGATCCAGGCGATGGACCCCGGCAAGATCACGGCGATCCGCGGCCAGATCTGGCAGCTCATCCAGGCCGCGAAGCTCGACAGCGACCTCGGCGTCTCCGACCAGCCCGAGGACGAGCGCTTCGACGACTTCGTCATGCACCTCGACGGCTGGCTCTGCGAGATCAAGGACGCGCAGATCCGCGACGGCCTGCACGTGCTCGGCCAGGCGCCGGGCGGGCAGGAGCGCGTCGACATGGTGCTCGCGATCCTGCGCGCGCGGCAGCTGTGGTCGGGCACGAACTCCCTGCCCGGACTGCGCGAGGCGCTGGGCATGGTCGAGGACGGGACCACGTCGCGCGCCGACACCGACCGCTTCGAGGAGACCGCGCACTCGCTGGTGCTGGGGATGGAGAAGCAGGGCTGGGCGGATCCCCGGGGGTTGGGCGCTGTCGCACACGACGTCACCGTCGAGGTGCTGGGGACCGAGCATCCCGTCGTCACCGACATCCTGACCTTCGCCGCGACCGAGGTCGTCCCGCGCCTGGACCGGACCACCGAGGAGATCACCGGGGTCCTGCACGCCCTCGACGGCGGGCACGTGAAGGCCGGGCCGAGCGGGTCGCCGCTGCGCGGGCTGGTCAACGTCCTGCCGACCGGGCGGAACTTCTACTCGATCGACCCGCGCGCGATCCCCTCGCGGCTGGCGTGGGAGACCGGGCAGATGCTCGCCGACTCCCTGCTCGAGCGGTACCGCGAGGACCACGAGGGCGAGTGGCCGACGTCGGTCGGCCTGTCGCTGTGGGGCACCGCGGCGATGCGCACGAGCGGCGACGACATCGCCGAGGCGCTCTCGCTCATGGGCGTCCGGCCGGTGTGGGACGAGGCGTCGCGCCGGGTCACGGGCCTCGAGGTGACGCCGACCGAGGAGCTCGGTCGGCCCCGCGTCGACGTCGTCCTGCGCATCTCCGGGTTCTTCCGCGACGCGTTCCCGCACGTCGTGGCGACGATGGACGACGCGGTGCAGCTGGTCGCGGGTCTCGAGGAGGCCGACGAGGACAACTTCGTGGCCGCGCACGCCCGGGCCGACGCGGCCTCCGGGTCGAGCTGGACCCAGGCGACGACAAGAATCTTCGGCTCGCCCCCCGGCGCCTACGGCGCGGGTCTGCTCCAGGCGATGGACTCCCGCGAGTGGCGTGGCGACGCCGACCTCGCCGAGATCTACACGACGTGGGGCGGGCACGCGTACGGCCGCGGGCGCCAGGGTGAGTCGGCGGTCGACGAGATGCGCGCGGCGTACCGGCGGATCGCGGTGGCGGCGAAGAACATCGACACCCGCGAGCACGACATCGCCGATTCCGACGACTACTACCAGTACCACGGCGGCATGATCGCCACGGTCCGCGCGCTCACCGGGGCCGCGCCGGCCGCGTACGTCGGGGACTCGACGCGGCCGGAGAACGTGAAGACCCGGTCGCTGATCGAGGAGACGGCGCGCGTCTTCCGCAGCCGCGTCGTCAACCCGCGCTGGATGGCCGCGATGCGCCGCCACGGCTACAAGGGCGCGTTCGAGATGGCCGCGACCGTCGACTACCTCTTCGGCTGGGACGCGACGGCGGGGACGGTGAGCGACTGGATGTACGGCTCGCTCACCGAGAACTACGTCCTCGACCCGGAGAACCGCGCGTTCCTGCGCGACGCCAACCCCTGGGCGCTGCACGGGATGGCCGAGCGCCTGCTGGAGGCCGTGGACCGCGGGCTCTGGGCCGAGCCCGATCCCGCCATGGTCGAGCAGCTGCGCGAGGCCTTCCTCGAGGCCGAGGGCGACGCGGAGGGCGCCTGACCCCCCGTGAGCGGAATTCACGGTGATAGCCGTGAATTCCGCTCACGGGGGCGGTTCGGCCCAGCGGATGAGGGCGATCGCGGCGACGACCAGGACGCCGCCCGCGACCTGGGTGGGAGTGGGGCGCTGGGACACCAGCCACCATGCGCCCAGCACGGCGAAGAGCACCTCGCTGAGCCCGACGAACGACGCCAGCCGGGACCCCAGTCGCCCCACGGCGGCGATCCCGGTGAGGTAGGCGAGCGTCGTCGACAGCGCCGCGACGAGCACGACGCCGACCCACCACGGCGCGGTCCACCCGGCGAGGGCGATCGGGGTCGTCGTCGCGGTGAGCGGCAGCAGCCCGACGGCCCCGACGAGCACGACGACGGCGCTGCCGACGATCGCGCCCCCGGCGGTGAGCACGAGCGCGGGCGGGCCGTTCTCGTCGGAGGCATCGGCGGACAGCCGGAAGTACGCCGCCAGGCACACCGCGGCGGCCAGGCCCCACAGCACGCCGACGACGTCGAACTCCGCACCGCGGGCGACGTCGAGGACGAGCACGAGGCCCGCCACGGCCAGCGCCGCACCCAGCAGCGTCGCCGGCTTCGGACGCGCGCCGCCGCGTGCCCACATCCAGCCGAGCAACAGGACCGGCGCGGTGTACTCGATGAGCAGCGCGACGCCGACCGAGAGGTGGTCGACGGCGTTGAAGTAGCAGACCTGCGCGCCGGCCAGGGGGACGATCCCGTAGACGACGACGGCGCGCAGGTGGCCGGCGCGCGGACGCCACCCGCGGGCGAACACGAGCGCCAGCGGCACCCCGAGCAGGACCGCGGTGCCGGCCAGCCGGCCCAGCGCCACCGCGAGCGGCGACCAGCCCACCGCGAGCAGCGCGGCCGCGAACGGCCCGGCGAGCCCGAAGGAGAACGCCGAGAGCAGCGCGATCGCCAGGCCGGACGCGGTGCGCGTCGGACGACGGTCGGCTCCGGCGCGGCCCATGATCCCCAGATCAGAGCAGCCGGTTCCCCTCGGCAGCAAGGTCCGGCTCGGAGCGCCCCGGAGGTCGGTGGACGGCACGACGACGGGGTGCCGACTGGGGAATGTCACGGCAGGTCGTGAACAATTCTCGGGAGAGCGTCGTGTCCGTTTCTCAACTGCCGCAGGCCCCGCCGTAGGTGGTGATCTTGTAGTCGACGACGGCCAGGGCCGCCTGCAGGTCGCGGAGGCGGACGAGCACGTCGGCGCGGTGCGCCTCGAGCAGTGCGAGGCGTTCCGGCTCGGTCTCCGGGCCCTGCTTGACCAGTTCGACGTAGCGCGCGATCGACGCGATCGGCATGTCCGAGTCGCGCAGCCGCGTGATGAACACGACCCGGCCCACCGCGTCCCGGTCGTAGACCCTGCGCCCGCCCGCGTCCCGTGCGACGTCGACGAGCCCGATCCGCTCGTAGTAGCGCAGGGTGTGCGGCGACAGGCCGGTCAGCGCCGCGACGTCCGCGATCGCCAGGTGCTCGGCGATGTCGAGGTCGCGCACCAGCTCGACCGTGAGCGGCGGCAGCTCGGTCGGCATCGTCTCGATGAGGTCCCGCAGACGTTCGGTCGTCACGCTCACGCCCTCGACCGTAGGACTTCGAGTGCGGTCGAAGGCAAGTGTTCCCGGGCAGGATGGTCGTCGTGAGGGACGCCACCGAGACGTTCACGGCGCAGCGCCCGCGGCTGTTCGGGCTCGCCTACCGCATGCTCGGGTCCGCCCACGACGCCGAGGACGTCGTGCAGGACGCCTGGCTGCGGTGGTCGGGCCACGGCGACGCGATCGACAACCCCGCCGCCTGGCTGACCACCGTCGTCACCCGCCTGTGCCTCAACCGCCTCGACTCCGCGCGGGCGCGCCGCGAGACCTACGTCGGGCCGTGGCTGCCCGAGCCGATCCTCACGACGGATCCGGCGACCGGCCCGGCCGCGACGGTCGAGGAGCGCGAGTCGGTGTCCCTCGCCCTGCTGACGACGCT
Source organism: Actinomycetospora callitridis (assembly GCF_028737265.1). Classification (GTDB taxonomy): domain Bacteria; phylum Actinomycetota; class Actinomycetes; order Mycobacteriales; family Pseudonocardiaceae; genus Actinomycetospora; species Actinomycetospora callitridis. The sequence continues at coordinate 259,861 of NZ_JAQZAK010000004.1, read as the reverse complement.
GGAACGGCTCACGCCCCCGGAGCGCGCGGTCTACGTGCTGCGCGAGGCGTTCGGGCACAGCCACGCCGAGGTCGCCTCGGTGCTCGACGTCACCGAGGCCGGGTCCCGCCAGCTGCACACCCGGGCCCGCCGGCACCTCGCGACGGCGCCCGCGGCCCCGCCCCGCGCCGACGTCGGGCCGCTGCTGGCGCGCTTCGTCGCGGCGGCCCGCGACGGCGACGTCGCGGGCCTGGAGTCGCTGCTCGCCGCCGACGTCACCGTCTGGTCCGACGGCGGCGGCAGGGTCCGTGCGGCCCGGCGCCCCGTGCACGGCCGGGACGCCGTGGCGCGGTTCCTCGTCGGCATCCTCGGGCCGTCGCGGTGGCGGGGGACCGGCGCGGCCGCGGAGGTCAACGGTGCCCCGGCCCTGCTCGGCTTCCAGGACGGCGAGCTCGTCGGCGTGGTCGCGGTCGACGCCGACGGCGACCACATCCGGGGGGTCCGCTTCCTGCGCAACCCCGACAAGCTCACCTTCCTCGCCGGGCAGGTGTCACGTTCCGACGAGCTGTCCGGTCGACCTTCCTGACGGGCGCCGCACCGAGGCGCCCGACGGCCTCGGGAGGAGACACCATGACCGTGCTCGTGACGGGCGGGACGGGGAGGCTCGGCGGCGCGCTCGTCGCCCGGCTCGATCGGCCGCGCGTACTCAGTCGCCGGCCGGGGCCCGGCCGTGTCGTCGGCGACCTGGCGACCGGCGAGGGCCTCGACGAGGCCGTCGCCGGCGTCTCGACGATCGTGCACTGCGCGACGGCCCCGACGGGCGACGCCGCCGCGACCGAGCACCTCGTCGCGGCCGCCCGACGCGCGGGCACCCCGCACCTCGTCTTCGTGTCGATCGTCGGCGCCGACGCGATCCCGCTGGGCCACTACCGGGAGAAGGTCCGGGCCGAGGGCGTCGTGCAGGAGTCCGGGCTGCCGTGGACGATCCTGCGCGCGACGCAGTTCCACGACCTCCTGGTCCAGGTGTTCACCTCCGCCGCGCGCATCGGCATCCTGCCCGTGCTCGCCGGGACCTCGTTCCAGCCCGTCGCGCCCGACGACGTCGCCGACCGTCTCGCCGATCTCGTCGACGGTCCTGCGCAGGGCCGCGCGAGCGACCTCGGTGGCCCCGAGATCCGCCTGATGGCCGACCTCGCCCGCGCCTGGCTCGCCGCCTCCGGCCGGCGCCGCATCGTCGTCCCGCTGCGCCTGCCCGGGGCCATCGCCCGCGGCTACCGGTACGGCGCCCACCTCACTCCGGAGCACGCCGACGGCGTCGTCACCTTCGAGCAGTTCCTCGCGGCCCGGGCGGAGGTCGCGCGATGAGGATCCTGCTCGGCGCCCTCGCGGCGATCCAGTTCGTCGTCGGCCTCTGGGCGCTGTTCCTGCCCGTGGCCTTCTACGAGGCCTTCCCGTACGGCGGCACGCCCTGGGTCGCCCTGCTCCCGCCCTACAACGAGCACCTCGTGCGCGACGTCGGCGCCGGCACCCTGGCCATGGGCGTCGCCCTGGCGCTCGCGGCCTGGTGGCTCGACCGGCGGGTGGTGATCACCGCCGTCGTCGCGTTCCTGGTCTTCACCGTGCCCCACACGGTGTTCCACTCCCTGCACCTCGCGCACTTCCCGCTGCTCGACGCGGTGCTCCAGCAGACGGGGTTCCTCGTCGAGATCGTCCTGGCCGTCGCGGTGCTGGTGCTCGTGGCGCGGGATCGGCGGGGGGTCCCCGTGGCGTGAGCTCTCCGTGTCGATCTCTCGACGGTGTCACCAGTGCTGTCACCAGTGCTGTCCGCGGCGGGAGCGCTCACGACACTCCCGGGAGATCGAGAGGGAGAGCCGTCACGGCGCCCCCGTGAACCCCCGCACGACGTCGGTGATCGCGGCCCGCAGCGCCGCGGTGTCGCGGGGGGCCCCGGCGCCGGCGAGCTGGTCGAACGCGAGGCCGTCGAGGCAGGCGACGAGGTCGTGGGCCCGGCGCTCGGGCTCGGTGATGTCCAGCGCGGCGAACGTCGCGGCCACGCGCTCGCGCACCCGGGCGCCCGCCGCCTGCAGGGCCGCGCCCAGCTCGGGGCGTCGCGTCGACTCCAGCGCGAGCTCCCAGCGCGCCAGCAGGCGTTCCTGGTCGTCGGCCAGCCAGCGCCCGACGGTGGCCACGGCGGCCGCGACGAGACCGTCGACCGTGGCCGGCCCCGGTGGCGCCCCGCTCGCCATCTCGGACAGCGTCCGCGCCGCCATCCGGTCGACGCAGGCCTGGAGAAGCGCGGAGCGGGTGCGGAAGTAGTACGAGCTCGTGCCCTCGGGCAGGCCGGCGGCGCCGTCGACCGCGCGGTGGGTCAGGCCGCGGCTGCCCGCCCGGGCGAGCACCGCGATCGCGGCGTCGGCGAGGACGTCCCGGCGTTCCACCTTTCGTCCCCTTCCGTCGGCTTCCTCTACACCCGTAGAGTACGTCCTACTACAGACGTAGAGGAGTGAGGGTCATGGCACGAGCGGTGGTCGTGGGCGCGGGGCTGGGCGGGCTGGCGGGCGCGATCGCGCTGAGCCGGCACGGATGGGACGTCACGGTCCTGGAGCGCAGGTCCGAACCCGACGAGACCGGCGCGGGGATCGCGGTGTGGCCGAACGCGTTGCGGGCACTCGACGTGCTGGGTCCCGGTCCGAGAGGGCTCGGCGCGCAGGCCCGGGCCGCGGGCACCGTCGAGGTCGGGGGCGGCATCCGCACCATGTCGGGCCGCTGGCTCGCCCGCACCGACACCGCCGACCTGCGCCGGCGCCAGGGTGACGGCGTCGTCGTGCTGCGGCGCCCCGACCTGCACGCCCTGCTGCGCACCGCGGCCCCCGAGGTCACGACGGGCGTCGGGGTGCGCCGGGTCGACCCCGGCGACGCCGCCCGGCCCGCGGTGGTCCACGACGACGCCGGCGGGGAGCACCCCGCCGAGCTCGTCGTCGCCGCGGACGGCCTGCGCAGCACCATCCGGGCCGCCGTGTGGCCCGAGGCCGTGCCGCGACCCACCGGGCAGACCACGTTCCGGCTCATCGCCGCCCACGACCTGGCCGAGGGCGGCGAGAGCTGGGGGAACGGCGCCCTCGTCGGGCTCGGCCCGCTGCCCGGCGCGCGCACCTACCTCTACGCCGTCGTACCCACCGCCGAGGTCCCGCGCGACGACCACCTGCCCTGGCTGCGCGCGCGACTCGCGGGCTGGCACGACCCGATCCCGTCCGTGCTCGACGCCGTCGAGGGACCGGTGCTCGTGCACGCGCTCGAGGACCTGCGCCCGCCGCGCTCCTGGCACCACGGCCGGATCGCCCTGCTCGGCGACGCCGCCCACGCGATGACCCCGAACCTCGGCCAGGGCGCGGCCCAGGCGTTCCTCGACGCGGTGGCCCTCGCCGAGGAGGCCACCGACGACCCGGCGTCCCTCGCCGCCTACGAGGCCCGCCGGCGCCCCGGCGCGGAGGCGGTGGCGCGACGCTCCCGCCGCGCGGGCGAGGTGGCCCTCTGGCGCTCGCCGCTCGCGGTCGCCGCGCGGAACGCGCTCGTCGCGGCCCTCCCGGCGGGCGTCGCGGCCGCCGGTCTCGACCGCATGCTCGGCACCCCCGACACCCCGCACCAGAAGGAGACCAGCTCATGAGCACGCACGTCGTCGTCGGCGCCGGCGGTGGGATCGGGCGGGCGGTCTGCGCCGACCTCGTGCGCCGTGGGCTGCCCGTCCGGGCGGTGACGCGGTCGGGCACCCCGGTCGAGGGCGGCGAGGCGGTCGCCGCCGACGCACGAGACGCCGCCGCGATGCGGGACGTCTGCCGCGACGCGGTCGTGGTCCACCACTGCGTGAACCCGCCGTTCACCACCTGGCGGGCCGCGTTCCCGGCGGTCACCCGGGCGCTGCTCGCGGCCGCGGGCGCGGCGGGGGCGCGGCTGGTGTTCGCCGACGACACCTGGATGTACGGGAAGGTCGACGCCCCGATGCGCGAGGACACGACGGTCGCGCCGGTGTCGTCCAAGGGCGTGCTGCGGGCGTGGCTCGCCGAGATGGTGCTCGCCGCGCACGCGCGCGGCGAGGTCGAGACCGTGATCGGGCGCGCGCCGGAGCTGTGGGGACCGGGCGTGGAGTCGCTCCTGGCCGCCGGGGTCTTCGGCGAGGCCGCGCAGGGCCGGACGGTCCGCTGGCCGGGCGACCCCGACCTCCCGATGACCGCCGGCTACACCCCCGACGTCGGGGCCGCGCTCGTCGAGCTCTCCCTCGCCCCGGCGAGCGCCACCGGCCGCGTCTGGCACACGCCGGTGCCGCCGGCGATCACCGGCCGCCGGTTCGTCGAGCGCGTCTTCGCCGCCGCGGGCCACGAGCCCCGGGTCGGCCGGATCACCCCGGCGATGGTCGCGGCGATGCGCCTCGTCTCGCCGATCGCGCGCGAGGGCGCCGAGCTGCTCTACCAGTTCGAGCAGCCCTTCCTCGTCGACGACTCCGCGTTCCGGGCCTCGTTCGCCACCCGCGCGAGCGACTGGGACGACGGCATCGCCGCCACCCTCGCCTGGTACCGCGCCGACCCCGACCGCACCCGCCGGCGGCTGGTGCCGGCCTGAGGGTCATGTCTCAGCGAGGGCAGAATGACGGGGTGAGCGCGCCCCTGGTCCTCGGCATCGAGACGTCCTGCGACGAGACCGGGGTGGGCCTGGTCTCGGGCGGGGTGCTCCTCGGCGACGCGCTGGCGTCGAGCATGGAGGAGCACGCGCGCTTCGGCGGCGTGGTGCCCGAGGTCGCGGCGCGCGCGCACCTCGAGGCGATGGCGCCGATGGTGCGCACGGCGCTGCAGCGCGCCCAGGTGGACCTCGCCGACGTCACCGCGGTCGCCGTCACCGCGGGGCCCGGTCTGAGCCCGGCGCTGCAGGTCGGGCTGGCGGCGGGCAAGGCGTACGCCCTGGCCGCCGGGGTGCCGCTCTACGCCGTGCACCACCTCGCGGGGCACGCCGCGGTCGACGTGCTCGACCACGGCCCGCTGCCCGAGCGCTGCGTCGCGCTCATCGTCTCGGGCGGGCACACGTCGCTGCTCAGCGTCGGCGACCTGGCCCGCGACGAGATCGTGCACCTCGGCGACACCGTCGACGACGCCGCGGGCGAGGCGTTCGACAAGGTCGCGCGCCTCCTCGGCCTGCCCTACCCGGGCGGTCCGGCGATCGACCGCGCCGCCCGCGACGGCGACCCGCGCGCGATCGCCTTCCCGCGCCCGCTCACCGGTCCGTCCGACCCGCCGTGGACGTTCTCGTTCTCGGGGCTCAAGACCGCCGTCGCCCGCTGGGTCGAGGCCCACGACGGGACCTTGCCCGTGCCCGACGTCGCGGCCTCGTTCCAGGAGGCGGTGGCGGACACCCTCGCCCGCAAGGCCGTCGCCGCCTGCGCCGACCAGGGCGCCGACACCCTGCTCATGGTCGGCGGGGTCGCGGCGAACTCCCGCGTGCGCTCGCTGATGGAGGAGCGCTGCGCCGCCGCCGGCCTCACCCTGCGCGTCCCGCCGATCCGGCTGTGCACCGACAACGGCGCGATGATCGCCGCCCTCGGTGACCTGCTGGTGCGCGCCGACGTCGAGCCCGACCCCCTCGACGTGGCCGCCGACCCGCGCGCGCGGCTGACCGGGGCGTTGCTGCACGGGACACGGGCGTTACCCGTGGCGTGAACTCCGGCTGTCGGAACGCTCACGTTGTCGACCGCGGCGGCCGCCGGTACCCGTGGAGGGGTGCCCGGATTCCGCGCCGTCCTCGACGGCGAGCGCTTCCCGCTGCGGCGGTGGCAGGTGCTCGCCGTGGCCGACGACTACGGCGTCGACCCGCGCACGCGCACGAAGCTCGAGCAGATCCCCGACCGTGCCTACGTCGACGCGGGCGAGGTCATGATCGCCCTGGCGATGACGCCGGCCCACCTGGCGTCGCGCACACCCCTGTGACCGCTCAGGCCCCGGGGGCCCGACCGACCGCGAGCAGGATGGCGGTGGCGTTGTCGTGGCCGCCGTCGTCGAGGGCCGCGTCGACGAGGGCGAGCGCGCCCGCGTGCACCCCGTCCGCGTCGGTGGGCGTCGTCGCCGACGGCAGGGCCGCGGCGAGCACCGCGGGGTCGGGGAGGTGGTTCCACACCCCGTCGCTGCACAGCAGCAGGACGCCGGTGTCGTCGAGGACCCAGCTGCGGTGGCGGGCGACGACGTCCGGGGCGTCGGCCGCGAGCCAGCGGGTGATGACGTGCGCGCGCGGGTCCGACAGGGCGTCCTCCGCGCCGACGACGCCGGCGGCCACCATCTCGGCGGCCCACGAGTCGTCCTCGGTGAGCACCGCCGAGTCCTCGGGCGTCGCGGGGCAGAGCCAGTAGGCACGGCTGTCGCCGACCCAGCTCACCACCGCGCGCTCGGCGTCGAGCACGGCCGCGACGTAGGTGCACGCCGGGGCCTGGCCGGCACCCGGCGCGAGCGCGGCGACGGCCCGGCGCGCGGCGTCGGCCGTGGTGGCGGCGGCCTCGTCGAGATCCTGCCCGCCGGCCAGCGCCTCCCGGCCGGCGGCCACCGCGACGTCGCAGGCCGCGCGCGACGCCGTGGCACCGCCGGGCACGGAGGCGACCCCGTCGCAGACGACGGCGACGACCACGTCGCCGGTGTCGGTGGCGACGCGGACCAGGTCGAACGCGTCCTCGTTGCGCCGGCGGCGGTGTCCGCGGTCGGTGACGCCGGCGCCCAGCACGATCAGGGCGGCGGTCCCCGTATCAGGGTTCTCGAGGACGTCCTCGGCGTGCTCGACGCCCGCGGGACGGCGCCCGCAGGCCTCGCAGCGCGCGTCCTCTCCGGTGGTGGGCTCGCCGCAGGCTCCGCAGGACACGGAGGGCGAGACGGACGCGGGCTCGATCGGCACGGGCACTCCTTACACCCTCGGGCCCGGCCGAGCAGCCGCGACGCGGTGACGGAGGACGATCGAAACCCGGACAGGGCGCCGGGTCGGTGGCTGGAGGGTAGCGGCTCCTCGCGTGGTCAGCGCCAGCCGTAGCCGCTGCGCAGCTCGTCCGCCACGTGCTCGAACGCCCCGGCGGGCATGATCGCGCCCTCGCGCCGGATGCCGTCCTCCGGAATCTCCAGGACGCGGTCGAGGCGGACGAAGGACTCGCGCCCCTCGCGGTCCCACGGGCCCGACCCGACGCTCAGCCAGTGCGCGTCGTCGCGGCGGTGGCCCTGGCTCGAGAGCATCAGGCCGAGCAGGTCGCCGTCCTTGCCGCGGGCGACGACGAGCACGGGACGGTCCTTGCCCTGCGAGGCGTCCTCCTCGTAGGGCACCCAGGTCCACACGACCTCGCCCGGATCGGCGGCACCGTCGAGGTCGGGCTGGTAGGCGATCGCGCCGGCACGCTCGTTCGCGGCCGCGGTCCGCACGCCACCGCCCGCGGGCGACGGTCCCGGCCGGCCCGGGGGAGGCCCGCCCCGGTCCTGCTGCCGGTCCTGCTCCCGGCCCTGCTGCCGACCCTGGCTGTCCGCCTGCTTGTTCAGCAGGTCCAGCCCGGCCTGCAGTGCCCGCCCCACGAGGTCCCGGAATCCCGCCATGGGGATCAGCATGCCGCGTCGGTCCGCCGGTGCTCTGGCAGGGTCCGGCCGCATGACCGTGCTGGCGCTCGTGGTCGCGGCGTTGCTCGTCGGGGTCGTGCTCGTGGGCGTGGGTGACCGCCTCCGGCTGCCGTGGCCGGTGCTGCTCGTGCTCGTCGGCGCGGGGGCGGCGTTCGTCCCCGGCGTCGACGCCCCGCAGTTCGACCCCGAGCTGATCCTGCCGCTGTTCCTGCCGCCGCTGCTGTTCGCCACCGCGCAGCGGGCGTCGTGGACGGTGTTCCGCGAGCGCTGGCGCTCGGTGCTGTTCCTCGCCGTGCTGCTGGTGGCGGTGACCATCGCGGCGGTGGGCGCCACGGTGGTGTGGCTGGTGCCGGGCATCGCGATCGGCGCCGCCCTCGCGATCGGCGCCGCCGTCGCCCCGCCCGACCCGGTGGCCGTCGAGGCCGTCGCCGGGCCGCTGCGGATGCCGCGCCGGCTCGTCTCGGTGCTGCAGAGCGAGGGGCTGTTCAACGACGCCACCGCGCTGGTCGTGTTCCAGGCCGCGATCGCCGCGACCGTGTCGGGGGAGGCCGCGGGCGCGGGCACCCTGCTCGAGCTGGTGTGGGCCGCCGTGGGGGCGGTGCTCGTCGGTCTCGCCGCGGCGTGGCTCGCCGGGCGCCTGGCCGACCGGCTGACCGACCCCGTCGCCCCGAACGCCCTGACCCTCGTGCTGCCCTTCGCCGTCTACCTGGCCGCCGACGGGATCGAGGCCTCCGGGGTGATCGCCGTCGTCGTGGCCGCGCTGCAGACCCGCGAGCGCGCCGACGCCGACGACGTCGAGCAGCGTCTCGTCGGCGGGGCGTTCTGGAACGTCGTCGAGATGCTCGTGACCGCGGCCGCGTTCGCGCTGATCGGGCTCGAGCTGCGCGCGGTGGTCGCCGACGCCGGCGCCGGGCTCGGCGGGATGGTGGCCGACGCGGCGGTCGTCGCCGTCGTCGTGATCGCGGTGCGGGCGGTGTGGACGCTCGCCGCGCTCGTGGTGGTGCGCCGGCGCGGTGGTGCCGAGCTCGCCGCACCACGGACCGCGGCCGAGGCCGCGGTGCTGACCTGGTCGGGGATGCGGGGCCTCGCCACCCTCGCGCTGGCCCTCGCCCTGCCGCGCCTCACCGCCGACGGCAGCCCGTTCCCGTTCCGCACCGAGCTGGTGATCATCGCCGCCGGGGTGCTCGTCGCGACGCTCGTCGTGCCGGGCCTGACGCTGCCGCTGCTCCTGCGCCGGCTCGGGGTGCAGGAGGGCGAGGAGGTCGGGCGCGACGCCGAGCAGCGCCTCGCCGGCCGGGCGCGCCGGGCGGCGCTCACCGAGCTCGCGGGCCTCGACCGCGAGGCCCTCGGCCTCGACGACGGCGTCGGCGAGGAGGTGCTCGGCGAGCTGCGTGCCCGCTTCGCCCGCCTCGGCGCGGCGGAGGGTGGGCCGGGTGGCGGGATGGGCGGCGCGCCGGGGGACGACGCGACCGACCGCGCCGACTACGAGCGCCGCCTCGCGACCCTGCGCCGGCGTCGCGACCAGTGGAACCGGGTGCAGTCGCTCGCCCTCGCCGCCGCGCGCCGCGAGGTGCTCGCCGCCCGCAGCGAGCCGGGCGTCGACCCCGAGGTGGCCGACCGGGTGCTGCGGCGCCTCGACGTCCGGTCGATGGCCTCGCTGCGCTGAAGGTCGGTCAGCGGGTCGGTCAGCGCCTGCCGAGCACCCCGCCGAGCGCCTCGACCGCCGGGTCGGTGAGGGCGGCCGCGCGCTTCGGCGTCGTCGTCGTGGTGCGGGGCGCCGCGTCGTTGCTCGCCTCGGTGCGGGAGGCCGGGGCAGTGTTCGTCGACTCGGCGTCGGTGGTCGACGACGATGCCGTGCTCGAGGTGGTGCTGCTCGAGGTGCTGCTCGACGAGGGCGCCGTGGTGGTGGTCGACGACGTCCCCGTGGGCAGGGGCAGCGACACCGACGGCAGGGACACCGACGGCAGGGACACCGACGGCAGGGACACCGACGGCAGACCCGGGACGAGCGCCGGCGCCGACGACTCGGTGCTCTCGCTCGGCTCGGAGGACGGCTCGGACGACGGCTCGGACGACGGCTCGGACGACGGCTCGGACGACGATGTCTCCGGGGTCGTCTCCCGGGTCGGCTCCGCGGAGGTCTGCGTGGTGGGCGCCCTCGACGTGGTCTCGCGGGGTGCGGAGGACGCCGCGCCGCCGTCGGTCGAGGTGGTCGCGGCGCGCTGCGGCGCGCTCGATCCGCGGCGCACCGTCACCGGCTCGTCGTCACCGCGCGCACCGCGGTCCTCGTCGCGCGCCTCGGACCGGCCGGACCCGCGGCCGACGAGCGACCCCGGACCGGGGTCGGCCACGACCTCCGCGGTCGGCGGGGCCAGCGTGGCCGCCGGCGGGGCGGAGGCCGCGACGCTGTCGACGGTCCAGGCCGAGGCGACGACGACGCCGCCGGCGAGCAGGACCGCCGCGGCCACCGAGGCCGCGATCACGAGACCGCCGGACCGGGCGAGGACGGGACGCGGCTCGCGGGCCGGGGTCTCCTCCCGGGACGCGGCGGTGGTGGCGCCCGAGGTGGCGAAGGTGGTGGTGGTGGCGGACGTGTCGGTCGTGGCGTGGAGGAGGCCGGGCAGCCCGAGGCCGGCGAACGGGAGGGGCGCGCCGTTCGCGGGCAGCGTCTCCGCGGCGAGCGCGGCCCGGCGCAGGCCGATGCACACGTTCTCGGCGGGCGGGCGGTGGGCGGGATCGTCCGCGGTCATCGCCTCGAGGAGCGTGACGATCTCGAAGTCGAGGCCCTCGGGGACCTCGGGACGACGCTCCAGGCGCTCGCGGGCGGCGGCCAGCGGGGCGCCCTCATAGGCCGGACGCCCGGTCAGCGCCTCGATCATCACGAGGCCCAGGGCGTAGACGTCGGCGGGCGCGCCCACGGCCTCGCCGCGGACCTGCTCGGGGGCGAGGTAGGGCGCCGAGCCGACGACGATGCCGGTGTCGGTGATGCGCGGGGCGTCGGCGACGAAGGCGACACCGAAGTCGGACAGGTGCGCCCGGCCGTCGCCGTCGAAGAGGACGTTGCGGGGCGTCACGTCGCGGTGCAGGACGCCCGCACGGTGCACGTGACCGAGCGCGTCGGCCACCGCCGCCACGGCCAGCAGCGTCTCGGCGACCGGGAGAGGGCCGTCGGCGAGGCGGTCGGAGAGGTTGCCGCCCTCGAGCAGGGCCATCACCACGAACGCCCGGCCGTTCACGCTGCCGACGTCGTAGACGGGCACGAGGTTCGGGTGGTCCATCGACGCGGTGAGCGAGACCTCGCGCTCGATGCGCGGGTCGTCGGCCACCGGGAAGATCTTCACGGCGGCGTCGCGGTCGAGGAGGAGATCGTGGGCGCGGTAGACCTCGGAGCACGTGCCCCGGCCGATCAGCTCGCCGAGGGCGAAGCGCTGACCGAGACGCTCGGGGAGCGGGCCGGGCGCGGACGGGAACGCGGACGGATCCGACTGGCCCATCCTCCACCCCCCCTACTCGACACCGAGTCCCATCCTTCCACCACGAATACCCGGATCGGGCCACATCGACATACCGAGTCCACGAATTCGGGTGATCGTGGGCACCCCGTCGCCCGACCGTCGCCCACGGATCACTCCCTCCGGGTGACAGGCCCTGCTCGTGTCTCGTCGAGCGTTGACAGAAATTGCAGTGGCGAGTAGAACTTCGGGACGTCCGCCCTGCCCAACGCGGTGCGGACGCACGCAGTGCACGAACTTGAGGACGCGACGGAAGCCGTGGGCGCCGAGAGCCTCGACGACGAGGAGACCCCCGCTCTGACCACCGGTCAGGCAGCGGAGTTCCTGGGTGTGAGGCAGGCGTTCCTCCGGAGTCTGGACGCGGGTCGCATGGTCCGTCCGGATCGTTCCGCCGGCGGGCACCGACGCTGGTCGCGTCGGCAGCTGGCCCTCGCCGCCCGGATCCGCGAGCTGTTCGACGAGGGGCTGACCCTCACCGCGGCCGCGATGGTCGTGTCGCTGCAGGACGAGGTGGCCCTGGTCACGCGCGAGCGGGACCAGGCCCACGACGAGCTCGATCAGGCCCGACGAGAACTGTCACGGGTCCGGACGGAGCTCGTCGCGGCCCGGGGCGGGACCACCGCCCACCCCGTGCCGTCCGCGCGTACCCACCGTGCGCGCGGGCCCGAAGTGCCCACGACCGCTCTTCGACCGCCCCTGCCGACCCCTCCACCTCAACGGACCTCCTCCACATGAAGCTCATCGACCACCGTCGGTCACACCGTCCCTTCCTCCGCGCCCCCATCCCGCCGTCCCTGGCCCGCGTCCCGCTCGTGGACCTCTGCGCCTGTCGGCACCCGCGTGAGTCGCACGAGCACTACTACCTCGGCGACCACTGCGCCCAGTGCGAGTGCGCGCACTTCCGCCGCAGCGAGCCGGCGCGCAGCTGAGCTCTCCTCCCGGCCCCGTCACGCCCCGCGGCTGACGGGGCCGCGTGCTGTCCGGGGTCCGCGGTGAGAGCGGGCCCACCCGCCTGCCCACGGTCCGGCCCTCCGGCGACGCCTACTGTGGGGATCGTGGAGCGCACCGGGCGTGACGGACCGCCGCGGGCGCTCGTGGTCGGCGCCGGCGTCGCGGGGCTCGCCGCCGCGGCCTCGCTGGACCGTGCCGGCTGGAGCGTCGACGTCTGCGAGCGCGCCCCCGCCCGGCGCACCGGCGGGTACTTCGTGCGCCTCGCGCCCGAGGGCCTCGCCGCCGCCGGCCGCCTCGGGGCCTCCGGCGCGCTGCGCACCCGCCTGCCCGCCGACGGGATCATCACCGGGGTCGACGGCCGCGGGCGCACCGTCTCCCGGGTCGAGGCGTCGCTGGCCGACGATCCGCGCGCGCTGGCGCTGGTGCGCGGCGACCTCGAGGCCGCGCTCTGGGCGGCGCGCCCCGACGACGTGACGGTCCGCTTCGCCACCGCGCCCCGCAGGCTCGACCCGCGCCGCGACACCGTCGACGTGGTGCTCGACGGCCCCGACGGCTCCACGCGCGAGCGCTTCGACCTCGTCGTCGGTGCCGACGGCGTGCGCTCGGCGGTCCGCGGGATGGTCTTCGGTCCCGACGAGCACTTCCGTCACGAGTTCGACCAGGTCGTGATCTCCGCGGTCCTGCCGCGTCTGCCCGGCGAGCTGCGCGAGGGCGACTACGTCGTGCCCGCGGAGGTCGGTCGCACCGCGCACCTCATGGCCGTCGCGGAGCACGACCCCGTCGTGTTCTTCACCTTCCGCGCGGACCTGCTGGGGGCCGACGGCGCCGACGCCGCCTCGCGGGCGGCCCGCGACCCGGTGGGCGCGCTGCGCCGGGTCTACGGCGACTTCGCGGGGCTCATGCCGGAGATCCTCGACGGCGTCGAGGAAGCCGGCACCACCCACGTCGACACCGTCGCCCAGATCCGCCTCGGGTCGTGGCGGCGCGGTCGCGTCGTGCTCGTCGGCGACGCCGCGTGGTGCCCGACGCTCTACTCCGGCCAGGGCTCGGCGCTCGCGCTCGTGGGCGGCGAGACGCTGGGCACCCACCTCGCCGCGCACCCCGACGACCCCGAGGCCGGGCTTGCGGAGTGGGAGCAGGCCCACCGGCCCGCGGCGCTCGCGGCGGGCAGCGCGGCCCGGCGGTCACGCCACTTCTTCCTGCCCGGCAACCGCCTCGTGGCCGCGGTGCGCCGGGGAGCGCTGCGCGTCGCGTCGTGGCCGCCGGCCGGCCGGGTGCTGCACGCCCTGGCGTCGCGGGCCGCAGCACCGGGTGGACCGGGTGGTGCAGGCGCCGACGCCGGGATCGGCGCGCCGGTCGGCAGGGGACGGGCACCCGATCGGGGCGACGTTCACCCAGGCGCCACGTCCGGGACGCGCGCGATGGGGCCTCCTGCACTGGGTCGCCCGTAAGCTGGTCGCCGCCGGTGTCGGCGCTGGGCCGAGCGCGTGCCCCGGCGGAGACGTCGCGAGGCCCTCGACACCACGGGCGCCGACCCGCTCGCCCCCCTCCGACGAGAGGACGTCAGCCACCCTCATGGCTTCCCTTCCCGCGCCCCGTCCGTCCCGCGGCCTGCTCGCCCGCGTGGTCGACCCGTTCGGGATCGCCGGCGGCGTGCTCGACCGCGTCGACCCGTTCCGCCACCGCGGCCGCCGTGTGTGGCGTGGAGCCGGTCGCGTGCAGATCGGTGTGCCCGCCGTCGTGCGTGAGTCGGGGGAGGAGCTGGCGCGCGCGGTCGAGAAGGCGCTCGCGGCGCACCCGCAGGTGGCGTGGGCGGCGGTGAACGCCGCGCTCGGTGCGGTCGTCGTCGGACTCGCCGACGAGGGTGAGGGCCCCGTCGGTCTGCCCGACGACGAGACCGTCGACGACCTGATCGACCTCGTCGAGATCCTCGAGGAGCGCGAGGGCGGGGACGCGGTCGCCGCCGCGTCCACGCCGCTGATGAACGCCGCGCAGCAGGCGTTCACGATCCTGGCCGCCGACATCGCCGGCCTGGGCGTCGCCGCCCTCGGCAGCATCCTGCGGCGCACCCCGCTGCCCACCGAGCTCGCCTCCGCGGCCACCTTCGTGGACCACCAGCCCCGCCTGCGCGAGGCCGTCGAGCGCGCCATGGGCCAGGAGCGCGCCAACGTCCTGCTCGCGCTGTCCAACGCCGCCGCGCAGGCCCTCGGCCAGGGCCACGCCGGCCTGCTCGTCGACGCCGCCTACCGCGCGATGCAGGTCGCCGAGGCCCGCGCACGCCAGCAGACCTGGACCGAGGCCGAGCCGCGCCTGCTCTCCAACCCCGAGTGCGCGGCGGCCCGCGCCGACGACGCCCTCGCCGAGCCCCGCCCCGTCCCGCTGCCCCTCGGTCCGGTCGAGCGTCACGGCGACGTGGTCGGCGCCGCGGCCCTCGCCGGGTTCGCCGGGGCGTCCGCGGCCACGACCTCCCTGCGCAAGGGCGCCGGCGTCGCGCTGTCGACGCTGCCGAAGGCCGGGCGTCTCGGCCGCGAGGGCTTCGCCACCACGTTCGGCCGGGTGCTCGCCCGCCGCGGTGCCGTCGTGGTCGAGCCGAGCGCGCTGCGCCGCATGGACCGCCTCGACACCGTCGTCCTCGACGCCGAGGCCCTGACCACCGGCGTGCTCATGCTCGGCGACCTGCTCGCCCTGCCCGGCGCCGACGGCACCGCCGACGCCCTCGACGAGCTCGTGCCGCGCGTGCACGAGCTGTTCGACCCCGAGGACGCCACCGCGCCGCGCCGGCTGAGCGAGGACGGCGAGCACTGGCTGCTCACCGGCCTCGACGACATCCCCGGCGGCGACGACCCGCGAGCGGTCGAGGCGGGCGAGGCCCTGCGCGCCGACGGCGCCACCCACGTCCTGGGCCTGCGCCGCGACGACCGGCTCACCGCCGTCGTCGGCGTGCTGCCCGAGCCGGCGTCCGCCGCCGAGGCGCTCGCCGCCGCCGCGCGCCGCGCCGGACTGACCCTCGTGCTCGGCGACAGCGAGGGCACCGGCCCCGGCATCGCCGACCGCGCGGTGCCCGGGGGCGAGGCCCTCCGCAACTCCGTGCGCGCGCTGCAGGCCGCCGGGTCGGGCGTCCTCGTCGTCTCCCGCGACCGCCAGGCCCTCGCCGCGGCCGACCTCGGCATCGGCGTCTCGCGCGCCGACGGCGTCGCCCCCTGGGGCGCCCACGTGCTCGTCGGCGAGGACCTCGGCACCGCCGCGCTGCTCATCGAGGGCGTCAAGGTCGCGCGCGGCGTGTCCTCGCGCTCGGTGAACCTCGCGCGCGCCGGCACGGTGCTCGGGACGATCATGGCGACGGCCGGCACCGCCCCGCGCGGCCCGGGCCTCGCGGGGCTCGCCGTCAACGGCGCCGCCGCGGTGTCGCTCGGCAACGGCGCCTGGTCGGCGACGGAGCTCGGACGCCGGGTCGTCGTCCCCGGCGTGAGCCGCACGCCCTGGCACGTCATGCCGACGAGCACCGTGCTCGCCCGCCTCGACGTCACCGAGGGCGGCCTCACCTCCGCCGAGGCGCACCGCCGCCAGCGCGACGACCCCGCCGCGGCCGAGACCGAGACCTCGCTGGGCCGCGCCTTCCTCGACGAGCTCAACAACCCGCTCACCCCGGTGCTCGCCGGCGGCGCGGTGCTCTCGGCGGCCATCGGCGCCGTCGTCGACGCCGCGATCGTCGTCGGCGTCACCGCGTTCTCCGCGCTGATCGGCGGCGTGCAGCGCGTCGCCACCGACCGCGCCGTGGCCGGGCTGCTCGAGCGGTCGTCCATCCGCGCCCGGGTGGTGCGCGACGGCACCGCGCGCGGCGTCGGCGCCGACGAGGTCGTCGTCGGCGACATCATCGACCTCGGGCCCGACGACGTCGTGCCCGCCGACTGCCGCGTGCTCGAGTCCGACGGGCTCGAGATCGACGAGTCGTCGCTGACCGGCGAGTCCCTGCCGGTGCCGAAGTCGCCCCTGCCGGTCATCGCGCGCACCGTGGCCGACCGCCGCTCCATGCTCTACGAGGGCTCGACCGTCGCCACCGGCCGCGGGCGCGCCGTCGTCGTCGCCACCGGGTCGAGCACCGAGGTCGGCCGGTCCACCGCCGCGGCGAGGGCGGCCGCCCCGGTCGCCGGCGTCGACGAGCGTCTCGCCGGCCTCACCAGCGTCACCACCCCGCTGGCGATCGCGTCGGCCGGCGCCGTCGTCCTCGCGGGCGCGGTGCGCGGCCTGCCGTTCCAGCAGAACCTGCACTCCGGGGTCGGCCTGGCCGTCGCCAGCGTCCCCGAGGGCCTCCCGTTCGTCGTCTCGGCGGCCCAGCTCGCGTCCGCCCGGCGCCTCTCGGCCGAGGGCGCGCTGGTGCGCAACCCCAAGACGATCGAGGCCGTCGGGCGCACCGACGTCCTGTGCTTCGACAAGACCGGCACGCTCACCGAGGGACGCCTCGCGCTCTCGGCGATCTCCGACGGCGTCAAGCTGCGGCCCACCGACCGTCTGCGCAAGCGCCAGCGCCGCGTGCTGGCGGCCGCGCTGCGCGCCACCCCGCGTCCGGCTCCGGGGGAGCGCCTCGCGCATCTCACCGACCGCGCGGTGGTCTACGGCGGCCAGCAGTTCGACGTGGACCCGGCCCACAAGCGGCCGGGCTGGTGGCCGGTGGCCTCCCTCGACTTCGACCCGTCCCGCGGGTACCACGCGACGCTCGGCGAGATCGACGACCCGCAGGAGGACGGCGGCCCGTTCCGGCTGATCTCGGTCAAGGGTGCGCCCGAGGTGGTCATCGCCCGCGCCACCAGCTGGGCGGGCACCCCGCTCGACGACGAGGCCCGCCAGCGCCTCCTCGAGCACACCGAGCTGCTCGCGGGGCAGGGCATGCGCGTGCTCGCGGTGGCGGAGCGGGTGCTCACCGCCGAGCAGCACGCGGCCCTGCACGGTGCCGACGGTTCCGACGAGGCGGACGACCGCACGCTCGACGACGCCGACGTCGCCGACCTCGAGTTCACCGGGTTCGTCGGCTTCACCGACCCGGTGCGCGCCGGCTCGCAGGCCACCGTGCGCGACCTGCGCGACGCCGGTGTCCAGGTCGTCATGATCACCGGGGACCACCCGAGCACCGCCGAGGCCGTCGCCGAGGAGCTCGACGTCCTCAACGGCGGCATCGTCGTCACCGGCACGGAGCTCGACGCCCTCGACGACGACGCGCTCGACGAGCTCATCCCGCGCGTCCGCGTCATCGCGCGCGGCACGCCGTCGCACAAGGTGCGGGCGGTGCAGGCGTTCCAGCGCCTCGGGCGCACGGTGGCGATGACGGGCGACGGCGCCAACGACGCGCCGGCCATCCGGCTCGCCGACGTGGGCATCGCACTCGGTCGCCGGGGCACGCCCGCCGCCCGCGCCGCCGCGGACCTCGTCATCACCGACGACCGGCTGGAGACGATCCTCGCGGCGCTGGTCGAGGGCCGGGCGATGTGGGCGTCGGTGCGCGAGGCGCTCGGCGTGCTCGTCGGCGGCAACCTCGGCGAGATCGCGTTCACGGTGCTCGGGGCGAGCACCACGGGCACGTCGCCGCTCAACGCCCGCCAGCTGCTGCTGGTCAACCTGCTCACCGACCTGGTGCCCTCGCTGGCGCTCGCGGTGCGCGCGCCCGAGCCCGATTCGACGGCCGCGCTGCTGGCCGAGGGGCCGGACGCGTCGCTGGGCGAGGCCCTCAACCGCGAGATCGGGCTGCGCGCCATGGCCACCGCGGGGGGCGCGAGCCTCGCGTGGCTGGCGGCGCAGACCACCCCGTACGGCAGCCCGGCCCGCTCGCGCACCGTGGCGCTCACGGCGCTCGTCGGCACCCAGCTCGGCCAGACCGTCGTCGCCGGCGGCGGTCGCAGCCCGATGGTGATCGGCGCCGGCGTGGTCTCCGCGGGCGCGCTGTTCGCGGTGGTGCAGACCCCGGGCGTCAGCCAGTTCTTCGGCTGCACCCCGCTCGGCCCGGTCGCCTGGGCGCAGGCCGCCGGATCGGCCACCGTCGCCACCGCGGCCTCGGTGGTGGGACCGGAGCTCGTGCGCCGGTACGGTCCGGTCATCGTGCCGGAGGGATCGCCGCAGGAGGCGTGGCTCGCCCGCCTCGAGGAGGTCCGCGACGAGGCCACCCGGCGGTACGTCGAGCTGCAGGACCGTGCGGCGGCTGCGCTGAACGGGTGAGACCAACCTCGGCCGCCGGGGCGTTTGTGCAGGTCGCGGCCTGGGAAACACACGGCTTGAAGAAGCCGTCAGACAGGAGTTGAGACCGTCATGGCCGACCGGTACGTCGTTCCCACCGAGGACGGCTGGCAGGTGCAGAAGAAGGGTGCCCAGCGAGCCAGCGCCAAGGCGGCCACGCAGGCCGAGGCCGTCGACCGCGCCACCGAGATCGTGTCGAAGGACGGCGGCGGCAAGGTCGTCGTGCACGGCACCGACGGCAAGGTGCGTGACACCCACAACGTCGCCTCCGGCGAGGACAGCACCACCGCCGAGGCCGCCAAGGCCACCACCAAGGCCAACGCCGAGGGCGCGCGCGCCAAGGCCGAGTCCGCCTCGGACAAGGCCTCCAGCAGCGCCAAGAAGGTCGGCGCGGACGCCAAGGCGACCGCGCAGAAGGACGCCGACCGCGTCCAGGCCTCGGGCAAGAAGGCCGCGGCGCAGGCCGAGGCCGGCGCGGCCGGTGTCGCGGACCAGGCCAAGAAGGCCGCGGACGGCGACAAGTCGGTGTCCGCCGCCGCCAAGGACGCCGCGACCGTCGCGCAGGTCACCGGCGACCAGGTCGCCACCACGACCTCGCGCGCCGGCGAGCGCGTCGCGAAGGACGCCACCCGGGTCGCGCAGCACGCCGGCTCGGAGGCCAAGGTCCGTGCCGACGAGGCGGGCGAGAAGGTGGCGGAGGCCGGCGACCGCGCCGACGCCGTCTCCTCGGGCATCGCCTCGGAGCTCGACGGGGCCGGCGACGCCGCCGCGGCGCGCGTCGGGCGTGCGAGCGAGGCCGCCGCCCAGCAGGTGGACCGCAACGTCCGCCAGGCCGCGGACCAGGTGCGCGACAACGCGCCGGGCTACAACCCGGTGCGCATCGTCGGCAACGCCGCCGCGATCGCCGTCAAGACCGGCTTCAGCGTCGCGGGCGCCGTGATCTCCACCGGGGGTCAGGTGCTGCAGTTCGCGGCCCGCAAGGTCACCGGGCGCTGACGAGCGACCCCGCGCACGACGAAGGGCCCGTCCCCCTCGGGGGACGGGCCCTTCGTGTGTGTCGTGCCCGCCTCAGGCGGCGCGGGCGGAGCTGCCGATCCGGGCGCCGCGACGCATCGCGCGGCGCTCGTCCTCGGAGGTGCCGCCCCAGACGCCGGCCTCCTGGCCGGTGTCCATCGCCCACTGGAGGCAGCCCCGCTGCAGGGGGCATCCGCCGCACACGGCCTTCGCCTCGGCCAGCTGGGCCGAGCCGGGACCGTGGGCGGTCAGGGGGAAGAAGAGTTCGGGGTCGTGGTCGCGGCAAGCCGCGAGCTCCCAGTCCATGATCCTGCTCATCCAATCTCGCTCGTGGTGGTCGAAGCCGTCGGTCGGTCTGTCCGCGCCGGGGCGGCCAGGCGCCGCGGCCCGCTGTCGGGCGCGTGCGCACCCGGCGACGGACCCTGCGGCACGGTCGTGCGCCGGGCGTCGGTACGTATCCGGAGGTCCTGCGTGACGGTCCTCGACGGCGACCCGCGGGGGGTCGACGTCTCCGGGGACCGGAGCACTCGATGTACTCGGTATGACGTCGGGATCCCCGTCTCGGTTCCCCCGACCCGCGACGTGTGTCGTCGCGGAGCGGATCCCCGGGCGTGCGGGGACACCGCGTCAGCCGAACACCATGATCTAGCCGCGCAGCGCGTCGGGCAAACGCATTGGATCCACACCACCCTGTCGCAGTGCTGTGTTGCTGGTCACAGCTCCTGCTCACGCTGCGCCGACGGAGGTCGGGCGATCGGGTGGCAGGGCCTCTCACCGGCCACGATCGGCTGCGGTCCGCACCCGGACGGGTCACACTGGTCGCGTCGCCGGCCACGATCGGGCGACGCACGATCGTGGGGATCGGGTCCCGGATCTGAGGAGGACGTCATGCGCGCACGGCGCACGGCGCGCGACACCGTCATCTGGATCGCGGCCACGGCGGGCATCGTCGCCCTGGTGCTCGGGGCGTCGATCATCGGCGCGGTGCTGCTCGCGTTCGCGCTGTGGCAGCTGGTGCTCGTGGCGCGTCGCGGCGGCGGCCTGTTCGTCGATCAGCGGCGCGCCGACCGCCCGGGCAAGCCCACCGTCAGCTGACCCCGACCCGGGGGTGCCCCCGGGGTGCGCGCGCGGAGATCATGGCCCCATGCGCTGCGCGGTGATCGGGGGCACGGGCTACGTCGGGGTCCGGCTGGTGTCCCGGCTGCTCGACGGCGGCCACGAGGTCGCCGCCCTGGTCCGCAGCCCGCACAAGCTCGCCGCGACGGGATGGGCCGACCGCGTGGACGTCGTCCCCGGCGACCTCGCCGACCGGTCCGCGATCGCCTCCCTCGTGGCGGGCGCCGACGTGGTGGTGTACCTCGCGCACGCCCTCGACCAGCCCGACTTCCCCGAGAAGGACCGCGAGGCGGCCCGGGCGGTGGACGCCGCGGCGGCGGACGCGGGCGTGCGGCGCGTCGTCTACCTGGGCGGGCTGCGGCCGTCCGGCCGGTCGTCGCGGCACCTCACGTCGCGGGCGGAGGTGGCCGACGTCTTCCTCGCCGGCCCGGTCCCGACCGCCGCGCTCGAGGCGTCGATCGTGGTCGGCTCGGGCTCGGCGAGCTTCGAGATGATCCGCTACCTCGCCGAGCGCGTGCCCGTGCTGCCGGCGGTGCCCTGGCTGGCGCACCGCACCCAGCCGATCGCGATCGCCGACGTCCTGCACTACCTCGTCGGCGCCCTCGACCTGCCGCCCGAGGTGAACCGCCGCTTCGACGTCGGCGGCCCCGACGTCCTGAGCTACCTCGAGCTCATCCGCCGCTACCTGCGCCTCGCCGGGCTGCCCCAGAGCGCGGCGGTCCCGCTGCCCGTGCCGGTGCCGTCCGGGGCGCCCGCGCTGGCCGGCTGGGTGGTGGAGGCGCTCACCCCGCTCTCGCGACAGCTCGTCACCCCGCTGATCGAGTCGCTGTCCCAGGAGCTCGTGTGCGCCGAGGAGGACGTGCTCTCGGTGATCGGGGCGCCGCCCGGCGGACGCACGACCTACGACGCCGCGGTGCGGGCGGCGCTGGGGCGCCCGCGCGACGGCGACCTCGCCGGGCCCGTCCCCGTCGACGACCCGGCGCTCGCGGGCCCCACCGACCCGGAGGGCTCCGGGGGAGCGGTGTACCGCTGGAGCACCACCGAGCCGTGCGCCGCGGACGCCGACGCCCTGTGGGCGGTGGTCGACGGGATCGGGGGAGACGCCGGCTGGTACGTCCCGCTCGGCGCGTGGACGGTGCGCGGCTGGACCGACCAGCTGCTCGGGGGTGTCGGCGCCTACCGGGGACGCCCGCACGGACGCCCGCTGCGCGCCGGCGACGTCGTCGACGGCTGGTGCGTCGCGGCCGTCGAGCCGGGCTCCTCGCTGCTCCTGCGCTCGGAGCTGCGCCAGCCCGGGCGGATGTGGCTCGAGCTCGCCGTCGACCCCGACGTCTCCGGCCGTGGGTCGCACCTGCGCCTGGCGGTGCGCTTCGCCGCCTCGGGCCTGCCCGGGGTGCTCTACGGCCGCGCGATCCAGGCGGGCGCCCCCGCGATCTTCGGCGCGATGGCCCGGGGCATCGCTCGGCACGCCATGTGAGCGATGTTCCCGGCTATAGCCGGGAACATCGCTCACGGGGGGGTCAGGGCAGGAAACGCTCGCGGGCGTCGCGGACGACGGCGGCGAGGTCGCCGTCGGCGCCCCGGGCCGCGGCGCGCTGGCGCTCGGAGCCCGTGCCGTCGGCGAGCAGGCGGGCGCAGCCCTCGGCGGCCCGGTCGGCGTCGCCGGCGTCGGTCAGGGCGTCCGCCACGTGCTCGCGCAGGGCGTCGAGCACCGTGCCCGCGGCGCCGGTGCGGCCGTCGCGCGGGTCGACGAGGGCGTCGGTCAGGCCCCAGCGCGCGGCACGCCAGTGCGCCAGGCGCAGCGCCTCGACGGGCGCGCTCGGCACCGGCGTCCCGCGACGGTGGTCGCGCGCGGCGGTGGCGACGAGTCCCCGGGCGAGGACGGCCACGAGCACCGCGTCCTCGACCTCGAGCGCCACGTCGGTCACCCGTACCTCGACGGTGCCGAGCTCGCGCGAGAGCCGGGCGTCGAAGTAGACCATCGCGTCGTCGAGCACCGTGTCGGTCGCGAGCATCGCCGCGACGGCCTCGTCGTAGGCCGCGAGCGAGCCGAACACCCGCGTCGGGCCCGCCGAGGGCCACCGCGACCAGACGACCGAGCGGTAGCTGGCGTAGTCGGTGTCGCGGCCCCGCCAGCACGGCGAGTTGGCCGCGAGCGCGCGGAGCACCGGCAGCCAGGGACCGATCCGGTCGAGGACGCCGACGCCCTCCTCCGGCGAGGCGACCTCGACGTGCACGTGCTGCCCGCTCGTGAGCTGTGACGTGGCGATCGCGCCGAAGCGGGCGGCGATGCGCCCGTAGCGGCCCTGCTGGTTCGGCCCCGACCCGCCGCCGTCCTCGGCCGCCAGCGGAGAGGTCGCGAGAGCGGCCACGTCGACGCCCTGCGCCGCGGCGGCCTCGCGGGCCTCGACCCGCCTGCGGTGCAGGTCCGCGGCGAGGTCGTCGGCCTTGGTGTGGGGCGCGGTCGCGGTCTCCACCTGCTCGGTACGCATCTCGCCGTCGAGCGAGCCGTCGGCCGCGTCGCGCACCGCGGCCGCCCATCCCCGCGGCGCGCCGCTCGCGGGGTCGACCAGCAGCAGTTCCTCCTCGGCCCCGAACGGGGGCACCTCGCTCATGCTGCGAGCTTCCCACCTGCCCGGCGCGCGAACCGTCGGCGGCCTACCGTGATCGTGTGGGTGGTGACGGCGACGGCTGGGTGGTCTGCGACGCCGGGCACCGGCACTGGGGCCGGTTCGGGGCCGCGGGGCTGCTGCTGCGTCACGCGGGGCACCGTGGGCACGCCGACTGCGTGCTGCTCGCGCACCGGGTGTGGTGGAGCCACCACGGCGGCACCTGGGGCATCCCGGGCGGCGCGCGCGACAGCGGCGAGACGGCGCGGGACGCGGCGCTGCGGGAGGCCGTCGAGGAGACCGGCATCGACCCGGCTCGCGTGCGGCTGACCGGCGACACCGTCGACGACCACGGCGGATGGTCCTACGTCACCGTCCACGCCCGGCTGGAGACCGACGTCCCGCCGGCGCTCGAGCCCACCGACGGCGAGGCCACCGAGCTGCGCTGGACGCCCGTCGAGCAGGTGTCGGACCTGCCACTGCACCCGGGGTTCGCGCAGTTCTGGGCGGGTCCGGACGCGCTGGAACCCCTACCGTGAACCCATGGCGACCGCTCCTCCCGACCCCAGCGACTTCCTCGGCGTCGACGCCGACCTGAGCGCCGAGGAACGCGACATCCGCGACGCGGTGCGCGACTACGCCGCCGCGGAGCTCAGCCCCCGCATCGCCGAGTGGTACGAGTCGAACACCCTGCCCCGCGACATCGCCAAGGGCCTGGGCTCGCTGGGCCTGCTCGGCATGCACCTCGAGGGCTACGGCTGCGCGGGCACGAACGCCACCTCCTACGGGCTGGCCTGCCGGGAGCTCGAGGCCGTCGACTCGGGGCTGCGCAGCTTCGTCAGCGTGCAGGGGTCGCTCGCGATGTACGCGATCCACCGCTGGGGCTCCGAGGAGCACAAGCAGCGGTGGCTGCCGTCGATGGCCACCGGCGACGCGCTGGGCTGCTTCGGGCTCACCGAGGCCGACGCCGGCTCCGACCCGGGCTCGATGCGCACACGGGCGCGCCGCGACGGCGAGGACTGGGTGCTCGACGGCTCCAAGATGTGGATCACCAACGGCACGCTCGCCGACGTCGCCGTCGTCTGGGCCCAGACCGACCCGGAGCAGGGCAGCAAGGGCATTCGCGGGTTCGTCGTCCCGACCGACACCCCCGGCTTCACCGCCAACGAGGTCAAGCACAAGCTCTCGCTGCGGGCGTCGCTCACCGCCGAGCTCGTCCTCGAGGGCGTGCGGCTGCCCGCCGACGCCGTGTTCCCCGACGTCGCGGGGCTCAAGGGCCCGCTGTCGTGCCTCAACGAGGCGCGCTACGGCATTCTCTGGGGTGCCGTCGGCGCGGCGCGGGCCTGCTACGAGTCGGCGCTGGCCTACTCGATCGACCGCGAGCAGTTCGGGCAGCCGATCGCCGGGTTCCAGCTGACGCAGCGCAAGCTCGCCGACATGGTGGTCGCGGTGAACCAGGCCGGCCTCACCGCGTCGCGCATCGGGCGGCTCAAGGACGCCGAGCAGCTGCACCCCGCGCAGGTCAGCTTCGGGAAGATGGCCAACGTCCGGGCCGCGCTCGACGTCGCCCGCACGGCGCGCACCGTGCTCGGCGGCAACGGGATCACGCTCGAGTACCCCGTGTTCCGGCACATGACCAACCTCGAGACCGTCCTGACCTACGAGGGCACCGAGGAGATGCACGCCCTGTCGATCGGGCAGGCGGTCACGGGGATCGCCGCGTTCCGCTGACGTCCCCCAGCGACATCCCTAGCGCGGGGGCGCGCACTCCACCCGGTTGCGGCCGCCGTGCTTGGCGGCGTACAGCGCGGCGTCGGCGCTGACCATGAGGCCGTCGAGGTCGCGGGAGGCCTGCGGGAACGAGGCGGTGCCGATCGAGGCCGTCATGCCCCGCACCGTCCCGCCGCCGAGGGTCGGGGCCACGACGACCTCGCACTCGGCGATGCTGCGCCGCAGGCGCTCGGCGGTGCGCACGACCTGCTCGGGGTTCGCCTCGGCGAGCAGCACGATGAACTCCTCGCCCCCGAAGCGCCCGACGGAGTCGTAGGGGCGGACCTCGGCCCGCAGGGTGTCGGCGACCGCACGCAGGACCGCATCGCCCACGAGGTGGCCGTGCCGGTCGTTGATCGCCTTGAACGCGTCGATGTCGACCATGATCACGCCGAGCTCGCCGCCCCGGCGGCGGAGGCGGGCGAGCTCGCGGTCGGCCTGGTCGCGCCACGCCGTGGCGTTGGCGAGGCCCGTCTTGGGGTCGGTGCGGGCGGCGCGCGCGAACTGCTGGATCAGGAAGCCGCGGTGCATGCCCATGACGGGGATGAGCAGCACCGGCAGCAGCCACGGCGTCGTCACGGCGACGACGGCCAGCGCGGCGCCGAGCGCGAGCGCGCCGATGCCGATGAGCGTGTCGGTGGGGGAGCCGAGCCGCTTCCACCACGGCGTCCCGGGCGCGCTGAGGCAGATCATGAAGACGACGAGCCCGTGGTTGACCACCCAGCGGGTGACGCCCGCCGCCACGAGGACGAGGAGCCCGAGCGGGCCGGCGACCTTCACCAGGACGCCGCCGGGCACGAGCTCGAGGACCTGCCACGCCGCCACCGAGGCGATGAGCACGGTGGCGGCGGAGTACGTCCACCGATGGGGCACCGGGCGCTGGCTGACCCGGAGCCACCAGTAGGCGAACGTCACCACCACGAGGGCCAGGGCCAGGCCGATGGGGAGCAGGAGCAGCCCCGCGAAGCTCCAGACGGACTTCAGCTCGATGTAGGGCTGGCCGTCGGCGACGACCTCGCGCCGTCGTTCGATCCCGCGGGCGGTCTCGACGTGGATGACGAGGCCGAGCACCAGGAGCGCGAGCGCCCGCCAGTCGGCCGGCCCGATCGGCTCCGTCCTCGCGACACCGAGGGACAGGCCCACGGCGACGAGGTCGACGAGCAGGACGGCGACGACGACCCGGCGCGGCGCCTGCCACAGGCTCCAGCGGCGCGGGTCGAGACGGCGGGGGTCGAACCGGCGGAGCGCGGAGCGTCCGGGCCCCGAGGAGGCCGCCGAGATCGAGGCGGTGGTGATGTCGGACACGTCGACGTCGGGACCGTCCACCGGGCCGTCGGCGGTCGCGCGGGCCGGACGGACCGGCTGCACCCCGTCGCTCTCACCGGTCTGGATGGTCCCCTCCGTCACTGGACGTACCGAACGTTCGGGCTGGGCTGCTCCGGACGCGGGAGAGAGCGCGGACCCGGGGTCGCCAGGACCCCTCACAGGTTCACGCGCCGTCACGATGAGTGACCTCCTCCGAGCCGACGGAGCGCCGCAGGGGCGGTCTCCGCGTGCGGAACACGGTACCGACGGACTGTGGATCTCGTCATCCCGCATCACCCGTTGGGCAGTAATCACTCCGATGGTTGACGCCCAGTCGCCGTCTGGTCACACACAGCGCCGTTGGCGAGCATCGAGGGGCGGATGCGCCGCGACGCACCGCCGGATGTGACAGTCCGGTCGCTCTCCGTCAGCGCGGAGAGCGGCCGGTGGTCGCACCGACGTCGCGGCTCGGCCCACCACGCAGCGTGTGCGATGGGCCACGTCCGTGGCGGCGGGCCCGACCCGTCGACCGACCCCCAGAGATCCGAAGGGAACCCCCGTGGCCGACTCGAACTGGCACCGCGACTCCAACTGGCACTTCGCCGACTCGAACTGGCACCGGGACTCGAACTGGCACTTCACCGACTCCAACTGGCACTTCGCCGACTCCAACTGGCACCGGGACTCGAACTGGCACTAGGTCCGGACCCCGGCAGTCGTGTTGCCGGCTGGTATCGCTCGCCGGGCGAGCGATACCAGCCGGTCATCACGCCCGGGCCCGGTCACGACGCGCGGGCGCGGTGCCAGGCGACGGCGCACAGGAGCGCCACGACGACGCCGAGCGCGCCGGCGAGCGCCACGGCCGTCGCCGGCCCGGTCCGCTCGGCGAGCAGACCCGCGACGAGCACCCCGAGGCCCTGCGTGACGCGCAGGGCCGTCACCGCGAGCCCGAAGGCCTGGCCGCGGTGCGCGTCGGGCACCGCGGCGACGAAGGCGGCGTTCGCCGGCACCTGGTAGGCGCACGCCAGCCCCGAGACCACCCACAGCGCGATCACCCCGCCCAGCGGCGGATCGAGCGCGGAGGCGACGAGCGGGACGCACGAGAGCACCGCGAGCGGCCCGAGCAGCCGGTCGCGCCGCGCGGGCGGGACGAGGCGGGCGAGCAGGACGATGCCGAGCGCCGCCCCGAGCGGGTTGGCGGCGAGCAGCAGGCCCACGGTCACCGGCCCGCCGCCCAGCGACGCCGCGTACGGCGCCGCCAGGCCCTCCACCGTCACGACGAACGCCGACACGCAGGCGAGCGCGACCAGGGAGCGCAGGCGCCGGTCGCCCACGACGATCCGGGCGCCGTCGCGCAGGCGGACGCCGGCGTCGTCGGGGACCCCGCCCGTGGCCCGTTGCTCCGCCACCCCGACCTGCAGGATCAGCGCCGAGACGACGAACGTCGCGGCGTCGGCGAGCAGGGCGACCGGCACCCCGACGAGGGCCACCAGCGGCCCGCCGAGCGCGAACCCGAGGACCTGCCCGCTCTGGTAGGTCGTGCCGGACACCGCCGACGCGACGACGTAGCGCTCCCCGGTGAGCACGTGGGGCAGGATCGCCGCCCGCGCGGCGGCGAACGGCGCGGCGATCAGCTGGCCCGCGACGACCAGCCCGCACAGCACCGCGAACGGCATCCCGGGCACGGCCATGAGGGCGAGCACCCCGGCGCGCAGGAGGTCGCTCACGACCATCGTCAGCCGGCGCGGGGCGCGGTCGGCGATGCCGGAGAGCAGGGGACCGGCGACGAGGTCGGGCAGGAAGGTCAGGGCGTAGGTCAGCGCGGTGAGCCCCGCCGACCCCGTCTCGGTGAACACGAGGACGGCGAGGGCGACGCGGGCGACCTGGTCGCCGAGGACCGAGAGCAGCTGGGCCGCCCAGAGGGCCCGGAACTGGGCGTCGGCGAAGACGTCCCCGAACCGCGCACCGCCCGTGTGCGGACCGTGATCGTCGGTCACGGTACGACGACTCTACGGACAGGAAAGTCGACACGCCCGAGATCCGGGGGGCACTGGCGCCACACCCGTCCCACGGTGCACACTGCAGCGCTGGGTGATCCAGAGGACCGAAGTTCGCGAGGACGTTGGGGAAGGCGCTTCTCGTCGAGCCGGAGGTCAGCAGTGAGCACCCGTGGCGTTGTCTACGTCCACTCGTCGCCGTCTGCGGTCGGCCCGCACGTCGAGTGGGCGCTCTCGAGCGTCCTCGACGCTCGGGTCGTGCTGAACTGGTCCGCGCAGGACGCGGCACCAGGGACGGTGCGTGCCGAGTGCACGTGGGTGGGTCCCACGGGCACCGCGGCCCGTTTGGCGACCGCTCTGCGCGCCTGGGGGATGGTGCGCTTCGAGATCACCGAGGACCCCTCCCCGGGCACGGACGG
This sequence comes from Actinomycetospora callitridis, assembly GCF_028737265.1. GTDB lineage: Bacteria > Actinomycetota > Actinomycetes > Mycobacteriales > Pseudonocardiaceae > Actinomycetospora > Actinomycetospora callitridis. The sequence goes on along the minus strand of NZ_JAQZAK010000004.1, from coordinate 231,348 downwards.
CGAGCGCTTCAGCCACGTCCCCGGCCTGGGCCTGTGGCACGGCCGGACGAGCGCCAACGGCGACATCGTCCTCGGTGAGGACCAGGTCCGGACCGCCCTCGCCGGCGCTGGGACCCGCGAGGCGCTGACCCGTCGGCTCGACGACCTGCTCGGCACCCGGTGGGACGCCGCGCTCGAGGAGTTCCGCTACGCCGGCGACGGCGCCGCGTCCGCCCGCCTGCACCAGGTCGGCTAGTCCTGGCCTCCCCACCTACCGGCGGGAGCGTGTCGGGGGGTACTGGCAGGGTGGGAGCCATGCTCGGTCGGTTGCGGGACGGCGCCCTCGCCGACCGCCTGCGTCCCGGCATCCTCGTGCCCGTCGTGCTGGCCCTCGCGCTGGCGCTGATCGTCGTGGCCGGGGCCGTGCTCGGCGCCCGTGCCGCCACCGTCGCCCGGGCCGCGGTGGGCGACACCGGGCCGGTGCTCGTGGGCGCGGAGCTGCCCGCCGACGGCTCCGCGGGCCCGCCGACCGTGGTGCTGTCCGCGTCGGCGGCCGCGCACCCGCAGTCGGGCGCGGTCCGCGACCTGCTCCAGCGCTGGACCGACGCCCGCAACAGCGGTGACCTGTCCGCCTACCGGGCGACGCTCGTCCCGGACGCCCGCGTGGACGCGACCGCCTTCGCGGCGGCCGCGCGCACCCAGCGCGTGGGGTCGGTCGTGGTGCGCCGCATCGACCCCGTGGCCGGCGGCGAGCTGGTCGTGCCGCTGGGGTACGTCACCACCCAGGACCCGGCCGACGCGCCCGCGGACGTGCGGGTGCCGCGGCTGTGCTGGCAGGTCGGGGCCGTCGTCGAGACCGATCGGGGCGAGCCCCGTCTCGTCGACCCCCGACCCGGCAGCCAGCTGCGGACGCCCTGTTAGGGGGAACGAACCTCAGGCAGGCGTGATCGCCAGGCACACGTTGTGCCCGCCGAAGCCGAACGAGTCGCTGATCGCGGCGTCGAGCGACACCTTGCGTGCGTCGCCCGCGACGACGTCGAGGGTGACGTCGGGGTCGAGCTCCTCGAGGTTCGCGGTGGGCGGCACGAGGCCCTCGCGCACCGACAGGATCGTCGTGATCGCCTCGACGGCGCCGGCGGCGCCGAGCAGGTGACCCAGCGAGCCCTTGGGCGCGGTGAGCACGGGGTGCTCGCCGATCGCCTTCTTGACGGCCACGGTCTCGGCCACGTCGCCCACCGAGGTGGCGGTGGCGTGGCAGTTCACGTGGCCCACGTCGGACGGGTCGAGACCCGCGGTGCGCAGCGCGGCCGCGATGGCCCGCGACTGGCCCGTTCCCTCGGGGTCGGGCGCGGTGATGTGGTACGCGTCGGCGCTGGTGCCGATGCCGGCGACGCGCCCGTGCACCGTGGCCCCCCGGGCCTGCGCGAACTCCTCGCGCTCGAGCACGACGATGCCGGAGCCCTCGCCGAGCACGAAGCCGTTGCGGCCGGTGTCGAACGGGCGCGAAGCACGCTCGGGCTCGTCGTTGCGCATCGCCATGGTGCGGGCCTGGCTGAAGCCGGCGAGCGTGATCGGGTGGATGCACGCCTCGGTGCCCCCGGCCACGACCACGTCGACCTCGTTCGCCTGCAGCATCCGCCAGCCCCAGGCGATGGCCTCGGCGCCCGAGGCGCAGGCCGACACGGGCGCGTGGACGCCCGCCGCGGCGCCGAGCTCCAGGCCGACGTGCGCGGCCGGGCCGTTCGGCATGAGCATCGGGATGGTGAGCACCGAGACCTTGCGCAGGCCCTGCTGCTCGAGGATGTCGTCCTGGCCGAGCAGGGTCAGCGCGCCGCCGATGCCGGTGCCGATGATGACGGCGAGCCGGAGCCCGTCGACCTTCGGCGAGCCGTCCTCGGTGGACGGGTAGTCGCCGAGGTCCGCGTGCGCCCAGGCCTCGCGGGCCGCGACGATCGCGGTCTGCTCGCTGCGGTCGAGGCGCCGGGCCTCGACGCGCTTGATCGTCTCGGTCGGCTCCGTCGCGAGCTGCGCGGCGATCTTGACCGGCAGCTCGAACGTGTCGATCCATTCCGCGTCGATGGTGGAGACGCCGCTGCGACCGGCCAGGAGGCCGTCCCACGTGGTCGCCACGTCGCCGCCGAGCGGGGTCGTCGCTCCCATGCCGGTGACGACGACCCCCTGGCCGGTGGCGCTCACGAGTGCGAGGAGATGTAGTCGACGGCGTCCTGCACCGTGGTCAGCTTGGCCAGCTCGTCGTCGGGGATCTTGACGCCGAACTTGTCCTCGGCCTGCACGGCGATCTCCACCATGGAGAGCGAGTCGATGTCGAGGTCGTCGACGAACGACTTCTCGGAGGTGACCTCCGCGGCGTCGACGCCGGCGACCTCCTCCACGATGCTCGCGAGGTCGGGCAGGATCTCTTCGTTGGTCGCCACTGGCTCCCTTTCTCGTGCTTCTCTTCGTTCGGTGCGCGCCGTGCGGTGCGCACCGTAGGACGTTTCAGGGCAGGACGACGACCTGCCCCGCGTACGACAGGCCGGCGCCGAAGCCGATGAGCAGCGCCACGTCGCCGGACCGCGCGCGCCCGGCGCCGCGCATGTGGTCGATGGCCATCGGGATCGAGGCCGACGACGTGTTGCCGGAGTACTGGATGTCGTCGGCGACGCGCAGGTCGTCGCGGGCCCCGGCCTGGCGCAGGCGCTTCGCGATCGCCTCGACGATGCGCAGGTTGGCCTGGTGGGGGACGAGCACGTCGATGTCGGCGGGGGTCAGGCCGGCGGCCTCGACGGCGCGCAGCGCGACCGGCGCGATCTTGGTGGTGGCCCAGCGGAAGACCGCCTGGCCCTCCTGGCGCAGCGCGTCCGTCTCATCGATGTGGATCGTGGAGACGAGGTCGCCCGCCGCGCCCCAGACGACCGGGCCGACGCCGACCTCGTCCTCGGTGGTCGCCGGTCCGATCACCGCGGCGCCCGCCCCGTCGGCGAAGATGATGCAGGTCGAGCGGTCGTCCATGTCCAGCCAGTCGGAGAGCTTCTCCGAGCCGATCACGAGCACGTGGCGCGCCGTGCCCGAGCGGATCATGTCGCCGGCCATGCCGACGCCGTAGCAGAAGCCGGCGCAGGCGGTGTTGACGTCGAACGCCCCGATGCCGTTGACCCCGATGCGGTCGGCGGTCTGCGCCGCGGCGTTCGGGATCGGCTTGGACATCGTGCAGGTGGCGACGATGACGGCGTCGAGGTCGGTGGGGGAGACGCCGGCGTCGGCCAGGGCCTTGGACCCGGCGTCGACGCCCATCGACACCACCGAGTCCTCGGCGCTGCCGAAGCGCCGCTCGATGATGCCGACACGGCTCTGGATCCACGCGTCGTTGGTCTCGACGCGCTTCTCGAGGTCGTGGTTCGTGATCACGGTGTCGGGCTGCATGCTGCCGAGCCCGAGGATGCGGGCCCCGGCGACGGGCGGCGTCAGCTGGATCTTCACGCGTGCTCCCCGATCGTCTGCGCGGCCTTCTCCAGGTCGTCCGGTGCGTTCACGTTGACGACGGCGGTCCCCTTGATCGCGCGCTTGACCATCCCGGTGAGGGTGCCCGCGGGCGTCAGCTCGATGACGGCGTCGACGCCCCGCGCGGCGAGGGTGTCCATGCAGGAGTCCCAGCGCACCGAGCGCGTCACCTGGGCCACGAGGCGGTCGATGAACTCGCCGCCGTCGGTGACCACCGCGCCGTCGGCGTTCTGCAGCAGGGGGTGCGAGGGGGCCGCCGGGGCGAGCTGGTCGCGGTGCTCGCCGACCCAGGTGCCCAACGCCTTCTCGGCGGGCTCCATGAAGCGCGTGTGGAACGCGCCGGCCACGGACAGCGCGCGGACCCGGGCGCCCTCGGGCGGGTTCTCGACGAGCGCGTCGATGGCGTCCTTGCGGCCGGCGGCGACCACCTGACCGGACCCGTTGCGGTTGGCCGGTTCGAGGTCGAGTTCGGCGAGGCGGGCGAGCACGGCGTCGGCGTCCCCGCCGAGGACGGCGGCCATCGAGGTCGGCTCCTCGGCACACGCGGCGGCCATCTCCCGCCCGCGGACGGCCGCGAGGGCGACGGCCTGCTCGGCGTCGATGACCTCGGCGATCGCCGCGGCGGCGAGCTCGCCCACGGAGTGGCCGGCCACCACGGCGTCGTCGGGGACGGTCACCTCGAGCCGGAGCTGGTCCCACGCGAGCAGCGCGGACGCCACGAGCAGCGGCTGCGTCACGGCGGTGTCCTCGATGGCGGCGGCGTCCGCCTCGACACCGAGGTGCACGAGGTCGAGCCCGGCCGCGTCGGAGAACGCCTGGAGCCGTCCACGGGCCTCGGGCCGGTCGAGCCACGGGGCGAGCATGCCGGGCTTCTGGGCGCCCTGACCGGGGGCGAGGATCGCGATCACGTGGCCACCTCATCACGACCCCCCGTCGGGCCGAAGGCGTCGGGGCGACGAACTCGCGTCCGCCGTGGTTGTGGAGTTCCCACAATGCCCCGGATCACACACCCCCGACCAGAGGCGGTGTGGACCACATCGATGCAGGTCAGGGGCTCATCCCGGTGATGTTCCGGAGTGCAACCGATCGAGGACGAGTGCGAGCCGCAGCACCAGTGCGCCGCGCGCCTCGCCGGGGTGGCGGCCCGTGACCTCGGCCACCCGGCGCAGCCGATAGCGGACGGTGTTGGGGTGCACGTAGAGCGCCCGGGCCGCGGCCTCGAGCACCCCGGAGACGTCCAGGTAGCTCTCGACGGTGGTCGTGAGCTCGCCGCCGGCCTCGCGCAGCGGCGCCGCGACCTCGCGACGCAGCTGCTCGACGGCCCCGGCGTCGCCGTCGAGCACCCGCTCGGGGAGCAGGTCGTCGGCGGCCACGGGGCGCGGGGCACCCGGCCACGCCCGGACCGCGCGGTGCCCGGCCAGCGCGCGCGTCGCGCTGAGGTGGGCCTCGGTGAGCCCGGCGACCGTGGGTCCGGCGACGACCGCGCCCGGCCCGAACGACGCCGACAGCTCGTCCAGCGGCGCCCCCGGCCCGGCGATCATCACGAGCTTCGCGCCGTGCGTCCCGAGCAGCACCGTCGCCCCGGCGCGGTGGGCCGCGCGCCGCACCGCGTGCAGCGGCTCGGGCGGCTCCTCGGCGGGCGGCTCGCCCACCAGGACGGTGGTCTCGGCGGCCGGGTCCCAGCCCAGCGCCGACGCGCGCGAGAGCAGCGTCTCCGCCGCCTCGCCGCGCACGACGGCGTCGACCACCAGCGCCTCGAGCCGCGCGTCCCACGCGCCGCGGGCCTCGGCGGCGCTCGCGTAGACCGTCGCCGCGGAGAACGCGACCTCGCGGCCGAAGCGCAGCACCGCGTGCTCCAGCGCGGCCCGCTCGGCCTCGTCGGCACCGAGGCGGGGGATGCGCTCCTCGAACACCGCGATCGCGATGCGCACCAGCTCCACGGTCTGGCGCAGCGTCACGCGGCGGGCGAGGTCGAGCGGGGCGCTGCGGAAGGCCTCGGCGGTGAGCCGCGGGGTGGCGTCGGGATCGCGCAGCCAGGCGACGAAGTTCGCGGCGCCGGTCTGGGTGACCAGCAGGACCCCGGACCGCTGCTCGGCGGTCAGGCGCGTGAACCAGGGCAGGCGGGCCGCCATCGCGGCGACACCGGCGTTGGCGACCTCGCCGGAGGAACGCTCGAGGCGGCGCAGCGTCGTGGCCCGCACGGGCCTGCGACCTCCCGCGGCGCGGCCGGGCAGCCCCGGGACCGCGGCGCTGGTCATGGACGGGGAGCATGGCACGGATGGCGACCGTCCGGATCCGTCCGCGCGACGAGCGCCCGCTCAGCGAGGGCGACGGGGTGCGCTCGCGCCACGGGCTGTCGTTCGGGGCGCACTACGACCCGGAGCGCACCTCGTTCGGCGCCCTCGTCGCGCACAACGACGACGAGCTCGCCGCGGGCGTCGCGTACGGGGCCCACGAGCACCGCGACGTCGAGATCCTGGCGTGGGTCGTCGACGGGACGATGATCCACACGGGACCCGACGGCGTCGACACGCCCGCGCCCGCCGGCACCCTGCAGCACCTCGTCGCCGGCACCGGCTGGCACCACGACGAGCGGGCCGCTCGAGAGTCGCCCGCGCACCTCGTGCAGGTCTGGATCACGCCGGGGATGGACGACCCGCCGCCGGGGGAGCCGTCGCTGACCCACCACCGGCCCGACCTCGCCGCCGGGCCCTTCGTGCTCGGGCTGCGCCGTCCCGGCGTGACGGTGACGGTCGCGCGGCTCGCCGCCGACGACGCGTGGTCCCCGGCCGACGGGGAGTTCCGGCACGTGCACGTGGCCCGGGGCGCGCTGGAGGACGCCTCGACCGGCGACAGCCTCGAGATCACCGGCAGCGGGGCGGTCGAGCTCCGTGCGAGCGCCGACGGCGCCGAGCTGGTGGTCGTCACCACGGCCTGACCCGGGCGCGCGATGGTGGGAGCGAGGGCGTCCCTCGGTGCGTAGGACGCAGTCGGGGTGACCCTCGCTCCGCGTACCCACCCGACCCCGGACACACGACGGGGGCGGGGCGTCTCCCGACGCCCCGCCCCCGAAATCGTGAGGTGACTCCGCCGAGTCCTTACAGCGGCGTGACCTGAACGGCCTGCAGGCCCTTCTGGCCCTGCTCGACGTCGAACGAGACGCGCTGACCCTCGTCCAGGGTGCGGAAGCCGCGAGCCTGGATGGCCGAGTAGTGGACGAACACGTCAGCGCCACCACCGTCGGGAGCGAGGAAGCCGAAGCCCTTCTCGCTGTTGAACCACTTGACGGTGCCTTCTGCCATTCCTGCTCCTCATACCGATGTCACGAGGCGTCGATCAGCCCCGACCTTCAGATCCGCCGCCGGAGCCGGGAGCTCCGGAACGTCGGAGCCGCGCCGCCAGGATCGTCCGGGGGCGTCCGGGCGGCGTGACGGCGACAGCCTATCCGGAAGGACGGGGTGGGAGACCAGCCCCGACATCGACTCCCGCGACGAACGGTCATCGGACGATTACGCCGGGCGCGCCGAGGCGGCCCCGCCCACCGGGTCGGCGTGTCACCGCCGGCCCGGTGGACGCGGCTCAGGCGACGCCGGAGTCCGAGGTCTGCGGGCCCGCCGCCTGGGGGTCGTCGATCCGGTACCGCGCCGCGGCGCGGACGACGGTGTCGTGCCCGACCTCGCCGCGCCGCGCGAGCGCCGCGAGGATGCCGACGACGATGTTCTCGGCGTCGACGCCGAAGTGTCGCCGCACCGCCGGGCGGGTGTCGGACAGGCCGAACCCGTCGGTGCCGAGGACGGTGAAGTCGCCCGGCACCCACTTGCGGATCAGGTCCGGAACGGCCTTCATCCAGTCCGACACCGCGAGCACCGGGCCGGCCGCGTCCGCGAGTGCCTGCGTCACGTACGCCGTGCGCGGGTCGGCGTCGGGGTGCGCGTGGTTGTGGTCGTCGGTGTCGACGCCGTCGCGGCGCAGCTCGGTCCACGACGTCGCCGACCACACGTCGGCCTGCACGCCCCACTCCTGCGCCAGCATCTCCTGCGCCGTGAGCGCCCACGGCATGGCGACGCCCGAGGCGAGGATCTGGGCCCGCGGGCCCGGGCCGCCGGGGGCCTGGGCGTAGCGGTAGAGCCCGCGCAGCAGCCCGTCGACGTCGAGGCCGTCGGGCTCCGCCGGCTGCTGGTAGGGCTCGTTGTAGACCGTCAGGTAGTAGCTGACGTTGGGGTCGCGGTGCGGGTCGGGCTCGCCGTACATGCGGGTCAGGCCGTCGCGCACGATGTGCGCGATCTCGAAGCCGTAGGCCGGGTCGTAGTGCACGATCCCGGGGTTCGTGGCCGCGAGCAGCACCGAGTGGCCGTCGTTGTGCTGCAGGCCCTCGCCGACCAGCGTCGAGCGGCCCGCGGTGGCGCCGAGCAGGAAGCCGCGCGCCAGCTGGTCGGTCGCCGCCCAGATGCCGTCGCCGGTGCGCTGGAACCCGAACATCGAGTAGAAGATGTAGATCGGGATCATCGGCTCGCCGTGCGTGGCGTACGACGTGCCGACGGCGGTGAACGAGGCCACCGAGCCGGCCTCGTTGATGCCCTCGTGCATCAGCTGGCCCGCCTCGGACTCGCGGTAGGCGAGCAACTGGTCGTGGTCGACCGACGTGTAGAGCTGGCCCTGCGGGTTGTAGATCTTGAGGTTCGAGAAGAACGAGTCCATCCCGAAGGTGCGCGCCTCGTCCGGGATGATCGGGACGACCCGCTTGCCGATCTCGGCGTCGCGGGTGAGCTCCTTGACCAGGCGGACGAACGCCATCGTCGTGGCGATCTCCTGCTTGCCCGAGCCGCGCCGCACGACGTCGTAGACCTTGTCGCCGGGCAGCACCAGCGGCTTCGCGTGCGTGCGGCGCTCCGGGAGGGGACCGCCGAGCTGCCGGCGGCGGTCGAGCATGTACTCGATCTCGGGGGCGTCCGGGCCGGGGTGGTAGTACGGCGGCAGGTACGGGTCGCGCTCGAGCTCGGCGTCGGTGATCGGCACGCGGACCTCGTCGCGGAACGTCTTGAGGTCCTGGAGCGTCAGCTTCTTCATCTGGTGGGTCGCGTTGCGGCCCTCGAACGTCGGGCCGAGCGTGTAGCCCTTGATCGACTTCGCCAGGATGACCGTCGGGCGGCCCTGGTGCTCCATCGCGGCCTGGTAGGCGGCGTAGACCTTGCGGTAGTCGTGCGCGCCGCGCTTGAGGTTCCAGACGTCGGCGTCGGAGAGGTCCTTGACCAGCTCCTTCGTCCGCGGGTCGCGGCCGAAGAAGTGCTCGCGGACGTAGGCGCCGTCGTTGGCCTTGTAGGTCTGGAAGTCGCCGTCCGGGGTGGTGTTCATGAGGTTGATCAGCGCGCCGTCCCGGTCGGCGTGCAGCAGCCGGTCCCACTCACGGCCCCAGATCACCTTCACGACGTTCCAGCCGGCGCCGCGGAAGAACGACTCGAGCTCCTGGATGACCTTGCCGTTGCCGTGCACCGGCCCGTCGAGGCGCTGCAGGTTGCAGTTGATGACGAAGGTCAGGTTGTCGAGGCCCTCGGCCGCCGCGACGTGGATGGCCCCCCGCGACTCCGGCTCGTCCATCTCGCCGTCGCCGAGGAACGCCCAGGTGTGCTGCTGGGAGGTGTCCTTCATCCCGCGGTTGTGCAGGTAGCGGTCGAAGCGCGCCTGGAAGATCGCGTTGATCGGGCCGAGGCCCATCGACACCGTCGGGTGCTCCCAGAACCCCGGCATCAGCCGCGGGTGCGGGTACGACGGCAGGCCGCCGCCGGGCCCGGCGTGCGAGAGCTCCTGGCGGAAGCCGTCGAGGTGCTGGGCGCCCAGGCGGCCCTCGAGGAAGGCGCGGGCGTAGATGCCGGGGGAGGCGTGGCCCTGGATGTAGACGTGGTCGCCGCCGCCGGGGTGGTCCTTGCCGCGGAAGAACCAGTTGAAGCCGACCTCGTACAGCGACGCCGCCGACGCGTAGGTCGAGATGTGCCCGCCGACCCCGACGCCCGGACGCTGCGCGCGGTGCACCATCGCCGCCGCGTTCCACCGGATCCACGCCCGGTAGCGCCGCTCGGTCTCCTCGTCGCCCGGGAACCACGGCTCCTGGTCGGTCGGGATCGTGTTGACGTAGTCCGTGGAGTACAGCGACGGCACCGAGACGCGGCGCTCCCGCGCGCGCTGGAGCAGCTGCAACATGATGTAGCGGGCGCGCTGCTCGCCCTGCCCCTCGAGCATCGCGTCGAAGGACTCGATCCACTCCGCGGTCTCGTCCGGGTCGATGTCGGGCAGGTGCGACGAGAGGCCGTCGCGGATGATGTGGACCCGGCCGGTGTCCGCGTTCGCGGTGCCCTTCTGGGTGGTCACGGCTCGATCTCCCTGTCGCTGGTGGGTCGACGGCCCGGGCCGGGTCCGGATCACGGGGTCCCTGGCCGGTGCTTCGGAACCGATTCTGCCCGGTCGTCCGGAACCGCGCCGTCCCGTCCCGGGCTCCGCGGCGGGCCCATGGTCACCTGCTCCGCCCCCGCCGTCACGTCTACCGACGGGTACGACGGGCGCGCCGACGGCGACCGTCCCCGCGTGGCTGGTTGCGCTGCGTGCGACGGCCGTGTTCTCTAAGCGCTTCGGACGGGTGACGTGCACCTAGCGGCGCCCGAGGACGAGGAGGGGGCACCAGGCGTGGTCGCGGCCACGGGAGATGCGGACAAGTCCGATCTCGCCGGGAAGCTCGGCATCGAGCCGGGGATGATCGTGCAGGAGCTGGGCTGGGACTCGGACGTCGACGAGGAGGTCCGGTCCGCAGTCGAGGACCGCTGCGGCGAGGACCTGCTCGACGAGGACGCCCAGGAGGTCGTCGACGTCGTGCTCCTCTGGTGGCGTGACGGGGACGGGGATCTCGTCGACACCCTCGTCGACGCGCGCACCCCGCTGACCGACACCGGAGTGGTCTGGGTGCTCACCCCCAAGACCGGCAACGACGGTCACGTCGAGCCCTCCGACATCGCGGAGGCGGCCCCCACCGCGGGGCTCTCGCAGACCTCCAACATCAGCGTGTCCGAGGCCTGGGTCGGCACCCGCCTCGTCGCGCCGAAGGCGTCGGCCCAGCGACGTCGATGACCTGCGCTCCTCGCTAGGCTGGCCGGGTTCTCGACCCGGACGGAACAGGAGACTGGTCAGATGACCGTCGAGGTGGGCTCGAAGGCCCCCGACTTCACGCTCAAGAACCAGGACGGGCAGGAGGTCTCGCTCGCCGACTTCGCCGGCGACAAGGCCGTCCTCCTGGTGTTCTTCCCCTTCGCGTTCTCCGGGATCTGCACCGGCGAGCTCTGCTCGGTGCGCGACGACCTGCCGTCGTTCCAGAACGACGACGTCCAGGTCGTCGGCGTCTCCTGCGACACCACCTGGTCGCTCAAGGTCTGGGCGCAGCAGGAGGGCTACGAGTTCCCGCTGCTCTCCGACTTCTGGCCCCACGGCGCGGTGTCCGAGTCCTACGGCGTCTTCAGCGCCGACCTGGGGTTCGCCTTCCGCGGCACGTTCCTGATCGACTCCGACGGCGTCGTGCGCTTCGCGGAGCACAACGGCCCCGGCGAGGCCCGCGACCAGCAGGGCTGGCGCGACGCGCTGAAGCAGCTGGCCTGACCGGACTCCCTGGCTTCCGGAGCGAACGTGCTGTTCGCTGCTTCTAGGCGGACGAACTCCCCGTTCGCTCCGGACCGGGCGCGTAGCTCAGCGGAAGAGCAACGGCCTTACAAGCCGTCGGTCGCAGGTTCGAATCCTGCCGCGCCCACGCAGGTCAGAGGCTTGCAGACGTCTATCCGCACGGCTTCGTGTCATCAATCGTGGTGCCGACCCGCACTTCGGTCGCACCATGACGTCCTCGTCGGCCTCGGCAGGGCGCCGCCGCGGGACGATCCAGAAGCTGCCCAGCGGGTCGCTCAGGGTGCGGGTCTACGCCGGCTACGACTGGGTCACTGAGCAACGGCCTCGCCGAGGTCGTGCCGGCCGGCCCGAAGGCGGCGGCTCAGGCCGAGAAGGTCCGAACGCGCCTGCTCGCCGAGGTCGACTCGGGTCGCCGCGGCGTGCTCGAGGTCGTCGACGGCTGAGGCTAACGCGATTGCTCGTTGTCTCCCCGTCCGCGCACGTAGTGGCGCATCCGACGATAGCCGAGAAGCTCTCCCCCTTCGTCGAAATCGACCTCGTACACGGCGATGACGTCGGTCGTCGAGGGCACACGTCGGGTTTCGACCACATCCATCGCCACGGTCCAGCCATCGTCGTCACGACGAAGGCCGGACAGGGCCTCCCACTGCCAATCCAGGTCGTTCGCGAATGCCTGGGCTGCGGTCAGGATTCGCCGGGCGCCGAGACGTTGCCTTGGCCGCCGAGAAGCCTCAGAACCATCAGATGTCCGCGGAGGGGCCTGGTCCTCGATGCGCGACGTGGCGGCTGAAGAACGAGCCTGTCCGATCCGTCTCCGCCGTGAGGGGCCCGCGTTCCCATCCTCGCTCATCGCCTCTGTTGCCCCACTCATTGCGCGAGCGAACCCGCACTGCGTGAGAGAGGGGAAAATTCCGACGACGACCGTAATCACCAGCCATCTTCTGGTGGAGCGACGTACTCCTTCAGATGCGCCGCACCTCATCGCCCGGCTCGTCCGGGCCGGGATCAGCCGTCTGCTGCGCAAGATCCGCGTCGACGAGAAGCTGACCCACAGCTCCAGCGGGGGAGTACATCGCCCGCTGCTCTCCGCATGGCAAGCCCTCCCAGATCGTCGGCTGGTCGTGCAGTACGTGCTGATGGTCTTCGTGGTCGTCTGCGCGGTCGGGACGCTGGACATTCCCGTGGTCTCCGGATCCATACCCTGGTGCTGTCCGACCTGCCCGACGTCCTCGCCGCGCGGCCGATCTTTCTGGTCGCGGCAGCTGTGGCACCGACGCTCGTCGTGGTGATCGCACTATTCATGATCCTCGACCAGCTCGGGATCGCCGCGACGATCGTGAACGCCACCTCATCGCCCTGATCGGCGCGATCGCGCCGGGTCGGCGCTGGCCTTCGGTCTCGGTGGCCGTGACGCCGCCGCCCGACCTGATCAATCCGGGGACCGCACGGCTCAAGCAGCAGTCGGACCAGGTCCAGGCCGAGCTCCAGGCCGGTCACAGCGTGCAATGGCTCAGGCCCAGCAGTACCCCGAGCAGTACGCCCAACCCGGGCCCTACAACGGCGACGGTACCGAGCCCCGCGCCCTGGGGGCCACGGAGGCGTTCCGCGCCCGCTGATCGACATCTCGACACCGCACGTGCTCCGGAGGGGGCGGCCCTCGTCGTGTCCGGACCGGCGGCGAAATTGCGCTGAACGGCTGTCGTCGCCATCGTAAATTGCTCCGATCGCCGCAGCGTTCGCAGGATTGGTCCTCCGGCTCGCCGGCCACCCTCCGTGGGACGCGGGCGGCGAACACTTCTTCGTCATCGCGGCAGCAATTCCGAGATCTTGCTGCTCCTCGTCCAGCATCGGGCGGGCCGCGTGTTCCTTGTTGTTCGACGTCTCGCCCGCGTCCGCGCGCCCCGAATCGATCGGGTGGGCAACCTGCGCAATGGGCTCGATCCGGAGGAGTTGTTCCGATCATGACCGTCAACCTCAGCGATCCTCGAGAGATGTACGGCGCTGCCGTCACCGGCAGCGACGGAGAGAAGCTCGGCAAGGTCGACACCGTCTACCTCGACAACCAGACCCAGCGCCCGGAATGGGCCGCGGTGACGACAGGGCTGTTCGGCAGCCATGTGTCCCTGGTCCCGCTGGCCACCGCCCACTACGACAACGGGCACCTGCAGGTCCCGTTCAGCAAGGACGAGGTCCGCAACGCCCCGCATCACGACCCGGGCCAACAACTGTCGGTCGACGACGAGCGGCAGCTGTTCGCCCACTACGGGGTCGACTACGGCGGTGACACCGCTACCGCGCGCACCGACGACAGCCCGACCGGCGGCGACCAGGTCGGCCGGCGTGAGCGCGACGAGCACACCGCCGCCGGCACCGGCCAGAGCCGTGGCACCGAACGCCGAGGCACCGAGCGCGACGGCGAGCACGAGGGCGCCGTCGGTCACGATACGTCGGGTCCCACCACTGACCAGGCGATGACGCGCTCGGAGGAGGAGCTGCGGGTCGGCACGCAGACCCAGGAGCGCGGGCGGGCGCGGCTGCGAAAGTACGTGGTCACCGAGAACGTGACCCAGACGGTGCCGGTGTCGCGCGAGGAGGTCCGCGTCGAGCGCGAGCCGATCACCGAGGCGAACGCTCCGGCCGCCCACGACGGCCCGTCGATCTCCGAGGAGGAGCACGAGGTCGTGCTGCACGAGGAGCGGCCCGTGGTCGGCAAGGAGACCGTGGCCAAGGAGCGGGTCCGTATGGACACCGAGACCCACCGCGATCACGAGCAGATCTCCGACGAGGTCCGCAAGGAGCAGATCGAGGCCACCGACGAGACTCAGTCCACCGGGACCACGGACGGCCGCACCGGGTCCGCTCAGACCCGGCGCTGAGCTCGACAGCGGCGGTGGTGGCGTCCTCGACGTGGAGCACGCCACCACCCGCCGCGAGTCGGCGGCCGATGGCGCGGCCGAGGTCGAAGCAGCGCTGTGCGGTGGGCGTGAGCTGTTGCACGACGCTTGACCGCGAGTGGCTCACCCGGACCGGCCATTCGGCAGGGCGGGCGGAGAGCAGGACGCGGGGTGGGAAGCGTCCCGCAACCTCTCGCCTGTCGATCAACTAGTCGGGCTGCGGCACGCTTCCGACGATCGAGGTGGGCGGGAGGGGCAGACGAGCGACCGTCGTCGAGCTCCGTTCGCGGCTGTGGTGGTGGTCCGTGAGCAGCGGGCCTGTGCCGGGTCCGCGCGATCTGGCCGGGCCGCGGGCTAGCGACCGGGCGACGCGGCAACCTCGGCGTCGGCGTCGGCGTCGGCGTCGGCGTCGAGTCGCGGTCGCGCGAGGGCCCCGGACCGTGTCGACGATCGCGGTGGGGTCGTCGGGCGTGCGGTCGCTCCGCCAGGCGACGTGCCCATCGGGACGTGCGAGTACGAGCCCGGCATTCGTAGGCGGCAAGGGCCTCCCTCACGACGGGGTCTCGGTGACCCCCGACCAGCGTGGCCACGGCCCCCGGTGGCCGGCTCGCGTACGTGTCGCTGGTCGACGAGTCGCGCCTCGTGACGCTGTCGATCGGTCACTGACAGGGCGACCATCTCGGTGGCGAGCGAGGAAGACCGTCGCAAGGCCGTGACGCCAGCAGCTCGAGCACCGTGTCGGGGTGACGTTGTTGCACCGCACCACCCGCCGTGGAGGCGAGGAGCCCGACGCGTCGGGCTCGGGGCCGCACGTGTCGGACAGGGGAACGACGTCGCCGGCCCCCTCTCCGGCGACGTCGCCTCCCCCCGACGCGGATCAGGGCCCCCGACGCTCCGGCACCCGCTACCGAGAACCGTACCCAGCGGTACGGTTCGAGCGGAAGGGTCCTCTCCGCGTCGGACCGCACGTTGGGCCAGTTGCCGTGTCACGGGCGCCGATCCGGGGATGGCGTGTCGTCCGGACGGGCTCCACACTTCTCGGACCGGTGCAGGCCGACACCGTGCTGGTCGGTGCGCCGGTCGACGGCTCTGGGGGAGATGGTCGTGGCGACTGAGGCCGCGTCGGCGGTGGAGGGGGCGCGGGTGCCGCAGCAGGCGCGGTCCCGTGCCACGAGACGTGCCCTGCTCGCCGCGGCGGGAGAGCGCTTCGCGATCCAGGGCTTCCACGGCACGGCGCTCAACGACCTGGTGGGGGACGGCGTCCCGACCAAGGGCGCGCTCTATTTCCACTTCGCGTCCAAGCACGCCGTCGCCGAGGCACTCGTCGCGGCGATGAGTGAATCGTGGGACCAGGTCCTGCCCGCGGTCCGCCGGGTCGCCGGTGACGGCCTCGAAGCGCTGGTCCTCCTGACCGACGCCGTGATCGTCCGTCTCGACGACCCGATCGTGCGCGGTGCCGGCCGCCTGTTGCGCGACCGCGTCGTCGTCACGCCGACGCTGGCCGAGGTCATCGCCTGGTGGCGTGACCAGGCCGAGGAGTTGCTCGCCGACGCGCAGACCGAAGGCCTGCTGCGTCGTGAGGCGGACCCGGGCTGGATCGCCGACGAGGTCGTCGCCAGTTTCGCCGGCCGGGCGACGGTCGCCGATGCGGGTGGCGACGCAGCACCCCTCTGGGACCTGATGAACGAGTTCTGGGCCGGCTTCCTCCCGTTGATCGCCGCTCCCGCGTGGTGCGAGCGCTGGACGGCGCAGCCCTGGCGGCAGCGCCGGCGTCCTGTCGGTGTGGGTCCCCGCGACATCGACCGCCTCGAGATCCACGGGATGGGCAGTCCGGTCGGCGCCTCGGGGGCCACCGCTGGTCAGCACCCTCACTGACCTGCGTCGGACGCGACGAGCGCCAGGTCGTCGACAGTCCTCGACGATCCCGGGTCGGCGGCCGGGCCCGCTCCGCCGGCGGTCAGCTCAGCCGGAGTGCTCCGGCCAGGCGGCGCAGGTCGGGGAGCAGGGGGTCGCCCTTCACCGCGAGGACCTGGGCGCAGACGTGGTCGGCGCCGGCGTCGAGGTGCTCGTCGAGCCGTGCTGCGACCGCCTCCGGCTCGCCGTGCGCGACGAGGGCGTCGATCAGGGCGTCGCTGCCGCCGTCGGCGATGTCGGCGTCGGTCCAGCCGAGACGCTCGAGGTTGCTGACGTAGTTGCGCAGCCCCAGGTAGGGCTTCTGCACGGCGGGGCGGCCGATCCCGCGCGCGGTGGCGGGGTCGGGGTGCAGGACGACCTTGTTCTCCGGGGCGAGCAGGACCCCGTCGCCGAGGATGTCGCGGGCTCGACGGGTGTGCTCGGGGGGAACGAGGTAGGGGTGCGCGCCGGCGGCCCGCTCGGCGGCGAGCCGAAGGACCTTCGGGCCGAGTGCCGCGAGCACCCGGCGGGAGACCGGGACCTCGGCGGCGTCGAGGGCGTCGAGGTACTCGACGACCGTGGCGTAGGGGCGGGTGTAGTCGCTGGTGGCCTCCGGGTGGCCGACACCCACGCCGAGCAGGAAGCGACCGGGGTGCTTCGCCTCGAGCCGGTGGTAGGAGGCGGCGACCTCGTCGGCCGGGGTGGACCACATGTTGACGATGCCGGTCGCGATCATGAGGTGGTCGGTCGCGTCGAGCAGCGACTCGGCCAGGGCGAGATCTCCGGGAGGGGAGCCGCCGATCCAGATCGTGCCGAACCCCAGCGACTCGACCGCGCGCGCGATCTCGGGGTCGAGCTGCCACGCCCCCTGCCAGATGCCGTACCGGCCCAGGTCCATCGCCAAGATCGTTACCTCCTGATGTCGGGTCGTCGTGTTCGGCGTGCGGGTCAGACCGCCGAGGCGGCGAGGGGAGCCTCGTCGCGGACCCCTCGGCCCGTCTGCGGGGCGAGGAGCTCGAGGGTGCGGTGCTGGTGGTCCTCGTCGACCGCGGCGTTGACGAGGATGAGCTCGTCGGCCCGGACCTCCTCGGCGAGCGCGTCGAGCCCGGCGACGACCTCGGGGCCGGTGCCCACGAGGGTGCGGGCGAGCATGCCGAGGACCTGGCGCCCGGAGGGGTGCTCGCGGAGCTCGACGAGCTGCTCGTCGGACAGGTCCCGGCCGCGGCCCAGGATCGAGCGCAACCACTCGAGCTCGGTCCGGCGGTACTGCGCGGCGGCGGTCTCCGCGTCGTCGGCAGCGACGACGTTGGCGGCGGCGATGAAGTGCGGCGTCGCGTCGGGGCCGGCGAGGGACCGGGAGGCGTCGAAGCGGTCCCGGTAGATGGTGGCCGCCTCGACGAGGGCCTCGGGGGCGAAGTGCGAGGCGAAGGCGTACGGCAGGCCGAGGTGGGCGGCGAGCTGGGCGCCGTAGAGCGAGGATCCGAGGATGTAGAGGGGGACCCCGCCCGCGTGGTGCGGGTAGGCCTGGACCCCGGGAACGGTGGTCTCGCCGGTGAGGTAGCCGTGCAGCTCGACGATGTCGGCCGGGAAGTGCTCGGAGGCGGCGGCCCCGCGACGCAGGGCCTGCATCGTGGCCCCGTCGGTCCCGGGCGCCCGGCCCAGCCCGAGGTCGATCCGCCCCGGGAAGAGCGTCTCGAGCAGGCCGAACTGCTCGGCGATCACGAGCGGCGAGTGGTTGGGGAGCATGATCCCGCCGGACCCGACGCGCAGGTTCGTGGTGTTCGCGGCCAGGTGCTGGATGTAGAGCGACGTCGCCGAGGACGCGAGCCCGGGCATGTTGTGGTGCTCGGAGACCCAGAGCCGGTGGTAGCCGAGGTCGTCGGCGGTGCGCGCCAGGCGCACGCTGCGGGCGACACCCTCGGCAGCGGTCTCGGCGGGGCGGACCCGCGCCAGGTCCAACAGGGAGAGCGGGACGGACGTCGCCACGGCGGTCCTCTCGTGGTCGTGGTGGGATCGGAGCCGCGCCCACCCGAGCGGAGGCTCCCTCCACTTACCGTACACGGAGGCTGCCTCCGGTAACCTGCCCGCAGTGGCACCCACGGAGGGTCGACACGGGGACGGCAGGGGGGAGGACGCGCATGGCGGACACCGACCGGCCGATGCGCTCCGACGCGCGGCGCAACCGCGAGTTGCTGGTCGCGGTCGCCCGGCGGCACCTGCGGCTCCACGGCGTCACGACCTCGCTGGAGGCCATCGCCCGGGAGGCCGGCGTGGGTCCGGGGACGCTCTACCGACACTTCCCCGACCGGGACTGCCTGGTGGCCGAGGTCCTCCGGGTCGAGAACGACGAGCTCCGCGCGGCCGGCGAGCGCATCGCACGGGACGTCGGGCCCGCGGAGCGGCTGGACGCCTGGTTGGGCGAGGTGGAGCGACACGTCGCGAGCTACCGCGGCCTGTCCGGCCCGCTGGTGGGCGCGTTGGAGGGTGGGCAGCCGACCCCGCTCGGCCCCGCGTGCGAGGAGATGATCGCCACCACCACGAGGTTCCTCGCCGAGTCCCAGGAGGCCGGGGTGGCGAGGCCGGAGGTCACCGCCCACGACCTCGTGGGGTGCGCCGCCATGCTGGCGTGGCTCGGCTCGACCGGCCCCCAGGGGACCCAGCAGGCCGACGGGGCACGGGACATCCTCCGGCACGGCTACAAGGTCCCCGGCTGACCGACGTCCTCCGGTGTCAGGACCGCGAGCTCGCCGAGGCGCACCGTGGCGTGCCCGGCCCGAGGCGGACACCGATCAACGGACCAGAGCCGACACCCCGAAGGCGATGGCCAGGAACAGCAGCATCCGCCCGACGAGGACGGCGAGGCCGAAGGCGATGACGGACATCCGCGTTCCGGCGACGGCGAGCGTCAGCGGATACAGCGGCGGGATGAACACGCAGGCCGAGAGGAAGACGACCGCCACTCCCCACCGGGATCCACCGAGGAGCCCCATCATGCGGTCCGACCAGCCTCGCACCGTCATCCGCACCTTCCCGGCCGGTTTCCGGGGACGGTCGCGCATCCGCCGGACCCACCCGGAGGTCGCGCCCCGCCGCAGTCCGACGACCACGCCGACCTTCCCGATGCTCTGGCCGAGGGCGCAGCCGGTCGCCGCCGTGACCTCTTCGGCGAACCCTCCGACCTGGGACGCCACGATGTAGATCTCGCTGTTGAAGATCGGGATCAGTGCGGACAGCACGCCGTACGCGGTCGAGCCCACGAACTCCAGGAGCGGTTGCCAGCTCATACCGGCTCCAGGCTCACGGCTCGTCGAGCCGGGCGCTCGCTCGAACCCGTGCTCGGCGCCCGATCGTGTGGTGTCTCAGGACATCGGCATGGCCCCGGACCTCGGCTCGGCGCGCTACCCGGCGACGGTCTCGGTCACTACCCGGATAGGTGGGTCGCCGTCCCGGCGACGGTGTCAGGGTTCTCTGCATCACCTTCTCCCACGGTGGAGCGGGCCCTGTGCTCCGGGTGATGCAGCTCCGAGGCCGACCGCCCGCAGGCCGTTGATGACGTCTCCCTGACCGCCGCGCGGCCGCTGCGGCGATCGCCCGCGCGTCATGCGCGCCATCCCGACGACGCACGCCTCGGGCTTTCGAGTCCGCGAACACGGACCTTCCACGAAGGAGCACCGACACATGACTTCAGCCACCGACGTGACCCCGAACGGGAAAGGGGAGAGTCGCGTGACCGAGCTGGACGCCGTGGTGCTCGGGGCCGGCGTGGCCGGCCTCTACCAGCTCCACCAGCTCCGCGAGCAGGGCTTGCGGGTGAAGGCGTTCGACGCCGCCGGCGACGTCGGTGGGACCTGGTGGTGGAACCGGTACCCGGGCGCACGCTTCGATTCCGAGGGCTACATCTACCAGTACCTGTTCGACGAGAAGCTCTACAAGGACTGGAGCTGGAGCCAGAAGTTCCCCGGCCAGCCGGAGATCGAGCGGTGGATGCACTACATCACTGACCGACTCGATCTGCGCAAGGACATCCAGTTCGGCACGAGGGTCACCTCCGCGCACTACGACGAGGATCGCGGCCGGTGGCTCGTGCACACCGACCAGGGCGACGTCGTCGACACCCAGTTCTTCGTCTCCTGCGCAGGGATGCTCTCCGCGCCCCTGCGGAACATCCCGGGCATCGAGTCGTTCGACGGGCAGCTGGTGTTCACGTCGGCCTATCCCGCCGAGGGCCCGCAGCTGGAGGGCAAGCGCGTCGGTGTCGTCGGGGTCGGCGCGACGGGGATCCAGGTCATCCAGACGATCGCTTCCGAGGTCGGCCACCTCACGGTCTTCGCCCGCACCCCGCAGTACATGCTGCCGATGAAGAATCCGACCTACGGGCCGGAGGAACAGGACTGGTACAAGAGCCGCTTCGAGGAGCTCAAGGCCACGATCCCGCACACGTTCTCCGGCTTCGAGTACGACTTCGAGCACGCCTGGGCGGACTGCTCCCCGGAGCGACGCCAGGAGATCCTCGAGGAGATCTATCAGGACGGGTCGCTCAAGCTCTGGCTCGCCGGGTTCGGTGAGGTGTTCTTCGTCGACGAGATCAGCGAGGCGGTCTCGGAGTTCGTGCGCGACAAGATGCGTGCGCGCCTGCGCGGCGACCAGCACCTCATCGACACCCTCGTGCCGACCGACTACGGGTTCGGCACCCACCGGGTGCCGTTGGAGAACGGCTACCTCGAGGTCTACCACCAGGACAACGTCGACCTGGTCAACGTCCGCGACAACGCGATCGCGCAGATCCGCCCCGAGGGGATCGAGCTCGCCGACGGCACCCTCCACGAGTTCGACGTGATCATCCTCGCCACCGGCTTCGACGCCGGCACCGGCGCGCTGACCCGCATCGACCTCCGCGGCCGGGACAACCGCTCGCTGGCCGAGGAGTGGGGGCAGGACATCCGCACCACGATGGGCCTGGCCAAGCACGGCTACCCGAACCTGCTCACCACCGCGGTGCCCCTCGCGCCGTCGGCGGCGCTGTGCAACATGACCACCTGCCTGCAGCAGCAGACCGAGTGGATCAGCGGGGCGATCCGGGACCTCAAGGCCGACGGGAAGTCGACCATCGAGCCGACCGCGGACGGCGAGGACGCCTGGGTCGCCCATCACGAGGAGCTCGCCAACGCGACGCTCGTTCCCAAGACCACTTCCTGGTATCTCGGCTCGAACGTCCCGGGCAAGCCACGTCGGCTGCTGTCCTACATCGGGGGTGTCGGCACCTACCGCCAGAAGTGCGACGACGAGGCCGCCGGCGGCTACCCGACCTTCTCCCGGACCTGAGCCCCTTCCTCCTCGCTCACCCTTCGCGTCGCACCCGGGTCCCGGGACCGGCGCGCCAGCAGACCGGAGACCGATCATGAGCAAGTCCTTCGACAGCAGCGCCATCGACAAGGTCCTGCAGGCCGCGGTCGACGACGGTGCGGTGCCGCACGTCGCGGCCATCGCCGCCGACCGCGACGGCATCGTCTACGAGGGCGGTGCCGGTGCCCCGACCGTCGGCCAGGGCGGCACCGTCACCACCGGTACGCAGTTCCGGATCATGTCGATGACCAAGATGGTCGCGACCGTGGCGGCGCTCCAGCTCCGCGAGTCCGGGCGCCTCGACGTCGACGCCCCGGTGGCCGAGTTCTGCCCGGAGTTCGCCGACCTCCAGGTCCTCGACGGCTTCGACGGCGACACCCCACGGCTGCGGGCACCCCGCACCCAGGCGACCGTCCGCCACCTGCTCACCCACACCTCGGGCCTGGGCTACTGGTTCTTCGACGCCGACCTGGCCCGGTACGAGCAGGTCACGGGCACCCCGAACGTCCTCGGTGGCGCCGGAGCGTTCAAGGCCCCGCTGCTGCACGATCCCGGTGCCCGGTTCACCTACGGCATCAACACCGACTGGCTCGGGAAGGTGATCGAGGCCGTCACCGGTCAGGGCCTCGACGTGGTGGTCAAGGAGAAGATCACCGGCCCGCTCGGCATGACCGACACGATGTTCCTGCTCGATCCGGCCCGCACCGAGAACGCCGTGACCGTCCACGTGCCGGGTGAGGGCGGGAGCTGGGCCTCGGCCGGCGAACTGCTCCCGCAGGAACCCGAGTGGTGGGCCGGGGGCCACGGTCTGTACTCCACCCCTCGCGACTACATCCGCTTCGAGCAGGCCCTGCTGCGCGGCGGTGAGCTCGACGGCGAGCGGATCCTCGCCGAGGCGAGCGTCGAGGACGCCTTCACCAACCAGATCGGCGCCCTGAACTTCCCGCCCGAGATCCCCACGGCCGACCCGGCGACCACCTACTCGTTCAACGCCGGACCCGGCTGGAAGTGGGGTTACGGGCTGCTGCTCAACACCGCCGACGTGCCGGGCGGCCGCCGTGCGGGCAGCGGCGCCTGGGCGGGCCTGTTCAACACCCACTTCTGGGTGGACCCCACGACCGGGATCTGCGCGTCGATCTACACCAACTCGCTCCCGTTCGTCTCGCCCGGGGCGTTCGCGCTCTACGGCGAGTTCGAGCAGGCCCTCTACGCCTCTCTGTGACCGGGCGACCGGGGTCGGTCCGCCGGACGATCCAGCGGGCCGATCCCGGTCACACCAACAAACCACCTCGTCGCGCCACGGACGCCGCCTCCGCGCGGTTGGCGACGTCGAGCTTGCTGAAGATGTTCTTGAGGTGCCACTTCACCGTGTTCACGGTGACGCCCAGGGCGCACGCGATCTGCTGGTTGCTCCGCCCGACGTCCAGCATCCGGACGACCTCGAGCTCCCGACCGTTGAGGTCCCCCACCGAGGGCCGGCCGACCGGGTCCGGCGCCGTCGCCAGCAGGGCCTCCAGGTCCTCGAGTGGCGGCACCGAGTCGTCGACGGCACCTCCGCGGGCACGGCTGACGACGCGTCCGAGCACCGTCCGGACGTCCGGGCCGCCCTCGTGGACGAGCTGGGGGACGCCCGCCGCGACGACCCTGTCCAGGACCCCCGCCAGGGTGCGCTCCGCGGCCAGATAGCGGGCGGC
Source organism: Actinomycetospora callitridis (assembly GCF_028737265.1). GTDB lineage: Bacteria > Actinomycetota > Actinomycetes > Mycobacteriales > Pseudonocardiaceae > Actinomycetospora > Actinomycetospora callitridis. The sequence continues at coordinate 208,388 of NZ_JAQZAK010000004.1, read as the reverse complement.
GCGCTGCTCGATCCCGGTCAGCTGGATCGAGAGCTCCACCGCGACGCGCACCTGCCCGTTGTCCGTGGCCTCGGCGACCAGGTCCTCGACGAGAGCCACGGCCCGATCGTGCTCGCCCTGGGCGGAGAGCACCGCCGCGAGCGACGACGTCCGGAACTGATCGATCCGCAGACCGATCCCGTCGTGTCGCGACGAGCCCTCCGGCAGGTCGCGGGCCACCCGGTGCGCCTCCCTGGTGCGACCCCGCGCGAGCATCTGGACGACGCGCTCCGCGCCGACCGCTGCTCGCAGTCGCGCCAGCCCCAGCCGGTCGGCGACCCGTGCGCCCTCCACGAGCACCTCCGCCGACTCGTCGGTCGCGCCGCGCCCGGCCTTGATACGTGCCAACAGCACGAAGCTCGCGATCATGAAGTCGACGACCCCGCTCTCCGCCCCGAGCTCGCCGCCCTCGTCCAGCAGCCGTTCGGCTTCGGCGACCTCGCCCCGGAGGTAGTGCAGCTCCCCGAGCAGCGCACCGGCCAGCTGGGCGGCATGCGAGCGGCGCCCCGCCGACCTCCGGGCCAGGACGACGGCGCCCTCGAGCTGCGCCTCTGCCTCGGGGATGTCGAGCTGTGAGAGCGCGGCGATCCCGGCGAAGCAGCGGCCGTACACGCCGGAGAACGGGCCGGTGGTCCGCTCGTGGAACGGGACGGCCCAACGCTGCCGCTCGCGGGCGCGGGCGAACCGCATCGCGTGGATGTCGCAGAAGGACTGGATGTTCGCCGCCACCGCCACCACCCACGGCCGGTAGCTGCGTGCGCACTGGAGGCTCTGCTCGACCAGGCGCTCGGCCCGGTCGGTGCGGTCGCCGTAGACGTCGATGCACGCCTGCACGACGTCGGCCTCGCTGCGCATCTCCTCGGAGCCTCCCGCGCTCGACAGCGCCGGTCGGAGGGCGTCGAGCGAGGACTGGGCCGCCGCGCTCCGCTGCAGCAGGCAGTTCGCCCACGCGACCGCCATCAGCAGCCTCGGCCGGTCGTCGGCCGCGGTGCCCGGCAGCCGGCCGAGCAGCCCCAGCAGGCTCACCATCCGGCTGTGCTCCACGAGCGGCATCGCGTGCCGTTCGACGAGGTCGGTGGCCCGCCGGATGTCGCCGCCGCTCAGCGCGTGCGCCACGGCCTCCGGGACCAGGGCCTGCTCGGCGAACCACGCCGACGCCCGGGCGTGCAGCTCGACGACCCGGTCGGGATGGTCGCGGTCGAGGCGACGGCGGAGGTAGTCGGCGAACAGGTGGTGGTAGCGGAACCACTCCCGTTCGGTGTCGAGGGGACGCAGGAACAGGTCCCGGCTCTCGAGCTCCTCGAGCATCGCCTGGCCGTCCCCCCGGCCGGCGAGTACGCCCGCAAGGTCGCCGCAGAGCCGGTCGCACACCGAGGTGGCCAGCAGGAAGTCCAGGACGTCGGCCGGGAGCGCGTCGAGCACGTTCTCCGCCAGGTACTCGCCCACCGAGTGGTGACGTCCGGAGAACCCCCTGATCAACGCGGCAGGATCCGCACTGTCCCGCAACGACAGCGACGCCAGCTGCAGCGCGGCGACCCATCCGTCGGTGCCGGCGGAGAGCCGCGCGACGTCGTCGCCGTCGAGGCGCAGCCCGTTGAGCTCGACGAGGAACTCCCGGGTCTCGTCGAGGTCGAAGCGCAGCAGGTCGGCGTCGATCTCCACCAGCTGACACCGCACGCGCAGCCGGCTCAGCGGCAACTGCGGCCGCCGGCGGCTGGTGAGCACGATCGCCAGGTTCGGTGGCGCGAAGTCCAGGAGGTGGACCAGCGCCCGCCGGGCACCGGAGTCGTCGACGAGATGCCAGTCGTCGAACGCGAGCACGAACCGGCCGTCGAGGTCGCCGATGACCTCGAGGAGGGCCGACAGGGTGTAGCCCTGCATGTTCTCGGCGTTCTGCTCGATCAGGGCCGCGAGGTCGCCGATGGCTTCCGCCGCCGACGGGAGGGCCCGGCGCACGGCCTCGAGCAGGTGGGCGAGGAACCAGTGCGGGTCGTTGTCGTCGCCGTGCAGGCCGAGCCAGGCCACCTGGGCCCCGCCGTCCTGCAGGATCGCCAGCCACTGCACCGCCAGCGTCGACTTCCCGTACCCGGCCGGGGCGTGGATGACCGTGAGCCGCCGCGGTTCGGAACGACGCAGGTCCGCGAGCACCCGCCGCCGCTCGATGACGTTGTGCACGTGCGTCGGCGCCCTGAACCGAGCTGACGCGTCACGGGGCGCCCGCCGTGCCACGGCGGGCGTCGAGACCTCCGGCTCGGTCGTCATCATCGACTGTCCTCCGTCGCCCCTCGACCACCTTGTCAGGGGACGGGGCCGACCGACCACCCGATCGGGTAGTCAGTGTGACGTGCGTTCCAGCGAGCGCTCGTGCTCCACCGCACGCTCACCCCTCGCCGGCGCCCGTCCGGTCGAGCACGGCGCCCTCGTTTCCGTAGGGCCTCGCGGCGAGGAGCGTGATCGAGATCGTCTGCCCGTCGGGGAGCCGGCAGGTGCGGGTGTCGCCGCCGCGCGCGCCGAGCACGGCCCGTCCGATGGGGGAGGCCGGCGAGGAGACCTCGATCTCGGAGGGGGCCGGGACGTTGCTCTCGGCGAGCAGGAACGTCTCCGTCTCCGGGTCGTCGTCGATGCGGACGGTGAGCACCATGCCCGGCTCGGCGATGCCGTCGTCCGCCGGTGCGGTGCCGACGGTCGCGCCGAGCAGGAGCTCCTGGAGATGGCGGATCCGCCGTTCCCGCCACCGGTGACGAGCCCCGGCGTCGTCGTCGACGTCGAGTCGCGTGCTGTCCGAGCGGTGGCTCAGCAGGAGCCGCTCGAGCTCGGTGCGGGTCTGCTGATAGCCCTGCGCGCTCAGCCACGCTCCGCCGTCGATCCCCACGATGCGCGCCTCCTTGACGGGCTGCCCGGCGTGAGCTCGCCGGAGCGCGGAGTCCGTCTCCGTCGCCTCAGGGTGCGGCCCCGGCCGCGAGCGCCGGTTGTGTTCTTGCGCCAATGAATCCCGGGGGCTTTGTCCTCTGCGGACAACGAATCCAGGTGCGGTCTCGGCCATCGTCGGAGACGTCTCTGGTGTCCAAGGGAGGTCGGCCATGTCGGGGTTCGGTGGCGACATGACGCCGCGTAGTGCGGTCGTCGTCGGGGCGGGAGTCGTCGGGCTGTCGACGGCGTGGTTCCTGCAGGACCGCGGGGTCCACGTGACGGTGGTCGACCGTGACGAGGTCGGCAGCGGCGCCTCGTGGGGCAACGCGGGGTGGGTGTCGCCGGGGCTCGCGCTGCCGCTGACGTCGCCGCACGTGCTGGGGGAGGGGTTGCGGGGGCTGTTCGATCCCCGTGCTCCGCTCAGCGTCCCCGCGCGCCCGGACCCGCGGCTGTGGAGCTTCCTGCTGCGCTTCGCCGCCCACTGCACCACCCGGCACCGGCGCCGGGCGCTCGAGGCCTCCCTGCCTCTCCTCGTCGAGAGCCTGGCGGCCTACGACACGCTGGCCGGCGAGGGCGTCGACGTCGGGGACGTCGAGTCCCCGATCGTCGCGGGGTTCTCGGATCCCCGAGCGGCCGCGGCCTTCCGGCGGGAGCTCGCCCTCGTGGAAGCCGTCGGTGTGCCGGTGTCGTCCCACGATCTCGACGGGGCGGAGCTGCACGCCGCGCGTCCCCAGCTCTCGCACCGCATCGTGGCGGGGGTGCGCGTCGACGGGCAACGGTTCGTCGACCCTGCGCGGTTCGTCGACCAGCTGGCCCACGCCGTCGTCCGGCGCGGCGCCACCATCCGGTCCCGGATGACCGTCTCGGCGCTCCGGGGCGACCGGGGTCGCGTCCTCGTGTCCGCGGACGAGGGCCCGCCCATCGGTGCGGACGTCGCGGTGCTCGCGACCGGCGCACACCTCGGCGATCTCGCCCGCGGTCGCGGTGTGCGCATGCCGGTGCGCGCCGGTCGCGGCTACTCGTTCACCGTGCCGACCGATGCCCCGGTACCCGGCCCGATCTACCTGCCGGGGGCGCGCGTCGCGTGCACGCCGTACCGGGGCCGCCTGCGGGTGGCGGGCACGATGGAGTTCCGTGCGGCCGACCGACCGGCCGACACCACCCGGGCCGACGCCGTCGTCGCCTCGGTCCGCGACCTGCTCGCCGGGGTCCGCTGGGACGAGCGCAGCACTCCGTGGGTGGGTGCGCGCCCCGTCACCACCGACGCGCTCCCGCTCGTGGGTGCGACGCGCCGGCCCGGCGTCTACGTCGCGGGCGGCCACGGCATGTGGGGCGTGACCCTCGGGCCGGTGACCGGGCGCCTGCTGGCCGAACAGATCACCACCGGGAAGCAGCCGCCCGCGCTGCTCCCGTTCGATCCCGTGCGCTGATCCCGACCGACCCGAGGCCCGATGGGAGGCCCGACATGCTCGACGACCGAGAACGCGCGATGTTGCTCGACATCGAGAACCACCTGCTCGCCGAGGACCCCGGGTGGTCCACGGCCTTCTCCACGTACGCGTGGCGGGCCCGGCGGCAGCGCACCTTCGAGCTGGCGTTCCACGCCGTGGGGTCGGTGGTCTTCGCGGCCCTCGCGCTGCTGATGGTCGTGGCGCAGGCCCCGGGCCCCGCGGTGTTCTTCGCCGCGGTGGCCGTCCTGCTGGTCTGGCTCGTGCGCCGACTCCGACGGACGCCGCTGGTGGGCGCCGCTCCGGGCACCGCCGGTGCACCGCCGCCCGGGCGGACGTGAGCTACGAGAGCTGGTCCTCGTCCGTCGCGGCGAGGGCGATGATCAGGGCGAGTCGCTGGTCCGGGTGATCGGTGGCGAGGGGAGTGGCCTCGTCCATCTTCCGCAGGCGGTACCGCACCGTGTTCGGGTGGACGTCGAGGGTGGCCGCGGCGACCCCGATGTCCCCGTGGGCGGCCAGCCAGGCCCGCAACGTCTCGACGTGGTGTGTCCCGTGGCGCCGGTCGTGCCGCTGGAGCTCGGCCACCGGACCGCGCTCGGGCATGCGGCCCGCGGCGGTGACGGCACGCAGGCGGCGGAGCACGATCCGATCCCACGACTCGTCGTACGCCACGGGCGGGAGGTCAGGACGGGCGGCGTGCAGGGCCAGGCACTCGTCGGCCTCGCGGCGGCTGGCCGGCAGCAGCGGGGCCTCGGCCGGACCGCCGATCCCGGCCACCAGTCCCACGTGGGCGGGGAGACCGCCGCGCACCGACGCCAGCCACTCGCGGGCGGTCTCGACGGTGTCGTCCCCGGCGGGGAGCAGGGTGTAGACGGTGTGGGCGAACAGGGCGCTGCGGCCCGGACGGGACCAGCCGAAGCCCGTGGTCACGTGCTCGAAGGCCAGCAGGACCCCGGCGTGCTGCTCGTCCTCCACGTGGGCCTGCAGCGCCACGACGCGCAGTCCGTGCCGGGGCAGCCCGAGCTGGCTGATCATCGCCGGGGCGTCGCCGATGCCCTCGAGGAGGCGGGTGACCAGGTCGGACTCCACCTGGCGCTCCAGGTCGGCGCTGGCGCGCGAGCGCAGCAGGTGCAGCGCGGCGGTCCGTGCGCCGTCCTCGAGGACCCGGCTCCGCGCGGCGTCGAAGGGGACGGCGCTCTCGACCCACAGCGAGCCCAGGAGCTCCCGGCCCGCGCGCACGGCGATGACCATGCGCCCGCCGAAGCCGTGCGCCGCGGACGGCTCGACGAACAGGGGCTCGTCGGAGGCGGCGAGGTGGCGGAACACCCCGCGCTCGGCGAAGAGCTCCCGGACGCGGTCGGGCAGCCGTCGACCCAGGATGGTCTGCGAGCGCACCGTGTCGACGACGTCGTCGGAGCTCGAGTAGGCCAGCACGCGGGAGAGCTGGTCCTCGATCACGACCGAGGAGTCGCGCAGCGCGGCGGCGAGGGTGTCGGCCAGGGCGAACAGGTCGGTCGGGCCCCGGCCCGACTCGGTCTCGCGGCCCTCGAGGACCAACCCGTAGGCCAGCCCGGTGAGATGGCTCCACGAGACCTCGGGGTCGGCCAGCACGACGGCGATGCCCGCGTGCTCGGCCGTCGCGGAGATCGCGGGTCCGAGCGGCGCCGGGGCGCGGACGAGCACCACGGCCGCGTGCGCCGACGCGGCCAGGTCGACCGCCTCGGCCGTCGAGTCGACGCCGACGGCCAGGAAGACGTCGCCGGTGGCGGTGCGCGGATCGGTCGGGTCGTGCACGACCAGGCTCCGCAGCATGACGTCACGCCCGCGGGCTCCGCCGGCGAGCCGGGTGCCGCTGCCGGCCAGCACGTTGACGAGACGATCCAGCGTGATCATCTGTCGACTCCCGACAACGTAGGGTCACCGAATTGTCCGACTCTACAACCAGGGCCGCGGTACCTCGCGACATGCTCGGTGGTGAGGGCGGACCGGCCGCCCCGCGACGAGCAGTGCGACGTGAGGGGAAGGAGCGCGGTGATGGGGAGCGTGGCGACGGGTCGGGACGTGCGGGCGATGGCCACCGTCCACCTCGAGGAGGAGGCACGGCGGTTCACGCGTCGGACCCGGCTCTCGATGGCGGTGGAGGGCGTCCTCGCGCTGGCGCTCGGTGGCGTCGGCCTCGGCCTCCTGGACGCCGGGGAGGCCGCGACGGCGACCGTGGCCGGTGTCCGGCTGGGCCTGCCCCAGTTCGCGGTCCTCGCCGCGATCGGAGTGGCGATCCTCGTGACCCTGCGCCACCCCGCGTGGTTGCGCCGCGTCGCGGTGTCCAAGGCGACCGTGGCCGCGGCGATGTTCGCCGCCGGTGCCGTCTACTTCCCGGTCGGTGCCTGGGACATGAACCTGGCCGGGATCTTCCTGCCGGTGGTGATCGCCCTGGCCGGCTTCGTCCAGTTCGTGTTCCTCGGCAGCGCCCACTTCGTCTCCGAGCCCAGCGACGTGCCGTAGGGGCGCTGCGCCCGTCTGCGGGATGTGCCCGCGCGGAAGAGCCGAGAGGGTGGGGGAGCACCGAGCAGGCCCACGGGCCCACAGGAAGGTGGTGGACCGCGATGGTCGACCCCGGCACCACGACAGGGCCGGCGCCGGAGGACGCGCTGATGCCGGCCGCCTTCCTCGGGCACGGGAACCCGATGAACGCGCTGGCGGTGAACCGCTACACCACGGCCTGGCACTCGCTGGGCGCCGCGGTGCCGCGCCCGCGCGCGATCCTGGTGATCAGCGCGCACTGGTACATCAACGCCACCGCCGTCACCGTCATGCCGCGACCGCGCACCATCCACGATTTCTACGGCTTCCCGGCCGAGCTCTTCGACGTCCAGTACCCCGCACCGGGACTGCCCGAGCTCGCCGACGAGATCAGCGAGATCGTCCACCCGACCTGGGTCGGGGCCGACGTGGACAGCTGGGGGATCGACCACGGCACCTGGTCCGTGCTCCTGCACGCCTTCCCCGACGCCTCGATCCCCGTCGTGCAGCTGAGCATCAACGCCGACAAGCCCTTCGACTACCATCTCGAGCTGGGTGCGAAGCTCGCTCCGCTGCGCCGGCGCGGCGTGCTCGTGATCGGCAGCGGCAACGTGGTGCACAACCTGCGGGCGATGGACTGGCGCCTCGCCGACGACGGGTACGACTGGGCGCGGCGGTTCAGCGACGTCTCGCGCGAGCGGATGCTGACGGCGCCCACGGAGTTCGCCTCGCTCGACGCCCACGCCGACTTCGGGCACGCGGTGCCGACACCGGACCACTTCATCCCGGCCCTGTACTTCGCCGGGATGGCCGGGGCGAGCGCCGACCCGAAGATGGACGTCCTCGTCGACGGGTACGCGTACGGGTCCCTGTCGATGACCGCCTACACCCTCGACGCCTCGTGCACGGCCGCGTCCGGCGGGGACGCGATGCCCCGGCCTCCGGCGGGGCTCCCGCCCGACGCGTCGAACATCTGAGGGCGGGCCGGTCGAGGCGCTCGGGTCAGGCCGGTTCGGGCTCGGGCCGCGCCGTGGTCCGGCGCGCGTGGGTGGAGAACACCCACAGTCGGAGCACGACGAACCGCACCGAACCGACCGCGCCGGTCACCGCTCCGATGAGCAGCACCTGCGCCCACCAGGCATCGCTCACCACGGGGTCGAGCACCGCCAGGGCGGTGGCGGTGGCGACCAGGCCGGCGGCCGCCAGCCCGCCGCCCTCCCACTGCGCCGTCCACCAGCCGATCCGTCCCCCGGCGTGGAAGGTGAGTCGCCGGTGCAGCTCGTTGGCCAGGACGGACGAGACGACGGCGCCGGTCAGGTTGGCCAGCTGGATGCCGAGCGGGCGCAGCAGCAGGAACAGGCCGAAGTAGACCAGCGAACTGATCACGCCCACCGTGACGAAGCGGACGAGCTGAGCGGCCGGGTCGTCGCCGTGCAGCCGGGCCCGGGTGCCGCACAGCGCCACCTGCCAGGGCTGCGACCCCTGCGAGCACAGCCGGCACGACCTCGCGGCGGACACCCACCCACGGTACGTCGGGGCCCCAGCTGCTCTCCTGAGATCCACCGCAGGGGACGGCGGTGGCTGGTGCCGGTCAGGACCCGCCCGCGTCGAGCCGCGCGCGGACCGCCTCCAGGCGGGCGGCCAGCTCGGTCTCGTCGATGACATTCCGGGCGACCAGCGAGTGCGCCAGGGCGACGAGCTGGTTCTCCGGGTGGGGCAGCGAGGCGTACACCTCGCGCGTGATGCGGTCCTCGTCGTCCCGACGGGTGAGCACGGGCAGCGCCGACCCCTCCTCGTCGAGCGCGTCGCACATCGCGTCGAGGCTGGATTTCCAGGGCGGCACCGCGTGGGTGACGCCGTACTCCGCGGCCACCCGTTCCCAGATCTGGTCGTGCTCGACGATGTGTTCCAGCGTCCGGACCCGGACGGAGGCGATGTCGTGGTCGGTCGTCATGTCCTGTTCCCGTGGACTAGTCGCTCGTCACCGGACGGATCGCGGGGTGCACCGGGCGGACCGCGTTCGCGGTGACCCCCGGCTTGGGCAGGGCGACACCGATCAGGCAGTCGCGGGTCACGATCTCCGTGAGCTGCTCCTCGCTCCATCCCTCCGTCCCGTCGGGCCGGACCGGGAGCACCATGAACCGGTGCTTCGAGTTGGAGTCCTCGACGCGGACCTCGACGTCCTCGGGCAGATAGAGGCCGAACTCCGCGAGGACCTGGCGCGGCCACCGCACGATGCGGCGACGGTAGTTCGGCGTCCGGTACCACTCCGGCGACATGCCCAGGATCGGGCGGGGATAGCAGGAGCACAGGGTGCAGACGATCACGTGGTGCAGCGTCGGGGTGTCCTCGAGCACCTCGAACGCGGTGAAGTCGCTGGGGGTGCCGAACCCGGTCGGATGGAGCCAGTCGACGCCCATCTCCCGGGAGGCGGCGATGGCATCGTCGAGCGCCAGCCGTCGGAACTCCGGATCGAGCCACGCCTTGGCGACGAATCGGGACCCGGCGGCCGGCTCGAGCTGCTCCACGTGCTCGGTGTAGCGCCGGTGGTCCTCGGCGGTGAACAGGCCCTTCTCGATGGCGAGCTCCCGTAGAGCGATCTCCAGCACCTCGAAGTCGGTGACCTCCTCGACCATCGGTGCCGTGCCGGCGTGCTGATGCGTGTGGTTCCCCGTCATCCCTGTCCCCCTCCTCGTCTCCGCGGCGCGTGCTGCCGGGCTAGACCGCCGGTCGGAGCCACCGCTCCGAGATCTCTGCCTGGAGCGTGTCGTTCGGAGGGCCCGTGTACGCCGTCCACAGGTCGGCCATCCGGAAGCGCACGATGTAGAACCACTCCGACTCCTGGTCCTCCCGGTCGAACGCCTCGTCCTCCGGCGCCAGGCTCTCGTAGGAGACCTTGGCGACCGTTCCGCTCGCGCCCCTCAGGTATTCCTGGGTGCGCGTGTAGAAGATCGTGGGTAGCTCGCGCACGAGCACCGCATCACCGACCGCGAACCCGGGCGTGCCCGCCGTGTCGGCGAAGCACTGCGGATCGCCCTTGCCGATCGCGTCCACGTGGTGGTGGTTGCGGGCGACCGCGTCCGTGTTCCCGGTCGTCCGGGGCGCGGCGTCGAGGGGACCGTTGATGCCGCCGGCGTACCGGTCGCGGACCTCGCCCACCCGCTCGATCAGCTCGCCGAGCGTGATGTGGCGCTTGTCGACCAGGCAACGGGCGATCGCCCACAGCCAGCGGCCGTAATAGGGCAGGCCCAGATAGTTCGTCCGTCCGAGATCGACGTTGCCGATCCTCCGGCGCTCCTCCGAGGTCCAGATGCCCCGCCAGCCCAGGACCTCACAGGTGACGAAGGTGTTGAGCTCCCACTGCTCCTCCTCCTTGTCCTCGAACAAGGCCGGAGGGTCCGGCTCACCGCCGACGTCGTGCGGCGTCTTCATGAAGGCCCGGAACGTTCCACGATCGACCTGATCCGGATACGCCCAGTCCTGGACGCGGTGGAACGCCACGCGCAGCTGACTCGAAAGATCGCCCAGGACCGAATTGCCCACGACGCCACCTCTCTGAGAGGCCTACTCCGCTAGTCCAAACGCGGGCGAGCGTAACGTCGATCACACGTGCCGGGAAGTGCGCTACCGGGTGCATCAGCGCCCGGATGGCGGACGCCGGCCGGCCGCAGGTCAGGGTGTCGCCAGCATGCCGCCGTCGCAGCGCAGCACCGTGCCCGTGATGTAGCCGGCCGGGGCGCTGCACAGGAACGCGGCGGCCGCGCCGAACTCGGCGGGGTCCCCGTACCGCCCCACGGGGATGGTGCCCCGGATCTCCGCCTCGACCTCCTCGCGCGAGCGGCCGGTGCGTTCCGCGGCCGCCGTGTCGACCTGTTCCGCCCGCGCCGTCGCGATGCGCCCGGGCAGCAGCGAGTTGACGGTGACCCCGGACGCCGCCACCTCCGTCGCGAGGGTCTTGAGGTAGCCGGCCAGCGCCGCGCGACCGAGGTTCGACAGCGCGAGCCCGGGGATGGGGGCCTGCACACCGCTGGAGCTGATGCTCAGGACGCGGCCCCACCCTCGCTCGATCATCCCGGGCAGCGCCCGCTCCAGCAGGACCTGGTGCGGGGCGACGAGGGTCGCGATCGCGGTCCGGATGCCGTCCGGACCCACCTCCCGGGCGGAGCCCGGCGCCGGGCCCGGGCCGTTGAGCACCAGGATGTCGGGCTCGCCGACCTGCTCGACCGTGGCCGCGTACAGCCGCTCCGCGCCCCCCTCCTCGACCAGGTCCACCGCGATCCCGACCGCGCCGGGCAGTCCGGCCGCAGCGTCGCGGACGCGCTCGTCGGACCGTCCGGAGACCACCACCGTCGCGCCGTCGTGGGCCAGGGCCGACGCCGTCGCGAGGCCGAGGCCCGACGTGGAGGCGCAGACGAGTGCCGTCCGCCCCGCGATGCCCAGATCCATGTCCGCTGCCTCTCTGCCGTCCGACCGTGTCGGGGTCAGTCGGCCAGGTCGGGGCGACCACGTCCAGCCCGTGCCGGATCACGCCAGGACCCCCACGCGCCGCGCGCTGCTCGTACCGTCGAGCGCGTGGACCACCGCCCCGACAACCTGAGGACCACATCGTGAAGACCGCGACGCTGGGCGACCTCGAGGTCAGCCGCATCGGCCTGGGAGCCATGGGCATGTCCCACGGCTACACCGGGGCGGGCAGCGACGACGACGAGTCGATCCGCACCATCCACCGCGCCCTCGACCTGGGTGTCACGTTGATCGACACCGCCGAGGTCTACGGCCCGTACGTCAACGAGGAGCTGGTCGGCCGCGCGATCGAGGGTCGGCGCGACGAGGTCGTGCTGGCCACCAAGTTCGGCCTGATCTCCCACACCGGGGGACAGGGCGCCGACTCGAGCCCGGACAACGTCCGTGCGGCGGTCGAGGGGTCGCTGCGCCGCCTCGGCGTCGACCACATCGACCTCTACTACCAGCACCGCGTCGACCCGGGCACCCCGATCGAGGAGACCGTCGGCGCCCTGGCCGAGCTCGTCGAGCAGGGCAAGGTCCGCCACATCGGCCTCTCGGAGGCGTGGACCGCCACGATCCGCCGCGCCCACGCGGCCCACCCGATCACGGCGCTGCAGTCGGAGTACTCGCTCTTCACCCGCGACCAGGAGGAGATCCTGCCGCTGCTGCGCGAGCTCGGCATCGGTCTCGTGCCCTACTCGCCGCTGGGACGCGGGTTCCTCACCGGGCAGATCCGGTCGATCGAGGACTTCGCCGACGACGACTTCCGCAAGGACAACCCGCGGTTCGTCGGGGAGGCCTTCCGGCGCAACCTGGCCCTCGCCGACGAGGTCCAGGCCGTCGCGACCGAGGCCGGCGCCACCCCCGCGCAGGTCGCCCTCGCGTGGCTGCTGAGCCGGGGCAGCGACATCGCGCCGATCCCGGGCACCAAGCGGGTCGGTCGGGTCGAGGAGAACGCCGCCGCGGACGGCGTCGAGCTCACCGACGACCAGCTGCGCCGCCTCGACGCGCTGCCCCCGGCCGAGGGTGGGCACCACACCGAGGAGCAGATGCGGCTCATCGAGCGCTGAGGAGCGCACGACGGAGCCCGGGGGGTCCGTCGCGCCCCGTGGTAACCCCCGATGCTCGGGCGACGACACAATGACGATCGCGTTCGCCCCCCTGACCCCGGGTCGACGCGCTGGAGGGGCAGTCGATCGACTGCGCCCGCGCGCAGACTCGAGGGGGGCCGATGGCGATCAGCCTCGCCGTGATGCCGACCGGGCTCCGGATGCGGTTCACCGGGGTCGACCGGGTGGCCGCGTGCTCGCGGGGGCTCGACGTGTCGTTCGAGAGGATCGTCGGCTCGCGGGTGATGGGCAGGGACGAGGCGGTCGCCTCGAGCCCGCACGTGCCCTGTCCGGGCTCCTGGTGGCCCGGTCGGCTCCGCGCGGGTTCCTGGGGGATCGGCGAACGCCGACAGCTGTGGGGCGTGCGCCGGAGTCCTCGCGTCCTCGTCGTCTACCTGTCGGGGCGTCCGTTCCACCGTCTCGTCGTGGACGTCGAGGAGCCCGAAGGGACGCACCGCGCCGTCGAGGCCGCCCTCCTGCACAGCAAGAAGACCCAGGCCCGCCGGTCGGTGCGCGGGCTCCTGTCCGGGCCCGGCACCGAGGGCAGCGGTCGATCGTCCACCGCGCCCTGATCACGGCACCCCGCTCGGTGCGGCGGGGCCCATACTCGTCCCACCGACGGCAGAGGGGATCGGGCATGCAGCTCGACGGCATCGCTGCGCTCGTCACCGGAGCGGCCTCCGGCCTGGGGGCCGCGACGGCGGCCGCTCTCGTCGAGGGCGGGGCCACCGTGTACGGGCTGGACCTCGAGCAGGCCGTCGCCGACGTGGCCGCGCCCCGCGGTGACGTGCGCCTTCTCGCGGCCGACGTCACCGACGGGGAGCAGGTCCGGGCCGCCGTCACGCGCATCCAGGAGGACGGCGGCGAGCTGCGGCTCGCCGTCAACTGCGCCGGCATCGCCCCGTCCGCCCGCGTGCTGTCCCGCCGCGGGCCGCACGACCTGGATCTCTTCCACACGGTCCTGAAGGTCAACCTGCTCGGCACGTTCAACGTGATGCGCCTGGCGGCCGAGGCCATGGCCACCCTGTCGCCGGATGCGCAGGGCCAGCGGGGCGTGGTGGTCAACACCGCGTCGATCGCCGCCTACGAGGCGCAGGTCGGCCAGGTCGCGTACGCCGCGTCCAAGGCCGGCGTCGCCGGGATGACCGTCACCGCCGCCCGCGACCTCGCGCAGTACGGGATCCGCGTCATGACCATCGCACCGGGCATCGTCGACACCCCGATGATGGCCGGCTTCAGCGACGAGGTCCGTGCCGGACTCGGGGAGAGCGTGCCCTTCCCGCAGCGCATCGCCGCGCCCGAGGAGTACGCCCGGCTGGTGGCGATGATCGTCGCCAACGATTACCTCAACGGCGACGTGATCCGGATGGACGGCGCTCTGCGGATGGGCCCGCGCTGACGACGCGATCGGTGCACAGGTATTGACATGTGCTGATCGCGCCGGGTTGGCTCGGGGAGGTCGCACGCCCCGCCGTCTTCGAGGAGAAGCCATGACCTCTGGTGTCGCCGCTGCGAAGGGCCGCGCGACGGCCGTGGCCGTGCCGGCCTCCGAGACGCTGCCGTGGCTGGTCAGCGCGGTGGTGGTCGGGCTGGTGCTCTACTACCTGATCGGCATCGACCAGGGCGCGACGTCGCTGTTCGGCGACAGCTCGGTGATCCACGAGCTGGTGCACGACGCCCGCCACTTCCTCGGGTTCCCCTGCCACTGAGGGACGCCCACCTCGGCGCCCGTCACGGACCCGGGCCTCAGGTGGCCAGGTACAGCGCGATGAGCGCCGGCGGCGCGATCACGTCGAACCAGAAGATGAACCCGGCGTTGCCCGGCGCCGTGTCGTGCTCGCTGATCATCTCCCGGACGTGCCCGAGGGCCGCTCCGAAGTAGAAGATCGAGAAGGCGATGACGACGGCGAGCGCGAAGTCGCGGTCGAAGGACGGGGACAGCACGCCGAGGACACCGATCCCCAGGTTGGCCAGGCCGACCTCGAACTGGAACGGGCTGCCCTTCGGCCACCCGATGGACTCCGCGACCGGACCGGGCATGACGATGTGGCCCGAGCCGCAGATGATCGCGTTCACGCCGACCACCCAGACGAGGGCGTTGGCGAAGGTCGCTGCCAGGAACCCGTCGGTGCTGGACTGCGCGTACTGCACGATCTCGGCGATGACGAAACCGACGACGCCGACGTAGATCGTGAGGCTCGCCAGCCGCAGGACCCAGGGCGGCGGGCCGTCGACCGCCGGGGTGGCCGGGGTGGTCGGGCGTTGCTCCGTGGTCACCGGGACATCGTCGGTCGCCGCCCCCGCGTCATCCACACCTGCGACATCTCGATCAGAGAACGACGTCTTCGCAGGTCACGTCGGCACCGAGGACGCCGCCGACGTCACCGACCTCCGCCGGCGCATCGACACCGAGGCCGTGCCCCGGCTGTGCCGGGCCCTCGACCTCGCCCACCTGCCCGTCGAGCTGCTGATCCGGCTCGACGACGCCCGCAGCGCCCGGCTGTCCTGACCCGGGTCGCGGATCCTCAGTCGCCGTCGGGCGCCGGTCCCGGGCCGACCTGGCTGGTCGGTGCGGGGTCGGCGGGGCCCGCGCCGTCGTCGTCGGAGGCGGCGGAGGCGTCGCGGTACCCGGACACCAGCACGAGCCCGATGATCGCGGCAACGGCCGCCAGCCCGGCTCCGATCCGGTCCTTCGTCGTCACGGGAGTGGCTCCTCTCAGGGGCGGTGTCGCCGGCCGGGATCAGTCGTCGAGGGGGACTCCGCCGAAGGACACCAGGCTGGTGACGAAGTAGATGACGTACAGACCGAGCAGGACGATCCCGTGCCAGCGGAGCAGTCGACCGGTCGAGAGGAAGAGCGCCGCGATCAGCGTGATCACGATCAGCGCCGGTAGGTGCCAGACCAGGACGGAGTGGTCGACGGTGATCGCCCCACCGACGAGCAGGATGATCCCGAGCTTGCCGGTCACCGAGAACACCACGCTGCCGATCACGTTCGCGACGGCGATCTCCGGCGCGCCCCGCCGCTGCGGTTCGGCGGTGAGGAAGATGTCCTCGAGGGAGAGCGCCAGCGTCGCGATCGTGACGCCGAAGACCGTGCCGTCGAGAGCGAACTCGTCGAGGATGCCCTCGGTGCCCCGACCGGCGATGAGGGCACCGGCCACGAGACCGATCAGGGCGAGGACGGCGAACGCGAGGGTGGCGCCGGGCGAGTGCTGCCGGGCCTTGAGGAAGCCCTGATCGATCTTCAGATCCGCAGGCAGGTCGAAGCCGCCGCGCCCGTCGGCGGGCCCGCTCGCGGTCCCTGCCGTCGTCGCCACGATCGGGGCGGTGCCACCCCTGCCACCGACGCCGACCTCGACGTTGTCGATCTGCTCGTAGAGCTCGGCGTTGCGCCACACCGGACGTCGGGCGGAGTGCTCCCGGTACGCCACCCAGCCGACGAACGCGACGAACGCGACGATGAGCACGATCCCGGTGAGGAGTGTCAGGGCCCCGACCAGAGCGAGGGCGTACATCACGACCGGTGCGGCGACGAAGAGGACGAGGTAGCTGGTGGGCACGTCGACCGGTGTCGGTGCGACGATCGCCGCGATGGCGAGCACGACGCCGGTCATGGCGACTGTCGTGCCGATGACCGTCCCGAGGGCGACGTTGCTGAGGTCCTCGAGGTTCAGCACGATCCCGAAGGCGAGATCGTCGAACTCGATGCCGGTGAAGACCACCGCGACGAGGAACAGCGAGATCGCCCATCGGCTCGCGATGCCGACCAGATGGCCGATGAGCTTCTCGGCGCTGTACACCAGCACGGCGATGCCCAGCACGAATTCGATGATCGGGATCACGGGTTCGCTCCATCAGCGGGGGACTCGCGAGGTGGCATCTCGACGTCGCCGGTCACCAGAACTTGATCCCGACGGACTTGAGACGGCGTTTGTGGAGCTGGTCGACCTTCTCGATGTCCTTGGAGGAGATGAGGTCTCCCCAGGCCCACGCGGCCTTCGAGCCCTCGTTGAGGATTTTCTCGAGGTCGTTGTCGACGAGGTCGGCGCTCTGGATGACCCGGGAGCCGAAGCCGATGTGCCAGCGCTCGTCGCGCAGCACCAGTTCCATGCCCTTGCGCATCCCGGGCATCGGGACCGACAGCTTCTCGAGGGCGTCGAGCAGCGCGTGCTGCCCGGCGGTGAGGACCACGCCCTCGAGGATCATGTGGTAGAGCCCGACCGCGGTGGTGAGCTCCTCGTCGGAGTCGGCGAGGCCGCGGGCGATGGCCGGCAGGCGCTCCTCGAACAGCTCGAGGAGGTCCGGGCTCACCCGCTCGCGCAGGACCTCGAGCCGCTCGTTGAGGTTCTTCCCCGGGACGCCGACGACCTCGCTGACCACGCGGTCGAAGAAGCGGGCGTGCCGGGCCTCGTCGCGGGCCTGGGCCGCGAAGACCTCGGCCATCATGTCGTCGGTGCTCGCCGCGCCACGGAACGACGTGAGATGGGTGGCGACCGACGTCTCGCCGATGCAGAAGCCGGCGATCAGTCCGAGGATCTGGTCGTACTCGCTGTCCTCGAGCTTCGTCCAGGACTCGATGTCGGTGGAGAGGTCGATGGTGGTCTCGTCCCACTGCAGTGATTCTGCGAGCTGGGCGAAGTGACCGTATCCAGTGATCATCAGCCGAGCACCTCGCCGGGCTCGGCGAGCGTCTGCTCGCCCATCGACACCACTCCCCGAACATCGCTGACACACAAGGAAGGGCGCCGGACCCGTGTAGCACGGGTCCGGCTCCCCGACGTCATTCAGTCGTCCAGCTGGGCGACGTACATCGTCACCTCGGGGGCGACCCCGATCTCCTCGAACTCGGGGGATTCCCAAGCGCGCATCTCCACGTGGATTCACCTCCCCAGGAATCGACGTGGGTCACGGACGCGACTCGCGTCGCGCCGCCCGTGGCCGCTAGCCGGGGTGCCTCTCCGCGGATGCGCGGGGCCACATCGGCGACATCTCGGGCTGATCGTCGTCCACCAGGCGGTGCGCCAGGGCGATCGCTTCCTCGCGGTCGACCCCGTCGGAACCGTTCGTGGACGCCGTCGCCTCGAGGGTGACCACCAGGTCCGCGGCCTCGGCCGACGACACGTCGACATAGCCCTTACCGAGCTCGTACCGCGTCCGGAGAATTCTGGCGGCCTGCTTCAGCAGGTTGTCCTGACTTTCCCTCACCGAGGACTGGTCGGTCATCATGGAGAAACTCCTCTACGTCATTCCGGCGCGCCGGTGTGCTCTCGCCGGGGCTTCCTTCTCCACAGCTATGTCAGGGACGTCGCCTGCGCCAGTACCTGACGGATCTCTTCGGTCGCCGCCTGTTTTCCCGACGGGTGGTTGAGCAGCGCGGAACCGACGACGAGCAACTCCGCGCCGGCTCGCAAGGGCCCTGCTGCCGTCTTCGCGGAGATTCCCCCGTCCACCTCGATCTGGATCGGCCGCTCGCTGCGGTCGGCGATCTCGCGCGCCTCGGAGACCTTGTCCTCCATCGCGCTGATGTACTCCTGACCGCCGAATCCGGGATTGACCGTCATGATCAGGATGTGATCGAGCTGGTCGAGGACGTGCGGGACGAAGTCGAGCGACGTCGACGGGTTCACGGCCACCCCCGCGCGGGCCCCGAGGTCCCGGATGCTCGAGAGCGTGCGGTGCAGGTGCTTGCAGGCCTCGACGTGGACGATGACCGTGCCGCACCCGGCGGAGACGAACTCCGCCAGCCCGGCGTCGGGATCCTCGACCATGAGGTGCGCTTCGAAGGGCAGGTCGACGTAGGGTCGGCACGCGCCGACGACCGCGGCCCCGAACGTCAGGTTCGGGACGAAGCGGCCGTCCATCACGTCCCACTGGATGCGGTCGACGCCGGCGGCCTGGAGATCGAGGACCTCCCCGGCGAGACGGGAGTAATCGGCGCCCAGAACTGATGCGACGATGGCTGGTCCGGTCATCGATGCCCTCCGTCTACGACTCGTCGTGCCCGTCCTGGACGAACCGCCCAGGCCCTCGTCGATCGCCCGTCGCTGGTGGAGCGTCCAGGTCGCCATGGGTCGTCGAATCCTTTCCGCGTGCGCTTGCGATCCGGCGCCCGACGACGAACGAATCGCCCTGTCCGGCCTTCGTCGCGAATTCGATGCACACTTCCACGACGTCGCCGGCGGTGGTGGTCCTCAGGCTGGGTGAGTTCAGCGCAACCGATCGGCCGACCGAGAGAGAGTGGTCTCATTGGAGTGATCATCATCTTATCATCCGGCAGTGGAGCGGCATAGCGTTCCGGCGAGATTCGATGAACGTTCTCGATTGCTGCGATCGAGTAGGTGTTGTTTCGGTGGAACGACTGTCAGACTTGCGGCATGCGCGTCTACCTCGCTTCCGACCATGCCGGGTTCGAGATGAAGAACCATCTGCTCCGGCGCCTCGACGAACTGGGACACGAAGTACGGGATCTCGGTCCCGCCGAATTCGACCCCGACGACGCCTACCCGCCGTACTGCATCGAGGCCGGTATCCGGGTGATGGCCGACGAGGGCAGTCTCGGTGTGGTCGTCGGTGGCTCCGGGAACGGGGAGCAGATGGCTGCGAACAAGGTCCGCGGAGTTCGTGCCGCCCTCGCGTGGAGCACCGAGACCGCGTCCTTGGCGCGGGAGCACAACGACGCCCGGATCGTGGCGATCGGCGCTCGCATGCACACCCTCGACGAGGCCGCCGAGATCATCACCTCCTTCGTCGACACCCCCTTCTCGGAGGACCCACGTCACCTCGACCGCATCGCGATGCTCGATCGGTACGAGGAGAGTGGACAGCCGCCGCCGCTGCCCGAGCGCTGATGCCGGTGCGGTGGTCACGGTGGATCGAGGGGGGCGCATGCCGGGTCAGGCGCCGAGGACGTCGTGGAGCCGGTCGATCTGGTGATGACCCTCGACGACCAGGACCGTGCCGGTGCTCGAACGCATCGCCACGGAGTGCGTCGTGGCACGGTCGGCGCGGTACTGCAGGCCGGGGACGTCGTCGCTGCCGGTGACCCCGGTGGCGCTGAAGAGGATGTCCTCCCCACCGACGAGGTCCCCGGTGTGCAGGACCGCATCGACGTCGTGCCCGGCGTCGAGCGCCCGTCGACGCTCGTCGGCGTCGCGTGGCCACAGTCGGGCCTGGATCGAGCCGCCCACGCAGGCCAGCGCGGCGGCCGCGAGGACGCCTTCGTGTGCGCCGCCGACGCCGACGAGCATGTCGCTGTCGCTGTCGGGGTGTGAGGCCGCGAGTGCCCCGGCGATCTCACTGCCGAGGAGGAGACGCACCCGCGCCCCGGTCTCCCGGACCTCGCGCTCGATCTCCTGGTGCCGGCCGCGCCCGAGGACGCTCACGGTGAGCTCGGAGACCGGCCGCTGCCCGGCCGCGGCCACCGCCCGGGCGTTCTCGGCCACCGGGCGGTCGATGTCGACGACGTCGCACGCGGCCGGCCCGACGACGAGGATCTCCAGATCGGTGATCGGTGCTGCCCTGAACATCCCGCCGTACTCGGTCGCGGCGATCACCGCGAGAGCGTCGGGCATGCCCTTGGCGGCCAGGACGGCGCCGTCGAGGGGGGCGAGCGCGACGTCGCGCGCCGGGCCGGTGCCGTCACCGACGTGATCGCCGACCCGGAAGGCGCCGACCTCGCCCCCGTCGCTGGCGACCGTGCCCCGGAGGGGGATCGATCCCGTGAGGGTGCGCGCGGCGGCGGCGGCCGCCGCGATGCCGCTGCTCTCGTCGCCCAGCCCGACCCACCGGCCCGCGGCGAGTGCCGCGAACTCGGTGACCCGGGCGAGCTCGAGGACGAGGTCGGGCGTCCCACGCTCGACGGCCCGAGGGGCCGAGGAGCGGAGGGAGTCAGCGGACGGCGGCATTCGCGACCGCCCGCTCGGAGAGGGCGTCCTGCGCGGCGCCCCACTGGTCGCCGCTGCCTCGCCAGGTCTCGAGGGCGGGCCCGACCAGCGCCCGACCGAACGAGTACGTCAGCTCCCAGGGAAGGGGAGCGAGCTCCTTCATCGCGGCCAGGTTGTCGGTGGCCTCCTGCGGGTCCTGCCCCCCCGAGAGGAAGGCGATCCCCGGCACCGCCGGCGGTACGGTCTCGCTCAGGGTCTCCACGGTCGCGCGGGCGACCTCGGACGCCGAGGGCTTGTCCGGGCACCCGTCGCCCGCCACGACCATGTTCGGCTTGAGGACGATGCCGTCGAGCTGGACCTCCATGAGGCTCAGCTCCTCGAACACCGACTGCAGCACCGCCCGTGTGACCTGTCGGCACTGCTCCAGCGAGTGGTCGCCGTCCATGACCACCTCGGGCTCGACGATCGGCACGAGCCCCGCCTCCTGGCACAGCCCGGCGTAGCGGGCGAGTGCGTGGGCGTTGGCCCGCTTCAACCGGTCCGTGGGGAGGCCGTCGCCGATCGAGTACACGGCGCGCCACTTGGTGAAGCTGGCTCCCATGGCCACGTACTCGTCGAGCCGCTCGCGGAGTCCGTCGAGCCCCTCGGTCACCGTCTCGCCCGGAGCGCCGGCCAGCGGCTTGGCCCCGGTGTCGACCTTGATCCCGGCGAGCACCCCGATCCCGGCGAGTGCGGCGGGGAAGGTGTTCCCGTCCGAGAGCACCTGGCGGAACGTCTCGTCCGCGAGGATGGCACCGCTGATGGACTCGGAGAGCTCCGGAGTCGTGAGGAGCAGCTCTCGGTAGAGGCGCCGGTTCTCCTCCGTCGGCTCGACCCCGACGCTCTCGAGGCGCTTCGACATCGTCCCGATGCTCTCGTCGGCCGCCAGGATGCCTCGCTTGTTCGACACCAGCGTCCGAGCGATCTCGGTCAGAGATGACATGAGTTCCCCTACCTCTCCGTGGAACACCGCCCCTGTGCGGCGGCGAAGAATGGTCCAGCTGTGGGCGCCGACCCGGCGCACGGCCGGGTCGGCTGCGCGGCCGTCACCGTCACGTGCGGGATCGACCTGCAGCTGGAGGAATCGCGGCTGGAGGTGCACGGAGGGGCGCCGTCTACGGACGGCCCTCCGGCGAGGCACGGTCCCCCACGGGGGCGATGGGACCGGCCGGGCGTCGGGCAGCTCGAGGCGCCCGACGGATGACAGTTGTAGCCGTCGCCGACGACGGAGCGCAAGCATCTCGTCGCAACCGGTCGCCACGGCCCGGCCGGCCGCGGGCCGGTCGAGCCGACGGTCCTCGCTGCTCAGCGTCGGTCTGTGGGAGAGAGCAGAGGGCGCAGGAAGGCGTCCGGACCGTCGCGGCGCTCGCGCGTCCACGAACGCACAGCGACGTGGATCGGGACGTCCCGTGACGGTCCGGATCCGACGGGCATCACGACCGAGACCGCCCTCCCGAGGGGCGTCATCGCGCATTGTCACCCTCCGACTCCCCCGCGTAGGGGAGCCGACTGCCCCGCCGGCGTGCCTAGCGTCTGGCCCATGACCTCGATGTTCGTTCGTCATCCACGGGCACCGGACGCCTCGGGGGGGACCCCACGTCCCCCGCGGTGAGTGCCTGAGCGCCGGTCCACGACCGGTTCGCACAGCGTGCTCGCCGCAGCACAGCCCGGGGCCACGGGCAGGCAGGGGCGCCTGTCCGGGGCCGGGACCGGGCACCGAGGTGAGGAGGTCGCGACGCGACCTCGCTCGTCGCCACCGCGGGCTCGAGGACCCGGTGGCGTGATCCGGCACTCCAGTGCCCGGTCTTCCACGAGGGCGACGTATCGCTCTCGTCGACCGGGCTGTCCTGACGTGCATCGAGTTCCGGGGCGACCCGGTGCAGACGAGCACGGGCTTTCGTCCCATTCAGTGTGGAAAGGGGTTGTGTCAATTGTCCGCATCGACATCGGACACCCAGAGCGAGAACGCCGCGCAGTTCGGCGACGCCGCCGACCTGATCGTCGGCGAGCACGCCAAGGTCCTCCAGGGCGTCGACGCCGCCAGCTGGGAGCGGGCAGGAGCGTTGCTGGTCGATGCTCCCGCGGTGTTCACCATCGGCACGGGACGCAGCGGGCTGGCGCTGCAGATGGCGGCGATGCGCTTCATGCATCTCGGCAAGGCCACCCACGTCGTCGGGGAGACGACCGCCCCGGCGATCGGCGCCGGCGACGTGCTGATCGCGGCCTCCGGCTCCGGCTCCACCAAGCGGGTCGTGACGGCTGCGCGGACGGCCTCCGAGCAGGGCGCGAGTGTCCTGGCGGTCACGACCGACCCGGAGTCGGATCTCGCCGGACTGGCGACCGAGACGCTGCTGATCCCTGCCGCCGACAAGCAGGACTTCGAGGGCACGCGCTCCGCCCAGTACGCCGGCAGCCTCTTCGAGCAGTCCCTCCTGATCCTCACGGACGCGCTCTTCCACCACCTCTGGCAGACCAGCGGCAGCCAGGCCCGCGATCTGTGGCGCCTCCACGCGAACCTCGAGTAGCTCCCGCGCCTGCCGTCGATGCCGTCGTCGCCGTTGATCCCGTGCAAAGGATGCGGTCATGCAATTGCAGTTCGCCATGGATGTGTCAACGCTCGACGAGGCGCTCGTCCTCTGCCGCCAGGTGGCCGAGCACGTCGACATCATCGAGATCGGAAGCCCTCTTATCAAGAACGAGGGCGTGACGGCGATCCGCGCGATCACGGCGTCGTATCCCGACAAGACGATCTTTGCCGACATGAGGACCGTGGGCGCCGGAGCGCTCGAGGCCGACCTTGCCTTCAGCGCCGGGGCCGACCTCGTGTCGGTGATGGGCGGAGCCGACGACGACACGGTCAGGGGAGCGGTCGCCGCGGCTCGACGCTGCGGCAAGGGCGTGGTCGCCGACATGACCGACGTCCGGGGCTGCGTCCTGCGGGCCCGCGAGCTCGCGGGGCTGGGCGTCGAGTTCTGTGAGTTCCACGCGGGCACCGACGAGCAGGCGCCGTGCCGGTACTCGGTCCGGGCCGTGATCGAGGCGGGTCGGCAGTCGGAGGCGCCCTTCTCGGTCGCCGGCGGCGTGGACCTCGACAGCATCCTCGATGTCCGGGCCTCGGGTGCGGTGGTCGCCGTGGTCGGGGCCGCGATCCGTGGCGCTCCGGACCCGCGCGCCGCGGCCGGGGCGTTCCGCGTCGCCATCGACACGTCCTCCCGGTTCGGCGACGTCACCTCGGTCCGGCAGGGACGCCCGCACGGGATTCCCTGCGGGCCCGGCCCCGTGCAGGGGCGGGCCCGCCGCGCGCGGCTCGCCGACCGCGCCCCGAACGCCTAGCCGCCGGATTCCGTCCGACGACGCCATGCACGACGCGGTCGCTCTCGGAGAGCGAGCCAGTAGATGTGGAGCCCCTTATGCCATCCCAGAGCGACACGGTCCTGCCGGTGCGCCTCGACCTCGGAGCCTTGGAGTCGACGGCGGTCGCGGCGACCCACCGCGCGGCGCTCGCCTGCTGTGCGTGGGTCGGCAAGCACGACGCGGATGCCGCCGACGGCGCCGCGACCGAGGCCATGCGTCGCGTCCTGGCGGACGTCCCCGGCCGCGGAACGGTGGTCATCGGGGAGGGGGAGAAGGACAACGCGCCGATGCTGTTCAACGGCGAGGTCGTCGGGGACGACGGAGGCGGGCCCGACTTCGACATCGCCGTCGACCCCTTGGAAGGCACGTCCTTCTGCGCGAAGGGGCTTCCCGGCGCCCTGGCCACGATCGCCTTCGGCGACTCGGGTTCGTTCTGGTCCCCCGGACCGGGCTTCTACATGGACAAGATCGTGGTCCCGCCGGCGGCGCGTCACGCCGTTGATCTCGTCGACCCGCCCGAGCGCACCGTGGAGAAGGTCGCGGAGGCCCTCTCGAAGAAGGTCGACGAGCTCCGCGTGGTGATCATGGACAAGCCTCGCCACCAGGGGGAGGACGGGCTGATCGCGCGGGTGCTGGCGACAGGAGCTGCGGTCCACACCCCGGCGGGGGGCGATGTCGGGGGAGCGCTCGAGGTCCTCCTGCCGACCTGCGACGTCGATCTCCTGCTCGGCGTCGGCGGCACGCCCGAAGGCGTCATGACCGCCGCCGCGGTCCGTGCCCTCGGCGGCGGCATGCTCGGTCGCCTCGCGCCCAAGACCGACGAGGAGGCCGAGGCGATCCGCGGCGCCGGCATGAGCGTCGATCGCATCTACGAGCGCGACGAGCTCGTCGCCGGAGGCGCGCTGTTCGCCGCCACCGGCATCAGCGGCGGACCACTGCTCGCCGCACCGCGCCGCGTCGACGGCACCACCGTCGCCGAGTCCCTCCTGATCACCGACGGACAGGTGCGGTTCATCCGGCACATCACCTTCGAGCCGATCCCGCCGTCGTGACCCCGAGGTCCCGACCCGGGCCACTCGCGACCACCGACCACCCACTCCCGAGGGAGAATCCGTGACGGTGCAACTGGAGGACCTCCACATCCGCACTCTCGGTGAATGCCGCTACACGTCGCCGTTCTCCGCGTGGCTCGCCGACAAGCAGACCACCCCGCATTTCGTCCACGAGGACGACCGGGTGATGCTCGACGACACGACCTCGATCATCAGCGCGAACACCGCCGAGGCCCTCCCGTCCTTCGAGTGCGCCGGGCCTCGCAAGAAGATCTACTTCGACCCGGCCCGGACGACGGTCGGCATCGTCTCCTGCGGCGGGCTCTGCCCCGGCATCAACAACGTCATCAGGGGCGTCGTCCAGGAGCTCACCGTGCATTACCGCGTGCGTCGAATTCTCGGCTTCCGCAACGGGCTCAAGGGACTGACCGCCAAGTACCGCGACGACACGATGGATCTGACCCAGAGCAACTTCCAGGACATCACCCGCTCCGGCGGGACGATCCTCGGCAGTTCTCGTGGCGACCAGGACGCCGACGAGATGGTCGACACCCTCATCGCGCGCAAGATCGACATCCTCTTCGTCATCGGCGGCGACGGGAGCATCCGGGCGGCGATGCGGCTGGTGTCAGCGATCACGCAGCGCGGACTCGACATCGCGGTCGTCGCGATCCCCAAGACGATCGACAACGACCTGCCCTACACCGACCAGTCGTTCGGCTTCCAGAGCGCGTTCGAACGGGCGACCGACTTCATCGAAGCGGTCACCACGGAGGCCGCGGCCCACGAGAACGGCGTGGGGATCGTGAAGCTCATGGGTCGGCACTCCGGCTTCATCGCCTGCTACGCGGCGCTGGCGAACCACGGCGCCGACATGGTGCTCATCCCCGAGGTCCCGTTCGAGCTCGAGGGGCCCGACGGCCTGCTGGCCAAGGTCGAGCACCACCTGCTCACCCGTGGACACGTCGTCATCGTCGTGGCCGAAGGTGCCGGGCAGGAGCTGCTCCCGGCGGCCGGAGATGCCGACGGGAACGGTGCCACCGACGCCTCGGGAAACCAGCGCCTCGGCGACATCGGCCAGTTCCTCAGCGACCGCGTCTCGAGCCACCTCACCCGGATCGGCCTGAAGCCGGCGCTGCGCTACGTCGACCCGAGCTATTCCATCCGGAGCGTCACCGCGAACGCCTACGACAGCGTCTACTGCCTCCGGCTGGCCCACGCCGCCGTCCACGCGGCCATGGCCGGCCGGACCGAGACCGTCGTCGTCCGCTGGCGGCGGCGCTTCGTGCACGTCCCGATGCCGCTCATCACGAGCCACCGCAACCGGGTGGACCCCGACGGGGATCTCTGGATGTCCGTGCTCGAAGCGACCAATCAGCCCGAGACGCTCGCGCGGCAATGTGAGCCCGGGTCCACGACAGCAACGCTCACCGAGACCTCAGGAGTGAATGCCCCGTGAACAGCATCGAAGCCACCTCCGTCCGGCCGGGGCACGACATCTTCGACGAGGTCGCCTCCCTGCTCGCGGTCACGGTTCCCGACGGCTGGTCGGACCTCGACACACGGGCCGTCAACACCGCCCGGATCCTCGCCGCGGACGCCGTCCAGCGCTGCGGGAGCGGTCACCCGGGGACCGCGATGTCGCTGGCGCCGCTGGCCTACGCACTGTTCCAGCGCGTCATGCGCCACGACCCGACCGACCCGGGATGGGCAGGTCGCGACCGGTTCGTCCTCTCCTGCGGCCACTCGAGCCTCACCCTGTACGTGCAGTTGTTCCTGGCGGGGTACGGGATGCAGCTCGAAGACCTCGAACAGCTCCGCACCTGGGGTTCACAGACGCCGGGTCATCCCGAGTACGGCCACACGCCGGGTGTCGAGATCACGACCGGTCCGCTCGGCCAGGGCCTGGGCGCGGCGGTGGGCATGGCCATGTCCGCGCGCCGCGAGCGGGGTCTCTTCGACCCCGACGCCGCGCCCGGCGCCAGCCCCTTCGACCACTTCGTCTACGTCATCGCCTCCGACGGCGACATCGAGGAGGGCGTCACCGCCGAGGCGTCGTCGATCGCCGGCCGCCAGCAGCTCGGGAACCTCGTCGTGATCTACGACGACAACCACATCTCGATCGAGGACGACACCTCGATCGCCCTGTCCGAGGACGTGGCGCAGCGCTACGAGGCCTACGGGTGGCACGTCCAGACCGTGAGCGGTGGCGAGAACGTCGCCGGCATCTGCGACGCCCTGGAGCGCGCGGCCGCCGAGACCGACCGGCCGTCCTTCATCGCGCTGCGGACGGTGATCGGCTACCCGGCCCCCGAGAAGATGAACACCGGCGCCGCCCACGGCGCGGCTCTCGGCGACGACGAGGTCGCGCGGGTCAAGGAGATTCTGGGGTTCGACCCGGAGGCGAGCTTCGCCGTCGACGACGAGGTGCTCGCGCACACCCGCGCTCTCGCCGGGCGAGCCCGGGAGACCCGGCGCGCCTGGGGCGAGTCGTTCGACGCGTGGGCGCGCAAGAACCCGGAACGCCACGCGCTGTACGAGCGGATGGCCCGCCGTGAGCTCCCCGCCGGCTGGACCGACCACTTCCCGGACTGGAGCGCCGGGGATGACCCCCTCGCCACCCGGAAGGCTCTCGCGAAGGTCCTCGAGTCGATCGGTGACGTGCTGCCCGAGCTGTGGGGCGGATCGGCCGATCTCGCCGAGAGCAACAACACGACGATCAAGGGCGCCGACTCGTTCGGCCCGAGCACGATCGACACGGAGATGTGGGGGCAGGCGTCGCCGTACGGTCGCACCCTCCACTTCGGCGTCCGAGAGCACGCCATGGGCGCCATCCTCAACGGCATCGCGCTGCACGGCGGCACGCGTGCCTACGGCGGCACCTTCATGATCTTCAGCGACTACATGCGTCCGGCGGTGCGCCTGGCCGCCCTGATGAAGCTGCCGACCATCTACATCTGGACCCACGACTCGATCGGCCTCGGCGAGGACGGGCCGACCCACCAGCCGGTCGAGCACCTCGCCGCCCTGCGCGCGATCCCCGGACTCGCGGTGGTCCGCCCGGCCGACGCCCGCGAGACCGCAGCAGCCTTCCGCGGCATCCTCGCGAACCCGACCGGGCCGGCCGGGCTCGCTCTCACCCGCCAGAACGTCCCGATCCTCGAGGGCGTCACGACGGACGGCGTGCTGCGCGGCGGGTACACGATCGCCGAGGCCGACTCCGCCGGGCGAGCACCGGAGCTCCTGCTGATCGCCACCGGGTCCGAGGTCTCGCTGGCCCTCTCGGCACGAGACGTGCTCCAGGCGGAAGGCGTGCCGACCCGGGTCGTCTCCATGCCCTGCGTCGAGTGGTTCGACGCGCAGGAGGAGTCCTACCGACACGGCGTCCTGCCCCCCGCGACGACCGCCCGCGTGGCGGTGGAGGCGGCGATCGGCATGCCGTGGCACCGCTTCGTCGGTGACCGGGGCGAGATCGTCTCCCTCGAGCACTTCGGGGCCAGCGCCGATTACCAGACCCTGTACCAGCAATTCGGGCTGACGGTCGAAGCCATCGTCGAGGCCGCGCGCCGCTCGTTGTCGCGTGCCGGGTGACGACCGGTCGGACAACCAGTTCACCGACCTCCGAAATTGCAGGAGAGGAGATGACCGTGCATGATGTCGGCACGCGCCCCGCGACGGGTAAGAATGCGTCCGGCCCGGCCGGAGATTCTGCTGCTGATTCGCTCGCGCGACTGGTGGTGAACGGCCTCGTCGACTATTATGGGTGATGTCGGAGCGTGCGCTGCTGTCGCAGTTGCGCTGCCTATCGAGAGCTCCGCGCCCCGCCGGCGATGACAATCGGTCGGCGGAGAGCAGTCCGTTCTCGGGCGAGAATTCCGAGCCTTTCCTGTCGAGCAATCGGGAATGGCTGACCGCTGAGACGCCTCGAACGAGGAACACGTCGAAGACAGATCAGGAGATGCCAGTGAAGCTGCAGGTAGCCATGGATGTCCCGAGCCTCGCCGACGCGCTGACGCTGGCGCGCCAGGTCGCCGACTACGTCGACATCCTCGAGCTGGGAACGCCGTTGATCAAGAACGCCGGCCTCGCTGCGGTCGCCGCGATCAAGGCTGCGCACCCGGACAAGCTCGTGTTCGCGGACCTGAAGACCGCCGACGCCGGCGAGCTGGAGGCCGACCTCGCCTTCGCGCAGGGCGCGGACCTCGTGACGGTCATGGGCGCGCTCGACGACGACACCATCAAGGGTGCCGTAGATGCCGGCCACAACGCCGGTAAGAAGGTCGTCGCCGACATGATCGGCGTGGTGAACAACCGGGTCCAGCGAATCCAGGAGGTCTCCAAGCTGGGCGTGGACTTCGTCGAGATCCACGCGGGGCTCGACGAGCAGGCCCGTCCCGGATACTCGATCGAGACCCTGCTCGCCGACGGCCGCGCGGCCGGCGTCCCGTTCTCCATCGCGGGCGGCGTCTCCGTCGACACCATCGCCTCGGTCAAGGAAGCCGGCGCGGACGTGGCGGTGGCCGGCGGGTCGATCTACAACTCCGACGACCCCGCGGCCGCCGCGAAGGCGCTCCGGGACGCGGCGGGCCTCCCGCCGGCGTAGTCGGACTAGGCCGCCTCCGCCGGGTGATCGAGTAGTCCCCTCCCGGCGGTCTCGGACAACCGAATCGCCGCGGGCTCCCATCCCGGCGCTAAGATCGCCGGGATGGGACCGGACCTCCGGCGCCCTGCAGGTCCCAGGACCTGCAGGGCGCCGGGTTCGTGCCCAGCGAAGACGATGTTCGTCGGGCGAGAACGGGAGTTTCCGCGTCTTCGACGGAGAAGACGACGGAACGCACGGAGGTCGGGGCCATTCATGGGAACTGTGCGGGTGGTTCTCGTCGAGAACCACGAGATGGTTCGTGTAGGCCTGAAAAAAATGCTGGCGGAGTACCCGGGAATCCGAGTGGTCGGGGAGGCCGAAGACGCCCCCGAGGCGTTGAAGGTCGCCGAGAGCCTCGCTCCGGATGTGGTGCTCAGCGAAGTGCGCCTGGGAAGCACGAGCGGGCTGGAGCTCTGCCAGGATCTCCTCACATGGTGCGCCGACTCGCGCGTCATCATGCTCACCGTCTACGACGACGAGCAGTACCTGGCACAGGCCCTGCAAGCGGGGGCGCGGGGCTACCTCCTCAAGCACATCTCCGGCGAGGAGCTCGTCGCGGCGATCCACCGGGTCCACGCGGGCGAGCTCGTCGTCACCTCGACCGCGGGCGGACATGCGGCCTCGATGGTGACCCGCATCGAATCGGGGGAGTACTGGCCCGGCGGACGTTTCGGGCTGACCCTGCGTGAGAGCGAAGTGCTCGCGCTGATCGTGATCGGGATGAACAACCAGGCGATCGCGGGACGCCTGATCGTCGGCGAGGAGACCGTGAGGACCCACGTCCGGGCGATCTACCGCAAGCTCGAGGTCAACGACCGGACCTCCGCGCTCGCCACGGCCCTGCGCGAGGGGCTGTTCCAGTAGGAGCTCCTTCCGTTGCTCGGACGTGAGCCCGAGGGCCTGGCGGCGCACCTGCCGATCGGGTCACCCGAGCACTGCGCGCGCGTGCTGTCCGACTACGCGGCGGCCGGTGTCGACACCATGCTTCTCTGGCCCCTGCGCGATCCGCTCCAGCAGCTCGACCTCGTGGCCGACCGTGTCCGGCCTCTCATCGTCCGCTGACCCCTCCGGCCATGCGCCACACGATCGGGTGATCACGGGGGTCGGGTCGGCGCCCGAATGCCTACGCTCCTGCTCCCGAGAGTGCGCCGTCAGGGTGACGACCGGGGACTCCGCAGGGGAGACCACGCGACATGACGATCTCCGAAGCCGGTGCGCAGCGGGACGGCGCGCGTCCCGGCGTGCTGACACGGCACCCGCTGGTGTCCTTCTTCGTCCTCGCGTACGCGGGCGCGTGGGTGGTGGAGCTGCCGGTCGTGCTCTCCCGCACCGGCACCGGGCTCCTGCCGTACACCCTGCCTCCGGTCGTGGTGATCCTGATGATCGCGGCGGCGACGTTCACAGGACCGACGCTGTCGGCGTTCGTCATGGTCCGGGTGACCGAGGGCAGGGAGGGCCCGAAGCGCCTGCTGCGCCGGTACGTGCAATGGCGCGTGAAGCTCCGGTGGTACCTGTTCGTCCTGCTCGTCATCCCCGCCAGCGTGGTCCTCGGCGCGATCGTCCTGCCCGGGGTCCTGGCGTCGTACCAGCCGGTGACGCTCGGGATGGTGATCGGGTACCCGGTGGCCTTCGTCGCCACGTTCGTGCTCGGTGGGCCGTTGGGCGAGGAGCCCGGCTGGCGCGGTTTCGCGCTGCCTCGCCTGCAGGCGGCGTACGGGCCCCTGGTCGGCAGCATCGTCCTGGGCGTGTTGTGGGCCTCGTGGCACCTGCCCCTGTTTTGGAGCGGGGTGTGGACACCCCCCACCGTGGCGAACATGGTCATGTTCCTCGCGATGACCACCCTGCTGACCCTCGTCATGACGTGGGTGTTCAACAACGTCGGGGGCAGCCTGTTGTTGACGATGCTCATGCACGCGTCCTTCAACACCTTCGCGAACAAGATCGTGGCGCCGACCTTCCCCGCCCCGTTGCTGACGGAGTACGGCCTGCTGCCGGTGCTGGTCGGGTTCGCCGTCGTGGCGGTGGTGGTCGTCGCGGCCACGCGGGGTCGACTCGGCTACCGGGACGGGGGGCAGCCGCAGGAGTCGGCTCCGGCCGCATTGCGGACCTAGCGCGCACCGAGGATCCCGGCGGAGGTCCGCGCCCTTGCGCGCCCGGACATGCAGCCGAAGGACAGCTCGCCGTCCGGCGGTCACCGACTACGCGGCCGGGAGCGGGGGAGGACCCTCGCCGCGCCACGCCCACCGCAGCGTGGCCCGGACACCGTCGCACCAGCCGGGGCGGGCGGCGAGGTCCGGCAGGAACTCCTCCGCCCGCTGCGCGGCCTGCCACTCGGCCTCGATCAGGTCCGCGCGGGCCGGCCAGCCGCGCAACCTCACCGGTGATCGTGCCTGACCTCCGCAGAGCGCGGTCCGCATCGGCAGCGCCGCCATCCACCGACAGGTGTGGGCCACCGCCTCGAGGTAGCCGTCCGCTGGCTCGTGATCACCGAGCTCGACCCGGCGCAGCGCCTCCCGCCACTGGGTCACGAACACGTCCCGCGGCACGCGGACGTTGCCCGTCGGGATGCGGGCCGCGTCGGAGTCCGTCGGGTGCACGACCTCAGGGTGACACCTCCGCGCGCCCAGGGTCTCGCCGATCGCCGAGCGCAGGCCGCCGACCTCGCCGGAGACACCATCGATCGCGGGACATCACCGGTGGTCAGCGACTACGAGGCGGACACGGCCTTTGACTGCTCGACGGCGAGCTTGTCGACGAGGTCGTTCATCTCGTCGCCCGAGTGGCCCTTCGTCCATCGGAAGGAGACGTCGCCGCGCTCGTTGACGAGCGTGATGAGCGGTTCCCACAGGTCCCGGCTCACCACGGGCTTCTTGGCGCTGGTGGTCCAGCCGCGCGCGATCCAGCCCTTCCACCAGCCGTCGCGGAAGCAGTTCACGACGTAGGTCGAGTCGCTCACGACGACGAGCGGGCCCTCCAGCGCGCGCACGGCCTCGAGCGCCGCCCTGATCTCCATCCGCTGGTTCGTGGTGCCGAGCTCGCCACCGCTGGCCTGACGGCCGTCGCGGGTGGCCCACGCCCAGCCGCCGGGGCCGGGGTTGCCGGAGCACGCCCCGTCGGTCCACACCTCGAGCGCACCCTCGGCGGCCGGCATGTCCGGCCGCGCGGGCTTCGTGGGTTTCGACGCAGCCTTCGACGCCCCGGCCTTGGTGGCACCGGCCTTCGCCGGCGTGGCCTCGGCGCAGACCGCGTGGGCCCAGCGCTCGCCCGAGCGCGCGATCTCCTCGCCGGGGCTCACGGGCGAGCCGCAGACGCCGCAGGTGGTCGCGTACTTCGCGGTCATCGGCACGGCGACCACCTTAGGCGGGGACCGACAGCGCCTCCGTCAGCATGGCCACGAGTGCGGCGTGCTGCGCGTCGGTCGACGATCCGACCTCCTCGTCGCTGCCGTCGAGGGCCACGGCCGCGAGGCCGGCCTTGTCGTCGATCAGCGCCGCGATCCGGGCGTCGATCGTCTGCGCGGCGAGGATGCGCCAGGCGGTGACCGGCTGCGACTGACCGATGCGGTGGCTCCGGTCGATCGCCTGGGTCTGCTCCGCGGCGGTCCACGGCAGCTCGGCGAGCACGACGTTGGAGGCGACCTGGAGGTTGATGCCGACGCCGGCCGCGGTGAGCGAGCAGACCACGACGCCGACCTCCGGGTCCTCGACGAAGGCGTCGATGTTGCGCTGCCGCACGCTCGGGGTCTGGTCGCCGCGGATCGACGCGTACCGGACGCCCTGCTTGGCGAACGTCTCCTCGGCGGCGTCCATGACGTCGACGTGCTTGGCGAAGAACACCACCTTGCCGGCGCTGCGCGCGAGCTGGGCGGCGTAGTCGGCGGCGAGGGCGGCCTTCGCCTGCCCGATGCGCCGCATCATGCTGAAGACGTTGTCGCCGGACGACGAGCCGGCCGCGTCCTTCTGCTCCCACGTGGCGACGCGGCGCACGAGGTCGTGGTCGATCTCGTCGGTGGCCGCGGCACCGCGCGCCGCGAGGGCGTCGGTGTAGCGCTTCACCATGCGGGCGGCGAGGTCGCGCTCGGCGGCGCGGATCGACCGGCCGGTCGGCCCGTCCAGCTCGACGGGCAGGTCGGCGATGCGGCGCGGCGGGATGTCGGCGGCGACGTCGACCTTGCGGCGACGAACGATGCCGAGGTCCACGACGCTCTCGCGCGCCGAGGCGGAGAACCCGGGATCCGCGGGCGTCAGACCGGTGGCGGTCAGGGCGTCCATCAGGTCGGCGAGCGGCTTCTTCTCGTCGATCCAGCCGAGGAACTCCCAGATGGCGAGGAAGTCCTCGATGTCGTTGATCAGCGGCGTGCCGGTGAGGGCCATCAGCAGCGGGCGCGCGGTGAACCCCCGGATGCGCTCGGAGAGCCCGAGCACGTGCTGCGAGCGCTGCGAGGTCTTGTTCTTGATGAAGTGCGCCTCGTCGACGACCATCCCGCGGAACCCGAACTCGCGCAGCCAGCCGACGTGCCGGTCGAGCACCTCGTAGTTGACCACCACGATGTCGGCGAAGCCGTCGACGGAGTCGCCGTTGCCCTGGATCACGGTGGCCTTGCGGCGGGGGGACCACAGGCCGGCCTCGCGCACCCAGTTCGTCTTGACGACGTTCGGCACGACGACGAGCAGGGGATAGGCCTTGGCCGCCTCGGCGGCGAGCAGCGCCTCGGCCGTCTTGCCCAGCCCGGGCTCGTCGGCGAGCAGGAAGGTGCGGTGACCCTCCGCGGCCGCGGCGACCAGCCGGGCCTGGTGCGGCATGAGCTCACGGCCGCCGGGCGCCTTGCGGGAGCCGGGCTCGGGGAGGGGCATGCAGACCGAGGTGCCGTCGCCGGCGCGCTCGAAGGAGCGCAGCAGCGGGTCGAGCAGCTCCCAGCCGCTCAGGGGCGTGGGCCGGGGAGCGGCCGGTCGCGCGGCCGAGAAGTCGGGGGCGAGAAAGGGGTTCGCCATCTGCCGCGAGACCACGGACTGCGGCACCACGGCGGGCTTGGTCGGCGCGGCGGCCGGCTCCTCGACGGGCTCCGGGGCCTCCTCGGCCTCGGCCTCGATGCCGGCCTTGCGCAACATGTCGCGCTTGAGCGACCGCGCGTCGTCGGTGACGACGGCGTCCTCGGAGAGCAGAGCCAGGAGCGCCGGGTGGCGGACGGCAGTCTTCGCCAGGGTGGTCGCGATGTCGTCGAGACGCTTGAGCTTCTCGGTGCGCCGAGAGTCCCCGATGGTCTCGTCCGCGCGGACGCGGGCGCGCTCCTCGCGCAGCACCAGGGCGACGGCCTGGAACTTCGTGCGGGTGGACGTCGTGACCCGGCCGCCGCGCAGGGCGGCCCGGACGTCCTCGACGGCGTGGGCGAGCACGGACATGACGTCCTCGCGCCTGCGTCCTCGCCGCCGCTGCCCGGGGGCGCCGTTGCGCCCGCCGGACTGGGGTTGGCCTCGTCGAGCCATGTACCTCCTCCGGAACGCCCGGCAGGGGACTGCCGGGCATCGTGCTGCGGGTGATGGGCCGCTGGGAGAACCGGAGTGGTCCTCCCGGACGAACGAAACCAAGAGCCGGGGCCCGGGATTCCGAACGGCCCGCGTCACCACGTCGAGGGTGACGGCATCCACCGCACTGGCCGGCCCCGCCGGACGATCAGTGCACGGCGCGCCGGGTTCGCTGTCAAGCATACCGCCTGGCGACGGAAGGGCGAGGCAGCGCACCCGATCGGCCTGTCGCGGCCCCCCACGAGTGCTCCGGGGGGAGGAGGACGGGCGAGCTCCGGAGCAGCCCGCCGCTCTGGTGCCGGTCGGCCTCGAGCGTCAGGGTGACGAGGCGGTTCGACTGCCAGTCGTCCGGCACCTCCCGCGTCGGCGCCTTCGGAGAGGGCGGAGCGCACGTGATGCTCGTGAGAATCGATGAACGCGCAACGTCAGGTAGCTGTTCGACCTTCTTGCGCTTCTGCGGTGCGACGACGGACGCCTAGCGAATTCGGTATGGGCCGATCGAGTGGAGCAGACTGACTCCGGGCCGCCTCGATGTGCTTGTCTTGGGCTCGCGGTCCACATGCGCTCCGGCGCGGGGCGGGCAGGGGGACATCGCATGACGGGAACGTCGGCTCATCCAACGGTCTACACATCGCGCCGTGAGCAGATCATTCCCGATTACCCCGGCGGGCCCGTGACCTTCGATCTGGGTTCCGTGCCGGCGGGGGACTACTCCCTGCACATCGTCGTGTCCTGCGAGGTCGCCTCCGGGGTGTCGCCCCCCGAGGTTCGCAACCTGTCCTGTGCTCTCGCCACGGTGCCGGCTTCGCCGCTCGCGTTCACGCAGCAGACGACATTCCCGTCCTTCACGGCGAACGGGAACGCCTTCACACAGATGCCGATCGTGGCCACACTGTCGGCGCCTGCCGGGCTCGCGCTCCGGTTGACGTGCGACATCCTCCCCACGGCCAACACTCCGGACGTACGCCTGACCACGAGGCTCGTGGCGATCGAGGCGGGCCAGGTCACCCAGTTGTGATCTCGGGCCGGCGGCGAGGGACCGTCACCGCGCCATGCCCACCGCAGCGTTGCGACGACCTCGGCGCGCTCACTCGCCCGGCGCCTGACCCGCCGCGCGCTGCTCCTTGCCCTTCCGGTTCTGGGTGGCTCCCGCGCGGTACGCCACGAACACGGCGATCGCGATGGTGATCCAGAGGGCGTAGCGGTCGACGGCGAGCACGACGTCGACGGCGTACTGGCCCAGCCCGTACCCCAGCCCCGCCACCAGGCCGGCGACGAGGGCGGCGCCGACGGCGTTGGCGAGCAGGAACGTGAGCAGCCGCATCCCGGCCAGGCCGGCGAGCAGGTGCACGAGCAGGGACGGGACGCCCGGCAGGGCCGCCGCGACCACGAGCAGCGGCATGATCCAGGTGGGCCAGGACCGGACGCGCGTGACGAAGCGCTGCGCCCGCTCGCTGGGCACGAAGAAGCGGACCCCCTTCGCCCCCCAGCGCCGGCCCGCCCACCAGAACAGCCAGTCGAACTTGATCATCCCGATGACGCCAGCGCCGATCACCAGCCAGAGCGCGGTGTCGCCCACCCGGGCGAAGGCCGCGCCGGCGCCGATGGCCGAGAGGCTGCCGGTGGCGAGGCTGAGCAGCACCGGGTGCGAGGCGAGCAGGAACGGCCGGAACGGGAGCGAGGCGAGCCCGAAGACGATGACCGCGACCGTGGCCCCGATCAGCACCTTGTCGGCGCGGGCCATCGGGCTGTCCCACGGGCGCATGTCGCGCCACTGCTGCTTGGCGGCCTCGATCTCCTCGGGGCTGTGCTCCCGGTCGCCCCAGCGCCGGCGCGCGGGGGCCGACGTCGCGGTGCTCCCGGCGGTGCCCGCGCCGGCGTCGTCGGGGGTGCCCTCGGCGGCACGCTCGGTGGTCGCCCCGTCGGAGCCCGTTCCGTCCGCGGCCGACATCGGCGCGCTCCTCCCGTTCCGGGCGTGCGTCCCCGGGCGGGCCGGGAGGGACGTGCACGCTGGCGATCTCCACTATGCCGACGGCGCGTCGCCCCGGTCCACCGGGGACCCGGTCAGACGGGCAGGACCCGGCGGAAGGCCGGGACGGCGGCCGCCGCGCACACGACGTGCATGACCATGAGCCCGACGACCAGGAGCACGGACAGCCCGTACTGGAGCAGCAGCAGGTCCGGGATGAAGCTCAGGACGACGACCAGGGGCACCAGCCAGCGCAGCACCGCGGCCGGCCGGGGCGCGACGCGGCGGACGAGCGCCCAGCCCGCGGCCCCGATCAGCACCCCGATCACGCTGTAGGCGATGGCGGTCGTGGGGTTGTAGCCGCTGCCCTCGATCACGCCGATCAGGAGCCCGAGGAGCGTGTTGACGACCGCGGCGACGAGGGCCGCGAGCACGATCGCCAGCGCGACGCGTGCCGGCGGCGCGGCGGGCGGCACGGTCTGCCGCACGGAACTGGTCACGAAGCACCCTCCCGGAGCGGTCGGTCCGTCCGACTCCGTGTCAGGGTAGCCTTAGCTCGCCAGCGAAGCGATCATGGTCAGCCCGGGACGGCGGTCGACTGCTCGAGGGCGGCCGGGTCGAGGCCGTCCCGCAGGCGCCGCAGCAACGTCCCGAACTGCTCGGCGTCGGCGCCGAGCAGCTCCCGGAACTGGGCGCGGACCTCGGCGGTGGCCTCGTCCCACTCGGCGAGAGCCCGTCGTCCGCGCTCCGAGACGACGATGAGCACCCGGCGTCGGTCCTCGTGGTCCTGCCGCCGCAGGATGAGGTTCGCCGCGACCATGCGGTCCACGAGCTTGCTGAGCTTGGGCGCGAGGAGCATCGCGTGGTCGGCCACGACGTTCATCGGGCTGCCGCCGCGGTCGGCGAGCAGACGCAGGATCCGCCACTGGTCGAGGCTGGAGTCGCAGCTCCGCAGGGCCTCCTCCAGCCGCCCCGAGAGGGTCCGCTCGACGAGCGAGAGGAGGCGGAGCGACTCGTCGCCGTCCGGCGAGGGTCGTTCCGCGCTGCTGGGCACCGATCGATGGTAGCGGCGACGGCATGGTGATCGGGCAGTCGCGATCGGGGAACGGAGAACTCGTACGATCGGAGCAGCCCGGGAAGGCGGCCCGCTCGCTAGCGTCGAGCAATGGTCGACTCGACGGCTTCACGCGGCAGAGCCGCGCGCGGTCGCGACGTCCTCGACATGGCCCTCGTGATCCCGCTGCAGGGGCCCGCCGGCATCTTCGGGCCGTCGTGCGAGAGCTGCGCCGCGCTCGCCGCGCAGGAGATCAACGCCGAGGGCGGCGTCCTCGGCCGTGAGCTGAACCTGGTGCCGGTCGACGGCGGCCGCAGCCCGGCGGAGGTCGCCACCGAGGTCGACGCGCTGGTGAGCGCCGGCGCCGTCCAGGCCGTGACGGGGTGGCACATCTCGGCCGTCCGCGAGGCGGTCGCCCCCCGCATCGACGGTCGCGTCCCGTACGCCTACACGGCGCTCTACGAGGGCGGCGAGAACCGGCCGGGCGTGTTCCTCACCGGCGAGACGCCGGATCTCCAGCTCGGCCCGACCCTCGACTGGTTCTCCGGCACCGCGGGCGTCCGACGCTGGACGATCGTCGGGGACGACTACGTCTGGCCCCGCCGGACGGCCACGACGGCGGCGCGCTACCTGCGGCGGATCGGCGGGACGGTCTGCGACGAGGTGTTCGTACCGCTCGGGACGACCGACTTCTCGAGCGTCGTGCGCCGGGTCGAGGCCAGCGGGTGCGAGGCCGTGCTGATGCTGCTCATCGGCGACGACGCCGTCGCGTTCAACCGCGCCTTCAGCGCGTCGGGTCTGGACCGCGACATCCTGCGGTTCAGCTCCTTGATCGAGGAGAACGTCCTGCTCGCCTCCGGGGCGGAGTGCACGCGCGGCCTGATGACCTCCGCGGGCTACTTCGAGGACCTCGCGACGAGCTCCGGGCTGGAGTTCGCCGCGACCTACTTCCGTGAGTTCGGGGACGACGCGCCGGTGCTCAACAGCCTCGGCGAGTCCTGCTACGAGGGTGTCCGGCTGCTCACCGAGCTGACGCGGCGCGCCGGCTCGACGCACGTGCCGACGATGATGTCGGTGTCCGAGGGCCTCGCCTACGAGAGCCCGCGCGGCACGGTCGAGGTCCACGACCGGCACCTGCGGCAGCGGGTCTTCCTGGCGATCGCCGACGGCCTGACCTGGGACGTCGTCCAGCAGCTGTGACCGTCCGAACCCGGCTCGCGACGGCCCGCGACGGCCGTTGACAGTCTCGTCGGCACGCGGCTACTTTCCCAGGAAATCATTTCTCATGCGTGACATCTGCCACCTCTCGGCGGTCGGTCGCGACGAAGGGAGCCCGACGGATGCCCCTGTACGCGTACCGGTGCGGTGAGGACGGGCCTGCCGAGGTCACGGCGCCGATGGGCGCCGCGCCGGCGATGATCTCCTGCCCGACCTGCGGCGGCGAGGCCCGGCGGATGATCACCGTGCCCCGGCTCGGGCTGGCCGACCGCACGCGGGTCGCGGCGATCGACCGCGCCGAGGCCTCGCGCACCGAGCCCACCGTGGTCTCCGCCCCGCCGGCCCGGGCGTCGCGCCCGCGGCCCGCCCCTCGTCTCGATCCCCGCACCGCGGCGCTGCCGCGCCCCTGAGCCCGTCCGCTCCCCGCGACCGTCCGCTCGTCCCCACCGTCCGGCCTTCGCCGGAACGGCCCTGTCGTCCTGCCCTCGTCCGAAAGGGATTCCCATGCTGCTCACCCGAGTGAGGCCGCCCCGTGGCTAGCGTCGGCCTGCTCTTCGTCGGCGCCGTGCTCTTCATCAACGGCGTCATGCTGCTGGGGTGGATCGACGCGAAGTCGGCCGCGCCGATGAACTTCTTCGTCGGCGGACTGCAGATCATCACGCCGCTCTACCTGATCTTCACCGCGGACGGTGACGCCGACGTCATCCTCGCGGCGTCGGGCCTCTTCCTCTTCTCGTTCACCTACCTCTACGTGGCGGTGAACCTGACCTGGGACCTCGACGGCACCGGCCTCGGCTACTTCTGCCTGTTCGTCGCGATCACCGCCGTCGTGTTCTCCGCGCTGAACTTCTTCCGCTTCGCCGACCCGGCCTTCGGCGTCATCTGGCTCTACTGGGCCTTCCTCTGGTCCCTGTTCTTCGTGCTCCTGGGCCGCAAGCGCGACGGGATCGGGCGCTACACCGGCGCCGTGTGCGCCATCCAGGGCTGGGTGACCGCGTGGATCCCGGCGTTCCTGCTCCTGACCGGCGTCTACACGGAGATCGGCGTCCCGCTGGCGATCGGCCTCGCGATCTTCGGCGTCGTCGTGTTCCTCGCCCTGATCCCGTGGGCTCGTCGGCAGCCCGCGCCCGCGGCGCCCGCCGCCCCCACCGGCGACCACGCCGCCGTCGCCTGACGGTCCCGGCTCACCCAGCCCGTCCCCAGCCCCGCCCAGCAAGGAGAGTCCGATGCCGCAGAAGGTCTTCCCGCTCGACAGCACCAAGTCGTTCACCGACCAGCAGATCGTCGGCCACAACCGCTGGCACCCCGACGTCCCCGCCCGGGTGCACGTCAAGCCGGGCGACTCGTTCCGTGTGGACTGCCGCGAGTGGTTCGACGGCGCGATCCACAACGACGACTCCGCCGACGACATCCTCAACGCCCCGCTCAACAACGTGCACGTGCTCTCCGGCCCGATCTCGGTCGAGGGCGCGCAGCCCGGCGACCTGCTGATCGTGGACATCCTCGACGTCGGCCCGATCCCGCAGGAGGACTCCGGTCCGCTGGCCGGTCAGGGCTGGGGCTACACCGGGGTGTTCGCGAAGACGAACGGCGGCGGCTTCCTCACCGACCAGTTCCCGGACGCCTACAAGGTGATCTGGGACTTCCGGGGCGGCCAGGCGACGTCGCGCCACGTGCCGGGGGTGGCCTTCACCGGCATCGTGCACCCCGGCCTCATGGGCACCGCGCCCTCGCGCGACCTGCTGAACAAGTGGAACTCCCGCGAGCAGGCGCTCATCGACACGAACCCGCAGGCGGTCCCGCCGCTGGCCCTGCCGCCCCAGCCCGAGGCGGCGATCCTCGGCTCGCTCACCGGTGACGACTTCGAGCGGGCCCGCCACGAGGCGGCCCGCACCGCACCGCCGCGCGAGAACGGCGGCAACCAGGACATCAAGAACTTCACCAAGGGGAGCCGGGTCTTCTACCCGGTCTTCGTCGACGGGGCGAACCTGTCGATGGGCGACCTGCACTTCTCCCAGGGCGACGGCGAGATCAC
The DNA here is from genome assembly GCF_028737265.1 of Actinomycetospora callitridis. Lineage (GTDB taxonomy): Bacteria > Actinomycetota > Actinomycetes > Mycobacteriales > Pseudonocardiaceae > Actinomycetospora > Actinomycetospora callitridis. Next base: position 167,085 of record NZ_JAQZAK010000004.1, on the reverse strand, counting down.
CTTCTGCGGCGCGATCGAGATGGGCGGGTTCATCGACCTGCACGTCGATCTCATCAAGGGCGGCATGGAGACCTACGGCGTCTCCGAGAACGCGATCTTCATCCCGGGCAACACCGACCCGCAGTACAGCGAGTGGATCGCCTTCTCGGGCACGTCGGTGACGCTCGACGGCGAGCAGCGCTACCTCGACTCGCACCTGTCGTACCAGCGGGCCTGCTTGCACGCGATCGACTACCTCACCAAGTTCGGCTACTCGGCGATCCAGGCGTACATGATCCTCGGGGCGGCACCGATCGAGGGCCGGCTCTCCGGCGTCGTCGACATCCCGAACTCGTGCTCGACGGTGTACATCCCGACCGGGATCTTCGACTTCGACGTCAAGCCCGGCAAGAACGGGCCGGCGCGGGTGGACCCGGGCATGGGAGTGCCGATGTCCCGCGCGTGAGTTCCGGCTCCACCCGGGCGACCACTCCGATCGCGATCCGCGGTCGGGGTGGTCGCGCGTCGAGCACACCCCTGCAGCGGGCCGGATCGAGGCCGGACACCCTCAGAACGGTGGCTCGTCGTTGTAGGTGCTGCGGGTCGGGGTGGTCGTCGTGGGACGGGCCTTGGTGGTGAGCTTCCGGTACCAGTCGGGGTCGATGTCGTCGCCGGCGTCGGGGCGGTCGTCGGCCCAGCCGTCGTCGGGCAGCGGTCGCGGGTGGGCGGCCGGCTTCGGCGCGGGGAGCGGCTCGGTGATCCGCTTGAGGTGGCTGGTGTGGGTGATGCCGGCGCGGGTGCGGATGACGAACTGTCCGGGGCGGGGTTGGCGGACCGTCCACGGGGCGTGGTGTTTGGCGCGGTGATCGTGGGTGCACCAGGCGCCGAGGTTCCACGAGGAGGTGGGCCCGCCCCGGGCGTGGGCGAGGGTGTGGTCGAGGTCGGCTTTGTGGGCGGGGCGTCGGCACCAGGGCGCGACGCAGTGCCGGTCGCGGACCCGGATCCAGCGGTCGAGCTCGGCGCCGGGACGCCGCCGGGCCTGGTCGTCAGGCCCGGCGTTGCGGTCGGGTGGCGCGCCGGGGCGGCCGAGGTCGGCGAGCCGCTGGTGCAGTTCGCGCAGGAGTGGTGCCCAGTCGGGGTGGTCGTCGGGGTCGAGGGCGGCGAGCAGCGTCGTCGGGACCTGGAGCTCGACGATCGATGCCCGGCGTCCCCGCGCCCGAGCCAGGCCCCGGGGGTCGGGAGGTCGGCGTCGGGCGAGCAGGACGTGCTGGAGTCGGCCCTGGTCGTCGGTCAGCACGACACGCCACTCGCCGCTGCGGTGTCGCAGGGCGAGCGTGCGGGCGTCGCCGGCGAGGACGGCGCCGTAGCCGGGGACGCTGCCGGGGTGCTCGTCGAGCCCGAGGGCGGTGGTCAGCCGCAGCCGCACCTCCACGCAGCCCTCCCGGATCCGGCCCGGACCGGTGTCGGGCGGGTCGAGCGGCACCGCGGGTTCGGTGGCGTCCGGGAGGTCGGGGAGGTCGAGGACGCCCTGCTCCGACGGTGAACGCGGTCCGGGCACGGTCGCGACGCGATCGTCATCCGGGCCCTCCTCGTCGGGGCCGCCATCGTCGGGGCCGCCGTCGCCGGGGCCGCCGTCGCCGGGGCCGCCGTCGCCGGGGCCGCCGTCGCCGGGGCCGTCGTCGTCCGGCCCGCTGTCGGGGCCGTCGTCGTCGCCGGTGTTGTGGGGCCCGTCGTCGGGGTCTTGCGGGGTGTTCTGGGCGTGGTACTCGGCGGCGAGCAGGAATGCGATGGTGCGGTCGTCCATCCCGGCGGTGGAGCCGTCGAGCAGCCGCAACCCGACCCGCAACCGCAGCACCCCGATCGGCGTGAGGACACCGAGGTGGCGCACGGCCGCGGCGAGCGCGTCGATGCGGGCCTGGGAGGCGATGCCGTCGGGGGCGGGCGCGTCGCAGAACGACAGGTTCGCAGTCCCGGACGGGGTCGGCGAGAGGATCACCCGCGCCCGTGCCTCGGCGCGCTGGCGGCGGCGCTGGGCCCACTGCGGGTCCAGCGCCGTCGCGACCTGCTCGATGCGCTCGATCAACGCGCCGACCGGCAGCTCCGGCGCCTCGGGCAGCACGATCCGGCACACCTCGTGGGCGTGGTCGTCGGCGAGGTCGCGGGTCTGGTCGCAGATCGTGCGGGCCTTGGGTTCGTCGAGCCACCCGCCGAACAGGGCGTCGCCGACCTCGGGGAGGCGCACGAGCAGGTCGTCGGCCAGGTCGAGCTTGCGCGAGGACATGGTGCGCGACCAGCCCAGCAGCGCCGACACCTCGTCGCCGGAGAACTCGTCGCACGACCCCAGCCGCTCGGTGCGACCCGCCTGGGCGCGCCCCAGATGGTGCAGCCCCTCGAGCAGCTCGGCGGTCGCCCGGTTCTGCAACCGCCACCGGCCCCGCACGTAGGCGGCCAGATCCTCACCCGTCAACGCGGCCGGCGACAGGCACTCCAGAGCAGCGGCCAGCTCCGCGCCGGGCGCGAGAGCGTCCAGCTCGGCCACCAGGCCGACCCGGACACCGTGGTCGATGCTCACGACCAGAACGCTAGCCCCGACCCCCGACAATGCCGGCCCCTCGAGGGACCTCCACAGCGACCGACGAGGTCACAGCACGATAACGATCCCCTGCTCGGCAGTTCGTCGTCACGCCGTCAGCTCCGGTCTCGGAGGGTTCCCGCGCACCGACGGGAGGCGGTCCAGGCGTGGGGACCTGCCCCGCCGTGCGGGTCCTCGCCCACAGAGCTGACCATCTGCCCGTACGTCCGATTCACCCGCTCGGGTCGTCCGTAGCCGGACGGCAGGTCCGGATCATCGCGGCCTGACCGCACCGCCCGCCGGCATCGTCGATGAGGTTCCACATCAGCACGTCCTCGATCCGGAACCGGCGTCCCGTCCGGGAGACGCGGACGCCGCGGTAGCCGTCGGACCAGCCCCGGCGCGCGGCCTCGGCGAGCAGCCGGTCGCGCTCGGCCTGCTCCTCGGGGCCCGCCGACTGCCGGGAGGGCCGTCCGATCAGGTCGTCCCAGGCGTACTCGAACCACCGCAGGGCGGTGAGGTTCGCGTAGACGAACCGCGGGTCCGCCCCACCGTCGTGGGCGAGGAGCCCGAACGGCGCCTGCTCGTACAGCCACCGCTCCCGCGCCTCGGCGTCCCCGTCGATCGGTACCAGCGCCCCGCCGACCATGCTCTGATGGCTCTGCTCGATGCGCAGGAAGATCTCGAGCGCGGACCGCATGGCGGCAGAGCGTAGGTCGTGTGGTCCGGAGCGATCGAACGGTGTGGAGGTGCCCATCGCCGGCGGACCGACCCGGCTGCGGGTCATGAGCTTCAACGTCCGGGGCTTCTCGTCGCCCGTGGACGGCCGGCTCCGGTGGTCGCGGCGGGCCGGGCTCAATGCCGACGTCGTGCGCCGTGGGGCGCCGGACGTCCTCGGCGTGCAGGAGCTCCAGGCCGAGGCGCTCGCCACCTACCGCGAGCAGCTCTCCGGCTACCGGCTCGTCCTCGGTCCGGCGGCGGGCACCCGCCGACGTCCGGAGTACAACGCGATCCTCTACGACCCCGACCGGCTCGACGTGCTCGACGCCGACGGCTTCTGGCTCAGCGAGACCCCGGACGTGCCGTCCACCGCGTGGGGCTCGCGCAACGTCCGCACCGCGCACGGGGTGACCTTCGCCGTCCGCGGCACCGGGGTGGTCTTCCGGCACGTCAACACGCACCTCGACCACTGGAGCGCCCTCGCCCGCGAGCGGGGCGCCGAGCTGCTGCTCGTGCGCACGAACGGCGGCCTGCCGACGGTGGTGACCGGGGACTTCAACTGCCCGGCCGACTCCGCGCCCCACCGCTCGTTCCTCGCGGAGGGCTTCGAGGACACCTACCTCGCCGTCGGTGGGGACGGGGGCGCGGACGCGGCCACCTTCCACGGCTTCGGGGGCGTCCGGTCCCACGTCGTGCGCTCGTTCCACCGCGCGCGCAACGGCCGCGCACCCCTGCGCCTCGACTGGATCCTCGTCGGGGGGCCCGGGGGAGCCTGGAGCGTCGAGTCGGCCGCCATCGTGCGCGACCGCGATCCCGCCTCGGGCGCACCTCCGAGCGACCACGACCCCGTCGTCGCCGATCTCCGCCTCGAGGGACCGCAGCGCTCGAGCGGTACCCGCCAGTAGGGTCCCGGCCCGTGGACGTCGACGACCTCGAGGCCTACGTCGACCGGTGGTCGCGGGCGCACGGGGGCTACGACGTCCGGTCCTCCCGGCCCACCATGGCCTGGCTCCGCCTCGCGCACGCCCTCGGTGCGCCGCTGGCCCGTCGCGGCATCCCGGCGACCTGGGTGACGGCCGCCGGCGGCATCGGCGCGGTCGCCGTCGGCGGCGTCGCCGCGCTCGGGGGCCGGTGGGCCCTGCTCGCCGCGGCGCTCGTGGTGGTCGTCGCGGTGCTCGACGGGATCGACGGCGCCGTCGCGGAGCTGACCGGCAGCTCGAGCGCCTGGGGTCAGGTGCTCGACCAGCTCGTCGACCGCGTCGGCGACGTGGCGATGATCGCCGGGCTGTGGGTCCTCGGCGCCCCCGGGCCGCTGTGCGCGGCGGCGGCGGTGCTGACGCTGCTCGACGAGTCGATCCGGTCCAGCGCGGGCGCGGCCGGCATGGTCGAGATCGGCGTGGTCACGCTCCCCGAGCGCCCGGCCCGGTTGGTGGTCGGCGGCCTCTCGCTCGCCGCCGCGGGGATCGTGCCCCCGGCGGCCGCGCCGACCGTCACCGTCGGCGCCGCCCTCTGGACGGTCATGACCCTCGTGACCACGGTGCAACTGGTGGTGAACGTCCGGCGACGGCTGCGCGGACAGCCGCGGAAGGTGCTCGACGCCGACCCCGGCGACTAGCGACCGGAGCGCCGCATCACCCGGGCACAGGTAGTGTCCGGGGAAGCCGCCCGAGCCTCGGACCCTGGTTCTGCGCAGGTCACCGCCCGTCGATCCGCGCTCCGAGGGACATATCTACATGAGTTCACTGCCGAATCCTGCTGTCGTGACGGGGGCGAACCTCCCCAAGGGCGGCGGGTACGCGGAGCTGTTCGCCCAGGTCCGCGAGGCCGGTCTGATGGACCGCCGCCGGGCCCGCTACCTCGTGAAGATCGTCGTGACGGCCCTGGTCTTCGGCGCCGTCGCGGTCGCCTTCGTGATGATCGGGGACTCGTGGTGGCAGCTGGTCACCGCGGCGGCCTTCGCGGCGCTGTTCGTCCAGTTCGGGTTCATCGGCCACGACGCCGGCCACCTCCAGATCTTCGCCAGCAAGAGGGCCAACGACGTCGTCGGTTACGTGCACGGGGACCTGCTCATCGGGCTCGGGTACGGGTGGTGGGTCGGCAAGCACAACGCCCACCACGCGAACCCCAACCACGAGGAGCGCGACCCCGACGTCGACCTCGGGGTCTTCGCCCTCACCGACGCCCAGGCCACCGGCCCCTCGGCGCCGCGCCGCGGACCGATCGGCCGCTTCGTGATCCGCCACCAGGCGGGCCTGTTCTTCCCGCTGCTGCTGCTCGAGGGCGTGGACCTGCACATCTCCGCGGTCCGGTCGCTCCTCGCCCGCCGGGTGCCCCGGCTGCGGCTGGAGATCGTCCTGCTCGTGGCGCACACCGCCCTCTACTTCGCGGCGGTCTTCCTCGTGCTCTCGCCGGGCGTGGCCGTGGTCTTCATCGTCGTCCACCAGGGGCTGTTCGGCCTGTACCTCGGCTGCTCGTTCGCGCCGGGGCACAAGGGCATGCCCATGCCGACCGCCACGGAGAAGCTCGACCCCGTCCGCAGCCAGGTGCTGACCTCGCGCAACATCCGGGGCGGCCGGGTCGTCGACCTCGTGCTCGGCGGGCTGAACTACCAGATCGAGCACCACCTCTTCCCGCGCATGCCGCGCATGAACCTGCGCCACGCCCAGCCGATGGTCCGCGCGTTCTGCGACCGCCACGCGATCCCGTACACCGAGACGTCCCTGGTCGAGTCCTACGCGCAGGGGCTGCGGCACCTGCGGGCGGTCAGCGCCCCGGCGCGCCTCGGGACGTGAGCGACGCTCAGCCCGTCGCGACGAAGCAGTACCGGTTGATGGTGAACAGGTAGTCGGTGCCCCGCGAGCGCAGGTCGTCGGCCCAGCGCGCGACGTCCTCCTCGGTGAGTCCCTGGCGTCCGGTGACGAAGTCGCCGATGACCTCGATCGTCCCCGCGCTGTAGGTGTTCTCGTCGTAGACGGGGTTGAACAACGGGATCAGCACGCGCTCGGCCACGCGGAAGCCCGCCCGCTCCAGGAGCCCGGGCAGGATGCGGGGCAGCCGTGGGTCGACCAGGTGCTCCTCCCAGGCCGCCAGCACCCGCCGGTGCAGCTCACGGTCGGCGGCGTGCCACACCATCGACTCCCAGTCGGTGTCGAGGACGACGAACCGACCGCCCGGGCGCAGGACCCGCCGGGCCTCGACGAAGGCGCCGAGGACGTCGGCCACGTACTCGTAGACCTGCGTCGAGACGACGGCGTCGAAGGCCTCGTCGGGGTAGGGGAGCGCGGCGGCGTCCCCCTCGTCGATGCGGACCTGGGGACGGTCCGCGCAGTGCGCCGTGGCCATGGCGTTCATCGCCGGGCTGGGGTCGAGCCCGCGCACCACGCCGTCGGCCCCGACGGCGTCGGCGATCGCACCGACCAGGAAACCCGGACCCGAGCCGACGTCGAGCACGGTCTCACCGGCGGCCGGGCGGAGCAGGCGGAGTACCTCGGCCCGCTGTGCCACCACGTCGGGGGTGGAGTAGACGCGCTGCAGGCGCCGGGCCCCCTCGTCGTCGAACCCCAACATGGCCATCGGGCGCCCCGTCCCTCGTCGGTCGAGTGACCGTAGTGAAGGACGGGAGTCGAGGACAGGGGTCGGGGACGCCGCCGATCGCGTGGCCCCCCGGTCGTCGTGCTCCGCTCGCCCGCTGCTGCGACCCTCGGACGGTCCACCGCCCCTCGCGAGGAGATCCCCGTGTCGACCACCCCGACCGCACGCCGCATCGCGCTCGACGGCATCACGCTCAACGTCGTTGAGGGCGGTGAGGGGCCGGCGGTGCTGCTCCTGCACGGCTGGCCCGACCGCGCGACGCTCTGGCAGCACCAGATCGACACCCTGGCCGCCCGGGGCTTCCGGGTGATCGCCCCCGACCTGCGGGGGTTCGGGGACTCCGAGCGCCCCGCGGAGGTCGAGCGCTACGGGCTGCGGACCGTGCTCGGCGACCTCCTCGGGCTGCTGGACGCCCTGGAGGTCGGCGAGGTCCGCGTCGCCGGGCACGACTGGGGCGCGCTGGTCGCCTGGGCGTTCGCCGCGTTCGCGCCCGAGCGGGTCACGCGCCTCGCCGCGTTCTCGGTCGGCCACCCGCAGGCGTTCGCGTCGGCGGGCTTCGTCCAGAAGCAACTCTCCTGGTACATGCTCTGGTTCCAGTTCCCCGGGGTCGCCGAGGCGCAGCTGCCCGCCGACGACTGGCGGTGGTTCCGGGAGTGGGCCCACGACGGCGTGCCCCGCGGCGCCGACGCCCTGGTCGAGACGCAGATCGCGGACCTGGAGCGGCCGGGCGCGCTCGTCGCGGGCTTCAACTGGTACCGCGCCAACATGCCGCCGGGGATCTTCGCGGCCACCGAGGGGCCGCTGGAGATGCCGGCGATCGGGTGCCCGGTGCTCGGGGTGTGGAGCGATCGGGACCCCGCCCTCACCGAGCGGCAGATGACCGACTCCCAGCGCTTCGTCACCGGTCCCTGGCGCTACGAGCGCCTGCCCCGCGTCGGGCACTGGATCCCCGCCCACGCCCCGGAGCGCACGACCGCGCTCCTGCTCGAGCACTTCGCCTAGCGCGGTGAAGCTCCTCGTCGCCAACCGGGCCGAGATCGCGGTCCGGATCCTCGGCACCGCCGCGGCGCTCGGGGTGCCGACCGTCGCGGTGCACCCCGACGACGACGCCGACGGCGCGCACGTCGCCCGCGCCGACGAGGCCGTGCGGCTCCCTGGGGTCGGCGCCGCGGCCTACCTCGACGTCGACGAGATCGTCGGGGCCGCCGTGCGCACCGGCTGCGACACCCTGCACCCGGGCTACGGCTTCCTCGCCGAGAACCCGGCGCTGTCGCGGGCCTGCGCGGACCGGGGGATCGCCTTCGTCGGCCCCGACCCGGAGACGCTGGCGCTGTTCGGGGACAAGACGCGCACCCGGGAGCGTGCTCGCGCGCTGGGGATTCCGGTGCTCGCCGGCACCGAGGGGCCCACCGACCTCGCGACGGCCCGGGCGTTCCTGGACGCGCTCGGTCCCGGCGGCGCGGTGATGGTCAAGGCGCTGGCCGGGGGCGGCGGGCGGGGGATGCGGCCGGTCACCGATCCCGGCGTGCTCGAGGCGACGATGCGCCTGTGCGCCTCCGAGGCCCGCGCGGCCTTCGGTGACGACGCCGTCTACGTCGAGCAGCTGCTCCCGCACGCGCGCCACATCGAGGTCCAGGTGCTCGGCGACGGTTTGGGCACCGTGGTGCTCGGCGACCGCGACTGCTCGGCGCAGCGGAGCCGTCAGAAGCTCGTGGAGATCGCGCCGGCGCCGGCGCTGCCCGACGACGTGCGTGCCGCCCTGCACGACGCGGCGACGCGCCTCGTCGCGGCGTACGCCGGGCTGGCGACGGTCGAGTTCCTCGTGGCCGACGGGCAGCGGGCCCTCCTCGAGGTGAACCCGCGCATCCAGGTCGAGCACACCGTCACCGAGGAGACGACCGGCGTCGACCTCGTCGAGGCCGGCCTGCGGGTGGCCCACGGCGAGGCCCTCGCCGACCTCGGCCTCACCGCCACACCCGCGCCGCGGGGCACCGCGCTGCAGGTGCGGGTCAACACCGAGACCGTCGCGGCCGACGGCACGGTGACGAGCGGGGCCGGCACGCTGACCCGGTTCCAGCCCCCGAGCGGGCGCGGCGTGCGCGTCGACACCCACGGCTACGCCGGGTTCGCCGTCGGCCCCCGCTACGACTCGCTGCTCGCGAAGGTGATCGTCACCGCCGGCTCGGTCGCGCAGGCCGCCGGGCGCGCGCGGCGGGCGCTGGCCGAGTTCGACGTCGACGGCGTGCCGGTGAACGTCGCCCTCCTCCGGGCGCTGCTCGACCGGCCGGAGCTGGTCGACGGCACCCTCGACACCGCCTTCGTCGACGCGCACCTCCCGGATCTCGTGCCGGACGCCGCGGCGGCGGCGCGGGCGCCGGTGGCCCCGCCCGGCACCGAGGCGGCGCTGAGCACCACCCACGGCGTGGTCGTCGCGATCGAGGTCGCCGACGGCGACGTCGTCCCGGCCGGCGCCGAGCTCGTGGTGCTCGAGGCGATGAAGATGCAGCACGTCGTGCACGCCGGGGCCGCCGGCCGGGTCGACACCGTGGCGGTGGAGGTCGGCGACACGGTCGCCGCCGGCGTGCCCGTCGCGTTCCTCGCGCCGGTCGACGACGTCGACGCCCCGGCGCAGGAGGCCACCGCCACGGACCTCGACCACGTGCGCGCCGACCTGGCCGAGTCCCTCGGCCGCCACGAGACCGGTCTCGACGCGGGACGCCCCGAAGCGACGCGTCGGCGGCACGAGGCGGGCCGGCGCACCGCGCGCGAGAACGTCGACGACCTGCTCGACCCCGACAGCTTCGTCGAGTACGGCGCGCTCACGATCGCCGCCCAACGCGCGCGCCGCAGCGTCGACGACCTCGTCGCCCGCACCCCCGCCGACGGGCTGATCACCGGCACCGGGACGGTCGCGGGCCTCGCGGTGGCCGTCATGTCGTACGACTACACGGTGCTGGCGGGCACGCAGGGCGTCCACAACCACGCCAAGACCGACCGTCTGTTCACCCTGGCCGCGCGCGGGCGCCTGCCCGTCGTGATCTTCGCGGAGGGCGGCGGCGGACGTCCCGGCGACACCGACACCTCGGCGGTCGCCCAGCTCGACGTGCCGACGTTCCGGCTGCTCGCCGAGCTCCGGGGCGTCGTCCCCACCCTCGCCGTGGTCTCCGGCTACTGCTTCGCCGGCAACGCCGCGCTGGCCGGGAGCTGCGAGGTGATCGTCGCCACCGAGGGCAGCAGCCTCGGGATGGGCGGGCCGGCGATGATCGAGGGTGGCGGTCTCGGGACCGTCGCTCCCGGCGACGTCGGCCCGATGGACGTGCAGTGGGCCAACGGCGTCGTCGACGTCCTCGTCCCCGACGACCCGGCGGCGGTCGCGGCAGCGCGGCGCTACCTGTCGTACGTCACGCCCTCCGACGGCCGGACGGCGGCGGTCGAGCACGCGGACCCGCGGGCGCTGCGCCACCTCGTGCCGGAGAACCGTCTGCGCGCCTACGCGATCCGGCCCGTCCTCGACGCGCTGTTCGACACCGGCAGCGTCCTGGAGCTGCGCGGCGGCTTCGGCGCCGGGATCGTCACCGCGCTGGCCCGCCTCGACGGCCGCGCGGTCGGCGTCCTGGCCAACAACCCCGAGCACCTCGGCGGCGCGATCGACGGTGACGCGGCGGACAAGGCCACCGCGTTCCTCGACCTCTGCCGGGCGCACCGGCTCCCGGTGGTCAGCCTGTGCGACACCCCCGGGTTCATGGTCGGCCCGGACGCGGAGCGCACCGCGACCGTGCGCCGGTTCTCCGCGATGTTCGTGGCCGGGGCCCGGCTGGCGGCGCCGCTGTGCACGGTCGTGCTGCGCAAGGGCTACGGCCTCGGTGCGATGGCGATGGCCGGTGGCGACCTGAAGGCGCCCGCCCTGACCGTCGCGTGGCCGACCGGCGAGTTCGGGGGCATGGGCCTGGAGGGCGCGGTGCGGCTCGGGTACCGCAAGGAGCTCGACGCGATCGACGACCCCGACGCCCGTCGCGAGCGCTACGACGAGCTGGTGGCGACGTACTACGAGCGCGGCAAGGCGCTCAGCGTCGCGACGGTCTTCGAGATCGACGACGTCATCGACCCTGCCGACACCCGCGTGCTCCTGGCCCGGGCGCTGGGCCGCGCCGGGCCCTCGTGAGCGGATGTCGGTCGGTCAGCGTCGCCCTCGGAGGGCCGCCCACCACGGCCGTCGTGCGGCGGCGGCCTCGGCCTGGCGGCGTCGCGCCTCCCACCGCTCGGCCCAGCCCGGCATGTGGGCGGCGAGCACGGCCTCCACCTCGGCGATCTCGCCGTGGCGCAGCACGTCGGCGTCCGGGCCCAGGAGCGAAGCGAGGCCGCGCGGCGGGATCTCGGAGCGGTGCACCGGCACCCCGTAGCGGCGGGCCAGCGCGGCGCGCTGCTCGCCGGGGATGGCCGGGCCGGTGAGGACGAAGCGCGGGTAGGCGTGCGAGGCGCGCCAGCCCCGGGCGCCCTCGAGGACCTGGCCCCAGAGCGCCACGACGCCGAGCACCTCGTGGTCCGAGGGACCCCACTCGAGCGTGCCCGGGTCGGTCACCGCGTAGAGCCCGCACGCGCACCGGTCACCCGGCGGCGCGTGCCGTTGCGACCCGCAGGTCGCGATCATGGGTTGGCGGGCGGGCCAGGTGATCCCGGCGAGCGGGGCGACGAGCTCGGTGCGGCGTTGGGCCCGCCGGCCGACGCGCCACGTGCGCCAGCCCAGGATCGGGGCCGGGAGGTCCGGGACCCCGGGGGCGCTCGCGACCGGTCCGCGCCGGACGGGATCGAGCGGCGGGAGGGTCACGACGACCGCACGTCAGGTGCGGGACGTCGCGACGGTCTCGGGATCGTCGTGCTCGACGGTTCGTTCGATCATGACGGGCTCCCGCTCGGGGGAGTCCTCGCCGGGCACGGGTGAGCTGATCGGCTCTGCGGTGAGGCGCCGACGGACGGGGCCGATGTCCATGCCGCAACGCTGCCACGCCAGGGGTCGCCGGACCAGAGGTCCGTCCGGGCGGTTGTCCCCGACGACGTCACCTCGACTCGTGGGGCGCCATGGGCGAGGATCCGGCGACCGTCAGACGCTCCCCGAGCCGGCCGATGAGGATGCGCTCCTCGAGCTCGGGATGGATGCCGCGCAGGCCCCTCGCCCGGGCGAGCGGGCCGAGCGTGCGCGAGAGCAGCCGCTGGGCCCACGCGGGCGGGGAGGCGGGGCGCATCGTGTCGGCCCACTCCTCGGCGAGCAGGGCGAGCTGGAGCAGGCCGGGTCGCCCGCTCGGCGTCGTGTGCCCGGTGGCGGCGAGGCCCCAGCTGGTCATGATCGCTTCCTCGAAGCGGCCGGCGGGCCGGATCTCGATCCGGACCCGGGCCGGTTGGTCCCCCTCGGTCCACCAGGCGTGGACGTCGCCCGCAGGGATGGTGACGCGGTCGCCCGGCAGGGCGGTGCTGATCCGGCGGCCGTGGCGGACCCCGAGCCGGCCCTCCAGGACCTCGAAGCTCTCGCTCTGTCCGGGGTGCACGTGCGGGAAGGCCACGGCTGCGCCCGGCGGCGCCCAGAGCTCGGCGCGGACGCGTTCGCCGCCGGTCTCGGCCGCGCTCTCCAGCACCGCGGCGCGCTCCCGGCTCACGGGATTGACGTAGACGTTGCCGGTGCGGTTCACCTCGGCGGCCATGGGGACTCCTGGTGTGGTCGTCACCTCGACCGTAGGGGCGTTCCGCACCCCTGTATGGCCTGCAGATGGCCGCTCTTCGCCCCGCGGTGCGGGTGGCCGGGCGCGGCTGGTGATCGGCGTGCTCCTGACGGTGAGCGTGCGGGCGTGGAACGCGCCCGAGGGCACCCCCGACCTGAGAGGTGGGCGGGGCGGCGGGCCGGGAGCCGGGCCGGGGCCACCGGTTGTTCGGGACGCTTCGGTTTTCGAAGCGTTCTCTGGCCGGGTCAGACGACGGCGGCTGATCGTCCGCCGGGTCTGGGTTGTCGGTCGGGGTCGATCCAGGGTGGCGGGGTGAACCACGGGAGGCCGTCGATCATGTCGATTCGCCAGTGCCCGTGGTGGATCACCTGGTGGTGGTGTCGGCAGAGCAGGGTGAGGTTGTCGAGGGAGGTCGGTCCGCCGTTGCCCCAGTGGTCGATGTGGTGGGCGTGGCAGCGGCGGGGTCGGCGGGTGCAGCCGGGGAAGGCGCAGCCGCCGTCGCGGAAGTTCAGCGCCCGGCGCATCGCGTCGGGGATCAACCGGGAGCGGCGCCCGATGTCCAGCGGCTCGGACTTGGAGCCCAGGACGAGGGGGACGATGTCGGCGTCGCAGGCCCAGCGGCGGACGGTGGCCGGGTCGGCCAGGGCGCCGGAGTCCAGCGTGCCGTGCCCGGTCGCGAGCTGGAGCCAGCGGTGGTCCATCGTGATCGTCAGCAGCGCCCGCCCGGGCCCGCGGGCGGTCTCTGCTGCGGGCGCGGCGGGTTCGGGGCGGCGAGGTTCGGGGATCAACGCGTCCTCGAGCGGCGCGCCGTCGCCGGCGTCAACGGCATCGGTCTCGTCGGCACCAGCCGTGTCGTTGGCTCCCGAGTCATCGGCCTCCGGGTCGGTGCCGTGCTCGTGGCCGGGCCCAGGCCCCGGCTCGTCGGCCTCGGCCTCGTTCTGGCGGGTGTCGGTGACCAGCCCGTTCGGTCCGAGGGCGTCGGCGAACACTTCCTTGAACGCGCAGGCCTGCCGGTTCCCCAACGACCGGTGGTCATCGGCCCCGGTCGGGGTGGCCAGCACCCCGATGCCTTCGCGGATCGACTCGGCATCGACCGCGTCGTGGATCCGGATCCGCATCTCCAGGGTGCCGTCCAGGCCCGAGGTCATCTTCAGGTCGTCGAACAGGTCGGCGTCCTCATCCGGCGCCGCCCCATCCGGGTCCAGCTTGGCCAGCAGCGCCTCGGCGAGCCGGCGCAGCGTCGCCGGCGGGAACAGCGTCGCCTTCTCCGCCAGATAGGCATCCGCGGCCGGGACCTCGGCGGGGTCGACGTGCTCCATCCTGTCGATCTTGGTCATGGCGCGGCGGATGATCGCCACGTGCTCCGGGGAGATCTCCCCCGAGGCCAGCACCGTCGCGGTGCACGACAACCGCGGCGGCAGCGGCTGACCCTGCAACGACAAGCGCGGGGCCAGGTCCTCGGCCTCGGCGACCAGCCGCCCGGCCTTCGACGGGTCCAACCGCCAGTTCTCCTGCAGCAACCGCTCGGTGCTGCGATCACCCGTCACCGCCGCGAGCCCGAGCCGATCCATCTCCGCGATCCGCTCCAGGCGCCGGTAGTAGGCCTGGTTGCCCGCGATCTCCTCGGCGCGGGCAGCCGCGAGCGCCTCGCGCTCCACGACACCCACGCCTTCGCTCATGTGTTCGATTCTAGAACCGACCCCTGACAACGAAGGGCCGGTTCAGGAAGAACGGCGGGTCGGAGCCGTGGCTACTCCGGCCGGCTCGCGGTGTCTGCGGCCTCTTCGGCGATCTGCTCGAGACCGCGTTGCGAGGCAGTGACCGCCACGGGCTGGGCCTCCACCGTGACGACCAGGCGCCCACGCTGACGTGAGGCGTAGGCAGGGTCGACGACCTCCACCACCTCCTGGCCGCGAGGAAGTGGCAACTGGTTGACGTTCCCGGTCTCGGGTCGATCGACGAGCGCCTTCAGTTCCGTCGCGTCGCTCTCCTGGACCATCTCGATCCACGCCACTGCGACGACGGCGGCGACGTCACCGCGCCGGACCTCGAACAGCGCGCGATAGACCGACTCGCACGGATGCGTCGCGAGGAACTTGCGGACCTCCCCGCGAGCGTCGGCGACACACATTCGCGAATCGGCCTCCGCTCGGACGGCCGAACGGAGGCCGCTCGTCACGAGTCGTCGCTGGATCCGGAACGTGCCCGATCGGGTGATGACACACCGACCGAGAGCACCGCCTCCCTCGTTCTTGACCCCGCCCGAACGCGGGTCGAGCATCGAGCGATGCGGGTGCTCGACCGGCGGGCCGTGGAGGAGCTGCTCGACCCGGACGCGCTCGTGGACGCCGTGGCCGAGGCGATGGTCGATCTCTCCCTGGGGCAGGCGTCGCTGCCGCCGCGCATCGCCGCCCGGATCCCCGACGCCGGGCTGCTCGCCACGATGCCTGCGTACAGCCCGCGGCTGGGAGTGCTGGCGACCAAGCTGCTGACCGTCTACCGCGACAACGAGGCGCAGGGCTTCCCGGTCCACCAGGCCGCGATCGCCGTGTTCGACCCGGCCACCGGCGAGATGCTCGCCCTCGTCAACGGCGACCTCCTCACCGCGGCGCGGACCGCCGCGTGCTCCGCGCTCTCGATCCGGCACCTCGCCCGGCCCGGGTCGCGCGTGCTCGCCGTCCTCGGGAACGGCCCCCAGGCGCGCGAGCACGCCCGGTACGCCTGCCGGGTCCACGACTTCACCGACGTCCGCATCGGCGCCCGTGACCCTGCCAAGGCGGCCGCCCTCGCCGCGGACCTCGAGGGCGAGGGGCTGCCCGCGCGCGGGACCACGATCGGCGACGCCATTGCCGGCGCCGACGTCGTATGCGCGGCGACCAGCACCGTCGAGCCCCTCCTGCGACGGGGGAACGTCCAGCCCGGCACCCACATCGCGTCGGTGGGCTACGTCCCGGACGGCCGCGAGGTCGACGGGGCGGTCCTGCGCGAGGCCCTGGTCGTCGTCGAGCACCGCGAGACCAGCTTGCAGCCCTTCCCGGCCGGCTCGAACGACCTCGCCGATCTGGTGGCCGCGGGGGAGCTCGACCCGGACGGCGTGGTGGAGATCGGCGAGCTCGTCGACGGCCGGCGACCGGGCCGCGAGGACGAGGACCGGGTGACGGTGTTCAAGTCGGTCGGCGTCGCGGTGCAGGACGCCGCCGCGGCGTCGGTGGTGCTCGCGGCCGCCCGACGTGACGGCCGCGGGGTCGACGTCTCGCTGTAGCTCAGCCCGGCTCGGCCGCCACGGGATGCCGGGGCTCGTAGAGGCCGAGCGTCCCGCCGCCGGGGAGCCGGATGCCGGTGAGCAGCCCCCAGCCCTGGTCGGTCACCGGGTCCACGGCGATGCCCCGTCCGCGCAGCTCGGCGGTCGTCGTCTCGACGTCGTCGCACATCAGGTAGAGCTCATGCGACGGAGCCTCGTCGGTGGGGTGGACGGCGACCTCGGCCGGCGGCAGCGCGGCGATGGTCCAGCCGCCGCCGGCGTCGACCGTGCGGGTGCCGAGCAGGTCGCGCAGGAACGCGCGGTCGGCGTCGGCGTCCGCGCTGAACAGGATGACGTGTGCTCCGGTGATCATCGGGGCTCCTCGTCCGGGCGAAGGGAGCTCAGTGTGGCTCCCCTCGCCCGGCGAGGGGCAGTCACCCCGCGGCCGGCAGGCGCCACATCCGGTACAGCGGAGGTCCTCCGGCGGCGGCGACCTCGCCGATGAACGCGAAGCCGTGACGCTCGTAGAGCCTGCGGTTCTGCAGGCTGGTCGCCTCGGTGTACGCGGGCACGCCTTCGCGGTCGCAGCGCTCCAGGACGGGCGCGAGGAGCGCGGACCCGATCCCTCGTCCCTGCCGATCGGGGCGGACGGCCGCCCACTGCAGGTAGTAGTGCGGCTCCGTCGGGTGCTGATCGGCCAGCGCCGAGACGATCTCGAAGACGCGCGGGAGATCGATCTCGGCGACGGACCGCTCGACACCGGCGACGAACGCGTCCTCGTCCTCGATCCCCGACGGGTTCGACGGCGGGCCCCACACGGCCGTGCCGGTGGTGGTGGCATCCGCGGCGACGTAGATCAGATCGTGCACGAGGAACGTCTCGACGAACAGGTCGAAGAAGGCGGGCAGGGTGGCTCGCCGGCGGTCGGCGTCCGGGATCCACCAGATGAAGACGGGGTCGTCCTGGAACGCGCGGGCGAGCACGTCGGGGAGCCCGACGGTCGCGGTGGTGGCGGGACGGACGGCAACGGTCGTCGCTGTGGTCATCGTGCTGCCTCTCTGGGTGGGGCCGGCTCGTTCCGGCCCGTCGATGACCAGGTTCCGCAGCGTCCTGACCGCTTCCTGACGAATCGCTGTCACAGCTGGGGAACGTGCGACACTCCTCGCGGGGGCACGAGACGACCAGGACGCCAGACGATGCTGTTCCGAGTGCTCGGCCCGCTCGAGGTCTCCGGTGGCGACGCGAGGGTGCCGCCGGGCGCGGGGCCGCGGGCGCTGTTGACGGGCCTCTTGCTGCAGCCGAACTCTGTCGTGCCCTCGTACCGGCTGGCCGAGGCGATCTGGGGGGCCGACCCGCCCGACCCGACGGACAACGCGCTGCACCAGGTGATGGCCCGGGTTCGCCGGGCGCTCGGTGCCGCGGGGCGTGCTGTGGTCACCCGCTCGCCCGGCTACCTGCTGGTGGTGGGCGCGTCGTCGATCGACGCGGTGTGCTTCGAGTCGGACTACCGCGCTGCGCTGGCGCGCTCGGCGACCGATCCGGGTGCGGCGGTCGCGCTGCTGGACGAGGCGCTCGCCTGGTGGCGCGGTCCTGCGTACGCCGAGTTTGCGGACGGTTTCGCGCGTCCGGCCGCTCTCCACCTCGAGGAGCTGCGACTGTCCGCCCGGGAGGACCGGGCGGCGCTGCTGCTCGCCGCGGGCTCGATCGCGGAGGCCGTCGCCGGCGCGCGCGACCTCGCCGCGGAGTATCCGCTTCGCGAACGGCCCGTCGAGGTGCTCATGCGCGGGCTGCACGCGGCGGGCCGGCCCGCGGAGGCGCTCGACGCCTACCGCACGCACCGCGAGCACGTCGCCTCCGAGCTCGGGCTCGACCCGACGACCGGGCTGCGCGATCTCGAGGCACGCATTCTCCGCGACGACCCGGGTCTGTCCGCGCGCGGCGCCGCCCGCCCGCCCGCGGCTCCGGCGACCACTGCACCGACGACCGAGCGGACCCTGCCGTGGCGCCCGTCGCCGCTGATCGGGCGCGAGGACGAACTACACCTGCTCCGGACGGGTATCGCCACCCGGCCGGTCGTGACCCTGGTCGGGCCGGGAGGGGTCGGCAAGACCCGGCTGGCGCTGGAGGTCGCGCATCACGTCGTCGAGGACGGCGGCTCCGCATGGTGGGCCGACCTGACCACCGTCACGCCGGGCCGACTGGTGGCCTCCCTCGCCGACGCGACCGGATCGGAGCTGCCGCCGGGCGACGACGGCGCCGGCGCCCTGTGCACCGCGCTGCGCCACCGCACGGGCGTGCTCTGCCTCGACAACGCCGAGCACCTCCTCGATGCGCTCGCCGAGATCGTCGAGCGGTTGACCGCGAGCGCCCCGGACCTGGTCGTGCTCGCCACGAGCCGGGAACGACTGGCGCTCGACAACGAGAGTGTCCGCGTCCTCGCGCCCCTGCCCCTGCCCGAGGACGCGGACCGGTCCAACCCCGCGGTGCGCCTGTTCATCGAGCGTGCGCCCGATCTCGACCCGAGCGCCCTGACCGGCGAGCAGCTGGCCCTGGTGGCCGAACTGTGCCGGCGCCTCGACGGGCTGCCGCTGGCGATCGAGCTCGGCGCGGCGCGGGCACCCACCCTCGGACTGGCCGGCCTCTCGGATCGACTGCGCGAGCGACTCGACCTCCTCGCCGGTGGGCGTCGCACCGGTGCCGCACGCCACCGCACGCTGCGCGCCGTCGTCGACTGGTCCCATGACCTGCTCACCGGGGAGGAGGCACAGCTCTTCCGGCGGCTGGCCGTCTTCCCTGCCTCGTTCTCGCTCGACCAGGTGGAGTCGGTCTGCGCGGACGCGACGCTCCCGGCGCACGTCGTCGCGGGCCTCGTGGCCCGACTCGTCGAGCAGTCGCTGGTGCAGGCCAGCATCGGGCGGTTCCGGCTGCTCGAGACGTTGCGGACGTACGCGCTCGAGCGGCTCGTCGCGGTGGGGGAGGAGCCGGGGCTGCGCGAGCGGCACGCCCGCGACACGGGCGCGCGGCTCGCCGAGCTCGACCGCCGGATGTGGACCCCCGCCGAGGCCTCGGCCGTCCTCGGGGTGGGCCGTCTCGTGCCCGACCTCCACGCCGCCTGGGACCACGCCGTCGAGCACGATCGGCGGCTCGCCGTCGCTCTGGCGGGCGACGTCTACGACTACGCCTACGGTCGCCAACGCCTCGACCTGCTCGCGTGGGGACTGCGCGTGGCCACGTGGGACCGCGCGGAGGAGTTCGCCCACCCGCGCCGGCCGCGGGCCCTGGCTGCGGCCAGCGCGGCGGCCTGGGCTGCCGGCCGGTTGGACGAGGCCGACGGCTACGCGGCGTCCGGCGCCCTTGCGGCCGCCCCGGATCGGCCCGCGGGCGCGCGGGCGGTGACCCAGCAGGGCAACATCGCGATGTTCCGGGGCCGCACGGAGGACGCGCTGGCGGCCTTCCGTGAAGCAGGGGAGCTGCATCGCGCCGCGGGTGAGGAATGCCGCGCCCTGGCCGACGAGGTGTCCGTGGCGCAGACCCTCGTCTACGCGGGCCGTGCGGCGGAGTCCCGGCGCATCCTGGACGAGCTCCTTCCCCGGAGCGCACGCGGCGGGCCGGGCATGCTTGCCTGGGCGCACTACGTCGTCGGGGAGGCGGTCACCAACATCGACGTCGAGCGGGCCATGGCCGCGTACGCGACCGCGATCGCCTACGCGGACGAGGTCGACTGTCGGCTTTTCGAGATGCTCGCCCGCGGGGCGATCGTCGCCCTCGCGGCCCGGAGCGGCGAACCGGCGAAGGCACTGGACCGGTTCGACGCGTTCTTCGACCGACAGGACGAGGTGGGCAACGAGCTCGTCGAGCTCTGGCTGCTGCGCTTCCTCGTCGTCCTCCTGGCCCGGCTCGACGCCTCCGACGACGCGGCGGTGCTGGCCGGGGCCCTCCTGGCGGCGCAGGACCGCTACCCGAGCTTCGGGCCCTACGCCTCCCCGGTCGAGTCGACGGTGGCGCGCCTGCGGGACAGGTGGGGTGCGTCCGAGACCGATGACGCCCTCCGCCGCGGCGCCCTCCTCGACCATGCCGGCACGCACGCCCACGCTCGTGGCGCCATCCGGACGGCGCGGCAGGCACTGACGGACCGTCGCCCCCGCGCGATCATGCCCCGAGGTGATGGGTGATCTCGGCGGCGGTGCGGCCGACGACGCGCGCGAGCGGGGCGAAGGTGTCGCCGCACGCCGGCTCGCACTGGTGCGGGAACGTCACGCTGATGGCCGCGACCGCCTGGCCGCCGGCGTCGCGGATCGGGTGGGCGACCGAGGCGTAGCCGCGGCTGACCTCCCCGTCCTCCACCGACCAGCCGCGCCGCGCGTCGGCGGCCAGCACCGCCGTGAGCGTGCGCTGGGACGTCGGACCGCGATCGGTGCGCCGGGTCGGCGGCCCTCCGCCGGCGAGGACGGCGCGGCGCTGCGCGGGGGCGAGCCCGGCGAGGACCGCCCGCCCCGACGCCGTCAGGTGCGCGGGGAGCCGGACGCCGACGGCGGTGACGAGGGTCTGCGGACGGGGCGGGCGTTCGCGCAGCAGGTAGAGCAGCTCCCGCCCGTCGAGCACCCCGAGGTGGACGTCGTGGCCCACCCGGCGCGCGAGGCGCCGCAACGACGGCCCGGCCACCTCGTCGACCGGGTGGTGGCGCAGGTAGCCCGTCCCGATCTCGAAGGCGCCGATCCCGACGGCCCAGCGACCCCGGTCGGGGAGGTGGGCGACGACGCCGGCGGCCTCGAGCTCGGTGAGCAGGTGGTAGGTGCTCGAGCGGGGCAGGTCGAGGCGCGCCGCGAGCGTCGTCGCGGTCAACGGCTCCTCGGACGCCGCGAGCAGCCGCAGGATCGCGAGCCCGCGTCGCAACCCCGGGACGCCGGCCATCGGCCCAGTCTCGTATCCCAGACACCGGACGGCCAGAGCGTCTGTCCCGGACGTCGCGGGAGCGCTGCACTGGGACCCATGCCAGCAGCGCGGGGACGGACGATGACGGCACGCACGTGGGGCGCCGAGGGCGCGCTGCGGATGCTCGACAACAACCTCGACCCCGAGGTGGCCGAGCGGCCCGAGGACCTGGTGGTCTACGGCGGCACGGGCAAGGCCGCCCGGGACCACGCGAGCCTCGCCGCCATCCGGCGCTGCCTCGTCGACCTCGCCCCGGACGAGACGCTGCTGGTGCAGTCAGGGCGTCCCGTCGGCGTCTTCACCACCCACGACTGGGCGCCGCGGGTGCTGATCGCCAACGCGAACCTCGTCGGCGACTGGGCCACCTGGCCGGAGTTCCGGCGGCTCGAGCACCTCGGCCTGACGATGTACGGCCAGATGACCGCCGGCTCGTGGATCTACATCGGCAGCCAGGGCATCCTGCAGGGCACCTACGAGACGTTCGCCGCCGTCGCCCGCGCCCGGGGCGGTTCGCTCGCGGGCACCCTGACGCTCACCGCCGGGCTCGGCGGCATGGGCGGCGCGCAGCCGCTCGCGGTGACCATGAACGGCGGGACGGCACTGGTCGTCGAGGCCGATCCCGCCCGCGCGCGCCGACGGGTGGAGACCGGCTACCTCGACGAGGTCGCCGACGACCTCGACACCGCGCTCGCCCGGGTCGAGGCGGCTCGGAGCGCGCACGAGGCCGTCTCGGTCGGCGTCATCGGCAACGCCGCCGCGTTGCTGCCCGCGATCCGGCGCCGGGGCGCGCCCGTCGACGTCGTCACCGACCAGACCTCGGCGCACGACCCGCTGTCCTACCTCCCGGTCGGCGTCGACCTCGCCGACTGGGGCGAGTACGCCCGCACCAAGCCCGAGGAGTTCACCGACCGGGCGCGGGACTCGATGGGCGTGCACGTCGAGGCCATGCTCGGGTTTCTCGACGACGGCGCCGAGGTCTTCGACTACGGCAACTCGATCCGCGCCGAGGCCCGCCTCGCCGGCGTCGAGCGCGCCTTCGAGATCCCCGGCTTCGTCCCCGCCTACATCCGCCCGCAGTTCTGCGAGGGCCGCGGGCCCTTCCGGTGGGCGGCGCTCTCCGGCGACCCCGCCGACATCGCGGCCACCGACCGCGCGGTCCTCGACCTCTTCGGCGACGACGAGCCGCTCGCGCGCTGGATGCGCCTGGCGGGGGAGAAGGTGCGCCACCAGGGCCTGCCCGCGCGCATCTGCTGGCTCGGCTACGGCGAGCGCCACCGTGCGGGGGAGCGGTTCAACGAGATGGTCGCGTCCGGCGAGCTCTCGGCCCCGGTGGTGATCGGTCGCGACCACCTCGACGCCGGCAGCGTCGCCTCGCCGCACCGCGAGACCGAGGCGATGATGGACGGCTCGGACGCGATCGCCGACTGGCCCCTGCTCAACGCCCTGCTCAACACCGCGTCCGGGGCCAGCTGGGTGTCGCTGCACCACGGCGGCGGGGTCGGGATCGGGCGCTCGATCCACGCCGGGCAGGTGTGCGTCGCCGACGGCTCGGAGCTCGCCGGGCGCAAGATCGCGCGTGTGCTCACCAACGACCCCGGCACCGGCGTGATCCGCCACGCCGACGCCGGCTACCCCCGTGCCCTCGAGGTCGCCGACGAGCGCGGGGTGCGGATCCCCCTCCGAGAGACACAGCGGGAGCAGGGATGACACTGCTGACCGACCTCGAGGACATCGGCCGCGACCCCCGCCGCGGCGGCTGGTCCCGCCACCTCGGCGACGACGCCGAGGGGACCCTGCGGGAGTGGTTCACCGAGCAGGCCGGGCGGCGCGGTCTGCAGGTGGAGACCGACGCGAACCTCAACCTGTGGGCCTGGTGGGGCGACCCCGAGGGGCCCGACGCCGTCGTCACCGGCAGCCACCTCGACTCCGTCCCCGGCGGCGGCGCCTACGACGGCCCGCTCGGCGTGGTGTCGGCGCTGGCGGCCGTCGACGCGCTCCGGGCTCGCGGCGTGGTCCCGGGACGCCCGCTCGCGGTGGTCGTCTTCGCCGAGGAGGAGGGCGGGCGCTTCGGGGTGCCGTGCCTGGGCTCGCGGCTGCTCACCGGCTCCCTGGACCCCGACCGGGCGCGCGGGCTGCGCGACCGCGACGGCGTGACGCTCGCCGAGGCGCTCGCAGGACGCGGCCACGACCCGGCTCGGCTCGGACCGGAGCCGGAGCGACTGGCCCGCCTCGGCCGCTTCGTCGAGCTCCACGTCGAGCAGGGACGGGCGCTCGCACCGCGCGGGGACGCGCTGGCCGTCGGGTCGACGATCGTGGCGCACGGCCGCTGGCGGCTCTCGTTCACCGGGCGCGCCGACCACGCCGGCACCACGCGTCGCGCCGATCGTCGCGACCCGATGATCCCGGCGGCGACGACGGTGCTCGCCGCCCGCGCCGCGATGGAGGCCCACGGCGACGACGCGCGCGCCACCGTCGGGCGCCTGCACCCGGTGCCCGGCGGGACCAACGTCGTCGCCTCCCGGGTGGACCTGTGGCTCGACGCCCGCGGCCCGCTCCCGCAGACGCTCGTCGACGACGTCACCGCCGCCGCACAGAGCGCAGCCGCCGCCGAGGGGTGCACCGTCGAGGTGCGCGCCGAGTCGGTGTCCGACGAGGTCACCCTCGACCCCGGACTCGCCGACACGCTGGCGACGATCACGCGGGCCGGCCGTCTCGCCACCGCCGCGGGCCACGACGCCGGCGTCCTCGCCGCGCACCTGCCCACCGGGATGCTGTACGTCCGCAACCCCACCGGGGCCAGCCACGCGCCCGACGAGCACGCCGAGGACGCGGACGTCGCGGCCGGCGTCCGTGCCCTCGCCGACGTCCTGGAGGAGCTGTGTCGCTGATCTGGTGCGAGCAGGCGTGGCTCCCCGGCGGTCCCGGCGGTCCCACGGCCGCGGTGGCGCTGGAGATCGTCGACGGCCGGATCGCCGGGATCACGCCCGGCGCGCCCCGCCACGGCACCGTCCTGCCCGGGCTCACCCTCCCGGGCCTGGTCAACCGGCACTCCCACGCCTTCCACCGCGCCCTGCGCGGCCACCCCGCCCGGGCGGCGGGCTCGTTCTGGAGCTGGCGCGAGGGCATGTACCGCCTCGCCGCCGCCCTCGACCCGGACGGCTACCGGACGCTGGCGACCGCCGTCTACGCCGAGATGGTGCTCGCCGGGCACACCGCGGTCACCGAGTTCCACTACCTGCACCACGCTGCCGGCGGGCGTCCCTACGCCGACCCGATCGCGATGGACCGCGCGCTCGTCGACGCCGCCGCGGCGGCCGGGCTGCGGCTGACGCTGCTCGACACCTGCTATCTCGCGGGCGGCATCGGCCGCCCGCCCGAGGGCGTCCAGCGCCGCTTCGCCGACGCCGACGTCGAGACCTGGGCGGCGCGGGCGGAGCGCGTCGCGGCGCTCGACGACGGCGCGGGGGATCACGGTGGCTGCGTCCGCGTCGGCGCCGCGATCCACTCGGTGCGTGCGGTGCCGCGCGGGGCCCTGCCGACGGTCGCGGCCTGGGCGCGGGACCGGCCGTTGCACGTCCACCTCTCCGAGCAGCCCGACGAGAACGCCGTCTGCCTCGCCGCCCACGGCCGCACCCCGACCGTGCTCCTCGACGAGGCCGGCGCCCTCGGGCCCGAGACCACCGCGGTGCACGCCACCCACCTCACCGACGACGACGTCGCCCGCCTCGCCCGCACCGGCGCGCGGGCCTGCTTCTGCCCGACGACCGAACGGGACCTGGGCGACGGGATCGGCCCGGCCGGCGCACTGGCCTTGGCCGGCGTCCCGCTGTGCCTGGGCAGCGACAGCCACGCCGTCGTCGACCCGTTCGAGGAGATGCGCGCGCTGGAGATGCACGAGCGGCTGCGCCACGGCGTGCGGGAACGGTTCACGCCCGGGGAGCTCCTGGACGCCGGCACCGACGGCGCGCGCCTCGCCGTCGGGGCGCCCGCCGACCTCGTCACCGTCGACACCGCCTCGGTGCGCACCGCGGGCGCCCGGCCGGACGGGGTCCTGCTCGCCGCGTCGGCGGCCGACGTCCGCGAGGTCCGGGTCGGCGGACAGGTGATCGTCCGCGACGGGGTCCACCAGCTCGTCGAGCGGCCCGCGGCGCGCCTGGCCGCCGAGATCGGCGCCCTGCACGCCCGCGCGCAGGAGGCGGCATGACGACCCAGCTGATCACCGGGATCGGCGAGCTCACCACGCACGACCCGGACGGACCGACGGGCCCGGGGCCGTTCGCCCTGGTGGTCGACGGCGACCGCGTGGCCTGGACGGGGCGCGCACGGGACGCCCCCGCCTGCGACACCGCGGTCGACGTCGAGGGCCGCGCGGTGCTGCCCGGCTGGGTCGACAGCCACACCCACCTGGTCTTCGCGGGCGACCGGCGCGAGGAGTTCGCGCAGCGGGCCGCCGGCCGGCCGTACACGGCGGCGGGGATCCGCACGACGGTGACGGCCACCCGCGCCGCGTCCGACGCCGACCTCGCCGCCCGGCTGCGCCGCCACGTCGCGGAGGCCGTGGGTCAGGGCACCACGTGTCTGGAGACCAAGACCGGCTACGGGCTCTCGGTCGCCGACGAGGCCCGCGCGGCCCGGATCGCCGCGGAGGAGGTCGACGAGGTCACCTTCCTCGGCGCCCACCTGACCCCCGCCGACACCACCACCGACGAGTACCTCGACCTCGTCTGCGGCCCGATGCTCGACGCCGTCGCGGACGACGTGCGCTGGATCGACGTCTTCTGCGAGGAGGGCGCCTTCGACGCCGACGCCGCGGCCCGGGTGCTCGCCGCCGGCGCCGCGCGCGGGCTCGGCGGGCGGGTGCACGGCAACCAGCTCGGCCCCGGCCCCGGGGTGCGCGTGGCCGTGGACGCCGGCGCCGCCTCGGTCGACCACGCCACGCACCTGACCGACGCCGACGTCGACGCGCTCGCCGGCTCGTCGACGGTGGCGACCCTGCTGCCCGCGTGCGACCTGGTCACCGGCCAGCCCGCCCCGCCGGCGCGGCGTCTCACCGACGCGGGTGTGACGGTCGCGCTGGCGAGCAACGCGAACCCCGGGAGCTGCTACACCACGTCCATGGCGCTCTGCGTGTCCCTGGCGGTGCTGCGCTCCGGCCTGTCCGTCGAGGAGGCGGTGCGCGCCGCGACCCTCGGCGGCGCCCGGGCGCTGCGCCGCGACGACGTCGGGCACCTGCGCGTCGGGGCCCGCGCCGACCTGCACGTCCTCGACGCACCGACCGTCGTCGACCTCGCCCAGCGCCCCGGCGTCCCGCTGACCGCGGCCGTGTGGCGCGCCGGCCGTCGCGTGCGTCCCGCACCCCGTCTCGAGGAGGCCCGAGCGTGAGCACCCACATCCCGGTCCGCCCGGAGGCCGACCCGCCGATGGTGGAGGGACGTCCGCCGCTGTGGCTCGACGGCGCCTCGCTGACGGCCCGGGACGTCGCGGCCGTGGCCCGGACGCTCGGGCCCACCGACGTCCACCTCGACCGGGCCGCCCTCGCCCACGTCGAGCGCGCCGCCCGGCTGGGCGCGGACCTCAGCACCCGCCGCGCGGTCTACGGGCGCACCACGGGGGTCGGGGCGAACCGCGACGAGTACGTCGGAGCGGACGCCGAGCCCGCCGACACCGCCGGTCACGGCCTCCGCCTGCTGCGCAGCCACTCCGGCGGTGCGGGCGACCAGCTCGATCCCGAGCTCGTCCGCGCCGCGCTGCTCATCCGGCTCAACCAGCTCCTCACCGGCCGTTCCGGGGTGTCGCCGCGCCTCGTCCACGCCCTCGCCGACGCCGTGCGCACCGGTGCCCGGCCCGTCGTCCACCGCCTCGGCGCCATCGGCACCGGCGACCTCGCCCCGCTCGCCCAGATCGCGCTGGCGCTCGCGGGGGAGGGGGCGTGGGACACGGCGCCGCCGGTCGCATCGTCACGTCCCGAACCCGTCGCCGTCGACGCCGGCGACGCGCTGGCGTTCGTCTCCAGCAACGCGGTGACGCTCGCCGAGTCCGCGCTCGCCGCCGGCACCCTCGACGTCGTCCTCGCCTCGAGCCACGTCGTCGCGGCCCTGTCCTACCTCGCGCTCGACGGCAGCCCCGAGGCCTACGCCGACCCGGTGCACCGCGCCCGGCCGCACCCCGGCCAGGTCCGGTGCGCCCAGCGGATGCGCCACCTGCTCGGCATGGAGCGCACCCCGCCCAAGGGCCGCCGCATCCAGGACCCGTTCGGGCTGCGCGCGTTCCCGCAGGTCAACGGCCCGGCGATCGACGCCCTGGCGACGCTGCACCGGGTGCTCGACGTCGAGATCAACGCCGGGGCCGAGAACCCGATGATCGCGGTCGCCGAGGACGACGTGTACCACCACGCGCACTTCCACACCGCCTACGTCGCGGGCGCGCTCGACCACGTCCGCGCCTGCATCCACGGCGTCGCCGAGCTCTCCGCGGCCCGTCTCGGCGACCTCGTCGAGCCCGAGCAGACCGGCCTGCGCGCGTTCCTCGTCGACGGACCGCCCGGCAGCTCGGGGGTGATGATCCTCGAGTACATGAGCCACGACGCCCTCGCCGCGCTGCGCCAGGTCGCGCTGCCGGTGACCCTGGGCAGCGCCGTCGTGTCCCGCGGCCTGGAGGACCACGCGAGCTTCTCCACCCAGGCCGCGCGGGCGACCACCGAGGTGGCGATCGCCTACACCCGCGTCCTGGCGTGCGAGCTCGTCGCCGCCGTCCGGGCCCTGCGCCTGCGGCGGCAGAACGTCGGGGTGCCGGCCACGGGCACCGGGCCCGCCCCGGTCGAGGAGGCGCTGGCCCGTGCCGAGGAGGTGCTCGACCCGCGCACCGAGGACCGGCCGCTGGCCGACGACGTCGCCGTCGCGGTCGGCCTCCTGCTCGACCCCACCTGGGCCCTGGTCTGAGAGGAGTGCTGGACCGGGCGCCCCGCGCGTGGTCGGATCGCGAGTCCCCCTGATCACTGGAGGACCCGTGGACGTGTCCTGCGCCTTCCCGACCGCCCTGAGCTCGCCCGACGACATCGCCCTCGCCGAGTCCCTCGGCTACGCCCGCGCCTGGGTCTACGACACCCCCCAGCAGAGCCCCGACGTCTGGATGACGCTCGCGCTGGCCGCGCAGCGCACCGAACGGATCGGGATCGGCCCGGGCGTCCTGATCCCGAGCCTGCGCCATCCGATGGTCAACGCCGCGGCCACGGCCACGCTCGTCGACCTCGCGCCCGGCCGCGTCGCGGTCGCCTTCGGCACCGGCTTCACCGGACGCCGCGCGATGGGCTACGGGGCGATCACCTGGAAGTTCATGGACGCCTACATCCGCGCCTACCGCGACCTGCTGCGCGGCGAGGTCGTCGAGTGGGAGGGCACCCGGATGCAGATGCTGCACCCGGACGGCCACGCGCCGGCGCGGCCCGTGGAGGTCCCGATCCTCGTCGGCGCGCTCGGGCCGAAGGGCAACGCGGTCGCGCGGGAGCTCGGCGACGGCCTCTACGCGACGCTGCAGGTGCCCGACTTCCTCGGCGAGTACTCGTGGGTGCCCTATCTGCTGTGGGGCACGGTGCTCGACGAGTCGGAGGGTGCTGACTCCGCGCACGTCCGGGAGGCCGCCGGCCCGGGATGGGCGCTGGCCTACCACGGCGCCTACGAGTTCGGCGGTCCCGACGCCGTGCGCGGGCTCCCCGGCGGCGACGCGTGGATGGACGTCGTGGAGTCCGCCCCCGAGGGCGAGCGGCACCTCGCGGTCCACTCGGGCCACTGCGTGGAGCTCAACGCCGCGGACGAGGCGGCCTGGGCCGCGGGCGGCCACTCGATGCTGCGCGACGCGACGATCACCGGGACCGGCGACGAGGTCAAGCGCCGTCTCGACGAGCTCGGCGAGCAGGGCGTCACCGAGGTGGTCTTCCAGCCCTGCGGCTCCGACACCCGTCGCGAGCTGGAGCGGTTCCTGGAGGCCGCGACGTCGTCCTGAGACGAGGGGGTACCCCGGCGGCGTGATGTGAGGTTAGCCTCACCTCATGCCGCCGAGGACCGCCGACGTCTCCCGCAGTGCGGCGGGCCGTCTCAGGTTGACACTCGGAGCCCCTTCCCTCCTCCGTCGTTCCTGCCACAGTCGATGGCGAGCGGGGCGCGACGATGCGTGAGGGAGTCGAGATGCACCGGGCGGATCTGTGTGAACGCGAGCAGCTCGCGCTGTCGCGTGATCGCGATCCCGCCGTGCTCCCGCGCCGTCTCGTCTCGTCGTGGAAACGCAGTGCCGATTACGCGGTGCCGCTCGACGCGGTGAATCCGGCGTTCGTCGGGGACGTCGACGACCGTTCCCTGTTCTACGAATCGGGCCACCAGGTCCTCACGGAACTGCACCAGACGCTCGCCGACGAACCGGTGAGCCTCATGCTCACCGATCCCGACGGCCTGGTGCTGAACCGGGTGTGCAGCGACCGGTTCCTGCTGCAGGCCCTCGACGACGTGCGCCTGGCGCCCGGGTTCGACTTCTCGGAGCGCAAGACCGGCACCACGGGGCTCGGGCTGGCACTCGCCGACCGCGTCCCGACGCTCGTCCGCGCCGACCAGCACTACTCGACGAGCCTCTGGGGCTACACGTGCGCCGCGGTGCCGGTGGCCGACCCGGTCACCGGCGCGATGGTCGGCGCCGTCAACCTCACGACCTGGTCGCAGCAGTCGTACAACCTGCTGCTCGCGCTGGCGCAGACCGCGGCCCGCACCACCGAGGCGCTGATGCTCGCGCGCGGTCGCGGCCGGGAGACGCGGCCGGCCACCCGGGGCCGGGTGGTCCGCGTGCGCACCGCGGTCGACGACGACAGCGCGCCGTGCCTCGAGGATCTGGGCGTCGAGTGGTGCGCGGCGATGGACGTCGTGCGGGCGGCCCTGCGCTCGGGCGAGGGCGTCGCGGTCGTGGGCGAGCCCGGCGTCGGCAAGGGCGCGCTGCTGGGCGGGGCGCACGCGCGCACCCACCGCGGCCGGCGCGTGCTGCACGCCCGTCCGCCGGACCCCGAGGGCGTGGCGTCGTGGCTGGCGCTGTGGTCGCCGGAGCTCGGCAAGCCCGGGACCAGCGTCATCGTCTCCGGCGTCGACCAGCTCCCGGCCTGGGCGGGCACCGACCTGGCCGACCTCGTGGCCGGGCTCGAGGGCGCCCCCGGGCTGTCGGTCACGGCCCACGACCTCGCCGACGTGCCCGACGGGCTGCGGGCGGCGGTCGGCACGGTGGTCGAGCTCCCCGCGCTGCGGCACCGTCCCGGCGACGTCGTGCCGCTGGCGTCCTGGTTCGCGCGCGAGGCCCGCGGACGCGCGGTCCGGTTCGCGGCCGACGCCCAGCACGTCCTCGAGACCTACCACTGGCCGGGCAACGTCACGCAGCTGCGCGAGGTCGTCCGGCAGGCCGTGGCGCGCACCGACCTCGTCTCCGTGCGCGATCTCCCGCCCGAGGTCTTCACCGGCGCCCACCACAAGCTCACGCGCATGGAGACCCTCGAGCGCGACGAGATCGTCCGCGCCCTCTCCGAGCCGGGGGCCACCGCCGCCGGCGCCGCCGAATCGCTCGGCATGAGCCGTTCCACCATCTACCGACGCATCGCGAAGTACGGCATCCGGGCGCCCGCGGTCGCGGACCAGTAGCACGCACACAAACCCACCGACGTCCCCCGAGGGGACGCCGGGCGAACAGTCCTGCCCTCATTTCCCCAGACCACAGAGAGAGGTGCGCGATGGGAAGTACATTGTTGACCGCCCAGCATCGCCAGACATTGGTGAACGTGGTGTACGCGGCATTCCCGCACCGCACGTTCCCCCGCGGCCCCTACGAACGCGCTGCCGACGCGGTGATCGACCAGGCGGGCAAGGACCCGCGGTTCCTCGCGCAGCTGATGCAGGGTCTCACCGACCTCGACGCCCAGCGTGACGTCCCGTTCGCCGAGCTCGACGCCGACGTCGCGGCCGCGGTGCTGCGCGGGGCGGACGGCACGCCGTTCCTCACCGCCATCGTCGACAGCGTGGTCGTGACCCTCTACAGCGACCCCGAGGTGTGGGAGCTGCTGGGTTACGAGGGTCCGTCGTTCGACAAGGGCGGCTACCTCCACCGGGGCTTCGACGACCTCGACTGGCTCCCCGACCCCCGCATCGAGCACGAGGAGGAGATGACGGCATGACGCGCTTCGAGTACGACGACTCCGACGTCGTGGTGGTGGTCGGCTCCGGTGCCGGCGGCGGCACGGTGGCCAACGAGCTCTGCCAGCGGGGGTTCAAGACCGTCGTCCTGGAGGCCGGGCCGCACCTCACCGGCGAGGACTACCACCAGGACGAGTGGCCCGCGTTCGGGCAGATGGCGTGGAGCGACCCGCGCACCACGTCGGGCAGCTGGCAGGTGGCCACCGACTTCCCCGGCCTGCCCGCGTGGCTGGTCAAGGCCGTCGGCGGCACCACGACCCACTGGGCCGGCGCCTGCCCCCGCTTCAAGGCCCACGAGTTCGCCGCGCGCTCGACCTACGGCGACCTCGACGGCGCCAGCCTGCTCGACTGGCCGATCGCGCTCTCGGAGCTCGCGCCGTACTACGACAAGGCCGAGATCAAGATGGGGGTCACCCATCGCCACGGCCGCCCGCCGCTGCCCGCGAACAACAACTACAAGGTCTTCGCCAACGGCGCCGAGAAGCTCGGCTACCGGTACTACTCGACCGGGCCGTACGCGACCAACGCCGAGCCCTACGACGGCCGCCCGGCCAGCATCCAGGACGGCTTCAACTTCCAGGGCGACAAGAACGGCTCGAAGTGGTCGACGCTGGTCGCCGAGCTGCCGAAGGCCGAGAAGACGGGCAACCTCGACCTGCGTCCCGACAGCCACGTCGCGCAGATCGAGCACGACGCGACGGGC
Organism: Actinomycetospora callitridis; assembly: GCF_028737265.1. Lineage (GTDB taxonomy): Bacteria > Actinomycetota > Actinomycetes > Mycobacteriales > Pseudonocardiaceae > Actinomycetospora > Actinomycetospora callitridis. The sequence continues at coordinate 135,425 of NZ_JAQZAK010000004.1, read as the reverse complement.
CGCGCCACCGGCGTGCTCTACGTCGACCGCAACGGGACGCTGCGCCGCCAGCGTGCCGCCGTCGTCTGCGTGGCCGGCAACTCCATCGAGACACCGCGGCTCCTGCTGCTCTCGGGGTCGGCCCAGCACCCGGACGGGCTGGCCAACTCCTCGGGGCAGGTCGGCCGGAACTACATGCGCCACACCACCGGCACCGTCTGGGGCCAGTTCGACAAGCCGGTGAAGATGTGGCGGGGCGAGACGATGGCCGGGGTGATCGCCGACGAGTCGCGCCTCGACACCGACCGCGGCTTCGTCGGCGGCTACTACATGGAGACGATCTCCCTCGGGCCGGCCTTCCTCGCGAAGTTCATCGCGCCGGGACGCTGGGGCGAGCCGGTCACCGAGCTGCTCGACGGCTACCGCAACACCGCCGGCATGTGGATCATCGGCGAGGACATGCCCCGCGCGGACAACCGCGTCTCGCTGTCCGGCGAGACCGTCGACCAGCACGGGCTGCCGGTGGCCAACGTCCACTTCGACGACCACCCCAACGACGTCGCCATGCGCCGCCACGGGCAGCGCCAGGGCGCCGCGGTGTACAACGCCGTCGGCGCGCAGAAGACGATCGAGACGCCGCCCTACCCGTCGACGCACAACCTCGGGACCTGCCGCATGAGCCAGCGGCCCCGCGACGGCGTCGTCGACCGCTTCGGGCGGGCCCACGACGTGCCGAACCTGTTCATCTCGGACGGCAGCGTCTTCACCACCGGCGCCGCGGCGAACCCGACCCTGACGATCGTCGCGCTCGCGACGCGCCAGGCGGAGTACATCGCCACCGAGCTCCACAAGACCCTCACCTAGCCCGAGACACCACGGAGACCCCTGTGTCCACAGCCGCACCGCCCGTCGCTCCGCCCGACCCCTACGACTTCCTCCCGCAGGTCGCCACGTTCACGCTGACCAGCACCGACGTCGCCGACGGCACACCCCTGGCCCCGCCGCACACCAGCGGGATCATGGGCGTGCCCGGCGGGGAGGACCGGTCCCCGCAGCTGGCCTGGCAGGGCTTCCCCACGGCCACGCGCAGCTTCGCGGTCACCTGCTACGACCCCGACGCGCCCACCGCCAGCGGCTTCTGGCACTGGGCCGTGGCCGACATCCCGGCCGACGTCACCTCGCTCGTCGCGGGTGCGGGCGATCCGGACGGGTCCCGGCTGCCGCAGGGGGCGATCGTGCTCCCGAACGACGCCGGCATCCACCAGTACCTCGGGGCCGCACCGCCCGAGGGCCACGGGGTGCACCACTACTACTTCGTCGTCCACGCGGTCGACGTGCCGAGGCTGGGCATCCCGCGGGGCGCCAGCCCGGCCTATCTCGGGTTCAACCTGTTCAGCCACACCCTGGCCCGGGCGACCATCACGGCCGTCTACGAGCGCTGACCGAGCGCTGACCGTTCACGAGCGCTGGTCCGCCGCCACGGGTCCTCCCGTGGCCGCGGACCGCGCGCGCTCCTCCGTCCACCGGGATGCCGGCGAATGCTGATCGTGCGTGTCTGTCTCCACCCCGAGGCCGGGATGGCGGCCGTCGGGGTCTTCGACGCGGACCCCGGGACGGCCCGGCTCCTGCCGTCGGCGGTGCGGGTCGTCGACCTCGACGTCGGGATCCTCGTGGCCGCGATCGTCCCGGCACGCGGGTGCGCGGGCGGATGCTGTCGCCGGAACGTCTACCGGCTCCTGGACGACCTCGTCGCGCGGGCGGGCAGCCAGGGGCGGTCCCGGAGGCCGGTGAACCGGGCTCCGGACGGTGGGGAGGACCCCGACGATTAGGGTCGGGATCCGCCAGTACCCCGTGGACGAGGAGATTCGGTGTTCGCCGAGGACGACGCACGCCTGCGCGACTTCCTGAGCACGGGGCGCCGGTTCGCCGTGGCCTCGAGCATCGAGGACACGCTGGCGCTGGTGCTCTCCGCCGCCGTCGACACGTCGCCGGCCACCGACCTGGCGGGCGTGCTCCTGCTCGAGGGCCGCGGGACGATCACGTCGCCGGCGACGACGGACGCGGTGGTCAACGAGCTCGACCAGGTGCAGGCCGACCACACCGAGGGCCCCTGTGTGGACTCCATCTACGACCAGGAGCTGGTCGTCGTCGACGACTTCGCCGACCATCTCGACCGCTGGCCCCACTTCGCCCGGCGGGCCCTCGACCTCGACGTCCACAGCTCACTGTCGTTCCAGCTGTACAGCGAGGGCCGGAGCGCCGCGTCGCTCAACCTGTTCAGCCGGCGGGCGAACGCCTTCGCCGAGGAGGACCGCATCTTCGGCTCGCTGTTCGCGAACCAGGCCGGACTCGCGCTCCGTGGCGCGCAGCGGGCGGCGCAGCTCGATCGCGCCGTGGCGTCCCGGGACGTCATCGGCACCGCCAAGGGCATCCTGATCGAGCGCTTCGGCGTCGGCGAGGACGAGGCGTTCCAACGACTCGTGCGCAGCTCGCAGGACACCAACATCAAGCTCGTGGACGTCGCCCGGTGGCTGGTCGGGGAATCGACGCCGACGGCGGAGGGCTGAGCCGGAGAGGTCGGCCCCACCCCGGTCGTCAGGGCACGAGCGACCCCGTCAGGGCCTGCTCCCGCAGCACCGTCTTCTGCACCTTCCCGGTCGCGTTGCGCGGCAGGGCGTCGACCACCGCGAGTCGGCGCGGGCGCTTGTACCGGGCGAGGTGGGCGAGGCAGTGGTCCTCGAGCGCGGCGAGCGTCGGGGGATCGGCGGGGTCCGCCGGCACCACCACCGCGAGCGGGGTCTCGCCCCACCTCTCGTCCGCGACGCCGATGAGGGCGACGTCGGCGACCTGCGGGTGCGCGGCGAGGACGTTCTCGACCTCGGCGCAGTAGATGTTCTCGCCGCCCGAGATGATCATGTCTTTCTTGCGGTCGACGACGTAGTAGTAGCCCTCGGGGTCCTGCCGGACCAGGTCGCCCGAGTGGAACCACCCGCCCCGGAAGGCCTCGGCGGTCTCGGCGGGCTTGTTCCAGTAGCCGCTCATCACCAGGGGCCCGCGGTACACGATCTCGCCGACCTCGCCCGGCGCGACGTCGTTCATGTCGTCGTCCACCACCCGGACCTCGACATTGATCATCGGTGTCCCGACCGAGCCGATCTTCCGGACCGCGTCCTGCCCGCGCAGGGTGGTGGTGACGGGGCTGCACTCGGTCTGGCCGAACGAGCTCACGATCTCGGCGTCCGGGAAGCTCGCGCTCAGCGTGCGCAGCAGGCCGGTCGAGGCCGGGGCCGCGCCCCACCCGCACTTGCGCAGGGCCGAGAGGTCGCGCTCCCGCGCGTGCACCCGCTCGCAGATCGCCGCCCACTGCGCGGGCACGAAGAAGCACGACGTGACGCGCTCGCGCTCCAGGACCGCGAGCGCCTCCTCGGGGTCGAACCCGCCCGACGGCGGGATGACCGTGGTCCCGCCCGCGAACAGCGACGGCAGGAAGCCCGCGACGCCCGCGATGTGGAACAACGGCGTCCCGGAGAGCCAGACGCTCGGCCCGCCGGGCCCGCCGAGGTGCATGGTCGACGAGACCGCGTGCAGGTACAGGTTGCGGTGGGTGAGCATCGCGCCCTTGGGCGCTCCGGTGGTGCCGGAGGTGTACATGATGAACGCGGTGGCGTCGTCCGGGACGGGGAGCTCGCGGTAGGTTGGGTCGGCGGCGGCGAGGACGTCCTCGAGGTCGCCGCCGATGGTGATCGTCCGGCGGACCGCGGGCGCCCCGTCGCGGGCCGCGGCCATCAGGCCCGCGGTCGCCGTGTCGGCCACGGCGACCACCGCGCCGGAGTCGACCAGTGCGTAGGCGACCTCCTCGGGCACGAGGCGGAAGTTGACCGGCACGCAGATCGCGCCCGCGCGCAGGACGGCGATGTAGGACTCGAGCAGGTCGACGCCGTTGAGCCCCAGCACCGCGACCCGGTCGCCGGGGACGACGCCCTCGCCGGTCAGGGTGTTGGCCAGTCGGGTGACCCGGTCGTGGGACCGGGCGTACGTCCGGCGCTCGCCGGTGGTGGCGTCGACGAGGAACTCCGCCTCCGGCGTCACCCGTGACCAGCGGGCCAGGATGTCGCTGAGGGTCATGCCCCGGCCGGTGATGGACCCCGTCGTCATGCACGAATCTTGAACGGCGGCCGCGGCAGCGTCCATGCTGCGGGCATGGCTTTCCCCGCGTCGTCCCCCGCGGACGACCTCGCGGCGCTGGAGAAGTTGCTGGCCGGCCTCCCCGGGGCGGTCGTCGCGTTCTCGGGCGGGGTCGACTCGTCGGTGGTCGCCGCCGTGGCGGGCCGGGTGCTGGGGGAACGGGCGCTCGCCGTGACGGCCGTGTCGCCCGCACTGGCGACCGGGGAGATCGAGGCGGCGTCGGCCGTCGCGGCCGCGATCGGCATCGCGCACCGCGTCGTCAGCAGCACCGAGCTCGAGCGCGAGGGCTACCGGCGCAACGGGCGGGACCGCTGCTACCACTGCAAGACCGACCTCTACGACCGGCTGACGACGATCGCCGGCGACCGGGTCGTGCTCTCCGGGGCCAACGTCGACGACCTGGGCGACTGGCGGCCGGGGCTGACGGCGGCGGCCGAGCACGGCGTCCGCCACCCGCTGGTCGAGGCCGGGCTGGGGAAGGCGCGCATCCGGGCGCTGGCCGAGCAGCTCGGCCTCCCCAGCGCCGCCAAGCCGGCGTCGCCCTGCCTCGCGTCGCGGATCCCGTACGGCACGCCGGTCTCCGCGCCGGTCCTCGCGCAGATCGACCGGGCGGAGGCCGCGCTGCACGCGCGGGGCTACGCGGTCCTGCGGGTGCGCCACCACGGCGACCTCGGCCGCGTGCAGATCGCGGGTGACGAGCTGGGGCGCGTGGACGAGCCGGGGGAGCGGGCCGCCGTCGAGGCCGCCGTGCGCGCGGCGGGCTACCGCGAGGTCGAGATCGACCCGCACCCGTTCCGGTCGGGGTCGCTGAACCTGGAGATCACGCCAGCGTGAGCGAGCCCCACGACGCGCTGCCCGACGGCGGGCGCCGGGCCCGGACCGGTGTCCCCGAGGTGGTGTTCGCGCAGGGCAAGCCGCCCGAGCGCACGCTCGCGCTGCTCGCCGAGCTCCGCCGTCTCGATCCCGACGGCCCGGCCCTGGCGACGCGGTGTCCCGACGAGGTGCTCGACCGCGCCCCGGATGCCTTCGACGACGTGACCGTCGACCGGGTCGGGCGCACCGTGACCGTCGGGGCCCTCCCGCGCCCCGCCGGCGACGTCGTCGTGCTCACCGCCGGCACCACCGACGTGCCCGTCGCGCGCGAGGCCACGGCGACCCTCGCGGCCCTCGGCGTCGGCACCCGCCTCGTGGCCGACGTGGGCGTCGCCGGCCTGCACCGCCTGCTGTCACGGGTCGAGGACATCGGCCGCGCCGACGTCGTCGTCGCCGTCGCCGGGATGGACGGGGCCCTGCCCGGCGTGGTGGCGGGCCTGGTCGCGGCCCCGGTGATCGGGGTGCCGACGAGCGTGGGCTACGGCGTCGCGGCCGGCGGCCGGGCCGCGCTCGCGACGATGCTCGCGGCCTGCAGCCCCGGGGTCGTCGTCGTCAACATCGACAACGGCTTCGGCGCGGCGGCCCACGCGGCGAAGATCCTGCGCCGTGGCTGAGGCCGTCGCCTTCGTCGACGCGTCCTCGGGCGTCGCCGGCGACATGCTCCTGGGCGCCCTGCTCGACGCGGGCGCCGACCTCGACGCGGTGCGTGACGCCGTCGCCTCGCTCGGCGTCCCGGGCCTGTCGGTCGAGGTGCTCCGGGAGCGCCGCGGCGGGTTCGCGTGCGCCCGGGTGGTCGTCGGCACCCCGGCGGTCCCGGACCGCGAACGGCGCCTCGCCGACGTCCTGGAGCTCGTCGACACCGCCCGTCTGCGCCCGCCCGCGCGACGGCTGGCCGGTGAGGTCTTCGGGCTGCTGGCCGGGGCCGAGGGCGCGGTCCACGGGCTCGGGCCCGGCGAGGTGCACTTCCACGAGGTCGGCGCCTTCGACGCCCTCGCCGACGTCGTCGGTGTCGCCGCCGCCGCGGACGCGCTCGGCCTGCTCGCCGACGGCGCCGCGACGTGGTGCTCGCCGCTCGCGGTGGGTCACGGGACGGTGCGCAGCGCCCACGGCCCGCTGCCGGTGCCCGGCCCCGCGGTGCTCCGCCTCGCCGCGGACGCCGGGCTGGAGCTGACGGGCGGCGCGCTGGAGGGCGAGCGCACCACCCCGACCGGTGCGGCGCTGGTCGCCGCCCTCGCCACCCCCGGGCCGCTGCCCGACATGAGGGTCATGGCCGTCGGCGTCGGCGGCGGGCGCCGCGACCCCGCCGACCGGCCCAACATCACCCGCGTCGTGCTGGGGCGGTCCGCGGCCGCCGCCGGGCACCGGGGCCGCGACGAGGTCGTGGTCGTCGAGGCCACGGTCGACGACCTCGACCCGCGGCTCTGGCCCTCGGTGCTCGCCGCCGCCCGGGCGGCGGGCGCCTGGGACTGCTGGACGACGCCCGTGGTCGGCCGGCACGGCCGTCCCGGTCAGGTGCTCTCGGTGCTCTGCCCCGAGGCGGCCCGCGAGGCGATCGTCCAGGCGGTGTTCCGGCACACGAGCACCTTCGGCGTCCGCTGGTCGCGCTGGGAGCGGGCGACCGCGCGCCGCCGGTCGGTGCCGGTCGAGGTCGGCCCGGCGGGCGCGACCCGGGTGGTGATGGTGAAGGTCGCCGACGATCCCGAGGGGCCCCTGCCCCTCGCGACCCCCGAACTGGCCGAGGCGGAGGCCGCCGCGGCCGCCCTCGGGTGGCCGGTCCGCGCGGTCCTGGAGGCGGCGCTGGCGGCGTACCGCGAGCGGGCGTGAGCGCTCAGGCGCTCCGGATCTCGATCTCGGGGGCGAGCCGCAGGGTGTTGGTGACGTAGCAGACCCGCTCCGCCGCGGTGATCAACCGGGCGAGCTCCTCGCCCTGCGGTGCGTCCGCGTGCACGGTGATCCGGATCGCGACGAAGCGCGGACCGTCGTAGGTGCCGGTCGCGTCGACGCGCAGGCCGCGCAGGTCGAGGTCGCGCTTGGCGGCGCTGTGGGCGACGGCCAGCGTGAAGCACGAGGAGACCGAGGCCAGCAGGAGCTCCGTGGGTTGAGGTCCCCGGCCGGTGCCGCCGGCGACGGAGGTCGGCTCGTCGACCGTGAGGGGGAAGCCGCCGGCGTCCACCGAGCAGCGCAGGCCCTCCTCCCAGACGGCCGAGACGGTGCGCTCAGCCACGGTGCAACACCCCTGCAACACCGCTGAGGAAGGTGGCGGCCATCACGTTTCCTTCGACGAAGTGGGGGATCGGTCCATGAGCATCGACAGCGTGGCGTACCCGGTGACGGTGCTGCCCTGGGTGCGCTGCCGGCCGGACCGGCGCACCCGTGCCCACCACGACCGGCTGCTGCGCGTCGAGGACGACCCCGACGAGGTGATCGAGCTGCTCGAGCTGGCCGTCACCTGGGGCGAGCTGGACTACTCCGAGAGCGACGTGGTCCCGCCGGAGGCGTGGATCGACTTCGCGGCCGGACACCGCTGGCGCGACCCGGAGCGCGTGCTGCGGCTGTTCTCCGTCGCCGCCGACGTCGCCCTGCGCGGCCTCCACCTCGCGCCGGACCACGTGCCGGCGCCCTGCACCGGCGTCGACGCCGTCTGGCGCGACCTCGCGGGCTCCGACCTGCTCGCCGGCGAGCTCTGAGCCGGTCACCGGCCGGACCGGGGGAGCCAGGTGACCGCGCGCCGGGTGAGGTCGTAGGCGGTCGCGACGGCCTCGCCCCGCCGCAGGCCGATCCGCCCCGTGTCGTCGATGCGCCCGACGACGGCGGCCTCGAGGTCGCGCGCGCGGAACGGGCCGAGGGCGTCGTCCTCGCGCCCGGGCGGGACGCAGAGCAGGAAGCCGAAGCTCGGGAAGCACGTGAGCCACGCCGCGGTGTCCACGCCGTGCGGCGCCGGCAGGACGTCGAGGTCGATCTCCACCCCGAACGTCCCCCATTCCAGGAGCATGGCCAGCGAGCCCACCAGCCCGGCCATGCTGATGTCCTTCGCCGCGACGGCGGCCCCGCTGCGGGCGAGCGCCGGCAGCAGGCGGACGTCGTCCGCGCACCGTTCCCCGCGCTGCTCGAACGCCGGGAAGAACGGGAAGTCCGGGCGCATCGCGCCGTCGGTGGCCGCCGCGACGACCAGGCTCTGGCCGACCTCCACCCGCGTCATCGACAGGGCGTCGCCCACCTCGCCGAGCCCGAAGGCGGAGATCGAGGGCTCCCCGTCGTGGCGGGTGAGGTGGCCGCCGACGATCGGGACCCGGAAGAGCCGGGAGGCGTGGCGCATCCCCTCGAGGGCGGCCCGGGCGGTCTCCTCCGTGGCCGCGACGGTGTTGACGATCCCGAGGGGCTCGGCGCCCATCGCCACGACGTCGTTGACGTTGGTCAGCACGGCCGCGAAGCCCGCGCCCCGGGGGTCGTGGGCGACGAACGGGGGCCACAGCGCCTCGCCGCAGGCGACCACCGAGCCGGTCGACGTGCGCACGACGGCCCCGTCGTCCCCCGGTCCGCTGGTCCAGTCGGTGTCCCCGAGGACCTCGCCGACCAGCCCGATCTCGGTCTTCGCCAGCAGCCCGGGATGCTCGGCGACGACCCGGACGATCTCGTCCAGCTCGCTCGTCACGGTCGTTCCCACACCGCACCTCCTCGATCGTCTCGCATCGTAGGCGTACATCTACTATCTGATCTACCATCGACGGTCATGGGCCCCGCGAGCTTCCTGACGCTGCCGACCCGGCCGCCCAAGCCCCGCTCGGCCGGGCTCACCCACGTCCTCGACACCGGCGTGACGCCCGCCGTCGCGGCGGATCTGCTCGCCGGCACGGCCCCGTACGTCGACATCTGGAAGACCGGGTGGGGCACCGCCTACCTCGACGGCCGGATCGCGGACAAGCTCGCCGTGCTCGCCGACCACGACGTCGCGTCGTGCCTCGGGGGCACGCTGCTCGAGATCGCCTGGGCCCAGGGGGTGGCCGAGGCGTGCCTCGCGTGGGCGGACGAGGCCGGCTTCACCCACGTCGAGGTGTCGCGGGGCACCGTGCCGATGGCGCTCGAGGCCAAGCACGAGCTGGTCCGGCGCGCCGCCGACCGGTTCGTCGTGGTCACCGAGGTCGGGGCCAAGGACCCGGCCCAGCAGCACACCCTCGCGCAGTGGGGCGACGAGGCGGGGCAGGACCGCGCCGCCGGCGCCGCGCTCGTGGTCGCCGAGGGGCGTCAGAGCGGCACCGTCGGGATCTACGACGGCGACGGGACGGTCCGCGAGGACGTGGTGGACGAGATCGTCGACGCCGTGGGCCTCGACCGCGTCGTCTTCGAGGCACCCCGCGCCGGGCAGCAGGCGTGGTTCGTCCGGCGCTTCGGGCCCGGGGTGAACCTGGGCAACGTCGCGCTCGACGAGATCCTCTCGGTGGAGACGCTGCGGCTGGGCCTGCGCTCGGACACCGCCGAGGTGTCCCTGCCCGTCACCGCGGAGCCCGTGCGGTGAGGGGCACGCCCAACCTCGTCCCCGGGCGCTACCGGGGCGTCGCCGTCGCGCGCTTCGACGGGCCGCTCGACGAGGCGTCCCTGCGTACGCACTACCTGGGGCGCGAGGCCTACTGGAAGACGCGGTTCCTCGTGGTGCGCCCGCACGACGAGACCTCGGGTGACGTGGCCCTGCTCGCCGTCGCGCGGGATCCCGGCGACGCGCTCTTCAGCCCGATCACGGCGGTCGAGCTCCTCGCGGGCCCCGACGAGTGCGTGTTCGTGTACCGCCCGGACGTCGACACGGCGATCCCGTCCGCGCTGGTCGCCGTGGCCGCCGAGGTCCCCGGCGCCCGCGCGGTGGTGGTGCAGGGCCGGTACGAGCACGTCAACTTCGTGGTCGACCCCGACGCGCTGCGGGTGGTGGTGCGCGAGGTGGTGCCGCCGCACCCGGCCAAGCTCGCCGACCAGGCCCGCCGGATCGTCGACGTCACCGAGACCCTGCGGCCGCTGCGCCTCGAGAGCGAGGTCGTCGACCTGGCCGACCTCGCCCGCCGGCTCCCCGCCGAGCACTACCTGCTCCCGTGCCGCGGCGGCGGGAGCGAGATCCCCGGCGCCACGATGTCCTACCTCGACGAACGACCGGAGCCCGCCGACTGGACCCTCGTCGGCTGCGAGCGCTCCCGCCAGATCCACCGGTGGTTCTACGGCCACGACGCGCCACAGGTCGACTTCTGTCCGAAGGCCGACCCGGCCGCGGCCGGCGCCGGAGCCCTGCTGACCAAGTGCTGCCTGCAGCAGGAGGAGCTCGACGAGGGCGTCGCCGAGGGGCCGGACGGGCCGACGGCGTGGGTGTCGGTGCCGTGGGGCGCCTCGCTGGAGCACGTGCGGGAGGCGCTGGGCCGGCTCGCCGAGCTCGCCGAGAGCCAGGGGGCGGCGCCGTGGTCACCCGCCTGACCGACTCGCCGGTCTACGCGCACCTCTGGTCCACCCCGGAGCTCGAGGAGCTGCTCGGGGAGACGGCCCGCTGGCAGGCCTGGCTCGACGTCCTCGTCGCGCTCGCCCGCGTGCAGGCGCGCCACGGTCTCGTCCCGCCCGGGGCCGCCGAGCAGATCGCCGCCGGGGCCCGCGCGGACGCGCTCGACCTGGACCGGGTCGCGGCGGGGACCCGGTCGACGTCGCACTCCACGCTCGGCCTCATCCGGGAGCTGCAGCGGGTGCTGCCGGAGTCCGCGCGCGAGCACGTCTACGTCGGCGCCACCGTGCAGGACGTCAGCGACACGTGGTTCGGCCTGCTGATGCGCGACGTCGGGGCGATCGTCCGGCGCGACCTGCTGGCCCTCGAGGCGACGGTGCTGGATCTGGCCACGACCCACCGCGACACGGTCATGGTCGGGCGCACCCACGGCCAGCCCGGCGCCCCGATCACCTTCGGCTTCAAGGCCGCGTCCTGGGCCGACGAGCTGCGCCGCCACCTCGACCGCCTGCGCGAGGGGCGTCCGCGGTGGGCGGTGGGCCAGCTCGCCGGCGCGGTGGGCGCGCTCGCGTTCCACGAGGCCGAGCTCGACCCGCTCGCGCTGCGCCGGGACTTCTGCGCCGAGCTCGGGCTGGGCGACCCGGGCGCGTCCTGGCTGACCAGCCGCGACCGCGTCGCCGAGTTCGGGCACGTCCTGGCCCTGGTCTGCGGGACGCTCGCGCGCATCGGGACCGAGGTCTACGAGCTCGCCCGCCCCGAGATCGGCGAGCTCGCCGAGCCGACCACCGCGACCGCCGTCGGCAGCATCACGATGCCGCACAAGCGCAACCCCGAGGTCGGCGAGCACCTCGACACCCTCGCCCGCCTGGCCCGGTCGTCGGCCGGGGTGCTGCTCGAGGGCACCGTCGTCAGCCACGAGCGCGACGGCCGCGGGTGGAAGGCCGAGTGGGTCGCCCTGCCCGAGGTCTGCCTGCTGACCGGGACCGCGCTCGGGCTCGCACGCACGCTCCTGGCGGGTCTCGAGGTCCACGACGGCGCGATGGCCGCGAACCTCGAGCGCTTCGGCGACCGGCTCACCTCCGAGCGCGTGCTCGCGGGGCTGTCCGGGCGCCTCGGCAAGCACGCGGCCCAGGACCTGCTCCAGGGCGTGCTCGCCGGCGGTGGCGACGTCGTCGACGGGGTCGTGGCACGCGGGGTCGCGTCGGCCGACGAGGTGCGCGGGTGGATGGCGCGCGCCCCGGTCGCCACCGCGGGACGGATGGTCGACGAGGTGGTGGCGCGGGCCCGCGGGGCCCGGGCGGGGGAGGGCGTGTGACCTGGCTGCCCCGGCTCCCGCCCCGCCTGCCGCTCGGCACGCTGCCGACCCCGCTGGTGGACGCGCCGCGGCTGCGCGCCGAGCTCGGGTGCGGGCCGCTGCGGATCAAGCGGGACGACCTCGCCGGCTTCGGGATCGCCGGGAACAAGACGCGCCCGCTCGAGTACCTGCTGGGCGACGCGCAGGCCCACGGCGTGGACGTGCTGGTCACCGGCGGCGGGCCGGACTCGAACTTCGTCGCGGCGGCGGCGATGGCGGCGCGGGTCGCGGGCATCGCCTGCGAGCTGGTGGTGTGGGGCGGCGCCTCCCGAGGTCGGCCGGCTCCGGGCCCGACGCCGAACCTGGCGCTGGCGGAGGCCGCCGGCGCGCGCCTCGTGCCGCTGGGTGACGACCGGCGGGAACGCGTCGACGTCGTCGTCGCCGAGCGGGCCGCCGAGCTCCGGGCCGCGGGACGCCGGCCGCTGGCGGTGCCCCGCGGCGGGTCGACCCCCGTCGGCGCCGCGGGCTTCGCGCGGGCCGCCGCCGAGGTGCTCGACCAGTGCGTGCGCCTCGACGGGGCGTTCCCGGCGACCGTGGTGCTCCCGCTGGGCTCCGGCGGCAGCACCGCGGGCCTGCTCGTCGGCCTGGCCGCGGCCGGCGCCGACACGACGGTGCTCGCGGTGTCGGTGAGCCGGCCGCCGGAGGAGATCACCCCCAAGGTGCTGGACCTCGGGCGCGCCTGCGCCGCGGCCCTGGGCACCGCGCCGCCGCGGGAGGACCGCCTCGAGGTGGTCGACCACCGGGGACCCGGCTTCGGGCGGGCGTCGGCCGCGGACCGGGACGCCGCGGCGACGGTCCTGCGCACCGAGGGACTGCTGCTCGACGACACCTACGGCGCCAAGGCGTTCGCCGTCGCCCTGGCGCGGCTGCGGGCCGGGCCGGTTCACGAGGAGCGGCCCGGCCCCGTCGTCCTCTGGCACACCGGCGGCGTCGCGTCCGCCCTGACCCACCTCGGCGAGACCGTCCCCGCCACGACAGGAGCACCATGACCGCACGTCGCGTCCGCGAGTCGGGCCCCCCGCGGACGGCCGCGGCGCCCGAGCTCGTCGACTCCGGCTTCGCGCTGGAGAACGCCGACGCACCGTTCCTGCACCGCGGGCTGAACCTGGCCGACATGGGGCACGTGCTCGACCTCGCGCGCCGCGGTCTCGTGCCCGACGACGCCCGGCAGGCGGTCCTGGCGCTGCTCCTCGAGGCCGACGCGACGCCGCCCGAGGACTTCCCGTACGACCCGGAGCTGGGTGAGCCCTACAACTCGCGCGAGGCCTACTTCGTCTCCCGGATCGGCGACGCGGCGGGCTGGCTGCACGCCGGGCGCCCCCGCCGCGAGGCCGTGCGGATCGCGCTGCGCCTGCACATCCGGCGCCAGATCGTCGAGCTGATCAGCGACACCGCCCGCTTCGGGCTCGCCGCCGTCGACCGTGCCGAGGAGCACGCCGAGACGGTGATGCCGGACCAGACGTACCTGCAGCACGCGCAGCCCTCGACGTTCGGGCACTACGTCCTCTCGTTCGTCTACTCCGCGGTGCGCGACGCCGAGCGGCTGCTCGGCGAGCTCGACTGGGTCGACGCGAGCCCCGGCGGCGCGGGCTGCGTCAACGGCACGCGGCTGCTCACCGACCGCGAGTTCATCGCGAGCACGCTGGGCTTCTCCGACGTCATCGAGCACACGCGCGACGCGATGTGGCAGGTCGACGGGCTGATCGCCGTGCTCGCGACGTCGTCGAGCCTGCTGACGACGTTCTGCAAGCTCGCCGAGGACCTCGAGATCTGGTCGTCGAGCGAGTTCGACTACGTCGACCTCGACGACGGCTACACCCGCGCCAGCGTCCTCATGCCGCAGAAGCGCAACCCGTACGCGCTGTCGATCATCCGGGGCGCGTCCGGCGTGCTCATCGGGCGGCTCGCCGGGTTCCTCGCCGTGACCAAGAGCCCCTCGGCCCGCAGCGACAACCTGATCTACGCCTACGGCGAGGTGCCCCGCGCGCTCGACCTGGCCGTCCGCATCGCGCGCCTCTCCGCGGGCGTGGTGCGCACGCTGCGGGTGAACACCGACCGGCTCGCCGAGGAGGTCCGCGGCGGCTACACGCAGGCCACCGACCTCGCCGAGTACCTCGTGCAGTCCTGCGACGTCGACTACCGGACCGCCTACCTCATCGTCGGTCGCACGGTGCGGGCGGCGAGCCGCGCCGGCGTGCGCGGTGTCGCCATCACCGGCGAGATGATCGACGAGGCGGCCGTGGAGCACCGCGGCACGCCCCTCGGCGTGGCCGGGCGCGACCTGTCCACCGTGCTGGACCCGTGGCAGATCGTGCTCTCGCGCGACGCCCGCGGCGGGGCGTCGCCCGACGCGCTGGCCCGCATGACGACGAGCCTGCGCAACCGCCTCGACGGTCTCGCGGCGTCCGCCGCCGACCGGCTCGCCGGCTACGACAGCGCCGAGGCCGCGCTGCTCGCCGCGGCACGCCAGGGCTCAGGCCCGCACCCCTCAGGCCCGCACCCCTCAGGCCCGCACCCCTCAGGAGGAGCACGATGAGCACCACCGGACCCCCGATCGTCCTGCCCGACGAGGTCGCGGTGGTCAACGTCGGGCTGCCGATGTTCGCCGACGCGGTGCGCGCCCAGGGGCGTCCGGTGGAGCACGTCGACTGGCGCCCGCCCGCCGGCGGCCGGCCGGACGCCATCCGGGCGCTGACCCGGCTGTACGCCGGCCGCGGCGCGGAGATCGACGCCGCCAACGCCGAGGTGCTGCGCCGCCTCGACACCGGCGTGCCCTTCCTCGTCGGCGTCGCCCCGGCCGGCGAGGTGGTCCCGGGCGTCTCCGAGGCCGGCGGCCGGGTCCTCCTGCACTGCGGCCCGGCGATCGGGTGGGAGCAGGTGGCCGACCCGCTGCGCCGCTCGATGCGCGCCGCGACGGTGGCCGAGGGCTGGGCCGTCGACACGGCCGGGGCCGACGGGCTGCTCGCCTCGGGGGCGGTGCGCCTCGAGCCGGCGAACCTCCACGACACCGTCGTGCCGATGGCCAGCGCGATCGGGCCGACCGCGCCCGTCCTCGTCATCGAGATGTCCACCGGCGACGGGACGGTCCGGACGTTCGCGCCGATCAACCAGGGGCCCGGCGAGGTCCCCTGGTTCGGCCGCGACACCGATGCCGCGATCGCGCGGCTGCGCCTGCTGCGTGACGTCGCCGGCCCCGCCGTCGCCGCGATCCTGGCGCGCACCGGACCGCTCGACGTCCTGGCGATGGCGGCCCAGGGCATCGCGATGGGCGACGACCTCCACATGCGCACCCAGGCCGCGACCAACCTCCTCGTCCGCACCTGGCTGCCACACATCGCGGCGCTGCCCGAGGACTCCCGCCAGGGCTTCGCCGACTTCCTCGGCGGCAACCACCTGTTCTTCCTGACGCTCGCGATGGGCGCGGCCCGCGCGCTCACGGCGTGGGCGGGCCAGGTGACGGGCTCGAGCATCGTCACGACGATGTCGCGCAACGGCACGACGTTCGGGATCCGGCTCGCGGGCTCCGACCGCTGGTACGTCACGGACTCGCCGCCGGTCGGCGAGGCCCTCTACTACTCGGGCTACGGCCCGGACGACGCCGCGCCGGACATCGGCGACAGCGCCGTGCTCGAGCTCGTCGGCCTCGGCGGGCCGGCGGCGGGGAACTCGCCGGCGGTCGCGGCGTTCCTCGGCGGGTCGATGGCCGACGCCGCCCGCGCCACCGAGGTCTTCCGCCGCATCTGCGTCGGCGCCAGCAGCCGGTTCACGCTGCCCGCGCTCGGGTTCAGCGGCACCCCGGTGGGGGTGGACGTGCGCGCGGTGGTCGAGCTCGGGATCACCCCCAAGGTCACCACCGGCATCCTCGCCGCGCACTCGGGGGTCGGGCAGGTCGGCGCCGGGGTCGCCACGGCGCCTCTGGACTGCTTCGTCGCGGCGCTGCTGGACCTGGCCGGCGAGGACGGTGGGGTGGCCGTGTGACCGTCGACCTGGGGGAGGGCGCCCACGCGGTGCTCGCCCGGCCGTGCCGCGGGACGGTCGTCGCCGTCTACCGGCGGGCGGCGTACCTGCGACTGGACGGGGAGACCGGTAGCCACATCGTGGCGCTCGTCGACGCCTCCCTCGCCGCGGGGCCGCTGCACGTGCGGTGCGCGGTCCTGCCCCCGCTGCGCGCGGGGCAGCCGGTGGCGGGCGACGGCACGCGGCTCGCGGGCGGGCACTGGGCGCTGCGCGTCGACGGGCCGGTGTGGCGGGGCGCGCTGCCGGCCGCGGAGTCGCTCGTCGGGGATCCCCCGCGCCCGGTGGACGTGGACCCCGAGGTCGAGGACCTCGTCCGGGCCGGGCGGCTCGAGGAGCTCGCCGCGCGGGTGGGCGGCCGGGGCCCCGGCCTGACCCCGTCCGGCGACGACCAGCTCGCCGGCGTCCTCGTCGTCGCCCGGCTGGTCGGGGGCCCGGCCGCGGGGCCGCGCCTCGACGCGATCGCCGCGGGCGTGGCGACCACGGAGATCGCCCGCGCGTTCCTGGCGTGGGCCGCGCGGGGGCAGTGCATCGCCCCGGTGCACGACTGGCTGGCCGCGGTCGCTCCGGGCCGGCCGGAGGAGCTCGCCGCGGCCCAGCGCTCGCTCGTCGCCGTCGGCGCGAGCTCCGGCGCGCACCTGGCCGCCGGGCTGGCGCTCGCGGTGTCTCAGCTCCCGCGGACCACGAGCCAGATCGCCCGCGCGGGCCCGGAGCCGCTGTTGCGCCAGAGCGCCGGCCGGTCACCCGGGTAGTGCAGCGTGTCGCCGGCGCCGACGACGTGGCGCTCACCGGCCAGCTCGAAGCTCAGCTCGCCGTCGAGGACGTGCACGAGGACCTCCCCGCTGCGCGGGCCCTCGTCGGCGCCCGAGGCGCCCCCGTCGACCTCGGTGACCGCGCCCTGCAGACGGAAGCGGGCGGCGGGACCGGTGATGCCCGCGCGCTCGACCGACGGCGGCGAGGGCAGGTCGGGACGCGCGTGGGCCGGGACCAGGCTGGCGACGGGCTCGGGGACGCGGTCGTCGACGAAGTGGCCGATCGGGCGCTCGAGCGCCGCCGCCAGCTTCAGGAGCGTCGTGATCGTCGGGACCATGTCGCCGCGCTCGACCTTGTGCACCGACGCGGCCGAGACGTCCGCACGCCGCGCCAGCTGCTGCAGCGACAGGCCGGCCTGTTGCCGCAGGTCACGGACCTTGGGGCCGATCGCCTCCACCACCGCCGCGTAGCCGGGGGCCTCCGCCGCCGGGGCGGGATCGGGCTCGGCACCGGGCGCGGAGTCAGGCTCGCCGCGGTCCGTCGCGGCGGCCGCTGATCGGGCCATGGGGCCTCCTTGACACGGATGGCGCGCTTAGTATCGTAAATGACCATCACCTATGGTGGCCATCCCGGAGCGAGCCCGTCCGCCCGCGCCGACGCATCGTACGAGTCCGACGAGGGGTTCCGTGTGCCGCACAAGACCGTGATCATCGGGGGTGGGGCCGCCGGGCTGGGCGCCGCCGGAGGGGTCAAGGCGGCCTCCCCGGACGCCGAGGTGGTCGTCTACACCGAGTTCGAGGACGTCGCCTACAGCCCCTGCGGGATCCCCTATGTCCACGGCAAGGAGATCTCGGACTTCGACAAGCTGTTCCTCGCGACCAAGGAGCAGTACGTCAGCGCCGGCATCGACGTGCACTACGAGACCACGGTGACGAAGGTCGACACCGCGGCCAGGACGGTCCACGTCGAGGGCGAGGGCGCGGTCTCCTACGACACGCTGATCTTCGCCACCGGGTTCGACTACGCCGACCCGGGCGTGCCGGGCAAGGACCTCGGCGGCCTCTACTACGTCAAGAACATCCGCCGGGCCATGGAGTGGGACGAGGTCCTCGACTCCGTGAAGACGGCCGTGGTCATCGAGGCGACGCCCCTCGGCGTCGAGATGACGACGTCGCTGGCACACCGCGGGATCGAGACGCACCTCGTCGACCCGCACCCGTGGCCGCTCGCGGAGATGGCCGACCCCGACATCATGGCGCCGGTCGAGGAGTCCTGGCGCGAGCTGGGCGTCATCACGCACTTCAACACCACGCTCAAGGGGTTCGTCGGCCAGGGGCGGGTCAGCTCCGTGGCCACCTCGGACGGCGAGATCCCCTGCGACCTGGTCGTCGTCGCCACCCACAAGGTGCCCAACGCGCGGCTCGCCGCGGCGGCGGGCCTGGAGATCGGCTCGACCGGCGGCGTCGTCGTCGACGAGCGGATGGCGACGTCGGTCGACGGGGTCTTCGCGGCCGGCGACTGCACCGAGATCCCGCACGGGCTCACCCGCGTCCCGCTGCAGGGCCTCACCGGCAGCCACGCGTACGCCCAGGGCAAGACGGCGGGCCAGAACGCCGGCGGCGGCGACCGGCGGTACAAGGCGGTGTACGTCCCGTGGGGCACGCCGGCGGGCAAGTGGATCATCGGCGGCGCGTCGTTCGGCGAGACCACGGCGACGGCGCTCGGCATCCCGTACGTCGTCGGCCAGGCCCAGGGCATCTCCCGGGCCCGTTACTACCCGGGCGTCAAGCCCGTGAAGGTCAAGCTGCTCGCCGAGCCCGGGTCGCTGCGCCTCATCGGCGCCCAGATCGTCGGCGGCGAGGGGATCAAGGAGCGCGCCGACTTCCTCGCGATGGCGGTGAAGCACGGGTTCACGTTCCACGACCTCTCCACCATGGAGAACGTCTACTCGCCGGCGATCGGCGCGCTGAACGAGCCGATCGTCGTCGCGGCGACCAACGGGCTCGAGGAGCTGCGGAAGGCGGGGAAGCTCTAGATGCCGCGCACGCGGAACTCCTTCTCCCGGTGGCTGCGGGAGAACTCCGAGCACTACCTGATGATCGACGCCCACGAGCGGCTCGCCCGGCGCTACTCGGGCACCCGCCCGCCCCGGCCGCCGCACGGGGCCGTCGACCTGTTCTGGCGGCGCGTCTTCGCGCCGACCTACCGGGCACTGCCCTGGCCGCTGCGTCACCGCGTCATGCGCGCGATGCCCGGCAGCCATCGCCGGACCTGGTCACCGCCCCCCGAACGGCGGGACCCGGCGGTCTGAGCACGTGCAGCACGAATCGAGCGACACAGAGAATGGGGTGTGACCGTGGTCCAGGTCGTTGGTGAGCGGGTCAGCAAGGGCGACGCGATCGTCGATTACGAGGACAAGGTCTTCGACGACATCCAGGCCGAGACGGGGGAGAAGGCGTACATCTTCATGCACACCGTGCCCTTCGAGGGCTCGGTCGGGCTGGTCAACATGCTGACCGCGACCCGCGTGCGCCGGAAGGGCTTCGACACCAGCATCGTGCTCTTCGGCCCGGGGTCGCTGATGGCCTCGGCCTCCCGCGGCTTCCCGACGGTCGGGGACGAGGCCTTCCCCGGGGCGCTCGGCTACAACAAGCAGCTGCAGACCTTCATGAACGAGGGTGGCAAGGTCTACGCGTGCCGGTTCTCCGCCGCGATGCTCTACGGCATGCGGGAGGTCGACATGATGGAGGGCGTCAAGCCGGTCAACCCCCTCGACATCCTCGACGCCCAGCTCACGGCACGGCGCGAAGGCGCGCTCGTGATGCAGACCTGGACGGTCTGACCTTCGGTCCCGTGCGTGCTCGTCCGTGCCGGTGCACGGACGGGCACGCACCCGCGCGCAGCGCAGAGGAGGGTCCTCGCATGGACTCGATCGCCGACATGGGCGGCACCCAGGGGTGGGGCCCCGCGCAGGTGCCCACCGACGAACCGCCCTTCGCCGAGCCCTGGGAGGGCCGGAGCTTCGCCATCACGGTGCTGACGATGGGGCGGATCTCGGGGCGCAACCTCGACGCGTTCCGCCACGCCCTGGGCCGGCTGCACCCCGTCGACTACCTCGTCGACGGCTACTACGGCCGCTGGCTCAACGCCGCCGAGCTGATGCTCACCGACTCCCGCATCCTCGCGCCCGGGGCCGTCGACGCCCGCGCCCGGCGCAACCTCGGCGAGGACGTGCCGGAGCCGGCGTTCCCCGAGCCGGACCGCCCCGACTACAAGCCCACCGCGGCGGGCTCGTTGCGCGAGGTCGAGCAGGCGCCCGCGTTCGCCGTCGGCGATGTCGTGCGGACCAAGGACCTGCACCCCGAGGGCCCGACGAAGCTCCCGGCCTACGTGCGCCGGCGCTCGGGCACCGTCACGGCGATCCGTCCCGCGCACGTGCTGCCCGACACCCACGCCGTGTTCGAGGGCGAGAACGCCCAGCACGTCTACACGGTCGGGTTCGCCTCCACGGAGCTGTGGGGCGCGGACGCCGAGCCGTTCACCCTGCACGTCGACCTGTTCGAGAGCTACCTGGAGCCGCAGTGAACGCCCCCGCAGGAGACATCTCCGGCCGTCTCTCCCCGGCCCTGCGCACCGAGGCGCTCGAGCAGCTCCTCGTCGAGCGCGAGCTGATCGACCCGGCGGTGATGGACAAGTTCATCACCACCTACGAGCGGGACGTGGGCCCGCTCAACGGCGCCAAGGTCGTCGCCCGCGCGTGGACCGACCCGGAGTACCGCGAGTGGCTGTTGCGCGACGGCACCGCCGCCATCAAGGACATGGGGTACGGCGGGCCGCAGGGCGAGCACATGGTGGTCGTCGAGCAGACCGACGACGTCCACCACGTCGTGGTCTGCACCCTGTGCTCCTGCTACCCGTGGCCGATCCTCGGGCTGCCGCCGAGCTGGTACAAGGACCCCGCCTACCGCGCGGGGATCGTGCGCACGCCGCGCCGGGTGCTGCGCGAGATGGGCCTCGACGTGCCCGAGGGCAAGGACATCCAGGTCTGGGACTCCAGCGCCGAGGTGCGCTACCTCGTGCTGCCCCAGCGCCCCGCGGGCACCGACGGCTGGGACGCCGAGGCCCTCGCCGGGATCGTCACGCGGGACGCGATGGTGGGGGTCGCCGAGGTGAGTGCCCCGTGACCGCGGTGCTCGACGTCGCGGGCGCGGCGGCCCCACCGCGGTCCAACGGCGAGCTCGTCTTCGCCGAGCCCTGGGAGAGCCGGGCGTTCGGGATGGCGGTGACGCTCGCCGACGCCGGCGTCGTCACCTGGGACGAGTTCCGCGACGCCCTGGTCGCCCGCATCGCGGCCTGGGAGACCGACCACGCGCCGGGCGAGGACTTCCACTACTACCGCTGCTGGCTCGGCGCCCTCGAGGACCGCCTGGTGGCGGCGGGCACGCTGCCCGGTGCCGCGGTGGCGGAGCGGTCGGCGCTGCTCGCCGAGCGCCCCTCGGGGCACGACCACGCCGACGGCGAGGACCACGGGCACGGTCGCGGGCACGGGCACGGGCACGGTCACGGTCACTGAGGTCGGCGACTCACAGGTCGACCAGCACGATGCCGACCGCCACCACCGCCGCGGCGATCACCCGGCTGCGCCCGAAGCGTTCGCCGAGGAACAGTGAGCCGATGAGCGCGCCGATGACGATGCTGCTCTCGCGCAGGGCGGCGATCGCCGCGGTCGCGCCGCTGGTCTGGGCGACGAGCACGAGCCCGTAGGCCACCAGCGACACCACGCCGCCACCGAATCCGGCGAGGGCCACGGGCCTCAGCTGGGCGCCCAGGGCCCGCCCGCGGCGCGCGAGGGCGATCGCCGGCATCAGCGGGCCCTGCAGCAGGAACATCCAGACCGCGTAGACCGCCACCGGGGTGGTCGCGACCGCGGTCGCGTCGACGACGGTGTAGCCGGCGATGGCGACGCCGGTGGCGAGCGCCGCGCCGAGGGCCGGCAGCGACGCCCGGGACGGGCGCCCGCCGTCGAGCGCGAGGCTGATCAGCCCCAGGGAGATGACGGCGATCCCGAGCAGCTGCAGCACCGGCAGGTCGCGGCCCAGGGCCGTCTCGATCGCGACGACGGTCAGCGGGGCGCTGCCGCGGGCGACCGGATAGACCTGGCTGAAGTCGCCGAGCTCGTAGCTCGCGAAGAGCAGGAGCGTGTAGACGCCGTGGAGCCCGGCGGAGGCGACGATCAGGGGCCAGGCGGCCACCGGCGGCGGGCCGAGCACGAGCGCGCCGGCCCCGGCGATCACGGTGTAGGCGACCCCGATGAGGGCGAAGCCGACGAGCCGGTCGGGGATGCCGTGCGCGACGGCGTTCCACACCGCGTGCAGCACCGCGGCGACCAGGGTGATCGCGACGGCGAAGGCCGGGACCCCGGCGGTCGGGGCCCCGGCGAGCAGGACGGCGGCACTCCCCACGCGACTCCCGGGCGTCGGTGAACGCCCGGGAACCTACCCCCGCCGGACGGCCGGGGCCCGGGTCGCGCGCACCTCGTCGTAGATCGCCGCGTGCCGCTGCGCCGACGCCGACCACCGGTACCGGCCCGCCGTGCCCAGGCCCCCCGCGACGAGACGACGGCGCAGGGCCGTGTCCGCGTACATCTCCATCATCGAGGCGGCGAGCGCCGCGCTGTCGCCCGAGCGCGGCAGCAGGGCGTCGTGGTGGTCGAGCAGGTACTCGCGGAACACCGGGAGGTCGCCCGCGACGACGGGCAGGCCGGCGGCCATCGCCTCGAGCACGGCCAGCCCCCAGCCCTCCTTGACCGAAGGGAAGCACAGGGCGTCCGCGCTGCGGTACCAGGCGCCGAGTTCGTCGTCGCTGACAGTGCCGAGCAGGACGACGTCCTCGCCGAGGGTGAGGCCGAGGCCGGGGAGCGCGGCGAGCGCGGCCTCGCGGTAGGGCGCGTAGTCCTGGAACGAGTGCCCGCCGACGACGGCGAGCATCGGCGGGCGCGCCATCCGGCGGACCAGCTGCCCGAGCGCCTCGAACGCGTGGTGGGTGCCCTTGCGCGGCTCCACCCCGCCGACGGCGAGGAACAGGAAGCGATCCCCCTGGTCCGACGACGCGCCCACGCGCGCCCGCATCTCGGCGCGGCGCTCGGGGGAGATCGGCGGGAAGCGGTCCGGGTCGACGCCGTTGGGGACGACCGTGGACTCGGTCGCGTAGTGGTCGTGCAGGACGCGGCGCCAGTACTGGCTCACGACGAGCACCCGGTCGGGCTCGATGATCGCCTCGCGCTGGCAGGAGACCAGCGCGGGCGTCGTGAAGTCGTCGATGTGGTGCACGGTGCGCACCACCGACACCGGGGCGCCGGCCGCGCGGACGCGCGCCGCGGCGCGGGCGGCGATGCAGTCCTGGGCGTGCAGCACGTCCGCCCCGTCCGCGAGATCGCCGAGGGCGTCGGTCAGGGCGTCGATCGAGGCGAACACGCGCTCGGTCAGCGTGCCGTCCCTCGCCGGGGCCGGCAGCACCGTGTGCGGCACCGTGGTGGGCCGGAACAGCCGGTCCCCCTGGGTGACGAGGTGGACCCGCCGGCCCAGGTCGTGCAGCGCCTCGGCCAGCGCCAGCGTGTGCACCATCCCGCCGCGCGGCGAGGTGGAGTGGGTGACCAGCACGATGCCGGGCCCGTCCCCGTCCCCGTCACCTCCCGGAGAGCTCACAGCGCGACCTCCGCCAGCGCCGGCTCGCGACGCGCGATCGCGGCGGCGGCCAGCGACGCCCGCGCCGCGGTCTCGGTGACCACGCACCCGGCCTCCCGGAACGCCCGGCGCTGGCGCTCGAACCCCTGCGGATCGTGCTCGGTGCCCAGGACGTAGACGACGACCCGGGGGCCGCCGTCGGCGGTGATCGCGGCGCAGACCGGGGCGAGCTCGCCGGCCGGGTCCGGGTGCGCCCCGTACCCGAGGACGACGTCGAGCACGATCGCCGCGACCTCGGGGTCGCGGCCCTGCTCGCGCAGGTGCTCGATGCGCGCCTCGGGATCGATCATCGGGTGCGGACGCCCGCGGGTGTACTCCTCCTCGCCCAGGTCGAGGCAGACGTGCGCGGACGCCGGGGCCGGCAGGCCCAGCTCCTTGTCGACCGGGGTGTTCGAGTGCACCGGGCCGAGGACCCGGCCCAGGACGACCAGCGACTCGTAGCAGAGGGTCCCGCCGGAGAACAGGCCGCGCACGAGCGTGCGCTCCGGCCCGATCGCGGCGGTCGCCGCCTCGACCTGGGTGCGCAGGCCGAGGGTGACGTCGGGGCGCGGCCGGCCGAGGCGGTCCAGGACGGCGAGCACCCCGGTCTCGAGGGTGACGGAGACGCCGGTCTCCTCGAGCCCGATGAGCGCGGCCACGAGGGGCGTGTCCCCGGCCTCCGCGGTCACGGTGGCCGCGACCCGGGCGTCCGGCGGCTTCGAGACGAGCAGGATCGCCTCGGTGGCGGGGTCGGCCGCGAGCGCGCGGACCGCCGCGCGTCCCATGATCCCGCCGACGTCGGCGCCGAGGTCGCGCCCGCCCAGGCCCACCACGTGCGTCACGCCGACGCCGGCGCGGTCGAGCAGCACGGCCGCCTCCTGCGCACCAGTGCCGGCCGCCGCGACGACGGCCACCGCCCCGGTGCGCTCGGCGAGGGGCGCGACGACGTTGGCGAAGCCCAGGCAGGTCCGGCCCAGCATCGCGGTGCCCGCGCCCGGGCCCATGACGAGCAGACCGAGCTGCTCGGCCCGCGTCTTGAGCTCGACCTCGGTGGCGACGGGGACGTTGTCGCTGAACAGCAGGACGTGCAGGCCCTCGCTGAGCGCCTTGTGGGTCTCGAGGGCGGCGTGGTCGCCCGGCACGGAGATCACCGCGACGTTGCCGCCCGCGAGGCGCGCGAGCGCCTCGGTCTGCGTGCGCGCCGGAGCCTCGTCCGCCTCGGGACCGGACCCGGCGGCGCGCGCCGAGAACATCGCGTCCCGCCCGGCGTCCTCGGCCGCCTCGACCGCGTCCTGCGACGCCGCCCGCACCGCGAGCACGAGGTCGCCCGGGCCGGCCCCGGCCAGGTCGTCGCCGTCGAAGCCCTCGTGCCCGAGCGTCTCCAGGTTCGCGGGCGTCGCCATCGCCGCGGTCGCCCAGTCGACGCCCTCGACGGCGCGCATCGCCCGGGTGCCGGAGAGCTGGACGACGGAGTCCAGGTAGGTGTCCTTGAGGATCCGGACGGTCCGGACCGGGGTCGTCACGCCCGCACCCCCACGATCCGCGTGCCGATGCGGTCGTCGGGATGGGTGCCGACGGCGTCGAGGGAGGGCCCGGCGCGGTCGGCCGTGGTGATCACCGCGGTGCGGCCGCCCTCCTTGATGAAGCGCACGGCGGCCCGGACCTTCGGCCCCATGCTGCCGTCGGGGAACTGGTCGTCGTCCAGGTGCTTGCCCGCCTCGTCGACGGTCATCTCCTCGATCGCGCGCTGCTGCGGCGTCCCGAAGTCGAGGTGGACCTTGGGGGTGTCGGTGACCAGGACCAGCGCGTCGGCGTTCACCGACGCCGCGAGCCGCTGGGCGGTGAAGTCCTTGTCGATCACGGCGTCGATGCCCTCGAGGCCGCGGTCGCCGGCCATCACCGGGATGCCGCCGCCGCCGGCCGCCACCACGATCATGTGCTGCTCGATGAGCGCGCGGATGGCGTCGACCTCGACGATGCCCACGGGCTTCGGGGAGGCGACCACCCGCCGGAAGCCGCGGTCGCCGTCCTCGATGATCTGCCAGTTCCGGGCCGCGGCGAGGCGGCGGGCCTGGTCCTCGGTGAAGAAGGGACCGACGGGCTTGGTGGGCTTGTCGAAGGCGGGGTCGGCCGGGTCGACCATCACGTGGGTCACCACCGACACCACGCCGGGCAGGCGGCCCCGGCCCTCGGCGAGCAGGGCCAGGCTGAGCAGGCTCCCGAGCTGGCCCTGCGTCATCGAGTTGACGCAGAACAGGGGGAGGGCGGGGACGATGTCCGCCGCCTCGTCCTGCTGGATCGCGAGGTTGCCCACCTGCGGCCCGTTGCCGTGGACCAGGACGACGTTCCAGCCGGCGTCGCGCAGCGCGCAGACGGCGGCCGCCATGGCGCGGGCGTTGCGCGACTGTTCCTCGTAGGTCCCGGACTGCCCGTTGCGGGTGATGGCGTTGCCGCCGAGCGCGACCACTGCGGTCCTGGGCACGAGCACTCCTCACGGCGACCGGAGATGTCAGATCGTCGACTATAGTAGATGATCGTGTCGGGAGGTGGTCGCAGATGGCGGGCGTCGAGACCCGGGGCGAGGGCGACTGGGACGCGGCCCGGGCGCGGTGGCGCGCGGCCGCGAACCGCCTGTGGGCGGCCGCGCTCACCGACGCGGAGGGCTACCGGCGCCTCGCCGAGGGCGTCGGGGACCGGCTCGCCGAGCTGCGGCGCACGACGGCGACGCCCGCCGAGCTGCTGGCGGTGGAGGAGCGATCGGAGTCCGCGCTCGTGGACGCCGCCGCGTGTGCGATGCGCGCCGACGAGATCGAGGCCGAACAGGCGCGGGCCCGCCGCGCCGCGCTCGTCGCCGCGGCGCGGGACGAGGGCCGGACCTGGGTGGTGCTGGAGGAGGGGTTCACGCGCTCGGTGTCGATGCACCTGCCGACCGGCCTCGCCCTGGTGGCGATCGACGAGCCCTACCGGGACACCGACCCGCACGGGGTCGGGGAGGTGGCGCTCGCCGCGGAGACCGGCGAGGTGCTCGCCGGGGGTGACGACGACCCGGTCTGGTTCGCCACGCGCGCCGAGCGCGACGCCGCGCTCGCACAGCGCCGCGCGGAGATCGTGTCCCTTGACGGCGGCGGGCGCATGGTTTCCGATGAGCGATGAACGTTTCCTGTAATCAACGAGGATCGAGGGTGGATCAGGGATGACAGGGGTCCTGCGTTCCGACACGGGTCACGAGACCGCGCCGCTCGACGACCCGGGGGAGACCCCCACCCCCGCGGACATCGCCGCGCTGATCGTGGAGCTGCAGAGCGCGGGCCTGCGCACGGACGCCGACGTCGAGACCCGCACCGGCGGGGCCGGGCCGTCGGACTCCGGGATGCTGTGGATCGAGGGCATGCCGGTGACGGTCCCGGTCCGCACCGAGGAGGCCCGGCGCTCGCCCTACGTGCTGCGTCCCGAGGACGACGGCGGCCGCGCGATCTACCGCGACGGCCGGCGGCTCGCGTCGGTCGCCGCGTCCCGTCGCCCGCGCTACTACGACCGCGAGACCGCCGACGGCATCCCGTACTGGAAGATCGCGCTGCTGCACCTGGACTCGATGGCCAGCACCGTCGTCCAGACCTGCAACTACTGGAACACCGCCGACCAGTGCCGCTTCTGCGGGATCGGCGTCTCGCTGGCCGCGGGCAGCACCATCGTGAAGAAGACCCCCGAGCAGCTCGCCGAGGTCTCGGTGGCCGCGAAGGAGCTCGACGGCGCGGTGGACGCCACCCTCACCACCGGCAGCTCGACGGCGCCCGACCGCGGCGCGCGCTACGTCGCCCGGTGCGGCCGGGCCGTCAAGGACGCCTCCGGGCTCCCGGTGGAGATCCAGTTCGAGCCGCCGCGGGACCTCGCGATCCTCGACGAGGTGTACGATACGGGCGGGTCCGACGCCGTCGGCATCCACGTCGAGTCCTTCGATCCCCAGGTGCTGGCCCATGTCGCGCCGGGCAAGGCGCGCACGGGGATCGAGACCTACTTCCGGACGTGGGAGCGCGCGGTCGAGCTGTGGGGCCCGGGGCGCGTGTCGACCTACGTCATCCTCGGCATGGGCGAGGACCCCGACCTCACCGTCGAGGCCTGCCGGCGCGCGGTGGACATCGGCGTCTACCCGTTCGTCGTCCCGCTGCGCCCCGTCGCGGGGAGCCTCATGGAGGACTGGGCGCCGCCGCCCGGCCCGTACAGCAACCGGATCTACTGGCAGGTCGCCGCCTACATGAGCCAGCGGGGCATGAGCGCCGACGACGCGGTGGCCGGTTGCGCGCGGTGCCAGGCGTGCTCGGCGATCAACGCCGTCCAGCAGCCGCTGCTGCAGATCGGCCCGCGGCCGGGCTCCGCCTCGTGAGACGTCACCCGTGACCGAGCTGCGGGTCGCGCCCGCGCAGGCCGACTGCCGCCTCGTCGCGGACGCCGCGGAGGCCGAGGAGCACCACCGCATCCGGCGGGCGGTGTTCGTGGCCGAGCAGGGGATCTTCGACGGGACGGACGTCGACGCCCACGACGCCCGGCCCGACGTGCTGCACGTCGTCGCCTGGATCGACGGGCGGGCCGCCGGCGTGGTGCGGCTGTTCCCGCTCGGGGCAGCGGGTGCCTGGCAGGGCGACCGGCTCGCCGTGCTCCCCGGGTTCCGCACCGCGCGCGTCGGCGGCCCGCTCGTCCGGTTCGCCGTCGCCACGGCGGCCGCGCGCGGCGGCACCCGCATGGTGGCCCACGTGCAGCGGGACAACCGCCGCTTCTTCGAACGGCTGGGCTGGACGGCGCGGGCGGACGAGATCTACGCGGGGCGGCCCCACGTGGTCATGGACATCGATCTGGGCTGAGCCGCCGGTGAGCCACCTCAGTGCGTGCTCGGCGACGGCTCCGCGAGCCGCCCGCGTGCGACGAACCGGGTGCGCAGCTCGGGCGGGAGCGCGGCGGCGATCCGGTCGCGGGCCGGCCCGCGCGCGGACGGCGCGCCGATCTGCGCGACGACCAGGTCCGAGCGGGTCTGCGCGGCCACGACGGCGGCGTCGGCGTCCCGCCCCAGGTGCTGCAGCGCCAGCGCCTCGTACTTCGTCGACCGGAACGTGCGGGCCTGCTCGAGGAGGGCCTCCGCGCGGGCGGGCTCCCAGCGGGCCTGCATCTCGAGCAGCCGCATCGCCGCCCGCGGCCGGAAGGGCAGCGGACGGTCGAGCAGGGGTGCCGCGGCCTCGACGTGCGCGCCGGCGTCGTCGTCGCGGCCCGCCAGGAGATCGCAGTCGGCGAGGGCCAGCAGGGCGTGCAGGCCCTGCTCCAGCTCGAGCGCCCCACCGCCGCGGCTCGCCAGCTCGACGGCCTCCTCGGCGTGCTCGCGGGCCCGGCCGACGTCGCCGAGCTCCTGCCACAGCCAGGACGTCGTCGTCTCGATCCCGGCGCGGTAGTAGCTGACGCCCGCCTCGTCGATCAGGCGCCGGGCGCGATCCAGCGAGCGCAGCGCGCCGGCGAGGTCGCCGACGTCGCCCCGGGCCAGCCCGCAGAAGAACAGGCTCTGCAGCAGGGTGCGGAACTCGCCGGTGCGCGTGCACAGCGCCACCGCCCGCTCCAGCACCGCGCGGGCCTCGGCGAAGCGGTCCATGTGCTGCAGGAGCGCGCCCCGGTAGGCCATGGCGACCGCGCTCGTGGCGTCGTCGGCGTCGACGGCGAGCACCTGCTGGTAGGCGTGCGTCGCTCCCGTGTAGTCGCCGTCCCAGTGCCGGACGCGCCCGACCAGCAGCAGCGAGCTGCGGCGCGCGCCCGGCGCGGCCGCGGCCGACTCGGCGAGGTGCCCGGCGCGCTCCGCGAGGTCCACGGCGCCCAGCGCGTCGCGGGCCCACAGCGCGGTCCAGCCGAGGCCCTCCAGGGCGCGCGCCTCGAGCTCCTCGTCGGCGAGGTCGCGGGCGAGGGCGAGCGCGTGGTCGTGGTCGTCGCGCGCGGCCTCGTGGTGCCCGAGGTCGGCCCGGACCCCGCCGCGACGCACCAGCAGGGTGGCCTGGAGCGTCCGGTCGCCGGCCCGGTCCGCGGCCCCGACGGCGGCGGTCAGGAGCTTGTCGGCCTCCTGGTGGGCGAAGACCATGTGCGCGGCGTCCGCGGCGGCCATCCACGACCGCGCCGCGGCCGCGTGGTCGCCGGCCGCGGCGTGGTGGACGGCCGCGGCCTCCGGCCGGTCGGCGAGCAGGACCGCCGCGCGCCGGTGCCTGCTCACGCGCACCGGCAGGGGAGCGGACTCGTAGGCGATCCGGCGCACGATGTCGTTGGCGAAGCGGTAGCTCGCACCGTCGGTGAGCAGGAACCCGGCCCGGGTCGCGCGTCCGGCCCGGTGGGCGCACTCCTCGACATCCACCCCGCTCAGGGCGGCGACCTCGTCGAGCCCGAACGACGTCCCGAGCACCGCGGCCTGGGCCAGCAGCACCGTGACGTCCTCGGCCGTCGCGGCGAGTCGGCGCGACAGGGCCTCCTGCAGCGTGCCGGGGATGGCCGGGGCGGTCGGGTCGTCGGCCGCCGCATCCCCTCCGGCGGCGCCGGACTCGGGGTGGCGGAGCAGCTCGCTGACCAGCAGCGGCGAGCCCCCGGTCCAGGAGGAGAAGCGCTCGAGGTCCTGCTCCCGCCCGGCGCCCGCGAGCAGGGCGCGCAACGCGTCCCGGGACAGCGGCCCGACGTCGAGGACGGTGGCGACGTCGCGCAGGGTCTCCGCGGCGCCCGCCGACTCGGCGGTCCGCTCGGTCGCGACGATCAGCACCCGGCGGGTCGCCAGGCGCGTGGCGAGGACGTGCAGCGCCTCGATCGTCGTCTGCCCGGCGTGCTCGAGGTCCTCGACGGCGATCAGCAGGGGACGCGTCTCGCCGACCTGGCCGAACAGCTCCGCCATCGCCTCGAGCGTGCGCCGCCGGCGCAGCTCGGAGTGCGACGGGGCGGGCGCGCGGTGCGACGCGACCTCGCCGACGAGGTCGCCCAGGGCTCGGCGTTCGCGCTCCGAGAGCAGGTCGCCGGCCCCGGGCGCCAGGCGCAGGACGATGTCGCGCACCGCCTCGGCCAGCGGCTGGAGGTAGAGCGAGCGCTCCGCGCCCGCGCACCGCACGGCCGCGACGAGCCCCCCGCTGCGCCGGGCCTCGACGCGCAGCGCCTGGCTGAGCGCACTCTTGCCGATCCCCGCCTCGCCGGTGACCAGCACCAGGCCGCCCCGTCCCCGCGCGGCCGCCGACCAGGCCCGGGAGAGCACCGCGAGCTCGGACTCCCGGCCGATGAGCGGCGACGCCTCCGGGCCGGAGGCCGGGCCCGCGGCCGGCGCCGGCTCGGGCTCGGTGACGGGCGCGTCCGACCCGTGGCGCAGCACGGCGAGGAAGACCTGCTGGGTGGTCGGCGAGGGGTCGGTCCCGAGGTCGGCGGCGAGGTGGCGCCGCAGGTCCTCGTAGGCGCCGAGGGCGTCGGCGTGCGCGCCGCGGCGCTGGTGGGCGGTCATGAGCGCCCGGGTGGCGGGCTCGTCCAGGGGGTTGTCGGCGAGGGCCCGGGACGCCTCGTCGACCGCCGTCTCGAGGTCGCCGAGCTCGAGGGCGGCGGTCCAGCGGCAGGTGCGGGCCCGGGAGAGCGCGCCGGCGACCGACGCGCGGACCGCGTCGACCCAGTCGGCGTCCGGTTCGCCGGCCAGGGGGATGCCCGCGGTCAGCAGCCCCTCGGCGACCTCGGCGCTCATCGCGGCGAGGGCCCGCAGCCCCTGCGTGAGCTCGCGCTCGGCGGTGGCCACGAGGTCGAGCGCCTCGGAGACGTCGACGACCGTCGTGTCGTCGCGCACCAGCCGGTAGGCGCGCGGATCGCCCTCGACCCGATCGCGTCCCAGCGTCCGTCGCAGGCGGCTGACCAGGGCGGCGAGGTTGCGCGCCGGCTCCGCGGGCTGCCGGTCGCGCCACAGGAGGTCGGTCAGCACCGTGGTGGGCAGGAAGCGGCCGTGGTGGGCCGCGAGGATGCACAGGAGCCGCTCGGCCTGCCCGCCGGGGACCGCCCCGTCGGGC
Organism: Actinomycetospora callitridis; assembly: GCF_028737265.1. Taxonomy (GTDB): domain Bacteria; phylum Actinomycetota; class Actinomycetes; order Mycobacteriales; family Pseudonocardiaceae; genus Actinomycetospora; species Actinomycetospora callitridis. The sequence goes on along the minus strand of NZ_JAQZAK010000004.1, from coordinate 104,042 downwards.
AGGCCCTCCACGCGGAATCGGCCGATCAGCCGAAGCCGGAGGGGTCGCGTGCTCACCCGGTGATCCTACGGCGCTGGGCATGATGGGGGTCACGTTCCGGTCGTCGCGGACCGTTGCGCCCGGCCCCACCGACGGCCCCGGACGGCTCTGATACGTTGATCCCGTTGCCGTCTCGTAGTCCTCGCTGTGCTCTGAGCTTCGTGGATCATGTTGACATCGACCCGCTCGCACAGCTCGCCACATCTCCGTGCCGTGTCTCGAGTGGATCGGGCAACGCTCGAGAGCGGGCGAGGCCCGCTCTGTCCGACCTGAAAAAGAGGATGCATGTCCGACGGCACAGTCAAGTGGTTCAACGCCGAAAAGGGCTTCGGTTTCATCGCCCCGGATGACGGCGGCAAGGACGTCTTCGTCCACTACTCGGCCATCGAGGGTGGCGGCTTCCGCTCCCTCGAGGAGAACCAGCGGGTGAGCTTCGAGTCGAGCCAGGGCGCCAAGGGCCCCCAGGCGGACTCGGTCCGCCCCGCCTGATCTTCCCCAGCCTTCCCGGAGACTCCTCCGGACTGGCCTGGTCGGACGCCGCCGTCAGGGTGCGCGTCCGACCTGCCGGGCTGTGATCCCGCGCCTCATACCCGCGGGATCACAGCCTTTCGGTATTTCTGGACCCCTCACGACATCACTGGACCCCCTCACAACCGGGCCCGTCTGCGGTAGGAACGGCCTGTGAGTCGCATCAACGACGTGGGCGGGATGGTCGGGTTCCCGGCCGTGATCGAGGAGCCCGACGAGCCGGCCTTCCATGCCGACTGGGAGGCGCACGTCTTCGCCCTCAACGGCGTGCTGCTGCGTCGCGGTGTCTACAACCTCGACGAGTTCCGCGACGCCATCGAGCGGATGCCGCCGGCGGAGTACCTGGCGTCCTCGTACTACGAGAAGTGGTTCCACGCGATCACCACGCTGCTCGCGGAGAAGGGGATCGCCACGACGGAGGAGCTGGCCGGTGGCTGATCGCTTCGCGCCGGGCGACCGCGTCCGGACCCGCACCGCCGACCCGCCCGGGCACACCCGGCTGCCGCGCTACGCGCGCGGGGTGTGCGGCGAGATCGTCGGCACCTGCGGCCGGCACCCGCTGGCCGACGAGCGCGCCCAGGGTCTCGACTCCGCCCCGCGGCCCGTGCACCAGGTGCGGTTCCGGGCCGCCGACCTCTTCGGCCCCGGCGAGGACGGCCGCGACCACGCCGTCGTCGTCGAGCTCTGGGAGGACTACCTGGAACCCGCTGACCCGGAGGGGGACCCACGATGAGCACGACGCACGACGACGGACCGCTCGCCGCGCGGGTCCGGCACGTGGAGACGCTGCTGGAGGAGCGCGGGTGGCTGGCGGACGGTGAGCTCGACGAGCGCATCGACGCGTTCGCCGCGGGCGGCTCCCCGGCCAACGGCGCGGCGATCGTGGCGCGGGCCTGGGTCGACCCGGGGTTCCGTGAGCGCCTGCTCGCCGACGCGAGCACCGCGATCGAGGAGCTCGGGATGTCGATGGCGGCCGGCCTGCAGGTGCAGCCGCTGGTCGCCGTCGCGAACACCGCCGACGAGCACCACGTCGTCGTCTGCACGCTGTGCTCGTGCTACCCCGTGTCGCTGCTCGGGCCGTCGCCGACCTGGTACAAGAGCGAGGCCTACCGGTCGCGGGTGGTCCGTGACCCCCGCGGTGTCCTGCGGGAGTTCGGCCTCGAGCTGCCCGACGCCGTGCGCATCACCGTCTGGGACGCGAGCGCCGAGACGCGCTACATGGTGGTGCCGCGCCGTCCGGAGGGCACCGACGGCCTGTCCGAGCAGGAGCTCGCCGCACTCGTGACGCGCAAGGGGCTGATCGGCACCGCTGCTGTGTGACGCTGCTCAGCCGGCGCCACGGGACCCCGGCATTCGGTTAGCGTTGCTCACGATGCCAGAGCAGCCAGCGCCGCCGGAGACGGAGCCGCAGTCGGCGGTGCGCGTCGGGTCCGGCGCCGTCGCGATCACCACCGCGACGGTGCTGCCGATCTTCCTGCTCGGCGCGCTCTCGGTGCAGGTCGGCGCCGAGCTGGGCTTCGACCCGGCGGCGCTGGGCCTCATCGTCTCGGCGTACTTCGGCGTGTCCGCGCTGGTGTCGCTGCCGGTGGGGAAGCTGGTCGAGAAGCTCGGGTCGCGGCGCACGAGCCGGATCGCGCTGGTGGGGGCCGCGATCTCGATGCTGCTGATCGCGGCCCTCGCGCGCAGCTACGCGGCCGTCGTGGCGATCGTGCTGCTCGGGGCGTGGACCAACGTCATGGGCCAGCTCAGCACGAACCTCACGCTGGCCCGGGCGATGCCGGCCCGTCGCCTCGGGCTGTCGTTCGGGGTCAAGCAGGCGTGCGTCCCGCTGGCGACGCTGCTCGCGGGCCTGGCCGTGCCCGCCGTGGGTCTGACCGTCGGGTGGCGCTGGGCCTACGTGATCGCCGCCGGGATGGCGCTCGGCGCCCTGGCCGTCGCGCCCCGCGGGTCCGGGCCGGAGGAGCGCTCGGCGGCCGGGAAGGCGGATCGCGCGACCGGCGCCCTGGCCGTGGTCGGGATCGCGGCGGGTCTCGGCGCCGCGAGCTCCACCGGCCTGAGCATCTTCCTGGTGGCCTCCGCGGTCGACCAGGGCGTGGCCCCGGGCCTCGCCGGCCTCGTCCTGACCCTCGGCAGCGTCGTCGCCGTCGTGATGCGCATGCTCCACGGCTGGCTCGCGGACCGCCGCGCGGGCGGTCACGTCGCGGTGGTCGCCGGCTCCCTGCTGCTCGGTGCCGCCGGGGTCGTCCTGCTCGCGGTGCCGGGGTCGGTGGCCCTGGTCGTCGGCACCGTCCTGGGCTTCGGTCTCGGCTGGTCGTGGCCCGGCCTGCTGCAGTTCGCCGTGGTGCGCCTCAACCCGTCCGCCCCGGCGGCGGCCACCGCGATCGTGCAGGTCGGGGTGTACGCGGGCGGGTGCCTCGGCCCGGTCGGGTTCGGGCTGCTCGCCACCGGGATCTCCTTCGCGGCGGCGTGGGTCGTCGCCGCCGTCGCGATGCTCATCGCCGGGATCGGGGTGCTGGTGGGCCGCCGGATGCTGCTGCGCCACCGGGACGCGGCGCGGGCCCGGGACCTGCCCGCGGAGGTGCCGGCCGGCCGGTGATGTTCTACCGCGCCGGCGGGACGTTGTGGTTGATCCGGAAGACGTTGTCCGGGTCCCAGGCCGTCTTGATCTCGACGAGGCGGTCCCAGAGGTCGGGCTCGTAGGCGGCGCGGACGTCGTCGGTGCCGACGTGGGCGCCGGCCAGGAAGTTGACGAGCGCCCCGCCGTCGCTCCACGGCGCGAGGTCGGCGATCAGGGCCCGCTCCGCGGCGCCGTCGGACGCCGACGGTCCGGTGGGGTGCGGGTAGGCCGTGACGTAGAGGGTGGCGACCGCGCCGCGGTGCCCGACCGCGTTCGGGACGGCGGGCTCGCGGCCCAGCGCGCCGCCGAGCTGGCGCACCTCGATGACGAAGGGCGTGTCGGGCCGGGCGTGGCGCAGCAGCGTCGCGACCGTGTCGGCGTCGACGCGGCGCAGCGTGAGGGAGTGGCTGTTCGTGGCCGTCGGGGTCACGGGGTCGTTGTGGATCGTCCCGAGGTCGGTGACGGGCATGGTCCGCACCGTGTCGAGGAACGGGGTCGCCGCCGCGCGGATCGGCGCGATGACCTCCTCGCAGCGCGCCGGGGTGCCCGACGAGGTGACCCGGACCCAGCACGACCACCGGCCGCGCAGGGGGCCCACGGCGGGGCGGTCGGGAAACGACACCATCGCCACCGACAGGCTGACCTCGTCGGGGGCATCGCGGCAGGCGTCGACCACGGCCGGCAGGACCGCGCCGGCGTCCTCCCCCGCGAAGAACAGCCCGCCGCCGTAGACCTCGGCGAGCTCCACGAGCCCGACCTGCATCCCGGTGACGACCCCGACGTTGCCGCCGCCGCCGCGCAGCGCCCAGAACAGGTCCGGGTGGTCCTGGGCGGTCACGCGACGCGGGACGCCGTCGGCGGTGACGACGTCGAGCCGTCGGACGTGGTCGGCGGAGAACCCCCAGCGCCTGCCGAGCACCCCGATCCCGCCGCCGAGGGTGTAGGAGACGGCGCCGACCGCCGGCGCGGAGCCCGCGAGCGGGGCCAGGCCGAACGGCGCCGCCTCGTGCAGCACGCGGCTCCAGATCGCGCCGGCCTCGACCCACGCGGTGCCGTCGGACGGGTCGACCAGTACGGCGTCGGCGCGCCGGGTGGTGATCAGCAGGACGTCGTCGGCGGGGACGGTGATGCCGTGGCCGGTCGCCTGCACGCCGACCGCGAGCCCCGCGTCGCGGGCGTACCGCACGGCCGCGATCACGTCGGCGGCCCCCGTCGCGCCGACGACGACCGCGGGGCGCTGGCTGACGGCGAGGTCGAAGCCCGCGAGCTCCTCGGCGTACCCGTCGTCCCCGGGGTGCAGGACGGGCCCGGCGACCCGGGAGGCGAGGTCGTCGGGCATGCGTCCGACCGTAGTCAGCGACCCCGCTCCGGCGAAACGATCAGGCCTGCACGATCGGCGCTCCGGACTCGACGAGCGCCGCGAGCCCAGGGCCGTCCTCGGCGTCGGTGACGATCCCACTGACGGCGTCGATCGGGAGCACCTCGAACGGCGAGGCCGCGCCGATCTTCTCGGAGCTCGCGAGCACGTAGGTGTCGCCCGCGCGGGCGGCGAGCGCCCGCTTCATCGCGGCCTCCTCGCGGTCGCCGGTGGTCAGTCCGGCCTCGGCCTGGACCCCGGTGACGCCGAGGAGGAAGAGGTCGGCGCGCACGCCCGCAGCGGCCTCGACGGCGCTGGCGCCGTACGCCACGAGCGAGTGCCGGAAGAGCCGGCCGCCGAGGATCTCGACCTCGATCCCGAGGTGGCCGACGAGGGCGACCGCGATGGTGGGGCTGTGGGTCACGACGGTGGCGCGCAGGTCGCGGGGGAGTGCGTCCACCACGGCGAGCGCGGTGGTGCCGCCGTCGAGGACGACGACGGCGCCGGGGGTGACGAGTCCCGCTGCGGCGGCGGCCACCCGCTGCTTCGAGTTCCCGGCCAGCGCAGTGCGCGCGGAGTAGTCCGCGACCGCGGGGGAGACGGGCAGGGCGCCGCCGTACACCCGCTGGACGAGCCCGGCGCCCGCGAGCTCGCGCAGGTCGCGACGAATCATGTCGTCGCTGACGCCGAGCTCGGCGGCGACGTCGCGGGCCACGAGGCGCCCGTCGCGGCGGAGCCGCTCCAGCAACAGATCGCGACGCTGCGCTGTCAGCACGTTTTTCTCCTTGTTTTCCCGTGTTTCCCCATACTACCGTCCTCGTTCGTGAACAGTCTCCTCATTCTCATCGCTGGTCCCTACCGCTCGGGCACGGGCGACGACCCCGCCCTCCTCGCCCGCAACCTCCACCGCCTCGAGGAGGCGGCGTGGCCGATCTTCGCCAAGGGACACGTCCCGATGATCGGCGAGTGGGTGGCGCTGCCCGTGCTCGCGAGCGCGGGCGCGGACGGGATCGCCGACCCGCTCGCGGAGCAGGTCATGTACCCGACGGCCGAGCGGCTGCTGCAGCACTGCGACGCCGTCCTCCGCCTGCCCGGAGAGTCCCGCGGTGCGGACCAGGACGTCGCGATCGCCCGCGCGGAGGGCCTCCCCGTCTACACCTCGATCGACGAGATCCCGGAGGTCTCGGAGACCCCCGCCGACGTCGCCTGATCAGCCCGAGCCCGTCGCGATCCGCACGAGATCCTCCGACGGCCCGGTCAGCGGGCGGCCGCGGTGCCAGACGGCGGACAGCGTGCGGTGCAGCGCCACCCCGCGGACCGGGACGGCGACGAGGGTGCCGGCGGCGAGGTCCGGGGCGACGGCCAGCGAGCTGAGCACCGCGGGCGCCACCCCGCCCGCCGCCGCGTTCTTGATCGCCGTGGTCGAGGCCAGCTCGAGGACGGGCTCGGCGAGCGGACCGATCGCCCGCTCGAGGTGCGACCGCGTCCCCGAGCCGTGCTCCCGGGCCACGAGCGGGGTGGTGGCCAGGCGGGCGGCGTCGATCCCGTGCCGGCGGCGGGCCCAGGGGTGGTCGGGGGAGACGACGACGGTGAGCTGGTCCCGCGCCACGACCTGGGCGTCGAGCTCGTCGGGCACGGTCGGCGCCTCGACGAAGCCGACGTCGGCGCGGTCGGCGAGCACGTCGGCGGCGACGTCGGTGGAGTTCTGCGACGACAGCGACACCGCGGTGCCGGGGTTGCGGGTCCGCAGGGCGACCAGCCAGCGGGGGAGCAGGTACTCGGCCACCGTGAGGCTCGCGGCCACCCGTAGGCGGCTCGACTGCTCGGCGCGCAGCGAGGCGATCCCGGCCTCCAGCGCCTCGGCCGCGTCGACCGCGGACCGCGCCCACCCCGCGACGAGCGCCCCGGCCGGGGTCAGCGTGGTCCCGCGCGGCGAGCGCTCGAGCAGCGTCACGCCGAGGGCGGCCTCGAGGGAGCGGACGCGGGCGCTGACCGCCGCCTGGGAGACGCCGTGCGCGGCCGCCGCGCGGCCCATGCTGCCGCGCTCGGCGACCGAGAGCAGCAGGTCGTAGGGGCCGAGGTCGGCCACCCGGGGCGGTAGAGGCACAACCGCAGCTTATGGGTGCACGAGGTCGGGCCACCTACTCGGGAACGTCGCGCGGCACCAGCATTCCGGTCATGACGGTGATGAGCGACGAGCGACCGACGACCCTCACGGCTGCTCCCACGACGGCCCCGGTCGCTCGTCCGCGCCTCCTCCTCCGGGACCTCGAGCGTCCGGGTGCGGTGGTCGCGAACCTCGGCCCGAACTGGTTCTCGACCGTCATGGGCACCGGCGTCGTCGGCGGCGCCGCGGCGGGCCTGCCGGTGGCGGTCCCCGGTCTGCGGGTGTTCGCGACCGTCGTCTGGGGCCTCGCGTCGGTGCTGCTCGTCGCGCTCGTCGCGGCGTGGGCCGTGCACTGGCTGCGTCACCCCGCCGCGGCCCGCCGCCACGCGAGCAACCCGGTGATGGCCCAGTCCTTCGGGGCGGTCGCGATGGCCGTGATGACCGTCGGCGCCGGGACCGTGCTGCTCGGCGGCCCGGTGCTCGGGGTTGGCACGGCGGTGACCCTCAGCAGCGTGCTCTGGGGTGTCGGCACCGCGATCGGGCTGGTCACGGCCGTCTGGATCCCGTACCGGATGATCACCGAGCACGAGATCGGCGCCGACGGCGTGTTCGGCGGCTGGCTGATGCCGGTGGTGCCGCCCATGGTCTCGGCCGCCGACGGGGCCCTGCTCCTGCGCACCTGGACGCGGGCACGGGCCGGACGACGCTGCTGCTGGCCTGCTACGCGATGTTCGGGATGAGCCTGCTCGCCACGCTCGCGATCCTGCCCCAGATCTGGCACAAGCTCGTCGTCCACGGCGCCGGCCCGGCCGCGGCGGTGCCGACGATGTGGATCGTGCTCGGCCCGCTCGGCCAGTCGGTGACCGCCGCGAACCTGCTCGGCGGCGAGGCCGCCGGCAGCCTGCCCGAGCCCTACGCCACCGGGGCCGCGGTGCTCGGCCTGCTCTACGGCGTGCCCGTCTGGGGCTTCGCGATGCTCTGGCTCGCCCTCGCCACGGCCGTCACGATCCGCACCGCCCGCCGCGGCCTGCCGTTCTCGCTGACGTGGTGGAGCTTCACGTTCCCCGTCGGCACCTGCGTCACCGGTACCAGCGCCCTTGCCGCCCGCCTCCCGCTGCCCGCGCTCGCGGGCGCCGCGGTCGTGCTCTACGTCGTGCTCCTCGTCGCGTGGGTCGTCGTGTTCGTCCGCACCGTGCACGGGGGTCTGGTCCGCGGGCACCTGTTCGCCTGACCGATTCGCCTGACCGATTCGTCCGTTCGGCGTCGTTCGGGAACTCGGCTCGTCGGGCAGCCGTTGTCCTGACGACGAAGGAGGCTCCATGGGATTCCGACTGCTGCCCCACGTCCACCCCCGCCACCACCTGCGGCGGACGTTCAAGCTCGGCCCGGTCCGGCTCCACGCCGGGCCCGACGGCGTCAGCTGGGGACTCGGCGCCGGACGCTGGTCCTGGAACGCGAAGAGCCGGCGGCACACCGTCGACACCCCCGGCCCTGGCTACTGGCAGAGCAAGGGCCGCCGGTAACTCACAGGACAGCTCACACCACGGACGTCGTGGTGCCCGGCTCACCGGTGCCGAGCCACTGCCGTCCCAGGCGGGCGAGCGTGCCGTCGGCGCGCAGCCCGTCGAGGGCGTCGTCGATCCGCCCGGCGAGCCCGGCGTCGTCGCGGCGCACGGCCACCCCCAGGTCCTCGCGGGTGATCCCGGTCTGGACCACGGCCAGCGACGGCCGGTCGCGGGTCAGCCACCGCATCACGGGTTCGAGCTTCATGAACGCGTCGATCCGGCCGGCGGCGAGGTCGTCGAGTGCGGTCAGGATGTCGCGGTAGGCATAGCGGTGGACGCCGGCGATGCGCCCGGTGCGGGCGAGGTCGTCGGCCACCGGCTCGGAGGTGTTGCCGTGCTGCACGCCGACCGTGCGGCCGACGAGGTCGTCGACGCCGTGCAGATCCGGGTTCCGCTCGCGGTCGACGACGAGGCTCTGCCCGGAGCGCACGTACGGCCGGCAGAAGCGGGCGAGGGTGCGGCGGTGCTCGGTGATCGTCGCGCCGGAGGCGACCACGTCGTAGTCGCCGCGGTCGAGGCCCGCGAAGATGCCGTCGAAGTCGTCGGCCGCGTCGCGGACGAGCACGAGCTCCCGGCCCAGCGCCGTGGCGACGGCCTGCAGGACGGCCGGGTCGAATCCGACGGCAGCGCCCTCCTGCCCGTCGAGTTCGAAGGGTGGGTCGGGCAGCGCCGAGCCGACCCGCAGCGTCCCCTCGTCCACGTCGGCAGTGTGCTCGGCTGGTGCGGTCGGGGGAAGGTCCTCGGGCATCCACCGCCGAGGCTGCGCCGCTCGCCGGTATCCGGGTGGAAACGCCGGGTGAAAGCGGTGTTCAGAGCCGCGACCAGGCAAGATGTCGTCCGTCAGAGAGCGACGGCCGGAATGGCGACCATGAGCGCGGACGATGAGCACGGTCGGCACCACCAGGGTGGTGCCGACACGCTGGTCCATCCCGCGCTGTTCTACGCCGACGACGAGGCCTATCTCGCCGGCACCGTGCCGTTCCTGCGCGAGGGGCTCGACGCCGGTGAGCCGGTGATGATGGCGGCGCCGCCGCACCGGCTCGACCTCGTGCACGCCGCGCTGGGCCCGCAGGCCTGCGACGTCGTCTTCCACGACATGACGGTCGCCGGCCGCAACCCCGGGCGCATCATCGCCGGCGTGCTGCGGGCGTTCGTGGACGAGCACGCCGGTCGGCGCGTGCGGATCATCGGCGAGCCGATCTGGGCCGGCCGCAGCCCGGCAGAGTACGCCGCAGCCGTGCAGCACGAGGCGCTGATCAACGTCGCGCTCGCCGACCGCCGCGCCACGGTCCTCTGCCCGTACGACACCACCGCGCTCGCCCCGGCGGTGGTGGCCGACGCGGAACGCACACACCCGGTCATCCTCGAGCGGGGCACCAGCTCGGCGAGCACGCACTACGCCGACCCCGCGGAACTCGCGCAGTGGGTCAGCGGACCGCTCGCCGAGCCCGAGGAGGTCGGCGAGACGCTGGTGTTCGCCGCACCGGACGGGCCGCGGGTGGTGCGCCGGGCCGTCGCCGAGCACGCGCTGCGGGCCGGGCTCGACGAGGACCGCGCCGCCGACCTGAGCCTCGCCGCCTACGAGGTCGCGGTGAACACCGTGGTGCACACCGGGCGCCCGGGCCTGCTCGCGCTGTGGACGCGCGAGCCGGGCCGCGGCGCGGGGGAGCCCGCCGCGGTCGTGTGCGAGGTGCAAGACAGCGGATGGATCCCCGACCCCCTCGTCGGGCGGCACCGCGCCGGCCCCGCCGAGGGGCGCGGGTACGGCCTGAGCCTCGCCCACCAGCTGTGCGACCTCGTGCAGATCCACAGCGACCCGTCGGACGGGACGACGGTGCGGATGACGGCGTGCCTCCCGGCCGCGCCGGACCTCAGCGCTCGCGGCGCATCAGCCAGGCGTCCGTGACCAGCTCGGTCAGCCGCGCGACGTCCACCTTCTCCAGACGCAGCATCACCAGCGGCAACCCCTCGTAGGACGGGGTCGAGAAGAACAGATCGGGCTCGCCGAGCAGCAGCGCCTGCCGTTCGGCCTCGTCGCCGACGAACAGCACGGCGACGTCGGTGCGCAGCACGCGGCGCCCGCCGCTGCGGTCCGGGTACGACCAGACGAAGCCCCGACCCTCCACGCGGAAGTCGAAGCCGTCGCTGTCGATCTCTTCCACGCCGTCGAGCCCCAGGGCGAGTCGACGGACGTCGTGCACGTCGGCCATCGCCGGTGAGCTTCCCAGACGCGGGTCCTGGCGAGGAGGGTCGTCCCCATGGCCGACCCCCACAGCGCCGACCCCCGTGCCCTGGTGCCCGCCGCCATGGACCGGTTCACGAACCGGCTCCGTGCTGTCGATCCTGCGGGATGGGACGCCCCGGCGCCCTGCTCCGAGTGGTCCGTGCGCGATCTCGTCGCCCACCTCTGCTTCGAGCACCTCTGGGCGCCGCACGTCCTGGCCGGGACGCCGATGGACGAGGTCGGCGACCGGTACGACGGCGACCTGCTCCAGGGCGATCCGCCCGGGGCGTGGCGGCGCGCCGTCGCCCGGTCGCGGCCGTCGTGGACCGCCACCGAGGGGCACGGCGCGCGGGTGCACACGTCGTTCGGGTGGCTCCCGGTCGGGGAGTACGCCGAGCAGATGCTGCTCGACCTGACCGTCCACGAGTGGGACCTCGCCCGCGGTGCGGGGCTCGACGAGACGCTGGACGAGGTCGGCGTCGACCGCGCGCTGGCCTACATCCGCAGCGACCCGATCATGCTCACCGGCGCGGGCCTGTGGGGCGAGCCGGTGCCTCCCGCCGGCGACACGGCGCGCGACGAGCTGCTCGCGCTGCTCGGCCGGCGCGGGTAGGGCAGGTTCTCCGGTCATGACGACCCGCCCCGTGACGGTCGATGTCGATCCCGCAGGCCTGGCCCTCGTGACCGTCGACCACCCGCCGCTGAACCTCTACGACCATGCCCTGCACGAGGCGCTGCGCGATGCCGTCGCCGAGGTGGAGCACGCACGGCCCCGCGCGGCGCTGGTGCGCGCCGAGGGCAAGGTCGTCAGCGGCGGCGTCGACGTCAAGCAGATCTTCCACCCCATGGCCCAGGCCGGTGACGTCGACGCCGGCACCCGCTACTTCGACGAGCTCGTCGACCTGGGCCGGCGGATCCACCGGCTGCCGTTCCCGACGGTCTTCGCCGCGCACGGGCTGACGCTGACCTGGGCGTTCGAGGTGGCCCTGGCGTGCGACCTCATCGTCGCGAGCCCGCGCGCCTCGTTCGGGCTGGTCGAGGCCACCGTGGGCCTGACCCCGGCCATGGGCGGCACGCAGCGCCTGGCCGAGCGCGCCGGCCCGGGCCGGGCGCGCCTCCTGGTGATGACCGCCGAGCGATTCGGCGCCGAGGAGCTCGAGCGCTGGGGCGTGGTCGACCGGCTGCTGCCCGAGGACGGCTTCGACGACGCCGCCCGCGAGCTCGCGACCTCCCTGGCCGCCGGCCCGACGACGGCGCACGCGGCCACCAAGGAGATCCTGCGCCACCTCGCCGAGGGCGGCCTCGAGGCGGCCCACCGCGTGACGCCGGGCGCCGCGGGGCAGCTGTTCGCCACCACCGACCTGCAGAACGCGATGGCGTCGTTCGTCGAGCAGGGCCACGGGAAGGCGACGTTCCGGGGCGAGTGAGCGGGCGGACCCGGCGGGCGGGTCCAGCGAACGGACTCAGCCCCGCAACGGCTCGACGTAGCGCCCGTCGAGGTGCAGCTCGCTGCGCGCGGCGAACCCGGCGTAGGCGGACTCGACCTCGACCAGCGCCGTGCTGGTGCCGATCGGGACCTCGAAGCGCTTCGCCGTGAGCCACAACCGGCCGGTCGCGACCACCTCGGCGTTCCGGCGTACCTCGATGCCGCCGGTCCACGTGCTGTGGTCGACCTCGATCTCGTACTCCCGGCCGTCGACGTCCACCCGCGACACCCGGCTCGCTTCGCTCATACGGCCCCCGTTCCCCCGCAGGAGTTGGATCAACCCGTGGCTCCGTTCGTCCGTGTGGTCGCTCGTGCGCTCGGCCCGGTCCTGCGCGGACGGGTGCTGTTCGCCGTCCCGACGCGGGCGCCACTCTTCGCCCTGACGATCGACGACGGGCCCGACCCGTCGACGACCCCGGCCCTGCTGGAGGTGCTGGCGCGGCGGGGCGCCCGCGCGACGTTCTTCGTCCTCGGCGAGCGGGCCGAGCGCCACCCCGACCTCGTCGCCCGCCTCGTGGGCGAGGGCCACGAGCTCGGGAACCACACCTGGCGCGACGAGCCGAGCTGGCGCCTGGAGGAGCAGGCGTTCCGGGACTCGCTGCGCCGTTCCCAGCGGACGCTGGAGGCGCACGCCCCGGTGCGGTGGTTCCGGTCGGGCTCCGGGTGGCCGACGGCGGAGCACCTCGCGATCGCCGAGGCGGAGGGCCTGCGCGCCGTGCTCGGCAGCGCGGTGGCGGTCGCCGGGGCCGGCGCCGGGACGGCGGGGACTCCGCGGTGGCTGGACGCGGTGGTCCGGCACGGCGCCGTCGTCGTCCTGCACGAAGGCCCGGGGCGCGAGGCGGTCGCCGGCACCGTCGACGCCCTGCTCGCGCGCACCGGGCGACGCGGACTGACGGCGGTCACGCTCTCGGAGCTCGCGCGGTGATCGGATTCGTCCAAGCCGCGCCCCGGCCGGTGGCGCCATGATGTCGACCATGAGCGACGTCGTGGTGGTGGGTGCCGGGGTGATCGGCCTGTCGAGCGCGATCCGGCTGGCCGAGGCGGGTCACCGGGTCCGGGTGCTCACCGATCGGGCGGTGGAGGACACGACGTCCGTGGCGGCCGGCGCGATGCTCGGGATCAGCGGGGCCGGCCCCGACGACCCGCTGACGGCGTGGACCGAGCGCTCCACCCCGGTCTTCGAGGAGCTCGCCGAGGACCCCGCGACCGGCATCCACCGGCTCCATGGCCGGATCCACGTCGACGTCGCGGACGAGCTGCCGCCGTGGGCCCGGGTGCTCCCGGACTTCCGGGCGCTCGGCCCGGACGAGACGCGGGGCCGCGTCGGCATGGCCGTCACCCTCCCGTTCGCCGACATGCCGACCTACCTCGGACACCTGGCGGACCGGGCCGCGCGGCTCGGGGTCGTCGTCGAGCAGCGACACGTCGCCGACCTCGCCGACGTCACCGACACCGCGGAGCCCGGACGCGTGGTGGTGAACGCCGCGGGCAGCGGGGCCGGGGAGCTCGCCGGGGACCCGACGGTGACCGGGGTGCGCGGCGTCCACGTCGTGCTCGCCGACGCCGGCATCGAGGAGTTCTCGATGGAGGTCGTCGCCTCCCCGCGCTGGACCAACGTCTTCCCGCACCCCGGCCGCGTCGTCGTGGGTGGCGCGGCCCTGCCGCCCGACGACGAGACCCCCGACGCGCAGGTGGCCGAGGAGATCCTCGCCCGCGCGATCGCCGTCGAGCCGCGCCTCGCCGACGCCCGGGTGCTCGGCCGCGAGGTCGGGTGGCGCCCGGTGCGGCCGTCTCCGCGGGTCGAGGTCGACGACCGGGGCGTCGTCCACGCCTACGGCCACGGCGGGGTGGGCGTCACCGTGTCGTGGGGCGTGGCCGACGAGGTCGTGCGCCTGGTCGCCTGACCTCGCGCCGGGTGTCAGCGCTCGTCGTCCACCAGGTGGATCGCGGCCTCCTCGGCGCTCGCCCCGGCACCGTCGACGCCGACGTCCTCGGCGAAGAAGTCCTCGCCGTCCTCGCTCAGGACGAGCCGCCCGGAGCGCTCGTCGCCGACCTCGTCGTCGCGGAGCTCGCCGTCGGTGTCGGACTCGTCGCCGAGGCCGTCGCCGTCGTCGGTGTCCTCGTCGTCGGGCACCTCGCGGCGCAGGCGGTCGGCCAGCGGCTCGCCCTCTTCCTCCTCCTCGGGCGTGACGCCCCAGGCCGTCGTGCCCCAGGGCTGCTCGTTCGGGGAGATGCCCTCGTCGAGAGGGTCGTCGAGGTCGGGGTTGTCGAGGGACTCGGCCTCGTCGAGCTGCTCGAAGACGGTGTCGTCGTCGGTGTCGGGGTCGTCCCCGTCGGGGGTGTCGGGCGTGGTCACGTGCCCCAGTGTGCCCGGGGCCGGTGTGCCCCTGGCCGGTGTGCCCCTGGCCGGTGTGCCTGAGGCCGATGTGTCTGTGGCCGTCAGTCGGCCGGCGGGGTCCGGTACCGGCTGGCGTAGCGCTCGGCCGCCGCGGCGTCCTTCTCGGCCGTGCGCTCCGCGCGCGTCGCGGGGCCTGTGCCCGCCGGGTACCCGGCCTTGACCAGGCGGTGCTCGGCGGTCTCGTGCAGGTAGCTGATCGAGAAGATCAGACCCATGATCGCCCCGCCGAGGGAGCACATGAGGCGCAGCCAGAGCGGGCCGGGGACGAGCACGACGATCGCGATGACGAACGGGGAGATCTGCACGACCGCGCGCAGGAGGTGGCGCAGCCACCACGTGCGGCAGGTGGTGTCGCGCAGCACCCACGGCGCGTACCGCGCCGGCAACGACCCACCGAAGGCGTACCAGAGCCACTGCAGGGGGTTCGGGCGGCGGACGGTCACATCGGTCTCCATCGTTGGTGCACCAATGGTTTGCACACCAGTATTATGACCACGAACCGGCGACGAGGGGACGTGGGATGGGCGACACCGCTCTGGAGGACCTCGATCCGCTGGCCCTCGAGAACCAGGTCTGCTTCGCGCTCGCGGTCGCGGCCCGCACCGTGATCTCGGTGTACCGGCCGTTGCTCGAGCCGATGAACCTCACGCACCCGCAGTACCTCGTGATGCTCGCGCTCTGGCAGGACGCGCCGCTGTCGGTGACGGAGCTCAGCCATCGGCTCGAGCTCGACCCCGGCACGCTCTCGCCGCTGCTCAAGCGCCTCGAGGCTGCCGGCTACCTCACCCGCGAGCGCGACCCGGGCGACGAGCGCTCGCTGGCCGTGCGCCTGACCCCGGCGGGTGTCGCGTTGCGCGCGCAGGCCGAGCAGATCCCGCCGGCCATCGTCGAGCGCCTGGACATGGAGCTCCCCGAGCTGCGCGACCTGCACGGCGCGCTCACCGAGGTCATCGCCGCGGCCCGGCGCGCCCAGCGCTAGGGCCGTGGTGCGTGCTCCCTGTTCAGTAGGAGCGGGGCATCCCGAGGACGTGCTGGCCGAGGTAGGCGAGCACGAGGTTGTTGTTGACCGGGGCCACTTGGTAGAGGCGGGTCTCGCGGAACTTGCGTTCGACGTCCCAGGTGTCGACGAAGCCGTAGCCGCCGTGGGTGTCCAGGCAGGCGTTGGCGGCCTGCCAGCTGGCCTCGCTGGCCAGCAGCTTGGCGAGGTTGGCCTGCTCGCCGCACTTCTCGCCGGCGTCGAACAGGGCCGCGGCGCGGTAGCGCATCAGGTCCGCGGCGGTGACCTGCCCGTAGGCGCGGGCGAGCGGGAACTGCACGCCCTGGTTCGCCCCGATCGGGCGGCCGAACACCTCGCGCGAGTTGGCGTAGGCGGTCGCGCGGGCGATGAACCAGTAGCCGTCGCCCACGGCCTCGGCGGCGAGCAGGATGCGCTCGGCGTTCCACCCGTCGAGCACGTAGCGAAAGCCTTTGCCCTCCTCGCCGATCAGCGCCGAGGCCGGGACCCGCATGTCGCGGTAGCGGACCTCGTTGGTGGCGTAGTTGAACATCGTGCGCACCGGGGTGACGTCCAACGTGTCGGGCTGCTCGGCGCGGATCGCACGCAGGTCGACCAGGAACAGGCTGATCCCGCGGGTGCGCTCGGCGGGATCATCACCCCGCGGAGCGGTGCGGGCCAGCACCAGCGCGAGGTCGGACTGCTCGATGCGGCTGGTCCAGTTCTTGTGCCCGCTGATGACGTACTCGTCGCCGCTGCGCACGGCGGTGGTGGCGATGTCGGTGGTGTTCGACCCGGCCTCGGGCTCGGTGATCGAGAACGCCTGCAGCCGCAGCGTCCCGTCCGCGATCGCCGGCAGATAGGTCTGCTTCTGGGACTCGGAGCCGTGCTTGAGGAGGGCGCCCATGGTGTACATCTGGGCGTGGCAGCCCGCCGAGTGCCCGCCGGAGCGGTTGATCTCCTCGAGCACGATCGAGCCCTCGGTGATCCCCAGCCCGCCCCCGCCGTACTCGGTGGGGATCAGCACGGCCAGATAGCCGGCCTCGGTCAACGCGTCGACGAAGGCGTCGGGGTACTCCCGCGCGCGGTCGCGCTCGCGCCAGTACTCATCGGGGAACCGGGCGCACAGCTCGCGGACCTCCCCGCGCAGTCGCTCCTGCTCGGGGGTCGTGACGATCGTGGTCGCGCCGTCCGTCATGGCGCACACTCCATCACCGCGTCCGGTCGGGTGCTCGACGACGGCGCCTTGACAACCTCACGGTTGAGCGCAACGCTAGAACTGTTTGGTTCGATATCGATACTTCACCCCGGAGGAGCAGGCCGTGGCCGAGACGAAGGTCCTTTCCGTGGACGGCGCCGAGATCGCCTACGACGTCTACGGCCCGCTGCCGCCGGCCGACGGGCACCCGGTGCTGCTCATGATCGGCCAGCCGATGGACGCGAGCGGCTTCCGCGCTCTCGCGGCGCGTTTCGAGGACCGCACCGTCGTCGCCTACGACCCGCGCGGGCTCGGCCGCAGCACCCGCAGTGACGGCCGCGTCGAGAACGACCCGGTCACCCAGGCCGAGGACCTCCACGCCCTGATCGCCGAGCTCGGCGCCGGGCCGGTGGACGTGTTCGGGAGCAGCGGGGGAGCGGTGGCCGGCCTGCAGCTCGTCACCGCGCACCCCGGGGACGTCGTGACGCTCGTGGCCCACGAGCCGCCGATCATCGGCGTGTTGCCGGACGCCGAGGCGGCCCGCCGGGCGTCGGAGCAGTTCCGGGAGGCCTACCAGACCAAGGGGTGGGGGCACGGCATGGCGGGCTTCATGGCCCTGGGGATGTGGGAGGGCGAGTTCACCGACGAGTACTTCGCCCAGCCGGCGCCCGACCCCGCGATGTTCGGCATGCCGACCGAGGACGACGGCTCGCGCGACGACCCGCTGCTCTCCGAGCGCTCGACGGCCGTCGTCGACCACGTGCTCGACGTCGACGCGCTGACCTCGGCGTCGTCGCGCGTCGTCCTCGCGGTGGGCGAGGAGTCCGGCGACACCTACACCGCCCGCACGGGCCGCGCGACGGCCGCGGCGCTCGGCCAGGAGGCCACGGTCTTCCCGAGCCACCACGGCGGCTTCCTCGACGGCGAGTTCGGCTGGCCCGGCAAGCCCGACGAGTTCGCCGTCGTGCTCCGGAAGGTGCTCGACGGGGCGTGAGTCGCCGGAACGGACTCAGCGGCTCTCAGTGGCTGACGCGGCCGCGGTGAGACTCGAGGTCGGGCGCCACCAGGCGTTCGACCACGACACCGGTGACGAGCGAGTAGACCGCCTTGTGCGCGACGTCGACCGCCTGTTCGCGCCAGGGCCACGTGTGCGGCGGCGCCCCGACGCCGGTCGCGTTCTCGAGCGTCTGGTCGGTCGCGAGCCGGACGGCGGTGTGGGCGAGGTGCGCGCGGGGTCCGCGCAGCCCGGTCGCGGCCCACACACCGTGCAGGGTGCCGAGGAGCGCGCCGGTGCCCCAGTGCATCGCGTGGTTCCACGCCGGCGGGCGCTCGGCGTCGGACGGTGCTCCGCCGGTGAGGGCCCGCAGGGTCCGGGCCGGGACGTACGACGACGGCCGGCCCAGCGCCGCCTGCTCGATCTTCTCCAGCGCCGTCATCGCGGCCACGCCGGCCAGGCCGGCTCCCGCGCCGGCGAGGGCGGCCGCCGCCAGCGTGCGTCCCCTGCTCGTCCCGCTGCTCGTCATGGCCGTGGGGATGCCCGGCGCGGGCACCCGGCACGCCGGCGGGCAGGCGCGGCCCTATCCGTCCGCGAGCAGTCGCAGGAGCCGGGTGAGCTCGGCGCGGTCGTCATCGCCGAGGGTCGCGAACACACGATCGGCCTCGACGGCGCGCGCCGCCTGCACCGCGCGTCCGAGCTCGATGCCGGACCCGGTGGCGACGACCTGCGTCGCCCGCCGGTCCTCGGGGTCGGGCCGGCGCTCGACGAGGCCGCGCTCGGCGAGCGCGTCGACGACCTCGGTGGCCGAGCGGGGCGCGATGCGCAGGTGCTCGGCGAGCTCGCCGGAGCGCACCGCGCCGTGGCGCAGCAGCACGCCGAGCGCGCGGAGCTGGGAGGGCGAGACGCCCCAGGGCGCGAGCGCCTCGCGCGACTGGTGGCGCAGCCGGCGCGCGACCTGCCAGAACGCCTCGGCGAGCGAGCCCTGCTCCGGACCGTCGCTGCGCTCGTCGTCCACGGGGAATACCCTTCGCGAGTTGTTGTTGTAGCCTCACGTTGAGGTTACCTCAGCAACCCACCACCGAGGAGTCGCCCCTTGCCCCGCCCTCCTGAACCCAGCCGCGAGACCCGTGCCCAGGACGCCGAGCTGGCGCGCCAGGTCTCCCTGCGCCGCGTCGCGCGCCTGTTCCGGCAGGACCGCAGGCCGCTGGCCGTCGTCGTCGCGGTCATCGTCGCGTCGTCGACCGTCGCCATGGCCTCGCCGTTCCTGCTCCGCGCCGTCATCGACGAGGCGCTCCCGCAGCGCGACCTGCGCCTGCTCGTCCTGCTCGCCGCCGGGATGATCGGCGTCGCCGCCGTCACCGCGGCGCTCGGCGTCGTCCAGACCTGGATCTCCACCGGCGTCGGTCAGCGCGTCATGCACCGTCTGCGCACCGACGTCTTCGCCCACCTGCAGCGCCAGTCGCTCGGCTTCTTCACGCGCACCCGCACCGGCGAGGTGCAGTCGCGCATCACCAACGACATCGGCGGCATGCAGACCGTCGTCACGTCGACGGCGACGTCGATCGCCGCCAACCTCACGACCGTCGTCGCCACCGCCGTCGCCATGGTCGCCCTGTCCTGGCAGCTCGCGCTGGTCACCCTGGTCGTGCTGCCGCCGGCCGTGCTCGTCAGCCGCCGCGTCGCGCGCATGCGCCGCGAGCTGACCGCGGCACGCCAGCGCGAGCTCGCCGACCTCAACGTCACCATCGAGGAGGGCCTGTCGGTCGACGCCGCCGCGCTGCACCGCACGCTCGGCACCGGCCCCGCCCTCGTCGAACGCTTCACGTCGTCCTCGGCCCGCCTCACCGACCTCGAGCTGCGCTCGCAGCTGGCCGGACGCTGGCGCATGGCCACGATGGGTGTCGTCTTCGCGGCCATCCCGGCCCTGATCTACGTCGGCGCCGGTCTGCCCTGGACCGTCGGCACGCTCTCGATCGGCACCCTCGTCGCCTTCACCTCGCTGCAGGCGGGGATCTTCCGGCCGCTCTCGGGGCTGCTCGACGTCGGCGTCCAGGTGGCCAGCTCGCTGGCGCTGTTCGCCCGGATCTTCGAGTACCAGGACCTGACGGTGGACATCGCGGACCCGGACGAACCCGTCTCGCTCACCGACGTGCGCGGCGACCTGCGCATCGAGGGCGTCACCTTCACCCACCCCGGCGGCCACCGCTCCGCGCTCGACGACATCGACCTGACGGTGCCCGCCGGCACGACGCTCGCGCTGGTGGGGGAGACCGGGTCGGGCAAGACGACGCTCGGCGCGCTCGTCGCCCGCCTCCACGATCCCGACGCCGGGCGCATCACGATCGACGGTGTCGACCTGCGCGACCTGCGGCTGGCCGACCTCGCCGGCGTCGTCGGGGTGGTGAGCCAGGAGACCTACCTCCTGCACACCACCGTGCGCGAGAACCTGCGCGCGGCCAAGCCGGACGCGACCGACGCCGAGATCGAGGCCGCCGCCCGCGCGGCCCGCATCCACGACGTCGTCGCCGCCCTGCCCGAGGGCTACGACACGATGGTCGGCGCCCGCGGCCACCGCTTCTCCGGGGGCGAGAAGCAGCGCATCGCCATCGCCCGCACGCTCCTGCGCGACCCGCGGGTGCTCGTCCTCGACGAGGCCACCAGCGCGCTCGACACCGAGACCGAGCGGGCCGTGCAGCTCGCGCTCGACGACCTCGCGCGGCACCGCACCACCCTCACCATCGCGCACCGCCTGTCGACGGTGCGTCACGCCGACCGGATCGCGGTGCTCGACCACGGCCGGGTCGTCGAGACCGGCACGCACGCCGAGCTGGTGGACCGCGAGGGGCGCTACGCGGCGCTCGCGGCCTGATCCCGGGAACACGGAAGCCCGCCCCGACCAGGTCGGGGCGGGCTCAGTTGGTGGGACGGGTCAGCGAGCGGCGCGGTCGATCCAACGGGGGTCGACACCGTTGCGGTGCTGCTCGATGCGGCGGAGCCGCGTGCGCGCCTGATGGGTCAGGCCATCGAGGCGGTCGAGGAGCTGGCGCAGCTCGGAGAGCTCGACGTCGAGGGCGTCGACCTCGGATTCGGGCGTGGTGCGTGCGGGCACGGCAACCTTCGTTCGGGTGCGGTGTACGGGGTACGTCCGGACCGGTCGGACACTACCGGATCGATCCAGACGCCATCCAGCCTACGCCGTTCCTGTCACCTGGTTGCGCACCACCGTTCTCGTCTCCGTCACCTTCGTCACCTCCGTGCCACGCCACGGACCACCTGGGCGACCAGGGTGCGGGCCAGGTCCTCGGTCAGCGGCTGATCGGGGATGAGCAGCCGGTGGTAGCAGGCGCCCCACAGCTGGTCGACCACCGCTTCGGCGTCGACGTCGTCCCGGAGCTCGCCGCGGTCGCGCGCCTGCTCGATCGCCGTGACGGCGAGCGCCCGACGCGGCGCGGAGTAGTGCTCGCGGTAGGCCGCGGCGAGCTCCGGGTCGGTCTGCGCCGAGCCGATCAGCTCGGCGATCACGCGTCCCGCGGGCGTCTGCGTCATCAGTCGGACGAACGCCGTGAGCTGGTCGGTGAGGTCGGCGGCGATGTCGCCGGTGTCGGGGAACGCGAGCGTGCTCTGCACCGAACGGAAGTAGGCCTCGAGGGCGAGGGCGCCGCGCGACGGCCACCACTTGTGCAGGGTGGTCCGGCTCGCGCCCGAGATCGCCGAGATCCGTTCGAAGGTGAAGCCGGCCATGCCCTCGGCGAGCAGGAGCTCGCCCGCCGCGGCCAGCACCTCGCCGCGCACCTCGTCGGCCGGGCGCCGGCCCCGTCCCCGGGGCCGGCGCTGGTCGTCCACGACCGGCGATGCTAGCGATCTCCGGGTCATGCCCGGACGTGCAGCAGGTCGTCGAGGCCGATCCGGCGGTAGAACTCCGTCCGCACGCGGTCGCCGACGGCGTTGACGACCTCGGCGCCGTCGTCGGCCGGGTCCACGTGCACGCGGAAGGGCCGCTGTCCCGCGGGGGTGTCGACCACGCGGACGATCGTGCGGGCGACCTCGGTGGGGTCGGCGTCCGGTGGGGCCAGCTCGGCGAGGCGCGCGCCGACCTGGTCCAGGAGCCCGGCGTACCGCTCCTCGTAGGCGGCGGCCACGGGTGCGTCGGCGGCCTGCCCGGCGTGCGCGAAGTGGTTCGTGCCGCTGGTGAACGAGCCGGGCACGACGATCGAGGTGTCGATCCCGAACCGGGCGAGCTCGGCGGCATAGCTGACCGCCAGCGAGTCCATCGCCGCCTTGGCCGCGAAGTACGGCGCGAGGTAGGGCGGGGTGCCGCCGCGGGTGCTCGTCGACCCGACCCACAGGACCAGGCCGTGGCCCTGGGCGCGCAGGTGGGGCAGCGCGGCGCGGTTGACCCGCTGGGTCGACACGACGTTGGTGTCGTAGACGCTCGCGAGCTGCTCGGGGGTGAACGCCTCCGTGGGGCCGAGCACCATGTGCCCGGCGTTGTGGACGACGACGTCGAGACGTCCGGCCTCGGCGACGACGCGGGCGATCGCGGCGTCGACGGAGTCCTGGTCGGCGACGTCGAGCTCGACGGTGCGCAGGTCCGCGCCCTGCTCGGCCGCAAAGGCCGCGGCGTCGGCGACGGCGGGTGCGTTCCGGCCGGCCGTGTCGCGGATGCCGGCGTAGACGGTGGGGCCGGCGCGGGCGAGCTCGCGGGCGCTCATGGCCCCGAAGCCCCTATCGGCGTGCTGTATTGAACTGCGCCGGTGATGACGATGATCTGGTGCACGTCAGGTCCTCTCAGGCGAGTCCGCCGTTGGCGAACAGGGTCTGGCCGTTGACCCAGCGGGCGGGTCCGGCGAGGAAGGCGACGGCCTCGGCGATGTCGTCGGGCTGCCCGAGGCGCTCGAGCGGCGCGGCCTCGGCGAGCCCGGCGACCTGCTCCTCGGTCTTGCCCTCGAGGAACAGCGGGGTCGCGGTCGGGCCGGGAGCGACGGCGTTGACGGTGACCTCGCGGCCGCGCAGCTCCCGGGCGAGGACCGGGACGAGGGCCTCTACGGCGCCCTTGCTGGCGACGTAGGCGCCGTAGGTGGGGAACGACAGCCGCGTCACCGACGTCGAGAACGCGACGATCGCGCCACCGGTGCGGACGCGGCGGGCGGCCTGCTGGGCGACGACGACGGTGCCGCGGATGTTGGTGCGGTGCATGCGGTCGAGGTCGTCGAGGTCGAGCTCCGCGATCGGCGCCAGGACCATGATCCCGGCGGTGTTGACGACGACGTCGATCCCGCCGAACGCCTCCTCGACGGCGTCGAACGCGGCCTCCATCTCCGCGGGCTCCGCGACGTCGCCGCCGACGGCGATCGCCCGGCCGCCGGCCGCCTCGACGGCGGCGACGACCTCCTCGGCCCGGGCCTTGTTGCCCGCGTAGTGGACGGCGACGGCCATGCCGTCGCGCGCCAGTCGCTCGGCCACCGCGCGGCCGATCCCGCCCGAGCCCCCGGTGACGAGGGCGACGCGAGTGCTGCTCATGGGTACCTCCGGTGTGGATGTGGACGCTGTGTCCATATAGAGAGAACCACGAAGAGAACAGACTGTCCATATCGAGGGGAGTGGTCCGTGTCACCACCCCGGCAAGGGGTCGTCCCGGCCCGGCGGCCGTCAGTCCGCGGCGACCTCGAGCAGCGTCCCGCCGGTGAGGGCGACGAGCTCCTCGGCGGTGGTCGGGAACATCGAGTGCTCGTCGCCGGCGCCGGCCCAGACCGTCGGGTAGGCGGTCAGCGCCACGTCGACGAGGCAGGGGAGCGGTGCCGGGTGACCGACCGGCGCGACCCCGCCGACGTGCTGGCCGGTCGCCCGCAGGACGGTGTCCGGGTCGGCGCGCTTGACGCGACGCTTCGCGACGCCGAGGTGGGCGGCGAGGCGCCGGGGGTCGACGCGGTGCGCGCCGGAGGCGAGCACGAGGACCGCCCGGGCGTCCTCGCCGGCGGTGAAGACCAGGCTGTTGGCGATCGCGCCGACCTCGCAGCCCAGCTGCTCCGCGGCGGCCGCGGCCGACGGGACCGGGGTGTCGAAGGTCCGGATCTCCCGCGGCGACCCGGCGGCCTCCAGGGCCCGCTCGACCGCGTCCCGGCCGGTGACGTCGTGCGTGCTCACGGCGCCGGAGGGTACGAGGCACCCGCACGCCCGGCCGCATGGACCGTCCGGCCTTCCCGGCTGGGCCCAACGGCCCCGTTTGCCGGATCGTCGCGCAGGGCCATCCTGATGTTCATGACCACGACGACCCGTCGCGCCTCCGCTCCGCGCGCCCGCATCCGGGACCGGGGCCAGGTCGATGCGCTGGTCCTCGCTGCGCTGGCCGACGCCCCGCGACGTCACGACGAGATCGCGGACCGCCTGCGCGAGCAGGCCGGTGGCACCCTCGACATGCCGCTCTCGCGCCTCGTACCGACGCTGCACCGGCTCGCCCGCAACCGCCTGGTGTCCCGCCAGTCCCGCGACCCCCGTCGCTACCGCCTCACCGACACCGGCCGACGCTCGCTGACCGCCCGCCTCCGCGCCGCCGACTCCTTCGCCGACGCGGTGCACAGGCTCGCCGACGGGTCGGGGGACTGACCTCGGCCGCTTCCTCCCGTTGGCCTGTCGGTGTGCGGGCGCCTGTCGCCGTGGTGCGCGAACCCCACCGCGAAGTCCTCGGGTCGCTCGACCTTCCGCACTGCCCACCCGTGTTCGGCGGGCGCGACGGGCCCGCAAGAAGTCTCCGTCTTGGGTTCCCTCGAAGCGGCCGTGACTGTCAGGGGTCCGTTCTCGAATCGAACACATGAGCGAACGGGGTGTGGGGACGGCAGAGCGCGCGGCGCTCGACCGTCTCCATGCCCGGGTGGTCGCCCTCCGGTGCGAGCAGTACCGGCTGCTCGAGGACGTCGCGCGGGCTGGAGCGGCTCGGGGTGGCGGTGGCGACCGGGAACCGCACCACGGAGCGGTTGCTGCAGGACTCGTTGCGGATCGACCTCAATGACGCCCGCCGGCTGGTGGGCGAGTCCGAGGACCTGACGCCGCAGCTGTCGCTCCGGGGTGAGCCGCTGCCGGTGCGGATGCCGAACACCGCGCGGGTGATGGCCGAGGGTCTGGTCGACGACGACCACCTCGAGATCATCCGCAAGGCGATGGCGCGGCTGACGAAGGCCGAGAACGTGGACCCGTGGGACCTGGTCGACGCGGAGCGCATCCTCGCGGACGAGGCCACGCGGTTGCCGCCCCGCGCGTTGGACAAGGTCGCGAAGCGGCTGCTCGACCATCTCGATCCCGACGGCGCCGCGCCGGACGAAGGCGCGGACCGGTGGGACGAGCTGTACGTGACCCGCCGCCGGGACGGATCGCTGGTGATCAAGGGTCGGTTCCGCGACCCGGTGGACGCGGAGCTGATCTGGGAGGTCTTCGACACCCTCGCGACACCGACCGGCCCGGACGACGACCGCGACCGCCCGACCCGCAACGCCTCCGCGCTGAAGGACCTGGTCGAGGACGCCGCCGGGCCGGGTGGCCTCGCGGCCGAGGCGCGCCGCGAGCGGGCGGCCGAGCCGGACACGGAGCCCGAGGGCGATGACGCCGGCGACGACCCCGCTCAGGAGGCCCTGATCCCCGAGCCGGCCCGATCCGATGCGCCCGCGCCGACCGCCGAGGCGCTGCGGAGCCCGGGCCGGCCGCTGCTGACGATCACCATGGATCTCCGGTGGCTGCAGCTGGCGATCGGACACGGCACGCTCGACTCCGGCGCCTGTCCGACCCCGCCACGATCCGCCGGTGGGCCTGCGATGCCGAGATCGTGCCGATGGTGCTGGGCTCGAAGTCGGAGCCGTTGGACATCGGCCGACGCTCCCGCCTGGTCCCGGACGCGATGCGCCGGGCGCTGACCTTCCGCGACGGCGGCTGCGCCTTCCCCGGCTGCACGCGCCGACCGCGGCGTTGCCACGCCCACCACGTCGAGCACTGGGCGGCGGACGAGGGTCCGACGTGCCTCGAGAACCTGACGCTCCTCTGCCGCCATCACCACCAGGTGATCCACCACGGCCACTGGACCGTGCAGATGATCGACGGGCTCCCGTGGTTCACGCCCCCACGATGGGTCGACCCCGAGCGAAGACCCCGACCCGGCGGACAACGCCGACTTCTCTCCCACTAGCCCCGGCGCCCTTGCCGGGGTGCGGTCCAGGCCTGCCATGGTCGGCGTCGCCCGCCGTGACCGTGGACGTGATGATTCACGAGACCGCGATCGGTGTGCGCCCGGCGTCGAGGGGGAGGTGTCGTTGGACGAGGACGGAGCGTCCATCCCACGGGACGGCGAGGGAGTCGGCCTGGAGGTCGGGGAGGAGGTCGGCGAGGAGGTCGGCGAGCTCGCCGACGGGCGGACGATCCGGTTCTTCTCCTGGGTGACTCAGGGGGACGTACGGGGGGAGGACGCGTGAGCGAGCGCCGCTACGACCCCACCCACGGCGAGTGGGTCACCTTCGCGACCGACCGCCAGGACCGGACCTACAAGCCGGCGGCCGCCGCCTGCCCGCTCTGCCCGACGCCGCCGGGTCGGACATCGGCCTGTCACGAGCCCACCGAGGTCCCACGCGAGCACTTCGAGATCGCGGTGTTCGACAACCGCTTCCCGTCGCTGTCACCGCACCCGCCCGCGCCCGCGATCCCCGGCACCGACCTCGTCCCGGTCGAGCCGGCCTACGGGCACTGCGAGGTCGTGGTGTTCACCGACGACCACCACGCGACGCTCGCCGACGTCGGCGTCGCCCGGGTGCACCTGCTCGTCGAGGCCTGGGCGCGCCGGGTCGCCGACCTCGGCGCCGACCCCGGCGTCCGCTACGTGCTGCCGTTCGAGAACAAGGGCGAGGCGGTCGGCGTGACGCTGCACCACCCGCACGGCCAGATCTACGCCTACCCCGACGTGCCGCCCCGCCCGGCGCGCGAGATCGCCGCCGCCCGCGCCCACCACGACCGCACCGGCCGGTGCGTGTTCTGCGACGTCGTCGCGGCCGAGGCCGGCGGGGTGCGCGAGGTCGTCGCCGGCGAGCACTTCGTGGCCGGCGTCCCGCCCTGGGCGCGCTTCCCCTACGAGGTCGACATCTGGAGCCGGGCGCACGTCCCGTCGCTGCCCGACCTGACCCCGGAGGCGCGCGCGGACCTCGCCCGCGTCCTGGCGCGGGTGCTCGCCGGGTACGACCGGTACTTCGGCGTCGCGACGTCCTACCTGATGGGTGTCCACGGAGCGCCCACCGACGGCGCCGACCGCGACGTCACCCACCTCCACCTCGAGATCTGCCCGCCGCACCGGGGCGGCGGCAAGCTGAAGTACCTCGCCGGGTCCGAGACGTTCGGCGGCGCGTACCTCACCGACGTCGCGCCCGAGGTGGCCGCCGAGCGGTTGCGGGCGGCCTGCGCGGACGCGACGGTGCCGGCGTGAGCGCCGCCAGTGCCGACCGGACCGACCGGGACGTCGGGCAGACCTTCCGCGACGCCCTCGGCCGCGACCCCGACGGCGTGTTCTCGGCGCCGGGGCGGGTGAACCTCATCGGCGAGCACACCGACCACAACGAGGGCCACGTGCTGCCCTTCGCGATCGACCGGCGCTGCCGGGTCGCCGCCGCCGCGCGTGCCGACGGCACCGTGACGGTGCGCTCCACACAGGAGCCCGACGACCTCGTCACCACCACGCTCGACGCGCTCGCCCAGGCTCGGGGCTGGTCGGCCTACGCGCTGGGGACGGTGTGGGCGCTGCGCGAGGAGGGCCTGCCGGGCGCGGGGTGGGACCTGGTGGTGGACGGCGACGTCCCGCTCGGCGCGGGGCTCTCGTCGTCGGCAGCGCTGGAGTCCGCGGTGGCGCTGGCCGTGGCGGAGCTGACCGGCAGCGACCTCGACCGCCACACCCTGGCCCGCGCCGGGCGCCGCGCGGAGAACGACATCGTCGGCGCACCCGTCGGGATCATGGACCAGGCGGCGTCGCTGATGTGCCGCGAGGGCGCGGCGCTCCTGCTCGACTGCCGCACGCTCGAGGCCGAGCACGTCGCGCTCGGGCTGGAGGAGCACGGGCTCGTGACGCTCGTGGTCGACACCCGGGTGCGCCACGACCTCGCCGACGGCGGCTACGCCGACCGCCGCGCCGCCTGTGTCGCCGCCGCGGAGGCGCTCGGCGTCGATGCCCTGCGCGAGGCGACGCCGGCGATGCTGGACCGGCTGGACGGGACGCTGCTCCGGCGCGCCCGCCACGTCGTCACCGAGCAGGCGCGGGTCCACCGCGTCGTGGAGCTGCTGCGAGCCGGCCGCCCCGCGGAGGTCGGGCCCGAGCTGACCGCGTCGCACGCCTCGCTGCGCGACGACTTCGAGGTCTCGGTGCCGGCGCTCGACGCCGTGGTGGAGACGGCCCTCGAGCACGGGGCGCTCGGGTCGCGTCTGGTCGGCGGCGGCTTCGGTGGCAGCGCGCTCCTGCTCACCCCGGCCGCCGCCGCCGAGGACATCGCCGAGGCCGTGACGCGCCGGGCCGCCGTCGACGGCCACCCCGAGCCGGTGGTGCGCGAGGTCCACCCGGCCGGCGGCGCCCGGCGGGAGCGCTGAGCGGGCCGGGGTGAGGAGTCGGTCTCACGCCGACAGGACGCCGCACGCGGCCGGGTAGTCACCCGGGATGCCCCCGCACCCCGTCCTCCTGCCGCCGGCGGGCCGCCCCGTCGCGGTCGTGGTCCCCGGCCTGGGTCTGACGGCCGCGTCGTACGGGGGACTCGTCGACGCGCTCGGCGTCGCCGTCCCCACGGCGGTCGTCGCCCTGCCGTCCATGGGACTCCGCGCGGAGTCGGGCGCGGCGCTGGACCCGGAGTCGTCGGCCGACGACCTCGCGCGGCGCCTGGACGCGCACGGCCTCGCGGACGGGCCGCTGGTCCTGGTCGGGCACTCGGCGAGCTGCCAGGTCGTGGCCGAGCTGGCCCGGCGTCACCCGCACACGGTGCGCGGCCTCGTGCTCGTCGGCCCGACCGCCGATCCGCGCATGTCGCCCCGGCGCCGCCTGGTCGTGCGCTGGCTGCGCACCGCGGCGCGGGAGGACCCGCGCCGCGTGCCGGGCATGCTGCGCTCCTACGCGACGACCCGGCTGTCCGGCTTCGCCCGTGCCCTGCGCGCCGCCCGTCGCCGCGACCTGCGGGCCACCCTCGCGGCGACGACGGTGCCGGTGCTGCTGGTGCGCGGCCCGCACGACCACCTCGCCCCGACCGGCTGGCTCGACGCGCTCGCCGCGACCCGCCCGGGGATCGAGGTCGTGACCATCACCGAGGGGGCGCACAACCTGCCTCAGACCCGTCCCGCCGAGCTCGCCCGGCACATCGTGACGCTCACCCGCCGCGTGTGCCGGGAGGCGTCGACGGGGTAGACGCCGACCATGGCCGCACCGTCAGGACCCACCCGCATCACGATGACCGAGGGCGGGCCGTTCCTCGTCGAGGGCCCGGTCGAGCTGGAGCTGCCCGACGGGACGACGGTGACCAGCGAGCGGCCGGTCGTGGCCCTGTGCGCCTGCCGGCGGACCAAGCGCTACCCGTTCTGCGACACCAGCCACCGGCGGAAGATCCGCCCGGCTCAGACCGCCGAGAGTGCCCGCGACACGAACGACGACTCCCCGGACGACCAGGCCGCCGTGAGGTGATCGGCGAGCCGGTCCTCGAGCAGGGTCGACGCCTGGATGCCGAGCACGACGTCCGCGGCCAGCTCCGGCTCGGACTCGAGCAGCCCGGCGATGAGGTCCCGGCGCACGAGCTGCTCGTGCACCGCGTCGGCCTCGACGTGCTCGGCGTAGAACGCCGTCACCTCGTCCGGCAGGCCCAGCCGCTCGATCGCGCGCACGAGCCGCGCCGACCCCGGCGGTGACGTGATCTCGATGAGCGCGAACTGGCCCACCGACGCCCCGCGCCACCGGCGGTGCAGACCGAACAGCGACATGATGTTGACGGTCGCGAGCGTCTCCGCGGGCGCCACGTCGAGGTAGGCGCCGTAGGTGGTGTCGAGCCCGAGGCCGGCCATCATCTCCGCGTAGATCCGCGCGTGCACCCGCTCGGGCCGCCCGGCGCCGTACTCGTCGTGCTCGACGGTCATCAGCGACGCCTTCGCGCGTCCCTCGACGCCGTCGAGCCGCGGGATCACCCAGGCCTGAGGGTCGGCCTCCTTGAGGTGGTAGAGCGAGCGCTGCGCGACGTACTCGTCGAGCTGCCAGCGCTCGCCGTCGCGGGCGAGGTGCCACGAGGGCCCGCTGCCCTCGACGGGCTCGACGAGCAGGGCGTCGACGGCCGCCTCGACGTCGTCGCCCCCCGAGACCTGCGCCCGGACGGCACCGAGGAACAGGTCCTCGAGGTGGCTGCGCAGGCCCAGCAGATCGGGGTCCCACTCCAGCGCGTCGTCGACGCCGTCGAACGACCGGTAGTGCAGCTCGTAGCAGCAGTACAGCGCGAGCTGAAGGTCCTCACCCAGGGGTTCGGCGTCGGGACGCCAGGGCAGGTCCGACGCCGGCCGACGGCCGGAGAGCACGTCGAGCACGGCGGTCGAGACCGGTCCTCGGGGACGGGGCAGGACGGGCACGGAGCGCTCCTTCACATCGACAGCGTTCGAGGTGGTACCCGATCGGGTCGCCGTATCCGACGGATCTCGCACGTGATGTCCGAGACCCCTTGCGCCGACCTCCGGTCGGGTAACGCCTGCCCCTGGGTCGACGCCGACGTCGGCGACCGGCGCGCCTCCCGCGGCGCCCGCGACCCGACTCGCCACCACCGAGCCGAGCCGAGGAGCCCATGACGACCGTCGCCCCCGACCCCCGCAGGACCTCGCCCGCGTCCCCCACCGAGATCCGGCCGCACCACCAGGTGCTGCGTGTGCCCGGCGTCTATCCGGTCCAGCGTGACACGTGGCTGCTCGCCGACGTCCTGCGTCGCGAGCTGACCGACCACGGCTGCGGCCCCGCGCGGGCGTGCCGGGTCCTCGAGCTGGGCGCCGGTGCCGGGGCCCTGTCGGTGGTCGCCGCGGGGGTCCCGGGGACCGACGTGACCGCGGTCGACGTCTCGCGCCGGGCGCTGCTCTCGACCCGCCTCAACGCCCTGCGGCACGGACGCCGGGTGCGCGTGCGCCGCGGTGACCTGACGGCGCCGGTGGCGGGGGAGCGGTTCGACGTCGTCGTCTCCAACCCGCCCTACGTGCCCGCCGCCACCGACGACCTGCCCGAGCACGGGCTCGCGCGGGCCTACGACGGTGGGCGCGACGGGCGCGCGGTGCTCGACCGGGTGTGCGACGAGGCGCCTCGGGTCCTGCGCCCCGGCGGCCGGCTGCTCGTGGTGCACTCCTCGCTCAACGACCCGGCCGTGACCGTGGCCCGGCTCCGCGAGCAGGGCATGGACGCCGAGGTCGTCGTGCGCCACGAGCACCCGTTCGGCCCGGTCCTCACCGCGCGCCACAGCCTGCTGCGCGAGCGCGGCCTGGTCGCGGACGACCAGAGGACCGAGGAACTCGTCGTCGTGCGCGCCGTCGTGCCGCCGCTGACCCAGCCCGTCACCCAGCCCACCACCCAGCCCACCACCGAGCGCTGAGGAGCGAGACCAGATGCACCACCAGATCGACGTGACCGTGCCGGCCGCGGCGACCGACGAGGTGCTCGGGGCGCTCGAGGACCACGACGGCGTCCTCGCGCTGACCCTGCAGCGCGGCGGGTCCCTCAAACCCGCGGGCGACGTGCTGTCCCTCCACGTCCTCAACCGCTCCATCGACGCCGTCCTGGCCACCGTGGAGCGCGCCCGGGAGCACGGGCCGGTCACCGTCGCCACGGTGCGCACCGAGAGCGTGGTGGCCACCGGCGCGCAGGAGGCCATCGAGGACGACGCCGACGAGTCCCCGTGGGAGGAGTTCGAGCGGACGCTGCGCCACCACGGCCGCATGAGCGTCAACTACCTCGTGCTCATGGGCCTCGGCGGCGCGATCGCCGTCGCGGGCCTGCTGTCCCCGCCGGTGCCGCAGGCCCTGGCCCTCGCCGCGTCGGCGATCATCGCCCCGGCCTTCGAGCCCGTCGCCAAGCTGGGCCTCGCCCTGATCCGCGCCGACCTCTACCGCATCCGGCGGGCCCTGGTGTCCGTCCTCGTCGGCTACGCGATCCTCGCCGCGGCGGGCGGCGTCGCGTTCCTCGTGCTGCGGGCACTGGGCCTCGCGAAGCCCGGCGTGCTCGCGAGCAGCGAGGGCGTCCACATGGTCATGGACCCCACGGCTGCCGACTGGCTCGTGGGCGCGGGCGGCGCGCTCGCGGGGCTGGTCATCATCACGTCGTTCCGCGAGGCCGTCCTCGCCGGCGCCCTCATCGCGCTGGCGCTCGTGCCGGCCGCGGGCCTGATCGGTGTCGGGCTCGCCGCCGGGGACCTCGCGGTCGCGCTCGGTGGCCTCAAGCGCGCCGCCGCGGACATCGGCCTCGTGGTGGTGCTCGGCGGGGTGGTGGTGCTGGTCAAGGACCGCATCCACCACGGCCACCGCCGACCGCTGGCGTGAGTGCTCAGCTCTGCTCGTCCTCGTTCTCGTTCTTCTGCGCACTCGGCACCGCGTCCGGGTAGGGCAGCGGGCCGGGCGGTGGCTCGACGATCCGGGCGCTCGAGACCATCAGGATGATGAACCCGAGGACCGCCAGGACCCCGAAGAGGACGAGGTCCGGCGTGTTGAGGTCCAGGAACGTGGCGTTGCCCGTGTTGACGCTGTACGCCGCGCCGAACACGAACAGCAGGAGGTAGGCCACGGCCTGGAGGCCGGCGAAGCGCCGCAGGAGGCTGCGCGACTTCAGGGAAGCCACCGCGAGCACGGCGGTGACCAGCAGCAGGACGCTGTTGGCGGGGTTGAGCCGCAGGGCGAGCACGGTGTCCGGCACCTGGGCGGTGAAGCCCGCGCCCCAGGACGTGACGAGGCCGGCGACGCCGAGGGCGGCCAGCACCACCGCCTCGCCCGCGACGAGCGACGTCGCGATGCGCCCCAGCAGTCCCTCGTGGGGTACGGACGGAACGGGGTTGCCCTGGTCGTCACGCCCCGCCGGGGCGTAGGGCCCGGAGCCACGACCGGTGCGGTCGTGCTGCTCCGGGGTCCGCTGCGCGTCGGGGTTCGGAGGTTCGCGGTGGGCATTCGACGGGTCCGACATGGCCGTCGGGATGCCCACCGCACCCCCTTCGGACAACCTCTCCTCAGGCGAACTGGCTGGACTCGGTCGAGCCCTCCATGGCGCCCGTGGAGCCGTGCGGGTCGACGGCGAGCGCGATCTGGTCGAAATAGCCCGCGCCGACCTCGCGCTGGTGGCGCGTCGCCGTGTAGCCGTTCTCCTCGGAGGCGAACTCGGCCTCCTGCAGGTCGACGAACGCGGTCATGTCCCTCTCCGCGTAGCCGCGGGCCAGCTCGAACATCGAGTGGTTCAGGGCGTGGAACCCGGCCAGCGTGATGAACTGGAACACGTAGCCCATCGCGCCCAGCTCCCGCTGGAACTTGGCGATCGAGCTCTCGTCCAGGTGCCGCCGCCAGTTGAACGACGGCGAGCAGTTGTAGGCCAGCATCGCGTCCGGGTGCTCGCGGTGCACGGCCTCGGCGAACTCGCGGGCCTCGTCGAGGTCGGGGGTCCCGGTCTCCATCCACAGCAGGTCCGCGTACGGCGCGTACGCGTTCGCCCGGGCGATCACCGGTCCCATGCCGGACTTCACGCGGTGGAAGCCCTCGGCGGTGCGCTCCCCGGTGAGGAAGCGCCGGTCGTCGTCGTCGACGTCGGTGGTGAGCAGCGAGGCGCCCAGGGCGTCCGTGCGCGCGACGACGAGGCTCGGCACCCCGGCCACGTCCGCCGCGAGCCGTGCGGCGTGCAGGGTGCGCAGGTGCTGGCTCGTCGGCACGAGCACCTTGCCGCCCATGTGGCCGCACTTCTTCTCCGAGGCGAGCTGGTCCTCGAAGTGCACGCCGGCGGCGCCGGCCTCGATCATCGCCTTCATCAGCTCGTAGGCGTTGAGCGCGCCGCCGAACCCGGCCTCGGCGTCGGCGACGATCGGCAGGATGCGGTCCGGGTCGGGCTCCTCGCCCTCGGCGACCAGGATCTCGTCGTTGCGGCGCATCGCGTTGTTGAGCCGGCGCACCATGGACGGCACGGAGTTCGCGGGGTACAGGCTCTGGTCGGGGTAGGTCTCGCCGGCGAGGTTCGCGTCCGCGGCCACCTGCCACCCCGAGAGGTAGACGGCCTGGAGGCCCGCCTTGACCATCTGCACGGCCTGCCCGCCGGTCATCGCGCCGAGCGCCCGCACCGGCTCGTCACCGTGCAACAGGTCCCACAGCCGCCGCGCGCCGTGGTCGGCGAGCGTGTGCGTCTCGGGGAGGCTGCCGCGTAGGGACACGACGTCCTGCGCGGTGTGTACGCGGCGCACGCCCGCCCATCGCGGGTCCTGCGCCCACTGCTGTTCGAGGTCCTCGGCGGTCTGGGTCATCACGAATCCACTCCCTCCCGGCCGCGGTGGCCGGAGCTCCGTACTGGACCGGTTGCCGGAGTGTCGACAGGGCCGATGGGCCCTGTAGTTGCCGTCCCCGGGAGGACGGCAAACGCCTCCGTGGGTCGGGTAGATCGTCGCGGCGCGGTCGCGACGCAGGTCACGGGCCGGTTGTACGGCTCACACCGGGTCCGGCCGCCGTCGGATGAATAGGCACCGCGCCCGGCGGATAGCCCAGAGGTGACCGGCCGGTAGGCCGCGAACACACGCACATAACTGATGAGTTCGAGGAGAAGTGTGAGCAACCGGAACCACATGATCGCCCAGCTGCGTTCGATGCTGCAGCTGACCCAGACCGAGGTCCAGGTCGCGCGTATCCGCGTCACCCAGGCCCGGACCGAGGCGGTGCGCAAGGAGCTCACGGAGAACGCCCGCAACGCCGAGCGGCGCACGCACGAGATCACCGCCGAGCTCCAGCGTCTGGGCGGCGTCGCCGACGTCGTGTCCCCGCTGGTCGGGCGCGTCGGCGCCGTCGTCAAGGCGACCGTCGAGCAGGCGGGCCCGGTCGACGAGGCCCTTCTCGGCGACCTGACGCTGGAGCACCAGCTCCGCGACCGCTCGGTGTACCTGCGTGGCCTCGCCGAGGCCGCGAAGGACAGCAACGTCCGTCGGCTGGCCGAGCGCCTCGAGAAGGCCCACGCGGCCACCATCGAGTGGCTGACCACCGTGCTCGCCGAGCACGCCCTGGGTGGGCCCCCGGCGCTCCAGCCGACCCCGTTCCAGATGGTCGCGGGTGGCGCCACGCGCGCCGTCTCGCTGCCGGTGAACTTCGCCCGTGAGCAGGTCAGCCGCTGGGCGGCGCGCCTGCAGCAGCGTGGCGAGCAGGTGCGTGGTGTCGTCACCGACACCGCCGAGCGCGCCGCGCGCTTCGGCGAGGACGCCCGCGACGTGGTCGTCACCGGCCGCGACGCCGCGCTCGACCGTGCCGAGGAGGTCAGCCGCCGTGAGGGGGCGACCGACACCGCGGCGGCGCTGCACGAGGCCCGCACCCGCCTCGGGGCGCTGCACGCCTCGGAGCTGCCGATCCCGAACTACGACGACCTCGGCGTGAACGACGTCGTCTCGAAGATCAAGCAGCTGGACGAGGTCGAGGACCTCAACAAGGTCATCGTCTACGAAGAGGCGAACAAGAACCGCTCGGGTGTCGTCTCCGCCGCCCAGACGCGTCACGCCGCGCTGGCCCAGGAGGTCGTCGGCATCCGCTAGAGCGGACCCCGACAGCACACCCCGCGGACCGGCCGTCCCGACGGTCGGTCCGCGGACGTGTGTCCGGAGATCGGAGGGTCGCCGTGCCCGCGTTGGAGATCGTCTCGAGCGTCGCGCAGACGCTGTCGCCCCTGCTCTACGCCGCGTTCATCGTGGTGATCTGGTTCCAGCTCCGCGCCGCGCGCGAGTCGGTGCGGGAGGTGCGCCAGGAGTTCCTCGCCGGGGGCCGCCCGGTGGTCGCCGTGCACGACGAGTTCGACCACGGGACCCGGGCCCTGAGCCTCGCCGTCGAGAACGTGGGCCAGGGGCCGGCCAAGAACATCACGTTCGAGTTCTCGTGCCCGATCGAGAGCTCCGACGGGGTCGAGATCTCGGGCCTTCCCCTGTTCACCATCGGGTTGACCTCGCTGTCACCCGGGGCGCGCATCACCTGCTTCTGGGACGACCTGGACGACCAGATGACGTTCCTGCGCAAGAACGGGCTCGAGGGCGAGGACTTCCACGTCACGGTGCGCTACACCGACCTGCCCGGGGCGCAGTACTGGAACACCTGGGACATCCAGCCCGCGATCTACGAGGGCCTGCGCGCGCCCACGCGCCCTGCGCAGCACGCCCACGACCAGGCGGGCGAGATCACCGACACGGGCGGCCCCTCGGAGCCCAGGGGAGAGCCGGCCATGGCCACGACCTCCACGGGCGCGACCGAGGGCACCTGAGGCGCGGGTCCCTCAGCCCTTGACCGCCCCCACGATGGCGGCGACGAGCAGCACCAGCGCGAGTACGAGCAGCGCCACGGGGGAAAGGACCGCGAGGAGGATCAGCGCGAGGGACAGCCAGATCTTGGTGCCGGTGCTCATCGCGCCGAAGGCACCCTTGAGCGCGGCGATGACCGGGTTCTTGCCCTCCATCTTGGCGAGGACGCCCTTGATCAGGGCGTTCGCGCCCACCCCGGTGGGCATGCTGCCCGAGACGGCGTCGGCGGCCATGTCCCCGAGCTTGTCGGAGAGCTCCTCCACCTTGACGACGGCCGCGCCCGCCAGCTTGTCGAGCGCCGCGATGGCCACCTGCTTGAGCCGGTCCCCGGCGGAGGGCATCTCCCCGGCGGAGGGCATCTCCGCTGTCGGCTGAGGGGCCTCCGCGAGTGCGGGGGCCTGCGGAGCCGGTCGATCGTCGACGGCGGCCGCAGCGGTCATGGTGTGTGTCCTCCAGGCAAGGGAGCGGCCCTCGGGTGGACCGCTCGGAACGCAGGTGTCAGTCGTCCTGGCCGGCGTCGCCGGCCAGGCCCCGCGCGAGCGCGATCCCGTCGCGCATGCCCTCGGCGTAGGAGCGCGTCTCGCGCTCCTCGACCGTCGGGTCCTGCGCCGGCTCGCTCTCGATCAGGGTGGTGAGGACCTGCTCGACCTCGGCCACACGTCCGGCCTCGATCAGTTGCTGCAGGCCGCTCAGGACCTCATCGGTCTTCTGCGACGTCTTCGCCACGGTGGGCCTCCTTCGTCGGCGGGCCTGTTGTGCGCAGCCAATCAGTAGCGCGGCCCCGGGGGACAGCGCCGCCACGGCGTTGGGCCCCGATGGCCGGTCGAGTTCGGCCGTTCGACCCGCGGGTGTGGACCGCCCGGCTCACTCTCCTGACACCGGGTCACCGGTTCTGCACGTGCTGGAATCCGAAGCGGCCCTTGATGCAGAGGTGGCCGTGGGTGACGGAGTGGTCGGACGGGCTCGTCACGTTGACGATCTCGTTCTGCTGGACGTGCAGCTCGAGGTTGCAGCCGACCCCGCAGAACGAGCAGATCGTCGTCGTGACGGTCTCCTCCTCGGGATGCCAGTCGTCGGCCTCGCGCAGCTCGTGCTCGCGGACCGAGACGAGCGCCCCGGTGGGGCACACGCCGATGCAGTTGCCGCAGTAGACGCACGCCGAGTCGGGGAGCTCGACGTCGAACTCCGTGGCGATGCGGGCGTCGAACCCGCGCCCGGCCGCGGCGATCGCGAACGTGAACTGGGCGTCCGTGCCGCAGGCGTTGACGCACTTGTAGCACATGATGCAGCGCGAGTAGTCCCGCACGTAGAGCTCGTTGTCGATCTTCACGGGCTGCTGCACGGTGGCCGCGGTGGCCCCGTCGGGAGCGTCGTGGTGCCCCGCGTGGCGACGGTCGCGCTCGCCCGCGGCGGCCGGGGGTGCGGGCGGGCCGTAGCGCGCGGCGTCGACCTCGTACTCGCGGATCCAGCGCTGCACGTCCGCGCTCGCGCGGTCCATGTCCACCGACGACGTGAGCAGCTCGAGCACCATCCGCCGGCTGTGGCGGACCTTCTCGGTGTCGGTGCGCACCTCCATGCCGTCCTCGCACTTGCGCGCGCACGACGGCACGAGCGTCCGCGAGCCCTCGACCTCGACCACGCAGACCCGGCACGCGTTGATGGGGTCCATGTTCGGTGCCCAGCACAGCGTGGGGGTGTCGGCCTGGGCCGGCGTGCCCTCGTCGTGCAGCGCGTCGAGGATCGTGGCGCCCTCGGGCACCCGGACCTCGCGGCCGTCGAGCTGCAGCGTCACCCGCCGCTTGATCGTCCCGAGCATCACCGGGCCGCTGCTGAGGCGCTCCTCGGCGGTGCGCGTGGGCGCGGCGGGATCGATGACGGTGGGCCCGACCGGCGACGACGGATGGGTGTCGCCGTCGGTGCGCTCGCCCGGCGGCGGACCCTCCTCGAGAGCCGTCCCGATCGCCGCGCCGCCGACGGCCTCGTTCGCGCCGTCGATCGTCTCGTCGACCGGCGCGCTCGAGCCGCCGCCGGGACCGGCAGGGCCCTTGCCCGTGGTGGTCATCAGGTGGGCACCTTTCCGTTGCGGGCCCCGTTGCCAGCCCCGTTCGTGCTCGGCCGGTCGAGCAGCCCGAGCTGCAGCGCCGACGTGATCGCCGCGGGCGCGGTCTGGCCGAGGCCGCAGATCGAGGCGTCGCGCATCACCCGCGCCAGGTCCTCGAGCAGCGCCATCTCGGTCTCCCGCGAGCCGATCGGCGCGTCGCGCTCCAGGCGGGCCAGGGCCTCCTCCTGGCGCACGGTGCCGACACGGCACGGCACGCACTGGCCGCACGACTCGTCGCGGAAGAACGCCGCGATCCGCCGCAGCGTGCCGGTGAGGTCGGCGTGGCTGTCGAAGACGAGGACGACGCCCGAACCGAGCGTCGCGCCGATGTCGCGCGCGCCCTCGAGGGTGAGGACGACGTCGAGGTCCTCGGGCATGACGAACCCGCCCGCCGCGCCGCCGAGCAGGATCGTGCGCAGCTCGCCCCGGACGCCGCCGGCGAGATCGAGCAGCTGGCGCAGCGTGGTGCCGAAGTCGACCTCGTAGACGCCCGGCGCACCGACCGCCCCGGACAGGCAGAACAGCTTCGATCCGGTGGAGCGCCCGCCGCCGACCTCGGCGAACGACTGCCCACCGATGCTGAGAACCTCGAGGACGTTGTAGAGCGTCTCGACGTTGTTGATCGCCGTCGGCTTGCCGAACAGCCCGGACACGCTGGGGAACGGCGGCTTGTTGCGCGGCTCGCCGCGGAACCCCTCGATCGACTCGAGGAGCGCGGTCTCCTCCCCGCAGATGTACGCCCCGGCGCCCCGGCGCAACTCGATGTCGAAGGCGAAGCCCTCGCCCATCACGTCCTCGCCGAGGTAGCCGCGGGCGCGGGCGGCGTCGATCGCGGCGATGAGCCGGCGGGTGGCCAGCGGGTACTCGCCGCGGATGTAGAGGTAGCCGACGTGCGCGCCGGTGACGTAGCCGGCGATCGTCATCGACTCGACGAGCGCGAACGGGTCGCCCTCCATGAGCACGCGGTCCTTGAACGTCCCGGGCTCGGACTCGTCGGCGTTGCACACCAGGTAGTGCGGGCGCTCGGGGGCGCCGGCGACGCCCTTCCACTTCACGCCGGTGGGGAACGCGGCGCCGCCGCGGCCGGTGAGCGACGAGTCCTCGAGCTCGGTGATCACCCGCGTCGGACCCATGTCGATCGCGCGGCGCAGCGCCGCGTACCCGCCGTGGGCCCGGTAGTCGTCGAGGCTCCCCGGGTCGACGACGCCGACCCGGCGCAGGAGCCGCAGCGGGCCCCCGCCCGGGAGCGTGCCGCCCGGCCCGGTCTGCGGAGCGCTGACCCGGGTGTCGCCGAAGGCGGCGTCGGCCTGGTCGGCGGCCTCCGCACCGGGCGCGCGCGTCGTGGCCAGCACGTCGTCCGCGGCCGCCGGGGCCTGGCTGAGGTCGGGCTCGCCGGCGCGCTGGTGGAGCACCGCGGGCGCGCGCTCGCACAACCCCAGGCAGGGGCTGCGCACCCAGCACGCGTCCTGTCCGGTCCCCTCGGGGCCGAGCGCGTCGGTGAGCGCCGTGGCGATGTCCTCGCCGCCGTACGGGCCGCAGGCGACGTCGTCGCAGACGTGGACCACCCGCGGCGCCCGCGGCTCGACCGTGAACATCGCGTAGAACGTGGCCACCCCGTAGATCTCCGCGGGCGGCACGGACAGCGTGCGGGCGATGTGGTTCAGCGCGCCCTCGGAGATCCACCCCGTGGCGTCCTGCGCCGCGTGCAGCACCGGCAGCAGCAGGTGCCGCCGGGCCCGCGCGTCGTGGCCGGCGTGGGCCGTGCGCATGGGCCGGTCGTCGTGCACCGTCGGGTGGGCGAGCCCGGCGAACGCCCCGTCGATGGCGTCCCGCTCGAGGGCGGTGGGCTCGGCCTGCGAGAGGTGCAGGTCCATCCGTCAGCTCCCCGCTGCCGGCAGCGGGCGCGGGTGGGCGGCCGCCATGGCGTCGATCTTCTCGACACGGACGGCGGTGGCCTTGAACTCCGAGGTCCCCGACTTCGGGTCCCACGCGTCGTTCGTCAGCACGTTGACGTCGACCTCCTCGCTGAAGTGCGGTGTGAACGACGCGAGCCCCGGACGCAGGGACGGGTCGATGCCGATCGGTGCCTCGACCGCGCCACGACGGGACACGACGCGCACCCGCTCGCCGTTCTCGATGCCCAGGCGGGCGGCGTCCTCCGCGTCGATGCGCAACGACTCCGGCCTGCGCATGGGGGAGGCGTAGCCGCCGGTCTGCACGCCGGAGTTGTAGGCGTCGAGCAGCCGGACGGTGGTCAGGCGGATCGGGAACTCGTCGTCGAGGACGTCGACGGGCGCCACGTGCTCGACCGCGGTGAACGGCGCCGGCGTCCCGCGATCGGCGGGGTCGTCGGCCCAGAGCCGCGCGTGCATGAGCGGCGTGCCGGGGTGGTCGAGCGACGGGCACGGCCACTGGATGCCGCCGAGCTCGTCGAGGCGCTCGTAGCTCATCCCGGCGTGCCAGTTGAGCGACACCGAGCGCAACTCGTCCCACACCTCCTCCGCGGTGGGCTCGCCCCAGTCGTGCCCGAGCTTCGTGGCCAGCGCGCAGATGGCGTGGGTGTCCGGGCGCGCGAGCCCCGGCGGGTCGATCGCCTTGCGGACGCGCTGCACGCGCCGCTCGGAGTTCGTCACCGTGCCCTCGTACTCGCACCAGTCCGCCGTCGCGGGGAACACGACGTCGGCGAGCTCCGCGGTGGCCGTGCGGAAGATGTCCTGCACGATCAGGGTGTCCAGGCCCTCGAGCATGTGCCGGGCGTGCGTCGCGTTGGCCTCGGACTCCGCCGGGTTCTCCCCGATGCAGTAGAGGGCCTTGAGCTCGCCGCGCTCCATCGCCTCGAACATCTGGGACAGGTGCATCCCGGGCTCGCGCGGGTAGTCGTCGGTGCCCCAGACCGAGGCGAAGCGGGCGCGGGCGTCCTCGTCGTGGACGTCGTAGCCCCCCGGCAGCTTGGCCGGGATGGAGCCCATGTCACCGCCGCCCTGGACGTTGTTCTGCCCGCGCAGCGGCACCAGGCCGGACCCGTAGCGGCCCACGTGCCCGGTGAGCAGCGCGAGGTTGATCAGCGCGAACACGTAGTCGGCCGCGTTGTGGTGCTCGGTGATGCCGAGCGTCCAGCAGATCTGCGCACGGTCGGCGCGGGCGTAGGCGTGCGCGAGCTCGCGGATCGTCGCCGCCGGGACGCCGGTGATCTCCTCGCCGCGCTCCAGCGTGTACGGCTCGACCGTCGCCCGGTACTCCTCGAACCCCGTGGTCGCGCGCTCGACGAACGCCTCGTTCACCAGCCCGGCGTGGATGATCTCGCGGCCGACCGTGTTGGCCAGCGCGATGTCCGTGCCGACGTCGAGCCCGAGCCAGGCGTCGGCCCACTGCGCGGTCGAGGTGTGGCGCGGGTCCACGGAGTACATGCGGGTGCCGCGGCGGATGCCCTGCAGCACGTGGTGGAAGAAGATCGGGTGGGTCTCCCGCGCGTTGGAGCCCCACAGGATGATGAGGTCGGCGTGCTCCGCCTCCACGTAGGCGGAGGTGCCGCCGCCGGCACCGAACACCGTCGTCAGACCGACGACACTGGGAGCGTGTCAAGTGCGGTTGCAACTGTCGACGTTGTTGCTGCCCATCACCACCCGCGAGAACTTCTGCGCGGCGTAGTTCATCTCGTTCGTGGCCTTCGAGCAGCTGAACATCCCGAAGGCGTCGGCGGGCACGCCGCGCAGGCCGGCGGCGGCGCGCTCCAGCGCCTCGTCCCAGCTCGCCGGCCGCAGCTCGCCGTTCTCGCGGACCAGGGGTTCGGTCAGCCGGACGTGGCGGGGCCTACGAGTGCGCATGCCGAGCTCTCCTTCACCGACGGTGTCGTCGTCGTCACCACTGTAGGTGGCGTTGCGAGCCCCGTCACACGGCGCGTCCCGGCCGTCGGAACACGCGACGGGGCCGCGATCCGTCCGCACCCGGAACGTCGAGGGCGCTGGCCTGTTTGGGGGACACCTCTGTCCGGGAAACGAGGAGCTGCCGATGCAGCGAGGCATACGTGTCCAGGAGGAGTCATGGCCGGTAACCCGAAGGTCGAGCAGGTCGTCGAGCAGGTCCGCGGCCTGAACGAGCAGATCATGAGCCGCGCGCGCCAGGGCGGCGAGGAGTCGCTGCGCGCGTACAAGGAGCTGCTCGAGAACGTCGCCGAGGCCGAGGAGGCCGCCGGGAACCGCACGGCCGAGTGGGTGCAGGCGTTCGCGCGCGCCCAGGCGTCGTTCACCCGCGAGCTCGCCACGGCCTTCCCCGCGCTGCTCGAGCGCCTCGGATCGGGCCTGGGCAGCGTGGCCGGGACCGCGGCGGACCAGGCGCGCAAGGTGCCCGGCGCCGAGACCGCGGAGGGCGAGGCCAAGGGCGCGGTGTCGGTGGAGGACGACCTGCCGATCAAGGACTACGACGACCTGAACGTCGGCGACGTCACGGTGAAGCTCGAGGGGCTCTCGGCCACCGATCTGGGCAAGGTCGACGCCTACGAGCGCCGCACCAAGAACCGCAAGACGGTGCTCGACAAGATCGCCAGTCTGCGGTGACGG
This sequence comes from Actinomycetospora callitridis, assembly GCF_028737265.1. Taxonomy (GTDB): domain Bacteria; phylum Actinomycetota; class Actinomycetes; order Mycobacteriales; family Pseudonocardiaceae; genus Actinomycetospora; species Actinomycetospora callitridis. Next base: position 61,366 of record NZ_JAQZAK010000004.1, on the reverse strand, counting down.
GCCCACTCGCACGTTTCGGGGGCGCCCGTCGTCGTCAAGACCGTCGGGCATGAGCAGCAGCGAGCAGCCCCCGCCCCAGGAACAGTCCTACCCCGGCAGCACCGGGTCGATGGACCCCGAGCCGAACGACGAGATGACCGGCTACGTCGGGCGCGACCTGCTGGCCGGCCGGAAGGCGCTGATCACCGGCGGCGACTCCGGCATCGGGCGCGCCGTCGCCGTCGCCTTCGCCGAGGAGGGCGCCGACGTCGCGCTGGCCTATCTCAACGAGGGCGACGACGCGTCCCACACGAAGAAGCTCGTCGAGGCCCGGGGCCGTCGCTGCGTGTGCCTGCCCGGCGACCTCGCCGACCGCGACCACTGCCGTCGCACCGTCGAGCGCGCCGCCGACGAGCTCGGCGGGCTCGACATCGTCGTCAACAACGCCGCCACCCAGGAGCCGGTCGGGTCGCTCGAGGAGCTCTCCGACGAGCAGTGGGCCCGCACGTTCGACGTGAACATCCACAGCTTCTTCTGGGTCACCAAGGACGCGCTGCCCTACATGGGGGAGGGCTCCGCGATCATCAACACGGGCTCGGTGAACGGGCTGCGCGGCAACAAGTCGCTCATCGACTACTCGGCGACGAAGGGCGCGGTGCACGCGCTGACGTACTCGCTCGCGCAGGTGCTGCTGCCGCGCGGCATCCGCGTGAACTGCGTCGCGCCCGGCCCGGTGTGGACGCCGCTGATCCCGGCGACGATGCCCGAGGAGAAGGTCGACTCCTTCGGGGCCCAGGCCCCCATGGGTCGCCCCGCCTCGCCCGACGAGATCGCGCCGTCCTTCGTGTTCTTCGCGTCGGACCGGATGTCGTCGTACTACACCGGCGAGGTGCTCGCACCCATCGGCGGGGAGACGCTGCCGGGCTGAGGCACGCCCCACCGATATCGGTCGCGGGCGGCCGGGTAGCCGACCGCATGAAGGTCGTCTACGTGTCCTACCCGTCGTCCGACGCCGTCGACGTCGACGTCCCCGCCAGTGCGGATCGAGCCCTCGGGCTGCGCGAGTTCCTGTCGGAGCGCGGCCACGAGCTGGTCACGACCACCGACACCGGCGAGGGGCTCGACGCCGAGCTCTCCGACGCCGAGGTGCTGATCACGACGCCGTTCTGGCCCGTCTACCTCGACGAGGAGCGCGTGTCGAAGGCGTCGAACCTCAAGCTGGTGATCACGGCGGGCATCGGCTCCGACCACACCGAGCCCGAGACCGCGAAGCAGCACGGCGTCACCGTCGCCGAGGTCACCGGCAGCAACGTCGTCAGCGTCGCCGAGCACAACGTCCTGCAGATCCTCGCGCTGGTCCGGAACTTCGTGCCGGCCCACACCGAGGCCCGCGAGGGTGGCTGGGACGTCGCGAAGATCGCCGGACCGTCGCACGACCTCGAGGGCAAGACCGTCGGCATCGTGGGGCTCGGGGCCATCGGTGCCCGCACCGCGCTGCGGCTCAAGGGCTTCGACGTGCGGATGCTGTACTACGCCAACCACCGGCGCTCGGCCGGCGAGGAGGCCTCGCTGGGCGTGCGGTACGCCCGCCTCGACACCCTGGTCGCCGAGTCGGACGTCATCTGCCTGGCCCTGCCGCTGATGGAGGGCAGCCAGGCGCTGTTCGGTCCGGAGCGCCTGAAGGCGATGAAGCCCGGTTCCTGGCTGGTCAACACCGCCCGCGGCGCCATCGTCGACCGGGACGCGCTGGTCGAGGCGATCGGGTCCGGGCACCTCGCGGGCTACGCCGGCGACACCTGGTACCCCCAGCCGGCGCCGGCCGACCACCCCTGGCGCTCGCTGCCCGAGGGCGCGGAGGCCATGACCATCCACTGCTCGGGGATGACGCAGGAGGCGCAGGCCAGGATCGCCGAGGGCGTCCGGGAGATGCTCGAGGCCCACCTCGACGGCCGCCCGGTGCCCGACGACTTCGTGGTCGTCGACCCGGCGGCCTGACCCCACGTGCGTGATCTTCTGAGCTATGGCTCAGAAGATCACGCACGAGGTCACGCGGCGACCGGCTCCTCGACACGGACCTCGGTGCGGGGGGCCGGGACGTCGGCCGGGGCGACCGGCTTCTCGCGGCCGGTCAGGCGGTCGACGAAGCGCTTGAGCTCGCCCGCCACCGGCAGCGAGAGCTTCCAGATCGACCGTGTCGACTGCCAGAACTGCTTCGGGAACGGGCCCGTCGTGTAGGGCAGGTCCCAGCGGGCGCAGATGTCGCGCACCTTCTCCGCGATCTCCGGGTAGCGGTTCGACGGCAGGTCGGGGAACAGGTGGTGCTCGATCTGGTAGCCGAGGTTCCCGCTCAGGAGGTGCATGAGGTTCCCGCCGGTGAAGTTCGCCGAGCCCAGCAGCTGGCGCAGGTACCACTCGCCCCACGTCTCGCCGTCGAGCTCGTCGGAGGTGAACACCTCCGCGCCGTCGGGGAAGTGGCCGCAGAAGATGATCGCGTAGGACCACACGTTGCGGATGAGGTTCGCCGTCGCGTTGGCCGCGATCGTCGCCGGGAAGAACGGGCCGGACAGGGCCGGGAAGAACACGTAGTCCTTCACCGCCTGCTTGCCGGCCTTGCGCCCGATCTGGCGGAGCTTGGCCTTCATCTCCTCGGGGTCGGCGTCGAGCGTGGCGGCGCCGTCGATGTCGAGGTCGTGCAGCGCGACGCCCCACTGGAACAGGAACATCAGCAGCGCGTTGTAGAGCGGCTGCCCCAGGTAGTACGGGTGCCACGGCTGGTCGGACGAGACCCGCAGGATCTCGTACCCGACGTCCTTGTCCTTGCCGATCACGTTCGTGTACGTGTGGTGCAGGTAGTTGTGGGAGTGCTTCCACTGCTCCGAGGGGCAGACGTTGTCCCACTCCCAGACGGCCGAGTGGATCTCCGGATCGTTCATCCAGTCCCACTGGCCGTGCATGACGTTGTGGCCGATCTCCATGTTCTCGATGATCTTGGAGGCGGCCAGGGCGGCGGTGCCGGCGAGCCACAGCGGCGGCAGGATGCTGCCGACGAGCGCGACGCGCCCGCCGATCTCGAGGCGGCGCTGCAGCTTGATCACGCCGCGGATGTACGCGGCGTCGTCCTCTCCGCGCGACGCCTCGACGTCGCGGCGGATCGCGTCGAACTCACGCCCGATGGCCGCGACATCGGCCTCGCTCAGGTGCGTGAACTCCTTGATGTCCGAAATCGCCATGACGGCGGTGACCTCCGCGTCGAATCGAGTACTTGAAGTACGCGGTACCGACGGTACCGACTCCCGGCGCTCGACGGGGGAGTGATCGCTGTGTCCCCGCGCACCGCAGCCGGCATGGCCCAGGTCACAGCGCCGACCCCGGGGAGGGCGGCGGCGCCGGGTGGGGCGGTCGGCGTGGCGCGGCGCAGGTCGGCGAGGATGCCGCCGGACACGAACGGGTGACGTCCGGCCGGACCCGGACCACTCGGTAACGGAACGGTCACGGCCCGCGATACACGGTCACGGAGCAGAGGGGAGGGGCATGTCGACACCGACCTCGGTGCCGAGCGCCATCTGGGACGCCCGGGCCACGATCGAGCCCGGACGTCGGGTCGCCGGCCGCTACCTGCTGCTCGCGCCCGTGGGGCGGGGCGGATCGGGATCCGTGTGGCGGGCCCACGACGAGCTGCTGGATCGCGACGTCGCCATCAAGCGGCTCCACGGGGGTCACCTCGACGAGTCGCGCGCCCGCCAGATCCGCGACCGGGCGCACCGTGAGGGCCGCGTGGCCGCGCGGCTGCACCACCCCCGGCTGGCCGCCATCTTCGACATGACCGAGCTGGACGGCGAGGTCTGCCTGGTCATGGAGTACGTGGCCGCGCCGTCGCTGGCCGACCTCCTCGACCGCGAGGGTCTCCTGCCGCCGGCCCGGGTCGCCGCCATCGGCGCGCAGGTCGCCGACGGCCTGTGGGCCATGCACGGCCGCGGGATCGTCCATCGCGACGTGAAGCCCGCCAACATCATGATCGGCCACGACGACGTCGTCACGGTCACCGACTTCGGCATCGCCGTGGTCGACGCCGATCCGGGCACCTCCGACCAGCTCGTCGCCGGCACGCCCCACTACATGGCGCCCGAGCTGGCCCGTGGCGGCATCGCCACCGCGGCCGCGGACGTCTTCTCCCTCGGCGCGACGCTCTACGCCGCGCTCGAGGGCACCCCGCCGGCCGGGGACGGGGGCAACGCCCTCGAGGTGCTCTCCCGTGTCGCCACCGGGCACGTCCAGCCCGCCCGCCGCGCGGGTGACCTCACGCCCGTGCTGCGCAGCCTGCTCGACCACGACCCGACGCGGCGGCCCAGTGCGGCGGAGGCGGCGCACGTGCTCGCCGCCCTGGCCGGGACGCCGGCGTCCGGCCCGGTGCCGGCGATCACGGCGCTGGCGGGGCTGTCGGCCCCGTCCGGGTCGGTCCCTGCCGTCCGCCTCCCGGGTGACGCCCGGCCGTCCGATCTCCAGCCGGAGGCCGACGAGTCCCACACCGGCCCCATCGCCGTCCCGGCCGCCGTCTCCGCCGCCCTCGCCGCCTCCCGTGCACGGACCCGCGCGGCCACGTCCGTCGACGACGGGGCGGGCGCCTCGCGCTCCCGTCCCTCGCGCAGGGTCGCCGCCGTCGGTGCCGGCCTGGTCGGGATGCTGGGCGCGGCAGGGCTCGTGGCGGCGGCGACGACCACGTCGGACCCGCTGCCGATCGCGGCGCCCGAGGTCGGCGCCACGCCCCTGGCCGCCCCGGTCCCGATCGCGGCGCCGCCCGTGATCCCCGCCGACCCCGGGCCCACCACGACGACCACGTCGTCGTCCCGGGCCTCGGCGGTCGAGGACGTGGCGTCGTCGTCGGACGCCTCGGACTCCACCTCGACCACCACGCGCCGCTCCCGCGACGCCGACGCCCGGGCCGCCGAGGCCTGGGACCGCTGGTTCGACCGCTGGCGGGCGCAGGCGCGCGCGGACGACCGCGACGACGACGACCGGGGCGGCGACCGTCCCCGCGGTCGGGCGCGCGGCCACAACCGCTGACCGACGTCGCCCCCGCACCGAGCACGGACCGCGCACAGAGCGCACTCGACGCCGTCGAGCCGGACGAGGACGGCCTCCTGCGCCGATCGAGGGGGCTCGCCTAGGCGGTCGCGCGGTCCTCGTCGCGGGGGCTGCGGGGCGCGGGCACCCGCGGAGCCGGCTCCTCGCGGCGCGGCGCGGGCGTGCTCGGCGTCGCCGGCCTGCGCGGAACCCGGCGGATGCGTGGTTCGTGGATCAGGTGATCCTGGCCGCGGCGTTGCATCGTGCCTCCCCCGTGCCCGTCGATGACGGGCGTCGACCAGCGAGGCTAGAGCCACCCGTGCGGGTGACGCTGTACGTCATTGTGCGTACGCCACCACGCAGTCGGGCTCGCGGCGACGGCTTTCCGCCGAGGGGACCGCCCGGTACGTTCCGACCCCGGGGCGGCGGCCGGTGCGGACGAGGGGCCCGCACCGGCACATGCGCCCCGCCCCGCGGTCGGTGCCGGCGAGCCGCGTTGCTCAGGCCAGCGCCTCGCAGAGCTCCAGGGGATCGGCGTCGGCCGCCAGCGGCAGCGGCGACCAGCGCGGCGCCCGGCGCGAGGCGGCGTCACCGGTGACGGTCCAGCCGGTGTCCGGCGTCCAGTGCAGCGCCCGCACGGGAGGCGGCGGGTCGGCGAGCACGTTGAGCGTGAACCCGGGGCCCGTCGTGTCGGGCACGGTCTCGACGTCGTCGCCGTCGAGCAGGTCCAGGGCGTGGACCACGGCCTCGGCGCACCGGGTGGCGTACTCCGGCACCCAGGAGTCCATCCGGGCCGCCATCCCGGACTCGGCCCAGGACTCGGCCCAGGACGCTGCGGTGCCGGTCTCGGTGGGGGGAGCGGTCATCGGTCGGTCACCTCCGGAGGTCCCCTCCGGGGGACCGCGTGGTTACCGACCAGTATCCCTGCGTGGGGCGGGTGGTCCACTCCGGGTCGTTGTGGCTGTCACCACCGACGCGATACGGCGTCGTCACCCCCTCGTCCACGAGGTGTGCCATGAGCCCCTCGGCCGTCGGAGCGTCGACCATGTCGGCCTCGCCGGGCCCGGACCCCGAGACGTCAGGGGTCAGGTCCGGGGTCGAACCGGGGACGCACCCGGAGGCCGGGCGCCGGCCGCCGCAGCAGGCTCGGAGCCATGACCACATCCGGAACCACCGCCCCGTCCACCCTCGGCTTCCGGCGCAGCGTCGGCGACCGCTGGATCGCCGGCGTGTGCGGCGGGATCGCCGCCCGCACCGGCCTCGACGTCAATCTCGTCCGTGTGGCCGCGGTACTCCTGGCCGTGTTCGGGCACCTGATCGGTCTGATCGCCTACCTGGCTGCCTGGGCGCTGGTGCCGGAGGAGGGCTCGGACCGGACGGACCCGGCCGGTCCGTCGACACCTCCGGCGGCGCCGACCACGGTCTGACGGCCCGGCGCGGGCGGGCGATCTACGCTCGCCCGCGTCGTCGCGCAGGAAGGCCAGGAGGACACCCGGACATGCCCAGCCCGCCCTTCACGTCGGTGTACCACCAGGGCTTCGTGCGCGTCGCCGCGGCGACCATCCGCACGACGATCGCCGAGCCGGCCGCCAACGCGTCCTCGCTGCTCGCGGTGGCCCGCGAGTGCCACGACGACGGCGTCGGCCTCGTCGTGTTCCCGGAGCTCACGCTCTCGGGCTACTCGATCGAGGACCTGCTGATGCAGGACACCCTGCTCGACGCGGTCGTCGACGCGCTGGGCGACGTCGTCGCGGCGTCCGCGGAGCTCACCCCGGTGCTGGTCGTCGGCGCGCCCCTGCGCCACCGGAACCGGATCTACAACTGCGCGGTCGCCGTCCACCGCGGGCGGGTGCTGGGCGTGGTGCCGAAGACCTACCTGCCGAACTACCGCGAGTTCTACGAGCCCCGCCAGCTCGCCGCGGGCGCCGGCGAGGGCGGCACCACGCGGCTGCTCGGCGAGGACGTGCCGTTCGGTTCCGACCTGCTCTTCGCCGCCACCGACGTCGACGGCCTCGTGGTGCACGTCGAGGTCTGCGAGGACATGTTCGTCCCGATCCCGCCGAGCGCCGAGGCGGCGCTGGCCGGGGCGACGGTGCTGGCGAACCTCTCGGGCAGCCCCATCACGGTCGGGCGCGCCGACGACCGCCAGCTCCTGGCCCGGTCGGCGTCGGCGCGCTGTTCGGCGGCCTACGTCTACGCCGCGGCCGGCGACGGGGAGTCGACCACCGAGGTCTCGTGGGACGGCCAGACGAGCATCCACGAGAACGGCGCGCTGCTGGCCGAGACCGAGCGTTTCCCGGCCGGCGAGCGCCACGCCGTCGCCGATGTCGACCTGCGGCTGCTGCGCTCCGAGCGCCTGCGGATGGGGACGTTCGACGACAACCGCCGCCGCCAGGCGCAGACGTCCTCCACGACGTTCCGCACCGTCGAGTTCACCCTCGACCCGCCGACCCGCGACCTCGGGTTCCGGCGCGACGTCGAGCGCTTCCCGTTCGTGCCGGCCGACCCCGCCCGCCTCGAGCAGGACTGCTTCGAGGCCTACAACATCCAGGTCGCCGGCCTCCTGCAGCGGCTGCGGGCGATCGGCGACGCCAAGGTCGTCATCGGGGTCTCGGGGGGACTCGACTCCACCCACGCGTTGATCGTGGCCGCCCGCGCGATGGACCGCGCCGGCCGGCCGCGCTCGGACATCCTCGCCTTCACGCTGCCCGGCTTCGCGACGGGCGAGCGCACGAAGTCCAACGCGCAGCGCCTGTCCGAGGCCCTCGGTGTCACGTTCGAGACCATCGACATCACCGAGACGGCCCGGCTGATGCTGCGCGAGCTCGGCCACCCGTTCTCCTCCGGCGAGCCGGTCTACGACGTGACCTTCGAGAACGTCCAGGCCGGGCTGCGCACGGACTACCTCTTCCGCGCGGCCAACCAGCGCGGCGGCATCGTCGTCGGCACCGGCGACCTCTCCGAGGCCGCGCTCGGGTGGTCGACCTACGGCGTCGGCGACCAGATGTCGCACTACACGGTCAACACCGGCGTCCCGAAGACGCTCGTGCAGCACCTCATCCGCTGGGTGATCAGCTCGGAACAGTTCGACGACGACGTCGCCGCGGTGCTGTCCGACGTGCTCGACACCGAGATCAGCCCCGAGCTCGTGCCGGCGGACTCCGACCAGGAGATCCAGTCGAGCGAGCAGAAGATCGGGCCGTACGACCTGCAGGACTTCACCCTCTACTGGGTGCTGCGCCACGGGTTCCGGCCCTCGCGGATCGCGTTCCTCGCCTGGCACGCGTGGCACGACCCCGACGCCGGCTCCTGGCCGCCCGGCTTCCCGGAGGGCGACCGGGAGGCCTACGACCTCGCCGAGATCCGGCGGTGGCTGCAGGTGTTCGCGCAGCGCTTCTTCGGCTTCGCACAGTTCAAGCGCTCGGCGATGCCCAACGGGCCGAAGGTCGTCGCCGGCGGGTCGCTCTCGCCGCGCGGGGACTGGCGCGCCCCGTCGGACTCGTCGGCGACGATCTGGCTCGAGGAGATCGAGCGGCACGTGCCGGAGTCGTGAGTCAGCCGGCGGCGCGCTTGTAGGGGTCCGGCGGGAACCAGCCGCGGGCGACGACGGCCTCGGACCACGTCGCCAGCGCGCCGACCGTGCGGTCGAGGGCGTCACCGATCAGGTCGACGATCGGCTGCTGGGCGAGGTCGGTGGCATCCTCGATGCCGGCGCGCACGCGGCGGCCCTCGTCGGAGAGCGCGTCCCCCTCGAGCAGGCCGCGACGGCGCAGGCGCCCGATCGCGGCGTCCATCGAGTCCGGCGACCACCCGCGCGTGGACGTGTACTCGAGCAGGTCGAACCCCACCCACAGCTCGGTGAGGACGTTGGCCTCGATGCCGTCGAGCCCGGCGGCGACGCAGGCGGCGACGTGGGAGTCGCCGCGGTGCTCGCGCAACAGGGACGTGGCGTGCCAGAGCCGGCCGTGGGCCCGGTCGGGCCAGGGCAGCGCCCGCATCCCCGCGAAGAGCGGGCGTCCCGTGAGGTCGGCGGCGGCGAGCCCGGCGCGCAGGGTGTCGACCACGCCGTCCACCTCGACCTCGTCGACCCCGGACTCCCCGACCCCGGCGAGCGCGGCGCGCAGGGCCTCCGTGCCCGCGCGCTCCCGCCCCTGCTGCAGCTGCGCCACCGAGCACGACGCCCGCGCCTGGTCCCAGAGGCCGCCGGCCAGGTCCGGCTCGAACACGGCGAACGTCGACGCCACGAGCGTGCCGGGGACGTCACCGAGCACCGAGGCGCGCCCGCCGACGTAGCCGGCGAGGAAGTCGAGGCCCGCCGCCGCGGCCCGGTCGGCGGCCGGCTCGCTCCACACGGTCACCATGGCCAGCGGCTCGAGGGCGTCGCGCAGCCGGCGGGCCGGCGTCGGAGTCGCGGCCGGGTCGGCGACCGGCCCCGTCCGGGGTGTGCAGAACGTGGCCCGGGCCTCCGCGAAGTCCATGACCCGGATCATGGCGCGGATCGTGGCTGCGGTCCTCCCGGGCGTCCACCGCGGGCTGCGCCGGGCAGGGCCGGTCCGCCCACCGGAAACCGGACTCGACGGACCCCACGGCGTCTGATCTTCTGTGCTCGGCGGCACAGGAGCGACGAGGAGGACGCGTGGGGCAGGTCGGTGACGGCGCTCGGGCGCCCGGCGTGCACGGACGCCCCCGCACGCCCATGCTGACCGGGAACCGCCGGCATCGTCCCCGTCGGCCCGACGACCGCCTGGCCCGGCCGGTGCCCACGGGAGCACCGCCCTCGATCACCACCACGATGACTCTCGAATCTCAGGAGCAGCACCGATGACCATCACCCCCAGTCGGTCCGGATCGATCTTCGGTCACTCGGTCAAGCGCACCGAGGACCAGGGGCTGATCACCGGGGCCGAGAGCTACACCGGTGACCTGCCGATCGAGGGCTCGCTGCACGTGGTCTTCGTCCGCTCGCCCATGGCGCACGGGACGCTGAACTCCGTGGACGTCGAGGAGGCGCGCACGAAGCCGGGCGTCGTCGGGGTCTACGTCGACGGCGACCTGCAGATCGCCGACCGGCCCGGCCTGCCCGGCGTCGTGCCGGACGCGATGTCCCGCCCGCCGCTGGCCCGCGGGCGCGTGCGGTTCGTCGGCGACATCATCGCCGCCGTCGTCGCCGAGACCTCAGGCCAGGCGCTCGACGCCGCCGAGTCGGTGTTCCCCGACATCGACCCGCTGCCCGCGGTGGTCGGCATCGAGGAGGCCATGGCCGAGGGCGCCCCGGTGATCTTCGAGGAGCACGGCTCCAACGTCGTCGCGGGCGCCGGCACCGGTGAGGTCGAGGGCATCTTCGACACCGCCGACACGGTCGTCTCCGGCAAGTTCTACAACCAGCGCATCGCGGGCGTGCCGATGGAGCCGAACGCGGCCGTCGCCGTCCCCGGCGAGCCGAACGGCGGCGTCACCCTGTGGCTGTCGGTCCAGACCCCGCACGGCGCCCGCGACGCGCTCGCCGGCGACCTGGGCCTCGAGGCCGAGCAGGTCCGCGTGATCGCCCCGCGCGTGGGTGGCGGCTTCGGCCCCAAGGCCACGGCCTACCCCGAGTACTCGATCGCCGCCCGCGCCGCGATGGACCTCGGGCGCCCCGTGCGCTGGACCGAGACGCGCTCGGAGAACATGCTCTCGATGGTGCACGGGCGCGCCCAGGTGCAGCACGTCGAGCTGGGCGTCAAGAACGACGGACGCATCGTCGGGCTGCGGGCCTCGGTCGTGGGCGACGGCGGCATGTACCCGGCGGTCGGGACGATCCTGCCGAGCCTGACCCAGCTGATGGCCCAGGGCGTCTACGACATCCCGGCCATCGACTTCGCCTGGAAGACCGTGGTCACCAACACCACGACCACCGGGGCCTACCGCGGCGCCGGGCGCCCCGAGGCGACCCAGCTGCTCGAGCGCATCATCGACATGGCCGCCGACGAGATCGGCATGGACCCGCTCGAGATGCGCCGGAAGAACTTCCTGCAGCCCGACAAGTTCCCGATGACCAGCCTCACCGGCGCCGAGTACGACAACGCCGAGCACGAGAAGGCGCTCGACGCGGTCAAGGTCGCGGCCGACTACGACGGCCTGCGCGCCGAGCAGGAGCGCCGCCGCGCCGAGGGCAGCCGGACCGCCATGGGCATCGGTGTCGCGTCGTACGTGGAGGTCACCGCCCCGCTGGGGCTCGACGGCGAGTACGGCTCGGCCCAGGCGCACCCCGACGGCACGTTCACGGTCATGGCCGGGACGAGCGCGCACGGCCAGGGCCACGAGACCGCCTACGCCCAGCTCGCCGCGGGTGTCCTCGGCGTGCCGATGGAGAAGATCAAGGTCGTCCAGTCCGACACCGCGCTGGTGCGCAGCGGCGCCGGCACGCTCGGGTCGCGCTCGCTGCAGACCGGCGGCAGCGCCATCCACAACGCGTCCGAGCAGCTGGTGGCGCGGGCCAAGGAGATCGCCGCGCACCTGCTCGAGGCCGGGGTGGAGGACATCGAGCAGACCGACGGCGGCTTCGGCGTGAAGGGCATCGCCGACCGCGAGATCACCTGGGCGCAGGTGGCGACGGCGTCGGAGGACGGGTCGGGCACCGAGGACGGCGCCGCCGCCCCGATGCTCCAGGAGCTCGACTTCAAGCAGGGCCAGTCCAGCTTCCCGTTCGGCTCCCACATCGCCGTCGTGGACGTCGACCTCGACACCGGCATGGTCCGCCAGCGCCGCCACGTCGCCGTCGACGACGCGGGCCGCATCCTCAACCCGATGCTCGTGGCCGGGCAGCAGCACGGCGGCATCGCCCAGGGGATCTCGCAGGCCCTCTACGAGCGGGTGACGTTCGACGAGGACGGCAACCCGACCAGCGGCAACCTCGCCTCGTACACCATCCCGTCGGCGGCGGACCTGCCGTCGTTCGAGACGTCGAACACCGAGACCCCGACCCACCTCAACCCGATCGGGGCGAAGGGGATCGGGGAGTCGGGCACGATCGGCTCGACGCCCGCGGTGCACAACGCCGTGATCGACGCGCTGTCCCACCTCGGGGTGCGGCACATCGACATGCCGCTGACCCCGGAGGCGGTGTGGCGCGCGATCGCGGGCGCGTCCGCCGGCGACCCGGCCGACCGCTCGCCCGCCGGCCCGGAGTACGCCGGCGAGCCGGGCTCCCAGCACTGACGATCACTGCGTGAGCGATCTTCGGGCCTATGGGCCCGAGGATCGCTCACGTAGCCTCCTGCCTCGGTCGGGACGGGCGGGCGCGGGGAGGGCCGGGGATGATCGCGTGGCTGGGGGACGCCCCCCTGGCGCTGCTGACGGCGGCGGTCTTCCTCGCGGTCTACATCGCCTGCGCGCTGGTCATCGCCGTGCTGGTCCTGGCGCGGCGGTGGGGGTACGGCGACGTGCTCGGCCCGCTGAGCCCCGGCCTGCTGGCCCCGATGGGCCTCATCTTCGGCCTGCTGACCGGGTTCCTCGTCGCCGACGTGTGGGCCGACCGTGACGACGCCGCGGCGTCCGTGAGCCAGGAGGCGAGCGCCCTGCGCGACATCGACCTGCTCATGGGCACGTTCCCCGCCCAGCAGCCCCAGGTCCGCGCGCTGCTGCGCGGCCAGATCGAGCAGTACGTCGCCGTCGAGTGGCCGCAGATGGCCGACGGGCAGGCCACGATCAGCGTCGCGCCCGGCGGGCTCGTCCAGGTGCAGGACGTCGTGCTCTCCCTGCCGGTGCGGACCGAGGGCGAGCGCGTGGCCGAGGATCGGCTCGTCACGGCCGTCGACGCCGCCCTCGAGGCCCGCCGGACCCGACTCGTGCTCAGCGGCTCGGCCATCGACCCGCTGCGGCTGACCGCGCTGTTCCTGGTCGCGGTCACGACGCTCGCCGCGACCGCCTGCGTCCACGCCGACCGGCCGCGCCGCGCCGCGGTGTCCCTCGTCCTGCTCGGCACGGCGATGGCCCTGGCCCTCACGCTGCTCTGCGCGCAGGCGGCACCCTTCGCGGGCTACTTCGCGATCGACCCCGATCTCCTGCTGCAGGTGCGCCCCGCGCCGTGAGTCAGCCCGGCAGCACCCAGCCGACGGGGTCGGCGAGACGCACCGCCGACTCGGGGCCCCAGGAGCCCGGGGCGTAGCTCTCGGGCCGGCGGTGGTCGTCGAGCACCTCCGCGGCCGCGATCCAGACGTCCTCGAGGCCGTCGGGGCGGGTGAACAGCGCGCGGTCGCCGGTGAGCACGTCGTGGATCAGGCGCACGTACGGCGGGAGGGGGTCGCCGCCGGACAGGCCGTCGAGCGGGATCTGGGTCCACGTCGTGCCCAGGTCGATCGAGGCGCCGGGCGTCTTGACGTTCATCGACAGCGCCAGGGCACCGTCACCGGCGAGGTCGAAGCACAGGACGTTGCCGCGCGTCGGCAGGTCGTCCGGGTCGACGGGGCCGTCGTCGGGGTCCCGGAAGATCAGGTTGACCTTCTGGTGGCTCTCCGCCATCCGCTTGCCGGTGCGCAGGAGGAACGGCACCCCGCGCCAGCGGTCGCTGTCGATCCAGAGGCGGGCGGCGACGAAGGTCTCGGTGGTCGAGTCGTCGGCGATGTGCTCGAGGTCGCGGTAGCCCTCGAACTGCCCACGGACCACCTCGTCGCGCTGCAGCGGGCGGAACCGGCGCACGGCCTCGTCGCGGGCGGCGGCGACGTCGTCGGCGCGGAATGAGGCGGGCGGCTCCATCGCGACCTCGGCCGCCACCTGGAACAGGTGGGTGACGAGCATGTCGAGCACGGCGCCGGTGGCGTCGTAGAACTCGGCACGGTCGGCGACGTCGAGCGTCTCCGGCACGTCGATCTCCACGGCCGAGACGTGGTGGCGGTCCCAGGAGCTGCCGAACAGGCCGTTGGCGAAGCGCAGGGCCCGCAGCTCCTGGGTGGCCTCCTTGCCGAGGAAGTGGTCGATCCGGAACACCTGCGACTCGTCGAGCACCTCGTGCACGACCCGGTCGAGCTCCCGGAAGCTCTCCAGCGACGTGCCGAAGGGCTTCTCGTAGACCACGCGGGCACCCTCGGCCAGCCCGTGCGCCCCGAGGGCGCGCGTGTAGTCGCCGAAGGTGGTCGGCGGCAGGCCGAGGTAGTGCACGAGCTGGGCGTCCTGCCCGATCTCGCCCCGCGCCTCGGCGATGCGGTCGAGCAGTTGACCCGGGTCGTCGGCGGTGAAGCCGCCGCCCGCGAAGCGCAGCCCCGCGGAGAACTCGTCCCACGGGCCGTCCTCGGGCGTCAGGCCGCCGAACTGCTCGAGCGCCGCCCGGACGTCGTCGCGGAACTCGTCGTCGGTCTTCTCGCGGCGTCCGCTACCGATCAGGCGCCACTCGTCGGGCAGGAGCTTCTCCTGCACCAGGCGGAAGAACGACGGCAGGACCAGGCGCTTGGCCAGATCCCCGGTGGCACCGAAGAGCACGAAGACGGTGGGGCCGGGGGAGTCGGGTGCGGACACGGGGCCATCGTGCCCGTGATCGTCGCGCCCGACACCCCGGGCCACCACCATCGGGGACGTCACTGCTGCGACGTCACTGCTGCGACGTCACTGCTGTGACATCACTGCTGGGACGCGACCAGCTCCCGGGCCTCCTGCTCGGTCGACACGGCCGGGTGCGAGCCCGGCAGCGGCTTCCCGGCGGTCTCCCGCAACGACAGCAGCACCACGGCGCCGACCACACCGGCGAACACCAGGTACACCGCGGGCCAGTAGGCCCAGCCCGTCCCGAGCACGACGGCCGTCATGATCAGCGACGTCGTCCCGGCGAAGGCCGACACGAAGATGTTGAACGAGATCGCCAGCCCGCCGTAGCGGATCTCGGTGGGGAACAGCGCCGGCAGCGTCGACGGGCAGGTCGCCGAGAAGAGGATCAGCAGCAGGCCCATCACGGCGAGGCCGATGCCGACCAGCGGCACCGAGCCGCTCTTGAGCACCAGGATCATCGGGAAGGCGAGCACGACCGTGCCGATCGATCCCACCCACAGGATCGGCTTCCGGCCGACGCGGTCGGAGAGCCGCCCCAGGAACGGGATGATGAGCACGGCCACCCAGAGCACCCCGATCTGGAGCCACTGCGACGTCGTGCTGTCGATCGCGGTGCCCCCGACCACCTCGACGTTGTCCTCGAGGTACGTCGGCATGTAGCTGGTGAGCATGTAGTTCGGGATGTTCCACGCCACGACGAGTCCGCCGGCGGCGAGCATCGCGGGCCAGTACTTCCCGAACAGCTCCTTGAGCCCGGCGCCGGCCTGTTGACCCTCGCGTTCCTCGGACTCCGAGAGCAGCGTCTGGAACGACGGGGTCTCCTCGAGCTTCACGCGCAGGTAGACACCGACGACGCCCAGCGGCAGGGCGATGAAGAACGGGATGCGCCAGGCCCAGGTGGACGCGAACTCGGGCGAGGACACCAGCGGGATGACCGTCGCGACGGTCGCGCCCAGTGCGTAGCCGATGAACGTCCCGCACTCGAGGAAGCTGCCGAAGAACCCGCGCCGCTTGTCCGGGGAGTACTCGGCGATGAACGTCATCGCGCCGGCGTACTCGCCGCCGGTGGAGAAGCCCTGCACGACGCGGCAGAGGACGAGCAGGATCGGCGCCCAGATCCCGATCGAGTCGTACGGCGGGATGAACCCGAGCAGGAACGTCCCGATCGCCATCATGATGACCGTGATCGACAGGACCTTGGTCCGCCCGATCCGATCGCCCAGCGGCCCGAAGAACAGCCCGCCGAGCGGCCGGACGAGGAACGACACCGCGAAGCCGGCGAACACCCCGACCTGCGCGAGCGTGGGGTTGTCGGGCGGGAAGAAGTTCTCCTCGATCGTCGTCGCCAGGTAGGCGTAGACGCCGAAATCGAACCATTCGGTGATGTTGCCGACCGCCGCCGCGCCGACGGCGCGCTTCATCGTGGCGTCGTCGGTGACGGTGATGTTCTCGGGGGTGTCGGGCACCCCGCCGCCCCCGCCGGGATCGGTCGTCGTCATGTGGTCTCCCCTCATGACGCGGAAGCTCCCGACGGCACGCCGGAGCGCCGTCGGAAACGTCCCGCGTCCTCCGGCCGGACCGTCGCCGGCCCGGCTGCCCCGACAGGGAACGCATTCTGTCCGATTTGACGGAAACAACCCCGAAGGTCGTTAACGTCCGTTTACTTCTCGTGGTCACCGGACACTACTGAATGGAGGTCGACCCCACACGGTGAAACGGTGCCGTCGCTGTGAGTGGGGTCATTCGCCGTGTCGCCGACGCCGTGGAACACACCCCGGGCCCGACGCGTCCTACAGAACGGGTGCAGACAGCGCCCGACGTTTCGCAAGCGTCCGCGGACCGCTCGGATCAACCGGATCCGGTCACCGGCCAGGACGCGTGCACGTGGTGAGGAGGAGCCGTCATGGCGGCAGTGTTCATCGGCATGATCGTGAGTGCGGGAGCGGGCGTCGGGGTGGCTTCGGCCCTCGCCCGGCACGCCCAGCGGAACTGGGGCCGTCGCTCCGTGGCCGCGGAGGCCTGAGCCGCTCCCCGATCACGCTCCGACGGGCCGTCCCGCACCGCGCGGGGCGGCCCGTTCGCGTGTCCGGGGCCTGCCAGCGCGCTCGGGACCTGTCAGCGCGGCCGGGGCCTGCCAGCGCGTCCGGGGTCTCAGCCGTCGGGACGCAGGTCGGCCTGCATGAGCACGGTGTCGGCCCACTGGCCGTTCTTGTAGCCCACCGACGGCATGCGGCCCACCTCGACGAACCCCAGCCGGCGGTGCAGCACGATGGACGGGGTGTCGTGCTGCGACCCGGCGAGCGCGGCGATCACCGCGACCACCTGGCGCACCTCGGTGCCCCGCAGACCGTCCAGCACCCCCGCCAGCAGGCGGGAGCCCACGCCCCGCCCGGAGGCCTCCGGCGCGATGTAGATCGAGTCCTCGACCGTGTAGCGGTAGGCCGCGTGCGGCCGGAACCGGGTGACGTGCGCGAAGCCCTCGACGGCGCCGTCGACCACGGCGACGAGGAACGGCAGCCCCGCGGACCGGGCCTCGGCGATGCGCTCGCGCCACATCTCGTCGGTCGGCGGGGTCTCGACGAACGTCGCGATCGAGTGCAGGACGTAGCCCGCGAAGATCGCACCCACCCGCTCGGCGTCTCCGGCCTCGGCCGGGCGCAGCGAGAGCGAGGTGGCGGTGCTGGGGGAGGAGCGGTCGGCGGCCACGGGGCGATTCTGGACCTCGACGCCCTCTCCTGTCCCGGGCCGTCCCGGTGGGGTCTGCCTACTCGACGCGGACGAGCGTGAACTCCCACTCGCCGGCGTCGTTGTGCCCGGTCCGCTCGTAGATCGCGTGCTGCTGGTTGCCGACGACGTCCGAGATCGTGCGCCGCACCCCGTGCTCGGAGCTCGGGAGCGGGATGCGCTGGACCAGCGGCGGCTGGTCTCCGGCCTCGTCCGGCTGCGTGATCTCCCCGACCCCCTGCAAGGGGCCGTTGACGTACCGGACCGCGAACTCCCTCATGTGCCCTCCCTGGCGCGTTCGGTGCACCCTACGACCCCGGCGCGCAATGGTCATCGTCGCCTCGCCCGGGGCGATTGCACCGATCGGTGTACTGCTCGGGCGGATTCGACCACGTAGCGTGGTTCTGTGCGGTCCGCTCTCCTCCTGCTCGGTGGTCTGGTCCTCCTCGGGGCCGGGATCGTCGTGCTCGCGACGGGCATGCCCGGCGCCCTCGTGGTCGGGCCCGCGCTCATCGTGGCCGGCGTCCTGGTCAAGATCGCGGGCTTCGTGCTCACCGGGGACACCCCGCCGTCCCCGTCGGGCCGCACGGTGACGACGCTCGGCACGGCGCCCGCGGAACGCAGCCGCACCGGGACGGCCTCGGGTCGCATCTCCGCGCTGCGCCGCGCCCGCTCCGCGCGCGCCGAGCGGGCCACGGCCCGCGCCACCGAGGCCGCCCGCACCGTGGCGCTCGACCCGTCGCAGGCGGCCCGCCGCGGGCGGGGACGGCGGGCATCCTGACCGCCTGGGAATACGCGACGCTGGAGATCTCGGCGGTCGGCCTCTCCGGGGCACGGGACGCCGAGGCCGAGTGGCAGATCTACGCCATCGGCCCGGCGGGCGAGCTGATCCTCGAGGAGTTCCGCCCGTACCGCGTGGCCTGGGCCCGGGTGTACGCCGAGCAGCTGAACCTGCTGGGGCGCCAGGGCTGGGAGGTCGTGGCCCTCGCCGGTCCGCAGAACGCGCTGGTGCCGAGCGTCCCCGGGGGTGCCGCCGCCAGCGCCTCCCACGTCGTCGAGACCCGGTTCGTGCTGCGGCGGCCCGCCGCGGGTCAGGACGGCTAGACCGGCCAGGTCTCCTGCCGCCAGGCCGCGTCCCAGAACATCCACTCGTACCGGCACGTGGTCACGAAGTGCTCCCGGACGCGTGCGCGCTCGGTGTCGGCGAGGGTCGGCCCGATCCGGTCGGTCAGCGCCAGCACGGCGTCGACGACGGCCTGGAACTCCTCGCCGCCGTACATCGCGATCCAGCGGGCGTAGAGCGGGTCGGGGGAGCCGGCCCCGAGCAGCGCCTCGCCGACCTTCGCGTAGACCCAGTAGCACGGGAGCACCGCGCCCAGGCCCTCGGCGAACGAGCCGCCGTGGCAGGTCGCGAGCAGGTAGCTGGTGTAGGCGGTGGTCGTGGGCGCGACCGGCTCGGCGGCCGCCTGCTCCGCGGTGAGTCCCAGCGCCCCGGCGAGCTCGGCGTGCATCTCCTGCTCGGCCGCGATCGCGCCGGCGGCGTGCGCGCTGAACATCACCGTGTCGTCCGCGGACGGGGCGCGCGCCGCGAGCAGCGCGAGGGCGCGGGCGTACCCGCGCAGGTAGTGCGCGTCCTGCACGACGAAGTGACGGAACGCCGCGTGCGGCAGGGTCCCGTCGGCCAGGCCGGTGAGGAAGGGGTGCGCGCGGACGTCGGCGTACACCCCGGCGCCCGCGTTCCAGAGCTCGTCGCTGAAGGCCACGGCGATCACCCTGTCACGGGCCGGGTGGGATCATCGGCAGGTGCTGGCGCGCCGGGTTCTGACCGAAGGGCACCTTCGCGCGGACAGGTCGGCGAGGGCCGCCCCTCGCCGGGACGCCGGGGCCCGCGTCGCGCGGCGAGGAGCACGTTCCGCATGATCGACAGGGCCCGGCTGCTGCCGAACGTGCCCCTCGCGCGGGCCGCGGGCCTCGCGCTGGGGGTGCTCGCCGACGCGGTGCTCGGCGATCCGCGCCGCGGTCACCCCGTCGCGGCGTTCGGCACCCTGGCCGGCGCGCTCGAGCGGCGCTGGTGGGCCGACCGGAAGGGCCCGGGCGTCGCGTACGCGGCGGTGCTCGTCGGCGGGGCGGTGGGCGTGGGGATGCTGCTCGAGCGGGCGACGGCCGGACGTCCGCTCGCGCGCACCCTCATGACCGCCGCGGCCACGTGGACGGTGCTCGGCGGCACGTCGCTGGCGGCCGAGGGGTCGGCGATGGCGGCCTCCCTGGGTGCCGGGGACGTCGCGGCGGGCCGGGAACGCCTGCCCCACCTGTGCGGCCGGGACCCGTCGGCCCTCGACGCCGACGGCCTCGCCCGCGCGGCGCTGGAGTCGGTCGCGGAGAACACCGCCGACGCCGTCGTCGCGCCGCTGGTGTGGGGCGCGCTCGCGGGCGTGCCGGGGCTGCTCGGGCACCGCGCGGTCAACACCCTCGACGCCATGGTCGGGCACCGCTCGGCGCGGTACGAGCGCTTCGGGTGGGCCTCGGCGCGCGCCGACGACGTCGCCGGCGTGGTGCCGGCGCGCGTGTCGGCGCTGGTCACGGCCGCCTGCGCCCCGTTCGTCGGCGGACGACCGGGTGACGCCGTCCGTGCCTGGCGCCGCGACGCCCCCGCGCACCCGAGCCCGAACGCCGGCCCGGTCGAGGCGTCGTTCGCGGGCGCGCTGGGGCTGCGCCTGGGCGGGCGCACCGTCTACCCCTACGGCGTCCAGGACCGCCCGGTGCTCGGCGACGGTCGCGCCCCCGCCGTCGCGGACCTGCCCCGGGCGGTGCGGCTGTCCCGTGTCGTCAGCGCGGCGACGGGGGCTCTGGCCGTGGTGCTCGTGTCAGCCTGGGGGCCACGCTGACGTCCACCATCAGGAAAGCCCCCATCTCACGCGCTCAGCGCCGTCCGTAGCGGTCGGCGAGCTTCTCCTCCGTGCTCGTCGCCCGGGCGTCCCACGGGGTGCCGTCGGCGGCGTCGCGGGGGTCCTGGTCGTCGGCGTCGCGGCGGGCGTGGGGCTCGAGGCCGTGGGCGCGGCGGTACTCGAGGCGCGCGAAGTAGATCCACGCGCCGATCGCCATCAGCCCGAAGATCAGCCACTGCCAGGCGTAGGAGTACGAGGGGTTCGGGTCGGGCTGGGGGAGGGGGACGGCGGTGAGGACGCCGGGGCCGTCGCTGAGCTGGACGTAGCCGGGGCTCGTCGGCACGTCGCCGACGGCCGCGATCGCCCCGGCGTTCGCGGAGTAGACCTGCCGGCGTCCGTCCGCGACGACCGCCGGCCGGTCCGGAAGGGGCTCGTCGCGGCGCAGGTACCCGGTGAGGGAGACCGCGCCGGCCGGGGCGGGTGGGATCGCGGCCAGGCCGCCCTGGTCCTCGGAGCGGACGTAGCCGCGGTCGACCAGCACGGTCTCGCCGGTCGTCGTGGTCAGCGGGGTCATGACCTCGACCGCCGGCTTGCCCTCGATGCTGCGCAGCCGGACGAGGACCTCGCCCTCCGGGCGGTAGGTACCGGTGAGCGTGACCCGGCGCCAGGCGACGTCGTCGGCGGGCTCGGTGCCGGGGGCGACGAGGTCGGTCCGCGGCACCGGCGCCGTCGCCACGGCCCGCGTGAGCGCGGCGTTGACCCCGTCGCGCTCGTCGCTGCGGTGGAACTGCCAGGGCGCGAGCAGGTAGGCGCAGGCGAAGGCGAACGCCGCCACGACGAGGGTCAGCGCGATCCATCCGGGTCGGAGCAGGAACCGCACGGGCTCAGGTTACGTGAGTGGATTTCGTGGCGATGACGACGAATATCGCTCACACATCCGGAGGGCCCGGGCGCCGTAGCCGCCGCCGAAGAGCACGGTGTGCACGAGCAGCGGGAAGAGCTGGTGCAGGCCGACGCGGTCGCGCCAGCCGTCCGCGAGCGGGGCCGCCTCGTCGTACGCGGCGAGCACCGTCTCCAGCTGCGGAGCGCCGAACAGCGCCAGCATCGCCAGGTCGGTCTCGCGGTGCCCGCCGTGCGCCGCGGGGTCGATCACCCACGCGCGGTCGCCGTCCCACAGCACGTTCCCGGTCCACAGGTCGCCGTGCAGCCGCGCCGGGGTCTCGGCCGGGCCGGCGACGTCGGGGAACGACGTGCACGCCCGTTCGACGAGGGCAACGTCGTCGGCGGAGAACGTGCCCTGGTCGCGGGCCTGCCGGGCGTAGGGCAGGACGCGGTGCTCGGCGTACCAGGACGGCCAGTCGTCGCCGGCCTCGTTGACCATCCGCGCCTCGCCGATCCACGCGTGCACCGGGCCGTCGGGCGGGGGCGACCCGAAGGCCGGGGCGCCCGCAGCGTGCAGGGCGGCCAGGTCGCGGCCGAAGCGCTCTGCGGTGCCGGCGTCGGCCCGCCCCGAGGGCACGCGCGTCGAGACCATCCGCCCCTCGGCGGTCCCTCGCACCTCGGGCACGGCCACGGCGCCCGGCTCGGCGAGCCAGCGCAGCCCGGCGGCCTCGGCCGCGATCGACGACGGCTCGCCGCTCTTGACCACCACCTCGGTGCCGTCGTCCAGCGTGGCCGTCTGGACGCCGCGACCGCTCCCGGCCAGCAGCGACTCCACCGACGTCACGGGCGGACCCGGTCGACCAGCCCGGGCATCGCGGCCTCGACCATCCCGATCACCTCGTCGAAGCCGTCGGGGCCGCCGTAGTAGGGGTCGGGCACCTCGGCGCCCTCGGGCGCGTCCGGGTCGAACGAGCGCAGCAGCACCACGCGCTCGGGCGCGGCGCCCGCGGCGACGAGGTCGCGCACGTGGTCGTCGGTCGCGGCGACGAGCAGGTCGGCGTCGAGCTGACGGCGGTCGACCTGCTGCGCCCGGTGCGCGGTGTCGTAGCCGCGACCCTCCAGCGTCGCGGCGGCGCGCCGGTCCATCGGCTCGCCGGCGTGCCACGACCCGATCCCGGCGCTCGAGACCTCGACGGCGTCGGTGAGCCCGGCGTCGGCGAGGCGGGCGCGGAAGACCTTCTCCGCGACGGGGGAGCGGCAGATGTTGCCCGAGCAGATGAAGACGACCGAGGAGCATCTCTCCGAAGGGTTCACGGCGTCGAGTCTGCCGGGCCGGCACACAGCGACCCGCGGTGCTGTGGTGGTGTCCCTGTGGGTGCGGGCGGGTACCACGCGCGATGCTCTCCGACGACCGGTCCGAGGGGCGCATCCTCTCCGCGCGCCGGGCACTGATCTCGGTGGCGGTCGGCCTCGTCGTCGGCGGCATCGTCGGGATCGCCGGGGCGCCGGAGCTGATCCCGCTGGTCGGCTGGACCGCGGCCACGACGGTCATCCTGACCTGGGTGTGGCGGATCAGTTGGCCGCAGGACGACCAGGGCACCAAACGGCTGGCCGAGATGGAGAGCCGACACCGATCCACGGATGCCGCGGTCCTGATCGGTGCGGTCGTCAGCCTCGGCGCCGTCGCTCAGGCCCTCACCCGCGCGAGCAGCAACCGGGACGCCGTCGCGGTCACCCTGGTCATCCTGAGCGTGATCGCCGTGGTCCTCGCCTGGGCCCTGGTGAACACGGTCTTCGCGCTGAAGTACGCGCGGATCTACTACAAGGACGAGACCGACGCCGACGGCGGCATCGACTTCAAGCAGCGTCGGCCCCCGACCTACGGCGACTTCGCCTACCTGGCGTTCACCGTGGGGATGTCCTTCGCCGTCCCGGAGACCGAACCCACCACGACCGCTGCGCGGAAGGTCACCCTCGGGCACGCCCTCCTCTCCTATGCCTTCGGCACCGGAGTCCTGGCCGTGGCCGTCAACCTGGTGACCAACCTGGGGCAGTGACGTCGGGGGGACGGCGCCGGGCCGACGGGCACGGCGGTCACGCTCTGCTCGCACATCACTAGGCTGATCGGGCGATCTTCCCCGATCGTGCTACGGCGCGTCATAGATTGAGCGCCCGCGGGCGGGGGCGCCTGCACGGTCGAGGGGGATCGACGTGGGGGACGACGGACGCCCGGCACAGGACGAGGCGGTCCAGGACGAGCAGGCACAGGACGAGCAGGCACAGGACGAGCAGGTGCCGGTGTCGGATCCGGACGTCCTGCACCGGGTGCTCGCCCGGCTCGACGACCTCGGTCGCCGGCTGGGCGCCGAGCAGGAGCGGGCACGGGCTCGCGAGGAGGTCATCGCCCACCAGCGGGCCGAGCTCGACGCGCTGCGCGACGAACGCCGCGGGCGGCACCTGCGGCCCCTCGTCGTCGGGCTGGCGAAGCTCCGCGCCGAGCTGCTTGAGGACGCCGCCGCCGATACGTCCTCGACCCGACACCGCGACACCCTCACCTACTACGCCGACAGCGTGGCCTCCGTGCTCGAGGGCTGCGGCTGCGAGCCCGTGACGGTCGCCGTCGGCGACGTCTTCGACGCGTCCGCGCACCGCGTGCGCCGCCCCGTCGCCACCGGCCCCGAGTCGCACGGCCGGGTCGTCGCCGTGCTCTCCGAGGGGTGGCTCGAGCGCGACTCGGGCCGCGTCCTCGCCCCCGCCGGGGTGGCCGTCGGCCGCCACGAGCCCGCCGAGGACACGCAGCCCGCCGAGACCACGCAGGACCAGGAGGTGGCGCACCATGCCTGACCGCGGACGCAGGGTCTACGGGATCGACCTCGGCACGACGTACTCGGCGGTCGGCTTCGTCGACGAGACGGGGCGGGCGTCGATCGCCCGCAACGGCGAGGGGGAGGAGACGACGCCGTCGGTCGTCTACCTGGAGAGCCCGACGAACGTCGTCGTGGGCACGCAGGCCAAGGCGATCGCCAAGATCGAGCCGGACCACGTCGTCAGCCTCGTGAAGCGCCAGATGGGGACGTCGGCGCTCTACGCGTTCCACGGCCAGGAGCACACGCCGGAGTCGCTCTCGGCGCTGATCCTCAAGCACCTCGCGGCCGGGGCGG
The DNA here is from genome assembly GCF_028737265.1 of Actinomycetospora callitridis. Taxonomy (GTDB): domain Bacteria; phylum Actinomycetota; class Actinomycetes; order Mycobacteriales; family Pseudonocardiaceae; genus Actinomycetospora; species Actinomycetospora callitridis. The sequence goes on along the minus strand of NZ_JAQZAK010000004.1, from coordinate 37,158 downwards.
AGGTCGACGACGAGGTGCGCGACGTCGTCATCACCGTGCCCGCCTACTTCGGGATGCGGGAGCGCGACGCGACGCGCAAGGCCGGCGAGATCGCGGGCCTCGCGGTCCTCGGGATCGTGCCCGAGCCGGTCGCGGCGGCCGTGCACTACGAGACCAGCCAGGGCGCGGTCGGGCGCACGGTGCTGGTCTACGACCTCGGTGGCGGCACCTTCGACACCTCGGTCATCCGCATCGACGACAACGCCGTCGACGTGGTGTGCACCGACGGCGACAAGGACCTCGGCGGCGCGGACTGGGACGCCCGGCTCGCCGAGCACCTCATGACCCGCTTCGTCGAGGAGGCCGCGCCCGACGAGGACCCGCGTGAGAGCGAGGACCTCGTGCAGGAGGTGGCGCTGCTCGCCGAGTCGGTGAAGAAGCAGCTCTCGAAGCACGAGTCGCGGCCGGTCAACCTCAAGCTCGCGGGCGCGGCCGCCCGCTTCGACGTCAGCCGCACGGAGTTCGAGGCGATGACCGAGGACCTCCTCGACACCACCGTCGCCATCCTGCGCCGCACCCTCGACACCCTCGAGGACAAGAGCCCGGGCACGACGATCGACGAGGTGCTGCTCGTCGGCGGCTCCACCCGCATGCCCGCGGTCGCGGAGCGGCTGGCCGCGGAGTTCGGCTGGACGCCCCGGCTCTTCGAGCCGGACCTCGCCGTGGCCAAGGGGGCCGCGATCTGGGCGCTCTCCCGACGGGTGGTGCAGGAGACCGCGCGGGCCCGCGACGCCGCGCCCACCCCGGAGGCCGGCGACGAGAGGGCCCGCGAGGCGCTGTCGGCCATCGCCGCCGCGACGGGGATGAGCGAGGCCGACCTGGGCCGCCTCTCGGCGAAGTCCACCCGCAACGTGCTCTCGAAGGCCTTCGGGGTGCAGCTGGTCGACGGTCCGCGCCCCGACGACCGCGTCTACGTGCACCACCTCGTCGCCGCCAACGACCCGCTGCCCACCGGCGACCGGACCCTCGAGGCGTTCACGGTCGTCGCCGGCCAGCGCAGCGTGGACATCGCCCTCTACGAGCAGGCCGGGACGGTGGCCAGCGAGGAGATGGAGGACAACGTCGCGGTCTCGGACGGCGCCGGCCGGATCGAGGGCATCCCGCCGGGACCCGCCGGGGCGCCGGTGGACATCGTGCTCGGCATCGACGAGCAGGGCCTGCTGCGGCTGCGCGCGACGCACCGTTCCTCGGGGCGGGGCCTCGACATCGCGGTGACCATCGGCGCGCTGAGCCCTGAGGAGGTCGAGCGCGCGACCCGGGTGGTCCACGGACTGATGGTCACGGGCTGATGGCCCTCGACCAGAAGCAGGCCCTCGACCAGAAGCGCTACGAGGAGGAGGTGGTCCGGCCCCTGCGCGGGCGGACCGCACAGCTCCCGGACGACCTGCCGACCCGCTACGCCCTCGACGCCCGGATGACCGCGCCGGAGATCGAGAAGCGGCTGCGGGAGGTCCGCGCCTACTGGACGAACAAGGCCCGCAGCGCGAGCCACGTCGGGCAGGTCTGCCAGGCGTTCCTGCGGGCCGACGAGCGCCTGCGCGCCGAGCACGGCGACCAGCTCGCCGACCCGGCCTTCTGGCGCCGGCGCCGCCGCGACGGCGACCGGGCGCGCCGCCGGGCCACCGACCAGCTCGCGGCCGAGCTGTCGGGCTTCTACGGCGACCTCGGCCTGCTCACCCGCGAGCAGCTCGCCGCAGCGGCGGGCGCCCACGCGGACCTGGAGGCCGACCAGGCCGAGCAGGCCGCGTCCGCCGCGGGCCTCGAGGTGGTCGCGGCGCGGGAGCTGCCCGGGGTGACCGGGGCGAGCGGGGTGTCCCGCGACGCGGTGCGGACGCTCACCGACGGGCTCGCCGCCGCCGGCACGCCGTCCGTCCCGGCGCTGCTGCACCCCGAGGCCGGCGCGTTCACGCTGCTCGACGCCTTCTCCGCCACGCCCGCCGCGCCGGGCGGTCTGGGTCTCGCCGCCGTCGAGGCCCGGATCGAGGCCGTCTCCCGCGGCCGCGACAGCGCGACGAGCGGGCCGGCCAAGCACGTCCTCGGACGCCTGCGGACCGCCGCCGTCCAGGGCGTCGACCTCCGCACCCTGTCCCTCGTGCTGCTCCTGGAGCCGGTGCGCGCGCAGCGGGCGGCCGGGGCCGTGCCCTCCGGGCTCGTCCGGCGCCTGGAGGCCGGGCGGCTCGCGCCCCGCGAGGCCCGCCGGATCGTGGTGCACCTGCTCGCCGAGACCACCGCCGTCGTGCCCACCGACCCGCTCACCGAGCTCCGGACGCTGCTCGCGGAAGGCCGTCCGGTCGCGGCGGCGCGCCTGCTCGCCGTGCTGGACGACGAGGCCGCCGTCGAGGCGCGCCGCCTGCTCGCGGCACGGACCCGCGAGGTCGAGGCGCTGCGTGACGAGGCGTCCGCGGCGCTGGGCGAGGGCCGCCCGGACCTCGCCGAGCAGAGGCTGCGCGCGGCGCTGGCGGTCGCCGCCGACCGGGAGGATCTGGCCGAGGAGCTCGCGCACGTCCCGCTCGCCCCGGTCACCCGCGTGGAGGTCGTCCCCGACGGGGCCGGCGTGCGGATCGCCTGGACCGCGCCGCCGAGCCACGCCGACGACGCGGTGTACCGGGTCGTGCGGCGCACCGACCGCGCCCCCCGCGACGCCGACGACGGGACGGTCGTCGCCGACGTCGCCGGCGCCCGCTTCACCACCGACCCGGCGCCGCCGGTGGGCCGCCCCGTGCACTACGCGGTGCTCGCCGGCCGGGCCGCCGGCGCGGCCCGGTCGTCGGCGGTCGCCGCGAGCGTCACCGTGGTCCCGCCTGTCGCCGACGTCGAGATCGTCGGCGAGCCGGGGGCGGTCGTCGGGCGCTGGCGGGCGCACCCGGACGCGGTGGCCGTCCGGGTGCGACGGCAGGCCGGGGCCGACAGCCCCGACGTCGCCGAGATGACCGCGACCCTGCGCGGCTTCACCGACACCACGGCGGTCGAGGGCGTCGAGTACCACTACGAGATCGCCGCGGTGTACGCCGAGCAGGGCCGCGAGCTCGTCGCCGAGCCGCAGGCCGGGCACGGGGGCGTCCGCGCGGACTCGGCGCCGGTCACCGCCCTCGAGGTCGCGCCGGAGCAGGACGGCACCGAGGTCCGGCTGCGGGTGAGCTGGCGGACCCCGCGCGGGGCCGACGTCGAGATCCGCGTCGCCCGCACCCCGCCGCCCGGGGAGGTCGGCGCGCTGCTCACCGCGCGCGTGGTGGAGGCCTGGGGCACCGAGATCCCCGGTGTGCCCCGCACCCGTGACGGCTGGGACACCCTGCTCGCGGACGTGCCGCCGGGCCGGGTGCACGTCGCCGCGTTCACGCGGGCGCCGGCCGGCCGGGTGCGCGGCCGGGACGTCGGCCACGACCTCGTCCCCGCGCCGACGCAGCTGCGCGCCCAGCGCCGCGGGGAGGACGTCGTGCTGTCCTGGGTGTGGCCCACCGGGGTCGCCGTCTCGGAGATCGGGTGGTCCGGCGGCGGCGACCGGACGACGCGGGCGCGCTACCGCGACACCGGCGGGTTCCACCTGCCCGCCGGCGTCACCGGTGCCGTCGAGGTGCGCGCCGTCGTCGGCGCCGGCCCCGACCGCAGCGAGTCGGCACCGGTCGCCGTGCGGGTCGAGGCGCCGGCCCGGCCCGTGCGCTACACCGTCGCGCAGCAGGGCTCGCGGTTGCGCGGCACCCGCGAGTGCGTCGTCTCGGTGCCGCCGGGCCAGGGCAGCGGGAGCGTCGACGTCGTCCTCGTGGCCAGCGAGGGCCGCGTCATGCCGCTGACGCCGGGTGCCGGGGTGGAGCTCGTGCGCCACCGCGTCGAGCTCTCCTCGACGCAACCGACGGTCTTCTCCGCGCCGCTGCCCCGGATGCGGCGCCCGTACTGGCTGCGGTGCTTCTCCTGCGGGGACGAGGTCGCCCTCGTCGACCCGCCCGTGTCAGCGCTCAAGGTGTCGTGATGGCCGGGGTCCCGTGTCCGTACTGCTACCACCGGATCGACGCCTGGGCCCTCGCCTTCCAGTGCACCGGGGTCGGGGCGCCGGGCGTCGAGGGGTGCCGCCGCGCGCCCGATCCCGAGCGCGCCCGGCACACCGGCTTCGTCGGCGACGTCCACCCGACGTTCGTGCCGACACGGTCCCTGCGCTCCGCGACGCAGGCGGAGTGCCCGCACTGCCACGGCCGCACCGGGGTGCGCGCGTGCCCGGTGTGCCACACCCCGCTGCCCACGACGTTCGTCGGCAGCCGCAGCCCGCTGGTGGGCATGGTCGGCGGCAAGGGCGCGGGCAAGACCGTCTACCTCACGGTGCTGAACCACCAGCTGCGCACGGTCGTCCGCCGCCGCTTCGACGCCGACGTGCGCCTCGTCGGCGACCGGCAGGGCGGCGAGACGAGCACCGAGGAGTACCTCGCGCGCTACCAGCGGGCGCTCTTCGAGGACGGCGAGCTGTTCGAGAGCACCCCCGCGGCGCAGGAGAGCCGCAAGGAGCCGCTGGTGGTCGAGTGGCGCTCGCCGCGCCGCGGCCTGCTCGGGCGGACCTCGCTGCGCACGACGATCCTGTCCTTCTACGACACCGCGGGCGAGGACCTGACCTCCCAGGAGTCGGTGCACACCCAGGCCTACCTCGGCTCCGCCGACGGCATGATCGTCCTGCTCGACCCCTGGCACCTGCCCGGCGTGCGGGACCGCCTCGACGTCCCCGACGCCGCCGTCACGGGGGCGGACGGCCCGCTCGACGTGCTGATGCGGGTGACCGAGCTGCTGCGCGCCACCGGCGGGGTCAAGGCCCACCGGGCGGTGACGACACCGATCGCGGTCGCCTTCGCGAAGATGGACGCGCTCTTCCCGATCCTCGGCACGTCCGACCCGATCTTCGCGCCCATCCGGCCCGGCGCGGGGTACGACGACGAGGCCGGCGAGGCGGTCCACGAGTACGTCGGCTCGCTGCTGCACCGCTTCGACGCCGACGACGTCGACGCCCACCTGCGGCTGAACTACCGGACCTTCCGCTACTTCGCCGTCTCGGCGCTCGGCGCGCCGCCGGACTACAAGGTCAAGCAGGTCGACCCCGGCGGCGTGCAGCCGTTCCGCGTCGAGGAGCCGTTGCTCTGGCTCCTGCACCGCCTCGGCGTCGTCGAGCGGAGCCGGCCGTGAGCGGGCGCGAGCCGGCGGCGTTCGCGTCGCTGTACTACACCGACTGCCTGCCGGGGCAGGGCCTCGGCGGCGGTGCGGGGTTCGGGTTCCAGGCCCGCTCGGAGGGCGCGGGGGAGGACGAGCAGCGGCTGGTCCAGCGCGGTGCGCTCTACGAGGTGCCCGTCCGCTGGATGCGCGACCGCCGCCCCGTCGCCGACTTCCCGCCCTCGCTGGCCCACCTCCACGACGGGGCCGGCAACGACGGGGCCGGCAACGACGAGGTCGGCCGCGACGGGACCGGCCGCGACGGGACCGGCCGCGCCCGGACCTACGTGACGGCCGGGGGCCGCTACCTCGGCCGGGAGGCCAACGGGTACCGGGACGGCAACCAGTTCACCCACGCCGTCGTCACCCGCGAGGCCGGGTCGTACGGCCTCGTCCGGCCCGCCCAGCTCTGGGGCGCGTCGTGGTGGGTGTCGACGCCGGCGCCGACGACGTCGTGCGCGCCCGTCGCGGCCCACCCGGAGCCCGGGCCGTGGGACACCGAGACCGTCCGCGAGCGGATCGCCGCCGCCCGCGACGGCCGGGAGCGGCTCCTCGCCCTCGTGACCGCCCTCGGCGCCCTGCAGGGAGGCGCGGACCGGCGTCGGGTCCTGCTCATCGCCGACCGCGGCGACGACGCGGCCTGCTGGCTCGCGGCGGCCACGCTGCTCCTGGACCGCGAGCGCGCCCTCGCGATCAGCTTCAAGATCTTCGCCACCGACCCGGACCGGAGCCCGCACGACGTCGTCGTCGCCCACCCCGACTGGGCCGGGCCGTACCGGCGCCAGGACGGCTACCTCGTCCTCGACCTCCTCGAGCACGCGCCGCCGGAGATCGCGCCGCCGGAGATCGCGCCGCCGGAGATCGCGCCGCCGGAGATCGTGCCGCCGGAGATCGTGCCGTCCGCGGAGGCCCTGTTCTGGGTACCGCTGTTCCTGGGTGCCGACGACCCGCTCGACGTCGTCGACGCGGTCGAGGTCGCCGGCCAGCTGGCCCGCGAGGGCCACCCCGACGGGCGCGCCGTCCCGGGGGAGGTCGAGCGGGAGGCGGCGGCGCTCACGGTGGGGCTGCCCCTCGGCGTCGACCCCGGCGCCGCGGTCCGGATCGCGGGCTGGCTGCGGACGGCGGGACCCGGGGCGGTCGACGTCCTCGGGGCGCCGCTGGTCGCGACGCTCGTCGCCCAGACCCACGACCACACCGCGCTCCTCGACCTCGACGAGGTCGCCGCGATCCGGGCGGCCGCGCCCGGCGCCGCCGAGCTCGGCTGGGACACGGTCGCGGAGGCCGCGCGCCGTCGTCTCTTCGACCGCGAGGCCGACCTCGCCGCGGACGGCGGGCCGGTGCCCGACACGCCGCTGCGGCCGGTGGCGGGGGAGCCGGCGGCAGCCGCAGACGTAGGCGCGCTCGAGCGCGTGGCGCAACGGGCCGACCCGGCCGCGGCCCTGCGCCTGGCCCACCGGCACGCGCTGCCCGTCCCGGACGGCGTGGCCCGGCGGTTCGTGGACTGGTGGGCCCACCACCCCGACGCCGACGTCGACCCGGACGGATGGGCCCTCGGCCCCACGGTGGTCACCGACCTGCACCGCGAGCTCGAGCGCCGTCTCGGCGAGCCGGACCTCCGCGAGCGGACCGCCGCCGACGTCGGGCGCCGTTGGTGGCGCCGTCCGGAGCCGCTGGCCGGGCGCATCCCGGTGCTCGGCGCGGTCGGGCGCCTGGACCTCGCGGTGGCCCTGGCCGCCCTCGCCGCCGGGGGCGAGCCCGCCCGGGCGGCGCTCACCGGGCTGGCCGCCGCGGTGGTGCCGGGGCCGAACGGGCGCTGGGTGTCGACGTGGGAGCGCCTCCTGGGGCGCGACCCGGTCGACAACGCCGCCGTGCGCCGATTCCTCGAGGCGACCCCGCCGCAGGCACACGACCGGGCGCTCGCGGTGGTCGCCTACCACTCCTTGACCCGCGCGCCCGCCGTCGACGAGGACGCGCGGGCCGCCCTCGACGTCCTCGAGAAGGCGGGGCTGCCGCCCCGGGCCCTGGGCCACCAGGACTGGCCGCCCGCGGACGCCTCGGTGACCGAGGTGGTCGAGCGCCTCGAGCAGGGTGCGCGTCTCGACGAGGCCGGCGATCTCGGCCTGCTCCTGGCGAAGGCCGCCCGTCCCACCCGCGCCGACCGCAACCGGCTGGTGCGCGCCCTGCGCGGGGCCGGCCCGTCCGTCGGCGGGCGGGTGCTGGTCGCGACCGGCCCGTCCACGCTGCGGGACACGATGCTCACCCAGCTCTACGCGTGGGCCGGAGGCGACCCCGACCACGCCCCGGACCCCCGGAGCACGGCGGTCCTCTTCGTGTTCGCGACGAAGGAGACCGCCGTCCGTGCCCGCGTCGGCCACGGGCACCTCACGAAGCTCGACGCGCTCCGCTCGGGGCTCGACGCGGACGTCACCCGCGCCGTCACCGATCTGCTCGCCGACGACCGGGAGCGGGCGGCCGACGACGGCGTCCTGGAACTGTGGCGGCTGCGCCGGAAGCCCGCCTCGTCGCTCGCCGCGCACAGCGGCGCGTCCTGGCGCGACCGGTTCGGCCGGCGGAAGAAGGGCTGAGCCGTGCCGCAGGTGGCGCTCGCGGTCCTCGCCGTCCTCGGGGTCACGGCCTACCTCGGGCTGTGCGCCGCGTTCCTGTGGTTCGTCGTGTGGCCGTTCGCGGGCTGGCTGGTGCTCGTGGGCGTCCTGCTCGGGGCCCTGGGCGCGCTGATCGTCCTGCTCTCCGGCCCGTTCGCGGCCGACACCGACCTGCTCACCCCCGACGACGTCGACGGGCCCTGGTTCCCGCCCGCGCCCCCGGGCCACGGGCGCGACCGCGCCTGGCCGCACTATCTCGCCGGGCAGGCCCGGGTCGACGTCCGCGCGATGGCCCGCCGCGGGCGCGACGCGCTCGGGGCGCTCTGGTCGCCGCTCGGGGGCCTGCTGAACCCGCAGGCGTGGCTGGCCCTCTGGCCGCTCGGGATCGCCGGGTTCCTGCTGCTGCTCGCGGTCACCGCCGGCGCGGTCGTGACGGGGCTCGCGGTGCTCGCCCTCGTCGTCACCGGTCTCGCGCTCGCCGCGCTCGTGTGGGGTGTGGCCGGCCGGCTCGTGCGGGCCGTCGACGCCCTGCTGCGGCGCCGGAACCGGGCGGCGGCGCGGTGCCCGTACTGCTTCTGGCGGACCACCCTGCCCGGCTACGCCTGCGCGTGCGGCCTCGTGCACCACGACGTGCGACCGAGCCGGCTCGGCGTGCTGGCGCACCGCTGCCGCTGCGGGCGCCCGATGCCGACGACGGTGTCCCGCGCCGGGAGGGACCACGCCCCGCGCTGCCCCCAGTGCGACGAGGTCCTCGAGGACGGCTCGGGGGTCTGGACGGACGTCAGCATCCCGGTGCTCGGTCCCGTCTCGGCCGGCAAGACGAGCCTGATCTACGCCGGGCTCGAGGCGTTGCGCCGGCAGGCGGTCGCGGGCGGCGGGACGCTGGAGCCGCGCCGGGAGGCCGACGCCGCGCGCTTCCGCGAGGGCGTGGAGCAGGTCCGCGCGGGCCGCGTCGCCAAGACCGAGGCGGCCGCGCCGGTGGGTCTCGTGTGCACGGTGACCCAGGGCCGGCGCCGCGCGCTGCTGCACACCTTCGACGCCGCCGGCGAGCTCTTCTCCACCCGCTCGGCCACGGAGGACCTGCGGTTCCTGGACGAGGCCGGGCAGATGATCGTGGTCGTCGACCCGTTCTCGATCCCCGAGGTGGCCGACGAGGTGCTGCGCGGCCCGGTCGACGAGGCCGAGGCGGCGCCGGCGGTCGACCCGCCCGAGGTCGCGTACCAGGCGACGGTGCCCCGGCTGCGGGATTTCGGCGCCCGCCTCGACCGCACCGACCTCGCGGTCGTGGTGGTCAAGGCCGACCTGCTCGTCGACCACCCCATCGCCGCCGACCTGCGCCCCGACCGTCTCGCGGTGCGCCGCTGGCTGTGCGACCACGGCCAGGACCAGCTGGTCGTCGCGGCCGAGCGGGACTTCGCCGCCGTCGGGTACTTCCTCGTCTCCTCGCACACCGGCTGGGAGCCCGACGACCGCCACACCGCCCTCGCCCCGCTGCGCTGGCTCGCCGAGCGGGGCCGCCTGCCGCTCCCGCCGGCGCGGACGGCCGTGTCCGTCGGCGCCGTCGGGGAGCCGGCGTGAGCACGCCCCCGGCGCACGTGCGGGCGTTCCGGGCGGCGCTGGTGGTGCTCGTCCTGCTCGTCGTCCTCGTCGCGCTGTGGCAGGCCCCGTGGGACGGGATCGTCGCCGCCCTCGACCCGTGGGTCGACGGCCTGCGCCGGCAGGTCTATCCCTGACCCGCCCGCCCGGTGGCGCCCGGCGGCGGTGGGCAGAATGGGTGGCCATGCGCCCCGTGACCGTCGCCGACAGCGTCCGCGCCCTCGAGGCCGCGTATCCGCCCGCGCTGGCGCAGGAGTGGGACGCGGTCGGCCTGGCGGTGGGCGACCCGGCCGAGGGCGTCCGCCGCGTCCTGGTCGCCGTCGACCCCCTGCCCGAGGTGATCGAGGAGGCCGTCGCGGTCGGGGCCGACCTTCTCGTCACCCACCACCCGCTGCTGCTGCGCGGCGTGCACGGGGTGGCCGCGACCGGCCCGAAGGGCACGGCGGTCCACCGCCTGATCCGCCACGGCGTGGCCCTGTTCACCGCACACACCAACGCCGACGCCGCCCGCCCCGGGGTGTCCGACGCGCTGGCCGAGGCGCTCGGGGTGACGGTCGAGGCGCCGCTGTCCCCGCAGGACGACGGCACCGTCGGGATCGGTCGGATCGGGTCGCTCGCCGCGGCCGAGTCCCTCGCCGACTTCAGCCGCCGCGTCGCCGACGCCCTGCCGGCGACGGCCTGGGGCGTGCGCACCGGCGGCGACCCGCAGCGCACCGTGCGGCGCGTCGCCGTCTCGGGCGGGGCGGGCGACTCGATGCTCCACCTCGCCCGCGCGGCCGGCGTCGACGTCTACGTCACCGCCGACCTGCGCCACCACCCCGCCACCGACCACCTCGCCGAGGCCGGTGCGCCGGCCCTGGTCGACGTCGCCCACTGGGCCTCCGAGCACCCGTGGTGCGCCCAGGCGGCGGCCGTGCTCGCCGCGGCCGCGCCGGACCTGGAGATCACGGTGTCGACCATCCGCACCGACGCCTGGTCCCTCGGCAGCCCCTCGCCCGAACCGTCCTCAGCAGGAGCCGTGATCTCGTGAAGGCCGACCCGTCCGCCCAACGCCGTCTGCTCGACCTCGCCGGGCTGGACGCCGAGCTCGCCCGCGCGCAGCACCGCCGCCGCACCATGCCCGAGCAGACCGCGGTGGAGGACGCCGAGACCACCGTCCGCGCCCACCGCGACGCGGTCGTCACCGCCCGCACCGCGGTCGGCGACCTGGGCCGGGACGTGGCGAAGCTCGAGCAGGAGGTCGCCCAGGTCACCGCGCGCGAGGAGCGCGACCGGGGGCTGGTGGACTCCGGCAGCGTCTCGGCGAAGCAGGTGACCGACCTGTCCCACGAGCTCGACACCCTCGCGCGGCGCCGCGGCGTGCTCGAGGACTCCCAGCTCGAGGCCATGGAGCGCCTCGACGCCGCCGAGACCGACCTCGCGCACGAGCAGGCCGCCCTCGACGCCGCCGAGACCGCGCTCGCCGACGCCGTCGAGCGCCGCGACGGCGTGCTCGGCGACATCGACGTGCTGGAGGCGCGCCGCGGTGCCGAGCGCGCCGAGCTGGCGAAGACGCTGCCCGAGGACCTGCTCGCGCTCTATGACCAGCTGCGCGCCCGCACCGGCACCGGCGCGGGCGAGCTCGTCGGGGCGCGGTGCGGCGGGTGCCGGATCGAGATGGACCGCAACGAGATCCGCGCCGTCGCGGCGGCCGCGCCCGACGACGTCGTGCGGTGCGAGCAGTGCGGGACGATCGTGGTGCGCACCGAGAAGAGCTCCGGGAAGGCGAGCGTATGACCACCGCGGGCTCGTGGACGGGACGCGGGTCGACGATGCCCACCCGCCTGCTGCTGCTGCGCCACGGGCAGAGCCCGCTGTCGGTCGAGCGCCGCTACTCGGGCCGGGGCAACCCGGAGCTCACCCGCGACGGGCTCGAGCAGGCCGCCGCGGCGGCGACCGCGCTGGCGGCCCGGCACGTCGGCAGCAACGGGAACATCCGCGCGGTGATCAGCTCCCCGCTGGTGCGTGCCCGTCAGACCGCCGAGCCGGTGGCCGGGGTGCTCGGTCTGCCCGTGGGCGTCGACGAGCGCCTCACCGAGACCGACTTCGGCGCCTGGGAGGGCCTGACCTTCTCCGAGGCCGCCGCGCAGGACCCCGACGTGCACCGTGCTTGGCTGGGCGACAGCAGCGTCAGCCCGCCGAACGGGGAGAGCTTCGATGTCGTCGCCCACCGCGTCGACGCCGCCCTCGGCGACCTCCTGCGCCGGTTCCCCGGCCAGACCGTCGTCGTCGTCAGTCACGTGACGCCGATCAAGCTGATCCTGCGCCGCGCCCTCGACGCCGGGCCGTCGCTGCTCTTCCGCCTGCACCTCGACCTGGCGTGCCTGTCGGTCGTCGAGTTCTGGCCCGACGGCGGCGCCTCGGTGCGGCTGGTCAACGACACGTCGTACCTGGCCTAGCGGCACCTGAGCCAGCGAAAGTGGCCTGGGCGCCTACAGCCACTCGATCCACGCACCGCCCGGGTGCGCGAGCCCGAGCACCTCGCCCTCGGCCGTGCCGTCGCGGGACACCGAGAGCTGCCCGACGACCCCGGTGACGCCGGCGCGCGAGGCCTCGAGCGCGCGCGGCGGGACGGGCAGGTACTGGACGCTCTCGGTGCCCTCCGGGCCCAGCGGCACGAGCGGGTCCACCGAGATCCACACGAGGTCGCGGCCCAGCTCGCTGAGCTGGCGGCGGAACCGCGCCCGCTGCTCGTCGGTGAGGAACACGTGCACGTAGGTGTCGACGAGCACGAGCAGCGCGTCCTCGGGCATCCGGGCGCAGAGGCCGACGACGTCGTCGACGACCTCGGCGCGCACGAGGTCCGCGGGGTGCGCCCGGGCGACCTCCGAGGCGGCCGCGAACCGGTCGACGGCCGTCGTCTCGGGCGGGATGCAGGCGGCGAGCCACTCGCGCACCCGGTGGTCGCCGAGGTCGAGGGGCTCGACGTCGACCCCGAGGCGTGCGGCGATCGTCGGCATCCGCGCCGGCAGCGGGGCGGGGCGGCCGCGCAGCTCGGGGGTGATCGTCAGCGCGGCGTCCGGGTCGCCGAGGGTCCGGTCGCCGAAGCGGTACCGGTAGCGGTCGAGGTGCAGTCCGAGCCCCGCGCCGGTGCCGAGGTCGACCAGCGCGAGGGGCCGTTCGGGGTCGACCCCGGCTCCGAGGACGGCGCCCAGAACCGCCAGGACGTCGGCGCTCCGGGCGACCTCGTTCATCTGGTAGCGGTGCTCGGCGCAGAGCTGGGTGAGCTCGCTCGCGTGCTCGCGGGCGAAGGCGACGAGCGCCGGCCGGAACCCCTCGTCGAGGCGCGGCTGCCCGGACCCGGGCGTCGGGAAGTAGCCGGCGAGCGGGTGGGGGCTCCGCCGCGCGACGAGGTAGCGGACGGCGGCGCTGAGCAGCAGGGGCGGGAGCCGGTCGGCAGGGATGCCCGCGGCGATCCCGAGGAGTTCGGGCTCGGTGGCGATCGCGCGGAAGAGCTCCGCCGTCAGCTCCCAGGTCGGCGGGGCGTCGGGCGGCGACCAGCCCGCCGCGATGCCCAGCGCCTGCTCGCGGACGTGGGCACGGTCGGCCGCCTCGGGGGTCGTCACGTCGGCAGAGCCTGCCGAGCACCGGGCCGGTCGCGCAACGCGGCCGGCCCGGGCCGGTCGTTCAGCCCTGGCTGATCGAGTCCAGCTCGGCCACGGCCTCGGGCGGGAGGGCCAGGTCGGCGGCGGCCAGGTTCTCGCGCAGGTGCTCCCGTGACGACGTCCCGGGGATGAGCAGCATCGTCGGCGAGCGCTGCAGCAGCCAGGCCAGGGCGGTCTGCTGCGGCGTCGCCCCGACGTCCTGCGCGACGCGCGCGAGGGTGTCCGACTGGAGCGGGCTGAACCCACCGAGCGGGAAGAACGACGTGTACCCGATCCCCTCGGCGGCGCAGTGGTCGACGAGGTCGTCGTCGGTGCGGTGCACCAGGTTGTAGTGGTTCTGCACGCACACCACCGGCGCGATCGCCCGGGCCTCGGCGAGCTGGGCGGGGGAGACGTTGCTGACCCCGAGGTGACGGACGAGGCCCTGCTCCTGCAGCTTCGCCAGCGTCGCGAAGGCCTCGGCGAGCGACTCGTCGTGGTCGTCGGACACGCGCAGGTTCACGACGTCGAGGCTCTCCAGGCCGAGCCGTCCGAGGTTCTCGTGCACCTCGCGGACGAGCTCGTCGGGCGAGGTGTCGAGGTTCCACGACCCGTCCTCCCCGCGCCGGCAGCCGACCTTGGTGACGATCCGCAGGTCGTCCGGATAGGGGTGGAGGGCCTCGCGGAGGATCTCGTTGACGATGAACGGGCCGTAGTAGTCGCTGGTGTCGATGTGGGTGACACCGCGGTCGACGGCCTCGCGCAGGACGGCGATCGCCTCGTCGCGGTCGCGCGGCGGGCCCATCACGTGCGGGCCGGCGAGCTGCATGGTGCCGTAGCCCATGCGCGTGAGGACGAGGTCGTCGGCGAGCGCGAGGCGGTCGGTGAGTGCCGGTGTGGTCATGTCCCCACCCTGCGCCAGGCGGCCCGCCGGTGGGGAGTGCCGGGTCGTCCTGGTACATCCCGTACCCCCCACGGGGTGGCGGCGAGGCGGATGATCGGGGCCGTGAGCACCGGTGAACTCGCCGCGTCCCTGCGCACCTGGCGCGACCGCACCGACCCCGCCGAGGTCGGCATGGCCGTCAACGCGCCGCGCCGCGCCCCGGGCCTGCGCCGCGAGGAGCTCGCGCTGCTCGCCGGCATCTCGATCGACTACGTCGTGCGCCTCGAGCAGGGCCGCACGCGCACCCCGTCGGCGCAGGTCTGCGCCTCGCTGGCCCGGGCGTTGCGCCTCTCCGACGCCGAGCAGGCCCACCTGTTCCGCCTCGCCGGGCACGCCGCCGACCGCGGGCGGATCTCCCGGCGCATCCCGGCCGGTGTGCGCCGGATCGTCGAGGCGCTGCACGACAGCCCGATCGGCGTCCTCGACGTCACCTGGACGCTGATCTCCTGGAACCCGCTGTACGCCGCGCTCATGGGTGACCCGACGGCGCTCGAGGATCGCCGGCGCAGCACGCTCTGGCGAATCTTCACCGAGGGCGAGGCCGGCGACCGCGTGCGCCACACCCGCGAGGAACGCGACGCCCTCGCCGCGTCCCTGGTCGCCGACCTGCGCGGGAGCACCAGCCGCTACCCGAACGACCCGGAGCTGAGCACGCTCGTCGACGACCTGTACCGCGCCAGCGACGAGTTCGCCGGGCTGTGGGACTCCGGCGTCGTCGCCGGGCACCACCAGAGCCACAAGACGGTCGTGCACCCCGACGTCGGCGACGTGGAGCTCGACTGCGACACCCTCACCACCGCCGAGGACGACCTGCGCCTGCTCGTCTTCACGCCCACCCCGGGCAGCGACGCGCGCAGCCGCCTCGACCTGCTGGCGGCCGTGGGCACGCAGGCGATGACGGCCCGTACGTAGTTCGCGCCCTGTCCGGCGCCCCTGGTGCGGTCCCACGCTTCTCCTGCAGCCCGCACCGAGCAGGGGAGCACCATGACCACCACCACCGACAACGCGACCATCGCCCGCGCGGTCTACGACGCCTTCGGCCGGGGCGACATCCCTGCCGTTCTCGAGCACTTCGATCCCGAGCTGGTCTGGGTCGAGTCCACCGCGCCCAACGCGGGCACTTTCCACGGGCCGCAGGGCGTCGTCGACGGCGTGTTCGCGCCCATCGGCAACGCGTGGGAGACCTTCCTCGTCGAGCCCGAGCGTGTGGTCGCCCAGGGAGACCTCGTCGTCGCCGTCGGCACGTACCGGGGGACCAGCCGTGCGACCGGCACGTCGATGACGGCCCGCTTCGCCCACGTCTGGCAGATGCGCGACGGCCGGCTCGTGCACTTCGAGCAGATCGCGAACACCGAGTCGTTCAACGCTGCGCTGCGCTGAGGGCTCACCACGACAGCACTCACCACGACAGCACGAGGGCCAGCGCGCCGGTCCCGGCGACGAGGCACGCCGGGACCGTGGCCAGCCCGGCGAGCGTGAACGTCCCGAGCGGCGCCGGCACGCCGCGGACGGCCAGCACCCGGCGCCACAGGAGCGTGGCCAGCGAGCCGACCGGGGTGAGGTTCGGCCCGACGTTCACGCCGATCAGGATGGCCAGCACGGCGCCCGTCGCCGGGGTCGGGCCGAGTGCGGCGAGCAGGACGAGCGTCGCGGGCAGGTTGTTGACGAGGTTGGCCAGCAGCGCCGCCACGACCGCCAGGCCGAGCAGCGCCGGGAACGAGGTGCCCGCGGGCAGCAGCGACGCCACGACGTCGCCGAGACCCCGCTCGGTCACCGCGGCGACGACGACGCCGAGGCCGAGGACGAACACGCAGAAGCCCGGCGAGGCCGCGGTGACGAGGTCGCGCACCCCGGTCTCACGCGCCGCGAGCGCCCGGACCGCGAGCACCGCGGCGCCCGCCACCGCCACCCACACCGGCTCCACACCCAGCGGCGACGCCACCGCGAACCCGGCGAGCGTGGCGGCCAGGACCCCGACGGCGAACCGGGGGAGCGCGGCGCCCCGGCCCTCCTCGTCGGGCCCGGCGGGCTCGGCGAGCTCTCGGCGGAAGGTCAGACGCAGCCCGACGTACTCCACGACCAGCACCGCGAGCTGAGGCAGGAGCATCAGCGCGGCGAAGCCCAGGAAGTCCAGGCCGGTGGCCCGGAACGCGAGCAGGTTGGTCAGGTTCGCGACGGGCAGCAGCAGCGAGCCGCTGTTGGCCAGGTGCGCGCACGCGAACGCCGGCGGCGCCGGGCGCGCGCCGAGCCGTCGCACCGTGTCGAGCACGACCGGGGTCAGCAGCACCACCGTCGCGTCGAGGCTCAGCACCGCCGTCGTCACCGCCGCCGCGACGACCACCAGGGCGAACAGCCGCTGCGGGCGCCCGTGCGAGCGCCGCGCCAGCACCCCGCCGGCCCAGCGGAACACGCCCTCGGCGTCGGCGAGGTGGGCCAGGACGAGCACCGCGGCGAGGAAGCCGACGGTCGGGCCGAGCTCGCGCACCTCGTCCCACGCCGCCGCCGGCGTGAGGAGCCCGACGGCCAGCACCACGGTGGCGGCGGGCACCGCCGCGGCGGCCTCGGGGAGCCCCCGCGGCCGCGTGACCGCGACGACGAGGACGACGGCGAGGAGGCCGACCGCGAGGGCCGTGCTCACCCCCGCCACGCTCATACCCTCAGCGGAGCCAGAGGTAGATCGCCACGGCCACGCCGAGCACCACGACGCTCCAGCGCAGCACCCCGTCGGGCATCTTCTTGGCGACGGCCATGCCGAGGTACCCGCCGAGCAGCGTCGTCGGCGCGAGCAGCAGCACCGCGAGCCAGTCGACGGGCGCGAAGAGGGCGAAGAGGACCACCGTCACCGTGCTCGTCACCAGCGAGAGCAGCACCTTCACGGCGTTGAGCCGCTGCAGCGTGTCGTGGGCGAGCAGCGAGAGCACGGCGATGAGCACCACGCCCAGCGCCCCGCCGAAGTAGCCGCCGTAGACGGCCGCGAAGAAGATCGTCGGGAGCAGGACCTTCGGGTTGTCGGCGGTGCGCTCCGCCCGGCCCGTCCACTTCTTGATCCACGGCTGCGCCCCCAGCGCGAGGCTCGCGAGCAGCACGAGGACCGGCACCACGGCGTCGAACACCGACTGCGGGAGGACCAGCAGCAGCCCGCAGCCGAGCGCGGAGCCCAGCGCGGCGACGATGCTCGTGCTGATCAGCCGTGGTCGCTGCCCCCGGAGGTCGCGGCGCGCGTTGACCGTCGAGCCGGCGTAGCCCGGCCACTGCGCGACGGAGTTCGTGACGTTCGCCGGCAGCGGCGGCAGCCCGACCGCGAGCAGGGCGGGGAAGACGATCAGCGACCCGCCGCCAGCCACCGCGTTGACCGCACCGGCCAGCAGCCCGAGCGCGGCCAGCAGCACGATCTGGAGCACCGACGGGTCCGACACGGTGCGCGACGCTAACGGTCCGGGTCCTTGTAGGCTCGGCGACGCGGACGAGTCGGCCGGGCGACCGCGTCGGACCCCACGAGGGTCCGTCGAGGAAAGTCCGGACTCCACAGGGCAGGGTGGTTGCCAACAGCAACCCGGGGTGACCCGCGGGACAGTGCCACAGAGAACAGACCGCCATCGGGCTCGAGCTCCTGGCTCTGGCCCGGTGGTGAGGGTGAAACGGTGGTGTAAGAGACCACCAGCGTCCTGGGTGACCAGGACGGCTCGGTAAACCCCACCCGGAGCAAGGTCAAGAAGGTGCCCCGTCCGCGGGGCGCTGCGCAGGTCGTTCGAGGGCTGCCCGCCCGAGACCTGCGGGTAGACCGCTGGAGCCCGTCGGCGACGGCGGGCCGAGATGGATGGTCGCCACCCACGGGACCGCGAGGCCCGTGGGGACAGGATCCGGCTTACAGGCCGACTCGTCCGCCCCCGCATCCTTCGATCCGAATCGGACAGGTTGGACGGAGCTCCTCGACCGTCTCCGCTCGCCGTCCAGACCGGGCAGAACAGCGCCGGGTCCGGCGCGGAACGCTCCTTCCCGGCCATGATCGAGTTATCGAAGATCAACTCTGCTTGCCCTATCGAACCGCGTCGTTCCTCGTCCTGGGGGCTAAGGGGTCGCGGAGGGTCCCATCGGAGGGCCGAGCACTCTCTGTCCATAACGCTGCTCGAACATCGCCACCTGCTCGGCTGTGGGACCCGTCGAGGGCTCGCCCGAGGCCGGAGGCAGGGTCCGCGCTTCAGCCGGGCGGGACATGTGAAAGAACAGCTCCTCCCCGCCTGCAGGCACGAACCACGTCAACAGCCGAGCTACCGAACTCTCGACCCGATACTGGTGGGCAACATCGCGGGGCCCCCAGACGAACGTCCCCGCCGGCGCCGGGAGGTGATCGTCCCCGACCCGGAACGTCATCTCGCCGTCGAGCACGTAGAACGCCTCATCCTCTCGCTCGTGGACATGGAGGGGTGGAGACGAGCCGCGAGGCATGAGTGACTCCCACACAGAGAGCGCACCACCGGTGTCGCGAGCTACCGCTTTGAACAAGATGAGGCCGTCCGTCCACGTGGCGCGACCCCCGTCGGGCGGGATCACAAACGGCTGTGTCATCCGACCTCCGACCTGAACCACCCGAGCGCCGAGCCCCGAGAGACGCAGCCCTTCTCGGCGGAGAGCCTGCTCGCCCGACGTACCGCAGCCAAGACCCTGATGTTGCAGCCAGCTCCACTTGCCGCAAACGAGCCGGCGCAGCGCGGGCAGCGTCGGCGGATCGAGGACGACATGATCGTCAGACGGGCACGGCGCGAGGAGGCACCAGGGCACAGCGAAACCTCAGGTCCGCGGGTCAACGACGGCTCTTGGTGATTCCCGACGAACGAGCGAGGTGTCCTTGACTGCGAAGCGCTCGCTGCGAGTCTCGAACTGCTCTGATGGACGGCAGCGCGCTCGCTGCTCCCGCCTCTATCGCTGCGAAACCTCTCCGGACATGGCTTGCCCTCCGTCGCGCGGGTCGCTGGCTTGGGTACGGGCGGTCGCCCGCGGCTGGTCCGGAGATCGACTCTCGGGGCCGCCGGGGGCGCGCGAGCCCTCGACGAGCCCCGAGGCGCCAGAAGGTCAACAGCCAGGTCGAGCCCATGCGAGCCTCAGCAGCGCTGGGCGCCTCCCCCCTGAACTCGCATCGGCTGACAGGTCGACTCGTCCGCCCACACCCATCGACCCGGATCAGACGGTTCGGACGACGGCGAACTGTCCCTAGACTCCCGTCGTGGGTCTGAGCCTCGACACCGTCGCCGGCGAGTTCCCGCTGGTGCAGCGGGTGTGGTCGGCGCGCTGCGACGCCACGACCAGCTTCATGTCAGCCGCCAAGGGCGCCTCGATGATGGTGTTCGCGCAGCACGGCAACCAGATGACGGCGCACCTCCGGGGGCCGGAGACCGCGGCCACGCCACTCACCTGTCCGGAGGGCTGGGAGTTCTTCGGCGTCGAGCTGCAGCTCGGTGCCTATCTGCCCCTGTTCCCGCCGGCCGGTCTGGCCGACCTGAACGACGCGCTCCTTCCGACCCTGCCGGGCCACCGGATCGTGCTCGCCGGCCGGGACTGGGAGAGGCCGACCGAGCAGAACGTCGACGTCTTCGTCAACCGGCTCGTGCGGGCGGGACTGCTGTCCTTCGATCCGCTCGTCGACGGGATTCGCCACGGCGTGCGGCCACGAAGGATGTCGGAACGGACGGCGCAGCTCCGGTTCCGTCGGGCCGTCGGGATCTCGCGCCGCAAGCTCGCGAGCATCGAGCAGGCACGGCACGCCGCGCAGCTCCTCGCGGCCGGCGGGTCGATCGCCGACGCGGTCACCGCCGGCAGCTACTACGACCAGCCGCAGCTCGCGCGGGCGATGCGGTGGGCGACCGGCCACACCCCGGGCGAGCTGAGGTCCGGCGTCTCGTTCCTCGCGTTCTGATCCCTACTGCGCGGATTTCGGTTCGATACAAGACCGGCCGGTCGCCGTGATGGTCGACTCCGGCCATGCGAAAACTGATCGAGTACGACCACCTCTCGATCGACGGGAGGATCTCCGGGGACGGCTTCTGGGCCGCGCAGATGGCGATCCCCACCAACGACGAGCACCTCGAGTACCAACGCCGGCTCCTGGAACCGGCCGTCGGTCTCGTGCTCGGACGCGAGACCTACGAGGGCTTCGCCGCGACGTGGCCGAGCATGACCGGCGGCATCGCGGACACGATCAACTCGCTGCCGAAGCACGTCGCCTCCACCACGCTGACCGAGACCACCTGGAACGCCGAGGTCCTCGTCGGCGACGCCGTCGATGCCGTCGCCCGGCTCAAGGACTCCGGCGACGGCACGCTGGTGAAGTACGGCAACGGCCCGTTCAGCCGGGCGCTCGTCGAGGCGGGTCTCCTCGACGAGCTGCACCTGAGCATCTCCCCGTTCGTCGCGGGGACCGGGGAGTCGCTGCTGGCCGGCATCGGCACGACCGCCCTGGACCTGATGGGCGTCACCGACCTCGGCAACGGCGCGGTGGTGCTGGCCTACACGCCCCGTCGGTGAGTCAGCCCGCCGCCTCGACCAGCTCCTGCAGGAACCGCGGCAGCCGGCCCGCGCCGAAGTCGTAGAAGCGCGCCCAGCTCGGCGTGATCGCGATCCGTGCCATCCCCTGCGTGTAGGTCTTCCGGCACTGCTCGACGAACCGCTCCGCCGTCTCGTCGTCCATGCTGCGCCGGGCGGCCATGACGTACTCCTCGACCAGGCCGTCGACGATCTCGACGCTCGCCCGGCCGCGGATCGAGAGCGCCCGTGCTCCCGACGCCGCGTCGCCGTCGATGCTCACGGCGACGTCCGGGCGGGCCGACAGCGTCGCGACCTTCGGCGAGGAGGTGGCCGAGGCGATCACCACCTGGTCGCCGGTCCAGAGGAAACCGACCGGGATCACCCGGGGCGTGCCGTCCGCCACCGTGTAGGCGAGGTGGGCCGCGGTCGTGGCGAGCAGTTCCTGCGCACCGGGCTGCGCGAGCTCGCTGGCGATCTCCTGTGCGTCCATCGGTCGTCCCTTCCTCGGTGTGCGCGGTCTCGACCGGGAGACGGAGCCGATCGTGCCGTCTCGACACGGTGGCCCACACGATCGGCCGCTAGCCTCGGCGCCGTGGCTCGGGTGCTGGTGATCAACTTCGTGAGCCTGGACGGCGTGATCCAGTCGCCGTTGTCGGCCGACGAGGATCCCGACGGCGGGTTCGCCGCGGGCGGCTGGGTCCCGCCCTACGGCGACGACACGATGGCGTCGTTCATGAGCGGGGCGACCACCGCGGCCGCGGGCATGCTGCTCGGTCGACGGTCGTACGAGATCTTCACGACCGCGTGGTCCGGGGCCGACCAGTCGGACCCGGCCGTCGCCGCGATGAACCGGATGCCGAAGTACGTGGTCACGCGATCCCCGGACGTGCCGTTGGCGTGGGGCAACTCCCGTCGCCTCGGCGGACCGGACGACGTGGCCCGTCTCAAGGGCGAGGTCGACGGCGACCTGGTGGTCTTCGGGTCCGGCGGCCTGCTCGGCGCGCTCGCCGAGCACGACCTCGTCGACGAGTACCGCCTGCTGCTCGTCCCGGTGATCCTCGGCGCCGGCAAGCGGATGTTCGGCGACCGGAGCCCGCTCACCCACCTCAGGCTGACCGCGTCGACGACCACGTCGACCGGGGTGGTGCTCCTGACCTACACGCGGCCGTGAGCGGCGAGGTCCTCCGCGAGCTCCGCGAGGCGGGGGAGGACGGTGTCGCGCCAGCCCGGCCCCATGCGCTCGCAGGCGTCGCGCTGGCGGTGGTCATCGAGGTCGAAGCCCGAGTGCTCCAGCAGGAGCCGGGTGCCGTCGCCCTCGGGGACGAGGCGCCAGGTCAGGGTCCAGACCTCGTTGAAGGTGTAGACGAAGCGCTCGTGGGGCTCGGACGCGACCACCCAGCACGGCACGGAGCCGAAGCCCGGCATCTCCAGGTGGAACTCGTGGCCGACGACTGCGGCGACGTCGCCCGGCGCCCACCACCGGGCGTGCGTCTCGGGGTCGGTGAGCGCCGCCCACACCCGTGCCGGCGTCGCCCGGATGAACTGGTCGACCTCGATCGAGCCCGTCCGTCGGTAGCTCATTGCTCGTCCTCGCTCTCCAGGAGATCGGCCATGTCGCGCAGGCGGTGGCGCCAGAAGCGTTCGAACGGGTGCAGCCAGGCCCCGACCTGCTCGAGCGGATCCGGGTTCAGCGAGTAGAAGCGCTGCCGCCCGCGCGGTTCGTCGGTGACCAGGGACGCCTGACGCAGGACCGCGAGGTGCTCCGCCACCGACGGCCGGCTCATGTCGAACTCGGCGGCGAGATCACCCGCGGTGCGCGGACCGTCGGCCAGCAGCTCGAGCAGCCGGCGCCGGGCCGGGTTGGCCAGAGCGAGGAAGACGTCCGTGGACACGGGGTCACGATATGTAGGAGATTACCGACATGTCAACGATGTCCTACGCGTCGTCCTCCTCAGCGGGGCGGTCCACCCGCCACCGGTGTCGTCCGGGTGTCGACGCGGACGGGCAGGGCGACGGTGTAGCCGCGGGTCAGGTCACCGGTGACGGCGGCGAGCTGGCTCGCGCCGGAGTCGTCGCCGAAGACGTTGTCGCCGGCCAGGGTGACGTCGGAGAGGTTGGTGACCGACTGCTCGTAGCCCGGCTGCCCGTACACCTGGCGGCAGGTGTCCTCGGGCAGGGCGACCTGCGAGGTCGCGACCGCGTTGTCCGCGTCGACGATGCCCGCCGCGTCGGGGTAGACCTCGAGATGGACGTGCGGCCAGCGCCCCGCGTAGCAGGCCGGGACGATGCTGGTGAACCGCACGAGCCCCGACGCGTCGGCGATCTGGACCCCGCGCAGGTAGTTCTCGCCGGCGATGTTCTCCGAGTAGAGGGAGTACTCCCCGGCGCGGTCGCAGTGCCAGACGTAGACCGCGGCGCCGGCGAACGGCACCCCGCCGCGCGCGAGGTCGGCGACGGTGAGCTCCAGGGTCATGGGGACGCCCTCGGCCACGCCGGTGGGCCCGCCGAAGCTCGCGCGGATGTCGCTGCGGACGATGCCGCTCTGCGTGAGCACGTTCGCGCCGTTCGACCCGTCGCCGGGGAAGGGGCCCGCCGTCTCGTCGGGGATCTCGCCGGGGGCGGTGGTCGGCGCCGCGGCGGACGTGGTGCCACCGCAGGCGGCCACGCCGACGGCGACCGCCCCGAGGCCGAGGACGCGCAGCATGCGTCGTCGTCCGAGCGTGCCGAGGTCGAAGCCGAGGCCCTGGTCCTCGAGGTCGTCGGCGGGGCGGGGCAGCGGTCTGCCCTGGTGGGTCGGCCAGCGGTGGCGGTCCACGGGTCCTCCGAACACGTCGTGGTGGGGCGCGCCTCCAGCGTGGACGTCGAGCCTGTGCGAACGCTGTCGGCGCGCTGTGCACTCGGTGCTCGGCGCGGACCGGCTCCCCGGTGCGGCGCCGGGCGAGCTCGCGGACCTCGTCGGGGAGTGGGTCGACGCCGAGCAGGCGGGGGAGGAGGTCCGGCTCGAGGGTCATCGCCCGGAACGTGAGGCGATCGTGCGGTGACCTCGAGCCCGCGCGGCGTGAGGTTCTCCCCGAACGCCCCGGCCCGCAGGTCGCCCAGCGTCGGGCGCCAGGCGTCGAGGTCCTCCCGGGCGTAGGCGTAGACCGCGCGGTCGAGGCCGCCGTGGTGCTCGGGGTCGCCGATCGGGTCGCCCGCCACCCCGCTCGTCCCCGGAGCGGGGGCCGCGATCCGGACCGCCCCGGACGTGGGCCGCTTGTCGATGCCGCTGACGCCGGTGGTGGCCTCCATGGCCCGCAGGACCCCGACGTTCACCGACTCGATGGACGACACCGCTCCAGGCTACGAGCAGTTCGGGCGACACATTCACTCGATCAGAGGTAGAGGGTCGCTCGCGGCTGCGTGTGAAGGCCCTCTATGGTGACGAGCGCTGTGACGCGTGTGGTGTTTGTGACTGATGGGACGGATGGTGCTCATGCTCACCGAACGGCAGCGCGTCATCCTGCGCCAGATCGTCAGTCCGCCCTACATCTATCGATGGGCCGGGCTGCTCACGACGATCGGGCTCGTCGTCGGGGTCACGGTCGTCGTGCTCGCCGATGCGGGGCGCGAGACCGTGCTCGCCGGGAGTGCGGCTCCCGCGGTCTCCGCGGGCGCGCCTGCCGGCATCCGTGCGCGCACGGCGGAGGACGCCCCGGCACGCGGCATGCCCGGCTTCGCGCGGCCCGCGATCACGTCCTCGCTCCTGACCGTCACCGACACCGGCACCGACCGGCCCGCGGTCGCGCTCACGTTCGACGACGGCCCGACCCCGGAGTACACGCCGCAGGTGCTCGACCTCCTGGCGCAGTACGGGGTGAAGGCGACGTTCTGCACCATCGGCAACCAGGTCATCGCCTACCCCGACCTGACGCGCCGCATCCTCGCCGAGGGTCATCGGCTCTGCGATCACACGATGACCCACGACGCCACCGTCGGGTTCAACGCCCACGACCTCATGAGCCGCCAGCTCGGCACGAGCAAGGACACGATCGCCGCAGTGGTCGACCCTCCGGCCACGATCGACTACTTCCGCGCACCGGAGGGTGCGTGGACCCCGGCGCTCGACCAGGTCGCGGCGGAGACGGGCATGCGGCCGCTGGGCTGGTCGGTCGACACCCTGGACTGGACCCAGCCGGGCACCGCCGCGATCGTCGCCAGCGTGCAGCAGGGGGTGCACCCCGGTGCGGTGGTGCTCTTCCATGACGGCGGTGGCCCGCGCGACCAGACGGTCGAGGCCGTGCGCCAGCTCCTGCCCTGGCTCCAGGAGCAGGGCTACCAGTTCGTGCTGCCGAGCTGACGCCTCATCCGGCCCTCAGTGCTTCTGGATGACGGTCTCCTTCCCGCCCTCGCGCCACGTGGTGACGTGCATCTGGTCGTTCCCGACGGCCACGGACGCCGCCCCGACGATGTCCGCCCGGAAGAACTGGTCGAACGTCGCGCCGCGCAGGTCGAGCCCGATGTCCTCGTACACCGCCACGGCGAACCGCTGGTGCAGCGCCTCGTCGCGCACGTCCTCGACCCGTCCCCAGATCTTCGCGTCGCCGTCGCCGACCTGCGTGTCGACCGTCGCGGTGTGGAGGGCGAAGCGCGGATCGGCCGCGAGGTCGGCGAACTTGGCGGTGTCGGGCATGCCCACGAGCCACAGGTCGCCCTCGAGGAAGCGCGGCTCCATCGGGCTGATGCGGGGGAAGCCGTCGGGGCGCAGCGTCCCGAGCATGCAGAGGTTGCCGGTGGCGGCGTGACGACGGGTGAAGACCTCGGCGATGCGGGGCGCGGCCGCGGCGAAGTCGGTCCAGAGAGCCATGGCACCGGACGGTATAGCGGCCCCCCGACAGTCCTCAGGGCCTCGCAGGTGGAAATCTCAGGTCAGGGACCGGACGTCGGCGACGTCGTACTCGGCGACCTCGGCCGAGAGCATCGCGGCGCCCTGCTCGTCGCTGGGCCCGTTGCCGCGGAAGGCCTCGACGGCCTCCTGCGACTCCCAGCGCTCGAAGATGTTGATCCGGCCCGGGTCGACGATGTCGGCGCTCAGCGCGAAGTCGAGGCATCCGGGGGCCGACCGCGCCTGCGTGACGACGGTCGTGCACTTGTCCAGATAGGCCGCGCGGTTGCGGGGCTCGACCTCGAGGTGGCCGGCGACGATGACCATCGGTTCTCCTTCGATACTTACGAGTCCTTCATAAGGACTGTAGCGGTCCTCGCACCGTGGGGGGATGGCGGCTCGTTGGTCCGAGTGAAGCGCCGGGTGACCGATCTGTCACGCCTGGCACGATCGCCCGCTTCATTCGTAGACCGGGGGGACGAGTTGTCGCAGCCACCGACGCCGCAATGGGACGCGCAGCAGGGCCGCTGGGTCCTGCCGGAGCAGGCGCAGTACGCGCCGCCGCCCGGCTACGCGCAGGCCCCGGCCGGCCACGGTCAAGCGCCCGGCGGTCCCCGGCACGGCGGCCAGAACCCGGCGTACGGCGCTCCGCAGGCCGGCTACGGGCAGCCGACCGGTCAGTGGCCGCCGCCTCCGCCGGCCCCGAAGAAGACCCGCAAGTGGCCGTGGATCGTCGGCGGCGTGGTCCTGCTGATCATCCTCATCTCCGCGATCGGTAGCGGGGGCTCGCCGGCCCCGACCGGGACGACGGGCGCGGCACCGTCCGCTGCTCCGTCCTCGGCGCCGTCGGCCGCCGGCGGCGGTGCCGAGACCTCCGCGTCCGCGGCGTCGGGTGTGGTCTTCGAGGTGACGGGGTCGGGTCGTGCCACGTCGATCTCCTACGGGACGAACGGCGGGGTCTCCCAGGCCAACGGCGAGCGCCTGCCCTGGACCGAGTCGGTCGAGGCGTCCGACGGTTTCGGGATCTACTCGCTCACGGCGCAGTCGAACGGGTCCGGCGAGATCACCTGCCGGATCACCGTCGACGGCGAGGAGATCGCACGCCAGACCTCGACCGGTCAGTACGCCGTCGTCTCCTGCAGCGGGAGCGACACCGGCTTCTGATCGCGGTCGTCAGCTCGGGCTCAGAGCGGGACGCGGGGTCGTCCGCCGGGGGCCTCCCACGCGTCCCGCACGATCCGGTCGAGCCCCGAGCGCCGGGGCGCCCAGCCGAGGACCTCGCGGGCGCGGGTGGGGTCGACCGTGACGGCCGCGGGTTCGGCGGCGGCCTCACGGTGGCGGACGGGGACCGGTCGGCCGAGGACCCGCCCGGCCGCGGCGAGGATCGCGTTGACCGACACCGGCTGGCCGCTGCCGATGGGGATGGCGCGGTACGAGCCGGGTTCCGCGGCGTCGAGCGCGGCGACGACGGCGTCCGCGACGTCGGCGACGTGCACCAGGTCGCGCACGGCCGATCCGTCGCCGTTCACGACGAACTCGCCCGCCCCGTCGGCGGCTGCGAGGATCGCCGGGACCAGCCGGGTCCGGTCGGCGTCACCCGGCCCGGCGGCGTTCGCGACCCGCAGCGAGATCGCGCCGACCGTTCCGCCGACCGTCGCGTCGCGGGCGGCGAGGTCGGCGGCGAGCTTGGCGGCGCCGTAGGGGTGGGGCGGCGGACGGTGGTCGTCGCCGATCGCCGCGGTGGAGGCGTGCACGAACCTCGCCCCGGGGCGCAGGGCGCCGAGCACGGCGAGGGTGCCGCCGAGGTTCGTACGCCAGGTGCCCAGCGGGTCGGCGAGCGAGCCCCGGACGCGCACCACCGCCGCGAGGTGACAGACGGCGTCGACGTCGGCGAGGGCGGCGGCGACCTCGTCGGGTCGGTCGAGTGCCGCGGTCCGGGTGTCGACGCCGGCCACGGTCCCGGACCTGGTCACGGCGACGACGTCGCGACCCGCCCCGACCAGCGCGGACACCACCGCGCGCCCCACGAACCCGTTCGCCCCCGTCACCGCGACCCGCACCGCAGGAGCCTCCCAGACCGGGCCCGGGCGCGAGTGAGGCTAGCCTTACCCGTGCGCGGACCCTAGTGTCGTCACGGAACCCGGCGACACCGGAGGCGGACCGTGAGCGAGCACCAGCCCTTCTCCCAGGTCCTGCGTCGGGCGACCGCCGCGGCCCACGACCGCGCGCACCACTCCACGTACATGGCCGCCCTGTTCGGGGCGCGCCTGCCGCTGGACGACTACGCGACGCTGGTCGTGCAGTACTGGCACATCTACGGCTCCCTCGAGGACGGAGCCGACCGCTTGCGCGACCACCCGGTCGCCGGCGGGTTCGTGGTCGACGCGCTGCGGCGACGCGACGCCATCGCGGCCGACCTGGCGTACCTCCGGGGACCCGACTGGGCCGACGACCTCACCGCGCTCCCCGCGACGGCCGGCTACGTGGCGCGGATCCGCGAGACGGTCGAGCACTGGCCCGCCGGGTGGGTCGCCCACCACTACACGCGCTACCTCGGCGACCTCGCCGGCGGGCAGGCGGTCCGCGGGCTGCTCAGGCGCACCTACGGGGTCAGCGGGGACGGGTCGCGGTTCTACGACTTCGCCGCGCTCGGCCCGGTCCCGCCGTTCCGCACGCGCTACCGCGCGCTGCTCGACGCCGCCCCGTGGGACGACGTCGAGCGCGTCCGCGTCGCCGACGAGGCGTGCCACGCCTTCGAGCTCAACATCGCGATGCTCGCCGAGCTCGCCGGCACGGTGCGGCCGGAGCACCTCGCGGCGTGACTCAGCCCGAGGAGACGCGTCGGGCGATCGCGAGCCAGGCGGGCAGGTCGACGTGCCCCCCGACCGGCACGCGCAGCATCTCGGCCTGCTCCTCGTCGGGAACGCGCCCGCGGTAGGTGCTTTCGCGCAGGTCCTCGAGCGTCCAGCCCGGACGGGAGAACGCCCGCGTGAGGTCGTCGTCGGACACCTCGGGCCCGAACGCCGGGCCGGGGGCCAGGCCGAGGACGACGACGCGCCCGCCGTCGGTCACGACGTCACGCAGGGCGTCGGCGTACCGGCCCTGGTCGTCGGTGTCGAAGATGTGGAACAGGGCGCTGTCGAGCACGGTGTCGAATCCCCGCAGCTCCGACGGGTGCAGGGCGTCGGCCTCGACGAACGTCGCCGCCACGCCGCGGGCGGCGGCGATGGCGCGGGCGCGGTCGAGGGCGGCCGGGGCCGAGTCGGCGCCGACGACGTCGTAGCCGCGGGCGGCGAGCAGGAGGGTGTTCTCCCCGGTGCCGCAGCCGAGATCGAGCACACGGCCGTGGAGCAGCCCCTCGGCCTCCGCGGCGACGACGGCGGGCTGCGGTTCGCCGATGATCCACGGCGGCTCGCCGGTGAGGTAGGCGTCCTGGAAGCGGGACGGTGCGGGGGTCGACATGGGGTCCTCCGGAGATCGGGTTCGGTGCCGGGACCGAGCGTCCGACCTCGACGGGACTCGAGGTCAAGAGGCTCGAGTCCCGCCGTGGAGGTGGAGTGCAGGAGGACTAGTCGTGCGCGACGAACATCGTCACGCCGGCGCCCGCGAAGTTCGGCACATCGGCCACCGCCGCCTGGCCCGCGTCCGACTCCATCCCGCCCTGGAGGTCCTCGAGCGAGTCGAAGCCGAGCTCGGCGATGAGGTAGTACGGCGGCGTGGTGCCGTCCATCGAGGAGCAGTGCCGGTACGTGAAGGACTTGACGCCGGGGATGGGCCCGACCATCGGCGCGTGCGTCGACTCGTAGTACTTGTCGAACGCCGCCGGGTCGTCGGGGTGGTGGTAGAGGACCGTGAGGATGTGCATTGGATCACTCCACCACGCGCGACGGCCCCGGGTCCACGGAACCGTCGGGTAATGGTCCGCGGCCCCGGGGCCGTCGTGGGGAGCTGGGGAGCTCAGGCGCGGGCGTGCTTCTCGATCACGGCGCCGAGGCCCGGGAGCGCCTCGATGACGTTCTCCCGGGCCTTCGGGCGGAGCTTGCCGTAGACCGACGTGATCGCGGCGCGGTTGCTGCGCTCGGCGCGACGGTCGGTGACGGTCAGGAGGGCCTCGGAGGCCTCCTGCGGGCGGGTGCCCAGGAAGGTGCCGAAGTCACCGGCGGCCTCGGTCGTGAACGTCGCCCAGAAGGGCTCGAGCTGCTCGACGAACTCGTCGAGCATCTTGTCGATCGCCTCCGGGATGATGCCCGGCTTGACCTTCTTCACCGCGGCGTAGCCGGTCTTGACGATGCCGCCGGACAGGCCGCTCTTGTTCGCGACCTCCGCGTCGACGAGCAGCTGCAGGTCGTCGACGACGGCGCCGCGGCGGTCGGAGTCGAGAAGGCGAGCCTTGAGGGTCTCGGCCATCGGGGTCCTTCCTCGGGGTGCCAGGGAGCGGCGCCGACCGTACGGGAGGCGAGGCGTCCACGAATCGGCAGGGGGCCGTGGACGACACCGGTGTGGTTCACCCGGAGGCGAACGAAGGGCCCCTCCGCTCGGAGGAGTCGAGCGAAGGGGCCCTCCGGTCAGTGCGGACGCCGGTCGGGTGTCACCGGCTGGTGACGAACCGGTCGTCCGGCACGCAGTGGGTCATGACGAGACCGCCGACGTCCCGTGTCCCGTTGCTGCCGAGGTTCGCCAGGCGCTGCTGGTCCTCCTCGGTGAGCGTCTGGCTCTGCAGCGGCTCGAGGTGCGAGACGTCGGACGCCTTGATGCCCAGGCCGTCACCGACCCGGTTGCCCAGGTCGTCCTCGACGAGGAAGAAGTGCCAGACCATGCGCTCCTGCACGTCCCGCTCGCTCTGACCGAGCATCGTGACGAAGTTGGCGACGAGGTCGTCGCGCTCCCAGTCCTCCATGAGCAGGTAGCGCTGGCCCGCCTGCTTGTAGTCCTGCGTCAGCGGGATGCGGCTGCGGGTCAGCCGGCCGGAGATCTCCGGGCCGATCTCGTCGGCGTGCGGCGCCTGCGCCTCCCGCAGGCCGCCGTGGATCGACGGCTCGTAGTTGACGTGAGGGTTCGTCCCCGGCACGTGGTCGACGGTGTACTCCATCTGCCCGTCGCGCTGATTCGTCCCCACCCGCGTCTTCGGGGCGTTCACCGGCAGCTGCAGGTAGTTCGGTCCGACGCGGTAGCGCTGGGTGTCGGAGTAGGAGAACGTGCGGCCGACGAGCATCTTGTCGTCGGAGAACTCCAGACCGTCCACGAGCACGCCGGTGCCGAACGAGATCTGCTCGTTCTCGGCGAACTGGTTCTCGACGTTGCGGTTCAGCACCATCTTCCCGACGGGCTTGGCCGGGAACTCGTTCTCCGGCCAGGTCTTGGTGTCGTCGAGGGGGTCGAAGTCCAGCTCCGGGTGCGATCGGCTCGTCGCCCCAGGCTCCGTAGGACTCGAAGTACCCGTACGAGAGCGCGCCACGGGCGTGCACGACGCGCTCGGGGATCCGCTCGCGGTCGAAGTGGCTGATCTTCTCGAGGAACTGGTAGTTCTCCAGCGTCGCGGGCCCGCGGGCGCCGACGGTGCGCTGGTTCTGGTTGTCGTAGACCGGGTGGCCCTGCCTGGTGGTCAGCACGGATCGGTCGTCGTCGGACGTCGGTCCCTGGCCGGACACGTCGGTCATGGGGACTCCTCGTGGTGGTGGGACTGCCACGGACCGGGCGGGCCTACCCGACCGCCCACGAGCCCCAACCCGTGGCCTCAGTCGCCGTCGTGGGCCGCGAGGAACTGCTCGAGGTCGCGCCAGGAGTTCTCGCGGGCCCGGCGACCCGCGAGCACGCCGAGGTGGCCGCCGGGGCGCACGACGAAGCGCAGGTCGGGGCTCGCGGTGAGGAGGTCGGTCGCGCGCTCGACGGCGGCGACCGGCGCGATGACGTCGTCGGCACCGGCGACCAGCAGCACCGGCACCCGTACGTCGGCCAGCCGGACGGGGCGGCCGGCGAGGCGCAGGTCGTCCTCGGCGAGGTCGTTCGACCGGACGACGTGGTGGTAGATCTGCCCGAACGCGCGCCCGGGGTAGGCGGTCATGTTGGCCATGAGCAGGTCGACGGCCTCGATCTGCTCGAGGAGCTCCCGGTCGTCGAGGTGGGTCAGCAGCGTCACCGGCTTGGTCAGGTAGCGCTCGACGCTCGTCAGCTGGAACGCCCACCTCACCGCCGTCGCCGGGAAGGAGCCGAGCGTCCGGTAGGCCGTGGAGAAGATCCGCCCGCCGGTGTACTCGGCGACGGACCGGAACGGGGCCACCAGCGGCACCGCGGACACGTCGACCGGGGACGCGAAGGCCGTCACCGAGCGGATCGGGGCGCCGGAGACACCGCTGGCGGCGCAGAGCAGGGTGAACAGCCCGCCGAGGCTCCACCCGGCGAGGTGGACGGCCGTGCCCCCGTGGCGGTCCGACACGGCGTACAGGGCCGCCGGGAGGATCTCGTCCACCCACAGCTCCAGGCCGCGCCGGTCGGCCGCCCGTCCGGACGCCTCGTAGGTGACGATGTAGATCTCGCGACCGGACGCGAGCAGGTCCTCGACCAGGCTCGCGCCGCGCCGCAGGTCGAACGCGAAGTCCGGGGCCCCGAGCGGGGGCACCATCAGCAGCGGGGCGAGTGACGCGTCCGGGGCGACCGTCGGCTCGTAGCGGTGGACCGTGTAACCGTCCGCGGTGAGCACCGGCAGGCGCGGCATCCGGCGGGTGTCGGCGAGGTGGCCGTCGGTCACCAGGCGCCGGACGTTGTCCCACGCGTGGGAGGCGGAGCGCGCCGGTGCCGGCAGGACGCTGCCGTTGGTGGTGGCCCCGCTCGTGGTGGCCCCGGTCGCGGTGTCCCCGCTCGCGGACGCGGAGGCCTCGTCGTCGGGCAGCTGGTCGGCGGTCACACGGGCCGATCGTAGGGCCGCCCGTGGCGGGCGGCCGCGCGCCGTCACTCACGCGTCGTGATGCGCGCTCACGGTGGGTGACCCGATCGAGGCGGCCTGCTCGGCGTTCGCGCTGCTCGACGGGGTGATCCGGCCCATCGGCGCTGGGCCGTCCGGGCTTCGGTCGTTCCGCCCGATCGTCCGAGCCACGGTCACGTCTCCGGTGCGTTGGACGGAGTGGCGCCGCCCCGAGATGTCTGCTCGGGGCGGCGTGGCGCCCCGCGACGAGAGGACCCCCGTGTTCGAGCCCCCGTCCGAGACGCCCTGCGACCCGGTGCCCACCGCGGAGAGCGGGCGGGCGGCGCGGCGCACCCGGCTCGCGGCGACCCTCGGTGTCGGGCTCATGGGCGCGGCGTCGCTGAGCACGGCGGTCTACCAGACGATCAGCCAGTCCTCGACGACCGTCGCGATGCCCGGGGCCGTCACCGAGCTCGACACCCCGCTGCCGTGGGGCGCCCCGGCCGCGGCGCCGGTGGGGTCCGTGACCTCCTCGCCGACGATCACACCGACCGTCGCCGACCTCGCCCTGCGCTCCGAGCAGCAGCCCCTGGCGCAGCCCGCGGCACCCGGTCCCGGTGTGCCCGGTCCCGGTGTGCCAGGTCCCGGTGTGCCAGGTCCCGGTGTGTCTGCCCCGCGCCCGGTTGCCGACGCAGCCGCCGGCCCGTCGTCGGTGGTCCGCAGCGGGGGCGGTGGCGGCGGGCGCCCGACGTCCGGGACCTCGACGAGCAGCGGGGCGCCGTCGACCTCGACGGGGACGGGATCGCCGTCCTCCCCGCCGGCCTCGTCCCCGTCCCAGCCGCCGGCGAGCAGCGAGCCGTCGACCCAGCCGACGACCCAGGCGCCGAGCGAATCGCCCAGCGAGACAGCCAGCGAGACACCCAGCGAGACACCGAGCAGCAGCTCGCCCTCGTCGGGCAGCACGACCTCACCGTCGGGGGACGGGGAGGGCTGAGACGGCGGCGCGCCGCCGGAGACGCCGACGGCCCCGCTCCCTCACGGGGCGGGGCCGTTCGTCTGATCCGTGGCGCTCCCGGCGGGGCGGTCCGGTCAGCGGCGCGGGCGGCGCAGGTTGGTCCGGCGCTCGGACTGCAGGTGGTAGACCACGGCGGGCAGCACGACGAGGGCCACGAACGGCAGGCCGACCATCGGCAGCACGAACAGCAGCGCCAGGCCGACGAGCATGACGACGAGCGCGGTGACCGGACTGGTCGCGAGGGCGCCGAGGCGGACGAGCGCCGGGTGGCGACGCGCGGCGGTGCCGACGCGATCTGCGACACCGGCGAGACTCGCGGCGCGTCCGGCCGGCGCGGGCTGCGGTGCGGCGGGCACGGGACGGGGCAGGGTGGGCGTGCTGTGCGGCCAGGGGAGAGCCATCGGGGTGGGTCCGGTCCTTCGAGGTTCGTGATCCAGCGGGGGCGAGTCGGGTGCCGCGCCGGGGTGACCGGCCGTGGGGCCGGGGGGAACTCCGGGGCGTCGCGGGGATCGACACCGGGATGACGCCTGCGGCCCCAGGGAGGTTCCGCGGTTTCGGTATCGATTCGGCAACGACGGGTTCGGGCCCGCCGCCGGACGACATCTTCGTCCCTCACCCGAACGGACGGGATGACCCGGAAAGGTGATCCTGAATCCTCCTAGGCTGGCCTCGATGAGCGCCCAGACCGAGCCCGCCGCCGAGCCCGCCCTCGACCCCGGCATCCGCGCCCTGCTCGACCGGTGGACCGACGAGCCGGAGATGTTCGACGGCACCATCGACGAGTCCCGCGCCCGGTTCGTCACGCAGATGCGCGAGGCCGGGGGAGCCCCGCCGCGGGAGCCCGAGCTGGGCGAGGCCGGCGGTGTGCCGGTGCGGACGCATCGTCCCGCGACCCGGACGTCGGACGCCCTCGTGGTGTTCCTCCACGGTGGCGGCTGGGTGCTGGGCGGCGGCGACGTGTACGACGCGGCCGCGGACCGGCTCGCGGACGACCTGGGCGCGGTCGTGGCGGCCGTCGACTACCGGCTCGCCCCCGAGCACCCGTTCCCGGCGCCCCTGGACGACGTCCTCGCCGCGGTCCGGGCGCTGGTGGCCCACGGTTCGGAGCGCTACGCCCTCGTCGGCGACAGCGCCGGCGCCAACCTCGCCGCCGTGGCCGCCCTGGCGCTGCGCGACGAGGGCCGGGCCCCGGACGCGCTCCTGCTCGTCTACCCGCCGCCGGACTTCGAGGCTCGCTACCCCTCGCTGGCCGAGAACGCCGAGGGCTACTGGATCTCCGCCCGCGACGTGCGGGCGTGCTCGAAGCTCTACCTCGCCGGCCACGATCCCCGCGGCGACGCCCGGCTCTCGCCCCTGCGTGCGCCCTCGCTGGCGGGGCTGCCGCCCACGATCGTCGCGACGGCCGGCTTCGACCCGCTGCGCGACGCCGGGCACGCGTTCGCCGACGCGTTGATCGCGGCAGGTGTCGACGCCCGCCGCCGCGAGCACCCGGGCCTCGTGCACGGCTTCTACGGCTTCACCGCCGTGCCGGCCGCGGACGCGGCGGTGTCGGCGCTGCACGCCGAGCTGGCGCAGGTCTTGGCGTGATAGGAACAGTCCATTCTGACCGTTTGCAGCAGGGAGCGACCCCGTGAGTGCACCGTCATCCGGTGAGGCCATCGACCCGACGACCCTGACCGTCGGAGTGCTCGGCGGCACCGGCAACCAGGGCAAGGGCCTGGCCCTGCGCTGGGCGGCCGCGGGGATCCGCGTGATCATCGGCTCCCGGGTCGCCGAGCGCGCCGAGAACTCGGCGAGCGAGTACTGCGAGGCCACCGGCGTCGATCACGTGCGCGGCACGGACAACGCGACGTGCGCCACCGAGGCCGACGTCGTGCTCGCCGCGATCCCGTGGGAGTCGCACGCTGAGACGCTCCAGGGCCTCACCAAGCCCCTCAAGGGCAAGATCCTCATCGACTGCGTCAACCCGATCGGCTTCGACAAGAAGGGGCCCTACCCCCTGCCCGTCGAGGAGGGCAGCGCCGCCCAGCAGGCCGAACAGCTGCTGCCCGAGACTCGCGTGACCGCGGCGTTCCACAACGTCTCCGCGGTCCTGCTCGCCGACCTCGACCAGCCGAAGGTCGACTGCGACGTCCTCGTGCTCGGCGACGACCGCGAGGCCACCGACGTCGTCCGCGCCCTCGCCGACGCCATCCCCGGCGTGCGCGGGGTCTTCGGCGGGCGGTTGCGCAACGCCTACCAGGTCGAATGCCTGACGGCGAACCTCATCGCGATCAACCGCCGCTACAAGGTCCACGCCGGCATCAAGATCACCGATCTCGATGGCTGACGCCACGTGAGGGATCCGGGTCGTCCCGACGACCCGGATCCCTCCCGGGGCCGGAGGCCCTCACTTCAGCGGGTCGTGGCCCCAGTTCATGAGCGAGTAGCGCCACTTCGAGGTCTCGACGTCCTCCTTCGACGGCTTCTGCTTCAGGTGCCGCGCGACGTAGCCGTGGACCTTCTTCATGGCGGCGAGGTCGTCGTCGTCGAGGTCGTCGGCCTTCTTCTTCTGGATCTCGACGATGCGCCGGCCCATGTAGTGGCCCGTCGACTCGTCGGAGTCGCCCGACGACTGGCCCACCGACTGCGACTCGTCGGTCCCCAACCACTTCTCGAGCTCCCCGGGGTCCATGTTGACGACCTCGTCGAACTCGTCACGGATCTGCTGCGTGTCCTTTCCGGCCATGGCCCGCGTGTACCCGGGTCCGGGCCTCGACACCTCCGGATACTGGGTCGATGCGGGTCGGGCCCGGAGCGGCGCCGCTCGTCGGACGCGACGACGAGCTCGGTGTCCTGGTGGGCGCGGCCCTGTCCGGGCCCGGCGGGGTCACCCTCGTCGCCGGCGAGGCGGGCAGCGGGAAGACCCGGCTGCTCGACGAGGTCGCCGGCCGGGCCGCCGCGGCGGGCGCGCGGGTGCTGCGCGGGCACGCGGTGCCCGGGGGCGGCCCCTTCCGCCCGCTCGCCGAGGCCCTGACGGCCGCCGCGGGGCCGGCCCTCGCGCAGGACGAGCGGATCGCACCGTTCCGGGCCGTCCTCGCCCGCCTCCTGCCCGCCTGGAGCGCGGGCCCGGCCGACGGTGGCGCCGGCCCCCACCTCGTCGACCCCGTCCTGGTGCTCGGCGAGGCCGTCGGCGAGCTGCTCGGGGTGATCGCCGGGTCGGGGCGCGCCGTCGTGGTCCTCGACGACCTGCACTGGGCCGACCGCGACACCCTCGCGGTCCTCGAGTACCTCGCCGGGCGCCTCGCGGCCACCGACGTCCGGGTGCTCGGCGCGATGCGCTCCGACGAGCGACCGCCGGACGGGCTGACGCCGCTGCGCCGCGCCCGGGTCGCGACGGTGGACCTCGGGCGCCTCGGCCCGTCCGACGCCGCCGCCCTCACACGCGCGGTGCTCGGCGACGAGGCCGCCGACGACGTCCGCGACCACGTCCTGACCGCCGCGGACGGGCTGCCGCTGCTGGTCGAGGAGCTCGCGGCCCGCCTCGCCGACTCGGGGGCGATCGTGCGGCGCGACGGCCGCTGGCACGCATCGGGCCCGCTCGCGACGGAGGTGCCCGAGGCGTTCGCCGATGCCGTCGCCGACCGCGTCGCCACCCTCGCCCCCGGTGATCGCGACGTCGTCCGCGTCGCCGCCCTGCTCGGTCGGGACCTGCCGTGGGACCTGCTGCCGGCGGCCACCGGGACCGACGCGGCGACAGCTGCCGCGGCCCTGCGTCGCGCGGTCGACGCCCGCCTGCTCGTCGCCACGGCCGACGGCGGGCTGCGCTGGCGCCACGCGCTGACCCAGGACGCCGTGCTCGCGGCCCTGACGGGCCCCGAGCGCTCGGTGCTCGCCGCCG
>NZ_JAQZAK010000003.1 GCF_028737265.1 Actinomycetospora callitridis | reverse complement strand
GGCCGATTCCGTGCTCCCGACGTTGCGGGCGCCGGTCCCCGAGGCGTCGGAGTTCCACAGCGCCGCCGCGATCATCGCGACCAGCAGCAGGACGGCCCCGACCGCCACGGGGTGCGGGCCGGTGCGGGTGGTGGGCACGGGTCCAGCCTGCCCTGCCCGGGTCGCGACGGCTCAGGCCGGGACGCGGGCCAGCACCACCGAGTTGACGACGTCGGTGTGGGGGTGCAGCACGGCCACCGGGTCGAGGCCGCCGAGATCGTCCCCGGCCACCTCGAGCACGGGGTAGAGCAGGCCGCGCAGCGAGTGGGCGCTGCGGGCGAGCACGAGGGCGCCGGGCCGCATGCGGGCGCGCACGTGGGCCAGGGCCGCGGCCTTCTCGGCGGGGTCGAGCCCGACGAGGGCGGCCACGCAGACGAGGTCGTGGTCCCCGAGATCGCCGAGGTCCAGGACGTCGCCGGCGCCGACGCGCACGTCGTCACCGAGCGCCGCGGCGAGCCGGCCGCCGAGCTCCACCGCCTCCGGGTCGATGTCGACGGCGTCGACCCGCACGCCGTGGCGGGCGAGCAGCAGCGCCGAGAGCGGCAGCGGCCCCGCGCCGACGAACAGCGCCCGCCGCGGCGCGCGCGGGGCGTGACCGGCGACGGCGTGGTACTCGATGCGGGTGAGGTCGCGGTAGTTCCGGAGGTACGGAAACGCCTCGAGCGCGGCGTGCGGGTCGTCCGCCGCGAGCACCCGGTGGGCCCAGGCCCGCTCGAGGGCGTACTCGCCGGCGGCGCAGCGGGCGCGCAGGTCGGGCAGGCGCTCGGTGAGCCGCGGGTCGGCGAGCACCGCGTCCACCTCCCGCGGCGCACGCGGCGCGACGGCGAGCGCCACGAGCGCGGTGAACAGCGCGTCGGTGCGCGGGCCCGGCTCGAGCGAGGGCTCGGCGGCCAGGGCGTCGTGGAGGGCGAGGATGTCGGCGAGGAGGCCCGACGGGCTGTCGGGGCCGACCGGGCTCTCCTGGCTGTCGTGGCTGCGCTCCGTGCCGCAGGCCCGCACCGCGAGGCGCGACGGCAGGTCGATCGACCGCTCGCCGCCGGGCCGGGCCGACCCGCCCCCTGGGAACGGACGCGTCGCGGTCCGGGGGGCCGGGCGGTCGAGCGGACTGCTCATGTCGATGTCCTCCACCGGGGCCGGGCGGTCGTCGTCGGGCCGGCGTCCGAACGGATGCCAACACGGCTCCACCCTCTGGCACAATACGTAAGCGTGTGCGCACACGACAACGTGCAACGGGGTGGGGGATGGGCCGAGCTCCCGCCCGCCGAGCACGTCGACGTGGCCGTCGAGGGCCTGCGGATGCTCGCCGATCCCACCCGTCTGCGGATGTTGTGGCTGCTCTGCGGCGATGAGCTGGACGTCTCCACCCTCGCCGGCCGTTTGGGGGCGACCCGCCCGGCCGTGTCGCAGCACCTCGCCAAGCTCCGCCTCGCCGGCTTGATCACCCAGCGCCGTGCGGGACGTCACGTCCTCTCGCGTGCCCGTGATCACCACGTCGGAGAGCTCCTCGGGGTGCTCGTCCACGACGCCGAGCACCGCCGGTCGATGACGGGCCACCCGTTCGGTGGCCCGTAGGCTCCGGCGCCGTGGGGGGACCCGAGGGACCGCTGGGTGAGGTCGCCACCGCCCTGGCCGCGGGGCGGACGGCCGCGCAGGTGATCGACGCGCACGGGCGCCTGGCCTGGGTGTCGGAGCAGATGCTGATGCTCGCCGGCGCGGACGACGACACCGACGTCGGCTACGGCGAGCACGTCGACGAGGTGCTCGAGCGCCCGCTGTGGCGCGACCTCCTCACCCCCGAGGCCGCCGAGACCCTGCGCCGCGACCTGCACCCACGCCTCGACGACCAGACCGGTCCCGCGGCGCCGCTATGGGTGCTGTCGCTGGACCTGCAGGTCGGGGCCCGCCAGCGGTCGGTGGGCATGCTGGGGGTCGGCCTGCGCCACGCCGACGGCTCGCCGATGGGCGCCGCGCTGATCTACGCCCCGCTCCTCCCGGCCCGGGTGCTCGCCCTGGTCAGCGAGGGCGACGAGGCCATGTTCACGCGGATGGCCGACCTGTCGGAGCCGGCGAAACGCCCGGCGGCCATCGTCTTCGCCGACGTCGACTCCTCCGGCCCGCTGTCCCGCCGCCTGCCGACGCCCGTCTACTTCGAGCTCATCCGCGGGATCACGACGGCGTTCGACGCGCTCGTCGCGCGGCACGGCGGCATCGTCGGCAAGCACGCCGGGGACGGGGCGAGCGCCTACTTCCTCACCGAGGGCCACGGCTCGGACTCCGACGCGGCATGCGCGGCGCTGCGCGTGGTGCAGAGCCTGCCGAGTGCGGTGGCCGAGGTCGTCGCCGACCTCGCCGAGACCGGCGTCGAGGTCGCCCGCGAGGACTGCCGGCTCAACGTCGGCGCGCACTGGGGCGCGGACCTGTTCATCGGTCAGGTCGTCACCGGCGGGCGCCTCGAGGTGACCGCGCTGGGCGACGAGGTCAACGAGTGCGCCCGCGTCGAGCAGGTGGCCACGGGCGGGCAGCGGCTGGTCTCGAAGACGCTCGTCGAACGGCTGGACGAGGAGGCCGCGGCGCATCTCGGGCTGCGCCCGCGCAGCCTGACCTACCGCATGCTCTCCGAGCTCACCCGCGACGGCGGCGTGGCGGGCAAGGCGGAGCGCGACGCGGGATCGCTGGCGGTCCACGATCTCGGTTGAACGGTCTACGGTCTGCGCCATGAGCGCGGACAAGTCGTCGTTGATCAGCGAAGAGGAGCGGCAGCGGCTGACGGCCGCCCGCGATCGGATTCGCGAGGAGTTCCTCGTCCCGACCGATCACCGCCCGCCGTCGACGGGCAAGGGCATCCACCACACGGCCCTGGTCTGCCGCGACGTGCGCACGACGGTGGAGTGGTACCAGAACGTGGCCGGCTTCCCGGTCACCGTGCTGTTCGAGAACCGCGACCTCGCGGGCTCGACGCACTTCTTCTTCGACGTCGGCAACGGCAACAACCTGGCCTTCTTCGACCTGCCCGGCGTCGACCCGAGCCCCTACGCCGAGGTGCTCGGCGGGCTGCACCACATCGCGATCTCGGTGCCCGGCAGCCAGTGGTTCGGGATCAAGCGCCGTCTCGACGAGCGCGGGATCGAGTACATGGTCGAGTCCGACGTCTCGATCTACACGCGCGATCCCGACGGCGCCCGCGTCGAGTTCATCATGGACCCGCTCGGCGAGATGTACGGCGAGGACACCCTCTGAGGTGTGCGCTCCGCGCACGTGAGCACTTTGAGGTGCTCCAGCACCTCGAAGTGCTCACATGCGCGGAGCGCACCTAGCGGCCCTTCCACTTCGGGGCGCGCTTCTCGGCGAAGGCGGCGGCACCCTCGCGGGCGTCCTCGCTCTCCAGCACCGGGCCGAGGATCTCCCCCTGGCGGCGCCACATGTCCTCCGAGCTCCAGTCGGGGGACTCGACGATCACCTGCTTGCTCGCCCGGACCGCGAGCGGTCCGTTCGCCCCGATGCGCGCGGCGAGCTCGCGGGCGCCCTCGAGGGCCCCGCCGACGGGCGTGAGGTGATTGACCAGGCCCCACCGGTGCGCGTCGGCCGCACTCATCGGGTCGCCGGTGAGCGCGAGCTCCATGGCGACGGTGCGCGGGATGCGGGCGGGCAGGCGCATGAGGCCGCCGGCCGCGGCGGCGAGCCCGCGCTTGACCTCCGGGATCCCGAACGTCGCCTCCTCCGAGGCCACCACGAGGTCACACGACAGCACCAGCTCGCACCCGCCGGCCAGCGCCGGCCCCTCGACCGCGGCGATCAGCGGCTTCGACGGCGGACGCTGGGTGATGCCGGCGAACCCGCGGTCGCCGACGTGCGGGCGCTCGCCCCGCAGGAAGGCCTTGAGATCCATGCCGGCGCTGAAGAACCCGCCGGCCCCGGTGAGGATGCCGGCGACGAGCGCGTCGTCGCCGTCGAGCTCGTCGAGCGCCGCGGCGATCCCCTCCGCGACCGCGGTGTTCACCGAGTTGCGGGCCTTCGGGCGGTCGATGGTGATGATCAGCGTGGTGCCGTCGCGCTCGGTGCGCAGGACGGGCTCCTCAGCCGTGCTCATCGCGGCGCCATCCGGATCGCGCCGTCGAGCCGGATCGTCTCGCCGTTGAGCATCGGGTTCTGCAGCATCGAGACCGCCATCTGCCCGTACTCGGCGGGGTCGCCGAGGCGGCGCGGGTGGGGCACCGACTCGCCGAGGGTCTTGCGGACGTCGTCCGAGAGCGTCGCGAACAGCGGGGTGTCGAACAGCCCCGGCGCGATGGTGTTGACGCGGACCAGCTTGGACGCGAGGTCGCGCGCGGCGCACAGCGTCATCGACACGACGCCGCCCTTCGACGCCGAGTAGGCCATCTGCCCGATCTGGCCCTCGAACGCCGCCACGGAGGCCGTCATGATCATCGCGCCGCGCTCGCCGTTCACCGGCTCGGTGCGCGCGATCGCGGCGCCGGCGAGGCGCAGGGCGTTGAACGAGCCGAAGAGGTTGACGCGGATGACCCGCTCGAAGGACTCCATGTCGCCCGGGTCGCCGTTCTTCTCGACGACGCGGGTGAGGCTGCCGATGCCCGCGCAGTGCACGAGCGCGCGGAACGGGCCGGCCGCCTCGGCCGCGGCGACCGCGGAGCCCAGCGCGTCGGCGTCCGTGACGTCGGCGGCGACGAACTCCCCGCCGAGGTCCGCGGCGACCTCCTTGCCCTTCGACGACGGGAGGTCGGCGACGACCACCCGCCCGCCCGCGGCGGTGATCGCCTGCGCGGTGGCCAGCCCGAGGCCGGACGCGCCGCCGGTGACGAGGGCCGAGACGCCCTGGAGATCCATGATCGGGTTCCTCCCGTGGTCGACGAGGTGCTCCCGCGCACCATAAACAGTCGGAACTGACTGTGTCACCGGGTGCGGGCGCGCGTGATCGCGGCCGCGGCGACCGCCACCACGAGGGTGACCGCCGCCGCGGCGGCGATCGCGGCCGCCGGGGCGACGGTGTCGATCAGGAGGCCGGACAGCGGCGAGGCGATCGCCGCGCCCGCCATGAGCGCCGAGCTGTGCAGCCCGATGGCGACGCCCCGTGCGCCGTCGGGGGCGAGGCGCCCCACGGTCTCGGTGGCCGAGGCCAGCGCCGGCGCGCAGAAGGCGCCGGCGGGGATGAGCAGGAGCGTCACGGTCCACCAGGGCCCGCCCAGCGCGACCGGCAGCGACCCGAGCGCGAGCAGGGCCAGCAGCACCGCGGTCGGGGGCGGGCGCCGGGCCCCGCCGTAGATCCAGCCCCCGGTGAGCGACGCGGCGCACCACACGGCGTTGGCCAACGCGAACCAGGCCGTCTCCCCGCGGGCGGTCAGGCCGGCGACGACGGCGAGCTCGGTGGCCGTGAGCATGAGGATCGCCGCCCCCGTCGAGGCCAGGGCGACGAACATCGGGCCGCGCAGCCACGAGCGCACCGGGGGCGCGGTCCGGTCCTCGCCGGCATGGCCCGGCCGGCGCAGTGGCGGGTCCAGCCGGGCCAGCGCGGCCGAGGCGAGGACGAACGCCCCGCCCACGGCCCACAGACCGGGACGGCCGGGCAGGGCGATCGCCACGAGGGTGCCGAGCGCCGGGCCCACCGCGTAGGCGACCTCGGTGGACATCGCGTCGAGGGCGAACGC
Source organism: Actinomycetospora callitridis (assembly GCF_028737265.1). Classification (GTDB taxonomy): domain Bacteria; phylum Actinomycetota; class Actinomycetes; order Mycobacteriales; family Pseudonocardiaceae; genus Actinomycetospora; species Actinomycetospora callitridis. The sequence goes on along the minus strand of NZ_JAQZAK010000003.1, from coordinate 594,632 downwards.
GGGGCGCTGGTGCTCGTCGGGCACCGAGGCGGCGAGGGACTGGCGCACCGCCGAGAACGCGGGCGGCATGAGCATCCCGGCCACGAAGGCGGTCGGGGCGAGCGTCGCCACCGGCAGCAGGGACGCGACGCCCCAGAACGCGGCCTGCGCGAGCCCGCAGATCAGCAGGACGGGACGCAGGCCGCGACGGTCCATCAGCCGGCCCAGCAGCGGCGCCCCGAGCGCCACGCCGGCCGTCACCGACCCGCCGACCAGGCCCGCGGCGGCGAACCCGGCGTCGAGGCCCACCGCGACGTGCAGGGTGAGCACGACGGCGGTCGCGGTGGCCGGGATGCGGGCCGCGAACCCGACGGTCACCAGGGGCGTGAGACCCGGGAGGCGCAGCACCGCTCCGTAGGTGGCGACGCCGCCCCTCGCCGCCGCCGTCATCACCTCCATGGTGCCCGTCGTGTCACGGGCTCTACCCCTGGCGGACCGTGACGTCTGGGCGGGGAGCCGCACGGGCACACTGGCGGCCATGAGCGAGGCACCCGTCCTTCCCACCGCCACGTACGCCGTCACCGGCGCGACCGGTCACCTCGGCCGCCTCGCCGTCGACGCCCTGCTGCGCCACGGCGTCCCGGCCCGCAACGTCTTCGCGCTCGTGCGGGACACCGCCAGGGCCGACGAGCTGGCCGCCCTCGGCGTCGGCGTCCGCGAGGCCGACTACGACCGCCCGGAGACACTCGACGCCGCCCTCGAGGGGATCGAGCGCCTGCTGCTCGTCTCCAGCCCCACGGTCGGCGAGCGCCTCACGCAGCACGGCAACGTCATCCGGGCCGCGGACGCCGCCGACGTCGGCTTCGTCGTCTACACGAGCGTGCTCAAGGCCGACGAGACCGAGCTCGCGCTGGCGCCCGAGCACGCCGGCACCGAGGACCTGCTCCAGGCCTCCGGCCTGCCCTTCGCGGTGGCCCGCAACGGCTGGTACGTCGAGAACTACACCGGCCGGCTCGACGAGTACCTCGAGCGCGGCGAGATCGTCGGCGCCGCGGGCGACGGGCGCGTCTCGGCCGCCACGCGCGCCGACTACGCCGAGGCCGCGGTCTCGCTGCTCACCGGCGACATCGCCGACCAGCAGGGCTACTGGGAGCTCGGCGGGCCGGCGTTCTCCATGACCGAGCTCGCCGAGGCGATCACCGAGACCACCGGGACGAAGGTCGTCTACCGCGACGTGTCGGCCGAGGAGTTCACCGACATCCTGCGCGCGGCCGGCATGGACGAGGGCACGGCGGGCTTCGTGACGTCCCTCGAGCTCTCGACCGCGCGCGGCGAGCTGGAGACCGACAGCCCGGCGCTCGAGAACCTGCTTGGGCGCGCGCCGACCTCGCTCGTCGACGCGATCCGTGCGGCGCGCGTGTAGGCCCGCGCGGTAGGAATGCCGCATGGAGACCTTCCACGGGCGTGACGAGCTGGTCGCCTCACTGGGCCGCGAGCTCGGGCCGGGGGAGTGGCTGGAGATCGGCCAGGACCGCATCGACGGCTTCGCCGAGGTCACCGGCGACCACCAGTGGATCCACGTCGACGCCGATCGGTCCGCCACCGGGCCGTACGGCGCGACCGTCGCGCACGGTTTCCTGACGCTCTCGCTCCTCCCGCTGCTGCTCGACGGCCTGCGCCGCGTCGAGGGCACGCGGATGGGCCTGAACTACGGGCTCGAGCGCGTGCGCTTCCCGAACGTCGTGCGGTCCGGGACGCGGGTGCGGGCGCGCTCGACGCTCGTCGACGCCACCGACGTCGGCGACGACGGGCTGCAGCTGGTCACCCGCGTGACCATTGAGGTCGAGGGCTCGACCAAGCCGGCCTGCGTCGCCGACCTCGTGACCCGCGCGTACTTCTGACCCGCGCTGCACCCCCGTCCGGGTCGGTCGCGACCCGCGCGGGCGTATGTGGACTCGGGTTCGGGTATCTGACGGCCACACGGAGTCGCGTCGTGGCGACCCCGCGAGGAGGTGGTCGTGATGGACGCCCCCAGATCGACGTCGACGACGCGGCGTCCCGAGGCCGGCCCGGCCGGTGCATTCCTTCCCTTCCCGGCCTGGTGGCTCACGGTCACCGATCTCGGACGTGCGTCGGTCGAGACCGCCGCGTGGCACGCGGTCCGCCACGTCCTGCCCGGCAGCGGCCGCGGCAACGGCCAGCCCGTGCTCGTGCTGCCCGGGTTCCTCACCAGCGATCTCGCCACGGGCGCGCTGCGGGCGCACCTGCGCAACCGCGGCTTCCACACCCATCGGTGGACCCTCGGCCTCAACCAGGGCTTCACCGACACGATCCTCGACGGGCTGCTCGCGCGCTTCGACGAGCTCCACGCCCGCCACGGGCGCCCGATCGCGATCGTGGGCTGGAGCCTCGGCGGGCTGATGGCCCGCTGGCTCGCGCACGTCCGCCCGGACGCCGTCGAGCGCATCGTCTGCCTCGGGTCACCCTGGCGCGCGGAGGCCGAGGAGAACAGGGTGACCGCCGCGTTCCGCCTCGCCGAGCAGCACTGGGGCTTCTCGGACCGCACGGGCGAGGTCGTCGACCTGGTCCGGCGCCCGGTGCCCGTGCGCTCGGTGGCGATCTACTCGACCTGGGACGGCCTCCTGCACGGCGACGGCTGCCGGCAGGACGACGGCGAGCTCTGCGAGAACGTGGTCGTCCCGAGCAGCCACTGCGGGCTCACCCACAACCCGGCGGCGCTCGTCGCGGTGGTCGACCGCCTCGAGGTGCGCCTCGAGGACTGGCGCCCGTTCGCCTGGGCGCACGCGCTCTCGACGGGCGTCGTCGGGCGTCGCCGGGGCCGCCGCCCGGCCCCGGAACCGACGGCCGCCGCGGCCGCCTGAACCAAGCCGGTTGCCCACGACCGGTCCGTCGCAGACGCCTCGGCGCGCGAGACGTGGATTACAGCGCCACGGTCGCCGCCGAGGTGTACGACGGTCGGTAGGAGGTGTGCATCAATGGCTGATGTCTCCCGGCTGCCGTGGGCGATCAACGACCACTGGGACTGGCAGCTCCACGCGGCGTGCCGCGGTATGAACTCCGAGGTCTTCTTCCATCCCGACGGTGAACGCGACCCCCGGCGCAGCCAACGCGTCGCGGCGGCCGCGCGCATCTGCGCGGGCTGCCCGGTGCGCGAACCCTGCCGGGACTGGGCCCATCGGGTCGAGGAACCGTACGGCGTCTGGGGCGGGGAGAGCGAGCAGGAGCGGCGCGAGCACCTCGCCCGTGCCCGTCACCACGACCGCTCCGCCTGATCTCCCGCCGATGACTCGTGGAAAGGTGGGGACCATGGACGCGCCGGCGGCGTGGGCCCGGGGTCGCCTCCCGGAGGGTGACGGACGTGTGGTGTCGCTCGACGTGAACGGGCTCGCGCTCGACTGCGTCGTGCCGACCGGCGAGGGCGAGCCTGAGGGGGCGACGGCGTTCGGGCTGCTCGCGGCGTCGCTGTCGTCGTGCACCGCGATGTCGGTCCGCACGTTCCTGCAGCGCCACCACGTCGAGGCGTGCGACGTCGAGGTCGACGTCGCGCTCGAGGCCGGGCACCCGCCGACGGTGCACCGGCGCGTCGGCCTGGTCGCCGACCTCGACCACGACCTGCGCACCCAGCTCTCCGCGGTGGTCGACTCCACCCCGGTCACCGTCCTGCTCCAGGACGCGCTCGTGATCGTCACCCGCCTGGACGTGGGACCCGAGCCGCGGGCATGACCGGACCCCCGCTGCGAGCCCCCCTATGTGAGTGATGTTCCCGGCTATGGCCGGGAACATCACTCACGGGTCGGGGTCGATCATCGGTTCCGGGTCGTCGGGCAGGGCGACGGTGCGCCGGGGGCCGGCCCGGTGCCCGAGGAACGCCGCCCGGTTCGCGTGGCCCAGCAGCAGCGGGAGCAGCTCCCGGGCCGTGACGATGCCGTACCAGCCGGCGTGGGCGGGGGACTCGCCGAACGCGGTGACCGCGTCCGGGCGCACCGTCGGGCCGGCGACGACGAGCGGGGTCGGGTCGCCGGTGTGCAGCACGCCGCCGGTGGACGGGGTGGCGTGGTCGCCGGTGACCGCGACGACCGCGCGCCCGGCGAGGTCGAGCAGGCCGGCGAGCCCGCGGTCGGCGGCCTCGAGGACGTCGAGCTTCGCCCGCGGCCGCTTGGTGTGCCCGGCGTCGTCGGTGGCCTTGATGTGCACGTGGACGAAGCGCGCGCCGGCCTCGATCAGCTCGTCCGCGGCGGTCAGGCGGGCCCGGAGGTCGGCCGTCACGTCCTCGCCGGGCCGCAGGTGCCGGGACGCCATCCCGAGCACGGAGGCGAGGCCCCGGTAGAGCCCGGTGCTGGTCACCGCGGCGCCGGCGACACCGTTCTGCGCCGTGAACGACGGGATCGGCGACCGCACGCCCGACCACTTCGTCGTGAGCACCTCGAGCACCGGGAGGCCGCGGCCGGCGCGGGCGTGGTTGACGGGATGGGCGCGCAGGGCGGCGCGGGCGTCGCGCAGCAGCGCCTGCAGGGCCGCGGCCGTCGGAGCGGCCTCGGGGGCGTCGGACAGCGCCAGCACCCGCAGCCACGGGTGGCGGTCCTCGAAGAACGGGTCGGAGTCGGTGACGGCGCCGCTCGCGTGGCCGGTCAGCGCGAGCAGCGCCTCGCCGCGGCGGGGGAGCGGGGTGAGCTGCGCGTCGTGCCGCCGGGCGAGCCCGGCGAGGTCGTCGAGCAGCCGCGACGCGTCGTCGGTGTCGTCGGGCCCGACCCGCCCGGTGATCCACACCCGCCCCGCGTCGTCGGTCTGCGCCGTCCGCAGCGCCGCGTGGGTGACCGCGACCCCGGACGGCACGTCGACCCCCGCGCCGAGGGCCTCCAGCACCGCGCGGCCGGGGAACGACACGTCGGCGAACCCGAACATCGCCCAGTGCGCGAGCTCCGACGACGGCGCGCGACCCCAGCCGAAGGGCAGGTGCCAGCCGGACGCCCCCCGGGCCGCCAGCGCGTCGAGGACCGGTGTGTCCGCGGCCTCGGACGGCGTGCGACCGCCGAGCTCGGGCACCGGGCGGTCGCCCAGCCCGTCGAGGACGACGAGCACCACGGGCAGCCGGTCGTCGTCGAGACGCGGCTGGGTCTCGCCGTACCCGGGCGGCCTCACGGTCGTGCCCCCAGGAGCTCCCGCAGCACCGGCACCGTCGACGGGAGCGCCATCGCCTCCCACGTCCCGTCGGCGAAGCCGTCGCGGATCGCGGCGGCGTCGAGCTTGGTCGCGGGGTCGCCGTCGACGACGGTCACCGCGTAGCCGCCGTCGGCGAGCCGGCCCGCCTTGTCCTCCTCCCACGCCGAGAAGGCGCGCACGAAGTGACGGGCCCCGAGCGGCACGTACTCCGGCCACAGCTGCGGGCGCGTGAGGTCGAACGGCACGACCGAGGCGCGGTCGGCCAGCCCCGCCCCGTCGAGGGCCGCACGCAGCAGCCGCAGGCGCTCGAAGTAGGTGAACGGGTTGGCCGCGTCGGTGTGACGGTGCGTCGACGTCGTCGCCTCGTGGCGGGCCCCGGAGTCGGGGTTGGTGACGGCGACGACGAGGTGGTCGTGCTCGGCGAGCGCCAGCGCGAACAGCTCGAGGTGCTGGTGGTGGACGGGCTGGAAGCGCCCGGTGACCGCGGCCAGGCCTCGGGGGCAGAGCGTCACCGCCCGCGCCGGAGCAGCCCGCGCGCGATCGCGTTGCGCTGGATCTCCACCGTGCCTGCGGGGATCTTCAGGTTGCGGGCGAGGCGGAAGAGCTTCTCCTCCGGCGAGCCGAGCCGCAGGCCGGTGCCCCCGTGCACCTGGACGGCGCGGTCGGCGACGCGGAAGAAGGCCTCGTCGTTGATCAGCTTCACGAGGCTCATGAGGCGCGGCGCGTCGGCGTGCAGCGGGATCCCGAAGGCCCCGCCGGGCATCGCGTCGAGCTCGGCCTGCGCCTGCAGCGACGCCGCCCGCGCCGTGTACACGTCGGCGTCCATGTCGGCGAGCATGTGCTGCACCGCCTGCAGCTCGGCGATCGGCCGCCCGCCCGAGGACCGCTGCCGGGCGCGGTCGATCGCCCGCGCCAGCAGCCACTCGCCCCAGCCCGCGCACATCCCGCCCCGGCAGAGGCGTCGCCAGTTGATCCAGGCCATGGCCAGCGCGAACCCGTCGCCGACCTCGCCGACGACGTTCTCGGTCGGCACCCGCACGCCGTCGAAGTGCAGCTCTCCGGTGAGGCCGTCGTCGAGCATCGTCGGGATGTCGCGGCCGCGGGAGAACCCGGGGGCGCTCGCGTCGACGAGGAACATCGACAGCGACCGGGTGCCGGCGCCGGGCTCGGTGACCGCGGTGACCTGGACGACGTCGGCGAAGTGGGCGTTGGTGATCCAGGCCTTGGTGCCGTCGAGGATCCAGTCCGCGCCGTCGCGGCGCGCGTGGGTCTCCATCGCCAGGACGTCGGTGCCGACGGAGATCTCGGTGTTGGCGAACGCCGCGGTGATCTCGCCGGCCATCAGCGGCTCGAGCCACTGCTCGCGGGCCGCGTCGGAGCAGTGCTCGATCGCCGGGTTGGCGCCCTCGGTCCAGCCCAGGGCGGCCAGGCCCAGTCCGAGACCCGAGTGCCGGTAGACGAACTCCTCGACGTGCTGCATCTCGGCCCGGGTGAAGCCGCCACCGCTCGGCACGTGCGGGTTGTAGAGCCCGGCCGTGGCCGAGCGGCGCTGGACCTCCCGGCGCGCCTCCCAGACGGCGGGGTGCATGCGCCCGGCCTCGTCGAGGCGCGGGTTCCAGGGCGAGCCGACGTCCTGGCGGGCGAGGTCGGCCTCGAGGGGCTCGACCTCCGTGGTGAGGAAGGCGGCGAACCGCTCGGTGTAGTCGGCGACGCGGTCGGTGGCGCCGGCGGGGGAGATCGTCACGGTCCTGCCCTACGGCCGGTGGGGGTGTCGCGTCAACCGTCCTAGGCTCGGGGCATGCCGCTGCTGTCCGCCGAGTCCTCGGTCCTGCTCGTCGTCGACCTGCAGGAACGCCTGATGCCGGCCATCAGCGCGGGGGCGGAGGTGCTGCAGAACGCCACCCGGCTCGTCACCGGCGCCGGCCTCACCGGCGTCGACGTCCACGCCACCGAGCAGAACCCGGCGGGCCTCGGCCCCACCGTCGGCGAGATCGCCGACCTCCTGCCCCGTCACGCCCAGGCGAAGACCTCCTTCGCCGCGGACGTCGACCCCGGGCCGGGCACGATCGTCGTCGCGGGCTGCGAGGCCCACGTGTGCGTGCTCCAGACCGTGCTCGCCCTGCGCGCCGCCGGCCGGGACGTCGCCGTCGTCGCCGACGCCGTGGGCAGCCGCGCCCCGGCGAACCACGGCCGGGCCCTCGAGCGCATGCGCGCGCACGGCGTCGACGTCGTCACCACCGAGATGGTGCTGTTCGAGTGGCTGCACGACAGCGGTCACGCCGCGTTCCGCGACGTCCAGAAACTGATCCGCTGAATCAGGCGCCGGGGGAGCGGACGACGAGCAGGAGCGTGTCGTCGTCGCGGTGCCCGTCGGTGTGCACGTCGACGGCCGCCAGGACGGCGTCCGCGACGGCGTCGGCGTGGGCGCCGGCCGGCAGCGCCTCGAGGGCCTGACGCAGCCGGTCCTCCCCGAACTGCTCCCGCCTGCCCGTCGCGCGGGCCTCGGTGACCCCGTCGGTGTGGAGCACGAGCGCCGCGCCCGGCGGCAGCGTGATCGTCTGACTGGCGACGTCGGCCTCGGCGCGGATGCCGAGCACGCGCCCCCCGCCGTCGAGCTCGGTGACCGCACCGTCGGGGTGCCAGACGACCCCCGGCGGGTGCCCGGCGGCGGCGATCTGGATGGTCAGGCCGGCGGGTTCGGGGGCGTCGTGGTCGGTGATCTGGGCGTAGACGGCGGTGACGAAGCTGCGCGCGGTGTCGAACCAGTCGTGCAGGACACCGTTGACGGCCGTGAGCACGAGGGCCGGGTCGGGCTCGCTGTGCCCGAGGGCCCGGGCCGTGGAGCGGGCCAGCGCCGTGGTGCGCGCGGCGTCGGCGCCGTGCCCGCAGACGTCGCCGACGACGACGCCCCAGCCCGTGGGCGTGGCGAAGACGTCGTAGAAGTCGCCGAGGACCTCGCCGCTGTACGAGTGGCCGTCGGTGGGGCCGCGGTGCCGCGCGGCGATCTCCATGCCGGGGACGCGCGGGGGGTGCTGGGGCGTCAGGGACTGCTGCAGCGTCTCGGCGAGCTCGACCGCGGCACCCGCCTGCCGGCGGGCGGCGTTGGCGAGGGCGTCGGCGCGCTCGGCGCGGTCGTAGGCCCGGCGGGCGTCCCGGTCGGAGGCGCGGGCGGCGCGGTCGGAGACCAGCAGCCGATGGGCGAGCTCGTCGGCCGAGCGCTGCGAGACGTCGAGATCGGCGCGCAGGGCCATCTCGTCCCCGGCCGCCCGGGCGATCCCGGCGAGCCGGCGGACCTGCTCCTCGGTCCAGGGCCGCGCGTGGGTGTCGACCACCGTGAGCGAGCCGAGCACGGCGCCGTCGGTGTCGCGGATCGGGAACCCCGCCCACGCGCGGATGCCGACGGCGAGCACGGCGCCGGACTCCCCGTCGCGGGAGGCACTGTCGGCGTCGGGGACGAGGACGGGGCGCTGCGCGTCGGCGACGAGACGGCAGAGGGTCTCGGCGACCGGCACCTCCCGGTCGATCGCATCCGCGCCGGGGGCCGCGTGCCACACCCGGACGCCGTCGTCCCCGAGCCGGCTCACGAGGGCGATCGGGGCGGCCGCGACGTCGCAGGCCAGCTCGGTCAGACGGTCGAACGGCTCCGCGGGGCCGGGCGGCGGGGTCGGGACCGGAGATCGGTGCTCTCCGAGGTCACCACTCACCGGGTCCACCTCCCTGACGACGGCCTGACGACGGCTCTGTGCCCGCCCGACGTGATCGACTACCCACGACGGTCGCGCACAATCATTCCAGGCGCCGGCCCGTCCCGTCGCCCGAGGCGACCTCCCGGCGCGGCGTTGCTCCCTGTGGATCAGCGCCGGTACGCAGCCGCCGGATGGGAGTCCGCAACGCGGGGGCCCGGGCCGCCGAGGACCTCGCGCAGCGTCCCGGCCGCCGGGGTGGCGGGCATCCGCCCCCGGCGCCGCAGCTCGGGCACGACCAGCTCCGCGACGTCCACGAACGTGCCCGGCGTGACCGCGTAGGCGAGGTTGAAGCCGTCGGCGCCGGTCTCGTCGACCCAGCGCTCCATCTCGTCGGCGACCTCGCCCGGCGAGCCCACCGCCACCGGACCGCGGCCCCCGACGGCGAGGTGCGCCGTGACCTCGGCCAGGGTCCACTCCCGGTCGGGGTCGTCGGTGGTGAACGAGGCGAGCGCGGAGCGGCCCGCGTCGGTCTCGACGTGGCGCAGGGGCTCGTGCGGGTCGACGCCGGAGAGGTCCAGGCCCGTCCAGCCGCCGAAGAGCGCGAGGGCGCCCTCGGTCGACGCCACCGCGAGGTACTCCTCGTACTGCGCCCGCGCCTCCTCCGAGGTCTCGGCCACCACCGGCGCGAGCTGCACGAACACCGTCACCGACTCCGGGTCGCGCCCGGCCTCCGCCGCCGCGGCGCGGATACCGGCCACCGACTTCGCGACCACCGTCGTCGACGGCCCCGAGACGAACACCGCCTCGGCGTGCCGCCCGGCGAACGCCAGGCCCCGCGGCGACGCCCCGGCCTGGAAGATCGCCGGGGTGCGCTGGGCCGACGGCTCGCAGAGGAACGGGCCCGGCACGTCGAACCACGTGCCGTGGTGACCGATGTCGTGGACCTTCGCCGGGTCGGTGTAGACGCCGCGCTCGGCGTCGCGCACGACGGCGTCGTCCTCCCAGGAGCCCTCCCAGAGCTTGTAGCAGACCTCGAGGTACTCCTCGGCCATCTCGTAGCGCTGGTCGTGGGCGAGCTGCTCGCCCAGGCCGAGGTTCGCCGCCGCGCTCGCCAGGTAGCCGGTGACGACGTTCCAGGCCACCCGTCCCTTCGTGAGGTGGTCGAGCGTCGTGAAGCGGCGGGCCAGGGCGTAGGGGTGCTCGTAGCTCACCGAGACCGTGATGCCGAACCCCAGCCGCGACGTCGCCGCGGCCATCGCCGGGACGGGCAGCATCGGGTCGCCGAGCGGGACCTGGGTGCCGGCGCGCAGCGCGCCGTCCCGCGAGCCGCCGTAGACGTCGTAGATCCCCAGCACGTCGGCCAGGAACAGCGCGTCGAACCCGGCGTCCTCCAGCACCCGGGCGAGGTCCACCCAGTGCTCGACGTCGGTGTAGCGGAACCCCTCGTCGCGCGGGTGGCGCCACAGCCCCGCCGACTGGTGGCCGGCGCAGTTCATGGCGAACGCGTTGAGGTGGATGCGGCGGGACACGTGCCTCCTAGGGTGCGAGCGGCTCGAGCGCAGTCTCCCGCGCCAGCAGGGCGGCGCCCGTGGTGAGCACCGACAGCACGGCGAGGAACGCCACGACCAGCCAGAACGAGCCCGTCGCGGCGACGAGGGCGGCGGCCACCAGCGGCGCGAACCCGCCCGCGACCACGGACCCGATGCCGTAGCCCAGCGACGCGCCGCTGTAGCGCAGGCGCGTCGAGAACAGCTCGGCGAACCACGCCGCCTGCGGCCCGTACATCGCGTCGTGGGTGACGTTGATGCCGAGCACCATCGCCAGGACGATCAACGTCGTCGAGCCCGTGCCGACCGCGAGGAAGAACAGCGCCAGCGTGATCGTGCCGCCGATCGAGCCGACGAGGTAGGGCGTCCGCCGACCGATGCGGTCGGAGAGGATCGCCCACAGCGGGGTCGTGGCGAGTCCCAGCGCGGAGGTGATGACCACCGCGAGCAGGCCCGCGCTGCTGGCCTTGCCCAGCTCGCCGGCGATGTAGGTCAGGCCGTAGGTCGTGAGCAGGACGAACAGGGCGATCTGCGAGAGCCGCAGCCCCGTGGTGAGGACGACGTTGCGCGGGGCGGCCCGCAGCACCTCGACGACCGGGAGGCGGGCGACGTCGCCGCGCTCGCGCAGGGCCCGGAACTCGGGGGCGTCCTGGATGCGCAGGCGGATGAACAGCCCGACGCCGACCAGCACGATGCTCGCGACGAAGGGCAGGCGCCACGCCCAGGCCAGGAACGCCTCGTCGCCGGCGATGACGCGGACCCCGAACAGTGAGCCGGTGGCGAGCAGCATCCCGGCCGGCGACCCGAGCTGGGTGAAGCTGCCGAAGAACCCGCGGCGCCGCTGCGGGGCGTGCTCGACGGCGAGGATCGCCGCACCCGCCCACTCGCCGCCGACCGCGAGGCCCTGGACGATCCGCAGGACCACCAGCAGCGCCGGGGCCCAGACGCCGATCGTGGCGTAGGTGGGCAGCAGCCCGATCGCCGTGGTGGCGACGCCCATCGTCACCAGCGCCGCGATGAGCACGGCCTTGCGTCCGAGCCGGTCGCCGAGGTGACCCGAGATCACCGCGCCGATCGGGCGGGCGCCGAAGCCCGCCGCGTAGGTCGCGAACGCCGCCAGCGTGCCGGCCGTCGGGCTGATCGACGGGAAGAACAGCTGGTTGAACACCAGGGCCGTGGCCGTGGCGTAGAGGTAGAAGTCGTACCACTCGATCGTGGTGCCGATGGCGCTCGCGAGGGCGACGCGGCGCGGGGTGTGGGCCGACGTGGTCGGCAGCGGGCTGGCGGTCGTGGACACACGGACTCCCGGGACGGGGGAGGGACGGGGAGGCGTCGTGAGCCCGGCGCCGGGCTCGTGTGTCAGCGACAGCCGGAGCTGGCGACGCGCATGAGGTCGACGTGGAGTCGCCACGTCAGCACCCTGCGTTCACCCATGGCGGGGGATGTTCGCGACCCCCACCCCGGGAGTCAACCGCCGGGGAGAAGCGTCACGTCGTGCGGTGTGCCGGAGCGCCGGGAGCCTGCGGCGGATCGATGAGCCCGACGTGGCGGGCGCGGGCGACGGCCTCGCGGCGGCTCCCAACGCCGAGCTTGTGGTAGATCGCGCGCTGGTGGGTCTTGATCGTGTTCAGGGAGACGGCGAGGTCCTGGGCGATCTCGACCGACGAGCGCTGGCTCGGGAGGAAGGCCAGCACGGTGCGCTCGCGGTCGGTGAGGGGGTCCCGGACCGCCTCGACGTCGGACGGGCCGCGCGCGAGGATCTCGTCGACGAGGGCGTCCAGGGCGCCGAACGCGCCGTGGTGGCCGGCGAGGTGCGCTCGGAGCGGCTCGGGGAGCGTGGCGAAGGGGCGCCGGAGGTCGAACCGGGCGGCGAGACGCAGGGCGCGGCATAGCTGCTCGTGGACGGAGGCGTGCTCGTCGAGCGTGGCGGCGATCTCGGCGTCGAGCAGGAGTGCGTCGACGAGGCCGAGCCCGGTCAGGAGGCGGAGCCGCCGGGCGAAGACCGGGACGAGCAGCGTCCGGGCCCCGGGGTCGCCGGCGGTGCTCCACTGGAGGCGCGCGTGCAGGAGCGCCCCTTCCACCGAGCCCGCGAGCTGCGATGCGGCGGCGCGCGTCACCTCGGCCGCCTCCCGGGCCCGGCCCAACCCGAGGGCCGCGTGCTGCTCGAGGTTCGCGGCGAGCGCGACCTGCGGGTCGGTCAGGGTCAGGTCGGAGGCCGCCCGCCGGATGCTGCGGAGACGCTGCCAGCCGGCCAGTGGCCGGCCCGTGTCGTGGTCCACCGCGGCGCGCAGGACCTCGATCGCGGTCGTGACCTGCGGATGGGTGTGGTCCGCGGCGACCTCGCCGGACGACAGGTGGCGCAGGGCGGCGTCCGGGCGGCCGCCGAGGAGCTCGGCCGCGGCCACCACCACGCGTGCGCGCTGGTGCCCGGGACTCCGGGGCCACTCCCGGCTCGTCGCGCGCGAGATCACGGCGCGGGCGTGCTCGAGGGATCCGGTCTCGTCGCTCCCGAGGAGTCGGGCGACACCCAGCGTGCTCCGGGCCTGGACGGCGAGGTACGGCCACCCGTGCCGCTCCGCGAGGGTGAGGGCCTCGGTCGCATCGCGGTGCGCCTGCTCGGGCGCGGCGTACACGAGCCCGCTGGCCCGGGCCGCGAGCGCGAGGGCCCGCAGGGGGGTCCCCGTCACGGCCTGCGTCCGGATCGCGTGGGCGGCGGCCGCGACGTCCTCGATCCGTCCGCGCGCGAGCGACGCCCGCAGGGCGACGATGCGCCGGAAGACGGTGACGTCGTCGCCCTCGCGGTCGGTCAGCTCGGCCTCGGCGGCGGAGACGAGCTCGTCCGCGCGCCCGAGGTCCCCGTTCTCGAGGGCCGCCAGCCCCAGGACGAGTCGGACCCGCGGATCCGCTCCGGACCCGGCGATCATCCGTTCGGACTGCGCGAGGGCGTCGAACTCCCCGCGTCCGAGGAGCTCGACGGCGCGGGCCCGGAGCAGGACCTCGGTGGTGTCGACGTCGCCCGCGAGGCCCGCGCACCGGAGGGCCTCGACGTGGTCGCCGCGGTCGTCGTGCCACGCGGCCGCCCGCCGGTAGAGCCCGCGGAGGTGGTCGGGCTGCCCGCGCCGCAGCCGGGCGAGCGTGTGGGACCTCAGCAGCTCGTGCACGCGGTAGTACTCGCGGCGCCGATCGGTGGCGATCACCATCGCGGTGCTCGTCGCGAGCCCGTCGAGGAGGTCGCCGGCGTCGTCGTAGCCGGTGAGGGCGACGGCGAGGTCGAGGTGCATCGGCGAGGTGACCGTCGCGGCGGCGAGGACCGCGTGCTCGCGCTCGCCGAGGTGGGCCAGGACCTCGCCGACGAGGTAGTCGGCCACCGACCGGTCGTCGCCGGCGAACTCGCGGACGAAGGCGGCCGGGTCGTCCCGGCGGTGCAGGGACAGGCTGGCCAGACGCAGCGCGGCGACCCAGCCCTCGGTGCGCGCGACGAGCGTCGCGGTCTGGTCGTCGTCGAGCGCGAGCCCCTCGCGCCGGAACAGCTCCGCCGCCTGGGGCTCGGTGAACGCGAGCTGGTCGGCCCGCACCTGCCCGAACCGGTCGTCGAGCCGCAGCCGGTCGATCCCCACGGGCGGGTCGTACCGGCTGCACAGCACGATGGTCAGCATCGGGAGCGGATGGCGCAGGAGCTCCTGCAGGCCGGTCAGGGCGCCGTGGTCCGCGATCGTCTGGAGGTCGTCGAGGACCAGCCGGACCGGCACGGTCAGGCCGTCGAGCGCCTCGAGGATGTCGGAGACGGTCTCGCCGCGCGCGGCGTCGTCGCTCCACGAGGGCGCGACCCGGTGCAGCGCGCTGTCCTCGGCGACGGCCGGGCAGGCCGTCAGGGCGGCGAGCACGGAGGCCCACCACCGGTGCTCCTCGCGGTCGCCGGCGTCGAGCCCCACCCACGCCGCCGCGACGTCGGGGTCGGCCCGGACCCAGTCGGTGACCGCGGCCGTCTTGCCGTACCCGGCCGGCGCGCTGACGAGGACGACGCGCCCGCGCTCGCGGGGCCCGCTCTGGGCGTCCAGGGTGGCCCGCACGGACGGACGTTCCACGAAGCCGGGCGGCCGGAGCGGCACGGTGATCTTCGCTCGCCGCATGCCACCCCCCGCGACCGATCTGCTGCGGTCGTCCGGGCTGTTCTAGCGCGCCGGAGGGGCGAGTGGATCCCCGCCTGCCGACTGATCAGGTCGGATTCGCCGGATTGCCACGTGTGCCGCGCCCAATTCACCCGTCCTGGTGACACCCGAACGGTGCCCGCCGTCCGTCTGCGAGCCCGTCGGTGACTCAACCGACGAGGGCCGAGATGCCGTCCCCGAGGAGCTTCAGCCCGATCACCACCAGCAGGACGCACATGATCGCGGTGTTGTGGGCGGCCATCCAGCCGCGCAGGCGTTCCAGGATCCGCTGCGACCGCGCACCGAGGCCCAGGTAGATCGCGAGCGGGACGCCGGGCCCGAGGGTCCCGAGCAGCACGAACAGCCCGAGGGCGACGGCCTGCCCACCCGCGGAGACGCCGGCCTGGGCGATGGCCGCCGCAGCACCCACGGTGATGAGCAGGTTCTTCGGGTTCGCCGCCGAGAGCGCGAGGCCCAGACCCGCCGACTTCACGGGGCCGAAGCGGTCGATGCTCGCCATCCAGCCGGGGAGCGCGACGGTCCCGCCGCGGGGACGGCGGCGCCACTGCAGACCCGCGAGCACGATCAGCGCCACCCCGAGCAGGAGGCTCACGACGCCGACCCACGTCGCCGGCCCGCTCCCGTCGCTCCCGTCGGATCCTCCGGAGAGGACCAGGACCAGCGTGCCGACCACGGAGAGGCCGACCAGCCAGCCGAGCAGGAACGACGATCCGTTGACCCCGCCGCGCGGCGTCGCCAGCATCAGCACGACCGCGATGATCGGGATCGGGCTCAGGGCCACCCCGAGGGCGAGCGGGAGGACCGCGCCGATCGCGCTACCCATGGTCGGTTCCTTTCTCGAGCACCAGCGCGGCGACCGCCTCGTCCACCTCGCCGAAGACCCGGGGCCGCGCCCCGTCGGTCTCCCGCAGGACATCGCGGACCTGCCCGATGTCCCGGGCGACGACGAGCTCGACCCCGGTGGTCTCCAGTGATGCCACGAGGCCGACGAGCATCCGCGCGGCGGTGACGTCGACGAACGGCACCGAGCGCGCGTCGAGGACGACGGCGTGCACCCCCGGCCGTCGCGCGAGGGCCTGCAGCGCGTCGCGCACGTGATCGGCGTCGGCGAAGAACAGGCCGCCCTCGACCCGCACGACGACCACGCCGTCGGCCGTCGTGGCCTCCTCGTGGCGCTCGCGGTCCACCCAGAGGTCGTTGCCCGTCGGGGCGCGCCCGAGCTCGGCGACGTGGGGCCGCGACGCCCGGTGGAGCAGGAGCAGCAGTGACAGGACGATGCCGATGAACAGACCCGGGAGGGTGTCGAAGACCAGTACCCCGAGCATGGCCGCGATCGCGGCGGCGAAGTCGGCGCGGGCGGCGAGGCCGTAGATCGCGCCGAGCCGCCGGGTCCACATCCGGTAGAGCACGACGAGCGCGCCGACGTCGATCAGCTCGACGACCGCGGCGATGACGATGGCGGCCAGGGCGGGCTCGGGCAGGCGGGTGAACAGCGCGGTGAGGAAGAGCAGCGTGAGCACCGTGAGCACCGCGGCGACGAGCCCGGAGGCCTCCGTGCGGGCGCCGGCCGAGCCGTTGACCGCGGTCTTCGACAGGCTGCCGTTGACGACCATCCCGGCGGCGAGCCCCGACCCGAGGTTCGCGGCGCCGAGCCCGAGCAGCTCCCGGTTCGCGTCCACCTCGTAGCCGTGCCGGGCCGCGTAGGTCTTGGCGGCCCCCAGGCCCTCGGCGAACCCGACGAGCGCGACGCCGAGGGCACCGCCGACCAGCTGGAGGTAGGTGGACACGGGGACCGACGGCAGCCCGAACGGCGGCAGGCCCGCGGTGATCGGGCCGACGACGTCGACCCCCGCGCTGTCGAGCCCGAAGGTCCAGACCGCGCCGATCGCCAGCGCCACCGCGGCCAGGGAGCCGGGCACGCGGGGGAGCCACCGGCGCAGGGCGAGGACCAGCGCCAGGGTCCCGAGCCCCACCGCGGTGCTGAGCAGGTCCGCGTCGCCGAGGTGGGTCACGAGGTGCCAGAGCTGGGCGAAGAAGTCGCCCTCGCCCTTCTCGATGCCGAACAGTTTCGGCAGCTGGCCCACCGCGATCGTCATCGCCAGCCCGACGATGAACCCCTTGAGCACGGGCTCGGAGATGAAGCTCGCGAGGAAGCCCAGGCGGAACGCCCCGGCGACGATCGCGACGAGCCCGACGGTGACGGCCAGCGCCGTCGTCAGGGCGACCGGGTCGAGACCCGTGCTGCCGAAGTCCGCGATCACGCCGGCGGACAGCGCGGCGGTGGCGGCCATCGGTCCCACCACGAGGTGCCGGGAGCTGCCGATCAGCGCGTAGAGCACCAGCGCCGGCACGGCGGCGTAGAGCCCGACCACCGGTGGGACGCCGGCGATCGTCGCGTAGGCCAGGCACTCGGGCACCAGGACGGCCCAGACCGTCGCGCCCGCGATCAGGTCCCGGCGGACCCAGGCCCGGCGGTATCCCTGCAGGGACGGCGCGATCAGCGGGGTCATGGCACATCAGAGCGTCGGGTGCCGACGATGGTGGCGCCTCACCCCCCGCGGGTGACCTCGCGCGCCACGGTCGGCCCGGGCGACGTGGGCGGCGCCCCTCCGCCCGCCCCGTCGCGAGGTCCCGGCACCGCCCCGTCGTCCCGGCTCATCCCCGGCGGAGGAGGCGCACCCGCACCCGGTACGGCCATCGTGTCCCTCGATGACAGCGAGCCCGGGGAGGCCGCACATGGCCAGCGGCCGCTACGAGTTCCGCGTCCAGGGCAGGCTCTCCGAGGACGTCGCGGGTGAGTTCGACGAGCTCGAGGTGTCCGAGGCGGTGCCCGAGACCGTCATGCACGGCGACGTCCTCGACGAGGCCCACCTCCACGGCATCCTCGCCCGCTTCCGGGCGCTCGGGCTGCGCGTGGTCTCGATGCGCGAGGTCCCCCGCTGACGTCGTGGGAGCCCGCTCCGCCCGGCCGTCCCGCCCGTCCCTCCGCGCCCGGGCCTACGCTCGCGGCGTGAAAGCCCTGCTCCTGGAGAACATCCATCCCGTCGCCGCCGAGGCGTTCCGTGCCCAGGGTCTCGAGGTCGACGCCCGTTCGGGCGCGATGAGCGGGCCCGAGCTGGCCGATGCCTTGTCCGGGGTGTCGGTGCTCGGGATTCGGTCGAACACCACGATCACCCCCGACGTGCTGGAGGCCGGCAAGGATCTGCTGGCCGTGGGGTGCTTCTGCATCGGTACCAACCAGGTCGATCTGGGTGCGGCGGCCGAGCGCGGGGTGGCGGTGTTCAACGCGCCGTTCTCGAACACCCGCAGCGTCGTCGAGCTGGTGCTCGGGGAGATCATCGCGCTGGTCCGGCGCCTTCCCGAGAAGAACGCGCGCATGCACGAGGGTGTGTGGGACAAGTCGGCGCGCGGCAGCCACGAGTTCCGCGGCCGCACCCTGGGGATCGTGGGCTACGGCAACATCGGGACCCAGTTGTCGAACATCGCCGAGGCGGTCGGGCTGCGGGTGATCTTCTTCGACACCGCCGACCGGCTCGCGCACGGTAACGCCCGCAAGGTCGAGTCGCTGGAGGCGTTGCTGGCCGAGGCCGACATCGTGAGCCTGCACGTGGACGGGCGGCCGGGGAACGCGGGGCTGTTCGGCGCCGAGCAGTTCGCGTTGATGAAGCCGCGGTCGATCTTCATCAACGCCTCGCGCGGCATGGTGATCGACGACGAGTCGCTGCGGGAGCACCTGCTCTCGGGCCACATCGCCGGGGCGGCGCTCGACGTGTTCCCGATCGAGCCCAAGGCCCAGGGCGACGTCTTCGAGTCGCCCCTGCGTGGGCTGGACAACGTGATCCTGACCCCGCACGTCGGCGGGTCCACCCAGGAGGCGCAGGAGGAGATCGGCGGCTTCGTCTCCACCAAGCTGCTGCAGTTCATCGGCACCGGTGTCACCGCCCTCTCGGTGAACCTCCCCGAGGTGGCGCTGCCGGCGGCGCCGGGCAGCTCCCGGCTGGGCTACCTGCACATCAACACCCCGGGCGTGCTGGCCGGCATCAACCAGCTGCTGCTCGACGCCGGGGTGAACGTGGTCAGCCAGGGGCTCTCGACCCGCGGCGAGCGCGGCTACGTGCTCACCGACACGGAGTCGGCGATCCCCGAGGACGCGCTCGCCGAGCTGCGCCGCTCACCGCACACCGTGTGGCTCCGCACCTGGACGTCCTGACGCCCCGACACCGGGTCGCCCGCCCCGCGGACCGGCGCCGTGTGAGCGACCATTCGTCGTATGAGCGACGGGGGAGCGACGACCGGATCGGCGGATGAGGACACGAAGCTCGCACGCACCGTCGGCACGGTGCTGCTCTTCTTCTTCATCGTCGGGGACACGCTGGGCGCGGGCATCTACACGCTCGTCGGGACGATGGCCGCGGACGTCGGCGGCGTGCTGTGGCTGCCGCTGGTGATCGCCCTGGTCGTGGCACTCCTGACCGCCGGGACCTACGCCGAGATGATCAGCAAGTACCCGCACGCCGGGGGTGCCGCGCGGTACGCGGAGCGGGCGTACAAGACGCCGTTCCTCACCTTCCTCGTCGGTTTCTTCATGCTCTCCTCCGGGATCGTCACCGCGGCCCTGCTGGCGAACGCGTTCTCCGGTGACTACCTCGCGGCGCTGGTCGACCTGCCGGTCGTCCCGGTGACGGTCGTGTTCCTGCTGCTCCTGACCGCCATCAACCTCCGCGGCGTGCGCGAGTCGCTGGCCGCCAACGCCGCCGCGACGATCATCGAGACCAGCGGGCTCGTGCTGGTGATCGTCGTGGCGGCCATCGTGTTCGGCAGCGGCGGCGGCGATCCGGCGCGCATCCTCACCCCGTCACCGGACCAGCCGCTCCTCGTCGGCGCCTTCGCCGCCTCGGTGGTCGCGTTCTTCTCCTTCCTCGGCTTCGAGGCGGCGGCGAACATGGCCGAGGAGGTCAAGCGGCCGAGCCGGGCCTATCCCCGCGCGCTGTTCGGGGCGGTCGCCACCGCGGGCCTCGTCTACCTCCTGATCGCGCTCGGGGCCGCGATCGTGGTGGAACCGAACGTCCTGGCGACCTCCACCGGCCCGCTGCTCGAGGTGATCACCGCGTCCGGGCTGCCGATCCCCGGGTGGCTGTTCTCGCTGGTGGCGCTGGTCGCGATCGCCAACGGCGCGCTGCTGTTCATGGTCATGGCCAGCCGGGCGACCTACGGGCTCGCCGAGGCAGGCCTGCTGCCGTCGGTGTTCGGCATCGTCGCCTCGACCCGGCGCACGCCCTGGGTGGCGATCGTCGCCGTCGGCGCGGCCACGATCGGCATGAGCTTCGTCGGCACCATCAGCACGCTCGCCGACACCACCGTGCTGCTCCTGCTGTTCGTGTTCATCTCGACGAACGTCTCGTGCCTCGTGCTCAAGCGCGACGAGGTGGCGCACGAGCACTTCCGGGTGCCCGCCGTCGTCCCGGTCCTCGCGATCGTCGCCAGCGTCGTGCTCCTCACCCAGCAGTCGCTCGAGATCTGGCTGCTCGGCGGCGCCTTCGTCGTGGTGGGCACGGTGCTGTTCCTGCTCGCCCTCGTCGGCCGGCGGCGGGTGGAGCAGGGATCCCGCGAGACGACGCCGACGTCCTGACACCGGCGCCGAGCGTCCCGGGACTCACTCCACGTACGTCGGCGTCTGCCACGGAGGTGGCGCAGGGCGTGGTCGAGGCGCCGGTGCACGGAAGGGTGGATCGGCAGGGTGGCGAGGTCGTCGGGCTCTACCCACCGGGCGTCGTCGGTCTCGCGGTGGTCGGGCCGCGGTCCGGCGGCCGTGCCGGGGGCGGGGACGGCGTGCAGGAGCGTCACGTGCTGCTGGCGGGCCTGCCCCGACTCCGGGTAGACGATGACGTGGGCGGGGTCGCAGAAGACCCCGGCGAGCCCGCTCACCGCGATCGCCACGCCCGTCTCCTCGAGCACCTCGCGCACGGTGGCGCCGGTGGCCGTCTCGCCGGGCTCGATCGCGCCCCCGGGCAGCTCCCAGTTGCCGGTGTCGATCCGCCGCGCCAGCAGGACCCGCCCACCCGGGTCGCGGACCACCGCGAAGGCCAGCGCCACCACCACGGTCGCCGACGGCGGGTCGCCCCAGAACTCGACCCGCCGCGGCAGCGGCAGGCCACGCGGGGGAGTGGGCCGCGGCGACGACCCGCCGGCGACCTGGGTGGGGCCGCGGTCGTCGTCCACGCCGTCAGCGTCGCCCCGGGTGTACGGCGGGCGTCGTCGCGGCGAACACCGTCACGCCGGACCGGGCCGCGGTCGGCTCCGGGTGCCGACGGCGGTCATCAGCAGGGTCGCGAGGTCGGGGTGCACGGCGAGCACCTGGCCGGGCACCACGTCGAGCTCGTGGAAGGCGCCGCTCCGCCGGTGGACGGCGTACAGGGCGCTGCTGCCCTGGGCGAGGACGAGGTGCTCGTCGAGCTCGCCGCCCTCGAGGTCGCGGGCGACGTCGTCCAGGGCGGGGAGCACCGCGTTGGGTGTGAGGCGCCGGGCGGTGGTGCCGAACACCCGGAGCCCGTCGGCCTCGAAGCCGTCCTGGTCGCGCAGGAGGGCCCGGTGGTCGGCCGGGACGGAGGCCCCGAGGTCGGCGACGCGGCGGACGAGGGCCGCGATCTCCTCGTCCGACGCGCCGGGCAGGACGTCCTCGCCGCACTCGGCGGCGAGCCGGCGCAGCGCGGTGGCGACGTCGGCGACGGTCGGGGTCACGGGCGCAGCGTGACACGCGGTCCTACCCTCGCGACGACCTCGACCCGACCGGGAAGGCAGGTGCGCCGTGGAGATCGTCACCGCCGGGGTCCTCGCGATGGCGTACGTCGAGGACGGGCCCACCGACGGGTGGCCGGTCGTGCTCTCCCACGGCTTCCCCTACGACGTGCACGCCTACGACGAGGTCGTGCCGCTGCTGACGGCGCGCGGCGCACGGGTCGTGCGCCCGTACCTGCGGGGGCACGGGCCGACGCGGTTCCTGTCCGCGAGCACGCCGCGCAGCGGGCAGCAGGCCGCGCTGGGGTCCGACCTCCTGGCCCTCCTCGATGCCCTGGGCCTCGACGCCGCGATCCTCGCCGGCTACGACTGGGGCGGGCTCTCGTCGTGCGTCGTCGCCGCGCTGTGGCCGCACCGGGTGACGGGACTCGTGTCGCTGGCGAGCTACGACATCATCGACATCGCCGGCCAACGAGGGGCGCACGAGCCGGCCGTCGAGCACGCCGTCTGGTACCAGCACCTGTTCCAGACCGAGCGGGGCCGGCTCGGGCTGGCGGCGCACCGACGCGAGCTGTGCCGTCTGCTCTGGTCGCAGTGGTCGCCGCGCTGGCGGTTCGACGACGCGACGTTCGAGCGCACCGCGGCATCCTTCGACAACCCGGACTTCGTGGACGTCGTGGTCCACGCCTACCGCCACGCCCTGGGCAACGCCGAGGGCGACCCCGCCCACGAGGCGCTCGAGGAACGGCTCGCCGGGCGTCCCCCGATCACGGTGCCGGCGGTGACACTGGACGGCGCCACCGACACCCTCAAGCCCGGCGGCACCGCGGACCAGGGCGCCCTGTTCACCGACCGCCGCGAGCACCGCGTCGTCGACGCCGGCCACGCCCTGCCCCACGAGGCGCCGGCGGCCTTCGCCGACGCGGTGCTCACCGTCCACGGGTGGACGCGGGACGGACGAGCTCGGTGACGCCCGCGCCTCAGACCGCGTAGCGCTCGGCCGTGGCGGCGGCGCGGTGGTGCAGCGCGGCCCGCACCGACGGCGGATCCACGGCCTCGGCGTCCGCGCCGAGCTGCCACAGGGCCCACTCGGCGTGGCGGGCGTCCTGGAACGTCACCTCCAGGCGCAGCCGGCCGTCGGGGTCGGGTGCCTCCGCGCGCACGGCGAGCGCGGTGCCCAGCAGCTCCTCACGCCGGGCGGGATCCACCCGGACCTGCACGACGAGCGTCTCGCTGCCGGCCAGGAACTGCGCGCACCGCTCCCGCCAGAGCCGGTCCAGGTCGACCTCGTGCGGGCGGTGCGCCGGCTCGGGGAGCGCCTGCGCGGCGAGGATCCGCGACAGCCGGTAGGTCCGGTCCGCCCCGGACCGCGTGGCGAGCAGGTAGCCCTTGTCCCGCACGGTGACCAGGCCGATCGGGTCCACCGTGCGCCAGCGCGGCGCCTCGTCGGTGGCCGCGTAGTGCAGGCGCAGCCGGCGTCCGGCGACCACGGCGCGCCGGACCTCACCCATCGTCGTGTCCGGCACCTCGTCGGCGGCCAGCCGGCGTGAGAGCAGGTCGGTCTCCGGGTCGACGAGGATGCGCCGGGCCGCCTCGCTCGCGGTGTCCCGGTGCCCGTCGGGCATCCCGTCGACCACCTTGCGCATCGCCGACGCGAGCGCCGGCCCGAGGCCGACCATCTGCTCACCGCGCCCCGACCCCGCCGACAGCAGGGCCAGTGCCTCGTCGTGGTGGAGCCCGGTGAGCTCGGTGCGGTAGCCGGGCAGCAGCGCGAAGCCGCCGTGCCGGCCGCGTTCGGCGTAGACCGGCACACCGGCAGCGGAGAGCGCCTCGATGTCGCGCAGCACCGTGCGGGTGGAGACGTCCAGCTCGCG
This sequence comes from Actinomycetospora callitridis, assembly GCF_028737265.1. Classification (GTDB taxonomy): domain Bacteria; phylum Actinomycetota; class Actinomycetes; order Mycobacteriales; family Pseudonocardiaceae; genus Actinomycetospora; species Actinomycetospora callitridis. The sequence continues at coordinate 571,461 of NZ_JAQZAK010000003.1, read as the reverse complement.
GGCCAGTGTCTCGGCCGTCGACCGCCCGCGCCGGCGCAGCAACAGCACCAGGGAGATCAACCGGTCGGCCCGCACACCGGGACGGTAGCGAAATCACGACACGAGATGTCGTCCTTCGTCGCGAGGGTGTCCATCACGGCGTCCGACGGGACGCGACGACGCGGATCGGAGCTGGTGGAGCGATGGAGCGAACGGCGGTCAACCCGGTGACGTGGTCACTGGCGATGGGGTTCAACCAGGGCGAGCTCGTCTCCGGGCACACCCGGACCCTGTACTGCGCGGGGCAGACGGCGATGAGCCGCGAGGGCGAGCCCCGGCACGACGGCGACCTCCCGGCGCAGCTGGCGCTGAGTCTGGACAACCTGGAGGCCGTGCTCGGCGCGGCCGGCATGGCGGCGGCGGACCTCGTCCGGCTCACCGTCTACACCACCGACGTCGACCTGCTCCTCCAGCACTACGGCGTGCTCGCGTCGCGGCTGGGCGCCGCCGGGGCGGCACCGCCCACCACGATGCTCGGCGTGACGCGGCTGGCGATCCCCGGCCAGATGGTCGAGCTCGAGGGGACAGCTGTCGCATGAGGTGACGACCGGGGTGCAGCGGGTGCGATCCGAGCGGCCATCGTGGGTACGCCGTCACCCGTCCCACGGCGCGACGACGTGCCGCACGACCCCCAGGAGGACCGCATGACCGCCCCCGACGACATCGCCGACCCCGTCGACGTCGACGACCCGTACGCCTCGGCCACCGCCGTGGCCGTGTCCGCGAGCAGCATCCCGGGCGAGTTCCTCGTGCCCGACCTCGTCGAGACGTTCACCACCGATCACCCCGAGGTGGTGGTCGACGCCGTGGTCACGGACTCGGCGGGGGTGTTCGCGGCCCTGCGCGACGGGAGCGCGGAGGTGGGGTTCGCGGGCGCCGAGCCCGACGGCGACGACCTGGACGCCGAGGTCGTCGCGGCCGACGAGATCGTGCTGGCGGTGCCGCGCGGGCACGCGCTCGACTCCTCGGCGCCGGTGAGCGTGGCGCAGCTCGCCGCGACGCCACTGGTGGAGCGCGAGGAGGGCTCCGGCACGCGGCGCTCGTTCACCGACGCCCTCGCCGCCCGGGGTACGCCCCTGATCTCCGACCAGGAGTGGGTCATCCGGGACACGAACGAGGGCGTGATCGAGGCCGTGGCCGCCGGTGAGGGCGTCGGCGTCGTCAGCTCGTGGGCGCTGGAGCGCCATGCCCGCAGCGACGTCCGCACCGCCCGGCTCGAGGGCGACCCGATCGAGCGCTGCCTCTACCTCGTGCTCCGGCGCGACGACACCCTCGGCCCGGCCGCGACGACGTTCGTCGCCCACACCCGCGAGCAGGCCCAGATCTGAGGGGTCAGGCCACGCCCTGGTCACCACCGGCGGACACGAGCACCGGGGGGCTGGCCGGGTCGTCCTCGGGCTCGTCGAGGGCGTGCCGGTCGAGCGCCCGCTTGAGCTCGTCGAGCTGGGCGGCGGCCCGGCGACGGCGTTCCTCGAGGGCGCCCACCGCCGCGGTGGCGGCGTCGACCCGGGTGGCCGCCTCCTGCTCGGCCGCACGGGCGCGCTCCTCCGCCCGACGGCGCCGGTCCTCGGCGTCGGCCAGGAGCGCGGCCGCCTCCGCCCGCCGCGCGGCCAGGGCGGTCTCGACGTCCTCCTCGATGCGGTGCCGCCGGGTCTGCGCGTCCTCGTCCCGTCGCCGCCGGTCGGCCGCCGCCTCGTCCTCCAGCCGCGCGACCTCGGCGCGGGTGCGCTCCACCAGCTCCTGCTGCTCGGCGAGGAGCTCCTCGTGCTGGCGCTCGGCGTCGTCGCGGGCGCGCTCGGCGTCGCGGCGCAGGGCCCGGGCCTGCTTCTCGGCCTCGGCGACGATCAACGCGGCCTGCTCGGTGGCGTGGGTCAGGCGGGCGCGGCTCCGGCCGTCGGCGTCGGCGACGATGCGGTCCGCGCGCGCGAGGGCCTCCGCCTCGGTCGCCCGGGCACGCTCGCGGACCCGCTCGGCGACCGCCCCGGCATCGGCGGCGGCCTGCTCGCGGACCTCGTCCGCCTCCTCCTGCGCGAGCCGCAGCAGGTGCTGCAGCCGGGTCGACACCCCGTCGAGGGCGAGGGGCCGGGACACCATCCGGTCGACGTCGGCCCGGGCGTCCCGGAGCCCCGCGCGTGCCTGCTCCTCGGCGCGCACCATCGCGTCGCGGTCGGCGGTCATCACCCGCAGGTCGGCCTGGGCGCGGTCGAGGGCCGCCTCGACCTGGCCGCGGTCGTAGCCCCGGCGCACCACGTCGAAGCCGACGCCCCACCACGGGATCCGCCGGTCCTTCGCCGGGGCTCCCGTCCCCGCCGCGGCCCCGTTCCCGGCCGCGCCCTCGTCACCCATCGCGTCCTCCCTGTTCGCCCCCGACACGGATGTGCCGACGAGCCTCGTCCGGGGGCCGGAGGCGGGGTAGGGCCGATGGGCGCAACCGCCGGTCACGGTCGGGGAACGAGGCCGGTCCGAGCAGCTCGTCGCGAGCGGGGTCGTCCCGCCGTGGGTGTCCGGGACGGTGCCGTCGTGGACGGTGTCCCGGTGCTCACGACCCATCCTTGCCGAGCAGGCGCGTGCTCGTCCGGCGGAACGCCCAGACGACGACCAGGCCGGCCAGGATCGTCAGCGGGGTGCCCAGGGCGAGCTTGGCGACGGCGAGCCCGGTGGTGGAGTCGGCGAGGTAGAGCCACTCCGTCACCACGAACCGCGCCCCGAACACGGCCGCCGCCCACAGGGTCGCGATGTCGTGCCAGCGCCGCACGGCGCGGTCGGCGCGCCAGTCGTGGGTGCCGCCGTGCACGAGGTTCCAGACCACCCCGGTCAGCGGACGGCGGGCGAGCACCGACCCGAGGGCGACGACGAAGCCGGCGAGGGCAGCCCAGATGCCGATGACGAAGAAGTCCTTCGCCGACCCCGTCCACGCGACGACGCCCACGGCGGCGGCGAGCCCGACCAGGCCCCCGACCGCGCTGCTCACGCGCTCCCCGCCCACCAGGCGCAGCACGGTCAGCGCCAGTCCGACCGCGACCGAGACCCCGATCGTCACCGGCAGCGACAGGAACGTGTTCGCGGCGACGAACACGACGACGGGGAGCGAGGAGTAGACGAACCCCCGCGGGCCGCCCATCTGGTCGAGGACGGTGGGCCCCGAGGCCGCCGGCGCGGCGGCCGGCGGCGGGCCGGTCGGGGTCCCGTCCGGCTCGTCCCCGGTGTGGTCGCGGTGCTGCGGAGTCACGGTCATCTGGTCCTCCCGGTGGCGTGTGCCGGTCCAGGACAGGCCGTGCCGCCACGGCACACTCAAGGCGCTGTGAGCGGCACCACGAGCCGGGAGGCGAGGTCAGGCGGTGGTCCGCCGCTCGCTGTCCAGATCGGCCATCGCGAATGCCGGGTACCGCTCGCCGGCGACGGCGCCGCGCGGGATCAGCGCGGCCAGCTCGGTGGCCTCCTCGGCGGACAGGGTGAACGGCTCGAGCATCGACGTCACCTGCGCGACCCGCCGTGCGCCGACCACCGGCACGATGTCGTCGCCCCGCGCCGCCACCCACGCGAGGGCCAGCTGCGCGACCGTGGCACCCCGGCGCCCGGCCGCGTCCGCCAGCCGCGCCACCAGGGCCTCGTTGTGCTGGCGGTTGCCGTCGGCGAAGCGGGGCGTGATGCGACGGCCGCCCTCGAGCGTGCCGCTGCCGCCGATCAGGCCGCGTGAGAGGACCCCGTAGGCGGTGATCCCCACGCCGAGCTCGCGGCAGGTCGGCAGGATCTCGTCCTCGAGGTCGCGCTGGAGCAGGGAGTACTCGATCTGCAGGTCGCTGATCGGGGTCACCGCCGCGGCCCGCCGGATCGTCGCCGCCCCGACCTCGGAGAGCCCGACGTGGCGCACCCAGCCCTGCTCGACGAGCTCGGCGATCGCCCCGACGGTGTCCTCGATGGGCACGGACGGGTCGAGGCGGGCGGGCCGGTAGACGTCGACGTGGTCGACGCCGAGGCGCTGCAGCGAGTAGGTGAGGAAGTTCCGCAGCGCCGCGGGGTGGGCGTCGACGCCCTGCAGCGTGCCGTCGGGCCCGCGCCGGGCGCCGAACTTCACCGAGAGCACGACGTCGTCGCGGTCACGGCCCCGCAGCGCGCGGCCGATCAGCGCCTCGTTGTGGCCGCTGCCGTAGAAGTCGGCGGTGTCGATCAGGGTGCCGCCGGCGTCGAGGTAGGCGTGGATCACGCGGACGCCCTCGTCGTCGTCGACGGGGCCGTACGCGCCGGAGAGGCCCATGGCGCCGAGGCCGGGCGAGGTGACCTGCGGGCCGGTGCGGCCGAGGTGGCGCCGTGCGGGGGAGTGCTCGGGGGAGTGCCCAGAGGAGGTCGTCATGGCTCCACCGTGCGTCGCGGGAGCGCGGACGGGCAGGGTCGAGCGATCCAGGGAGCGGTCGACCCTGGCTGGGGACGCCCCGGGCGCCGATGCTGGGGAACGTGATCGACCGCGCCGGGCTCGCCGACTTCCTGCGCCGCCGCCGCGAGCTCCTCCGCCCGGCCGACGTGGGCCTGCCGCCGGGAGCGCGGCGCCGCACGCCGGGGCTGCGCCGGGAGGAGGTCGCGGCCCTCGCCGGGGTCTCGGCGGACTACTACACGCGCCTCGAGCAGGCCCGAGGGCCGCACCCGTCCGCGTCGGTCGTGGCGGCGGTGGCCCGGGCGCTGCGCTGCGAGGTCGACGAGCGCGACCACCTGTTCCACCTCGCGGGCCTCACCCCGCCCCCGCGCCGCGCCGGCCGGCACATCCCCCCGGGTCTGATGCGCCTCGTCGACCACCTCACCGAGGTGCCCGTGCTGGTGCTCAGCGACCTCACCGAGGTCCTCTGGCAGAACCGGCTCGCCGACGCCCTGAGCGGCCCGCTCGCGCCGGAGCCGGGGCGCGCCAACAACGGGGCCTGGCGCTGGTTCACCGATCCGGCCCTGCGCGAGATGTGCCCGCCCGAGGACCGGGCGGACCTGTCGGCGTCGCACGTGCGCGACCTGCGGGCGGTGTGGTCGCGACGGGGCGGGGACGCGGACGTGACCTCGCTGGTGACCGACCTCCGCGCGGCGAGCCCCGAGTTCGCGACGCTGTGGGAGCGCCACGAGGTCGCCGAGCGCCGGGCCGACCGCAAGCGGTTCCACCACCCCGAGGTCGGCCTCGTCGCGGTGACCTGCGAGGTCCTGCTCACCCCGGAGTCCGACCTCGCGCTGCTCGTGCTCTTCCCCACCGAGGGCACCGACGCGCGGGAGAAGTTCGACCTGCTGCGCGTCATCGGCACCCAGGAGATGCACCCGACCCGGTCGTGATCTCGACGACACGCCGGGCTGAACACCCGGACGAGGTCGGTGCGCCTCGGTGCTCCCGAGCCCTCGCTGTGGTCCCATCCCGCCGCACGGGCTGTCTCAGCGCGTGACGAATCGGCTACTGCGGGCACCGCTGCCCGAGTGAGGAGCAACCGCTCGTGATCATCCTCGGCGTCATCCTGATCATCCTGGGCTACGTGCTCAGCATCCCGATCCTCTACACGATCGGCATCATCCTGGCCGTCGTCGGCCTGATCCTCACGATCCTGGGTGCGGTGGGACGCGGGGTCGGAGGTCGCAAGACGTACTTCTGACCCGGTCCGCCCGTAGGGCGCCGACGGCCTGTCGGCGCCCGGGGCGGAACGGCTCGGGGTCCGTCAGCGCGGCGCGACCTTGCGGGCGCCGCGCTGGGCGGCGGCAGTGCCACGGGAGGCGCCGCGCCCGACGAGGGACAGACCGCCCGCGGCCACCACGCCGACCACGCGGCCGGCGATGCGCACCGGGTTGAGCGCCTTCGCGAGCTCGTCGAGCGGTGCGGCCGCCGACTCCGTGACGGCGTGGATCTGCTTGCCGACGCGGTCGGCCGCCGTCTCGGCCTGCTCGCCGACGCCCGCACCGATGGTGGCGGCGCGGTCGGCGCCCGACACGAGCTGGTCACCGGCCTCGCCGGCGGTGGTGTCCACGCGGGCGACGGCACGGCGGCCCGCGGCGCGGGTCTCGCCGGCGACCTCACGACCGGTCTCGTCGACCTGGTCGGTGATCTGCGCGCCGGCGGTCTCGGCGATGGTCGCGGCGTCGTCGGCCGCGGCCTCGAGGCTCTTCTCGCCGCGGCTGACGGCGTCGACCTGCTCGCCGATCCCGGAGGCGGCGGCGTCGGCGGTGGCGCCGGCGTGCTCGGCCCCGGCGCGGGTGTGGCCGGCCACCTTCTTCGCGGTCACCGACGCGTCGTCGGCGACGTCCTCGGCGGTGTCGGACACCTCGGCGGCCGCGGCCGAGGCGGTCGTGCGCGCGCCTTCGCCCGCCGCGCTCGCGGCGAGGGCGGCCGCGGTGCGGGCGGTGTCCTGGGCGTCCGACGCGACGGTGCGGGACTCCCGGACCTTGCCGTCGGTGCCGTGGACGACGACCTCACCGCCGCCGTCCTTGGCGACGATCTCCACGGCCCGCTTCACGGCCTCGGCCTGGGTCGGGGTCTTGGCGCTCGGACGCTGGGCGTCGGGCTTCTCGACGGCCCAGCCGTCGTCGGTGGGCGTGACGTGACGATCGGACACGGGCGGGCTCCTCAGGAAGGGGGTATGGCAGGGGACTTCCCGCACGACGAACGGGCAGGCCTCTTCGTCACCGGATCACCTGGTGACCCTGGACTCACCGTGCGTCCGCGGAGGGCCGGGTCGGTGCGGGCACCGCCGCCCTCGCGACCGTCGTGCGATCGCGTTCCGGTCGATCGATGGTGAGATGGCGACGTCCCCGCCCCGCACGGACCGCCCCGGGAGGCGCGCGTGGAATCCGCGATCGACACCCACCTGCAGTGCCCGCGCACGTTGTCGCGGAGGGCGGGGGAGGACTACCGGCCGCCCTTCCCGGTGTGGGTCGCGCGCGGCGCCGAGGACCTCACCCAGGTGGTGATGGGCTACTTCGGCGTGCAGTTCCGCGGCGAGGAGCACCGGGCCGAGGCGCTCGCGGCCCTGCGCCACATCGTCGACCTCTTCGGCCGCGACGACGGCCCGGGCGCCTGGGACACGACCCATCACGAGGACGCGGCCGGCTACGACAACCTCGTCGCGGTCGGCTACTGGCGCGACCCCGACACCTACGGGCGCTGGCTCGCGCGGCCCGAGGTCGCCGGGTGGTGGGACTCGGACGACCGGCTCACCGCGAACGTCGGTTTCTTCCGCGAGATCGCCTCCCCGCGGGTCGACCAGTTCGAGACGCTCTACCCGTTCACCGACCGCCTCCCCGGCGTCGGCGGGGTGATGGACGGCGTCAGCGACGAGGTCGAGGAGCACGCCTACTGGGGCTCGATGCGCGACCGCATCCCGCTCTCCCAGACCGACCGGATGCGCCCGGCGGGGGAGCTGTCGGCGGAGGGCGACCCGGCGCGCGGCGGACGCGTGATCGTCCGGGGTCACGACAACGTGGCCCTGATCCGCTCCGGCCAGGAGTGGCCGGACGCCGACCCGGACGAACGCGAGCTGTACCTGACCGAGATCGAGCCGGCGCTGCGGGCGGCCATGGACTTCCTGCGCGACCGCGGGCACCGCCTCGGCTGCTACAGCAACCGCTACGTCCGCTCCGTCGACCTCGACGGCGTGCCGACCGACAAGACCTACGCCATCTCCCACTGGCGCTCGCTCGACCGGCTCGAGCAGTGGGCCGAGACCCACCCCAGCCACCTGCGGGTCTTCGTCGCGTTCGTCAGCACGGCGAAACGGCTCCCGACCCTGCGGCTCTACCACGAGGTCTCGGTGTTCGACGCGGGCGAGCAGTACTACGAGTACGTCAACTGCCACCCCGCCACCGGCCTCCTGCGCGACGCCGTGCCGGCGTCCCCGGCCTGAGCCGCGATCGCTACCGCCGGTAGGCGTCCAGGAAGGCCGGCACGGCGTCGGCCCCGCTCACGGCGTCGGGACTGATCACCTCCTCCACCGGACGGCCGCGCAGCACCTGCTTGACCGGACGCTCGAGCTTCTTGCCGGTCAGGGTCCGCGGCACGGCCGGGACGGCCGCGATCAGGTCCGGGACGTGGCGCGGGGACAGGTGCCGACGCAGCCCGCTCGCGATACGGGCGCGCAGGTCGTCGTCCAGCTCCGCGCCGGGCACGAGGGCGACGAACAGCAGCAGCTCGCCCGATCCGCCCTCGTCGTCCTCGAGGTGCACGACCAGGGAGTCGGCGACCTCCGGCATGTCCTCGACGACGTCGTAGAACTCGGCGGTGCCCAGCCGCACGCCGCCTCGGTTCAGCGTCGCGTCCGACCGCCCGGTGATCACGCAGCTGCCGCGGTCGGTGAACCGCACCCAGTCCCCGTGGCGCCAGACGCCCGGGTAGGTGTCGAAGTAGGCCTCGCGGTAGCGCTCGCCGTCCGGGTCGTTCCAGAACCCGACCGGCATCGACGGCATCGGCGCCCGCACCACGAGCTCGCCCAGCTGCCCGACCACCGGGTGGCCGTCCTCGTCGAACGCGGCGACGTCGTGGCCGATCCCCGGGCCGGACATCTCCCCGCGGTAGACGGGCTGCCAGGTCCCGCCGCCGACGAAGCCGCTGCACACGTCGGTGCCGCCGCTGAACGGGTTGAGGACGACGTCGGGCCCGAGGTGCTCGTAGACCCAGTCGAAGGCCTCCGGGGGCAGCGGCGCCCCCGTGGTCCCCAGCTGGCGGAGCTCCGGCCACCGCGGCGGGACGACACCCTCCTTACGGCAGGCCGTGAGGTACCCGGGGCTGGCGCCGAGCAGAGCGACGCCCGTCTCCGCCGCGAGTCGCCACTGCGCCTCGAGGTCCGGCCAGAGCGGGTTGCCGTCGAGCAGCACGACGGCGCCGCGGTGCAGCAGCACCGAGATGGTGATGTTCCACATCGCCCAGGCGGTGGTGGTGAACCACAGCGTCCGGTCGCCGGGACGGATGTCGAAGTGCAGGCCGAACAGCCGCAGGTGCTCGAGCAGGATGCCGCCGTGGCCGTGCACGATCGCCTTCGGCAGCCCGGTGGTGCCCGAGGAGAACAGCACGTAGAGCGGGTGGTCGAACGGGACCTCGTCGAAGGACAGCTCCCCGGGCTCGGCGAGCAGCTCGTCCCACGCCATCGCGTCGGGCACCGGGTGCGGACCGTAGTCCAGCCCGACGACGTGCCGGACGCTCGGCAGCCCCTCGCGGATCGTGGCCAGCTCGTCGCGCTGGTCGATCTCCTTGGTCCCGTACCGGTACGACGCGACGGCGAGCAGCACCGTCGGCTCGAGCTGGCCGAGCCGGTCGACGACGCTGCGCGCGCCGAACTCCGGCGCGCACGCCGCCCAGACGGCCCCGAGGCTCGCGGCGGCCAGGAACACCACGATCGTCTCGGGGACGTGCGGCAGGTACCCGACGACCCGGTCGCCGCGCCCCACGCCGAGGCGCTGCAGGCCGGCGCGGGCGCGTCCCACCTGCTCGCGCAGCTCGCCGAACGTGAGCTCGCGCGGCCCGCGCGTCTGGGAGCGGGCGATGATCGCGGGGCGGTCGGTGTCGGCGTCGGTGCCCATCATGTGCGCGGCGTAGTTGACCCGGGCTCCCGGGAACCACTGTGCGCCCGGCATCGACGACGAGCCGAGCACCCGCTCGTAGCTCCCGGGCACCCCGTAGTGCTCCCAGATCGACGCCCAGAACGCCTCGGGCTCGGACACCGACCAGCGCCACAGGTCCCGGTGGTCGTCGAACGCCAGGCCACGCGTCGACGACAGGTGCTCGAGGTAGGCCCCGAGCCCCGTCCCGTCCACCGGGCCCGCCGGTCGCATCAGCGTCGGTCCCCCGGGAGCGCTCATGCTCGGAGATGGTGCCGTGGTGGGTGCATCACCGCGAGGGTCGCGCGCGGTCCCGGAGCTGGGTCGCGATCGACCAGCGATCGATCAGCGAGGTCACCGCGGCGATGCGGCCCTCGTCGAACCGGTAGAAGACGTGCTCGGCGAAGGAGACCTGCTCGCCGTCCGGCGTGAACCCGAGGAACTCCTCGCGGGGCGTGCACCGGAAGACGAGGCGGCACGCCACCCGGTCCCCGGAGACGACCACGAGGTGCGGGTCGAACACGAGGTCGGGGACGGCGGCGATGTCGGCGGCGATCATGTCTCGGTACCCGCCCCCGGTGATCTCCTCGTCGTTGTAGGTCAGGCGCTCGTGCACGAACTGCGCGAGGTCGTCGAGGCGTCGTTCGTTGAGGACGGCCAGGTAGGCGTGGTAACGCGCCTCGAGGTCAACGGTCATCGTGGCGGCTCCATCGCTCTCGCGAGCAGGGGACGGTAGCGATCGCTGGCGAGGCGCGCGGTGTCGAGGGCCGCTCGGGTGAACCAGGCGATGCGGTCGTGCTCCTCGGGGGCGGTGTTGGTGGGCACCCCGACCCACGCCCGCACGGTGAACAGCGTCAGCTCGACGAGCGGGTCGCCGGTGCTCACGGGGACCCCCGTCGCCTCCAGGAGCCGGACGCCGAGCTCCTCGCGGCACTCGCGGTCCACGGCCGCGCGCGCCGTCTCGTCCGGGCCGACGTGCCCTCCGGGCAGGTCCCACACGTCGGGGTACCACGGGCGGTCCGGCCGGCGGTGGCACAGCAGGACGCCCCGGTGGTCGACGAGCGCGGCAGCGACCACCACGTGTCGCTCGCCCTCGGGCGTCATCGCGGACCCGCGGACCGGGCCACCGTCAGGGCCCAGGCCACGAACGCCGTGTTGCTGACCAGGCGCAGCGTCACCCCGGTGGGACGCTCGATCCAGCGCCCACGATCCGGTCGCGTCCGCAGCGCGGCGTCGACGTGCGTGACGAGGAAGATCGCGATCAGGCCGGCGGCGCCCTGCGCGCCCCGCCGCCGGGTCGCCGGGTGGAGCAGGGCCGCGCTGACCGCCAGCTCGGCGGCACCCGAGACGGCGACGACGGGTCGCGCCCACGTCGCCATCCACGGTGGGACGACGGGGTGGAGGACGGTCGGCGCCGCGAAGTGGGCCACGCCGGCCGCCGCGAAGATCGCCGCGAGGGCGTCGGTGTCGCGGGGTCGCGGGCCGCGCGTCACGACCGCGCCCCCTCGGCCACCGCGGGAGCCGGGGACCGGTCGCCGGGCTCGCGCAGCCACCACACGCTGATCGCCAGGATCCACACGAGGAGCAGCCCTAGCGGTGCGGCGATCCCCCCGAGGACCCCGTTGCCCGAGTTCCACGGGCCCGTGAGGGTGCCCACGCCCCCGACCGCGCCCACGTTGGCCACCATCCCGACGAGCGCGAGCCACCCCGACCACCGGGGCAGGACGTCGGAGGAGAACGCCACGACCGCGACGGCCAGGAAGAACGCGACCCCGGCGAACGCGGCCGGTGCGGCGAGCACGAACCCGCCCACGTGCAGGGCGTAGGCGCTCGCCGGGTCGACACCCGCCACCAGGCCGGCGGCCAGGACCAGGCCGATCGCCACGTTCAGCGCCGTCGTGAACATCCACGCCGCGCCGACCGCCGTCCACGACCACGCGCGGACGCGGGCATCGGTGCCGAGCCGTGCCGCGAGCGCGCCCAGGAAGACGAGCAGGAAGAGGTAGCCGACGCTCACCGAGAGCGCGACGACCTGCATCGTGGCCAGGTCGGTGGACCAGTAGCCGACCACGGTGCCCGCGGACCGGAGGTCGGGGAACCTCGGGACCGCCACCGCCATCGGTGCCCAGCACAGGCACAGCATCACGCCCGCCCACGGGCCCCAGCGCACGCGTCCCGTCATCGCCCGTCGCTCCGACATCGGGGACCTCCCTCGTTGCCCGACCGCCTTAGTAGACCAGACCGTCTAATTGATCGGCACCCCTCACGGCGGAGGTCGTCACGCCTGCGGCAGGGCCGCCCGCACCGCGCGACCGAGCGGATCACGCAGCTCCGGCGGAGGCGGCCGGCGGGCGAGGAGATGACGGCGGACCGCCCCCAGGGGGAGGTCGACGACGGCGAGGACCGTCTGCTCGACCGCGGCGGCGGTCGCCCGGCCGTGGAGCCGGGTCGTGAGGTCCTCCAGGGCGCGCTCGAGCGGGGCGTTCACCGTCGCGAGCTGCCGGGAGAGCTCCTCGTCGCGCAGGTGCCTCCCGACGTCCTGGTGGCGGAGGAGGATCAGCAGCGCCGCGTCGTCGGGCTCCTCGCGGGCGAAGTCGTAGAGGCTCAGGGCGGCCGCGACGCCGAGGGTGACCGCGTCCTCGCCCTCGAGCGAGGCGAGGAACCGGGCCTGCGAGGCCCGGACCGCCCGCAGCCACATCGTGGCCAGCAGGTCGTCCACCGTCCCGAAACGGTGGTAGATCGAGCCCTTCGGTGCCCCGCTCGCCACGACGATGCGGTCGACCGTCGCGGCACGCAGGCCCTCGCCGAGCACCAGCTCCCGGGCGGCGTCCAGGATGCCGCCCGCCGGATGACGTTCCGCGCGGCCCACCCGGCGCAGTGAACCAGAGTCAGTACAGGAGCTTGCGGTAGTTCTCCGGCGCGTAGCGGGTCTCGAGGTCCTCGAGCGAGGAGTCGGGGCTGGTCCGGTGCGCGATCTCGGCGACGCTCGGGAGGTCGACGGCCGGCCATGCGTCCGGGTCCCAGAGGTGGGAGCGCATGAGGGCCTTGGGGCAGTGGAAGAAGACCTCGTCGACGGTGACCTCGGTGAGGATGCGCGGGCGGTGCCCGCGGATCTCGAACGCCGCCGCCTCCTCCGGGTCCAGCAGGAGCCGCGCCCGCCCGTTCACCCGCAGGGTGTCGCCGCGCCGCGGGACGAGGAACAGCAGCGCCACGTGGGGGTCGTCGAGGAGGTTGATCATCCCGTCGACCCGGCGGTTGCCCGGACGGTCGGGCAGCAGCACGGTCCGGTCGTCGGCCACGAGCACCGCACCCGCCGGGTCGCCCTTGGGGGAGACGTCCAGCGAGCCGTCCGCCCCCGTGGTGGCCAGGAAGTGCAGGGTCGAGCAGGCGATGAAGGCGCGGTCGACGTCGTCCAGCGTCGCGCGGACCTTGGTCCGGGCACGGGCGATCGGCTCGCCGACGACCGCCCGCAACTGCTCGAGACTGGTGATCTGCGTACCGCCGCGCGTCCCCGACCCCGTCATCCTCCCGACGGTAGTGACCCGTCCCCGCGGTCCGCGAGCACGACCGGTGCCTCCTGCGCCGGGGTGAAGAGCTGCCGCCGCACGGCCTTCCGCACGTCGGAGCGCGTGCGGGTCCCGTGGTCGGCGGCGATGAGCCGGTCGGCGATCGCCACCGAGAAGGCGACCAGGCAGCGGGCCTCGAGGTCCTCGTCGTCGGCGCAGACCGGCCCCAGCAGCGTGCGGAGGTAGGCGATCCGGACGTTGTCGACGCGTCGCAGGCGCTCGGCGACCGCGGTGTCCCGGCGGGCCCAGTCCCGCACCGCGAGGTCGATCGGCCGCAGCTCGACGCTGAAGGTGAGCTCGGCGGCCCGCCGCGCCCGGTCCATGGCGTCGCCGCCCTCGTGCTCGACCTGCTCGATGACGCGCTCGGTGCTCCGGGACTCCCAGGTGTCGAGCACCTCGTCCAGCAGGGCGCGCCGGTCGGCGAAGTAGCCGTAGAAGCCGCCCTTGCTGACGCCCAGCGCCCGCGCCAGCGACTCGATCTGGACCGCGTCCGGGCCGCCCGCGGCCAGCGCCTGCAGTCCCTCGTCGATCCACCGGTGCCGGGCCGTGCGGGCCACCGCCATGAATCGCCCTCTCCGTCGGACCCACTTCTATACGGCACCGTACACATGCTGGTAGCGTCCCGAGCCCGGTATACGACGTCGTATAGACGAGGTCACCATGAGCATCACGACGCGCCACGGCCTGCGGATGCCGCCGGGCCAGCGCCCGGTCGAGGGGTTCCCGAGGTTCGGCACCCATCTCCACCACCCGCCCCCGGAGATCCCTCCCGATCACGCGATCGAGGTCGGCGGGGCGGTGACGACCGCGGTCTCGATGACCTCGGCGGACCTCGCCCGGCTGCCGCGCTGTGAGATCCGCGCCGACCTCCACTGCGTCGCCGGGTGGTCGGCGGTCGACCTCCGGTGGGAGGGGGTGGCCTTCGAGACCGTCTTCCGGGAGGTCATCGAGCCGGTGCTCGACCGGAGTGCCCCGGTGACCCACGTGGCCTTCGTCGGACTGGACGGCCACCGGTCGGTCGCGACCCTCGAGGACGCCCTGGCCGCGAACGTCCTGATCGCGGAGAACCTCGATGGCCGGCCGCTCGACGCCGACCACGGCGCGCCGGCCCGGCTCGTGAGCCCGAGCCAGTACGGCTTCATGAGCACGAAGCACCTGAGCCGCATCGAGATGCGCACCACCGGACGCACGGGCGCGCCCCGATCCCTGGCGGACCGGCTGCTCGAGGAGCACCCGCGCGCCCGGGTCTGGGAGGAGGAACGCCACGGCAGCCTCCCGGGGCAGGCGGTGCGCCCGATCTACCGGCTGCTGATCCCGCCGATCCGGTACCTGAGCTCGCTGGGTCGCCAGAGCGCGGTTCCGGAGCAGACCGGCCCGTGACGATCACCACCCTGCCGTCCGCGGCCCGGCCGGTGTCCCACCTCCAGAACGGAGCCGAGTCCAGGAGGAGTGGGCACGATGATCACGAAGAACGTCGTCGCGGGGTTCGTGGCGGGCACCGTCGCGCTCGGCGCGTCCGTCACCGTCGGCGAGCGCACGGCGTTCGCGGTCCTGCTCGGGCTCACCTGCGTGGGGCTGGCGATCGGTCGCCGGCGCGGGCGTGACCGGAGCCGTTCGGTGTCGCGGACGGCCGGGGCCGGCCGTCGGGCGAGGGGCGCCGACCGTCCCGCGCCGGCGGGGGACGGGCACCGGTGGTCCGCCCTCGGGGAACGGCCGGCGGTGCGGTCCTCGGGGCTCGTCCGGCGGCCCGTGGCGGCGACGAGGTGCCGGCCCGTGTGATCGACGCGCTCGCCGGGGAAGCCTGCCGCATGATGCGGAAGCAGTGGGGTACGGGTGCGGACACACCGCGGGCGGGATCACGTCCCCGGGTGGTCGTGGTCGGTGGTGGGTTCGCCGGGTACAACGCGGCCCGCTCCCTGTCGCGCACCATGGGCGACGCGGTGGAGATCGTCCTGGTCAGCCCGACCAACTACTTCCTCTACCTGCCGCTCCTGCCCGAGGTGGCGAGCGGCGTCCTGGAACCCCGGCGCATCTCGGTGTCGCTGGACGACACGCTGCCGTCCTCGGTCACCCACGCCCAGGGCGAGGTCGACGAGCTCGATCTCGCGCAGCGCACGGTGCGGTGGATGGACCCGGAGGGCAGGCACCACGCCACGTCCTACGACCGCCTCGTCCTGGCCGTCGGCAGCGTCCACAAGCTCATGCCGATCCCCGGGCTCAGCGAGTTCGCCCACGGCTTCCGCGGCATCCCCGAAGCCCTCTACACGCGCGATCACCTGATCCGCCAGATCGCGCTCGCGGCCGGCAGCGACGACCCCGAGGAGCGCCGGGCCCGGTGCACCTTCGTCGTCGTCGGCGCGGGCTACACCGGCACCGAGGTCACCGCCCAGGGGCAGCTGTTCACCCGCGACCTGGCCCGCGCCCGCGGGCTGGACGAGGACGACGTGCGCTGGGTGCTCGTCAGCCGGGGTCAGGTGCTCGCCGGTCTCGACCAGCACCTCTCGGCGACCGCCGACCAGGTCCTGCGCGAGCGGGGGGTCGAGGTGCGCACCGGCGAGACCGTCGAACAGGTGACCTCCGACGGCGTCCGGCTGGACAGCGGCGAGCACGTGCCGACGCGCACCCTGATGTGGTGTGTCGGTGTCCGCCCCGACCCGCTGATCGAGGACGTCGGCCTCGAGCTGGCCGAGGGACGGGTCGTCGTGGATCCCACCCTGACGGTGCCCGGGCACCCCGAGGTGTTCGCGTGCGGCGACGCGGCCGCGGTCCCCGACCCCGGCAGGCCCGGGAAGTTCACCGCGATGACCGCCCAGCACGCCGAGCGCCAGGGGAAGCTGGCCGGCCGCAACGTCGCGGCGTCCCTCGGGCGCGGCCGGGCCCGGCGCTACCGCCACCGGGACCTCGGGTTCCTCGTCGACCTCGGCAGCACCGACGCCGCGGCGAACCCGCTGCACCTGCGCCTCTCCGGGCTGCCCGCCAAGACGATCACCCGCGGCTACCACCTGCTGTCGATGCCCGGCAACAGGCTGCGCACCGCGGCGGACTGGGTGCTCGACGCCGTCCTGCCGCGGCAGTCGACGCAGCTGGGCCTGGTCCGCTCGGTCTCGGTGCCCCTCGACACGTCGTCGCCCGAGGTGCCGCACCATCCGCAGATGTCCTTCCCTCCCGAACGGTCGGGCTGAGGCCCCGGACCGCGGCCCGGACGCCGGACGGGTCCGGAGACCCGACTCAGGGCGCGAGCACGTCCGGGAAGCCGAACACCACGACGAGTGCGGGATCGCCGAACTTGACCACCCGGGAGACGCCGCCGGCCGTGGGGATGAGGACCACGATGCCGTCGGCCCTCGGGGTGCCGTCGGGGTCCCGGCGGTACACCGCCGCGGCGGGGTGCCCGTTGGCCGTCGTGGCGATCATCCGCCAGTCGCCCGGCGTCCCCAGCACGTACGTGTCGAGCACGTGGAGGCACATCGCCCGGCCCGACTGCCAGTCACGGAAGGGCGTCGCCTCGAGGGTCGCGTCGGTACGCAGCACCTGTTCGAGCAGGTGGGCATCGGAGTGCTCGAAGGCCGCGATGTACCCGTCGAGCAGCGCGCGGGCCCGTCGGTCGGTCGGTGGGAGCAGACCGGCCGGCTCCTGTGCGACGTCGTCGAGGCGGGCGCGGGCGCGCTGGAGCCCGCTCTTGACCGCGGCGGTGGTGGTCCCCAGCACCTCGGCGGTCTCGGCCGCGGAGAACGCCAGCACGTCGCGCAGGATGAGGATCGCGCGCTGGCGGGCGGGGAGGTGCTGCAGGCCGGCGACGAGCGCCAGCCGCACCGTCTCGCGGGCGACCACCACCGCGGCGGGATCGTCGACCGGCGCAGCGGTCCAGGCGTCCGGCAGCGGTTCCAGCCACGAGACCTCGTCCGGCGGGACGGGACCGGGCGGGTGGTCGGAGCCGTCGGCCGGCCCGGCCAGGCCGGAGGGCAGCATCCGGACCGAGCGCGCCGCCGATGCCGACAGGCAGACGTTGGTGGCGATCGCGTAGAGCCAGGTCCGCAGCGAGGCCCGGGCCCGGAACCCCGAGTAGGACCGCCACGCGCGCAGGTAGGTCTCCTGCACCAGGTCCTCGGCGTCGTGGGCCGAGCCGACCATGCGGTAGCAGTGCGCCAACAGTTCCCGGCGGAACTGCTCGGTGTCCTGCCCGAATCGATCGTCGCCGAACCGGTCGTCCCTCCGCGGCTGCAACGGCACCTCGCGAGAGTACGGAGGTCTCAGGGGAGCAGTGCCGTCTTGCCGACGGTGGCCCGGTTCTCCAGGTCCGCCAGCACTTTCGGGCCGTCGGCCAGGTCGTGGGTCGTGGGCCGGCCAGGTGTGATCACGCCGGCGGCGACGAGCACGGAGAGCTCCTGCACGACCGCCCCGAAGAGGTGCGGCGCGGCCCCGATCAACGCGCCGAGGTTGAAGCCGACGAGGTGGACCTGGTGCCGGTACACCAGGTCCCGGTTGGTGACGGAGGCGTCGCCGCCCGCCACGCCGTACACCACGACACGGCCGGTGACCCGCTTCGCCGCGGCCAGGCTCGCCGCGAACGTGGTCCCGCCCGCCGACTCCAGGACGACGTCGACACCGACGCCGTCGGTCAGGCGCAGCACCTCGGCCGCGATGTCGCCGGTCCGCGAGTCCAGGACGTGGTCGGCGCCCAGGGCGAGCACGACGTCGTGCTTGCTCGGCGAGGCGGTGGCGATGACCGTCGCGCCGAGGTGCTTGGCCAGCGTGACCGCGGCCTGACCGGTGGCGCCGGCCGCGGCGTGGATCAGCACGCTCTGCCCGGCGGTGGCTCCGCCCAGGAGCCGGAGGGTCGCGAGGGCGGTCGGCCAGTTCACGACGAGCCCGAGCGCCTGCTGCTCCGCCCATCCGGCCGGCACCGGCACGGCCGCCGCGGCGGAGAGCACCACGTACTCGGCGAAGGCGCCGTCGCCCACGCCGACGACGCGCGTCCCCACCTCCGCACCGGTCACCGCCTCACCGCGGGCGACGATCTCGCCAGCGGCCTCGAAACCGGCCAGGTAGGGCGGCCTCGGTCCCTCCGCGAACGTGCCGTGGGCCTTCGAGACATCGGCGAAGTTGACGCCGGCGGCGGTCACGCGGATCAGGACCTCGCCCCGGCCGGGCCTCGGCACCGGCGCGTCGGTGATCAGGTGCATGTCCTGCGGCCCGCGCAGGGACGTCTGCTGCAGCGCGCGCATCGTCGTGGGGAGGCCCATGGTGATCCGTCCTTCGGGGTCGGCGTGTCCGGGGGAGGCGAACCTGTCCTGCGGTCACGCCTCACACCTGTAGACCGCCGCGACCCCGCAAAGGAATCGGTCGCCCGGCGTTCTGCCGCATCCGTATCGGGCGTAGCGGACGTAGTACCCGGCATCACTGTCCGCCCGAGGTTGGAGCTCCATGATCCCGACACGCAGGATCCTCACCGTCGTCGCCGCCGCGACACTCGCCCTGAGCACGTCCGTGGCGCTCGCCGGAGCCGCGCAGGCGGCCGAGGGTGACCAGCCGGCGCAGGTCTCGGTGGTGCACGGCATCCCCGGGCAGGCGGTCGACGTCTACGTCAACGGCACGGAGACCGTGTCGGACTTCGCGCCGGGCACGGTCGCGGGCCCGCTCGAGCTGCCCGCCGGCACCTACGACCTCGCCGTCCGGGCTGCGGGCGCACCGACGTCGGAGGCCCCGCTCGTCGCGGCCGAGGACGCCGAGGTCCCGGCCGGCGCGAACATCAGCGTCGTCGCCCACCTGTCGGAGCAGGGTCAGCCGACCCTCACCCCGTTCGTCAACGACGTCGGCTCGGTGCCCGCCGGTGACGCCCGGCTCGTGGTCCGGCACACCGCGGCGGCCCCCGCCGTGGACGCCCGCGTCGACGGCCAGGCGGCACTGAGCGGGCTCACCAACCCGAACAGCGCCCAGGCCGACGTCGCCGCCGGCACCGTCTCGGCCGACGTGGTCCTCGCCGGGACCGATGACGTCGTCATCGGTCCGGCCTCCCTCGAGCTCGGCGAGGGCACGGTCAACATCGCCTACGCCATCGGCTCGGCGAACGACAACACGCTGTCACTGGTGACGCAGACGATCACCGGTGCGCACAGCGCCCCCGGTGGCGTGGCCGGCGGCTCCGGCGGGCTGGCGGACGACGGCCTGCCCGTCGGTCTCGGCCTCGGGGTCCTGGGTCTGCTGGTGCTCGCGGGTTCCGGCGCGGCCTGGGTCCGTGCGCGCTCCTGACACCTCACGCCCGACGCCGCCCCGTACGGGGCGGCGTCGACGCGTGTCCGCCCTCACCGGCGTCGTCGTCGGCGCCCTGCTCCTGCTCGCGGGCGCCTTCTGGCCGGCCGGCGACCCCGCGTCCGCGTCCTCGTCCCCGTCGGCCGTCGGGGCCGTCGCCGACCCCGCACCCCCACCCCGCGTCACGGCGGCCGCGTCCACGCCGCGCCCGGAGGCGCCACCGGTCGGCCTCCGGATCCCCGCCCTCGGTGTCGACGTGCCGGTCGTCCCGGTCGGCGTCGACCGCGCGAGCGGGGGCATGGCGATCCCCGAGGACGTCGCGACCGTCGGCTGGTACCGCCACGGCCCCGGGTTCGACGCGCAGCAGGGCTCGACGGTCCTGGCCGGCCACGTGGACCGTGCCGGGCAGGAGGGCGCGCTGTTCGACCTGCGGGAGCTCGATACGGGGGCGACACTGGTGCTCGCGGGTCCGGACGGTCAGGTCCGGTCCTACGCGGTCGTCTCCCGCGATCAGTGGTCGAAGGACCAGGTGCCCCTGGAGCGGCTGTTCGCGCGGACCGGTGCGCCTCGCCTCGTCGTGATCACCTGCGGCGGCCCCTTCGACGAGGACACCCGGTCGTACCGGGACAACGTGGTGATCACCGCGGTTCCCACGGGAGGGCCATGACGTCCGACGACGAGGTCCGGCTCGCCGAGAGCTTCGTCACCGGCGACGAGGCCGCGCTGCGCACCGCCTACGACCGGTGGGGACGTCTGGTGTTCGCCCTGGGCCTGCGCAGCCTGCCCGACCGGGTCGACGCGGAGGACATCACCCAGCAGACCTTCGTCACCGCGTGGCGCGGCCGGCACACGTTCGACCCGCACCGGGGCACGCTGCCGGCGTGGTTGCTCGGCATCGCGCGCCGGCAGGTCGCCGACCGTCTGCGGGTGCTCCAGCGCGAGGCCCGGCTCCAGCGAGTCCTCGAACGAACTGAGGACCCCCCCGCGCCCGAACCCTCGGCGGACCGTGTCCTCGACCGCATCGTCGCCGCCGACGAGCTGACCCACCTCGTCCCCCAGCAACGGCGCGTCATCGAGCTCGCGTTCTACGACGACCTCACGCACGCACAGATCGCCGCCGTCACCGGTCTACCCCTCGGTACGGTCAAGAGTCACCTCCGGCGGGGGATCGAGCGTCTCCGGACGAGGAGGGAGGTGGAAGGTGCCGCATCCCGACCGTGAACGACTGACCCTGGTCGCCCTGGGCGAGCAGCCCGTCGTCGATGCCCTCTCCACCCACCTCGACCAGTGCGCTCAGTGCCGCAGCGAGGTGACGGCGATGCGCGACACGGTCGCGCTCGCCCGCGAGGCCGGACCGGCCCCGCTGGAAGCGCCCCCCGACCACGTCTGGTCCAGCATCGCCGCCGAGCTCGCCCTCGGGGCCGACCCTGCGCCCGGCCCGGTCCGCCCGATCCGCCCGTCGCGCCGGCGTCGGGCCCTCGTCGTCGGCGCGCTGGCCGCGGCCGCCGCGCTCGTCGCCGCGGTGGCGATCGCGGTCGCCGGTCCGTTCACCGAGGACCCGCCCGCGACGGAGCAGATCGCGTCCGCCTCCCTGTCCGCGTTCGCGGCCGGACCGCCCGGTGCCACCGGGAAGGTCAGCGTCGTCGAGGCCGGCGGCGAGCGGCGCATCGAGGTGAGCGCGACGATGCCGCCTGCCCCGGAGCAGGGCTACTACGAGGTCTGGCTGCTCGACGAGCGCACCAACAGCATGGTCGCGATCGGCGCTCTCGGCGAGAACGGGCACGGCAGTTTCACGATGCCTGCGGGCCTGGACATGACCGGCTACTCCGTCGTCGACGTCTCCGCCGAGCGCTACGACGGCGACCCGGCCCACGCGTCGAGCGTGCTGCGCGGGACGTTGTCGTCCTGATCACGGCACCGCGCGCGACAGGAACGGTCAGGTGTCCCCGGCCGACGCGAGGGCGGCGGTCATGAGCTCCGGGTCCACCCAGGCCGTGGTGTCGATACCGTTCTCACGAGCCCGGTCCACCAGGTCGAGGAGGCGCGCGGCGTAGGCGGTCGCTTCGTGGGGGAGGTCCTCACGGCGGGCCCGCCGCAACCCTTCCTGTGCCCGGGTGATGCCTTCGTGCAGGGCCGTCTCGAACATCGACACCCATCCTCTCCGCCCGTGGACCAGCACGCCCACGGGCCTGACCGCCATCGAGCCCGGGCCGACACGGGGTGGCGAGAGGCTCTCGGGCCCGAGGGACCGGGTCCGAGGTCCCTACCGGGAGCACCCGCCCCCCGGCATTGTCCCCGCCACGGAGCGGAAGGAGATGGTCATGGCGACCGTCGTGCAACGACGCAGGACCGGCTGGGACGTCGCGCTCGGGATCCTGCTGCTGCTGGCCGGGTTGTTGGTGCTGGGCAACGCGGTGATCGCGACGATCCTGTCCGTGCTGTTCCTCGGCTGGATCGCGATCGGATCGGGTGTGGTGACGCTCGTGGGCGCCTTCGTCCGCCGCGAGTCCGGCGTCTCCTGGTCCGCAGCGCTCGGCGGGGCGGTGCTGATCGTGCTGGGCGTGATCATCGTCCGCGACCCGCTGGCGGGTGCCGCGGCGCTCACGTTGCTGGCGGGCGCGCTGTTCCTCGTCGTGGGCGTGACCCGGCTGTTCGCCGGGGCCCAGGTGCCGCAGGCCCGTGCCCTGCTGATCGTCAGCGGAATCCTGTCGATCATCCTGGGTCTGGTCGTGCTCTTCAACCTGACCATCGCCGTCCCGTCCCTGCTGGGCCTCCTGCTGGGCGTCCAGATCGTCATCGAGGGCGTGACGCTGCTCGTCGCCGGCCGGGTGCGAACCGGCCCGGTTCCGGCCCGCTGACAGAGGTGCCCACCGACGCCCGGGCCCTGGCGCCACCTCGCCCCCGTCGGGGCGCGGCCCGGGTGTCGCGCTCAGGACGGACTCCCGTCGTCCGTCTCGCCGCCCGGGGCCCGCTCGTCGTGCCGCACGGGGATCTCGACACGCTCGGTCGGCGTCCGTGGTGTCGGCAGGGGCATGCGGACGGTCAGCACGCCGGCGGCGTAGGACGCGGTGATCGTCGACGGGTCGGTGTCCGGCGGGACGGCGAGCTCGCGGTGGAAGATGCCCGTCCGCCGCTCGCGGCGCCGCCGGCTCTCGGCGTCCGGTCGAGCGTTCTCCGAATCGGCCTCGCGCACCGCGTGCAGGAACAGCTGACCGCCCTCCGCGGCGACGGTGATGTCGCCGGGGGCGAAGCCGGGCAGTTCCGCGTCGACGACGACGGCATCGTCCTCGACGCGCTCGTCCACCGCGATCGTGGTCATGCGCGGGTGCCGGCCGAGGAGGCTGTCGGAGACCGGCGCGCTCAGCGTGCCGACAACCGCACGGGCACCGCGGCGGAGGGCGCCGGAGACGCCGCCCGACGCTGTGGGTTGTGCGGTGTCGGTCGCGCCCTCCGCCGTGGCGGTGGTGGCGGTCTCCGTCGAGGTGCCCGTCGTCGTCGCTGCCGCGTCGTCGGTTGGTTCCTGGGTTGCGGCGCGCCGGCCCCGCTTCGTGATGGCCATGGAGCTCCTCCTGTCGTCGACCCGGCCGCTCGGGCCGGGGAGACCAGATCGCCATCCTGGAACCCCGTCGAGCAGGGCCGATGGGCCCGTCGGGAGGCGACCGAGGGCCCGGAGATGCCCGGGCGTGGTGGTCCCGACCTGTCACGGCGCCCTGATCGGCCACACCTCGCCGTTCGACCGAGCACACCGCGCACGTGGCGGTGACGGTCGTGCGACCTCCGGGGAGGTGGCGGGGGCCGGCGGGTCCCGAGCTCGAACCTACGACCGCCGGTCCTCCGGGAGGCGGTGGCCGCCGGGAGGCCCCGGATGGAGGCGACCCGGGCCGGCGGCCCCGACGGCGTGGTCGCGGGCGTAGGCGTCGAGCACGTCCCGTGTCGAGCCGCCCGGAATCCGGAAGCGGGTGGCGACGCCGGCGGCGAATTCGTCGATCGCCCGCAGCAGCAGCCCGCCGTGGAAATGGGCATCGGGGCAGGTGCCCTGCCGGCGGGCCTGCTCGGCGAGGTCCAGCAGATGGCTCATCACCGCCGGCAGCGCGAACCGCGGGTCGTCGTCGTGGAAGTAGTAGGTGATGGGAAAGGTGACCAGGTCGCGCTCGCCGGCCACCAGCCGCGAGGTCAGGTCGGCGTACACGCTCGGGGGTAGCGGCTCCGGCGGGCCGGGGTCGGACCTGTCGTTCCCGACCTCCTGCAGCAGTCGTATCTCGTAGGCCAGGGCCCGGCGCCGGGAGAGCACGGGGAAGATCGAGAGCAACCACGACACGCTGGCGGTCAGCAGCCCCAGTCCGAGCAGGGCCTCCAGCGGAGCGGCCACGCGCAGCAGTCCGTGCGAGGGCGAGACGTCGCCGTAGCCGAGCGTGCTGAGGGTGACCAGCGAGAAGTACAGGGCGTCGAGCAGGCTCGTGCCGACGGCGTCGAGCTCGGTCGCGTGCAGGAAGCCCTCGGGCATCCACGGCCAGTACACCAGGGCCCAGCCGCACCCCAGGAACGTCGTCCAGCTCGCCACGACGACGAGGAACGAGACGGGCCCGGCGAGCCCCAGCGTGCGCGGCCCGGGCAGGTGATGACACGTCGACCAGGTCGCGCTGATCACCGCTCGACTCAGCGAGTGCCGCCGCGGGTGCGAGAACAGGGTGGCGAAGACGTCGAACAGTGCGGTCGCGATCAGCGCCACGCCGACGGCCGAGCTGAGCACCGCGAGCGTCGGCGTCATCGTGTCTCGGGCTCGTGCGGTGCCTGCGGGAGCGTGAGGCGCCGCATCACCTCGGGAGCGACGGCGGTCCACACCGGCACCAGCACCCAGATGCGACCGGCCCGCACGTCGTAGTCCGCCAGCAACTCCGACCAGGCCAGCTTGCCCACCAGCCGTCCGAAGCCGAACTCGAAGCCCAGGGTCATGACGACCCAGGACATCCCGACGACCCACGCGTGCGCCGCATCCGGGATCGGGTGACGTCGCTGCAGCCGGTGCACGTAGGCGGTCAACGCCGCGAGCAGCACGACGGTCGCGACACGGCGCGCGGTCTCCTCGCCGAGCCGTGGCTGGAGGACCGTGCCCCGGACGGTGCCGTTGAGCACGGCCAGCAGCAGCAGGCCCAGCCAGTTCGGGAGCCAGATGCGGTAGGCCGCGGACGATCTCATGACCGGAAGCGTTCCTCGCCGGTCAGGGTCCGCCCAGGGCCGTGCGACCTCGGTGGGACGGTCGTGGGGCCCGCCGCTCCGGTCGGCTCCCCGCGAGGAGCGTCCGGGGTGGACCTTCGGTCCGGAGTGGGGGGACCTTCGCGGGCTGTGGCCGGCGGCCCGGGCGCGACACGGTCGCCCCCGAGAGGCACAGGAGCGTCCCTCTCCGACCGCGGAGGTGCGGCCTTGTCGACACGATGGCTCGCCGGCGGGCTGGCGGTGACGTGGTTCGTCGCGACCGCTCTCGGCGTTCTCGACCTGCCGGCCTTCGTGGTCGTGGTCGTCCTGGGCGTGCTCGTGATGCTCTCGGTCGAGCCCGATGCACGTCACCGGCACCGCGGCGTCGCTGCGACCCGGCGCAATCTCGTCCTGGCCGGGCTCACGACGGTCGCGTTCGTCCCGGTCGCTCTCGGCTCGGATCTGCTGATCGGCCGGGTGCCCGTCGAGTCCGTACCCCTCGTCCTGGGGGCTCTGGCGTCGGTGTGCGTGGCGATCCCGCGCCTGGCCGAGACGCACGAGGTACCCGCCCCGGCCGTCCTCGGGCACCGCGAGCTGATCCTCGGGGTCACGGGGCTCGTCGCCGGCACCCGTGCCTACCAGACGGGCGAGACCGTGCTCGCGATGGTCGCGTTCGCCGCCGTCCTGCCCGTCGTCATGGTCGTTCGTCGCGTGCGTGCCGGCGCCTGCTCGCCGCGCTGCCTGGCACGGCGGACCTTCGGGCTCCAGGCGACGAACCTCTGGCTCTTCCTCGCGGTCCTGGCCGCCGCCGGACTTCCCGGCACGTTCTCCGTCTGGCGGTCCTACCTCCCCGGTGCCGAGCCGTTCGTGACCGCGGCGTTCTGGGTCGGCCTGGCCGTCGCGGTGATCCTGGTCGCCTTCCCGCTGCCGCGCATCTCGCTCATGATCAACCTGCTGGCCCTGCTCGGCTCGGTGGTCCTCGTCGCCGAGCTCGTCGCCACCGTGACCGCGCCTCGCGATCCGGTGACGATCGGCCTCCCGCACGCCGTCCGGTGGGAGGCCGTCTCGGCGGGGCGGAGCGCGCTGGTCAACAACCACTGGACGCTCGCCGTGCAGCGTGACGCCATCGACTTCGTCGAGGTCGTCGACGACAGGACCCACCGCGGCGACGGGAGCCGCCTGGAGGACTTCGCCATCTTCTCCCGGCCCGTCCTCGCCGTCTCGGACGCGCGGGTCACCGAGGCCGTGGACGGTCTCCCCGACCTCCCGGTCGGCGGGTACACACGGCACGACATGGCCGGCAACCACCTGGTCCTCGACATCGGCGGTGGTCACTACGTCCTGTACGGGCACCTGGAGCAGGGCAGCGTCCGCGTCCGGGTGGGCGAGCAGGTCCGGCGCGGCCAGGTGATCGGCCAGGTCGGTGACTCCGGCAACTCCGGTGAGCCCCACCTGCACCTGCAGGTGCAGAACAGACCGACCTTCGACGTCGAGGACCGGAGCATCCGCACCTCCCCGATCCTGTTCGTCGACGCCACCGTCGCCGACGTACGGCGTGGCGACCCGGTGGCACCGGCGGTCGGCACGCCCCGATGACGTCCGCCCCGCGGTCGCCGCCGCATCCTCGAGGAGTGACCGACTCGCATGGTCAGCTCTGCGCGAGCCCGGGGGCGGCGGTGGCGAGCCGGGCGACCACCGCTACCGCGGCCACCCACCGCCCGGGCCCGTCATCGTCCCGCCCGTGCCGGTCACGGGTGACGCGGTGCCGGCGGACGGCGCAGCGCACGCCGAGACGCCGAACGCCACGAGCAGGACGATCACCACCACGCCGAGCGCGGCCTGCCGACACCGACTCATCACGAGGCGACGGTCGCCGTATCCCGGGCGCACCCTCAGGGGCGAAGAGCCCGGCTCGCGGGGGCCGATCGACCCAGGACGTCCGGGCGAGCACGCCGAGGTCGTCCACCGACTCGCCGCCGATGAGGTCGAGGGCCAGCGCGTCGGAGGTCACGGCGGAGGCCGCCTCGGGGGTCCGGGACCTCCGGAGAGACGTTCGGCCCTGGGGCCGGGCCGGTCGAGGGCGGATCGTCCGGCCCGGCCGGCGCGACGCGGGGAGCGATCATGAAGGTGGGGGAGGACGGCGCCCGGGTGCCCGCGGGCGAGGGTGGCCGCCCGACCGTGGTGGTGGGGGTCGACGGGTCGCCGGGCTCGCGTGCGGCGCTGGTCGACGCGATGCGCTCCGCGTCGCGGAGAGGTGCCCGCCTCCACGTGGTCGCGGTCTACGAGCCCCCCGAGTGGCGGCTGGGCCCGACTCCCGGCTCGCCCCTCCCGAGCCGCGCCGAGATCGAGACCGAGTTGCTCGCCGCTGTCCGTGAGATGGTCACCGATGTCGCGTACGAACTCGGCGGGCAGCATCTGCGGCGTCCGGAGGTCGACGTCGTCGCGCTTCCCGGCGAGGCCGCCGAGGTCCTGGTCGACGCGGCCGAGGGTGCCGACGAACTGGTCGTGGGCCACCGCGGCCGCGGAGCGGTCGCCAGCGCGCTGCTCGGCTCGGTCGGGCTCGGCTGTCTGCTGCACGCGCCCTGCCCGGTGCGGGTCGTGCCCCGGTCCACGCCGCCGGGCGACTCCTGATCGTCGGGACGTTCGACCCTGCCCGTCGTCTCCGCGAGGGACGATGCTGGCGACCACGGATGTCGTCGCGTTCACGCTCGTCGGCCCCGGTCCGTCCCTCCCCGAACCCGACGAGCTGCAGGAGAAGGAGCGTGTCGTGACGACGGTGTTCCTGGTGGATGATCACGAGGTGGTGCGGCGGGGGGTGGCGGACCTGCTGGACGGCCACGAGGACCTCGAGGTGGTGGGTGAGGCGGGGTCGGTGGCCGAGGCCCTGGGTCGGATCCCGGCGTTGCGCCCCCAGGTGGCGGTGCTCGATGTACGCCTGCCGGACGGCACCGGGATCGAACTGTGCCGGGAGTTGCGGTCCCGGATGCCGGCCTTGGCGTGTCTGATGTTGACCTCGTACACCGATGAGCAGGCGATGTTCGACGCGGTGCTGGCCGGAGCCGCGGGTTATGTGATCAAGGACGTGCGGGGCAACGACATCGTGAATGCGGTGCGGGAGGTGGGGGCGGGGGGTTCGTTGCTGGACGGTCGCGCGGCGAGTGCCCTCATGGGTCGGCTGCGGTCGCGCAGTGAGGCTCCGGATCCGTTGGCGGAGCTGACGGTCAAGGAGCGGGAGGTGCTGGGGCTCATCGGGGAGGGGCTGACGAATCGGGAGATCGGTCAGCGGATGTACCTGGCGGAGAAGACGGTGAAGAACTACGTGTCGGCGTTGTTGGCGAAGTTGGGGATGCAACGCCGGGTGCAGGCCGCCGTCCTCGCGAACAAGGTCAAGCCCGAGGAGTACTGACGGGCCCGATCGACGGGACTCGTCGGGACCATCGACCCTCACGGAAAGTCAACGTGGCGAGCAGGGTCCTCGTCATGACGGCAGAACAGCGGGCGTGACGGTGTCCCGCGACCGCCGCGACGACGGCCCGCGAGTCCTGTGTGGGGTCAACGGCTCGACCAGCTCGCGGAGTGCCCTCGCCGAGGCCGTGCGCCGAGCCTCGGCGTGCGGTGGCCGGCTCACGGTCGTCACGGCCTACGACGCCGCGGGCTACTTCTGGGGTGCCCTCGCCGCGTTGCCCGGGGGCGACCTGCTGCCGGTGCCTGACCGTGCCGCGGTCCACGAGGCCGAGGAGGCGACGTTGCGGGCCTTCGTCGACGACGTGCTGTCCGACCCCGGGCTCGCGGCGCTCGTCGCGGAGGGACCGGTGGTGATCGAGACCCGGGCCGTGCCCGGCCGTCCCGCCGACGTGCTCGTCCGGGAGTCCGCCGAGGCCGCCGCCCTCGTTGTGGGCCACGGCGAGGACTCGGAAACCGTGGCGTCGGTGGCCGTCGGGTGTCTGCGCCGGGCCCGCTGCCCGGTGATCGTCGTCCCGGGGGTGCTCACGGATCGCCCCGCCCCGCCGAGCACGAGGTCGCGACGGCGGCCGTAGGTCCCGCACGTCATCCCGAGCGTTCGGGCGCTCGACGGTCGGTCGACCCGGGTCACAGGGCCCTCCGACCCTGGCCGCCGCCCGCCGTGGGACGCGACCCTCGCAGCAGGACGAGGAGGTGGGCCGTGTCGGATCCGATGGTCTCCGCGCAGACCGCGGGCGACCCCGAAACACCAGCGCCGACGTCGACGAGGGCGGGCGCGGACGTCGTGGTGGGCGTGCCGCTCGGGGGACGGGCCGGCGCGGCCGTCCACTGGGCCGCCGCCGAGGCCCGGGACCGCGGCGTCGCTCTCCGGCTGGTGCAGGGGCTGGTGGTCCCCCGCGGAGGCTATCCGGGGCGCTCGTTCGTCGGTGTCGACGCCGAGCAGGGCCTGTTCTTGCTGGCCCGTCAGGAACTGCGGGAGATGCGGCTCGTCGCCCGCCGCGTCGCGCCGGACCTCCCGATCGTCGAAGACCTGGTCGAGAGCGATCCTGTCGCGGTGCTGCGGGCCCAGGCGCGCGTCGCCTCCCTGCTCGTCCTCGGCAGCGACGGATTCGGCAGGCTCGGGGAGCTCACCCTGGGCAGGACCACCCGGGGCCTGGCCGGTGAGGTCGCCGTGCCGGTCGTCCTCGTGCCCCACCACTGTGACGCGCGGGCGCGCGAGAGGGCGGAGGGCCACGCCCCCGTCGTGGTCGGGGACGACGGCTCGGAGGGCTGTCGGGGCGCTCTGCGGTTCGCCGCGCTCCGGGCCGCGTCCCGCGGTGTTCCTCTCGTGGTGGTGCGGGCCGGCAAGGATGTGCGGCTGCTCGGCGAGGACGTTCCGGAGCTGGGATCGGCGCGTCCGGCCGGAGTCCGTGTCGTCCTCGCCGAGGAGCGCGCGGACCGGGTGCTGGCCGACCAGGCCCGCGATGCGGAGCTCGTGGTGCTCGGGGTGGGGGAGCACGGCCGGCATCGCCGCCCGCAGACGCGCCCCGGCCTCGTGCGGAGGGCGACGTGCCCGGTGGCGATCGTTCCCCCGGGTGCGGGCGGGCGCTCCCGGCCCTCGCGGTAGCCCCGGCTGCCCGTGCCGCCCGGCCGCCCGCCTGCCCAACGGCCCCTCCCCGCCCGGGCGGGCCGTAGGGGGTCTACATCACGGCTCGTGCCGCCGGCCCACGGTGATCGGCTCGGGGGCCTCGGCCGCAGACCGCACCATGCGGTGCGGGATCACGAGCACCGGGACCGGCGAGTCGCGCACGCACCGGGCGGTCACGGAACCGAGGACGGCCGAGGCGGCGCGTCCCCGTCCGCGGGACCCCACGACGAGGATGTCCGCGTCGGCGGCAGCGTGGAGCAGGATGTCCGCCGAGTCGGGCCCCTGGCGCAGGTGGACGTCGACGTGTGCGGCGTCGAGGCCCAGGAGTTCGGTGAGGACGTCGGTCAGATGGCGCCGTGCGACCTCCTCGAGCTCGGCCAGGTGAGGGCCGGAGTGCTGGTCGTCGGCGGCCACCGCCGTGTCCCAGACGTCCCGGATCTTCCAGGCCCAGACGACCCGGAGGGCGCTGCCGGTCCGCCGGGCCAGCGATGCAGCCCAGCCCACGGCCTCGACGGCCTCCTCCGAGTCGTCGTACCCGGCGACGACGAGCGCGATCCCCTCCGCACGAGCGGTGCGCCCGCTCGCGGTGTCGTGTGCGTCGCGGCCCGGGAGCTCATCGTCCATGGGGTCAGAGTGTCCGTCGACGCCGGCTGGGGGCAGGGTCGATCGGCCGGTGTCGACCGGGCCCCTGGCCCTGCCCGGGCCGCAGGGGGAAGGACGGCGCCGGTCCTCCGGACGGAACCCGCACCGGCGACGCAGGGTCGGACGGCGCGGGACGGTCGTCACGCACGGCCGCACGCCCCGGGCCGCAGGGCCGGACGACCTCGGTCGCGGGTCCTTCGACCCTGGGGGTGGACCGGGTCGGGTCGGAACGTCGGGCCCGGAGGTGGAGAACATGTCATTGATCCGACGCCAGACACCCGCGACCTCGGCCGACGTCTTCCGACAGTTCGACCGGATGTTCGACGACTGGATGCGCGCCCTTCCCCTGCGGGCGTGGGATCCGCCGTCGATGCGTGCCCCGGAGGAGGTGATCAAGGTCGACGAGTACCGGGAGAACGGTGACCTGGTGATCAAGGCCGAGGTGCCCGGTATCGACCCGGACAAGGACCTCAGCCTGACCGTGGCCAACGGGATGCTCGACCTCCGCGCGGAGCGCAGGATCGCGGAGGACACCGAGGACAAGGGGTACCACCGGCACGAGCTGCGCTACGGCACCTTCGCCCGCCGCCTGCCCCTGCCGGACGGTGTCGATCCCTCGACGGTGGTTGCGTCCTACAAGGACGGGATCCTCACGGTCCGGGTCCCGATGCCCGAGACGGCCACGGGCGAGGAACCCACGACCGTCGCCATCGAGAAGGGCTGAGTCCCGCCCCGGGGCCGGGCCGCCGACGGCGGTCCGGCCCCGCGTGTGTGCGGGAGGAGCGCCGGTGCCGCGACGATCGGCCCGCCCGACGGGGCCCGGAGGACCCGGGCGCCGGTGGACGACACCCCCGAGTCTCGCCCAGGACGAGGAAACCCCGTCGAGGAGAGGAGAGCACGATGGACGCGGACCGCAGGGTGGCCGACCACGGCGGAGTGGCGATCGGTCGGGTGGACGCCGAGGGCGACGTCCGGGACTTCGCCGGTGTGCGGATCGGGCGGGTCCTCGACGACGGTGTCGTCGAGGACTTCGCGCACGTGCACATCGGGGCCGTCGTCGGGACGCGGGCTCCCCGCCACGCGGCGGCCGCCTGATGGCCGGCGTGTCGAGCGACGTCGGCGGGACGGGCCGGCCGGTCGTGGTGGGTGCCGACGGCTCCGAGTCGTCGCTGCGCGCCGTCGGGTGGGCGGCGCGCACCGCAGTGTTCCGGGGCCGGGACCTGCACGTCGTCCACGCCTACGGCGGGGTCGACCCCTCCCTCGTCGCCGACGCCTCGCTGTGGCGTCGTTACCAGCAGGATCTCCTCGACCACGCCCGCCAGATCGCCGCACGGGCCGTGGCGGTGGCGCACGAGGCGGCCCCGTCGGTGACCGTCACCGAGGAGCTCGTGGACGGTGCGGCCGCACCGGCCCTGCTCGAGCGGGCGGACGACGCCCTGCTCGTCGTGGGTGAGCAGGGCACCGGCGGACTCGGTGGCACGCTCGTCGGGTCGGTGGCCTCGTCGGTGGCCGCCCACGCCGTGGCCCCGGTCGTCGTGGTCCGCGGCGACGAGCCCACCGATCCCGCGGCACCCGTGGTCGTCGGGGTCGACGGCTCGCCGGTCAGCGACGCCGCGATCGATTTCGCCGTCGTGGCCGCGGACCTCGCCGGCTGCCCGCTCGTCGCGGTCCACACGTGGTGGGACCCGCTCTTCGACCCGGTGACGGAGCCGCTGCTGGGCTGGGATGCGATCGTCGACGACGAGAGGCGGGTGCTCGCCGAGCAGCTCGCCGGCCGGTCGGCGGCGTACCCCGATCTCGCGGTGTCCACCGTCGTGGAGCGCTCCCACCCCTCCCGGGCGTTGCTCGACCGCGCCCGCGGGGCGCGCCTCCTGGTCGTCGGGTCCCGCGGCCGCGGTGGGTTCACCGGGCTCCTGCTCGGTTCGGTGGGCCGCGCGATGGTGCACCGGGCACCCTGTCCCGTCGCGGTCGTCCCTCCGCCCGGTGGCGGGCCCGGGCGACGGGCCGAGGCGCGTGTCGAGGTGGCCGCACGGTGACCCGAGCCGGGTACCGACGGCCGAACGCGCGCCTCCCCCCACTCGGGACGTTCGACCCTGCCGACGCGGGTCCACCCCGTCCACGGTGACGGGGTCGCCACAGCGTCACCGACCGGCGCCGTCCCGGGAAGGACCACGACAGGACGCGATGAGTTCTCGACGCCCGCCCGGCCCCGAGCCGGACGCACCCGGCCGCACCGCCGCGCCCGGCGGCCACCACGACGACGACGCCTCCGCCACCGCGGGCGCCGTGGCACGCCTCTCCGTGGAGTTCCCGGCCCAGCGCGCCGCGGTCGTGTCCCGCACGGTGGATCAGTGCCGGCGCGATCTCGACGGGGCGCCACCCGGTGCGCTGCCGGAACTGCTCGAGAGGCTGGCCCGGCAGCGGCTGCAGGACGGCCTTCCTCGGCGACTCCCGCCGCGCGACCCGACCCGACCGGCACCGTCGGCGGCTCTCACGGGGGGAGGCGAGCGCAGCCGACGGCCCGGCGGTCGCCGGACCACGGGGCCCTCGGCGAGGGAGGAACTCTAGGTCGGCCCTCCGCTCGCCGACGATCACCCGAGGGCCGCGACTCCGGCCGAGGATCTCCGCGGGGACGGAGGCCCGCGCGGGGCGTCTCTCCACCGGTTTCACGTCCGGGCGAGCGGAACCGGGACCGTGGGCCGCCCTCGGGGGGGCCGTTGGTCCCTGCCCGGCGCCCGGGGGTGGCGGGACGGTCCTCTCGACGAGTGTCCGTCGTATCGCCGGGAGGTGGAGACGTCATGACCCAGCAGACCGATCCGAGGGACTACCGCGGGGCACCGGGGACGGGTGCTGGTCCGGCCTCGATGGGGACCGGGCAGGAGCGGAGTGGGGCGGCCGGATGGGTGCGCTTCGGGGCCGTCGTGATGGTGGTCGTCGGTGTCTTCGGTGTGATCGAGGGCCTGGTCGCCGTGCTGACCCCGTCGTACTTCGTCACCGTCGGCGGCGCGGTGTTCGTGCTGTCGCTGGCGGGGTGGGGATGGGTGCACCTGGCACTCGGCGCACTCGTCGCGATCGTCGGGGCGAGCCTGCTGGGCGAGGCGCCGAGCTGGGCGCGTGGGACGGCGGTCGCCCTCGTGGCGCTCTCCGCGATCCTGCACCTGACGTTTGTCGCCGCCGCGCCGGTGTGGTCGATCCTCGTGATCGCACTCGACGTGATCGTGCTCTACGCGCTGATCACCACGTGGGACGAGCGGGTGCTCGCGCGGCGCTGACACCCCCGGTCGGTCCGGTCGGCGCCCGAGGCCGACCGGACCGGACCCGCGTCCGGTGCGCTCCGGCCCCTGCCGGAGGTCCCGAGCGAGCCGGTGCGGATGGCCCTGGTCGGCGCTGCGCCGGTGTGAGGACCTCGAGCGACCACACGGTGACGGCGGCGAGGGAGGCTCGGGATGAGGGCACAGGTCGGGAACTGGCTGATCGTGGAGGGGCTGACCGACGCGTCGTCCCGCCGACAGGGGGAGATCGTGGCGGTCACCCACGCCGACGGCACGCCGCCGTTCTGGGTCCGGTGGCTCGACGACGACCACCGCAGCCTGGTGTTCCCCGGTCCCGATGCCCGGGTCGAGCCCCACCCCGTGCAGCAGGCGGTGGCCGCGCCCGTCCCGAACCGGGCGGAGCCCTGAGCGACGGGCCCGGGACCGACGGACCTGCCGGAGGTCCCGTCCGGTCCGCGTCGTCGGGCCCTGACGCGGGACGGGGAGGCGGCGGGAGCGTGGTGCGCGGGCCGCGACCGCGGCGCCGTCCCCTCCCGAGGAGGCCCGCATGATCGACCATTCGACGCCATCGGCCGGCGTGCTCGTCGGCGTGGACGGCAGCCCCGCGACCGCCGGCGCCGTCCGGTGGGCGGCGCGCGAGGCCGCGCGTCGTCACCTGCCGCTCGACCTGGTCCAGGTGCTGCCGCCCTCGGAGCGTCCGCACGACGAGCTCCGCAGCCCGTCCGGGCGTGCCCACGCGCTGCTCGAGCGGGCCCGCCGGGTCGCCGGCGCCGTGGCACCGCAGGTCCCCGTGCGACTCTCGGTGGTGGACGGCGTCGCCGGGCCCGCGCTCGTCGCGACGGCCTCCCGCGCGCGCCTGCTGGTGATCGGTGCGCGTCCCGGGAGCGGGCTCGCCGAGCTGGGTGTCGGTCGCACCGTCGCCCACGTGATGGGCCACGCCGCGTGCCCCGTGATCGTGGTGCCCCCGGACTGGGAGGCCGCCGAGGACGAGGCCTCGCGGGGGGTGCTCGTAGGTGTCGACGGCTCCGTCGAGGCGCTGGGCGCGATCGGGTTCAGCGCCGACGTCGCGAACCGGTCCCGGAGCACGCTCGTCGTCGCGAGCGTCACCCCGCGCCTCGGTGGTCCCGACGAGGAGACCCGCCGCCGGTATCTCGCCGAGGCCGTCGCCGGTCTGGCCACGCCCTACCCGGAGCTCGTCGTCCGCGAGGTGGTCCGGCGGGGTCGGCCGAGCGAGGCGCTCCTCGACATCGCCCGCTCGGGCGTGAGCCTGGTGGCGCTCGGCGCGCGAGCGCGGGGGCCCGTCGGGGGTGCGCTGCTGGGTTCGACGAGCCAGCAGCTCGTCCGCTTCGCGCCCTGCCCGGTCGCGGTGCTGCCCCCGCAGGCCGCCGCGACGTGGGCGCGCCCCGAGCGCACCTACGCCGGTGAGGGGGCCTGATGACCGTGACGTCGATGGGGGCGAGGGTGGCTCCTCGCCTCCCTTCGGTGGTCGTGGGTGTGGGCGACGGGCTGTTGCGGACCCGGGTGCTCGACCGCGCCGTGGCCGAGGCCCGCCGGCGCGATCGCACCGTCCGCGTCGTGCACGCCGACGGCCCGGCCGGGCCCGAGGCACCGTCGTACGGCGACGCCGGCGAGCGGGCCGAGAGCTACCTGAGCCGGACCGCACCCGACGTCGAGGTCCGCCGCACCTGCGTCACCGGCGATCCCGCACGGGCGCTCGCCGGGGCCTGTGGAGCCTCGTCGCTGCTGGTCGTCGGCGACCGCCACCGCCGCCTGGGCAGCCAGGCCGGCCGGACCACCGAGGAGCTGATCGCGATCGCGCCGTGTCCCGTCCTGGTGCTCGGCGAGGACCGCGCGCCCTCGGCGGTCCACGTGCCCCCGCGGGCGGTGGTCGTCGTCGGGCTCGACGAGGGGCCGGGCGCCGCGGTCGTGCTCGACCACGCACTGCGGATCGCGGAGATGTCGGGGGAGCCGGTCGAGGTGGTCCACGCGGTCGACGAGATCACCTACGACGCCGGGTGGATCGCCCGCCGCCGCGACGCCGACGCCGGTGACGAGGAGACGGACGCGCGCGCCCGGATCGAGGGCCTCGTCGGCGCGCTGAAAGACCGGTTCCCGGACGTCCCGGCGAGCGTCGTGGTCGCCGAGGACCGACCGGCCCGGCTGCTGCTCGAGCGTGCCCTCGGGGCGGACCTGGTGGTCGTCGCGCACCGATGCCGCGACGTGGAGGACCTCGTCGGCCTCGGCTCGACGACCCGGTCGCTGCTCCTGGCCGCGCCGTGCCCGGTGCTCGTCCTCGGTCCATTGGCCGCCGCCGGGGCCGACGGTCCCGGCACCCGGGCGGGCGTCCGATGACCGACCCGCTCGGCGCCGCCGCCCGCGGGGGACGCGCGCCCGACGCCGACGGGCTCGCCGTCGGGGTGCGCGAGACCCACACCGCGGTGCTGTGGTTCCTCGGCGACCGCGTGCACAAGATGAAGAAGCCCGTCGACCTCGGCTTCTGCGACTTCACCACGGTGGAGCTCCGTCGAGAAGCCTGCCGGCGGGAGATCGCGCTCAACCGGCGTCTCAGCCCCGAGGTCTACCTCGGACTCGAGACCGTCCTGGGGTCGTCCGGCGAGGCCGAGGAGTTCCTGGTGGCCATGCGCCGTATGCCGGCCGACCGCAGCCTCGCGGCTCTCGTGCGTGCGGGCGAGCCCGTCGAGGACCACCTGCGGGCCGTCGCCCGGCGGCTCGCGGTATTCCACAGTGCCGCGGCGCGGGGACCGGCCATCACGCGCGAGGGCTCCCGCGAGGCGGCGCGGACCCGGTGGGAGGGGGTCCTCGACGGCCTGCGGCGCCACTCGGGCGCGCTGCTTCCCCCCGACGTCGTCGCCCGGGTCGCCCAGGAGGCGACCGCGTTCCTCGACGGCCGCGCGGCCCTGTTCGCGGCGCGGCGGGCCGAGGACCGCGTCGTCGACGGCCACGGGGACCTGCTGGCCGACGACGTGTTCTGCCTGCCCGACGGCCCCGTCCTGCTCGACTGCCTCGAGTTCGACGACCGCCTGCGCTACGTCGACGGGCTCGACGACGCCGCGTTCCTCGCCATGGACCTCGAACGTCTCGGCGGGCCGGAGCCCGCGGCCCGGTTCCTGGAGCTCTACGCCGAGTTCGCCGCGGACCCGGCCCCGTCGGCGTTGGGTCACCACTTCGTGGCCTACCGGGCGGCCGTCCGTGCGGCCGTGACCTGCATCCGCGTCGAGCAGGGCGGCGGGGACGCCGCGGAGGCCCGCACCCTGCTCGACCTCGCCGACCGCCACCTGCGGGATGCCCGGGTCCGTCTCGTGCTCGTCGGCGGCCTGCCGGGGACGGGCAAGACCACCGTCGCCGGCGGTCTCGCCGACCGGCTCGGGGCCGTGCTGCTGTCCAGCGACCGGGTGCGCAAGGAGCTGGCCGGGCTGAACCCGACGGACCCCGCGGCCGCGGCGTACCGCGACGGCCTCTACCGGCCGGAGCACACCGACGCCACCTACGCGGCCCTGCTCCACCGCGCCGCGGAGCTGCTCGGCCGGGGTGAGACGGTGGTGCTCGACGCGTCGTGGACCGACGCCCGGCGACGGGACCAGGCCGCGGCGCTCGCCGCGAGGACCTCCTCCGACCTGGTGGCGCTGCGTTGCGATGCTCCCCGGGACCTGGCGGACGCGCGTCTCCGCGCACGCCGCGGTTCGGCCTCCGACGCCACCCCGCTCGTGGCCGCGGTGATGTCGGTCGACGCGGACCCCTGGCCGGAGGCCACCACGGTCGACACGTCGGGAGCCGGGGAGGACTCGGTGGCGACCGCCGCGGCGGCCGTGCGCGCCCCGCGGCACCACGGGTCGTGGACGGTGGTCGAGGTCTGAGCACGGGGCCGGGCCGCCCCCGAGAACGGCCCGGCCCCGGGCTCACTCGGCTGACCCGGCTGACCCGGCCATGGTCCGTCGGCGGGCGGCGTACTCCTCGGCGTCGATCTCGCCGCGGGCGAAGCGGACGTCCAGGACCTGGCGGGCGTCCTGCCGTGGCCCGGCGCCGACCTCCGGCGGCATGCGCCACCACCGCAGGACGGCGAGGACGACCGCGATCACCAGCACCCACCACAGGACGGCGCTGACGCCCATCAGCGGGGCCATCCATCCCACCGTCCAGCCGCCGTTCCACATCATGGCGCGCCTCCTGCGCTCGGGGGCGCCGGTCGGTGCGCCCGGCCGGTCGGTCCCGGGTTCACGGTGTCGCCCGAGGCCGGTGCCGGGCAGCGTCGGTGGGCCCCTTCCGGAGCGACCACCGGCGCTCGCGGGCAGGCCGGTGGTCCCTGACGCCCTGCGCGCCGTCGGGCTGTGTGACGGAGCGGCGCCGGTCGTTCTCGGACCGGAGCGGGGCGCCTGCGACCACCGCTCCGACGCCCGCCGGCCCGAGCAGATCGTCGCGGTGCCGGCCCGGGAGGACCGTGTAGTCGATCGAGCCCGGCACGCTCACCAGCGCCAGCACCCACCACAACGCGCGGGCGTAGGCCCGGGCGCGGTCGGCGCCGTCCCACTCGTAGAGACCGCGGTACACCCCGTGCTCGTCGGCGGCCAGCCACCACTTGGCGACGAAACCCGGGAAGCCGACGAACAGCGGGGTGTTGAGTAGGCTCTCGGCCCGGAACGCCGCGTGGGCGGTCGGCCCGCGCACACCGCGGAGACGGAAGCGCACGACCAGCGCACACGGGGACTCCGCGACCGCCCCGCGGACGACCGTCTCCCGGTAGATCCACGCCGAGGTGCCGTCGGCGAACCGCAAGCGGGTGCCGACCCATCGCCTCGGCAGGCGCAGACGCCGGCGCAGCAGCAGGCGGGCCGACGCGAGCACGCACCGCTGGAGGGCGCGCGCCGCCTCGGGACGGGGGAGGGGTGACTGCTCGTCGGTCATGGTGACGTCCGTCCTGCCGCGGGCCGGAACCCCCGTGGGTGTGCCGCCCGGGGGAGACGTGGCGATCATGACGACCTCCTCTCGGACCCCGACCGAGCCTGTGGGGAGGCGCCGTCGGATGGACAGGGGCCCTCGGGCCGTCGAGTCGGGGCCGTGGGTCCCTGCCCGTCGCCCACCGTCGCGCCGCACCGTGGCCCGCACACGGAGCGAGGAGGCGCGTGATGAGCGGTGGAGCAGGCACGGGCGGGGCGGGGGCGCCGCGGGTGGTCGTGGGGATCGACGGCTCCGTGGGCGCCCGGGCGGCTCTGCGCCAGGCCCTGCACGAGGCCCGTCGACGGGGCGCGCGGCTCGACGTCGTCGCGGCCTTCATCTCCCCCGAGCGGCTCGCGGTCGTGAACCGCCTCCCGATCGTCACCGAGCGCGAAGCGGTCGCCGCGGCGGCTGAGGCGGCCGCTCGGACCGAGGTGGACGAGGTCGTCGCCGGAGACCTCGCCGAGCACCCCGACGCCCCGGCGCCCCCGATCGCGGTGCGGGCGGTCGCGGGGCGGCCTCGCGAGCACCGTGCTGGGTTCGGTCGCCTGGTGGTGTCTGCGGAACGCTCCCTGCCCGCTCACCGTCGTCCCTCCGCCGGGCGAGCACCCCCGGGCGGCGGCCACCGACGACCGGGTCGCGGCGGTCCCCGCGGAGGTCGCAGGGAACCTCCGGTGAGCCCGCTCGGCGAGCACCCGTGAGTGCCGAGATGACGATCGACTCGTCCGGCCCGACCGGGGGTGGGGGCCCGACGCCCGACCCCGGGATCGTCCGGGCCTTCGCCCCGCCCGGATCGGGACGGCATGCCGTCGTCGCCTGGGCGCGCCGGCACGCGCGCCGGACCGGGGCGCGGATCGAGATCCTGGTCGATCCCGACCTCGCGGCTCCGCCCGACCGGCCCACCGACGCCCACGCCGGCCCGATCGCGCTGGTCGGTGCCCTGCTCGGGCACGTGTGGGCGCTGTTCGTGGACCCGGGGTCCCTGACCGAGCGGCTGGGTCGTGCGTCGGCGGGGGCACGGTTGTTCGTCGTGCCCCAGTCGCTGCCCGAGGTCGACGTCCTCGTCGACACCGCCTACGAACCGGTGACGGTCGTGCCCACCGACCCGCCGCACCCCCACGGAGCCGTCGTGCTCGCCCTGGCCCACCGCACGACCGAGGAGACGATCGGGGCGGCCTTCGACGCCGCCGAGCAGCGGGGAGCGCCGGTCCACGTCCTGCGCCTCCGTGATCCCGCCCGGTGGACCGTCGTCACCAGCGAGGACGCCGCCGCTCGCGCGGACGAGGAACGACGGGACTGCGCGGACCGACTGTCCGCCTGGCGCATCACCCACCCCTCGGTGCCCGTCGAGGTCCGGGTCGGCGAGGGCGATGTGACCGTCGAGCTCATCGGTGCGACGTGTGAGGCCCGGCTCCTCGTGGTCGGACGCTCCGCGCGGGGCCGACTCCTCGGCACGGTCACACCCTCACCCGTGGCCCGGACGGTGCGGCGCGCCCGGTGCCCCGTCCTCGTCGTCCCCCCGCCCGGGCCACCTCGGCGCTCCTGGTGGCCCCGAGCCCGACCCCTCCCGCTCGGGACCTTCGGCCCCGGTGCTCGGGACGAGGCGTGACCGTCCGGCACTGACCGGGGACGACCCCTGCGCCCCACGGTGGGACGACGGCACGAGGCCGCACCGAGCGAGGGAGCACCATGACCGACAACGACGCCCGGGGCGGCGTGATCGTCTGCGGGATCGACGGCTCGAGCGGGGCGCGTCGCGCCCTGCAGGAGGCGATCCGGACCGCGGCCCGGCGCGGCGACCGGGTCCGGGCGGTGGCCGTCTACGAGCCGCCGGAGATGTGGGGGGCGGCCTGGGGCTACGGGTCGGCGTCCGGCGTCGCCCTGCCCGACCCGGACGCGCTGCACGGGGACGAGCTGAACGCCGCGCGCGTGATGGTCGACGAGGTCCGGGCGGATATGCAGGACGAACTGACGCTGCCCGAGATCGAGGTCGAGACGCGTGCCGGCCGGCCTGCCGAGGTGCTGGTCGAGCTCGCGGGGAACGCCGACGAGCTCGTCGTCGGGCACCGCGGCCGCGGAGCCTTCGGGAGCGTCGTCCTCGGCTCGGTCGGCCTCGGCTGCGTGCTCCACGCGTCCTGCCCCGTGACCGTCGTCCCCGACCCCGTCGCGGCCTGAGAGGACCCGGCCGTGTCCACCGCACCGACCCTCTCCGCGACCGGGTCCCCGGGCGACCTCGACGCTGCGGTGACCACGGTCGCCCGGCCCGCCACCGTCCTCGTGGAGACCACGTCGCTGCCCGAGGCCTGGGCCCGTCTGCACGAGGACCCCGGTCTGTGCGGCGTCGTCGTCCGCGACGGCCTGCCCCTCGCGGTCGTCACGGCCGGCGGTCTCGCCGAGCGCTGGCCCGCCGGGGGACCGCTCGTCCAGCACCGGCGGACGATCCACGAGCTGCTCGACCGCCCCTGCGGTGTCGAGGTCCTCGACGAGAACGACACGGTGCGCCACGCCGGCCACCGTCTGCTGGCCACCGGCCTGCCCGCCCTGCCCGTGCGTTCGCGCCGCGGCGGGCCCGTGCGGCTGGTGACCATCACGACGGTGCTGAGCGCGGTCCTCGGGGGGAGAGCTCCCGGGATGACGGGACCAGCCGGCGTGGTCGTCGGGATCGACGGCTCGCCGAGGGCCGCCGCCGCGCTGATGACGGCTCTCGAGGAGGCCGCCCGGCGCGCGGAGACCGTGACGGCCGTCCTCGCCTATCCCGCGCCGGGATCGTGGGGCGCGACGGGGACCGCCGATGCCGGTGAGCCGGACCGGCTGGCGACCGCCGTGCTCGACGAGGCGCGACGATTCGTCGACGAGGCGACGATGCCTCTGCCCGCGACGCTGCGCGAGGTCGCGCTCGAGCTCCGGGTCCGGGCCGGATCCCCCGCCACGCTGCTCGCCGAGGCCGGCCGCACCGCCGCGCTGCTGGTCGTGGGTCACCGCGGTCGCGGGATGGTCGGGCGTGCGGTCCTCGGCTCGACCGCACTGCGTGTGCTCTCGCTCGCGTCCTGTCCGGTGCTGGTGGACCGGCCCCGGGAGGCGGCGACGGACGGCCCGGTGGTCGTCGGCATCGACCGTTCGCCGGGCTCGGCGGCGGCTCTGCGCTACGCCCTGCGGGACGCGGCACGGCGTGGCGTCGGGCTGGTCGCGGTCACCGGGACGGCGCCACCTCCGGTCATGGTCGGCTTCCGTCCGATGGGTGCCGCGACGCTGGGCGAGGTGCGCCACGCCCTGCAGCCACGGGTCGAGCAGTTCGTGGGCGAGGTCGTGGGGGAGGACCGGTGGTGCCACCCCGTCCCGGAGGTGGGCGTCGTCGTCCGGGCGGAGGATCCGGCGGAGGCCCTCGTGGACGTCGCCGAGCAGCGCGGGTCGCCGGTCGTGGTGGTCGGGCGCACCGGTCACGGCGCGTTCGCCCGGTGGCTGCTGGGGTCCGTCGCCCACGGGGCCGTGGTGCGCGCCCCCTGCCCGGTGGTCGTCGTCCCCGTCGAGCAGGCGTAGCGGGACCCGGACGGACGCGAGAGCTCCTCCGCCCTGGTCAGTCCACCTCGGTCAGCACCAGGTCGAGAGGGCGGCGCGGTGTCGGGTGCAGGGGTGCGGCGCGGTCGGAGGGCCATCCGAGGCGCAACGCCACGACGGGCGGGCGATGAGCGCCGACGACCAGGTGCCGGAGCCGCTCACGCGTCTCCTCCACCTCGAGCACCTGGGTGATCGGTGTGGTGGCCAGCCCGAGCGCGGTCGCCTCGAGCAGCACCGCGCTCAGGGACTCCCCGGCGCGCAGGACGGAGACGGGCTCCTCGTCGACCGCGGTGAGGATCGCCAGCATCGACGCGTCCTCGTGATCCATCCCGCCCCCGGGCTGGCGGAGCGTCCCCTGCGGGAACCAGCGCAGCACCAGGTCGCGATAGGAGGGAGGCGGACCCTCGAGTCGGGCGCCGGCCGGGATGCCGTCCCGGGCCCCGGCGTAGCGGTGCGTCCACCGGTACAGCTCGGCGGCGTAACCCTCGTGGTCACGCTGCCGCTCCGCGGCCTCGCGCATGGCGTCGGCGAACATGGTGCGGTGCGCGCCGAACGCCACGTGCAGGACCCCGCCGAACGGCCGCGCCGCGTCGGCGACGGCACCGAGGACGTCCGGGGGCACCGACCGGCTCGAGAACCGGCGGCGATCCGTGTGTCGCCGGTCGATGGCCGCGGCCTGCCGGTGGGCGTCCTCGTCGACGGCGCCGCCCGCCGGACGGATCCGCACCCGGGCCAGCGGGCGTCCCTCGGGGCCCTCGGGCTGGTGACGCACCACGGCGTGCCAGCCGCGGTCGGCGAGCGCCACCCGGAGGTGGTGCAGGGCGCACCCACAGCCCAGGAGCACGCCGTGGCCGCGCTCGTCGGTGAAGGGCAGGCGACGTCCTCGCTCGATGTGGAGGTCGACGTGGTCGGGCCCGAGCACCCACCGCCACGGCTGCGCGTTGTGCTCCGAGGGAGCGCGCAGCGACGTGGCGACGGCGTCGCGCAGCGCCGTCCGGACGGCGTCCGTGGTCGGGGTGGTCATCGCCGGTCATCTCCCGACGACGGCCGGGCCAGATCGCGGGCGGCGACCTGCAGGGCGACGTCGACGCGGGCGTCGGCGTCGCCGTGCTCGAGGGCGCCGACGATCCAGGTGAGCCTGCGGCGGGCGTCCCGGCACGGCTCGTGGTGCAGCGACCTCC
The DNA here is from genome assembly GCF_028737265.1 of Actinomycetospora callitridis. GTDB lineage: Bacteria > Actinomycetota > Actinomycetes > Mycobacteriales > Pseudonocardiaceae > Actinomycetospora > Actinomycetospora callitridis. The sequence continues at coordinate 528,185 of NZ_JAQZAK010000003.1, read as the reverse complement.
GGGCCTGGTCGAGCGCGGCGAGCAGCGTCGCGCGCGGTACGCCGCGCCGACACAGCTCCACGGCGTGGGCGACGAGCTCCCAGGCCTCGGTGGTCCGGCGGTGCGGTGTGGTCTCCATGGCGGCTCCTCTCGTCCGCTCCAGCTCACCGTGAGGGGTTCCTCGCGGTCGAGGTCCGGAGGTCACCTCCCGGAGCGGCGCAGGTCCCGAGCTCCCGTCGGGCGGCACGACGCGGGCCCCCCGGTATCCGGGCCTCGCGTCCCTGCCGCCGCCGACCTCGCCCCGCAGCGTCGGGACCGTCCGCACACGCAGGGCGCAGCGCCTGCCCCGTCGCGGGCGCCCTCCTCCACGCCGAGGATGCGTGGGGGAGGGCTCAGGCCGGTCGCGTGACCCGTGCGCGCCGTGGTCTCCGGCCGCCGGCCGGGCACGGCCTGCGCGGTGGCGGAGCCGACCGTGACCACCGGGAGATCCGGGAACTCCCCCGGGCGGTGGGACACGACGATCGCCGTACGACCGCGACTGAGCTCGCTGATCTCGTCGGCGAGCGCGACGGCGGTCGGGGCGTCGAGGTGGGCGGTGGGCTCGTCGAGGGCGAGGATCGGGCGGTCGGCGATCAGGACCCGCGCCACCGCGAGGCGCTGGCGCTCGCCGCCGGACACCGCCCCGCCGTGGTCGCCGAGGGCCGTGTCGAGCCCGTCGGGCAGCGACGCGAACCACGCGCCGAGGCGGGCATGGCGCAGCGCGACGACCAGCTCGTCGTCCGTCGCGCCCGGGCGGGCCAGGCGCAGGTTCTCGCGCAGGGTGCTGTCGAACAGGTGCGCGGCGGGGCCGCACCATCCGAACCGGTCGCGGACCTCCTCGGCGGCCATCGTCGCGGTGTCGTGCCCGTCGAGGGTGACGGCGCCGCGGGCGGCCGGGAGGGAGCGCAGGAGCGCGGCGAGGACGGTGCTCTTGCCGGCACCGGACGGGCCGGCGAGCACCATGCGTCCACGGGGCGGGAGCACGAAGGTCACGCCGCTGACCGCCTCGGACACGGCATCCGGCCAACGCACGGCCAGGGCCTCGGCGGTGACGGCCGGGTCGGCGGGCACGGGTGCGGGCCGGGCGGGATCGGCCACCGGCGCCGGACCGGACTCGAGCTCGGCGAGCCGCCGGGCGGCCGGGCCGGCCTCGGCGAGCCGGGCGGCGGCGTCGGGCAGTCCCGCGACGAGCTCGGCGGCGGCCAGCGGCGTCAGCGCGAGCACGGCCAGCGCCGTCGGGGCGAGCCGCCCGTCGGCCAGGGCGAGGACGCCGGCGACGGTGGCGCCGATCATGGCCAGGCCGATGCCGAGGACACCGAGCCCCGTGCCGAGGCCGGCGCCGCCGGCCTGGGCCACGGTCCGTTCCGCGAGGGCGGCGTCGTGGTCGGCGAGCCGCCGACGGCGCCGGGCGGCCGCACCGAGGACGATCAGGTCCGCGGCGCCGTCGAGCAGCTCCAGGGTGCCGGTGGCGACCGCGGCGCGGGCGGCGGCCGTCGTGCGCGCGGCCCGGCGGCCGGCGATCACACCGAGCAGCGGGGCCACGACACCGGCGAGGACCAGACCGAGCGCGAGGACGAGGGCGGCCTCGGGCAGCAGGACCGCGAACAGGCCGACGAGACCCGTCCCGACGAGCAGCGCCGATCCCGCGGGGACGAGCCCGCGCACCAGGACGTCCTGCTGGGCGTCGACGTCGCCGGTCAGCCGGGCGAGCAGATCGCCGCGGCGCTGCGTGGCGGTGGCCGCGGGCCCCCGCCGGACGAGGGCCTGCCAGACCCGTACCCGCAGGTCCGCGCCGAGGCGCAGGGCGGCGTCGTGGGTCGCGAGCCGCTCGAGGTAGCGCAGGACGCCCTTGGAGAGGCCGAACGCGCGGACCGCGACGATCGCCACCATCAGGGTGAGCAGCGGGGGCTGCAGCGCGGCCGCGGAGATCAGCCAGGCCGAGGTGGCCGCGAGCGCCACGCCGCTGCCGACCGCGCCGGCCCCGAGCAGGACCGCGCCGGCGAGCCGGGCCCATCGGGGACGGACGGCGGCGGCGAGCCACCGCAGCGCACCGCGGCTCCGCCCGGGAGCCGCCGGCTCCTCGTCCCCGGGAGCGCTCGGAGCAACGGAGGCCGGCATGGTCCGGCCGGTGACGGACGTGGGCTCGACGACCGGCGCCGGAGCGCGCCGGTCGGCCAGGTCCACCACGCGGTCGCAGGCGGCCAGGACCGCGGGGCGATGGCTCACGAGGATCGCGCTGCGCCCGGCGAGCGCCTCGGGCAGGGCCGCGAGCAGGGCGGACTCGGTGTCCGCGTCGACCCCTTCGGTCGGCTCGTCGAGCAGCAGGAGGGGGCGGTCGGTGACGAGTGCCCGGGCCAGCGCGACGCGGCGCTGCTGGCCGGTGGACAGGCCCGCGCCCCGCTCGCCGACCGGGCCGTCGAGGGCGAGGTCCACCCGAGCCACGTCGGCGGCGCGCCGGAGGGCGTGGTCGTCGGCGTCCGGCGCCCCCGACCGGATGTTGTCCGCGACGCTGCCGGCGACGAGCACGGGCCGCTGGGGCACCCACGCGATCCGCGCCCGCCATGCCTCCTCGTCGAGGTCGTCGAGGCCGACGCCCCCGACCGAGACCCGTCCGCGGTCGGGCCGACGCAGTCCGGTGACGAGGTCGAGGAGCGTGGACTTGCCCACCCCGCTCGGTCCGCGCAGCCCGACGGTCTCGCCGGGGCCCACGGTGAGGTCAAGGTCGTCCAGGACGGGTCCGCCCCGGCCGTCGACGCCGACCCCGTCGAGGCGCAGCGGGACCCGCGAGGGGTCCGGCGCCGGGCGGCGGGCACCGGCGTCGTGCGCCGTCGGGGTCTCGAGCACCGCGAACACGTCGTCGGCCGCCGCGAGGCCTTCCATGCTGTCGTGGAAGCGGGCGCCGACCGCGCGCAGCGGCAGGTAGATCTCGGGCGCCAGCATGATCACCAGCAGCCCGGTGGCGAGGTCGAGGCGCCCCCCGGCCAGCCGCAGACCCACCGAGACGGCGACGAGGGCGACGGAGAGTGTGGCCAGCACCTCGAGCACCAGCGCCGACAGGAACGCCACCCGCAGGGTCCGCATCGTGGTCCGCCGGTACTCCTCGGCGACCGCGCGCAGACGTCCGTCCTGAGCACCGGCCCGGCCGAAGGCGACCAGGACGTCGAGCCCGGCGACGAGGTCGAGGAAGTGGTGTCCGAGCACGGCCATGGCCCGCCAGCGGCGGGCGGTGTCGTCGCGGGTGCGCAGGCCGACGAGCACCATGAAGAGAGGGATCAGGGGCACGGTCACCGCGACGATCACCGCCGCGAGCCAGTCGGCGGTGAGCAGGCGTACCCCGACCAGCAGCGGAACGGTCGTCGCGAGCAGGAGCGTGGGCAGGTAGCGGCGCAGATAGCCGTCGAGCGCGTCCACCCCGCGCGTGGCGAGGGTGCCGAGCTCCCCGGTCGAGGGCAGGCGGGGATCGCGCGGTCCCAGGCGCAGGGCGTGGTCGACGAGGTCGGCGCGCAGCCGCCCGGTGACGCGGGCGCTGGCACGGACCGCCGCGGCCTCGGTGGCCCAGGCCAGCAGCGCGCGTCCGGCGACCACGACGCCCAGCCCGACGAGGAGCGCGGTGAGGGCGGCGAGCGGTGCTCGGTCGAGGAAGGCCCGGGCCACGACCTGCGAGAGCAGGTCGGCCTGCACGACGACGAGGCCGGCCGTGGCCACGCCCGCCGCGGCGGTGAGCACCACGAAGGCGCGGGCCGGGCGGACGTGGCGCAGCAGGCGGGGGTCGAGCGGCTTCACTGCCGGACCACGGGCTCGCGGGGCGGCAGGCCGGTGGCCGCGGGGATGTCGTCGCGGGTGAGCCGGCGGCGGAACACCCAGTAGCTCCAGGCCTGGTAGGCCAGCACGATCGGTGTCACCGCGAGCGCCACCCAGGTCATGATCCCGAGCGTGTAGGGCGTGGACGCGGCGTTCGTCGTGGTCAGCGTGCCGGCGGGGTCGGTGCTCGACGGCAGGACGTCCGGGTAGAGCGACCCGAACAGCGTCACCGTGGTGGCGACGATGGTGACCGCGGTCAGGGTGAACGCCCAGCCCTCGCGACCCCGGCCGACGAGCAGGACGGCACCGACGAGCGCGCCGGCGGCCAGCGCGACGCTGACTAGCGTCCAGCCCTTGCCGTGGGCGAGCTGGGTCCAGACGAGGAACCCGCCGGCCACCGGGACCGCGACCAGGCCGAGGCGCAGCGCGAGGCGGTGGGCGCGCAGCCGGAGGTCGCCGTCGGTCTTGAGGCTGACGAACACGGCGCCGTGCACGAGGAACACCAGCAGGGTGGTCAGCCCGCCGAGCAGGGCATACGGGGTGAGCAGCGTGACGAAGGTGCCGGTGTACTCGTGGTCGGCGTCCAGCGGCACGCCCGCCACGATGTTGGCGAACGCGACCCCCCAGAGCAGGGCGGGCACCGCGGAGCACCCGATGATCACGGCGTCCCACCGCCGGCGCCAGCGGTCGTCGTCCACCTTGCCGCGGTACTCGAACGCGACCCCGCGACCGATCAGCGCGACCAGCACGATCAGCAGCGCGAGGTAGAAGCCGGAGAACAGGCTCGCGTACCACTCGGGGAACGCGGCGAACGTGGCACCGCCGGCGACGATCAGCCAGACCTCGTTGCCGTCCCAGAGCGGGCCGATGGTGTTGACGACCCGGCGGCGGTCCGTCTCGTCGCGACCCAGCACGCCGAGCAGGGCGCCGACACCGAAGTCGAAGCCCTCCAGGACGAAGTAGCCCGTCCAGAGCAGGGCGATGAGCAGGAACCAGATGTCGGTCAGGGCGAGCCCGAACATGATGTCCTCGATCTCGGTGGGTCGGGCGGGATCAGTAGGCGACGGCGAGCGGGCGCGGGGCGTCCTCGCTCGGGGCCGCCTCGTCGGGGGGCGGCAGGGGGTCCGGGCCCTTGCGGGCGTACCGGACGAGCAGGGTCACCTCGACCACGGCGAGCACGCCGTAGAGCAGGGTGAACACGATCATCGAGGTGGCCACGGAGGCCGGGCCGACCGAGGGACTCACCCCGTCCGCGGTGCGCAGGGTGCCGTAGACGACCCACGGCTGGCGGCCCATCTCGGTGAAGATCCAGCCCACCGAGTTGGCCACCACCGGGAACCCGATGCCGGCCAGAGCGGCGTAGGTGAACCAGCGGGAGGCCGGCACGCGGCCCCCGCGCTGCAGCCAGGCGCCGGCCAGCGCGACGAGCAGGGCCAGCGCGCCGAATCCCACCATGACGCGGAAGGTCCAGTAGGCGATCGGGACGTTGGGCGTGTAGTCCCCGGGGCCGAACCGGGCCTCGGAGTCGCGCTGCACGTCGTTGATCCCCTCGACCGTGCCCTCGGGGTCGCCGGTGGCCATGAACGACAGGACCTTGGGCACCCGGACGCTCCAGACCTCCTGGGAGCCGTCGAGGCTGCCGATGGTGAACAGGGAGAACGAGGCCGGTGAGCTCGTGGTCCAGAGGGCCTCGGCGGCGGCCATCTTCATCGGCTGCTGCTCGGTCATGAGCTTGGCCTGCAGGTCACCGGTCACGACGACCCCGACACCGGCGACCAGCACGGTCACCAGCGCCATCCGCAGCGACGACCGGAAGACCCGCGTCTCGTTCTTCCGCGCCAGGTGCCAGGCCGAGATGCCGAGCATGAACATGCCCGCGGAGAGGAACGCCGCGGTGATCGTGTGCGTGAAGGCGCCGACGGCCGTGGAGTTGGTGAGCACGGCGCCGAAGTCGGTGAGCTCGGCGCGCCCGGTGACCGGGTTGACCACGGAGCCGACCGGGTGCTGCATCCAGGAGTTCGCAGCGAGGATGAAGTACGCCGAGAGCACGGTGCCGATCGCGGCCAGCCAGATCGTGGCCAGGTGGACCCTCGGCGACAGCCGGCCCCAGCCGAAGATCCACAGGCCGAGGAAGGTCGACTCGAGGAAGAACGCGAGCAGCCCCTCGATCGCCAGCGGCGCTCCGAAGATGTCGCCGACGAAGCGGCTGTAGTCGCTCCAGTTCATCCCGAACTGGAATTCCTGCACGATGCCGGTGACCACGCCCATGGCGAAGTTGATCAGGAAGAGCTTGCCCCAGAACTTCGTCATCCGCAGCCAGCGTTCGTCGCCGGTGCGGACCCACGCGGTCTGCATCATCGCGACCAGCAGCGACAGGCCGATGGTGAGCGGGACGAAGAGGAAGTGGTAGACGGTGATCACGCCGAACTGCCAGCGCGCCAGATCCAGCGCCATCTCGAGTGCCTCCCCGCCTCGCGTTCCGCACGGACGTGCGGGACGCCGACGACGATCCCGGCGCGGGCGCATCGATGATCAGGGTCCAAGGTCCCGCCAGGGGTCCTGACGAGATCAGGCCCCTCGGCCACCGACGACGGGCCCGGTGCCCGTGCCGGCGGAGCACGGCCTCCGGCCACTCTCGTCGGGACCGCGGAGAGGTCACGAGGGAGGCGGCTCACCATGGGCGGCACGACCGGGGCCGCGCGCCGGGTCGTCGGCGCGTTCGTGCCGAAGAGGTCGACCCTGCGCCGTGGCAGCGACCGGATCGAGGTGGGCGCGCGCTGGCTGCTGCTGCTCCTCGGTCTCCTGCTCGTGCCCGTCGCTCTGGCCGCGGGCAGCGACGTGACGGCGCGTCTGGCCCCTCAGGTCGCCCTCCAGCAGGCCGAGCGGCACGCCGTGAGAGCCGAGGTGCTGGCCGCTCCCACCGACGGTTCTCCCGACTCCGTCACCGGCGATCACCGGGCACCCGTGCGCTGGATCGCCGCGGACGGCACTCCACGGGTCCAGGACCTCCGTGTCACCTCCACGGCTCGGCGCGGTGACGCCCGCGTCGTCTGGTTGGACCGTCAGGACCGTGTCACCGTCGCCCCGATGCCGCCCGACCGTCCCGCGGGTCAGGGCTTCCTGACCGCGCTCTTCCTCGTCGTCGGCGACCTGGTCGTCTCGCTGCTCCTGCTCGCCGCGCTGCGCTGGTTCCTCGATCGCGGCCGTCTGCGCGCCTGGGACGCGGCCTGGCGTCGCTTCACCGGCCCCGACCACGAGTTCCCGCGCTGAGCGAACCCCCTCAGCGCGGGAACACCGTGTCGCGCACCGCGCGGACCACGTCGTCGAGCTCGGCGACCTGCGCGAGCAGACGATCTCGCAGAGCCGGCTCGGCCGCCGACGCGGTACCGGCCAGGGTGAGCCCGACCCGCTGCACCCGTTGCAGGACCTGCTCGGACAGCGAGAGCACCAGGTTCTCCCGGTCCTCCAGGGCGCGGACCGTCTCGCGGTCACGCCGTCCCCGCGCCAGCTCGATCGCCGTGGTGGCATGGATGGCGAACCCGAGCAACATCTCGGCTTCCACCGGGCCGAAGACGTCCTCGCCGGCGGCACGCGTCAGGACGAGGACCGAGCGCGTCCCGGGTCCGCCGCGTGACGCCGACATCGGCACGGCGAGGACCGGGCCCACCTCGGGGGCGCGATCCACGACCCCGGTCGTGCGGGGGTCCGCCACGGCATCGGCGATGAGCAAGGGCCCGCCCTCGTCGAGCGCAGCCTGCGTGATCGAGCCCGGTGTGGCGACCGTCCGACCGGCCCAGTCGTCGAGCTGGCCGGCCGCGGCGGTGACCGTCGCTCGTCCGGGATCGGCGTCGGTGACCTCGGTGATGGCGGCCCCGTGGGCCCTGGCCACGTCGACCGCGGCCTCCAGCAGGTGCTGGTGCTCCCCCTCGGGCGGGAGCTCCCCGGCGAGCAGGTCGCTCGCGAGGCGCGCCGACGCGGCCTGCCAGGCCTCCCGGCGGCGGGCGGCGTCGAGGAGCAGCGCGTTCTCCACGGCGATCCCCGCGGCGCCCGCCAGGGCGGTGAGGAGCTGCTCGTCCTCGGCCGAGAACTCGTCCCCGCGCTCGCTCTCGGTGACGTAGAGGTTGCCGTAGACGGTGCCGCCGGCGCGGAGGGGAACCCCGAGGAAGGAGTGCATCGGAGGATGCCCCTCGGGGAAGCCGACGGCCGCCGGGTGGGTGCTGAGATCGGTCAGGCGCAGCGGCTTCGGGTCGTCGATGAGGCAGCCCAGTACCCCCTTGCCCTGCGGGAGCGCGCCGATGCGCGCGACGGTCGCGGAGTCCATGCCGACGTGGACGAAACGGATCAGGCGGCCGTCGCGCACCACGCCGAGCGCGGCGTAGTGGGCGCCCACGAGGGCCCGGGCACTCTCCACGATCCGCGCGACGAGGTCGTCGAGCTCGAGGCCGGCCGTGATGTGGTGCGTCGCGTCGAGCAGCCCCCGCAGCCGGCCCTGGGTGAGCTTGACCTCGGTGGCGCGGGTGATGAGCTGGTCGAGCAGCTCGTCGAGCTCGAGTCGGGCCACCGAGGGAAAGGAGAGCCCTTCCGAGGGGATGGAGGGGTCGGGGTGCTCGAGCACTGCCCACCCTCTCTCGGCATCGCGCACGGCGTGTCGACCCATCCTGGACCGCCCCCGCGCGGAGTCAAGCGCAGGCCGGGGCGCGGCGAGAGGTCAGGTCGTCGGCCTCCCGGCAAGGGCCGCCAGGGCGTCGGTGGCCGTGACGATGCCGACGACGATGCCGTCGTCCACCACGAGGGCCGCGTCCAGTCCCCCGTCGAGCACCGCTCGGGCGACGACGTGGGGCGGGTCCTCGGGAGCCACCGTCGGCACGGGGGAGCGGGCCCACCGGGCGGCCGGGCCCGTGGTGCCCTCGACGGCGGCGGCCACGACGTCGCGGTCGACGAGGACACCGACGCACCGGCCGCCGGTGACGACCGGCACGTGGCGCACGCCCGCGACACGCATGACCCGCAGGGCCTCGGCGACCGAGGTCCGTTCGTCGACGACGCGGACGGGGCGGCTCGGGACGATGTGCCGCGGTTCCGAGGGCGGTCCGGAGGTGGTGGTCATCGGTTCGCTTCCTGTCCGTGACGTCTGGCCCCATCCCACGCGGCGGCGTCCTCGATCGTCAGGGTCATCGGGCCGCGGGACCCGGGACCTCCGGTCCGGCGGGCGTCGGTCGCCGCAGCGGCCGGGGACGGGACCAACGACCCTGACGGCGTCCCGGCCTGGTGCCGGACGCTCACCGCGGCCGACGTCCGCCGGCGCCCGTATCTCTGGGAGGAGGCGCCGGGATGCGCATCCGCGACGTGATGACACCGGCGCCACTCACGGTGTCGTCGGGGACGTCGGTGCACGACGCCGCCGGGCTCCTGAGCCGGTACGGGTTCGCGATGCTGCCGGTCCTCGCCGGCGGGGCGCTGGTGGGGGTGGTGACCTGGTCCGACGTGCTGCGAGCCCACGACGCCGACGCGGGGCCGCCGGCCCGGGTCGGCGAGATGATGACGAGGACGGCGTACGCCGTGCATCCCGACACCGACATCGCCGAGGTCGCCGTGCTCATGGTGGACCGCGGCCTGCGCAGCCTGCCCGTCGTCGCCGACGACGAACTCGTGGGCATCGTGACCCGGCTCGACGTCACCCGGGTCCTCGCCCGCAGCGACGCCGACCTGTGTGCCGCGGTGGAGCGCAAGCTCGACGCGTACGCCGGATGGAGCCGGTGGACGGTCCACGCGAGGAAGGGCGAGATCGCGCTCTGCGACGATTTCGACGATCCGGTGGAGCAGCACCTCGCCACCGTGATCGCCGCCGCCGTCCCCGGCACCGTGCACGTCGACACCCATCACCGGGCCGGCTGCCCGCACCATCCCCCGGTCGCCGTGTGAGCGTCGGGACCTCCGACCCCTGGTCTCGTGGCCGGCCCGGGGACACGATGGGGTCAGGCCTCCGCCCCGACGAGCAGGAGACACACATCGTGGGCGACAGCACCGGCGCCCCGCGGCGCGGCGCGGCGTCGGTGGGGCGACACGAGGGTCGCGCCGCCGGCACCGGGAGCCCGGAGCGCGCCGGGGCCCTGTACTCCTCGATGATCGCGATCGCCGAGGGCCTGGACCTGGACTCGACCCTGCGCCGGGTGGTCGAGGTGGCGTCCGAGCTGGTCGACGCCCGCTACGGCGCGCTGGGCGTCCTCGACGAGGCCGGCACCGGACTGGCCCGTTTCGTCACGACCGGGCTCGATGACGACACCCGGGCGCGGATCGGGGACCTGCCCCGCGGCCTCGGCCTGCTCGGTGAGCTGATCCGCCACCCCGAACCGCTCCGGCTCGGCGATCTCCACGCGCACCCGTCCTCGGTCGGCTTCCCGGCCCACCACCCGCCGATGGCGAGCTTCCTCGGGGTGCCGATCCGGGTCCGGGGCGAGGTGTTCGGCAACCTGTACCTCACCGACAAGCGTCGCGGTGAGTTCACCGCCGAGGACGAGGACGTGACGGTCGCCCTGGCGGCCGCGGCTGCCGTCGCCGTCGAGAACGCGCGCCTGCACCAGGCCACGGAGCGTCTGGTGGTCGAGGGGCAGCGTCGGCGGCGGTGGCTGGAGGCCTCCGGTGAGATCACCACGCAGGTCCTGGCCGGAGCGGATCCGGGCGAGGCGCTCGTGCTCGCTGCCGAGCGCGCGGCGGAGCTCGCCGACGGGTGCGGCGCGATGATCACGACGCCGCCGCCGGTGGTGGCCGAGGGCGACGTCGCGCCTCCGGTGCGGGTGACGGTGAGCGTCGGTCTCGAGGACCGGCTGCCGGTCGGGGCCCGGCTCGGGCTCGACGGCTCCGCGTTGGCCACGGTCGGGCGCATCCACGCGCCTCGCGTGGAGGAGGACCTCGTGCTGACCGTGGACGGGCAGGACCGTCGCTTCGGCCCGGCCCTGCTGGTGCCGCTCGACGGCACCACGGCGATCACGGGGGTGCTCGTCGTGGTGCGCCGTGCGGGCTCGGAGGGGCTCGACGCCGAGGGCCTGTCCGCCGTGGCCTCCTTCGCCGACCAGGCCGCCCTCGTCCTGCGTCTCGCGGAGTCGCAGCGCGCGCGTCGCCAGCTCGACGTCGCCTCGGACCGCGAGCGGATCGCCGCCGACCTGCACGACCACGTGCTGCAGCGGCTCTTCGCGGTCGGCCTCGGGCTGCAGGCCACCCAGGCCCGCCTCGCCGCCCTGCCCGAGGCGGCGCAGAGGGTCAACGAGGCGGTCGACCAGATCGACGGCATCATCCGGGACATCCGCACGAGCATCTTCGACCTGCACGTCGTCGGAGGGGGCACCGGTCTCGGTGGGCGCCTGCGCGGCGCGGTCGCCGAGATGACCGCCCACGTCGCCCTCGAGCCGGTGGTGCGCCTCTCGGGGGCGGTCGACGCCGTGCCCGAGGAGCTCGTCGTGCAGGTCGAGGCCGTCGTGCGCGAGGGCGTGTCGAACGCGGTGCGACACGCGGCCCCGCAGTCCGTCGTCGTCACCGTCTCGGTGGACGACATCCTCGCGGTGGACGTCACCGACGACGGGGCCGGTATCCCGGAGAACGTCGCGCGCAGCGGCCTGGCCAACCTCGTGGCCCGCGCCCGTGCCCTCGGGGGGGACGCCGACGTGAGCCGCGCGGCCACCGGGTCCGGCACGCGGCTCTCGTGGTGGGTCCCGCTCGACCCTCAGTGTCCCGACTGACGCCGCGGCGTCGGGTAGACCGGGCGGCCCCGCCCCAGCCGGAGCACGACCTGGGGCCACATCACGCCGCCGAGCAGGGCACGGACCTCGGTCCGGACGTCCGGGAGCTCCACCGGGGGCGCGATGAAGGAGGCGCCCACACCGCGGGCGGTCGCGGTGAGCAGCACCTGCTGCATCGCCTGTCCGGCCCGGACGTGGGTGAGCGCGGTGTCGTCGTAGGAGGTGAGCACGGCGATCGTGGGTTCGTCCTGGCCGGGCTCCGGGGCGCTCGAGCGGTCGGCGTCGGGGACCGACCCGGCGAAGTCACGCGGCCGCCAGGCATCGTCCGGGCGGGGTGCGCGCCGGGCGTGCGCCGGCGGGAGGCCGTCGTCGACCCGGTCGGGGTGCCCGACCCAACGCTCCCATTCCGCGAGGAAGGCGGGATCGCTCTGCTGCCGCTGGTGGGCCTCGACGGTGATCTCGCGCAGCCGGCGTCGCTCCCGCGGGTCCGCCACGACGATGAGCCGGCAGCGCTCCCGCCAGGCCGCCCGTTCGAGCTCCGCGCGCAGGGTGACCGACAGCGGAGGCCCGGTGAACGGGTGCCGGTTCGTGTGGCGCCGCGGGATGGCCGCCGCGAGCTCGACCTCCCAGTCCGACGGGACCAGCGGCGCCCCGGGCCGTACGCGACCGAGGAACCAGGGGTCGTCGGGGTCCGGCATCAGCTGGGCATGCACCCGGCGGCCCTGGGTGCGCGCCTTCAGCCGGACGTTGACCATGGCTGCCCCGCACGCCATCCGCAGCTCCCGTCCCACGGGGTCCGCGGCGGGGAGCATCCGCTCCGGGTCACCGTGCACCTCGACCGCGCCGTCGTGCCAGCGCACCCGCCACGGCTGGGTGTTGTGGCTCGACGGGGCGAGCGCCGCGGCGTGCAGCAGCTCCTCGACCTCGCTCCCGGTCGGCGGTCCGCTTCCGCGGGCGGGCGCGCGCGGTGTCTCCTGGTGCACGGGGCACCTCCTCGTCCTCGATCACAGCCTCCGTGCCGCTCCGGTGGGTCACCAGGGACCGAAGGACCCCCGAGGCAGGGCCGTCCGCCTCCGGTGCCGGAGCACGCCTCGTCGGCACGCTGTACCCGGGAACAACCGCTGGTCGGGACGACGGGGAGTGCACGATGGACGCAACGGAGAACGGCCGCGGAACGATCGTGGTGGGGTTCGACGGCTCGGCCTGTGCCGAGGAGGCGCTGCGGTACGCCCTGGACGAAGCCGCCCGTCGTGGTCTCGGTGTGCGTGTCGTGGTGGCGCACGAGCCGCCCGACGCCTGGATGGCCGACTTCGGGATGCCGCTGCTCGCGGACGACGGCAGCCTCCGCCGGGCCGTGCAGGACAGCGCGCGCGCCCGGGTCGAGGAGCTCCGCGGCGGGATGGATGCCGCGGACAAGGCCGTGCCGGTCGAGGTCCTGGCCGTGTCGGGGTCTCCGGCGCACGTGCTGGTGCAGGAGGCCGAGGACGCCGCCCTGCTGGTCGTCGGCCACCGCGGCCGCGGCGGCCTGCGCAGCCGGCTACTGGGCTCGGTCGGCCTGGCCGTGGTCCTGCGCGCCCCGTGCCCGGTGACGGTCGTCCCGCCGCCGCGGATCGCCGAGGAGACGACGCCGCAGGACGCGTGGGCGCTCGCCGGACCGCTGGCGGCGGGCCCGCTCGCCTGAGCCGCACGCCGACCGCGGCCCGCCCCGGCCCATGAGCGCGACCCGTCCGCCGTCGACCTCGGCCGGCCGGTGGTCCCCGGCCGAGATCACAGCTCTCCTGCAGGCTCTCGAACCCCTCGGTGGGCCGGCGGTACCCGCGTGCTCGGTGTCGGTCCACGACCGGCGCATCGACCTCGCACCGGATCCGTCGGCAGGAACACCGCGGCACCAGGCGCTCGTGCAGGCGGGGCGCCTCGTCGGCGCGGTCGAGAACACCCTGCGCGCCCTCGGGTGGGCGCCTCGGACCGTCATCGCCGGGACCCCGGACGCGCGGCCCCTGGCGGTGGTCACGGGCACCGGCCGACGACCCGCGACACCGACCGACCTCGCGCGACGTCGCATCGACCGGTGCCGGGGGAACGGGGCGCCGCCGCGCTACGCCGCACCGGCCGACCAGGCGCGCGTCGTCGACGTCGCCCACGCGGCGGGGTCCCGGGGCGCCTGGCTGCACCTGCTCAACGGTCCGACCCGGGACGGGAAGCCGGCCTGGCACGGTCCGGGCTCGGTGCCCGCCGACACCCTCACGCTCGATCTGCCGTGGCGGCGTGACCCCGTGCTGGCGGTGTGCACCCGCACCGACACCGTCCGCGAGGCCGTCGTGGCCGGCATCGTGCTCGAGTCGGCGACCGTGGAGGCCGCCCTGCGCGGCCTGCGCGCGGACGTGCACGTCGAGGCCTTCGACGGTGAGGCCGTCCGACGGGCCGCCCTGCGCGCGGACCCGCACGAGACCGGCGTCGGGCACGCGGTGCTCCGCCTCCGGCCCTGACAGGTCGGCAAGATCGCCCCGGTGCCGAAACCCTGGGCCCGGGGAGACGGCGCGGTGTTCTCGGCGCCCGAGGGTGACGGGACCGACGCCCGGTCCCGGCGGTGAGGGCCTCGTCAGGCCGAGGCTGCCGGTCGGACGCGCGCGCCCGCCCAGGCGATCGCCGCGTCGATCTCGCTCGTGGCGAAGTGGCGGACCTCCGGGTGGAGCAGGGCGCCCGCCACGCGCGCGGCGACCCCGACGGGCTGGCCGTCCACGGCCAGGGCGACGCGGCCGACCCGGCGCTGGTGGCCGCCCACGAAGCGCAGGTGCTCCACGAGGGCACCGAGGTTCTCCCAACCGGGGAACGACGAGGCGTGCAGGACGAGCCCGGGCAGGTCGGTGTGGTCGGCGAGCCAGCTGTCCACCGCCGTCGCGATGACCTCGACGTCCTCGCGCCGCAGCGGCTGGCCGACGTCGGCGACCACCACCCCCGCAGCGGGGTCGGTCCGCGTGGTCGCGAGCCGTCCCGGCAGGGCCTCGAGCCAGCGCAGCGCCTCCTCCCGCTGGACGGCGTCGAACACCCGCACGTGGCCGGGTAGGAAGAAGGCCGCGAGTTGCGTCGTGTCCCGCACCCAGGTCAGGTCGCTGACCACCGCGCAGCCCTCGAGATTGCGCATGGCCGTGAGGCCGAGCTTGACGTCGGCCCACATCCCGTCGGGGGTGAGGCCGTGGAAGTCCTCGTCGACCACGCAGAGGAAGCGCAGGCGGCGCCCCTCGCGGACGGCGGCGTCGAGCATGGGGACCACGACCGTGTCGTAGTCGTGACGGCTCAGCGTGCCGACGGCACGGACCGCGTCGATGCCGGCCGGGACATCGGTGTCTCGTTCGATCATCTGCCCAGTTCATCCCCCCGCGCGCGGGACGGTCCCCGGCCGGAGGGCCTCCTGCCGTGGGACGGAAGGCCCGGACGGACAGGCCCTCCGGTCGCCCGGCGGGACGCTGGAGACCCTGCCGCCGAGCCCGGTCCCCGCGCCACCGTGATCTCCGGGCGGGATGCCCGAGACGGCGTCGAAGGTGGAGGAAACGGGATGGTGGCGATGGACACGAGGGGGACGCTCGGGGGGACGGAGCCGGTCGTCGGGGACGCGACGGCGGCGTCGTCCGCGCTCGCGGACCGCTACCGGGAGGCCTCGGTGTGCCCCGCCGCCGCGGGCGTCGTCGGGGTGCGTATCCGCAGCCGCGGGCTGATCCGACTCGGCCGCTCCTGGTGGCCCTACCGCGGCCACGAGGTGACGCTCCCGGCGCACGGCTACTTCCGAGAGATGCGGGTGGCCGGCGGCCTGCGGGTCGTCGACTCCTGGGTGACAGGCCGCGCCCGGCGGAGCACCACGCTGCTGCGGCGGTGCCTCCACCCCGCGCTCGTCGGCCCGGACCTCGCCCGCGCCGACGTCGCCCACGCCGCGCTCAGCGCGATGTGGGTCCCGCCCGTCCTGCTGCCCTCGGACACGGTGTGCTGGACGGCCGAGAGCCGGGACACCGTCTCGGTGTCCTTCGCCGTGGCCGGCACTCCGGTGTCGCTTCGCCTCACCCTGCACCGGGGCGGCCTGCCCCGCCGGGTCAGCACCGTGCGTTGGGGCGACCCCGAGGGCACCGGGTTCTTCCGTGAGGTGCCCTTCGCCGCCGAGATCCTCGAGCACCGCACCTTCGGCGGCCTCACCGTGCCCGGTACCGGCGTGCTCGGCTGGTGCCCCGACGGTCCCGGGCCCTCCCGGGACGTCCTGCGCTTCCAGCTCACGGCCCTCGAGCCCGTGTCCGAGGCCTCGCCCCCACCGCGGGAGCTGTCCGACCCGCCGGCCTTCCCCGAGGACGCCGCGGAGGGGTGAGTCCCTCGACCGCGGGGACGTCGATGCGCAGGCCGAGGCGCGCGCCGCCGCTCGGCTACTCCGCCAGACCTCCGGTCCGCGCAGGACGCGTCACGTGCCGGCGTCCCCCCGGACCTCGGGTCGGCACGGCAGGGTGGCCCGCACGGTGGTGCCCACCCCGATCGGGCTGGTGATCGCGAGGCTGCCCTCCGCGGCGTCGACGCGGTCGAGCAGCCCGACGAGTCCGGTGCCCAGGGTCGGGTCCGCACCGCCGACGCCGTCGTCGCGGACCTCGATCAGGAGGTCGTCGCCCTCCAGGTCGACCTGCACGCGGGCCCGGCGGGCACGGGCGTGCTTGACCATGTTCGTCAGGGCCTCGGCGACGACGAAGTAGGCGGTGGTCTCCGTCGCGGCGGGCAGGCGGGGCGCGGTGACGCCGACGTCGACGGGCACTGCGATGTCGGCGACGAGCGACTCGATCCCGGCGCGCAGGCCCCCACGGGTGAGCGAGCCCGGCAGGATGCCGTGGACGAGGTCGCGGAGCTCGGCGTTGGCGCGCTCGGCGTTGGCCAGGGCCTCGTCGACGAGGTCGGCCGCCGAGGAGCCGGCGGCGAGGGCGTCCCGGGCGAGCTTCAGCGCGATGATCGTGTGGACGAGCCGCTGCTGCGCGCCGTCGTGCACGTCGCGCTGGAGGCGTCGGCGGGTCTCGTCGGCGGTGGCGACGACGCGCGCCCGCGAGGCGGTGAGCTCGGCCCGGGCGTCAGCGTTCGCGATCGCCACGGCGGCCAGCTCGGCGAACTGGGTGAGGCGCGCCTCCACGGCGTCGCGGGTCGCGGGCAGGGTGTTGCTCGAGACGAGCGTGGCCCGCACCCGGCCCTCGACCGTGATCGGGACGGCGGTGGTCGAGACGATGCCGGCGTCGCGGGCGATGCCCGCCATCGGGGTGCCCTCGTAGGTGTCGACGTGGGCGGGGCGCCCGGTGCGGTACAGCCGATCGACGGCCGTGCCCGCGCTGAACGGCACGTGGAGGCCGACGGGCGCCGGGCAGTGGCAGGTGGCGACGACCACGGCGCCGGTGTCGTCGTAGAGCATCAGCGCCACCGGGAGGTCGCCGAGCAGGGCCGACGCCTCGTCCGTGACGGCGACGAACACGTCGTCGGAGGCCGTCCCGCGCGCCACGAGCTCGGCGACCCGGCGCAGTGCGGCCTGCTCGGCGGCGAGCGCACGGAGATCGCTCCGTGCCTGACTGCTGCCCAGCGCGGCGGCGACCAGCCGCGCGAACTGCTCGAGACGGGGACCGGTGTCCTGCGGCAGGGGGCGGTCGCCGGACGTGGCCGTGAGCATCCCCCACACCTCACCCGCCACCAGGACGGGCGCGGACACCGCCGCGCCCAGGCCGAACGAGGCGGCGAGCTCGGCGTCCGGCTGCCCGGTGTAGTCGTCGACGCGGACCACGTCGGCGGTGCGCAGGACCCGGTCGGGCAACGTGTCCCGCCCGAACGCGATGTGCGCCCCGACCGGTGCGGGGCCGGCGGGGGCGGCGACGACGACGAGCGCGGCGGCCCCGTCGAACCTCGTCAGGGTGGTCGCCTGGCCGTCCAGCAGCCCGGCGGCCTCGGCCGCGACGGCGCCGAAGACGTCCGTGGCCGGGGCGCCGTGCGCCACCAGCTCGGCGACCCGGCGCAGCGCGGCCTGCTCGCGGCCCAGGCGGTGCAGGCCGTCGCGCGCCGCGACGCGGTCGTGGAGCTCGCCCCGACTCGGCGACGACCACGTGGCCCCGTCCATGCACGACCCCGGAGAGGAGGGGGAACGCGCCGTCGACGACGAGGACCGGGAGCGGCACCCGCTCCCACCGGCAGCCTGGCAGTCCCGCTCGGAGAGGGCTACCCCGACGTCGTCCCCCCGCCGCGGCCGGCGACGTCGCGGGCCAGGTCGGCCGCGCCGATCATCCCGGCCTCGGGGCCGAACGCGGCCATCTCGATGCGCAGCAGCGGCCGGTGGCCCCGCCCCGTCAGGTTCTTGCCGTAGGCGTCCCGCACGCGGTCGAGGAGGAGGTCCCCGGCCGCGGACACCCCGCCGCCGAGGACGACGAGGCCCGGGTCGAGGACCGCGGCGAGCTGCGCGATCCCGCGACCCAGCCAGACCCCGACCTCGTCGAAGACCTGGAGGGCCGCGACGTCGCCGGCCCGCGCGGCCTCGGTGACCATCCATCCCTCCATGTGGTCGGTGCGCCCCCCGGCCCGGGCCAGGAGGTCTCCGGCGAGCACCGGCGACGTCGTCGCCACCTCCTGGGCCCGACGCAGGAGCGCGTTGCCGCTCGCGTACTGCTCCAGGCAGCCCTGGAGCCCGCAGGGGCAGGGCCGCCCGCCGGGGACCATGACGACGTGGCCGACCTCCGCGGCCGCCCCGAACCGCCCTCGTTGCACCCTGCCGTCGACGACGACCCCGCCGCCGATCCCCGTGCCCACGGTCAGGGCCACCAGGTGGCTCTCGCCCCGCCCCGCGCCGAAGCGCGCCTCGGCCCAGGCCACCGCGTTCGCGTCGTTCTCCACCACCGCCGGCAGGCCCGTGCGCTGCTCGATCTCGTCGCGCAGCGGCTCGTCGCGCCAGGCCAGGTTCGGGGCGAACATGACCACGGCGCGCTCGGCGTCCACGAACCCCGCGGCGGCCACGCCCACGGCGAGGACGTCGTGGGTGGCCCGCAGCTCGCGCACCGCGTCGACGACGGCACCGAGCGTCTGCGGCGCATCGCCGGCGGGGCTCGGGCGGGTGGTCGACGTGAGGATCGCGCCGTCGTCGTCGACGACACCTGCGGCGATCTTGGTGCCCCCGACGTCGACACCGATGTGCAGGGGCCCGGAGGCGGGTGCCGGCGAGTGGTTCGTGGTCATGTCGGCTCCAGGTCGGGGAGGGGTGGCGTGCAGCCCCGCTCACCATGGCCCCTGGCGACGACGACCGCGTCGGTCATCTCACTGCCGATCTCGCTGCCGATCTCGTCGGGCACCGCGGCGCCGGTCGGCGGCCGTAGAGTCGTGCCGGCGGCCGCCGGGGGAGTGACCACCTCTCCGGGGCCGCGGGGCGTGCCCGGAGGGGGTGGGAGTGGAGCCGGCGGCAGACTTCCTCGCCCAGATCCTGACGGACGCCCCGCAGCCCGTCTGGGTCCTCAACGATCAGGGCTTGATCGTCTTCGCCAACCCGGCCGCCGTCGCGGCCCTCGGCTACGACCATCCGAGCGACCTGTACCACCGCCACAGCCACGACACCGTCCATCGCCTCCCGGACGGCTCGCCGTACCCGCGCGGCCACTGCCCGATGCAGGAGCCGTTCCGCTCCGGCGACGCGGCGCACGGCGCGGACGAGTGGTTCGAACGCCGCGACGGGTCGTTGTTCCCGGTCGACTGGTGGGTGGCGCCCATCGCGCTGAGCGGCGGGCAGGGCGCCGTGCTCGCGTTCACCGACGTCTCGGAGCGTCGCGCCGCGGAGCAGGCGGTCCGCGAGCGTGACGCGGCCGCGATCCGCGAGGCCGAGAGCCGCGCGGCGCAGCGCAGGATCGTCGAGGCCTCGGCGGTGGTCCGCCGCCAGGTCGCGCGCGACCTCCACGACGGCGCCCAGCAGTCCCTGGTCAGCGTGCTCATCAGCACCCAGCTGGCCCGCGAGGAGGTGGCGCGGGATCCCGCGAGGGCGGGGGAGCTGCTCGACGAGGCGGTCGCGCACGCGCGGGAGGCCATCAACGACCTCCGCGAGATCGCCAGCGGGCTGCACCCGCCGATCCTCACCCACGGCGGCCTCGTCACGGCGGTGGAGGATCTCGCGACGCGCGCCTCGCTGCCGGTCACCGTCGACGGGTCGCTCCCGCGGCGACTGCCCGAGGTGGTCGAGAACAACGCCTACTTCTTCGTCGCCGAGGCCCTGACCAACGCGGCGAAGCACGCCGCCGCCACCTCCGCGAGCGTGTCGATCAGGCTCCACGACGCCGAGCTCTCCGTGGAGGTCCGCGACGACGGCGTCGGCGGCGCCAGGGCCGGCGGGGAGGGGAGCGGGTTGTCGGGCCTGATGGACAGGGTCGGTGCCCTGGGCGGCCGCATGATCGTGCGCTCGCCGCGCGGCCGCGGGACCACCGTGCGGGCGGAGATCCCCGTGCGGCCCGGGATCGGCTGATCCCCGAGGCCGGCAGCACCCCGAGGTCCCGCCCCATCAGCAGGCTCACCGGCGACGCCCCGACCACTGCGAGCGCTGTGCCGCGGAGGTCCCGCCCGCGACGCCGTACCGGCGGTGCGCCCGCGACTCGTAGGCCAGCACGTCGGCCAGGCACTGCTCCCGCACGACGCAGCCGGCGCACACCCGCTTCGCCGCCCGGACCGCGACCGCCTGGAGCGTCCCCCCGGTCTCGGGGAAGAACATCGAGGTGGGCGCCGACGCGCACGCGGCACGCTCGTGCCAGCTCGGGACCGGCCCGCCGGCGAACAGCACGGTCCGGAACCGCGAACGGACGGCCGCCGTCGCCCGCGCCGCATCGCTCACGATCATGATCGCTCAGCTCCTCGGACCGGTGTGCACCTCTCGGCGGGGCGGGCCCCAGCCAACGACGGCGCCGGGAACGGCACATCGGTCAACTGACCGTGCTCGCGATCCGTCGTCGTGCACGGCCATGGACAGATGACTGATGTGCGCCTCTCCACCGCGCCCGATGCTCGGTGCCAGGCCTTCTCGCCCCCGGGACGGGCCGGGCAAGGCCACCGAGCAGAGGAGTTCCGGATGGGCACGATCACCGTGGGCCAGGAGAACAGCGCCCCGATCGACCTCTACTACGAGGACCAGGGGAGCGGGCGACCGGTCGTGCTGATCCACGGCTGGCCCTTCGACGGCCGGTCGTGGGAACCGCAACTGCACCCGCTGCTCGCCGCCGGCTACCGCGTGATCAACTACGACCGGCGCGGCTTCGGGCGGTCGAGCCGGCCCGCCGTCGGCTTCGACTTCGACACCCTCGCCGCCGACCTCGACCGGCTGCTGACCGAGCTCGACCTGCGCGACGTCACCCTCGTCGGGTTCTCGCTCGGCACCGGCGAGCTGACCCGGTACATGGGTCGCTACGGCACCGACCGCCTCAGCAGCGTCGTGTTCATCGAGAGCCTGGCCCCGTCGTTCACCAAGTCCGACGAGAACCCCGAGGGTGTCGACGCGGAGGCCGTCGCCGGCGTCCAGCAGGGCATCCTCGACGACAGGTTCGCGTGGCTCAGCGGGCTGATCGGGGACTTCCTCAACCTCGACGACTACCTCGGCAAGCGGGTCAGCGAGGACACCGTCCGCGCGCTCTGGAACGCCGGGGCCGAGGCGTCCGCGTACGCGACGTGGGCCTGCGTCCCGACCTGGCTCGACGACTACGCCGCTGACCTCCCGCACGTGGACGTCCCGGCCCTGATCCTGCACGGCACGGCGGACCGCATCCTCTCCATCGAGGGCCAGGGGCGGCGCCTGCACGCGGCCCTGCCCGATGCCCACTACGTCGAGATCGACGGCGGACCCCACGTCATGTGCGTGACCCACGCCGGCGAGATCAACCAGGAGCTCCTGGCCTTCCTCGCCGACCCCACCGCCGCCCGATGACCGGCACCCCGCAGGTCGTCCTCGAACCCGCCGCGCAGGACCTCGTCGAGGCCACCGGCAAGCCCCCGTTCCTCGAAGACCTGGGACCGGAGGGAGCGCGCAAGGTCCTCGACGACCTGCAGGCCCAGCCGGTGGACAAGCTGCCCGTCGACGAGGAATGGGTGACCGTTCCGGCCGCGGTCGGCGACGTGCGCGTGCGGCTCGTCCGGCCCCGTGACGCCGGGCCGGTGCTGCCCGTCGTCGTCTACATGCACGGCGGCGGGTGGATCCTCGGGAACGCCGGGACGCACGACCGCCTGGTGCGTGAGCTGGCCGTCGGGGCCCGCACCGCGGTGGCGTTCGTCGAGTACACCCCCTCGCCCGAGGCGCACTACCCGGTGGCGATCGAGCAGGGCTACGCGACCGCGCAGTGGATCGTGCGCGAGGGCGCGGCCCGTGGCCTCGACGCCACGCGGATGGCGGTGGCCGGCGAGTCGGTCGGCGGCAACATGACGGCCGCCCTGGCGCTCATGGCCGAGGAGCGCGGCGACGTGACCTTCGTGCAGGCGTCGATGTACTACCCCGTCACGGACGCGGCGATGGACACCGACTCGTACGACCGCTTCGCCACCGGCTACTACCTGAGCCGCGCGTTGATGGAGTGGTTCTGGGACGCCTACGCCCCCGACCACGCCCGGCGATCCGAGATCACGGCCTCGCCGAACCGGGCGACGCTCGAGCAGGTGCGCGGGCTGCCGCCGACCCTGCTGATGGTGGACGAGGCCGATGTCCTGCGGGACGAGGGAGAGGCCTACGCGGCGAAGCTCCGCAGCGCGGGCGTGCCGGTGACGACCGTCCGCTACGACGGCACCGTGCACGACTTCATGCTGCTCAACTCGCTCACCGACACCCGCGCCACCCGCGCGGCCGTCGCCCAGGCCACCGCGTTCCTCCGCGACGCCCTCGGCACGGCCTGACGGCCGCTCGAGAAGGAAGGAGGGACCGTGTTCGAGACCTTCACCGAACGCACGGTGGCGACGGGGCGGGGCACCGTCTTCGCCCGGGTCGGCGGCAGCGGCCCGCCGATCCTGCTGCTGCACGGATATCCGCAGACCCACCTCATGTGGCACACCACTGCCGCGCTCCTGAGCGTCCGGTACACCGTCGTCGTCGCGGACCTCCCCGGGTACGGGGCCTCCTTCCGGCCGACACCGACGCCCGACCACGCCGCCCACTCGAAGCGGGCGCTCGCGCTCGACCTGACGGAGGCGATGTCCGCGCTCGGGCACGAGGCCTTCGCGGTCGTCGGGCACGACCGCGGTGGCCGTGTGGCCTACCGGATGGGGCTCGACCATCCCGAGCGCATCACCGCGGCGGGCGCGCTCGACGTCGTGCCCACCGGGGAGGTGTGGGCGCGCGCCGACGCCGCGATGGCGCTCGGCTACTGGCACTGGGCGTTCCTCGCCCAGCCCGCCCCGTTGCCCGAGCGGCTCATCGGCGCCGATCCGGACGCGTTCTTCGACCTCCACGTCCGCGCCCTCGGCCTCGGCGCCGCTCCGGACCGCTATCCGCCGGACCTGATGGCGGCCTACCGGGAGCTGCTCGACGACCCCGGGACGGTCGAGGCGATCTGCGAGGACTACCGCGCCGGAGCCGGCATCGACCGCGAGCACGACGAGGCGGACCGGGGGCGGCGCCACATCGAGTGCCCGCTCCTGGCGCTGTGGAGCGCGCGGGGCGCGTTGCCGCGGTTCTACGGCGACGTCCTCGACGTCTGGCGGCCGTGGGCCCGGCGCGTCGCGGGGCGGGGGCTGGACGCCAGCCACTTCCTCGTCGAGGACCAGCCCGAGCAGGTGGCCGAGATCGTGTCCGGCTTCCTCGCGGGAGCGGGGCCCGCCCGGCGACGGTTCCGTCGCCCCCCGCCACGCCCGCAGACCCTGGAGGAGAGGACCGAGATGACGCCCACGATCGTGCTCGTGCACGGAGCCTATGCCGAGTCGTCGAGCTGGGACGGCCTGCTCGACCGGCTGCCCGCCGAGGGCCGCGTGATCGCGTTCGCGAACCCGCTGCGGAGCCTGGCGTCCGACACCGCCCTGCTGACCGACCTGATCAGGACCCTCGACGGGCCGGTGGTGCTGGTCGGCCACTCCTACGGCGGGGCCGTCATGTCGGGGGTCCCCGCGGACGCCGGCGACGTCGTCGCGCTCGTCTACGTCGCCGGGTTCGCCCTCGCGCCGGGGGAGAGCGCCGGCGACGCCTCGGCGCTCGTCCCGGGGTCGACCCTCGGCGACACCCTGGTCCCGGTGCCGCTGGCGGGCGGCGGCACCGACACCTACATCGCCGAGGACAAGTACCACGCCCAGTTCTGCGCCGACCTCCCGGCCGACCAGGCCGCGCGGATGGCGATCACGCAGCGCCCCGTCACCCAGGAGGCGTTGTTCGAGCCCGCCGGGCAGCAGGCGCTGTGGCAGACGGTCCCCAGCTGGTTCGTGTTCGGCGAGCTCGACCACAACATCCCGGTCGGCGCGCACCGGATCATGGCGGAGCGCGCGGACGCCCGTCGCACCGTCGAGATCGCGGGCGCGTCCCACGTCGTGGGCATCTCCCACGCGGACGAGGTCGCGAACCTGGTGCTCGACGTGCTGGACCGCACGGCCGTGGCGAGCTGACCCCGTGGCCGGGCGGCTCGTGGTGGTCGAGGCCGAGCGCGACGTCGCCAGCGTCGTCGCGCGGCTCGAGCGGGCGCTGGAGGAGGCCGGGATCGCCGTGTTCGCCCGTATCGACCACGCCGCGGCCGCCCGCGCCGCCGGGCTGGAGCTCCCGGACGAGGTCGTGCTCGTGTTCGGCGACCCGGCGGTCGGCACCCGGCTGATGCAGGCCGATCCGCGGGTCGGTCACGACCTGCCGCTGCGCCTGCTGGTCTGGGAGCAGCCCGGCGGCCGGACCGCCCTCGGCTACCGGGACCCCCGCGGCCTCGACGTCGACCCGGCCGCCGAGCCCGTCCCGACGATCCTGGACCGGATGCACGGGCTGCTCGAGCGGCTGGCGCACGACGCCGCCGCTCCCGGGGGAACGGACCGATGACCGAGAAGAGCGACCTCAGCCTCGCCCGGACGCCGTGAGCGGTTCCTCCACGGCCGGTCGCAGCGACGCCCAGAGGGGCGCCGCGGCGAAGGTCCGGTAGGGCCGCCACGCGCGTCCGAGCTGCGTGACCTCCGCGGGTGACGGGAGGCCGGAGCCCTGCCCCTGCCCCGGCCACCCCGCCGCGACGGCGTGGCGGATGCCGAGGTCGCCGGCGGGGAGGACGTCGGGACGGCGCAGCTGGTGGATCAGGAACATCTGCGCCGTCCACGGCCCGACCCCGCGGGCGGCGGTCAGGGCCGCCGTCACGTCGTCGTCGCCGATGTCGTCCAGACGGTCGGTGTCCAACGTCCCGGCCAGGTGCCGCCCTCCGGGTGGAGGGTGCCACCGGCGGCGCCCTCCACCCGGCGGAACAGCTGCACGGCGACCCCGGTCGAGATCTGCTGGCTGATGACGTGCAGGACCAGGCTCGCGAAGTTCGTCCGAGCGGCGTCGTACGCGGGCGACCACACGAAGGGGTCGGGGCGTCCGTGCCGGCGGACGAGGCCGGCCAGCACGTCGTCCCGGGTGGCGAGGCGCCCGTAGACCTCGCGCAGCTCCCGATCAGCCGGCATCGGGGTCCTCGGAGCCGCCGTCCCGGCCCAGCAGCGACTCGAGCTCGATCGGGCTGAACCGGGGCGTGATGTGCTGCGGACAGTTCCAGTCGAAGGCCGCGATCGTCACGACGACCGCCTGCTCCACGACGGCCCGGTAGCCGGGCACGATCAGCCCGGTGACGAGGTCGGGGTCGTCCCGCGCGTCCACGATCCGCGCGTGCCCGAACACCTTCAGCCGCACGCGGTGCGGGTAGTCCATGAAGAACAGCGAGACCCGGTCGTCACCCTCGACGTTGCCGGTGCTGATGTACTGGCGGTTCCCGCGGAAGTCGGCCCACGCCAGCGTGTGGGCGTCCGGCGTGCGGACGAAGCCCGGCGGGCCGCCCCGGAACTGGACGTACGGCCAGCCGGTGCTCGACACGCTCGCGAGGTAGAAGCCGTCGCGCTCGCCGACGAACTCCTGCTCCGCCGCGGTGAAGCCGTCGCGCGGTTCGGGGTCGGTCGAGGAGCCCAGCGCGCGCGCCCGGCGCGCCGCCGCGGCGCGGCTGCCGAGGCGCGCCTGGGCCGAGCGCACCTCGTCGGTCTCGGCGATCGAGAAGTAGCCCTGGCTTATCAGGTCTGCGGAGCGTCGACCAGGGTCGTGAGGGGCTCGCCGATCTCGACGACGTAGGTCGACAGCATCCGCCCCGTGTCGGGCCCGAGGTCGAGCGCGTTGTGCGGTGTGCGCGGCGGGATGAGGAATCCCTCGCCCGTCCGGAGCGTGATCGTCGGCCGGTCCTGGATCCTCATCTCGACCGTGCCGGCCGCGATGTAGCCGACCTCCTCGCCCGGGTGGAAGTGCCAGCCGGACTCGACGCCGCAGGGGATCTCGGTGAGCACCTGGACGATCTCGCGGCCGGGGATCGTCGAGGGCTCGTGCTGGAGCACGGTGCGCTTCAGCGTGGTCGAGAGGTCGTCGACGGCGTCGTTGGTCGCGGTCGTGGGCTCGGATGTCATGGCGTGCTCCTCGGGGGCGTGACGTCGGATCTCGGGCTGGCGGATGGCGGGCTTCCAGGCTGCGCTGCCGGCTCCGGCGGCGCATCGGTGTCTTGACCTGTTCCGGCTGCTCGCTCGCCCAGACGGTCGAGGGCGTCGCGCAGGGCCGCCCTCCCGGTGATGGCCAGCTTCGGGAACACCCGGTACAGGTGGGCGTCGACCGTGCGGCGGGAGAGGTGCAGCCGGTCGGCGATCTGCCGGTTCGTCATCCCGGACGCCGCCAGACCCGCGACCTCGCGCTCCTGGGCGGTGAGGGACGCCTGCCCCGCCCTCCGGGGTCCGTCGCGCCCCCGGTCGGGGGCGTGACCGGCCGCGCGCAGTTCGGTGCTCGCCCGGGCGACCCACGGACGGGCACCGAGATCGGTGAAGGTGTCGAGCGCGAGCAGGAGCTGCTCGCGCGCCGCCGTCGTCGACCGGGCACGCCGGAGCTGCTCGCCGTGGGCGAGCCGGAGGCGGGCGAGGTCGAAGGGCCACCGCTGCGCGTCGGGCAGGGCGAACGCGGCCTCGTAGAGGGCGCCGGCGCGGTCGTCGGACGCCGCCATCGCCGTGGCGCCCGCGGCGAGCAGCGCGAGGCGCGGGGAGTGCGCCGGCGTGAGGGTCGCGCGCACGGCAGCGACGTGGGTGCGCGCCTCGGGGAACCGGCGGGTGCGGGTGGCCGCCTCGACCAGATCCAGGGTCGCCCACAGCGCCGGACCCCGGGGCTCCACGAGACCGGGTGGGCCGACGGCGGTGCCCTCGCGCCAGGCGTCGTCGACATCGCCGCGTCCGAGGGCGGCCAGGGCCCGGGCCTGGCCCGCGTAGACGACGAGCCGCCGGGCACCTCGGGGGACGCCCCACGCGGTCAGCTCGTCGGTCAGGGCACGCACGGCGACCTCGTCCCCGCGCGCCGCGGCCACGAGGGCCAGACACCATCGCGCCGGCGCGGCCAGCAGCGGGAGACCGCGGGCCGCGCCGGTCTCGAGCGCTTCGCCGGCGAGGTCCTCGGCCGCGGTCCACCGCCCCTCCTGGTACGCGTCCAGGGCGAGGATCCGCAGTGCGGTGATGCCCGAGGCGACCGCCCCTCCGGAGCGCCCGTCGCGCACGACCCGCCGGAGCGCGTCCCCGCACCCCGTCCCGCGGTCGAGGTCGGACGCCGCGGTGGCGACACGGACGATGCGGCGGGGGTCGCGCTCGTCGGTCAGGTCGTCGACGGCGGCGAGGAGAGGCTCGAGGGCGGGCGCCGCGGCGCCGGGGACCCCGAGGGTGTCCGGCAGCTGCGGACCACAGCGCTCGAGGAGGCGGAGCACCGGAGCCCACAGCTCGTCGCGACCTCCGGCCGCGCACACGACGAGCAGGAGATGGAGGGCGTCGACGGTGTCGTCGTCGAGGGAGCCGTCGAGGGGGCCCGACTCCAGGGCCCCGAGGAGCACCCGGTGCGCCGTGTCGATGTCGCCGTCCCCGTGGAGCTGCTTCGCGGCCGCCGCCGTCACCCACGGCAGGCGGGTGTCGGCACGGGGATCGGCCCGGCGGGCGGCGGCGAGCAGCCGGGGCACCGCTCGGAGGTCCCCGGTGACCTCCGCGCTCCGGTGGGCGGCACGGGCCAGGCGGCGGGCGCGGGCCGGACCGGCGGGGATGAGGTCGGCGGCCTGCCGCAGGACGGTCTTGATCTCGGGCGTCGGGTCCGGGCCGCACGACGGTGCCTCTCCCTCGTCGTCCCCGCACGCGGACGAGGGCGCGGTCACGACGTCCGTCGCTCGTCCGCGACGGCGAGGCCCGTCAAGGCGTCCCGGAGGCCGGCACGTGACGTGACCCCGAGCTTGGGGAAGACCTGGTAGAGCCGCGCCGAGACCGTGCGGGGCGAGAGGTGGAGTCGGCCGGCGATCTGCTTGTTGGTGAGACCGGACGCCGCGAGCGAGGCGACCTCGTGCTCGTGCGGTGCCAGGGTCGGGCGTCCCCACCCGCGGGTCGGCGCGCCGGTCCTCGCGCCGACGGCT
This sequence comes from Actinomycetospora callitridis, assembly GCF_028737265.1. GTDB lineage: Bacteria > Actinomycetota > Actinomycetes > Mycobacteriales > Pseudonocardiaceae > Actinomycetospora > Actinomycetospora callitridis. The sequence continues at coordinate 500,038 of NZ_JAQZAK010000003.1, read as the reverse complement.
CGGAGCTCGTCGCGGGTCCGCTCGATCCAGGGCTCGGCGCGGAGCCACCGGAAGGTGGCGAGGGCGGCGTCGAGGTGGCGCCGGGCCGGGGCGGGGCTCCGGTTCCGGCGCAGGTGGCGGCCGTAGGCGAGCTGGATCCGCGCGTGGTCGAAGGCCCATCGCTCACCACCGACCGTGGCCAGCGCCTCCTCGAACAGATCGACGGCCGCGTCGCCCGGGGAGGTCGCGACGGCTTCCGCGCCGAGGGCCAGCATCCCGAAGCGCGGGGACAGCGCGGCGAGGGGCGCCTCTCGCATGGCGCGGGCGTGGCGCGTCGCCTCCCCGGTGCGGCCGGTCGACCGGGCGACCTCCACGAGGTCCGGCGCGACGGCGAGGGCGGCATGGTCGTGCGCCGGCAGCGAGCCCGCCGGGGCGATGGCGCTCGCGTGCCCGTAGGCCGTCTCCACGTCGTCGTCGGCCAGCGCCGCCAGCGCCGCGACGCGGTGACCGTCCCGGCCGAGGGCGCGGTCGCGGTGGGTGGCGGCCGGTCCGAGGTCCCCCCGCGCGGCCGCTACGAGGGCCCGGGCCAGGCGCAGCGGGCCCGCGAGCAGGCGGTGTCCGTGGATCGCGCACAGGGTGGCGCCCTCGTCCGCGAGGCGGACGCACTCGTCCCACCGCCCGGTGACGACGCCGTCCGCACACAGCAGCGAGATCGCCCGGATGCCCGCGGTCACGTCGCCGCCATCCCGGCCGTCCTCGACCACCGTCCACAACGCCGCCCGGCACTCCGAGCCCCGGCCCAGGGCGAGCGCCGCCGTGGCCACCCGGACGACCCGGCCGGGATCGGTCTCCCGCCACAGGCCGCGGATCGCGCGGTCCACCGCCTCGACGTCGCGCGCGGTCGCCCGTGCAGGATCGGACGTGATCGCCAGGAGCGGCGGCAGGTCGGGGGAGACGTCGTCGCGGTGGAGCAGCAGCCACGCGGCCGCGATCGGCGTCGGGGCCTCGGCGCGCAGCGAATCCTCGACGAGCATCGTGACTCCCCCGGCGTGGGTCGCCGGTCGCGCTCGACCGGCTCGTCCAGCCTGGCCGAGGAGCGAGACGGAACGCTGTCGAGCGCACACGTCGGTCGTGCACGGGTTGGCCCGCCGCCCGTGGGTGCCACCCCTCAGGGCGAGGCGGGCATCCGGAGCAGCCTTCTCGACCGAGCGACGGTCAGTGCTGGAGGTACTTGAGCACCGCGACGACACGACGGTGGTGCTCCGCCTCCGACGGGAGGAGGCCGAGCTTGGTGAAGATGCCGCTCACGTGCCGCTCCACGGTCGGGACCGTCACGGTGAGCGCGTCGGCGATCGCGGTGTTCGATCGTCCCTCCGCCATCAGGGCGAGCACGCGTCGCTCCTGGGGCGTGAGGTCGTCCAGGGGGCCGGTGGCGCGCCGACGACCGACGAGGCGGGCGATCACGTCCCGGTCCAGCGCCGACTGGCCGGCCGCCACGCTGCGCACGGCCTCGAGGAGGATCGTCCGGTCGGCCACGCGTTCCTTGAGCAGGTAGCCGACCCCGTCCGCGCGCTCCCCGACCAGATCGAGCACGTAGCGGTCCTCGAGGAACTGCGACAGGACGATGACGCCCATCCCCGGGTAGAGCTCGCGGATCTCCATCGCCGCGCGCAGCCCGTCGTCGGAGCGGCCGGGCGGCATCTGGATGTCGGTGATGATGATGTCCGGCTGGTGGAGCCGGGCCTGTCGGATGAGGTCGACGGCGTCGACGGCGGCGCCGACGACGGTGAGCCCGGCGCTCTCGAGCATCCGGATGATCCCCTCGCGGACCAGGGCCTGATCCTCTGCGACCACGAGACGCAGGGACGACTCCACGGGCGAACACTAGCCGTTGCCGGCCCGCACCCCGTGCTGGAGAAGGGATTCCGGACCGATCTCGGACCGTCTCCGGGACCGCAGCGGATCGTGCTCCTGCAGAGGTCCGGCGCGGAGCCGACTTCGTGCGATGCCGCGGATACCACCTGGCGGCGCGCTAATCTGAGACGGTGACAAGGGCTCCGGGCGCACCGCGCCGGACGCTCGGCCTGCCTCCGCACACCCGGCCGTCCCGCTCGCGCCACCCCGGTCTCGCCATGGCGGGGCCGATCCGCGTCTCGGATTCCGGTGGGGGAGCGGACGGTGGGGACGTGCCACCGGGGACGCCGCCGTTCGCGGAGGACGCAGGGCCCGCCGGAGGGCGAGCAACCCTCGGTCAGGGGGATTCCCCTCCGCGGACCACGGGGCTCGTGCTCGTCGTGGACGACAATGCCGGCTTCCGCGGCCTCGCCGCTCGCATCCTCAGCGGCTGGGGCTACGAGGTGATCGAGGCCGGCACCGTCGCGGAGGCCGTGGCGTGCACCGTCGAGCGCCGTCCGCACACGGTGGTCGTCGACATCGGTCTGCCGGACGGCGACGGGTTCGCGCTGACCGAGCAGCTGGTGGCCCTCCCGTCGCCTCCTCGCGTCGTCCTGATCTCCACCGACGCCGATGCGGGGAATCGAACGACGGCGCAGCGCGTCGGCGCGGTCGGGTTCCTGCCGAAGGACGAGCTGCTCGGCGGAGCCCTGCAGGGGCTGATCGACGGGTAGGACGGCGCGTCGCCCGGCCCCGGTCCCAGACCACGGGCGCGGCAGCTGAACCGTTCTAGGTGACCTGGCACACTGGCGCGCGGCGACTCTCGACGAGGAGAACATCGTGCGTATCGGGATGCTGACCGGCGGTGGCGACTGTCCGGGGCTCAACGCCGTCATCCGCGCCGTCGTGCACCGTGCCGACGCCGCGGGCGACGAGGTCATCGGTTTCCGGGACGGCTGGCGGGGGCCGCTCAAGGGGGCCTCGCGGCCGCTGCACATCGCGGACGTGGCCGGGATCCTCGCGCGGGGCGGCACCATCCTCGGCTCGTCGCGCACGAATCCCTACGCCCAGGGCGAGGGCGGCGCCGACGCCGTCCGCGCCACGATGGCGGCCCAGGGTGTCGACGCGCTCGTCGCGATCGGTGGCGAGGACACCCTCGGTGCGGCGGCCCGGCTCGCCACGGAGGGCGTTCGGGTGGTCGGGGTCCCCAAGACGATCGACAACGACCTCGCCGCCACCGACTACACGTTCGGCTTCGACACCGCGGTGCACATCGCGACCGAGGCGGTCGACCGTCTGCGCACCACCGCGGAGTCGCACCGACGGGCGCTGGTCTGCGAGGTGATGGGGCGCCACGCCGGCTGGATCGCCCTGCACGCGGGCATGGCCGGCGGCGCGAACGCGATCATCGTGCCGGAGCGGCCGTTCACGGTGGGCCGGGTGTGCGACTGGGTGAACAGCTGCTTCCGCAACGAGTACGCCCCGGTCATCGTCGTCTCCGAGGGCGCGGTGCCCGACGGTGGTGGCGAGCTCATCGCCGCCGGCGGCACCGACGCCTTCGGCCACCGCCGGCTGGGCGGGGTCGGCACCTGGCTGGCCGACGAGATCGAGCGGGAGACCGGCGCGGAGTCCCGCGCCGTGGTGCTCGGCCACATCCAGCGCGGGGGCACGCCCACCGCGTACGACCGTGTCCTCGCGACACGGTTCGGCGTGCAGGCCGTGGCGGCGCTGCACGACGGGGAGTCGGGCGTCATGGTCGCGCTGCGCGGCACCGACATCGTGCGGGTCTCGCTCGACGAGGCCACCGCCGAGCTCAAGACGGTCCCCACGGCCCGCCTCGACGAGGCCGAGGTGTTCTTCGGCTGAGGTGTTCTCCGCTGGGCGGTGAAGCAGCTCACAGGAGCTGGACCGTGCCGCGACGGCACGGTGTCTCCTGGTCCCCGGAGCGAGAACGCCCAGGGGAGAGGAGCACGCCGATGACCGTCCAGCTGGTGCATCCCGAGCAGGTCCACCGGGTCGACGTCCACCACCAGGTCGCCGTCGCGGAGGGCTCGCGCACCGTGTACCTCGCCGGGCAGGTGTCCTGGGACGTCGAGGGCACCCTCGTGGGCCGCGACGACGTCGCCGCGCAGGCCGAGCAGTGCTACCTCAACATCGCGGCCGCACTCGACGCGGTCGGGGGGACGCCGGCCGACCTGGCGAAGGTCACCGTCTACATCGTGGAGCTCGACGAGGCGAAGGCCGAGCAGTTCGTCGTCGGCCGCGAGCGGGCGGCTGCGACACTGGGCGTCGCGTTCCGGCAGCCGAGCACCTGGATCGGGGTCACCGCGCTGGCCGCGCCGGGCTACCTCGTCGAGGTCGACGCCGTGGCGGTGCTGCCCTGAGGTCGCTCGCGCGGTCGTTGTCCTAGATTCCGTCCGTGACCCACTACACCGTCGACGCCGCCGACCTCAGTGTCGGTCGGGGACCCCATCCCGCGGCGAGTCCGTTCGAGAAGCGCGTCGGTGAGGCCCTCGGGCTCACGGCCTTCGGCCTCTACCAGATCGAGCTGCCCGCCGGGGAGGAGACGGTTCCCCACGACCACGTCGACGACCACGCCGAGGACGCCTACGCCGTCCTCCGGGGCCATGGCTGGGTGGTCGTCGACGAGGAGGAGATCCCGGTCGGGCCCGGGCAGTTCGTCGCCGTCACGGTCGACTCCTCCAGGTTCCTGCGGGCGGGCCCGGACGGCCTGGTCTTCATCGCGGTCTGTGCCACACCGTCGAGGTCCTGACGCCCGGCTCGATCCCGCTCGTCACCCCGCCGGGGCGCCCCCGAGCCCGGCGACGAACCTCCGCACGAGGTGGTCGAACAGGCGCGGATCCTCGAGGTTGGTGAGGTGCCCGGCGCGGGGGAGCACCGCGAGGCCGGCGTCGGGCAGCGTCCCGCGCAGCATGAGGTTGGCGTCGATCGCCTCGGCGTCCTCGTCGCCCACCACGAGCAGCGTCGGCACGGACATCGCGGCGAGGTCGGCGCGCAGGTCGAACAACGACGGTCGCGCGGCCTGCACCCCGCGCATGGTGAGGGCGGCTCCGACGGGGTCGTGCTCGGCGAGGATGCGCAGGTGCTGCTCGTGGGCCTCGGGGTCGCGGCGACGCAGGGCCTGGCGGGCGGGGCGGTGACCGTACTCGGCAGCGACGGCCGCGGCCCCCACGCGGTCGTAGGCGTCGGCGAGGGCGAGCGCGTCGGCGCGGAAGGCGTCGGCGTGCTCGGGGGCGGCGCCGTAGCCGCAGCCCGCGACCACGAGGCCGAGGCAGCGCTCGGGGTGGCGCAGGCCGAGGTGCAGGGTCGCGAACCCGCCCATCGAGTTGCCGACGACCACGGCGCGCTCGGCGCCGGTGGCGTCGAGGACCGCGAGGGCGTCGGCGACGGCGCGGTCCTGGGAGTACGCCGCGGGGTCGGTCGGCACGTCGGAGGGCGGGTAGCCGCGGGCGTCGTAGGTGACGCAGCGGTGCGCGCGGGAGAAGTCGGCGACCTGCGGATCCCACGAGCGGTGGTCGCCGCCGAACTCGTGGACGAACAGGATCGGCGGGCCGGGCCCGTCGTCGGCCGGCCCGGTCACGTGGACGGCGAGGCCGACGCCGTCGTCGGTGGTGATCCTCACGGGTGCTCCTGCGTGACGAGGGCGGTGCGCACGATCTTGCCCATGGCGTTGCGGGGCAGCGCGTCGACGAACCGCACGGACTTGGGGACCTTGTAGCCGACGAGCTGCTCGCGGGCCGCCGTGAGCAGCGCGTCCTCGTCGGGCGGCGGGTCGCCGGGGACGACGAACGCGGTCACCTCCTGGCCCCACCGCTCGCTGGGCAGCCCGGCGACGGCGACCTCGACGACGCCGGGCTGCTCCTCGAGCACCACCTCGACCTCGCGGGGGACGACGTTGTACCCGCCGGTGATGATCAGCTCCTTGAGCCGGCCGACGATCGTCAGCCGGCCCTCGTCGTCGAGGCGACCGAGGTCGCCGGTGCGGAACCAGCCGTCGGGCAGGAAGGCCTCCGGGGCCGCCCCGTCGAGGTAGCCGGAGATCACCTGGGGACCGCGGAGCTGGATCTCGTCCTGCTCGTCGAGGCGCAGCTCGATCCCGGGCAACGGGAACCCGACGGTCCCGGCGACGCGGGGGCCGTCGTAGGGGTTGGAGACGTCGAGCCCGCTCTCGGTGAGCCCGTAGCGCTCCAACGGCACCTGCCCGATCGCGGCCGCGACGCGATCGGAGAGCGCCGCCGACAACGGGGCCGAGCCGGACACCGCCAGGCGCAGCCGCCGCAGGGCGCCGATCCGGGGGTGATCCACGAGGCGCGCCCAGATCGCCGGCACCGCGAACAGGACGGTGCCGTCGGTCGCGAGGAGCCGGCCGGGGTCGAACCGCGAGGCGATCCGGGCGGTGGTGCCGGCGATCAACGTCATGTGCAGCCCGCCGAGCCCGTGCTGGTGGAACAGGGGCAGCGCGTGGACGAGGACGTCGTCGTCGGCCCAGCGCCACGCGGCCATCGCGGCGCGGGCCGAGGCGAGCAGGTTGGCGTGGGTGATGGGCACGCCCTTCGGGGCGCCGGTGGTGCCCGACGTGAACGCGAGGACGGCGACGTCGCCGGGCCGTGGATCGTCGCCGACCGGCACGGGATCGGGCTCGTCCGCGGCTCCCGCGAGCAGGTCGCTCAGCGCCGGTTCGTCGAGGACGAGCCGGGCGCGGGCGAGTCCGACGATGCGGTCCCTCGCGGCCACGGGCTGGGCGGGGTCGAGCGGCACGACCGTCGCGCCCAGGCGCAGGACGGCGAGGTAGACGACCACGAAGGCGAGGGACGTGCATGCGACGAGCACGACGGCGTCACCCCGGCCGACGCCACGGCCCCGCAGGCGTGCCGCGGTGCGCCCGGCGACCGCGTCGAGCCGCGCGTGGGTGAGGGCGTCGCCGTCGACCTCGACCGCGGTGCGGTCGCCGACCCGGGCCGCGGCGGCCTGCGCAGCGGCCGGCAGCGACCCCGCGGCCAGGTCCCGGCGCAGCGCCGGCGGATCGCACGCGCGCCCGAGGTGCCGGGCCCATGCCCGGACCGCAGCCGGGTCCGTGTCGCCGGACGTTGTCGGGCCCACCCCTCAGGCCTCGGGGGCGAGCTCGCGCTGTCGGGCGGCCGCCGACTCCACGGCGTCGACGATGCCGACGTAGCCGGTGCAGCGGCAGATGTTGCCGGCCATCTCGGCCCGGATGCGGTCGCGGCTGGGCGCGGGCTCGGTGTCGAGCAGGTGCAGGGCCGTCATGAGCATCCCCGGGGTGCAGGCGCCGCACTGCAGGCCGTGGCAGCGCGAGAACGCCTCCTGCAGCGGGTGCAGGGTGCCGTCGTCGGCGGCGAGGCCCTCGACGGTGGCGATCGAGGCGCCGTCGGCCTGGACGGCGAACATGAGGCACGCGCGGACGGGGCGGCCGTCGACCACGATCGTGCAGGCGCCGCAGACGCCGTGCTCGCAACCGAGGTGGGTGCCGGTGAGCCCCAGGTCCTCGCGCAGGGCGTCGGCCAGGGTGCGGCGGGGCTCGACGTCGACGCGGTGGCGCTCGCCGTTGACCGTGAGGGAGATCTGCACGTCGGCCTCCTCAGGCGGGGACGGGGGTGCGGTCGCTCGTCGGGGTCCCGGCGAGCTGGGCGACGGCGCGTCTGACGACCTCGCGGGTGAGGGCGCGCCGGTGGTCGGCGCTCCCGTGCAGGTCGGAGGCCGGCTCGACGCCCCGGGCGGCGGCGTCGGCGATCTCGGCGACGCGGTCGTCCTGCACGGCCCCGGACACGGTCAGCAGGTCGGGGGTGCTGTCGGGGGGCGAGACGAGGTGCGGGACGCCGGCCACGCCGCCGATCACGACGCGGATCCGGTCGCCGAAGCGGGTCGCGACGGCCGAGACGACGGCGAAGTCGCCGTGGCGGCGGGCGAACTCGGAGAAGCCCCAGCCGTCGGGGACGGGCAGCTCGACCTCGGTGATCATCTCGGCGTCGCCCAGGTCGGTCTGGAGCGCGCCGACGAAGAGGTCGGCGGCACCGACCCGCCGGGTCGCGCCCGGGCCTGCGACCTGGACGGCGCCGTCGCACGCGAGCAGGACCGACGGCAGCTCGGCCGACGGATCGGCATGGGCGAGGCTGCCGGCGACCGTGCCGCGGCTGCGGATCGCGGTGTGCCCGATCCAGCGGGCGGCCTCCGCGAGCAGGGGGTGCTGGTCCTGCTCGGCGAGGGTCAGGTGGCGGACGAGGGCCCCGAGGTGGAGCGTGTCGCCGCGCACCTCGAGGCTGGAGAGGCCGGGGACGTGGTTGATGTCCACGAGCACCGCGGGCCGGGCCATGCGCAGGGCGAGGACGGGCACCAGGCTCTGGCCCCCGGCGAGGATCTTCCCCTCGTCGCCGGCGGCGTCGAGGGTGGCGACGGCGTCCGCCACGCCGGTCGCCCGGTGGTAGTCGAACGGTGGGCACTTCATCGGGTCCTCCCGGGAGCGGTGGTCCGTGGACGCCGGAGTGCCACGACCGGGGACCCGTCACGGCGGTCGTCGAGGATCACGGCGTCACCCCCTGCAGGAGCGTCCACACCGACGCCGGGGTGACCGGCAGGTCGTCGACCTCGACCCCGAGCGCATCGGCCACCGCGCCCGCGACCACGGCGTTCGGGGCGAGCGTGCCGCCCTCGCCGACACCGCGGACGCCGGTGGGGTTGGCGGCCGGGGTGCTGACGTGGCCGATCGTCAGCTCGGGGATCTCGCCCGAGGTCGGCATGAGGTAGTCGAGCAGTGTGCCGGTGGTGAGGTTCCCGGCCTCGTCGTAGACGAGGTGCTCGTACATCGCCCCACCGATGCCCTGGGCGATCGAGCCGGCGATCTGCCCGTCGACGATCACCGGGTGGACGATGCGCCCGGCGTCCTCGACGCACACCCAGCTCAGGATGCCGATCTCGCCGGTGGCGGGATCGAACTCCAGCGCACCGAGCTGGACGCCGGCGGCGAAGGCACCGCGGATCGGGTCGTAGAACTTCGTGCCCTCGAGCCCCGGTTCGAAGCCCTCCGGCAACCGGTCGGACTGCAGGTAGGCGACCCTCGCGACCTCGGCCAGCGAGATGATCGACTTCGCCTGCCCGGCCATGTAGACCTCGCCGCCCCGGAGGTCGAGGTCCTCGACGGGCGCCTCCTTGAGCGCCGCGGCCAGCGCGAGTGCCTTGCCGCGGACGTGCTCGCCGGCGAGGTGGGCCGCGCCGCCGCCGATGACGGCCTGGCGGGACGAGAACGCGCCGAAGCCCCAGAGGGACTCGTCGGTGTCGCCGATCCGGACCTCGACCGCGTCGTACGTGACACCCAGGGCGTCGGCGACGACCTGCGCCATGGTCGTCTCGAGGCCCTGCCCCTGGGAGGTGACGCCGGAGAACACGGTGACGGCGCCGTCGGGGTTGATCCGCACGGTGCAGGCGTCGTGACCGGTGCGGAACGCCATGCGGGGGCCTGCCGACGCGGCCCGCCCGAGGCCGGTGAGCTCGTTGTAGATGCCGATCCCGATGCCGAGCGGCTTCCCGCCGCCGGCCCGCCGGCGCTGCTGCTCGGCCCGCCAGCCCTCGAGCCCGAACGTCTCGAGTGCCTGGTCGAGGCAGGCCTCGTACGCCCCCGAGTCGTCGACGAGCCGCGAGGGCATCGTGTAGGGGATGTCCGCGGGCAGGATGAGGTTGCGGCGGCGGAGCGCGATCGGGTCCATCTCCAGTGCCCGCGCGCCGGAGTCCATCAGCGCCTCCATCGCGAACACCGTCGAGGGGCGCGCGACGCCGCGGTAGGGACCCGACGGGCTGGTGTTGGTGGTGACGCCGCGGACCGTGCACTCGTAGTGCGCGAGCTTGTACGGGCCGGTGAGCAGGCCGCCGGCCATGAGGGGCTCGATGCCGGCGGTCCAGGGGTACACCGAGTAGGCGCCGGCGTTGCACCACGCGTCGGCCTTGACCGCGAGCAGCTCCCCGTCGGCGGCGAACCCGGCGCGCAGCACGTAGCGGTGCTCGCGGGCGTGGGTGGCGGACAGCAGGTGCTCGACGCGGTCCTCGACCCACTTGAGCGCGACCCCGGGCATCGCCATGGCCATCAGGCACAGGGCGACGTCCTCGGGATAGAGCACGGCCTTGACCCCGAACCCGCCGCCGACGTCGGGGGCGATGACCCGGATGTTGCCCTCGGGCAGGTCGAGCAGCCCGGCGAGCTGGGTGCGCACGATGTAGGGCACCTGGGTGCCGGACCAGAACGTCAGCTTGCGGTCGGCGATCTCGTAGCGCGCGACCCCGGCCCGGCACTCGATGGGGTTGCCGCCGTGCCGGTTGGTGGTCACCTCGCGGTCCACGACCACCGCGGCCTCCGCGAGCGCGGCCTCGACGTCGCCCGCGCGGAAGGTGCGGGAGAGCAGGACGTTGTCCGGCGCCTCGTCGTGCACCGGGTCGGTGATCTCCTCCGGGGACGCCCAGGCGCACACCTGCGGGCTCAGCGGTTCGTACTCGACGTCGACGCCCTCGGCGCCGTCCTCGGCGTGGTAGCGGTCGTCGGCGACGACCGCGGCCACCGCCTCGCCGGCGAAGCGGACCTTGCCGCGCGCCAGCGGCGGCTGGTCGGTCTCGACGTAGCCCGGGAGCCCCGACTGCGCGCGCAGCGAGACCGACGCCAGGGCGGGGTGATCGCCGGTGAACACCGCGCTGACGCCGTCGGTCTCGAGGGCCTCGGAGACGTCGACCGAGGTGATGTGCGCGTGGGCCAGCGGGCTGCGCACGAACGCGACGTGACGCATCCGCGGCAGGGTGAGGTCGGAGACGTAGCGGCCGCGGCCGGTCAGCAGCCGGGCGTCCTCCTTGCGCCGGACCGCGGTCCCGCTGGCGGTCGGCTCCGGTGCCGGTGACGTGGTGGTCATGGTCCTTCTCTCGCTGGTGCGTCCGTGCGGCGCGAGGACGATCAGGGCATCGCGAAGCCGCCGTTGACCGAGACGACCTGGCCCGTGGTCCACGCCGAGCACGGCGAGGCGAGCAGCAGGATCGTCGGGGTCACGTCCTCGGGGCGGCCGAGACGACGCAGCGGGTAGAGCGCGGTGATCTTCTTGAGGCGTTCCTCGTCGGTGCCGCCGGCGTGGTCGGAGAACCGGTCGGTCTGCACGAGCCCGATCGACACGGCGTTCGCGCGGATGCCGTGGCGGGCGAGCTCCTTGGCCAGCGACTTGGTCAGCCCGAGGGTGGAGGAGCGGGCGGTGGCGGTGACGGTGAGCCCGGACTCCCCGACGCGTCCGGAATCGCCCATGAGCGACACGATCGACCCGACGCCGCGCTCGGCCATGCGCTGTGCGACGGCGTGGGAGATGCGCAGGGTCCCGGTGACGGTCACGTCGATCTCGGCCGCGAAGTCGGACGCCGACCGCTCGAGGAAGCGACCGCGGCTGGTGACCGCGGCGTTGTTCACGAGTACGCCGATCGGTCCGAGCTCGGACTCGACGATGTCGAGTGCGCGGGCGACGCCGGCGTCGTCGCGGGTGTCGACGGCGACCGCCGTGGCCTTGACGCCGGTGGCGCGCATGGCCTCCGCCGCGGCCTCGGCGCCCTCGGCGGAGGTGTTGTAGCCGAACGCGACCTGCGCGCCCTCGGCGGCGAACGCCTCGCCGATGGCGCGGCCGAGGCCCTGCCCGGCGCCGGTGACCAGCACGGTGGTGCCGGCGAGCTGCAGATCCATGAGGTGCTCCTCAGACGGTGACGAAGCGGCGGCGGTCGCCGAAGGTGACGATCCGGCCGTGGGCGAGGCCGGGGAGGTGAGCGGGGACGACGAGGTCGGCGGTGTCGGTGACCTCGCGGACCAGGGCGTTGCGCATCGCCTGCGCGGCCCGGGGGTCGACGTCGAAGGTCGCCTCCCAGTCGGGCTCCTCGAGCTCGACGACCGAGTGCGCGACGTCGCCGACCAGCAGGGCGCGCTCGCCCCCGCCGGACACGACGTAGGTGGTGGACCCGGGCGTGTGGCCCGGGGTGGGTCGGGCGTCGAGACCGGGCGCCAGGGTGATCTCGGTGTCGAACACCTCCAGACGGTCCCGCAGCGGGGCGAGCTTGCGCACCGCTCCCGGCGCGGCGTCCGCGGCGTCGACGAAGTGCGCCCAGTCCGCGGTGTGCACGCGGTACGTGGCGTTGCCGAACACCACCTCGCCCTTGCTGGTGGCCCAGCCGACGTGGTCGAAGTGCAGGTGGGTGAAGACGACGTCGGTGACGTCGGCGGGGGAGACGCCGTGCGCGGCGAGCGCGTCGAGGAACCCGCCGCCGGCGTAGTGGTCGTTGTGGACGCGTCCGACCCCGGCGTCGACGAGCACCGTGCGGTCCCCGGTGCGCAGCAGGAACCCGCCGAGGGTCAGCTCGAGGTCCCCGAGGGCGTCGAGGTGCTCGGGGTGACAGGCCCACCGGTCCTCGCCGGGCACCGAGAGCACCTCGCGCGCGTTCTCGCGACCGGTGCCGTCGATCACCGGCAGGATCTCGACGTCGCCGACCTTCACCGTCGGGTCCCCTCGTCGGCGGGCGAGGTCGCTCTCGCGAGATCGTTGCTCAGCTCCACGTCACGACCTCCTGGTCGAGGCTCCGGGGTGCGGGCGCCGGGAGCGGCGGCCCGGCGACGTCGTCGAGGCGCCGGGCGAGCTCGAAGCGCTTGATCTTCCCCGAGCCGGTGCGGGGGATGGTGTCGGTGAGGTGGAAGCCGTCCGGGACCTTGAACCACGCCAGCGCCCGGCGGCAGTGCTCCCGGAGGGCCTCGGGGTCCGGTCCTGCGCCGGCCCCGGGGTCGGCGACCACGAACGCCACCGGCACCTCGCCGAGGTCGGGGTGCGGCCGTCCGACGACGGCGGCGTCCGCGACACCGGGGGCGTCGAGCAGGGCGTTCTCGATCTCGGCGGGGTAGATGTTCTCGCCACCCCGGATGATCATCTCCTTGGTGCGGCCGCTGATCGTGAGGTAGCCGTGGACGTCGGCGCGGGCGAGGTCGCCGGTGCGGTACCAGCCGTCGACGAGCACGTCGGCGGTCTGCTGGGGCTTGCCGTGGTAGCCGCGCATGACGCTCGGGCCGCGCACCCACAGCTCGCCCTCGCCGCCCGGTGGCGCGTCCACGCCGGTGGCCGGATCGACCAGCCGGACGGCGAGGCCCGGGATCGGCAGCCCGCAGGAGCCGTACGGGCGGGACCCGTGCGGCCAGTTCATCACCACCATCGTCGAGGTCTCGGTGATCCCGTAGCCGTCGAGCAGGGTCGCGCCGAACGACCGCTCGAACGCCTCGTTGACCGCCGCCGGGAGGATCGCGCCGGCCGAGACCGCGACGCGGAGCCGGTGCGCGGGGGGTCCGCCGCCGTCGCGCGCGCTCGCGGCCTGCAGCAGGTAGGAGAACGTCGTCGGCACACCGGGGAGGACCGTGTAGTCGCCGGTCGCGAGCAGCTCGAGGACGCGGCTCGAGGAGAAGCGGGGGAGGATCCGTTCGCCCGCTCCCGTGGCCGCGACCCCGAGCACGCACAGGTCCAGGGCGTAGGAGTGGAACAGTGGCAGCGCGGACAGCACCGTGTCGTCCGGGCCCAGGCCCATGATCGGCGCCCAGCAGGCCGCCACCACCCACAGGCAGCTGCGCAGGCTCAGCTCCACGCCCTTCGGGCGCCCGGTGGTGCCCGAGGTGTAGAGCATGAACGCCGTGGCGTCGAGGTCGTCGGGATCGGGCGCGGGCACGTCCGGCTTGCGGCCGATCAGCTCGGCGTACGACGGCCACCGCGGCGCCGTCCCGCCGACCAGGACCACCGGGACGTCCGCCGGGACGAGACCGGCGACGAGGTCGGCGTGGGCGACGTCGGTGACGACAAGGCGCGCGCCGCAGTCGCCGAGCATGTACTCGAGCTCCGCGGGCCCGGCGTCCGGGTTGAGGCACACCGCCACGGCACCGGCCCGGGGCACGGCGAGGTAGGTCTCCGCGGTCTCGACGGCGTTGGCCATCACCATCGCCACCCGGTCGCCGGCCCCGACGCCGAGGGAGACGAGGTGGCCGGCGAGGCGGGCGGTGGTGCGGACGAGCTCGCCGTAGGTGATCTCGCGGTTCTCGTCGGCGAACGCCGTCGCCTCGCCCCGTGCGCGGGCGTGGCCCTCGAGCAGCACGTGGAGCGGTCGGATCACCTCGGTACGCAGCATCGCGCCTCCTCGACCAATTAACGCTCGTTAGTACGGTAGGGGTGGTGGGTGACCAGGGCAAGGCTTACTCATGCTCGTTCGTTCTGGGACCATGCATGCGACGTCCGGACCGAGGCGGTGGATCGATGAGCACGAACCCGACGGACCTCGCGCCCCGGCGCGCCACCCGCGCGGCGCTGACCCGGGAGGTCGTCCTCGACGCGGCCCTGACGCTCTTCGCGCAGCGGGGCTACCACGGCACGGCGCTGAGCGAGATCGCCGGCGCCCTGCATGTCCGGACCCCGAGCCTCTACAACCACATGGACTCGAAGCACGAGTTGCTGCGCACCATCGTCGACCGGGCCACCGCGGGCGTGCTGGCCGACTTCCACGAGGCCGTCGACCCCGACGACCCGCCCGTCGAGCAGCTCCGGCGGGCCGCCGAGGTCTACGCCCACCGTCACGCCACGCATCGCCGCGACGCGCTCGTGGTCAACCGGGACACCGGCAGCCTCGAGGAGCCGGCGCTCAGCGACCTGCAGGCCCGTCGTCGCGAGCACGAGCACGCCCTGCGCGCCGTCATCGCCCGCGGCGTCGAGCAGGGCGACTTCCACGTCGAGTCGCCGGCCCTGGCGTCGTTCGCCATCCGGGAGCTGTGCGTGAGCATCGCGCGCTGGTTCTCCGACGACGGCGAGCTGACGGCCGAGGCCGTCGCCGACCAGTACAGCCGTTTCGCCCTCCGGATCGTCGGTGCCTCGGACGCCCGGCTCCCAGCGCGTTGAGACGATGGCGACCGTGAGCGCCGCGCCCGGCGATCGCGCCGCCGTCACGCCCGCGGCGGTGCGCGACGCGGCGACGACCCTGTTCGCGGAGAAGGGCTATCACGGGACGGCGCTCAGCGAGGTGGCCGCGCGGCTCCGGATCCGGACGCCCAGCCTCTACAACCACATGAGCTCCAAGCAGGAGCTGCTGGCCGAGATCGTGCTGACGACGTCGCAAGAGGTGTGGGCCGAGTTCGAGGCCGCCGTCGACGGCCGTGACGACGTCGTGAGCCGGCTGCGCGAGGCGGCGAGGGTCTACGCGCTGCGTCACGCCACCCACCGGCGCGAAGCGTTGATCGTGAACCGTGACGTCGCCAGCCTCGACGAGCCCGTCCTGTCGCAGGTCCTGGAGCTCCGCCGACGCCACGAGCGCGCCGTCCGCGACCTGATCGCGGAGGGGGCGGACCGTGGTGTGCTCGTCGTCGAGACCCCTCGGGTCGCGTCGTTCGGCGTGCTGGAGATGTGTGTCAGCGTCGCCCGGTGGTTCTCGCCCGGAGGCCCGTTGACGGCCGAGCAGGTGGCCGAGCAGTACAGCGAGTTCGCGCTCCGGGTCGCGGGCCACGTCGGCGCCCCCACCTAGTCAGGGCGTGCGGAGCGCAGGCACTTTCGTGTCTCGACACCCCACGGCGCGCCGTCCCTCGCGAAGATTCCGGGTCAGCAGCGATCACCCCTGCTCGACGACCACGAGGCACACCATGACCGCCACCACCACGCGACCGACGTCGACACATCGGCGGGCCGAGCAGGCGTCCCGCCTCTGGCACCTGCTGATCGTCGTCGACGTCGCTGCCGCCCTGGTCATCCAGCTGGGGCTCATCCTCACCGGCGGCCCGGACCCCAACACCGGCGAGGCCGTCGCCTCGGTCGGGATCGGCACCCGGATGATCCAGACGCTGAGCTACTTCACCATCCAGAGCAACATCCTCGTGCTGATCGCCGCGGCCACCCTGGTGGTCCACCCCGCCCGGGACGGACGGGTCTGGCGCATCCTCCGGCTCGACGCACTTCTGGGCATCACGATCACCGGCCTGGTCTTCGACCTGGTCCTCATCCGCTACGTCCACCCCACCGGCTGGCCGCTCGTCGCCACCATCGGCTTCCACTACATCGCCCCCTGGGCGACCCTGCTCGGGTGGCTGATCTTCGGCCCCCGCCCCCGCATCGACCGCAGGACCATCGCCTGGGCGTTCCTGTGGCCGATGCTCTGGATCGCCTACACCTTCATCCGCGGCGCGCTGGTCGGCTGGTATCCCTACCCGTTCCTGGACGTCGACGTGATCGGCTACTGGGCGTCGATCCGCAACACCGCGTTCGTCCTCGTGGTGGCCGTCGTCCTGGTGGCGATCTTCACGAGGCTCGACCGGTTCCGCACCGTCGGCTCGGGTCCTGGGTGAGGTGTCACAGCAGGGTGCGGTACTCCTGGTTCGAGGGCCGCAACCGGGGGTCGGCACCGAGGTAGACGTGCTTCGACATGTCCGGTGAGTACCTGCTGGCCGGCGGGGTGCGCCCCAACGTCTCCGCCATCGCCCGCAGGTGGTGCGGTGCCGCGCCGCAGCACAGGCCGAAGTAGCCCACGCCGGCGGCCCGGGCCCGGCGGGTGAAGTCCGCGATCTCGTACCGGTGGCAGGTGAACGGGTCGAGCGCGGTCGGGAACGGGAGATCCTCCGGGAGCGTGGTCGGCCCCTGGTCGCGCAGCGCGTGGAAGGTCGGCTGCTCGGGGTGGGTGCGGTAGGGCACCGGCAGCGCGGCGACCGGGACGTCCACCGCCGCGGCGATCGGACCCAGCAGCGGCAGCATCGTGGCCGGACCACGCACACAGTTGAGACCGACGACGTCGGCGCCGCGAGCGGCCAGCTCGCGGCACGCCTGCGGCATCGTGACCCCGTCCCGGGTCACCGGCTCCTGCCCGGCCACCAGCAGCAGCACCGAGGGCAGTCCCGCCGCGCGGATCACCTCGAGGGCGATCTCGGCCTCCCCGAGGTACCGGAACGTCTCCCCGATGACGAAGTCGACGCCGGCCTCCGCGGCCCAGCCCACCTGCTCGGTGAACATCTCCCGCACGGTGGCGTGCGTCGCGGGATCGGCCGGGTCGTAGACGCCGGTGTTGCAGATGTTGCCCGCCAGCAGCGTGCCGGTGCTGTCGGCCACCCCGCGGGCGATCTCGAGCGCCTGCCGGTTGAGCGGTTCCAGGATGTCGCCCTTGCCGATCACACGCAGCTTCTCGCGGTGCGCGTAGTACGTGAACGCCTCGACGACGTCCGAGCCCGCGTGCACGAACTGCCGGTGCAGGGCGGCGACCTCCTCGGGATGGTCGAGGACCACCTCCGGGACGAACGCACCGGCCTGCAGGTAGCCCCGCCGCTCGAGCTCGAACAGGTAGCCCTCGCCGCACACGACCGGCCCGGCCGCGAGGCGCTCGGCGAGGCCCGGACCGCGGAGGGACTCCGGCACCGGCTGGGGAACTGTCATGGTGGCCTCGCTTCGCCGTCGTCGATCTCCCCAGGGTCGCGGTCGGCCGGGGAGATGATCCTCTCCGGTCGATGCGCAGCGACACTGATTCGAGAAGGTGCGCCTTATGAGGGCCGGCAGGCCTGGCGATCACATGAAGTTGCGGGTGTGCAGGGCGGAGAGCTCGGCGGCCTCGTCCGGCGGGAAGCCGAGGCGTGCCAGGCGCTGACGGCGGCCGTCGTCCATGGCGTGGTGCAGATCCTGGACCGCGTCGTGACCACGCGCGATCGCCTCCGGGGTCCAGTCGCCTGCGGCGAGGACGACGAGGGCGTCGAAGACGTCGGCGTTGAGCCCGGCGGTGTCGACGAGGGCGTCGTGGCGTCGCTCGATCGCGGCGCGCAGCCTGCCGGGCAGCGTCGGGTCGCGCCGGCCCTGGTGCTCGAGGTGGGCGACGCCGAACGCGACGTGGCGCGCCTCGTCGATCCGCGCCAGGTGGGTCACCCGCGCGGTCACCGGGTCGGGGGCGTGGCGCTCGAGGAACGCGAGCAGTGCGAGGAAGCTGCCCTCGCCCAGGACCGAGAGCAGGAAGGTGGCGAGGGAGAAGTCCGGCTCGGCGAGCAGGGTCGCCAGCGACGATCGCCCACCGGCCGACGAGGTGCCCATGTCGGCGCCGTGCAGCAGGGCGCGCCGCGTGAACACCTCCATGTGCCGGGCCTCGTCCGCGGCCTGCACGGCGAGGAGCTGCTGGACCTCCCGGAAGTGCGGGTGCACGCGGGCGAGCAGGCCGGCGGGGACGACCAGGGCGGCCTGTTCGTTCTCGACCAGGTAGGTCATGACCTGCACGACGGCGGCCTCGACGTCCGCCGGCACCGGCTGGTCCGGGGTCGCGGTCCAGTCCACCGCGGTGGCCGGGTCCCACTGGGCCGCGGCGGCGTGGGCGTAGAGCCGGGGCGCGAGGTCGGCCCACACCACGTCGCGGTCGTCGAGGTCGAAGCGACCCCGGGGCCCGCCGGCCTCGACCAGGGCACCACGCGCGGCGAGGCCCCACCGCGCCGGCGGCCGGGCGACGATCCCGTCCACGCCCGGACCGCCGGCCCGTTCGGCACCGGCCCAGCGGTCGATGTCGGCCGAGCCACGGACGAGCTCCCAGGTGGCGGTGCGGTCGGACCGCACCGCGAACCCGTGGCCCCGCCGCCGGGCCCACGCCCGCAGGTGGACCCCGAGCGCGGGGTCCCCGCCGGTGACGGTGACGCGTCCGCCGACCGGGAGATCACGCAGGGCGCGGTCGACGAGGAGGTGGGCGCCCCGCTCGAACCCGAGGAACCCCAGATCGAGCACGGGATCGAGCGGGGCGCCGGGTCCTGTCACGGCGTGTACTCCGTGGCGGTCACCGCGCCGCCCGCGTCGTAGAAGCCGACCTCGTCGACGGCCCGGGTCAACGGCCCGAACCCGCTCGTGCGTCCCGGGACCCACTGCTTGAGCCCCTCGAGGTCGAGCAGGGGACGGACCTCGGGATCGGCGTAGGACATCGACGCCAACAGCCGGACGAACTCGGCGGCCTCCGCGGCCGGTGCGGTGTCGACGATCGCCATCGTGCAGTGGTCGTAGACCGGGGTCTGCGCGAGCAGGCGGGTCGATCCCGGGGGCAGCGTCCCCTCCTGGCCGAACAGCAGGTGGTTGCCGTCGATCATGCAGGCGGCGTCGACCTCGCCCGCCACGAGGGCGCGAGCGGCGTCCCGCTCGCCGCCGACGTGGTCGCCGTGCAGTCCGACGCCGACGTCGAAGCGCCGCACGCGCAGGTCGGTGACCCCGGACGCACGCAGGAACGACAGCGGGATCAGCGTCGACTGCGGGGAGTCGACCGCCCCCACCGCCACCGTGCCACCCGCGAGGTCGGCGACGGATGACGCCGGGGAGTCGCCGCGGACCACGACCACCGAGGTCAGGTCCTGGTCGGTGTCGCGCATGATCGCCGACTCGACGCGGCGGCCCTGCGTCGCGGCGAGCCGCTCGCTGCGCACCCACGCCAGCGGCGAGTTCCACGCGGCGTGGATGTGGCCGGCCACCAGGTCCTCGACCTGGCGCTCGTAGTGGGAGTAGAGGACGTGGTCGAAGTCCAGGCCCTGCGCGCGCAGCCAGCGCCGGAACCCGTCCCAGATCGTGAGGACCTTCGGGTCGTAGGCGACCCCGCCCATGAGCAGCGTCATCAGGCACCCCCGAACAGCGGCAGGCCGAGGGTGGCCCGGCCGACGAAGTCGTGCAGCGCGTCGGTGGTCGGCGCCATGACCCGCGCGGCCATCGCGTCGCGGTAGCGGCGCTCGATGCCGAGCTCCTTACGGAAGGCGGCGCCGCCGCACAGCCGCATCACCCCGTCGGCGACGTCCGCGGCGGCCTCGGCGGCCACCGCCTTGACCTGCAGCACGCGCAGCGTCGCGTCCGCGCGCCCCGAGCCCAGCGCCGCGAGGGTGTCGGCGAGGAACGCGCGGGTGGTGTCGACGCGGGTGCGCAGGGCGGCGAAGGCGAGGCGGGTCGGTGCCTGCTCGGCCAGGCTCTGGCCGAGGTGCTCGAGGCGGGAGGAGGTGAGGTGGCTCGCGGCCTCGTCCACCAGCGCCTCCATCAGCCCGAGCGACACCGCGGCGTTGCCGACGAGGAACGCCGGCAGCGCGGTGCCCAGGGCCACGTCGAGGCCGGCGCCGTCGTCGGCGAGCCGGGCCGAGGTGGGGACGACCGCTCCGTCGGCGGTCATCGGCGACGAGCCGTTGCCGCGCAGGCCGAACCCGTCGAACGCGCCCGCGACCGTGACCCGGGGCGTCGCGCCGGGCACGAGCCACAGGGTCATCGGCCCTTCCGCCGACACCGGGCGGCTGGACCAGACGTAGCTGTCGGCCTCGCCGGCCGAGGTGACCCAGCTCTTCGTCGCGTCGAGGCGCACACCGTCGTCGACCGCGGTCGCGGTGCTCGTCGGCGCCCAGAAGTGGCTGCGCGAGCCGCGCTCGGAGAACGCGAGCGTGGACAGGTGACGGCCGGCGGCGATCTCCCGGCGGACGTCCTCGGGGCCGTGGGGTTCGATCACCGCGACCGCGGCGTGGTGCATCAGCACCACCATCGCGGTGGACGCGTCGGCGCGGGCGATGCGCTCGAGGACGGCGGCGACGTCGGCGAGGGTGCCGCCGGCGCCGCCCACCTCGGGGGCGCTGAGCAGGCCCAGAGCGCCGGCCGCGGCGAGGGACTCGACGTCGGTGCGGGGGTAGGCGCCGGTGCGGTCGACCTCGGCGGCGGCCGGGGCGACGGTGTCGTCGACGACCGTGCCGACCGCGTCGACGATCTCGGACAGGCGGGGGACAGCAGAAACAGCCACGAGGACTCCTCCGTGGGATCGCGGGAAACGATCACGGCGGACCTCGCGGCGCACCCTGGGAGTGCGCTACCGGTCGCCGTGACCGTGCGGAAGCCGCCCGACCGGGCGGCACGACGAGGGCTCAACGGCGGCGCAACACGACGACCACCTCCCTCGGGGGCCCACGGCCCACGATCCGGGCCGGACACATCCTCGGGTGAGGACCACGGCGCGATCAAGACCGCGGCCGTCGTGGAACGAGTTCAGAGAGATGACGCCGACTTCTCGCGCAACGCCTCACGACGCTGCTCGCCGTCGTGGGCCGCAGCCTCGACCGCGGCATCGCTGTCGGGCCCCGACCCGATCGCCCCCGCGACCGTCGCGAAGCCCGTGGCCGGCCACGCCAGCCGCACGTGGTCGACGAAACCCGGCCACGTGGCGGCGTCGCTGGAGCAGACCGGGGACTCGAGGAAGAGCGGTCGGCACGGGATCAGACGGCGGTGTAGCCGCCGTCGACGGGGAGGGCGACGCCGACGACGAAGGCGGCGCCGGGGCTGCAGAGCCACAGCACGGCAGCGGCCACCTCGTCGGCGGTGCCGAGGCGGTTGATGGGCTGGTTGGCCTCCGCCTGCGTGCGGTCGAGGTCCCCGGAGTCGATCATTCGTGTGACCATCGGGGTCTCGATGGTGCCGGGGCAGATGGCGTTGATGCGGATGCCGCGGGGTGCGTACTCGACGGCGGCGCTTCGGGTCAGACCGATGACGCCGTGCTTGGACGCGTGGTAGGCGGCGCGGCCGGGCAGGCCGACGAGCCCGCCGAGCGAGGAGCAGTTGACGATCGCACCGGAGCCCCGGGTCCGCATCTGGGCGAGCTCGTGCTTCATGCTCGCCCAGATGCCGCGCAGGTTGACGCCGTTGACCTTGTCGAAGACCTCGGCGGGCTCGTCGGCGGCGTCGGTGAGCGGCGACTGGATGCCGGCGTTGTTGTAGGCAAGGTCGAGGCCGCCGAAGGTCTCGACGGTCCGGCGTACGGCGGTGGCGACCTGGTCCTCGTCGGTGACGTCGCAGGACAGGGCGAGCACGCGGTGCCCGGCGTCGCGCAGCTCGTGCTCCGCGGCGTCGAGCGCCTCTCCCGCGAGGTCGGCGAGCGCGACCGCCGCACCGGACTCGGCGAAGGCCCGCGCGGTGGCCAAGCCCATGCCGGAGCCGGCGCCCGTGACGAAGGCGGTCTGCCCGGAGAAGTCATAGGTCGGCATGGTGATGTCCTCTCAGATCGTGGACCAGACGGTCTGGCCGCCGTCGACGACCATCGCGTGCCCGACGGTGAACGTGGCCTCGTCCGAGCAGAGCCAGAGCACCGCCACAGCGATCTCCTCCGAGCGGCCGAGGCGGCCGATCGGTTCCTGGGCGACGACCGCCGCGTAGCCCTCCTCGGTGCCGCCGGTGAGGCGCCCGATCATCTCAATGTCGATGATGCCGGGGCAGACGGCGTTGATGCGGATGCCCTGCGCCGCCTGCTCGAGGGCGGCCGAGGTGGTCAGGCCGATCAGGGCGTGCTTGGTGGCGGCGTAGGCGGTCTGGTCGCGGAAGCCCCGGACGCCTGCCCCCGATGCGGTGTTGACGATCGCGCCGCCACCGGCGCCGGCCATGACCTCGATCTCGCGACGCAGGGAGGGCTCGCGCGGGGTGTGGAAGATGTCGACGTAGACGTCGCCGGTGAAGCGTTCGGCCGGCGCCTTCGCGGTCGGAGCGACGGGTTCGAGTTCCACGGACCTCTCCTCGGGACCGAGTGGGCGTACCCCGTAGCCGGGGCGACCCGGCTACGGGGTCAGCAGGGTCTTGATGGCGCGACGCTCGTCCATGGCGCGGTAGCCCTCGGCGGCCTCGTCGAGGGGGAGGGTGAGGTCGAAGACCCTGCCCGGGTCGATCTCGCGGCGGGTGATGAGGTCGATCAGCTCGGGCAGGAAGCGCCGGACCGGGGCGGGGCCGCCGTGGAGGTGGACGTGGGAGAAGAACAGCGGCAGACCGGGCAGGGAGACGTCGTGGGAGACCCCCACGTAGCCGACGTGCCCGCCGGGGCGGGTCGAGTCGATTGCCTGCATCATCGACTCCTGGGTGCCGACGGCCTCGATCACCGAGTGCGCGCCGAACCCGTTCGTCATGTCCTTGATCCGCGCGACGCCCTCGTCGCCGCGCTCGGTGACGATGTCGGTGGCACCGAAGTGCCGGGCGAGCTGCTGGCGGGACTCGTGGCGGCTCATGGCGATGATCCGCTCGGCGCCGAGCTGCTTCGCGGCGAGCACGCCGAGCAGCCCGACCGCGCCGTCGCCGACGACGGCGACGGTCTTGCCGGGGCCGGCCTCGGCGGCGACGGCGCCGAACCAGCCGGTGCCCAGCACGTCGGAGGCGGCGAGCAGGCTCGGGAGGAGGTCGGGCGACGGGGTGTCGGGGGTGGCGACGAGGGTGCCGTCGGCCAGCGGGACGCGCAGGTGCTCGGCCTGGGCGCCGAGGGTGCCCATGATCTCGGCGTGCGGACAGGAGGGCTGGTAGCCGGCGCGGCAGATCTCGCAGGTGTTGTCCGAGGCGAAGAACGAGCCGACCACGAACTGCCCGGGACGGATGTCGCGGACCTCGTTGCCGACCTCTTCGACGACGCCGACGTACTCGTGGCCCATCGGCGCCGGTCCGGCGACGTCCTCGATGCCGCGGTAGGGCCACAGGTCCGAGCCGCACACGCAGGTGGCGGCCAGGCGGATGACCGCGTCGGTGGGCTTCTCGATCGTCGGGTCGGGACGGTCCTCGACGCGGACGTCGCCGGGGGCGTGCAGTACTGCTCCTCGCATGGGTGTTCCTCATCGGTGCGTGGGTGATCGCGTCGCGGTCCGGGTGGCGGACCGGCGATCTCGAGACAACGCCTTCTCGCGGGCGCGTGGGAGGAGCCCTCGACACGGGTGCCAGCAGGGGGGTGCTGCCGGCACCCCCCGCGACGGCACCCCGCACACCCGGCGGGCCGGACCTACCGTGGAGTCATGAGTGGTGCCGACAACCGCGTCGAGCTCGGCGAGTTCCTGGCCTCCCGGCGAGCCCGGATCACCCCGGACCATGTCGGGCTGCCGGTGTACGACGCCGGCAAGCGCCGCGTGCCCGGGCTGCGCCGCCAGGAGGTCGCGACCCTCGCCGGGCTGTCGATCGACTACTACACCCAGCTCGAGCGCGGCAAGGCCGGCGGCGTGTCCGAGGCCGTGCTCGACGCCATCGCCCGGGCCCTGCAGCTCGACGAGGCCGAGCGGGCGCACCTGGCCGACCTGCGCCGGAGCATCGCCACCGGCCCCGCACGAGCACGCCCCCGAGCCCGGCGCTCGAGCACCGTCCGGCCGATGGTCCAACGGTTGCTCGACGCGATGACCGTGCCGGCCATCGTGGGCAACGCCCGCCAGGACCTGGTGGCGGCGAACGCGCTGGGCTACGCCTTCTACGCCCCGCTCTACCCCGACCCGCAGCACCCCGACCCGAGTGTGCCGGTGAACTTCGTGCGGTTCTGCTTCCTCGATCCCCGGGCGCACGAGTTCTACCCGGACTGGGAGTTCATGGCCGACGTCGGGGTCAACAACCTGCGCACCGAGGCCGGGCGCGATCCCTACGACCGCGGCATCTCCGACCTGGTCGGAGAGCTCTCGACACGCAGTGAGGAGTTCCGGGTGCGGTGGGCCAAGCACAACGTGCGCCTGCACCAGACCGGCACCAAGCGCTTCCACCACCCCGTCGTGGGCGACGTCGAGGTCGGCTACGAGACCATGCCGATCCCGGCCGATCCCGGGCTCGTCCTCACCGTCTACAGCCCCGAACCCTCCACGCCGTCGGCCGACGCGCTCTCGCTGCTCGCCAGCTGGACCGCGACCCGGCCCGCCGCCACCAGCGAGCAGGACGACAGGTCGCACTGACTCCGCGGCGCACCCGGAGCGCTGCGGACTACGGCCATGCCGGAGGTCGCGACGGCTGCCCCGGGACGTTCTCGCTCGGGGTCGGTTCGGATTCGACCGCGAACACCGATGTGAGTGGACCGGTGATGAAGCGACCGGTCGCGATGAGTTCGCCGTGCTCGCCCTCGACAGGCACCAGCTCCGCGAACCCGAAGCTGTGGCCGTCCACCTCGAACGTCCGCTGTTCCACCTGGTGCCACCCGTCGGCGAGGAGCACGCGGGTCACGTCGGGCTGTTGTCGTCGTGGGATGGCGCTCATCGTGTCTCCTCGGGGTGCTGCCGCCTACGGGAGTCCTCAGCCCTCGCGCTGGTCGGCGATGGTGCGCCGCGCCTCGTCGAGCTGGTCCTCGAGGACCACGATGCGGCACGCGGCGTCGAGGGCGGTGCCGCGGTCGAGGAGCTCCCGGACCCTGGCGGCCAGCCGGAGCTCGTGACGGGAGTAGCGGCGGTGACCCCCTCCGGAGCGCTGGGGGTCGAGGAGTTTCGCCTCGTCCAGGCTGCGCAGGAAGCCGGGGGTCGCTCCGACCATCTCGGCGGCACGGCCGATGGAGTAGGCGGGGTAGTGCTCGTCATCGAGCCGCTGCGTCACGGCCTCGGACTCTCGGGCCAACATCACCTCCGACGGACGAGGGGCCCCGGCGCACCTTGCGCCGGGGCCCCTGGGGGATCAGGTCTGCACACTGTCGGCCGGCTCGGGAGCCGGCCTCGTACCGCAGGAACCGACGAGCGGGTGCTGCGGGGATCGGGGGAGCTCGATAACCGAAGATCACCATCCGTTCCGACGAGTCGGTGGGTCCGGGCCGAGACGACCCGGACGATCTGACGGTGCGCCGACCTCCCTTCCCGTGTCTCTTGATCTTCTGCTTGCGCGACGCAGAAAGTACACCTGCCGCCGAGACCATGTCTAGCGTGGCGAAGGGAGATTTTCTCGGTCGCCGGGTCCGGTGTCCTCGTCGTCACCCTGCGGTTCGCGGCGGCCGCTGGATGTCGGGGTCCAGGTGAACCAGCCGCTCGCGGTCGGCGTAGAGGTCGATCTCCACGATCCGCCGGCCGCGCATCGCGAAGCCCTGCACCGAGACCAGCTCCCCGTCGACGATCGTGACCACGCCGGGGCCGCCGTCGACGACGGCCGGACGAGCGAAGGCGGCGAGACGGGCGAAGGTGAGCGCCTGCCGGGCCACGTCGGCGGCCCCGGAGAACTCGACGACGCGTGACCGGTCCGGGGCCGGCCCCCGGTCCACCCGCAGGACGACCTCGGCGTCGAGGATCGCCATCAGCCCCGCGAGATCCCCTCCGCGAGCCGCGGCGAGGAACGCCAGCACCACCTCACGGTGGAGGGGATCGCCGGGGTCGGCATCGGCGGCCGGGACCCGATCGCGCACCCGGGCGCGGGCACGGCTGGCGAGCTGTTTGGTGGCGGCGGAGCTGCGCCCGACGGTCGCGCCGATCTCCTCGAACGGCACCGCGAACAGGTCGTGGAGCACGAACACCAGACGCTCGACGGGGGAGAGCGACTCCAGCACCACCAGCAGCGCGAGACTCACCGAGTCCACGAGGACCGCCGACTCCTCGGGCGTCGGCGCCCGGTCGACCTCGTCGGCTCCTCCCCAGGTGACGACGGGGTCGGGGAGCCCCGGATCGAGGGGCGCCTCGCGACGGGCGGCCCGCGTGCGCGGCATGTCCAGGGCCACGCGCCCGACGACGGTGGTCAGCCACCCGCCGAGGTTGGTGACGGCGTCGCTGTCCGAGCGCGCGAGGCGCAGCCAGGACTCCTGCGCCGCATCGTCGGCGTCGGCCGTCGAGCCCAGCAGGCGGTAGGCCACGGCGTGCAGGTGCGGGCGGAGCGTGTCGAACCGCTCGGCGAGGTCGGTCTCGCTCACGTGTCACCTCCCGGCGTCCGGCTCCGTCACCGAGATGACGCACCCGGGGCCGCGGACGTGACGAGCGGCCACCACCACTGTCGGGAGACCTCCATGAACACACCGATCAGCGCCATCACGCGACGGCGGCTGCGCGTCGGCCTGTACTGGGTCGTGAGCGCCCCGGTCCTGCTCGAGACCGCGGTGGGGATCCAGTGGGACCTCGCCCGCATCCCCTACGTCGTCGACATCCTCGGCCGCCTCGGCTTCCCCGCCTACTTCGCGACGATCCTCGGCATCTCCAAGATCCTGGCGCTGGTGGCCCTGCTCGTACCCCGCACGCCGCGTCTGAAGGAATGGGCCTACGCGGGACTCACGTTCGTCTACCTCGGCGCGGCGGCCTGCCACGTCGCCGTCGACGACGACCTCGGCGCCGTGATCACTCCGCTCGTCCTGGCCGCGCTCACCCTGGCCTCCTGGGCCCTGCGGCCGCCGTCGCGTCGCGACCCGTCACCCCTCCGCGCGCCCTGGTCGTCCCGCCGGAACCCCGACGTCGGCGCTCGTCCGGTCGGGGCTGCCGTCACCTGATGCCTCCGGAAGCCGAGGGTCGGGTCGGACCGGGTTCCGCTCTCCGGGGTCAGCGGGCGGTCCCGTCCCGGTAGAACCACCGCCCGGCTTCCCGGACGAATCGGCTGCGTTCGTGCAGGACCCCGCTCTGCGGGCCCTCGCGGTGGTGGGCGCGGAACTCGACGACTCCGTCGGTGTCGAAGAGGCCGCCGCCCACGCGCTCGAGCACCTCCAGCTGCGTCCAGCGGATCGCGGGGTCGAGTGTCAGCGTCGTCGGGCGGGTCGACGGGTGCCAGGTCCGCAGCAGATGGTCGACGTCGCCACGCGCGAAGGCCGTGTAGCGCGAGCGCATGAGCGCCTCGGCGGTGGGGGCTGCGATGTCGGACTCGCCGAGATACCGGCCGCAGCACGCGTCGAACGGTTCGGGCAGGCCGCACGGGCACGGTCGGGAGGACACGGCCCTCGAGTATGCCGTCCGGTGGAGGTCGTCGAGGCGAGGCGATCTATAACGATAGACTAATATAAATCGAGGCCGCTAGTGTGCGTCGGTCGGCGAGGACAACCGGGAGCGCTCCGCCATGAAGTACACCGTCTCGATCGAGATCGCCCTACCGCGGGAGAGGGTGGCCCAGTTGCTCGCCGACCCCGCGCACCTGCCGAAGTGGCTCCGAGGCCTGGTGCTGCACGAACCGTTGAGCGGGACGCACGGGCAGGTCGGGACCGAGTCACGCGTCGTGATGCAGATGGGCACGCAGACGATGGAGGCGACCGAGACCATCACGCGCCGGGAACCGGCGGACCTGCACGGCATCCCGCGGGACAGCGTCGTCCACTTCGACCGCGAGATCGTCACCGAGGGCATGTGGAGCGCCGCGCGCGAGCGGCTGACCGAAGCCGGTCCGGAGACGACCCTCTGGGAGAGCGAGAACGAACACCGGTTCAGCAGCGTGCCGATGCGACTGGTGGGGCTCGTCATGCCCGGCGCCTTCCGCAAGCAGACGCGTCAGCACATGCAGGATTTCAGGGCGTTCGCCGAGCAGGGAACGGACGTCCGCGAGGCGACGGGCTGACCCACACCGTCGGCACCATGCGCGGCTGCGGCGCATCATGCCCGGTCGCCAGGCCTCCCTCGATCATCTCGGCGCCTCTGTTCGACCCGGTAGCCGGCGACGACGTGGGCAAGGCCCGCCAGGGCGACCACGATCGCGGCCAGGGGGTAGACGGCGGCCGCGACGCACGTGATCACGGCCCAGAAGCCGATCACGAGGAAGAGCGCTCGGTGATACCGCTGCCGTGCGCCCCACGGGCCGAGCCGCTGCGGTGCGCCGGCCCCCTGACCACCGGGATGCGGCTGGGCCCACGCCAGCAACCGCGAGAGCGGAACCGCGAAACGAGACGCCACTGCCGACCCCCGACGAACCGCAAGGAGGGTCCCCCGACCCACCCGGTGACGGTACCGGGACACCGCCTCCGACCGGACGTTCTCGGGTCTCGACCACCCACACGCGCGTCCCTGACGACCCGCTCGTGCGCGGATCGCCGCCCCGCCGCCTCCTCCGGAGGTCGCGCGAGTTCGGGTCGGGGACGGCCGCGGTGGCCCGGGGCACCGGAAGGGGTTGTCGCGGCTCGCATCGAGGAGTATCACTGGGTACGCGATACCCCCAGGGGGTATCTAGCCCGTGATGGATCTCGGCGTGGGAGGCACGCGATGGAGGACGGACCGTCGTCGGTCGGCACGAACGACGAGTTGGCGCACGCGCACGACGGAGACATGGCCGGTGGCTGGGCGTCGGTGTCCTGGTCCATGGCGGCCCAGGCGACGGCGCACTGCCTGACCGGGTGCGCGATCGGTGAGGTCCTCGGCATGGTCATCGGGACCGCGCTGGGGCTGCACGATGCCGCCACCGTGGTGTTGGCGGTCGCGCTCGCCTTCGTCTTCGGCTACGCCCTCACGATGCGCGGCGTCCTGCGGGCCGGGGTCGGGTTCCGTCAGGCGCTGCGCGTCGCCCTCGCCGCCGACACCGTCTCGATCACCGTGATGGAGATCGTCGACAACGCCGTCATGCTCGGCGTTCCCGGGGCGATGGACGCCGGCATCACCAGCGCCTTGTTCTGGGGAGCGCTCGCGTTCGCGCTCCTGGTGGCCTTCGTCGTCACCACCCCGATCAACCGCTGGATGATCAGTCGGGGGAAGGGGCACGCCGTCGTCCACGCCCACCACTGAGCGAGATCGCGCGCACCGGGTCTCCGCAGCACCGGGTCTCCGCAGCAGTGGGGTGACGCGGGCGAGGAGGGAGAGCAGACTCTCACCGACCGCGATCTCTCACACCTGTCGACGAGGAGCGTGCGGTGGGTATCGGCGTCACGAAGGTCATGCACGTCAAGATTCCCGTGACCGATCTCCAGGCCAGCGTCGACTGGTACTGCCGGCTGATGGACCTCACGTTGACCCACGAGTTCATCGAGCACGACGAGCTCCGTGGGGCGGCCCTGCAGTCGACGGAGGGCGGGTTCTCGTTCGCTCTGCGCCTGCGGCAGCACTGTGCCGGTGCGCCCGATCTGCACGGGTTCGACATCGTGGCCCTGCACATGAACAGTCGGGAGTCTCTCTCCGTCGTCCAGGAGCGGAGCGCGATGCTCGGCGCCGACCACACGCAGGTGCAGGATCGCGGACCGCACGAGGCCGTCGTCGACGTGACCGATCCGGACGGCACGCTGCTGCGCTTCTACTGGAAGGACCTCGCCCAGGAGCCGGACGTCTTCCTCGCGTTCGCCTTCAGGGACAACGGCCCGCCCGAGATCACCCGTGAACCCCGGCTGCGGGCGCCCAGCGTTCTCGGTCGCTGAGGCCGACGGCGGGCGTCCGCCGACGGTGTCCCGGCCCCGCTGACCCGGGCGTCCTCATCGTCGAGCGACGGCCAACCGGGCGGCGCGGTACGCGATGCCGACGGCGTAGACGAGCAGCCCGGACAGCACCGCGGGCGAGGGCAGGGTGGCCACGAGGAGCAGGCACCCGATGGCCCCGACGACCTGGAGCCAGCGCGGGAACCGGCGCTGTTCGGGCGGCTGGGTGAAGGCCGACAGGTTGGCGATCAGGTAGTACACGAGCACGCCGAACGACGAGAAGCCGATCGCCTCGCGCAGGTCCACCGTGAGCACGAGTACCGACACGACGACGGCGACCGCGACCTCCGCGCGGTGCGGGACCTCGTGGCGTGGGTGGACCGCAGCGAACCACGGGGGGAGGTCGGCCCGGCGTGCCATGGCCAGGGTGGTCCGGCCGACGCCGGCGATCAACGCCAGCAGCGCCCCGAGCGCTGCCGCCGAGGCGCCGACGGCCACCACCGGGACGGCCCAGGCCCAGCCCCCGACCGCGACGACGTCGGTCAGCGGAGCCCGCGACGTCGCGAGCCGCGCCGGACCGAGCACGACGAGGAGCGTCACCGCGACGACGGCGTACACCGCGACCGCGACGGCGAGGGCCGTGACGATGGCGCGCGGGATGGTGCGCCGGGGGTCGCGCACCTCCTCGCCCATGGTGGCGATCCGGGCGTACCCCGCGAAGGCGAAGAACAGCAGGCCCGCCGACTGCAGGACCTCGAGAGGACCCGGCGACGGCACCGCGACCAGGCCGGCGATGTCCGGCGTCCCTCCCGTGAGCCCCGCGACGACCGCGACCGTCAGCGCGAGCAGCACGACGGTGACGATCACGCGGGTGAGCCGGGCCGTGCGGGTGATCCCGCGGTAGTTCACGGCCGCGAGCGCGACGACGGCGGCCACGGCCGCCGGGCGTTGCCACGGACCGGGCACGGCGTAGGCGGCGAAGGTGAGGGCCATCGCGGCGCAGCTGGCCGTCTTCCCGACGATGAATCCCCAGCCGGCGAGGAAGCCCCACCAGTCACCCAGCCGCTCGCGGCCGTAGACGTAGGTCCCTCCCGAGACCGGGTACTGCGCCGCGAGTTGGGCCGAGGCGGTGGCGTTGCAGTACGCGACCGCGGCGGCGATCCCCAGCCCGATCAGCAGCCCCGCACCGGCGGCCGCCGCGGCCGGTGCGAACGCCGAGAACACCCCGGCGCCGACCATCGAGCCGAGTCCGATCAGCACGGCGTCGGTCAGCCCGAGCCGGCGTGCCAGCTGGGGGTCGGTCACCTCGGCTCCCTCGGTCGACCTCCGACGGGGCAATCCATCAACTGCGTTTGATGGATCGACCGCTCGGCGCGCATACTGCTGCGCGTGCCGAGCCCGGGTCAAGTCGCCGCCCCGCCGCCCTTCGTGGCGCTGGCGGCGCATCCCGTGCGCTGGCGCCTCATGACCGAGCTGGCCGGCAGCGACCACCGGGTGCGGGAGCTGGTGACGCGGCTCGGGCAGCCGCAGAACCTGGTCTCCTACCACCTGCGGTTGCTCCGCGACGGCGGGCTCGTCACCGCCACCCGCAGCTCCGCCGACCGGCGGGACAGCTACTACCACCTCGACCTCGACCGCTGCGCCCACGAGCTGGCCGGCAGCGGCACCGCCCTCCACCCGGCCCTGCGGACGAGTCGCCCGCCGTCGGACCCTCCCCTCGCGCGGGGGAGCGGACGGCCCCCGTCCGTCCTGTTCGTCTGCACCGGCAACAGCGCTCGCTCACCGGTGGCCGAGGCCCTCCTCACGCTCCGTTCGGTCGGCGGCGTGCGGACGACGAGCGCGGGCAGCCGACCCAAGGAGCACCTGCACCCCGACGCCGTCCGCGTGCTGCGCGAGCGCTTCGACGTCGACGTGTCGTCCCAACGGCCCCGGCACCTGGACGACGTCGCCGACAAGTCGTTCGATCTCGTCATCACCTTGTGCGACAAGGCGCGGGAGGTCTGCCCGGAGTTCTCCGGCCCCGTCCGACGGATGCACTGGAGCATCCCGGACCCGGCGGCGGCCGGTCCACAGGACGACGCGGCCTTCGAGCGCGCCGCGCACGACATCGACACGCGCGTCGGGCACCTCCTGCCCGTCCTCGCCGCGACCGAACACCGAGAGGGTGAGCCGTGAACCCACCAGGGGAGTACGCCAGCGTCCGCTACCTCGTCGAGGACGTCGGGGCCGCGATCGACTTCTACACCGGGCACCTGGGCTTCACGCTCCACACGAGCGCCGCGCCCGCTTTCGCCGACGTCCTGCGCGGTCGACTCCGGCTCCTGCTCTCCGGGCCCGCGAGCTCCGGTGCGCGCGCGACACCCGCCGACGCGGCGACACCGGGAGGCAACCGCATCCACCTCGAGGTCGACGACCTCGACGCCGAGATCACCCGCCTCCGCGCCGCCGAGCTGCCCTTCCGCAGCGACCTCGTGGCCGGGCCGGGAGGCCGTCAGGTCCTGATCGCCGACCCCGACGGGAACCTGGTCGAGCTGTTCCAACCGGCGAGCTCCCGCACGGTCACACCGGCGACCGGGACCGCCTGAGGGCGCGGCTCAGCGGCCGTGCCCGCGACCGTTCTTGGGTCCGTTCCCCTTGTTGTCGTGCTTGTCCTCTCCGCCGTGGCCACCGCCGCGACCTCTGCGCTCGTCGCCGGGAGGATCGAGATCGTCATCACCGGAGCCCGCAGCCTGAGCCGTGGTCCCTCGCGATGACACGGAGCTCGGCGGTGCGGCCGACGCGACCTCCTCGACCGGTGTCGATGTCGCGGTGCTCGGTGTGAGGGGCACGATCGGCGGCCCCGCCGACGGCGGGGCAGAGGCCGGCCCGACCACGGGCGACGCCACCGGGGCCGCCGGAGCGGGTCCGTGGGCCAGGGTCAGGAACCCGGCCGCGCCGAGGACCCCCACCAGGCTCGCCCCGACTGCCACGACCCTGCGGGAGGAGCGCCACCTCGCCGTCAGCGCCGCCCGATGGCGCCCCGCGCCAGGGGTCGCTGCGGGGGTACGGCCCGCGTCCTCGGGCGTCAGGGCCATCGTGGTCGACGGGGCGGAACGCCCCACCGGCGAGGACCACGTGGTCGCGTCGCCGGGGGCGTCCGCACCGCTCGCCCCGGTGAGAAGGCGGGCCACGGCGTCGGCGCTCGGACGCCGCTGCGGATCGTGGTCGAGCAGGGTGTTCAGCACCGCATCGAGACGCTCCCTCCGGCGCGGGGGCTGGCCGGCGTCCACGCGGACGCCCTCCGGCACGTCGAGGACGTGACCGGCTCCGGGGCGGGGCGGGGCGCCCTCGAGTGCTGCGTGGAGCGTGGCGCCGAGGGAGTACATGTCGGCGGCGGCGGTGGGCGCGTCCCCGCACGCGACCTCGGGGGCCATGTAGTTCGGGGTGCCGGCCACGAGGTGGTCGTCCTCGCCGAGGTCGGCATGGATGATCGCGATGCCGAAGTCCGTGACCGTGACCGTGTCACCAGGGCCGACCATCACGTTGGCCGGCTTGACGTCGCGATGCACGATCCCGCACCGGTGCATCGCCGTCAGGCCCTCGGCGATCTGGGCGCCGATGGCCGCGACACGGGCGGCGCGGAGCGGGCCCCGCCGCTCCAGGAGGTCGGCCAGCGAGGGCGCGGCCACGTACTCCATGACGAGGCAGACCTCGCCGTCGAGCTCGGTCATATCGTAGATCGCGGCCAACCGCGGGTGGTGCAGGCGCGCGGCGACCCGGCCCTCCCGGTGCGCCCGGTCCCGGATCTTCCGGGTGTGGACGTCCGTGAGCGCGCGCCCGGCGTGCAGCCGCTTGATGGCGACGTCGCGGTCCAGCAGCTTGTCGTGCGCCCGCCACACCGAGCCGGACCCGCCGCGCCCGACCCGCGCGAGCAGGAGGTACCGCCCCGCGACGAGGTGTCCCGGCTCGAGGGTCACCGCATCGCTCAGCATCGTCGTGGGCGTCGACATGACCCTCCTCCGGCCGGCCTGGTGCCGGCACTCGGGTATCGCCGACCGTGACCGTTCCGTTACCGATCCGCCTTCTCGCCGTCCCCCGACATGTTCGTGCTCGTAGCCCGTGGTCGCCGGCACGGGCAGCATCGCGACGGAACGCTCACTCGGGCCCGGCAGCCTCGCCACTCTTCTAGAGTCGGCGACGACGTGGCTGACCGGCCATCGACCGCGCAGGACGCCGAAGGTGATGCCGTGAAGCCGTTCGTGATCAACCGCAGTGGTCGCCTCGTCTTCCCGGCCAACTTCTTCGGCGAGCTGGACTTCTCGGTCCTCGACACGCTCGAGCAGTTCACCGCCGTCATCGAGCGGGACTTCGAGGCGAAGGCCCCGACCGGGACCGACATCCTCCACCGGGTGGAGAGCGGCTCGTACCCGAGCCGCTTCGAGCTGCTGCGCGACCTCGGCCAGAACCTGTTCTGGGTCAACCGGTACTCGATGACGATGTTCGACAAGCGTCCGATGCGGTGGCGTGACGTGCCCCGGCACCGCGACGACGTCTTCCTCCCGGTGCTGACCCCGTGGGAGGACCGCGACCGCAAGGTCGCGGCGGTCGAGCGCGCGTACCACGAGCTCGCGCCGCGCTGGGCCGCCGACACCGAGGACCGGGTCTTCGCCCTGCTGTTCGACGTGTTCCGGCACAAGCTGCACCACGCCACCGAGCTCCCGGCGATCAAGCCGACCGTCGCCGAGTTCCTGGCGCAACCCGATGCCCTGACCTTCGTCATGCCCGACCACGATCCCGATCACCACCTCTTCCCGGTGGACGAGATCCTCGACGCCGACGAGGAGGTGCCCGAGCTCGAGGCCCTCATGCGCTGGGCGATGGTGCTGCACAACCTCTATCCGTGGGACGGCTCCCGGACGACGCTGCGTCACCCCGCCGACATCGGCCCCGACGACTTCGTCGTCACCTTCCACCCGCGCAACCGCGACGTGATGGCGTTCATCGACCGGGTCAAGCAGGCCCGCGACACGGGCCCCGCCGTCGCGGAGACGGCGAGTGTTCCGGTCGAGACCGTGTCGCCCCGGACGCCCTATCCGCCGGTGAGGGTGCGCGAAGCCTTCGCGGTGCGCCCCGCGCTGGAGGCCCTGGCCGTGGTCCGCGGTGAGCACGTCTGCGACAACGAGGACGTCATCCGCAACGCCAGCTTCTCGTGGTCGCCGATGAGCGCCGAGGAGATCGCCCGGAAGACCGGGATCCGCCGGCGGTGCTACACGTCACGCGAGCCGAACCACCTCGCGTTGGACGCGGCGCGGGCGGCCCTCGCGAAGTCCGGCCGGGCGCCCGACGAGATCGGCGCGGTCCTGGTCAGCACCTGCACCAGCAACCGCCAGATCCCCTCCATCGCCTGCTGGGTCTCCGGCGAGCTGGGGCTGGCGCAGACCCACACGTCGATGGACATGGTCGCGGCCTGCGCCGGGCTGCCCTACGGGCTCGCCGAGGCGGTCCGGCAGATCCAGGAGGTCCGGCGGCCCGTGCTGCTGGTCTGCGTCGAGAAGTTCTCCGACAAGATCGGGAGCGCGCGCACGTCGAGGATGATCTTCGGGGACGGGGCGGCGGCGATGGTCGTGGCCCCGGCCGCGGAGGGCGCTCCGGTCGACGTCGAGGTCCTGCAGACCTACGCGAGCGGGCCGGCGTCGGAGGTCAACTCGATCATCTGGCCGAACCCGGAGTTCGACAACGACATCACCGTCTACGGCCCCGAGGTCAAGTCGTTGGTGCAGCGCTACCTGGACCAGATGCTCGGCGAGCTCTCCGAGCAGACCGACCCCGACGACCCCGGCCGCAGCCTGCTGGAGAGCATCGAGCTCATCGTCCCGCACCAGGCCAACAAGACGATGATCCTCGACCTGGCGGCCAAGGCCGGGCTCTCGGCCGACCAGCTCTACTTCAACATCGAGTCGATGGGCAACGTGTCGGCCGCGAGCATCCCCATCGCCATCCACGACGCCGTGCGCGACGGCGCGATCGATCGCCCCTCGAGGATCTTCGCGCCCGGCTTCGGGGCCGGGGCCGTGGGTGGCTACGCGGTCCTCCGCATCGACCCCGCGATCGTGGCCGACGAGGTGGTGTCCGACTCCGGCGCGAGCGTGCCCATCGGTCCGGCACGCCGGACACCGACCACGACCGACGACGTCCGGGTGGCCTTCGGCGAGTAGCGGCGGCCGCGGCGTCCGGTCAGGAGGGGTCGTGCCCGGGGCGTGCGGCGGTCGTGCCGGCGCTCTCGGTGAGCCATTGCGCGACCGCGGTGAGCTTGAGGTTGGTGTCCTGGGAGGACTTGACCAGCATCCGGAACGCGTCGTCGTCGTCGACGCCGAAGCGCTCGGAGAGGATGCCCTTGGCCCGGCCGATGACGTCGCGGTTGTCGATCGCGCGTCTCAGGTGGTGCGCCTGGTGGGCGCCGTAGAGCAGCAGCCCCGCCTGGACGCCGAACAGGCCGGCGAGGACGCGGGAGCGGTCGTCGAAGGCGTTCGGGGTGGCCGAGTAGAGGTTGAGCGCCGCGCGGAGGTTGCCGTCGGTGGCCAGGTGCGTCGAGAGCAGCGCCCGGAACCCGGCCTCGACCGCCCTCGGCGCGAAGTTCGGCCAACGCTCGGCGTCGGCGCCGGCGAGGTCCTGGGCGAGGACGACGCCACTCTCGGGAGGGTCCTCGATCGCGCTGATGCAGGGCCCTTCCCCGAGCTCGCTCTGGGTGTGGTCGAGCTTGCCGATCAGCTCACTGGTGGGGTGGCGGGTCTCGATGCGGCCCTCCTCGGTCATGGAGAGGCTGCCGGCGTCCACGCCGGGAACGGTCGCGACGGCCGAGGCGACGATCTGGCTCAGCGTCTCCTCGAGGTCGCGGATGCTCTGACGCTCGGCCAGGTCGCGCGCCGCGGTGCGCAGGGCGACGACGATCTGGTCGTCGTCGTGTCCGGTGGTCATGATCATGCTCCTCGTCGACGAGGCACAGGGGCTGCTGTCCGCGACGCAGCGGTCGCTGTCCCGTCGCCGGCTCACGGCCGTGAGGTCGACCAGGGCCACACCGTACAACCGTCCGGCGTGGTGAGCGGGGCGGCGCGACCCGGCGCCGACGACGCGGGGAGGGTCGGCGTCCGGGACCGTCAGCGACCGGCCAGCGCGTCGTAGGTGAGGCCGGTGGCGGCGGCGTAGACCAGGTGGTGCCAGGCGTCGGTGGCGGCGGCCGAAGTCCCGTAGCGAGGGGTCGGCGACCCCAGACCGAGTGCGGGCATCATCACCTGCTCGGCACCCAGGACGGCGGCGAGGTGCAGCAGGGAGGCCAGGGGCCCGCGCTGCCCGACCAGGTCGAGAGCGCCCCGCCCGAGCCCCCAGGCGGTGCCGTAGCCCCAGTGCGCGAGGGTGTTGAGCCGTTGCTGTGCGGTGTCGTCGGCGGGTCGCACGCCGGTGACCTCGGCCACCGCCTGCGCGGGGGTGGAGCTCGCGCCGCGGTCGTTGATCTTCATCTCGACGGTGCTGGAGACCGTCATCGCCGCGGTGCCGGCCAGACCCGCGAGCAGGCCGCGACCGACGGCGAGGGCGACGCGGTCGGTGGGGCGGGCCGGTGGCTGACTACGCATGGATGTGCCGTCCTCTGGGTCCGGGGGTCCCGACGAGCCCCTGGGGTGGACCGCACACGGGAATGGTCCCGGGTCACCTCGGCGCAGGTGGGGCAAACCCGCGTGCACGCCGGTCGCCGCTCGATCACACATGCCCGGGCTCGGTAGGAGTGATTGCGCTCCAGCGGAAGGCGGTTCGTCATCCGACCTGCCGGCGCCCCTGCGCCGAGGGCAGGGATTACTGCGGCGTCGCCGTCGGGCACGTGAGGGCGACCGCGACGCCGGCCCGAGGGCCGGCGTCGGCCCTCCGGAGACAGCGCGACGTCTCCGGTGCCGTTCGGCAGGAGGACGAGCTGATGAATCAGGGAACCGGCGTCGCCGCGAGTGGACGGGCCTCGGTACCCGACACCCTGCGGACGGCGGCGAACGTGCTGTTGCCGACGGTGGCGCAGGGGGTGATCGCCCGCCGCCCCAAGGTGGTGGGTGCGTTCGACCGGCTCGACGCCGATCGCCGCGCCGTGGCGCACATGCAGCAGCTCGCCGAGCGCTACGGCCCGGGCCCGGTGCGGCTGAACGTGCCGGGCCGGTCGTTCGCGCTCGTGCTCGACCCCGAGCACGTGCACCGCATCCTGGAGGGGTCTCCGGAGCCCTTCGCCACCGCGAACCTCGAGAAGCGGGCGGCGCTGAACCACTTCCAGCCCGGTGGTGTGCTCATCTCGCACGGCCGGGAGCGCGCCGAGCGGCGCCGGTTCAACGAGGCCGTGCTCGACACCAGCCAGCCCGTGCACCGGATGGCCGACCGGATCGTGGCCACGGTCCGGGACGAGGCCGAGCAGCTGGCCGCGCAGGCGCAGGGCTCGGGACAGCTCGTGTGGGACGACTTCATCGTCGCGTGGTGGCGTGTGGTGCGCCGGGTCGTGCTCGGCGACGGAGCCCGGGACGACCACGAGACCACCGACCTCCTGAGCCGCCTGCGCGCGGAGGCCAACTGGTCCTACCTGCTGCCGCGTCGGTCCTCGGTGTACGACCGGTTCAAGGAGCGCCTGCGCACCCATCTCGAGCGCGCCGAGCCCGGCAGCCTCGCCGCGCTGATCGCCGAGACCCCCCAGGCCGCGCACACGGACCCCGTCGACCAGGTCCCGCAGTGGCTCTTCGCGTTCGACCCGGCGGGGATGGTGGCGATCCGGGCCCTGGCGCTGCTGGCGACGCACCCCGAGCCGGCCCGTGAGGTCCGCGAGGAGATCGACGGCGTCGACCTGTCGACCCCGCAGGAGTTGCGACGGACGCGGGCCGCGATGCTGGAGTCGGTGCGGCTGTGGCCGACCACTCCTGCGGTCCTGCGTGACTCCACGACCGAGACGACCTGGCCCACCGGGACCCTGCCCGCCGGCACCGGGTTCCTGATCTACGCGCCGTACTTCCACCGGGACGACCGCACGCTGGACTACGCCGACCGGTTCGCCCCGGAGGTGTGGCTCGACGAGCGCGGCCACGGCGACTGGCCGCTGATCCCCTTCAGCGAGGGGCCCGGCGTGTGCCCCGGCCAGAACCTGGTGCTGCTGACCACCAGCACCTTCCTGGCCTGCCTCCTGCGATCCCACGAGTTCCGCCTCCTCGGCCCGGACCGACTGGACCCGGCCCGTCCGCTGCCGGCCACCCTGAGTCCCTTCGACGTGCGGTTCGCGGTCTCCGATCGAGGGCGGCCGTGATGACCGGCCGCGATCAGGCGACCACGGCGCCCGACGGTGCGGCGCGGCGTGCGCACCACGACCTCATCGGGCAGCCGCACACTGAGGACGAGGGCCCGATCGCCCGCGCCGAGGCGACGGCCGACGGCCTGAGCAGCCGGGAGCACCCGCTGGGACGACTCGGGCCGCCGCTGGACCGGCGGTCGGCGTTCCTGCGGGGTGCCGCCGCAGCGTCCGGGGTGGTGCTGATCCTGGCGGCGTCCTGGCTCGTCTACCTGGCCCGCAGCGAGCTCGTCCTCATGGGGGTGGCCCTGTTCCTGGCCCTGGGCGCCGAGCCGGTGGTGTCGTGGTTGATCCGGCACGGGTGGCCGCGGTGGCTCGGTGTCACAGGCGTCGTGCTCGTGGGGCTGGCGGTCGCGATGGGCTTCGTCGTCCTCGTCGGGCCGGTGCTCGCCGCGCAGGCGGACCAGGCTCCGGCCTACCTCCAGGCCACGCAGGACCAGGGGACCCTGATCGGGCGGCTCAACGCACGCCTGGGTCTGCAGGAGTACCTCAGCAGCGGCCAGGTGTACTCGGTCGGACGCACCGTCTTCGGTGCGCTCGGGTCGGCCGTGGTCGTGATCGTGCTGGCGGTCTACCTCGTCGCCGACATGCCGCGCATCCGGCGCACTGCCTACCGCTTCGTCCCCGCGGCGCGGCGGCCGCGGGCGGTGCTGCTCGGCGACGCCATCGCCGAGCGGGTCGGGGGCTACGTCCTCGGCAACGTCCTGGTCTCCCTCGTCGCCGGCCTCAGCAGCCTCGCCGTGCTGCTCGCGCTCGGGGTGCCCTATCCCTTCCTGCTCGCGACCGTCGTCGCCGTGCTCGACCTGATCCCGGTCGCGGGGTCGGTGACCGCCGGCATCATCGCGAGCCTGGTGGCCTTCACGGTGTCGCCCGCGGTGGGATGGGCCGTCGTCGGCTTCTTCGTCCTCTACCGGTTCCTCGAGGACTACCTGATCTTCCCGGCCATCGTCGGCCGCGTGGTGAGGGTGCCGGCGCTGCTCACGCTGGTCGCGGTGCTGCTGGGAGGGGCGCTCTACGGCATCGTCGGTGTGCTGATCGCCATCCCGGTCGCCGCCACGGTCCACCTCCTGATCCACGAGATCGTGTTCCCGCGGCTGGACACCGTCAGCGATCCGGCACGCTGACCGCGACGTCCTCGGGGCCGGTGACGGTGCGCCAGGGCAGGAGGTGGGGGCGCTTCGCCGCCCGGCCGATCCCCGCGGGTCGCCCGCGCAGCCGCTCGCCGGCCCACGGCAGCAGGTGCTCGCGGGTGAAGGCCAGGTCGTCACGCCGCCGGGTGAGCCAGGGCCGCCCGTCGCGGTCCGGCCAGGGCGCCCGCCAGTCGCCGTCCACCGGCAGACCGAGCACCTCGCAGACCCGCAGCGCGACCCGCCGGTGGGCCTCGGGTGAGAGGTGCATCCGGTCGTCCACCCGGGCCAGGGGATGGCGCAGCACGCTCATCGACCAGAGGTCGACGAGGTGGGCGTCGTGGCGCTGGGCGATCGCGTGGAGGTGCTGGTTGTAGATCGCGATGGGCCCGCGCCGGTGGTGCAGGAGGCGCATGTCGCGCGGGTCGAAGCTGGTGAACACGACGACGTCGGCGCCCCCGGCGCGCAGGCGGGCGACCGCGGTCTCGAGACGGTCTGCGAGCCCGTCCGGATCGACGCGCGGCCGCAGGAAGTCGTTGCCGGCGGCGCAGACCGTGACGAGATCCGGCTCCATGTCCTCGGCCACGGGGACCTGCTCGTCGAGGATCTGGTCGAGGAGCAGCCCGCGCACGGCGAGGTTGGCGTAGCGCAGACCGGGACGGTGGCCCGCGAGCCGCTCGGCGAGCCGGTCGGCCCAGCCCCGCCACCCGGCCCCGGACGGATCGCCCAGACCCTCGGTGAAGCTGTCGCCGACGGCGACGTAGGTGCGCCAGTCCCTCGGACGTTCCATGAGCACCACCTGCAGCGGCGACGGCAGCGGCGCGCTCGGTGGTGAACGCCGTCGGAGGAACTACCCGCTCCGCCGGGCTGTGATCCACATGTCCCCGCGTCACCGTGCGCGCAGTGCCGGGAGCACCTCGTTCCGGTACGCGGCGAAGAAGTCGTCGTGGTCGGGCCCGATCTGCTGGACGTACACCTCGTCGTAGCCGGCGTCGGCGTAGGCGGCCAGCTGCCCGACGTGGGCGTCGACGTCCGGGCCGCAGGAGAACGTGGCGGCGGTCGCGTCCCGGTCGACGAGGCCGGTCGCGTCGGCGAAGTCCTGCGGGCGGGGCAGGGTCTGGGCGAGCTGACCCGGCAGGGCGTCGTTGGGCCAGAGCCGGTGGGCGGTGTCGATGCCCTCGTCGACGCTGCCGGCCCAGCAGACCTTGGTGCCGGCCTGCGCGGGCGCGGCGCCGCCGCCCGCGTCGCGGAACGTCTGCACCAGCGACGCGTCGGGGGAGACGCCGCAGTACCCGTCGCCGATCCGCCCGGCGAGCGTGGCGGCCTGCGGCCCGAAGCCCGAGACGTAGATCGGGACCGGCCGCTCGGGCACCGTGTACAGGCGAGCGTCCTCGACGCGGTAGTACCGCCCGCGGTGGTTGACCATGCCCCCGCCGTGCAGGGCACGGATCACCTCGACGGCCTCGGCGAGCATCTCCAGGCGCTCGGCGACCGGCGGCCACCGGTCGCCGAGGACGTGCTCGTTGAGTGCTTCCCCGCTGCCCACCCCGAGCACGAAGCGTCCCTCGGTCTGCACCGCGGCGGTGGCCGCGGCCTGCGCCACGATCGCGGGGTGGACGCGGATCGTCGGGCAGGTCACCGCGGTCGAGATCGGCAGCGTGGTGACCTGCGACAGGGCCCCGACCACCGACCACACGAACGGGCTCTGCCCCTGCTCGTCGAGCCACGGATGGAAGTGGTCGGAGATCCACAGGCGCTCGAAGCCGGCGGCCTCGGCGCGCCGCGCCTGGTCCACGAGCTCGTGCGGGCCGTACTGCTCGCACGACAGGAAGTAGCCGTAGGACGTCACGGAGGGCCCCCAGGTCGGGTGGTCGGGTCGTGCGGCCCGTGAGGTCGAGCGCCGGTCCCGGGGGGCCTACCCACCCGCACCCCCCGGGACCCGCGCCGCCGCGCCGTCCGGATCAGCTCACCGGCCGCGCCCGGTGAGCGCGTCGCGGAGTCGGTCCACCAGACCGGCTCCCGGGGCGAGCGCGGCCAGCGCGCCGCCCTCCGACGGCGAGGCGGGGTGCGGACGGGTCGGCGCGGTCTTCTCCGTCGACAGGATGCGGTCGCCGATCTGCTCGCGGTCCTCCTTCGCGACCGCCGCGGCGAGACGCGGGAAGAGGTACTGCTCCTCCTCGCCCACGTGCTGGGCGATGAGGTTGGTGAGGATGCGGTAGGTCATCCAGAAGTCCGCGCTCCGGGCCGGGAGGGCCTCGAGTCGCTTCATCGTGCGTTCGGCGGCGTCGTGCTCGGCGATCTCGCGCTCGGCGAGCGCGTCGCCGTCGTCGAGGACCTCCCGCACGAGCGGGTAGAGGTGCACCTCCTCGGCCACGGAGTGCTGCACCAGCCGGGTCACCACGCGCTGGGCGATGTCCTCGACCTCCGGGCCCGAGGCGCCGAAGCGGGCCTCGAGCTCGGCGAAGAGGCCCTCCACCTCGCGGTGCTCAGCGGCGAGGACGTCGATCAGGTCGGTCGACTGCCGGTTCTGGGACGCGGTGGTCATGGGACTCCCGTCGGTTCGTGGTGGGTCGTCGAGGCCGGCTGGGAGCTCAACCGTCGGGGGTGTACGCCACCGGCGCCGGCGGTGTGCGGTGCCGGCGCCGGTGGGCCAGGACGGCGAGCGGACGCACCGCCAGCGCCGCCGCCGCGAGGACGAGCTGGAGCGCCGTCGGGCCGGCGGCGGCGTGGACCACCATCCCGACGCCGATGAGGACGAGCCCCAGCGCCGCGCCACCGCCGGCGAGCACCTCGGCGCTCGGCACCGGCCACCGCCGCGAGCGCACGGGCCGGAGCACGTCTCCTCCTCGGGGGTCGGCCGGTCAGACGCCGCGGGACGCCGACGCGCCGTTCCGGGTGCCGTCGGGTCGCTGACCGTTCGGACCGCCCGGGACCGTGGCGTACAGGTACGGGTCGGCCGAGGGCGGCGTGGGCTCCCCGGCCAGCGGCTCCGGGCTGTCGACGTAGCTGAACGAGCCGCGCCCGTCGGGTCGCTCGCCGGAGGCCCAGCGCCCCTGCGAGGAGTCGCTGCCGGCCGAGAGGTTCCACAGCTGGCCGGAGTACTCGTCGAACTCCTCGTCGATGATCCCGGCCGGCACCGGGTCGTACTCGAGTCCCTCGTCCTTGAGCTCCTCGATCGCGGCGAGCCACTGGTTCTGGTGCATCGAGTCGCGGGCCAGGTTGAACTTGAGCATCTTCTTGACGCCGGGGTCGTCGGTCATGTTGTAGACGCGGGCCGCCTGGATCTTGCTCTGGCCCTCCGCCGCGGCGTTGACCCGGAAGTCGGCGAGAAGGTTGCCGCTGGCGACGATCCACTTGCCGCTCCAGGGCGTCCCCGCCGAGTCGGCGAGCACGGGCCCGCCGCCGGAGACGATGGAGTGCTGCGGGTTCTGGCCGCCGACGATCGCGGCGAGCATCGGGTTGTCCTCGCAGGCCCGGGCGGTCTGCTCGGCGGGCGCGCCCTCGAGCAGCTTCGCGATCATGTTCGAGATCATCTCGACGTGGGCCAGCTCCTCGGTCCCGGTGTCGAGCAGCAGGTCCTTGTACTTGCCGGGGATGCGGCAGTTCCAGCCCTGCATCAGGTACTGCATCGCCACCGTGAGCTCGCCCCAGTGTCCCCCCAGGAGCTCCTGGAGCTTCATCGCGAGCAGGGGGTCGGGGCGCTCGGGCGTGGACTCGAACTGCAGTCCCTTGTAGTGGAAGAACACGAGCACTCCTCGCGGACGGGAAGCGCCGGCGGTGCTGCCGACGACCCGACGGACCATGCCGAAGTGCCGTCCGCGCGCCGTGGCGTCGCGCGTGCCCCAGG
This sequence comes from Actinomycetospora callitridis, assembly GCF_028737265.1. Classification (GTDB taxonomy): domain Bacteria; phylum Actinomycetota; class Actinomycetes; order Mycobacteriales; family Pseudonocardiaceae; genus Actinomycetospora; species Actinomycetospora callitridis. The sequence continues at coordinate 455,832 of NZ_JAQZAK010000003.1, read as the reverse complement.
GCATCACCCGCCGCGTCACCGTGTCGTCACGCGCTCGTCCCCGCTCCCGGTTGCCGGGACGTCCCCGCGCCCCCAGGCTGGGGGCAAGGGTTCAAGCGCGAGCCGCACCGTGGGCACCAACGGGCGGAGGCTCGGATGAATCCGACGGAGTTGACCGTGCTCGGACGGTTCTCGTGCCGGGTGGCAGGACGGCCGCAGCTGCTGTCGCCGCGGGGGGAGCGCCTGCTCGCCTACCTCGCGCTGCACCGGGTGGCGCTCCGCCGTGATCAGCTCACCGGCGCCCTGTGGGGGGACTCGAGCGAGGCCCGGGCGTCGTCCAACCTGCGCTCCACCCTCTGGCGCCTGCCACGGTCCGACGCGGGTCCGCTGGTCCGGGCCGAGGGCGGGCGCATCGGGCTCGCCGAGCACGTCGTCGTCGACCTCTGGCGTGTGGAGACGGGCGAGGCGGAGGGGCGGGAGCTCGACCTGCTCGCGGGCGACCTGCTCCCGGGGTGGGACGACCCGTGGGGTTCTTCGAGCGCGAGCGCTACCGGCAGCTGCGCCTGCACGCCCTCGAGGACATGTGCGCCCGGCGCCGCGACCAGTCGCGCTACGCCGACGCGCTGCGGCTCGGTCTGCTCGCCGTGCAGAGCGAGCCCCTGCGGGAGACCGCGCACCGACAGGTCATGCAGGTCCACCTCGCCGAGGGCAACGCCGGCGAGGCCCTGCGCCAGTACGACGGCTTCCGACGCCTGCTCCAGGCCGAGCTCGGGCTGCCGCCGTCCTCGGCGATGCGCAGTCTCGTCGACGACGTCCGCCACAGCGGGCCCTGAGCGGCGGGAGCGGTCGGCACGGGCCGGCTCGTCATCAGGAATCCGCATCGCCTCGGTGAGGGTCCGGATACTGCCTTCTCGTCCGACGCCGCGACCAGCCATTGGGACCGCCTCACGGCGACGGGACCGGACGCCGTCCGTGCGACGACGCGTGCGCCGACCGGAAGCGTGACGGTGACGTCGCGAACTTCGCCACGAACGCCTGCCGCAGCGACTCGCCCGAGGCGAACCCGCACCGCCGCGCGACCGCGCTCGTCGGCTCGTCGGTCTCGACCAGCAGGTGCGACGCCGCCTCCAGGCGCGCGTCGCGCACGAAGCGGGCCGGTGTACGGCCCACGTGCTCGCCGAAGAGCCGCGCCAGGTGGCGCTCGCTGACACCGACGAGACCCGCCAGCCGGGTGGCGGCGAGGTCGTCCTCGAGGTGGGTGACCACGTGGTCGCACACCTGCCGCACGATCGCGTGCTCCGGGCGCGGCGAGGTGGTGAACATGCTCATCTGGGCCTGGTTGCCGGGCCTCTGGAGGTAGCTCACCGTTCCGAGCGCCACCTGCCGGGCGAGCTCCGGTCCGTGGTCCTCCTCGATGAACGCCAGGGTGAGGTCGAGGGCGGCGGTCACCCCGCCCGACGTGGCCAGGGGTCCGTCCCGCACGTAGATCGGGCCGGCGTCGACGCGGACCCGCGGGAACCGGGCCGCCAGCCGCTCCGCGTAGAACCAGTGCGTCGTGGCCCGACGCCCGTCGAGCAGGCCCGCTGCGGCGAGCAGGGTCGCCCCGGTACAGACCGAGGCGACACGGCGGGAGAGCCCTGCCAGACGACGGACCTGGCCGACCAGCCGGTGGTCGCCGGCGGCGTCCTCGTGGCCCAGCCCACCGGAGACGACCAGCGTGTCGATCGGACCGTCGAGGGTGTCGAGGCGTTCCTGGGCCCGCAGCTCGAGCCCCGAGTCGCTGTGGATCGCCCGGCCGACCGACGTCGCCAGCGCGACCCGGTACGCGGGGTCGGCGCCGAGGCGGTTGGCGTGGTCGAAGCCGGTGGTCACACACGCGAGGTCGACCAGCTCGATCCGGTCGTACCCGACGACGACCACCCGCCGATCCGTCATGCGCCCCACCGTAGGGCCGACGTCCCGGTGTCCGGGCGACACGAATCCCAGGATTGCGGACGTCTCCGCCGCCGCGGCCTCGCCCGACCGCCCGGCCCCGCCGACGATCGCCGCCAACGCGCACACGTGGCGTGCTCGGCAGGAGGGGTCGGAGGATGGGCGCTGGGAAGGGGACGACGCCGGAGCCGGCCGGGGGTGGCCACGCGGATCACGGGCGGGCGCGCCGGTCGGTGCGGGTGGCCGCCCTGGGGCTGGTGCTGCTGCTGGCGGTCGCCGTGGTTCCGGCGGCCGTGCTGGCCGTGGGCTCGGCCGGGTTCGACCGCAGCCGGTACGCGCCGCGCCCGTCGTCCGGGCCCGTCCCCGCGTCGACGACGGGCGCCGCACGCCCCCCGCACGACCCGGGGAAGCCGACGGCGGTGGTGCTCGTCGGCAACCACGGGGCGAACGTGGCCGATGCGCTGGTGCCTTTCGACATCCTGGCCACGACGGGGGCCTTCAACGTCTACACGGTGGCGCCGGAGCGTCGCCCGGTGCCGCTGCTCGGGGGCCTCGACCTCGTGCCCGACCTCAGCATCGCCGAGCTCTCCGCGATGCTCGGCGGGGCGGCCCCGGACGTCACGGTCGTGCCCGAGATGCCTGACACCGACCCCGGCACCGGTGCCGACGATGCGCCGGTGACGGGGTGGCTGCGGAACGTCGCGGGCGAGGGCCTGGTGCTGGGCGTGTGCACGGGCGCCCGCCTGGTCGCCGAGGCGGGCCTGGTCGACGGGCGCCCGGCCACCTCGCACTGGTACCGGCTCGCCGGGCTCGAGGAGGACCACCCGTCGGTGCGCTGGCAGCGCGGCCTGCGCTACGTCGACGACGGCGACGTCGTCACGACCGGGGGCCTGCTCTCGTCGGTCGACGGGACGCTGCGGGTCGTCGAGCGACTGGCAGGGCCCGCGACCGCCGCCGCGGCCGCGGCCGACGTCGGGTGGCAGCACTACTCGCCGGGGGTCCCGGCGACGCTCCCGCCGAACGCGGTGACGCCGACCAACGGCGCCGTCCACGTGCTGAACCTGGGCTTCCGGTCCGGCACGACGACCATGGGCGTCCTGCTCGCCAACGGCGTCGGTGAGCTCGAGCTGGCCTCGGCGTTCGACCCCTACGCCGAGGGCAAGGTCGCGCGCACCCTCTCGCTCGCGGCCGACCCACGGGGCGTCCGGTCGCGTCACGGCCTGGTGTTCGTCCCACGCGCGGGCCTCGACGCCGTCAGCGGCACCGACCGTCTCCTCGTGCCCGGCTCCGGCGGCGGCGCGGAGGTGACTGCGGCCCTCACCGCCGCGGACTCCGTCGGCATCCCCACCGCGCGCCTGCATCCCCGGGCCGGCTTCGCGTTCGACGGGGCCCTGCAGGACATGGCGCTCGCGACGGACGTACCCACGGCTCGGTGGACGGCGAAGATCCTGGAGTACCCGGCCGAGGACCTCCGGGTCACCGGTCGGTCCTGGCCCTGGGGTCCGACGCTCGGCGCGCTCGCACTGGGCCTCGCCGGTCTGGCCGTGGCCCTCGTCGCGATCGTCCTCGTCCGTCGGCGCCGCGCCTCTCGAGCGGGATGATGTCGCACTCCACCGTCACCGGCCCGCACCGAGAACGTTGTCCCTGCACGTGCCCCTCGAGCCCAGGAGCGTCATGGTCCTCTCCGGCCTTGCCCTGAAAGTCCTCGGCCCTGCCGTGAAGTTCGTCGCGTTGGCCGTGGCCCCGGTCGTCGGCGTCCTCGTGTGGGGGGCGGTCGAGAACGGGTTGGACAAGAGGAAGGACGAGAACAAGGACGACGCCACGAGTCGGTAGGCGCGTGCTCAGGCCGTGTAGACGGTCTGGAGCCCGGCGTGGCGGCGCCCGTCGGCGAGGGCCGCGAGGTGTTCGGGGGCCTCCGCGAGCGGGACGCGGTCGGTGACGACGTGGTCGACGATGTCCGCGCCGCGGGCCGCGAGCAGGTCCAGCGTGACGGCGGAGAGCCGGTCGCGGTCCCACGTCCCGCGGAGCGCCCGTGGCACGCGCCCGATCTGCGCGCACCGCACGCCGAGGCCGTTGTGGTGGAACTCCTCGCCGAGCCGGACCGCGTCGGCACCGTCGGCGTAGAACGCCAGGTCGATCACCGTGGACTGCGGGCGCAGCAGCCGCAGCGCCAGCGCCAGCGCCGCCGTGCGGCCGCGACACTGGAACACGACGTCGGCACCGTGGTCGCCGGGCCCGTGGCGCCAGCCGCGCTTGAGGTCGGCGACGGTGCCCGGGTCGTCGGGGTCGCGGGTGGCGAGGCCGAGCGCCTCGGCGACGGCGCGCCGGCCCGGGGTCGGGTCGAGGACGGTGACCGACGCGGCGCCCAGCTCGGCGGCGAACAGTCCGGTCAGGAGGCCCACCACGCCGGCGCCCACGACGGCCACCGTGCGGTCGCGGACACCGGCGTCGAGGTCCTCGGCGCCGTCCTCGGCCGCCGCGTGCAACACGCCGTTGGCGCAGATCGGACCCATGTGCGCGGCGTAGACACCGAGGACCGGGTCGAGACCGTGCGGGAGCGGCACGACCCGCTCGCTCGCCGGGTCGGCGCGGTGGGCGGTGCGGTGTCCGTAGGTCATCGCCACGAGATCACCGACCGTGCGCCCGGACGACGGGCCGGCGGCCACGACCTCGCCGACCTGCATGTAGCCGACCTTGCGCACGGGATAGCCGGCGCCGGGGCGGGCGTCGTCGAAGAGCCCCAGCTCGGCGTCCCAGGCGGACGACAGCATCGGGTTGGTGCCCTTGACCCAGCTGAGGTCGGTGCCCGCCGAGAGCCCGGAGAACCGTGTGCGCACGTCGAAACCGCTGTCCGGCAGTGGTCCGGAGGGCTCGTCGGGCACGAAACGCACGCGACCGGGACCGTCGACGACGAGGACCTGCGCCGTCATCGGGCACCGTCCAGTGCGATCGGCGCGCCGGAGGCCACGGAGTCGGCCAGCGCGCACGCGAGCCGGTGGGTGCGGAGGGCCTCGCCGTAGTCGACGACGATGCCGCCGCCGGACGGGGGTCGCCCGAGGAGGTGGTCGACGAAGGCGCGGTCCGCGGCGGTGCGGGCCTCCGCGGGGTCGACCTCGACGGTCCGGATCCCGTCGCCGTCGCGGACGGTCAGCTGCTCCTCGCTGACGCTCAGCGCGAGGTCGTCGGCGTAGAGCTCGAGGCCCGCGCGGTGCTTCCACGCCAGGCGGCAGGTCGCGGCGAGCGTCCCGACGGCCCCACCGGCGAAGCGCAGCGTGCCGGCGGTGGCCGAGTCGACATCGGTGCCGGGGGCGGGCGGGGCGGCGTCCGCGACGGCGTGCACCGCGGTGACCTCGCCGGCCAGCAGCCGCGCGAGATCGAGGACGTGCACGGCCTGCTCGACGACCTGGCCGCCCGAGGACCCGCGCTGCGCCCACCACGGCACCGGAGGCACCTTGTCCAGCCAGGTCGCGTTGACCAGCCGGATGGTGCGGCCCGCGACCACCTCGCGGGCGCGGGCCACCACGGCCGACGACCGCCAGTGGTGACCCACCGACGTCGCGACCCCGGCCGCGCCGACGGCGGCGTGCACCTGCTCCGCGGCCGCGACGTCGAGCCCCAGGGGCTTCTCGACGAACAGGGCGACGCCGGCCGCGGCGAGGCGTGTCTCCACCTCGCCGTGGGCGAACGGCGGCACACAGACCCAGGCCGCGTCGACACCCCGCGCCAGCAGCGCGTCGAGGTCCTCCGCCGCTGTCGTGCCCACCGCCGCAGCGAGGTCGGCGGCGCGTCCGCCGTCCGGGTCGGTGACGCCGACCAGCGCCACGTCCGGCATCGAGGCCAGTGCTCCGGCATGGCGCCGCGCGACACCGCCCGCCCCGACGATCCCCACCCTGACTTCGGTATCGATCACGAGGGCGCTGGTACCCGATCGTGCGAATCGGGCACCACGCGACATGCTCCACGAGGTCCGCAGCTGGCTCTCCCGCCGCACCAGTCGCACCGAGGACTGGGAACTCGGGCGGATGGTCGAGCAGAAGGCCGGCCGACGGGTCGGCCTCGTGCTCCCCGCCCGTGACGAGGCCGCCACGATCGGCCGCATCGTCGCGGTCGTCCGCGAGGCGCTCGTCGACCGCACCGGTCTCGTGGACGAGGTCCTCGTCGTCGACTCCCGGTCCCAGGACGCCACCGCCGAGGTCGCTGCGGCCGCCGGCGCGACCGTGGTCGGGCAGGACTCGGTGATGTCCGAGCTCGTCCCCGCGCACGGCAAGGGCGAGGCGCTGTGGAAGGGCCTCGCCGCGAGCACCGGCGACCTCGTCGTCGCGATCGACGCCGATCTCCGTGACGTCGAGCCGGGCTTCGTCACCGGGCTGCTCGGCCCGCTGCTCGACGATCCCGGCGTCGCCTTCGTCAAGGGCTTCTACCACCGGCCGCTGATCGGTGACGGCACCGTCGACGTCGACGGCGGCGGCCGGGTGAGCGAGCTCGTCGCCCGCCCGCTCCTCAACCTCGCCTGGCCGCAGCTGGCCGGGTTCGTGCAGCCGCTCGCCGGCGAGTTCGCCGCGCGCCGCGAGCTGCTCGAGGCCATCCCGTTCGTCACCGGCTACGGCGTCGAGCTGGGCATGCTCGTCGACGTCCTCGACCGCGTGGGTCTCGAGGCCATGGCCCAGGTCGACCTGGGCGTCCGTGTGCACCGACACCACGATCTGCAGGCGCTCGGGCGGATGTCGGCCCAGATCCAGCTCGCCGCGTCCGCCCGGCTGGCCCGTCAGGGCATCCTCACGCAGGGTCCCGAGACGACGACGCTCGTGCAGTTCCGACGTCCCTCGGCGCCGGGACCGGCCGGTCTCGACCGCGAGGTGGTCGAGACCGACGTCGCCGTCGAGGAGCGACCGCCGCTGCGCGAGGTCCTCGCCCACTACCGGCCGGTGGCCTGATGGCCGGGCGTCCCCTCACGGTCCTCGTCGACGCGGGACCGTGGCTGCCGGTGCCGCCGGAGGGGTACGGAGGGATCGAGGCGGTGCTGGCCACCCTGATCCCGGAACTGAGGCGCCTCGGGGTCCGGGTGGTGCTCGCGACGGTGGGGACCAGCCGCATCGAGGTCGACGAGCGGGTGACGACGTTCGCCGAGCCCCGCTTCGCGGCGATCGCGGAGCCCTACAACCGGGTCATGGGCGTCGTCGCCGCCCACGTCGACCGCGTGCGACAGGAGCTGCGGGGCCGCGACGACATCGACCTCGTGCACTCGCACCTCGAGGCCTGGGGCCTCGTCTCCTACGCCGACGCCGGCCCGCCGGTCCTGCACACCCTGCACTGGGACCTCGCCAAGCACCCCGAGCTCTACGGACGCTTCGACGGCCAGGGGCGGGTGTTCGTCAACGGCGTGTCCGGCTCCCAGCTCGCGGGGGCGCCGCCGGCGCTGCGCCGGCACGCACTCGGGCACGTGCACCTGGCCACCCCGCTCGCCGACGAGCCGGGCCCGCCGGTGGCCCCGGCCGACCACCTCGTCGTCCTCGCACGCCTCACCCCCGCCAAGGGCCAGGACGCAGCGGCCCGGCTGGCCCACCGGACGGGCCGGCGGGTCGTCCTCGCCGGCCCCGTCGGACCCCACCACAGCGCCGCCGCGCTCGAGGCCGCGCTGGCCACGGATCCCCGGGCGCGGGAGCACCCCGACGTCCGCTGGTTCCTCGACGAGGTGAGCCCGTTGATCGACGGCGACCGCGTCCGCTGGGCGGGTGCCCTGCGCGGCGCCGACCGCGACCGGCTCGTCGCCGGCGCCGCGGCGCAGCTCTGCCCCCTGCAGTGGGAGGAGCCCGGCGGCACCGGCGTCGTCGAGTCCCTCGCCCTGGGAACACCCGTCGTCGGGTACGCGCGCGGATGCCTGCCCGAGCTCCTCGACGAGGGCAGCACCGGTCTGCTCGTTCCGCGCGACGAGGAGGACGCCCTCGCCGATCTGCTCGCCGCCCGCGCCGACCGGTCCCTCGACCGCGACGCCTGTCGGGCCGCGGCCCGGCGTCGCTTCACCCCGGCGGCGATGGCCCGCGGCTACCTCGATCTCTACCGTGAGGTGCTGGCGCTGGCGACGGGCCCGGCCCGTTCGCCTCTCCTCACCCCGACCGGCTGACGCCCCGGCCCGGGCCGACGGCTCGGTGCGAGCGCGGACGAGCAGGCAGCACGGGGTCGTCCGGGCGGTTGTGGGTAGTGATCCACACCGTGACGTCGCCCTCCCGCGTCGGGATCGAGAGGTCGGCGTCGATGCCGGCGGCCTGCAGGATGTCGCGCAGGACGGGTGTCATGCGCCGCTCGGCGTCGGAGGGTCCGGCCTGGGTGCGGGGTCGTGGGCCGATGCTCCACCACACTTCGACGTGATCGCGCCGGATCACGGTCAAGGGGCCTCGACGCCGCCAGTCGTCGGCGGTCTCTTCGGTGCCGAGGAACGTGTGGGGCTCGAAACCGGCGGCGACCAGCTCGGCGTGGACGTCGTTCGCCACACGGTGCAGCGCCTCTGCCGAGGGCGGCGTGGGCTGGTGACCGGGTGGCTGTGGTGTGGCGTCGTCGATGGACACGAGGCGTTCCCCCAGGTGCGAAACGGACTGCCCGACGAGTCGGTGCAGGTGGCACCTGGGTCCGGGGCGCGGGTCCCCACTATGGGCCGACCTCCACCGGGAGGCAACGGACCGCGCCGGTGGTCGGCTCATCCGGACGCGGGCACCCGGAGGGCCCGTCGACCTCACCCTGCGCTGCGACGGCCCCGACCACGGCTAGGTGCGAAGGAGTCCGGCCCGTTCCGCGAGCGCGATGAGCTCCTGGTGAAGTCGGTCAGGCTGTTCGAGGGGCAGGAAATGCGTGCCGACGAGGGGCACGAACCGGGCCTGCGGGATCGTCGTCGTGACGGCGCGGATGTCGGCCGCCGAGACGGCGATGTCGAGGGTGCCGCCCACGAGTGTGACCGGGAAGGAGACGAAACCCGTGTCGATCGGGGGATGGTTCCCGGCGGCCAGGAGGAGCTCGGAGTACCAGGTCCACGGGTGTGTCGTGAATTCCCGAGCGACCCGCGCCGACGCCGCCAGGTCCGGCAGCGGGGCGACGTGGTCGACCCGGAGCGCCCGCGCGAGGTTCACCGTCGGGTAGGCCAGCGCCGCCGCGGGCGGCCCCATCAGGCGCAGCAGCCACGCGGCGCTCCGACCGAGCCCCTCGCGTACGGCGGCGGGCTGACCCGGCGGGCCGAACGCCCGGAACGACCCGCCGGGCAGCCCGCCGATCCCGAGGATGCCCGCCACCCGTTCGGGGTGGGCGCGGGCGAACTCGAAGGCGACGTCGACCCCGATGGACCACCCGAGCAGCACCGCGCGCTCGAAGCCCGCCTCGTCCATGGTCGCCTCGAGGTCGGCGGCGTGGTCCACGACGGAGATGCGGGCCGGGTCGTCGGGGCGCTCGGAGCCACCGAGGCCCCGGTGGCTCCAGGACACCGCGGAGAACCCTCCGCCCTCTGCCAGTCGGGGCCACGCCGCCGGAGGCGCCCCGAGCCCGTTGCTGATCACGAGTGGGGCGCCGTCGGCGCCGTTGGTCCACGTGCGGAGACCGGTCCCGTCACGGCTGACCAGCTCACCGGTCGACGCCGTGCCTCGTGCCGAGCGCGACGGGGATATCACGTGGTGCCCTCCCGGTGCCGTTGTCCGTGGTGACAGCGACGGAGGGGTGACGCTAGCGATCGAAGGGCACGGACGAATCAGCGCGCCCGACCGCCACATGGGTCACCCCCGGGTGGCGGCGAGGACGTGCGCGTAGCCGTCCGGGCTGATGCGGGCGTCGATCAGGCGTGGACCCGCCCGGACCTGGTCGAGCTCGTCCCGGAGCGCCTGCCGGCCCTCCACGGCCACGGCCCGCATCCCCGTGCCGGAGGCGATGGCCGCGAAGTCGGTCGGGCCGTACCGCACCGCGTCCGCGTCGCCCTGCCCATCGGTCTGCTTGATCTCGATGAGGCTCAGCGCGCCGTCGTTGAAGACCACGACGGTGAGGTCGAGATCGAGCCGGACGACGGTCTCGAGCTCGGCCAGGGTCATCCCCAGTCCGCCGTCGCCGACGAAGCACACCACCGGGGAGCCGGGGCGGGCGAGCGCCGCGCCCACCGCGGCGGGCAGGGAGAACCCCATGGTGGCCAGACCGTTGGAGATCAGGACCTGGCGTGGGGCGGTCGCTTCCCACAGCGGCATCGCCACCAACATGTGCGCGCCGGCGTCCACGGTCAGCGTGGTCGAACGGCTGCTCGCGCGGGCGACCTCGCGCACGACGTCATGGGGCCCGAACGCGCCACCTCCGGTCTCGAGCGTGTCGAGCGCTCCGTGGCGGGCGTTCTCCGCCGTGTCCGGTTCCCAGCGGTGGCTCGCGCCGGCGAGCACGGTGGGGAGGGTGGTGGTGAGGGGCCCGACGACGATCTGTGGCTCGCCGAACCAGCTCCCGTCGACGGGCTCGGGATGCAGCATCACGACCGGTGCACCGTGTGGCCACCGGGCGGGGATCAGCTCGACGGGGTCCACGCCCACGGCGAGCACGAGGTCGGCCCGGTCCAGCAGCGGGCGCTCCAGCACCCCTCCGGTGAACAGGCCCGCGGACCGGGAATCCGGTACGGCGCCCTTGGCCTGGTAGGTGCACAGGACGGGCAGGCCCGTCGACACCAGGGCATCGGCCAGGCCGGGATGGTCCGCCGCGGCGACGCCGACGAGGACGACGGGACGCTCCGCACGGGCCATCATCGCGGCTGCTCGGCCCGTCGCCCCCTCGTCGACAGCCGGGTCGACGGTCGTTGGTGGCGGCGGGCTGCCCGGGGCGGTCGGATCCATGGCCAGGTGCACCCCTCCGGCCGGTCCTCGACGAGCAAGGTCGATCGCAGCGGCCGCGACGCCTGCGGGGTCCTCCGTCCCCAGCGACCCCGACCACTTCGCGATCGGTCGGGTCATGGCCTGCTCGTCGAGCCGCTGGTGCGGCACGCGGGGAGCGGACCGCTGCGGGACGGTGTCGCTGACGAGCACGAGCGGGGCCCGGTCGAGCGTGGCCTGGGCGAGGCCGGTGGCGGCGGCCGTGACTCCTGGGCCCCGGGTGACCACTGCCGCCCCCGCCGTGCCGGTGAGCAGCCCGTGGGTCGAGGCCATGATCCCGGCCGCGGTCTCGTCGTGGGCGAGGACGAAACGGATGCCCTCCTCGGCCGCCGCTCCGACGACGTCGAGGTTCGCACCTCCACCGGGGACCCCGAACAGCACCGACGTCCCGGCGTCGCGCCAGGCGCGGGCGAGGGCGGTGGCGATCGCCCGCGAGCTCACGGTCGACTCGCAGGTGGTCGATGACGGTGAGCAGGCATGTCGCCGGTGGCGCTCCGTTCGCGGGCGGGGTCTGGCAGCGTTGTGCGCTGGATCACGGAAACCTACGCTCGACGCGGGATGATCCACCAGCAACGCCGCCGGGAGGCCAGACCGTGAGCATCACCGTCGCCAACATCCGAGACGTCGCCGAAGGGACCCAACCCGGACAGTTCACCGTCGGCGACCGCGGGGCCATCACCTCGTTGGCGGACCTCGACCCGATCTACAGACAGCTCCTCGACGAGCCGGTCACGGCGACGGTGGCGGTGGTGGGCCGCGACGGCCTGCCGAATCTCACGCCGGTGTGGTTCGACTACGAGGGCGAGCTGGTGCTGCTCAACCTCGCCCACCACCGCAAGAAGGTGGGCTGGCTGCGCGCGACACCGCACGCGACGTTCCTCCTGATGAACCCGCAGAACGCCTACCACTGGGTGTCGATCAAGACCACCGTGAGCCGTGAGATCCCCGAGGACCACCCCCAGGACGGCTCGCGCGTCACGGACCACGTCGACCGCATCTGGCGGAAGTACACGGGCCAGGACTCCGCGTACGGGCTGCGCGACGAGTCGGTCGGCGAGAGCCGCATCCTCTTCGAGCTGTCGGTGGACAAGATCGCGACATTCGGGCGTCCCTGAGAGATGGGCCCGATGCCGCGGGTGGCCGTCGTCGGCGGCTCCATCGGAGGGCTGACCGCGGGCCTCCTGCTGCGCGACCTGGGCTGCGACGTCCAGATCCACGAGCGGTCACGCTCCGAGCTCGACGCCCGGGGGGCCGGCATCGCCGTCCTCGACGCAACCATCCGCTACTTCCGTGAACGGTCCGTCGTCGATCCGGACACGTTCTGCTCCCGCACCGGGTGGATTCGCTACCTGTGGCCCGACGGGTCGCGTCGCTACCAGGCCGAGCATCCCTACCGCTTCTCCTCGTGGAACGCGATCTATCGCGAGCTGCTGCGCCTGTTCGACCCCGAGCGCTACCACCTCGCGCGCGAGATGACCTCGTTCCGGCAGCTCGCCGAGGGCGTCGAGATCACCTTCGCGGACGGGAGCCACGACCGGTGCGATCTGCTCGTCGCCGCCGACGGCATCAATTCGCTGACGCGCGAGACGCTCTTCCCCGCCGCCCGGTCGCACTATTCCGGCTACGTCGCCTATCGCGGCACCGTGCCCGAGGGTGACCTCCGGTCGGAGACGTTCGACGAGCTCCGTGACGCGATCACCTACCAGGTGATCCGCGACAGCCACATCCTCGTGTACCCGATCCCGGGTCCGGGCGGCACGGTGCAGCCGGGCACTCGGCTGTCCAACTACGTCTGGTACCGCAACGTCGACGCCGGAGAAGCTTTCGACCGGCTGCTCGCCGGCCGGGACGGCCAACCGCGGAAGGTGTCGGTGCCGCCCGGTTCGTTGGCCGACGACGCCATCGAGGAGTTCCGGGCCACCGCGACCCGGGAGCTCGCGCCGGCGATCGCCGAGGTCGTCACCGGTGCGCGAGAGCCCTTCGTCCAGGCGGTCTACGACATCGACGTCCCCGCCATGACCGCCGGGCAGGTCGCGATCCTCGGCGATGCGGCGTTCGCGGTGCGCCCCCACGCGGCGGCCGGCACGGCGAAGGCCGCTGCCGACGCATGGGCCCTCGCCGACGCGCTCGACGATGCCGGAGGCGACGTCCCGGCTGCTCTGAAGACCTGGGAGACGACCCAGCTGGACCTCGGTCGCCGACTCCTCGAGCGATGCCGCGAGATCGGCCGTCGCTCGCAGGTCGACAACCGATGGGACCCGAGCGACCCCTACCTCATCTTCGGTCTCCACGAGCCCGGCCGATGACGAGGCGAGCGTCGCGGTGCTCCTGCCGGACTGAAGCCGGTGCCGACCGGAGAGGAGTGCCCGCGCCGCCGAGGAAGACGGCGACGCACGCTCCGCGGGCGGAGTAACCTTCGCGACCCGTCGGTCGTCGGCTCTCTTGCCGCAGAGCAGGAGGCGGTGCTCTGTGCCCAGGTTCAGCTTCCGACTCGATGTGCGCGATCCCCCCGAGCAGGTCATCGGCGCGATGGTCGACTTCTCGGAGCGCCGCCCGGAGATCTGGCCGAATCTCACGGCCCGCCTGTTCAGAGTGCATTCGCTGTCTTCCAGGGGTGCTGACGTCACCGAGGGCACCGCGCTCCCCCGAGTGGACGTGTGGGAGCGCGTCACGTACGAGTGGACCGACTCGGTCGTCCGCGGGGTGCTCACCGACGGAAGGATCTTCAGGCCCGGAGGTACGTTCGAGCTCCGCGTCGAATCGCACGGCGACGGCAGCCGCATCATCCAGGACTACGACCGGCAGTCGAGAACACTACTGGGGCGGTGCCTCGGCGCCATTTTCCAGTTGAGTGGCGGGGCGCCGATCAAGCGGACCTTCCGGCAGGTCTACGGGCTACCGGGCTGATCGACGGTCGCGCCGAGGTCGTCCTCTCCTTGCGGCCATCTGATCTGGGCGCCACGCAAGGCTCGGCCGGTGATCCCTTCTGGGGAATGACTAGCGAGGGCACAGGTGACGGGTCGCGGCGGTGTACCAGGCCGGGGCGTGCTCGCGGGCCTGGGCGAGCGAGATCGGGGCTCGATCCTGACTGGCCGCCCAGAGCTCCAGTGCGTCCCGTAGCGACTCGTGTCGTCCCGGCTTCGCCGCACCTGCGCCGCCGACGTCCCGCTCGTCCACCCTCGGTCCCCCGTCTCGGGAGGCGGCTCTGGCCGCCCGTCCGTGCCAGCGGTCCTCGGCCGGCCTGGCCGGCGATCGGACCACCAGTTGATATTCAGAGCATCGAGAAACGCCCCGGTGAAGTTACGGAACGGATTCGATCGAAGAGAGAAAGCGTCCGGATGTGGGTGTCTGCAGGTCCACTTGCTCTCGCCGCCGAGCATTGAGCGCAACGCCCGATGAGCAGGTGCTCCCGGTGATGAGGAGACGGTCTGTTCCGTGGCCGGACGATTCTGCTCGACCACAGGAAGCCATCGAATCCGCGTCGTAGGAGTCACCATTTGGAGGTCCCCCGCACGGGATCGGCCACGCACGATGAACCCCGCTGGCGCGAGGGGCGCGAGCGTCGGCCGAGGCCGTTGAGACGCATGGGGTGGTATGAGCGCAGAGGCTGTCTACGCTGATCCTGAAGACCTCGCCTCCGGGCCCCTCCGGACGCTGGCGGTCGTCGGTTCCTCACCCGCACCGGGTCCTGGCGAGAGCGTCGTCGAGGTCGAGTCCGGCGCCCTGCCGATCGTGGAGGCGCCGGCGCCCGGCGTGGACCCCGGGGTGGCCGAGGAGTTCGTGCGGTTGTTCCACACCGAGAACCCGATGGCCGGTCCTGCCGAGCCGCGGATCGCCGCGGTGCGCGAGGAGATCGCCCGCACCGGTACCTACGTGCACACCCACGCCGAGCTCGAGTTCGGCGCGCGGATCGCGTGGCGCAACTCGGCGCGCTGCATCGGGCGGCTGTACTGGCGCAGCCTGCACCTGCGCGACCGCCGGCATGTCACCGCGCCCGACCAGGTCGCGGCCGAGTGCGTGGGGCACCTGCGCGAGGCGACCCGGCGGGGCCGTATCCGTTCGACGATCACGATCTTCGCCCCGGACGGGCCGGCGGGGCCGGGGCCGCGGGTGTGGAACGAGCAGCTCATCCGCTACGCCGGCTACCGCGCGGGGGGCCGGGTGCTGGGTGACCCGCGCTATGTGGGGTTCACCGACACCGCCCGCTCGCTGGGGTGGCTGCCGCCGAGCCCGATGGGGCGCTTCGACGTGCTGCCGCTGGTGGTGTCCGGGGGCGGTGAGCACGCCGCGGGGGGCCCGCAGTTCTTCGAGGTGCCCCGTGACGCGGTGCTGGAGGTGGCGCTGGCCCACGCCGAGCACCCGTGGTTCGCCGAGCTGGGGCTGCGTTGGCACGCCCTGCCGGTGATCAGCAACATGCGCCTGGACATCGGCGGGATCTCCTATCCGGCGGCGCCGTTCAACGGCTGGTACATGGCCACCGAGATCAGCGCCCGCAACCTGGCCGACAGCGACCGCTACGACATGCTCGCCGAGGTGGCCGAGGCGATGGGTCTGGACACCTCCAGCGACCGCACCCTGTGGCGTGACCGGGCGGCGATCGAGCTGACCGCCGCGGTGCAGCACTCCTTCGACGAGGCCGGGGTGTCCCTGGCCGATCACCACGGCGAGTCGCGGCGTTTTCTGCGTTTCGTGGAGAAGGAGGAGGCCGCGGGGCGCCACTGCCCGGTGGACTGGAGCTGGATCGTGCCGCCGATCTCGGGTGGGCTCACCCCGGTGTTCCACCGCTACTACGACGAGTCCACCGACACCGGCCCGATGTTCCACCTCGACGACCAGGCCGCCGCCCGCGGACAGGGCTGCCCGAACTGACACCGCCCGTCGGACCACCACGCCGGCGAGTGGCGCGAGGCGAGCTACGGCTGAGCTACCCCTGACCGGGCGAGGTCGAGCCGTCGCTCTGCTGCCCGCGGTTCTGACCTGGTGGGATCTCCGGCGGTCCGACGGCTCGCCCCTCGGCCGGGCCGTTCCGGTCCGCGGCTCGTCCCGGGGGCGTGGCCGGGGGGCCGGCACCGCGTCCTTCGTTGCTGTCGGCGTTGCCGTTGCCGTTGCTGTTGCCGTTGCCGTTGCCGTTGCCGTTGCCGTTGCTGTTGCTGTTGCCGTTGCCGTTGCTGTTGCTGTTGCCGTCCTGGGCTCCGGCCGGTTCGGGGTCGTCCGGGCGAGGTGCGCCCTCGTCACGAGTGGTGTCGGCCGGTGTGCGCGTCGCGGGGGCCGGTGGGTCCTCCCGCGATGTGGGTCGCGACGGGGCCGCGTCCGGTGCTGCCGTCGCCGCGCAGTAGGCGTCGACGTGGTCGGCACCGCCGGCGGCCGAGATCAGCGGGGTGAAGGCGGCGTCGGACGTGCGGTTCGTGGTGGTGCTCGCGCCCGCTGCCTGCCAGGCCCGGCAGGTCGCGATCCGGACGGGCTCGGAGAGCGGGTGCGGACCGGGCGTCCCCGCTCCACCCGGCGCCGGGGCGGGGGCGGGGGCCGACGAGGGCGGCGATGCAGCGGGGGGAGCGTCGCGCAGCATCGTCGCCGCCGTCCCGACGGCGACGCCCGCGGACGCGAGGGCGAGCACGAGAGCGGCAACCAGCCCGGTCGGAGTACGCCACCAACCCGTTCTCCGGTGGCTGGTCGCCCCGCGCCCCAGCAGGTCGTCGGCGAGGGTGGCCTCGGGCGCGACGTTGCGGTGGGCGGCGACGAACGCGCCGGTGGCGCGCGCTTCCCCGGCGATCTCCTCGCGATGGGCAGGTCCGGATGCGGCCACGAGGAGCTCGTGGAGCGGTCCACTGCCCGTTCCGTCGAGCAGCTCCTCCGACTCTGCTCGTGACGGACGCAGCCCGCGTCGGGGCCTGCGGCGTCCCTCGGCGGTCATGGGTGGTCCTCCGACCCGCCTGATCCCCGGTCGATCTGCCGGGCGAGGGTCTTCAGACCCCGGTGGGCTGCCACACGCACGGCGCCGGCTCGCTTGTTCAGCACGACGCCGGTGGCCTCGGCGCTGAGCCCGACGACCGCTCGCAGCAGCACGGCCTCCGCCTGGTCGCGTGGCAAGGAGGCGATGATCTCGACCGCCTGTGCGGTGGACAGAGCGGCGATCGCGGCCTCGGCGGTGTCGCCCGCGGCCGTCAGGTCCGCGAGCTCCGGGAGGACCTGCAGCCCTCGGGGCTCGGCCTGTCGCCGGTTGCGCGCCTTGATCAGGTCCAGTGCTCGGTGGCGGGTGATGCTCGCCGTCCATCCGCGGAACCCGTCGAGGTCACCGAAGAACGACGGCAGGTCGCGGGCGATCTGCAGCCACGCCTCGCCGGTGACGTCGTCTGCGTCCTGCCCGACCAGGGCCCACGCGTAGCGGAACAGCCGCGGCTGGAGCTCGCGGTAGAGGACCACGAACCCCGCCGCGTCGCCGCCCATGGCCTTGCGCAGGGCTTCCTCGAGATCTCCGGGTTCCACGCCACTCGATCCGGGCCCTGGCTCGACGGAGTCGATGCCATCGGCTCGCAGAACGGGAGGCATGCGGGCTGGTCCGGTCACGACTCTGCACCGGCCCCGCCCGCCCGGCGCCGCTCCCCACCACGTCGACGCCGGGCGGGTCCGGAGCCCCGCAACAGGCCCGGACGCGTCGCGCCCGAGCCCATCCGGGGAGGTCCCTCCGGGTGCCGGTGCCCCTGCCTGACCTGCACCACCCCCGCGACGCGCGTGTGCTGACCGTCCACGACAGCACACCCCTTCCGGCCTGTCCCGCCCGCGCGGCCCCCGACGAGCCGCGCGGACCCCGGATGAGTCACGCGAACCCCGATGTAGAGCCAGCGACACCGCACGCCGTGCCGTTACACCACCCGGCGCGGACGTCGGGGTCCTGTCGATGACCATCGAGGGCTTCTCCGTGCGACGGGCGGACCCTCCGCGGGTTCTCGGAGGCTACGGGGCGGTTCTCCGAGCAGGTCGGACGTGGTGCTCTGCTGCACGGGGTCGGGAGGCTATGGGTTGTCTGCCTGCGTTCCCGACAGGTCGCCCTCGGGGATCGAGAGATCGGCGGTCCTGGGGTCGTCGTCGGGGGAGGGCAAGGACGGGTCGCCGGACTGCGCCGCGGGGCTCGACCGAGCCACCGTCCCCGGGCGGGCGTCATCGGCCTCGATGCGCGCGTGGCTGACCTCTGCGCTCGCCTCCGCGCTCGTGCGGCCCGCGGCGGGGGGCGGTCCCACGGCCCGGCAGGTGGCGTCGTAGATCGGCGTCTCGCCGCTCACGGGGTGGGCACCGCCGCGCCGCCGAGCACCACGACCACGTTGATGCGCAGACCCTCGTCGTCGACGAGCCTCAACAGATAGCGGTAGCGGTCGTGGAGCATCGCGTGCCCGGCCGAGTCGTTGAAGGTCCACCGAATCCCGACCTCGACCAGTCGGGGAGCCGGCTTGGAGACCGTCTCGATCCGATGGGACAGCGACACCAACCCGCGGCTCCGGTGCTCGGAGACCACGTGGCGGAACCCCTCGGCGATCGCATGGGCGGAATCGAGGGTCGTCGAATCCCACTCCGTCACGAACACCACCGGAGTGACGTAGCAGCCGGCGAGGGCCGGGAGGTCACCGCCGACGAACGCAGCGGCGAACCGGTCGAAGAACGCTCCGAGCTGGGCGCGCGTCGTCGCATCGACACATTTCGTGATCTCCGAGCCCTCGACCGGTTTTCCTTGCGGGCGACCGTCTCGCTCGCCGGTCCGTCCGGCGGGCGACGCTCGGGTCATCGCCCCTGCTCCTGCCACTGTGCGGTCACGCCTACACAGCGACACCGCCGCCGCAAGCTGTTACACCCCCACAGCGACACCCCGGGCGAACGCGCGCGAGGGCACAAGCGTCTTCGCCGATCGGGCGGGCGCCGAGGAGTCGTCGGCGTCCACCGGACGACGACCGTGGATGCTCAGCGGGAGGACCCGGACGGCTCCCGGGTCTAGCATCCGATGGTTGAGGACGTCCGTGTGCTCGGACCGATCGCCGTCGTCATCGACGGCCGGGAGGTCGAGCTGCGTAGCGCTCGTCAGCTCACTCTTCTCGCCGTCCTGGTCGTCCACGCGGGGCGGCGCGTCTCGACCGACGCGCTGATCCGTGCCTTGTGGCAGGACTCGCCGCCGGCGGCGGCGCGGAGCACTCTGCACGCGCACGTCTCGCGCCTCCGCGGACTCCTCGCGACGCAGGGCGCCGTGGGCTGTCTGCGGACCGACGCTGCGGGTTACGCGCTCGACGTCGACGCCCGGCAGGTGGACGCAGCGATCTTCGAGCAGCGGGTCCACGAGGCCCGTCCCCTGATCGCGACAGACCCCGCCGCCGCGCTGGTCGGCCTGGACGGGGCGCTCGCGCTGTGGAGAGGCCCGGCCTACGCCGAGGTGGCCGAGCACGAACCCGCGCGTACGGAGGCCGCCCGGCTCGAGGAGATCCGGCTCGGCGCGCTCGACGACCGTGTCGACGTCCTGCTCGCGCTGGGTCGGCACGCCGAGGTCCTGCCGGACCTCGAGCAGACGGTGGCACGCCATCCGCTGCGCGAACGGCCCTATGGGCAGCTCATGCTGGCCCGGTACCGGGACGGGCGTGCGGTCGAGGCGCTCCAGGCCTTCCGCCGGCTGCGATCGATGCTCGCCGAGGAGTACGGCCTCGACCCGTCCCCGGCCTTGCAACGCCTCGAGGGCGAGATCCTGCGCCGGTCCCGCGCGCTCCTGACTCCGGTACCGCCCTCTCCGACACCGCCGCGCGGCCCACCGGCGGATTCGAACAGCTTCGTCGGGCGCGAGGCGGACCTGGCGGAGCTCGTTCGTCTGATGGCGCAGGCGCGCACCGAGCGCATCGGACGGGCCGACGAGGTCGCCCACGCCGCGCTGTTCCTGCTCTCCGACGAGGCGTCCCTGATCACCGGGGCCGAGCTGGCCGTCGACGGGGGATACACCGCCGGCGCGCCCATCCCGGACTAGCACGTCGTCGGATCCGCAGGTGCCCGCCACGGGTCCGGGGTCGCTGGAACAGTTCGACGGTGGTGTCCTCCACGCCATCGGCACCAGCTTGAGGAGCTTCTGCAGCTCGGCGTCGGCCACGCCGTTCCGTCCTCCGTCCTCCGTCCTCAGAAGAGCTCGGCCGTGCGTCCCCTTGTGCCCGCGGCGGAACATTCAGCCGAGCTCCCCGACGTGGAGGGCGAGCGGGCGGGTTACCGCCCGCTTGTTCGGCACCACCGGAGGAGCATCACATCATCATCATCATCATGTCGTGCATACCGGGGATCGTCAGCCCGGGAACGGCGGTCGGCGCGACCAGAACGACGATTCCGATGACGACGAGAAGTGCCGCCGTCCCGTAAACGATCAAGGAACGCCACGGTGCGATCTTCTCGATGGCGATCAGAACTGCGACGAACGCCATCCACACGATGCTCATGACGCCGAGGGCGAACAGGGCGAGCATGAGCGCCCAGCAGCACCCGAGACACCAGCCACCGAGTCTGACGCCCATCCGCAGGCCGCCGACCGAGCCATCGCGCCAGGAACCGAGCAGGAAACCCAGCGGGCTCCGGCATCTGGTCAGGCAGACGCTCTTCAACGGGGTCAATTCGTAGATGCCCGCGAAGATGAGCGCGGTACCCGCGAGAGCACGACCGCCGTTGTCCCACGCGAGAGCATCGCCACCCACCCGACTCAAGGCCGCTCCGACCCCCCAAGCGATCGCGCCGGCAACGGTCCACGTCAGGAGGTACCCGGCGGTGAAGGCAGAGGGTGCGAGGGGTGTCCGCGTCTTCGTCATCCGTGTGTACAACGCTACGGTCGGAGCGACCGACGGAAACATCATCGCCGCCATCATCACGACCCAGAGAAGGACGAACCAGCCGAGACCGCCGAGCGCGGTCCACGGGCCGGCGTCCATGCCCCGCATCTGCTCGGCGGACCACCACCAGGCGACCGCCGCAATGAGCAGGAGCGCGACGACGAGACCGAGCCGCGCGCCGGCAGCCGCGATTGCCGGACGAGGGCCTTCATCGGCGGCTCGCTCGCTGCGGTCCTCCAGGGTCATGACGTCAAGCTGCCCAGGAGAAGTCCGAGTGCGAGACCCCCGTCTTGCCCTCGTACCGGATACCGAAGGCGTCGATGTGTGATCGAGTGGCTTCGGCCATCGTGAGGTCGGAGGCCACCGGGTGGAACATGCCCGAGAACTTCACCGGCTCCGCCGGCTCCTTGCCGAACGGCACGATGTCCTGGATCTCGAAGTCGATCCCTCCCGATACGCGCACCGAGTGCCGCAGGCCGTCGTGGTCGATCTCGATCGTCGCCCGCTCCGGTCCCAGGACCTCCCCGACCAGTGGGGCGAGACCGGCCATCGGTCCCCCGAGCTGACCACTGAAAACCTGAGCCAGCTGCCCGAACTGGGCGTCGCTCGCCTGGTCGTCGACGAACACCCCGACCCGCCAGTTCCCTTCGGTCATGATCTTGGGCGTGTCAATGATCATGACGATCTTGCGGTCCGAGACGTCGGTGCCGTCGATCGATCCTTCTCGGATGTCGAAAGCCAGACTGGCCCGGCAGAAATCGTAGGTGGCGCCGTGATCCAGAGACAGGTTGCACGGGCACATCAACTCGCAGGAGCAGGTCTCTACGTAGCGGCCCCGCAGGTTCCACGACATGGTCGCTCCCTACATCCTGCGACTAATGAAGGGAAACGACTGTCCTGCGCACCACTCACCGTGTCAAGGCACTGGGCGGCTGCCGGCTCCCGATCTCAGCTGCGTCGAACGTGGTGTTCAGCGAACTCGCACAGGATGAGCATGACCGCTATTGCGCGGAGCTACAGATCGAAAACAGAGAGTTGCTTGACGCCGATTCGGAGTGGGGTCACCGAGTGAGGAGTGGGCACTGGCCGAAGCGGCTGGAGGCAACCGCTGCATCCTCGTCCCGCGAACGGCGGCGCTGCGGCGCGCGGCGTCGCACCTGCTCCTCGAAGGCCCGGTGCCGGCTCTGATCAATCAGCGGGTGTCCAGGCGAACCAGTGGACGCGGGGCGGCCTTCTGGGGTGGAGTCTGGCCCCGGTCGGGATGACCGGCTCGGGGGCGAACCCTACCGAGAACGACGGGTCCGCTCCTCGTCCTCCGGGGGTGCGCCCGATCGTCGCGAGCGCGTGATCCGCGGAGCATCGGCGCCTGAGCACCCGACGCTGGTTCGGGTCCTGACCAAGGAGGCCGTCGCGATGATCGAGCCCACTCGTTTCCAGCACAGCTCGGTCGGCGCCGCTCTCGCCCGCGAGATCGACGCCTGGCGGTCGGCGGGTCCCGCCACGGCGACCGATGGCCTCGCCCTCGCTCGGCTGATCACCGGGGAGCTCCGCCGGATCGGACGCCACGCGCTCCCGCCCCCGCTGCTGGATGCCCTCGCTGAGATCGCCGAGGGGTCTCGCGGTCGGGACCCGTTCCTTGACGACTACCTCGACGCGGTCCTCGCCCGTCATGAGGATCGGTTCCAGAACTCCGCCTACCTCGCCTTGCCGCTGCTCGGGCGGATTCTCGCCGACCCCGCTTCCGGCCCGGAGCGTCTCTCCGCTCTCCTGCTCGCCGACGTCGTCCGCCACGAGGAACGCCATCGCGACCGCACTGGTCGTGGCGTGAGCTGCAAGCGCATCCGGCAGGCAGCACGCTTCGTCCGGGCGGTCGACCGCTCTCTGGACAGCGACGTGGCGCCGCCGGCGACGCTCGCGGGCGCGTGGTTCGAGCTCACCGCGCTGCCGGTGTCGACCGAGCACGACGAGTACTTCTTCATCCGCGCCCTGCAGGCCCACGAGCTCGTGTTCACCACCCTGACGGACTTGCTCCGCGGCGCCACCACAGCAGTGCGGTCAGGCCGGCTCGACGAGGCCACCGCACGCGTTGAACGGGCTTCGGCCGTGTTCGAGCGGGCGAGCCTGCTCTTTCGCCTCGTGGCGACCATGAGTGTCGATGCCTTTCACGGCTTCCGCCGATACACCGACGGAGCGAGCGCCATCCAGTCCGAGGCCTATAAGCGCTTCGAGATCGCGTGCGGCGAGCCGGGCAGCGCCCGCCTGGCCTCCGAGGCCTTCGCGGGTGTCCCCGCCGTCCGGGAGGAGGCCGACGACCACGACAACCTCGCCCGCGCCCTGGCGGACCTCGCCGCCGGAGGACCGAGGCGGGGAGCGGCGGCCATCGCCGAGGCGGTCGCGAAGCTCGAGGCCGCCCACCAGCGGTGGAAGACCACGCACCACAGCCTCGCGGTGCGCATGCTCGGGGACGCTCCGGGCTCGGGGTACACGGCCGGAGTGCCGTACTTGGCCGCGTGCCGCGCGAACCGGCTCGTGGGCGTTTGCGACGGCGCCGCAGCCTGACCCGGGCCCGTGCGGCGGAGAGAGCGCCTTCTGGGACGCGGTCGATCGACGAGACCGTGGAGTACGCGCTCGACGGGTGACTCATGAGATCGACCTCGCCAAGGACAACGCGGAGGCGTTGCGCGAGGTGTTCGCGCCTGACGTCGCTGCCGCCCGCCGCACGGGCGGTCGTGCTCGCTCCGGCACGGGTAGACGAGGCCGCTCCTCGGCCTCGAGCGTTGCGGCGGCGAGCGCGGCCGGCCGCGGTCGGCAGGCGAGGGGAGCCTTCCGAGACCGGGCCAGGAGCAGCGGCTGGGCGGTCAGCGACCGCGGCCGCGGCCGCGCAACGTCGTCGAGGCCTACGACGCCGCCCGCAAGTAGGCGCCATGGGGCGAGGGCAGCTCTACGTGCACCGACACGTGGGACTGGCGCCGGTGAATCGGATCGGGGTGCTGGGATGCGGGCTGATGGGGGCCGGGATCGCCGAGGTCTCCGCCCGTGCCGGCCGAGACGTCGTGGTCGTGGAGTCGGACGAGGGGCGTGCCGACGGCGCATCGACAAGGAGCAGCTCTACGCGCCGCCGGGCCTCTGCTCGCGCGGACGGTCGAGGCCGGTCTGCTCGGCCGCAAGACCGGGCGCGGCTTCCACACCTCGGCGAACTCGTAGGCGTCGTGGTCGTTGAGCGGCGGTGCGGAGGGCGCCATGCTGACCTGGTTCGACCCGGCGAATTGTCCACACCACGGCGAGGTCGGTCGGGCGAGGAGGTCGACGATGCAGTACTGGACGACCGGCGACTGGCCGGAGCGAGAGCAGTTCAGCTACTGGCGCGAGGTCATCTGCGAGGCGTTCACGCCGCTGGCGACCCGACGCACGTCGGTGCATCGTGCTGCCGGTCCGCGCCAGCAGGGCATCACCAGCTGGGTGCGTTCGAGGATGCTCACCTCGACCAACACCGCCGAGGTCTCCTCGGAGACCCAGCTGATCTCTCACGGGGACGCGGAGGTCCGCCGCACCGACTCACACCAAATCTTCGTCAACCTGCAGATCGACGGTCACTGCGTCGGGACGCAGGACGGCCGGCGCTGCGTCGTCCCAGCGGGGAGCTTCGCGCTGTTCGACACCGCGCGCGAATACGACCTCGAGTTCGTCGCCGGCCCCGACTCGGGGGAGTGGCGGGTCGTGTCGTTCCGGGTGCCGCGAGCCCGGCTCCTCCCGCTGCTCGCCGAACCGAACGGCTTCACGTCGGTGGCCCACGACGGGACGAAGCGTGGCACCTCGAACCTCGTCGCCTCGACCATGATGTCGATCTGGCGCAACGCCGAGGGGCTCGACACCGCGGCCGTCGACGCCGCCGAGTCGGCCTTCACGACGATGATCGCCGCAGACATCGGTGCGGGCCCGCTGCTCGTGGACACCGGGCGGGAGACGCTCGACGCGACGCTGAGGGCCGCCATCACCCGGCATGTCGCCGCCAACCTCCGCACCGGGAACCTGACACCCCAGCAGGTGTCCCGGCGCTTCGGCATCTCGGTGCGCAAGCTCCACGCGCTCTACGAGAGCAGCGAGCGGACCTTCGCCCAGACCGTCACGGCCATGAGGGTCGACGCGTGTGCGCGCGAGCTCGTCACGGGCTCGGCAGGCGGCTCGCTGTCCGACGCAGCGGCGCGGTGGGGATTCTGCGACCTCTCCCATCTCAACAGGGTGTTCAGGTCGCAGAAGGGATGTCTTCCCTCGGAGTACCGCGCCCGCGCCGCCGGGGCGTCCTAGAGCCCCGCCTCCGCCATCGGGTTGCTCGTCGACAGTCGGTTCTCGGCCAGAGCCAGCGGGTCGTAGCTCGGGTTGCGGAACATGTCGTGCATCTGGCGACGCCGCACGCCCATGTTGCCGCCGTCGTAGACGGGGAAGCACAGGACGTCGTTCATGATTCCTGCGATCGGGGTGAGGTCGGTGTAGGCGTCGATCCCGACGAGCCGCATCGCGTCGTAGGCGACCTGCACCGAGGTCTCCGAGGCGAAGACCTTGGTGATGTTCGCGAGCTCCCGGTCCTTGCCGTTCGTCTTGTCGAAGTGGTCGGCGGCCTTCCACGTGAGGTAACGCGCTGCCTCGATACGGATCTTGAGGTCGGCGAGCATGTAGCCGGCGTTCTGGTACTCGATGACCGGGTGGGGGCCGGAGCGGTTGTCGGTCCTCGCGAACTGGTAGGCGTAGTCGAAGGCGGCACGCATCCGGCCGATGCAGGCGGCGCCGATCGGTGCGCAGGTCCAGGAGAAGGTCTCCCGCACGATCTCCATGCCGTCGCCGGGCTCACCGAGGATGTTCTCCTTCGGCACGCGGACGTTCTTGAACTCCAGTCGAGGCGAGATGACGGCGCGATGGCCGGCGGTGTCGAGGATGCCGGTCACTTCGACACCCGGGGTGTTCTTCTCGATGACGATGACCGCCATTGACTGCTCGGGCGGCGCGTCCGGGTCGGTGCGGCAGACGAGGCACAGGGTGTCGGGGCCCTCGCGGTTCCACCCCGTGCCGTTCGTGACGTAGTGCTTCGCCCCGTTGATCACCCACTCGTCGCCGTCGAGCTCGGCGAAGGTCTGGACACCGACCTTCGGGTCCGGCGAGTCCCAGTTGGCGCCGCCGCTGACCTCGGTGAAGCCGAAGGCGGCGAGGCGCGCGGTGCCGTCGACGAACCGGGGCAGGAAGCGCGCCTTCTGCTCGTCGTTCCCGAACCGGATGATCGGCTGGAGACCGAGACCGGTGGCCAGGACCGCCGTCGGGGTGTTGATGTCGACGCGCGCGAGCTCCTCGGCCGCCAAGGTGAAGGCGAGCGAGGAGAACTTGTTGCCGCCGTACTCGTCCGGGATCAGGGCCTTGAGGAAGCCGGCGTCGACCATCTGCTGGAAGAACGGCCTGATGGCGTAGAACCGCTCCTCAGGACCGGGAATACCGTCGAGCGCGCCCGCGACCTGGGTCAGGACGCCGTCGGCGAACTCCCGGGCGCCGGCACGGAGCTGGAGCTGCTCCTCGCTCAGGGTGAAATCGAGTCCCATCACGACACCTCGTATCCGTGGCCGCGGCACCTTTTTCCGCGGCGGGTGGGAAGAAGAGTGGAACGGACATGACGCCCGACACTTGGACCTCAGTGCGGCGCGGGTGGAACGAGGACGCACCGTTCACCACGTGTCCCGGACACACCACACGCCCGGCCCCTGTGGCGCGGCCGGGCGTGCGTCGTCAGCTTCGGCTCACCACACCCCGGTCGTCGAGCCCCCGTCGACGGGGATGATCGTGCCGGTCACGTAGTCGGAGCTCGTCAGGTAGATGACGCTGATCGAGCCGCGGGTGCCCGAGGGCAACGGGGGTCGGGCCGTCCGGGCTCCTCGTAGGAGTTCTCGACCAGCGAAGGACGACTGGCTCCGTCGGATGGAACCCGGTCAAGACGCTGACCTGGAAGGACGAGTGCCCCCGGTGGGACTCGAACCCACACCGGACGGATTTTGAGTCCGCTGCCTCTGCCGATTGGGCTACGGGGGCGTGTTACGGCATCCACAGGAGAAAAGCGTCACCGTCGGTGGGTCACCGTAGTGGAGGTATCGTCCCTGAATCGAAACGGCCTGCCCGAACCGGTCGTCACGGCCCTGTGCCGGACCGTCGGGCGGGACCGCCGCCCGGGGTCGACGCAGCGTCGCGCGTGCTGGGGTGGCGCGACGACGCGCATCGAGAGGGAGCTGCACATGAGCCAGTCGGCCGACATCGTCACCGAGACCGACATCGAGGCCGCCGCCGCTCCGGAGGCCGAGGCCGTGCCCGCCGGGCTGCGGGTGGTCGTCGCCGAGGACGAGGCGCTCATCCGTCTCGACCTCGTGGAGATGCTGCGCGAGGAGGGGTACGACGTCGTCGGCGAGGCCGGCGACGGCGAGGAGGCCGTGCGCCTTGCCCGCGAGCTCCGCCCGAACCTGATCATGATGGACATCAAGATGCCCGGCACCGACGGGCTCGAGGCCGCGCGGACGATCGCCGGTGAGCGCCTCGCCCCGGTCGTCATGCTCACGGCGTTCAGCCAGCGCGAGCTCGTCGAGTCCGCGCGCGACGCGGGCGCGATGGCCTACCTGGTCAAGCCGTTCTCCAAGACCGACGTGGTCCCGGCGATCGAGCTCGCGGCGTCGCGGTACGCCGAGGTCGCCGCGCTCGAGGCCGAGGTCGCCGGCCTCACCGACCGTCTCGAGACCCGCAAGGCCGTCGAGCGCGCCAAGGGTCTGCTGATGGCCAAGAAGAAGATGACCGAGCCCGACGCCTTCCGCTGGATCCAGCGCACGGCGATGGACCGGCGCACCACGATGCGGGCGGTCGCCGACGCCGTCGTCGAGACCTTCGGCTGACGTCACCCAGCGTGAGTGCGACCTGTGGGTGACCTCCCGTCACCTGCTCGGGTCGCGACGCGCTGATCAGCACGGATGTGCCGTGACGGTCCCCGTCGCGGTCGTGGCCCGGCCGTGACCTACCGTGGACTCCCGCCACGCATCGAGGTCGGACACGGCAGGGGTTGAGGCGAGTGGGAGCGCGACGACGTCGGGTCGGGACGCTCGGAGCGGTCGTCGCGACCCTCGCGCTGGTCGCCGGCTGCGGGGGAGCGGGCGGTTCGTCGGGCGACGGCGGTGACTGCGACACCAGCCGCGGCACGCTGGTCGTCGGGCTCATCGCGCCGTTGTCGGGCGAGCTGGCGTCGGTCGGTCTCGGCATGAAGAACTCCGCGGACGTCGCGATCAACCAGGCCAACGCCCGGTGCGCGGTGCCGGGCTACCACCTGGCCGTGCAGAGCCAGGACGACCGCGCGGACCCCGCGGTCGGCGCCGCCGCCGCGGCGACGCTCGCCCGCGACCCGTCCCTGATCGGCGTCCTCGGTCCGTTCAACTCGTCGGTAGCGCAGGCCGTGCAGCCCGTCCTCGGCGAGGCCGGCGTCGTCCAGGTCTCCCCGGGCAGCACGGCGACGAGCCTGACCCGCGGCGCGAACGCCGTGACCGCACCCCTGCGGCAGTACCAGACCTTCTTCCGCACCGTCGCGACCGACGCCGTCCAGGGCCCGGCCGCGGCCACCTACCTGTCGCGGGCCGAGAACAAGCGTCGCGTCGCGGTGGTCTCCGACGGCAAGACCTACGGCGACGGCATCGCCGAGGAGTTCGCCAAGCAGCTGGCGACCCAGGGCGGCCAGGTCGTCGCGCGCGTGCGGGCGCCGCTGGGCACCCCGCGCGCCCAGGTCGTCTCGACCGTGGCCGCCGCGCGCCCCGACGCCGTGTTCTACGGCGGTGAGTACCCGGAGGGCGGCCCGCTGTCGGCGGCGCTCGCCGCCGGGGGCGTGAGCGTGCCGGTGATGGGCGGCGACGGCATCGTCAACCCCGGCTACGTCACGGCGGGTGGTCGCGAGGGTGACCTCGGCACCTCCGTCGGTCCCCCGCCGGAGACGCTGCCGGCCGCCCGCGAGTTCGTCGAGGCGTACCGCCGGGCGGGCTATCCGGAGAGCATCGGCTCCTACGGAGCGTTCACGTTCGACGCGGCGAACGTCCTCGTCGACTCCGCCGTGCGGAGCCTCGCCGAGGACGGCGAGTGGACGCCGGCGCTGCGCCCGCAAATGGTGCGCGCCGTGCAGGGATTCCACGGCGACGGCATCACGGGGCCGCTGTCGTTCGACCGTTTCGGGGACGTCAGCACCGATGCGGTGACCGTGTACCGCGTCCAGCAGGGGCGGTGGGCGGTCGTCGGCCCTGCCGACTGAGCCACCCGGCCCTGTGCCCCTGCGTCCGCGGAGCGGATCTCTGGACCGGTTCGGACGTTACGGTCCGGATACGACGGCGCATGCGCTTGCGCACGGGACGTCACACGCCTATACCTTCCACACCCGACCGGGCGAGCGGTGATCACGCGGACCCGACGTGAACTGTGACGGAGGTGGACGTGATCCGACGACGGATCGCAGCCGTGGGTGCGCTCGCGGCAGCGGTGGCGCTGGTCCTCAGTGGCTGCGCCAACCAGGGGGGAGGCGAGCAGCAGGGCGGTGGTCCCGCGGCCGGGGCACCTTCCCAGCCCACCGACGCCGCGCTGCCCGCCGGCAACGGCCAGGGGCGCTGCGCTCCCGGGACGTCGATCGGCTACGCCGGCACCATCGCGGGCCAGAACGCCGCGCTCGGCATCGCCATCGTCAACGCCGCGCAGCTCGCGGTCGACCAGCACAACGCGGCGAACCCGAACTGCCAGGTCACGCTGGTGCGCGCGGACACCGGCGGCACGCCGGACACCGCGGTGGGCCCGACCACCGGGCTGATCAACAACCCGGCGGTCCTCGGCCTCGTGGGCCTGCCGTTCTCCGGTGAGTCCCGCGCGATGGGCCCGGCCCTCAACGCGGCCGGCCTCGTCAACATCACCCCGTCGGCCACGAACCCCGGTCTGACGCAGAACGGGTGGACGAACTTCTTCCGCGGCCTGGGCAACGACGCGGTCCAGGGCCCGGCCGTCGCCGGGTACATCCAGAACCGCCTCAACGCCCAGAACGTCTGCGTCATCAAGGACGACTCGGACTACGGCATCGGGCTCGCGGGCACGGTCACGCAGGCCCTCGGCCCGCGTGCGAGCTGCCAGATCGACGTCAAGACCAACCAGCGCGAGTTCTCGGCGATCATCGGCCAGGTCCAGCAGGCCAACCCGCAGGCGATCTTCTACGCGGGCTACTACCAGGAGGCCGCGCCGCTGATCCAGCAGCTGCGTGACGCCGGCGTGCAGACCACGTTCATCGGCCCCGACGGCGTGAAGGACGAGCAGTACGTCGTCAACGCGGCCGGGTCCGCCGACGGCAGCCTGCTCTCCTGCCCGTGCGTCCCGCAGGAGGGGTTCACCGACTTCACGAACGCCTACCGTCAGGCCTTCGGCGTCCCGCCGCAGACCTACTCGGCGGAGTCGTACGACGTGACGACGATCCTGCTGCGCGGCATCGACCAGGGGGCCGCCGACCGCGCCGCGCTCCTGAACTTCGTGCGCAGCTACCAGGGCCAGGGGCTCACCAAGCGGTTCCAGTGGAGCCCGACCGGCGAGCTCACGAGCACCCCGGTCTGGATGTACCGGGTGCAGGGCAACCAGATCGTCACCGACACCCAGATCGGCTGACCGACCCGTCTGACACCCTCGGCCGCGTCCCTGCGCACCGTCGCGCGGGGGCGCGGCCGTCGGGTGTCGGGCCCCCTGTGGCGGACCCCCTGTGACGGCTGACGCCACGCTGATCGACACTGCCCTACCGGCACCCCTCCGTGCCCGCCCCGGCGGGCGCCCGACGCACCCGGGGAGCGCGTCATCCCGACATCCGTTCTCGACCTCGCCGTGGCACACGCCGCACCGCTGGTCGTGCACGCCGAGCCCTGGATCAACTTCGACGTCGGTCTGCTCGCCGACCGCTTCTGGGCGAACACGATCAACGGGCTCGCCTACGGCAGCGTCTACGCGCTCATCGCCCTGGGCTACACGCTCGTGTACGGCGTGCTCCAGCTGATCAACTTCGCGCACTCCGAGATCTTCGTGATCGGGGTGTTCGCGACCTACCTGACGTTCATCAGCCTCGGCTTCGAGCCCGGCGCGATCCCGAACCTGCCGATCGCGGCGATCATCCTCGACCTGATCCTCGCCGGGCTCGTGGCGATGACGGTGTCCGGCCTCGCCGCCGTCGGCCTGGAACGGGTCGCCTACCGTCCCCTGCGACGGCGCAACGCGCCACGACTCGCGTTCCTCATCACCGCGATCGGCGCCTCGTTCGCCATCCAGCAGGTCATCCGCATCTGGCGGGGGTCGAACCCCGAGGGCACGATCCGCCTGCTGCCGCCCCAGCCGGTCTTCACGATCTTCGGCGCCCCGATCACGAACCTGCAGATCGTCATCATCCTGGCGTCGCTCGCGATGTTCGTCGTCGCCGACCAGTTCGTGAACCGCAGCCGCCTCGGACGCGGCATCCGCGCCGTCGCGCAGGACCCGGCGACGGCGACGCTGATGGGCGTCAACCGCGAGCGGGTCATCATGATCACGTTCGCCGTCGGCGGCATCCTCGCCGGCGTCGCGGCGCTCTTCTACCTCATGACCATCCCGCAGGGCGCGGTCTACAACGGCGGCTTCCTCCTGGGCATCAAGGCGTTCACCGCGGCGGTGCTGGGAGGCATCGGCAACCTGCGGGGTGCCCTGCTCGGCGGGCTGATCCTCGGCGTCGTCGAGAACTACGGGCAGAGCCTCTTCGGCGGCGACTGGCGCGACGTCGTCGCGTTCGTGCTGCTGGTGCTCATCCTGATGTTCCGGCCCACGGGCATCCTGGGCGAGTCGTTGGCGAGGTCCCGCGCATGAGGGAACGGATGGCAGGAGTCTCGCACTGGTGGAACTCGAAGAGCCGGCCGGCGCAGTGGGGCTACATGGTCCCGGTCGTGATCTTCCTGCTCGCGCTGCCGGTGCTCAACCCGCCGATCATCACGACCGAGCCCTACACCGACTTCCCGATCGCGCTGTTCAACGCGGCGGTGTTCGCGCTCATCGCGATCGGGCTCAACGTCGTCATCGGGCAGGCGGGACTGCTCGACCTCGGCTACGTCGGCTTCTTCGCCATCGGCGCGTACACCGCGGCGCTGCTGTCCAGCCCGGACTCGGAGCTGGGCGTGCGCTACCCGTGGCTGGTCATCGTGCCGATCGCCATGGTGGTCACGATGATCTCCGGGGTCATCCTCGGGACGCCGACGCTGCGGCTGCGCGGCGACTACCTGGCGATCGTCACCCTCGGCTTCGGGGAGATCGTCCGGCTGCTCGCCGACAACGTCGATCCGCTGCGCGGCAACCGCGGCTTCCAGAACATCGCGCGTCCCGGGGGCGACTTCCCCGACGGCACCCCGATCTTCTCGCAGACCGACGCCCTCGGCTTCTACTGGCTCGCGGTCATGATCATCGTGATCGTCCTGCTGTTCATGGGGAACCTCGAGCGCTCTCGCGTGGGGCGCGCGTGGATCGCCGTGCGCGAGGACGAGGACGCCGCGGAGCTCTCCGGCGTCCCGACCTACCGGTTCAAGATCTGGGCCTTCGCGATCGGCGCGGCGGTCGGTGGCCTGTCGGGCACGCTGTTCGCCGCCCAGGTCGGCTACGTCAACAACCAGCGGTTCGACATCACGACGTCGACGCTGTACCTCGCCGCGGTGGTGCTCGGCGGGCAGGGCAACAAGGTCGGCGTGATCCTCGGGGCGTTCCTCGTCTCGTACATCCCCGACCGCTTCCAGTTCGAGCCGACCTATCGCTTCCTGATCTTCGGGGTCGCCCTCATCGTCCTGATGATCTTCCGTCCGCAGGGTCTGCTCGGGATGCGCCAGCACCTGCTGGCCAACGGCAGACAGGCGTACCAGAAGCTGTTCGGGGCGGGGACGGCCGTGGCACCGAGCGGGTTGACGGCGTCGAGCAAGGCGCGGGGCGACCTGTCGGAGACGGTGCCCGACGACCATGCCGGCACCTCGCCGCGGGGAGGTGGGGAATGAGCGAGCCGTCGTCGACCGACACGTCGCTCGACACGCCCCCGAGCGAGGAGGGGCTCCTCGAGTCCCTCGAGCACATGGACGCCGCGGAGCGTGCGGAGCACGACGCGGCGGTGTCGGCCTCGGTCGCGCCCGATCGGGAGATCAGCGTCGCGAAGGGCGAGACCCTGCTCGCGGTGGACGGGCTGACGGTGCGCTTCGGCGGCCTGACGGCCCTCGACGACGTCAGCTTCGACGTCCGCCGCGGCGAGATCCTCGGGCTGATCGGCCCGAACGGTGCCGGCAAGACCACCTGCTTCAACATCATGACGGGCGTCTACCGGCCGACCTCGGGCGACATCCGCCTCGAGGGCGTGTCGCTGGCGCGGATGAAGCGCTACAAGATCATCCAGACCGGCGTCGCCCGGACGTTCCAGAACATCCGGCTGTTCGGGGCGATGACGGCGCTGGAGAACGTCGTCGTCGGCGCCGACGCGCGGCACAGGACGTCGGTGCCCGGAGCGCTGCTGCGGCTCCCGCGCCACCGCCGCGAGGAGCGCGAGGCCGTCGAGAAGGCCATGGCGCTGCTGGAGTTCGTCGGCATCGCCGACCGCGCGGCGGACAAGGCCACGGCCCTGCCCTACGGCTACCAGCGCCGGCTCGAGATCGCCCGGGCCCTGGCCACCCAGCCCAAGCTGCTGTGTCTCGACGAGCCCGCCGCCGGGTTCTCGGCCAGCGAGAAGGACGGGCTCTCCGAGCTCATCCTCAAGATCCGCGACGACGGGTACACGGTCGTCATCGTCGAGCACGACATGCGCGTCGTCCTCGGCGTGACCGACCGTCTCGTCGTCCTCGACTTCGGCCGCAAGATCGCCGACGGGATCCCCGACGAGGTCCGCAGGGACCCGGCGGTCGTCTCGGCGTACCTGGGCGGC
The DNA here is from genome assembly GCF_028737265.1 of Actinomycetospora callitridis. Lineage (GTDB taxonomy): Bacteria > Actinomycetota > Actinomycetes > Mycobacteriales > Pseudonocardiaceae > Actinomycetospora > Actinomycetospora callitridis. The sequence continues at coordinate 422,242 of NZ_JAQZAK010000003.1, read as the reverse complement.
GACCTCGATGAGGAGTCCGACCAGTGAGCCTGCTCGAGCTCGAGGACGTCCACGTCGCCTACGGGCGCATCCAGGCCCTGCGCGGGATCAGTCTCCGCGTCGAGGAGGGCCAGATCGTCTCGCTGATCGGGGCGAACGGCGCGGGCAAGACGACGACGATGAAGGCGATCTCGGGGCTCCTCGGCCTGCAGTCGGGGTCGATGCGTTTCGACGGCGAGGACCTCACCTCCGTCCGCGCCGACCTGCGCGTGGCCCGGGGCATCAGCCAGGTGCCCGAGGGGCGCGGGATCTTCCCGGGCATGACGGTCGCCGAGAACATCGACATGGGCGCCTACCTGCGCTCGGACCGGCGCACCCCGGAGTTCGCGGCCGACCTCGAGCGCGTGTACGAGCTCTTCCCGCGGCTCGCCGAGCGGCGCTCGCAGACCGGCGGGACGCTCTCGGGCGGCGAGCAGCAGATGCTCGCCATGGGCCGCGCACTGATGGCGAAGCCCCGCCTGCTGCTGCTCGACGAGCCGTCGATGGGGCTCGCGCCGCAGTTCATCGCGCAGATCTTCCGCGTGATCACCGAGATCAACGCCGAGGGCACCACCGTCCTGCTCGTCGAGCAGAACGCGAAGCAGGCGTTGGGCCTGGCGCACTTCGCCTACGTCATGGAGACCGGCGAGGTCACCCGCTCCGGCACCGGCGCGGAGCTCCTCGCCGACTCCACGATCCAGGACGCCTACCTGGGCGTGAGCTGAGGCTCGGGCTCGCCGGTCGTCGCAACGAACGAGTGGTTCGCTGCTTCTAGGCGTACGAACTCCCCGTTCGCTCGGGAACCGGTGAGCCCGACGGCGCCCGCGACGGCGTCGGTCAGCGCTCCGACGGGGTCGGCGACGGGCACGTCCGCCCGCCAGGCGACGTAGCCGTCGGGACGCACGAGCACCGCGCCGCCGTCGCCGAGGCGGTAGGTGCTCACGAGCCGGGGGCCGGTGAGGTCCGGAGCGGCGAGGGCGAGGTCCTCGGCGGCCGCGCGCCAGGTGGGGTCGAGGGTCACCAGCGTCAGGCGCCCGTCCCACAGGTCGAGCGTCGAGCACCGCTGCCCGTCGACCGCGACCCACACGTGCGGGGCCCGCTCGCCGGGTGCCGCAGCGAGGTCGGCCGGGTCGGTGAACGCCGCCGAGCCCGTCGCGAGCACCGGGGACGTGTAGCCCGTGCCGAGGTCGCCGGCGAGGCCGTCGGCGCGGTGGGGCACCCCCGGCTGCACCGAGCGATGGGCGTTCCGCGCACCGACGGGCGCGCGCTCGGCGGCGTAGCTCGCGAGCAGCGGCTCGCCGGCGCGGTCCTGCGCGCACCACGCCAGCTTCCAGCCCAGGTTGTGCCCGTCGTGGACCGCGGTGTTGAGCCCGACCGCGCCGACCGGTGTCGTGCGGTGCGCGGCGTCGCCGACGAGGAACGCCGACCCCGCCCGCGAGGCCGTGGCGAGCTCGGCGACGAGGTCGAAGACGGCCGTGCCGAGCAGCTCGGGGCACAGGTCCGACATGCCCGTGGCCGTGCGCAGCAGCGCCGTCCAGTGCGCGTCGTCGACGGGGATCTCGGCGTCGGTCGTGCACGGACGGGCGTAGCCCCACCGGTTGTCGCCGAAAGCGATGATCAGGCCGTCCTCCAGGGCGTAGAGCCCGTGGGCCCAGTCGCCGATCACGGTGGTGAGGTCGGCCCGGAACAGCATCTGGACGTGGCGACCGATGCCGCCGAGGTGCTCGATGTCGATGCCGAGGGCCGTGCGCACACGGCTGCGCGGACCGTCGGCCCCCACGAGGAACCGACTGCACACCTCGGTCGTCGCACCGGTCGCCCGGTCGCGGACACGCGCCCAGGCGCCCTCGTCGTCGACGGCGAGGTCGACGAGCTCGGTGTCGAACCGGATCTCCGCGCCCGCGCGACGGGCCGCGTCGAGCACGATCGGCTCGAGGAGATCCTGCGCGCAGCAGGCCGGGAAGGCCGGGCTGACGGCGAGCGCCTCGCGGGGGAGGGGGAAGCCGATCGGGTTCTCGGTGAGGCCGGGGTCGTCGAGGGTCCGGCCGAACATCGCCCGGGCGATGACGTTCGAGCTCGCGGTCCGCACGGCGTCGGCGACGCCCCAGGTCCGGAAGATCTCCATGGTCCGCGTGCTCAGCCCGGAGGCCCGTGGATGGATCGAGGTGCTCCGATGCCGTTCGACGACCAGCACCCGGGCGCCGTGCCGGGCGGCGGACAGGGCGGTCGCCAGGCCCGCGGGGCCCGCGCCGACGACGAGGACGTGGGTGTCGGTGTGCTGACTGCTGTGCTGACTCATGACAGGGAGCCTCGCGACGCGGACGCCGCGCCGGATCCGTGCTGACTACGGAATCAACGGCGCCTCCCGCGCCCAGGTCCGTAGCCCGCTGCGGTCGGTCGTCCCCGTCTTGGCCAGCAGCCGGGCGACGTGGGACTCGACGGTGCGCGTCGAGAGGTGCAGGCGCGCGGCGATGTCGGCGTTGGTGAGGTGCTCGGTGACCAGCCGGAGCACCTCGGCCTCGCGGACGGAGATCCCGAGCCGGCGCAGGTCCGGCGGCACCGGGTCGGCGGCGCGCGACGTCCGGGTGGGGGCGCCGGCGGCCCGCAGCAGGTCGCGGCACGTACGGGCGAGCGCACGGGCGCCCGGGTCGTCGTCCTGCGCGTGCACGGCGAGGTCGGCGCGCAGCGCGGGGACCGGGTCGCCCCAGCCGTCGCGCACGGCGGCGTCGAGGACGACGGTGCGCACGAGGCGGTGCCACCAGGGCGTGGCGTCGAGGAAGCCCGCGGCCTCGGCGGCCAGGGCCGTCGCCTCCGCGCCGTGCCCCGCCCGGCCGGCGGCGATCGCGTCGGCGTAGGCGAGCATCCCGGCGTTGGGGCGCGCCATCAGCATGTGGTGCCCGCGTACCTGGTCCCGGGCCTCGGCGTCGCCGCGGCCGTCGACCGCGGTGAGCAGCAGCGGCCAGAGCCCGTAGAACGCGAGCGGGGCCGCGCTGCGGTGGGCCAGCGCGGCGGGGACGGCGCGGTCGAGGAGCTCGGCGCACCGGGGCAGGTCGTGGGCCAGCAGCGCGGCCAGCGCCGGCACGAGCGGTCCCAGGACGGCGATCTCCGGGGACACGTCCGCCCGCGAGAGCCCGGCGGCCTGCAACGCGGCGGCCTCCGCCCGCTCGCCGGCGAGCGCGGCGGCCCCGCCGGCGAACAGCTCGGCCATGCCCTGCAGCGAGGTGAGGTGCAGGAGCCCCAGCCGCTCGATCGCCGGCCGCGCGATCGCGAGCGCCGCCCGCGGTCCGTGGAGCTGCAGCGCGGCGTCCGAGCGCAGCAGGTCGCACTGGGCGGCCTGGGCGAGCATCCCGTGCCGTTCGGCCAGCTCCCGGGCCTGGGCCAGGCCCGTCGCGTGGACGTCGCCGGTGCTGAGGCGGCGCGCGCCGAGCGCGAAGAGCGCCTCCACCCGCCAGGGCGTCAGGCCGTGCTCGCCGGCGATGCGCGCCGCGCGTTCCCCGATCGCCGCGCCGTCGAGGTCGTCGTCGGTCAGGGCGCAGCGGCCGAGGACCAGCAGCGCCTCGACGAGGGTCTCGTCGCTGCCGGACCCCGCCTCCGCGGCCGCCACGGCCGCCCGGGCGCGCACGGTGGCGGCGGCGGTGTCGCCGGCCCCGAACGCGGTGTCGGCGGCGAGCACGAGCGAGCGGGCGTCGTCCGGACGGCCGGCGCGCGCGATCCACTGCTCGGCCTCGGCCCAGCGCCCGCCGAGCACCGCGGCCCGGGCGAGGCGCAGGCAGAGCTCGGCGTGCTCGTCGCCGACCACCTCGCCGGACTCGAGCGCCGCCGCGCCGACCGCCAGCGCCTCGGCCGCCCGTCCGCGCAGGCCGAGCACCCGCACCCGCTCGGCCGCCACCCGACCGGGCTCCGCGTGCAGCTCCCCGGCCCGGACGAGCAGCTCCTCGGCGTGGCCCAGGGCGCCCCGGGAGGCGTCGCGGCGCGCGAGGTCGACCAGCAGGGTGGTCGCGTGCCGGTGGTCGCCGGCCTCGGCGAACCCCGCGGCGGCCGCCTCCCGGTCGCCGGGGGAATCCCGCGCCTCCAGCGCCGCCGCGAGCCGCCCGGCCACCGCCGCGCGGTCGGGCGGGAGGAGGGCCGCGAGCACCGCGTCGCGGGTGAGGGCGTGGCGCCAGGCGAGGCGTCCGTCGACGGCCGCCAGCAGGCCCGCGGCCACCGCCGCCCGCAGCGCCGCGAGCACCCCGGCCTCGTCGACGCCGGTGGCCGCGGCGAGCAGCCGGTGGTCGGGGTCGCCGGGGGCGACGGCCGCGGCGTCGACCACCCTGCGGGCCCCGTCGGGCAGGGCCCCCAACCGCCCGGCGACGAGCCCCGCCCAGCTCGGGGGCACCGCGCCGGGGCCGGCGTCGAGCAGCTCCTCGACGAGGAAGGGCAGGCCCTCGGAGCGGGCGAGGAGCTCCGGGAGATCGCGCGGCGGGTCCGCCCGGGCGCCGGCGAGGGCGGCCACCGCGTCGGCGTCGAGCCGGTCCAGCGCGAGGACGGCGACGTCCGGGTGCGCGGCGAGGGCGGCCACGCCGCGGTGGTCCTCGTCGTCCCGCGCGGCCAGGGCGAGCAGCACCGGGCCCGCGTCGACGGTGCCGGCCAGATAGTGCAGGAGGTCGAGGGTGTCGGCGTCGGCCCAGTGCAGGTCGTCGAGCACGAGCACGGCGCCCCCGTCGCCGTGGAGCTCGGCGAGCAGCGCGAGGACCCCCTCGCCGAGCACGACGGCGGGGTCGGCCCCCGGCCCGGCGGGCGGATCGGCGGGACCGTCCACCGCGCCCGGGACCAGCCGCGCGAGCGCCGTCCGGAACGGCCGCAGCCGCGGCGTCTCCGGGAGCGGTCCGGCGCGCAGCGGCGGTGCGAGGGCCTCGGCGAGGGGCCGGTACGCGCCGCCGCCGGGTACCGCGCGGCCGCGCAGCACCGGGAGCCCGGCGGCCCGGGCGGCCTCGGCGACCTCCCCGAGCAGGCGTGACTTCCCGATCCCGGCCTCGCCGCTGAGCAGGACCGCACCCCCCGCCCCGTCGGTCAGCGCCCGGACCCGCCCGCGCAGCAGGTCGCGCTCGGCGTCCCGGCCGACGACGGGGGAGGAGGGACGGGACATGCGCCCATTGCAGCGCGCCCGCGGCTCCCCCCACCAGGGCGTCGGACGGGGGACCACGGAGCGGGGTCGGCATGCCACCGCCCGCGAACCCTCCGGCGGTGGGGCCGTTCGGCGGTGGGACCGCCCGGCCCCGTGTGGTCGGGTCCGGGCGGGCCGTGCCCGTGACGGAGGTGGCCGCGATGCCGAGGACCATGTTCACCGACCTGGTCGGATGCCGACTGCCCGTCCAGCAGGCCCCGATGGGGGCGATCTCCCCGCCGGCCCTCGCGCGGGCGGTCGCCGCGGCGGGTGGGCTGGGCACGATCTCCGTACCACCCGGCGGCGAGGCCCCCGCGGACCTCGTCGAGCAGACCGACCTGCCCGGCGGGGTGTTCGCGGTGAACCTGGTGGGCGAGGGCGTCGCCCTCGACACGATCCGCCGCGCCGCCGCGCACGTGCGGGTGGTCGACTTCTTCTGGTCGTGGCCCCGCCGCGCGGCCGTCGACGCCGTGCACGCCGAGGGCGCGCTCGCGAGCTGGCAGGTCGGGTCGCTCGCCGAGGCCGTCGACGCGGTGGACGCCGGGGTCGACCTGGTCACCGTGCAGGGGCGCGGGGCCGGTGGCCACGTGCGGGGGGACGAACCGCTGGGCGCCCTCCTCGCGAGCGTGGTCGCGGCGGTGCCGGTGCCGGTGCTCGCCGCGGGCGGCATCGTCGACGCCCGGAGCCTGGCGGACGTGCTCGCCGCCGGCGCGGCCGGTGCACGCCTGGGAACCCGTCTCGTGGCGACGCCCGAGTCCGGCGCGCACCCGGACTACGTGGCGGCGGTGCTCGCCGCCGGCTCCGGGTCGACCGAGATCACCGACGCGTTCGCGGTGTGCCCGCTCTGTGCCACGCGGCCGACGGCCCGGGTGCTGAGCTCCGCCGTCGCCGCGGTCCGGACCCTGCCCGAGGGTGGGGTCGGCGTCCTGAGCACGCCGGACGGCGAGATGGCGCTGACCCGCGGCCACGGGATGCCGCCGTCGCGCACGGTCACCGGCACGGTGGCGGCGATGGCGCTCTACGCCGGGGAGGCGGTGGGCGCGGTCTCCGACGTCCGCCCCGCCGGCGACGTCGTCGCCGCGATGTGCCGCGGGGCCGATGCGCTCCTGATCAGTGCCGTTCCTCAGCCGCGGGAGCCCGGCGGCCGGGAGCGGTAGACGCAGGTGAGCTTGGCGGTGCAGACGCGGCGGTCCTCGGCGTCGGTGATCACGATCTCGAACGTGCCGATCGTGCGGCCCACCGACAGGGGCGTGCAGACGCCGGTGACCAGGCCGTCGAGGGCCGAGCGGTGGTGGGTGCACGAGAGCTCGAGGCCGACGGGGAGGCGCTCGGGCCAGCCGTGCATCGCGGCGGCGGTGGAGCCCAGGGTCTCGGCGAGCACGCCGTTCGCGCCGCCGTGCAGCAGCCCGAAGGGCTGGCGGTTGCCGGTGACGGGCATCGTCCCCACCACCCGCTCCTTGGTCCACTCCGTGATCTCGATGCCCATCCGCGCGGCGAGCTGCTCGTCGGGGTACTGCACCTCGATCTCGGGCACCGCGGCGGACTCGGGGGCCGGGGAGCTGGTCATCCCCGCAGGGTAGGGCGACCGGTCGCGCGCGGCTGCCCGGGCGCCCGGGGTGTGTCGGGGGTCGCCCCTAGACTCGCGGCGTGGCTCCGACAGGCACGGCGACCCCGCAGGAATCGACGCAGCCCGAGACCGTCCCGGACGCCCCGGCGGGCGGGCGCGGACGTCTGCTGCTGCTCGACGGGCACTCGTTGGCCTACCGGGCGTTCTTCGCCCTGCCGACGGAGAACTTCAGCACCACGACGGGCCAGACGACGAACGCCGTCTACGGCTTCACGTCCATGCTCATCAACCTGCTGCGCGACGAGGAGCCGACGCACGTCGCGGTGGCGTTCGACGTCTCGCGGCAGACCTTCCGGGCCGAGACGTTCGCGGCCTACAAGGCCAACCGGTCGGCGACGCCCGACGAGTTCCGCGGCCAGATCGACCTCATCAAGGACATCCTGCGGGTGCTCGCGATCCCGGTGCTCGCGGTCGAGGGCTACGAGGCCGACGACGTCATCGCGACGCTCACCACGCAGGCCGTGGCCGAGGGCATGAGCGTGTCGATCTGTACGGGCGACCGCGACGCGTTCCAGCTGGTCAGCCCCGAGGTCACCGTGCTCTACCCGCGCAAGGGCGTGTCCGACCTCGTGCGCTACACGCCCGAGCAGGTCATGGAGCGCTACACGCTCACGCCCGAGCAGTACCCCGACTTCGCAGCCCTGCGGGGGGACCCGAGCGACAACCTCCCGAGCATCCCGGGGGTGGGGGAGAAGACGGCGCAGAAGTGGGTCCGCGAGTTCGGGTCCCTCGACGCGCTGGTCGACCGTGTGGACGAGGTGCGCGGCAAGGCCGGCGACGCGCTGCGCGAGAACCTGTCCTCGGTGGTGCTCAACCGCCAGCTCACCGAGCTCGTCCGCGACGTCGAGGGCATCGGCGCGGGCCCCCACGACCTCGAGGTCCGCCAGTGGGACCGCGACGCCGTGCACCAGCTGTTCGACCAGCTCGAGTTCCGGGTCCTGCGCGAGCGGCTGTTCTCCACGCTCACGGCCGCGCTCCCGGAGGCCGACGAGGGCTTCGAGGTCCGGGGCGCCGCCCTCGAGCCCGGCGCGGTGGCCGACTGGCTGGACGACCACGCCCGCGACGGCTCGCGCACCGGCCTCTCCTTCCGCGGCACCTGGGCCCACGGCGCGGGCGACCTCGAGGGCATCGCGCTCGCCGCGGCCGACGGCGAGAGCGCGTTCGTCGACGTGCGCACGCTCGACGAGGACGACGAGAAGGCCCTCGCCGGCTGGCTGGCCGACCCCGCCCTGCCGAAGGCGGGCCACGAGATCAAGGGTCCGAGCCACGCGGTGCGGGCGCGCGGCTGGGCGCTCGAGGGCGTCACCAGCGACACCGCCCTCGCCGCCTACCTCGCCCGTCCCGGCGAGCGCAGCTTCGACCTCGCCGACCTCGCGCTGCGCTACCTGCGCCGCGAGCTGCGGGTGGAGGAGAGCGGTGACGCCGGCGACCAGCTCACGCTCGACGGCGGCGAGGAGGAGGCCGACACCGCGCTCGCGCAGGCCGAGATGCTGCGCGCCCGCGCCGTCACCGACCTCGCCGAGAAGCTCGACGCGGACCTCGCCGAGCTCGGCGGCACCGCGCTGCTCACCGAGCTCGAGCTGCCCCTGCTGGCGGTGCTGGCCGACCTGGAGGCCGCCGGCATCGCGGTGGACGTCAGCGCGCTGCACGACCTCGAGTCGCAGTTCGGGGCGCGCGTGCAGGCCGCGGCGCAGTCCGCGTACGACGTCATCGGCAAGGAGATCAACCTCGGGTCGCCGAAGCAGCTCCAGGTGGTGCTGTTCGACGAGCTCGAGATGCCGAAGACGAAGCGCACCAAGACGGGCTACACCACCGACGCGGACGCGCTGCAGACGCTGAACGAGTCGAACCCGCACCCCTTCCTCGAGCACCTGCTCGAGCACCGCGACGCCACGCGCCTGCGGGTGACGGTCAAGGGCCTGCTCGACGCGCTGTCCGACGACGGGCGCATCCACACCACGTTCAACCAGACCATCGCGCGCACCGGCCGGCTCTCCTCCACCGAGCCGAACCTGCAGAACATCCCGGTGCGCACGGCCGAGGGCCGCCGCATCCGCGACACCTTCGTGGTCGGGTCCGACTCCGCCGACGGCGCGTTCGGCGAGCTCATGACCGTCGACTACTCCCAGATCGAGATGCGCATCATGGCGCACCTCTCGCGCGACGAGGCGCTGATCGAGGCGTTCCAGTCGGGCTACGACTTCCACTCCGTCACCGCCGCGCGCGTGTTCGGGGTGGCCGAGGACGAGGTCTCGTCCGCGCAGCGCGCCAAGATCAAGGCGATGAACTACGGCCTCGCCTACGGCCTGTCCGCCTACGGGCTCTCCGCGCAGCTCCGGATCTCCACCGACGAGGCCAAGGAGCTGATGGAGGAGTACTTCACGCGCTTCGGCGGGGTGCGCGACTACCTCCGGCAGGTGGTCGACCAGGCCCGCAAGGACGGCTACACCAGCTCGATCCTGGGTCGCCGCCGCTACCTGGCCGACCTCACCAGCGACAACCGCCAGCGTCGCGAGATGGCCGAGCGGATGGCGCTCAACGCCCCGATCCAGGGCAGCGCCGCCGACATCATCAAGGTCGCGATGCTCGGCGTGCACCAGGCGCTGCGCGATGAGGGGCTGCGCTCGCGGATCCTGCTGCAGGTGCACGACGAGCTCGTCCTCGAGGTCGCCACCGAGGAGAAGGACGCCGTCACCGATCTCGTGCGCCGCGAGATGGGCGCGGCGTTCGAGCTCGACGTCCCCCTCGAGGTGTCGGTCGGCTTCGGTCGGTCGTGGGACCAGGCGGCGCACTGACCGCCGGGGTGTGACGGCGGGCCCGCTGGCTGGTACCGCCGCGTACCGCCCGCTACGGTGGTACGCGTGAGTACCGAGCACCTCGACGTGGTCATCGTCGGCGCGGGCCTGTCCGGCATCGGGACGGCCTGCCACCTCGAGCGCGATCTGCCGGGCACCCGGTACGCGGTGCTCGAGGCCCGCGAGGACCTGGGCGGCACCTGGAGCCTCTTCCGCTACCCGGGCATCCGGTCGGACTCCGACATGCACACGCTCGGGTACCGGTTCCGGCCCTGGAGCAGCGCGACCGCCCTGGCCGACGGGCCCTCGATCCTGGAGTACGTGCGCGACACCGCGCAGGAGTACGGGGTCGAGGAGAAGATCCGCTACGGCCACCGCCTCACCCGGGCGTCGTGGGACTCCGACACGCAGCTGTGGACCCTCGAGCTGCCCGGCCAGGAGCCGCTGACCTGCTCGTTCCTGCTCATGTGCTCGGGCTACTACCGCTACGACCAGGGCTACACGCCGGACCTGCCCGGCCTCGAGCGCTTCGGGGGCACCGTCGTGCACCCGCAGCTCTGGGACCCCGAGATGGACTACGCCGGCCGGCGGTTCGTCGTCATCGGCAGCGGCGCGACCGCCGTGACGCTGGTGCCGGCGATGCTCGAGGACTCCGAGGACCACGGCGCCGCCGCGCACGTCACGATGCTGCAGCGCTCGCCGAGCTACGTGCTCTCCATCGGGCGGACCGACCCGGTGGCCGAGGTGCTGTCGCGGTGGCTCCCGCGGTCGGTGGCCGACCCGCTGACGCGCACCAAGAACATCGCCCAGATCATCGCGCTCTACCAGATCAGCCAGCGCTTCCCGCGGTTCGTGCGCGGCCTGCTGCGCAAGGCGACGCAGGCGGCGCTACCCGAGGGCTACGACGTCGACACCCACTTCAACCCGCGCTACGACCCGTGGGACCAGCGGATGTGCATGGTCCCGGACGGCGACCTCTTCCGCGCCGTCCGCTCCGGGCGGGCCGACATCGTCACCGACACCATCGAGACCTTCACCGAGGGCGGCATCCGCCTCGCCTCCGGCCAGGAGCTCGAGGCCGACGTCGTCGTCACCGCGACCGGGCTGAACCTGCAGATGTTCGGTGGCGCCGAGGTCGTCGTCGACGGCGAGCCCGTGCACCTCCCCGACACCATGGCCTACAAGGGCATGATGCTCAGCGGGGTTCCCAACCTCGTCTACATGATCGGCTACACCAACGCGTCGTGGACGCTCAAGGTCGATCTCGTCGCCGAGTACGTCGTCCGGCTCCTGCGCCACCTGCGCGACCACGGGCTCGGCGTCGCGGTGCCCGAGCGGGACCCGGACGTCGAGGAGGCACCGTTCCTCGACTTCGGCGCCGGCTACGTCCAGCGCTCCATCGACGAGCTGCCCAAGCAGGGCACGCGCGCGCCGTGGCGCCTCGCGATGAACTACGCGATCGACGCGGTGGCGCTGCGCCGCAGCCGGGTCGACGACGACACCGTGCGCTTCGTCCCGGCGCGGGCCGGTCGAGTACCGGAGGCCGAGCGCGCGGCGGGATGATCAGCGAGATGATTCGGGCATGACCACGGTCGGCGTCGTCGCCCCGGGCGCCATGGGCACGGCGCTCGGGCGCTGTCTGGTCGAGGGCGGCCACCGGGTGCTGACGAGCCTCGCGGGGCGCTCGGGGGACACCGTCGCGCGCGCCCGCGGAGTGTTCGAGGACGCGGGCGGGCTCGAGGACCTGGTGCGCGCCGCCGACGTGGTCATGCTCGTCGTCCCGCCCGGGGCGGTCCGCGCGGCCGGCGACGCCCTCGCTGCGGCGTGCGAGGCCACCGGCGCCCGGCCGCTGACGGTCGAGATGGACGCCGTCTCCCCGGACACCGTCCGCGCCGTCGCCGAGCGGCTGCCGGGCGACCTCGCCGACGGCGCGATCTCGGGCCCGCCGCCGCGCCCGGATGCGCCCACCCCGACCCGGGTCTTCCTGTCCGGCCCCCGCGCCGGGGACGTCGCGGCCCTGCGCGCGCCCGGCGTGCGCTGGATCGTCCTCGACGGGCCGGTCGGCGCGGCGAGCGCCGCGAAGATGTGCACCGCCTCGGTGCGCAAGGGGTACCAGGCGCTGCTCGCGCAGGCGTTCGTGACCGCCGAGGCGTACGGGGTGCTGGACGAGGTTCTCGCCGACGTCCGCCTCGACTTCCCCGACGCGGGCGTCGCCTCCGCGGCGGTCGCGGCCACCAAGGCGTGGCGCTTCGTCGACGAGATGACCGAGATCGCCGCGACGCAGGAGGCCGCCGGGCTGCCGCCCGCGCTCGCCGAAGGACTCGCCGAGGCCTACCGCGCATTGGCCACGAGCGGATGGGGCATCCGGCGTCCGGACGAGGTTCCACCGGACCTCGCCGACCCCGCCGATCTGCGCCCGCACCGTCGTCCGTGGCATACCTCAGGAGAAACAGACCGCATTCCCGGTCAGTGACGTCGAAGGGCGTCCGAGTCGTCACCCAGCGTGCTCTTCCGTCCCCGGAGCATCCGGCCAACGTCGGTGTGCTCCGACCGGTCGAAGGGCGGGGACCGGACGCTCCGGGACGAGTCTGCCCCTGACGCTACCCGGACCACGGGTGGCGCACGCCCGGACTCTTTCGGACGCTTTTTCCACGGCCTGTCGGCGTTCGTGAACACGCCCGGACAGCCGAGAGGCGACGCGCCGAACGGCGCTCTCGGCCTCGGCGTCCGGACGCTGCGGACACACCCCCGCATGCGGTGTGTGAAATCGTGCGCCACCGATCGGCACGAGAGGACCCCGTTTCCCGGTTCTCCGCAGGAATGGTCAACGGCGCGTGTACGGTTCCGCGCGTTCGTCATCCGCCTCCGGAGTAGGACGGTGAAACGCCGGATGGTCCGTGTCCTGGACTACCTCCCCCGCGGGGACATGGTCGACGACGCGGCTTGGCTGCGGCGTCACCATTTCCTGCTGTCGGTGCTGGTCGCGCAGACGCCGGTCCTGCTGATCTTCGGTCTCGTCGTCGGCAACCCGCCCGCGCTGACGACCGTGATCGCCCTGGTCCCGCTGGTCACGGCGGCGGCCGGCTGGTTCTCGAAGGGCCGCATGGCGGGCTCGTTGTGGGTCACCGCGGGCCTGTCGTCGTGCTGCGTCGGGCTCGTGATCCTGTCGGGTGGCTCGATCGAGGCGCACTTCTCGTTCTTCGTGATCATCGGTTTCCTGACGCTGTACCAGCACTGGGCGCCGTTCGTCTTCAACATCGCCTTCACGACGCTGAGCCACGGCATCGGTTCGCTGCTGGTGCCCTCGCTGATGTTCAACCACCACGCGGCGCAGCACTCGCCGTGGGTGTGGTCGATGATCCACGGCGGCGCGGTGCTCCTCGCGTGCCTCGGCGTGGCGATCTTCTGCAAGCTCACCGAGGACGAGCAGCGGCGGCGGGCGGATCTGGCGACGGAACTGCACGACGCCCAGGTGCGCCAGCAGAAGTTCACCTCGGAACTGCTGCTGAACCTGGCGCGGCGCAACCAGAGCATGTTCCACCGGCAGCTCGACATCATCAACGACCTCGAGGAGCGCGAGCGCGACCCCGACGCGCTGGCCGACCTGTTCCGGCTCGACCACCTCGCCACCCGGGTCCGGCGCAACGCCGAGAGCCTCCTCGTGCTCTCCGGGGAGCAGCCGGCCCGCGTGTGGTCGGCGCCGGTGGCGCTGCGCGACGTCGTCCGGGCCGGAGTGGCCGAGACGGAGGACCTCGAGCGCGTCACCCTCGCCGTCGACGAGCGGCCCCGCGTCGTCGGCAGCACCGTCGCCGACCTCACGCACATGATCGCCGAGCTGGTCGAGAACGCCGCGCGCTACTCGCCGCCGACGGCCACGGTGTCGATCCAGAGCCGGCCCCACCTGCGGGCGCCGGGCTCCCACCTGCTGATCATCGAGGACACCGGCATCGGGATGCCGCCCGTGGAGCTCGCCGCCGCCAACGAGCTGCTGGCCAATCCCAAGGACGTCGACGTCTCGGACGCGGCGCGGCGGCTCGGTTTCCACGTCGTGGCCCGCCTCGCCGAGCGCCACGGGGTCGAGGTGTCGCTGACCCCGACCCCCGGGTGCGGCGTGACAGCCGTCCTCGTCGTCCCGGCCACCCTCTTCGCCGAGACGTCCCCGACGGTGCCGACGGTCGGCGACCAGGGGATGCGGGGCCTCGAACGCGTGCCCGCCTCGGCGGTGCCCGTCCCGCGTCGCGGCTCCGGCGACAACGGCAACGGCAACGGCAACGACCGCACCCCCGCCCACGGGGCCCCCGTCTCGGGCCCGATCGCCATCGACGGCCGGCACGCCTGGCCCGGCGAGCGACGGACGAACGGGACGAACGGGGCCGGGACGAACGGGGCCGGGACGAACGGGGCCGGGACGAACGGGGCCGGGACGAACGGGGCCGGGACGAACGGGGCCGGGACGAACGGGGCCGGGACGAACGGGGCCGGGACGAACGGGGCCGGCAGCAACGGGGCCCACGGCACGGACCCGGAGCCCGGGGACGGCCCCGCCCGGCGGGGGGCGCACGCCGCGCCCGGGACCGACCGGGACGGCGACCGGCCCTCCGACACCCCCGCGACGCCGGACGCCCCGGCGACGGCCGACGCCGCAGCGAAGGCCGACGGGTCCGACGGGCACGCCACGGTCGAGGACCTGCCCGCCGCCGGCCGCCCGACCGGCGCGGCCCGGCGGGGTCTCATCCACCCGATCGTCGTGCCGCCCCCGGCGGCCCCCGACCCCGCCCCCGACCCGGCCCGAGCCCCGGTCGTCGAGACCCACGGCGGGGGCAGGCGTCACGCCGGGACCGAGGTGCCGGAGACGGCCGGCACGGCGCCGGCGCCGCGCCGGTCCGACGAGGACGCCCCGTCCGTCGTCGGCCCGAACGGGCTCGTCCTCGCCCGCCGTCGCCCGCAGAGCCACCTGGCCCCCGAGCTCATCCGGCGGCCCCCGGAGCCGGCCGCCGCGGTGACGCCGGGCATCCCGGCGGCGACCGCCGCGAGCCCGGCCATGCCGCCCGGCGAGACGCCGGGCACCGGGGCGGGGCGGAACGCCATGGACGCCCTGTCGGCCTACCAGGCCAGCCGCGCCGCGGCCCGCTCCGCGATCGGCGAGCCCGCCGACGCGTCCGGCTCCGCCGCGGACGACCACCACCCGCCCCGCGGGACCACCTCCGGGAGGCAGACGTGAGTGCACCGACCGACAGCGGGCTGGACTGGCTGCTCTCGGACTTCGCCGGCGGGACGCCCGGGGTGCGGCACGTCCTCGTCGTCTCCGCCGACGGGCTGCGCCTCGCGGTGAGCGACGGGGTGGACCAGCACCTGGCGGACCAGCTGTGCGCCGCCGTCTCCGGGCTGGTGAGCCTGGCGCGGGGGACCGCGACGCTGCTCGAGTCGGAGCCGGTCGCGCAGACCATCGTCGAGATGGCGGGCGGCTACCTGTTCGCGACCTCGATCAGCCTCGGTTCGACGCTGGCCGTGGTCACCGACCGCACGGCCGACATGGGTCTCGTCGGCTACGAGATGACCATGCTCGCCTCGCGGGTCGGACACGCCCTCACCCCCGGTGCGGCGCGGTCGGCGCGGGCCCAGGACCCGATGGCACCGTGACCGTGGACCGTCGCCAGCGTCCGCACGCCGACGGCGGCCGGGTCGTCCCCAACTACGCGTTCACCGCGGGTCGGACCCGGTCGGCGGCCGGGACCGACATGCCGATCGAGGCGCTGGTGACGGCCACCGAGGCGGGTCTCGCCAAGGCGCCCGGCCTCCCGCCCGAGGCCCGCGCGATCGTCGAGGTCAGCACGGTGCCCCAGTCGCTCGCCGAGATCGGCGCGCTGCTGGGCGTCCCGATCGGCGTGGCCCGCGTGCTCGTCAGTGACCTCGCCGCCGAGGACCACCTCGCCGTCCACCTGCCGCTGGTCGGGTCCGACGGCCGTCCCCGCCGTGAACTCCTGGAGAGGCTGCTCGATGGACTCCGAGCTCGGTGACCGCAGGGTGAGCGCCGGGGGCACGGCCACTCGCGAGGCCCGCGACCTGCTCCCGCTCAAGATCCTCATCGCGGGCGGCTTCGGCGTGGGGAAGACGACGCTGGTCGCGGCGCTGTCCGAGGTGCCGCCGCTGTCGACCGAGCAGCAGATGACCAGCCTGTCCGACGGCGTCGACGACACCTCGATCGTGCCGGACAAGACGACGACCACGGTGGCCATGGACTTCGGGCGCGTGACCGTGGACGACTCGCTCGTGCTCTACCTGTTCGGGACGCCGGGCCAGTCGCGGTTCTGGTTCATGTGGGACGAGCTCGCCCGCGGCGCGGTGGGCGCCGTCGTGCTCGTCGACCTGCGGCGCATCGACGACTCGTTCGCGGCGATCGACTACTTCGAGAACCGCGGGCTGCCGTTCGTCGTCGCCCTCAACTCGTTCCCGGGCACCGACGGCGTCGACGTCGACGTGGTGCGCGACGCCCTCGCCGTGCCGGCGCGCTGCCCGATCCGCTATGTCGACGCCCGCGACGACGGGTCCTGCACCGACGTGCTGATCACGCTCGTGGAGCACTCCCTGGCGCGCAGCGTCTGAGGGATCACCGCAACGCGGTCGCGGGCCGGACCTCCCACAGCGTCCACAGCGGCCGGTAGCCGAGGCGGGGCCAGAACACCGAGGACACCGGGTTGGGCGGGTTGTAGTAGAGGTACGTGCCGCGGGACCCGGGCGGCTGGAGACCGGGCAGGGCGGCGGCGACGAGCGCGTGCCCGACCCCCTGCCCGCGGCGACCCGGCAGCACCGAGGCGCAGTTGACGTAGCCCCAGCGTCCGACGGGCAGCAGGCCCGCGAGCCAGCTGCCCGGAGAGGCGTCGGTGAGGCCGCACTCGAGCAGCCCGATCATCCGTCCGTCGCGCTCGGCGACCCAGATCGGTTCGTCGCGCCCCCAGCGCTCGCGCAGCGCGGTCCGCTTCACCGCCTCGGCCTCGGGGCGCATGACGCTGCCGCCGACGAGGCTCGAGTACGCGATCTCGTACATGGCCAGCTCGACGCACCCGTCGAGGTCGTCCTCGCGGGCGCGCCGGACCCGCAGGTGGGGGTCCGGCGCCGGGTGGGGCCGGGGCGGATCGGGGCGGCGCACGGCGAGCACCGCCAGGGGCACGAGGCCGTGGTCGAGGAACGCCCGCGACGCGACGACGTCCCGGCTGGGCCAGGTCACCACGGCCGCCGAGTCCGACGCGTGCCGCACGCGGGCGGGGATGCGGGCGCGCCACTCGGCGACCAGGCCCTCGGCGCCGCGCAGTCCCGCGGAGCCCAGGACGGGGTGGAGCTCGGTGACCTCGGCGGCCGACCACAGCAGGGGAGCGCTGCCCGCGGGCCAGCTGTGGTGGGTGAGGACGCCGGCCGCCTCGCCGCCGTCGCCCGCCACCACGATCACGTCGCCGGGCGGGGGGAGCACCGCGGGCGGGAGTGCGGGGTCGAGGTCGGCGAACCGGGACTGCTGCTCGCGCAGGAGGTCGTCGAGCACCACCTCGGGCGCCCGGCCCGACGGCGTGGTCCGCGACCGGCCGATCACGCGCCCGCGCTCCCGGGTCGGCGGCAGCAGAAGATCGCGGTGCCGGGGAAGAGTGCCCCGCGCAGGGGCGACCACTGGCCCCACACCTCATCGAGGTCCTCGGGCCACTCGGGTTCGACGAGGCGCTCGAGGACGAGGCCGGCGCCCACGACGTCGGCCACGCGGTCGCCCAGCGTGCGGTGGTGCTCGACGTAGACGACGCGGTCGGCGTCGTCGACCTCGGCGTAGGGCGTGCGGTCGAAGTACGACTGCGACACCGTCAGCCCGTCCGGGCCCGGGTCGTCGGGGAACATCCAGCGCATCGGGTGGTTCACGGCGAACACCCAGGGCGCCCCGGGCCGCAGCACCCGGGCGACCTCCCGCAGCACCGCGGCGGCATCGGCCACGAACGGGAGGGCGCCGAACGCGGAGAACGCGGCGTCGAGGGAGCCGTCCCGGAAGGGGAGGGCCACGGCGTCGGCCTGGACGAGCGGCACGACGGCGCCGGTGCGCCGGTCGGCGGCCCGCGCGTGGGCGAGCATCCCGGCCGAGAGGTCGAGACCGACGACGCGGGCACCGCGGCCGGCGAGCCAGCGCGAGCACGACGCCGCGCCGCAGCCGACCTCGAGCACCCGGGCGCCGCGCAGCGCGTCCGGCCCGCCGAGCAGCCGGGCGTCCTCCTCGCGCAGGCGCTCGGGGCACCAGACGAAGTCGTCGTCGCCGAGGAACGCGCCGTGCTCGTCCTGGTAGTCGTCGGCGTCGGCGTCCCACCACGCACGGCTGGCCGCGCTGGACTCCGCCGCTCCGACCGACCGGCGCGCGACGCCGGCAGCGCCGAGGAGCTGCTCCGCCGGGATCCCCGGCGCGGGCACCCCCTGCGCAGGCCCTCCCGCGCGCGCGGAGGAGGGAGGGGGCGCCACCGGGGCATCCTGACACGCCCGGATGCGCGGGTCGTGCCCCCCGGCGCCGCGGCCCGAGCAGCGCGACACGCCGTGGCGGTGCCCTGCGACACGCCGGGCGCGGGCAAGAGGTGCCCCGATTGCCGGGCACTGTCGGGCGTGGTTACGATGAAGGTCCACGTCAGTGGTCTCGCCCTGTTCCGCGTGCCCTCTGTGGCAGCGGTGGGCGGCGGTCCTCGTCTCCGGTCCTGCTCGAGGTTTCACCGGTGCACGCGTCGCAGAGACGACCCACTCCCGTGGAGCCCTTGCCCACTCGATCTGACCATGTTCCCGGAGCCGTCCACCGTATGTCCATCGACACCCACACCGCCCCGCAGTCGACCAGCCCCCAGGTTGCGATCAACGACATCGGGTCGGAAGAGGACTTCCTCGCCGCCATCGACGAGACGATCAAGTACTTCAACGATGGCGACATCGTCGAAGGAACCATCGTCAAGGTCGACCGGGACGAGGTCCTGCTCGACATCGGCTACAAGACCGAGGGGGTCATCCCCTCGCGCGAGCTGTCCATCAAGCACGATGTCGACCCCAACGAGGTCGTCGCCGTCGGCGACGAGGTCGAAGCCCTCGTCCTCCAGAAGGAGGACAAGGAGGGTCGGCTGATCCTGTCCAAGAAGCGCGCGCAGTACGAGCGCGCCTGGGGCACGATCGAGCAGCTCAAGGACAACGACGAGCCGGTCAAGGGCACCGTCATCGAGGTCGTCAAGGGTGGACTCATCCTCGACATCGGCCTCCGCGGCTTCCTCCCCGCCTCGCTGGTCGAGATGCGCCGCGTCCGCGATCTCCAGCCCTACGTGGGCAAGGAGATCGAGGCCAAGATCATCGAGCTGGACAAGAACCGCAACAACGTCGTCCTCTCCCGCCGTGCGTGGCTGGAGCAGACCCAGTCGGCGGTGCGCAGCGAGTTCCTCAACCAGCTCGCCAAGGGCCAGATCCGGTCCGGCCAGGTCTCGTCGATCGTCAACTTCGGTGCGTTCGTCGACCTCGGCGGCGTCGACGGTCTGGTCCACGTCTCCGAGCTCTCCTGGAAGCACATCGACCACCCCTCCGAGGTCGTCGAGGTGGGCCAGGAGGTCAAGGTCGAGGTCCTCGACGTCGACCTGGACCGCGAGCGGGTCTCGCTGTCGCTCAAGGCGACGCAGGAGGACCCCTGGCGCCAGTTCGCCCGGACCCACCAGATCGGCCAGATCGTGCCCGGCAAGGTCACGAAGCTCGTGCCGTTCGGTGCGTTCGTCCGCGTCGACGAGGGCATCGAGGGCCTGGTCCACATCTCCGAGCTGGCCGAGCGCCACGTCGAGGTGCCGGAGCAGGTCGTCCAGGTCGGCAACGACGTCATGGTCAAGGTCATCGACATCGACCTCGACCGTCGCCGCATCTCCCTCTCGCTGAAGCAGGCGAACGAGGGCATGACCACGGAGACCGAGTTCGACCCGGCGCTCTACGGCATGGCGGCCGAGTACGACGACGCCGGCAACTACATCTACCCCGAGGGCTTCGACCCCGACTCGGGCGACTGGCGCGAGGGTTACGACACCCAGCGCGAGGAGTGGGAGCGCCAGTACGCCGCGGCGTACGCCCGCTACGAGCAGCACATCGCGCAGCTCCAGCGCACGCAGGAGCAGGAGGCCGAGGCCGCCGAGGCGGCGCCGGCCAACTACTCCTCGGGCGGTCCGTCGTCCGAGGGCGGGGACGACGAGGCCCCCGCCGCCCGCGACGACGAGTCGGACCCGGGCCAGGGCCCGCCGTCCCAGAGCGGTGGTGGCGCGCTCGCCAGCGACGCCCAGCTCGCGGCGCTCCGCGAGAAGCTCTCCGGCGGCTGATCGCCCCGGAACTGCTCGACCTCGGGCCCTCACCCCTCGCGGGGTGGGGGTCCGTCGTCGTTCCCGGGGTGCTCTTGGGTAGCAGCGAACGAGTGGTTCGCTGCTTCTAGGCGTGCGAAGTCCCCGTTCGCGGCGCGAGATGCGGACGGGCGTGGGGGAGCGAGGGACGCCTCGGCTGCGTGGGACGCAGCGAGGGACGCCCTCGCTGCCGTCAGGCGACGGCGGCGCGGGGCGCCGGGCGCGAGGCGGAGCGCTCGACGGTCGGGCGCAGGTGCCGGGAGCCGGCGAGCAGGCGCTCGACCAGGCCGCGACGGGCGATCTCGGGCACCGCGAGGGCGGCCGCGATCTGGGGGATGGCCCGGCAGGAGACCAGTCCGGGGTCGCCGAGGCGATGACGGCCCGCAGTGCGGCGCGAACGGAACACGGCGGCGACTCCTCGAAGCGTGTGGTGCTGGTGAGGCGCCACCATAGCGATGTGACGGCTGTGACACGAGTGACGCATCGGTCGGTGTCGACCCCGGGTCGAGTGATGCCCACCCCCGCTCGGGCAGACTGCGGGGGTGCTGAGGCTGGGACTCACCGGTGGGATCGGGGCGGGGAAGTCGACGGTCGCGGCGACGCTGACCGAACTGGGCGCGGTGGTGATCGACGCCGACGCGATCGCCCGTGAGGTGGTCGAACCCGGCACCGACGGGCTCGCCGAGGTCGTCGCCGCGTTCGGGGAGGACGTGCTCGACGCGGACGGGGCCCTCGACCGGCCGGCGCTCGGGCAGATCGTCTTCGCGGACGACGCCAAGAGGCAGAAGCTCAACGGGATCCTGCACCCGCTGATCGGCGGGCGGACCGCCGAGCTGGTCTCCGAGGCCGATGAGAACGCGGTCCTCGTGCACGACGTCCCCCTGCTGGTCGAGAACGGCATGGGCGCGGCGTTCGCGCTGGTGCTCGTCGTCGACGCCCCGGTGGACGTCCGCGTCACCCGTCTCGTGGAGACGCGCGGCATGACCGTCGAGGACGCCAGGGCCCGGATGGCCGCCCAGGCCGACGACGACGCCCGTCGGGCCGCCGCCGACGTGTGGCTGGAGAACGCGGGGGCCGCGGGCGCGCTGCGCGAGCAGGTCGAGCGCTTGTGGCACTCCCGGCTCGTCCCGTTCGCCGGGAACGTCGAGCGCCGCCGCGCCGTCGAGGTGCCGACCGACGTCGTGACGCCCGCCGAGGACCGCGCCGCCGTCGGCCGGCGGCTGGCCGCCCGCGTCGCCGTCGCCGGGGGCGAGACCGTGCGCCGCGTGGAGCACGTCGGCCCGGGCGCCGTGCCCGGCCTGCCGGCGCCGGCCGTCGTCGACCTCCTCGTCGAGGCCGACCGTCCCGGGATCGAGCTCGCCGAGGCGCTCGAGGTGTCGGGGTTCCCCGTCGTCGACGCGGGTCGGCACGGCTCGGCCGACCCCGGCTGCCCGGCGCGCATCCTCGTGCTCGACGCGAAGGACCGGCGTCAGGTCAAGCAGGCGCGCGGGATCGTCAAGGCGCGCGACGCCGCCCGCAAGGACCCGCGGCGCGTGCGCGCCGACCCCGACGCCGTGCGGACCGAGGTCGCGCTGCCCTGAGCCGGGCTCAGCGGGCCCGGGACGACCACGACGAGAGGTCTCCGTGCCCGGAGGCTCTCGCGATCAGTAGCGGGTGAGCGACCCGATCCCCAGCGATCCCGTCCACGCGTCGAGGTCGTGACGGGCCTCGCCGAGCTCGCCGAGCACCCGGTGCACCGTGCTCATCGCCTCGTCGGCGTCGGTGGCCGAGAGGACCCCGCCCGCGACGGCGGCGGCGAAGTCGGCGTGGTGAGCCACCCGCGCCGGGCGCCCGTCCAGGATCTCCAGGCCGAGCAGGAGATCGGTGCAGCGCCACCGCGCGTCGTCGACGTCGATGCGGACGGCGCCGATCTCGGTGGTCACGTCGGCCGCGGCGGTGTCGCGGGGGCGGCGTCGCCGCAGGCGCAGGCCGTGATCGGGCACGTACCAGCAGGTCTCGGCCAGCACGAAGGGGTCCTCGGCGCTGAGGACCGTGGTGCGCAGGCCACCTTCGGTGACCTGCCATCGGTCGAGGGCCTGTTCGAGGACCTCTTCCGGGGCGAGGGGGAGGGTGCGGGTCGCGCTACGGATGTCGACGACCTCGACCAGCTGGCGGGAGACGACGGGGCTCACGGAGCAGGACCCTAGGACACCCGATGGAGGGTCACCGAGGCGGGCCCTACCCGAATGGCAGAGGTGTCATTCACGACGTGACGCGGATCACTCCCACGTCAGGGCAACCTCGTGACCTGCGAGCCAACGGTCCAGGTCGTGGCCGTGACCCGCCAGGCCGGCGAGCGTGCGGTGGCTCGTCCCCAGCGCGCGCTCGGCCCGCGGCGCGTCGAGGACACCCGCCGCGACGGCCTCGACGAACTCGTCGAGGTCGAGCACCTCGGTGCGCTCCCCGGTGTGCACGACGAGGTCGATGTAGTGGTCCTCGGTCCACCAGGTCGTCCCGTCGCGGGTGATGTCGACGATGTCGAGGTAGTGGTCCTGCTGGCGCTCCTGGCCGGGCCGCCAGCTGAAGTCGGTGACCCGGACGCCGAGTGCCGGCAGCAGCCACGACCGCAGGTGGGTCAGCGTCGGGTGATCGACCATCGGACGGCTGACGTAGAGCCCGAACGGCTCCTCGCGGTAGACCTCCACGGCGCGCACGTAGCCCTTGGGGTCGGTGTTCGTGCCGGCGGCGACGTCGAACGTCTCGATCTTCGGAGGGTGCAGGCCCACGAGCGGCGACCCTAGGTCACGAGGGCGGTGCCCGACGACGTCCCGGCACCGGCCCACACGGGGTGGGCGGGTGCCGGGACGGGGCGCGTCGGGAGGTGTGTGTCAGGAGGTGTGTGTCGGGGCCGTCTCGCCGGAGGCGACGGCCGGGTCCATCCACACGGCCTCCCAGACGTGGCCGTCCGGGTCGGTGAACGAGCACCCGTACATGAAGCCGTGGTCCTGGTTCGGCTTCCACTCCCCGCCGCCGTGGGCCAGCGCCGCGGCCCGGAGCCGGTCGACCTCCTCGCGGCTGTCGGCGGAGAGGGCCACCAGCACCTCGGTGGTCTTCTGCGCGTCGGCGATCTCGCCCTCGACGAAGTCGCCGAAGCGCTCCGGGGTCATGAGCATCGCGAAGATGTTCTGCTCGATGACGAGACAGGTGGTCCTGGAGTCGCTGAACTGCTCGTTGAAGCCGAAGCCGAGCGCGGTGAAGAACGCGCGGCTGGTGGCGACGTCGGCGACGGGCAGGTTGACGAAGATCGAGCGCACGGTGGTCCTCCAGCGTTGTCGAGTGATGCGGGGTCGGGTCAGGAGCGGGCGCGCACGAAGGCGGGCACGAGGACGGCGCCCACGGCGAGGTGGACCGCGACGAGGGCGAGGCGCGTGGCCGCGGTCGCCTCGACCAGCACGACCGGGATCATCGAGGCGGCCACGACGACGACGGCGAGCACGGTCCAGATCGTGGTGCCGTGGCGGGTGAGGCGCTCGAGCAGGGCGAGCACGCCCCAGCCGACCAGCCCGAGCACCACCGTGACCTGGGTGGTCACCAGCATGTCGATGCGCACGGAGCCCTGGCTGTCGGTGATCCAGTAGTCGGCGCCCGCGAGGTGGCCCAGCAGCCACACCGCGAGCGTCACCACGAGGGCGAGGACGATCCCGAGCGCCCGCCGGCGGCGCCGGACGGCGGCACGGCCACGGGAGGCCGTGGTGTCGGTGGTCGGGGCCGGGGTGGTGAGCGTCATGGCGACCTCCTCTGAAGAAACTGTGTCCTGCGGACACTGTGTACGCTAGACACAGTAAGAGCGCCGAGGCAAGGGACGGATCGGATGAGCAGCACGACCGGGACGGACGACCCGGCGTCGGCGCAGGGGTCGGGCGGCCCTCTCCTCTGGCGGACCCCGGACGAGCCGACGCGGGGCCCGCGCCGCGGGCTGACGCTCGACGAGATCGCGCGCGCCGCCGTCGAGGTGGCGGACCGCGACGGGCTGGCCGGGCTCTCGATGCAGCGGGTGGCCGCCGAGGTGGGGCTGACCAAGATGGCGCTCTACCGCTACGTCGCCAACAAGGACGAGCTCGAGGCGATCATGATCGACGCCGCCGTCGAGGAGCCGCCGGGTCCGGAGGCGCTGGTCGGGACGTGGCGCGAGCAGGCCGAGGAGTTCGCCCGCCTGGTGTCGGACGTCTGGACCAGGCACCCGTGGCTGCCGTGGGTCACCGTGGGCGAGCGGGTGATGGGGCCCCGCGAGGTCGGCTGGGTCGAGGCCGCCGTGCGCGTCGTCGAGCCGCTCGGGCTGGCGCCCGACGAGCGGATGGACGCGGTGTCGATGCTGTTCGGGCACCTGCGCACCACCCTCGCGACCGCCTCGGCCGGCACCCGGCCGTGGACCGCCGACCCCGCGGGCGGGAGCACGATGCGCGACCTCGTCGCCGCCCACGCCGATCGCTATCCCGCCCTCACCGCGGTGATGACCGACCCCGGCCGTCCCGTCGGGTCGCGCTGGGACTTCGGCCTGCGGTGCCTGCTCGACGGGTTCGCGGCGGCCGCCCGGCGTCGTGCGGAGTCCCGGTGACGACGCCGGAGGTCCTGCACCGCTACCTGGCCGCGCTGGACGCCGGCTCGGTCGACGCGGTCCTCGCGTGCTTCGCCCCGGGCGGCGAGGTGGCGTCCCCGCTTTACGGGACGCTGCCGGCCGAGCGCTTCTACCCCGGGCTGTTCGCGGACTCGTCGGCGTCGAGCACCGAGCTGCGGCGCGTCTACGTCGATCCCCGGGACGACCGGGAGGTCGCGCTGGCCTTCCACTACGCCTGGGTGCTCGGCGACGGCACGCCCGCCCCGTTCGACGTCGTCGACCTCGTGACGCTCACCGACGAGCGTGACCTCATCGCGCGGCTCACCATCTGCTACGACACCGCGCCGCTGCGGAGATCGTGGCAGCGGGTGGCGAGCGGCGGCGACGGCCCCGGCTGACCCCTGGCTGACCCCCTGGCCGACGTGGTCGCGCCCCGCTGTCGGGGGGCGCGGTTAACCTCGATGCCATGGCGTTCGCGACAGAGGTTCCCGGCTCGGCCCGTGAGGGGGAGAACCCCGAGGGGCTGCCCGACGAGGCGCTCGCGCACTCCGAGCACCGCCCGGTGGGCGAGATCGAGCGCACCGGTGTGCCGTTCGAGGTCGTCAGCCCGTACTCCCCGGCGGGCGACCAGCCGGCGGCCATCGAGGACCTCGAGAAGCGGGTGAAGGGCGGGGAGCACGACATCGTGCTGCTCGGCGCCACGGGCACCGGCAAGTCGGCCACCGCGGCCTGGCTCATCGAGCGGGTGCAGCGCCCGACGCTCGTGATGGCGCCCAACAAGACGCTGGCCGCCCAGCTGGCCAACGAGCTGCGCGAGCTGCTGCCCAACAACGCGGTCGAGTACTTCGTCTCGTACTACGACTACTACCAGCCCGAGGCGTACATCGCGCAGACCGACACCTACATCGAGAAGGACTCCTCGATCAACGAGGACGTCGAGCGGCTGCGCCACTCGGCCACGTCCAACCTCCTGAGCCGCCGCGACGTCGTCGTGGTCGCCTCGGTGTCGTGCATCTACGGCCTCGGCACGCCGCAGTCCTACCTCGATCGCTCGGTGCAGCTGGCCGTCGGCGAGGAGCTCGACCGCGACACCCTGCTGCGCGCGCTGGTCGACGTGCAGTACCAGCGCAACGACATGGCCTTCGCCCGCGGCACGTTCCGGGTCCGCGGCGACACCGTGGAGATCATCCCGGCGTACGAGGAGCTCGCGGTCCGCATCGAGTTCTTCGGCGACGAGATCGAGGCGCTCTACTACCTCAACCCGCTCACCGGCGACGTGGTCCGGCAGGTCGACGACGTCCGCATCTTCCCGGCGACGCACTACGTCGCGGGGCCCGAGCGCATGGAGAAGGCGATCAAGGCCATCGAGGCCGAGCTGGAGGAGCGCCTCGCCGAGCTCGAGCGCCAGGGCAAGATGCTCGAGGCGCAGCGGCTGCGCATGCGCACCAGCTACGACGTCGAGATGATGCGCCAGGTCGGCTTCTGCTCCGGCATCGAGAACTACTCGCGCCACATCGACGGCCGCGGTCCCGGCACCGCGCCGGCCACGCTGATCGACTACTTCCCGCAGGACTTCCTGCTGGTCATCGACGAGTCGCACGTGACCGTGCCGCAGATCGGTGGCATGTACGAGGGCGACATGTCCCGCAAGCGCAACCTCGTCGAGTACGGCTTCCGTCTCCCGTCGGCCACCGACAACCGTCCGCTGACCTGGGAGGAGTTCGCCGACCGCATCGGGCAGACGGTGTACCTGTCGGCGACGCCGGGCGACTACGAGATGCGGATGGCCGGCGGCGAGTTCGTCGAGCAGGTCATCCGCCCCACCGGTCTGATCGACCCCGAGGTGGTGGTCAAGCCGACCAAGGGCCAGATCGACGACCTCGTCGGCGAGATCCGCACGCGCGTCGAGAAGGACGAGCGCGTCCTGGTCACCACGCTGACCAAGAAGATGGCCGAGGACCTCACCGACTACCTGCTCGAGCTCGGCATCAAGGTCCGCTACCTGCACTCCGAGGTCGACACCCTGCGGCGCGTCGAGCTGCTGCGCCAGCTGCGCTCGGGGGAGTACGACGTCCTGGTCGGCATCAACCTGCTGCGCGAGGGGCTCGACCTCCCCGAGGTGTCGCTGGTGGCCATCCTCGACGCCGACAAGGAGGGCTTCCTGCGCAGTGAGCGCTCGCTGATCCAGACGATCGGCCGCGCGGCCCGCAACGTGTCGGGCCAGGTGCACATGTACGCGGACAAGATCACCGACTCGATGAAGTACGCGATCGACGAGACCAACCGGCGTCGCGAGAAGCAGGTCGCCTACAACACCGAGCGCGGTGTCGATCCGCAGCCGCTGCGCAAGAACATCGCCGACATCCTCGACCGCGTCTACCGCGAGGCCGAGGACACCGAGGAGTCGGTCGAGGTCGGCGGGTCGGCCCGCAACAGCTCGCGCGGCCGGCGCGCGGCGGGCGAGGCCGGCGGCCGCGGCAGCTCGGGCATCGTCGAGCACCGCAGCACCGAGGGCATGGCGCGCGCGGAGCTGGCCGACCTCATCCAGCAGCTCACCGACCAGATGATGGCGGCGGCGCGCGACCTGCAGTTCGAGCTGGCCGGACGTCTGCGCGACGAGATCGCCGACCTCAAGAAGGAGATGCGGGGGATGGACGCGGCCGGGGTCAGCTGAGCGCCGGCGCTCGATCCGTGACCCGGACCACATCGATGACCTAGCATCGATCTGCCCGGTCCGGGCTCGGGGAGGTGGGTGTGGCTGCTGTCCCCGCCGTGCCCGGTCCCGCGGCGAGCCCGTCCCTCGCGAGCGCCGTGCGGGCGCTCGCGGAGGTCGAGGCCCTCGACATGGCGTTCGCCGCGTCACTCGACGCCCGCGACGGCACCTTCCGCCTCGGGCACATGAGCGGTGCGCGGGCCGGGAGCATGGACGGCCTGGTCACCGCGGTCGGTCAGGGGCTCGGCGGCAAGGTCCTGGCGGTCGAGCGGCCGCTCGCCGTCGCCGACTACGCCCGCGCCCCGGGCATCACCCACCAGTTCGACCAGGCCGTGTCGGCCGAGGGCCTGCGCGCGGTGTTCGCGCTGCCCGTCCGGGTCGACGGCACGCTCCACGGCGCCGTGTACGGCGCGATGCGGCGCCCGGTGGAGTTCGGCGAGCGGTTCCTCGCCCGCATGGCGGCGACGGTCCGGGCCGCCGTCCGCCCGGCTCCGTCGAGGACCCACCCCGCCCCGGGTCCCGACGGGTGCGACGTCCTGCTCTCGCGCGAGGAGGCCCGCGAGCTGCACGCGGTGCTCCGTGCGGCGCGGGCGGGCACCACCGACCCGGCCGCCCGGTCCCGGCTCGACGCCCTCGCGGCGCGGCTGCACCAGCCCGGGGCGGCGTCCCCGCCGGCGGTGCACCTCTCGGCCCGGGAGCTCGACGTCCTCGCCCTCGTGGCGGTGGGCCACGCGAACGGCGAGGTCGCGGCGCGCCTCGGGCTCACCGTCGAGACGGTCAAGTCCTACCTCAAGTCCGCGATGGCCAAGCTGGGCAGCCGGACGCGGGGCGAGGCCGTCCACCGCGCCCGCGCGGGCGGCCTGCTGCCCTGAGGCGTCCCCTCGTTCGTGGGTAGTGGGGGCGCGACGCCCCTCATAGCGTCCGCCGCGTCGGACCCGGTCGGACGACGAGGAGCGGCCCGTGGACGTGCCCAGCCTGATGCGCCAGGCCATGACGCTGCACCGTGACCGCACGGCCCTCGTCACCGACAGCCGGAGCCTCACCTTCGGCGAGGCCTGGGACCGGGGGGTGCGCACCGCCAACGGTCTGCGGGCGCTCGGGGTCCGGCCCGGCGACCGCGTCGCGAGCGTGGAGGACAACGACCTGGGTGCGGCGGACCTGTTCCTCGGCGCCGCGATCGCCGGTGCGGTCCGCGTCCCGCTCTACGCGCGCAACGCCCGCCGGGCGCACCAGCAGATGGTCGAGCAGACGCAGACACGGGTGCTGATCGTCGACGCGACGCACGCCGACGAGGTCAAGGGTCTCGAGGACCCCGCCGACGACGCGGCCGGCCTGGAGCACGTGGTCGTGCGCGACGAGGGCTACGAGGGGTGGCTGGCGGCGCAGTCCGCCGTCGACCCGGAGATCCGGGTCGAGGCCGACGACTGGTACGTCATCCGGCACTCCGCGGGCACGACCGGCCGGCCCAAGGGCGTCGGCTACACCCAGCACGACTGGCTCGTGAACTGCCGCAACTGGTACTACCGCCTGCCGAACCTGCAGAACCACAGCGTCGTCGGCCACGCCGGCCCGATCTCGCACGCGTCCGGCTACCTGTTCCTGCCGGCGTGGCTGCACGGCAGCGCCAACCTGCTCTTCGGGGCGTTCGAGCCCGCCAAGGTGCTGGCGATGATGGAGCGCCACCGCGTCACGCACATGTTCGCGCCGCCCTCGATGGTGCAGATGCTCACCGCCGACCCGTCGCGGTCCGGACGGGACCTCGGGGCGCTGGAGTGCCTGCTGGTCGGCGGGGCGCCGATCACGGACGCCACCGCGCTGGCCGGACGGGCGGCCTTCGGCGACGTCCTGCACCAGGTGTTCGGCCAGACCGAGGCCGTCCCGCTGACCGTGATGACCCCGCAGGAGTGGTTCTCCGACATCCCCGGGTCCTCCCCGCTGCGTGCCGCGGGCAAGGTGCTGCCGTTCGCGCGGATCGAGGTCCGCGACGAGGAGGGCACCGTGCTGCCCCTCGGCGCGGAGGGCGAGCTCTGGGCGCAGGTCGAGGGCCAGATGCGCGGCTTCTGGGACGACGACGAGCTCACCGCCACCCGCCTCGTCGACGGATGGGTCCGCACCCGCGACATCGGCCGGATCGACGAGAACGGCTACGTCTACGTGCTCGACCGCGCGGACGACATGATCGTCTCCGGCGGCTTCAACATCTGGCCCGCCGAGCTCGAGTCCGCGATCGCCGACCACCCCCAGATCGTCGAGGTGGCCGTGTTCGCGATCCCGCACGAGCGCTGGGGCGAGACCCCGATGGCCGTGTGCCGGGTGGCGCCCGACGCGACCGTCACCGCCGCGGAGATCACCGAGCTGGTGCGCGGGGCCCTGGGGTCCTACAAGAAGCCCGGTGCCGTCGAGTTCACCCACGACCCCCTGCCCAAGAACGTCGTCGGCAAGCTGCTGCGCAAGGCCCTGCGCGAACCGCACTGGGCGGGGCAGGCCAGTCGGGTGGCCGGCGCCTGACCTCCACGACCAGGAGCCCGCGATGACACAGACGTCCGACCGTCCCAGCGGCATCGACCCCGAGCTCGAGCCCGACACGCTCGACGACCAGGACTACGGGGTGCCCTGGGCGCTCGAGGACCACCACCGGGACTGGCAGACGACGTTGCGGGGGTTCTGCGAGCGCGAGGTCGCCCCGGGCGCGGCCGAGCGCAGCATCGCGGGGGTCTTCGACGCCGACCTCGCCCGCGCAGCCGGCCGGCTCGGCGCCTACGGGCTGCTCGCCGACGAGCGGTACGGCGGCGGTGGCGCCGACCTGCGCACGCTCTGCCTCACCGCCGAGGAGCTCGCCCGGGTCGACTCCTCCCTGGCCGTGACCGTCCACGTCCAGGCCATCAGCGTCGCCCTGCTCGCCCACCTCGCCGACGGCCGCGAGGACCTGCTGGGTGAGGTGCTGCCCGGGGCGTGCACGGGGGAGACCTTCGTGTCCTTCGGCCTCACCGAGCCCACGGGTGGCTCCGACGCCGGCAACATCGCCACCTCGGCGCGCCGCGACGGCGGCGACTGGGTGATCTCCGGGTCGAAGCAGTTCATCACGAACTCGGGCACCCCGTTCTCCCGCTACGTGATCCTCTTCGCCGCCACGGGCGACGCCGCGCCGGGTGCGAACGGCCGGTCCCGCCGTCCGGTCTCAGCGTTCCTCGTGCCGCTCGACGCGCCGGGCGTCACCGTCGGCGCGCCCTACGCGAAGCTCGGGTGGCGGTCGTCCGACACCCACCCGCTGTTCTTCGACGAGGTCCGGGTCCCGGGCTCCGCCCTGCTCGGCGAAGAGGGGCGGGGGTACCGCGAGGCGCTCGGGTTCCTCACCTGGGCCCGGTTCCCGATCGCCGCGATGAGCACGGGCCTGGCCCTCGGGTGCCTGGACGACACCCGGCGCTTCGTCGCCGACCGCACCTCGTTCGGCACGCCACTCGGGGGCCACCAGGGGGTGGCCTTCCAGGTGGCCGACATCGCCGCGCTGGCCGCCACCGCCCGGGTGATGACCTACGACGGCGCGTGGAAGTACGACCACGGCCTGCCGATCGCGAAGGAGGCGGCCACCGCGAAGCTCGTGGCCTCGGAGGCGGCGAACAAGGCGGCGTACCTGGCGACCGAGGTCGCGGGCGGCTACGGCTTCATGGCCGACACCGCCGTCACCCGGCACTACCAGGATGCCCGCATCCTCACGA
The DNA here is from genome assembly GCF_028737265.1 of Actinomycetospora callitridis. Taxonomy (GTDB): domain Bacteria; phylum Actinomycetota; class Actinomycetes; order Mycobacteriales; family Pseudonocardiaceae; genus Actinomycetospora; species Actinomycetospora callitridis. Next base: position 391,278 of record NZ_JAQZAK010000003.1, on the reverse strand, counting down.
TCGGCGAGGGCACGTCGGAGGTGCAGCGGATGCTCATCGCCCGGGGTCTGGGGCTGCCGGTGTAGTCAGGCGTGCAGCAGCTCGCCCGCCCGGCGCAGGTCGGCGACGAAGCCCTCCATCATCTCGTCGCGGTCCTGCCCGCGGCTCGGGTCGGCGCGCAGGATCGCCGACGGGTGGATCGTCGGCACGAGCGTCAGGTCGTTCCAGGGACGCGGCTCGCCGCGCTCGGCGGTGATCCGGAACTTGGGCCCGAGCAGGGCCTTCCCCGCCGTGGCGCCGAGGGTCAGCAGCACCTGGGGCTTCACCAGCGCGAGCTCGGCGTCGAGCCACGGCCGGCAGGCCTTGATGTGCCCGGCCTTCGGCGTCTCGTGGATCCGCCGCTTGCCCTGGTAGCGGAAGTTGAAGTGCTTGACGGCGTTGGTGACGTACGCGTCGTCGCGGGCGATCCCCGCGCCGTCGAGGGCCTCGTCGAGCAGGCGCCCGGCCGGGCCCACGAACGGCGCGCCCTGCCGGTCCTCCTGGTCGCCGGGCTGCTCGCCGACCATCACCAGGCGCGCCTGCGGCGGGCCGGAGCCGAACACCGTCCCGGTGGTGTCGTGGTACAGCTCGCAGCGGGTGCACCCGGCGGCCTGCGCGCGCAACGTGTCGAGGTCGGGCGCCGGCGGGGCGTCGGCCGTCCCGTCGTCGGCGAAGAGGTCCAGCGGTTCGGTCACGCGGAGGGGTGCCCGGCCGCGAGAGCCCTCAGTCCAGGCAGAACTCGTTGCCCTCGGGGTCGGCCAGGATGATGTGCCCGGCCTGCAGCGGGGGCGAGGGCTCGTGCCGCTCGAGGCGGGTGGCGCCGAGGCCGACGAGCCGCGCGGCCTCCGCCTCGAGCGCCGCCATGCGCTCCTCGCCCGCGAGCCCGGGCGCCGCGCGGACGTCGAGGTGCACGCGGTTCTTGACCTGCTTGCCCTCGGGCACCTTCTGGAAGAACACCCGCGGGCCCGAGCCGTCGGGGTCGTTGACCGCCGAGGCGTCGTTGCGGTGCTCGGGCGGGACGCCGAACGCCTCGAGGGCGTCGTCCCAGGTGGCGAAGCCCTCGGGCGGGTCCTGGACGCGGTAGCCCAGCACCTCGGCCCAGAACGTCGCCAGTTCTCCCGGGTCGGCGCAGTCGACGGTGATCTGGATGTCGCGACTCATGCCCGCAGGCTCGCACCGATGGCGGACAGGTGCGGTCCGCCTCGCCGCGAGGTTCCGCGGGTAGGGAAGGGCGGTTGGTCTATGGCGCGGCTCACGAGCGCTGCCTAGGCTGCGGCGAGGTCCGTCGACGTCGAGGGGGTTCTCGTGCCTCACGGGGACGACGGGGTCTGCGCGGTCACGCGCAGCACCGACCTCCGTCAGCACGCCCGCCTGCTCCACCAGGCCCATGACGCGCGCCTGCAGGGCACCCGTCCGACGACGGCGCTGCGCCGGGTGGTGAGCCGCTCCTGGGACCGGGTCCTGTCCTACGGCGTCGCCCCCGACGGGCGGTCCCTCGAGGACCCCGCCGCGCCGGACGTCGTCGAGCGCCGGCGGGCGGAGTCGCCCATCGCGAGCGTGCTGCCCCAGCTGCGGGCGAGCCTCACGGCGGTCGCCGAGGACGCCGAGCACATCATGGTCGTCACCGCCGCCGACGGCTTCGTGCTCTGGCGCGAGGGAGCCGTGCGGGTCGGGCGGCTCGCCGACTCCCTCGGCTTCATGCCGGGTGCGGACTGGACCGAGGCCTCCGTCGGCACCAACGCCATCGGCACCGCGCTGGCCGAGCACGCGTCCGTGCAGCTGTTCTCCGCCGAGCACTTCGTGCGCGCCCAGCACCCGTGGACCTGCACCGCCAGCCCCATCCACGACCCGCGCACCGGGGAGATGCTCGGCGTCGTCGACCTCTCCGGGCCCGCGCCGACCGTGCACCCGACGACGGTCGCCCTCGTGCACACCGCGGTCCGCCTCGCCGAGACCGGCCTGTGGGGCGCGCACGAGACGCGCCTCGAGGGCCTGCGCGCCATCGCCGCCCCGATGCTCGCGCGCGCCACCGGGCCCGCGCTCGTCGTCGACGACCACGGCTGGGTCGCCGCGGCCACCGGACTCGCCCCGCGCGAGCGCGTCGGCGTGCCCCGGGCGGGCGAGGCGATGCTCGTCCACGGTCTGGGCGCCTGCCTGCCCGACCGCGTGCCCGGCGGCTGGCTGCTGCGCCCGTCCGACGCCGCCGGCCCGGGCCGGACGCGCCTGCGCCTCGACCTCGACGCGGAGCCCGCGGGCGCGGTGGTCGAGGGCAACGAGGTGTGGCGGCACGCCCTGAGCCGCCGCCACCTGCAGATCCTCGCGCTCCTCATGCGCGCCGGGAGCCACGGCATGGACGCCGCGGCGATCAGTCGCGTCCTCTACGACGACGGCGCCCACCTCGTCACCGTCCGCGCCGAGCTCTCGCGGCTGCGGCGCGTGCTCGGCGGCCTCATCGCCGCGCGCCCGTACCGGATCGCGCCCGGCGTCGAGGTGCTCGCGCCGACGCCGCTGGACGAGACGCGCCTCTTCGGCGCCGGCAACGCAACACCGCTGCAACCCTGGCCGTGATCGGGGTCACTCCCGTGGGATGGGGCCACGCCCACCCCAGGAGGACCCATGAAGGCCGCTCGCTTCCACGGTCGCGGTGACGTCCGCGTGGAGGACGTCCCGGAACCCCGACCCGGGCCCGGGCAGGTGCAGATCGCCGTCGAGTGGTGCGGCATCTGCGGCACCGACCTGCACGAGTACCTCGACGGGCCGATCTTCGCGCCGACGCCGCAGGCCCCGCACCCGCTGACGGGGGGCGCGGTGCCGATCACGCTCGGCCACGAGTTCTCGGGGATCGTCTCCGGAGTCGGCGAGGGCGTCACGGGCGTGTCCGTGGGCGACCGGGTCGTCGCCGAGCCCTACGACGTGTGCGGGACCTGCGTCGCGTGCCGGGCCGGGCGCTACAACATCTGCCGCTCCCTGGGGTTCGTCGGCCTCGACGGCGACCAGGGCGGGTTCGCCGAGAAGATGGTGATCGACCAGCGCTGGGTGCACCCGATCGCCGGCCTCACCGCCGAGCAGGGCGCGCTGGTGGAGCCCCTGGCCGTCGGCTACCACGCCACCAAGCTCTCCGGGATCGAGAAGGGGCAGACCGCCGCGGTCTTCGGCTCCGGTCCGATCGGGCTGGTCACCGCGGCCGCGCTGAAGGCCCTGGGCGCCGGCCAGGTCGTCGTGGTCGAGCCCGCCGACGCCCGCAAGGCCAAGGCGCCGGGCGCGGGTGCCGACCACGTCCTCGACCCCACCGAGGTCGACGTGCCCGAGGCGATCCGCGAGCTCACCGACGGCGCGGGCGCGGACGTGACGTTCGAGTGCGCAGGCCTCGATCCCGTCCTCGCCCAGGCCGTCGCGTCCACCCGCCCCGGCGGGACCTGCATCAACGTCTCGATCTGGGGCCACCCGGCGACCTTCGACGTCAACTCGCTGGTGTTCTCCGAGATCCGGCTCATCGGGTCGCTGGCCTACGCCGGCCGGCACCCCGAGGTCATCGACCTCATCCGTGACGGCGTCGTCGACGTCGACCAGTTCATCACCGGCCGCATCGCCCTCGCCGACATCGTCGACCAGGGATTCCGCGAGCTCATCGACCACAAGGAGACCAACGTGAAGATTCTGGTGCACCCGTGACCGCCGCTACGACACGCGTCGCCGTCGTCACCGGCGCCGGACGGGGGATCGGCGCGGCCATCGCCCGCCGGCTCGCCTCGGACGGGCTGGCCGTGATGGTGTCCGACATCGACGCGGCGACCGCGGCCGAGGTCGCCCAGGAGATCACCGACAAGGGCGGGCAGGCGGCGTCGACCGTCACCGACGTCGCCGACCGCGAGGCGTGCCAGGCGCTCGTGGCCGCGACCCGCGAGCGGTTCGGGTCGATCGACGTCATGGTCGCCAACGCGGGGGTCGCGCAGGTCAAGAAGCTGCTCGAGGTCTCGCCGGAGGACCTGCAGCGGATGCTGTCGATCAACGTCGGCGGGGTGCTGTGGTGCCTGCAGGCCGCCGCCGAGGCGATGATCGAGCAGGGCCACGGCGGGAAGATCATCAACGCGGCGTCGATCGCCGGGCACCAGGGCTTCGACCACCTCGGGCACTACTCGGCGTCGAAGTTCGCGGTGCGGGCGCTGACCCAGGCATCGGCCAAGGAGCTGGCACCGCACCAGATCACCGTCAACGCCTACTGCCCGGGCATCGTCGGCACCACGATGTGGGACGAGATCGACGAGGGCCTCGGCGGCTACCTCGGCACCGGCAAGGGCGAGGCGCTGGCGCAGTACTCGCAGCTCATCGCGCTGGGCCGGGTGCAGACGCCCGAGGACGTCGCGTCGTTCGTCTCCTACCTCGCCAGCCGCGACGCGGACTACATGACCGGGCAGGCGGTGATGATCGACGGCGGGATCGTCATGGTCTGATCCCGACGGGCGGGCGGGTCGGTTCGACGCGGCGGGAGTGGCGGGGGTAACATCATCGTCATGCAGGCGAAGCGTCTTGAGGTAGTACTTCGGCGCGCCGGGTAGCCAGGGCCCCGGCGCGCACCACCGCTCACGACCGATGAGCGGTCCGCCGAGACCTGGCTCGGATCCACCTCTCCCACGGATCCCTGGAGTCACCTCGTGACCACGCTCGAGCAGCCCGCCACCCCGGCGTTCGCCCCCGCCCCCCGCCGCATGTCCCGGCTGCCGCGCCCTTTCACGATCCTCACCACGGGCGGCATGCCCGGGGTCATGGACCTGGCGTCGGCGCTCTGCTCGTTCGGCTACCGCGTCCCCGACTTCTCGGTCGACGTCCACGAGGGCGTCAGCTGCTCGTGCATCCAGTGCACCGTCGCGCTGACCAGCGCCGAGTGCGCCGAGTTCGCCGACCGCGTCCGCACCCTGCCGGGCGTCCTGTCGGTGGAGCCCGCCTGCTGATTCCCGCGTAGGCGCATGATGGAGCGGTGAGCGACGACGCCCGCCGCGGGCCCGACCGTCCCGGGGAGTGGTCCAACCCCCTCGAGGACCTGATCGGCAAGCTCGTCGAGGGCTTCGGTGATCTGGGTGCCCCCGACGGACGGGACGGACGGGACGATCCGCCGCCCGGGCGGCCGCGCGGGAACACCCGCACGCCGGTGCTCGACCGCTTCGGGCGCGACCTCACGGCCGAGGCCCGCGCCGGTCGGCTCGACCCGGTGGTCGGACGCGAGCGGGAGGTCGCCGCCGTTCTCGAGATCCTGGGACGCCGCACCAAGAACAACCCGGTGCTCGTCGGCGACCCGGGCGTCGGCAAGACCGCGATCGTCGAGGGCATCGCCGCGCGCATCGCCGCCGGCACCGTGCCCGGGCCGTCGGGGCGGCGCGTGGTGGCCATCGACCTCGCAGGCCTCGTCGCCGGCACCAAGTACCGCGGGGAGTTCGAGGAGCGGCTGCGGCGGCTCGTCGACGAGGTCACCGCCACCGACCGCGGCGTCGTGCTCTTCCTCGACGAGCTGCACACCGTCGTCGGGGCGGGCGCGGGCGTCGAGGGGACGATGGACGCCGCGGACATCCTGAAGCCGGCGCTGGCGCGGGGCGAGCTACAGGTCGTCGGTGCGACGACGCTCGAGGAGTACCGCCGCCACGTCGAGTCCGACCAGGCGCTGGAGCGGCGCTTCGCCCCGATCACCGTCGACGAGCCGACGATCGAGCAGACCGTGGCGATCCTCGACGGCCTCAAGGGCCGCTACGAGGACCACCACGGCGTGCGGCTGCCCGAGGACACCCGCCGGGCCGCCGTCGAGCTCACCGCCCGCCACGTGCGCGACCGCTTCCTGCCCGACAAGGCCATCGACGCCCTCGACACCGCCGCGGCGAGGGTGCGGCTGCGGCGGGCGGAGGACCCGGGCGCCTCGGGGACGGTGTCGGTCCCCGACATCGCCCAGGTCGTCGCCGACCGCACCGGCCTGCCCGTGGCCCACCTCACCGACTCCGAACGGACCCGCCTGCTCGGCCTCGCCGACCACCTGCGGCGGCGCGTCGTGGGCCAGGACCACGCGCTCGACGCCGTCACCGACGCCGTGCTCGCCGGACGCGCGGGGATGGGCGCGCCTGGGCGACCGGTGGCGTCGTTCCTGTTCGCGGGGCCCACCGGGGTCGGCAAGACCGAGCTCGCCCGCGCCCTGGCCGAGGCCCTGCACGGCTCCGACGAGCGCCTCGTGCGCCTCGACCTCGGCGAGTTCCGCGAGGCCCACACCGTCGCCCGCCTCACCGGCGCGCCGCCCGGCTACATCGGCCACGACCGGCCCGGCGAGCTCACCGAGGCGATCCGCCGCACGCCGTCGTGCGTGGTGCTCCTCGACGAGATCGAGAAGGCGCACCCGGACGTGCTGGCGCTGCTGCTCGGCGTGCTGGACGCGGGCCGGCTGACCGACGGGCGCGGGCGCACGGTCTCGTTCGCCGACGCCGTCGTCATCCTCACCAGCAACCTGGGCGCGAGCGCGCTGACCGAGGGTCGCGACCCCGACGACGCGCGGTCGGCGGTGCTCTCCGCCCTCGCCCGGGCGCTGCGTCCGGAGTTCCTCGGCCGCGTCGACGAGGTCGTGCTGTTCACCCCGCTCGACCCTGACGCCCGGCGCCGGGTGGTGGAGCTCCTGCTGGACGGCACGCGCGAGCGCCTGGCGGCCCAGGAGGTGTCGCTGGAGGTGACGCCCGCCGCCGTCGACGCCCTCGTCGTGCGCGGGCACGACCCGGCGCTGGGGGCCCGCCCGATGCGCCGCGTCGTCACCCGCGAGGTCGACCGCGCGCTGTCCAAGCGCATCGTCGCCGGTGCCCTGCGCCCGGGAGGCAAGGCGACCATCGACGCGCCCGACGCCGAGGGGCCGCTGACGATCGAGGTCACGGGCTGAGGGTCCGCGGGCTCTGACCGGGCTCTCCATCTCGATCTCTCGGGAGTGTGGTCGGTGTCCTCCGGCGCGACCGCACTGACGACACCGTCGAGAGATCGACTTGGAGAGGTCAACCGTAGGGGTCCTGCACTCCGTCGCCGGAGTGGACTCCGACGCATTCGTCGTCGTCCTCGACGCCCGGCACGTCACCGTGCGCACCCGGCTCGCGGTGGTCGAGATCCGGCAGCGCGCCGGGAGCGACGACGACCGGGTGATCGCGAGCGTGCTGGTCCTCGCCGTGGGCGGAGGGTCGGGCTCCTCGCGGCGCCGCTCTCGGCCGCGACGGCTGTGCTGCGGCTCCCCGACGCCGAGGCCGTGGAGGTGGCGCGGACCGTGCGACGGCTGGTGCGCGAGTGGACCCTGCACTCCTGACCCCGCGAGGGGCACGTTCCGCATGATCGACCGGCGTCGCGGCCTGCGGAACGTGCCCGTCGCGGCGCGCCGGAGCGCCTGGCGTTGCCCTCGGTGATCGACGCGGATTTCCTGGCACTGAATGCCAGCGTGGACGCAGGGCTTGCACACGGAGTGCGCCGGTCGGGCTAGCTCGTGATGTCCTTGCGGCGGAACCACCAGACGGCCGTGGCGCCGAATGCGATGCACCAGACCAGGGCGGACAGCACGCCGCGGGCGAGGTCGGTGCCGTCGACGTCGAGGGTGAGCAGGTCGGCGAAGGCGAACACGTCGTGGGTGGGCAGCGCGTTCCGGATCGAGCCCAGCGCGTCGACCGTGTCGAGGATCTGGGACAGGATGGAGATCAGGACCGCGCCGCCGACGGCGCCGAGCGGGGCGTCGGTGACCACCGAGAGCAGCGAGGCCACGCCGGCCACCCAGAGCAGATGGATCGCGAGGTAGGCGACGGCGAGGGCGATGCGGACGAGCGCCGTGCCGTAGGGCAGCGACTCGCCGGTGGGGGAGAGGTAGTCGCCCGCCCCGTACACCAGGGTGCCGAGCACCACGGCCACCAGCGGCAGCACGAGCAGCGTCGCCAGCGAGAGCAGAGCGGCCACGATCGCCTTCTGGCGCAGCAGGCGCACCCGGGGCACGGGGATCGCCAGCAGGTAGCGCAGCGACGACCACGACGCCTCGCTGGCGACCGTGTCGCCGAAGAACAGCGCCACGACCACCACGAACAGGAAGCTCGCCGAGGAGAACAGCGCGAAGACCGCGAAGTTCATACCCGACGCCTGCGCGAGGTCGGTGAGGCTGGTGGCCGCGGCGCCCTGATCGGGGGCGTCGCCGACGGAGAAGGCGATCCAGAGGATCACCGGCAGCAGCGCGAACAGCGCGAGCGTCACCTGCGTGCGGCGCCGCCGCCACTGCCGGGTCAGCTCGACACGCACGGGCAGCGTGCGGGACCCGTCCACGGTGGTGGTCACGAGCGCGGCACCTCCTCACCGATCAGCGCGAGGAACGCATCCTCGAGACGTCGCCGGGGACCGACGCCGCGCACGTCGAAGCCGGCCTCCACGAGCGTGCGGACGACGGCGGCGCGGTCGACGTCGCCGAGGTCGACGAGGACCACGTCGGCGTCGCCCGGGTCGGCCTCGACGTCGCGCACCCCGTTGCGCCCGCGCAGGACCGAGACGGCCTCGTCGCGCCGGTCCGGGGACACGGACACCGCGACCTGCCCGTTCGCGACGAGCTCGGTCACCTCGCCGGTGGCGACGACCCGGCCACGGTGCATGACGACCACGTGGTCGCAGGTCTGCTCGACCTCGGCCAGCAGATGGCTCGAGACCAGGACCGTGCGGCCCTCGGAGGCGCGCGCGTAGGACCGCAGCACCTCGCGCATCGCGTGGATCTGGGGCGGGTCGAGGCCGTTGGTGGGTTCGTCGAGCACGAGCAGGTCGGGCAGGCCGAGCATCGCCTGGGCGATCGCGAGGCGCTGGCGCATGCCCTGGCTGTAGGTGCGCACCGTGCGGTCGACGGCGGAGCCCAGGCCCGCGATCTCCAGGGCCTCCTCGAGGTGCGCCTCGTCGCGCGGGCGTCCGGTGGCCGCCCAGTAGAGCTCGAGGTTGTCCCGCCCGGTGAGGTGCGGCAGGAACCCGGCGCCCTCGACGAACGCGCCGACGCGCCCGAGCACCGGCGCCCCCGCGACGACGCGCCGACCGAAGACGCGCAGCTCGCCCGACGTCGGGGCGATGAGCCCGAGCAGCATGCGCAGCGTCGTCGTCTTGCCGGCGCCGTTGGGGCCGAGCAGGCCGAGGACCTGGCCGCGCTCGACGGTGAACGAGACGTCGTCGACGGCCACGAGCCCGCTGGGCCAGGACTTGGAGAGCCCGCGGACGACGAGCGGGGTGCCGGCGAGCTCCTCCTCGAGGGCGAGGGCGCCGCCGGGCTCGAGGTCACGCCGGCGTCGGCGGACCGCGAGGACCCGTGCGACGAGCCACGCGACGAGCACGCCGAGCAGCAGCACGCCCGCCGTGACGAGCGGGGCGATCGGCACCGAGGTCCCGCTGCGGACGTCGCCGGGCACCGACGGCACCGAGAGCGTGGCCGATCCTGCAGGGCCCGCCAGGCCGATCCGGTGCACGGCCGGGGCGGTCGCGGCGGCGTAGGCCTGGTCGGTGGTCGAGACGACGACCTCGAGGCGGTGGCCGGCGGCGAGCGTCGCCACCACCGCGGGGAGGCTGACCGACACCTCGGTCGGCGTCGGTCCCGTGGCGGGCAGGCGCATCGGCGAGACCGCGTTGCCCAGCAGCGTGCGGGTGCCCGGCGCGCCGTCCCCGGCCGCGACGTCGTAGACCTTCGCGAAGAGCACCGGCTCGCCGGCGACCGCCCCCGGCACCGACGACACCGTGAGGCGGACCTCCGGGGTGCCGGCGACGACGGTGCGGGCGGGCAGCGGATCGGTGGAGAACCGCGCGGACTGGCCCGGCAGGTCGTTGGCGAGCCGGCCCAGCAGCGCCGAGGCCCCGCCGCCCCCGCCGCCGGCACCGCCGCCGCCCCCACCACCGCCGGAGCTGCCGCCGCCGTCGTCCTCCTCGTCGTCCCCGGAGTCGTCCCCGGAGCCGCCGGGCGCGCCCCCGGCCAGGCCCGCGAGGCCCGGCACCGACGAGATCGCGGACGGGGCGCCACCGGCCGGTGCCACGACGTCCTGGGCCTCGCCCCGCAGCGGCAGCGGCGTGCGGACCGTGCCCGGCCCGCCGTCGAGGCCGGGGTAGACGCTCGCGGTGATCGTGCGCTGGGTGGGCGCCCGGCGGGCCTGCACGCCGGACGGGACGACGTAGGTGAACGCCGCGCCGGGGTCGGCGCCGGTCCCGGCCAGGTGGTGGTCGAACCAGGCCTGCATCCGGTCGGTGGTGCGCTGGTCGGGCTCCCCGCCGTCGTGGCCGCCGGCGAACCAGCTCACCGCGACGGTGCCGCCGCCGGCCGCGATCTGGCGCGCGGTGGCGTCGGCCTGGTCGAGGCCGAAGAGGGTGTCCTGCTCGCCCTGGACGAGCAGCGTCGGCGCGGTGATGCGGCCGGCCACGCTCGCGGGCGAGGCGCGGTCGAAGAACGACGCGAGCGCCGCGGGCTCGCGACCGGTGGTGATGGCGGCGACGTACCCGGCGCACACCTCGGGGACGAAGCGCCCGCAGACCTGCGGCGGGGCCTCCTCCTGCCCCGGCGCGGGACGCGAGCCGCTGCCGAAGAACAGCGCCGACCACGATCGCTTGAACACCCCGTCGGGGGCGGCGGCGCTGGCGGCGGGCGTGGTGGCGGGGTCGGGGCCGGCGCGGTTGGGGAAGAGCGACTGGCCGAGGTCGTTCCAGGTGATGATCGGGATCGTCGCGTCGACGCGCGGGTCCGCGCCCGCGAGCAGCAGCGACAGCGCCCCGCCGTACGACGCGCCCGTGACGCCCACCCGCGGGTCGCCGGGCGCGTCCTGGCGGACCTCGGGCCGGGCGGCGAGCCGGTCGACGAGCTGGCGGGCGTCGGCGACCTCGTACTCCGGGGAGTTCAGGGCGATCTGCCCGGTGCTCGCGCCGAACCCGCGCGCCGACCAGGCGAGGGCGACGTAGCCGCGCTCCGCCCACGCGCGGGCCTCGTCGGCGACCGAGTCCTTGCTGCCGCCGAAGCCGTGCGCGACCAGGACCGCAGGCGCCGGCCCGGAGGTCGCCGGCAGCCAGAGCGTGGCGTCGAGGCTCTGCGGCTGGTCGCGCGCCGGGCCGTCGAGGACGTCGATGCGCAGGTCCTCGCTGCGCACCGAGCCGCCGGGCGCGGGGGCGGCGGCCACCGTCGCGATCCCGACGAGCAGGACGGCGAACAGGACTCCGAGGGCCCGGAGCGGGCGGCTGATCACCTGCGCACGTTATCCCGGTTCGTCTGAACCGGTCGTGAGCGACCTATTCCCCACCAGCCGGTGCGCATCGCCACCGAGGGCCGCCTTCGCCCTGCGCTCACATCGATGACACACTCCGTCGCGGAGGGGAGTATCCCCACGCGTCGGCCTCGTCAGCACGGCATCGGAGACTCGGTGCCCGGGGCCCTCGGTCGCCGGTCGGCGGCGGGAGAGACCTCCGGTGGATGGCGTCTGTCCCGACGTTCCCCCGGAGATCGGAGAACCCCCTGTGAACGTGCCCTTCTGGGTGTGGGCCGCCACGATCGTCGGCCTGCTGGCCGTCCTCGCGCTCGATCTCGCGATCGTCGGCCGCCGCCCCCACGAGGTGGGTGTCCGCGAGGCGGCGCGCTGGGTGGCGGTCTACATCGCCCTGGCTGCGGTCTTCGCCGTCGGCCTGTTCGTCGTGGCCGGCCAGGAGCCGGCGACGGCGTTCGTCGCCGGCTACGTCACCGAGTACTCGCTCTCGGTCGACAACCTCTTCGTCTTCCTGCTGATCATGGGCGCCTTCGCCGTGCCCAAGGTGCACCAGCACCGCGTGCTGCTGTTCGGCATCCTCATCGCCCTGGTGCTGCGCGGGGGGTTCATCCTCGCCGGCGCCGCGGTGATCGAGCGGTTCAGCTGGGTGTTCTACCTGTTCGGCGCGTTCCTCGTGCTGACGGCGATCAAGGTCGTCATGACGAACGACGAGGACGAGGAGTTCCGCGAGAACGTCGCGCTGCGCCTCGTGCGCCGGGTGCTGCCGGTGACCGACGACTACGTCGGCACCAGGTCGGTCGTCCGGCGCCCCGACGCCCGGGGCCGCCTGCGGCTCATGGTCACGCCGATGCTCATGGTGATGATCGCGATCGGCATGACCGACCTGCTGTTCGCGCTGGACTCGATCCCCGCGATCTTCGGCCTCACCCGCGACCCCTACATCGTGTTCACCGCGAACATGTTCGCGCTGATGGGTCTGCGCCAGCTCTACTTCCTGCTGGGCGGGCTACTGCAGAAGCTGGTCTACCTCTCGTACGGCCTGGGCGTGATCCTCGCCTTCATCGGCGTCAAGCTCGTCCTCGAGGCGCTGCACACGAACACGCTGCCGTTCCTCAACGACGGCCAGCCCCTCGACGTCCCCGTGATCGGGATCGAGGTCTCGCTGGCGGTCATCGTCGGTGTGTTGCTGATCACGACCGTGGCGAGCCTCGTCAAGGTCCGGTACTCCACGGCGCCCGAGTCCGACCAGCCGTCCGACCAGCCGAGCGACCAGCCGACCGACCAGCCGACCGACCAGCCCGGCACGAGCGACCCTGTCACCGTCGCCCGCACCCCCGGCGACTAGCGGCTCACCAGGGAGCCACCGCCCGCGCGGTTCGGTGGCACCCTCGAACGGGGACGTGAGCGAGGGGAGTCGGGGCGCCGGTGGCGGGACGGTCGGGGACGGCCGCGGGGCGTGCCCTGTGGCGATGGGCCGTGGTGGCCGTGGTCGGCGCACTCCTGGTGGGGGTCCCCGCGCTGCTGGCGGCGCGTCCCGGCGACGCGCAGGCCGACCCGCAGGAGCTGCGCGACCGGATCGCGGCGTCCGCGGGCATCGGGTGGACCGGCTACGCCGAGGCCCGCGCGACGCTCGGGCTGCCGCGGATCGCCGCCCTCGCCGACGTCACCACGCTGCTCTCGGGCGTGACCCGGATGCGCGGCTGGTACGCGGGGCCGGACCGGGCGCGCACCGACGTGCTGTCGGCGGTGGGGGAGCGCGACCGCTACGTCACCCCGCGCGGCCAGGCCGTCTGGGACTACGGCGCCGAGCTGCTGACCATCGTCGCCCGCGACCCGGAGGTCCGCCTGCCCCGCTCCGAGGACCTCCTCCCGCCCGACCTGGCCCGGCGCCTGCTGGCCGGCACGGCCCCGGACGACCCGGCGACCGCCCTGCCCGCGCGGCGGGTCGCGGGCGTCGACGCCGCGGGGGTCCGCGTCACGGTCGCAGACCCGGAGACCACGGTCGACGCACTCGACGTCTGGGCCGACCCGGCGACCGGGCTGCCCGTCGCCGTCGAGGTGCGGGCCCGCGGGGTCGCCGAGCCGATGATCAGCACGGCGTTCGGCGACCTGGAGCAGGGCCCGCCCGACCCGACGGCCCTCGAGCCGCGCCGGGGACCGGGCGCCGGCGTCACGCGCAGCCCCACGTCCGACCTCTTCGGCGTCCTCGGCCGCGGCGACGGCAGCACGCTGCCCGCGGTGCTCGCCGGGCGCGAGCGCGTGCCGCCGGAGCGGCGCTTCCCGGCGCTCGGCCAGTACGGCAGGACCCTCGGGCAGCTGATCGCGGTCCCGCTGCCCGCCGACTTCGCCGGCACCCTGATCGGCGGGATCGACCGCGCCGGGGCCGGGCGCACCCTGACCGTCGACGGTCAGGGCTCGGCGCTGGAGACCCCGCTGCTCTCGCTCGCCGTGGTGCGCAGCGAGGACGGCGCCCGGGCCTGGGTGCTGGCCGGGCTCGTCCCGCCCGCCGCGCTCGACTCCGGCGCCGCGGACCTGCTGGCGGGGGGCCGTCAGTGAGCACGCGGGAGACGCAGCGCATCGACGCCCGACCGCCGTCGTCCGGGCTCGTGATCGAGACCCGCGGCGTCACCAAGCGCTTCGGCTCGCACGTCGCCGTCGACGACGTCGACCTGCACGTCGCCGAGGGCGCCCGCTACGGCTTCCTCGGCCCCAACGGGTCGGGCAAGACGACGATGGTCCGGATGCTGCTCGGCCTCGTGTACGCCACGCGCGGCGAGATCACGGTGCTCGGGGCGACGGTGCCGAACCGGGTGGCCGACGTGCTGCCGGAGATCGGGGCGATGGTCGAGGGACCGGCCGCGTACCCGCACCTGTCCGGGCGGACCAACCTCGCGCTGCTCGACGCGTCCGGGCCCCGGCGCGGCCGGGACGGGCGGCGGCGCCAGCGGGTCGAGGAGGTCCTCGAGCGCGTCGGGCTCGCCGCGGTGGACCGGCGCCCGGTGCGCACGTACTCGCTCGGCATGCGCCAGCGCCTCGGGCTGGCGGGCGCGCTGCTGAACCGGCCGCGGCTGCTGGTGCTCGACGAGCCGACGAACGGGCTCGACCCGCACGGGATCCGCGAGGTCCGGGACCTGCTGATCGAGCTGAACGCCGCGGGCACCACGGTCTTCCTGTCGAGCCACCTGCTCGCCGAGATCGAGGCGCTGTGCACCACCGTCGGCGTCGTCGACCGGGGCCGGCTGGTGCTCGAGGACGCCCTCGACGCGGTGCGGGGCCCGACGGGACGGCTCGTGGTGCGCACCCCCGACCCGGACGGCGCGGCCCGGCTGCTCGGGCGGGCGGTCGCCGAGCGCCACGACCACACGCTCGTCGTCGACGCCGCGCCCGGCGGCCCGTCGGCGCTGGCCCGCCACCTCGTCGAGCACGGCGTGCCCCTCGACGGGCTCGCCGAACAGCGCCGCAGCCTGGAGGACGTCGTCGTCGCACTGACAGGGCCCGGGTCGGACACCGCGCGCGCCCGGGAGGCCCGCGCGTGATCCGCGTCGAACTGATCAAGCTCGCCGGCCGTCCCCGCACCTGGGTGGCGATCGGCCTGCTGTGCCTGCTGCCGGCGGTGGTGGCCGTCTTCCTCGCGACCACCCGAATCTCCCCGCCGCCGGGGCAGGGCGCGGCGTTCCTGTCGGCGGTGCTGCAGTCCGGCTCGCTCTACCCCGCCGCGGCGCTGGCGCTCGTCCTGCCGATCTTCCTGCCGGTCGCCGTCGCCGTCGTCGCGGGCGACGCCGTGGCGGGCGAGTCGTCGCAGGGCACGTTGCGGTACCTGCTCGTGCGCCCGGTGCGCCGCACCGCGCTGCTGGGCGCCAAGCTCGTGGCGATCGTGGTGTTCGTCGTCGTCGCGGTGCTCTCGGTCGCCGGCACGTCGTACGTCGTCGGGGTCTCGCTGTTCGGGGCGGGCGACCCGGTGGCCGTGGTCCGCGCGCTGCCCGAGGTCACCGGCGGGGACGACGCGGTCGCCGGCGCGGGACCGGCCGGTGGCCAACAGCCGGCGTCGGCGGGCGGTCAGGTCGGCGGCTCCGACGCGTCGCAGTCCGGGGCGCAGCCGGGCGCCGACACCGGCGACAGCACGGCGGTCGCCGACGACCAGGCCGCGCGCGAGCGGGCGCAGTCGTCGGTGTCGTCGCTGTCCGGCGAGGCGCTCGGGCCCGCCGACCTCGCGGCGCGCCTGCTCGGCGCGATGGGCTACGTCGTCGTGTCGATGCTCGGCGTGGCCGCGATCGCCCTGTTCCTCTCGACGGTCACGGCGTCCTCGCTCGGCGCGACCCTCGGGGCCCTGGCCGCGCTGATCACCAGCCAGGTGCTCGTCAGCCTCGACGCGGCGTCGTCCGTGACGCCCTACCTGCCGACGCGCTACTGGCTGGCCTGGGTCGACTTCTTCCGCGACCCGATCTTCCTACGCGACATCACGTCCGGCCTGTGGCTCCAGGCGGGCTACGTCGTCGTGCTCATGCTCGCCGCCTGGGCGAACTTCACGACGAAGGACGTGACGAGCTAGGTCTCGGTGTCAGCGGAGTGCCCCTATCGGCGTGCTCCCCTGATGCAGACGTCGAGCGTCCGTATCCTTCCGTCGATCATGAGCGACGGGGTCAGCTCCGGCCCTCGTCGCGCAGGGCGTCGCAGGCGTCCGGGTCGGCGGTGGGCAGGGGTCCGGTGCCCAGCCCCCGCAGGACGAGCCCGACCGCCAGCGGGTCCACCGGCAGGCGCGAGTGGGGGATCGTCGCGTCGGAGCAGACGTCCTGGAGGCGCACGGCGTCGGTACCGGGGAGCTCGGCGGAGTCGGGCGGGGTGACGGTCTCGTCGTCGGCGGTCCACAGCGACAGCCAGGGCACCCCGGCCGGCGCGGTCGCGAGGCCGGTGAGCAGCGCGCTGCCGGGCGCGAGCTGCTGGCACGCGCGCGGGCAGGCCCCGGGGACGAGCGCGCCACCCGCGGCGGCGAGCTCGGCGCCCTGCAGCGGCGAGCCGAGGGTGACGACGCGGCGCACCGCCGGGGCGGTCCGCCCGCGGTCGAGGTAGACGCGGGTGGCGACCCCGCCTGCCGAGTAGCCGACGAGGTCGACCGACGGCGCGCCCTCGTCGAGCAGCCCGCGGACGGTGTCGTCGATCGTGGCGGCCTGGGTCACGAGGTCGCCGGTCCCGCCGGACGGCAGCTCGACGATCACCGAGCGGCGGCCCTCGGCGCGCAGGCGCTCGGTGAGCGCGATGAAGGCCGCGCGGTTGCCGCCGTAGCCGGGCACGAGCACCACGGCGCCGGGGACGGCGGGGTCGGCGCGCGGCGGCACCCGGTACTCGCGGGCCACCGCGACCCCGATCAGCACCAGCAGCACGGCGCCGACACCGAGCAGCGCGAGCACGAAGGCACGCCGGCGCGGGGCCAGCCCGCCGAGCGGGGCCCGCGGGGGCCAGGACGCCATGGGTCCCAGTGTGCCGGGCGCGCGGGCGGGCTCCGCGTGAGACGGTGATCGCCGTGGCTGCCCCGACCGACACCGTCGTCCCCGCCGACGCCGCCGCCCTCGCCGGCCGGCTCGAGCCCCTGCACTCGCAGATCTACTTCGTCCCGGAGGTCGGCGAGGAGCTCGCACCCCTGGGGATCACGAAGCCGCGCGCCCAGTACTTCGCCCAGCGCGCCGCCCCGATGGGCGCGGTCGGGCCCGGCGTCGTCGCGGCCACGTTCTTCAACTTCAACGCAGGCCTGGTCGCGCGCTCGGTGCCGGGCGTCTGGGCGTCGGCGGCCCCCACCGACATCGTCAACGCCCGGCTGCGCGCCGCCGACTCGTCGCTGCGGCGGCTGCTGGGCGAGCAGGTGTCCTCGGCCGCGGTGACCGAGTCCGCCGAGCTCGCCCGCAAGGCCTGCGAGGGCGCCACCGGCGAGGACCGCCCGCTCTACGCCGCCCACGCCGACCTGCCCTGGCCCGAGGAGCCGCACCTCATGCTCTGGCACGCGGTGACGCTCCTGCGCGAGCACCGCGGCGACGCCCACCTGCACGCCCTGCTCTCCGCGGGGCTCTCGGGCATCGAGGCGCTGATCACCCACGTCGCCACCGGCACCGGCTTCACCGTCGGCTTCGCCCAGCAGAGCCGCGGGTGGTCGCCCGAGCAGTGGAGCGACGCCTCCGCCGGGCTCGTCGAGCGCGGCCTGCTCGACGGCGACGGCGCCCTCACCGAGGACGGTGCCGCGCTGCGCCGGGAGATCGAGGAGCACACCACCCGGATGTCCCTGGGGCCCTGGCGCCACCTGGGCGCCGAGGGCATGGCGCGCCTCGCCGAGGTCTCCCGCCCGCTCTCGAAGGCCGTCCTGCCGGCCTTCGCGGTCGAGGGCGTCTTCTCACCCCGGTCACCGCGGGCCCAGAAGGGCTGAGATCAGCGGATCTCGTACGGCCGCCCCGGCGCGCCCACCTCCTTGCGGTCCCTCGACCGCTTCACGAGCCAGACCCCGCCGCCGACGACCAGCGCCGCCGGGATCAGCCACACCAGCGTCCCGAGCAGCCACTGCACGAGCGGCAGGACCACCCCGCCGAGCAGCACCAGCGCACCGACACCCACCAGAACCCACACCACAATCTTCATGGCCTCGATGCTGCGCGCCGCTGCGGCCCGGCGAATCGGGGTGCACCCTGAGCCCGTCTCGGGGTCGGGAGGGGTGCACATGCGGGTCGTGGTGGTCGGCGCCGGGATCGTCGGGCTGTCGGCGGCGTACGCGCTGCGCGGCGCGGGCGCGACGGTGCGGTGCGTCGACGCGGGCGAGCCGATGTCCGGGCGGTCGGCGGGGGACACCCGCATCTTCCGCACCGCGCACGGCGACGCCGCGCTGGTCGCCGAGGCCCGTCGCGCCGCGGAGCTGTGGGACGAGTGGTCGTTCCGGGCGGGCCGCACGTTCCTCGGCGCCGGCGGCACGATCGTCAGCGGCCCGCGGGTGCCCGCGTGGGCGGCGGCGATGGCCGAGGCCGGCGCGGTCCACCGGGTCGTGCGCGGAGTCCTGCACGACGCCGCGGGCGGGGTGCTCGACCTCGCCGGGGCCGGGGCGTTCCTGCGCGAGGCCGTCGGCCCGGAGCGCCGGGCCGTCGAGGCCGTGACGGCCGACGGCACCGTCCGGTACGCCGACGGGGACAGCGACGCCGCGGACGCCGTCGTCGTCGCCGCGGGCGTCGGCACGCCCGCCCTGGTGGCGCCGCTGGGCATCGACGTGCCCGACGCGCTCGAGCACCACGCCCGGTTCGCGTTCGACGGGCCCGCCGACGGGCCGTGTCACCTCGACGGACGCCCCGACGGGCCGCTCGCCAGCACCTACCAGCACCGGACGAGTTCGGGGCACTGGGCCGTCGGCGGACACCTGCCCGACGAGGACACGGCGTGGGAGCTGGGCGCCGACGAGGTCGCCCGCCGGTCGCGCGAGGCGGTCGTCGACCACGTCCGCCGGCACCTGCCCCGCCTCGACCCGAGGCCCGTCGCGGAGCTGCGCTGCGTGTCCGGACGGGGCCTGGGCGACGGGGTCCACCGGGCCCGATCGGGGGTCGTGCACGCCGTCTGGGGTGACAACCTGGCCAAGCTCGCACCCCGGATCGGGGAGGTGCTCGCGGCCGACGTGTCCGGGGACACCCCGGTCGCCGCCGGTGGTCGAGATCACGGGCCGTAACCTGGAGAGGTCGAACTGTCTTCTCCGGCTGGAGTCCCTCGCGTGTCCGTCACCGCCCCCGAGCGTTCCGAGTCCACTTCGGGACGCGCCGACCTGCGCAACGTCGCGATCGTCGCGCACGTCGACCACGGCAAGACGACCCTGGTGGACGCCATGCTGCGTCAGTCCGGGGCGTTCGCCGCGCGCGCCGAGCTGGTCGACCGGGTCATGGACTCGGGCGACCTCGAGCGCGAGAAGGGCATCACGATCCTCGCGAAGAACACGGCGATCCACCGGGACGGCGTGACGATCAACGTCATCGACACCCCCGGCCACGCCGACTTCGGTGGCGAGGTCGAGCGCGGCCTGTCGATGGTCGACGGCGTGGTGCTCCTCGTCGACGCCAGCGAGGGCCCGCTGCCCCAGACCCGCTTCGTGCTGCGCAAGGCGCTCTCGGCGCACCTGCCGGTGATCCTGGTCGTCAACAAGACCGACCGCGCCGACGCGCGCTGCGCCGAGGTCGTCGACGAGTCCCTCGAGCTCCTGCTCGAGCTGGCCACCGACCTCGACCTCGACGACGACGTCGTCGCGCACCTGCTGGACCTGCCGGTGATCTACGCCAGCGCCCGCGCCGGCAAGGCCTCCATCCAGCGGCCCGTCGACGGCGAGGTCCCGGACTCCCCGGACCTCCAGCCGCTGTTCGACACGCTGATGACCGAGGTGCCGGCCCCGGCCGACGACCCGAACGGTGTCCTGCAGGCCCACGTCACCAACCTCGACGCCTCGGCCTACCTCGGCCGCATCGCGCTCTGCCGCGTGCGCTCCGGGCGCATCCGCCGCGGCCAGCAGGTCGGCTGGTGCCGCGAGAACGGCACCGTCACCCGCGTCAAGGTCACCGAGCTGCTGCGCACCGAGGGCCTCGAGCGGGTCTCGGCCGAGTACGCCGACGCCGGCGACATCGTCGCGGTGGCCGGGATCTCCGAGGTCACCATCGGCGACACCCTCGCCGACCCGGACGACCCGCACCCCCTGCCGCGCATCACCGTCGACGAGCCGGCGATCGCGATGACCATCGGGACCAACACCTCGCCGATGGCCGGGCGGGGTGGGGGGGCAGGTGACAAGCCGGGCTCGAAGCTCACCGCGCGCCTGGTGAAGAACCGGCTCGACTCCGAGCTCGTCGGCAACGTGTCGATGCGCGTGCTGCCCACCGAGCGCCCCGACACCTGGGAGGTGCAGGGCCGCGGCGAGCTGGCCCTGGCCATCCTCGTCGAGCAGATGCGCCGCGAGGGCTTCGAGCTCACCGTCGGCAAGCCCGAGGTCGTCACCAAGGAGGTCGACGGCAAGGTCCACGAGCCGTTCGAGCGCCTCTCGGTCGACGTGCCCGACGAGCACCTCGGCGCGGTCACCCAGCTGCTCGCGGCCCGCAAGGGCGAGCTGCTCGAGATGCAGCACTCCGCGTCGTCGCAGAACGTCCGCATGGAGTTCCGCGTGCCGTCGCGGGGCCTCATCGGCTTCCGCACCGAGTTCCTCACCGAGACCCGCGGCACGGGCATCGCGAACCAGCTCTTCGACGGCTACGGCCCCTGGGTCGGCGAGCTGCGCGCGCGCATCTCCGGCTCGCTGATCGCCGACCGCCCGGGTGCGGTCACCGGCCACGCCGTCGGCCTGCTCGCCGACCGCGGCGACCTCTTCGTCGGCCCGACCACCACGGTGTACGCCGGCATGGTCATCGGCGAGAACTCCCGGTCCGAGGACATGGAGGTCAACATCGTCCGCGAGAAGAAGCTGACCAACATGCGTCAGTCCTCGCAGGACGTCCTCGAGCGCCTCACCCCGCCGCGCATCCTGTCCCTCGAGCAGGCCCTGGAGTTCTGTTCCGAGGACGAGTGCGTCGAGGTCACGCCCGGCGCGGTGCGCATCCGAAAGGTCATCCTGGACTCGAACGAGCGCCACAAGGCCCGCAACCGCTCGAAGCAGGGGCTGGCCTGATCACAGCCTGACCGGGAACCCCACGCTCGTGGGCGGACGTTGGACGATCATGCACGCAGCAGCACCCGCACCCGGTGGGGGAGGACTCGCCGGGTGGGCGCAGGAGCTGATGGCCTCCTTCGGAGCGCCCGGCGCCGGGATCATCGTCGCCCTGGAGAACGTCTTCCCGCCGATCCCCAGCGAGGTCATCCTGCCGCTGGCGGGGTTCGCCGCGGGGCGCGGTGAGTTCTCGGTGTACGCGGCGATCGCCTGGACCACCGGCGGCTCCGTGGTCGGTGCGATCGCGCTCTACCTCATCGGCATGCTCGCCCCGGAGCACCGGGTGCGCCAGGCGCTCTCGAAGATCCCCATGGTGCACCTCGAGGACGTGCGCCGCGCCGAGGGCTGGTTCGACCGGCACGGCCGGTGGGCGGTGTTCCTGGGTCGGATGGTGCCGGGCATCCGGAGCCTCGTGTCGCTCCCGGCGGGCGCCCGGCACATGCCGTGGTGGGAATTCGGCGTCCTGACGCTCCTCGGGAGCCTCATCTGGAACACCGTGTTCGTCTACGGTGGCTACGCCCTGGGCACGCGGTGGTACCTCGTCGAGCGGTACTCCGGTGTGTTCCAGGTCGTCGTGCTGGTCCTGCTCGTCGCCCTGGTCGCGTTCATGCTGTTCAAGCGCTACCGACGCCACCGTCGGAAGGTGAAGGCGATGAACGCGCCGACCGAGCTGTTCGAGCGTCCCGAGGCCTGAGCCTCGGGGAGCAGGTCGGCGAGGGTCAGCGCTGCTCCTGCGGGCGTCCGTCCTCGGCCCAGAGGGTGTGGAACGTGCCCTCGCGGTCGGTGCGCCGGTAGGTGTGGGCGCCGAAGAAGTCCCGCTGGCCCTGGACGAGGGCCGCGGGCAGCCGCTCGGCCCGCAGCGCGTCGTAGTAGGACAGCGCCGTCGAGAACCCGGGCGCCGGGATACCGAGCTGTGCCGCGACGGCCACCACGCGCCGCCAGGAGTCCTGCGCGCCGGCCAGCGCCTCGCGGAACGAGGTGTCGGTGAGCAGGGTGGGCAGCGCCGGATCGCGCCGGTAGGCGGCCGTGATCTCGTCCAGGAAGCGGGCCCGGATGATGCAGCCGCCGCGCCAGATCGACGCGACCGCGCCCAGGTCGATCGACCAGTCGTACTCGGCGGCGCCGGCCTGGATCTGGTTGAAGCCCTGGGCGTAGGCCACGATCTTCGACGCGTAGAGCGCCTGCTCGATGTCGTCGGCGAAGCCCTCGGCCGCCGCGCCCTCGAGCACCGCCCCGGACGTGCCGGGCAGGTCGCGGGCGGCGTCGCGCAGGGTGCGGGCGCCCGAGAGCGAGCGCGCGAACACGGCCTCGGCGATGCCCGTGACGGGGACGCCGAGCTCCAGGGCGCCCTGGACGGTCCAGCGGCCGGTGCCCTTCTGCTCGGCCTCGTCGGCGACGACGTCGACGAAGGGCTTGCCGGTGTCGGCGTCGACGTGCGAGAGCACCTCGGAGGTGATCTCCATGAGGTAGGAGTCGAGGCGCCCGGAGTTCCACGACCGGAACGTCTCGGCGATCGCCGCGGGGTCGAGGCCCAGCCCCTTGCGCAGGAGGTCGTAGGCCTCCGCGATGAGCTGCATGTCGGCGTACTCGATGCCGTTGTGGACCATCTTCACGAAGTGGCCCGCGCCGTCGGCCCCGATGTGGGTGCAGCAGGGCTCGCCGTCGACCTTCGCCGCGATGTCCTCGAGCAGCGGGCCCAGCGCGTCGTAGGCCTCCTTGGGCCCGCCCGGCATGATCGACGGCCCGTTGAGGGCGCCCTCCTCGCCGCCCGAGACACCCATGCCGACGAAGTTCAGCCCCTTCTCGGAGAGCGCCTTCTCGCGACGCCGGGTGTCGAGGAAGTGGGCGTTGCCGGCGTCGATGATGACGTCGCCCTGCTCGAGCAGCGGGGTGAACTCGTCGATGACCGCGTCGGTGGCGGCGCCCGCGGGCACCATCAGCACGATCCGGCGCGGGCGCTCGAGGGAGTCGACGAACTCCTGCGCCGACTCGGCGGCGACGAAGGTGCCCTCGTCGGAGAACTGGTCGACCAGGTCCCTGGTCTTCTGATAGGTCCGGTTGTGCAGAGCCACGGCGTGCCCGTGACGGGCGAGGTTGCGGGCGAGGTTGCGCCCCATGGTGGCCAGTCCGCTGACGCCGATCTCGGCTTTCGCACTCACGCCGCACAGTGTGGCCCGTCGCCCCGGCCACAACACACCCGTCCGGATCACATCCTTTCGTGGCGCCCGCAGTTGAGCGGCCGACGACTTCTGCGGGGGACGACGGTGGCCGAGGGCCTGGTACGACTGCGGTACGCGAATCGCTGGCTGATCGGGGCACTGATGACCAGCGTCCAGGCAGGCTCCGAGCCCTGGACCGGGGGCACCGGCCTGCGGACCTCGTCGTTCTCGGTGACGCGCAACGGCGCCTAGGTCCTCCGGAGACGCTGTTCACCTGACGGTCACGCCCCCGTCCGCCGGTCCTCCATGGACGGGACCGGCCGCCCGGTGGGATGGCCGGGTGACGGAGTCGGACGCCCGGACGCGCTTCCGCGGCGCCTGCGCGGCCGTCGTCGCCGTCCTGCCGCGGCGCCTGCGGACGGTCGTCGCGCCGAGCATGCTCGGGTTCGCCGTCGTCAACGGGTTCACCTTCGCCGTCGACCTGCTGCTGCTGTCCCTGCTGGTCGACGGCCTCGGCCTCCCGCTGTGGGCGGGGGTCACCGTCGCCTACGGCACGGCGTTCGCGCTGAGCTTCGTGCTCAACCGGTGGCTGAACTTCGAGCCGGAGCGTCCCGTCGGCACCCAGATCGGGCGCTACGTGGCGGTCGTCGCCGCGAACTACGCGGTGATCGTGCTCGGCGTGACCCACGGGCTGGTGGCCGCCGGCGCCCCGTACCAGCTCGCGCGGCTCGCGGCCGGGGCGTGCGAGGCGGTGTTCATGTACGCCGCGATGCGCTGGTTCGTGTTCGGCCGTCCCGGGAGCCGCGCTCGGACCTGAGCAGCGTGTCTACCCTGGAGCCGTGCTGTCCCGGATCGACCTGCGTGCCTCCGTCCCCGCCCCCACCGAGCTGCGGGCGCTGCTCCCGCGGGCGGCGGTCGACGTCGACGCCGTCGTCGAGCGGGTCCGCCCGGTGATCGACGCGGTGCGCGACCGCGGCGCGGAGGCGGCCCTCGAGTACGCCGAGCAGTTCGACCGGGTGCGCCCGGAGTCGGTCCGCGTGCCCCACGCCGCCCTGCGCGAGGCGCTCGACGCCACCGACCCCGAGGTCCGCGCCGCCCTCGAGACCTCGATCGAGCGGGCGCGCACGGTCCACACCGACCAGCGCCGGGTCGACACGACGACGCAGGTGGTGCCCGGCGGCACGGTCACCGAGCGCTGGGTACCGGTGTCCCGCGTCGGGCTCTACGCCCCCGGCGGGCTCGCGGTCTACCCGTCGAGCGTCGTGATGAACGTGGTGCCGGCCCAGACCGCGGGCGTCGAGGGCCTCGTCGTGTGCTCGCCCCCGCAGGCCGAGTTCGGCGGGCGCCCGCACCCCCTGATCCTCGCCGCGGCCGCGCTGCTCGGCGTGGACGAGGTGTGGGCCGTGGGCGGCGCGCAGGCCGTCGCGCTGCTCGCCTACGGCGGCACGGACACCGACGGGTCGGCGCTCGAGCCGGTCGACATGGTGACCGGGCCGGGCAACATCTACGTCACCGCGGCGAAGCGGGTGCTGCGCGGGCGCATCGGCATCGACTCCGAGGCCGGCACCACCGAGATCGCGATCCTCGCCGACGACACCGCCGACCCCGTGCACGTCGCCGCCGACCTCATCAGCCAGGCCGAGCACGACCCCGCCGCCGCGTCGGTGCTGGTGACGACGTCGCCCGCGCTCGCCGACGCCGTCGACGCCGAGCTCGACGCCCAGGTGGCCACCACCAAGCACACCGAGCGGATCACCACGGCCCTCGGTGGTCCCCAGTCCGGCACGATCCTGGTCGGCGACGTCGAGGACGGGCTCCGGGTGGTGGACGCCTACGCCGCCGAGCACCTGGAGATCCAGACCGCGGACGCCCGCGACGTGGCCGCCCGGGTGCGCAACGCCGGCGCGGTGTTCGTCGGACCGCACAGCCCCGTCTCGCTCGGCGACTACTGCGCGGGCTCCAACCACGTGCTGCCCACCGGCGGCTGCGCGCGGCACTCCAGCGGCCTGTCGGTGCAGACGTTCCTGCGCGGCATCCACGTCGTCGACTACTCGGCCGACGCGCTGGCCGAGGTCGCCGACCGCGTCGTGGCCCTCGCCGACGCCGAGGACCTGCCCGCGCACGGCCAGGCCGTCACGGCGCGCTTCGGGCGTCGGAAGGACCGCTGAGATGTCCGACGTGATCGGCGCCGGGGTGACCCTCGACGCCCTGCCGCTGCGCGACGACCTGCGCGGGCGCAGCCCCTACGGCGCGCCGCAGCTCGAGGTCCCGGTCGCCCTCAACACCAACGAGAACCCGTTCCCGCCGCCGCCGGCCCTGGTGGAGAGCGTGGCCGTCGCCACCCGCGAGGCCGCGGCGACCCTGAACCGCTACCCCGACCGCGACCACACGGCCCTGCGCGCGGCGCTGGCCGCCTACCTCACGCGCGCCACGGGCGTCCGGCTCACCACCGAGAACCTCTGGGCGGCCAACGGCTCCAACGAGGTGCTCCAGCAGCTCCTGCAGGCCTTCGGGGGCCCGGGGCGCACGGCCCTGGGCTTCGAGCCGTCGTACTCGATGCACCCGATCCTCGCCGCCGGCACGCGCACCGAGTGGGTGCCCGCGCCCCGGCGCGACGACTTCTCGCTCGACGCGGACCAGGCGGTCGGCGTGATCGCCGAGAAGCAGCCCGACGTGCTGTTCGTGACCACGCCGAACAACCCGACGGGCCAGTCGGTCGAGCTCGACGAGCTGCGGGCCATCGCCGAGGCCGCCCCCGGGCTCGTCGTGGTCGACGAGGCGTACGTCGAGTTCTCGTCCGGTCCCTCGGCCGTCGAGCTGCTCGAGCCCCTGGGCCACAAGCTGGTGGTCAGCCGCACGATGTCCAAGGCGTTCGCCTTCGCCGGCGGCCGGCTCGGCTACCTCGCGGCCGCGCCTGCGGTGATCGAGGCGCTGATGCTCGTCCGGCTGCCCTACCACCTCTCGGCCCTCACCCAGGCCGCGGCGCTGGCGGCGCTGGAGCACGCCGACGACACCCTGGCCCTCGTCGCCACCCTGTCCCGCGAGCGCGACCGGATCGCCGCGGCGCTCACCGACCTCGGCGCGAGGGTCGTGCCGAGCACCGCGAACTTCCTGCTCTACGGCGGGTTCCCGTCCCGGCACGGCGATGCCCACGCCGCCTGGCAGGCCTACCTCGACGCCGGCGTCCTCGTCCGCGACGTCGGCATCCCGGGGATGCTGCGGGTCACGGTGGGCACGCCGGAGGAGAACGACCGGTTCCTCGAGGTCAGCGCAGACGTCCTGCGCGGGTGATCCGGGGCTCTCCACAACGATCTCTCGGAAGTGCACGCAGCGCTCGTGCACCGGCGGCACTGTCGAGAGATCGAACGGGAGAGGTTCCGTCGAGGGGCACGTTCGGCAGGCGCCCGGGCCCGTCGATCATGCGCAGCGTGCCTCTCGTGCCGCGCACTCAGCCGGCCGCGCGCTCCCGGGCCGCGTCGCGCGCGGCGCGCAGGCGGGCGAGGACCGGCTCGCGGGGGTGGGGCGGGTCCGGCGCGCCCAGGTGGGTCACGCGCAGCTCGGCCATGAAGTCCTCCCACATCGCCGGGCCGCCCTCCTCGAGCAGCTCGGCGCGCACGGCGAGCTCCTCGGTGGTCTCGCGGTGGCGGCGACCCCAGGAGCCCAGGGCGGCGAACACCGGCACGAGCGCGATCGAGGACTCGGTGAGGCTGTAGGTGGCGCGCCGGCCGCGGCCCGGGTCGTCGCGGGTGAGCATGCCGTCGGCGACGAGACGCTGGAGCCGGTCGGCCAGGATGTTCGAGGCGATGCCCTCCTCGGAGTTCGAGAGCAGCTCGCGGAAGTGGCGGCGCCCGCCGAAGACGATGTCGCGCAGCACCAGCAGCGTCCACGAGTCGCCGAGCGCCTCGACCGCCCTGTTGATCGGGCAGCCCGATCGCCCGTCCTGTCGCATCCGACCTCCCGGAAGACTGGTTGCAACTTACCACCGGAAGTCATTACCTTCTCTTCACCGATTGTGAACTGCAACCACTGCCGAGTCCAGGAGGACGCCATGGCCCGCCTGCGTGTCCACGCGCTCACGCTCACGCTCGACGGCTTCGCCGCGGGCACGGACCAGCGGGCGGACGCCCCGTTCGGCGACGGCGTCGACGGGCTCCACGAGTGGATGTCCGCGTCGTTCCGCGGCGAGGGCACCGGTGTCGACCACGCCGAGTTCCTGGCCGGCAGCGAGAACATCGGGGCGACGATCATGGGGCGGAACATGTTCGGCCCGATCCGTGGGGAGTGGCCGGACGAGGGCTGGCGCGGCTGGTGGGGCGAGACCCCGCCCTACGGCCACGACGTCTTCGTGCTGACCCACCACCCGCGGCCCTCGCTGCCGATGGACGGCGGGACGACCTTCCACTTCGTCGAGGCGACCCCGGCCGAGGTCCTCGCGCAGGCCACCGAGGCCGCCGGCGGTGTGGACGTCCGCCTCGGCGGCGGCGCGTCCACCGTGCGGGCGTTCCTCGCCGACGGGCTCGTCGACGAGATGCACCTCGTGATCGTCCCGATCCTCGCGGGCGCGGGGGAGCGGCTCTTCGAGGGGCTCGACGCCCTGCCCGCGGGGTACCGGGTCGAGGCGCTGGTCCCGGGGGAGAGCGGGAACGTCCACGCGCGGGTCGTGCGCCGGTAGCGCTTTACGGTCCCTGGTAGGCCATGTCGTCGTCGTCGAGTCGCCCGCCGAGGAGCCGCCGTCCGAAGCGCGTGTGCCATCCTTTGCCGTTGCACTTCCGGCACCGCCGATAGACCAGCCGACCCAGCAGACGCGGGGCGAAGTCACGGCCGGTCGAGACGTAGCAGCGTCGGCACCGCTTGCGCGGCCAGCGGTACAGCGAACCGACGTAGACGACGACGGTCACGACGGCGGCCACGATCAGCCCGGTCGTCAGATCCACGTCGTCCCCCTCACACGGAGCGACCGCGCGCCGCGGCCCTCCTCGCCCGTGTGATCCGTTCCCCCGACCCACACGACCGCGTCAACGTTAGGTGACGACGCGGACCACCACGATCGGCCGTTCGGGGTGGCAGCGTGCTCCTGGCCCGGGTGCGTAGCCTGGACACGTGGGGCGAACGGGACGCGTGGAGCGGGTGACCAAGGAGTCGAGCGTGCTCGTCGAGATCGATCTCGACGGCACGGGGCGCACGGAGGTCGCCACCGGCGTGCCCTTCTTCGACCACATGCTCGACGCGCTGGGCAAGCACGGCGCGCTCGACCTGGTGGTCCGGGCGACCGGGGACGTCGACATCGACGCCCACCACACCGTCGAGGACGTGTCGATCGTGCTCGGGCAGGCGCTCAAGCAGGCACTCGGCGACAAGTCCGGCATCCGGCGCTTCGGCGACGCCTGGATCCCGATGGACGAGGCGCTCGCGCAGGCCGTCGTCGACGTCTCGGGCCGGCCCTACTGCGTGCACACCGGCGAGCCCGACTCCATGGCCGGGTTCGTCGTCGGCGGCAACTACCCCACGGTGCTCAACCGCCACGTCTTCGAGTCGATCGCCTTCCACGCCGGCATCGCCCTGCACGTGCGGGTCACCGGCGGTCGCGACCCCCACCACATCACCGAGGCCGAGTACAAGGCGCTCGCCCGCGCCCTGCGCGCCGCGACCGAGCCCGACCCGCGTCTCGAGGGCCCCGCGTCGACCAAGGGCGTCCTGGAGTCGTGAACTCCGGTGACCTCCTGATCGTCGGGCTGCTGGCGCTCGCCGGGTTCCTCATCGGCGGCGTGGTCAGCTTCTGGTCGCGCAACAGGTTCGGCGCGGTCGTGTGCGCCGTGCTCGCCGTGCTGGCGCTCGGTGCCGCGGTGCTGCGTCTCGTGCCCGGCGCCTGAGGTGGCCACCGACGTCGAGGACCGGCTCGCGGCCCTCCTCGCGGCGGGCGAGGTCGAGGAGGTCCGTCGCCTCTACGACGAGTGGGCGCCGACCTACGACGGCGAGGAGGTCGCGGCTCTCCTCGGGCACGCCGGGCCCGAGCGCGTCGCCGCCCGGGTCGCCGAGCTCGTCGACCCGCGCGCCGACGTCCTCGACGCCGGGTGCGGGACGGGGCTGGTCGGCGTCGCCCTCGCCGCCCGGGGGTTCGGCTCGGTCGACGGCCTCGACCTGTCCCGGGGCATGATCCGCCAGGCCCGGCGGCGGCGGGTCTACCACGACCTGGGCCCCGCCGACCTGCGTCGCGGCGTGCCGGGCGCCCGCGCCAAGTTCGGGGTCGTCACCTGCGTCGGCGCCCTCGTCCCGGGCCACCTCGGACCGGGCGCCCTCACGGGCTTCGCGCGGGCCGTCGTCGCCGGCGGGTACGTGGTGGCCGCGATCCCCGAGGACACCTGGAACGACGCCGGGTACGACGCCCAGGTCGCCGGGCTCGCCGAGCAGGGGTACGCGAGCCCCGTCGCGGGCGCCGACGGACCCGACCCGGACGGCCCGGGACGCCTGCTCGTGCTCCAGGTGCCTCGGTAGCCTGGAGGTCGTGACCACCTCGTCCCCGTCGACCACGGAGAACCCCGCCCGCACCCGGTCCCCGCGCGTCGTCGTGCTCGACTACGGCTCGGGCAACCTGCGGTCGGCCGAGCGGGCCCTGCAGCGGGTCGGCGCCGACGTCGAGGTCACCGCCGACCACCGCGCGGCCCTCGCCGCCGACGGGCTCGTCGTGCCCGGCGTGGGCGCCTTCGCGGCGTGCGCGGCAGGCCTGCGCTCGGTGTCCGGCGAGCGCCTCATCGAGCAGCGCCTCGCGGGCGGACGACCCGTGCTCGGCATCTGCGTGGGCATGCAGGTGCTCTTCGAGCGTGGGGTCGAGTTCGGCGAGGAGGCCCGGGGCGCGGGGCAGTGGCCCGGGACCGTCGAGAAGCTCCAGGCCGACGTGCTGCCCCACATGGGGTGGAACACGGTGTCGGCGCCGGAGGACAGCGTGCTGTTCGCCGGCATGGACCCGGCCACGCGCTTCTACTTCGTCCACTCCTTCGGGGTGCGCCGCTGGGAGCAGGAGGCGCCCGAGCACTTCCGGCCGGCGCGGGTCACGTGGGCGCACCACGGTGAGGACTTCGTGGCCGCCGTGGAGAACGGGCCGCTGTCGGCCACCCAGTTCCACCCCGAGAAGTCGGGCGACGCGGGCGCGGAGCTGCTGACCAACTGGCTCGGCGCACTCCGCCGGTGATTTCCCGACGATTTTCCCGAGACCGTGTCGAAGACCCCCGGAGCCGTTCGACGCGTGGGTGAGCGGCGGGGCAGAGTGCCCCGTCGACGAGCCACGAGGAGCGACCGATGCGCTACATGCTGATCATGGAGGCCCCCGAGTCGATGAGGATCGGCGAGGCCGACGCCCCACCGGCCGACGAGGTCTTCGAGGCGATGGGCCGGTTCAACCACGACCTCGTCGAGGCCGGCGTCCTGCTGGCCGCCGAGGGCCTGGCGCCCAGCTCCGAGGGGTTCCTCGTGACCCACGACGGCGAGGGCCCGAGCGTCACCGACGGCCCGTTCACCGAGGCCAAGGAAGTGGTCGCGGGGTTCTGGATGCTCGAGGTCGCCTCCCGCGAAGAGGCCGTGCAGTGGGCGCGGCGCTGCCCGATCGGCCCCGGCGTGACGCTCCAGGTCCGCCGCATCCCGGAGATGGCCGAGCTCGAGGGTGTCGCGCCCGCCGAGGTGCTCGACGCCGAGACCACCCTGCGGCAGCGGATCGCCGAGCGCCAGCAGGCCTGACCCCACCGACACCCCGACGAGTCCAGGAGATCCCGATGCGCTTCATGCTGCTGCTCAAGTACGACGAGAACGCCCAGAAGGACACCCCGCCGGACCCCGCGATGTTCGAGGAGATGGGCCGGTTCAACACCGCGATGGTCGACGCCGGCGTGCTGCTCGCCGGCGAGGGCCTCGCCCCCAGCTCGCAGGGTGCCGCGGTCACGTTCGACGGCGAGGAGCCGACCGTCAGCGACGGCCCGTTCACCGAGGCCAAGGAGCTGGTCGGCGGGTTCTGGATCCTCAAGGTCGACTCGCTCGAGGAGGCGCTGTCCTGGGCCAAGCGCGCGCCGTTCCGGGACGGGGAGCGCCTCGAGGTGCGGCGCGTGTCCGAGGCCGAGGACTTCGAGGGCCTCGCGCCGCAGGAGGTGCTCGACGCCGAGGAGGAGCTGCGGGCGCGGCAGGCGCAGCAGCACGGGAGCTGATGACGACGACCGCCACGGACCCCTCCCACACCGATCCCTTCGCCCTCCTCGAAACGGTGTGGCGGATGGAGTCCGCCCGGATCGTGGCCGGCGTCGCGCGGGTCGTGCGCGACGTCGGCCTCGCCGAGGAGCTCGCCCACGATGCGCTCGTCGCGGCCATGGAGCAGTGGCCGCGCGACGGGGTCCCCGACAACCCCGGTGCGTGGCTCGCCGCGACCGCCCGGCGCCGCGCGATCGACGTGATCCGGCGCGAGCAGAACCTGGCGCGCAAGACCGAGCTCCTGGACGAGCCGGGCGTCGCCCCGGCCGCGGACGCGGCGGTCGGGGACGGGGCGGCGGCGGTGGGCGACGACGTCCTCGCCCTGCTCTTCGCCACCTGCCACCCGGCGGTCGCCCGCGAGTCCCGGGTCGCGCTCACGCTGCGGCTGTTCGGCGGCCTGACCACCGACGAGATCGCCCACGCGTTCCTCGTCCCGTCGCCGACGATCGGTCAGCGGATCTCGCGGGCGAAGAAGCGGCTGGCCGGCGTGGGGCCCGACGCCCTGGCCGTGCCCGTCGGCGACGAGCTCGCCGCCCGGCTGGGCGCGGTGCTCGAGGTGATCTACCTCGTGTTCAACGAGGGCTACGCCGCGACGACCGGCGTGGACTGGACGCGCCCGTCCCTGTGCGTCGAGGCGATGCGCCTCGGGCGCGTCCTCGCCGCCCTGGCCCCCGAGGAGCCCGAGGTGCACGGGCTCGTGGCGCTCATGGAATTGCAGGCCTCGCGCCTGCGGGCGCGCGTCGGGCCGTCGGGGGAGCCGGTGCTGCTGGGCGACCAGGACCGCGCGCGCTGGGACCGCGTGCTGCTCGGGCGTGGTCTGGCCGCGCTGGCCCGCGCCGAGGCGGACGGGCGGCGCGGGCGCTACGTGCTGCAGGCGGCGATCGCCGCGTGCCACGCCCGCGCCCGGTCCACCGACGACACCGACTGGGCGGCGATCGCGGCCCTCTACGCCGAGCTCGCGGCGCTCACCCCGTCCCCGGTGATCGAGCTCAATCGGGCCGTGGCCGTCGCCCGTGCCGAGGGCCCGGAGGCCGGGCTCGCGGTGCTCGAGCCCCTGACCAGGGAGCCGACGCTCGCCGGCTACCACCTGCTGCCGGCGGTGCGCGCCGACATGCTCACGACGCTGGGCCGCGTCGACGAGGCCGTCGCCGAGATCGAGCGCGCCCTCGATCTCGTCCGCACCGTGGCCGAACGGGAGCTGCTGGAGCGCCGGAAGGCGGCTCTGCTCGGCTCCTGACGGCCGCTGGCTACGATCGCGCGCCGTGACCATCGACCTGCTGCCCGCCGTGGACGTCGTCGACGGACAGGCCGTCCGCCTCGTCCAGGGCGTCGCCGGCACCGAGACCGGCTACGGCGACCCCCTCGACGCGGCGCGGGCCTGGGCCGCCGACGGGGCGGAGTGGCTGCACCTCGTCGACCTCGACGCCGCCTTCGGGCGCGGGTCCAACGCGGAGCTGCTCGCCTCGGTGGTCGAGAAGATCGACATCAAGGTCGAGTTGTCCGGCGGCATCCGGGACGACGCCTCGCTGCGCCGGGCGCTCGACACCGGCTGCCGGCGGGTCAACATCGGGACCGCGGCGCTCGAGGACCCCGCCTGGTGCGCGTCGGCGATCGCGGAGTTCGGCGACCGGGTGGCCGTGGGGCTCGACGTCAAGATCTCCGAGGGGCGCCACCGGCTGGCGGCGCGCGGCTGGGTGTCCGACGGCGGCGACCTCTGGAGCGTGCTCGCCCGCCTCGACGCCGAGGGCTGCGCGCGCTACGTCGTCACCGACGTGGGCCGCGACGGGACGCTCACCGGGCCGAACACCGAGCTGCTCGAGGCGGTGTGCGCGCGCACCGACCGCCCGGTGGTGGCCTCCGGCGGGGTCTCGTCCCTCGACGACCTGCGGATCCTCAACGGCCTCGCGGACCAGGGCGTCGAGGGCGCGATCGTCGGCAAGGCCCTCTACGCCGGCAACTTCACCCTGGCGGAGGCGCTGGCGACGACCCGTACGTGAGTGGAGTTCCCGGCTATGGCCGGGAAGATCACTCACGGGGGACGCGGTTAGGCTGGGCGGTATGGGTGTCGCCGTCCGCGTGATCCCCTGCCTGGACGTCGACGCGGGCAGGGTGGTCAAGGGCGTCAACTTCGTCGACCTGCGCGACGCGGGCGACCCCGTCGAGATGGCCCGGCTCTACGACGCCGAGGGCGCCGACGAGCTCACCTTCCTCGACGTGAGCGCCTCCTCGGGCGAGCGCGAGACCACCTACGACGTCGTGCGGCGCACCGCCGAGCAGGTCTTCATCCCGCTCACCGTCGGCGGCGGCGTGCGGACGAACGAGGACATCGACAAGCTCCTGCGCGCCGGCGCCGACAAGGTCGGCATCAACACCGCCGCGATCTCCCGCCCGGAGTTCCTGGGCGAGGCCAGCCGCCGCTACGGCTCGCAGTGCGTCGTCCTGTCGGTCGACGCCCGGCGCGTGCCCGCGGACGGGCAGCCGACGCCGTCGGGCTTCGAGGTCACCACGCACGGCGGTCGCCGCGGCACCGGCATCGACGCCCTGGAGTGGGCGCAGCGCGGCCAGGAGCTCGGCGTCGGCGAGATCCTCCTGAACTCCATGGACGCCGACGGCACGAAGGCCGGCTTCGACCTCGAGATGATCAGCAAGGTGCGCTCGCTCGTCGACGTGCCGGTGATCGCCAGCGGGGGAGCGGGCGCCGTCGAGCACTTCGGGCCGGCCGTGGCGGCGGGGGCGGACGCGGTGCTCGCGGCGAGCGTGTTCCACTTCGGGATCATGCGGATCGGTGAGGTCAAGGACTCCCTGCGCGAGGAGGGGGTGGAGGTCCGGTGAGCGAGACGTGGACGCTCGACCCCGCCGTCGCCGCCCGGCTCAAGCGCTCCCCCGACGGCCTCGTCTGCGCGGTGGCCCAGCAGCACGACACCCGCGAGGTCCTCATGGTCGCGTGGATGAGCGACGAGGCCCTGGCGCGCACGCTCGCGACCCGCGAGGGCACCTACTGGTCGCGCTCGCGCGGCGAGCTGTGGATCAAGGGTGCGACGTCGGGCCACGTGCAGAAGGTCGTCGAGGTGCGCCTCGACTGCGACGGCGACACCGTCCTGGTGCTGGTCGACCAGTCCGGCGCCGCGTGCCACACCGGCGATCACACCTGCTTCGACGCCGACCAGCTGCTCGGCCCCGAGGCCTGAGCCGGCCCCTCCTGGGCCGCGTCGCGCTCGGCGGCGACGTCGGTGAACGTCGCGACCGCGGCCCGCACCGCCGCCGTCCCGCGGTCGGTGCGCCACACGGCGTCGATGCTCCGGCGCAGCGGCGGCGTCGTCGTCGCCGCGACGACGCCCGCCGGTAGCGGGGGACGCGCGAGGCGCGGGACCAGCCCCGCGACCCCGATGCCCGCGACCAGCTCGACGTGCATCCCGAACCCGCAGACCTGGCACGTCACCCGGGGCTGGAGTCCCGCCCGGCGCAGCGTCTGGAGCAGCCACGCGCCCGCCCGGGTGTGGACGCCGTCGGCCACCCAGTCGAGGTCGTCGACCTCGGCGAGGTCGACCGGTCCCGGACCGGCCAGACGGTGGCCGGCCGGCAGGAGGAGGTCGATGACGTCGTCGCAGAGGCGGGCGCGCGAGGTGCCGGCCGGGACGGGGGCGGGCGAGCCGTCCCAGTTCTCCACGATCGCCAGATCGAGGTCACCGGCCAGCACGGCCGGCACGGTCTCCTCGGCCTCCCCGTCGGCGAGGGCGACCCGCAGGTCCGGGTAGGTCGCCCGGAGGCGGGCGAGCGCGGCCGGGGCGAGGGCGTGCACCGACGTCGGGATCGCGCCGATGCGCAGCTCGCCCACGACCTCGTCGCGCAGCCGGTCGAGGTCGAGCCGGGCGGTGGCGACGCGGGCGAGGATGTCCGCGGCGTGCTCGGCGAGCATCCGGCCCGCGGGCGTGAGGCGCAGGCCCCGCCCCGCCGGCTCGGTGAGCACCGCGCCCGCCTCGCGGTCGAGCTTCGCCAGCTGCTGCGACACCGCCGACGGCGTGAGGTGCAGGGCGGCCGCCGCGCCGGCCACCGACCGGTGCGTCGCGAGAGCGTCGAGGGCCCGGAGCCGGTCGAGGGCGAACACGGTAGCGACTCTAACGAGTTCGAGGCAGGAAACCTCGCTGGTCCTCAACGGTCATCGGACCGACCATCGAGGGCGTGACGCGATCCCTCGTCGGCCCCGCCCCGGCCGGTCCCTCGGTCGTGCCCCGCGTCGACCCGCGTCTGGTCGCCGTCGCCGGCAGCCTGTGCATCGCGTTCTCGCCGATCTTCATCGCGCTCGCCGACGTCAGCCCGGGCACCGCGACGTTCTTCCGCTGCGCGCTCGCGCTCCCGCTGCTCGTGCCGCTGGCCCTGCTCGAGCGGCGGCGCCGCCTGCGGTCGTCGCCGACGACGGGCAACCGTCCGCTCGTGCTGTTCGTCGGCGGCGCGCTGCTCGGACTCGACATGACCCTGTGGGCGGAGTCCGTGCACGCCGTCGGGGCCGGGGTGTCGACGGTGCTGGTCAACGTGCAGGTGGTGATCCTCCCGCTGCTCGCGTTCCTCGTCCTCGGTGAGCGGGTGCGCCGCACGTTCGTGCTCGCCGTGCCCGTGATGCTCGTCGGTGTCGCCCTGGCGGGCGGCCTCCTCGGTGACCCGGAGGCGGTGACCGGCGTCGCCCCGGTCCGCGGCACCGTGACCGCGCTGATCGCCGCGGCCGCCTACGCGGGCTATCTGCTCTTCGTGCGCCTCGGCGCCGGTCCGGGCCAGCGGTTCACCCCGGTCGCGATCGCCACCGTCGGGGCCGCGGTGACGTCGTTCGCCGTCGGCTCGTTCTGGCAGGGGATCGACCTCGCGCCGGACGCGCGCTCCCTGATGTGGCTCGTCGTGCTGGCGATCGTCGGCCAGGTCGTCGGCTGGGTGCTCATCGCGTCCGCCCTGCCGCGCCTCGCGTCCTCCACCGGCGCCTCGATCCTCCTGCTGCAGCCCGTGGGCGCGGTCCTGCTCGGCGCGCTGATCCTCGCCGAGGTGCCCGGGGTGCTCCAGCTCGTCGGCTGCGCCGTCGTCCTCGGCGCCGTGGCGGTGGCGGCGCGGACCCGGGCCACGCCGACGGCGCCGGCGGGGGAGCCCGCGCCGGACGCCGACGTGGCCGGGCCGGAGGCCCCCGCGACCCCTCGTCGGTGACGGTCGCTCCACCGGGGACGGGCCGGCCCCACCTCCGGGGGTGGACCTCTCCATCTCGATCTCTCCGGAGTGTCACCAGTGCTCTCGGGTGAGACCACGCTGACGGCACTCCCGGGAGATCGAGATGGAGAGCTGCCCGTCCGACCCGCCGCGACGGGCACGTTGCGCATGGTCATCGGGCAGGCGCGCCTGCCGAACGTGCCCCTCGTTCGACAGAGCCGCGGTGCCCGCGCCGATCAACGGGGAGTTCCGGCGCATAGAAGCAGCGAACGGCGCGTTCGCTGCTCTCGGGTCGCGCGCACGCGACCGCGACCCCGGTTGCCGAGGGGTGTCGGGGCCGGGGGCCAGAATGGGGCCGTGGCCGTCTCCGACCCCTCCGCCGCCCCGCTCGGTGCGGTCGTACCCGATCGCGCGGGGTTCCACGCCCTGGCGGCGCACCACCGCGTCATCCCGGTGACGCGGCGGCTGCTGGCCGACGGGGAGACGCCCGTCGGGCTCTACCGCAAGCTCGCCGGCCGGCGACCCGGCACGTTCCTGTTCGAGTCCGCGGCGCACGGCGAGTCGTGGTCGCGCTGGAGCTTCGTCGGGGCACGCAGCGCCGCCACGCTGACCGAGGCCGACGGCCGCGCGGTGTGGACCGGGCAGGTGCCGGTCGGCCTGCCCGGCGGCCCGGACGACGAGGCGCACTCCGACGACCCGCTGGTCGTCCTGCGCGAGACCCTGCAGCGCCTGCGCACCGACCCGCTGCCCGGCCTGCCGCCGCTCACCGGGGGTCTCGTCGGCTACGTCGGCTACGACGCGGTCCGTCGGCTCGAGCGCGTGCCGGAGCACGCCACCGAC
Organism: Actinomycetospora callitridis; assembly: GCF_028737265.1. GTDB lineage: Bacteria > Actinomycetota > Actinomycetes > Mycobacteriales > Pseudonocardiaceae > Actinomycetospora > Actinomycetospora callitridis. Next base: position 353,917 of record NZ_JAQZAK010000003.1, on the reverse strand, counting down.
GACCTGCGGCTGCCCGAGATGGTCATGCTGCTCGCCACCGACGTCGCGGCGCTGGACCACCACGAGGGCACGGTCACGCTCATCGCCAACGCGGTGAACTGGGACGACAGCCCCGAGCGGGCCGACGCCGCCTACGACGACGCGCTCGCCCGGCTCGACCGCATGACCGCCGAGCTCGGGGCGCCCGCGCCGTCGACGGTCGCCTCGGTGGATGCGCCCGCCGGTCCTCCGACGGTGCGGCGGCGCCGCTCGCCCGAGGAGCACCACGCCGCGATCGAGGTCGCCAAGGAGCGGATCCGCGCCGGCGACGCGTTCCAGGTGGTGCTCTCCCAGCGCTTCGAGACCGAGACGTCGGCCGACGCGATGGAGATCTACCGGATGCTGCGGATGACCAATCCCAGCCCGTACATGTACCTGCTGCGGCTCGCGGACGCCGACGGCCGGCCCTTCGAGATCGTCGGGTCGAGCCCGGAGGCGCTGGTCACCGTGCGGGACGGTGTCGCCACCACGCACCCGATCGCGGGCACGCGCTGGCGGGGGGCGGACGCCGAGGAGGACACGCTGCTGGCGAAGGACCTCCTCGCCGACGAGAAGGAGCGCGCCGAGCACCTCATGCTCGTCGACCTCGGCCGCAACGACCTGGGACGGGTCTGCGTGCCGGGCACGGTGACGGTGCGCCGCTTCTTCGAGATCGAGCGCTACAGCCACGTGATGCACCTCGTCAGCACGGTCACGGGGCGCCTCGCCGCCGGGCGCACCGCGTTCGACGCCGTGGCCGCGTGCTTCCCGGCCGGCACGCTCTCGGGCGCGCCGAAGCCGAAGGCGCTGGAGATCATCGAGGAGCTCGAGCCCACCCGGCGCGGGCTCTACGGCGGCATCGTCGGCTACCTCGACTTCGCCGGCGACGCCGACACCGCGATCGCCATCCGCACGGGCCTGCTGCGCGACGGCGTCGCCCACGTGCAGTCCGGCGGCGGCATCGTGGCGGACTCCGACCCGGTCGCCGAGGACACCGAGTGCGTCAACAAGGCGCGCGCGGTCCTCGCCGCCGTCGCGGCCGCGGGCACGCTCGCCGCGCCGTCGGGCACGGCGGGCACGGGCTCGAACGGCACCGCCGCGGTCCCGCTCGCCGATCGCCTCCCGGCGGCGCCGTGAGCGCGGCGGCGCCGCAGCCACCCGCCGGCGGGCACGCCCCGGCGCGCCTGCTCGGCCTCGTCGTGGTGCTGCTCGTGGTCGCCTCCGCCGTGCTGTGGGGCTCGTCGCGCGCCACGTGGGTGAGCCAGGTGATCGACGGCCTCCCGGCGCCCCGCACGAACACCGCCGAGGGCGCCCGCGCCGAACCGATCCTCGTGCCGTGGGCGCTGCTGTGCCTCGCCGCGGTCGGTGGGCTCCTCGCGACGTCGGGATGGGGCCGGCGGGTCGTCGGCACCCTCGTCGCCGTCGCCGGCCTCTGGGCGGTGCTGCGCGGCGTGGTGGGACTCGTCGCGCCGGCGGCCACCGCGCTGCCCGTGGGCCTGCGCCCCGGCGACCGGCCCCTGCCCGCCGAGGCGGTGCCCGCGGGCCCGATCGTCGGTGTGGTCGGCGGGCTGCTCATGCTGGCGGCGGGCCTGCTCGCCGCCCGGTGGGCCGCGGTCCTGCCGCGCATGGGGGCGCGCTACGACGCCCCCGGCGGCCCGGCCGCGCCCCGCGTGCCACCCGCGGACCCGGACCGGGCGCTGTGGGAGGCGCTCGACGACGGCCGGGACCCGACCCGGGAACCGACCCACGATCCCTCGGGCGAACCAGCGCCGGACACCGCCCGCAGGCAGGGCTCCGGCCCTCCCGACGGGGTGGGCAGCACGGAAGGGGCAGCGGGTTAACATGGAGCGAACTCAGACGGGGGAAAGGGGCAGACCCGGCGTGAGCGTCCTGGAGGAGATCCTCGACGGGGTTCGGGCCGACCTCGCCGCCCGCGAAGCCGCCGTTCCCTTCGCGGCCGTCAAGGACCTCGCAGCGGCCGCACCGCCGGCTCTCGACGCCCTCGCCGCGCTGCAGGGCCCCGGCATCGGTGTCATCGCGGAGATCAAGCGCGCGAGCCCGTCGCGGGGTCCGATGGCCGAGATCCCCGATCCGGCCTGGCTCGCGGGCCGCTACGTCGACGGTGGAGCGCGGGTCATCAGCGTGCTCACCGAGCAGCGGCGCTTCGGCGGCTCGCTGGACGACCTCGACGCCGTCCGGGCCGCGGTCGACATCCCGATCCTGCGCAAGGACTTCGTGATCGGCACCTACCAGGTGCACGAGGCGCGCGCCCACGGCGCCGACCTGGTCCTGCTCATGTGCTCGGTGCTCGAGCAGAACGCCCTCGACGCCCTCGTCGACCGCGTGCACTCCCTCGGGATGACGGCGCTGGTCGAGGTGCACAACGAGGAGGAGGCCGACATGGCGCTGCGTGCCGGCGCCAAGCTCGTCGGCATCAACGCCCGCGACCTGCACACCCTCGAGGTCGATCGCTCGGTGTTCAGCCGGATCGCCCCCGGCCTGCCCGGCGAGGTGCTGCGTGTCGCCGAGTCGGGCGTGCGCGGCCCCGGCGACCTCATGACCTACGCCGGCCACGGTGCCGACGCCGTGCTCGTCGGCGAGTCCATGGCCACGGCGGAGGACCCGCGGGCGGCGGTGCGCCAGCTGGTCACTGCGGGCTCGCACCCCGCGTGCCCGAAGCCGGCGCGCTGAATCCCCGTCGCCCTGAATTCCCGGCCCTCGGCCTCGTAGCATCGCCGACGACCCCCGCACATCCCGCAGGAAGAGCTCCACGATGACGTCGGCCAGCACGGCGAGCACGGCCAGCCAGGGCCTCGCCGGGACCACGCACGAACCCGACGACACCGGGCACTTCGGACGCTGGGGTGGGCGCTACATGCCCGAGGCACTCATCGCCGCGGTCGACGAGGTGGCCGCGGAGTACGAGAAGGCGCGCCACGACCCGGCATTCCTCGCCGAGCTCGACCGCCTGCAGCGCGACTACGCCGGCCGTCCCTCGCCGGTCACCGACGCGCGCCGGCTCTCCGAGCACGCGGGCGGGGCGCGCATCCTGCTCAAGCGGGAGGACCTCAACCACACCGGCTCGCACAAGATCAACAATGTGCTGGGCCAGGCGCTGCTCACCAAGCGGATGGGCAAGACCCGGGTCATCGCCGAGACCGGCGCGGGCCAGCACGGCGTGGCCACCGCGACCGCGGCGGCGCTCATGGGCCTCGAGTGCATGGTCTACATGGGCGAGGTCGACACCGAGCGCCAGGCGCTCAACGTCGCACGGATGCGCCTGCTCGGCGCCGAGGTCGTGCCCGTCACCACGGGCTCGCGCACGCTGAAGGACGCGCTCAACGAGGCCTACCGCGACTGGGTCGCGAGCGTGGGGCACACCCACTACATCCTCGGCACCGCCGCGGGCCCGCACCCGTTCCCGCGGATGGTGCGCGACTTCCACCGCGTCATCGGCCTGGAGGCCCGCGAGCAGGTGCTCGCCGCGTACGGGCGCCTGCCCGACGCCGTCGTCGCGTGCGTGGGCGGCGGGTCCAACGCGATCGGGATCTTCCACCCGTTCCTCGACGACGCCGACGTCCGCCTCATCGGCTACGAGGCCGCGGGCGACGGGGTCGCGACGGGGCGGCACGCCGCCTCGATCACCGGCGGCACGCCGGGCGCCCTGCACGGCGCGATGTCCTACCTGCTGCAGGACGAGGACGGCCAGACGCTGGAGACGCACTCGATCTCGGCGGGCCTCGACTACCCGGGCGTCGGCCCGGAGCACGCGTTCCTCGCCGACTCCGGGCGCGCGAGCTACGAGCCCGTCACCGACGCCGAGGCCATGGACGCCTTCCGGCTCCTGTGCCGCACCGAGGGGATCATCCCGGCCATCGAGTCGGCCCACGCGATCGCCGGGGCCGTGCGGCTCGGCCGGACCCTGGGTCCGGAGGCCACGATCCTGGTCAACCTCTCCGGCCGGGGCGACAAGGACGTCGACACGGCCGCGCGCTGGTTCGGGGTGGTCGACCCCGAGTCGCTGCCCACCGAGGAACCGCCGCCGGCCGAGGACGCCGACGGGGCCGTCGCGAGCGGGGAGCGGGAGCTGTGACGGCGACCGGCACCGGCATCACCCGCCTCGCCGAGGTCTTCACCACCGCGAAGGCCGAGGATCGCGCTGCGCTGATCGCCTACCTGCCCTCGGGCTACCCGACGATCAAGGGCTCGCTCGGGCTGCTGACGCAGGCCCTCGACGCGGGCGCGGACCTCGTCGAGGTCGGCCTGCCGTACTCCGACCCCGTGCTCGACGGCCCGGTGATCCAGCACGCCGTCGACGCCGCGCTCAAGGGCGGGGTCCGGGTCCGCGACACCCTCGCGATCGTCGAGCAGCTCGCGGAGCGGGGCGGGCGCGCCGTGGTGATGACCTACTGGAACCCGGTGCTGCGCTACGGCGTCGACGCCTTCGCGCGCGACCTCGCGGCCGCCGGCGGGCTCGGCGTGATCACGCCGGACCTCGTGCCCGACGAGGCCGGGAGCTGGCTCGCCGCCGCCGACCGCGAGGGCCTCGCCCCGATCTTCCTCGTCGCGCCGTCGTCGTCGGACGAGCGGATCGCGTCCACCACGGCGGCCACCCGCGGGTTCCTCTACGCCGCCTCGACGATGGGCGTCACGGGCGCCCGGGACGCCGTCTCGGACACCGCCACCAGCCTCGTCGCGCGGGCCCGGACGCACACCGACCTGCCGATCGGCGTGGGGCTTGGCGTGCGCAACGGCGCCCAGGCCGGCGAGGTCGCCACCTTCGCCGACGGCGTGATCGTGGGCTCTGCCCTGGTGAGCGCCGCCGAGCACGGCCGGGCGGCCGTCGCCCGACTCACCACCGAGCTCGCCGCGGGCGTCCGGGGCCAGCACACGGGTCGTTGACCCACGGCAGATAGCGTGGCGCCGTGCTTGCCGCGGTCCTGCCCACCTACCTGCCCAGCCCGCCCCAGGGTGTGTGGGAGCTCGGGCCGGTCCCGCTGCGGGCGTACGCGCTCTGCATCATCGCCGGCATCGTCGTGGCGATCCTGTGGACCGAGCGGCGCTTCGTGGCGCGGGGCGGCGAGCCGGGCACGGTCACCGACATCGCGGTGTACGCGGTGCCGTTCGGGCTGATCGGCGGGCGGCTCTACCACGTGGCCACCGACTGGCCGACGTACTTCGGCCCCGGCGGGAACCCGATCGCGGCGCTGTTCATCTGGCAGGGCGGGCTCGGGATCTGGGGCGCGATCGCGCTGGGTGGTGTCGGCGCCTGGATCGGCTGCCGGCGGCGCGGCGTCCCGCTGACGGCGTTCGCCGACGCCGCCGCGCCGGGCATCGTCACCGCTCAGGCCATCGGCCGCCTGGGCAACTGGTTCAACCAGGAGCTCTACGGGGCGCCGACGACGCTGCCGTGGGGACTGGAGATCTACCGCCGGATCGACCCCGTCACGGGCGCGCCGGACAACCTCACCGGCATCGCGGTCGACACCACGCCGATCGCGATCGTGCAGCCGACGTTCCTCTACGAGCTGCTCTGGAACCTCGCCGTCGCAGCCCTCGTCGTGTGGGCGGACCGCCGCTTCCAGCTGGCCCACGGGCGGGCCTTCGCCCTCTACGTGGCCGGCTACACCGCGGGGCGCTTCGTCATCGAGCTCCTGCGCACCGACCCGGCGACCCGGGTGTTCGGGGACGTGCGGATCAACGTCGTGGTCTCCGCCGTCGTGTTCCTCGGCGCCGTGTTCTACCTGTGGTGGGTCCGCGGACCGCGCGAGGTGTTCGGCCGCGACGCCGCCGGTTCGGGCGACGGGGACCCGGGTACGCCTGCGTCCGTGGCCAGCACCAACAGCACCGGGGATCCCGACGAGGACCAGCGCGCCCGCAACGAGGCGAGCGTGCGCCGCGACGAGAGGTCGCCCGCCGCCGAGCCCGGGGGCAAGGGCGGGTCGGCGAACAGCAGCAGCGTCGACGCCGCACCCGCCGACCCGGAGCAGGAGCGCGAGGAGGACGCGCCGGCGGAGCCCCCGTCGGCCGCGAAGAGCTGACGCACACCTCACCGGCGGGCCTGCCACGGGCTCGCTGACGGACTAGGATCGGGCACGCACCGCGCAGGACGTCGGGGTCCGGCGCCGCCGTTCCCGTGCCCGTCACCCTCCCACCGGGTTCGACCCACGGACCCGCCGCACGCACGACGCGCGGCGGTGGCAACGCCGTCACTCATCCTGGGCCACCGTCGTCCCCGGGTCTCCACCACCCGCGCGACGACGAGGAGGCACGAGATGCCTGTGTCGAAGGCCGGCTCGGCCCCGGGCCCGCAGGGGCTCTACGACCCCGCGTACGAGCACGACGCCTGCGGGGTCGGCGCCGTCGCCCACACCCGCGGCGTGGCCAGCCACGCGATCGTGCGCGACGCGCTGGTCGTCCTGCACAACCTCGACCACCGCGGCGCCGCCGGCAGCGAGCCGACCAGCGGGGACGGTGCCGGGATCATGCTCCAGGTGCCCGACGCGCTGCTGCGGGCCACGGTCGACTTCGGGCTGCCCGAGCCCAGGACGTCGCCCGACGGCGGCGCGCCGGTCCTCGCGTACGCCACCGGCCTCGCGTTCCTGCCCGCCGACCCCGACGACCGCGCGAAGGCCGTCTCGCTGCTCGAGCGCATCGTCGCCGAGGAGGGCCTCGACGTCCTCGGCTGGCGCGAGGTCCCGGTGGACCCCGGCGGCGCCGACGTCGGGTCGGTCGCGCGCGGCGCGATGCCGCACTTCGCGCAGATCGTCGTCGCCACCCCCGACCGTCAGGTCGCCGGGATCGAGCTCGACCGTCTCGCCTGGATCGTGCGCAAGCGCGCGGAGCGCCAGTCCGCCGAGGAGGGGTGCGGGCTCTACATCGCGTCGCTCTCCAGCCGCACGATGACCTACAAGGGCATGCTCACCACCGACCAGCTGCCGCTGTTCTTCCCCGACCTGCGCGACGAGCGCCTGGTCAGCGCCATCGCCGTGGTGCACAGCCGGTTCTCGACCAACACCTTCCCGAGCTGGCCGCTGGCCCACCCGTACCGGGTGATGGCGCACAACGGCGAGATCAACACGATCCGCGGCAACCGCAACCGCATGCGGGCCCGCGAGGCGCTGCTCGCCACCGACCTGTTCCCCGGCGACCTCCAGCGCGCGATGCCGGTGTGCCCCGAGGACGTCTCGGACTCGGCGAGCTTCGACGAGGTGCTCGAGCTGCTCGAGCTCGGGGGCCGGCCGCTGCCGCACGCGGTGATGATGATGATGCCCGAGGCGTGGGAGAACCACGCCGAGATGCCGACCGACCAGCGCGACTTCTACCGGTTCCACGCGAGCCTCATGGAGCCGTGGGACGGCCCGGCGTGCGTGACGTTCACCGACGGCACGGTCATGGGCGCCACCCTCGACCGCAACGGCCTGCGCCCGGCCCGCTGGTGGCACCTCGACGACGACCGCGTGGTGCTGGCCAGCGAATCCGGGGTGCTCGACGTCGACCCGTCGCGGGTGCTGGCCAAGGGGCGTCTGCGGCCGGGACGGATGTTCCTCGTCGACACCCGCCTCGGGGCGACGGGGGAAGGCTGCGGGGCGAGCGCAGCGACGGGGGAAGGAGGCTCCGGGGCGAGCGCAGCGACGGGGGAAGGCTCCGGGGCGAGCGCAGCGACGGGGGAAGGCTCTCCGGGCATCGTCGACGACGACGCCTTCAAGAGCGAGCTCGCCGCCGCAGCGCCCTACGGCGAGTGGCTGCACGCCGGGCTGGTGCACCTCGACGACCTGCCGGCGCGCGAGCACATCGTCCACACCCACGCGTCGGTGGTCCGCCGGCAGCTGACCTTCGGCTACACCGAGGAGGACCTGCGGGTCCTCCTCGCGCCGATGGCCACCACCGGCGCGGAGCCGCTGGGGTCGATGGGCACCGACACCCCCACCGCGGCCCTGTCGGCGCGCTCCCGGCTGCTCTACGACTACTTCGTCCAGCTCTTCGCGCAGGTCACGAACCCGCCGCTCGACGCGATCCGCGAGGAGCTCGTCACCTCGATGACGCGGGCGATCGGGCCGGAGCAGAACCTGTTCCACCCCGGCCCCGCCTCGTGCCGGCAGGTCGTGCTGCCCGACCCGGTGATCGACAACGACGACCTCGCCAAGCTCATCCACATCGACGACGACGGCGACATGCACGGGTTCGCCGCGACGGTGATCTCCGGGCTCTACGAGGTCGACGGCGGCGAGCAGGCGCTGGCCGGCGCGCTCGACCGCGTGCGCCGCCAGGCGTCCGAGGCGATCGCCGCCGGCAAGAGCATCCTCGTGCTCTCCGACCGCGACTCCGACGCGCAGTGGGCGCCCATCCCGGCGCTGCTGCTGGTCTCGGCGGTGCACCACCACCTCGTCGCGACCCGGGAGCGCACCCAGGCCGCCCTCGTCGTCGAGTGCGGCGACGCCCGCGAGGTGCACCACATCGCGCTGCTGCTCGGCTACGGCGCCGCGGCGGTCAACCCGTACCTGGCGTTCGAGTCGATCGAAGACATGATCACCAGCGGATGGCTGCAGGACATCGAGTGCCCGGAGGCCATCGACCACTACGTGAAGGCGCTGGTCAAGGGCGTCCGCAAGGTGATGTCGAAGATGGGCATCTCCACGGTGTCGGGCTACACCGCCGCCCAGGTCTTCGAGGCCGTCGGGCTCTCGCAGGAGTTCGTCGACGAGTTCTTCACCGGCACGTCCTCCAAGCTCGGCGGGGGCGGGCTCGACGTCGTCGCCCGCGAGACCGCGGAGCGCCACCGGCAGGCGCACCCGGAGAACCCGGGGGAGCGGGCCCACCGCGCGCTCGACGTCGGCGGCGAGTACGCCTACCGCCGCGAGGGCGAGCTGCACCTGTTCAGCCCCGAGACGGTGTTCCTGCTGCAGCACTCGACGCGGACCAGGCAGTGGGACGTGTTCCAGCGCTACACGGCCGAGGTCAACCGGCTGATCTCCTCCGGCGGCGCGCTGCGCGGGATGTTCCGGCTGCGCACCGGGCCAGATTATCCGGGGAGTCGGACGCCGATCCCGATCGACGAGGTCGAGCCGGCCACGGAGATCGTCAAGCGCTTCGCCACCGGCGCCATGTCGTACGGATCGATCTCGGAGGAGGCGCACACCGACCTCGCGATCGCGATGAACAACATCGGCGGCAAGTCGAACACCGGCGAGGGCGGGGAGGACCCGGTCCGGCTCCACGACCCGTCGAAGCGCTCCGCGATCAAGCAGGTCGCGTCCGGCCGGTTCGGCGTGACCAGCGAGTACCTCGTCAACTGCACCGACATCCAGATCAAGATGGCCCAGGGCGCGAAGCCCGGCGAGGGCGGCCAGCTCGCGGGGCAGAAGGTGTACCCGTGGATCGCCGAGGTGCGGCACTCCACGCCCGGCGTCGGCCTGATCTCGCCGCCGCCGCACCACGACATCTACTCCATCGAGGACCTCAAACAGCTCATCCACGACCTCAAGAACGCCAACGAGCACGCGCGGATCCACGTCAAGCTCGTGGCGTCGGTCGGCGTCGGCACGGTGGCCGCGGGCGTGGCGAAGGCGCACTCGGACGTCGTGCTGATCTCCGGGTGGGAGGGCGGCACCGGCGCGGCGCCCCTGACCTCGCTCAAGCACGCCGGGGCGCCGTGGGAGGTCGGCCTGGCCGACACCCAGCAGACGCTCATGATCAACGGGCTGCGCGACCGCATCACCGTCCAGGTCGACGGCCAGATGAAGACCGGCCGTGACGTCATCGTCGGTGCCCTGCTCGGGGCCGAGGAGTACGGGTTCTCGACGGCGCCGCTGATCGTCAACGGCTGCATCATGATGCGCGTCTGCCACCTCGACACCTGCCCGGTGGGCGTGGCGACCCAGAACCCGGAGCTGCGCAAGCGCTACACCGGCAAGCCGGAGTTCGTGGAGAACTTCTTCTGGTTCATCGCCGAGGAGGTCCGCGAGTACCTCGCCGAGCTCGGGTTCGCCACGTTGGACGAGGCCATCGGGCACGCCGAGCTGATCGACGCCGCGGAGGCGGTGGACAACTGGAAGGCCCAGGGCATCGACCTGACGCCGCTGTTCACCGTCCCCGACGTGCCCGAGGGCGCGCCCACCGACCGCATCCGCACGCGCCCCCAGGACCACGGCCTGGACCGGGCCCTGGACCGCACGCTGATGCAGCTCGCCGAGGGCGCCCTGTCCGACGTGACACCGGTGCGCCTCGAGATGCCGGTGCGCAACGTCAACCGCACCGTCGGGACGCTCACCGGCGCGGAGATCACCCGCCGCTACGGCGACGCCGGCCTGCCCGACGACACGGTCCACGTCGAGTTCACCGGGTCCGCCGGGCAGTCGTTCGGGGCGTTCCTGCCGCCGGGGATGACGCTCGACCTCGTCGGCGACAGCAACGACTACCTGGCCAAGGGTCTGTCCGGTGGCCGGGTGATCGTGCGTCCGCACCCGGACGCCCCGTTTCTGGGCGACGATGAACGGCACGTCATCGCCGGCAACGTCATCGCCTACGGCGCCACTGGGGGCGAGGTGTTCCTGCGCGGCCAGGTCGGCGAACGGTTCTGCGTCCGCAACTCCGGGGCGCTGGCCGTCGTCGAGGGCACCGGGGACCACGCCTGCGAGTACATGACCGGCGGCCGCGTCGTCGTGCTCGGGACGACGGGCCGCAACCTCGGCGCCGGGATGAGCGGCGGCATCGCCTTCGTGCTCGACCTGCCCGAGGTGCGGGTGAATCCCGAGATGGTGTCGTTGCTCGAGGTGGACGACGAGGACGCGGACTGGCTGCGCGGAGTCGTCGAGCGCCACCGCGACCTCACCGGCTCGCCGCGGGCGGCGGCGCTGCTCGACGACTGGGCGGCGGCCGTGCCGCGGTTCACCAAGGTGATGCCCGACGACTTCCAGCGCGTCCTCGACGCGACCCAGCGGGCCCAGACCGAGGGGCGCGACCCCCACGAGGTGATCATGGAGGTGGCGGCCGGTGGCTGACCCACGCGGGTTCCTCAAGTACTCCCGTGAGGACAACCCCAAGCGTCCGATCGAGGAACGCCGCACCGACTGGCACGAGCTCTACGCGCCGCTGACCGACCCCGCGACCCGCGAGGGCACGCAGACCCAGGCGGCGCGGTGCATGGACTGCGGCATCCCGTTCTGCCACTCCGGCAGCGCCGGCTGCCCGCTGGGCAACCTCATCCCGGAGTGGAACGACTTCGTCCGCCGGGGCGAGTGGGACCGCGCGAGCGAGCGCCTGCACGCCACGAACAACTTCCCGGAGTTCACCGGGGCCCTGTGCCCCGCGCCGTGCGAGGCCGCCTGCGTCCTGTCGATCACCAGCCAGCCGGGCCCGGTGGCGATCAAGCGCGTCGAGTGGTCGATCGCGGAGAACGCCTGGACCGACGGGCACGTCGTCCCGCAGATGCCGAGCAACCGCACCGGGCGTCGCGTCGCCGTCGTCGGGTCGGGGCCCGCGGGGCTCGCCGCGGCCCAGCAGCTCACGCGCGCCGGGCACGACGTCACCGTCTTCGAGCGCGACGACCGCCTCGGCGGGCTCATGCGCTACGGCATCCCGGAGTTCAAGTTCGAGAAGTGGGAGCTCGACCGTCGGCTCGACCAGATGCGCGCCGAGGGCACCCGGTTCGTGACGAACTGCGAGGTCGGCACCGCAGCGCTGCCCGTGGAGCGGTTGCGGGCCGAGCACGACGCGGTGGTGCTCGCCGTCGGCGCGCTCGAGGGCCGCGACGACCGCACCATCGAGGGCCGCGACCTCGACGGCGTGCACCTGGCGATGGAGTACCTCGTGCCCGCGAACCGCGAGTGCGAGGGCGACGGCCCGTCGCCGATCAACGCCCGCGGGGCGAACGTCGTCATCATCGGCGGCGGCGACACGGGGGCGGACTGCTACGGCACCGCGACCCGCCAGGGCGCGCTGGCCGTCCACCAGCTCGACCAGTACCCCCCGCCGCCGAAGACCCGGCAGGACTCGTCGTCGCCGTGGCCGACCTGGCCGTACGTCTTCCGGACGCCGCCGGCGCTGGAGGAGGGCGGCGAGCGCCTGTTCGCCACCGCCGTGCGCCGGTTCGTGGGGGACGAGCGCGGCCACGTCCGGGCGGTCGAGCTCTCGTCGGTCGAGGTGCGCCGGGACGCCGAGGGTCGGCGGGAGGTCGTGCCGACCTCGGAGGAGGTGCACGAGATGCCGTGCGACCTCGTGCTGTTCTCCATCGGCTTCACGGGCCCCGACGACCGGGCGCTCCTGCCCGCCCTCGGGATCGAGCGCAACCCCAAGGGCGCGGTCGGCTGTGGCTCGGACTGGCAGACCGACGCGCCCGGTGTCTTCGTCTGCGGCGACGCCCACCGCGGTGCGTCGCTGATCGTGTGGGCGATCGCCGAGGGCCGCTCGGCCGCCGCGGCCGTCGATCGCTACCTCGACCCCGACGGCACCACCGACCTCCCGGCGCCTCTGCACCCGGGTGCGCTGCCCCTGAGCGCCTGAGGAGTCGCAGCGAACGCCCTGTCGGCGTGCTCAATGGGATGTTCGCTGCTTCTGTGCGCGCGAAGTCCCCGTTCGCGTCAGGACGTCGGCGACACCGGGGTGATGTGCGTGAGCGCGCAGCGCCAGCGTCCGTCGGCGCGGACGAAGACGTCCGACGTCCACTCGTCGGCGTCGATGTCCGCGCCGCCGAACTGGGCGGTGCTCACGACGCGGACGACGAGGGTCGCGACGTCCCCGTGGACGCGTACCCGGGCTCGCTCGCCGGCTCCATCCGCGTGTGGCCGAGCGCGCCGGAGCGGACGTACGCGAGGAAGTCGTCCCGTCCCGTGACCCCGGTCCACGAGACGATCACCCAGTCGTCGGTCATGAACTCGGCGATCTTGTCGGCGTCGTCCGAGACGATCGCCGTGTTCCAGTCCCGGGCGAGCGCGACGATCTCGCGCGCGACAGCGTCCTCATCCATGGGGGAACGCTAGGGCGACGCCCGCCTCGGCGGCTTGGACGAATCGGATGTCGCGGTCGTCTGCGTGGCGGTACGGACACTCAACGTCTGCGGCGCCACGCCGCTGACATCGACGTCAGGGCGCCGGCGGCGCCGCGACGACGGCGCGCTGGATCTGCACCGGGATGCGCGGCGCGCCGCCCCCGGCCTGGTTCGAGCCGTCGTCCCCGCCCGCGCCGACGCGGTCGAGCACCGCGAGCCCGGGAGTCGCGATCCGCCCGACCACCGAGTACTCCGGCGGCAGGGCCGAGTCGCCGTAGACGAGGAAGAACTGGCTGCCCGTCGAGCCCGGCTGCGAGCTCTTCGCCATGGCCACGAGCCCGCGGGCGTAGGTCGACGCCTGGCCCTCGGCGCCCGGGAACGGCGGCAGGCCGGCCGGGGGCTCCTCGGCGTACTGGTAGCCCGGGCCGCCCGAGCCGGAGCCGGTCGGGTCGCCGCACTGGAGCACCTGGAGACCCTGGCCGGTGACGAGGCGCGGGCACGGCGTGTCGTCGTAGAAGCCCTGCGAGGCGAGGCTGACCACCGCGTTGACCGCGCAGGGTGCCGAGGCGCGGTCGAGCGTCATCGGGATCGCGCCCTGCGTGGTCTGCAGGGTGACGTCGACGGTGCCGGTGGTCGGGGGGTTGGCGTCGGGCGGGGTGTTCGGCTTGGCCGCCGCCTCCGACGGGTTGTACGTGCAGGTCGACGGCGCGGCGACCGGCGCCGGGTCGTCCTCGGCGGTCACGACGAAGTAGATCCCCGCCGCCACGGCGACCACCGCCACGACCGCGACCACCGAGATGATGGTCAGGCGTTGCCGACGTCGCCTCGCCCGCTCCGCGCGTCGCTCGAGCTGACGCTCCAGCTTCTTCTTGGCGGCCTTCCGGCGCTGTTCGTTCGTCGGCACGGCGGACATCGTAGGAACCGCGCCGACGGGCCCGGAGTGTGGGCTCGACTAGGGTGGGGAATCGAACCGATCTGTCCGAGGAGGACGAGGACGTGCTGGTCGAGGCCTTCGCGGCCGGGGTGTTCGAGACCAACTGCTACGTGGTCGCGCCCGCCCCCGGGGAACCGTGCATCGTGGTCGACCCCGGGCAGGACGCCGAGGACGGGCTGCGCGAGGTGATCGCCCGGCACAAGCTGACCCCGGTGGCCGTCCTGCTCACCCACGGCCACATGGACCACATGTGGTCGGTCACGCCGGTGTGCGACGGCGACGACATCCCGGCGTGGATCCACCCCGAGGACCGCTTCATGCTCGCCGACCCGTTCAAGGCCGTCGGCCCCATGGGCGCGCAGCTGGCGCAGATGTACCCGGGCCTGGAGTTCCGCGAGCCGCGCTCGGTCGAGGTCCTCGACGACGGCGCCGACCTCGAGCTGGCCGGCCTGCGCCTGACCGTCGACCACACCCCGGGCCACACCCGCGGGTCGGTGGTCTTCCGGTCGGCCACCGAGGACGACCGCCCGTTCCTCATCGCGGGGGACACCCTGTTCCAGGGCAGCATCGGTCGCACCGACCTGCCCGGGGGGTCGACCGAGGAGATGATGGCCTCGCTGCGCGACAAGATCCTCACGCTGCCCGACGACACCGCCGTGCTGCCCGGTCACGGGCCGATGACGACGGTCGGCCAGGAGCGCGACAGCAACCCCTTCGTGCGGGGCCTCACGAACGCGCCCGGACGCCACCTGTGACCGCGGCCGTCCCGCCCGGGGGCTTCAGCGCGCCCAAGGGCGTCCCCGAGTACGTCGGTCCGGAGTTCACGAGCGTCCGTGACACCCTCGTCCGCGAGGCCGACCGCGCCGGCTACGCCCACATCGAGCTGCCGGTCTTCGAGGACACCGCGCTCTACGCGCGCGGCGTCGGCGAGTCCACCGACGTCGTCAGCAAGGAGATGTACTCCTTCGACGACCGCGGCGGCCGCTCGGTCACCCTGCGGCCCGAGGGCACGGCGGGCGTCGTCCGGTCGGTGATCGAGCACGGCCTCGACCGCGGCGGGCTGCCGGTGAAGCTGCGCTACACCGGGCCGTTCTTCCGCTACGAGCGCCCGCAGGCCGGGCGGTTCCGCCAGCTCCAGCAGGTCGGCGTCGAGGCCATCGGTGTCGACGACCCGGCCCTGGACGCCGAGGTCCTCGCCGTCGCCGACGCCGGGTTCCGCGCGCTGGGCCTGCGCCGCTACCGACTGGAGATCACGAGCCTCGGCGACGCCACCACGCGGCCGCAGTACCGCCAGGAGCTCACGCGGTTCCTCGAGAAGCTCGACCTCGACGAGGCCACCCGCGAGCGCGCCCGGATCAACCCGCTGCGCGTGCTCGACGACAAGCGCCCCGAGGTCCGCGAGCAGCTCACCGACGCCCCGCTGATGATCGACCACCTCTCCGACGAGGCGGCCGCGCACCACGCGGCGGTCAAGCGTCACCTCGACGACCTCGGCGTCGCCTACGTCGAGAACCCGTGGATGGTGCGCGGGCTCGACTACTACACGAAGACGACCTTCGAGTTCGTCCACGACGGCCTGGGCTCGCAGTCGGGCATCGGAGGCGGCGGGCGCTACGACGGCCTGATGGCCGAGCTCGGCGGGCAGGACCTGTCCGGGGTCGGGTTCGGCCTGGGTGTCGACCGCGCGCTCCTCGCCTGCCGGGTGGAGGAGGCGGGGCTCGACACGGCCTCGCGGGTCGAGGTCTTCGGCGTCCCGCTCGGCGACGCGGCCAAGGACCGCCTCGTCGGGATCATCGGGGCGCTGCGCCACGCGGGCATCCGCGCCGACCTCGCCTACGGCGGCCGCGGGCTGAAGGGCGCCATGAAGGCGGCCGACCGCTCGGGCGCCCGCTTCGCCCTCGTGCTCGGCGAGCGCGACCTCGAGGCCGGGGAGATCCAGCTCAAGGACCTCACCGACGGCTCCCAGCAGGCCATCGCCCTCGACGGCGCCGCGGCCGCGGTGGACCGGGCCCTCGAGGACTCCTGACCGCCCGCTCAGACCGCGGGAACGGGCTCGGCCACGCGCTCGCGGCGCTCGGTGGCCGCCGCGAGCCGTCGGGATGCGGGCCGGGTCGCCCACGAGATCCCGGCAACGACGAGCAGCGTCGTCGTCACCACGAGGTGGAACGCCGGGCTGCCCGACGCGAGGTGGGAGACCGCGGCGCCGCTGAGGTCGAAGACGACCCCGGCGTAGGCCCACTCCTTGAGCCGCGCGTAGCCGGGGACGGTGAGGGCGACCGCGCCGAGCACCTTCCACACGCCGAGGAGGGTGACGACGTAGGCGGGGTAGCCGAGCGCGGTCACGCCCGTGACGGCCCACTCGGCGCCGAGCAGGTCGGCCAGGCCGCCCGAGAGCAGCACGAACACGGTGACGGCGGTGGTGGTCCGGTAGGTGAGGGTGCGGGCGTCCATCGTGGGCTCCTCGGGTCGTCGGGGACGTCGTCGGGGACGTCGACGAGGAGACGCACGGGCGGTCGCGGATGTGACCGATCGGTCAGAAGGGCACCTCGGTCGCCAGCAGGCCCTGCCCCTGCGCCCTCCCCGAGAGGGTGCGACAGAACTCGACGGCGTCGAGGGTGATCTGCTCGCCCCGGCCGGACCGGTCGCCCTGGACGAAGGTCCCGCCCGCCGGGCCCGTGAGGTGGAGCGCGAACGGGCGACCGTGGCGACGCCCCCACTCGGCCACCACGTGGGCGACGAGCCGGCCGTCGTGCTCCGGGGTCAGGGCGAGCTCCCGCCCGGTGGCGTGCGCGACGTCGACGCGGTGCATCCAGGTGTCGCGGGTGAGGACCACGTCGAGGATGTAGGCCATGCGCCACGTCTCGGTCGCGCCGTTGACCTCCTCCTTCGACGGCATCGGGCGCACGAGGCGGGCCCGCCCGCGCCACCGCGCCTGCGCAGGCCCGGCGACCTCCATGCGACGCAGGAGTTCCGGGACGTCGAGGGCGCTGTTCTTCTCGACCTGGAGCGCGGTGAGGGCGTCGACGACGGGCCCGTCCCCGGCCCGCCGGGTGGCGGCGATCATCGCGGTGGCCATCCGGCGCAGGCTCGTGAAGCCCTCGGTCATGCCCAGCACGTGCCCGGCCAGGGCCCGGACGTCCCACGCGGGGCAGTCGGTCGGCCGGCGCCACTCGTCGGCGTCGAGCGCGGCGAGCAGGGTGTGCATGCGCGCGGTCTCGGTCTCGGCGAGCCGGACGGACTCGGGCGGCGCGATCTCCGGGACGTCCTCGACGTGGACGCGCCCCGGCGACGACGGCGCGCTCACGACGCGACCGCTCGGGTCACCCGCGCCTCGTAGGCGTCGGCGAGCTCGCGCAGGGCTCCGGCGGAGTCCCCGACGAACGCCGGGCCGTGCATGAGGGCGAGCGTGCGCGGCTCGAGGTCCGCGAGGCCGCGCAGCGTCGGGGCGGTCGAGGGGGTGAGCGCGGTGGCGCCGAAGACGCCGTCGGCCTCGAGGGCGGGGCCGACGAGGTCGGTGTCGTGGACGAGCGCCGGGCCGTCGCCGAGCTGGGTGAACAGATCGCCGCACAGCAGCGTGCGGGTCGTCTCGTCGTAGAGCACCTGGGCCTCCCATCCGTGGGGGACGTGGGGCGTGGCGACCGTGCGGATCACGTGACCACCGAGGTCGTGGCGGTCGCCGTCGTCGACGGGCTCGGGCGGACGGTCGGCCATGTCCTCGAGCGACACCATGCACCCGAGACGGTGGAACCGCACCTGTGCGTCGGGTGCCGCGGCGAGCCACTCGTTCATCGCGCCGCACTCGTCGGCCTCGACGTGGCCGAAGCTGATCCAGCGCAACCGGGCGGGGTCGAGAACGCGGCCGACCGCGTCGGAGACCAGCGGGAACATGCCCCGCAGGCCGGTGTGGAACAGCAGGGGTTCGTCGGCGTCGATGAGGTACTGGTTCATGGTGAAGCCGCCGGTGGCGACGTCGGGCAGGCAGGTCGACAGGCGGTAGACGCCGTCGGCGATCTCGTGCACGGAGGTGTTCACGGCGTCGAGCGTGGGGCCCGCACCGCGGTCCGACATCGGGACCGGACCCCGCAGTTAGCGCCGGGCATCACCCATCTTGGAGGCCGTGCGACCGGGCCAGCGCCCCGAGCGCGCCGCGGTCGTGGAGGCCGGTGCGCGCGAAGAGGCTCCCGAGGTGGCGTTCCACCGTCCGCGGCGAGAGGAACAGCCGGGTGCCGATCTCCCGGTTGGACAGGCCGAGCGCGACGAGCTCCAGCACGTCGACCTCCCGGCTCGTCACGCCCAGCGCGCGCAGCGCGGCGGGGACCACCGACGTGCCCCTCCCGCGCCGCGGGACGGGTGCGCCGGCCTCGCCGATCAGGAGTCGGCAGCGGCGCGCGGTCCGCTCGTGGCCCCGCGTGGCGAAGAACGCCTCGGTCTCGCGGAGCCAGGCGACGGGATCGCCCCAGGCGTCCCGGATCGCGGCGCGGGCGGCCAGCAACTGGACGCAGTGGCGCAGGCCCAGGACGCCGGCGGTGAGGTCCGTCGCGCGCGCCCGCTCCATCAGCGACGCAGCGTCGGCGTCGGCCCCCGCCCGTCCGAGCGCGACCGCCTCGATCATGTCGGCGGTGCACCGGAAGACCGCCATCTCGATGTGCTCGGTCGCGTCGGCGTTCTCCGCCCGCGCCGCCACGCCGAGGTCGTCGTCCTCGGCGGTGTGGACCATCGCCCAGAGCACGCGCCCGGGGAACACCGACCGGCCCGGGTCGGCGGCGCGGACGTGGCCGATCATCGTGTCCAGCTGGCCACGCAGGGCGCCGAGGTCGTCGGCGACGAACGAGCGCGTCGCGAGCACCCGTCCGTAGAGGTCTCCGAGGACCCGCGGATCGGTGGGATCCGGGGCGAGCGCGCGATCGAGGGCGACCTGCATGGCCGCGTCGTCGCCGGCGAGGGCGTGGGCGCCCGCGAGCCACAGGTGGGCGACGGGCGCGGTGGCCAGGCCGTACCGGGTGCTGGCGTCCACGCAGGCCTGCGCGGCGCGCAGGCTCTCCACCCGGTCGAGGTCGCCGAGTGCGAGGTCGGCGAGGCCGAGCTCCATGACCGCCACCGTCGTCAGCGCCCCGTACCGCGCGGCGAGGTCGCGGGTCGCGCGCAGGGCCTCCGGTTCCCACGTCCTCAGGGCCAGCTCGTGCCGGGCCCGCAGGTGCCAGGTGGCCAGCCCCGCCCGCTCCGCGACCCGCGCGGCGCGCTCGAGCCATCCCGTCGAGGCACCGGGACCGAGGTCGCGGGCGATCCGCCCGAGGACCTCGAGCCCCTCGCACTCGACGGCGGGCTGCCCGGTGGCGACGGCGGCGTCGACGGCGCCCCGCGCCAGCGTCTCGGCGTCGCCGGCGCGGCCCTGCTCGAGGGCCACGTGGGCGTCGACCGCCGCGATGCGGGCGGCCAGCGCGTCGTCGACGTGCCCGTCCGCGGCGGCCCGTGCGGCCGCGAGGTCGCCCACCGCGCCGGGCACGTCCCCGGCGCCGACCGCGGCGCGGGCCAGGGTGAGCAGGAGCGCCACACGCCGCTCCGGCGCGACCCCGGCGTCGCCCATCCGGCTCGCCAGGCCCCGCCCGATCTCGAGCGTCTCCCGGGGCTTGCCGGCGGCGACGAGTACGTCCACGGCGACCTCGTCGACCTCGCGCCGGACGGTCTCGTCGTCGCCGGCGAGGCGGCGGGCGCGCCGCACGGTGATCTCGGCGCTGGCCACCGCCCCGTCGGCCAGGGCGCGTCGGGTGCTCTCGACGAGGGAGGACGCGGCGGCCACGGGGTCCCCGGCGGCCTCGGCCAGCTCGGCCACGAGCTCGCAGGAGCTGCCGGGGAGGCCGGGGTTGGCGCGCTCGACCACCGGCCGCGCGCGCCGGGCCAGCTCCCGGCGGTCGGGCGGCAGGAGGTCGTCGAGGACCGCCTCGCGGGTGAGGGCGTGCCGGAACGCGAACCCGTGGCCGTCGACCTCGACGAGCTGCCGGTCGACCAGCGTCCGCAACGCCTCGGCCGCGGCGCGCCCGTCGACGTCGGCGATCCCGGGCACCAGCTCCCAGTCGAACCGCCGTCCCAGCACCGCGGCGGCGCCGACCACCCGGCGGGGGACGGGGTCCAGCGCCGCGAGCCGCCGGGCCACCGACTCGCGCAGGCTCGCGGGCACGCGGGCGGTGAGCTCGCCCGGGCTGCTCCACCGGCCCTGCTCGAGGCGCAGCTCGCCGGCGCTCACCAGACCCGCCAGGAGCTCCTCGACGACGAGCGGGATTCCCTCGCTGCGTGCCCGGAGGAAGGCCCCCACCTCCGGCGGCGGCGCCGAGGTGCCGAGGCACGACGTCACCATCCGGTCGACCCCGCCGTCCTCCAGGGGCGCGACCGGGAGCACCGAGGACGGGTCGCGGCGCACGAGACGCTCGAGCACCTCGGTGAGCGCGCCCTCGGTCCTTGTCGTGCCCAGGACCAGCGTCGGCTCGTCGGCCAGCGCGTCGGCGAGGTGGTCGAGGACGGCCACCGTCTCGGCGTCGGCCCAGTGCAGGTCCTCGAGGACGAGCAGGCACGGGCCCATCGGGCGCAGGAGCCGCACGAGGGCCTCGCCCATCATCAGGGGCGAGTCGTCGACGCCCGCCTCCGCGGCGGACCACGCCGGTACGAGACGGGCGAGGTGGGCCCCGAACCCGGCGAGCTCGGGGGAGGTCGGCCGCGGCGCGGAGCGGTACGCGGCGAGGAACGCCTCGGTGAGCGGGCGATAGGGCACGGATCCCCGGTCCGGGACCGAGCGCCCGGCGAGCACGCGGACACCGAGATCGTGGGCGAGCGCCACCGCCTCGCGCAGCAGCCGCGTCTTCCCCGTCCCGGGCTCGCCGCGCAGGACCAGGACGCCGCCGTGACCGTCCGACGCCGACGCCAGCCGGCCGCGCAGCGCCGTGAGCTCGCGGGTGCGGTCGACGAGGTCCGGACACAGCATCGACGGCGACGTCCCGTGCTCGCCGTCCATCGCCGCTCCGTCCGCGCCCCTTCCGGCCCGCTCAGGATAGGGCGGGCGACCCCGCCTACCGGCCGGTCTCCCGACGGGCGGCGAGCACGGCGGCGATGATCGCGTCCCGGCGGGCGAGGAGGTCGGCGGAGTCGCTCCCGGCGAGGGCCTCGTCGACGCCGGCGACGATGCGGGCGACGAGCTCCGGGGTGTGCGAGGTCGTCCCGAGGTCGGCCCAGAGCGCCTCGGTGCCGGGCCCGAGGTGCTCGAGGACGTGCGCGATGCCGCCGGGGCCGCCGGAGAGGTGCTGGTTGGTGAACGGGCCGAGCGCCGCCCACCGCAGGCCCGGTCCCTCGGTGATCGCGGTGTCGACGTCGGCGACCGTCGCCACCCCGCGCGCCACCAGCGAGTACGCCTCGCGCCACAGCGCGGCCTGCAGGCGGTTCGCGAGGTGGCCCGGGAGCTCGGCGCGCAGGCGCAGCGGCGAGCGGCCGACCGAGGCGTAGAACGCCATCGCGGCATCGACCGCCGCCGGTGACGTCGCCTCCCCGGGCACGACCTCGACCAGCGGCACGAGGTGCGGCGGGTTGAACGGGTGCCCGACCAGCACGCGCTCGGGGTGCCCCGGGGCGCCGCGGGCGAGGTCGGTGGGGCGCAGCATCGACGAGCTGCTGGCGACGACGACGTCGGGCCGGACTGCGGCGTCGACGACCGCGAGCAGCTCGTGCTTGACCTCGAGACGCTCCGGGCCGTTCTCCTGCACGAAGTCCGCGTCGGCGACGGCCGCGGCGAGGTCGTCGGTGAACCGCAGCCGCTCCGACGGCCCGAGCGAGGCGCGCAGGCGGTCCTCCGCGCCGGGCGCGGGGTCGGTGGCCGTGACCTCGTGGCCGTGGGCGAGGAAGAGCCGCGCCCAGCTCTCGCCGATGACGCCGGTCCCGACGACCGCGATCCTCACGGCCGGGCCAGCGCCGCGAACGGCTCCAGCGCCGCCGGGTCGACGAGCGCGTCCCGCGACGCGACCGTGTCCGGATCGGCGCCGAGCAGGATCCGCTTGGCCGGGACCTCGAGCTTCTTGCCCGTCCGCGTGCGGGGCACCGCCGGCACGCCGTGGATCCGATCGGGCACGTGGCGCGGGGAGAGCGACGAGCGCAGCTCGCCGCGGATCCGGGCGACGAGCGCGTCGTCGACCTCGTGGCCCGGGGCCGGCACGACGAAGAGCAGCAGCTCGCCGGGCCCGCCGGCCGGGTCCTCGAGGTGGATCACGAGGCTGTCGGCCACCTCGGGCAGCTCCTCCACGACGGCGTAGAACTCGGCGGTGCCCAGGCGCACCCCGCCGCGGTTCAGGGTGGCGTCCGAGCGGCCGGAGACCACGACCGACCCGGACGGCGAGAACCGCACCCAGTCGCCGTGGCGCCACACGCCGGGGTAGGTGTCGAAGTAGGCGGCGTGCAGCCGCGAGCCGTCGTCGTCGCCCCAGAAGAACAACGGCATCGACGGCATCGGCGCGCGGATCACCAGCTCACCGCGCTCGCCCACCACCTCGTGGCCCGCCTCGTCGAACGCGGCCGTGTCGACCCCGAGCTCGCGGCCGGAGATCTCGCCCTCGACGACCTCCTGCCACGGTCCGCCCTGGACGATCCCGGAGCACACGTCGGTGCCGCCGCTGCCCACGAGCAGCAGGACGTCGGGGCCGAACTCCTCGGCGACCCAGCGGTAGCCCTCGGGCGGCAGGGGGCTGCCCGCCACGCAGACCTGGCGCAGCGGGGACAGGTCGTGGTCGCGCGCGGGGTGCACGCCCTCGGCCCGGCAGGCCATGAGGAAGCCGGGGGAGGAGCCGAAGTGGGTCGCCCGGGCCTCGGCGGCGAGGCGCCACTGCCACACCAGGTCGGGGTGCAGCGGGTTGCCGTCGACGAGGATCAGCGCCGCGCCGTGGAGCAGCCCGGAGACCAGCGCGTTCCACATCATCCAGGCGGTCGTGGTGAACCAGAGCATCCGGTCGCCGGGCTGCACGTCCCAGGCGAGGCCGTGGTTCTTGAGGTGCTCGACGGTGATCCCGCCGTGGCCGTGCACGATCGCCTTGGGTGGCCCGGTCGTGCCCGACGAGAACAGCACCACGAGCGGGTGGTCGAACGGCACCGGGTCGTAGGCCGGCGCCGCCGGGGTCCCGACCAGGTCCGACCACGCCACCGCGTCCGGGACCTCGCCGGGGCCGTAGGGCACCGCGACGACATGGCGCACGCTCGGGAGGGCCGCGCGCAGCGCCGCGACCTCGCTGCTGCGGTCGACGGGCTTGTCGCCGTAGACGTAGCCGGCGACGGCGATCAGGACCGTCGGCTCGACCTGGGCGAAGCGGTCGATCACGCTGCGCGCCCCGAACTCCGGCGCGCACGAGGCCCACACCGCGCCGAGACTTGCGGCGGCGAGGTGCGCGACCACCGTCTCGGGGATGTTCGGGGCGTAGGCGACCACGCGGTCCCCGCGTCCCACGCCGAGGCGCACCAGGCCGGCCCGGGCGCGGGCGACGGCGTCGCGGAGCTCGCCGCGGGTCCAGCGCTGGGGCTCGCGGGTCTGGGAGTACGCGAGCAGGGCGACGTCGTCGTCGGGCTCGGGCCCCTCCACGGCGCGCTCCGCGTAGTTCAGCGTCGCCCCCGGGAACCACACCGCCCCCGGCATCCGGCGGCTCTCGAGCACCGTGCGGGGCGGCTCGTGGAACGGGACCGCGTAGAACTCGGCGATCGCCGACCAGAAGCCGTCGAGGTCGGTGACCGACCAGCGCTGCAGGGCGTCGTAGTCGTCGAACACCAGGCCGCGCTCGGCCGCGAGCCAGTCGACGAAGCGGGCGATGACGGTGCCCGCCGGTGGGGGAGCCGGTGTCGTCATCAGCGGACCTTCCCCGCGCGTCCGTCCAGGAAGGCGCTCATGCGGTCCTGGGCCTCGGCGCTGCTCGAGGAGATGGCGGCCATCAGCGACTCCATGAGGTAGCCCTCCTCGTCGCGCGCCGCGGCGATGCGCGGCAGGGCCTGGAGCACCGCGAAGGTGCTCACCGGTGGGTTGTCGGCCATGCGGTGGGCCAGCTCGAGGGCCTTCGCGAAGCCCTCGCCCGGCTCGGTGAGGTAGGTGGAGATGCCCAGCGCCAGGCCCTCGTGGGCGTCGAGGACGCGGCCGGTGAGCATCAGGTCGGTCATGCGGTGCACGCCGATGAGCCGCGGGATCCGGACGGAGCCGCCGCCCCCGACGAAGAGGCCGTGGCGCGCCTCGGGCAGGGCGTAGAACGCGGAGCTCTCCGCGACGCGGACGTGCGTGGCCGCGGCGAGCTCGAGGCCGCCGCCCACCACGGCGCCCTTGAGGACGGAGACGACCGGGAGGCGCCCACGCTCCATCCGGTCGAAGACGCGGTGCCAGAAGCGCGAGTGCTCGACACCGGCCACGCCGTCGGTGGCCCCGAGCTCCGCGAGGTCGAGCCCGGCGGAGAAGTGGTCGCCCTCGGCGTCGAGCACCACGGAGCGCACGTCCGGCGGCGGCGCGGTGAAGAACGCCTCGAGCCCCCGGACGGTGGCGTCGTCGAGCGCGTTGCGCTTGCCTGGCCGCGCGAGGCGCAGGACGGCGACCGGTCCGTCGTGCTCCAGCGTCAGCGACGGGGGCAGTTGCGGCGCCATCGATCCCCTTCCGGGCGATACCTGAAATGTCAAGGAGGTTGATATTATCCGGGCGGTCGCCTCGACGGAAGGCGCCGGGAAGGGTGCGGTGACGAGGACCGAGGGACCGCCCTCCCTGCTCTACGCCGTCAAGCAGGTGGAGCTCGCGGTACGCGCCCGCCTCGACGAGCAGCTGCGGGGATCGGGCATCACGGTGCCCCAGTGGACGGCGCTGACGGTGCTCGCGCGCCGCGAGGGGCAGACCAGCGCCGAGCTCGCCCGCAACGCCTTCGTCAGCGCCCAGGCGATGGGCGACCTGGTCGCCGCCCTCGAGCGCGGGCGCTGGATCACGCGCACCCCGGACCCCGCGCACGGGCGGCGCGTGCTCATCGGCCTGTCCGACGAGGGGTGGGCGCTGCTCGAGCGGCTCGCCCCTGTGACCGCCGAGGTCGAGGCGGCCATGGTCGACGGGTTCGACGACGCCGAGCGCGCCGACCTGCGCGCCCTGCTCAACCGCTGCCGCACGAACCTCACCGACTGACCTCTCGTGCGTGATCTTCTGAGCTGTCGCTGAGGAGATCACGCACGTCGGCGATCGCAACCCCATCGTCACCCACGGACTTCACACCTGCCTCACGCTGTGGCATCCGGGGGATGGCGGAAGGGGACACACATGGCGGATCGGGTGGAGTCGAGCCCGGGGACGGGCGCGGGGAGTGACTACCTCGCGGCGCGGCAGCTGAAGGCCGGCTCCGCGAGCTGGGTCCTGCTGGCCGGCCTGGGCGTCGCGTACGTGATCTCGGGCGACTACGCGGGCTGGCACTTCGGGCTCGCGCAGGGCGGCTGGGGCGGTCTCGCCATCGCCGCCGTGCTCATGGCCGTGATGTACGCCTGCATGGTGCTCGGGCTCGCCGAGATGTCCTCGGCGCTGCCGGCGGCCGGTGGCGGCTACACCTTCGCCCGCGTCGCGATGGGCCCGTGGGGTGGCTTCGCGACGGGCGCGGCGATCCTGCTCGAGTACGCCGTGGCGCCCGCCGCGATCGCGACGTTCATCGGCGGCTACGTCGAGTCGCTCGGCCTGTTCGGGATCACCGACGGCTGGTGGGTCTATCTCGCCTGCTACGTGCTCTTCATCGGCATCCACCTCCTCGGCGTCGGCGAGGCCCTCAAGGTCACCTTCGTGATCACCGCGATCGCGCTGGCCGGACTCCTGCTCTTCGCGTTCGGCGCCATCGGGTCCTTCGACACCGCGAACCTCACCGACATCCCGGCCGGCGACGCCGTCGGCGCGTCCCCGTTCCTGCCGTTCGGCCTGGTCGGCGTGTGGGCGAGCTTCCCGTTCGCGATCTGGTTCTTCCTCGCCGTCGAGGGGGTCCCGCTGGCCGCCGAGGAGGCGCGCGACCCCGTGCGCGCGGTGCCGCGCGGGATCATCGTGGCGATGGGCGTCCTCGCGCTCTCGGCGGCCGCCGTGCTCTTCCTGGCGCCCGGCGCGCAGGGCTCCCTCGGGCTTTCCGAGAGCGAGAACCCGCTGGTCAGCGCGCTCGAGGCCGGCTCCGGCGGGTCGACGTGGCTGTCGACGACCGTGAACTACATCGGTCTGCTCGGCCTGATCGCGAGCTTCTTCTCGATCATCTACGCCTACTCGCGCCAGACCTTCGCGCTCTCGCGCGCGGGCTACCTGCCGCGGGTGCTCTCGCGCACGAACAGCCGCAAGGCGCCGACGCTCGCGCTGATCGTCCCCGGTGCCATCGGCTTCGTCCTCGCTGCGACCGGCAACGGCGACATCCTCATCAACCTCGCGGTGTTCGGGGCGACGCTGTCCTACGTGCTGATGATGGTGGCGCACCAGGTGCTGCGCGTCCGGAACCCCGACATGCCCCGGCCGTACCGGACGCCGGGCGGGCGGATCACCACGGGTGTCGCGCTGGTGCTGGCGCTCGCCGCCGTCGTGGCGACGTTCCTGGTCGACGTCGTCGCCGCGCTCTGCGCGCTCGGCGCCTTCGCGGTCTTCATGGCCTACTTCGGGTTCTACTCACGCCACCACCTCGTCGCGTCGGCCCCGGACGAGGAGTTCGCGGCCCTGGCGAAGGCCGAGGAGGAGATCGGATGACCTGGACGACCACGCTCGGCGGGCACTCCTACGGCTTCGCCGACCTGCGCGAGCTGCTCGCCAAGGCGACGCCGGCGCGCTCGGGGGACGTGCTCGCCGGCGTGGCCGCCGAGTCCGCCGCCGAGCGGGTGGCCGCCCAGACGGTGCTCGCGGACCTGCCGCTCGCGCACTTCCTCGACGAGGCCGTCGTGCCCTACGAGGACGACGACGTCACCCGCCTGATCCTGGACTCCCACGACGCCGCCGCGTTCGCGCCCGTGCGATCGCTGACCGTCGGCGGCTTCCGGGACTGGCTGCTGTCCTGGGAGGCCCACACCACCGTGCTGACCGACCTCGCGCCGGGGCTCACGCCCGAGATGGTGGCGGCGGTCAGCAAGCTCATGCGCGTCGGCGACCTGGTCGCCGTGGGACGCAAGACCCGCGTCGTCACGGGTCTGCGCACGACGATCGGCCTCGAGGGCCGGCTGGCGACGCGCCTGCAGCCCAACCACCCGACCGACGACCCCGTCGGCATCACCGCGTCACTGGTGGACGGGCTGCTGCACGGGGCCGGCGACGCGGTGGTGGGCATCAACCCCGCCACCGACCGGCCCTCGACGGTGCGCGCGCTGCTCGACCTGATCGACGACGCCCGGCAGCGGCTCGGGGCGCCGATCCAGTCGTGCGTGCTCACGCACGTGACCACCACCCTGGAACTGCTCGAACAGGGCGCGCCGGTCGACCTCGTCTTCCAGTCCGTCGCCGGCACACAGGCCGCCAACCGGGGCTTCGGGGTGACGCTGGACCAGCTGCGCGAGGCGCACGCCGCGGCGTCCGAGCTGCACCGCGGCACCGTCGGCAACAACGTCACGTACTTCGAGACGGGGCAGGGTTCGGCGCTGTCGGCCGACGCCCACCACGACGTCGACGAGCAGACCCTCGAGGCGCGCGCCTACGCCGTGTGCCGGGCGTTCGACCCGCTGCTCGTCAACACCGTCGTCGGCTTCATCGGCCCGGAGTACCTCTTCGACGGCAAGCAGATCCTGCGCGCCGGCCTGGAGGACCACCTCTGCGGCAAGCTGCTCGGCGTCCCGATGGGCGTGGACGTCTGCTACACCAACCACGCCGAGGCCGACGCCGACGACACCGACACCCTGCTGCTCACCCTGGGCGCCGCGGGCTGCTCGTTCGTGATCACCGTGCCGGGGGGCGACGACATCATGCTCAACTACCAGTCGCTGTCGTTCCAGGACGTGCTGCAGGTCCGCCAGACGCTCGGGCTGCGGCCCGCGCCCGAGTTCGAGGCGTGGCTGGGGTCGGTGGGGCTGCTCGACGATGCCGGCCGCGTGCCGCAGCTGGTGCCCGAGCCGATCCGGGCGTTGATGGGATGAGCGAGGTCGATCCCTGGGACGCGCTGCGGGCCGCGACGCGGGCGCGCGTGGGTCTCGGACGGGCCGGCGACGGCCTGTCCACCGCCGAGAACCTCCGCCTCGCCGCCGCCCATGCCCAGGCCCGCGACGCCGTGCACACCGCGCTCGACGCCGACGCGATCGTCGCCGCGCTCGGCGAGCGGGCCGGGCCCGTCGTGCACTCGCAGGCCGCCGACCGCGCCGAGTACCTGCAGCGCCCGGACCTCGGGCGACGTCTCGCCCCCGGCCACGGGCTCGAGGCCGGTGAGGACGACCTGGTCATCGTGATCTCCGACGGGCTCTCCGCCCGCGCGGTGCAGGACCACGCCGTGGCGGTGGTCGACGCCCTGCTGCCGCGGCTGGAGGGCTGGTCGGTGGCCCCGGTGGTCGTCGCCGAGCAGGCCCGGGTGGCGCTGGGCGACGAGATCGCCGTCGCGCTCGGCGGGCGCATGGTGCTCGTGCTCATCGGCGAGCGCCCGGGGATGTCGTCGCCCGACTCCCTCGGCGCGTACCTGACCTTCGAGCCGCGTCCGGGGCGCGTGGACTCCGAGCGCAACTGCGTCTCGAACATCCGCCCGCCCGACGGCCTGACCTACGACGGCGCCGCGGAGATCCTCGCCGCGCTCATGACCGAGTCCTTCCGCCTGCAGCTCTCGGGTATCGGGCTGAAGGACACCGGCGCCGCCCTGCCGTCGGGAGCGGGCTGAGGATCCCACCGTGATCGTCTGATCGCCGACGCCGGATTACGTCTTTCGGACGGATTCTTCGTCACCCCTCCGTGTCCTCTTCGTTACTTCGGCGTGTGGTCCGACTGCGGCCACATCACCCGAGGGGCGGAAAGGCATCACACACATGGGTCTTCACAGGGCGAAACTCGGACGTCGGGGGATGGCTGCGCTCGCGGCCACCGGGGCCCTGATCGTCGGCGGCAGTGCCGTCGCGATGGTCGGGTCCGGCAACGCGGACCCGCTGGACCTGCCGGGTGTGCCGGTGGTCGGCACCACCTACGTGCTGCCGGATCTCGCGCCGTTCACGGACAACGGGACGCGCGAGGGTGGTGCCCTGGAGGTCACGGACGCGTTCGGCGCCCCCACCGGCGGTGGCGACGCCGCGCTCCGGCTGACGACGCCGGGTGCGAACGACAAGGCGTCGATCGTCTCGCGGGAGGATGCGGGCTCGCCGCTCGCGGAGTGGATCCCGACGGCGGCGTACTCGGCGTACCAGGGCGCGGTCAACCCTGCTGCTCCGTTCCAGTTCCCGAGCCTGCAGCTCATCGTCGACTTCAACGGCGCGGCCGAGGGCGGCTTTGCGACGCTCTTCTACGAGCCGGTCTACAACGAGGGCGCCAGCACCACCCCGGATACCTGGCACCGCTACCAGGCGGGTGCCGGACGCTGGTGCTCCACGAAGGTCATCCCCGACGTGATCGACTCGTCCAAGACCTTCTGCTCGAACGGCGGTGCGCTTCCCCTCGCCGACTACATCGCGGGTCAGTCCGACATCATCGTCAACGGCGTGGTCGTCAACCAGGGCAGCGGCAACGCGGAGCTCGATGCCGCCGTCGACCTCGTCTCGACGCCGAGCACGACCTACGACTTCGAGCTCACCGCGCCGGAGGTCATCCCCGGCGGGGGCGAGTGCGAGGAGCCGACCCTGCCCGAGGTGCCGGAGCTCCCCGAGGTGCCCGAGGGTGAGCACGGCGGCGGTCAGCAGGACGGCGGTCACGAGGACGGCGGCCAGGACAACGGCGGCCACGAGCAGCCCGACGCCGGCCACGAGGACGGCGGCGGTCACGAGCAGCCCGACGACGGCGGCCACGAGGAGCCCCAGCCGGACCCGGAGCCCCAGCCGGAGCCCGACGACCCCTGCAAGTAGCAACTCCTGACGCCACGACCCCCTCGTCCACGCGGCGAGGGGGCCGTCGGCGTGGGGGCGCCGCGGGTCGGCCACGGGCATCGGCGACCTCTCCATCTCGATCTCTCCGGAGTGCCACCAGCGCGGGAACACCGACGGCACTGTCGAGAGATCGAACTGGAGAGCACCCGCCGGCTCGACCGGGACGCGCTACCGGTCGTCCGACCTCTTGCGCCCGGGCAGGCGGTCGACGACACGGCCGAGGCGTTCGGTCGTGCCCTGGAGCGGCGCGAGGGCGTCGGCGAGGACCTTGATCTGCTCGTCGAGGTTGTCGATCCGACCGGCGAGGGTGCGCAGGTCGGGGCTGACCTTCTGCAGCTCGCCGGCGGCGGTCGACAGCCCGGCGTCGAGGTTGGCCAGGCGCGGCGGCACGTCGGGGAACGTGGTGTCGGCGTGCCGGGCGAGGACCTCGACGTGCTCGATGGCCCCGGTCAGCTTGCGCACCTCGTCGACCGCGCCGGCCATCTGCTGCAGGGCCGGGGCGGCCTCGGCGAGGTGGTGGAGGTCGGCGACGGCGGTGCCGAGCACGTGCAGGTCGTCCACCGCGCCGCCGAGGGTCTCGAGCGTCGGGATCGCCTCCGCCAGCCGGACGATGGTGGGGACCGCGTCGGCGAGGCGCCCGACGGTGGTCACGCCGTCGGCGATCCGCTCCAGGGTGCCGGTGGCGCCGGCCAGGGTCCCGATGTCGTCGACGGCGCCGGCGAGGCGCTCGAGGGACGGGACCGCGCCCGCCAGGGTCTCCAGCTGCCCGGCCGCCTCGCCGATCTGCTGGAGGGCGGGCACGGCGCTCGCGATGACCTGCAGGTCGTCGGTGGCGTAGCCGAGGCGTTCGAGGGACGGCACGGCGCTCGCGAGGGCGGCGATGTCGCCGCGGGCCGCGGCGATCTCCTGCAACGCGGGGACGGCTTCGCCGAGCGCGCGGATGTCGGGCGCGGCGCCGGCGATCTGCTGCAGGGCGGGCACGGCGCTCGCGAGGGTCGCGATGGACTCGCGGGCCGCGGCGATCTCCTGCAGCGCGGGGACGGCCTCGCCGAGGGCGTGGATGTCGGGGACGGCGCCGGCGATCTGCTGGAGTGCGGGCACGGCGCTCGCGAGGGTCGCGATGTCGCCGCGGGCCCGGCCGATCTCCTGGAGCGCGGGCACGGCGCTCGCCAGCGCCGCGATGTCCTCGCGGGCCCGGCCGATCTCCTGCAGTGCCGGCACCGCCTCGCCGAGGACGCGGATGTCGGGCGCCGCCCCGGCGATCGCCTGCAGCGCCGGGACGGCGCGGGCCAGGGTGTGGAGGTCGTCGACGGCGCCGCCGAGCCGGTCGAGGGCGTCGACGGCGTAGGACAGGCGGGTGAGGTCGGGCGCGATCTCGTCGAGCGTGTGCTGGAGCCCGGACGCCACCGGCGCCAGCTGCTCCAGCAGCCGCACGAGCCTCGGGAGCGCGCGCAGGGCGTCGACGACGAGGGGGCTGAGGTCGGCGGCCGTCCCGGCGCCGGTGCGGGCGAGGTCGGCGAGGCCCCGCACGATCGTCGGCCCCTGCAGGGTGAGCTCCACGGCCGTGCGGGTCGACGCGACGACCAGGGCGCGGGCGGTGTCGAGCACGCCGCTCGGCGGGGCCTCGACGGAGCGGGGCAGGGCGGGGCGGCTCATGCGGGACGGCTCCGGCTCGTGGTCGGGGTGGTGCTGGCGCTGACGGCACGGACGACGACGGCGGCGAGGACGGTCGTCAGCGGGACCGAGGCGACCA
The DNA here is from genome assembly GCF_028737265.1 of Actinomycetospora callitridis. Taxonomy (GTDB): domain Bacteria; phylum Actinomycetota; class Actinomycetes; order Mycobacteriales; family Pseudonocardiaceae; genus Actinomycetospora; species Actinomycetospora callitridis. The sequence continues at coordinate 322,216 of NZ_JAQZAK010000003.1, read as the reverse complement.
GGCCGATGCTGCCCACCAGCGTCCGGACGACCTCCTGCGCCACGTCCTCGGCGGTGAGCAGGTCGCCGAGACCCCGGCCCGCCAGCGCGAACAGCAGCAGCAGGGGCAGCGCCGCCCCGGCGTAGGCGAGCACGAGCGTGTTCACCGCCGAGGCGACGTGATCACGACCGACACGCATGGCGGCACCATAGAGGTCGGCGAGCCGGGCGGCCGGGTCCGCGCGGTGCAGCTCCCAGACGGCGCTGGTCTGGGTGACGGTGACGTCGTCGAGCACCCCCAGCGCGCCGATGATCACGCCCGCGAGCAGCAGGCCGCGCAGGTCGAGCCCCGGGCCCACCACCCCGGCGAGCTCCGAGGCCTCCTCGCCGAGACCGGTGAGGCGCGACGACGCGGCGAAGACCAGGGCGAGGACGCCGATGAGCCCGAGGCTCGCGAGCGTGCCGAGCGCCGCGGTCGCCGTGCGGGCCGAGAGGCCGTGCGTCAGGGGCAGCACGATGCCGGCGATCAGCCCGGAGGCCGTGAGCGCGACCGGGACCGGCGGGCCCCCGGTGGCCAGGGCGGGCAGGACGAAGACCGCGAGCACCCCGAGCGTCGCGCCCAGGGCGACGAGCGCGGCGAGGCCCTGCCAGCGGCCGAGCAGCAGCACCGCGAGCGCGAAGAGGCCGCCGAGCAGGAGCAGCGGCAGGCCGCGCTGGAAGTCGACGATCGTGTAGGTGAGGGGGTCCGCCGGGTCCCCGCCGCCCCAGCCGAGCACGACGGCGTCGCCGACGGCGAAGCGCGGCGAGCCGGGCGTCGTCGGCGCCAGGGTGACGATCGTGGCCCCGGCCGCCGGCCCGTCCTGCAGGCGCAGCGTCACCGCGACGCAGCCCTCGCCCTCCCCGGGGGAGGGCAGGTTGGGGTCGGTGCAGTCGGACTCCCCGGCGGCGCGCAGCACCTCGGCGTCGACCGGGGTCTGCGCCCCGAGCCCGGGAGCGCCCTGGCCGGTCGCGGCCCGTTCCGCGACCCGGGCGTACTCGGACGGGGACGGGGCGAGCATCACGAGGCCCACCAGCACCGCGAGCCCGCAGGGCACGAGCAGCAGCGCCAGGAGGCGTCGCACCCGCGTGGCCGACGCCCCGTCCAGCGAGCCCCCGCCGTGCCCGTGGCCGTGTCCGTGCCCGTGGCTCGCCTCGCGGGCCGGGTCCGCGCCTCGCCGTCGTCCGCGCCGTCGCGCCGGCCGGGGTGTGTCAGCCCGGCGAGTGTCAGCCTGGGGGCCACGCTGGCGTTCGACGTCAGCAGATTCCCCCGCTCGCCGGCGGGCCGGTCGCTCACGCGGCACCTCGATCGGACCGGTCACCGCGTCGTCGCCGGCGTCCTCCTCGGTGGTCGTGGACCGCACGCGGCGCCCCGCGGGCCGGGAGGAGGTCACCCGGACATCATCTCGGGGAGCGATCCCGTCACGCGCCGGGGGAGGCGAGCTTCCCGCCGAGCCGCAGCACCGAGTCCGGCGCCTTCTTCGCGAGATTCATCAGCGCCCCTCCGGCGCGGGCGCGGGCGAGCGAGCCGTGGCCGAACTTCCGGCTCACGCCGCCACGGTCGCCGGGCAGGTGGTGGTGCAGCGGCGTGGCGGTGGCCTCGGGGTCGGTGAGCGTGCGCCCGATGACCATCCGCTGGATCTCGCTCGTGCCCTCGAAGATCGTGTAGAGCTTCGCGTCGCGGTACCACTTCTCGACCGGGAGGTCGTCGACGTAGCCCCAGCCGCCGCAGGTCTGGACGGCCTGCTCGGCGGCGCGCACGGCGACCTCGGAGGCCTTGAGCTTGGACATCGAGCCCTCGCCGGCCTGGAACGGCACACCGTTGGCGGCCATCCACGACGCCCGCCAGGTGAGGAGCCGCGCGGCGTCGATGTCGGCGGCGAGGTCGGCGAGCGGGAACGCGACGCCCTGGTTGTCGATGACCGGGGCGCCGAAGGCCTCGCGCTCCCGGGCGTAGGAGCAGGCGTACTCGAACGACGCCCGCGCCACCCCGAGCGCCATGGCGGCGACCATCGGCCGCGTCTGCTCGAACGTGCCGAGCGCCGCGGGCTTGCCCTCGCCGCGGCGCGCCTTCTCCAGCTTGTGCTCGAGCTTGTCCTCGCCGCCCAGGAGGTTCTCGGCGGGGATGCGGCAGTCCTGGAACCGCAGCTCCGCGGTGTGCGACGCCCGGTGCCCGAGCTTGCGCAGCCGCCGGACCTGCTCCATGCCCGGGGTGTCCTTGGGGACCACGAACATCGCCTGGCCCTTGGTGCCGAGCTCGGGGTCGACGACGGCGTTGACGATCGTGACGTCGGCGATCCCGCCGTTGCCGATCCAGATCTTCTCGCCGTCGAGGACCCACTCGTCGCCCTCCTTGCGGGCGCGGGTCTGCAGGTTGGCGACGTCGCTGCCGCCCTGGGGCTCGGACACGGCGAGCGCGGCGAGCTTGATGTCGCCGGACTTGCCGAACATCTCGGGGGCCCAGCGGGCGAGCTGCTCGGGGGTGCCGGCCTGGTTGAGCGCGGAGAGCGCGAGGGCGGGGAGCACGACCGTGAGCCCGATGCCGGCGCAGCCCCAGAACATCTCCTCGAGGAAGAGCGGGAGCGAGAGCCCTGTGGGGTCGGCGATGAGGTCGGCGTAGAAGAGGGCGTTGTAGAAGCCCTCCTGCGCGGCCCGGTCGACGATCTCCCAGGGGCACTCCTCGGCGGCGTCGTACTTCGCCGCGGCCGGCCGGACGACGTCCTCGGCGAAGGCGTGCGTCCGCCGGATGAGCTCGTGGTGGGCGGGCGTCAGTTCCAGGGTGAAGGCACTCATCGGCTACTCCGTTCTGGTGTTACCGACTAGTACCGCGTACCGCTGGTACCGAAACCCGGGATCTCAGGGCCGCGGGAGGCCGATCGGGTTGGGGTAGGGGACGGCGCCCGCGTCGACGACGGCCGTGACGAGCGGTCCGAGGAGGCCGGCGAGGCGGTCGGTGCCCGCCCGCCCGAGCGCCCGCCACGGCCCGGACGCGGCGCGGTCGGTGGCGCGCTCGACGTCGTCGCGGGCACGACGCCCGTCGGCGGTGAGCGCGCCGTGCGCGTCGAGCCACCCGCGCACCGCCAGCTCCTCGCCGGCCGCCGCCCACGTCCCGTCGTCGAGCTGCCGGGACTCCCGGAGGCTGCCCGACGACTCGTCGGCGGCGATCTTGAGCCGGTGCGCCGCGACCGGACCGACGTCGTGGGCGACGAGCGCCGCGACGTGGCCGTCGCCCCGGTGCTCGCGCAGCGTCGTCGCGGCCTGCCACAGCGCGAGGTGCGGCGGGGCCGGGCGGGGGAGGGCCTGGTTCGCCGCCGCGAGGACGCGCCCCGCCGTGTCCGCGGCGTCGGCGGCCTCGCCGACGAGCCGTGCGGCCTCCGCGACCGCCTCGGAGTCGACGCCGCCGGGGAGGTCGGCGAGGAGCCGTCGCAGCGTCGCGTCGACGCCCGCGAGGCGTGCCTCGAGGCAGGTCGCGGGGGAGGCGAGCGCCCAGGCGTCGGGCAACGCGCGGTGGATGCGGTCGCGGTGGAAGCCGTGGAACGACGCCCACGCCACCTCGGGGCCGACGGGCCCGAGCGGCGCCGCGCGTTGGGCGACGTAGCCCATCCAGAACCCCTTGAGCCCGATGGCGTCGCCGGCGGCGCGGGCCTCCGGGGCGAAGTAGGTGACCGCGTGCAGGGGCTCGAGCAAGGTCCAGAGGCGCCGGGCGTCGTCCACGGGCACGATGGTGGCCGCCGGACGGGGGTTTGCCTACCGCTCGAACACGTGTTCGAATGGTGGGCGTGCGGTGGGACGAGCAGAAGGTCGCGGGAGGCCCCGAGGAGCTGCCGGGCATGCCGGCGCTCAAGGGCCTCGTCCGCAGCGTCCGCACGCCGGAGTTCGCGGGCATCACCTTCCACGAGGTGCGGGCGCGCTCGGTGCTCAACCGCGTGCCCGGGGCCTCGCCGATGCCCTTCGCGTGGACCGTGAACCCCTACCGCGGGTGCAGCCACGCGTGCACCTACTGTCTCTCGCTCGACACCCGGATCCTCATGGTCGACGGCACCAGCGTGCGGCTGGCCGACGTCCGGGTCGGCGATCTCGTGGTCGGTTCCGAGGTGCGCAGCAACGGCATCCGGTCGCTGGTGCCGACGCCGGTGCACGCCGCGTGGACCACGACGAAGGCGGCCTGGCGCGTCCGTCTGCTCGACGGCACGGCCATCGTCGCCAGCGCCGACCACCGCTTCCTCACGCGCCGCGGCTGGGTCCACGTGCGTCCGGAGGGGTGCGGGGGTGACGAGCGGCCGCACCTGCGGATCGGCGAGGCCCTGGTCGGCGCCGAGACCCTGGCCGACGAGGCGTTCCGGCGGCCCGGGTCGCCGCCGGTGGCCCCGGCGCCGCCCGGGGACGAGCCCGGCGGGCGCGTCGTGGTCGGGGTGGACGAGCTGCCCGGCGAGCGCGCCCTCGGCGACCTCACCACCGGCACCGGCGACTTCGTCGCCGACGGGGTGATCAGCCACAACTGCTTCGCCCGCAACACCCACACCTATCTCGACCTCGACGCGGGCGACGACTTCGACCGCCAGGTCGTGGTCAAGCTGAACGCGCCCGAGGTGCTGGCCCGCGAGCTCCGCGCGCCGCGCTGGGCCCGCGAGCACGTCGCGATGGGCACCAACACCGACCCCTACCAGCGCGCGGAGGGCCGGTACGCGCTGATGCCGGGGATCATCAAGGCCCTGGGGGCCAGCGGCACGCCGTTGTCGATCCTCACCAAGGGCACACTGCTGGCCCGCGACCTCCCGGAGCTCGCGGCCGCCGCGCGCGACGTGCCCGTCGGGGTCGGTGTGTCGCTGGCCCTCCTGGATCCGGAGCTGCACCGCCGCGTCGAGCCCGGCACGCCGACGCCCCGGGCCCGGCTCGACCTCGTGCGCCGCATCCGCGACGCCGGCCTGCCGTGCGGGGTGTTCGTCGCCCCGGTCCTGCCCGGGCTCACCGACTCGGACGAAGCGCTCGACGCCCTGCTCGGCGAGATCGCCGCGGCGGGGGCGAGCGGCGCGTCGGTGCTCGCCCTGCACCTGCGGCCGGGCACGCGGGAGTGGTTCCACGCCTGGCTCGCCCGCGAGCACCCCGCCCTCGTCGAGCGCTACGCCGCCCTCTACCGCCGCGGGGCCTACGTCGACGCGGCCTACCGCAAGGACCTCGCCGCGCGCGTCGGGCCGCTGCTCACCCGCCACGGCCTCACCGGTGGCGGCCACGCCATGGGTGGTCGGCAGGGGGACGAGGGGCGGGAGACCGAGCGGTCGTGGCCGGAGGGTGCGGTGCCGGAGATCCCGGAGAAGGTGGTCGAGGCGCCGCCGGAGCAGCTCTCCCTGCTGTGAACGGGACGCTCCGGTTTCCGGAGCATTCCCGGCGACCGGTGTGGTGGTGTCTGCTCCTCGCAGCACCCCGACCCCGACGGAGGACACCGTGGACCTCGACGACGCCCGGCAGGTGCTGCGCGAGCAGCACCGCGCCGTCCTCGCGACCCGCCGCACCGACGGCGCGCCCCAGCTCTCGCCCGTGGTCGTCGGCGTCGACGACGACGGCGCGGCGACGATCAGCACGCGCGAGACCGCCCTCAAGACGAAGAACCTGCGCCGGGAGGGGCGGGCGTGGCTCTGCGTCCTGCCCGACGCCTTCTTCGGCCGGTGGGTCCAGGTGGAGGGCGACGTCGAGATCGTCGAGCTGCCCGCGGCGCTGGACGGCCTGCGCGCCCTCTACCGACAGGTGCAGGGCGGCGAGCACCCCGACTGGGCGGACTTCGACGAGGCCATGCACCGCGAGCGCCGGGTCCTCCTGCGGGTGCACCTCGACCGGGCGGGCCCCGACAAGAGCGGCTGAGGTTCCGCGTCGACCCGGTCGATAGCCTGAGGCGACTCGCCCGACCGATCCAGGAGCACCACCGCCGATGATGCGCACGCACCCCGCCGGCACGCTGCGCGCCGAGCACGTCGGCGCCACCGTCACCCTCGCTGGATGGGTGGCCCGCCGTCGCGATCACGGCGGGGTCGTGTTCATCGACCTGCGCGACGCCTCGGGCGTGGTGCAGGTGGTGTTCCGCGCGGGCGAGGTGGCGCAGGAGTCGCACCGTCTGCGCGCCGAGTTCTGCGTGCAGATCACCGGCTCGGTCGAGCAGCGCCCCGCGGGCAGCGAGAACGCCGACCTCGCCACCGGGGACGTCGAGATCAGCGCCACGGAGCTGACGGTCCTCTCGGAGTCCGCGCCGCTACCGTTCCCGCTCGACGAGCACGCCGAGGTCGGCGAGGACGTCCGCCTCCGCTACCGCTACCTGGACCTGCGCCGGGAGGGCCCGGCGTCGGTCATCCGCCTGCGCAGCCGCGCCAACAAGATCGCGCGCGACGTGCTGTCCGACCGCGACTTCCTCGAGATCGAGACGCCGACCCTGACCCGGTCGACCCCCGAGGGCGCGCGGGACTTCCTCGTCCCGGCCCGCCTGCGGCCGGGGTCCTGGTACGCGCTCCCGCAGTCGCCGCAGCTGTTCAAGCAGCTGCTCATGGTGTCGGGGATGGAGCGCTACTTCCAGATCGCGCGCTGCTACCGCGACGAGGACTTCCGCGCCGACCGCCAGCCGGAGTTCACCCAGCTCGACATCGAGGCGAGCTTCGTCGACCAGGACGACGTCATCGCGCTCGGCGAGGCGATCGTCGGCGCGCTGTGGTCGGAGCTCGGCGGCCACGAGATCCCGACGCCGATCCCGCGGATCTCCTACGCCGAGGCCATGGCCCGCTACGGCTCGGACAAGCCCGACCTGCGCTTCGACATCGAGCTGACCGAGCTCACCGAGTTCTTCGCCGACACCACCTTCCGGGTCTTCCAGGCGCCCTACGTGGGCGCGGTGGTCATGCCCGGCGGCGCCTCGCAGGCGCGGCGCACGCTGGACGGCTGGCAGGAGTGGGCCAAGCAGCGCGGCGCGAAGGGCCTCGCCTACGTGCTGGTCGGCGAGGACGGCACGCTCACCGGCCCCGTCGCCAAGAACATCACCGACGCCGAGCGCGAGGGCCTGGCCAAGGCCGCGGGTGCCAACCCGGGCGACTGCATCTTCTTCGGTGCCGGCACGCGCGCCGAGGGGCGCGCCCTGCTCGGCGCCACCCGCGGCGAGATCGCGCGCCGCCTCGACCTCATCCCCGAGGGTTCCTGGTCGTTCGTCTGGGTCGTCGACGCGCCCCTGTTCGAGGCCGCGGGCTCCACCGACGACGTCGCCGTCGGGTCGGGCACCTGGACGGCGGTGCACCACGCGTTCACCTCGCCCACCCCGGAGTGGATCGACACCTTCGAGTCCGACCCCGAGAACGCGCTGGCCTACGCCTACGACCTCGTCTGCAACGGCAACGAGATCGGCGGGGGGTCCATCCGTATCCACCGGCGCGACGTGCAGGAGCGCGTCTTCGCGCTGATGGGCCTCACGCCCGAGCAGCAGGAGGAGAAGTTCGGCTTCCTGCTCGACGCGTTCGCCTACGGCCCGCCGCCGCACGGCGGGATCGCGTTCGGCTGGGACCGCATCTGCGCCCTGCTCGCCGGGGTCGACTCGATCCGTGAGGTCATCGCCTTCCCGAAGACCGGCGGCGGATACGACCCGCTCACGGCCGCGCCGGCCCCCATCACGTCGCTGCAGCGCAAGGAGGCGGGCGTCGACGCTCCCGCACCCGGGTCACAGACGAAGCCGGCTGCGCCGGTGAAGCCGCAGGAGCGACCCGTCCAGTGACCGTGGGAGGCAGCGCCGCGGGGCTCGACCCGACGTCGCGGTGATCCGCCTGCGGGTCCTGTGCCCGGCCTCGGAGCCCGGCCTGGTCGACAAGGTGCTCGACGTGCTGGCGCAGGAGGCGGGCGCGGTGCACGTCGTGCGCCTGCGCGGCGTGATGGTGGATCCGCCCGGTGACGTCGTGGAGGCCGACCTCGCCCGCGAGTCCGTCGACGGCGTGCTCGAGGCCCTGCGCGGGTTCGGCTGCGGTCAGCGCGGGGGGATCGTGCTCGAGACCCTGGACACCGTCGTGTCCGACGCCGCCGACCGCGCCGAGGAGGCCGCGCCGGGCGAGGGCGCCGACGCCGTGGTGTGGGACGAGCTGCTCGCGCGCACCGGGCAGGGCGCCCGGCTCTCGGTGACGTTCGTAATCATGCTGAGCATCGCGTGCCTGCTCGCGGCGGTCGGTGTCGTCACCAATTCCCCGGTCACCGTCGTGGGCGCGATGGTGCTGGGGCCCGAGTTCGGCCCGCTGGCTGCCCTGGCCGTGGCCGCGGTCCGGTGGGACGGCCCGCAGGCGCGCGCCGCGGGGGTGGCGCTCGGCGCGGGATTCGCCATCGCCGTCGCGGTCACCGCGCTCGCCGCGGCCGGGGCGGAGGCGATCGCCCTGATCCCCGAGGACGTGCTGACGAATCTCTCCGGGGTCTCGTTCATCTACCAGGTCGGACCGTTCTCGCTGGTGGTGGCGCTGCTGGCCGGCGTCGCCGGCATGGTCGCGCTGATCGCGGGGGAGAGCACCGGCGTCCTGGTCGGGGTCTTCATCTCGGTGACGACGGTGCCCGCGGCCGGGTTCGCGGCGGTGGCCGCAGTGGTCGGTGACTGGGGGCGGGCGCTGAGCTCGCTGCTCCAGCTGGCCGTGAACGTCGCGGGTGTCGTGCTGGCCGGACTCGTCGTGCTGGTCCTCGTCCGCCGCTCGCGGCGGCGCCGCGGGCTCCCCGATTCCCTCCCGGCGGGCCGCCCGGACCGGTAGACTCCTCCGGCTGATGGCTCCCCAGATGACGGACGACGCGGATACCTCGAACGGGCGCTCCACCGGCCCGGCCGGGGCGGACGATCGCACCACCGAGGTGGTGCACCTGGCCGAAGAGCTCCTCACGCGGCGTCACGGCGCCACGGTGCGCCTCGCGGATCCGGAGGACCTCGGCGGCAGCACGCGCTCGCTGGTCGTGCGGGTCCGCGTCGCGGAGAACCCCTTCTCGCTGCCGCGCACGCTCGTCATCAAGCACTTCCACGACGAGCCGGGGGCGGGCGAGCAGAGCATCGACCGGTTCCACTACGAGGCCGCGTCGTGCCAGCTGCTGACGGCGATGCCGTCGGAGGAGCGGGCGAGCCCGATGCTGGTGGCCAACGACCCGGCCCACCGCCTGCTGGTGCTCGAGGACCTCGGGCGCTGCGCCACCCTGGCCGACCGCCTCGAGGAGCGTGACCCGAAGGCCGCCGAGCGTGCGCTGCTCGGCTGGGCCCGGGCCCTCGGGCGCATGCAGGCGGCCACGGCCGGCCGCGAGAACGACTTCGGGGCCCTGCTGCGCCGCTTCGGTGAGCGCACGTGGCGCGACCCCCTGGCCGACGACGCCCGCGCGGCGCTGGCCGAGGTGCCCGACCAGCTCGCCCAGCTGCTGCGCGTCGAGGCGGCGCCGGCCGGGGTGGCCGAGGCGCGCGAGGCGGCCCGCCTGCTGGGCGGGTCCGGCCACCGCGCCTTCAGCCCGGCGGAGGTCCGGCCCGACAACTGCCTGCTCACCGGCAGCGGCGCGCGCTTCCTCGACTTCGAGTGGGGCTGTTTCCGCGACGTCGCGCTCATGGGCGCCTCGCTGCGCCTGCCGCTGCCCAGCGGCGGCCCGGCGCGCGCCCAGCCGGCGGGCATGGCCGAGGCGATGGTGGCCGCCTGGCAGGCCGAGATCACGCCGGTCTGGGGCGAGCTCGCGGACCCCGAGGTCCTGCGCGAGCGCCTGCTGCAGGCCGAGGTGCTCTGGGTGTGGCTCTCGACGCGCGCGCTGCTGCCCGCCGTCGTGGGTGTCCGGCCCTCGGGCCGGGTCGCCCGCGTGGTCGTCGCCGACCCGGGCGAGGATGCGCCCGCGGTGCTCAGCGCGCTCTGGCGGCGCCTCGGTACGGACGCCGAGCGCGCCGGGCACGTCGCCACCGCCGAGGTCGCGGCGGCCGTCGTCGGGGCCCTCGGGCGCCACGGCGGCGAGGCCGTGCTGCCGCCCTACCCGGCGTTCGCCGGCTGCGGCCAGGAGTAGAGCCGGCTACGCCGCGACCAGCCGCGCGCGGTGGACGAACGCCTCTGCCGCCGGGCCGGTCCAGCTCAGCGCACCCGCGTCGCGCAACGACTCGGCGTCGCGACGGCCGGCGAGCAACAGCAGGAGTCCGCCCGGATCGATCTCGACGGCGTCCGCGGCATCCTCGGGGCGGCCCGGGACGACGGTGCCGTGGTCGACGTGCACGGCGCGGTCGTCGCCGAGACGCACCGCCACGCGCAGCGTCGCGTCGTCAGCCCCCACCGCCGCGACCAGCAGGCGCGGCAGCACACGCAGGACGAGCCGGCACGCCTCGCGGGCGGCCGCCTCGTGATCGCGCAGGTCCGCCGGGGCGCCGAGGGCCGCGGTCAGGTCGTGGACGTGCAGGCACATGTCGAGGCACTGGGCGCCCAGCACCGGGTCACCGCTCGTGCGGCCGGCCAGCTGGGTCTCCGCGCGGTGACGCGCCGCCGCGACGGCCTCGCGCAGGGTCTCCGGCCCGGCGTAGTGCACCCCGGTGAGGTGGACCGCGAGCTCCGCCACGTCGGCGGGCCCGACGCCGGCGCCGGGCAGCGGCCGCGCCCAGTCCTCGTCCCCCAGCCCGCGGACGTTCTCGCCGGCCACGTCCCAGAGCCCCATCAGGGCCCGTGTCGCATCGTCCATCGGTCCCAGCACCTCGCTCGCGGCCTTGCTCGGCGTCACGACCAGTGCGACCCTATGTGATACACACCACACGAGCAACGGATCCCCTGGACCTCGGGACCCTCGCCAGGGGGCGGCCATGGGCGAGTGCGAACCCCGGAACTTCCTGCGGCCCTGTCTGCTCCTGCTGATCCAGGAGCGGGCCGCGCACGGCTACGACCTCGTGGAGCGACTCCACGCCTCGTTGATCGACGACACCGACGCCGGCGGCGTCTACCGCACCCTGCGCTCGTTCGAGCGCGAAGGCCTCGTCCGGTCGACGTGGAGCATCCCGGCCACCGGGCCCGCCCGCCGGACCTACGCACTGACCCCGGCCGGGTCGGACAGCCTGCGACGCCAGGTCGAGACGCTGGAGGCCACCCACCAGCTGCTGCACTCGTTCCTCGGGCGCTGTGGGCGCGCGATGGGATCGGAGGCGACGTCGTGACCTGGTTCCTGGCCTGCGAGGCCGCCGAGCCACCGGCGCCACCGGACCCGCCCCGGGCGCCCCGCGACGGCCCGGTCTGCATCACCTGCTCCGACCAGGCGGTCCGGGTGACCGTGGTGGCCCTGCACCCCGACGGCACCGCCCGCGTCGACACCGGGGCGGGGGAGGAGGAGGTGTCCGTGGCCCTCGTGGACGCCGCGGTCGGTGACGTCGTGCTCGTGCACGCCGGGGAGGCGATCGCTGCGCTGGGGCCGCCGTGAGGGTGCCGCCGTGAGGATCGAGCCGTGACCGTCCCGCCGCCGGTCCGCGTGCGGGTGCACGTCGGGGGCATCGTGCAGGGCGTGGGCTTCCGGCCCTTCGTGCACGGCCTCGCCCGGGAGCTGGGCCTGGCGGGTTCGGTCGGCAACGACGCCGCCGGGGTGGTCGTCGAGGTCGAGGGCGGCGAGGCCGCGGTCCGGGACTTCGTCCTCGCCCTCCGCGAGCGGCCGCCCGCCCTGGCCGTGGTCGAGTCCGTCCGGTCGGAGGCTCTTCCGCCGACCGGTGCCCGCGGCCTCGTGATCACGGGCAGCGCGGTCACCGGCGCGCGGACCGCCCTCGTGTCGGCGGACACCGCCACGTGCGGCGACTGCCTCGCCGAGATGCGGGACCCCGCCGACCGTCGGTACCGCTACCCGTTCGTCAACTGCACCAACTGCGGACCCCGCTACACGATCGTCCGCGACGTCCCCTACGACCGGGCGACGACGACGATGGCGGGCTTCACGATGTGCGCGCCGTGCGCCGCCGAGTACCACGACCCCGCCGACCGGCGCTTCCACGCCCAGCCCACGTGCTGCCCCGACTGCGGGCCGACGCTGGTCCTGGAGCCCGGAGGGCCGGGCGATCCGCTCCGCGAGGCCGCGGCCCGGCTGCGCGACGGTGCGGTGCTCGCCGTGAAGGGGCTCGGCGGCTACCACCTCGCGGTCCGCGCCGACGACGCGGACGCCGTGGCCCGGCTGCGCGCCGCCAAGCACCGCGAAGAGAAGCCGTTCGCGCTGATGGCGGGCTCCCTGGACGAGGCCCGCGCCCTGGTGGAGGTCGGGCCGGGCGCGGCGGAGGCGCTCGGGTCACGCCGGGCGCCGATGGTCCTGCTGCCGCGCAGGCCGGGGGCGGCGGTGGCGCCGGCCGTCGCACCGGGCAACCGCGACCTCGGGGTGATGCTGCCCTACACCCCCCTGCACCACCTGCTCGCCGCGGAGCTCGGCGTCCCCTTCGTGCTGACCAGCGGGAACGCCTCGGACGAGCCGATCGCCCACGTCGACGACGACGCCCGCGAGCGCCTGGCCGGCCTCGCCGACGGGTTCCTCACCCACGACCGGCCGGTCCACGTCCGCACCGACGACTCGGTGGTGCGCCTGCACCGGGGCGCCGAGCTGCCCGTCCGTCGCGCCCGCGGGTACGCCCCCGAACCCGTGCCGCTCGCCTTCGACGTCGGGCGCCCGGTGCTGGGCTGCGGCGCCGAGGTCAAGAACGCGATCTGCCTCGCGGCAGGCCGGCGGGCGTTCCTGTCCCCGCACCTCGGGGACCTCACGAACCCGGCCGCGCTGCGCTCGTTCCACGAGGCGACCGGGCACCTGGGCCGCCTGTTCGGCATCACCCCGCTCGTGCTCGCGCACGACCTGCACCCCGACTACCTCGCGACCCGGTACGCGCTCGACCGCGCCGACGCCGAGCCCGACCTCGAGACGGTCGGCGTGCAGCACCACCACGCCCACGTGGCCGCCTGCCTCGCCGAGCACGGGGCGACGCCCGACGACCCGCCGGTGCTCGGCGTCGCCTACGACGGCACCGGGTTCGGCGAGGACGGCACCATCTGGGGCGGCGAACTGCTGCTCGCCGGCCTCGCGGGCCACCGCCGCGTCGGGCACCTGGCCACGGTCCCGATGCCCGGCGGGGCGGCGGCCGTCCGCGAGCCCTGGCGGATGGCCGCGGCCCACCTCGGCGACGTCCGGTCGCCCGTGCGCGACCGCCACGCCGACCGCTGGGACGCCGTGGTCGCCCTGGCGCGCTCCGGCATGGCGTCGCCGCCCACGTCCAGCGTGGGGCGGCTGTTCGACGCGGTGTCGGCGCTGCTCGGCGTGCGCGACACCGTCACCTACGAGGGCCAGGCCGCGATCGAGCTCGAGCAGCGCGTCGACCCCGACGAGCGCGGCACCTACCCGGTCACCGCCGGCGACGTCCTGCCCGGTGGCGAGCTGGTCGCCGCGGTCGTCGAGGACCTGGCGGCCGGCGTCGGGACGGGCCGGATCGCCGCGCGCTTCCACCACGGGCTCGCGGACGCCACGGTCGCCGCCGTGGCCCGGCTCGCCGGCGAGCACGGGGTGGGCACCGCGGCCCTCTCGGGCGGGGTCTTCGTCAACGCCGTGCTGCTCGAGCGGGTCCGCGCCGGGCTGGAGGCCGCGGGCCTGCGGGTCCTCGTGCCCACCCGGGTGCCGTGCACCGACGGCGGCATCGCCCTCGGCCAGGTCGCCGTGTGCGCTGCGCGCATGTGAGCACTATGAGGTGCCAGAGCCCCCGAAAGTGCTCACATGCGCGGAGCGCACCCCGCTCAGCCGCCCTGATCGCCCGTCGGGAGGTCCGGGCTGCCCTCGGTGACCGACGGCGTGGGGTGCACGCCGCGGGCATCCTTGCCGGTGCCCTCGGCGTGGGGCCGGTCGGCCGCGCCCTTGCGCCCCGCCCGCTCCTCGGCCTGGCGCGCCACGTCCTCCGCCCGCTCGTTGAGGCTCTCCCCGACGCCCAGCGGGGGCTCCGGGGTCGGGTCGGTGTCGGTCGTCCCCGCGGCCTCCTCGGGCGAGGCCTCCCGGCCGGGTCCCGGCTCCGGGGCGTACTCCTGCGCGCGGAACGCCTTGTGGACGCTCTCGTCCTCACTCATCTGCGCCTCCTTCGGTGTGCTCAGCAGATTCGGGGCAGCGGATCACCGACGAGCACGTCGACGATCCGCGTGCCGCCGAAGCCGGTGCGCAGCAGCACCAGGCCCGGCGGGTCGTCGGCGACCCGCCCGATCGCCACCGCCCCGGCGCCGTCGGGCCGGTCGGCCATCGCCGCCAGCACCGCCGGGGCGCGCTCCGCGTCGACGACGACCACCATCCGGCCCTCGCACGCCACGTACAGCGGGTCGATCCCGAGCAGCTCGGCCGCCCCCGCGACCTCGGGACGGACCGGGATGGTCGTCTCGTCGACGACGACGGCGACGTCCGAGTCGACGGCGATCTCGTTGAGGATCGTGGCGACGCCGCCCCTCGTCGCGTCGCGCAGCACCCGGACCCCCTCGCCGCCCGCGTCGAGGACCGCCGCGGCGAGCTCGTGCAGCGGCGCGGTGTCCGAGGCGAGGTCGGCGTCGATGTCCAGCTCGCCACGGGCGATGAGGATCGTGACGCCGTGGTCGCCGATCGGACCGGACACGAGGACGACGTCGCCGGGCCGGGCGGCCGCGGCGTCGAGCACCGTCGGTCGCTCGCGCACCCCGACCCCGGCCGTGGTGACGAAGAGCCCGTCGGCCTTGCCGCGTCCGACGACCTTGGTGTCGCCGGTGACGATGCTGACGCCGGCCGCGGCCGCCGCGCGGGCCATCGACGCCACGATCCGCTCGAGGTCGGCGACGGCGAAGCCCTCCTCGAGGACGAAGCCCGCCGAGAGCCACAGCGGGCGCGCCCCGCACATCGCGAGGTCGTTCACGGTGCCGTTGACCGCGAGGTCCCCGATGTCGCCGCCGGGGAAGAACAGCGGCGAGACCACGTAGGAGTCGGTGGTGAACGCCAGGCGTGTGCCGTCCACCTCCACGGCCGCGCCGTCGCCGAGCCGCTCGAGCGCGGGGTTGCGGAACGCCTCGAGGAACACGGCGTCGATGAGCGTGGCCGTGGCCTTGCCGCCCGCCCCGTGGGCGAGGGTGATCCGCTCCTCGCGGACCCGCGGGCGACGCCGTCGCACCTTCTCGATGCGGGCGAGCACCGCCTCCTCGCTGCGGTCGGGACCCTGCCGGGGAGCCCGGTCGAGGGCGTCCTGGGCCCAGCCCGCCGTCACGTCGCTGCTCACCGGCCCACCACCACCGGGTCGGGCAACGACGTCGCACCGCGGGTTCGCGAGCGGCTGAACCGCCCGTAGTTGTAGTACGCCGCGCAGGCGCCCTCGGAGCTGACCATGCACGTGCCGATCGGCGTCTCCGGGGTGCAGGCCGTCCCGAACACACCGCACTCCCACGGCTCCAGCGCCCCCTGCAGCACGTCGCCGCACTGGCACGCCTTCGGGTCGGCGACGCGCCGGCCGGGGATGGTGAACAGCCGCTCCGCGTCGAACGCGGCGTAGGCCTCGCGCAGCTGCAGCGCCGACTCCGGGATCCATCCGAGACCCCGCCACTCGAAGGTGTCGCGCAGCTCCATGACCTCGTCGACCACCTCGAGGGCGCGGCGGTTGCCGTCCCACGGCACGACGCGGCCGTACTGGTTCTCGACCTCGCAGCGGCCCTCGGCGAGCTGGACCATCAGCTGGTGGATCGACTGCAGGATGTCCAGCGGCTCGAACCCCGCGACCACCAGCGGCTTGCCGCGCTCGGCCGCGATGAAGCGGTAGGGCTCGCACCCGATGATCGTCGAGACGTGGCCGGGCCCGATGAAGCCGTCGAGGCGCAGGTCGGGGGAGTCGAGGATCGCGGTCATCGGCGGGATGACGACGACGTGGTTGCAGAACACCGAGAAGTTCTCGAGACCCTCGCGCGCCGCCCGCAGGATCGTCATCGCCGTCGACGGGGTGGTCGTCTCGAAGCCGATGGCCATGAACACCACGCGGCGCTCCGGGTTCGCCCGCGCGATCTTCAGGGCGTCGAGCGGGGAGTAGACCATCCGGATGTCGGCGCCCTCGGCCTTGGCGTCGAAGAAGGAGCCGTCGCTGCCGGGGACACGCATCATGTCGCCGAACGCGGTCATGATCACGTCCGGGTCGCGGGCGATGGCGATCGCGTCGTCGACCCGCCCCATCGGCAGCACGCACACGGGGCAGCCGGGCCCGTGCACGAGCCGGATCGACTCGGGCAGGTGGTCCTCGAGGCCGTGCTTGTAGATCGTGTGCGTGTGCCCGCCGCACACCTCCATGAAGGCGTACCGCCTGCCCGGCTCGGCCAGCGCGGCGATGCGGGTGCCGATCGCGCGGGCGGTGTCGCCGTCGCGGAACTCGTCGACGTACTTCACAGTCCCTCCCTCCCGGTCGAGGAGGCCACGAACTCCTCGAGCTCCTGGTCGTAGGCCGGGCCCATGCTGTGCAGCATCTCCAGGGCCGCGGCCGCCTCGGCCTCGTCGATCTTGGCCAGCGCGAAGCCGACGTGGATGAGGATCCAGTCGCCGACGGCGAGCTTCTCCTCGTTGTCGGCCAGGAGCCCGACGTTGACCTTCCGCCGGACCCCGGCGACGGAGACCGTCGCGAGATCGGTGTCGTCGTCGGCGAGCTCGACGAGCTCACCGGGGATGCCGAGGCACATCAGCCCACCTCCTGCTCCGCGCGGACCGGGGCGTCCCGGTCCGCGAGCGTGATCGATTCGAGGACGAGGTCGTCGCCTGCGACGAGCTCGAGGTCGTGACCCGCGCAGCCCGGGCACGTCGTGATCAGCTCGGGGCCGGTCGCCGTCGCGGCGCACCCGTGGCAGCGGACCTCGACGGCGACCTCGACGACGTCGACCGCCGCGTCCTGCGCGACGCCCCCGTCGGCGATCATCGCGAAGGCCTGGTCGAACACCGACCGGTCGAGCCGCTGCAGCGCGCCGACGTGCAGCCGCAGCGCGCGGACGCCCCGCCCGGCGGCCCGGGCGTCGACGGCCTCGAGCACCGCGGCGGCCACCCCGAACTCGTGCACGGCGCTACATCGCCCGCAGGCGCAGGTAGCGCTGGACGTCGGTGCGCGACTCCCACGCGATCCAGCCGACGCCGCCGAGCAGTCCCAGCAACAAGATCTTCTTGGTCATGACGCTCCCACCTCGGTGAACGGACGGTGCTCGATCAGGCGCTCGACGATCCGGCCGACGGCGTCGACGGCCTCGTCGACGGCGGCGGCCACCGGCGGGCTCAGCCCCATGCCGGCCCCGACGTCGGCGGGCACGCAGCCCAGGACGAGCACGCGGTCGAGGCCGCCCTCGCCGACCCCGCGGGCCAGCGCGCCGACGAGCTCGAGGACGGCGTCGGGCTCCATGCCGTGCGGGTCGAAGGCGGCGTCGCCGGTGGCGGCCGTGAGGACGTGCTCGACGAGCGTCAGCGTCCCGGGCTCACCCTCAGCGGTGTCATCGAGCGGGGGCGCCGCGTCGACGACGACGAGCGCCTCGTAGCCGTCGAGCACCTGGTAGGCGAGGTGCATCCCGCGGATGCCGACGTCGACGACGTCCACCGACGCCGGCATCGTTCCGGGCGCGGCGAGCAGCCGCCTCGCCACCTCGGAGCCGAAGCCGTCGTCGGAGAAGAAGACGTTGCCCACCCCGGCGACCAGGATCTTCATGAGGGCCCTCCGTCGACCAGGGCCAGTTCGTCCGGCCGGAAGTAGCGGAAGCGGCCGTGGGTGGCCTGGAGGTCGGCGCCCGGGTCGTCGTCGAGCGACACGGCGACGTGGGTGCCGCCGTCGACGTCGTGCAGGACGGCCTGGACGGTGGCCGCGGCACCGCGCAGGAAGGTGTCCTGCGCGTCGCTGCCGCGGCCCGGCAGGAGGATCACGGAGCTGCCGCGGGCGACCGGACGCCCGTCGACGATCGCCTCGTCGGAATCGGGGTCCACCGAGGCGTCGGCACCCGGGTCCCACCACGGCGTGCCGGGGGTGGCGATCGTCGGGATGTCGTCCGGTGCGCGGCCGTCGGGCCGGATCGCGCCGTGCAGCCGCTCGAACATCGCCGGCCCCATGGCGTCGACCGCGTCGACGATGTGGGCGGCGCGCGGGTCGGTGGCCCGGGCCTCGCGCTTCTCGTCGTCGGTGAGGGCGAGGGTGCGCAGGGCGAGGATCTCGTCGTTCTCGGTGCCGTCGAACAGGTTCGTCGGGCTCTCGGGGGCGAGCTGCGGGTGGTCCTCGAGGATGATCGGCGTCGCGAGCAGCAGCGAGCCGTCGCCCGGCTCGCCCGCCAGCACCGGCCAGCTGTGCGCGTTGACGCAGGCCGCGACGGCGGGCGCGGCCCACTGCGGCGGGTCGGCGCTGGAGAGGAACGCGCCGCGGTCGAGGCCCAGCACGGTGTGCGCCGAGATCAGAGCCGTGCGCAGGGCCTCCGCGCGCGGCGCGGACGGGTCGGCGACGCCGTCGTTGACCACGTCGAGGCGCAGGCGCAGCGCGCCGTAGGGCCCGGGGAGCGGCTCGGTCGCGAGCACCACCCGCCCGGTGACGGCCTCGGCACGCCGGACGAGGTGCCCGCGCCGCGCGCCCGTCGCGTCGCGGATCCACTCCGACGTCGTGGTGGCCGGGCACGCGACGTCGACGGTCACCGGCGCGTCGGCCAGGGACTCGAGTGCGACGGCGGCGTCGACCTGGCGCGGCACGCCCTCCTCCCAGGCGGTGTGGGGGACCCCGTCGACCTCGAGGCGGTCGTGCTCGGTGCCGTCGAGGTCGACGACGCTCCGTCGCTGCAGGCCGAGGAAGCGCAGGCGCAGCCGGAGTGTCGCGCCGGGGCGGGCGTCGATCACGCACTCGGTGCGGCTGGCCGAGGGCTCCGCGAGGGCCGTCGACACCGCCGGCGGCACGAGCACGCCGAACTGCCAGCGCAGCGCGTTCTTCTGAGCCGAGGCGCGGTAGGGGTAGAGCAGGTAGCCCTCGAACAGCACGGCGTCGGCGATCGCGGCCGCGGCGTCGAGCGGGTCCGTCCTCATGACTCGTCACCCGCGGCCGCGAGGAGAGCGGTGAACGTCTGCTCCCAGGTGGGCAGTGCCCGCGCCGCCCGCCAGGCGCTGAGCTCGGCGAGCGTGTGCTCGGGGAGCCGCAGCCACGCCATCCCGTGCTGGTGGGCGTCCATCATGTCCGTCCACACGGCGACCGGGAGCCGGAACGTGGCCTCCGAGTGCCACGGGACGAGCCCGATCTGCACGCCGGACGGCGCCTCGTAGAAGACGGTGCCGCTGAACAACAGGCGCATCGGGGCGTCACCGTCGTCGCCGACGCCGCGGAAGTACCGGGTGGTCGCGACGTCGGTGTCGAACGTCAGCGGGACCTCGAACACGACCTGCTGCTCGCCGGAGAACGACGGCGTCACCGTCGACACGGTCGCCAGCTGCATCGGGTTGAGCGTGCGGCCCCAGCGCGACGGGTCGCCGAAGAGCTCGACGAGGCGTTCCTGCTGGTCGGGGGAGTAGCGGCGGCTGGCGGGCTCGAGCCGGATCTGGGCGCGCAGGGCGAGGGCGTGCACCCGTGTGCCCGTGGTCTCGGTGATCGTGGTGTGCAGCCGGAGGGTCGGGCCGGCGGCCTGCGGGTCGTGGTCGGCGTGGGTCACCGCGAACCCGAACGCGGGTCCCGGCGCGGCGCGGGGGAAGGGCAGGGTCATCGGCTCGGCCCTCCTCGGTGGCTGCTCCCCACGTCGCGGGCCCGCGCGCGGGCGTCGTCGAAGAAGCGGTCGATGTGGATCCACGCCTCGGCGCCGCCGTCGAACCCCCGCCAGTGCCGCCGGACCAGGCCGACGAGGCGGTAGCAGGCGTCGACGGGGACGAGCAGGCACTCCGACCGCGTCGCCCCGGCGACGTCACCGTGCCGCACCAGCAGCGCCTCGACGTCGGGCTCGAGCATCGCGCCGAGCCGCCCGGCGCCGACGCCGTCGACGAACTCCGAGAGGTCGAGCTCGCTCTCGGTCGCGCCGGCCGGGCTCGGGTAGCAGGCCACCACCGCTCCGTCGACAGGGTCGCGCAGCGAGTTGCGCAGGAAGAACGCCATCCCGACCGGGATCTGCAGGGCGTCCCACTGCGCGTCGTCGAGGGTGAACTCCGGGTCGTACCGGTAGCGGTCGGGCACCGTGCGGTACGCCGTGCCGGCCATCTCCCGGGGACGGTCGACGAAGAGCAGCGCGCACGGCCGGCACGCGCACTTCAACGCCCGGCCGGCGACGTCGACGAGGTGCGGGTGCTCGGGGGCGACCTCGGCCGCGCACAGCTCGCACCGCTCCACCGCCGGCTCGACCGGCGGCGCCTCCCGGGGCGCCAGGAAGCGGCGCAGCCCTGCCGGCCCGGCCGTCACGACCCCGCCACCGAACTCGGGGGCCGCACCCCGATCTGCAGCAGCGCCGGCCCGGCGGGCTCGGTGACGAACTCGACGGCGACGACCTCCGGGGCCAGCTCGGACACGGCGGTCCGGACGACGTCGCGCACCGTGTCCGACGACGAGCCGCAGCCCGGCGCCAGCGCGACGTGGACGGTGCCGGTGTGGGTGTCGACGCGCTCGAGGCTGATGCCGGAGCCGTGGTGGCCCAGGCGCCGCCTGGCCGTGTCGACGCCGTGGCCGACCCGTGTCGGGAGGTCGACCGGGTGGAGGTCGTGCAGGGCGAGCAGGGCCGCCACGAGCGGGTCCGCGGCGAGGCGGTGGACGAGCGCGTCGCCCGACCCGAGCCGGACGATCGACACCATCCGGTCCAGGCCCGCGCCGTAGAACTCCATGAGCACGCGCACGAGGTCCTCGCCGGCCTCGCGCGCGGCGGGGTCGGCCGACATCCCGTCGAGCAGCTCGGCGATGGTCTCGGCGACCCGCTCGGTCTCCGGCGGCTCCATCAGGGCAGGTTCAGCTGGGTCGGCGAGGTCTCCCGGTGCAGCTGCTTGCCGTTGCCGAGGTACATGTGCACCCCGCACGGCAGGCACGGGTCGAAGCTGCGCACCGCCCGCATGATGTCGATGCCCTTGAAGGTGTCCGGTCCGTTCTCCTCGAAGATCGGGGTGTTCTGCACGGCGTCCTCGTACGGGCCGGGCGTGCCGAACTTGTCGCGGACGCTGCCGTTCCACGGCGTCGGCGGGTACGGGTGGTAGTTCGCGATCTTCCCGTCGCGCACGACCATGTGGTGCGAGAGCACGCCGCGGACGGCCTCGGTGAAGCCGACGCTCACCGACTCGTCGGGCACGACGAACGACTCCCAGGTCTTGGTGTTCCCGCCGCGGACCTCGGCGAGCGCCTTCTCCAGGAAGTGCATCGCCGCGGCGGCCGCGTAGGCCTGGAAGTAGGTGCGGGCGCGGTCCCGCTCGATGGCGTTGGACAGCGGACGCCCCTGCTTGTCCACCGGCGGGGTCCACGTGAACGTCGTCTCGGGCTTCGACACGGTGCGCGGGAGGTTGAGCTCGACGCTGTGCCCGGTCGACCGGACGTAGCCGCCGGCGTCGACCAGCCCGGCGAGCGCGGTGACCCAGAGCCGTGGGAGCGGGCCGCCGCCGGTGTCCATCGCGAGGTGGTCCGTGCCGTCGAACCAGCGCGGCGACATCGTCCACGAGTACTTGTCGTCGAAGTCGCGCTTCTGCGGCGCCGGGATCGTGTGCTGGTTCCAGGGGTGGTCCATCGACACCGGGTTGCCGAGCGGGTCGCGGTCGACGAACTTCTCCTGGTCCTCCCAGCCGCGGTAGAAGGAACTGCCCAGCAGGATGCGGATGCCGAGGTTGATGTCGACGAGATCGGTGGTGACGAGCTTCCCGTCGACCACGACCCCGGGGGAGACGAACATCTTGCGTCCCCAGTGCGACATCGTCGAGTAGTCGAAGTCGCAGTGCTCCGGGTCGTTGAACGCCCCCCACGAGCCGATGATGACCCGCCGCCGTCCGACCTCCTCGTAACCGGGGAGGGCCTCGTACATGAAGTCGAAGAGGTCGTCGTGCATCGGCACGACCCGCTTCATGAACTCGATGTACCACATGAGCCGGGTCATGTAGTCGGTGAAGAGCTGGATCGTCGCCACCGTGCCGACCCCGCCGGGATAGAGCGTCGACGGGTGGACGTGTCGCCCCTCCATCAGGCAGAACATCTCGCGCGTGTAGCGGGAGACCTTCAGCGTCTCGCGGTAGAACTCGCCGGTGAACGGGTTGAGGGCCCGCATGATGTCGCCGATGGTGCGGAAGCCGTGGTCGTCGGCGTGCGGGCTCGGCGTCCGGTTCGCGAGCTCGAGGACCCCGGGGTTCGTGTCCGCGACCATCTTCTCGCAGTAGTCCACGCAGGCGAGATTGTCCTGGTAGAGGTTGTGGTCGAACATGTACTCGGCGGCCTCGCCGAGATTGATGATCCATTCGCCCAGGTGCGGCGGGCGCACCCCGTAGGCCATGTTCTGGTTGTAGACCGAGCACGTCGCGTGGTTGTCGCCGCAGATTCCGCAGATCCGGCTCGTGATGAAGTGCGCGTCCCGCGGGTCCTTGCCTTTCATGAAGATGGAGTAGCCACGGAAGATCGACGACGTCGAATGGCACTCGGCGACGCGTTTCGCCGCGAAGTCGATTTTCGTGTAGATGCCGAGACTGCCGACGATGCGCGTGATCGGGTCCCACGCCATCTCGACGAGGCCGGTCTTCTGGCCGGTGGTCGGCTTCGGTGCGGTGGCGGTCATGGCTGGCCTCTCAGAACGCGGTGGGCTGGTAGCCGGTGCGCAGCCGCCGGCCCTTCGCCCGCCAGCGGGGTTCCTTGTCGACGGTCTTCGCCGTGATGTCGCGCAGCTTGCGGATCACCACGCCGTAGGCGCCGCTCGCGGCCCCGGAGACCTTGCTGCCCGGCGGGGCGTCCATGAACGGCATGAACTTGTCGGGGAAGCCGGGCATCGTGCAGCCGATGCAGATGCCGCCGACGTTGGGACAGCCGCCGACGCCGTTGATCCAGCCGCGCTTGGGGACGTTGCACTTCACGACCGGGCCCCAGCAGCCCAGCTTGACCAGGCACTCCGGTGAGCCGTACTCGGTGGCGAACTGGCCCTGCTCGTAGTAGCCGCCGCGGTCACAGCCCTCGTGGACGGTGGCCCCGAACAGCCACGTCGGTCGGCCGGCCTCGTCGAGCGGGATCATCGGGGCGTCGCCCACGGCCTGGTAGAGCAGGTAGAGGATCGTCTCGGAGAGGTTGTCCGGGTGCACCGGGCAGCCCGGCACGTTGACGATCGGCAGGCCGGCGGAGGACTTCCAGTCCCAGCCCAGGTAGTCCGCGACGCCCATCGCGCCGGTCGGGTTGCCGGCCATGGCGTGGATGCCGCCGTAGGTCGCGCACGTCCCGACGGCGAGGATGCCCAGGGCCTTGGGGGCGAGCCGGTCGATCCACTCGCTCGTGGTCATCGGCTGCCCGGTCAGCGGGTTGTTGCCGAAGCCGCACCAGTACCCCTCGGACTTGATCGACTCGTTGGGGATCGAGCCCTCGATCACCAGGACGAAGGGCCCGTCCAGCTCGCCCCGCTCGGCCTTGAAGAACCAGTCGATGAACGACTGGGAGCCGCCGACCGGGCCGGACTCGAAGTCGATCAGCGGCCAGTGCACGGCGACCGTCGGCAGACCGGGGAGCGCGCCGAGCGCGATCTCCTCGATGCTCGGCTGGGTGGCCGCGGTGAGGGCCACCGAGTCCCCGTCGCACGACAGTCCGGCGTTCATCCAGAGGATGTGCACGGTGGTGTCGCGGTGGTCGGCGAACGTCGTCACGAGATCCCCCAGCTGGTCGAGGGCGAGCCAGCAGGTGGTGGGCTGCTGACCCAGAGAGGCTGACAGTGACGCCGGTCACCGGTAAGTGACGCGATCACCTAGGTGCGCCGCCGGAAGGCGTACGACGGAGGCATGAGCACCGCCGACAGCAACATCGACAAGGCCCGGGAACTGCAGCGTCTGCACAGCGACCCCGCGCTGCTCGTGGTCGTCAACGTGTGGGACGCGATCACGGCGACCACGGTCGCGAACACTCCCGGCACGAAGGCCCTCGCCACGGCGAGCCACGGCATCGCCGCCTCGCGCGGCTACCCCGACGGCGAGGTCATCCCGCGCGACGAGATGATCGCCGAGGTCGGGCTCATCGCCCGCCGGACCGAGCTGCCCGTGAGCGCCGACCTCGAGGCCGGCTACGGCGACCCGGGCGGCACGATCGCCCGCGCCATCGACGTCGGGATCGTCGGCGCCAACCTCGAGGACCAGCTCAAGCCGCTGTCCGAGGCGGTGAAGGCCGTCGAGGCGGCCGTCGCGGCGGGCGAGAAGGCCGGCGTGCCGTTCGCCCTCAACGCCCGCACCGACGCGTGGGTGCGCGGCGGCGACCGCGACCCGAAGGTGATCCTCGACGACGCGATCGAGCGCGGCCGCGCCTACCTCGAGGCCGGCGCGACCTCGTTCTTCGTGCCCGGCAAGCTCGACGAGGAGACGATCCAGGCGCTCGTCGCGGAGCTCGGCGAGCAGAAGGTGAACGTCATCGGCGTGCCCGGGGTGCCGAGCACCAGGCGTCTCGGCGAGCTCGGCGTCGCCCGCTGCTCCTTCGGCCCGTGGAGCCAGAACGTCGCCCTCACGGCCCTGGCCAAGCTGGCCGAGGACGCCTACGCCGGCGGCGGTCTGCCCGAGGGCACGCGCAAGCTCAACTGACCCGTGAGCGAAGTTCCCGGCCATAGCCGGGAACTTCGCTCACGTACGGGTGCTGAGGAACCGGCCCATCCGCTCGAGGGCCTCCTCGAGCAGGGGGAGCGCGGTGGCGTAGGAGCAGCGGACGTGGCCCTCGCCCGACGGGCCGAACACGTCACCCGGCACCACCGCGACCTTCTGCTCCTCGAGCAGCTGCTCGGCGAAGTCCTGCGAGGACAGCCCGCTCGAGCGGATGGACGGGAACGCGTAGAACGCGCCGCCGGGCTCCGGGCAGCTCAGCCCCAGCTCGTCGAGACCCTTGACGAACAGCCGCCGGCGCCGGTCGTAGTCGGCGACCATCTCGGTGACGTCGGGGTCCGCGCTGCGCAGCGCCTCGATCGCGGCGACCTGGCTGACGTGCGGGGCGCAGAGCATCGTGTACTGGTGGATGCGGTGCATCAACGCCGCCAGCGGCTCGGGCGCGCAGACGTAACCGACCCGCCAGCCGGTCATCGCGTAGGACTTCGAGAAGCCGTTGAGGACGACCGTCCGGTCCCGGGCGCCCGGCACCGCGGCGGTGCTGGTGTGCGTGCCGGTGTAGGTCAGCCGGTCGTAGATCTCGTCGCTGACCAGCCAGAAGTCCTCGCGCTCCGCGAGCGCCACCAGCGCGGTGAGGTCGTCGGCGGACTGCGCGGCGCCGGTGGGGTTCGACGGCGACCCGAACAGCACCGCCTTGGTCCGCGGGGTCACCGCCTCGGCGATCCGCGCGGCGTCGAGCCGGTAACCCTGCGCCGGGTCGCTCGCCACCGGCACGGCCACGCCGCCCGCGAACGCCACGCACGGCTGGTAGGCCACGTACGACGGCTCCGGGACGATCACCTCGTCGCCGGGGTTCAGCAGCGCGCGCAGGGCCAGGTCGAGGCCCTCGGAGACCCCGGAGGTCACCAGGCACTCGTCGGCGGGGCGGTAGCTCGTGCCGTGGCGCCTCTCGAGGTCGGCGCAGATCAGCTCGCGCAGCTCGAGCAGCCCCGAGTTGCCGGTGTAGGTGGTGGCCCCGCGGGTGAGCGCGTGGATCGCCGCCTCCCGCACGCCCCACGGCGTCGGGAAGTCCGGCTCGCCGACGCCCAGGGTGATGACGCCCGTCATCGTCTGGGCGAGGTCGAAGAACTTGCGGATGCCCGAGGGCGGGCAGGCCTCGACGACCCGCGACAGGGGCTTGGCCGGGGGAGCCATCAGGGCATCACCGACAGGCGCTGGTCGGGCTCGGGCTCGGTGAGCAGCTGGTGGTCGTCCTTGTAGCGGCGCAGCAGGAAGTGGGTGCTCGTCGCGGTGACGCGCTCGACGCCCGACAGCTTCTGCGCGACGAAGTCGGCCACCTCCTTCATCGAGGAGCCCTCCACCTCGACCCGCAGGTCCTGCGCGCCGGACACGAGGTGCACCGCCCGGATCTCCCGGAACCGCGCGATCCGCTCGGCGACGTCGTCGAACCCGCGACCCCGCTCGGGGGCGACGGTGACGTCGACGAACGCGGTGACGCGCTCGTCGCCCAGGCGGTCCCAGTCGACCACCGTCTTGTACCGGCGGATGACGCCCTCGGCCTCCCAGGCCGCGATCGCCGCGCGCACCTCGTCCTCCGCGATCCCGGTCAGCGCCGCGATCCGTTCCGGCGTGGCGCGGGCGTCGGCCTCGAGCACGGTGAGGATCTCGCGCATGGGGAACGACCCTAGTCGTCCACCGTCCTTCCCGGCCTGCGGAGGCGCACCGATGCCCGTCCACCTCGTCGCCACCGGCGGCACCATCGCCAGCACCGGCTTCCCGGGCCCGCTGCGCGCCGCGCGCGACGGACGCACGCTCCTGGCCGCGGCGGGAGCGGACGCCGACGTCGCGGTCACCGACCTCGCGACCGCCGGGAGCTTCGCGATGGGGTGGGACGACCTCCGACGGCTCCGCACGGCGGTGACGGCGGCCCTCGACGAGGGGGCCGACGGCGTCGTGGTCACCCACGGCACCGACACCATGGAGGAGAGCGCGTACGGGCTGGACCTCCTGCTCGCCGACCACC
Source organism: Actinomycetospora callitridis (assembly GCF_028737265.1). Classification (GTDB taxonomy): domain Bacteria; phylum Actinomycetota; class Actinomycetes; order Mycobacteriales; family Pseudonocardiaceae; genus Actinomycetospora; species Actinomycetospora callitridis. The sequence goes on along the minus strand of NZ_JAQZAK010000003.1, from coordinate 295,504 downwards.
GACCCGTGGTCCTGACCGGTGCGCAGCGCGCCGCCGACGAGCCCGGAGCCGACGGCCCGGCCAACCTGCGGGCGGCGCTGACCCTGGCGTCCGACCCCGCCGCCAGGGGCGACGGGGTGCTCGTCTGCTTCGACGGCGAGGCGTTCGCGGCCCGCGGCGTCGCCAAGCGCCACACGCTCGCCGCCGGTGCCTTCGGCGGGACCGTCGTGCACCGCGTGGTCGACGGGACGGTCCGGCGCGTGACCCGGCCGGAGCGCCGCCCCGCCCTGCCGGCGACTCTGCCGGCGACCGAGACAGACCCGCCGCGGGTCGACGTCGTCGCCGCCCACCACGGCGCCGACGGGACGCTGGTGCGCGCCGCCGTCGCCGCGGGCGCCCGGGGCGTCGTGCTCGCCGCCGTGGGCATCGGCAACGCGAGCCCGGACGTCGTCGCGGCGGTCGGCGAGGCCGCCGACGCCGGTGTGGTCGTGCTCGTCGCGAGCCGTGTCCCCGAGGGCCCGGTCTCGCCGCGCTACGCGGCCGGCGGCGGCGCGCTGGCCGACCGCGGGGCGCTCCTCGCCGGCGAGCTGAGCCCGTGGCAGGCCCGGATGCTGCTCGGCCTCGCCCTGGCGGCTGACCCGGCGCGCCCGCGGGCACTCCTCGACGAGCACCTGACCTGATCGAAGGAGACCGCATGGCCGAGAAGGAGATCTTCGTCGCGTTCGGGGTGGACGTGGACGCCGTCGCCGGCTGGCTCGGCTCGTACGGCGGGCAGGACTCGCCCGACGACATCTCGCGCGGGCTGTTCGCCGGCGAGGTCGGCGTCCCGCGGCTGCTCGAGCTGTTCCGCCGCCACGACATGACCCAGACGTTCTTCTGGCCCGGCCACTCCGTCGAGACCTTCCCCGACGAGTTCGACGCCTGCGTCGCCGCGGGCCACGAGATCGGCGTGCACGGCTACAGCCACGAGAACCCGCTGGCCATGTCCCGCGAGCAGGAGGAGACGATCCTCGACTACTGCGTCGAGCTGATCGAGCGGCGCAGCGGGCGCCGTCCCACCGGCTACGTCGCGCCGTGGTGGGAGTTCAGCCGGGTCACCAACGAGATCCTCCTCGACCGCGGCATCCGCTACGACCACTCGCTCATGCACCGCGACGTCACGCCGTACTACGTCCGCGTCGGGGACACCTGGACGCCGATCGACTACGACCAGCCGGCGCAGACGTGGATGAAACCCCTCGAGCGCGGGCACGAGACCGACCTCGTCGAGATCCCCGCGAACTGGTACCTCGACGACCTGCCCCCGATGATGTTCATCAAGGGCAGCCCGAACAGCCACGGCTTCGTCAACCCGCGCGACATCGAGCAGATGTGGCAAGACCAGTTCGACTGGACCTACCGCGAGTGCGACTACGCGGCCTTCACCATGACGATCCATCCCGACGTCTCGGGCCGACCGCAGGTGCTGATGGCCCTCGAGCGGCTCATCGAGCACATCAACGGCCACGAGGGCGTGCGCTGGTCGACGTTCGACGCGATCGCGCAGGACTTCGTCACGCGGTCCCCCCGCTCCGCCTGATGTGCCCCGCCTGATGTGCGGTGCCTGCGGATCGGGCCGGGTCCGCGCCCCGTGGGAGGACACCGTCGGCCCGCCCGACCCCGGCGCGGCCCGGCGCCTCGCCGCCGCCATGACCCGGTGGTTGGCGCCGTGGCGCTGGCGGGTGGCGCCGTGGGCGGGCGGCTACACGCTCTCCGGACCGCACGGAGCCCTCGCGCCCGCCGGCGGCGTCGACGAGGTCGTCGAGCGTGCCCGGGCCGCCCGTCCGGACCTGCCGGGCCTGCTCGCGGGGCCCGCGGACGACCTCGAGCTCGCCGACGCCGTCGTGCGCGTCTCGGTGACCGCCCTGTACCGGGACGGGCCACTGCTCCTCGTCGGACCCGACCCCGGCGTGCCGCGACGGCTGCACGCCCACGGCCGCGTCGCGGTCGACGTCGTCCCGCGGGCCGGCGCGACCTGGAGCGTCGGCTGACGGCAGTACGGTGCGCCGCATGGGCGAGGACGGGCTGTTCGAGGTCGAGGTGCCGGAGGCGCCGGTGACGGGCCCCGAGAGCCAGAGAGATCTTGGCCGTCCGGTGACGCGCGGTGTGGTCGACGACCGCCCCGCCCCCACCAGCGGGGACGGGACGCCGCTGGCGGTCCGCATGCGCCCGGCGAGCCTCGACGAGGTCGTCGGCCAGGACCACCTGCTCGCGCCGGGGGCGCCACTACGCCGCCTCGTCGAGGGCGCCGCCCCGGCGTCGGTCGTCCTGCACGGGCCGCCCGGGACGGGCAAGACGACGCTCGCCCGCCTGATCTCCCAGGCCACGGGCCGCGCGTTCGAGGCGCTGTCCGCGCTCAACGCCGGGGTCAAGGAGGTGCGCGGGGTCATCGAGGTCGCCCGCCGCCGCCTGGCGGCGTCGGAGCCCCGGCGCACGGTGCTGTTCATCGACGAGATCCACCGGTTCTCGCGCACCCAGCAGGACGCGCTGCTCGCCGCCGTCGAGGACCGCGTGGTGCTGCTCGTCGGCGCCACCACCGAGAACCCGAGCTTCTCGGTCGTCGCCCCCCTGCTGAGCCGCAGCCTCGTCCTCGGCCTGCACGCCCTCGACGACGAGGCCGTCGGGCTGCTGCTCGACCGCGCCGTCGCCGACCCGCGCGGGCTGGGCGGCGCCGTGACCCTGGACCCCGACGCCCGCGCCCACCTCGTGCGGCTCGCCGCGGGCGACGGCCGGCGCAGCCTCACCGCGCTCGAGGCCGCCGCCGACGCCGTGGGCAACGCCGGGCCCCTGACCCTCGCCGACGTCGAGCGCGTCGTCGACGAGGTCGCCGTGCGCTACGACCGTGCCGGGGACCAGCACTACGACGTCATCTCGGCGTTCATCAAGTCCATCCGCGGCTCGGACCCGGACGCCGCCCTGCACTACCTCGCCCGCATGATCGTGGCGGGGGAGGACCCGCGCTTCATCGCGCGCCGCCTCGTCGTCCACGCCAGCGAGGACATCGGGCTCGCCGACCCCACCGCCCTGCCGGCCGCGGTCGCCGCCGCCCAGGCGGTGGCCCTGATCGGCCTGCCCGAGGTCCGGATCAACCTCGCGCAGGTGACGATCCACCTCGCGACGGCCCCGAAGTCCAACGCCGTGATCACGGCCATCGACGAGGCCATGAGCGACGTCCGCCAGGGCGCCGCCGGGCCGGTGCCCCCGCACCTGCGCGACGGGCACTACGCGGGGGCCGAGGCCCAGGGCAACGCGGTCGGCTACGTCTACCCCCACGCCGACCGCGCCGGGGTGGTCGCCCAGCAGTACCCGCCCGACGAGCTCGTGGGCCGCGACTACTACCGGCCGGCGGGCCGGGGCGACGAGCGGAACCGCGGCGAGCGGCTCGCCCGCCTGCGCGAGGTGGTGCGGGGAGGCGGGCCCGAGCGGTGAGGTCCCGCAGGTGCGCCCCCCGGAAGCACCCGTGGCCCGCATCGCCGCGAGCCCGCCTCGTCGTAGCCTTCCCACTGTGATCCCCGACGGTTCGCGACGCGGCGTCCGCCGCTGTCCGGGACACCGTCCGGACGCCCATGACCTGCGACGACGCCGACGTCCCGGACAGGCGACGCGGTGACCCCCGGCGACACCCCCGCGCAGTTCTGCGCCGACTTCCTCGCCGCGATGCAGCGCCGCGGCGTCTCGTTCCGGCGTGCGGAAGGGCTCTCGGGCTGGGGGAAGTCGACGATCGCGGCGGCGACGCGCGGGCCCGGGCTGCCGAACGTCGACCTCGTCACCGACGTGCTGGCCGCGATCGGTGTCGAGGCCGCCGACGTCGAGGGCTGGGGGGCCCGTCACGAGGCGCTGCGGGGCCCGGCTCCCTCCGCGCCGCCGGAGCCCGGGCACGCCCCGGGACCCCCGGCCGGACGGCGCACCACCCGGCGGCGCGTCGAGATCGCGGTGGTCGCCGCCCTCGCCGTGCTCGTCGTCGGCCTCGCGACCGCGCTCGTCGTCGTGCTGACGAGCCCGCCGGCCGTCGAGACCCGCACCGTCGTGGTGCAGAACAAGGTGGCGATCGGGGAGGGGCAGCTGGTCGAGGACCGCACGCCGTCCTACCTGGGGGCGCGGCCCGTCGCGCGCTGCGCGACCATGCCCGGCTGCAAGATCCCCGGCACCGACGTGGGGACCGGGGCCACGTTCGTCGCGGTCTGCCAGCTCACGGGCGAGTCGATCACCAATGCCGACCTCACGTCGACGAGCATCGGGCAGAACCCGAACGCGGCCGTCTCGGAGCTCTGGCTGGGCGCGCGGGCCCCCGACGGGCGGGTCGGCTACATCTCCGAGGTCTCCCTCGCGCCGGCCTACCGCGGGGGTCTCGGGCTGCCGCCCTGCTGATCACCGGACTGATCCCGTCCCCCCGAGAGGTCCGGACGGCGCACGGTAACCTGCCGCCACCTGCGCCAGGTGTCGGCCGACGACCCTGCCCCCTGGGGTGGTGTCGCCGGGCGGCGGTCCGGGGACCTGTATCGCACCCAGCACCGAGGAGGACCCGTGTCGGTCGGCCAGATCGCGGCGATCATCGCCGCGGTGGCGTTCGTGATCCTGGTGGTGCTGCTCGCCATCCCGTTGATCAAGCTCGGTCGCACGCTCGACGAGGCCACGATCGCGATCCGCAAGACCCACGAGGGCACCGAGCCCCTGCTCTCCGACGCCGGGGTCACGCTCACGACGGTCAACACCCAGCTCGAGCGCGTCGACGGCGTCACCGCCAGCGCCCAGGCCGTCGCGGCCAACACCAAGGCGCTGAGCACGCTGTTCACCGCCACGCTCGGCGGCCCGCTGGTCAAGGTCGCGGCGCTGTCCTACGGGGTCCGCAAGGCCCAGCAGGCCCGCCGGCTGAAGAACGCCCCGCCCCCGAAGAAGTCGAAGCGGAGTGCCCGCGCATGAAGCGTCTGTTCTGGGTCGGTGTCGGGGTGGCCGTCGGGGTCACCGCGACCCGCAAGGTCAACGAGATCACGCAGAAGGCCACGCCGGCGGGGATCGGCACCAGCCTCGGTGAGGGGCTGCGCGAGCTCGGCGCCGGGCTCGGGGCGTTCGGCGCCGAGGTGCGCGCCGGAATGAACGAACGCTCCGAGGAGCTGTACGCGATGGTGGAGGACACGACGGAGATCCCGGTGCGGCCCGAGCCCGCCTCGGACGCCCGTCACGCGCGAGCGCCGCGGCGGGGAGCTTCGCACGCCCGCTGAGGCCCCCGCGCCCGTTCACCCCCACCCGCATCTCTGCGAAGCAGGACAGACGTGCAGACCCACGAGATCCGCCGACGCTTCCTCGCACACTTCGAGAACGCCGGCCACACCCCCGTCCCCAGCGCCTCGCTGATCCTCGACGACCCGACCCTGCTGTTCGTCAACGCGGGGATGGTCCAGTTCAAGCCGTACTTCCTCGGCGAGGCCCCGGCGCCCTACGACACGGCCACGTCGATCCAGAAGTGCGTGCGCACCGGGGACATCGAGAACGTCGGCCACACCACCCGCCACAACACGTTCTTCCAGATGGCGGGCAACTTCTCGTTCGGTGACTACTTCAAGGAAGGCGCGATCCGGCACGCCTGGACGCTGGTCACCGGCACCCTCGAGGACGGCGGGTTCGGCTTCGACCCGGAGCGCATCTGGGTCACCGTCTTCGAGAACGACGACGAGGCCGAGCGCCTGTGGCAGGAGGTCGCCGGCCTGCCGCCCGAGCGCATCCAGCGCCGCGACGGGCGCGACAACTACTGGGACATGGGCATCCCCGGTCCCGGCGGGCCGTGCTCGGAGATCTACTACGACCGCGGTCCCGAGCACGGGCTCGAGGGCGGTCCGGTGGTCGACGAGGACCGCTACGTCGAGATCTGGAACCTCGTCTTCATGCAGGACATCCGCGGGGAGGCGAGCCCGAAGTACGGGGCCGCCCCCATCGGCGAGCTCCCGCAGAAGAACATCGACACCGGCCTCGGCGTCGAGCGTGTCGCGTTCCTGCTCCAGGGCGTGGAGAACGTCTACGAGACCGACCTGCTGCGCCCGGTGATCGACCGCGTGCAGGAGCTCTCGGGCCGCTCCTACGACGAGGGGACCGAGGAGCAGGGCGTCCGGTTCCGCGTCATCGCCGACCACGTCCGCACCGGCGCCATGCTCATCGGCGACGGCGTCGTGCCCGGCAACGAGGGCCGCGGCTACGTGCTGCGCCGCCTGCTGCGCCGCGTCGTGCGCAACGCCCGCCTGCTCGGCATCACCGAGCCGGTGCTCGTCGACCTCGTCGGGGTCGTACGCGACGCCATGGGCCCGTCGTACCCGGAGATCGTCACCTCCTACGAGCGGATCGCCGCCGTGGTGCGCCGCGAGGAGGAGGCCTTCCTCGCCACGCTCGCCACCGGCTCGCGGATCTTCGAGTCGGCGGTCTCCGACGTCCGGGCCTCCGGCTCGACGACGCTGCCCGGGTCCAGCGCCTTCGCCCTGCACGACACCTACGGCTTCCCCATCGACCTGACGCTGGAGATGGCCTCGGAGGCCGGGCTCTCGGTCGACGAGGGCGCCTTCCGCTCGCTGATGGACGAGCAGCGGTCCCGGGCCAAGGCCGACGCCGCCGCCCGCAAGCACGGCGGGGCCGACGCCAGCGCCTACCGCGAGGTCCTGGAGCGCACCGGGCTCACCGACTTCCTCGGCTACTCCGACCAGCGCGCCGACGCCACGATCGTCGGGCTGATCGTCGACCACGTCGGCGTCCCCGCCGCCACCGAGGGCGACGAGGTCGAGGTCATGCTCGACCGCACCCCGTTCTACGCCGAGGGCGGCGGCCAGCAGGCCGACACCGGACGGCTGTTCGGCGACGGGTTCACCATCGAGATCACCGACGTGCAGACCCCGGTGCCCGGCCTGTCGGTGCACCGCGGACGTGTGCTCCACGGCGAGGCCACCCGCGACGCCCCGGTCTCGGCCCAGATCGACGTCGACCGCCGCGCCGCGATCTCGCGCGCCCACACCGCGACGCACCTCGTGCACGCCGGGATGCGCAAGGCCCTCGGCGACTCGGCCGCCCAGGCGGGCTCGCTGAACGCCCCCGGCCGGCTGCGCTTCGACTTCACCTCGCCGGAGGGCGCGGTGCCCGCCAGCGTGCTCGCCGACGTCGAGGACGAGGTCAACACCGTGCTCCTCGGCGACGACGAGGTGCGCGCCTTCGTCACGTCGATGGACGAGGCCCGCAAGCTCGGCGCCGTCGCCCTCTTCGGCGAGAAGTACGGCGACGCCGTGCGCATCGTCGAGGTCGGCGAGTACTCCCGCGAGCTCTGCGGCGGCACGCACGTGGGTCGCTCCGGGCAGCTCGGCCTCGTCAAGCTGATGGGCGAGGGCTCCATCGGGTCCGGTGTCCGCCGCGTCGAGGCCCTCGTCGGCATCGACGCCTTCCGGTTCCTGGCCCGCGAGCACGTGCTGGTCAACCAGCTCGCCGAGCAGTTCCGCGCCCAGCCCGAGGAGCTGCCCGAGCGCATCGGCGGGGTCGTCGACCGCCTGCGCGCCGCCGAGAAGGAGCTCGAGACGATCCGGGCCCGCGAGGTGCTCTCCTCGGCGGGGTCGCTCGTGGACGGCGCCGAGGACGTCGGCGGGATCGCGCTCGTCGCCGCCCGCACGCCCGAGGGCGTGGGCGGGGGCGACCTGCGCTCGCTCGCCGGCGACGTGCGCGGGCGGCTGCAGGCCCGGCCGGGCGTCGTGGCCCTGTTCGCCCCGGACGGGGACAAGGTCTCGTTCGTCGTCGCCACCACCGAGGGCGCCCGCGAGCGCGGCCTGGCCGCCGGCGACCTGGTCAAGGCCTTCGCGCCCGCGGTGAACGGCCGGGGCGGCGGCAAGCCGGACCTGGCCCAGGGCGGTGGCAGCGGTGTCGGCGGCATCGACGACGCCATCGCCGCCCTGCGCACGGAGGTGGCCCGCGCTGGCGGCTGACAGCGGCCGGCGCCTCGGCGTGGACGTCGGCAGCGTGCGCGTGGGCGTCGCCCTGTCCGATCCCGGCGGGGTGCTCGCGACACCGCTCGTTACCCTCGATCACGATGAATCGGCCGGTGCCGACCTGGCCCGGCTGGTGGAGCTCGTCGACGAGCACGAGGTGGTCGAGGTGGTCGTGGGGCTTCCCCGCACGCTGGCCGGACGTGAGGGTCCGGCCGCGCAGAAGGCCCAGGACTACGCGACCGCCCTGCGCGGGCGCTTGTCCGCGGCGGGGCGCGACGTGCCGGTCGTGCTGTCCGACGAGCGCCTGACCACCGTCACCGCCATGCGCACGCTCTCGGACCGGGGCGTGAAGGGCCGCAAGCAGCGCAAGGTGATCGACCAGGCCGCGGCCGTCGGCATCCTGCAGGGCTACCTCGACGCCCGCCGCGCGCGTCCCGCCGGCGGCGCGACCGCGGAGGACACGTGACCGGACGTCACGGGCGGCCGGACGCGCCGGAGAACGGGACGCCGTCCGGGCGTCGGATCGTGAAGATGTCGGCGACCACCCAGCGGCCGGGGGTGCGTGCCGGACGCCCCGTCGCCGGGCGCGGGCAGACGACGGGACGGCCGGTCGTCGCGCGGCCGGTCGACCGCGCTGTCGACCGCTCCGGCGATCACCGGGACGCCGAGACCGAGCGCCACTACGCCTCGGCGTGGCTGCGCCCCGAGCAGATCGCGCGCGACGCGGCCGACGCCGACGCCGAGACCGACGTCGCCGGGACCGCGTTCGGTGCGTACGGATCAGACCGTCGTCCGGACCGTCGCGACCCGAGCCGTCGCGACACGAGCCGTCGCGACCCGGAGCCCGAGCCGGAGCCCGCCGAACCGGAGGCGGACCCCGGCTGGCTCCTCGGCGACGACCCGCCCGCCCCGCGGGGCGATGCTCTCACCGAGGCCCTGCCGCAGGGGCGCGAGGAGCGGCCCCGCCGACGGCTCCTGTGGCCGGGCATCGCGGTGCTGCTGGTCGTCGTCCTCGCCGGCGGGGTGTTCTTCGCGCGCGACCTGCTCCCGATCGTCTTCCCGCCCGACTACGACGGCCCCGGCACCGGCCGGGTCGTCGTCGAGGTGTCGGACGGCTCGTCCACCCGCGAGATCGGCGAGCAGCTCGTCGCGGACGACGTCGTGGCCTCGGCCCGGTCGTTCGGCGACGCGGCCGAGGACAACCCGAACGGCCGGGGCATCCAGCCCGGCTTCTACGAGCTGCGCCGCCAGATGTCCTCGGCCGGCGCGGTCGAGGCCCTGCTCGACCCGGCCACCCGGGTCGGTCGCCTGGAGATCCGCAGCGGGGTGCAGCTCGACGACACCGTCGGCGCCGGAGACTCCACGGTGCCCGGCGTCCTGTCGCTGATCTCGCGGGCCACCTGCACCGTCGACGACGCCGGCGCCGAGCGCTGCGCGTCCGTGGCGGACCTGCGCGCCGCCATGGTCGACACCGACCCCGCCGAGCTCGGTGTGCCCACCTGGGCGCTCGACGGGGTGCGGCGCGCCGAGCCGGCGCGCCGGCTGGAGGGTCTGCTCGCCCCCGGCACCGTCGACCTCGCACCGGGGATCGGTGCCCGGGAGGCGCTGGAGCAGGTGGTGCGCGCATCGGTGCCGCGGATCGAGGCGTCCGGTCTCGTGGAGGAGGCCGAGGCGCGCGGGGTGCCGCCCTACGACGCGCTGATCGTCGCCTCGCTCGCCGAGCGGGAGGGCGTCGCGGCCGACTTCGGGAAGGTCGCGCAGGTCATCTACAACCGGCTCGCCGTCCCGATGCGCCTCCAGTTCGACTCGACGGTGAACTATCCCCTCGACCGTCAGACGCTCCTGACCAGCCCGTTCGACCGCGCGCGGCCCGGTCCGTACAACACCTACCTCAACCTCGGGTTGACCCCGACCCCCATCGGCGCCGTGAGCCCGGAGGCGCTGCGGGCGGCCCTCGAGCCGACGCCCGGGCCGTGGGTGTACTTCGTGAAGTGCCAGACCGACGGCATCTCCTGCTTCGCGGTCGCCCCCGAGGAGCACGACGCCAACCGCCGCCTCGCCCAGGAACGAGGGGTCTACTGACCGTGCGCGCCGCACTCCTGGGATCGCCGGTGGCGCACTCCCGCTCCCCGGTCCTGCACCGCGCCGCCTACGCCGCGCTGGGCCTCGACGACTGGACCTACGAGGCCGTCGAGTGCACCGCCGAGGAGCTGCCCGGCTGGGTCGCGGCCCGCGACGCGTCGTGGGCGGGCCTGTCGGTGACGATGCCCGGCAAGCGCGCGGCTCTCGAGCTGGCGTCGAGCGTGACCCCCCGGGCCCGGCGGGTCGGGGCGGCCAACACGCTGGTGCGCCGGGACGGCGGCTGGGCCGCGGACTGCACGGACGTCGACGGCATCGCCGGCGCCCTGCGCGCGGCGCAGGTCCGGGACTTCCGGAGCATCGCCGCGGGCATCGCGGACGTGGTCGTCCTGGGCAGCGGGGCCACGGCGTGCGCCGCGATCGCCGGCGTCTTCGAGGTCGGCAGCGACTCGGTGACGCTGGTGGTGCGCGACGTCGCCCGGGCCGCCGGCACCCTCGCGGTGGCCCGCTCCCACGGGTTCCACCGCCGCCCCGTCACCTGGGACGACCTCGACGTCGGCCACCTGGTCACGGCCAAGTCGCTGATCAACACCACCCCGGCCGACGCCCTCGAGCCCGGGCTGGCCGAGCGCATCGTCGCGGCACTGCCCCCGTGGTCGGTCGTCCTCGATGCGATCTACCACCCCTGGCCGACACCCCTGGCCGCGGCCGCCGCGGCCCGCGGCCTGCCCGTCGCCACGGGCCTCGACATGCTCCTGCACCAGGCCTTCGGCCAGGTCGAGCAGTTCACGGGCCTCCCGGCGCCGCGCGAGGCGATGCACGAGGCCCTCGCCGCGACCACGGACGTGACCCTCCTGCCGCTGCCGGGCTGAGCGCGCGCGGGTGTCAGCGTGGGGGCCACGCTCACGTCAGACGTCAGGGAATCCCCCACGTCGCTCGGCGGGCCCGGCCTCCTCCGCGCGAGATGCTTCGGGAACCGAAGCGTCCGCAGCGCTGCCGGCGGGGCTCGACCCTGCTCGCTGCTCCGTCCGCCGTCCCCATCCGCCGGAGGTGTCCACAGGCCTCGAGACGACGCGTGACGGGGGTGGGCGTGCTGTTCCAGGCTCGACGGCGTGGTCATCGGAACGGCCCTCACCGCGGTCCTCACAGCGGTCCTCGGCGCCGGGTCCGCGGGCGCTCTCGCGGGGGTGGGCGTGCGGGTCGTGCTCGCGCGGACGCGGCGCGGGGTGCTCGTCCCGGCCCTGCCGACCGCCGGGGCGCTGGCGGCGCTCTGGGCCGCGCCGGCGGGGGTCGTCGCCGCCGGTCTCGTGCCCGGGACGTGGCTCCCGACGTGGCTGGTCCTCGGCGTGGTCGTCGTCGCCGGCAGCGCCACCGATCTGGTCGCCCGGCGCCTCCCGGACGCCGTCACGGTGCCGGGCGCGGTGCTCGCCCTCGCCGCTCTGGTCCCGCTCGGCGCGGGGCACCTCGGCGCGGGCCTCGTCGGCGCCGTCGTCCTCGGCGGGGCGTTCGCCGCGGTGCACCTCGCCGCCCCGGGCGCCCTGGGGGCGGGCGACGTCAAGCTGGCCCCCGCGCTCGGCGCGCCCCTGGCCGCGGCGTCCTGGGGTGGGCTGCTGGCGGCCCCGGTGCTGGCCGCCGTCGGGGTCCTCGTCCTCGTGCTCGCCGGTGGTGCGCGCCGCGTCCCGTACGGCCCTCCGCTGCTCGCAGCGACGTGGCTCACCCTCGCCGCGACCGTGATCGCCCGATGACCGTGGGCGACGTGAAACGATGGGCCCGTGTTGCGGTGGCTGACGGCGGGAGAGTCGCACGGAGCGGCGCTCACGGCCGTGCTCGAGGGCATGGTCGCGGGCGTCTCGGTGAGCTCGAAGGAGGTGTCGGCCGAGCTCGCCCGGCGGCGTCTCGGCTACGGCCGTGGCGCGCGGATGAGCTTCGAGGCCGACGAGATCGAGCTCTCCGGGGGCCTGCGACACGGCCTCACGATGGGTGGCCCGGTCGCCATCCGCATCGCCAACAGCGAGTGGCCGAAGTGGGAGACGGTGATGTCCGCCGACCCCGTCGACCCGGTGCTGCTGGAGGGCCGCGCGCGCAACGCACCGCTGACGCGTCCGCGTCCCGGCCACGCCGACCTGGCCGGCATGACGAAGTACGACTTCGACGAGGCCCGCCCGGTGCTCGAGCGCGCGAGCGCCCGCGAGACCGCCGCCAAGGTGGCCCTCGGCGCGGTGGCGAAGGCGTTCCTCGCGCAGGCCCTCGGCGTCGAGGTGCTCTCGCACGTCGTCAGCCTCGGGACGGCCGACGCGACGCCCGACGTGATCCCGATGCCCGGCGACGGCGAGCGGATCGACGCGAGCCCGGTGCGCGCGGTGGACGAGGCCTCCACTGCGCGGATGGTGGCCGAGGTCGACGCCGCCAAGGAGGACGGGGACACACTCGGCGGGGTGGTCGAGGTCGTCGCCCACGGGCTGCCCGTGGGCCTCGGGTCCTACGTCCAGGCCGACCGCCGGCTCGACGCCCGCCTCGCCGCGGCCCTCATGGGCATCCAGGCGATGAAGGGCGTGGAGATCGGCGACGGGTTCACCACCGCGCGCCGCCGCGGGTCCGCGGCGCACGACGAGATCCTCCACGGTTCCCACGACAGCGGCGTCGCCCGGTTCACCAACCGCGCCGGCGGCATCGAGGGCGGCATGACCAACGGCGAGCCCCTGCGGGCACGCGTGGCCATGAAGCCGATCTCCACCGTGCCGAAGGCGCTGCGCACCGTCGACGTGGTGACGGGCGAGGGGACCACCGCCCACCACCAGCGCTCCGACGTCTGCGCCGTGCCCGCGGCCGGCGTGGTGGCCGAGGCCCTGGTCGCGCTCGTGCTCGCCGAGGCGGCGCTGGAGAAGTTCGGCGGCGACTCGCTGCGCGAGACCGCCCGCAACGCCTCGGCCTACGTCGCGGCGATCGACCCGCGTCGCCACGTCGACACGGGGGACGTCGACGGCGCGGGCGTGCCGTGAGCCCGGTCGCGGTCCTCGTCGGGCCCCCCGGGGCGGGCAAGACGACCGTCGGGACGCTGCTCGCCGAGCGCCTGGGCGTGCCCTTCGCCGACAGCGACGCGCTGGTCGAGGCGACGGCGGGCCGGGCGATCAGCGACATCTTCCTCACCGACGGCGAGCCGGTGTTCCGCGCGCTCGAGCGCGACGCGGTGGCCGCGGCGCTGGCCGACCACGACGGCGTGCTCGCGCTCGGCGGGGGAGCGGTGATGACCGAGGGGGTCCGCGAGGTGCTCGAGGGCCACCCCGTGGTGTTCCTCGGCGTCGGGCTGGCCGTCGGTGTCCGGCGCGTCGGCCTGTCGACGGCGCGGCCCCTGCTCGCCGGGGTCAACCCCCGCGCGACGTTCTCCGCGCTGCTGCAGGAGCGCCTGCCGGTCTACCGCTCGGTGGCCCGCCACGAGATCGCCACCGACAACGTGAGCCCCGATGACGTCGTCGACGCCGTCCTGGCGGCCCTGGGCGCGGAGGTGGGCGACGGTGCCCGCTGAGCAGGTCCTCGAGCGCCTCCACGTCGCGAGCGCCGCGCCCTACGACGTGGTCGTCGGCCGCGGGATCACCGGCGCGGTCGCCGAGGCCCTCGCCGGCACCGCGACCGTCGTCGTCTGCCACCAGCCCGCCGTCGCGGGCGTCGCCGGCGCCGTGCGCGACGCCCTGGAGGCCGCGGGCACGCGCACCCACCTGCTCGCCCTGCCCGACAGCGAGGACGGCAAGGACCTCGCGACGGCCGGCGCCTGCTGGGAGGAGCTCGGCCGCCTCGGGGTCACGCGCTCCGACGCCCTCGTGGCGGTCGGCGGCGGCGCGGCGACCGACCTCGCCGGCTTCGTCGCCGCCGCCTGGATGCGCGGCGTGCGGATCGTCCACGTCCCGACGACCCTGCTCGCGATGGTCGACGCCGCGGTCGGCGGCAAGACCGGCATCAACACCGGCGCGGGCAAGAACCTCGTCGGCGCCTTCCACGAGCCCACCGCCGTGGTCGCCGACCTCGACACCCTCGCCACCGTGAGCCGTCCCGAGCTCGCGGCGGGCCTCGCCGAGGTCATCAAGACGGGCTTCATCGCCGACCCGCGGATCCTCGAGCTCGTCGAGGCCGACCCCGAGGCGGCGCTGGACCCCGCCGGCGACGTGCTCGGCGAGCTCGTCGTCCGCTCGATCCGGGTGAAGGGCGACGTGGTGGCCGCGGACCTGCGCGAGTCCCACCTGCGCGAGATCCTCAACTACGGCCACACCCTCGGCCACGCCGTCGAGCGCCGCGAGCGGTACCGGTGGCGCCACGGCGAGGCGGTGTCGATCGGGCTGGTCTTCGCCGCCGAGCTGGCCCGCCGCGTCGGGCGTCTCGACGACGCCACGGCCGATCGGCACGCCGCCACGCTCGCGTCCGTCGGGCTGCCGGTGACCTACCCGGCCGCCGCCTTCGACGAGCTCGCCGACACGATGCGCCTCGACAAGAAGTCCCGCGGCGCCCTGCTGCGCTTCGTCGTGCTCGACGGGCTCGCGCAGCCCGGGCGCCTCGAGGGCCCCGACCCGGCCGATCTCGCGGCGGCCTACGCGGCCCTGGCGAGCTGAGCTTCCGCGCCCGCCCGGAGAGCGAGGGTCACCTCCGCTGCCTCCTGCGCAGCCGGGGCGTCCCTCGCTGCCACGAGAGCCGGGCCGCTCAGGACTTCGGGCGCCGCAGGCCGAACTTCCGGCGCGAGGGCTGCTCCGGCGCGGGCTCCTGGTCCGGCACGGCCGCCTGGCTGCCGGTGTCGTCGAGCGGGCCGCCCGGCATCGGGAAGGCGGGCAGGACCGCGACGACCGGCGGCTCGAGCGACTCGGGCGCATCGGACGTGGGCTGCTCACGGGCGGGCGTGCTCGCCTCGGCCCCGAACGGCGAGGAGACCGGCTCGGCGGGGCGGGCGGTGGTGCGCACCGTCGACACCCGCCGCTCGCCCGCCAGGCGGGGCGCCTCGGGCATGCGGTCGCGCTCGGCGAGCTCCGGGCCGGCCGCGGCGGGCACGCGCTCGGGGGAGCGACGGCCGGGGGTGCGCACGCCGGGCACGGACGGTCCGGGCGCCGCGCGGGGGGAGGGCGTGACACCGACGCGGGCCGCCGCGCGGGCCGCGGCCGCCGCGCGGTCGTCGCCGGCGGAGGCGGCCGAGGAGCCGGAGGGGCCGTGGCGCTCGAGACCGGCCTGCCGCGCGACCTCGTCGTCGTCGGCGTCGAGCATCGGGTCGTCGGCGCCCTCGCCGTGGCGGCGCATCGACAGCCAGCCGAGGCGCGATCCGAGGAACACCGCGGCGAGGATCAGCAGCGCGGTGAACGAGGCGCGCCCGACGAGCGCGGCCTGGAGGTCGGCGACGCCGGTGTCGTCCACGAACGCCGCGAGCAGGATCCAGCTCAGCAGCCCCGCGGCGGGCGCGGTGGCGAGCGCCGTGATGAACCAGGTCCACTCCGGCGGGCGCCGGTCGAGGACGATCTCGGCACCCACCCAGCCGATCACCACGGCGACGACGACCAGGAGCAGCACGATGCTCCACAGGCTCGACAGATCGGGGGCCGAGGACCGCAGCGCGACGAACAGCGCCTCGGCGATGCCGTAGACGACGGTCAGCACGAGCGTTCGGAGCACCCAGGGACGCACACCGACACCGTACGAGACCCCTGTCACCCGTCCTCACCTAGGCTGACGGGTGTGGAGCCCACCCGTCCCGAACGGGCGCCGGGCGGGCACGCCCGGCGCCGCGACGCGCTGCGTGACCTGCTGCGCGGGGCGGATCTCGACGCCCTGCTCGTCACCGATCTGGTCAACGTCCGCTACCTGACCGGCTTCACGGGCTCCAACGCCGCGGTGCTGGTGCACGCCGGCGACGACGCCGACCGGGGCGAGGACCGCACCGTCCTCGCCACCGACGGCCGCTACACCCAGCAGGCCGCGCACGAGACGCCCGACCTGCGCGTCCTGGTCACCCGCGCCTGCGCCGCCGGACTCCTCGGTGCCGACGGTGAGCACGGCGCGGTCGGCTTCGACAGCGCCCACGTCACCGTCGACGGTCACGCCGAACTGACGGCGGCGCTGACGGCGGGCGAGCTGCGGCGGGCCCCGGGCCTGGTCGAGACGCTGCGGGCGGTGAAGGACGCGGGCGAGGTGGACGCGCTGCGCCAGGCCTGCGCCGCCGCGGACGTCGCCCTCGCCGGGATGATCGCCGCCGGCGGCCTGCAGGCCGGGCGCACGGAGCGGGAGGTGGCCCGCGACCTCGAGGAACGCATGCGCGAGGCGGGTGCCGAGGGCCCGTCGTTCGACACCATCGTCGCCGCGGGCGCCCACGCCGCGATCCCGCACCACCGGCCCACCGACGCGCCGCTGGCCGACGGCGACCTGCTGACGATGGACTTCGGCGCGCTCGTCGACGGCTACCACTCGGACATGACCCGCACCGTGATCGTCGGGAAGCCCGAGGACTGGCAGCGCGACCTGCACGACCTCGTCGCGGAGGCGGCCGCGGCCGGCCGCGCCGCCCTCGCGCCCGGGGTCGCGACCCGCGACGTCGACGCCGCCGCGCGCGACGTCATCACGGCCGCGGGGTTCGGCGAGCACTTCGTCCACGGCCTCGGGCACGGCGTCGGCCTCGTCATCCACGAGGCTCCGGCGGTGTCGTCGACCGCGACCGCTACCCTGGAGGCAGGGATGACGGTCACCGTCGAGCCGGGGGTCTACCTGGCCGGGCGGGGCGGGGTCCGGATCGAGGACACGCTCGTCGTCACCGACGACGGTGCCGCCGCCCTCACGCAGAGCCCCCGGGACCTGGTTTCCCGGTCCCGAGACGAATCGTAGGAGAGAGCGTCACCGTGGCGACCACGAACGACCTGAAGAACGGCCTCGTGCTGCGGATCGACGGCAACCTCTGGACCGTCACCGAGTTCCAGCACGTCAAGCCCGGCAAGGGCGGTGCCTTCGTCCGCACCACGCTGAAGAACGTCATGACCGGCAAGGTGGTCGACAAGACGTTCAACGCCGGCACCAAGGTCGAGACCGCCAACGTCGACCGCCGCGACATGACCTACCTCTACCGCGACGGCGCCGACTTCATCTTCATGGACGCCGCGGACTACGAGCAGATCCCGATCCCCGAGCAGACGGTCGGCGACCAGGCCCGCTTCCTCCTGGAGAACCAGGAGGTCCAGGTGTCGTTCAACGACGGCGCCCCGCTCTACATCGAGCTCCCGGCCTCGGTCGAGCTCGAGATCACCCAGACCGACCCCGGCCTGCAGGGCGACCGCTCCACGGGCGGCACCAAGCCCGCCACCGTCTCCACCGGCGCGGAGATCCAGGTCCCGCTGTTCCTGGAGACCGGCACGAAGGTCAAGGTGGACACCCGCGACGGGCGCTACCTGGGCCGCGTGAGCAGCTGAGGTGACCGCACCTCAGGCGCGGAAGGGCTCCCGGTCCAAGGCCCGCAAACGGGCGCTGGACATCCTGTTCGAGTCCGAGGCGCGCGGCGAGGACCCGCAGGATGTGCTCGCCCGGCGCATCGCCGGCGCGGACGCCCCGCCGGTGTCGGAGTTCGCGCAGTCGCTGGTCGAGGGCGTGATCGCGCACCGCGACGGCATCGACGAGGTCATCGGGTCCTACGCGCGCGGCTGGACGATGGCCCGCATGCCCGCGGTCGACCGCATGATCCTGCGGATCGGGGTCTACGAGATCCTGCACTCCGAGGACGTGCCCGACCCGGTCGCGATCGACGAGGCCATCGACCTCGCCCGCGAGCTCTCGACCGACGACTCGCCGCGCTTCGTCAACGGCGTTCTCGCCGGGGTGTCCTCGGGACGCCCCGGGACGGTCCCGCCGCCGAGCCCCGACCGCGTCGAGGTGCCGGCCGGGGTCGAGCTCGCGCCGGCGGGTCAGGACGCCCCGCCCGCCGACGACGAGCCCACCGACGGATAGTTCCTCGCTACTCGTCCAGGGCGCGCGCGATGCGGGCCTCGGGCGGGAGGACACCCCAGTCGACGAGCTGGTCGGACAGCTCGCCCGGGCTCATGTCGTAGATGATCGCGAGCGAGCGCAGGTCCTCGTTGCGGATCGAGAGGACCTTGCCGTTGTAGTCGCCGCGCTGGCTCTGGATCGCCGCGGCGTAGCGCGCGAGCGGGCCGGCCTTCTCGGCGGGCAGCTGCTGCAGGCGCTCGAGGTTGATGACGATCTTGGCCGCGGGCTCGGACCCGGAGGGCACGCGACCCTCGGGCAGGAGCTCCGCCACGGGCACGCCGTAGAAGTCGGCGAGCTCGGCGAGCTTCTGGACGGTCACCGCGCGGTCACCGCGCTCGTAGGAACCGACGACGACGGCCTTCCACCGTCCGCCGGACTTCTGCTCGACGCCGTGCAGGGACAGACCCTGCTGCTGGCGGATGCCCCGGAGCTTTGACCCCAGCGCCTTCGCGTAGTCACCCATCTGGCGGACACCCCGTCCTCTCGCGTCGCCCGGCTCGCCCCGCCCGTGCACCCAGCGAAGTCGATACGGAGAGTGATGATGCGCCTCAGGTCGTCACATGGTCAAGCCGGGATCTGACGGATCGTGGCCGGTGTGGCTCGTGGCACTCCGTCCGGACACGGACCACGGGGCGTAGTGCCGGGGCCGGGCCGTCCCGGTCCGGAGCGTCCCCTGGGCGGCACCGAGGGGCCCCGTCGTCGCTGATAGTGTTGGGAAACGTCCTGATCGACATCCTTTAAGAGCCGTCCTGCGAGGCGGAGAAGGAGGGTCACCCGCGTGCCGTCACGGCGCCGGGGCGAGCCCGGGTCGGGTGCAGCGGGTGCCGAGGGTGAGCGCGAGCTCCTCTCGGCGGCAGACCTCGCGCGCACCGTCGCCCGCGTCGCCCACGAGATCATCGAACGCAATGCCCCCGATGGCGCAACCGCCCGGGTCGTCCTGCTCGGTCTCCCGACCCGGGGCACCTTCCTCGCCCGCCGGCTCGCCGAGCGCATCGGCGAGATCACCGGGGCCACCGTGCCGACCGGCACCCTCGATCCCACGCTCTACCGCGACGACCTGCGCCTGCGTCCGACGCGCGCGCTCGCCGAGACGGAGATCCCGGCCGTCGGCATCGACGACGCCGTGGTGGTGCTGGTCGATGACGTCCTGTTCTCCGGGCGCACCGTGCGCGCCGCCCTCGACGCCCTGCGCGACCACGGCCGCCCGCGCGCGGTCCAGCTCGCCGTGCTCGTCGACCGCGGCCACCGCGAGCTCCCCATCCGCGCGGACTACGTCGGCAAGAACGTCCCGACCAACCGCACCGAGGACGTCGCGGTGCGCCTGGTCGAGGTCGACGGCGAGGACGGGGTGAGCCTGCGATGACCGCCCCCACCACCGGCCCCTCGGGCACCGGGCCCGAGCCCACCGGCATCGGCCTGCGCCACCTGCTCTCCACCGACGGCCTGCGCCGCGAGCAGGCCCTGGCCCTGCTGGACACCGCGGCGAACATGGAGCAGGCGCTCACCGGCCGCACGGTGCGCAAGCTGCCCACGCTGCGCGGGCGCACCGTCGTCACGCTGTTCTACGAGAACTCCACCCGCACCCGCGTGTCCTTCGAGGTCGCGGGCAAGTGGATGAGCGCCGACACCATCAACGTCTCGGCGAGCGCCTCGTCGGTGAGCAAGGGCGAGTCCCTGCGCGACACGGCCTCCACGCTGGCCGCCGCGGGCACCGACTGCCTCGTCGTGCGGCACCCCGCCTCCGGCGCCCCGCACCGCATCGCGGCCTGGCTGGACCACGTCGCGCACTCGCACCTGGGTGCGGAGGGTCACGTCGCGGTGGTCAACGCCGGGGACGGGACCCACGAGCACCCGACCCAGGCCCTGCTCGACGCGGCGACCCTGCGTGCCCGCCTCGGCCGGGTGGAGGGGGCGCACGTCGCCATCGTCGGCGACATCCTCCACAGCCGGGTGGCGCGCTCGAATGCGCATCTGCTGGCCACGCTCGGTGCGCGCGTCACGCTGGTGGCGCCGCCGACACTGCTCCCCGTGGGCGTCGCCGGGTGGCCGGTGGAGATCAGCCACGACCTGGACGCCGTCCTCGGTGGTGGTCCGGACGCCGTGATGATGCTGCGGGTGCAGGCCGAGCGGATGCACGGCGGGTTCTTCCCGTCGGCCCGCGAGTACGCGATCCGGTTCGGGCTCTCCGAGGCCCGCGCCGACCGGCTGCCCGACCACGCCGTCGTCCTGCACCCCGGGCCCGCGGTGCGCGGCATGGAGATCGCGAGCGCCGTGGCCGACTCGAGCCGCGCCGCGATCTCCGACCAGGTCACCGCCGGGGTGCACGTGCGGATGGCCGTGCTCTATCACCTGCTGGCCGGGGAGGACGTGGCGTGAGCCGGGAGACGGAGCAGTCAGGGGAGCACGCCCATGGGGGAGCTCGACCCATGGGGACAGTCAGGATTCGTGGGGCGAGGCCCTACGGCGAGGACCCCACCGACCTGTACGTCCGCGACGGGATGCTCGTCGACGGCGTCGACGACCCCGACGAGACCGTCGACGCCGACGGCCTCATCGCCCTGCCCGGGCTGATCGACCTGCACACCCACCTGCGCGAACCCGGCGGCGAGGAGGCCGAGACCGTCGACACCGGCTCGGCCGCCGCGGCGCTCGGGGGCTACACCGCGGTCTTCGCGATGCCGAACACCGACCCGGTGGCCGACTCGCCGGTGGTCGTCGAGCACGTCTGGCGCCGCGGTCGCGAGGTCGGGCTCGTCGACGTGCACCCCGTCGGCGCGGTCACCGTCGGCCTCGAGGGCAGCAAGCTCGCCGAGATGGGGATGATGGCCGCGTCCCCGGCGCGGGTGCGGATGTTCTCCGACGACGGCCGCTGCGTGAACGACCCGCTGATCATGCGCCGGGCTCTCGAGTACGCCCGGGCCCTGGGCTCCGTGGTCGCCCAGCACGCCGAGGACCACCGGCTCACCGTCGGGGCGCAGGCCCACGACGGACCGGTGGCGGCGCGCCTCGGGCTCGCGGGGTGGGACCCCACCGCCGAGGAGTCGATCGTCGCGCGCGACGTGATGCTCGCCTCGGCGGCCGGAGCGCGCCTGCACGTCTGCCACCTCTCGACGGCCCGCTCGGCGGCCATCCTGCGGTGGGCGCGGGAGACGATGGACGCCGGCAACGGATTCCGCGTCTCGGCCGAGGTCACCCCCCACCACCTGCTGCTCACCGACGCGGCGGCCGAGGACTACGACCCGGTGCACAAGGTCAACCCGCCGCTGCGCCCGGCCGCCGACACCGAGGCCCTGCGCCGCGCGCTGGCCGACGGCACCGTCGACTGCGTGGCCACCGACCACGCCCCGCACGCCGTGGAAGCCAAGGACTGCGAGTGGCCCGCCGCCCGTCCAGGCATGCTGGGACTGCAGACCGCGCTGCCGGTGGTGGTGGCGACGATGGTCACCACCGGCCTGCTCGACTGGCGCGGCGTGGCGCGGGTGTGCAGCGAGGCCCCCGCGCGGATCGCCGGCCTACCCGACCAGGGACGGCCGCTGGCGGTGGGGGAGCCCGCGAACCTGACGCTCGTCGACCCCGACGCCACCTGGACGGTGCGGGGCGCGGCGCTGGCCAGCCGGGCGGACAACACCCCGTACGAGGGGATGGAGATGCCGGTCTCGGTGGTGCACACCATGCTGCGGGGCCGGTGGACGGTGCAGGACGGAAAGGTGCAGGAATGAGTCAGGCCGGCACGAGCCGGGAGGACGCGGTGCTCGTCCTCGAGGACGGCAGCATGCACCGCGGAGAGGCCTTCGGCGCCCGCGGCCGCACGCTGGGCGAGGCGGTGTTCGCCACCGGGATGACCGGCTACCAGGAGACGCTGACCGACCCGAGCTACCACCGTCAGATCGTCGTGGCCACGACCCCGCACATCGGCAACACCGGGTGGAACGACGAGGACGACGAGTCGGCCCGCATCCAGGTCGCGGGCTACGTCGTCCGCGACCCGGCGCGCCGCCCCTCCAACTGGCGCTCGACGGCCGACCTCGGCGAGGAGCTCGCCCGCCAGGGCGTCGTCGGCCTCTCCGGCGTCGACACCCGCGCGATCACGCGCCGGCTGCGCGAGGCGGGCTCGATGCGCGCCGGCCTGTTCTCCGGCCACGCGCTGGCCGACCCCACCTCGATGCGCGCCGCGGTGCTGGACAGCCCCGGGATGGCCGGCGCCGACCTCGCCGGCGCGGTGAGCACCGGCGCGCCGTACACGGTCGCGGCCACCGGCGCGACGCGCGCGCGGGTCGCGGCGCTCGACCTCGGGATCAAGGCCAACACGCCCCGGATGCTCGCCGAGCGCGGGATCGAGACGCGGGTGGTCCCGTCGTCGGCGTCGGTCGAGGAGCTGCTCAGCCCGGATGAGTACGGCCGTCCACCCGACGGCGTCTTCCTCTCGAACGGTCCGGGGGACCCGGCCGCCGCCGCGCACGCCGTCGCCCTCACCGAGGAGGTGCTGCGCCGCGAGGTGCCGCTCTTCGGCATCTGCTTCGGCAACCAGATCCTCGCCCGCGCCCTGGGCCTCGGGACGTACAAGATGCGCTACGGCCACCGTGGGATCAACATCCCGGTCGTCGACCACACCGACGGCACGGTGGCGATCACGAGCCAGAACCACGGCTTCGCCGTCGTCGGCACGCCGGGCGAGCGCGTCGACTCGCCGTTCGGGCGGGTGCACCTCAGCCACTCGTGCCCCAACGACGGCACCGTCGAGGGCCTGACCTGCGAGGGCGTCCCCGCCTTCAGCGTCCAGTACCACCCGGAGGCCGCGGCGGGTCCGCACGACGCGGCCGACCTCTTCGACCGTTTCGCGGACATGATGGGAAATCGCTGATGCCGCGCCGCGAGGACATCCACCACGTCCTGGTCATCGGCTCCGGGCCGATCGTCATCGGCCAGGCCGCGGAGTTCGACTACTCCGGCACGCAGGCCTGCCGGGTGCTGCGCGAGGAGGGCCTGCGGGTCAGCCTCGTGAACTCGAACCCGGCGACGATCATGACGGACCCGGAGATCGCCGACGCCACCTACGTCGAGCCGATCACCGTCGAGTACCTCACCAAGGTCATCGAGGTGGAGCGGCCCGACGCGCTGCTGGCCACCCTGGGCGGCCAGACTGCGCTGAACGCCGCGATCGCCCTGCACGACGCGGGGGTGCTCGAGCGCTTCGGCGTCGAGCTGATCGGCGCGGACATCGACGCGATCCAGCGCGGCGAGGACCGGCTGAAGTTCAAGGACATCGTCCGGCGGATCGGCGGCGACGTCCCCCGCAGCGAGGTCTGCCACTCGATGGCCGACGTGCGGGCCACCGTCGCCGAGGTCGGCCTCCCGGTGGTCATCCGGCCGAGCTTCACGATGGGCGGGCTCGGTTCGGGCCTCGCGTACACCCCCGACGAGCTCGAGCGCCTCGCCGGCGCGGGCCTCGCGGCGAGCCCGGTGCACGAGGTCCTCATCGAGGAGTCGGTGCTCGGGTGGAAGGAGTACGAGCTCGAGCTCATGCGCGACGGCAAGGACAACGTCGTCGTCGTGTGCTCCATCGAGAACGTCGACCCGATGGGCGTGCACACCGGCGACTCGGTGACCGTCGCGCCCGCGATGACGCTGACCGACCGCGAGTACCAGCTGATGCGCGACATGGGCATCAAGGTGCTGCGCGAGGTCGGCGTCGAGACCGGCGGCTGCAACATCCAGTTCGCGGTGCACCCGACCACGGGCCGTCTCGTCGTCATCGAGATGAACCCGCGCGTCTCGCGCTCGAGCGCGCTGGCCTCGAAGGCCACCGGCTTCCCGATCGCCAAGATCGCCGCGCGCCTGGCCGTCGGCTACACCCTCGACGAGATCACCAACGACATCACGGGCGAGACGCCGGCGAGCTTCGAGCCGACGCTGGACTACGTGGTGGTCAAGGTGCCGCGCTTCGCGTTCGAGAAGTTCCCGGGTGCCGACCCGACGCTGACCACCACGATGAAGTCGGTCGGCGAGGCGATGGCGCTGGGCCGCAGCTTCCCGGAGGCGCTCAACAAGGCGCTGCGGTCGGCGGAGACGAAGGCCGGCGGGTTCTGGACCCATCCCGATCCCGTCCTCGCCGGGGAGCCCGACGAGGCCGTGAAGGAAGCCCTGTACCAGGCGTCGCTGCCGCGCGACGGGCGGCTCTACGCCGTCGAGCGCGCGCTGCGGCTCGGGGCGAGCGTCGAGGAGGTCACCGAGGCCTCGGGCATCGACGGATGGTTCGTCGAGCAGATCGAGGGCCTCGTCGGGCTGCGCGGCGAGATCGCCGACGCGCCGGTGCTCGACGAGGCGCTGCTGCGCCGGGCCAAGCGCGCCGGGCTCTCCGACGCCCAGGTCGCGGCCGTCCGCCCGGAGCTCGCGGGGGAGACGGGCGTGCGCTCGCTGCGCCACCGTCTCGGCGTGCGCCCGGTCTACAAGACCGTCGACACCTGCGCCGCGGAGTTCGAGGCGCGCACCCCGTACCACTACTCCGCGTACGAGTCCGACCCCGCGGCCGAGACCGAGGTCGTGGCGCAGACCGACCGACCCAAGGTCATCATCCTGGGCTCGGGGCCGAACCGGATCGGCCAGGGCATCGAGTTCGACTATTCCTGCGTGCACGCGGCGTTCGCGCTGCGCGCCGCCGGGTTCGAGACGGTGATGCTCAACTGCAACCCCGAGACCGTCTCCACCGACTACGACACCTCCGACCGCCTGTACTTCGAGCCCCTCACCGAGGAGGACGTGCTCGAGGTGGTGCACGCGGAGCAGGTGTCGGGGCTGGGGGGACCGGGTCTCGTCGGGGTCGTCGTCCAGCTGGGCGGGCAGACGCCGCTGAAGCTCGCGGCGGGCCTCGAGGCCGCCGGGGTGCCGGTCGTCGGCACGCCGCCCGCGGCCATCGACCTCGCCGAGTCCCGCGGGGCGTTCGGGCGCGTGCTCGACGACGCGGGGCTCCCCGCCCCGCCGTACGGGATGGCCACCAGCTTCGACGGCGCCCGCGAGATCGCCGCGTCGATCGGCTACCCCGTGCTCGTGCGCCCGTCGTACGTGCTCGGCGGCCGGGGCATGGAGATCGTCTACGACGACGCCACGCTGGCCGACTACATCGCGCGCGCCACCGAGGTCACCCCGGACCACCCGGTGCTGGTGGACCGCTTCCTCGACGACGCCATCGAGATCGACGTCGACGCCATTTGCGACGCCGACGGCGAGGTCTACCTCGGCGGGGTCATGGAGCACATCGAGGAGGCCGGGGTGCACTCCGGCGACTCGTCGTGCGCGCTGCCGCCGATCACGCTCGGGGGCGCCGAGCTCGCGACCGTGCGGGAGTCGACCGTCGCCCTGGCCCGCCGGCTGGGGGTGCGCGGGCTGATGAACGTCCAGTACGCGCTCAAGGACGACGTGCTCTTCGTGCTCGAGGCGAACCCGCGGGCGTCGCGCACCGTCCCGTTCGTCTCCAAGGCCACGGGCGTGCCCCTCGCCGGGGCCGCCTCGCGGATCATGCTCGGCGCGACGATCGCCGGCCTGCGCGAGGAAGGCCTCCTGCCCGCGGTCGGCGACGGCACCGACCTGCCGCGCGAGCACCCCGTGGCGGTGAAGGAGGCGGTGCTGCCGTTCCACCGGTTCCGCCGCCCCGACGGCCGCGGCGTCGACTCCCTACTCGGACCGGAGATGAAGTCCACCGGCGAGGTCATGGGCATCGACCGCGCGTTCTCCACCGCGTTCGCCAAGGCGCAGGCCGCGGCCGCGGGGCCGCTGCCGGTGTCCGGCCACGTGTTCGTCTCGGTCGCGAACCGCGACAAGCGCTCGCTGATCTTCCCGGTGAAGCGCCTCGCCGACCTCGGCTTCGCGATCCTCGCGACGGCCGGGACGGCGAGCGTCCTGGAGCGCAACGGCATCCCGTGCGAGGTCGTCCGCAAGCACTTCGAGGGCGGCGAGGGCCTGCCGACGATCGTCGACCGGATCCTCGCCGGCGAGGTCGACCTGGTGGTCAACACCCCGGTCGGCCACTCCGGGCCCCGCATCGACGGCTACGAGATCCGCGCCGCCTGCCTCGACGTCGGCGTCCCGTGCGTCACCACCGTCCAGGGGGCCGCGGCCGCCGTGCAGGCCGTCGAGGCGGCCATCGCGGGCGAGGTCGGGGTGACGTCGCTGCAGGTCCTGCACGCCCGCCTCGCCGAGGCGCGCGCCCGGGACGCGGCGACCCCCACGGTCGAGGTGCCTCAGCCCGCGGCGGTGGCCGGCTCGTGAGCCCCGTGAGCCGGGCCCCGTTCCGCCACCGGCTGCGCGAGGCGGTCGCGGCCCACGGCCCGCTCTGCGTCGGCATCGACCCGCACCCCGGCCTGCTCTCGGCCTGGGGCCTGGGCGCCGACGCCGCCGGGGTGGAGCGCTTCTCCCGGGGCGTGGTCGAGGCGCTCGCCGGGCACGTCGCGCTGCTCAAGCCCCAGGTGGCGCTCTACGAGGTGTACGGCGCGGCCGGCCTCGCGGCCCTCGAGCGCACGCTGGCCGACGCCCGGGAGGCCGGCGTGCTCACCGTGGCCGACGCCAAGCGCGGCGACATCGGCTCGACGATGGCCGGCTACGCCCGGGCCTGGCTGGCCGACGACGCCCCGCTCGCCGCCGACGCCCTCACGCTGTCGCCGTACCTCGGCGTCGGCTCCCTCGCCCCGGCCCTGGACCTCGCGGTCGCCACCGGTCGCGGCGTGTTCGTGCTCGCCCGGACGTCCAACCCCGAGGCCGCGGGCGTGCAGGCGGCGCAGGCGTGGGTCGCGGGCTCGGGGGGATCGGGCGCCCCGGGTGGTGGGCGCCGTATGCGCGAGGTCGCCCAGTCGGTGATCGACGCCCTCGCCGACCACAACGCGGCGCACCGCGACGGCCCCGGGGACGGGTCCGCCGGCGCGGTCGTCGGGCTGACGCGGGGCACCACCGGCCGCGACCACGGCCTCGACCTGTCCGCCCTCGACGGCCCCGTCCTCGTCCCGGGCCTGGGCGCGCAGGGTGGCACGCCCGCGGACGTGGCGACCGCCTTCGGCGCGCCCGACGCGCTCGGCGGCGGCACCGGACCGGTCGTGCCCGTCAGCGCCCGGGAGGTGCTCACCGCGGGCCCCGACCTCGGAGCGCTGAGAGCCGCGGTCGGAGCGCTGAACGGGTCACTGACGGGGTAGCCCGGCCGTGTGGTGCCGCTGACCGGACGATCACGAGCCGGTGGGCGCCACGGCCGTCCGACCTGCGGACACTCCCGCCCCACGGACTGTCGGAGCGGGCCGCGGGGGGTACGTTCGCCATCACTGGGCAAGCCAATACGCCACCACGGGAGGCCGGTCGCACCGACCGGAGCCCGTCGTCACGACCTTCGGAGGAGAACGTGGCATTACCCGAGCTGACCGAGGAGCAGCGGGCCGCGGCGCTCGAGAAGGCCGCCGCCGCTCGCCGTGCCCGGGCCGAGCTCAAAGAGCGCCTCAAGCGTGGAGGCACCAGCCTCTCCGAGGTGCTCGAGCAGGCCGACTCGGACGAGGTGCTCGGCAAGATGAAGGTCTCGGCGTTGCTCGAGGCCATGCCGGGCGTGGGCAAGGTGCGCGCCCAGCAGATCATGGAGCGCCTGGAGATCGCACCCAGCCGTCGCCTGCGCGGTCTGGGCGATCGGCAGCGCAAGGCCCTGCTCGACGAGTTCTCCGGCGAGTGAGCCGGTGACCCCACCCCCGACGCACGGGCCCGGCCGGCTGCTGGTGCTGGCCGGGCCGTCGGGGGTCGGCAAGAGCACGGTCGTCGCGGAACTGCGACGGATCGGCGCGCCGCTGTGGTTCAGCGTCTCGGCGACCACCCGAGCCCCGCGCCCCGGTGAGGTCGACGGTCGTGACTACCACTTCGTCACGGCCGAGGAATTCGACCGCATGATCGCCGAGGGCGAGCTGCTCGAGTGGGCGGAGATCCACCGCGGCATGCACCGTTCGGGCACGCCACGGGCTCCGGTGGACGAGCACCTCGCGCGGGGCGAACCGGTCCTGCTCGAGCTGGATCTCGCCGGGGCCCGTGCCGTGCGCGAGCAGCGCCCCGATGCGCTGTTCGTCTTCCTCGAACCCCCATCGTGGGAGGTGCTGGTCGGCCGGCTGATCGGTCGCGGCACCGAGGCGACGGAGGTCGTCGACCGCCGTCTGGCGACCGCACGCGAGGAACTGGCCGCGAGCAGCGAGTTCGACGTGACCGTGGTGAACCACGACGTCGGGGAGACCGCGCACCGGTTGGTAGAGTTGAGCGCCGGTCCTCCTGTCAGCCGTGCAGGTCGGGGGACCGCACCGACCCGCCGGACCGGTCTTGAGTCCGGCGCCACCCCCGCAGGAGCGAGCGAGTGAGCATTCCCATCGGACGATCCGGCATCATCGAGGGGCCGGAGGGCATCACCAACCCTCCGATCGATGAGCTGCTGGAGACGGTGAGCTCGAAGTACGCGCTGGTCATCTACGCGGCCAAGCGCGCCCGCCAGATCAACGACTACTACGCCCAGCTGGGCGAGGGTCTCCTCGAGTACGTGGGCCCGCTCGTCGAGCCCGGCCCGCGCGAGAAGCCGCTGTCGGTGGCCATGCGCGAGATCCACGCCGGCCTGCTCGAGCACACCGAGGGCGAGTGACCGAGGAGTCCACCCGGCCCCGGGAGATCGTTCTCGGGGTCTCGGGCGGCATCGCCGCCTACAAGTCCTGCGAGGTGCTCCGGCGCCTGCGCGAGGCCGGGAACCACGTCCAGGTCGTCGCGACGCGGTCCGCGCTCGAGTTCATCGGCGCGGCCACGTTCGAGGCGCTCTCGGGCCGGCCCGTGCTGACCGGCGTGTTCGAGAACGTGCCCGAGGTCGAGCACGTCGCCCTGGGGCGGCGTGCCGACCTCGTCGTGCTCGTCCCCGCGACGGCCGACCTGCTCGCCCGCATGGCCCAGGGGCGCGCCGACGACATGCTCACCACCACGCTGCTCACCGCGCGGTGCCCGGTGCTCGCGGTCCCCGCGATGCACACCGAGATGTGGGAGCACCCGGCGACCGTCGACAACGTCGCCACCCTGCGCCGGCGGGGCACCGTCGTCCTCGAGCCCGCGTCCGGGCGCCTGACCGGCGCCGACACCGGGCGCGGCCGACTGCCCGAGCCGCCCGAGATCGCCGAGTTCGCCCGGCTGCTGCTCGAGTGGGGGATCGATGACGGCGGCATGCCGTTCCCCCTGCCGCGTGATCTCGAGGGCCGCCGCGTGGTCGTCTCCGCCGGCGGCACCGCGGAGCCGCTCGACCCCGTGCGCACGCTCGGCAACCGGTCGTCGGGGCGCCAGGGCTACGCGCTGGCCCGCGTCGCGGCCCAGCGCGGCGCCGACGTGACCCTGGTGGCCGGCACGGTCGCCGACCTCGACCCGCCCGCCGGCGTCGAGCTCCGTCGCGTGCAGACCACCCGCGAGATGCGCGACGCCGTGCTGGACGCCGCCAAGGCCGCGGACGTGGTCGTGATGGCCGCCGCGGTCTCCGACTTCCGGCCCGCGTCGACGTCCGTCGGCAAGATCAAGAAGGGGCAGGACGCCCCCTCGATCCCGCTCGAGTTCAACCCCGACATCCTGCGCGAACTGGTCACCGAGGACGTCCCGCGCCGGCTCGTCGTCGGGTTCGCGGCCGAGACCGGCGACGACGGCGGCAGCGTCCTCGACTACGGGCGCGCGAAGCTCGAGCGCAAGGGGTGTGACCTTCTCGTCGTCAACGCCGTGGGGGCCGGGCGTGCCTTCGAGGTCGAGGACAACGAGGGCTGGCTGCTGGGTGCCGACGGATCGTCGCTGAGCCTGCCGATGGGCTCGAAGGCAGCACTGGCCGCGCGCGTGTGGGACGCCGTCGCCGAGCGGTTGCCCTGACGCGTTCGACTGATCGGCGCATTCTCACGATTCGTCGTTGAACACAACCGCTCTGTGACACGGTTGGCATTCAGCCTGGTCAGGGGCCTCGTGATTCCCGGGGTTGCCGTTAGTGTGGACGGGTCCCATTGTCGAGGCAGGGAGAGATTGTGCCCGCTAGGCGTTTGTTCACCAGCGAATCCGTCACCGAAGGCCACCCGGACAAGATCTGTGACGCCGTCAGCGACGGCATCCTGGACGCTCTGCTGGCGCAGGACCCGAAGAGCCGCGTCGCGGTCGAGACGATGGTCACCACGGGCCAGGTGCACGTTGCCGGCGAGGTGACCACCAACGCCCAGGTCAACTACGTGGACATCGTCCGCAAGACCATCCTCGACATCGGCTACGACTCGTCGGCCAAGGGCTTCGACGGCGAGAGCTGCGGTGTGTCGATCTCCATCGGCGCCCAGTCGAAGGACATCGCGCAGGGTGTCGACGAGGGCTACGAGACCCGCGTCGAGGGCTCCGAGGACGAGATCGCGCGACAGGGCGCGGGCGACCAGGGCCTGATGTTCGGCTACGCCGACGCCGACACCCCCGAGCTCATGCCGCTGCCCATCGGGCTGGCGCACCGGCTCGCGCGCAAGCTCACCGCGGTCCGTCGCGACGGCACGCTGCCCTACCTGCGCCCGGACGGTAAGACCCAGGTCACCATCGCCTACGACGACGACAAGCCCGTCGGCGTGGAGACCGTGGTCCTGTCGACGCAGCACGCGGCCGACATCGACCTGGACAACCTGCTGACCCCGGACATCAAGTCCAAGGTCATCAACCCGGTGCTCGAGGGGATCGACCTCGACTCCTCGAACACCCGCGTGCTGGTCAACCCGACCGGCCGCTTCGTCACCGGCGGCCCGATGGGCGACGCCGGCCTGACCGGGCGCAAGATCATCGTCGACACCTACGGCGGCTACGCCCGCCACGGCGGCGGCGCCTTCTCGGGCAAGGACCCGTCGAAGGTCGACCGCTCCGCGGCGTACGCCATGCGCTGGGTGGCCAAGAACATCGTGGCCGCCGGCCTGGCCAAGCGCGTCGAGGTGCAGATCGCGTACGCGATCGGCAAGGCCGAGCCCGTGGGCGTGTTCGTCGAGACCTTCGGGACCGCCCAGGTGGACCCGGCCAAGATCGAGAAGGCCATCCACGAGGTCTTCGACCTGCGCCCCGGCGCGATCGTGCGCGACCTGCAGCTGCTGCGCCCGATCTACCAGCCGACCGCGGCGTACGGCCACTTCGGCCGCGACGACCTCGACCTCCCGTGGGAGCGCACCGACCGCGCCGACGCCCTGAAGTCGATCGCGACGTAGGACGGCACCTCCCGGTGCAAGCCCTGCGTCCTCGCTTGCACTGAACGCGAGTATTTCCGCATCCTCGCGCGCCAGACCCACGCCGGCCCGGCACCTCGCACCTCGAGGTGCCGGGCCGGCGTGCGTGTCGGGGTTGCCAGCCTGGGGGCCACGCTGACGTTGAACGTCAGAAGAGCCACCATCTCGATCCCGCTCGGGTGATCACCTTTGAGCCGGGCGACGACTCGACTCCTCGTCGACATGGTGGACTTCCTGACGTTGAACGCCAGCGTGGCCCCCAGGCAGACGGACCCCGCGAGCCCGGTCGGGAGCGTCTGGTAGACGTGAGGTCGTGACGGTGGGTGAGGCGGGCGACGCGCTGTTCGCCGCGCCCGAGCGCCCGCCCGAGCCCGCACCCCCGGAGAAGCCGGAGAAGCCGGAGAAGCCGGAGAAGCCGGAGAAGCCGGAGAAGCCGGAGAAGCCGGAGAAGCCGGAGAAGAAGCCCCGCAAGCCCCTGCGCAACGAGCGCCTGCCCGCCGCCGAGCGCCCGGTGGCCCAGGTGGCCGTGGACGTCAACCTCGCGCACCTCGACCGACCGTTCGACTACCAGGTGCCCGAGCAGCTCGCCGACCAGGCGGTCCCCGGCGCGCGGGTGCGGGTGCGATTCGCCGGGCGGCTGGTCGACGGCTTCGTGCTCGCGCGGGAGGACACCAGCGAGCACACCGGCCGCCTGGGCTGGCTGGAGAAGGTCGTCTCCCCGGAGCCGGTCCTGGGCCCCGAGCTCGCCGGCCTCTGCCGGGCCGTCGCCGACCGCTACGCCGGGACGCTCGCCGACGTCCTGCGCCTCGCGGTGCCGCCACGTCACGCGCGGGTCGAGGCGGAGACGCCGGCGGAGCGCCCGGCCCCGGAGGCCCCGGAGCAGCACGGCTGGGGCGCCTACCCCCGCGGGCCGGCGCTCCTCGAGGCCCTCGCGGCGCACCGGCCCGCGCACGCCGTCTGGCAGGCCCTGCCGGGCGAGGACTGGCCGGCCCGTCTCGCCGAGGCCGCCGCCACCACGGCCACCGCCGGGCGGGGCGCCGTGCTCGTGGTGCCCGACCGGCGCGACCTCGACCGCGTCCAGGCCGCCTGCGAGGCCGTGGCGGGCGCGGACGCCGTCGTCGCCCTCGCCGCCGACCTCGGGCCCGCCGAGCGCTACCGGCGCTGGCTGGCCGTGGCGCGCGGGCAGGTGCGCATCGTCGTCGGCACCCGCGCCGCCGCGTTCGCCCCGGTCGTCGACCCGGGCCTGATCGCGGTGTGGGACGACGGCGACGACACGCTCGCCGAGCCCCGCGCGCCCTACCCCCACGCCCGCGACGTCGCCATGACCCGCGCACACCTCGACGGCGCGGCGCTGCTCGTCGCCGGGTTCGCGCGCACCGCCGAGGCCGCCCTGCTCGTCGCGAGCGGCTGGGCCCACGACGTCGTCGCCGACCGTGCCACCGTCCGCGCGCGCGGGCCCCGGGTCACCTCGATCGGCGAGGACGACCGCCAGCTGCTGCGCGACCCCGCGTCGCGGGCGGCCCGCATGCCGGGCGTGGCGTTCGAGGCGGCCCGGGCGGCCCTGGGCGCGGGCGCACCCGTCCTCGTCCAGGTCCCGCGCCGCGGTTACCTGCCCGCCGTGGCCTGCGCCCGCTGCCGCGAGCCCGCGCGCTGCCGTCGGTGCGCGGGTCCGATGGCGCTGCCGGCGGGTGCCGACGGGGTGCCGACGTGCCGCTGGTGCGGCACGCCCGACGCCGCCTACCGCTGCGGCGCCTGCGGCTCGCCCCAGCTGCGCGCGCTGGCCGTCGGCTCGGCCCGCACCGCCGAGGAGCTGGGCCGCGCCTTCCCACAGACCGTGGTGCGCAGCTCCGGCGGCGGGGCGACGGTGCTCGACACCGTGCCCGGCGGCCCGGCCCTGGTCGTCGCGACGCCGGGTGCCGAGCCGATCGCCGACGGCGGCTACGGGGCGGCGCTGCTGCTCGACGGCGCCGTGCTGCTCGCCCGGCCCGAGCTGCGGGCGGGGGAGGAGACGCTGCGACGCTGGTTCGGCGCGGCGGCCCTCGTGCGCCCGGCGTCCGAGGGCGGGCGGGTGGTCGTGATCGCCGAGTCCTCGACCGCCGCGGTCCAGGCGCTCGTGCGCTGGGACCCGGTCGGGCACGCCGCCACCGAGCTCGCCTCGCGCACCGAGCTGTCCCTGCCGCCGGCGATGCGCCTGGCCGCGGTCGACGGCCCGCCCCCCGCGGTGGCCGACCTGCTCGCGGCCCTGCCCGACGACGTCGAGGTGCTGGGCCCGGTCGAGCTGCCGCCGGGCACGAAGCTCCCGGGCGCCGAGGAGCGCACCGAGGGCGCCGAGCGCTGCCTCGTCCGCGTGCCCCGCACCGAGGGCCGCACGCTGGCCCGCGAGCTGCACGCCGCCCAGGCCGTGCGCTCGGCGCGCAAGGAGCGCGAGCCCGTCCGCGTGCTGCTCGACCCGCTCGACCCCTTGTAGACCCGAGCCGCGCCTGCCATTGTTCAACCGATAGGTTGAACACGAGGAGGCACCATGACCACCGAGACGCCCGCCGACCGCCACCGCGCCATCGCCGCGGTCTTCACCGACCGGGTCCACGGCGTCGCCGACTGGGACGTGCCGACGCCGGTGCCGGAGTGGACCGCGCGCGACGTCGTCGGCCACCTGACGACGTGGTCCGCCGGCTTCCTGCACGGGGCCGGCGTGACGCTGCCGCCGGGTCCCGACCCGGCCGACGACCCGGTCGGCGCCTGGGACGCCCACGCGGCGGCGATCCAGGCCCTCCTCGACGACCCGGAGAGTGCCGGGCGGACGATCGAGAACCCGCACATGGGCACGATGGAGCTCGGGGTGATGGTGGACCGGATCTACACCACCGACATCTTCATGCACACCTGGGACCTGGCCCGCGCGACCGGCCAGGACGACCGCCTCGACCCCGCCGTCACCGGCCCGGTCGTCGAGGGCATGGAACAGATGGAGGAGGTCCTGCGTGGTTCCGGGCAGTTCGGCGTGCGGGTGCCGGTGCCCGACGACGCCGACGCGCAGACCCGCCTGCTGGGGTTCATCGGTCGCGACCCCGACTGGAAGCCCTGACCGCCGAGACTCCCTAGACTGGACGGTCGACGCCCCGAGAGAGGACCGATGACCGCCCAGCCCCTGCGCCTGTTCGGCGACCCCATCCTGCGCACGAAGGCCGAGCCCGTCGTCGACTTCGACCGCGAGCTGCGCACCCTCGTCGCGGATCTGCACGAGACGATGCGCGAGGAGGGCGGCGCCGGGCTGGCCGCCCCGCAGATCGGCGTCGGGCTGCGCGTGTTCGTCTTCCGTGCCGACGGGGTCGAGGGCCACATGGTCAACCCGACGTGGAACGCCGCCGACGACACCGAGCAGTTCGGCCCCGAGGGCTGCCTGTCCATCCCCGGGCTGCGCTTCGACTGCCGCCGCTTCGAGCACGTCGTCGCCTCCGGCTGGGACCTCCACGGCGAGCCGCAGACCGTCGAGGGCACCGCGCTGGTCGCCCGGGCGATCCAGCACGAGACCGACCACCTCGACGGGGTGCTCTTCCTCGACAAGCTCGACCCCGAGACGCGACGCGAGGCGATGGCCGAGATCCGCCGGGCGCCGTGGTTCGACCTGGCGGCGCCGCCGACGGTGAAGACGAGCCCGCACCCGCTCTTCGGCCGGGCCACCTGAGACGTGCGCATCGTCTTCGCGGGCACCCCCGAGCCCGCCCTGCCCGCCCTGCGCGGTCTGCTCGCGAGCGCCCGGCACGAGGTCGTCGCCGTCGTGACGCGCCCGGACGCCCCGGTCGGGCGGTCGAAGCAGCCGCAGCGCAGCCCCGTCGGCGCCCTGGGCGACGAGGCCGGAATCCCGGTCCTGACCCCGGCGAAGGCCTCCGAGCCCGCGTTCCTCGAGCAGCTGCGCGCGCTCGCGCCCGACTGCTGCCCCGTGGTGGCCTACGGCAACCTGCTGCGCCGCGAGGCCCTCGACATCCCCGTGCACGGCTGGGTGAACCTGCACTTCTCCCTGCTCCCGGCCTGGCGGGGTGCCGCGCCGGTGCAGGCCGCGATCCGCGCCGGCGACGAGGTCACCGGCGCGAGCACGTTCGCGCTCGAGGAGGGCATGGACACCGGGCCGGTCTACGGGACGGTCACCGAGGAGATCGGGCGCCACGACACCGCGGGCGCGCTGCTCGCCCGCCTCGCCGAGTCGGGCGCGGTCCTGCTCGAGCACACCCTCGACGGCATCGCCGACGGCACGCTGTCGCCGGTGCCCCAGCCTGCCGACGGCGTCTCCTACGCCCCCAAGGTGACCGTCGACGACGCCCGCGTCGTCTGGACCCACCCCGCGCCCGCCGTCGACCGTCTGGTGCGCGCGGTGACGCCCGCACCGGGGGCGTGGACGACGTTCCGCGAGGCCCGGCTCAAACTGGGCCCCGTGCTGACCACCGGCGAGGGCGGGCTCGACCCCGGCGCGATCCGCGTGGAGCGCGGCCGCGTCCTCGTCGGGACGGCCGGCGCCGCCGTCGCGCTCGGCGACGTCCAGCCCGGCGGCAAGCGCCCCATGGCCGCC
This sequence comes from Actinomycetospora callitridis, assembly GCF_028737265.1. GTDB lineage: Bacteria > Actinomycetota > Actinomycetes > Mycobacteriales > Pseudonocardiaceae > Actinomycetospora > Actinomycetospora callitridis. The sequence goes on along the minus strand of NZ_JAQZAK010000003.1, from coordinate 259,664 downwards.
GTGGACTGGGCGCGCGGCGTGCGTCCCGAGACCGGGGAGCGGTTCGAGTGACCGGGTACGTCGTCACAGAGGCGAGCGAAGCGACGGGGTACATCACAGAGGCGAGCGAAGCGACGGGGTACATCACAGAGGCGAGCGAAGCGACGGGGTACATCACAGGGGCGAGCGAAGCGACGGGCTCACGATGACCGACAGCTCCGTCCCGCCCGGTGGGCACCGCTCGGGCCGCGGGCCCCGCAAGCGGGACGACAAGCGCCGCAGCGGGCCGCCCCGTGGCCGCCAGGGCCCCAACCGCCCGCCCACCGGCGACCCCGCCCGCGAGGCCGCCCTCGACACGCTGCGCGCCGTGCGCGAGGACGCCGCCTACGCGAACCTCGTCCTGCCCTCCCTGCTGCGCGAGCGCCGGATCTCCGGGCGGGACGCGGCGCTGGCCACCGAGCTCGCCTACGGCGCCTGCCGGGCCCAGGGCCTGCTCGACGCCGTGATCGGTGCCTGCGTCGACCGCCCCCTCGACGGGCTCGACGGCGTCGTCCTCGACACCCTGCGGCTGGGCACCCAGCAGCTGCTGCGCACCCGCATCCCCCCGCACGCCGCGGTGGGCGCGGCCGTGGAGCTGGTGCGCGCCCGGGCCGGGTCGCGGCCCACGGGCTTCGTCAACGCCGTGCTGCGCAAGGTCGCCGAGCACGACGAGGCCGCGTGGGTCGAGCGGCTCGCGCCGTCGGACGACCTGGGGCGGCTCGCCTTCACCCACGCGCACCCGCGGTGGATCGCCGAGGTCTTCGCGCGCGCCCTGGGAGGTGAGGAGGAGCTGGCCGCCGCCCTCGCCGCCGACGACACCCGCCCCGCCGTGCACCTCGCCGCCCGTCCCGGGGAGATCTCCGCCGAGGAGCTCGCCGCGATCACCGGCGGCGAGGAGTCGCCCTACTCGCCCTACGGCGTCCTGCTCACCGAGGGCGGCGACCCCGGGGACCTGGCCCCGGTCCGCGAGGGCCTGGCCGTGGTCCAGGACGAGGGCAGCCAGCTCGTCGCGCTCCTGGCGACCCGTGCGCCGGTGGACGGGGAGGACACCCGCTGGCTCGACCTGTGCGCGGGGCCGGGCGGCAAGGCCGTGATGCTCGGGGCGCTCGTCGCGATCGAGGGCGGCACCCTCGACGCCGTCGACCGTGCCCCGCACCGTGCGCGGCTCGTCGAGCAGGCGACCGAGGGCCTGCCGGTGCGGGTCCACACCGGCGACGCCCGGGAGCTCGCGCTGCCCGAGACCGCCTACGACCGCGTGCTCGTCGACGCCCCGTGCACGGGTCTCGGCGCGCTGCGCCGGCGTCCCGAGGCCCGGTGGCGCCGGCAGCCCGACGACGTCGCCGAGCTCACGGCGCTGCAGCGCGAGCTCCTGCGCGCCGGCCTCGAGCGCACGCGTCCCGGCGGCGTCGTCACCTACGCGACGTGTTCGCCGCACCCCGACGAGACCGCCGCCGTCGTCGCCGCGGTCGCGGCGGAGACCGGGGCCGAGGTGCTCGACACCCCGGGGCTGCTGCCGGAGGTGCCGGACACGGCGCTGCCGGACGGCGCGCCGGGCCTCCAGCTGTGGCCGCACCGCCACGGCACCGACGCGATGTACGCCGCGGTCCTGCGCAAGCGGTGAGACCGGTCCTCGACTGGTGGCTCGCCGACCGCACGCGGGGCGGGCCGGGCTCGGCGCCGTGGGTGGTCGGGCAGTGGCCGAACCCCGCGCTGGTGGTCTTCCTGCTCGCCCTGGTGGCCCGCCTCGTGGTCCCCGACCCCGCCACCGCGGAGGCGCTGGTCCTCGTCGGACGGGGCGCGTTGCTCGTCTGGGGGCTCGACGAGCTGGTCCGCGGAGTGAACCCGTTCCGCCGGGTGCTCGGGCTCGGGGTGGGCGGATGGCAGGTCGCCGGGCTCCTGACCGCCTGACGCCGTGACCGTCGTCGGGGCCACTACCATCCGTCACGTGTCCCGCATCCCGATGATCGCCCCGAGCATCCTCTCCGCCGACTTCGCGCGGCTCGCGGAGGAGGCGGCCGCGGTCCCGGGTGCGGACTGGCTGCACGTCGACGTGATGGACGGGCACTTCGTGCCCAACCTGACCCTCGGGCTGCCCGTGGTCGAGGCGCTGGAACGGTCGACCGCCATCCCGCTCGACTGCCACCTGATGATCAACAACCCGGATCGGTGGGCCCCCGGGTACGCCGAGGCCGGGTCGCGCAACGTCACCGTGCACGCGGAGGCCGCGCACGACCCCCGGGGGTGCGCGCGCGACATCCGGGCGGCGGGCGCCCTGGCCGGGCTGTCGATCAAGCCCGGCACCCCGCTCGAGGACTGGGTCGAGGTCCTGCGCGACTTCGACACCCTGCTCGTCATGAGCGTGGAGCCCGGCTTCGGCGGGCAGAGCTTCATGCCCGAGGTGCTCGACAAGGTGCGTACGGCGCGGCGCCTGGTCGACACCGGGCACCTGACCGTCCTCGTGGAGATCGACGGCGGGATCAGCGCGAGCACGATCGAGCAGGCCGCGGAGGCGGGCGTCGACTGCTTCGTCGCAGGGTCGGCGGTCTACGGCGCCGAGGACCCGGGCCGCGCGGTCGCCGCCCTGCGGGCGCAGGCCGTCGCGGCGTCCGATCACCTCGACGAGGGGTGAGAGAGGAGTCACCACGGTGGTGCTGCCGGGTGACGACGTCGTGAGGATGATGGCGGGCGGGCAGCGTCGTCCGGACCAGTCAGCGAGGAGACCGCAGTGTTCACGGGGATCGTCGAGGAGATCGGCGAGATCGTCGGCGTCGTCGGACAGGACGACGCGGCGCGCCTGCGCGTGCGCGGCCCCCTGGTGATCTCCGACGCCCGCCCCGGCGACTCCATCGCCGTCAACGGCGTGTGTCTCACGGTCACCGAGCCGACCTCGGACGAGTTCGGCGTCGACGTCATGGGCGAGACGCTGCGCCGCTCCAGCCTGGCGGGCGCGACGGCCGGGACGCGCGTCAACCTCGAGCGCGCCGTGGCCGCGGGCGACCGCCTGGGCGGGCACATCATGCAGGGCCACGTCGACGGCACGGCCACCGTCGTCGAGCGCACCGAGCACGCGCAGTGGACGACGCTGCGGTTCCGGGTCGCGGCCCAGGAGGGTGGCGGACCGGGCCTCACCCGCTACATCGTCGAGAAGGGCTCGATCGCCGTGGACGGCGTGAGCCTCACCGTGACCGAGGTCGACGACGACTCGTTCGCCGTCGGGCTCATCCCGACCACGCTGCGGGAGACGACCCTGGGGGAGCGCACCGTGGGCTCCACGGTCAACCTCGAGGTCGACGTGGTCGCCAAGTACGTGGAGCGGCTCGTGGGATTCCAGGCCGGTACATCGCAGGGGAAGTAGGAGTTCGTGGACGGCTTCGAGCACATCGAGCGGGCGATCGCCGACATCGCCGCGGGCAAGGCCGTCGTCGTCGTCGACGACGAGGACCGCGAGAACGAGGGCGACCTCGTCTTCGCGGCGCAGCACGCCACGCCGGAGCTCGTGTCGTTCATGGTGCGCTACACCTCGGGCTACATCTGCGTCCCGCTGACGGGCGAGGCGTGCGACCGGCTGGACCTCCCTCCGGCCCACTCGATCAACCAGGACCGCCACGGCACCGCCTACACCGTGTCCGTGGACGCCCGCGAGGGCATCGGCACCGGCATCTCGGGCATCGACCGCGCGCACACCATCCGCGTGCTGGCGAACCCGGAGTCCGGGCCCACCGACCTCGCGCGCCCCGGGCACCTCGTGCCGCTGCGCGCCCGTGACGGCGGCGTCCTGCGCCGGCCCGGGCACACCGAGGCCGCGGTCGACCTGGCGCGCCTGGCGGGGCTGGAGCCCGCCGGCGCGATCTGCGAGATCGTCTCGCAGAAGGACGACGGCGACATGGCGCGGTTCGACGAGCTCCAGGTCTTCGCCGACGAGCACGAGCTCTCGCTCATCACGATCAAGGACCTGATCGCCTACCGGCGCCGGTCGGAGAAGCAGGTCGTGCAGGTCGCGCACGCCAACATCCCCACCGACCACGGCGAGTTCGTCGCCTACGGCTACGACTCGCTGCTCGACGGCATCGAGCACGTCGCCCTCGTGCACGGCGACCTCGGCGACGGCGAGGACGTCCTGGTCCGCGTGCACTCCGAGTGCCTCACCGGCGACGTCCTGCGCTCGCGGCGCTGCGACTGCGGTCCCCAGCTCGACGCCGCCATGGCCGCGGTGGTGGCCGAGGGCCGCGGGGTCGTGCTCTACGTGCGCGGCCACGAGGGCCGGGGGATCGGCCTGATCCACAAGCTGCAGGCCTACCAGCTCCAGGACGCCGGGGCGGACACCGTCGACGCCAACCTCGCGCTCGGCATGCCCGCCGACGCCCGCGACTACGGCACCGGCGCCCAGATCCTCGCCGACCTGGGCATCAAGAGCATGCGGCTGCTGACCAACAACCCCGAGAAGCGCGCCGGGCTCGAGGGCTACGGCCTGCAGATCCTCGGCCGCGTCTCGCTGCCCTCCCGCACGACGCCCGAGAACCTGCGCTACCTGCGCACCAAGCGCGACCGCATGGGCCACGACCTCGAGGGCCTCGACAGCGAGGAGGACGGTGTCGTGGCGCAGCCGGCCGACACCGACCGGCCGGCGGTGGGTGGGCGCTCGTGAGCGGCACCGGTCGTCCCGACGCCTCCGTCCCCGACGCCTCCGGCCTGCGCCTGGGCATCGCCGTGACGCGCTGGAACTCGGCGATCACCGACGTCCTGCTCGAGCGGGCCCGCGACGCCGCGGCGAAGTCCGGGGTGGCCGAGCCGACCGTCGTGCACGTCGCCGGCGCGATGGAGCTCCCGGTCGTCTGCCAGGGCCTCGCCGACGGCCACGACGCCGTCGTCGGGCTGGGCGTCGTCATCCGCGGCGCGACGCCGCACTTCGACTACGTCTGCGACACCGTCACCGCGGGCCTGCTCCGGGTGGGGCTCGACGCCCGCACCCCGGTGGGCAACGGCGTCCTCACCGTCAACACCGAGGAGCAGGCCTGGGAGCGCGCGGGCACGCCGACCTCGACCGAGGACAAGGGGTTCGAGGCCACCGTCGCGGCGCTGGACGCGGCGCTGACGCTGCGCGGGCTGGCGTCGTGACCGCGCCCGTCGAGCCGGCCGACATCGGCGAGGTCGAGCTCGAGGTCCGGCCCGTGCGCATCCGCTGGGTGGCCTGGGCGATGGCCGTGTTCCTGTTCGCGTTCTTCGGCGTGGGCGCGCTGCTGGTGTTCGTCGAGTCGTCGGGCTTCAACTTCCGCCCCGCCGACCAGATCGCGATGGTCGTGCTCGGCACGATCCTCGCCGGCTGCGCCCTGCTGTTCACCCGCCCGCGGCTGCGGGCCGGGCCGGGCGGGGTCGAGGTGCGCGCGACGATCCTCACCCGCCGGGTGCCGTGGTCGGACGTCGTCGCGGTGAGCTTCCCCGACGGCGCCCAGTTCGCCCGTCTCGACCTGCCCGACGACGAGTACCTGACGATCTCGGCGCTCCAGGCCGTCGACCGGGGCCACGCGGCGCGCGGCGTGACGGCCCTGCGCCGGCTGCACGCGCAGTACCGCCGGGCCGGAGCGGACGCCGCGGGCGCATGAACCCGTACGACCTGCTCTTCCGCCACGTCGCGACCCGGGTGCCCGCCGAGCTGACCCACCGGGTCGGGGTCACGGCGCTGCGGGCGGCGACGCCGCTGCTCGGCGAGGCGGGTCGTCCGGGCGCGCCGGTCGAAGCCATGGGGCTCGAGTTCGCCAACCCGCTCGGGGTCGCGGCGGGCTACGACAAGGACGCCGAGGGCGTGCGCGGGCTCGCACGGCTGGGGTTCGGGGCGGTGGAGGTCGGCACGGTGACCGCCCGCCCGCAGCCCGGGAACCCGCGGCCGCGGCTCTTCCGGCTGCCCGCCGACCGGGCGCTGGTCAACCGGATGGGCTTCAACAACGCCGGCGCCGACGTCGTCGCCGCCCGCCTGGCCGCCGTGCGCGCGCGGGGCGCCGGGGCCGTGGTCGGGGTCAACATCGGGCGCTCCAAGACCGCGACCGACGCCGTCGCCGACTACCGGTACTCCGCGCGGGTCCTCGGTCCGCACGCCGACTACGTGGTGGTCAACGTCAGCTCCCCGAACACCCCGGGCCTGCGCGACCTGCAGGGCGTCGACGCCCTCGAGCCGCTGCTCGCGGCCGTGCGCTCGGAGGTCGGCGCGACGCCGCTGCTCGTGAAGATCACCGCCGACCTGGACGACGACGGGGTCGACGCCGTCGCCGACCTCGCGGTGGCCCAGGGCCTCGACGGGATCGTCGCGACCAACACGACGGTCGCGCGCGCCGGCCTGGCCTCGCCGCCCGACGTCGTCAGCGCCGCGGGCTCCGGCGGGCTGTCGGGCGCGCCGCTGGTGGAGCCCGCGCGGGCGGTGCTCGCGCGCCTGCGGGAGCGCGTGGGGGACCGACTGACCCTCGTCTCGGTCGGCGGGATCGACTCGGGCGCCGAGGCCCGCGCCCGTCTCGACGCCGGCGCCACGCTGGTCCAGGCCTACACCGGCTTCGTCTACGGCGGCCCCGCCTGGCCCCGCCGCGTGCTGGAGGAGCTCACATGACCGCACCCGCCCGCCGTCCCCAGGTCGTGCTCTTCGACCTTTTCGAGACATGCCTGCAGCTCGAGGGCCTGCGCCCGCGCTTCGCCGCGCTCGGCCGTCCCGAGGACGAGGTGTGGCTGTTCTTCGCCCGCCTCCTGCACCAGGGGATGGCGATGACGCTCGCCGGCGAGGCGCCGCCGTTCGCCACCGTCGCCGCCGACATGCTGCGGCGCACGAGCGGGCGCGACCTCACCGACGACCAGGTCGCCTCGGTGCTCGACGGGTTCCGCGAGCTGCCCGTGCACCCCGACGTCGCGCCCGCCCTGCGTCGCCTGGGCGAGGCCGGGGTGCCCGCCTACGGGTTCACGCACGGCTCGGCCGAGGTCGCCGGCGCCGCGCTGGAGGCCGGCGGCGTCCGCGACCTGTTCACCGACGTCATGTCCTGCGCGGAGCTCAAGCAGTTCAAGCCGCCGCCGGCGGTCTACCACTGGGCGTGCGACCGGATCGCGACCGCGCCCGCCCGCACCGCCCTCGTCGCCGTCCACTCCTGGGACGTGCACGGCGCGATCGCCGCCGGCCTGCTCGGCGGGTTCTGCGAGCGCCTGGAGGGCCGGATCCCCGACGCCGTCGCCCGCCCGCACGTCGCCGGCCCGACGCTCGAGGACGTCGTCGAGGGCCTCCTCGCCCTCCCCGACGAGCCGACCCCCTGACTCCCTCCGTGAGTGGAATTCCCGGCTATAGCCGTGAACATCACTCACGGAGGGCCTCACCCGGCGGTGACGGGGGCGGCGGGCAGACTGGACGGACCACCACGATCATGGAGGTCTCGGTGTCCACCACCACCGGTCCCAACCGCCGCACGGTCCTCTGCGGGCTCGCCGCCGCCCTCGCGGCGCCGGGCGCGCTGGCCGCGTGCTCCTCGGACGCCGGGGAGTTCCAGCCCGGCACCCCGACACAGGCGGCACCCCGGCCGACGACGGCCGGCGGCGGCACGCCGCTGGCCCAGGTCCCGGTGGGCGGCGGCACGATCGTCACGAAGGGCGAGCAGACGATCCTGCTCGTCCAGCCCACGGCCGGGACGGTCAAGGGCTTCGACGCCTCCTGCCCGCACCAGGGCACCACGGTCGACCCGCCCCAGAACGGCGTCATCACCTGCCCGAACCACTTCAGCCAGTTCGACGGCGCCACCGGCGCGCTGCGCAAGGGACCCGCCGCCACCGGGCTCACCGAGGTCCCCGTCCGCGTCGTCGACGGCTCCGTGCAGGTGTGACCGACGGCGTGCTCGCGCTGCACGCCCTGTGGTCGCCCGGGCGCGGCGTCTGTCTGTGGGCCGAGGACCCCGAGCGGCCGGTGCGCACCACGAGCCGGGCGCGCCGCGGTGCGCGCCCGCACCCCTTCGCGGTGCCGGCCGAGCGCCTGGCGGCGGTGTGGGGCACCGGCGGCGCGGCGACGGCCGGCGTCGCGGTGCTCGCCCTGCCCTCGGACCCCGACGCCCCGCGCGACTCCGACGACCTCGAGCGCGAGGAACCGCGGGACCACGCCGGCGGCCCCGGCGGCCCGGTCCTGGCCGACTGGTCGGTCCCGGTCCTCGAGCTCCCGCCCGGCGCGGCGCCGCCGGTCGCCCCCGCCGGCACCCGGGCGAGCCCCTCGGTGGCGGCACTGCGGGCCGTCGACGCGCTCGCCACCGACCTGATCGCCCGGGGTCGCGTGCTGCCCGCCCCGGACGAGGCGGGCGACGGGCACGGCCTCGTCTGGCACCCCGTGCTCCAGGGCCCCGACCTCGTCGCCGCGGACACCCTCGCCGCCGCGCTGCCCCCGGTGTGCCGGTGCGAGCGCGTGCCCGGCGAGGACCCGCCGACCGCGGCCGCCGTCGTCGAGGCCGCCCTCGCCGCGGCCGTCGACGCCCATGCGCGCGCCCGGATCACGGGCACCGAGGAGCTGGCGTCGGCCCCGGACTGGGCGCACGCGCTGGGCGCCGAGCCCGTGCTGGGCGCGACGTCCCCGCCCGCCTCGCTGCTCGCCGGCCTGCGTCGCTGGGCCGTCGTCGGCGCGCCGCACGCCGGCCCGGCGCGGGCGTCGTTCCGGCTCGACGAGGTGGTGGTCGACCACCTCGGGCACGCCGTCGAGGATCCCGAGCCGGTGTTCCGGCTGACCTTCGCCCTGCAGTCGGCCCAGGACCCCAGCCTCACCGTCGACGCCGACACCGTGTGGCGCGACCCCACCGCCCTGCGCCGCTGGCTCGACGACCCCGCCGACCTGCTGCTCGGCGAGCTCGGCCGTGCCGCGCGCGTCTACCCCGAGATCGGCGACGCGCTGCGCACCCCGCGGCCCACCGGCATGGACCTCGACCTCGCCGGCGCCCACCACTTCCTCGCCCACGTCGCCGCCGACCTCGACCGCGCCGGCTTCGGGGTCCTGCTGCCCGCGGGCTGGCGCGGCGGGCCGGCGCGTCTCGGGCTCGTCGGTGCCGGGCAGGCGGAGGGCCCCGAGGGTGTCGTCACCACCAGCGCCCGGCTGCGCCGCGACGACCTCGTCGACTTCTCCTGGCGCCTCGCGGTCGACGGCGAGGCCCTCTCGGACGACGAGATGGACGCCCTCGTGCGGGCGAAGGCGCCGCTGGTGCGCCTGCGGGGGCGCTGGGTCGCCGTCGACCCCGACCGCCTGCGCGACGGCCTCGCCTTCCTCGCCGAGCGACGCGACCACCCGAGCGTCGGCGACGTCCTGCACCTCGCCGTCACCCACCCCGACGACGTCCCCGCCCCGCTGCCGGTGGAGGAGCTGCGCCTCGACGGGGCGCTCGGCGACCTCCTCGCGGGCGGCTCGTCCCTCGAGCCGCTCGACGACCCGCCCGGCGTGCACGCCACCCTGCGGCCCTACCAGCGCCGCGGGCTCTCGTGGCTCGCGTTCCTCGCCCGCCTGGGCCTCGGCGGCGTCCTCGCCGACGACATGGGCCTGGGCAAGACGCTGCAGGTCCTGGCCCTGGAGAGCCACGAGCGCGGCATCGACGACGCACCCGGCCCCACCCTGCTCGTCTGCCCCACCTCGGTGGTCTCCACCTGGCGCCGGGAGGCCGAGCGCTTCGTCCCCGACCTGCGCGTGGCCGTGCACCACGGCGCCGGGCGCACCGACCCCGCCGCGGCGGCCGCCGACGCCGACCTCGTCGTCACCTCCTACGGCACGCTCGTGCGCGACTCCGAGGCCCTCGCCGGGGTCGCCTGGCACCGTGTCGTGCTCGACGAGGCCCAGATGGTCAAGAACAACCGCTCGCGCGGCGCGAAGGCCGTCCGCCGCCTCGACGCCGAGCACCGCCTCGCGCTCACGGGCACGCCCGTCGAGAACCGGCTCGCCGAGCTGTGGTCGATCATGGACGCGGTCAACCCCGGCATGCTCGGCACCGCCTCGGCGTTCCGCGAGCGCTACGCCGTCCCCGTCGAGCGCCACGGCCGCACCGACGTCGCCGAGGACCTGCGCCGGCGCACGCGACCGTTCCTGCTGCGCAGGCTCAAGACCGACCCGACCGTCGTCGACGACCTGCCGGACAAGATCGAGACCATCGAACGCTGCGGCCTGACCGGCGAGCAGGCCTCGCTCTACCGCGTCGTCGTCGACCAGATGCTCGACACGATCGACGACGTGAAGCCGGGCATCGAGCGCCGCGGCCGGGTGCTCGCGGCGATGACCAAGCTCAAGCAGGTCTGCAACCACCCCGCGCTGCTGCTGCACGACGGCTCCCCGATCGGACGGCGGTCGGGGAAGATCGCGCGCCTCGAGGAGATCCTCGCCGAGGTCCTCGCCGCCGGGGACAAGGCGCTGCTGTTCACGCAGTACGCGGCGTTCGGGGACATGCTCGCCCCGCACCTGGCCGCCCGCTTCGACACCGAGGTGGCGTGGCTGCACGGCGGGGTGAGCCGGAAGGCTCGCGACACGATGGTGGAGCGGTTCCAGTCCGAGGAGGGCCCGTCGTTGTTCCTGCTCTCCCTGCGCGCCGGCGGCACCGGGATCACGCTCACCGCCGCCCAGCACGTCGTGCACCTCGACCGCTGGTGGAACCCCGCCGTCGAGGACCAGGCCACCGACCGGGCCTACCGCATCGGGCAGAAGCGCACCGTCGGCGTCCGCAAGCTCGTCACCGCGGGGACGCTGGAGGAACGCATCGACGACCTCGTCGCCGGCAAGCGCGCGCTGGCCGACCTCGCGGTGCGCGACGGCGAGGACTGGCTGGCCGACCTGTCCACCGACGACCTCGCGAAGGTGCTGAGCCTGGACGCGGAGCCCGACGAGCCCGAGCCGGGGGAGGAGGACGACGACGATGGTGCGTGAGACGCGCTCCGGGCCGCGGTTCTCGGAGCGCTTCCCCGAGAGCTACGCCGAGTACGGCAAGCGCAAGCCCGTCGAGGACGGCCTGGTGGCCCGCAGCCGCCGGGGCGCGATCGGGGAGTCCTGGTGGTCGGGGCGCTTCCTCGCCGTGCTGACGCAGCTGGGCGTGGGCGGGCGCCTCGACCGTGGCAAGACCTACGCCCGCGCCGGTCAGGTCGTCGACCTCGCGATCGAGCCCGGCGCGATCACCGCGACCGTGCAGGGCAGCCGCGACGAGCCCTACCGCGCCCGCATCGCGCTGCGACCCTTCGCCGACGAGGCCTGGGAGGCCGTGCTCGACGCGCTGGCCGCCGACTCCTGGTACGCCGCGGCCCTGCTCGCCGGCGAGGTGCCCGACGACCTCGAGGCCGTCCTCGCCGGCGTGGGCCTCTCGCTCTTCCCGCAGGGTTCCGGCGAGCTGCCGATGGACTGCTCGTGCCCCGACTGGTCGGTGCCGTGCAAGCACCTCGCCGCCGTCGCCTACCTGGCGGCCGAGGAGTTCGACGTCGACCCGTTCGCGCTGCTGCGCTGGCGCGGGCGCGACCGGGCGACCCTGCTCGCGGCGCTGCGCGACCGCCGGGACGCGGGCGCGGGCACGCCGACGGCCCTCGAGGACCTCCTCGACCGGTTCCACGGCCCGGGCGTCCCGGTGCCCGCACCGCCCGAGCGCACGGCCCGTCTCCGGCCCGATCCGGAGGCCCTGCTGGACGAGCTGCCGCCGCTCGACGTGGACGGGGTCGACGCCCGCGAGGTGCTCCGCCCGCTCTACCGGCGACTCGCCGAGCCGGACGGGTAGGTTGATCGGGGTGGAGCCCGAGCAGCCCGATCCCGCCGAGGCGCTGACGATCCTGATGATCGTCGCCCACCCCGACGACATCGACTTCGGCAGCGGCGGGTCCGTCGCCACCTGGACGGGCGAGGGACACCGCGTCGAGTACTGCCTCGTCACCGACGGCGACGCCGGTGGGTTCGACGAGGGCATCAGCCGCCCCGACATGGCCACCCTGCGGCGCGACGAGCAGGGCGCGGCGGCCGAGATCCTCGGCGTGAGCGACCTGCACTTCCTCGGCTGGCCCGACGGTCGCATCTACGTCACCCACGAGCTGCGTCGCGATCTCACGCGGGTGATCCGCAAGGTCCGGCCGGACCGGGTCGTCACGCAGTCGCCGACGCGCAACCTGCGATCCATGTACGGCAGCCACCCCGACCACACCGCCGTCGGCGAGGCCGCGATGTGCGCGGTCTACCCCGACGCCCGCAACCAGTTCGCCCACCCGGAGCTCCTGGCCGAGGAAGGGCTCGACGCCCACACCGTGTCGGAGGTGTGGATCTCACACATGGGCGAGGGCGCCGACCACTACGTCGACACCACTGACGCCTTCGAGCGCAAGGTCGAGGCCCTGCGCGCGCACAAGAGCCAGACCGCGCACATGGAGGACCTGCGGGGACGCATGTGGGCGTGGGGCCGGGTGCAGGCCAAGGCCGCGGGCTTCGGTGAGGACCGCCTCGCCGAGGGCTACCTGGTGCTCGACACGCGCTGACGGAGTTTGCGTGAGCGACCTAACCGTCGTCACGACTGTCGCCCAGGGCCGAGTGGGTAAACCCTGGAGCACGGAAAGCGGGATCGACGACGCTCCCTTCCCGTGAGCCCGTGGAGGGAGAACCCCATGAGTGACATGTCGTGGCTCGGCAACCGGGTCGAGGTCCAGGAGATCGACGGCACCGACCTGACCTACCTGCAGTGGCGCCGACCGTGGCACGGCTCGCTGAGGGGCTACCTCGTCGTCGGCTCCGAGGAGTGGGCGCTGGTCGAGGACGCCGTCGACGACGCGGCCGCCGGGCGCCGTGAGCACCCGCGTCTCGACGCCGCCGGGCAGCCGACCGACCTCGAGACCTACTTCACCGAGGTCCTCGGCCGCCGGCCGTCCGACCCGGCGCCCCAGGACGCGACGCCCTCAGGCTGAGTTCAGCGCGCCCCGGAGCACCGCCTCCAGCACGGCGGACAGCTCCTCGTCCAGCCGGAACGGGGCGGGCTCGGCGTCGATCCACCGGACGACGGCCGAGTAGTAGCCGAGCGCCAGGAGCCGTCCGACCCGCGCCGGGTCCGACGGCGGGCGCAGTGCCGCCCCGCTCGCCTCCACGAGCGCGGCGAGGTCCTTGGCCAGGACGTGGTCGAGGAACACGTCGGTGCTCTTCAGCGACGCCGGCATCATCGCCTTGGTCTCGGTCCTCGTCTCGAGGTTCACCGCCGCGAGCGCCGCGAAGTACCGCTCGAGGACCTCGCGCAGCGGCAGCACCGACGGGTCGAACCGGCCCGTCGCCCGCGCCGCACGCTGGCGTCGCCGCAGCGCCCACTCCTCGAGGAAGAGTCCCTTGCGGGCGAAGTGGTTGAACACCGTGGCGCGGGCGAGACCCGCACGGGCGGCGATGTCCTCCATCGACGTCGCGTCGAAGCCCTGCTCCACGAACAGGCCGATCGCGGCCTCGTAGACCCGGTCGCGACGCTCCTCGCGCTTGCGCGCCCGGGTGCTCAGCGGCGGGAACCCGACGACGGGCTCCTGGTCCACCGGCCCCGCCAGCTCCGTCACCGCCGGCTCCGTCCCCGCGGCTCGCGCGTCCATCGCGATCAGTAGAGCACATCCGTCGCCCGACGAAGCTGGACCCGGGTCTTGTCTCCGCCCATGAGTGTGACCTACGTTGCACCAGGAAGCTGGACCTGGGTCCAGTTTCGTCCTGGCATCGCGAGGAGGCGATCGGGCGTGCGATGGGTGACCTACGACGCGGGGGACGGCGAGCGGGCCGGGCTCCTGGACGGCGACACGGTCCGCGGTCTCGCGGCCGGCACGACGCTCCTGGGACTCCTGGGTGACGACGGCGAGCGGCTCGCCGAGGCCGGCGCCACGGCGCGGAGCGACCCGGCCGAGGTCCGGGCGCTCGACGACGTGCGGCTGCTCGCCCCGATCCCGCGGCCGCCCTCCGTGCGCGACGGCCTGTGCTTCCTGGAGCACCTGCGCGGCTGCTACCGCGCGCTCGGCCGGCCCATCGACCTCGCGCCGGTGTGGACCGAGACGCCCGCGTTCTACTTCGGCAACCCCGCGGCGGTGGTCGGTCCGTACGACGACGTCCCGATCGCCCCCGGCTCCGGGCTCTTCGACCTGGAGCTCGAGATCGGCGCGGTGATCGGTCGCGGCGGGCGTGACCTGCACCCGGACGCCGCCGAGGGCCACATCGTCGGCTACACGTTCTTCAACGACTGGACCGCGCGCGACCACCAGATGCGCGACATGGCCCAGGGCATCGGGATGGGCAAGGCCAAGGACAGCGCGATCACCCTCGGGCCCGCGCTCGTCACGGTGGACGAGCTCGAGCCCCACCGCGGGGAGCAGGGGTTCACGTTCGAGGTCACGGCGACGGTCAACGACCGCCGGATCGCCAAGGGCTCCCTGGCCGGCATGGACTGGAGCTTCGGCGAGCTGCTCGCGTTCCTGTCGCGCGGCACCGACCTGCGGCCCGGCGACGTGATCGGTTCCGGCACCGTGCCCGGCGGGTGCCTGCTCGAGCACGTCGACACCCCCGACCCCGCCGCGTTCACGGGCTGGCTGCAGCCGGGCGACGTCGTCTCCCTGGCGTCGGAGGCGCTGGGGGAGACCCGCCAGGTCGTCCGCCCCGCCCCGCCGGTCACGCGCCTGCGCACCGGCTTCTGACCCGCGAGAGCACCCCCGAGAGGACGACCAGCATGAGCACCCAGGACTACCGCAGGGGACTCCACGACCTCGGTCGGGGCTGCCACGCCTGGTTGCAGCCCGACGGCAGCTGGGGCTGGAGCAACTCCGGCCTGATCACCGGGTCGGGCACCTCGCTGATGGTCGACACGCTGTTCGACCTCCCGCTGACCCGGGAGATGCTCGACGGGATCCGGCCCGTCACCGACGCCCACCCCCTCGGGACGCTGGTGAACACCCACTCGGACCCCGACCACGTCAACGGCAACGAGCTCGTCGGCTCGCGGGACGTCGAGATCCTCGCCTCCGCCGCGGCCGCCGAGCTGATGACGCAGGAGGCCCTCGACACCGTCGCGAAGGTCAAGCACCTGGACGGCGCGCTGGGCGAGTTCGCCCGGCACATCTTCGGGCCCTTCGAGCTCGAGGGCATCACCGCGACGGGACCGGACCGGACGTTCACCGGCGAGGAGAGCGTCGACGTCGGCGGCCGCGAGGTGCGGCTGATCCAGGTCGGTCCCGCGCACACGCCCGGCGACGCGCTCGTCCACGTGCTGGACGCCCGGCTGCTCTACGCCGGCGACATCCTGTTCGTCGGCGGCACCCCGATCGCCTGGGCGGGCCCGATCGACCGCTGGATCGCCGCGCTCGACCTCATCCTCGACCTCGAGGTGGACACGATCGTCCCCGGCCACGGTCCGGTCAGCGGCAAGCCCGAGGTCTCGGTGATGCGGGAGTACCTGGTGTCGGTGGAGGCCCAGGCGCGCCGGCGGTTCGAGGACGGTATGGACGTCGACGACGCGATCGCCTCGATCGAGCTCGGGAAGTTCGCCGACCTCCCCGAGCACGGCCGCCTCGCGCAGAACGTGCTCAACGTCTACCAGCAGCTCGACCCGAGCATCCCGCGCCCGGACCGGCTCACGGTGCTCACCAAGATCGCCGCGCTCGAGGGCTTCAGCCCGGACACCTTCACGCAGGCCACGACTCCCTGACCCCCAGAGAGGAACCACGCGATGACCGTGCGGACCACCCATGTCGGCAGCCTGCCCCGGCCCGAGACCCTGACCCGACTGATGTACCTGCACCAGGAGGGCAAGGGCGACGCCTCCGAGCTCGAGGCCGCGATCACCGACGCCGTCCACGACGTCGTGGCGATGCAGCACGGCGCGGGGATCCACGTCGTCTCCGACGGCGAGATGGGCAAGCCCGGCTTCGTCAACTACGTCCGCGAGCGCCTCGACGGCTTCGGGGGCCAGGCGCCGCCGTGGAGCATCGACGACCTCGAGGCGACCCCCGAGCTGGCGATCGCGCAGTACGGCGGGGAGGCCGGCGCGCACATCATGCCGGCGAACTGCGAGGGCCCCGTGAGCTACGTCGGCGCCGCCGCCGTGCAGCGCGACATCGACACCCTGCGCCTCGCGCTGGACAAGACCGGCCACACGGCCGACGGGGGAGCATTCATCCCGGCCGCCTCGCCCGGCTGCATCGCGACCGGCAGCCCGAACCTGCACTATCCCGACTACGACAGCTACCTCGACGCGCTCGCCGACGCGATGGCGCAGGAGTACCGGGCGATCGTCGACGCCGGCCTGCTCCTCCAGCTCGACTGCCCGGACATCCCGATGGCCGCGCACACCGAGTTCTGGTGCCGCGACGAGGTCCGTCGCCGAGGGCTCGTGGAGTTCGCCGAGCGCCACATGGCCGCCATCGACCGCGCGCTCGAGGGGATCGACGGTTCGCGGGTGCGACTGCACATGTGCTGGGGCAACTACGAGGGCCCGCACCACCTCGACGCCCCGCTCGCGGAGCTGCTCCCGCCCGTGCTCGCCGGGCGCCCGACCATGATCTCGTTCGAGGCGGCCAACCCCCGCCACGAGCACGAGTGGGAGGTGCTCTCCTCGCTCGGCATCCCCGACGACAAGGTCCTGCTGCCCGGCGTCGTCGACACCCTCAACAACATCGTCGAGCACCCCCGCCTCATCGCCCAGCGCCTCGAGCGCGTGGCCGGCGTCGTGGGCCCCGACCGCGTCATCGCGAGCACCGACTGCGGCTTCGGCACCTTCGTCGGCTTCGGCCGCGTCGGCGCGCAGGTGGCGGAGATGAAGTTGCGGGCGATGGCCGAGGGCGCGGCGCTCGTCCGCGCCTGACCCGGCGGGCCGTGGGTCCGACCGAGAGGGAACGCGGCGGGCCGTAGGACGCCGCTCCGGCCCGCGCAAGAGGTCCCACGGACGCTTCGATTTCCGAATCGTCGTCAGAGGGACCGAGTCGGCCCGCCGTCCCGTCGCCAGAAGGATCGACTTCCCCGAACCCACCCCCGCCCGACCGCCCTCCCTCGTAGCGTCACCGTCGGAGCGGGGGAGGCCGGGTGGACGATCGGACGTGGGTGGCGACGGCCCTGGTCGACGACCTCGCGGTCGCCCTGCGACGCCACCACCACGAGATGGCGAGGCGCCTGGGTCTCCGGGAGGTCGAGCTGGCGTGCCTGCAGATCGTCGACACGCCACGGGGGATGCCGATGACGGCGCTCGCCGAGCGGCTCGGGCTCAGTCCGGGCGCGGCGACCGCGGTCGTCGACGGGCTCGAGGAGGCGGGCCGGGTGGCGCGGTGGCGCGACCCCGACAACCGTCGCAAGGTCGTGGTGGGCCATCTGGTCGCGCCGAGGGACCACCTGTCGTGGCAGGCGTTGCTCGACGACGTGCAGGCCCGGCAGGCGCGGTTCTCGGACGAGGAGCTGCTCGTGGTGGCGCGGTGGGTCGCCGCGATGAGCAACGAGCTGCACCGACGTGCCGGCGACCTGACGGTCGCGCGGGCGGGGCGCGAGGCGCTCGAGCGGCGGAGGCGCGCAGGGCGGCGGTGAGGCGCTCACGGCGCGGCGCCAGCGCGACACGCCGCGACACACCGTGCGACACGCCGATTCCACCCATCTGGGTGCACGCCGAAGCTCCGGACGGACGCGCCTACGCTGGTGCCATCATGGCCGACCCGCAGACGTACCGACCCGCCACCGGGACCATCCCGGAAGCGCCCGGCGTGTACCGGTTCTCGGACGAGAACGGGCGAGTCATCTACGTCGGCAAGGCCAAGAACCTGCGCAGCCGGCTCAACTCCTACTTCGCCGACGTGGCGGGGCTGCACCCCCGGACGCGCCGGATGGTCACCACCGCCGCGGCCGTCCAGTGGACGGTGGTGCACACCGAGGTCGAGGCCCTCCAGCTCGAGTACAACTGGATCAAGGAATACGACCCGCGGTTCAACGTCCGCTACCGCGACGACAAGACCTACCCGGTGCTCGCGGTGACGCTGAACGAGGAGTACCCGCAGCTCCGGGTCTATCGGGGGCCCCGCAAGAAGGGCGTCCGGTACTTCGGCCCGTACGCCCACGCGTGGGCGATCCGCGAGACGGTGAAGCTCCTGACGCGGGTGTTCCCGGCGCGGGTGTGCTCGAGCGGGGTGTTCAAGCGTCACGGCCAGATCGGGCGCCCGTGCATGCTCGGCTACATCGACAAGTGCTCGGCGCCGTGCGTCGGACGCGTCGACGCCGAGGAGCACCGGCAGATCGTCCTCGACTTCTGCGACTTCCTCGCCGGCCACACCGACCAGCTGATCGGCCGCATCGAGAAGGACATGCAGGTCGCCGCGGCCGACATGGACTTCGAGAAGGCCGCGCGGCTGCGCGACGACGCCGGGGCGCTGAAGCGGGTCGTCGAGAAGCAGGCGGTGGTGCTCGGCGACGGCACCGACGCCGACGTCGTCGCCTTCGCCACCGACGAGCTCGAGGCCGCGGTCCAGGTCTTCCACGTCCGCGGTGGGCGGGTCCGGGGCCAGCGCGGCTGGGTGGTCGAGACCGAGGCGGACAGCGACCTCGAGAGCCTGGTCGGGCAGTTCCTCGCGCAGTTCTACGGCGAGCAGGCCGCGCTCGCGGGCTCCGCCGACGACGCCGTCCAGCCGGTGCCGCGCGAGGTGCTCGTCCCGGCGATGCCCGCCGACGCGCCGGCCCTGACCCAGTGGCTCTCCGACCTGCGCGGCTCGCGGGTGTCGCTGCGCGTCGCCCAGCGCGGCGACAAGCGCACCCTCGCCGAGACCGTCGAGCGCAACGCCCGCGAGGAGCTGACCCGCCACAAGCTCCGCCGCGCCGGCGACCTCACGGCCCGCAGCGCGGCGCTCGAGGAGCTCCAGGAGCAGCTCGGCCTCGACACCGCCCCGCTGCGCATCGAGTGCACCGACGTCTCGCACGTCCAGGGCTCCGACGTCGTCGCGAGCCTCGTGGTCTTCGAGGACGGGCTGGCGAAGAAGGCCGACTACCGGCGCTACTCGATCCGCGGCGGCGCGGAGGGCGGTGACGTCGCGGCGATCGCCGAGGTGGTCCGGCGCCGGTTCTCCCGCTACCTCCGTGAGACCGCCGAGGAGGCCCCCGACCCCACCGACACGGCGTGCTCGGGCGAGACCAGCGATGGTGCGCCGGCGTCCGGGGAGATCGCGCCCGAACAGCTCGACGGGCCGCTACCCGGCATCGACCCGACGACGGGCCGGCCGCGGAGGTTCGCGTACCCGCCGAACCTGCTGGTGGTCGACGGTGGCGCCCCGCAGGTCGCCGCGGCCGCCGAGGTCCTGGGCGACCTCGGTGTCACCGACGTCGCCGTGGTCGGGCTGGCCAAGCGCCTCGAGGAGGTCTGGCTGCCCGGCGAGGAGGACCCGGCGATCCTGCCCCGCCAGAGCGAGGCGCTCTACCTGCTCCAGCGCGTGCGCGACGAGGCGCACCGCTTCGCCATCACCTACCACCGCCAGAAGCGCTCGTCGCGGATGACGGCGTCCGCGCTGGACGGGGTGCCCGGGCTCGGCGAGGCCCGGCGCACCGCGGTGCTCAAGCACTTCGGGTCGGTCAAGAAACTGCGGGCCGCGTCGGTCGAGGACGTCATGGAGGTGCCCGGCGTCGGCCGCCGCACCGCCGAGGCCATCCTGTCGGCGCTGACGGACGGGGGAACGACATGACCGGGCGCACGGAGGTACCGGTGCGCACCGGCGGGATCGAGGTCGCGATCGTCTCCGGCCTGTCCGGGGCGGGCCGCAGCACCGCGGCCAAGGTGCTCGAGGACCTCGGCTGGTTCGTCGTCGACAACCTCCCGCCGGAGCTGATCGAGACGATGGTGGACCTGGGCACCCGCTCGTCGGGGCAGGTCACGCGCATCGCCGTGGTGATGGACGTGCGCAGCCGCGCGTTCACCGCCGACCTCGGTGCGGTGATCAAGGAGCTGGACGCGCGCGGCGACCGGCCGCGCGTGCTGTTCCTCGACGCGTCGGACGCCGTGCTGATCCGCCGGTTCGAGGCCAACCGCCGCTCGCACCCGCTGCAGGGCGGCGGCCGCATCTCCGACGGGATCGCCGCGGAGCGCGAGCTGCTCTCGCCTCTGCACGACCTGGCCGACCTCGTCGTCGACACCTCGAACCGCTCGGTGCACCAGCTGCGCGCGGCCATCGAGAGCGCGTTCGGCGACCACGCCGCTGACGTCGGGCACAGCGTCACCGTGGTGTCGTTCGGCTACAAGCACGGGCTGCCGCCGGACGCCGACCTCGTCGTCGACATGCGCTTCCTGCCCAACCCGCACTGGATCCCCGAGCTGCGCGAGCACGACGGGCGCGAGGCCGAGGTCCGCGACTACGTGCTCTCGCAGGAGGGCGCCGAGGAGTTCCTCGACCGCTACCTGGAGCTTCTGCGCCTCGTCGGCGCCGGCTACCGGCGCGAGGGCAAGCGCTACCTCACCGTCGCGGTGGGCTGCACCGGCGGCAAGCACCGCAGCGTCGCGATCGCCGAGGAGCTCGCGCGGCGCATGGCCGGCCAGGACGGCGTGCGGGTCACGGTGTCGCACCGCGACGTGGGGCGCGAGTGAAGGCCGTCGCCCTCGGAGGGGGCCACGGGCTGCACGCGACGCTCACGGCGCTGCGCCGGCTGACCGACGACATCACGGCCGTCGTGGTGGTCGCCGACGACGGCGGCTCGTCCGGGCGGATCCGCCGCGAGCTGGACATCCTGCCGCTGGGCGACCTGCGCATGGCGCTCGGTGCGCTGGCCGGCCAGGAGAACCCCGGCCCCGAGAACACGCTCTGGCAGCGGGTCTTCGAGCACCGCTACGGCGGGCACGGGGCGCTCGCCGGCCACGCTGTCGGCAACCTGCTGCTCGCCGGCCTGCTGGAGGTCCTCGACGACCCGGTGGCCGCCCTCGACCAGGCGTGCCGCCTGCTCGGGGTGTCGGGGCGGGTGCTGCCGATGAGCACGCAGCCGGTGGACATCGAGGCCGACGTCACCGGCATCTTCGGCCCCGAGGGCGGCGACCAGGGCCGCGACGTCGCCCACCGGATCCGCGGGCAGGTCGCCGTCGCCACCACGCCCGGGCGGGTGCAGCACGTGCGGCTCGACCCGCGCCGTCCGCGGGCGTGCCCGGAGGCGTGCGACGCCCTGCGCTCCGCGGACGTCATCACCCTGGGGCCGGGCTCGTGGTTCTCGAGCGTGCTGCCCCACCTGCTCGTCCCCGAGCTGCTCAACGCCCTGGTCGAGAGCGAGGCCCGCAAGGTCCTCGTCCTCAACCTCGCCCCGCAACCGGGCGAGACCGCCGGGTTCTCGCCCGAGCAGCACCTCGAGGTGCTCGCCGCGCACGCGCCGCGCCTGCGCCTGGACGTCGTGGTGGCCGACACCGACGCCGTCCCCGCGCCCGACCTGCTGCGCCGCGGTGCCGAGGCCTTCGGCGCGGACACCCTCCTCACCTCCGTCGGCGCGCCCGACGGCAGTCCCCGGCACCACCCCGAGGCGCTGGCCAAGGCTCTCGCCGACGCCGCCCACCACCGGGTCGATCATCGCGACCCCCCGGGCCCGGCCCGGTCCGGCGGGACGGACGGCAGCCCTGCCGACGTCGCGCCCGGTGCCGACCCCGCCCGCCCCCACCAGGAGGAGGACCGAAGGTGGCCATGACCGCAGCGGTCAAGGACGAACTCAGCAGGCTCGCGGTGACCAAGACGTGCTGCCGGCGCGCCGAGGTGGCCGCCCTGCTGCGCTTCGGCGGCGGGCTGCACATCGTCGCCGGCCGCGTCGTCGTCGAGGCCGAGCTCGACACCGGCTCCGGCGCCCGCCGCCTGCGCGGGGAGATCCACGACCTCTACGGGCACAGCCCCGAGGTCCACGTGCTCTCCCAGGGCGGACTGCGCAAGGGCACCCGCTACGTCGTGCGCGTCGCCGCCGACGGCGACTCGCTGGCCCGCCAGACCGGGCTCCTCGACCCGCGCGGCCGCCCCGTGCGCGGGCTGCCGCCCCAGGTCGTCTCCGGGGGCGTGTGCGACGCCGAGGCCGCGTGGCGCGGGGCGTTCCTCGCCCACGGGTCGCTCACCGAGCCCGGTCGCTCGTCCGCCCTGGAGATCACGTGCCCGGGCATGGAGGCCGCGATGGCGCTGGTCGGCGCCGCCCGCAGGCTGGGCGTCGTCGCCAAGGCCCGCGAGGTCCGCGGCGCCGACCGCGTCGTGGTCCGCGACGGCGACGCCATCGGCGCGCTGCTGACCCGCCTCGGCGCCCACACCTCGGTGCTGGCGTGGGAGGAGCGCCGGATGCGCCGCGAGGTGCGCGCGACCGCGAACCGGCTCGCGAACTTCGACGACGCCAACCTGCGGCGCTCGGTGAAGGCGGCCGTGACGGCGACGGCGCGCGTCAACCGGGCGCTGGAGCTGCTCGGCGACGAGGTGCCCGACCACCTGGTGCAGGCCGGGCGCCTGCGCGTCGAGCACGAGCAGGCCTCGCTGGAGGAGCTCGGCCAGCTGGCGGAGCCGCCGATGACCAAGGACGCGGTGGCCGGGCGCATACGGCGTCTCCTGGCCATGGCCGACAAGAAGGCCAAGGACATGCGCGTGCCCGACACGTCCTCGGTGGTCACCGAGGAGATGGCGGAGCTGGCGGACCACTGACCGGGCGCGTGACGTCGTTCGCGCGACCAGGACAGCGGGTCCGCGTTCGTTAGGGTGGCACCCCCACGGGGAACCGGGGGAACGGCCGACTCACGAGAGGTAGGGCGAGGCGCAGTGACGATCCGCATCGGGATCAACGGGTTCGGTCGCATCGGACGGAACGTGTTCCGTGCCCTGGAGAAGCAGCGGGCGGCGGGCACCGCCGACATCGAGGTGCTCGCGGTCAACGACATCACCGACAACAAGACGCTGGCGCACCTGCTGCGCTACGACTCGGTGCACGGCCGCTTCGACGGCACCGTCGAGTACTCCGACGACGCGTTGATCGTCAACGGCACCGAGGTGAAGGCCTACGCCGAGAAGGACCCGGCCGCGCTGCCGTGGGGCGACCTCGGCGTCGACGTCGTCATCGAGTCCTCCGGGATCTTCACCGACGCCGACTCGGCCGGGAAGCACCTCAAGGCCGGCGCCAAGAAGGTCGTCATCTCCGCGCCCGCCAAGGGCGAGGACCTGACCGTGGTCATGGGCATCAACGACGCGTCCTACGACGGCAGCCAGAACATCCTGTCCAACGCCTCGTGCACCACGAACTGCGTCGCGCCGATGCTCAAGGTGCTCAACGACAAGTTCGGCGTCGAGACCGGCTTCATGTCGACGATCCACGCCTACACCGGCGACCAGCGCGTGCACGACGCGCCGCACAAGGACCTGCGCCGCGCCCGCGCCGCCGCCGTGAACATCATCCCGACCACCAGCGGCGCGGCCGAGGCCACGGCGCTGGCGCTGCCCGCGCTCGAGGGCAAGGTCACCGGCATGGCCTACCGCGTGCCGGTCAGCGACGGCTCGGTCACCGATCTGACGGCCACGCTGACCAGCGACGTCACCGTCGAGGCGGTCAACGCCGCGTTCAAGGAGGCGGCCGAGGGCGAGCTGAAGGGCGTCCTCGTCTACACCGAGGACCCGATCGTCTCCACCGACATCGTCGGCGAGGCCGCGTCGTGCACCTTCGACGCCGGCATGACCAAGGTGCTCGGCAACCGCAGCGTGAAGATCGTCGGTTGGTACGACAACGAGTGGGGCTACTCCAACCGCGTCGTCGACCTGACCACGCTCGTCGGCTCCAAGCTCTGATGCGCACGGTCGACGACCTGATCGCCGACGGGGTGCAGGACCGGTTCGTCCTGCTGCGCGCGGACTTCAACGTGCCCCTCGACGGCTACTCCATCACCGACGACGGCCGCATCCGTGCGGCCCTGCCGACGATCACGCGCCTCGCGGGCGCCGGGGCCAAGGTCCTGATCATGGCCCACCTCGGGCGCCCGAAGGGCGGCGAGCCGCCGGGGCGCGACCCGAGATCGACGCTGACGCCGGTCGCCGCGCGGCTGGGTCAGCTGCTCGACCAGCGGGTCTCGCTGGCCGAGGACGTGGTGGGCCAGTCCGCCCAGGGCGTGGCCGAGGGTCTGCGCTCCGGCGGCGTGGCGCTGCTCGCGAACGTGCGCTGCGACCCGCGCGAGACGGGCACCGAGGGCGAGCGCGAGCAGCTGGCGACGGAGCTCGCGGAGCTCGTGCCCAGCCAGGATCCTTCGCGGCCGAGCGCTTTCGTCTCCGACGGCTTCGGTGTCGTGCACCGCGAGCAGGCCTCGGTGGTCGAGATCGCGCGCAAGCTCCCGGCCTACGGCGGCGACCTCGTCGCCCGCGAGACCGAGGTGCTGCGGCGGCTGACCGGTGACCCGGCCCGGCCGTACGCGGTGATCCTCGGCGGCTCGAAGGTCTCCGACAAGCTCGCGGTGCTGACCAACCTGCTGCCGAAGGTCGACACGCTGCTGGTCGGCGGGGCGATGTGCTTCACGTTCCTCGCCGCCGAGGGCAAGGACGTGGGCGACTCCAAGCTGGAGTCCGACCAGCTCGACACCTGCCGGGACCTGCTCGCGCAGTACCCCGACACGCTCGTCCTGCCGGTCGACGTCATCGTCGCCGACGCCTTCGCGGCCGACGCGAACACCCGCACGGTGCCGGTGTCGGAGATCCCCGACGGCTGGATGGGCCTCGACGTCGGGAGCGAGACCGTCCGCCTGTTCGGCGAGAAGCTCGCCGACGCCGCCACGGTGTTCTGGAACGGTCCGATGGGCGTGTTCGAGATGGCGCCGTTCGCGGCGGGCACCACCGGCGTCGCCGAGGCCGTCGCGGACTCGCCGGCCTTCAGCGTCATCGGGGGCGGCGACTCCGCCTCCGCGATCCGCGCCGCGGGCCTCGACGAGGAGCGCTTCGGCCACATCTCCACCGGGGGTGGCGCGTCGCTCGAGTTCCTCGAGGGTCACGTCCTGCCCGGTATCGCCGTCCTGGAGGAGGGCTCCGCGTGAGCCGCAAGCCGCTCATCGCGGGCAACTGGAAGATGAACCTCAACCACCTCGAGGCCATCGGCGTCACCCAGAAGCTCGCCTTCGCCCTGCCCGGCAAGTACTACGACGCCGTCGACGTGGCGGTGCTCCCGCCGTTCACCGACCTGCGCAGCGTGCAGACCCTCGTCGACGCCGACTCGATGCCGATCACCTACGGCGGCCAGGACCTCTCGCCCGAGGACTCCGGTGCGTTCACCGGTGACGTCTCCGGCGCGATGCTGGCCAAGCTCGGCTGCACGTGGGTGGTCGTCGGGCACTCCGAGCGGCGCACGATCCACGGCGAGGACGACGCGCTCGTCAACCGCAAGGTCCGCGCGGCCCTGCGGCACGGCCTCACCCCGATCCTGTGCCTGGGGGAGGGCGAGGAGGTCCGCGACGCGGGCACCCACGTGCCGCACTGCACCGGTCAGCTCGACGGGGCGCTCGACGGCCTCACGGCCGCCGACGTCGCGAAGATCGTGCTGGCCTACGAGCCGGTCTGGGCCATCGGCACCGGCAAGACGGCCGGCGTGTCGGACGCCCAGGAGGTGTGCCACGCCCTGCGCGAGCGGATCCGCGAGGTGCACGGCGCGACCGTCGCCGACGGCGTCCGGATCCTCTACGGCGGCTCGGTGAAGTCGAACAACGTCGCCGAGCTCGTGAAGTCCGACGACGTCGACGGCGCCCTCGTCGGCGGCGCCAGCCTCGACCCCGAGGGCTTCGCGGAGCTCTGCGCGCTCGCCGCGGGTGGCCCCCTGCCCTGAGCCGATTTCGCCGCAGGGTCATGACGGAGTCGTCACGAGGGCGGGGTATCGTCCTCCCCAGGCACCGATCCCGCACGTCGGGGACGGTCAGAGCCCCGTCCGGCCCCGGACGGGGTCGGCACCCGGAGGTCACGGACACCGACATGCGACTGTTCCTCGACATCCTGCTCATCGCGTCCAGCCTGCTGCTGGTGCTGCTGGTGCTGCTGCACCGCGGACGCGGAGGCGGGCTGTCGTCGCTGTTCGGCGGCGGGGTGCAGTCCAGCCTCGCCGGGTCGAGCGTCGTGGAGAAGAACCTCGACCGCCTCACCCTCTTCGTGGGTGCCATCTGGCTGATCTCCATCGTCGGTACGGGGCTGCTCGTCAAGATCGAAGGCTGACGGGCGGCCCCGGTCGAGGCCGGGCCGCCCCTGGACGCGGAGGTACTCCGGCGATGGCGACTGGCAACGCGATCCGAGGCACCCGGGTGGGTTCGGGTCCCATGGGCGAGTCCGAGCGCGGGGAGAGCGCGGCCCGCACCGTGATCTCCTTCTGGTGCTCGAACGGGCACGAGACCCGTCCGTCGTTCGCGGTCGACGCGGAGATCCCCGCCAGCTGGGACTGCCCGCGCTGCGGCCTGCCGGCCAACACCGACGAGAAGAACCCCCCGCCGGCGAAGCGCACCGAGCCCTACAAGACGCACCTGGCGTACGTGAAGGAGCGTCGCTCCGACGCCGACGGCGAGGCCCTGCTCGACGAGGCGCTCGGAAAGCTCCGCGCGCGACGCGGCGAGAGCTGAGAGCATCCGGGGCCATGGTGGCCCCGGCTCTCGACACACGGTTCGCGCTCGCACAGTCCGAGCTCCCCACGGCGTGGTTCAACGTCGCGCCGCATCTCGCGACTCCCCTGGATCCCCCGCTCCACCCGGCGACGCGTGAGCCGGTCGGACCCGACGACCTGGCTCCGCTGTTCGCCCAGGAGCTGATCGGCCAGGAGATGTCGGCCGACCCGTGGATCGACATCCCCGGCGAGGTCCTCGACGTCCTGCGCCTGTGGAGGCCGACGCCGCTGGTGCGCGCCCGTCGCCTCGAGGCCGCGCTGGGCACGCCGGCGCGGATCTACTTCAAGGACGAGTCCGTCTCGCCCGCGGGCTCGCACAAGCCGAACTCGGCGGTGCCGCAGGCGTTCTACAACGCCCGCGAGGGCATCACCCGCCTGGCCACCGAGACGGGCGCGGGCCAGTGGGGCACGGCGCTGGCCTTCGCGTGCGCGCAGTACGACCTCGAGTGCGCGGTCTACATGGTGCGCAAGAGCTTCGAGCAGAAGCCCTACCGCAAGGTGATCATGGAGACCTGGGGCGGCAGCGTCGTCCCGTCGCCAATCGACGACCCGTCGCACCCCGGCTCGCTCGGCGCTGCGATCTCCGACGCGGTGCGCGACGCCGTCGGCCGCGACGACACCCACTACGCGCTGGGCTCCGTGCTCAACCACGTGCTGCTGCACCAGACGATCATCGGACTCGAGGCCCAGCAGCAGCTGGTGAACGCGGGGGAGATCCGCCCGGACGTCGTCATCGCCCCGTGCGGTGGCGGCTCCAACCTCGGCGGCGTCGCGCTGCCGTTCCTGCCCGACCCCTCGGTGCGCCTGCTCGCCGCCGAGCCCGCGTCCTGCCCGACGCTGACGAAGGGCACCTACGAGTACGACTTCGGCGACACCGCGGGCCTGACGCCGCTGATGAACATGTACACGCTGGGCCACGACTTCGTGCCGCCCGGCATCCACGCCGGCGGGCTGCGCTACCACGGCGATTCGCCGATCATCTCCAAGCTGGTGCACGAGGGCCGGATGGAGGCGGTGGCGCACAAGCAGCGCGCGGTGTTCGAGGCCAACGTCCTGTTCGCGCGCGTCGAGGGCAAGATCCCGGCGCCCGAGGCGGGCCACGGCATCGCGTCGGTGATCCAGGAGGCGGCCGAGGCCACGCGGCTGAACGAGGAGCGGGTGATCCTCTTCAACTACTGCGGTCACGGGCTGCTCGACCTCGCCGCTTACCAGGAGTACCTCGCGGGCGACCTGGTCGACGAGCCCTAGAGCGGGCCGGTGCCGGGGAGCGGCTCCTGCCCGTCGTCGTAGACGAGCTGCTGCCCGGACCGCCGCACTCCGTCGGTCGGACGGTGCTCCGGCGTCCGCCCGTCGTGCATCAGGTGCCGTACCTCGACCCCCCGGACGAGGACGACGTGGTCGGCGACGAGGCGGCGGTGGCAACGCCACCACACCGACTCCGAGCACAGGATCGCCGTGGGCCCGGCGGCCGCCAGCACGTCGTCGACCGCGGCGGTGAACGTCGGCGTACGCATGTGCGCGGCGTAGCCGGCGAAGGCGACGTTGCGCAGGGCCGTGTCGGGGGAGCCGGCCGGCCTGCTGCGTCGTCCACCGAGCCTGTCGTCCCAGCGGTAGCCGACGCCGTTCTCCCGGAGAGCCTGCCCCAAGGCCTCCCGTGCCACCGACGGGTCGCGACGGCTGCCGGGATGCCGGCGGACGTCGACGACCTCGGCGACCCCGGCGTCGGCCACGAGCCGCGCGACGTGCGGGCCGTCGAGCGTGCCGTGGCCGACGGTCCACAGCGCGCCGGTCATGCCTCCATCCTCGCGCGGGTTCCGGCGAGCGGGAGCCACGGTCGCGGGAGTCGGCGCGGAATGGTGGGGTGACCACATGGCGACGGTGCGCGAGGCGTCCCTGTCCGTGCTGCGCGAGCACGGCATCACGACGATCTTCGGGAACCCGGGTTCCACGGAGCTGCCGATGTTCCGGGACTTCCCGGACGACTTCCGCTACGCCCTCGCGCTGCAGGAGTCGGTGGCGGTCGCCATGGCCGACGGGTTCGCGCAGGCCACCGGCCGTCCGGGTCTGGTGAACCTGCACTCGGCGGCCGGGGTGGGCCACGGGCTGGGGAACGTCTTCACCGCCTTCCGCAACCGCACGCCCCTGGTGGTGGTCGCGGGCCAGCAGGCGCGGTCGCTGCTGGTGGGGGAGCCGTTCCTGTTCGCCGAGCGCCCGGCCGAGTTCGGCGAGCCCTACGTCAAGTTCTCGCGCGAGCCGGCCCGGGCCGCCGACGTCCCCGCCACCCTGGCCCGGGCGATCCACGTGGCGTCCACGCCGCCGTGCGGGCCGGTGCTCGTGTCGGTGCCGGTCGACGACTGGGACCGGCCCGCGGGCGACGTGTCCGCCCACCGCGTCGTCGGCTCGGTGGCGGGCGACCCCGACGCGCTCGCCCACGTCGCGGACCACCTGGCCGCGGCGAGCGCGCCCGCGTTCGTGGTCGGCGGCGAGGTGGACCGGGACGGGGCCTTCGACGACGTCGTCGCCCTCGCCGAGCGGCACGCCGCCCGGGTGTACGCCGCCCCGATGTCGCCGCGCTGCGGGTTCCCCGAGCGCCACCGGCTCTTCGGCGGCTTCCTGCCGGCCGCGCACGACGGCATCCGGGCGGCGCTGCGCGAGCACGACCTCGTGCTGGTGCTCGGTGCCCCGGTCTTCCCGTTCCACACCGAGGGCGCGGTGGAGGGCGACACCGCGGTGCCCGAGGGCACGACGCTGGTCCAGCTCACCGACGACCCGGCGCACGCCGCTTGGACACCGGTGGGCACCTCGATCGTCACCGGCGTACGCCACGGCGTGCACGCCCTGCTCGCGGGGCCGCCGCCGCCGGAGCGCCCGCTCCCGGCGCCGCCACCGGCCGTCGAGCGGGTGGAGGCCGAGGACGAGGGCATCACCGAGGAACTGCTGCTCCAGACGCTCGCGGACCTGCGGCCGGCCGACTCCGTGGTCGTCGAGGAGGCCCCGGCGACCCGCGGGCCGATGCACGACCACCTGCCCTTCGACCGATCCGGGAGCTTCTTCACCTGCGCCAGCGGCGGGCTGGGGCACGGGCTGCCCGCGGCGGTGGGGATGGCGATGGGGCGGCTGGAGCGGGTGGTGGCGCTCGTGGGCGACGGTTCGGCGATGTACGGGATCCAGGCGCTGTGGTCCGCGGCGCAGCAGGGCGTCCCGCTGACCGTGGTCGTGGTGCACAACGCCCGCTACCGCGCCCTCGACCAGTTCGCCGAGCACTTCGGGATCAGCAAGCCGGTGGGCACGGCGCTCCCGGGGCTCGACTTCGTCGCCCTCGCGGCCGGCCAGGGCGTCCCGGGCGTGCGCGTCGAACGTCCCGACGAGCTGGTGCCCGCCCTCACGGAGGCCCTGTGCTCGTCGGGCCCGGTCGTGGTGGACGTGATCGTGCGCTGAGCGTTTCGAGCGGCTTCAGTCCCGCACCACGACCACGGTGCACTCGGCGTGGATGACGGCGCTGAGGCCGACCGAGCCGATGACCCGGCTCGCGAGCCCGCCGCGGCCCCGGTGGCCCACCACGAGCACCGCGGCGCCGCGGGAGTGGTGGATCAGGACGGTCGACGCCGGGCCCATGGCGATGTCGGCCTCGACGACGGGCGGCGCGGGGGCGCCCCGGGCGGCACGCGTCGCCGACACCTCGTCGACGAGCGCCCGCACGTCGCGCGCCGCCGCGTCGTGCAGGATGCGGGCGTCGGGGATGACGCCCTCGGCGCTCGACCAGACGTCCGGGCCCGCGTACGCCATGATCGCCCGCACCGGGACCCCGCGGCGCGCGGCCTCGTCCATCGCGTACTCGAGGGCGGCGCGCGACCCGTCGCTCCCGTCCACGCCGACGACGACGGCGCCCGTGGCGGAACCCGGCTCGGACATTCTCGTGCTCCTCACGACGACCAGCAGGAACTCTGATCATGCTCCCGCGGGCCCGCCGTGTCAGGCCACGGTCAGCATGTTCCGCGGCTCGACCGGGGTGCTCTTGATGACCGAGGTGACGGTGGAGGCGTGCTCCTGCCAGCCCTCGAGGACGCGGTCGAGGTCGGCGACGTCGCGCACCTGCACGCGCATGAGCAGGCAGTCCTCACCGGTGATCTTGTGGCACTCGACGACCTCGGGCTGCCGGTCCGCGATCTGCTCGGCGATCTTCCCGTGCCCCAGGGCGGGCCGGACGCGGACCCAGGCGGCGATGGGGTAGCCGAGCGCCGCGGGGTCGACGTCGAGCCGGTACCCCCGGATCACCCCGAGACGCTCGAGGCGCTGCACCCGCTCGGTGACCGCCGGCGCCGACATCCCGACGCGGCGCCCGAGCGCCGACATGCTCAGGCGGGGGTCGTCGGCGAGCTCCGTGAGGATGCGCCGGTTGGTCTCGTCGAGCACCTTGTCGTTCTCCAGGCGCGGGCCCGTCCGTACTTCCGAACTCGTGGTCATACGGCCACTATCCCCGTGAGAACGCCATGGAGTCCAGCGCTCCGGCCTTCGAGAATGGTTGCTGTTCGGCAGAGCGGCGAAGGAGATGGCGGAGATGGTCACGTTCTGGGGAGTACTGCTGGTGCTGGGGTTCCTCGCGGTGGCGCGCTACGGCGCGGACACGCGCAGCGAGGCCGACCCGACCGGGCGCGACCCGGCCTGGCCGGTGACCCGCCGGCCGCACACGATGCGGGGCGACGCGGTCCTGCTCGGCGAGCTGGCGCACCGGATCGCGGCGCACCGCCGCCTGTGGGAGGCCTACGACCGCAGCCTGCGGCCGTGGGAGCAGGAGTCGCGGGACCTCACACGACGGTCGTGAGCGACGGGGCGGCGCCGACCCCCAGCGACTCCCACGCCCGGGCGAGCCGCGCGACGGCGTCGTCGAGGGCGTCGGTGGAGAGGGTGTAGGGCAGGCGGAGGTACTGCTCGAAGGCGCCGCCGGTGGCGAAGCGGGGGCCGGCGGCGAGCAGCACGCCGTGACGGGAGGCGGCGTCGACGAGGGCGCTGGAGCGGGGCGCGCCGAGGTCGACCCAGAGGCTGAAGCCCCCGGAGGGCTTCGGGGCCCGCCACTCCGGGACGGCCCGCGCGAGCGCCGCCCGCAGGTGGTCACGGCGGTGGGCCAGCACCCGGCGCCCGTCGGCGACGAGGTCGTCGAGCTTCTCGAGCAGCCCGACGGCCACGAGCTGCTCGAGCACCGGGGTCGAGATGTCGTCCGACGCCCGCACCGCCGCGACCCGCTGCAGGAGGGTCCGCGGGGCGCGCAGCCAGCCGATGCGCAGGCCGCCCCACACGGTCTTCGACAGCGACCCGGTGGTGATCACCGGGGTGGCGCCGCCGGTGGACCAGGCGCCGAGGGGCGGCGGGCCGGGGGCGTCGATCCACATCTCGCGCAGGCAGTCGTCGACGACCAGGGGGACGCCGTGCCGCGCCGCGGCCGCCACGACGGCGGCCCGGGTCTCGGCGTCCATCACGGCGCCGGTGGGGTTCTGGTGGTCGGGCACGAGGTAGCCGACGGCCGGCGTGGCGGCCCGCAGCGCCGCCGCGATCGCCTCGACGTCCCAGCCGTGGACGCCGTCCTGCTCCACCATCGCCACCGGCACCGCGCGCGCCGAGACGTGGCGGGCGAGGTCGATGGCGCCGGGGTAGGTGGGCTGCTCCATGAGCACGCGGTCGCCGGGACGCACGAGCGCGCGGGCGACGAGGGCGTGGGCGTGCTGGGCGCCCGCGGTCACCATGATCTCGTCGGCGGAGGTGCGCAGTCCCTGGGCGCTCAGGCGCGCGGCGACGGCCTCGCGGAGCACGGGCAGGCCGAGGACGTCGTAGCCGGTGCTCGCGAGGTGCACGGGCAGCTCGGTCAGCGCGCGGGCGGCGGCCTCGCCCACGGCCTCCATGGGCGCCCAGGGCGCGGCGTGGGCCAGGTCGATGACGTCGCGGCCCGGCGACCACCCGCTCACCGGCCCCATCGGCGCGAACGGCGTGTACCCGGCGGCGGGGGTCGGCGTGACCCCGCCGAAGGCCGCCGGGACGACGCCGCCCGAGCCGGCCGGTGTCGCGCTCGGGAGGGCCGTCCAGGTGCCCGAGCCCCGGCGGCGCACCAGGTAGCCGTCCTCGCGCAGCTGCTCGTACGCGGCGGCCACCGTGCCCCGTCCGATGCCCAGGGCCGCGGCGAGCTCGCGCTCGCTGGGCACCCGCGTCCCGGCGGCGAGCCGCCCGTCGGTGAGCAGCGACGACACCCGGGTCGCCAGCGCGGCCTGGGCGCTCGCGCCCGTGCCGCCGTCGTCACGCCACCCGGTGAGCAGGCGGGCGAGGCTCCCGGCACCGAGCTGGACGTCCATGGCTGCAGTCTGCCACTTCTGCCACTAGCTCTGCCACTTGGCGTGAAGTGGCCGTGGCGCCTCCTGCCACCGGGAGCCACCCTGGAGGACGTCCCGCCCACTGCGATCCCCCTAGGAGCTCCCGATGGCCCTCACGGTCACCCTGCTCGGCGTCCTCGTCGTCGCCGGGCTCCTGCTCGTCGCGCGCTACGGCGCCGACTCCCGGATGTCCGGCGACCCGACCGGTCGCGACGCCGCCTGGCCCACCGGCCCGGTCCGCGAGCACACGCCGCGCCGGGACCTCCGCCTCGCCCGCGCGTGGTTCGCCCAGCTCCGGTGCTGGGAGCTCTTCGAGCGCTCGCTGCGTCCCTGGGAGACGCCGGCGGCGCCCGTAGCGCCGGTGCGAACGGGGACTTCGGGCGCCTAGAAGCAGCGAACCGCCCGTTCGTTGCGTTCCTACGACGACAGGTCGCCCGCCGCCGCCTCGTCGAGGAGCCAGAGGGTCCGCTCGGTGCCGCGGAGGCCGGCGATCGGGACGTCGGCCTCGGCGGCGCCGGCGTGGGCCCGGGCGATGACCTCGGCCTTGCCCTCGCCGGTGGCCACCAGCCACACCTCGCGGGCGTGGCGGGCCGCCGCCAGCGTCAGCGAGACGCGGGTGGGCGGCGGCTTGGGGCAGTCGCG
The DNA here is from genome assembly GCF_028737265.1 of Actinomycetospora callitridis. Taxonomy (GTDB): domain Bacteria; phylum Actinomycetota; class Actinomycetes; order Mycobacteriales; family Pseudonocardiaceae; genus Actinomycetospora; species Actinomycetospora callitridis. Next base: position 226,100 of record NZ_JAQZAK010000003.1, on the reverse strand, counting down.
GACGGCGACCACCCCGGCCGCCGTCGCGTGCACCGCGGGCGAGTCCGGGAAGACCGACAGCACGTGGCCCTCCGGCCCGCAGCCGGCGAGCAGCACGTCGAAGGCCGGGATCGCGTCGCCCCCGAGCCGCGCCGCCGCCGACGAGAGCGTCTTCGCGTAGACGTCGGCGGCGAGGTCCGGGTCGCCGCCGCCGGCCTCCTCGGGCGCATCGGACGGCGCCATCGGGTGCACCCGCGCCGGGTCGAGGGGCAGCGCGTCGAGCAGGGCCTCGCGGGCCTGGGCGTCGTTGCGCTCGGCGTCGCCGGCGGGGACGAAGCGCTCGTCGCCCCAGAACACCTCGACCGCACCCCAGTCGACGGCGTCGCGCCGGGTGGACGACGCCACCTCGCGCAGCATCGCGATCCCGACCCCGCCGCCGGTGAGCACCACCGACGCGGTGCCCCGGGCCGCCTGCGCCGCGGCGAGCGCGGTGATCAGGCGGTCGGCGGCGTCGGACGCCGTCGTGTCGGTGTCGGGGTGGACGACGACCTCGGGGGTGCTCATGCGTCCGCCTTCGCCGCGGTGGGGGAGCCCTTGGACCGGCTGCGGGCCGTCGGCATCGCCTCGATGGCCTCGGCGTAGATGTCGTCGGGGTCGAGCCGGCGCAGCTCCTCGGCCAGGCACTCGCGGGTCGTGCGCCGGGAGAGGGCGACGCGACGGTCGGGCTGCCCGGGCTGGGAGAGCATCGCGCTCTTCGCGTCGAGGCGGACCAGCTCGATCGGCCCGCTCGCGCGCTCGAGGCGGACCATCGAGATCTGCCCGCCCTGGCCGCCCGGCACGTCCCGGGTGGTGCGCGAGACGGGGCAGCCGAGGCGGGAGGCCAGCCAGCCGGTGAGCAGGTCGGCGGACGCCGAGTCGGGCGCGCCGCCCACCGCCGCGCGTGTCACGCGGTCGTGCGGGGGCTGGTCCAGCGCGGCGGTCAGCAGGGCGCGCCAGCTGGTGATGCGGCTCCAGGCGAGGTCGGTGTCGCCCGGCGCGTAGCGCTGGCGCAGCTTGGCCAGCGCCTTGGACGGCGACTTCGCCGAGCCCACGTCGGTGATGCGACGGCCGGCGACGCTGCCCACCGGGTCCTCGGACGGCGACGTCGGCGCCTCGCCCGGCCACCACGCGACGATCGGGGCGTCGGGGAGCAGCAGCGGGACCACGATCGCCCCGCCCTGGTCGGCCAGCGGGCCGTACATGCGCAGGACGATGACCTCGCTGGCCCCCGCGTCGCCCCCGATGCGGATCTGGGCGTCGAGGCGGGAGGCGGCCCGCCGGATGCCGCGGGCCAGCACCAGCACGCGGCACGGGTGCTCGCGGCTGGCGTCGTTGGCGGCCTGGATGGCGGCCTCGGCGTCGGGGCCGTCCTCGGTGATGATCAGGAGCGTCAGCACCCGCCCGAGCGCGACGGCGCCCGCGCTCTCGCGCAGGTCGACCATCGTCCGGTTGACCGCCGACGTGTCCGTCGACGGCAGGTCCACGATCACGGTTGTCTCCTTCGTCGACGCGCTCGCGTCAGGGACGACGCCACTGCCGGCCGGTGCGGTGGAGCAGCGTGTCGGCCGACGGCGGGCCCCAGGTGCCGGCGTTGTAGCTGTCCGGGGTGCCCTCCCGGTGCCACTTCTCGATCACCGGGTCGAGGATCCGCCAGGACAGCTCGACCTCGGTGTTGGTGGGGAAGAGCGACGGCTCGCCGAGCAGGACGTCGAGCAGCAGGCGCTCGTAGGCCTCGGGGGAGGCCTCGGTGAACGCCGTGCCGTAGCCGAAGTCCATCGTGACGTCGCGGACCTCCATGCCCGAGCCCGGCACCTTCGACCCGAACCGCAGGGTGACGCCCTCGTCCGGCTGCACGCGCACGACCAGCGCGTTCTGGCCGAGCTCCTCGGTCATGGTCTGGTCGAACGGCAGGTGCGGGGCCCGCTCGAACACGATCGCGATCTCGGTGACGCGCCGCCCGAGCCGCTTGCCGGTGCGCAGGTAGAACGGCACGCCTGCCCAGCGGCGGGTGTTCACCTCGCAGGTGATCGCGGCGTAGGTCTCGGTGACCGAGTCGGCCGGGAAGCCGTCCTCCTGCTGGAGGCCCCTGACCTCCGACGACCCCTGCCACCCCGCGGCGTACTGCCCGCGGGCGGTGGTCTCGTCCAGCGGCTCGGCGAGCTTCACGGCCGACAGGACCTTGATCTTCTCCTCGCGCAGGTCGTCGGGGGAGAAGGAGACCGGCTCCTCCATCGCCGTCAGCGCGAGGAGCTGCAGCAGGTGGTTCTGGATGACGTCGCGGGCCGCGCCGATGCCGTCGTAGTAGCCCGCGCGACCGCCGACGCCGATGTCCTCGGCCATCGTGATCTGCACGTGGTCGACGTGGTGGGCGTTCCAGATCGGCTCGAAGAGCTCGTTGGCGAACCGCAGGGCCAGCAGGTTCTGGACGGTCTCCTTGCCGAGGTAGTGGTCGATGCGGAAGACCGCGTCCTCGGGGAAGACGTCGTTGACGATCGCGTTGAGCTCCTGCGCCGAGCGCAGGTCGTGGCCGAACGGCTTCTCGATCACCACGCGACGCCAGACGTCGCCCTCGTCGTCGGCCAGGCCCGAGCGCGAGAGCTGCTTGCAGACGGTCGGGAAGGCCGAGGGCGGGATCGAGAGGTAGAACGCGTGGTTGCCGTTGGTGCCGCGCTGCTCGTCGAGCTCCTGCACGCACGCGGCGAGGCGGTCGAACGCCTCGTCGTCGTCGAAGGTGCCCTGGACGAACCGCAGCCCCTCCGCCAGGCGGTCCCAGACCTCCTGGCGGAACGGGGTGCGGGAGTGCTCGCGCACGGCGTCGTGGACGACCTCGGCGAAGTCCTCGTCCGCCCAGTCGCGCCGGGCGAACCCGACGAGGGCGAAGCCGGGCGGGAGCAGCCCGCGGTTCGCCAGGTCGTAGATCGCCGGCATGAGCTTCTTGCGGGCGAGGTCGCCGGTGACCCCGAAGAGCACGAGTCCCGAGGGCCCGGCGATGCGGGGCAGGCGCTTGTCGCGGGCGTCCCGCAGCGGGTTGACCCAGTCGTCGTGCTCGGTCGTCCCGGTGACCGACCGTCGGGTCACCGACTCACCTCCCGGACCGCGTGGGCGAGCGCCACCAGGCCGGCGGCGCGGTCGGCCAGGTGCAGGCGCAGGACGGGCCGCGCGGTCCCGCCGTTCTTGGGCGCCGCGAGCACCCCGGCGTCGCCGATGGCCTGCGCGTGCTCGAGCGTGCCGAACGAGAACGGCTGGCCCGGGATCGCCAGGTCGTCGGCGACGGAGCCCGTGACCTGCAGGAACGCGCCGTTCTGGTGCCCGCCCTTGTGGTACTGGCCCGTGGAGTGCAGGAACCGCGGCCCCCACCCGAAGGTGGTCTGCAGGGCGGTCGCCTTCGCGAGCTCGGGGCGCAGGGTCTCGAACGAGGCGTCGTCGAGCCGGTCGAGGTAGGCCTGGATCGCGAGGTAGCCGCGCTCGGGCGTCGCGTCCACCAGCGCCTGGATGGCCTCGGCCAGCGTGCTCGGCGTGCCGAGCCAGCTGCCGTCGCCTGCGGTGCGGACCTCGACCGGACCGTCGGTGAGCACCGGGGTGTCGTCGCCGGAGCCGGTCGACCCGCCGCCGTCGGACGCCGACGCGAGCAGGTCACGGGTGGCCTGCTTGGCCGACTCGACGTCGGGCTGGTCGAACGGGTTGATGCCGAGCAGGCGGCCGGCCAGCGCGACGGCGTGCTCCCAGAGCAGGAACTGCCCGCCGAGGCTGCCGGACACCGCGATCTGCGCGCCCGCGTCCTCCGGCCCGATCGCCACCGCGGTGGCGTCCGGGCCGTGGTCGGCGAAGCCGGGCGCGTCGGGGCCCTCGACGACGACCGGGAGCAGCCCGGTGCCCTGCTTGCCGGTGGACTCGGCGATGAGCTGCTCGGCCCAGTTGCCGAAGCCGACCAGGCCCGAGCCGGTGTCGGCGAGCACGACCTTCTCGGCACCCGCGCTGTGCGCCGCGGCCATCGCGGCGGCGAGCACGATCGCGGGGTTGTCGGACGCGTCGCGCGCCAGCTCGGGGGCGGCCTGCGCGGCCTCGTCGAGGAGCTCGCCGACGTCCACGCCGGCCAGCGCCGAGGGCACGAGGCCGAACGCGGTGAGCGCCGAGTAGCGCCCGCCGACACCGGGGTCGGCCTCGACGAGCGAGCGGTAGCCCTCCTCGCGGGCGAGGTCGGCGAGCGTCGTGCCGGGGTCGGTGACCACGACCATCCGCGCCGCCGCGTCGATGCCGTTCGCCTCGAAGACCTCGGAGAAGATCCGCCGCTGGCTGTCGGTCTCGACCGTGCCGCCGGACTTCGACGACACGACGAGCACGGTGCGGCTCAGGTCGCCGGCGAGCGCGTCGGACACCTGGCCCGGGTCGGTCGTGTCGAGCACGACCAGGGGGTGGTCCCCGCCGACCGGTCCGCCCGAGCGGGTGGCGCAGATGACCTCGGGGGCCAGCGACGAGCCGCCCATGCCCGCGAGCACGACGCGGTCGACACCCTCGTCGTGCAGGCCGCGGCGCAGGGCCGCGAGCTCGTCGACGAGCGGGCGCGAGCTCTCGTGCAGCGACACCCAGCTCAGGCGCTTGCTGGCCTCCGGCTCCGCCTCCGGCCCCCAGAGGGTGGGGTCACCGGCCGAGAGCTTCGACGCGGCGCCGTCCCCGACCAGCTTCTCGACCAGCGCGGACGCGGCGTCGGCGAGCGCGCCGTCGGTGATGCGGACCTGTGGTCCCCCCGCGGCGCTCACGCCTGCTCCGGGCTGCGGCGCGTGAGCTGCTCCGACACGGTGTGGGTGAGCTCGCCCCAGGAGTCGTCGAACTTCTTGACGCCCTCGTCCTCGAGCACCTGGTAGACGTCGTCGACGTCGACGCCCACGTGGGCCAGGCCCGCGAACACCTCGCGCGCGGCGTCCTCGGTGCCGCTCACGGCGTCGCCGTGCAGCTCGCCGTGGTCGGCGAACGCCCTCAGCGTGGCCTCGGGCATCGTGTTGACGGTGTTCGGCGCGACCAGCTCCGTGACGTAGAGCGTGTCCGGGTAGGCCTTGTTCTTCACGCCCGTCGAGGCCCAGAGGGGCCGCTGCGGCTTGGCCCCGGCGCCCTTGAGGGCCGCCCAGCGCTCGGTCGAGAAGACCTCGAGGAAGGCGGCGTAGGCCAGGCGGGCGTTCGCGATGGCCGCGGTGCCCTTGAGGTTGCGCGCGGCGTCGGTGCCGATGGCGTCCAGGCGCTTGTCGACCTCGGAGTCCACGCGGGAGACGAAGAACGACGCGACCGAGGCCATGCCCGTGAGGTCGTGGCCGTTGGCCCGCGCCTGCTCCATGCCCGCGAGGTAGGCGTCCATCACCTGGCGGTAGCGCTCGACCGAGAAGATCAGCGTGACGTTGACGCTGATGCCCTCGGCCAGGGTGCGGGTGATCGCCGGGATGCCCTCGGGCGTCGCCGGGATCTTGATCATCAGGTTGGGCCGGTCGACCGTCTTCCACAGGTCGGCCGCCTCGGCGACGGTCGCCTCGGTGTCGTGGGCCTTGCCCGGGTCGACCTCGAGGGAGACGCGTCCGTCGACGCCGCCGGTCCGCTGCCACACCTCGCGGAAGACGTCGCAGGCGCGACGGACGTCCTCGGTGGTGAGCTCGCGGATCGCGTCCTCGACCGAGGCGCCCCGCGCGGCGAACGCGTCGAGGTCCTCGGCGTAGTAATCGGCGTCCGCGAAGGCGCTCGCGAAGATCGTCGGGTTGCTGGTGACGCCGACGACCTCGGAGTCCTTGATCAGCCCGGCGAGGTTGCCGGACTCGATGCGCTGGCGCGACAGGTCGTCGAGCCAGATGGAGACGCCGGCCGCGGAGAGGTCGGCGAGGGGCGTGGTGCTGGCCATGGGGGGTGTCCTCCTCGGGACGCCGGACCGTGGAGGTCCGGGATCAGCTCGGGTTCAGGCCGAGTGCTCCGCGGCGCGGGCGAGCGTGCGGCGCCCCGCCTCGACCACGTGCTGGGTCGTGAAGCCGAACTGCTGGAACAGGGTCTTGTAGTCGGCGCTGGCGCCGAAGTGCTCGATCGAGACGCACTCGCCGTCGTCGCCGACGAACCGGTGCCAGGACTGCGCGATCCCGGCCTCGACCGAGACACGCGCCTTGACGTCCGGCGGGATGACGTGACGGGTGTAGGAGCGGTCCTGGGCCTGGAACCACTCGACACACGGCATGCTCACCACCCGGGTGGGAACGCCCTCGTCCTCGAAGACCTTCCGGGCCTCGACCGCGAGCTGGACCTCCGAGCCGGTGGCGATGAGCACCAGCTGCGGCTGCCCGCCCGAGGCGTCCTGGAGGGTGTAGCCGCCGCGGGCGACGCCGTCGGCGTCGGTGCCCTCGAGGATCGGCAGGTTCTGCCGCGTGAGGGCGAGACCGGCCGGGCCGGTGGGGTTGTCGAGGATCGCGCGGACCGCCGCCGAGGTCTCGTTGGCGTCGGCCGGGCGGACGATCGACAGTCCCGGCACGGCGCGCAGCGAGCTGAGCTGCTCGATCGGCTGGTGGGTCGGCCCGTCCTCGCCGAGACCGATCGAGTCGTGGGTCCAGATGTAGGTCGTCGGCAGCTTCATCAGCGCCGCGAGCCGGACCGCGGGCCGCATGTAGTCCGAGAAGATCAGGAACGTGCCGCCGTAGACCCGCGTGCCGCCGTGCAGCGCGATCCCGTTGAGGATCGAGCCCATCGCGTGCTCGCGGACCCCGAAGTGGATCGTGCGGCCGTAGGGGCTCATCTGGCCCCACATGTTCGTCGAGACCGTCGCCGGCCCGAACGAGTCCGCACCCTTGATCGTGGTGTTGTTGCTCTCCGCGAGGTCGGCCGAGCCGCCCCAGAGCTCGGGGAGCTCCGGCCCGATCTCGCCGAGGATCTTCTGCAGTGCCTTGCGGGTGGCGACGGCGTCGTCGCCGACCGACCAGCTCGGCAGCTTGGCGTGCCAGCTGTCGGGCAGCTGGCGGCGCGCCATGCGCTCGAGCAGCGCGCGGCGCTCCGGGTTGGCCTGCGCCCAGTCCTCGAACTGCTTGTCCCACGCCTCGTGCGCGGCCTTGCCCCGCTCGCCGACCGCCCGGGTGTGGGCGAGCACGTCGTCGTCGATGGCGAAGTGCTTGTCGGGGTCGAAGCCGAGGATCTCCTTGACGGCGCGGACCTCGTCCTCGCCCAGCGCGGCACCGTGCGCGGCGCCGGTGTTCATCTTGTCCGGGGCGGGATAGCCGATGACCGTGCGCAGCGCGATGAAGCTCGGGCGCCCGGTCTCGGCCTTCGCGTTGGCGAGGGCCTCGCGGATGCCGACGACGTTCTCGCCGCCGCGCACCACCTGGGTGTGCCAGCCGTAGGCCTCGTAGCGCTTCACCACGTCCTCGTCGAGGGCGACCGTGGTGTCGTCCTCGATCGAGATGTGGTTGTCGTCGTAGATCACGACGAGGTTCCCGAGCTGCTGGCGCCCGGCGATCGACGACGCCTCGGCGGTGACGCCCTCCTCGATGTCGCCGTCGGAGGCGATCACGAAGATGTGGGAGTCGAACGGGCTCTCGCCCGTGGGGGCGTCGGGGTCGAAGAGGCCGCGCTCACGGCGGGAGGCCATCGCCATCCCGACGGCGGAGGCGAGCCCCTGGCCCAGCGGGCCGGTGGTGATCTCGACGCCCGGGGTGTGGCTGTACTCGGGGTGACCCGGCGTGGCCGAGTCCCAGGTGCGCAGCTCCTCGAGGTCGCGCATCTCGAGGCCGTAGCCGGCGAGGAAGAGCTGCAGGTACAGCGTCAGGCTCGAGTGACCGGCGGAGAGGACGAAGCGGTCGCGGCCCTGCCAGCCCGGGTCGGACGGGTCGTGGCGCATCGTGTGCTGGAAGAGCTCGTAGGCCAGCGGTGCGAGCGCCATCGCGGTGCCCGGGTGGCCGTTGCCGGCCTTCTGCACGGCGTCGGCCGCGAGGACCCGGATCGTGTCCACGGCCCTCTGGTCGAGGTCGGACCAGTCGTCGGGACGATGCGGCGTCGTCAGCGCCTCGATCTCCTCGGCCGACTCGCTCGCGGGCTGTGTGCTGCTGACGTCTGTCGCGGTCACGAACCGTGCCTTCCTTGAGCGTCTCGGGATGCCCGCGCGATGCTCCCACGGGATCGATTCAAGTCCACTCGGACCTGCACCGATCCTGGTCCATCCCGCTCGATGCTGAATACCCTCACGGCCCGTCACGGACACGGGGCCTATCCTCATCGGGGCCGTCATCCGCCGTGACGTGGCGGACACCGCACCGACCGGTGGCGCCCCCCGCGAGCGGGCGCGGCCGCGGGGGTGCAGACTTCCCCGACGACAGCGTGTAGGAGACGCGGGTCGTGACCGAAGCAGTCCCGTCCACCAAGCGAGGTGCCACCGAGTGAGCACGGCGGTCGGCCCGGTTCCCGCGACGCGGCGGAGTGGCTTCCTCACCACCGTGAAGGCGTACCTGGCGCTGACCAAGGCACGCATCATCGAGCAGCTGCTCGTGGTCACGGTGCCGGCGATGATGCTCGCCGAGCGCTCCGTCCCCTCGCTCTGGCTCGTGCTCTCGGTGCTCGTCGGCGGCGCGGGCGCGGCGGCCAGCGCCCACGCCCTGAACTGCGTGGTCGACGCGGACATCGACGCGAAGATGGCCAGGACGAGCAAGCGTCCGCTGGCCCGCGACGCGGTGCCCCGCTCCCACGCCCTGGTGTTCGGGCTCCTGCTGGGCGCGGCGTCGGCGGTGTGGCTGGGCCTCACCTCGAACTGGGTGGCGGCGTGGCTCGCGGTCGCCGCGATCGCCTTCTACATCCTCGTCTACACCCTGCTGCTCAAGCGCCGGACCAGCCAGAACATCGTCTGGGGCGGCGCCGCGGGGTGCATGCCCGTCGTGATCGGCTGGGCCGCGGTCACCGGCACGGTCGGCTGGCCGGCCCTGGTGCTCTTCGCGATCATCTTCTTCTGGACGCCGCCGCACTTCTGGGCGCTCGCGATGCGCTACCGCGACGACTACGCCGCCGCCGGCATCCCGATGCTCCCCGTCGTCGCCTCGCCGCGGCGCGTGAGCCGCCAGATCGTCGCCTACTCCTGGGCGATGGTCGCCTGCTCGGCGCTCCTCGTGCCCGCGACGTCCTGGATCTACCTCGCCGCCACCGTCCTCGGCGGCGCCTGGTTCCTGATCGCCGCCCACCGTCTCGACAGCGCCGTGAAGCGCGACGAGGTCGTGAAGTCGATGCGGCTGTTCCACCTCTCGAACACCTACCTGACCGGTCTGTTCGTCGCCGTCGCGGTCGACTCCGCCGTCGGCTGGCCGGTCTTCGGCTGGCCCTTCTAGTCCTTTCGGGAGGGGCACGTTCGGCAGGTCTTCGGGCCCGTCGATCATGCGGAACGTGCCCGTCGTGAACGCGGGTTCGCGGGTCGCCTCCCTGCCCTGCCGCGAAGGGCACGTTCGGCTGGCGCCGGACCCTCTCGATCATGCGGAACGTGCCTCTCGCGGCGAGAGGGAACCGATCGGGCGCGGCGGCCCTCCAACACCGTGTGGACACCTCACAGCCCTTCCGCACCCGTGACGGGGACGCGCCGTCGCGGGGAACCCTCGCGGGCCCACGCTTCCGACCCCTGTTCCGCGGGACCCACGTCGCGTCGCCCGTCGACGACGACCTCCTCGTGCGCGCCCGTGCCGCCGGCCTCCTGGTCGACGACGCGGTGGTCGGCGGCTACGCGGCGGCCGCGATCCACGGCGCCGACTGCGCGCCCCGACACGCACCGGTGGACCTCGTCGTCGGTCGCCGTCGCATCCGCAGCCGGACCGGGCTGCTGGTGCGCCAGGACGAGCTGCACGACGACGAGATCGTCCTCGTCGACGACCTGCGGGTGACGACGCCGATCCGGACGGCGTTCGACCTCGTGCGCCGCCTGGGACTCGTCGAGGGGGTCGTCGCCCTCGACGCCCTGGCGCGCGTCGGCGAGTTCGAGCCCGGTGACCTGCTCGAGTACGTCGGAGGTCGTCCGCGCACGCGTGGACGACGTCGCCTCGCCCCGGCTGTCGCCGCCGCCGACCCGCGCGCGGAGAGCCCGCCCGAGACGCGTCTCCGACTCCAGCTGATCGCGAACGGGCTGCCGCGTCCCGAGCTCCAGTACGCGGTCCCGGCCGTGCCGGCCGGGTGGATCCCGCACGTCGACATGGCGTGGCCCGAGCACCGCGTGGCCGTCGAGTACCAGGGCGACCAGCACCGCACCGATCCCGTGCAGTGGCGCCGCGACCAGGAGCGGTGGGCGTTGCTGGCGGCCGCGGGGTGGCTCGTCATCCCCGCGACGTGGGCGGACGTCCACCGCCGCTCGGCCACCTTCGCCGCCCGCGTGCAGGCGGCCCTGGCTGCCCGCGCTTGACGAGGGGCACGTTCCGCAGGCCGCCCGGCCTGTTGATCATGCGCAACGTGCCCTTCGCGACCCCTCAGGGCAGCAGCAGGAGCTTGCCCGTCGTGCGGCGGGACTGGAGATCGCGCTGTGCCTCCGCCGCGGCGTCGAGGGGGTAGCGGCCGCCGATGCGCACGCTCAGGTCGCCGGCCGCCACGGCGGAGAACACCGCGTCGGCGCGGGCCGCCAGCGCCTCGGGGGTGCGGACGTGCCAGTGCAGCGAGGGGCGGGTCAGGTAGAGCGAGCCGCCGCTGTTCAGTCGCTGGGGGTCGACGGGCGGGACGGGCCCGCTGGCGGCGCCGTAGAGGGCCAGGACGCCCCGGACGCGCAGGCTCGCGAGGGAGGCGTCGAAGGTGGACGCGCCGACGCCGTCGTAGACGACCGCGACGCCCTCGCCGTCGGTGAGGGCGCGCACGCGGTCGGCGAGGTCGTCGGAGTAGCGCAGCGTCTCGTGGGCGCCGGCCTCGCGGGCGAGGGCGTCCTTCTCCTCCGACGAGGTGGTGGCGAGGACGCGGGCGCCCAGCGCGCTCGCCATCTGGCAGAGCAGCAGACCCATCCCGCCGGCCCCGGCGTGGACGAGGACGACGTCGCCGGGGGCGACGGGGTGGGTGTCGTGGACGAGGTAGTGCGCGGTCATGCCCTGGAGCACGACGGCCGTCGCGGTCTCGAAGTCGATCGCCTCGGGCACCACGACGAGGTCGGTGGCGGGCACCGCGGCGACGGTCGCGTAGCTGCCGAGGGTGTTGGTCCAGGCGACGCGGTCGCCGGGCGCGAAGCCGGTGACGCCGGGGCCGACCTCGCGCACCGTCCCGGCGCCCTCCACGCCCGGCACGAGGGGGAGCGGCGCGGGGTAGATGCCCTCGCGGAAGTAGGTGTCGATGAAGTTGACGCCGGCCGCGGCGAGGTCGACGAGCACCTCACCGTCGCCCGCGGAGGGGTCGGGCAGGCGACGGACTCGAGGACCTCGGGCCCGCCGTGGCGCGGGATGCGGACGGCGTGCACGTCAGCTCCTCCCGGCGAGGGCGGGGGCCGAGGCGGCGTCGGCCGGGGGCGCCGAGGTCACGGGATCGGGCTCGGCGGTCGCCGACCACAGCCACGCCGCCGCGGCGACGGTCGTGACCGCGCCGAGGACGTGCAGGGCCACGAGCAGTTCCGGCACCCCGAGGGCGTACTGGATCCCGCCGAGCGCGCCCTGGGCGAGCGTCAGCAGCACGAGCACCCGGAGGCGGCGGACGACGGCGCGCGGCACGGACACCGCGTGGACCATGAAGCCGACCCCCACGAGCAGGCCCAGGAACGCGAACAGCAGGTGGGCGTGAGCCGTCGCGAGCGTCGGGAGCGGGACGGCGGCGAGGCGCGGGGTGGCCGCGTCGCCGCCGTGCGGGCCGGCCGCGGTGACGAGCGTGCCCGCGACGAGCAGGGCGACGAGCACCACGGACGCGACCGCGAGCAGCCCGCGCAGGGCCGAGGGCACCGCCGGGCGCCAGGGTGTGCCGGGCGGGGCGGCCATGGCGGCCGGGGAGGACTCGCGCACGAGGAGCACGGCGAGCCAGATGAGCGGGATCGTCACGAGGAAGTGCGGCGCGACCGTGTACCAGGCGAGGCCCGTGAGCACGGTGATCCCGCCGATCACGGCCTGGGCGACCACGCCGAGCGGCATGGTGGCGGCGAGCAGCACGAGCCGGCCGCGGCGCGGGCGCACGTTGAGGGCCGCGAGCAGGCAGGCCCCGGTGACGACCACGAGCGCGATGCCGAGGAGCCGGTTGCCGAACTCCACCCACTGGTGCAGGACCGCGATCTCGGGGTGGGGCACCGGGACCAGGCTGCCGGGGAAGCACTGGGGCCACGTCGGACAGCCGAGACCGGACCCCGTGACCCGGACGACCGCTCCCGTGACCGCGATGCCGGCCTGGCCGACGACCGCGGCCATCGCCAGGCCGCGCATCAGGCCGGGAGGTGTGGCGAGGAGGCGCTCCAGCACGGTCGCGATCCTACGACGCCCGGTAGTGCGGCGCGGCGTGGTGCGGTGCTGTGCGGTGCTCAGGTCCAGCGCACGGTGCGGGTCGCGATCCCGCCGGCGACCACGGCCCACACGATGAGGACGACGATGTGGCCGAGGGCCGGGGTGCCGCCGAGCAGGGCGGTGCGCAGGCCCTCGGCGAGCGCTCCGGAGGGCAGCAGCTGTACGACGACGGCGAGCGGGCCCGGCAGGGCCGAGGCGGGGACGAGCACCCCGCCGGCGAACAGCAGCACGAACCACACGATGTTGGCGACGGCGAGGACCAGCTCGGCGCGCAGGCTGCCGCCGAGCAGCACGCCGACGGCCCCGAACGCCGCGGTGCCCAGGACGACGAGCAGCAGCGCCCAGCCCGGCGAGCCGAGCCCGGGTCGCCAGCCGAGCGCGAGCGCGACGGCGCCGAGGACGACGACCTGGACGAGCACGACCGCGGCCATCCCGCCCAGGCGCCCGAGCACGATCATGGAGCGGGGGACCGCGGTGGCCGCGAGCCGCCGCAGCACGCCGTAGCGCCGGTCGAAGCCCAGCGAGATCGCCTGGCTCGTGAACGCCGTCGACATCACGGCGAGCGCGAGCACCGTCGCCAGCGCCGCGTCGACGCGTGGCTCGGGCAGCGGGACGAACTCCAGCAGGGAGAGCCCGACGAGCAGCGCGAGCGGGATGATGAGCGTGAGCAGCACCTGCTCGCCCTGGCGCAGCGCCAGCTTCGTCTCCAGGGCGACCTGCGTCGCGAGCATCCGTCCCAGCGGCCCGCGCCCGGGGGCGGGCGTGAAGGTGCCGGCCTCGAACCGTGCCGCGCTCACGATCCCGCCCCCGCCGACGGGCGCGCGGGCACGACGAAGGAGTGACCGAGGGCCCGGTCGTTGCGGGGGATCACGAACGCAGCTCGCGTCCTGTCAGCTCGAGGAACACGTCCTCGAGGCTGCGGCGGGCCACGCGCAGGTCGTCGGCGAGCACGCCCTGTCGCGCGCACCACGACGTCACCGTCGAGAGCACCTGCGGGTCGATGGCGCCCTCGACGAGGTAGCTGCCGGAGCTCGGCTCGGACACCGTGCACCCCTCGGGGAGCGCCGCCGTCAGCAGCTTCAGGTCCATGCCCGCGGCCGCCCGGAAGCGCAGCTCGCGGTCGGCGCCCGCGGCGGTGAGGTCCTCGGGGCTGCCCTCGGCGACGACCCGTCCGTGGTCGACGATCACGATGTGGTCGGCGAGCGTCTCGGCCTCCTGCATCAGGTGCGTGGTGAGCAGCACCGCGACGCCGTCGGCGCGCAGCGCGCGCACGAGGTCCCACACGAGACGCCGGCCCTGCGGGTCCAGGCTCGCGGTGGGCTCGTCGAGGAACACGAGCTCCGGGCGACCGACGACGGCGCACGCGAGCGCGAGGCGCTGCTGCTGGCCGACCGAGAGCCGCTTGTAGGGCGTGCGGGCGCACCCGGCGAGCCCGAGGGTGTCGACGAGCCAGTCCGGGTCGAGCGGGTCGGCGGCGCAGGCGGCGACCAGGCCGACCATCTCGCGGACGCGGACGCCCGGGTAGGCGCCGCCGCCCTGCGGCATGACGCCGATGCGGGCGCGCAGGGTGTCCGGCGCGCCCGCGGGGTCGGCGCCGAGCACCCGGACCTCGCCGCTGTCGCGGGAGCGCAACCCCTCGCACACCTCGACGGTGGTCGTCTTGCCGGCGCCGTTGGGCCCGAGGAGCGCGAGCACGCTGCCGGGCGCGAGGTCGAGGTCGAGACCGTCGACCGCCGCACGCCCCTGGTAGCGCACGACGAGGCCGCGCACCGAGAGCGCGGCCGGGGATCCCGACACGTCGACAGCCTAGGCGGCCGGGGTCCGCGGCACGCGCCCACGCACCGCGGCCAGGGGGACCAGCGCGAGCAGGGCGGCCGCGGTGATGGCCATCGGCAGCTGGTAGGTCCGGAACGAGAAGTCGGCGCCCGTCGGGGGCACGAGCAGCGCGACGATCGCGCAGATGGCGACGGCGAAGCCGCGGATGCGCGGGTTCCGCACCGAGGCCGCCAGCGGGACGATCGCCCACAGCAGGTACCAGGGGTGCAGCACCGGGCCGGCGAGGAAGACCGCGCCGAATCCGTAGCCCATGCCCGCGACGGCGTGCAGACGGCCGTTGAGCACCATGAACAGCAGCAGCACGCACACCAGCGCGGCGACGCCGAGCCCGGCCGCGCGGGTGAGGTCGAGGACGGCGTCGGTGTGGTCGCCGAGGCCGAGGACCCCGCCGAGCCAGCCGCCGAGGACGCCGAGGTCGGTGGTCACCGACAGCCAGCTGCGCAGGAGGTTCGGCACCGAGAGCGCCTGGATCCACCCGAAGCCGAGCCCGCTGCCCACCGACACCGCGGCGACCATCCCGAGCCCGAGCGCCGAGCAGGCGGCGCCGTAGCGGACGAGACGCCCGATCCCACCCCCGCGCTCGCGGGCGACGTGCGCGGCGAGGAAGCCCAGCGCGAGCACCGCGGGGATCTTCCCCGAGGCGCCGAGCCCGATGAGCAGCGCGCCCAGCACCCACGAGCGGCGCATCCCGATCTCGAGGCCCGCGAGGACGACGCCGAGCATGATCGCGTCGTTGTGGATGCCGCTGACCAGGTGGAAGAGCACCAGCGGGCTGATCGCGAGCCAGAGCGCCGCGATCGGCTCGACGCCGGCGCGGCGCGCGAGGTGCGGTACCGCCCAGATGACGAGGCCCAGCGAGGCGAGCGCGAGCACGCGGTGCAGGTAGACGCCGAGCACGATGTCGTCGCCCGCGATGCCGGTGATGAGGCGCCCGAAGGTGAGGAAGCCGGGCCCGTACGGCGACGGCGTCGTCCGCCAGATCGTCGGGATGCTCGCGACGAGCGGGTCGGAGAGCCCGAGGGCCTGGGCGGCGCCGTAGACGTAGGGGTCGAACCCGCGCGAGACGACCTCGGCCTGGGAGAGGTAGCCGTAGACGTCGGTGGAGAACAGCGGCGGCGCGACGGCGAGCGGCACCATCCACATGACGAGGATCCGGGTCAGCTGGCGCACCGACAGGCGCACGCGCCCCGGCCACGCGAGCCGCCCGAGCCACAGCCAGGCGAGGACGAGCATGCCCATGCCGATGTAGGCGAGCGTCAGCGACACCGTCGGCATGCGCCCCCACAGGCCGAGCACGCGCGTGCCCAGCAGGGGGTTGTAGGCGGGGGCGGGCGTGGCCCCACAGCCGAGGGCGCCGACGGCCATGAGCAGCGCACCCGTGGTGCCGAACCGGCGCACGGTGCGGAGGCGCCGCCGCTCGTCGGGCGTCGGCGGCGGCGGGACGGCACCCGGCGGGGTGACGGACGGGGACACCTCGGCAGGCGCCTGCGGGGCCTGCGCCGTCCCGGTCACGCGACGGGACGATACCGAGCGCCCCGGACGACCCCGTCGGCGTCCCCGGGCGCCGCGGTCAGGGCCGGGGTGAGGGCCGGGGTGAGGGCCGGGGTGAGGGTAGGTAACCCTGCGTGAGGGCGATCACCACGCTGATCAGGGCCGCCACTTTGCCCGGCGCCGCGAAATAAGCAAGACTGACGTTGTCAAATAGCGGGCAGACTGTGGAGACCACAGTGAGGAGGTGAGGACCATGGGCACCGACGGACACGACGGCCGCACGCGGGACCTCATCGTCCGCCGCCTGCTGGAGCACGGGCCGACCACGGCGATGGACCTGGCCGGGGTGCTGGGTCTCTCCGGGGCGGCGGTGCGCCGTCACCTCGACGCCCTCGTCGCCGACGGCACCGTCTCCACCCGCGACGCCCCGCGCGCCTCCGGGCGCGGTCGCGGACGGCCCGCACGCCAGCACCTGCTCACCGAGCAGGGACGGCGCCGTGCCGGGCGCGGCGAGGACGACGTCGCGGACCTCGCGATCGCCGCGCTGCGCGAGCTCGCCGACGCCGCGGGGGAGGACGCCGTCCGGGCGTTCGCCCGCCGCCGCATCCTCGGTCTCCTCGCGGAGCACCGCGAGGACATCGAGGCGCAGGCCGATCGCCCGGACCGGGTCGAAGCCCTCGCGGGCGCCCTGTCCGGGGAGGGGTACGCCGCCTCGTCCCGGGCCGCCAGCACGGGCGCGCAGCTCTGTCAGCACCATTGCCCGGTGGCCGGCGTGGCCGCCGAGTTCCCCCAGCTCTGCGAGGCCGAGACCGAGGTCTTCGCCGAGCTGCTGGGCACCCACGTCCAGCGTCTGTCGACGATCGCGCGCGGCGATGCCGCGTGCACCACGCACGTACCGGCGCAGGTCACCACCACCACCGTCAAGGGAAGGCAGGTCGTATGACCACCTCCGCGGAGCGGACCACCCCCACCGCCCCCGTCGAGCTCACGCAGGAGGAGACCCTCGCTGCGCTCGGGAACTACCAGTTCGGGTGGCACGACACCGACGTCGCGGGCGCCAGCGCGCAGCGCGGCCTCAGCGAGGCGGTCGTGCGTGACATCTCGGACAAGAAGAGCGAGCCGGACTGGATGCTCCAGCTGCGGCTCAAGGCGCTGAACACGTTCGAGAAGAAGCCGATGCCGCAGTGGGGTTCCGACCTCTCGGGCATCCACTTCGACAACATCAAGTACTTCGTCCGCTCGACGGAGAAGCAGGCGGCCACCTGGGACGACCTGCCCGCCGACATCAAGGACACCTACGACAAGCTCGGCATCCCCGAGGCCGAGAAGAGCCGTCTGGTCTCCGGTGTCGCGGCGCAGTACGAGTCCGAGGTCGTCTACCACCAGATCCGCGAGGACCTCGAGCAGCAGGGTGTCATCTTCATGGACACCGACACCGGGCTGCGCGAGCACCCGGAGCTGTTCGAGGAGTACTTCGGCTCGGTGATCCCGGCCGGCGACAACAAGTTCTCCGCGCTGAACTCCGCGGTGTGGTCCGGCGGCTCGTTCATCTACGTGCCCAAGGGCGTCCACGTGGACATCCCGCTGCAGGCCTACTTCCGGATCAACACCGAGAACATGGGCCAGTTCGAGCGGACGCTGATCATCGTCGACGAGGACGCCTACGTCCACTACGTCGAGGGCTGCACGGCGCCGATCTACTCATCGGACTCCCTGCACTCCGCGGTCGTCGAGATCGTGGTGAAGAAGGGCGGCCGCTGCCGCTACACGACCATCCAGAACTGGTCGAACAACGTCTACAACCTGGTCACCAAGCGCGCCAAGGCCGAAGAGGGCGCGACCATGGAGTGGGTCGACGGCAACATCGGCTCCAAGGTGACCATGAAGTACCCGGCCGTCTGGCTGACCGGCCCGCACGCCAAGGGCGAGGTGCTCTCGGTGGCGTTCTCCGGCGAGGGCCAGCACCAGGACGCGGGCGCCAAGATGGTGCACCTCGCGCCGTACACGTCGTCGACGATCATCTCGAAGTCGGTCGCACGCGGCGGTGGACGGACGAGCTACCGCGGTCTGGTCCGGGTCAACAAGGGCGCGCACCACTCGCGGTCCACGGTGAAGTGCGACGCGCTGCTGGTCGACACGATCAGCCGCTCGGACACCTATCCCTACGTCGACGTCCGCGAGGACGACGTGACGATGGGCCACGAGGCGACCGTCTCGAAGGTCAGCGAGGACCAGCTCTTCTACCTGATGTCCCGCGGGCTCTCCGAGGACGAGGCCATGGCGATGATCGTGCGCGGGTTCGTCGAGCCCATCGCGCGCGAGCTCCCCATGGAGTACGCGCTCGAGCTGAACCGCCTGATCGAGCTGCAGATGGAGGGTGCTGTCGGATGACCCAGCCGGTGGCCCAGACCGGGGGCGGCACGACGACCGCCCCCGGCGCCCCGGTCCTCGACGTGGACCCGGGCATCAAGACGGCGGGCAGCCCGAAGCTCGCGCCGTGGGAGCTGCGCTTCACCTCCTACGACGTCGAGGCCTTCGAGGTCCCTCGCGGCCGCGAGGAGCAGTGGCGGTTCACGCCGCTGCGGCGCCTGCACGGACTCCACGACGGCTCGGCGTCGGCCGACGGCCGCATCGAGGTCTCGGTGCGCACCGGGTTCGGTGACGCCGCCGGCGACCTCACCGGCTCCGGTACCCGTCACGAGACCGTCGGACGGGACGACGCCCGGCTCGGCGACGGCGGCATCCCCGCCGACCGCGTCGCGGCGCAGGCGTGGTCGTCGTTCACCGAGGCCCACGTGGTCACGGTGAACGAGGCCCGCTCCGACGACGAGCCGCTGACGATCACCGTCGGCGGCCCCGGGGCCGGCGCCACCGCGTTCGCGCACCTGCAGCTGCGTCTCGAGCACCACGCCCAGGCCGTCGTGGTCCTGGACCACCGCGGTTCGGGCACGGTCGCGGCGAACACGGAGTTCGTGGTCGCCGACGGCGCGAAGCTCGAGGTCGTGGAGGTCCACGACTGGGCGGACGACGCGGTCTACGTCGGTGCGCAGCACCTCTCGGTGGGGCGCGACGCGACGATCCGGCACACCTCGGTGACGCTCGGCGGCGACCTCGTCCGGCTGTCCCCGGTCATCAACTACCGCGCGCCCGGCGGCGACGTCGAGCTCGACGGGCTGTACTTCGCCGACGGCGGCCAGCACTTCGAGCAGCGCCTGCTCGTCGACCACTCGGTGCCGAACTGCCGCTCGCGCGTCATGTACAAGGGCGCCCTGCAGGGCGTCGAGGGCGGTACCGCCGCGCACACCGTCTGGATCGGCGACGTGCTGATCCGGAAGGCGGCCGAGGGCACCGACACCTACGAGCTCAACCGCAACCTGCTGCTCACGGACAACGCCCGGGCCGACTCGGTGCCGAACCTCGAGATCGAGACCGGCGAGATCGTCGGCGCCGGCCACGCCAGCGCCACGGGAAGGTTCGACGACGAGCAGCTGTTCTACCTGATGGCGCGGGGGATTCCCGAGGCCCAGGCACGCCGGCTG
Source organism: Actinomycetospora callitridis (assembly GCF_028737265.1). Taxonomy (GTDB): domain Bacteria; phylum Actinomycetota; class Actinomycetes; order Mycobacteriales; family Pseudonocardiaceae; genus Actinomycetospora; species Actinomycetospora callitridis. The sequence goes on along the minus strand of NZ_JAQZAK010000003.1, from coordinate 206,791 downwards.
GTCGTCCGCGGCTTCTTCGGCGAGGTCATCCAGAAGGTCCGCGTGCCGGCGCTGCGCGACCGTCTCGAGGCGGCCATCGAGGCCGAGCTCGAGGTCGTCGGCGTCTGACGGCTCCGCCCCCCACCACACGAACACTCCCGAAAGAGGCTTGATGTCCACCCTCGAGATCCGCGACCTGCACGTCGAGGTCGAGACCGAGTCCGGTCCCAAGGAGATCCTGCGCGGTGTCGACCTCACCGTGAACTCGAACGAGACCCACGCGATCATGGGTCCGAACGGTTCCGGCAAGTCGACGCTGGCGTACTCGATCGCGGGCCACCCGAAGTACACCGTGACCAAGGGCCAGGTCCTCCTCGACGGCGAGGACGTCCTTGAGATGGCCGTCGACGAGCGCGCCCGCGCCGGCCTGTTCCTCGCCATGCAGTACCCGGTCGAGGTCCCCGGCGTCTCGATGTCGAACTTCCTGCGCTCCGCCGCCACCGCCACGCGCGGCGAGGCGCCGAAGGTGCGGCACTGGGTCAAGGAGGTCAAGGGCGCGATGTCCGACCTCGAGATCGACCCGGCGTTCGCCGAGCGCAGCGTCAACGAGGGCTTCTCCGGCGGCGAGAAGAAGCGCCACGAGGTGCTGCAGATGTCGCTGCTGAAGCCGAAGATCGCGGTCCTCGACGAGACCGACTCGGGCCTCGACGTCGACGCCCTGCGCGTCGTGTCGAAGGGCGTGAACGAGTACAAGTCGCAGTCGGACGTCGGCATCCTGCTGATCACGCACTACACCCGCATCCTCCGGTACATCGCGCCCGACCGCGTCCACGTGTTCGTGAACGGCCGGGTCGCCGCGTCCGGGGGCCCCGAGCTCGCCGACGAGCTCGAGGAGAACGGCTACGAGCGGTTCGTCGGGGCCTTCGGCGCCGACAAGGAGGAGCAGCCGGCATGACCGCACTCGCATCCGCTCCCTCGGCGGGTGCGACCCTGGATGTCGCGAAGATCCGAGCGGACTTCCCCATCCTGAGCCGCACCGTCCGCGACGACAAGCCGCTGGTGTACCTCGACTCGGGCGCGACCTCCCAGCGTCCGCGCCAGGTGCTCGACGCGGAGAGGACGTTCCTCGAGACGTCCAACGCCGCCGTCCACCGTGGGGCGCACGCCCTGTCGGAGGAGGCCACCGACGCCTACGAGTCCGCCCGCGAGCGGATCGCGGCGTTCGTGGGGGCCGACGTCGACGAGGTGGTGTTCACCAAGAACGCGACCGAGGCGATCAACCTCGTCGCCTACGGCATGAGCAACGCCTCGGTCGGGGACGGCGTCGACGCGGCCGCCGAGCGGTTCCGTCTCGGGCCGGGCGACGAGGTCGTCACCACCGAGATGGAGCACCACGCCAACCTCGTGCCCTGGCAGGAGCTCTGCCGGCGCACCGGGGCGACGCTGCGCTGGTTCTCGGTGACCAAGGACGGGCGGCTCGACCTCGAGAACGACCCGATCACCGAGCGCACCAAGGTCGTGGCGTTCACGCACCAGTCGAACGTGCTGGGCACCGTCCCGCCGGTCGAGGAGCTGGTGCGACGGGCCCGCGCGGTCGGCGCCTACACGGTGCTCGACGCCTGCCAGTCGGTGCCGCACGCCCCGGTCGACCTGCACGCCCTCGGCGTCGACTTCGCCGCGTTCTCCGGGCACAAGATGCTCGGCCCCTCGGGCATCGGGGTGCTCTACGGGCGGCGCGAGCTGCTCGAGGCGCTCCCGCCGTTCCTCACCGGCGGCTCGATGATCGAGACGGTCCGCATGGAGGGCTCGACGTACGCGCCGCCGCCGGCGCGGTTCGAGGCCGGCGTGCCGATGACGTCGCAGGCCATCGGTCTCGGCGCGGCCGTCGACTACCTCAACCTCATCGGGATGGACGCCGTCAAGGCGCACGAGAACGAGCTGACCGGCGCGGCCCTGCTCAAGCTGCAGGACCTGCCCGGCGTCTCGATCATCGGCCCGCGCAGCACCGAGGCCCGCGGCGGCGCCGTGGCGTTCGAGATCGAGGGCATCCACCCGCACGACGCCTCGCAGGTGCTCGACGACTCCGGCATCGCCGTGCGCGTCGGCCACCACTGCGCGTGGCCGCTGCACCGGGCGTTCGGCGTGCAGTCGTCGATCCGCGCGAGCTTCCACGTGTACAACACGCTCGAGGAGGTCGACGCCCTCGTGGCGGGCGTCCGTCGGGCGCAGGAGTTCTTCGGAGTCGCCCCGTGAAGCTCGACTCGATGTACCAGGAGATCATCCTGGACCACTACCGCAACCCGCACGGACGCGGGCTGCGCGACCCGTTCGAGGCCGAGGTCCACCACGTCAACCCGACCTGCGGCGACGAGGTGACCGTGCGCGTGCACCTCACCGGCGGCGAGGGTCGCGACGCCAAGGTGGAGGACCTGTCGTACGACGCGCTCGGCTGCTCGATCAGCCAGGCGGCGACCTCGGTGGCCCACGACCTGCTGGTCGGGCACACCGTCGGGGAGGCCTTCGAGACCCTCGAGGCCTACCAGGCGATGGTCCAGAGCCGCGGCAAGGTCGAACCGGACGAGGACGTGCTCGACGACGCCGTCGCGTTCGCGGGCGTGGCCGCCTACCCGGCCCGCGTGAAGTGCGCGCTGCTGGGATGGCTGGCGTTCAAGGACGCGGTCGCCCAGGCTCAGGCGTCACAGGCCCAGGCGTCGGCACAGACCGGAGGAACAGCATGAGCGAAGACACCGTCCAGCGGGGTGCCGCCGGCATGCCCGAGGCCCCGGCGACGTCGGACGACGCGCTGCCGTCGGTCGACGACCTCGAGGAGGCGATGCGCGACGTCGTCGACCCGGAGCTCGGGATCAACGTCGTCGACCTCGGCCTGCTCTACGGCATCGACGTCCAGGGCGACCCGGCGGGTCCCGTGGTCACGCTCGACATGACCCTGACCTCGGCGGCCTGCCCGCTGACCGACGTCATCGAGGACCAGGCCCGCGCGGCGCTGACCCAGGGCGCCGGCGGCGGCCTGGCCAACGACGTGCGGATCAACTGGGTCTGGATGCCCCCGTGGGGCCCGGACAAGATCACCGACGACGGCCGCGAGCAGCTGCGCGCCCTGGGGTTCACCGTCTGAGCTCGGCCCTCGCGAACGAAACGACGGCGGGTTCGCTGCTCCCGTAGCAGCGAACCCGCCGTTCGTTCGTTCTGGGGTCGGCGCCCAGGGGAGCCGCGGCTCGCGCGCTCGCCGTGATCAACGGGGAGTTCGTGCGCCTAGAAGCAGCGAACGGCGCGTTCGCTGCGGCCTAGGAGGCGCGCTCGCGGATCACGTGCGGGCGCAGGTGGCGGTAGCCCCGCACCGCGAGCTGGGGCACCGCGCGGACCTCGACGTCGAGGTCGGTCTCGCGGATCGCGTGGGTGAGGTCCTCGTCGACGAGGACGGTCCCGGGGCGGGCCTCGGAGGTCAGGCGGCTGGCGATGTTGACGACGGGGCCGTAGACGTCGCCGTAGCGGGGCAGGACGTCACCGAGGGCCAGGCCCACGCGCAGGATGAGGCGGCCGCCCTCGTCGGGCACCTGCTCGTGCAGCCGGAAGGCGATGTCGACGGCGTCCTCGACCCGCTCGCAGACGAAGAGGATCTCGTCGCCGAGGGTCTTCACGATCCGTCCGTGGCGCCGGGCGACGACGTCGGTGCACACGGTCTCGAACCGCTCGAGCAGCGCCCGCAGCTCGGTCTCGTCGATCTTCCGGCTCAGCGCGGTGAAGCCGACGATGTCGGCGAACCCGACGACGACCCGGTTCTCCTCGGTGCGCTCGCCCTCGGGGCGCGCGAGCACGGCGAGCATCCGGCCGGCCGTGACGGCGAGGTGCCGGCGCCACACGTAGGACTGGAGCCGTTCGAGCGTCGGCACGAGCGCCTCGACGGCGTCGACGACGGCGTCCGGGTCGTCGGCGCGGCCGGAGCCGGCGATGGTGCGGCGCACGAGGTTGGCCTGCCACTCCGCGAGCCGCCCGAGGCCCTGCCCGAGGGCCCGGGCGACGGCGAGCTCCTCGGCCTCGTCGAACGTGTCCTCGTCGAGCAGGCGTCCGGAGAGCTCGAGCGCGTCGATGTCGGCCTCGGTGAAGCCGCGGGCGTCGTCACCGGCGGCCGGGAAGCCGAGCGCGCTCCACAGCCGGGCCGTGTGCTCGGGGGACAGCCCGGTGCGCTCGTGCACCTCCCCGCGGGTCATGGTCCGGGGCCCGCCCAGGAGCAGATCCTCGATCCGCTCCTGGGCACGCGCCCACCGCTGCGGGTCCGCGGAGGTGGGGTCCGGACCCGCCGTCACGTGGTGTGGACGATCAGGACGTCACTGCCCGCGCGGCGGGAGATGCCCTGGGGGACGGAGCCGAGCAGACGGCCCGCGAGGCTGTTGAGCCCGCGGTTGCCGACCACCACGAGGTCCGCCTTGCGCTCGGAGACGGTCTCGATGACGCGCTCGATCGGGTCGCCCTGTACCGCGACGGTCTCGATCTCGAGCGAGCCCTTGGTGGCGGCGCGCTCGCGGGCGTCGCGCAGCGTCTCCTCGGCGGGCGTGGAGCCGACGACGTGGAAGGCGGCGTCCTCGCCGAGGGCCTGCTCGGCCTCGCCGGTGGACTTCGCCGGCTTGTAGGCGCAGATGATGAGCAGGGTCGCCTTGCTGTCGGCGGCGATCGTCGCGGCGCGGTCCACGGCGCGGTAGGACGATTCCGAGCCGTCGGTCCCGACGGCGACGGTCTGGTAGGCACCCATGGCGGAGAACCCCTTTCATCGGTGACAGGTCACGATCCCGTCACGATCCCGGTTCGCGAGCGTACCGCTATTGCTCCGTTCGGACGCTGCGGGCCCCGAGCACCGTTCCCCTGATCAGGTGGAGGCGGAGACGGGGTGTCAGTCCTCCGAACAACGAGGTCATGGCCGCGAGCGATGCGGTGACGTCCTCCCGGGCGTCGAGATAGGCCCGCCGGTGGACGTCCGGGAGCGCGAAGAAGCGGTCGAAGAACGCCGGGACGTCGGCGGGGGGCATCGCGAGCAGCGTCTCGAGGCCCCGGCGTCGCAGCGCGTGCACGGTGGCCGCCGCGGGGGAGCGCACCACCCGCCGGGCCGCCTTGGCCGCGGCCACGGGGTCGGCACCGCCCCGCAGGGCGTCGGCGAGGACGGTGGCGAGCCGCGGGGCCATGCGCAACGAGGTCGCGAGGCTGAATCCCGAGGCGGGGTGCACGAGGGAGTCCGCCGCACCGACGGCCACCACGCCGGCGGGGGAGCGGTGTCGCGGCGAGTCGACGGGGAAGCGCACCTTCTCCACGTCGGCGGGGTCGTCGGGGATCTCCGCCTCGGTGAGCCCGGCCGCGAGCAGGCGGGCCCGCAGACGGGCGCGCAGCTCGGGCATCGGCAGCCCCGGGCGGCGGGCGAGCGAGGTCTCCTCGAGCAGCACGCGCTCGGCGTCCAGCGGCACGGCGTAGAGGAAGGTGGGCCAGCCCTCGTGCCCGTGGTCGGCGCGCCAGTCCATGAACAGCAGACGGTCGCCGCTGACACGCGCAGCCACCTCGCGCGGCACCACCACGCCGAAGGCGGTCTGTTCCGCGCGGGGGCGGACGCCCTCGAGCCCGCGGGCGGCGCCGCGGCGGGCCAGGGCCTGGCGGGCGCCGGTGGCGTCGACCACCACCCGCCCGCTCGGGCTGGTGCCGTCGTCGAGCATCACCGCCGGGTTCCGCCCGGGCGCCGCCGGCACCGCGGCCACGACCCGGCCGCGCCGCACCGCGACCGTCGGGTCGGTGAGGTGCACCTGCAGCGCCGAGGTGTCGAGGACGACGTAGGTGTCGTCGAGCTCGTGGGTCCGCTCGCCGATGGCCACCCCGCGCCCGCGCGCGGCGGCGACGTCGGCCGGGAGGTCGTCGGGCAGCTCGTGCGCCCAGGCGCCGTAGGTGTGGGTCCAGGGGCGGTGGGGACGGGGGTCGACGAGCAGGACCCGCAGGTCCAGCGCGGCGCAGGCCCGGGCGAGGGCACGACCGGCCGGGCCGGCCCCGGCGATCACGACATCGGCGACCGGGGCCGCCGGCATGGCAGCGGTCACGGACGGGTCACCGGTCGTGGTCCTCCTCGAGGCGGGCCATCTCCTCGAGCGCGGCGCGGTCGGCCTTCGCGCGGGCGTTCCACGCGCGCATCTCGGGTGGGTAGCCGGTGACCTGGACGTCGTGGATCGCGACCTTGCAGGAGCGCGCCAGCTTCTCCGCGGCCTTCGGCGTGCCGACGCGCCGGCGCGTCCACTCCCCGTCGAACGCGACCGCGACGACCGTCGTGTCGGTGGCCGTGGTCTCGGGCTCGACGTAGAACGCCACGCCCTCGCGGGACTTGGCGAACGCGCGGAGGTGGTCGAGGTCGGCGCTCGTGGCCTCGCGGTCGAGCACCTGGCGCCGTCCGTCACCGCCCGCGCCGCCGCCCCCGCGGCGCCATCTGCTGAACAAGCCCATGGGTGTGCACCTCCCCGTTCACCGTCATTCTGCCCGTGTCCGCCTGAGGTGCTCGTGCGGTTCAGGTGCTCCCGGTCGCCAGCAGTCCGCCGTCGACCCGGACGGTCTCGCCGGTGATCCACGAGGCGGCGTCGGAGACGAGGAAGCCGACGAGCGCGGCGACGTCCTCCGGGGTCCCGAGGCGGCGCATCGGGTAGCGGGATGCGACGGCGTCCTCGCCGTCGGCGTAGAGCGCCTCCGCGAAGCGCGTCTTCACCACCGCGGGCGCGACGGCGTTGACGCGGATGTCGGGCCCGAGCTCCCAGGCGAGCTCCTCGGTGAGACGGATCAGCGCGGCCTTCGACGCCCCGTACGCGCCGATCACGCCGCTCGAGCGCAGCCCACCCACCGAGGCCATGTTGACGACGGCACCGCCGTGCGCGCCCATCCACGCCCGGTGCGCCTCCTGCACGAACCCGAGCGCCGCCACCACGTTGACCTCGAAGATCTTCGAGACGGCCGCGAGGTCCGCCTGCACCAGCGGGCCGTACTGCGGGTTGATGCCGGTGTTGTTGACCAGCACGTCGAGGGAGCCGAACCGCTCGACGCAGGCGTCGACCGCGGCCGCCCGGGCGGCCCCGTCGCCGGAGTTGCCGGGCAGCGCCAGCACGCGCTCCGGGGCGCCCAGCGAGGCCGCCGCCTCCTCCAGCTCGGCCTGCTTGCGGGCCGTGATCGTCACGGCGGCACCGCGGTCGAGCAGGTGGCGCGCCACCCCGAGCCCGATGCCCCGGCTCGCGCCGGTGACGAGGGCGGTGCGCCCGGCGAGGTCCTGAGCAGGGGGAGTGGCGTCGGTCATGGGGCGACCCTAGGGAGGTTCACCTCCTGGCGCCGGAGTTCGTAGGGCAGCGCGACAGAGGAGCGCTGTCGTGCGAATCTCCTTGGCGCGGGCCGGTGAGATCGGAGCGTGCGGCCGGGGCGGTGGTGACGGTCGCCTACACTGGGAAGGTCAGCGTGGCGCCCCGTCCGCCCGCACCGACCCTCCCCGAGGACTCCTCCCGTGATCACCGCGTCCGATCTCGAGCTGCGCGCCGGCTCGCGCATCCTGCTGTCCGGGACGTCGCTGCGCGTCCAGCCGGGCGACCGGATCGGGCTGGTCGGGCGCAACGGCGCGGGCAAGACGACGACGCTGCGCAGCCTCGCGGGCGTCGGCGAGCCCTACGGCGGCACGATCCGCCGCACCGGGCCGGTCGGCTACCTCCCGCAGGACCCCCGCGAGGGCGACCTCACGGTGCTCGCGCGCGACCGCGTGCTGTCGGCCAAGGGGCTCGACGAGCTGCTGCGCGACATGGAGAAGACGCAGACCGCGATGGCCGAGCTGGCCGACGACGCCGCGCGCGACAAGGCGATCGCGCGCTACGGCCGCCTCGAGGAGCGGTTCGCCGACCTCGGGGGCTACGCCGCCGAGAGCGAGGCGGGGCGGATCTGCTCGAACCTCGGCCTGCCCGCGCGCGTGCTGTCCCAGCCCCTGCAGACGCTCTCGGGCGGTCAGCGCCGACGCGTCGAGCTGGCCCGCATCCTCTTCGCCGCCAGCGGCGACTCGGGCGGCAACGCCGGGACGACGCTGCTGCTCGACGAGCCCACGAACCACCTCGACGCCGACTCCATCGGCTGGCTGCGCTCCTTCCTGCTCTCCCACGACGGCGGGCTCATCGTGATCAGCCACGACACCGAGCTGATCGACGCCGTGGTCAACAAGGTGTGGTTCCTCGACGCCACCCGCGGTGAGCTCGACAGCTACAACATGGGCTGGGCGAAGTACCAGCAGGCCCGCGCCGACGACGAGGCCCGCCGCCGCCGCGAGCGTGCCAACGCCGAGAAGAAGGCCGGCGCGCTGCAGGTCCAGGCCGCCAAGATGGGCGCGAAGGCCACCAAGGCCGTCGCCGCCAAGCAGATGGCCCGCCGCGCGCAGGCCATGCTCGACGGGCTCGACGAGCAGCGCACCGAGGACAAGGTCGCGCACATCCGCTTCCCGGCCCCCGCGCCGTGCGGGCGCGTGCCGATGACGGCGCAGGGCCTGTCGAAGACCTACGGCTCGCTCGAGGTGTTCACCGGCGTCGACCTCGCCGTCGACCGCGGGTCCCGGGTGGTGATCCTCGGCCTCAACGGCGCCGGCAAGACGACGCTGCTGCGGATCCTGGCGGGCGCCGAGGACCCCGACACGGGCGCGGTCGAGGCCGGCCACGGCCTGCGCACCGGCTACTTCGCGCAGGAGCACGACACGCTCGACATGGACCGCAGCGTCTGGGAGAACGCCCGCAGCGCGGCGCCGGACACCCCCGAGCAGCAGCTGCGCACCCTGCTCGGCGCGTTCCTCTTCACGGGCGAGCAGCTCGAGCAGCCCGCCGGCACGCTCTCCGGCGGTGAGCGCACCCGCCTCGCGCTCGCGGGTCTCGTCTCCAGCGCGGCCAATGTCCTGCTGCTCGACGAACCGACCAACAACCTCGATCCGGCCAGCCGCGAGAAGGTGCTCGACGCCCTGCGCCGATTCGAGGGCGCGGTCGTGCTCGTCACCCACGACCCGGGTGCGGTCGAGGCCCTGGAGCCCGAACGCGTCATCCTGCTGCCCGACGGCACCGAGGACCATTTCTCGACCGAGCACCTCGAACTGGTCGAGCTCGCCTGACCCAGTCGGCCGCGGTCGCAAGGTAGCTGACATTCCCGCAGGTAGACGGCGTACCGCAAACGGACGCTGATCCACTCCGATCGGCCGAACCGCTTACCGATCACGCGAAATGTGCCGTGGCGCACATCCTACTTTTCGATCACCATGGTTCGACCGGACCTGCGGTCGGAGCAAGGGGTGAGATCGAGATGGCCGATCTGAAGAAGGGTGCACGGATCACGGGCACCCAGCGGGACAAGCTCGCCACGGATCTGAAGAAGAAGTACGAGAAGGGCGCGAGCATCCGTTCGCTCGCCGAGTCCACGGGCCGCTCGTACGGGTTCGTGCACCGGGTGCTGTCCGAGTCGGGCGTGACGCTGCGCGGGCGTGGGGGCGCCACACGGACGAAGAAGAAGTAGGGGCGCGACCCCTCGGCCGTGTCGGCGAGGGGTACACCTCGTTCCAGAGGATCCGGCGGCCCACCACCCGCCGGCCACGGGACGGCTCGCTTGACCTCGACGATGGTCGAGGTCGCACGCTCTCGGGGTACACGGTCCGAGGAGCGGAGGGCGAACCATGGACGCCTGGTCGTTGATGCAGTCGGCGGCGCAGGCGGACACCGTGCCGCGCTCCGTGCCGAAGGGGACGCTGCCCCGGATCTGGCGCTTCGCCCACCGTCACCACCGGATGCTGGCGGTGTTCCTCACCCTGGCCACCGCATCGGCGGTGATCGGCGTGGCGACCCCCGTCCTCGCGGGGCGCGTGATCTCCGCGATCACCACCGCCGCGCCGGCGTCGACCGTCGTGATGATCGCGCTGGTCATCGCGGGTCTCGCCGTGGTCGACGCCGGGCTCACCCTCGCCGAGCGCTGGCTGTCGTCGCGCATCGGCGAGGGCCTGATCTACGACCTGCGCCTCGCGGTGTTCTCCCACGTCCAGCGGATGCCGCTGGCCTTCTTCACGCGCACGCGCACCGGCTCGCTGGTCAGCCGGCTGAACAACGACGTCATCGGCGCGCAACGCGCGTTCACCTCGACGCTCTCGGGCCTCGTCACCAACTCGATCCAGCTCGTCCTGGCCGTCGTGGTCATGGTGGCGCTGGCCTGGCAGGTGACGCTCCTCGCGCTGATCCTCCTGCCGATCTTCATCCTGCCGGCGCGGCGCATGGGCCGGCGGATCGCGGCGCTGCAGCGGGAGTCGGCCGACCTCAACGCCTCGATGACCGGGCAGATGACCGAGCGCTTCTCCGCGGGCGGCGCGACGCTGGTCAAGCTGTTCGGGCGCCCGCAGGCCGAGGCCGACGAGTTCGGCCACCGCGCCGACCGGGTCCGCGCGGTCGGGGTGCGCACGGCGATGGTCAACCGCGTCTTCCTCACCTGCCTGACGCTGGTCTCGGCGCTCGCGCAGGCGCTGGTCTACGGGCTCGGCGGCTGGCTCGCGGTCACCGGCTCCCTCGACGCCGGCACGGTCGTGGCGCTGGCGCTGCTGCTCACGCGGCTGTACTCCCCGCTGACCTCGCTGGCGAACGCCCGCGTCGACGTGATGAGCGCGCTCGTCAGCTTCGAGCGGGTCTTCGAGGTGCTGGACCTGGAGCCCGTCCTCACCGAGCCGGAGACGCCCACGCCGCTGCCCGCCGGCCCCCTCGGGGTGCGGCTGCACGACGTGCGGTTCACCTACCCGTCGGCCGCCGAGGTGTCGCTGGCCTCCCTGGAGGAGGTCGCGCGCCTCGACGACCGGGTGGAGCACGAGATCCTGCACGGCGTCGGCCTGTCGGTGGCGCCCGGCGGCATGCTCGCGCTGGTCGGCCCGTCGGGTGCCGGGAAGTCGACGATCGCCTCGCTGCTGCCCCGGCTCTACGACGTCGACAGCGGCGGGGTCGAGATCGGCGGCGTGGACGTGCGCGAACTGTCCTTCGCCGACCTCCGGGGCGCCGTGGGCGTCGTCACGCAGGACGGCCACCTCTTCCACGACACGGTGCGGGCCAACCTGGCCTACGCCGCCCCGGAGGCGACGGACGCGCAGCTGCGCGAGGCGATGGTCCGCGCACGGCTCGGCGAGCTGCTCGACGAGCTGCCGGCCGGGCTGGACACGGTGGTGGGGGAGCGCGGGCACCGGCTCTCGGGTGGGGAGCGCCAGCGGCTGACGATCGCGCGGCTGCTGCTGGCGTCACCGCGGGTCGTGGTGCTGGACGAGGCCACCGCCCACCTGGACTCGGAGTCGGAGTACGCGGTGCAGGAGGCGCTCACGGAGGCGCTGGTCGGGCGCACGGCCGTCGTCATCGCCCACCGCCTCTCGACGGTGCGGGCGGCCGACACGATCGCCGTCGTCGAGCACGGGCGCGTGGTGGAGCAGGGCACGCACGACGAGCTCCTGGCCCGCAGCGGCCGGTACGCGGACCTGTACCACACGCAGTTCGCCTCACGTCCGAGCGCGGCCTGAGTAATCACTCACAGTGACATTCGCTTCGCGGCCACTCGGCGCTCGACCCCATGCGGGGCGCCGAGGGCGCGTGTAGCGTCGCTGAGCGTCCGTGCGCGTCCGCAGCAGTTCCCGGCGAGCCTGTCGGGTCGGTCGATCAGGGAGGCTCCGTGCCGAAGTCGTCACCCTCGGTACGCGATGCCGGTGGCGCCCCGAGCGCCCCGACGTCACCACCCGCGGGCCCGCCCGTGATGCGGCACCCGGTCGCCCTCGACCCCGCATCGCCGCTGACCGACCGCGCGACCGCCGAGGCCTACGTCGCCTTCGTGTGCTTCAAGCACGGGCCGCCACGCCTCGTCGGTACCGAGCTCGAATGGCTCGTCCGCGACGCCCACGACCCCGCCCACCCCCTCGATCCCGCGCTGCTGGCCCGAGCCCTCGGCCCGCACGCCCCCGCCACCCTCCCCGCCCCGAGCCCCTCTCTGAGCACGGCCGAGACCAACGGCCACCGCCCCCACCGTCAGACCCCCGAGAGCTCCGGACCCACCCCGCTCCCCGCGGGGGGCGCGGTCACCGTCGAGCCCGGTGGGCAGGTGGAGATCGCCAGCCTCCCGCTGCCGAGCGTCGGCGACCTCGTGCGGGCCGTCCGCCTCGACGCGGGAGCCATCCGCGAGCGGCTGGCCGCCGAGGGCCTGGTCACCGTTCCGCGGGCGAGCGATCCGCTGCGTCCGCCACGGCGACTGCTCGACGTGCCGCGCTACCAGGCCATGGAGGCCTCGTTCGACCGCATCGGACCGCACGGGCGCACGATGATGTGCTCGACCACCGCCGTGCAGGTCTGCGTCGACGCCGGCGAGGGTGCCGACGTCGCCGGGCGCTGGGCCGCGCTGCACGAGCTGGGGCCCGTCCTGCTCGCCGCGTTCGCCAACTCGCCGGTGGTGCACGGCCGCCGCACCGGGTGGAAGTCGACGCGCATGGCGAGCTGGCTCGCGCTCGATCCCGAGCGCACCTCGCCCCCGGCCGCCCTGGGCGCCGACCCGGGCCGGGAGTACGCGCGGCGGGCGCTCGACACCCACCTGCTGTGCGTGCGCCGCGACGGCGCCGGCGGGGTCTCCTGGGAGGCGCCCGACGTCACGTTCGCCCAGTGGATCGGCGGCGCGCTCGACACCCCGCCCACCCTGGCCGACCTCGACTACCACCTGACCACGCTCTTCCCGCCCGTGCGCCCGCAGGGCCACCTCGAGGTCCGCTACATCGACCAGCAGGCCGGTGACGAGTGGGTGGTGCCGCTGGTGGTCGTCGCGGCCCTGATGCACGACCGGGACACGGTGGCGCGCGCCCGTGCCGCGGCCGAGCCGGCCGTCGACCGCTGGACCGCCGCCGCCCGCCACGGGCTCGACGACCGCGTCCTGCGCCGGGCCGCGGGGGAGGTCTTCGCGCAGGCCCACCGCACGCTCGCCGGGCCCGCGTTCGCCGACCTCGACGCCGACGTGCGCGAGCTGGTCGACCACGTGATCAGCGAGCGGGTGCTGCGCGGACGCTGCCCGGCCGACGAGCCGCTCGACCCCGCCGAGACCCACCTGCCCCCGGCGGCCGCCCCGCCGCCGTCCGATCCCGACGACCTGTACCCGTCGCCGGGCGACCGATCCTCCTCGGAGGTGAGCAGTCCATGACCGCCACCAGCCACACCCAGGGCGAGACCGGGGACGTCCCCGCGCTGCGCCGACGCCTCGCCGCCGACCTCGAGGCGGCGCGGGCCCGGACGCGCGCCCTGACCCACGACGTGTTCGCCGCGGACGACGCCGACTTCACCCGCCAGCACTCGCCGCTGATGTCGCCGTTCCACTGGGACGTCGCGCACATCGCGAACATGGAGGACTACTGGCTGGTGCGCCGCGGCGCTCCGGACACCGAGGAGACCCCCGGGGTCCGCGAGGACCTCGACCAGTACTACGACGCGTTCACCAACCCGCGCGCCGGGCGCCCCCAGCTGCCGCTGCTCAGCCCCGCCGAGGCGCGGGCCTACGGCGACCAGGTGCGCGAGAAGGCCCTCGCCCACCTCGAGGCCGGGGCGTTCGACGAGCGCCGCACCCTGGCCGGGGGCTTCGTGTTCGGCATGATCGTCCAGCACGAGCAGCAGCACGTGGAGACGATGCTGGCCACCCACCAGCTGCGCGACGGGGCCCCGGTGCTGCACGCCGACCCGCCGCCGCCCTCAGTGGTGCCCGGCATCGCCGGCACGGAGATCCTCCACCCGGGTGCGGAGTTCCTGATGGGCACGTCCGACGAGCCGTTCGCGCTCGACAACGAGAAGCCCGCTCACCCCGTGCGCGTCGACGACTTCTGGCTCGACGCCGCCCCGGTGACCAACGCCGAGTTCGCCCGCTTCGTCGACGCCGGCGGCTACGCCGACCGCTCGCTGTGGTCCGCGGCCGGCCGGGAGCACATCACCGGCGAGGGCTGGCACGCGCCGATGACCTGGGAGAAGGTCGAGGATCGCTGGTACCGGACGTCCTTCGGGGTGCGCGAGGCGATCGCCGACGTCGGCGACCAGCCCGTGCTGCACGTCAGCTTCGGAGAAGCCGCGGCCTACGCCGCCTGGGCGGGCAAGCGCCTGCCCACCGAGGTCGAGTGGGAGTTCGCCGCCCGCTACGACCACGCCTCGGGCCTCACCCGGCGCTTCCCGTGGGGCGACGAGGACCCGAGCCCCGAGCGCGCCAACCTCGACCAGCGCCACCTGCAGCCCGCGCCGGTCGGCGCCTACCCGGCCGGCGCCTCGCCGCTGGGCGTGCACCAGTTGATCGGTGACGTCTGGGAGTGGTGCGACTCCGGCTTCGAGGGCTACCCGGGCTTCGAGCCGTTCCCGTACAAGGAGTACTCCGAGGTCTTCTTCGGCGGCGACTTCCGGATGCTGCGCGGCTCGTCCTTCGGCGTCGGCACGCCCAACGCCCGCACCACGTTCCGCAACTGGGACCTGCCGATCCGCCGCCAGATCTTCACCGGCTTCCGCTGCGCGCGGTCGGCGTAACGGCGTGTGCCGCCACCTGGCCCACGTGGGCCCGACGCCGGTCACGCTGGCGTCGCTGCTCACCGAGCCGTCGCACTCCCTGCTCGTGCAGAGCTACGCCCCGGCCGACATGCGCGGCGGCGGCACCGTGAACGCCGACGGGTTCGGTGCCGGCTGGTACGTGCGTGATCTTCTGAGTGATAGCTCAGAAGATCACGCACGTGGGCCGGTGCTGTACCGGCGGGACGACCCGATGTGGACCGACGGGTCGTTCCTCGACCTCGCGCGGGCGGTGGAGACCACGGCCCTGGTCGCCGCGGTGCGCTCGGCGACGGTCGGCATGCCGGTGTCCACGGCCGCCTGCGCCCCGTTCCGCGGCGAGGCCGGCGGGTCGACGTGGTTGTTCAGCCACAACGGCGTGGTCCGCGGCTGGCCGCCCAGCATGGCCGACCTCGCCGCCACGCTCCCCGCGCTCGACCTGCTGACCCTCGAGGCGGCCACCGACTCGGCGCTGCTGTGGGCCCTGCTCCGCGCCCGGATCGCCACCGGCAAGGACCCCGTCGACGCCGTCGCCGGCGTGGTCACCGACGCGCTGGCCGCCGCCCCCGGCTCACGGCTCAACCTGCTCCTGGGCGACGGCGAGCAGGTGGTCGCCACGGCCGTCGACCACGCCCTGTCCTACCGGGCCTGGCCCGACGGCGGGGTGACCGTCGCCTCGGAGCCCCTGGACGACGACCCGGCCTGGACCCCGGTCCCCGACGGCTCGCTGCTCGTCGCCCGGCCCGGCGAGGGGCACGACCCCCCGTCCGTCGCCGTCGCCGCCTTGTAGTCCGGGGCTTCAGCCCGGCGCTCTCCCGGAGCGCCCCCGAGATCGCTGGGACCCGTTCCCGACGCCGTGAACGCCGCGCGCCAACCCGGCGCGCGCCCCGACACCCAGGACGTGAACCGACACCGATGAGCCTGCCCGCCCTCGACGTACACCTCACCGCCGACGACGCCGACGCCGCCCTGCGCACCGACGCGCGTCGCGGCCTGACGTCGACCCCCAAGATCCTCACCCCGCAGTGGCTCTACGACGCCCGGGGGAGCGAGCTGTTCGAGCAGATCACCGCGCTGCCCGAGTACTACCCCTTCACCGCCGAGCGCGAGGCCCTCGCCGCCCACTCCGATGCGATCGCCCGGACCGCCGACGCCGACACCCTCGTCGAGCTCGGATCCGGGTCGTCGTCGAAGACCCCGGTGCTGCTCGACGCCCTGCACCGCGCGGGCACCCTGCGCCGCTACGTGCCCGTCGACGTGTCCCCGTCGGCGCTCGAGGAGGCCGTCCCGGGGCTGATCGGGGCCTACCCGGAGCTCGACGTGCACGCGGTGGTCGCCGACTTCACCAGCGACCTGCGCAGCGTGCCGAGCGACGGCGGCCGGCGCCTGGTCGCCCTGCTCGGCGGGACGTTCGGCAACTTCGAGCCCGCCGACCGGCAGACGTTCCTCGCCGCCCTCGCGGACGCCCTCGAGCCGGGGGAGGCGTTCCTCGTCGGGACCGACCTCGTCAAGGACGAGTCGACGCTGGTCGCGGCCTACGACGACTCCCAGGGCGTCACCGCGGCGTTCAACCTCAACGTGCTCTCGGTGCTCAACCGTGTGCTGGGCGCCGACTTCGACCGCTCGGGCTTCGACCACCTCGCGGTGTGGGTGCCGCAGTCGAGCCGGATCGAGATGCGCCTGCGGGCCCGGCGTCCGATGCACGTGCGGGTGTCGGAGCTCGACCTCGAGATCGACTTCGCGGCCGGCGAGGAGATGCGCACGGAGATCTCGACGAAGTTCACGCGGGAACGGATCCGGGACGAGCTGGCGGCCGCGGGGTTCTCCCACGACGGCTGGTTCACCGACCCGCAGGGCCGTTTCGCGCTGTCGGTGGCCGTACGCCGCTGACCGGGACGAGCGGCGAGGACAGGCCGTTCGCGAGGCCCTTCGTCACGCCGTCGGTCGCCGGCGACGCCACCGAGGACACGGTCCCCGAGAGGCGGACGATCGCGGACGCCGCCGGTGGGGGTGCGGTGGCGCTCCCCGGGACCATGGCCGAGAGCAGGGGCGCCGACGTGCCGACCGGCGCCGCCGGGAGGGGCTCGTCGGCACCGGTGTCGTCCAGGGCCTCGGCCTCCGACGGCCCCTCGGGACCGGGCTCGTCCAGCACCCATCGTCCGTCGACGGGACGCTTGGCGAGGCTCGGCCCGGCGGTCAGGGCGTCCACCGACACCGTGCGGAGACGGCGGCGCGCCCGGGCGACGTGACGGGCCGCCCCGCGCACGACGACGGCCACCACCAGCCTGTCGCCGTGCGGGTCGGGCACGGCGTGCAGGACGTGGTGGTGGCCGTCGTCGGTGCTCACGGTGAGCTCGGCGAGCGCGGGGCCCGCCACGGCGGCGGCCGCGCGGACCATGTCCGCGTGGCTCGCCCCGAGCAGCTCGAGGTCGGCGAGCGAGGGGTGCTCGTCGGGGGCGTCGACGTAGCCGTCCAGGACGAGGCCGCTGTCGACGTCGACGAGGGTGGCGGCGACGATGCTGCGGTCGTCCAGCAGCGGACGCAGCACGGCCGACAGCCCGTCCGAACGGACACACGTCAGATGCTGGTGCCGCCCCACCCTCGCCGCTCCCGTCCGCCGGTCGTGATCAGCGACGGCCCACGGCGGGGTAGTAGCCCTGGTCCTGCGCGGGGACGGCCGCCGCCGACGACGGGTCGTCGAGGTAGAAGCGCTGCCCGATCATCCGCAGGTCGCGCCGCGCCATCGCGAGGTTGGCCTGCTGCCGGTTGAGCACGAGGTAGAAGAAGAGCTTGTCCTCGTTGTTCGAGTAGATCGGCCGGATGAGGTGGTACTGCGAGTCGAGGGTGATCAGGATGTCCTCGATCGTCTCGCGCAGGCCCAGCTTCTGCATGACGTCGAACTTGGCCCGGACGACCTCGCTGTTGCCGGGGGCGGCGACGTCGAGGTCGAACTCGGCGCTGCCGCCGCGGGAGCCCAGGGTCATGCCGCTGTCGTAGTCGACGATCGCCACGGCGAAGGCGCCCTTGATGTTGGCGGCCTGGTTGAGGGCGTACTCGATGTCACTCATGGATTGCCTCCGTATCGGGGTCCGCTCCGGGGTCGTGGGAGCGGGAGGGGTGGTCGTGGCCTAGCGGCCGGGGAGGGCCGGTGGCGGACCGTGCGGTGGTGCTCCGGCCGGCGGTGTGCCGCGTCCCAGGCGGAGCAGGCCCGCCAGGACACGACGCAACGTCTCGGGATCGGTGCGCCACCGCTGGGAGAGCACGCCGGCGCTGTCCTGCGGTGGTGAGCGCCGGTGCTCGAGGTCGGCCGGTGGGACGGGTCCTGCCGGCCGGGTCGTGGGTGCCTGCCCCACCGGGCGACGGGGCTCCGGCAGTGCGGGCGGGTCGGTGGCCACCGCGGCCGGCGACGCTGCCGGTCCCCGGGTGGGCCACGTGGTGGGCGGGGCGGCGATCGCCGCGGGTGCCGCGGCCGGGATCGAGCGGTCCGGCACGCGCCGCGGGAACGTGCCTCCCATCGGGTGGGCCGCGGGCGGTGCCGAGGGTGCCGCCGGCGCAGCGGAGGGCAGCGGTGTCGCCACGGGCACCGGGACCGGAGCGCCGGGCGGGCGCTGTGCGGACGACGAGGGCCGCGGCGCGGCCGGGGTGGGTCGTGCCGCCGGCGGGGACGCGACGGCGGCGAGGCGCCGCCGGGCGAGGGCGAGGTTGCCGCGCTCCCGGTCGACCCGCAGGTAGACCCAGGAGCCGCGAGAGGGGGCGCCGTCGACCGCCCTCAGGAGGTGGTGGGCGGCGTCCGACGTGACGATGACGTCCTCGAGGGCGAGCCCCCGGTCCGACGCCACCCCGCCCGCGCGCCGGCCCCAGGCGAGCACCGCGCCCGCGGTACCGCCGTCGGTGCCGATCTCGCCGAGGACGTGCCCGCCCTCGTCGAGGAGGCACGCGTGGGCGAGACCGGGGAGATCACGCAGGGGCTCGAGGGCGGCCGTGGCGGGCGACGGCGCCGTGGCCGGGAGGGCGACCGAGGTCGACGCGGTCACCGAGGTCGCCGGGGCTCCTGGGGTGTCCCCCCGGCGGGCCGCCGGTCGCGTCGCCTCCGTGATCACGAATCCCTCTCGCTCAGCTCTCGATGAGGTCACGAGCCTAAGGTTCTCGTTTACGGAGAGCAATCGACCGAACGAGGAATCCGCACTGCCCGGGTGACGCAACCGATCGTCCGAATGCGGAGTGATTACTCTGCGCCGAACGGAGTCATCCGAGGGCTGATCAGGCCGACGCGCGGGGAACGAGCCGGGACCACAGCCCGCCGGTGCGCCGATCGGGTGTCACCGCCGTGGACTCGCCGGCCGCCGTGGCGCACGACGGGCAGCGTCCTGCCGGGGGCGCCGCCAGCGACGAGGCCCACACGGTGGCCCGGCAGAGGGCCTCGTACCGGCCGTCGCCGCCCTGGGCCGCGAGGAACGCGGCGTCGGACACGGCGTGGTCCGCACCGTCCACGGCGCAGGTCAGCCACAGGGCGCGGGTGCCGGGCCGCCTCATGCCGAGCGCTCCGCGAGGTCGTCGGGGAGCAGGTGGTCGTAGGCACCGCCCTTGACGGCGGCGACGAACGCGCTCAGCTCGGCGACCGAGAACACCAGCGCAGGCCCCTCGGGGAAGCGGGAGTTGCGGACGGCGACACCCCGCGCGCGCACCCGCGCGAGCTCGACGCAGTTGCCCTGCTTGCCCGAGCGGGCGCTCTTGCGCCACGTCACGCCGGGGAGGGCGACTCGTGCATTCGCCACCTGGCCCATGCGACCGCCTCGCTCATCTGCACGTGCATCCGACAGTGCAGCCACCGTAGCAAGCGCTTTGATCACGTGCACGTGCAGACGGCGTCGGGCGGGTCTCCCGCCCGGGACGTCAGCCCTCGGCGACGATCTTGGAGAGGTGCTGGCGCGTCTCGTCCGGGGTCAGCGCATCGACGGCGACCCGGTCCATCACGCGGCTGTAGGACTCCACGTCGGCCCGCTTGTCGAGGTACACCGCCGCGGTGAGGTGCTCCTGGTAGACGAGGTCGGGCAGCTCGGGTTCGGAGAAGCGCAGGATCGAGAAGGTGCTCTCGGCCGCGTACCCGGACAGGCCGAACGGCAGGACCTGCACGACGACGTTGGGCAGCGACGACAGCTCGAGCAGGTGCTCGACCTGGGCGACCAGCGCCGAGGCGCCGCCGATGGGGCGGTGCAGCACCGACTCGTCGAGGATCGCCCACACCGTCGGGGCGTCGCGGCGCCCGAGGGTCTGCTGGCGGCGCATGCGCACGGCGAGACGGCGCTCGTCGTCGGGCGTGGCGCGGTCCGGGTGGCCCGACGTGATGACCGCGCGGGCGTAGTCCTCGGTCTGGAGCAGGCCGGGCACGAACATGAGCTCGTAGGTCTGGATGCGCGAGGCGCTCATCTCCAGGCCCACGTAGTCCTCGAACCAGTCGGGGAGGACGTCGCCGTAGGGCTGCCACCAGCCCGGCTCGTTGCTGCGGCGCGTGGTGTCGAGCAGCAGCTCGCGCTCGGCGTCGTCGGTGATCCCGTAGAGGGTCAGCAGGTCGGCGACGTCGCGCTCCTTGAAGCCGACCTTGCCGGCCTCGAGGCGGGACATCTTGGAGTCCGAGCCGCGGATCGACCACGCGGCGTCGGAGCGGGCGACCCCGGCCCGTTCACGGAGGCGCCGCAGCTGGGCGCCCAGGATGATCCGGCGTGCGGTGGGCCCGGTGCCCTCCGGCTCGGTCTGGTCCCGTCCGGCCACGGTTCGTGCGCTCCCCGGTTCGGCGTCGGGTGTCACGGCGGATGCCGCCGAGCCCGAGAGATTACACGGCGTCCCGGGTGCCCGTGCGCTCCTCGACCCGTCCCGGAGCAGCGGAGGTTAGGCTCCTAGGGTGAGCCACCGTCCGTGATCGCACCGCCCGATGGGAAGTCATGACCGCTGCGCACTCCTCGTCCCGTCCGGGGTCGGCTCCTGCCCTCGTCGACACGTCCAAGGCGAGCATCGCGCGTGTCTACGACTATGCGCTCGGCGGGAAGGACAACTACCCGGTCGACCGCGACGTCATCGAGAGCCTGCGCCGGGCGGCGCCCGAGGCCGAGCTGCTGGCCGTCGACAACCGCGCGTTCCTCGTGCGCGCCGTCCGCTTCCTCGCCGGGGAAGCGGACATCGACCAGTTCCTCGACTGCGGCTCGGGCCTGCCCACCGCCGAGAACACCCACCAGGTCGCCCAGCGCCTCAACCCCGAGGCCCGGGTCGTCTACGTCGACAACGACCCGTCGGTGGTCGCGCACGGGCGCGCGCTGCTGGAGGAGAACGACCTCACGTCCTTCTCCCCGGGCGACCTCACCGACCCCCGACAGGTCCTCGACGACCCGGTGGTCACCCGCAACCTCGACTTCGACCGCCCGATCGCGCTGCTGCAGGCCGGGACGCTGCACCACTACGACGAGGA
Organism: Actinomycetospora callitridis; assembly: GCF_028737265.1. Classification (GTDB taxonomy): domain Bacteria; phylum Actinomycetota; class Actinomycetes; order Mycobacteriales; family Pseudonocardiaceae; genus Actinomycetospora; species Actinomycetospora callitridis. Next base: position 185,761 of record NZ_JAQZAK010000003.1, on the reverse strand, counting down.
CCGCCTCTCCGTCCCGGAGATCATGGAGCAGTACATCGCGGCCCTGCCGTCGGGCTCGTACGTGGCGATCGCCCACTTCCTCGACCCCGAGGACGCGGACAGCGAGCTCGCGCGCCGGATGGAGGAGGTCTTCGTCCACAGCCCCATGGGCACCGGACGCTTCCGCACCCGCGAGCAGATCCGGGCGATGCTGCCGGGCCTGGACCTGATCGATCCGGGGCTCGTCCGGTGCTTCGAGTGGTGGCCCGACGGCCCGGCGCTCAAGCCGATCGTGCCCGCCCAGCGCTGCATCGCCGGCGTGGTGGGCCGCAAGCCCTGATCCCGACCCGACCATGAGCACGGCGGACCGGGAGCGCTGGGACGCCCGCTTCGGCGGGCTCGGCGCGGGGGAGCCCGCGCCGCCCGGCGCGCTGGTCGGCCGCGAACACCTCGTCCCGACCTCCGGGCGGGCGCTGGACCTCGCGTGCGGACGGGGTACGGTGGCGGTCTGGCTCGCCCGCCGCGGGCTGACCGTCGACGCCGTCGACGTCTCCCCGGTGGGCCTCGCCGCCGGGCGGGAGCTCGCCGGCGCGACGCCGGTGCACTGGATCGAGGCCGACCTCGACGACGGGCTGCCGGTGGCCGGGCCCTACGACGTCGTCGTGTGCCAGCGCTTCCGCGCGCCGTCGCTCTACCCGGCCCTCGCCGACCTGGTCGCCCCGGGCGGCCTGCTCCTCGTGACCGTGCTCTCCGAGGTCGGCGACACCGGCGGTCCGTTCCGCGCCCCGCCCGGCGAGCTGCGGGCCGCCTTCTCCCACCTCGAGGTCCTGCACCACGAGGAGGGCGACGGCGAGGCGCGCCTGGTCGCCCGTCGTTAGTCCGGCGGGCGCCACCCCAGGACACCGTCGAGCCCCCGCACCGTCAGGGCGGGCGGCGCGAGGCAGCCCAGGCCGTCGCGCAGGGCCGTCGGCAGGCGACCGGGCATCCCGGCGACGAGGCCCGCGAGCCGCGAGGTCCGGGTCAGGCGGGCGGTCCGGGGCCTGCGGAGGCGGTCGTAGCGGGCGAGTCCCTCGTCGAGGGACGCGTCGCGCAGGCACGGTCCGAGGGTCGCGGCGTCCTCGAGGGCGAGGCAGGCGCCCTGGCCGAGGTTCGGGGTCATGGCGTGGGCGGCGTCGCCGAGCAGCACGACCCGCCCGCCGCCGGGCGCGGTCCCGACGAACGACCGCAGCGGCGGGAGCCAGCGCAGCTCGGTGACCAGCGCGGTCGCCGGGTCGACGCGGTCCAGGAGCTCCGGGATCGGCGCGTGCCACCCGGCGAGGCGGCGGCGCAGGGCACCGAGATCCGACGCGGCCTGCTCGCCCGTGGGCACGACCGCCCACAGGTGCACACGGCCGCCGCGGTGGGGAGCGACACCCGCGTAGGCGCCGACCCCCCAGGTCTCGCCGCCGGCCCGCGGCGGCTCGTCGACGGCAGCGCTCAGACGCCAGGCGACGGTGCCCGTCGAGCGGGACCGTGCGGCGGGGTCGACGAGCGCGCGGGTCGACGAGGAGATCCCGTCGGCGCCGACGACGAGGTCCCCCGGTCCCGCGTCGGGGGCATCCACGGGCACACCGGTCCGGACGACCCCGGCGGGCAGGGCCTCCGCGAGCACGCGCAGCAGGTCGGCGCGGTCGAGCACGAGGATGCCGTCGCCGTGCCGGCGGGCGAGCGCGGCGTTGTCGGTGCGGGCGAGCCACCGCCCGCGCCGGTCCCGGATCCCGCCGGCCTCGTTCGCGTGCCCGACGGCCCGGACGTCGTCGCCCACCCCCAGGGTGTCGAGCGCCCGCAGCGCGTTCGGCCAGAGCGAGATGCCCGCGCCCCCGTCCCACGGCCGTGTCCGTCGCTCGCGGACCTCGACCTCCCACCCCGCCCGGCCCAGCGCGAGCGCCGTCGCGAGGCCGCCGATGCCACCCCCGACCACCAGCGCGCGTCCGGACACCCCGTCGTGTTCCCCGACCACGCCGGGCGACACGTGCTCCGGCGTCACTCCTCGTGGCCACGCGTGTGGTCGGTGTCAAGACATGGTGCCGACGGTGGGGGAGGGTCGATACTCATCACGGCCCGCACAGGGCCGACCGGGTGATGGGACCGAGGAGGCGCCGGACGTGGGGCAGCTGTTCATCGACGGAGCGTGGGTGTCGGCGGTCGACGGGGGACGACGGGAGATCCGGTCTCCCGCCTACGGGACCCTCGTGGCCGAGGTCGACGAGGCGGGTCCGAAGGACACCGAGCTCGCGATCGCCGCGGCTCGGCGGTCCTTCGACGACAAGCGCTGGTCGTCCGTGCCGGCGCAGGAGCGCGGCGCACTCCTGCTACGGGTGGCCGACCTGCTGCAGCGCGACAAGGCACGGCTCGCGAAGGCCGAGACCGACGACACCGGCAAGCGGGTCGTCGAGTCCGAGATCGACATGGACGACATCACGAACTGCTTCCGGTGGTTCGGGCACATCTCCGCCACCGACGACGGGCGGCTGGTCGACACCGGCATCCCCGCCGCGCGCAGCAAGGTCGTCCACGAGCCCGTCGGCGTCTGCGGGCTCATCACGCCGTGGAACTACCCGCTCCTGCAGACCGCCTGGAAGGTGGCGCCGGCGCTGGGGGCGGGGTGCTCGTTCGTGCTCAAGCCCAGCGAGCTGACGCCGCACACCGCGATCATCCTCATGGAGCTGCTCGCCGAGGCCGGCCTTCCCGACGGCGTCGCCAACCTCGTCCTCGGGGCGGGCGCGGCGGCCGGGGCGCCGCTGTCGAGCCACCCCGACGTGGACCTCGTGAGCTTCACCGGCGGCCTGCAGACCGGGCGGAAGATCATGGAGTCGGCGGCGGCCACGGTGAAGAAGGTCGCGCTGGAGCTGGGCGGCAAGAACCCGCTGGTGATCTTCGACGACGCCGACCACGAGACCGCGGTGGACAACGCCCTGACGGCGATCTTCCTGCACTCCGGTCAGGTGTGCTCCGCCGGCGCGCGGCTCGTCGTCCAGGAGTCGGCGCACGACCGGATCGTCGACGACCTCGTCGCGCGCGCCCGGCGCATCGTCATGGGCGGGCCGGACGACCCCCGCACCGAGACCGGCCCGCTGATCTCCGCCGCGCACCGGGAGAAGGTCGAGGCCTACGTCGCGGCCGGGGTCGCCGAGGGCGCGGTGCTGCGCTGCGGCGGCGAGCGCCCGACCGACCCGGACCTGCAGAACGGCTACTTCTACCCGCCGACGATCCTCGACCGCTGCACCCAGGACATGTCCGTGGTGCACGACGAGTCGTTCGGCCCGGTGCTCACCGTCGAGACCTTCACCGACCTCGACGACGCCGTCCGCATCGGCAACGACACCTCCTACGGCCTGGCGGGCGCGGTCTTCTCGTCCGACCACGGCAACGGTGAGGAGGTCGCGGCGCGCCTGCGCCACGGCACCATCTGGATCAACGACTTCGGGCCGTACGTGCCCGCGGCCGAGTGGGGCGGCTTCGGGCACTCGGGCTTCGGCCGGGAGCTCGGCCGCGAGGGCCTCGCGGAGTACCAGGAGGCCAAGCACATCTGGACCAACACCCGGCCGGGTCCGACCGGGTGGTTCCCCTCTTCCAGCCAAGGGAGTGGTTCGTGAGTACGGACAACAAGGACGCCACGGGGACCGACGCCGCCGACATCGACGAGTTCGGCTACAAGCCGAGTCTCGTGCGGTCCCTCGGCAGCTTCCACACGTTCGCGGCGGGGATCAGCTACATCTCGATCCTCACGGGCACGTTCCAGCTCTTCTACTTCGGCCTCGGGTCCGGCGGACCGGCGTACTGGTGGTCGTGGCCGCTGGTCTTCGTCGGCCAGCTCATGGTCGCGCTGTGCTTCTGCGAGCTCGCGGCGCGCTTCCCGGTGGCCGGCTCGATCTACAACTGGACCAAGCGCCTGACCAGCCCGCACACCGCCTGGCTGGCCGGCTGGACGATGCTCACGGCCTCGATCGTCTCGATCGCGGCGGTGGCCCTGGCCCTGCAGGCGACGCTGCCGGAGCTCTGGGACGGTTTCCAGTTCATCCCCGACCCGACCGGCGAGGACACGACGGCGCAGGCCCTCAACGGCGTCGTCCTGGCCACGGTCCTCATCCTCTTCACCACCGCGATCAACGCCTTCGGCACCCAGCTGATGGCGCGTATCAACTCCGCGGGCGTGTTCATCGAGCTGATCGCGGCCGTGCTGCTGATCATCCTGCTCGCGATCAACATCGTGCGCGGCCCGCAGATCGTGTTCGACACCGGCGGCGTCGACACCAGCGGGCGACCGTTCGGCTACGCCGGTGCCTTCCTCGTGGCCATGTTCGCCTCGCTGTACGTCATGTACGGGTTCGACACCGCGAGCTCGCTGGCCGAGGAGTCGCACGAGCCCCGGAAGAACGCCCCGAAGGCGATCCTCCGTGCGCTGTTCTTCTCGTTCCTGCTCGGTGGGCTGATCCTGCTGTTCGCGCTCATGTCGGCGCCGGACCTCAGCGACCCGGCCTTCTCGAGCCTCGGCGGTCTCCAGAACCTCATCCTCGCCGTGCTCGGCCCGCTCGGCGGTTCGGTCATCCTCGTCGCGGTCGTCATCGCGGTCATCGTCTGCGCGCTCGCGGTGCACGCCGCGGCGATCCGGCTGGCCTTCGCGATGAGCCGGGACAACAACCTGCCCGCCGGCTCGAAGCTGTGCACGATCAGCCCGCGCTTCGGCACCCCGATCGTCTCCTCGGTCGTGATCGGCGCGCTCGCGATCATCCTGCTCCTGGTGACCTTCAGCCCGCAGATCTACACGGTGGTCACGTCGATCGCGATCATCATGATCTACACCGCCTACCTGCTGGTGACGGTCCCGCTGCTGATCAAGCGCCTCCGCGGCGAGTGGGAGCCCCGCGAGGGCGCCTTCTCCCTGGGCCGCTGGGGCATCCCGGTCAACATCCTGGCGGTGCTCTGGGGCGGGTTCATGACGATCAACCTCGCCTGGCCCCGCAACGAGGTCTACAACGCCAGCGAGCCGTTCCACTGGTACCTGCAGTGGGGTGGGGTGCTGCTGCCGGGGATCATCCTCGGCGCCGGCTTCGCGTACTACTGGACCGTGCAGCGGCACAAGACCGGCGTCGTGGCCGAGCACGCGCGCGCGGACGTCCCCACCGACACCCCCACCCAGGAGGCGTGATGGCCGAGAACGAGTTCGACTACGTCGTCGTCGGCGGGGGCACCGCCGGCTGCGCGGTGGCCTCGCGTCTCTCCGAGGACCCGGACGTGTCGGTCTGTCTCATCGAGGCCGGGCCCTCCGACGTCGGCGACGACGCGATCCTCGACCTGAGCCGCTGGATGGAGCTGCTCGAGTCCGGCTACGACTGGGACTACCCGATCGAGCCGCAGGAGTCGGGTAACTCCTACATGCGCCACGCCCGCGCGAAGGTGCTCGGGGGCTGCTCGTCGCACAACTCCGCGATCGCCTTCTGGGCGCCGAAGGAGAACCTCGACGACTGGGCCTCGAGCGGGGCGACGGGGTGGAGCGCCGAGGAGTGCTACCCCTTCTACCGCAAGCTCGAGACCGCGCTGGACACCACGGAGGAGGCCGAGCCCCCCGGTCGCGGCACCGACGGACCGGTCACCATCCGCACCGTCGGGGACCACGACCCCTGCGGCGAGGCGCTGCTCGCGGCGTGCGAGCAGGTCGGGCTCCCGACGACCCCGTTCAACACCGGGCGCACGGTGCTGCGGGGCGCGAACTGGTTCCAGGTCAACGCGAAGACCGACGGCTCGCGGTCGTCGGCGTCGGTGGCCTACATCCACCCGAACCTCGGCCGCCCCAACCTCACGCTAATGACCGGCTACCGGGCCGAGAAGCTGAACCTCGACACGTCCGGCCCGCGTCCCCGGGCCACCGGCGCGCGCCTGCGCACCCCGGACACCCGGCACGCGATCGACGTGACCGCCCGCCGCGAGGTGATCCTCTCGTCGGGGGCCATCGACGGGCCGAAGCTGCTGATGCTCTCGGGCATCGGCCCGGCCGAGCACCTGCGCGACGTCGGCATCGAGGTCGTCGTCGACTCCCCGGGCGTGGGGGAGAACCTCCAGGACCACCCCGAGGGCCTCGTGCAGTGGGAGGCCCTGCAGACGATGCCGACCGTGTCGACGCAGTGGTGGCAGATCGGGATCTTCGCGGGCTCCGAGGGCCGGACCACGCCCGACCTGATGTTCCACTACGGCTCGGTGCCGTTCGACATGAACATCGTCCGCTACGGCTACCCGACCTCGGACAACACGTTCTGCCTCACGCCGAACGTCACCGGGGCGCAGTCCAAGGGCACGGTGCGGCTCTCGACCCGCGACTACCACGACAAGCCCAGGGTCGACCCGCGCTACTTCAGCCACGACCACGACCGCGAGGTCATGATCCGCGGGATCCGGGTGGCCCGGGAGATCGCGGCGGCGCCGGCGCTGAAGGACTGGGTGGGCAAGGAGCTCGCCCCGGGCACCGGGGCGGAGTCCGACGAGGAGCTCTTCGAGTACATCCGCACCACCCACAACACCGTCTACCACCCGTCCTGCACGGTGAAGATGGGCGCGGACTCCGACCCCATGGCCCCGGTCGACCCGCAGCTGCGGGTGAAGGGCGTCGACGGCCTGCGCGTCGCCGACGGGTCGGTCATGCCGGACCTGATCACGGTGAACCCGTGCATCACCACGATGATGATCGGCGAGCGCTGCGCCGACTTCATCAAGAACCCGCGGTAGGCCCCCGCCGGGCCCGCCCCGACGGACGGGGCGGGCCCGGCGGAGCGGGCGATCCGCGTCCGGGTGGGGTGTCGTCCGCCTGGTACCGCGCGTTCCGCCGCTACGACGTCACGGTGCCCGTCTGGGCCATCCACCGCCACATCGGGATGGGAGGGGACCAGCTCGTCGGCGCCGTGGCGGGCGACGACGTCGAGCGCGGGCACGGCGACGACATCCGCGCCGCGTGGCTCGAGCAGGCCGACGGGATGCTCGACGAGATCAGCGCGCTCCCGGGCGCGCACGCGCTGCTCGAGGCCGTTCGCGAGGCGGGGTTCGGGCTGGTCATGGCGAGCTCGGGCAAGCCGCACCACGTGGCGCGCTACGCCGAGCTGATCGAGGCGGGCGAGCTCCCCGAGGCCTGGGTGAGCTCGGGCGACGTCGAGCAGACCAAGCCGGCCCCGGACCTGCTGCAGGTCGCCATGGACCGCGTCGGCGCGGACGCCGCGGTGGTCGTCGGCGACTCCGTGTGGGACTGCCGCGCCGCCGCGCGCGTCGGGCTCCCGTCGGTGGCCGTGCGCACGGGCGGCTTCTCGAACGACGAGCTGCGCGAGGCGGGCGCGACGTCGGTGTACGCGTCGGTGGAGGAGCTGACGGACGACGTGACCGCGCTGAAGCCCCAGGAACCGACGTCCTGAGGCCCCGGCGGGTTCGGCGAGGGGCACCTTCGGGAGCTCTCTCCGGCCGAAGGTGCCCTTCGCGCGGAACGCCGCGCCGCCGTCAGGCCGCGCCCCCGGGGCTCCACTCGCCGCGGTTGGCCGCGCCGGTGAGCCGCAGACGCTCCGCGAAGGCGTCCTGGGCGGCCGCGACGTTCTCCTCCGCGCCGGCCCACACCGACATCGGGCGGCCCTGCAGCGCGCGGGCGTAGGAGAAGCTCACGGTCCAGGGCTGCGGGCCGCGGCGGGCGATGGCGTCGAGGTTGGCCGTGGCCTGCTCGTCGTCCTGACCCCCCGAGAGGAAGACGATGCCCGGCACGGCGGCGGGGATCGTGCGGTGCAGCACCTCGAGCGTGCGGTCGGCGACCTCGTCCGGGCCGGCCTGGTCGGGTCCGCCGTAGCCGGACACCACCATGTTGGTCTTCACGAGCACGCCCTCGAGGGCGACCCGCTGGCGACGCAGCTGCTCGACGACCGCCGCCAGCACCGCCTCCGTGACCTCGGCGGACCGGTCGATGCCGTGGTCGCCGTCCATGATCGACTCCGGCTCCACGATCGGCACCAGGCCGGCTTCCTGGGCCAGGGCGGCGTAGCGCGCCTGCCCGTGGGCGTTGAGGTCGATGGCCGTCGCCGTCGGCAGCGTGTCGGACACCGTGATCACCGAGCGCCACTTGGCGAAGCGCAGGCCGAGGTCCGCGTACTCGGCGAAGCGCTCGCGCAGACCGTCGAGCCCCTCGGTGACCTTCTCGGCGGGGAAGCCGGCGAGGTCCTTGGCGCCCGCGTCGACCTTGATGCCCGGGACGATCCCGCGCCGCCGCAGGGTCTCGACCATGCCGGTGCCGTCGAGCGCGTCCTGCCGCACCGTCTCGTCGTAGAGGATCACCCCGCCCAGGTACTGCTCGACGTCCTTCGTGGTGAACAGCAGGTCGCGGTAGCGGCGCCGCGTCTCCTCCGTCGAGGAGATCCCCACCGCCTCGAAGCGCTTGGTGATCGTCCCGGTGCTCTCGTCGGCGGCGAGGATGCCCCGGCCGTCGGCGAGGATCTCGCGTGCCGTCTCCTGCAGCGTCATGGCCACTCCTTCCGTCTGCCGGAGGGGGTTGACCGATGGCGGCGCCCGACATGCGCCCTTGCCCCGACCACACCCGCAGAAGTTAGGGTCACCTCACCTGGCGGCGAGGAAGGGTGAGCGCGTGACGACGGCGGCGACACGTCCGGCGACCTGCCTGCGACGCGCGGTGGTGCGCGCGACCGAACGACCGACCCCGCGGGTGCTCCGGGTGACCCTCGCGGGTCCGGACCTCGCCGACCTGCCCCTCGCGGCGCCGGACGGCTACCTCAAGATGTTCTTCCCGCGGCCCGACGAGGTGGCCCCGCAGGTCCCCGCGCTCGACGGGGACGACGTCGGCGGCTGGTTCCGGCGCTACCTCGCGATGCCCGACGACGTCCGCCCCCCGATGCGCACCTTCACGCTGCGGCGGCGACGCGAGGGCCCGGTGGAGTTCGACGTCGATTTCGTCCTGCACGACGAGGGCCCGGCGCGGGACTGGGCGCTGCGGGCCACGCCCGGCGAGCGTGTCGCGTTCACCGGGCCGTACGGCCTCTACACCCCGCGCGACGAGCACGACGCCGTGCTGCTGGCCGGCGACGAGACCGCGGTGCCGGCGGTGGCCGCGATCGTCGAGGGACTGCCGCCCGGGCGGCGCGCGACGGTCCTCGCCGCCGCCCGGGACGTCACCGAGCAACAGGCCTGGGACACCGCCGGGAACGTCACCGTGCACTGGACGACGCCCGACGCGCTCGCCGGACGTCTGCGCGACCTCGAGCTCCCCGGCGTGCGCCCGTACGTCTGGCTGGCCGGCGAGGCCTCGGAGGTCAAGGCCATGCGCCGACACGTCGTGCGCGAGCGCGGCGTGCCCAAGGGCGACGTGTGCTTCACCGGCTACTGGCGCCGCGGGCGCACCGAGGAGCAGGAGGTGCGCGCCGCGATGGACGGCAGCGCGCCCGCCGACGACTAGCCCGGAAACGAGCGAAGGGCACCTTCCACCGATCTGGTCGGCCGAAGGTGCCCTTCGCGCGGAAAGCCCCGGGCCTCAGCCCAGCATCTTGCGCAGCACGTACGGCAGGATGCCGCCGTTGCGGTAGTACGCCGCCTCACCCGGGGTGTCGATGCGCAGACGCGCGTCGAACTCGATCGCGTCGCCGGACTCCGGGGTCGCGGTGACGTGCACGGTGTCGGGCACCTCGCCGTCGTTGAGCGCCGTGACGCCCGAGATCGCGAACGTCTCGGTGCCCGTGAGGCCCAGCGAGTCGGCGTCCTGACCGTCCGGGTACTGCAGCGGCAGGACGCCCATCCCGACGAGGTTGGAGCGGTGGATGCGCTCGTAGGACTCGGCGATCACGGCGCGCACGCCGAGCAGCGTCGTGCCCTTGGCCGCCCAGTCGCGCGAGGAGCCCGAGCCGTACTCCTTGCCCGCGAGCACGACCAGCGGGGTGCCCTCGGCGGCGTAGTTCTGCGCCGCGTCGTACACCGCCGTCTGCTCGCCGCCGCGGGTGAAGTCGACGGTCCAGCCGCCCTGCGGGAGCTCCTTGCCGTCGCCGTCACGCAGCTCGTTGCGCAGCCGGATGTTGGCGAACGTCCCGCGGATCATCACCTCGTGGTTCCCGCGACGGGAGCCGTAGGAGTTGAAGTCCTTGCGCTCGATCCCGTTCTCCTTGAGGTACCGACCGGCCGGCGAGTCCTCCTTGATGGCACCCGCGGGGGAGATGTGGTCGGTGGTGACCGAGTCGCCCAGCTTGAGCAGCACCCGGGCGCCCTCGAGGTCGGTGACCTCGCTCGGCTCGCGGTCCATGCCCTCGAAGTACGGGGGCTTGCGCACGTAGGTCGAGTCCGGGTCCCAGGTGAACGTCTCACCCTCGGGGGTGTCGAGCGACGTCCAGCGCTCGTCGCCGGCGAAGACGTCGGAGTAGCCCTCGGTGAACTGCTCGGGGGAGAGGGCCGAGGAGATCGTCTCCTGGATCTCCTGCGGCGAGGGCCAGATGTCCTCGAGCGTCACCGGGTTGCCGTCGGAGTCGTGGCCGAGCGGCTCGGTGGCGAGGTCGAGGTCCATCGTCCCGGCGAGCGCGTAGGCCACGACCAGCGGCGGGCTGGCCAGGTAGTTCATCTTCACGTCGGGGTTGATGCGGCCCTCGAAGTTGCGGTTGCCCGAGAGCACCGCGGTGACCGCGAGGTCGCCGTCGTTGACCGCCTGCGAGATCTCCTCGGGCAGCGGCCCGGAGTTGCCGATGCAGGTGGTGCAGCCGTAACCGACGAGGTTGAACCCGAGCTTCTCCAGGTAGGGCAGCAGCCCGGAGCGCTCGTAGTAGTCCATGACGACCTTCGACCCGGGGGCCAGCGAGGTCTTCACCCACGGCCGGCGCTCGAGGCCCTTCTCGACGGCGTTCCGCGCGAGCAGCGCCGCGCCGATCATCACCGAGGGGTTCGAGGTGTTGGTGCACGAGGTGATCGCGGCGATCGTGACGGCGCCGTGGTCGAGCTCGAGCTCGGTGCCGTCGGACAGCGTCACCGGCACCGGGCTGGACGCCCGGCCGTCGGGGTCGACCGGCTGGCGGTGGACCCGCGGGCGGTCGGCGTCGCCGTTGGGGTGCTCGGCGGGCGGGTCGGAGGCCGGGAACGACTCGCTGTCGGACTCCTCGGACTGGCTGCGCGCCGTCCCGTCGTCGTCGACGTAGTCGGGCAGCGCGGCGCGGAACGACTCCTTGGCGGCGTCGAGCTGGATGCGGTCCTGCGGGCGCTTCGGGCCGGCGATCGACGGCACGACCGTCGACAGGTCCAGCGAGAGCGTCTCGGAGTAGTCCGGCTCGTGGCTCGGGTCGTGCCAGAGGCCCTGCTCCTTGCAGTAGGCCTCGACGAGCGCGACCTGCTCGTCGTCGCGGCCGGTGAAGCGCAGGTACTCGAGGGTCTCGTCGTCGATCGGGAAGATCGCGCAGGTGGAGCCGAACTCCGGGCTCATGTTGCCGATCGTGGCGCGGTTGGCCAGCGGCACGGCGCCGACGCCCTCGCCGTAGAACTCGACGAACTTCCCGACGACGCCGTGCTCGCGCAGCATCTCGGTGATCGTCAGGACCAGGTCGGTGGCGGTGGCCCCCGCGGGCAGCTCACCGGAGAGCTGGAAGCCGACGACCTTCGGGATGAGCATCGAGACGGGCTGGCCGAGCATCGCCGCCTCGGCCTCGATGCCGCCGACGCCCCAGCCCAGCACGCCGAGGCCGTTGACCATCGTGGTGTGCGAGTCGGTGCCGACGAGGGTGTCGGGGTAGGCCTGACCGTTGCGGGTCATGACCACGCGCGCCAGGTGCTCGATGTTGACCTGGTGGACGATGCCGGTGCCGGGCGGGACGACCTTGAACTCGCTGAACGCGGTCTGGCCCCAGCGCAGGAACTTGTAGCGCTCCTCGTTGCGCTGGTACTCCAGCTCGACGTTGCGCTCGAACGCGTCCGGCGTGCCGAAGAGGTCGGCGACGACGGAGTGGTCGATGACCAGCTCGGCGGGCGCGAGCGGGTTGACGTTCTGGGCGTCGCCCCCGAGCTCGGTGACGGCCTCGCGCATGGTGGCGAGGTCGACGATGCACGGGACGCCGGTGAAGTCCTGCATCACGACGCGGCCGGGGACGTACTGGATCTCGGTGTCGGGCTCGGCCGTCGGGTCCCAGTCCGCCAGCGCGCGGATGCTGGCCTCGGTGGTGACGAGGCCGTCCTCCGTGCGCAGGAGGTTCTCGAGCAGCACCTTGAGGCTGAACGGCAGGCGCTGCGAGCCCTCGACCGCGGACAGACGGAAGATCTCGTAGGACTGGCCGCCGACCTCGAGGGTCCCCCGTGCGCCGAACGAGTCGGCGCTCCCCGTCGCTCCGTCGGACTGGTCTGGCGAGCTCACGGACACGTTCCTCCTTGGTCCTCACGGTGACGGCGAGTGGCGATCGGCCGCGACCGCGGGGTCGTTTCGGTGTCTACCGCGTCGTCCTCGGTGGTGGCCCGACGGCGCGGCTCGTGCCGGCCGGCGCGGTGACGACGCCCGACACGGGGGTCTCGCCGGGAGTCTCGCGCACCCACCGGGGTGCCGCACTCCCGCCCTCACCAGCCTACTTCGGACTACCCAGGACGGAGGGCCGCCGCGCACCCCGACCGGCGCGGAGACCCCACCCGGGCGGGCGATTCGTGCCACACCTCTGCGTGTCGCACCGGTGACGGGGCGTGCGACGTCCACTCTCCACTGCGCCCGAGACCGACGACCGGCGGAGGAGGACGGCGTGCACGCCCCCCGCATCCGCCGCTGTGCCCGCCGCAGTGCCCACCGCCTGGTCCTCGTCGCCGTGGTCACCGGTGTCCTCGTGCCGGCGCTCGTCCCGGCCGCCCACGCCGGCCCGGGCACGCCGCCCACGACGCCGCCACCGTCTGCCTCGGCGCCCCCCGACGACCCGGCCGGCGAGGCCGGCTCGCTCGTCGCGCAGATCGTCGCCGCGAGGACGGCGCTCGACGCGCTCACCGCGGACCTCGGGCAGCGCCAGGAGCTCGCCAACCGGGCCCTGGCCGACGACACCGCCGCCCGCGCCCGCGCCGACGAGACGCGGCTCGCCGCCGAGGAGAGCCGTCGCGGGGCCGACGCCGCGGCCGCGGCCGCCGAGCGGGCCCGCGCCGACGCCGACGCGTGGATCACCGCGTGGTTCCAGCAGGCCGACGTGCTCGGGCCGCTCTCGGTGCTCTCGGGCTCCGCCGGTCCCGAGGACGTCGCGGCGCGCGCCCACCTGCGCGACGCCGTCACCGCCGACCAGCGCGCGGCCCTCGACGGCGCCGAGCACGCCCGGATCGAGGCCGCCAACGCCGACTCCCGCGCCCGCGCCGCCCGCATCGAGGCCGACGAGGCCGCCGCACGGGCCGCGCAGGCACGCACCGCCGCCGACGGCGAGGTCACCCGCGTCCGCACGGACAGCGAGGCCCAGCAGGCCCGGCTGCGCGAGCTCACCGCCGAGCGCGACGCCGCCGGGTCCCGGCTGCGCGAGCTGGAGGACGCCGACCCGGACCTCGCCGCCCAGCGCGAGCGCGCCGAGGCGTTCGACGAGGCCGCGTCCGCGCGGGACACCGCCCGCGACGTCCGGCTGCGCGACGCCGCAATCGCCGGGCTCACCGCGCGAGCCGGCCGTGTCGCCGGGGGTGTCGCCGGGGGTGAGGACGCGCTCGCCGCGGCGGGCGTCGACACCACCCGGATGAGCGACGAGGTGGAGCTCGTGCTCGAACGGGCGCTCTCGCAGCTCGGCGTCGTCTACGCCTGGGGCGGGGGCGACGCGCAGGGCCCGACGAAGGGCATCCGCGACGGCGGCGTCGCCGACAGCTTCGGGGACTTCGACAAGACCGGCTTCGACTGCTCCGGGCTCATGATCTACGCCTTCGCCGGGGCCGGGAAGGAGCTCGCGCACTACAGCGGCTACCAGGCCGAGTCCGGGCAGCGCGTGCCGCTGGAGGACCGCAGGCCGGGCGACCTGCTGTTCTGGGCCGACGACGACGGCGCGGGCGCCGTGCACCACGTCGCGCTCTACCTCGGGGGCGACCAGATGGTGGAGGCGCCCGAGTCGGGCAAGAAGGTGCGGATCGCCCCGGTGCGGTTCGACGAGGAGATCGTCCCGACCGTCACCAGGCTGGTGTAGCGGGAGGTTCACGACGCCCACACCGGCCGACGAGTTGCCTGGTTACCGGGCAGGTAGCGTGCCGCCCCGGACGCCCACGTCCGGCTCGGACCGTGGGAGAGCGAGCAACCGAGGGGGACGACGCCGGGTGCGGGGAGTCGGGGAGGGACGCCGATGAGCGAGCCCACGGACGCGGGGACGACGGGCGCCACCGCGACGCCGGCGCACGACGCCGAGCAGCTCGAGCGCACGGTGCTCGAGGTGAAGCGGGTGATCGTCGGCCAGGACCGTCTCGTCGAGCGGATGCTCGTGGGGCTGCTGGCCAAGGGCCACCTGCTCCTCGAGGGCGTGCCCGGCGTGGCCAAGACCCTCGCGGTGGAGACGTTCGCCCGCGTGGTCGGCGGGTCCTTCGCGCGCATCCAGTTCACGCCCGACCTGGTGCCCGCCGACATCCTCGGCACGCGGATCTACCGCCAGGGCCGGGAGCAGTTCGACGTCGAGCTCGGCCCCGTGGTGTCGAACTTCGTGCTCGCCGACGAGATCAACCGCGCGCCCGCGAAGGTGCAGTCGGCGATGCTCGAGGTGATGGCCGAGCGCCACGTCTCCATCGGCGGCGAGACCCACCCGATGCCCGACCCGTTCCTGGTGCTCGCGACGCAGAACCCGATCGAGAACGAGGGCGTCTACCCGCTGCCCGAGGCGCAGCGCGACCGCTTCCTGTTCAAGATCCTCGTCGAGTACCCGACGGCGGACGAGGAGCGGGAGATCGTCTATCGGATGGGCGTGAGCCCGCCGTCGCCGCACCGCGTGCTGGACCCCGCCGAACTCCGCCGCCTGCAGGACGTCGCGGCGCAGGTGTTCGTGCACCACGCGCTCGTCGACTACGTCGTGCGCCTCGTGGTGGCGACGCGCTCGCCGGCCGAGCACGGGATGGCCGACGTCGGCGGCTGGGTGGCCTACGGCGCCTCGCCGCGGGCGTCGCTCGGCATCATCGCCGGTGCCCGCGCGCTGGCCCTGGTGCGCGGGCGCGACTACGTGCTGCCCCAGGACGTCGTCGACATCGCGCCCGACGTGCTGCGCCACCGCCTCGTGCTGTCCTACGACGCGCTGGCCGACGGTGTCCCCGTCGACCACGTCGTCACCCGCGTGCTCCAGACCGTCCCGCTCCCGCAGGTGTCGGCCCGCCCGGTGGGCATGGGCCCGGCGCCCGTCCCGGCGGCGGGACGGTGACGGCGCCGGACGAGCGGGTGACCGCGTGAGCGAGCCCGTCTCCCCGGACACCCCGGCGGCGCGGGTCCCCGAGCCCGGTCCGCGGCCCGAGGGCGCGCCGCCGGCGACGAGCCCGGCCGGCGGACCCCGCCCGAGCTGGGCGCCGCCCCCCACGTCGCCGGTCCCGAGCGGGCCCGACGAGGTCGCGGGGGAGCGCACGCAGGCCCGGCTCTCGGCGTCGCTGCGCACCCTGGAGCTCTCGGTGCGCCGGCGCCTCGACGGCCTGCTGCAGGGCAACCACCTGGGCCTCGTGCCCGGGCCGGGCACCGAGCCGGGGGAGCCGCGGCCCTACCAGCCCGGCGACGACGTGCGGCGCATGGACTGGTCGGTCACCGCCCGCACCACCGAGCCCCACATCCGCGAGACCATCGCCGACCGCGAGCTGGAGACCCAGCTCGTCGTCGACCTCTCGCCGAGCCTCGACTTCGGCACCGCCGCCTGCGAGAAGCGCGACCTGGCGATCGCCGCGTGCGCGGCGGTCACCCACCTGACCCGCGGCGGCGGCAACCGCATCGGCGCCGTCGTCGCCACGGGGGAGCGCACGGTGCGCCTGCCCGCCCGCGGCGGCGAGACCGCGGCCCGCGAGCTGCTGCGGCGGATCGCGGCGACCCCGCCCGCCCCCGAGGGCACGCGCGGCGACCTGCCCGCCGCCCTCGAGGCACTGCGCCGCCCGCCCCGCCGTCGCGGCCTGGTCGTCGTGGTGTCGGACTTCCTCGGCGACGTCGACTGGGAGCGCGCGCTGCGGGCCCTGCGCGCCCGCCACGACCTGCTCGCCGTCGAGGTCGTCGACCCCCGCGACGAGGAGCTGCCCGACGTCGGCACCGTCGTGCTCGCCGACCCCGAGTCGGGACGCCGCCGCGAGGTGACGACGACGCCGACCCTGCGCCGGCGCTTCGCCGCCGAGGCCGCCGCCCACCGGGGCCGTGTCGCCGACTCCCTGCGCGCGGCGGGCGCCGGGCACCTCGTGCTGCGCACCGACCGCGACTGGATCGCCGACGTCGTGCGCTTCGCCGTCGCCCGCAAGCGCGGGTGGTCGGGCGGCGCGACGACCGGCCGCGTGCCGACCGCGGCGCCCGGGGGGCGGTGACCGTGTTCGCGCACCCCTGGTGGTTCCTGCTGCTGGTCGTCGTCGCCGCGCTCGCGGTCGGCTACTGGTGGATCAACCGTCGACGCCAGCGCTACACGATGCGCTTCACCAACCTGGCGCTGCTCGAGCGCGTCGCCCCCAAGGGGCCCGGCTGGTGGCGGCACGTGCCGATGGCGCTGCTGCTGGTCGCGCTGGTGCTCATGACGATCGCGCTGGCCGGGCCGCAGGGCATCGCGCAGGTCCCGCGCAACCGCGCCACGGTGATGCTCACGATCGACGTGTCGCTCTCGATGCGCGCCACCGACGTCGAGCCCTCCCGCCTGCAGGTGGCCCAGACCGCCGCCTCGGCCTTCGCCGACCAGCTGCCCGCCGGCATCAACCTCGGGCTGTCGTCGTTCGCCGCGACCCCGAGCACGCTGGTCACGCCGACCACCGACCGCCAGGCGATCAAGAACGCGATCGGGTCGCTGCAGCTCGCGGAGTCCACGGGCACCGGCGACGCGATCCGCGCGAGCCTCGCGGCGATCCGGGCGTTCGGCTCCCAGATCCGCGGCCCGGAGGGCCCGCCGCCGGCACGGATCATCCTGCTCTCGGACGGCAAGCAGACCACCCCGACCACCGACCCGGCCGACGACCGCGGCGCCTTCCCCGCGTCCGCCGAGGCACGCGCGGCGGGCGTCCCGATCTCGGCGATCTCGTTCGGCACCGAGTACGGCGAGATCGAGATCGACGGGCGGCCGGTGTCCGTCGCGGTGGCCGACGACCAGATGCGCGAGATCGCCCAGCTCTCCGGGGGCGACTTCCGTCGCGCGTCCACCGAGCTCGACCTGCGCGAGACCTACGCCAACCTCGCCGAGCAGGTCGGCTACGAGGAGCGCACCGTCGACCTCTCGGGGCGCTGGTTCCTCGCCGCGACGATCCTCGTGCTGCTCGGCGTCGTCACCGCGATCGTGACGGGGCAGCGCCTGCCCTGATTCAGTCGTGGACCACGTGCAGTCCGTCCACGAACGCCCGGACGTCGGCGATCGCCGCGCGTCGTTCGGCGGGCAGGGCCTGCCGGAAGATCAGCTCGGCGCCGTGGGTGAGCCCGAGGTTCGTCCGCCCGGCGACCGGGACGCCCGCGGCCAGGAGCTTGCGGTAGTAGGCGAGGCCCTCGTCGCGCAGGGGGTCGAGCTCGTTGACCGTGATCACGTGCGGCGGGAGCCCCGCGAGGTCGTCGGGCGTGGCGAAGTACGGCCAGGCCAGCGGGTCCTCGGTGTGGCGGGCGTGGGGGTCGTAGGCGGCGACGATCAGATCCATGGAGGCGCAGCCCAGGAAGTACCCGTCGTTCTCGATCATCGACGGGAGCTCGCGGAGCTTGCGCGCGTCGTCCCAGGCGTAGCCGCCGCTGATGAACGGCACCGACACGTGCACGCCGTCGATGGCGTCGAGGTCGCCGGAGCGCTTCGCGCGCAGGGTGGTGGCGAGCGCGAGGTTGGCCCCGCCCGACTCGCCCTGCAGCACGATCCGGGTCAGGCCCAGCTCGCCGCGCTGGTCGTCGAGCCACCGCACGGCGGTCGCGCAGTCGTCGAGGCCCGCGGGGAAGGGGTGCGGGCCGAGCTCCGTCCACGCGTTGCGGAACCCGACCCGCACCGCGACGACGCCGCTGCGGGCGAGGTCGCGGCACCAGCGGTCGTGGACCCGGGTCTCGGCGTCGAGGATCGTCATCCCGCCGCCGTGGATGTAGACGACGCCCGGCAGCGGCCCGTCCACGCCCGCGGGGCGGTAGAGGCGCAGGGGCACGAGGTGCCCGTCGGGGGAGGCCACGGACGTCTCGGTGACCTCGACGGCGTCCTCGGGGGCGTCGTCGGGCAGGTCCAGCGGGACGGCGGCGTAGACGGCGCTGAACCCCTCGTGGAGCCCGCCGACGGCCTCGCTCACCGCCGCCGGGCCGTCCGCGCGGGTGACCGGGGGCCCGGCCGCCGGCCCGTCGAGCCCGAAGGCCGCCAGCGCGGCGACGAGCTCCGGCTTCGCCCGCGGGTCGGTGCGCAGGTCGAGGCCGGGGTCACCGAGGCGGCCGGGGAGGGTCGGGGGGACGTCGGTCGCGGTCATGGATACAAGCCTATGAGCGCCGTCACACGACAGGAAGGCGCCGTTCGGTCGCGTCCCCACGAGATGGACCCAAAGCGGATACCCTTCCGCCGCCGTTGGACCCGAACGAGAGGAGTCGCGTGAGCCGCGTCGTGCTGGTCACGGGAGGCAACCGCGGGATCGGGCTCGCCACCGCGCGGGAGCTCGTCGAGCGGGGCCACACGGTGGTGGTCACCCACCGCTCGGGCGAACCCCCGGAGGGCCTGCACGGGGTCAAGGCCGACGTCACCGACTCCGCCTCCGTCGACGCCGCCTTCTCGCAGGTCGAGTCCGAGCACGGGCCGATCGAGGTGGTGGTCGCCAACGCCGGCATCACCCGCGACGGGCTGCTCATGCGCATGCCCGAGGACGCGTTCACCGACGTCCTCGACGCCAACCTCACCGGGGCCTGGCGGGTCACCCAGCGCGCGATCCGGGGCATGGTCAAGGCCCGGTTCGGACGGCTGATCTACCTCTCCAGCGTCGTCGGGCTCACCGGCGCGCCCGGGCAGGCGAACTACGCCGCCTCGAAGGCCGGCCTCGTCGGCCTCGCCCGCTCCACGGCGCGCGAGCTCGGGGGTCGCGGCATCACCGCCAACGTCGTCGCCCCCGGCTACGTCGACACCGACATGACCGCCGAGCTCACCGACAAGCGGCGCGAGGAGATCCTCGCCTCGATCCCGCTGGGCCGCACGGCCGCCCCGGAGGACATCGCGAAGGCCGTCGCCTTCCTCGCCTCCGACGACGCCGCCTACGTCACCGGCGCGGTGCTGCCGGTCGACGGCGGCATCGGCATGGGCCACTAGACACCCGCCAGCGACAACACGGAGACAACGTGACCCTGCTCGAGGGCAAGCGCATCCTGGTCACCGGGATCATCACCGACGCGTCGATCGCCTTCCACGCGGCGAAGGCGGCCCAAGAGGCGGGGGCCACCGTCGTCCTCACCGGCTTCGGGCGCCTCTCGCTGGTCAAGCGCGTGGCCAAGCGGCTGCCCACCGAGGCGCCCGTGATCGAGCTGGACGTCCAGAACCAGGAGCACCTCGACGGCCTCGCCGACAGCGTCCGCGAGCACGTCGACGGCCTCGACGGCGTCCTGCACTCGATCGGCTTTGCGCCGATGGAGGCCCTGGGCGGCAACTTCCTGAACACCGAGTGGAAGGACGTCGCCACCGCGGTCGAGGTCTCGGCCTACTCGTTCAAGTCCCTCGCGATGGCCTGCAAGCCGCTGCTCGGGCGCGGCTCGTCGCTGGTCGGCATGGACTTCGACAACACCGTCGCCTGGCCGGGCTACGACTGGATGGGCGTCGCCAAGGCCGCGCTCGAGGCGACCACCCGCTACCTCGCCCGCGACCTCGGCCCCGAGGGCATCCGCGCGAACCTCGTCGCCGCCGGTCCGGTGCGCACCATGGCGGCGAAGTCGATCCCGGGCTTCGACACCTTCGAGGAGGCCTGGGTCCAGCGCTCGCCGCTGGGCTGGGACCTCGAGGACCCCACCCCGGTCGCGAAGACGATCTGCGCGCTGCTCTCGGACTGGATGCCGGCCACCACCGGCGAGGTCGTGCACGCCGACGGCGGCTACCACGCCATGGGCGCGTAGCTGCCGTCCAGGTCTCACCGTGTAGCTCCCGGGGCGCCGGGGGATGCTGGGTCGGTGAGCGAGCCCGTCGACGCCGTCCTGGTCCTGTCCTTCGGTGGTCCGGAGGCGCCCGACGAGGTGCGACCGTTCCTCGAGAACGTCACCCGCGGCCGCAACGTGCCCCCGGAACGCCTCGACGCCGTCGAGGAGCACTACCAGCACTTCGGCGGTGTCAGCCCGATCAACGAGCTCAACCGGC
Organism: Actinomycetospora callitridis; assembly: GCF_028737265.1. Taxonomy (GTDB): domain Bacteria; phylum Actinomycetota; class Actinomycetes; order Mycobacteriales; family Pseudonocardiaceae; genus Actinomycetospora; species Actinomycetospora callitridis. The sequence goes on along the minus strand of NZ_JAQZAK010000003.1, from coordinate 165,353 downwards.
GGCTCGTCGCCGACCTGTCGCGGGCGTTGGAGGAGTCGGGCCGCGAGCTGCCGGTGTACTTCGGCAACCGCAACTGGCACCCGTACGCCGAGGACGCCGTGACGGAGATGGCGCGGGACGGGGTGCGGCGGGCGCTCGTCTTCGCGACCAGCGCCTACGGCGGGTACTCCGCCTGCCGGCAGTACCACGAGGACATCGCGCGGGCCCGTGAGGCGGCGATCGAGCGGACCGGCTCCGCACCGGACCTCGTCAAGCTGCGCCACTTCTACGACCACCCGTTGTTCATCGCGTCGGTGGCCGACGGGGTGCGGGCCGCCGCCGAGGATCTGGACGACCCGCGCCTGGTCTTCACCGCCCACTCGATCCCGGTCTCCGCCGACCGCACCGCCGGGCCGCCGGAGGAGGGCGGGCACCGCTACTCGCGGCAGATGGCCGAGGCCGCCCGTCTCGTGGCCGAGGCCGTCGGCGCCCCCGAGCACGACCTCGTGTGGCAGTCGCGCTCGGGACCGCCGCAGATCCCGTGGCTGGAGCCCGACATCGTCGACCACCTCGACGACCTCCACGACCGCGGTGTGCGCGCCGCCGTCGTCAGCCCCGTGGGCTTCGTCTCCGACCACCTCGAGGTGGTCTGGGACCTCGACAACGAGGCCGCCGAGCACGCCGGGAAGCTCGGCATGGGCTTCGCCCGCGCGGCGAGCGCCGGGTCCGATCCGCGCTTCGTCGAGATGGTCGTGGAGCTCGTGGCGGAGCAGGTCGACGGGGCCCCCGTGCGCGAGCTCGGCACCGCCCCGCGCGCCGGCGTGGGGTGCAACGGCGCCTTCTGCCACCCCGGCTGCTGCGAGCCCGCGAAGCGCCCGGCGAGCTGATGCCGGGCTCTTGCCAATCAGGGGCAGGAGCAGGGGAAATGGTCGCCCGGCAGCCGCCATCCGGCGTGTTGCCAGTGATCGTTCGCATCGCTAGTGTCCGGCGTCACGTGGCCGGAGATGCATCTATCGCCTCCGCGTCCCCCTCCCATCGGTGGCACGGCGAAGGAGCCCTGAATGGCTGCGAGCGGCGAGATCAAGGTCAGCATCCTGGACTGCGGGATGATGACCGCGGACCTGACGTGGCTGCTGCTCAAGCCCGGGCGGTCGATCCGCCCGCGCCAGATGCGCGACCAGCCGACCGAGTGGGCCGACGTGCCGACGCACTGCGTCCTCGTGGAGACCCCCGACGGCACGATCCTGTGGGACACCAGCTGCCCGCGGGACTGGGAGGAGCGCTGGGGCCCGACGGGCCTGCAGGACTTCTTCCCCTACGAGAAGGTCAGCGACGAGGAGTACCTCGACTCGCGCCTCCAGCAGCTCGGCGTCGGGGTCGACCAGATCGACTACGTGGTGCTCTCGCACCTGCATTTCGACCACTGCGGCAACGCCGGCCTGTTCAAGGACTCCACCGCCAAGCTCGTCTGCTCCGACAAGGAGAAGGACTTCGCGTTCGGGTTCGACGGCCTGTTCACCGGCGCGCACCTCAAGACCGACTACGAGGACCTGAACTGGGAGACGGTCTCGGGCGACACCGAGTTCCTCCCCGGCGTCACGCTCCTGCAGACCCCGGGGCACACCCCCGGCACCATGTCGATGCAGGTGGACCTGCCCGACAGCGGCACCATGATCTTCACGTCCGACGCGGTGTACATGGGTGAGAGCTACGGCCCGCCCACCACGCCAGCCGCGATCGTCAACGACATGGGCCAGTTCTACTCGTCGGTGGAGAAGATCCGCGGCGTCGCCGAGAAGACGGATGCCACCGTGGTCTTCGGCCACGACCCCGACCAGATCCGCCAACTCAAGACCGTGGGCAACGGCGGCCACTACACCTGATCGGAGCACGACTCCCATGACCGTCCCCCCGGTACCCACCGAAGAATCGGTCTTCACCTGGGGTGCCCCGCCGCTCAAGTTCGGCGCGGGTGCCTGCGACGAGATCGGCTTCGATCTCGCCCAGTACGGCGCGAAGCGCATCCTGCTGATCACCGACCCGGGCATGCAGCAGACGGGCCTGCCCGACCGCATCGCCGACCAGATCCGCCGGTACGACATGACCGTCGAGAGCTTCGACGGCGTGCACGTCGAGCCCACCGACGACTCGATGAACAAGGCCGTCGGCTACGCCCACGAGCAGGGTCCGTGGGACGGGTTCGTCGCGGTGGGCGGCGGATCGGCGATCGACACCGCCAAGGCCGTCAACCTGCTGACGACCCACCCCGGCGACCTGATGGACTACATCAACAAGCCCGTGGGCAAGGCGCAGGTGCCGCCGGGTCAGCTCAAGCCCCTCATCGCGGTGCCCACCACCGCGGGCACGGGCTCGGAGTCCACGGCGATGTGCATCCTCGACGTGCTCTCGCTGCGCGTGAAGACCGGCATCAGCCACTGGCGGCTGCGCCCGACGATGGCCGTGGTCGACCCGCTGCTGACGATGACGCTCCCGCCGGAGGTCACCGCGGCGTCGGGGATGGACATCGTCTGCCACGCGCTCGAGTCCTACACCGCGCGCTGGTACACGACGTTCGACCGCAAGTCGCCCGAACAGCGGGTGACCTACTGCGGCTCGAACCCGGTGTCGGACCTGTGGTGCGAGAAGTCGATGTCGCTGCTCGCCCGCTCGTTCCGCACGGCGGTGGAGCGCGGCGAGGAGGACGTCGACGCCCGGATGGACATGATGATGGCGGCGACCTTCGCCGGCATGGGCTTCGGCAACTCCGGGGTGCACATCCCGCACGCCAACGCCTACCCGATCGCCGGGCAGGTCCGGGACTTCCACCCGGCGGGCTACCCGCAGGACGAGCCGATGGTGCCGCACGGCATGTCGGTGTCGCTGACGGCGCCGGAGGCGTTCCGGTTCAGCTTCGAGGCGGCGCCCGACCGGCACATGGCCGCGGCGCGGATGCTCGGGCCCAACGCCGAGACGCAGTCGAACGCGTCCGAGCAGCTGCCGCACGTGGTCACCGAACTGATGCGCGACATCCGGATCCCCAACGGCATCGGCGAGGTCGGCTTCGGCGAGGGCGACATCCCCGACCTGGTCGACGGGACGATGAAGCAGCAGCGACTGCTGGCCACCTGTCCGAAGACTCCCACCGAGGACGACCTCGCGGAGATCTTCCGCAAGTCGATCTCGAACTGGTAGCCCGGTGCCGATCTACGACTACCGCTGCGACTGCGGCCTGCGCTTCGAGCGCCTGATCGAGCGCGACGCCCCCGCCCCGGCCTGCCCGGAGTGCGGGGGCGCGTCCCGGAAGGTGCCGTCGCGCCCGGCCCTGCACGGGCGCGCCGACGCGGGCCTGGCCAAGGAGCAGATGCCCCAGACGTGGCGGGGCACCTACCACGGCAACCGGGAGTACGTCACCGGGATGCAGCGCAAGTGGGAGCAGCGCGAGCGGCTCGAGGCGAAGCACCCGGAGCTGCGCGGAGACACCCGGCCGGTGGCCGCGCACGAGGGGCGCTACGAGCAGGCCCCGCTGCGGGTGGGGGAGCCGATCCTGGGTTCGGGTTCTTCCGGTTCCTCCGGCGGCTCCGATTCCACCGGGTCGTCATCGTCCGAGGGTCACGGGCACGGCCATGGGCACGGTCACGGGCACTAGGCGGCGCTGAGCACCCGGACGGTCTCGGCGACGGCGGCGACCCGGGCACCCCGCACGGCGGTGGCCAGCGGACGCAGCGCGTCGTTGCGGGCCAGCGCGGCCGACGAGGACATGGCGCCGCCCGGGTCGTCCCCGGACGCCGCCAGGAGGATCGCCTCCACCTCGTCGGCGTGCTGGAGCACGCGCAGCGGACGGGGCGGGGTGCCGGTCGGCCAGGTCGGGCGCGGCCGGCGACGCAGGGAGTCCGCGATCTCCTCGCGCACCCCGCGCCGGGGCTTGGCCACGTCGAGCGCGGCGAGGGTGTCGGCCGCGTCGCGCACGAGGCTGCGCAGCTCGTGCTCGGCGTCGGGCAGGCTCGGGTGCGCGGCCGGGGGCACGTCGTCGACGAGGTGCACGGTCCAGCGCAGCACGCCGTCGGCCACGGGCGCGGGGACCGTCGCGAGCCCGGCCCCGGCGAGCACCGCGCACTCGCCGGCCTCCATCGCCGCGGCGCGCAGGGCACCGGGGCCCGGGAGCCCGCGCACGTCACCGGCGGTGGGCAGGACGATCCGGGCGTCGGCTCCCGTCGGCGAGCAGCGTTTTCGGGCGAGCGCGAGCAGCACCGCGAGCCCCGTGCCGGCCCGGTCCGGGGTCGGCAGGTCGGTGACGGCGGCGGTCGCAGCGTCGGCGGCGACCACGTCGTGGGCCTCGGACCACGGGGTCAGCGCGTCGAGGACGTCGTCGGCCGCGGCGGAGCCCGCGAGCCACGCCGCGCTCCACACGGCCAGGGAAGCACTCGCGCAGGGCACCCGATCACGATACGGGCGCCGCGGCGGTGGGGCCGTCGGGCGGCGGGCTCGCCACTTCGATCTCTCGAGAGTGTCGTGAGGGTTGTCCGGTCGGCGACCAGGCGCGCCCCCTCGACCCGCCGCAGCGAGGGACGCCCCGACTGCTCCTGACGCAGCGAGGGTGACCCTCGCTCGACAGCGCCGGCGGCACTCCCGGGAGATCGTTCTGGCGAGCTCGGGCCGGCCAGGCCGCGAGCGGCACGTTCCGCAGGCGCTCCGGCCCGTCGATCATGCGCAACGTGCCCCTCGTCGCTCACCGCGGCCCCACGCCGCCGGGTGACCCTCGCGCCCGGCTTCCTCGACCACCCCGGCCGTCACCCGTGGGCGTGTCGACCCCGGACGATCATGGCCCGCCGTTAGCGTCCCGGCCCGTGGCGAGGACTCAGGGCCGGGGCATGCACGGCTCCTCCGGCGATGCCGGCTTCCGCACGACCGGCGGGGCGGTGCGCGCCCCGGGCCGCGCGGGCGGGGGCGGGCCGTCGTCCGGCGCCGGGCGCACCGGCGGGCTGCCGGGGCTCGCGCCGCACAAGCCCACCCGCGAGGTGGTCTCGGTGGTCGCCGAGCCCGGGCTGGTCGTCGAGGACGCCGCCGAGACGTTCTGCGGCGCGGTGATCCGCGCCGACATCCGTGAGGTCGTGCTCGAGGACTCCGCCGGGCGCCGGCGGCTCTTCCCGAACAAGCCCGCGGCCTTCCTGCACGAGGGGCGCCCCGCCACCCTGATCCCGCCGCAGCGCGCCGCCGGGCCGGACACCACGGTCCAGCGCTCGGCCTCGGGCTCGCGCCGGGTCGAGAACGTCCGCGCGAAGACGGCGCTGCCGCACCGGATCTGGGTCGAGGGTCTGCACGACGCCGCGATCGTCGAGCAGGTCTGGGGCCACGACCTGCGCGTCGAGGGCGTCGTCGTCGAGCCGCTGCACGGCGCGGACGTGCTCGTCGAGGCCGCCCGCGAGTTCGGGCCGGGTCCCGACCGGCGCCTCGGGGTGCTCGTCGACCACCTCGTCACCGGCTCGAAGGAGTCGCGGATCGCCGAGGGCCTGCGTCGCGAGCTCGGGCCCGCCGCGGCCCACGTCCTCGTGCTCGGCCACCCCTACGTCGACATCTGGGAGGCCGTGAAGCCCTCCGCCGTGGGCATCGCGGCCTGGCCGAGCATCCCGCGCGGCATCGAGTGGAAGCGCGGCGTGTGCGAGGCCCTCGGGTGGGGCGACGACCGCGACGGCGCCCGGCGGGTCCTGTCGTCGGTGTCGTCGTGGTCGGACCTCGAGACGCCCCTGATCACGGCCATGGAACAGCTGATCGACTTCGTGACCGTCGGTCCCTGAACTCACCTCCGCGGACACCCCGGCGTGGCACACTCAGCGGTGTGATCCCGCTGCTCTGGCTCGTCGCGGGAGTCCTCCTGATCGCGGTCGAGCTCATGTCCGGCACCCTCGTGCTGCTGATGCTCGGCGTCGCCTCGCTGGTCGCCGCCGGCGCCTCCGCCCTCGGCGTCCCCCTGGGGGCCGACGTCGCGGTCTTCGGGCTGGCCGCCACCCTCCTCGTCCTGCTCGCGCGTCCGCCGCTGCTGCGCCGCGTCCACGGGTCGCGCGAGGACGGCACCGCCAACGCCGGACCGACGGCGCTGCTCGGGGCGCTGGCCGAGGTGGTCGAGCCGATCTCCGCCGCCGATGCGGGCACCGTGCGCATCGGCGGCGCGCTCTGGACGGCCCGCGCGCTGCACGAGGGCGCCGAGCTGGCCACCGGCGACCCCGTGGTCGTCGTCGACATCCGCGGGGCGACGGCGGTGGTCACGGCGGACGTCGCCGGGCCCGCGCGCCCGTCCCGTCCGCCCCTGCAGGGAGAGAGCTAGCCGATGGACCCCGTCACGCTCGTGCTGTACGTCGTGTCCGCGATCGTGCTCATCCTGATCATCACCGCGGTGGTCAAGAGCGTCACGGTCGTCCGCCAGGCCGAGGCCGCGGTGATCGAGCGGCTCGGGCGCTACCAGCGCACCGCCGCGCCCGGCCTGACGATCCTGGTGCCGTTCATCGACCGCATCCGCGAGCGGGTGGCGCTCTGGGAGCAGGTCGTCTCGTTCCCGCCGCAGCCGGTGATCACCCAGGACAACCTGACGGTCTCCATCGACACCGTTGTGTACTACCAGGTCACCGAGCCGCGCAACGCGGTCTACGAGATCTCCGACTACATCAACGGCGTCCAGCAGCTCACCACGACGACGCTGCGCGACGTGGTCGGCGGGATGAGCCTGGAGGAGGCACTGACCTCCCGCGAGACGATCAACACCCGCCTGCGCCGGGCCCTCGACGACGCCACCGGGCCGTGGGGTCTGCGCGTCGTCCGCGTCGAGCTCAAGGCCATCGACCCGCCGCCCTCCATCCAGCACTCGATGGAGCAGCAGATGAAGGCCGACCGCGAGAAGCGGGCGATGATCCTCACCGCCGAGGGTCACCGCGAGTCCTCGATCGCCGCCGCACAGGGCAACAAGCAGGCCGCGATCCTCAACGCCGAGGGCTCGAAGCAGGCCGCGATCCTCAACGCCGAGGCCGACCGCCAGGCCACCATGCTGCGCGCGCAGGGCGATCGGGCCGCCGCGTACTACCAGGCGCAGGGCGAGGCCAAGGCGATCGAGAAGACGTTCGCCGCGATCAAGGCCGGGCGCCCGACGCCGGAGATGCTGGCCTACCAGTACCTGCAGACGCTGCCGCAGATGGCGCAGGGCGACAGCAACAAGATGTGGGTGGTGCCCAGCGACTTCGGCAAGGCGCTGGAGGGCTTCACGAAGATGCTCGGGGCGCCCGGCGAGGACGGGGTGTTCCGCTACCAGCCCTCGCCCGAGGACGCGTCGCCCGCCACGCGCCCGGGCCAGACCGACGCCGACGTCGAGGACTGGTTCGACACCAGCACCGACCCCGAGATCGCCAAGGTCGTCGCGGCGGCCGAACAGCGGGCCGACGCCGCCGTAGCGGAGCCCGAGACGAACGGGCTCGGACGGCACGCGACCGGCGACGCGGGGCTCCCGCCGACCGACACCGTCTGAGCCGGGGGGCCACCTCGTAGATTGGGGCCATGCTCGATCGCGCCCTCGTCGACGGCCTGTTCCCGGCCGACCTGCCCGAGCCCGCCGAGCTCGAGGAGCGCTACCCGCCGCGCGATCTCGCCGCCGGTGCCCTCGTCACCCGGTTCGGGCCGAGCCCGACCGGGTTCGTGCACATCGGCGGCCTGTACACCGCGATGGTGTCGCGCGACCTCGCGCACTCCACCGACGGCGTCTACGTCCTGCGGATCGAGGACACCGACCAGAGCCGTGAGGTCGAGGGCGCGGACGCCCAGTTCACCCGGGCGTTCGACGCGTTCGGCCTCGTCCCCGACGAGGGCGACACCGCACTCCCGGCCCCGCGCGGGGAGTACGGGCCGTACCACCAGTCGCAGCGCGCGGCGATCTACCAGACCTACGTCCGCGAGCTGATGCGCCAGGGCACGGCGTACCCGGACTTCGCCACGAAGGACGAGCTCGCGCAGATCTCCGACGCCCAGCGCACGCTCAAGCTGCCCACCGGCTACTACGGGCGCTGGGCGCCGTGGCGGGACGCGAGCGAGGACGAGGTGCGCGCCGCCCTCGACGAGGGCAGGCCGTGGGTCGCGCGGTTCCGGTCCGAGGGCAAGGTGGGGGAGCGGTTCGCGTTCACCGACCGGCTGCGCGGGCGGGTCGAGATGGAGGACAACCACAACGACGTGGTCATCCTCAAGAGCTCGGAGAGCCCGGTCCGGCTGCCGACCTACCACTTCGCGCACGCCGTCGACGACCACCTGATGCGCACGAACCTGGTGGTGCGCACCGAGGAGTGGCTCTCGTCGGTGCCGACGCACCGCCAGCTGTTCGCCGCGCTCGGCTTCGATCCCGTCGACTACGCCCACCTCGCGCCGCTGATGAAGCAGGAGGGCGGGTCGAAGCGCAAGCTCTCCAAGCGCAAGGACGCCGAGGCCGCCGTCGACTACTACCTCGAGGCCGGCTTCCCGGTGCCCGCCGTGCAGTACTACCTGCGTGGGCTCGCCAACCCGCGGCTGGCCGAGGTCCCGCTGGCCGAGGCCCTGGCCACGCCGCTGCGCCTCGACGAGTTCGGGCTCGCCGGGCCGCTGGTCGACACGGTGAAGCTCAGCGACATCTCCGCCGACCACATCGCGACGCTCCCCGGGCCCGAGGTGCTCGCCGGGGTGCGGGCGTGGGCCGCCGAGTACGACCCCGAGGTCGTCAAGGTGCTCGACGCGAACCCCGAGCTCGCGCTCGCGGCGATCGACGTCGAGCGGGTGGGCGTGGAGAACCCGCGCAAGGACCTCGCGAAGTGGTCGGACTTCCGCGAGGCCTACGGCTTCTTCTTCCCCGAGCTCTTCACCGACGTCACCGACCCCGACGACGAGCGGTTCGGCGAGCTGGACGCCGCGCTGGTGCGCACCGTCGCGGCGGACCTGGCGGACACCTACACCCACGAGGGCGACCAGCCGACGTGGTTCCAGCAGATCCGCGACCTCGCGACCCGCCACGGCTTCGCGCCCAACCCGAAGACGTACAAGAAGGACCCCGACGCCTACCCGGGCATGCTGCGCGACGCCGCCAACGTCGCCCGCGTCGCGATCACCGGGGCGCAGCGCAGCCCCGACCTCTACGAGGTCACGCGGGCCCTCGGCGCCGACGAGGTCGTGCGCCGGCTGCGCGCCGTGACGGGCTGACGTCCGTGTACGTCCGCACCGGCGCCGGCCGCCGCATCGCCTACGACCGCGAGGGCGCGGGCGGGCGGCCCCTCGTGCTCGTCGGCGGTCTGGGCCAGATGCGGGCCACCGACCCCGCGACGCGCACGCTGACCGGCGAGCTGGCCGCCCGCCGGTTCGACGTCGTGCACCACGACCGCCCCGGGCGGGGCGACAGCACCGGCGACCCGCCGTTCACCCTGGCCGGGGAGGTGGAGGCCCTGCGCGCGCTGATCGACGAGCTCGGCGGGCGCGCGGCGCTCTACGGCAGCTCGTCGGGCGGCGCGATCGCCCTGGCCGCCGCCACCCGGATCCCCGGCGTCGACCACCTGGTGCTCTGGGAGATCCCGCTCGGTACCGACGGCTCCGCCGACGCCCGGGCCTGGCACGCCGGCATCGTCGAGCGCACGGGGTCCGCAGGCCCCGAGGCGGTGCTGCGCTTCGCGATGGACGGCATGCCCCCGGAGTGGCTCGACGGGATGCTCGCCGGCCCGGACCGCGAGCGCTACCTGCGGCTCGCGCCGACGACGGCGGCGGACGCCGAGGCGCTGGCGTGGGCGGCCGACGCCCTGCGCGACGGCACGCTCGCCCGGGAGGTCACGGCGCCGACGACGGTGCTCACCGGCACGGCCGCCTGGCCGGTGTTCGTCGAGGCCGCGGACGCGCTGGTCGACGCGCTGCCGCACGCGGAGCGCGGCGAGGTGCCGGGGGCCGCGCACGGGTGGGAACCGGCCGACCTCGCGCGGGTGCTGGCCGAGGTCCTGCTCTAGTCCTGCTGTGGTCGTGCTGCTGTGGTCGTCCTGCTGAGTCGCCGGGAACATTCCGGGCGGGCCGGACCGTCGTACGGATCGAGATCACCCCCTCGAGCCACGGCGAGGTGCCCGCATGACCGCCCCGATCCACGAGTCGCCCGCTGAGCCGCTGCGGCGACGGGTGCTGCGCGCGACCGGTGCGCCGGCCGTCGCCCTCGTCGCGGCCGGCCTGCTCGCCGGCTGCGCGGGAGGCGCCGGCAGCTCGGTGAGCTGCTCCGGCAACGACTGCCGCGCGACGGTCACGGGCACGCCGATCGAGGTGAGCCAGCCCGGCAGCAACCACAGCAGCGGCTCGGGCCGGAGCACCACCCGCCGGCCCGCGAGCGACGGCGACGGCGTGGACTTCCGGGTGGAGGCCATGGCGCCGGGCTCGGTGGACATCTCCGACGACGGCATCGTCACCCGCGTCGAACAGGGCGGCACCTTCGTCGAGGACGGCTCGACCGTGCGGCTCGAATCCTCCGACGGGCGCACCGCGGTCTTCACGTTCCGGGGACAGTGAGCGCCATGAGCCCGACGACCGTGCCCCTGCACCTCGGAACGCACGCGCCGACGGCGGGCGTGGACCTCTCCGGGGTCGCCGCGGTCGGCGACACGCTCTTCGTGGCCCCGGACGAGGGTTCCTCGCTGCTGGCGCTGCGGCGCGACGGCCCGGGCTGGGGGAGCCCCGACGAGGTGCCGCTCGGCGAGGCCGTCGACCTGCCGGGGAAGCCCGGTGAGGAGGTGGACGCCGAGGGGCTCGACGTCGTCGACGGCTGCCTGTGGGTCGTCGGCTCGCACAGCCCGAAGCGCAGGCGGGTGAAGCCCGGCACCGACCCCGCCGACGTGCCCGCGCGCCTCGCCCGGACGTCGGCGGAGAAGTCGCGGCGCCTGCTCGCCCGGCTGCCGCTGCGGGACGGGCCGGACGGTCCGCGTCCCGCTCCCGGTGCGGGAGCGCGCCTGCCGTCGGGTAGGCGGGGCCTCTGGGGCGCGCTCGCCGACGACGAGCACCTCGGCCCGTTCCTCGGCATCCCGGGCAAGGACAACGGGTTCGACGTCGAGGGCGTCGCGGTGCTGGGGGAGCGGGTCGTCCTCGGCCTGCGCGGACCGGTGCTGCGCGGGTGGGCCGTGCTGCTGTGGCTCGCGGTGCGCGTCGAGGGGACCGAACTCGTGCTCGACGGGATCGACAAGGTCTTCCTCGACCTCGACGGGCTCGGCGTGCGCGACCTCGCCCGCGCCGGCGACGACCTGCTCGTCCTCGCGGGCCCGACGATGGTGCTCGACGGGCCGGCCCGCGTCCTGCGCCTGCCCGGGGCGGCGGCCGCCCCGCTGCCGCCGGCGATCCCGCGCGAGGAGATCGAGACGGTCGCGGAGCTCGCCGTCGGCGTGGGCTGCGACCGCCCCGAGGGCCTCGCCGTCCTGCCGGAGGGTCTGCTCGTCCTGCACGACACCCCGGCCGCCCACCGCCTGGACGACGAGACCCTCCTGGGCGACCTGTGGCCTCCGGCCATGTGAGCAGTTTGGAGTGCTATGGCACTCCAAACTGCTCACATGCGCGAAGCGCACCTACACGTTCATCGCCACGTACTTGATCTCGAGGTACTCGTCGATGCCGACGGTGCCGCCCTCGCGGCCCAGGCCCGACTGCTTCACGCCGCCGAAGGGCGCGCCGGCGTTGGAGACCATGCCCTGGTTGAGCCCGACCATCCCCGCCTCGAGGCGCTCGGAGAGGCGGATCGCCCGGCTCAGGTCCTTCGTGTACAGGTAGCTGACCAGGCCGAACTCGGTGTCGTTGGCGGCGCGGATCGCGTCGTCGTCCTCGGTGAACGTGAAGATCGGCGCCACCGGGCCGAAGATCTCCTCCTTGGCCAGGCGCGCCGACGTGGGCACGTCGGAGAGCACCGTCGGCGGGTAGAAGTAGCCCGCACCCGAGGGGATCTGGCCCCCGGTGCGCACGGTGGCGCCCTTCTGGACGGCGTCGTCGACGAGCTCGGCGACCTTGTCGCGCTGGTCGGCCTCGACGAGCGGGCCGACCTCGACGCCCTCCTCGGTGCCGCGTCCGACCTTCATGTCGGACATCCGGTCGACGAGCTTCTTCGTGAACTCCTCGGCGACGTCGGCGTGGATGTAGAAGCGGTTCGCGGCCGTGCACGCCTCGCCGATGTTGCGCATCTTCGCGAGCATCGCGCCCTGCACGGCCTCGTCGACGTCGGCGTCGGCGCACACCACGAACGGGGCGTTGCCGCCGAGCTCCATCGACGTCTTGAGCACCTGCTGCGCCGACTGCTCGATCAGCTTCTGCCCGACCTCGGTCGACCCGGTGAACGAGAGCTTGCGGATGCGCCCGTCGGCGATCAGCGGCCCCATCACCTTGCCGGTGGAGGTCGTGGTGACGACGTTGAGCACGCCGTCGGGCAGGCCCGCCTCGGCGAGGATGTCGGCCAGCTTGAGGATGGTCAGCGGCGTCAGGCTCGCCGGCTTGATGACCATCGTGCAGCCGGCCGCGATCGCCGGGCCGATCTTGCGGGTGCCCATCGCCAGCGGGAAGTTCCACGGCGTGATCAGCAGACACGGCCCGATCGGCTGACGCATCACGAGGACGCGCCCGTTGCCGGTGGCGTTGACCTTCCACTCGCCGGAGATCCGCACGGCCTCCTCGGAGAACCAGCGGAAGAACTCGGCGGCGTAGGTGATCTCCGCCTTGGACTCCGCCAGCGGCTTGCCCATCTCCAGCGTCATGATCAGGGCGATGTCGTCGGCGCGTTCGGTGATCAGCTCGAACGCGCGGCGCAGGATCTCCCCGCGCTCGCGGGGCGCGGTGGCGGCCCACTCGGGCTGCGCGTCGTGCGCGGCTTTGAGGGCGACCATCCCGTCCTCCGGGGAGGCGTCCGCCACGTCGCAGAGGAGCTCGCCCGTCGACGGGTCCTCGACGCCGAACGTCTTCTGCTCGGTGGCGTCGCGCACCGATCCGCCGATGATCAGTCCCTTCGTGACCTCGTCGATCACGCGACGTTCCCGGTCGGTCTCGGCCATGCGTCCCCTCCCGCTTCGTCACGTCCCGATCGGGACGTGCACGACTCATCCTCGCCCCGCTAGGTGCCCCCGTCTCCGCAGGCCCATGCCGACCGTCCGGCCTAGGCTCCGGCCCGTGTCCCGACCCCACCACCACGTGCGCGCCCGGCCCGACCTGCCCCAGCGGGTGGAACCGGAGACGAGCGCCCTCGTCGTCGGCGGCGGGATCGCCGGCGTGACCGCCGCGCTGGTGCTCGCCGAGCGGGGCGTGAAGGTCGAGCTGCTCGAGGCGGCGCCGCACCTCGGCGGGCGCCTCGGCACCTGGGACCGGCGCCTGGCCGACGGCAGCGAGGTCGTGGTCGAGCACGGCTACCACGGCTTCTTCCGGCAGTACTACACGCTGCGCGACATCCTGCGCCGCCTCGACCCGGACCTCGGCTTCCTGCGCGACGTCGGCGGCTACCCGATCGCGAGCCGCCCCTCGGTGGGCTGGGAGTCCGAGGACTTCACCGCGCTGCCGCGCACCCCGCTGCTCAACCTCGTCGCCCTCGTCCTGCGCAGCCCGAGCTTCAAGCTGGGCGAGCTGCGGCACGTGAACGCCGACGAGGCGCTGGCGATGCTGCACTACGACCCCGTCCGGACCTACGCCGAGCACGACCACCGCAGCGCCGCGGAGCTGCTCGACTCCCTCGGCTTCTCCGACCGCGGCCGCGCGATGCTCTTCGAGGTCTTCGCGCACTCGTTCTTCAACGTCGAGCAGCGCTACTCGGCGGCCGAGTTCCTCGCGATGTGCCACTTCTACTTCACGGCCAACCCCGAGGGCCTCGGCATGGACGCCCCGACCGAGGACTACCGCACCTCGCTCTGGGAGCCGTTCACCCGCCTGCTGGAGAAGCACGGGGCGACGGTGAGCACGGGGACGCGCGCGGTCGCGCTGCGCCCCGACGGCGCGCACGGGTGGGCCGTCGACGTCGAGGGCGAGCCGGCCCGCCACGCCCGCCACCTCGTCGTCACCACCGACGTCCCGGCCACGCGCGACCTCGTGGCCGCGTCGCCCGAGCTCGTCGCCGCGGCCCCGGGGCTGGCCCGACGGATCGCGGCCCTACCGAGCGGCGAGCCCTACGTCGTCGCCCGGCTGTTCTGCGAGGGCGACGTCGACCCGGCACGCGCGGTGTTCACCGGCGTCACCCGGGAGGAGGTCCTCGACTCGGTGACGTTGTTCCACCGGCTCGAGGGGGGCTCGGCGCGCTGGGCGCGGGAGCGCGGGGGATCCGTGATCGAGCTGCACTCGTACGCCTGCCCGTCCGGGACCCCGACCGACGACCTCGTCGCGGCGATGCGTACCGAGCTCGCCGCGCTCTGGCCCGAGACCGCCGACCTGCGCGTGATCGACGTCGAGGCGCACCGCTACACCAACGCGCCCGGGTTCGACCCCGGCTACCACCTCGTGCGGCCGGGCGTCCTCACCGACGCCCGCGGGCTGCGTCTGGCCGGCGACTGGGTGGCGTGCGACGTCCCGTCCGCGCTCATGGAGCGGGCGGCGGTCACCGCGGTCACGGCGGCGAACGACGTCCTGCGCGAGGAGGGCGTCGGCCCGGAGCCGATGCGCTCGATCCGCCCGCGGGGCATCCTCGCCGGCCGCCCTCGTGCGTGATCTTCTCGGTGATAGCAGTGAAGATCACGCACGTGGGGTGCACGGCAGGTGGGGACGGGACGCGATACCGTCTGCGCGCCGCCGGGGAGACCGGCGCGACGACCTGGGAGGGAACCGAGTGCCGAACCGACGGACGGCCGGGCGCACCGCGGCCCTGGCGGCCGTACTGCTCGCCGGGGGCATCAGCCTGAGCGCCTGCGTCTTCCCGGCCGAGCCGGCCCCCGGATCGCCGTCGAACCCGGACCAGTTCTCCACCGAGGGCTTCCCGCCGCCCGGCCCGGCGCCGCAGCCCGGCGTCATCACGCCCGACCCGGTGGCCCCGCCCGCCCCCGCGGACGAGCCGCGCCCGCCCGAGGGTCCGGCGCCCACCGAGGGGCCGCGCACCAGCGGCAGCGAGCCGGAGCCCACCGGCGCGCCGGCCCCGCCGCCCGGCAGCTGACGGTCACTCCGGTCCTTCGGAGGTCTCCCCGGTCGGGCGCGCACACAGGGCGACGCCGGCGAGCCCGATCGCCCCGCTGACGACGAAGATCACGACCAGGGTCGGCGAGAGCGTCCCGGTCACCGCGTCGCCCAGCAGCACGACGGCCGTGGTGCCGGGCACCAGCCCGAGCGCGGTGCCGCCGAGGTAGTGGCGCCAGCGCACGCTCGTCACCCCGAACGTGTAGTTCAGCGGCGCGAACGGGATCATCGGCACCAGCCGCGCCGACAGCACCGACAGCAGCCCGCGCGACGACAGGCGGGCCTCGAGCATGCGCACCCGGCCCGGTCCGAGCCGGCGGAGCGCACGCCCGCCGAGGCGCCGGGAGATCCCGAACCCCGCGGCCGCCGATGCCGTGCTCGCCACCAGGCACAGCGCGAGCGCCAGCCACGGCCCGAACAGCAGGCCCGCGGCCAGCGAGAACGCGGTGCGCGGGATCGGCGTGGTCGTGACGAGCGCGTGCGCGAGCAGGAACGTCACCGGCGCCCAGGCGCCGAGGTCCCGCACCCGGTCGCGCAGCTCCAGCGCCGTCGGCAGCGGCACCAGGAGGGCGAGGACGACCGCGGCGAGCAGCACCACCGCGAGCACGACCCAGCGGGCGCGACCGGAGGTCAGCGACGGGAGGCGCACGGATTCCGCCTCCACCGCAGCGTCGGGTGCCGAACGGACGCGAGCCTACTCAGCCGATGCGTGTGAACAGCCCCTGATAGGCGACGACGAGGCCGACGGGGTCGACGGTCACCGCGAACTCGCCGTAGGTGGGGTCGGCGTAGGTGTAGGTCGCGAGGCCCCGGGCGTCGTCCGGGCCGCGACGGTAGACCTGCCGCACGCGGTGCACGGCCAGCGACGGGACGTCGAGCCACGCCACGTCCACCGCCGCCTCGCCGCCGATCGGCAGGTCGAGCCGCCGCACCGGCAACGCGTTGGTGAGCGGCGTCGCGGAGACGTCGACGTCGGTGCACCCGCGCAGCTCCGGCCAGGGCCGCCCGTCGAGGGTCCAGTCCCCGAGCGCGTCGACCGACAGCGTCACCCGTTCGAGCCCGTCGTCGGCGAGCACCTCGACGAAGACCGTGCGGGTCAGCCACGCCCGGTCGGCGACCACGGAGAACCGCAGCGACCAGGCCCCGTTGTCGTCGCGGACGACGGCGGACCCGTCGAGGAGGTGCGCACCGTCGGGGTGCTCGTGATCGGGGGCGAAGTCGGACACGGCGCCGTGCGCCAGTCCGTCGGCGACGTCGAGGCGTCGCCACAACGCGGAGTGCAGGGCCACGCGGGGGATCGTGGCAGACGGCGCGACGGCGATCCGCGCGTGCCGGTCGCACCGGCGTGGCACGATCGCCGCGTCATCGGTCCGGTGCCGGACGCGCCGGCGCGGAGGGAGAGTGCCCGAGGTGAGTGGTCCCTCGTCCGACGAGAACGACGAGCCACGGGAGGCCCGCGCCGACGAACCGACCCCGCCGCGCGGTACGCCCGCTCCGGACACCTCGGTCCCGGCCTGGGACCCGTCGGAGGGCGGCTCGGGGGGCACCGGCGCGTCGTCACCTCCCTCGTCGGGCTTCGCGTCCCCGGCCGAGGGCGCGTCGGGCCTGGGCTCCTCGGGCTACGGGTCCGGCGCCCAGCCCCCGGGCTACGGCGCCTCCGGGAGCCAGGGGTACGGCAACCCGGGCTACGGGAGCCAGGGGTACGGGGGCCAGGGCTACGGCGGCCAGGCTCCCGGCGGCCCCGGCTACGGGGGCCAGGGCTACGGCGGCCAGGCTCCCGGCGGCCCCGGCTACGGGGGCCAGGGCTACGGCGGCCAGGCTCCCGGCGGCCCCGGCCCCGGCCCCGGCCCCGGCTACGGCAGCCCCGCCGGACCCGCCGGTTTCGGAGGCGGTTCCGGCCCGGGCTTCGGTCCCGGCTTCGGGCAGGCCCCCAAGCCCGGCATCGTCCCGCTGCGCCCGCTCGGCCTCGGCGAGGTCCTCGACGGGGCGCTCGGCTACATCCGCGCGCACCCGCGGGTGGTGCTCGGCGCGTCCGCGATCGTCGCGGTGATCAGCCAGATCGTCCAGGTGGTGCTGCAGCTGGTGGTGACGTCGTCGGCCGAGGGGCTGGGCGGGTCGCCGGACCTCTCGCAGGTCACCGGTCTGGTGGCCGGCGCGGGCGTCACCGGGTTCGTCGGCGCGATCATCACGCTCGTCGCGACGGCCGTGCTCACGGGCGTGCTCATGGTGGTCATCAGCCGCTCGGTGCTCGGCGCGCCCGTCGACCCCGGCGAGGTCTGGCGTGCGGCCCGCCCGCGCGTCCCGGGCGTGCTCGGGGTCGCGGTGCTCGTCGCGCTCATCGCCCTCGGGATCCTCGTCGTCGGCGCGGTGCCGGGCCTGCTGCTGCTGGCCGTCGACGGGGTGCTGGGCGGCGTGGTGATCGGGATCGGCGTGCTCGCGGCGATCGTGGTCGTCGTGTGGCTCTCGGTGTCCTGGTCGCTGGCCACGCCCGCCTACGTCCTCGAGGGCGTGGGGGTCACCGAAGCGCTGCGGCGCTCGTGGTTCCTCGTCACCGGCCGGTTCTGGCCGGTGTTCGGCATCCAGCTCCTCGGCGGCATCATCGCCGCGGTGATCGCGGCGGTGATCGCGCTGCCGTTCCAGTTCATCGGCACCGCGCTCGGCGTCGCCACCGCGAACGGGGACCCGGCGGCCATCACCTCGCTCCCGGTCCTGCTGATCAGCGCGATCGGCGCGATCATCGCCACCACCCTCACGACGCCCTTCCAGGCAGGCGTCAGCGGCCTGCTCTACGTCGACCAGCGCATGCGCCGGGAGGGCTTCGACATCGAGCTGCAGCGGGCCGCGGTGGGCGGGGGCGGCGGACGCTGATGGTCCCGGTGGTCCCGGTGGTCCCGCCCGGGAGTCCCGCCCCGCACGCGGTACCGATCGACCTCGGCGCCGACCCCGCCCGGGAGCTCGCCCGTGAGGAGCTCGCGCGGCCGATCTACTCCGACGCCGCCCCCGACCCGCTGTCGGCGGCCCTGCAGTGGCTGGCGCGGCGGATCGAGGACCTGCTGCGCGCGGCGTCCGGCGTGTCGCCCGGCGGCGGGTGGGGGCTGCTGGTGATCGTCGTGCTGCTGGTGGTCGTGGTGATCCTGGTGCGGCGACGCTTCGGTCCGCTCGCCCGCACCACGGCCGTGCCCGGCGCCGTGCTCGGCGCCACCGACCGCACCGCCGCCGAGCACCGGCGTCTCGCCGCGGAGCACGCCGCGGCCGGGCGGTACGACGACGCGGTGCGCGAGCGGATGCGCGCCATCGTCCGGTCGCTCGAGGAGCGCACGCTGCTCGAGCCCCGCCGCGGGCGCACCGCCGGCGACGCGGCCCGCGAGGGCGGCCGGGCGCTGCCCGCCGCGGCCGGCGCCCTGCAGGACGCGGCGCGGCGCTTCGACGAGACGGTGTACGGCGGACGCCCCGCCGACGCCGACGCCGCCGAGCGGATGCGGGCCGCCGACGACGCGGTGGCCACCACGCGCGCGGTCGGAATCGCATGATCAACGGGGAGTCCGCGCGCGTAGAAGCAGCGAACGGGCCGTTCGCTGCCACGACCGAGGCCCCTACCACCGAAGCGACCCCCGCGCGACGGCGCTGGCGCGGCCCCGTGCTCGTCGTCGGCCTCGTGCTGCTCGCCGCGCTGGTCATCGCCGTGCTCGGCGCCGCGCCGCGCACCGGGGAGCTGGACCCGGAGGCCGCCTCGCCCGACGGCACGCGGGCGCTCGCCACGCTGCTCGAGGCCCAGGGCGTGCGGGTCGAGACCGTCAGCGACCTCGACGCCGCGACCGCAGGCGCCGGACGCACCGTGCTCGTCGCCCTGCCCGCGCAGCTCAGCACGCGCCAGCGCGACGCCCTCGCCGCGTCCCGGGCCGACCTCGTGCTCCTGCGCCCTGATGAGCGCACCCTCACCGCGCTGGCCCCGGGGGTGCGCCCCGAGCCGGTCGAGCTGCCCGAGCCCACCGGGCCGGCGTGCGGGCTGCGCGCCGCGGTGCTCGCCGGACCGGTCGACCTCGCCGGCGCCGCGTACTCCACCGCCGACCCGGCCGCGGCGCGCTGCTACCCGACGGGCACCCCGAGCGGCGCGGTGTCGCTGGTCGAGGTCCGGGACCGCGGGCGCACGGTCACCGTCGTCGGGGACGCGGCCCCGTTCACCAACGACGTCCTCGACGAGCGCGGGAACGCCGCCCTCGCGATGGACGTCCTCGGCGCCCACCCCGACCTGCTCTGGTACCTGCCGGTGCCGCCCCCGGCCGAGCCCGGCCAGGAGCGCGGCACCTCCGAGCTCCTGCCGCCGGGCTGGGTGTGGGGTTCGGTGCAGCTGCTCGTGGCCGGGCTGGCGATCGCGCTGTGGCGGGGGCGGCGCCTCGGGCGCGTGGTCACCGAGGACCTGCCGGTGGTCGTCCCCGCCGGCGAGACCGTGCGGGGACGGGCCCGGCTCTACCGCCGCGCCGGGGCGCGCGACCGCGCCGCGGCCGCCCTGCGCGCCGATGCGCGCCGTGACCTCGCCGGGCGTCTCGGCGTCCCGCGGGGTGCCGGGGACGGCGCCGTCGTCGACGCGGCCACCGGCCGGACCGGGTGGCCGGCCGGGGCGGTGGGTGCCCTCCTGGCCGGGCCGCCCCCGTCCGACGACGCCGCGCTGGTGACGCTCGCCGGCGAGCTCGACCGCCTCCGCTCCGCCGTCCGCGACGCCTCCGGTGCGACCCCCGGCGGCCCCGCACCGCGGGCGTGATCGGATGGAGGTGTGACCGGCACGGGGGAGATCAGCGGTGACGAGGCCCGCGAGGCCCTGCTCGCGCTGCGCCGCGAGGTGGCCAAGGCCGTCGTCGGCCACGACGCCGCCGTGACGGGCATGGTCATCGCCCTGCTCACCCGCCGGCACGTGCTGCTCGAGGGCGTGCCCGGCGTCGCCAAGACCCTGCTCGTGCGCTCGGTCGCCGCAGCGCTCTCGCTCGAGGAGCGCCGGGTGCAGTTCACCCCGGACCTCATGCCCGGCGACGTCACCGGCTCGCTGGTCTACGACGGCCGCAGCGCCGAGTTCTCGTTCCGCCCGGGCCCGGTGTTCACCAACCTGCTGCTCGCCGACGAGATCAACCGGACCCCGCCGAAGACCCAGGCCTCGCTGCTGGAGGCGATGGAGGAGTTCCAGGTCTCGGTGGACGGGGTCCCGCGCCCGCTGCCCGACCCGTTCGTCGTGGCCGCGACCCAGAACCCCGTCGAGTACGAGGGCACCTACCCGCTGCCCGAGGCCCAGCTCGACCGCTTCCTGCTCAAGCTCGTGCTGCCCCTGCCGGCCCGCGACGACGAGATCCGCATGCTCACCCGGCACTCCGAGGGCTTCGACCCCCGCGACCTCGCGGCCGCCGGCGTCGCGCCGGTCGCGGGCGCCGAGCACCTGCGCGCCGGGCGGGCCGCCGTGGCGCGCGTGACCGCCCGGCCCGAGCTGCTCGCCTACGTCGTCGACCTGTGCCGCGCGACCCGGGCGTCGCCGTCCCTGCGCCTCGGGGTCTCCCCGCGCGGGGCGACGGCTCTGCTGCTCGCGGCGCGGAGCTGGGCGTGGCTCTCGGGGCGTCCGTACGTCACGCCGGACGACGTGCAGGCCCTCGCCCTGCCGGTGCTGCGCCACCGGGTCGCGGTGCGCGCCGAGGCCGAGCTCGAGGGCGTGACCGCCGACGGCGTCGTGTCCGGGGTGCTCGGCGCCGTGCCGGTCCCGCGGTAGGCCCGGGGCGGGTGGGCTGACGACATGGCCGTCACCGGGCGTCTCGCCCTGCTGGTGGCCCTCGGCGCGCTGGTCGTGGGGCTGCTCGTCCCGTCGCTGCTCGGGGTCCTGGTCGTGTCCGGGGCGCTCGCGCTGCTCGCGGTCGTGGACGCGCTGGCGGCGGTCCCCGTCGGGAGCCTGCACCTCGACCGCGAGCAGGACCCCGCCCGCGCGACGACCCTGCGTCTCGGGACCTCGCTCGAGGTCGCGCTGCGGGTGGCCAACCCCGGCCGCCGCCGGGCGAATCTCGTGCTGCGCGACGCCTGGGAGCCCTCCGCGGGCGCGCTGCCCGCGCGGCACCGGCTCGTCGTGCCGGCGGGGGAGCGGCGCCGGGTGGTCACCACGCTCACCCCGACCCGCCGCGGCGATAGGGACGCGGTCCGGGTCACCGTCCGCTCGCTGGGTCCCCTCGGGCTCGCCGCGCGCCAGGGCGGGCGTGCCGTCCCGGCCCGCGTGCGGGTGCTCCCGCCGTTCGGGTCCCGGCGCCACCTGCCCTCCCGGCTGGCGCGGATGCGCGAGCTCGACGGCCGCCGCGCGATCCAGGTGCGGGGCCAGGGCACCGAGTTCGACTCGCTGCGCGAGTACGTCGCGGGCGACGACGTCCGCTCGCTCGACTGGCGGGCCTCGGCGCGCTCCACCGAGCTCGTCGTGCGCACCTGGCGCCCCGAGCGGGACCGCCACGTCCTCGTCGTGCTCGACACCGGCCGCAGCTCCGCGGGCCGGGTCGGCGATGCCCCGCGGCTCGACGCCGCCCTGGACACCGCGCTCCTGCTCGCCGCGCTGGCCTCCCGCGGGGGCGATCGTGTCGACCTCCTCGCGCTCGACCGCGAGGTCCGGGCCTCGGTGCTCGGGGCGACGGCGGGCGATCTGCTGCCGGCGCTCGTGACGGCCATGGCGCCGCTGGAGCCGCGGCTGGTCGAGACCGACATGCGTCTGCTCGCCGCGTCCGTCCTCGCCCGCGCCGGACAGCGCAGCCTCGTCGTGCTCGTCACGGGTCTCGACGAGGCGGCCGTGGCCGAGGGCCTCGACCCGGTGCTCGGGAGCCTGCTGCGCCGGCACACCGTGCTGCTCGCCGCCGTCGACGACCCGGAGCTCGCGACGATGGCCGCCGGGCGCGGGGACGCCGAGGCCGTCTACACGGCGGCGGCCGCCGAGACCGCCCGCGCCGCCCGGCGCCGGACCGCCGAGCGCCTCGGCCGCCGGGGCGTCGAGGTCGTCGACGCGGGGCCCGAGGAGCTGCCGCCTGCCGTTGCCGACCGCTACCTCGCGCTCAAGGCGGCGGGGCGGCTCTAGTCAGGCGTGCGGGAAGTCCTCCCCGGTGAACGGCTTGGGCTCGACCATGACGAGCCAGTTGCCGCAGCTGTCGCGGAACACGGCCTCGACGCCGTAGGGGCGCTCGGCGGGCTCCTGGACGAACTCGACGCCCAGCTTCGCCAGCCGCTCGTGCTCGCCACGGCAGTCGTCGGTCGAGAGGCCGATGCCGCCCATCGACCCCGCCGCGAGCGCGCGGCGGACGGCACCGGCCATCTCCTCGGTCAGGGGCGGGCCCGGCACCATGAGCGTCACCTGCAGCTCGGGCTGCTCCGGGTGCACGACCGTCACCCAGCGGAAGCCCTCGCCCATCGAGATGTCGGTGCCCTCGACGAAGCCGAGGACGTCGCAGTAGAAGCGTTTGGCCTCGTCCTGGTCGGTGACGTAGACGGTGACGAGCGAGACGTTGGTGATCATGCGGAGGATTCTCCTCGCGTGGCCCCGTCGACCGGCTTCTCGCGGATTGCTCGGTCGCTCAGCCCGTGCATGAGCACGAAGCACCCCGGGATGCGCGGCGGGCCGGTCCGCGCCCACCGCGCCTGGTACTCCGACGGGCTGGCGCCGACGAGCCGGCGGAACCGCGTCGAGAACGACCCGAGCGACTCGTAGCCGACGAGCCAACACACCTCGGTGACGGTGAGGTTCGTGGCGCGCAGGAGATCCTGCGCGCGCTCCACGCGCCGCTCGGTGAGGTACGCATGGGGCGTGAGCGCGTAGGTGCGGGCGAAGCAGCGCAGGAAGTGGTACTTCGACAGGCCCGCCGTCGCGGCCAGGGCGTCGAGGTCGAGGGGCTGCGCGTAGTCGCGGTCGATGCGATCGCGCGCGCGACGCAGCCCGACGAGCAGGTCCTCGGGGACGGTGTTCATGTCGGGAGCGTGTGACCGCGGCGGTCGGTGGCGAGGTCGGCCAGCGCGGGCGCGGACGGGCCGTGGCGGCGCACCAGCACCACGCCCCACAGGACGTACGCCGCGAACCCGGCCTCGGCGAGCACCCCGATCCCGATCCGCGCGGCGGTCGGCAGCCCCGAGGGCGTCACGAACGCCTCGATCACCCCGGAGATCAGCAGCAGCACGGCGACCCCGAGCGCCATCCCCGCGGTGGTGCGCCCCTGCCGGGCGAGGGACTCCGAGCGCGTCAGCGGTCCCGGGTCGATCCAGGACCACCCCAACCGCAGCCCGGCGCCCGCCGCGACGAACAGGGCCGTGAGCTCCAGCAGGCCGTGCGGGGTGATCAGGCCGAAGAACAGGTCCGCCCGGCCGTTGGCGGCGAGGATCCCGCCGGAGAGCCCGACGTTGACGACGTTCTGCAGCAGTACCCAGAGCACCGGCAGGATCAGCACGCCGGTGATCAGGCAGACGGCCGCGAGCCAGGCGTTGTTGGTCCAGACCCGAGCCGCGAACGACGACGCCGGGTCGGAGCTGTAGTAGGACGCGAAGTCCTCCTCCACCAGCCGCCGCGTCTCCTCGGGCGGGAGCAGGGCCGCCTGGACGTCGGGGGAGCGGGCCACCCAGACCCCGACGGCGACCATCACCACCGAGCTGACCGCCAGCGTCGTCAGCCACCAGCGCCAGGACGACGCCAGCGCCACCGCGAAGCCGACGGTGGCGAACCGCGTGAGGTCGCGCCACGAGGGGCCGGCCGAGCCGGTGATCGCCGTGCGGGCGCGGGCGACCAGCGTCGAGAGCCGCGCCACCAGCGCCGGGTCGGGCGACGTCGAGCGCACCACCGAGAGGTGGGTGGCCGTCCGCTCGTAGAGCGCCACGGCCTCGTCGACCTCGTCGCCGGTCCAGCGGCGCCGGTCGAGCAGGGCCGCCAGGCGGTCCCAGTCGGGCCGATGGGCCGCCACGTAGGCGTCGACGTCCACACCGCCGATCCTTCCACCGAGCACGACGCTGGCACGATGGCCGTCGTGGACCGCGTGGTGATCGGGGAAGCGGTCGAGCTGGACGTGCGCACCGCCCGCCTGCCCAGCCGGGCGCTGGGCCTCGCGCTCGACGTCCTGATCATGCTGGTGCTGTTGCTCGCCGTCCTGCTGGTGATGTCGGCGGTCGGGGCGGACGTCGACCCGGCGCTCGCCGCCGCGGTCTCGCTGGTCACCACCGTCGGCGTGTTCGTCGGCTATCCGCTGCTGTGGGAGACGCTCACGCGCGGCCGCTCCCCGGGGAAGTACGCGATGGGGCTGCGGGTGGTGCGCACCGACGGCGGGCCGATCGTGTTCCGCCACGCCCTCGCCCGGGCGCTCGCCGGGTTCATCGTCGACTTCGGGCTGTTGTCGCTGTTCACGGGCCTGATCGGGATCGTGGTGTCGGCGAGCACGGCCCGGGGACAGCGGGTCGGCGACCTCCTCGCCGGCACGGTCGTCGTCCGCGAACGGCTGCCGCGCACGGGCCTCGAGAGCCTCCCGCCGCCCGACCCCGGGCTCGCGGCGTGGGCGCGGGGCTGCGAGCTCTCCCGCCTCCCCGACGACCTGGCCCTCGCCGCCCGCCAGTTCCTCGTGCGCGCCCCGCAGCTCGCGGGCGGGGTGCGGGCGTCGCTGGCCGAGCGGCTCGCGGCCGACGTCTCCGCCCGCGTCGCCCCGCCCCCACCGCCCGGGGTGCCGCCCGAGCCCTACCTCCTCGCCGTCCTGGGCGAGCGCCGCCGTCGCGAGACCGACCGCCTCACGGCCGGGGCGGCCGCGGCACCGCGGGGGAGCGGACCACCGGGGTGGGCACCGGCGGTCCCGGCGGGCGCACCCCCCGAGGCGCCGCCGACGACCACCCCGTCGGGCACCCCGTCGAGCCCGGAGGAGCCCGCACCCTCGCCGGGCGGCTTCGCCCCACCCGGCTGAGGCGGAGTCCCGTCCGACCCGACCGCGACGCTTCGGAAACCGAAGCGTTCTCGTCGACCCTCATGGAGCTCGGCCGAGCTCCCGGGTCCCGACCGACCCCACCTCGTCGAACCCCATCGGGCCTCCCGGAAACCGGACGACCCGGTCGAGACCCTTCGAGAACCGGAGCCATCGCCGCACCCGCGCCGACCCCCTCGACGGTCCACCGCGACGCGCTTGTCACGATCGCGGTCGTGCCCTCCGAGCCCGTCGCGCCACCCACCGACGCCGGCACCGTGCGGCGTCCGGGCATCGTCGTGGCCGCGCCGGTGCTGGGCGCGATGGCCCTGGTCAGCGCGTGGACGGGCTGGGGCGGGCTGGCGCTGGGCCTGCTCGCGGTCGTCGTCGCCCTGGCTGCGCTCGCGCGCCTGCGCGGCTCCCGGGACGCGAGCCGCCGCGGCCCCCTCGCCGGGCTCGCGCTCGGTCTCGTCGCCGTCGGGATCGCGGTCGTCGTGGAGTGGAGCACCCTCGCCGGGGCCGTGACCTACCTCGAGACCGGCGGCGTGCGAACCCTCGACGAGTGCAT
The DNA here is from genome assembly GCF_028737265.1 of Actinomycetospora callitridis. Classification (GTDB taxonomy): domain Bacteria; phylum Actinomycetota; class Actinomycetes; order Mycobacteriales; family Pseudonocardiaceae; genus Actinomycetospora; species Actinomycetospora callitridis. The sequence goes on along the minus strand of NZ_JAQZAK010000003.1, from coordinate 139,757 downwards.
GCGCCAGGCGCCGAACGAGAAGGAACAGCACGTCTGCAAGTCCCAGCACCTCGACGAGTACCGCGCCCGGTACCCGAGCGAGATCGACCCGTGACGCGGCGCCCTGGACTCACGGGGGCGATCGCGGGGGCCTTGCTCGGGGTCCTCGCCGCCGCGGTCGCGGTGCTCGTGCGCGGGCCCGTCGGCTACCCGGAGCTCGGGCTGGCCGATCCGGGCCTCGCCGTCCGCGTCGCCGTCCCGGTGCTGCGCACGGTGGTCGACCTGGCCGGCGCGGCGACGGTCGGCGGGCTGCTCGTCGCCCTCGTCATCGCGACACCGGCCACCACCCCGCCCGCCGGCGGCGAGCCGTTCACCCCGCAGGGCCGTCGGGCCCTGGGCGTCGCGCGGTGGGCCGCCTGGGTGGGGGCGGCCGGCGCGGCGCTGTCGGTGCCCGCGACGCTCGCGGACTCGGCGGGCGGCGGGCTCCCGCGCGGGCCGGATCTCGTGACGGTGATGCTCGCGCGCGGTGAGCCGGTGAGCTGGCTGGTCGCCGCCGCCCTCGGGGTGGCGACGGCCGTGGCCGCCGGCGAGGTGCGGCGCTGGACCGGGGGCGCCGGGGTCCTCGGACTCGCCGTCGCGGCCCTCCTCGTCCCGGTCGCGGCCGGGCACGCCATGGACGGGGTGGGTCACGACCTCGCCCTGCCCGCGCTCGCGGGCCACGTCGTCGCGGCCGCGGTGTGGACGGGGACCCTCGGGGTGCTCGTGGTCCTGCGCCTGCGCGATCCGCGGGCGACCTGGCGCGCCGCCCGCGTCGGCACGGCCGCGGGGGTCGCGACGATCGGGTCGGGGGCCGTGGCCGCGGCGGTCGCCCTGCGCGGCGCCCCGGACGGCGGCACCGACTACACGGCCCTGGTCCTGCTCACCGCGGCACTCGGCGTCCTGGCGGGCGCAGCGCTGTGGCGCCGGCGGACCGGACGCGTGACCCGGTCCGTCGAGCTCGCCGTCCTCGCCGTCGTCGTCGGGCTCTCCGCGGTCGCGACCCGCGCGGTCCCGCCCGTGCAGGCCCCGGGCGCGACGAGCACCCCGACCGCGGTCCTCGGCTACGGCCTGGCCGTCGCGCCGGATCCGGAGGTGCTCGCCACCTCCTGGCGTCCCGACCTGACCGCCCTGGTGCTCGCCCTGACCCTCGCCGCGCTCTACGCCGGCGGGCTGCGCCGCCTCGCCGCCGAGGGCGCGCGGTGGCCGGCGGGGCGGTCGCTGGCGTGGTTCGGCGGGTGCGCGCTGCTGGTGGTCGCGACGTCGTCGGGGCTGGGGCGCTACGGCCCGGCGGTGCTCAGTGTCCACGTCGCGGGCCACATGCTGGTGGCGACGGCCGTCCCCCTGCTCTGGGCGCTCGGCGCGCCGATCGTGCTGGCCCGCCGCACCCTGCGCGAGGCCTCGCCCGGCGGTCCGGAGGGCCCGGCGGAGTGGCTCGAGCACGTCCTCGCCGCGCCGACCCTGCGCCGGGCGAGCCACCCGCTCGTCGCCCTCGTGCTCGTCGTCGCCTCGCCCGTGCTGCTCTACCTGACCCGGGTGTTCGCGCTGACCCAGCCGCTGGGCTGGCTGCAGCCGCTGATGACGCTGTGGTTCGTGGGGGTCGGCGTGCTGTTCCTCGGCCCGCTGGTGGGCGGCGCGCCGGAGGGCCCGGGCCTGCCGTATCTCGCGCGGCTGACGTTCCTGCTGGCCTCGATGCCGGTGCACGCGCTCGTCGGGCTCGCCCTGCTGGCCACCGACCGTCCCGTCTCGCGGACGCCGGTGCTGCCCGCGGACGGGGGCAGCGGGCAGGTGTTCGTCGACGACTTCTTCGTGCGCCTGCGCCTGCCGTGGGCGCCGGACCTGCTCGCCGACCAGCACCTGGCCGGGGTCCTGACCTGGCTGCTCGGCGACCTCCCGCTGCTCGCCGCGGTGGTCGTCGTGCTCGTCGCGTGGTCCCGCCAGGGCCGCACGGGGGAGGCCGAGCTGCTGGTGGGTCTCGGATCACGCTGAGCTGTCCCACGATGTGGGAGGGATTTCCTGCGGAATGGGCACCGATCGCGTAGACAAGAACCCGTGCGCTCCCGTCGACGCTGGGCCGTCCTCGCTGCCGGAGTCGCCGCCCAGACCGCGGCGTCCGCGGTCGTGTACGGCGTCCCGTTCCTCGTGCCCATGCTGCGCGACGAGCGTGGGCTCTCCCTCGCCGCCGTCGGCGTGGTGGTCGCCGCGCCGACCCTCGGGCTGCTCATCGCGCTGATCGGCTGGGGTGCCGTGGTCGACCGGGTCGGCGAGCGCCTCCCCATGGCGGCCGGGCTCGGGGCCTGCGGCGTGGTCACCGGCGTGCTCGCGCTCCTCGCGCCGCAGTCGATCGCCGTCGCCGTCGGCCTGCTGGTGCTCGCCGGGATCGGCGCGGCCTCGGTCAACGCCGCGAGCGGGCGCCTGATCATGGGCTGGTTCGACGTCGACGAGCGGGGGCTCGCGATGGGGATCCGCCAGACCGCCCAGCCGCTCGGGGTGGCCGCCGCCGGGCTCGCGCTGCCCACGCTCGCGCTGCGCGAGGGCTCCTTCGCCGCGCTGGGCTGGCCCGCGCTCGCCTGCCTGGTCTGCGCGGTGCTCGTCCTGGTGGTCGCCGCGGACCCGCCCCGGGCGGTGCGCGCACCCGGCGACGCCCCGCCCGCCTCGCCCTACCGCAGCGTCGTCCTGCCGCGGGTGCACGCGGCGAGCGCGCTGCTGGTGCTCCCGCAGTTCGCGATCTCGGCGTTCTCGCTGGAGTACCTCGTGCGCGAGCAGGGATGGGCGCCCGCCGCGGCCGGGTTCTTCGTCGCGGGCGCCCAGATCGCGGGCGCCGGCGGACGCATCGCCAGCGGCTGGTGGTCCGACCGCGTGGGCTCCCGCCTGCGCCCGATGCGCCAGCTCGCGGTGGCCAGCGCCGCCGTCCTGCTCGTGTTCGCGTTCGGCGACCTGACCACCGGGATCATCGCGGTCGCCGCCATCGCCGCCGGCTCGATCATCACCGTCGCCGACAACGGTCTCGCGTTCACCGCCACCGCGGAGATCGCCGGCACCGCCTGGTCCGGGCGGGCCCTCGGCGTGCAGAACACCACCCAGAACATCGTCGCGACGGCCGCGCCGCCGGTGCTCGGCGCGGTCATCGGCGTCTCGAGCTACGCGGCGGGCTTCGCCCTGGCCGCCCTCGCCCCGCTCGCGGCCATCGTCGTGACCCCCGTCGCCGCCGAGCCCGTCCCGGAACGGGTCGCCGCGCGCGCCGCGGCGGCGTCCGACGGAGAATGATCGGGTGCGCTGGACCCTCCGCCGCGCGGTCGACGCCGACGCCCTGCGCATCGGGGAGATCACCGTCGCGGGCTGGCGGCACGCCTACCGCGGGATCGTCGCCGACGAGCGGCTCGACGCCCTCGACCCGGCCGAGATCGCCGAGGTCCGCCGGACCGCGATCGCCGCGCCCGAGCCGATGGCGGTGTTCGTGGCGGACGACGATCAGGGCCGGGTGCAGGGCTACTGCACCGTCGGTCCGTCGCGCGATCCCGACCTCGCCGGCGACACCACGGAGATGAGCGGCGTGCTGTACACCCTCTACCTCGACCCCGAGGTCATCGGCACCGGCGCCGGCGGCGCGCTGCACGACATCGGCGTCGCGCACCTCGCGGCGGCGGGCTTCGCCCGGGCCACCCTGTGGGTCTACACCGCGAACACGAGTGCCCAGGCGTTCTACGCCCACCGCGGCTGGCGCCCCGACGGCGAGCCCTACCAGGGGCCCGGGTGGTCGGCGCCCGCCACGCGCTGGGCGCTCGATCTGTCGAGCTGGGTCTGCCTCTAGAGCAGGAAGCGGAAGGCCGGCGAACCCGGCTCCAGCGCCTCGATCTGCAGCGGCGAGCGGGCCATGCGCTCGAGCAGGGGCTCGAGGTCGTCGCGCGACCCGATCTCGACACCCACGAGCGCCGGGCCGGACTCGCGGTTGTCCTTCTTGACGTACTCGAAGCGCGTCACGTCGTCGTCCGGGCCGAGCACCTCGTCGAGGAAGCGGCGCAGGGCGCCGGGCTCCTGGGGGAACTCGACGAGGAAGTAGTGCTTGAGGCCCTGGAAGCGCAGCGAGCGCTCGATGACCTCGGCGTAGCGCGAGACGTCGTTGTTGCCCCCGGACAGGACGACGACGACGGTCTCGCCCGGCACGAGGTCCAGGCCCGGCCCGTCGGGGCGGATCGCGGCGCCGGCCAGGGCGCCCGCGGGCTCGGCGATGATGCCGTCGGTCTGGTACAGCGAGAGCATCTCGGTGCAGACCAGGCCCTCGTCGACCGCGACGAGCTCGGCGCCCGAGCGGCGGATCAGCGGGTAGGTCACCGCGCCGGCCTTGCGCACGGCGGCGCCGTCGACGAACCGGTCGAACCCGTGCTCGTCGAGCACCACCGGGCTCCCGGCGTGCAGGGCGGCGGCCACGTTGCGGGCGCCCGCGGGCTCGACGCCGACGACGCGGGTGCGCGGGTGGGTGGCCTGCAGCCAGGTGGCGGTGCCGGCGAGCAGGCCGCCGCCGCCCACGGGCACGACGATCGTGTCGGGCGCCCGGCCGAGCTGCTCGACGATCTCGGCGACGACGGTGGCCTGGCCGGCGACCGTGCGGCTGTCGTCGAAGGCCGGCACCAGCGTCGCGCCGGTCTCGTCGGACCATCGCGTGGCCGCGGCCGACGACTCGTCGTAGGTGTCGCCCTCGACCACCAGGTCGATCATCTCGCCGCCGAGCGCGACGATGCGCTCGCGCTTCTGGCGCGGGGTGGTCGACGGGATGACGACCCGCCCGTGCACCCGGTGCGCCGCGCACGCGAACGCGAAGCCCTGGGCGTGGTTGCCGGCGCTCGCGCACACGACGCCCGCGGCCCGGGCCTGGTCGTCGAGCTGGCTGATGAGGTTGTAGGCCCCGCGCAGCTTGTAGGAGCGCCCGACCTGGAGGTCCTCGCGCTTGAACCACACCTCGGTGCCGGTGGCCGCCGACAGGCGGATGTTGCGCTGGAGCGGGGTGCGCTCGGCGATGCCCGACAGACGCTCCGACGCCTCGAGGACCTGCTTCTCGAACGTCGGACCGTCGCCGCGCGCCATCGTCATCCCGATTCCTCGTCACCGATTGATCCATCGATGGTAGGTGTCCCCGGCGTCCGGGCCGGGGTCCACCCCGAGGGATCCCCGGGTCGCGTACGTCGGAACGCTGACGACGACGCCCCGGCGCACCCCTAGCGTGACCGGGGTGACCCCGAACGTCCGGTCGTGGTGGCCGCGGCCCACCGACGTCGTGCTGGCCGCGGCGCTGGGCGCGGCCACGATCCTGGGCACGGCCCTGACCGCTCGGCCGGACGACCGACCGTGGTGGCCCGGCGGCGCGGCGCTGATCGTCGCCGCCGCGCTCGCCCTCGTCTGGCGTCGCCACGCGCCGGTGACGGTGCTCGCCTCGACCCTGCTCACGGTGGCGCCCTACTACTGGATGGGCTACCCCGACGGGCCGGCGTCGTTGATGGTCGCCGTCGCCATGTACACGGTCGCCACCCGGCTCAGCTGGCCCCGGTCGGTCGGGATCGGCGTCGTGCTGTTCGTGGTGTGGCTCGGGCTGGAGCGCGTCGTCTCGTTCCGCGAGGACGTCGTCGCGCCCCCCGACCGCGACCGCCTCCTGTGGATCGTCGTCACGGTGGCGGTCGGCGTCGGGGTCGGCGGGCTGCGCCGCGGCCAGAACGAGGCCGCCGAGCGCGCCGAGGAGCAGGCCCGTCGGCGGGTCGAGCAGGAGCGGCTGCGCCTCGCCCGGGACGTGCACGACGTCGTCTCGCACAGCCTCGCGATGATCGCGGTGCAGGCGGGCGTCGGCGCCCACGTCGCCGATCGGCGCCCGGAGCAGGCCGTCGCGGCGCTCCTGGAGATCAAGGAGGCGAGCCGGTCCGCGCTGGCCGAGCTGCGCACCACCCTCGCCGTGCTGCGCGAGCCGGAGTGCCCGGAGTCCTCGGGCCTGGAGCGCCTCGACGAGGTCGCCCGGGTCGCGCGGCTCGCGGGCGTCGGCGTGGAGGTGCGGGGGAGCCCCGGCACCCTGGCCACCCGCGTCGACGACGCCGCGTTCCGCATCGTGCGCGAGGCCGTCACCAACACCGTGCGCCACGCCCGCCACGCGCGGCGGGTCACCGTGGACCTCGAGCGCGACGCCGCCGAGCTGCGGCTGCGGGTCGTGGACGACGGGGGACCGGCCGGCGAGATCACCCCCGGCAACGGGCTGCGGGGCCTCGCCGAGCACGCCGCGGTGCTCGGCGGTCGCTCGTCGGCGGCGCCGGGTCCCGACGGCTTCGTCGTGGAGGCCGCGCTCCCACTCGTGGGGACGACGCTCACGGGGACGGCGCTCACGGGGACGGCAGCCCGGTGATCCGGGTCGTGCTGGCCGACGACCAGCAGCTGATCCGCGCCGGCCTGCGCGTCCTGCTCGAGACCGAGGACGGCTTCGCGGTGGTCGGCGAGGCGGCCGACGGCGCGCAGGCCGTCGCGCTCGTCCGCGAGACCCGTCCCGACGTGGTCGTCATGGACGTGCGGATGCCGGGCGTCGACGGCCTGACCGCCCTCGACACGATCGTCGCCGACCCCGCGCTGGCCGGGACCGCGGTGCTGGTGCTGACCACCTTCGACCTCGACGAGTACGTCTACCGCGCCCTGCGCGCCGGGGCGGCGGGGTTCCTGCTCAAGGACGGCGAGCCCGCCGACCTCGTCCGCGCGATCGCCCTCGTCGCCCGCGGCGAGGCGCTGCTCGCGCCCGCGGTGACCCGACGGCTCATCGCCGAGTTCGCGGGCCGCCCGGAGCCGCGGGTGCCCGCGGCGCGCCTCGACGTCCTCACCCCGCGCGAGCGGGAGGTGCTCGCGCTCGTCGGCGGCGGACTGACCAACGACGAGATCGCCGCCCGCCTGGTGATCAGCCCGGCCACCGCCCGCACCCACGTGGGCCGCCTGCTGACCAAGCTCGACGCCCGCGACCGCGTCCAGCTCGTCGTCGTCGCCTACGAGACCGGGCTGATCACCCCGAGGTGCGCTGCGCGCATGTGAGCAGTTTCGAGTGCTCCAGCACTCCGAAGTGCTCACATGCGCGCAGCGCACCCTCAGGGTCCCTACGCCCTCGGGCGTACGTCGCGGACACGTCGTCGCGACGACGACCGCCACCCTCGCCCGCCGCGACGCTCTTCGTCGTGTCCCCGTTGTCCCGCCGCCGCTTCCTGGGCGCCACGCTCGCCGCCGCCGGCGCCGTGGCCGTCAGCTCCGTCGCGGGGTGCGCGAACGGCAACCCCGGCATCCGCGACCTCGGAGCCTCGCCGCGCCCCCTCGCGATCCCGCCGCTCGCGCCGTCCACCCGCGACGCCGCTGGCCGGCGGGTCGTCGAGCTCGTCGCCGCCCCCGGCACGAGCTCCTTCCTCCCCGGCGTCGCCACCCCGACCTGGGGCTACGGCGGCCTGCCGTTCGGCGGCCCCACGGTGCGGGTGGCGCGCGGGGACGACGTCGTGCTCCGGGTGACCAACCGCCTGGCGGGGACCACGACCACCCACTGGCACGGGGCGAGCGTGCCCGCTCGCGCCGACGGCGGCCCGCACCAGCCGATCGCCCCCGGCGCCACGTGGGAGGCGTCCTGGCGCGTCGACCAGCCGGCGGCGACGCTCTGGTACCACCCGCACCCCCACGGACAGACCGAGCGCCACGTCCTCCGGGGGCTGTTCGGGTTGTTCCTGGTCGACGACGACATCCCTGCCGCCCTCCCGTCCGACTACGGCGTCGACGACGTGCCGCTCGTCCTCACCGACCGCAGCTTCGCCCCGGACGGGTCCTTCGACGAGCAGCACCGCAACTCCGTCGGCCTGCTGGGCGACACGGTGCTGGTCAACGGCACGATCGCGCCGTACCTCGACGTCACCACGACCCGGGTGCGCCTGCGCGTCCTCAACGCCTCGTCGGCGCGCAGCTACCGGGTGGCCGTGGACGACGAGGCGCCGCTGACCCTCGTCGGCACCGATGGCGGTCTGCTCCCGGCGCCGCGCACGGTCACCGGCGTCGTGCTGACCCCGGGGGAGCGCGCCGAGGTCGTCGTCGACGTCGCCCCCGGCCGCCGTCGGGTGCTCCGCTCGCTGTCCCACGACCTGGGGGCGGTCAACGGCGTCACGCGCGCGGCGGGAGCGGACGACTCCTTCGACCTGCTCGAGCTGCGGCCCGCCGCCCGGCTGACGACCTCGCCCCCGGTGCCCGCTCGCCTGTCCCGCGAGACCCCGCTCGCGGAGGGCGGCCGCACCCGCCGCTTCGTGCTCTCGAACAACCGGATCAACGGCCGGGCGATGGACATGTCCCGGATCGACGAGGTCGTCCCGGCCGCGGCGACGGAGATCTGGGAGTTCACCAACCGGCACACGCTGCCGCACAACATGCACGTCCACGACGCCCGGATGCAGGTGCTCGAACCGGACGTCCCGGCGGGCGAGCGCGCGTGGAAGGACACCGTCGCCGTGCCCCCGTCGACCACCGTCCGCGCACTGGTGCGCGTCGGCCCGCACACCGACCCGGAGGTGCCCTACATGCTCCACTGCCACCTGCTGCGCCACGAGGACGACGGCATGATGCTGCAGTTCCTCGTCGTCGGCGCCGGTCAGCGGGCCGCGACGACGATCGCGGGCCACGACCATGGTTGATCGCCTGGCCGTGGGCCTCTTCCGGATCGTCGCCGTGCTGCACGCGGCCATGACCGTCGTCCAGGCCGTCGCCGCCGGCGGCATCCTGCAGGCCTCGGTGGTCGGGCTGATCGTCCACCAGGCCGTCGGCGGCACGTTGCTGCTGGTCGCGACGGTGCAGGTCCCGCTCGCCGTGCTCGCCTGGCGACCCGGCCGGCTCCCGGCCTGGCCGATCGGGGTCTCGGCGGCGCTCGTCGTCGGCGAGGTCGCGCAGGTCGCCCTCGGGGCCACCGGTGTGCTCGCGGTGCACGTCCCGCTGGGCGTCGCGATCGTCGGCACCGCGGTGCCGCTGGCGGTCTGGGCGGTGCGGGCCCGGCCACACGTCATGATCGCTCCGGGTGCTCTCGCAACCCGATGACATCGGGTTCCCGGAGCACTCGGAGGGATCACGCGACGAGGGCCGCCACCACGACCGCGAGGATCGCGTCGGGGTCGCCCTCGATCTGGTGCCGGTCGATGCGGAGCACCGTCCACCCCGCGAGCACGAGGGCGTTCTGGCGGGCGTGGTCGCGGCGGAACGCCGGCAGGTCGCGGTGGTAGGCCCAGCCGTCGATCTCGACGACGACACGGACGGCCGGGAAGGCGAGGTCGAGCACCGCGGTCCCGTAGCCCGGGAGCACGACGTGGTGGTCGGCGAGCCAGCCGGTGATGCCCGCCGCGCGCAGGAGGTCGTGGGCACGTCGCTCGGCTTCGGACCGCGCGCCGCCGGCGGCGAGCGCGAGCAGACGCGCGACGATCGCCGAACCCGGCCGACCGAGACGCGAGCGGTGAGCGCGCCGCAGGCCCTCGAGGGTGACGCGCCCCGAGAGCAGGGCCCGATCCATGAGCGCCGCGCCGCCGTGCAGTCCCCGCTCCGCGGCGGCGTCGACCACGGCGTACGCCTTGGGGACCACCGGCACCCCGTGCTGGATGGTGCGTGCCCCCTCGAGGGCCCGCCGCACGACCTTCACGTCGATGCGTGAGCGGACACGATGCTCCGGTGGCACGGCGAAGCGCAGGACCTCGGGAGGTTCGTCGAGCAGCCGCCACCACCAGGCCGCGCCAGCCCCGATCAGCGTGGCGCCCGGTCCCAGCCACAGCGACGCCGCCCGCACCCGGACCCTCGGTCCGAGCGCATGCGCCGCCGACAGGTACACGCACGGCCACAGCAACGTCCACAGTCCCCGGGCGAGTCGGTGGTCGATCGCCGCACCTGTGAGGCCACAGGCGAGTGCCTGGGCGCGGGAGACCACTCCGTCCTGACGGCGAAGGAGAGCGGCGAGATCGTTCTCGGTGTCCATACGCCGGTTCGACGCAGCGCTCCTCCTGCCGGATCCCTCGTGCTGACGGCCATGATCCGCGGGGTGCTCCAGGGACCCTGTCACATCGGGTTCACGGAGCAGCCGGAGCGATCTCGTCTCGACGGCGCCCCTCGGGCCACCGTCGGTCGGCACCCCGCCCCGCACCCCCGGAGCGGGCGGGGAGCAGTCGATATCCTCGACAGCGCACCGCGAGACCCACCCCGGGGAGAGGACGTATGAGCGAGACGATCGAGTTCCAGGCCGAGGCCCGTCAGCTGCTCCAGCTGATGATCCACTCGATCTACTCCGACAAGGACGTCTTCCTGCGCGAGCTGGTGTCCAACGCCTCGGACGCGCTGGACAAGGTCCGGCTCGCGAGCTACGTCGACAAGGACGTCGCGGTCGAGACCGACGACCTCCACGTCGACCTCGTCACCGACGCCGAGGCGCGCACGCTGACCGTGCGCGACAACGGCATCGGCATGACGCGCGAGGAGGTCGTCGAGCTCATCGGCACCATCGCGAAGTCCGGCACCGCCGAGATGCTGCGGCAGATGAACGAGGCGGAGTCGGCCGGGAGCAAGGAGCAGACCGCCGAGCTGATCGGCCAGTTCGGGATCGGCTTCTACTCGAGCTTCATGGTCGCCGACCGCGTCGAGATGACCACCCGCAAGGCCGGCACCGCCGAGGGCGTGCACTGGGAGTCGGCGGGGGAGGGGACCTACACCCTCGAGCCCGCCGCGGATGCCCCGCAGGGCACCGCGATCACCCTGCACCTCAAGCCCGAGGACGCCGAGGACTCGCTGCACGACTACGCGAACCCGGACACGGTGCGGCGCATCGTCAAGCGCTACTCCGACTTCATCACCTGGCCGATCCGGCTGGACCCGGGCGAGGAGGAGGGCTCGCAGGAGCCCGTCAACTCCCGCAAGGCGCTCTGGGCGCGCTCGCAGTCCGAGGTCAGCGACGAGGAGTACGCGGAGTTCTACCGCCACGTCTCGCACGACTGGCAGGAGCCGCTGGAGACCATGCGGCTCTCCGCGGAGGGCACGTTCGAGTACCAGGCGCTGCTGTTCCTGCCGAGCCACGCGCCGATGGACCTGTTCATGCGCGAGCACAAGCGCGGCGTGCAGCTCTACGTCAAGCGCGTGTTCGTCATGGACGACTGCGAGGCGCTCGTCCCCGAGTACCTGCGCTTCGTCAAGGGCGTCGTCGACGCGCAGGACCTCTCGCTCAACGTCTCGCGCGAGATCCTCCAGCAGGACCGCCAGATCCAGATGATCCGGAAGCGGCTGGTCCGCAAGGTCCTGCAGACCGTCAAGGCGATGCAGGAGAACGAGCCCGAGAAGTACGCGACGTTCTGGCGCGAGCTCGGGAAGGCCGTCAAGGAGGGCCTGCTCTCCGACCACGACAACCAGAAGGCCATCCTCGACATCTGCTCGTTCCCGTCGACGCACAGCGCCGACGAGCCGACGACCCTCGCGGCCTACAAGGAGCGCATGCCCGAGGGCCAGGACTCGATCTACTACGCCACCGGCGACTCCCGCTCGGGACTGGAGAACTCCCCGCACCTCGAGGCGTTCCGTGCGAAGGGCTACGAGGTCCTGTTGCTCACCGACCCCGTCGACGAGGTGTGGGTCGACGCGGTCTCCGAGTTCGACGGCACCCCGCTGGCGTCGGTGGCCAAGGGCGAGGTCGACCTGGGCGACGAGAAGGAGACCCCGGAGGGCTTCGACGACCTGCTCTCCTGGATGGGCACCGAGCTCGCCGAGGAGGTCAAGGAGGTGCGCCTGTCCTCGCGCCTGACCACCTCGCCGGCCTGCCTGGTCGGCGACCCCGGCGACCTCACCCCGACCCTGGAGAAGATGTACCGGGCGATGGGGCAGGAGCCGCCGAAGGTCAAGCGGATCCTCGAGCTCAACCCGTCGCACCCGCTGGTCACCGGCCTGCAGTCCGCGCAGTCGGAGGGCAAGGCGGAGAAGGACCTCGCCGAGCTGCTCTACGGCATGGCGCTGCTCGCCGAGGGCGGCGACCTCGCCGAGCCGGCCGCGTTCGTCACGACCCTGGCCGCGCGCCTGCAGAAGGCCCTCTAGTGGCCGACTCCGTGCTCCTGGGCGTCGACAGCTTCGTCGCCCGCGTCACCGACCCGTCGACCGGACGCGAGATCGGCCCGGAGGAGCGCTTCGAGCACCTCCTGGAGGAGATCGCGCTCGCCGACCGCGTCGGCCTGCACTCCTACGGGATCGGCGAGCACCACCGCAGCGAGTACTACGACGCCGCGCCCCCGGTGATCCTCGCCGCCGCGGCGGCGCGCACCGATCGGATCCGCCTGCGCAGCGCGGTGACGGTGCTGTCCGCCGCCGACCCGGTCCGGGTGTTCCAGGAGTTCGCGACGATCGACCTCATCTCGCGCGGCCGCGTCGACCTCGTCGTCGGCCGTGGCTCGTTCGTCGAGGCGTTCCCGCTGTTCGGGCTGGCGTTCGAGGACTACGACGAGCTGTTCACCGAGAAGCTCGACCTGCTCCTGAAGATCAACGAGTCGCCGGTGGTGACGTGGTCGGGCCAGCACCGCCCGGCCCTGACGAACCAGCCCGTCTACCCGCGGCCGTCCCAGGAGCGCCTGCCGATCTGGGTCGGCGTCGGCGGGACGCCCGAGTCGTTCGCGCGGGCCGGGCTGCTCGGCCTGCCGCTGATGATCGCGATCATCGGGGGCGAGCCGAAGCAGTTCGCCCCGCTCGTCGACCTCTACCGACGCGCGGGCGAGCACGCCGGGCACCCGCCGGAGGCGCTGCGGGTGGGCCTGCACTGCTTCGGCTTCCTCGGCGACGACGTCGCCAAGGCCACGAACTCCTTCTACCCGGGGTGGGAGGAGATGTTCACGACGGTCGCCGCCGAGCGCGGCGGGATGCCGCCGACGCGGCGCGCGTTCGACGCCATGCGCGGCCCCGACGGCGCGTTCTTCGTCGGCGACCCGCGCACCGTGGCGGAGAAGGTCCTGCGCGTCTCCGAGCAGCTGGGCGGCGTGGAGCGGATCAACCTGCAGATGACCAACCCGCGCCTGGCGCACGAGGATCTCCTGCACTCGATCGAGCTCCTGGGCACCGAGGTCACACCGCTCGTCGAGAAGGGCTAGACGAGCCCCTCGTAGTCGACCACCGCGCCCGGTGCCTCGTCGCTGCCCGGGACGTCCTGCCCGGGCGCGGTCTGGTCGGCCTTCGCGACCTCGACGGTGACCTCGGCCGGACCGGGGTCGGGGAGGCCGAAGCGCAGCGGGAAGGTCCGCTGCTCTCCGGGAGCCAACGCCCCGGACGGGCCGTCGTCGACGGCCGGCGCCTCCCGGTCCTCCGTCGCCCCCGGCGGCCCCGGCACCGAGGCGTCGAACCCGAACCGGGACAGGTCCTCGGCCACCGGGGTCCCGTTCCGGACGGTGACCGTCACCTCGAGGGAGCGCGGGAACGGCGCGCCGGCCACCGCCGCCCCCGCGACCGGAGCGGACACGGTCACCGCGTTGCCGTCGGCGAAGACGTGCGTCGCGCCGAACGCGAGAACCGGGGCGTCGGGCGTCTCCGGGGACGCGGCGTCGTCCTCGGCGGGCTCCGCCGAGGCGGCCGGACCGGGCGCCGACGAGGGCGCGGGGACCGGGGGCGACCCCGAGCCCGACGCGCAGCCCGCGCCGAGGACGAGCACGGCCGCCGCCAGGGCCGCCGCGACGGCGTGGCCGCTCCTCGATCTCATCGATGTCCCTCCGTCGTCGCCGCCATCTCACGGGCCGGGTTGCCGCCCCACCGCTCGCCCGGGGGCACCTCCTCACCCTTCATGAGGAAGGTGTCCGGGGCGAGGACGGCGTCGTCGCCGACCGTCGTCCCGTAGTGCACGAAGGCACCGACCCCGAGCGTGACGCGTGCACCGATCCGCACGTGGTCGGACTTGAAGGCGCCGTCCTCCTGCGAGTGGCCCTGCAGGACGGTGCCCTCGTTGAAGGTGCACTCGTCGCCGATCACGGTGAAGGTGCGCTCGGTGAGGTTCACGCCGTCGTCGAAGACGCGCGCGCCGATCCGGACGCCGAGCATCCGCCAGACCAGGTTCTTGTAGGGCGTGCCGTTGAACAGCATCACCCAGTCCGGGAGGGCGACCTTCCAGAAGCGCTCGTGGCGCCAGAAGGCCCGGTCGTAGATCGACCGCCCCTCCGGGGCCCGGCACTGGAGCCCGGCCACGCTCCGCTCCACGAGCACCAGCCACAGCGACCCCCACACGAGGATCACCAACTGTGCGGCCAGCATCTCCAGGGCGCCGAGCCGGACCGGTACGGCGGCGATGCAGGCGACGATCGCGGCCATCCCGAGGACGAGCCACCAGCGCACGAGCAGGTGCAGCGCCATCGTCACACCGTTGTGCCGGTTCTTGCCGGCCACGCCGCGGGCCAGGTCCTCGGGGCTCCGGTCGAGGGCGCTGTCCCGGGCGACGGTCCGCGGGATCTCGAACGCGGGGGAGCCGAGCAGGCCGACGCCCTCCCGGACCGGACCGTCGATCGGGACCATCACCTTGGTGGCGAGCAGGCAGTCGTCGCCGGTCCGGCCCTGCGCCGGGTAGGCGATCCGGTTGCCGAGGAAGTTGCGGGCGCCGATCGAGGTGCGTGACACCCGGAACGAGGTGGCCGAGTAGTCGGCGTTCATCACCGACAGCCCGTCCGCGACCACCGTGCCGGCGCCGACGTGGGTGAGGTACGGGCTCTCGTGCTTCACCGCCATCCCGAAGTTGGACCCGGTCTGGACCAGGGGACGCATCCGGTAGCCGAGCCGCCCGAGGTAGTGGGCGATGGCCGAGCTGTCGCCGAAGAGGTAGGTGAACGCCATGACGTTGGTCAGCGCCGCCACCGAGCGGTGCAGCCAGAAGCGCACCCCGTAGAGGGGGTACACCCGGTCGGCCCGCACCCCGAGGGCGAGCAGGCGCGGCAGCGTGAGCACGATCAGCAGGCCCACGAGCAGCAGACCGAACACGGCGATCACCGACACGATCAGCGTCTCGGTCCAGAACAGGCGGCTGGTCAGCGCGTCGGGCCCGGGCTCGATGATCGCCCGCAACTGGGGGATCTCCATCAGCAGCAGGGCGGCCCCGCCGATGGCGACGGGCAGGAGGACGGCGAGCAGGACCGCCAGCGAGACCAGCGAGTAGACGACCTTGCGGAGCCTCCCGCACGGCAGCGGGGCCACCGTCGGGAACGTCGTGTCGGTCGGCCGCGCAGGCGACCCCTGCCAGGTCTCGCCCGCGGGCACGGCCTGCCCGCGGTGCAGGGACGAGGCGTGGCCGACGGTGGCGTCGTCGCCCACCGCGGTGTCGATGTCGAGCACCACGTTCTCGCCGACGACGGCGCCGGCGCCGATCGTCACCGCGCCGGTCCGGATCCGGCCGTCGTGGGCGCGATGGGTGGAGAGGAAGGAGTCCTTGCGGACCAGCGCGCCCGGCCCGACCGTGAGCAGGTCGGTGCACACGGGCACGTGCTCGGTGAGCAGCACGGCGCCCTTGCCGATCCGTGCTCCCAGGGCCCGGAGATAGAGCGGGTAGATCGGCGTGCCCGCGAACAGCACCAGCGGGTTCGAGCGCACCAGCGTCTTGACGATCCAGAGGCGCAGGTAGGCGACGCCCCAGATCGGGAACTCCCGCGCCCGCCAGCGGCCGACGAGCAACCACTTCAGCGCGATCGGCAGGAGCGACAGGACGGCGAAGCCGAAGGCGCCGACGGCCACGGCCCGCACGTAGAGGTGCACCTCGTCGGGCGCGACGACCATCCACTCGAAGGCCCAGGTCGTGATGGTCGCCGCCAGGAAGGTGTAGCCGAGGAAGAACAGCAGCTGGGCCGCGCCGCACAGGACGTAGGCGAGCCGCCCGGCCCGGCGCGGCGGGGGCTCGGCCTCGACGGTCGCCGGGACGAGCTCCGTGGTCGTGGCGGGGGCTGGTGTCGGGGTGAGGGCGGCGGCGAGGCTCGCGACGGTGGGGTGGGTGTAGACGTCCTTGATCGCGATCGAGGGCAGGTCGGGGTGCTTGCGGACCCGGGCGCAGAACTTGGCCATGACCATCGAGTCGGCGCCGAGGTCGTCGAAGACGTGGGCGTCGGTGGGGACCTCGCTGCGGTCGAGGACGCCGGCGAGCACCTCGGCGAGCAGCGCCTCGGTGCTCCCGGAGGCCGGTGTCGGGGCCGGTGTCGATGTCGATGTCGGGGCCGGCGCGAGGGCGGCGGCGAGGCTCGCGATCGTGGGGTGGGTGTAGACGTCCTTGATCGCGATCGAGGGCAGGTCGGGGTGCTTGCGGACCCGGGCGCAGAACTTGGCCATGACCATCGAGTCGGCGCCGAGGTCGTCGAAGACGTGGGCGTCGGCGCCGACCTCCCTGCGGTCCAGGACGCCGGCGAGCACCTCGGCGAGCAGCGCCTCGGTGCTCCCGGGTGCGACCGCGGGCCTCGGGGCCGGGCGCGACGACAGCGGCACCAGGACACGGGGCCGAGGCCGCGGCCGGGGCGTCGGGCGCGCCGGCCCCGGGGTCGTCGGCCTTCGCGACACGATCGTCATCGGCACCACACCGTGCGCGCGGTGCCGCCCGTTCCGGGGCGCCGCCGTGGCGGCATCGATCGCCACGGGGTCAGGCCGATCGGACGTCGGTGCCGACCTCGATGGGCGGCTCGAGGACGCCGTCGCCGAAGTGCTCGCCCAGCCACGACGGCGAGTAGACGGTGTCGAGGTAACGCTCTCCGAGGTCCGGGGCGATGGCGACGGCCGTGAGGTCGGCCCCGCCGTACCGGTCCAGCCACGCGGCGGCACCGCTGACGACGGTCCCCGTGGAGCCACCGAACACGTACCCGCGGCCGGCCAGCCGGTGGCAGGCGCGGATCGCGTCCTCCTCCTCGACGACGACCACGTCGTCGACGAGGGACGCGTGGAGCTGGGGCGGGGGCACGCTCATCCCGAGCCCCGGGATGAGCCGTCGACCGGGCGGGCCGCCGAAACTCACCGAGCCTGCGGCGTCGATGGCGACGATGTGCACCTGCGGGTGCCACCAGCGGAACCAGCGCGCGCAGCCCATCAACGTCCCGGTCGTGCCCGCGCCGACGAACAGGACGTCGAGGTCGGGGAACTGGCGGGCGATCGCGGGCGCCGTCGTGCGGTGGTGCGCCATCCAGTTGTTCGGGTTGGCGTACTGGTCGAGCCAGACGTAGCGCGAGCTGGACGCGCAGAGCCGCCGGATGTGATCGAGCCGAGCGCCGAGGAGGCCGCCGAGGGGGTCCGGCTCCGTGACGACGTGGACACCGCTGCCCAGGACCTGGATGAGGCGGCGGGTGGCGTCGTTGCACCGGGAGTCGGTCACGCAGAGGAACCGGTAGCCCTTGCTCGCGGCCGCCATCGCCAGGGCCACGCCGAGGTTCCCCGACGACGATTCGACGAGGATCGACCACTGGTTGAGCAGGCCCTCCCGCTCGGCCGCCTCGATCATCCCGACGGCCGCTTTCAATTTGATGGAGCCCGCGAAGTTGAATCCCTCGCACTTGAGGAACAGCGAGTGGCCGACCACGGAATGCAGGTCGACGAACAGGTCGTCCTCGTTGTACTGGAGAGGGTCGGAGATGATGGTCATGTCGCTTCCCTCCGTCGCGTCCGGTTGCGCACGGCCGTTTCCGCGGAATGGGCGCGAGCCCGTGCCCGGGAGCCCCCGCCACCCGGCGATCCGGGACGGGGTCGGCCGGCACGCCCGCGCGGACGAGAGGAGTGGTCTCCTCGCGGTCCCTCCATGACGCCCCCCGGTCGCACCACCGTGTGTCGACTGTCATGTTCCAGTTCACCGGCGACCCTGCGCCCGTTACTCCGTGTCCGAACTCCGTCTTTCATTCACTCGTTCGGACCTAGGAAACGATCGGTAGCAACGCTCAGTACTGCCGATTAGCCGTCGAACGAACACGAGCGGTCACGGTTGGCCTCACCTCGGCCGCGCGAACGGACGCGGACGACGCTCCAGAGCGCCGCCTCGCAGACCGATCCCAGGCGTTCGTGCGCCGTCTCTGCGGAGCGGGCTCGTCACTCTCCGTCCGTCCGGGCGGCTCGTCGAGTCGCCTGTCACCCGAGTGGGTCGTCACCGGCTTCGGAGCGATAACGATTCCTTGTCCGCGCCGCCGGTCGGGAGCACAGTCGACCTTCTTCCCCGGCGCGCGGAGTGGCTGCCTCGTCGAGCAGGCAGCGTCCTCGGTCCGGCGATCGGATCGGCGGCGGCCACCACGCAGAAATGGTGCGCCGGAGCGCCCGGAGCGACGGGGGGAGTGGGGGACACCGTGGTCGTCGACGACCTCGACGTGCAGGCGGCGGAGGCGTCGCAGGGTCATCCGCGAGCGCTCGAGGAATTGCTGGCCCGGCTCACGCCGATCGTGCACCGGTATTGCCGCGCCCGACTCGGGGGGCGCGAGCGGCCGATCATGTCGCCCGAGGATCTGACCCAGGACGTGTTGCTCTCCGTGATCACCGCTCTCTCTCGGTGGCGACGCGAGGACGGCCCGTTCCTCGGCTTCGTCTACGGGATCGCCGCCCACAAGACAGCGAACGCCTTCCGGTCGCTCGGCCGGGATCGCAGCGCGGCCACCTCGGACGTCCCCGAGCTGCTCGAGATCACCGAGAGCGCTTCGGGGCCCGAGCAGCTGGCGGTGGACGCCGCGGTCCGGCACCGGCTGCACCTCCTGCTCGAGCACCTCCCCGACCGGCAGCGCGAGGTCCTCCTCCTGCGCACGGTGGTCGGGCTCAGTGTCGACGAGGTCGCCGACGCCACGGGGATCACGCTCGGTGCGGTCCGCATCGCGCAGCACCGCGCGCTGTGCCGCCTGCGCCAGATGCTGGCGGTCGACGTCGCCGCCCGACGTTCGGGGCGGCGGGAGCCCGAGCCGACCGACCGGGATGTCTCCGGCACGCCGGTGGGTCATCGGGGTCGGGGGTGATCACCGGCGGGCACGAGCAGTGCCCCGGCGCGCCGTGTCCCCACGACTGGTGTCCCCTCGACGCCTGTCCCCACGACGAGTGGAGCGCCGGCCTCGCGGCGGACGACGCCCTCCTCGACGGCGTCGCCGCGGGCCGCGCCGTCGAGGAGCCGGTCGTCGGCGACCTGGACGAGGACGTGGAGCGGGAGCTCGCCGTCACCCTGATCGCGTGGCGGCGGTCCGTCCGGCAGCACCCGGAGACGTGGTCGGTGGACGTCGACCGGGCTGCCGTACTGGTCACCCGCGCCCGCGCGACCCCATCCCGCCCCCGGCGGCTGCTCCCCGGCAGCTCGGTGGCCGCCGCCGCCGTGGCGGGCCTCGTCGTGGTGCTCCTCTGGGGCACGCCGGGCCCGACCCCGGGAACCCGCGAGGCGGACGCGGTGGCGACGTCGGTCGACCTCGACCACGCGTCGGAGGCCCTGGAACGCGGCGATCTGGCGGAGGCGCGGATCGCGCTGGCCCGCGCCGAGCGCAGGCTGGCGGCGAAGTCGCAGGACCGCACCGCTACGCGGCTCCAGGTGCGATACCGGGCGCTCCACGACGAGGTCGACGCCGGCACGTCCCCGCAGAGTCGGACGCAGGGTCCGCAGGCCCGGTCCTCGCGGCGGAGCGAGGCTCCCGGGCCCATACCGCGCCGCTCGTCCCCCTCTCGGTCGTCCGGGTCCGCGTCGGACCGGGCGACCGCCGACGGTCCGTCGGCCGCCCGGTCCCGGGTCGAGCGTCGGGCCGAACGCCCCACGACGGAGCGGCCCCGGGCGGAGCAGCCCCGCACGGAACGTCCCCGCACGGAACGGCCCGCGACGGAACGTCCCCGCGCCGAACGTCCCCGCGCCGAACGCCCCCGCGCCGAACGCCCCCAGGCCGAACGTCCCCAGGCCGAACGTCCCCAGGCCGAACGTCCCACGACTGCACGCCCCACGACCGAACGCCCCACGACCGAACGCCCCCGAGCGGAGCGGACAGAGCAGTCCGGTCCGTCCCGTGGCACGCCGAGCGCGCCGGCGACCGACAGGGACGACCCCCGGCCCGGCGACGACGAGCCGGGCAGGAGCGGGCCGGCTCGTCCCGGGCAGGGCACGACGGGTCCGGCGGTCGCCGACCGGGACCGGGACAGCACCGAGCCGTCCGAGGCGGAGGAGCACGACGACCACGACGACGACCATGACGACGAGGACGACGACGACGAGGACGACGACGAGGACGACGACGAGGACGACGAGGACGACGACGACGACGAGGACGACGACGAGGACTGACGTCCCGGGGTGTCCCGCTCAGACCGACCCGGTGAGCAACAGCGCCGCGTGCGGGGTCACGCGCCCTCGTCGATCCGGGCGCGCAGGGCCTTCTTGTCCACCTTGCCCTGGGGGTCGCGGGGGAGGAGGTCGACCACCTCGAGGCGCTCGGGCAGGTACCACTCGGTGGTGCCCTGGTCGCGCAGGTGCTGCTGGAGGTCCTGGAGGGTGGGGGCCCGTCCGTCGACCGGGACGACGACCGCCGCCGGGGCCTCGGCCTGTTCGGAGGGGTGGAAGGCCACGAGGACGACCTCGTCGACGTCCGGGTGGCCCGCGAGGAGGTCCTCCACCTCCGCACCCGGGATGATCATGCCGCTCGAGCCCTTGATCTCGTCGGAGTCGCGGTCGACGAAGGCGAGCTCGCCGGTGGTGTCGCGATCGGCGATGTCGCCGGTGGCGTACCAGCCGTCGTCGTCGGCCGGCGACCACACGAGGTGGCCGTCGCCGGTGTCGAGCAGGCCGACGGCCACCTGCGGTCCGCGCACGACCACCTCGCCGAGCCCCTCCTCGCCGCCGGGCACCGCGCGGAGCTCGCGCTCGAGGCCCGGGACGGGGTGCCCCATGGTGTGCCAGGAGGTGCCGGGGACCTCCTGCCCGCGCGAGACACCGCCTCCGGGCACCTCGGTCATGCCCCAGTGGATGCGCAGGACGGCGGGGAGCCGGTCGGCCTTGCGCAGGACGCCACGGGCCAGCGGGGCGCCGCCGAGGGCGATCATCCGCAGGCTCGGCGGGGCATCACCGGCGCCGTCGGGACCGAGCGCGTCGAGCAGGGAGTCGTAGCCGCGCGGACCGACGAGCAGGTGGGTGACCTGCTCCTCGTGCACCGCCCGCAGCACCGCCTCCGGGCTGCCGTCGTCGTCGAGCACCGCGCAGTGGCGGTGCAGCAGCGGGCTCAGCACGCTGGTCATGACGCCGATCGCGTGGGTCGCCACCGACGGGGTCATGACGCGCGGATCGGGGCCCGGGTCCTCGCACACCAGCGCGCCCAGCGCACCGCAGGTGCTCGCGTGGAGGGTGTTCGCGGTGTGCAGCACGGCCTTCGACGTCCCGGTCGTCCCGGACGTGAACAGCACGAGTGCGACGTCGTCCGGGCCGATCTCCGCGTCGCCCGTGGGTGCGTCGGCGGCGTCCGGGAGATCGTCGAGGTCGATCAGCCCGGTGCCGTCGTCGTCGACGGCGAGGACCGCGCCGACCGCCGTCGCCCGCTGCTCGACCTGGGCCGGCCCCAGCGAGGACGGCAACGGCACGGCCACCGCACCCAGCCGGCCGCACGCGAAGAACAGGGCGACGGTCTCCCAGCGGTTGGCCAGGCGGTAGGCGACGCGGTCGCCCGGACCGACGTGGGGCCGCAGCCCCGCGGCCAGCCGGTCGACGCCGTCGACGACGTCCGCGACGGACAGGACCCGACGCCGTCCACGCGAGCGGTCGACGAGCAGCGTGCGGCCGGGGTCGCGAGCCAGCTCGTCCCGGAGGTCGTCGAGGTGCGTCCGGTCCCGCCAGTGGCCAGCGCGCCGGTAGGTCTCCGCGGCCTCGGGGAGGGTCGGTCGGGCGACGGCGTCCGATCGGGGCATGGTGGAGGCGCTACCCGCGTCCCCGCGAGGCAGAAACGGCGCGTCGGCCGGGGAATGACGAGGCCCACGCCCGACCTTGTGGACGTGGAGGTGCGCCATGACGATGCGGGTCGCTGCCCTGCACACCGCGCCGGCCCGCAAGGCGCCGATGGTGGCGGTGGACCGGGTCGAGGCCGAGGCGGGGCGTGGTCTCGTCGGCGACCGGTATCACGGCACGCGGCACCGCCACGTCTCCGTCCAGAGCCGCGACGACCTGGCCGCGGCGGCCGAGGCGCTCGGCGCCCCCGTGCCCGAGGACCGGACGCGTCGCACCCTGACCCTCGACCACGGCGAGGTGCCGACCGAGCCCGGGCGCCGGTTGGTCGTCGGCGACGTCGTGCTCGAGGTGGTCCGCCGGGCCGCCCCGTGCCGGGTGATGGACGAGACGGTCGGACCGGGCGCGGCCCGGGCGATGCACGGCCGCGGCGGCGCGATCTTCCGCGTCCTCACCTCGGGCACGATCACGGTCGGCGACGAGGTCGAGTCCGCCGGCTGACCGTCAGGCGCAGGGCCCCACGCCGGCCGTGATGCCGTCGTGGTCGGAGCCCACGAGGAGGAAGCGCCGCGGACCGTCGCCGCACCAGCCCGGACCGACCATGAGGTGGTCGATGCGCAGGAGGAACGCCTGCCACTGCGTCACCGAGGTGGGCCCGGTCCAGCCGTCGCGCATGACGTCGGTGAGCCCGGTGTCGTCGGCCAGCAGCCGGTAGTCGCGGCCGCGGTCGGTCGAGTTGAGGTCCCCGGCCACCACCACGGGGCCCGGCTCGCGCGCGACGCGGTCCGCGAGGGCGACGACGAGCCGGCGGTGCTCGGCGGGGGTGGCCTGGTAGCTGCCGCCGCCGGTCCACCACGGGCGCGGCACGTGCATCGCGTAGAGCACGAACGGCGTCGGTGCGTCGACCGCCACCCGCAGCCCCGGCAGGCCCGGCCCGGTCCCGTCGAGGAGCCGCACCGGGAACCGGCTGTACACCCCGACGGACGGCGTACCGCCGCTGTAGACGTGGTGCGGGTGGTCCTCGTCGAGCTCCCGGTCGATGCTGCGGGTGGCCTCGACGACGACGAGCACGTCGGCGGCGGTCGCCCGCAGCGCGGGCAGCGTCGTCTCGAGCCCGGTGACGTTGGCGCTCGCCACCGTCACCGCGGCGCCGCGCCGGACCGGCCCGGTGTCGGCCGGCGTCCACGGACCGACCACCGCCACCGCCCCGGCGACCAGCACCGACACCGCCGCGAGGAGGCCGCGCTGCCGTCCCACGAGGAGGGCGACGACCGCCGCCACCACGGCGAGCACCGGGAGCACGATCGCCACCACGTCGCCGACGAGCCCCAGCTGGTCGCGCAGGGGGAACCACGTCCAGGGCAGGACCGCGAGGAGCAGCCAGATCCACCACGGACCCCGCGGCGCACGGCGCGACGGGGGCGCGACGACGTCCCCCCGTGCGTTCGGCATCCGGATCGACAGTACCGATCCAGGACCGTCCGGACGGGCGGCGACTCAGCCGACCTCGATCACACCGAAGTGCGCGCCCGCGGGGTCGGCCAGGGTGGCGTGACGCCCGCGCGGACCCGGCGCCACCGCGGTCACGACCTCGCCGCCGGCCCCGCGGGCCGCCTCGACCGCGGCGTCGACGTCGGCCGTCGCGAAGAACGGGAGCCAGTGGGGCAGCGCGTCGCCCGCGATCCCGATCCCGGCCACGGGCCGATCGCCGGTGCTCGCCACGAGGTGACCGACGTCGGTGCCGTCGGCGAAGCCCCACCCGAGCAGCTCCCGGTAGAAGGTGCGCGTGGTGCCCGGCTCCGCCGAGGCCGCCTCGGCCCAGCACAGCCGGCCGGGCGACGGCGCCGGGATCCCGTCGTCGGACTCCCACAGGCCCACCACGGCGGCGCCGGCGTCGAGAGCGACGAGCAGGCGCCCGCCGGCGAGGTCGTCCTCGGGGCCGTGGAGCACCTCGCCGCCGAGCTCCCCGAGGTGCTCCGCGGCGGCGTCGACGTCGTCGACGGCCAGGTAGAGGGTCCAGGCGGGCGGCGCCGTGGCGCCGGGAGAGCCGAGGGCGGCCACGGGCCGGCCGTCGGCGAGCGCCGAGGTCCGGTGGTGCCCCGCCACGCCCTGCTCGGTGTACGTCCACCCGAGCACGGC
Organism: Actinomycetospora callitridis; assembly: GCF_028737265.1. Lineage (GTDB taxonomy): Bacteria > Actinomycetota > Actinomycetes > Mycobacteriales > Pseudonocardiaceae > Actinomycetospora > Actinomycetospora callitridis. Next base: position 115,711 of record NZ_JAQZAK010000003.1, on the reverse strand, counting down.
GGCGTAGAAGGCCCGGGCGGCGTCCGGCTCCCCGACGTCGAGCTCGGCCCAGCACGGTGCGCCCGGCGGCCTGTCCGTCATCCGCGTCCTTTCCTCGGCGTGCCGACATGTCCCGCGCAGCGTGCGGGTAACCCCGGGGCTCGTCCACCACGGGGCGCTCCACCACGCACCACCACGCAGGAGGCCACCATGGCTGACCAGCGCACCGACCTCGACGTCATCGACGAACTCACGACCGACCACCGGGAAGCGCTCGACATCCTCGACCGCCTCCCGAGGACGCCGGACCCCGAGGAGCGTCGCGACCTCGCCGACACGGTCATCGGCGAGCTCGTGCGGCACTCGGTGGCGGAAGAGATGCACGTCTACCCCGCCATGCGCGAGCACCTGCCGGACGGCCGGGAGGTCACCGAGCACGACGCCGAGGAGCACAAGGAGCTCGAGCGCGTCATGAAGGGGCTCGAGTCGACGGCCACCGACGACCCGCGGTTCGACGAGCTGGTGGGCGAGCTGACCGAGAAGCTGCGCCACCACGTGCGCGACGAGGAGGACGAGCAGTTCCCCCGCCTGCGCGAGCAGTTGCCGCGGGAGACGCTCGTCGATCTGCGCGAGAAGGTGGACAGGGCCAAGAAACTGGCGCCGACGCGCCCGCACCCGGACGCGCCGAACGCCGAGCTCTTCCACAAGCTGGCCGGGCCCGGGGTGGGGATGGTGGACCGGATGCGCGACAAGCTCACCGGACGGTCACGGAGCTGAGCGCTCGCCGGCCCGGCCCTCACGGCCGGCGCGGCCGTCGCATCCACAGGGTGTCCGAGGGGGGACTTGAACCCCCACGCCCTACTAGGGCACTAGCACCTCAAGCTAGCGCGTCTGCCATTCCGCCACTCGGACTTGCGAGAAACGAGCGTAGACGACGCCGCGCAGCCCGATCACGGTGGGTGGCAGGATGCGGCGCATGGGTCGTGCCGAGGACGAGGTCGTGTCGCTGACCAGCGAGCTCATCCAGATCGACAGCCAGAACACCGGAGAGCTCGCGACGACCACGGGCGAGGCCGAGGCCGCCGCCTACGTGGACGCGAAGTTGCGCGAGGTGGGGTACGAGACCGAGGTGATCGAGTCCGGGGCTCCCGGGCGGCACAACGTGTTCGCGCGGCTGAAGGGCGCCGACCCCGAGCGCCCCGCGCTGCTCGTGCACGGACACCTCGACGTCGTGCCCTTCGACGAGAGCGAGTGGTCGGTCCACCCGCTGTCCGGCTCGGTCCAGGACGGCTACGTCTGGGGCCGGGGCGCGGTGGACATGAAGGACATGGACGCGATGATCCTGGCGCTCGCGCGCCAGTTCGCCGCCGAGGGCGTCGTCCCCCCGCGCGACCTCGTGTTCGCCTTCCTCGCCGACGAGGAGGCCGGTGGCGCCTACGGCTCGCACTGGCTCGCCGAGAACCGCCCCGACCTGTTCGAGGGCTGCACCGAGGCGCTCGGCGAGGTCGGCGGCTTCTCGCTGACCCTCGGTGAGGACGTCCGCGTCTACCCCGTGATGACCGCGGAGAAGTCGATCGCCTGGATGCGGCTGCGCGTGCGGTCCCGTCCGGGACACGGGTCGATGGTCCACGACGAGAACGCCGTGACGATCCTCGCCGAGGCCGTCGCCCGGCTCGGCCGCCACCGCTTCCCGCTGGTGCTCACGGAATCCGTCCAGGGTTTCTTCGACGAGATCACGGCGTTGACGGGCATCGAGTTCCCGACCGACTCCGCGGCCGCCCTCGACGGTGCGGTCGCGAAGCTCGGCGGGGTCGCGCGCGTGGTCGGCGCGACCACCCGCGACACCGCGAACCCGACGATGCTCTCGGCCGGCTACAAGGCGAACGTCATCCCGTCGGTCGCCGAGGCCACCATCGACTGCCGCGTGCTGCCCGGGCGCCAGGAGGCCTTCGAGCGCGAGCTCGACGAGATCCTCGGCCCCGATGTCGAGCGCGAGTGGATCCGCAACCTGCAGGCCGTGGAGACGAGCTTCGACGGCGAGCTCGTCGACGTCATGACCCGCGCGGTGCAGGAGGAGGACCCGCAGGCCCACACGCTGCCCTACATGATGTCCGGCGGCACCGACGCCAAGGCGTTCGAGAAGCTCGGGATGCGCTGCTTCGGGTTCGCGCCGCTGCGGCTGCCCCCGGACCTCGACTTCACCGCGCTCTTCCACGGCATCGACGAGCGCGTGCCGGTCGACGCCCTGCAGTTCGGGACGCGGGTGCTCGAGAAGATCCTGCGCCGGTGCTGAGCGACGGGACCCCTGTCGCGCTCGTCACCGGAGGTGGCGCCGGGATCGGGGCCGCGGTGTGTGCCCGGCTCGCCGCCGGGGGCCACCGGGTGGCCGTGGTCGACCGCGACGCCGAGGCCGCGACGCGGGTGGCGGCGGAGTGCTCGGGGCTCGCGGTGGCCTGCGACGTCACGTCGGACACGGCCATGGGGGCCGCGGTCGACGAGGTGGAGACCTGGGGCGGGCGCCTCGACCTCGTCGTGCTCAACGCCGGATCGGTCGGCGGCCAGTCGGGGATCGACGCCCTCGACGTCGCCGGCTACCGCCGGGTGATGGGCGTCAACGTCGACCACGTCGTGTTCGGGCTCAACGCCGCGCTCCCGGCGCTGCGGCGCGCGGGCGGCGGCACCGTGATCGCGACGTCCTCGCTCGCGGGCCTCGTCGGCATGCCGGGCGACGCGATCTACACGTTGTCCAAGCACGCCGTCGTCGGCTACGTCCGGTCCGCGGCGGCGAGCCTGACGGGCGAGCCGATCCGGGTGATGGCGGTCTGCCCCGGCTTCACCGACACCGCGTTGATCGCGGACATCCGCGACCGGTTCGGCGGGTTCCCGCTGCTCGGCGCGTCCGACGTCGCCGACGCCGTGTCCTCGATGGTCGAGAAGGGTGAGTCGGGGGAGTGCTGGTTCGTCCAGCCCGGTCGCGAGCCGGCGCCGTTCCGGTTCCGCGACGTCCCGGGCCCGGCCGAGGCCGGCGCCCCGCCGCCGCTGCACGGGGACGGCTGACGTGCGCGCCTGGCGGGTGCCGCGGTACGGGCCGTTCGACGAGGTGCTCGAGATCGCCGACGTCCCGAGCCCCTCGACGGAGGACGGGACGCGCGTGCGGGTGGCGGCCGCGGCCCTGAACTTCGCCGACATCCTCTACACCGCCGGCGAGTACCAGGAGCGCGTGCCACCACCGTTCACGCCCGGCCTCGAGGTGGCGGGCGTGACCGACGACGGCCGGCGGGTGTTCGGTCCCGTGACGATGCCGCACGGCGGCTTCGCGGAGGAGGCGGTGCTGCGCACGACGTGGCCGTGGCCCGAGGGCATGAGCGCGGCCCAGGCCGCCGGCTTCTTCGTGGCGTACCAGACCGGCTGGTGCGCGCTGCACCACCGCACGACGCTGGACGCGGGCGAGACGCTGCTCGTCCTGGCCGCCGCGGGCGGGGTGGGGGCGGCCGCGGTGCAGCTCGGTCGCGCCGCCGGGGCCCGGGTGATCGCGCAGGTGGGCGACGAGGCCAAGGCGGCGGTGGTGCGGGCGCTGGGGGCGGACGAGGTGGTCGTGGGTCACGACGACCTGGTCACCGCCGTGCGCGACCTCACCGACTCCCGCGGCGCCGACGTGGTCTACGACCCGGTGGGCGGCGACCTGTTCGACGCGGCGCGCCGCGTGGTGGCGTTCGAGGGGCGCCTGCTGGTGATCGGGTTCGCCGGCGGGCGGATCGCCGACGCGCCCACCAACCACGCGCTGGTGAAGAACTACGGCGTGCTCGGCGTGCACTGGGCGGCGTACCAGCAGCGGGCGCCGGAGCTCGTGGCGGCCTGGCAGCGGGAGATCGAGGCGCTCTGGGACCGGCGGGCGATCGACCCGCTCGTCGGCGCCGAGTACGCGTTCGAGGACCTGCCGGCGGCGTTCACCGAGCTCCGGGCGCGCCGGACCACCGGGCGCGTGGTGCTCCTACCGCCTCGTTGACGAAGCGGATTTCCGCGCACCCAGTGCCAGCGAGGCCGCAGGGCTTGCACTGGGTGCCAGGAAAGCCGCTACCTCAGGTCGCGAGGCCGGCCTGGAGGGCGCGGGAGACCTTGCGGCGCAGCCAGACCTTCCGGGTCCCGTCGCTGTAGAGCAGCGTGCGGGCGAGCTCCCAGCCGCCGAACTCGGCACGGATGCCGAGCTGCACGGTGGCCGAGATGCGCGTGATGTCCGGGGGGAGGCGGACGGGCTGGTACTCCCAGTCGCCGTCCACCACGGGCGCCCCGATGAGCCCACCCTCATCACCAGCATCGTTCACGAGCTGATCACCTCCGGGACACGTGACCGAGCGACGTCCACCGTACGCACCCGATCGCGCTCCGCGCACGTACCGCGACGCCGGTGTGGATCACTCCCAGGGCGGGGTGTCGGGCTCGTCGGTCTCGTCGTCCGGGGCGGTGGGGGAGCTGACGTCGTCGAGGGCGCCGCGGATGGCCGGGGGCAGCACGAGGTCCTCGGCGGCCAGCGAGCCCAGCAGCTGGGCCCCGTCGCGGGCGCCCACCACCGGGGCCACGACCCCGGGCCGGTCGCGCACCCACGCCAGCGCGACGGCCAGCGGCGAGGTGCCCAGCCCGTGCGCCGCGGTGACGACGGCCTGCACGATGCGCGCGGTGCGCTCGGTGCGGTGCCGCCCGACATAGCCCGCCAGGTGCTCCGACGCGCCGCGGGAGTCGGCGGGAACGCCCTCGCGGTACTTGCCCGTGAGCACCCCGCGGCCCAGCGGAGCCCAGGGCAGGAGCCCCAGCCCGTGGTGACCGGCGGCCGGCAGCACCTCGTCCTCGACCGTCCGCTCCAGCAGCGAGTACTCCGACTGCACCGACACCAACGGGAGCGACGTCAGGGCCTGGCGTGTCGCGGCCGAGGCGACCTGCCAGCCCGCGTAGTTCGCGATCCCGGCGTACCGGGCGCGTCCCGTGGTCAGCGCCACGTCGACGGCGGCGAGGGTCTCCTCGAGCGGCACGTCGTCGTCCCAGGCGTGCAGCTGCCAGAGATCGACGTAGTCGGTGTTCAGGCGGTCCAGCGAGTCGTCGAGCGCCGTGAGGAGCGCACCCCGCGAGGCGCCGCCGCCGAACGGGCCGTCCTCGCGCCGGGCCCCGGCCTTGGTGGCCACGACGACCTCGCCCCGGGGGATGACGTCGTCGAACAGTCCGCCCAGGATCCGCTCGGCCTCGCCGCCCGCGTAGACGTCCGCGGTGTCGACCATGGTGCCGCCGGCGTCGAGGAACGCGAGCAGCGACGCGCCCGCCTCGTCGGCGTCGGTGTCGCGGCCCCAGCTCATCGTGCCGAGCGCCAGGCGCGAGACCCGCAGCCCGCTCGTGCCCAGCCGTCGCTGTTCCACGGTCGGCCAGCTTACGAAGGCGTCACGACCACCTCCGAGGGGCCCGAGGGGGAGGCGGGCACGGGGTGACCGTGGGCTACCGTCCGTGCCCGTGCAGGTGGGTGCCCCCATGGGCTGGCTCGAGGCCGTGGTCCTCGGGATCGTGCAGGGACTGACGGAGTTCCTCCCGGTCTCGTCGTCCGCGCACCTGCGCATCACCTCGGCGTTCTTCTTCGGCAACGACGCCGGCGCGGCCTTCACCGCGGTCACCCAGCTGGGCACCGAGACCGCGGTGCTCATCTACTTCTTCAGCGACATCTGGCGCCTGCTCAGGGCCTGGTTCGTGGGCCTCGCCCGCAAGGACGAGCGTGGCTACGACTACAAGCTCGCCTGGTACGTGATCCTCGGGTCGATCCCGATCGGGGTCCTCGGGCTCGCGTTCGAGGACGTGATCAAGGGCCCGGCCCGCAACCTGTACCTCAACGCCACCGTGCTCATCGTGTTCGCGCTCGTCCTCGCCGCCGCCGAGCGCTACTCGCGGCAGCGCCGCGGCCCCGACCAGCTCACGCTGCGCGACGGGATCGTCATGGGCTGCGCGCAGGCGATGGCGCTGATCCCCGGCGTCTCGCGGTCGGGCGGCACGATCAGCGCCGGCCTGTTCCTCGGCCTCGAGCGCGCCGTCGCCGTGCGGTTCTCGTTCCTGCTGGCGCTGCCCGCGGTGTTCGCGTCCGGGCTGACCCAGACCCCCGACATCCTCGAGCCGTCCGCCGCCGACGTGCAGGGCAGCCTCGTGGTGGTCCCGAGCATCCCGCAGATGATCGTCGCCACGATCATCGCGTTCGCCCTGGGCTACGCCTCGATCGCCTGGCTGCTGAGGTTCGTCGAGAACCACACGATCTACGTCTTCGTCTGGTACCGGGTGCTGCTCGGGCTGGTGGTCCTGCTCGCCGTGAGCAACGGGGTCGTCCCGGCGACCTAGTCGGACACCCGCGTACGGTCGTGTCGTGACAACGGTGATCCTTCTGCGGCACGGCCGGTCGACGGCCAACGTGTCGGGTGTGCTCGCCGGTCGCAGCACCGGCGTCGGTCTCGACGACCACGGCCGCGCGCAGGCCGAGAAGCTGGTCGACCGGCTCGCCGAGCTGCCCCTGGCCGCCGTGGTGACCTCGCCGTTGCAGCGCTGCCAGGAGACGGTGGCCCCGCTGCTGGCCGCCCGCGGCCTGGAGGCGACGGTCGAGGACGACCTGTCCGAGGTCGACTACGGCGACTGGACCGGACGCAAGCTCGGCGACCTGGGCAAGGAGGACCTCTGGAAGGTCGTCCAGGCCCACCCGTCCGCCGCGGTGTTCCCCGGCGGGGAGGGCCTCGCCGCGATGCAGGCCCGCGCGGTCGCGGCGATCCGCCGGCAGGCCGCGCGCATCGGCGCCGAGCACGGCGACCGCGCCCTGTGGGTGGCGTGCAGCCACGGCGACGTGATCAAGGCCGCGGTCGCCGACGCGCTCGGCCTGCACCTCGACTCGTTCCAGCGCATCGTCGTCGACCCCTGCTCGGTGAGCGTCATCAGCTACACCCCGACACGGCCCTTCGTCGTGCGGGTCAACGACACCGGCGGCGACCTGTCCGCGCTGGTCCCGAAGCCGGAGAGCGAGGAATCCGATGGCTCGTCGGACGCCGCCGACGACCCCACAGCAGCCGCCTCGGGCGACCCCCTGTCCGAGACCGCCGTGCCCGCGGAGGCCACCGTCGGAGGGTCGACCGGAGTAGCATGAGACCGCCGTTGACGCCAGGGGATCCGCGCCTCCTCCAGCGGCGTCCCTCCGTGAGTCCTACGATCGAGAAGCCATGCCCAGGGTGATCCACGTCTTCCGCCAGCCCGACCGGTTCGTCGCCGGCACCGTCGGGCAGCCCGGCGAACGCTCCTTCTACCTCCAGGCCACCGAACAGGCCCGGCGGGTGAGCGTGCTGCTCGAGAAGCAGCAGGTGTCGGTGCTCTCGGAGCGGATCGGCACGCTCCTCGAGGAGGTCTCCCGCCGGTTCGGCGCGGACGTCCCCGTCACGGTGCCCGAGGACGAGGTCGACACCTCGCCGCTCGAGGTGCCGGTGGAGGAGGAGTTCCGCGTCGGCACCATGGGGCTGGGCTGGGACGCCGAGTCCCGCAACGTCGTCGTCGAGCTGCTCGCGGTCACCGAGGAGGAGGTCGACGAGTCGGTCGTCCTCGACGACACTGACGAGGGCCCCGACGCGCTGCGCGTGTTCCTCTCGCCCGCCGGCGCCCGCGCGTTCGCCACGCGCGCCGAGCGCGTGGTCGGCGCCGGACGGCGTCTGTGCCCGCTGTGCACCCAGCCGCTCGACGCGTCGGGCCACGTGTGCCCGCGGCAGAACGGCTACCGACGCGTCGCCTCCCCCGAGTAGGCGCGTGAACGGGGACACGGGCACGAACGGGTCGTCCTCCGACGACCGGGAGCTGCTGCTCCACGGGCGGATGGAGGTCGAGGGCCGTCTCACGGAGGCCTCGAACACCACGCTGCTGTGCGTCATCGACTTCAACGGCGTCGAGGGACGCTGCGTCTACAAGCCCGTCCGCGGCGAGCGTCCGCTGTGGGACTTCCCCGACGGCACGCTCGCCGGTCGCGAGGTGGCGACGTACCTGGTCAGCGAGGCGGCCGGGTTCGGGGTGGTGCCGACGACGGTGCTGCGCGACGGTCCCTTCGGCCCCGGCATGGTCCAGCGCTGGATCGACACCGACGAGGAGCGCGAGCTCGTCGACGTCGTCCCGGCCCGTTCGGTCGGCCAGGGCTGGCGCACCGTGCTGCGCGCCCGCGACGCCGCCGGCGATCCGGCGCTGCTCGTGCACGCCGACGACCCCGCGCTGCGGCGCATGGCCGCCCTCGACGTCGTCGTCAACAACGCCGACCGCAAGGGCGGGCACGTGCTCGCCGGCGTCGACGGCGGCGTCTACGGCGTCGACCACGGCATCTGCCTGCACCGCGAGGAGAAGCTGCGCACGGTGCTCTGGGGCTGGGTGGGCGAGCCGCTCTCCGACGACGTCGTCGACGGCCTGCGCCGCCTGCGCAAGGCCCTGTCCCCGGGCAACAAGGCGGGACTCGACGACACCCTGCACGAGCACCTGACCCGCGCCGAGGTCTCCGCCCTGCGCTCACGGCTGTCGAAGCTGCTCGACGCGAACGAGCTGCCCGCGCCGGGAGGACGCTGGCCCCCGATCCCGTGGCCGGCGTTCTGAGCCGGCTTCTCCCGCCCCGCCGGGACCCGCGCTGGCCGCGCGACTTCCACCACCGCCGCACGTCGGACCTGCTCAGCCCGCGGCAGGCCTACGAGCTGGTGCGCGCGTTCCCGCCCCGGGCCGAGCGCGACGGGTCGGGGGTGCCGGTCGTCGACGCCCTCCCGCTCCCGCCCGCCGGGCCCGGCGAGATCTCCGTGACGTGGCTCGGGCACGCCTCGACGCTGCTGCGCGTGGACGGCGTCACGCTGCTGGTCGACCCCGTCCTCGCGGGCGGCATCCCGGGCGCGGGCACCCGCCTGAGGCCCTCGCCGGTGACCCCGGAGGAGCTGCCGCGGGTCGACGCCGTGCTGCTGAGCCACGACCACTACGACCACCTCGACGCGCCGACCCTGCGCCGTCTCCCGCGCTCGACGCGGATGCTCGCCGGCGGCGGCAGCAGGCCGCTGCTCGCCCGGCTCGGGTTCACCGACGTCACCGAGCTCGACTGGTGGGAGAGCGTGGAGGTGGGAGGGGTGACCGTCGAGTTCGTCCCCGCCCACCACTGGTCGCGGCGCACCCTGCTCGACACCTGCCGCCGGCTCTGGGGCGGCTGGGTGGTGACGGGGGCCGGCGGGCGCAGCGTGGTCCACGCCGGCGACACCGGCTACGGCCCGTTCCCCGCGCGGATCGCGGCCCGGCACCGCGACCTCGGCCACGACCTCGCCGTGGCCGTGCTCCCGATCGGCGCCTACGCGCCCCGTCATCTGCTCCGCGGGGTGCACATGGACCCGGCGGAGGCCGTCCGGGCCGCCGGCGACCTGGGCGCGCGGCACGTGGTGCCGGTCCACTGGGGCACGTTCGTGCTCTCCGGCGAGCCGGTCACCGAGCCGCGCGAGCTCGTGCGCGCCGAGTGGGTGCGCGCCGGGCGTGACCTCGCGGACCTCTGGGACCTCCCGATCGGCGGGACGCGGGTCCTGTGAACGGTGTGGTCCCCCCGCGCCGGTCCGGGCGGGCTCTCGTGGTGTGGGGCGTCGCGGTCCTCGCGTACGTCGCCGCGGTGCTCGGGCGGTCGTCGCTGGCCGCCACCGGCGTCACCGCGGCCGAGCGCTTCGACGTCTCGTCGGGCGTGCTCTCACTGCTCGCCGTGGTGCAGCTCGCGGTCTACGCCGCGCTGCAGGTGCCCGCCGGGGTGCTCGTCGACCGCGTCGGCCCGCGGCGGGTGATCGCCGGCGGGGCGGTGCTGGTCGCGGTCGGGCAGGTGGTGCTCGCGCTCGCCGCGCCGTTCTGGCTGGCGGTGGTCGGGCGGATGCTCGTCGGGGCCGGGGACGCGGTGACCTTCGTCAGCGTCCTGCGCCTGATCCCCGCCTGGTTCCCCGCCCGGCGGGTGCCGGTCTACAACCAGCTCGCGGGCATCCTCGGCCAGCTCGGCCAGGTGATCTCGGCGATCCCGCTCGCCGCGCTGGTCGTCGGCACGGGCTGGGCGCCCGCGTACCTGGCCGCGGGCGGGACCTCGGTGCTCGTCGCCGTGCTCGTGCTGGTCGTGGTCCGCGACGGCCCGGCGGGGCCGGCTCCACCCGCGCCGGCGGTCGCGGGCGGGCTGGGGGCGGCGCTGCGCGAGCCCGGGGTGCGGCTGGCGTTCTGGTGCCACCTGGCCGCCCCGTTCCCGGGCAACGTCTTCGGGCTGCTCTGGGGGTTCCCGTTCCTCACCGGCGGCGAGGGCGTCGCGAGCGGGACCGCTCGCGGGCTGCTCGCGCTCTACGTCGGCGCGGGCATCGTCGTCGGCCCGCTGTTCGGGGTGCTGGCCGGGCGCCGGCCGCAGCGCCGCGTCCGGCTGATCGTCGTCTCCGTCCTCGCGCAGGCGACGGCGTGGATCGTCGTCCTCGCCTGGCCCGGCCCGGCACCGATGGCCGTGCTCGTCGGGCTCGTCGTCGTGATCGGCGGCGGGGGCCCGGCATCCCTGGTCGCCTTCGACCTCGCCCGCGCGGCCGTCCCGCCCGCACGGCTCGGGCGGGCCTCCGGGATCGTCAACGTCGGCGGCTTCGTCTCGACCATCGCCGTGGTGCTGTGCGTCGGCCTCGCCCTCGACCTGCAGGGCGCCGGGACCCCGGACGCCTACGACCTCACGGCCTTCCGCGTCGCGATGCTCGTGCAGGTCCCGGTGTGGATCGTCGCGCTGGTGGGGATCGCGCGGTCGGCTCGTTCGGCCGCGCCGAAGGTGCCTCAGTCGGCCGCCGACGGGAAGCGGGGCTCGCGCTTCTCTCGCAGCGCCGTGTAGCCCTCGACGACGTCGGGACCCAGGAACGTGAGCATCTCGTAGGCCGCGGACTGGTCGAAGGTCGGCCCGGCGCTGCGCAGCCAGTTGTTGAGGCTGCGCTTGGTGAGGCGGATCGCCTGCTGCGAGCCGGTGCCCAGGGTGTCGGCGACGCGCAGCGCCTCGTCGAGCACCTGGTCGCGGGGGAGCGCCTTGGCGACCATCCCCAGGCGCTCCGCCTCGGCGCCGGTGACCATCTCGCCGGTGAGCAGGTAGTACCGCGCCTTCGCCATGCCGGCCAGCAGCGGCCAGATGATCGCCGCGTGGTCGCCGGCCGCGACGCCGAGCTTGACGTGCCCGTCGCCGAGCTTGGCGTCCTCGGCGGCGATGGCGATGTCGGCGAGCAGCGCGACGACCACCCCGGCCCCGACGGCGACGCCGTTGATCGCCGAGACGATCGGCTTGTCGCAGTCGATGATGTTGTAGACCAGGTCGGACATCTCGCGGAGCATGTGCTGGACGCGGTCGTAGTCGCCGGCCATCCGCTCGACCATCGCGAGGTCCCCGCCCGCGGAGAACGCCTTCCCGGCGCCGGTGATCACGGCGACGCGTGTCTGCTCATCGGCGCCCACGTCGCGCCAGACCCGGGCCAGCTCGCCGTGGAGCTCCTCGTCGGCCGCGTTGTACTTGTCCGGGCGGTCGATGGTGATCAGCAGGACGCCGTGGTCGCGGCGCTCGAACGTCAGCTGGTGGTAGTCCTCGAACGGCACGGGCGGTCTCCTCGGTGGGTCCGGTGAAGGGCGCGGTCAGCTCATCGAGAGTCCGCCGCTGACGGACAGGGTCTGGCCGGTGATGTACGCGGCCTCGTCGGAGGCCAGGAACGCGACGGCGTTGGCGAGGTCGGCGGGTTGCGCGAGCCGGCGCAGCGGGATCGCCTTGACCAGTGCGTCGCGCAGCTTCGGGTTGTCCTCGGTGACCGACGCGAACAGCGCGGTGTCGGTCGGGCCGGGGCACACGCAGTTGACGGCGACCTGGTGGCGGGCCATCTCGCGGGCGGTGGTCTTGGTGAACGCGATGATCCCGCCCTTGGCCGCCGAGTACACCGCCTCGCCGGACGAGCCGACCCGGCCGGCGTCGGAGGCGAGGTTGACCACCCGCCCGCCGCCCTGCTCCACCATGATCGGGAGCACGGCCTTCGAGGTGTGCAGGACGCCGTAGAGGTTGATGCCGATGATCCTGTCCCAGTCGGCGGGGTCGGAGTCGACGAACGGACCGACCTTGTCGTAGCCCGCGTTGTTGACCAGCACGTCGATGCGGCCGAAGCGGTCGTGGACGGCGGCGACCATGACCTCGACGGACTCTCGCGACGCGACGTCGCACGTCAGGCCGAGCGCATCGCCGCCGAGGGCCCCCTCTCTGAGTGCGGCTGCGGTCTCGTTCGCCGTGGCCTCGTCGACGTCCGTGGCCACCACGGTGGCGCCCTCGGCGGCGAGCTTCTCGGCGATCCCGCGGCCGATCCCGCGCCCGGCTCCGGTCACGATCGCGATCTTCCCGTCCATCCTGCCCATGGGGTGGCCTCTCCTCGCTCGCGTGACGGCGGCACGGAGCGAAGCGGACGCGCCCCGTGGCGCGCAAGCAGGAGCCTCGAGACAGCTCCCGGGGCCGAGGGAGGTCGACATCTCCGTGGTGAAGCTTCGACAACCGAAGCGTCTCCCGCCGAGGCCGTCCCTCCGGGGCTCAGCCCTGCCCGGTCAGGCGGGCGTGGACGATCAGGTCGTCCCCGGCGGCGGCGCCCCCGTGGGCGATGAGCCGCAGCTCGGCGTCGACGCGGCCGACGAGCACGGCGGGGCCGCGTGCTCCGGGCGCTAGGCCGGGGCGGAACCAGCCGGCTGATCGGACGTCAGGGGCCACCGTCGGGTCACCGCGCCCCGCGCGCGATCTCCGCTCACGGGAGCCGGATCGTCGTCGCGGACGTAGCGTGGAGGGGTGAGCACCCCTTCCGCTCCTGCAGATCTCCCCACCACCGCCGGTGAGCTCGCGCGCAGCGGCCACCCGGCGGCCACGCCCAAGGGCGTCCGGACCGAACTGCGCGACAACCTCCTCGCCCGGCTGCGCGCCGGCGCGGACCCGTGGCCGGGGATCGTCGGGTTCGACCGCACCGTGCTCCCTCAGTTCGAGCGCGCGGTGCTCGCCGGCCACGACGTGGTGCTGCTCGGCGAGCGCGGGCAGGGCAAGACACGCCTGCTGCGCAGCCTCGTCGCCCTGCTCGACGAGTGGACGCCGGTGATCGCCGGCTCCGAGATCGGCGAGCACCCCGGTGAGCCGATCACGCCGGCGAGCCGTCGCCGCGTCGCCGACGAGGGCGACGACCTGCCGATCACCTGGCGGCACCGCTCCGAGCGCTACGCCGAGAAGCTGGCCACGCCCGACACCTCCGTCGCCGACCTCATCGGCGACGTCGACCCCGTCAAGGTCGCCGAGGGCCGCAGCCTGGGCGACCCCGAGACCATCCACTACGGCCTCGTGCCGCGCGCGCACCGCGGCATCGTGACGATCAACGAACTGCCCGATCTCGCCGAGCGCATCCAGGTCGCGCTGCTCAACGTCATGGAGGAGCGCGACATCCAGGTGCGCGGCTACACGCTGCGCCTGCCGCTGGACATCATGCTCGTGGCCAGCGCGAACCCCGAGGACTACACGAACCGCGGGCGGATCATCACCCCGCTCAAGGACCGCTTCGGGGCCGAGGTCCGCACGCACTACCCGCTCGAGATCGCCGGCGAGATCGCGCTCGTGCACCAGGAGGCGCACCTCGTCGCCGACGTGCCCGACCACCTCGTCGAGGTCCTCGCCCGCTTCACCCGCCACCTGCGGGGCTCCGGCGCGATCGACCAGCGCAGCGGCGTGTCTGCCCGGTTCTCGATCGCGGCGGCCGAGACCGTCGCGGCCGCCGCGCTGCGCCGGGCCGCGGTCACCGGCGAGGACATCGCCGTGGCGCGTCCCGTCGACCTCGAGGCGGTGCCGCCGGTGCTGCGCGGCAAGCTCGAGTTCGAGTCGGGGGAGGAGGGCCGCGAGGCCGAGCTGCTCACGCACCTGCTGCGCCGCTCGATCTCCGAGACCGCCCGCGCCCGCCTCGCCGGGGTCGACCTGACCCCGCTCGCCGACGGCGTGTCGGCCCTGGAGGGCGACCGGCGGGTCGTCACGGGCGACCGGATCGCCGCCAAGGACGTCGTCGACGCCCTGCCCTCGATCTCGGTCGTCTACACGGTCGCGGAGCGCCTCGGCGCCGCCGGCACGGAGGCCCCCGGGCCCCTGGCCAGCGCCGTCGAGCTCGCCCTCGAGCACCTGTACCTCACCCGCAAGCTGGCGAAGGACGACGACGCCGAGGACGGAACGGTGGCCTATGGCGGCTGACCCGAACCCGAGCGGCGGCCCAGAGGGCGGCCCAGGGGGCGGCCCGCGCAGCGGGCGCTACTCCTACGGCCGCTTCTACGACGGGCCGGACCCCCTGGCGCCGCCGTTCGACCTGCGGTCGGCGATGGACGAGCTCGGCCGCGACGTCATGGAGGGCACGTCGCCGCGGCAGGCGATGCGCGAGCTGATGCGCCGCGGGCTGGGCGACCAGCAGGGTCTCGACGACCTCATGCGCCGGCTCAACGAGCGGCGCAGCAAGCTGCAGCGCGAACACCGTCTCGACGGGACGCTGCAGGAGGTCCGCGAGCTGCTCGAGCGGGCGCTCGAGGCCGAGCGGAACTCCCTGCAGGCCGAGGACTCCGACGACGCCCGGTTCCGCGAGATGCAGCTCGACGCGCTGCCCCCGTCACCCGCGGGGGCCGTGGCCGAGCTGCAGGACTACGACTGGCGCAACGCCGAGGCGCGCCAGGCCTACGAGCAGATCCAGGACCTGCTGGGCCGGGAGGCGCTCGACCAGCGCTTCCAGGGCATGAAGCAGGCCATGGAGAACGCGACGCCGGAGGACGTCGAGCGGGTCCGCGAGATGATCTCGGACCTGAACGACCTGCTCGAGGCGCACGGTCGCGGCGAGGACACCGCCGAGCAGTTCGGCGAGTTCATGGCAAAGCACGGCGAGTTCTTCCCGGAGAACCCGCAGACCACCGACGAGCTGATCGACCTGCTCGCCGAGAGGGCCGCCGCGGCCCAGCGGATGATGAACTCGCTGTCGGCCGAGCAGCGCGCCGAGCTCGAGGGCCTCATGCAGCAGGCCTTCGGCGACCCGCGGCTGGCCGAGCAGCTCTCCCGGCTGGACCAGCAGCTCCAGGGCATGCGCCCCGGCGAGGACTGGCAGGGTCGCGGCCGCTTCCGCGGCGACGACCCGATGGGCATGGGCGAGGCCACCCGGGCCATGGAGGAGCTGGGGCAGATGGACGCCCTGGCCGAGCAGCTCTCGCAGTCCTACCCGGGCGCGCGGATGGAGGACATCGACCTCGAGGCCCTCGAGGCGACCCTCGGCGAGCAGGCCCGCGTCGACGCCCAGCGCCTGGCCGAGCTGCAGCGTGAGCTGGAGGAGCAGGGCGTCTTCCAGCGCGCCGCCGACGGCTCGCTGATGCTCTCGCCGAAGGCGCTGCGCCAGCTCGGGCAGTCCTCGCTGCGCGACGTCGTCGGCTCCCTGTCGACCCGTCGCGGCGAGCGGGAGACCCAGCGATCCGGTGCGGCGGGGGAGGCGACGGGCGCGACGCGCCCGTGGTCGTTCGGCGACACCGAACGCTGGGACGTCTCGCGCACGCTGCTGAACGCGGAGATGCGCAAGGCCGGCGGCGATGTGCGCGACCTCGACGTCTCCGACGTGGAGATCGTCGAGACCGAGCAGCGCACCCGGGCCGCGGTGGCGCTGTGCGTCGACACCTCGTGGTCGATGGTCGCCGACGGGCGCTGGGTGCCGATGAAGCGCACGGCGCTGGCCCTGCACCACCTGGTGTCCACGCGGTTCCGGGGCGACGCGCTGCAGCTCATCACGTTCGGCCGGCACGCCAAGGAGGTCGAGCTCGGGGAGCTGACCGCGCTGGAGGGCGCCTGGGAGCAGGGCACGAACCTGCACCACGCGCTGCTGCTCGCGGGCCGTCACCTGCGCAAGAACATCGACGCAGCGCCGGTGGTCCTCGTCGTCACCGACGGCGAGCCGACCGCGCACCTCGAGCCGGACGGGCACGCGGCGTTCGACTACCCCCCGAGCCCGGAGACGCTGCGCGCGACGCTCAACGAGGTCGACGCGCTGGCGCGCCTGCACGCGGCGATGACCGTGTTCATGCTCGGGGAGGACCCGCGCCTGGAGGCGTTCGTCGACCTCGTCGCCCGGCGTGCGGGCGGGCGGGTCGTCAATCCGGACCTGGACGGTCTCGGGGCCGCGGTGGTCAGCGACTACCTGGCGAGTCGCCGACGACGCTGAGGCATCGGGCGCGGGGCCCATCCACCACACGGCCCAACGCCTGGTGTCCGATTGACCCCGCCTCGACCACAGGGCGCCACCGCGAGGGAAAGCGGTTACGCTCGATCGTGGCTGGAGTCGATCCCCCCCCGCGACTCCTGGCCACCCCGGCCGGGTCCGTCATCCCGTGCAGGGCGGAGTGCTCGCCCACGACGTCCTGCTGACTCGACCCGGCCGGGGTCCACCACGGTGTTCGCACCGCAGGCGCGAGCGGTTCGCCACGAGTCGGGGCGGGCACCGCTGCGACGGGCTTAGGCTCGGGGGCATGCGAGCGTGGTCATCGGTCGACGTCCCGCGGGTGCCCGGCAGCCCGCCCCCGCTGAGGTTGCACGACACGGCGGGTGGGGACATCCGACCCACCACGCCGGGGGCCACGGCCCGGATGTACGTCTGCGGCATCACGCCCTACGACGCGACGCACCTCGGCCACGCGGCGACCTACCTGGCGTTCGACCTGATCCACCGCCTGTGGCTCGACGCGGGCCACGACGTGCACTACGTCCAGAACGTCACCGACATCGACGACCCGCTGCTCGAGCGGGCCGAGCGGGACAAGGACGACTGGGTCGTGCTCGGGATGCGCGAGACGGCGCTGTTCCGCGAGGACATGGCCGCCCTGCGGATCCTCCCGCCCCGTGACTTCATCGGGGCCGTCGAGGCCATGGACGAGATCAGCGAGCTGGTGGGCAAGCTCCTGGCCAGCGGCGCGGCCTACCGCGCCGACGACGCCGAGTTCCCGGACGTCTACCACGACCACACCGCCACCCGGGACTTCGGCTACGTCTCGCGCTACGACGAGGCACGGATGCGCGAGGTGTTCCCGCAGCGCGGCGGCGACCCCGACCGCCGGGGCAAGCGGGACCCGCTCGACGCGCTCCTGTGGCGCATGGCCCGCGAGGGCGAGCCGTCGTGGACCTCCGACCTCGGCGAGGGACGCCCCGGCTGGCACGTCGAGTGCGCGGCCATCGCCCTGAACCGTCTCGGCGACCAGTACGACGTCCAGGGCGGCGGCTCGGACCTCGCCTTCCCGCACCACGAGTACGGCTCGGCGCACGCCGAGGCCCTCACCGGCGCGCACCCGCTGGCCCGGCACTACTGCCACGCCGGGATGATCGGGCTCGACGGCGAGAAGATGTCGAAGTCCAAGGGCAACCTCGTCTTCGTCTCCCGCCTGCGGGCCGACCGCGTCGACCCCCTGGCCGTGCGCCTGGCCCTGATGAGCGGGCACTGGCGCACCGACCGGTCCTGGACCGCGGACCTGCTGACCGGCGGCCAGGCGCGGCTGCACCGCTGGCGCGACGCGGTCGCGGCGCCGACCGGGCCCGACCCCGAGGACACGATCGCCCGGGTGCGCGCGCACCTCGCGGACGACCTCGACACGCCCGGGGCGCTCGCGGCGATCGACGCCTGGGCCGACGAGGTGCTGCTGCGCCGCGGCGGCGAGGGGTGGACCGCCGACGGGCCGACGCGCCTCGCCGACACCGCCGACGCCCTGCTCGGGGTCACGCTGCGCTGACGCGGGTACCTCCCGCGCATGCCCCGCAACGTCCTCGGCGGCGAGCTCGCCGACTGCAGTCACGACCCCGTCACCGGCTTCTACCGCAACGGCTGTTGCGAGACCGGTCCCGACGACGCGGGCGTGCACACCGTGTGCGCCCGCGTCACCGAGGAGTTCCTGACCTACTCCGCGGAGCGCGGCAACGACCTGACCCGCGCCGACGCCGGCTTCCCGGGGCTGAAACCGGGCGACCGCTGGTGCCTGTGCGCGAGCCGCTGGCAGGAGGCGCTCGAGGGCGGCGCCGCCCCGCCGGTCGTCCTCGAGGCCACCCACGCCCGCACGCTCGAGTGGGTCGACCTCGCCCAGCTGGAGGCGCACCGCGCACGTGAGTGAGTTGGGCCGTTTCGACGACCCGGATCGCTCACATGCGGTACGCATCCCGCTGTGCCCTCGGAACCGCCCTCCGCGACCCAGGTCCAGGCGCACCGCTTCGCCGTGCGCCGCCTGGAGTCCGCGCTGGTCGACCGCGACCCGACGCCGCGCCACGACCCGGGGCGCCGCCAGAATCGCGCGCTGCTCGTGGGCACGGTGCTCGCGGTGCTGGTGCTCGTGGGGTTCGCCGTGGTCGGGCTCGTGCGCGGCGACGAGGGGTGGCGCGACGAGTCGGTGGTGCGCGGCGAGCCCTCCGGGGCGCTCTACGCCGTGGCCCACGGCCCGGACCGCCTGGTCCCGGCCCTGAACCTCGCGTCTGCGCGCCTGCTCGCCGGGGCGGCCGGTAACACCGAGGTGGGCGGGCCCCCGGTGCCGGTCCGCGACGACGCCCTCGCCGACGCGCCCCGCACCGCGCCGGCAGGCATCCCCGGCGCGCCGTCGGTGCTGCCGGACCCGGCCGCTCCCGCCCCCGACGCCTGGGCGATCTGCGACCGCGCGACGCTCGACCCCTCGGTGCCCGACCCCGCCGCCGACCCGGCGGTCACCACCGTCGCGCTCGGCGGGGTCCCGACGCCCGGGCGCCCGCTCGCGGCCGACGAGGCGCTGCTGCTGCGCGGCCCCGACGGGTTCTGGCTCGTCACCGAGGGGCGCCGGGCGCGCATCGACCCGTCGTTGGGGTCCGTGGTCCGAGGCCTCGAGCTCACCGGTGCGCGCCCCCGGAACGCCGGCCCGGCCCTGCTCGGCACGCTGCCCGAGGCCCCGCCGCTCGTCCCCGTGCAGGTCCCCGGCAGCGGGGGCACGCCCACCGACGCCCGCACCGCCGCGCTCGGCGTGCCCGTCGGCGCCGTCGTGAGCCCCGACGGCGGGCGCTTCTTCCTCGTCGCCGCCACCGGGGTGCAGGAGGTGCCGGCGGTGATCGCCCAGCTCGCCCGCTTCGCCAACCCCGACCCGGCCGCCGACCCCGGGATCGCCGCCGTCCCGCCCGGCCGGCTCGCCGCCGTCCCGCGGGTCGGGGTCGTCGACGTGCGCGCCTACCCGTCGGCGACCCCCCGGCTGGTCACCTACGACGAGGCCAGCACCACCTGCGTGCGCGCCGAGGCCTCCGGCGCCGCCGCCGTCTTCGCCTCGTCCGCGTTCCCCGGGCCGGTCGAACCCACCCCGCTGGTCGGGCCCCCGCTCGACGGCGCCTGGGTCGCCGGTGGCGGGACCTACGTCGTCCCGGTCGCGCCGGGAGCGCCCGCCTCTACCGATCCTGCTGCCGGCGTGCTCGTCGACCCCGGCGGGCGGGTGTTCGCCGTCCCGGACCCCGCGAGCGCCGCCGCCCTGGGCCTCGGTACGCCCCGCCCGGCCCCCCGCGCGGTGCTCGACCTGCTCCCGCGCGGCCCGACCCTCGACGCCGTCGCGGCCCAGTCGGCGCGCTGAGCGCCCACGAGGGGCACGTTGCGCAGCGTCGACGCGCTCGAACGGCTGCCGAACGTGCCCCTCGACGCACACGACGCTTCGAGAACCGAAGCGTCGCGCCGAGGTCGGTCGCGCCCCGGGCGCCGTCACCGCCCAGCCGGCCCGACGGGCTCGAACGGCTGCCGAACGTGCCCTCGAGCACGCGCGACGCTTCGAGAACCGAAGTGTCACGCCGAGGTCGGTCGCGCCCCGAGCGCCGTCACCGTCCAGCCGGCCCGACGGATCAGCGCCGCGGCACCAGCGCCGCGGCTCCGGCGAGCAGGACCCCCGCCAGGCCGAAGGCCGCGACGGGGGAGAGGTGGTAGGGCGCGAGGAACACCGCGGGCGCGGCGGCGGCACCGAGGAAGCGCAGGGCCTGCACCACCGACACCCCGCCGGCGGTGCCCCCGCGCAGGACCAGGGCGTTGACACCGACGAGCACCAGCTGGGCGGCCGCCCCGGCGAGCGCCCAGACCGCGGCCACCGCGATCGCCGACGGCAGCAGGCCGATCGCGGCGACGAGCACCGCGGCGGCGAGCGCGCCGAGGCGCACGACGACGCGCGGTCCGAGGCGGTCCACGCCGGCCCCGACGAGGCGCGCGGTGAGCAGTCCGGCGACGCCGAAGGCCGTGAGCAGCGCGCCCCGGAGCCCGGCGCCGAGAGCGAAGGCGTCCTCCACGCGCAGGGCGACGAGGAACGACAGCCCGCCCAGCGCGCCCCACGCCAGCCCGGCGACGAGCCCGAGCCGCAACACCGACGGGCGCCAGGCGTCGCGCAGGCGGGGCCGGTCGCCGGGGTCGGCGGGCGGGTCCGCGGGCAGCCCGGCCACCGCCAGCAGCGCGGCGACCACGGCCACGCCGACGAAGGCGAGACGCCAGTCGACCTCCGCGGCGAGCCCACCGACCAGCGGCGCGAACGTCATCCCGGCGGCCTGCAGGGACCCGTAGACGCCGAGCGAGCGCCCGAGACGCTCCGGCGGCGTGGCCGCGGCGAGCGACGCCAGCAGCAGGGGAGTGGTGAACGCGTTGGCCGCCCCCTGCAGGGCCCGCGCCGCGAGGAAGAGCCAGCCCTCGCCCGCCACGGCGCCGAGCAGCGAGAACACGACGTAGGCGACGTAGGCGACGCGCACGGTGCGGGCCGCGCCCCAGCGCTGGCCGAGCGTCCCCGACACGAGCATGAGCAGCGCGAAGGGGAGCAGGTACGCGGTCAGCGACGCCGAGGCGGCCGACGGCGACAGCCCGAGGTCGGCGCCCAGCTCGGGCAGCATCGACGCGGTGACCCCGCCACCGAACGGGCCGAGGAAGCCGCCCGCGTAGAGCGCGGCCAGCCGCAGCCGGGCGAGCCCGGAGCGTTCAGCCGCCGGAGCGGCGCTCACCGCTCCCAGGGGGCCTTGCCGGGCCCGGGCGGGCCGCCTGCGGTGCCGCCGGGGCCGTCGCCGCCGGGGCCGCGACGGCGCAGGTAGCGCTCGAAGTCGGCCGCGATCTCCTCGCCGGAGGCCTCCTCGAGGTCGGTCTCGGCGTCGCCGGCCTCCTCGAGGGCCTTCACGTACTCGCGGACCTCGTCGTCCTCGTCGGCCATCTCCGAGACCGTGCGCTCCCACTTCTCGGCCTGCTCGGGGAGACCGCCGAGCGGCACCTCGACGTCGAGGACCTCCTCGACGCGCTGCAGCAGGGCGATCGTGGCCTTCGGCGCGGGCGGCTGCGAGACGTAGTGCGGCACGGCGGCCCAGAACGAGATCGCGGGGATCCCGGCCTGGACGCAGGCGTCCTGGAGGACCCCGACGATCCCGGTGGGGCCCTGGTACCGCGAGCGCTGCAGCCGGTAGCGGGCGGCCGACGCCTTGTCGAACGAGGTGCCGGTGACCGGGACGGGCCGCGTGTGGGGCGTGTCGGCCAGCAGGGCGCCGAGCGTGATCACCGTGCCGACGCCGAGCTCGCGCGCCCGGTCGATGATCTCCGCACAGAAGGCGCGCCAGCGCATGTTCGGCTCGATCCCGCGCACGAGGATGAGGTCCTGCGCCGATCCCGGGGGACGGCAGCGGGTGAGCCGGGTGGTGGGCCAGTCGATGGCGCGGCTGACCCCGTCGACCATCCGCGCGGTCGGCCGGGACACCTGGAAGTCGTAGTACTCGTCGGGATCGATCGCCGAGAGTTCGGTGGCGTCCCAGTGCAGGGCGAGGTGCTCCACGGCCGTGCTCGCGGCGTCCCCGGCGTCGTTCCAGCCCTCGAACGCCGCCAGCATCACGGGCGCGTCGTCGCTGATGGGAGCGGTTTCCGACGCGTCGTCGGGGTCCTCGAGCTGTTCCGTTTCCTCGGCCTCGTCGCTGGACACGGGCTCGTCGAGGTGGTCGTCGGACTCGGGCACCCGCACAGCCTACGGGTCGTGACGAGGCTCGCAGTGCGTCCGGGACTGCTCGCCGATCACGTTACGATCGTGTGATGACTACTTCGAGTGAGTCTGCATTCCTGTCTGCCCTGCACTCCCGGGTGCTCATCGGAGACGGTGCCATGGGCACCGCACTGCAGGACCAGGATCTCTCGCTCGATGACTTCCAGGACCTCGAGGGCTGCAACGAGATCCTGAACGTCTCGCGTCCCGACGCCGTCCTCAGTGTGCACCAGGGACACCTCGAGGCGGGCGCCGACGTCATCGAGACCAACACCTTCGGCACGAACTGGGCCAACCTCAACGAGTACGACATCGTCGACCGTCTCCGCGAGCTCGCCCGCGAGGGCACGAAGATCGCCCGACAGGCCGCCGACGAGTACGCCACCACGGACCGTCCGCGCTTCGTGTTCGCGTCCAACGGACCGGGCACCAAGCTGCCGACGCTGGGCCACGCGCCGTTCGCGCTGCTGCGCGACCACTACAAGGAGTCGGTGCTCGGCGCCCTCGAGGGCGGCGCGGACGCCGTGCTCGTCGAGACGTGCCAGGACCTCCTCCAGGCCAAGTCGGCCATCCTCGGTGCCTACCGGGCGATGGACGAGTACGGCCTGCGGATCCCGGTCATCTGCCACGTCACCGTCGAGCTCACCGGCACGATGCTGGTCGGCTCCGAGATCACCGCGGCGCTCACGGCCCTCGAGCCCCTCGGCATCGACGGCATCGGCCTGAACTGCGCCACCGGCCCCGCCGAGATGAGCGAGCACCTGCGCGCCCTGAGCCGCCAGAGCCGCATCCCGGTCTCGGTGATGCCCAACGCCGGCCTGCCCGAGCTGGGCGCCAACGGCCCCGAGTACCCCCTGCAGCCCGACGAGCTCGCCGACTACTGCGCCTCGTTCGTCACCGACTACGGGCTCCAGCTCGTCGGCGGCTGCTGCGGCACGACCAACGCGCACATCAAGGCGCTGGCCGAGAAGTGCCGGGACCTCACGCCGGGCGCCCGCGACCCGAAGCCGGAGCCCGGTCTCGCGTCGGTGTACCAGGCCGTGCCGTTCCGCCAGGACACCGGCTTCCTCATGATCGGCGAGCGTTCGAACGCCAACGGCTCCAAGGCGTTCCGCGAGGCCATGGTCGAGGACGACTACGAGCAGTGCGTGGAGATCGCGAAGGCGCAGACCCGCGAGGGCGCGCACTTCATGGACCTCTGCATCGACTACGTCGGCCGTGACGGCAACGCCGACATGGACCGCCTGGCCCACGAGGTCTCGACGGCCTCGACGCTGCCGGTGGTGCTCGACTCCACCGAGGCCGACGTGCTCCGCACCGGGCTCGAGCAGCTCGGTGGCCGCAGCGCCATCAACTCGGTGAACTACGAGGACGGCGACGGTCCCGAGTCGCGCTTCATCAAGATCATGACGGTGGCCAAGGAGCACGGCGCCGCGGTCATCGGCCTCTGCATCGACGAGGAGGGGCAGGCCCGCACCGCGGAGTGGAAGACCCGCGTGGCGTTCCGCCTCATCGAGGACCTCACCGAGAACTGGGGCATGCGGGTCGAGGACATCATCATCGACTGCCTGACCTTCCCGATCTCCACCGGCCAGGAGGAGGTCCGCAGGGACGGCATCGAGACGATCAACGCGATCAAGCAGCTCAAGGAGCGCTACCCCGAGGTCCAGACCACCCTCGGCCTCTCGAACATCTCGTTCGGCCTCAACCCGGCCGCGCGGCAGGTGCTCAACTCGGTCTTCCTCCACGAGTGCACCGAGGCCGGCCTCGACTCGGCGATCCTCAACGCCTCGAAGATCCTGCCGATGTCGCAGATCGACGACGCGCAGCGCGACGCCGCGCTCGACCTCGTCTACGACCGGCGCGACGAGTCCCGCAACACCCCGGACCCGCTGCAGCACTTCATGAACCTCTTCGAGGGCGTCTCGGCCTCGTCGGCCAAGGACGCGCGTGCCGAGGAGCTCGCGGCCCTGCCGCTGTTCGAGCGCCTCGAGCGCCGGATCGTCGACGGCGACCGCAACGGCCTGGAGGCCGACCTCGACGCGGGCATGGAGGAGAAGGACCCGCTCGAGATCATCAACGAGACGCTGCTGGCCGGCATGAAGACCGTCGGCGAGCTGTTCGGCGCCGGCAAGATGCAGTTGCCGTTCGTGCTGGCCTCGGCCGAGGTCATGAAGGCCTCGGTGGCCCACCTCGAGCAGTTCATGGAGGCCGACGACAACGGCGGCAAGGGCAAGATCCTGCTGGCCACGGTCAAGGGCGACGTCCACGACATCGGCAAGAACCTCGTCGACATCATCCTGAGCAACAACGGCTACGACGTGGTCAACATCGGCATCAAGCAGCCGATCAACGCCATCCTCGAGGCGGCCGAGGAGAACAAGGTCGACGCCATCGGGATGTCCGGGCTGCTGGTGAAGTCCACGGTGGTCATGAAGGACAACCTGCAGGAGATGAACGACCGCGGGGTCGCGCAGAAGTACCCGGTGCTGCTCGGCGGCGCCGCGCTGACCCGCTCGTACGTCGAGAACGACCTCGGCGAGCTCTTCCAGGGCGACGTGCGCTACGCGAAGGACGCCTTCGAGGGCCTGCGCCTGATGGACACCGTGATGAGCGGCGACACCGAGCGCACCGAGGCCGAGGCGGCCAAGATGGCCGAGCGCAAGGAGCGCCGCGAGCGCTCACAGCGCATCCAGGCCAAGCGCGAGGCGGAGGCGGAGCCGGAGGAGATCCCCGACCACTCCGACGTCGCCCGGCGCATCGAGGTCCCGCAGCCGCCGTTCTGGGGCACCCGCGTGGTCCGCGGCATCCGGCTCAAGGACTTCGCCGGCCTGCTCGACGAGCGCGCGACCTTCTTCGGGCAGTGGGGCCTGCGCGGCTCCAAGGCCAGCGAGGACGGGCCGTCGTACGAGGAGCTGGTGGAGACCGAGGGCCGGCCGCGCATGCGCTACTGGCTCGACCGGCTGCAGGCCGAGGGCATCCTCGCCCACGCCGCCGTGGTCGCCGGCTACTTCCCGGCGATCTCGGAGGGCCAGGACATCATCGTGCTCGCCGAGCCGGACCCGGACGCCAAGGAGGTGCACCGGTTCTCGTTCCCGCGCCAGAAGCGGGACCGCCACCTGTGCCTGGCCGACTTCTTCCGCACCCGCGAGGAGGCCAAGGAGCTCGGCGGTGTCGACGTGCTGCCGATGAACCTGGTGACGATGGGCCAGCCCATCGCCGACTTCGCCAACACGCTGTTCGCGGAGAACTCCTACCGCGACTATCTCGAGGTCCACGGCCTCGGCGTGCAGCTCACCGAGGCGCTCGCCGAGTACTGGCACCGCCGCGTGCGTGAGGAGCTCGGCTTCTCCGACGGCTCGGTCATGGCCGACTCGGACCCCGAGAACGTCGAGGAGTACTTCAAGCTCGGCTACCGCGGCGCCCGGTACTCGCTGGGCTACGGCGCCTGCCCGAACGTCGAGGACCGCGTGAAGATCGTGGACCTCCTCGAGCCGGGCCGCATCGGCGTCGAGCTCTCCGAGGAGGACCAGCTGCACCCCGAGCAGTCCACGGACGCGCTCGTCGTGCACCACCCGGAGGCCAAGTACTTCAATGCCTGATCTCCATGGGCGCTAGCCTCGCGGCCGTCCTGTGGGACATGGACGGCACGTTGGTCGACACCGAGGGCCTCTGGTCGGTGACGATCCAGGAGCTCGCCGCGCACCACGGCGGCGAGCTGTCGGCCGAGACCCGCGAGGAGCTGACCGGGTCCAGCCTCACCCGCACCGTGCGTGCGGTGCGGGCGGAGGTCGGCCTCGACCCGGACGACCCCGACGGCGTGGCCACGGACGGCCGCTGGCTGACCGACCGCACCGCGGAGGTCTTCGGCCGCGGCGTCCCGTGGCGCCCCGGCGCCCGGGAGGCCCTCGCGATGGTGCGGGCCTCGGGGCTCCCCACGGCGCTGGTCACCAGCACCTACCGGGAGCTCACCGAGGTCGCGCTCGACACCATCGGCCGGGAGTTCTTCGACGTCACCGTGTGCGGCGACGAGGTGCCGGCGACGAAGCCGGACCCGTCGCCCTATCGGCTCGCCACCGAGAGACTCGGCGTCGACCCCCGCGCGAGCGTGGCCGTCGAGGACTCGCCCACCGGCACGCGCTCGGCCGTGGCGGCCGGCGCGACGGTGCTCGTCGTCCCCGCCGAGGTGCCCGTGCCGGCGGGGGAGCGCCGCGTCCTGCGCGAGAGCCTCGTCGGGCTGACCCTCGACGACCTCCGCGACGCCCTGCGGAACGGGTCGGGGAGCGACCACCGGACGCGGGCCGTTGCGCGCTGAGCGCTCCGTCACACGGTCGGCAGAGCGCCTGTGCCCGAACGCACCAGCGCCGTGATCGGCTTCCCTACCGACCGCCCGTTCGGCGCGCCGGAGAGCCCGGACGGCGCCCCGGACGAGCGAGGGACGAACATCCCGGGCGTACGAGGAGAATCCCGTGGTGTGCGACCCCACGTGACGCCGTGCGACGATGGCTCGACGTGAAGACGTTCGACGTGCTCTTCGACGAGCTCACGACCAAGGCGCGCGACCGGCCGGAGGGATCCGGCACCGTCGCAGCGCTGGACTCCGGGGTCCACGCCCAGGGCAAGAAGGTGCTCGAGGAGGCCGGTGAAGTGTGGATCGCCGCCGAGTACGAGACCGATGACAAGCTGGCCGAGGAGATCTCCCAGCTGCTCTATCGCGTCCAAGTGATCATGCTCGGGCGCGGTCTCACGCTCGACGAGGTCTACAAGCACCTGTAGTCGACACCCACAGGTGTCAGGAGGAGGAGCCGTGCTCCGCGTCGCCCTACCCAACAAGGGGTCCCTGTCCGAAGAGGCGTCGACGATGCTGCGCGACGCCGGCTACCGGCAACGCACCGACAGCCGCGACCTGACCCTCCACGACGAGGCCAACGGCGTCACGTTCTTCTACCTGCGCCCCAAGGACATCGCGACCTACGTGTCCGAGGGCCAGCTCCACCTCGGCATCACCGGGCACGACCTCACCGAGGAGTCGAGCGCCTCGGTGAACCAGCTGCTGCGGCTCGGCTTCGGGCACTCGAAGTTCCGCTACGCCGCCCCGGCGCGGAACGAGTGGACCGTGCAGGACCTCGCGGGCAAGCGGATCGCGACGTCCTATCCCCGGCTGGTGCGGGCGAACCTCGCCCAGCAGCGCATCGCGGCCAAGGACGTCATCCGCCTCGACGGCGCCGTCGAGATCTCGATCGAGCTGCAGGTGGCCGACGCCATCGCCGACGTCGTGAGCTCCGGGCGCACCCTGGCCCAGCACGGCCTGGTGGCGATCGGGGACCCGATCACGGAGTCCGAGGCCGTGATCATCGACCGCAACGCGAAGTTCGACCAGGCGCCGGACACGGCGGACATCGAGCGCTCGAAGTCCCGCTTCGTCGAGCGGCTGCGCGGCGTCGTCTACGCCCGCCGCTACGTGATGCTCGACTACGACTGCCCGATCGACCTCAAGGAACGGGCGATCGAGCTGACCCCGGGGATCGAGTCGCCCACCGTCGCGCCGCTGTCGAACGAGAAGTTCGTCGCGGTGCGCTCCATGGTCGAGCGCAAGCGGGTCAACGACATCATGGACGAGCTCGCCGACCTCGGGGCCACGGGCATCGTGACCTCGTCGCTGCAGTCCTGCCGGGCCATCGGCGCCACGAACGGCACGCGCTGAGGCCCGGGTAGGGATCAGCGCGGCCGGACCGTCAGCGCCTGGGCGGCCCTCCCGACCCGTCCGTGCTCGTCGTGGAGCACCGAGAACGCCGTCCCCAGCCCCTCCGGCCCGATGACGCTGTCGGCGTCGAGCCCGATCCACTCGCCCCGCGGGGCGCGGTGGACGTGCAGCGTCAGGTCGGTGTTGACGAACAGCCAGTCGTTGAGGTCGAGCCGTGACGCGGCGCCG
The DNA here is from genome assembly GCF_028737265.1 of Actinomycetospora callitridis. GTDB lineage: Bacteria > Actinomycetota > Actinomycetes > Mycobacteriales > Pseudonocardiaceae > Actinomycetospora > Actinomycetospora callitridis. The sequence goes on along the minus strand of NZ_JAQZAK010000003.1, from coordinate 87,747 downwards.
TTGGTGGAGTCGGCCACCGAGGCGAGGCGCTGCCACGGGGTCGGCTCCTCGTCGTCGACGACCGGCACCAGCAGGCGGCCCCACGCCTGCCCGGGCCCGGACTCGCCGAGGTGCCCGGCGATCCAGCGCCACTCCAGGGCGTCGAGGTAGCCCGGCAGCCAGCCCTCGGGGGTGGGGATGACGCGGCCCTCGTCGGGGCCGGGCATCGCCGGTCCGGGATCGGTGGCGGCGGCGGACGTGTCGGTGACCGCCAGGCGCCAGCCCGCCGCGCGCGCCACCGCCCGGCCGTCGGCGGCCAGCTCCGCGGACACCAGCTCGATCGTGCGCCCGGGACGCTCCACGCGGGCGGACACGGTCAGCTCGCCGACCGGCACCCGCCCCAGGACCTCGACGGTCAGGCGCGAGAGCACCACCTCGTCCCGGGGCTCGCAGCGCTCCAGCGCGCGGACCAGCAGCGCGCTCGGCGGTCCCATGTGCTGCGCCCCGGGGAACCAGGGGCCGGCCGTCGAGTCGGTCGCGAGCACGCGCTGGACCCCGGGCGGGTCGTCGGCCGCGGGCGTCAGCAGGCGGAAGAAGGGCTCGGTCGGGGTCACGGGGGCTCTCCGCAGCGGGGTCGGGGGAGGGAGCAGGACGGGGCCGGGGGTCGCCCTCGCTACGATCATCGCCTGCCACCGACCAGGGGGACCGTGTGACGGGAGCCAGGACACGCGTCCTGCTGGCGGTGCTCACCGCCGCCATGGCCATCGCGGGCGTGCTGGTGGCGACGTCGCTGGGCGGGGCGGGCTCGGGGCCGGAACCCTATCGAGGGCCGTCGCGCGACCTCTACACGCATCCCTTCGCCTGGGACTCGATCTGGAACCTGCCGCTGGCGCAATCGGCGCAGTTCGCGCCGTTCAACACGCAGGCCCGCGACGTCTACCTGGACATCGAGAACATCAGCGTCGACCCGGCGTTCCCCGTGCGCGAGGCGGTGTGGCCCCGCGGCCGCGTCGACGTGCACGTCGACCCCGGGCTCTCGGCCGACGGCTCGTACAACAACTGCTCGACCTTCCTCGCCGACACCCCGGACGAGGAGACGGTGGTGGCCGGGCAGCCGCTGCGCCTGCGCCCCGGCGGCGACCCGTCCTACGACTTCTCCTTCCCCGCGGTGCCGCTGCGCGGTGACGGCAGGCTCGGGTGCCACGGCGGCTCGAACCTCTCCGGGATCGGCGGCAGCATCCGGGTCGGCGAGATGTCCAAGCCCGAGCCCCTCCGGCACCCGCTGAAGATCAACCTCAACTGCGAGCTGAGCTGCAGCACCGCGCAGGAGGGGTTCCGCTGGCCGGCCTTCAAGGCCGACGGGGCCTTCCGCGACGTCTACCGCGGGCCGGACCCGCGCGTGCACATGGGCACGCTGATGGGGCTGCCCCCGGACGTCGACCTGAGCTGGATCACCGAGCCGGACACCCGCAAGATCGCCGAGGCGTTCCGCGACTACGGCGCCTACGTCGTCGACGAGACGGGCGGCGAGCCCTCCAACGCCCTCAACGCCCAGGCCGGCGCCCAGAACGAGATCCCCAACATCGACTCGCGACAGATGGTGCGGCTGTTCACCTCGCTGAGCATCGTCACGAACAGCACCGAGGCCACCCCCGGCGGCGGGGCCCTGGGCACCCCGCGGCGGGCGCCGTGCGCGCTGCCGTTCCCTGACGGCACCGGCGGGGCGCCACCTGGTTGCTGAGGCCCGGATGCTGACGGGTGGTCACCCCGGCTCGCGGGGCCGGGGGACGGGCAGCGGCGTGGGCCAGCCCGGGTAGGGCGGCGGCGTCCCGCCCCACGCCGGGCACCGCGGGCGGTAGTCGCAGAAGGCGCACCCGGGGCCGGGGTTCGGGCGGAAGTCGCCGGCGGGCGCGGCCCGGCGGATCGCGGACCAGACCGCCCGCAGCACGCCGGCGAACCGCTCGAGCTCCGCGGCCGTGGGGCGCAGGGTCAGCGTCGTCACGTCGCCGAGCTGCAGCAGCCGCACCGTCGGCACCACGCCCCGGCTGCGGGCGAGCAGGAGCGCGTAGAACCGCACCCCGAACAGCGCCCGCAGCTCGCCGCGCACCGGCGGCGCTCGTCCGGACTTGTAGTCGACGACCGTGAGCCCGTCGGGCCCGGTGTCCAGCCGGTCGAGGTGGCCGCGCAGCGGCGTCGGCCCCTCGGGCCCCTCCAGCTCAGCCTCGACCCGCAGCTCGCGGGCCTCCGACGTCACGCCGCGCGGATCCTCCAGGGCGAAGTAGCGCTCGAGGAGCGGGGCGAGCCCCGGGTCGTCGCCGAGCAGCGCGCGGTCGGCGGACTCGAGCTCGTCGAGCACGTCCCGGGCGAGGTCCCGGGCGGCGTCCGGGCGGCGGTCGTCGGGCGCCAGGGCGTGCAGCCGCTCGAGCACCGCGTGCACCAGCGTGCCCCGCAGCGCGGCGGGCGAGGGCGTCTCGGGCAGCCGGTCGATCGCGCGGAAGCGGTAGAGCAGCGCGCAGCGCCGGAAGTCGACCGCCCGCGACGGCGAGAGCGCGGGCGGGCGCGACGGTGCGGCGGGGACATCCGTCGCGTCGGCCTGCGTGCTCATGGCCGCCACGGTAGGTCGGCACCCCGACAGCTCCTGTCCTCCTCGGGGACCGTGATCGCTCCGGGTGCTCCTCGGAGCCCGTGTGGCGGGCTCACCGGAGCACCTGGAGCGATCACGCGGGCTCGCCCGCCGCGAGGGGCACGTTGCGCATGATCGACAGACGCGGCGCGCTGCCGAACGTGCCCCTCGCGGCGCCGCACCCCCTGGTCCCTAGGGTGGGTCGTCGTGCAGAGCGACGGAGCGGTCACCGACGAGACGCCGGTCGAGACCGTCGCGCCCGAGGACAGCGGTGCCCGGGACATCAGGCCCGAGGACACCGACACCGCGGACGCCGCCCCCGAGGACGGCGACACCGAGGACGGCGACACCGAGGACGGCGACACCGAGGACGGCGACACCGAGGACACCCCGCCCGTCGACGCCCCCGACGAGCGCGGCCCGGTCCGCAGCGGCCCGTTCCGTCCCGGCGACCGGGTGCAGCTCACGGATCCGAAGGGCCGGCACTTCAGCCTGGTGCTCGAGCGCGGGCAGAGCTACCACACGCACCGCGGGGCGATCGCGCACGACAAGCTGATCGGCGCCCCCGAGGGCAGCGTGGTGCTCTCGGCGGCGAACACGCCCTACCTCGCCCTGCGCCCCCTGCTGCCCGACTACGTGCTCGCCATGCCGCGCGGCGCCCAGGTGATCTACCCGAAGGACTCCGCGCAGATCCTGATGTGGGGCGACGTCTTCCCGGGCGCGCGGGTGCTCGAGGCCGGCGCCGGGTCGGGCGCGCTGACGTGCAGCCTGCTGCGCGCCGTGGGGCCGGCGGGCCACGTGCGCTCCTACGAGGTGCGCGCCGACCACGCCGAGCACGCGGTCGCGAACGTCGAGCGCTTCTACGGCGAGCGCCCGGAGAACTGGGACCTGCGCGTCGGCGACCTCGCCGACCACGACCCCGAGGAGACGGCCGACCGGATCGTCCTCGACATGGCCGCGCCCTGGGAGTGCCTCGACGTCGTGCGCGCGACGCTCGTGCCCGGCGGGGTGCTGGTCGGCTACGTCGCGACGACGACGCAGCTCTCGTCGCTCACCGAGGCGCTGCGTGAGCAGGCCTGCTGGACCGAGCCGCAGGCGTGGGAGGCCATGGTCCGGCCGTGGCACGCGGTGGGACTCGCCGTCCGTCCGGAGCACCGGATGATCGCGCACACGGCCTTCATCGTGACCGCGCGACGGCTCGCGGACGGCGTCACGCCCCCTCGGGTGCAGCGGCGACCCAGTCGGGGCTGACCGTCCCCGACCAGGTCGGATGTCGACCGAGGGTGAGCGAGTGGTGCTGTTCCGTGGTGGTCAACTCACCCACCGTGACAGCGCGCAAGGGGGTGGCGTGAGAAGTCCGTCACCGGGACGCTACTCCACGGACACCTCGATTCGCGGGTACGGTTACGCCACGGAGTAGCGGAGGAGGGCGCCGTGACGACTGACGACGACCCCAGGGGCCGATCCGACCAGGGCCGGGACCGCGGTGAACGCGGCTCGGCGGACATGGCAGCACAGGTGCGCTTCCTCGAGGACGAGGTCGCGCTGTTGCGGCGCAAGCTGACCGAATCCCCTCGGCACGCGCGCATCCTCGAGCAGCGACTGGGGGAGGCGCAGCAGCGCGTCTCCCAGCTGACCGAGCGCAACGACAAGCTCACCGAGACGCTCAAGGAGGCGCGCGCGCAGCTCGTCTCCCTCCGCGAGGAGGTCGACCGGCTCGCGCAGCCGCCGTCGAGCTACGGCGTCTTCCTGGTCGCCCACGAGGACTCGACCGTGGACGTGTTCACCTCCGGTCGCCGCATGCGGGTCGCGGTGTCGCCGGCGGTGGAGACCGCCGACCTGACCCGCGGGCAGTCCCTGCGGCTCAACGAGGCGCTCACCGTGGTGGAGGCCGGCGAGTACGAGCGCATCGGCGAGGTGTGCGCGCTGCGGGAGATCCTCACCGACGAGGACGGCAGCCGCACGCGAGCGCTGATCATCGGGCACGCCGACGAGGAGCGGGTCATCCACCTGGCCGACTCGCTGCTCGGGGCGGACGGGCCGGAGCTCAAGCCGGGCGATTCGCTGATGGTCGACTCCAAGGTCGGCTACGCGTACGAGAAGGTGCCGAAGGCCGAGGTCGAGGAGCTCGTCCTCGAGGAGGTCCCCGACGTCGCCTACACCGACATCGGCGGTCTCTCGCGGCAGATCGACTCCATCCGCGACGCGGTGGAGCTGCCGTTCCTGCACGCGGACCTGTTCCGGACCTACCAGCTGCGCCCGCCCAAGGGCGTGCTGCTCTACGGCCCGCCCGGCTGCGGGAAGACGCTCATCGCGAAGGCGGTGGCGAACTCCCTGGCCAAGAAGGTCGCCGAGACCCGCGGCGAGGACAGCCGCGACGTCAAGGCGCACTTCCTGAACATCAAGGGCCCGGAGCTGCTCAACAAGTTCGTCGGCGAGACCGAGCGGCACATCCGGATGATCTTCCAGCGGGCGCGCGAGAAGGCGTCCGAGGGCACGCCGGTCATCGTGTTCTTCGACGAGATGGACTCGATCTTCCGTACCCGTGGTTCGGGCGTGAGCTCGGACGTCGAGACGACGATCGTGCCGCAGCTCCTCTCGGAGATCGACGGCGTGGAGGGGCTCGAGAACGTCATCGTCATCGGCGCCTCCAACCGCGAGGACATGATCGACCCCGCGATCCTGCGGCCGGGCCGGCTCGACGTGAAGATCAAGATCGAGCGTCCCGACGCGGAGTCGGCGATGGACATCTTCGGCAAGTACCTCATCGACGGGCTCCCGGTCCACGAGGAGGACATCGCCGAGTTCGGCGGCAACCGCGCGGCGTGCCTCGAGGGCATGATCGAGCGGGTCGTCGAGCGGATGTACGCCGAGACCGACGACAACCGCTTCCTCGAGGTCACCTACGCCAACGGGGACAAGGAGGTCCTGTACTTCAAGGACTTCAACTCCGGCGCGGTGATCGAGAACATCGTGGGGCGGGCGAAGAAGGCCGCGATCAAGTCGCACCTGGAGTCGCAGCAGTCCGGTCTGCGCGTGCAGCACCTGCTGGACGCGGTGGTGGACGAGTTCGCCGAGTCGGAGGACCTGCCCAACACGACCAACCCCGACGACTGGGCCCGGATCTCGGGCAAGAAGGGCGAGCGGATCGTCTACATCCGCACGCTCGTCACCGGCAAGGGCGCGGCGCAGGGCAAGGAGATCGACACGGCCTCGAACACCGGCCAGTACCTGTGACACGAGAAGCTGTGTACGCCCAGTACCGGTAATCTCGGGCCATGACCGACGAGCACACCCGGCCGTCCCGCACCCCGGAGCGCACCCCCTCGAGGGATCGCAACGAGGTCCGCGGGGCGGCTGGCGTCGCGTCGGAGGCGATCGACATCGTGTCGCGCCCCGTCCAGGGCACGCACGAGGCCGTCGCCGGCACCGTCTTCGGCGCGCTGCGCAGGGCCGGGCTCGGCCCGGCGTCGCGCCCCGTGCAGGTGGTGCACGACGGCATCAGCTCGGGCGTCTACGCCGCGGTGCGCGGCATCTCCCACCTCGCCGGGCGCGGCATCGGCGTGGCCGCGGGCCTGGCCCGTCCCGGGGAGTGGCGCCCCATCACCGGCAACCCCACGGGCGCCGTGATCACCGGGGCGATCAACGGCCTGGTCGGCGACCACATGGTGGCCCTCGACAACGACCTCGCCGTGCCGATGGCGCTCTACACCTCGACGCTCGAGGACGAGCACGACGCGCTGCCCGCCGACCCCGAGGACCTCCGCGCGGCGGTCGCCGACCACCCGGAGCGCGACCTCGGCCGCCTCGTGCTGTTCGTCCACGGCCTCGGCGAGACCGAGCACGCCTGGCGGCTCTACGGCGAGGCGAGCGCGGGGGAGGGCTACGCCGAGCGGGTGGCGTCGGCGACCGGCGCGACCCCCCTGCTGCTGCGCTACAACTCCGGCCTGCGGATCGCCGACAACGGAGCCGCGCTGTCCCTGCTGCTCACCGACCTCTGGAACCGGTGGCCGGCCGAGGTGCGCCGGCTCGACCTCGTCGGGCACTCGATGGGCGGGCTGATGCTGCGCCACGCCTGCCACCACGCCGTCGAGACCGGTCAGCCGTGGGTCGCGACGGTCCGGCGCATGATCTACCTCGGCTCGCCGCACCGGGGGGCGCCGCTGGCCCACCGCGTCGACCAAGTCGCCTCCGGGCTCTCACGCTGGTCGCGCTCGGCCACCTGGGGCCAGTTCCTCGATCGGCGCTCCGCCGGCATCCGCGACCTCGTGGCCGGGGTGTCCGACGCCGAGGTGCCGCTGCTCGCGCACGCCTCGCACCACGCCGTGGCCGCGTGCGTCACCAGCTCCGAGCACCACCCGCTGGCCAACGCCCTGGGCGACCTGCTGGTGCCCGTCGACTCGGCGGGCGGCGCGATCGCCGACGTCCAGCCGCTGACGTCGTCGCACCACTTCCACCTGCTCAACGACCCGGACGTCCACGACCACCTGTTGAGCTGGCTCACGGCGGAGGACCCCTCGGACGACACGGGGGACGTTCCCACCGAGGACGAGCCGGCGTGACCGGGCCCGCCCCGTCGGGAGGTCCGGCGGCAGGGGCGGGGGAGGACCGGAACGGCAGCCCGACCGTCAGCAGGCGCGCGCACCGCGCCCGGCTGGTGGTGCTCGGTGCGCTGACCGCCGCCGCCCCGCTGTCGCTGGACACCTACCTGCCGGCCCTGCCCGCGCTCACCGCGGACCTGGCCACGACGCCGTCGGTCACCCAGCTCTCGCTGACCGCCTGCCTGGTCGGGCTGGCGCTGGGCCAGCTGATCGCGGGCCCCCTGTCCGACGTGCTGGGACGGCGGCGCCCGATGCTGATCGGGTCGGCCGGGTTCGCGGTCGCCTCGGTGCTGTGCGCGGTGGCGCCGAGCGTGGAGGTCCTGATCGGGCTGCGCCTGGCGCAGGGCCTGCTCGGGGCCGTGGGGATCGTCGTGGCGCGCGCCGTGGTGCGCGACACCAGCGACGCGACGTCGTCCGCGCGCTCGTTCGCGACGCTGATGCTCGTCTCCGGGGTGGCACCGATCGTCGCGCCGGTGCTCGGCGGCCAGCTGCTGCGCGTGACGAGCTGGCGCGGGGTGTTCGTCGTGCTGGCCGTCTACGGAGCCCTCGCCGGCGTCGCGGTACTGCTGCTGGTGCGCGAGTCGCTGCCCCGGTCCCGGCGTCGCGCGGGGAGCGCGGCGGCCACCGCGGCCTCGTTCCGCGTGCTGCTCTCCGACCGGCGGGTCCTGGCCTGCGTCCTGGCCGCCGGCCTGCTGTTCGCGGCCATGTTCGCCTACATCTCGGGCTCGACCTTCGTGCTGCAGGAGCTCTACGGGCTCTCGCCGCAGGGGTTCTCCGGGGTGTTCGCGGCCAACTCGGTGGCCATCGTCGCGTCGGTGCAGGTGGCGGGCCGTCTCGCCGGCTCGGGGCGGGTGCGCCCGGAGCGGCTGCTCGTCGTCGGGCTGGGCGTCGCGCTCACCGGCACGGGCGTGCTCCTGGCGTCGGCGCTGCTCGACGTGGGCCTGGCCGGCATCCTCGCGGGCCTCGTCGTGACCGTGATCGGCGTCGGGTTCGTCCTGCCGAACGCGACGACGCTCACCCTGGCCGACCACCCCGAGCACGCCGGGAGCGCGTCGGCGCTGCTCGGCACCGCCCAGTTCCTGGTCGGGGCGGGCACGGCCCCGCTCGTCGGGATCGCCGGCGGCCGCTCCGCGGTGCCCATGGCGGCGACGATGGCGGGGGCGGTCGTGGCGGGCGCGGTGGTGTTCGCGGTCCTGTGGCGGGGCCCGGGACGGGGCCCCGGGTCGGAGCAGGCCGCGCGCCCGTCGCACCCGTAGGGTCGAGAGCATGACCGCGCGCCGCATCATGGGCACCGAGATCGAGTACGGCATCTCCGTCCCCGGCGACCCGGCGGCGAACCCGGTGATCACCTCGACCCAGATCGTGCTGGCCTACGCCGCGGCGGCCGACGTGCCCCGCGCGCGCCGCGCCCGCTGGGACTACGAGGTCGAGTCGCCGCTGCGTGACGCCCGCGGGTTCGACCTCGGGCCGAGCGCGGGCCCGCCGCCGGACACCGGCGACCTCGACGACCTCGGCGCCGCCAACGTCATCCTCACCAACGGTGCCCGGCTCTACGTCGACCACGCGCACCCGGAGTTCTCCGCTCCCGAGGTGACCACCCCGCGCGACGCCGTCATCTGGGACAAGGCGGGCGAGCGGGTCATGGAGGACGCCGCCGAGCGCGCCGCCACCGTCCCGGGCACCCCGCGCATCCAGCTCTACAAGAACAACATCGACGGCAAGGGCGCGAGCTACGGCTCGCACGAGAACTACCTCTGCGCCCGCCAGACGCCGTTCCCGACGATCATCACCGGCCTGACGCCGTTCTTCGCGTCGCGGCAGGTCGTCTCCGGCGCCGGCCGCGTCGGGCTCGGCGCCTCGGGCGACGAGGCCGGCTTCCAGCTCTCCCAGCGCGCCGACTACATCGAGGTCGAGGTCGGGCTGGAGACCACGCTCAAGCGCGGCATCATCAACACCCGCGACGAGCCCCACGCCGACGCCGACAAGTACCGCAGGCTGCACGTCATCATCGGCGACGCGACGCTGGCCGAGTACTCGACGTTCCTCAAGTGCGGCACCGCGGCGCTGGTGCTCTCGATGATCGAGGGCGGGGTCCGCTTCGACGACCTGCGCCTGCTCGAGCCGGTGCGCTCGGTGCACCGCATCAGCCACGACCCGACGCTGAAGACCGTCGTCGAGCTCTCCGACGGGCGCAAGATGACCGCGCTCGACATCCAGCACGCCTACCTCGAGCGCGCCTGGAAGCACGAGGAGACCACGCAGGACGGCGAGATCGACCCGATGACCCGCGAGGTGCTCGACATCTGGCAGCAGGTCCTCGACGACCTCGGCACCGACCCGCTGCGCTGCGCCGACCGCCTCGACTGGGTGGCCAAGCTCAACCTGCTGCAGAGCTACCAGCAGCGCGACAATCTGCCGTGGGACTCCCCGAAGCTGCACCTCATCGACCTGCAGTACGCCGACGTCCGTCAGGCCAAGGGTCTCTACAACCGCCTGGTCTCCCGCGGCTCGATCAAGCGGCTGGTCGACGAGGAGGCCGTCCGCGCCGCGGTCACCAACCCGCCGGAGGACACGCGGGCCTACTTCCGCGGCCGCTGCCTCGAGCGCTACCCCGGCGAGGTGGCCGCGGCGTCGTGGGACTCGGTCATCTTCGACCTCGGACGCGAGTCCCTGGTGCGGATCCCGACCCTGGAGCCCCTGCGCGGCACGCGCGGGCACGTCGGTGAGCTCATCGACAACTCCGCGGACGCCAGCGCGCTGGTCGAGGCCCTGACGCGGGGCTAATGATCCGCGGTACGGGCGGATGTCGCTCTCGATGGGTAGGGTTCGACCTGCAGTACCGAGGACCCGGGAGGCAGCCATGGCGCAGGAACAGACCCAGCGGCAGGGCGGGGGCGACGACGGCGACGGCGGCGAGGACTCGACCGCCGCCGGCCAGGAACGCCGCGAGAAGCTCGGCGAGGACGTGGACACGATCCTCGACGAGATCGACGACGTGCTCGAGGAGAACGCCGAGGACTTCGTCCGCGCGTACGTCCAGAAGGGCGGCCAGTAACCTCCCGGCGGAGGCTCGCAGCCCGCGCCGGAACCATCGAGAACCCTGCCGCCCCCGCGGCCCGGTACGCCGGGTCTCGGGGGCGGTGTTCCATCACCCGACAGACCCACCCAGCCCACCCGACCTGCCTAGGAGCGCCCCCACCGATGGAGCCCTCGTCGGCCCTGCACCCGGCCTACTTCCAGGCCGGGACGGCCTCGTTCGTCGATTTCCTGCGCGAGGTCCGGCCCGACCTCCTGCCGGGGGCGAACGCCCGGCCCGTGACGGCCGAGCAGGCGGGGCACGTCGCCGCCGCGCACGGCACGACGATCGTCGCCGCGGTCTACGACGGCGGCGTCGCGATCGCCGGCGACCGTCGCGCCACGATGGGCAACCTCATCTCGTCGCGCGACATGCAGAAGGTCTACGTCACCGACGACTACTCGGCGGCGGGCATCGCGGGCACGGCCGGGCTGGCCGTCGAGGCGGTCCGGCTGTTCGCGGTCGAGCTGCAGCACTACGAGAAGCTCGAGGGTGTCCAGCTCACCTTCGACGGCAAGGCGAACAAGCTCGCCGGCATGGTGCGGGGCAACCTCGGCGCCGCGATGCAGGGTCTGTCGTTCGTGCCGCTGTTCGTGGGCTACGACCTCGACGCGGCCGACCCGGCCCGCGCCGGGCGGATCGTCTCCTACGACGTCGTCGGCAGCCGCAACGAGGAGACCGACTACGCCGGCGTCGGCTCGGGGTCGCTGTTCGCGAAGTCGTCGCTGAAGAAGCGCCACGACCCGTCCGCATCGGCCGCCGACTGCGTGCGCACGCTCGTCGAGGCGCTCTACGACGCCGCCGACGACGACAGCGCCACCGGCGGACCGGACACCATCCGCGCGATCTACCCGATCGTGGTCACCATCGACGCCGAGGGCGCCACGATGCTGCCGCAGGAGGAGACGGCCGCGGTCGCCGAGGCCGTCGTCGCCGACCGCCGCGAGAAGCCCGGCGGCTGAGCCGCACCCACCGGACAGCACCCCCTCCCGCCCGACCCCACCCGACCGCCCGACCCCACCCGACCGCCCGACCCCAGGAGCGCTCCCCGCCATGACGATGCCGTTCTACGCGTCGGTCGACCAGCTGATGCGCGACCGCTCGGAGCTCGCGCGCAAGGGCATCGCGCGCGGGCGCAGCGTCGTCGTGCTGACCTTCGCCGGCGGCGTGCTGTTCGTGGCGGAGAACCGCTCGAACTCCTTGCGCAAGGTCTCGGAGATCTACGACTCGCTGGGGTTCGCCGCGGTCGGGCGCTACAACGAGTTCGAGAACCTGCGCACGGCCGGCATCCGCTTCGCCGACGTCCGCGGCTACTCCTACGACCGGCGCGACGTCTCCGGCCGCTCGCTGGCCAACGCCTACGCCCAGATCCTCGGGGCGAGCTTCATCGAGCAGCAGAAGCCGTTCGAGGTGGAGCTGTGCGTGGCCGAGGTCGGGGCGACGCCGGAGCGCGACCAGATGTTCCGCATCACCTACGACGGGTCGATCTCCGACGAGCCCCGCTTCGTGGTCATGGGCGGCACCACCGAGCCCATCAGCGCGGCGCTGCGCTCGTCGTACGAGCCGGACCTCGAGATGCGCGACGCGCTGCGCATCGCCCTCGAGGCGCTGCAGGCGCAGAACGGGACCGCCTCGACCTCCTCGACCGCCGAGACCCTCGGCGTCGACGCGCTCGAGGTCGCCGTCCTCGACCGCGCCCGCCGTCCCCGCCGCACGTTCCGCCGGGTCACCGGCGCCGCCCTCGCGGCCCTGCTTCCCGGCGACGAGAGCCCCGCCGCCGAGGAGACCCCGGCCGAGGACACCGGCGCGGGCGACGAGGTCTCCGGCGCCGGCGGCGCCGACCCGCAGGCCTGAGCGCCCCCTACGGTCGCGGGATCTCCTCCCGCGACCGGTACACCGGCACCGGTTTGGGCGCGATCCGGAAGACGAAGCGCTCGCTGTCGGGCTGCACCTCGCCGTCGGTGGCCAGGCCGACCGGCGGGCCCACCACGCGTACCGACAGCCGCGTCCTCGTGTTCGCCACGTAGACGCGGCTACGGGCGAGGGTGCCGGCGAGGACCGAGATCATGAACCGGGTGCGGGAGAACGGCACGTCGGCGCGCAGGTAGCGGACGTCGAGCACCCGCGCGTCGAGTCGCGGGCGGGACAGCGGGGCCATGCCGCGCGGCTGGTAGCCGCCGTTGCCGACGAACAGGAGCCACAGGCTCTGCCGCCGGCCGTCGATCTCGACGACGAGCGGGGTCGCCTCGGCGAGCACCCGCACGAGGGCCATGGCCGCCGACGGCCACTTGCCCCACTGCTCCTCCCAGTCCTCGCGCAGCTTGACCATGTCGGGGTAGCCGCCGAGGCTGGCCGTGTTGACGAACGCGACGGTGCGCTCCTCGCCCTCGGCGGGGGTGATGTCGACGAGCCCGACGTCGACGAGCACCGCGTCGCCGTCGCGGGCGGCGGCCAGCGCCGAGGGCGAGTCGTCGATGCCGACGTCGCGGGCGAAGTGGTTGAGCGTGCCCTCGGGCAGGACGACCAGGGGGACGTGGCGGCGCTGGGCCAGCCCGGCCAGGGCCGCCACCGAGCCGTCGCCGCCGGCCACGCCGATCGCGCGGGTGGCGCTGCCGTCGACCATCGGGCGGTCGAGGGCGGCCTCCACGTCGACGACGAAGTCCTCGCCCGGCGTCGGGATGACGACCTGGGCCTTCGGGAGCACCGCGTGGATCTCGGCGTGCACCTCGGCGATCGGGTCCTCCTCGTCCTCGTCCACGCCGACCCCGACCACCGGCGCCACGATCTGGCCGAGGGTCTCGAGCGGGCCCGGGGTGCCGGCGGACCGGTTGGCGACGATGACGAGCCCCGCGCCGTCACCCAGGGCCGGGGCACCGCCCGCGGGACGGGCGCGGGCCGGGGCGTGGCGCACCACGGGCCACCAGCGTCGTGTCAGGGTCGCGATCCCGGCGCCGAGCACCGCGCCGGCGGCCACGTCGGCGAAGGTCCGCTCGCCGAGGGACACCCGGGCGGACGACACCCCGATCGCGAGCGGCGCCAGCGCCGCCCCGAGCACCGGGGACTCCATGGCCGCGCCGGTGACGAACGCCGTCGAGGACGCCGCGTGGGCCGAGGGAAAGCGCCGCGACCACGGGCGGGAGCGGGGGAGCAGGGGCTTGGCCAGCGCGTGGGCGACGGTCGAGGTGGCGGCGGCGGCCAGGATCCCGCGGACGCCGGCGCGGCGCAGCGGCCCCCGCCCGGAGGCCACGAGGCCACCGGCCACGGCGGCCCAGATGAGGCCGCGGTCGGCGGTGCGGTCGAGGCGCTGGAGCCAGGAGGACCAGGCGGGGGAGTCGGAGCGGGGAGCGGCCACGACCGGGTGTACGGCTGGGGTCACGGGATGCTTTCGGGTCAGCGGGCGGTGGCGCGGTGCGGCCACAGCGCCTCGTCACGGCGGTAGATCGGCACGGGGTGGTCGGCCACCCGGTAGCGCAGGCGTTGTCCCTTGCCGACGACCTCGCCGTCGGCGGCGACCTCGACCGGACCGTCCAGCAGCTCGATGTCCAGCGACCGCATGGCGCTCTCCTGGTAGATCCGGTTGTGGCCGAGCACGCCGGTGGCCAGCGCCACGAAGGCGCGGGCACGGGCGAAGCGCCGGTCGGCGCGCAGGTAGCGGACCTCCAGCACGCCGGTGTCGAGACGGGGCCGGTACGACGGCACCATCCCGGTCGGCACGTAGGGCCCGTTGCCGACGAACAGCATCCACACCGATCGCTCCACGCCGTTGAGGCGGACGCGGATGGGCCGGCTGCGCTTGAGGGTCACCAGCAGAGCGGCCACCGCCGACGGCCATTTGCGGAACCGCGGCTGCCACTTCTCGCGGAGCCGGACCATCTCGGGGTAGCCACCGAACGCCGAGGTGTTGACGAAGACGACGCGCTGGGGCTCCTGGCGGCCCTCGGCGTCGGCGTGGATGCGCAGCTCACCGAGGTCGACGGCGACGGCCTCGCCCGCGCCCGTCGCGTCCACGGCCTCCTGGGTGTCGTAGACGCCGACGTCACGCCCGAAGTGGTTGAGCGTCCCGGCGGGCACGACGGCCAGGGGCAGGTCGAGGTCCTCGGCCACCCGCGCGGCGGCGGCCACGGAGCCGTCACCGCCGGCGATGCCCAGCGCCCGCACCCCGGGCCGGCGGGCGGCGTCGGTGAGCGCCTCGGCCAGGTCGGCGTGCTCCTCGAGGCGCAGCACCCGGGCGCGCGGCAGGGCGCTCACGAGCTCGTCGTACGGGTCGACGCCGGCCTTGCCCGAGCGGCTGTTCACCATGACGACCAGGCCCTCGCCGTCGGGGAGGCTCGGCGCGCCGGCCACGGGGCGGGCGGCGGCCTCGTCGATGTCGCGCACCGGTAGCCAGCGCCGTGTGGCCAGCGCCACCCCGGCTCCGAGGGCCACGCCGGTGGCGACGTCGCTGGTCCAGTGCACGCCGACGTGCACCCGGGAGTACGCCACGGTCAGGGCCAGCGGCACGACCCACGTCGCGGCCTTCGGGCTCTCCATCGCCACGGCGGTGGCGAACGCGGCGGCGGAGGCGGCGTGGCCGGAGGGGAACGAGGACGACGTGGGCGGGAAGTCCAGCGAGCGGTACTCCGGGAGCAGCTCCGCCGCGGGCCGGCGCCGGGGGACCAGGGGCTTGAGCACGCCGTTGGCCAGCAGGCTCGCCCCCGTGATGGCCAGCGTGCCGCGCAGGGCGCCGCGGCGGGTGTGGCGCGTGCCGGCGGCGAGCACGGCGGCGACGCCGAACCAGAGCTTGCTGTGGTTGGCCGACCTGGTCAGCGCGGCCAGCGCAGGGTCCGCCGCCGTGTAGGGCAGCGCGCCGATGGCGGTGGTGATCCGGCAGTCCTGCTCGTTGACGTCCGCGAGGCGCCGCCGGCTGCCGCGCGCGCCCTGGCGTACCCGTCGTCCCACGCCGTGGGAGAAGTCCGTTGCCAGTCCACGTCCCGGGAGTGCCACGGGGCCGACCGTAGTGATCCGGTCGGGGAGACCCGGGACCCGGCCGCTCGCGGGGCATCACAGGGCCCCTCGAACGCTTAGGGTGGTGCGCATGCAGCGGAGGATTTACGGGGTCGAGACCGAGTTCGGTGTCACCTGCACCTTCCACGGCCAGCGACGACTCTCGCCCGACGAGGTGGCCCGCTACCTGTTCCGCCGGGTCGTGTCGTGGGGGCGGTCGTCCAACGTCTTCCTGCGCAACGGCTCGCGCCTCTACCTCGACGTCGGCTCGCACCCGGAGTACGCCACCGCGGAGTGCGACTCGCTCACCCAGCTGGTCGCCCACGACAAGGCGGGGGAGCGAATCCTCGAGGACCTGCTGCTCGACGCCGAGCGGCGGCTGGCCGACGAGGGCATCGGCGGCGACATCTTCCTGTTCAAGAACAACACCGACTCCGCGGGCAACTCCTACGGCTGCCACGAGAACTACCTCGTCGGCCGTTCGGGGGAGTTCTCCCGCATCGCGGACGTGCTGCTGCCCTTCCTCGTGACCCGCCAGCTCATCGCCGGCGCCGGGAAGGTCCTGCAGACGCCGCGGGGCGCGGTGTTCTGCCTCTCCCAGCGCGCGGAGCACATCTGGGAGGGCGTGTCGTCGGCGACCACGCGCTCGCGCCCGATCATCAACACCCGCGACGAGCCGCACGCCGACGCCGAGCGCTACCGCCGCCTGCACGTCATCGTCGGCGACTCGAACATGAGCGAGGTCACCACGCTGCTCAAGGTGGGCACCACCCACCTCGTGCTCGAGATGATCGAGCAGGGCGTGCAGTTCCGGGACTTCACCCTCGACAACCCGATCCGTGCCATCCGCGAGATCAGCCACGACCTCTCGGGACGCCGCCCGGTGCGCCTGGCCGGCGGGCGGGAGGCCAGCGCGCTCGACATCCAGCGCGAGTACCACGCCCGCGCCGTCGAGCACGTCGCCCGCCGCGGCTCGGACCCGGTCACCGAGCGCGTGCTCGAGCTCTGGGGCCGGACGCTGGACGCCGTCGAGCGCCAGGACCTCTCCCTGATCGACCGTGAGATCGACTGGGCCATCAAGCACCGCCTGGTGCAGCGCTACCGCTCCAAGCACGACCTCGGCCTGTCGAGCCCCCGGGTGGCCCAGCTCGACCTCGCCTACCACGACATCCGTCGTGGTCGCGGCATCTTCGACCTGCTCCAGCGCAAGGACATGGTCGACCGCGTCACCGACGACGGCGAGATCGAGGCGGCCAAGGACACCCCGCCGCAGAGCACCCGCGCGAAGCTGCGCGGCGACTTCATCGCCGCCGCCCAGGCCGCCGGGAGAGATTTCACCGTGGATTGGGTCCACCTCAAACTGAACGACCAGGCCCAGCGAACCGTCCTCTGCAAGGACCCCTTCCGCGCCGTGGACGAACGCGTCGACCGACTGATCGCGACCTTGTAACCGCGCTCACGTCGGCGGCGTGCGGCGGGGCGCACGAGGTAACCCAGTACGCACGGCCCCAGCACGCACTGCCCCGACGACGCCCGAGGACGGCACGAGAACTCGATGCAGCACCAGCCCCGCACCTCCCGCCTGCACCGCCCCGTGGCGGCGCCGAGCACGATGCACGACGCCGCACCGGTGCCGGTCGACGCGTCCGTGGCCGGCACGGTGCTCGGCGGCCGGTACCGGATCGGCGAGTGCATCGGCTCCGGCGCGATGGGCGTCGTCTGGACGGCGTGGGACCGGCGTCTGCGGCGCACCGTCGCCGTCAAGCAGCTCGCCGACGGCGGCCACCGCGACGCGACCGAGGAGCGCGTCGCCCGGGCCCGCGCGATGCGCGAGGGCCGGATCGCGGCGCGCGTCGTGCACCCGCGCGCCATCGCGGTGTTCGACGTCGTCGTCGACGGTCACCCGGATTCTGGGCACGGCCCCTGGCTGGTCATGGAGTACCTGCCGTCGCGCTCGCTCGCGGCGCTGATCGCCGAGCACGGGCCGCTCGATCCCGCCGAGGCCGCCTGGGTGGGTGCGCAGGTGGCCGACGCCCTGGGCGCCGTCCACGAGGCGGGCATCGTCCACGGCGACATCAAGCCCGGCAACGTCCTCATCACCGACGACGGCGTCGCGAAGATCACCGACTTCGGCGTCTCCCGGGCCACCTGGGACACCACGGCCACCGGCGGCGGCACCGTCGCGGGCACCCCGGGCTACTTCGCCCCGGAGGTCGCCCGTGGGGGGGACCCCACGCCGGCCTCCGACGTCTTCTCCCTCGGCGCCACGCTCTACGCCGCGGTCGAGAACGAGTTGGTGTGCGGACACCACGACAACACCCTCGCCGTGCTCCACGCCATGGCGGAGGGCAAGCTCCGCCCGGCCACCCGCGCCGGCGTGCTCGGGCGCCCGCTCGCCGCGATGCTGCGCCTCGACCCCGCCCACCGGCCCGGCATCGGTGCCGTCGAGCGGGCCCTGCGCAGCCGCGGGACGGCCCCCTTCGTCCCGGCGCCGCGCGAGGCCGCGGTGCCCGCCCCCCGGGTCACCGGCACCGCCGAGGTCCCGGTGCCGGCCCCGTCGGCCACGTCGGACGAGGAGCCGGGGGAGGACGCCCCCGCCGAGGGGATGGCCGCCGTCGCGCCGACCCCGGCGGTGAGCGGCCCGTCCGAGGCCGTCGCCGCCGGTCCCTCGCCTCGTCCCGCCGATCTGCGTCCCACCGAGGTGCGGCCCGCCGACGTGCGCCCCCGGCGCACCTCGCGCGGTGGCTCCGACCGCAGCCGTCCCTCGCGCTTCGGCTCCCGCCGGGTCGCCGTCGTAGCCGCGGCCTCGGGCGCCGTCCTGGCCGTCGGCGTCGGGGTGGCGGTCGCCGTCGGGACCGGCGACCGGACACCCCCGCCCGTCGCCGCGCCCGCGCGGCCCGCCCTCTCCTCGGAGGCGCCCGCGGATCCGCTGGGTGGCGGCTCCCCGGCGTCCCCGACACCCACGCCGCGGGTCGCGGAGCCGCTCTCGCCGGTGGACCCGGCCGCGCCCGGCGACCCCGGGACCGTGGTGGTGGACTACTACTCGTCGCTGCCCGGCGACATCGACGGCGCCTGGGAGGTGCTGTCGGACCGCGCCCGCGACGAGTCGGGCGGCTACGGCGAGTACCGCAGCTTCTGGTCCGGGATCCGCGAGGTCCGGGCGACCAACGTGGCGGTGCGGCGCGACACGGTCACCGCCGACATCGAGTTCACCACCGCGAGCGGACGCACCAGCCGCGAGAGCTACCGCTTCGAGGTCGACCGCGACGACGACGGCCGGGTGCGGATCGAGCGGGCACAGCGCAGCTCGGACTCGATCTGATCCGACTCGCCGGGGCACCGGCGTTCGAACACCTGCGCGAGGGGCCGTAGGCTCCCCGGGGTGACGACCAGCCCGTCCGCGCGCGCCGAACGCCTGGTCAACCTCGTGCTCTGCCTGCTCTCGACGCGCCAGTTCCTCAGCGCCGAGCGCATCCGGGCCACGGTGCCGGGATACGCCGACGTCGCGTCCGACGAGGCGTTCTTCCGGATGTTCGAGCGGGACAAGGCCGAGCTGCGCGAGCTCGGGGTGCCGCTGGAGACCGGGCGGTCCTCGATGGCCGAGCCGATCGACGGCTACCGGATCGCCCGCCGCGACTACGAGCTGCCCGACATCGACCTGGCCCCCGACGAGGCCACGGCGGTCGCGCTGGCCGCGCGGCTGTGGGACTCGCCGGCGCTGGCGGGGGCCGCGCGCACGGCGCTGCAGAAGCTGCGGGCGGCGGGGATCGCGGTCGATCCGGACGCCGCGTCGTCGGTGCAGCCCCGGCTGCGCGCCACCGAGCCGGCGTTCGCGCCGCTGCTGGCCGCGAGCCGCGCGGGCCGTGTCGTCACCTTCACCCACCGGTCGAACCCGTCCGCGCAGGCCCGGACACGCACGGTCGAGCCGTGGGGCGTCGTGTCGTGGCGCGGCCGCTGGTACCTCGTCGGCCACGACCGCGACCGCGACGACGTCCGCTGCTTCCGGCTCTCGCGCATCGGCGACGACGTCCGGGCCATCGGGTCGCGCGGGGCCGTGACGCCGCCCCCGGACGTCGACCTCGTCGCGCTCGTCGCCGCCTCCGCGGGCCCGCCGCCACCCACCGGCCTGGCCCGCATCCGCCTCACCCCGGGGCGCGCGGAGGGCCTTCGGCGCGGTGCCCGGCCCGATCCCGGCGGCGACCCGGACGTCGTGGAGATCGACCTCTCCCGCGTCGACACCGCCGCCCGCTGGGTCGCCGGCCACGGCCCTGACGCCGTCGTCCTCGAGCCGCCCGAGCTGCGGGACGCGGTGGTGGCGCTGCTGCGGGGGTCGCTGGACCGCGCCCCCGAGGCGGCCGACGCCGGGAGCCCGCGGTGACCGCCGGGGTGGCCGAGCGGCTGCCGCGCCTGCTCACGCTCGTGCCGTACCTGCTCGCCCGGCCCGGGATCGCCGTGGCCGAGGCGGCCGCGGACTTCGGCGTCGCCGAGGCCCAGCTGCGGCGCGACCTCGAGCTGCTCTGGATGTGCGGGCTCCCGGGGTACGGGCCGGGCGACCTGGTCGACCTCTCGTTCGAGGGCGACACCGTGACCGTCACGTTCGACGCCGGCATGCGCCGTCCGCTGCGCCTGTCCGGCGACGAGGCCGCGACGCTGGCCGTGGCGCTGCGGGCGCTGGCCGACGCGCCCGGGGTGGTGGACGCGGACGCGGTGCAGCGGGCGCTCGCGAAGATCGAGGACGCCGCCGGTCGGGTCGGCACGAGGACCGAGCTCCCCGCCGAGCCCGAGGGCGTCGCCGTCGGCCTCGGCCGCGCTCCGGGCCGGGCGGAGGACGCCGTGCGGCGCGGGGTCGAGACGGGCCGGGCGCTGCGTCTCACGTACTACTCGGCGTCCCGCGACGCCGTCGGCCGCCGCGTCGTCGACCCGATGCGCCTGCTGCTCGTCGACGCCTCGGTGTACCTGGAGGCGTGGTGCCGCCGCGCCGAGGGCGTGCGGCTCTTCCGGCTGGACCGCGTGGACGACGCGGAGGTCCTCGACGAGCCCTCCGCCCCGCCGCCCGGGGCCCGTGGCCGCGAGGGGTCGGGGGAGGACCTGCTGCGCCCCGACGACGGCGCCCACGTCGCCGCCCTCGTCCTGCGGCCCGCCGCCCGCTGGGTGGCCGAGTACTACCCGGTCGAGGGCCTGCACGCCGACGACGACGGCTCGGCCCGCGTGACCATGCGCTACGGGGACCGCGACTGGATGGTCCGCCTGCTGCTCGGCCTGGGCGACGCCGTCGAGGTCCTGGCCCCGCCGGACCTGGTCGAGGCCCGCCGCGCCCGGGCCCGGGAGGCCCTGGCGGCGTACGGCGAGGGCGCCTGACGAGGATCAGGAGAGCGCCGTCCCCCTCGACGTCCACGGCGAGGTGGAGCGTGCGCTCCTGATCACCGCGCACACCCGCGACACCGCCCCCCGCGCCGCACACGGGCGTTCACCGCAGGGTCACGACGCCGGGTTAGGGTCGACGCCGTGCCGTACCTGTGGAGCGTCGTCGCGGTGGTCGTCGCGGTGATCGTGCTCGGCCTGGTCGTCGCCGCCGCGCTCAAGCCGGTCAAGCGGTTCGCCCTCGTCGCGGGCGTCGCCCGGGAGCAGCTCGGCCGGGAGACCGGGATGCTCACGGCGCGCACCGCCGCGCTGCGGGTCCGGCTCGAGCAGCGACGCACGCGTAGCATCGGCAGCACCGTGGAAGGAGCCACACCGTGAGCGAATGGGTCATCATCGCGATCGTGGGCGTGGTGCTGCTCTTCAGCGCCAAGAAGCTGCCCGACATGGCACGCGGCCTCGGGCAGTCCATGCGCATCTTCAAGGCCGAGACCCGTGGGCTGAAGGAGGACGAGCAGGCCGCCAAGCCCGGCGAGGCCTCCGGCACGCCGCAGGCACCGGGTCGCGCGCTGGACGAGGGCTCGTCGGGCACGAACGGCGTCGCGCCCTCGTCGCCGGACGCCACCCCGACCACGCGGCCCGGCTCCACCTCCTGAACCCTCGATGACTGCGTCCTCCGGGTCGCGTGCCCGGTGGTGGCGCGGTCTGCGCCGGCCCGGGTCACGCCGTCGTGCCAATCCCGACGGCACGATGACGCTCGTCGAGCACATCTACGAGCTGCGACGACGTCTCGCGGTCGCCCTGCTGGCCGTCGCGATCGGCACGGCGCTCGGGTTCTTCTGGTACACCACCTACCCGTTCGGCCTGCCGTCGCTGGGGCAGATCCTCACCGAGCCGTACTGCGCGCTGCCGCCGGAGAACCGCGTGCAGCTCGGGGGCGGCCAGGAGTGCCGACTCGTCGCGTTCGGGGTGTTCGAGCAGTTCACGCTGCGCCTCAAGGTCGCCGCCAC
Source organism: Actinomycetospora callitridis (assembly GCF_028737265.1). Classification (GTDB taxonomy): domain Bacteria; phylum Actinomycetota; class Actinomycetes; order Mycobacteriales; family Pseudonocardiaceae; genus Actinomycetospora; species Actinomycetospora callitridis. The sequence continues at coordinate 66,117 of NZ_JAQZAK010000003.1, read as the reverse complement.
GGCCGGGGTCCTCATGTCGAGCCCGATCTGGTTCGCCCAGCTCTGGGGCTTCATCACGCCGGGCCTGTACGCGAAGGAGAAGCGCTTCGCCTACACGTTCGTGAGCCTCGCGGTGGTGCTGTTCACGGCCGGCGCCGTGCTCGCGTACTACGTCGTCACCCAGGCCCTGCAGTTCCTGTTCACCGTCGGCGGCGACATCCAGACCACGGTGCTGCGGGGCTCCGACTACTTCAGCCTGCTCATCGCCCTGTTGATCATCTTCGGGGTGAGCTTCGAGCTGCCGCTGCTGGTGGTGATGCTCAACCGCGTCGGGATCGTCTCCTACGCCCAGCTCTCCTCGTGGCGGCGCGGCCTGGTCTTCGGGCTGTTCGTGTTCGCCGCGCTCGCGACGCCGGGTCAGGACCCGATCTCGATGCTCGCCCTGGGCGTCTCGCTCGTCCTGTTGCTCGAGCTCTCCATCCAGGTCGCGCGGGTGCACGACAAGCGTGAGGCCCGGAGACGTCTCGAGCAGGGTTGGGACGGCCTCGATCCCGATCAGCCCTCGCCACTGGACGACCGTCTGGGCTCGTCGTCACCCGCCCCCGCGCCGGCCCCGCGCATCGAGCCGCTGCCCCCGGCCTCACCGGCCCCCGAACGGGGCAGCGACGGCTCGACCGACCGGTGGGACGCCACCTGATCCGGCGGCCCCCCGCCCGGATGTGACACTGTGGAGACGTGGCCACTCGCTCTCCTGCCGAGGCCTACGAGCAGGCTCGCACCCGCTCCTCGCACCCCCAGCTCTCGCGGTTCGCCGCCGAGCTGTCGTTCGAGCTCGACGACTTCCAGCGGCAGTCCTGCCTGGCCCTCGAGCAGGGTCACGGCGTCCTGGTCTGCGCGCCGACGGGCGCGGGCAAGACGGTGGTGGGCGAGTTCGCGGTGCACCTCGCCCTGGCCCGCGGCCAGAAGTGCTTCTACACGACGCCGATCAAGGCGCTGTCGAACCAGAAGTACACCGACCTCGTCGAGCGCCACGGCGCCGACGCGGTCGGCCTGCTGACCGGCGACGCGGCGATCAACGGCTCGGCCCCGGTGGTGGTCATGACCACCGAGGTGCTGCGCAACATGCTCTACGCGGAGTCGCCGGCGCTCGAGGGTCTCGCCTACGTCGTCATGGACGAGGTGCACTACCTCGCCGACCGCTTCCGCGGCGCGGTGTGGGAGGAGGTCATCCTCCACCTGCCCCAGCACGTGCAGATCGCGTCGCTGTCGGCGACGGTGAGCAACGCCGAGGAGTTCGGCGACTGGCTCGTCACCGTCCGCGGCGACACCACCGTCGTCGTCGACGAGACCCGTCCGGTGCCGCTGTGGCAGCACATGGTGGTCGGGCACCGGATGTTCGACCTGTTCGCCGAGGAGCGCCGCGGCGGTACGACGACGCTCACGGTGGACCCGACGCTGGTGCGCGCCGTCGCCGAGGTCGACCGCGGGCCCTCGATCCGCGGCGGCCGCGCCCGGTCCGGGCCCCCCGGCCGTGGCGGACGTCCGGGTGACCGACGAGGCGGGCCGGCGCGCTCCGGGCCGCCGGGACGCGGCGGGGGATCGGGCTTCCGGCCGCCGTCGCGTGTGGACGTGATCGAGCGCCTCGACGCCGCCGGGCTCCTGCCCGCGATCACGTTCATCTTCAGCCGGGCCGGGTGCGACGCCGCGGTGACGCAGTGCGTGCGCTCCGGGCTGCGGCTGACGGGCCCGGACGACGCGGCGGTCATCCGCGAGGTCGTCGAGCGCAGGACCGCGGGCCTGCCCGAGGCCGACCTCGACGTCCTGGGCTACTGGGAGTGGCGCGACGGCCTCGAGCGCGGCGTCGCGGCCCACCACGCCGGCATGCTGCCGGCGTTCAAGGAGACCGTCGAGGAGCTGTTCGTCCGCGGCCTCGTACGGGCGGTGTTCGCCACCGAGACGCTCGCGCTGGGCATCAACATGCCCGCGCGGACCGTCGTGCTCGAGAAGCTCGTGAAGTACAACGGCGAGGCCCACGTCGAGCTGACGCCGGGGGAGTACACCCAGCTCACCGGGCGGGCGGGCCGGCGCGGCATCGACGTCGAGGGCCACGCGGTGGTGCTCTGGGTGCCCGGCGTCGACCCCGAACAGGTCGCCGGCCTCGCCTCGACCCGCACGTACCCGCTGCGCTCGTCGTTCCGCCCCGGCTACAACATGGCCGTCAACCTCGTCGACCGCGTCGGGGTCGAGAGCGCCCGCGAGCTGCTCGAGCAGTCGTTCGCGCAGTTCCAGGCCGACCGCAGCGTCGTCGGGCTGGCCAAGCGCCTCGAGCGCAACCGCGAGGCCCTCGCCGGCTACGCCGAGGCCGCCGGCGGGCGCTCCGGGGACGAGGGCGACTTCCGGTCCTTCGCCGAGTACATGGACCTGCGCCGCCGGGTGACCGAGCGCGAGAAGCTCCTGTCGCGCCAGGGCCGGTCGGCGCAGAAGGCCGAGGCCGCGGCGTCGCTCGAGGCGCTCAAGCCCGGCGACGTCATCGCCGTCCCGGGCGGCAAGCGCGCCGGGCTGGCCGTCGTGCTCGACCCGGGCATCGACCGCAGCCCCCGCGACCAGGAGCCGCGCCCGCTCGTGCTCACCGAGGACCGGTGGGCCGGGCGCCTCTCGCTCGCCGACTTCCCCGAGCCCGTCGCGGCGCTCGGCACGATGAAGCTGCCGCGCAAGATGGACCACCGCGTCCCGCGGCTGCGGCGCGACCTCGCCAACGCGCTGCGCGAGACGGGGATCGAGCCGCCGACCCGGTCGGGGTCGGCCCGCCGCCGCAGGGGCGCCGACAACGAGGACCCCGAGCTCGCGTCGCTGCGCCGTGCGCTGCGCGCCCACCCGTGCCACGGACTGGCCGACCGGGACGACCGCTCGCGGTGGTTCGAGCGCTACCAGCGCCTCGAGCGCGAGACCGAGCAGCTCCAGGACCGCGTGCGCTCGACGACGCACTCGCTCGCCCGCACGTTCGACCGCATCCGCGGGCTGCTGGGTGAGCGCGGCTACCTCGACGACGAGGACGTCACCGAGAACGGGCGTCGGCTCTCGCGGCTGTGGGGGGAGTCCGACCTGCTCGTCGCCGAGTGCCTGCGTCACGGTGTGTGGCGCGGGCTCGGCCCGGCGGAGATCGCCGCGGTCGCGTCGTCGCTGGTCTACGACAGCCGCCGCGACGACGGCGGCGTGCCCCGTGTGCCCGAGGACGCGACGTCGGCGGTGGAGCAGACCGTGGCCCTGTGGCACGACCTCGTCGCCGACGAGCGCCGCCACCGCCTCGACCGCACCCGCGAGCCCGACCTCGGCTTCGCGTGGCCGGTGCACCGGTGGGTGCGCGGCGACTCGCTCGCGGTCGTGCTCGCCGGGGCCACGTCGCACGGCACCGAGCTGTCCGCGGGAGACTTCGTGCGCTGGTGCCGGCAGGTCGTCGACCTGCTCGACCAGATCCGCGCCGTCGCCGGCAACGAGGACACCGTGGGCCGGGCCGCGGGCGACGCGGTCCGCGCCATCCGGCGCGGTGTCGTCGCCGTGGGGGAGGGCTAGGGCCGTGAGCACGCCGCCGGAGGAGCCGAGCGCCGGGCCGGAGTCGCCCTGGGCGCCGCCCGCGGCGGGGGGCACGGAGGGCTCGCAGGCGGAGCGTTCGGCGGAGGACCCGAGGCCGAACGGTGCGGGGCCGGACGGCCCGGCTCCCGGGAGCGCGGCCACCCGCGACGACACCCCGCCCGAGGGGCTGCCCGCGCCGACGGAGCCGGCGACCGCCGCCGGCGAGCCGAGCCCGTGGGCGCCGCCCGGCGGCTCGGCGCCACAGCAGCCCGGCCAGCAGCAGCCCGGCCCGGCCGAGCAGCCCTGGGCCCCGCCGTCCGGTCCGTCGACGGGGTACGGCCAGGCGAGCTACGGGCAGCAGCCGGGGTACGGCCAGGCCGGCTACGGCCAGATCGGCCAGCAGACCGCCGCCTGGGGTCCGCCGGGACAGGGACCGCAGCAGGGCTACGGACAGCAGGGCTACGGACAGCAGGGCTACGGACAGCAGGGCTACGGACAGCAGGGCTACGGACAGCAGGGCTACGGACAGCAGGGCTACGGACAGCACCAGGGCCACGGCCCCCAGCCCGGCTACGGCCCGACCGGCTACGTGCAGCAGCCCGCCCCCGGCCCCGGGCCGAACCCGACGTCGGTGTGGGCGGCGCCCGGCACCGCGACGGGGTGGGGCCGGCCCGGTCCCGGCTGGGGTGGCCCGTACCCGCCGCAGCCCCGCAAGCCCTTCCCCTGGAAGGCGCTGGGCCTGGTCGTCGCGGCCCTCATCGTGATCGCGCTGATCGTGCTGGGGCTCCTGGCGTTCGTCGTCGGGCCGCGGTTCGCGCGGGTCGACGTCCTCGACGCGGACTCGGTGACGCAGGGCGTCACGCGGGTGGTCACCGAGGACTGGCGCCGCCAGATCACCGGGGTCACGTGCCCGTCGGACCAGGAGGTACGGCCCGGGGCGACGTTCACCTGCTCCGCGACCGTCGACGGCCGGCCCGCCCAGGTGCCCGTCTCGATCATCGACGCGAGCGGCACCTACTCGGTCGGGCAACCACGCTGATGGCGACGCTCGACGACGTCCGCCGTCTCGCCCTGGCCCTGCCGCGCACCGACGAGGCGGTGTCGTGGGGGTCGGCGACCTGGCGGGTGTCGAAGAAGGGCTTCGTCTGGGAGCGCCCGCTGCGCCGCTCCGACGAGGCGGCCCTCGAGGCCGCGGGCGTGCCGCTGCCCGAGGGCGACGTGCTCGGCGTGCGGGTGGCGGACCTCGGCGTCAAGGAGGCGCTGATCGCCGACGACCCGGCCGTCTACTTCACGACGCCGCACTTCGACGGTTTCCCCGCGGTGCTCGTGCGTCTGGAGCGGATCGGGGTCGACGAGCTGCGCGAGCTGGTGGAGGACGCCTGGGTCGACCGCGCGCCGAAGACCGTCGCGAAGGCCTGGCTCGCCGAGCAGGGCCGCGGCCAGGACGGCTGACCCGCCCTACTCGCCCCGCAGCGCCGAGACGAGCCGGTCGACCGAGCCGGTGAGGTTCCAGCGCTCGGCGAGGGCCGCGAGCGCGTCCGGGTCCGCGGGCTCGTGGGGCAGGGTGCGTCGCTCGCCGGTCCAGTCGATGGGGGCGTCGGGGGCGACGCGGACGACCTCGGGCGCGACGACGAGGTACTCGCCGGCCCGCGCCATCTTCGCGCGCACGGCCGAGGACATGCGGGTGTCGGAGCGGTCGAGCACCGCGGAGATCATCTCGTCCCACGAGCCGAACTTGGAGATCACCTGCGCCGCGGTCTTCTCCCCGATGCCGGCGACCCCGGGCAGGCCGTCGGAGGGATCGCCGCGCAGCATCGCCATCTCGGCGTAGCCGTCGCCGGCGCGGGCGACGGGCACGCCGTAGCGGGCGGCGACGTCCTCCGGCCCGTAGAGCTCGTACTTCGACACCCCGCGGGCGATGTAGACGATGCGGATCGGGGCGGGCTCGTCGCGGACGAGCTGCAGCAGGTCCCGGTCGCCGCTGACCACCTCGATGGCGTCGGTGGTCTCGGTGGCGCACAGGGTGCCGATGACGTCGTCGGCCTCGTAGCCCTCGGCGCCCGCGGTCGGGATCCCGGCGGCGGCGAGCGCCTGCAAGATGATCTCGACCTGCGGCCCGAGCTCGGGCGGCGCGGCCTCGGCGTCGGGGGCGCCACCGACGGGGGAGGACGGGTCGCCCATCGTGGGGTCGACGCGGTGGGCCTTGTACGACGGGATCGCCCGCACGCGGAACGCCGGACGCCAGTCGCGGTCGAGGCACGCGATCACGGCGCCGGGGCGGCGCTCGCGGACCAGGCGGGCGACCATGTCGCAGAACCCGCGGGCCGCGTTCACCGGCGTCCCGTCCTCGGCCGTCAAGGTGGCCGGGACCCCGTAGAAGGCCCGGAACCACAGGCTGGCCGAGTCGAGCAGCATCACCGGCGCGTCCATGAGCGGCAGCTTCCCACTCGACGCGGCAGGCTCGTGCGCGCCTGCCCGTGTTCCGACACGGACGGGCGCGCACGAGCCCGGGCGTCACGCCTCCGGCCGGCGCCCGCCGCCCGTCGACGGGCCGACCTCCGACGAGCCCGCCGGGCCGGGCGCCGCGGCCGCGCCGTCCGCACCGGACGCTCCCGGCGCGGCGGCGACGGCCTTGGCGTAGCGCGACCCGGCCGCGAGCAGGACGAGGCCTGCGCCGAGGAACGCCGCGACGCGGGCGAGGCCGTCGAGGGCGGTGAGGTCGAAGGTCACGAGCTTCACCACCGCGGCGATCACCAGCACGCCGCCGAGCACCCGCGAGAGCGAGTCCTTCAGGCCCCGCGCGAGCAGGACCAGCGCGATCGCGGTCCACGACACCGTCACGAGGACGTGCCCGACGAGGAACGCGTCGCGGGTCGGCGAGACCAGCAGCGCCGCGGTCACGACCGCACCGGCCGCCCCGTAGAGCGCGACGACGCCGAGCAGGCCGGCGGCCGTCGCGGCGCGGCCGCGGTCGCGCAGCCACCCGAGCCGCCCCAGCGCGACCAGTCCGACCAGGGCGACGGCGGAGAGCAGGAGGTCGACGACGAGGGCGGCGGCGAGCTCGCCGACCGCGCCCGCGGTGACGGCGCCGCCCGGCAGGGTGACGACGAACGGGCGGGCCGGGAAGCTCGCGACGAGCTCCATCGGCGCGTCCACCCCCAGCGCGACCAGGCCCCCGACGGCGCCCAGCACGGCGGCGGCGAGCAACGGGCCGGCCCGGCGGGTCACCGCCGCGGCGACGCCGAGCACGAGGGCCTCGGCGAGCAGGGGCAGCGACAGCGGGCCGGAGCCCATCGCGAGGACGGTCGCGACCAGCAGCGCGCCGGTGGCGCCGGCCCCGGCGACGAGAGCGAGCGCGCGGTGGCCCGTCGGAGCGCCGACACGGTCCAGGGCGACCACGGCGAGCAAGAGGGCGACCGCGACCCCGCCGGCGACGAGGGTGCCCGGGACGCGGGCCAGGCCGATGCTGACGAGCAGGACCGGCAGCACCGGGGCCCCGAGCACGGCCGTGGCCGTCACCCGGCCGGACGCGCCGAGCAGGACGGCCGAGACGCCGCCCGCGACGAGGACCGCGAGCACCGCGACGGTGGTGGCGAGGTGGGTGTCGGGGGCGCCGGCGAGCAGCCGGATCGCGGCGCCGAGGGCCGCGACGGTCGAGACGACGGCGGCGGTCGTCGCGACGGCGGGCCAGGTGCGCCGGCGGGCGACGAGCACCGCGGCGACCTGGGCACCGAGCACGAGGGCGACGAGCGTGGGCGTCGGTCCGCCGACGACCAGGGGAGCGGCCAGCCCGGCGGCGACCAGCACGCCGAGGGCGAGGCCCTGGTGGCGCCAGTGGTCGGCCAGCACGAGCCCGCCGGCGGTGACCGCCAGGGCGAACGGGGCGCCGAGCGCGAGGGGCAGGAGCCCGAAGAGGGCGACGGCGGCGGCGACGGTGAGGAAGAGCGTCGCCACGCCGGTCGCGGCGAGGGCGACCGCGGCGGTCGGTACGGCCGTGGACGGGTCGGGGGCGTCGGCGGCCCGGCGCCGCACGCGCACCCCGATCCCGACCAGGGCCAGGCCGAGCACGGCGCCGCCGATCACCCGCGCCTCGGGCCCGAACCAGCCGCGTCCGGCGGCGAGGACGAGCAGCAGCACGACACCGAGCACCGTCGTGGCCGCGCCGGTGACCGCGAGCAGCTTGGCCGGCGACCAGGCGGCGCGGGGGGCGCGGGGCGGACGGGGCGCGCGCGGGGGACGAGCCGGCGGCCCCCAGCTCGGGGGCGGCGGGGCCCACGCGACCGGCGGGGCCCACGGTCCGGGCGGCGGGGGAGCCGGCAGGGGCGCCGGGGCGCTCGGCCGCGGGGCGCTCTGCATCGTCAGGAGGGTCGTGCGGATGCGGTCCACCTCGCGGGCCACGCCCGCGAGGTCGTCACCGAGGCGGGCGACGAGCGCGTCCTGCGGCACCGGGGTGTTCATGGCACGGAGCCTGTCCTGCCGCGACCGGCCCGCCCAGGGGAGGACTACTCAGTCCGGAGGATGAGTACCGCGTGACTCCCGCGACGAGCGGGCACAGGCCGGGTGCCAGTCCCGCACACCGGAGGGAGACCCACCATGGGTGACATCGCGTCCAAGCTCGACAAGGAATACGAGACCAAGTCCGCGCAGGAGATCGCCGACGCACCGGTCGCCGCCCTGCAGGGCGTGAGCGAGAGCGACGCCGAGAAGCTCAAGGAGGCGTTCAACATCAAGACCGTGCGCGACCTGGGCACGAACAAGTACTTCCTCTGGGCGCAGGCGTTCGCGAAGCTCGCCGAGTGATCCCGCGGGTGCGCCCCGGGGACCTGACCCGGGGCGCACCCCGCGCGGCCCCGCCTGTCCTAGGCTCGGCGACCATGAGCAGCACCCTCGCGTCCGACCGCGTGACGGCCCGGCTCGAGCGCGCCCGGGCCGCCGCCCGGCAGGCCGGGGTCGACGCCCTGGTGATCACGCCCGGGCCCGATCTCCAGTACCTCACTGGCGTCGTCAAGCACTCCCACGAACGGCTCTCGGCCCTGCTGCTGCCCGTCGACGGCGACGTCGCGTTCGTCGTCCCGACGCTGGAGCGTCCCGGCCTCGACGGCACCGCCGTCGACGCGATGGAGACGCTGACCTGGACCGACGGTGTCGACCCGCACGCCCTGGCCGCCTCCCGGCTCGCCACTTCCCCTACGGCGGGCGCACGGCGCGTGGCGGTGGTCGCCGACATGCCCGCCCTGCACGTCCTCGGCCTGCGTGACGCCCTGCCGCAGGCCTCGCTGGAGCTGGCGACGCCGGTGCTGCGCGAGCTGCGCATGCGCAAGGACGACGTGGAGGTCGACGCCCTGCGCCGGGCCGGCGCGGCCATCGACGCCGTGCACGCCCGGGTCCCCGGCTGGCTCGTGGCCGGGCGCACCGAGGCCGAGGTCGGCGCGGACATCACCGCCGCGATCCTCGAGGAGGGCCACACCGAGGCGGCGTTCGTCATCGTGGGCTCCGGGCCGAACGGTGCGAGCCCGCACCACGAGGTGTCCGACCGGGTGATCCAGGCCGGCGACGTCGTGGTCGTCGACATCGGGGGGCCGCTGCCGGAGGGCTACAACTCCGACTCCACGCGCACCTACGTGGTGGGGGAGCCGGGCGACGAGGTCCGCGACGTGTACGCGGTGCTCCAGCGCGCGCAGGCGGCGGCGGTCGCCGCGGCGCGTCCCGGCGTCACCGCCGAGAGCGTCGACGAGGCCGCCCGCGCGATCATCCGGGACGCGGGGCACGGCGAGTACTTCGTGCACCGCACCGGGCACGGCATCGGCCTCGAGGTGCACGAGGAGCCCTACATCGTGGCCGGCAACGACCTGGTCCTCGAGCCGGGGATGGCCTTCAGCATCGAGCCGGGGATCTACTTCCCGGGGCGCTGGGGTGCCCGCATCGAGGACATCGTCGTGGTCACCGACGACGGCTGCGAGCCGGTGAACCGGCAGCCCCACGACCTGCTCTCGTGCTGACGGCCCACCCCGAGCCCGCCCGGACGACACCCGCACGCTCCGCCCGGGGCGCCGTCTGGCTGCGCCTGCTCGGCGCGGTCGTGGCGGGGCTCCTGCTCTACGTCGCGTTCCCGCCGTTCGGCGCCTGGTGGGCCGCGCCGCTGGGCCTCGCCCTGGTCGTCGCCGTCGTCGACGGGTGCCGGGTGCGGACCGCCTTCGGGCTCGGCGCGCTGGTCGGCGTCGCCTACCAGCTGCCGCTGCTGAACTGGACCGGCGAGTACGTCGGCGCCGTCTGGCTGCTCCTGCTCGTCGCCCTGGTGGTGGTGGTCGCCGTCCCGGTGGCGCTGTTCCCGCTGGTGACGCGCCTGCCCGGCGCGCCGGTGTGGGTGGCGTGCCTCTGGGTGGCTGGCGAGGCCCTCATCGAGCGGTGGCCCTTCGACGGCTTCCCGTGGGCGAAGATCGCGTTCGGCCAGCCGGGCGGGCTGTTCGCCCCGCTCGCCTCGCTGGGTGGCGCGCCGCTGGTGAGCGTCGCCGTCGCGCTGTCCGGGGCCGGCCTCTGGGCCCTCGTGCGCGCGCTGCGACCCCCACGGCGTCCCCGCGCCGCGGCGGGCGCCCTGGTCGCCGTCCTGCTCGGGCCCCTCGCGGGCCTCGCGACGCTGCCGTCGGTGCGCGCCGACACCCCGGGCCCCGCGATCACGGTGGCGGCCGTGCAGGGCAACGTCCCGCGCGCGGGTCTCGACTTCAACGCCCAGCGCCGGGCCGTGCTCGACAACCACGTCGCGCAGACCCGCCGCCTCGCCGACGACGTCCGCGCGGGCCGGACCCCCCGCCCCGACCTGGTGATCTGGCCCGAGAACGCCTCGGACATCGACCCGATCCGCAACGCCGACGCCGCCCGGGAGATCCGGGCCGTGACCGACGAGATCGGGGTGCCGGTGGTGGTCGGCGCGGTGCTGTCCGGCACCCGCGCACCGGACGGCACGCTGGTCCGGGGGCCGCGCAACGCCTCGATCGTCTGGGGGCCGGGCCGGGGTCCCGGCGCGACGTACGTGAAGCGCCACATCCTCCCGTTCGGCGAGTACATCCCGCTGCGTGGCGTCGCCGAGCTCGTCTCGCCGCTGGTCGACCGGGTCACCGACTTCGAGCCCGGCACCGGGACGGGCGTGCTGCCCGCCGGCCCGGCCCGGCTCGGCGTCGTGACCTGCTACGAGGTCGTGTTCGACGACTCCGTGCGCGACGCCGTCCGCGGCGGGGCCGACCTGCTCACGGTGCCCACCAACAACGCGACCTTCGGCTACAGCGACATGACCTACCAGCAGCAGGGGATGTCGCGGCTGCGCGCGATCGAGCACGACCGCGCCGTCGTCATCGCCGCCACGAGCGGGCAGAGCGCGATCGTGGCGCCCGACGGGACGCTCGTCGCGCGCACCGGGCCGCTGTTCACACCCGGGCTGCTCGTCGAGACGGTGCCGCTGCGGACGACCACGACGCTCGCCACGCGGCTGGGCCCCGGTCCGGAGTGGGTGCTGGTCGCGCTGGGGTTCGCCGCGGTGGCCGTGGGGCTGGTGCGGCGTCGGCGGGACGCCGCGTGACGGGACCGCGTCCGGACGGGGCCGACGTGCTGGTCACCGTCCCCACGTACAACGAGCGCGAGAGCCTCCCCGGCCTCGTCACGCGGCTGCTGGACACCCTGCCCGGGCTGCGGATCCTCGTCGTCGACGACGGCAGCCCCGACGGCACCGGGGCGCTCGCGGAGTCGATCGCCGCGACCGACGCCCGCGTGCGGGTGCACCACCACGCGCCGCGGGCCGGTCTCGGCGCGGCCTACGTGGACGCGTTCGGCGCGGTGCTGGACGGCGGGTGCGACGGCTTCGCCGAGGGCGTCGGCTGGATCGTGCAGATGGACGCCGACGGCTCGCACGCCCCGGAGGAGCTGCCCCGTCTGCTGGCGGCGGCCCGGGACGCGGACGTCGTCCTGGGCTCCCGCTACGTGCCCGGCGGCGGGACGGAGGGCTGGGCGTGGCACCGGCGCCTGCTCTCCCGTGCGGGCAACGTCTATTCGCGCCGGGCACTGCGGCTCTCGCTGCACGACGTCACCGGCGGCTACCGCTGCTTCCGGCGCGGCGCGCTGGCCGAGGTGGGCATGGCGACGGTCGCCTCGGAGGGCTACTGCTTCCAGGTCGACGTCGCGTTCCGCGTGCAGCGGGCGGGGATGCGGGTGCGCGAGGTCCCGATCACGTTCGTCGAGCGCGCCCACGGTGAGTCGAAGATGAGCGGCGCCGTCGTCCGCGAGGCGCTGTGGCGGATCACGTCCTGGGCCGTGCGCGACCGTGCGCGACGCCGGCGGGCGCGGCCCCGCCGACCGTGATGCCCGGCGATCCACGGAAGATGACGGACACTCAGTGTCTTGCGACGGCACGCCGCTGACACTCGAGGACACACGAAAGGCCGCCCCGGCGGCGCCGGGACGGCCTTGCGGTGTGAGTGCCTCAGGCGCTCTCGGAGCGGCGCTCCTTGAGCAGGCCGAGACGCTCGTCGAGCAGCTCCTCGAGCTCGGGCACCGAACGGCGCTCGAGCAGCATGTCCCAGTGGGTACGCGGAGGCTTGGACTTCTTCTGCTCGGGCTCGGTGCCGTCGATACGCTTGCCCTCGTCGCCGTGGAGGCGGCACTCCCAGGTCACGGGCGCCTCGGCGTCGTCCGAGAACGGCACCTCGAAGTCGTGGCCCTTGGGGCAGCGGTACGCGAAGGAACGGCGGGGGGCGAGGTCGTGGTCGCGGTCGGTCTCGTAGCTGACAGCGCCGAGACGGCTGCCACGGAGGACGCGGTCGGCCATGATGGTGTCCTTTCCTCGACTGCGAGTGCACCCGAGGACACATGGCCTCCGGGCACGCGTGGGTCAACGCCGCAGCATCACGGTTCGTTCCCGCGATGCCCGCCGTTCACCCCGTGCGTGACCCGACTCACGGGTGCACACCGGCCACGGAGTACCCCGACCGGCGCGCCTCCACACGGTATCGGGTCGTGCGCGATGAATTGAGCGCCATCCGGATCTCCGGTCAGGCCGGCGCGGTCCACGCCCCCCGGGTGACGAGCACGTCGCGCAGCCGGTCGGGCCGGTCGGTCATGAGCCCGTCGACGCCGAGGTCGAGCAGGCGGTGCATCTCGGAGGTCCGGTCGACCGTCCAGACGTGCACCTCGATCCCGAGCGCGTGCGCGGCAGCGACCATCGCGGGGTCGATCACCGTCAGGGCACCGAACCGTACCGGCAGCTGCGCGAGGTCACCGCGCACCCGGAGCACGCGGTCCAGCGGGCGCCGGAGCAGCGACGGCGTCACGGCCCGGCCGCGCAGCCGCAGCGCCGACCGGGACGCGAGCCCGGTGACCACGCGGGTGCCGAACCGCGACCGGACGGCCTCCACGCGGCTCTCGTCCATGCTGGCGACCGCCACCCGCTCGGCCACGTCGTCGCGTTCGAGCAGACGGAGCATCGGCGCGACGGTGCCCGGAGCCTTGAGGTCGACGTTGAACCGCGTGTCCGGCAGCGCCTCGAGCACCTCCTCGAGCCGCGGCAGCGGCTCACGCCCGCGCAGCCGCACGCCGGCGAGGTCGGCCCACGGCATCGTGCGCAGCACCCCGGGGTGGCCGGCGACGCGGCGCAGGGTCGCGTCGTGGTGCACGACGAGGACGCCGTCCGCGGTGGCGTGGACGTCGGTCTCGACGTGGGTGTAGCCCTCCTCGGCGGCCCGCCGGAACGCGGCCAGCGAGTTCTCCAGGCCCTCGAGCTCGCCGATGTGCCAGCCGCGGTGCGCGAACGCGCGCGGTGTCCGTCCGGCCAGGAACGGGTGCTGCGCCGGGGTCACGCTCGCGGAGTCTGCCCGCTGGGCGGCCATCCCGCGCACCGCAGTCGATCCGGGGCTCGTTCCCCGGACGGCGGCTGCGCAGCGCCGTGACCCGTGACACGTTCCGGTGGGGGCACGGGCCACCGTGGAGGCGTTCGTGCACATGCAGTAGTCTCGGCGATCACGCTGGGCTGAGGGGAGCGCAGATGCCGAAGGGGTCGGGGGGTGAGCCCTCCTGGTGGTCGTCCGGGTCCGTTCCCGACGACCTGCCGAGCTGGGCCCGCCGTGGCCTCGACGAGGCCCCCGAGGAGCTCGCGCCCTCGCCGCCGCCGCCTCCGACCCGCCACCGTCGGCGCGGCGCTGCTGCCGCCCCGGTCGCTGCCGGTGGCTCGCACCGTCTCCGGGGCTGGGGGCTGGCCGCCGCCTCGGTCGCCGCGGCCGCCGCCGTGGTCCCGCTGGCGGTCTCGACGCTGGCGAACAACGGCGGGAACACCGCCCTGCCGCGCGTCGGCACCTTCCCGGTCGTCGCCCCGGGCACGCTCCCGGACGGCGCCGTGCCCCCCGGCACGGGCACCCGCGGCCCGCAGCCGGGCTCGCCGGCCGACGCCTCGGTGCTCCCGCCGCTGCAGGACCCGAGCGTGGCGCTCGCCGAGCCCCCGCGCACCGTCACCGTCACGCCGCGGGTGCTGGCCCGCGACGCCGAGGACGAGACCACGACGCCGTCGACGCGCCGCACCACGACGACCTCCGCGGCCGAGGACGACGACGAGACCACGGCCGGCGGCAGCACCGGCGAGACCCGGACGCCCCGTGACACCGACGACGACGAGGGCTCGGGCGGCGGCTCCGGTTCCGGCGGCTCCGGGTCGGGCGGTTCAGGCTCCGGCGGTTCGGGCTCCGGCGGCGGTTCGGGCTCCGGCGGCGGTTCGGGCTCCGGCGGCGGGTCCGGCAGCGGCGGCGGGTCCGGCTCGGGCTCCCGCGGTGGCGGGATCGTCGGCGGGCTCGGGGACACCGTCGGCGGCGTGGTGAACGGCGTCGGCCGCGTCACCAACCGCGTGCTCGGCTGAGAGACCCGCGAGCAGCTCTCCACGTCGATCTCCCGAGAGTGCTGTGGGAGTTCCAGCTCCGACGGCCCTCCCGAGAGATCGAGAGGAGAGGTCGCGACTCAGCTCGCCGACGGCTTCTCCGGCAGGTCGGGGCGCTCGACACCCTCGCCGAGGGCCGCGGCGTAGAGGTCGCCGTCGGCCTCGATGCGGGCCAGCACGTCGGCGGGGGAGAAGGTCAGCTCCCGGACCTCGGTCGCCGCGGTCACCTCGTCCCACGTCAGCGGCGTCGACACCGTCGGTGCGCCGTTCGCCGCGCGCGCACGCATCGAGTAGGGCGCGACGGTGGTCTTCGCCGTGTTGTTCTGGCTCCAGTCGACGAAGATCTTCCCGCGTCGCCGGTCCTTGGCCATGATCGCGGTGACCGAGCGCGGGGTCTCGCGGGCCAGGAGCTCGGCCACGTTCTTCGCGTAGCCAGACGTGCGTCCCGGGTCGTCGACACGCACCGCGGCGCTGACCTGCATGCCCTTGCTGCCGCTGGTCTTCGGGCAGGGCGTGAGCCCGTCGGCGTCGAGGACGCCGCGCAGACGCTCGGCGAGCCGGGCGCAGTCGACCACCGTGGTGCCCTCGCCGGGGTCGAGGTCGAACACCAGCTCGTCGGGCGGCTGGACGACGTCGTCGTCGTCGACCCGCCACTGCGGCACGTGCAGCTCGAGCACCGCGAGGTTGGCGAGGTAGACCAGCGTCGCGAGCTCCTCGACCACCACGAAGTTGGCCGTCGTCGTGCCCCGGCTGCTGCCGGGCGTGGGGACCTCGACGCTGCGGAGCCACTCCGGCGCCTTGGCTCCCGCGTTCTTCTCGTAGAACGACGGGGCGGAGATGCCGTCGGGAAAGCGGCGCAGCGTCAGGGGTCGGCCGGCGAGGTGGGGGAGGATCGTGTCGGCGACCCGGGCGTAGTAGTCGATCACCGAGGCCTTGGGGACGTCGGGGTAGAGCTCCTTGTCGAGGTTGGACAGCCGCAGCGACCGGCCGCCCACCGCGACCCGCGGGGACTGCGCCGCCTTGTTCCGCGCGGGCGCCGGGGCGTCGGACTTCCGGCGCTGGACGAGCCAGTCCTTCTCGTCGTGGTCGCTCCTGCCGTCCCGGTCCGGCTTGAAGAAGACGAACCGGCCCTCCACCCGCTCGCCGTGCAGCGTCACCGCGACCTCGGTGTCCGACCACTTCTCGACCTCGTAGCGCCCGGCGTCCCAGATCGTCATGGCCCCGCCGCCGTACTCGCCGGCGGGGATCTCGCCGTGGAAGTCCAGGTACTCCAGCGGGTGGTCCTCCGTGTGCACCGCGAGCCGGGGCGCCCCGGGCTTGTCGGGCAGCCCCCGGGGCACCGCCCAGCACACGAGCACGCCCTCGCGCTCGAACCGGACGTCGTAGTGCAGGCGGCGCGCGTGGTGCTCCTGCACGACGAAGCGCTCCCCGGCGGGGGCCTCCCCGACCTCTCCGAACGGCTCCGGCGTGCGCGCCGGGTCCCGCTTCGCGTTGTACTCGGAGAGGTCGGGCATGCCGGATATCTACCCGACCTCGCGGCCCTGGTGCACCTCGGTCCCGGTGAACCCGAAGAACGCGAACATCGCCGTAGCGGTGTCGGGACCCGCGGGGTCGGCGTACTTCTCCCCGGCGCGGCCCCCGGACCAGTCGTGGCCCATGCCGTGCACCGTCCACGACTCCGCGAGCACCCGTCCGCCCGGCTCCGACCAGCGCTCCCGCGTCCAGCCGCGCCCGCCCTCGGTGCGCCCGGTCTCGCGGACGTGCTCGGTGGCGCCCTTCGCGACGAGCGCCGCCCGCACCACGGCCTCGCCGTTGCCGACCGCGACGGTGCGGTCGGCGTCACCGTGCACGACGATCAGCGGGACCGGACCGGCGTCCGTCACCGTCCGGGGCGGGCTGGACATCGCCGCGAACGCCGACCCGACGTCGCGCGCCGCGCCGTGGGGGAGCCCCGAGTGCACGCAGGCGCCGCAGAACAGGTCCGGGTAGGTCGCCGCCATCACCGCGGCCATCGCCGCGCCCGCGGAGAACCCGGCGACGGCGACGCGCGCCGGGTCGACGCCGTGCTGCGCGGTCACCTCACGGGTCACGGCGGCGATCATCGCGGGCTCACCCGCGTCCCGCGTCTGGTCGCCGGGGCGGAACCAGTTCCAGTAGCCCATCGCGTTCGCCGAGCGCGACTGCTCGGGGTAGGCGACGACGACCCCGGCGCGTTCGGCCGCCTCGTCCATCCCGGTGCAGGCGGCGAACGCGTCGGCGTCCTGGGTCCCGCCGTGCAGCATGACCAGCAGCGGGGCGCCGGTGGGGGCACCGGTGGGGACGTAGAGGCGGTAGGCCAGGCCGCCGGCGGCGCCGCGGGTGACGGTGCCGGGCGCGCGGTCGGACGTCCGGGCGCCGCCGGGTCGGGGCCCCGGCATCGAGAAACCGCCCGGCATCGAGAAACCGCCCGGCATCGAGCTCGTCGGCATCGTGAAGGCCGGCATCGGGCCCCCGCTCATCGGCAGGCCGCCGCCGAGGCGCTCCTGCAGGGCGGAGGTGGCCTCCATGAGCCGGCCCGAACGCATCAGGCGCGCGGCCTCGCTCGTCCCGTTCATCGCCGTCCCGGCGCGCAGGGTGTCGCGGATCAGCTTGGCGGTACGGAACACGGTGCCTCCAGGGACAGCGGTCAGACGATGCGGGACCCGAGCGCCGACTTGACGGCCCGGCTCGCGCGGAAGGCCCCGAGCACCTCGACCGAGGCGATCGTGGCCAGCGCGAGCTCGGGCGTGACGTCGTCGGCGACGGTGGCGAGCCCCAGCACCCGGATGTGCACCTGCTCGCCCCGGTCACGCATCGCCTCCAGCTCACGGCGGGAGAAGTGCTGCGTGCCGAGCACGAGGGTGCGGCGTGCGACCGTGTGCTCGATCGCGGGGGCGCTCGCCGTGAGCTGGTTGCGCACGGCGGTGCGGATGAAGTCGGTGCGGTTGGTGAAGTGTCCTTCCTGCACCAGGAGGTCGATCCGGCCGAGGTCGACCGGCCCGAGGTTCACGGTGATCTTCTCGGTACGGTCCGGCTCACCGGCCATCATGCCCTCCCCACGCCATCCATATGGATGGTGCACGGAGGGCGACGCGCACGCAAGTCCTAGGCGCGGGCGGCGTAGCGGTGCAGGACGAGCGACGAGTCGGCGAGCTGCCGGGTCCCGAGGAGCCGCAGCGGGACGCGAGTGGGTCCCGCCAGGAGCGGCATCCCGGCCCCGAGCAGCGCCGGACCGACCAGGACGTGCAGCTCGTCGACGAGACCCGCGACGAGCAGCGGGTTCCAGGCCCGGAAGCTGCCGAACGCGAGGACGTCGCCGCCGTCGCCCGCGGTCAGCTCGGCCACCGTCGCCGGCGCGTCGGCGCGCGGGACGACCCGGGTGATGTCCGCCCAGGGCGCGCCCGGCTCGATCACCAGCGAGTCCGAGACGACGACCTTCTCCAGCCGGTCGTGCTCGCGGGCGATCTCGCGCTGGCGCTCGTCCTGCGCCGGGTCGTCGGCCACGGCGGGCCAGTAGGACCGGAACTCCTCGTAGGTCTGCCGGCCGGCCAGCAGGGTGCCGGCGGCGCGGATCCGCTCGAGGGCGTAGACGTTGAAGCCCTCGTCGAAGGGCATGCCCATGAGCTCGCCCCCGGGTCCGGCGACGAACCCGTCGAGCGAGGTGATGGCGGTGACGACGAGGGTGCGCATGGTCGGTGCTCCTCCGGGTGGGCGCGCCGGTCGCGCGCTCTCGGTGCAGGGACGGAACCGACGCGGGATTCTCGACACGAGCGCGCCCGGTCTGGGTAGCGTCCTCGCCGTGACCACGACGGCGTCCGCCCCCGTCCCCGACGACGGGCTCGTCGTGGTGGTCAAGCAGGACTGCCCGACCTGCCAGCTGGTGGCGCCGGTCCTCGGGGACCTCGACGCCACCGTCTACAGCCAGGACGACCCGGGGTTCCCCGACGGCGTCCCCGTGGTCGACGACACCGGGCTCGACGCGAGCCTCGCGCTGGGCATCGACGTGGTGCCGACGCTGCTGCGCCGCCGGGCCGGCGCCGAGACCGACCGCGCCGAGGGCTGGGACCGGGCGCGCTGGCGGGAGCTCTCCGGCGTCGCCGACCTCGGCGCGGACCTCGCCGACTGGAAGCCGGGCTGCGGCTCCCGCACCCACGACCCGGCGGTGGCCGAGGAGCTGCTGGTGCGCACCCGCGGGCACGAGCTCCACGCCCGGCACGTCGAGCTCGCCGGGCTCGAGGACGAGGCCGAGGCGCTCTACGACCGCGGCTGGACCGACGGGCTGCCGGTGGTGGCGCCGACGCCGGCGCGGGTGCTGCGCATGCTGGCCGGGACGTCGCGCGCGCCCGACGAGGTCGTCGCCACCGTGCCCCCGAACCTCGTGCCCGCGACCGTCGAGAAGGTCGCCATCAACGCCGTCCTCGCGGGCTGCCGCCCCGAGTACCTCCCCGTGGTGCTCGCCGCCGTCGAGGCCGCCTGCGCCGAGGAGTTCAACGCCCACGGCCTGCTCGCCACCACGTGGGGCGCCGCACCGGCGGTCCTGGTCCACGGCCCGATCGCGCGCCGGATCGGGATCAACACCGGGGGCAACGCGCTGGGGCAGGGCACCCGGGCGAACTCGACGATCGGGCGCGCGCTGCAGCTGGTGATCCGCAACGTCGGCGGCGGTCGTCCCGGCGAGGTCGACCGCGCGACCCTGGGCCAGCCCGGCAAGGTCGGGCTCTGCTTCGCCGAGGACGAGGGCGGCTCGCCGTGGGAGCCGCTCTCGGTCTCGCGCGGGGTGCCGGCGGGATCATCGGCGGTGACGGTGTTCGCCGCCGAGGGCGCCCAGGGCGTCGTCGACCAGATCTCGCGGACGCCGGGGTCGCTGGCGCGCTCGCTCGCCCGGGGGCTGCGCGACGTCGGGCACCCCAAGATCGCGCCCGGGTTCGACGCGGTGCTCGTCGTCGTCCCCGAGCACGCCGCGGTCTTCGCCGAGGCGGGCTGGGACCGCGCCCGCCTGCACGCCGAGCTCGACAAGCTGCTCCTGCTGGCGCCCGAGGAGATCGCGCGCGGCGCCGACGGCATCGACGAGGGCATGCCGGCCCCGTCACGACCGCGTCCGAAGTTCCGTCCCGGCGGGCTGATGATCGCCGTCGCCGGCGGGGGAGCGGGGAAGTTCTCCGCCGTCCTCGGCGGCTGGGTCGGCGGCCCCGGCGGCAGCACGCCCGTCACCCGCGTCATCGAGGAGGACCCATGAGCTCATCGATCGTCCTGGACCCCACCGACGAGGCACGCCCCGCCGCGCGCACCGTCGGGCCGCGTCCCGACGACCTCGCCGGGCGCACCGTCGGGCTGCTCGACATCTCGAAGCCCCGCGGCGAGGTCTTCCTCGACCGCCTGGAGACCCTGCTCGCCGAGCGCGGCGCGGCGGTCCGGCGCTACGCCAAGCCGACCTTCACCCGCCCCGCGCCCGCCGACCTGCGCGCCGAGATCGCCGCCGAGTGCGACGTGGTGATCGAGGCCCTCGCCGATTGAGGCTCGTGCACGTCGTGCAGTGTGCACGACCTCGCCGCCCTCGAGGCCGACGGCGTGACGGCCACGTTCGTCGCGTCCACGGAGTTCGTCTCCGCCACCGACGCCCAGGCCCGCGCCCTGGGCTTCGCGAGCGTGCCCGCGGTCTACGTCGCCCACCCGATCCAGGACCGCACCGACGCCGAGATGGCCGCGCTCGCCGACGAGGCGCTCCCGCGGGTGCTCGCGGCGGTCACCGGGGACCCCGTCGGCGGCTGACCCGCGGGCAGGGTCGGACCCCGGTGCCGGGTCCCGGGGCGGGCGTGGTTGCCTGACCCGATGGCACCGGTGGGGTGGCGGCCACGGGGCCGCCGGCCGATGACCGGCCGGATCGCGCCGTCGTGGCGGCGTCTGCGCGAGACCCGGCGGCTCTACCGCGCCCGGCACGGTGACCACCTCGCCGCTGCGGTCACGTTCTTCACCGTGCTCGCCCTGGTGCCGCTGCTGATGCTCGCGGTGTCCGTGGTCGGGTTCGTCCTGTCCTCGAGCCAGAGCGTGTTCGCCCAGGTGGAGAGCCTCCTCGCGGTGGCGCTGCCCCAGCCGGTGAGTGTGGAGGTCGTCGACGTCGTCCACGTCGTCGTGGCCGAGCGCGGGACCCTCGGGGCGCTGGCGCTGGCGGCCGCGGCGATCTCCGGGTGGAGCTGGATCAGCCACCTGCGCGACGCCGTGACCGCGCTGCTGGGACGGCCGTGCCCGGAGCACCGGCTGCGCCACGCGGTCTCCGACGTCGGCGCGCTGCTGGGCATCGGCGTCGCGCTGGCCGTCTCGTTCGCGCTGGCGTCGCTGACCGGCGTGCTGGGGAGGCGGCTGCTCGACCTCCTGGGCCTGACCAGCACCCTCGGCGCCCGGGCACTGCTGGCGGTCGGTTCGATCGCGATCGGGCTCGCCGCGAACTGGCTGGTCGTGGCGTGGTGCCTGGCCCACCTGCCGCGTCCGACGCGTGCCCTGCGCCCCCTGCTGCCGGCCGCGGCGGTCGCCGCGGTGGGACTCGTCGTCCTGCAGCAGATCGGTGGCCTGTACTTCCGCCTGATCGGCACCTCGCCCGCGGTGGCGGCGCTGGGCGCCCTGATCGGCTTCCTGCTGATCGTCTATCTCGTGGTCCGCTGGTTGTTCCTCGTCACGGTGTGGACCGACACCCGCGCACCGGAATCCGTCTCGGATCCCAGCGAGGCCGGCCGCACCGGGATCGAGCTCGTCGCCGACCTGGTCGGCTGAACCCGCTCCACGCACCGTCCCGACGCGCCACCATCCCTCAGGTGGCGTACGGAACATCGGATTGCCGGTGCTCTCCGCCTCACGCCGGGCATACGCTGCTCCGCGAGATCCGGGAGGAGGCACCCAGATGACCGTCGGCGCGGACGCCGGAATCGCGCATCGTGAGGCCGTGGACGCCGTGCGGCGGGGGCTCGCGGAGCTCCCTCCGGACGCCCCGGTGCGGTTGCGCAAGAAGACGTCGAACCTGTTCCGATTCCGTGACGGCGGCGGCGGGCTCGCCGTCGACGGGCTGGACCGCGTGCTGTCGGTCGACCCGGTGGCCCGCACCGCCGACGTGGCCGGGATGACGACGTACTCCGACCTCGTCGCCGCCACCCTCCCGCACGGGCTGATGCCGCTCGTGGTCCCGCAGCTCAAGACCATCACCCTCGGCGGCGCCGTCGTCGGGCTCGGCATCGAGTCGACGTCGTTCCGCGACGGCCTGCCCCACGAGTCGGTGATCGAGGCCGACGTCCTCACCGGCACCGGCGAGATCCTCTCGACCGTCGACCACCCCGATCTCCTCGCCGGCCTGCCGAACTCCTACGGCACGCTCGGGTACGCGCTGCGCCTGCGCATCGAGCTCGCCCCGGTCCGGCCGTTCGTGCGGCTGCGCCACATCCGCTTCGACACCGCCGAGGAGACCGCGACCGCGCTCGCCGAGATCACGGCGACCGGGCGGTGGGCGGGGGAGCGGGTGGACTTCTGCGACGGCACCGTGTTCTCCCCGCAGGAGCACCACCTCTCGCTCGGCGAGATGGTGGACACCGCGCCGTACCTCTCGGACTACACCGGCCAGGGCATCTACTACCGGTCCATCCAGGACCGCGACACGGACTTCCTGACGATCCACGACTACCTGTGGCGCTGGGACACCGACTGGTTCTGGTGCTCGCGGGCCCTCGGCGTGCAGAACCCGGCGGTGCGGCGCCTGTGGCCGTCGCGCTACCGCCGCTCCGACGTCTACCGCCGGCTCGTCGCCCTGGACCGTCGCCTCGGCCTGTCCCAGGCGCTCGCCCGCCGCAACGGGGCGGCCGGGGTCGAGCCGATCATCCAGGACGTCGAGGTGCCGGTGGACCGGCTCCCGGGTTTCCTCGAGTTCTTCCACCGGGAAATCGGCATCAGCCCGGTGTGGTTGTGCCCGTTGAAACAGCGTGACGGGCGTGCGTGGCCGCTGTACCCCTTGGACCCCGCCACCACCTACGTCAACGTCGGCTTCTGGTCGGACGCCGAGCTCGCCCCGGGCCAGGCGCCCGACCACCACAACCGGCGCATCGAGGAGGTCCTCATGGATCTCGACGGACACAAGTCGCTGTACTCCACGTCCAGCTACCGGCGGGAGGAGTTCGACGCGCTCTACGGGGGAGCGACGTACCGCGAGCTCAAGGCGCGGTACGACCCGGACGGTCGCCTCCCCGACCTCTACACCAAGACCGTGACGGGCTAGGAGGACAGACACGTGCAGGTCGCCGAACTGTTCCGACCGGTGCTGGGGGACGAGGCCCCCGTCGCCATCCGCGCCTACGACGGCAGCGCCTCGACGCCGTCGGCCGCCGAGCCGGTGGCCACCGTCGACGTCCGCAGCGAGACCGCACTCGCGTACCTCGCCGCCTCGCCGAACAGCCTGGGCCTGGCCCGGGCCTACGTCTCCGGCCACCTCGACGTCGAGGGCAGCCTCTACCAGGCGCTGACCGCGATGAGCGAGCTGACGGTCTCCGACGTCACGCCGTCGACGCTGCTGAAGATGGCGGCGCGCATGGCGCCGCTGCGCTTCCGCCACCGCGTCGCGCCGCCGCCCGAGGAGCACCGCCAGCGCGGCCGGCGGCACTCCAAGGACCGCGACTCGACCGCGATCGAGCACCACTACGACGTCTCCAACCGCTTCTACGAGCTGGTGCTGGGCCCGTCCATGGCCTACACCTGCGCGGTCTACCCGTCGGAGACCGCGACCCTCGAGGACGCGCAGTTCACCAAGCACGCGCTGGTGGCCGAGAAGCTCGCGCTCCGGCCCGGGATGCGGCTGCTCGACGTCGGCTGCGGCTGGGGCCAGATGGCGATGCACGCCGCCGAGCACCACGGCGTGCAGGCGCTCGGCGTCACCCTCTCGCGCGACCAGGCGACCTGGGCGCAGAAGGAGGTCGCGCGCCGGGGGCTCGGCGACCTCGTCGAGATCCGGCACTCCGACTACCGCGACGTCACCGAGGGCGACTTCGACGCGGTCAGCTCGATCGGGCTCACCGAGCACATCGGGCGCCGCAACATCTCGTCGTACTTCCAGGTCCTCTACTCGAAGCTCCGGCCGGGCGGGCGCCTGCTCAACCACTGCATCACCCGGCCCGATCACCACCACCGCGCCGCGGCCGACCCCTTCATCGACCGCTACGTCTTCCCGGACGGCGAGCTGCTGCCGATCGGCTGGCTGATCTCGCGGATGAACGCGGCCGGCTTCGAGATCCGCCACGAGGAGAACCTGCGGGAGCACTACTCCCGGACGCTCGCCGGGTGGTCGGCGAACCTCGAGGAGCACTGGGACGCCTGCGTCGAGGAGGCCGGCGAGGGACGGGCGCGGGTGTGGAAGCTCTACATGCCCGCGTGCCAGGTGGGGTTCGACGTGAACAACATCCAGCTGCACCAGGTGCTGGGGGTCAAGCTCGGCCCCGACGCCCGCTCCGGCTTCCCGCTGCGTCCCGCGTACTGAAGATCCCGCGCGGCGGGGTGTCGTCCGGCCCGGCCCGGTCCTCGGGGTCGTTGAGCACACCGCGCAGCTTGGCGACGGCGCGGTGCTGGGCGACCCGCACCGCGCCGGGCGTCGAGCCGACGGCCAGCGCGGTCTCCTCGGCGGAGAGGCCGACGACCACGCGCAGCACCAGGATCTCGCGCTGCTTGGGCGGCAGCTGCGCGAGCAGGGCGCGCATCTCGGCGCTCGCCGACGCCTCGAGCGCGTGCTGCTCGGGGCCGGCAGCGTCGGTGAAGCCCTCGGGCACGTCGTCGGTGGGCTCGGAGCGGTCGCGGCCCGCGTGACGGTGGGCGTCGACCACCTTGTGCGCGGCGATGCCGTAGACGAAGGCCAGGAACGGCTTGCCCTGGTCGGTGTAGGTCGGCAGCGACTTGAGGACGGCCAGGCAGACCTCCTGGGCGACGTCGTCCGCGGCCACCCCGGAGCGCTCGGTGCCCAGCCGGGAGCGGCAGTAGCGCACGACCAGGGGACGCAGGATCACCAGCAGCTGGTTGAGCGCGGCCTTGTCGCCGGCCACCACCGCGGCGACCAGCCGATCGATCTCGTCGGACTCCTCGGTCACGAGCTGACCCGCCGCCCGCTCCGCGGTGCCCCCACCGCCGCGCGTCCCACACGTCCCCCCACGTCCACTGAGCGTGACCGGCAATCACTCCACGGAGATACGGAGTCCGTCACGCGATCCGGTCGTGTCCTCACCGTGCTCGATGTGCCGCGAGCTGTGAAGGAGGCGCGCGGTCGGCGGCGCCACGAACCGGTCAGCGGCCGATCGGTCGTGTGCGATACGTCGTGTGCGCGCCGTCACCGGTCGTTTGGCTCCGACGAGCGGATCTCGATCACGAGGGGGCACCGCGACGGTCGGGCGCCAGCACGGCCTCGCCCATGGCGTCGCCGACCCAGTCCTCGTACTGCTCGCCGGTCCAGCCGCGCGCACCGGTGAGGAGGTGCCAGACCTCGGCGCTGTTGAGGGTCCACAGGCGGTCGCGGGCGACGTCCTCGTCGAGACCGGGGGAGAGGGCCCCGAGCTCGACCACGCGCCGCACGACCATGCCGGTGCCGATCAGGCGCTCCTGGTCGGTGGTCGCCCGCAGGGCCACGAGGTCCGGGTCGCCGGAGAGGGCGCCCGCGCCGATCTGCAGCGCCAGCGGTCCGAGGCGCTCCAGCAGCGACCGCCCGAGCCGCGCGTATCCCCGCAGGAACGCCGCCGGGTCGGGATCGGCGTACAGCGCCCGCACCTCGGGCCGCTCGGCCAACGGGACGTCCTGCGCGTCGCCGGCGAGGACGAGGTCGTAGCCCTCCTTGAGCAGTGCGGCCTTCGTCCCGAAGCCGTTGTAGACCGTCTGCGCCGAGACCCCCGCGGCCTTCGCCACCGAGGCCACCGACGTCGTGGCGTACCCCTGCGCCACGAACTGCTCGACGGCGGTCAGGGCGATCTGCTGGCGCGTGAGGGCGGCGCGGCGCTCGCGCCCGGAGGCGTCGTACCGACGTCGTGCCGACATTTCGTTTGACTCCTGCCCAAATCGAGTTAGTGTCACTCTATCCAAATCAGCGGCCCACGGCGAGACCGGGGGCCGAGTCCCTCGGAGTCCCCGTCATGACCACCGATCCGTCCCCCCGTCCTCCGACCGCCGTCGTCGGTGCCACCGGCACCGTCGGTGGGCTGGTCCTCGACGAGCTGCTCGCACGGGGCGTGCCCGTGCGAGCCCTCGTCCGTCGCCCGGTCGACACGCTCGACCGTCCCGGCGTCGACCAGGTCGTCGCCGACCTCGGCGACCCCGGGGCCCTGCGCGCCGCCCTGGACGGCACGGCGTCCGCCCTGTACGTCTCGCCGCACGCCGTCGACGAGGAGCGGTACGCCGAGAACCTGCTCGCCGCGGCCGAGCAGACCGGCACACGCGTCGTGTTCGCCGGTGTGCACATCTCCCGTCGCACCCTCGCCGGACGCCTGCAGGGTCTGGTCTTCGCGTGGATGCTGCCCAGCTACCGCGGGAAGCTGCGGATCGGCCGCCGCGTGGAGGAGAGCCGCACCCGCGCCGTCGTCCTCGCGCCGAGCAACTTCTTCCAGAACGACGAGGTCTTCCTCCCGGAGATCGGCGCGGGCCTGTTCCCGATGCCGATGCGCGGGGTCAACCGCGTCGACGTGCGCGACCTCGCCGAGCTCGCCGCCCGCGAGCTCGTGTCGCCGCGCCTGGACCCCGGCACGTACCCGGTCGCCGGCCCGGCCACCCTGTCCGGCGCTGACTGCGCCGCGGCGTGGAGCCGGGCGCTGGGCCGGGACGTGGCCTACGTCGGCGACGACGAGGTCGCATGGCGGGTCGCCTTCGCGCAACGCCTGCACGGGCGCAAGCACGACGACTGGGTCGCGACGGGGGAGCTGCTCGGTGCCCGCGTCGTCCGCATGGATCGCGAGGCCGACGCCACGGCAGCGCTGCTCGGGCACCCGCCGCGGGCCTACGACGCCTACGTGCAGGAGCAGGCCGCCGTCCTGGCCACGTCCGCGGGAGGCCCGCGATGAGCGTCCGCCACTCCATCCGTGCCCGGACGATCGACCGGGGGAGCACCCGACCCGACTGGCGCCGACCCCACCTGGCGGCCCTCACGGCCCTGACGGCGTACTCGACGGGCGTCGGCTGGCAGGCCCAGGCGGTGTCCTATCCGCTGTTCCGGGCCGTGCCGTCCGAGGACTTCCTCGCGTACCACGCGCAGTACAACGAGGCGATCCCGCTCGTCGTCATCGTGCCCGGGTTCCTGTCGTTCCTGGCGTGCGCGGCGTTCCCGTGGACCAAGCCGGCCGACGTGCCGCGCGGACTGGCGGGCGTCGTCGCGGGCAGCGGGCTCGTGTCGCTGGTGTCGACGGTCGCGTGGGCGATCCCGAGGCACGACCGGCTCGACCGGATCGGCCAGGACGAGGCGACGATCGCGAGCCTCCTCGACGCGAACCTCGTGCGGTCCCTGGCCCTCACGGCGGGCGCGGTGGCCCTGGTGGTGGCGACGACCCGGAGCGGCCGGCCCTCCCGCATCGCCAGCTCGATCCGATAATCGACATTATGTCATTTCGACAGGAGGAGCGTGTCCCTCAGACCGGCCCTCCACCCTTATGTCATTTCGACAGGAGGGAGCCGACGTGGCGAACCATCCCCTCGTGCCCGATCGATCGTTACGCTCCAGCCCCATCCGCACCGGGCGTCGAGGGGGCACTCACGGGTGGACGGCAGCGAGTTCGGGCGGTACCGCCTCGAGCGTCTCATCGGCTCGGGCGGGATGGGTGACGTCTACCAGGCGGTCGACACGGAGCGGGACCGTGTCGTCGCCCTCAAACTGCTCCCCCCGCTGTTCAGCGGCAGCGCCGAGTTCCAGGAGCGCTTCCGCCGCGAGTCGCGCGTGGCCGCCCGGCTCCGCGACCCGCACATCATCCCGATCCACGACTTCGGGGAGATCGACTCCCGCCTCTACATCGACATGCGCCTGGTCGACAGCGGGCGCACCGTCGCGACGCTGCTGCGCGAGGAAGGTGCCCTGCCCCCGGAGCGCGCGGTGCACCTGGTGGGCCAGATCGCGGAGGCGCTCGACGCCGCGCACGGCGACGGGCTGATCCACCGGGACGTCAAGCCGTCCAACGTGCTGATCACCGACCGCGACTTCGTCTACGTCATGGACTTCGGCATCGCGCACGCCGTGGGCCAGACGGCGTTCGGGCTGACGATGTCGGGCTCCACCGTCGGCACGATCGACTACATGGCCCCGGAGCGGTTCACCAACGGGCCGATCGACACGGGGGTGGACGTCTACGCCCTCGGGTGCCTGCTCCACCAGTGCCTCACCGGCCGGACGCCCTTCGAGGGCTCCGAGGCGCCGGCGCTCATGTACGCCCACGTGTACGTCGATCCCCCGCGCCCGAGCGCCACCGTCCCGGGTCTCCCCGACGCCCTCGACGAGGTCGTCGTGACCGCGATGGCCAAGGACCCCGCGGACCGCTACGCCACCACCGGCGAGCTCGGCGACGCGGCGCGCGCGGCGCTGGGCGGTACGGCGACCACGCCCCCGCGAGCCGTCCCCACCACCGAGCGGGCGACCGTGGTCACGCCCCGGAGCACCCGCCCCGAGGAGGAGGCCGGCGACGACCCGCCGACCGGCGCGGCGGTCGATCCACCGGCCGACCCACCCACCGCGCAGCAGTCCCCCGCCCCTCTCCCGGTGTCCGACGGACCGACCGGCGACGCCCCGTCCGCCGACACCGGCACCGGCGACACCCGAACCGGCGTCAGGGCGTGGGCCGCCCGCCCGGGCTCCCCGGCGATCGTCGTCCTCGCGGGGTCCGCCGTCGTCGTCCTGGCGCTGCTCGCCGTGCTGCTCGTGGCGATCGGGGGCGGGGACGACCCCGCGACAGGCGCCGTCGGCGCCCCGGCCGACGCCGTCGTGGCGGCGGCGAGCAGCGGGACGGCCCGGGTCGTCGGCTCGGTGCCGACGCCGGCCACGCCGGGATCGCTGACGGTGGCGCCGGGCGGCCGCGTCGCCTACGTCGCCAACCGCGACCCCCGGGTGGTCACGGTGGTCGACCTGGCCGCGGGGGCGGCGATCGACACGATCCCGGTGCCCGCCGCTCCACCGCGCTTCATCGCCTTCTCCGGCGACGGCGCCCGCGCCTACATCAGCGCCTACACCGACGACGACGCGGTCAACGTGGTGCAGGTGGTGGACACCGCCACCCGCGACGTGGTCGCCGTCGTCCCGGTCGACCGCAGGCCCTACGCCCTCGCCGCCGCGCCGGACGGCCGCACCGTGTGGGTGCCGAGCCACGACGACGCCACCATCGACCTCCTCGACACCGCGACCAACACGATCACCGGGCGCCTCCCGGTGGCCGCCAACCCGCACTGGGTGGCGTTCAGCGCCGACCGCGCCTACGTCGCCAACCACGAGTCGAACCTCGTCACGGTGATGGACGCGGGCACCGGCGCGACGCTCGCGACGGTCCCCGTCGGGGTCAGCCCGCACGCGCTCGCCCCCTCCCCCGACGGCGCGCGGGTGGCGGTCGCGAACTACGACGACGCCAGCGTGTCGATCGTCGACACGGCCACCGACCAGGTGGTCGCCACGCCGGTGGTGGGCGCGGGCCCGCAGTACGTCAGCTACGCCGCCGACGGCCGCCACCTCTACACCGCGAACGTCCAGGACGGCACGGTGTCGGTGGTCGACACCGCGACGTCGCGCACCACCGCGACCATCCCGGTCTGCAGCTCGCCGACGAGCGTCGTCATGGCCCCGCCGGCCAACTCGACCGCCCGCGTGACCTGCCTGGACGAGGCCCGCCTCGCGGTGCTCGGGATCGGCGGCTGAGCGAGGTCAGCCGGATCGGTGGAGGCCCTCGAGCAACCGGGCGGGCGACAGGCTCACCGGGAACGGGAGTGCGAGCCGACGGTCTGGTCGCCGACCGCCTCGGCCACGGTCCGGCACCGGCCGTCGTCGCCGAGCTCGAGCACCTCTCGGAGGTCGGCCCCGGACCTCCGTGGCCGTTCGCCGAACTCGGGCCCCGGGCCCCGGCGCGAGAGCTCCGACGGCACTCCGGAGAGATCGAACCGGCGCGCCCTCAGGACGGCCGCAGGCGCCGCAGCAGCGGGATCGCCGCGATCTTCTCCTCGGTGAGCTCGTCCCACACGATGCGGCCGGGGTGGCGCACCTCCCGCGTGCAGGTGACGACGCGGTCGGGCGTGACGAGCAGGTCGAGGCGCACGTCGTGGTCGGTCACGGGGATCTCCCCCGTCGCGACGACCTGCTGCCCGTGCACCGTCGTCACCACGGGGGTGTCCGGCGCGACGAGCCCGGCCTCGCCGGCGACGGCGAACTCGAGGTCGGAGAACCCGCCGCCCTTGCCCAGGCGTGCGCCGTCCTCGGCGACGGCCACGCAGCCGGTGACGACGAGGTCGACCGGCTCGAGGTCGGAGACCGCGACGGTGCGCCCCGACCGCGAGGCGCCCTTGATCGACGACGCCTTGCGCGGGGTGTCGTCGAGGTCGTCGGGGTCGAGCAGGAAGAACGGCGCCTCCTCGGCGAGGCGCGGCACCGCCATGTAGACGGTCTTGCCGTCCTCGAGCGCGCGCTGGCGCACGGGCCACTGCGCGGAGTCCGGATTGCACTTCAGCGTGCGGGCCTGCTTCCAGACGTCGGTCTCGCGCAGTCGCTCCGCGGCCGCCTCGGCGCCGACGAAGTTCGGGATGCGGCCGTGCGCCCCCGGGAACCGCGCGACCTTCCCGTCGCGCAGGGCGTCCCACACGCGCTGGCGGAGGGCGTGCTTCGCCTCGACGATCTCCGCCGGTCCCCCGGCGTCCGCGTCGTGCCGTCGGGTCCGTGCCACGGCGACACCGTACGGCCCGGGCCGTCTTGACGAGTTCGTGCGCGGCGAACCCGGAGGAGTAGCGCGGGGCTCAGGCCCGGTCGATCAGTGCCGTGATCGCGGCGACCGACCTGCTGATGTCCTCGGGCGTCGTCGACCAGTTCGACACCGAGAAGCGGACGGCCGGGCGGTCCGCCCAGACGGTGGTGCCGACCCAGCAGGTGCCGTCGCGCGCGACGGCCCGGGAGAGCTCGCCGGGGTCGACGTCGCGGGGGCGGAACAGCACCTGGTTGAGCTCGACCTCGGCGAGGACCTCGACGCCGGGATGGCGTCCCAGCTCCTCGGCGGCCTGCCGGGCGAGGGCGCAGCACCGCTCGACGAGGTCGGCCACGCCGCGGCGCCCGAGGCTGCGCACCGCCGCGTACACCGGGAGCGCGCGGTTGCGCCGCGAGCTCTCCGGGGTCCGGCCGGACGGGTCCTGGGCGTCCACCGTCAGGTAGGCGGCGGAGAGGCTCAGCGCCCGGGTCAGTGCCGCCGGGTCGCGGACGATCGCCAGCCCCGAGTCGTAGGGGACGTTGAGCCACTTGTGGGCGTCGACGGCCCACGAGTCGGCGCGCTCGACGCCGGCGACGAGGTGCCGACGCGACGGCGCGGCCGCGGCCCAGAGCCCGAACGCGCCGTCGACGTGCAGCCAGGCCTGCTCGCGGGCGTGCACGACGTCGGCGATCGCCTCGAGCGGGTCGCACGCTCCGGTGTCGACCTGCCCGGCCTGGGCGCAGACGAGCACCGGGCCGTCGAGGGCGGCGAGGAGGTCGCGCAGCAGGTCGGGGCGCATCCGGCCCTGGTCGTCGGCCGGGACCCGGATCGCGCGGTCCGAGCCGAACCCCAAGAGCCGCAGGGCCTGCAGCACCGTGGAGTGGACCTTGCCGCCGACCAGCACGGTCGGCACCGGCGCCCCGGCCAGCCCGTCGGCGCCGACGTCCCAGCCCTGCGCGTCGAGCAGGGCGTGGCGGGCTGCCGCGAGACACGACACGTTCGCCATCTGGGCGCCGGTGACGAACCCGATCGCCGCGTCGGGCGGGAGCCCGAGCAGGTCGAGCACCCACCGCGTCGTCACCGCCTCGACCGCGGCCGCGGCGGGCGACATCACCGCGGCGGCGGCGTTCTGGTCGGTCGCGGAGACCATCCAGTCCGCGCCGAGCGCCGCGGGCAGCGCGCCACCGGTGACGAACCCGAAGTACCGCGGACCCCCGGTCGCCACGAGGCCGGGCTCGAGGGCGGCGGCGAGCTCGTCGAGCACCTGCGTGGCCGGCAGCCCCTCGGGCGGCAGTGGTCCGTCGAGGCGGGCGCGCACCGCCTCGGCGTCGACCGGGATCCCCACGGGACGCCCGGGCAGCGAGGCCAGCCACTCCCCCGCGAACCGCCGGGCCCGGTCGAGGCTGTCGTCCCACACCTCGCGGGACGGTACGGCTACTCGGGCCGGGCGACCACGGACCGCCGGGCGTGCGCCAGCGCCCAGAGCCCGAGCAGAGCGACGACCAGCACCTCGGCCAGGGCGAGTCCACGCTCGAGCAGGCCCAGCGGCACCGCTCGCCACCACGGGACGCCCGTGACCCCGCGCAGGCCGATGGCCCCGACGATGGGCAGGAACGACGCCAGCGCGAGCCAGGATCCCCACCGGACGCCGATCCGGAAGGGCCGGGCGGCCGGGTCGCCGCGGAGGCGCCGGGCGAGCAGCAGGGCGCCGAGCGGCAGGGCGATGAACGCCACGAGGCTCGCGTAGCGGTGGATGTAGCCCGAGACGCTCGGCCCGATCGACCAGTTCGTCTTCTCGAACGCGACGACGAGCAGCAGGCCCACGCACCACGCACCGATCAGCACCGACGGCAGGGAGCGGGCGGGTGTCAGGCGTGCGGCGACCAGCGCCGCGAGCACGCCCGCCGAGCCGAGCGCGAGGACGACCACCGCGACGTCGAAGAGCCAGCCGCCCGGCAGGAGCGCGTACTCGCTGATCGTCCGGCGGACGGGGTCGACCGCCGACGACGGGCCCACCAGGTGCATGGCCCCGATGACCAGCAGCGCCAGGACCACGGCGCCCACACCCAGCCGTGCCCCGGACCGCACCACCGTCTCCGCCTCGCGCGGCGGCTCGGTCCACGTCGTCGGCGTCGTCGGTGTCGTCACGAGGGGTCCAACGTCGACGGCACGTCGTGCGTTCCGACCAGCGTTCCCGTCAGGGCCGGAGCCCGGCGCCGGTCGGGTCGAGCGGACCGGCGGGGCCGAAGCCGTCGGCGAGCCCCACGCACCGCTCGCCGGAGAACACGCCGGCCCGGTAGTGCAGGCCGTCCGCCGCGGCGTCGACGGCGAGCACGACGTCGTAGGTCCGCGGGTGGGCGACCTCGTCGACGTACTGCACCTCCCACGCGGTCGCCGCCAGCTCCTCGGGCGGCCCGCCGTCGGGGTCGCCGAGGTGCCCGGACTGCCAGGCCGCGACCGCGTCGGCGTACCAGGACAGGATCGCGACGTTGTTGACGTGCCGGTTGGTGTCGACGTCCCCGATGCGCGAGGTCAGCCGGTGCACGGCCGGGTAGCGGGTGCGATCGCGGCGGGCCGGCCCCGGGCGCGGGGCGGCGGCCCCACCCGGTTCGTCGATCACCATCGACGCGAGGTCGGCGCGCAGCTCGTCCGGGAGCTCGCTCGGGCCCGACCCCGTGGCCACCACGGTCACCGAGTCGCCGACGGCGACGCAGCGGTCGCCGGCGAACACCCCGTACCCGTAGGAGAACGACGACCCGCCGATGCGCCGGACCCCGAGCCCGATCCGGTACTCGGCGCCGCGCGGGACCGGCGCGAGGGCGCGGAGGCGCTGTGCGGCGAGCACGATCCGGAAGCGACCGCCGCCGTCCTGCAGGAGCGCCCGGAAGCGCGGCAGCTCGGCCTGGACCCGCGCCTCCTCGAGCCAGCGGGTGAGCGCCACCGTCGTCACGCGCCGGTCGCCACCGAGGTCGGAGTAGCGCGGGGTGACCGGGCGCAGGACCGGGAACGCCGTCAGGTCGGTGAGGCCCCCGCCGTCCCCGGCCAGCGACGGACCGGCGGGCGGGAGGACCAGTGCGGGCTCGGCCATGGCGCCCATGCTCCCCACCGCGCGCGGGCCGGACGACGCGGCACCACCCGGATCACATGTGACGACCGCCCCCGGGGCACCCGGGCGACGTGACCGACTACCCGCCCGGGTTCTTCGACCGCGCCGACACCGGCGACGACGCCCGCTTCTACGGCCCACCCCGGCTGGTGCAGCACATCGACGACGAGGCGATCGCCGCCGTCGGCGCGTACTACGAGGAGGTCGGCGTCACCGGCGACGTCCTGGACCTCATGAGCTCGTGGGTCTCGCACCTGCGCACCCGCCCGCGGCACCTCACCGTGCTCGGGATGAACGCCGCCGAGCTCGAGGCCAACCCGATGGCGGACGCGCGGGTGGTGCGCGACCTCAACGCCGACCCGGCGCTGCCCTTCGACGACGCCGTCTTCGACACCGCGATCTGCACGGTCTCGGTCGACTACCTCGTGGCGCCGGTCGCGGTGTGCGCCGAGGTCGCCCGCGTACTGCGGCCCGGCGGGACGTTCGCGCTGACCTTCTCGAACCGCTGCTTCCCCACCAAGGCGGTCCGCGGCTGGCTCGCCGCCGACGACGAGGGGCGCGCGACGATCGTCGCGTCCTACCTGCGCGACGCGGGCGGTTTCGACGAGCCCGTCGCGCAGCGCCGCGCGTCACGCGGGGACCCGGTGATCGCGGTGCACGCCGTCCGGCGGTAGAGCGTCCCGCCGGGCCGCGAGGGGCACGTTCCGCAGGATCCACAGGCCCGCGCGCCTGCCGAACGTGCCCCTCGCGCGAGCACTGGCGGCACTTTCGGGAGATCGAAGCGGAGAGCCCCGGGTCACCCCCCGGCCGCGGCCAGCCCCTCCAGCACCGCGCGGGACTCCGCGTCGGCGGGGACGAACGACTCCAGCGAGAGCTCGTCGAGCGTGACGTCCCAGGCCGCGCCGAAGTGCGTGATCGTCGAGTAGAAGCGCAGCTCGCCCTCGGGGTGGTCGAGGTGCAGCGGGAGCATGACGTGCGCCGCTCGGGCCGCCGGGCCGCCCTGCGGGGGCGGGGGCGCGAACTCCGCCAGCTCCTCGCGCAGCGCGACGAGGCGCGGGTCGCCGGTGAGGTCGGCGAGGCGTTCCAGGCGGTGCAGCAGGTGCCCGGCCCACTCCGAGAGGTTGCGCACGTGGGGCGCGAGGCCGTCGGGGCGCAGGCTGAGGCGGTAGATGTTGATCGGCGGGGCGAGCACCGCGGGGTCGAGCACGGCGAGCAGGGCGCCGACGGCGCGGTTGGCCATCACCACGTCGCCGCACCGGTCGACGACGAGCGCCGGGAACGGTTCGTGGCCCGCGAGGAGGTGCTCCAGCGCCCCGCGGACCGCCTCGAGACCCCGCGCGTCGAGCCGGGACTCCGCGTAGGTCGGGGCGAAGCCTGCGGCGAGGAGCAGGGTGTTGCGCTCGCGCAACGGGACCTCCAGGTGCTCGCACAGGTCGATCAGCAGCTCCCGGCTGGCCCGGGCCCGTCCGGTCTCGACGAAGCTCAGGTGGCGGGTGGAGACGCCCACGTCGAGGGCGAGGTCCATCTGGCTGCGGCGGCGTCGGGTGCGCCAGCCCCGCAGCAGGTCACCGGGGCCGGGGCGGGCGTCGAGCGTGCTGGTCACGAGGACGACGGTAGGTCGGTCGGCGCGCGCGGACCATGACCTCCGAGGTCATCGACGCGGCTACCGGCGCCGCCGCAGGGTTCTCCCCGACGCAGTCAGCGACCGAAGGAGAACCCGATGACCACGACCACCGCCCTCGCCACCCGCCTCGACCTGCGCGCCGTCCTGCGCCTCGACGCCGTCGCATCCGGCACCCTCGGCCTCGCCGCCACCGCCGGGGCCGGCGTGCTCGACACCGCGCTCGGGCTCCCGAGCAGCCTGCTCCTCGGCGTCGGCGTGTTCCTCGTCGTCTACGCCGCGGGGCTGGTCGCCCTGGCGGGCCGGGCGGTGATCCCGCGCCCGGCGACCTGGGTCGTCGTGCTCGGCAACTCCGCCTGGGTGCTCGCGAGCCTCGGCCTCGTCGTCGGCGCGTGGGACCGCCTCACGGTGCTCGGCGCGGTCATCGTGCTCGCCCAGGCCGCCGCCGTCGCGGTGTTCGCCGACCTCCAGTACGCGCGGCGGTGAGGATCGCCGGGCGCCGCCAGGGCCGCGGCAGACCGAAGCGCACGGACACCCCGGGCGAGGCGGCGACGTGGTCCGGCGGGCGCCCGGCGAGCCCCGGGAAGCCGGCCCGGTCCAGCAGCGTGTCGTCGAGCTCGAGCAGCTCGGCGCGGTGCAGCGGCCAGGGCTCGTGGACGTTCGGGACGTACCAGTCGACGCCGAGGTGACGCTCGTGCAGGCCCCAGCGGGCGGTGAGGAACTCCTCGAGCGGGCCGGAGGCCATCGGCTCCCCCACCCGCAGCCGGACCCGGCTCGGGTGGGGCCGGCTCGTCTCGTAGACGCGGTCCGGGCCGTCGTCGATCCGCATCGTCGCCCACCGGTAGGGCAGCCCGAAGGCGGCGCGGGCCCCGGCGACCACCGCGAGCCGGCTGGCGTCGAGGCTGCGGAAGACGATGCCGCGCGCCCCGCGGTCGTCGACGGTGTAGAGCCGCACGTTGGTCTCGGGGAAGGTCCCCAGCCACGGGATCGACGGCCCGCGCAGCACCCCGGCGCCCACCATCCGGAAGGGCACGAGCCCGACCCAGGTGACGCCGTCGTGGACGTCGGGGCGCACCCCCGGCGGGAGCAGGGGCGCCACCTCCGCCGGGTCGAGCGCCCAGTGCAGGAACGCCACGTCGCACCAGCGCTGGGTCATCATCGTCGGCCCGGTGTAGCCCGGTGCCTCGCGCGTCACGGGCTCGACGGGTGGGGTCATACCCCCGGTCATCCCCGGTGCGGAGGCCCGCCACGCACGATCTCGGTCCTGAGGAGGCCGCCGCTCCACGGGCGCGTAGCGACCTGACGCGGCAACCCGGGCCGGGAACATCGCCGGCCATCACGGGGGTTGGCCCTGCAGAGAGAGTCGAGTCGAGGAGGTCGTCGTGGCGCTGACCATGTTCGGCGGGCCGCTGTCCCGCAAGGTGCCGGAGACGCGGACGTTCACGGTCGAGGGACCCGCCCACTCGCTGCTGCTCGAGCCGTTCACGCGGCGCGTGCGCGCGGAGGTGGACGGCGTGACGGTGCTCGACACGGTCCGCGGGGCGCTGCTGTTCGAGACCGGCCTGCCGCCCCAGCTCTACGTGCCCGAGGAGGACCTGCGCACCGACCTCCTCGAGCCCAGCGACACCACGACGCACTGCCCGTTCAAGGGCGACGCGACCTACCGCAGCCTGCGCGTGGGCGACCGGGTGGTCACCGACGCGGTGTGGGCCTACCCCACCCCGATCGCCGAGTCGTCGTGGCTGGCCGGTCGCGCCGTGCTCGCGCCGGGCGCGGCCGACCGCTGGCTCGACGAGGACGACGAGGTCCTCGGGCACCTGCCCGACCCGTACCACCGCGTGAACCTGCGGAACACCAGCCGCCACGTCAGCGCCGCCACCACCGACGGCGTGGCCGTGGCCGACGCGGCCGGCGGCATCCTGCTGGGCGAGACGGGCCTGGTCGACCGCTTCTACATCGCGCGCGACTCCCTGTCCGCCACCCTGGAGCCCAGCGAGAAGCGCACCGTGTGCCCCTACAAGGGCGTCGCGACCTACTACTCGCTGCGCCTGGACGACGGGCGGGTGCTCGCCGACGCGGCGTGGTCCTACGAGTCGCCGACCGACGAGTCGCGGGCGATCACGGACCTCGTGAGCCTCGCGCACGACGACCTGGTGGTCACGGCGAGCTGAGCGTCCCCGGCTCGGCCTCCTGCGCGGCGTCGCGCAGCACCTGCGCCTGCCCCGCGTAGCGCGCGGTCTCGGTGATCAGGTGCAGCAGGATCCAGCGGAGCTCGATGTGCCCGCGGCGGTCGTCACGCACGGCGTCGTCGAGGGACTCGGAGCCGGCCAGCGCGTCACGGCCGCGCTCGCACGCCTCGAGGTAGGAGCCGACGACGTCCTCGGGCTGCTCCACGTCGGCGAAGCGGAAGCCCGGGTCGGGGTCGTCGACGTAGCTCGGCGCGTGCGCCGTCGGGTTGCCGCGCTCCCCCCACCGCTCCACGAGCCACGTGCGCTCGAGCTCGGTGAGGTGCTTGACGATCCCCAGCAGGCTGGAGCCCCGCTCGGCGGGGATGCGCCGGCGCAGCGCGATCTCGTCCAGCCCGTCGAGGGCCAGGACGACCAGCGCCCGGAAGTAGTCGAGCCATCCCTCCAGCGCCTCGCGCTCGTCGGCCACCTCGGGTGGCGTGGGTCGGCGTTGCAGGGGCGCCTGGAACCGCACCGGCTCTCCCGGGGTCGCATCGTTCACACCTGACACACCCTCTGTCGTCAGCCGAGCGCAGATCGTTACACCCCGTGGCGCAGCGCGCCTCCTCCGCTACTCCTCGACGAGACGCTCCAGCGCCGGCAGCGCCGCCTCGAGGGCCGCGCGCTGCTCGGCGTCGAGCCGGTCGAGACGCTGCGCCAGCGAGGCCGTCCGCTCCGTGCGGATGTGCCGGATGGCCTGGTGCCCCTGGTCCGAGAGGTGGATCAGCGCCGATCGCGCGTCCTGGGGGTCCGGCGTCCGGATGAGCAGACCGGCCTCGTCGAGCGCCGCCAGCACCCGGCTCATCGTCGGCGGGGTGACCGCCTCCCGTCGCGCCAGCTCGGAGAGCCGCAGCGGCGCGGCGTCCTCCAGCGTCGCGAGCACCGACGTCTGCAGCGGCGGCAGGGCCGCGTTCGAGTCGACGCGGATGCGCCGGTTGAGACGTCCCACGGCCAGCCGCAGGCGCGAAGGGAGGTCAGGGTCGGACGAACCGGACCTATCGGTCGGGTCGGCCTGTGTCCCGGTCGCGGAAGTGGACATACCTCATCGTCCCATCCCCACGGCTCCGACGGGCGACGTGTCGCCGTCCGTCACGACTGTGTCACGCGCTTGGGCCGCCCGGGTCACCGATTCGGCCGGGTCACAGCTTCCGGAGCCGGATGCGCCGCACGGTGTGGTCGCCACCCTTGGTGAGGACGAGGTCCGCGCGCGAGCGGGTCGGGGCGATGTTCTCGCGCAGGTTCGGCCCGTTGATCTCGTCCCACAGGGTGGCCGCCTGGGCCCGGGCCGCGGTCTCGTCCATCTCGGCGTAGCGCCGGAAGTACGACGCGGGGTCGCGGAACGCCGTCTCCCGCAGGGCCAGGAAGCGCTCGACGTACCACCGGCGCACGTCGGTGGGGTGCGCGTCGACGTAGATGGAGAAGTCGATGAGGTCCGACACCGCGAGCGCGCTCGCCCGCTCGCCGGTCTGCGGGGCCGGCTGGAGCACGTTGAGGCCCTCGAGGACGAGGATGTCGGGGCGCGCGACGACCCGGTGCTCGTCGAGGACGTCGTAGGTCAGGTGCGAGTACGTCGGCACGGGCACCTCGGGCTTGCCCGCCTTGATGTCGGAGACGAACCGCAGGAGGGCGCGCCGGTCGTAGGACTCCGGGAAGCCCTTGCGCCGCATCAGCCCGCGCCGCTCCAGCTCGGCGTTGGAGTGCAGGAACCCGTCGGTGGTCACCAGCGCGACGTTCGGGTGGTCCTGCCAGCGCGCGAGCAGCAGCCGCAGCAGCCGGGCCGTCGTCGACTTGCCGACCGACACCGACCCCGCGATCCCGATCACGAACGGCGTCGCCTGCTCGTCCTGGCGCAGGAACTGCCGGTAGGCGTCGAGCAGGCCCGCCGTGGCCCGCACGTGCAGGTCGAGCAGCCGTGAGACGGGCAGGTAGACCTCGCGCACGTCGTCGAGGTCGACGGGGTCGCCCAGGGAGCGCAGCTCCTCGAGCTCCTCGGCGGTGAGCGGCACGGCGCTGGTGTCGCTCAGCTGCGACCAGGAGTCCC
Source organism: Actinomycetospora callitridis (assembly GCF_028737265.1). Classification (GTDB taxonomy): domain Bacteria; phylum Actinomycetota; class Actinomycetes; order Mycobacteriales; family Pseudonocardiaceae; genus Actinomycetospora; species Actinomycetospora callitridis. The sequence continues at coordinate 26,749 of NZ_JAQZAK010000003.1, read as the reverse complement.
GGTCGAAGTCGACGAACGGGCTACCGCTCACGACACGTTCCCCGCTCCGGGCTCCCGCACATGGCGCGCCATTGTTCTCGCGCGCGCCCGGTGCCGCGCCACCACGTGCGGCGCAGGTCACCGTCCGAGGGGTCAGGAACGCATCTGCGCGGTCGAGGTCAGGGCGTACTCCACGACGCACACCTCCGGCGGCAGCCCGAGCACGTGGACCACGGCCGCGGCGACGTGCTCGGGCGTCAGACCCCGGGCGTGCATGCGTTCGCGGAAGGCGGCGACGTCCTCGCGCCCGGCTCCGTCGCCCGCCGCGAGGTCACCCGCCATCAGATCGGTGGCGACGAAGCCCGGGGCGACCGTCGTGACGCGCACGCCCCGCGCCCCCGCCTCGCGGCGCAGCGTCTCGTCGACGGCGTGGGCGGCGTGCTTGCTCGCCGCGTAGACCCCGCCGGCGGCCGAGGGCACGCGCCGCCCGGACATCGAGGAGATCGTCACCCAGCTCGCACCCTCGCCGAGGTGGGGCAGCGCGGCCCGCGCGGTGGCGAGCAGGCCGTGCACGTTGACGTCGAACACCTCGCGCCAGCGCTCCGGGTCGGTCTCGCCCACGGCCCCGAGGTGCATGGTCCCGGCCGCCGCGACGACGCCGTCGAGGCCGCCGAGCTCGGCGGCCAGGCGGTCCACGGCGTCGGTCAGCGCCGCGGCGTCGGTGACGTCCGCGACCCCGACGACCGCGGCGTCCCCGAGCTCGGCGACCAGCCCGGCGAGGCGCTCGGCCCGCCGTGCCACCAGCCCGACCCGCGCGCCGGCGGCGACGGCGGCCCGCGCCGCGGCCTCCCCGATGCCCGACGACGCGCCCGTCACCACGACCCGCCGGCCGTCCAGGGAAGCCACGGGATCACCGTAGGCCGGGGCCCACAGCGTCGGAGCGGGCCGGGCACGCGGCTACGCTCGTCGACGTGGTGAACGTGGCGACGAACGACCGGGTGGGGCGCGAGGAGCTCGACGCGTTCCTGCGCACCCGACACAAGGCGATCGTGGTGACGCGCCGCTCCGACGGCGGTGACCAGACCTCCCCGGTGACGCTGGGCATCGACGCGGAGGGCCGCCTGCTCGTGTCGACCTACCCCGAGCGGGCGAAGGTGACCAACGTGCGCCGCGACCCCCGGGTGGCCATGTGCGTGCTCTCCGACGACTTCGACGGCCCCTGGGTGCACGTCGAGGGCACCGCCGAGGTGCTCGACCTCCCCGACGCGCTCGAGCCGCTCGTCGACTACTTCCGCTCGATCTCCGGTGAGCACTCGGACTGGGACGAGTACCGCGAGGCGATGGCCCGCCAGGGCAAGAGCCTGATCCGGTTGACGGTGCAGCGGTGGGGCCCCATCGCCACGGGCGGGTTCCCCGCCCGGTTGGCAAGCAGCTGACGGGGGACCCGGTACTCCGTGGACGTCCTCCTGTCGGTGCTCGGACTCATCGGGTTCGTCGCCGTCACCTTCGGCACCGCGATCTTCGTGGCCGCCGAGTTCTCCCTGACCAGCCTCGAGCGCAGCCAGATCGACAACCACGTCGACGAGGTCGGCGACCGGCGCTCGAAGATCGTGCAGCGCGCGCACCGCAACCTGTCGTTCGAGCTCTCCGGGGCCCAGCTCGGGATCACCATCACGACGCTGATCACCGGTTACCTCTCCGAGCCCGCGATCGCGACCCTGATCTCCCCGGTGCTCGAGGACGTCGGCCTGCCGCCCGGCGCCGCGGGCGGGACGGCCTCGGTGATCGCGCTGGTCTTCGCGACGGCGCTGTCGATGGTGTTCGGCGAGCTGGTGCCGAAGAACCTCGCCATCGCCCGCCCGATGCGCACGGCGCGCATGGTGGCCGGCGTCCAGGCCGGCTTCTCCCGGGTGCTCTCGTTCTTCATCACCGGGCTCAACGGCTCGGCCAACTGGATCGTGCGGCGCCTCGGCGTCGAGCCCGCCGAGGAGCTGCGCTCGGCGCGCTCCCCCCAGGAGCTCGGCTCGCTCCTCACCACCAGCGCCCAGCAGGGCACGATCGACGAGGGCACCGCCGAGGTCATGGCCCGCTCCCTGCGGGTGGGTGAGCGCAACGCCGACGAGATGATGACCCCGCGCGTGCGGGTCGAGTCGCTGTCCCAGGACGACACCGTGGACGACCTCATCGCCGCGACGATCCGCACCGGCTTCTCGCGCTTCCCCGTCGTCGACCGCGACCTCGACGACATCCGCGGCGTCGTCCACGTGAAGCAGGCATTCTCCGAGCCCCGCAACCGGCGCGCCACCACCAAGCTGCGCAACCTCATGCGCACCGCCACCACCGTGCCCGATTCCCTCGACGGCGACGAGCTGCTCGACCGTCTGCGGGGGGCCGGGCTCCAGATGGCGCTGGTGGTCGACGAGTACGGCGGCACCGCGGGCATCGTCACGCTCGAGGACCTCGTCGAGGAGATCGTCGGCGACGTCCGCGACGAGCACGACCGCGGCGAGGCGGCGCGGGTGCGCGGCGAGGGCGAGGACAGCTGGATCGTCTCCGGGATGCTGCGCTCCGACGAGATGGCCGAGGTCGTGGGCTGGTCGTTCCCGGAGAGCGAGGTCTACGAGACGCTCGCGGGCTACATCACCGCGGAGCTCCAGCGGCTGGCCAACGTCGGCGACGCGGTCACGCTCGACGACTGGCAGCTGATCGTCACGCGCGTCGACGCCCGACGCATCGCCGAGGTCCGCGTGGTGCGACCACCCAAGGTGCCCGCCGCGGTCGCCGTGAGCGGCGAGGAGGCCTCCCCGTGAGCGACGGCGTCGCCCTGCTCCTGATGTTCGCCCTGCTCGGGGCGAACGCGTTCTTCGTCGGCGCGGAGTTCTCGCTGATCTCCGCGCGCCGCGACCGTCTCGAGGCCCTGCACACCGAGGGCGCCGCGGGCGCCGGGACCGTGCTGCGGGCCTCCGAGCACCTCTCGATGATGCTGGCCGCCGCCCAGCTGGGCATCACGATCTGCTCGCTGGCGCTGGGCTCCCTCGGCGAGCCCGCGGTGGCCCACCAGCTCGAGGTCGTCCTCGAGCCGATCGGCGTCCCGTCGTTCCTGATCCACCCGATCGCGTTCGTGGTCGCGCTGACGATCGTCACGATCCTGCACATCGTGATCGGCGAGATGGTGCCCAAGAACATCGCCATCGCCGGGCCCGAGCGCACCTCGCTGTGGCTCGTACCCGCGCTCGTCGCGTTCCTCAAGGTCACGCGCCCGGTGATCGTGGTGCTGAACTGGGTCGCCAACCACATCCTCAAGGCCTTCGGCGTGACGCCGGTGGACGAGCGCGAGTCGGCGTACACCCCGCAGGAGATCGCCGGGATGCTCTCGGAGTCCCGCGCCGAGGGCCTGCTCGACGCCTCGCAGACCCGCAGGCTGACCCAGGCGCTGAGCTCGGCGGAGCACACCGTCGCCGACGTGCTCATCCCGCTGGACCGGGTCACGGTGCTGCCCCCGAACCCCACCGTCGGCGCCGTGGAGGAGGCCGTGGCCCGCACCGGGTTCTCGCGCTTCCCCGTGCAGGCGCCGACCGCACCCGACGCCCACCCCCGCCTGGGCTCCGATCCCCTGGAGCCGGGCACCACCCCGATCACGCCGGAGGGGGAGAACGCCGACCACGCGCCGGTCGTCGAGCTCGCGGGGTACCTGCACGTCAAGGACGTGCTCGACCTCGGCGACGGCGACGGCGACGGGGCCTCGGACGACGAGGCCGCCGACCACCCGGTGCCGGCCGAGCGGGTCCGGGCCCTGCCGGAGATCTCGCTGTCGGCGCCGGTGGACGAGGCGCTGGCGGCCCTGCGACGCGAGGGCTCGCACCTCGCCCGCGCGGTCGACTCCGAGGGCTCGACGGTCGGTCTGGTGGCCATGGAGGACCTCCTCGAGGAGTACGTCGGCACGGTCCGCGACAGCACCCACGTGACGAGGTCGGGGGCACGCTCGTGACGTCTCCGGAGATGCGGCGCGAGGTCCTGGTCGTCGGCGGCGGCATCAGCGGGATCGCCTGCGCCCGCGCGCTCACGACCGCCGGCACGCCGGTGCGGGTGCTCGAGCGCGCGAAGCGCGTCGGGGGGCGGATGGCGGCGCGGCCGCTGCCCGACGGTGCTGACCACGTCGTCGACCTCGGCGCCGCCTACTTCACCGCGCGCGACGACGAGTTCGTCGCCGTCGTCGAGGACTGGCAGCGGCGCGGGCTCGCCGTCCCGTGGACCGACACGCTCGCCGCCCGCGGCGAGGACGGCACGTGGTCGTCGACGTCGGGCCCGCAGCGGTGGTCCGCGCCCGGTGGCCTGCGCTCCCTGGTGGCCGACCTCGCCGAGGGGGTCACGGTCAGCACCGGCCACACGGTCTCGAGGGTGACGCCCGGCCCGGCGGTGGACGGGCAACCGGCCTGCGCCGTCGTGCTCGCCATGCCCGACCCGCAGGCCGCCCGCCTGCTCGACCCCGCCCTGCGCGCGAGCGCGGGCGTCGCCGACCGGGCCTGGAACCCCGTCATCTCGGTGGCCCTGGGCTACGGGCACCGCGGCTGGGAGCGCCTGCCGGCGGCGTTCGTCAACGGACACCCCGACGTCGACCTGATCGCCGACGACGGCGACCGCCGCGGCGACGGCGCCCCCGTGCTCGTCGCGCACTCCACCGCGGAGCGGGCGCGCCGGCACCTCGACGACCCCGACGGGGCGATCGGCCCGGTCGTCGCCGCGGTCACGGAGCTGCTCGGCCTGGACGACGCGCCGGCCTGGACCCACGCGCACCGCTGGACGTACGCGAGCCCCGCACAGCCGCACGAGGAGGAGTTCTCCCTCGACGACGACCTCGTCGGGCTCTGCGGCGACGGCTGGGGCAGTCCCAAGGTCGAGACGGCCTGGCGCTCGGGCACCCTGCTCGGCCGGGCGATCGCGGACCGCGTGTCGTGCTGACCGGCCGCTGACCTGCCCCTGACCAGCCGCTGACCGGCCGCCGTCGCGCTGCGGGACCCGGTCGTCGCGGCCGGTGACCGCCGACCGCGGGGTTCCTCCCGTCCGCCGTCGAGGAGGCAACCCGGCCTGGTCGGCGCGTCCGGTTCGTCTACTCTCGCTCACGGAACGGTTACGAGAAGGTCACGGCGCTCCCCACGACGGACCTTCGCTCCCCCGTCCGGCAGCACCGACCCCGACGGTGTCGCCAGGCCGTTCCGTGATCGGAAGGCAGAACGTGACACGGCAACGCTCCCCCTGGGGCCGTGACGCAGAGGCAGGCACGAGCCGACGCGAGCCCCGGACGGTCCCCTTCGTCATGCCCGCGGGCGCCGTCCGTGGCGCATCGCGCCACCGCTCCCCCGCCCGCTCCGCAATGCGCCACGGCGCCGTCGCGGCCGGGCTGACCGGCAGCGCGCTCGCCCTCGTCGGCCCGGCGGTCATCGCCCTGCCCGACCAGGACCCCCAGGACGCGGCCACCACGCTCGAGCTCTCCGCGCAGGGCGCCTCCCTCGCCGACACCGCGTCGGCGTCCTCGTCGTCCGTCGGCTCCGCCGTCACCCCGGTGAGCGAGCCGTCCGGCGGCGCCGCGTCCGCGGACCTCATCAAGGCCGCCGAGCGCGACCGCGCGGCCGACGCCGCCACGGCCCGCCGGGCCGAGGCGGACGCCGCCGCGCAGCGACAGACCCAGCAGGCCGCCGCCGAGGAGGAGCGCACCGCCTCGGTGACCGGGTGCGGCGCGTCGGGCTCCTACGGCGGCGTCGCCGACTCCGTCCAGGAGGTCGGCAACGCGATGGAGTGCGTCTTCCCGGGCCACGACGTCCTGGGCGTAGGCAGCCGCGGCGGCCAGTCCGACCACCCCGGCGGCTACGCGCTCGACTTCATGACCACCAGCGGCGACGCGATCGCCGACTGCGTCATCGAGAACAAGGGCGACCTCGGGGTCGAGTACGTGATCTGGGACCAGCGGATCAACACCGGCTCGGGCTGGGAGAGCATGGAGGACCGTGGCGGCGCCACGGCCAACCACGAGGACCACGTCCACATCTCGTTCGAGCGCGGCGGGTCCCCCGACGTCTCGGCCCTGCGCAGCTGCGGCTGATCCCGCTCTTCACACGCCCTTGACTCACCTGGTCCACTGAACGGGTGTCGACGGAGACGAGCGGGTCGAGCACGGACAGTGAGCTCGGGCGCCGGACGGTGCGTCGGGTCGTCTGGCGGTTGATGCCCCTCCTGGGGCTGCTGTACTTCATCAACTACCTCGACCGCGTCAACATCGGCTTCGCGGGGCCGAACGGCATGAACGCCGAGCTCCAGATGACCGCGACGGTCTTCGGGCTCGCGTCGGGCATCTTCTTCGTCGGCTACCTGCTGCTCGAGGTGCCCAGCAACCTGGCGCTGCACCGCTTCGGCGCGCGTCGTTGGATCACCCGGATCCTGGTGTCCTGGGGCATCGTCGCCTCGGTCATGGCGTTCGCGCCGAACGCGACGGTGCTGATCGTCCTGCGCTTCCTGCTCGGCGTGGCCGAGGCCGGCTTCTTCCCCGGCATCATCCTGTATCTGACCTTCTGGTTCCCGGCCGAGTACCGGGCGCGGGCGGTCGGCTGGTTCATGGTCGCGGTGCCGATCTCGACCGCGGTCGGGTCGACGGTCAGCGCCCTGATCATCTCCGTGGGCGACGGCCTCTTCGGTCTGTCCGGCTGGCGGGTCATGTTCCTGCTCGAGGGCATCCCGGCGATCCTGCTCGGCATCGTGACGTTCTTCGCCCTCACCGACCGTCCCGAGCAGGCGAAGTGGCTCTCCGAGGACGAGCGGACGTGGCTGAGTCGGCGGCTGGCCGCCGAGTCCGCCGAGGTGGAGGCGGCCGACCACTGGACCCTGCGCCGCGCCCTGACCGCGCCACGCATCCTGGTGCTGGCCTTCGTCTACTTCGGCGTCACCTACGGGCTCTACGCGCTCGGCTTCTTCCTGCCCACGATCGTCTCCGGGTTCGAGCAGCAGTTCGGGACCAAGCTCGGCATCGTCGAGAAGGGCCTCGTCACGTCCGTGCCGTACGCGGTGGCGGCGGTCGGCATGGTGCTCTGGAGCCGCGCGGCCGACCGCTCCGCCGCCCGCACCGACGGTGGGTTCCTCGCCGGCGAGTCGGGTCGGCGCTGGTGGCTCGCCCTGCCGATGATCCTCGGCGGGATCGCCATCCCGATCGCGCTCTACCAGAGCAACCCGTTCTGGACGATGGCCGCGGTGACGGTCTGCGCGGTCGGGACCTGCTCGGCCCTGCCCACGTTCTGGCCCCTGCCCTCGCAGTTCCTCACCGGGGCGGCCGCGGCCGGCGGCATCGCCCTGATCAACTCCCTGGGGAACCTCTCGGGCTTCGTCGCGCCGTACGTCACCGGCGGGCTCGCCGACCTCACCGGCAGCCAGCGCGCGGGGCTCTGGGTCGTCGGCCTCGTGACGATCCTGGCCGCCGTCCTGGCGCTGGTCGTCGGGCGTACGCGTCACCCTTCCGCCGTAGCGCACTCCTCGGGTTAAGCTCCCCGCCACCCGCTCGACGGCGACGCGGATCACCACCTGACCGAGGCCCTGAGGGGGACGTGTGCCCGGACCGGACCGCACCGCCTGGTTGCGGCGCAAACCGATCGCCACCATGGCGGCCGAGACCGGCGCCGACGCCTCCGCGGGCCACGAGGGCGGGGACCTCAAGCGCTCGATCGGGCTCGGTCAGCTCGTGGCGATCGGCATCGGGTCGACCGTCGGCACCGGCATCTTCTTCGTGCTCTCCGAGGCCACCCCGAAGGCCGGGCCCGCGGTGGTCCTGTCCTTCGTGATCGCCGGGATCACCGCCGGGCTGACCGCGCTCTGCTACGCCGAGCTCGCCTCGGCGGTGCCGGTGTCCGGGTCGTCGTACTCCTACGCCTACGCCACCCTCGGCGAGGCCGCGGCGATGGGCGTGGCGGCCTGCCTGATCCTCGAGTACCTCGTCTCCTCGGCCGCCGTCTCGGTGGGCTGGTCGGAGTACCTCAACGCCCTGCTCCAGAGCACGGTCGGCGTACGGGTGCCCGAGGCGCTGTCCGGGGCGCCCGGCGCCGGCGGCATCGTCAACCTGCCGGCGATCGTCCTCGTCGTCCTGTGCACCCTGCTGCTGATCCGCGGGGTGAGCGAGTCGGCCACCGCCAACGCGATCATGGTGGTGATCAAGCTCGCGGTCCTGCTGCTGTTCGTCGGGCTGGCGTTCACCGCGTTCTCCGCCGACAACTTCGCGGAGTTCGCGCCGCTCGGCGTGGGCGGCATCGGCGCCGCAGCCGGCACGGTGTTCTTCTCGTTCATCGGCCTCGACGCCGTGTCGACGGCCGGCGAGGAGGTCAAGGACCCGCGGCGCACGCTCCCCCGCGCCCTGATGCTCTCACTCGTCGTCGTCACCGTGGTCTACCTGCTGGTGGCCGTCGCGGCGCTCGGCGCGCAGCCGTGGGAGCAGTTCGAGGGCCAGGAGGCCGGGCTCGCGGCGATCCTCACGCAGGTGACGGGCGCCAGCTGGCCGGGGATCGTCCTCGCGGCGGGCGCCGTCATCTCGATCTTCAGTGTCACCCTGGTGACGATGTACGCCCAGAGCCGGATCCTGTTCTCGATGAGCCGCGACGGGATGCTGCCCCCGCTGCTCTCGCGGGTGAACCCCCGCACCCTCACCCCGGTGCCCACGACGATCCTCGTCGGCATCGCCGTCGCCGTCCTGGCCGGTCTGGTGCCGCTCGACGTCCTCGCCGACCTCGTCAGCGTGGGGACCCTGGTGGCGTTCAGCGTCGTGTCGATCGGGGTCATGGTGCTGCGCCGGACCGCGCCGGACCTCCCCCGCGGCTTCCGCGTGCCCGGCTACCCGGTGACGCCGGTCCTCTCGATCGCGGCCTGCGTCTACCTCATCCTCGGGCTCTCCTGGATCACCCACGTCGTGTTCGTCCTCTGGCTGGCGGTCGCCCTGATCTTCTGGGCGCTCTACGGGGCCCGCCACTCCCGGCTCATCGCCCCGGCCGGCGCGACCGGCACGACCGGTCCGACCGAGGGGGAGTCGTCGTGACCGTGCTCGTCGGGCACATGCCCGGGACCGACCCCGACGCCGCGGTCTCGCTCGGGGCGCGGCTGGCACGTGTGATCGGCGGCCCGCTCGTCGTCTGCACCGTCTCGCCGCCCGGGCATGACGACGCCCCGGAGGTGATTCCCGAGATCGAGGGTGTCGACGTCGAGGTCGAGCACGTCGCGGACCGCTCGGTGCCCGGCGGCCTTGCCCGCGCCGCGCACGCACGCCAGGCCGACCTGGTCGTGCTCGGCGACGGCCCGCCCCGCCCGGGGTCGGTCGGCGCCCGCCTCGCGCGGGCCGCCGACGTGCCCGTCGCGCTCGCCGGGCACGTGGCGCTCGCCGACGGCCCGGTCACGCGTGTGACCTGCGCCTTCGGCCCCGGACGCCGCGCCCGCGGTGTGCTCGCCACGGCCGCCGACCTCGCGCGGCGTGCCGATGCCGCCCTGCGCGTCGCGTCCTTCGCCCCGCAGCGTGGGCCGACGGTGCCGCCGGAGGCGGGCCTGCACGCCGAGCGGGTGGTCGTCGAGCAGTGGCGCGAGCAGATGATCGGCGCGCAGCGCGAGGCACTCGAGGGCCTGGGCATCGACGGCGCCGAGACCGTCGCGGTCGCGGACGACACGGTCGAGGAGGCCGTGCGGTCGCTGGAGTGGGGCGAGGGTGACCTGCTCGTCGCCGGGGCCTCGCCCGCCGGCGCCGCTACCCGGCTGCTCATCGGCGACCCCGGCGCCGCCGTCCTGGAGGCCTCGCCGGTGCCGATCGTCCTGTCCCCGGGGGCCACGGCGCTCTAGATGTCAACGTCGGTTGACAGCTCCGGGTCTGTCAACCTAGATTGACACGCATGGCTGATGCGACGGCGGTGGCGGCGGCGGCCTCCTCGCGGGACCCGGCGACGGGTCTCGCAGCGGTGGCGTCCCTGCGGGCGCTCCTCGAGTCCCTGGAGGAGCTGCAGGTCCGCAACGCCCGGGACCAGGGCTGGTCCTGGCAGCAGATCGCCGACGGACTGTCGGTCAGCAGGCAGGCGGTGCACAAGAAGTACCGCCGCAGCGGGGTCGTCTAGGGGATCGTCCAGGAGGTCCGACCATGTTCGAACGCTTCACCGACCCGGCGCGCCGGATCGTGGTCCTCGCCCAGGAGGAGGCCCGCCAGCGCGCCGACGACCACATCGGCAGCGAGCACCTCCTGCTCGGGCTCTGCCGGGCGGGCGACACCCGCGGGGCGGCGCTGCTCGCCGCCCGCGGGGTGACCCTCGCGGTGGTCGAGGAGGACCTGCGCCGCGCGGGGCCGCCCGACCTGCCCGACCGCGAGGCGCTGGCCGACGTGGGGATCGACCTCGACGAGGTCCGTGCCCGCGTCGAGGCGGCCTTCGGCCCGGGTGCGCTCGAGAACACCCGGGCCGCGGGCGGGCGTCGCCGCCGGCTGTGGGGTCACATCCCCTTCGACCGCGGCGCGAAGAAGGTCCTCGAGCTCGCCCTGCGCGAGGCGGTGCGCCGCGGCGACCGGACCATCGGCTCCGAGCACGTCCTGCTGGGCATGCTCCACCGCGAGACCGGGCGCGCGGCACCGCTGCTGCACGCCCGGGGCGTCACGCTGCACGCGATGCGCGCGGCCCTCGACGACGACGCCCCCGGAGCGGCCAGCGGCTGACCGCCCCGTCAGAAGGACGGGCTGTTCCCGAAGAAGATCGCCACTCCGAGGATCAGGAGACCGCCGAGGACGAACGCCAGCGTGCTGGTTCCCCGGTATCTCTTGCGGCCGGCCATGATGTTCCGGGCGTCGCTGGCGGCTCGGAAGTACTCCGCCCAGCGACGCCCCACCACGAACCCGAGCGTGATGCCGACCACGATGCCTGCAGCGATGAGCGTGCCCACAGATGCCCCCCAGGTCACTTAGGACCTCAGTGTCACCTCTGGTCCCACGAACGGATGAGAGGACACGCCGCACGTGGGTGCCTCCGACCGCGCATGTGGCCTGTCGACGTGCTCCCGTAACGCACACCGGGCGTCTGCGACGGTCCGCCGCTGGCACGTGCTAGGACTCGGCGAGCTCCTCCAGCGGCGGGCAGGAGCAGACGAGGTGCCGGTCGCCGTGGGCGGCGTCGATGCGCCGCACCGGGGGCCAGATCTTCGTCGGGCGCCCGCCGGCCGGGAAGGCCGCCTCCTCGCGGGAGTAGGCGTGGTCCCACGCCCCGCCCAGCACCGAGCGGGCGGTGAAGGGCGCGTGGACCAGCGGGTTGTCGTCCGCCGGCCACTCCCCCGACTCGACACGGGCGATCTCGCCGCGGATGGCGATCATCGCGTCGATGAACCGGTCGATCTCGGCGAGGTCCTCGGACTCGGTCGGCTCGACCATGAGCGTCCCGGCCACGGGGAACGACATCGTCGGCGCGTGGAAGCCGTAGTCGGCGAGGCGCTTGGCGACGTCGTCGACCGTGATGCCCGACGCCTTGGTCAGCGGGCGCAGGTCGAGGATGCACTCGTGGGCGACCATGCCGCCCGGGCCGGTGTAGAGCACCGGGAAGTGCTCGTCCAGGCGCTTCGCGACGTAGTTGGCCGCGGCCACGGCGGTCAGCGTCGCGCGGCGCAGTCCGTCGACACCCATGAGCCGGACGTAGGCCCAGGAGATCGGCAGGATCGACGCCGAGCCCCAGGGTGCGCCGGCGACGGGGCCGATCCCGGTCTCGGGTCCCGCCGACGGCTGGGCCGGGTGGTTCGGCAGGAACGGCGCGAGGTGCTCGACCACGCCGACGGGGCCGACGCCGGGGCCCCCGCCGCCGTGCGGGATGCAGAAGGTCTTGTGCAGGTTCAGGTGGCTGACGTCGGCGCCGAAGCGACCGGGGCGGGCGAGCCCGACCAGGGCGTTGAGGTTGGCGCCGTCGACGTAGACCTGCCCGCCGGCGTCGTGCACGGCCGCGCAGACCTTGCGCACGCGCGGCTCGTAGACCCCGTGCGTCGACGGGTAGGTGATCATGATCGCCGCGAGCGTGTCGGCGTTCTCCCCGATGACCTTCTCCAGGTCCTCGACGTCGACGTCGCCGCGGTCGGTGGTCTTCACGACCTTGACCCGCATGCCCGCCGAGATCGCGGACGCGGCGTTCGTGCCGTGCGCCGACGACGGGATGAGGCACACGTCGCGGTGCTCGTCGCCCCGCGAGCGGTGGTAGGCGCGGATGGCCAGCAGGCCGGCGAGCTCGCCCTGCGAGCCGGCGTTGGGCTGCAGCGAGACCGCGTGGTAGCCGGTGAGGTGCACCAGCCAGTCCTCGAGGTCCGTGATCACCTGGAGCATCCCCGGCGCGTCGGACTCCGGCGCGAACGGGTGCAGGTCGCCGAACCCGGGGTAGGTGATCGGCTCCATCTCGGCGGTGGCGTTGAGCTTCATCGTGCAGCTGCCCAGCGGGATCATGCTGCGGTCGAGCGCGACGTCCTTGTCGGAGAGCTCGCGCAGGTAGCGCAGCAGCGCGGTCTCGCTGCGGTGGCGGTGGAACACCGGGTGCGTGAGGTACGACGACGTCCGCTCGAGCGAGGCCGGCACGGCGTCGGCGGTGGCGGCGTCGAGGTCCGAGACGTTGAGGTCGCCGGCGCCGAGGGCGCGCCACAGGGACCGCAGGTGCTCGCGCGTCGTGCGCTCGGAGCAGGAGATGCCGACGTGGTCGGCGTCCACCTCGCGGACGAGGATGCCCTCGCCGCGGCAGGCGGCGACGGCGGCCGGGGCCTCGCCGGGCACGCGCACCAGCACGGTGTCGAAGAACTCGCGGTGCACCACCTCGACGCCGCCCTTGACCAGGCCGGCCGCCAGGACGGCGGCCATCCGGTGGGTGCGCCGCGCGATCGTCCGGAGCCCGGTCGGCCCGTGGTGCACGGCGTACATCGCGGCGATCACCGCGAGCAGGACCTGCGCGGTGCAGATGTTGCTCGTGGCCTTGTCGCGGCGGATGTGCTGCTCGCGGGTCTGCAGGGCGAGGCGGTGCGCGGGGTCGCCGTCGGCGTCGATGGACGTGCCCACGAGACGCCCGGGCAGCTGGCGCGCGAGGCCCTGGCGGACCGCGAGGAACCCGGCGTGCGGGCCGCCGAAGCCGAGCGGCACCCCGAAGCGCTGGGTGGAGCCGACCGCGACGTCGGCGCCCAGGTCGCCGGGCGGGGTGACCATGGTGGCGGCGAGCAGGTCGCAGGCGGCGATCACCGCAGCACCGCGGTCGTGCACGGCCTCGATCACCGCGCGGTGGTCGCGCAGCGCCCCGGACGCGCCGGGGGCGGCGAGCAGGAGGCCGAAGAAGTCGTTCGCCAGAGGAGAATCGTCGGCCGTCAGATCCCCCGTGACGTCCACGGTCTGCAGCTCGATGCCCAGCGCCTCCGCGCGGGTCTCGAGCACCGCGACGGTCTGGGGCAGCGTGTCGGCGTCGACGAGGAACCGGCTAGGCCTGTCCTTGTGTGGCGGCGTCTTGTCGGCCCGGCGCAGCAGCAGCATCGCCTCGGCCGCGGCGGTGGACTCGTCGAGCATCGAGGCGCCCGCGACGTCGAGGCCCGTGAGGTCGCAGACCATCGTCTGGAAGTTGAGCAGGGCCTCGAGGCGACCCTGGCTGATCTCGGGCTGGTAGGGCGTGTACGCCGTGTACCAGGCCGGGTCCTCGAGCACGTTGCGTCGGATCACCGGCGGGGTGAGCGTGCCGTGGTAGCCGAGGCCGAGCATCGGCTCCAGCGTGGTGTTCCGCGCGGCCATCCCGCGCAGTTCGTCGAGCACCTGGGCCTCGGTCGCCGGGGGCGGCGGGGCGTGGCCGGTGGGGTCGTCCGACCAGTCGGCCGGGTCGGTGCGGATCGAGCTGGGCATCGCCGTGTCGGCGAGCTCCTCCAGCGAGCCGACGCCGATCGTCTCGAGCATCCGCGCGAGGCCCGCGGCGTCCGGACCGATGTGCCGGTCGGCGAAGGGCACCCCGTGCTCGAGCGCGGCGAGGGGAGCGGACTCCCACGAGGAGCGGGCGGGCGAACCGTGCGGTGCGGACATGACGCCTCCGGTGGCAGGGCGAGCAGGGGCCTCGCACGCCGCGGACGTCGCCGTCCGTCGCGTACGGCCTCCCCCTCTGCCGCTGCCCACTCACCTGTGGGCGCCTGAGAGCTTCGCCGGTGAGGTGGGCTCACCCTCGGCTTGCACCATCGGCGGGTGGTCGACCCCGGCGTGAACCGGGACCGATCACCTCTTTCCAGAGGTCGTCTCCTCCGCGCGGTCTGGGATGCCTGAGAGGTTCCGGGGAGGAGTTGCTCCTTCGGCGCCTGCGGCCAGAGGCTTCTGTGTGCAGGTCTCTCCCGCGCGGTGTCCAAGTACGACGGGATGAGGGTAGCGCAGTCGGGCGGCCGGACCCAGGGTCCGCGTGGCCCGTGTCACCCGGTGCGTGTCAGCCGGCGGAGCGGGCTCCGCGGTTGCGGCGCGAGGCCAGCTCGTCCTCCGGCGACGGGTCGACGACGGCGGTGTCGGCGCGCTCGGCAGGGAAGCGCGCGATGCTGCCGGAGATCTCCCGCATGGCTCCGCCGACGGCGATCCCGAAGACGCCCTGGCCGCCCTGCAGCAGGTCGACGACCTCCTCCGGGGAGGTGCACTCGTAGACGGTGACCCCGTCGGAGAACAGGGTGATGCGCGCGAGGTCGCGCACGCCGTGGCGGCGCAGCTGCTCGACGGCGACGCGGATGTTGTTCAGCGAGACGCCGGTGTCGAGGAGGTTCTTGACCACCTTGAGCACCGCGAGGTCCTTGAACGAGTACAGCCGCTGGGAGCCGGAGCCCGTCGCGGAGCGGATGCTCGGGACCACGAGCTTGGTGCGCGCCCAGTAGTCGAGCTGGCGGTAGGTGATGCCGACGATCTGACACGCGGCCGGCCCGCGGTACCCGACGACGTCACCCGAGGGCGGCCCGTCGCCGAACACTTCCTCGGCGAACAGCGAGCCCTGCTCGCCCTCCGGACCGAGGGGCTCGAGCTCGGGGCCGGCGGGTCCGCCGTCCTGACCACCGCTCACCGATTGCCTCCCTCGTTCCGTTGTGGCGCCGACGGTACGAGCGGCGGAGATGGGGGTCAACGCGACGCGCGGCGACTCTCGACCTTGACTTCAGGGTGAGAGTACCGACCCCCGAACGACCGTTACGTGTCGGCCCCGCGGAAGTCCTCCGGGGACACGGAGTCGAGGAACTCGCGGAACTTCTCGACCTCGTCCTCCTGCTCGTCCGGGATCACCAGACCGGCCTCGGAGAGCACACCCTCCTCGGCGTGGATCGGCACCCCGACCCGCAGGGCGAGGGCCACCGAGTCGCTGGGGCGGGCGGAGACGCGGATGTCACCGTCGAACACCAGCTCGGCGTAGAAGGTGCCCTCCTGCAGGTCGATGATCCGGACCTGCTCGAGCCGGCGGTCCAGCGCACCCAGCACGTCCTTGAGCAGGTCGTGGGTGAGCGGGCGGGCGGGCTTGACGCCCTGCTGCTCGAGGGCGATGGCCGTGGCCTCGACGGAGCCGATCCAGATCGGCAGGTACCGGTCGCCCTCGGCCTCCCGGAGAAGGAGGATCGGCTGGTTCGCGGGGAGCTCGACCCGAACCCCCACGACTCGCATCTCGCTCATGCGGCTCGCCTCCTTCGATCGACGGATCGAGACGCTACACGCTCGCGAACCCCTGCGCGCGAGTCCGCGAGGGCCTCCGCGGGCTCCGTCGCCCAGCGGGGCGGGGGCCGTGTGACGCCCCTGTGACGGGCCGGTTCAGCGCTTGAGACCGTGGCGCAGACCCGCCCCGACGAGCAGCGCGTGCAGGCGTCCGGAGAGCGCCGCCAGCTCCGCGGAGAGCTCCTCGGCGCGGCGGGCGGCCTCGGGACCGCGGCTGCGGGCGACGGGGGTGACGAGCTGGGCGAGCAGGCCGACCTCGCGGTCCGCGCTGGCGCGCGCCGAGCGCAGCAGGCGCGGCTCGACGCCGAGACGTGCGAGCGAGGCCGCGGTGCGCGCCACCAGGACGTCCTCGGGCTCGTAGCGGCCGTCGGCGTCGGGACGCAGGATGCCGTGGTGCTCGAGGCCGTCGAGCAGCGAGGCGTCCACGCCGTCCTCGGCGAGCATCACGTCGCGGCTCACGGTGTCCCCGCGGGCGGTGCGGGCGCCGTCGGGGTCCTCGTCGGGCTCGACGCGGTCGGCCACCGAGGCGAGGCTGCGCACCCGGGCGGTGGCCGCGGCGCTCGGGCCGGAGGGCGTGGTCGGGCCGCCGGGTCCACCGGGGCCGGGACCACCGGACTCCGGCGGGGCCGCCGTCGCGAGCGCACCGTCGGCGCCGCCCGGGGTCTCCCCCGGCAGCGTCGGGCCGCCGTCGACGGGGTTGCGGTCGAACTCGTCGAGCCGGGCCCGGATGACCTTGAGGGGCAGGTAGTGGTCGCGCTGCGCGGACAGCACGAACCGCAGGCGCACGACGTCGGCGTGCGAGAACTGCCGGTAGCCCGCCGGGGTGCGCGCCGGACGGATCAGGCCCTCGGACTCGAGGAACCGGATCTTGGAGATCGTGATCTCCGGGAAGTCGGCACGCAGCGCGTCGAGCACCGAGCCGATCGAGAGGGGGGATCCCCCAGGCTCGGACAGCCCGGCCGCGGTCACTCCAGCCCCGCCCCCGCCCCGGCCGACCCGCCGTCACGGGGACCGGTGAGGAAGACGAGGCGGAACTTGCCGATCTGCACCTCGTCGCCGTTGGCGAGCACCGCGGTGTCCACGGGCTCGCGGTTGACGTACGTGCCGTTGAGGCTGCCGACGTCCACCACCACGAACTCCGCGCCGTCGCGGCGGAACTCCGCGTGCCGGCGGGAGACGGTGACGTCGTCGAGGAAGATGTCCGAGTCGGGGTGCCGACCCGCGCTCGTGGTGTCCCGGTCGAGGAGGAAGCGCGACCCGGCGTTGGGGCCGCGCTTGACCACCAGCAGCGCGGAGCCCGCGGGCAGCGCGTCGACCCCGGACACCGGAGCGCCGCGGGACTCGGTCTCGGGCTCGGCCAGGAAGTCGGCCCGGAAGACCGACGTCGTCTCGCCCTGACGCTCGGGGGGGACCGGGGGACCGCCTGTGCTCACCGTGCTCCTCCGTCGTGTCGTGCTCGGTCTCGTGATCGATCGAGGTGTCCCGCCCGTCCCCGGCCGGCTCCGGGACCCTGGAAGGGGGCCCCGTCCCCGGCCTCGGTGACGGATCGTCGCGAGGTGGCCGTCACGGTACCGGTCCCCGCCACGGGGTCGAGGCCCTCCCCACCCACCGTGAGCGAGAGTCCGCGTGCCGTGGCGGAGCGTCAACGGTGGCGACCGTCCGGGGTCCCCGAACGAGGGCCCGCGGATGGTCAGGAGCCGTCGACGATCTCCTGGTAGGCGGCCGCGTCGAGCAGGTCCTCGAGGGCGCGCGGGTCGGGCAGGCGCAGCTCCATCATCCAGCCCGAGCCGTACGGATCGGAGTTGATGAGCTCCGGGGTGTCCGCCAGCCCGTCGTTGACCGCGGTGACCTCGCCGTCGAGCGGGGCGTAGATCTCGGAGACCGACTTGGTGGACTCGACCTCGGCGACGGACTCGCCGGAGGACACCGTCGCCCCCACCGAGGGCAGCTGGACGTACACGACGTCACCGAGCTGGTCCTGGGCGTAGTCGGTGATGCCGACACGGACGACCGACGGGTCGGCCTCGCTCGAGGTGATCCACTCGTGCTCGGCGGTGTAGCGCAGGCCCTCGGGGACCACCGGCGACTCCTCACGTCAGGGGTTGTGCTCGGTCCGGCCCGGGTTCTCCCCGGGCGGCGGCAGGCTAGAGCGCCGGGCACCGGCGGGCCAAGCCGGGACCGTGCACGTCACGCCGTCGCGACCGGTGACCGGACGAGTTGGACGAGGTAGAGCGCGCCCGACCACAGGTGCAGGGCGACCCCCCACACCGTGAAGGCGTAGGCGAACGGGCGGGCGATGTCGGCGCCGGGCCAGTCCATCTGCGCGAGCAGCAGCAGGGGGAACGCGTAGAGCAGGTTGAGCGTCGCGGCCTTGCCGATGTAGAGCACCGGGAAGGCCAGGTAGCCCTTGCGTCGCAGCAGCGGCAGCGCGAGCGAGACGACGACGTCACGGCCGATGATCAGGACGAGTACCCACCACGGCACGATCCCGCGGATGAGGAACGCGACCAGCGTCGCCACGGTGTAGAGCCGGTCGGCCAGCGGGTCGAGCAGCTCGCCGAGGCGGCTGTACTGGTCGAGGGCGCGCGCGATCCGCCCGTCGAGCCAGTCGGTGATGCCGCTGGCCACCAGGACGACGAGCGCCCAGCCGTCGGCCTGCGGACCCAGCAGCAGCCAGAGGAACAGCGGCACCCCGAGCAGGCGCACGAAGCTCAGCGCGTTGGGCACGGTGAGCCAGCGCTCGCCGGCGAGCTCGCGGAGGGTCACGGCGGCGAGTATCCCCCGGACCCTCCGGGCGCAGCAGGGTCAGCGCGCCGTCCAGCCCATGTCCATCGTCACCGGGGATCCGGTGAAGGTGGACCCGGCCGGGGTCTGCAGGAACGCGACCACGTCGGCCACCTCGGAGGGCTCGATCAGCCGCTTGCGGGCGTGCGGGGTGAGGATGACCTCCTCGATCACCCGGTCCTCGCTGATCCCGTGCGCGCGGGCCTGGTCGGCGATCTGCTTCTCGACCAGCGGGGTGCGTACGTAGCCGGGGCAGACGGCGGTGGCGGTGATCCGGTCCTCGGCGCCCTCGAGCGCGAGGGTCTTCACCAGCCCGAGGACGCCGTGCTTCGCCGAGACGTAGCCCGCCTTGTACGGCGAGGCGGCCAGGGCGTGCGCCGAGGCGATCGCGACGAAGCGCCCGCCCTCCGGGGCCGCGCGCAGGGCCTCCCACGCGTACTTGGCCAGCAGGAACGGGCTGGTCAGCAGGATCGCCTGGAGGGCGTCCCAGCGGTCCTCGTCGAAGTCGGCCACCGGCGAGACGTGCTGGAACCCGGCGTTGGGCACGACGAGGTCGAGGCGGCCGAACTGCTCGAGGGCCGTGTCGATCGCGGCGCGGTTGCCCTCGCGGGTGGTGAGGTCGGCAGCGAGGGAGGGGCCGGGGAGGGTCTCGTCAACTTTGAGGTCCACCCCCAGGACCGACCAGCCGTCGTTCGTCAACCGCTCGACGATCGCCCGGCCGATCCCGCTGCCCGATCCGGTCACCACCGCTGCTCGCTGCTCGCTGCTCATCCCCCGACCGTAAGGTGTCGCGGCGTGATCGCTCCCGCCAGCGGCCCCGCTCTGGGCCTGCCGGCTCAGCCCGCTCCCCCGGTCCCCGACGTCCGGCGCCTCGCGGTGCTGCGGGCCAACGGCCTCGGCGACTACGTCGTCGCCGAGCCCGCGCTCGCCGCCCTGCGCGCCACCTACCCCGACGCCGAGGTGACGCTGCTCGGCGCCCAGCACCACGTCGGGCTGCTCACGGGCAGGCCCTCGCCGGTCGACCGGGTCGTCACCGTGCCCCTGATGCCCGGCGTGCGGGTCGGTCCCGACCCGGACGCGAGCGAGGACGAGATCGAGGCCTGGGCCGCCGAGCAGCGGGCCTACGGCTACGACCTCGCGGTCCAGATGCACGGCGGCGGGCGGAACTCCAACGCGCTGCTGCTGCGGCTGGGCGCCCGCGTGACGGCGGGGTCGGCGACCCCGGATGCGCCGCGCCCCGACCGCTGGGTGCCGTACTGGCCCTTCCAGCACGACACCGTGCGCTGGCTCGAGGTGGCCGCCGCGGCCGGCGCCACGCCGACCCGGGTGGAGCCGTGCGTCGAGGTCACCGCCGAGGACCTGGCGTCCTCGCGCGCGGTGGTGCCGGCCGGCGACGCGCCGCTGCTCGTCGTCCACCCCGGCGCCACCGACGCCCGGCGCTGCTACCCCGAGGAGCGCCTCGGGGCGATCGCCCAGGACCTCGCCGACCGCGGCGCCCGGGTGGTCGTCGCGGGCGGGCC
The DNA here is from genome assembly GCF_028737265.1 of Actinomycetospora callitridis. Taxonomy (GTDB): domain Bacteria; phylum Actinomycetota; class Actinomycetes; order Mycobacteriales; family Pseudonocardiaceae; genus Actinomycetospora; species Actinomycetospora callitridis. Next base: position 6,772 of record NZ_JAQZAK010000003.1, on the reverse strand, counting down.
CTCGGAGGCCGAGCGGGTCGCCCGCGTCGTCTCGGGCATGCGCTCGACCCCCGAGACGGCCGTGGGCACGCTCGACCTGCCGGGCCTGGTCGGGCTGCTGTCGCGCGCGACACTGGTGCTCGGCAACGACTCGGGGCCGCGGCACCTCGCGGGCGCCGTCGGCACCCCGACCGTCGCCGTCTTCACCTACGCGAACCTCGCGGACGTGGCGCCGCTGACCCGCGTCTGGCACCGCGTGCTCGTCTCGTGGCACGGCGGGTGCCGGGTGTGCGGGATGCGGGTGCTCGACGGCTGGTGCGGGCACGAGCAGAGCGCGACCCACGACGTCGACGTCGCCGAGGTCCGCGAGGCCGCGCTCGACCTCTGGGAGCAATCAGAGGGAGCACGCCGATGGGGATGCTCCGCACGTGAGTGATCCGGGTCGTCAGGACGACCCGGATCACTCACGTGACGCGGAGCGTCGTCCCCTCCTGCGCGGCGACGATCTCGCCGATCACGGGGTGGCCGGGGATCTCGCCGGCGAGCAGCAGGCCGCCGGAGGTCTGGGCGTCGGCGAGCAGCAGGGCCATGGTCTCGTCGGTGTCCACGAGGTCGAGGCGCGCGTGCGGGCGCACCCAGTCGAGGTTGCGCCGCGAGCCGCCGGGCACGTAGCCGTCGCGGGCGGCCTCGCGGGCGCCGTCGAGGAACGGCACGGCGCTGCTGTCGATCACCGCGGTGACCCCGGACGCCCGCGCGAGCTTGTGGGCGTGGCCGAGCAGGCCGAAGCCGGTGATGTCGGTGCCCGCCCGGATGCCCGCGGCCACGGCGGCCCGTGAGGCCTCGGCGTTGAGCGTGGTCATCACCTCGACGGCCGCCGCGAACGACTCGCCGGTGGCCTTGTGCCGGTTGTTGAGCACGCCGAGGCCGAGCGGCTTGGTCAGCGTCAGCGGCGTGCCCGGGCGGGCGGCGTCGTTGCGGATCAGCGCCTCGGGGTCGGCGATCCCGGTGACCGCCATGCCGTACTTGGGCTCCGGGTCGTCCACCGAGTGCCCGCCGGCGACGTGACAGCCGGCGAGGTCGGCCACCGCCAGGCCGCCGCGCAGGACCTCGGCGGCGAGGTCGTAGGGCAGCACCTCGCGCGGCCAGCACAGCAGGTTCAGCGCGATCACCGGGCGCCCGCCCATGGCGTAGACGTCGGAGAGGGCGTTGGCCGCCGCGATGCGTCCCCAGTCGTAGGGGTCGTCGACGACGGGGGTGAAGAAGTCGGTGGTCGCGATCAGCGCGAGGCCGTCGCGGATCCGCACGGCCGCGGCGTCGTCGCCGTCCTCGAGCCCGACGAGGAGCTCGCCCTCACGCGTCGTCGACGGCGACGGCATCAGCCCGCGCACCACGTCCTCGAGCTCGCCGGGCGGGATCTTGCAGGCGCAGCCGCCGCCGTGGGCGTAGCCGGTGAGGCGCGTGACAGGGGACGTCGCGGTCATGCCCCCCGTTCTACAACCTGTGCAGACCCTCCAGCACGCGCGCCATGATGTCGCGGGACGGGGCGCCCGAGGCGGCGACGGCCCGCGGGTGCACGAGCAGCAGGCCCGCGCCCGCCATGTCGTCGATGATCACCCGGGCGACGCCGAGCGGCACCGAGAGCAGGGCGGCGACCTCGGCGACCGAGCGTGGGTCGCCGACCACGTCGCCGAGCGCCACGTGCTCGGGGTCCTCCAGCGGCGGGCGCGGCGAGGGGATGGACACGAGGGTCTCGACGGCCAGGTCGGCGCGCGCCTTCGTGCGCCCGCCGGTGCGGACGTACGGGCGCACGCGGGTGCGCGTGCTCTCCGGCGGCGGGGTCGCGGTGATGAACAGCGGCAGGGTCGGGGCGTCGTCGGCCTCGGGCCCCGGCGACACCGCCGAACGGCGCAGCGGCGGCGCGGCCTGGGCGGGCACCGCCGCGTCCTCGGCCGCCTCGCGCTCGGCCGCCCGGCGGGCGCGGCGGCCCTGCGAGCCGAACCGGGCCCCGGTGCGTCCGAGGGTGGAGTCCTCGGGCGTGGCCTCGGGGGCGGCCTCCTGGACGGGCAGGGGCTCCGAGACCGGGCCCTGGTCCTCGGGGTCGTCCTGGACGATCGCGCGCGGGAAGCGGGCGCCGGTGCGACCGACGCGCGCGCGACGGCGCGGCCGGTCGGTGCCGTCGCCCTCGCTCACGCTCCGCTCCCCTCGGTGGACCCGATCGGCGTATCCCACCGGCCGAGCCGCCTCGCGCGGCGGCCGGGATGGTGACCATGACGCGAGGGCGGGAGCCACGATAGAGCAGGTCTCTCCTCCGATCACACGCTCTGCCCGGACCGCAGCGCGAGAGGTGACCGAACGTGATGTCCCGGTCACACGGTGACGGCAGGATCACGGCCGCAGGACGACCCGATGTCAACCGGATCGGCCGCCGTGTCCAGCGACGACGGGCTCGGGTGGGGGCGCTAAGCTACTGCTCAGCCCCACCTTGACCTCTCTCCGTGGGGCTGTTCCCACCGAGACTCGGGGTCGTCGTCGTTCCACCCGGTTCGCCGGGACGTCGACCCCGAGTCTCGTTGTTTGTACTCATCAACCGTCCGCCCGACGCACCCGGATCCGCTCCCCCGCGAGGGCCACGACGTCCCCGGGCGCGATCTGCCGGCCGCGCCGGGTCTCGCTCCGGCCGTTGACCGTGACCTCGCCGGCCTCGAGCACCTCCCGTGCCGCCGCGCCGTGCTCGACGAGACCGGCGAGCTTCAGGAGCTGACCGAGGCGGATCCCCTCGTCGCGGATGTCGACGTCACGGACGGGCGGGCGCTCCACGCCCTCGAGTGTGCCGGGCGGTGCGTGCGTGCCGGTGGTGGGATGGCGCGCGATGGACGTCGTGCTGCTGGTGGTCGCGGGGCTGGGCGCCGGGCTCACCGGGTCGATGGCCGGGCTCGCGTCGCTGTTCTCCTACCCGGCGCTGCTGGCGATCGGCCTCTCCCCCGTGGCGGCCAACCAGACCAACACCATCGCCCTCGCGGTCAGCAGCGTCGGCTCGATGCTGGGCTCCCGCCCCGAGCTGCGCGGCCAGGCGCCCCGCGTCCTGCGCCTGCTGCCACTGACGATCCTGGGCGGGGCCGTCGGCGCCGGCCTCGTGCTCCTGACACCCTCCGACGCCTTCGCCCTCATCGTCCCGTTCCTCGTCGCCGGCGCCTCGCTCGTGCTGCTCTGGCCCCCGCGGATCGACGCGGCCCCGGTGGCGACGCGCGGCGGACGCGCCGCGACCGTCGTCGGCGTCGTCGCGGTGGGCGTCTACAGCGGCTACTTCGGCGCCGCCGCGGGCGTCGTCATGATGGCCCTGCTCGTGCGCGCCCTCGCCGACTCGCTCGTGCGCGTCAACGCGGTGAAGAACGTGCTGCTCGGCGCGTCCAACGCCGTCGCCGCGATCGCCTTCGCCGTCGTCGGCGAGGTCGCCTGGTCGGCGGCGCTGCCGTTGACCTGCGGGCTGCTCGTCGGCAACTACTGCGGCCCCGCGATCGCCCGCCGCCTCCCGCCGACGGTGCTGCGCATCGGCATCGCCGTCGCGGGACTGGTCCTCGCCGGCGTCCTGCTGCAGCGGGCCCTGACGACGCCGTGACGCGCGGGGGGTGATGGAGCGAGGGTCACCTCGAGTGCGTCCCACGCAGGTGGGGCGTCCCTCGCTCCCCACTCGCGAGCGAGCTACACCAGGGCGAGGCTGCAGGCGCGGCCGATGCCGGTGCCGCCGCCGGTGACGAGCGCGGACCTCACGAGCCGCTCAGCTGGCGCTTCACCTCGCCGGACACGCGCCGGCCGTCGGCCTGGCCGGCCACCCTGGGCTGGACGACCTTCATCACCACGCCCATCTGCTTCGGGCCCTGCGCGCCGGTCTCGGCGATGGCCGCCGCGACGATCGCGGTGAGGTCGTCGTCGGAGAGCTGGGCGGGCAGGTAGTCGGCCAGCACGAGCTGCTCGGCGCGCTCGCGCTCGGCGAGCTCCGTGCGGCCCGCGCCGTCGAACGCCTCGGCGGACTCCCGGCGCTTCTTCGACTCGCGCCCGAGGACGGTGATCACCTCGTCGTCGGTGAGCTCGCGGTGCGCCTCGCCCGCGACCTCCTCGGTGTTGATCGCCGACAGCGCCATCCGGATCGTCGAGACCCGGACCTGGTCCCGGGCCTTCATCGCGGTGGTGAGGTCGGTGCGCAGTCGTTCCTTCAGCTCGGACACGCGGACCACCGTAGTCACGTGAGGCGACGGAGAATCGGCGTCGGCATCACCCGCAGCACCCGCCCGAGGATCGCCCACGGCCACGTCGGCACGTAGGCGAAGGCAGGCGCCTTCTCGATCGCGTCCGCCATCGCCTTCGTGCCGGTCGCCGCGTCCACGGAGAAGGGCCGGCTCATCCCCCCGTTGAGCTCGGTGCGGATGTAGCCGGGCGCCAGCGTCGTCACCCGGATCGGCGTGTCCGCGACGTCCACCCGGATGCCCTCGGCGAGGTGCGAGAGCGCGGCCTTGGTCGCCGCGTAGGTCGTCTGGGCACCCTGCAGGCCGCGATCGGCGGCCACCGACGAGACCACGACGAGGTGCCCGGCGTTCTGCGCGCGGAAGATCTCCATCGCCGCCTCGCACTGCGCGAGCGCGGCGACGAAGTTGGTCTGAGCCGTCGCCAGGTTGGCGTCGAAACGCCCGGTACCGATCGGCGCGCCCTTGCCCACCCCGGCGTTGACGATCACGCGGTCGAGGCCGCCGAGCTCGTCGCGCATCGCCCGGAACGTCGTGAAGACGGCGTCGTGGTCGTCGACGTCGAGCGTGGCGACGACGATCCGGACCCCGGTGGGCGCGAGCTCGTCGCGCAGGGCCTCGAGCCGGTCGAGACGCCGGGCGACGAGGGCGAGGTCGTGTCCGCGCGCGGCGAGCTCGCGGGCCATGCCCTCGCCCAGGCCCGCGCTCGCTCCGGTGATCAAGGTCCGCATGGGGCGGGAGCCTGTCAGGTCACCGGTGGGCGAGCACGTTCACCACCACGCCCTGCGGCGTGCGAACGAAGAACCGGCGCACGCCCCACGGCTCGTCGGTGAGCGGGTGGACGATCTCGTACCCGGCCGCCACCGCACCGTCGTGGACCGACTGCAGCGTCGCGAGGTCGTTGACCTCGACCGAGACGCGGCTGTCCTCCGGGGAGGTGGCATCGCGGCTGATGAGCTGCACCTGGGCGGTGCCCGCGCTGTGGTTGACGACCCAGCCCATGTCCATCGGGGTGTCGAGCCCGAGCAGGCCGGTCCAGAAAGGGGCGTCGGCGGCGGGGTCGGCGACGGCGAGGTTGGCGACGATGCGACGCACGGTCGGGGTCATGTCCGGCAGCCTGCCGTCCCGGGGGCGTCGACGGCTTGGACGAATCCGACCCGCCACGGATCCCGGCGGTCTGGTGTTCTCCTGGACGTGGCGGACGACGAGCAGCTGCGCACCGCGCTGGTCGAGGACCTCGACGCGGGGTTCGAGGCGGTGGTGCGCGCCCACGGCGACGTGGTGCACGCGGTCGCGCGGCGGACCTCCGACCGCGCGGCCGACGCCGAGGACCTCGCCGCCGAGGCGCTCCTGCGGGCCTACCGCGCCCTGCGCGGCTACACCCCGGAGCGCATCGAGGGCCTGACCCTGCGGCCCTGGCTCCTGACCATCCTGCTCAACACCGCCCGCAACGACCGTCGCGACGCCGCCCGCCGGCCCCGGACCGACGGCGTCGACCCCGTGCCCGACCGCGCGAGCGCGGCCCCCGGGCCGGCCGAGCGCGCCGAGACCGGCGACCTCGGCGACCGGCTGGCGGGCCTGCTCGCCGAGCTGCCGGTCGCCCAGCGCACCGCGGTGGTGCTGCGCCACGTCGTCGACCTGCCCGTCGCCGAGGTGGCCGCCGTCCTCGCCTGCAGCGAGGGCACCGCCCGGTCGCACGCCGCCCGCGGGCTCGCGGCGCTCCGGATCCGCCTGACCGCCGACACCACCGAGGAGACGGCATGACCGACGCCCCGACCGCCGACCGCCCGACCCCCGACCCCCTGCTGGCCTCCCTGCGCGACCTCGCGGAGCCGGCGCCCGCGACCCTCGCGGACCGCGTGGTCGACGGCTGGGTGCGCGCGCCGAGCCCGCTCGGCGAGGTGTACGCCGTCGCCGGCGCCGGCGGGGTGCGCCTCGTCCGGACCGCCGCCCACGCGGGCGACCTGGAGGTCTTCCTCGAGGAGTACCGGACGCGCCACGGCCGCCCGGTGCGCCCGGCGACACGCCCGCCCCGGGGTCTGCTGCCCGCCCTGCGCGGGACCGGCGGGCCCCCGGAGCTCGACCTCACCGACGTCGGCGAGTTCGCGCGCAAGGTCCTCGCCGCGACGGCGCGCATCCCGGCGGGCCAGATCCGCCCCTACGGCTGGGTGGCCCGCGAGGCCGGGCACCCGAAGGCCGTGCGGGCGGTCGGCACGGCGCTCGCCCGCAACCCGGTCCCGCTGCTCATCCCCTGCCACCGCGTGGTGCGGGGCGACGGCGGCCTCGGGCAGTACCTCTCCGGCGCCGGGGACAAGGCGACGCTGCTGGCGGGCGAGGGCCTGGACCTCGACCGGGTGGCCGACCTCGCCGCCGCGGGCACCCGCCTGGTCGGCAGCGACACCACCGGCGTCGTCTGCTTCCCGTCGTGCCACCACGCGCGCCGGATCACAGACGTCCACCGCCACGGGTTCGCGAGCCTCGACCGGGCCCGCGCCGCCGGCTACCGCCCCTGCCGCGACTGCCGCCCCTGACCCCCCGTGAGGGAAAATAACCGC
>NZ_JAQZAK010000002.1 GCF_028737265.1 Actinomycetospora callitridis | reverse complement strand
CACCCCAGATCGTGCCCTGTGGGGCCAGGGCCACCTGAGCAGAAGTGGCAGCTAAGCGACCCCCTGGTGGGAGTGGTCGCGTTCGCCTGGTCGTTCCTCGCAGTTGGTCGCTCCGCTTCCGGTCCGCCCGGTTCCAGCGGTCATGGCCGCGGCCCACCCGACTCGCCTGCGGGTCAGCACCCTGCCCCACTCGCCAAGCACGAGTTCGAGGACACGACGTGAGCTGCGCACTAACGAGCTGCCGCTGGACCGGGACGTAGTTCGAATTCGGTTCATGACCGTTCCCCGGAACGCGCCCGATGCTGCTCACGTCCGGAGGACACAGGCGCGCTCGCACCGTCGGCCACCGGATGTTCCGCTCGGTGGCAATCGGAGATGAGCGGTTTACAGGGCCTGTGCGCGGCCCCGACCCTGGTCGCACACCGCTGCGAGGCGCCCCGGCGGGGGCGCGATGTCCACTGCGGCGGGCGGTGCGACCTCGGGAGGCCGCGATCATGTCCGAGGGCAGCTTCACCACGACGGCCGTGGCCGCCGCCACCACGGCGGACTGGGTCGATCCCAGGGCGATGCTCCGTGATCCTTTCGACACCTACGATCGGCTGCGTGAGCAGGGCTCGGTGGTCTGGGTGCCGGCCCTTGAGCGCTATCTCGTCACCGGGTTCGCGGCCTGCCGTGCCGTCGAAGCCGATCAGGCCACGTTCTCGGCCGATGTGGGCGGCAGTGGCGCGACGATGGCGCGTGCGCTCGGCGCGAAGCCCATGCTGCGCAAGGATGACCCCGGGCACGCGGTGGAACGGGCGCCGATCAATCCGGGCCTGCGGGCGAAGAGCATCCGCGCGTCCTGGGGGCCGCGCTTCGAGCGCAACGCGCAGATTCACCTCGACGTCCTTCGCGAACGCGGGCCGAAGCAGGCCGAGCTGAACCGCGACTACGCGGCACCGGTGGCCGCGCGGAATCTCGTCGATGTGCTTGGGTTCCGCGAGGCCACCCCCGAGGAGATGCAGCGGTGGTCCCACGCCTTCATCGCCGGGATCGGGAATCTGGCCGATGACCCCGGAATCTGGGCTCGTTGCGACGACGCTCAGCGGGAAGTCGACGAGCACCTCGACGTGTTGCTCCCGCACCTGCTGCGCCACCCGGACACCTCGATGACCTCGGCGCTGGCCAACGCCGGTCTCCCCGAGGCTGCGGTGCGGGCAAATGTGAAACTCACGATCTCGGGCGGGATGAACGAGCCGCAGCACATGATTACCAACATGGTGTGGGCGCTGAGCCGGCACCCCGAGCAGCGTGACCGCGTCCTGGCTGACCCGTCGCTGTGGCCGGTCGCGTTCGACGAGGCGCTGAGGTGGCTGTCCCCGATCGGGATGTACCCCCGCGAGACCACCCGGGCGACCGTGCTCGACGGCGTCGAGCTGCCTCGCGGCGCGACACTGGGTGTGGTGATCGTCGCCGCCAACCGCGACCCCGCCGCGTTCGAGCACCCCGAGCGCTTCGACATCGCCCGCTCGCAGCGGGCGCACCTGGGGTTCGGAAGCGGCGTTCACCTCTGCCCCGGACACTGGGCCGCCCGCATCGCTGTTGGCGAGATCGCCGTACCGCGGGTCTACGAGGCTCTGCAGGGTCTCCGGACCGACACTCGTCGCGACGAGGCGTGGTTCGGCTGGGTGTTCAGGGGCCTGACCGACCTCCCGGTCACCTGGGGGCCGTCTTGACGCGGCGAGGTCGCGCTCTCCGCCGCGGTCCCGAGACGCCTCGTGGTCGGAGCCAATCCGAGGCCGGCTGGGTTCATCCCGCCCGCAGCCGCCGGCCCTCCTGATCGTCGCGTTCGTGCGGTCGTATGCCGCGGCCAGCATCGGGCCTCGGTCCGACGAGCAATCGCGTCCTCAGCGGGGCGGATCGGTACTTCGGGGGCTCGCTCTGAGCCGGCTGCTTCACCTGAAGTTGGGTTCGCTGCCCCCCTGCCGCAGATGTACTTGGCCTCGCGGCTTGCGGTGGCGCATCGAGCGGCACGCAGTGGGCCACCCTCCCTAAGGGCCTACGTCTTCGGACAGGTCCCGGCGCCGGGGGCCGCGAGACCACCCCGCATCCACGTTCTTGGCGCGTCGTCGGGTCCGACCACGGTGATCGCCGTTCAGTGCTGCGCAAGCCCGGTGAGGCCGACTCCATCGTCGCTGAGTTCGGGCAGGAGACTGCGGACCGATACACGCGCAGCGGTCTTCTTGCTGTGCAGCAGCGCCGACTCGATGCCGCGATGCGTTCGATGCGGGTCCTCGGCATCGACGACGATGCGGTGGAACGGACGCCCCAGGAGGAAGACGACCATGACGTGTGAACCTCGGCGGACGCTCCAAGAGCTGGCGGCGTTCACCGATCCTCCAGGAGCCGACGCAAAGCCGCCAGGGCCACCAGGCGCTGGGGCAGGGAAGGCGGGGGCTCGAGGCGCCGGCGTCGTCCCGGGTCATCACGCGCGACCCCACGATCAGCTCGAAGGGCACATCGAGCCCCCACGAGCAGGCCGCAACTCGGTCGAGTCCCGAGAACTGCACCCGGAGCCCCTTCGGTGTCACCACGAGGCTGGTCGCCATCGGCACCTCACTCCTGAGCGAGAGCAGGCGCGTCAACGCCCCCTGCGAGGTCAACCCCGGGGCTGGGAGGGCGACGAGATGTCACCCTGTCGCCGTAGGACGCCTCGGAGTTACCGATACTGAACACCGGCAGGACGAGTTCGTTCGTCTGTTGGTGTCTGGGGTGCCCCTGGTTTCGCGGAGTCGGGCCGCTGGAAGCTTCAGGCCACGACGATCTTGTTCTGGTTCTCGAACTCTATCGGGGACTACCATCCCCGAGCGCTGCGGCGGCGTCGGTTGTGCCAGATCTCGAGGTACTCGGAGATCGGATCGAGCTGCGGTGGTAGAGGCCGCGCGACGGTCCGTCAGCTTCGCTATGCGGAGGCTCTCAGGGGCTCGAGGGCGGCTAGGACGAGGTCGAGGCCGAAGATGAACTCCTCTGCCGGGTCGTATCCAGCAGCGACGAGCGCCGCGGCGGACTCGTTGAGGTAGGGGAACTCGTCAGGAGGAAGCTGGGGCAGGAAGACGCCCTCGGTCATGTCCGCGAGCTCATCGGCGGTGTCGAACGGCAGGCTGGCTTCCTGCAGGGCGAACCCGTAGACGTAGCTGTCGAGCAACCAGTTGGCGTGCGTCGCCATCAAGACCGGGAAGCCAGCCCTCCGCAGGCAGGCCGTGACCGCCTCGTGGTGGCGGAGGTTCGCGGGCCCCGGCGATGTCCGCGACTCCAGCAGGCCGATCGCCCACGGGTGGCGTGCGAGAACCTGTCGGGCGGATACCGCCCGCCGTCGCATCGCCGACTGCCAGTCGGTCTCCTCGGGCGGGAGCTCGATCTCCTCGAACACGACGTCGATCATGGCGTCCAGCAGCTCCTCCTTGCTCGCCACGTAGTGGTAGAGCGACATCGCGCCCGCGTCGAGCGCGCCAGCCAGCCGGCGCATGCTCAGCCCGTCGACCCCCTCGCGGTCGGCGAGCCGGACCGCCTCGACCACCACCCGCTGCTTGCTCAGGCCCGCGTCCGACGCGACCTGGCGTTGCTTCCTCACCGACACGGGTCTCCTCGCTCCCTCGACGGCTTGACGATCGTACAGCGTACGGCCCATAGTACGGCGTACGACGTACACCGTACGACGCCAGCGAGGGTCCACCTCGGACATGGGGAGCTTCTGTGGGAACCGACCAAGGACCGGATGCCGGAGCACGCCTGGTGCCGGGGGCGAGCCCGGCCCGGGCGGCGACGATGCGGGCCGTCGTCCACCACCGCTACGGCCTGCCCTCAGTGCTCGAGTCGTCCGAGGTCGGGCTACCGCTGCCCGGTCGAGGCGATGTGCTCGTCCAGGTGGGCGCGGCGTCAGTACATCCCGGCGACTACTTCGTCATGACCGGTGAGCCGCACGTGTTGCGTCTGGCGTTCGGGCTCCGCCGGCCGCGCCACGGCACCCCTGGCAGGGACCTCGCCGGCGTGGTGGCAGCGGTCGGGAAGGATGTCACCGCTCTCCGCCCCGGCGACGAGGTGTTCGGCTGGAGCACCGCTGGAACGCTCGCGGAGTACGCCTGCGTCCCGGCGGACAACCTCGTGTCCGTCCCCGCCAACCTGTCGGTCGTGGACGCGGCAGCGGTCCCCACGTCGGCCATGGCGGCGTTGCAGGCAGTGCGCGACATCGCGAACGTTCGACCGGGCCAGACGGTGCTGGTCACGGGCGCGGCGGGCGGCGTGGGCTCCTTCGCCGTACAGATCGCCAAGGCGTTCGGCGCCGAGGTGACCGGTGTGTGCAGCACCCGCAACGTCGACCTGGTCCGGTCGCTCGGTGCCCACCACGTCGTCGACTACACGAAGACCGACTTCACCCGCACCGAGAAGCGCTACGACGTCATCCTCGACAACGTGGAAGCCCAGCCCCTGGCGGCTGTCCGCCGAGCGCTGACACCCACCGGCACCCTCATCCCCAACAGCGGACGCGGCGGCCGCTGGCTCGGCCCCCTCGGTCGGATCGTCAAAGCGCGCGTGCTGTCCGGGTTCACCCGTCAGCAGTTGAGGCCTTTCCTGTCGGTCGAGAAGCGCCAGGACCTGCTCACCCTGGCCGACCTGCTCGCGACCGGGCAAGTCACGCCGGTCATCGACCGCACCTACCCCCTCGACGAAGCAGCCGACGCCCTCCGCCACGTCGGGGCCGGCCACACCCGAGGGAAGGTCGTCGTCACCGTCTGACGACCGGACCGACGAGAACGACCCACCCGTACATGTGCACGTCCTGACCTGCCGCTACTCCGTCGGACGGACCGCTCCTCTCGCAAGGAAGAACCGATGACCATCCGAACGAACACCCGAACCTGCTCGACAACCCGCCATCCGACTGAGACGAAGGAGTAACGACGTGAGAACCCAGACAGCAGAACTCACCGCGCCAGAGAACCGGCAGGTCCGGGTCCAGGCGAAGCTCGCGGCATGGACCGCAGCGGCGACGACGGGGACCACCCCGCTCCGAGAGCGGGTCGTCGGCGCGGCGGCGATCGCGCTCGCAGCGTCGGTGACGATCCAGAACGCGGTGCTGGTCGGAGCGCCCACCTTCGGGGACCCGATCGAAGAGGTGCTCGCCTTCCACGTGGAGAACCGGGTCGCGGTCGCGATCGCGGTCGGCCAGGAGGCGCTGAACCTGCCGCTGCTGCTCGGGTTCCTGACCGGTCTCCACGGGCTCGTCGGACGTCGCGGGGGTGCGGGCGCGGACTGGTCGCGCCTCGCGGTGGCCGCAGGCGCAACTCTCTCGGCGGTCTTCGCGCTCTCCACCGTGCTGTGGATCGGAGTCGTGCTGTCCGCCGGCGAGCTCGCCGAGCCGAGCCCGGCGTTCGAGCTCGCCTGGCAGCTGCATGCAGCAGCGTTCGCGCTGGCGCTGCCGGCGCTCGGCACCACCCTCATCTGCGCTGCGCTGGCGGCTCATACGAGCCGGCTGACGCCGCCGTGGCAGCGTCTGCTCGGCGTGGCCGGGGGAGGCCTGTTGCTCGCCGCCGGGGCGGCCAACCTCGCGATCGCGGACGGCTCGGCGCTCCTGTTCGTGGGGCTGCCCGGCTTCGCCGCCTGGCTCGTGTGGCTGCTTGCGACCGGCGTACGGCTGGTGCGCGCTCGAACAGCCGACCGTCCTGACAACGCATCTACCTTCGACGAGTAGGAATGATGGGTACCGAGATCAAGGCAGCCGCGATTGCCGCAGCGCTTGGGGCGTTCGCCGAGGGTGCGATCGCCGATGCCGAGCTCGAGGGGGCGGTAGTGGGCGTCCTCTCGGCAGCAGCGGCGGGCCTCGCCCTCCTGCTGGGCGGCAAGGCGGTCGAGCGCTCGCCTTGAGGCCGCCGCTCGGTCGGTGGCGGGATAGCTGATGGCCGGCGCGCTCGTCACGCCGCCGCGGTCGCATCGGCGCACCGACAGCGAGCGGCGCCGATCGGCACTGGCCCGGTCGGAGAGCAAGGGGTGACGCTGTAGCGCTACTGCCGCCTCCGTCCTCGGCTACCGGCGGTTGATCATGGCCTGAGCAAGTACGAGCGTTCCCACACTTCTCCCCCACGGAATGATGGGCGAGGGCCCACCCGAGGCAGCCATGCTCGGAACCAGGCCGCCGGCGTCCGCCCAGCTCAGCGGACGAAGCGCTCACCGACGGCAAGGCGCCGGAACGAGCCCAACAGGTCCCGTCACTTCCTGAGCCGCCGGCTCGGTGACATGAGTCAATGCCTCAAGCCGCCCTGCGGGCCCCGTGGTGCGGGTCGTGGTGCGAAACGGCGGCTACCGTAGGCCCGTGGTGCGGTTGGAGTGCCAGCGAGGCACGGTTGAGACGTTGCCGAGCGGATAACTGCGGGTCTCCCTCTTCGCCGGATGGGACCCTGTCACCGGCAGTCGGATGTACCTGCGTGAGCTCATCCCTCCCGGCCCCAGGGCCGCCCGTGAAGCAGAGAAGGCTGCGCGTTCGGGCCAACTCGAGTTGTGCTCGTTCGCTGCTCGACCGCCGTCCTGACAGAGGCCCGGCAGAAGGTGGCGGTGCAACGGCCGCAGCAAAGGGCGCCGCCGCCGACTCACGGGACGTCGGGCACCGCCCGACGGCCGCCCTGATCGCCGCGCCGAAGCCGACACTGCCGACGGCGGGTACGCGCCCGCCCAGCACGGGCCACGTGAGGTTAGGGGAGGCCGGTACCCGGTGATCTCGATCCAGCCACGGGCATCAGCGCCGCGTCGACGATGTCGGCGACCCCGACGAATCCGAGCCGGGCGTAGAGCCGGTTGCTCGTCGGGTTGGCGAGGTCGGTGAACAGCAGGACCTCCTCGTCGCCCCGCGCGAGGGCGATCCGTGCGGCGGCCGCGGTGACCGCCGCCCCGTAGCCCCGGCCGCGGTGCGCGGGTGGCGTGTACACCGGGGCGATGCGGGAGGATCGCATGAGGCTCGGGCTCACCGCGGCGTAGGCGACCGGCTCACCGTCCGGCACCGCGACCGCAATACGTCCCTCGTCGACGGCCGCGTCGAGCGGCGCGCGGTCTGGGGGCGGGTCGTTGGGGACTGCCTCGTCGCGGAACGCCTGCAGCCACGCCCAGAGGAGGTTCCGCTCCGCGTCACCGGCGATCCGGGTCGGCGCAGGGTTGCCCGGGGATCGTAGGACGTCGAGGCGGTGCAGTCGCTCCGCGACAATGACCTCGGGGACCGCGCCCCAAGCCTGGGCCAGGTGCTCGACCGTGTCCGACGGCCCCAATATCCGCTCGGGGCGTGGACGGCCCACGGTCCAGGCGGCGGCGGCCTCCGCCGACATCGTCGACACCAGTGGCCGGTACGGCGGGGTGTGGACGATCAGCCCCGACACCCCGTCGCCGGGGTCCCACCACGCTAGCTCCGGCGGACCGGAGTAGGCGCCCGTACTCCGCGTACGCAGCGTGTCGACGATCGAGAGCACGATCGTCGAGGTCACCCGGTGCGCTCGGAGGTAGGGCTCCGTCGCGCGCCAGAACTCCTCCACGTTCTCCTTGACCGTCCACCCCATCTGCGCAGTGTGCCGAGGCGGTCGAGGAGTTGCGCGTGGCTACGACGCGCGGCGACTAGGGCGCCTTGGGCCGACCAGTACCGGCGGTGGGTGACGAGCGGAGCCCAGACGCTGAACGCACCGAACGTTCCCGCCAGCGGCCACCCAACGCCGGTACGGGCCTCGGCCCGCTCTCACGGGCGCCTCGGTGAGCCGGTCGCCGTAGCGGATAGCGGTGTACTGGCTGCGGCATCGAAGCGTGGATCAGCTCGTCGAGGCGCCCATGGATGGCCTGACCGGCACGTTGCCGGCTCACAGCGTTGTGACTGGTCGCTGATCTGGTGTGCTTCGTTCATCCCTGGTCAGGGGCGATCCTCACCACGTACGAGCGATCGAACTCCCCGCGTCAGCGAGCCGATCACCGCTTCTCTGTCCGGCGGTCAATCGAAGCGCAGGTCGTGCGCCGCTGCCTCAGCTCCAAGGGTGAGCGGTCGGTCGCGTCGCTCGCCGGCGACCACAAGATCGGCACGCCCGTCGAGGACCGTGCGGAGCCGTCGATGGTCAGGGGCTCGAGCTCGACCTAGGCTCCATCCACCGGTTGCCTGGCGAGCTCGCCGAGTCGGCGGAGGGCGGCGTGCGCGCCGGCGTCCTCGGCGGCGCGCATCGCGTCGGTGGCCCACGCTGCGCAGCGGGGATCGCCGCGGGCGGCGGCGAGCTCGACCCGTGCCCATCGGGCCTCGTGCCGGCCGAGCCCGGGCCCGGTCCGCAGCGCGTGGGTTGTGTAGGTCTCGGCGTCGGCGAGGTCCCCTCGGACGACGGCGACCAGGGCGGACCGTGCGGCGGCCCAGCAGGCGAACAGGGTCAGCGTGTCGCCGGCGACGGCGGCCGAGTCGGCGAAGGCGGCGGCAGCGGCGTCGAGGTCGCCGCGGGTCTGGAGCGCGATTCCCAGGGCCCGGTGTGCCGTGGCCGTCCAGCCGCGGTGTCCGGCGGCGCGGGCGATTCGCAGGGCCTCGCGCGCGTCGGCTTCGGCGTCGTCGACCCGGCCGAGCGCTGAGAGGGCCTCGGATCTATGCCACAACGCGTACGCCTGGCCTTCGGGGTGGCCGAGCTCGCGGGCGAGCCCCAACGCGGCGTCGGTCTCGGTGAGACCTTCGGACGGGCGGGCGGCGAAGACCAGGCCGTGCCCGCAGGTCGAGCGCGGTGTGATCACCCGCAGTAGGTCGCCGGAGTCGGCGAAGAGTTGCGCGGCCCGGGCGAAGAGGGCGACGCCGTCGCGGATGCGCCCGTCGAGGAAGGTGGCCATCGCCCGGCCGTCGAGGATGCGGGCGATGCCGCGCCCGTCACCGAGCTCCCGGTAGAGCCCGAGGGCCTCCTCCGCGCGGATACGGGCGCGGTCGTGGAGCTGGAGGTTCATGTCCAGAATGGCGGCGGTCTCCAGCGCAGTCGCTCGCTCCGCGGGCTCGTCGCGGGCCTCGACCAGGGCGAGCTCGGCCAGCTCGGCGGCGCGGCGCAGATCTCGGGCGCCGGAGGTCAGCATGGCGAGGCGGGCCATCCGGTGCGCTCGGCCGGGTGCATCCTTGGCGAGGGCGTCGTGGAGGTCGGCGAGCGCGCCGTCGAGGTCGCCGAGGGCTGAGCGCGACTGCGCGCGTACGTCGAGCAGCTCGACCCGGACCGTCCGCCGCGGGTGCAGTCCCAGCCCGACTGTGGCGAGCTCGCGGGCTTCCCGGAAAGCGTGCTGGTCAAGCGCCCGCTCCGCCGCGCGCAGGTACGCGCGGGCTGCTGCGGCGCCGTCGCCGGCCTCGCGGTGATGGCCGGCCACCTCGGCGTCCTCCGCGCCGTCGGCTTCCAGCGCGGCGGCGAGCAGCCCGTGCAGGCGGCCGCGCTCACCGATGACGAGCGTGGCGTCGACGGTCTCGCCCACGAGGTCGTGCGCGGGCGCCCAGCCGGACTCGCCGATACGCAACAGCCCGACGCGAGCGAGCGCCGAGAGCTCCGCGAGCGTCGCCCGCGGATCGGCGCCCGCCGCGGCGGCCAGCGTGCGCGCGGGAACCTCCCTCCCCGACAGCGCCACCAGCGTGAGCAGGTCTGCGCCGGCGGGGTTGAGCCGGCGGACGCGGCGGGCGATCGAGCGTCGCTGCCCGTCCCGTCCGAGCGAAACCGCGATCGGCGCGGCGTCGGCGGTACCCAGCACACCGCGGGTGGTGAGCTCGCGCAGGACCTCGATGACAGCGAACGGCGTGCCGTCGGTCGATGTCCGCAACGCCCGGGCCAGCTCCGGATCGTCGACCAGCCCATCGATGGCCGCAGCGGGTAGCGGGCCGAGCGGGATCTCGGTGACCGCGCGGTCGCCGGTGATCTCGCCGAGAGCGGCCGGGTCGAGCTCGTCGGGCCGGAAGGCGAGCACTGCGGCCACCGTAGTGACGCGGGCCAGGAGGGAGCCGATCAGGGTGACGCTGCTGGGATCGGCCCACTGGAGATCGTCGACGACCAGCACCGCACCCTCGGTGCTCGCTGCCTCGAACACCCGCACGGTCGCGCCCAGGACCAGCGCCCGGCGGCTCTCACCGTCAACTGCGGCCGGGGGCCGGCCCTCGATCTCGGGCAGCAACCAGCTCAGAGCGTCCCGCATCCGGGGCGGGAGGCTCCCGGCCACGGTCACGTCGAGAGCCACAGCCTCGGCCACCAGGGTGCGCGCCAGCGCCCACGTCTCCGCCCGCTCCGAGGAGAACGCCCGCGCCGCCACCACGGGGATCGGCGAGCTCCGCAGCGCCTCCGCAACCAGGCGGGACTTCCCGGACCCCGCCGGCCCGGGCACGACGACGACGCTGCGCTCGGCGACCCCGGAGCGCAGAGCGGCGACCTCCTCGTCGCGTCCTGCGAAGGCGAGCCCCTCGAAGGTCGCCGTCGGTGTCGGACGTGACGTGCGGACTCTGCCCGGCTCCGCGCGCAGCAGCGCCGTCCGCAGGGCCTCGAGCGGCGGCGAGGGGTCCAGCCCGAGCTGGTCGGCGAGCCGTCGTCGGAACCGGGCGATCGTGTCCAGCGCCCCGACCCGGTCACCCGCCGCGTCGCGGGCCCGTGCCAAGAGGTGAACGGCGTCCTCCCGGAGGGGCTCCGCGGCCACCGCCTCGGCTGCGGTGGCGGTGGCCGCCCGGGCGTCGCCGAGGGTCAGGGCCGCCTCGGTGGCCAGCTCACAAGCATCGACGCGGTCGCGGCGAAGTCGTTCGCGGGGTTCGCGCGCCCAGTCTGCGTAGGTGTCCTCGACCAGAGGCTCGCCCCACATCGCCAACGCGGTCGTGGCCGCGTGGAGCACCGTGGCCGCGTCGTGTGCGGTCCTCGCCGCCCGCAGCGCGGCGTCGAACTCGTCGAGGTCGCAGGAGACCTCGCCCAGCGCGTAGCCCGACGTCCCGGTCGTGATGGCGCCGGGATCGCCAAGTGCCCGCCGCGCCCGGTTGACGAGCACGTTGAGGTTGGCGACCGGGTCCGCCGGCGGCCGGTCTGGCCAGAGGGCCTCGACCAGCACGTCGTGCGGTACCAGGTTCGGGCGGGCCACGGCGAGCACGCGCAGCAGCGAGCGCACCTTGCGACCGCCGAACGCGCCCGGCGGAACCTCGTTGCCCTCCCGGCGCACTTGGAAGCGCCCGAGCAGCTGGAGGTGCACCTGCGGCACGGCCACAGTGTCGTCCGCCGCCATGGAACCGCAAGGTCCCGCTCCTAGCCTCCTCGTATCCGATCCCCGACGACAGACGGAGGACGTCATGGGCGTCAGCTACGAGCAGCAGGACTTCGCGAACCCCACCGAGACGCGGCAATTCCCGCACGGCCGGGTCGACATCGTGCGCATCGGCGGAGCCGAGACCGGCCGGCTCACCCTCGAACCCGGCTGGCGGTGGTCGAACGACGTCCGACCGCTCGGGGGCACCGAGCTGTGCGAGGCCCCGCACTTCCAAAACCACCTCGACGGCACCCTGCGGATTCGCATGATCGACGGCGAGGAGTTCGACGCCACACGAGGGCAGGTCACCGCTCTGCCCTCAGGCCACGACGCCTGGGTGGTCGGCGACACCCCGGTGGTCGTCGTGGACTGGTGGGGCGCGTCGAACTACGCGCGGACGTGAACGCCGTGACGGGCGTCCGGCCGCTCGATGCGGTGGCCCGCTTCCAGACCGCCTTCGCAGCCCAAGACCTCGACGGCATCATGGCCGCGATGACGCCGGACTGCGTCTTCGACGACACCACGCCCCCCGACGGCGTCCGGCACGAGGGCGCCGATCATGTGCGAGCCGCCTGGGAGCAACTATTCCGCAGATCCCCGGACGGTGCGTTCCACACCGAGGAGCTCATCGAGGCCTCGGATCGGGTCGTCGTGTGCTGGCGCTATGACTGGGGCACCGGGCACGTGCGGGGCGTCGACGTCTTCACCGTCCGGGACGGTCTGGTCGCCGAGAAGCGCGCCTACGTCAAGGGCTGAACGCGCCCGGATCGCGCAACAGGGTCGCCTTCTGATCGATCCCCTCCTCCGTGCGACGGGCCGATCACCGGTTTCTACATCAGCTACCTCAAGACGCCGCCGCGTCCGGCCGCCACCAGAAGCGACGTTGCGTCGCGAGAAGCATTGACTGCTCCTTCTTCTCCGCGCTGAACGAGGCGCGGGCGTGCTCTCCGACAGCCGGACCTGGATACGGGATCATCGAGGGTTTAGCTCCCCGGAACGGTCGGCACCGAGTCGTTCCCGGGGTGGCCCGCCGTCGCCGTATCAGCCCACATTCTGATGGCCTCACTCCGTCAACCCCCCTTTCAGGGCATTCTCGTTCTTGATCCGCGCGCGCTGCGGACGTCGCGGCAGGTCCAGGGGCGCATCGCCGACGGTTACCGCGTGGCGTCCCGGGTCTGGCCATGGTCGATCCCGATCCCGATCCCGAACGGAGCGGCCCGGGCGCATTTCGCTGTCGCCGGCGCCGCCTTCAGCCGGGGGATGCCCGCCGACGCCGCGCGCCACTTCCAGCTCGCAGCCACGCTCTCCGGCGACGGGCACGAGCTGCGCCGGCACCCGGCCCGCCCGGGCATGTGCCGCGCACGCCCACTGGCTGCTCGGAGACGAACACGCGGCCTTGGCGAGCTGCCGCGACGCCATCGCGCTCGCCCGGGAGATCGACCACCCCTACAGCCTCGCCGCGGCCCCTGGCCCATGCCGCGATCCCACACCACCTGCGCCGAGACGTTCCCGCGATGACCGCCGCCGTTGCCGAGGCGCGCGACTTGTGCGACCGGTACGGCTTCGCGTACTACCGCGAATAGTGCTGATCCTCGACGGATGGGCACGACGCGACGCCTCGGGCGCAACGACCCCCCAGCGGGGCATCGGCAACCTTCGGGCGGAAGGCGCGCTGAACCGGATGCCGTACTGGCTCTCGCTGCTCGCAGACCTGTTGCAGCGCTGCGCGGACGACCTCGCGCGTCGCCGCGTTCGCCCCGTCACCGGCTGAGTGAACGGTGCGCGAGCGCACGGGACCCTCCGTTCGCGTTCCCTGGAGTTCACGGAAGGACAGACCGTGACGATCAAACTGTTCCCGGCGCCCCCGCCCATCCGCGGCGACGCCGCGACCCGATCATCCTGGTCCGGGGTCCCGCTGACGCGCTGCCCGCCATTGGCCGCGTCCTCGGCGACCGCGCGCCGGAGCACTAGCAGCCGAAGCGGGGCGCTCGCCGCCCCGCATCCCCAGGCGCGGTGGTGACGGGCTCGGGGTGGCCGGAGGCCAAGCCGGGAGGCCGGACTGTGGGCGGGGGCAAGCCGGTATGACTGAACGCTGATCTTCGTGGCCCGCGTGCACACCTGCCGCGTCCGAGGCAGACGGTTGCGGACACAGTGTCAACGCCGTCACGATCGGGAAACCGCACGGACACGATGCGCCGGGACCGATCGTGTCCTCACCGCCCGCCGGTCCCTGTGAGGCGCTCGCCGAGCCAGCGGAACGGGCGGAGCCGCCCATACACCTGCAGACGGTGCTGGTCGGCCCGGACATCCGTCGACGGGACGACCCATGTCCATCCTCGACCGCAGGGGCGCCATCGCGCAGCTCGGCGTCGTTGCCGCCCTGGTCGCCGGCGCGTGCGGCGCGACCGGCGTCGCCGCACCGCCGCTCCCTCCTCCTCCGGTACCGCCCGGGGCTCCCGCGTCGGCACCGGCAGCGCCCGGCGCCGCCGTGACCTCTCCGGCGGCCCTCCCGTCCGGGACCCTCGCGGCCCCGGCAGAGCCCTGGGACACCATCGCCCGGTGCGAGACCGGCGGCGACTGGCACGCCGACACCGGCAACGGCCACCACGGCGGGCTGCAGCTCAGCCCCCGCACGTGGTCCGCGTACGGGGGCGGCCAGTTCGCCCCGCAGGCCGACGACGCGAGCCGTGAGCAGCAGATCCTCGTCGGCGACCGGGTCCGGGCCGAGCAGGGCTGGCAGGCCTGGTCGAACTGCGCCGACGACATCGCACCGAGGTGACGGTCGTCGCGACCGAGCGGCGTGATCAGGCCGGCTTGGCCGTGGCTGTACTCACGTATCGCTCGAGCACCTGGCGCGCCTCATAGATCGTCCGGGCGCTGCCCCACTGGTCGCATTCGAGGGTGGTGTGCGTCCAGCCGCCGGGCGACAGGCCGGTTCGCCACGGACGCCGCTCGTGGCGGTCCGCACCCGGGAGAACACGATCTTCGCGGGGAACAGGTCGTGGACAACAGCGGCGTCAACTTCGGGCGTGGAGTAGGTCAACGTGGCCCGCCGCCGGGAGTCGCTGACAGAGACGGCATGCGAGCCGTGAGCAGCAGCTCATCGTTTGCGACCGGGTGCGGGCCGAGCAGGTCGGAACGCCCGGTCGAACTGCGCCGACGAGGTCCCACCGAGGTGACGAATCGTCGCGGCCGGGCGGCCCGGTTCGGCCCTGACCACCTCGTTCGGTGTTCGGTGTCGATCTGCACGCGTCGATCTGGAGTGATGCAGCGAGGGCGCCCCCTGCGCCTGATGGGACGCCCCCGTCAGCTGCCCCACCAGCTCGAGAACCCGAGAAGAGGGCCGGCGGGGTGAGCCGGACGAGACGGTGGAGGCCTGGCCGAGAAGCACCCGCGCCCGCCCGGAGCGCGTTCGATCCCGGGACCCCCGAGGCGGCCACTCGTGGGGAACCTTCTCGACCCACCGCGTGGCCGCATGATCCGCACGATGACGGAGCCGGCACTGCGCTACGGGCCGATGATGCAGCTGGAGATCCTCGGGGCGCCGCGCGCTACGTCACCTCCGGCCTGACGATGTTCGACGACCTCTGCGACGAGTCCCGCTTCGCGAAGTTCGTCGCCACGCCCCAGAGCACCCTGGGTAGCGCACTGCCGACCCGGGGGCTGTTCACCTCCGAGTCCGGCGATCCCCTGTGGAAGAGCGTCCACGACATCCTCCTGCCGGCATTCTCGATGCGCTCTATCCGGCTACACGCTGCTGATGGTCGACGTCGCCGACCAGATGATGCTCAAGTGGGAACGCTTGAACCCGGGCGAGCCCGTCGACGTCACCGAGCCGGCGGCCGGACCGACTCGGTGATGCCGAGACCGTCCATCTCACGCCGTGCGGCATGACATCCCTCGGTCGTAGTCGTCGGGGCCCGAGCCAGCCCTCGGTCGTCGGCCCGATGGGTGCTCCTGGGCGGAGTCGTCAGCGAGTGCCGCAGAGGCTCGTGAGGCGGAGTGGCCAACCGGGCGCGCCGGGATGCCGCACCGCGCCCGGCATGTCAGCAGCGGGCGCGGCGCGGCAGGCTCATGACCCAACGGGTGGGGCGAAGAACTCCAGGGCGATGCCATCAGGGTCGCGGAACGCGAGGCCCGAGCCGTACGGCGCATCCTTGACCGCACCGTGCTCAACGCCCAGTTCATCGAGCCTACGGGACCACTTCTCGAGCTCGGTCCGGTCGGCGCAGCCGAAGGCCACGTGGTCGAGGCCGACCTGGAACTCGCTGAAGGGCGCGGGAGAGGCCGCACGTCGGTGCTGGTGGAGGCCGAGCAGGGTGCCGTTGCCGAGCAGGTAGACGGTGTGGTGCATGTCGGGCTCGGTGTCCTCGTCGATCACCGGCCGGGCATCGAGGAGGGCTTCGTACCAAGGGATGCTCACGTCCAGGTCGCGCACCGTCAGCGCCACGTGAGTCAGCGGCGGGAAATCGGACATCGTTCTACTCCTTCGTAGGTGTTTAGAGTCGACTCCGATGGTGTGCGGGCAGCGAGGAAACCCCATGACCAAGAAGCCGCCGGAGCTAGCCGGAGCCCCCGGGCTGCCGCGATGAGCTACGCCCTGTCCTCGACGCTCGATCACCTGCGCCTGGAAGGGGCGCTGTTCTTCCGTTCGGAGCTCACCGAGCCGTTCGAGTTCGAATCCAGTCCGCTCGCCCTCGCCGACGCGCTGGTGCCCGGGGCCAGCCGATTGATCCCCCCGCGCAGCCGGACGCTGTTCCGGACGCGGACGCATGCTCTGGCGAACGGCGACGGAGCGCCCGGCTCGGTCCCGCGGCAGCTCCTGGCCTGGTCAGGCTGACCGGAGCGTCGAGCTCATCCGGTCGCCCGACGCTGTCCGTCGATCTTCCAGATGCTGTTGACGAAGACCATCCGGAACACCGTGCGCTCGTCGACCTCGCGCCCGTTCGCGTAGCGGTAGGTGACGGTGGCATCGACCTCGTCGCCGCCCGAGGGCGAGACGCCCCGCACCGTCACCTGGGACATCGAGCCCCAGAACGCGCGATAGTTGTCGAAACCACCCGCTGTGGACCGCTGGAAGGATGGCGTGAGGCGCTGCCAGCCCTCGTCGAGCCGGTTCGGCAGCAGGCCGTAGTAGTTGACCAGGGCCTGCTGGCGGGCCTGGTCGTCCGGGCTGCCGGACAGCGCCACAGGGCCGTCCGACCCGCCGGTGTCGTCGGCTCCGTCGGTGCCGCTCCCGGCGGCCTGCGTCGACGCGCTCCCGCTCCCGGCGTCGGGTGCCGCGGTGTTGCCCGGCACCGAGGCCCCCGGCTGGTCGCCAGTCGTGCCGAGCAGGGCCGCGACCACGATCACCGCGACCACGGCGACGATCGCCGTGGCCGCCGCGACCCACGGCCAGCGACGACCGCGTGCGGGCGCGCCGTCCGGCGAGCTGTCGACCTCCTCCGGGGCGCTCACCGGCGCGGTCATGGCCGGTCCCGTCTCCCGGGCGCGGGCCGGCAGGGCCGCGACGGATCGGGCTGCGTGCACGTCACGGCGCCGTGGTGCGTTGGGGGCGCTGGTCGACGCGGTGAGCGGGATGGCCGAGGCGGCGAACGCCGGCGGCGCGGCCGGGACGGTGCCGGGGCGCGTGCCGGGAGGCGGTCCGGCCGGGGCCCCGGGAGGCACCGAGGGGGGCGCCGAGGGCGGCACCGACGGCGGTCCGGGGGCCGGAGCCGGGGCCGCGTTGGGTGCCGGCGGAGACGTCGTGGCCGACACCGGCGACGACACGGGTCGCCCCGCGGCCGAACCGTCGGACGCGGCATCCGGACCCGGCCTCGTCAGGAACGGCGTGATCGGCCCCTCGGTCCCGGACCAGACGAGACGGGCGAGCTCGTCGCGGGCCTGGTGCATGTCGGGACGCTGGGCCGGTTCGGCTCGGAGCAGGCGCTCGACGAGCGGTGTGATTGGCCCGCGGGGGGTGGGCGGGGCGTAGTCGCCGGAGGCGACGCGGTGCAGGACGGCGAGGGGGTTGTCCCCGCTCCCGAACGGCGGCGCGCCCTCGAGGGCGGCGTAGAGCGTTGAGCCCAGCGAGTAGACGTCGGAGCGGAAGTCGGCGTGCGCACCGCGGGCGACCTCGGGCGCCAGGTAGGCCGGGGTCCCGGCCATCATCCCCGTCGATGTGATCGTGACGTCGTCGACGGCCCGGGCGATGCCGAAGTCGGTGACCTTGGCCCGGCCGTCGGCGGCGAGCAGGACGTTGCCGGGCTTGACGTCGCGGTGGACGATCCCGGCGTCGTGCGCCGCGGCGAGCGCGGCGGCTACCTGGCGGCCGACGCGGGCGACCCGCTCGGGGCCCAGCGCTCCGTCGGCGACCAGCACCTCGGCGAGGCTGCGCGAGGCCAGGTATTCCATGACCAGCCACGGTCCGCCGTCGTGCTCGACGACGTCGAAGACCGTGATCGCGTGCGGGTGGTGCAGCCGGGCGATCATCCGGGCCTCGCGGAAGACGCGGCGGTGGGCCTGGTCGCGGGCCTCGTCGTCGGCCCCGGCCGGCAACCACACCTGCTTGAGCGCGACCTCCCGGCGCAGCCGCTCGTCCTCGGCCCGCCACACGACGCCCATCGCACCCTGCCCGACGCGCGTCCGGACGCGGTAGCGCTCAGCGATCAGCTCGCCCTCGTCCGCCACCCCGCCACTCCTCGCCTCATCACCCCGTCCTTGCCAGGAGGCTGCCCGAGACCAGCGACAAGCATGTAGCGGTTGGATGGGGGAGTGGGCTGGACGCGTTTTGCGCCTCGTAGCTCGTCGTTCTCGATGCCGACGACGGTGATTGACCGCGGAGGACGGCGGGGTCGTGGGCCGGTTCGGGCCGTTAGTCGCGCCCGCGGGGCAAGGTCCGCGGGATGTGGTTCGGCGACGGCCGCCAGGGTCAGGGCGGGCTCGTGTCCCACAACCGCGAGCACGCTGAAGAGATGGGCGCACGCGTCAGTGCGGACAACGAATCGATCTCCATCGAGCGCGTCGGGGTCTTCAGCCGAGGACGCCGCCTCGGTACTTGTGGTTGACTTCCGTGTGCGGCGCGGCTATTCGTCGCTCGAGCGCCCGCCGGAGTCGTCACTACGTCCGGCGTCGGTGTCGGTTGACGCGCCGTCCCGCGAGGAGCCTTGGTGTGAGCCGGGGTCCTCGGATGCGCCGCGAGGGGACGTGTCGCGCGACGAGGTGCGCCCGCTGGGCTCCACGCGGTGATCAGATGCCGAGTTCTCCTCGTATTGTCGCCGGTGCGACGTCCTGTCCGACGATGTCCGGTGGCTAGTCCCGACGTGCGGAGACGACTTCTCGGACGCGGGTCGGTGCGACATGTCGGACTGCGAGGTGCTGCGTTCAGGATCCGAGGGGCCCGGCGAGCTGCGTTCGGACGAAGGACCGTCATCGGATTCTTCGCGGTCTGATTCGTCGTTCGGTGACGTGTGTTGCTGGATCGTTGGCGTGTGCTCAGTGACGTCCCGGTCGGACCCGTTCCGAGCCGAGCTCTCGGACGCCCCGTTCGCCGCGCCGGACGGCGTCGAGCGAGGTTCGTCATGCGAGGGACCGATCGACTGGCGCACCGCGGTGGGGGTGTCGTCCCGAGATGGGCCCGTGCGGTCCGGGTGCGCGGCAGCGCGTCCGTGGTCGATGCGCCACGCAGCGAACCGCACCCTACTCAGTGGCGCGATGACCCGGTCCCGGTGCAGGCCGACCTTGAGGTAGCTCTGCTGGCCCGGGTAGAGCGTGCCGCCGCGGGGGTGGTGGTCGTCGACGACGGACCGGCCGTCGCGCCAGACGCTGACGCCGGCCTTCCGCGGGTCGGCCGAGAAGCGCACCAGGACACGCAGCTGGGTCCACTCACCGATGGGCGCAGGCCCGAGGGTGCGGGTGAAGGTCCGCGGGCCCGACGGGTGGCCCTCGCCACCGTGCAGGACGAGCTCACCGCCGCTCACCCGAAGGTCGAGCGGCGCCTGCCCCGGACTGTCGTTCTCCCAACGGGCGATGACTTGGCGAACCGTGGAGCCCCCGGCGAATTCGCCGTCCAGCCGTACCGAGAAGGTGACGTCGTGCTGGTCTCCTTCGTGCACGGCGGGCAGGGTGGGCTCGAGCTCGCTGCGCTGTCCGCGCCCGGTGAGCTCGAAGGACACCTCGTCGTCGTTCACCTGGGGCGGCATGGCTCCGACGGTGTTCCACGACGTTCCCAGGAAGGCACGCGGGCCGTCGGCACGCCACACCGCCGACGCCGGGGCTTCCGCCAACACCGGAGGGAAAGCCGGGGGTTCCGTCGGCACGGCCGGCGCGAGGGCCGGCGCGAGGGCCGGCACCGCGGCGGACTCGACAGGCTCCTCGGTGGCCGGGGGCGGCACCGTGGGCACGGGTAGCACGCCAGCTCCGGCGCCCGGTGCCTCTGACGGTCCGCCGGGACGAGCTCCCGGCGGGAGGTGCGATGCCTCGCGGGACCAGGGCGTCGTGCTGGCGATGGCGACCCCGCCCGCGAGAGCACCGATGGCTACCAGGGAGACCGCCCGGGCTCGCGCCACACCCGGCGGCCGACGGTGCGAGCGCACCCCTCCGGAGGTGTGCAGCGTCGGGCGCGTTCCAGCGCCTGTGTCGCGATGGCGTCCCATGGTCGTGCCGGCGACCCCCTGCTCCCTGGAGTGTTACGCGACAGGCGTTGCCGGGCGGTCGATGTGGAAACGCCCTACCCGCGAGCTTGGTGCTCACGATCCAGCAGGTTGCGACGCCTGCGAACAGTCAGACCACCAGGTCCTCCGGGCGCCGGCTCCGCTCGAGGTGTCGGGAGCTGCCCACCGAAGGCCGCAGGAGGCGAGCTGGTGGCGTCCTCAGCAGTGACCCGATGGCACGGGCGCTGTTCGGCGGCCCGACATGCACGACATACGCTGAGTCATCGGGCCGCCGTGATCGCCCGCTTGCGCGGGGCGGGCCACTGAGAGTGTCGACGTCGAGTGACTCGGCCACTGGTCTGGTGCCGATCACGCTGGCCGACGAGCAGGGGCACGCTGTCCGAAGCCGGGTGGTGTCGGCCGAGGTCGCAGAGCGGGTCGGCTATCTGTTCCTCGGAATGGCTGCGGCTGCGCGAGCCAGAGGTGAGCAGACCGCGTTGGTCGACCTCGATGAGGTCGTGTTGGTCGCCCCCGTCGAGCCAGGCGTTCTTCTGATGCGTGGACGTTGACCGACGCGGACGTCGGGGCGGGCCACCCTCGACCCTGATGGGCGTGCAAGCAACATCTGCATATACATCTGCAGGAATAGCGCTGCGCCCCGAGGTCGATCTCCTGGAGGTGGGCGCCCCGCGCGAGGTCCCAGAAGTGCAGGTTTGTGGCCATACTTCTGTCCCAGGAGCAGCTCCGGGTTCCCGCCGTCCTCGATCATCGACGGAGTGCCCCACTCGGTGCTGATCAGCGTATTCCGGTTGAGGTGCCACCAGGCGTCATAGGCGAGGTACTGGGAGCCCCGGTCGGATTCCCACGGCCCGATGACGTCGAAGGTGGTGTGGTTGAGCAGGGCGATCCCCGGTAGCGCTCAGCCCACAAAGATGCATTTGAACTTGCGGAGCGTCAACCTAACCGGAAGCAACCCGAGGAAGAACGCGAGAGGACCTCCGCGTACCGAGGCCGCGCATGCGCCACCAGGGGACAGGTGTCGAGTGAGCGAACGCTTGACCGTGGCCAGCCCCGGGCTCGTCGAGCGCATGCAGGTTTCGCCGGGGCTAACATTGTCCATCGCGAAGGGCTCCCGCGCGCGGTGCGTGGCTGCGGCTCGCTCCCGCTCCCCCACGCTGGCAGGTGAGCCGGGCGGCCCTGCGGTGCTCTAACCGGCGTTGGCGCCCCAGTTCCTGGTGACGATGACGATCAGGCCGGGTGAGGCGTCCTGGATGCCCTCGAAGCGAGGCAATGTGCGCACCTCGAACTGCACCGCGAGCGACTGGGCGGCGCCCTCCTCGTCGGTGTCCGGGCGGAAGTAGACGGTGCTCTCGGGAATCATGCCGTAGGGGTAGTTGCCGACCTCGGTGACGTTCCAGCCCAGCAGGCGCAGCTCGTCGGCCGCGCGCTGGGCGAGGCCGGTGATCATCGAGTTGTTGTACACGCGGACCGTGACCGCAGGGGCACCGGGCGCACCGCCGGGAGCACCAACGGGAACGGGACCAGGCTGCAGACCACCCACGCCGCCGCCACCGGGAACGGCGCCTGGCACGATCGGGGCGACCACCGGCGGCCCGCCACCCGGCGGTGTGCCAGGCGCCCCGCCGACGGTGCCCGCGGCGCCCGGCGCGCCAACGAGGACGCCACCGAGGGCGCCACCGGAGGCGACGCCCGGCCCAGTCGGCGAGCCTTCCGGCGACCCGCCGCCCGGCAGTGTGCCGGGAGCACCGCCAGGAGCACCGCCAGGAGCACCGCCAGGAGCGCCGCCGGGAGCAGGCGGCAGGCCACCCGCACTGCCGCCACCGGGGCCGCCGGGGCCACCGGCGGGGACGGCGGGCACACCGCCGGGAGCAGAACCGGGGACGGGCCCAGGGACGGGCGGCAGACCACCCACATCGCCGGCACCACCGGGGCCGGCGTCCGGCACGAGCGGCGTGCCCACCGGCGGCCCGCCGCCTCCAGGCTGGACCGCGTCGGGCGGGGGGCCGGGGACTGGGCCGGTCGAGGAGGTCAAGCTGGGCAACGCCACCTGGGGCGAACTGGTCGGTGCCGCCTCGTGGCTCGGCGGGCCCTCGCCGCCGAGCGCGAGCAGGCCCACCACGGCAGCGACACCGGCCACCGCCAGCAGGACGATGCCCGCGATCCGCGTCCGCGAGGCGTCAGCGCTCCCGGGCTCTGTCATGTCCTGCTCCCTCCAGCAACGACCGGGCCAACGGCCCCGCGATTCACCCGGTGGTGGGCCGCGTGCGGGCAGGAGACCATCACCAAGGCGCCATGCCCGGATGCCGCGCCGGATCGGGCGGTGGTCGGCTCACGGGCCACCACCTAAGCGCGGGTGACGCTTACCTACGGCACGCCCTGTTCGGTAATGGCCAGGCGGCGAGCTTCGCCGGCGATGTCGTCAGCAAGCATCAGGACCGGTACACCGAAATCAGACAGTCCCGGAGACATCAAGTCGGAGGTTCAGCGGAGCCCGTTGTGTGGGCAAGACCCTGCGTCGGGACCCTGCTGACGACGAGATCGCCGCAGCGCGGCTGCTGGCCGAGGGGATGTTGCTCGAGACGCTGACCCATCCGCACCTGGTGCGTGGGTACGAGACGGTGCTGACCAGCGAGCGTCCGGGGACGCTGGTGGTGGCGAGCGGACCCGGTCCGGCACCGGCGGCGGCCTGATGCCGGCCGGATAGCGTGACCTTGTGGCGGTGCGCGAGCTGGCCTTGGTTGTCTTGACGGTGGGAGGCGCACCTACGAGATGAAGATCGCGACCTACAACGTGAACGGCGTCAACGGGCGGCTGCCGGTCCTGCTGGAGTGGCTTGCGGAGGCCGGGCCGGACGTCGTCTGCCTTCAAGAGCTGAAGGCGCCGCAGGAGAAGTTTCCCGCGGCCGCCATTCGCGACGCCGGGTACGAGGCCGTCTGGCTGGGCCAGAAAAGCTGGAACGGGGTCGCGATCCTGGCTCGCGGCGAGTCGCCGGCGGAGACACGCCGCGGTCTCCCGGGCGAGCCCGATTCAGGGCAGTCGCGCTACATCGAGGCGACGGTGAACGGCATCTTGATCGGCTGCCTCTACCTGCCCAACGGCAACCCGGCTCCCGGTCCCAAGTTCGACGACAAGCTGGCCTGGTTCGAGGCGTTCAACGGCTACGCCGCGAGCCTGCTCGCACGCGGTGTTCCGGTCGTCCTGGCCGGCGACTACAACGTGATGCCGACCGACCTCGACGTCTACAAGCCGGAGCGCTGGGTCGACGACGCCCTGTTCCGCCCCGAGGTGCGCGACGCGTTCCACCGGCTCGCCGCGCAGGGCTGGACGGACGCGCTGCGGACGCTGCACCCGGGCGAGCGGACCTACACCTTCTGGGACTACTTCCGCAACGCGTTCGGCCGCGACGCGGGCCTGCGCATCGATCACCTCATGCTCAGCCCGGCCGTCGCGGCCCGGCTCGTCGCCTCCGGCGTCGACCGCGGCGTTCGCGCCAAGGAGAAGACCAGCGACCACGCGCCGACCTGGATTGAACTGACCGACCCGCTCTAACGTGCCCACTTCGCGCGCCGCGACGGACCTTTCGCCGACAAGGCACGGCATCACAGCTCCGCCATTCACGGCCACACATGAGTGACCGACCACATCAGCGAGGCCGGACGACGCGTCGGCGCGGTCTCGGGAGTCACGAGTGGGTGGGTGGAAGCTTCGAGTCGCCGCGGCCGAACTCCCTCCGGACGCGAAGCAGGCCGATTACGCCTACCGGTCCAGCGTGCTGAAGTGGGACGTCGCACAGGGGCTCTGGAGGATCATGCGCGTGCATTCGTCTGGCACGGGTCAGTCTGAGTCGCAAGGTTTCCTCTGAGGGGGCCTCGTGGGGTGCCCCACATCGTGTCGCTGTCGGCGCTGGGAGCCTCGAACGGAGCGGCGATGGCTGCCCGGTCCGCTGGCGGCCTCTGGGCCTCCGACCCCAGCGTCCCCCCCTCCCGGGTTCCGTGATCGGGCTCTGCCCGTCGTCGGGGCCCTGCCCGTCGTCGGGGCGAAGGAAGCTAGCGACGGGCGTGGACGGACCGGTAGTTGCCGACGAGGTCCTTGCTCAGGCGGCCTCGGGCCTTGACCTCGATGCCTTCCTCGGTGGCCCACGCTCGGATGCGTTCCCGCTCGTCGCTGGTCAGCCCGTCCGGGTGACCAAACGCTCGCGCGTGATGGCGTTCTACAGCGCTGACATCGAATCTGAGGGTCGCCAGGCACAGGAGCGACGCCGGCTACGGGCTCGCCGGCTCCGCCTGGTCATCGCGCCGGCCGGTACTGGGACGCCACGCCCTGCGCGCGCTCCAGCGACTGCTTCCACTCCTGGGTACTCAACAGGCGCGTTGTGCGACCCGACCGGGCCGCCCCTCCCGCGCCGATGGTGAGCGCAACGCTGGCGGCCGCCGTGTCGTCGGGCGCGTCGAAGACGATCACCACGTCGTGCTCCCCGAGGGGGTGACCGGCGGCCACGACGGTGACGCCGGCAGCGTCGTAGAGGGCCCGGGTGGCCTCCAGGCGGTCCTGGGGCTCGCGAATCTGGGCCGCCAGCGACTCAGCCGTATAGGCAGCCTCGTAGATGTACAACGGCATGATCGACCTCCTCGGGAAGTCTCACTTCAGCGGGTACGAGCCAGCTCACGTTCGTGTGTCGCTGAGGCGCCCTGCCAATCACCCGTGAAGGACGGACGCGCTCCTCGGCGCGTTGACTCAGGACTTTCAGCTCCACGATCTGAACGCACCTACTAGTCAGTGGCCGAGCGCAACGTGGAGAGCGTGGGCGTCGGAGATATCCTCGAAGGAGGCCTCCAGCCCATCACGCATGCGGATCACGTGCGCGAACCGGGACCGGAACGACGTGCCGCTCTCGCGGGCGGTTCCGGCGAACCAGCCGAGCACGACGATCACATCCCCGGCCTCGAGGAATTCGTCAGGGGTCACCGTGAACTCGCTCCAGTCCCTGGGAACTGGGCCGAACACGTTGTCCACGATTGCCTGGGGTCCGACGTAGCGGCCCTGGTACGGCCCGGCCCTCTCGATCCACTCGACGTCGGGCTGCATTGCCGCAAGGACCACTGGCATCTCGCCGCTGTTGAAGGCGTCGTACGCGCCCTGAACGGTGGCAACGTTCGTGCTGTGTGTGGTCGTCACAGGGCTAGCATCCACCGCGTCGCACGACGCGAACATGACGGCAACTACGTATTGTTCTGCGCCAATGGCGACGGTGAGTACCGCATCGATCACAATGCGTCGGGGCGACGTCCGGCTGTCCTCCGACGCCATTGGACGCGCGCAGACCAAGGGGCCGTCGAGACCTACAGCCACCACTGACTTGCAAAAAGACCGGCTCGGCCACCAGTGGGGTCGCTGAGAGCTTAGGTAGCCTATCGGAATCTGTTGGGAGCCGGGCTCACTTCTGATCCGTGGACGTGGGTTCGAGTCCACGGGTCGCACTTGTAGGTCCGATAATTCGCGGGCGCAGGCCGTGCTCAGCGGAAAGCCGTTCACGCACGGCCTCAGCTCCAGGGGGTGAGCGGTCGGTCGTTCCGCTCGCCGTCGACCACGATGTCGACGCGCTCGTCGAAGAAGCAGATCATGTGGGTGACCGGGACGGCGTCGGGCAACGGGTCGGAATAGGTCCAGGCGACATCGGTCGGGACTCCCGCAGTGCCGGTGGCGGTCGTGTCGGGCGCGGCCCAATAGGACGCGATGCCCTTGTAGGCGCACGTCGTCCGGGTGCCGCTCGGGCTGAGCAGGTCGAGCCGCACGTCCTCGGGGGGCAGGTAGAACCGGACCGGCAGGCCGGTCTCGAAGAGCAGCCTCGGCCGCGAGCTCTCCGCGAGGACCGTCCCGTCGCGTTCGACGCGGACGTGGCGGTCGCTGCGCAGGACGTCGATGCGCGCCAGCGGATCGTGCGGATGGCCGATGACGGGTTGCGCCTCCTCGAACCACTCGTCGAAAGCGTCCCAGTCGAGGACAACATGGTCGGCGAGATCGGGATCCGCGAGCCGGAACGCCGCCCCTACCCGTTCCTGGTCCGAGGTCCGCACGGTGAGTACCTCGCCCCGAGCGGTGTGGTGACCGAAGCCGGCTTCCGGGGTGAGTACCTCGGTCCCCCGGTCTCCCATCCGTACCGGCCCGCCGCGGGTGTCACCATCGCCGGGGCGGCCCGGGACGAGGTCGGCGGCGACGTCGACCACCGGCACGGCGTACTGCGGAACGACGCGTTGCGGTTCCCAGAGCAGGACCGCCCGTCGGGAGTCGACGACGGTCCTCCCGCCGACCGTGGCTCGCACGTGCTTCGCGGTCGGGATGTAGCGCAGCTCGGAGAGCCCGGACTCGAACCGGGCGAGGCGTGTCGCCATGAGGGGATGCTGCTCGCGTCCAGCCCGCCCATCAACACCTTCGGGGCCCGCGCACGAAGGGTGGTGTCGGCTGCCCGCCGCCCCAGGAACCCGAGGCCGATGGTGAGCCTGCAGGCCCCAGCGCGGCCAGACCCACCCTCCTCGGTGTAGCGCCGCTTCCAGGGACCACCCTCGGCTTGGAGACCCCGACCGCCGCGCGGTCTCCGTGCCGACCCCTCAGCGGCCAACAGCACGATCCGCGCCCGCAGGGCGTGTCCGGCTCGCACCGACGACTGACTTCGTGAGTTGCTGCTGATCGATCCGAGCCGGAAGCTCGATCGCTCCGTGATCGCTGGCCCGGCCCCCCCGGGACGGGCCCGGAGCATCGAGGCCGGATACCGGAGATCAGACAGTCCCTGGGGTCAGGCCGGTGTGGCGAGGAGCTCGCCGAGGTGGCGGTCGATCTGGGGCATGTAGTCGGGGTTCACCGCGAAGAGACCGAGGTGGCCCAGAACGTCGTTGATGACCCG
The DNA here is from genome assembly GCF_028737265.1 of Actinomycetospora callitridis. GTDB lineage: Bacteria > Actinomycetota > Actinomycetes > Mycobacteriales > Pseudonocardiaceae > Actinomycetospora > Actinomycetospora callitridis. The sequence goes on along the minus strand of NZ_JAQZAK010000002.1, from coordinate 1,092,152 downwards.
CAGCTCGGAGCCCTTGATGTGGGCCTGCTCGGTCACGTGGTCGCGGATCGGGAAGAACATGTCCTCGTCGATCGGTAGGACGAACGTCTTCGCGGTGATCCGCCCGAGCGCTGCGGCCAGGTCGCCTCCAGTGTGGCGGGCAACGTCACCGCGCTGCCACTTCCACATCATCGCCAGCAGGTCGTTGGGGTCCATGACCGCGAAGTAGGGCTGCAGGAAGCCGGCGAGGAAGGCGTCCATGTCCTCGAATCCGAGGCCGGTGTAGACCTTCTGCTTCCAGAACTCGGTGGAGAAGCCCATGACGCCCCAGATGCGGGCGTGGCGCTCGAGCCCAGCCGCGACCTCGGCGTTCGAGGAGTACTCGCCGCCGTGGAAGCCCGGGTCGGAGGTGATGGCCTCCCTCAACACGCGCACGTAGAGGAAGTCGTGGTCGGTGTTCTGCGCCGTGCCCGCGATCGGGGCGGCGCGTCGCACCTTGTCCGGGAAGCGCACAGCCCACTCGTAGGTCTGCTGCGCCCCCATCGAGCCGCCGGTCACCAGCTGCAGGGTCTCGATGCCGAAGTGTTCACGCAGCAGCCGTTCCTGGGCGACGACGTCGTCACCGATGCGGACCTTCGGGAAGTTCGACATCGACAGCTCGGCGTTCGCCCCCGATGCGTTGTGGGGCGAGGTCGACAGACCGTTGCCGATCTGGTCGATCACCACGATGAAGTACGTCGACGGATCGAGGGCGTGACCCTCGCCGATGTACTCGTCGCGGAAGATCTGGTGAGTTCCGGAGTACCAGGTGGACACGAAGATCGCGTTGTCCTTTGCCGGGGACAGCGTGCCGAAGGTGGCGACGGCGAGGTGGCAGTCTGGGATGGAGCCGCCCTCCTCCAGGTCGAGCCGGCCGATGCTGATCAGCTCGTACTCGCCGTGGAACTCGGGCGAGTAGTAGGGGTTGTCGATGGCGGTGCTCACGGGCTGTGGGCCTCCTCGAAGTCGTAGTGCCGGTCACTCTGTGCGGTGGGGCGGGGCGGCTCCGAACCTCAGAAGGTGATCAAGGGCTGATGACGCCGGTGTGGATGTCGGAGGTGCAGATCAGCGAAGCAGTGGTCTCCACGATCGCCTCGCCGAGGCACGCGACCCCGCGAATTGCGAAGCCTCGTCGCGGGCCGGGGTGGCGACGCCGTCGATGGCAGAGCCTTCCCGCCCGTTCGGCGATCGCGTCGCACTCGGCGCGGTAGGGGCCGACGAAGTCGAGGTCGGGCATGAAGACCCGCGGCTTGTCCGGAACGCGCGCCGTTCCGCCACCTCCCGCTGGACCTGCGCGATGCCGCCGCGGCCCGCGACGGCATCCAGGACCTCTCCGAGGTGACCCACGTGGTCTACGCGGCCGTGTTCGAGAAGCCGGGCCTGATCGCGGAAGTCACCCGACACCGGGCTGACCAAGGGCACCGGTCCGGACAGCAGCAAGGCCACCGTCGAGGTCGTCGATCAGGTTCGATCAACCCTTCGCGTAATCCGCGAAACCCTGCCAGTCGATCATGACGCACGGCTCGTCGCCGACGATCCAGGCGTCGTGTCCTGGTGGACAGTCCATGAAATCGCCGGGCCCGATGAGGGTCTCCTGTCCGTCGTCCATGCGGACCATCATCTGGCCCGAGATCACGTAGCCCATGTGGGCGGCCTGGCAGCTCTCGGTCCCCGCGATCGGCTTGACGTGTTGGGACCACTGCCACCCGGGCTGGAACGTGGCGCGCCCGACCCCGCCGGCGTCTTGGTTCACCAGCTCAAGCTTGCCCATTCCGTCCTTGAACGGGCGGACCTCTTCAGGATTGTTCAGGCTCTTCGTGACGAGACCGGCCATGGTTGCCTCCTACATCAGTGACCGTTCTGCTCGTCCCGCGGCCCGAGAGGCGGGCCGTAGACCGATCATGGAGTGAATTGATCCGAAACCAAGCTGAGCCTCTGAGGCGGAGAGACGAGCATCGCAGTCGCGTTGTGAACGCCGCTCACTGTAGGGCTCACGGCAATGTCATGGAGAGAAAGGCTCTATTCGGCCCCATGACGCCTCACCTACGTGTCCGCATCCGTGCTGGACCTGTAGCCGAACAATCACAGGCAGCTTCGGCTCCTCTGCTGGGCAGCCTGTGGTGCCAGCTCCGTCAACCCCGAGCTGCCCCTGGCGTCGACCTTGATGCTCGGCGCTTCCTCGACCACCGTGACCACGTGGTCGCGGCCTGGAGGCCCTCACCCGTGCGGAAGTCGGGGCTTGCTCGGATGCGTTTTGCCTCAGGGTCTTCGTCGTCATATCCGGCTGGGTCTCGGGCCCGTGGGGACCGCCTCATTCACACGCGTGACAGACGATTCTCCGTGCCATGCAGGCGGGCAGGCGACGCTCGTCAGTTCGCCGTCCAGCCGCCGTCGACGGTGAGCACCTGGCCGGTGACGTAACTCGAGGCACTCGAGGCCAGGAACAGCAGCGGCCCGTCGATCTCGGCGATGTCGGGCGCACGTCGCAGCAGGGTCCGTCGGCAGATCCGTTCACGCAGCCCGGGATCGGAGAGCTCACCGGTCAGGGGCGTGGGGAAGAAGCCCGGCGACAGCGCGTTGACGCGTACACCCCGCCGGCTCCACTGCTCCGCGAGGTGGCGGGTGAAGCTGATCAGTCCGCCTTTCGCGGCGTGATAGCCGGCCATGCCGCCGCCGGAGCTGATCTGACCGAAGATCGAGGCGATGTTGATCACTGATGCGTCGGGCCGGTCGAGCAGCAGGGGGCCGGCCAACCGGCACAGATCGATGGCGGCGAGCAGATCGATGGCGATGATGTCGGCGACGTCGGTGAGCGATTGCTCCTCGAGCGGTCCGTTGTCGCAGGTGCCGGCGGCGTTGACCAGCACGTCGAGGTGGCCGTGGCGGTCACGGACTGCCTCGATCAGCGAGGCGCGGAACGCCGCATCTCGCAGATCGCCGGGCACGACGAGGGGCGACCCGCTCATGCTCGCCGCTCGTTGATCCAATCGGTCGAGGTCGCGGCCCGTGAGCACGACCTCGGCGCCCGCGGCGTTCAGCGTGCCCACCATCCGCGCTCCCAGCCCCGAGGACGAGCCGGTGACGAGCGCGACGCGCCCGTCGAGGCGCGGGCCGCTGTCGGTGTCGCTCACGGCCGTGCCTCGTACACGATGTTGAACGGTGTCTCGGCCACCCGCTGGAAGCCGCCGAAGCCGGCCTGCTCGACGAGGTCGGCGACGGGCTCCTCTCCGGCCTGGTTGCCCCACGCGTCCGCCGCGCCTTCGGAAAGAGCATGGGGCACACACAGGAAGCTGGAGAGCGAGTAGTAGATCCGTCCGACCGGAGTGAGGTTGTCGGCCACCGAGGTCCCGGCGAAGGGCTCGACGATCATCCAGACGCCATCGGGTGCGAGCGCGACCCTGACACGGCGGGCTGCGGCGAGTGGATCGCCCATGTCGTGCAGGCAGTCGAACGTGGTGACCAGTCCGTAGCCGTCGCCGGGAAGATCCTGTGCCGGCGCCACCTGGTAGGTGCACCGGTCCGCCAGCCCGGCGTCATGGGTCATCCGGCGTGCGAGCTCGATCGACTCAGGATGGTTGTCGAAGCCCACGATCCTCGACGCCGGATACGTCCGGGCGAGGATCCGTGTCGAGGACCCGAGCCCGCATCCGAGGTCGGCCACGGTCGACCCGGCGGTGAGTCGGTCATCGAGGCCGGTGATGGCCGGGATCCACTCGCTCACCAGGTTCGCCACGTATCCCGGTCGGTAGAACCGCTCGCAACCGGTGAAGACGTCGGGGTGGTGCTCGCCCCAGGCGAAGCCCTTGCCGGTGCGGAAGGTGTCCTCGATGGCCGGGAGATCGGCGAAGCAGGCCAGGGCGAGCTGGAACGCACCGGCCAGCTGCAGCCCGTTCGGGTCGGCGAGAGCGAGCGCCTGCGGCCCGGTCAGCCAGAACTGGTCGGTCTCCGGCTGGTAGGAGACCAGACCACCGGCTGCCTGGCCGCGCAGCCACTCGCGGACATACCGCTCGGACAAGCTGGCGTAGGTCGCCAACTCCGCCGACGTCAGCGGACCCGCCTCGTCCAGGCCGCGGTAGAGACCGAGGCGGTCGCCGATCACGATGTTCCCGGCGGCGGCGGTCGCTCCGAGATCGTTGATGAACTGCGCGAGCAGGTCGTCCAGGCTGTGCCTGACGGTGGATGTCGTGGTCATGTCGGCTCTCCGGTCGCTGCTGAGCTGGTCGCACCCAGAGTCGGCACCGACGTTGGTGGAGCGTTGTCGAGAGGTTGTCGGTGCCGAGCGGCCCGGCGCGGTCAGCTCAGCAACTCGAGGTAGTAGTCCTGCACCGTCGGGCTGGGCAGGGTGCCGAGCTCATCGCGGAGCATGCGGCGGAGCTGCTCGTAGGAGCTGAGCGCCTCGGCCACGTTCCCGCGTGCCACCAGCGACTGCATCAGCAGCAGGTGCCCGGTCTCTCGCAGCGGCGTCGCGGCCACGAGATCGCGCGCGGCCCGTTCGGCGGCCGCCAGCTCTCCGCCACCGAGATGCACGCAGGCGGTGGTGTAGCACTCGAGGGCGCGGACGCCGGCGTCTGCGAGCCGGCGACGCCGGTTCTCCACCCACAGGCTCGTGGCGCCGGGCAGCAGTGTTCGGCGGGTGACGAAATGCGCGGTCAAGGAGGCGAACCAGGCACGCCGCCAGTTGCCGGACGCGACCGCAGACTCGGCGGTGTGCAGCGCCCCCAGGGCGCGCTCGACGTCGACCGCGGCCGGGTCCGGCAGCACCGCGGACAGTTCCCCGCGACCCTGCAGGATGTCGGCGCCGATGGCGGCGCGCAGTTTCGAGATCACGACCGTCAGCGCTCGCTCGGCCGACGGGGGTGGATCGTCGCCCCAGAGCGCGTCGATCAACACCTCGCGGGGGACCGGCTGGGGACGGCACAGGACGAGGTAGGCGAAGAGCAGACGCGCCTGGCGGCTCAGCCGGGATGACCCGATGTCTCGGCCGGACAGCTCGATGGCGAAGGTCCCGCAGAGCTGAACCCGTGTGCCGCCAGGAAAGTAGGGCACTTGCTCACCTCGGCAGCTGACGCTAGACCGACGACGATACGTGCGGTGTCGAAGGAGGCCCATGACCCGTCAGGTGCGCTGCGAGTGCGGTTACACCGCGCGCGGGCAGACCGACGACGAGGTGATCTCCATGATCCTGACCCACGTGGCGGCCGAGCACCCCGAGCTGGCCGACGACGAGTCCGCCGACGAGGTGCGCAACTGGATCGAACTCGTGCCCGACTGAGTGTGGAGGAACAGTGCTCGAGGACCCGCGACCGACCTACGGGCTCCAGGCCCGAGCGCGCCAGAAGGCGGTGAGGACGCGAGCGCCGCGGGCCGGGTCCTCGGCCATCCACCAGTGGCCCAGCCCGTCGAGCACCGCGACCTCCGCGCCGGCGCGCTCCGCCGCGCGCCGGCGGATCTCCTCGGAGCCGCCGAAGGGGTCCGCCGTGGCGACGAGCGCGAGGCCCGGGCGACTCGCCAGGGTCGACAGACCCTTCCCGAGCTCGGCCATCGCCGGCTGGGCGGCGGAGCGGTAGAGCGCGAGGATCGCCTGCTTCATCTCGTCGCCCTGCACGCCGGCGATCTGCAGGGCCTCCGGCCGGTCGATGCCGAAGGCCTGCAGCCGTTCGGCCCGCTCTGCGGGGGTCCCGGCGAACATCTCGTCGAGGCTGGCCTCACCGTCGCCGGGCGTCTGCCAGGTCTGGGCGAGGTCGTGCCACACGTAGTCCGGCTCGAAGAGGCTCAGGGCGTCGCTGGCCCAGCTGCGCACCAGCTCCGGGCGTTCCATGAGTGCGGTCCCGACGTGGCCACCGCCCCAGTCGTGGCCCAGGACGTCGACGGGCCGGTCGAAGCGCTCGAGCTCGCTGATCAGCCAGTCCCGGTAGGCCGTGACGGTCGCGGGGAAGCCGGCCGGCAGCGGCACGCCGAAACCGGGCGGGGAGAGCCGGACGACGTCGTCGACGCCCGCGCGGGCCAGCTCGGCGACGAGCGGGTCCCAGATCGCCGCGCTCTCCGGATTGCCGTGCACCAGTGCCACCGTCATGGCGCCGCATCCTGCTCCGGTCGCGTGGGCGCGGCCACGCGGGGGAGCGGCACGCTAGTCGAGGGCGCCCGTGCGCTCGACGAGCTGCTTGATGGCGGCGAGCGTCTCGTCGACGCCACCCTGGACGGACTCGTCGCCGGACGGGACGCGCTCGGAGTGGATGTGGACCTCGACCTCGCTGCGATCGTCGCCGACCGCCCGGACGTCGAGGTAGCCGTGGTACCGACTCTCGCCCTCGGCGCCCCAGGCGATGTGGCGGGAGTCGTCGGTGACCTCGAACCACGCCTTCCCCTCGACCTGCGATCCGTCGGGGAGTGCGGCGGTGGTGTGCACCTCGTTGCCCTCGCCCGGCTCGGCCGAGGTCATGCGCGCGAAGTACTTCGGGAGGTTGTGGACGTCCGAGAGGAAGGCGAAGAGGACGTCGTCGGCAGCGTCGACGGTGGTGGTGCCCTGGAAGTCGGCCATGGCCGCGGGTATCCCGCCGTCGGCCAGCTCACCGGCCGACGAGCAGGTTTCTCGCTCCGGCACGGCCCCACGGTGGCGAGCGCGACGGCAGGCCTCCGCGCGCCGGATCTCGATCGCGGCCTCCTGCCGGCGCTCGCCGCCTGTCAGGCCTCCGTAACGGACTTGCGGGGGATGTCCGGCGCGGCGGCGCCCGCGAGGGTGGGCATGTGCAGGGCGAAGGTCACGACGGTGTCCGCGAGATCGTGCAGCCGGTCCCGGACGTCCCGGTCGACGAGCTCGCCCGACGAGAAGTGCGTGTTGTTGGCGTACACGGCTCCGGGCACGGCCCACGCCCGGAAGAATCCGACGAGCGGCTTGAGCTCGTGCTCGAGCGCCAGGAAGTGGTGGTCGGTGCCCCCGGTGGCCACCAGGCCCACCGGCTTGCCGGCCAGCGCGTCGTTGGGGAGCAGGTCGAAGAGGTTCTTCAGCCGACCGGTGTACCCGCCGCGGTACATCGGGGTGCCGACGAGGAGCGCATCGGCGGCGACCACGTCGTCGATCGCCCTCCGGCTGGCCCCGGTGTAGTCCGCCGGGTCGCGCCCGTCGCTGAACACCAGTTCCTGCTCGCGCAGGTCCAGCAGGTCGGTGTGCACATCGTCGTGCTCGGCGCCCCGCGCGAGCGCGACCGAGAGCGCCAGCACCGTCTTCGAGGGTGACGAGGGGCTGCCCGAGATCGCCAACAGCTTCATCGCGTGGACGCAGTCCTCTCGGCTCGGGGATCGACCGTCGATCATCCCCGGAGGATCGCCGCCGGGCACGACGGCGGTCCCGGGTCACGATCGCGGTGCCGGGCCGTCCCGCGTCCGCCCGCCGGGGCCATACTTGCCCCATGAGCTCCCCGAGGGACGAGCTCGTCGCCGAGGTCGTCGTCGCCCTCACTGACACCTTGAGCGACGGGTTCGACGTCGCCGACCTGCTGTACACGCTCACGACGGCGTGCGTCGAACTGCTCGACGTCGACGCCGCCGGGGTGCTGCTGGTCGACGAGCAGGGCCGGCTGGTCCCCGTCGCCGCCACCCACGGCGGCAGCCAGAACCTCGAGAACCTGCAGATCCTGGTCAAGGAAGGCCCCTGCCTCGACGCCGTGCGCGTGAGCGGAACGGTGCACTCCGCGGACCTGGATGACGACGTGGAGCGCTGGCCCGCGTTCGCCCGTCAGGCACGTGCCGAGGGCTTCCGCGCCGCCCACGCCGAGCCGGTGGCGCTCCACGCCGAGGTCCTCGGTGGCCTCAACCTGTTCCGTCGCGAGCCCGGGCCCCTCTCGTCCACCGATCAGCGGATCGCCCACTTCCTGGGCACGGCCGCGGCCATCGGCATCCTGCACCGCCGGGCCCAGGTGAACGCCGAGACCGTCAATCAGCAGCTGGAGCACGCGCTGACGAGTCGGGTGGTCATCGAGCAGGCCAAGGGTTTCCTCGCCGCGCGCCACGCCCTCGACCTGGGCACGGCCTTCACGCGGCTCCGTGGCCACGCCCGCAGTCGGCGCCGGCCGCTGACGGAGGTCGCCCGTGCCGTCCTCGACCGCTCGCTCGACCTCGGCTGAGAGCGAGGGGCGCACGGCTACGGTGCGGGCAGTGTCCGGAGCAGCCGGACCGAGTCGGGGTGGGTGTCGATGAGCGCTCGCTTCGAGGAGCTCGACTGGCGGACGACGTCGATGGGTGAGCTCGTGCTGCGTCGGCGGCGGCTACCCGCGTCGGACGTCGACATCTTCGAGGTCAAGCTCGGCGACGACTTCCTGATGTCGAGCATGTTCACGGCCGCCGAGGTGGAGATGGCTCGTCTCGCCCTGGCGGAGGTGTCGGGGACCGACCTCGACGTGGTGGTGGGTGGACTCGGGCTGGGCTACACGGCGCAGACGGTGCTCGCGGACCCGAGGGTGGGCCGCCTGGTCGTGGTCGACGCCCTCGCCGAGGTGATCGAGTGGCACCGGCGGGACCTGGTGCCCGCCGCCGCGTCGTTGATCTCCGACGAGCGGTGCACGCTGGTGCACGGCGACTTCTTCGGGATGCTCCGCTCGCCGTCGGGGTTCGACGCGTCCGCTCCCGACCGGCTCTTCCACGCGATCGTGGTGGACATCGACCACTCGCCGAGGCACGTCCTCGATCCCGCGCACACCGAGTTCTACGGCCCGGACGGGATGGCCCGCGTGGCCGCTCGGCTGCGGCCCGGTGGGGTGTTCGCACTCTGGTCCAACGACCCGCCCGACGACGAGTTCACCGCGCTGCTGGCCGACGCCTTCGCGAGCGCCGAGGCGCACGTCGTCCGCTTCCCCAACCCGCTGCAGGACCGCGAGGCGGCCCACACCGTCTACGTGGCGACCGCCACCGACGCCGCCGCTCGGCCCTGACGGGCGGGCTCGCGACACTGTCTCTGCGTCGCGACTCCCCTACGTGCGGTGGCTCGGCCGGTCAGCGGCTGGTGACCATGCCGGACCTTGCGCCAACCTCGTGGAATCCGACAAGGACGTCGGTGCCCAGGGCGGGGAGCCGGACATGCGCGCAGACGCTCGGCCCCTGCCCCCGCGAGGCCGTCTCCTCGGGCTGGCGGCCTGCCTGCTCCTGGTGCTCGCCGGCTGCTCGGCGACCGGATCGGCGGCACCCACCGCGGCCGCCGCGGCGACGCCGCCGGCCGGGTCGGGCGTGGTGAAGACGATCGATCCCGCCGCCCTCACCTCCATGGTCGAGGCGACCGCCGCAGAGCTGATGATCCCCGGCGCCGTGGTGGAGGTCCGCACCCCCCAGGGCGCGTTCACGGCCGCCGTCGGGACGACGCAGCGGGGTGCGCAGGTGGCGCCCACGGGCGGCACCCACGTCCGCATCGCCTCGATCACCAAGACGATGACCTCCGCGGTGACGCTGCTGCTCGCACAGGAGGGGAAGCTGCGGCTCACCGATCCCGTGTCCCTGTACGTCCCGGGGGTGCCGAACGGCGAGAACATCACGGTCGCCCAGCTGCTGACGATGCGCAGCGGCCTGTACGGCTACACGAACGACCCCGGCTTCGCCGACACCCTGAACGCCGACCCGGCGAAGATCTGGACGCCGCAGGAGGTGCTGGACATCGCCTTCCGGCACCCCCCGTTGTTCCCGCCCGGCGCCGACTACGACTACAGCAACACCAACTACGCCCTCCTCGGCCTCATCGTCGAGAGGGTCGACGGCAGGCCGCTGAAGCAGGCGTTCCAGGACCGCCTGTACGGCCCGCAGGGTCTGGCGGGGACCAGCCTCCCGGCGAGCACGGACACCTCGCTCCCCGAACCCTTCTCCCGTGGCTACCTGTACGGCGGCGTCGAGTACGCCCTCGTGGAGACGCCCTACCCGCCCGAGATGGTGGCCGCGGCTCGGGCGGGCACCCTGGCGCCCGTCGACTACACCCACCAGAACTCGTCCTACGCCACGGCGGCCGGCGGAGCCATCTCGACCGCCGACGACCTCGCGACCTGGATGCAGGCGCTGGTCGGCGGCCGCGTGTTCGGCGCCGACCTGCAACGGCAGTGGCTGGAGAGCCCGCAGCCCTCCGACCCGTCGCGGCCGGGTGCGACGCAGTACGGGCTGGGCATCGAGCGGCAGATCCTCGCGCCGAACGTCCCGCTCTACTTCCACTTCGGCGAGATGCCGGGCTACAACGGCTTCGCCGGCTACGACCCGGTCAACCGGGTGACGATCGTGATCTGGAGCAACCTGACCGTGGATCTCGACGGCCGGCAGACGGCGAACGTGCTGCTGACGAGGGTGGCCGGCCAGGTCTACGAGCTGCCGGCGGGGTGATGCTCGGCGAGCTGACCGCCGTCAGGCGACGTCCCGGACGAACACGACGCCGTCGATCGAGCGCAGGTGCGCCGGGTCCAGCGGGGCGTAGCCGAACCAGGGCGAGACGCGGGGCACGGCGCCGCCCGGGAGCTGTCGGGGGTCGACGAGGACGCGGCTCTCCGGCAGCGCGGACAGGAGCCCCTCGAGGGTGTCCGGCGGCGGGTCGTCGACGCCCTGGTGCCGGATCGTGCCGAGCGCCGTGGCCAGGAAGGCGTAGTCCGCGCCGAGGCGGGCGCTGACGAGCGCGCCGGCGCTCCACCACGCGACGGACAGGTCGCCCATCCGCATCGAGCTCTTCTCCCGCTGCAGGTGAGCGTTGTGGGCGAAGACCAGCGTCGGGCCCCGCTCGGCGGCGGCGAGGACGTTGTCGGCCATCATCTGGTCCCGCACGCCGAGCAGCCGCGGCATCCGGCTGGCCGAGGTGTCGGCCATCGAGTGGTGGTAGCGCAGCAGTCCGACGGCGGTGCGGGCGTGCAGGCGGGCCCGCTCCCACTCGTCCCGGGAGGTCGCCGCGAGCAGGTGCGGCGTCTGCTCGTCGAGCAGCGACACGAGATCGTCGGCGATGAGCCGCAGCTCCCGGGCGTCGGTGGACCGTCCGACGGACTCGGCCGGCTCCCACATCACGGCGGGATTCGTCCACCGGTCGTCGACGCCGAGCAGGTCGTCGAGCGTCGCCGGAGGACACGGGAGCAGGCCCTCGTCCCCGTGCTCGGCGAGGTAGCCGCGGACCGCGGTGAGGGCCTGCCGGGGGCTCGCCGCCCCGCTGATCTCCAGTGGCCCGTCGACCCCCGCGAAACGGAGCTGGTCGGAGGCGGGCCGACCGTCGTTGTGGGCCCGCATCCAGCGGACGAGCTCCCGGTTCGCCGCGGACGCGCCGAAGCCGTGGCTGAACCCGTGCTCCATGACGTCGTCGAGGTCGCCCGCCCCCGAGGTGACGTGGTCGTCGACGAGCAGGCCCTTCAGGCAGTCGCTCTCGATCGCGATGGTCCGGTAGCCCTCCTGCTCGACGAGCTGCCGGAACAGCGCGTTGCGCAGGTCGAGGAGTGCGTCCTCGCCATGGGTCGGCTCGCCCAGGGCGAGCACCCGCGGCCGACCGGGGAGCAGCCCCATGACGGCCCGGGCGTCGACGGGTCGGGCGGTGTCGGTGATGTCAGCAGTCACCTCCTCGACGCTATCGTTGAACGGTCCATGGAAACTTCGACGCGACATCGGCAGGACAGTGGACCGAAAGCCTCAAAGCGGCGGCAAGCTCCGGCCGGTGGACCTGGCGCGCCGGCACGGCCTGTCCACGCAGGCCGTCCGGAACTACGAGGACGCCGGCAGCCTCCCGCCCGCCGCTCGCACGGCGCACGGCTACCGGGTCTACACCCCGGTGCACGCGGCAGCCCTGCGCGCGTTCCTCGCCCTCGTTCCCGGCCACGGCCACCAGGCGGCGACGTCGATCATGCGGGCGGTCAACGAGGGGGCGACCGAGGAGGCATTCCGCCTGGTCGACGAGGGCCACGCCCAGCTCCTCGACGACCGCCGGACCCTCCGGGCCGTGGAACGGGCCCTGCGCGACCTGGCACCCGACGCGACGCCCGAGCCCGGCGGCACGTTCATCGGACCGCTGGCGCACAAGATCGGGCTGCGGCCCGCCACACTCCGCGCGTGGGAGCGGGCCGGGCTCGTCGTCCCGCGCCGTGATCCGCGGACCGGCTACCGCGTCTACGACGACGCCGACGTCCGGGACGTCCGGATGGCCCACCAGCTCCGCCGGGGCGGCTACCTGCTGGAGCAGATCGCTCCGCTGATCGCGCAGGTCCGGGCGGCCGGCGGGCTCGAGCCGCTGGAGGCCGCCCTGGGCGACTGGCACGCACGGCTCGCCGCCCGGGGCCGGGCGATGTTGAGCGGGGCCGCCGAGCTGGAGGCCTACCTCCGCGAGCGCGAGCGTCGATGATCATCTGGGGGTCGCCCGGCCCGGTAGTCTGCGGGTGCCGTGCGCACGCACCCCCATGGCCGACACCGCGGCTGAGAGTGGACACCATGACCACCACGGACAGCACGCGCCTGCTCCTCGATCTGGAGCCCGCCGTCACCGAGAACCTCGACCGGCACCTCGGGATGGCGAAGGACTGGATGCCGCACGAGTACGTGCCCTGGAGCCTCGGCCGTGACTTCGCCGACCTCGGGGGAGAGGCCTGGAATCCCGAGCAGTCGGCCCTCTCGCCGATCGCGCGGACGGCGCTCGAGGTCAACCTCCTGACCGAGGACAACCTGCCCAGCTACCACCGCGAGATCGAGCGGGCGTTCGGACGGGACGGCGCCTGGGGGACCTGGGTGCACCGGTGGACCGCGGAGGAGGGTCGCCACGCCTTCTGCATCCGCGACTACCTCCTCGTGACCCGCGGCGTCGATCCCGACGAGCTCGAGCAGGCCCGGATGCAGGTGATGCAGACGGGCTACGACTCGGAGGAGAAGCCGATCCTCAACGTGCTCGCGTACGTCTCCTTCCAGGAGCTCGCGACGCGCGTCTCGCACCGCAACACCGGCAAGTTCGCCGGGGACCCGATCGCGGAGAAGCTGCTCACGCGGGTGTCCACCGACGAGAACCTGCACATGGTCTTCTACCGGAACCTCACGAAGGCGGCCCTCGACTTCGCGCCGAACGCCACGATGCGCGCGATCACCGACGAGGTCGTCCACTTCGCGATGCCGGGCGCGATCATCCCGGGCTTCACCCGCAAGGCCGTGCAGATCGCCCAGGCCGGCATCTACGACCTGCGCGTGCACCACGACGAGGTGGTCTGGCCGCTGCTGCGCCACTGGAAGGTGTTCGAGCTCGAGGGTCTCGACGCCGAGGGCGAGAAGGCCCGGACGGAGCTCTCCGCGTTCCTCACCCGGATCGACGCCCAGGCCACCCGGTTCGAGGAGCAGCGGGCGAGGACGCGGGAGCGCCTCGCCGCCAAGTCGGGCTGACGAACAGGAGGAGCCACGCATGACGTACGTGATCGTCGGAGCCGGCCTGGCCGGTGCCCGGGCGGCGGAGGCCCTCCGAGACGGCGGGTACGAGGGGCGGGTGGTGCTGCTCGGCGCCGAGCAGCACCGGCCCTACGAGCGCCCCCCACTCTCGAAGGAGTACCTCCAGGGATCGTCGGAGCGCGACGAGGTCTTCGTGCACCCGGCCGACTGGTACCGGGAGCACGACGTCGACCTGCGCCTCGGCGCGACCGTCACCGGGATCGACCGCGACGCCTCCGAGGTCGTCCTCGACGACGGCGGCCGCGTGGGCTACGACGCCCTGCTGCTCGCCACCGGGTCGTCGCCACGGCACCTGCGGGTGCCGGGCGCCGAGCTGGAGGACGTGCACTACCTCCGCTACCTCGACGACAGCGACCGCCTCAAGATCCTGCTGCAGCGGGCGGGGCGGATCGCCGTGATCGGCGGGGGCTGGATCGGCCTCGAGGTGACCGCGGCGGCGCGGATCGCCGGCGTGGAGGTGGCGGTGCTCGAGGCCGCCGACGCGCCCCTGCTGGGCGTGCTGGGCCCGGAGATCGCCGAGGTATTCGCCGGCCTGCACCGCGAGCACGGCGTCGATCTGCGCACCGGCGTGCAGGTCACCGAGATCGTGGGCAAGGACGGCGCCGTCGTGGGCGTCCGCCTGGGCGACGGCTCGCTCGTCGAGGCGGACGCGGTCGTCGTCGGCATCGGCGCGGCCCCGAACACCGGGCTCGCCGAGGGCGCGGGTCTGCAGGTGGACGACGGCGTCCGGGTGGACGAGCACCTGCGCAGCAGCGATCCCCACATCTACGCGGCCGGGGACATCGCGAGCATCCACCACCCGGCCCTCGGTCGGCAGATCCGTGTCGAGCACTGGGCGACCGCCCAGAACAGCGGGCCGGTCGCCGCGGCGGCGATGATCGACGAGAACGCCGCGGGCTGGGACCGGCTGCCCTACTTCTTCACCGACCAGTACGACCTCGGCATGGAGTACACGGGCCACGTCGACGCGGGCGACGAGGACGTCGAGGTGGTCGTCCGCGGCGACCTCGCCGGCCGCGAGTTCATCGCGTTCTGGCTCCGCGACGGTCGGCTGCTCGCGGGCATGAACGTCAACATCTGGGACGTCACCGACGACATCGAGCGGCTCATCCGTGCCGGCACGACGCTCGACACCGCCCGGCTCGCCGACCCCGGGGTCCCGCTGTCCGACCTGTGATCGACGGCGGGGTGCTCGTCCGGCTATGAATGGAGGAATGAGTACGGAGCTGTGGCCGGCCCTCCGGGTCGCCGACTGGGCGGACACCCGCGACACGCTGCACATGTGGACCCAGATCGTCGGGAAGATCCGCATGGCCTCGGAGCCGATGATCAACCACTGGTGGCAGGTCCCGCTGTACGTCTCGGCGCGCGGCCTGACGACGTCGTCGATGCCCTACGCCCACGGCGCGTTCGACATGGAGTTCGACTTCGTCGAGCACCGGCTGGACCTGCGGGCGAGCACCGGTGGGCAGCGCTCCGTGCCGCTGACGAGCAGGCCCGTCGCCGACTTCTACGCCGAGACGATGGCCGCGCTGGGCGAGCTGGGCGTGGACGTCACGATCCGCACCACGCCCACGGAGGTGGTGCGGGCGATCCCGTTCGAGAAGGACGACGAGCACACCACCTACGAGCCGGCGCACGCGCGGGCGTTCTGGGGCCAGCTGGTCAACGCGCAGCGGGTGCTCACCGAGTTCCGGTCGCGCTTCATCGGCAAGGTCAGCCCGGTCCACTTCTTCTGGGGCGGGCTGGACATGGCGTGCACGCGGTTCTCGGGCCGCACCGCACCGCCGCACCCCGGCGGCGCCCCGAACTGCGCGGACTGGGTCATGGTCGAGGGCTACTCGCACGAGCTCAGCAGCGCCGGCTTCTGGCCGGGCTACGGCGAGGAGGGGGCGTTCTACGCCTACGCGTACCCGGAGCCGCCCGGGTTCCGCGAGCACCCCGTCGCCCCGGCCGAGGCGGCCTGGGTCGACGCGGCCCAGCAGTTCCTGCTGCCCTACGAGGCGGTGCGCCGGGCGGCCGACCCGGACCGGTACCTGCTCGAGTTCCTGCAGAGCACCTACGAGGCCGCCGCCGACAACGCGCAGTGGGACCGCGGCGCCCTCGAGGCCGACCCCGCCTCGCGCGCCCGGTCGTGACGACGGTCCGGGGCTACGCCGCGGCCGACCTGCCGCGCCTCGTCGAGCTCTCGCTCGAGGCGTGGGCGCCGGTGTTCGCCTCGGTCGAGCAGCAGCTCGCGGGCTCCGGGGTCTTCGAGGCCCAGCACCCGGACTGGCGCGCCGGCCAGCAGGAGGCGGTCGAGAGCGCCTGCGCCACCCTGCACGTCCGGGTCGCCGAGGTCGACGACGACGTGGCCGGCTTCGTCGCGGTCGGTCGCCGTGAGGACGAGCCGATCGGGGAAATCCACATGGCGGCGGTCGACCCGCGGTACCAGGGGCGAGGGATCGGGCGGCGGCTGACCGAGGTCGCTCTCGAGTGGATCGGCGAGCAGGGGTTCGCGACGGCGATGGTGGAGACCGCGGGCGACCCGGGACACGCGCCGGCCCGTCGGCTCTACGAGAGCGCGGGGTTCACGCCGTTCCCGATCGTCCGGTACTTCAGGACCGTCGAGCGGACCTAGTCGCACTCGTCGGCAGGGATGTAGCCCTGCTCGCATCCCCACTCGGTCTGGAGGTCGCCGGAGCTCGGGGCGCGGCCGCCGGCGCGGCCGGGGTCGAGGTAGCCCTGGTACTCCGAGCACGACGGGTTGAACTCGCCCGCCGAGACCGCGCGCTGACCACACCCCGCGCCCGAGCTCCGGGCACCGGAGCGGGACGAGGTGGCCGGCGTCTCGTCCTCGTCCGACGTCCGCGACCTGGTGGTCGCGGGGGCGGCTTTCGAAGAGGTCGGAGCCGTGGTGACCGGCTCCGCCGGGACGACCGCTTCCGGTGCCACGGGCGTGACCGCGGCGGCGGGCGCCACCGGGGACGCCACGAGCGCGACGGTCGGCGTGGCGGACGTCAGCACCACCACCGCCGCGGTGAGGATCCCGAGCACCGTGCTGGCGAGTGCCAGCCGCACGGCGTTGATCGAGCTGTGGTCCCGAGCGTGGCGCCCCGACTGCGTCATGCCCGGGCATCGCTCCGACCGGTCCTGCTCGTTAGCCCGCGTGCGAGCCATCACTCGTCGGCGTGACCCAGCCTCGCTCGGGTCAGCACCACCACTTGCGGGCGCAGTAGCCGCCGGTCAGGGCCCCGTCGGGGAGGTTGCCGTCGTCGTCGACATCCACGTCGACGTCGTACTCGGTGGTGGAGGGCGCGGATTCGGGCTCCGAGCAGTCGCGACCGCCGTGGTCCCGCTCGCGCAGGTCGGCGAGCCGCGCGTCGGAGGCGTCGCTGTCGCCCCGGGCGGCGCCGGTGTGGGTCTGGACGACCATGGTCTCGCCGAAGTCGCTGCCGTAGCCGGTCGAGACGTAGCGCAGCAGGCGGCCGGAGCGGTCGCGGTCGACGCCGGGCTCCTGCTCGAGGACCACGGATTCGCCGTCGAGGGCGATCTCGGCGGACTGCTTCGCCTGGGTGCCGCCGTAGGTGCCGATCTCGCAGGAGTCGATCCCGAGCACGCGCACCCGCTGCCCGCCGGCGATCTCGAAGGTGTCCCCGTCGATCACCCGGGTGACGGCGACCCCGGCGGGCGCGGCCGACGTGGTGGGCGCCGCCACGGGTGCGACGTACGGGGACGAGCTGGCAGGCGCCGCGACCGGGGCCGGCGTCGTCGTCGTCGTCTCCTTGTCGCTGCACGAGCCGACGATCGCGAGGAACGCGACGACGCCGATGGCCCAGCCCTTCTTCGACACCGGAATGTCCCCCCGACTGAAGAACCGCACGAGCGTGGATGGGACGGAACTGCGGCGGCCGCTTCCGCGTTGTCGCAGGCGTTCCCGGCCGGGTCCGTCGACGGTGTTCTCGTCCGAAGGGCCGGAATTGTTACGCCGCCACCCGCTCGTGGGATCGGGGAGATCGGTGGGAGGCTGCGCAAATGCCGTTCACCGTCGCGCTGCCGGTGCAGGACCGCCGGGTCGCCCACGACTTCTACCGCCGGGTGCTCGACCTCGAGACCGTCGGCAGCGAGATCGCGGACGACGGCCTGCCCTAGCCGCTCCAGTTCGCCCTCGGCCCCGACGTGACGCTCATGCTGATCCCCCGCGACGGCTTCGGCTTCGTCAGCGCGGACCACGAGGTGGCGCCGGACGGCGTGAGCGAGTGCCTCCTCGCCCTCGGCGTGGCGACGCCCGCCGAGGTCGACGTCGTCACCGAGCGCGTGCGGTCGGCCGGCACCACCGTGAAGGTCGAGCCGGGCGACCCGGGGTGGGGGTACCAGAGCACGTTCACCGACCCCGACGGTCACCTCTGGATGGCGCGGGTCGTCTGAGCCGGGCCGTGGAGACGCAACGCACCGTCGTCCACCTTGCCGAGCTCACGCACCCGTTGCGATCCTCGGGTGGCGCTCCCCGATCATCGGGAGCGACCTGGACGAGGGGCGCCGTACCCAGACCGCGACAAGACGGCGACCGTAGCGAGGCTCGTCGTGGCATGGATCGTTCTCGTCGTCTCCGGTGTGCTCGAGGCCGTGTGGGCCACGGCGCTGGGCAGGTCGGAGGGCTTCTCCCGGCTCGGACCGTCGATCACGTTCGGCGTGGCGATCCTGCTCAGCATGGTCGGCCTGGCCTACGCGATGCGCAGCCTGCCGGTGGGCACGTCGTACGCGGTGTGGGTCGGGATCGGCGCGGTGCTCACCGTCGCCTACGCCATGGCCACGGGCGATGAGTCGATCTCCGCGCTGAAGATCGTCTTCCTGGTGGCGATCGTCGGGGGTGTGGTCGGGCTGAAGCTGGTCCACTGACGGGCGGTCCACCGGCGCACGGTCAGGCGCTGCGCAGCTGCCAGTCCGCGCGGTCGGCGACGTCGGAACGGTCGTCGTCGTTGCTCGCCAGCCAGGCGAGGTCGACGCCGGCGAGACCCTGCTCGGTGACGACGCGGCGGAAGTCGCGGTACTGCCGGCGGCCCGCGCCGTCGGCGCCCTCGACCGCGTCGACGGCCCGCACGAGGAGCCAGAGCGCGACGAAGCGCAGCTCCCAGGCGAGGGCGAGGCCCATCGCCACGACCCCCAGCACCACGAGCACCATCATCGCTGCCCTCTCATCGATCCCGCGTGACGGCTGGTGATCGATCGGAAGGCGAAGTTCGTTACGCAGCGCGTCCGGCGCGGGTCGGGGGCGGGGCACACGACGCCCCCGGACCGACCGGTGACCGGTCCGGGGCCGCGCGGCGTGTGCGGGGAACTACTGGTGCTTCTTCTGGTCCGCGTCCTTCTTCTCGGCCTCTGCGCGGGCCTTCTGCGCCTCCGCCTCCTTCTCCCGGGCGGTGTCCTCGGCGTCGGCCTTCTTCTGCTGCTCCTTGCCCTCGCGGGCCCAGTCGTCCTGGCCCGTGACGGCGCCGACGGCTTCCTTGGCGCGGCCCTTGAGGTCCTCGGCGGACGTGTCCTCGGCCATGCGGTGCCTCCTGGATGAACGGTGCACGGTCGTCGCCGGGCCTACCCGATCATCACGTCGCCGCACACACGGAGCGGCTGAGACGGCTGCACCGATCGGGTGTACGTCGACGACCGGACGGGCGTCCGGAACGACCGCTCGTCCCTTCCCGACCAGCGGTCGGCGGACGGGTCCTCAGGCGCTCTCAGCTCCGGCGGCCGCGACGTGACCGCCCCCTAACGTCGCGCCGTCGATCCCCGGCGACGAGCAGGAGGTGGCGGCGTGGCGACCGATGTCGCGGACAGCACGGCAGCGGCGAGCGCGGAGACGGTGACGACCGAGCTCGCCGTCACCGGCATGACCTGCGGGACGTGCGCCGCACGCATCCAGCGCAAGCTCGGACGGCTGCCGGGCGTCGAGGCCAGCGTCAACTACGCCACGGGCCGCGCCCGCGTCACCCACCCCCCGGAGCAGGACACCGACGAGCTCGTCGCGGCCGTCCGGACCCTCGGCTTCGGCGCGACGGCGGCGCAGCCGCTGGTACCCGCCGGCGGTGGTGTCCCCGCGCCGCGGACCGCTCCCGAGAGCGCGCCGCGCCCCACGTCGTCGCCCACGACGGCGACGAAGGCCGAGGAGGCGCCGGACCCCGAGCTCTCCGAGCTGCGCCACCGTGCCCTCGTCTGCCTCGCGCTGACGCTGCCGGTGATGGCGGTCGCGATGAACCCCGACTGGCAGTTCCGGTACTGGCAGTGGTTCTGCCTGGTGCTCACCGCGCCCGTCGTGATCTGGGGCGGGTACCGCTTCCACAAGGCCGCGGCCCGACACCTGCGCCACCTCTCGGCGACGATGGACACGCTCGTCTCGGTGGGCACGCTCGCCGCGTTCGGCTGGTCGCTGTGGACCCTCTTCTTCGGTGGCGCGGGACTCGGCGGAATGCGCCACGCCCTCTACCTCATCCCGCGGCCCGACCAGTTCGACGGCTCGCGGACGGTCTACCTCGAGGCCGCGGCCGCCATCACCACCGCGGCGCTGCTCGGGCGCTGGATCGAGCTCCGCGGACGACGCCGTGCGCTTGGGGTGTCGTCGTCGCTCATGGCGCCGCCCGCCACCGAGGCCCGGGTGGTCGTCGGTGACCGCGAACTGCCGGTGCCGGTCGCCGGCGTGCAGCCCGGTGACCGCATCGCGGTCGGCGCCGGCGAGCCCTTCCCGCTGGACGGTCGCGTGGTGGAGGGACGGTCGACCGTCGACGCGGGCGCCATGACCGGCGAGTCCGCGCCCGTCGACGTCGAGCCCGGCACCGAGGTCCTCGCCGGCACCCGCAACGAGACCGCCCGCCTCGTCGTCGAGACCACCCGGGCCGCCGGGGACACGCAGTGGGCCCGGATGGCGCGTCGTGTCGAGGAGGCGCAGGCCGGCAAGACCGCGATCCAGCGGCTCGCCGACCGCATCTCCGCGTGGTTCGTGCCGGTCGTGATCCTGGTCGCGATCAACACCCTGCTCTTCTGGGGCGTCTCGGGCGCCGGCTGGGGCTTCGCGGTCGCGGCCGGCATGGCCGTGCTCGTCGTGGCCTGCCCCTGCGCGCTCGGCCTCGCCACCCCGACCGCCCTCGCCGTCGCCACCGGCCGCGGTGCCCAGCTCGGCATCCTGCTGCGGGGGCCCGAGGTCCTCGAGTCGACGCGACGGGTCGACACGATCGTGCTGGACAAGACCGGCACCGTCACCACGGGCCGGATGACCCTGCAGACGCTGCGCACGACGGACGGCGTCGGCCGTGACGAGGTGCTCGCCCGCGCCGGTGCCCTCGAGGCGCGCCTCGAGCACCCCGTCGCCCGGGCGATCGCGGCGGCGGCCCGGGACGAGGTCGCGTCCATATCCGCCGAGGTCACCGACGTCGCGCCGCTCGACGGGCTCGGCGTCGTCGGGACCGTCGACGGCGTGCGGGTGCTCGCCGGCCGCCACCGCCTGTTCGTCGAGCGCGGTGTGGACGTCCCGGCCGACCTGCAGCGCGCGCTCGACGACGCCGCCGCCCGGGGCGCGACGACGGTGCTGGTCGCCTGGGACGACGAGAGCGGCGTCCTGCGGGCCCGCGCGGTGCTCGCGGTCGCGGACGGGGTGCGCGAGGGCTCGAAGGAAGCCGTCGCCCAGATGCGGGCGAGCGGCCTGCGTCCGGTGCTGCTCACCGGCGACAACCCCGCCGCGGCCCGCGCGGTCGCCGCGGAGGTGGGCATCGACGCGGCCGACGTCGTCGCCGAGGTCCTGCCGACCGAGAAGGCCGACGAGGTCCGTCGTCTCCAGGAGGGCGGCGCGACCGTCGCGATGGTCGGCGACGGCGTCAACGACGCCGCGGCCCTGGCGCAGGCCGACCTCGGCGTGGCGATGGGGACCGGCACCGCCATGGCCATCGAGGCCGGCGACGTCACCCTCGTCCGCGACGACCTGCGTGCCGTGCCCGTCGCCCTGCGCCTGGCCCGCCGCACGCTCTCCACGATCCGCGGCAACCTGTTCTGGGCCTTCGCCTACAACGTCGCGGCGCTCCCGCTGGCCGTCGCCGGGCTGCTGAACCCGATGATCGCCGGCGTGACGATGGCGCTGTCGAGCGTCTTCGTCGTCGGCAACAGCCTGCGGCTGCGGCGCTTCACACCCTGACGGCGTTTCCGTCCGCGGGAGATCGGCAAGGCCCCGTGCATGGCGGATCCGGAGGAGCTGGCGGAGTCGGTGTCGAAGGCGGCGTCGCGGGACGGACGCCGGGTGGCGATCGTCGAGTCGTTGACCGGGGGGCTGGTCTGCAGCGACCTCGCCGCGTCGCCCGGCTCGAGCGAGTGGTTCCGCGGCGGGGTCGTGGCGTACGACCGGACGACCAAGCACGGGGCGCTCGGCGTGCCCGACGGTCCGGTGGTGTCGGAGCCCGCGGTGCGGACGATGGCCGAGAAGGCCGCGGGGATGCTCGGCGCCGACCTGACGCTCGCGGTCAGCGGCGCGGGCGGGCCCGAGCCCCAGGACGACCAGCCCCCGGGCACCGTCTGGTTCGCGGTCGACGACCGGGGCGAGACCCAGGCGTGGGTCGAGCAGTTCGGGACCGACGACCCGCAGGAGGTCCTGCGGTGCACCCGCGAGCGCTCCCTCCAGGCACTGCTGGACCACCTCGGCACCTGATCCGAGGGATCATGGTGGCGTGGTCGAGCACGTCATCTGGGACTGGAACGGCACGTTGCTCGCCGACGTGCACGCCGTCGTCGACGCCACGGCGGTGAGCCTCGCGGTGATGGGCGTCGAGCCGGGCCTCGACCTGGAGCGGTACCGGTCGACGTTCCGGCGGCCGCTGCGGGACTTCTACACCGACCTCGTCGGACGTCCCGTCGACGACGCGGAGTGGGCGCGGGCCAACGCCGCGTTCGGGTCGCACTACCTGGGCGTCGAGCCCGGCCTGCCGCTGGCCGACGGCGCCACCGACGCGCTCGAGCGGTTCGCCGACGCCGGGCTCGGCCAGTCGGTGCTGAGCATGCTCGCCCACGACGAGCTCCACGCGACGCTCGGACGGCGCGGCCTGCACGACTGGTTCGCCCGCGTCGACGGCGACCACCACCACGACGGCCGCAGCAAGGCCGCGGCCCTGGCCGCCCACCTCGACGCGCTCGGCCTCGACCCGGCCCGGGTGGTGCTGGTCGGCGACACCCTCGACGACGCCGCGGCGACCGCCGCGGTCGGCAGCGCCTGCGTGCTCGTCGCCGAGCACTCCACCCACCACGAGGCCGACCTGCGCACCGTCGCCCCGGCCGTCGCGACGCTGCCCGAGGCGGTCGAGCACGTGCTGGCGATGCCCTGACCTGCCGATGCCCTGACCTGCCGATGCCCTGACCTGCCGATGCCCTGACCTGCCGATGCCCTGACCTACCGCGCCCGCCGCACCCGCCAGACGGTCACCGCGACCACCACCAGCGCCAGGACGACGAGCAGCAGCCCGTCGGGCACCCGGGCGCCGAGCCCGGCGACGGCGTCCTCGGCGCGGGCGGACGTCGCGGGGTCGGCACCGACCAGCCCGGCCGTGCCGTCGGCGACCAGGAAGAGGACGCCGATCCCGACGAACAGCAGCCCCGAGATCGTCGACGTGGTGTGCAGCCGCAGCGGGCCGACCCGGAACTCGCGACCGCGCAGCCAGCGGCGTCGTCCGAGGTCGAAGCGCACCCAGAGTGCGGCGAGCACGAACGCGGGCACGGTCATCCCCACCGCGTAGACCGCGAGCAGGGCCGCACCGCGCAGGGGCTGCCCGCTCGCCGCGGCGACCGTGAGCACCGCGCCGAGGATGGGTCCGGAGCAGAAGCCGGCCAGCCCGTAGACCGCGCCGAGCCCGGCCGTCGCCAGCCACGTGCCGCGGCGGGCGAGGCCCTGCTGGGCGCGCGCGGCGGGGGCGAACGCCCACCCGCCGCCGAGGATCTGGGCGACGCCGAGCGCGATGACCACGAGCCCGGCGACGAGCACGACGGTCGCGCGGTGCCCGGTGAGCAGCCCCGTCAGCGCCGACGAGCCCGCGCCGAGCGGCACGAGCACGACGAGCAGCCCGAGGGTGAACACGCCGGTGCGCGCGAGGAGCTCGGTACGTCCGGCGACGGCGTAGGCGAGGAACGAGGGCAGCAGCAGCGCGCTGCACGGGCTGAGCAGCGCGAGCACCCCGCCCACGAAGGCGGCGAGGTAGCCGATGTCGAGCACGTCAGCGGGCCCGGGCCAGCGCGTCGTCGAGAGCGGCGGTGAACGTCGCCAGCGGCTGCGCACCGAAGATCAGTCGGTCGCCGACGACGAAGCTCGGCACGCCGCCCACACCGAGCCGCGCGCCCAGCTCCTGGTCGGCGGTGACGGCATCGGCGATCGCCGGGTCGGCGGCGTCGCGGCGGAAGCGGTCGACGTCGAGTCCGAGTCCTGCGGCCGTCGCGGCCAGCGAGGCCTCGGTGACCGCACCCCGGTTCTCCGACGGTTGGTCGCGGTAGAGCGCGGCGTGGAACTCCCAGAAGCGGTCCTGGCGCGCGGCCGCCCGCGCCGCGCGGGCGGCGAGCACCGACTCGGGGCCGAGGTAGGCGAAGTCGTGCCACTCGATGCGCACCAGCCCGGCGTCGACGTACCGGCGGATCAGCTCGGGCTCGGTCGTCGTCGCGAAGAGCCGGCAGAAGGGGCACTGGAAGTCGCCCCACTCGGCCATGACGACCGGGGCGTCCGGGCGGCCGAGCGCGAGCGGGTCGCCGGCCTCCCGGCGCGGGACGTCGAGGCGGGCCTGCGCCCGCGGGGCGCGGGTGACCTCGCCGGGCCGGGACGTCGGCGGGGACGGCCCCGTCCCGAGCAGCAACGGCACGCCCAGCACGGCGAGCACGACGAGGGCGATCACGCCGCCGATCACGGCGCGACGGCGCGTGCCGGGCCCGGTGCTCATCGCCCGACCGTCCCACGGTGGGCACGTGGCCGCGCGCGCTGCGCCGTCCGTCGGCGTCCGCGCCGTATCCTCGGCGTGTGGCCCTGCCGTCCGAACCGTCCCCGGTGCCCGCCTACGAGCGGGTGGTGCTCGTCTACAACCCGGAGAGCACGGGCGACGGCCCCCAGCGCGCGGTGCGCGCGAGGTCCGAGCTGGCGGACGCCGCGCCGCACCTCGAGGTGGTCGCCGTCCCCACCGAGTACGCGGGGCACGCGCGGGTCATCGCCGAGCAGGAGGCCCGCGCGGGCCGGGCGCTCGTGGTGTCGGTCAGCGGCGACGGCGGCTACCACGAGGTCGTCGAGGGCGTCATGGCCGCGGGCGACGGCACCACCTCCGCGGCCGTCACGGCCGTGCACGCGGCCGGCAACGCCAACGACCACCGCCGCGCCACGCGCGAGCGCCCGCTGGTGGAGGCCATCGCCGCGGGCGACGTGCGGCGCCTCGACCTGATGCGCATCGAGATCGCCGGCGAGGACGGGCCGCGCTGGGCGCACTCCTACTTCGGTCTCGGGATCACGCCCACCGTCGCGCTCGAGATCGAGCGCGGGGGCAAGGGGTCGATCCGCGAGGTCATCACCACGCTCCGGGCGTTCTCCCGCTTCAAGCCCTTCGCGGTCGACGTCGAGGGGGAGGGGCCGCGGCGCTTCGACAGCCTCATCCTCGCCAACATCCCCGAGATGGCGAAGTACGCGACGCTCTCCGACGGCGACCCGGCCGACGGGCAGTTCGAGGTGATCACGCTGCCGCACCGGTCGCGGCTCCGGCTGCTGGCCTTCGCCGTGCGGGCGGCCGTGCGCGGGCTGGGGCCCCAGCCCCACACCGACCGGTTCGCGTTCACCACGCTCAAGCCGATGCCGGTGCAGGTCGACGGCGAGGTGCTCGACCTCCCCGCCGACCGTTCCGTCACCGTGACGATCGCGCCGGGAGCCCTGGCGACGGTCGTATGACCGGTCCGCTGGACGAGGCCGAGAGCGAGGCACGGGCGCGCGTCGTGGCGCTGACGGCCCAGCTCGCGGGCATCGTCGAGACGGCGTCGGCGAGCTCCGGCGACGACGAGCACGACCCCGAGGGCCAGACGATCGCCTACGAGCGGGCGCAGGCGGCCGCGCTGCTGGCGGGGGCGCGCCGCGACCTCGACGAGCTCGCCGCGGCCCGGGCGCGGGTGGCCGCCGGCACCTACGGGGTCTGCGAGCGCTGCGGACGCCCGATCGCCCCCGAGCGCCTCGAGGCCCGCCCCGCCGCGCGCACGTGCGTCACCTGTACGTGAGCGAAGTTCCCGGCCATAGCCGGGAACTTCGCTCACGGGTCAGGGGCGGCGGAACGGGACCGAGGGGTCGCGGACGGGGCGCTCGCCGGCGGCCGCGTCGAAGCGGGCGAGCGCGGACCGGGCGGGCTCTCGGTCGTCGCGCAGCCCCGGGGCCATCGCGTCGCGCACCGGCCCGAGCAGCAGCGTGCGGTCCTCGCGCACCGTCACGGTGAGCCGCAGGTGCGCGCGCATCCACTCCGTCAGCCGGTCCTCGTCGGCGCGCGGCAGGATCACCTCGGCGGCCCAGGTGGGCGCGAGCCCGAGGTCGTCGAGCAGCAGCCCGGCGAGCGTCTTGCGCAGCGTCGAGACGCCGGTCCGGTAGAGGTCCTGGCGGGTCACGCGGTTGCGCAGCATCGTCGCGTCACCGACCTCGAGCAGCACCCAGGCGTCGTCGACGGGGTGCGCCGGACCCGACACCGGAACGCCGGCGCCCCACCACGCCACGAGCCCGGGGTCCCGGCCGAGCGAGGCGACGGTCTCGTCGAGGGGTGCGAGCGGGGCCGACAGGGCGGCGACGGCGTCGGTGACGGTCACGTCCGCAGTGTGCGCGCCGGTCGCAGCGCCCCGGCCAGCAGCATCGCCGCCACCGCGGCGATCGGGACCAGCACGAGCCCCGCGCCGACCGAGACGCGGTCGGCGACGAGCCCGATCAGCGGCGGGAACGTCAGGAAGCCCAGGCGCGCGAGCCACCCGACCACGGCGATCCCGTCGCCGGGCCGCACCCCGGGGACGCGGCCCGCCGCCGCGAACCCGAGCGGGAAGAGCGTCGCCACGCCCAGCCCGGTGAGGGCGTAGCCGACGACGGCGGCGACGGGGTGCGCGATGAGCAGCGCCGTCGACATCGCCACCGCGGCCAGCGCCGCGCCCGCGCGCGCCACGGCCACCCCGCCGAAGCGGTCGACGACGCGGTCGCCGGCGAGGCGCCCGAGGGTCATGGCGATCTGGAACGCGACGAACGGCAGGCCGGCGACGAACGGGCCGCCGCCGAGGTCGTCGCGGACGTAGATCGCGCCCCACGACGCCGCCGAGTCCTCGATGCCGCCCGAGGCGACGAGCAGGGCGGCCAGCGCGAGCAGGGGTCCCGCGGCGACGACCACGGCGCGCCACGGGCCCTGGCGGGCGGCCCCGTCCTCGTGCTCGGCCTCCGGCTCCGGCCCGGGCAGCGCCCACCGCCAGGCGAGCACCGACACCCCGACCAGCACGACCGCCACGACCCCGAGGTGCACGAGCAGCGGGACCCCGAGCCCGGCCGCCGCCGCGCCGAGCAGGCCGGCACCGACCGCGGCCATGCTCCACACCGCGTGCAGACCGTTGACGATCGAGCGACCGTAGCCGGTCTGCACCCGCAGCCCGTGGGCGTTCATCGCGGCGTCCGCCCACGCGTCGGTCAGCCCCAGCACGAACAGCGCGGCGGCGAGCGCGAGCCAGGACGGCGCGAGCGCCACGGCGGGCAGCAGCACCGCGCCCGCCAGGCCCACCCCGGCGCCGGCACGGCCGCTGCCCACCCGCGCGATCAGCGGGCCCGCCAGCACCCCGAACAGGAGTGCCGCGGCGGGGAAGGCGGCGATCGCCGTGCCCAGCGCGGCGTTCGACAGGCCCAGGTCGTCGCGGATGTTCGGCAGCCGCGGGACGATGCTGTTGTAGGTCGCCCCGTTGACGACGAACATCCCGATGACCGCGACCCGCGCTCGGCGCAGGGACGTGGTCACCGGGGTCATGTCACGGGCTCCACGTCACCGACCGGCGGGCCACCTCGTAGGTCTGCGCGACCGCCAGGTCGGACAGCGGGTCCCCGAACGCGGTGAGCAGGCGCGGCAGTTGTCCGACGCGGGTCACGGTGACGCCACGGTGGCGTCCGTCGCCGGCGAGGATCGCGCCGACGACGGCGATGACGGGGTGCACCGCGGGCGGGTCCAGGGTCTCGGCGGCCCCCGCGGCGCGGGCGAGCGCGACCGACACGCGGTCGGCGGCCTCCGCGCCGATGCGGCGGTGCCGCTCCAGGTCCATCGAGGTGCCGGCGAGGTCGAGCTTGTTGTCCTCCACGACCACCCGGCCGCCGGGGATGTTGACGACCTCGATGACGAACAGGCCGGGCGGTCCGACGACGACGTGGTCGAGGACGACGTCGCCCTCGGCGAACGCCATCGGCACCCGGTGGAGGATCCGCCAGCGGGCGCCGCGCCCGCGCCGCAGGGCCGGCGGGCGCGTCAGCTTGCCCAGCGCCTCGGCCACGGCGTGCTGGCCGTCGGCCCGCAGGCGCAGCGGGCGGTCGGCGTCGGGTCCGCGCGTGGCCCGCGCCTGGGCGGCCTCGTCGAGCAGCCCGTGCCCGGGCCGGCGCAGGGCGAGGTCGTCGACGCCCGGGTCCCACCCGCCCTCCGGCGGCTCGACGCCCGCGCCGAGTGCGGGCGGGGGCTCGGGGGCCACCTCGCTCGGGCTGCCCATCGGCGGCATGTTGTTCTGCCAGAGCCAGGCGTTGGCCTCCTTGACGAAGGTCTCCCGGTACCCGGCGGGGACGTCGTGGGCGACGCGGCTGAACAGGTCGAGGTGCCCGAGCGGCAGGCCGTCGGCCGAGGTCACGTACAGCCGGTCGGCCCCGAGCCGGCGACGGCGGCGGGCCGGCATCAGCCGGCCTGCTCGGCGCGCACGAGCCAGCGCGAGATCCGGTCGTGCTCGCTGCCGGTGAGCCCGCGGATGCCGGCCACGACGGTGCGCTCGATGCCGCCGCCGAGCAGCGGGACGGCCGCGGTGATGTCGAGGTCGATCGAGAGCCGGGTGCCGTCGGCGCCCTGCGGGACGACGGCCATCGTGCCCGCCGCGGTGATCGGCGTGCCCGGGACCGCGACGTGCGCCCGGCCGTCGCAGCGCCGGGGCGTGAGGGTCCACTCCTCGGTGCGCTCGATCACCAGGATCCCCGAGAGCATCCGCTCGAGCACCGCGGGGACCTGGCCGGGCGGCACGGGCTGGCGCAGGACGACCCGCACGCGCCGCGCCCCCTCCCCGTCGCGGGCGTCGGCGTCACGGCGCTCGAACGCGATCACCTCGATGCGCCCGGAACCGTCGACGTCGAGCTTGACGCGGTGGAAGTCGGGCTCGGCGAGCGCGGCCGCGAAGGCGGGCACGCCGTGCGGGTAGTCGCGACTCAGCGCCAGCCGGGTGCTCACGTGGATCGACCCTAATCGTCAGCGGCCGTCCGTTCCCGGACACGGCGCGGACGGCCCCCGACCGGGCGGCCCCGGCGTCCACCGAGCGCCGGGACGCGCGGGCCGGCCGCAGCACCGTTCCCCCGGATGCCCCCGGCCCCACGTCGGTCGCCGCACCGCCCGTCGCGCGCCCGTCGCAGGCGGTCCACGGAGCGGTCGGCGAGCAACGGCGCACCCCGTGCGGTCAGCGGCGATTGCAGATGCTGCACGCGTTAACCGTGATGTTGACCACAAGGTCCGCGACCGCGTTCAGTGGCCATCGCAGGACGGCGAGCGAGCGGCCGGTCGGAGCAAGGTCCACCGACGACGGGAGGGAGCGACCATGACGGAACCGCGCCCTGCCCGCGGTGTCGGTGGGGGCCGCTCCCTCAAGACCGCCGCCGAGGCGCTGTCCGCCCTCCGGATCCTCGGTGCCTCGCCCGAGGGGATCACGCCGGAGGCCCTGGCCGCGGAGCTCGGCAAGAGCACCGCGACGGCGCGGTACCTGCTCAACACCCTCTGCCAGGAGGGCTACGCGGTGCGGGACAAGCAGTCCGGCACCGTCCGCCTCCACGAGTCCCCGCCGTGGGGCGAGGCGTGGGGCGACCCCGCTCCCCGCGACGACCTGACGCGCTACGAGCTGCCCGAGCGGCTCTCCGACGCGGTCACCGAGCTCTACTGGCGCACCCGCCAGCGCACCTACCTGGCCCGCTGGGAGGACGACGACGCGACGGTGATCGTCGACGCCCGCGGCCACCAGGGCCTCGCCCGCATCCCGGACCTCACCGAGCGCATCCCGCTCGCGTCGGCCCACGCGCTCGCCGTGACGAAGGCCCTCGTCGCCTCCTCCGGCGCCCGCGCCGATCGTCTGCGCGAGCAGCGGGACCTCACGTCCTTCACGGGCACCACGATCACGAGCACCCCGGCCATCGAGCTGGAGCTCGCCCGGGTCCGCCGCCGCGGCTACGCGGTGGACCGCGAGGAGTACGCCGAGGGCTTCTGCTGCATCGGCGCCCCCATCTTCGATCCCGAGGGCCGGGTCGCCGCGAGCATCGCGATCTCCACCCCGGCGCGCCGCTTCGAGACCCACGGTGACGAGCTCACCGGCGCGGTCCGCGATGTCGCCACCACCGCCACCCGATCCTGGCTCGAGGCCGACACCGACCTCCCGCCACCTCGGCCCGCCGATCCCGTCCCCGGGGGGCACTGACCCCTCTCGCACGCGCGACCGGACACGACGCCGGCCGTGCCGTCGCCCCTCACCAGGGGGTGCCGGCCACCACCACGGACCACGGCTGCGGAACCCCGTAGGCCGAGCTGGAACTCCACAAGGAGAAGAGATGAGCCGTCAGAGTTTGGCGAAGGCTCACCAGAAGATCCAGGAACTTTCCTGGGAGCCGCAGTACCACGAGCCGTACATGAAGTACGGGACGGACTACACGTTCCGTAAGGCGGCCAAGAAGGACCCGCTCAAGCAGGTCCTCCGGTCCTACTTCCCCATGCAGGAGGAGAAGGACAACCGCGTCTACGGCGCGTCCGACGGTGCGATCCGCGGGAACATGTTCCGCCAGGTCCAGGAGCGTTGGCTGGAGTGGCAGAAGCTGTTCCTCTCGATCATCCCACTGCCGGAGATCTCGGCCGCACGGTCGATGCCGATGCTGTTCCAGGCGGTTCCGAACCCGGAACTGCACAACGGCCAGGCGATCCAGATGATCGACGAGGTTCGGCACAGCACGATCCAGCAGAACCTCAAGCGCCTGTACATGAACAACTACATCGACCCGGCGGGCTTCAACAACACCCTCCGGAACTTCCACTCGGACTACTGCGGCACCATCGGCCGTCAGTTCGCCGAGGGGTTCATCACCGGTGACGCGATCACCGCGGCCAGCATCTACCTGACGATCGTCGCCGAGACGGCCTTCACGAACACCCTGTTCGTGGCCATGCCGGCCGAGGCGGCGGCGAACGGTGACTACCTGCTGCCGACGGTGTTCCACTCGGTGCAGTCGGACGAGTCGCGGCACATCTCCAACGGCTACGCCACGCTCCTCATGGCGCTGTCCGACGAGGACAACCGCCAGCTGCTCGAGCGCGACCTGCGCTACGCGTGGTGGAACAACCACCGCGTGGTGGACGCCGCCATCGGCACGTTCATCGAGTACGGCACGAAGGACCGCCGCAAGGACCGTGAGTCCTACGCGGAGATGTGGCGTCGCTGGATCTACGACGACTACTACCGGGCCTACCTGCTGCCGCTCGAGAAGTACGGCCTGGTGATCCCCCACGACCTCATCGAGGAGTCGTGGAACCAGATCTGGAACAAGGGCTACGTGCACGAGGTGGCCCAGTTCTTCGCCACCGGGTGGCTCGCGAACTACTGGCGCATCGACGGCATGACCGACGACGACTTCGAGTGGTTCGAGTACAAGTACCCGGGTTGGTACGACAAGTACGGCAAGTGGTGGGAGAACTACAACCGCCTGTCCCGGCCGAACGGGCACCACCCGATCGTCGCCGAGGACGTCGACTACGTGTACCCGC
The DNA here is from genome assembly GCF_028737265.1 of Actinomycetospora callitridis. GTDB lineage: Bacteria > Actinomycetota > Actinomycetes > Mycobacteriales > Pseudonocardiaceae > Actinomycetospora > Actinomycetospora callitridis. The sequence goes on along the minus strand of NZ_JAQZAK010000002.1, from coordinate 1,060,737 downwards.
ACCGCTGCTGGACCTGCATGGTCCCGTGTCTGGTGCGCGAGGACATGGTCGTCGACAAGGTGGACGGCCAGTGGCGGACGTACTGCCACGAGGCCTGCCGCTGGACCGACGCCGAGGCCTTCCGGCCCACGTACCAGGGTCGCGAGACCCCGAACATGGGCAAGCTCGTGGGTCACCGCGAGTGGGAGACGCTCTACCACGGCTGGAACTGGGCCGACGTCGTCGAGGACATGGGCTTCGTCCGCGACGACGGCAAGACCCTCACGGCACAGCCGCACCTGGACCTCGACCCGAAGAAGATGTGGACCACGGACCACCTTCGTCGGATGGGCCCGGTCGCGAGCCCGAACGTCATCCTCAACGAGATGAGCGATGCGGACCGCGAGGCGTTCGTGGCGGACTACAACCGTCAGGGTCCCGCCGGCCGCCCGGCCGACGCGACCAGCTGACGCCGGTGGTCCGACGCGTGTGCACGACGCAGTAGCACGGTGAGGTGACAGGGAGGGCCGGGGGAACCCGGCCCTCCCTCGATCCCTCACGCCCTCGTCCGGCCGCGACCGACCGTTTCGTCCGGATATCGGCATCTGACTCCCGAACGGAGAGGCCATCGATGGGTGACAAGCACCTGGTGCGTTTCGAGCCGGTGGGCATCGAGATCGAGGTCGACGAGGACCAGACGATCCTGCGGGCCGCTTCCGAGCAGGGCCTCCAGCTGATGCACGGCTGCAAGGAAGGCCAGTGCGCCGCCTGCAAGTCCTTCGTCCTCGAGGGCGACATCGACGACATCGACCTCGACAAGTACTCCACCTTCGCCCTGCCCGACATGGAGCGCGAGGAGGGCCAGACACTCCTCTGCCGCGCCCACGCCTACAACGACCTCGTGATCGAGCTCCTCAACTACGACGAGGAGATCATCCGGTCGGGGTTGCCGCTGCGGAAGGGCACCGTCGAGGTGCTGGCGAACGACGCCGTCACCCACGACATGCGCCACCTGGTGGTCAAGCAGATCGCCGGCGAGGACATCAAGTTCTTCCCCGGCCAGTACATGGACCTGACCGTCCCCGACACCGGGGAGGTCCGGTCGTTCTCGATGGCGAACCTCCCGAACCGCGAAGGCGTGTTCGAGTTCGTCATCAAGATCTACCCCGACGGGGCGTTCTCGCAGTTCCTGGAGCACAAGGTGTCGATCGGCGACCGCCTCGAGGTCGAGGCGCCGTTCGGCACGTGCACCCTCCGCGAGAACCGGACGTCGGACATCGTCTTCATCGGCGGCGGCGCCGGCATGGCTCCCATGCTGGGCCTCTTGCGTGCCCTCGCGGAGAAGGACGGCGACCGCAAGGCACGCCTCTACTACGGCGCCCGCACGAAGGGCGACCTGTGCTTCGAGGACGAACTGCGTGCCCTCGAGGAGAAGATTCCGGGATTCAAGTACGTCCCTGCCCTGTCCCACCACGACGGTGACGACTGGGACGGGGCGACGGGCCTGATCACGGAGGTGGTGCGGGACGGCGAACCGAACCTCGAAGGCATGGACGCCTATGTGTGCGGACCGCCGCCGATGGTCGACGCGGCGATCGCACTTCTGACGCAGCGCGGCATGGACACCCGGAACATCTTCTACGACAAGTTCACCACCACTGGAGAGCCGGAGGACGAGGGCACCTCATGACCAGCACCGAAGAACGTCCGGAGCGGAGCGTTCCGAAGCCCGTCTTCACCGACGCGGAAGCGGGCGCCAAGGAGTTCCCCGACTCGGGGCCCTCGGCCCGGCGCTACAACTACTTCAAGCCGGCGAAGCGCAAGCAGACCCACTACGAGGACGTCACCGTCGAGGTCCAGCCGGACCCGCGGCACTACCTCTCCCAGGGCTGGATCTACGGCTTCGCCGACGGATCGGCCGGCTACCCGCTGACCTGGACGAAGCTCAAGGCGTGGGGTGTCGACGACCCCGAGCCCGAGCGCGGCCCCGGTTCCGGCGGGCGCCACGTGGCCGACTGGCCGGCCCACGGCTGGCACGAGTTCCGTGATCCCAACGAGGAGTGGGAACTCACGATGTACCGGTACAACGCCAACGTTGTCCGGCAGGTGACCCAGAACGTCGAGAACGCGCGCCAGAGCAAGGCGTTCGAGCAGTGGACCCCGAACTGGGTGCGCTTCGTCGAGCGCAACGTCGGCGCCTGGATGCACATCGAGCACATCCTCGGCCTGTACGTCTTCGCCGCCTGCAACCGCAGCGGGCCGACGAACATGCACAACACGGTCATGGCCGTGAACAGCGAGCACAAGATCCGCTTCGCCCAGGACCTCGCGCTGTACAACCTCACCCTCACCGAGGAGATCGAGGGCTTCGACGGGGCCGCGCACATCGAGGCGTGGAACTCCGACCCGGAGTGGCAGGGCGTCCGTCGGGTCGTCGAGGCGCTGACGGCGGTGGACAACGACTGGGGCGAGATGATCTTCGCCACCAACATCGTGTTCGAGTCGCTGCTCGGCGAGCTCTTCCGGTCCGGCCTGGTCATGCAGTCGGCGGCCGGCAACGGCGACTACGTGACGCCGACGGTCATGGGCTCCGGCGAGTACGACTACGCCCAGCGCGACCTGCGCTGGACCGTGGCCGCGTTCGCCCCCCTGACCCAGGACCGCGAGTTCGCGGACCACAACAAGGAGATCTTCAACGGCTGGCTGGCGCACTGGGTGCCGCTGGCGATCGAGGCGGCCCGCACGATGCAGCCGCTCTGGTCGCAGCCCGACGCGAAGCCTCCGCGATTCGAGGACAGCCTCGACCGGGCCAAGAACCGATTCGCCGGGATCCTCACCGATCTCGGGCTCGAGACCCCGAAGGAGCTGAACCAGTGACGAAGAGCTTCAAGACGGCCGAGAGTCCGTTCAAGCAGGACAACACCGAGTCCGGCATGGCCGGGGTGACCCTGATGAACAACCAGGTCGGCGTCGTGGTGGCGGAGGTGATGGACCGCCAGGAGAACGTGACGGTCAAGCACCTCCCCTCGATGATCCGTGTCGACTGCGTGGGTCGCATGGACTTCGTGTACGCGGACATCTCCGAGGCGCTCGGGGAGGACCCCGACTTCTACAACGCCGCCGAGTTCGAGGAGAACATGTCGACCCACTACGGGAAGATGATCCACATGGATGACCGGACGATCATGTTCGGGAATCTCGAGGAGGCGGCCGAGTTCATCGGCGACATGTTGCCCCCGGTGGTGAACCAGAAGTAGCACCGCGGCCCCGGGTCGTCGCACGCTCGCACGGGGCGGGCGTGCGACGGCCCGGTGGCCGTTCCACCGCAGCACCCGATGACTCCCCGTTCGCGCCCCTGAGCACCGGAGAAGTGAGGACATGGCCAAGGAACTGCGATTCGGCGCCGACGCGCGCAGGGCTCTCCAGGCTGGAGTGGACCAGCTCGCCGAGGCGGTCAAATCCACGCTGGGGCCCAAGGGGCGCAACGTCATCCTCGAGAAGATCACCGGTACGCCGGAGGTCACCAACGACGGTGTGACGATCGCGCGGGAGATCTACCTGCGCGACCAGTTCGAGAACATGGGCGCCCAGGTGCTCAAGGAAGCCGCCGTCAAGACGAACGACGTGGTCGGTGACGGCACCACGACCTCGACCGTGCTCGCCCAGGCGATCGTCCGCGAGGGCCTCAAGGCCATCGGCCAGGGCGGCAACCCGGTGCTCGTGAAGCGCGGGATCGACGCCGCGGTGGCGCGTGTGGTCGCGCACCTCGCCTCGGTCGCGCACCCGGTGAACGACGTCGAGGCGCTGTCCCGGGTCGCCGCGATCTCGGCCAACGACGACGACGCGATCGGCCGCGTGGTGGCGGAGACCCTGCACACCGTGGGCGACGACGGCGTCATCACCGTCGACGACGGGCCGATGATCGGCCTGAACGTGAACTTCGTCGAGGACTTCGAGTTCGACAACGGCTACGTCTCGCCGTACCTGGTCACCGACCCGGGCTCGATGCTCGCGGTGCTCGACGACCCGTACATCCTCTTCTCCGCCGAGAAGATCTCCGACGTCCGCACGCTCATGCCGATGCTCGAGCGGATCATGCGGAACCCCGCGCCGCTCGTGATCATCGCCGAGAAGGTCGACGGCTCCGCGCTCCAGATGCTCGTCCACAACCATGTGAACGGGCACCTCAAGACCACCGCCATCCAGGCCCCGGGCTTCGGCGAGAAGCGCGTGCACCTCCTCGAGGACATGGCCGCGCTCTGCGGCGGCCAGGTGTTCTCCCGGGCCTCGGCGTTCTCCATCGAGCAGATGGGCGTCGAGCACCTCGGCCGGGCGCGGCAGGTCCGCGCGACGAGCGACCAGACGGCGATCATCGGTGGCGGCGGCGACCCCGCGGCCCGCGAGGTGCGCCTGTCCCAGCTGCGCGCCGAGATGGATCGCACGACGATCGGCACCGACGAGGACTGGTTCTCCGAGCGCATCGCCCGGCTCTCCGGCAAGGCCGCGATCCTGCAGGTCGGGGCCCCGACGAACGCGGAGCTCAAGGAGGTCCGCCACCGCGTCGACGACTCCCTGCAGGCCACGCGCGCCGCGATGGCCGAGGGCATCGTGGCCGGCGGCGGCGCGGCACTGCTGCACGCCGAGGGGGCGCTGGACAACCTCGAGGGGCTGACCGGCGACGGCCGCATCGGCGCCGAGATCGTGCGCGCCGCGCTCTCCGAGCCGGCCAACCTCATCGCCACGAACGCCGGCTACGAAGGCGCCGACGTCGTCAAGCAGGCCCGCGACCTGGGCGTCGACGAGGGCTTCGACGCCCTCGAGGGCCGCTTCGGCAACATGCTCGAGCTGGGCATCATCGACCCGCTGCGGGTCGTGCGGTCGGCGCTGCAGAACGGCGCCTCGGTCGCGGGTCTCATCCTCACCACGAACTCCCTGGTGGCCGAGGAACAGACCCCCTGGAACAAGTCACTCATGACAGAGTTCGGCCAGCTCGACGAGGGCCTGCCCCAGCCGCCGCCGGACTCCAGCACCCCGCAGTCGCTGGGCCTCGGCCCGTCGATGGGCTGACTCGTTATCACTGCCGAGAGGAGACAGTCGTGAAGGCCGTGCGGGTGCACGAGTACAAGAAGGACCCGTCGATCGACGACATCCCGGAGCCCAAGCTCCAGGGGCCGCTCGACGTCATCGTGAAGATCGGCGGCGCGGGCGTCTGCCGCACCGACCTCCACATCGTGAACGGGGACTGGGAGGCGATCCAGAACCCGTCGCTGCCCTACGTGATCGGCCACGAGAACGCCGGGTGGGTGCACGAGGTCGGCGACGCCGTCACCAACGTCAAGGTCGGCGACACGGTCATCCTCCACCCGCAGCCGTCCTGCGGGCTGTGCCTCGCCTGCCGGGCGGGCCGGGACATGCAGTGCACCGGGGACGCGTTCTTCCCGGGCCTGTCGAACAACGACGGCGGCATGGCCGAGTACCTGCGGACCACCGCCCGGGCCTGCGTGAAGCTGAACCCGGACACCAACCCGGCCGACGTGGCCGCGCTGGCCGACGCCGGGATCACCGCGTACCACGCGGTGCGCAAGGCCGTGCCGCTGCTCTACCCGGGCACCACGGCCGTCGTGATCGGGGCCGGCGGCCTCGGCCACATCGCCGTCCAGGCGCTCGCCGCGCTCACCGCCACGAAGATCATCGTGGTGGACAAGAACCCGGACGCCCTGAAGCTCGCCTCCCAGATCGGCGCCGACGAGACGGTCGTGGCCGACGGCAACCAGGTCGGCGAGGTGCAGGAGCTCACCGGCGGCGGCGCCACCGTCGTCTTCGACTTCGTCGCCGAACAGGGCGTCGAGCTCGAGGCCTGGCAGATGACCGGGCCGGCGGGCTACCAGTTCGTCCTCGGGTACGGGGGACAGTTCCAGGCCCCGACGCTCGATTTCGTCGCGGGCGAGAAGAACGTGATCGGCAACATCGTCGGGACGTACAACGACCTCACCGAACTGATGGTCCTGGCCCAGGCCGGAAAGGTCACGCTGCACACCGTGCAGTACTCGCTCGACTCGGCGCTGGACGCTCTGCACGACCTGGACGCGGGGAAGGTCCGCGGCCGGGCGATCCTGGTCCCGTAGTCAGGAAGGACACCACCACATGTACGAGAAGGACGGCGAGAAGTACTTCATCGTCGACAGCCACATGCATTTCTGGGACGCGTCGCCGGAGAACTGGGTCGAGGGCGCCGAGCAGTACGCCAAGGGCTGGATCGAGTGCTTCCACGCCTACCAGGGCCTCGGCCCGGCGGAGACGCACCAGCCGATCGAGGAGTTCCAGAAGGTCTCCGAAGAGCAGCTGATGCGCGAGGAGTTCGAGGAGGGCCACGTCGACGTGGCCATCTTCCAGTCGACCTACCTGCGCGAGTGGTACAAGAAGGGCTTCAACACCACCGAGCAGAACGGCTACCTCGCCGAGAAGTACCCCGGCAAGTTCATCGTCAACACGCGCTTCGACCCGCGTGACGGCGACGCCGGCATGCGCGAGTTCGAGGAGAACGTGCGCAAGTACGGGTCCATCGGCGCGAAGCTCTACACCGCGGAGTGGAACGGCGACTCCCGCGGCTACAAGCTGACCGACCCCGAGGCCTACCGGTTCCTGGAGCGCGCGCAGGAGCTCGGCATCAAGAACGTCCACGTCCACAAGGGCCCGACGATCTGGCCCCTGGACAAGGACGCGTTCGACGTCTCCGACGTCGACCACGCGGCCACGGACTTCCAGGGTCTCAACTTCATCGTCGAGCACGTGGGCCTGCCGCGTATCGAGGACTTCTGCTTCATGGCGACGCAGGAGCCCAACGTCTACGCCGGGCTGTCCGTCGTCGTCGGCGGCCTCATGCACGCCCGCCCGCGCTTCTTCGCCAAGGTCATGGGCGAGCTGCTGTTCTGGGTCGGCGAGGACAAGATGACCTTCGGCTCGGACTACAACATCTGGGAGCCGAAGTGGCAGGTCGAGGGCCTCGTCGACTGGACCATGCCCGAGAGTGACGAGTTCGCCGACTACCCGCGTCTGGGTGTCGACGGCAAGAAGAAGATCCTCGGTCTGAACGCGGCCAAGCTCTACGGCATCGAGGTCCCGGCGGAGTGCCAGATCTCCCCGGAGAGCTCCGCCCCGGCGTCGCCCGACGACGCCGAGCTGGTCGAGGACCGGTCGGTGGCCCAGGCATGACCGTCACCTCCGACACCCCGTCCACCGCCTCCGCGGTGGACGGGGTGTGGGAGGCGCTGCGCACGGTGCGGGATCCCGAGCTCGACACCGACGTCGTCAGCCTGGACTTCGTGGCGTCGGCCTCGGTGTCCGACGACGGGGTCGCGCACGTGCGCCTGCGCCTGCCCACCTACTTCTGCGCCCCGAACTTCGCGTTCCTCATGGTCGCCGACGCGTGGGACGCCGTGTCCCAGGTGCCGGGCCTCACCGACGTCGACGTCGAGCTGCTCGACCACTTCGCCTCCGAGGCCATCAACTCGGGCGTGGCGGCGCGGGCCGGCTTCGTGTCGTCGATGGCCGGCTCGGCCGTGGGGGAGGCCGTCGACGAGCTGCACGACCTGCGTCGTTCGTTCACCGAGCGGGCGATGCTGGCGGGCACCGACCTCGTCGTCCGTCCGCTCGTGCGGGCGGGGACGACGCCGGAGGCGCTCGTGACGATGACGCTCGGGGACGCCCCGCCGAGCGACGACCTGCCCCGGCTGCGGGCCCGCCGCCGGGAGCTCGGCATCCCGGCCGGGGACGACGCACCCCTGGTGGTCGACGCCGTGGGCCGCGCGGTCGGGATCGACGACCTCCCGCTGCACCTGCGCAAGGCGCGCAGCTACCAGGTCGGCGTCGACGCGAACACCAGCATCTGCCGCGGTCAGCTCGCTGCCCGCTACGGGCTCTGACCACAGGGTCCCGCCGAGAGGAGAGGCTTCCGTCATGCCGTCTGACCCGGTGCCACTGGACCCCGGCCACGACGACCCCGGTGCCGGCCGTTGCCTCATGGAGCACGTCTCGATGCTCGCGGGGGAGGCGTTCCGGGCGTGGCCCCGCTGTACGCACCCCGCCGTGGCGGCGCTGGCCGCCCAGGTCGACGACCACTGCTCGCCGGAGGGGCGGACGGCGCTGCTGCGCCGGGCCGAGGCCCTCGTCCTCGCCGACAGCGACGACCCGGCGCTGACCTGGCGCCTGGTCGGCGTCGCCGCGGAGACCGTGCTCACCCGGCGTCCCCGCGAGCGCGTCGCGACGCGGCGCCTGGCCCGTGCCCGTCGCCACCAGCGGATCCGGAGCGCGGTGGTGCCCCGGGCGCTGGTGCACCGCCTCCCGCGGTGGGTGCGGGCCGCCCGCGGCGTCGCCGCGCTCGACGAGCTGGTCGCGGCCCTGCACCACGTGGTCGCGGTCTCCGGCCCGCCGTCGTCGCCCGAACGCGACATCGTGCTCGTCGCCCTGCTCGACGCCGCCCTCGACGAGGTGCTCGACGAGGGCCGTCCCGTCCCGACCCCATCCCCCGCTCGCTTGGAGACCGCCGCATGACCGCCCCCAGCGAGACCCCGCGCACCGTCCGGCGCATCGGATCCCCGGCGGCCGCGGCGCTCGCCGACCTCGCCGCGATCTTCGACGACCTGCAGATGACGCTGCTGTGCTGCGAGCGCCTCGTGCAGCAGCTCAGCGTCCCGGAGCCCGACGCCACCGTCGTCGAGTCGCTGTGGACCACCGCGCTGCTGTCCTACTCGCGGTGCTTCGCCCCGGGTGGCCGCGGCATGGGCCTCGTCGAGGCCGACGTCGAGGGCCTCGAGCTCGAGGGCGAGGTGCTCGCCTGGCACCAGATGCTCCGTCAGCTCAAGAAGCACTACGCCGACCCGGCGACCAATCCGCGCGAGACCTTCGAGGTGGGGGTGGCCGTCTCCGACGGCACGCCCCAGGGCGTCGCCATCACCTCCACCCGCCAGGCCCTGCCCGACACCGTGTCGGTGCACCAGACCGGCGCGATCGCCTACCGGCTCAGCCAGCTGGTCGACGGCCGCATCGCCGAACACCAGGCGACGGTGCTCGAGGGCACCCGCAGCCTGAGCCCCGTCGAGCTCGAGACCCTGGACGAGGTCGAGCTCACCGAGACCCCCGGGAGCGAGGAATGATCGAGAAGTACAACCCCTGGACCGTCGTCAACCTGGTCTTCCGCCATCTCGCCGACGAGGGCCTGCACCCGGTGCTCGGGGAGGCGGGCGACCCGTCGGCGGCCGCGGCCGAGCTGCTGGCGACCCTCGGGATCACCCCGGGCGACCCGTCGTGGGGCGAGGGCCAGGACGCCGCGCGGGTCCGGGCGGACCTCGCCGCGGTGCGGGCGGCGTTCGACCCGGTGGACGACTCGCCCCCGTCCGGGCGGGACTGACCGTGGTCGCCATGCGCCTGGCGCGGCTCGCGGTCCACCGCATGACCCGCGAGCCGCTGGCGCTGCTCGTCGAGGACGAGGCCGACCGGTGCCTGGTCGTGTCGGTGCGCGGCCCGCAGGCCGAGGTCATCGACCGGGGGCTCCGCTCGGCGGTCACCGACGACGACGGCAGGCTCACCCAGGACCTGATCGCCGACCTCGCCGGGATCCTCGGCCGGCGTCTCGACCACGCCGAGATCACCGACCTCGTCGACGACCGCTTCCACGCCCAGCTGGTGCTCGACGACGGGACGCGCCTGCCCGCGCGTCCCAGCGACGTGCTGGCCGTGGCGGTCCGGGAGGCCCTGCGCATCGAGGTCGCCGACGCCGTGCTCGACGCCGTCGGCCAGTCCTTCTCGGCGCTCGGCGGTGACCGTCCCGAGCCGGCGCGCGAGGCGGCCGAGGAGGTCGAGCGGATGCGCGCGTTCCTCGAGGAGGCGACCGCCCAGGACTTCGGGCGGCCGCCCGGTGCGCCGGATGCCGAGGGTCGTGACCCCGGCTGACCCGGCCCGTCCGGGATGAAGCGATCTGACCTGCGACATCGTCTCGATCCGAGACACCCCGAAACCCCCTGCGGAGCCCGTTCGCGCCGTACGATGCCGTGTTGCGCATCACTCACGGTGTCGGGTCGATCGAGTGGTGTCGGATGGCGAGGTGGCCGATGAACGGACGTTCCCGGAGCGCCCTCGACCGCGCGCGTGAGTACTTCGTCGACCGCGGCTCCGTGAACGCCCGCGGCGTGGTCCGGCCCGAGATCGTCGACTCCTGGGAGCGATCGCGGAACGCCGGCGTCGACGCCACCCAGCTGGCCCTGCCCTACGAGCCCGACCTCGACTTCGACGGCAGCCTCACCCACTGCGCCCGCCCGGTCCTCGACGACCTGGCCGAGCGCCTGTCGGGGATGTCGGTCGCCGTGGTGCTCACCGACGCCGACGGGCGGGTGCTCGAGCGGCGCGTCGGCGAGGGTGAGCTCCAGCGCCGCCTCGACGAGATCTCCCTGGCCCCGGGCTTCAGCTACGCCGAGGAGTTCGCCGGCACCAACGGGGTCGGCACGTCCCTGGAGGGCGCGACCCCGGCCCTCGTGGTCGGCGCGGAGCACTTCAGCGAGCGGCTGCAGGCCTTCGCGTGTGCCGGCGCGCCCGTCCGCGGCCCCGACGGCGCGCTGGCCGGGATCCTCGACGTCACGTGCCTGCGCGCCGAGGCGAACGACCTCATGCGCTTCCTCGCCCACCAGGCGGCCACCGACATCGAGGACGTCCTGCGCGAGCGCGGCGGCGCCGGGGTGCGCCGGGTCATGGCGGCGTTCCGCGCGACGTGTGCGCGGGCCCGGGGCCCGGTGCTCGCGGTCACCGAGGACATCGTCATGGCCAACCGGGCCGCGCGGGCCCTGCCGGCGGGCGACCAGGACCAGGTGACGATGCGGGCGATCGACGTCGGCACCGGGGCGCGGCCGTGGCAGGAACGCGTCCTGCTCGCCGACGGCCCCGCCCGCCTGATGATCACGCCGGTGCCCACCGGGCGCCCCGTCGGGGTGGTCATCGAGGTGGTGCCGAGCCGCAGCAACCTGCGCCTCGCCGGCCGCGAGGAACCCCTGCACCGGGTGCTGCCGGCGCCGCCCGCCCCGGCGCGCAGCAGCGCGCTGCCCAACCCCGGGCCCGGCCTCGACCGGCCGCTCGCCGGGCTCGCCGGCGACTCCCGGGCCTGGCGCACCGCGGCGAGGGCGCTGCGGACGGCGGCGTCGGCGGCGCGCAGCACGGTGGTGCTGGGCGAGCCGGGCACCGGCAAGGCCGCGGCGGTCCGGGCCGTGCACGGCGAGATGCGCCCGACGGCCCGCTGGGTCACCGTCGACGGGTCCGACCCCGAGGCGGCGGTCGTCCTGGCCGGATACGCCTCCGAGGCGTCCGCCTCGCCCCAGGGCAGCCGCAGCGCGGCCACGGTCGCGATCCGCCACGCCGAGGCGCTCGACGCCGCCGGGGCCGGCGCGCTCACCGCGCTGCTCGAGGAGGTCCCGCCCACCTGGTGGGTGGTCGGGCTCGTCACCGCCGAGCGGACCCCGGAGCACGGCCAGATCGGCGAGGTGCTGGCCGGGTTCGCCACCTCGGTGCTCGTCGACCCGTTGCGCCGCCGGCCCGAGGACGTCCCGCTGCTCGCCACCGCGCTGCTCGCCCGGCTCGCCCCCGCGCGGCGTGCCGGCTGCACCCCGGAGGCGGCGGCCCTGCTCGCGGGGGCCCGCTGGCCGGGCAACGTCACGCAGCTCGCCGACGTCCTGCGCCGCGCCCTCGCCGCGCGGCCCGCCGGCGACATCACCCCCGCCGACCTCCCGGGGGAGTTCGCGGTCTCGGGCACCCGGCGCCGTCTGACCCCGCTCGAGGCCGCGGAGCGCGACCTCATCGTGTCCGCGCTGGTCGAGGCGAACGGCAACCGGTCGCAGGCGGCGGCCGTCCTCGGGATCGGCCGCGCGACGCTCTACCGCCGGCTGCGGGCCTTCGGGATCACCGACGTCGGCCGCTGACCAGGCGGTCCTCGTCGTCGGCGACGTCCTCGGCCGCGACCGAGCCGTCCGGCCCGCCGCGCAGCGCCGCGGGGGGCGTCCCCTCGCCCGCCCACTGCTCGCTCGCCCACCGCGCCACCTCGTGCACGGCGTCGACGAGCTCGTCGTGGTCGGTGGCGAGGCGCCGCGCGGAGCACGACAGGCCCAGGGCGACGGTGGCGGCACCGGAGGGCGAGACGACGGGGGCGGCGATCGTCGCGAGGCCCTCGGCGTACTCCTCGCGGTCGAGCGCGATCCCGTCGCGGCACACCCGCTCCAGCTCGGCGCCGAGCTCGGCCTGGTCGGTGATCGTCGCGTGCGTGAGGTCGGTCAGCTGCTCGGCCGCGATGGCCTCGCGGTACGCCGGCGACGTGGCCAGCAGCACCTTGGTCATCGCGAGCGCGTGGGCGTGGTGCGGCGGGACGTGCGTCCCCAGGCCGGGCAGCTTGGCCAGGCCCTGATGGCCACGGGAGTCGGTCACCGTGGCCACCAGGGTGCCGGTGCGGCGCACGAGGTAGGACCTCTGTCGCGTGCGCCGGTAGAGCTCGGTGGTCGCCTCTGCGAGCACGGCACCCGGGTCGGGATCGCCGGGCACGGGACTCGGGGAGGCACCCCACCGGCCCCAGGGCGGGGCCTCGGTGAGCCGCACGCGACCGGAGCGGTCGCGTTCGGCGTAGCCGGCCTCGCACAAGGTGTTGATCATGTATCGCGCCGTCGAGGCGCTCTTGCCCAGGCGCTCGGCCAGCTCCGCGGCGCACAGGCCCGCGGGGTGGTCGCCGAGCAGACGCAGCGCGCGCAGGACCGTGGCCGCGGTCTTCAGAGACCGCGAGCCGCCGCCCGTCGACACACCGTCGTCGTCCACGTGCCTGAATCTAGGACCGCCGGAGGGGTGACACCTGTCTCAATGTGGGACGGCGCCCGACCGGGTGGGGGCGCGGGACCCCCGTGGGTGCCGTCACGGCACCCCGTCGAACCCGGGGGTCGGGCACCGGGGCGGGCGCCCGGACGTTGGGGGAGTGTCGGAGGTGACGGCGGGGACGGTCCCGCCGCACGAGGAACGGAGACGTCATGGCCACGCTGACCAGACCGCAGCACGGCAAAGTGATCGCGGGGGTGTGTGCCGGGCTCGCGGAGCGGTTCGGCATGTCCGCGGGGGTGGTGCGACTGCTGTTCGTGCTGTCCTGCCTGCTGCCGGGCCCGCAGTTCATCATCTACATCGCGCTCTGGGTGATCATGCCGAAGCGGTGATCAGGAGGGCCCTGCAGCTGCGGCTGCTGCCGACCGTCACGGACGTGGCGTCGGACACGAACTCGACGCTGGTCATGCCGCTGCCGGTGGAGCTGCTGCGGTTCTTCGAGCACACGACGGGCGCCCCCGCGGCCGCCTCCGCGCCCGGGGCAGCCGGGCCGGCCTCAGCGGACGAGCCGGGTCCGGCGGACGAGCCGGGTCAGGACGGGCCAGGTCAGGCCGGGACCGACACCGCGGCCGTGCAGCGGGCGATCGACGCCGTCGCGGAGCCGCTCACCACAGGTTCCCCGGCAGGTCGCGGGTGAGGTCCGCGAGCTCACCGCGGGTGCGCGCGGCGTAGGCCCGGGCGGCACGGTCGTCGAACTCCTCGATGCTCAACCGTCCGTTGCCCACGGCCCGCTGCAACCGCTCGACGGTGAGCTCGCGTTCCGCGTCCGAGGCCCGTACGTCCCTCTGCACGGCCCCATCATCCCTCGGCCGGGACGCCCGCCTCCGTGGGTTGCGCGACCCGGCCGAACCGCGAGTCCGCCGGGTCGGCGAACACGTGGAGACCGAAGGTCGCCGACAGCTCGCGGCAGAGGTTCACCCCGCGCACCGAGTTGCCGTGCTCGTCGAGGCCCGGCGAGTAGACGCCGAACCCGAAGTAGCGGGGCAGGACGCAGACGATGTCACCCGAGACGCCGCTCTTGGCCGGGATGCCGACCTCGTTGGCCCACTGGCCCGCCGCGTCGTACATCCCGCAGCTCATCATCACGCTGACGATGCTCCGGACGTGTTCGCGGGCGACCGCGCGCTCGCCGGTGAACGGATTGATCCCGCCCTTGGCGAGCGTGGCGCCCATGACGCTGAGGTCGGCGGCGGTCACCGTGATGGAGCAGGCCGACAGGTAGGTCTCCACGACCTCGTCGATGTCGCCGTCGATCATGCCGAGCGAGCGCATGATGTAGCAGAGCCCCAGGTTGCGGTCGTTGCTGCGCAGCTGCTGGCGCAGGATCCGCTGGTCGACGGCGAGCGCGGGGTTCCCCGCGTAGACGCGGTAGCGCTCCAGGATGCGGTCGACCTTCTCGTCGACGTCCTTGCCGGCCACGAGGCTCGCCGCGACGAGCGCCCCCGCGTTGATCATCGGGTTGTGGGGCCGGTGGTGGATCTCGTCGAAGGTGATCGAGTTGAACGGGTCCCCGGAGGGCTCGACGCCGACGTGGCGCAGGGTCTCCTCCGTACCGTTGTCCTCCAGGGCGAGCCCGTAGGTGAAGACCTTCGAGACCGAGTGCAGCGGGAACGGCACCGAGCAGTCGCCCGCCTGCCACTGCGTCCCGTCGACGTTGGTGCCGGCGAGCCCGAAGAGGTGGCGGTCGGCCTCCGCCTCGGGCGGGTAGAAGCTGACCACCTCGTCCTCGCCGGTCAGCCGGTACTTCTCGTGGAGTTCGTCGAGCTGCTGTCGGACGAGTTCCCGTTCTCCTACGGCGACCACGAGCGGCATTGTGCCCGCCGCGCGTCACACGCGGGTCAGACCCGGGTGAGGCGGGGCCCTCCGGTGCGGCGCAGGCGACCGAAGCGGGTCTGGTCGGGCGACGAGAACATGTGCAGCCCGTAGCGCTCGGACAGCTCGCGGAACACCGCCTGGCCGCGCACGGAGTTGCCGTGCTCGTCGAGACCGGGCGAGTACGTCGCCAGCCCCAGGCGTCCCGGCATCACCGCGACGATCCCGCCCGACACCCCGCTCTTCGCCGGGATGCCGACGTCGGTGGCCCACTCGCCGGTGGCGTCGTACATCCCGCAGGTCATCATCACGCTGACGACGTCGCGGACGTGGCGGGTGTCGAGCGCGCGCTCGCCGGTGAGCGGGTTGACCCCGCCGTTCGCGAGCGTCGCGCCGAGGGCCGAGAGCTCGCTGGTGGTGACCCTCACCGAGCACATCGACAGGTACACCGCGAGGTTGTCCTCGATGCCGCCGGAGATCATGCCCAGCGACCGCATGAGGTAGCTGATCGCGAGGTTGCGGTCGGCGGAGACGAGCTGGTCGGCGAGCAGGTCGCGGTCCACCACGAGGTCCGGGACGCCGGTGAACACCCGCAGCCGGTCCAGGATCCGCGCGACCTTCTCCTCGGGCGAGTCGCCCGCGACGAGGTAGGCCGCGACGAGCGCGCCTGCGTTGATCATCGGGTTGTGCGGGCGCTGGTGCTCGTCGTCGAAGGTGATGGAGTTGAACGGGTCGCCCGACGGCTCGACGCCGACGTGGCGCAGGGTCGCCTCGCGGCCGTTGTCCTCGAGCGCGAGCGCGTAGGTCACGATCTTCGAGATCGACTGCAGCGCGAACCGGTGCTCGCAGTCGCCGACGGTCCACTGCGTGCCGTCGACGGCCGTGCCGGCCAGCCCGAAGATGTCCTCCTCGCCGTCGGCGGCGGGGAGGGCGATCGAGACGATGTCGTCCTCGTGCGCCTCGGAATGGTGATCGTGCAGCTGCTCCAGCTGCTCCTGGACCAGCGCCTCCTCGGCATCGCTCACCACGATCGGCATCCTCCCTCCCGTCCGGTGGGTGCGCTGCGGGGGGATCCGGGGCATGCTCAGTGGCGTTCGACACCGACGTCGTCCCGCACCGAGGTCCCGCCATGGAACGCCTGCCCGAGCCCCGTCCCGGCCCGCTCACCGACCGCGAGCGGCAGGCCCTGGCGCAGCTCGCCGCGCACGAGTCGGCCGCCGATCCCGCCTTCGCCGAGCGGATGGGCGCGCGGCCCCGTCGTCGCGGGGGCCGCGTGCCGTGGCTGGTGGCCGCGGCGCTCGCGGTGATCGGCGTCGCCCTGCTGCTCGTGCCCGGCCCCTGGGTGCTGGCGGGCGTCGCGACGCTCGTGATCGTCGTCGTGCCCGTGGCCCTCATCGCCTGGGCCCTGGGCCAGGGCGACCGACCCCCCATGTGAGCGATGTTCCCGGTTATGGCCGGGAACTTCACTCACGTGAGCTTGGCCAGCGCCTTCGTGATGCGCTGCTCGGACACGGGGCCGGCGGTGCCGACGTCCTGGGCGAACAGGCTCACCCGCAGCTCCTGGAGCATCCAGCCGATCGCGTCGTAGGCGTCGCGGTCGAAGGTGCGCGGCTCGGCGGCGGCCCGGGTCCGCTGCGCGCGGTAGGCCGCCTCGGCGCGGTGGATCTCCTCGGTGGCCTCGGCGTCCCGCCGCGGGGCGGTCGGGAGCTTCTCGAGGCGCCGGCGCGCGGCCCGCAGGTAGCGCACGACGTCGGGCAGGCGCGCCACCGGCGTGCGCGCGACGAACCGGTCGCCCACCAGGGTCCGCAGCTGCTCGCGCACGTCGTCGAGGGCGTGCCCGACCGACCGTGCGCCGAGCTGGTCGATCGCCAGCTCCACCGGCCCGGCCTCGCCGAGCACGGACTCCGCCCGCGAGAGCACCTCGGCGGCCGCGGCCGGCAGCCGCGCGGCGACGTGGGCGCGCAGGGCCTCGAACGACTCGGGGTCCCACGCCGGCCCGCCGCCGGTGGCGACGAGGGCGTCGATCGCCGCGTCCACGCAGTCCTCGGCCAGCGCCGCGACGTCCCGGTAGCCGCCGGTGGCCATCGCACCCCGCAGGCGCAGCACGGCCCTGTTGTCGAGCGAGCGCACCAGCGACTTCGCCGGTGAGGACAACGCGAGCCGCAGCAGCCGCCGGGTGCCGGCGCGCATCGCGTCGCGGGCCTCCAGCGCGGAGTCGAACACCCGCACGTCCACCGCGTCCCCGCGGTCGACCAGGGCGAGGTGTGCGGTCACCGTGCCGCCGGGGCGCTGCTGCTCGCGGGTGCGGGGCAGCGTCCCGATCTCGGCGAACGAGGTGACCCCGCGGCGCTCGACCCCGTCGGCGACCGCGGCGACGGCGGCGCGGGTCTGGGCGGCGTGCCGGCGGCGCAGGGCGCCCAGGTCCGGGCCCTCGTCGATCGTCACCCCCCTATCGGCGTGCTCGTCTGAGTCGCCGACCACCCGGAACGTCAGCCGCAGGTGCGACGGGAGGCCCGCGACGTTCCACGCGTCGGTGGGGATGGTGAGGCCCGAGAGCCGGCGGACCGCGTCGGACAGGGCCGGCAGCAGGGGCTCGTCGGCGGCGGGCCGGCCGTCGTGGGCCAGCCGGGCCGCGAGCGCGCGGGCGGTGTCCGGCGCGGGCACCAGCGAGCGACGCAGGTTCTTGGGCAGCGAGCGCACCAGCGAGGTGAGCATCTCGTCGCGCAGCCCCGGGACCTGCCACGCGAGGTCCTCGGCGCGGACCTGCCCGAGCACCGCGAGCGGCACGCTGACGGTGACGCCGTCGGTCTCGGCGCCGGGCTCGAAGGCGTAGGACAGCGGCAGGGTCAGCCCGCCCGCGTTCCAGGTGTCCGGGTACTGCTCGGTGCTGGGGGCCTCGCCGGCCAGCAGCGTCGCCTCGTCGAGGTCGAGCAGGTGCGGCTCGCGGCGGGCGGCCTTCTGCCACCAGCGGTCGAAGTGCCGCACCGAGACGACGTCGGCGGGCACGCGCGCGTCGTAGAACGCGTAGGTCGTGTCGTCGTCGACGACCAGCTCGCGGCGGGCGCGGCGCTCCATCTCGGCGACCTGCTCGAGGCGCTCACGGTTGCGGGTGACGAACGCGTGCCGGGTGTTCCAGTCGCCCTCGACCAGCGCGTGGCGCACGAAGAGCTCGCGGGCCACCTCGGGGTCGATGCGCCCGTAGTCGACGGTGCGGTCCATGGCGAGCGGGACGCCGAACAGCGACACGCGCTCGGTGGCCACGGCGCTGCCGCGCCGCTTCGACCAGCGCGGCTCGGAGTACGTGCGGGTGACGAGCTCGCCCGCCGCGGCCTCGACCCACGCCGGGTCCACGCCCGCCACCGTGCGCGCCCACAGCCGGGAGGTCTCGACCAGCTCGGCCGCCATGACCATCGTCGGCGGGCGCTTCGCCACGGTCGATCCCGGCCAGATCGCGAACCGGGCGCCGCGCGAGCCCTCGTACTCGATGAGCGCCCGACGCCGCGGCTTCCCGGTCTTCGGGTCCTTCGGCGGCTCCTGCGCCAGGCCGATCTGGGAGAGCAGGCCGGTGAGCAGGGCCTGGTGGACGCGGTCCGCGAGGTCCTTGGTCAGCTCGGCACCCGGCTCGTTGCGGGTGAGCCCCAGCTCGTCGCCGAGCTGGCGGATCTGCGCCGCGAGGTCCTGCCACTCACGGATGCGCAGGAAGTTGAGGAACTCGGCCCCGCAGCGCTTGCGGAACTGGTTGGACGAGAGCTCGCGGCGCCCCGAGCGCACGTGCTCCCAGAGGTGCACCCAGGACAGGAAGTCCGAGCGCGGGTCGGTGAACCGGGCGTGCGCGGTGTCGGCCTCGTCGGTCTTGTCGGCCGGCCGCTCGCGAGGGTCCTGCGCGGAGAGGCCGGCCGCGATGACCGTGACCTCGTGCAGGCAGCCCAGCTTGTCGGCCTCGAGCACCATGCGTCCGATGCGGGGGTCGACGGGCAGCCGCGCCAGCCGTCGCCCGGTCTCCGACAGCCGCGTCGCGTCGCCGTCGACGAGCGCCCCCAGCTCGGTCAGCAGTCGCACGCCGTCGCGTACCGCGAGCCGCTCGGGCGGGTCGACGAACGGGAACTCCTCGACCGGCCCGAGCTTCGCGCCGGCCATCTGCAGGATCACCGACGCGAGGTTCGTGCGCTGGATCTCCGGGTCGGTGAACTCCGGGCGCGCGTCGAAGTCGTCCTCGGCGTAGAGGCGGATGCAGATGCCGTCGGCGACGCGCCCGCAGCGCCCGGCGCGCTGGGTGGCCGACGCCTGCGAGATCGGCTCGATCGGCAGCCGCTGCACCTTGGTCCGCCGCGAGTACCGCGAGATGCGCGCGAGGCCGGGGTCGACGACGTAGCGGATGCCCGGCACGGTCAGCGACGTCTCCGCGACGTTCGTCGCGAGCACGACCCGTCGTCGGCCACCCGACGAGGGCTCGAAGACGCGGTGCTGCTCGGCGGAGGACAGGCGGGCGTAGAGGGGGAGGACGTCGAGGTCCTCGACGTGGGCCTGGGCTGCGTGCTCGCGCAGGGCGTCGGCCGCGTCGCGGATCTCCCGCTCACCGGACAGGAAGACGAGCACGTCGCCCGACGGACCTTCCCGGCGGAGCTCGTCGACGGCGTCGACGATGCCGTCGACCTGGTCGCGCTGGTCGCCTGCGGGGTCGTCCGGGTCGACCAGGGGCCGGTACCGGACCTCGACGGGGTAGGTGCGCCCGGAGACCTCGATGATCGGGGCGTCGCCGAAGTGGCGCGAGAAGCGTTCCGGGTCGATCGTCGCCGAGGTGATGATGACCTTGAGGTCCGGGCGGCGCGGGAGCAGCTGGGCGAGGTAGCCGAGCAGGAAGTCGATGTTGAGGCTGCGCTCGTGGGCCTCGTCGATGATCAGCGTGTCGTACCGGCGCAGCATCCGGTCCTGCTGGATCTCGGCGAGCAGGATGCCGTCGGTCATGAGCTTGACCAGCGTGTCCTCGCTCGCGCGGCTGGTGAAGCGGACCTGGTAGCCGACGGTGTCGGTGCCGGTGGTGCCGAGCTCCTCGGCGACGCGTTCGGCCACCGTGCGCGCCGCGATCCGCCGGGGCTGGGTGTGGCCGATCGTGCCGAGCACGCCGCGGCCCATCTCGAGCGCCATCTTCGGCAGCTGCGTGGTCTTGCCGGAGCCGGTCTCGCCGGCCACGACGACCACCTGGTGGGCCTCGAGGGCCGCGCGGATGTCGTCGACGCGCCCGCTGATCGGCAGCTCGTCGGGGTAGGAGACGGCGGGGACCGACGCCCGGCGGCGCTCGAGGCGCGCCTCGGCGGCGGCGACGTCGCGGCCGATGGTCGCCAGCGTGTTCTCGCGGCGCCCGTCGTCGTCGATCCGGCCGGCGCCCTGCAGGCGGCGCTGCAACCGGTGGGCGTCCGCAGTACCGAGGGCGGCGACGCGCGCGGCGAGGTCGCCGCCGACGTCGGTCTGCCTGTCGGTCGCGGCGGGCACGGCGGGACTCCTCCTGCGGGCGGTGGGGATCCGGGCACGAGACGGCCCTGTCCCCATTGTCAGCGCGCGGGGCCGCGCCGGTGTTCCCGACCCGTCTGGTCACGCAACGAAACCATCATTAGGCTGTTGGAGTGATCGCGATGGCAGGCGTGGTCGACGGACAGTAACGTCTGGCGGCGGCAGCACGACGTCGTGGTCACCGTTGGTGATCAGAGCGGGAGGGGTCGGTGAGCGTGTCGGACGGGCGGGCGGACACCGAGCTGGTGGTGCTCGCCGCGGGCGGCGACCAGGCCGCCTTCGCCGAGCTCATGACCCGTCACCGGCCCCGGCTCTACGCGGTCTGCCGGCGCGTCACCTGCCACGACCAGGACGCCCAGGAGGCGCTCCAGGAGACGATGCTCCTGGCCTGGAAGCGCCTCGGCGAGTTCGACGGCCGCTCCGCGGTCGGCACCTGGCTCTACCGGGTGGCCACGAACGCCGCGATCGACGAGGTCCGCAGGCGCAAGCGCACCCCCGAGCCGACCGAGGCCGGGTCGATGCCCGAGCCGACGCCGCACCGGGGCGCCGACGGCGCCGTCGTCGCCCGGATGGACGTCGACCGCGCCCTGGCCCAGCTGCCCCCGCAGTACCGTGCCGTCGTGGTGCTCCGCGAGCTGTGCGACCTCACCTACGCCGAGATCGCGGAGCTGCGCGAGATCCCGATCGACACCGTCAAGTCCCAGCTGTCCCGCGGTCGCCAGGCCCTCGTCGAGCTGCTCACCGACCGTCCCGCCGCCCGGACCGCATGACGAGTGCCGCATGACGAGGACGGCATGACCGAGTCGGGGCCGGTCGGCCCGGTCACCTCCCGCCTCATCGCGGTCTGCACCCGCACCCGCGACCGGCTGCGTACCCCGGAGCTGCGCGAGCGTCTCGACGGGCTCGTCGCGCGCCTCGGGGAGCCGAGCATCCGCGTGGCCGTCGGCGGCCGGATGAACGCGGGGAAGTCGACGCTGGTCAACGCCCTGCTCCAGGAGCGGCTCGCGGCCACCGGGGCCACCGAGACGACGCGGCTCGTCACGTGGTTCCGGCACTCCCACCAGGCGCGCCTGCGCGTGCACCACCGCGACGGCACCGACCGGCTGCTGCCGCTCGCCCCCGGGGGCGGCGTCGGCGCGACGGTCGCCGGGGCGGGCTCCGACGTCGCCGGGATCGCCCACCTCACCGTCGAGACGCCCAACGACGCGCTGAGCCGCCACACGATCGTCGACACCCCGGGCACCGACTCGCTGAGCAGGCTCGACCCGGACTCGCTGGGTGCCCTCGGCGACGCCGACGCCGTCGTCTACCTCATGCCGCACCCCGGCGAGCGTGACGTCGAGGCGATCGACGCGGTGCGCGGCTGGACCGGCGGCCTGCGCCTCGGCGCGGCGAACATGATCGGCGTCCTCAGCCGCATCGACACCCTGTCCGGCGAGGACGACCCCTGGCCGACCGCGCACCGGGTGGCGCAGCGCTACGCCCGCGAGCTCCGCGCCGTGCTCTCCGACGTCGTCCCCGTGGCCGGGCTGCTGGCCGAGACCGCCCGGGGGCCGGACTTCGGCGAGGCCGACGCCCGGCTCCTGCGCTCCCTCGCCGACGGCGACCGCGGGCGGACCACCCGCGCGCTGCGCACGGTGCAGCGCTTCCGCGGCTGGGACGACGCCCCGGTGGACGTCGGGGACCGCGAGCGGCTGCTCGAGCTGCTCGGCCTGCACGGCATCCGGGTCGGCCTCGAGCTGCTCGACGAGGGCCGGCGCGCGACGCCGGCGCTGCTCGAGGGGTTCGCGCGGCGCTCGGGGATCGAGACGGTGCTCGAGCGCATCGACACCGTGTTCGTCGCGGGCGCCGACCGGCTGCGCGCGAGCGCGGGCATCGCGGCCCTCGAGCACCTCGGGTGGGACGCCACCGACGAGGTCGACCGCCGCAGCCTGCTCTCCCTCCAGTCCGAGCTCGACCGGCTGCGTCTCGAGCCCGCCCTGCGCCAGGTGGACCTGGCCGCCGCGCTGGTCGACCTCGAGGCCGGGCGGATGCGCCTCGCCGACGAACACGTCGCCCGCCTGCGGGACCTCGCCACCGGCAGCGACGACGCCCGGCGTCTCGGGCTCGACCCCGGCGCCGACCGCGAGGCCGTGGTCGCCGCGGCCACCGCCCAGATCCCGGCGTGGCGTGCGCTCGAGGCCCGCCCGTCGCGGGTGCTGCAGCGTCACGCCCGCACCGCCCGCGAGATGTGCGAGCACATCCTGTTCGCCGGCCCGTCCCCCGCCGGCGACCTGCCCGTCGCGCGACTGAGATGAGCTCAGCACGCCGATAGGGGGACGGGTCGTCGCTTCGGCGGATAGCACACACGAGCCTCCGACCTGGCAGGCTCGATCGGAGAGCCGGTGATCGCCGGGTCCCGGGAGGAGGTCGTCGTGGGCGTGCCGCCGCGTGCCGGCCCTCCGCGGTCCGCCCTCGGGCCCTACGTGCTGTCCGACGTCGTCCACCGGGGCCGTTCCGGCGAGGTGGTGCGCGCGCACGACACCGCCCGCGACCGCGTCGTCGCCCTCAAGCTCCTCGCGCCCGACACCGCCGAGCGGGAGTTCCGCGCCCGCTTCGACCGGGCCTGCGGCACCGTCCGCACGCTGCGCGAGCCCCACGTCCTGCCGGTGCTCGACCACGGCGAGGCGGGCGGCCGCCTCTTCGTCGCGACGCCCCTGCTCGCCGGCCCGGATCTCGGCGCGGTGCTGGCCCGCGAGGAGGTCCTCGCCCCGGAGCGGGCGGTGGCCGTCGTCGAGCAGGTCGCGGCCGCGCTGGCCGCCGCCCACGCGCGCGGGCTCGCGCACCGCAACGTCAAGCCGTCGAACGTGCTGTTCACCGACGCCTCCGCGGCCGAGGTCCGCGTCGGCGACTTCGGGCTCGTGTCCCGCAACGGCCTCTCGCTGGACCACACAGCACCCGAACGCTTCCGCGGCGGCGCCACCGACCACCGCGAGGACGTCTACGCCCTCGGCTGCGTGCTCTTCACCTGCCTCACCGGCGCCCGGCCCTACCCCGGCCGGAGCCTGCCCGAGCGGATGCGGGGGCACCTGGAGAGCCCGATCCCGCGGCCGTCGGAACAGCGCCCGGACGTCCCGTCGGGGTTCGACGCGGTCGTCGCGAGCGCGCTGGCCAAGACGCCGGGCGAGCGCACGGCGACCGTCGGCACGCTCGCGGCCGCGGCCCGGTCCGCGCTCGCGTAGGAAACCGGAGAAAGTCGGCCGTCGCCGGAACATCCGGGTGGGCCCGCGCCGTCACAGGGACGAGCGGTCCACCACGGCGGCGGGCCTCGAGGGCGAGGGCGGACACGATGAGCGGGACGACCGGGGCCTCCGGCGACATGTACTTCAGCGCCGACGGCGGCGTGTACGACGCCTCCGGCACCATGATCGGCACCTACGAGACCGACGCCGCGGGCAACGTCGACGCGGTCTCGAGCGACACCGACGGCGACGGCGTCCTCGACACGACGGTCACCGACACCGATCACAACGGGACGTTCGAGACCGGCGTCGTGGACACCGACGGCGACGGCTACTACGACACGATGGTCGTGGACACCGACGGCGACGGCGACTTCGACACCGCGGCGGTCGACACCGACCGCGACGGCACCGCGGACTCCACCGCCCACGACCCCGCCGGCTTCTGAGCGGCCCAGGGACGACGGTCATGACGGTGTCCCTCGACGACGAACGCGCGGCGCTGGTCCTGCTCTGCCTCGACCTCGCCGACCGGCTGCGCTCCGCCGGACCCGGGCTCCGGGACCGGCTGCACCGCGGCCTCGCCGACGTGGGGGTCACCCCGCTCGAACCCGACGGCGCGCCCTTCGACGGGGCCCACCACGACGCCGTCGGCCGCGAACCGACCACCGACCCCGCCCGCGACCGCACGGTCGCGAGCACCGCACGCACCGGCTACCTCGACCACGGCAGCGTCCTGCGCCGCCCGGAGGTCGTGGTGTACGCCTGGGAGACCAGCTCCGGAGACCACCGATGACCATCCAGCCACCCGCGACGACGACGCGGGGCCGCCACCCGCTGACCGACGAGGTCCTCGCGCTGGTGGCCGACGTCCGCGCAACCGCGGTTGAGGACGACGAGGCCGGCGCCGCCGAGGCGCTCGACGCCGATGTCGCCCGCGTTCAGGCCGGGAACGCCGCGGTGGTCGTCGTCGGGGAGAAGAAGCGCGGCAAGAGCTCGCTCATCAACGCGCTGATCGGGCGCCCGGGCCTGCTGCCCGTCGACGCCGACGTCGCCACCTGCGTGCACATCGTCGTGAGCCACGGCCCGGACGGCGCGACCGTGGTGCTCGGCGGCGGCCCCGAGGGCCGCGAGGTGGGGCTCGACGCCATCGCCGAGTACGCCGCGCTCGACCCCGGCGCCCGCGCCCCGGAGCACGAGGACGTCAGCCAGGTCCAGGTCCGCGTGCCCGCCCCGCTGCTCGAGGGCGGTCTCGAGCTGATCGACACCCCCGGGGTCGGCGGTCTCGTCGCCGGCCACGCCGCGCTGACCCTCGCGACGCTGAACCGCGCCGACGCGCTGGTGTTCGTCCTCGACGGGTCGAGCGAGATCACCGCCTCCGAGCTCGCCTTCCTCGAGCGCGCCACCGAGCGCATCGCGACCGTGGTCTTCGCCATCACCAAGATCGACCAGTTCCCGTCCTGGGAGGCGGTGCGCGCCCGGGACATCGAGCTCATCGCCCACCACGCGCCCCGCTACGCCGACGCCCCGTGGTTCGGGGTCTCGAGCCGTGCCGTCGCCGACGCCCTCGCCGCCGAGGCCGACGGCGAGCTCGAGGAGGCGGCGCAGGAGCGCGCCGCGAGCGGGATCGACCCGCTCTCGGCGCACCTCGCCGGCCTCGCCGAGGGTGCCGACGGCCTGCGACTCGCGAACCTGCTGCACCAGGCGTCGGCGACGGTGAAGCGTCTGTCCGCCCTGCAGGTGCGGCGGGCGCTGTCGCTCTCGCCGAGCCCGGAGTTCGCCGAGCTGGTGAAGGGTGAGAAGGCGGCGCTCACGGCGCTGCAGGGGCAGAACGCGACATGGCGCCAGACGCTCGGGGAGCGTTCGGCCCGCCTCGAGCAGCGGATGCGCACCGAGCTCAACCGGCGCCTCGAGGACCTGCGCAAGGAGGTCGGCGACCGCATCGCCGTCGGCAACAACAGGATCTTCGACGAGGTCGGCACCGACCTGCCGCCGCGCGCGCAGGCGCTGTGGATCGAGCTCGACACACTGCTGCGCCGCGAGCTCACCGCGCTCGGGCAGGCCCTGCTCGCCGACCTCGAGGGCGTCGAGCTCGACGTCACCGGGGTGGTGCCGGACGCGCCCGAGCGCCTGGCCCAGCTGCCCGAGGCCGCCCGCGGCGCGGGCAGCACGAGCTTCGCCGAGCAGGGGATCATGGCCGCGGGCCTCGGCATGGGCCTCGGGCACCTCGTGGCCCTCGTGGTCGCGCCGCCGATCGGCATCCTGGCCGGCGTCGGCGCGGTCGGCTTCTTCAGCTGGCGACGCTGGAGCAAGGAGCGCGGCGCCCGCAGCCGCGAGGACGCCCGTCGCTACCTCGGCGAGGTCGCGACCCGGCTGAACAACGAGATTCCCCCGGTGGTCTCGCAGGCGGTGGCCGGGGCCCGCGAGGTGCTGGGGCGCCAGATCACCGAGGCGCTGACCGCGGAGAAGGAACGGCTCACCGCGAGCCTCGCCGAGCACGAGAAGAACCTGGCGAGCGAGAAGAGCGCCGTGGCCCGCCGCAAGGCCGAGGTCGAGGCCCGCCTGCGCCGCCGCAACGCACTGAGGGAGACCGCCGAGCAGCTCGCGACGCGGCTGCCCGCCGACCGAGAGGAGTCGTCGTGACCGTGTCGCAGGAGGGGGGCCAGCAGGACGCCGGGGGCCAGGGCGCATGGCTGGACATGTCGCGCTACCCCGACACCGACCCGGACACCGTGCTCTCGTCCGACGACCACAGCCTGCTGACCACCTCGCTCGCGGTCGACGACGCCGAGCTGCCCGACTCCGTCTGGGAGCACATGCTCGCGGTCGTGGTGGGTGACGTGCCCGGGGACGGGGACGGGGAGGTCGACGCCGGGGCCGCGTCTCCCGAGGACCCGGCCGACGACCCCGTCGACGACCCCGCGGCGGACGTGGTGGACGAGCACGACCCCGGCGACCCCGGGGACGACCCGGCGGTCCACGACCCCGCGCCGCACGACGACGGCGGCTGGGACGGCGGCTGGGTGTGAACGGCTGGGACCTCGCGGTCGACTTCGGGACCTCGTTCACCACCACCGCGACGCTCGCCGACGGGCGCACCGAGGTCCTCGAGATCGACGGCTCGAAGTACGTCCCGTCGTTGGTGTGCGTCGACGAGGACGGCACGATCCTGGTCGGCCGCGACGCGGTCAACGAGGCCGTGATGGCCCCGGAGCGCACGGAGCGCGTACCCAAGCGGGCGCTGGTCGCCTCGGAGCAGGTGCTCCTCGGCGGGCGCACGATCGCCACCGTCGACCTCGTCGCGGCCGTCCTGGCCCGGGTCGCGGGCGAGGCGACGCGCCGGTTCTCCGGTCGGCGGCCCGGTCGCGTGCTGCTCACCCACCCGGCCCGCTGGCAGGCGGGCGGCCCGGAGCTGCGCCGGCTCACCGAGGCCGCGGAGCGCGCGGGGCTCGGCGAGCCCGACCTCGTCGCGGAGCCCGTGGCGGCCGCGCACCACTACGTGCGCAGCGGCGACCCGGTGCCCGACGGCGGGATGATCGGCGTCTACGACTTCGGCGGCGGCACCTTCGACACCGCCGTCCTGCGCCGCCGCCGCGACGGCTTCGAGCTGGCCGGCTCGCCGGGCGGGGACGTCGCGCTGGGCGGCGAGGACCTCGACGCGACGTTCATGGAGATCCTCGCCGAGCACGCCGAGGCGCTCGACCCCGACGCCTGGAACGAGCTGTGGGAGGCCACCGGCCGGGTCGCCGAGCGGCACCGCACGCTGCTGCGCCGCGACGTCACCCAGGCCAAGGAGGCGCTCTCGCGGCTGCCCGCGGTCAACCTGTGGGTGCCGGGCTACGACGACGAGATCCGCGTGACGCGCCGCGAGTACGAACGCGCCGTCGAGCCCCTGCTCGCCCGCAGCGTCGAGGAGCTGACCGACACGATCGCCCGCGCCGGGACCACGCCGGACGCGCTCGTCGACGTCTACCTCACCGGGAGCACGAGCCGGACCCCGCGGATCAGCGCACTGCTGGCCGAGCTGCTCGGGCACGTCCCCGGCATGCGCGACGACCCCAAGGCCGTCGTCGCGCTGGGGGCGCTCGCCACCGTCCCGGGGTCCGTGAGCGCGACGATGCACGTCCGGCTCCCGTCGCACCGCCCGCACCGACCCGGCGGGTTCGCGGCCCAGCCCCCCGCAGCACCGACCCCGCCACTGACCCCGTCGGGCTTCCCCGTCCCGCCCGCGCCGGCCGAGGCCACCGCGAGGGTCCCCCGCCCGGCGAGCGGACCGACCGAGGGCGGCCGGCACGCGACCCCGCCGTCACCGTCCCCCGACGACGCCGCCGCGCGCGAGATCGCCCGCGAGATCGCGGCGATCGCCGAGGCGGCCGGGGTGGCCGACCTCGTCGGCGCGTCCGCCCCGACCGTCCGGGCGGGCCGGACCGCGGCCGCCGCGCGCCGGCCGCTCCTCGTCGCCCTCGACGGCCTCGGCGTCGCGATCGGCACGCGCTTCAGCCCGTTCCCGGGGCTGCCGCCCGAGATCGCGCTGCAGGTCCTGCGCGAGGGACGCGGCGAGCTGGGCGCGCTGGGTCAGTGCCTCACCCGGCTGGACGGAGTCGCGGAGCGTCTCGCCGCGTGGTGAGCGCGAGCGGGCCCCACGTGGTCGAGTAGGCGCACCCCCACCACCACGGAGGAAGCGTGTCCCACACCGCCACGGGCCGTGCCACGACGCCCGCCCTGCTCACCGCGCTGCGCGTCGTCGCGACGCTCACGGTCCTGGCGCTGCTGTGGCAGTTCGTCACCGCCGGCCCGCTGGTCGAGGGGTCCCAGTCCGCGGACACCCACGCCACCGGCGCCATCGTGCTGCACGTCCTGTCCGGGCTCACCATGATCGTCGCGGTGCTGGTGTGGCGCGGTGGAGCGCCGCTGTGGCCCGCGGTGCTCGCCCTGGTGGTGTTCGCGCTGACCTTCGTGCAGGCCTACCTCGGCAGCAACGGGCCGATCTCCGCGCACGTCCCCGGCGCGATGGTCCTCACCGTCGGCGCCGTGGTCGTCGCCGCCTGGTCGTTCACGGGCGGCTCGGCGCACGCCCGGCGCTGATCAGCGCTTGCGCGCCCTGATCACCCCGGTGTCGAAGCCTGCGAGGTGCAGCCCGCCGTGGAAGCGCGCGTGCTCGACCTTGAGGCAACGGTCCATGACCACGGTCAGCCCGGCCTCGACGCCGCGCTCGGCCAGCTCCTCGTCGTAGAGCCCGAACTGCGTCCAGAACGTCGAGGCCCCTTCCCGGGCGAGCGAAGCGACGGGACGAGTCGCCGCGATGGTCGCGTCGAGGACGTCGGGCAGGTCCTCGGGCCGGCGGAACACGTCGACGAGGTCGGGCGTCACCGGCAGCGCGTCCAACGACGGGTACACCGGCCGGCCGAGGATCTCACTCGCGTTCGGGTTGACGAAGTAGACGTCGAAGCCGGTGGAGCCGAGCAGGTAGGTCGCGACGAAGTTCGAGGCGCGCGCCGGGTTCGGCGAGGCCCCGACCATCGCGACGCTCCGGGTCCGGCGCAGGATCGCCTGGCGCTCCTGCGCGGACGGCGGGGTCCAGGTGCTCACGCGCCCTCCTTCGTCGCCTCGGTCAGGGCCTGGTCGAGGTCCCAGAGGATGTCGTCGGCGTCCTCGATCCCGACACTGATGCGGATGAGGTCGGGCCGGACGCCGCCCTCGCGCAGCTGGTCGGCGGTCAGCTGCTGGTGGGTGGTCGACGCGGGGTGCAGCACGAGCGTGCGGGCGTCGCCGATGTTGGCGAGGTGGCTGCAGAGCTGCACCGACTCGATGAACCGCCGGCCCGCGGCGCGCGCGGCGTCCTCGTCGGCGCCGCGGACCCCGAAGCTGAACACCGCGCCCGGGCCCTGCGGCAGGTAGTGCTTCGCCCGCTCGTGGTGGGGGTGGCCCGGCAGGCCGGCGTAGCTGACCCACGCCACCCGCTCGTCGGCCTCCAGCCACTCCGCGACCCGCTGCGCGTTGGCGACGTGGCAGTCCATGCGCTGGGGCAGCGTCTCGATGCCCTGCAGCAGCAGGAACGCCGAGTGGGCGCTCAGCGTGGCGCCGACGTCGCGCAGCTGCTCGGAACGAATCTTGGTCAGGAAGCCGTACTCCTGGAAGTTGCCCCACCACGTCAGCCCGCCGTACGACGGGATCGGGTCGGTCATCTGCGGGAAGTGGCCGTTGCCCCAGTCGAAGCGCCCCGACTCGAGGATCACCCCGCCGAGGGTCGTGCCGTGTCCGCCGAGGAACTTCGTCGCCGAGTGGATGACGATGTCGGCCCCGTGCTCCATGGGCCGGCACAGGTACGGCGTGGCCATCGTGGCGTCGATGATCAGCGGCAGGCCGCGCTCGTGGGCGACCTCGGCCAGGGCGGCGACGTCGGTGACCTCGCCCGAGGGGTTCGCGACGATCTCCGCGAACACGCAGCGGGTGCGGTCGGTGATCGCCGCGCGGAACGCGTCGGGGTCGTCGCCGGGCACGAACGTCGTGTCGACCCCGAAGCGGCGCAGCGTCACGTCGAGCTGGGTGACCGTGCCGCCGTAGAGCGCGGCGGCGGCGACGATGTGGTCGCCGGCGCCCGCGAGCGTCGCGAACGTCAGGAATTCTGCGGCCTGCCCCGAGCTGGTGGCCACGGCGCCGAGCGCGCCCTCGAGGCTGGCCAGGCGCTCCTCGAGCGCGGCGACCGTCGGGTTCGCGATGCGGCTGTAGATGTTGCCGTACTTCTGCAGCGCGAACAGGTTCGCGGCGTCGGCGGTGTCCTCGAAGACGAAGCTCGTGGACTGGTAGATGGGCACGGCGCGGGCGCCGGTCGCGGCGTCGGGCACGGCGCCCGCGTGCACCGCGCGCGTGCGGAATCCCCAGGGACGGTCGGTGGCCACCCCGCCGTTCTACCGCAGCGGGGCCGCGACGGCCGGGCTCAGGTGCTCCACGCGTTCTTCAGTGTCCCGACGCCGCAGCCGAGGACCACCGCGCTGGCCACGAGAGCGACGAGCCCGGATGCCGGCGAGGGGGTCAGGAGCGCGACGGCGTCGGGCAGCGCCAAGACGGTCGAGAGCATCACGAGCCCGGCGAGGACGGTGAGGGCGAGCTGCGCCCACGCCGCCCCGCCGCGGAAGTGCAGGGCCACGAACCCCCCGACCACGAGGACGAGGAGCGTGACGACGAGCTCGCCGCCGCCGGTCGTCGTGACGAGCCGCCGGACGGCGTCCGCCGCGATCATCGCGACCGCGAGCCGGAACGCGCGCCGGGCGGGGTCGGAGGCGCCGACCGGCGCACCGACGCCGAGGCCCGGCGGGAGCAGCCCGAACGGGCCCTCACCGCGGGGGAGCGCACGCGGACCGGGCTGTCCACCGGGCAGAGGCCCGGGCTCCGGCGGGCCACCCCGTCGCCGTCGGGGCCGGGGGAACTCCTCGCCGAACTCCGAGCCGAACTCCGAGCCGAACTCCGAGGGGGGCCGCCCGCGGGCGTCATGAGGTCCGCGCGGCCCGGAGCCCGGCGGGCCCGACGGCGGCTCGTCGTCCCACGGATCGAACGGTCCCCCCGGCGCGCCCATGGCCCGAACGTAGGTCGACGTCGATGACCCGGACAGAGGAGTCGATTACTCATTCCTCCGCGCCGCCAGGCGGGAGTACTCACGTCCCACGGGTTGTCGGGCGGGCTCGTCGGGCATCCGTCGGCCTCGGTCGGCGCGCCCGCGCCGCCGCACGACGCGAGGAGGACCGTCATGGCCGTCTGCGAGAGCTGCGGGAACGACTACGAGATGGCCTTCGAGGTGCGCGCGCAGGGTGTCTCGCACACCTTCGACAGCTTCGAGTGCGCGATCCACACGATGGCCCCGCGCTGCGAGCACTGCGGCGTCACGATCCTCGGACACGGCCACCAGGTCGACGGCCGCTTCTTCTGCTGCGCCCACTGCGCCTCCGCGTCACAGGGCGCGTCGACGGTCGACCACGTCTGAGGGCCGTCAGCGGAAGTAGGCGTTGGCCGGGCCCTGGAAGGCGAAGAGGATCGCGGCGACGATGAGGGCGGCCTGGACGAGGCTGACGATCGTCGACACGGCCCCGATGCTGACCCCGAGGCCCGCGGTGAGCAGCACACCGAGCACGGTGAAGACCGCGGAGATGCCGCCCAGGATCGTCAGGGCCAGGCGGGCCCAGTGGTCGCCCGCCCGCAGCCGCAGGGCGAGGTAGACGACGACGCCGAGGAAGAGCAGGCCGATGACGACGCCGACGACGCTGCCGGTCGCGGCCAGCGGGCTCGGCGCCGCCGTGGCGGTCGCGAGCGAGAGCGCGCTGCCGACGACGCCGACGACGACCGCGGCGATCCACAGCTGGAAGGAGCGCTGCACGGGGGTGGGCGGGGTCACGGTCGGCCACCGTAGTGGGGATCAGGCCGGATGCCAGGCCCAGCACCACACGGTGCCCTCGTCCGGGTCGACGGTGATCCCGTCGCGGACGAAGCCGTTGCGGCGCAGCACCGCGCTCGAGGCGTTCTCCGCGGGCAGGGTGTGGGCGACGACGCGCCGCACCCCGGCCCGCGCGGCGTGCTCGAGCCACCGGCCGACGGCGGCGGTCGCGATCCCCCGGCCCTGGCACGAGGGCGCGACGGAGTAGCCGATCTCGATGACGCCGTCCACCGGCGGCCCCGTGTAGCCGCCGAGGCCCACGACCTGCGTGCCCTCGACGATCAGGTGCGCGAACCACGCGGGCGCGATCCCGCCCTCGAGCGCCTCGACGGTCGGTTCGAGCGCTTCGGGGAAGGCGAGGAAGCCGTCGACGAGCGTGAGCCCGAAGCGCCCGGCGAACTCCTCCGGCTCCGTCAGCAGCGTCACCGCCTGCTCGGCGCTCAGCGGCACGACCTCGATCCCCATGTGAGTGATGTTCTCGGCTATAGCCGGGAATTTCACTCACGGAGGGGTCTCACATGCCGTGCATCTTCGCGATGACCTGGAGCATGACCTCGTCGGCGCCGCCGCCGATCGACGTGATCCGCATGTCGCGCAGGAAGCGCGCGGTCCACGTCTCCTCCATGTAGCCCAGGCCCCCGTGGTACTGCAGGCAGGTGCGGGCGACGTCCTCGCAGAGCCGACCGATCGCGAGCTTGGCGATCGTCGCGAAGCGCGAGGTGTCCTCGCCGCGCATGAAGGCCTCGGCGCAGGCGTAGTTGTAGTGCCGGCACATGTCGAGACGGGCGTAGAGCTCGGCGAGCTGGTAGCTCAGGTACTGGTTCTTGATCAACGGCCCGCCGAACGCCTCGCGCTGACGCAGGTAGGCGGCGGTGCGGTCCAGCGCCCGCTCGCAGGCGCCGACCCGTCCGTAGCAGGCGACCATCCGCTCGTTCTGGAACTGCGACATCTGCTGCTGGAAGCCGCGCCCGACCTCGCCGATGGTGTGGTCGACCGGGACCTTCGCCCCGTCGAACGCCAGCTCCGCGGTGTCCGAGCAGCGGTTGCCGAGCTTGTCGAGCTTGCGGGACACGCTCACGCCCGGCGTGGACGTCGGGACGACGATCTGGCTGATGCCGCGCGCGCCGCCCTCGTCGGAGGTCCGGGCGAGCAGGCAGAGCCAGTCGGCCTCCACCCCGTTGGTGATGTAGAGCTTCGACCCGTGGATCACCCACTGGTCGCCGTCCCGGACCGCGCGGGTCTTCAGCCCGGCGACGTCCGAGCCGGCGTCGGGCTCGGTCACCGCGATCGCGCTGACCATCTCGCCGCGGATCGCCGGGACGAGGTAGCGCTGCTTGAGCTCCTCGGTGCCGAAGCGGTGCAGCGACGGGGTCGCCATGTCCGTCTGCACGGCGATCGCCATCCCGACGCCGGCGGCGTCGCAGCGCCCGATCTCCTCGGCGAGCACCACCGCGAACAGGTGGTCCGCGCCCCCGCCGCCGTACGCGGGGTCGTACTCGAGGCCCAGGAAGCCGAGGTCGCCGAGCTTGGCGAACAGCTCGTGCGTCGGCATCCGCCCGTCGCGCTCCCACCCGTCGACGTACGGGTCGATCTCCCGCTCGACGAACGTCCGCACCGTCTTGCGGAACGCCTGGTGCTCCTCGGTGAACGCGACCATCTCAGGTCCCCTTCTGGACACGCTGTCGCAGGACAGCCTTCTGGATCTTCCCGGCGGGGGTGAGCGGCAGGTCGTCGACGAACTCGACGACCCTCGGGACCTTGTAGTTCGCCAGCCGGCCCGCGGCGAGGGCGACGAGCTCGTCGGCGGTGACGTCGCTGCCGGGCGTGCGGACGACGAAGAAGTGCCCGACCTCGCCGTGGGTGTCGTCGGGCGCCCCGACGCCGGCCACCATCGCGACCCCCGGGTGGGCGCCGAGCACGTTCTCGACCTCGACGGGATAGACGTTGTAGCCGCCGCTGATGAACATCTCCTTGAGCCGCCCCCGCAGCGCCAGGTGGTCGCCGCCGACGCGGGCCACGACGTCACCCGTGGCCAGCCAGCCCCCGGGGCGGAACGTCGTCGGCTCCTCGCGGTGCCAGTAACCGGCGGCGACGGGCGCGCCGCGCAGCCACAGTTCGCCCTCCGCCCCGTCTCCCGGGGCGTCGGTCCCCCCGACCGGGTCGACGATCCGGGCCTCGATCCCGGCCAGCGGCACGCCGAGGGTGCTCGCGACGGTGTCGGCGTCGTCGTCGAGCGCCGACATCACCGCGGCGCCGGAGGTCTCGGAGAGCCCGTAGAGGTTGACGACGCGGGCGTGCGGCGCGGCCGTGGTGATCGCGGTGCACAGGGCGGGCTCGACGTTGGAGCCGCCGGCCACGGCGTAGCGCAGCGACGGGAGCGTGGCGTCCGGGCCGAGCTCGCGCAGCAGCAGCGTCCACATCGTCGGGACCCCGGCGAAGACCGTCACCGCGTGCTCGACGACGTCCCGCAGCGCGCCAGCGGGCGAGAACCCCGGGGTGAGCACGACCTCGCTCCCGGCGACGAGGGCCGACAACAACGTGCACGTCAGGCCGCCGACGTGCGTGAACGGCATCGTCGCGAGGAACCGGTCGTCCGGTCCGAGACCGAGGTGCTCCGCCTCGGCGCGCGCCGACGCGAGCAGGCTGCCGTGGGTGAGCACCGCGCCCTTCGGCGTCCCGGTGGTGCCGGACGTGTACAGGATGACGGCGGGGTCGCCGGGGTCGGCGTCGTCACCGCGGGTCTCCCTCGGCCCGTCCCCGAGTAGCTCGTCGACGTCGACCACGACGTGCTCGAGGTCGGGCAGCGCCGGTTCGAGCTCGGCGTAGAGGGCGACGAGGTCGGTCCCGCCGGCCTCGGGCACCGTGACCACGACGCGCGCGCCGGAGTCGGCGAGCATGTGCTCGAGCTCGCTGCCCCGGTAACGGACGTTGAGGGTGACGAGCACGGCGCCGAGGCGGGTCGTCGCGAACAGCAGGCCGATCCACGCCGCGCCGTTCGGCAGCGCGACCGCGACCCGGTCGCCGGGCCCGACGCCGCGCGCCGCGAGCCCGGCCGCGAGCCGGTCGGCGTGCTCGTCGAGCTCCCACAGGGTGATCGTCCCGGGTGCCTCGCGGAGGAACACCGCGTCCGGGCGCTCCCGGGCGGCGGTGCGCAGGAGGCCGGGGAGGCTCACGGGAGCGCCTGCAGGTGCGCCAGGGCCGGGCCCCAGCGGTCGGTCTGCGACCCGCGCGGCGCGTAGAGCGGGATCCGCTGGGCGACGCCGCCGAAGCGCCGCTCCAGGGCGGGCCCGACCTCGTCGGGCTCGGCGACGATCGCGATGGTGTGCAGGACCTCGTCATCGACCGCCTCGCCCATCGCCTCCCACTCGCCCCGCTTCGAGAGCGTGTTGAGCTCGCGGGCGAGGTCGCCCCAGCCGTGCAGCTCGAGCACCGGGTGGTACGCCGGGGTCGAGCCGTAGAACGCGACCTGGCGGCGGACGTCGCGGATCGACTCCTCGAACTCCTCCTCGGTGTTGCCGGTGGCGATGAGCGCGGTCGCGGAGAACTCGAAGCCGCGGCCGTCGCGCCCCGCCTTCTCGAAGCCCTGGTGCAGCGCCGGCAGCGTCACCTCATGCAGGTAGCGCTCGGTGGAGAACGCGTGCGCCATGAAGCCGTCGGCGACCTCGCCCGCCACCGCCGTCATCCGCGGGCCGACGCCGGCGAGGTGGATCGGCGGGTTGCCGAACGCGTTGGGCCCGGGCGAGAAGAACGGCGTCATGAGTGTGTGCGTGTAGAAGTCGCCGCGGAAGTCCAGGCGCTCGCCGGTGGCCCAGGCGTCCCAGATCGCGCGGACGGCGCGGATGTACTCGTGCATCCGGCGCGCGGGCTCCGACCACGGCATCGAGAACCGCTTGGTGACGTGCGGCTTGATCTGCGTCCCGAGCCCCAGCGCGTACCGCCCGCCGGTGACGAGGTGCAGGTCGTTGGCGGTCATCGCCGTCGTCATGGGGGTCCGGGCGAACGCGACGGTGATCGCGGTGCCGAGGGTGACCGCCTCGGTGCGGGTGGCGGCCAGGGTGATCATGACGGCGGGGTCGTGCTGGGTCTCCGAGGCCCAGACCGCGTCGTACCCGGCCTTCTCCGCGGTGACGGCGTCGTCGGCGAAGTCGCCCAGCCCGCCGGTGACCACGGTGGCGTCGACCTTCATCGCAGCAGCTCCTCAGGGATGTCCACGTGGCGGGCCCGGACGAACTCGCCGAGCCCCTTGGCCTGTGCGTCGAGCGCGAGGTTGTCGGCCACCCCGCGCCCGAGGAAGCCGACGACGGTGACGCCGACCGCCCGGAGCAGGGGGAACTCCCAGCGGCGCAGCGCGCACCCCGCGGCGTCCTCGCCGAGCAGGTCGGCGACGTGCTCGTCGTCCCACCAGGCGCGCAGCCACGCGTACCCCGCGTCGTCCCGCGCCCACAGCCCGAGCGTCGCGTTGCCGCCCTTGTCGCCCGACCGCGCGCCGACGAGCCGCCCGAGCGGGGCGCGGGTGGTCGGGCTGTCGGAGCGAACGCGCTGTTCGCTGCTTCTAGGCGCCGGAACTCCCCATTCGCTCGCCTCGACCGCGGGCGGGAGCACCGTCCACGTCCGGTCGGCGAGGCCCACGAGCTGGGGCAGGTCGGCGGCCGGCAGCAGGATCGGCCAGAACACGTTCGCGGCGCTGCCGGGGCCGGGCGGGGCGGTGGCGAAGAAGCCGGGGTAGCCCGCGAGCGCGGTCTCGACGGCCGCCCGGGACAGCCGCCCGACGGCCTCCTTCGACCCCGCGACGGCGACCGTGAGCAGGGAGACCGCCTCGGTCATCCGCGCGGGATCGGGCCGGTCGGCGCGCAGCAGGCGGGTCTCGACGCGGTCGTAGGCCTTGCGACCCCCCGGCACCCCGGCCCACAGCGCGGCGAGCGCGTGCTCGGCCTTCGCCTCGACGTCGAGGCCGGTGAGCACGAACGTCATCTCGTTGTGCCACCCGGCGGGCACGACGGCGCCGACCTTGACGGTGTCGGGCGGCGGTTCGCCGCGGGTGCCGGCGAGGCGGACGCGGTCGGGGGCCTCCTGGGTCAGCGTGATCGTGTCGAGGCGGGCGACGACGTCCGGGGTCAGGTAGCGCGAGCCGTCGACCTCGTAGAGCAGCTGGGCGGTGACGGTCTCGACGGTCACGGCGCCGCCCGTCCCGGCGGCCTTGGTGAGCACCGCGGACCCGTCGGCCTCGATCTCCGCGACGGGTAGGCCCACGTGCTCGGTGCCGTCGAGCTCGGCGGCGAAGGAGAAGTTGCCTCCGGTGGCCTGGGCTCCGCACTCGATGACGTGCCCGGCGGCGACGGCGCCGGCGAGCGCGTCGAGGTCGTCGACACCCCAGCCGTGGTGCCACGCGGCGGGGCCGACGACGACGGCCGCGTCGGTCACCCGGCCCGTGACGACGACGTTCGCGCCGGCCTCGAGCGCGGCCACGATCCCGCGGCACCCGAGGTAGGCGTTGGCGACGACCGGCGTGTCCGGCAGCGGCTCGCCGGTGTCGAGGTGCGCCGTGTGTTCGGGCGGCAGGGCGCGGACCTGCTCGGTGACGTCGTCCCCGCCCACCCAGGCGACCTTCGCGCGCTCGTCGATCGCGGCGATCTCCGCAGCGCACCCGGCCGGGTCGAGCCCGCCGGCGTTGGCGACGACGAGGATGCCGGCGTCGAGGCAGTCGGCGAGCACGTCGCGCATCTGGCGCACGAACGTCGTCGCCCAGCCCCCGGCGCCGCGCTCGCGCTGCTTGGCGAGCAGCCCCATCGTCAGCTCGGCGAGCCAGTCGCCGGTGAGGACGTCGACGTGGACGCGGCCCTCCCTGTGCGCGTCGACGATCTCGCGGGCCGCGGCGAGGCGGTCGCCGTAGAAGCCGGAGACGTTGGCGATCGCGATCATCCGGGCGCTCCCAGCGTGACGAGCGTGGCGTGCGCCTCGACGTACTGGCCGACCGCGACGTGCACGGTCTCGACGATCCCGTCGGCGGCGGCGAGCGCGGGGTGCTCCATCTTCATGGCCTCGAGGACGACGAGCTTCTGGCCGGCGACGACCTGCTCGCCCTCGCGGACGAGGACCTCGACGACCGTGCCCGGGACCTCGCTGACCGGCCCTGCCCCGCCCGCCGCGGCGTCGGGGGCGGGCAGGCGCGGCAGCTCCCGCCAGGCGCCGTGGCCCTCGGTGTCGTCGACGTACGCGGTCCCGTCGTGCTGGGCGACGCGGCAGCGGTACTCGACGCCGTCGTGGGTCAGGCGGACCGACCCCGCGGTGAGGTCCCGGAGGTCGAGGATGTGCTCGACGCCGTCGACGTCCAGCGCGATCGCGTCCGGGCGGATCGTGGACCTCACCGCGACCTCGCCGTCCGGTCCGGCCCAGTGCACGGTCGGACGGGGCGCGCCGCGCAGGGTGCGCCAGCCGGGCGGGGCGAGGTGGGCGCGGGGGTCGTGCTCTCGGCGCGCCGCGCTGGTGCAGGCGACGGCGGCAGCGAGGTGCACGACGGGCGGGGTCGCGGGCGCCGGGGTGCGCAGGTGGGGGTGGCGGTCGAGGAAGTCGGTGCGCGTGGCGCCGGCGAGGAAGTCGGCGTCGCGCAGGACGGCGACCAGCAGGTCGCGGTTGGTCGGCGGCCCGTGGATCTCCGCCTGCGCGAGACCGGCGGCGAGCCGCCGCGCGGCGGCGGCCCGGGTGAGGGCGTGGGCGATGACCTTGGCGATCATCGGGTCGTAGAAGGCGCTGATCTCGCCGCTGGCGCCGAGCGCGTCCTCCCAGCGGAGGGTCTGATCATGCGCGTAGCGGTGGAGGGTGCCGGGCGCGGGGCGGTCGTCCTGGGCGGGGTCCTCGGCGTAGAGCCGGACCTCGACCGCGTGTCCCCGGGGCCGCACGTCGTCCTGAGTGAAGGGCAGCGGCTCCCCGTCGGCGATCGCGAGCTGGAGGGCGACCAGATCGACGCCGTAGACCTCCTCGGTGACCGGGTGCTCGACCTGCAGCCGGGT
This sequence comes from Actinomycetospora callitridis, assembly GCF_028737265.1. GTDB lineage: Bacteria > Actinomycetota > Actinomycetes > Mycobacteriales > Pseudonocardiaceae > Actinomycetospora > Actinomycetospora callitridis. The sequence continues at coordinate 1,021,894 of NZ_JAQZAK010000002.1, read as the reverse complement.
GTTCATCTCGAGGAAGTAGTAGCCGGGGAGTGCAAGCCCTGCGTCCTCGCTTGCACTGGGTGCGTGGAAATCCGCATCGTCGACGAGGAACTCGACGGTCCCGACGCCCACGTAGCCGAGCTTCTCCGCGAGCGCGACGGCCGTGCTGCCCATCCGTGCGCGCAGCTCCGGCGACACGGCGGGCGACGGCGCCTCCTCGACGACCTTCTGGTGCCGACGCTGGATCGAGCACTCACGCTCGCCGAGGTGGACGACGTGGCCGTGCGCGTCGCCGACGACCTGGATCTCGATGTGTCGGGGCGCGTCGAGCAGGCGCTCGAGGAACACGGTGTCGTCACCGAAGCTGCGGGCGGCCTCGGCGCGGGCGGAGCGGACGGCGTCGGGCAACTCCGACGCGGCCCGGACCTCGCGCATCCCGCTGCCGCCACCGCCCGCCGAGGCCTTGACCAGCAACGGGAACCCGACGCCCTCCGCGGCGCGCGCCCAGTCGTCGGGATCGTCCGAGTCCAGCAGCGCATCCGGCAGCGTCGGCACGCCCGCCTCGCGAGCCAGGGCCTTGGCGGTGTGCTTGACGCCCATCGCCTCGATCGACGCCGGGCCCGGACCCACCCACGTCAACCCGGAGTCGGCGCACGCGCGGGCGAACGAGGCGTTCTCCGACAGGAAGCCGTAGCCCGGGTGCACGGCGTCGGCGCCCGTCGCCCGCGCCGCGGCGAGGACCTGGGCGACGTCGAGGTAGGTCTCGGTCGCCGTCGAGCCCCGCAGCGCCACGGCCCGGTCGGCCTCGGCGACGTGCGGTGCGTCGGCGTCGGGTTCGGAGTAGATCGCGACCGTGCGGATGCCGAGCGTCCGGGCGCCGCGGATCACCCGGCGCGCGATCTCCCCGCGGTTGGCCACGAGCAGCGTGCTGATCACCGGCGCACCTCGAGGATGTGGATTTCCTGGCGTTGAGTGCAAGCGAGGACGCAGGGCTTGCATGCGAGAGCCGCCACCCCGCTCACATCCGGAACGGCGCGAAGCGGGTCGCGCCGGCGATGGGGGCCGAGTGGACGGCCGAGAGGGCGAGGCCCAGGACCGTGCGGGTGTCGCGGGGGTCGATGACCCCGTCGTCCCACATCCGCCCGGACGCGTAGACCGCGTTGGACTGCGCCTCGACGCCGTCCTCGATCGCCTTGCGCGTGGCGCGGTCGGTGTCCTCGTCGTACGGACGCCCGGCTCGCTCCGCCGACCGGCGCTGCACCATCGACATCACCCCGGCGAGCTGGGTGCCGCCCATGACCGCGATGCGGTGGTTGGGCCAGGTGAAGACGAAGCGCGGGTCGTAGGCGCGCCCGGACATGCCGTAGTTCCCCGCGCCGTAGGACGCGCCGACCATGAGCGTCAGGTGCGGGACCTCGGAGTTCGACACCGCGTTGATCAGCTTCGCGCCGTCCTTGATGATCCCGCCACGCTCGTAGGCCGACCCGACCATGAACCCCGTGATGTTCTGGACGAACAGCAGCGGGATCGACCGCGCGTTGGCGAGCTGGACGAACTGCGCGCCCTTCTGCGACTCCTCGGAGAACAGGATCCCGTTGTTCGCGAGCACGCCGACCGGGAAGCCGCCGATCGATCCCCAGCCGCAGACGAGCGTCGTCCCGTAGAGCGGCTTGTGCTCGTCGAAGCGCGAGCCGTCGAGGACGCGGGCCAGCACGTCGCGCACCTCGACGCTCCTCTTCGCGTCCGATGCCGCGCAGGCCAACAGCTCCTCGGCCGGGTACCGCGGCGGGTCGGCGGGTAGCGAGGGTCCGGGTCCGCCGCGCCGCCAGCCCAGGTCGGCGACGATCCGGCGCCCGATGCGCAGCGCGTCGCGCTCGTCGGCGGCCAGGTGATCGGCGAGCCCCGACTCGCGGGCGTGCATCTCCGCGCCCCCGAGGGTCTCGTCGTCGACGTCCTCGTTGATCGCCATCTTCACCAGCGGCGGCCCGCCCAGGTAGACCGTCGCCTGGTGGCGGACGAACACCGTGTACTCGCTCATCCCCGGCATGTAGGCGCCGCCGGCGGTCGACGAGCCGAAGACCAGCGCGATCGTCGGGATGCCCTGCGCCGAGAGTCGCGTCATCTCGCGGAACGTGCGCCCGCCCGGGACGAACAGGTCGGCCTGGCGGGGGAGGTCGGCGCCGCCGGACTCGACGAGCGCCACCACCGGCAGCCGGTTGCGCTCGGCGATCTCGAGGCCGCGCAGCTGCTTGGTCACCCCGATCGGCGTGATCGAGCCGCCCTTCACCGTCGGCTCGTTGGCGACGATCAGGCACTCGACGCCGCTGACCGCCCCGATCCCGACGACGAGCCCGGCGCCCGGGGTGGTCAGGTCGGGCTCGTGCGCGCCGGCGAGCGCGCCGATCTCGAGGAGCGCGGCGTCGGGGTCGAGGAGCAGGTCGACGCGCTCGCGCGCCGTGAGCCGGCCGCGCTCGTGGTGGCGGTCGACGTACTTCGCCCCGCCGGCCGCCAGCACCGTCGCGGCCACCTCGTCGACGCCCGCGAGCGCGGCGAGCATCGCCTCGCGGTCCGCCGCGAACTCCGCCGACGACGGGTCGAGGCGCGACCCGAGCACGGCGCTGGGCGAGATCTCAGGAGCGCTCATGCCCGCACCGGGTCCGTCCCCGGCGCCCCGGCGAACGCCTGGCCGATCTCCATCCACTCCCGCGCGACGTCGCCGGTGACCACGAGGCCGGTGTCGTCGACGTGCCGGCGACGGATCAGCACGAGGCAGAACTCCTCGGCGTCCCCGGTGATGGCGTCGCCACGTGAGTGGCTCGGGTCGTCATGACGACCCGAGCCACTCACGTGGGGCTCGCCCCATCGCCACACCTCGCCCGACGGCCCGGTCAGCTCGACGCGCACCGGCGTCGCGGGGACCTCGAGACCCCGCACCCGGTACCCCTGCGCCCGCGCGCGGACCGCGATGTCGGCGACGTGGCGCAGACGGTCGGTGGGCGGGAGCCGGGTCCCCAACGCATCGGCGACGTCGCTGCCGTGCGCCCAGGTCTCCATGATCCGGCTGGTGATCGCCGACCGGAGCGACATCGGCGGCCCGTACCAGGGCAGCCGGGTCGACGGGTCGCACGCGCACGCCGCGGCGTCGAACGCCCGCGCCGCGTCCTGCCACCACGCCAGCGCCGCCGGGCCGGCCTCGGGCACCGCGGCGTTCGCGGCGTCGACGAAGCCCTCGAGGTCGGTGATCGCGTCGCGCTCGGCCTCGAACTCCGCGGGCGTCGAGATCGCGCGGGCGAACGCCGCGTCGAACCAGCCGAGGTGGGCGATCTGGTCGCGCACGGTCCAGGGCTCGGCGCGGGTGGGCAGCGTCCACGACGCCGGCGGGAGCCCGCGCACCAGCGCCATCACCGCCGCGCGCTCGTCGTCGAGGTCGGCGAGCAGGTCCTCGACCGAGGGCCCGCTCACGCGTCCAGCCCCAACCGGCCCGCCACGACCTCGTTCATGATCTCGGTCGTGCCACCGCCGATGCCGAGGATGCGCGCGTCCCTGTAGTGGCGCTCGACCTCCACGCCGTGCATGTAGCCCATCCCTCCGTGCAGCTGGACCGCGCGGTCGACGACGGCGTCGCACGCCGCGACCGCGGTGTTCTTGGCCATCGCGAGCTCGGTCACGATGTCGTCGGACGACCCGGCCTGCCACCGAGCGAGCACGTCCCGGACGTAGGTGCGCGCGACGGCCGTCTCCCGCGCCATCTCGGCGACCTGGTGGCGCACGACCTGGCGCTGTGCCAGCGCTGACCCGAAGGTCCGCCGGGACCGGGTCCACGCGACCGTCAGGTCCACGCAGCGCTGCGCGGTGGCGTAGGCCTGCACGGCCATCGACAGCCGTTCGGCGGCGAAGTTGACCATGATCTGGCGGAAGCCGGAGCCCTCGGCGCCGACGAGGTTCGTCGCCGGCACCCGCACGCCGTCGAAGCGCAGCTCGGCGGTGTCGCTGCAGTGCCAGCCCATCTTGCGCAGGCGTGAGCGCGCCACCCCGGGCCGGTCGGTCTCGATCACCAGCAGCGAGAGCCCGCGGTGCCCGGGCCCGCCGGTCCGTACCGCGGTGGTGACGAAGTCCGCCCGCGTCCCCGAGGTGATGAAGGTCTTGGCGCCGGTCACGACGTAGTCGTCGCCGTCGCGCTCGGCGCGGGTCGTGATCGCCGCGACGTCGGAGCCGGCCTCGGGCTCGGTGATCCCGAGACTCGCGATCGCCCGGCCGGCCAGGACGGGGCGCACGAAGCGAGCGACCTGCTCCTCGTCGCCCGCGGCCGCGATGTGCGGGACCCCGATGCCGTGGGTGAACAGGCCCGCGCAGACCCCGCTCGACCCGCCGGAGAGGATGAGCTGCTCGGCGACCAGGCATGCGTCGAGGTGGTCGCCGACCCCGCCGGCGGCCTCCGGGAAGCCGAGCTCGAGCAGCCCCAGGTCCCCGGCGCGCTCGTGCAGCGCCCGCGGCAGCGCGCCCTCGTCCTCCCAGCGCTCGAGGTCCGGGACGATCTCGCGCGTCGTGAAGTCGGCGACGAGCTCGCGCAGCGCCCGCCGCTCGGGGGTCGCCCAGGCGTCGTGCGCGGAGACCGCCGGCCCAAGGGCACCCTCGCGCGCTCTGTCCGGCCGAAGGTGCCCTTCGCGCGACACGGCGGACGCGCTCACCGCGCCACCGCCGAGGCCTGGCCCGCGAACTGCTCGCGCAGCACGCGCTTGAGCAGCTTGCCCGTGGCGTTGCGGGGCAGCTCGTCGACGACCTCGACGCGCCGCGGCGCCTTGAAGTGCGCGATGCGCTCGCGGGCGTAGGCGATCACCTCGGCCGGGTCGATCTCCCCGGACGCGACGACGACGGCCAGCACCGTCTCGCCCCACTGCGGGTCGCCCACGCCGACGACGGCGACGTCGGCGATGCCCGGGTGGCGGTGGAGCACCTGCTCGACCTCGATCGGATAGACGTTCTCCCCGCCCGTGATGATCATGTCCTTCTTGCGGTCGACCAGCGTCACGAAGCCCTCGGCGTCGCGCACGCCGAGGTCCCCGGAGCGGAACCACCCCTCCCGCAGGGCCTCCGCCGTCGCCTCGGGCCGGTTCCAGTACCCCGCGAAGACGGTCGGCCCGCGCAGGACCAGCTCGCCGACCTCGCCCACCTCGACCTCATCACCGGTCTCCGACACCAGCCGCGCGTCCACGTGCATGAACGGCCGCCCGACCGAGCCGGCGTGGGTGAGCACGTCGTCGGCGTCGAGGAAGAGCGCGGCGGGGGAGAGCTCGGTCATCCCGAAGCCCTCGGTGAACGTCCAGCCGCGCTCGGTGAAGTGCTCGATGACGGTCACGGGGCACGGCGCCCCGCCCGAGATCGCCCAGCGCAGGGCGGGCAGCGGGGGCAGCGACGGCAGACGCGTCAGCGCCGCCCACATCGCCGGGACGAGGAACTGGGTGGTGACGCCCTCGCGCGCCAGCAGATCGACGAAGGCCGCCGGGTCGAACGACGGCACGACGACCACGGTCCCGCCCGCGTAGAGCAGGGGGAGCGCGGAGAGCCCGAGCGCGCCGATGTGGAACAGCGGGGCCGCCGCGACCGTGATGTCCGTGCCGCCGATGCCCGGGCCGGCGACGGCCATGTTGATCGCGTTCCACAGCATGTTGTCGTGCGTGAGCACCGCGCCCTTGGGGACGCCCGTGGTGCCCGAGGTGTACATGATCACGCAGGGGTCGTCGCCCGCGACGGGACGCGCCTCGACGACCCCGTCGCCCGGCTCCTCGCCGAGCTCGACCACCGGGAGGGCGCCGGCCACCGCGAGCGCGTCCCCGGCGAGCCCCGTGAACGCCGTCGAGCGCACCAGCACCGCGGCGCCGGAGTCGGTGAGGACGTGGGCGACCTCGCCCGGGGACAGCCGGTGGTTGATCGGCACCGCGATCGCCCCCAGGCGGGCCGCCCCGAAGAGCCACTCCAGGTAGGCGGCGGAGTTCTCGCCCAGCAGGGCGACGCGCGCGCCCGCCTCGATCCCGAGCGCGGCGAGCGCCGCGGCGCGGGCCCCGACACGGCGGTCGAGGTCGGCGTAGGTCAGGCGAGCGCCGGTGGCGACGTCCACGAGCGCCACCGCGCCCGGCTGGCGTTGCGCTCGCCTCGCGATCCAGTCGGCGATCCCGCCGTCCATCGCCGTCCTCCTCGGAGAGACCCCACGCCGACGTGACCTGAGCTACTCTGCCCGTACGTGCGGTCAGTTCACAAGGGGGCGTCATGACGGAGCCGGCGACGGTGGCCCCGGGCCGCGCGCGGGGCGGGCGGCGCGACGAGATCCTCGTGACCTTCACCCGCCACGTCGCGGAGCGCGGGTACGATCGCGCGAACTTCGGCGACGTCGCGTCGGAGCTGGGCCTGTCGAAGGGGACGATCGTCCACCACTTCGGCACCAAGGACCGCATGCTCGCCGAGGTCCAGGAGCGCTACATGCGCCGCGCGCTCGACGAGGCGCGCGCGTTCCTCACCCGGCTCGACCGCCCGGAGCACCGGCTCGCCGCGTTCGTCCACGCCGGCGTGCGCTACCAGACCGACGACCCGGCGACGACCATCGCGTTCCAGCGCGAGGTCGTCCGCCTCACCGACGAGCCCGGGATGGAGACCGCCCGCGCCCAGCGCGACGCCTACCGCGACCTCGTCGTCGGCGTGCTGCGCGACGGCGAGGCGGCCGGGGTGTTCGTCCCCGGCGACGCCCGGCTGCGCAGCCTGCAGATGTTCGGCTCGCTGCACTGGATGTGGACCTGGTTCGACCCGCAGGGCCGCCTCGCGCCGGAGGCCGTCGCCGCGGAGTTCTGCCGGACGCTGCTGCGGGGGCTCGGCGTGCCGGAGACGGCCGTCGCGCAGGCCGCGGACCCGGACGGTCCGGCGGCGGTGTGCGCGCGGGAGGTGGTCGTGGGCTGAGGGCGCCGGCGAGGCCGTCGGGACCTACTCCGGTCCGCCGATGTCCTCGAGCCACGCCTCCGGGTGCTCGACGGCGAAGCGCTGCATGAGGGCCGCGCAGTCCGGGTCGTCGAGGACGGTCACGTCGACGCCGTGGTCGGCCAGCCAGGAGTGCTGCCCGCCGAAGTTCTCGGCCTCGCCGACCACCAGGCGCGGGATGCGGAACTGGCGGATCAGCCCGGCGCAGAACCAGCAGGGCGAGAGCGTCGTGACCATCGTCGTGCCGCGGTAGTCCGGGCGGCGCCCGGCGGCCCGGAAGGCGGCGGTCTCGCCGTGGGTGGCGGGGTCGCCGTCCTGGACACGACGGTTGTGGCCGCGGCCGAGCAGCTCGCCGTCGGGCCCGAACAGGGCCGCGCCGACCGGCACGCCCCCCTCGGCCGCACCGGTCCGGGCCTCCTCGAGGGCGACGGCGAGCATGGCGGAAGGTTCGATCACGGGTCCACGGTGCCAGCAGCGCCGCGAGGATGAAGGGCCGATCGGCGGGGCATGCTGGAGCCGTGCCCGAACTGCCCGAGGTCGAGAACGCGCGTCAGGTCGTCGAGAAGGCCCTCGACCGCACCATCTCGGGTGTCGACGACACCGACGAGTACGTGTGCCGTCCGCACCACCCCGGCGAGATCGACCAGGCGCTCAAGGGCGGTCGGCTCGTCGCCGCGCACCGCCGGGGCAAGACGATGTGGTGCGACACCGTGACCGCCGACGGGGACGAGGGCCCGCACCTCGGCATCCACCTCGGCATGGGTGGCCGGATCTTCGTCACCGGCCCGACGGGCGACGCCAGCAGCCTCTACGCCGGGGGCGACCCGCACGTGGGCGGGATGCCGAAGAAGCCCGGTGAGCGCCCGGACAAGCCCGAGTGGGACCGCGTCACGATCACCTTCGACGACGGCGGGGCACTGCGGCTCTTCGACAAGCGACGCCTCGGCCGCGTGCACCTCGAACCCGCCGTCGAGGCCCTCGGCCCGGATGCCGCCGAGATCACGCGCGACGAGTTCCGGGCCCGCGTCGGCAAGGGGATCGTCGCGATCAAGGCGAAGCTGCTCGACCAGTCGGTGCTCGCCGGGGTCGGCAACCTGCTGGCCGACGAGACGCTCTGGCAGGCGAAGCTCCGCCCGTCGCGCCCGGCGGGCGAGCTCTCCACCGACGAGCTCGACGACCTCCGACGCGTCCTGCGCCGGGCCACCCGCGCCGCGATCGCGCAGGGCGGGGTCCACACGGGCGAGGTCATCCCCTACCGGAAGAAGGACGCGACGTGCCCCCGGTGCGGTGCGCCGATGGAGCGCGGCGTCGTCGGCGGCCGGACGACGTGGTGGTGCTCGGCCGAACAATCGGACTGAGACCGATCACCCAGGGGTACCACGCCGACCGGAACAACGACGTTTCGGAGGCACGGCGATGGCGCGCGCACGCGACGACGAACCCGAGAACGCGGTACTGCGGGAGGTCTGGCGGGACGTCCTGCGCCGCGACCCGCACCAGCAGTTCTTCCACTCCGACGTCCGTGGGGTGCTCCGCAGCATCGGACCGGTGCTCGTCGAGCACCCGGAGTACACCGACGTCGTCGGGCGGCTCTGCGAGCCCGAGCGGGTCATCGTCTTCCGGGTCCCGTGGGTCGACGACAGCGGACGGGTGCGGGTCAACCGCGGGTTCCGCGTCCAGTTCAACTCCGCGCTCGGCCCGTACAAGGGCGGCCTGCGCTTCGCGCCGTCGGTCGACCTCGACGTCGTCAAGTTCCTCGGCTTCGAGCAGGTGTTCAAGAACGCCCTGACCGGCCAGGACATCGGCGGCGGGAAGGGCGGCGCGGACGTCGACCCGAAGGCGCTGTCGACGGGCGAGCTCATGCGGTTCTGCCAGTCGTTCGCCACCGAGCTCGCCAGCCACGTCGGGGCCGCGGTGGACGTCCCCGCCGGGGACATGGGCGTCGGCTCCCGGGAGATCGGCTGGATCTACGGGCAGTACCAGCGCCTCATCGGCTACCACGAGCCCGGCGCGTTCACCGGCAAGCCCGCGGTGCTCGGCGGCTCTGCGCTGCGCCCCGAGGCGACCGGCTACGGCGTCGTCTACTTCACCCGCCGCATGCTCGACGAGCAGGGCCGCGACCTCGACGGCGCCCGCGTCGTCGTCTCCGGCAGCGGCAGCGTCGCGCTCCACGCGATGGCCAAGGTGATCGACTCGGGCGGGACGGTCGTCGGCTGCTCGGACTCGCGCGGGTCGGTCTCCGAGCCCGACGGCGTCGACGTCGACCTCCTGCGCGAGATCAAGGGCCAGGGCGGCTCGGTCGCCGACTACGCCGAGAAGCGCTCGGGGGCGACGGCCGCGGAGGGCTCGCCGTTCACGCTGGAGTGCGACGTCGCGCTGCCCTGCGCGACCCAGAACGAGATCGGCCCCGACGAGGCGCGCGCGCTCATCGACCACGGATGCTGGGTCGTCGCCGAGGGCGCCAACGGCCCGGTGACCCCGGAGGCGCGCGAGATCCTGCGCGAGGCCGGGGTCGGCTTCGGTCCCGGCAAGGCCGCCAACGCCGGCGGCGTCGCGGTGTCGGCGCTCGAGATGCAGCAGGCCGCCGGCCGTGAGCGCTGGAGCGCCGAGGACGTCGACGCGCGGCTCTCCACGATCATGAGCGACGCCTACGACCGCGTGCGCGAGGCCGCCGAGCGCTATCACGGCGACCCCGGGGACCTCGAGAACGGCGCGAACGCCGCGGGTTTCCTGCGCGTCGCGGAGGCGATGACAGCCCTCGGGGTGGTGTAGACCGGCGCCATGGAACACGTCACCCCCGCCCCGTTCAGCTTCACCGAGCTGACCCCGACGGCGTTCCTCGACCGCGCCGAGCACGCGTTCGCCGCGCGCCCCGCGATCGTCGACGGCGAGCAGCGCTTCACGTACGCCGAGTTCGGCGCGCGGTCCCGGCGGCTGGCCGGCGCCCTGCACGAGCTGGGCGTCGAGCCCGGAGATCGCGTGGCCGCGCTCGCCACCAACAGCCACGTGATGCTCGAGTGCCACCACGGCGTGCCCTACGCGGGCGCCGTCCTCGTGCCGCTCAACACCCGGCTCTCGGTCGACGAGATCGTCCACATCGTCGAGCACTCGGGCGCCCGCCTGCTGATCGCGACCCGCGAGCTCGTCGAGCAGGCCCGCGCCGTGGCCGAGCGCACGGGCGTCGCGCTGGTCGAGGAGGGCGAGCGCTACGAGTCGCTCGTCGCCGACTCGCCGGAGCGCGTCGTGCCGGTCGCCGACGAGCGCGGCCTGCTCGCGATCAACTACACGTCGGGCACGACGGGGCGTCCCAAGGGCGTCATGTACCACCACCGCGGCGCGAACCTGCAGGCGCTGGCCATGGCGTTCCACATGCGTCTGGAGCCGGCGTCGCGCTACCTGTGGACCCTGCCGATGTTCCACTGCGACGGCTGGTGCTTCCCCTGGGCGGTGACCGCGGCGGGCGGGCTGCACGTGTGCCTGCGCGTGATCGACGCCGAGGAGATCTGGCGCCTGATCCGCACCGAGGGCGTCACGCACTACTGCGCGGCGCCGACCGTGCTGACGATGATCGCCCACGCCGAGGCGGCGAAGGACGGGCCGGCGCCCGAGCGCGTCACCGTCGCGACGGGCGGCGCCCCGCCGACGCCGACGCTGCTCGCGCGCATGAACGAGCTGGGCATGTCGGTCACCCACCTCTACGGGCTCACCGAGACCTACGGCCCGGCCGCCGTCAACGACTGGCACCCCGAGTGGGACGACCTCGACGCCGACGAGCAGTCGCGGCTCAAGGCACGCCAGGGCGTCGGCAACGTCGTGGCGCAGCGTCTGCGGGTGCTCGACGAGCAGACCGGCGCCGAGGTCCCGTCGGACGGCGAGACGATGGGCGAGCTCGTGCTGCGCGGCAACGACGTGATGCTCGGGTACTACCGCGACCCGGAGGCGACCGCGGAGGTCGACGCGGACGGCTGGTTCCGCACCGGGGACCTCGGTGTCGTCCACCCCGACGGCTACGTCGAGATCCGCGACCGCAGCAAGGACGTGATCATCTCGGGCGGCGAGAACATCGCGTCGGTCGAGGTCGAGCGCGTGCTGGACAGCCACCCCTCCGTCGTCGAGTCGGCGGTCGTCGGCGTCCCGGACGAACGGTGGGGCGAGGTGCCCGTCGCGTACGTGACCGTCTCCGCCGAGGTCGAGGCCGACGAGCTGGTCGAGCTCGTCCGCACCCAGCTGGCGCGGTTCAAGGCACCGAAGCGCATCGTCTTCGGCGAGCTGCCCAAGACGTCGACGGGGAAGATCCAGAAGAACGTGCTGCGCGACCGGGGCTGAGTGCGGTCTGGGTGTCAGCGGCGGACCGTCGCTGACACCCAGTGTCCGTATTCTTCCGTCGATCACGGCGCCTACCGTGACGGCGTGACCCCGCTGCCCTACGGATCCTGGCCGACACCGATCACCTCGGAGCTCGTCGTCACCGCCGGGGTGCGGCTCGACGGCGTGCGCCCCGACGGGCGCGGCGGCGTCGTGTGGGGTGAGGGGCGCGCCGGCGAGGGCGGCCGGGTCCAGCTGGTGCGCCGTGTGGAAGGGGAGCACGCCGATGGGGGCAGGGTGACCGACCTGCTGCCCGAGGACGCCAACGCCCGCACCGCGGTCCACGAGTACGGCGGCGGGGCGTGGTGGCTGCACGAGGACACCGTCTTCGCCGTCGACTGGGCCGACCAGCGCCTGCGCCGCTACGCCCCGGACGCTGACCCCGTCGTCCTGACCCCGGAGCCGACGGTCCCGCGGGGCGACCGGTTCGCCGACGGCGACGTCGCGCCCGACGGCACGTGGCTCGTCTGCGTGCGCGAGCACCACCCGCGCGAGGGCGCCCCGGCCACCGAGGTGGTCAACGAGATCGTCCGTCTCGACGCGCGGGCGCCGAGCGAGCCCGAGGTGCTGGTCACCGGCCCGGACTTCGTCGCCGCCCCGCGCCTGTCCCCGGACGCCCGCCGGCTCGCCTGGGTCTCCTGGGACCATCCGTCGATGCCGTGGGACGACACGGTGCTCACCGTGCGCGACCTCGCGAGCGGCACCGAGACGGTCGTCGCGGGCGGGCCCGGCGAGTCGGTCGGGGAGCCGGTGTGGCAGGCCGACAGCGCATTGCACTTCCTCTCCGACCGCGCCAGGGAGAGCGCAGCGACGGGGGAGGAGGACGGGTGGTGGAACCTCTACCGCTGGCACCCCGACGAGGGCGTGACCCCGCTCGTCGTCATGGACGCCGAGATCGGGCTGCCCGCCTGGCAGCTCGCCGGCGCGCGCCACGCGACGTTGCCGGACCGCCGGGTGGTCGTCGCGCGGTCCTCGGACGGCTTCGACGCCCTCGCCGTCCGGGCGCTCGACGGCACGGTGACCGAGCTGGACACCCCGTTCACGACGATCCGGTCGGTGCGCGCCGACGGGCCGGGGACCGTCGTCTGTGTCGCCGGGTCGCCGACCTCCGAGCCGGGGGTCCACCGCGTCGGTGTCGACGGGACCGTGGAGACGCTGCGCGCCCCGCGCGACCTCGGGCTCGACCCCGCGACGATCTCGGTGCCCGAGCCGATGACGTTCACCTCGACCGACGCGGCCGGCGCCCCGCGGGACGCCCACGCGCTCTACTACCCGCCGGCCACGGCCCACGCCGGCCCCGACGGCGAGCTCCCGCCGCTGCTCGTCGTCCTGCACGGCGGGCCGACCGGGTCGGCGTCGCCGGTGCTCAACCTCGGGGTGCAGTACTGGACGAGCCGGGGCTTCGGGGTCGTCGACGTGGACTACGGAGGCTCCAGCGGCTACGGCCGCGCGTACCGGGAGCAGCTCCGGGGCGCCTGGGGCGTCGTCGACGTCGCCGACTGCCTCGCCGCGGCGAGCGCACTCGCCGACGCCGGCCGGGTCGATCCGGAGCGTCTCGCCATCCGCGGTGGCTCCGCGGGTGGCTTCACGACGCTCGCCGCGCTGGCCCGCGACGACACCCCGTTCGCCGCGGGCGCCGACCACTTCGGGGTCGCCGACCTCGAGGCCCTCGCCCTCGAGACGCACAAGTTCGAGTCGCGCTACCTCGACGGCCTGATCGGCCCGTACCCGGAGGCGCGCGAGGTCTACGTGGAGCGCTCGCCGATCACGCACGTCGAGCGGTTCACGACGCCGCTGATCGTGCTGCAGGGCGACGAGGACGCGATCGTCCCGCCCGGCCAGTCGGAGATGATCGTCGAGGCGCTGCGCCGCGGGGGCGTGCCCGTCGCGTACCTGCTCTTCGCCGGCGAGCAGCACGGCTTCCGCCAGGCCGGCAACATCCGCCGCGCGCTGGACGCCGAGCTCGCCTTCTACGCGCGGCTGTTCGGCTTCACGCTGCCGGCCGGGGAGCGCATCGACCCGGTGCCGATCGAGAACCTCGACTGAGTCCGGTCCGTCCGGCGGACGCGGGTGGTGTCCACTTCCGTCGAGGGCCGCGTCGGGTGCACAGTGACGAGGTCACTCCGGGTGAGGAGGGTGCGCCATGGCGACCTCACGACCGCGTCGGCTCTTCGGCCGCGATCACGACGAGCGGGAGGCCGACACCGCGCCGCCCGCCTACACCGGCGTGGGGGCGCCCCGCCCCTACGACCCGCCCCCCGGAGCCCCGGATGCCCCGGCGCCCGTCGCCCGGCCGACCCGGCAGATGCCGCCGGCGCAGGTACCGCGGCCCGCACCGTCGCCGCACGGCTCGGTGACGCCCGCGCAGTACGAGCGAGCCGGCCGGGACCGGCGTGCGGCCGATCAGCAGGTCGGCGTCTTCGAGCGCTTCGACGCCAAGCTGACCGCCCAGATCCACGAAGCCACCGAGGCCGAGCGGTACGACTACGTGCGCGAGCTCCTGTCGCGGCGCATCGCGGTGCGCTCGCGTCTGGAGGAGGCCACGCTGCGGCGCAACCGGCTGGTCCAGACCGAGGAGGAGCTCGCCCGGGGCCTCGACGCGCAGACGGCCCGCGGGCGCCGGTGAGCGAGGGCCGGGTGACTCAGCGCTGGGTGTGCGGCACGACGTAGACGGCCGTGCCGTAGGCGGCGATCTCGCTGGCGGTCTGGGCGATCTCGTTGCAGTCGAAGCGCAGGGCGAGCACGGCGTTCGCGCCGTGGGCCTGGGCCTCCTCCGCCAGCCGTCCGAGGGCCTCGTGGCGGGAGTCCGACAGCAGCTTCGACAGGCCCTTGAGCTCGCCGCCGGCCATCGCCTTGAAGCCGGCGCCCATGGTCGAGAACATGTTGCGGCTGCGGACGGTGAGCCCGAAGACCTCGCCGAACACACGCGTGACCTCGTAGCCCGGGAGGTCGTTCATCGTCGAGAGCAGGATCGGGTACCGCTGACCCTGGAACTGTCCCTGCGGCTGGTTCATGTGGCGGAGCGTAGCGACGCGACCGGCCGCGTGGCGGGCCGTCCGCCGGGCGGTCGGTCCGTCAGACGAGCGCGTGCAGGGCGGCGCGCACCATGGCGACGAGCAGCGGCGCGGCGACGTCCGGACGCGTGTGCCCGGCGCTGCGCGGCGTGGAGTTCATCAGCCCGAACGCGGCGTGGGCCCGGACCCGCGCGGCCTCCTCGGTCGCGGCGAACCCGGCCCGGCGCAGCGCGTCCACCCAGACCTCGACGTAGGCGCGCTGCAGCCCGCGGACCCGGCGCCGGGCGGCGTCGGGGAGGTTCGCGAGGTCGCGGTCCTGGACGGTGATGAGCTCGGGCTGGTGCAGCGCGAAGTCGGTGTGGAACGCGATGAGCGCCTCGAGCAGCTCGACGGGGTCGGTGGTCTCCGCAGCGCGTTCCTGGCCGCCGGCGAGCAGGTGCTCGCTGATGCCCACCAGCATCTCGGCGAGCAGGCCCTCCTTCGACGGGAAGTGCCGGTAGAGCGCAGGCCCGCTGACGCCGACCGCCGCGCCGATCCCGTCGATGGAGACGCCGTGGAACCCGTGGCGGGCGAACAGCCGGGCGGCCTCGACGAGGATCTGCTCGCGGCGTGACGTCGTGACGGGCACGCTCGCACCCTACGGCCTCTTGCCAGGGGACGTGAACGGTCACTAACGTGAGCGAGCGTTAACGTGCGGTCCGCACGTCGACGTCGACGAGGAGGTCGCCCGTGGCTGCGCCGAGCACCGACCACGTGAGCGGAATCCGTGGCGACAGCCACGACGACCGCGCACAGGGCGGGCACCACGCCCTCGTCGCCGACCTGCGCGAGCGGCTGGCCGTCGCGCGTCTCGGCGGCCCCGAGCGCAGCCGCGTCCGGCACGTCGAGCGGGGCAAGCTGCTGCCCCGCGAGCGGGTCGACGCCCTGCTGGACCCGTCGAGCCCCTTCCTCGAGCTCTCGCCGCTGGCGGCCACCGGGATGTACGGCGACGCGGCGCCGGGTGCGGGGATCATCACCGGCGTCGGGCGGATCGCGGGGCGCGAGTGCGTCGTCGTCGCCAACGACGCCACCGTCAAGGGCGGCACCTACTACCCGATGACGGTGAAGAAGCACCTGCGCGCGCAGGAGGTGGCGCTGCACAACCGCCTGCCGTGCATCTACCTCGTCGACTCGGGCGGGGCGTTCCTGCCGCAGCAGGACGAGGTGTTCCCCGACCGCGAGCACTTCGGCCGGATCTTCTACAACCAGGCGACGATGTCCGGGCTCGGCATCCCGCAGATCGCCGCCGTGCTCGGCTCGTGCACCGCCGGCGGGGCCTACGTCCCGGCGATGAGCGACGAGGCCGTGATCGTCCGCAACCAGGGCACGATCTTCCTGGGCGGCCCGCCGCTGGTGAAGGCGGCGACGGGCGAGGAGGTCACCGCTGAGGAGCTCGGCGGCGGCGACCTGCACGCGCGCACCTCCGGCGTCGTCGACCACCTCGCCGAGGACGACGCGCACGCGCTGTCGATGGTGCGCGACATCGTCGACACCCTGGGCCCGCGCGTCGCGCCGCCGTGGGAGCGGCGCCCCACCGTCGAGCCCGCGCACGACCCGAGTGAGCTCTACGACGTCGTCCCGGTCGACGGGCGCACCGCCTACGACGTGCACGAGGTGATCACGCGTCTCGTGGACGGGAGCGCGTTCACCGAGTTCAAGCCGGAGTACGGGACGACGCTCGTGACGGGGTTCGCGCGGCTGCACGGGCACCCGGTCGGGATCGTCGCCAACAACGGCGTGCTCTTCCGCGAGTCGGCGCTCAAGGGCGCGCACTTCGTGGAGCTGTGCGACCAGCGCGCGATCCCGCTGGTCTTCCTGCAGAACATCACCGGCTTCATGGTCGGGCGCGAGTACGAGGCGGGCGGCATCGCCAAGGACGGCGCCAAGATGGTCACGGCCGTCGCCACCACGCGCGTCCCCAAGCTCACCGTCGTCATCGGCGGCTCGTACGGCGCCGGCAACTACGCGATGAGCGGGCGGGCCTACTCGCCGCGCTTCCTGTGGATGTGGCCCAACGCGCGGATCAGCGTCATGGGCGCCGAGCAGGCGGCCACGGTCCTGGGCACCGTCGGGTCGTCCGACGCCGAGGGCGTGCGCGAGCAGTACGAGCACCAGGGCCACCCGTACTACTCGACCGCCCGGCTCTGGGACGACGGCGTCATCGACCCCGCCGAGACCCGCACGGTCCTGGGCCTCGCCCTCTCGGCGTGCGCCAACGCCCCCCTCGACGCGCCGCACTTCGGCGTGTTCCGGATGTAGTGCAAGCCCTGCGTCCTCGCTTGCACTCAACGCCAGGAAATCCGCATCCTCGCCCCGTCAGAGAGGCCACCGTGTTCACCAGCGTGCTGATCGCCAACCGCGGCGAGATCGCCGTGCGGATCACGCGGACCCTGCACGCCCGGGGCCTGCGCGCGGTGGCCGTCTACACCGACCCCGACGCGGGCGCGCCGCACGTGGGCGCCGCCGACGTCGCGGTCCGCGTGCCCGACTACCTCGACGGCGCGGCGATCCTCGCGGCCGGCGCGGCGCTCGGTGCCGACGCCGTGCACCCCGGCTACGGCTTCCTCGCCGAGAATGCCGGCTTCGCCCGCCAGGTGGCCGAGGCCGGGATGACGTGGATCGGCCCGCCCCCCGAGGCCATCGAGGCCATGGGCGACAAGATCCGCGCGAAGGCCACCGTCGGCCCCGCGGGTGTGCCGCTGGTGCCCGGGTCCGACGGCACGGGTCTCGACGACGCCGCCGTCGCGGCCGCGGCCCGCGAGGTCGGCTTCCCGGTGCTGCTCAAGCCCAGCGCGGGCGGCGGCGGCAAGGGCATGCACGTCGTCGAGCGCGACGCCGACCTCGACAGCGCCATCGCCGCGGCGAGACGCGAGGCCAGGAGCTCCTTCGGCGACGACACGCTGCTCGTCGAGCGCTACGTCACCGACCCCCGCCACGTCGAGATCCAGGTGCTGGCCGACCGGCACGGCGGCGTCGTGCACCTCGGCGAGCGCGAGTGCTCCCTGCAGCGGCGCCACCAGAAGGTCGTCGAGGAGGCCCCGTCGGCCGTCCTCGACGAGACGCAGCGACTCGAGATGGGGAAGGCCGCCGTCGAGGCCGCCCGGGCCTGCGGCTACGTCGGCGCCGGCACGGTCGAGTTCGTGACGAACTCCGACGCGAGCGAGTTCTTCTTCCTCGAGATGAACACCCGCCTGCAGGTCGAGCACCCCGTCACCGAGGAGGTCGTCCGGGTGCGCGGCGCGGGGCTCGACCTCGTCGCCGAGCAGCTGCGCGTCGCCGCCGGCGAGGCGCTGGGCTACGGCCAGGACGACGTGACGCTCGAGGGTCACGCCGTCGAGGTCCGCCTCTACGCCGAGGACCCCGCCCGCGGTTTCCTGCCCACCGGCGGGACGGTCCTGGACCTGGTGTGGCCGCCGCACACCCGCGTCGACGCCGGGGTGGAGATCGGCACCGAGGTCGGGTCCCGCTACGACCCGATGCTCGCCAAGATCATCGCCAGCGGTCCGGACCGTGCCGCCGCCCTCGACCGCCTCGACGCCGCGCTCGCCGCCACCACCGTGCTCGGCGTGCGCACCAACCTCGCCTGGCTGCGCACGCTGCTGAACGACGAGGACGTCCGCGCCGGCCGTCTCGACACCGGGCTCATCGCCCGTCTCGACCCGCCCGCCGACGACATCCCCGAGGACGTCCTCGCCGCCGCGGCGCTCGCCGGCCTGCTCGACCTGCCCGCCGGCGACGCCCCGTTCGACCGCCTGGGCGGGTGGCGCCTCGGCGCCGACCCCGCGCCGGCGCGGTGGCGTCTCGTCCCCGCCGCGGGGGCGAGCGGCGACCCCGTCGACGTCGCCGTGGCCGGTCCGCCGGACCACGCGAGCGTGACGATCGGCGAGGACGGAGCCACCAGAGGAGTCTCGGCCCGGAGACAGGGCCCCACCCTCGTCGTCACCCTCGACGGTGCCACCCGCGGCTACCGCACCGCGATCGCCGGCGGGGTGCGCTGGCTCGCGCGTGACGGCGACGCCTGGGCCCTGCGCGAGCAGGAACGCCTGCGGGCGGCCCGCACCGCCGCCGGGGGACAGGACGGTCCGCTCACCGCCCCGATGCCCGGCACCGTGACCGCCGTCGAGGTCGCCGAGGGCGACCACGTCACCACCGGTCAGCGCCTCGTCGTCGTCGAGGCCATGAAGATGGAGCACGTGATCTCCGCCCCGGTGGACGGGGTGGTCAAGGACCTGGCCGCGAAGGCCGGCGCAGCGGTCGCCCTGGACGCGCCGCTCGTCACCGTCGTGCCCGAATCAGGAGAATGATCATGCAGTTGTCCGAGGAGCACGAGGCCCTGCGCGCCACCGTCGAGGACTTCGCGCAGAAGGAGGTCGCCCCGGTCATCGGCGACTTCTACATCAAGGAGAAGTTCCCGTACGCGCTCGTCGCGAAGATGGGCGAGATGGGCCTGTTCGGCCTGCCCGTCGGCGAGGAGTACGGCGGCATGGGCGGCGACTACGTCGCGCTGTGCGTCGCGCTCGAGGAGCTCGGCCGGGTCGACCAGTCGGTCGCCATCACGCTCGAGGCCGGGGTGTCGCTGGGGATCATGCCGCTGCTGCGGTTCGGTTCCGACGAGCAGAAGCAGCGCTGGCTGCCCGACCTCGCGGCCGGCCGGACCCTCGGCGGGTTCGGCCTCACCGAGGCCGGGGGCGGCTCGGACGCCGGGGCCACCCGAACCACCGCGAAGCTCGACGGCGGGGAGTGGGTGATCAACGGGACGAAGGCGTTCATCACCAACTCGGGCACCGACATCACCTCGCTGGTCACGGTCACCGCCGTCACCGACCGCGGCGAGGACGGGAAGAAGGAGATCTCGGCGATCCTCGTCCCGTCGGGGACCGACGGCTTCACCGTCGCCCCGTCGTACTCGAAGGTCGGCTGGAACGCCTCCGACACCCACGAGCTCGCCTTCGACGACTGCCGGGTGCCCGAGGAGAACCTGGTCGGCACCCGGGGACGGGGCTACGCGCAGTTCCTGTCGATCCTCGACGAGGGCCGTGTGGCGATCGCCGCGCTGTCCACCGGCGCCGCCCAGGGCTGTGTCGACGAGTCGGTGCGCTACGCCCGCGAGCGCGAGGCCTTCGGTGCCGCGATCGGGAGCTACCAGGGCATCCAGTTCAAGATCGCCGAGATGGAGTCGCGCACCGTCTGCGCCCGCCTCGCCTGGCAGGACGCCGCCGCGAAGATGTCCGCCGGGGTGCCGTTCAAGAAGGAGGCCGCGATCGCGAAGCTCGTGAGCTCCAACGCGGCGATGGACAACGCCCGCGACGCCACCCAGATCTTCGGCGGCTACGGCTTCATGAACGAGTACCCCGTGGCCCGGCACTACCGCGACTCGAAGATCCTGGAGATCGGCGAGGGGACGAGCGAGGTCCAGAAGATCCTCATCGCCCGTCACCTCGGGCTCTGAGGGCCGGAGGCCACGTGAGTGATCCGGGTCGTCCCGTCGACCCAGATCCCTCACGTGCGCCGGAGGCGCCTCTCCCGCAGGGCCAGGAACAGCGGGAACGTGAACGCCACGGCGATCACGAAGCTGAGCACCACGAGCAGCACCAGGCCCAGCGGGCGGAAGCCGAGCCGACGGCCCTCGACGACGATGACGATGCAGGCCGCGACGGCCATGACGATGATGTCGACGGCCGCCGAGGAGCTCGCGGCGTTGGCGAACCAGCCCCCGAGGTAGTCGGTGCCGCCCGTGGCGAAGAAGCTCAGGTTGAACCACCACGTCCCGACGAGGCCGACGAGCGACAGGACGAGGTAGACGGCGACGAGGGCGGGGTGGCCGGTGCGGGCGGGGGCGACGGTGGTCGGTGTGCTCATCGCTGGGTCTCCAGGACGGTCGTCGGGGTGGTGCGGGGGCGCAGGACGGCGGCGGTGGCCAGCGCCGTGACGACGACCAGCGCCGCGCCGACGGCGATCGTCGGGCCGTCCGGGGCGATGATCGACTGGCCGCGCAGGGCCTGCCAGACCAGGAGCAGCGTCAGCCCGGCCCAGAACCCGCCGGCGATGCCGACCAGCCGCGCCCGGACCGCCACGTCGCGCAGCACCGGCACGCGCGGCGCGAGGGCGAGCAGCGCGAAGGCGAGCAACGGCAGGCCCTGCAGGGCGTGCAGGCCGACGAAGTGACCGATCCGCAGGTCGCCGCCGGTGGTGCTCCAGCCGACCAGGGGCAGGGCCGCGCCGCCGTCGGGCACACCGACCGCGTGCGCCCCGGCCGTCGGCATCGACCCCGTGGAGCTCGCGGCGGCGATCTGCGCCCCCGTCGGGCTCGTCATCAAGAACGCCGTGGCCATCCCGAGCAGGGTGACGACGAGCCCGAGCCGCACCGCCCGGGCGATGTCGACGGGCAGCGTCCGTTCGCGCAGCAGCAGGACGCCGAGCCCGGCGGTGGCGACCCAGAGCACGACGATCGTCGTCCCCATGACCGCCCAGACGGCCGTGTCGAACGCCGTGGCGACGTTGAAGTGGCTGGCGCGCCCGCGGACCACCTGCCCGACGATGGCGATCATCTCGATCGTGCCGGCGGTGGCGACGACGGCGCCGGCGCGGCGGGCCCACCGCCGTGCCGCCGGCGAGGCGACCAGCGAGATCATCCACACCAGCGTCGCGCCGTACAGGACGAAGCTGACCGAGAACTTCAGGGGCTTGGCCCAGATCGGCTGGCCGCCGAGGAGGCGGGGGTCGAGCGCGAGCCCGGCCAGGCACACGGCGGCGAGCACGGCCATGGCGACGGTGAACACGGCCAGGGAGCGTGACTCCCGAGCGAGTGATCGGATAGTGGCACTGTCCATGAACGGAGAGTAGAACTATCCGCGTCGGACGTCCAGAGGGGAGCGGGATGCGGGTCGCGGAACTGAGCCGCCGGTCGGGCGTGAGCGTCGCGTCGATCAAGTACTACCTGCGCGAGGGTCTGCTGCCGCCCGGCGAGCTCACGAGCCCGAACCAGGCGCACTACGACGAGGAGCACCTGCGCCGCCTGCGCCTGGTGCGCGCGCTGCTCGACGTCGGCGGGCTCACGGTCGCGGGCGCTCGGGATGTGCTCGCGACGGTCGACGACGAGCAGGTCGACCTGCACCACGCGCTCGGGACCGCGCAGGACGCGGTGATGGCGCGCGTGCAGCCCGTCGAGGACGACGCCTCGGTGCGCGCGGAGAAGGTCGTCGCGGACCTCGTCGCCCGCCGCGGGTGGCGGGTGACCGAGAACAACGCGGGCCGGCGTGCCGCGGTCGACGTCCTCGCGACCCTCGACCGGCTCGGTGGCGACCAGGTCGTCGGGCTGCTCGACGTTTACGCCGAGGCGATGGAGGCCGTCGGCGACCGGGAGGTCGCGGCGGTGGTCGACCGCGACGAGCGGGAGGGCTCGGTCGAGCGGGTCGTCGTCGGCATCGTCCTCGGGGGCGCGCTCATCGCCGCGCTGCGCGGGATGGCCGAGGAGTCGGCGTCGGCCCGGCGGGTGGGCCCCGGCGAGCAGCGATAGCGTCCGGGCGTGGCCGCACCGATCGACTTCCCGTCCCGCATCGGCGTCTGGTGGACCAGCGACACCTGGTCGATGCCGGACGCGCAGCAGGCAGCCCGCGACATCGAGGCGATGGGCTACGGCTCGCTGTTCTACGGCGAGGCCTACGGCAAGGAGACGCTGACGCAGGCGGGCGCGTTCCTCGCCGCCACCGACCGCCTCGTCGTCGGCACCGGCATCGCCAACATCCACGCCCGCGACCCGATCGCCGCCGAGTCCGGCGCGCGCACGCTCACCGCGCTGCACCCGGGGCGGTTCGTGCTCGGGCTCGGGGTGAGCCACGCGCCGCTGGTCGAGCGCGGCCGCGGCGGCACGTACGAGAAGCCGCTGGCCACGATGCGCGACTACCTCGCACGGATGGCCGCGGTGCCCGAGCAGATCGAGCCCGGCGTGGGCCGTCCCGCCCGTCTCGTCGCCGCCCTCGGCCCGAAGATGATCGAACTCGCGGGCGCTGAGACCGACGGCGTGCACCCCTACCTCGTCCTCCCCGAGCAGAGCCGCGTCACTCGCGAGGCCCTGGGGCCGGACAAGTGGGTCGTCACCGAGCAGGCCGTCGCGGTGGGCGACGACGCCGAGGACGCGATGCGCCGTGCCCACGCGCACCTCGAGGTGTACTCGGGACTGCCGAACTACCGGAACTCCTGGCTGCGCCAGGGCTTCGAGGAGTCCGACCTGGTCCGCGGCGGCTCGGAGCGCCTCGCGCGGGCCCTCGTGGGCATGGGCGACCTCGAGACCGTGGCGGCGTCGGTGACCGCGCACCTCGACGCCGGCGCGGACCACGTGCTGGTCCAGGCCCTGGGCGACAACCCCATGTCCGACCCCCGCCCGGCCCTGCGCGAATTGGCGGGCGCCCTCGGTCTGTGAGCGAAGTTCACGGCTATAGCCGTGAACTTCGCTCACGTACGCAGGTCGGTCCGGATCGGGTGACCGGGCGGGATCTCGACGAGGACGATCGCGCGGCCGTCGGGGTCGGCGATCCAGCACTCGTCGAGCCCCCACGGCTCGCGGGCCGGCTCGCGCGTGATCGTCACGCCCCGGCCCCGGAGCTCGGCGACGGCGTCGGGCAGCGAGCGGACCTGCAGCCACAGGGCGTCGTCGCCGACCGCGACCGCACCCGCCTTCGAGAGCTCCAGGTAGCCGGTGCCCAGGAAGAACACCACGCCGCCGGGGAACTCGCGGGCCACGGCGAGGCCGAGGGTCTCGGCGTAGAACGTCCGGGACAGCTCCCAGTCGCGCGGACGCACGAGGATGCGGCTCGAGAGGATCTCCACGGGCGTTCCCTCCGTCTCGTGTCACGATTGGCCCGGTGACCGGCGGGAACCTCAGCGGGGTGAGTTCTCCCGAGCCCGACCCGAGGCGCTGGCGCGCCCTGGCGGTGTGCCTGATCGCCGGGTTCATGACGCTGCTCGACGTCAGCATCGTCAACGTCGCCCTGCCGGCGATGCAGCGGGGGGTCGGCGCGTCGTCGGCCGAGCTGTCCTGGGTCGTCTCGGGCTACGCCCTGACCTTCGGGCTGGTGCTCGTCGCCTCGGGACGTCTGGGCGACGACCGCGGGCGCAAGAAGATGTTCCTGCTCGCGCTCGCGCTGTTCACGCTGACGAGCGCCGCGGCCGGGATCGCGCCGAACGCGGAGACGCTCGTCGCCGCCCGCCTGCTGCAGGGCGCGGCCGGCGGGATGCTCAACCCGCAGGTCATCGGCTTCATCCAGCAGCTGTTCACCGGCCGCGAGCGCGGGCGGGCCTTCGGGCTGTTCGGCGCCGCGATCGGCATCTCCACCGCCATCGGCCCGCTGCTCGGCGGGCTGCTGCTGCAGTGGGGCGGCGAGGCCGACGGCTGGCGCTGGGTGTTCTACGTCAACGTCCCGATCGGTGTCGCCGCCCTGGTCCTCGGCGTCCGCCTGCTCCCGAGGGACGCGCCCACGGCGACGGAACGGCGGCCGCTCGACCTCGTCGGGGCCGTCCTGCTCGGCGGCGCGGTCGTGGCGCTCATGACCCCGCTCGTGCTCTCCGAGCAGGACCCGACGAGCGCGCCGTGGTGGCTGCTCGGGGTCGCCCTCGTCCTGCTGCTGGCGTTCGTCGCCTGGGAGCGCCGGGCCCGCCGGACGCACGGGCACCCGCTGGTGAACTTCGGCCTGCTGCGCACCCGGAGCTACGCGCTGGGCACCTCGCTGGGACTGCTCTACTTCGCCGGCTTCACCGCGATCTTCTTCGTCGTCACCCTCTTCCTGCAGAACGGCCGCGGCTACACCCCGCTCGAGGCGGGACTCGCCCTGACGCCGTTCGCGCTGGGCTCCGCCGTGACGTCGGCGATCGGCGGGCGCCTGGTGTCGCGGCTGGGCAAGTCGCTGGTCGTCCTCGGGCTCCTCGCGGTCGCCGTCGGGCTGATCGCCGTCGACGTCGTCCTACGGCTCGATCCCCAGCAGGTCGGCTGGGCGATCGCCGCGCCGCTCCTGCTCGCCGGCATCGGCAGCGGCTTCGTCATCGCGCCGAACCAGACCCTCGCACTCGAGGAGGTGCCCCCGCGGGAGGGCGGCACGGCGGCCGGCGTCCTGCAGACCGGGCAGCGCATCGGCTCGGCGGTCGGCATCTCCGCGGTCGGCGCGGTGTTCTTCGGCCAGCTCACCGCGACGGGCGGCGACTGGTCGCTGGCCATCAGCCAGGGCCTGATCGGCGCCGTCGCGTTCGTCGTCCTCGCGCTGCTGCTCGGGCTCGCCGACCTCGCCCTCGACCGCCGGCGTCGGCGCGCCGCCACCGCTGCCGAGGGGCCGACGACGGAGGAGGACCCCGCCCACACCCCCGTCCCGCACCACCCCGTCGCGGTCGACGGGTCGACGCTGCGGGGCCGGGTCACCGACCGGCAGGGGGACGGGCTCGGGGGTGCGACGGTGACGCTCGTGGGCGCCGACGGCCACGAGGTGGCCGTCGCCGCGGTGGACGAGGACGGGGCCTTCCACCTCGAGCCGCACGAGGCGGGCACGTTCCAGCTCGTCGCCCGGGCCGACGGCCACCCGCCCGAGGTGGGCTGGGTCGCCGTCCCGGCGTCCGGCGAGGTCGTCCGCGACGTCGCGCTGGGCACCCGGTCGTCGGCGACGGATTGAGGCGTCCGTCCGGGGGTACCTACCCGTCCGTCCAGCGCGCCGGAGGCGGCGCGTGGTGAGGAGGCTCTCATGGCGCAGGAAGACAAGGTCGACAACAAGGCCCAGGAACTCAAGGGCAAGGTCAAGGAAGGCGTCGGCAAGGCGGTCGGCAACGAGCGCCTCGAGGCCGAGGGCAAGAAGGACCAGACCGCCGGCAGCCTCAAGAACGCGGGCGAGAAGGTCAAGGACGCCTTCCGCGACTGACGCCGGACACCGACGGCGGGGCGGCCCGGACCGGGTCGCCCCGCCGTCGGTCCCTCACAGTCGTTTGAGGGGCGGCGGCGCCGCGCCGTCGTCGCCCGACAGGGACGCCTGCGCCGGCGAGCGCGCCAGCACCACGACGCCCCCGAGCGCGAGCACCAGTCCCAGCACGAAGGCCGGCGTCCAGCCCGGCCGCACGGAGTCGCCCAGCGCCACGAGGCCGAGCAGGCCCGGCGCCAGCGTCTCGGTCACCGCGAGCACCGCCACCACCGGGCCGACCGACCCCCGACCCAGCGCCACCGTGTAGAGCGCGAGCCCCAGCAGCGCGAAGCCGAGCAGGGTCCAGATCACCGGGTCGGCCACCGCCTGGCGGGCCATCTCGCCGAGGGACCCGTCGAGGTCGATCATCCGGACCGCCACGGCGGTGCCGCCGAACGCGAGCCCGGCGAGGAACGACACGAGCATCGCGCGGCGGCTGCGGATGGCGATCGGTACCGACACCCCCAGCAGGACCACGAAGACGATCACGAGCGCGACGATCCCGGCCGTCGTGGGCCGGACGCGCTCGTCGTCGACGCTCGCGCTCGCCACCAGCAGCGCGAGGCCGAGGACGTTCGCCCCCGCCGCCGCGAGGTCGAGACGCCGCAGCGGGGTGTCGAACACCCAGTGCGACGCGATCACCGTGATGCCGACCTGGCCGGCGACGATCGCCTGCACGGCGACGATCGGCATGTAGCGCAGGGCGAGCACCGTGAGCACCCAGCCGCCGATGTCGAGGGCCAGCCCGCCGAGGTACATCGGGTGCAGCACCACCGTCGCGGCCCGGGTCGCCCGACGGGTGGCGCTCGCCTCCAGCAGCGCCGCACCCGCGTTGGCTCCTGCCGAGGCGAGCGCGAAGAGCAGGCCCAGGAGGAGCACACACCCAGTCTGCCTTGGGATGATCGCCCCATACCGGCGCCGGACCGGCGCGTCCGATCGTTCGTCGACCGGATCGGTGCCCGACACCTGGAGGAGGAGCATCCGTGGCTCTCGACGCCACCGCCGTGTCGCTGGTGGTCCTCGGACTGCTCATCGTGCTGGCGGCGCTCGCGGACCGCCTCGCGGGCGGGGCCCTGGCCGCCGTCCCCGGCGCGGTGCGCGACACCGCGATCGTCGGTGTCCTGGTCGCCCTCGCGGGTGTCCCGTTCGCCCTGGTCGCCACCGACGAGGCCCTGGCCGCGGCGGACTCACCGGTGCTGGGCTGGGTCGTCGAGAACCGCGCCGCCGGGCTGACCGCCGCCGCCGAGGGCGTCTCGTTGGTCGGCGGCACCGTCGGCACCGGCGGGCTCGCCGTCCTCTCGGCCGTGGTGCTCTTCGGGCGCGGCCACCGGCGCACGGCGCTGATCTGGGTGCTGGGCGTGGTCGCGGGCGCCGTGACGATCCGGCTGGTCAAACTCGCGGTCGAGCGTCCGCGCCCGCCCGAGTTCCTGCGCCTCGCCCCGGAGACGACGGCGTCCCTGCCGTCGGGCCACGCCCTGATGAGCGCCCTCGGGCTGGGGCTCACGGCGGCCGCGGTGATCGCCCTGA
This sequence comes from Actinomycetospora callitridis, assembly GCF_028737265.1. Classification (GTDB taxonomy): domain Bacteria; phylum Actinomycetota; class Actinomycetes; order Mycobacteriales; family Pseudonocardiaceae; genus Actinomycetospora; species Actinomycetospora callitridis. Next base: position 995,076 of record NZ_JAQZAK010000002.1, on the reverse strand, counting down.
CCGTCGGGACGCGGCACGCCGCCCTCGTGCGCACGGTGGCGGTCGTGCTCGCCGTCCTCGGCGCGCTCCTGGTCGGCGCCAGCCGCGTCTACCTCGGCGTCCACTGGACCACCGACGTGACCGCCGGCTGGCTCCTCGGCGCGGCGCTGGCCACGACCTGCGTCACGCTGGCCCGCGTGCTCGACGCCCGGGACCGGCTGGGCGACAGCCCGGCCCCGGACCCGTGGCTCCGCGACCCCGTGGCGGATTCCCCGAAAGACTGACGCCGGGCGGGTGCCGATCGGGCGCGTCGATCACCAACCGGCGCCCGATTGCTCCGTCCGAGATGCTCTGCCTACGCTTGTCTCGTCCGCTCGGGTGAACGAGGTGAGCCGTGGTTGCCGTACCGCTGCTCGTGCTGGGCGCACGCGTCTCCGGCCTCGTCACGGCGCTCTTCCTCGCCCACCAGGGCTTCCCCGTGCACGTCCTCGAGCGCGACCCGCCCGTGGACGGCGACCAGGACGTCGCCGTCCTGCCCCCGCACGCGCTGCGGGAGCTGGCCGTCCTCGGCCTCGCCGACGCCGTCTGTGCCCGGGCCTGGGAGCCGGTCCGGCTCACGCACGCCGACGCCGTGACCGGCGCGCTGCTGCGGGTCGCCGATCTCGGTGACGCCGTCCGCACACGGTTCGGCCGCCCCTACGTCCTGGTCCCGCACGCAGTGCTCCGCGCCCTGCTCGTCACGGCCTGCGCGGCCGACGAGATGGTCACCGTCGAGTACGGCCGCACCGCGGCCTCGGTGGACGACCTCGGGGACGCCGTGCTCGTCACCGACGATTCCGGCGGGACCTACCGCGCCGAGGCCGTGGTGGGCGCCGACGGCCCCGGCAGCCGGCTGCGGGGGCACCTGGCCGGCGGTCACGCCGTCTCCGCGCCCTATCTGCTGCACCGCGCGCCCGGGCCGGCGCCGCCCGACGGCGTCCTGCGGCTGTGGTCCTCCCCGTCGCTGCACGTCACGCACGCCGGAGTCCCGGGCGGCGGGGGCACGGTGTCGGTGACGGTGCGCGTCGACGCCCTCGACGAGATGCACCGCGACGGCGTCGCCGCCGTCGTCGGGCGGCTCATGGCGGCCACGGCGCCGGACGTCCGCGCAGCGGCAGGCGAGGCCGTCGGGACGCGCCCGCCGCGCGTGCTGCGCCACCACGTGCCGCTGCAGCGGGGCGCGCGCCACCGGATGACCGTCGTCGGTGCCGCGGCCCAGCCGATGCTGCCGCACACGGCGCAGGCCGTCGCGGTCGATCTCCTCGACGCGGCGGCGCTCGGGCGCGCCTTCGACCATGCGGACGGCCGGATCGTGCCCGCGCTCGACGAGTACGCCCATGTGCGCGCGGACCCGCGGGCGGCCACGGCCGTCCGGGCGCACGACTTCGCCGCCCTCTGCCACGCCGAGGGCCTGGTGCGCCGCCTGCGCGACCGGCTCTGGCGCACCGACGCCATCGACGCCACGGCGGCCGTCGTCGACGCCAGCGGGTGGGGTCCGGTCGCGGGCGGGCCTGCCGGTCGCCCGAGGCCGTCCGACGGACGGTGGCCGGGCCCGGAGCGTCCCGGCGTGGCGGGGCCGTCCCGGGATCCCTCCGGCCCCGCCGGTCCGATGGCCGGGTGACGCCCGGGGCGGGAGGATGCGGCCGCGTGAGCACCCCCATCGAGAGCTCCACCGACGCCGTCCTCACCCCCGACACCGTCGCCCTCGACGGGCTGCGCCTGCACTACCGCATCGGGGGCAGCGGCCCGCCCGTGGTGCTGCTGCACGGCTGGCCGCAGACCGGCCACTGCTGGCGCCACGTCGCCGGACCGCTGGCCGCCGAGCACACCGTGATCGTCCCCGACCTGCGCGGCTACGGGGCCAGCGACAAGCCCACGGGCGGCTTCGACAAGCGCACGATGGCGCGCGACATCTCCGCGCTCGTCGAGCACCTCGGCCACGAGCGGGTCGCCGTCGTCGGGCACGACCGCGGCGGGCGGATCGCGCACCGCTGGGCACTCGACCGGCCCGAGCAGGTCACGCGCCTCGCCGTCCTCGACATCGCGCCGAGCCGCGCCACGTGGCAGCGCATGGACGGCGACCTGGGCGCGAAGTACTGGCACTGGCTCTTCCACCTGCAGCCCGACCTGCCCGAGCGGTTGGCCGGCGCCGACGTCGAGGGCTACCTGCGCTACTTCCTCGAGAAGTGGACCTACGCGCGCGAGGGCCTCGAGCCGTCGGCGATCGCGGAGTACGTCCGCGCGTTCTCGCAGCCCGGGGCGCTGCGTTGCGGCTTCGACGACTACCGCGCCCACCCCGTCGACTCCGCGCACGACGAGGAGGACCACGCCGCGGGCCGACGGGTCACCCAGCCGCTGCTCGCGCTGTGGGGCGCCGACGGGGTGATGGGCACGACGCTGCCGCTGCTCGACATGTGGCGCGAGTACGCCGACGACGTGCGCGGCCGGGCCATCGAGCGCTGCGGCCACTTCGTGCCCGAGGAGCGGCCCGCGGAGGTGCTGGAGGAGTTGCGGGGCTTCCTCGCGCAGGGAGGATGAGGGTGTGAGCAGCCCCCTGAAGATCGAGGCCGATCCCGAGGAGCTGGGCTTCGACCCGGCGCGCCTGAACCGCATCCAGGAGCACTTCACCCGCTACGTCGACGACGGACGTCTCGCGGGCTGGCACGCGGTGGTGGCCCGCGACGGGAAGGTCGTGCACTCGTCGAGCGCCGGCCACCGCGACGTGGAGGCCGGGCTGCCGGTCACCGACGACACCCGCTGGCGCCTCTACTCGATGACGAAGCCGATCACCTCGGTGGCGGCGATGATGCTCTGGGAGCGCGGGCTCTTCGAGCTGACCGACCCGATCAGCCGCTGGCTGCCCGAGTTCGCCGAGCCGCGGGTGTACGTCAAGGGCTCGTCCGGCAAGCCGCTGCTCGAGGCGGCCACGGAGCCCATCCGCGTGTGGCACCTGCTGACCCACACCGCCGGGCTGACCTACGGCTTCCACCACGCCCACCCCGTCGACGAGCTCTACCGCGCCGCCGGCTTCGAGTGGTCCGCGCCCGCGGGCCTCGACCTCGCCGGCTGCGTCGAGGCGTGGGCGAAGCTGCCGCTGGTGTTCCAGCCGGGCACGGAGTGGAACTACAGCCACGCCACCGACGTCCTCGGCCGGCTGATCGAGGTCGTCGCGGGCCAGCCGCTCGACGCGTTCCTCCAGGAGAACGTCCTCGGGCCGCTGGGCATGGACGCCACCGGCTTCGTCGTCGACGACCCCGACCGCCTCGCCGCCCTGTACCTCCAGAACCCCTCGACGGGCCGTGCCCTGCTCGCCGAGACGGCCGGCATGGGCGCCATGGCCCGTGAGGCCCTCGAGCCCACGTGGCTCGGCGGCGGGGGCGGGCTCGTCTCGACGGCCGGGGACTACCACCGGTTCACGCGGATGCTGCTGGGCCGCGGTGAGGTCGACGGCGTCCGCCTGCTCGGCAGCCGCACCGTCGACTACATGGGCCGCAACCACCTGCCCGGCGGCCTCGACCTCGAGCAGGTCGGGCGGCCCCTGTTCGCCGAGATGCCGTTCGACGGGGTCGGGTTCGGTCTCGGGTTCTCGGTGGTGACCGATCCCGTCCGCTACCGCACGCCCGCCAGCCCCGGCGAGATGGCGTGGGGCGGGGCGGCGAGCACCGCGTTCTGGGTCGACCCCCTCGAGCGCATCTCGGCGATGTTCTTCACCCAGTTGCTGCCCTCGAGCGCGCACCCCATCCGCACGCAGCTGCGCGGGCTCGTCTACCAGGCACTGATCGACTGAGCGCGTCCGCCCGAGGCGCACGGCCGGGTGCGCGCCACCGTGCCGGCCCCGATCGTTGCGCTGCGTGACCGGATCGGGACGAAGCGGGTGCACGGAAATCTTTCCGATCGTCACTCGGGAAGGGGGCTGCGTCCGTGCGGGCGGCTGGGTAGCGTCGTCGCGACTCGGACGAGGGACGGCATCGGGCACAGCCAGTGACCGGTGCCGTCGTCGTGACGGGTGATCCCGCCGCGCGAGCTGTGGCAGCGGGTCGGGACCAGGCGGCCACCGGGAGCCAGCATGAATGCGACATCAGGACCTCGCCGACGACCGAACGGACCGCATCCCGAGCGCACCGCGCCGGACGAGCCGACGGTGCCGGCGCAGCGCACGGCGGCCGACGTCTACGGGGTGAGCGACGACCAGGTGCACCGCGCCCGGATCGCCGTGGCGCGCAACTCCCTCGACTCCGAGGACTGCCGCGAACTGCTCGACATGCTCGGACTCATCGGCGAGGGGGGCGACCCGCCTCCCGTCCGGCGCTGAGACGAATTCGTCCGAGCCAGGACGGATTTGCGCGTGGGCGGCCCCTCCCCGGGTCGCTCCCGCGCTAGCGTGACCGCCGATGTCCGACCACGCCGAGGCCGCATCGCGCGATCCCGCCGGGACGCGCGGGGTCGTGCCGCGCCAGGCGCGGGCGCTGGCGACGCGGAGCGCGATCCTCGCCGCGGCCGCCGAGGAGTTCGCCGACGCGTCGTACCACGAGGCCTCGCTCTCGCGGATCCTCGAGCGCAGCAAGGTCACCAAGGGCGCCCTGTACTTCCACTTCGTCTCCAAGGAGAGCATCGCGCTCGCCGTGGTCGACGAGATGGAGGTCGTGTGCCGCGAGATCGTCGACCGCGCCGCGGCACGCGGCCTCGATCCCCTCCGGACGGCGGCCCAGGTGGCCCGCGAGGTCCAGGACGCCCTCGCCGGCACCACGCTGCGCGCCGGGCAGCGGCTGTGCTCCCAGGGCTTCGCCGGCCCCCACCGCCCCGGATGGCCCTTCCGGTTCTGGGAGGAGGTCTTCTTCGACCTCTTCACCCGCGCCGGCGAGACGGGACTCCTGCGGCCCGAGGTCGACCCCGCCTCCTTCGCGCGCACGGTGGTCGACGTGTCCGCGGGCGCCTTCGTCGTCTCCCTCGGCATCACCCGGCTCGCCGACCTCGCCCAGCGGGTGTGCGAGAACTGGGAGCTGCTCCTGAACTGCACGGCCGACCCCGGTTGGCTGGAAGGCTGGCGCGCCGAGGGCGGCATGGGGGCGGTGCTCGGGCCGCATCTCCTGGCCGGACGGCGGGACGGAAGGGGGTGGGTGCCGGAGTCCTGAGCTCCGTCACCTATGCTTGGTCCGCTCCCAACGGGTACGCCGTTGGCGGGTAGGGTCCTCAGCCAGAGGGTCGCGCCCCCATCGTTCAGCGGCCTAGGACTCCGCCCTTTCAAGGCGGCAACGCGGGTTCGAATCCCGTTGGGGGTACGGTAGGTCAGCACGATCAAGGCCCAGTGGCGCAGTTGGTTAGCGCGTCGCCCTGTCACGGCGAAGGTCGCGGGTTCGAGTCCCGTCTGGGTCGCTCCACGGTCGAGGTTCTTCCTCGACCTCTCGGCCAGGTAGCTCAGTCGGTACGAGCGATCGCCTGAAAAGCGATAGGTCGGCGGTTCGACCCCGCCCCTGGCCACACCAGCCCACCAGCGGAAACGCCCGGTGGGCTTCGTGCTTTCAGTGACCGGGCAGGCTGGACCGGTGGACACCGTCCTGACCGCGAGCGTCGTCTGCGGCATGTTCGGCGTCCTGGTGGTGCTCTTCCTGGCGGCGATCCTGCGTGTCCGACGTGGTCGCGGAGCCGGCCGGGTCGTGGTTGAGCGCCTCGCCGAGATGGACGACTGGTTACCCCCGGGCGGCGGCGTCAGCTCGACCAGGAGCGCCTCGTCGCGACCGCCCGCGTCGACACCCGGACCGGCGACGGCGACCCGCTCGACCGCGTCTCCGACGCGGCGGAGCTGCGCCGTCGTCTGGAGACGTCCGACGGAGCTGGTCCTGGCGGTCACGGCCGGCGGTCCTGACTCGAGGACGTCAGCGCGAGCCGGCGCCGTACCGAGGTCAGCCAGCCCGTGCGGTCACCAGAGAGATCGAGATCGACCACCTGGGCTGCCTGATCATCGGGCAGCCGGCTCACCCGCCCGACGCCATGAACGCGTCGTAGGCGGCCTGGTCCTCGTGGATGAACCGGGCCTCGCGCACCTGGCGCCCGTCGATCTCGAAGACGACCACCTGGGACGACGTGAACGTCCGGTCGCCGCGCACGCCCGTGACGTCGACCAGGGCGACCGCGCGGTCGTCGTCGGCCAGGACGTCGCGCACCGCCAGGCGGAGCCCGCCGCCGGTCTCCTCGGCCATCCGGCGCCAGAACGTGAAGATCGCGTCGGGGCCGACGTGGGTCCCGGCGAGCGCCCCTCCGCCGGCGATGACCCACCGGGTGTCGGGCCGGAGCGCCTTGGCCAGCGCGCGGCCGTCGCCCCGGTCCATCGCCGCGTAGAGCTCGCGGACGAAGACCTCGTTCGGGTGCGCCACCGCGGCAGCGTCGCGGGCGCCGACACGGTCGTCAACGACCCGTCGAGGAGGCGCCCGCCGACCGTTCGTCCCGTGCTCCCCACCGGACGGCGAGACGCGCGGACGTTCGTCGACGCCGGAGAAGTCGCTCGTAACGCCGTCACCCGATCGAGCGACACGGTCCCCGAAACCGGCAGTGGAGTCGAAGGGGGGCCGGCGTGGAGTGGATCGTGGCGGTCGGGGCGTTCCTGGTCATCTCGGTGATGGTGATCGGCCTGCCGATGTACCTGGTGGCGACACGGTGGACGACGCGGTCGGAGCGTCTGGCCGCCGAGGCACGGCGCCGGGCGTCCGCGTACCCGGCCCCGCCGGTGCCGGCCGCGCGCAGCGCCGGGCGGCGCCGCAAGGTGCTCAGCGGCTGACGGTCACCCCGCGACCAGCCGGACGCCGCCGGCGCCGTGGTCGCGGGCGTAGTCGAGCATCCGCGCGAGGTCGCTGACGCCGTTGCTCGCGGGCACCGGCGCGAACTGCAGCGTGGAGAGCACGCCCAGGGCGGTGCCGTCGGCCGAGAGGAAGGCGCTGCCCGAGTCGCCGGGGATGCCCGGGGTGGCGGTCAGGACGTCGTGGCTCCAGCCGCCGCCCCGTGTGGCGACGACGGTGCCGATCTTCGGGCTGAGCAGCGTGACGCCGCCGCGCAGCTCCGAGTTGCCGTAGCTGCGCACGATCTCGCCGGGACGCGTGCCGTCGGTGTCGACGGCGGTCGGGCCGCCGAAGACCGGCACGGCGGCGGTGACGCTCGCCGCGTCGGCGGGGTCGAGGCGCACGAGGGCGAAGTCGTTGTAGGCGCAGGCGTCCGGGTCGCTCTCGCCGGCCTCCTGCATCGCGAGCCAGGAGTTGTAGGCCAGGGCGCCCGGGCGGCTCGCGCCGGCGATCTCCACGGGTGTGCCGAGGGGCAGCGAGCCCGCGGTGCAGCCGTCGACCTGGTCCGCGCCCCCGGTGCCCGAGCAGTGCGCGGCCTGCCCCAGGTAGGTGTCCTCGCCGTCGGTGAAGACGAAGTTCGAGGTGCACTGCCCGCCGTCGGTGCGGGTCTGCACGCCGGGGTGGACGCCCGGGGCGGTGGGCACCGGCTCGTCACCCGGGGCGGCGTCCGCGGGCGCGACGGCGAGCCAGGCTCCCGCCGCCACGGCGGCACCCGTCACCAGCGCGGCGAGGGTGCGGCGGGCCGAGCGTCGTGCAGGCATGTGGTCTCCCCGGGGCGTCCGTCGCGTCCATGGGGACCAACGCCGTCACCCACGACCGGGTGACGCACGATCGGGGCGCGGCGGAGAAGGGATCACCGCGACTGCAGCGCCGCCCAGGTGGTCGCCGCGGAGACCCCGCCGTCGGCAGCGAGCGTCTGGCCGTTGACCCAGCGGCTCTCGTTCGACATCAGGAACGCGACCACCGAGGCGATCTCCGCTGCCTCCGCGTCCCGGCCCGCCGCGGTGCGCTGGCGCGCGAGACGCCGCGGGTCGGTGGAGCGCTCGACCTCGGGCAGCGACGGCGTCCGTACCGTCCCGGGAGCCACCGCGTTCATCCGCACCCCGTCCGCCCAGGTCAGCGTCGACGACGCCGTCGTGTAGGCGAGGACGGCCTCCTTCGAGACCTCGTAGATCGGGCGGTCGGGGCGCTGTTCCCGGCACCAGCGCAGGCCCTCCGAGAACGTGCGGGTGGCGAGCAGGGGGCGCAGCTCCGCGAGGTGTGCCACCCAGTGGCGCCCCTCGGAGGAGGACACGTTGACCACCGAGCCGCCGCGGCGGATGCGTCCCACCAGGCGCTCGGTGAGGTGGCGCATGCCGAGGAAGTTCACCGACAGCACGGTCTCGACCGGAGCCGTGCCGGGGACGCCGGCCACGTTGGCGAGCGCGTCGACCTGGCCGTCGAGGCGGTCGACGGCGGTGTCGATCGACGACGGGTCCGCGAGGTCGCAGGGGATGTGCGAGACCTCGCGGTCGGGCGGATCGCGGCGGTCGAGTCCGACGACGGACACCCCGTGGCGCCCCAGGAACTGGGCGAGCGCTCGTCCCACCCCCGACGAGGCGCCGGTGACGAGGAAGACCGTGCTCATGACGGGCACGGTAGCGGCGTCTCCGCGTCACCCCGTCGGGGCAGTCCCGGATCGACCTCCTGCCCTACGAGCTGCGGCACGCCGTGATCCACCCGTCGCTCCTGGTGTCGATCTTCGGCCGTCGGGGTGCAGATCCTTGTTTCCGGACGGGTGGGATGTGACGGTCGGTACGCAGGTGACGGTCACGGGATCGGAGCGCGCGATGTCGCAGCCCCTCGACGTCGGAGCGCAGCCCTGACCCCCCGGCGTCCCCGCCGGAACCCGAGTCCGGGGCGTGGTGGGGCGGCCCACGCCCCGGGCCGGCCCGGTCGGGGGGCCGTGTCGGCGGGCGCCGAGCGATCCGACTGCCCGAGCGGCGTCGCACACGGCACCATGGAGGCTGTGCAGCTCCTCCTCGTCGACGCCTTCACGTCCTCGCCCTTCACCGGCAACCCGGCCGGCGTGTGTCTCACCGACGCCGACGACGCCGCGTGGATGCAGGCGGTGGCCGCCGAGGTGAACGTGTCCGAGACGGCGTTCGTCGACCTCTCGACCCTCGCGTCGACGGGCGAGGTGGGCCTGCGCTGGTTCACCCCGACCGTCGAGGTGGAGATCTGCGGTCACGCGACGCTGGCGAGCGCGCACGTCCTGTTCGAGCAGGGTCTCGCCGAGTCGCCGATCGCGTTCCGCACCGCGTCGGGAGTGCTGCGGGCCGAGGCGCTGCCGGGCGGCGGCATCCAGCTCGACTTCCCCGTGGACGAGCCGATCTCCGCGCTGCCGGACAGTCACCTGGCCGACGAGTTCGCCGACGCGCTGGGCGCCGCGATCGTCGAGATCGCCCGCTGCCGCTACGACGTGCTCGTCGAGATCCCCTCGGCGGACGAGGTGCGCGACCTCGAGCCGGACCTCTCGGTGCTGCGGGCGGCCAGTGGGCGGGGCGTCATCGTCACCGCCCGCGCCGAGGAGGGCCCGACGCCGGGCGCGCCCGACTTCGTCTCCCGGTTCTTCGCGCCCGCCGTGGGGATCGACGAGGACCCGGTGACGGGCTCGGCGCACTGCTGCCTCGCCCCGTACTGGTCGTCGCGGCTCGGGCGGGACCGCCTGGTCGGTGCCCAGCTCTCCCCGCGTGGCGGCGAGGTCGGCGTCGAGCTCGCGGGCGAGCGCGTCTACCTGCGTGGCGACGCGGTCACCGTCAGCCGTGGCGAGCTGCTCGCCGAGGCGACGAAGATCTGACGTCTCACCGAGGGTAGGCGTCCCACCCCTCAGAGGTCTCTCACTGGCGCCTCGATCCGCCATGTGTCACTCTCTGTGAGCGGTGTCGGCGAGCGTCGCCGGCCGAGGACAGCGGGAGTGGCAGCCGTGTGGATCGTCGGTCTCGTCCTCGTCGCCCTCGGGGTGGCGGGCTTCCTGATGGCGCAGCGCACCCGTGCACGCCGGCACGCGATGATCGCGGCCGAGACCCTGCCGATCGCCGAGCTCGAGGAGCACCGACGCACGCTGGCCGACCTCGGGACCGTCGGGGGCTTCCGCAAGGTCTGTGAGGTGGTCGGCGCGGCGCACCCGCACCCCGACGGCCCGCTGCGCGCGCCCCAGAGCGGCGTCGAGTGCGTCTGGTACCGCCAGACGGTGGTCCACAAGTACAGCGAGCAGTACCGCGACTCCGACGGCGACTGGCGGCGCCGGGAGCAGAACGACACCGTCCTCGACGACACCTCGCGCCAGGGCTACGCGCTGGTCGACGACTCCGGGATCATCGGCGTCGACCCGAACGGCGTCGCCCCCGACCGCCCCGAGAAGGTCCACGAGAACTTCGTCCCCGGTGGCCAGGGTCCGAGCGGCGGCGGCTTCTTCAGCGGCGGCAGCCAGTCCCTCGGCATGACCTACACGGAGTGGGTCATCCGCCCGGGCCAGCAGCTCTACATCCTGGGCGAGGTCCACGACCGCATCGGCCCGCTGGTGATCGGCAAGCCGGAGTCGTCGTCGGAACCCTTCATCGTGTCCACGCGCTCCGAGGAGGAGCTCAAGGCCTCCGCCGCCGGCGCTCAGCGCTGGTGGGCGTGGGGCGGCTCGGCGGTCGCCGTCCTCGGGATCGTGCTGGTGGTCGTCGGGCTGCTGTGAGCGGAGCTCACAGGTCCCCGCCCTCGTCGAGGAGACGGTCGATCTCGCGGCGCAGCAGGCCCAGGCGGGCCTCGCGCACGAGCGGGATGTCGCGACGGCGCCTGCGCACGTCGGCGAGGTCGATGTCGACCGTGCAGGTCTCCTCGGCCTCGGCGCCTTCGCCGCACTCGCCGACGACCTCGCCCCAGGGGTCGACGATGTGGCTGCCGCCCCAGAACGTCAGGCCGCCCTCGACGCCGACGCGGTTCACGAACACCACGAACAGCTGGTAGATGCGGCCGTAGAACGTGGTGATGTTGCGCCAGTACTCCTTGGAGTCGTAGCGCTCGGGCGACATCGACTGCGCCGAGTTGGCCGGGACGAGCAGGATGTGCGCGCCGTCCTGGGTGGACAGGAAGGCGACCTGGGGCTGCCAGGCGTCGTTGCAGATCAGCGTGGCCGCCCGGTGCCGCCCGCCCTTCACGCCGTAGGCCCGCGAGTGCTGCCCGGGCAGGAAGTGCTTGCGCTCCTCGAACGTCGAGTACGTCGGCAGGTAGAGCTTGCGGTGGGTGTGGACGAGCCGGCCGTCCTCGTAGTAGCCCGCGCTGTTGTAGGTGTGCAGGCCGTGGCCGCCGGCCTCGGGGAACCCGACGAGCACCCCGGCGCCGCCGGCGCGCTGGGAGATGCGCAGCAACCGCGGGTCGTCCGGGGCCATCGAGAGGTCGTGCGGGACGTCGCCCACCTGGTAGCCCGAGAGCGCGAGCTCGGGGAACACCACGAGGTCCGAGCCGGCGTCGGCCGCCTCGGCGACCACGCGCTCGGTGCGCTTGATGTTGCCGTCGACGTCCCCGAGCGTGGCGTCGGTCTGGGCGAGCGTGATGCGCACGCGGGCTCCTCGGGATCGTCGCCGAACGCGGCGTGGGGGGACGGGGACTCCACCCGGGCCCCCGGTCGCCTCAGCGCGACCGACGTGCCCGTCGCGCGACGAGGACGATCAGACCGGTTCCGCCCAGCAGCGCCATTGCGGCTGCAGACCCGGCCAGCGCCACCGTGCGCGATCCGGAGTGTGCATCGCGGCCGTCGCTCAGGTCGACCCGGCCCGCCCCTGCGGGCGAGACCGACGCCGGACCGTCGCCGGTGAACTCGTCCGGGCGGACGTCGGCGACCGCCGCGACGGGGTCGACGGTGCCCGCGCCCACCGCGTCGTCGTGGGCCCCGCCGGAGGCGGGCGCGCCGCCGGGACGGTCGGCCGACGCGGTGACGCGCGCCATCACCTGGCGGGCGTCGAGGCCCGGATAGCGGGCGCGGACCAGCGCGACCACGCCGCTGACGTACGGCGCCGCGAAGCTCGTGCCCTCGATCGGCACGCTGCGCTCGGCGCCGATCGGGGCGACGGTGTCGACCACCCCGGGGCCTGCCGGGTCGAGCGAGACGATCTCCGAGCCGGGCGCGGAGAGCGACACCCACGGGCCGCGCAGGCTCAGCGGCGACGGCAGGCCGTCGCGGCGCGTGTAGCCGACCGAGAGCACGTCGTCGCCGAACCACGCCGGCGCGACCACCTGGCCTGCGCCCTGCCCGTCGGCGCCCTGGGTGCACGCTCCCGACCCCACGTTGCCGGCCGCGGCCACGACGACGACGTCGGCGTCCACGGCGGCCCGCACCGCGGCACGTAGGGGCGCGAGCGCCGGACCCGCCGAGGCCGCGGGCACGCACGCCGCCTCGGAGACGTTGATGACGGTGGCGCCGAGGCGGGTCGCGCGCACGATCGCCTCGGCGAGGGTGTCGACGTTCCCGCCGCCCGTGCCGGTGGTGCCGTCCGGGCTCGTCGTGCTCACCGTGAGGCTCGACTGGCGGATCGAGAGGACGCGCGCGTCGGGAGCGACGCCGACGAACCCGGTGGCCGGGTCGGACGTCGCGGCGACGATGCCGGCGACGAGGGTGCCGTGACCGTCGCAGTCGAGCAGCCCGCCGTCGTGACCGACGAAGTCGCCGCCGTCGACGAGGCGTCCCGCCAGCCGCGGGTGCGGGCTGACGCCCGTGTCGATCACCGCGACGGTCTGGCCCGCTCCGCGGGTGAAGCGCCACGCGTCGGTGAACCGCAGACGCTGCTGGCTCCAGGGCGCCCCGGGGATCACGCCGTCGCCGGTCGAACGCACGCACGGGACGCGGGACCGCACGCCGGGCAACGGGTGGGGCTCGGGATCGAGGGCGGCGAGCGCCCGCGCGTCGGGCGGCGGCGGCACCGGCGCGTCGACGGGGAGGGCGGGGGCGGCACCGGCCGGGACGGCGGCCGGGCCGAGGGCGACGAGGGCCACCGCGACGAGGGCCACCGCGACGAGGGCCACCGCGACGAGGGCCACCGCGACGAGCCCCACCGCCCCGCGCACCGCTCGACGGGCGATCTCCCCCACGCCGCGGATGGTAGGGCGCCCGGGCGGATCGCCGGGGCCGTTCGCGGAAGCTGCACCCACCGTGGCTGCCGCCGGTGATCCATTGGACTCGTCCACCCGTTCGGCCTACTGTCCGAACTTGTCGTCTCTCTGTGTAGCCACCAGGCTGGCCGGTGAGGGAGGAGAACGATGACCGCGACGACGACGCGCGAGCCCGGGCCGGCCGGCGGCGGCCCCGCCGCGCGGTGGTCCCCGGCACGGCTGGGCCACCACCGCTATCTGTGGTGGGCCGGGTCCGTCGTGCTCGCGGCCCTCGCCGTCGTGATCGCCGTCGGGTCCACCGACTCCCCGGAGGCGGGCATCACCGACGCCGGCGCCCTGACCGTCGTGGTCGCCGTGGGCCTCCTCGCGCCGGTGCTGGTGTGGATGGCGGGCGCCGAGCTCGTCGGCGCCCTCCGCCGCCGGGTCCCCGACGACGTCCGGCTCTACGGCACCGGGCAGGCCGTCCGGGGCGCCGCGCCCCCGCCGGACCCCGACGCTCCCTCCTGGCTCCGCCCGGCGGAGGACGTCCTGCTGCACGTCGAGGTCGATCACGTCCCGGACGCTGCACGGGTGATCGAGCGCGCCGCCCACGGCAACCGTCACCGCTTCCTCGAGGCCGGCGACAAGGAGCTGCGCCTGCGCAGCGGGCGGGGCACGTTGACCGCGAGCGTCCGCGCCGGTGCCGTCCGCCACCGGGCGACCCGCCGCACGCTCCCGGGCCGCTACCGCGCCCGCTGGGAGATCGACCTCGACGGCCGCAGGCTCACCTGCGACGTGCGCGGCATCCAGGCGGTGCCGCGGCGCACGCTGCTCGAGCCCGACGGCACGGCCTGGCTGGTGCAGATGGGCGTCCCGTCGCTGCTCGACCAGTTGCGCGGCGGGCGCGCCGCCCGCCTGCGGCCGCACGGGCGGCTGCCCGAGGACCTGGCACCGGACGCCGTGGCGTTCTGCCTGTGGCTGTTCTGCGAGCTCGAGACCCACCAGGAGCGCGTCCGCAGCTACGGCCGCGACGTCGGTGCCACGCCACCGGAGCCCGTCGCCGACACGTGGACGGGCCACGAGGAGCAGGAGAGGATCCCGTGACCGCCACGCTCGACCCGGTCCGCCCCGCCCACGGCGGCCCCGCGCCCCGCTGGTCGCCGCGCCGCCTGGGGCATCACCGCTACCTCTGGTGGGCGGGCGCGCTGCTGCTCGCCGGCGTCGCGGCGGCGATCGCGGTGACCCTCGACCCCTCGCCCGAGCCGGGGATCGCCGACGACGGCGCGGTCAACGTCCTCACCGCCGTGATCGTCCTCGTCCCGATCCTCGTGTGGGGTCTGGTCCACCAGCTCGTCTCGGCGATCCACCGGCGCGCGCGCGACGACGTCCGGACCTACGGGACGGGCCAGCCGGTGCGCGTCCGCCGCCCGGGCCCGCAGGACGTCGGCCGGCCGGGCGACACCGTGCGCCACGTCGTCGACGTCGACCACGTCCCGGGGGCGGTGACGGTCAACGAACGCCAGGACCGCGGCGGCCCGTCGGCCTTCCTCGACGACGGCGAGCGCCGCCTGCGCCTGCGGGCCCGCGCCGGGCAGATGACCGCGAGCGGCGCGAGTGGACCGGTGTTCGTCGCGCGTCGCTTCGGCCCCGCCGGGCAGCGTCGCTGGGAGATCGCGGTCGAGGGCCGCCGGCTGGACCTCGAGGTCCGTGGCACCCACCCCGTGCCGCGGCGCACCCTCGTCGACGACGAGGGGGAGGCCTGGCTGGTGCGCCTCGGCCCGTGCCGCCGCGGTCGCGTCCACCCCCAGGCCCGCGTGCCCGAGCGCCTCTCGCCCGCCGCGGCGGCGTTCGTCGTGTGGGTGTGCGCCGAGCTCGACGCGAAGATCCGCGCGGCGCGGGACGCGACGCTGACGCGGGGCAGCGGGGACGACGGCGGGGACTCGACGTGGTGGGACACCGGGAGCTCCGGTGACTCCTCGGGCTCGGGCGACTCCGGAGGGTCGAGCAGCAGCAGCGACTAGGCCGGAGTGACCTTCTCGATCGATCGAGTAGGGCCGTCGAGGGCCTACGCTCGGAGACGTGCCAGCCCGCCCGGTGATCCTGACCGTGGACGACGACCCCGGGGTCTCCCGCGCCGTCGCCCGCGACCTACGACGTGAGTACGGCGAGCACCACCGCATCGTGCGTGCCGAGTCCGGCCCCTCGGCGCTCGACGCCCTCAAGGAGATCGCGCTGCGGGGTGAGCAGGTCGCGGTGATCCTCGCCGACCAGCGCATGCCGCGGATGTCGGGCGTCGAGTTCCTCGAGCAGGCCATGGACCTGTTCCCGCGGGCGAGGCGCGTGCTCCTCACCGCCTACGCGGACACCGAGGCGGCGATCACCGCGATCAACGTCGTCGACCTCGACCACTACCTGCTCAAGCCGTGGGACCCGCCGGAGGAGAAGCTCTACCCGGTGGTCGACAGCCTGCTCGCGGCGTGGCGCGACACCCCGGACCGGCCGTCGGCCCCCGTGCGCATCGTCGGGCACCGCTGGTCGTCGCGCTCCTACGAGCTGCGCGACCTCGTCGCCCGCAACCA
Source organism: Actinomycetospora callitridis (assembly GCF_028737265.1). Lineage (GTDB taxonomy): Bacteria > Actinomycetota > Actinomycetes > Mycobacteriales > Pseudonocardiaceae > Actinomycetospora > Actinomycetospora callitridis. The sequence goes on along the minus strand of NZ_JAQZAK010000002.1, from coordinate 979,535 downwards.
GCTCTCCTACGACTTCCTGCGCGCCGACGAGCCCGAGGGCGCCCGCCTGCTCGAGGCGGCCGGCGCGGATCCCGACCAGCTGCCCGTCGTCATCACCGAGGACGGGACGGCGCTGATCCAGCCGACCGACGCCCAGGTCGTCGAGTCCGCGGGCCTCGCCACCACTGCCTCGGAGGCCGTCTACGACCTCGTCGTGGTGGGCGGCGGCCCGGGCGGTCTCGGGGCGAGCGTGTACGGCGGCTCCGAGGGCCTGCGCACGGTGCTCGTCGAGTCGCGGGCGACGGGCGGGCAGGCCGGCACCTCGAGCCGCATCGAGAACTACCTCGGCTTCCCGAACGGCGTCTCGGGCGACCAGCTGACGACGCGGGCGCGCCTGCAGGCCGAGAAGTTCGGCACCGAGGTGCTCACCACCCGCACCGTCACCTCGCTGGAGCCGCGCGGGCGGTCCCGCGTGATCACGTTCGACGACGGCTCGGAGATCACTGCGCACGCCGTCGTCCTGGCCACCGGGGTCTCGTACCGGATGCTCGACTGCCCGGGGCTCGAGGAGCACACGGGGCAGGGCGTGTTCTACGGCGCCGCCGCCACCGAGGCCGCCTCGTGCGCCGCCCAGGACGTCTACATCGTCGGCGGCGCCAACTCCGCGGGCCAGGCGGCGATGAACTTCTCCCGGCACGCGAGCCGGGTGATCATGCTCGTGCGCGGTCCGTCGCTGACGGCGTCCATGTCGCACTACCTGATCGCGCAGATCGAGGCGAGCCCCCTGATCGAGGTCCGGACCTGCACCGAGGTCGTCGCCGCGGCCGGCACCGAGCACCTCGAGAAGCTGACGTTGCGTGACAGGAACTCCGGCGCCGAGGAGACGGTCGAGGCCTCCTGGCTGTTCGTCTTCATCGGCGCCGCCCCGCGCACCGACTGGCTGGACGGCGTCGTGGCCCGCGACGGCCGCGGTTTCGTCCTCACCGGGCCCGACCTGCCCGGGGGTCCGAACGGCCGGCGTCCCGCGGGATGGGAAATGGACCGGGATCCGTTCCACCTGGAGACGTCCGTGCCCGGGGTCTTCGCCGTCGGCGACGTCCGGGCCGAGTCGGTCAAGCGCGTCGCATCCGCGGTCGGTGAGGGCGCGATGGCCGTGAGTCTGGTGCACCGATGGTTGGAGAACCGATGACTGAGCTTTCCGAAGCCCGCTCCGCGGGCTCCGCGGGTGGGACCGAGCAGATCCCCGAGAAGCTCACCCGCGACGAGCTGCGGGAGCTCTTCCTGTTCGAGAAGCTCGACGACGCCCAGCTCGACTGGCTCGCGCACCACGGGGACGTCGTCACGGCCTCCGCCGGCGAGACGGTCTGCCGCGAGGGCGACCCCGCCGCCTGCTTCTGGGTGCTGCTCTCCGGCGAGATGGCGATGCTGCAGACGGTGCGCGGCGACGAGGTCGAGACCACGCGCACGAGCCAGCGCGGCACCTACGGCGGCTCGACCCAGGCCTACATCCCGAACGCCGAGCAGACCTACATGCACTCGCTGCGGGCGACGCGGGACGCGACGTTCCTCGCGCTGCCCGCCACCGAGTGGGCCGAGGCGCTGCGCGAGTGGTTCCCGCTGCCGATCCACCTGCTCGAGGGCCTCGTCGTCGGCATGCGCCGCACGTCGACGATCACCAGCGAGCGCGAGCGGCTGCTCGCCCTCGGCTCGCTGTCCGCCGGCCTGACCCACGAGCTCAACAACCCCGCAGCCGCGGCCCAGCGCGCCACCGAGTCGCTGCGCAGCCGGGTCGCCGGGATGCGGCACAAGCTCGGGATGCTGGCCTGCGGCAAGCTCGACGGCGAGACGATCGCGCAGCTCGTCGACCTGCAGGAGGACGCCGTCAGCCGGGCCGAGACCGCCCCGGACCTCTCGGTGATGGAGGCCTCGGACGCCGAGGACGAGCTCGGCGACTGGCTCGACCAGCGCAGCGTCGCCGGTGCCTGGGACCTCGCGCCGGTCCTGGTCGCGGGCGGCCTGGACGCCGAGTGGCTGGACAAGGTCGAGCGCGCGGTGCCCGAGGGGTCGATCGAGGCCGCGGTCCGCTGGATCGCCTACGCCGTCGAGACCGAGACGCTGATGGGCGAGATCACCGACGCGACCGGGCGCATCGCCAACCTCGTGGGGGCCGCGCGCCAGTACTCCCAGCTCGACCGCGCGCCGTTCGACGAGGTCGACCTGCGGGTGCTGCTCAAGTCGACGCTGATGATGATGAGCCGCAAGCTCGAGGGCATCCAGCTGGTCAAGGAGCTCGACCCCGACCTGCCGAAGATCCCGGCCTACGCCGCCGAGCTCAACCAGGTGTGGACCAACATCATCGACAATGCCGTCGGCGCCATGAGGTCGACCGGCGACGATCAAGGGGAGCACGCCGATAGGGGGACGTTGACGATCCGCACGCGCCGCGACGGCCGCAACGCCGTCGTCGAGATCTCCGACACCGGCCCGGGCATCCCCGAGGACGTGCGCCCGCGCATCTTCGAGCCGTTCTTCACCACCAAGGACGTCGGCGAGGGCACCGGGCTGGGCCTGGACATCTCCTGGCGCATCGTCGTCAAGAAGCACCACGGCGACGTCCGCGTCCGCACCGGCCCGGGCGGGACGACGTTCGAGGTCTGCCTGCCGATCGACGGTCCGACGCGCGAGACGACGCCGGGCGACGAGCTCGAGGACGCCTGAGCACCCGGTCAGTGGTGGCGGCGCCGGTGAGCCCGGACGCCAGACGGCGGCTCACCACGGGCAGGCGGGCCGCCCTCAGGACGATCCGCCGTAGCCAGAGGTCCCGGCGGTGGCGCGGGACGAACGTGCCGGCGGCACGGCGTCCCGAGGCCTGCACGGGCTCGACGACGGCACGCCATGTCCGTTCGTGCTCCGCCAGCGCGGCGTCCAGGTCCTCGTCGGCGGCGATCCGGTCGACCAGCGCCACCGCACCCGCGATCGCCAGCGACGCGCCCTGCCCGGCCAGCAGCGAGACCGCGTGCGCGGCGTCGCCCGCCAGCAGCACCCGGCCGTGAACCCAGCGCGGCACGATCGACTGCGCCACGACGTCGAGGTAGGGCGCGTCGGGTACGCGGTCGGCCACCGCCGCGGCCCACGCGCCCTGCCGGGCCAGCTCGTCGACGACCGCGCTCCGGGGGTCGTCGGGGAGCCGGCTGCCGCCCCGGCGGATCACGAAGACGGACACCCGGCCCCGGTCGGGCTCGGGACGCTGCTCGCGGCCGCCGAGGTCGAGGGCGAACAGACCGACCTGCGCGCCGACCACGTCGGTCAGGAGCACTTCGTCACCCAACCGGGCCGCCAGCTCCGGATGGGAGCAGGTGAACGCCGCGGTCTGGAACCCCAGCGGGCGCAGCAGATCCACCTCGTCGCCGACCACGAGCCGCCGCACGCAGGAGTGCAGACCGTCCGCGGCGACGACGAGGTCGGCGGTGAGGGTGCTGCCGTCGTCCAGCGTGACCCCGACCGGGCTGCCGGCCGCCCCGGGCTGCTGGACCGCCGTCACGGTGCGCCCGTAACGCACGTCGACCGTCGGCGGGAGCGACTCCCGCAGGGCCTCCTCGATCTCCGGGCGCAGGACGGAGAAGTAGCGGCCGCCGGTCACGTGGGCGAGGCTCGCCAGGGGGAGCCGGCCGGTCGTGCGCCCGTGGAGGTCGACGTAACGCGCCGCGGTGTAGATCCGGCCGTGGCGGCGCAGGGCGGGCATCACCCCGAGGCGCTCGGCGGCGGCCCAGCCCGGGCCGAAGTAGTCGATCATGTAGCCGCCCCGGCGGGGTGCAGGGGCGGCCTCGATCACCGTCACCTGCCAGCCCAGACCGGCCAGCCCCGTCGCCGTGGCGAGCCCCGAGATGCCCGCTCCACTGATCACTGCGTGCACGGTGGTGCCTCCGTCGTCGTGAGTGTCCGGAGCAACGCGTCGACGCCACGGTCCAGGGGCAGCTGCGGGTCGAGGGCGCGGTGCAGCGCGATCCCGTCGAGGACCGCGGTGAGCAGGGCGGCCGACTCCCCGGCGGTGCCGCTCGGCACGCCCCGGGAGACCAGCCATCCGGTGAGGCCCGTCCGGAACTCCGCCACGACCCGGCGCAGGGCGCCGGCGAGCGCGGGGTCGCGCGAGGCCGCGAGGTAGGTCTCGGACGCGAGGAGGTGCAGCGGTTCGCTGGGGTCGAGGTGCGCCACCGACTCCAGCAGCAGCGTTAGGCCCGCGCGCAGGTCGGGCGTGGCCTCCAGCGCGGCGAGGCCCTCGTCGGCCCACACGCCGAAGCGGCCGGTGGCGGCCTCGGCGAGCAGCTCCTGCTGGGAGGCGAAGTGGTAGTGCACCAGGCCGGGCCGGACACCCGCCCGCTCCGCGACCGCCCTCGTGCTGACCCGGCCCCAGCCCAGCTCGCCGATCAGGTCGGCGGCGGCGTCGAGCACCGCACCACGGGTGGTCCGGCCGCGTTCGCTGCACACCTCTGAGGAGTACCACTGATTTGGACGATTGCCCAATTCGGTGGGTGGGCACGTCGTCGAGCGGGTGTGCGTCGGCGCGTGCCTGCTTCTCCGTGCTGGGACACGGGCATGCGCGCACGGGGCCGGAGGCCGGAAGGGGGGCGCCCCCCGGTCACCGTGGGGCAGCACGGCGACCGGGGGACGCGAGACCCCGTGCGGCCGGGCGCGGTCGGTCGCACGGGGGACCGGGTCGTCCCGAGGGACGGCACGGGTGGTCACGTTCGGACGTGTCGACGACCCTGTTCACGGTGGGACGACGGCGGCCGTGGAGACCGTGCGACGACTTCGGCGCGAACAACGGCGACAACGGCATCTATCCAACGACCGAAGTCGCCCGAGCGATACGCACTCTCGCCGCCCAGTGCGCGATTCGCGCCGGGTGGTCCTCCGGTTCACCGGACCGGGGGACGAATCGGCCGTGACGCACGTCTCCTCGACGCCTCACTGGACCGAATGCGAGGTCCCTGTGCTCGACGGGCCCCGCACGGCGCCGGTGGGACACTGGAGACGTGCAGACCGCCCACGGCCCGGACGGCGCCAGCACACGTGGCGACGTGGAGGCCGACCCGCCGACCGAACCCGTCGGCCCGCCCGTCACCGGTGGGCGCGACGACGTCGCGCTCCCGTCCTCCCGCCGCGCGTCCGGCGGCGAGGGCGGCCTGATCCCGGATTTCGTCGACGACCCGGAGAAGCGGACCCGCCTGCGCCGCATGAAGGCCGTGGCGCTGTCGTTCCTCTTCGGCGCCGCGATCATCTGGATCGTCTTCCTCGTCTGGGAGCGCAACGGCGGGCCTGCGTTCACCGGCTATGTGCGCGCCGCGGCCGAGGCCGGGATGGTCGGCGGGCTCGCCGACTGGTTCGCGGTCACCGCGCTCTTCCGTCACCCGCTGGGCATCAAGATCCCGCACACGGCGCTCATCCCGCGCAAGAAGGACCAGCTGGGCGCCAGCCTCTCGGGCTTCGTCGGCGAGAACTTCCTGGCCCCCAAGGTCGTCGGGGAGAAGCTGCGCGCCGCCCAGATCTCCGCGCGGCTCGGCGGCTGGCTCACCACGCCGGGCAACGCCTCGCGCGTGACCGGCGAGCTCGCCACCGTCGTCCGCGGCGCGGTGACCGTGCTGCGCGACGACGAGATCCAGGCCGTCGTCGACCAGGCCGTGACCCGGCGCGTCGTCGCCCAGCCCTGGGGCCCGCCGATGGGCCGGCTGCTGGCCGGGGTGCTCGACGACGGGGCGCACCGCCGCGTCGTCGACCTGATCTGCGACCGCGCCTACGACTGGGTGCGCGACAACCACGACACCGTGATGGCGCTGGTCAGCAAGCAGGCGCCGAGCTGGTCGCCGCGCTTCGTCGACGGGCTGATCGGGGACCGGCTCTACGCCGAGGCCCTGTCGTTCGCCTGGGCGGTGAAGTCCGACCCCGACCACCCGATGCGCAAGGCCGTCGACCGCTTCCTCATCTCCTTCGCCGCCGACCTGCAGGACGACCCGGACACCAACGCGCGGGTCGAGGACATCAAGCGCCAGCTCCTCGAGCACCCCGAGGTGCAGGCCCTCATCTCACGTGCGTGGGCCACCGGCAAGGCGATGCTGCTCGACGCCGCCGAGGACCCGTCGTCGCAGCTGCGGCTGAAGGTCACCGACGGCGTCGCCCGCTTCGGCGAGCGCCTCGACACCGACCCCGAGCTCCGCGACAAGATCGACGGCTGGATCGTCGACGCCGCCGGCTACGTCGTCGGCCGCTACTCGAGCGAGATCTCCACCCTGATCTCCGACACCGTCGCCCGCTGGGACGGCCCGGAGACCTCCCGCAAGATCGAGCTCCAGGTGGGCCGTGACCTCCAATTTATCCGCATCAACGGCACCCTCGTCGGCGCCCTCGCGGGCCTGGTGATCTACACGGTGGGCGAGCTGCTCGTCTGACGCCGTCCCCCGGAAGTGTGTGTGGCAGCCCACGCGACCTGCGCAAGCACAGTGCTTGCGCCAGCTAGCACTCGTGTTAGCGTGGGTGTCAGCGAGTTCGGAGGAGGTGGTCATCGGTGTCCGGGACGGACGGGGTCGAGAAGATCGGCCAGGCCGTCGAGGACATCGGTGCCTACATCCGCCGGCAGCGTGAGGGCGCGGAGGTCAGCCTCCGTCAACTCGCGAAGGTCGCGGGGATCAGCAACCCCTACCTGAGCCAGATCGAGCGCGGGCTGCGCAAGCCGTCCGCCGAGATCCTGGGTCAGATCGCGACCGGCCTGCGGATCTCCGCCGAGGCGCTGTACGTCCGGGCAGGGATTCTCGAGCCCCGGGAGCACTCCCCGGTGCTCGACGCCCTCGCGTCGGACACGGAGCTGACCGAGCGCCAGAAGCAGGTGCTCACCGACATCTACGAATCGTTCCGTCGCGGCAACGCTGCCGAGACCAGCACCGCGACCGGGACCGAGGACGCCGCGCTCGCCGTGGCCGCCATCGACGCTGCCGCCCAGGCAGTCGAGGCACCGGCCCCGCGCACGTCCTGACCTACCGCTCAGGCACGCACGTCCCACACGTACTCAGGAGAGAGGACGACCATGGCTGTCACCTTCCCCACCAAGTTCGACGTCCGCGAGGTCCGCGACCAGGCCAGCAAGGCCGTCTCGGACGCCATCGACCCGCTGCGCCAGCCCGCCCTGGCCGTGCTGGGCCTCGGCGACGTGGCCGTCGCCGCCGCCCGTGAGGCCGCCGAGCGCGTGCAGTCCGGCGCCACCGAGGTGCAGGCCCGCGTCGAGGACCTCCCGGCCGAGGTCCAGGAGCTGCGCACCAAGCTGACCGCGGAGGACTTCCGCCGCCTGGTCGACAGCTACCTGGCCGCCGTCCGCAGCGTCTACACCGACCTCATCAAGCGCGGCGAGTCCGCGTACCGCGACATCACGTCGCAGCCGCAGGTCAAGCAGGCGCTGAACACGGTCGACCAGGTCTCGAGCGAGATCGAGGACCGCCTCGAGGACGCCGTCGAGGGTGTCCGCGTCCGCGGTGAGAGCGCTCTCGCCGGGGTCACCAAGCAGACCCGTTCGGTCGGCGAGCGCGCCGCCCGCACCACGCAGCGCTTCAGCGCCCAGGCCGCCGAGGTCGTCGCCGAGGCCGGCTCCGAGCTCTCCGAGGAGATCAAGGAGGCCGGTGACGAGGTGGCGTCCGAGACGCGCAGCACCACGCGCAAGGCCGCCGCGCGCACCGCGCCGAAGAAGCAGGGCCCGAAGAACGCGCCGAAGTCCGCGGCCACCGCGGGCGGCGCCAAGCGGGCCCCCAAGGGCTGATTCCCGCCACCGTGCGGTGACGCTCTGCTCGACACGACCCCGGGACGCTCCGCCGTCCCGGGGTCGTCGTGTGTCCGGGGGAGGACCGCGCGCCTGTCGCCCCGCTGCACGGGGCACGTATCGTGGTGGCGTGTCGGTGCTCTACAACCTCGATGGCTACGTGCTGCTGGTGCTGTGGCTCCTGGGGATCCCGGTGGGCCTGTACGCCTTCGTGCACGCCCTGATGCAGCGCTCCGACGCGTTCACGGCCGCGGACAAGCTGACCAAGCCCGTCTGGTGCGCGATCACCGGCGTCGGCCTGGCGATCCTCGCGATCTCCACCAGCGGCCCCTACAGCTTCCTCTGGCTCGTCGGCATCATCGCCGTGCTCATCTACATCGTCGACGTGCGCCCGCGGGTGATCGAGATCCAGCAGGGCCCGCGCTGGTGACGTCGCCGGCCGCCCTGGCCATCGCCGGGTCGCTGGAGCCGGTGCCCGCCCTCGAGCGGACCGACCTGCTGGCCGGGCCCGTCGTCGACGCCCTGCGCACGTTGCCGGCCGACGTCGTCGCCGACTGCCTGGTCGCGGCGATCGACCCCACGCTCGCCGACACCGCCGCGTTCTGCGAGGCCTACGGCTCGCCGCTGGAGGCGTCGGCCAACTGCGTCGTCGTCGCCGGCTCCCGCTCCCGCGAGCGTCGCTTCGCCGCCTGCGTCGTGCTGGCCACCATGCGCGCCGACGTCAACACCGTCGTCCGCAAGCGCCTCGACGTCCGCAAGGCGTCGTTCGCGCCGATGGACGAGGCCGTCGAGCTCACCGGCATGGCCCACGGCGGCATCACCCCGTTCGGGCTGCCGGCGTCGTGGCCCGTCCTCGTCGACCCTGCGGTGCTCGCCACGCCCGCGGTGGTGGTGGGCAGCGGCCGGCGCGAGAGCAAGCTCCTCGTGCCCGGCGCCTCGCTGGGTGCACTGCCCGGGGCCGAGGCCCTCGAGGGCCTCGGCCGCTGACGCGGGTCCCGGTGGGAATCGGTCGCCCCCGGGGAACGTTCTCCGCTCCACATTGAACGTTCAACTACTGAGGAGGGGACGATGCCCGCTCTCACGGTCGCCGACCTGACGGTCCTGCCCCGCATCCCCGAGCCCGCGGGACCCCGCGTCGGCGTCACCGAGCGGGGCGTCCGCACGGTGACCACCGCGCCGCAGGGCTACGAGGGCGAGGGCTTCCCGGTGCGCCGCGCGTTCGCCGGCGTCGACCTCGCGCTGCTCGACCCCTTCATCCACATGGACCAGATGGGCGAGGTCGAGTACGCGCCCGGCGAGCCCAAGGGCACGGCCTGGCACCCGCACCGGGGCTTCGAGACCGTCACCTACATCATCGACGGCACGTTCGAGCACGCCGACAACCACGGCGGCGGTGGCTCGATCACCAACGGCGACACGCAGTGGATGACCGCGGGCGGCGGGGTGCTGCACATCGAGCGCCCGCCGGAGGCGCTCGTCGCGTCGGGCGGCCTCTTCCACGGCCTGCAGCTGTGGGTGAACCTCCCGCAGGCGCAGAAGTGGGTGCAGCCCCGCTACCAGGACCTCCGCTCGGGCCAGGCCGCGCTGCTGACCTCCGCCGACGCCGGGACGCTCGTGCGGGTCATCGCCGGCGAGATCGGCGGGCACGAGGGGCCCGGCTCGACCTACACGCCGATGACGATGGCGCACGCCTCGCTCGAGCCCGGCGCCGCTCTGCACCTGCCCTGGGACCCCGAGCAGAACGCGCTGCTCTACGTCCTGTCCGGCGACGGCACCGTCGGCGCCGAGCGGCGGCCGGTGCGCACCGGCCAGCTCGTCGTCTTCGGCCCGGGCGAGTCGCTGCGGGTCGCCGCGGACCCCGGGCAGGAGGGTCGGCACCCGAAGCTGGAGGTCTTGCTGCTCGGTGGGCGCCCGATCCGCGAGCCGGTGGCGTGGGGCGGGCCGTTCGTCATGAACACCCAGCAGGAGGTCCGGGAGGCGATGGTCGACTTCCACGCCGGCCGGCTGGGCGCGATCCCCGCCGAGCGGGTGCGCACGCGCACGTGAGCACTTTGCGGTGCTAGAGCACCGCAAAGTGCTCACATGCCGCAGGCACCTAGCGGAAGACGACCGTGCGGCCCGCGTGCACCTGCACGCGGTCCTCGAGGTGGGCCCGCAGCCCGCGGGCCAGCACCAGCTTCTCGACGTCGCGGCCGCGGCGGACCATGTCCTCGGCGGTGTCGGCGTGGTCCACGCGGCTGACGTCCTGCTCGATGATCGGGCCGGCGTCGAGGTCCGCGGTGACGTAGTGGCACGTCGCGCCGACGAGCTTCACCCCGCGGGCGTGGGCCTGGTGGTACGGGCGGGCACCGGCGAACGAGGGCAGGAAGCTGTGGTGGATGTTGATGGCCCGCCCGGCCCACCGCTCGCAGAGCTCGGGCGGCAGCACCTGCATGAACCGCGCCAGCACGATCGCCGCCGGGTCGTGCTCGTCGACGAGGGCGGCGACCTGCGCGAACGCGGCGTCGCGTCCGGACCGGGCCTCGTCGTCCTCGGCGCGCGAGGGGAACCGCACGTGGTGGAACGGCACGCCGTGGGCCTCGGCGAGCGGGCGCAGCACCTCGTGGTTGCCCACCACCGCGCGCACGTCCATCTCGAGCTCGCCGCCCCAGACCCGGCCGAGCAGGTCGTGCAGGCAGTGCGACTCCTTGCTGACCAGCAGCACCACCCGCGGCGGCTCGGCGGCGTCGCGCACCTGCCAGCGCACCGGGTCGCCGCCGGGCACCTCGAGGCCCGCGGCCACCTGGCCCATCACCACGCGCAGCACGTCCGCCCCGCCGGGCACCGAGGCGGCGTCGACGACCTGGCGCGTGACGAACCAGCCCGCCTCGGTGTCGGCGTGGTACGCGGCCTCGGTGATCGACGCACCGAGCGCCGCGAGCCGTCCCGTGATCGTGGCGACGATGCCGGTGCGGTCCGGGCAGCTCAGGGTGACGACGAGGCGATGGGTCGCCATGGTCAGCGCTTCTCCAGCCGCCGGCGGGTGAAGGCGTCCTCGGCGTCGAGCAGCGCGCCGACCTGCTCGACGACGACCTTCTCGATGCGCCCGCCGACCATCGGCACCGACACCGTGGCCTCGCCCTGGATCTCGGTGACCGCGCCACCGCCGGAGTCGGTGAGCTCCTGCGTCCCGGTCATCGTCCCGGGTAGGCCACGGACCGTGACCTCGAACGTGCCGTCGTAGCCGCCGTCCTGGCGCACGCGCCAGGTCTCGACGCGGTCGAGGACCAGGTCGTCGCCGGTGAAGCGGCGGACCGCCGTCGGCAGGAACTCCACGGGCACCGAGTGGCGCAGCTCCAGCCGGGCGCCCGAGGCGTCGACGGAGTGTTCGACGAGGGCGGGATCCTTGCCGCCGAGCTCCTCGAGGCGTGCCCGGAGGTGGTCGCCGTCGACGAGCTCCGCGTACACCTCCTCGGCGGGGACGTCCCAGGTGGCGCGGTGGGCGATGCGGGTCGACACGGGCGGGAGGTTACCGTCGGAGGCCGTGGCACCCGGTCCGACCGCTCAGACGACGCCCGCGGCGGGCGACGGCCCCGTCGACACCGACGCCGCGACGCTCCTCGCGCCGCACACGACGCTCGGTCTCGGCGGCCCCGCCCGCCGGCTGGTGCGGGCGACGACGGCCGACGAGGTCGTCGAGCGGGCCCGCGCCGCCGACGGGGCGGGCGAGCCGCTGCTGCTCGTCGGCGGGGGCTCCAACCTCGTCATCGGCGACGCCGGGTTCGCCGGCACCGCGCTGCTCATCGACACCGAGGGCCACGAGGTCGTGCGCCGCGACGCCGACTCCGTCGTCCTGCACGTCGAGGCCGGCCACGACTGGGACGCGCTCGTCGCCGACACCGTCGCCGACGGGTTCGGCGGGCTCGAGTGCCTCTCGGGCATCCCCGGGCGCACCGGGGCGACGCCGGTGCAGAACGTGGGCGCCTACGGCGTCGAGGTCGGGGATCTCCTCGTCGACGTCGACCTCTACGCGCGCCGCACCGGCCGCCGGGGCACGGTCCCGGCCGCCGACCTCGGTCTCGGCTACCGCACCAGCCGCCTCAAGGGCACCCGCAACGTCGACGGCGAGATCGTCCTCGGCGTGCGCTTCCGGCTCACCACCGACGGCCTGTCGGCCCCGGTCCGCTACGCCGAGCTCGCCCGCGCCCTCGGCGTCGAGCCCGGCACCCGGGTGCCCGTCGCCGACGCGCGCGCCGCCGTGCTCGCCCTGCGCCGCGGGAAGGGCATGGTCATCGACCCCGCGGACCCCGACAGCCGCAGCGCGGGCTCGTTCTTCACCAACCCGGTGGTCGACGAGGCCACCGCGGCCCGCGTCGCCGCCCGCACGGAGGCGGCGGGCCAGGTCCCTGTCACGGCGTGGCCGCAGCCGGGAGGGCTGGTCAAGCTCTCCGCGGCCGCGCTCATCGAGCGCGCGGGCGTCCCGCGCGGGCACCCGGGCGAGCACGCCCCGGCGCGGGTCTCCACCAAGCACACGCTCGCCCTGACCCACCGCGGCGGCGGGACCACCGACGACCTCCTGGCGCTCGCCCGTGATGTGCGCGACCGGGTCGACGCCGCCTTCGGTCTCCTCCTCGAACCCGAGCCCGTGCTCGTCGCCTGCGCCCTCTGACCGAGTTGCGGCGAGACGCCCCTCACGATCACTGGGCCACGGGTGTGAGTGTGCCCGTGGCCTGACAACCGCCCCGGGGCCGTTCGCGTCATGCGTTCGGGATCGATCAGGAGAGGTGGCCCTCGGGGTGCGGGAACGCGTGCAGGGTGTGCTGGCCGTGGTGGTGGCGCTCGTCGCCGTCGCGGGAGTCGTCGCGGGGTGTGCGGCTGCGGGTGCGACGCCCCGGCCGGCGGGGAGTGACGCGACGCAGCCCCCGACCGTGACCACGACGGCCGTACCGGGGCGCGCCGACGTCGACCCGGGCGGCGAGATCAGCGTGACGGCGCCGGACGCCGCCCTGCGCGACGTCGCGCTGACCGGCGCCGACGGCCGCCCGATCGCCGGGGCCGTGACCCCGGACGGACACCGCTGGGCCGCCACGGAGGCGCTCGGCTACGGCAAGCCCTACACCTGGTCCGGTGTCGCGGTGGGCGCCGACGGGGCCACCACGCCGGTCGCGGGTGGCTTCACCACGGTGAGCCCGGAGCGGGTCGTGCGCGCACAGTTCGCGCAGCCCGACGACGCCACCGTCGGCGTGGCCGCGCCCATCGCCATCCAGTTCGACGGCCCGGTCGCCGACAAGGCCGCCGCGGAGCGGGCCCTGCAGGTGCGCACGTCGGTGCCCACCGAGGGCTCCTGGGCCTGGCTGCCCGACGACGCGCTGGGATCGCGGGTGCACTGGCGGCCGAAGGAGTACTGGCAGCCCGGCACGGTCGTCGACGTCGCGGCGGACCTGTACGGCGTGGACCTGGGCGGCGGGGCCTACGGGCGTGAGGACCTCACCAACCACCTCACCGTCGGGCGCTCGCAGATCGTGCGGGCCGACGTCGCCAGCCACCGGATGGTCGTGATCCGGGACGGCCAGCAGGTCATGGACGTCCCCGCGAGCTACGGGCTGGGCAGCGACCCCAACCGCATCACGCGCAGCGGGACCCACGTCGTCACCGAGAAGTTCGACAACAAGCGGATGACCAGCGCGCAGTACGGCTACGACCTCATCGAGCACTGGGCCGTGCGGATGAGCAACAACGGCGAGTTCATCCACGCCAACCCGGCCTCGGCCGGCGCCCAGGGGTCGAGCAACGTCACCCACGGCTGCGTCAACCTCTCGACCGCCGACGCGCGGGCGTACTACGACACCGCCATCTACGGCGACCCCGTCGAGGTCACGAACTCCCCGGTCCAGCTCTCCGCCGCCGACGGGGACGTCTACGACTGGGCCCTCGACTGGGACACCTGGCGCGGGATGTCGGCGCTGAGCTGATCCTCGACCCGGCGGGCCGTCGGGGTGCGGTGCCACGATGGTGGCGACGCACCGGGAGAGGTTCGGGGGACGCATGGGTCGGGCGCTCGTCACGGTGCTCAGCGGGCTGCTGCTGGTGGTGCTGACGGCCTGCGGCTCGGGGGCGCCGACGTCCGGCGCACCCGGCGCGTCCACCGAGGCGCCGCCGCCGGTCGGCGTGGCGGTCGAGCCGGCCGCGAACGCCGCCGACGTCGCGCCGCGGGCCACCGTCGCGGCCAGCACCGAGGGGACGTTCACCGACGTCACGCTCACCGCCTCGCCGGGCGGTGCCGTGGCCGGCACGCTGTCGCCCGACCGGAAGCGCTGGACGCCGTCCGGCCCGCTGGCCTACGGCGCCACCTACACCTGGGGCGGCACGGCCACCGGGCCCGGCGGGAGCTCCTCGCCGGTCACCGGCTCGTTCACCACGGTCGCGCCCGGGCAGACCGTCCGGGCCACGCTGAACATCGGGGACGACCGCGAGGTGGGGGTGGCGGCGCCGATCACGATCCAGTTCGCGGCCCCGGTGGAGGACAAGGCGGCGGTGGAGCGGGCGCTGCAGGTGCGCACGTCGGTGCCCACCGAGGGCTCCTGGGCCTGGCTGCCCGACCAGGACGGCGGGTCGCGGGTGCACTGGCGTCCGAAGGAGTACTGGTGGCCCGGCACGCAGGTCGACGTCCGCGCGAACCTCCTCGGCACGCCGTTCGGCGGCGGCGCGTGGGGCCGTGAGGACCTCACGACGTCGTTCCGGATCGGCCGTTCGCAGGTCGTGCAGGCCGACGTCAACAGCTTCCGCATGGTCGTCATCCGCGACGGCCAGCAGGTGATGGACGTCCCCGCGAGCTACGGGACCGACTCCGACCCGAACCGCACCACGCGCTCGGGCATCCACGTCGTCACCGAGAAGTTCACCAACAAGCGGATGGTCAGCGAGCAGTACGGCTACGACCTCGTCGAGCGCTGGGCCGTACGCATCAGCAACAACGGCGAGTTCATCCACGCCAACCCGGCGTCCACCGGCGCCCAGGGCTCCAGCAACGTCACCCACGGCTGCATCAACCTCTCCGAGGCCGATGCCCGGGCGTACTACGACACCGCCCAGTACGGCGACCCGGTGGAGGTCACCAACTCCGGGGTGAACTACTCGCCCAGGGACGGCGACATCTACGACTGGGCCATCCCGTGGGCGGAGTGGCAGGGGATGTCCGCGCTCTAGGTGGTGCGGTGGAAGCGCATCCCCGTGGCCTGGTCGCGGGGCTTGAGGACGATGGTGTCGAGGTTGACGTGCGACGGCCGGCTCATGGCGAACGCCACGACCTCGGCGACGTCCTCGGCGACCAGCGGCGTGATGCCCTCGTAGACCTTGGCCGCACGGTCCTCGTCGCCCGCGAACCGCACGAGCGCGAACTCGGTCTCCACCGCGCCGGGCGCGATCTCGGTGACGCGCACGGGCTCCCCGAGCAGCTCGCCGCGCAGGGTGCGGTGCATGGCGCCCTCGGCGTGCTTGGCGGCGGTGTAGCCCGAGCCGCCGTCGTAGACCTCGAGGCCGGCGATCGAGGTGATGGTGACGACGTGGCCGTCGCCCGAGTCGATCAGCAGCGGCAGCAGGCCCTTCGTGACGCGCAGGGTGCCGAGGACGTTGGACTCCCACATCCAGCGCCACTTCTCCTCGTCGGCCTCGATCACCTTCTCGGTGCCCTTGGCGCCGCCGGCGTTGTTCACCAGGCCGCGCAGCGGGCTCTGCGGGGTGACGAGGTCGCGTACGCCGTCGACGAAGGCGGCCACCGAGTCCGCGTCGGTGACGTCGAGGGGCAGGGCGGTGCCGCCGACCTCGTCGGCGACCTCCGTGAGGCGCTCCACGCGGCGCGCGCCGAGGACGGGGTGCCAGCCGTCGGCGGCGAGGGCGCGCGCGGTGGCGGCCCCGATCCCCGAGCTGGCGCCGGTGACGACGGCGAGGGGACGGTCGGTTCCCGGTGTGGGCGTGCTCATGCCCCGCACCCTAGGTCTGTTCGTCACGTGGTCCTCGGCGAGCCCGCGAGGGCCCGGCACACCTAAGCTGGCGGGGTGACCCCGGCGGCGACGACGGCGACGGCATCTCCGGCGACCCGTTCCCGTCCCCCCGGTCGGGTGGTTCGTCCGCATCCGGGACGACCCCGCCGGGTCGCGGTCATCTCACTGCACACCTCACCGCTCGCCCAGCCCGGCACCGGGGACGCGGGCGGCATGAACGTCTACGTCGTGGAGACGGCCCGGCGGATGGCCCAGCGCGGCGTGGAGGTCGAGATCTTCACGCGGGCGACGTCGTCCGACCTGCCGCCGGTGGCCGAGCTGGCGCCCGGAGTACTGGTCCGGCACGTCATCGCCGGGCCGTACGGCGGCCTCGGCAAGGAGGACCTGCCCAGCCAGCTGTGCGCGTTCACCGCCGGGGTGCTGCGGGACGAGGCCCGCCACGAGCCGGGCTGGTACGACGTGGTGCACAGCCACTACTGGCTCTCCGGCCAGGTCGGGTGGCTCCTGCGGGACCGGTGGGGCGTGCCGCTGGTGCACACGGCGCACACCCTGGCCAAGGTCAAGAACGCGTCGCTCGCCGACGGCGACCGGCCCGAGCCGCTGTCGCGGGTGGTCGGCGAGGAGCAGGTGGTGGCCGAGGCCGACCGCCTCGTCACGTCGACGCAGGCCGAGGCGGACGACCTCGTCGCCGCCTACGGAGCCGACCCCGACCGCGTCCGCACCATCGCGCCGGGCGTCGACCTGCGCACCTTCACCCCCGCGTCCGACCGCGACGCCGCCCGCGCCGCCCTGGGGATCCGGCCCGACGACACGGCGATGGCGTTCGTGGGGCGGATCCAGCCGCTCAAGGCGCCCGACGTCCTGCTGCGCGCCGCCGCGACGATGCTCGCGCGCCGCCCGGAGCTGCGTGCGCGGCTCGTCGTCCTCGTCGTCGGCGGTCCCTCGGGCACGGGGCTCGCCGAGCCGGAGTCGCTGGTGGCGCTCGCCCGGGAGCTGGGGATCGCCGACGTCGTGCGCTTCCTCCCGCCCCGCCGCGGCGACGAGCTCGCGCAGGTCTACCGCGCCGCCGACGTCGTCGCGGTGCCCAGCTACTCGGAGTCCTTCGGTCTCGTCGCCCTCGAGGCGCAGGCCTGCGGCACCCCGGTGGTGGCCGCCGCCGTGGGCGGGCTGCCCACCGCGGTCGCCCACGAGCGCTCGGGACTGCTGGTCGACGGCCACGACCCCGAGCACTGGGCCGACGCCCTCGAGCGCGTCGGCCTCGACCGGGCCGGGCGCCAGCGGTTCTCCGCCGGCGCCGTCGAGCACGCGGCGATGTTCTCCTGGGACCGCACGGCCGACGCGCTGCTCGCGACGTACGCCGAGGCCTCGCGGGCGAAGGACCGCGACCGGACACGAGGGATGGCGGTGTGAGCTCCCCTGCCCCGGACGAGCTGGAGAAGGTGCTCGTCGACGCCCTCGACGAGCGCGAGCTGACCTACACCCGCCCGGGTCCGGGACGCTTCTTCGTGACGCTGCCGGGCACGAAGAAGCTCGCCACGCACTGCTGGCTGGTGCTCACGCCCCACGCGCTGCTGGTCGAGGCGTTCGTGTGCCGGCACGCGGACGAGAACCTCGAGGAGGTCTACCGCTTCCTCCTGCAGCGCAACGCCCGGCTCTACGGCGTGCACTACACGATCGACCGGGCCGGCGACATCCACCTCGTCGGGCGCGTGGCGCGGCACGCGGTGATCGACGAGGAGATCGACCGCATCCTCGGGCAGGTGCTGGAGGCCGCCGACGGCGACTTCAACACCCTGCTCGAGCTCGGCTTCGCCACGTCGATCCGCCGCGAGTGGGCGTGGCGGGAGTCGCGGGGGGAGTCGCTGGCGAACCTCTCGGCCTTCGCGCACCTGGTGGAGGGCCGCGACTGAGCCACCGGGCCACGCCGCCGGCGTGGGACGGGGGGCATCCGACGCCGGCGGCGGGCGTCCTGGAGCGCTCGCACAGGCGAACGGGCACACGTGAGCCACGCCTCGGCCGAACCGTGGGGCGAATCGGCTTCTCGCGCTCACTGTCCCACCACGCAAGACGGGGGGCAAGACGCCGCCGTACGGCCGAACGGGTGACCATCGGGGCCGTCATCCGCGCACCTGATCACAGAGAGATCATGCGAGAGGGCAGACGATCGGCCGTACCGACAGGTAGGTTTACCTCCGCATTGCCGTCCCGCGCTCGACGAGGAGTTCCCGCATGGTCGTCCGCAGCCCGTACGCCGACGTCGACATCCCGGACGTGGGTCTGCCCGAGTTCCTTTTCGGCGACCTGAGTGACGCCGACGCCGCCCGCGTGGCGATCATCGACGGATCGTCCGGTGCGCAGACGACGTTCGGCGAGCTCGCCGGAGCGATCGACCGCTTCGCGGCCGCCCTCGGCGAGCGGGGCCTCGGCCGCGGCGACGTGATCGCCCTGTTCGCGCCGAACAACGCCTACTACCCGGTCGTGTTCCACGGCGCGCTCGCGGCGGGCGTCGCGGTGACCACGGTCAACTCGCTCTACACCCCTGACGAGCTCGCCTTCCAGCTGCGCGACTCCGGCGCGAAGATGCTGGTCACCATCACCGCGTTCCTCGACCGGGCCCGCGCCGCGACGGAGCAGGACGGCGTCGTCGTCACCGAGACCGTCCTCATCGACGGCACCCGGGACGACGCCGGCACCCCGCGACCCGAGAACGGGCTCGCCGACCTGCTCTCGACCACGGCCGAGCGCCCGCAGGTGACGGTGACCGGCGACGACGTCGCCGCACTGCCCTACTCCTCGGGGACCACCGGGCGGGCGAAGGGCGTGGTGCTCACCCACCGCAACCTCGTGGCCAACCTCGTCCAGTTCCAGGTGCTCAACGCGAGCACCGGTGCCGACTCGAAGATCCTCGCGGTGCTGCCGTTCTTCCACATCTACGGCATGACCGTGATGATGAACCACGGCATCTACGTGCGGGCCACCGTCGTGACGATGCCCAAGTTCGATCTCGCGGAGTTCCTGCGGATCATCTCCGAGTTCCGCGTCGACCGCGTCTACATCGCCCCGCCGATCGCCGTCGCGCTGGCCAAGCACCCGATGGTCGACCAGTACGACATCGACTGCGTCGACATCGTGTTCTCCGGCGCCGCCGCGCTCGACGCCGAGCTCGGGCACGCCGTCGGGAAGCGCCTGAACTGCACCGTGCTGCAGGGCTACGGGATGACCGAGCTCAGCCCCGTCAGCCACGCCATGCCGCAGGACCGTCCCGACATGGACCTCAACTCGATCGGCGTCGCGCTGCCCAACATCGAGTGCAAGCTCGTCGACCCCGAGACGGGCGAGGAGGGCTCGCGCGGCGAGCTGTGGGTCCGCGGTCCCAACGTGATGCGCGAGTACCTCAACAACCCCGAGGCCACCGCAGAGACCCTGGACGCCGACGGCTTCCTGCACACCGGCGACGTCGCCACCGTCACCGACGAAGGCGTCTTCCACATCGTCGACCGCGTCAAGGAACTGATCAAGTACAAGGGCTACCAGGTGCCGCCGGCCGAGCTCGAGGCGCTGTTGCTGACCAACGACGGGATCGCCGACGCCGCGGTCATCGGGGTCAAGGACGCCGACGGCGAGGAGATCCCCAAGGCGTTCGTCGTCCTCCAGCAGGGCGCCGAGCTCTCCGGCGACGACGTCATGGGCTTCGTGGCCGAGCGCATCGCCCCGCACAAGAAGGTGCGGGTGGTGGAGTTCATCGACCAGATCCCCAAGTCGGCGTCCGGGAAGATCCTGCGCAAGGATCTCCGCGCCCGCGAGGCGGCCAACGCCTAGGGTCGCTGACCAGCGCCACAACGCCTCTGACCTGCGACAACGACGAATGTCCGTTGTGAGGTGTTGTGGGTGCTGCGTCGTTCTGCGGCGAAATCCACGGAACAGTCACGGAACGGATCTTGCATAGTCGATCAAGCCTCTCCGTCGAGTAGATCTTGGATGCGGGCGTTGTAGGCGTCGCGCTCGCCGTCGAGGCACGCGGCGTAGACCGAGAGCAGGACCTTGACCGAGTGGCCGGCCCGCTCGGCGACCTCGGTGGGCGGCACCCCGGCGTTGAGCCAGGAGGACAGCGCCGCGTGCCGGAGGTCGTACGGGCGGGCCGCCAGCGGTGAGGCCGCCTGCGGGGCTGAGGCCGATCTCGCGGGCCTCCTTCCAGATGCGCGTGTAGACCGACTCGCGGACCCGCCCGCCGCTCAGCGCAGGGAACAGTCGGCCGTCGGCTGCGGCGCCGTAGTGGTCGAGGTGATCACGCAGGATCGCGACGAGCGCCGGTGGAGCGGGCACGCGGCGCACGGCCTCACGACGGCGACGCTTGAGCGGTCGGGCGTCGGGATCACGCAGGCCGTCGTTGTAGTGCTCGCCCGAGACGCCGGTCAGCGACCCGGAGAGGACCAGCTCGCCCCAGCCGGCGGCCGGGAGCTTCGCGTCGGTGTCGCGGAGCTGCTGGGCCTCACCGGGACGTAGACCGGCGTAGTAGAGGCAGGCGAAGAACGCCCGAAGCTGCCAGCCCCGCTCACGATCGCTACGCCGACGCCCCGACACGTAGGTGACGGCCGCGAGAAGCTGACGCGCTTGAGCAGGATTGACGACCACCCGCGGGTCGACGCCCCCGGTGACCTGCGCTGTCCCGGTGCGCCGGCCCGTGACGGGGTTGGCGGCCAGGACGCCGGTGTCC
Organism: Actinomycetospora callitridis; assembly: GCF_028737265.1. Classification (GTDB taxonomy): domain Bacteria; phylum Actinomycetota; class Actinomycetes; order Mycobacteriales; family Pseudonocardiaceae; genus Actinomycetospora; species Actinomycetospora callitridis. Next base: position 959,065 of record NZ_JAQZAK010000002.1, on the reverse strand, counting down.
ATCGCGTAGCCGGCCACCCGGTGCAGCACCGCGCGGCGCTTGTCGTGCGTGGAAGAGGTGGTGGCCCGGCCGTCGGCCGCAGTGCCGAGGTCGTGCAAGAGCGCGCCCAGGGCGAGGGAGTCGGCGAGGTCGGTGGCCGGGCGGGACGCACGGCGCAGCCACGACACGGCGGCCCGGTCCTCAGTGCCCAGCGCCTCGTCGCGGCGCGGTGGCGGCAGGAGGTGGGTGCTCGCAAGCCGCTGGAGGTCCGTCTCGTCGGGTCCGTGCTCGAGCTGGCCGTGGCTTACGTCGACCACATCTGGCCCGCCATAGGCCGCCGAGCGGGTGCCGTCCTTGTTCGTAATCACCCCCAGCGTCGGGCCAGCGTCCGTTCCGCCGATCTTGTGGCCGCACTGCTGCACCCGCTTCAACGACGAGATCGGCCGGAGTTGGCGGCGGCGTGTCCAGCGGTCACGGCGACGGGCCTGGGAACGCTCCTGGCGCTGCTTCTCGACGGACTCGGCGCCCTTGCCTGCACCACCAGCACGCCCCGGGCCGCGGCGGTTGGGGGCGTGGTCCTCGCGGCGTCGGCGTCCGGGTCGAAGAGCTGTTACCCCTTTACCGAGAACCCGCCCGCTCACCGGGCACCACCCACGGTGAGGGCCGGCGCTGGCGCGCCGGCGGTGGCCGCCCTTCCGGGCCGGCCACGCTCTCACTCCTGACTTCGTCCCGTGCCGCGCGGCCGGCCCCCGGGCCGCCCACCACGGCAACGACAGCGGCGACCTGGACCACGGTGACAGCCGGGAGCAGGACGAGCCTCCGGCGGGAAGGGCGCTCCGCCCCTTCACCCAGGGCACCGACCTCAGGAGAGCCCACGACTGTGACTGCCGGTGTGGGGGAGTGGTGGTCGGGACGGGGCCTCACCCACGACGACGCGCCCGAGGGCTGCCAGACCACCCGCACCGCCGCAAGCGCCACCTGGCACACGCGCCGGTCATCGAGGACAGGGGCGCTTGCACCCGCACGAGCGCCCCGGCAGGGCAGAGCCCGCGCCGCCGAGGGAGAGACCCCGAAGGTGCTCGTCTGACAGGGATCGGGAGGGCCAGTGTTGCGATCGGGGTGAAGGTCGGTACCGGCATTACGGTGCGGACCGTGCGCAACGAGGACTGGCTGGCGGACACCGAATCGTCGTACGACACGGTTGCCGCGAGCTACGCCGAGCTTGTGCGCGGTGCGTTGGACGGGCACGCCTACCTGAAGTCGGCCCTCTCCTTGTTCGCAGATCAGGTCAAGGCGTGCGGTGGTGGCCTGGTCGCCGACGTTGGATGCGGGCCGGGCGATGTTGCGGCGCGTCTCGATGCTCTTGGTCTTGATGTCCTCGGCATCGATCTCTCGCCACGCATGATCGACATCGCTCGGAAGTGCCACCCCTCGCTGCGGTTCGAGGTCAGCTCGATGACGGACATGCAGTTTGCCGACGGGGCGCTTGCTGGCGTGCTCGCGTGGCAGTCCTTGATCCACGTCCCCGATGAAGCGGTGCCCGCGGTCTTTTCCCGCTTCCACGACGCGGTACGGCCCGGCGGACGATTGCAGCTGCTCTTCCACGCCGGCGAGGACTCTTGGTTGAAGACCGAGGGGTACGGCGGGCACCCGATGAACGTCCGCGTCTACCGGCGTCAGCCCGACCAGGTCGCGACCTTGCTCGGCGACGGCGGCTTCGAGGTCCAGGCGCAGACCATTCTCGACCCGGGCGGCGAGGCGCCCCAGGCGATCCTCTCCGCTCAGCGCTTGCCCTAAAGGGGCGTAGCGATTTGTTGGGGCTGCCAAGTCCTCGGACTGAGGGTCCCGAAGCTCGGAAGCGGTCAGGCACATCCGAGCGGTCGGACGGAGCAGCGCCGCCGAGGGAGACACCCCGAGGCCGGTCCAACGGGAGGCGTCCTGGTGGCCTGGAGGGTTCATCCGGTTGACGGGTAACGACGCGGCTCCACACGGCGACAAGTGGTTCATCTGCGGCCGGACAGGCCGGAGCAACGGCCGAGTCGGCCCGACCCGTCGGGGGAACCACGAATGTCTGTCGCGCCTGAGTCTGGCCCGCGTCCGCTGGCCGACGGCCGTCACTCGACGCCCTCGCCGCAGGTGGCCTTGCAGGTCCAGGCGCAGCGCTCCGGTCGCCCGGCTCAGAACATCCCGGGCTCGTCCGACGTGACGGACCGACTCTTCATCCCGCAGGACTACCGGCAGCCTCAGGCGAAGCCGGCCAGCGCTGAGCTGGTCCAGCGCCCGAGCACTGGAATCGCCCAGCCCGGGCACCTCGGACTGGCGATGAAGCGTCGCAACCCCGTCGGTGTGTGGCTCGGCCTGCCGCTGATCACTCTCGGTATCTACACCTACGTCTGGTACTACAAGATTCACCGCGAGATGGCCGAGTTCGACCGGCGCCGCGTGGTCCCGGTCGCCGGACCGATGCTGGTGCTGCTCTTCCTGAGCTGGACGATCGTGGCTCCGCTGGTGTCGCTCTACAACACCGGCAACCGCATCGCCAACGCCCAGCGGGCCGCCGGCCTGCGCCCGACCTGCAGCGCAGGTATCGGCCTGCTGCTCTGCTTCGTCTTCGGGCTGGCGTCGCTGTACTACCAGAGCGAGCTGAACAAGATAGTCGACTCGTACGGTGGCCCCGCGGGCACCGAGGTTCCCCTCCGCGGCTGAGTCCGCAGCCGGCCGGTGCTGGCAGGCGATCGTTGAGGCTGAACGGCGCGGTTCACGGAACCACCACGGAACAGAATCGCGATCACGGACGCCGTGGAAGCGCGTTGCTGCAGGTGAGAGCGGCGCAGGCCAAGATCGTCTGAGATCCTGCGCAAGGATCTCCGCGCTCGCGAGCAGGCGTCGACGTAGGTTCCTGGTCGGGGCGGGGTCTCACCCACGCCGACACCCGCCCCTGATCGTCCTGTGCGTCCAGAGCGATGGACGGGTGACGAAGCTCGGGTCGACCATGTCGGCATGGACCCCGGGCCGTCGCAGGTCGGTGGCGGTCCTGCGCGAGGTCCCCGAACGGTCGGGCGACGCCACTGGGCTCTTCGAGGGGCCGCCGTGGCCCTGGTCATCGACGGCCTCGGTTTCGGCGTCTTCGGCGTCTTCCCGATCCGGAGCCTGTCGGCCGGTCACGGGGTCCCGGTCGTGCTGGGCTTTCCCACCTACGGCGGGGGCCCGTTCGAGGCGTACGGGATTCCCACCACGATCCCGCTCGTCGTCCTGTTCCTGGTGGTCTGCGTCGGCCAGATCGTCGCGGGTTCGATGGTGTGGCGTGGTCGCCGAGCCGGAGCCATCCTGGCTCTTCTGCTGCTGCCCGCAGCGGCCGTCTTCTGGTGGGGCTTCGCGCTGCCGTTGGGCCCCGTGCTCGGTGTGCTGTGGGCCGTGCTCATCGTGCTCGGCCGGCCGGCGCTCCGCTCCTCGTCCCAACCCGCGGTGGGCCCCTGACCGAGGTCGTCGGCAAGGGTCGGCGCGGTCCACGCAACCACGACGGAACGACGCCGCGATCCTCCGCCTAGGGCCTCCGACCTGCTCTCAGCGAGGTGAGGTCTCCGCGGCGCTCCGCTCCCGGCAGAGCGCCGAGCACGGCCTCGATGCTCCCGTACAGCTGTCGGGGGAGTCGGGCGAGTTCGGCCCGGTTCGCGGCCGCGAGGCCGTAGAGGTCGGCCACCGCCATGATCTCCCACCACCGAGCCGGATAGCGGAGATCCTCGAGGACATAGCGCAGAAGGCGCCCGTCGTGGGCAGCCAGCGAGACCGCCATCAGCGATCACCGCGCCCCGGTCGTCCTCGTCGGACCTGGCCGTTGGCCCGCCGGTCCGCCCACTCCAGCAGCTGCCACACCACCATCGCCAAGGCGCTTCCGGCGTCACCGACCAGAGAGGTCGCGGCTGGTGTGCACCATTGCTCGATGTCGCCCTGCGCCAGGTGCGGGACATCGTTCGCGCCACTCGACATCGTTCTCGTCATCGACATGTCACCTCGGGCGAGGATGGGGTCCATGCGGTCCCGAAGCTGAATTGCCGATCGGCAAGCGCACGGGCTCCGTCGGGCGGGTACGGACACGCTTGTCCGTCTCTTCGCCGGCTGGAGGTCAACCGTGCTGTCGCGATGGACCATACGGGCCATCGCGGCACCTCGCCATCCGGATCGGCGTCGAGCACATTCTGCGAGCATGTGTCGTGACCGTCTGACCAGGTCAAACGGCGTCGACCGGCCGAGGATCCTCCCATTCCCACCACCGATGACCCGCACCGACGACAGGGCCTCCGGGCCGAGCGCAGGCATACTGACGTCGACGGCCTCCACATCGGCGGGGTCCAGGTACAGGCATTGCCCCACCCGCCGAGACATGGAGTGCCGCCGTGGCCGACGACGCCGAGAACGCCATCTGTGCATTGCGCGAAGCGACCGCCGCACTCCGTCAAGCCACGGAACGTCGCTCGCTCGGTCACGGCGACGGCGACAAGAGCGAGCTGATCGTGGACCTGGCGAAGAACCTCGAGGCCCTCGCCGCACTCGTGCGTGCCACCGGTCTCGAGTCCATCCCGACCACCGCAGCCAGCCACAATCTCCTGGCCGTGGTCCAGGGCGTCACCTCGACCGCCTCCATGGCGCGCCGGATGACGAGCCTCGACGGCCACCACGCCGCCTCGTCACCAGGCGGTCGGCGAGCGTCGCTCCCGACGACCGACCATCTGCCCCCGGTCGGCAGGGCGCGTGCGGATGGTGGACAGTGGGGGCCACGGCGTTCGAACTGACGGGCGTTGACCGGACGCGGAGCGCTCGTCTCGGCACGAACGCTCCGGGTGGTCCTGAACGCAGCCCATGGCGTCCTGGCTCTACCTGGCACACCAGCACCCATCGAGGTGCCGCGCTCGTCCCCGCCGCGATCTCAGAGGTGGGACCACTCATGGATCCCCGTCAGAACGACGAACTCGTCACCGCGTTGCGCGCCGCGGCCCGCAGCATGGCCGGCCGGCGCAGCCTCCAGGACCTGGAGGAGACGCTCGGGCAGATCGTCACCTCGGCCGTGGCCACCATCCCCGGGGTGGACGCGGGCAGCATCTCCATCACCGATCACGGGCGCGTCGAGACCCGCCACCCCAGCAGCGAGGCGATCGGCAAGCTCGACCGCACCCAGAGCGAGCTGAACGAAGGCCCCTGCCTCTCGGCGATCGAGGACCCGCCCGAGGACGGGATCGTGATCGCGCGGGACCTCGCCGGCGACGACGCCGAGCGTTGGCCGCGGTTCGCCCCGCAGGCGGTCGGGGCCGGCTATCGGGCGCTGATGTCGACCCAGCTGTCGGCCAACGGGGGTCCTCGGGCCGCGCTGAACCTGTACTCGGCCGGTGCGGACGCGTTCGACCAGGACGCCCAGACTCTGGCGGGGCTGTTCGGCATCCAGGCCGCGATGCTGCTCTACGGCGCCGACACCGCGCACCACCTGCAACGGGCCGTGGACAGCCGCGACCTGATCGGGCAGGCCAAGGGCATCCTGATGGAACGCTTCTCCCTCGACGACGAGGCCGCGTTCCGCATGCTGGTCAAGTCCTCCCAGGACACGAACATGAAGCTCACCGACGTCGCACGCTGGCTGACCACCGAAACCGGCAGACGTCGGGCCAGGCCCGCCACGACCTGACGTCCCTGCGTGTTTCTGCGGCGGGTGGTCCGGGCACGTGTTCCCTACGCCGTGAACGTGGGCGTGCTCGACCGGTCAACCCGCGGCCGCCCACGGGACACGGGGCCTCCTGCGCCCCGGTTCGGATTCGTCCTTCATGTGTGCCTCCCCCGGCCCCCACGACCACGGCGGGCAGGGGAGATCGCCGCGCATGTCGCTTCGGCTCTGCCCGGCCAGCACACCTGACGTGCTGCGCCCCGTGCCCTCCGCGCTCGACGGAGACGGGGACGGCACCATGCAGCCGGAGCAGAACGAACAGCTCGTCGTGGCCCTGCGCCAGGTCGCCCGGGAACTGGCCGGGCGGCGCAGCATCCGCGACCTCGAGGAGACGCTGCGCCAGATCGTCGTCTCGGCGGTGCAGACGGTGCCAGGGGTGGACGCGGGCAGCATCTCGATGACCCAGGACGGACGCGTCGAGACCCGACACCCCACCAGCGCGGAGATCGGCAAGCTCGACCAGGTCCAGAGTGAGCTGCACGAGGGCCCGTGCATCACCGCCCTCGAAGAGCCGCCGCCCAGCGGGCTGGTCGTGGCTCGCGACTTCGCCGGTGCGGATGGCGAGCGGTGGCCGCGGTTCGCTCCGCGCGCGGTCGAGGCCGGCTACCGGGCTCTCATGTCGTCCCAGCTCTCGGCCGACGGCCGCATGCGCGCCGCGCTGAACCTGTACTCGGCCACCCCCGACGCCTTCGACGACGAGTCCCGCACGATGGCGGGGCTCTTCGGGGTCCAGGCCAGCATGCTGCTCTACGGCAGCGACACCGCGGCCAACCTCCTGCGCGCCGTCGACAGCCGCGACCTGATCGGGCAGGCCAAGGGCATCCTGATGGAACGCTTCAAGATCGACGACGACGCCGCGTTCCAGATGCTCGTGCGCTCGTCGCAGGAGACCAACATGAAGCTCGCCGCGGTCGCCCAATGGCTCACGACGAGCATCGCCTCGGACCATGCGACGCCCGAGCTCGGCGGCCTCTGACTCCTCCGGTGACGAGCCCGGGGAGTCGGTCGGCCGACGGGTGGCCCAGCCTCGTCGCCCGCCGCTGGTCCGGGGTCGCCGGTCTCCTGCGCTCGGTCGCCGGGTGTCGGGATCCGTGTGCCGGGTAGCCTCTGCCATGGCGGTCGACCACAGTTGCCGCCCCGTGAGGACGCGAGGTACCGCAGTAGTTCGCGGAGACCTGGTAGCTCCGACCTTCATGTGCTTCCCCGGTGACGTATCGCCATCGGCCTCGAGAGCACGGCGCATGTCTTCCTCGGCTCTGCCTTGCCGGCCCATGAGGGCTCGGCGACGTGTTGCGAGCACTCGAACACCGACAGGTGGCGTCTGACGTGAAACCCGAGCGCACCGACGAGATCGGGCCTGCCCTGCGAGCCGCGGCGCTGGACCTGATGGACCAGCGGAACTTCCGCGACCAGGAGCTGCTGCTCAGCAATGTCGTGACGGCGGCGGTCGACACGATCCCCGGCGCCGACGCCGGTGGCATCTCGATGGTCAGCCGGGGAAGCGTCGACTCGCGGACCCCGAGCAACGGCGGAGTGACCAAGCTCGACCGGCTGCAGAGCGAGCTGCACGAAGGTCCGTGCATCACCGCGATCGAGGAGCCCGCCGCCGACGGGCTCGTCGTCGTCGACGACCTGTCGAACGGGGACGGGGAGCGGTGGCCGCGGTTCGCGCCACAGGCCGTCGAACAGGGCTATCGCGCGATGCTGGGTGTCCAGCTGTCCCAGGAGCCGGAGATGCAGGCGGCACTGAACCTCTACGGGGCCCGGCCGCGCGTGTTCGACGAGCACGCGCAGGTGACCGCCGGGTTGTTCGGGTCCCAGGCCGCCCTGCTGCTCTACGGAGCCGAGCAGACCCGGGCGTTGCAGGCGGGCATCGACAGCCGGGACGTCATCGCTCAGGCCCGCGGCATCCTGATCGAGCGACACGGTGTGACAGGTGACGAGGCGTTCCAGATGTTGGTGACCTCCTCGCAGCGCTCGGCGATCGATCTGGTGGACGTCGCCGCGTGGGTCGTCGCCGAGGCCGAACAGGGACAGAACCGTCGCGACCGACCTGCCGATGATCACTGAGGATCACTCCCGGCCCGCGCGCCACACACCGGCCAGGCCCCGCCCTCGTCCGGGCGACGAGCGAGGGCGCCGATGATGGAGCCCGAGGACGCCGACCCGTTCGGTCTGCTCGAGTCGCTACGGGATCTCCGGAGCTCCACCTTCCGCCCGCTCGAGTCCGGCTACGACGCGCTGGACGCGCTGGTCTCCGTCTGCCGGAACACGGTGCCCGCCGCGGAGGCCGCGGCCATCTCCTACGCGGGCCACGGCCAGGTGCGGTCCACCCATGTCACCCACCCCGAGATCGGCGTGATCGACCGGTGGCACAACCAGACCGGTGCCGGCCCCCTGCTCGACGAGGCCGCGGCCCAGCCCATCCACGGCTCGGTCCTCATCGTCGAGGACCTCACCCTCGGGATCGAGTCCGGCGAGTACGCGGTCGGCATCAGCCCCCCGTTCCGGTCTCTGCACTCGACCACGCTGCGCAGCCAGGGCGGCCACCGGACGGCACTGGATCTCTACGCCACCCGCCCCCACGCCCTCGGACTCCCCGCCACCGCGATGGCCGAGATGTTCGTCCGCCGGGCCACCCAACTGCTCTACGGCGCCGACGAGACCCGCGCCGGCCGGTACCAGCTCGCCGTGAGCCTCCTCAGCCGGTGTCTTGACCTGGCGCTGCCGGACGCCGAGGACCTCCTGGTACCCCACCTCGACGACACCACCAAGGACCCGGTCGTCGTCGCCGAGCAACTCATCGACCACATCACGGGCACCGACTACTCCTAGTCGACCAGCCACCTCCGAGCTGCGCGCCGACCGAACAGGACCTCGGGTGCGCGATGGCGCTACGGTGTGACGCAGGTCGACCGCACGGCCGTGATCCGGACACGGGGCATCTGTTCCACAGCGTTTCCCTCAGTCCCGTGCTTCATGTGCATCCCCGATCTCCGCCGCCGGGTGGGGAGGGCAGATCGCCGCGCATGTCGCTTCGGCTCTGCCCGACAGCGCGTTCGATCGCCTGCGCCTCGTGCCCACCGCGTTTCGTGTCACGGGGGGAGCACACCCATGGACGCCCGGCATCCCGAGGACCTCGTCGTCGCCCTGCGCACCGCCGCGCACGGGTTGGTCGAGGAGCGCGGCGTTCGCGACCTCGAGCAGACCCTCGCGCAGGTCGTCGCCTCGGCGGTGGGCACCGTCCCGGGGGTGGACGCGGGCAGCATCTCGATCACCGAGCACGGCCGCGTCGAGACCCGCCACCCCACCAGCGAGAGCATCCGCAAGCTCGACGAGAAGCAGAGCGAGCTCCACGAGGGCCCGTGCATCACGGCGATCGAGGACCCACCCGAGACCGGGACCGTCGTCGCCCAGGACCTCGCCGGGGCCGACGCCGACCGCTGGCCACGGTTCTCGCCCTACGCCGCCGAAGCCGGCTACCGGGCGTTGATGTCGACGCAGCTCTCGGTCGAGGGCGGCGTCCGGGCCGCGCTGAACCTCTACTCGGCCGAACCCGACGCCTTCGACGACGAAGCACAGACGCTGGCCGGACTGTTCGGCATCCAGGCCGCCGTGCTGCTCTACGGCGCGAACACCGCCGTCCACCTGCAGCGCGCGGTCGACAGCCGCGACCTCATCGGGCAGGCCAAGGGTCTGCTGCGCGAGCGCTTCAAGGTCGACGACGAGGGCGCCTTCCAGATGCTGGTGAAGTCCTCCCAGGACACCAACCTGAAGCTCACCGCCGTCGCGCAGTGGCTCCTCGACAACGCCGACACCTCCGGCTCCCGCCCCGAGGCGAGGGAGGTACGCCGATGACACCAGGCGAGGGCGCCCGCGAGCAGGCGCCGTCGACCGCCCGGCCTGGACCGACCGGGTGAGCCGGGCCACACTCGTCGGCGGAGGCACAGGCCCAACCGCCACCGTCTGACGCTCTCGCAGGGCGCGAGAGCCGGGGCCGATGAGAGCTGATGGCCGACAGCGACCTGAACCCGCGGGATTGGCGCGACGTCCGGGTGCTGCGCGCCCGGGCCGTCCTGGCCGAGGCGCTCGTCGTGGACCTCGCCGAGGCCCACCAGGGCTTGCGGGCGCACGCCGCCGCCACCGGGGTCTCGGTGCACGACGTGGCCCGCCAGGTCTGCGACGGAGACGTGGTCATCGATCGTGCACTGTGCGTCGTGGCCCGGCCCCCCGTGGAGTGCCCCGACCTCGTGGAACGGGCCAGGAACGCCGTCGAGACGACCCGCAAGACCTACCTGTGCCTCGCCGACGCCGCCGAGGCCCTCGCCGCCACCTACGACCGACTCGCCGACACCCGTGAGGCGCACGCGCGCGAGGCCGGCGCCACGACGCCGGGTGAGGACGTCCGTGTCACGCGCCGCAGAGCCGACGCCGAACGACGGGAGGCGCAACGGTTCCGCCGCGCCGCCGAGGGGCCGCACGACGACGAGGGCCGGCGCTGAGCCGGTCGGACCGCGCGGGGTCGGCACTGGGGCAGGATCCCGACGATGAGCGTCCAGGTCGGTGCGCGGGCGACGCACACCGCGGTGCTGGTCCTCGTCCCGGCCGCCGAACCCGTCGTCGGCGCGCTGCGCGACGAGCTGGACCCGTCGGCACCCCAGGGCGTGCCCGCGCACGTGACCGTCCTGTTCCCGTTCGTGCCCGCCCGGGCCGTCGACGACGGCACGGTCGCGACGCTGCGCCGCGCGGTGCGGGACGTCGCGCCGTTCTCGTTCCGCCTCGACGCCGTCGGGTGGTTCGGCGACGACTACGTGTGGCTCGCGCCGAACCCGCCGGACCCGTTCGCGGCGCTCACCGAGCGCGCCGCCCGCGCCTTTCCGTCCCACCCGCCGTACGGGGGTGAGCACGAGCCGGTGCCGCACCTGACCGTCGGGTACCGGCGCCACTCCTCGCTCGCGGCGCTGCGTGCCGCCGCGGAGCAGCTCGCGCCGAGCCTCCCGATCACGGCCGAGGTCGATCGCGTCCACCTGCTCGCCGGGTCGTTCGACGTCGGGTCCTGGCACGTCGTGGCCGAGGCGCCGCTGCTCGGCGACGCGTCGGTCACCCGGGCACGGAGGCGGTGACGAGGTAGTAGCCGATCGCGCCGAAGAGGCGCCCGGTGCGGTGGAGCTCGGCGACGGTCGACGTCCAGCGCTGCCCGGCGGCGGCGTCGATCACGCCGGCCCGTGCGGCGGCCGGGCCGAGGCTGCCGAAGTACCGCGCGCCGAGGTCGGGGGAGAAGACGACCATGCGGCTGGTGAGCTCCACGTCCTCGAGACCCAGGTCCTCGAGCTTCCCGCGCAGGTCACGCACCAGGCGGGGGTTGACGACGGACGTGTCGGCCTCGTGCGCGAGCACCGCTCGGACCAGCGCGGCGTCCGGCACGTTGAGGGTGTTCGTGTCGAAGTCCGGCGCGATGATCGCGATCCGGCCGCCGGGGCGGGTCACGCGGATCATCTCGGCGAGCGCGCGGTCCGGGTCGTCGAGGTAGATGAGGACCCGTTCGATCCGGGTGACGTCGAAGGCGTGGTCGGGGAAGGGCAGGTGCTGGGCATCGCCCGTCGTGAGGTCGAGGTGCAGGCCCTGGGCCTCGGCCCGGCGGACGGCCTCGGCGATGAACTCGGCGGAGAGGTCGATCCCGGAGACGGCCCCGCCGGGCTGCACGAGCGGCGCCAGCCGGAGCGTCTCGAGCCCGAACCCACAGCCGACGTCGAGAACCCGGCGGCCCGGCCCGATCGCGGTGCGCTCGATGGCCAGCGCCTTGAGCTCCCGGAGCAACGGCAGCCGGTCGAAGGCCTCGAGCGCGGCGACGTAGGTGGACTCCGCGGAGTGGTCGATGTCGGTGAAGTCGTGCAGGGAGATGGCCGGTGTCCCGGACGCGGGCGTCTGCTGGGCGGCCACGGTGCCTCCGGGTGCTCGGTGCTCGGCGGGAGATGATCGTCGCCCATCCACGGCGGGAGCGGAACCGGCCTGCGCCGTCCGTCGCCGTACCGTGAGGGCCGTGCCGACCCGCGCCGTGCTCGCGACCGTCGGGGCGTGCGCGCTCGGCGCGGGCGTCGCGGCGGCGATGCTGCTGTCCGGCGGGTCGCTGCTGCTCGTCGTGGTCCTCGTCGTGGCCCAGGTCGCGCTGCTGGTGGCGGTGCGGGACGGGGCGCGGCGCGCGCGGCGGTTCGTGCTGGCGTGGTCGGCGGAGGCGGGGCTCACGCACGCCGTCGCCGGGGACCCGACCGTGGTCTCGGCGCTGGTCTACCTCGCGGTCGGTCTGGTGTTCGCGGCGGTGGCCGTCGCGTTCCTCGCGTTCTTCCGGCCCGGGACCGACGAGGAGCCGCGCGCCGACACCGCACCGCTGCCGGTGGTCGACGGCGACTGATCCCCGGCGATCCCCGGTGATCCACGGAGCGATACGGACACTGGGTGTCTGCATCTCATGGAGCACGCCGAGAGGGGCACCCCGCTGACAGGTAATCAGTGGCATCCGGCCGCGGTCGGCGCGGTGTCGTACTCGTCGTGGCGGCGCCACCAGACGTACGGGTCGCCCTGCGGCGTGCCGGGCGGGGAGTCCTCCCACGACTCCTGGCGCCCGAACGGCGTGATGTCCAGGAACGACCAGACGCTGCCCAGCTTCTCGGTGCCCCGGCCGTCGATCATGTACGTGCGGTAGACGTCGTCGCCGTCGCGCAGGAAGACGTCGAGCGCGAACGAGCTGTCGTGGCCGAGGTCGTCGAAGAGCTCACTGTCGGCCGCCGAGTAGAACGGCACGGTCCAGCCCATCCGCTCGCGGTAGGGCAACGTCTCGGCGAGCGGGCCGGAGCTGATCACCACGCGCGTGACGTCGCGGGCGTTGAGGTGGGCGGTGTGGCCGAACTGGTCGACGAACATCGAGCAGCCCTCGCAGGGGCTCTCCGGGTCGGTCCACATGAACTTGTAGGCGATGAGCTGGCGGCGCCCCTCGAACACGTCGACGAGGCGGACGGGCCCGTCGGCGCCGTCGAGGACGTAGTCCTTCCCGAGCGCCTCCATCGGCATCCGCCGCCGGGCGGCGGCCAGCGCGTCCTGAGCGCGGGTGGCCTCCTTCTCGCGCACGAGCATCTCCTCGCGGGCCTTGTGCCACTCGGCGGAGGTGACGACGGGGCGCGCGCTGAGGTCCATGACGTCGATCCTAATTCCGTACCACGCGATCCTGTCAAGCGAGGGCGAGGGCCGGTGTCGGGGTGCCTCGCTACGGTCGTGGGCGTGGACGAACAGGGGGACGCGACGGACGAGGGGCTGGGTCTCGACGAGGTGCTGCTGGCGTTGCGGCGCGACCTCGTCGCCGCGCGGGGGCGTCGCGACGAGGGCTACGGGCTCGGGGTGCGCGAGGTCGAGATCGAGTTGGCGGTCGAGGTGCGCCGCCGGCGGGACGCGAAGGGCTCGGTCGGGGCCAAGTGGTTCGTGCTCTCGGGGGAGGTGTCCGGTGGGGGCGAGCGGGAGCGCACCGACACCCACCGCATCCGCCTGACGCTCGGCCCGGTGGCCGACGAGGGCGAGGCCGAGGAGGAGTCGGGCGGCGACGCCTCGATCAGCGTCGTCGGGCCAGCCATCGCGGGCACGCTCCCGGAGGCCGACGAGTCGGATCGGCGTGGCCAGGATCAGCGCCGCCCGGGACGCCCCGTGCGGTAGTGGCCCGGGTCGGTGAGCAGCAGCTCGCGACGGGTGCCGTGGTCGGGCCCGATCCGGTGCGCCAGCCGGCCACCGTGCAGGGCGACGAGGCCCTCCTGCAGCGGCTCGTGGTGGGTCGACGCCGTCGCGTCCACCAGGGCCTCGCCGACGACGTCGGGACGGCCCTCGCGGCGGGCGGCGCGGTCGACGGCCTCGACCACCCAGAGGTGCTCGGGCAGGGCCGCGAGCCGGTAGAGATCGGCCAGCGCCGGGTCGACGCCGCGCGCCCACAGGCCCTCGAGGTACTCGTCGCTGCGCACGACGAAGGTGCGGAACGTCAGCTCGCCCGCCGCGGCGGCGCGGGCCACGGGCTCGTCGTCCTCGGCGCCGCGGAGGTAGCCCGCGAACCACAGACGCCCGGCCGCCTCGGCGCGCTCCGCCGTCACGTAGATGGCGGGCAGCAGCGGGAGGATGGCGGTCTGCCAGGGGCGGTGGGCGTCCTCGGGCTCGGCGAAGGGGTCGTCGACCTCCAGGTACGGCCCGCGCGCGTCGTCGTGGCGCCACAGCGTCACGCGACGGTCGTCGCCGGGGCCGCGCCGGTACGCGACCACCACCCAGGCGTGGCTCGACGAGATGACCAGCGGCGGGAGCTGGCTGTTGACGTACCGGCACAGCACCGCGCGCAGGGAGAGCCGCCCGGCCTGCGGGTCGGCGCGGCCCCCGGGGACGACGTCCGCGGGCTCCGCGACGGTGTCGGCCGCGGCGTCCTCCTCGGGTGTGGCGGGCAGGTGCATGAGCCCGGGGGACAGGCCGAGGCGCGTGGCGCCCGAGAGCATCTGCTGCACCGACAGGCCCTCGCTGGGCACCTGACGGCCGACGATCACCCCGCCGAGCGCGGCGTCGTGCACCTCGGCGGTGAGCCGGCGCGCCAGGCCGTGGGCGAGGTGGGCGTGGCGCAGCACCATCCAGAGCGTCGCGTGCGCGCAGCGCAGGTACTCCGCGTCCTGGCTGAGGAACGGCATCGCCGTGATCCACAGCGGGGTGCCGAACAGCGAGACGCGCTCGGTGGCCTCGCAGCGGATCGCCCCCTCGAGGCCGGCGGGCGGCGCGATCATCGTCCGCCCGACCGGGGTGGACGGGAGGGGACGCAGGACGACGTAGCCGCGGTAGGCCTCCGGCCGCAGCGCCGAGAGATCGGCGGGCACGTCGTCGGTGAACAGGTGCCAGCGGTGGCACACCGAGGGGTGGCGGCGGAACAGGCGGCCGTGGAACGCGCCGTGCTCGCTGCGCCAGTCCGGATCGAGGTAGCGCTGCTCGACGACGACGCTGCGCACCCCGTGGCCCCGGGCGATCTCGACGATGCGCTCGAGCGGGCGGCTGCCGGCGCCGCCGGCGTAGAACTCGACGAGCTCGTCCCAGGTGCCGGGCACGGTGACGTCGTAGACCGCGCCCGCGGAGTCGTCCGGCGACCAGGCGAGGAACGGCCAGGTCATCGGCGCCTCGGGCTAGTGGAGGCGGACGCCCTCGGTGTCGATCTCGGCGCGGAGCTCGGCGTCGCGCACACGGTCGAGATCGGCGCGGTAGCGGCGCTGGAGCGCGGGATCGTCGAGGTGCAGACGCGTGGCGAGGTCACCCGCCGGCTCGCCGGGCTCGACGATGCGTTGCCGCGCGGGGCGGGCTGGTGCGTCGGCCATGGGAGCCTCCGGTTCTCGCCGTCGGCATCCACGATACCGGGAGACGTCAGCGATGGACCGGGGTCGGACACGGCGTCACGGTAGACGCGGCCCCCGACAGCCCGGTCTCAGCTCCCGAGCGCCGCGTCGAGCGTGATCGTGGTGCCGGCGAGGGCCTTGGACACCGGGCAGGTCTTCTCGGCGGTCTCGGCCAGCTCGCGGAACTTCGCCTCGTCGAGGCCGTCGACGTCGGCGCGCAGCGTGACCGCGATCCCGCTGATCTCGAAGCCGCCGCCCTTGGCCGGCGACAGGGTGACCTCGGCGCTCACGTCGATCGAGTTCGCCGTGAGGCCCTCGCCGCCGAGCACACCGGAGAGGTTCATCGCCAGGCACGACGAGTGCGCGGCGGCGATGAGCTCCTCGGGGCTGGTCTGCCCGTTGGGGTCCTCGGCGCGGGTGGGGAACGAGACGTTGAACTGGCCGGCGTTGGAGGAGTCCAGGTTCACCTGACCGGTGCCGTCCTGGAGGCCGCCCTCCCAGTGCGTGGTCGCGTCACGGCTCGGCATCGTCGTCTCCCGGGGGATCGGAGGTGGGGCGTGTCGGTCGGCCCGGCCCGGCGGACGCCGGGCCGAGCCAGGTGGCCTAGCGGCCGACGCGCTTGCGCCCGGTCACCCTGTTGTAGATCACCAGCAGGATGATCGCGAAGATGACCGACCCGATCCAGCCCACCGGGTTCGTCAGCTCGAACCGGCCACTGAACAGCGAGAAGACCAGGCCGCCGACGACCGAGCCGAGGATGCCCAGACCGATCGTCATGAGGATGCCGATGTTGTCCTTGCCGGGGACCAGGGCGCGGGCGATGAAGCCGACGATCAGTCCGAAGACGATCCAGCCGAGGATGGTGAGGATCATGGGTCCTGCTCCGTTCCGGGATTCGTGACGTTCAGCCGCCACGTTCCCCTGGATCCTCCTCCTGAACCAGTCCCCACGCCCGTTCCGGCGAGGTTCATCCCCCGGCCACGGCCCCCAGCGCCCTGGCCTCGGAGCCCCCGGACAATCCGGAGCCGGGGGTCATCTCCACGAGATCGAAGACACGCATCGACGAGGCGCGCCCGGCCGAGCACGTGAGCGGCGTGGGCGAGGCGACCCAGCGCTCGCGCACGACCACCGACACCGGCCCGCGTCCGGGGCCGCCGTCGAGCGTCACCTCGACGACGCCCTGCTCCCGCGTCTCGGCGCCGAGCACGCGCAGGGCGTCCACGCGGGACTCACCGAACGCCAGTCGCGCGTGGTGCTGGGCGGCCTGGGCGGGCGGGGAGAAACCGGAGCGGCCGCGCACCCAGACGGTGTCGACCTCGCCGGCGGCGTAACGCTCGACGACGGCCACCGCCGCGGTGGCGGGCACCCGGCCCAGGATGAGGCCGTGGGGGAGCAGGACGACGTTGGCGGCGAACCGGTCGCCGCCGGTGTGCGTGGTCTCCCAGGTGCGGTCCGGGTACGTCGCGGCGAGCTCCGCGGCCACCGGGCGGCCCCGCATCGCGCAGCACGCGTCGTGGCGTCCGTGGGCGCAGACGAGGTAGACGGGCTCGGACGACTCGACGGTCACGGCCTCGACGTCGGCCAGCGCGGCGGGCAGCTCGAGCGGCGAGGCGACCCGGCCCCAGCGCACCGTCTCCGCGCCGGGCGTGGTGTCGACGAGCGCGAAGCGCCCGCGGTCGGCCATCGGCTCCCCGCGGCTGCGGGAGCGGCGGATGAGCTGGAACCGCGCCCCGCGGGCCCGGCAGAACGCGTCGATCGCGTCGAGGACGTCCTCGGGGTAGCCGGCGTCGCCGAGCGCGTCGCGCCCCCACGGCCCCGGGTGCTCCACGAGCAGCCAGCACCGCGCGGGCGGGGCGGTCGCGACGAAGGGATCGTCGCGGTCGCGGGCCGCCTCCGAGCACCGGAAGCCCGTCGACGCGTCGGAGTCCCGTGAGCTCATCTCCCCGTCATACCCGGACCGGGCCGTGGTGGACACCCGGACGATGGTCACGCCGGGCGCAGCACGCCCTCGCGCAGCAGCCGGCGGACGATCACGGCGCCGTCGTCCGGGTCGACACCGGGCAGCTCACCGGCGGCGACGGGGTTCCCGTCGAGCAGGCGCTCGCAGGCCGCGTGCGTCTCCGCCGGAAGCGTGACGGTGCGGTCGGCGAGCTCGAGCAGGACGGCGCCGTCGGACCCGGTCCGCAGCCGGTGGTGCAGGCCCCGCCGGACACGGACGACCGTAGACGCGTCGGCCGAGGTCGACGCCGCGGCCTGGGCGAGCGGGGCGACGGCCTCCGGGCGGTTCCCCGTCCACACGCGCCGGCGCAGACGCCGGGCGACGCTCTCGGCGCGTGCGGGGTCCGGCGCGGCGAGGGTCTCGGCGAGGCGGGCGGCCACGGCCTCGACGTGCGGCGCGAGCGCCTCGGGGTCGGCGGCGTCGATGCCGAGCGGGAGCGAGCCACGCAGCGCCGGGTCGTCGGTGAGCGCGTTGACCAGGGCGTCCACGACCGCCCAACGGGTGAGCACGTGGACGCCGACGGTCAGGTGGGCGCTGACCTCGCCCTGAGCGGTGGCCGAGTGCAGGTAGCCGCGCGGGAGGTAGAGCACGTCGCCCGGCTCGAGGACCTCGTCGATCAGCGGGTCCTCGGTGGCGCGGGCGGCCACGGCGTTCGCGCGGTCGTTCCAGGGCTGCGAGCGCAGCGGATCCGCGTGCACGGGGGCGTGGACGTGCCAGCGCTTGGTGCCTGCGACCTGCAGGACGAAGACGTCGTGCACGTCGTAGTGGGCGGAGAAGCCCTGCGACGACGCGGGCGTGATGTAGGCGTTGGTCTGCGCGGGGTGGCCGAGTTCGGCGGCGAGCTCGGTGACGAGGTCGGCCACGGGACCCCAGGTGCGGTGGACGCCCTGGAGCACGACCGTGTGGCCGTCGGCGAACAGCGCGGCGACGCGGTCGTCCTGCACCTGGTCGGACACCTCGGCGCCGACCCCGCCCTCGCCGGTGAAGTGACGCGAGTCGACGACCGTGCCCTGCTTCGCGATCCGGAGGAACGGGGTGCGCAGTCCGCGCCGGGACAGCAGCTCGTCGACGGCGCCCAGGTCGAACAGGTCCC
The DNA here is from genome assembly GCF_028737265.1 of Actinomycetospora callitridis. Taxonomy (GTDB): domain Bacteria; phylum Actinomycetota; class Actinomycetes; order Mycobacteriales; family Pseudonocardiaceae; genus Actinomycetospora; species Actinomycetospora callitridis. The sequence goes on along the minus strand of NZ_JAQZAK010000002.1, from coordinate 940,895 downwards.
CGAACGCCTCGGAGTGCTCGCCGTCGGCGTGCTTCGCGAGGTCGGCGGCGCGGGAGAGCCGCGCCTCGCGGCCCCACGCGGCGCCGGCGAAGTCGTCGAGGTCACCCGCGACGAGACGCCGCAGCGCCGGGCGGTCGTGCGACCGCCCGGCGTCCGCGTCCCGGCTGCGATCCGACGAGGGATCGGCCGTGGTGGTCATGCGCTCTCAGGCCCCGCCGTCGGCACCGCCGTCGGAGCCGCCACCGCGGGCGCCACCGTCGGCCGGCCCGTGGGCACCGCTGTCGGCGCCACCGTCGGCACCGCCGTCCGCGCCACCGTCGGCACCGCGGCCGGCCGCTCCGCCGTCGGCCGGGCCGTGGCCCGCGCCGCCGTCGGCACCGCCGTCCGCGCCACCGTCGCCGCCGTTGCCGGCCGCTCCGCCGTCGGCCGGGCCGTGGGCGCTGCCGTCGGCCCCACCGTCGGCGCCACCGTCGGCGCCACCGTCGGCACCGCGGCCGGCCGCTCCGCCGTCGGCCGGGCCGTGACCGGCGCCGCCGTCCGCGCCGCCGTCCGCGCCGCCGTCGCCGCCGTTGCCGGCCGCTCCGCCGTCGGCCGGACCGTGCCCGGTGGTCATGTCGTCGTCGTTCACGTCGCACTCCTGAAGTCGGTCGGTGTCATCGCGGTTCGTCGCCGGCCCGGGCGCGCTCCGCGTGGTGTGCGGGGCCGCCATCGCCGGGTCGGCGGTTGTCGGCGCATCCTGCCGCCGATGCCGCCAGCGGTACCCGTCGGGAGGTGATCTCACGCGCGAGACCACCCGGCGGCGTGGTGTCCCCGGAGGACCGCTGGCAGGCTCCCAGGACATGACCTCGGAGGGAACCGTCGGCACGCTCGTGCTGCTGCGCCACGGCCAGAGCGACTGGAACGAGAAGAACCTGTTCACCGGCTGGGTGGACGTCGCGCTCTCGCCGAAGGGCGAGCAGGAGGCGCGCCGGGGTGGCGAACTGCTCGCCGACGCGGGCCTGCTGCCCGACGTCCTGCACACGTCGCTGCTGCGCCGCGCCATCAACACCGCGAACCTCGCGCTCGACGTCGCCGACCGCGGCTGGATCCCGGTCCGCCGTGACTGGCGGCTGAACGAGCGGCACTACGGCGCTCTCCAGGGCAAGGACAAGAAGCAGACGATGGAGGAGTACGGCGAGGAGCAGTTCCAGATCTGGCGCCGCTCGTACGACACCCCGCCGCCACCGATCGACCCCGACGACCCGTACGCGCAGACCGGCGACCCGCGCTACGCCGACCTCGGCGACGCGATGCCGCGCACCGAGTGCCTCAAGGATGTCCTCGAGCGGCTGCTGCCCTACTGGACCGAGGCCGTCGTCCCGGACCTGCGCGCCGGGCACACCGTGCTCGTCGCCGCGCACGGCAACTCGCTGCGCGCGGTGGTCAAGCACCTCGACGGCGTCGACGACGAGACCATCGCCGGGCTGAACATCCCCACCGGCATCCCGCTGCGCTACGACCTCGCGGAGGCGGACGACGGGGACCTCACGCCCACCAACCCGGGGGGTACCTATCTCGACCCCGAGGCCGCGAAGGACGCGATCGCCGCGGTGGCGAACCAGGGCCGTTGAGGCCCCGAGCGTGAACAACGCCTGAACTGCAGGCCAACCCTGGCTCGCTCGAACGTCGGACAGCTCACGCGGGACGCACGCGGAGGCCCCGAACGGCCCTACCATCGGGAAACGTGGCCGTCCCCGTGCTGGTGACCGTCGTCGTGGCCCTCCTCGCCGCGGCGCTCGGAGCCGTCGCCGGGGCCGCCGCCGTGCGGCGGAAGACCGAGACGGGCCGGGAGCGCTCGAGGGGCCCGACGGTGGCCGAGCTCCTCGCCCGTCTGGTCCGCCGCTCGCAGTCGGGCATCGCCGTCGTCAACCGCTTCGGCGACGTCGTGCTCTCCAACGAGCGCGCCGAGGCCCTCGGGGCCGTCGTCGACGCCCGCCCGGACCCGCGGCTGGCCGCTGCGGCCGCACGCGTCGCCGCGGGTGCGGAGCCCTGCGAGGTCGACCTCTCGCCCCGGTCGTTCGCCCCGGGCTCGACGCCGCAGACGATCGTCGCCCAGGTCCGGTCGCTCGGGGACGGCTTCGTCGTCGTCGACGCCACCGACACCTCCGCGGCCGTGCGGCTGGAGGCGGTGCGCCGCGACTTCGTCGCCAACGTCGGCCACGAGCTCAAGACGCCGGTCGGGGCGCTCGCGGTGCTGGCGGAGGCCGTGCTCGACGCCGACGACCCCGACGAGGTCGCGCACTTCGCCACCCGCATCCTCAACGAGTCCCACCGCCTCGGCGCGCTCGTCACCGAGCTCATCTCGCTCTCGCGGCTGCAGGGCGCCGACCGGCTCCCCGAGCTGGTGCGCGTCGACGTCGACGAGGTGCTCACCGAGGCCCTGCGCCGCGTCCGGGTGCCGGCCGAGGCGGCCAGCGCCGCGGGGGGCGACGACGGGGCCGCCGACCCGCGCGGGCGCTTCCTGCTCGACGCGCCGAGCGGGCTCGAGGTGGCGGGCGACCGCACGTTGCTCGTCACCGCGCTCGCGAACCTGCTCGAGAACGCCGTCGCCTACTCGCCGGAGGGCACGCCGGTCTCGGTGCGCAGGCGCCGCCAGGGCGACCGCATCGAGATCTCGGTGACCGACCGCGGCATCGGGATCGCGCCCGAGCACCAGCAGCGCGTGTTCGAGCGCTTCTTCCGCGTCGACCCCGCCCGCTCCCGCGCGACCGGCGGCACCGGGCTGGGCCTCGCGATCGTCAAGCACGTCGCCGCCAACCACGGCGGCGAGGTCCGGCTCTGGAGCCAGACCGGCGTGGGCTCCACGTTCACGCTCCGGGTGCCCGCCGCCGCCGCGGAGGACGCCGACACGGTGACGGACGGCCTCGACGCCGACCTCACCCTCACACCGGCGGGCTCCGGACCGGACCCGGCCCCGTCCCTGCCCGGAGGTTCGCCATGACCCGCGTGCTCATCGTCGAGGACGAGGAGTCGTTCGCCGACCCGCTCGCCTACCTCCTGCGCAAGGAGGGCTTCGAGACCTCGGTGGCCGGTACGGGGGCCGCCGCGCTCGACGACTTCGAGCGCCACGGCGCCGACATCGTCCTGCTCGACCTCATGCTCCCGGGCATGAGCGGCACCGACGTGTGCAAGGCGCTGCGCCAGCGCTCCTCGGTCCCGGTGATCATGGTGACCGCGCGCGACGCCGAGATCGACAAGGTGGTGGGCCTGGAGCTCGGCGCCGACGACTACGTCACCAAGCCCTACTCGGCACGCGAGCTGATCGCCCGCGTCCGGGCCGTCCTGCGCCGCGGCCAGGACGCCGACGGCGAGGGCGCCGTGCCCGGCGGGTCCGAGCGCCAGGTCCTCGAGGCCGGCCCGATCCGGATGGACGTCGACCGCCACGTGGTCACCGTCGACGGCCCCGGCGGGAGCACCGAGGTGCCGCTGCCGCTCAAGGAGTTCGACCTGCTCGAGTACCTCATGCGCAACGTCGGCCGGGTGCTCACGCGCGCCCAGCTCATCGACCGCGTCTGGGGCGCCGACTACGTGGGCGACACCAAGACCCTCGATGTCCACGTCAAGCGGCTGCGGGCGAAGCTCGAGCCGGAGCCCGCCGCACCGCGGCACCTCGTGACCGTGCGAGGACTGGGCTACAAGCTCGACGCCTGACGATCGCGGCTGTTCGGGCCCCCGCTAGACTCGCCGCCGTGCGACTCGGTGTGCTCGACGTCGGCTCGAACACCGTCCATCTCCTGGTGGTCGATGCCCAACGAGGCGGGCACCCGACGCCGACCCACTCCACCAAGACCGCGCTGCGGCTGGCCGAGCACGTCCGCGACGGGCGGCTCGCGGACGAGGGCGCGGACGCGCTGGTCGCCTCCGTCGCCGACGCCCGCCGCCAGGCGATCGAGCTGGGCTGCGAGGACCTGCTGGCGTTCGCGACGTCCGCGGTGCGCGACGCGTCGAACTCGAACGCCGTGCTGGAGCGGGTCCGCATCGAGGCCGAGGTCGACCTGCACGTGCTCTCCGGGCCCGACGAGGCGTCGCTGACGTTCCTCGCCGTCCGCCGCTGGCTGGGCTGGTCCGCGGGCCACCTCCTGGTGCTCGACATCGGCGGCGGCTCGCTGGAGATGGCGGTGGGGCGCGACGAGGCCCCGGTGCACGCGATCTCCGTGCCGCTGGGCGCGGGCCGGCTGACCCGCGACTGGTTCACGACGGACCCCCCGCAGCGCCGCGAGCTCAAGTCGATCACCGAGTACGCCCACGAGGTGCTCGCCCCGGCCGCCAACACGCTGCTCGGCGAGGGCACGCCGGACCGCGCCGTCGTCACCTCCAAGACCTTCCGCTCGCTCGCCCGCCTCACGGGCGCGGCCCCGCGCAGCGCCGGGCCCCGGGTGCGCCGGCGGCTGTCCGCGGCGGGCCTGCGCCAGGTCGTGGCGTTCATCTCGCGGATGAGCTCCGCGGACCTCGCCGAGCTCGAGGGCGTGAGCGCCAGCCGCTCGCACCAGCTCGTCGCCGGCGCGATCGTGGCCCACGAGGCCATGACCGCGCTGGGCCTCGAAGAGGTCGAGGTGTGCCCCTGGGCACTCCGCGAGGGGATCATCCTGGGGCGTCTCGACCAGGTGCAGCCGGGCGGTGGGGTGCTGTCGGTCGGCGGGCCCCTCGCGACTGGACGACCGACCCTCCACGAGGCACGGTAGGTCGGGTGAACAGGGACGACGGGCCCCGTCCGGGCACCCAGCGCAGCGTGGCCGAGCTCCTGGCCGCGTACAGCGCGGAGTCCCAGCAGCCCCGGCGTCGCCGCACGAACGAGCCCGAGGACGACGGGGCCGCCGGCTCCGCCCCGGAGGCGCCCGGCGGCTACGCCGGTGGGTACGACCAGGGCGGCTACTCGGGCGGCTACGACACCGGGGGCTACGACACCGGGAGCTACGAGCCGGGCGGCTACGACACCGGCGGGTACCAGTCCCCCGGACACCAGACCGGGCAGGACGACGGCGGCCAGTACGGCGCGGGCCGGTACGACAGCGGCCGGTACGACGAGGGTCAGTACGGCAACGGCCAGTACGACAACGGTCGGTACGACGGCAACCCGTACGGCGCCGGCCAGTACGACAGCGGCCCGCAGCGGACGGGCCAGTACGACACCGGCCAGTACCGGACGGGCCAGTACGACACCGGCCAGTACGAGACCGGCCAGTACGACGGCGGGCGCTACGACTCGGGTGGCTACGACTCGGGCGGCTACGAGCTCGGCGGGTACGACGACGGGAGCCGCGCTCCCGGCCACGACCCCCGCGGGCACGGCCCCGGCGCGTATCAGCAGCCCCGGCGCGACCCGTGGCCGGCCGGCCCGTCCGGACCTCCGCCGGGCCCCCCGCCGAGCCCCCGTCAGGGACCACCGCCCGGCCCGCCCCCGGGCCGTCCCGCCCCGCCGACCACCGGCACCCAGGCCTTCGCGGGCCCGCCGATGACGAGCCAGCCCCCGAGCGCCCAACCCACGGCCGCCCAGCCCACCGCCGCCCACCCCACGGAATCCCAGCCCACACGGGGCATGCCGGCGGGACCCGGCGGGGTCCCGGCCGCCCGGGTCGGGGACGGCGGCCCCGCGACGGCGGCCTCCCCGCGTGCCCAGCCCCTCGCCCAGCCCCCGGCCGCGTCCCCGCAGCGCGGCGCCGGCCCCGCGGAGGACCGCGGCGGCCCGGCGACGGCGGCCTCGCCGATGGCCCGTCCCGACCTCGACGACGATGACGACGAGCTGGACGACGAGTACGACGACCGGTTCGAGGACCGGTTCGACGACGAGCCGGACGACGCCCCCGCCGGGCTCGGGCGCGCCCCGCAGCGCACCCGTCTCGACGACGGGGACGAGCTGGACGACGAGTACGACGACGAGCCCGAGGAGCGCCCCAGCTCGGCCAAGGACTGGGCAGTGATGATCGTCCAGCTCGTGCTCGGCGCGCTGCTCGGCGCCGTGCTGTGGACGGTCTTCTCCTACCTGTGGCAGGAGCAGCCGGTGGTGGCGCTCGTGCTCGCCGCCGCCGCGACCACCGGGCTGGTGTTCGGCGTGCGGGCCCTGCGACGTTCCGACGACCTGCAGACCACGGTGCTCGCCGTCGTCGTGGGACTCGTGGTCACCGTGTCCCCGGCTGCGATCGTGCTGCTGAGCCGCTGATCCGTGGCGTCCCACCCCTCCCCCCGCGGGGGCCCGCCGGTCGCGCTGTCGACCGCCTCGGTGTTCCCGGAGCCCATGGACTCGGCCTTCGAGGTCGCGGCCGAGCTCGGCTACGACGGCGTCGAGCTCATGGTGTGGACCGACCCCGACAGCCAGCGGCTCGCCGCGGTGTCCCGCGCCTCCGAGCGCACCGGCATGCCCGTGCTCGCGGTGCACGCCCCCTGCCTCGCGATCACCCAGCGGGTCTGGACGCCGGACCCGGCTGAGCGCCTGCGCCGCAGCGCCGTGCTCGCCGCGAGCCTCGGGGCGCCGACGGTGGTGCTGCACCCGCCCTTCCGCTGGCAGCGCCGTTACGCGCTGGGCCTGCCCCGGCAGATCGACGAGCTCGAGCGCGCCCACGGCGTGCGCATCGCGATGGAGAACATGTTCCCGCTGCGGCGCGGCCCGCTGCGGTGGTCGAGCTACACGCCCGGCCACGACCCGACGAAGCCCGGCGCGCGCAACTACACGCTCGACCTCTCCCACACCGCGACGGCCGGGGACGAGGCGCTCGCCCTCCTCGACCGCATGGGGGAGCGGCTCGTGCACCTGCACCTCGCGGACGGCACGGGCGTCGAGCGTGACGAGCACCTGGTGCCCGGGCGCGGCTCCCAGCCGTGCGCCGAGGTGTGCCGCCGGCTCGGCTCCTCGGGGTTCGACGGCACGGTCGTCGTCGAGATCAGCACCCGGCGCGCCCGCTCGCGCAACGAGCGCCTCGACATGCTGGCCGAGTCGCTGCTGTTCGCACGGCTGCACCTGGGCACCGACCTGCCGCGCTCGCGCGTCTGAGGTCGCGGGAGGATCGGGCCGTGGAGACGGTCGCGGTCCTGGGTGGCGGGAAGATCGGCGAGGCGCTGCTGGGCGGGCTGGTGGCCGCGGGCCGCGCCCCCGGTGAGCTGCTGGTCGTCGAGGCGGTGGCGGCGCGCGCCGCGGAGCTCGGCGAGCGGTACGGGATCGGCGCGGTCGACGCGGCGGAGGCCGCGCGGCGCGCCGACGTGCTGGTGGTGGCCGTGAAGCCCGGCGACGTCCCGACCGCGCTGGACCAGGTGCACGACGTGCTCGCGGACCGGGGCGACGCCCGGCCGACCGTGGTGTCCCTCGCCGCGGGCATCCCGACGGCGAGCCTGGAGGCGCGGCTGCCGGCGGAGACCGCCGTCGTGCGGGTCATGCCGAACACCCCGATGCTCGTCGGCCGCGCCATGTGCGTGCTCTCGCCGGGCGCGGCCGCGGGGGAGGCGGAGCTCGCGCTGACCGAGGGCCTGCTCGCCGCCGTGGGCCGCACGGTCCGCGTGCCCGAGTCCCAGCAGGACCTCGCGACGGCACTGTCGGGCTCCGGGCCCGCCTACGTCTTCCTGCTCGCCGAGGCGATGATCGACGCCGGGGTGGCCCTCGGCATGCCGCGCGCGACGGCCACCGAGCTCGTCACCGCCACCGTCGAGGGCGCCGGGGGCCTGCTGACGACCGCGGGCAGCGACGGCCGCGAGGGCGTCGCCCCGCACCCGGGCCTGCTGCGCGAGGCCGTCACCTCGCCGGGCGGCACCACCGCGGCCGCGCTCGGCACGCTCGAGGCCGAGGGCCTGCGCACCGCCCTCGCCCGCGCCGTCGCCGCTGCTCGTGACCGTTCCGTGGCCCTCGGGCGCCAGGACGGCTGAGCGCGCCGGGCGGTGCCGGGGATCCGTTCGTCGTGACGGGATCGTTCTCCGGCGTGTCGGCGTGGACGCTTGACGCGCCTCGGTGCGCGGCTGCCGCACGGTCGGGTGGTCACGAACCAGACGTCACACGCGTCCCGCTACTCTCACGCGCACGGCACGGCGTGTCGAACCGCCGGGAGGGGAAGCCCGGCGGCACGGCCGGTGCCACGGGAAGGCGTGTGACCCATGCCCCAGAACAACGCGGGCCCCGGCCCGCGACGGACCGACGGCGACAACCTGGCGAGGGTGCAGTTCCTGACCGTCGCCGAGGTGGCGGCGGCCATGAGGGTGTCGAAGATGACCGTGTACCGGCTGGTGCACAACGGAGAGCTGCCCGCGGTCCGCGTGGGCCGCAGCTTCCGTGTGCCGGAGGACGCGGTCCACGAGTACCTGCGGGGCTCGTACTTCGACGCCGGCTGACGCCGCCGTCGGTTCATCGGCCCTCCACCCACCGGCCGCCACGGCGGCGGCCGGTACGGTGGTGTGTCCGCGACCCGTCGGTCGCGTCCTGCTCACGAGAGGTACTCCATTGGGTTCGGTCATCAAGAAGCGTCGTAAGCGGATGTCGAAGAAGAAGCACCGTAAGCTGCTCCGCAAGACCCGCGTGCAGCGTCGCAAGCTCGGCAAGTAGGCCCGTCCGGCCCGCGAGGGGCCCGACGTCGGCCGCACGACCCCAGGAGATGCCCAGCTGATGCCCGAGGCGCCGTCCGTCGTCCTCGTCACCGGGGTGAGCCGCTTCCTCGGCGGCCACCTGGCGGCGCGTCTGGCGGCCGACCCGTCGATCGAGCGCGTCCTCGGCGTGGACACCACGCCGCCGTCGCGGGAGATGCGGCGACGGATGGGCCGCGCGGAGTTCGTGCGCGTCGACATCCGGAACCCGCTGATCGGCAAGGTCATCTCCACCGCGAAGGTCGACACCGTCGTCCACGCGTCCCTCTCGGGCAATCCCGGGCAGTCCGGGGGGCGCTCGATGATGATGGAGATGAACGTCATCGGGACGATGCAGCTGCTCGCGGCCTGCCAGCGTTCCGACACGGTGCGGCGCCTGGTGGTGAAGTCGACCAGCGCGGTCTACGGCGCGAGCAAGCGTGACCCGGCGACGTTCACCGAGACCACCGAGCCGAAGGCGATCCCGCCGGGGGGCTACGCGAAGGACGCGGTCGAGATCGAGGGCTACGTCCGCAGCTTCTCTCGACGCCGGCCGGACATCCCGGTGACGACGCTGCGGTTCGTCAATCTCATCGGCCCGCGGATCGACACGTCGTTCGTCCGGTACTTCTCGCTGCCGGTGGTCCCGGTCGTCCTGGGATACGACGCCCGGGTGCAGCTGCTGCACGAGGAGGACGCGGTCGCGGTGCTCGAGCGCGCCGCGGCGCAGGACCTGCCCGGGGTGTTCAACGTCGGCGGCGCCGGGGTGCTCATGCTCTCGCAGGCGATCCGCCGCGCGGGCCGGTTCCCGCTGCCGATCCCGCAGCCCGCGGTGCCGCTGGTCGGGCGGTTCACCCGGCGCGCCCGGTTGGTCGACTTCTCGCCCGAGCAGATGCGCCTGCTGAACTTCGGTCGCGTGGTGGACACCACGAAGCTGCGCACGGAGTTCGGGTTCACGCCACGCTGGACGACGGTGCAGGCGTTCGACGACTTCGTGGCCGGGCGCGGGCTGCGCCCGTGGATCGATCCGTCGAGGCTCGGGCAGGCCCAGGACGCGGCGGTCGCCGTCGCGCGCGCCCTGCCCACGGGCTCGTGACCCCGCACCACACCCTGTCCGACCACGAGCTGTCCGACCACCAGCTGTCCGATCACGAGCGTCCGCGAGGAGACGTCATGCCCGAGGCCCGGGTCATCCCGTTGCGCCAGGACGGAGGTCGTCCGCGACCCCGTCCCGCGCCGCGGCGGGCGAGCCGACCGGGGATCGGATCCCTCACCGAGCGCACGGCGGCCGCGCGCGGGCTGGACGGCGACGGTAGGCCCACCGAGGAGGCCGTGGACGCCGTCGAGCCCGCCACCGGCGGCGAGCTGGCCGCGCTGCCGGCCCCGTCGGGACCGACGGAGCTCGAGGCGCGGGTGGCCGAGGTCGGCGAGTTCCTGCAGCGCCGGCTGACGGGCCGCTACGCGGTCGACGACTTCGGGTTCGACCGCGACCTGACCGAGAACGTGGTCATGCCGCTGCTGCGCCCGCTCTACGAGAAGTGGTTCCGGGTGGAGACCATCGGCACCGAGAACGTGCCGACCTCCGGCGGTGCGCTGCTCGTGGCCAACCACTCGGGCACGTTGCCCCTCGACGCGCTCATGACGACGGTCGCGACGCACGACGACCTGCCCGTGCCGCGCTATCTGCGGATGCTCGCGGCCGACCTCGTCTTCGGCCTCCCGGGCGTCGGTGCCGCGGCGCGCAAGGCCGGGCACACGCTCGCCTGCAACGCCGACGCCGAGGCCCTGCTGTCGGCCGGCGAGCTCGTCGGCGTGTGGCCCGAGGGGTTCAAGGGCATCGGCAAGGACTTCGCCGACCGCTACAAGCTGCAGCGCTTCGGGCGCGGCGGCTTCGTCTCGGCCGCGCTGCGCTGCGGCGTCCCGATCATCCCGTGCTCGATCGTCGGGGCCGAGGAGATCTACCCGAAGATCGCCGACCTCGGCCCGATCGCGCGCCTGCTCGGCGTGCCCTACTTCCCGATCACGCCGACCTGGCCGCTGCTGGGACCGCTGGGCCTCGTGCCGCTGCCGTCGAAGTGGTACATCGAGTTCGGCGAGCCGATCCACACGGACTCCTACGACCCGAGCGCGGCCGACGACCCGATGCTGGTGTTCAACCTGACCGACCAGGTGCGCGAGAACATCCAGCAGACCCTCTACCGCCTGCTCGCGGGCCGGCGGAACGCCTTCCTGGGCTGAGCGGACCGGGGCTGGGCGGACCGGGGCTGGGCGGGCCGGGTCAGCTGACGCGACGGCGGTAGGCGGCGCCGGCCACCACCGCGCCGGCCACCGCGCCCGCGCCGAGCACCGAGGGCACGCCGATGCGGGCGACCTTGCGCCCGGACCGGAAGTCGCGGATCTCCCAGCCCCGCCGCCGGGCCATCTGGCGCAGGTCGGAGTCCGGGTTGACGGCCACCGCGGTGCCCACCACGGACAGCATGGGGGCGTCGTTGACCGAGTCGGAGTAGGCCGCGCAGCGCCGCAGGTCGAGCCCCTCGCGGGCCGCGAGGGCGCGCACCGCGTGCGCCTTGGCCGGGCCGTGCAGCAGCTCGCCGACGAGGCGGCCGGTGAAGACGCCGTCCTCGCTCTCGGCGACCGTGCCCAGGGCGCCGGTGAGGCCCAGGCGGCGCGCGATGATGCGCGCCAGCTCCAGGGGCGTGGCGGTGACGAGCCAGACCCGCTGGCCGGCGTCGAGGTGCATCTGGGCGAGGGCGCGGGTGCCCTCCCAGATGCGGTCGGCCATCAGCTCGTCGTAGATCTCCTCGCCGAGCTCGACGAGCTCGGCGACGGGCTGGCCGGCGACGAAGGACAGGGCCTGCTCGCGGTGGGCGCGGACGTCCTCGGGCGAGCCCTCGCCGCCGAGCCGGAACTTCAGCTGCTGCCAGACGAACCCGCGCATGTCCGAGCCGGAGAAGAAGTTCCGGGCGGCCAGGCCGCGGGCGAAGTGGAAGATCGACGCGCCCATCATCATGGTGTTGTCGACGTCGAAGAACGCGGCGGCCGTGAGGTCGGGCGGGACGCGTGTCGACGGCGGCACCTGGTGGATGTCCGGGGCGTCGGCCGACGCGGCCGCGGCCGCCGGACCCCCGCCCGAGAGCTCGCCGTCGGGGGCACCGTCGACCCCGCCGGCGGCGTCCGTGGTGGGGCCTGCGCTGTCCGGCACCGCCTCGAGGAGCTCCGACGCGGTGGGCGTGCCGAGGGCGGCGTCCCGCACCGCGGCCTCGGCGGAGGCCTCCCCGGCGCGTCGCGCCGCGTCGCGCTCCGCCTGTATCCGGCGCTCGCGCCGTCGTCCCACCGCCGGGTCCTCCCCGTGTCGTCGCCGCCCGTGTCGTCGCCGTCCCGGGACCGGGCCGCCGGGGTGGGACGGGAGCGTCCTCGGCGGTGCTCTCCACCCTAGACGGGCCCGACCGCCCACCGGTCGCGCCGGGCGAGGCCGGTCAGCCCAGGCTGAGGCCGGGCAGACCCGGCAGCAGCGGCGGCACGTCGACCTGCGGCAGCAGCGGCACGGGCAGGGGGACCTGGACGGGATCCGGGGTCGAGGTCTGCTGCTCGCGGGAGCCCGACGAGGAGCCGGAGTCGTCCGAGTCGTCGTCGCGGCTGGACGTCTCGTTGCGCGACGACGTCGTGGAGGACGTGCTGGACGTCGTGGTGCTCGACGTCGTGCTCGTGGTCGTGGACTCGGGGATCGCCGTCGTGGTGGTCTGCGTGTCGTCCGACGCGGAGCCGGCGTCGCAGTCGCCGGTCGGCAGCGGGCCCAGGTCGTCGGCCGCGTCACCGGTCGAGCAGCGCTCGGACCCGCCGAACGCGGTGGCGCGCTGGTCGATGCGCTGCAGCATCTGCTGCGACCCGGCGGCGGCGGTGCGCCCGTCGCCGTCCAGCGAGGGGCTCAGCGTGTCGAGACGGGCCGACTGGGACCGGGCCCACTCGCCCAGCTCGGCGGGCGACGGGCCGGTGGGCTGGGCGGCGAGCGGCAGGATCAGCCGCGACCCGGTGCGGGCCTGCTCGTCGAACGCCCGCAGGTTGTCCAGCACGAGGGCGGCCTCGTCGGGGCCGATGCCGGCGGCGACCGGTCCCGCGCCCGCGGCCGTGGCGGCCTGGCGCTCGATGAGGTCCGAGACCTCCTCGAGGCGGGTCGAGGCGAAGTCGAGGTGCTTGAGGCCCTTGGCCTCCTGGCCGCTGGTGAGGCCGATCTCGGCGCTCTCCGACGCGCGCTTGATGCCGTAGAGCATCTCGCCGGGCAGCGCGCCGCGGCTCAGGAGCACCGTCAGGGCGCCGAGCAGCATCACGGCGCACGCGCCGGTGACGAAGGACGACAGCAGGCGGGCGCCCGAGCGCCGGGACGTCGCGCGGGCGGCGGGGCGCCGGTCCGCGGGACGCGTCCCGCCGCGGCTCTCGCGGGTCTCCCGCCGCGTGGTGGCACCGGCCCGGCCGGCCCCCCGACCACCGGCCGGACCGGGGTCCGGGGAGCGCAGCACGCGGGTGCGCTCGCGGGTCGCGCCGTCGGCGGTCCCGCCGCCGATCTCGGCCATCACGGCGGCGCGCATGCGTGCCGAGGCGTCCGGGTCGGGACCCTGCGCCGCGCGACCGGCGGTGCGCAGGGCCGAGGCGACGTCGAGGACGCGGGCGAGCTCGGGGTCGAGGAGCTCCTGGGGGCGCTCCTGGGGGCGCTCCCGACGGGGATCGGGGGGCGCCGGACGCTCCGCCGCGTCCCGCTGCGCCCAGACGCGAGCGAACAGCTCGTCGTCCCCGTCGTACCCGCTCGACATTCCGCCCGTCCTCATCGTCCGCGCGTCACGTTGCGTGCGCGCCGTGCTCGTCGATGGGCAAAACGACCGGACGGGCGACCGGTTACGTCTTTGCGGTGTGCGGTTCGAATTACATCGTCGTGACTCACCGCAGACCCTCGGGCAACAGTTGAGCGAGACGACGCACCGCACGGTGCTGCAGCGCCTTCACGGCCCCCTCGTTGCGGCCCATGATGTCCGCGGTCTCGGCCACGGAGAGGCCCTGGAGGAAGCGCAGCGCGATGCACTCCTGCTGGTCGTCGCCCAGCTTGGCGACGCATTTCAGCAGCTCGGCGTGGGTGGCGCCCGCGATCACCTCGGTCTCGGGACCGGGGCGCAGGCTGCCGGGCGCGACGTCGGCGACCTCGGCGGTCGCGGACTCGAGCCGGTAGCGGCTGGACTTCACGTGGTCGAGCACCAGGTTGCGGGCGATGGTGACGAACCACGCACCGATGTCGCGGCCCTGGTAGCTCACCGAGGTGATCCGGCGGAAGGCGCGGACGAACGTCTCCTGGGTGAGGTCCTCGGCCGCGGGCCGGTCGCCCAGGCGGTAGAGCACGAACCGGAAGACCGTGTCGTGGTAGCGGTCGAAGAGTTGACCGAAGGCGTCGGTGTCGCCGTCCTGCGCGGCCCGCACGAGCGCCCAGCCCTCGGCCGAGGCGCCCTCCTCGGGGAGGTCGTCGGGGAGCTCGTCGGCGTCCACGGTCTCCGAGCCGTCCTCCGCGAGCGGGGGCGGCCCGTCGGCCGGCAGGGCCGGCACGGCGACGCCGGGGTCGGCGATCGGGAGGCCGGTGGTCGGCTCGCCCGGGTCGGCGATCGGCGCAGGGCCAGTCGGCGGGTGCACGGTCGGCGGGTGCGCGGTCGGGGGAGGCGGCGGGCCCGGGAGGGGACCGGAGCCGGTCCGGGGTGCCGGGGCGCCGTCGCCCGCCGGCGGGGGCCAGGTGTCCTCGCGCCGGCGCTGCGCGGGGTAGAACGGAGCCGTCGGCGGTGCCGCTGGTGCCGCCGTCGGGGTGCCGTGCCCGTGGTGCCCGCCATGGCCGTTGGCGTGACCGTTGGTGTGGCCGTTGGTGTTCCCGTGGGTGCGGGTGCCGATCACCGGCTCGGGCGGGGTGTCGGTGCCGGTGGCTCCGCGTGCGCCGGTGCCGCGCCGGGCGTCGCCCCGTGCCGGGGGGCGGCCGGCGCCGGGCTCGTCGGCGGGATCGGGTGCCGCGCGCCTCACGTTGCTCCGGGCGGGAACGGGAGGCCGGGGGCCCCGAGAGCGTGCGCGCGCGCCCGGTCGTGACGACCGGCAGCGTCGGACATGCCCTCTCCCTCGATCGACGATTCCCGACCGGTTCCCCCGGTGAGGAGGCCTCGCCGCGGGAGCATACGTGCGGCCCGACGGCCCCTGACACCGGCGCGCCCACGGGAGGGGTGACCCTCTCCGACCTGCAGCAACGGTGCGACGAGCGGCCGTTCGGAGTGGTCGTGGGGCTCCGCGTGGAGGTCACGGCACCGTGGGAGACTGCCGCCGGGCGGGGCAGGGACGCGGCCCCGGAGGGAGGCGACGAGCCGGTGGCGGACGAACGGTCCGACGAGCGGGCGACCGTGTCGGTGGGCGGTGCGGCGGGCGGTCGCCCGGACGGGTCGGGCGCCTCCCCGGACGTGGACCCGGACGTGGGATCGGACGCGGGACCGGACGTGGAGACAACCCGCATCGTCGTGCTCGTGCGGGCGGACTGCCGGACCTGCGACCGGATGGAGGGCGTGGTGCGGGAGATCGGCGCGCGGGTCGGCGAGGAGCACGTCGTCGTCGACGTCGACGCCGCGGACACCGACCCCGAGTGGCGCGCCGAGTACGGCGACCGCATCCCCGTCACGCTCGTCGACGGCGTCGAGATCGGGTCCTGGCGGATCGAGCCGGACGACCTGGTCCGTGCCCTCACGGGCGGGGACGTGCCATGACGGCACCGACGCCCGCGGACGTGCCGATCCTGCAGACCGCCTCGTCGCTGGTGGAGCTCACCTCCGACACCTACACACGCCTGCAGCGGCTGCCCTACGCCGGCGGCGGCACCGCGCTCGCACCGGTCCGCGCCCTCCTGGCCACCGCGGTGCAGGAGCTGGACCGCGCCCGCACCGACCTCGCCCGGGCCACCCGCACCGCCGGGGGAGGGGCGCAGACCTCGCCGAACGCGAAGTACGCCGCGGTGGTGGAGCAGGCCCTGCCGACGGTGCGCGGTCCCGGGGACGTCGTCGGTCTCCTGCTGACCCTCGAGGACGTCCTCGCCCAGACCCTCGTCGCCGACGTCGTCGACCTCTCGTCCCCCGACGTGCGGGTCACGGTCCTGGGGCACGCGACGGCCTCCGCCCGACGCAAGGCCCTGCTGCTGACGTTGGGCGCGCTGCTCTCCACGGGGCGCGCCGACCTGGTCGCCGTGCCCCCGGACCTGGTCGCGCTGCCGCCCGGGGCGGGCACCGTCGGCTTCCCCGACGTCCTCTTCCCCACGGAGAAGGCGTCGCCGGCCACCGAGGGGGCCCTGCGATGACCGGGCCCGGGACGACGCGTCGCCGCTTCCTGCTCGGGCTCGGCGCGCTCTCGGGCGCGGCCGCGCTGGCCGCCTGCTCGAACACCGCGCCGCCCGGTTCCCCCGCCCCGGCGGGCACGCCGCCGCCGCCGACCACCACGACCACCACACCGGCACCCGTGTACGAGGGTGATGCGGCTCTCATGGCCGTCGCGGCCGCGCTCTCCGGCCTCGCCGGCGACCTCCTCGGCCAGGCGGGCACCGGCGCGGGCCAGGGTCGGTACGGGTCCGTCCCGGGGGTGGTGACGGCCTTCCTGTCCGGGGCCGCGGCCCAGCACGTGGCGCACGCCGAGGCGTGGAACCGGCTGCTGACGAACGCCGGGCGGCCCCCGGTCGACGGCTACCCCCTCACCGTCGAGCCCCCGCTGCGGGGTCGCCTCGTGGCCGCCGTCGCCCCCGTCGACCTGCTGGGACTCGCCGCGGACGTCACCGCGACCGTCACCGCCACCATCACCGCGATCGCCGGCCGCGCCACCGAGACGTCGACGGTCGCCCTCGCGGCGGGCGTCGCGCCCGTCTCCGCGATGCACGGCGCGACGGCGGACTTCCTGCTCGGACGGCCGCCCACCGCACCCACGGACCCCACCGCCGGAGCGCTCGGCCCGGACGCCCTGACGGTCTGACCCGAACGGGGCCGGACGGCGCACGGGGACGGCCGAGTACCGCCCCGCGCTGCTCCAGGCCGGTGTGGACGGCGCGTCGCGGCGCGCCGACTGGCAGACTGGAGACCTCCGCCGGTCGTCACGACACGGCGCGGGTCCGCGCCGGTGCGGAGGGTGGTCGAGCCCACGGCCGGAGGTCCCGCGGCGATTTTGTGCGTGCGTTCACGAGCGCTAGCGTTGTTCTGGAACCGATCCAGGGACGTCCGCGTGGTGCACGGCCGCGGGTGCGGGAACCCCGCGACGGCGTGGTGATGCAGGCATGACAGGAGGCGCCCGGAAGTGACGGTCGACCGCGGCACCCGGCCCGCTCGGCGCGCGGTGCCCTCGAGCCGACCGCCCGGGGTGGACCTCGCCCACGCCTCCGACGGTGGCGAGGAGTCCGCCGCCCGCCCGGTGCCCGAGGCGACGGTGGCCCGCCTGGCCGTCTACCTGCGCGTCCTCACCTCCCTGCTCGCCGACGGCCGCGGCACCGTGTCCAGCGAGGAGCTCGCCGCGGCGGCCGGGGTGAACTCCGCGAAGCTCCGCAAGGACCTCTCCCTCATCGGCTCCTGCGGTGTCCGGGGCGTCGGGTACGACGTCTCCCGCCTCACCGCCGAGGTCGAGGCGACGCTCGGGCTGGACAGCCCGCACGCCGTGGCGCTCGTCGGGGTCGGCAACCTCGGGCACGCGCTCGCCGGCTACGGCGGGTTCGCCCAGCGCGGCTTCCCGGTCGCCGCCCTCTTCGACGTCGACCCGGCGCTCGTCGGCACCGTCATCGACGGCGTCGAGGTGCAGCACGCCGACGCGATCGACGCGGTGTGCGCCGCGCGCGGGGTCACCATCGGCGTGGTGGCCACGCCGGCGGAGGCCGCCCAGCGCGTCTGCGACCACCTCGTGTCCGCGGGCGTGCGCAGCATCCTCAACTTCGCGCCCACCGTGCTCTCGGTGCCGGCCGGGGTCGAGGTGCGCAAGGTCGACCTGGCGGTGGAGATGCAGGTCCTGTCGTTCCACGTGGCCCGCCGGCACGGCACGGTGTCCGCGGCCGGTCCCGCCGCCCCGTCGCGACCGACCCCGCGAGAGGTGTTCTCCCGATGAGCCTGCTCCTGGTCGGCGTCTCGCACCGCACCGCCGAGGTGCCGGTGCTCGAGCGCGTCGCCGTCTCCCCCGAGGACACCCGCAAGGTCCTCGACGAGCTCCTCACCGGCGAGCACGTCACCGAGGCGATGCTGGTCTCCACCTGCAACCGCGTGGAGATCTACGCGGTGGTCGAGACCTTCCACGGCGGCCTCACCGAGGTCTCGAACGTGCTGGCCCGCCACGCGCACGCCGAGGTCTCCGACCTCACCGACCACCTCTACGTGCACTACGCCGGCTCGGCGGTGGAGCACCTGTTCTCGGTGGCCGCCGGCCTCGACTCGATGGTCGTCGGCGAGGCGCAGATCCTCGGCCAGCTCCGCGCCTCGTACGCCGACGCCCGCGAGCTCGGCTCGGCGGGCCGGGTGCTGCACGAGCTGGCCCAGCAGGCGCTGCGGGTGGGCAAGCGCGCCCACGCCGAGACCGGGATCGACGCGGCGGGCGCCTCGGTGGTCTCCGAGGCCCTCACCGACGCCGAGGCCGCCCTGGGCGGGCTGGCCGGGCGTCGCGCACTCGTGGTCGGCGCCGGGTCGATGGGCGCCCTGACGGCCGCGCACCTGCGCCGCGGCGGTGTCGACGACCTCGTGCTGGCCAACCGCTCGGAGGCCAACGCCGAGCGCCTCGCCGTGGCCCTGCGCACCGAGGGGGCCACCGCCCGCGCCGTCGGCCTCGACGCACTCGCCGCCGAGATCGCCGCCGCGGACCTCGTCGTCGCCTGCACCGGCGCCGTCGGCACCGTGGTCGGCGAGGACGACGTGCGCCGCGGGCTGGCGGGCCGCGACACGGGTGCCGCCCCGCTCGTCGTCTGCGACCTGGGCCTGCCCCGCGACGTCGACCCGCGCGTCGCCGAGATCGAGGGCGTCACCGTCGTCGACCTGGCCGCCCTCGGCGAGCGGCTTCGCTCGGCGAGCGCCGGGATCGCCGTCGAGGAGGCGCGCACCGTCGTCGCCGAAGAGGTGCGGGCCTACTTCGCCGCGCAGCGCACCGCCGAGGTCACCCCGACGGTCACCGCCCTGCGCCGGCGCGCCGCGGAGGTCGTCGACGCCGAGCTCCTGCGCCTCGACGGCCGCATGCCCGACCTCGACGAGCGCTCCCGCTCCGAGGTCGCCCAGACCGTGCGCCGCGTGGTCGACAAGCTGCTCCACACCCCGACGGTGCAGGTCAAGCGCCTCGCGCAGTCTCCGGGCGGCGACACCTACGCCGAGGCGCTGCGCGAGCTGTTCGAGCTCGACCCGCAGACGCCCGCGGTGCTGGCCGCCACCGAGGCGAGCACCTACACCGCGAGCGTCGAGCCCGGCGACGAGGTCGACCAGGCGCTGGCCGTCGACACCCGGGGTCCCGGGGGGCGGCGATGACCGCCGACGCGACGGACGCGCCGCCCATGACCGGCACCGACGCCCGCACGATCCGCATCGGCACGCGCGCGAGCCTGCTCGCGCGCACCCAGACCGACATCATCGCCTCGGCGCTCACCGACGCCGGCGCCACGGTCGAGATCGTCACGATCTCCACCGACGGCGACCGCAGCCAGGCGGCGGGCACACCGATCGCGATGGACGGCGTCGGCGTGTTCGTCACCGCGCTGCGCGACGCCCTGCTCGCCGGCGAGATCGACCTCGCCGTGCACTCGTACAAGGACCTGCCGACCGCCGGGGTGCCGGGGCTGACGCTCGCCGCCGTGCCGGCGCGCGAGGACCCGCGTGACGCCCTCGTCGCCCGCGACGGGATGGTGCTCGGGGAGCTCCCGCCGGGCGCGGTGATCGGCACCGGCTCGCCGCGGCGGGTCGCCCAGATCCGCGCGCTCGGGCTCGGCCTCGAGCTCGTGCCGATCCGTGGCAACGTCGACACCCGGATCGCCAAGGTGACCCGGGGCGAGCTCGACGGGGTCGTGCTCGCCCGCGCCGGACTGGCCCGCCTCGGGCGGGTCGGCGAGGTCACCGAGGTGCTCGACCCCCTCCAGGTGCTGCCCGCGCCCGCCCAGGGCGCGCTGGCCTGCGAGTGCCGCTCGGAGGACGCGGCGCTCGAGCACCTGCTGCGCACCACCCTGCACGACGAGGGCGTCGCGGTGGCCGTGGCCGCCGAGCGCGCCGTGCTCGGCGCGCTGGGTTCGCCCTGCAGCGCCCCGATCGGGGCGCTCGCCGAGGTCGTCGAGGACCTCGACGACGACGGTCACGTCGTCGAACGGCTGTCGCTGCGTGCGGTGGCCACCACGGCGGACGGCGCACTCGTGCGCGGGTCCGCGACCGGAGAGACCGAGGACGCCGAGCAGATCGGCCGCGCACTGGCCGAGGAACTGCTCGCCGACGGGGCGGAGCCGACGGGGCCCTCGGGGCCCTCGCCCGCCTCCTGAACACCACGATGGGATCGGAAGACATGACAGCACCCTCGACGACCGCCGGCCGGGTCGCCTTCGTCGGCAGTGGACCCGGAGACCCGGGTCTTCTGACCGTGCGCGCCCGCGACGCCCTCGCCGCGGCCACACTCGTCGTGGCCGATCGCGGCGTGCCCGCGGACGTCCTCGGCCTGCTGCCCTCGACGACGACGGTCCGCCCGGTCGGGCACGCCGACGACCCGGCGGCCGGCGGACCGGCCACCGACGCCGTGGTCGCGCCCGGCTTCGCCGCCGACGATCCCGCCGCCACGAGCGGACCCGCGCCCGCCGACCCCGCCACGCTGGCGGAGACCGTCGTCGGCGAGGCCCGCAGCGGCGCCTCCGTCGTGCGGCTGGTCGTCGGCGACCCGCTCGTGCGCCCCGACATCGTCAGCGAGGTCCGCGCCGTCGCGGCGGCCGGCGTGCCGTTCGACGTCGTGCCGGGCATGCCCGCCGACACCGCGGTGCCGACCTACGCGGGCGTCGCCCTCGGCCCGGCCCACACCTCGGTGGACATCACCGCGGGCGAGGCCGTCGACTACGCCGCCCTCTCCGTGGCCCCCGGCCCGCTGGTCCTGCAGGCCACCGCGGCCGAGCTCGCCGGTGCGTCGGCGCGCCTCGTCGAGAACGGCTGGAAGCCCGGCACCCCCGCCCTCGTCACCGCGGGCGGCACCGGCTCCCGGCAGCGCACCGTCGAGACGAGCCTCGACAAGCTCGCCGCCGACGGCGCGGAGCTCGAGGGCCCGCTCGTCGTCACCCTCGGCGACGCCGTCACCGACCGCGCCACCCTCTCCTGGTGGGAGTCGCGCGCGCTCTACGGCTGGCGCGTGCTCGTGCCCCGCACCAAGGACCAGGCGGGCGCGATGAGCGACCGCCTGCGCGTGCACGGCGCGGTGCCCGAGGAGGTGCCCACCATCGCGGTGGAGCCCCCGCGGAGCCCGGCGCAGATGGAGCGCGCGGTCAAGGGCCTGGTCGACGGGCGCTACCAGTGGGTCGTGTTCACCTCGGCCAACGCGGTGCGCGCCGTGTGGGAGAAGTTCGGCGAGTTCGGGCTCGACGCCCGCGCGTTCTCCGGCGTCCGGATCGCCTGCGTCGGCGAGGCGACGGCCGACGTCGTGCGCTCGTTCGGCGTGCACCCCGAGCTGGTGCCGGGCGACGAGACCGAGCAGTCCTCCGAGGGCCTGCTCGACGTGTTCCCGCCGCACGACGACGTCCTCGACCCGGTGGACCGCGTCCTGCTCCCGCGGGCCGACATCGCCACCGAGACCCTGGCCGAGGGCCTGCAGCAGCGCGGCTGGGAGATCGACGACATCACCGCGTACCGCACCGTCCGGGCCGCGCCGCCGCCCGCGCCGGTCCGCGAGGCGATCAAGACGGGTGGCTTCGACGCGGTGTGCTTCACCTCGTCGTCGACGGTGCGGAACCTCGTCGGCATCGCCGGCAAGCCGCACGCCCGCACGATCGTCGCCTGCATCGGCCCGAAGACCGCGGAGACCGCGGTCGAGTTCGGGCTGCGCGTCGACGTGAAGCCCGACACCGCGGACGTGCCGTCCCTGGTCGAGGCGCTGGCGTCGCACGCCAACAAGCTGCGGGCGGAGGGCGCCCTGCCCCCGCCCCGCAAGACCAAGGCCCGCAAGCGCTAGCTTGGCGCTCCGCGCTCGTGGGTGGTCGTCCGTGCCAGGGGCACGGACGACCGCCCACAGGTCCGAAGGACGAACCGCATGTTCCCCACAGACCGTCCCCGCCGTCTCCGGGCGACCCCCGGGATGCGCCGCCTCGTCGCCGAGACCGACGTGCGCCCGCGGCACCTCGTGCTGCCGGTGTTCGTCGCCGAGGGTCTCGACGCCCCGCGCCCGATCACGTCGATGCCCGGGGTCGTCCAGCACACCCGTGACTCGCTGCGCAAGGCGGCCGCCGAGGCGGCGGCGGCCGGTCTCGGCGGGATCATGCTGTTCGGCGTTCCGTCCCGGCGCGACGCCGTCGGGTCCGGCGGCACCAACCCCGAGGGCATCCTCAACGTCGCGCTGCGCGACGTGCGGGCCGAGGTCGGCGACGCGGTGCCGGTCATGGCCGACACCTGCCTCGACGAGTTCACCGACCACGGCCACTGCGGCGTGCTCGACGACGAGGGTCGGGTCGACAACGACGCCACGCTGCCGATCTACGGGCAGATGGCCGTCGCGCAGGCCGACGCCGGCGCCCACGTCGTCGCGCCCAGCGGGATGATGGACGGCCAGGTCGGCGTCATCCGGTCCGCGCTCGACGAGGCGGGCCACCGCGACACCGCGATCCTCGCCTACTCCGCGAAGTACGCCAGCGCGTTCTACGGCCCGTTCCGCGAGGCCGTCGACTCGCAGCTCCAGGGCGACCGCCGCACCTACCAGCAGGACCCGGCCAACGCCCGCGAGGCGGCGCGCGAGGCGGCGCTCGACCTCGACGAGGGCGCCGACATGGTGATGGTCAAGCCGGCCATGGCCTACCTCGACGTCCTGCGCCGGGTCGCCGACTCCTCCGACGTCCCGGTCGCCGCGTACCAGGTCTCGGGGGAGTACGCGATGATCTCGGCCGCGGTCGAGCGCGGCTGGCTCGACCGCGAGCGCACGATCGTCGAGACGCTCACCGGCATCCGCCGCGCCGGCGCCGACATCGTCCTGACGTACTGGGCCACCGAGGCCGCCGCCTGGCTGGACCGTTGACGGTGACCGACCACGCGCGGTCCGACGCGGAGCGGGACCTCACCCCGCCCGAGGAGGAGCCCGGACGCCCCGGGCTGGTCACCGCCGCCGTCGTGCTGTGGATCGTGCTCGGTGGGCTGATGATCGGCACCGCCCTGCTGTTCGGCCTGGGCCTCGCGTTCGGCACGGCCGACCCCGGCACCGGCCCGGCCGCGGTGGTCGCCGCCATGGTGGTGCTGGCGGCGGGCGGCGTCGGCACGATCGTCGCGGCCCGCCGGGCCGGGCGCGGATCCCGGCGCGCGCGCACCGTCCTCACCGCCGTCGGCGTGGTCCTCGCCGCGGTCGGCCTCGTGCAGGTCACGTTCCTCGGGGTGGGCGGCGCGTGGTTCGTCGCGTTCGTCGCCGGGGCGGTGCTGCTCCACCTGCCCGCGGCCCGTGCCTGGTTCGGCCGGTTCCGGTGACCGCCCCCGACCCGCCCGCGACAGACCCACCCGCCGCCACGACCGACGAGACGGTCCTCTACGCCGAGACCGGGTCGCGGCCCTGGGTGCTGCTGTTCGGCCCGGTGCTCGCGGCGGCCGGGATCGGGCTCGAGAGCCTCGCCCCCGGCGGGCCGTCGGTCACGCTGTGGCTCGGCGTCGGCCTGCTCGTGTTCCTCTACACGTTCGTGCTCGTCCGCAGCAGGCGGCGCTTCCTGCGGGTGGAGCTGACCCGGTCGACGCTGGTCCAGGGCAGCACCCGCCTGCCGATGTCGCAGGTGACGTCGCTGCGTCCCGCCGACGAGGACCACCACGGCCTGCGGGTCCTCGGCGACGGGCCGGTGGTGCCCCGCAAGCTGACGCCCGTCGTCCTGCGCCTGAGCGACGGCACCCGGGCGGTCGCCTGGGCCCGCGACGGCGACGCGCTCCGGCAGGCGATCGGCGACCTGCTGCGCGCGCGGGCGTCGTCGTGAGACGCGCCGTCCTGCTCGCCGTGGCGACGGTGGTGCTCGCCGTCGCGGCGGTCGTGCTGCTCGTGGCCGGGGTGGACGTCCGCGAGACCACCGGCGGCCTGCTCGTCACCCCGATCCGCCAGCTGCACCTCGTCGGCGGCCTCCTGCTCGCGGGCACGGTCGCCGGGGTCGCGGCGGTGCTCACCGCGCTCGTCGCGGTGCCCGCGCTCCGGGCCGCCCGGGCACCCGCCGACGCGGCACCGGCGGCACCCGTGTCACCGACGCCCGTCGACGCTCCGGTCCCGGACGAGACCACCGCTCACCCGGCCGAGGCGGACGACGCCGACCACGCCACGACCTCCCCGGGGTCCGATCGCCGTTCGTGATCGCCTCCGGGGTGATCTGCGTCGTATCCTCCCGTCCGGGCCGCGGGCGACCACCCTCCGCCGTCCTGGGGGGAGATCGACATGACGGGCTCGCCGGGACCGGGCGCCGGGACGACGGGCCCCGCCGACGGGTCGGCGGAGATGTTCGGTCCCTACCGTCTGACCGGCCGTCTCGGGCGCGGCGGCATGGGCGAGGTGCACCGGGCGTACGACACGCGGCGCGACCGCGAGGTCGCCCTCAAACGGCTGGCCCCGGACCTCGCGGACGACCCGGAGATCCGCGAGCGGTTCGAGCGCGAGTGCCGCACGGCGGCCCGCCTGTCCTCGCCGCACGTGGTCCCGATCCACGACTTCGGCGTCATCGACGGACGCCTCTACCTCGACATGCGCCTCGTCGAGGGACGCGACCTCGCCCGGCTGCTGCGCGAGGAGGGCCCGCTCGACCCGGTGCGCGCCGTCGGCCTCGTCGAGCAGCTCGCGGACGCCCTCGACGACGCCCACGCGCACGACCTCGTCCACCGCGACGTCAAGCCGGGCAACGTCCTGGTGACCACGGCGCACGGACGGGACTTCGTGCACCTCGTCGACTTCGGCATCGTGCGGCTCGGCCAGGGCACGACGGGCGGGCGCGCGCTCACCGAGGCGGGCACCACGCTGGGGACGCTGGCCTACATGGCGCCCGAGCAGTTCGAGGGCGCGACGGTCGATAGGCGCGCCGACGTCTACGCGCTGGCGGTGGTGCTCTACGAGATCCTCGTCGGGCGGCCCCCGTTCGACGGGGACATGCCGGCGATGCTCCACCAGCACCTGAACGTCGACCCCCAGCCGCCGTCGGCGCGGCGTCCGGGGCTGCCGCCGGCGCTCGACGCCGTCGTCCTGCGGGGGCTCGCGAAGAGGCCGGGCGGGCGCTTCGGCGACGCCGGTGAGTTCGCGGCGGCAGCCCGGGCCGCCCTCGACGGACGCGCCCCCGCCCCGGTCCCCGACCCGCCGGGCGGTCGCCGTCCGGAGGGCCCGCCCGCCGGGCCCGGTGGACCCGGTGGTCTGGCGGTCGGCCCGCCGCGCGGCCCCGAGCACCACCGCGAGACCTGGGTCGGACCCGCCGGTCCGCCGTCCCACCCGCCCTACGGGCAGGGCCCGTACGCGCCCGCGGGCGGCCCGGCCATCCGCTGGGACAGCGGCCCCCATGCCTCCGGTCCCCCTCCGGCGGGTCCCTGGTCTCCGACACCCCCCGCCGGCCCGCCCGGGCAGTCCGGCCCGCACGCCGCCACGGGCACGCCGCGCCGTCGGGGCCTGGTCATCGGCCTGGTCGCGGTGGCCGTCGTGCTCGTCACCGCGATCGTCGTCACCGCGATCGTCGTCCTCGACCGCGGCGGCACCGCGCCGGCGACGCTCGCGCTCGGGGAGGCCGCGCCGCTGTCACAGACGTTCCCCGACAGCGCCCGGCCGGGGTGCCTGGCGGGCGACGGCACCGCCTACCAGCTGGCGACGGGCGTCCAGCCGCAGAACGTGCTGCAGTGCCAGCGCGGGGTCGCGGCCATCGCCTACATCGACTGGCCGACCGCGCAGGACGCCCAGACGCGCGTCGCGTCGTACCAGACCTCGCCCTCGACCGACGGCATCCGCACCTGGACGATCGACGGCATCACCCAGGGCCCGTACTACCAGACCCTCGTCCAGGGGCAATGCACGACGGTGGCCTCGTACACCGGCCACTCGCAGATGGTGCAGGCCTACGTGACCAACGACCGGTGCGCCGACGTCACCGCGAGCCTCAACGCCACCGGCCTGCCCACCACCGAGGACCTGCGGTCACCCGAGCGGGTCTTCCCCGGCGCGATCCGGCCCGGGTGCAACCCGGGCACGCCCACCGCGGGGACGTCCGGGGTCACGCCGGAGCAGGTGCGCGGCTGCGCCGGGCCCGAGGGCACCACCGTGAGCTACACGCGGTGGAACACCGCGGGCGACGTGAGTACCGAGGCGAACGCGCGCGGCGCGCAGTCGGGCGGCGCGGCCGCCTGGAACGCACCGGGCGGGGGGCGCCTCGGCCCCCTGGTGCAGACCGAGGACGGCGGTCCCTGCCGGACCTTCGTGGGCTGGGACGCGGTCGCCTACTCGATCGAGGTGGCCGGCCCGTCGTGCGAGGCGGTCGACCGCGCGGTCACCGCGCTCGCGCCCCCGCCGCTGGAGTCGCTCCCGGCCTGACGGGCCTGACGGGCCCGAGGTCCCGGCGGCTGGGAGACTGGGCGCCGTGACCCGCACAGCGATGACGAGCCCCGGGACGTCCGACGTCGGGCGCAGCGCGGACCTCTTCGCGCGCGCCGAGCAGGTGGTGCCGGGCGGGGTGAACTCCCCGGTCCGCGCGTTCAGGTCGGTCGGCGGCACCCCGCGGTTCATGGTGGCCGGCTCCGGACCCTGGCTCACCGACGCCGACGGCCACCGCTACGTCGACCTGGTCAGCTCCTGGGGCCCCATGATCCTCGGCCACGCGCACCCCGCCGTGGTCGAGGCGGTGCGCGAGGCCGCGTCCGCCGGGCTGTCGTTCGGGACGCCGACGATCGGCGAGGTCGACCTCGCCGAGGAGCTCGTGCGGCGCGTCGAGCCGGTCGAGCAGGTGCGCCTGGTCAACTCCGGCACCGAGGCGACGATGAGCGCGGTGCGGCTGGCCCGCGGGTTCACCGGGCGCAGCGTGGTGGTCAAGTTCGCCGGCTGCTACCACGGCCACGTCGACGCGCTGCTCGCCGAGGCGGGCTCGGGTGTCGCGACGTTCGGGCTCCCCTCGTCGCCGGGCGTCACCGGCGCCCAGGCGACCGACACCGTCGTCCTGCCCTACAACGACCTCGACGCCGTCGCCGCCGTCTTCGCCGAGCGCGGGCGCGAGATCGCGTGCGTGATCACCGAGGCGGCCGCGGGCAACATGGGCGCGGTCGCCCCCGACGACGGCTTCAACGCCGGGCTCAAGCGGCTCTGCCAGGCCCACGGCGCGCTGCTGGTGATCGACGAGGTGATGACCGGCTTCCGGGTCTCGGCGTCCGGGTGGTACGGCCTCGAGGGCGTCGCCGGCGACCTCTACTGCTTCGGCAAGGTCATGTCCGGCGGCCTGCCCGCCGCCGCGTTCGGCGGCCGCGCCGACGTCATGGGCCACCTCGCGCCCGCCGGCCCCGTCTACCAGGCCGGGACGCTGGCCGGGAACCCCGTCGCGGTCGCGGCCGGGCTCACGACGCTGCGCCACGCGACGCCCGAGGTCTACACGGCGCTGGACGCCAACGCCGACCGCCTGCACGGCCTGGTCACCGACGCGCTCTCCGCGGCCGGGGTCGTGCACACCATGCAGCGGGCGGGCTCGCTGGTGTCGGTCCGCTTCGCCGACGAGGCGGGCCGGAACTTCGACGACATGAAGGCCGCCGAGACCTGGCGCTTCCCGCCGTTCTTCCACGCCCTGCTCGACGCCGGGGTGTACTGGCCGCCCAGCGTGTTCGAGGCCTGCTTCATCTCCGCCGCGCTCGACGACGACGCGTTCTCGGTGATCGCCGACGCGCTGCCCGGCGCGGCGCGGGCGGCGGCCGCGGCGACGGCACCGTGAGCCCCCTGCGCACCACGGTCCACCTGGTCCGCCACGGCGAGGTCCACAACCCCGACGGCATCCTCTACGGCCGCCTGCCCGGCTACGGTCTCTCGGACACCGGCCGCGAGCACGCGCGCCGGGCCGCCGAGCACCTGGCCGGCGCCGACGTCACCGCGCTGCTCGTCTCCCCGATGCAGCGGGCGCAGGAGACGGCGGTGCCCCTCGCCGAGAAGCTGGGCCTGGAGCCGATCACCGAGGACCGGCTGATCGAGGCCGGCAACGCCTTCGAGGGCCTGCACGTCGGGGTCGGCGACGGCGCGCTGCGCAGGCCGGAGTACTGGCCGTTGCTGCGCAACCCGTTCACGCCGTCGTGGGGCGAGCCGTACCTCGAGATCGCGCACCGGATGCTCGGCGCCGCGCACCGCGCGCGGGCCCTGGCCGCGGGGCACGAGGCGGTCTGCGTGTCGCACCAGCTGCCCATCTGGACCCTGCGCCGCTTCCTGTCCGGCGAGCGCCTGTGGCACAACCCGTCGCACCGGCAGTGCTCCCTGGGGTCGGTGACCAGCTTCGTCTTCGACGACGAGAGCCTCGTCGACATCGCCTACGCCGAGCCCGGCGGCGTCTCCGACCCGACGGCGACGGGCGCCTGAGTGCGCGCCCTGCTGCTCGTGCTCGCGGGCCTGCTCGTGCTCGCGGGGTGCTCGTCGTCGCCGTCGGACGGGGCGTTCGTGTTCGGCGGCACCGGGGGGCGCACGACCGTCACCTACGACCCGCCCGAGACCCGGGGCGTCCTGCCCGCCCTTGGCGGCGAGAGCCTGCTCGAGCCCGGGCGGGAGCTGTCCACCGAGGCCTACCGCGGCCAGGTCGTGGTGCTCAACGTGTGGGGATCGTGGTGCGGGCCCTGCCGGGCGGAGGCACCGGCCCTCGACCAGGTCGCCGAGGCGTCCGCGCCCCGCGGGGTGCAGTTCCTCGGGATCGACGTCCGCGACCAGCGCGACGCCGCCGCCGACTTCGTCCGCGACCGCGGCGTCGTCTACCCGTCGATCTTCGACCCGCCGGGCCGCTCGCTGCTCGTGCTGCGCGGCTACCCGCGCAACGCGGTGCCGTCGACGATCGTGCTCGACCGCTCCCACCGTGTGGCCGCGGTGTTCCTCACCGCCGTCCTGGCCTCGGACCTGCAGCCCGTGGTCGACCGCATCGCCGCCGAGCCCGCCCCCGCCAGCTGACGCTGCACCCCCAGGCCGAGGAGCCGACGTGATCATCTTTGGAACGCGCCGCACGGTGCAGCAGCTCGCGATGGTGCTGCTGACCTGCGCCCACTGTCACCGGTCGGCGGCGAACGCCGTGCTGAAGCTGGTCACGAAGTTCACGCTCTTCTTCATCCCGCTCTTCCCCGTCCGCGTGCGGTACAGCACGCAGTGCACCGCCTGCGGCTTCGCGATGACCGTCGACAAGGCCCAGGCCGAGCAGCTCGCCCAGCTGCCGCCCGCGGGGGTGACGCCCCAGTACCCGGCGCAGCAGTACCCGCCGCCGCAGTACCCGCCGCCGTACCCCCAGCAGCAGTACCCCCAGCAGCAGTACCCCGGCGCCCACGGCTGACGACCGGACCGTCCGGCCCGGTCGTCAGCCGCCTGGTCGGCCGCCGTGTCACCCGCTGCGTCGGGCGGCGAAGTCCGCGCGGGCGTGCGCGGGCTTGGTGTGCTCGCGCGGGCCGGTGGCGCGCGGTGCCGTGCGGGTGGTGCCCCCGCCGGCCTGCCGGCCGCGGGCGGCGGCCCGTCGTTCGGCGCGGTTGGCCGGGGGCGTCTCGGCCGGGGACGTCGGGACGGTGCTTCGCATGGGGGACCTCCTGGAGTGTGCGGACGGACGCCGCCGGCGACGGGAGATCAGCCGGCCGTCACGGTCACGACGGAGATCGATATCGACCGTGGGGGCTGCCTGATCACGCCCGGGGTGCGGAGACGCACCGCGCCGGACGGCGGGAGGGGCAGCGGGAGGGGCGCGGAGCGCCTCAGGAGTCGATGTCCACGGCGGGAACGGTAGGAGTGGCCCTGCCGGGGGCGCCACCGAATTACGACGCTTCGGTTTCCGAAGCATCCCGCTCGGGCGAGCGCCCCGGCGTCCCGCTCCGACGGCACGATCTACGACACATCGTCGGAGATGGGTCCCCGTGCCCACGCGCGCCTGACCGGGGCGTCCTACCCTGGAGTCGCCATGAACCTGACCGAGGTGGCCACGTCCGGCCCCGTCCTGCTCGCCGTGCTGCTCTCCGTGGCGGCCGGCGCGGTCAGCTTCGCGTCCCCGTGCGTCGTGCCGCTGGTGCCGGGCTACCTGGCCTACCTCGCCGGTCTGGTCGGTGCCGACGCGCCCGCGGTGACCGAGGACGAGGTGAAGGCCCAGGACGCCGAGCGCCGCGCCGCGGTCACCGGCGAGCTCCCGGTGGCCACCGCGACCCCGCGCCGGCTGCGCCGCTGGCGGGTCGCCGGGGCGGCGTGCCTGTTCGTGCTCGGCTTCACCGTCGTCTTCGTCGTCGGTCTCGGGTCGGTCGTCTGGCTGGCCGACGCGCTGCTGGCCAACGAGGCCCTCCTGCAGCGGATCGGCGGCGTCGTCACCGTCGCGATGGGCCTGGTCTTCCTCGGCCTGGTCCCGGCGCTGCAGCGCGACACCCGGCCGCACCGGGTGCCGCAGCTCGGGCTGGTCGGCGCACCGCTGCTCGGCGCGACGTTCGGCCTGGGCTGGACGCCGTGCCTCGGGCCGACGCTCGCCGGCGTCGTCGCCCTGGCCAGCGGCACCGACGCGGGCAGCGCCGGCGTGCGGGGCGTCGTGCTGCTGCTCGCCTACTGCGTCGGGCTCGGCGTGCCGTTCGTGCTCATCGCCCTCGGTGCCGGGCGCGCGGTGCGGGCGCAGGCGTGGCTGCGGAACCACAGCCGGCGCATCCAGGTCGTCGGCGGCGTCGGCATGATCGTCGTGGGCCTGCTGCTCGCCACCGGCCTCTGGGCCGAGATCATCGCCCTGCTGCGCGGTCCCATCGCCGGCTTCTCCACTCCCCTGTAGGCCTCCCCGATGACCACCACGCGATGACCACCACGCTGCCGAAGGCACCCGCCGGGGACGCCGGCCCGCCGCCGTCCGGTCCGAGCCGCGCCCGGCGTGCGCTCGCGCTGGCCCGCAACACCTGGCGCGGCCTGACCAGCATGCGCACCGCGCTGATCCTGCTGTTCCTGCTCGCGGTGGCCGCGCTGCCCGGGGCCGTGCTGCCCCAGCGCACCCCGAGCCCGAACGCCGTCGAGGACTACCTCGCCCAGCACCCGACGCTCGGCCCGGTGCTCGACGACCTCGGGTTCTTCGACGTCTTCGCCACGCCGTGGTTCTCGGCGGTCTACCTGCTGCTGTTCATCTCGCTCATCGGCTGCCTGGTCCCGCGGTCGATCGAGCACGCGCGGAGCCTGCGCGTCGAGCCGGTCGCCGTGCCGCGCAACCTCGCCCGCCTGCCCCACCACGCGGAGAGCACCTCCGACGACGACCCGGACGCCGTCGTGGAGGCGGCCCGCCGGCGGCTGCGCGGCTGGCGCACCGTGGTGCGCTCCGAGCCGGGCGGGGTGCGCACGATCTCGGCGGAGAAGGGCTCGCTGCGCGAGGTCGGCAACCTGGTGTTCCACCTCAGCCTCGTGGCCCTGCTCGGCGGCATCGCGATCGGCAAGATCCTGGGCTACGAGGGCCAGGTCATCGTCATGGCCGACGGCAGCGAGTTCTGCAACTCCGGGATCTACGCCTACGACTCGTTCCGACCCGGCCTGCAGGTCGACGGCACCGGGCTGGACCCGTTCTGCCTGACCGTCGACGGCTTCCGCGCGACGTTCCGCCCCGACGGGCAGCCCGACTCCTTCGACGCCGCCGTCCGCTTCCAGGACGGCGAGGCCGTGCAGAGCGGCGCCGACGCCTGGGTGCCCCACGACCTCGCGGTGAACGACCCGCTGCGCGTCGACGGCGAGCGTGTCTACCTGCTCGGGCACGGCTACGCGCCCCGGTTCACGGTGACCTTCCCCGACGGCCAGCAGCGCGTCGGCCTCGTGCAGTGGCGTCCCGTCGACCAGGCGACGCTGCTCTCCGAGGGCGCGACGAAGATCGACCCGCCGGGGATCACCGACGAGGCGCAGCGCCGTCGCTCGCAGCTCGCGATCACCGGCCTGTTCGCGCCGACCTCGTCCGGCGGCGGGCTCGTCACGTCGGTGTTCCCGGCGCTGAACAACCCCGAGGTCGCCGTCGACGTGCTGCGCGGCGACCTGGGGCTCGACTCCGGCCGCGCGCAGTCGATCTTCTCGGTGGACCAGGGCATGGTCGACCAGGGCCGGCTGGTGCGCGTGGCGCGGGAGAACATCAAGCCCGGCGGCGAGATCACGCTCGACGACGGCACCCGCATCCGCTTCGACGGCGTCGAGAACTGGGTGTCGCTGCAGGTGTCGCACGACCCGGGGCAGACGGCGGTGCTGATCACGGCGATCGCGCTGCTCGGGGGCCTGACGCTGTCGCTGACGGTGCGCCGCCGCCGCTTCTGGGTGCGTGCGGCCCCCGCACTGCCGCCTACGACAGGTGGTCGTACGGTGGTGACGCTCGGCGGGCTGGCACGCACGGACCGCGCGGGCTACGGCGAGGAGTTCGGGCGGCTCGCGGCCGCGCTGGGCGCGCGGGGCGAGGCGGAGGACGACCACGCCATGCCCGACCCGGCGGTCCCCGAGGAGTCCGTGCCGCCCGAGGCGACGCAGGAACCGTCGGTGGACGCCGGCGGGGAGGACCGGGAGGACCCCGATGGTCGTTGACGCGCAGCTCGGCCAGTTCGGCGACCTGCTCTTCGAGTCCGCGCTCGGCGTCTACGTGCTGGCGATGATCCTGCACGCCGTCGAGCACGCGCTCCTGCGGCGTCCGGCGCGGGCCGAGGAGTCCGCGCGGGAGCCCGTCGGCGTGGGCGTGGGCGGTGGCTCGACGGGGACCGCCGACGTGACCGACGCCCCGGGCGGCACCCCGGCCGGCACCGCGCCGCCCCGGTCCCGCGCCGAACGGTTCGGGCGGATGGGCGTCTCGCTCACCGTCCTCGGGTTCGCGCTGCACCTGGCGATGCTCGTGGTCCGCGGGTTCGCCGCGCAGCGCGTGCCCTGGGGCAACATGTACGAGTTCACCGCCGCGATCTGCCTGGTCGCGGTGGGCGCCTGGCTGGTCGTGCTCTACCGCCGCCCCGAGCTGCGCCGCCTCGGCGTCTTCGTGCTGCTGCCCGTGATCATCCTGATGTTCCTGGCCGGCACGGTGCTCTACACGCAGACCGCGCCCGTGGTGCCCGCGCTGCGCTCGTACTGGCTCGCGATCCACGTCTCCGCCGCCGTCATCGCCTCGGGCATCCTGCTGCTCGCCGGTGTCAGCAGCGTCCTGTACCTCCTGCGGGCCGCGCACGAGAACACCCCGACCCGCCTGGCGTGGGCCGCGCGGCTGCCGGGCGCCGACGTGCTCGACCGCGTCGCCTACCGCGCCACGGCGCTGGCCTTCCCGATCTGGACGTTCGCGGTGATCACCGGGGCGATCTGGGCCGAGGCCGCCTGGGGCCGCTACTGGGGCTGGGACCCCAAGGAGACCACCGCGCTCGTCGCCTGGGTCGTCTACGCCTGCTACCTGCACGCGCGGTCCACCGCAGGCTGGCGCGGCCGCCGCGCCGCGGTGATCAACGTGGTCGGCTTCGCGGTGATGGTGTTCAACCTGTTCTTCGTCAACCTCGTGGTCACGGGCCTGCACTCGTACGCCGGGGTCGGCTGACCGGTTCCGGTCGTTCGGATCTCCACGACGGGATACGGTCTGGCGCGCCACGCGACGAGGGAGGGGCCGCCAGATGGAACCCACGGACGACGACGAGTCGCCCGCGACGCCCCCGTCGTCCCCGCCGCCGCCGGCGTCGTCCGCCACGTCGACCTCGGCCACGACCCCGGCGTCGACCTCCTCGGGAGAGACGCCGAGCGGGTCGTCGGACACCGCGGCGACGAACGGCACCCCGGCCGAGCCGCCGGCCGTGGCCGCCCCGGCGGACTCCCCGGAGACCACGCGGCGGGTCGACACGGCCGAGGCAGCCCGCGGTGACGCCCCCCAGCCCCGCCACGCGGGGTTCGACCCGCGCGGTGGTGCCGCCGCGCCACCCGGCAGCGCCGCCCTCCCGCCCGCCGGCCCCGTGCCGGGTGAGCGCACACCGCTCTCCGGCCGCTTCACGACGCCGGGCCGCGGCGCCCACGCCCCCCAGGGCCCGAACGGTCCCGCGAGCTACGACCTCTCGTCGGCGCAGCTCCTGCGGCCCAGCAAGCGCCCGCCGCAGACGGGCTGGCGGCGCGCGCTGTTCGTCGGCAGCGGCGGCCTGGTCAACCCGGGGGAGAGCGCCGGGGACGCCGCGCGCCGCGAGCTGATCGCGCGCGTCAACCAGCCGCTGCACGGCTGCTACAAGATCGCGATGCTGAGCCTCAAGGGCGGCGTCGGCAAGACCACCATGACGACGACGCTCGGGTCGACGTTCGCGTCCCTGCGCGGCGACCGCGTGATCGCCGTGGACGCGAACCCGGACCGCGGCACGCTGAGCCAGAAGATCCCGCTCGAGACCACGGCGACCGTGCGCCACCTGCTGCGCGACGCCGACCGCGTGCGGCGCTACTCCGATGTCCGTGCCTACACCTCGCAAGGTCCGTCCCGCCTGGAGGTCCTCGCCAGCGAGCAGGATCCGGCGGTGTCCGAGGCGTTCAGCGAGGTCGACTACCGGCGCACGGTGACGCTGCTCGAGCACTTCTACAACGTGGTGCTCACCGACTGCGGCACCGGACTCATGCACTCCGCGATGAAGGGCGTCCTCGACGTCGCGGACTCGCTGCTGATCGTCTCGTCGGCGTCGATCGACGGGGCGCGCAGCGCGTCGGCCACCCTCGACTGGCTCGACGCGCACGGCTACCGCGACCTGGTGTCCCGCTCGGTCGCCGTCATCAACTACGTGCGGCGGTCGTCGGGCAACGTCGACCTCGACCGCGTCTCCGACCACTTCGCGGCGCGCTGCCGGGCCGTCGTGCGGCTGCCGTTCGACCCGCACCTCGAGGAGGGCGCGGAGATCGAGCTGGACAAGCTCTCCTCGCGCACCCGGGCGGCGCTGCTCGAGCTCGCGGCGACCGTCGCCGACGACTTCGGCCGGGCCGGGTCACGGGTGCGGCGCCCGATGATCCCCCGATAGAGGGACCCCCACAGACGCCGCGAGGGGCGCCCCGGCGGACCGGGACGCCCCTCGCGGGAGGTCGTGTTCTAGGTGGAGGGCGGGTCCTCGCGCTCGGGGCGCTGGATCCGCTCGTCGAGCGAGCGCAGGAACTCCGGGTCGTCGTCCGGCGCGACCGGGCGCTGCGGGCGACGCGGAGAGGCCTGGCGGGTGGGACCGGTCGGTGCGTCCTCGACCATGCTGCCGGGACCGCCGTCGTGTCCGGCCTGGGCCGCCTGGGCGGCCATCACCTTCCACAGCAACGTCCCCACGACGACCAGGACAAGCACGGCCACGAGGAACGGGATCACTCGGACGCCTCCAGCATCTTCGACGTCACCGGCCGCGGATGGTCCACGGACCGGGCATCCACCACGCTACCGGTCGGACCGGAAGTCCGCGTGACGTGCGCGAGGTGGACGTCGGGTGACGGTCGGGTGCCCGGGACGAGCGGGAGCCGTGTCACGGGGCGCCCCGGTGAGGTCGGACGAAGCGGATCCCCACCGGTGCCGTCGCGGCGCCGCCGACCGGCGGCCGCCCGGCCGCCGGTCGTGACGGGTCGGCTAGCGGTGCGCCTCGCTGGTCAGGCCGTCGAGCAGGGTGCGGACCTCGGACTCGCGGAAGCGGCGGTGGCCACCCGGGGTGCGGATGGAGCCGATGCGACCCGCGGACGCCCAGCGTGTGACGGTCTTCGGGTCGACGCGGAACATCGCCGCGACCTCGCCGGGGGTCATCAGTCGCTCGCCGGCCTCGTGAGTGATGGTCATGTCACTCCACCTTCCCTGTCGCCACGGGCGCCCGCCCGACCGCCGAATGACGGGAGCGGACACAACGCGGCGAATCGTGACACCGGACCCCGTACGTACTCGAACGCTTGTATCCAGGTAAAGAGAGCACAAAGGGCGAAACGGACGACTCCGGCGCCCACCGGCTGCGGACGCGGCGCCCTCGCCACGCGCCTACCCTGGTGCCGTGACCTCGCCGAATCCCGTTCCCGGGCCCGCCGAGGGCGTCCGGGACGACACCGCCGACAGCCCCTCCGGCGCCACCGGCACGCCCGGCGGCGTCGCGCTCGCGGTCGCCCTCTACGTCGGCGCCCGCCTGCTCGTCGTCGCGGTGATCGCGGGCGTGCTCGTGCTCGTCGGCCTGCCGCTGCTCGTGTCGCTGCTGGTCGCCATCGTCGTCGCCCTGCCGCTGTCGCTGTTCCTGTTCCGCGGGCTGCGGGCCCGGCTCGCCGCCGAGGTCGACGCGGCGACGGCGTCGCGCCGGGCCCGGCGCGAGCAGCTGCGGGCCGAGCTCCGGGGCGACGCCTCCGGAGAGGAGTCCTAGGTCAGGGCCTAGGTCAGGGCCTAGGTCAGGGCCTAGGTCAGGGCCTAGGTCAGGGCCAGGCCCAGCCCCGTCGCGGCGGACCACACCAGCAGCCCGAGCGCGGTGTCGCGCAGGACGGGGATCAGGTCGCGGCCGGTCGACCCGGCGAGCACGCGCCGCAGCCCGGGCACGAGCAGCACCAGCGCCAGGAGACCGGCGAGCGCCCCCCACGCCCGCAGGCTGAGCACGAGCGTCATGCCGAGCGGGACCACGACGAGCGCGGCGTAGAGCACGCGGGTGTCGCGGTCGCCGAGCACCACGGCGAGGGTGCGCTTGCCGGTGTCGACGTCGGAGCCGATGTCGCGCAGGTTGTTGGCGACGAGGACCGCGCAGGCGAGCAGCCCGACGCCCACCGACGCGCCGATCCCGAGGCCGCTCGCGCGGCCCGTCTGCACGAACTCGGTGCCGAGCACCGCGACCGGTCCGAAGAAGACGAACACCGCGAGCTCGCCCAGCCCGCGGTAGCCGTACGGGCGCGAGCCCCCGGTGTAGAACCAGGCGCCGAGCAGGCACACCGCGCCGACGACGATCAGCCACCAGTGCCCGCTGTAGAGCGACAGCACGACGCCGGCGAGGGCGCCGAGGCCCAGGCAGAGCATCGCGGTGCGCTTGACCACGTACGGCTGCGCCACCCCGGAGCCCACGAGACGCAGCGGGCCGACGCGGTCGTCGTCGGTGCCGCGCACGCCGTCGGAGTAGTCGTTGGCGAAGTTCACGCCGATCACGAAGGACACCGAGACGACCAGCGCGAGCACGGCGGCCACCGGGTCGAACCCGGCGACCCCCGCGGCCGCCCCGGAGCCCGCGAGCACCGGGGCGATCGCCGTGGGCAGCGTGCGGGGACGCGCGCCCTCCACCCATTCGCCGACGGTCGCCACGCCCGGCGACTTTACCGACGTGCGCTAGGTGCAGGGCGGCACCGGCGGCGCGCCCTGGATCCACGCGGCCGGGACGTAGCGCTCCGGCCGAGTGCGCAGCCAGAGGTTGCTGGTGCCCTGGGTGCCGGTGACGGAGGTGCCCGCGACCTGGCACTGGACCTCGACCTGGGCGCCGTCGCCGACCACCCCGCCGTCGGGTGCCGCGGCGTCCGGCGTCGCGCGTTCCACGACCGGACCGGCGCCGGCGGTGGCCGCCCGTCCCAGTGCTGCGGACTTCGCGGTCCAGAG
This sequence comes from Actinomycetospora callitridis, assembly GCF_028737265.1. Taxonomy (GTDB): domain Bacteria; phylum Actinomycetota; class Actinomycetes; order Mycobacteriales; family Pseudonocardiaceae; genus Actinomycetospora; species Actinomycetospora callitridis. The sequence continues at coordinate 903,442 of NZ_JAQZAK010000002.1, read as the reverse complement.
GTAGTCGACGGTGACGAACGCGTTGTCGCGCAGGCCGAGGCCGTAGAAGGTGCCGTCGGCGAGGTCGATGCCCGCGGGGTTCTTCACCTGGCGGCCGAAGCCGTCGCGCCCGCCGTTGTACTTGTTCTCGAACGCGGCCTGGGCCTGCGGGCGGCCCTGCGGCAGGTCCTTCCACTGCTGGCGCTGGTTCGACGGGTTCCAGTAGTCGTCCTTGGTGTTCCAGGGCCCGACGTCCCACACCGGCACGGTCGCGCAGCGCCCGCCCGCGGCGCAGACACGCACGCTGTAGTCGCCGCGCCCGTTCGGGGAGAGCGCCCGGCGCGAGGGCAGCGCGGCGAACTGGTCGTTCGGCCTGATCCGGTGCCCGTTGGCGGTGACGCCGCCGACGAGACCCTCGCGGGTGGCGAACACCCGGTAGCTGGCCCGCGGGGCGATCGTGCGCGGGCCGGTCGGCACCTCGTCGGCGAGGACCTCGAGGCTGCGCACCACCGGTCCGGCCGATCCGGTCGGGGCGAGCATCGCGAGCCGCACGGCCACGGTCCGCGTGGGCTCCGGGAGCACCGCGGGGGAGCCCGGCTCGGCGGGGAGCCACTCGCTCCACTGCCCGTCGGCGTCCTGCCCGCGCACGTCGACCGCCACCTGGGACCCGGGCGGGACGTCGCCGGTGACCGGGGCGTCGATCCGGTTGACCGGGGTCGCGAACTGGTGGGCGCCGAGGTCGAGCAGGCCCTGGCGCTCGGCGCCGCGCAGCGCGGCCGGGCCGGTCTCGGTGCCGTCGCGCATGGTGCTCAGGCGGGCGGTGCCGTCGGTGATCGCGACACCGGTCGACGTCCCGGCCAGCGGGGGCGCCCAGCGCTGCGGGCCCTCGTCGTTCGGGGCGGCCTGCGTGTGCGGGCCGGTCGGCGGCGGAACGCCCGGGTCGGCGCTCGCCACCGGGGCGAGGGTCGCGAGCGACAGGGCGGTCGTCAGGACGCCGGTGGCCACGACGAAGCCTGTCCGTCGCGTCCGCCGCGCCCGGACGACCCGCTCCGCGGAGGGCTGGAGTCGAGTCGTATCGGTGCGCACGGTGCAGTGAACGGCGCGATCACGGGCCGCGGTGTCCGATTCGGCGGAGATCCGCTCGATGGGTTGTCATCCGGTCGAGTGCTTCACCACCCGTACGGCGCGCCTCCACGACGTCGGCGCGTACGTGGTGCAGACGCACGGGGGCCGAGGGGCTCCTGTGGGTGATCATGCGCCGAACCCCTCCGGAACACCGGAGGGGTTCGGCGTCCGCGGGTGATCAGACCTCGCGCCGCGCCAGGGCGGCGACCCCGGCGACGGCGAGCATCGCGGCGATGGCACCGACCGCGAGGGTCAGCGTGCCGGCGGCACCCCCGCCCATCGCCCAGCCCCAGCCGAGCGCCAGGGAGAGGCCCGCGACGCGGCCGGCGATCGCGAGGCCCCGGCGTCCGGTGCGGGTGAGGTGGCGGGCCAGGACGAAGCAGGCGGCGATGAGCGAGGTGAAGCAGACGGTGCCGGCGACCATGTGGCCGACGGCGTGCCAGGAGACGAGCGGCAGGTCGTCGGGCGCACCGACGGGGAAGTTCGCCCCCGGATCCATGACGAGGAACCCGGCCGCGACCAGTCCGATCCCGGCGGCGGCCACGAGCCGAGGCGCCCAGACGCCGCCCGGGGTGCCGTGCAGGGCGGTGCGGAGTCCGCGCGCCCCGACGACGGCCAGGACGCCGGCGACGACGAAGTTGGTGATCTGCAGCCACCCGAGGTCGCCGGTGGACAGCAGGCTCAGCGGGTGGCGCAGGATGTCGAACCCCTCGCGGGTGGCGGCCTGGGCGACCGACACCGCGGCCCAGAGCGGGAAGCCGACGGCCAGCGCGGCGAGCTGTCGGCGGGTGCGGGTGACGGCAGCGCTGGTGGTGGGGGTGGTGGTGACGGCGGGGGCGACAGCGGTCGTGGTCATCTCGGGTGCCTCTCTGGGGACCTGCCGGATCGGACTCTCGCCACCACGTCGTCCGACCTGATAGGACAGGGAACGTCGCCGTTCCCTGTCGCATCGGCCCGGACGACGTGGAGCCGTCAGCACCCCGCACCACCGGATCACCACGGAGATCGAGGAGCACCCGATGCGCTACCTGATGACCACCGGGCAGAACAGCCGACAGGCCGACGAGGCCCTGTTCGCCGAGATGGGCGCGTTCATCGAGGAGATGACCGCCGCCGGCATCCTCATCGCCACCGGCGGCCTCGAGCCCGGCGGCGTGAAGGTCACCTCGGTCGGCGACGAGATCACCGTGACCGACGGACCCTTCGTCGAGGCGAAGGAGGAGATCCTGGGCTTCGCCCTGGTCGAGGTCTCCTCCCACGAGGAGGCGCTCGAGGTCTCGCGGCGCTTCCGCCGGATCGTCGGTGACGGCGCCAGCGTCCTGCACCGGGTCATGGGTCCGTGACCCCGGCGCGTGAGGGCGGGCTGCACGCCCGGGTGGACGCGGTCTGGAAGCTCGAGTCCGCCCGGATCGTCGCCGCCCTCACGCGGATGGTCCACGACGTCGGCCTGGCCGAGGAGCTCGCGCAGGACGCCCTCGTCGCCGCGCTGGAGCAGTGGCCGGACGAGGGCGTCCCCGCCAACCCGGGCGCCTGGCTCACCGCCGTCGCCAAGCGGCGCGCCGTCGACCACCTGCGGCGCGAGGGCCGCGCCGAGCGTGCCCACGCCGAGATCGCCCACGCCGGGGAGTCCGACGGCGAGCCCGCCGGCGCGGGTGACGAGGCGGGCGACGACGAGGCCGACGTCCTGCGCCTGATGTTCCTGTCGTGCCACCCCGTGCTGCGCACCGAGGGACGCCTCGCGCTGACCCTGCGCCTGCTCGGCGGGTTGGACGTCGCCGAGATCGCCCGCGCCTTCCTCGCCGACGACGCCACGATCAGCCGGCGGATCGCCGACGCGAAGCGGACGCTCGCCGAGGCCGGGGCCGAGTTCGCGATGCCCGGGCGCGACGAGCTCGCCGCGCGGCTGTCGTCGGTGCTCGAGGTGGTCTACCTCGTGTTCAACGAGGGCTACGCGGCCACGTCCGGCCAGGCGCTGGTGCGCACGGACCTCTGCGGGCAGGCCCTGCGCCTCGGGCACCGCCTCGCCGCGCTCGCGCCGTCCGAGCCCGAGGTGCACGGCCTGGTCGCGCTCATGGAGCTGCAGGCCTCGCGGTCGGCGGCGCGCACCGGCCCGGGGGGCGCGCCGATCCCGCTGCACGAGCAGGACCGCGGGCGCTGGGACCCGGTGCACGTGCGGCGCGGCTTCACGTCGATGTTGCGCGCCCGCGACCTCGGCGGGACCCCCGGGATCTATGTCCTGCAGGCCGCGATCGCGGTCTGCCACGCGCAGGCCCGGCGCCCCGAGGACACCGACTGGACCGCGATCGCCGCGCTCTACGACCGGCTCGCCGCGCTCCTGCCCACGCCCGTGGTCGCGCTCAACCGGGCCGTCGCCGTCGGCCGCGCCCGGGGACCGGAGGCCGGGCTGGCGCTCGCCGACGCCCTGCGCGACGACCCCCGGCTGCGCGACTACCACCTGCTGCCGGGCGTCCGCGCCGATCTGCTGGGCCGCCTGGGCCGCCACGACGAGGCGCGCCGGGAGTACGCCCGCGCGGCCGCCCTGACCCGCAACGACGCCGAGCGCGCGTACCTCGACGCCCGCGCCTCGGCCCCGGCCGGGACGACCACCGCGCCGACCCTCGACGACCGCGCCGCCGCGTTCCTCGGCGGTCTCGAGCCCCCCGCGCGCCGGGCCTACGGCCAGACCCTGCGCCGGCTGGTGCGCGGGCTCGGCGGCACCACCCCGCTCGACGCCCTCACCGGCGACGAGGTCACCCGCGTGCTCGTGACCACCTGGGGCGGGGCGGCCGCCGCGACGTGGAACCGGCACCGCGCCGCGGTCCGGTCGTTCGCCGCCTGGCTCGACCGCCCCGACCTCGCCGAGGGCCTGGAGCGCCGCGCCCCCGACCGCCCACAGGCCGCACCGCTGGACCCCGTGCGAGTCGTGGCGCTCTGCGACGACCCTGCGGTGCCGGTCCGCGAGCGCGCGCTGTGGTCGCTGCTGCACGAGTCCGGGGCGCCGGTCCGCGCCGTGCTCGCCCTCGACGTCGACGACCTGGACCGGGACGACCGGTGCGCCGGCGCCGTCACCTGGCGCGCCCGCACCGCGCGCCTGCTCGACGTCCTGCTCGTGGGGCGCACCCGCGGGCCGGTCTTCCTCGCCGACCGTCGCCCGGGCCCGGCCCGCACCCCCGCTGCGGGGGACCGGTGCCCGGACACGGGTCGCACGCGGTTGTCCTACGAGCGGGCCGAGTACCTGTTCACCCGGGCGACCGGACGGGACGCGACGTTGCGCCTGCTGCGTCCGCGGAGCTGATCGCCGCCGGGAGAGGGGTCGAGCAGGCAGACCGTGTCCTCAGGACACGGTCCGCGGTGGTCTCTCGCCCACCGCGCGCCCCGCGGACCTGATCAGGGGCCGGGATCACCCCCTGCCCATCGGGTGCGACGGCCTCCGCGTCATTACCGTGGGTTCGGTGATTCCCTCGACGGCGCAGGCCCACGTCGTCGTGGACGAATGGGTCCGGGCGGGGGTCACCGACGCCGTCGCGTGCCCCGGGTCGCGCAACGCGCCGCTGCTCGTCGCCCTGTATGCCGCCGACCGCGACGGTCGGCTCCGGCTCCACGTCCGCATCGACGAGCGCGGCGCCGGGTTCCTCGCGGTGGGACTCGGGTCGGTGTCGGGCCGGATCGTGCCGGTGGTCGTCACGTCGGGCACCGCGGTGGCCAACCTGCACCCCGCCGTGCTCGAGGCCTCGCGCAGCGGGGTGGGCCTGCTGGTGGTCAGCGCCGACCGGCCCGTCGAGCTCGTCGGCAGCGGCGCGAACCAGACGATCGACCAGGTCGGGATGTACGGCGAGGCGGTCCGCGCCTCGGTGGTGATGCCGCTGGCGGAGGACCGCCCCGGGGCGGCGCGCTCCTGGCGGGCGGTCGTGGCCCGGGCGCTCGACCGGGCGGCGGGCACGAGCGGCGGCGACCCCGGTCCCGTCCAGCTCAACGTCCCGCTGCGCGAGCCGCTGCTCGACCCGCAGGGCGCCGCCGATCCGCGGACCAGCTCCGACCCCGCGCTCGAGGGCCGGCCCGAGGGCGCTCCCTGGACGGGCATCGTCGCGGCGCCGCCCGCCTCCACACTCGCGCCCCTGGCGCTGCGCGCCGGCGCGCGGACGCTCGTCGTCGCCGGTCACGGCGGGGAGGTCGTGCCCGCCGGGACGCGCCTGCCCGACGGCGTGCCCGTGCTCGCCGAGCCGACGTCGCCGCTGTGGTCGGACCCGGCGGGCGGGCGCGCGCTGCCCGCCGGGACCTGGGCGCTGCCCGCGGCGCTGGACGGGACGCGCGAGGACCTGCGCCCCGAGCAGGTCGTCGTCCTCGGTCGCCCGACGCTGCACCGCGCCGTGTCGCGCCTGCTCGCCGACCCGTGCGTCACCGTCGTGGCGGTCCCCTCGGTGGCCCCGACCGGCGGGCGCCCCCGGCCGGGCTGGACCGACGTCGCCGGTTCGGTGACGGCGGTCGGCGCGCTCCCGCCCCCGGACGACTGGAAGCCCGACGCGGACTTCGCGCGCGCCTGGGCCGAGGCCGACGACCGGGCCCTCGAGGTGCTCGACTCCGCGGTCGTCGAGGGCAGCGGCCCCGCCCTGGCCGCGGCCACGGTGGCGGCCCTGCCGTCCGGGGCGTGCCTGGTGGTGGGCGCGTCCGCGCCGATCCGGGACGTGGCGCTCGCGGCGACCCCGCGCGCCGACGTCACCGTCCTCTCCGCGCGGGGTGTGTCCGGCATCGACGGTGCGGTCTCGCTGGCCGCGGGCGTCGCGCTCGCGCACCCCGGACCGACCTACGCGCTGCTCGGCGACCTGACGTTCCTGCACGACACGAACGGCCTGCTCGTCGGGCCGGAGGAGCCGCGCGGGGAGCTCGTCGTCGTGGTGGCGAACGACGACGGCGGTGGGATCTTCGCCACCCTCGAGCAGGGCGCCCCGCGCTTCGCCGCCGCCTTCGAGCGCGTCTTCGGGGCCCCGCACGGCACGGACCTCGCCGCGCTCTGCGCCGCCCATCGCGTGCCGCACCGCCACGCGGTCCCGGCCGAGCTGGCAGGTCCGGGCGGGGCGCTGGCCCCCACCGGGCGACCCGGGACGCGGGTGGTCGAGGTGGCGATCGACCGGTCGGAACGGCGGGCGACCGGGGAGCAGACGGTCGCGGCGGTGCGGGCGGCGCTCGCCGACGACTGACCGCTCTCGGCGCGGCCTCGCGGGAGTGACCTCGTCGTCGCCGCACGCGACCACCACGGGGGATCCGGAATGATGCGCCCCGCCACGGGTCGGGACGACAGTTGGGAGTGCAGCAGGCGTGCTGGTGCTGGTGGGAGCGCACGCGGTGGCGGCGCTGGCCGCACCGGGCCTGGTCCGGGTGCTCGGTCGGCGCGCGTTCGCGGTGCTGGCCCTGGTCCCCGCCGCGGCCTTCGTCTGGATCCTGGCGCAGCTGCCCGCGGTGCTCGCGGGCGCCGCGCCCGCCCAGGAGATCCCGTGGATCCCCACCCTCGGCATCGACATCGCGATGCGCCTCGACGCGCTGTCCGCCACCTTCTCGCTGCTGGTCACCGGCATCGGGGCCCTCGTGCTCCTGTACTGCACGCGCTACTTCTCGGAGGGCGCGCGCGGGCTCGGGCGGTTCGCCGGGGTGCTCACCGCCTTCGCCGGCGCGATGCTCGCGCTCGTCTGGTCCGACGACGTCTTCGTGCTCTACGTGTGCTGGGAGCTGACGACCGTCTTCTCCTTCCTGCTCGTCGGCCACGACTCGCACAAGCGGGCGAGCCGTGCGGCGGCGGTGCAGGCGCTCGTCGTCACCGCGGCGGGCGGCCTGACGATGCTCGTCGGCCTGGTGGTGCTGTCCGCCGCGGCGGGCACCACCTCGCTCTCGGAGCTCGTGAGCTACTTCACGGGCCCCGCCGCGACCCCCGCGGCCGTCACCGCCGGGGTCGTGTGCGTGCTGGTCGGGGCGATCACCAAGTCCGCGCTGGTGCCGTTCCACTTCTGGCTGCCCTCGGCGATGGCCGCGCCGACGCCGGTCAGCGCCTACCTGCACGCCGCGGCGATGGTGAAGGCCGGCGTCTACCTCGTGCTGCGCCTCGCGCCCGGGCTCGCCGACGTCGAGCCGTGGCGTCCGCTGATCGCGACGCTGGCGATCGTCACGATGCTGCTCGGCGGCGTGCAGGCGCTGCGCCAGCACGACCTCAAGCTCGTCCTCGCGTACGGCACGGTGTCCCAGCTCGGGTTCATGCTGCTGCTCGCCGGGGCCGGCTCCCGGGACGGCGCGCTCGCCGCCCTCGGGCTCGTGGTCGGCCACGCCCTGTTCAAGGCCTGCCTGTTCCTCGTCGTCGGCGTGATCGACCGCCGCGCCGGCACCCGTGACCTGCGTGAGCTCTCCGGGCTCGGGCGGCGCGCCCCGGTGCTGGCGACGGCGGGCATCCTCGCCGCGGCCTCGATGGCCGGCCTGCCGCCGCTGCTCGGCTTCGTCACCAAGGAGGCGTCGTTCGAGGCGTTCCTCCACGACGCCTACGGCCCGGCGGCGGTGCCGCTGCTCGCGCTCGTCGTGCTCGGCTCGGTGCTCACCGTCGGCTACAGCATGCGGTTCGTGTGGGGGGCGTTCTGGCGCAAGCCCGGCGTCGACGCGGTGACCTGGCAGGCGCCGGGTCCGGTGTTCGTCGCGTCGCCGGCCGTGCTCGGGGTCGGGGGCCTGGTCGCGGGGCTCGGCGTCGCGGGCCTCGCGCCGCTGCTCGAGGGCTACGCGGACACGCTGCCGGCCACGTATCCGACCCTGCTCGAGCTCGCCGTGGTCCCCTCGGTCGGCGTCGCGCTCGGGCTCTCGGTGCTCGCCGTCGCCCTCGGGTCGGTCGTGGGCCTCCCGTCGGTGAGCGCCCGCCTGACCGCGCGGCACCCGCTGGCCGGCGTGCGCGCCGAGATCGCCTGGCGCGGCGTGATCCACGCCCTGGAGAACACCTCGCTGCGCGTCACGGTGATGACCCAGCGCGGCTCGCTGTCCTGGGTCCTCAACACGGTCTTCGCGGTGCTCGTGCTCGGGCCGGGGCTCGTGCTGCTGCTGTCCTCCGACCTCGGCGAGGTCCGCGTCGACCGTCTCGCCGACTCGCCGTTCCAGGTGCTCGCCGCCGTGATCGGCGCCGCGTGCGCGATCGTCGCCACGCGCGTGCGCCGCCGCCTCGGCGCGGTGCTCGTGGTCGGCGGGCTCGGCTACTCGATCGCGCTGATCTTCGCCCTGGCCGGGGCGCCCGACGTCGCGCTCACCCAGGCCCTGGTGGAGACGGCGACGCTCGTGGTGATCGTGCTCGTGCTGCGCACGCTCCCGCGCGACATCGCCGACCGGCACACGTCCCGCCAGCGCATCCGGCGCCTGCTCGTCGCCGTGCCGGTCGGGCTGCTCATGACGGGGCTCGGGGCGGTGGCGCTCGCCGCGCGGCAGGCCCCGCCGGTGTCGGCGGCGTACCCCGCGCAGGCCTACGACTTCGGCGCGGGCGCGAACGTCGTCAACGTGACGCTGGTCGACATCCGCGCCTGGGACACCATGGGCGAGCTCTCGGTGATCGTCGCCGCGGCCACCGGCGTCGCCAGCCTGGTCTTCCTGCACCGCCGCTCCGGGGCGCCGCCGCGGTCGGAGCCGCAGCCCGTGGTCACCCCCTCGACGGGCGCCGGTGGCTGGCTGCGGGCGGCCCGCCGCGGTGACGGTGACCGCGTCCTGCTGCTCGAGGTGATCACCCGCCTGGTCTTCCCGACGATGATGGTGGTCTCGCTGTACTTCCTCTTCGCCGGCCACAACGCCCCCGGCGGCGGGTTCGCGGGCGGGCTCGTCGCCGGTCTCGCGCTCGTCGTGCGTTACGTCGCGGGCGGACGCTACGAGCTCGGCGAGGCCGTCCCCGTCGAGGCCGGTGTGCTGCTCGGGCTCGGGCTGCTGCTCGCCGGCGGCACCGGGCTGGGCGCGCTGCTGCTCGGCGGCGAGGTCCTGCAGACCGCCGTGCTCGAGGGCGACGTCCCGGTGCTCGGCCACGTGAAGTTCGTGACGTCGCTGATCTTCGACGTGGGCGTCTACCTGATCGTCATCGGGCTCGTGCTCGACATCCTGCGCAGCCTCGGCGCCGAGCTCGACCGCCGGCGTTCCGTCGCGGTGGGCCGGATGTCGGCCCGTGAGGAGGTCCCCTCGTGAGCTCGCCGATCGTCCTGCTGGCGCTCGTCGGCGTGCTCTACACCGCCGGGGTCTACCTGCTCCTCGAGCGCAGCCTGACCCGGGTGCTGCTGGGCGTCCTGGTGCTCGGCAACGCCACCAACGTGCTCGTCATCGTGGCCGGGGGTCCCACGGGCGCAGCGCCGCTGGTCGGCCGCGCGCCGGAGGAGACGATGAGCGACGCCCTGGTCCAGGCGCTCGTGCTCACCGCCATCGTCATCACGCTCGGGGTGTCGGCGTTCCTGCTCGCCCTCATCCACCGCGCCTGGACCCTCGACCGCGAGGACGACCTCACCGAGGACACCGAGGACCGCTCGGTGCGCCGCCGCCTGGCGCGCGGGGAGCAGGAGGACGAGGAGGAGCTGGACACCACGGGCTGCGAGAACGTCGGCGACACCGACCCGGAGGACACCGAGACGGGCCCCGACCCGGTCCGCGCGGCGGCCGGCGCCACCGGGGAGGACGTGCGATGAACCCGGGCTCCTCCCTGCTCGCGACCCTGATCCCGCTGCCCGTGCTGCTGCCGCTGCTCGGGGCCGGCCTGACGCTCGTGCTCTCGCGACGCCCGATGCTGCAGCGCGCGATCAGCGTCGCCGTGCTCACCGTCGTGGTCGTGATCGCCGCGCTGCTGCTGGTGACGGCCGTGCAGTCGGGCCCGGTCGTCATCACGGTCGGCTCGTGGCCGGTGCCCCTGGGCATCACGCTCGTCGTCGACCCGCTGTCGGCGCTCATGCTGCTGACGTCGATGTCGGTGACGCTCGCCGTGCTCGTCTACGCCATCGGGCAGGGCGTGTACGACCGCGACGAGGCCACCCCGATCACGATCTTCCACCCGACCTATCTGGTGCTCGCCGCGGGCGTCGCGAACGCCTTCCTCTCGGGGGACCTGTTCAACCTCTACGTGGGGTTCGAGGTCCTCCTGATGGCGAGCTACGTGCTCCTGACGCTCGGGGGCAGCCGGTCGCGGGTGCGGGCCGGCATCACCTACGTCGTCGTCAACGTGGTGTCGTCGCTGGTCTTCCTCGTCGGCATCGCGCTGGTCTACGCCGCGGTGGGCACGCTGAACCTCGCCCAGATCTCCACGCGCATGGAGCAGGTGCCGCCGGGTACGGCGCTGGCGATCCACCTCGTGCTGCTCACGGCGTTCGGCATCAAGGCCGCCGTCTTCCCGCTGTCGGCGTGGCTGCCCGACAGCTACCCGACCGCGGCCGCCCCGGTCACCGCGGTGTTCGCCGGCCTGCTCACCAAGGTCGGCGTGTACTCGATCATCCGGACCGAGACGCTGCTGTTCCCGGACTCCGAGGTCACCCAGACCGTCCTGCTCGTCGCGGCGGGGATGACCATGCTCGTCGGCGCGCTCGGTGCGATCGCGCAGGCCGACATCAAGCGGATCCTGTCGTTCACCCTCGTCAGCCACATCGGCTACATGATCTTCGGGATCGCGCTGGCGACCCCGCTCGGCGTGGCCGGCGCCGTGTTCTACGTCGTCCACCACATCACCGTGCAGGCCACGCTGTTCTGCGTGGTCGGCCTCATCGAGGGCGTCGGCGGCTCGACGTCGGTGACACGTCTCGGCGGGCTGGCGAAGGCGTCGCCGCTGCTCGCCCTGCTCTGGTTCATCCCCGCGGTCAACCTGGGCGGCATCCCGCCGCTGTCGGGTTTCGTCGGCAAGCTCGGGCTGGTGCAGGCCGGTGTCGTCGACGGCTCCGTGCTGGCCTGGACGCTCGTGGTGGTCTCGGTGCTCACGAGCCTCCTGACGCTCTACGCCGTCACCAAGGTGTGGGTGCTCGCCTTCTGGCGCCCCGCCGACCAGATCCCGGTCTCCGAGGAGCCCGACCAGGACGAGGACGAGGAGGCCGACGAGGGCGAGGAGGACGTGCCGGACGACCGCGAGCGGACCACCGGGGGGCTGCCCGGCGCCCCGACGCCGCGCAGCGGGGTGCTCACGCAGGTGCGCCCCGGCACGGCCCGCACGATCGCCCGCGCCGACGCGAACTCCGGCGCGGAGGTCGACTGGCCGGTGGCGCGCCTGGCCCCGACCGACGGCACCCCGGCGCTGTCCGGCCGGTTCCTCGGGGCCGCCGGTGACACGGTGTCGTCGAGCCTGCCGAGGGTGATGACCGCGGCGACCGCCGCGCTCGTCGTGCTCGGTCTCTCGCTGACGGTCGCGGCCGGCCCGCTCTACGCGGTGGCCGCCCAGGCCTCCGACGACCTCGTCGCCCGCACGCCCTACATCCAGGCCGTGTTCGCCCAGACCGTCGACGACAGGGTCGCGCGGTGAGCCGGGAGGGTCGGGACGGACGCGAGGGGCGCCGCACCCCGCCCGACACCGGTGGGCTCCTGCGCCGTGCCGTCCCGGTCGTCTGGCTCGTGATCGTCTGGGTGCTGCTCTGGGGGACCTTTTCGTGGGCGAACGTGCTCGGCGGCCTGGCCGTCGGGCTCCTCGTGCTCGTCCTCTTCCCGCTGCCGCCCGCACCCGGCGGGGGCTGGATCCGGCCGGGGGCGGCGCTCGGCGCGGCCGCGCGCTTCGTCGGCGACCTCGTCGTGTCGAGCCTGCAGGTGGCCTGGCAGTCGCTGCAGGCCGTCACCGGCCCGCCGATCCGCAGCTCGGTGGTCGCGGTCCGGCTCGAGTCGTCGTCGGAGTTCGTGATGGCGATGGTGACCGAGACGCTCACGCTCGTGCCCGGCAGCGTGGTCATCGAGGCCCGGCCCGAGGAGCGGACGATCTTCGCCCACGTCCTCGGTGCGGGCGACGCCCGGGCCGTCGCGGACTTCCGCGAGCAGGTCGCCCGGCTGGAGCACGACATCGTGGCGGCCCTCGGTCGACCGGCCGCGCCGACCGTCCCCGCGGGCCCCGACGTCGACGAGGAGAGCCGATGAGCACCCTGCCCGCCCTGCTCGACGCCGTCCTCGTCGTCTCCCTCGTGCTGCTCGGGCTCTCCGCGGTCCTCGTCGTCGTGCGGCTGCTGCGGGGACCGACGGGTCTCGACCGCCTCGTCGCGCTCGACGTCCTCGTCGCCGAGTTCCTCTGTGGGCTCGTGGCGTACGCGGCGCTGACCGGCGACTCGTCGCTCGTCCCCGTGGTGGTCGCGATCAGCCTGGTCGGCTTCCTCGGCTCGACGACCGTGGCGCGGTTCGTGCGACGGGGGACCGGGCGATGAGCACCTGGGAGCTCGTGCTGGACACGATCGGCACGGTCGCGATCGTGCTCGGCGTCCTGTTGACGTTCGTCGCCTCGATCGGCCTGCTGTCGCTGCCCGACGTGCTCAGCCGCATGCACGCGGCCACGAAGCCGCAGGTGGTGGGCCTGCTGCTCATCGTCATCGGCGGCGCGCTGCACCTGCGCACCAGCCCGGACGTCTGGATGCTCGTGCTCGTCGGGGCGTTCCAGCTCATGACCGCCCCGGTCACCGCGCACGTCGTCGGCCGCCTGGCCCACCGCGGTGAGGGCGGCCTGCGCCGCGACCTGCTGTACGTCGACGAGCTGGCCGACCGCCCGGACGAGGCCGACCCCGGCCCCGACGACCAGGAGGAGAGCCCGCCCCACCGCAACGGGGAGGCCGTCGGGCGCAGCCGTCGCAGGGGCGGGCCCGGCTCCGACGGGGCGTCCCTAGACTCGGACGAATGACAGGGCTGCGCGAGCTGGCGCGGCGGGCCGTCGCGAAGGCGCGTCCGCCGGCCGAGGCCGCGGTCGCGCTCCTGCGCCCCGCCGCCCGCAAGGCTCCGGAGATCGTCGTCGCCGCGGGACTGGTCGTCAGCGTCCTGCTCGGCCTGGTGCTCGTCGCGGCCGCGCGCAACGACGCCCACATCGACGCCTCGATCGGCCGGGCCGTCGGCGAGGTGCTCGAGGGCGGCTCCGGGCCCCACGTCTACGTCCGCTTCACCACCGCCGAGGGTGCGGTGCTCACCCCGGAGGACGGCGTCTTCTACCCGCGGGGGCTCGAGCCCGGCCAGCTCGTGCGCGTCGAGTACGACCGCACGGACCCCGAGCTGGTGCGCGTCGCCGGGCGCACGTGGACCGAGGGTCTCGTGCCCGTCGCGCTCGGGCTGCTCGTGCTCTGGGCCGTCGTCGCCCCCGGCGCCTGGGCACTCGGCCGGGCCCGGCGGCGCCGGGAGGAGGCGGTGGCCGCGCGCGAGGCGTGGACGGTCCGCGACGAGGACCGCGGCGACGGCGAGCGCGAGGACGGCGAGCCCGAGATGGCGGGGGCGGGGCACCGATGAGCCCGAAACCGGGCGGCACCCGCGCCGAGCTCGACCGCGACCCGGGCGCCGTGGCCCGGATGTTCGACGGCGTCGCCGCGCGCTACGACCTCACCAACACCGTGCTCTCGTTCGCCCAGGACGTCCGCTGGCGCCGCGCCACCCGCGCCTGCCTCGCGGTCGGACCGGGGGACACGGTGCTCGACGTCGCCGCGGGCACCGGGGTCTCCACCGTCGAGCTCGCCCGCACCGGGGCCACCTGCCTCGCCACCGACTTCTCGCTGGGGATGCTGCGCACCGGCCGCTCGCGGCTCGTCGGCAAGCTCGGCCGCAGCCCGGTGCCGTTCGTCGCCGCCGACGCCCTGCACCTCCCGCTGCCCGAAGCCTCGGTCGACGCGGTGGTCATCTCCTTCGGCCTGCGCAACACCGTCGACGTCGACGCCGCGCTCGCGGAGTTCGCCCGCGTCACCCGCCCCGGCGGCACGCTCGTGGTCTGCGAGTTCTCCCGGCCCACCTTCGCGCCGTTCCGGCGCGTCTACACCGACTACCTCATGGCGGGCCTGCCCCGCGTCGCCCGCGCGGTGAGCTCGAACCCCGACGCGTACGTCTACCTCGCCGAGTCGATCCGCGCCTGGCCCGACCAGCCCGCCCTCGCCGCCCGCATCGGCGCCGCCGGCTGGCGCTCGGTGGCCTGGCGCAACCTCTCCGGCGGCATCGTCGCCCTGCACACGGCGACAAAGCCCGCCTGATCGCACCTCCGGTGCAAGCCCTGCGTCCTCGCTTGCACCCAGTGCCAGGAAAGCCGCTTCGTCGCACGCGCGCCTCGCCTTGACCCGCGGCCGCTCATCCGAAACCACCCTCGGCGGGCGATCACGCCACACGGTCCCTAGACTCCCCCGTACCGAGCTAGTGAACGGATTCACAAGGAGCCCGTGCCGTGTCCGCCGCCACCACCGGAGCGCGCCGCAGCCCCGACGCCGACGCCGATGTCGTCGTCGTGGGTGCCGGTCCCGCAGGCTCCACGGTCGCGACGTACCTGGCGCGCGCCGGGCTCGACGTGCTCGTCCTGGAGAAGGCGACGTTCCCCCGCGAGAAGGTCTGCGGCGACGGCGTGACCCCGCGCGGGGTGAAGCAGCTCGTCGACCTCGGCGTCGACACCCGCGAGGAGGCCGGCTGGCGTCACCAGCGCGGCCTGCGGGTCATCGGCGGCGGCACGAGCATCCAGCTCGACTGGCCCGAGCTCGCCACCTTCCCCGCCTACGGCCTCGTGCGCCCGCGGCGCGACTTCGACCAGATGCTCGCCGACCACGCCCGCGCCGCCGGGGCCCGCGTCGAGGAGGGCGTCTCGGTCTCCGGCGCGACAATCGACGAGCGCACAGGTCGCGTCACCGGCGTCGACGCCCGCCGCGGCCCGGAGCGCGAGCCGGTCTCCTACCGCGCGCCGCTGGTCGTCGCCTGCGACGGCGTCGGCGCGCGCACCGCGCTGAGCCTCGGGATCGGCAAGCGCGACGACCGCCCGCTCGGCGTCGCGGTGCGCCGCTACTACACGAGCCCGCGCCACGACGACGACTACCTCGAGACGCACCTCGGCCTGCACGACGGCCCGGGCGTCGGCCCCGACCTGCACGGCGGCTACGGCTGGGTGTTCGGGATGGGCGACGGCACCGCCAACGTCGGCCTCGGCGTCCTCGCCACGCGGAAGAACGACAAGCGGGACTACCGCGCCCTGCTCCGGCACTGGGTCGAGGGCCTGCCCGCCGAGTGGGGTCTGCGCGAGGAGAACGCCACCGGCGCGATCGGCGGCGCCGCGCTGCCGATGGGGATGAGCCGCACCCCGCTCTACCGCGACGGCCTCGTGCTCGTCGGCGACGCCGGCGGGATGGTCAACCCGTTCAGCGGCGAGGGCATCGCCTACGCGCTGCAGTCCGCGGCCATCGCCGCCGAATGCGTCGTGCAGGCGAGCGCCCGGCCGGAGGGCCCCGGACGGGAGATCGCGCTGGCCGCGTACCCGGCGGCGGTCCGCCACGAGCTCGGCAGCTGGTACCGCGTCGGCAACCGGGCGGCGAGTGCGCTCGGCCGGCCGCGGTTCATGCACCACGCCCTGCGCCTCGGGATGCCGAGGCGACGTCTCATGGAGGCCGCGCTCCGGCTCTTCACCGGGCTCACCGACGGACGGGACGGCGACGCGGGGGACCGCGCGCTCGACCTCGTCCTGCGGATGGTGCCGCCACTCGGGGACGCGCCGCCGGGGTCGCCGAGCACCCGGAAGGAGGGCTCCGTCGCGGCCTGAGCCGCAGACCGCTCACCCGGGTTAGGCCGCCCTCATCGGCGTCTCGCCCGTTCGGGCTCATTAGGGTCGGTCCCGCCCGCCGACCGTGATCCACTGCACGGCCCGCGCGTGGGCCGCACCACCACGGAACTCCCGACGCGCAGCACGGGGAGGAAGGAGCGACGATGCTGGACCTCTACGTCCCGCTGGTCGTCATGTTCGTGCTCGCCGCCGGGTTCGGGCTGTTCTCGGTCACGGCCGCGCCCTTCATCGGACCGCGTCGCTACAACCGCGCGAAGCTCGACGCCTACGAGTGCGGCATCGAGCCGTCGCCGCAGCCGGTCGCCGGCGGCGGCCGCATCCCGGTGGCCTACTACCTCACCGCGATGCTCTTCATCCTCTTCGACATCGAGATGGTCTTCCTCTACCCGTTCGCGGTGAACATCGACGCGCTCGGGTTGTTCGGTCTCGTCGAGATCGTGCTGTTCGTCGCCACCGTCGCCTTCGCCTACGCCTACGTGTGGCGCCGCGGCGGGCTGGACTGGAGCTAGAAGCATGGGACTGGAAGAGAAGCTCCCGAACGGGATCGTGCTGGCCAGCGTCGAGAGCCTGGTCAACTGGACCCGCAAGGCATCGCTGTGGCCCGCCACCTTCGGGCTGGCCTGCTGCGCGATCGAGATGATGACCTCGGGCGCCCCGCGCTACGACCTCGGCCGCTTCGGCATGGAGGTCTTCCGCCCGAGCCCCCGCCAGGCCGACCTGATGATCGTCGCGGGCCGCGTCACCAACAAGATGGCCCCGGTCCTGCGCCAGATCTACGACCAGATGGCCGAGCCCCGCTGGGTGCTCGCCATGGGCGTCTGCGCGTCGTCGGGCGGGATGTTCAACAACTACGCGGTCGTCCAGGGCGTCGACCACGTCGTGCCCGTCGACATGTACCTGCCGGGCTGCCCGCCGCGGCCGGAGATGCTCATCGACGCGATCCTCAAGCTGCACCAGAAGATCCAGGCCGAGCCGCTCGGACCCGTCCGGGCCGAGCTCGCCGCCGAGCGCAAGGCGCAGGGCGAGAAGCTCGAGCTGCTGCCGTCGTCGGTGAAGTACGCCAAGCGGGACAAGCACGGGGAGGTGAAGGAGGAGCATGTCTGGTGACGAGAAGGACGGGCCCGTGACCCCGGGCACCGGTGCCGGGGGCGCGAGCGGCCCATCCGGCGCGTCCAACGCCTCCTCCGCGGGTGCCGCCGCGTTCGGCCCCCAGGAGATCGCCCGCCGCGACGTGTCCGGCGCCGTCGCCGGACGGGCCCGCGAGGGCATGTTCGGCATCGCCGGCTCCGGCGACACGTCGGGCTTCGGCGGGCTCCGCCTGCCCGCCTACGCGCCCGCCCCGGCCGAGCGGCCCTACGGCGGCTGGTTCGACGAGGTCGCCGACGAGGCGACCGCGGCGCTGGCCGACGACGGCGGCGCCGACTTCGACACCTGTGTGCACCAGGTGACCGTCGACCGCGGCGAGATGACCTGGTACGTCGACCGCGAGCACCTCGTGCGGCTGGCCCGCACGCTGCGCGACGACCCTGCGCTGCGCTTCGAGTTCTGCTCCGGCGTCTCCGGGGTCGACTACGGCGAGGGCGTGCCGCAGCAGCTGCACGTCGTCGTCCAGCTGCTGTCGATGACCTACCGCCGCCGGCTGCGCCTCGAGATCGCCCTCGAGCTCGACGACGCGCACTGCCCGTCGCTCGTCGAGGTCTTCCCGACCGCCGACTGGCACGAGCGCGAGACCTGGGACATGTTCGGCATCGTCTTCGACGGCCACCCGAGCCTGACCCGGATCCTGATGCCGGACGACTGGAACGGTCACCCGCAGCTCAAGAGCTACCCGCTCGGTGGCATCCCCGTGGAGTACCACGACGCGGAGATCCCGCCGCCCGACCAGCGGAGGGCCTACACGTGACCACCACGGACCCGTACGCCGCCTCCTCCCGCGAGACCACCGAGGGCACCGTCTACACGGTCACCGGTGGCGACTGGGACGAGATGATCGACCAGACCGCGGGCGACGAGCGCATCGTCATCAACATGGGTCCGCAGCACCCGTCGACGCACGGCGTGCTGCGGCTCGTGCTGGAGCTGCAGGGCGAGGTCGTCACCGACGCGCGCCTGGTCATCGGCTACCTGCACACCGGCATCGAGAAGAACTGCGAGTACCGCACCTGGACCCAGGGCGTCACCTTCGTGACGCGGGCGGACTACCTCGCGCCGCTGTTCAACGAGACCGCCTACTGCCTGTCCACCGAGCGGCTGCTGGGCATCGACGTGCCCGACCGCGCCGCGACGATCCGCGTGCTCCTCATGGAGATCAACCGGATCGGCTCGCACCTCGTCGCGCTCGCCACCGGCGGCATGGAGCTCGGTGCGCTCACCGGCATGACCAACGGCTTCCGGGAGCGCGAGGAGGTCCTGCACCTGCTCGAGTTCCTCACCGGCCTGCGCATGAACCACGCGTTCATCCGCCCCGGCGGGGTCGTGCAGGACCTGCCCGAGGGCCACGAGGAGCGCATCCGGTCGTTCATCAAGGTGATGCGCGAGCGGCTGCCCGGCTTCCACAAGCTGCTCACCGGCAACCGCATCTGGCGCCAGCGCCTCGAGGGCGTCGGCTACCTGCCCCTCGACGGATGTCTCGCGCTCGGCGTCACCGGCCCGATCCTGCGCTCGGCGGGGCTGGCCTGGGACCTCCGCGAGGTCGAGCCGTACCTCGGGTACGAGCACTACGACTTCGAGGTCCCCACCGACACCGCGGCCGACAGCTTCGCCCGCTACGTGCTGCGGGTCGAGGAGATGAGCCAGTCGCTGCGGATCATCGAGCAGGCCCTCGACCGGCTCGAGCCGGGCCCGGTGATGGTCGAGGACGCCAAGATCGCGTGGCCCGCCAAGCTGTCGATCGGTGCCGACGGCATGGGCAACTCCCTCGACCACGTCCGCAAGATCATGGGTCAGTCGATGGAGTCGCTGATCCACCACTTCAAGCTGGTCACCGAGGGCTTCAAGGTGCCGCCGGGCCAGGCCTACGTGCCGATCGAGTCGCCCCGCGGCGAGCTCGGCGCGCACCTGGTGTCCGACGGCGGCACGCGTCCGCTGCGCGTGCACCTGCGCGACCCCAGCTTCGTGAACCTGCAGGCCGCACCCGCGATGTCGGAGGGCGGGATGGTCTCGGACGTCATCGCCGCGCTGGCCTCGCTGGATCCCGTGATGGGGGGTTGTGACCGATGAGCCGCGCTCTCGGACCCGAGGCGCCGGCGGCCCCGCCCGTCGAGCCCGAGCACGCGATCGACGAGGCCGGCGGCACCACCGCGCAGCACGCCGAGCGCGCCTCGGTGGACACCACGGTGTTCGACGGGGTGCGCGACCGGGCAACGGCGATCGTCGCCCGCTACCCGCAGCCGCGGTCGGCCCTGCTGCCGCTGCTGCACCTCGTCCAGCACGTCGAGGGCCACGTCTCCCGCGCCGGCATCGCGTTCTGCGCGGAGGTCCTGGAGATCACGACCGCCGAGGTCTCCGCGGTCGCGACCTTCTACACGATGTACAAGCGCGAGCCCGTCGGCCGTCACCTCGTGAGCGTCTGCACGAACACGCTCTGCGCGGCCCTGGGCGGCGACGACATCTACGCCGCGGTCCGGGAACGCCTCGGCGGGATCGGGCACGAGCAGACCAGCGCCGACGGCACCGCGACGATCGAGCACGCCGAGTGCCTGGCCGCCTGCGACCTCGCCCCGGTGCTCACCGTCGACTACGAGTTCTTCGACAAGCAGACGGTCGAGTCGGCCGTCGAGATCATCGACGCGCTGCAGCGGGGCGAGAAGCCGCACCCCACCCGCGGCGCCCCGCTCAACGACTTCCGCTCGGTCGAGCTGCTGCTCGCCGGGTTCTTCGACGACCCGGCCGTCGGCGGTCTCGCCGCCGTCGCCGGTCCGTCGGCGGCCGAGGAGAGCCTGCGCGGCGCCCGGCTCGCCGAGGAGCGCGGCTGGACCGCGCCACCCGTGCCGGACGAGGGAGGCTCCGCATGACCGACCCGCTCACCCCGGTCCTGACCAAGCACTGGCTCGGCCCCGAGTCCTGGACGCTGCGCAACTACACCGAGCTCGGCGGCTACGAGGCGCTGCGCACCGCGCTGGCGACCCCGCCCGACGACCTCGTCGCGCTCGTCAAGGACTCCGGCCTGCGCGGACGCGGCGGCGCCGGGTTCCCGACGGGCATGAAGTGGAGCTTCATCCCGCAGGCCAAGCCGGGCGAGACGCCCACCGGCCCGGCGGCGAAGCCGAAGTACCTCGTCATCAACGCCGACGAGGGCGAGCCGGGCACCTGCAAGGACGTCCCGCTGATGATGGCGGACCCGCACTCGCTCATCGAGGGCTGCATCATCACGAGCTGGGCGATCCGCGCGCACTTCTGCGCGATCTACGTGCGTGGCGAGGTCGTCCACGTCCTGCGGCGTCTGCACGCCGCGGTGCGCGAGGCCTACGACGCCGGTCACCTCGGCAAGGACATCCACGGCTCCGGCTTCGACCTCGACATCGTCGTGCACGCCGGCGCCGGGGCGTACATCTGCGGCGAGGAGACGGCGCTGCTCGACTCGCTCGAGGGTCGTCGCGGGCAGCCGCGGCTCAAGCCGCCGTTCCCGGCGACCGCGGGCCTCTACGCCGCGCCCACCGTCGTCAACAACGTCGAGACGATCGCGACCGTCCCGTCGATCGTCAACGGCGGCAAGGACTGGTTCCGGACGATGGGCCGCGAGCGCTCGCCCGGCCCGAAGATCTACTCGCTGTCCGGCCACGTCGAGCGGCCCGGGCAGTACGAGGCGCCGCTGGGCACGACCCTGCGCGAGCTCCTCGACCTCGCGGGCGGCATGAAGGACGGCATCCCGCTGAAGTTCTGGACACCGGGCGGGTCGTCGACGCCGCTGCTCACCGACGAGCACCTCGACGTGCCGCTGGACTTCGAGGGGGCCACCGAGGCCGGGTCGATGCTCGGCACCACAGCGCTCATGATCTTCAACGAGACCGTCTCGGTCCCGTGGGCGGTCATGAAGTGGACCGAGTTCTACGAGCACGAGTCCTGCGGCAAGTGCACGCCGTGCCGGGAGGGCTGCTACTGGCTCGCCGGCATCCTGCGCCGGATGGTCGACGGCGAGGGCACCGAGGCCGACATCGACACGCTGCTCGACGTCTGCGACAACATCCTCGGGCGCTCATTCTGCGCCCTCGGCGACGGCGCGGTCTCGCCGATCACCAGTGGCATCAAGTACTTCCGGCAGGAGTTCGTCGACCTGTGCGCCCTGAACGCGGGGCAGCAGCGGCATCCGGAAGTGGACCGAATCGTGGAGCTGAGCGGAGCCAGCGCATGACCGCCGCGTCCGAGAAGGCCCCGGAGAAGCCCTCCGAGCGGGAGGATCTGCCCCCGGTCCCGCACGGGCACGTCCGGCTGACCATCGACGACCGCGTGGTCGACGCCCCGCAGGGCGAGCTGTTGATCCGCACCTGCGAGCGGCTCGGGATCGTCGTCCCGCGCTTCTGCGACCACCCCCTGCTCGACCCGGCCGGCGCCTGCCGTCAGTGCCTGGTCGAGGTGGAGATGGGCGGTCGCAAGATGCCCAAGCCGCAGGCCAGCTGCACGATGACCGTGGCCCAGGACATGGTCGTCAACACCCAGATGACCTCCGCGGTGGCCGACAAGGCGCAGCAGGGCGTCATGGAGCTGCTGCTCATCAACCATCCGCTGGACTGCCCGATCTGCGACAAGGGCGGCGAGTGCCCCCTGCAGAACCAGGCGATGTCCTCGGGACGCGCGGACTCCCGCTTCGTCGAGGAGAAGCGGACGTTCGCCAAGCCGCTGCCGATCTCCGACGAGGTGCTGCTCGACCGCGAGCGCTGCGTGCTCTGCCAGCGCTGCACGCGGTTCTCGCGCCAGATCGCCGGCGACCAGTTCATCGAGCTGCTCGAGCGCGGCGCGCACCAGCAGATCGGCACCGAGGAGACCGCCTTCGGCGAGGGCGAGGACTTCCAGTCCTACTTCTCCGGCAACACCATCCAGATCTGCCCGGTCGGCGCGCTGACCTCGGCGTCCTACCGTTTCCGCTCGCGCCCGTTCGACCTCGTCTCGACGCCCGGCGTCTCGGAGCACGACTCCTCGGGCGCAGCGGTCCGCCGCGACTGGCGCCGCGGCGCGGTCACCCGCGTGCTCGCCGGCGAGGACCCGGACGTCAACGAGGAGTGGATCGACGACAAGACCCGCTTCGCGTTCCGCTACGCGCAGTCGGCCACCCGGATCACGCGCCCGCTGGTGCGTGGCGACGACGGCGAGCTGCACGAGACGTCGTGGACCGACGCCCTCGAGCGGGCCGCGGCGGCCCTGCTCGCCGCGCGCGACGGCACGGGACCCGCTCCGCTCGACGCGGACGGCGAGCCCGGCGAGCCCAAGCGCGGCGTCGGCGTGCTGCCCGGCGGCCGCCTGACGATCGAGGACGCGTACGCCTACGCGAAGTTCGCCCGCGCCGCGCTGCAGACCAACGACATCGACGCCCGCGCCCGCGCGCACTCCGGCGAGGAGCTCGACTTCCTCGCCGCGCACGTCGCCGGCACCGGCCTCGGGGTGACCTACGCCGACCTCGAGTCGGCGCCGGCCGTCCTCACCGTGGCCCTCGAGGTCGAGGAGGAGGCGCCCGTCGTCTTCCTGCGGCTGCGCAAGGCGGCCCGCACGGGCACGGCGGTGCACCACCTCGGCCAGTGGTCGAGCCCGGCCGTCGTCAAGACCGGCGGCCGGCTGGTCCGCACCGCCCCCGGCCGCGAGCCGGAGGCGCTGGCCACGCTGCCCGACGACGTGGCCGCCGCGCTCGCGACGCCGGGCGCGGTCGTGCTGGTGGGGGAGCGCGCCGCCGAGGTGCCGGGGCTCTACGCCGCCGTCTCCGACCTCGTCGGCCGCACCGGCGCCCGCGTGGCCTGGGTGCCGCGGCGGGCCGGCGAGCGCGGCGCGGTGGACGCCGGCGCGCTGCCGACCCTGCTGCCCGGCGGACGCCCCGTCGACGACGTCGCCCGCGCGCAGCTCGCGTCGAGCTGGGGGCTCGCCGACGAGAACGCCCTGCCCGCGACGCCGGGTCGCGACGGCGGCGCGATCCTGCGGGCCGCCGCCGCCGGCGAGCTCGCCGGGCTCGTGGTCGGCGGCGTCGAGCTGACCGACCTCCCGGACCCGGTGCTCGCCCGCGCGGCGCTGCGCGAGGCCGACGTCGTCGTGAGCCTCGAGCAGGTCGCGTCCGAGGTGACGCGGTACGCCGACGTGGTCCTCCCGGTGGCCCCGGTGGTCAACAAGTCGGGCACCTTCCGCAACTGGGAGGGACGCGACCGCCGCTTCGCCACCACGATCGACCCGTCGGGCGGCTCCTCCGGCCGCGTCGGGGGCACGGCCGCGATCACGCTGCCCGACTGCCGCGTGCTCGACACCCTCGCCGTCGAGATGGACGTCGACCTGTTCACGCAGACCCCGGAGGTCGCCGCCGCGGAGCTCGGGCACCTCGGTGCCGCCCGGCCGACGGAGATCGGACCGGTGCGTGGCCCGGACGGGTCGGGTGACGTCGACGGCACGGACGGGAGCCTGCGGCTGGCGTCCTGGCGCCAGCTCCTCGACGGCGGCGCGCTGCTGATCGACGAGCCGGAGCTCGCCGGGACGGCCCGCCCGCCGAAGATCCGTATCTCGACGGTGACGGCCCGGCGGCTCGGGCTGGTCGAGGACGCGGTGGCCGGGCTCGAGGGCCCGCGCGGGTCGCTGCACCTGCCCGTCGAGCTCGCCGACCTCCCCGACGACGTCGTCTGGGCGCCCGCGCGGGTGCCCCAGGCCGGCGGCGGGGTCATCACGCTGGCGGGTCTCGGCCTCACCCACGGCGGGCCCGCCCGCCTCACCGGCGGCACCACTGACGGGAGTGCGGCGTGAACCCTGTTCCTCCGCCGGGGTACACCCAGACCCTGCTCGCGGACGACCCGTTCTGGCTGACGCTGATCAAGGTCGTCGTGGTCTTCGCGATGCTCATGGTGATCACGCTGTTCATGATCTGGTTCGAGCGCCGCGTCGTGGGCCGCATGCAGCAGCGTCCCGGCCCGAACTGGAACGGCCCGTTCGGCCTGCTCCAGTCGCTGGCCGACGGGCTGAAGCTGGCGTTCAAGGAGGACATCCGCCCGGTCCTCGCGGACAAGGCGGTCTTCTTCATCGCCCCGGTGCTCTCGGTGATCCCGGCCTTCGCCGCCTGGGCGGTCATCCCGATCGGTCCCGAGGTCTCGATCTTCGGCGAGCAGACCGCGCTGCAGCTGACCGACCTGCCCGTCGGCATCCTGGTGGTGCTGGCCTGCTCGTCGATCGGCGTCTACGGCATCGTGCTCGCCGGCTGGGCGTCCGGCTCGCCGTACCCGCTGCTCGGCAGCCTGCGCAGCGCCGCCCAGGTGATCTCCTACGAGCTCGCGCTCGGCCTGTCGATCATCGCGGTCGTGCTGTACGCGGGCTCGCTGTCCACCGCCGACATCGTCGCCGCGCAGTCCACCGGCTGGTACATCTGGCTGCTGCCCGTCAGTTTCGTGATCTTCGCGGTGTCGATGGTGGGCGAGACGAACCGCGCGCCGTTCGACCTCCCCGAGGCCGAGTCCGAGCTGGTCGGCGGCTTCCACACCGAGTACTCGTCGCTGAAGTTCGCCCTGTTCTTCCTCGCCGAGTACGTCAACATGGTCACCCTCTCCGCGGTGGCCACGACGCTGTTCCTCGGTGGCTGGCAGGCGCCGTGGCCGCTGTCGCTGTGGCCCGCCGCGAACGAGGGCTGGCTGCCGATCGTCTGGTTCCTCGGCAAGACGCTGGCGTTCCTGTTCGTCTACGTCTGGCTGCGCGGCACGCTGCCCCGCCAGCGCTACGACCAGTTCATGGCGCTGGGCTGGAAGCTGCTGATCCCGATCAGCCTGGTCTGGCTGATGCTGGTGGCCACGCTGCGCGTGCTGCGCGTCGAGCTGACCACCGGCCAGATCCTCATCGTCGGCGGCGTCGCGCTGGTGCTGCTCGTCGGTGCGGCCCTGCTGCTGCCCGACCAGACCCCGCCCGACGACGACCCGGAGCCCCCGGTCGTCGCCGACTACCCCGTGCCACCCCTGGACCTCGCCGTGCCGCCGACACCGAAGCGGCGCCGCCGCGCGGTGACGGCCGCGCGCGGGGACGACCGGGAGGCCGAGACCGTGACCGCCGGCGCGAAGGAGGGAGACCGCTGATGGGCATGTTCGACGGGATCGCCGGATTCGGCGTGACCTTCTCGACGATGTTCCGCAAGGTCGTCACCGAGGACTACCCGCGGGTGAAGAAGGTGACCGCCCCGCGCTACCACGGACGGCACCAGCTCAACCGGCACCCGGACGGCCTCGAGAAGTGCGTCGGCTGCGAGCTGTGCGCCTGGGCCTGCCCGGCCGACGCGATCTACGTCGAGGGCGGCGACAACACCGACGAGGAGCGCTACTCGCCGGGTGAGCGCTACGGGTCGATCTACCAGATCAACTACCTGCGCTGCATCGGCTGCGGCCTGTGCATCGAGGCCTGCCCGACGCGCTCGCTGACGATGACGAACGAGTACGAGCTCGCGGACGACGACCGCCAGGACCTGATCTACGACAAGGACCGCCTGCTCGCCCCGCTGCTGCCGGGCATGGAGCAGCCGCCGCACCCCATGCGCCTCGGCGAGAACGAGCAGGACTACTACGTCCAGGGTCCCGAGATGGCCCGCCGCCCCGACGTCCAGGACGCGGTGCGCGAGGAGATCCAGATGACGCCCGAGGCGTCGCGGTGAGCGCGATCCTCGCGAGCGCCGCCCCGATGACGGGCGGCGGGGAGATGACCACCGGCGAGTCGGTGGCGTTCTGGATCCTCGGCCCGGTGGCCCTGGCCGGCGGGCTCGGCATGATCTTCTCGCGGAACGCCGTGCACTCGGCGCTCTGGCTGGTGATGACCATGCTGTCGCTCGGGATCCTGTACATGGTCCAGCAGGCGCCGTTCCTGGGCTTCACCCAGATCATCGTCTACACCGGCGCGATCATGATGCTGTTCGTGTTCGTGCTGATGATGGTCGGGCGCGACGCGTCCGACTCCGTCGTCGAGGTGCTGCGCGGGCAGCGGCTCGCGGCGGCCGTCCTCGGCATCGGCCTCGGCGGCCTGACCGTCGCCGCCGTCGCCGAGACGCTGACGACGATCGGTCCGGTGGGGCTCGGCCCCGGCTACGGCCCCGAGGCCCGCGGCAACGTGCAGGCGCTCGGGACGAGCATCTTCCGCGACTACCTGCTGCCCTTCGAGCTGACCTCGGCCCTGCTCATCACCGCGGCGGTCGGCGCGATGGTCTACACGTTCGCCGGCCAGGCGCGTCGCAAGCAGGCGAGCCAGCGCGAGCGGGTCGTCGAGCGTCTGCGCGGTCCGCTGGAGAAGTACGGGTCGCGCTCCGGCCCCGGCGTCTTCGCGACCGCCGACTCCGTCGCCACCCCGGCGCTGCTGCCCGACGGCTCGGTGGCCCCGGCCTCGCTCTCGAAGATCATCGAGTCCACGCGGCGCGAGCGTCTCGACGCCGACATCGCCGACGTCCGCAGCGACACCGGCCCGGCCACCGACGTCTCCGCCCGGGCCCTGCGCGGCGGTGACGGCGACGGCGCGGAGGCGGGCGCCGGGAGCACCCACGACCGCCTGCACGAGGGCACCCACGAGGGAGGGGCCCGATGAGCCCCACGATCTACCTGCTGCTCTCCGCGCTGCTGTTCGCGATCGGTGCGGTCGGCGTGCTCGTGCGCCGCAACGCGATCGTCGTGTTCATGTGCATCGAGCTCATGCTCAACGCCGTGAACCTGACGCTCGTCACGTTCTCGCGCATCAACGGGTCGCTCGGCGGCCAGATCATGGCCTTCTTCGTCATGGTCGTGGCCGCGGCGGAGGTCGTCGTCGGGCTCTCGATCATCATGGCGATCTTCCGTACGCGCCGGACGACCTCGGTCGACGACGCCAACCTGCTGAAGTACTGAGGGGGACTCGAGTCGTGTCGAGCCTGACGACGGCCGTCCCGTTGCCGCCGGTCGTCCCGGTCGAGGGCGGCGCGGCCTCGGCGGCCTGGGTGCTGGTCGCCCTGCCCGCGCTGGGTGCCCTGGTGCTCTTCATCGGCGGGAAGCGCACCGACAAGTGGGGTCATCTGCTCGGCGTCGCCACCGTGGTGCTGTCGTTCCTGTTCGCCGTGGTGCTCTTCGTCGGGTCGCTGGCGCTGCCCGCGGAGGAGCGGGTCCGTGACCTGCCGATCTACGACTGGATCGCGGTCGGGGCCCTGAACGTCGAGTTCGGCCTGCGCATCGATCCGCTGTCGCTGACGTTCGCGCTGCTCATCACCGGTGTCGGGTCGCTGATCCACATCTACTCCGTGGGCTACATGGACCACGACCCGAACCGGCGGAAGTTCTTCGCGCAGCTCAACCTGTTCATCGCGGCGATGCTCGTGCTGGTCCTCGGCAACGGGTTCGTGACCCTCTACCTGGGCTGGGAGGGCGTCGGTCTCGCGTCCTACCTGCTCATCGGCTTCTACACGGGACGCCGGTCGGCGGGCAGCGCCGCGAAGAAGGCGTTCCTCATGAACCGCGTCGGGGACGTCGGCCTCGCGATCGCGATCTTCATCCTGTTCCTGGAGCTGGGCACCACCCAGTTCGCCGACGTGTTCGCCCGGGCCGGGGAGATCTCGCCGGGTGCGCTGACCGCGATCACCCTGCTCCTGCTGCTCGGCGCGTGCGGCAAGTCCGGCCAGTTCCCCCTGCAGGCCTGGCTGCCCGACGCCATGGAGGGCCCGACCCCGGTCTCGGCCCTCATCCACGCGGCGACGATGGTCACCGCCGGCGTGTACCTCATCGCGCGGTCGAACCCGCTCTACGACCTCGCGCCGGTCGGCCAGCTCGTCGTGACGATCGTCGGCGCGATCACGCTGGTGATCGGCGCGATCATCGGCTGCGCCTACGACGACATCAAGAAGGTCCTCGCCTACTCCACGGTGAGCCAGATCGGCTACATGATGCTGGCGGTCGGGCTCGGCCCGATCGGCTACGCCGCGGCGCTGGCCCACCTCCTCACCCACGGCTTCTTCAAGGCGGGCCTGTTCCTCGGGGCCGGCTCGGTGATGCACGGGATGGCCGACGAGACCGACATGCGCCGGTACGGCGGCCTCCGGCGCCACATGCCGGTGACGTTCTGGACGTTCACCCTCGGCTACCTGGCCCTGATCGGCTTCCCGTTCCTGTCGGGCTTCTACACGAAGGACCTCATCATCGAGGCCGCCCTGACCGCGGGCCCCGTGGCCGGCTGGGTCCTCGGTGTCGCGGCCCTGCTCGCGGCCGGGCTGACGGCGTTCTACATGACCCGCCTGATGCTCATGACGTTCTTCGGCGAGGAGCGCTGGCGGGACCTGCACCCGCGGCGCATCGACGCCTCGGACCTCGAGGACCCGCCCGAGCACTACCACCCCCACGAGTCGGTGGCCTCGATGACGGCGCCGATGGTGCTGCTCGCGATCGGCTCGGTCGGCGCCGGCGCGTTCCTCGTCGGCGGGGAGCGCCTGGCCCACTACCTGGAGGCCTCGATCGGCCCCACGATCGAGCCGTACGACGTCCCGGCCGTGTTCTACGTCGGCCTGGTCCCGTACCTCGCCACCGCACTGATGCTCGTCGGCGCCGGCACGGCCTACCTGCTCGTCGGCCGGCGCTCGGTGCCGGTCGAGCGCCCGCAGCGCGTGAGCCTTCCGGTGCGCGCGGCCCGGGCCGACCTCTACGCCAACACGATCAACGAGAGCCTCATCGCCCGGCCGGGCATCTGGCTCTCCCGCGCGCTGGTCTACGTCGACAACCGCGGCGTCGACGGCGCGGTCAACGGCACCGCCGCCCTGCTGGGCGGCACGTCCGGGCGGCTGCGGCGCAGCCAGACCGGCTTCGTCCGCACCTACGCCCTGACCATCCTGGGAGGCTCCGTCGTGCTCGTCGCGGCCCTGCTCACCGTCGGCGGGTTCCCCGGATGAGCGCCGTCCTGCTGGTCCTGCTGCTCCTGCCGCTGGTCGGCGCCGCCGTCGTCGGCGCGATGGCCCGCCGGGAGGACCTCGACCGCGCCGCCAGGATCCTCGGCCTGGCGCTCTCGGTGGTCTCGCTCGTGCTCGTGGTCGTTCTGTGGGCCGGGTTCCGCACCGGGCCCGGCACGCCGCGTTTCCAGGCCGAGCTGTCGGCGGAGTGGATCCCGGCGTTCGGCACGCGCTTCGCGCTCGGTCTCGACGGCATCGCGCTGACGATGATCGCGCTGCTCGCGGTGCTGGTGCCGATCGTGCTGTGGTTCGCGTGGTCCGAGAAGCTGCCCGCGGGCCGCACCGGCGCGGGCTTCACCGCGCTGATGCTCTCCACCCAGGGCGTCCTGGTCGGCGTGTTCGCCGCGACCGACGTCTTCCTGTTCTACGTGCTGTTCGAGGCGATGCTCATCCCGATGTACTTCCTCATCGGGCGCTTCGGCGGGCCGCGCCGCCAGTACGCCGCGGTGAAGTTCTTCCTGTACTCGTTCCTCGGCGGGCTGATCATGCTCGCCTCGGTCATCGGCCTGTTCGTCGCGAGCGACACCCGGCTGGGCCAGGGGACGTTCGACTGGGCCGCCCTGCAGGGGATGGCCGCCCAGCTCCCGCTCTCCACCCAGATCCCGCTGTTCCTCGGGTTCTTCGCCGCGTTCGCGATCAAGGCGCCGCTGGTGCCGTTCCACACCTGGCTGCCCGACGCCGGTGCCGAGGCCCCGATCGCGGGCGGCGTGATCCTGCTCGGCCTGCTGGACAAGGTCGGCACCTTCGGGTTCCTCCGCTACAACCTGCCGCTGTTCCCGGCGGCGTCCCGCGAGCTCGCCCCGCTGTTGCTGACGCTCGCCGTCATCGGCGTCGTCTACGGCTCGCTGCTCGCCGCGGTGCAGACCGACATGAAGCGCTTCGTGGCCTACACCTCGATCGCGCACTTCGGCTTCATCGCGCTCGGCATCTTCGCGTTCTCGTCGCAGTCGATCGCGGGCTCAGCGCTCTACATGGTCAACCACGGCATCTCGACCGCGATGCTGTTCCTGGTCGTCGGCCTGCTGATCCGCCGCGGCGGCACGGCCTCGATGACCGAGTACGGCGGGGTCGGGCGGGTCGCCCCGCTGCTGGCGGGCATGTTCCTCATCGCCGGCCTCTCGACGATCGCCCTGCCCGGGACCAACTCGTTCATCAGCGAGTTCCTGGTGCTGCTGGGCGCGTTCCCGCGCGAGCCCGTGTTCAGCGTGATCGCGACCGTCGGCATCGTCTTCGCCGCGCTCTACATGCTCTGGGTGTTCCAACGCGTGATGACGGGGCCGCTGCGCGGCTCGGCGGTGGTCGGTGACGGTCCGGGGGCCGCGTCCGCGGCGGTGATGGAGCCTGACGCCGACGACCCCTCGGCGCGCAACCTCACCGCGCGCTTCGGGGACCTGACCCGCGGCGAGGTCGCCGTGCTGACCCCGCTCGTCGCCCTGATCCTCGTGCTCGGCTTCTTCCCCGGTCCGGTCCTCGAGGTCCTCGAGCCGGCGGTGTCGGCGACCATGGCCGAGGTCGGCGTCGCCGACCCGGTGACCCCGAACGGAGTGGCGCGATGACCGGGCAGGCCTTCCCGTCGGTCGACTACGGCGCGCTCGCGCCGGTGCTGATCGTGCTCGGCGGCGCGTGCGTGTCGGTGCTGCTCGAGGCGCTGCTACCGCTGCGGGTGCGCGGACGCGCCCAGCTCGGCCTGACGCTCACCGTGGTGGCCGCGGCGCTCGTCGCCGTCATCGTGCGCGCGACGTCCGGCGCGGCGCCGGTGTCGACGCTCGCCGGCGCGCTGGCCGTCGACGGGCCCGCGCTGTTCCTCTGGGGCACGCTGCTGGCCCTCGCGGTGCCCAGCGTGCTGCTGCTCGCCGACCGCTCCGTGGAGCCCGGCGGGGCGTTCCTCGCCGACCCGGTGGCGCTCGGGGAGGCCGAGGCTGCCGAGCAGCGGGTCGCCGTCGGCGCCCGCGCGGGCGGCTCGTCGTCGGCCCGGTCCTCGGGCGGCGGCGGCGGTCGTCCCGGGCGGTCGAGTCGTGGGCAGGCCCCCGTCGAGAGCCAGAGCGAGATCTACGCCCTCGTGCTCTTCGCGCTGGGCGGGATGCTCGTCTTCTGCGCCGCCGACGACCTGCTGACGATGTTCGTCGCGCTCGAGGTGCTGAGCCTGCCGCTCTACCTGCTCTGCGGGCTGGCGCGACGCCGGCGGCTGATGAGCCAGGAGTCGGCGGTCAAGTACTTCCTGCTCGGCGCGTTCTCGTCGGCGTTCTTCCTCTACGGGCTGGCGCTGCTCTACGGCTACGCGGACTCGGTGAAGCTCTCCGACATCTCGCTGGCCGCCGCGGGCTCGCTGCGCCCCGACTCGCTGCTGTTCGGCGGGCTCGCGCTGCTGGTGGTCGGGCTGCTGTTCAAGGCCTCGGTCGGTCCGTTCCACACGTGGACGCCCGACGTCTACCAGGGCGCGCCGACCTCGGTGACCGCCTTCATGGCCGCCTGCACGAAGGTCGCCGCGTTCGGCGCGATCCTGCGGGTGTTCACCGTCGCGTTCGGCTCCACGGTGTGGGAGTGGCGCGGGGTGCTCTGGGTCGTCGCGATCGCGTCCATGGTGATCGGCGCGGTGCTCGGGCTGACCCAGACCGACGTCAAGCGCATGATCGCCTACTCGTCGGTGGCGCACGCCGGCTTCCTGCTGCTCGGCGCCATGGCGATCACCCCGCAGGGGCTCTCGGCGACGCTGTTCTACCTGCTCGCCTACGGCTTCACGACCGTCGCCCTGTTCGGGCTGGTGTCGCTGGTGCGCGGCCCCGACGGCGAGGCGACGCACCTGTCGGCGTGGGCGGGCCTCGGGAAGCGCGCGCCGGTGGTCGCGGCGGCGGTGACGTTCCTCATGCTGGCCCTGGCCGGGATCCCGCTGACCAGTGGCTTCACGGCCAAGTTCGCGGTGTTCGCCGCGGCCCTCGCCGACGGCATGGCGCCGCTGGTCATCGTGGCCCTGGTGGTCAGCGCGGTGGCCGCGTTCTTCTACCTGCGGCTGATCGTGCTGATGTACTTCTCCGAGCCGGCCGCCGACGGCCCGACCGTCAGCGTGCCTGGCCCGTTCACGACGGTGGCGATCACACTGGGGGTCGTGGTGACCCTCCTGCTCGGCATCGTGCCGACCGCCGTCCTCGGATGGGCCGACGGCCTGTCCTTCCTGGGCTGACGCGTGACCGGCCCCCAACTCACCCAGGTCGCCGGCCTGCCGATCGGGGATCCCGATCTCGCGGCCGCGACCAGCGACGGCCTCGACCGGGTCGAGGAGCTGCTGCGCCGCGAGGTGCACAGCGACTACCGCTTCGTCACCGACACGTCGCTGCACCTCATCGAGGCCGGCGGCAAGCGCTTCCGGCCCCTGCTCACGCTGCTCGCCGCCCAGCTGGCCGGCGGCACCTCCGAGGACGTCGTGGTGGCGGCGACGTCGGTGGAGCTCGTGCACCTGGCGACGCTCTACCACGACGACGTCATGGACGAGGCCACGATGCGCCGCGGCGCCGAGAGCGCCAACGCCCGGTGGGACAACACCGTCGCGATCCTCACCGGCGACTACCTGTTCGCCCACGCCTCCCGGCTGGTCTCCCAGCTCGGGCCGGACGCCGTGCGGATCATCGCCGAGACGTTCGCCGAGCTGGTGACCGGCCAGATGCGCGAGACCCGCGGGCCCCGCGAGGGCGAGGACGCCATCGAGCACTACCTCGCGGTCGTGGCCGAGAAGACCGGCTCGCTGATCGCCACCTCGGGCCGCTTCGGGGCGATGTTCGCGGGTGCGCCGGACGAGCACGTCACCGCGATGCGGCGCTTCGGCGAGATCATCGGGACGGTCTTCCAGGTCTCCGACGACATCATCGACATCGCCTCACCGTCCGGGGACTCGGGCAAGACCCCGGGCACCGACCTGCGCGAGGGCGTCGCGACCCTGCCGGTGCTCTACACACTGGCCGGCGACGGTCCCGAGGTGGCGCGCCTGCGGGCCCTGGGCGTCGGGAGCCGGGAGCTGGCCGACGACGAGGTCGACGAGGCCCTGGAGCTGCTGCGCGGCTCGGCGGGCCTGCACGAGGCCCGCGCGGCCCTCGACGCCCGCGCCGACGCCGCCCGGGCCGAGCTCGCCGCCCTCCCGGACGGCCCCGCGCGCCGCGCCCTCGCCGCACTCCTCGACTACACCGTCGCCCGCACCGGCTGACCCACGTGAGCGAAGTTCCCGGCTATGGCCGGGAACTTCGCTCACGGCTGCGCAGGGCGTCGAGCGTGAAGATGACCAACGCCGCCCAGACGAGACCGACGCCGACCCACCGGGACACCGGCATGGGCTCGCCGGCCACGACCACGCCCCACAGGAACTGCAGGGTCGGGTTGATGTACTGCAGCACGCCCAGGGTGGCCAGGGGCAGGCGCCGGGCACCGGCGGCGAAGAGCAGCAGCGGGATCGCCGTCACCGGCCCGGCGGCGACGAGCAGCAGCGCATGGCCCGCGCCGAACCCGGTGAACGTGCCGGCGCCGGTGATCTGGAGCCCGACGAGGAAGACGATCGCGAGCGGACCGAGCAGGAAGCCCTCGGCGGTCAGCCCCGGGATCGGCTCGAGCGGGACCCGCTTCTTGACCAGCCCGTACAGCCCGAAGCTGACAGCGAGTGTCAGGGTGATCCACGGCAGCTGGCCGGTGCCGACGGTCAGCACCACGACGGCCGCCGTGGCCAGCCCGATGGCGAGCCACTGCACGGGGCGCAGCCGCTCGCGCAGCACGAGGACCGCGAGCAGCACCGACACCAGCGGCGTCCCGTAGTAGCCCAGGGCGGCGTCGACGACGTGGCCGTGCGTCGTCGACCAGATGTAGGTGCCCCAGTTGACGGCGATCAGCACCGAGCCCGCGGTGATCAGGGCCCACGTGCGCCAGGACAGCCCGCGCAGGTCCACCCAGCGCCGGGCGACGGTGATCACCAGGAGCATGCCGAGGAACGTCCACGCCACGCGGTGGGCGACGGACTCCACCGCGTCGGCGGGCGCGAGCAGCGGCCAGAACGCGGGCGAGAGGCCCCACAGCACGTACGCGCCGACCGCGGCGGCGTACCCGCGTCCTGCGCCGGCCGCCGTGTCCGTCCCGGGCTCGTCGGTGACCGAGCGGCTCACCGGGGACGTCGTCCTGTGGGTGCTCGTCCGTGCCGTGGCACGGACGAGCACCCACGAGGCGAAGCCAAGCTACTGCTCGTTCTCGGGCTCCGGCATGACCGCCCAGGTGTCCTTGCCGCGCAGCAGGGCCTCGAGGTTGTCGCCCCGCTGCTCGGCCTGCTCCGTCGCCGCCTCGACCTGGGCGCGAGCGCCGTCGTCGTAGGTCGGGCGGTCGACCTTGCGGAAGATGCCGGTGACGGTGTGCGTGAGGTCCTGGTCGGAGAGCCGCGAGAGCGCGAAGGACTGCGTCGGGTCCTCCTCGCCGGCGCGGTGCACCACGATCGCGTCCTCGCCGACGTCGGCGACCTTCGCCACCTCGAGCCCGCCGGCGGCGGACCGGACCACGCCGTACTCGCCGTCGTTGCCGAAGAGGATCGGCTCGCCGTCGACCAGCTTGATCAGCCGCTCGGCCACGTCGTCGCCCTTGCGCAGGACGTCGAACGAGCCGTCGTTGAAGATCGGGCAGTCCTGGAAGATCTCGACCAGCGACGCGCCGCGGTGGGCGGCGGCCTGGCGCAGCACCTCGGTGAGGCCCTTGCGGTCGGAGTCGAGCGCCCGCCCGACGAACGTCGCCTCGGCGCCCAGCGCCAGCGACACCGGGTTGAACGGCGCGTCGACCGAGCCCATCGGCGTGGACTTGGTGACCTTGCCGACCTCGGAGGTCGGCGAGTACTGGCCCTTGGTCAGGCCGTAGATCCTGTTGTTGAACAGCAGGATCGTGATGTTCATGTTGCGACGCAGCGCGTGGATCAGGTGGTTGCCCCCGATCGACAGCGCGTCGCCGTCGCCGGTGACGACCCACACCGAGAGGTCCGGGCGCGTGACGGCCAGGCCCGTCGCGATCGTCGGCGCGCGCCCGTGGATCGAGTGCATGCCGTAGGTGTCGAGGTAGTACGGGAAGCGCGACGAGCAGCCGATGCCCGAGACGAACACGATGTTCTCGCGCTTGAGCCCGAGCTCGGGCAGGAAGCCGCGCACCGAGGCGAGCACGGCGTAGTCGCCGCAGCCCGGGCACCAGCGCACCTCCTGGTCGGAGGTGAAGTCCTTGGCCTTCTGGGTGTCGTCGGTGGTCGGGACGAGGTCCAGACCACCCAGAGAGCCAGAAGGACTACTCAGTGGCAGGTCGGTAGCCGTCATGCGGGCAGGTCTCCCTTCACGGCGTCGGTGAGCACACCGGCGAGCTCCTCGGCCTGGAACGGCAGGCCGGCGACCTTGGTGTACGAGTGCGCGTCGACGAGGAACTTCGCGCGCAGCAGCATCGAGAGCTGGCCGAGGTTCATCTCCGGCACCACGACACGGCGGTACGAGCGCAGCACGTCACCGAGGTTGCGGGGCATGGGGTTGAGGTGGCGCAGGTGCGCCTGGGCCACCGACATGCCCGCGGCCCGCACGCGGCGGCAGGCCGCGCCGATCGGGCCGTACGACGAGCCCCAGCCGATGACCAGGACCTCGGCGTCGCCGTCGGGGTCGTGGACGGTGAGGTCCGGCACCGGGATGCCGTCGATCTTCGCCTGGCGCAGCCGGACCATGCGGTCGTGGTTGTCCGGGTCGTAGGAGATCGTGCCCCGCCCGTCGGCCTTCTCCAGGCCGCCGATGCGGTGCTCGAGCCCCGCGGTGCCCGGGATCGCCCAGGGGCGGGCCAGGGTGTCGGGGTCGCGCAGGTAGGGCCAGAACTCGCCGGACCCGTCGGGCGCGTTGGGCTCGGTGGCGAACGTGGTCGACAGGTCGGGCAACGAGTCGACGTCGGGCACGCGCCACGGCTCGGAGCCGTTGGCGATCGAGCCGTCGGAGAGCAGGAACACCGGCGTGCGGTAGGTCAGCGCCATCCGCACCGCGTCGAGGGCGGCGTCGAAGCAGTCCGCGGGCGACTGCGGCGCGATGATCGGCACCGGGGCCTCGCCGTTGCGCCCGTACATGGCCTGCAGCAGGTCGGCCTGCTCGGTCTTCGTGGGCAGGCCGGTCGACGGGCCACCGCGCTGCACGTCGAGGATCAGCAGCGGCAGCTCGAGGGCCACCGCCAGCCCGATCGTCTCGGACTTGAGCGCCACACCCGGCCCGGACGTCGACGTGACGCCCAGCGCGCCGCCGAACGACGCGCCGAGCGCGGCACCGATGCCGGCGATCTCGTCCTCGGCCTGGAACGTCGTGACGCCCATGCCCTTGTGCTTGGAGAGCTCGTGCAGGACGTCGGAGGCCGGCGTGATCGGGTAGGTGCCCAGGAACACCGGCAGCTTCGCCTGTAGACCGGCGGCGACGACGCCGTAGGCCAGCGCGAGGTTCCCGGTGATCTGGCGGTAGGTGCCCTCCGCGAGGCGCGCCGGGGCGACCTCGAAGGTCACGGCGAAGCTCTCGGTGGTCTCGCCGTAGTTCCAGCCGGCCCGGAACGCGAGGATGTTGGCCTCGGCGAGGTCGGGCTTCTTGGCGAACTTCTCGCGCAGGAACTGCTCGGTGGCGTCGGTGCCGCGGTGGTACATCCAGGACAGCAGCCCGAGCGCGAACATGTTCTTCGCGCGCTCGGCGTCCTTCTTGCTCATGCCCGTCGGCTCGAGCGCACCGCGCGTCAGCGTCGCCATCGCGACCTTGTGCGTGGTGTAGGGCTCCAGCGAGTCGTCCTCGAGGGGGTTCGACTCGTAGCCGACCTTCGCGAGGTTGCGCTTGGTGAACTCGTCGGTGTTGACGATGAGCATCCCGCCGTGCGGGAGGTCCCGGATGTTCGCCTTGAGCGCCGCCGGGTTCATCGCCACCAGCACGTCGGGGCGGTCGCCGGGCGTCAGGATGTCGTAGTCCGCGAAGTGGAGCTGGAAGCTCGACACCCCGGGCAGCGTGCCGGCAGGGGCACGGATCTCGGCGGGGAAGTTGGGCAGCGTCGCGAGGTCGTTGCCGAACGCCGCGGCCTCCGAGGTGAACCGGTCGCCGGTGAGCTGCATCCCGTCACCGGAGTCGCCCGCGAAGCGGATGACGACCCGATGGGTCTGGCGCACCTCCCGTCCGGCCGGCCCGACGTCGGTGTCAGTGCTCATCGAGCGATCGCGTCCTTTCGACATCCTCGATCTCGATCTCGTCCCCCCGGACAAGAGCGGACTACCCAGGCTAACCTCACCGCCGCGTCACGGTCCGGCGGCTGGTCGTGGGTCACACGCTGGACCGAAAAAGGCAGGTCACGCACCGGGGCTGTTCGCCCTGGTGGCACGGGGTCATGTCTTGCCGGTCGCCTGCCGCACCCGCGCGAGGCCCTCACGGAAGCCGTCCGAGCGCAGCGACTCGAGCTGGGGACCGACCTCGACGGCCACGGCGTCGCGGTGCCGGTCGAGCTGCCCGGTCGCCCGGATGCTCGCCTTGGTGGCGACGACGAGCTCGCGGGGTGCCGCCGCCGCGATCGCCGCCATGCGCAGGGCGTCCGTGACGGCCGCCGACCGCCCGTCGGCGCCCTCGCCGGTCGCCACCCGGAGCGCCAGGCCCAGCTCGGCGGCTCGGACGGCGTCGAGACCCTCGCCGCCGAGCAGCATCGCCGTCGTCACCTGCGGCCCGACGATCCGCTGCGCCATCCACGTCATGCCGCCGCCGGGGTGAACGCCGAGGCGCAGGAAGCCGGGCTCGAAGCGGGCGGTCTCGCCCGCGATGCGCACGTCGGCGGCGAGCGCGAGGTTGAGCCCGGCGCCGACCGCGGGCCCGTCGACGGCCGCGAAGGTCGGCAGCGGGCACTCCGCGAGCGCGAGGAAGCCGGCGTAGATGTGCTGCAGCGCGTCGGGACCCGCCTCGCCGGCCGCGGCCAGCTCGTCGAGGTCCCCGCCGGCGCAGAAGGCGGGCTTGGGGTCGTCGTCCCCCGTGATCACCACGGCGCCGACGCCCTCGTCGGCCCCGACCTCCTCGAGCACGGCGACGAGCCGCTCGGAGAGCGCGCCCGTCATGGCGTTGCGGCGCTTCGGGTCGGACACGGTGAGGAGCGCGACTCCGTCGAGGCGCTCGATGCGGACATCCGGATCGGCCATGGCGGCCAGCATGCTCCTGCGTGACGCGGCTCGCGGCCGGAGGAGCCGTCCGCGTCGGTAACGTGCGGCGCGTGCCGATCTCCATCGAACCGCCCGAGGACGCCGAGGCGCCGCAGCGGCACCCCAAGGCACCCGCTCCCGGGGAGCGCACCCGCGAGCACCACTCCCAGTGCCGAGGGTGCGCCGACGTGCCGGGCAGCCTGCGGATCGCGTCGTGGGTCGAGGACGACGGCGTGTCGGTGCGCAGCCGCTTCGACGTCCTCGACGAGCACCAGGGCGGGCCGGGGCTGCTGCACGGCGGTCTGCTGATGACCGCGTTCGACGACGCCCTCGGCACCGCGCACACGCAGGTCACGCGCGCCGCCGTCACGGCCCGGATGGAGACCGACTTCCGCCGCCCGGTGCCGGTCGGGACGACGCTGTGGCTGCGCAGCCGGGTCGACGCCGTCGCGGGGCGCAAGGTCTACACCTCGGGCGTCGCGTACCTCGGCGAGCTCGACGGCGAGGTGGCCGGCACGGCCCGGGCGCTGTTCGTGAAGGTCGGCGCCGAGCACTTCCTGCGCCACAGCCGCCCCGAGGACCTCGAGGCCCTGGGCGCGAGCCGCGAGGTGATCGACGCGGCACGCGCCGCGCGCTGAGCGGGGGGACCGCACTCTCCGAGTGCAAGCCCTGCGGCCTCGCTTGCACTCAACGCCAGGATTTCCACTTCGTCGCCGGGCCCGTGCCAGCCTGGGGGCGACGCTGACGATCCGATACAGCACGCCGATAGGGTCAGGAATTCCACCCGCTCGCCGGGCTCTTGACGGGTCGCAGGGATCAGCGCTGAGATCGTCGCCAGCGTCGCGTCCGGGCCGGTGTCAGACCGGCGGATGGAGGCGCCGGAGCCTTGGAGTCCCCACCCCATGGCTGTTCGGATCGACCACCTCGCGCTCGCCGCGCACGACGCCCGCGAGTCCGCCCAGTTCCTCGCCGACATCCTCGGCCTGCCCGATCCCTACGAGGCGGGCCGTTCCTCGCCGTCGACGTCGACGAGACGTTCACGATCGACTACGCCGCCCCGCCGATCGACTTCCCCGGCCAGCACGTCGCGTTCCTCGTCGGCGAGGACGACTTCGACGTGATCCACGCCCGGCTGGAGCACCGCGGCATCACCTACTGGGCCGACCCGCACCAGCGCTGGGTCGGGCAGTACAACACGAACGACGGCGGCCGCGGCCTCTACTTCGACGACCCCGCGGGCCACCACCTCGAGGTCATCACGCGCCGCTACGGCTCCGGTGGCTGACGTCCGGCGGGCCGGGGTCGCGGACGCTGCCGCGGTCGGGGCCCTGCTCCACGACTTCAACACGGAGTTCGACACCCCGACCCCCGGCGCCGACGTCCTGGCCGGGCGGCTGCGGACGCTGCTGGCCGGGGACGACCTCGTCGCCCTGCTCCACGGCGACCCGCCCGACGGGCTCGCCGTCGTGTCGTTCCGGCCCAACGTCTGGTTCGACGCCCCGGTGGCCCTGCTCGACGAGCTCTACGTGCGCCCCGATCTCCGCGGCCGGCGGATCGGGCACGCGCTGCTGTCGGCCGTCGAGGCGCTCGCCAGGAATCGCGGCGGCCGGATCGTCGAGGTCAACGTCGACGGCGAGGACACCGACGCCCGGCGCTTCTACGCCGCCCACGGCTACGCCTTCATCGAACCCGGGGCGACGGAACCGAGCTACTACTACGCCAAGGAGTGGTGAGGAACCCCGACGTCGATCGGGGGCCGACCCCGAGGCGCACCGCCGACGCCACCGCCACCGTGGGTCCATGGACCTCAGCTCACGCCAGACCGCCCGGGCCACCCGCGTCTTCGTCCGCGCCGAGCAGGAGGCGGCCCGCAGCGGCGACACCCGCCTCGGCACCGCGCACCTCCTGCTCGCCGTCGCGCGCGACGAACGCGACCACGGCGGCGGGCTGCTCGACGGCCTCGACCTCGGTCGGGCCCGCGCGTGGCTCGCCGCCTCCGGCGTCGGCTACCGCGATCCCGGGTACCGGCCGTGGCGCCCCGGTGCCGTGTTCGCCCTCGCCACGGCAATCCGGCTGGCCGACGAGGCCGCCGAGCCGACGGTGGGTGTGCGGCACCTCCTGCTCGGTGTCCTGGCGGACGACGCCGAGGACGCGCCGCGGCTCCTGCGCGCACTGGGACTCGACGTCGAGCCCGTCGTCGCCGGCGCCCGCAGCGACCTCGCTCAGCCCGGGACGGCGGCGATCGCGGCGCGCACCTGAGCCTGGTCGAGGTAGTCGTCGGTGTGCTCGAACTCCCCGAGGCGCCCGCTGCGGCCGGTGAGGAAGCCGAGCCGCACGGGGTTCTGACCCTCCACCGCCCGCAGCGCCCAGTTGGTGGCGACGCGGGCGACGGCGGCCGGAGACCGGAGCGCCCACAGGTGGTACGCGCTGGTCACGGCCGCGGCCGGCAGACCGGCGAGGTCGAATCCCAGGGGCTTGGCGACGGCGTCGCTGCCGCCGAGGTCGACGACGAGCCCGAGGTCGCGGTGGCGGTAGTCGCGGGTCGGTCGTCCGGCGAGGCTCGCCGCCACGTTCTCCGCGGCCACCGGCGCCTGGCGCGTGGCGTGCTGCGCGGTGGGCGGGCAGGTCGCGCCACCGCCGGTGGCGAGGTCCGGGACGGCCGCGGCATCGCCGAGCGCGACCACCTCCGGGCGGCCGGGCACCGCGAGGTCGGCCCCGACGACCAGCCGGCCGTGCTCGGTCGCGGCGTCGAGGTTCCCCACGAGCGGGCTGGGCGCGACGCCGGCGGTCCAGATCAGGGTCGAGGTGGCGAGACGGCGTCCGTCGGAGAGCGTCACGGACTCGTCGTCCGCGGCGGTCAGGCTCGTGACGAGATCGACGTGGACCCCGCGGGCCTCGAGCACCCGACGGGTGTCGTCGCCGAGACGGTTGCCCATGCCGGGCAGGAGCCCGTCGTGGTGCTGCACGACGTGCCACTGCATGAGCGACGGGTCGAGACGGGGGAACCGCCGTGCGAGGGCGGTGGTCATCAGCTGCATGTTCGCCGCGGTCTCGACCCCCGCGTAGCCCCCGCCCACGACGACGAAGCGGCAGCGCCGCGCGCGTTCGTCGGGGTCGGTGGAGGCGTTGGCGACCTCGAGCTGGGTCAGGACGTGGTCGCGCAGGAACGTGGCCTCGGCCAGGGTCTTGCACCCCCGCCCGTACTCCCGCAGCCCCGGGATCTCCATGACCTTCGTGACGCTGCCCGGCGCGAGCACGAGCCGGTCGTAGGCGAGCACGTGGTCGCGGCCGGTGATGCTGTGGACGAGCACCCGGCGCGCGTCGAGGTCGACGCCCGTCGCCCGTCCGGGCAGCAGCATCGTGCGCCTCAGTCGCCGTGACAGCGACACCACCGCGGCCCGCGGCGGCAGCACGCCGGCCGCCACCTGGGGCAGCAGCGGGAGGTAGAGCATGTAGTCGTCGGGGCAGACGAGACGGACGTCGGCGGACGGCGCGAGCTTCTCCAGCCGCCGCGCCACGCTCGCGCCGGCGAACCCCCCACCGACGACGACCACGCGTTCGCCCATGCCGTCCTCCCTCTCCACGCCGTCACCGTCGCCCGACGTGCGGGAGCCGTCCCGGTTGCCTGCGACGGGCCGCAACGACCCTGACGAGTGGTTGTCCGGGAATCCCCTAACGTCCTCGAGGCCCCCGGCGACAGTGGCGGTGAGTGCGGTCGCACTCGAACCAGATCATCACTCAGCCACATCATCCTCGGGGGAATCATCGTGCCTGCTCACCGCGCCGCTCGCCGGACCCGTCGCCTCCACGTCGCCGCCCTCGGCGGGCTGACGCTGCTGGCGGCCGTCGGCCCCGGTGCGGGCGCCGCGTTCGCGGCCGGGCCCGGGGACAAGAACTGCAGCGACTTCCAGTACCAGGAGGACGCGCAGGAGGTTCTCGACGGCAACTCCGCCGACCCGAACGGCCTGGACCGCGACGACGACGGCGAGGCGTGCGAGACCCTGCCCCACCGTCCGGTGATCAACGACGTCTCCCTGGACGACGACGCGCCGGCCGACCCGGCCCCGTCGACGCGCCACTCGTCCGGGACCACCTGGACCGCCGCGGACACGTCCGACGAGAGCTCGACCAGCACCCGCGACCGCGACTGCGCCGACTTCGACTCACAGGCCGAGGCGCAGGCCGTCCTCGACGACGACCCCAGCGACCCCGAGCGGCTCGACGCCGACGACGACGGCATCGCCTGCGAGTCGTTCGGCTACGCCGACGACGTGGAGACCGTGCCCGCCGCGGTGACCGAGCACGAGAGCGCCCCGGAGACCCACGACAGCACGCCGGCCTACCCCGTCGGCGGCGTGGAGGCCGGCGACGGCAGCGCCCCGGCGGGTGTCCCGGACCTGCTGACCTACGGCCTGCTCGGCTCCGCGGCCGTCGCCGGCGCGGTCGGTGCCCGCCACGCCCTGGCCGGCGGCCGCCACCGCCGGGCCTAGCTGGCTCGGGTCGCGCTGCCCCGACAGTCATCACGCTACGTACTTCCCGCCCCGTCGCATTCGGACGCTGGAGGAGCATTGACCGCGGTCGGCTACTCGACGTGACAATGCGTCCGGTCAGATCAGCTACCGGGGGGCGAGATGGAGATGACGGCACTTCTCGACAGCGGCAGGCGCGGTGCCCGCGACGAGGCGCTCACATCGTTCGAGCGGAGGCAGTACCTCGAGGCAGCGGAGCGGGCGCTGGCGGTGTACCCGGGGGCGCTCGGCGAGCTCGTGCACCGGGAGCTCCGGGCCTTCGCGGAGTTCGGCTTCCGTCTCGCCGCGGACAGGCTCCTCCCGCGGCTCGCAGCGGAGATCCGGCGTGGAGCAGACGCACGGAGCACACGGTGACCGTGCCCACGTGGGCGACGTCGCTCGTGCACGGCACCCGGGCGACGGCGTCGGTCCTGCCACGGACACACCTCGAGGGAGATGCTGACGCCCTGGCCTTCGAGCAGAGCGCACGCTTCACCGCGGCCGCGCTACGCGCGCGTCGGCTGTATCCCGGAGCCCTCGGCGAGCTGGTCGAGCGTGAGCTGCGTTCCTGCGCGGACTTCGGTGTCGAGCCCGCCGAGGACGGGTTGATCGCCCGCCTCGCCGCCCAGGTGCTGGCCGCCGAGGATCAGCGGTAGTTGGTGAACTGCAGCGCGATCTCGAAGTCGCGCTCCTTGAGCAGGGAGATGACGGCCTGGAGGTCGTCCTTCTT
Organism: Actinomycetospora callitridis; assembly: GCF_028737265.1. Taxonomy (GTDB): domain Bacteria; phylum Actinomycetota; class Actinomycetes; order Mycobacteriales; family Pseudonocardiaceae; genus Actinomycetospora; species Actinomycetospora callitridis. Next base: position 860,134 of record NZ_JAQZAK010000002.1, on the reverse strand, counting down.
CTTGCCCGTCACCCGGAGCTGATCGTCCTGCATCTGGGCCTGGATGCCCTTGGGACCCTCGTCCCGGATGGCCTTCGAGATCTCCTTGCCCTTGTCCTTGCTGATGCCCTGCACCAGGGTCCCGGTGACCTTGTAGGCCTTGCCCGAGAGTCCGGGCTCACCGATGTCGAAGGCCTTCAACGAGATGCCGCGCTTGATCAGCTTCTCCTTGAAGACGTCGATCGCGGCGTTGCAGCGCTCCTCGGTCTCGGCGCTGACGGTGATCGCCTCCTCGCCGGCCCAGGAGACGTCGGCGCCGGTGCCGCGGAAGTCGAATCGCTGTGAGAGTTCCTTGCTCGCCTGGTTGAGCGCGTTGTCGACCTCCTGGCGGTCGACCTTGCTCACGACGTCGAACGAGGGGTTGGCCATCGTCGTCCTCCTGACGTGTCGGCCGGGCGTGCGCACCGGGGGGCCGCCTGCATCGACGGCGAGCCGGCATCTGTATTCTTGCCGACGTCATCCTGCGGGGTGGCACACCCTGGCGGGTTGCCCGAGCGGCCAATGGGAGCGGACTGTAAATCCGTCGCGAAAGCTTCGAAGGTTCGAATCCTTCACCCGCCACCGAGCCCCTGACCAGCACGAACGGTCAGGGGCTTTCTCCATTCTCAGACCGTGAGCTCGGCCAGCGAGAGGTTGTTGCCGTCCGGGTCGAGGAACCACGCGATCTTCGTGCCGCCCGGCGCCGACCAGACGCCTCGCTCGTCCTGGCCCATGCCCTCGTAGCGGGTGAAGATCACCCCGCGCCCGGCGAGCTCGTCCACGGCGGCGGCGATGTCGTCGACGGCCCAGCCGAGCACCGTGTAGGGCGCGGCGGCGGGGACGTCCACGGCGGTGATCCGCAGCATCGTCCCGCCGACGTCGGCGACCAGTGCGAACGGTCGCTCGTCGACCAGGTCGAGCCCCAGGACGCCGCCGTAGAACTCCTGTGCGGCGTCGAGGTCGGAGACCCCGACGAACCCCATCAGCCGACCGTCCACGGGGTCAGCATCCACCCGCGGGCAAGGGCTCAGCCGACGATCTCGTTGAGCGCCAGGACGTTGCCCTCGGAGTCGTGGAACCACGTGCTGCGCACCGGCCCGTAGTCCGTGATCACCCCCTCGGCGCGGCCGGCCTGCCCGGCGAAGGACCCGCGCTCGGCGCCGGGGTCGCGGAACGAGACGCCCCGGCGCAGGAGCTCCTCGACGATCTCGTCGAGACCGTCGACGAGGAACGCGACGACGGCGTGGTCGGACGGGGTCCGGTCCGGGATCTCGGTGACGAGGACGCGTGTGCCCTCGGCGGCGGTGAACATCATCGGGTCGTCGTGCGGCCCCGACACGAGCGTGAGGCCCAGGACGTCCCGGTAGAAGGCCCGGGCACGGTCGCCGTCCTGGGCGGGCAGGACCGGGTTGAGCGGGAATCGGGACAACATGGCGCCTCCTCGGGTCCGGGACAGGAAACCAGGAGGAGCGGACATGTCCGGTCCGCTTCCGACGTCGGGGCCCGCGTGAGGGTCAGCCGACGCGCGCCGCCACGTCCTCCACGCCGGGGCCGGAGAGGGCCGCGAGCCCGGCGGAGCGGCCCGTCGCCACCAGGAGCAGCTCACCGGCCGGGCCGTGCACCTCGCGGTCCCCGTCACCGAACGACGCGTCGATGTCGGTGGGGACGAGGCGCAGACCCTCGAGCCGCTTCTTGGCGCCGTAGAACGACGACGCGCACACGTGGTGGAGGGCGAGGGCCGCGTGCTCGGGCGGCATCGCCAGCGTGCGGCCGAGCGGCCGGGTGATGTCCTGACCGTGGACCATGACGTCCACGAGCGGGTCCGCGGGCTGGGTGCCCAGCGGACGCTGCGCGGAGGAGATCGTCTCCCGGTACTGGGCGGCGAGCTCGCCGGGGGAGTACTCCGCCGCCCGCCCGCGGGCCGACCTGTCGATCATCCGGTTGATGTCGCCCCGCGCGGCCAGCATCGCCTTGACCGCCTGGAAGCGCGTGAGCCGCGAGGTGAGCGTCATGTGCGCGACGACGTCCTGGACGGTCCATCCCGCGCAGAGCGACGGCGAGCGCCACTCCTCGGGGGTGAGGGTGTCGAGGACGTCGGCCAGCGCACGACGTTCGGCCTCCACGGCGGCCTGCAGGTGGGCACGGTCCACGGCGCGCTCCAGGGATCGGGGGAGCGAACGCTAGCGGTGCGGCCCGTCGAGGTACATCGTCATCCGGACCGTCGTCCCGCCGTCGCGCGTGCTGTGCAGCCGGACGAGGTCGCAGAGGTGATGGGTGAGGTACAGCCCGTAGCCGCGGCCGTCCGACGGGCCGGGCGGGTGACGCCCGACGAGCGGGTCGTCGACGTACCCCGAGTCCTGGATCTCGGCGACCACCCGGTCGTCGGTGTGCCAGAGCGAGAGGATGCCCGATCCGTTCGTGTGCACCACCGTGTTGAGGGCGACCTCGTGCACCGCCAGGCAGAAGTCGGTGACGCGGTCGGGCGTCATCCCGGCCTCCGTGGCGTGCTCGGCGACGGCCCGGCGCACGGCGCGCGGGCCGTGCGGCGGCCGGAACACGAGGGTCTCGCTCTCCTCGGGCCCGTCGGGCAGCACGCCGAGGACGGCCTCGGCGAGCACCAGGGGGTCGCCGAAGCCCGCGTTGGCCACGGGCGTCCCGTCCTCGACGACGAGCGGGTGCGCCGCACGGACGTCGCTGAGGCCGTCCGCGTCGAGGAGCCGTGTGTCGTACGGGCAGAGCACGGACACCGGACGGTCGGCGAACGCGAGGTTGGTCAGCGCATCGTGCTGCAGGTAGGCGGCGCGCTCGTCGGCCGGACGGTCGGGCCACAGCGCCTCACCGACCGCGCGGACACGGCGCCCCGGACGGTCCTCGACGAACTTCTGCAGCGCGGGGACCAGGCGCGCCGGGTTGAGGCCCAGGCGTCGCACGTCCTGGAGGACCACGGCCTGCGCGTCGTCGCCCAGCGCGTCGTGGACGAGGGACAGGTGGGCGTCGGGCAGCGCCACGACCACCGCGTCGTCGACCTCGAGGCCGGCACGGACGTGACCGACCACGCCCCGCACGAACTGCTCGTCGCCCTCGTAGAAGAGGGCTGCGTGCTCGAGGGACGCGACGTCGCGGCGATGTCGCCCGCGGATCTCCGACACAGTCACCCTCGCACCACCCCGCTCCGTGGCGGCGTCCATCAGATGGCGCCGATCCTCGCCGCTGGGCGCACGCCGACGACACCCGATACCGCCCAGTGGACCGGCCGATGCGACGGACGGTCGTGTGCATTGGGCACGCTGGGTCACAGCGCCTACACCCGAGCTACACCGCGTCGGCACCGCGTTCGCCGGTGCGGACGCGGGTGACGAGGTCCACCGGGACCACCCACAGACGCCCGTCCGGGTGCACCGCGCCCGCGACCTCGCCGAGCACCCGCTCGACGATCTCGTCGTGCAGGATCGTCTCGATGCGCAGGCAGGGCGCGAACTCGTCGACGACGACCTGTCCCCGGTGGATCGCACGCCGGCCGCCCGAGGTGGGGCCGCGCACCTCCGAGATGGTCATCCCGAGCACGGCGTGGCGCTCGAGGGCGCGCCGCACGTCGTCGAGGGCGTGCGGGGGGACCATCGCGTGCAACATCCTCACCGCGTCTGCCCTCCCTCGTCCTCGCGGACGCTACGGGGCCGGGCGCCGCAGGGCGAGGGTGCGCTGCCTACGCTGCCGCGATGGCTGATCGGATCGCTGAATCGCCCGCGCCGGTCGTGCTCGTCCTCGGCGGCCGCAGCGAGATCGGGGTGGCGCTCGCCTGCCGTCTCGCCGCCTCCGGCCGCGCCGGCACCGTCGTGCTCGCCGCACGGCGCGCGGACGACCTGGCCGCCGAGACCGCCGCGGTGCGCAGCGCCGGCGCCGAGGTCGCGACCGTGGAGTTCGACGCCGACGACCTCGGAGCGCAGGCCGCCGTGCTCGACGCGGTCGAGGCGGAGCACGGGCTGCCCGACACCGTCGTGCTGGCCTTCGGCGTGCTGGGCGACCAGGCCCGCGCCGAGCGGGACGCCGCGCACGCTGCGGCCGTCGTGCACACCGACTACACCGCGCAGGTCGCGGTGCTCACCGAGGTCGCCGCGCGCATGCGCGCCCGGGGCCGCGGCGAGATCGTCGTGTTCTCGTCGGTGGCCGGCGTGCGGGTGCGGCGCGCCAACTACGTCTACGGCTCGGCGAAGGCCGGGCTCGACGGCTTCGCCTCGGGCCTCGCGGACGCCCTGCACGGCAGCGGCGTGCACCTCACGCTCGTGCGCCCCGGGTTCGTGATCGGGCGTATGACCGCCGACAGCGGGATCGACCCCGCGCCGTTGTCGTCCACCCCGGGCCAGGTGGCCGACGCGACCGCCGACGCCCTGACCACGGGCCGCGACGTCGTCTGGGTGCCGGGCTCCCTGCGCGTGCTGTTCACGGCCCTGCGCCTGCTGCCCCGGTGGGCCTGGCGACGTCTGCCGCGGTGAGGGGCTCCGCCCACGTGAGGGATGCGGGTCGCCGGGGCGACCCGGATCCCTCACGTGCGCGTCAGCGCCTCGTGATCCCCGCCGAGGCGCCGGGGGCGAGCTGCTGGCCGGTGACGGGGACGTCGCCGAGCGCGTCGTCGATGGCGGTCAGGGTGTCGGCGCTGAGCTCGATCCCGGCCGCGGCGGCGTTGGCGTGCACCTGCTCGGGACGCGACGCCCCGACGATCGCCGACGCCAGCTCGGGCCGGCGCAGGACCCAGGCCAGCGCCATCTCCGCCATCGAGAGCCCGGCGCCCTCGGCGATCGGCACCAGGCGCTGCACGGCCTCGAGCGTCCGGTCGGTGAGCTTCTGCTTGATGAAGCCGTTCATCTCGTCGCTGGCGGCCCGTGAGTCGACGGGCACCGGCTCGCCCGGGCGGTACTTGCCGGTGAGCACGCCCTCCGCCATCGGCGACCAGACGATGTTCGAGATGCCGTGCTCCGCGGTCACCCCGAACACCTCGGCCTCCGGCGCGCGCCAGAGCATCGAGTACTGGGGCTGCGAGGACACCAGCGTCACGTCGTCCGGACACGCCTCGAGGCCCGCGCGGATCTGGTCCGGGGTCCACTCGCTGAAGCCCAGGTAGCGGGCCTTGCCGGCGCGGACGACCTCCGCCAGCGCCTCCATCGTGTCCTCGATCGGCGTCTGCGCGTCGAAGCGGTGGCACTGGTAGAGGTCGACGTGGTCGGTGCGCAGGCGCGCCAGTGAGGCGTCGATCTGCTTCGCGATCTGGGCGGGGGAGAGCCCGCGATCGGTGTCGGACATCGGGAAGTAGACCTTGGTGGCTAGCACGTAGTCCTCGCGCCGGTAGTCGGCGAGGATCCGACCCCAGGCCTCCTCCGCGGCGCCGCGCCCGTAGACGTTGGCGGTGTCGAAGAACGTGATGCCGGCGTCGAACGCGGCGCGGGTGCACGCCGCGGTCGCGTCCGCCTCGACACCTCCGGAGTAGGTCAGCCACGAACCGAGGGAGATCTCCGAGACCTGCAGGTCGCTCGTACCGAGCTGGCGAAGGCGCACCCCGTCACCGTAGGCCGGAGTCGTCGGCACGGCCCGTGCGGAGATCGACACTCCCAGTGGTCGGAAGTTCAGGTCCGATCGGCGCACGAGATCGACCGATCGACGCAGTTCGGTATGACCGACGTGTGAATTGCCGCGACAGCGGGTTTCGCCGTCGCGAACGACTGGCACGATGGGGGCACGAACTCGCGAGGGTGGTCCCGAAGAGTCCCCGGCAGAGCCGCTGCGGACCGTCGTGTGGACCTCCTCGGGTCCTCGACCGTCCGCTCTCCGTAGGGGTTACGTGAACATGTTGCTGGCGCCGCTGCGCCCTCTGGCCGACGTCCTCGATCTGACGGCCGAGGCGGTCGCCGCCGTCGGCACGGTCTCGGTGGCGGCCCTGGGGGTCGTGCTGGCGCGCACCTCCGACTCCTCGGACGCGTCGCGCCTGCAGCTCGTGGGCCGCTCGCCGGAGGTCTGAGCCGCCCCTAGTGCGGGGTCGGCTCGTCGCGGGGCCCGCGCAGCAGCGCGTTCAGGGTGCGCAGCTCGTCGCGGATCTCGGTGAGCAGGTCCGGGATCTCGTGGGTGCGCTCCCAGTGGGGCGTGACGTCGATGCCCAGCTCGCCGAGCTCGCGCTCGTAGAGCTCCGCGAGCAGCGTCCGGTAGGGCTCGTCCGGGATGGTGCCGTTCTCCCAGCGCGAGAGCTGCGTCTTGAGGCTGGCGGCGCTCGCCACGTCGACCTCGCCCTGCTCCGCGAGCTCCCGTAGTCGGGCCACTGCCGTCGTCTGCGACCACCCCCGGTCGCGCCGGGCATCACGCAACGAGACCACGTCGTCACAGTAGACGACGCCCACGCCAGCAGGCCTTTCTAGCGCCGCCGGGTGGAGCGCGAGGCCCGCTTGGGGGCGGGCAGCCGCGACGACCTGCGTGCCGGCCGGGCGGCCGCCGGCTTGGCCGCGGGCGCGTCGTCGCGGTCCTCGTCGCCGGCCACGTCGGCCTCGTCGACCGGCGGCGGGAGCTCGGTCACCGACGGGCGGCTGGGCTCCACGGCACGCCGCGGCGAGGACCGGGCGGGGCGCAGCACACGTCGGCTCCCGGGGCTCCCGCCCTCGACGACGGCCGGGGCGTCGTGGTGGTCCAGGAACGCACACAGCCGGGCCCACGTCGTGTGCTTGGCGGCCCGCCCGGCGAGGACGCCCAGGTGCCCGCCGGGAGCCGTCGTCAGACGCGTCGGCGCGCCGGTGAGACGACGCGCGCCGGTACGGACGGCGCGGGGCGGGACGACGCGGTCGTTCTCCCCGGCGACGAGCAGCGTGGGTCGCTGCAGGTTCGCCAGGTCGATCACCCGGTGCCCGACGGGGACGCGGCCGACGGCGAGGTCGGCCGGGTCGACCATCGCGCGGAAGTAGCTGCCGACGTAGCGGGCCTGCTCGCCGATGATCGCCCGCAGGTCGTCGACCGCCTCGAGCTGCGCGAGGAAGTCGCGGTCGTCGAGCCGCGCGATCATCGTCAACGGCGCGGTGAGGAGCTCGTCGAGCGAGCCGAGGCCCAGAGCCTTGATCAACCTCGGCAGCGGCATGATCGCCAGGAGCGTCTGCAGCGTCGCCAGGACCGGCCCGCCGGCGGCGACCGCCAGCGGCTGCGCCCGGACCACGGCCGGCACCTCGTCCAGCGCGAACGGCGTCGCGATCGCCGTGACCGAGGCCAGCGGGAGGTCGGGGTGACCGGCAGCGCTGAGCACGCTGTGCAGGCCGCCGATCGACCAGCCGACCAGGTGCACCGGGGCGCCGTCGTGGTGGCGGCTGACCGTGCGCACGACGTGCGGGAGGATCTCGTCGACCCACCGCTCGAGGTCGGCCGGGCCCGGGGAGATCGCGCCGCCGTACCCGACGAGGTCCTCGTCGTCGACCTGGTGCACCGATCGGCCCTCGCCGACGAGGTGCTCGACGAGGCTGTTGCCGCGCCGCAGGTCGAAGGCGACGCCGCACGCGCCGAGCGGGGACACCAGGAGGACCGGCGAGCCCCGCAGCCGCGCGGTGGGGTGCACGGCGTAGCGGTACGTGCTCACCGACCCGGAGCGGGCGAGGCCGAGTGCCCGGCCCACACCGCCGGCGCCCGGGTCGCCCGGACCGGTGTCGAAGGCCGAGCGGGGCATGCGACGCAGGTCCGCGAGCGGCCCCTCGAGCACACGGGCGCGCACGTTGTCGACGGCACGCCACGCCCCGGCCGGGGTCAGGATCACGGGCCCCTCCTCTGCGTTCCGCGCTCGTGTGCGCTTACCCGTGTCGGAGCGCGGAGACGCACGCACACCGTCGACGGTCAGACCCTAGGCCTGGTGGACGACTCCGGCCTCCTGCAGTTTCGCGACGCGGTCCGGGGCGATGCCCCAGTCGGCCAGGGCTTCGGCGGAGTGCTGCCCCGGTGCCGCGGGCGCGGACGGTGTGGCGCTGGGCGTGCGGTCGAAGCGCGGTGCGGGCGCGGGCTGGCGGACGCCGAACGCGTCGATGAACAGCCCGCGGGCCTGGTTGTGGGGGTGCTCCTGCGCCTCGTCGATGTCGAGCACGGCGGCGACGACGGCGTCGGTCGGCTCGAGGTCGGCGGCCCACTCGTCGCGGGTGCGGGTGGCGAACACCTCCGCGAGCCGCCCGTGGAACTCCGGCCAGCGGGCCATGTCCCACTGGTTGCTCGCGATGTCCTCGCCCTCGAGCCCGAGGTGCGTCATCAGCTCGGCGTAGAACTGCGGCTCGATGGCCCCGACCGCGACCCAGCCGCCGTCGCTGCAGCGGTAGTGCTCGTAGAACGGCGCGCCGCCGTCGAGGAGGTTCTGGCCGCGCGGGTTGGGCCACATCCCGCCCGCCCGCATGCCGTAGACCATCGCCATCTGCAGGGCTGCGCCGTCGACGATCGCGGCGTCGACGACCTGGCCGCGCCCCGACGTCGCACGCTCCACCAGCGCCCCGAGCACGCCGACGACGAGCAGCATCCCGCCGCCGCCGAAGTCGCCGACGAGGTTGATCGGGATCGCCGGGGCGCCGTCGGGGCCCTCCATGTGCGCGACGACGCCGGCCGTCGACAGGTAGGTCAGGTCGTGCCCCGCCCGCGACGCGTTCGGCCCGTCCTGGCCCCAGCCGGTCATCCGGCCGTAGACGAGGCGCTCGTTGCGGGCGTGGCACTCGTCCGGGCCGAAGCCGAGGCGCTCGGCGACGCCCGGTCGGTAGCCCTCGAGCAGCACGTCGGCACCCTCGACGAGGTCGAGCAGGACCTCCAGGCCCTCGGGCGACTTGAGGTCCAGCGCCACCGAGCGTCGCCCGCGCGCCAGCACGTCCTTGCTCGCGTTGCCGATCGAGAGCCCGCGGCCCCCGGCCGGCCGGTCGACGCGCAGGACGTCGGCGCCCATGTCGGCGAGCATCATCGCCGCGAACGGCCCGGGGCCGATCCCGGCCACCTCGATGACCTTGACGCCGTCCAGCACACCCATGGGGCCCGATCTCCTCTCGCCGCGGTCGTGGCGGGGCTGAGCCTACGAGACAGTCAGGGCTGACGGTATGGGTCGTGAGCTGAGTGCTCGAGGGCGTCGATCACGAAGTGGAGGAGCCGGTCGGGACGAGTGGTCTCCGCGAAGATGCCGGCAGGCTTCGCTTGGTAGTCCTCGTCGATGTCCCTCGTGTAGATGATGACGGGCAGACGGAGACCCTTGTCGCGAAGCCCCTGCGCGAGGCGCACCGCATTGGATGAGCCCTGCTCAGCTTGACCCCAGTTGCTGATGACCACATCGGTTCGGGCACCGGCTGCGCTCACCGCTTCGTCGACGTCGTCGAGCACGACGATTCCCAGGCCCAGCGAGAGGAAGGTGTCGAGCTCGGGCTCGATGTTGTCGAGGGATGGCTCGAGCCAGACCACTCGTGCTCCGCGAAGGAGGTCGGCGTGGTCGGCAGCTCGACGGGCGACATTCCTGATCGCGTTCGGCGGTAGGTCGACCTTCTTCGCCCTCGCCGCCGCGCCCAGATCGTCCGCGACGAACGAGACGTCGACACCTGCCACGTTCACCTTCTCGAGGCGGGGGAGGAGCTGGCGGAGCGGCTTCCGCAACAGGACCAGAGCCGTCACCACGACGCCCGCCCACACGATCGTCGGTACCCAGCCGAGGACGATCTGCCAGAGCCCGCTCGAGTCTTCCAAGCTCTTCCTCCTGCCAGCGACGCTTCGATTTCCGAAGCATCTTTGCGGCACCTCTTGGCTCGCCGGCGGTCGGTACCCCACCCCGACACACGAAACGGCGCCCCCAACTGCTCGAGAGCAGCGAGGGCGCCGTTCGGGAGAGGACAGCTCAGGACGCGAGGGTCACTCCCCGCGCAGGGTCTGGCCCTTCTCCGCCTTCTCGACCACCGAGGCCGGGGGCGCGAAGCGGTCGCCGTAGGCCTTGGCCAGGATGCGGGCGCGCTCGACGAAGCCGGGCAGGCCGCCCGGGTAGCCGTCGATGTACTGCGCCACGCCGCCGGTCCAGGCCGGGTAGCCGATGCCCATGATCGAGCCGATGTTGGCGTCGGCAATGGTGTGCAGGACGCCCTCGTCGAAGCACTTCACGGTCTCGAGGGCCTCGGCGAAGAGCATGCGCTCCTGCATGTCCTCGAACGGCAGATCGCCCGTGGCCGCGCCGAACTCGTCGGACAGGCCCGGCCAGAGGCGCGTGCGCTTGCCGGACTCGTCGTACTCGTAGAACCCGGCGCCCGAGGAGCGGCCCTTGCGGCCGAGCTCGACCATCCGGTCGATGATCGCCTCGGAGGGGTGCGCCACCCAGGTGCCGCCGGCCGCCTCGACACCCTTGCGGGTCTCCTGGCGGATGTGCTGCGGCAGCGTGAGGGTGAGCTCGTCCATCAGCTGCAGCGGCGGGGCCGGGTAGCCGGCCTGGGAGCCGGCCTGCTCGATCGACGACGGCGCCGCGCCCTCGCCGAGCATGGCCACGGCCTCGTTGATGAACGTGCCGATGACGCGGCTGGTGAAGAACCCGCGGCTGTCGGAGACGACGATCGGCGTCTTCTTGATCTGCAGCGCGATGTCGACGGCCTTGGCCAGCGTCGCGTCGCTCGTCCTCTCGCCGCGGATGATCTCCAGGAGCGGCATCTTGTCGACCGGCGAGAAGAAGTGCAGGCCGATGAAGTCCTCGGGCCGGTCGACGCCGGTCGCGAGGTCGGTGATCGGCAGGGTCGAGGTGTTGGAGCCCAGCACCGCGTCGGGCGCCAGGTACGGCATGACCTCGGCGAAGACCTGCTTCTTGAGGTCGGGGCTCTCGAACACGGCCTCGATGACGAGGTCGGCGCCCGAGGCGTCGGCGGCGTCCGCGGTCGGCGTGATGCGCGCGAGCACCTCGTCGGCCTTCTCCTGGGTCTGCTTGCCGCGCGAGACGGCCTTGTCCAGGATCTTCTGCGAGTACGCCTTGCCCTTGTCGGCGTTCTCCTGCGAGACGTCCTTGAGGACGACCTCGAGGCCCGACATCGCGCACGAGTACGCGATGCCCGCACCCATCATCCCGGCGCCGAGCACGACGACCTTGCGGGCGCTGTGCTTCTCGTAGCCGTCGGGACGCGAGGCGCCCTTGTTGATGGCCTGCAGGTCGAAGAAGAAGGCGCGCGTCATGTTCGTCGACACCTGCCCGCAGGCGAGGTCGGCGAAGTAGCGCGACTCGATCTGGCCGGCGTTGTCGATGTCGACCTGCGAGCCCTCGACCGCGGCGCTCATGATGTTGTACGGCGCGGGCATCGGGGCGTTCTTGAGCTGCTTGCGCAGGTTCGACGGGAACGCGGGCAGGTTCGCCGCGAACGACGGCGTCGAGGGCGTGCCGCCGGGGATCTTGTACTTCTTCTGGTCCCAGGGCTGGATCGCCTCGGGGTTGTCCTTCACCCACTGCTTCGCCCGGGAGATCATCTCCTCGGGGGTGTCGACGACCTCGTGCACCAGCCCGGCCTCGAGCGCGGCCTTCGGGTTGCGCTGCTGGCCCTGCAGCAGCACGTTCATCAGGCCGTCGGCCAGGCCGAGCAGTCGCACGACGCGCACGACGCCGCCACCGCCGGGCAGCAGGCCCAGCGTGACCTCGGGGAGCCCGATCTTCGAGCCCTTCGCGTCGAGGGCGATGCGGTGGTGCGTCGCCAGGGCGATCTCGAGGCCGCCGCCCAGCGCCGCGCCGTTGATCGCCGAGACGACGGGCTTGCCCAGCGTCTCCAGGCGCCGCAGCAGACCCTTGATCGACTGCGACTGGTCGAAGACCTTCTGCGCGTCGGCCTTCGTGTACTTCACGAGGTCGTCGAGGTTGCCGCCGGCGAAGAAAGTCTTCTTCGCGGAGGTCAGGACGACGCCCGTGATCGAGTCCTTCTCGGCCTCGAGACGGTCGAGCGTGGCGGCGAAGTCCTCGCCCCACTTGGCGCTCATCGTGTTGGCCGAGGCGGTCGGGTCGTCCATCGTCAGCGTGACGATGCCGTCCCCGTCGGCCTCCCACCGGAACATGTTCTCGGACACTGCGCTACTGACTCCTCGTTCGCTGGTCGGTGACGTTCCGGGGTGGCTCAGACGCGCTCGATGATGGTGGCGACGCCCATGCCGCCGCCGATGCACAGCGTCACCAGGGCGCGGCGCAGGTCGCGGCGCTCGAGCTCGTCGACCATGGTCCCGACGAGCATCGCGCCGGTGGCGCCCAGCGGGTGACCCATCGCGATCGCGCCGCCGACGACGTTGGTGCGCTCGTGCGGGAAGCCCAGGTCCTTCATGAGCTTCATCGGCACGGCGGCGAACGCCTCGTTGATCTCGAGGAGGTCGATGTCGTCGACCGTCATGCCGGCCTTGGCCAGCACCTTCTCGCACGCGGGCGTCGGGCCGGTGAGCATGATCGTCGGGTCGGCGCCGGAGACGGCCGTGCCGACGATGCGGGCGCGCGGGGTGAGGCCGTTCTGCTTGCCGGCCTCCTCGGAGCCGAGCAGCACCAGCGCGGCGCCGTCGACGATCCCGGAGCTGTTGCCGCCGTGGTGCACGTGGTTGATGGCCTCGACCCAGTGGTACTTCTGCAGCGCCACCGCGTCGAAGCCGCCCATGTCGCCGATGCCGGCGAACGACGGCTTGAGGCCGGACAGGCCCTCCATCGTCGTCTCGCGCATGTGCTCGTCGCGGTCGAGCACGGTCAGGCCGTTGCGGTCGACCACCGGGACGATCGAGCGGTCGAAGGCGCCGTCGGCCCAGGCCTTCGCCGCGCGGGTCTGCGACTCGAGCGCGTAGGCGTCGACGTCCTCGCGGCCGAAGCCCTCGAGGGTCGCGATGAGGTCCGCGCCGATGCCCTGGGGGACGAACGAGGTCTTGAGGTTCGTCTCCGGGTCCATCGCCCAGGCGCCGCCGTCGGAGGCCATGGGCACGCGGGACATCGACTCGACGCCGCCGGCGACGATCAGGTCCTCGAAGCCGGAGCGCACGCGCTGGCCGGCCTGGTTGACGGCCTCGAGCCCGGAGGCGCAGAAGCGGTTGAGCTGGACGCCGCCGACGTGGTCGGGCAGGCCCGCGGCGATGGCCGCGGTCTTGGCGATGTCGCCGCCCTGGTCGCCGATCGGCGACACACAGCCGAGGACGACGTCCTCGAGCTTGTCGGGGTCGAGCTCCGGGTTCCGCTTGCGCAGCTCGTCGATGAGTCCGACGACCAGCGAGACGGGCTTGGTCGCGTGCAGCGAACCACTGGCCTTGCCCCGGCCGCGAGGGGTGCGGAGCGCGTCGTAGATGAATGCCTCGGTCACGGGTGGGGTGTCCCTTCGCGCGCGTGGTGAGCCGACTGCTCTCAACAGTCATGATGGACTGTTTTGCTCTCGTGTCAACGTGCTGCCGACCTCCTGTTACTGGTCGGTAGCGTTGTCCGGTTCTCGTTGACAGGCTGCCAACGGCTCGCGAGGGTGGGGTCATGGCGGCTCCCGACTACGACGTCCTGGTGGTCGGCTCGGGCTTCGGCGGCGCGGTGAGCGCCCTGCGCCTGGCCGAGAAGGGCTACCGGGTCGGGGTGCTCGAGGCGGGGCGCCGCTTCGCCGACGGCGACTTCCCCGCGACCTCCTGGCAGCTCCGCGACTACCTGTGGGCCCCGTGGGCCCGCTGCTTCGGCATCTTCCGGGTGAACCCCTTGCGCGACGTCCTCGTGCTCTCCGGGGCCGGCGTCGGCGGCGGCTCGCTGGTGTACGCCAACACGCTCTACCGGCCCGGGCGCGCGTTCTACGACGACCCGCAGTGGCGCGACATCACCGACTGGGCCGACGAGCTCGACCGGCCCTACGACCAGGCTGCGCGGATGCTCGGCGCCACCACCTACCCGCGGGTCTCGCCGTCGGACGAGGTGATGCGCGACGTCGCCGAGGAGATGGGAGTCGGCCACACCTTCGGCCACGCCGACGTCGGGGTCTTCTTCGGCGCCGGGAGGGCGGGAGAGAGACCCGGCGAGGAGGTCCCCGACCCGTACTTCGGCGGCGCGGGGCCCGCGCGCCACGGGTGCCTGCACTGCGGCGAGTGCATGACCGGGTGCCGGCACGACGCGAAGAACACGCTGGTCAAGAACTACCTGCACCTCGCCGAGGCGGCGGGCGTCCGGGTGCACCCCCTGACGACGGTGACGCGCGTCCGCCCGCGCGGCGGCGACCTGTCCGGTGCCTCCGGCTACGAGGTCGACGTGCGGCACACCGGGCGTCCGGGCGGTCGGCGCACGCTGCGCGCCGACCAGGTCGTCGTCGCGGCGTCGGCGCTGGGCAGCCAGCGGCTGCTGCACCGGTGGCGGCGCCGGGGCGACCTGCCGCGCGTCTCCCCGCGGCTCGGCGAGCTCTCCCGCACCAACTCCGAGGCCATCCTCGCCGCGCGCGCGCCGCGGGACGACGTCGACTTCACGCGCGGGGTCTCGATCACCTCGTCGATCCACCCGGACCCGCACACCCACGTCGAGCCGGTGCGCTACGGGCGCGGGTCGAACCTGCTGGCGCTGCTCTCGGCGGTGCTCGTCGACGGCACGACGGCGACGGACGACCGCACGCTCGGCGCGCGCGGCCCGTCGTGGCGGCGGATCGCGGGCGAGGCCCTGCGCTCGCGGCGGACCCTGCGCGCCCTGCACCGCCCGCGGCGCTGGGCGGAGCAGTCGATCGTGCTGCTGGTGATGCAGTCGCTGGACAACTCGCTGACGCTGCGCCCGCGACGCCTGTTCCGGGGCCTCACCTCCCGCCCGGGCGCCGGGACGCCGAACCCCGCGTGGATCCCGTCCGGCCACGACGTCGCCCGGCGCGTCGCCCGCCGGATCGGCGGCTTCCCTGTCGGCGCGAGCTCGACGCTGGTCAACGTGCCGGTCACCGGGCACTTCCTCGGCGGCGCGGTGATCTCCGAGACGCCGGTGACGGGCGTCGTCGACCCGTACCACCGCCTGCACGGCCACCCCGGCGTCCACGTCGTCGACGGCTCGACGGTGCCGGCGAACCTCGGGGTGAACCCGTCGCTGACGATCACCGCGCTCGCCGAGCGCGCGATGTCGCTCTGGCCCAACCGCGGCGAGCCCGACCCGCGTCCCGCCCCCGGCGAGCCCTACCGCCGCGTGGCGCCCGTCGCCCCGCGGCACCCCGCCGTGCCCGCCGACGCCCCTGGCGCGCTGCGGACCACCGACCTCCCGACCCCGACCCTCGGAGTGCCGACGTGACCACCGCCTACCCCCCGGAGCCCTGGACGGTCGTCGGCCGGATGGACCTGTCGACCTTCCTCGTCCCCACCGAGGACCTGCCGACCGCCACCTGGCCCGACGACTGGCGGCCCCTGGTGCTCGGCGGCCGGACGCCCGTCGGCGCGGCATGGGTCGACTACGCCCCGGGTGGCGCCATGAGCTACCGGGAGCTCCTGGTCGCGGTGGCCGGACGCGTCGGGGCCCACGTGCGCCCGCACATCGTCGCCATCTGGGTCGACAGCCCCGCCTCCCGCGACGGCGGGCGGGAGCTGTGGGGCATCCCGAAGGGCCTCGCGCGCTTCACCGGCGTCGCCGAGGGCACGCCGGAGATGACCCTCGAGGGTGCGGGCCACCCGGCGGCGTCCGCGGTCCTGCGCCACGGCCGCCGTCTCCCGGGACGCCCGCGCGTCGGGTTCACGCTGGCCCAGGACCTCGACGGGCGACGCTGCGAGAGCCCGGTGTCCAGCCGCGCGGGCCTCGGGCTCCTGTCCGCGCAGTGGTCGTTCGACCCCGACGGGCCGCTGGCCTTCCTCGCCGGGCGCCGTCCCGTCGTCTCGGCGACACTCCACGACTTCGCGATGCTGTTCGGGATGACGCCGGCCGATCGCGCGCGGGTGTCTGCGCGGGGGTCGCAGCCTGGGGGCCAGGCTGACGTTCGACGTCAGGAAAGCCCCCACGTCGACCCCGCCCGATGAGCACACCCCTGCGCGGCCGGCGGCTGGACCCCGACGCGCGGCGCGAGGAGATCGTCGCCGGCGCGCTGCGGCTGTTCACCGAGCACCCGTACGCCGCGGTGTCGACCACCGACCTCGCCGGCGAGGCCGGGGTCGCGCGCGGCCTGATCAACCACTACTTCGGGACGAAGCGCGCGCTCTACCTCGAGGTCGTGCGCCGGCTGACGACGATCCCCGAGGTCGCGGTCTCCGAGCTGCCGCCGGGCACCGTCGACGTCCGGGCCGGCGCCGCCGTCGACTGGTTCCTCGACGCCGTCGAGCGGCACCGCGGCCTGTGGCTCTCGGTCGGGACCGGGGCGGCCGGGGACATCGACGTCGACGCGATCCTGGCCGAGGCCGACGAGATCGCCGCCGACCGCGTCCTCGCGGCCCTGGCCCCCGACGCACCCGACGACCCCTACCGGGCGCGCGTGCGGTCGTTCTTCGGCCTGGTGCGCTCGGCATCCCGGGAGTGGTTGGTGCGCGGCACGCTCGACCGCGCCGGCACGCGGGCCCTCCTCGTCGACGGCCTGCTCGCGGTCCTGCGGCCCGGCGTGTCCCCTGGCCGCTCGGACAGTCAGGTTTGACCGTTCCCGTCGGGGGGATGCACGATCGTCGTCCACCGACGGC
This sequence comes from Actinomycetospora callitridis, assembly GCF_028737265.1. Classification (GTDB taxonomy): domain Bacteria; phylum Actinomycetota; class Actinomycetes; order Mycobacteriales; family Pseudonocardiaceae; genus Actinomycetospora; species Actinomycetospora callitridis. The sequence continues at coordinate 843,541 of NZ_JAQZAK010000002.1, read as the reverse complement.
AGCAGGGACGGGGAGGGGCGAGAGGATGAGCAGCCGATCGACCGCCGAGCCGGAGCGGCGCTCCCGCGAGCAGCGGACCTCCGACAGCCGCACGCGCATCCTCGACGCGGCCGTGTCCTGTCTCGTCGAGTCGGGCTACGCGGGCACCACGACGCTGACCATCCAGAACCGCGCCGGGGTCTCCCGGGGACGGCTGCTGCACCACTTCCCGTCCAAGGAGAACCTGCTCGTCGCCGCCGCGCAGCACCTCGCGACCAGCCGGTTCGCCGCCGACGGCCTGGCCCGCGCGGACCTGCCGGACGCCGACGTCGACCCCGGTCCCCGGCTCGATCGCGCCGTCGAGGTCATGTGGTGGACCTACCAGCAGGCCTACTTCTGGGCGTCGGTCGAGCTGTGGACCGCCGCGCGCACCGACCCGGCGCTGGCCGAGGCCCTGCTCCCCGCCGAGCGGCGCCTGGGTGCCGCGATCCGCCAGACCGTCGACGTGTTCTTCGAGGACTACGCCGACCCGGCGCGGGCGGCGCTCGTGCGCGAGACGCTGCTGACCGCCATGCGCGGGGTCGCCCTGACCTACGGGTTCGATCCGCGCGACCCGCAGACCGACCCGCACCTCGAGCAGTGGAAGCAGCTCGCACGCATGCTCCTGCTGCCCGAGGGCGGGTCCGGCGCCTGAGGGCTCCGACAGCGCTCCTGCAGCGCGCTCCTACAGCAGGGACTTCAGGGTCTCCAGCGACGACTTCACGGTCTCGTGGTCCGGGTCCAACGGCTGGATGTTGAGCTGCGTGACCCCGGCGGCGGCGAACCCGCGCACCTGCTCGGCCACCTCGTCCTCGCTGCCGATCAGCGAGACCGCGTGCACGAGCTCCTCGGGCACCTTCTCAGCTGCCTCGTCCTTGCGGCCGGAGAGGTAGAGGTCCTGGATCTCGGCCGCCTCGTCGGCGAAGCCGTAGCGCGCGGCGAGGTCGTTGTAGAAGTTCTTGCCCTTCGCGCCCATCCCGCCCACGTAGAGCGCGAGCTGGGGACGCACCTGCTCGCGCAGCTTCCCGGCTCCCGGCCCGACGGCGAACGGGACGTTGACCGAGGTCTGCAGCTCGCCCAGCGAGGGGTCGCGACGGGCCTTGCCGGCCTCCAACGACGAGCCCCACACCTCGTGCGCCCGGCCCGGGTGGAACCAGATGGGCTCCCAGACCTCGGCGAGCTCGGCGGCCAGCTCGACGTTCTTCGGCCCGATCGCCGCGAGCATCACCGGGATCTGCGCCCGCACCGGGTGGTTGATGAGCTTCAGCGGCTTGCCCAGCCCCGTGCCCTGCTCCGGGGGCAACGGCACCGTGTAGTGCTTGCCCGAGTACTCGACCTTCTCGCGGCGCCACACCTGCCGGCAGATCTCGATGATCTCGCGCGTCCGCCCGACCGGCGCGTCGTACTTCACGCCGTGGAAGCCCTCGATGACCTGGGGCCCCGAGGCGCCCATGCCGAGCACGAACCGCCCGTCGGAGACGTAGTCGAGGCCGGCCGCGGTCATCGCCGTCAGCGACGGGGTCCGCGTGTAGATCTGGACGATGCCGGACTCGATGTGCACCCGCGACGTACGCGCCGCGATGTAGCCGAGCTGGCTCACCGCGTCGAAGCTGTACAGCTCGGCGACGCTCACCGCGTCGAGCCCGACGTCCTCGAGCTCGACGACCTTCTCGACGGTCTCGCGGAAGCCGCCCTGGGCGTAGGCGATCCCCATGCCCACCTTGATGGCGCTCATCCGAGCACCACCCGGCCGATGATCTCCTTCATGATCTCCGTGGTGCCGCCGTAGATCGTCTGGACGCGGGTGTCGAGGTACGCCTTCGCGACCGGGTACTCCTTCATGTACCCGTAGCCGCCGTGCAGCTGGAGGCATCCGTCGATGACCTCCTTGGCCGTCTCGCTGGCCCAGTACTTGGCCATCGAGGCGTCGGCCGGGCCGAGCTTGCCCTCGTCGAGCTCGGTGATGCAGCGGTCGACGAAGGTGCGGGTCACGGCCAGCTTGGTCGCCATCTCGGCGGTCGAGAACCGCACCGTCTGGAGCTTCGCGAGCGGCTTGCCGAACGCGGTGCGCTCCTTGACGTACTTGATGGTCTCCTCGAGGACCTTCTCCGCCCCGGCGATGGAGCCGACGGCGATGGAGAGGCGCTCGCGGGGCAGGTTCTGCATCAGGTAGATGAAGCCCTTGCCCTCCTCGCCGAGGAGGTTCCCGGCGGGGACGCGGACGTCGGTGAACGACAGCTCCGCGGTGTCCTGGGCGGACATGCCGATCTTCTCGAGGTTGCGGCCACGCTCGAAGCCGGGGGTGTCGCGCTCGACGACGATGAGGCTGAAGCCGTGGGCGCCGGCGTCCGGGTCGGTCTTGCACACGACGATCACCAGGTCGCTCATGATGCCGTTGGTGATGAACGTCTTCTGACCGTTGATGACCCACTCGTCGCCCTCGCGGACGGCGCGGGTCTGGATGCCCTGCAGGTCCGAGCCGGTGCCCGGCTCGGTCATCGCGATGGCGGTGATCATCTCGCCGGTGCAGAAGCGCGGCAGCCAGCGCTGCTTCTGCTCGTCGTTCGTCAGCTCGTTCAGGTACGGCGCGATGACGTCGTTGTGCAGCGTGAAGCCGAGCCCGCTCGTGCCCGCGCGGGCGACCTCCTCGGTGACGATCCACTGGAAGCGCAGGTCGGTCGTCCCGCCGCCGCCGTACTCCTCCGGGATGTCCATGGCGAGCAGGCCGGTCTTCCCGGCGGCCAGCCAGATGTCCCGGCTGACGTGGCCCTGCTTCTCCCACTCCGGGTGGTGCGGGACGGCCTCCTTCTCCAGGAAGTCCCGGACCATCTGCCGGAAGTCGGTGTGCTCGTCGGAGAAGATCGTTCGCTCCACCGGGTGGCCCCTCCTCTGGGGACGTGCGGGCGCCCTGTCGGTGCAGCGGGCCCGCGTCCGTGCTGGTGGACCTCAGCGTGGCTGCACCGCCCGGTAACAGTCAAGCCTGACTCTTCCGCCCTTCCGTATCACCGGTTACGGTCGCGCCTGGCCTGTGGTCGGCGTCACCGCCGTCCCCTCTGTCCCGTTCCCCGGCCCGCCCCTCGTGGAGGTCTCCTGTGTCGTTCCGCCTGACCGACGTCGTGCGCCGGCACGCGAGCGCCACGGACCTGGTGGCGCTGACGTTCGACGGTCAGAACACGACCTACGCCGAGCTGGACCGCCGCGCCGGCCTGGCGGCGCGCGCGATGGCGGCCGACGGGCTGGGTGCCGGGGCGCGCGTGGTGTGGCTGGGCAAGAACCGACCCGAGTTCTTCGACCTGCTCTTCGGCGCCCCCCGCGTGCGGGCGGGGACCGCGCCGCTGAACAACCGGCTCACCCACGACGAGCTGATCGCGATCATCGAGGACTCCGCGGCCCCGCTCGTGGTGCTGGGTCCCGACGTCGCCGACCTGCGCGAGCGGGTGGGGTCGATCGACGCCGTACGCCGCGTCCTGGTCGTCGACGACGACTACGAGGCCTGGCTCACCGCGTCCGACGAGGTGCTCGACCCGCCCGACCACGCGCAGGACGACGACTGCGTCCTGCAGCTCTACACCTCGGGCACCACCGGCCTGCCCAAGGGCGTCGTGCTGACCCACACCCAGTTCGCGGCGCTGCTCTCGGTCGGCGACCACTGGGGCTTCGACACCGAGTCGGTCGGCCTGGTCGCGATGCCGCTGTTCCACATCGGCGGCTCGGGCTTCGCGCTGGTCTGCATGTCGTTCGGCGCGCGCGTGGTCCTCGTCGCCGACATCGTCCCCGACCAGCTGCTCGCGACGATGGCCGACGAGGGCGTCACCAACGCCTTCCTCGTGCCCGCGGTGCTGCAGTTCCTCGTCGGGGTGCCCGGCGCCGCCGACCGCGACTGGTCGAAGCTGCGCGCCATCGCCTACGGGGCCTCGCCGATCACGAGCACGGTGCTCAACCGCGTCCTGACCACCTTCAAGGCGCCGCTGTTCCAGGTCTACGGCTCGACCGAGACCACCGGCGCGATCACGCAGCTCGACCCCGAGGACCACGACCCGGACGGCCCGCGCGCCCACCTCATGCGCTCGGCGGGCAAGGCCTACCCCTGGGTCGAGCTCAAGACCGTCGACCCCGCCACCGGCGAGGACCTGCCCACGGGCGAGGTCGGCGAGGTCTGGATCCGCTCCTCGCAGGTGACGCCGGGCTACTGGGCGCGCCCGGAGGAGACCGCGACGGCGCTGTCGGACGGCTGGTTCCACACCGGCGACGCCGGCTACCTCGACGACGAGGGCTTCCTGTTCCTCACCGACCGGATCAAGGACATGATCGTGACCGGGGCGGAGAACGTGTACCCCATCGAGGTCGAGAACGTCCTCTCCGGCCACCCCGACATCGCCGACGTGGCGGTCATCGGCGTGCCGGACGAGCGCTGGGGCGAGACGGTCAAGGCCGTCGTCGTCCCCCGGGAGGGCTCGACGATCGACAGCGACGCGCTGCTGGAGTGGTGCAAGGAGCGCATGGCCGGCTTCAAGCGGCCGCGATCGGTCGACGTCATCGACGCCCTGCCGCGCAACGCGTCCGGGAAGATCCTCAAGAAGGACCTCCGCAAGCCGTACTGGGAGAACGCCGAGGGGCGGCACATCGGCTAGAACAGCCGCTGAGCTGCAGAAACGTCGAGTGTCCGATGCGAAGCCGTTGTGAGGCGTTGTGGCCGGAACCGGTTCGTCGGCGTGTCGCGCGGAACAGTCACGGAACAGATCTTGCATTGTCGATCAAGCCTCCGGGTCCAGTAGATCTTGGATGCGGGCGTTGTAGGTGTCGCGCTGGCCGTCGAGGCACTTGGCGTAGGTCGACAGCAGGACCGCGACGGAGTGGCCAGCGCGCTCGGCGACCTCGGTGGGCGGGACGCCGGCGTTGAGCCACGAGGACAGCGCGGCGTGGCGCAGGTCGTACGGGCGTGCCGCCAGTGGTGAGGCCGCCTGGGCGGGGCTGAGTCCGATCGCGCGGGCCTCCTTCCAGATGCGCGTGTAGACGGACTCGCGGATGCGCCCGTCGCTCGTCGCGGCGTGGAAGAGCCGGCCGTCCGGCGCGGTGCCGAAGGCGTCGAGGTGCTCGCGCAGAATCACGACCAGCGCCGGCGGGATCGGGACGCGGCGGACGTCCTCGCGGCGCCGGCGCTTGAGCGGGCGACGGTCTGCGTGACGGGCGCCGTCGTTGTAGTGCTCGCCCGAGACGCCGGTCAGCGACCCGGAGAGGACCAGCTCGCCCCAGCCGGCGGCGGGGAGCTTGCAGTCCGTGTCCCGGAGCTGCTGGGCCTCACCGGGACGCAGGCCGGCGTAGTAGAGGCAGGCGAAGAACCCGCGCAGCCGGCGGCCGCGGTCGCGGTCGGGGCGGTAGCTGGCGTCGACGTAGGTGAGCGCGGCGAGAAGCTGGCGGGCCTGGGCCGGGTTGACGACCACGCGGGGGTCGACGCCCTCGGTGGTGCGGGCGGTGCCGACACGGCGGCCGGTGATGGGGTTGGCGGGCAGGAGGCCGATCTCGACGGCGTAGCCGGCGACGCGGTGCAGGACGGCGCGGCGCTTATCCCACGTGCTCGAGGTGACGGAGCGACCGTCTGCGGCCGTCGAGAGCGACTGCAGCAGCGCGCGGGCAGCCAGGGAATCGTTCAGGTCCTCCACGGGCCGCGAAGCACGGCGCAACCACGAGGCGACCGCCCGGTCCTCGGCGTCGGTCGACTCGTCGCGCCGCGGCGGCGGCAGGAGCCTGGTGCTCAACAGTCGCTGGAGGTCCTCCTCGGCCGGCGGGTGATCGAGGTCGGTGACGAACTTCGGGACGATCGCGGCCAGGTTCACCACCACCGCGCGGCGGGTGTTGGGCGGCGCGCCCTTCCACACGTGGTCGACGTAGGCCACGGCCAGCTCGAGGAACGTGCCGGCCTGCCGCTTGCGGGTCATCGACGGCGGAAGCCCGGACGCGACGTCGAACGCTTCCCCGGCGCGGGCGGCACGGACGAGCTCGGAACGGAACGATTCCGCCAGCGCCTTCGTCGCGTAGGACTCCGAGTGCTCCTTGCCGGCGGTCACCCACCGGACGCCCCACGGCCGGCGTCGGCCCTCGGACTTGCGCAGCTTCCAGAATTGCACCTGGTAGGTGCTCTCGTCGCTCACGCCGCGCCCTCACGATGGGCCTCGAGCCAGTCGAGCAGGTCGCCGCGGCGGACCCGAAGCTGGCCGTTGGGAAGCCGGAAGCACGGCGGGGCGACGCGACGTTCGCGCCACTCGTAGAACGTGTGCTTGGACAGCCCGCCCAGCGCCTCGAGCACCTGCGGCACGGTCAGCAGCTCGTTGCGGTCCGGGCGCGGTCCCTTCGTCGTGGACATGGTCAGCTCCTCAGGGTCGTCGTGCGGAGAGGTCGGGCCTGCCGGGCGAGATGGAGCAGCCCGGCGATGGCCGTAGCGGTCGGGGCGCCGAGGTCGGCGACGGCGACCAGGGCGTGGTGCTCGGCGTCGGTGAGGTCGAGCCCGACCAGGGGCCGGACCAGGGCCCTGATGTGGGCGTGGAGCGCCTGGGCGTCCTCGTGGCCGGTCATGGCCGCTGCCCGTCGTCTGGGACGTCGGCGGCCCGGTCGGTGGCGGCGCCGAGCTGGTGGGCGAACTCGCCGGCGCTGCTCGACACCGCTGGCCCGAGAGTGGGGAAGGCGGCGAAGAGCAGCACGAGGGTCACGACGCCGGAAACGAGCGCGGGCGCGGCCTTGTGGCTCTTGATGAGCAGGGCGGTGACGAGCCCGGCGATAATGACGATGGCGATGAGGTTCATTGCGCTCACCGAGCCGTCGGGTCTGCGGGAAGCGGCGTAACGCATAGGGCCGATTCCCCGACCTCACGCGGACCGCAATGAGTCCGAGGGGGAGCGCCATGGCCATCGATCACCAGCCGCCGTCGCAGCAGCCGATGCCTTGGGGAGGTCCGCCGCCGGGCTACTACGCCATGCCGCAGGCCTACGTGGTTCCGACGTCGGGCGCGGCGGTTGCGTCGCTGATCTGCAGCTTGATCGGGTTCGTGACCTTCGGCCTGCTTGCCATCGTCGGCGTGATCTGCGGACACATCGCCTTGACCGAGACCCGCTCCGGTTCTCGGGGAGGCCATGGACTTGCCATCGCGGGCCTGATCCTCGGCTGGATTCAGTGCGGTGGTTGGCTGCTCTTCTGGTTCTTCGTGATCGTGGGAGCAGCCGCCGGGGCATAGTTGGCCGAGCGCGCACGGACGTGCCATCAGACGACCTCCCGTCGTCCGTGGGCCTGGATGCGGTTGACGTACTCGCCGTACTCGCCGAGGTAAGGCACACGGATGCGCTCGCAGTCGCGGCCGAGCCCGGAGAGGTAGGCGATGCCAGGGGCAGCATTGGCGTGCTCGGCACCGAGGGGGCGCGCGTCGTCGCCGTGGAGCATCGCCAGCGAGTCGGCTGGAACGCGGAAGCTCAGCCGTAGCGCGAACTGGTCGCGGGCGTAGCCGCCGCCCACTGCGGTGGCCTCGAAGCGCTGGGCCAGCATGAGCACCCGGAACGCGGCCTTGCGTCCCTCGGAGAGCAGGCGGAGCACCGCCGAGCGGATGCGGTCACCGACCGGGACGCCCTCACCGCGCTTGGGCTTCGGGAGTGCGTCGGCAGCTCGCAGGAGGCCGGGGAACTCCTCGAGCACGACCAGGACGACCGGTGTGGTCGGTGACGGCTCGACCTTGTCCCGTCTCGGTGGGATGGCCTCGAGCCGGCGGTCCATCTCGGCGACGAGGCCTTCGAGCAGCATTGCGTGGGCGGCGATGTCGCTGGTGCCGACGACCTGATGCGGCCGGTGGACGGTGCCATCCCAGGGCTTGCCGAGCAGGAGGCCGGTGATGTCGGAGCCGGTCACGAGGACGTCGGAGGCAGCGGCGACCTGGGAGAGCAGCCCGTAGAACAGCGCCGACTTGCCCGACCCGTTCTGGCCCTGCGCCCCGAGGTGCCCGGCGTCGGTGAAGGCATGGCCGAGGGTGATGCCGTCCTCGGTCCGTCCCAGGATCACCGGTTCCGCTCCCGACGCCACGGCGAGCGAAGGGAGGCCGAAGCCGTCGCGCAGCGGATCGTGGTTAAGCACGGTGACCCGGACCCAGCGCCCAGCCAGCGGCTCGACTCGCAGGCCGTGACCGCCGAGGGAGTGCGCGAGGCGTGGCCCGTTCTCCTTGCTGATGAAGTCGCCGGGTTCCTGGCCGGCCATCAGCTCCACCGACAGGCTCATAGGCGGTCCGGCATGGACGGCGCCGACGCGCGGGGTGCGGACGGTGACCCCGGTGGCGATGGAGACGTACTGGCAAAGGCGCAGGGCAGTGCAGGCTTCGCGGAACTCGGCGGTGACGGCCTGGGCGAAGCGGTGATGCGCAGCCCACGCGTCGCGTTCGGCGCGGCGGGCGCGCCAGCGGCTGATGAAGCCGGGCGGGCGGCCGTGGCCGGCGGCGGGTGGGCGGGTGCGGTCGAGGGTCTGGGTGGTCATGACCGGCTGCTCCGGTGGGTGCGGGCCCGCTGGCGGCGGGCGCGGGACGGGGAGGCGGCGACCTGGACCTGGGTGACCTCCCAGACCGAGGACCCGCAGGCGGGACACCGCTCTTGGGAGAGCTGCACGACGCCGTCACCGGAGTCGTCGCCGATGGGGGCTGGGGTCCACTGCTCCACGCAGCTCTGTGCGCGGCAGGTCAGGACCAGCTCGTCGAGCAGCGCGGCGGTGCGCACCTGCACGCGGGCGCGGAGCCGGGCGGGGGCGGCCATCAGGCGGCCGCCGTCTCATCGCTGGTCGCCTTCCGCGACGGGCGCGTCTCGGTGATACCGACGGGGCGGATGGCGGTGGCGGAGAAGGAGACCTCGATGCCCTTGGCGCCGTTGCGCGCCGGGCGGACGCGGGCGGAGAGGTCGTCGAAGGTGACTTCGGTGTAAGGGGCCAGCTCGGGGGCCTCGTGGCTCACGATGCGTACGCCGTGCAGTTCGGGTCGCCCGTCGCGGCCGGTGTCGAACAGGCAGTCGTAGATGCGCACCGGTGCGCCGGTGGCCTCGTCGATCAGCGGCTGCCCGCTGGAGCGCCGCCCGTTGGGGCCGTCCTCCCAGCGCTCGAGGGTCTGGCTGTGCCCGGTGGCAATCGCCTTCATCCGGGTTTCGTTGAGGGGCGCGTTCAGCTCGTACATCGGGGTTCTCCTGGCGGAATCGGCACCCGCGTGTCGGGGTGTGCCACTACCGTCAGGGCGGTTCGAGCGATCGACCCGGAAGAAAAATCCGGGGTCGTCGAGCAGGGCGAGAGGACGGTCTTGCCATGCGCGGGATGACCGAGTCACTGACCATTGGCGAGCGGGTTGCGTTCTACCGTCGGCGCCGCGGACTCTCTCAGGAAGTCGTCGCCGGTCTCGTCGGCCGCACCGAGGACTGGCTCAGCAAGATCGAGAACAACCGTGCCGAACTGGACCGCCTTTCGGTGATCCGCAAGTTCGCCGACGTCCTCGACGTTTCCCTGGGCGACCTGCTCGGCGAGCCGACCTTCCTGGACTGGACCGCCGACAGCGGCACCGCCACCGTCACCGCGCTGCGAACCGCGCTGATGGACTACCGCCAGCTCAACCCGATCCTTCGCCGGACCGGGGGCAATGCCGAGGCGCCGGTGATCGCGCACCTCGAACGCGACGTGGCCGACGTGTTCGACGCCTACCAGGCCGCTCGTTTCGGCTTCGTGACCGCGCGAACTCCGCTGCTGCTGGCCGATGCGCTGCTGGCCGTGGACACCCACGAGGGCGCCGAGCTCGAGCGCGCTCACGCGCTGCTGGCCCTGTCGTACCAGGTGTCGGCGTCGACCCTGACCAAGCTGGGCGAGTGCGACCTGGCGTGGATGGCCGCCGACCGGGGCTTGGCCGCGGCTCAGCGCGCTGGCGACCTCGCGGTGATGGGGTCGCTGTTCCGCTCGGTCGTTCACTCCCTGCTCGCGACCGGCAGGTACGACGCCGCGGCGCAGCTCACCGCCGACGGGTCGGACTACCTCGGCGATTCTCTTGGCTCCGCCGACGCCGGGCTATGGTCGGTCTACGGGTCGCTGTTCCTGGCCGGCGCGATGGCCTCCTCGCGGATGGAGGACCGCGGGCTCACGCGCGACTTCCTCGAGCACGCGCAGCGCGCCGCCGGCTACCTGGGCACCGACGGGAACCACCTCTGGACTGCCTTCGGCCCGACGAATGTAGCGATCCACCGCGTCGCGACCGCGATGGAGCTGGGAGACGTACAGGTCGCCATCGACCTCGGCCCACGGATCGACACCTCGGCCCTGCCGACCGAGCGCCGCGTCCGCCACGCCCTCGAGACCGCCCGCGCGCTGTCGACGTCCAACCGGCGCGACGAGGCGCTCGCGACCGTGCTCGACGCCGAGCGCCTGGCCCCCGAGCAGGTCCGACATCACTTCATCAGCCGCCAGCTCGTCTTGTCGTGGATGAAGAACTCTCGCGGCACCGTGAGCACGGAGCTGGGCGCCCTCGCCCACCGCCTTCGCCTCACCGCCTGAACCGGCCCAGAGCGGGCCCGTACTCTCGGCGCCATGTCGTCGCCAGAGGACAGCTTCGCCACCCCACGGGTCGCAGCCGGTGCACTCTTCATCGACGCCAGAGGCCGGGTGCTCCTCGTTCATCCGACATATAAGGACACATGGGACATCCCCGGTGGCTACGTGGAGCGCGGCGAGTCTCCTGCGTCAGCGTGCCGTCGCGAAGTCCTCGAGGAACTCGGGATAGACCGCGCGCCCATCCGGCTTGCTGCGGTCGACTGGGCTCCACATGAACGCGAAGGAGACAAGCTCCTGTTCATCTTTGACTGCGGCCCTTTAGGAGCGGATGAGGCTCGCATCCGGCTCGATCAGCGCGAGCTCGACAGCTGGTCGTGGATCGCAGTTGACGAACTCGACGACTATCTCATTGCGCGTCTCGCGCGCCGCGTCCGATCCGTTTCGGCCGGCGAACCGAAACAATGCCTCTATCTCGAGCACGGCATACTTCCACGCGCTGCTTCGCACTTGCTCTAGAGTCAGAAGGGGAGCAATCGGGCAATTATGGTTCACGCCGCGAAGCAGCCAAATCAACCGCTAGGCCAGGAACAAGCCGAAGCACGTCGAGAAGAGATCTGGTGTCTATCGCGGCTCTGGCGCGCGCGCGTGCTTCCGACGAAGCATTGAGCGCTACCGAGAAGCCAACGAGGTCGAAAGTCTCTAGGTCCGAGCGGGAGTCCCCAACAAAGAACGCTCTGTCTGGATGCGTTCCTGAGAGGCGGCACTCCTCGTAGATGTAGGAGGCTTTATCCTTCTCAGAAAAATGCCGCAATACGGCGCCGGTGGCACGATCTTCTTCATTCCACTCGAGCTCAACCCCAGATACGCCATCGAAACCGTATGCTTCCGCGATGGCCTCGGCGGCAAACCTAAAGGTTACAGTCGCGATCACACACCGGATACCCTGACTCTTCAGAGACTGCACCGCGCGCGGGATGTCCGCGACCACTGGAATGTCGGAGACAAGCGCTTTGAGCTCGGCTCTTGAGCGCCCCGCGAAGAGCTCGGCTCCTGAGGCCGAGACTTCCTCGTTCGTTGCTCGGTATTCTTCGTATGACTTTACGATCTCGTCTACGTACTCGGCGCGGCGCAATTTCGCGCCCAGATGCCGTAGCACAGTCGAGCCCGTTACAAGGGTCCCGTCTAGATCGAACCCAGCCAGGGCCCACGGGCGACCCATCGACCCATCCAGCACTTGGCCACCTCGACTTAGAGTCATGAGACAAAAATCCACTGTACGGGGATTGTAGTCGACTCTCGCGCGGGAGTCGCCAGTCTGACCATCACAGTTAGAACGACGTCGGAATTTGAGGACCTTGCTGTTGCTGCGGCGACTACTCCGGGCGACGGCGTCACCAAGGAGGAGCCGCTGTACGTGGAGCCTTCGCGGAATTGTGTGCCAGGTGGAAGAACTATGGTGGCGGAGCCCTCATTTTGGCCTGGCTGAACCACGATTGATGCAACACCTGTCCTTGGAGCGCCCGCTAGCCTGTCCCGCTCGGATTGCTCAAGCCTCGCGAGCCGATCGCTACTCGCCACCGCTTGAGAAACGTCGGCATACAGTTTCACCCCACCGCCAATTGCCAACACAAGTAGGGCAATTAGCCCATATCCCGCGTATTGTGTTGCAGCCTCATTGAGCGCCTTTACTCGCGCGAGGCGCGATTCGGGCCGGGGCGCGGAACTCAGAGGGAAGGGATCAATCTCATCATCGAGTATACGGCCCCATGTGATTCCGAAATGCACTCCCTGTTGCTGGACAGTGTTGTCGATAGTCGTCGCGTCCGGCGTTGCGAAGAAGAATGCTCGTCCGATCTCCATCCCCAGCTTGAGCCTGACCGTGCGCTGGGAAGTGTTGATGAGGTGAAGTTTCGCTAAACCCCTCCAAGTCGAATCAACATAGGAGGTCGCCGTTACAAGCCCGTTGTTGTAACTCGAGACCCGCCCGACGATAAGGCCAACGACGTTGGAAGGGGTCGCCAAGTACTCGTTAGTAAACACCACTACCGATTGAGAGGGGGCGAGTGCCCACCCGTCGGGGCACTGGCGGAGGTCTACCAGGGAAGTATGGCCAGCGAAGCGGCGGTTCCGGCTAGCGCGCCTCCATTGGGAGACCGGGCGAATGATTGGACCCAAGGTTAACGCAAGCCGGCTGCGAATCAGACTCTGGTCGAAGAACAATCTGGCAGCTGGGTCATCGCCCACGGATGCAGCAGGATCGCGGCGTTCGAAAGATCGAGTCGAATTTGGTAAGAAGGAGTACGTGACCTCCAACTCTTTCGATTCGACCAGGTTGCGAATTTGGTTATCAGACAGCATTATTCCCCCCGGGGTGGCTACAGCATATGACCTAGGGCCCGCTTTGCGTTGAGATGTATCAACGATCGAGCAGGTGGGTGTGCGTCAATACATGGAAGCATGCCTTCGACCTGCACCCCATTCGACGTCAGCGCCGTTTCTTTGTCGGGGTTGTTGGTCATGAGCACGATCGACTTGATACGTAGTTCGGAGAGAATCCTGGCCGCGGCATTGTAACTCCGCACGTCGGGGTCAAGCCCTAGCTCCTCCGTGGCGCGGAAGGTGTCGAGCCCTTTTTCCTTGCCGTTCATAGCGGCAATCTTGCTAACTAGACCGTTTCCTCGACCTTCTTGTGCAAGGTAGAGCAGCACGCCTCTCGACTGCTCTGCGATCCGGGTTAGTGCATCATCCAGTTGGCCTGCACAGTCGCAGTCAGCGGCTCCGAAGGCAGTTGAGGTAAGGCAAGCGGATGCGACACGACATAAGACTGAACCGGAGCCAGCAACTGAACCCTTGACGAGAGTTACATTCTCACTGCCAGTGCGAGGACCCGGAGAGGCCAGAATGTCGAAGTCGCCAAACTTAGTCGTATGGAACGGTGCTGCGGCGAGGAAGTACCCTGAGTAGCCGTTAGAGTTATTCACTCGTGGCTTCCAGAATCATTCGGTCGTAGCCCATCGACACGCGGTCGACGACTGCGGGCCCCAGCGCTGATCGGGCTTCTACCAGGAGCGCATCTTGCTCGCCAGCTCTTGGCTGTTCGTTCGATATGAGCTCGAACTCGACGAAGGAACCGAGCCCATGTACGGAATCTAGGCATACAGTCTTATCGCCCAACTTGCCTTTCAATCGGTCTTTCTTAACTTCTACGACTTGCTGAAGGCCCAGAATCTGAAGGAAGGCTTTAGCCTCGGCTTCATCGGACACGGAGAATTCGTGTTCCTCGCAGTCCAGCTCATTCGTCAGGTGCCTCTTGACGTTGAGTAGTGATTTGGACCCCTGCTGGCGAACCCGCGCAACAACCGTCCCCGGTCTCGGTTTCGTAATCGTCTCCGGCGAGGCGGCGAAAATCGAGTCGTACTGGCTAATGCGCTCGGCAAACACCACCCCTGCGTCGATTAGCGCAGAATAGGCGGTTTCGAAATCCTTGACCGCCAGTTTGATCTCAAGTTCGAACACGTCTCTCCCGCGATGTCGGCCGGTCGCATCAACACTATAGGCTAAAGCGGCAACGTCACTGCGTTCGCCCCTTCTCTGGATACGTGCGACCGCTAACGACTCGGTCTGATCACCGAGTGCAACAAGGAGTGGCGCGGCGTAACCGCCACAGAAAGACTGAGCAGTCTGGCTCCTCGACGAGTGCCCTAATGCGATCTATGGTCACCGATCGCGTCGCACTGAAGCGGCAGGAGGCCAGCTGCTGGCTGCGATCCTCGCCAGTGCCGACTCGATAGACCTCCGCTTGTTGTACTCACGACGGGGCGGAAACCGGCGCAGTCGGCAACTCGCTAGAATCAGTTTGGGTGCCCCCTAGGGCGGATCAGTCACAAGCCCTCAGCTCGAATCACAATGAGGCCGGACCCGCGAGTGAGCTTTCGAGCGGGGAACGGACCGATTGTGCCACCCGGTCCTGCGCCTGCTCAACTTGGGTCAGTAAAATCAGCGGCGTCAGTGAGAATTCGTTACAGGAGTGCCCACGTACTGTACGTTGTCGGCAAATGAATCGAATAGCGTTTGATTGCTGAGCCTCGTAGCTGCAATGAACTGCGCGAACATGGCAAGAGCATCGCGAACCTTCTCGCTGTTCTGAAGATCGCGATCGCACGCGGTCTTCAAGTTTGGTGCGAAAGGAAGACATGCTTGGACAATCGAGGACCAGCGTTCAGCCGCAAGCCGCGGGGAGCAGTTGTCGCTGAAGCGAACTCCGAATCGGTCAGGTATCGCGAAGCCCACGATCGACTCGATGCTCGCCGATATGGCGGCGCAGAGGACTTGCAGTGATCCTCGCCGGCGGAAATAGTCCATCGCCGCGCGCTGCATGTCGGTCCGTCCAGCCTCTGGCGTGCTCTGAATCTCCTGCTTTGCCTCTTCGATCGAGCGCAGCAGCGAGTGGCAGAGCACAATGTGTCGCGCTGTAGTGCGGTCCGAGAACAGCTGGGCGTAGATCGCGTCGTCGGTCCAGACCAACCTCGTGTCGTTATACGCGAGGTTGGGACGACCGTGGAAGGCGGCTAGAGCTTGGGCGGCCCCGTTGTTCGCGATGAGGTTCTTCTTCCGTTCGATCGCGTCACGCACGCCACCTCGGCGACCGCCTCGGTACTCTGCCTCCGGAATGCTGTCGAACTCCGCACGCAAGCGATCCTGCACAGCGTCGTTGCTGCGGAAATCAGCGGCCTCGATCTTGTTCTGGGTGTTGTTGTAACGAACTATGTCTCTTAACACATCGGGGTCTTGGCACTTCACGAAGCGAACCATGACGCGTAAATCTGGTAGTGCACTAGCTTCGCTGTCCGAAAGGGTGCCGAGGGTGCCCGTCGTCTGAGCGCCATTGACGATGCCCAAACCTCTCACGACCAGCTCGGTCAGGCCGAGACCCAGATCCTCCGGTATCTCGATCTCGTTGACAACGATAGTTAAGCCGTTGTTGTAGATCCAGAACTGCGACGCGTCTTCGCGTGCTGATTTCTTGATTCCGAAGTTGATGTTCTTCTCTGAGCGAACTAGGCCAAGGTAGTCGCGAACATTCGGCGACAGGAGATCGGTCTCATGCTCGAGCCAAATCTGCCGCAACCAAGCGCCCGGCACTGAGGTGCAGAAGGATGTCCATTTATCGGTGCGCTCCGCGAACCCGTCGATCACTGGCACACGGAACTCGTCGGTGACAATGATCGGAACTTCGGTGCGGCGGTACCAGTTCTCTAGCTTGTCCCTGCCGATCTCGCGGGCGACAATGGATGTGATTGAGTCAGGGGAGTAGTGGCTATCAATGAGGTGCTTCGCGGTCGATGCCGCTTGCTCGACTTCCCGCGTCGCGTTGTCCGACTCCGGGCAATTGTGCACGTACCAGAGCTCAACGGAGCTAATGCGGTCCTCTTCTAGGGCTTGTCGTACCTCCATAGCGGCGGACCTCAGCGCGTCTGGCATCTCCTCAAGCTTGCCATTCAGCAACCATGAGACGGCGGCATTGAGGTCGGATGCTTTGGAGGCCTTAGCTGATGCTTTGGGTATGTCGGCAAAGTAGCCCTGAGCCAGCACGATGCAGGATGTTGCTCGATCAACATAGACGAGGTCGCAGCTCTTGTCGTCGGGTCCGTCAGTTAACGCGGAAGCAGCGACGCTGTGAATATCCTCGATCCCGAAGTTCATCTGGAGCGCGAACAGGATCAGGCCGTTTGAGCCATAGCGAGCGAGGTCGTCTCTGCTCGCAAAGGCTGTCAGTGCGCTGTTCGACAAGTGTCCCCCAAGATTGACGCGGCCTAACTCCTTCTCGCGTCACAGTCGGCGGGCGTTACAGTACGTCACGGTGCAGGAACAGCCAGCCGTGCAGTAGGGTACCGTTTGGCAGGTCGCGCTGCTGCGAGCGCCTCGGTGTAAGCAAGGCCTCGCTCGTCAAGCCATCGTTGGGCTCCAGCCAGGCCGCTAGTCTCTGTCGCCTCCAGGAGAGCGACTTCGTGGTGCCCAGCCGTGAGCCAGTTCCAGGTGTCAGGCTCTAGCCCGAGACGCACGTCCGAACCCCGATCTTCCCTCGCGACTTCCTCGTCGGTGGCTTCCTCGTCGAGACCGGCAAGGGCGCGCAAGTCCCGCGCGCCACGAGACCAGGTGAGTTGGCGCCGACCGTCCGACGCCTCCTCCCACTCCCACCATCGAGCCACGACCGATGCCTCGTAGGTGTCGACGGCGTCGGCGAGCAGCTGCATAGGGGTGCGACCACCGCGGGCGCGACTATGTTTGCCGGGGGCGCCGGTGACTTCGTGGGCCATCTTGGTGAAGTAGTCGGCCAGGTCGCCCTCGCCGAGCTGGGCCTTGCGCAGGTCCCAGCCGTGGGCGTCGGAGGCGTCGAAGCCCTTGCGCTCCAGCGCGCGGCGCCAGCGGCCGAACATGCGCGCGCCGACGCCGGCGGCGACGAGCTCGGCGGAGACGTCGTCGGCGAAGCACAGCAGCGCGTGGACGTGGACATGCCAGCCGTTGGCGCCATCAGTGACCTCCACGACCCGCGCCCAACCCAGCAGCCCCCCGAACAGGGCGGAGTCCTTCACCCAGGTGGAGCCGCTGGTGACGGAGGCCCAGGCGTAGCCCAGGACGTCCCAACAGCCTTCGCAGGCCTTGATGCCGGCGAGCTCGATCTCCTCGGCTTCGGCGGCACGCTCATCGACATCCCAGCCGTTGGCCTCCGCGACCTCACGATCAGTGCGGCGTTCCTCGAGCAGGTCCCGCCGACGCCGCTCGGCAGTCGAGAGGCCGAGGCGATCGCCGCGGGCGTGGCGCATCGTCAGCGTCAGCATGAACGCCGACCCGCCTCGCTCGTGCACGACGCGCATCACCGCGGCGAGATCGTCAGCGCGCCGGGTGGCGACCTTGACCGCGCACACCGGGCACGTCCAGACCGACCCGCAGTGCTTGAGCCCGCCATAGGCTGCTGAGCGGGTGCCGTCCTTGTTCGTGATCACCCCCAGCGTCGGACCCGCGTCCGGACCGCCGATCTTGTGGCCGCACTCGCGGACCCGTTTGAGCTGCGACACTTTCCGGAGCTGGCGGCGGCGGGCCCAGCGGTCCCGGCGACGAGCCTGCGAGCGCTCCTGGCGCTGGCGCTCGACGGCCTCGGCGCCCTTGCCCGCACCACGAGCCCGCCCTGGACCGCGGCGGTCGGGGGTGTGGTCCTCGCGGCGGCGCCGGCCGGGTCGAAGAGCTGTTACCCCTTTACCGAGAACCCGCCCGCTCACCGAGCACCACCAGCGGTCAGAGCCGGCGCTGGCGCGCCGGCGGTGGCCGGCCCTTCCGGGCCGGCCACGCTCTCACTCCTGTCTTCGTCCCGTGGCGCGCGGCCGACCCCCGGGCCGGCCACCACGACGGCGACAGCGAGGACCTGGACCATGGCGGCGGCCGGGAGCAGGACGAGCCTCCGGCGGCCAGGCGCTCCGCCCTGGACCCGGGCACCGACCTCAGGAGAGTCCCCACCAGCGACGAGTTCCGGGGCGGGGGGGTGGTGGTGGCTGGGGCGGGGCCTCACCCACGACGACGCGCCCGAGGGCTGCCAGACCGCCCGCACAGCCGCAAGCGCCACCGAGCAACGTGAGCGCCGGCCATCGACGACCGGGGCGCTTGCACCCGCACGAGCGGCCCGGCAGGGCAGAGCCCGCGCCGCCGAGGGAGAGACCCCGAGGCCGGCCCGCTTACGGGAAGTGCCCGTAACGGACACTGAGCCGAGAGCGAACTCTAAGGAGTCAGACGGGGGGCCTGGTTGAGCTGTCCACGGTGCAGGGGCTCCGTCCGCCACGATCTGGGCGGTGGGCTGTTCGAGTGCGCTTCGCGCGCGGTCGTCGACGTCGACCTTCGAACTGGCACCCCGATCGAAGGTCGATGCGGCCACCGGTACTGCGATTCGCCGTCGCCAGCCCGGCCCGCTCCGAACAGTTGCTCCTGTGGCGCGCGCGCCTCGGGAGTCTGCAGTTACTGCGGACACGGCGTCTGCCGGAAGGACGGCGCGGCGTACGGGGGGCGTTGGCGCTGCCACTCGTGCTTCGATGAGTTGGAAGCGCGGCGCGCGGCCTTTGAACGTGGGTGACCAGAGTCGCCGAACCGGCTCGCTCCCGGTGGGTCCTAACCCGATCTGACAGCGGCTGGCTACGTCGGCCATCGACGGCGCGCGGAACCACCACGGAACAGACCGGTCACAATGATCGTCAACAGCCCTTGTTCCCGCAGGTGAGACCGCTGCCCGGACGTGGGCCGTCAGGTACTCAAGAAGGACCTCCGCAAGCCCTACTGGGAGCACGCCGAGGGGCGCCACATCGGCTGAGAGCCGCGTTGACCTGCGGAAGCGTCGGCTCCCAAGCCGCCGCCGACGGCAGTGGCCTCGAACCGCTGGGCCAGCATCACTGCTGCGGTCGCAAGCACCACATCCATCGCGGACCCTGCACGGGTGCGGGCATGATTTGCCGGGTCAGAACGACCTCGGAACGAGGAGCCACGTGATGAACCCGACCACCGGCATGCAGAAGGGCGACCTCGCTGCCGCCCCGGCCGACACTCACGGGGCCATCTCGAAGAAGACGGTCGAGTTGGACGGCGTCAGCGTCACCGAGGTGACGTTCGGAGTCGGCGCGAAGTGGTCGAAGGACCTCAAGCCGGACATGGGCACCGAGTCCTGCGAGCTGCCCCACGTGGCCCTGGTGCTGTCCGGCACCCTGCACGTCGTCATGGACGACGGGTCCGAGGATGAGTTCGGGCCGCACAACGTGATGCTTCTGCCGCCCGGCCACGACGCCTGGAGCGTCGGCGACGAGCCGTGCACCTTCGTCGAGTTCTCGCGCGGCAACGACCTCTACAGCTGATCCGGGGCGAATCCCGCGGGACGGACGCCTGAGGGACAGGAGGGGCCGATGCCGGCGACGACGCGTGTGCAGCTCGGGCTCTGGGCTGTCGTCGGTGTGTGCCTGGTGGCGGCCGGGCTGGCCCGCGAACGTGCCGAGCCGTTGCCTGCCGCTGTCCAGCTCGCCCCGGTCGGTGTCGGGCTCCTCGTGCTCGTCGTGCTGATCGCGCGGACGGTGCCCCACGTCCGGAGCGACCAGGCGGCACGGCGAGCAGCTCGACGGCTCCCGCGCGAGGACCGGCGCATCGTGCGACGCGCGTGGCGACACCCCGAGTCGGTTCCGGCCCGCCTCGGCGAGGTCACTCGGCGATACGCGGCCTACCGCGCCCGAGCTGCCCACGACGCCGCGCCGACCCTGCCCGCCGTCGCTCTCATGCAGGGCTTCCTTCTCATGCAGCCGACCGCTCCGATCGGGATTCCCCTCGCCGCGGTCGCCCTGGTGCTCGTCGTCGCGCTCTGGAACAACGCGATGGCCGCCCGGTGGCAACGCCTGGAGACCGAGCTGGCGGGCGCGAGCGGAGACGTCCGCGTGTCACCGCCTAGGCCGTGATCAACAGCGTCAGGCCGGCGCGGACGACGGAACCACCTGGTGATCGACCACGATCGTTCGAGTCCTCGAGACGACCGCACGCCCTACTGGAGAGCGCCGAGCGACGCCAGATCGGCTAGACGAGACGCCGCCCGGCCAGCATGCTCGCGGTCTCGGCGGGCTCGGGCACGTCGGCGTCGATCGCGTGGTTCAGGTGGCTCGTGAGGACCTTGCCGATCGACTGCGGGTCGTCCAGCTTCGCCAGCTCCGAGGCGAGGTCGGAATCCGC
This sequence comes from Actinomycetospora callitridis, assembly GCF_028737265.1. Classification (GTDB taxonomy): domain Bacteria; phylum Actinomycetota; class Actinomycetes; order Mycobacteriales; family Pseudonocardiaceae; genus Actinomycetospora; species Actinomycetospora callitridis. Next base: position 823,243 of record NZ_JAQZAK010000002.1, on the reverse strand, counting down.
CGCCGTGGCCTTCGTCAGCGCGTCCTTGGTGGCGTCCTTCGTGTTCTTCGAGCCCTCTTCCGCGCCCTGTTTGTAGGCGATGTCGATGCTGTCCTTGGAGATGCTGAACTTCTGGGGCAGGACTCCCGTGGCGGCGAGGATCGTCAGGATCGCTCCGGCGGCGAGCATGAATCCCAGCCCGATGCTGTTGGTGCCGGCGATGAAGGTCGCCACGGCGCCGGTCGCGAGGAGGACGAACCCGAGGAGTCCGGCCAGGACCCGTCCCGCCGTCTCGATCTTCGTGTTCACGATCCCCCCAGGGCCGGCACATGCGTGGTGGCAGGCGGAGTGTGGCGCCACGTCACGTGCTCGCCAAGCCCTGCGGACCCCCATGCTTCCGTGGGCCGGCGCTGGAGTCGTGACCCGGGCGCTCCGGTCCGATCCGGCGAGCTGCCCGCTCCCGCGTCCCACCTCGGCTGTGCAGCAAAACACGTGTCGCTGATCGCGTCCGCTGAACCGATTCATCGGCGCCGAACCGGTTTCCGCCCCGGGAGGTGAGGACACCCCGTGTGCAACGGGTCACGGCGATTTCTTCGGGGGATTCGCCGCGTGACCGTTCCGGAAGGCCGGTCTCGCTCCTGTCCGCTGGGGAGCCGATCAGGAGCGAGACCGGCCCTCTACTTCTCGCCTGACCTCCGCCGTTCGCGGTGCGCGGCCACGTGGGCGCGGTTCCCGCAGAGATCGGGCATGCAGTAGCGCCGTCGGCCGGCACGGCTGGTGTCGACGAAGACCCCCGAGCAGGTCGGTGACGCGCAGTCGCGGAAGCGGTCGGTGTCGAGCACCCGCACCACGCCCAGCAGGCCGACCCCGGCCAGGAGCGCGAGCCGCTCGGCGAGCGTGGCGTCCGCTCGGGGCGCGACCGTCCACCGCCAGCGCCCGTCGTCGTCGCGCGCGAGCGACGGCGGGCCGCCCGCCCGGGCGACCAGCGCCCCGGCGCGCGCCGCCACGTCGGCCTCGCCGTCCGGGCGCTCGCCCGCCTCGATCGCCTCGCGCACGGGCGTGCGCAGCGCCCGCACCGCCTCGAGGTCGTCGACCGTCGGCGCGTGCTCCGCGGCGACGCCGTGCTCGGCGAGGAAGCGGACGAGTGCGGGGACGCCGTCGAGCTGGTCCTCGCCGTGCCAGACCCCGGGGGCGGTGTTGACCAGCTCCGTCGCCAGGGTCGCGCCGCTCACGTAGTCGTCGAGATCGACCCGCACCCTGCACCTCCTCCGCGCCCGTAATCGGTGAACCGAGGTTATACCCCTGAGCCTCGCACGACCGCCGGTCGACGGAGGGCGCCCGTCCGGGGCACCGCGATGCCTCGTCCGCCCCGGAGCGCGTCGGGCCGCCGGGGTCCGGGTACAGCAGCGTCGTGACGGTTGAGAACGCAGGCGTCGCGCTCGCCCGGCAGGCCACCGAGGCGCTCCGGCACCTCGACGACCACGGGCGGACGCTGCGACCGGACGGTACGGATCACTTCACCTGGTCCGCGGACGTGCTCGACGAGCTCGCCCGCCTGGCCGAGGTGCTCGGCCGCGCGGTGGAGCGGGTCTCGGGTGAGGACGCCCCCGACGCCGAGTCCCACGCCCACGCGTTGGCGACCGCGATCGTGGCGCACCGGAACTCCCTGCTGCGATACGGGAGATCCGATCGCCCTTTCCTCCCTGGCGATGACCCCACACCTCCCCTGGACATCGCCCTCGGACACCGCGGGGACGGCCGGCTCGACCTCGTCGGCTGAAGGACCGTTCACCGAGGGTGGCATAACGCACCCCTGAGAACGGCACACCGGCCGTAACATGGAGCAGTCGGCCGCGCCCCCCTCGGCCGACCATGGTTCCGGGAGCGCATCCCCCCGCGCTCCCGGAACCCCCTAACCTCACCGCTCCGAGATGTGCTCCAGCACGAGCTCCGCGAGCCGGTCCGGGGCCTCGTCCGGGATCCAGTGGCTGACCCCGGAGAACACCTCGAAACGGTAGGGCCCACGCATCCACGCGGCGTTGCCCTCGACGGCCGCCCGTGAGACCGCGGTGTCGCCGTCGCTCCACACCATCAGCGCCGGGGCCTCGACGGGGATCGGCAGGCCGGGGTGCTCCCAGAGCGGCGTCGCCCGGTACCAGTTGACGCCCCCGGCCACGGCCGCGCGGAGACCGCCCCGGGACGCGAGCGCGGCCTCGTCCCGCCGGGCCCGCTCCGCGGTCTGCCCGGTCCGCCGCAGCGCCCGGACGAAGGCTCCCGGGCGGCTCAGGAACCGCTCGGGCAGCTCGGGGAGCTGGAAGAGGTACGTGTACCAGGACAGTGCGACCTGTCGGCTCGACCGCATCGCCCGCAGGAACGCGGCGGGGTGCGGCACCGACACCCCGGTCACGGTGCGCACCCGCTCGGGGTGCAGCGCGGCGAGCGCCCAGGCCACGATCGCTCCCCAGTCGTGGCCGACGACGTGCACCGGCCCGCCGCCCGCCGCGTCCACGAGGGCGACGGCGTCGGCGGCCAGCTCCTCGACGCGGTAAGCGCGGCGCCCCGCCGGCCGGGCGCCAGGCGAGTATCCGCGCTGGTCGGGGACGAGCACGCGATGGCCGGCGTCGGCGAGACGGCGGGCCACGGGCTCCCAGCTCGCCGCGGTCTGCGGGAAGCCGTGGAGCAGCAGCACCGGGGTGCCGTCGGGCGGGCCGTGCTCGGTGACGTCGAAGCGCAGGCCGTCGCGTGTGAAGGAGTCCACGGCCCGGGATGGTGCCGCGCCGGCGCCGTCACGTCGATCTTGCGGCTACCTCGCGACACTCCGTCGAAGGAGGACCCTCGGGTGAGGCGGTCGCGTTACGGTCGGTACTCGTCGCATCCGACCGGAGATGCGGCGCGGAGCGGGTGCACGGGAGCGGCAGGGACAGATGTCTTCAGGCTTGAGGCGGTTCCTGATCCTGGTGGTCGTGGCCGTGCTGCTCTTCTTCGTGATCTCGCAGCCCGAGGGCGCGGCCGACGTCGTCCAGTCGATCCTGGCCATCATCGGCGACGCGCTGTCGTCGATCGCGACGTTCTTCCGCTCGCTCTTCTAGGCCACGGCGAACTCGCCCGCCGCGTACCGCTCGCGCAGGCGGTGCTTCACGAGCTTGCCCGTCGGCGTGCGCGGCAGGTCGTCGGTGAACACCAGGCGCCGGGGCGTCTTGTAGCGCGCGATGCGGCCGCGCACGTGCTCGAGGAGCTCCTCGGCGAGCGCCTCGGAGGGCTCGGTGCCGGGGGCGGGCTGGACGACGGCGAACACCGACTCGCCCATCTCGTCGTCCGGCACGCCGATCACCGCGACGTCGTAGACCGCGTCGTGCAGCGTCAGGACGTCCTCGATCTCCTGTGGGTAGATGTTCACGCCGCCTGAGATGATCATGAAGCTCTTCCGGTCGGTGAGGAAGAGGAAGCCGGCCGCGTCGACGTAGCCCAGGTCGCCGGTGGTCGTCCAGGTCTCGTGCTCGGGGTGCTGCGCGCCCCGGGTCTTGTCGGGGTCGTTGTGGTAGGCGAAGGGGACGCGGTCGCGCTCGAAGTAGACGGTGCCGACCTCGTTCGGGGCGAGCTCGCGGCCCTCGTCGTCGCAGACGTGGATGGTGCCCAGACCCGCCACCCCGACCGAGCCGGGCCGGTCGAGCCACTGCTGCGGGTCGATGAACGTGATCCCGTTGGCCTCGGACGAGCTGTAGTACTCGTAGAGCACCGGGCCCCACCAGTCGAGCATGGCCTGCTTGACCTCGACGGGACACGGCGCCGCGGCGTGGATCGCGACGCGCAGGCTCGAGACGTCGTAGCGCTGCTTCGTCTCGTCGGGGAGCTTGAGCATCCGCACGAACATCGTCGGCACCCACTGGCTGTGGGTGACCCGGTAGCGCTCGATGGCGGCGAGGGCCTGCTCCGGGTCGAAGCGGTGCATCATCACGACGGTGCCGCCGGTCGACTGGATCGTGGCCCCGAAGCGCAGCGGCGCCGCGTGGTACACCGGCGCCGGAGAGAGGTAGACGGTGTCCTCGCCGAAGCCGTACATCGGCTTGAACACCGCGATGTAGAGGTCGCCGGGCTCGTCGATCTGGCGCTCGACGAGGTTGGGCTTGATCCCCTTCGGTCGCCCGGTGGTGCCCGAGCTGTAGAGCATGTCGCCGCCGCGGGGCTGGTCGGCGAGCGGCTCGGGGCTCTGCGGGCCGACGACCTCGTCGTAGTCCCGGTGCCCCGCGACCGTGCCGCCGAAGGCGAGGCGCAGCGTCACGCCCGGGGTCGCGTCGACGATCGCCAGGGCGAGCTCGTCCTTCGCCGCCGACACCACGAGGGCGCGGGCCCCGCAGTCGTCGACGATGTACGCGGCCTCGTCGGGGGAGAGGTGGTGGTTGACGGCGGTGACGAGCAGGCCGGCGCGCTGAGCGGCCCAGTAGACCTCGAACACCCGCGGGTGGTTGTCGCTGAGCAGGGCGACGACGTCGCCGCGCTGCAGGCCGTGGTCGAGCAGCGTGCGTGCCAGCCGCACCGAGCCGTCCTCGAGCTCACGGTAGGTCAGCCCCTCGCCGGTCTCGGCCATGATCACCGCGTGGCGGTCGGGGTGGGTGGCGGCGAAGGTGCCGGGATACATCGTCGTCTCCTCAGCGATCACGAGACCGGGGTCGGCGGGCCGTAGAGTAGATTACGGTGTGCTCGGAGGGGAACCGAGCGTTCGCGTCGAGGTGGGGGTGCCGGGAGTCATGCCGACCGCCACCCCGCAGGCCTACTTCGAGGAGGCCCTGCGCCTGCTCGCCCGCGAGGGCCGCAACGGGCTGCGCATCGGGCGCCTGTGCGCCGCGCTCGGGGTCACCAGCGGGTCCTTCTACCACCACTTCGGCAGCTGGGAGGGCTTCGTCGCCGCGCTGCTCGAGCACTGGGAGCGTGAGGAGACCGCCCGTCTCGTCGAGCTGGTGAACGCCTCCGACGACGCCCTCGAGCGCGTGACGCGGATGAAGTACCTGGCGCTCACCGTGCCCCACGAGGCCGAGACCGCAATCCGGGCCTGGGCGACGGTCGACCCCATCGTCGACGCCGCGCAGCGGGCGGTGGACCGCGGCCGGGTGCGCGCGCTCGGCGACGTGCTCGCGTCGGTGATCGCCGACGACGCGCTCCGCGAGCGGCTCGCCTCCCTCGGGGTGGCGGTGCTGGCGGGCCACCAGCAGATCGCGGGCGTCACCCCGGTCGAGCTGTCCTCGCTGCTCGACGAGTTCGAGCTGCTCGTGCGGGCGCACGCGGACGGCGCCTGGGATCCCGCCGTCACCCCTGCCGCGACCGTCGCACCGTGGCGGACGGCGGCGCACGAGGAGCAGTGATCGACGCGGATTTCCTGGCCTTCAGTGCAAGCGTGGACGCAGGGCTGGCACCGCAGGTGCGACGCTCCTATGGTTCGTCAACCCCTCCTAGGGGTTCTAGCTGACGGTAAAGCTGTCGGGCGATGTAGCGCTTGAGGCAGCGGCGGATCTCGCGGTCGGTCTTGCCTTGGGAGCGGCGTCGGTTGGTGTAGTCGCGGGTGGGCTGGTGGTAGCGCTGCCGCGAGAGGGCGATCGAGTGCAGCGCCCGGTTGAGTTGGCGGTTTCCGGAGCGGTTGAGCCGGTAGCGCACGGTGCGACCCGAGCTGGCGGGGATGGGGGCGGCGCCGGCGAGCATGGCGAAAGCGGCTTCGTCGCGGCAGCGCCCGGGGTACGACCAGGCGGTCAGGACGACGGCGGCGTTGATCGGGCCGATGCCGGGCAGCTCGAGCAGGTTCGGGTGCCAGGCGGCGACGACTGTGCGGATGGCCTTCTCGTGGTCGGTGGCCTCGGCCTCGAGGGCACGGACCCGGCGGGCGAGACCGCGCAGCACGGTCAGGGTGGTGACGACCTCGACGTCGCCGCTGCAGGTCGTGGGGCGTAGCCCGGCGGCGATGGCGAGTTGGGCGCGGGTGCTGCGGTGCCCGCGGAACCGGGCCCGGACGGCTTCGGGGGCGGTGACGACCAGCGCGCGCAGCTGGCGCCCGGCGTCGGTGGCGGCGTCGACCGCCGAACGTCGAGCGGTCAGCAAGGCCTGCAGCGCGCCGCGCTGCGGCCCGGTCTTGGGCGCGGCCAGGCGGGTGCGGGCCAGCGCGTCCCGGGCGGCGCGCTCGGCGTCCAACGGGTCCGAGCGACGACCACCACGACGCGCGGGCCGCGCCGGGCGGTCGAGTTCGACCACGACCTCACCGGCCGCGGCGAGGTGGCGGGTCAATCCGGCGCCGTACCCGCCGGCACCCTCGACGGCGAAAGCCCGCAACCCGCGGTGACGTTCGGCCACCGCCAGCAGGCTCTGATAGCCCTCCGGGTCCGCGGACACGGTGACGGTCTCGACCAACGCCCCGGTGGCCGCGACGACAACCGCGGCGGTGTGGGTGTCGGTGTGGGTGTCGACTCCGATGACGAGCTCGACGACCTCTGCCAGCATGGACATGCGTTCTCCTGACGCGTGGACGCGACTGTGAACGCCGGTCCGGTTCGGAGAACGGGCAGGACTGTGATGGGACACCCCGAGCGGCTACTCGGGGGTCAAGCTCCTGATCAGGCCACCACTCCGGCCGGGCCGACACCAGCAGCAGCAGGCGGACATGTCGCCTCGCAGGCATCACGCCAGTCAGTCGGAGGGTCACACCCGCTGCTGCTGATCACCAGCCCACCATGACCACCAGGGCCAGCGAGAACTGACCCTCACAGTCAGTCGGCGTAGCGCGGCGCGCGTCCCTGGCTGAAGGCGGTGACGGCCTCAGTGAGGTCCTCGGAGATCAGCGCCGAGGCGTTCCACGTGGCGATCTGGTCGAGGCCGTCGGCCACGGAGTGGTCGCGGGCGTAGGTGATCGCGTGCTTGGTGCCGCGCATCGCGAGCGGGGACTTCGCGGCGAGGCCCCGGGCGATCTCCTGGACGTGGGCGACGAGGGCCTCGGGGTCGTCGGCCTCGACGCACGCGTTGACCAGGCCCATCGTCTCGGCCTCGGGGCCGCGGACGTCGCGGCAGGTGTACGCCATCTCCCGCGCCCGGCCCTCGCCGACGATGCGGGGCAGGCGCTGCAGGACGCCGACGTCGGCGGCGAGGCCCATGTCGACCTCCTTGAGCGAGAACTTCGTACGCGGGGTCGCGTAGCGCAGGTCGCAGGCGACGGCGAGGTCGAGGCCGGCGCCGACGCAGACGCCCTGGATCGCGGCGAGGACGGGGACGCGGCAGCGCTCGACGGTGGTGAGGACGTCCTGGAGGTCGAGGATCAGCCGGCGCAGCGCCTCGCGCGCCCGGCCGGGGTCGGCGCCGTCGGGGGCCATGCCCTGGATCTCGCCGAGCATCGAGAGGTCGATGCCCGCGCAGAAGTGCTTCCCGGCGCCGGCGAGCACGACGACCCGCACGCCCGGGTCGGCGTCGAGCACGGTGAAGGTGTCGCGCAGCTCGCGCCACAGCGTGCGGTCGAGCGCGTTCGCGGCCTCGGGGCGCTCGAGGCGCACCGTCGCGACCCCGCCGTCGTGGGTCACCGACAATGCTGTGGGGGTGGCCGGCGCGTCCAGGTCGAGCGTGCTCACGTGCGTGTTCCTCTCGCCGGGTCCAGTGGGGGCTTTCCTGACGTCCAACGCCAGCGTGGCCCCCAGGCTGACACGAGGCTGGCACGACGCCGGCAGTCCCGCCGGTGCTGACGTGGAGTGATCAGTCGGTGACGCAGGTCTCGCGGCGTAGCATCACGCACGTTATGGTGCGCCGGGTGCGGGCTCGCCGAGAGCTCCGTCGCCGAGGACGCCGACCCGGGGGAGGGCCACCCCAATGAAGATCAAAGTCGACTGGGACAAGTGCACCGGCATGGGGATGTGCGAGTCCCTGGCGCCCGACGTGTTTGAGGTGGACGACGACGGCTCGCTCATCCTGCACGCCGAGGAGGTGCCCGACGGGCAGGAGGACGAGGTCCGCGAGGCCGTCGCCGCCTGCCCGACCGAGGCGCTCTCGCTCGAGTCCTGAGCGGTGACGCACCTGGTGGTCGTCGGGGCGTCCCTCGCCGGCCTGCGCGCCGTGGAGGCCGTCCGCGGCGACGGGTTCGACGGGACGGTGACCCTGGTCGGGGCCGAGGAGCACCTGCCCTACGACCGGCCGCCGCTGTCCAAGGAGTACCTCGCCGCCGAGGAGTGCCCCGATCCGCGCTACCGGGAGCACGCGACCTTCGCCGACGACCTCGACGTCGAGCTCGTGCTCGGGACGCCGGCGTCGGCGCTGGACACCTCGGCGCGCACCGTGACCGTCGGGGACCGCGCGATCCCCTACGACGGCCTGGTGATCGCGACGGGGGCGCACGCGCGCACCCTGCCCGGCACCGAGGGGCTCGCGGGCGTCCACGTCGTCCGCACCCTCGACGACGCCATCGGGCTGCGCGGGGCCCTGCGGGACGGCAACCGGAAGGTGACCGTCGTCGGGGCGGGCTTCATCGGCTCCGAGGTGGCCGCGGTCGCCCGCTCGCTCGACCTCGAGGTGACGATCCTCGAGGCGATGGACACCCCGCTCGTGCGCGCGATCGGCGAGCGGATGGGCCGCGCGCTCACCCGCCTGCACGAGCGTCACGGCACCGAGGTGCGCACCGGGGTGGCCGTCGACGAGGTCCTCCACCACGACGGCGGGGTGCGCGCCGTGCGCCTGGGCGACGGCACCGAGCTGGACACCGACCTGCTCGTCGTCGGCATCGGCGCGCAGCCGACCACCGGCTGGCTCGAGGGCTCCGGCCTCACCGTCGACGACGGCGTGGTGGCCGACGCCCGCCTCGCCGCCGCGCCGGGCGTCTACGTCGCGGGCGATGTCGCCCGCTGGCCGAACGCGCTGTTCGACGACGTCCTCGACGGCCCGATGCGCCTGGAGCACTGGACCTCCGCCGCCGAGCAGGGGCGCTACGCCGCGCGCAACGCCGTGGACCCGGAGAACGCCAAGGTCTACGAGACCGTCCCGTACTTCTGGTCGGACTGGTACGCGAGCCGGGTGCAGTTCGTCGGTGTCGCGGCGGGCGACCACGTCGAGGTCGTCGCGGGCGACGACGCCGACGGCGGCCCGTTCACCGCGCTCTACCGGGCGCACGACCGGATCGTCGGCGCCCTCGCGGTCGACATGCGTGCCGAGGTCATGAAGTACCGCCGTCTCATCGGCAAGCGCGAGGGCTGGGACGCCGCGCTCGCCCTCGCCGCCGAGCGGCGCGAGCAGGCCGCGGCGAAGGCGGCCGAGGCGGCAGCGGCGACGGCGGCCGAGACGGCACAGGACGGGGCGAACGCATGACCACCACCACGAGCACGGCCACGACCCCGGGGCCGGACCTCGACCCGGTCGACCTGTCGTCCCTGGAGTTCTGGGGCCGGCCGATGGCCGAGCGCGACGCGTCGTTCGCCGAGCTCCGGACCGAGCGTCCGATCTCCTGGCATCGCCCGCCGGAGGGCATGCTCATGCCCGGCGAGGACGACCCGGGGTTCTGGGCCGTCGTGCGCCACGAGGACATCGGCCACGTCAGCAAGAACCCGAAGCTCTTCTGCTCCGGGCAGGGCACGCAGTTCCAGGACGCGCCGGCGGAGCTCCTCGAGGCGAGCCAGTCGTTCCTGGCCATGGACGCGCCGCGGCACACCAAGCTCCGCAAGATCGTGAGCGCCGCGTTCACGCCGAAGCAGGTCCGCCGCCTCGAGGACAGGATCGCGGGACGGGCCCGGTCGATCGTCGACGAGCTGCTCGACCACGGCGACGGCGACTTCGTTCAGCTGGTCGCGAAGCGGCTGCCGATGGGCACAATCTTCGACCTCATGGGCGCGCCCGAGGAGTACCAGGAGTCGCTGGCCGAGGCGGCCGACCTCCTCGTCGCCACGAACGACCCGGACGTGCTCCAGAACCGGGGCCTCGAGGACCCGCTGCAGGCCGCGGGCCAGGCGCTCATGGCCCTGCTCGGACCGGCGCTCGAGCTCGCCGAGGCCCGCCGCCGGGCCCCGCAGGACGACCTCATGACCAACCTCGTGCAGGCCGAGGTGGACGGCGAGAGCCTCACCGACAACGAGATCGGCGCCTTCTTCGTGCTGCTCTCGGTGGCCGGCAACGACACCACGCGCAACACGATCGCCCACTCCGTGCGCCGGCTGACCGAGCACCCGGACCAGCGCGCGTGGCTCGCCGAGGACCCCGAGGGCCGGGCGAGGACGGCGGTGGAGGAGTTCATCCGACATGCCAGCCCGGTGGTGACGTTCCGGCGCACCGCGACCCGAGACACCGAGCTGCGCGGCACCCCGATCGCCGAGGGCGACAAGGTCGTCATGTTCTACGAGTCGGGCAACCGGGACGCCGAGGTCTTCACCGACCCGCTGCGCTTCGATCTCTCCCGCGACCCCAACCCCCACGTCGGCTTCGGGGGTGGCGGACCACACTTCTGCATGGGCAACATGCTCGCGCGCACACAGTTGCGGCAGATCTTCTCGCAGCTCCTGACCCGGGTCCCGGACCTGACGGTCGGCGAGCCCGAGACCCTGCGCAGCAACTTCGTGCACGCGGTGAAGACCATGCCCTGCTCGATCCGGGGCTGACGCTCGCGTCCCCTCCCGGGGGCGCGTGGAGGCAGGAGCACAGAGTGGTGCGGACGCTGGTGCTCTCGGGCGCGAAGTCCCGGACCGAGCGCGAGCTGGTGCGGCAGTGGACGGAGTCGACGTACGGCGACGGCCGGGCCCAGGTGGTCCCGGACGGGGCCCGCGAGCTCGCCGGCGCCCTCGACGCCGCGGCGCCGGACACCACCGTCGTGCCGGTGCGCGTCGTCTGGCCGCCCGACGAGCGCGCCTCCTCGGACGAGCCGTCGCTCTCGGACCTGTTCTCGCTGAGCCCGCGGCGCCGGGGCGTGCGCCACGCGCGCGCCCGGCTCCGGGGCTGGTCGGCCGACCGTGCGCGCGTCGTGGCCGGTGACGCGGCGACGCTGTCGGACCTGCGGCGCGAGGGCGACCAGGAGGTGGGCTCGCCCGACGGGTCGGGCTTCGTCGCCTTCGTCCGCCGCCGCGCGACCCTGGCCTGCGACCGCGCGGAACGACGCCTGACCGGCGACCGCTACAAGGTGCCTCGGCTGATGGCCGAGCAGATCGTCGCGTCGACGGCGGTCGCCCGCCGGGCCGCCGACCTGGCCGGCGAGCTCGGCCTGACGCCCGACGAGGTGCTGGCGAAGACGTCGGACTGCCTGGAGGAGATGGCCGCGGTGCAGAGCCCGCCGGCGATCGAGGCCTTCCGGTCGGTGATGAGCCCGCTGCACCGCAAGGCCTGGGACGTCGACGTCGACACCTCCAGCCTGGAGCGCCTGCGCGAGCAGGGCCGGCGGCGTCCGCTGATCTTCCTGCCCTCCCACCGCAGCTACGCCGACCCGCTCGTGCTGGCCGAGGTGCTCCACGCGCACGACTTCCCGCGCAACCATGTCCTCGGCGGCGACAACCTCGCCTTCTGGCCGCTCGGCACGCTCGGGCGCCGGGCCGGGATCGTGTTCATCCGCCGCAGCTTCGGCGACGACGCGATCTACAAGTTCGCGGTGCGCGAGTACCTCGGCCACCTGCTCGACAAGCGCTTCAACCTCGAGTGGTACATCGAGGGCGGCCGCACGCGGACCGGGAAGCTGCGCCCGCCGAAGTACGGGCTGCTGCGCTACCTCGTCGACGCGGCGGCCCAGCTCGAGCCGGACTCGCCCGGCCGCGACCCGCTGCTGGTGCCCGTGTCGCTGCACTACGACCAGCTCCACGAGGTCGGCGCGCTGGCCGCGGAGCAGGGCGGGGCGGGCAAGAAGGCCGAGGGCCTGGGCTGGCTCGCCGGCTACATGCGCGACCAGCAGCGGCGCATCGGCTCGGCCCGGGTCCGTTTCGGCGAGCCGCTCCCGCTGCGGGCGGCGCTCGACGAGGCCGGCGAGGGGCGCTCGCAGCTCGAGAAGGTCGCGTTCCGGATCGCCGTCGGCATCAACCGGGCCACCCCTGTGACGCCGACGTCGGTGGTCACCTTCGCGCTGCTCGGCGCCGGCGGGCGGGCGCTGACGTTCGAGCAGGTCCGCGCGGTCGTGGAGCCGGTGCGCCGGCTGCTCGAGCGCGTGCCGGCGATCGGCGACCTCGGGTCCGACGAAGCCCTGGAGGACACCCTCGAGCGGCTCGTCTCGGTGGGCGTCGCCGAGCGCTTCGACGGGGGACCGCAGGCCGTGTGGTCGATCGACTCCGACCGTCACCACGTCGCCGCCTTCTACCGCAACGGGGTGCTCCACCACCTGCTCACCCGGGCCGTGCTCGAGATGGCGCTGCTGACCATCGTCGACACCGACCTCCCCCAGGACGAGGCCCTCGAGGCGTGCTGGGGGACGGCCCTCGAGCTGCGCGACCTGCTGAAGTTCGACTTCTTCTTCTCCCGCAAGCGGGAGTACCGCGACGAGCTGCTCGCCGAGCTCGACCGCCTCGCCCCCGACTGGAAGGACGTCCTCGGCACGCCGGGCGGTGCGGCGGAGATGCTGGGCCGCGCGGAGCTGCTCGTCGCGCCCCGCACGCTGCTGCCGTTCGTCGAGTCGCAGTGGGTGGTGGCGACGGTGCTCGCCGAGCAGGACGGGGCCCTGGAGGACCGGGGACCCTTCCTCGACGCCTGCACGGGCCTCGGGCAGCAGTGGTGGCGCCAGCAGCGCCTGCACGGTGCCGACGTCGTGTCCCGCGAGCTCTTCTCCACCGCGTTGCGCGCGGCGGAGAACCGGGCACTGCTGGGGGTGGACGCGACACCGGCGGCGCGGGCGGCCTGGCGCGACGAGGTCGCCGGGGTCCGCGACCAGCTGCGCCGTGTCGCGGAACGCGAGCACGCACTCCGCTCGGAGGTCTTCGATGCCCCTGCCCAGCGCTGAGCTCGACGCCCGGCGGGCCTCGGTCCGGGCCGCGCCGTCGGGCAGCGTCGCCGTCGTCGACGAGACCGCGCTGCTGGACGCCTCCGCGGTCGCCGCGCACGCCGGCGAGGCCCTGCGCTCCGGGCGCACGTCCTGGCGCGCGCTGCCCGCCGACATCGCGCTGGTCGCGGGGGCGGGCGACGACGAGGCCGCCGTGCGCCGTCTCGTCGCGGGCTGGGCCGGGCAGGACGAGGACACGGTCGCCCGACGGGCGCGGGTGCTGCACCGCGACGAGCTCGGGGCGGCGCTGCGCCCGGAGATGTGGTCGCTCGTGGCCGAGCACCGTCGGGCCGGGCACCGCGTCGTGGTCACCGGGCACGCGCCCCGGCCGGTGCTCGCGCCCCTCGCCGAGGACCTCGCTGCCGACGAGCTGGTCACCACCGAGGTCGACGTCCGCGACGGCACGCTGAGCGGGGAGGTCGCCGGACCGGTGCTGGTCGACGACGACGGGAGCGCGAAGGCCGCCGCCCTCGCCGCGGCCCTCGACGGGCGGAGGCCGACCTTCGTCTACGCGGGCCCGTGCTCGTCGGCGCTGCTGGACGCGGGCGAGCGGCCCCTGGTGGTGACACCGCGGGAGACGACGTGCGGCGACCGGCCGGTGCTCACCGTCGCCGAGCGGGGCGGCGCGCTCGCCACCCCCGGCGACGTCCTGCGCACGGCCGGGTTCTACGGCGCCCTGCTCGGCGGCGCCTCTGCGGGCGCGGCGGTCGGCCTCGCGCGTCGGTCGCGGCGGCACATGGTCGACCTCGCCTCGTCGGTCACCGGGGACCTCGGGCTCGCGCTCGCCGGCATCGACGTCGACGTGCGCGGTGCGGAGCACCTGTGGTCGGCGCGGCCGTGCGTCTTCGTCTTCAACCACCAGTCCAAGCTCGACGTCGCCCTGCTGATGAAGCTGCTGCGCGGGGGCTTCACCGGCGTGGCCAAGGCGGAGGCCGCCTCGATCCCGCTGTGGGGCCAGATGTTCAGCCTGGCCGGAGTCGCCTTCGTCGAGCGCGGCAACGCCCGGCAGTCGAAGGAGGCCCTCGAGCCGGCGGTGCGCAAGATGCGCGACGAGGGCTGGTCGCTGGCGATCGCGCCCGAGGGCACCCGTTCGCCGACCCCGCGGCTCGGGCCGTTCAAGAAGGGCGCCTTCCACATCGCGATGCAGGCGGGCGTGCCGATGGTGCCGATCGTCATCCACGACGCCGGCGAGGTGATGTGGCGCGGGCACCAGACCCTGCGGGGAGGCACCGTGCACGTCGACGTCCTGCCGCCGGTCGACACCTCGTCGTGGACAGTGGCGACGATGACCGAGCACGTCGAGGACGTGCGGAACCGGTTCGTCGCCACCCTGGAAGGCGCCCCGTGAGCCCGTCGGTGACCCCCGACCCCACCCCGCCCCGCAGCGCCGACGGGAGCCTCCTGTGGTCCCGGTCGGAGGAGATGACCGGCTTCGAGGCGCTCATGTGGCGCGTCGAGGTCGACCCGCGGATGCGCTCGACCGTCGTCATCGTCGAGACCCTCGACCGCGAGCCCGACTGGGACCGTTTCGTGGCCGCCACCGAGTGGGCCTCGCGGGTGGTCCCCCGGTTCCGGGAACGGATCGTCACGCCGTTCCTCGGTGCCGGGACCCCGCACTGGGCGCTCGATCCCGACTTCGACCTGCACTACCACCTGCGCCGCCTGCGGCTGCCCGAGGGCGCGGGCACCGACGGCCTGTTCACGGTCGCCGAGCAGGCCGCGATGACCCCGCTCGACCCGTCGCGCCCGCTGTGGGAGGCGACGCTGGTCGGCGGCCTGCCCGACGGTGGGGCCGCGCTGCTGTTCAAGCTCAGCCACGTCCTCTCCGACGGCATGGGCCTCGCGCAGCTCCTGGCCGGGCTGCACTCGCGCACCCGGGAGCCCACCACCGACAAGCCCCAGCCGCCCGCGCCGACGGGCGAGGCCCCGACCCTGTCCGAGGAGCTCGCGCGCCAGGTCCGCAGCGACCTCGGACTGGTCGGCGGGGCGGCGCGCGGGCTGCTCGGGATGGCGGCGTCGCTGGTCCGTCCCGACCGCGCCGTGCGGGACGCCCTCGGCTACGTCGTCTCGGCGCGCCGGGTGCTCTCGCCGCCGCCGGCCCCGCCGCTGCCGGTGCTCGCGCACCGGAGCCCGTCCTGGCGCTTCCGCACCCTCGACGTGCCCTTCGCCGACCTGCGCGCGGCGGGCAAGGCGGCCGGCGGCTCGATCAACGACTCCTACCTCGCGTCGCTGCTCGGCGCGTTCCGCCGCTACTCGGCCCGCCAGGGCGACCCGCTGCCCCCGGAGCGGCTGATGCCGGTGACGCTGCCGGTGTCGGTGCGCCGCGAGGAGCACGAGGCCGGCGGCAACCACTTCGCGCCCGCCCGGCTCTCGGCCCCGGTCGGCATCGTCGACCCGGCGGCCCGGATCGTCGACGTCCGGCGGCGCATGAAGGCCGCGCTCGCCGAGCCGGCGCTGGAGAGCGTCGAGGTCGTGACGCCGTGGCTCGCGCGGCTGCCGGGCTCGGTCATCACCGGCCTCGGCGCGGGCGCGGCGACCGGGGCCAACGACCTGCAGGCCAGCAACATCCCGGGCCTGCAGGGCGACATCTACCTCGCCGGCGCGCGGATCGTGCGCAGCTACCCGTTCGCGCCCCTGCCCGGCTGCGCGGCGATGATCGCGATGCTGACCCACGGGCCGACGTGCTGCGTGGCCGCCAACCTCGACGCCGCGTCGATCACCGATCTGCCCGGCTTCGAGCAGGACCTCGCGGACGGGTTCGACGAGGTGCTCGCCCTGGGACGCACGTGAGCGCGCCCGAGGGCCCGTACCGGGGCGGGCGCGGCGAGCCGCTGGTGCTGCTGCACGGCGCGAGCATGTCGTGGCGGGCGTGGCGCCCGGTGCTCTCCGGCCTCGAGGAGCACCACGACGTGCTCGTGCCGACGATGATCGGGCACCGCGGCGGGGCGCCGTGGCCCGAGGGCGAGCCGGTCGGGGTCGAGGGGATCGTCGACGACGTCGAGTCCCTGATGGACGCCGCCGGCATGCCGACCGCGCACCTCGTCGGCAACTCGCTGGGCGGCTGGGTGGCCCTCGAGCTCACCCGGCGTGGGCGTGCCCGCACCGTGGTCGCGCTGTCGCCGGCCGGGGGCTGGCGCACACGGCTCGACCTGCGCCGGCTGGTGTGGTCGTTCCGCCTCGGCTCGGCGCTCGGCGGCTCGCCCGCGGTGCGCGTGCTGGCGGCGCGGCCCCGGGTGCGGCGCCTGCTGCTCGGCCGGGTGCTCGAGCGCGGTGACCGCGTGCCGACCGCCGACGTCCCCGACCTGATCGACGACCTCGGCGGCTGCGTGATCCTGCACGAGCTGCTCGACGGCGCCGCCGAGCACGGCGGGCTCGCGTCGTTCGCGGAGCTGCCGTGCCCGGTGCGCGTCGCGTGGTGCGGGCGCGACCGGCTCATCCCGTGGCGGCGTCACGGCGAGACGCTGCGGGCGCGCCTGCCCGGCGCCGAGTTCGTCCGCCTGCCCCGTGTCGGCCACGTGCCGATGTGGGACGACCCCGACCTGGTGGTGCGCACCGTCCTCGGTGTCACCACCGCCCAACCCAGCGTTCGCGAGGAGACCTCAGCATGATCGGGACCGAGACCGACCTGGAGCTCGGCGGCACGCACGGTCGTGTCGTCGTCCGCCGTCGCGACCCCGAGGGCGCGCCGCGCCGCGTGGTGCTGGTCGCGCACGGCTACGGCGAGCACTCCGGGCGCTACGCCCACGTGCTCGACCGCCTCGCCGGCGACGGGGCCGTCGTCTACGCGCCCGACCACCTCGGCCACGGCCGCTCCGAGGGCGAGCGGGTGCTCGTCGCCGACGTCGAGGACGTCGTCGAGGACCTCGACCAGGTCCGCCGCACCGCCCGCAACGAGCACCCCGACCTGCCGATCGTGCTGCTCGGGCACTCCATGGGCGGCCTCGTCGCCGCGCGCTACGCCCAGCGCTACCCCGACGTGCTCGCGGGCCTGGTGCTCACCGGCCCCGTCGTCGGCGGCAGCCCGGGCATCTTCGGGTTGCTCGAGTACGACGAGATCCCCGACGTCCCCATCGACCCCGCGGTGCTCTCCCGCGACCCCGCGGTCGGCGCGGACTACGAGTCCGACGACCTGGTGTGGCACGGGCCGTTCAAGCGCCCGACGCTCGAGGCGTTCGTCGCGGCCGTCGAGGCGATCGCGGCCGGTCCGGGCTTCGCGGAGCTGCCCGTGCTGTGGATCCACGGCGAGGACGACCAGCTCGTCCCGCTGGACTCCACCCGGCCGGTGATGGAGAAGCTCGCCGGCAGCGACGTCACCACCCGGATCGAGCCCGGCGCCCGGCACGAGGTGCTCAACGAGACCAACCGCGACGAGTTCCTCGACGACGTGTCGGCGTTCGTCGCTCGCGTGGCGTAGACGTCGGCGGCGTGGCGCCGCTGACACCCAGTGTCCGTATTCTTCCGTCGATCACTCGCGTGCGGGTCAGACCGGCGCGGGCTCCCCGTCGCCGGTGAGGACGCGGCGGATCAGGTGCATGGCGAGCACGACCGAGCGCTCGCGGATGTCCCCGCGCTCGCCGGGCAGCACCGGGTCGCGCGCCAGGGTCCGGCCGTCGGCGGTGCGCACGCAGAAGCAGACGTAGCCGACGGGCTTGGCCTCGGTGCCGCCCCCGGGGCCGGCCACGCCGGTGATCGCGACGGAGACCGTCGCGCCGAAGCGGGCCAGCGCGCCGTCGGCCATGGCCTCGGCCACCTTCGGTGACACCGCGCCGTGGGTCTCGATCAGCTCGCGGGGTACGCCGAGCAGGTCGGCCTTCGCGTCGTTCGAGTACGACACGATGCCGCCGGCGACGTGCGCCGACGCCCCGGCCGGCGCGGTGAGACGCCCCGCGAGCAGGCCGCCGGTGCACGACTCGGCGGTGGCCACGACCTGCCCGTCGAGCAGGTCGAACAGCAGCTCGTCGATGGACTGCCCGGTGCGGGAGAAGACGGTGTGCCCGTGCCGACGGTCGATCTCGGCGAGCACCGCGTCGCGGGCCGTCGCCCCCGCGGTGGAGCCGGGGGCGTGGCGCAGGTCGACCTCGAGCGTGAAGTCACGCAGGCAGGTGGTGATCTCCAGCGGCTCCAGGTCGGTCTGCTCGCCGACGTCGCGCAGGGTCGCGGCGATCTCGGACTCGGGCACCCCGAAGAGCCGCAGGTGGGTCTCGGCGTAGGGCTCGGTGCGGGCGAGGACCTTGCTCACCGGCTCCGTCGCCAGCGCGTCGTCCCACATCGCGCGGACCTCGCGCGGCGGCCCCGGCAGCACCAGCACCGTCGGCCCGCCGCGCTCGTCGTCGGGCGGGACGGCGAGTCCCGGCGCGGTGCCGGCCGGGCGGATCGGCGTCGCCCCGCGCGGCACCATCGCCTGCTTGCGGTTGGCGGCGGCGAGGGCGTCGGCGTCCCAGCGGAGCCGGTCGGCGAACTTCGCGATGATGTCGCCGACCACCTTCTCCATGTGCTCGTCCAGCTCGAGCGGGCGCCCGGTCTCGGCGGCGACCACCTCGCCGGTGAGGTCGTCGGCGGTCGGGCCGAGGCCCCCGGTGGTCACGACGAGGTCGACGCCGTCGCCGGCGAGGAAGCGCAGCGCGGCGGCCATGTCCTCGGCCCGGTCGCCGACGAGCAGCAGGTGGGACACCTCTACCCCGAGCTCGCCGAGCCGTTCGGCCACCCAGGGGCCGTTGCGATCGGTGATGCGCCCGGTCAGCAGTTCGCTGCCCGTCGCCACGATCCCGGCCCGCACGCCCGTGCGCGCCCCTTGCCCGTCGTCGGTCACGCCGCACCCCTGTCCGATCGGTCGTCCCCCGCTCATCCCACCAGAGCTCGCGGCCGGGGGCGCAGCGAAGCGGGGTGGACGGCCGCCGCCCGGATCTCCACGACACGGACGTGTCGGACGTGCGGGCGCACCTGTGTCGGTCGGTCATCGTTGGGGGTCACATGAGGTGCATGATGGGCCGGAGGAGTGAATCCCCCGTCCGTCGGTTGGCCACGATTTGTTGCGTAGGGTGAACGAGACGACGATGTGGTGCGCTACCCCGGCGACCCTCCGCCGCTGGCGGCTCGTCGTCCCTCCGCTGCTGGCGGCTCGTCGTCGCGGCGCGACCGGAAAGGGTGTGGTGACGTGACCCCGGCTCGTGGCGCGTCGGCCGTCGCCTCGCCGGCTCCCGCGCTGTGGGTCCTGATCGTCGCCGCCCTGCTCCTCCTCATGCTCGCCGCCGCCGTCGTCGGCCTGCTGGTCCAGCGCGTCCGGCGCCACCGCCACGACGTCGAGGCGGCCGCGCTCGCCGAGCGCCTCCGTCGCGACGCCCACCACGACCCCCTGACCGGCCTGCGGAACCGTGAGGGCTTCCTGCACGCGGTCACGGGGGCGGGGGGCGCGGTCGCGGTGGTCGATCTCAGCCTGCTCGACCAGGTCAACGACACCCTCGGGCACGCCCGCGGCGAGGTCTTCGTCCGCCTCGCCACCGAGCGTCTCGTCGACGTGCGGCTGCCCAGTCTGACGGGGCGGGAGCTCGTCGCCGCCCGCCTCGAGGGCGACACGTTCGCGGTCCACATCCCGGGCGTCGACGGCCACGACGCGCACCGGGCGGGCGAGGAGCTGCGCGAGCGCCTCCTCGCGCCCTACGTCGTCGAGGGCGTGCGGTTCGAGCCGCCCGTGGTGGTCGGCATCGCCGCCGACGGCCCCTGGCTCGCCGACGTCCCGGCGGGCCCCGAGCGCACCGCGGCCCTGCTGCGCCGCGCCGACGTCGCGCTCGCCGCCACCCGCGACGGGGTCGAGGCCGTGCGCTGCTACGAGCCGAGCATGGGCGAGCGGGCGGCTCGCCGCCTGCGCCTCATCCGGGGCTTCTCCGCGGCCGTCGGGCGCCGGGACGTGCGGGTGGACTTCCAGCCCGTCGTCTCGCTCGGCGAGCGCACGGTCGTCGGGGTGGAGGCGCTCGCGCGCTGGGACCACCCGGAACTGGGTCTGCTGCTGCCCGACGAGTTCGTCCCCGTCCTCGAGGCCACCGGCCAGATCGCCGAGCTCACGACGTTCGTGCTCGACGAGTCCCTCGCCGCGGCCCGACGGTGGCTCGACCGCGGGATGCGGCTGTCCGTCGCGGTGAACGTCTCGGTCGGCAACCTCGGCACGCCGGGCTTCCCCGAGGAGGTCGCCACCCTGCTCGCGGCCCACCGTGTCCCTGCCGAGCTGCTCACCCTCGAGCTCACCGAGTCCGGGGTCTCCTCGGAGCGGGAGATCGCGCTGCCGGTGATGCGCCGCCTGCACGCGCTGGGCTGCCACCTCGCCGTCGACGACTTCGGCACCGGCCAGTCGTCGCTGGCCCACCTGCGCCGGCTCCCCGTCGACCAGGTCAAGATCGACAAGAGCTTCGTGCTGGGCATGGGCACCGAGTACGGCGACGTCGCCGTCGTCCGCGCGATCGTCGAGATGGGCCACACCCTGGGCCTCACGGTCGTCGCCGAGGGCGTCGAGCAGGCCGCCGTGCGCGCCACCCTCGCGGAGATGGGCTGCGACGTCGCCCAGGGCTACCTGGTGTCCCGTCCGCTGCCCGCACGGTGCTTCGACAGCTGGCTGGAATCCCTCGAGGCGCACCCCGACGAGCCCGGTGCGGCCCCGGGACCCCGCACTCTGATCGCGTGACCGCGGGGGGTAAGCTGTGTCGTGCCCTCCGGGGCAGGCCCCTTTAGCTCAGTCGGCAGAGCGTCTCCATGGTAAGGAGAAGGTCTACGGTTCGATTCCGTAAAGGGGCTCTCGGTGAGCAGGCCGGCGGACGGGCTCCGCCGGCTTCGTCATGAGACGGCTGCTCATCGCGGCGGTGTAGCTCAGTCGGTAGAGCAAACGGCTCATAATCGTTGTGTCGCCGGTTCAAGTCCGGCCACCGCTACCCAGGCACCACGGGTCCGCCCGCGGCCGCTGCCACACCGTGACGAGAGGAACCTCCATGGCCACCACCGACGTTCGACCGAAGATCACGCTGGCCTGCGAGGAGTGCAAGAACCGCAACTACATCACCCGCAAGAACCGGCGGAACGACCCCGATCGTCTGACGATCAAGAAGTTCTGCCCGAACTGCGGGACGCACCGCGGTCACCGCGAGACCCGCTGACGCAGCCCTCCTCGTGCCGCTCGACGAGTCGTTCGTGGGCCGCTCCTGGCCCGCGGAGACCTACGAGGTCTCGCTGGAGAAGATCCGGGAGTTCGCGGTCGCCGTCGGCGCCGACGACCCGGTGCACCACGACCGTCACGCCGCCCGGTCCGCGGGCCACCCCGACGTCGTGGCGCCGACGACGTTCCCGGTGGTCTTCACCTGGCCCGCGACCCGGCGCGTCGTCGACGACCCCGCCCTCGGCCTGGACTTCACGCGTGTCATCCACCGCGACCAGGGCTTCGAGGTGCGGCGCCCGGTCCACGCCGGCGACGTCGTGAGCAGCGTCGTGTCGGTCGACGAGATCCGCGAGCTCGCGGGCAACGACGTCATCACCTTCCGCTGCGACGTCACCGACGCCGACGGCGACACCGTGGCGACGACCCGGGCCACCCTCGTCGGCCGCGCCGAGCCCGACGGTGGTGACGCGTGAGCGCCCTGTCCGACCTGTCCTCCGGCGACGCCCTCCCGGCGCGCACGGTGACGATCACCCGCGCCGACCTCGTGCGCTACGCCGCCGCGTCCGGCGACCAGAACCCGATCCACTGGAACGAGCGTGTCGCGCTCGAGGTGGGTCTGCCGGGCGTCATCGCCCACGGCATGTTCACGATGGCCCTCGCCGCGCGCTACGTCACCGACCTCGCCGAGGACCCCACGGCCGTCGTGTCGTTCTCCACCCGCTTCACCCGCCCGGTGGTCGTCCCCGACGACGACACCGGCGCCACCGTCGAGTTCGGCGGCAAGGCCGGCGAGACCGCCGACGACGGCAGCCGCACGGTCACCGTGACGGCCACCCACGAGGGCAAGGGCGTCCTCGGCAAGGCCGTCGCCACCGTCCGCCCGGCCTGACCGGCGCCTGAACCTCCACCGCAGCGAACGGGTATCTCGCTGCTTCTATGCGCGCGAAGTCCCCGTTCGCGGCGGGCCGATCATCGAGGCGGCGCGAGCGAACGCGGAGTTCCGGCGCATAGAAGCAGCGAACAGCGCGTTCGTTGCGAGGGAGGGGCGAACTCAGGCCGCGGCCGGCACGCCCAGGGTGGCGAGGACCGCGCGGGCGAGGGCCTCGGAGCCCAGGGCGTTGGGGTGCACCGGCAGCGCGGGCGCGGTGGGCACGAGGCCCTCGATCCAGCGCGTCCCGGGCAGCGTGCAGACGTCGTGGCCGACGGTCGGGGTGAAGGTGTCGACGTACGTCGCGTCGCCCTCGGCGGCCGCCTCGGCGATCGTGTCGTTGAGGTGGCCGAGCACGCCGCGCAGGTACTCCACGTCGCCCGCGGTGTAGGGCACGACCGGGTAGCAGCCGGGGCCCTGGGCGGGCAGCACCGAGGGGTAGCCGACGATCAGCACGCGGGCGTCCGGGGCGCGGGCGCCGACCTCGTCGAGGACGTCGTCGAGGCGCCCGGCGAGCGTGTCGATCCGCTGCTCGAGCTGATCGGCGCCGCCGGCGGTCCAGCGATCGCGGCACGGGGTGCCGAACGGCGTCGGGCTCACGCAGCTCTGGACGATCTCGCCGAAGCCGATGTCGTTGCCGCCGATCCCGACGGTGACCAGCTGGGTGCCGGGCCCGAGCGCGTCGTACTGCGGCGGGTTCACGCCGCTCGAGGTCTGCTGCGGGGCGGCGAGGTCACGGGTCTGCGCGCCGCTGCAGCTCACGTCGGTCAGCCGGGCGCCGGAGCGCTCGGCGACGAGGTGCGGGTAGTTGTTCGCCGAGCGCAGGCAGCCGGGCGGGGGCCCGGAGATCGGACCGGTCAGCGGCGAGGCCGTGTAGGAGTCACCGAGCGCGACGTAGGCCTGCCCGGCGGTCGTCGGGGCGCCCATCGCCACGGGCGCGACGGCGACTCCGAGGAGGCCGATGCCGAGGGCGACGAGCAGGCGCAGGACGACCGGACGACGCACCGGGGCTCCCTCGTGTCAGGGGTCCCGGCGGGACCGCCGCGGCGGATGATCGCGGGTCTCAGCGTGCCTCGGCCAGCAGGTCGGCCATCCGGGTGACGCCGACGCGCAGGTCCTCGTCCCCGAGGGCGTAGGAGAGCCGGAAGTAGCCGGGCGTCCCGAACGCCTCGCCCGGCACCACGGCCACCTCGGCGTGCTCGAGGATGAGCGCGGCGAGGTCGACGCTGGTTTGCGGGCGCTCGCCGCGCAGCTCGCGTCCGAGCAGGCCCGCCACCGACGGGTAGGCGTAGAACGCGCCCTGCGGGGTCGGGCAGGTGATGCCGTCGATGCCCGAGAGCAGCTCGACGATCAGCCGGCGGCGGCGGTCGAACGCCTCGCGCATCTCGGCGACCGCGTCGAGGGGCCCGGAGACGGCGGCGAGCGCCGCGCGCTGGGCGACGTTGCAGACGTTCGAGGTCAGGTGCGACTGCATGTTGACGCCGGCCGCGACCACGTCGGCGGGCCCGATCATCCAGCCGACGCGCCACCCGGTCATGGCGTAGGTCTTGGCGACGCCGTTGAGCACGACGCAGCGGTCGGCGATCTCGGGCACGGCGACGGGCATCGACACGTGCTCGGCGCCGTCGTAGGTCAGGTGCTCGTAGATCTCATCGGCGATCACCCAGACGCCGTGCTCGGCCGCCCAGCGCCCGACGGCCTCGACGAGCGCCCGCGGCGCGACCGCGCCCGTGGGGTTCGACGGCGAGCACCACAGCAGCGCCTTGGTGTTCGGCGTGCGCGCGGCCTCGAGGGCCTCGACGGTCGGCAGGAAGTCGGTGGACTCGTCGGTGCCGAGGACGACCGGCTCGCCGCCGGCCATGCGCACGGCCTCGGGGTAGGTCGTCCAGTACGGCGCGGGCAGCAGGACCTCGTCGCCCGGGTCGATCAGCGTCGCGAACGCCTCGAACACGGCCTGCTTGCCGCCGTTGGTGACGAGCACCTGGCGCGCCTCGACCTGCCAGCCCGAGTCCCGCGCGGTCTTCGTCGCGATCGCGTCGCGCAGCTCGGGGAGCCCGGCGGCGGGGGAGTAGCGGTGGTTCTTGGGGTCCGAGCACGCCGCGATCGCCGCGTCCACCACCGGCTGCGGGGTGGGGAAGTCGGGCTCACCCGCGCCGAAGCCGATGACCGGCCGGCCGGCCGCCTTGAGGGCCTTCGCCTTCGCGTCCACGGCCAGCGTGGCCGACTCCGCGATCCCGCCCACACGGGCCGAGATCCGGCGGTCGGTCGCGGTGGACTGGAGCGAGGTCACCGATGCCATGTCACAGATATTGGCAGACAGCAGCGACAGCGTTCCCGGCCAGGTCCCGCCGTGGCCAGGGGTCGGGGCGCTGCTCCCGCGGGTCGTTGCGTACCATCGATGGTCGGGACGGTTCGTCCGTCGTCCTCGCGCGTCCGTCGGCGTGCCGGGAACGACCTCGGATCGTCCGGGCGGGCCTCCGGGTCCGCCACAGGGGCGTAGCTCAATTGGCAGAGCAGCGGTCTCCAAAACCGCAGGTTGCAGGTTCAAGTCCTGTCGCCCCTGCACTACACGACAACGGGCCCGCCGGCCGGCGGGACGATGGACGAGGACGGTGAGGACGGCCCCGTGAGCGAGGACAGCAGCCGACGTCGGCGCGCGAGCGACGACGACGAGGCGCGTCCGGTCACCGCCGCCGGCCGTCGACGGCGGGCCTCCGGCGACGGTGCCGGGGACGCCGCGGACACCGGCACGTCACGGCGTCCCGGCGGCAAGGGCACGACCACCCCGACGCGCGACCGGGCGCAGGCCGAGCCGGAGGGCTCGCTCATCACGCGCCTGCGCCGGTTCCTGCGCGAGGTCGTGGCCGAGCTCCGCAAGGTCCACTGGCCGACCCGACGGCAGATCGTGGTCTACACGTTCGTCGTCCTCGTGTTCGTGGCGTTCATGGTGTCCCTGGTGGCGGCCCTCGACTGGGTGTTCGCCAAGGCCGTGTTCGCCCTCTTCGGCTGACCGTTCCGCGAGCGGCCGGCCGGGCACCTCCGCGGTGCCCGCCGTGCAAAGGAAGTGAGACGAGAAGTGACCTCCGCAGGATCCGGCGCAGACTCCGAGACCACCACCCCCGAAGGCGGCGAGCCCGAGCTCGTCGGTGAAGCCCGCACGCGCGGCGTCATGGTGCGTGAGGGCAGTGGGACGTACGGGGATCTCAGCACCGAGGAGAACCCGGCGACGCTCGACGACGCCGCGGTGGCCCGCGCCGGCCAGGAGGCCCGCGAGGCCGCCGACGACGCCGATGACGAGAGCGCCGAGGACGAGGTCGACGCCGAGGCCGAGCTGCAGGCCGCGCGGGCGGCGCTCGGCGGACCGGCCGACGAGGACGACTCCGACCTCCCCGAGGAGTCGGCGGGTACCGGCGACGTCGCCGCGCGCGGCGACACCGAGGACGACATCGCCGTCGACGAGACGCCGGTCGAGGAGCCCGCCGCCGAGGTCGAGGAGGAGGAGGTCGACCCGGCGCAGGCCCTCAAGGACTCGCTGCGTCTGGCCCCCGGCGACTGGTACGTCGTGCACTCCTACGCGGGCTACGAGAACAAGGTGAAGGCCAACCTCGAGACCCGCGTGCAGACGCTGGACGTCGAGGAGTTCATCTTCCAGGTCGAGGTGCCCACCGAAGAGGTCACCGAGATCAAGAACGGGCAGCGCAAGCAGGTCCAGCGCAAGGTGCTGCCGGGCTACATCCTCGTGCGGATGGAGCTCAACGACGCCTCGTGGAGCGCCGTGCGCAACACGCCGGGCGTCACCGGCTTCGTCGGGGCCACCTCCCGTCCGTCGCCGCTGACCCTCGACGAGGTCGTCAAGTTCCTCCTGCCGAGGCAGGAGACGCCGAAGAAGGCCAAGGGTGCCGACAAGTCGGGCACCGAGTCCTTCGGCGCCAAGCCCGCCGTCGAGGTCGACTTCGAGGTCGGCGAGTCGGTCACCGTCATGGACGGCCCGTTCGCGACGCTGCCCGCCAGCATCTCCGAGGTCAACGTCGACGCCCAGAAGCTGAAGGTGCTCGTCTCGATCTTCGGCCGCGAGACCCCGGTCGAGCTCGGGTTCAACCAGGTCTCCAAGATTTAAGGCACCACCCAGCACAACGCAGTAGAGGAATCCGATGCCCCCGAAGAAGAGGCGACTCTCCGCAGTCGTCAAGCTGCAGATCAACGCCGGCGCGGCCACGCCGGCCCCGCCCGTCGGCCCGGCCCTGGGTCAGCACGGCGTGAACATCATGGAGTTCTGCAAGGCCTACAACGCCGCCACCGAGGCGCAGCGTGGTCAGGTCGTGCCGGTGGAGATCTCGGTCTACGAGGACCGGTCCTTCACCTTCGAGCTCAAGACCCCGCCGGCGGCCAAGCTGCTGCTCGCCGCGGCCGGCGTGAAGTCCGGCTCCGCGACGCCGCACAGCAAGAAGGTCGGGTCGGTCACCGCGGACCAGGTCCGCGAGATCGCCCAGACCAAGATGGCGGACCTCAACGCGAACGACCTCGACCAGGCGTCGAAGATCATCGCCGGCACCGCCCGGTCGATGGGTCTGACCGTCGCAGACTGAGCAGTGTGACCCGCGCCGACCCGGTCGGCGACACGTGGGAGGGCGGCGCAGCCCTGACCACCACTGATCCATCAGGACAAGGACAGACATGAAGCGCAGCAAGGCCTATCAGAACGCCGCCGAGAAGGTGGACTTCGACAAGCTCTACGCCCCGCTCGAGGGCATCGAGCTCGCCCGGGAGACGTCGCCGACGTCGATGGACGCGACCGTCGAGGTCGCCATGCGCCTGGGTGTCGACCCGCGCAAGGCCGACCAGATGGTCCGCGGCACCGTCAACCTGCCGCACGGCACCGGCAAGACCGCCCGCGTCATCGTGTTCGCCACCGGCGACAAGGCGCGCGAGGCCGAGTCGGCCGGCGCCGACGTGGTGGGGTCGGACGACCTCATCGAGCGCATCCAGGGCGGCTGGCTCGACTTCGACGCCGCCGTCGCCGCGCCCGACCAGATGGCCAAGGTCGGCCGCGTGGCCCGCATCCTCGGCCCCCGCGGGCTCATGCCGAACCCGAAGACCGGCACGGTCACCCCGGACGTCGCCCGCGCCGTCGGCGACATCAAGGGCGGCAAGGTGAACTTCCGCGTCGACAAGCAGGCCAACCTGCACCTGATCATCGGCAAGGCGAGCTTCGACGTCGAGAAGCTCGTCGAGAACTACGGCGCCGCGCTCGACGAGATCCTGCGCGTGAAGCCGTCGGCCGCGAAGGGCCGCTACGTCAAGAAGATCACCGTCACCACGACCATGGGCCCGGGCATCCCGGTCGACCCGAACCGCACGCGCAACCTGCTCACCGCGGACTCCTGACCTGACGCCCCCGTGCCGGTGAGCGGTGGGAGCGCGACGTAGGAGCGCTCCCACCGCATCACTCGGTGCGGTTGGGTTACCGGGCCCTGGTGTCCAGGGTCCCCGAGGTCCCCGCGTAGACTGAGAACCAGATCGAACCCCGATCCACCCGAGACCGCTGGTCTCCGCCCGGGCCATTGCACGTCAGGCCCGAGCGGACGAAGGCCCCACGAGGGGCGTCCCGCGCAGGAGGACGAGGGCAGCGAGTCCGCCGGGCCCCGGCCCGTGCGTCACCTCCACGCCCCGTGCGCCTGCGCACGGGGCGTTCGTCGTTCCGGGCCCCGCACACCGCGGTCGCCCGAGTACGCAGAGAGGAGGCGCGCATGGCTACAGAGACCGAGAGGCCTCCGAACGCCGACAAGGTGGCCGCGGTCGCCGAGATCGCCGCGGAGTTCCGCGACGCGTCGGCGATGGTCGTCACCGAGTACCGCGGCCTGTCGATGAAGCAGATCTCGCAGCTGCGGCGTTCGCTGGGCACGGACGTCACCTACACGGTCGCGAAGAACACCCTGGTCAAGCGGGCTGCCGCCGACGCCGGGGTCGAGGGTCTCGACGACCTGCTCGTCGGCCCGACGGCCATCGCGTTCGTCAGCGGGGAGCCCGTGGACGCCGCCAAGGCGCTCCGCGACTTCCAGCGCGACAACAAGGCCCTGGTCGTCAAGGGCGGCTACATGGAGGGCCGCGCGCTCTCCGCCGTCGAGGTCACCCAGCTCGCGGACCTCGAGTCCCGCGAGGTGCTGCTGGGCAAGCTGGCCGGCGCCATGAAGGGCAACCTCACGAAGGCCGCCCAGCTGTTCAGCGCCCCGGCCTCGCAGGTCGCGCGTCTCGCGCAGGCCCTGCAGGACAAGCGGGCCGCCGAGGGCACCTCGAGCACCGAGGACGCCGTCGCGGCGGTCGAGTCCGCCGACGCCGAGGCCGCCACCGAGGCCGCCGCCGAGAACACCGAGACCGCCGACGCCTGAGTGCGGCCGGTCCCGTCCCCATCACTGACCATTCTTTAGGAGCCACCATGGCGAAGATGTCCACCGACGAGCTGCTCGACGCCTTCAAGGACATGACCCTGATCGAGCTCTCCGAGTTCGTGAAGAAGTTCGAGGAGGTCTTCGAGGTCACCGCGGCGGCGCCGGTCGCCGCGGCCGCCGCCCCGGCCGCCGGCGGTGCCGCCGCCCCGGTCGAGGAGGAGAAGGACGAGTTCAACGTCGTCCTCGAGGGCGCCGGCGACAAGAAGATCCAGGTCATCAAGGTCGTCCGCGAGGTCGTCTCGGGCCTGGGCCTCAAGGAGGCCAAGGAGCTCGTCGAGAGCGCCCCGAAGCCGATCCTCGAGGGCGTCAACAAGGAGGCCGCCGACGCGGCCAAGGCCAAGCTCGAGGAGGCCGGCGCCAAGATCAGCCTGACCTGATCTCGGCGCGCACGAGCGCTGCACGGAACGTACGGGGCGGGGACCGGTCGGTCCCCGCCCCGTCGTCGTCTCCGGCCCCGTCAAGCCCGCGTCCGGGCGTCCCCGGAGCGAGTGGTGCGGCACACGCTGATGCGTCACGCGGCATCGACCGGTCCACCGAACGCGTGAGTCCGACCGCTCGTCGCCACCCGTGCGGCGCAAGGAACCGTCGTGTCCGGTCGATCACGCCCCGGCGTCTGCCCAACTTTGCGCGTGAGTAACCTCCGGCAGAACCCCGTCGTTGTAGACGTGACGCCCCTCTCGCGGGGTGCCGGCCACATGACGTCGGTGACACAGCGGGCGCGCATCAGGTCGACACGACGACGACAGTGGGAGGACTCCGATGGCGGGCGTCGAGGTCGGGATCAAGAACCTCTCGAAGTCCTTCGGCAGCTCCAACATCTGGTCCGACGTCACGCTGACGCTGCCGGCCGGTGAGGTGAGTGTCCTGCTCGGCCCGTCGGGTACGGGTAAGTCGGTGCTCCTGAAGTCGATCATCGGACTGCTGAAGCCCGAGAAGGGCTCGATCTTCATCCACGACACCGACCTCGTGCGGTGCTCGGAGTCGAAGCTCTACGAGATCCGGAAACTGTTCGGGGTGCTGTTCCAGGACGGCGCGCTGTTCGGTTCCATGAACATCTTCGACAACATCGCCTTCCCTCTTCGTGAGCACACCAAGAAGGACGAGAAGGAAATCGCCGACATCGTCATGGAGAAGCTCGACCTGGTCGGTCTCGGCGGCGCGGAGGACAAGCTCCCCGGCGAGATCTCCGGCGGCATGAAGAAGCGCGCCGGTCTGGCCCGCGCGCTGGTGCTCGACCCCGAGATCATCCTGGTCGACGAGCCGGACTCCGGCCTGGACCCGGTGCGCACGGCGTACCTCAACCAGCTGATCGTCGACCTCAACGCCCAGCTCGACGCGACGATCCTCATCGTCACCCACCACCTCGGGACGGCGCGCTCGCTGCCGGACAACATCGGGATGCTGTTCCGCAAGAACCTGGTGATGTTCGGGCCGCGCGAGGTGCTCCTGACCTCCGAGGAGCCGGTGGTTCAGCAGTTCCTCCAGGGCCGGCGCATCGGCCCGATCGGGATGTCCGAGGAGAAGGACTCGGCCCAGATGGAGGCCGAGATGGAGGAGCTGAAGAAGAAGGGCGGCGCGGCGGAGTCCGAGGAGTCCTTCATCGACCCGCAGCTCGAGGTCAGCGAGGGCGTGCCCGAGCGCAAGGCGGTGCAGCGGCGCAAGGACCGCGTCATGCAGGTCCTGCACACCCTGCCGCCCAAGGCGCAGACGGCGATCCTCGAGCAGCTCACCGAGGAGGACCAGGAGCGCTACGGCATCTCCCGGGACCAGGACCGCACCGAGCTCATCGAGATCACCCGGAACAACCCGCCCGAGGACGCCGACCCGTTCGGCTACCAGGCCATGGCCGAGGCCGAGGACAACTCGATGGTCGAGGACTCCCCGGCCGGCGAGGGCGAGGGCGAGGGCGACCAGGCCGGCAGCGGCGACCCCGACGCGGACGCCGAGGCCCGCAAGGCACCGCCCGCACCGCCGGAGTCCGACGAGCCCCTCGTGGGTGTCCCCGCCGACGAGGACGCCGGCGGCACCGTCGTGCTGCCCCAGGCGGGGGAGCACACGAAGGAGGGCGACGAGCAGTCCGACGAGAGCGGCGCCGGCTCCTCGGACCAGCAGTCGCAGGACCAGCAGGACTCGAGCCAGCAGGGCTCCGACCAGGACCGGGGCGACGACCCGCCGACCGAGCAGATCCAGGTCGTCCGGGACGACTCCGGCCAGGACCAGGGCGGCCAGGACCAGGGCGGCCAGCAGCAGGCCCAGGACCAGCGGACCGAGCAGGTCGCCGCCGCGGGAGCGGCGGGCGCCGCGGGTGCCGCCGCGGCCCGGTCCGACGACGCCGAGACCACCGGACGCCACCACTGGCGCGGCGAGGACGCCGGCGCCCCGGCCGATCAGGGAGGCGACCAGGGTGTCGCCGGCCTGGTCCCGATGGCGGCCCGCCCGGCGCGCGAGGACGGCGGCCAGCAGCAGGGTCAGAGCCAGCAGAGCCAGGGCCAGCAGCAGGGCCAGGGCCAGCAGGGCGCCCGCAGCGGCCGCGAGACCGAGCGCTCGGGCTGGGCCCAGCCGAACGCCGGCCAGGACGCCGCCCCCGACCCCCGCGGGGAGACGACGAACGACCCGCCCGCCGAGGGCGGGCCGGGGTCCCCGCAGCAGGCCCCGCCGGGCGGCGAGTCGTCCGGTGACGTGCCGCGCGGCCGCGAGGACGACGACAGCAAGCTCGGCGGTCTGCGTCGCATGTTCCGCCGGAGCGGCTCGTGAGCAACCGTCTCGCGACCGGGAACTTCCCCGGCGCCGGCGCGCTCACCGCGACCGGGAAGATGTTCGCTCTCGGCCTCGACGTCATCGTCGGGATCTTCCAGCGGCCGTTCCAGACCCGCGAGTTCATCGACCAGTGCTGGTTCATCTCCCGCGTCTGCATCCTCCCCGCGGCGCTGGTGTCGATCTCCTTCGGCTCGGTCATCTCGCTGCAGCTGGGGTCGCTGATCCGGCAGTTCGGTGCGCAGTCGTTCTCCGGCGCGGCGAGCACGCTGGCGGTCATCCAGCAGGCGGCACCCGTCATCTGCGCGCTCCTCGTGGCCGGGGCCGGCGGATCGGCGATCTGCGCCGACCTCGGCGCCCGCACCATCCGCGAGGAGATCGACGCGATGGAGGTGCTGGGCATCAACCCGATCCAGCGCCTGGTGGTGCCCCGGGTGCTCGCCTCGATCCTCGTGTCGGCGCTGCTGTTCGGCCTCGTCTCGATCGTCGGCGTCGCCGGCGGCTACTACTTCAACGTGGTCCTGCAGGGCGTCACCCCGGGCGCCTACGTGCAGGGCTTCTCCGCCCTGTCGAAGCCGACCGACCTCCTGGTCGGCTTCGTCAAGGCCGCCCTGTTCGGGCTGGCCGCCGGGATCGTCGCCGCGTTCCGCGGCCTCAACCCCGCCGGCGGCCCGAAAGGCGTGGGCGACGCGGTCAACCAGGCCGTCGTCATCACGTTCATCCTCCTGTTCGCGATCAACGTGATCGTGACGGCCGTGTACCTCAACCTCGTTCCCCCGACCAAGTTCTGACCAGCTCGACGTTCTGACCGCCGCTCCCCAGGCCAGGAATCGATGACGATCACTTCACGCGCACGTCGTGCCGCCAGCGCGCCGCTCGGTGTCCTCGACACCCTCGGCGACCAGGCGTCCTTCTACGCGCGCACCATCGGCTGGATCCCCAAGTCGGTGACCCGCTACCAGCGCGAGGTCCTGCGGCTCCTGACCGAGGTCGCCTTCGGGTCGGGCGCGCTCGCCCTCATCGGCGGCACCGTCGTCATCGTCGCCACGCTGACCTTCTTCACCGGCTCGGTGGTCGGCCTCCAGAGCTACTCGGCGCTGAACCAGATCGGCACCTCGGCGTTCTCCGGCTTCGTCACGGCGTACTTCAACACCCGCGAGGTCGCCCCGCTGGTCTCCGCGCTGGCGCTGTCCGCGACGGTCGGCGCCGGCTTCACCGCCCAGCTCGGCGCGCAGCGGGTCTCGGAGGAGATCGACGCCCTCGAGGTCATGGCGGTGCCGTCGCTGCCGTTCCTCGTCACCACCCGCGTCGTCGCCGGCTTCATCGCCGTCATCCCGCTCTACGTCATCGGCCTGGTGGCCTCGTACCTCGCGGCGCGCCTGCTGGTCACGAACTTCTACACGCAGTCGCCGGGCACGTACGACCACTACTTCAACCTCTTCCTGCCGCCGCAGGACGTCATGTACTCCTTCGGCAAGGTGCTGGTCTTCGCCCTGGTGATCATCCTCGTGCACTGCTTCTACGGCTACAACGCCAGCGGCGGGCCGGCCGGCGTGGGTGTCGCGGTGGGCAACGCGGTGCGGAACTCGATCGTCATCTTCTCGGTCCTCGACAACCTGCTGACCCTGGCCATCTGGGGCACGACGACCTCGATCAGGATCGCCGGATGAGCGCGCCGACGCAGGACACGGAGCGCGACGAGCAGGGTCCGCAGCTCAAGGACAAGCGGCCTCCGCTCAGCCCGATCCGCCGCCGGTCGATGGGCGTCGCGCTCATCCTGGTGATGCTGCTGATCGTCGGGCTGTGCCTGGCCAACTTCAACAAGGTGTTCAAGCCGACGGAGACCGTCTACCTGCGCACGGCGACGGTGGGCAACCAGCTCTCCAAGCAGGGCGACGTGAAGGTCCGCGGCGTCATCGTCGGCGAGATCACCTCGATCGACAGCGACGGCTCGGGCGCGGTCATCGAGATGGCGATGAGCCCCGACTTCCTGCCGACCATCCCGAGCAACACGACGGCGACGCTCATCCCGAAGACGCTGTTCGGTGAGCGCTACGTGTCGCTGTCGATCCCGCCGGACGCGAGCCCCCGCCCGCTCCAGGAGGGCGACACCATCGCGCAGGACCGGTCGTCGAACGCGACGGAGACCGAGCAGGTGCTCAACAACCTGCTCCCGGTGCTCACCGCGGTCCAGCCGGAGAAGCTCTCGGACACCCTGGGCGCGGTCTCGCAGGCCCTGTCGGGCCGCGGCGAGCAGCTCGGCGACACGCTGGTGCTGCTCAACCAGTACGTCGAGGGCCTCAACCCGTCGCTGCCCGACCTCCAGGCGAACCTGCGGGCGCTGGCGCCGACGGCGGACATCTACAACCAGGCCGCGCCGGACCTGATCCTCGCGCTCGACAACCTCGTCACCACGAGCCGGACCCTCGTCGAGCAGCGGGCCGCGTTCGAGTCGACCTTCCGGTCGGTGACCTCGGCGTCCGACGTGACCACCGAGTTCCTGCGGGCCAACCGGGAGAACATCATCGAGCTGGCCGCCACGTCGCGGCCGATCCTCGAGCTCCTCGCGCGGTACAGCTCGGAGTTCCCGTGCCTGTTCCGGCAGCTCACCGACGTGACACCCCAGATCAACAACGTGCTCAGCCCGACGACCGGCGTCCTCATCGAAGCCGAGATCACGATCGACAACGGCAAGTACGTGCCCGGCGAGCAGCCGCAGTACCTCGACACCCGCGGCCCGCGTTGCTACCAGATCGAGGGCCAGGCCCCGCAGTTCCCGCCCGGCGGACCGATCCGGGACGGGTCGATCCCGCCCGATCCCTCGCGCGCCACGCAGGACGCCTACGCGGGCGGCGAGGGCGGCGAGATCGACGAGGAGTCGCAGACCGGTGACGACTCGCCGGCGACGGCGCGAGGTGGCGGCCGGACCGAGGGACAGTCCGCCCCCGGGCGCGTCGACGGCGCCAACATCGGCCTGCCCAACACCCCCAACTCACCCGAGGAGCGCCAGCTGGTGACCGAGGTGACGGCGATGCAGATGGGCGTGAGCCCGTCGCAGGTGCCCTCCTTCGCCCCGTACCTCAGCGCGGCGACGCTGCGCGGAGCCCAGGCGGAGTTCCGGTGAGGGGTCTCGCGGCGCCGCTGATCAAGCTGGCGATCTTCACCGTCGTCACGGTGCTCTCGGTGGCCGTGCTGCTCACGGCCGTCCAGAACTCGTACTTCGGCAGCACCGAGGACTACAAGGCGCGCTTCACCGACGCCTCGGGTCTCATCGCGGGCAGCGACGTGCGCATCGCCGGGGTCCGGGTCGGCCAGGTGACCGACGTGCAGCTGGTCGACCGCGACACCGCCGAGGTCTCGTTCAAGGTCGATGAGGCCCGCAAGCTGCCGGCCGGGTCGATCTTCTCGATCAAGTACCAGAACCTCGTCGGGCAGCGGTACCTCGAGGTCGCTCGCGGCAACGGACCCATGAACGCGATGCTGCGGCCCGGGGCGACCATCCCGGTGAACCAGACCCGCCCGCCGCTGAACCTCACGGTGGTGTTCAACGGCTTCAAGCCGCTGTTCCAGGCGCTGAACCCTGCCGACATCAACCAGCTGTCGTTCGAGATCATCCAGGTGCTCCAGGGCGAGGGCGGCACGGTCAACTCCCTGCTGGCCCGCACCGCGTCGCTGACGTCGACCATCGCGGACCGCGACGCCGTGATCGGCTCGCTGATCACGAACCTGAACACGGTCCTCGACACGGTCAACGCCCGTGACGAGCGGCTGTCCGGTCTGATCGTGTCGCTCCAGCAGCTGGTCAGCGGCCTCGCCGCCGACCGCGTCCGGATCGGGGAGACCCTGCAGCCGATCGCCGACCTGACCACGACGACGGCCGGCCTCCTCGACGAGGCGCGCCCGCCGCTGCGCGACGACATCGTCCAGCTCGGCCGGCTGTCGGCCAACCTCAACGACAACCGGGACCTCGTGGAGCGATTCCTGCGCCTGACCCCGCAGAAGGCCAACAACTTCGGGCGGGCCGGCAGCTACGGCTCCTGGTTCAACTTCTACCTCTGCGCGGTGGGCGGGACGATCAGTTTCGATCCGCTCCCCCTGCCCCCGATCGATGCTGGCTCCCTGATCCAACTCCCGGATACGGCGCAGCGATGCAACGGATGAAGCCGTTCCGCAAGCGGAACCCCCTGCCGATCGGCGCGGCCAGCCTCGCCATCCTGCTGCTGCTCACCGCGGCGTCCCTGAACATCCGGGACCTTCCCCTCATCGGGCAGGGCCCGACGTACTCGGCGCGCTTCAGCGAGTCGGCCGGTGTCCAGCCCGACGACGACGTCCGCATCGCGGGCATCCGGATCGGGACGGTCACCGACCTCGAGCTGGACGGCAAGGACGTCGTCATCTCGTTCAAGGCGCCGGACGCCTGGGTCGGCGACCGCACCTCGGCGTCGATCGAGATCAAGACGGTGCTCGGGCAGAAGTACATCAACCTCGAGCCCGCCGGCGAGGCGCCGCTCGACCCGGACGCCTCGATCCCGCGGGAGCGCACCCGGGCGCCGTTCGACGTCATCCAGGCATTCTCACAGCTCTCGACGACCGTCGAGGACCTCGACACCGACCAGCTCGGCCAGAGCCTCGGGGTCCTGTCCGAGACGCTCGACGGCGCGGCCGGCCCGGTGCGCGGTGCGCTCGACGGACTGAGCCGGCTCTCGCGCACCATCTCCTCGCGCGACCAGGAGCTGGCCCGTCTGCTCGCCAACACCCGAACGACCACCCAGGTGCTCGCCGACAGGGACGCCGAGGTCGAGCGGCTGATCAACGACGGCAACCTGCTGCTCGGTGAGCTGCGGGCCCGCAAGGCAGCGATCGACAACCTCCTGACCGGCACGATCGCGCTGTCCCAGCAGCTGCGTGGGCTGGTGGCCGACAACGAGGCGACGCTGCGGCCGACCCTCGAGCAGCTCGACGGCGTGCTCTCGACGCTGGAGGAGAACTCGGCGAACCTGGAGAACGGGCTGCGGCTGCTCGCGCCGTTCGCCCGGGTGTTCGCCAACGTCGTCGGCAACGGGCGCTGGTTCGACGCCTACATCTGCAACCTCGACCCGCCGGGCGACCAGAACTGCGACCCGGGCTCGAGCCTCGACCCGGCCAGCCTGGCCGGGCTCTTCAACCCGGCGCTGCTGCAGCAGATTCTGCAGAACGCGCTGGCCCAGATTCTCGGTCCGGTCGACCTGACGAACCTGCCCGCAGTGATCTCCGGACTGAGTCCGGCCCAGCTCGCGCAGTTCCAGGCTCTCCTGGGTGGCGGCCTGACACCTCAACAGTTGCAGATTCTCTTCCCGAACGGAGTGCCCGACGTGAACGCGCTGACCCAGGCGCTGGCGCCCGGTGCCGGTGGGGGGCTGCTCCCCGGTGCGGGGACGCCGCCCGGCGGTGCGGGCGGCGAAGGCGGAGGCAACTGATGTCGAACCGCATCGCGACGTTCCTCGAGAGCGCGGCCCGCACGCTCGCCGTGGCGCTGGTACTCGCACTCCTGGCCACGGCCGGACTCTGGTACGCGCTGCAGCGCGGCAGTCAGCGCACCGTCACCGCGTACTTCGAGAACACCGTCGGCCTCTACACCCAGAACGAGGTGACGATCCAGGGCATCCCGGTCGGCTCGGTCGACGAGATCGTGCCCCAGGGCGACGTCGTGCGCGTCACCCTCAAGGTCGACAACGACGCGCCGGTCATGGCGAACCCGCAGGCCGTGATCGTCGCCCCGACCCTGGTCAGCGACCGGTACGTCCAGCTCGGGCCGACCTACGAGGGCGGCCCGCAGCTGGCGGACGGTGCCATCATCCCGGTCGAGAAGACGGCCACGCCCGTCGAGCTCGACCGCGTCTACCAGAGCCTCGACACGATCGCCCGGTCCCTCGGCCCCAACGGCGCGAACCGGGCGGGGGCGCTCAACCAGCTGCTCCGCTCCTCAGCGGGCGCCCTCGGCGGCAACGGTGAGCTGCTCAAGAGCACGATCACCGAGCTCGGTGGCGCCGTGGGCACCCTGGCCGACAACCGCGACAACCTGTTCGCGACGGTCGACAACCTCGGCCAGTTCACGAACATGCTCGCCCGCAACGACGGCGCCGTCCGCGACCTGAACAACCAGCTCGCCGACATCTCGGCGTTCCTCGCCTCGGAGCGCGGCAACCTCTCCACGGTGCTCGCGACGCTGCCGCCGGCCCTGGACGACGTGGCCCGCTTCATCCGGGACAACCGCGACATCCTGCGGACCGACGTCCGCAAGCTGGCGAACATCACCGACATCCTCGTGCGCCAGCGCCGGGCGGTCACCGAGTTCACCAACGTCGCGCCGCTGGCCCTGGGCAACCTCACGAACTCGTACAACGCCCGGTCCGGAACGCTCGACGTGCGTCCGGTCCTCGCGCCGGAGCTCCTCGGCGCCGGGCTCGATCCGCGAGCGCTGATCTGCAGCCTGCTCGTGAACCAGCCGGGGCTCCCGGACGTCCTGGCGGGGCCTGCCGACCCCCTGCTCACCCAGGTGGCGCGGGCGTCGACGGTCTGCGGGGCCCTCCTGGGCGGCACGAACGCCGACGGCGAGGTCGTCGGCAACTCGGCCCTGGGCCTGTCGCTCGCGCCGATCAAGAATCTGCTGGACATCCTGGGCACCCAACCGTCGCTGAACGCGCTCGTGCCCGTCACGGCGCTGCCCGACGCGGCGGCACCGGCAGGCGGAGCCGGCGCCGGCGGTGGTGCGGCGCAACCGGGAGCCGGTGGCGCAGAGGGCGCACCCGACGAGGCGGCACCGACCGAGCCCGGGAGCGGCATCCTCGGCTTCGAGACCGTCGGAGGTGGGCAGTGAGCGCGCCGCAGGGAGGGTCGACGACCCGGCCGCGCCGTACCCGGCTGGCGGCACTCATGGTCGTGGCGCTCTTCGCCCTGACCGGCTGCGGGCTGCAGTCCCTCCAGGACCTCCCGCTACCCGGCGGCGCCGCGCTCGGCCCCGAGCCCTACACGGTCACGGCGCAGTTCACCAACGTCGTCGACCTCGTGCCGAACAACAGCGTCCGCGTCAACGACGTCCCGGTGGGCGTCGTCCGGGAGATCTCGCTCGCCCCCGACGGATGGACCGCCCAGGTCGTCGTCGAGGTCAACGGCGCGGTCGTCCTGCCGGCCAACTCCACGGCCCGCCTGCGTCAGACCAGCCTCCTCGGCGAGAAGTTCGTCGAGCTGATGCCCTCGCCCACCGACCCGCCGCAGGGCCGCCTCGCGGCCGGCACGGTGATCCCGGCCGACCGCACCGACGTCGGGGCGCAGGTCGAGGAGGTGCTCGGCGCGCTGTCGCTGCTGCTCAACGGCGGCGGTGTCGAGAAGGTCCAGACGATCGCCCGCGAGCTCAACGCGGCGACGACGGGGAACGAGGCCCAGCTGCGGTCCCTGTTGCAGAACCTCGACCAGTTCGTGGGCACGCTCGACCGGCAGAAGGCCGACATCGTGCGGGCGATCGACTCCCTGGAGCGGCTCAGCCG
Organism: Actinomycetospora callitridis; assembly: GCF_028737265.1. Taxonomy (GTDB): domain Bacteria; phylum Actinomycetota; class Actinomycetes; order Mycobacteriales; family Pseudonocardiaceae; genus Actinomycetospora; species Actinomycetospora callitridis. The sequence goes on along the minus strand of NZ_JAQZAK010000002.1, from coordinate 784,533 downwards.
CACCCTGGTCGACCAGCGGGCGCGGATCGCCAACGTCATCGACAACCTCGGCCCGGGCCTCGACGTGCTCAACCAGCAGCGGGGCCTGCTCGTCGGCACGCTGCAGTCGCTGAACCGGCTCTCCGACGTCGGTACGGACGTCATCCGCCGCAGCCAGGCCAACACCGTCGCCGATCTGCGTGCGCTGCAGCCGATCCTGCGCAACCTCGTCGAGGCGGGGGACGCCCTGCCCGGCTCGCTCCAGATCCTGCTGACGATCCCGTTCGCGGACAACTCGCTCAACGTCATCAAGGGCGACTTCGCGAACATCGACGTCAGCCTCCAGATCAACGTCCAGGACCTGCTCACCGCCATCCTCAACAGCCCCGAGGTCCCGGGCGTGGACGCGATCTTCAAGTTGCTCCAGCCGCCGGGCACGACGCCGGTGGCAGGGGACGCGGCCGGCGGGGGAGCAGGCGGCTCGGGTGCACAGGGGTCGACGAACACGGCGGGTCTGGTTCCCCAGCTGCCCGGTCTCGGCGGAGGTAACGACGGATGATCGGCACCAAGACGCTGCGGCTGGTGGCGCTGTTCGCCGTCATCTCGATCATCGGCATCGGCTACGTCGGCCTGCGCTACGTCGGCGCCGACTCGTTGATCGGCCTCGGCCCGTACACGGCCAAGGTCCAGCTGGCCGACTCCGGCGGCATCTTCCCCGACGCCTCGGTCAGCTACCGCGGCGTCGAGATCGGCAAGGTCGGGGACATGCGGGTGACCCCGCAGGGCCTCGAGGTCGATCTCGAGATCGAGCAGGAGGCGCCTCCGGTCCCCACGTCGTCGATGGCGGTGATCGCCAACCGGTCCGCCGTCGGCGAGCAGTACGTGGACCTCCAGCCGCCGAACGACCGCGGCCCCTACCTCGACGAGGACTCGGTCATCCCGGTGTCGCAGACGCGGACCCCGGTGCCGGTCGACCAGCTGCTCGCCGACGTCAACGCCCTGGCGACGTCGGTCCCGCTGCCCGAGCTGCGGACCACCGTGGACGAGCTCTTCAACGCGTTCGACCGGGCCGGGCCCGACCTGCAGCGCCTGCTCGACTCGAGCAACGCGCTGATCCCCGACGCGATCGCGAACCTGCCGCAGACGCGCCAGCTGCTGCGCGACGGGCGGATCGTGCTGACCACCCAGAGCCAGCTCGGACCGCAGATCACGTCGTTCAGCCGAGACCTGCAGCTGTTCACGGCGCAGCTCAAGGCCGACGACCCCAACCTGCGCCGGCTCGTCACCGCGGCCCCGCCGGCCGCCCAGCAGCTCGAGGGGCTCATCCGCGACGTGGGGCCGGACCTCAGCCGCACGATCGCCAACCTGCTGACGATCACGCGGATCATCGAGCCGCGCCTGGCCGGCGTCGAGCAGATCCTCGTGACGTACCCGGCGCTGTCGGCGGCGGCCCCGTCCGTCCTCAAGGACGCCGATGACGCCGGCCCGGACGGACGGGTGCACTTCGGTCTCGTGCTGAACATCGCCGATCCGCCGTACTGCACCAACGGCTATCTCCAGCCCGACGCCGGCTGGCGTCCGGCGACCGCCAAGGACTTCATCCCCATGGACACCAGCGTCCGTTGTGCCGAGGCGCCGCCCGTCAACGTCCGTGGGGCCCAGAACCTGCCCGCGCCGTTCAACTCGGAGAACCCCGGTAACCCCGCCGACGCCGGGGGGACGGGCCCGTCGCAGAATGAGCAGCAGGACTCCACCGCGCTGGCCTCTCTGCCCGCGGGCGGAGTCCTGGAGGGCAGCGAGCGCGGCGCACCGCCGGTGATCATCCCGGGGCTGGGCGACTGACCCCCACGCACGACCCCGCCGGGCGCTCCCCGACAGCCCGGCGGACGACCTGAGGAGCTGAGCGCCACGTCCACGACGACGGCCGAGAAGGCCCCCGACACCGACGAGGCCCCCGACCCCGCCGGTACCCCCGATCGGCGCCGACGGCGCACCGTCACGGTGCTGGCCGTCCTGACGGTCCTGGCCCTCGCGGCCGCCGTCGCGAGCGGCGTCTACTGGTGGTCGGGCACCCAGAGCGACAACGCGAGCGCCGCGGCGATGCGCGACGAGGCGACCGACGCCGCCGAACAGATCGTCGTCAACATCAACACCGTGCGGCCCTCGACGCTCGACGCCGACCTCGGCGCCGCGGAGTCGTCGCTGACCGAGCCGATGCTCGGCGAGTACAAGCGTGTGCGGCAGCAGTTCGCCGAGAACCTGCGCCAGTCGCAGGCCGAGGTCGTCGCGACCCCGGTCTCCGCGGCCCTGACCGCCTTCGACCCCGAGCGGGCCACCGCCTCGGCGATCGTGGCGATCGACGTCAACGCCCGCAGCGCCACCGCGCAGCCCCAGTCCAAGCAGCAGCTGTTCCTCGTCGAGATGATCCGTACGCCGGACGGCTGGAAGGCCGCCAAGGCGACGCCCTCGACCGGACAGCAGTAGCCGCGGCCGACACCAGAAAGGGGGAGTGACCGTGCCACCCCGCTCCCGCACCAAGCCCGGCTCCGCCGCCCGTCGACCCAAGGTCGCCGGCCTGCGCCAGCACGCGCACGCCGGGGCCGCGAGCCCCGACCTCACCGACCCGGAGCTCGACGACGGGCCGCTCGACGCGTCCCCCGTCGCCGACGAGGACACCGCTCGTGCGGCGTCCACCGCACCGGCGCCGACCCCGACGACGGTGCCCGCCGACCTCCTCGATGACGCGCCGGACGCGCCGGCGGCGCCTGCGGGCGCCGACGACACCGCCACCGCGACCCCGGCGACGGACGACGTGGAGACGAGTGAGCCCGCCGAGGCCACCGACACGACGACGGTCGGCACCGCCCCCGTCGACGACACCGCGGCCGAGGAGACGACGGCGCTCCCCGCCGCGGAGGCCACGACCTCCACGGAGACCGCCACCCAGGAGTCCGTTGAGGACGCCACCACCGAGGCCGAGCCGGTCGCGGAGGGCGTCGCGGCGACCACGGTGACGACGCCGCGCCCGAAGGGCCGTCGGACCACGCGGATGACGCCGCGCGCGGACGCCCCCACCACGGTGCGCCCGGGCCGGCAGGACGAGGACGCCGCCGCGTCCCCGACGCGGGCGGCCAGGCCCACCCGGGTGCGGGGCCGCAGGCCGGAGGCGGACGGGGTCCCGCGTCGCTTCGAGCGGCAGCGCGCGACGCTGACCCGCTTCGGCGACTCGAAGGCCCTCCCGGTCACCCTCGTCGCCGTCATCGTCGTCTGCCTGGTGCTCGCGGGCCTCGCGTTCTGGCAGGGCCGTCAGGCCTGGACCAGCGGGCCGGTGAGCAACCAGGCCGTCGTCGACGTCGGGGGCACCGCCGAGCTGGTCGGGCAGAGCCGCGAGTCGATCGAGAAGATCTTCTCGTACGACTTCACGCGGCTCGACGACTCCGTGGAGGCCGCCCGCACGATGTCGACGGGCCAGTTCACCGACCGCTACCTGTCGGTGTTCGACCAGACGATCCGGACCCCTGCGCAGCAGCAACAGCTGCGGCAGACCGCGACCGTCCAGAACATCGGCGTCGTCTCCATGCGGGACGACCGGGCGACGGTCATGGCGCTGACGCAGTTCTCGGCGCAGCGCACGACGACCGGCCAGTCGACCAACGCGCCGGGGCTCCTGCGCCTCGAGATGGAGCGCGTCGACGGCCGCTGGAAGCTCGCCGAGCTGACCCCCCTGACCGCGAACCGCTGATCGTCCCCGCGACCTGCCGGGTGGACCGATGGTCCACCCGGCATCGTCGTGTCCGGGCCCGATCGGGTCCATGTAGGGCCTGACCTGCACGGGGATCGTCGATCCGCCCGGGCGACACCGGGCGCGCCCCACTTGACTCCGGCGGCACGGGCGGTCACTCTGTTCGCAGCGCGGCACCCCCGCGTCAGACCCCGGAGGTCGATCCCGCCCCAGGCGGACATCCCTCCCGGCGTGTCACGAGGGGGGGTCGTTCGACAGGTGCCATCATGCATGGCTAGACTGTCGGATCGCGCTGCCCTACGTCTGTCCGCCCCCTCGTGTGCCGACGCCCGGGCCGCGTCCACGCCGACCGGATCGCTGCGCTGCGTACCGGCCGGTGAAGCTACTGACAGCGTTCAGACAGCGTTGTTCCGGAAGGACGCATCTTGGCAGTTACCCGCGCCACCAAGGTCTCGAACCACCACGCGTCGTTCCCCGGGGCACCCACCCGGGTCTCCTTCGCCAAGCTGGACCAGCCCCTCGAGGTTCCCGACCTGCTCGCCCTGCAGACCCAGTCGTTCGAGTGGCTGGTCGGCAGCGAGGAGTGGTTCGAGCGTCGCGTGGAGGCGGGTGAGGAGCTCCCCGCCGGCGGCCTGGAGGAGGTCCTCTCCGAGATCTCTCCCATCGAGGACTTCTCCGGCTCCATGTCGCTGTCCTTCTCCGACCCGCGCTTCGACGAGGTCAAGGCCTCCGTCGAGGAGTGCAAGGACAAGGACATGACGTACTCGGCCCCGCTCTTCGTCACCGCCGAGTTCACGAACAACACCACCGGTGAGATCAAGAGCCAGACGGTCTTCATGGGCGACTTCCCCGTGATGACCGACAAGGGCACCTTCATCATCAACGGCACCGAGCGCGTCGTCGTGTCGCAGCTCGTGCGCTCGCCCGGGGTGTACTTCGACCGCTCGGTCGACAAGGCCACCGACAAGGACGTCTTCAGCGTCAAGATCATCCCCAGCCGCGGTGCCTGGCTGGAGTTCGACGTCGACAAGCGCGACACCGTCGGTGTCCGCATCGACCGCAAGCGCCGCCAGCCCGTCACCGTCCTGCTGAAGGCGCTGGGCTGGACCACCGAGCAGATCCAGGAGAAGTTCCACTTCTCCGAGACGCTGCTGGCCACCCTCGAGAAGGACTCCACGGCCGGGCAGGACGAGGCCCTGCTCGACATCTACCGCAAGCTGCGTCCGGGCGAGCCGCCGACGCGCGAGTCGGCCCAGACGCTGCTGGAGAACCTCTTCTTCAAGGACAAGCGCTACGACCTCGCGAAGGTCGGCCGCTACAAGGTCAACAAGAAGCTGGGCTCGGCGGTCGATCCCTCGGTCGGCACGCTCACCGAGGACGACATCATCAACACGATCTCCTACCTCGTGCGCCTGCACGCGGGGGAGACCGAGGTCGAGGCCGAGAACGGCTCCATCCCGGTCGAGACCGACGACATCGACCACTTCGGCAACCGTCGTCTGCGCACCGTCGGCGAGCTCATCCAGAACCAGATCCGGGTGGGCCTCTCCCGCATGGAGCGCGTCGTGCGCGAGCGCATGACGACGCAGGACGTCGAGGCGATCACGCCGCAGACCCTGATCAACATCCGGCCCGTCGTGGCCGCGATCAAGGAGTTCTTCGGCACCTCGCAGCTCTCGCAGTTCATGGACCAGACCAACCCGCTCGCGGGCCTGACCCACAAGCGCCGGCTCTCGGCGCTGGGTCCGGGCGGTCTGTCGCGTGAGCGCGCCGGCATGGAGGTCCGCGACGTCCACCCGTCGCACTACGGCCGCATGTGCCCGATCGAGACGCCGGAAGGCCCGAACATCGGCCTGATCGGGTCGCTGTCGAGCTTCGCGCGGGTCAACCCGTTCGGCTTCATCGAGACGCCCTACCGCAAGGTCGTCGACGGCGTGGTCATCGGCCAGATCGACTACCTCACCGCCGACGAGGAGGACCGCTTCGTCGTCGCGCAGGCCAACGCGCCGCTCGACGAGGACGGCCACTTCTCCGAGGAGCGCGTCCTCGTCCGCCGCAAGGGCGGCGACGTCGACCTCATCGCGCCGACGCGCGTGGACTACATGGACGTCTCGCCGCGCCAGATGGTGTCGGTCGCGACGGCCATGATCCCGTTCCTCGAGCACGACGACGCCAACCGCGCGCTCATGGGCGCGAACATGCAGCGTCAGTCGGTGCCGCTGCTGCGTTCCGAGTCGCCGCTGGTCGGCACCGGGATGGAGCTGCGCGCCGCGGTCGACGCCGGCGACGTCATCGCGACGGACCGGGGCGGTGTGGTCGAGGAGCTCTGCGCCGACTACATCACGATCATGGACGACGAGGGACAGCGCACGACGCACCGTCTCCACAAGTTCACGCGGTCCAACCAGGGCACCTGCATCAACCAGAAGCCGATCGTCTCCGAGGGCGACCGCGTCGAGGCCCGCCAGGTCCTCGCCGACGGGCCGTGCACCGAGGACGGCGAGATGGCCCTCGGGAAGAACCTCCTCGTGGCGATCATGCCGTGGGAGGGCCACAACTACGAGGACGCGATCATCCTGTCGCAGCGTCTCGTGCAGGACGACGTCCTGACCTCGATCCACATCGAGGAGCACGAGATCGACGCCCGGGACACCAAGCTCGGCGCCGAGGAGATCACCCGGGACATCCCGAACGTCTCCGAGGAGGTCCTCGCGGACCTCGACGAGCGCGGCATCATCCGCATCGGTGCCGAGGTGGCCGACGGCGACATCCTCGTCGGCAAGGTGACGCCCAAGGGCGAGACCGAGCTGACCCCCGAGGAGCGCCTGCTCCGCGCGATCTTCGGCGAGAAGGCGCGCGAGGTGCGCGACACCTCGCTCAAGGTCCCGCACGGCGAGACCGGCAAGGTCATCGGCATCCGGGTGTTCTCCCGCGACGACGACGACGAGCTGCCGCCCGGGGTCAACGAGCTGGTCCGCGTCTACGTGGCCCAGAAGCGCAAGATCTCCGAGGGTGACAAGCTCGCCGGCCGCCACGGCAACAAGGGCGTCATCGGCAAGATCCTGCCGGTCGAGGACATGCCGTTCCTCGCCGACGGGACGCCGGTCGACATCGTCCTGAACACCCACGGTGTGCCGCGACGCATGAACATCGGCCAGGTCCTGGAGACCCACCTCGGGTGGATCGCCAAGAGCGGCTGGGAGGTCGACCCGGACAACACCGAGCAGTGGGCCGTCGACATGCCCGACGACATGCGCCGGGTCGAGCCCGACACGAACACCGCCACCCCGGTGTTCGACGGTGCGCGGCAGAACGAGATCTCCGGGCTGCTCCAGTCGACGCTGCCCAACCGCGACGGCGTGCGGCTGGTCGGTCCGGACGGCAAGGCGCAGATCTTCGACGGACGTACCGGTGAGCCCTACCCGCACGCGATCGCGGTGGGCTACATGTACATCCTCAAGCTGCTGCACCTGGTGGACGACAAGATCCACGCCCGCTCCACGGGCCCGTACTCGATGATCACCCAGCAGCCGCTCGGCGGTAAGGCCCAGTTCGGTGGCCAGCGCTTCGGTGAGATGGAGTGCTGGGCGATGCAGGCCTACGGCGCGGCCTACACGCTGCAGGAACTGCTCACCATCAAGTCCGACGACGTGCTCGGCCGCGTGAAGGTCTACGAGGCCATCGTCAAGGGCGAGAACATCCCCGAGCCGGGCATCCCCGAGTCGTTCAAGGTGCTGCTCAAGGAGCTCCAGTCGCTGTGCCTCAACGTGGAGGTGCTGTCCTCGGACGGCGCGGCCATCGAGATGCGCGACGGCGACGACGAGGACCTCGAGCGTGCCGCGGCGAACCTGGGCATCAACCTCTCGCGCAACGAGTCGCCGTCCGTCGACGACGTCGTGAACTAGCCGCACCGGCCGGCCCCGGCCCCCACGCCGGGGCCGGCCCGCGGACCTTCGATACACCGCTCACCCATCCAGGGGAGAACCTTTGCTCGACGTCAACTTCTTCGACGAGCTGCGGATCGGTCTGGCCACCGCCGACGACATCCGCCAGTGGTCCTTCGGCGAGGTCAAGAAGCCCGAGACCATCAATTACCGCACGCTCAAGCCCGAGAAGGACGGACTCTTCTGCGAGAAGATCTTCGGTCCGACCCGGGACTGGGAGTGCTACTGCGGCAAGTACAAGCGCGTCCGCTTCAAGGGCATCATCTGTGAGCGCTGCGGCGTCGAGGTGACCCGGGCCAAGGTGCGCCGTGAGCGCATGGGCCACATCGAGCTGGCCGCGCCGGTCACGCACATCTGGTACTTCAAGGGCGTCCCGTCGCGCCTGGGCTACCTGCTCGACCTGGCGCCCAAGGACCTCGAAAAGATCATCTACTTCGCGGCGTACGTGATCACGGACGTCAACAAGGACCAGCGTCACGCGGACCAGTCGACGCTGGAGAACGAGATCTCCGGGGAGCGCAAGCGCCTCGAGACCCAGCGCGACAACGACCTCGAGGCCCGCGCGCAGAAGCTCGAGAGCGACATCGCCGAGCTCGAGGCCGAGGGCGCGAAGTCCGACGTGCGGCGCAAGGTCAAGGAGGGCGGCGAGCGCGAGATGCGCCAGCTGCGCGACCGTGCGCAGCGCGAGATCGACCGCCTCGACGAGGTCTGGACCACGTTCGTCAAGCTCGACCGTGCCCAACTGATCTCGGACGAGACGCTCTACCGCGAGCTCTACGACCGCTACGCGGACTACTTCACCGGCGCCATGGGTGCCGAGGCGATCCAGAAGCTCCTGGAGACCTTCGACATCGACGCCGAGGCCGACAACCTCCGCGAGACCATCCGCTCGGGCAAGGGCCAGCGCAAGCTGCGCGCGCTCAAGCGGCTCAAGGTCGTCGCGGCGTTCCAGGCCACCGGGAACCGTCCCGGCGGCATGGTGCTCGACTGCGTCCCGGTCATCCCGCCGGACCTGCGCCCGATGGTGCAGCTCGACGGTGGCCGCTTCGCGACGTCGGACCTCAACGACCTGTACCGCCGGGTCATCAACCGCAACAACCGCCTCAAGCGACTGATCGACCTCGGTGCGCCCGAGATCATCGTCAACAACGAGAAGCGGATGCTGCAGGAGGCCGTCGACGCGCTGTTCGACAACGGCCGCCGCGGCCGGCCGGTGACCGGGCCGGGCAACCGCCCGCTCAAGTCGCTGTCCGACCTGCTCAAGGGCAAGCAGGGCCGGTTCCGTCAGAACCTGCTCGGCAAGCGCGTCGACTACTCGGGCCGTTCGGTCATCGTCGTCGGCCCGCAGCTCAAGCTGCACCAGTGCGGCCTGCCCAAGCAGATGGCGCTCGAGCTGTTCAAGCCGTTCGTCATGAAGCGGCTGGTCGACCTCAACCACGCGCAGAACATCAAGTCCGCGAAGCGCATGGTCGAGCGTCAGCGCGGCCAGGTCTGGGACGTGCTCGAGGAGGTCATCAACGAGCACCCGGTGATGCTGAACCGGGCGCCCACGCTGCACCGACTCGGCATCCAGGCCTTCGAGCCGCAGCTGGTCGAGGGCAAGGCGATCCAGCTGCACCCGCTGGTCTGCGAGGCGTTCAACGCCGACTTCGACGGTGACCAGATGGCGGTCCACCTGCCGCTGTCCGCCGAGGCGCAGGCCGAGGCCCGCATCCTCATGCTGTCGGCCAACAACATCCTCTCGCCGGCGTCCGGCAAGCCGCTGGCCATGCCGCGCCTCGATATGGTGACCGGCCTGTACTACCTCACCCAGCGCCGCGAGGGCACGGCCGGCGAGGGCCGGGCGTACTCGTCGGTGGCCGAGGCGATCATGGCGTTCGACCTGGGGTCGCTCGACCTCCAGGCGCCGATCAAGATCCGCCTCGTGGGCTCGGTCGTGCCCGGTCCGGGAATGACGAACGGCTCCTACGAGCCCGGTCGCCCGTGGCTGGCCGACACGACGCTCGGCCGGGTGCTCTTCAACGAGCTGCTGCCGGAGGACTACCCCTTCGTCAACGAGCAGCTGCCGAAGAAGAAGCAGGCGGCGATCATCAACGACCTCGCCGAGCGGTACTCGATGACCGAGGTCGCGATGACCCTGGACCGGCTCAAGGACGCCGGTTTCCACTGGGCCACGCGCTCCGGCGTCACCATCGCCATCGACGACGTCGTCGTGCCCCCGCGCAAGCAGGAGATCCTCGACGAGTACGAGCTCCGCGCGGAGCAGGTCAACAAGCGCTACCAGCGCGGTGCGCTCTCCTACCAGGAGCGCAACGACGAGATGGTGCGCATCTGGGGCCAGGCCACCGAGGAGGTGGCGAAGGCGATGGAGGACAACTTCCCCGCCGACAACTCCATCTCCCGGATCGTCGCCTCGGGCGCGGCCGGCAACATGACCCAGGTCCGTCAGCTGGCGGGCATGAAGGGTCTGGTCGCGAACCCCAAGGGCGAGTTCATCCCGCGCCCGATCAAGTCGAACTTCCGTGAGGGCTTCTCGGTCGTCGAGTACTTCATCTCGACGCACGGCACCCGCAAGGGTCTGGCCGACACCGCCCTGCGGACCGCCGACTCGGGTTACCTGACCCGGCGTCTGGTCGACGTCTCGCAGGACGTCATCGTCCGCGAGGTCGACTGCGGCACCGAGCGCGGCATCCCGATGCCGATCGGCGAGGAGGGCCCGGACGGGACCCTGGTGCGCGACATCCACGTCGACACCAGCGTCTACACCCGGACCGCGGCCTCGGCCGTCACCGACGCCGACGGCAACGTGCTGCTCGACCGCGGTGCCGACATCGGCCAGCAGGCGATCGACGCCCTCCTGGGCGCCGGCGTCGGCAAGGTCCGTGTCCGCAGCGTCCTGACCTGCGACTCGGCCCAGGGTGTCTGCGCCCGCTGCTACGGCCGCTCGCTGGCCACCGGCAAGCTCGTCGACGTGGGCGAGGCGGTCGGCATCGTCGCCGCCCAGTCCATCGGTGAGCCCGGCACGCAGCTGACGATGCGCACCTTCCACACCGGTGGCGTCGCGGGTGAGGACATCACCACGGGTCTGCCGCGTGTGCAGGAGCTCTTCGAGGCCCGCGTCCCGAAGGGCAAGGCGCCGATCGCCGACGTCGACGGCCGCATCCAGCTCGAGGACGGCGACAAGTTCTGGAAGATCACCCTCATCCCGGACGACGGGAGCGAGGAGGTCGTCTACGACAAGCTGTCCAAGCGCATGCGGCTCGCCACGGTGCCGGTCGACGGCTCCGAGCGTCCGCTGCAGGACGGCGACCACGTGGGCGTCGGCCAGCAGCTGCTCGAGGGCACGGCCGACCCGCACGAGGTGCTGCGCGTGATGGGCCCCCGCGAGGTGCAGCTGCACCTCGTCGACCAGGTGCAGAAGGTGTACCGGTCGCAGGGTGTGTCGATCCACGACAAGCACATCGAGGTCATCGTCCGGCAGATGCTGCGCCGGGTGACGATCATCGACTCGGGCGCCACCGAGTTCCTGCCCGGTGGTGTCGTCGACCGCGCCGAGTTCGAGGCGGCCAACCGCAAGGTGGTCTCCGAGGGCGGCGACCCGGCGGCGGCCCGCCCGGTGCTCATGGGCATCACGAAGGCCTCGCTGGCCACCGAGTCGTGGCTGTCCGCCGCCTCCTTCCAGGAGACGACGCGCATCCTCACGAACGCGGCCATCGAGGGGAAGTCCGACAGCCTGGTCGGGCTGAAGGAGAACGTGATCATCGGAAAGCTGATCCCGGCCGGCACCGGCATCAACCGGTACCGGAACATCCAGGTCCAGCCGACCGAGGAGGCCCGCGCGGCCGCCTACGCCCTGCCGAGCTACGACGACGGGTACTACGCCCCCGACGTGTTCGGCTCGGGCAGCGGTGCCGCCGTGCCGCTCGACGACTACGACTTCGGGCAGTTCCGCTGACCCCGGAGTAGCAGTCCAGCACGACACCGGAGGGCGTCCCCGCACCAGCGGGGGCGCCCTCCGTCGTGTGTCCGCGTCGCGTGTCCGGGGGTCCGTGTGTCCGCGCGAAGGGCACCTTCGCGCGGAGAGAGGGGCGAGGGGCGCCCTTCGCCGGATCGCCTGCTGGGTGTGCGGGGAGATCAGGGGCGCGTCAGGCACCTCGCCGGCCCGGTCGGCGTGCACCTGGCGCCCCTGATCTCCCGGAGAGTGTGTGGCGGCGGGGTGGCGCGGCTTGCCGTCCGGCGGGGCCGGGGTAGGCTCATGGTTGTCCGGTCGGTGCGGTGATCTCAGCCCGCATCGGCATGGCCGACCCGACGGGCGGTCGAGGACACTCGAGGGGCCCCGGAGCTCAGGACGCCGGCGCATCCCCGGAGACCGCCAGGAGGCGGTCCGGGCCCTGATCCGACCCGCCGCGTGCTGCCGTGCGGGAGGCGCGTACCCTGGAGGCCAGAGCCCGACGTGGTCGGGTCGTTCCGCGTGCCGATGGGTGTGTGGTGCGCCGGTTCCCGAGCGGGGAGCCACGGCGCCCCTCTCCCCGGCCGGCCGTCAGAGCCGGTACCCCGGGTGCGGACGTACGAGCCCGATCAGACAGTCCAGAGGAACGGAAGTCAGCGCACTCGATGCCCACCATCCAGCAGTTGGTCCGCCGGGGCCGCGAGGACAAGGTCGAGAAGACCAAGACCGCGGCCCTCAAGGGGAGCCCGCAGCGCCGCGGCGTCTGCACCCGCGTCTACACCACCACGCCGAAGAAGCCGAACTCCGCGCTGCGCAAGGTCGCGCGCGTCCGGCTCTCGAACGGCATCGAGGTCACCGCCTACATCCCGGGTGAGGGCCACAACCTGCAGGAGCACTCGATCGTGCTCGTGCGTGGTGGCCGGGTGAAGGATCTCCCCGGCGTCCGGTACAAGATCATTCGCGGCGCGCTGGACACGCAGGCGGTCAAGAACCGCAAGCAGGCCCGCAGCCGCTACGGGACGAAGAAGGACAAGAGCTGACATGCCGCGTAAGGGACCCGCACCGAAGCGTCCGCTGGTCGCCGACCCCGTCTACGGGTCGCCCCTCGTGACGCAGCTCGTCAACAAGGTGCTCGTCGACGGGAAGCGCTCGCTCGCCGAGCGCATCGTCTACGGCGCCATGGAGGGCTGCCGGGAGCGCAACGGCGCCGACCCGGTGGTCACGCTCAAGCGCGCGCTGGACAACGTGAAGCCGGCCCTCGAGGTCCGCAGCCGCCGTGTCGGTGGCGCGACCTACCAGGTGCCGATCGAGGTCCGGGCCGGCCGCTCGACCACGCTCGGCCTGCGCTGGCTGATCACGTACTCCCGCGCGCGCCGCGAGAAGACGATGATCGACCGGCTCTGCAACGAGCTGCTCGACGCCTCGAACGGCCTCGGCGCAGCCGTGAAGCGCCGCGAGGACACCCACAAGATGGCGGAGTCGAACAAGGCGTTCGCGCACTACCGCTGGTGATCGCGCGGGGCGCCGGGGTGCGAACCACCCCGGTCCCCGACCGGTCCGAGAACACCCGCCGCGGGACCCGCGGCGACGACCCGACGGAAGAGGAATCTCGTGGCACGCGACGTGCTGACCGACCTGGGCAAGGTCCGCAACATCGGGATCATGGCCCACATCGACGCGGGCAAGACCACCACGACCGAGCGCGTCCTGTTCTACACCGGCATCAACTACAAGATCGGTGAGGTCCACGACGGCGCGGCCACGATGGACTGGATGGAGGAGGAGCAGAAGCGCGGCATCACGATCACGTCCGCCGCGACGACCTGCTTCTGGAAAGACCACCAGATCAACATCATCGACACGCCGGGTCACGTCGACTTCACGGTCGAGGTCGAGCGCTCCCTGCGCGTCCTGGACGGCGCCGTCGCCGTCTTCGACGGCAAGGAGGGCGTGGAGCCGCAGTCGGAGACGGTGTGGCGCCAGGCCGACACCTACAACGTCCCGCGCATCTGCTTCGTCAACAAGATGGACAAGCTCGGCGCGGACTTCTACTTCACCGTGCAGACGATCAAGGACCGCCTCGGCGCCAAGCCGCTGGTCCTGCAGCTGCCGATGGGGTCGGAGTCGGAGTTCTACGGCGTCGTCGACCTGGTGCGCATGCGCGCGCTGACCTGGCGCGGCGACGTGTCCAAGGGCGAGGACTACGCGGTCGAGGAGATCCCGGCCGAGATGGCCGAGCAGGTCGCCTCCTACCGCGAGGCGCTGCTCGAGGCCGTCGCCGAGAAGGACGACGCGCTCATGGAGCGCTACTTCGCCGGCGAGGAGCTCACCGTCGAGGAGATCGAGCACGGCATCCGCGCCGTGACGGTCACCGGCGAGGCCTACCCGGTCATCTGTGGCTCGGCGTTCAAGAACAAGGGCGTGCAGCCCATGCTCGACGCCGTCATCGCCTACCTGCCGGCGCCGACCGACGTCCCGCCGGTCGAGGGCACGCTGCTCGACGGCGAGACGCCGATCCAGCGCAGCCCCAACACCGACGAGCCGTTCGCGGCCCTGGCGTTCAAGATCGCCGCGCACCCGTTCTACGGGAAGCTGACCTACGTCCGGGTCTACTCGGGCAAGGCCTCCCAGGGCACGCAGCTCATCAACTCGACCAAGGACCGGAAGGAGCGCATCGGCAAGTTCCTGCAGATGCACTCCAACAAGGAGAACCCGGTCGACAACGCCACCGCGGGCCACATCTACGCGGTGGTGGGCCTGAAGGACACGACCACGGGCGACACCCTCTGCGACCCGCAGAACCCGGTGATCCTCGAGTCGATGACCTTCCCGGAGCCGGTCATCTCCGTCGCGGTCGAGCCGAAGTCCAAGGCCGACCAGGAGAAGCTGTCGACGGCCATCCAGCGTCTCGCCGACGAGGACCCGACCTTCCGGGTCAACCTCGACGAGGAGACCGGCCAGACGATCATCTCGGGGATGGGCGAGCTCCACCTCGAGGTCCTGGTGAACCGGATGAAGTCCGACTACAAGGTCGAGGCCAACATCGGCAAGCCGCAGGTGGCCTACCGCGAGACCATCCGCAAGACGGTCGACAAGTACGAGTACACGCACAAGAAGCAGACCGGTGGTTCGGGGCAGTTCGCCCGCGTCATCATCAAGCTCGAGCCGCTCGAGAAGACGGCCGACGGTCCGCTCTACGAGTTCGACAACAAGGTGACCGGTGGTCGCGTCCCGCGGGAGTACATCCCGTCGGTGGACGAGGGCGCCCAGGACGCGATGCAGTACGGCATCGTGGCCGGCTACCCGATGGTCGGGCTCAAGCTGACGCTGCTCGACGGTCAGTACCACGAGGTCGACTCGTCGGAGATGGCGTTCAAGGTCGCCGGATCGATGGCGCTCAAGGAGGCGGCCCGCAAGGCCGACCCCGCGCTGCTCGAGCCGGTGATGGCCGTCGAGGTGAACACCCCCGAGGACTACATGGGTGACGTCATCGGCGACCTCAACTCCCGCCGTGGCCACATCCAGGCCATGGAGGAGCGGGCCGGCGGCCGCGTCGTACGCGCGATCGTCCCGCTGTCGGAGATGTTCGGCTACGTCGGCGACCTGCGGTCGCGGACCCAGGGCCGGGCGAACTACTCCATGCAGTTCGACTCCTACGCGGAGGTCCCGGCCAACGTGGCCAAGGAGATCATCGCGAAGGCGACCGGCGAGTGACGCGGGTCCGTGACCCGGGTGAGAGCCCGGGTCACGGACCACGTCGCGGGACGTCACAGGGCTTTCGCTAGCCTCGTGTCGGCCCTCTCGGTCCTCCGAGACACGGCAGGACCCACCGACGAGCACCACCCGGCCCGTCCCGTAACGAGGGACGAGCCAGGAGAACACAGTCCAGGAGGACGAGAGCAGTGGCGAAAGCCAAGTTCGAGCGGACCAAGCCGCACGTCAACATCGGCACGATCGGTCACATCGACCACGGGAAGACGACGCTCACCGCGGCGATCACCAAGGTGCTGCACGACAAGTTCCCGCAGCTCAACCAGGCGTCGGCCTTCGACATGATCGACAAGGCGCCCGAGGAGCGGCAGCGCGGCATCACGATCTCGATCGCGCACGTCGAGTACCAGACCGAGAAGCGCCACTACGCGCACGTCGACTGCCCCGGGCACGCCGACTACGTCAAGAACATGATCACCGGTGCCGCCCAGATGGACGGCGCCATCCTCGTGGTGGCCGCCACCGACGGCCCCATGCCGCAGACCCGCGAGCACGTGCTGCTCGCGCGCCAGGTCGGCGTCCCCTACATCGTGGTGGCGCTGAACAAGGCGGACATGGTCGACGACGAGGAGATCATGGAGCTCGTCGAGATGGAGGTCCGCGAGCTCCTCTCGTCGCAGGACTTCCCCGGCGACGACCTGCCCGTGGTCCGCGTCTCGGCGCTCAAGGCGCTCGAGGGCGACGCCGAGTGGGGCGACGCGATCATGTCGCTCATGGACGCCGTCGACGACGCCATCCCGTCGCCGGAGCGTGACACCGACAAGCCGTTCCTCATGCCCGTCGAGGACGTCTTCACGATCACGGGTCGCGGCACCGTCGTCACCGGCCGCGTCGAGCGCGGCATCGTCAAGGTGAACGAGGAGGTGGAGATCATCGGCATCCGTGCGAAGTCGACGAAGACCACCACCACGGGCATCGAGATGTTCCGCAAGCTCCTCGACGAGGGGCGCGCCGGCGACAACGTCGGTCTGCTCCTGCGCGGCATCAAGCGCGAGGACGTCGAGCGCGGCATGGTCATCGGCAAGCCCGGTTCGATCACGCCGCACACCGAGTTCGAGGGCCAGGTCTACATCCTGGGCAAGGACGAGGGCGGGCGGCACACGCCGTTCTTCAACAACTACCGCCCCCAGTTCTACTTCCGGACCACCGACGTCACCGGTGTGGTGACGCTGCCGGAGGGCACGGAGATGGTCATGCCCGGTGACAACACCGAGATGTCCGTCCAGCTGATCCAGCCGATCGCCATGGAGGAGGGCCTCCAGTTCGCCATCCGTGAGGGTGGCCGGACGGTCGGCGCCGGTCAGGTCACGAAGATCAGCAAGTAGGACAGGAGAAGGGGCTCGACCCCTTCTCCGACCCCGGTGGGGCTCGGCCCGAACGGCCGTGCGACACTGGACACCTAGCTCGCACGGGGCGGTCGGCTCAGTCGGTATCGAGCCGACCGCCCCGCTGTGAGCGGGGGTCCGAGAGCCACATCGTGGGCCCGGATCGCCCGGCCATCGTGCCGGCGGTCCACCGTGCCGTCCCTCGTGTCGAGGAGCGGGACGGACACACGTTGAACAGCGCGGGGTCCACGGGGCCGCGGTGTGCGGAGTGCACACGGCGGAGCCTGTCGACCGACCCGACACACCCGACCGCGTGGACCGGAGACGGTCTCGCTCGGGGGGTGTCCGGGCCGGAGGCATGAGCACCGGGGCGTCTCGAGAACCTGGCCAGCCACCAGGGGTCACACCCTGGCGGGACGAGAAGAGGAACGGCAAAGCCACCATGGCGGGACAGAAGATCCGCATCCGGCTCAAGGCCTACGACCACGAAGCGATCGACGCGTCGGCTCGCAAGATCGTCGAGACCGTGACGCGCACCGGCGCCTCCGTGGTCGGGCCCGTGCCGCTGCCCACCGAGAAGAACATCTACTGCGTCATCCGCTCGCCGCACAAGTACAAGGACTCGCGCGAGCACTTCGAGATGCGCACCCACAAGCGACTGATCGACATCGTGGACCCCACGCCGAAGACGGTGGACGCGCTCATGCGCATCGACCTGCCGGCGAGCGTCGACGTGAACATCCAGTGAGGTCGGCAGTGACGACAGCGAATGCAGTCAATGCAGCGCCGGCGCGCCCCGAGCGGAAGATGAGCGGCGTCCTCGGCACCAAGGTCGGTATGACCCAGGTGTTCGACGACGCGAACCGCATCGTCCCGGTCACCGTGGTGAAGGCCGGCCCCTGCGTCGTGACGCAGGTGCGCACCCCCTCGGTGGACGGCTACAACGCCGTGCAGATCGCCTTCGGCGCCATCGACCCGCGCAAGGTGAACAAGCCGGAGACCGGCCACTTCTCCAAGGCCGGCGTGACCCCGCGGCGCCACCTCGCGGAGCTGCGCACCAGCGACGCGAGCGAGTACGAGGTCGGCCAGGAGGTCACCGCGGAGACGTTCGCCGCCGGTGCCGTCGTCGACGTCTCGGGCACCAGCAAGGGCAAGGGCACGGCGGGTGTCATGAAGCGCCACGGCTTCGGCGGCCTCGGGGCCAGCCACGGCACGCAGCGCAAGCACCGCTCGCCCGGCTCCATCGGCGGCTGCGCCACCCCGGCGCGTGTCTTCAAGGGCACGCGCATGGCCGGCCGGATGGGCAACGAGAAGACCACCACGCAGAACCTGACCGTGCACGGCGTGGACGCCGACGCGGGCCTGCTGCTGATCCGCGGCGCCGTCCCCGGCCCGCGCGGCGGCCTGGTCCTCGTCACGTCGGCCGCCAAGGTCGACCCCGCGAAGGGCGGTGAGCAGTGAGCACCCCGGACGGACAGACCCCCGGCGTCACCGACACCGAGGGCCCCGACAGCGCTGAGCAGACCACCGCCGGCACCGGCTCGGCGACGGCTGCGGCCACCGCCACGCTCCGGTCGACGCACGGTCACTCGACCCGTCGCCGCGGCTACACCGCCGGCGAGGCGCGTCGTCTCGCCCGGCGGGACCAGCACGCCACGGCCTCCGGCGAGACGCGCTCCGTGCCGGTGAACACCCCGGGCGGCGGCACCGACGGCTCCGTGGAGCTCCCGGGCGTGCTGTTCGACGCCCCGGCCAGCACCGCGCTGATGCACCAGGTCGTCACCGCGCAGCTCGCGGCGGCCCGCCAGGGCACGCACGACACCAAGACGCGCGGCGAGGTCCGCGGCGGCGGCAAGAAGCCGTACCGCCAGAAGGGCACCGGCCGCGCCCGTCAGGGCTCGGTGCGCGCACCGCAGTTCACCGGCGGCGGCGTGGTCCACGGACCGACGCCGCGTGACTACGACCAGCGGACCCCCAAGAAGATGAAGGCGGCCGCCCTGCGCGGCGCGCTGTCGGACCGCGCCCGTCACGAGCGCATCCACGTCTTCTCGGCGCTGATCGAGGGCACCGCCCCGTCCACCAAGGGCGCCCGCACGGCGCTCTCGGGCGTGGTGACGTCGGGCGCGGAGCTCCGCAACGTGCTCGCCGTCGTCGCCCGCGAGGACGAGGCCGGCCGCCGCAGCGTGGCCAACCTCCCGGCGGTCCACATGATCACGCCGGATCAGCTCAACACCTACGACGTCCTGCGCGCCGACGACGTGGTCTTCACGTCCGCGGCGCTCGAGGCCTTCATCGCCTCGCGCACGGTCACCGACCCGCCCGCCGACAAGGAGGCCGACAAGTGATCGCCGACCCGCGAGACGTGATCATCGCGCCGGTCATCTCCGAGAAGAGCTACGGCCTGCTCGAGGAGCGCCAGTACACGTTCCTGGTGCGCCCGGACGCGAACAAGACGCAGATCAAGGTCGCCGTTCAGCAGATCTTCGACGTGCAGGTGGCCAGCGTGAACACGCTGAACCGTGAGGGGAAGCGCAAGCGCTCCCGCCGCGGCTTCGGCAAGCGCAAGGACACCAAGCGCGCGGTCGTGACGGTGACGCCCGACAGCCGGACGATCGACGTGTTCGGCGCGCCCGGGGCAGGGAGCTGACCATGGGAATCCGCAGGTACAAGCCGACGACCGCGGGGCGGCGCGGCGCGAGCGTCTCGGACTTCGCCGAGATCACGCGCGACCACCCCGAGAAGTCGCTGATCCGCCCACTGCACAACAAGGGCGGCCGCAACGTCACCGGGCGCATCACCACCCGGCACCAGGGCGGTGGCCACAAGCGGGCCTACCGGCTCATCGACTTCCGTCGCCACGACAAGGACGGCGTGCCGGCCAAGGTCGCTCACATCGAGTACGACCCGAACCGCACCTCGCGCATCGCGCTGCTGCACTACGCGGACGGCGAGAAGCGCTACATCATCGCCCCGGAGCGGCTGCACCAGGGCGACACGGTGGAGGCCGGCCCCAAGGCCGACATCAAGCCGGGCAACAACCTGCCGCTGCGCAACATCCCGACCGGCACGACGATCCACGCGATCGAGCTCCGCCCCGGTGGCGGCGCCAAGATCGCGCGCTCGGCCGGCTCGAAGGTGCAGCTGGTGGCCAAGGACGGCCCCCACGCCCAGCTGCGGATGCCCTCGGGCGAGATCCGCAACGTGGACGTGCGGTGCCGCGCCAGCATCGGCGAGGTCGGCAACGCCGAGCACTCGAACATCAACTGGGGCAAGGCGGGCCGCAACCGCTGGCGCGGCAAGCGCCCGTCGGTGCGCGGTGTGGCCATGAACCCGGTCGACCACCCGCACGGCGGTGGTGAGGGCAAGACCTCCGGTGGTCGCCACCCGGTCAACCCCGCCGGCACGCCCGAGGGCCGTACCCGAGGCCGGAAGGAGAGCGACCGCATGATCGTGCGTCGCCGCCGCACCGGCAAGGGCAAGAAGAAGCGCTGACGAGAGCAGGAGGGAGCGAAGCGATGCCACGCAGTCTCAAGAAGGGCCCGTTCGTCGACGACCACCTGCTCAAGAAGGTGGACGCGCTCAACGAGGCCAACCGCAAGACGGTCATCCGGACCTGGTCGCGCCGTTCGACGATCATCCCGGACATGATCGGCCACACGCTGGCCGTGCACGACGGACGCAAGCACGTCCCCGTGTTCGTCTCGGAGTCCATGGTCGGGCACAAGCTCGGCGAGTTCGCCCCGACCCGCACGTTCCGCGGGCACGTCAAGGAGGACCGCCGCTCCCGCCGTCGCTAGTCGACGCGGAGCGCGGGACCCCCATGGCCCGGAATCAGGAAGGAACGTCAGAGATGTCTGCACCAGCCGACACCGACACGGCCCCGCGCGGGGCCGTGGCGCGGGCGCGCTACGTGCGCATGTCGCCGATGAAGGTCCGTCGCGTGGTGGACCTGGTGCGCGGCATGCCCGTGGGCGAGGCCGCCTCGGTGCTGCAGTTCGCCGAGCTCAAGGCCGCCCAGCCGGTGGCCAAGGTCGTCGCGAGCGCGGTGGCCAACGCCGAGAACAACGTCGATCTGGACCGCGCGAACCTGGTGATCTCCACGATCACCGTGGACGAGGGTCCGACCATGAAGCGGTTCCAGCCCCGCGCGCAGGGCCGGGCATACCGCATCCGGAAGCGGACCAGCCACATCTACGTCGAGGTCACCGAGGTGGCCGCGGCGAAGGGCGGCCGAGCGCGTTCGAAGAGGAGTGGCCGCTGATGGGCCAGAAGATCAACCCGCACGGCTTCCGCCTCGGTATCACCACCGACTGGAAGTCGCGCTGGTACGCCGACAAGCAGTACGCCGACTACGTGGCCGAGGACGTCAAGATCCGCCGCATGCTCTCCAAGGGCATGGAGCGGGCCGGCATCTCCAAGGTCGAGATCGAGCGCACGCGTGACCGCGTCCGCGTCGACATCCACACCGCGCGTCCGGGCATCGTCATCGGGCGCCGCGGCGCCGAGGCGGACCGCCTGCGCGGCAACCTCGAGAAGCTGACCGGCAAGCAGGTCCAGCTGAACATCCTCGAGGTCAAGGGCGCCGAGGCCGACGCGCAGCTCGTCGCGCAGGGCGTCGCCGAGCAGCTGTCCAACCGTGTGTCGTTCCGTCGCGCGATGCGCAAGGCCATGCAGTCGGCCATGCGCAGCCCCGGCGTGAAGGGCATCCGGGTGCAGTGCTCCGGCCGGCTCGGTGGCGCCGAGATGTCGCGCTCCGAGTTCTACCGCGAGGGGCGCGTGCCGCTGCACACGCTGCGCGCGGAGATCGACTACGGCCTGTTCGAGGCCCGGACCAACTTCGGCCGCATCGGCGTGAAGGTCTGGATCTACAAGGGCGACGTGGTCGGCGGCAAGCGCGAGTCCGAGCGCCAGGCCGCGCTCGACGCCGCGACGCGTGACCCGCGTGGCGGCCGTGGCCGTGGCGGCGGCTCGAACGACCGTCCCCGCGGGCGTCGTTCCGGCTCGTCGGGCACGACCGGGACGAGCACCGAGGCCGGGCGCGCCGCGGCTGCCGAGCAGGCAGGCGCGGGTGCGACCACGGGCGGGGCCCCCGCCGGCGCCGCTCCCGAGGCGACCACGCAGACGGAGTCCTGAGTCATGCTGATCCCCCGCAAGGTCAAGTACCGCAAGCAGCACCGGCCGGACCGGACGGGCGCCGCCAAGGGCGGCACCCAGATGTCCTTCGGCGACTACGGCATCCAGGCCCTGGAGCACGCCTACGTCACCAACCGGCAGATCGAGTCCGCCCGTATCGCCATCACGCGGCACATCCGTCGTGGCGGCAAGGTGTGGATCAACATCTTCCCGGACCGGCCGCTGACCAAGAAGCCGGCCGAGACCCGTATGGGTTCCGGTAAGGGCTCGCCCGAGAAGTGGGTGGCGAACGTGAAGCCGGGCCGGGTCATGTTCGAGATGAGCTACCCGAACGAGGCCACGGCCCGCGAGGCGCTGCGTCGCGCGCAGCACAAGCTGCCGATGCGCTGCCGCATCGTGAGCCGTGAGGAGAGTTTCTGATGGCCGCCGGAACCCCCGCCAGCGAGCTCCGGGAGCTCAACGCCGAGGAGCTCGTCGCCCGCGCCCGTGAGGCGAAGGCCGAGCTGTTCAACCTGCGCTTCCAGATGGCGACCGGGCAGCTGGACAACAACCGTCGACTGCGGACCGTGCGCCACGACATCGCGCGCATCTACACGGTGATGCGCGAGCGCGAGCTCGGCCTGTCGGTCGCCCCCGACGAGGAGGGAGCGGCATGAGCGAGAGCACCGCTGAGACCACCACTCCGGCAAGCTCGGGCGCCACCGCCCCCGAGCGTGACGAGCAGGAGCAGGTCCGCGCCGAGGTCAAGCAGGCCGACAAGGCCCAGCAGACCCCGGCCGAGGCCCGCAACGACGACCGTGGCCTGCGCAAGGTGCGTGAGGGTCTCGTCGTCTCGGACAAGATGGCCAAGACCATCGTCGTCAGCCTCGAGGACCGGGTGAAGCACCCGCGCTACTCGAAGGTCATCCGGCGCACGAAGAAGGTCAAGGCGCACGACGAGAACAACACCGCCGGCCCCGGCGACCGCGTGCTCCTCATGGAGACCCGGCCGCTGTCGGCCACCAAGCGCTGGCGTCTCGTCGAGATTCTCGAAAAGGCCAAGTGATCCTTGGAAACCGTCCGCTCGTGCGGGCAGGTCAGGAGAAGAAGTGATCCAGCAGGAGTCGCGGCTGCGTGTCGCCGACAACACGGGTGCACGGGAGATTCTGTGCATCCGCGTTCTCGGGGGCTCGTCCCGCCGCTACGCGGGCATCGGCGACGTCATCGTGGCGACCGTGAAGGAAGCCATCCCGGCCGCCGGTGTCAAGCGCGGCGAGGTCGTCAAGGCCGTCATCGTGCGCACCCGCAAGGAGAAGCGCCGCCCGGACGGCTCGTACATCAAGTTCGACGAGAACGCAGCCGTGCTCATCAAGAACGACCGTGAGCCCCGCGGGACCCGCATCTTCGGCCCCGTGGGCCGCGAGCTGCGCGACAAGAGGTTCATGCGGATCATCTCGCTCGCGCCGGAGGTGCTGTAGCAGATGAAGGTCAAGAAGGGCGACACGGTCGTCGTCATCGCCGGCAAGGACAAGGGCGCCAAGGGCAAGGTCATCAAGGCCTTCCCCGACCGCGACAAGGTCCTCGTCGAGGGTGTCGGCCGCGTCAAGAAGCACACGGCCCAGTCCGCCAACCAGCGCGGCGCCCAGAGCGGCGGGATCGTCACCCAGGAGGCGCCGATCCACGTCTCCAACGTGATGGTCGTCGACCCCGACGGCACGCCGACCCGCGTCGGCAGCCGCGAGGGTGGCGAGGGCGAGCAGAAGCGCGTGCGCATCGCGCGCCGTAGCGGGAAGGACCTCTCGTGACCACCACCGAAGCTCCCGAGACGACCCGTCCGCGGCTGCAGCAGCGCTACCACGACGAGATCAAGAACGCGCTCTCGGAGCAGTTCGGGTACGCGAACCCGATGCTGATCCCGGGCGTCGTCAAGGTCGTCGTGAACATGGGCGTCGGCGAGGCCGCACGGGACTCCAAGCTGATGGAGGGCGCGGTCCGCGACCTCACCCTCATCGCCGGCCAGAAGCCGGAGATCCGCAAGGCCCGCAAGTCGATCGCGCAGTTCAAGCTGCGCGAGGGCATGCCGATCGGCGCCCGCGCGACGCTGCGCGGCGCGCGGATGTGGGAGTTCCTGGACCGGCTGCTGACCATCGGGCTGCCGCGCATCCGTGACTTCCGCGGTCTCTCGCCGAAGCAGTTCGACGGCTCCGGCAACTACACGTTCGGTCTGTCGGACCAGACGATGTTCCACGAGATCGACCAGGACTCGATCGACCGGCCGCGGGGGATGGACATCACCGTGGTCACCTCCGCGACCACCGACGAGGAGGGCCGGGCGCTGCTCCGTCAGCTCGGCTTCCCGTTCAGGGAGAACTGAGAATGGCGAAGAAGGCTCTGGTCAACAAGGCCGCGAAGACCCCGAAGTTCAAGGTCCGCGGCTACACCCGGTGCAACCGCTGCGGGCGCGCCCGTGCCGTGCTGCGGAAGTTCGGGCTCTGCCGCGTGTGCCTGCGCGAGATGGCGCACCGGGGCGAGCTCCCGGGCGTCAGCAAGGCGTCCTGGTGAGCCCGGCGAACACCTCCGCGAACACCGCCGAGGTCCCCGAGGCCCCGAGCGAGGGCGCGATCGACCCCGCGCTCCTGCGCCTGATCCAGCGCGTGGCGCACCGCGAGCACATGCTCGTCGGCGTCGCCTCGCCCACGGCGCATCCCCGAACCACCGCTCAGAAGAGCTCCACACGCCGCAGGCCCGTCATCGGGACCGCGCGCACGGCCTCCGTGCGCCCGACCCGGGGAACCACGGC
Organism: Actinomycetospora callitridis; assembly: GCF_028737265.1. Classification (GTDB taxonomy): domain Bacteria; phylum Actinomycetota; class Actinomycetes; order Mycobacteriales; family Pseudonocardiaceae; genus Actinomycetospora; species Actinomycetospora callitridis. The sequence continues at coordinate 759,911 of NZ_JAQZAK010000002.1, read as the reverse complement.
GAGGAAGGTGACCTGGTCATGACGATGACCGACCCGATCGCGGACATGCTGACGCGCATCCGGAACGCCAACTCGGCGTTCCACGAGAGCGCGACCATGCCGCACAGCAAGCTCAAGACCCACGTCGCGCAGGTCCTCCTGGACCAGGGCTACATCGCCGGGTACCGCACCGAGGACGCGACCGTGGGCAAGTCCCTCGTGGTCGACCTCAAGTACGGCCCGAACCGCGAGCGCAGCATCGCCGGCATCAAGCGCATCTCGAAGCCGGGTCTGCGCATCTACGCCAAGTCCAACGAGCTCCCCCGGGTGCTCGGCGGTCTCGGCGTCGCCATCATCTCGACGTCCTCCGGTCTGCTGACCGACCGGCAGGCCTACCAGCGACGGATGGGCGGGGAAGTCCTCGCCTTCGTCTGGTAACGGCTCGGAAGGAGAGGGACCAACCATGTCACGTATCGGCAAGGCCCCGATCACCGTGCCGTCCGGCGTGGACGTCGCGGTGGAGGGCCAGCAGGTCACCGTCAAGGGACCGAAGGGCACGCTGAGCCACACCGTCGACGAGCCCATCCGGGTCTCGGTCGACGACGGTGTCATCTCGGTGGCCCGCCCCGACGACGAGCGGGACAACCGTGCGCTGCACGGCCTGTCGCGCTCGCTGCTCAACAACCTCGTGCAGGGCGTGAGCCAGGGCTACGAGCGCAAGCTCGAGATCCACGGCGTCGGCTACCGCGTGCAGCTCCAGGGCTCGACCCTGGTGTTCGCGCTCGGCTTCAGCCACCCGGTGCGGATCGACCCGCCCGAGGGCATCACGTTCACGGTCGAGAGCCCCACGCGGTTCTCCGTGCAGGGCATCGACAAGCAGCTGGTCGGCCAGGTGGCCGCCAACATCCGCTGGCTGCGCCGTCCCGACCCGTACAAGGGCAAGGGCGTCCGGTACGCCGGCGAGCAGATCCGCCGCAAGGTCGGGAAGACGGGCAAGTGATGGCTACCAACACCGAGAGCACGACCACGACAGCGCCCAAGAATAAGGCCTCGGGCCACCTGGGCAAGAACGTCTCGGAGACGCGCCGCACGGGTCGCACCCGTCGCCACGTCCGGCTGCGCAAGAAGATCGCCGGCACGCCGACGCGTCCCCGTCTGGTCGTCACCCGCTCGACCCGGCACATCACGGCGCAGGTGGTCGACGACATCGCCGGCCACACCCTCGCCCACGCCTCCACGCTGGAGGCGGACGTGCGCGGGCTGGAGGGCGACAAGAAGGCCCAGGCCGCGAAGGTCGGGGAGCTCGTCGCCTCGCGGGCCCAGGCCCAGGGCATCGACGCGGTCGTCTTCGACCGCGGCGGTCGCCGCTACCACGGTCGCATCGCGCAGCTCGCGGATGCGGCCCGCGAGGGGGGTCTGCAGTTCTGATGCGGACTCCCAGGACGAACACGATTGGAAGGAACGCCTGATGCCGGGACGCACACGGCGCGACGGGCCCGCGGGCTCGGGCGCACAGGGCGGCGAGCGTCAGGGCGGCAGCGCCGGTCGCGACCGCCAGCAGGGCGGCCGCGACCGCCAGCAGGACCGCACGCCGCACCTCGAGCGCGTAGTCGCCATCAACCGCGTGGCCAAGGTCGTCAAGGGTGGTCGGCGCTTCAGCTTCACCGCCCTGGTCGTCGTCGGTGACGGCGACGGCATGGTCGGCGTCGGCTACGGCAAGGCCAAGGAGGTGCCCGCCGCGATCGCGAAGGGCGTCGAGGAGGCGAAGAAGAACTTCTTCCGCGTCCCGCGCGTCGGCGGCACCATCACGCACCCGATCCAGGGCGAGGACGCCGCGGGCGTCGTCCTCCTGCGGCCGGCGAGCCCCGGTACCGGCGTCATCGCCGGTGGCCCGGTGCGCGCCGTGCTGGAGTGCGCGGGCATCGCCGACATCCTGTCGAAGTCGCTCGGCAGCCAGAACGCGATCAACATCGTGCACGCCACCGTGGCGGCGCTGAAGGGACTGCAGGTCCCCGAGGCCGTCGCCGCCCGTCGTGGCCTGCCGATCGAGGACGTGGCGCCGGCGCGCATGCTGCGTGCCCGCGCCGCGCAGGGAGCGTCGTGATGGCCGACCTCAAGGTCACCCAGACCCGGTCGCAGATCGGGGGCAAGCGCAACCAGCGCGAGACGCTGCGGACCCTGGGGCTCCGGCGCATCGGTGCCACCGTCGTGCGCCCGGACACGCCCCAGAACCGCGGCCTGATCAACACCGTTCGTCACCTGGTGACGGTCGAGGAGGTGGGGAGCGATGGCTGAGTCGTCCCCGATCAAGCTGCACCACCTGCGCCCGGCCCCGGGTGCCAAGACCGCGAAGACCCGTGTGGGCCGCGGTGAGGCCTCGAAGGGCAAGACCGCCGGTCGCGGTACCAAGGGCACCGGCGCGCGGAAGAACGTCCCCGCGGGCTTCGAGGGCGGCCAGATGCCGCTGCAGATGCGTCTGCCGAAGCTCAAGGGCTTCCGCAACCGCAACAAGGTCGTCGCGCAGGTCGTCAACGTCGGCGACCTCGCCCGGCTCTTCCCGGACGGCGGCGAGGTCGGCCCGGCCGAGCTCGTCGAGGCGGGCGCCGTGCGCGCCGGCCGTCCGATCAAGGTGCTCGGCACCGGCGAGGTCGGGTCGGTGGCGCTGCGCGTCACCGCGCACTCGTTCTCGGGCTCGGCGAGCGAGAAGCTGACCGCTGCCGGCGGCAGCGCCACCGTCGCCGAGTAGCAGTACCCGTCGTGACGCACGCACCGGCCCCGGTCCGCTCCTGTGCAGGAGCGGGCCGGGGCCGGTCCTGCGTCGCGGTGTAGTCTCGCGCCGGGTCGCCTTCCGACCCGGCGCGGCCCTGCGCACCGCCCATGACGCGGTGCGTGTGGTGACCCCCGGCCCGCGCGGGTGTGGAGTTCCGCGGTGCGGCCGAACGACATCTGGAGGTCCGAGTGCTCGGCGCCGTGCGGTCAGCTCTGACCACACCGGACCTGCGCAAGAAGATCCTGTTCACGCTCGGGATCGTCGCGGTCTACCGACTGGGAGCCACGCTCCCGGCACCCGGCGTCTCGTACTCGAACGTGCAGGAATGTCTGCGGCAGGTCCAGGGCAGCGACGCGGCGAGCGTGTACTCGCTGATCAACCTGTTCTCCGGCGGCGCGCTCCTGCAGCTGTCGATCTTCGCCCTGGGCATCATGCCCTACATCACGGCCAGCATCATCGTGCAGCTGCTGACCGTCGTGATCCCCCGCTTCGAGCAGTTGAAGAAGGAGGGGCAGAGCGGTCAGGGCAAGCTCACGCAGTACACGCGCTACCTGACGATCGCGCTGGCCGTCCTGCAGTCGACGGGCATCGTCGCCCTGGCCGACCGCGGTCAGCTCTTCCAGGACTGCGACCCGAGCCAGTTCCCGATCCTGCCGGGCGCCGACGTCTTCGACCTCGCGGTCATCGTCATCGTCATGACGGCCGGCACCGCGGTCATCATGTGGTTCGGCGAGCTGGTCACCGAGCGCGGCGTCGGCAACGGCATGTCGCTGCTGATCTTCTGCTCGATCGCGGCCCGCATCCCCGCCGAGGGCGGCAACATCCTCGCGACCTCCGGCGGCATCGCCTTCGCCGTCGTGTGCGCGTTCGGACTGGTCATCATCGCGAGCGTCGTGTTCGTCGAGCAGGGCCAGCGGCGCATCCCCGTGCAGTACGCCAAGCGGATGGTCGGACGCCGCATGTACGGCGGCACCTCGACCTACCTGCCGCTGAAGGTCAACCAGGCCGGCGTCATCCCCGTGATCTTCGGGTCGTCCCTGCTCTACCTGCCCGACCTGCTCTCACGGATCACGGGCAACCAGGACTCCGGCTTCTCGCGCTTCGTCCAGACGTACCTGGCCAACCAGTCCAACTGGCTGCACATCCTGCTGTACTTCGCTCTGATCATCTTCTTCACGTACTTCTACGTCGCGATCACGTTCAACACCGAGGAACGCGCCGACGAGATGAAGAAGTTCGGGGGCTTCATCCCCGGCATCAGGCCCGGCCGTCCCACGGCCGAGTACCTCAGCTACGTGCTGTCCCGGATCACCTTGCCGGGCGCGCTCTACCTGGGCATCATCGCCGTCCTGCCGAACTTCTTCCTGGGCCTGACCGGTGAGGGACAGAACCAGAACTTCCCCTTCGGGGGCACGGCTGTTCTGATCATGGTGGGCGTCGGGCTGGACACGGTGAAGCAGATCGAGAGCCAGCTGATGCAGCGCAACTACGAGGGCTTCCTGCGCTGATCGGGTAGCCGGTCGGCGCGGTACACGGACCACACGGATGTCGGGCGAAGGAGCGTTGTCGTGAGGATCGTTCTGGTGGGGCCGCCGGGAGCGGGCAAGGGAACGCAGGCTGCGCGGCTGGCCGAGCGTCTCGACGCGCCGCACATCTCCACCGGTGACATCTTCCGCGAGAACATGAAGAACGAGACCGAGCTCGGCAAGGAGGCCCAGCGCTACGTCGACGCGGGCGACCTGGTGCCGGACGAGGTCACGGTCAAGATGGTCAAGGACCGTCTCGCCCAGCCCGACGCGGCCGAGGGCTTCCTGCTCGACGGGTTCCCGCGCAACACGGCCCAGGCGCAGGAGCTCGAGACCGTGCTGAGCGACCTCGGACAGCGCCTGGACGCGGTGCTCGTGTTCGAGGTCGAGGATGAGGAGCTGGTCAAGCGCCTCACCGCCCGCGGCCGCTCGGACGACACCGAGGAGACCATCCGGCACCGCCAGGAGGTCTACCGCTCCGAGACCGAGCCCCTCATCGCGCACTACAGCGACATCGCCGTGCGGGTCGACGCCCTCGGGTCGGTCGAGGAGATCACCGACCGGGCCATGGACGCGCTCGCCGACGAGCCCGACGACTGACTTGGGCAACACGCGTCGGCCGATCACGGAGGTCGTCTCCTCGGGGGTCGGCGGGATCGCCGACCGCGTGCGGGGACGCTTCGTGGAGATGAAGACGCCGGGCCAGATCGAGGCGATGCGCGCGGCCGGCCTCGTGGTCGCGGCCGCCCTCGCCGCCGTCACCGAGGCGGTCCGGCCCGGGGCCAGCACGGCCGACCTCGACGCGATCGCGCACGCCACGATCCGGGAGGCCGGCGCGGAGCCGTCGTTCCTCGGGTACCAGGGCTTCCCGGCCTCGATCTGCGCCTCGGTCAACGAGCAGGTCGTGCACGGCATCCCGTCGCCCACGACGGTGCTCGCCGACGGTGACCTGATCTCGATCGACTGCGGCGCGATCCTCGAGGGCTGGCACGGGGACGCCGCGGTGACGGTCGCCGTGGGCACCCCGCGCCCCGCGGACGAGTCGCTGTCGGCGGCCTGCCGGGCGGCCATGTACGCCGGCATCGAGCGCCTCGTGCCGGGCGGCCGGCTCGGCGACGTCTCGCACGCCGTCGAGGACGAGGCCCGCCGTCGCGCGGCCGCGGACGGGTGCGAGTACGGGATCGTCGCCGACTACGGCGGGCACGGCATCGGGACCTCCATGCACATGGACCCGTTCGTGCCGAACCTCGGACGGGCCGGCACGGGCATGCGCCTGCGCAGCGGGATGGTGCTGGCCATCGAGCCGATGCTCACCGGCGGCACCGACGAGACCGACGAGCTCGCCGACGGTTGGACCGTCGTCACCTCGGACGGCAGCCGGGCCGTGCACTGGGAGCACTCGGTGGCCGTCACCGACGACGGACCCCGCATCCTGACCGCGCCTGCGTGAGCCACAGCGGATAGCGGAACTATCCGCTCGCTGTTATCCTCGGCCGCAGGGTCGAGGAGACGGGGTGGTCGTGGTGGCCGGGGAACTGCGGGTGGCGGACGCGGACCGCGAGCGGGTGGCGGCGCGGCTGGGGCAGGCGCACGCCGAGGGGCGGCTGACGCTCGCGGAGTACGACGAGCGGGTGCGCGCGGCGCACGGAGCGGTGGTGGGGTCCGACCTCCTGCCGCTGACCGCGGACCTGCCGGCCGAGGCGCCGGCGCGCTCGGGAGGCGCGGTCCGATCAGGGGCGCGGCCGGCGCCCTCGCCGATGCGCGCCGCGGTGGCGGTCTGGGCGGTGGTCTCGGTGATCAACCTCGTGATCTGGGCCGCCGTCTCGGTGGGCACGGGCGGGGCCGTGGCACCGTGGTGGATCTGGGTCGCCGGACCGTGGGGGGTCGCCCTGGCGATCGGGGCCGTCGCCGCCCGGGCGGGACTCCCGTTCCCCGGTCCGTGCGCCGGGATGCCGATCCGTCGCTGACGTGGTCCGCACCTGCTGGTCGAGGGCCCCGGTGGCGAGGCTCTCGACACGCCACGCGTACACTCGACAGCTGGTGCGCGTGTCGTGCCGGTCCACGCGCGCTCGTGTGTCGGTCCCGGTGTCGAGCGCGCTCCCCGTCCCTTGTGGACGTGTCGTCGCGACGCGGTGGCACCGAGCCGGGGACGGCAGCGTACGTCGAGAAGAATGCGGAGGACATGGCGAAGAAGGACGGCGCCATCGAGGTCGAGGGCCGGGTCATCGAACCCCTGCCCAACGCGATGTTCCGGGTGGAGCTCGAGAACGGGCACAAGGTCCTGGCGCACATCAGCGGCAAGATGCGTCAGCACTACATCCGGATCCTCCCCGAGGACAAGGTCGTGGTGGAGCTGTCGCCCTACGACCTGTCGCGCGGCCGGATCGTCTACCGCTACAAGTGATCCACACAGCGAGGAAGAGGACGTGAAGGTCCAGCCGAGCGTCAAGCGCATCTGCGCGAAGTGCCAGGTGGTCCGCCGTCACGGGCGGGTCATGGTCATCTGCGACAACCTGCGCCACAAGCAGCGCCAGGGCTGACGCAGTACCGGGCACTCGCGGCCACACGCGGCCGCATCCCATTCCTCCCCGCACCTACGTCGGCTCGAGAGATCGATGCCCCGGCGGAACACCCCCGGCTCGGGAGGCCGGGGCCCGGACCCGTGAGGTCCGGGACGGGCGGGGAGCCAGACCTCCCGGACGACACGAGGAGCACGTCGCCACATGGCACGACTCGCCGGCGTCGATCTCCCCCGCGAGAAGCGGATGGAGATCGCGCTGACCTACATCTTCGGGATCGGCCGTAGCCGTTCCAAGGAGATCCTCACCGAGACCGGCATCGACCCCGACCTGAGGTCGAAGGACCTGTCGGACTCCGATGCCGCGACACTGCGTGCGTACATCGAGAACCACTTCCGGGTCGAGGGTGACCTGCGCCGCGAGGTCCAGGCGGACATCCGGCGCAAGGTCGAGATCGGCAGCTACCAGGGGCTGCGGCACCGCCGCAACCTGCCGGTGCACGGGCAGCGGACCAAGACCAACGCCCGCTCGCGCAAGGGCCCCAAGAAGACGGTTGCCGGCAAGAAGAAGGCCGCACGCAAGTGATGCAGGCCCCCCTCGATCAGGAGAAGAGCTAGATGCCACCCAGGACTCGCCAGGGCGCGGCCGGGGCCAAGAAGGTCCGTCGTCGGGAGAAGAAGAACGTCTCCCACGGGCACGCGCACATCAAGAGCACGTTCAACAACACGATCGTCTCCATCACCGACCCGACCGGCAACGTCATCAGCTGGGCCTCGGCCGGACACGTGGGCTTCAAGGGCTCGCGCAAGTCGACGCCGTTCGCCGCGCAGATGGCCGCCGAGAACTGCGCCCGCAAGGCCGCGGAGCACGGGATGAAGAAGGTCGACGTCTTCGTGAAGGGCCCGGGCTCGGGCCGCGAGACCGCGATCCGGTCGCTGCAGGCGGCCGGCCTCGAGGTCGGCACGATTTCCGACGTCACCCCGCAGCCGCACAACGGTTGCCGCCCGCCGAAGCGTCGCCGGGTCTAGGGCGGAGAGGAGACACACGATGGCTCGCTACACAGGACCAGCCACCCGCAAGTCCCGCCGCCTGAAGGTCGACCTGATCGGCGGCGACAAGTCCTTCGAGCGCCGCCCGTACCCCCCGGGTCAGCACGGCCGGATCCGCATCAAGGAGTCCGAGTACCTGCTGCAGCTGCAGGAGAAGCAGAAGGCCCGCTTCACCTACGGCCTGCTCGAGAAGCAGATGCGCAAGTACTACGAGGAGGCGAATCGTCGCGAGGGCAAGACCGGCGACGAGTTCCTCAAGCTCCTCGAGTCGCGTCTCGACTCGGTGGTCTACCGCGCCGGGATCGCGCAGACCCGTCGTCAGGCCCGCCAGCTCGTGGGCCACGGCCACTTCCTGGTCAACGGCCAGAAGGTCGACGTCCCCAGCTACCGGGTGACGCAGTACGACATCATCGACATCCGGGACAAGTCCCGGAACATGCTGCCCCTCGTGGTGGCGAAGGAGAACTTCGGCGAGCGGCCCGTCCCGGGCTGGCTCCAGGTCGTTCCCGACTCGCTGCGCATCTTCGTCCACTCCCTCCCGGAGCGGACGCAGATCGACACGCCGGTCTCGGAGCAGCTGATCGTCGAGTTCTACTCGAAGTAGGCCCACGGAAGTACGCAAGACCCCCGGCCCGGGCGATCGTGCCCGGGCCGGGTCTCACGTTCGGCGTCAAATAGCGGACGCCGCATCGGAAAGGTTTCGCACGTGCTGATCTCTCAGCGTCCCGCACTGTCCGAGGACGCCATCGACGACACCCGTTCCCGGTTCGTCATCGAGCCGCTGGAGCCGGGCTTCGGCTACACCCTCGGCAACTCGCTGCGTCGCACCCTGCTGTCGTCCATCCCGGGCGCGGCCGTGACCAGCATCCGCGTCGACGGTGTCCTCCACGAGTTCACCACCGTCCCGGGGGTGAAGGAGGACGTCACCGACATCATCCTGAACCTCAAGGAGCTCGTCGTGAGCTCCGAGGAGGACGAGCCGGCCACGATGTACCTGCGCAAGCAGGGCCCCGGCACCGTGACGGCGGGCGACATCGTCCCGCCGGCCGGCGTGACCGTGCACAACCCCGACCTCCACATCGCGACCCTGAACGACCAGGGCCGCCTCGAGGTCGAGCTCGTCGTCGAGCGTGGTCGCGGGTACGTCCCGGCCGCGCAGAACAAGGCGTCCGGCGCCGAGATCGGCCGCATCCCGGTCGACTCGATCTACTCGCCGGTGCTCAAGGTCAGCTACAAGGTCGAGGCGACCCGCGTCGAGCAGCGCACCGACTTCGACAAGCTGATCCTCGACGTCGAGACCAAGCCGTCGATGACCCCGCGCGACGCGATCGCGTCCGCCGGGCGCACCCTCGTCGAGCTCTTCGGGCTGGCCCGTGAGCTCAACGTCGACGCCGAGGGCATCGAGATCGGGCCCTCGCCGGCCGAGGCCGACTCGATCGCCGCGTTCGCGATGCCCATCGAGGACCTCGACCTCACGGTCCGGTCCTACAACTGCCTCAAGCGGGAGGGCATCCACACGGTCGGCGAGCTCGTCGGCCGCTCGGAGGCCGACCTCCTGGACATCCGCAACTTCGGTGCAAAGTCCATCGACGAGGTCAAGATGAAGCTGGCCGGGCTGGGCCTCGCGCTCAAGGACAGCCCGCCCGGGTTCGACCCGTCCGCCGCCGCGGCGGACTACCCCTCGGAGGGCTTCGAGTCCTACGGCTCCGACGGCGGCTTCGGCGGCTACGGGGCCTCGGAGGACGACGGCCAGGACTACGCCGAGACCGAGCAGCTCTAGCACCCCACCAACTCTGACGTGCTGCCCCCTCCCCGGTCCGTACGCGGGCCGGGGAGGAAAGGCGTCACGAGACAGGAGCATTCGACATGCCCCAGCCCAGCAAGGGCCCGCGGCTCGGGGGTTCCCCCGACCACCAGAAGCTGATGCTGGCCAACCTGGCCACGTCGCTCTTCACCCACGGGCGCATCCACACCACGCGCGCCAAGGCCGACCGGCTGCGTCCGTACGCGGAGCGGCTGATCACCAAGGCCAAGAAGGGCGACCTGCACAACCGGCGTCTCATCCAGGAGCAGATCCGGGACAAGGACGTCGTGCACCGCCTGCTCGCCGAGATCGGCCCGTTCTTCGCCGACCGGCCCGGTGGCTACACGCGCATCGTGAAGACGTTGCCGCGCAAGGGCGACAACGCGCAGATGGCGGTCATCGAGCTGGTGAACGAGCGGACCGCGAGCGCCGAGGCCTCGCAGGCCACCCGCGTGGCCGCCCCGCCGACGTCCCCGTCGGGCCCGGGCGCCGAGGTCGGTGACACCGCGACCGGTGCCGCCGCCACGGCGGCCACCATCGCGGCGGCCGAGAGCGACGCCTCGCCGGAGCCGGCCGAGCCGACCGACGCGGCCGACACCGTCACGGAGGACACCGCGGACGACACCGTCACGGAGGACGCTGACTCGTCGGCGACCACCGACGGCGATGTCACCGACGGCGATGTCACTGACGGGGAGGCCACCGAGGTCCCGGAGGGCATGGCCGACAACTCCGCGACCAGCGCCGGCCTCGACACGTCCGAGGACGCCGACTCGTCGGCGACCACGGACGGCGCGACGGACGACAAGTCCTGACCGACAGCACCACCCGCGAGCCCGCTCCCGATCCCGGGGGCGGGCTCGCGGTGTCTGTACGTCGGTTCCGCCTGGACCTGGCCTACGACGGCACCGACTTCTCGGGGTGGGCCCGGCAGCCCGGGCTGCGCACGGTGCAGGGCGTCCTCGAGGACACCCTCGCCACGATCTGGCGGGTGCCGGTGGCGCTGACCGTCGCCGGGCGCACCGACGCCGGCGTGCACGCCGACGCGCAGGTCTGCCACGTCGACCTGCCCGCGGAGATCGAGCCGCATCCCGGGCTCATCGGCCGGTTGGCGCGGATGCTGCCGCCCGACGTCCGGGTGCGCGCGGTGACGCCTGCCCCGGAGGGATTCGACGCGCGGTTCTCCGCGATGCGCCGCCACTACGCCTACCGCGTCAGCACCGCCCCGTGGGGACCCGAGCCGCTGCGCGCGCGCGACACGCTGCGCTGGCCACGACCCCTCGACGTCGACGCGATGAACGCGGCCGGTGCGGCCATGCTCGGCGAGCACGACTTCGCGGCCTACTGCCGTCCCCGCGCCGGCGCCACCACTGTGCGCGAGCTGCAGCACCTGCGCTGGGACGCGGAGCCGGGCGAGCCCGACGTCCTCGTCGCCCGGCTGAGCGCCGACGCGTTCTGCCACTCGATGGTCCGGTCCGTCGTGGGCGCGCTGCTGGCCGTGGGCGAGGGCCGCCGGCCCGTCGAGTGGCCCGCGGCGCTGCTCGCGGCGCGCGCGCGGTCGAGCGAGGTCACCGTCGTCGCCGCGCGGGGGCTGCGGCTGACCGGGGTCGACTACCCGGACGCCGCGGACCTCGCGGACCGCGCCGCGCGGACGCGGCGGCGTCGGGACGAGGTGTGAGTGTCAGCGGCGTGCCCCTGTCGGCGTGCTCCCCCGATGCTGACGTCGAGCGTCCGTCACGCCACGCACTCGATCCGGCGGATCAGCCCCCGCTGCCGTAGGGCCGGGTGAGGATCTCGAGGTTGTGGCCCTCGGGGGACTCGAAGTAGGCGCCCTGGCCGCCGTCGTTGGTGTTGTATCCCGACCGCCGGTGGCCGGGGTCGGCGTAGGTGGGCACGCCCCGGTCCCGCAGGCGGGCGGCGATGACCGCGAACTCGTCGTCGGGGACGAGGAACGCGTAGTGCTGCGGGTGCGGGTCGTCGACGTCCATGAAGTCCAGGCTCGTGCCGTGGGCGACCTCGACGACCGTGAACGGCCCGAAGCGGGTGGGTGCGGGCAGGCCGAGGACCTCGGCGAGCCAGGTCGCGCCGGCGTCCTGGTCCCGGGTCTCGACGATGGTGTGGTTCAGCTCGATGGGCATGCCCTCGAGCGTCCGACCTCGAGGGTGGTCGAGGTCAAGGGCCGGTCAGCCCCCGGCCGCCACCTCGACGGTTCCGCTCTCGACGCGGCAGGGCAGCGCGACCAGGTGGCAGTCGCCGGGTTCGATCCCGCGGCCGGTGGCCACGTCGAACGTGTAGCGGTGGTTCGCGCAGGTGAGGACGCCGGCGGCGAGCGTGCCCCGCTCGAGCGGCCAGGCCCGGTGCGGGCAGCGGTTGTCGTACGCGCGGACCCCGCCGTCGACGCGGACCAGCAGCACCCGCCGACCGCCGACCATGACCGCGGTCATCGCGCCCTCGGGCAGGTCCGCGACGGCCAGGACCGGGGTGAACGTGTCGTCCATCGTGTCTCCTCGCCGGCTAGTCCCCCCGGCGCACCGGGCCCAGGATCGCGGTCTCGCGCGGGCCGGTGACGAGGTCGACCCGACGCCAGAGGTTGCGCCCGAGCACCACGATCCCGCGGTCGGGGAGGGTCCGCAGGGTCTCGGTCATCGCGGGCGTGAGTCGCCACAGCCGTCCGGCGAGCTCGGCCTCGTGCGGGGGCAGGCGCTGGATGAGGACGAGGTCGGCGTCGTCGGCCAGGTCGGACACCGCGGGCACGAGCGAGGGCAGCACGACGAGCGTCGTCTGCCGCGGACGCCGTGCCGGGGCGGGGCCGCGTGCCGTCGCGCCCCGGTCGTAGACGACGAGCAGGGGCTCGCCCCCGGCGGCGAGGTCGGCCGGGGGCTCGCGCACCACGCGGACGGGAGCGGCGGGGTCGGCGGGGTCGTCGGTGTCAGGGGACCCAGCGCCGGGCACCTCGCCCGCGCGCCGGACCGCGTCCCACACCGGCGGCCGTCCGGTGACGATCACCGCGTGCGTACCGGTGCCGACCGCGCGCAGCGTGACCTGGCGGGCGAGGTAGAGCCCGCCGAGGAGGACGACGCGGGTGGGGGCGGGGCGCACGAGGGTGACCGCGACCGGCTCGCCGTCCGTGTCGGCGCCCAGGACGACGCCCGCCGGGCGCACGGGCGGTCCGAGGGCGTCGAGCATCTCCGGCGGCACCGAGAACGTCGGCGCGAGCTCCGGGTCGGCGCGGGTGGGGGCGACGCGGCCCGCGGCGCCGGGCGTCGTCACGGCGCCACCCCGAGCGGGAGCGTCGCGGCGAGCCCGGCGGCGTGCTGGCCGTCGAGAGGGTCGAGGGTCATCCCGAGGGCGTGCCCGCGGGCGACCAGCTCGCGGCCGGCCTCCTCGAGCGCGTCCGGGGTGTCGGCGGTGAGGCGCACGGTGCCGCGCAGCCCGACGGTCGCCGGCGCGTCCCCGTCCCGGTCGGCTCGCGGGTCGGGCTCGAGGGTCAGGGCGAGCGTGCAGGTGCGCGCGGCCGTGGCCGTGAGGGCGGTCAGGCGCTCCGGGGAGTCCGCATCGGGCCAGCGCGTCACGGCGTGCGCCGCGTGCCCGACCTCGCCGACGACCACCGCGCGCCAGTGCTCCCGGAGTCGTCCCGGCTCGCCCGGGGTGTCGGAGACCTCGAGGCCGGCTTCCAGGACCTCGTCGACCCCGAGCGGGCGGACCGCGGTGCCGTGCTCGGCGAGCACCCGCCCGATTCGCGCGAGCGCCCCGACCACCGCCCGGTGCGCCCCGGCGACCCCGCCGCCGCGCTCGGCGACCGCGTCGGGGCAGCGCGCCGGGTCGAGGCGCACGACGAGCCACGCGTCGCGGCGCGCGAGCGGCGGCAGGGCGCCGAGGACCTCGCGGTACGCGGCGGCGGCCGGGGTGTCCTCGGCGACCGGGCGGCAGTGCCAGAGCGCGCTCACGGCGTCGAGCACCACGCCCCGGTCGGCCAGGCAGCCGGCGAGCGCCGCCAGCGGGAACGTCGCGGTGCCCGACGAGGCGTCGCCCGCGACGAGGCCGGGCGCACCGTCGGCGGAGGTCGGGTCGAGCGCGAGCACGGCACTCCAGCCGCCGCCGTGCCCGAGCATCCCCACCTCGCGGCCGTCGTGGTCGCGCGTGCGCGCCACGGTGAGGTCGCCGGTGAGCAGGCGCAGCGTCCGCAGGCGGGGGTCGGCGTCGGGATCGAGCGGCTCGGACTCGCGCTCGCGGGCCCGGAGGCGGTAGCGCAGCGCCAGCCCGATCCACACGACGAGCCGGCGCCCGCGCACCCGCAGCAGCCCGACGAGGAGCGCGGCGGACAGGACGACCCCGGCGAGCGGCAGCAGCCCGGGGTCGAGGGCGACGAGCGCCACAGCGAGGGCGAGCCCGACCTCGACCACCACCACGCCGGCGAGCGGGACGGCCCCGAGGCAGGGCCCGGACGGCCGGCGCGACACCGGCGGCGCCGGACGGGACGGGGTGACGACGAGGCTCACCACGCACCACCCCGCCGGCGGCGGGCCGCGACGGCGCCCACCGCGACGACGGCGGCGACGGCTCCGACGGCGGCGGTGATCCACCCGGTCGCGGGCCCCTCCGTCGGGGGCGCCGGCGGCTCGGGTCGCACCTCGGGCCCCGTGCGGGGCGGGCCGCCACGCACCGCGGCCGCGGCGTCGAGCACCCCGTAGCCGACGGCGTCGTCGCGGACGCCGGGGGTCAGCCCGGGCGGCGGGGCCGCGGAGCGCACGAGCGCGGCGGCGATCTCGCGCGCGGGGGTCTCGGGGGAGCGCTGACGCAGCAGCGCGGCCGCTGCGGCGACCCGCGCGGCGGCGAAGCTCGTGCCGACCAGGGGCCCCGAGGAGCCGTCGGGCGCGCCGAGGGTGGTGGTGAGGCCGGGGCCGCGGGCCGCGAGCGACGACGGCTCGCGTCCGGGGGCGGCGAGGTCGACCCAGGGTCCGGCGAGCGACGACGGGTCGGGGGCGCCGGCGTCGTCGACCGCGCCCACGGCGAGCACGTCGTCGCCGAACCAGGCGGGCACCGGGACGCTGCGCACCGGGCCGCCGGTGTTCGGGGCGCAGGCCGGGCCGGTGTTGCCTGCGGCCGCGACCACGACGACACCGCGGTCGACCGCGTCGCGGACGGCTGCGCGCAGGGCTCCGAGGGCGGGCGCGTCGGACGGGTCGGTGACCTCGGCGGGCGTGCGGCAGGCCGTCAGGGCGAGGGTGAGCACCCCGACCCCCGGGGTGTCCGCGGCGTGCCGGACGGCTCGGGCGAGGCTGGTGACGTCGCCGACCCCGGCGCGGCCGTCGACACCGAAGAAGGCGCTGGTCTGGCGGACGGCGAGGACGCGGGCGGCGGGCGCCCGGCCCACCACCAGGTCGTCGGGAGCGGGGCTCGCGGCGATCACCCCGGCCACCGCGGTGCCGTGCCCGTCGCAGTCGTCGAGGCCGGAGGCGCCGGCCACGAAGTCGCCGCCGTCCACGACGCGTCCCGCGAGCCGGGGGTGGGCGGCGACGCCGGTGTCGACGACGGCGACCAGCTGGCCCTCGCCGCGACCGTCCACCCAGGCGTCCGCGGGGTCGGGGCCCGGCGGGAGGTCGCCGAACCCGGTGCCCGACGGCGGGGTCGGCGAGGGGCAGGGGGCCTCGCGGCGCGCGCCGGGCACGGCGTCCGGGGCGGCGTCGAGGGCGTCGAGCGCCGCGCGGTCCGGCGCGGGGGGCGTCGGGGCGCTGGACGGTGCGTCGAGGGGATCGGTCGCCCCGGCGGGCGCGGCGCCCAGCAGCACCGTGAGCGCGGTGAGCACGAGGGCGCCGGCGAGCGAGCGCGTCACAGGAGCCGCATCGCGGTGTAGAGGTCCATGACGGCCAGCGCCACGGGGAGCACGGCCGCGATCCCGACGGCCTCCGCGATGTCGACGGCCCGCCGGGCCACCGGGGAGAACCGCCGCCGGGGCACCACGACGCCGAGCACGAACGCTCCCGCGCCGACCGCGAGGGCGACCGCCGGCACGGCCAGCATCGCGACGGCCGGCGGGGCGACGAGCAGCCAGCCGACGACCAGCCCCGCGCCCGCGAGCAGCGCGCAGACGAGCAGGGCGACGGCCTGGACGCCGTTGGCGTAGGTGCGCGAGCGCAGGGCGAGCAGGAGCGTCAGCAGGACCGCGAGCACCCAGCCGGCGACACCCCGCCAGCCGCCCACCGGCGCCAGCGCGAGCACCGTGACGGCGCCCGCGGTGACGGCGCTGCACCCGAGGACCAGGCCGGAGAGGGCGGCGTGGGCGCGGTCGGCGCGTCGTTCGATGTCGGCGTGCTCGGCGACACCGGGGTCGTCGGCGAGCTCCTCGGCCGACGCCGGGACGCGGGGCAGCGGGAGGCGCGCCAACGCGATCCCGGTGCGCGGGAGCAGCGCCGACGCGACGAGGGCGAGCGCGCCGGCCCCGGCGGCGATGCCCGCGGCGTCGCCCGCGTCGACCACGGTGGCGATGCCGGCGGCCAGGGCGACGAGCACCGCCGCGGTGAGGGCGCCGAGCAGGGCGGCGACGCCGGCGCGCCCGGCCCGTCCGAGCGCCAGGAGCGAGGCGGCGGCGACGGCCCCGGCGAGGACCGCGCCGAGCAGCAGCTGCGGCGCCCCGGACGTCGTGGCGAGCGAGGCAGCGGGACCGGCGGGTCCCCACGGCACCGCGGCGACGCCCGCCACCCCCGCGAGGGCGACGGCGCCGACGGCGAGGACCGATCCGGCGGCCGTGCCGTCGACCACCCGGGTGCACACCGCGGCCGCGGCGAGCGCCCCGAGGGCGGCGACGCCGGCCACCGCGGCCGTGCCGAGCCCCCCGGCGGTGCCCGGACCCCGGCCGGCGACGACGAGCGCGAGGACCGCCCCCGCCAGTCCGAGGGCCAGCCCGCAGAGCCCGAGGACACCCGCGAGCCCCGGCCCCCACGCCCGGTAGCTCGCCGGCGTGGCCTCGGCGACGGCGTCGACCACGTCGTCGAACAGCGGGGGCGGCGCCGCGTCGGCCCGTCGTCGCAGCACGAGCTGGTCGCCGTCGAGGACACCGAGGGACGCGAGCGTGCGCGACGGGTCGACCGGGCCCTGCCCGAGCGGGGCGAGCGTCCAGGCGCCGCCGCGGGCGCCGGCGCCCGACTCGCCGGTCATGTCCAGCAGCACCGGCAGCAGGTCGGCCAGCGGGACGTCCGGGGGCAGGGCGACGTCGACCCGCGTGCGGGGCGCGAGGACCGACACCCGGCTCGCGGCCGTGACCGGCGCGGCCGACCCCGCGGGCAACGAGGCGCGGGCCCCGTCGCCGGCGGCCCCCGGCAGCGCGCGACCCGGGCGGGCGGTGTCCGTCATGCGCTCCTCCCGGCTCTCGGCGACCGTCGTTCGGGGATCTTGGCATCGGTGCCGTCCGGGGACCGTCCGGAGGTTCGCCGAGACGGACCCCGGGCGGGCCGCGGCTCCTTAGTATGGCCGGACCGCGGGGGCCGGGTGGTGCGTTCGGAGGATGGGGGGCGACCGGTGGGCACACGGGTCTTCCGGCGCGCCGCCCGCCCGGCGCCCCCGGAGGTGCCGTCGGGCGAGGTCCACCTCGAGGCCCCGCCGGAGATCCCCCGCGCGGTGCCGACGTCCCCGTTGCTGCGGCTGTTGCCGCTGCTCATGGTGCTCGGCTCGCTCGGGTTCATCGTCGTCATCGGCGTCGACAACCCCACCTCGTGGCTCTTCGGCGGGATGTTCGCGCTCTCCACCATCGGCATGGTCGCCGGTGGCGCGACGCGTGGCGGCGGGCAGCGCCGTGCGGAGGCCGACGAGGACCGCAAGGACTACCTGCGCTACCTCGCGCAGATGCGCCGGCGGGCCCGCGAGACGGCGGTCGACCAGCGGCGCGCCCTCGAGTGGACCCACCCCGAGCCCGCGACCCTGGTCGGTCTCGCGCGTGGCCCGCGGATGTGGGAGCGCCGCCCGTCCGACCCGGACTTCGCGCACGTGCGCGTCGGCCGGGGCTCCCAGCGCCTCGCGACCGCCCTCGTCCCCCCGCAGACCGGCCCCGTCGACGACCTCGAGCCGGTGTCGACGGTGGCCCTGCGCCGCTTCGTGCGCACCCACTCGATCGTCCCGGACCTGCCCACCGCGGTGTCGTTGCGCGCGTTCGCGTCGGTGGGCGTCACCGGCGGCGACGCGGCGAGCCGCCGCGGGCTCGTGCGGGCGCTGCTCGCGCAGCTCGTGACGTTCCACAGCCCCGAGGACCTCGTGGTCGCCGTGGCCGCCACGGGTCCGGCCCGCGCGGAGTGGGAGTGGGTGAAGTGGCTCCCGCACGTCGCGCACCCGCGGCTGTCCGACGGCGCCGGGCCGGTGCGGATGGTGACGTCCTCGCTGGCCGCGGTCGAGTCGTGGCTGGCCCCGGAGCTCGCCGGGCGGGGCCGGTTCACCCGGGGCGCCGCGCCGGCCGCCGACACCCGCCACGTGGTCGTCGTGCTCGAGGACGCCGAGGTCACGCGCTCGGAGCAGGTCGTGCTCGACGAGGGCCTGGCCGGCGTCACCGTGATCGACCTGTCGGACGCGCTCGGCACGCTGACCGCGCGCCGGGGGCTCGGGCTGGTCCTCGGAGCGGACGGCGAGGGCCGCATCGGGGCCCGGGGCCAGCAGGGCGTCGAGTGGTTCGGCCGGCCCGACACCCTCGGCGGTGCCGAGGCCGAGGCGCTCGCCCGGCGGCTCGCGCCCTGCCGCCCGCCCGCGGCCGGCGCGCACGACGAGGAACCGCTGCTGACCAGCCCCGGCATCCTCGAGCTGCTCGGCGTCGACGGCGAGCCCGACACGTTCGACGTCACCGCGGCCTGGCGCCCGCGCCCGGTGCGCGACCGGCTGCGGGTGCCGTTCGGGGTCTCGGCCGAGGGCGAGCCGGTGGAGCTCGACATCAAGGAGGCCGCCCAGGAGGGGATGGGCCCGCACGGGCTGTGCGTCGGGGCCACCGGGTCGGGCAAGTCCGAGCTGCTGCGGACCCTCGTGCTCGGGCTGATCACGACGCACTCGTCCGAGGCACTCAACCTCGTGCTGGTCGACTTCAAGGGCGGTGCCACGTTCGCCGGGCTCGCCGGGGCACCGCACGTCGCCGCGGTGATCACCAACCTCGCCGACGACCTCAGCCTCGTCGACCGCATGCAGGACGCGCTGGCGGGCGAGATGCAGCGCCGGCAGGAGAAGCTGCGCGCCGCGGGCAACCTCGCCAACGTCACCGAGTACGAGCGCGCCCGGGAGAACGGCGCGCCGCTGGACCCGTTGCCGACCCTGTTCGTCGTCGTCGACGAGTTCTCGGAGCTGCTGAGCCAGAAGCCCGACTTCGCGGAGCTGTTCGTCGCGATCGGGCGGCTCGGCCGCTCGTTGCAGATGCATCTGCTGCTCGCATCGCAGCGCCTCGAGGAGGGACGGCTGCGGGGCCTCGACTCGCACCTGTCCTACCGCATCGGGCTCAAGACGTTCTCGCCGTCGGACTCGCGGGCGGTGCTCGGGGTCCCGGACGCGGCGGAGCTGCCGCCGGTCCCGGGCTCGGGCTACCTGAAGGTCGAGTCGTCGACGATGACCCGGTTCAAGGCCGGCTACGTGTCGGCGCCGTACCGCTCCGCCGAGCCCGCCGCGCCCGACCCGTCCCCGGTGCCCCGCGAGATGCGCCCGCGTCCCTTCACCGCGAGCTGGGTGGAGCCGGGCGCGGTGCTCGAGAGCCACGGCAACGGCAACGGTCACGCCCCGGCCGGCGGGCCGCCCGCGGTGATCGGCCCGCACGGGCCGTCGGTGCCGCGCGGGGCGGGGACGCCGTCGGTGCTCGACGTCGTCGTCGAACGGCTGCGCGGCCAGGGCCCGCCCGCGCACGAGGTCTGGCTGCCGCCGCTGGCCGACCCGTCGACGCTCGACGCGCTGCTGCCGCCCCTGACCGCGACCCCGGACCGCGGGCTCACTGCGCCCGGCTTCCCCGCCAACGGGCAGCTCGCGGTGCCGGTGGGCGTCGTCGACCGCCCCTACGACCAGCGCCGCGACGTGCTGTGGGCCGAGCTCGCCGGTGCGGCGGGGCACGTGGTGGTCGCCGGCGGGCCGCAGTCGGGGAAGTCGACACTGCTGCGCACGCTCGTCGCCGGGGCCGCGCTGACCCACACGCCGGCCGAGGTGCAGTTCTACGCGGTGGACCTGGGCGGCGGCACGCTCTCCGGGCTGGCGGGGCTGCCGCACGTCGGCACGGTCGCGGGGCGCGGCGAGCCCGAGCTCGTGCGGCGCACGGTGGCCGAGGTGACGACACTGCTCGCGGGCCGGGAGCGCTGGTTCCGCGAGGCCGGGGTCGAGTCGATGGCCGACCTGCGGGCCCGGCGCCGCCGCGGCGAGCTCGCGCCCGGCACCGGCGGCAGCGACATGCTCGGCGACGTCTTCCTCGTCGTCGACGGCTGGCACGCCTTCCGCACCGAGCACGAGGGCCTCGAGCAGACGGTGATCTCGCTGGCGACCGGCGGCCTCTCGTACGGGGTGCACGTCGTGATCACGGCGAGCCGCTGGGCGGAGCTGCGGCCCGCCCTCAAGGACCTGCTCGGTACCCGCTTCGAGCTGCGGCTCGGGGACCCGTCGGAGTCCGAGGTCGACCGCCGCGTCGCCGCCGTCGTGCCGTCGGGGCGGCCGGGGCGCGGGCTCTCGCCGGACAAGCGCCACGTCCTCACGGCCCTGCCGCGTCTCGACGGCGTGGCCGACACGGCCGACCTCGGGCGCGCCACCGGCGAGCTCGTCGCCCGCGTCGCGGCGGCCTGGGGCGGCACCGGGGCGCCGCGGGTGCGACTGCTCCCGGACCGCGTGGGGGTCGAGGCGCTGCCCGGCCCGGACGAGGGCCCGCCGCACCTCCTGCCGCTCGGGCTGTCCGAGGAGCGCCTCGCGCCGGTCCTGCTCGACGTCTCCGCCGACCCGCACTTCGTCTGCTTCGCCGACGCCGAGTCGGGCAAGACGGCGCTGCTGCGGGGGCTGGCCCACCAGATCGTCACCCGGTACCGGCCGGACCAGGCCCGGCTGGTGATCGTCGACTACCGGCGCTCGCTGCTCGGGGCGGTGGCCAGCGACCACCTCATCTCCTACACGTCGTCGGCCGCGGCGCTGACCCAGGCGCTCGCCGAGCTCGTCGAGTCGCTGCAGCGCCGGCTGCCCGGCCCCGACGTCACGCCCGAGCAGTTGCGGGCGCGCTCGTGGTGGACCGGCCCGGACGTCTTCGTCCTCGTCGACGACTACGACCTCGTCGCGGGCGCCGCGACCAACCCGCTGGCCGTCCTGCTCGACCTGCTGCCCCAGGCCCGCGACGTCGGCCTGCACCTCGTCGTCGCGCGGCGCACGGGCGGCGCGTCCCGCGCGGTGTTCGAGCCGGTGCTCGCCCGCCTGCGTGAGCTCTCGTCCCCGGGGATCGTCATGAGCGGCAGCCGGGACGAGGGCGTGCTGCTGGGCACCGTGCGGCCGGGTCCGCAGCCGCCGGGGCGCGGGTGGCTCGTCGGGCGACGCCACGGGGAGCGGCTCGTGCAGGTCGGGTGGCGCGCCCCGGATCCGCCGATCACCGGCCCGGACGCCGCACCGTGAGCGAGGGCCCCACGGTCGCGATCGACCTCGGGGTGACGACGGTGGCCGCGGCCGTGGACGTGTCGCCCGACCCACGCGCCTCCGCGGAGACCGTCGAACCCGCCGAGGTGCCGCTCGACCTCGCCGCCGTGTTCGCCCCCGCCGACGGCACGGCGCTCGCCGTCGGGGCGGCCGCCCGGCGGCTGGCCCCGACCGATCCCTCGCGCTACGAGCCGACGCCGCGTCTGCGGGTCGACGATCCCGACCTCCTGCTCGGCACCCGGGTGGTCGGGATCGCGGAGGCGTGGGGCGCCGTGCTCGCCGGGGCGCTCGAGCGGGCGGGCCCGCTGCTGCGCGGGGACCGGCCGCGCCACCTCGTCCTCACCCACCCGGCCGGCTGGGACGCGGGGCGCCGCGAGGTGCTGCGGCGGGCCGGGTCCGGGCTCGCCGCCGGGCTCACCCTGCTCGCCGAGCCCGTCGCGGCCGTCGCGCACGCCGCGTGGATGCGCCCGCAGGACGAGGGTCGCGCGCGGCCCGGGCCCGTCGCGGTGCTCGACCTCGGGGCGCGCGGGGCCGACGCGTCCGTCCTCGCGCCCGACCCCGGGCGCTGCGGTGGGGCCCGGCTGCTCGCGCGGCGACGGGACGACCGCTTCGGTGGCGACGACGCCGACGAGCTGCTGCTGGGTCACCTGCTCTCGACGCTCGCGGACGAGCCGACCCCCGAGGACCCGTCGCGTGAGGATCCGGCTGCGCGGCGCGATGCCGACCGGGTCCGCGAGGTCGTCGCCGCCACGACCCTCGGCGACCGGCGGCACCGCCAGGTGCTGCTCGACGACGTGCGAGCCGCGAAGGAGCAGCTCTCCGACGCCGAGCAGGCCGCGGTGCCGCTGCCCGGACGGCTCACGGCGGCGTGGCTGTCGCGGGGCGAGCTCACCGAGGTGCTGCGTCCGTCGCTGCGGCGGGTCGTGGACCTCCTCGCCGAGACGCTCGCCGACGCCGGCACCGGCCCGGAGCACCTCGACGGCGTGTGGCTCACCGGCGGCGGCGCGCGGATCCCGCTGCTCGGGGCGCTCGTGCACCGCGAGCTGGGCGTGCCCGCCACCGTGGCCCCCGAGCCGCGGCTGGTCGTGGTGCGGGGTGCGCTCGTCGTGGCCCGGGAGGACGAGGCGCTGCTCGGAGGGGTCGCCGGCGCCGGTGCGGCGTCGTCGCGGGTGCGGGCGGGGGCCGGTGCGGGCTCGTCATCGTCGTCCGCACCCCGGTCGGCCGCCGGCCCGCTGCTCGACCCCCCGACCGTCGAGCTGCCGCCGGGGGAGCGGGCGTGGCCCCGGGCCGAGCCCGCGGAGCCCGACGCCGAACCGACCGAGGACCTCGGCGACGCCGCCGACACCCCGGCCTGGCTCACGCCGACCTCGTCGGGGTCCCCGGCGCTGCTCCCGGTGCGCCGTGTCGACGCCGCGGACGGGGACGACGGGGGCGAGGACGCCACCGCCCCGGGCGCGGCCGTGGTCGCGCGGCCGCTCTCCTCCCGGCCCCGGCCCGGGTCCTCGCGCCGGCTCCCTGCGCGCCGGCCGCGGTCGGCCGGCCCGCCGCGGCGCCCGGTGGGTGTGGGGGCGGTCGTCGTCGCGGTGCTGGCGATCCTCGCCCTGGTCACCGGGATCGTCCTGGGCGTCCGGGCCGTGAGCCGCCCGTCCGGCACGCCCACGGTCGTCGGCGGGCAGATCTTCGTCGCTCCCGTCGGGTGGGTCACCGCCGGCGGCGACGCGGCCGTGCGCCGGGTGCTGCTCCGCCCCGCGGGCGCCCCGCGGGGCACCGACCTCGTCGCCGTCCAGGAGAACCCCCTCGACGGGGCCGCCGCGGACCCGGAGCGCGCCCGCGGGCAGCTGGCCGCCCAGTACGAGGCCGCGCGCGCCGCCGGCGGTCCCGTGTCGGGCTACGAGGCGCGCGCCGAGTTCGGCGACCGCGAGGTCGCCCGCTACCGCCAGGACCCCGCGCCGGGCGTGCGGGTCGACTGGTTCGTGGTGCTCTCGCCGCCGTCGTCGATGGTCAGCGTCGGGTGCCGGCACGGCACGGACGACGCCGAGGCGACGCGGGTCCTGGCGGCCTGCGCGCAGGTCGTCGAGACCCTCGGGCCCGCCGGCTGACCTGGTCGCGGATCGGGTCCGCGGGTTTCACGAAACGACCACCACGGCCCGCACCCGCTCGTCATGCTCGATCCGTCAGCAGCACACGGGGCCGGTCGGCCCCCGGACACGGAGGGAGCCGCGGATGGCCGGGCAGTTCGGTACCGAGACCGACGTCATGCTCACCGCCTCGCAGCGGATCCAGGACATCAAGCAGGGCATGCAGGGCCACATGAGCAGCCTGCAGTCGCAGCTCGCGCCCCTGGCGGGCACGTGGCGCGGGCAGGGGTCGGTCGCGTTCCAGGGGCTCATGGCGCGGTGGAACGAGGACGCGACGCGGATCAACACCGCCCTCGACGAGATCGCGGCGAAGATCGGCCAGAGCGGGCGGAACTACGCCGCCTCCGACGAGGACAACCGCCAGGCGTTCTCCCGGCTCGGCGGCACGGGCGGGTCGGGTCCGGCCCCCGGGGCGACGACGCCCGCCTCCGGCGGCGGCCTCGGCCAGTACCTCTGAGACACCCGACGTTCGAGGACGGAGTCCCCATGAGCAGTGAGATCCGGGTGTCGTTCGGCGACATCGAGGGCGCGCAGGCCAACATCGGCCGGGGCGCGTCCGCCATCGAGCAGGAGCTGGCCGATCTGGACTCCACGATCGCCCAGCTCGCGGTCTGGGACGGCGCGGCCGCCGACTTCTACCGCCAGCGCCAGCAGCAGATCCGCACGTCCTGGGAGGACATGAAGGGCCTGCTGGCGCAGATCGGCACGCGCACCGGCACGGTCAACGCGAACTACCAGAACACCGAGAACCAGGTGAAGAACATGTTCACCTGACGGCGGCTCCGCGGGGACGGCCAGCGGCGAGGGGGTGGTCGCCGTCGGCGACGGTCGCACGCGTACTCTGGACGACTGATGCGCGGTGCATGTCCCGCGCCCGCTCGACCACACCCCGGCCCCGAGCCGACCGCCCAGCCGTCCGTGACGAGGTAGCTTCCGTGCGCACGTTCAGTCCGAAGCCCGGTGACATCGACCGCGCCTGGCACGTCATCGACGCGTCCGACGTCGTCCTCGGCCGCCTGGCCGCCCAGAGCGCCCAGCTGCTGCGGGGCAAGCACAAGCCGACGTACGCGCCGCACGTCGACACCGGCGACTTCGTCGTGATCGTGAACGCGGAGAAGATCGCCCTCACCGGCGGCAAGCGTGACGACAAGATGGTGTACCACCACAGCGGCTTCCCCGGCGGCCTGCGCTCGCGCACGATCGGCGAGGAGCTCGACAGGTTCCCGGCGCGCGTGGTCGAGAAGGCCATCAAGGGCATGCTTCCGCACAACCGCCTCGGCCGCGCCATGGGCAGCAAGCTCAAGGTGTACGCCGGTCCCGAGCACCCCCACGCCGCGCAGAAGCCGGTGCCTTACGAGATTCGACAGGTGAGCCAGTGACCAGCCCCGACGACGCGACCGACCAGCCCGAGGTCAACGACACGGACGCGGCCCAGACGCTCGCCGAAGCTGCGGACCTGCCCGAGGGCGCCGTCGGCGGCACCCCGGTGTCCGCCACGGACGAGCCCGGCGCCGACGACGAGGTCCTGGCCGAGGTCGAGGTGGACGCCGAGACCGACGGCGCCGAGACCGACGACGCCGAGACCGACGTCTTCGGTGACGCCGCGCCCGCGCCGGTGTTCGCCCAGATCGACCGCCCCATCCAGACGGTCGGCCGCCGCAAGGAGGCCATCGTCCGCGTCCGCCTCGTGTCGGGCACGGGCCGCATCGTGTGCAACGGGAAGGCCTTCGAGGAGTACTTCCCGAACAAGGTGCACCAGCAGCTCATCCGTGAGCCGCTGGTGATCACCGAGCGCACCGAGCAGTTCGACGTCTTCGCCACCCTCCACGGTGGTGGCACGTCGGGTCAGGCCGGCGCCCTGCGCCTGGGCCTCGCCCGCGCCCTCACCGAGGTCGACCCCGACGACCGTCCGGGCCTCAAGAAGGCCGGCTTCCTCACCCGCGACCCGCGGGCCACGGAGCGCAAGAAGTACGGCCTCAAGAAGGCCCGGAAGGCTCCTCAGTACTCGAAGCGCTGATGGCGCGGCTCTTCGGCACCGACGGTGTGCGGGGGCTGGCCAACGCCGACCTGTCGCCCGAGCTGGCGACGGCGGTCTCCGCGTCGGCTGCGGGCGTGCTCGCCGAGCACGCCCGGGCCGGCGGTCGGCGTGGTGCCTCGGGCGGTCGTCCCCTGGCCGTCGTGGGTCGTGACCCGCGGGCCAGCGGCGAGATGCTCGAGGCGGCGGTCACCGCCGGTCTGAGCGCCGCGGGCGCAGACGTCCTGCGTGTCGGCGTGTTGCCGACGCCGGGCGTCGCGTACCTCACCGGCGAGTTCGACGCCGACCTCGGTGTGATGATCTCAGCGTCGCACAACCCGATGCCCGACAACGGCATCAAGCTCTTCGCCGCCGGCGGGCACAAGCTGCCCGACGCGCTCGAGGACGAGATCGAGGCCCACGTCCGCGCGGGCGACGCCACGCCGCGTCCCACCGGCCACGACATCGGCCGGGTGCGCGACGTCCCCGATGCGCTCGAGCGCTACGTGGCCCACCTCGCGTCGGCCACGCCGACGCCGCTGGCGGGGCTGCACGTCGTCGTCGACTGCGCGCACGGCGCCGCCTCGCTGGCCGCGCCCCGCGCGTACGCCGCGGCCGGCGCCCGGGTGACCGCGCTGCACGCGGACCCCGACGGCTGGAACATCAACGACGGCGTCGGCTCCACGCACATGGACGTCCTCACGCAAGCGGTCGTGGCCGAGGGTGCCGACCTGGGGATCGCCCACGACGGCGACGCCGACCGGTGCCTCGCCGTGGCGGCCGACGGCTCCGTCGTCGACGGCGACCAGATCCTCGCGATCCTCGCGCTCGACATGCACGAGCGCGGCGAGCTCGCGGCGGACACCCTCGTCGTCACCGTGATGAGCAACCTCGGCCTGCACCTCGCCATGGCCGACGCCGGGGTCGCGCTGCGGACGACGGCGGTGGGCGACCGCTACGTCCTCGAGGAGCTGCGCTCCGGGAGCTTCTCGCTCGGCGGCGAGCAGTCCGGGCACGTCGTGCTCCCGGCGCACGCCACCACCGGCGACGGGCTGCTCACGGCCCTGCGCCTCATGGCGCGCGTCGCTCACACCGGACGCCCGCTCGGCGACCTCGCCGCCGTGATGACGCGCCTGCCCCAGGTGCTCGTCAACGTGCCCGTCGCCGACAAGGCCGCCGTGGGCGCCTCGACCGAGGTCGCCGACGCCGTCGCCGCCGCCGAGGCCGAGCTCGCGGGCCGGGGCCGGGTGCTGCTGCGCCCCTCGGGCACCGAGCAGCTCGTCCGCGTGATGGTCGAGGCGCCGACGCAGGTGGTGGCCGGCCAGGTCGCCGACCGCCTCGCGGGGCTCGTCTCCAGCGTCCGCTGACGACGTCCGTCGGCGACGCAGCGCAGCCGGTTCGCGACGCTCGGTACGGCCTCACCCACCGGGACGGACCGGTCCCGGGTTCGCGCTCCCGGGCGGTCGGTCAGGCGTTAACCTGACGGCGGTCCCGCGCCCCGGCGTCGTCGGGAGCGGGACGGGACGGTGTCGGTTCCCCGCTCGTGCGGGCCGGACGCGGAGGACGCGGATGGACTCGATCCCGCCCCCGCACGGTCCGGCCCGGCACCTGGACGAGCTCCTCGAGGGTCTCGGCCCCACGAACGACGACGACGCCGCCGAGGACGACGGCCCGCCGCCCGACCTCCCCGAGGTCGTCGAGGCCGTGACGGGCCGCGCGCGCGACCTCCACGAGCTGGCCGACCGGCTCAGCGCCGACCACGGCGAGCCCGGCCGGGCCGGTGAGAGCGGCACGCTCTCGGCCGTCGCGCTCCTGCGGGCCCACGCCGGCGCCGTCGACGACCTGGCGGAGCACCTGCTCAGCGCCGGGTCGGGCGACGAGAACGGTGACGACACCGGCCCCGGGGGCCCCGGACCGCGCGGGGTGCCGCGCAGCGCCGGGTGACCCGCCCCGACCGCCCGCTCCGGCTCGTCGGAGAGGCCGGCCCGGTCGACGTCGCGGGGCCGACCCGCGCCGTCCTGTTCGGCGCCGTCGACACGGCGGTCGGCGTACTGACCACCCACCTCACCCGCTGGACGGCCCTGCCGCCGCGCTGGCGGGGCATCCCCGCCGGCCCGGACACCGACCCGGCCACCGTGCGGCGCGCCGGCGCCGAGGCCCGCGAGCTCCCCGACCCGGCGGCGCTCGCCGCGCAGGCGGAGGCGCTGCGCGAGGCCGCGACGCAGGTGCGCCGTCAGCACGTCGACACCGCCGAGGACCTCGGGCCGCTGTGGGACACGTGGGCGGGACCGTCCGCCGACGCCGTGCAGAAGCGGGTGTCGGCGCTCGCGCGCTCCGCGCACGGCCTCGTGGGCGAGCTGGGGGACACCGCGGACGTCTTCGAGGTGGCGGCGGCCACCGTCGCGGCCGCGTCGCGCGACCTCGCGGCGGGCGCGGCCGCCGTCCGGCCCACGGACCCTGTCGGCGGCCTGCACCCGGCCCAGGTCGACGCCCTGCTGGCCGCGCTCGGCGCCGACCCGTCGGCGGAATCCCGGCTGCGGGCCTGGGCCGCCGACCTCGAGGAGCGCCTGCGCGTCTTCCTCGCCGCCGCCGCGCGCAGCCGTGCCGCCGGACGCGAGGCCGGCGCGCGGGTGCGCGAGCGCCTCGCGGCGGGCGGGGGCGACCCGCTCAGGCCGAGTGGACCTCGGTCCCCTTGACCGGGCCGTCGAAGGCCGCCGCGTAACGCCCGTCGCCGTTCAGGCGGTGCAGCAGGAACCCGGTGAGCAGCGCCTTCACGAGGCTCCGCGTCGCCGGCTCGCCCTTGCCGTCGAGCAGGATGTCGCTCCAGTGCCGACCCTCGAGCAGGCCGAGGTGGGTGGCCTTCTTGAGCGTGCGCAGCGACGACTCGCCGCCCCAGTTCTGCTCGACCAGGTCGGCGCCCGCCGCGGGCGGCGAGACGAGGTCCTTGCCGAAGCCGAGGTGCATGCCGGGCAGGTGCACGGCCCGGGCGGCGTCGACCGCCGAGGGCTTCGTGTCGGTCAGGGCGATGGTGGCGACGGCCTGGACCGCGACGCCGTGACCCACCTCCCAGTACGGCTCGCCGACCGCCTGCACCTGCGTGTCGGCCGCGGGCACGGCCGCGGCGAGGACGGCCGATCCCGCGCCCATGCCGTGCCCGGCGAGGCCGAGCCTGCCCGGGTCGACGCTCACGGCGGCGCCGCGGGCGCTGCCGCCCAGCCGCACGCCGGAGCAGACGCCGAGGGCGGTGCGCAGGTCGTGCGCGAGGGCACGGTGCGAGCCGATCGGGCTGCGCTGGGTGTCCGGGGCCGCGGCGACGATCCCCCAGCTCGCGAGGTGCCGGAGCAGCCCGAAGTAGCGGGAGGCCGGCTGCAGCCAGTCGTGCGCGAAGGCCACGGCCGGCAGGCCGGTGCCCGTGGCGGGGGTGAACACCGCTCCGGGCAGCCCGACCAGCGCGAGCTCTCCGCGCAGCACGGGGTACGGGCCGGGCCGCGAGAGCTCGGCGACCACGGCCTTCGGCGCCAGGGCCTTCCCACCGATCACGCTCGCCATGGCCCGGGAACCTATCGGAGCGGGGCGGTCACGGCCCGTCGTGACCCCCCGGGAGGTCGTGCACCCGCAGGAGCCGCGAGCGGTCGCGTCTACCCTGAGGCCCGTGTGCGGGATCGTGGGATACGTCGGCTGGCGCGGAGCCCAAGAGGTCCTCGTCAATGGTTTGAGACGACTGGAGTACCGCGGGTACGACTCCGCGGGGGTCTCGGTCGTCGACGGGACGGGGTCGCTCGAGGTGCACCGGGCGGCCGGACCGCTCGACAACCTCGTCGCGGTCCTGCCCGAGAACGGGGCGTCGGACCAGCCCACCGGGCGGGGTGGGACCACCGGGATGGGGCACACCCGCTGGGCCACCCACGGGCCGCCGACCGACCGCAACGCCCACCCGCACCAGGACGCCACCGGCAAGGTCGCGGTCGTCCACAACGGGATCATCGAGAACTTCGCCGCGCTGCGCGCCGAGCTCGAGTCCGAGGGCGTCGAGCTGGCCAGCGACACCGACACCGAGGTCGCGGCCCACATGGTCGCGCGGGCGTTCGAGGCCGACCCGGGCGCCGGGCTCACGGGCGCCGTGCGCGCCGTCGTGGCGCGGCTCGAGGGTGCGTTCACGCTGGTGTTCACCCACGCCGACCGGCCCGACGAGATCGTCGCCGCCCGGCGCTCCTCGCCGCTGGTGGTCGGCGTCGGCGAGGGCGAGATGTTCGTGGCCTCCGACGTCGCCGCGTTCATCGACCACACCCGCGAGGCGGTCGAGCTCGGTCAGGACCAGATCGTCACGCTGACCCGCGACGGCGCCGTCGTCACCGACTTCCACGGCGACACCGCCAAGACCCGCCCGTTCCACGTCGACTGGGACATCGCCGCCGCCGAGAAGGGCGGCCACGACTTCTTCATGCTGAAGGAGATCGAGGAGCAGCCGACCGCGCTGGCCGACACGCTGCGCGGGCACCTCGTCGACGGCCGCATCGTGCTCGACGAGCAGCGCCTCTCCGACCAGGAGCTGCGCGACATCGACAAGGTGTTCGTCGTCGCCTGCGGCACCGCTTACCACGCGGGCCTGCTCGCGAAGTACGCGATCGAGCACTGGTGCCGCATCCCGGTCGAGGTCGAGGTCGCCAGCGAGTTCCGCTACCGCGACCCGGTGCTCGACCGCTCCACGCTCGTCGTCGCGATCTCCCAGTCGGGCGAGACCGCCGACACGCTGGAGGCCGTGCGCCACGCGCGCGAGCAGAAGGCCCGGGTGCTGGCGATCTGCAACACCAACGGCGCCCAGATCCCCCGCGAGTCCGACGCGGTGCTCTACACCCACGCCGGCCCCGAGGTCGGCGTCGCGGCGACGAAGACGTTCACCGCGCAGGTCATCGCCTGCTACCTCGTCGGCCTGGCGCTGGCGCAGGTGTTCGGCACGAAGTACGCCGACGAGGTCGCCCGCGAGTACGCGGAGCTCGAGTCGAGCACCGATGCCGTGGCGCGCGTGCTGCAGACGGTCGTCGAGCCCACCCGCGCGCTGGCCCGCGAGCTCTCCGCGTCGAAGGCGGTGCTGTTCCTCGGCCGCCACGTCGGCTTCCCGGTGGCCCTCGAGGGCGCGCTCAAGCTCAAGGAGCTCGCCTACATGCACGCCGAGGGCTTCGCGGCCGGCGAGCTCAAGCACGGCCCGATCGCGCTGATCGAGCAGGACCTGCCCGTCGTGGTGGTCATGCCGTCGCCCAAGGGACGCGCGATCCTGCACCAGAAGCTGCTCTCGAACATCCGCGAGATCCAGGCCCGCGGGGCCCGGACGATCGTGGTGGCGGAGGAGGGCGACGAGACGGTGCGCCCGTTCGCCGAGCACCTCATCGAGGTCCCGGCGGTGTCGACCCTGCTCCAGCCGCTCGTGGCCAGCGTCCCGCTGCAGGTCTTCGCCGCCGAGGTCGCCCGCGCCCGCGGCTACGACGTCGACAAGCCCCGCAACCTCGCGAAGTCCGTCACCGTCGAGTAGGCCTATGTGAGCGATCTTCCCGGCTATAGCCGGGAAAATCGCTCACATACCGACGGAGGAGGCAACCGTGTACGGCGTCTGGACGCCCGAGCAGGTGGGTGCCGCCGAGGAGCCCGTGCTCGCGCGCACCCCCGAGGGCGCGCTCATGCGGCGGGCGGCGCACGGCCTCGCGCGGGTCGCCCTCGCCGAGCTCCGGCGCCGCACCGGCGGGGTCGCCGGTCGCCGGGTCGTCGTCCTCGCCGGCGCGGGCAACAACGGCGGCGACGGGCTCTGGGCCGGCGACGAGCTGCGCCGCCGCGGCGTCGCCGTCACCGCCGTGCTGCTGAGCCCGGACCGCGCACACCCTGCCGGGCTGGCGGCCCTGCGGAAACAGCGCGGCCGCATCGTCACCGACGTCGAGCACGGCGTCGCGGCCGTGCACCACGCCGACCTCGTCGTCGACGCGATCGTCGGCACCGGCGCCCGTGGGGGCCTGCGGCCCGAGGCGGCCACGCTGGTGGACGCCGCGCAGGTCGCCGGCGTCCCGATCCTCGCCGTCGACACCCCCAGCGGCGTCGACCCGCTCACCGGCGTCCCGGGCGAGCACCACGTCCGCGCCGCCGCCACCGTGACGTTCGGGGCGCGCAAGCCCGTCCACGTGCTCGCCGCGGCCCTGTGCGGCCCCGTCACCCTGATCGACATCGGGCTCGGTCCCGAGCTCCCGCCGGCCCCGGTCGACGTGCTCGACGCCGCCGACGTCGGCGCGCGCTGGCCGGTGCCCGGGCCCGGCGACGACAAGTACAGCCAGGGCGTCGTCGGGATCGCCGCCGGCTCCCGGACCTACCCCGGCGCCGCCGTCCTCGCCGCCGGCGCCGCGGCGCTGTCCACCAGCGGCATGGTCCGGTACGCGGGCAGCGCCGCCGACGAGGTCCGCGCCGTGTGGCCCGAGATCGTCGCCACCGACACCGTCGGCGAGGCGGGGCGTGTGCAGGCCTGGGTCGTCGGGCCGGGCCTCGGGACCGACGACACCGGCGCGCAGACCCTCGGCGACGTCCTCGACGCCGGCCTGCCGGTGCTCGCCGACGCCGACGCGGTGACGCTGCTCGGCCAGCACGCCGAGCTGCGGGAGAAGGCCGCGGGCGCCCCGGTGCTGATCACCCCGCACGCCGGCGAGTTCGCCCGCGTCGCCGAGCTCACCGACGACCGCGTCGACTCGGCCCGGCGCGCGGCCGCCGACCTCGGGGTGACCGTGCTGCTCAAGGGCAACGCCACGGTCGTCGCGGCGCCCGACGGGCGCGTGCTCGTGCACCCCGCGGGCAGCGCCTGGCTCGCCACCGCGGGCTCCGGCGACGTGCTCTCCGGGGTCGCCGGCGCCCTGCTCGCCGCCGGCCTCGAGCCCTGGTGGGCGGGCGGCTGCGCGGCGTTCGTGCACGCCCGCGCCGCCGAGATCGGGGCGGGCGCGGACGTGGGCCCCGGATCGCCGGTGCCCGCGTCGCACGTCCAGGCCGCCCTGCCGACCGCGATCCGCCGGGTCCGGGGGGCGCGCCCATGACCACCACGACCGGCCGTCCCCGCGTCGAGGCCCACGTCGACCTCGACGCCCTCGCCCACAACGTCGACCTGCTCGCCGGCCTCGCCCGACGCTCCGGCGCCGCCACGATGGCCGTCGTCAAGGCCGACGGCTACGGCCACGGTGCCGCCGACGTCGCCCGCACGGCGCTGGCGAGCGGCGCCACCTGGCTCGGCGTCTGCACCCTCGGCGAGGCCGCCGAGCTGCGCGCCGCCGGCATCGACGCCCCGGTGCTCTCCTGGCTGCACCTGCCCGACGAGGACTTCGCCCCCGCGGTGGCCGACCACGTCGACCTCGGGGTCTCCTCGCGCGCGGAGCTCGACGGCGTCGTCGCCGGGGCGCGCCGCGCCGGCCGGCCCGCCCGCGTGCACCTCAAGATCGACACCGGGCTGAGCCGCAACGGCTGCCCGCCCGACGCCTGGGCCGAGCTGCTCGACGCCACCGAGGACGCCCGGGTCGCGGGCGAGGTCGAGGTCGCCGCCGTCTGGTCGCACCTCGCGCACGCCGACGCCCCCGCCCACCCGACCATCGACGTCCAGGCCGCCCGCCTCGACGAGGCCTGGCGGGCGGCGACGGCGCGCCTCGGAGGCCCCGCGCCGTGGCGGCACCTGGCGAACTCCGCGGCCACGCTCACTCGCCCCGACCTGCACCTCGACCTCGTCCGGCCCGGCATCGCCGTCTACGGACTCGACCCGCTCGAGGCGCCGGACCATCACGGACTGCGTCCGGTCATGACGTTCCGCACCCGGGTCGCGCTGGTCAAACGGATCGCCGCCGGGGAAGGTGTCTCGTACGGTCACGAATGGGTCGCTCCCAGCGACCGGGTACTCGCACTGGTCCCCACGGGGTACGCCGACGGGGTGCCCCGACGGCTCGGAGGGACGATGACGGTGCAGCTGGCCGGTCGGCGCCGACCGGTCGTGGGGCGCGTGTGCATGGACCAGGTCGTGGTCGACCTGGGGCCGGCCGCCGAGGCCGCCGACGCGGTCGTCGCCCCCGGCGACGAGGTCGTCCTGTTCGGCCCCGGCGACGCGGGCGAGCCGACGGCCGCCGAGTGGGCGCGCTGGCTCGACACCATCCACTACGAGGTCGTCACGGGCGTCGGCTGCCGTCCCCGTGTCACGCGGACCTCCGGGCCCCGCGCGTGAGCGGCGACGACGGCCGCCACGACCACCGCGTCTCCCCGGGCGGCGTCGCGGGGGCCGTGGCCGGCGCGGTGCTGGGCGGCGCCGCCGCGGCGGGTGCGGTCGGGGCCGGCCGGGCGCGCCACCGCATCCTGCGCCAGCGGGCGCGCCTCTCCGAGGAGGAGAAGGCCCACCCCTCGAAGCTGGGCATGCTCCCGCCGGGCCGCGAGTCGTCCGTGGCCGCGGACGACGGGGTGCGGCTCTCGGTCGAGGAGATCGACCCGGTCACCCCGGGCGCGAAGCCCGAGCTGACCGTCGTGCTCGTCCACGGGTTCGCCCTCGACCGCAAGTGCTGGCACTTCCAGCGCCGGATGCTCTCCGAGCTCACCGAGCCCGCGGTGCGCACCGTGCTCTACGACCAGCGCCGCCACGGCCGCTCCGGCCAGGCGAGCGCGCGCTCGTGCACGATCGCCCAGCTCGGCGCCGACCTCGACGCGATCCTGCGCTCCGTCGTCCCCGAGGGCCCGATCGTGCTGGTCGGGCACTCCATGGGCGGCATGACGATCATGGCGCTGGCCGAGCGGAACCCGAAGCTGTTCAAGGAGCGCGTCGCGGGCGTGGCCCTGGTCTGCACCTCGGCGGGCGACGTCATGGCCGGCGGGCTCAAGCAGGCCGTGCTGTCGCACCGGAACCCGACGGTCAACGTGCTGGGACGGGTGGCGCACTGGCAGCCCGCCTTCGCCGACCGCGTGCGACGCGCCGCCGGCAACGTCATCTGGGCGTTCGTGCAGGGCCTGTCGTTCGGCGACCGCTCCACCGACCCGGCGCTGGTGAACCTGGTCGACCGGACGATCGCGGCCACCCCGCTCGACGCGCTCACCTCGTTCGCCAACACGCTCTCCACGCACAACCGCCGCGCGGCGCTCGCGGGGCTCTCCCAGTGCGAGGTGCTGGTCGCGGGCGGGACCCTGGACCGGATGATCCCGTACGAGCACTCCGAGCTGATCTCCGCAGAGATGCCGCACGCCGAGCTCCTGCCCCTCGAGGGCGCCGGGCACATGGCGATGCTCGAGCAGCCCGGCGAGTTCGACGCCGCCCTGCTCGAGCTCCTGCGCCGCTGCACCCACCGCACCCAGGTCCTGCGCCGCCTGCGCCCGGGACGCGCCGCGTCGGCCGACCGACCGCGCCGGGGGCTGCGCCGACCCCGGCGACGGGCGTGACCCGGCCGGGTGCCGTGGGGGCGGGACGTCGCGTCGTCCTGCCCACGGCCGCGGACACGACGGCCCTCGGGCACGAGCTGGGCACGCGCCTGCAGCCCGGCGACCTCGTCGTGCTCGCGGGCCCGCTCGGGGCCGGCAAGACGTGCCTGGCCGCCGGCATCGGCGAGGGCCTCGGCGTCGAGGGGCCGGTGAGCTCGCCGACCTTCGTCATCGCCCGCGAGCACCCGCCGCTGCCCGATGCCCTCGGCGGGCGCGGGGTCGTGCTCGTCCACGTCGACGCCTACCGGCTCGGGGTCGGGACGAGCGGCGACCCGGACCCCCGCGACGTCGCCGCCCAGCTCGACGACCTCGACCTCGACACCGACCTCACCCGCGCCGCCGTGGTGATCGAGTGGGGCGAGGGGGTCGCCGAGCACCTCGCCGCCGAGCACCTGACGGTCCGGCTCGACCGCACCGGGACGCCCGATGCGCCGGAAGTGCGGGTCGCCGTGCTCGAGGGCCCCGCCCGCCTCGTCGGCGGCGGGGACCCCGGCTCGTAGGGTCTCGGACGTGCTCGTCCTGGCCCTCGACACCGCCACCGCCCGCATCACCGCAGGCGTGGTCGAGCTGGATCCCGACGGACCCCCCGTCACGCTCGCCGCCCGCGACGGCGTCGGCGCCCGGGCCCACGCCGAGCTCCTCGCCCCCGCCGTCCGCGACGCCCTGGCCGAGGCCGGGCGCACCCGCCGCGACCTCGACGCCGTCGTCGCCGGACTCGGCCCCGGGCCGTTCACGGGCCTGCGCGTCGGGCTCGTCACCGCGGCGGCGATGGGCGACGCGCTCGGGATCCCGGTGCACGGCGTCGGCACCCACGACGCGATGGCCGCGGATCTGCCGGGCCGCGTCCTGTCCGAAGGGTCCGGCTCCCCTATCGGCGTGCTCCCCCCACCGCTTCGCGTCCTGGTGGTCACCGACGCCCGCCGCCGCGAGGTCTACTGGAGCCTCGTGGTCGACGGGGTCCGCACCCACGGCCCCGAGGTCGTCGCCCCCGCCGTACTCGCCGAGCGCCTGGAGAACGACCTCGGCCCGGTGGACCGGATCGTGGGCGACGCGGCTGCCCAGATCGGAGCCGAGGTCGAGGTCCCCGGCCCCACCCCCGCCGGGCTGGTCGCCGTCGCCGCGGCCGCCCTGCGCACGGGGACGACGCCCGCACCGCTGGCGCCGCTCTACCTGCGCCGCCCCGACGCGGTCCCGCCCGGCGCGCCGAAGACCGTCACGCGCGCATGACCAGCACCGACGTCGTCGTCGACGCCCTCACCCCCGACGACGCCGACCGGTGCGCGCAGCTCGAGGCCGTCCTGTTCCCCGGCGACGACCCGTGGAGCGCGCGGGCGTTCCGCGACGAGCTGCGCGCGGGCCACGTCTACCTCGCCGCCCGCAGCGCGGGGGAGCTCGTCGGTTACGGCGGCATCGCCCTGCTCCCGGCGCGGCTCGGGCAGCACGCCGAGGCGGAGATCCACACGATCGGCGTGGACCCCCGCCACCAGGGGCGCGGCATCGGACGCGCGGTGCTCGACGGCCTGCTCACGGCCGCCGATCGGATCGGGGCGACCACGTACCTCGAGGTCCGCACCGACAACGAGGCCGCGCAGCACCTGTACCGCGTGACCGGGTTCGCGATCGTCGGGACCCGCCGCCGCTATTACTCCTCGGGAGCGGACGCGTACACGATGAAGCGCCCGCCGGCCGGCGACCCGCCCGCGTCGGACCCTCGTTGATGACCTGGCACTCTCGGGGATAGAGTGCCAACAGCACGGCGTCGGAGCCGCCCCGGCACCCGCGACGACGGGTCGGACCACCGGCGCCGTGGAGCCCATACAGGCGTATATCGCTCCGACCCCAGACAGGTGGAGGTCACCGACGTGGCCAGCGTGAACATCAAGCCGCTCGAGGACAAGCTCGTCGTGCAGGCCAGCGAGGCCGAGACGACGACCGCTTCGGGCATCGTCATCCCGGACACGGCGAAGGAGAAGCCCCAGGAGGGCAAGGTCCTCGCCGTGGGCCCGGGCCGCGTGGACGACAACGGGAACCGCATCCCGCTCGACGTCGCGGTGGGTGACGTCGTCGTGTTCTCGAAGTACGGCGGCACCGAGATCAAGTACAACGGCGAGGACTACCTGATCCTCTCCTCGCGCGACGTGCTGGCGGTCGTCAACTAACGACGCCGCTCCACAGAGCACAGCGATGCCGCCCCGGTGGCCCCGGACGGGGTGACCGGGGCGGCGTCGTCTCGCGTCACGAAAGGTAGGTCAGTGCCCAAGCAGATCACGTTCGACGAGACCGCCCGCCGCGCCTTGGAGCGCGGCGTCGACCAGCTGGCCGGTGCGGTCGTGGTGACCCTCGGACCGCGGGGGCGTCACGTCGTGCTGGAGAAGAAGTTCGGTGGTCCGACGATCACCAACGACGGCGTCACCATCGCCCGCGAGATCGAGCTCGAGGACCCCTTCGAGAACCTCGGTGCGCAGCTGGCGAAGAACGTCGCCACCAAGACCAACGACGTCGCCGGCGACGGCACCACGACGGCCACGGTCCTCGCCCAGGCGCTGGTCGCCGAGGGCCTGCGCAACCTCGCCGCGGGCGCCAACCCCACCTCGCTGGGTGCCGGCATGGTCGCCGCCACCGAGAAGATCACCGAGGTGCTGCGCTCGCGCGCCACCCCGGTCGACGGCCGTCAGGGCATCGCCGCCGTCGGCGCGGTCGCGTCCCGCGACCAGACGATCGGCGACCTCATCGGCGAGGCGATGGAGAAGGTCGGCGAGGACGGCGTCATCACCGTCGAGGAGGCCTCGACGCTGGCGACCGAGCTGGAGATCACCGAGGGTCTGCAGTTCGACAAGGGCTACATCTCGCCCTACTTCGTCACCGACAACGACTCGATGGAAGCGGTCCTCGAGGACGCCCAGGTCCTGCTGAACCGGGACAAGATCAGCGCGATCCAGGACCTCCTCCCGCTGCTGGAGAAGGTCGTCGAGTCGGGCAAGCCGCTCCTGATCATCGCCGAGGACGTCGAGGCCGAGGCGCTCTCGACGCTCGTGGTGAACTCGATCCGCAAGACGGTGAAGGTCGCCGCGGTCAAGGCGCCGTTCTTCGGCGACCGCCGCAAGGCGTTCATGGACGACCTCGCCGCCGCGCTCGGCGCGACGGTGGTCAACCCCGAGACCGGCACCAAGCTGTCCGACGCCGGTCCCGAGGTGCTCGGCAGCGTGCGCCGCGCGGTCATCACCAAGGACACCACCACCTTCGTCGAGGGTGGCGGCTCCAAGGAGGCCGTGGACGCGCGCATCGCGCAGATCCGGCGTGAGATCGGCGAGACCGACTCCGACTGGGACCGCGAGAAGCTCCAGGAGCGGCTGGCCAAGCTCCACGGCGGCGTCGCGGTGATCAAGGTCGGTGCGGCCACCGAGACCGAGATGAAGGAGCGCAAGCACCGCATCGAGGACGCGATCGCCGCCACGCGTGCGGCGGTCGAGGAGGGCATCGTCCCCGGCGGCGGCAGCGCGCTGCTGCACGCCTCGGCCGAGCTCGAGGGCGGTCTCGGCCTCACCGGCGACGAGGCCACGGGCGTGGCCCTGGTGCGCCGGGCGCTCTCGGCGCCGCTGCGGGCCATCGCCCGCAACGCGGGGCTCGAGGGCTCGGTCGTCGCCGCGCACGTCGCCGAGGCGGGCTGGGGCACCGGCTACGACGCCGCGGCCGGCACCTACGGCGACCTCATGGAGACCGGGATCATCGACCCGGTCAAGGTGACGCGCTCCGCGCTGGAGAACGCCACCTCGATCGCGCGCATGGTCCTGACCACGGAGAGTGCTGTGGTGGACAAGCCCGTCGACGAGGAGCCCGCTGCCGCGGGCGGTGGCCACGGCCACGGCCACGGGCACGGCCACTAGTCAGCCGCGCCGAAAGCGGCTGTCGCGCTCCGGTGTTCGGTGAGCCGGAGATGACACACGGAGGGCCCCACCGCAGCCGCGGTGGGGCCCTCCGTGTCTGTGGGGTCGGGAAGCGGCTCAGCCGCTCGTGAGACGGCGCGGGCGCCCGGTGGCGACCGCGACCCGCTCGGACTCCGACATGCCGCCCCAGATGCCGTACGGCTCGCCGGCGGCGATGGCGTGCCGGCGGCACGGCTCGACCACCGGACAGTCGCGGCACACCGCCTTCGCCCGGCGCTCGCGGTGCGCACGGGCGGGGCCGCGCTCACCGTCGGGGTGGAAGAAGAACGCGCTGTCCATGCCTCGGCAGGATCCGAGTCGCTGCCAGTCCCAGATGTCGGCATTGGGTCCCGGAAGCCGGCGGACGTCCGCCATGAGCCACCTCCTACGCGAGGACCCGTGGGTCCGGCTGCTCCGCGCGTCCGCACGGGGGTCGGTGTGGTCCGCCTCCGTGCGGTTCGCGCTCCCGGTGGCCGTCACTGACCGTGCCCACGACGGCGCGGACCGCGACCACCGATGAGGACCCTATGGCGGTTGCGCGCGACCGGACAAGAGCTTGCGACGTGCGCCATCCCTCACGGCGAACGGTCGCCTACATGCAGGGGTGCTTGCCGAACCGGCTCCGATCCGTGATCATCCTCCGCACGCGGAGTACACGGGAGGTCGCCGGACGGTCGTATCCGGTGGATCTCCGGTCGTCACCGTAAGGTCGCTGGGACGTTGGACAGGGGGAGGGTCGTCACGCTCGTCCGGTTGTCGTACCGGGCGGAGCCGGGAGGCCGTGGAGGCCCTCGGCCCCATCGAGGCGTGGACAGCCCCGCGCCCGTCGTGAGGAGAGCGCATGGACCGGCACGTCGAGCGCGGACTCGACCGCGGACGCGAGCCGGGGTCGACGCGCCCCGGCGAAAAGAGCGCCGGCGGCGGGTCAAGCTCGTCGCTCCGGGTGCCGATGGGGGAGAGTGCTCGCTCATCGGCTGCTGCGTCCGTGCAGAAAGGAGCTCCCGTGACCACGGTGCTGATCTGCGACGACCGTCGCAGCGTCCGTGAAGGCCTCACGAGGGTGATGTCCGCGGTCCCGGGGGTCCACCGCATCGACTGCGTCGCCCACGGCGACGAGCTGCTCACGCGGTTCTCGCGGCAGACCGTCGACGTCGTGCTCGTCGGCACCCAGCGCGCGGTGCCCACCGGGGTCGAGGCCACGCGCCGCCTGGTGGCCGCCCACCCGCAGGCCAACGTCATCGTCTTCGGCGCCCCCGACGACTCCGGCAGCATCGCCGCGGCGATCGCCGGCGGTGCCCGCGGCTACCTGCGCTGGGACGCCTCGCGTCCCGAGCTCGTCGCCGCGCTGGCCCACACCCTCGCGAGCACCTCGGTGCCCGCCCCGCGCACCCCGGCCGACTCCGGCGTCCAGCTCACCGAGCGGGAGCTGCAGGTGCTGCGCGGCATGGCCCAGGGCAAGAGCAACGGCCAGATCGGCCGCGAGCTCTACCTCTCCGAGGACACCGTCAAGACCCACGCCCGCCGCCTGTTCCGCAAGCTGGGCGTCCGTGACCGCGCGCAGGCCGTGGCACACGGCTTCCGACGGGGCCTGGTCTCCTGACCGCATACCGGAACGACGGACGTTCGGGGGGTGCCGGCGACGTGACCCGAGGGATGCACGCCGACGACGTCCCGACGCCGGTGATCGGGATCCCCCGCGCGGTGCACCGCGCGGCGGATCGGTGGCGTGGCCCGGATCGGGCGAACGCCGCACCACCCGCTTCCTGGGCCGCGCAGGGCCCGCAGACCGCCCGCTACGCTGATCCGACCAACCCGTCGTCCGGTCACCTCACCTCGGCCGGGACGTCGGTCCGTCCGGCGGTGGACCCCGTGTCGACATCAAGGCCGATGCGCCCGGTGCCACCGCCCCGCGTAACACCGGGGCCACGCGCAGCGATGAGCGAAGCAGGGAACGACCTCGAGGGTCTGGTGGCCGCCGCCAACGACGGCGACCGCTCGGCTCTCAACCGCGTTCTCGCGATCATCCGGCCGTTGGTCGTGCGGTACTGCCGTGCGCGCATCGGCCGGCAGGAACGGTCGGCGGTCTCCGCCGACGACGTGGCCCAGGAGGTGTGTCTCGCCGTGCTGACAGCGCTGCCGGGCTACCGCGACCAGGGCCGCCCGTTCCTCGCGTTCGTGTACGGGATCGCGGCCCACAAGGTGGTCGACGCCCACCGTTCGGTCGCCCGCAGCCGCTCCGAACCCGTGGAGGAGCTCCCCGAGGAGCTCGATCCCCGGGACGGCCCTGAGCAGCGGGCACTCAACGGAGCGTTGTCCGTCCAGATGGGTCAACTGCTCGACACGCTGCCCCCCAAACAGAGGGAAATCCTCGTGTTGCGTGTCGTCGTTGGATTGTCAGCGGAGGAGACCGCGGAAGCGGTCGAATCCACTCCCGGCGCTGTGCGGGTGGCACAGCACCGGGCCCTGTCGAAGCTGCGGACCGCCGTGTCCGCGATCTCGGAAGAGGTGAGTTGAGTGGGCGGCCACCGGGCGTCGGGCGGGTCCGAGGGTGACCTCGTCGACGGCCCCGTCGACCTCGCAGCGGTCCGGGCGGACGACGCCCTGATCGACGCGCTCGCCGGCGGTGCCGGCGGAGGGGCCGACGGCTACGGATTCGGCGGCTCCGACGACGACGACCGTCTCGCGGCGATCCTCGCCGCGTGGCGGGCGGACATCGAGGCCGACCCGATGCCGGAGCTCGTCTCCCTGGACGAGGCGGCCGAGGCCGTCGCCGCCGGGCACGAGTCGCGCGACCGGTTGCGCTCGCGCGGCCGTCGACGCATGCCGTTCGCGATCGCCGCGGTCGCGGCCGCCGTCGCCTGTGCCGGGCTGACGGTCGCGGTCCACGGCGCGATGCCGGGCGACACGCTCTGGGGTGTCTCCAAGGTCTTCTTCTCCGAGCGCGCGCAGGGTGTCGAGCGCGTCGAGGAGGTCCGCAACCGCATCGAGGCCGCCAACGGCGCCCTGGCGCGGGGCGACACCACGGCGGCCCGCAACGAGCTGGCCCAGGCCAACATCGCGATCCCGCAGGTGGCGCCCGAGCAGCGGGCCCCGCTGGTCCAGGAGCGCGACCGGGTGCAGAGCTCGATCGAGTCCGACCCGTCGCCCTCGTCCCGCGAGCCCGCCGGCTCCGAGCCGAGCACGGCGCCGTCGTCGGGGGCAGGGCAGCAGACCGCGGACGACACCGCGACGCCGAGCCCGGTGGAGGCGTCCCCGGGCACGCCCGAGGACGCCTCCCCGTCGCCCGCCGACCCGGCATCCCCGGCCGACCCGCCGGCCCCCGACACCCGTGGCGCCGACGACCCGCCGCCCTCGACCACCA
Organism: Actinomycetospora callitridis; assembly: GCF_028737265.1. Classification (GTDB taxonomy): domain Bacteria; phylum Actinomycetota; class Actinomycetes; order Mycobacteriales; family Pseudonocardiaceae; genus Actinomycetospora; species Actinomycetospora callitridis. The sequence goes on along the minus strand of NZ_JAQZAK010000002.1, from coordinate 717,765 downwards.
CCAACGGGATGTCCTCCAGCCCCGGTGCGACGACCGCCACGGGCTGACCCACCCCGAACGCCGAACGGCCCGGCCCCCGCGAGGGGACCGGGCCGTTCGTGCGTGAGGAGGGTTACTCCGCGAGCGTCGCGTCCGCGAACCCGCGGCAGTACTCCCAGGTGACGTAGGACGCGGGGTCCGGGTCGAAGGGGGGCTCGTGCGGGCGCATGTGCCCCTCGTCGAGGAGCTGCTGGAGGCTCGCCCGCAGGAGGTCCCAGTCGTGGTAGTGCTGCTCGGAACAGTCCTCGCAGTCGACCACGACGCCACGGACGCCGCGGGGCGCGAGCAGGGCCTCGAACACGGCGAGGTCGCCGAGGTCGGCCACCACCTCGTCGCGCTCGGCGTCGTCGAGGGGCGCGTCGTCGGCGGCGTCGGCGTCCGGCCCCCCGAGCGCGCGGGCGGGGTCCGCGGGATCTCCCGCGAACGGATCGGGCGGCAACGCTTCGTACGGCACGACCAGCAATTTACCCGTCTCACGGCGCGCGTCACGCGGCGGCGGTCCGCGCGCCCGGGGGACCGGTCGGCGGCGCGACTACGATTGACCCCATGGTGTTGACCGAGCCCGGGTTGCCCGAGAAGTTCGCGTTGCTCGGCCTGACCTTCGACGACGTCATGCTCCTGCCGGCCGAGTCCGACGTGGTGCCCTCCGAGGCCGACACGTCCGCGCGGCTGACCCGCCGGGTCACCCTGCGCGTCCCGCTCGTGAGTTCGGCGATGGACACGGTCACGGAGTCGCGGATGGCCATCGCGATGGCCCGTCAGGGCGGCATGGGCGTGCTCCACCGCAATCTGCCGGCGGAGGCGCAGGCGGCGCAGGTCGAGGTGGTCAAGCGGTCCGAGGCCGGGATGGTCACCGACCCGGTGACCTGCTCGCCCGACGACACCCTCGCCGAGGTCGACGCGCTCTGCGCCAAGTTCCGGATCTCCGGGCTGCCCGTGGTCGACGAGTCCGGCCGGCTCGTCGGCATCATCACCAACCGGGACATGCGCTTCGAGGTCGACCACTCGCGTCGCGTCCGCGAGGTCATGACCTCCGAGGACCTCGTCACCGCGCAGGTGGGCGTGACGGCCGAGGCCGCGCTCGGCCTGCTGCGCCGACGCAAGATCGAGAAGCTCCCGCTCGTCGACGGCGCCGGGATCCTGCGCGGCCTGATCACGGTCAAGGACTTCGTCAAGACCGAGCAGTACCCGATGGCCACCAAGGACCCCGACGGCCGCCTGCTCTGCGGCGCGGCGGTCGGCGTCGGTGACGACGCCTGGTCGCGCTCGATGGCCCTGGTCGACGCCGGCGTGGACGTCCTCGTCGTCGACACCGCGCACGGGCACTCCCGCGCCGTCACCGCGATGGTCGCGAAGCTCAAGCAGGAGCTCGGCGAGCGCGTCGAGGTCGTCGGCGGCAACGTCGCCACCCGCGCGGGCGCCCAGGCGCTCGTCGACGCGGGGGCGGACGCCATCAAGGTCGGCGTCGGCCCGGGCTCGATCTGCACCACGCGCGTCATCGCCGGGGTCGGCGTCCCGCAGATCACCGCGATCCACGAGGCCGCGGCGGCCGCGTCGCCGGCCGGTGTCCCGGTGATCGGCGACGGCGGGCTGCAGTCGTCCGGCGACATCGCGAAGGCGCTCGCGTCCGGTGCGAGCACGGTGATGCTCGGGTCGCTGCTGGCCGGCACCGCGGAGACGCCGGGCGACCTCGTCCTGCTGGACGGCAAGCAGTTCAAGACCTACCGCGGCATGGGCTCGCTGGGGGCGATGCAGACCCGCGGGCGGCAGGGGTCCTACTCCAAGGACCGCTACTTCCAGGACGACGTCCTCTCCGACGACAAGCTGGTGCCCGAAGGCGTGGAGGGACGCGTACCCTTCCGAGGGCCGCTGGCCCAGGTGGCCCACCAGCTCGTCGGCGGACTGCGGGCGGCCATGGGCTACACGGGCTCGCGGACCACGGAGGAGCTGCAGCGGGCGCACATGGTGCGCATCACCGCCGCCGGGCTCGCCGAGTCGCACCCGCACCACGTCACCATGACCGCCGAGGCGCCGAACTACGGCGCGCGCTAGCCAGGAAGGACCTCCCGCGTGCGCGAGCAGGTCGAGATCGGTCGGGGCCGCAGCGCCCAGCGCAGCTACGTGTTCGACGATCTCGACATCGTCCCGTCGCGCCGGACGCGCTCGTCGTCGGCGGTGTCGACGGCCTGGCAGCTCGACGCCTACCGCTTCGAGCTCCCGCTGCTGACGCACCCGACGGACGCCGTGGTCTCCCCGGCCACCGCCGCCGAGGTCGGCAGGCTCGGAGGGCTCGGCGTCCTCAACGCCGAGGGCCTGTGGGCGCGGCACGCCGAGGCCGAGAAGGTGCTGGCCGAGGTGGTCGGCCGCGCCGCCACCGACCCGGCCGACGCCGTCGCCGAGCTGCAGCGCCTGCACGCCGCGCCGGTGCAGCCCGCCCTGCTCACCGAGGCGCTCGAGCGCATCCGGGCCGGTGGCGCCACCGTCGCGGCGCGCGTGAGCCCGCAGCACGCCCGGGAGCTCACCCCGACCCTGCTGGCCGCGGGCGTCGAGGTGCTCGTGGTGCAGGGCACCATCATCTCCGCCGAGCACGTGGGCGGCGAGGACGACGGCGCCGAGGGCCCGCTCGACCTCGAGGACTTCATCGACGGGCTCGACATCCCCGTCGTCGCGGGCGGGGTCGCCGACTACCGCACGGCCATGCACCTCATGCGCACCGGCGCCGCCGGCGTCATCGTCGGTTACGGCCAGAGCGCCGCGACGTCCACCGACGCCGTGCTGGGCATCGGGGTGCCGATGGCCACCGCGCTCGTCGAGACCGCCGCCGCGCGGCGCGACTACCTCGACGAGACCGGCGGGCGCTACGTCCACGTCGTCGCCGACGGCGCGATGGGCACGTCCGGCGACATCGCGAAGGCCATCGCCTGCGGAGCGGACGCGGTGATGCTCGGCGAGCAGCTCGCCGCGGCCGAGGAGGCCCCGGGCGCGGGCTGGTACTGGACCGCGTCGGCCGCGCACCCGTCGCTGCCCCGCAGCGGGATCACCCGCGTGCCCACCGTCGCGCCCGATCTCGCGACCGTCCTGACCGGGCCCGCCCGCTCCGGCGCGGGGACGATGAACCTCTTCGGCGCCCTGCGCCGCGCGATGGCCAAGACCGGCTACTCGGACCTCAAGGAGTTCCAGCGCGTGGGGCTGTCCGTGCGCCGCTGACCCGGTGACCACGCAGGGCGATCATCCGGTCTCCCACGGAAGTGGGCCTGGACAGGCGACGACGGGTGCGCTCAGGTCGCCCTCATGACCGCGCACCCGCAGGCCCCGTGGCCTCGGCGTGCGTCGGCTCCCGTGTTCGTCGGGCGCCGCGGACCGCTGGCGCTCGTCGACGAGGCCTGGGACGCCGCGCGCGCCGGGCGGCCGGGCGTCGTGTGGGTGGAGGGCGAGGCCGGCGCCGGCAAGAGCGCGGTCCTCGCCCGTGCCGTGGCCGGGCGACGGGCGTCCGCCGTCCTCACGGCCACCGGCGACGCCGCGGAGACCGGGCTCGCGCACGGGCTGCTCGACCAGCTCCTGGCGGACCTCCCGCCGGCCCTGCTGGACCGCTTCCCGCTGCTGCGCCCCGACCGCGACCCGCGGGCCGACCCGCTGGCGGTGGGCGCCGACCTGCTCGGTGCGCTCGGGGCCCTGCCGGACGAGGATCCGGTGCTGCTGGTGCTCGACGACCTGCAGTGGGCCGACCCGGCCTCGGTGCGGGTGCTGGTGTTCACGCTGCGACGGCTGCGCCACGACCGGGTCCTCGTGCTGGCCGGCGTGCGGGTCGCGGGGACCGGGCCCGACGCGCACGAGTCGGCCCCCGCCGACGCCTGGTGGGAGCGCCTCCCGGCCGCGGGGCGGGCGATCCGCCGCGTGCGCCTCGAGGGTCTCGAGCCCGCCGAGCTCTCCGAGCTCGCCGCCGCCGTCGGCCGTCCGCTGGGCTCCACCGGCGCCGCCGAGCGGCTGTGGCGCCACACCCGGGGCCACCCGCTGCACGCGCGGACGCTGCTCGAGGAACTGCCGCCCGAGGTGCTGGCGGGCAGCGCCGACGCGCTGCCGGCTCCGCGCAGCCTCTCGTCGGTGGTGCTCGTGCGCCTCGCCCGTGCGGCGTCGGCGACCGAGGCGTTGGTGGTCGCGACGTCGGTGCTCGGCGAGAGCGCCCCGCTCGCGCTCGCCGCCGCCGTCGCGGGCCTCGACGACCCCGCCGCCGCGCTCGACGAGGCGGTCGGGATGGGCCTGGTCGAGGAGCTCCCCGGCGGGCCGACGGTCCGGATCGGGTTCGTGCACCCCCTCGTGCGGGCCGCGATCCGCGGGGACCTGCCGCCGATGCGGCGCCGCGCGCTGCACGCGACCTCGGCGGGCCTCCTCTCGGGCCGCGCCGCGCTCGACCACCGGGTGGCGGCGGCCGCCGGCCCGGACCCGGAGCTCGCCGCCGAGCTCGAGGGCCTGGTCGGCGAGCCGGGCGCGGCGCTCGCCGGCTCCGAGGCGGCCGACCTGCTGTGTGCGGCCGCCGACCTCAGCACCGACCCGGACGACCGCGAGCGTCGGCTGCTCGCGGCGGCGTCCCGGCTGCTCGCCGACGGCGAGGTCGCGCGGGCGGTGGCCCTGGAGGGCGCGGTCGAGGGGTGCCGACCGGGGCCCTGGCGCACCGCGGTGCTCGGCCAGCTGGCGCTCGTCACCGGACGGTTCGGCGTGGCCCGCGAACGTCTGGAGGCGGCGCTGGCGACGGGTGCGCCGGGGGACGGACGGCCGGGCGACCGGGCGCGTGCCGGGGCCGCCGCGCACCTCGCGGTGCTGCATCTGCTGCGCGGCGACCCGGCCCGGGCGATCGAGACCGCCGGCGTCGCGCTCGCCCACCCCGCCCGCGGCGACGACGTCCGCCTCCCGGCGGGCCTGGCGCTGATCCTGGGGCTCGCGGTCGCGGGGCACGGCGACGACGCCCGAGCGGTCCTCGACCGCGCCGGGGGCGACGACGGGCGCGCGCCACCGGTCGACGCGCTGACCCTGCGCGGGATGCTCGCGACGCTCGGCGGCGACGACGCGGCCGCGTCGCTGCACCTCGACGAGGCCGTCCACCGCGCGCGGGCGGGCGAGCCGGTGCGGGCGCTGGCCCTCGCCCTGGCCTTCCGCCCCGCCGTCGCGGACCGCATCGGGATCCCCGACGGCGTGGTCGAGGGCTTCGAGCTGGCCATCACGCTCGCCCGCGACGGGGGGACGGCGCTGCCGGGCGCGCTCGCGCACACGTTCGCGGCGGAGACGCTGGCGATCCGGGGACGCGGGGACGAGGCACGGACCCACCTCGCGGCGGCGACGACGCTCGGCCCGCACTGGTGGGGCGTCGACCTGTGCGCGGCGGTCGCGGGGGCGGTGCTCGCGGAGGTCGAGGACGATCCCCACGCCGTGCTGCGGGCGCTCGCGCCGGCGCAGGAGCCGGCGGTGCGGGCGGCGGCCGACGGGCTCGGGGTGCTCGCCCCGCGGGTGCTCGAGGTCGAGGCGCTGCTGGCCCTGGGCCGGGTCGGCGAGGCCACGGCGGCGCTCGACGACCTCGCCCCGCGGGCCACCGGCCGGTACGCCGTCGACGTCGCGCGGCTGCGGGCCCGGCTCGGCGCGCCCTGGCGCTCGGTGGCCGAGGCCGGCGTCGCCGACGTCCTCGCCCCGCACGCGGTGGCCCGCCTGGAGACCGAGATCGGGCGCCGCCTGCTCGCCGCCGGCGAGCGCCGGGCCGGCGTCGACCTCCTGCGCGGCGCCCGCGACACCCTCGCCCGCCTCGGTGCCGCCCCGTGGTGCGCCCGCGCCGAGGAGCTGCTGCACGCCGCCGGGCTCACGCCGGCGCCGACCAGCAGCGATCCCGGCGCGCTCGGGCTGACCCCGCACGAGGAGGCCGTCGTCGCCCTCGTCGCGCGCGGGCTGACGAACCGCGAGGTCGGGCGCGACCTCTACATCACCCCGCGCACCGTCGCCTACCACCTCAGCAACGTCTACGCGAAGCTCGGCGTGACCTCCCGGCGCGAGCTGCGCACACGACTGGAAGCCCGACTGGAAGGTCCGGCCGGGGCGTCCGTCCCCTCCGCGCCGCACGCTCGACGGTGACGAGCGGCGAGGAGGCCGGCATGCACCTGAGCGTCGATCTCCTCCGCACCCCCGACGGGCGCCTGGAGGGCACCGTGATCACCGAGACCGGCCGGGAGCAGGCGTTCTCCGGCACGCTCGACCTGTTGCGGGTCCTCGAGGACCTGCAGGCCGAGGCCGTGCAGGACGAGCGGTGAAGCCCGCGACGCCGCGGCTCGCCGCCGTGATGGGTCTCGTCTTCGCGGGCCTGTTCGTCGCGGCCCTCGTGGTGGTCGACGGCGTGCCGCACCTCGGCGCCCCCGACGAGGCGTACGGGACGTTCTACGACGGGGCCGGCAACACCGTCGTCACCGCCGTGGCGCTCTACCTCGTGCCGCTGGCCGGGATCGCGTTCCTCTGGTTCGTCGTCGCCCTGCGCTCCGTGCTCGACACGCTGGCACCGGCCCCCTCGGCCATGGCGAACGGCCTCAACCTGCTCTCCGGGGTGCTGTTCGTCGCCCTGCTCTTCGCGGGCACCGCCGCCCTCGCGACGCCGGTGTTCGTGACGACCCTCGGCGGCGGCCCGCCGCTGGCCCCGGAAGCCGCCCGTGCTCTGTCCGGGCTCGGCTACGGCCTGGTGTTCGTGTTCTCCGTGCGCGGTGCCGGCATGTTCGCGCTGACCACGACGACGCTCCTGCGCAGCGCGGGCGTCATGCCCCGCGGCGTGGCGATCGCCGGCTACGTGCTCGCGACCTGGCTGCTGATCACCGCGACCGACCACCCCGCGAGCCTGCTCGTCCTCCCGGCCTGGGTGCTGCTCGTCGCCGTCGTGCTCCTGCGCCACGACCGCGCGGTCCGCAGTGCACCCGAGTCCCCCGCCGTCGCCGCCCCGCGCTGACCCTCCAGGAGCGAGCCATGACCACCCCCACCTCGAGCGCCGCGGCCCCGTCCCGGACCGTCGCCGACATCCCCGGGCCCAAGGGTGTGCCGCTGCTGGGCAACGTCCGCGACGTCCACCCGGCGACGCTGATCCAGGACCTGATGGCGCTCACCCGGCAGTACGGGCCGATCTACGCGGTGAGCTCGCCGTCGGGGACCCGCTACGTCGTCTCGGGCCTCGAGATGGTGGACGACCTCTGCGACGACAGCCGCTTCGACAAGCTCGTCGGGCTGAGCCAGCGGGAGTTCCGCAAGACCCACAAGAGCGCGGGCCTCTTCACGGCCGACACCGAGGACCCGCTCTGGAAGTCGGCGCACGACATCCTGCTGCCCAGCTTCTCGACGTGGGCGATGAAGGGCTACGTCGACCCGATGATCGACATCGCCGAACAGCTGTGCCTGAAGTGGGAGCGCGCCAACCCCGACGAGGACATCGACGTCGCCGCCGACATGACGCGGCTGACCCTCGACACCATCGCGCTCTGCGGCTTCGGCTACCGGTTCAACTCGTTCTACCGCGACACCCAGCACCCGTTCGTCGAGGCCATGATGGGCGCGCTGCACGAGACGCAGCACCGCCAGCAGGTGCCCCCGGCGTTGCTGCCGTTGCGGCGCGGGGCCCAGCGCAAGCTGATGGCCGACGCGAAGTACATGGACGACACGGTCCAGCGGATCCTCGACGAGCGGAAGGCGTCCGGGGACCCCGGGAACGACCTGCTCGGGCACATGCTCGTCGGCACCGACAAGCAGGGGAACGCCCTGCCCGACCACAACATCGTCGCCCAGTGCGTCACGTTCCTCGTCGCCGGCCACGAGACCACCAGCGGGCTGCTCTCGTTCGCCATCGCGTACCTGCTCAAACACCCCGAGGTGGTGGCGAAGGCCCAGGAGGAGATCGACCGGGTGTTCGGCACCGATCCCTCGGTGGCGCCGACCGTGTCGCAGATCCAGCAGCTCGGCTACATCCGGCAGATCCTCGACGAGACGCTGCGCCTGTGGCCGACCGCGCCCGCGTTCACGCGCCAGGCCCGCGAGACCACCACGGTGGGCGGCTGGGGCCCGTTCGACCCCGGGCAGTCGATCATCGCGCTGACACCGATGCTGCACCGGCTCCCCGGGGTCTGGGGTGACGACGCCGAGGACTTCAACCCCGAGCACTTCGCGCCGGAGCGCCGCGACGCCCTGCCGCCCAACGCCTTCCGGCCCTTCGGCTCGGGCCAGCGCGCCTGCATCGGGCGCCAGTTCGCCATGCAGGAGGCGACGCTGGTGCTGGCGATGGTCATGCACCGCTTCGAGCTCGTCGACCACGCGGACTACCAGCTCGAGATCAAGGAGTCGCTCACCCTGAAGCCGGAGGGGCTGACCATCCGGGTGCGCCCGCGGTCGGGCCGCACCTGGGGGACCGGCGGGTCCCGGCCGGCGCCGGCGGCGGTCGCCGAGCCGCGCAGCGCCTCACTGCCGGTGGCGGCGGCCGACCGGCACGGCACGCCGCTGCTCGTGCTGTTCGGTTCCAACCTCGGCGCCGCCGAGGACCTCGCCACCCGCATCGCCCGCAACGCGGGCGACCGCGGCTACACCGCGCGCACCGCCGCGCTCGACGAGACCGTCGGCGAGCTGCCGAGCGAGGGCGCCGTGGTCGTCGTGACGTCGTCGTACAACGGGGAGCCGCCCGACAACGCGGGCAAGTTCTGCGCCTGGCTGGACGGCTCGGGGTCCTCGGCCACGGGCGTGAAGTACACGGTCTTCGGGTGCGGCAACCGCGACTGGGCCGCGACGTACCAGGCCGTGCCGATGCGCGTCGACCGCGGACTCGAGGCCCGGGGAGCCACCCGCGTGTACCCGCGCGGCGAGGGTGACGCCCGCGGCGACTTCGACGCGCAGTTCGAGGACTGGTACGCGGGGCTCTGGGACGGCCTCGGCGCCGCCCTGGGCCTGGACGCCTCGACGACGGCGACGGCCGACGGCGGACCGCGCCTGTCCGTGACGCTCGAGCAGCGGCGCACCGCGAGCCCGGTGCTGCAGTCCTACCGGGGCCAGGCGGCCACGGTGCGCGTGAACCGCGAGCTCACCGCCCGCGCCGGTACACCCGGCGGCCGCTCGGTGCGGCACCTCGAGATCGCGCTGCCCGCCGGCGCGACCTACGCGACCGGTGACCACCTCGGGGTGCTGCCCCGCAACCCGATCGGGCTGGTCAACCGCGTCATCGCCCGCTTCGGGCTCGACGGGGGCCAGTTCGTGACGCTCACCGCGAACGGCAGCGCGCCGACCCACCTGCCCGTCGGCGAGCCCTACCCGCTGCTCGGCATCCTCGTGGGCTGCGTGGAGCTGCAGGACGTCGCGAGCCGCGCGGGCCTCACCGCAATGGCCGCGGCGATGCCCGAGGGTCCGGCGCGCGACGAGCTCGCGGGTCTGGCGGCGAGCGACCACGAGGCGAAGGCGCGCTACCGGGAGCAGATCGCCAAGCCCCGGCGCACGCTGGTCGAGCTGCTCGAGGCCCACCCGGAGTGCGACCTGCCGTTCGCGACGTTCCTCGACCTGCTGCCCCCGTTGCGCCCGCGGTTCTACTCGATCTCGTCGTCGCCGCAGACGGCGTCGGAGGTCGCGCTGACCGTCGGGGTGCTCGAGGGCCCGGCGCGCGCGGGTGACGGGGCGACGTTCCGGGGCGTGTGCTCAGGGCACCTGGGCGACGTCCCCGAGGGCGGCACCGTGTTCACCTTCGTCCGCTCGCCGAGCATCAGCTTCCGGCCGCCGGAGAACCCGCACGTCCCGATGATCATGGTGGGGGCGGGGACGGGGATGGCCCCGTTCCGCGGGTTCCTCCAGGAGCGCGAGTCGCTCCGGGCGCGCGGCGTCCCGATCGCGCGCTCGCTGCTGTTCCTCGGCTGCCGCGACCCCGAGGACGACCTGCTCTACGCCGACGAGCTCGCGGCCCACGAGAAGGCGGGCGTGGCCACGCTGTTCCCGGCGTACTCGCGGGTGCCGGGCTCGCCGTACCGCTACGTCCAGCACGCGCTCGAGGGCGCCGCCGACGAGGTGTGGGCGGCGATGCAGGAGGACGCCGTCGTCTACGTGTGCGGCAACGCCTCGACCATGGCGCCGGGGGTGCGCGCGGCGCTGGTCGCGGTGTTCCGTGCGAAGACCGGCGCGGGCGCGGCCGACGGCGAGGCCTGGCTCGCGGGCCTGCGGGCGTCGAGCCGCTACCTCGAGGACATCTGGGGCGAGACCGCGGTGGTGTAGGCGGCGGGGCGTGCCCTACGTGCCCTTCACGTTCACGATCTGGCGCAGGGTGTGGCGCACCTCGACGAGGTCAGCGGCGTCGGCCATGACCACGTCGACGTCCTTGTACGCCCCGGGGATCTCGTCCAGGAACGCCTCGGTGTCCCGGAACTCGATCCCGGCCATGGCCTCCCGCAGCTGGTCGTGCGTGAAGGTCTTCCGGGCCGCGGTCCGCGAGTACGCCCGGCCCGCCCCGTGGGGCGAGCTGTGCAGCGACTCGGGCTCGCCCTTGCCGGCCACCACGTACGACGCGGTGCCCATCGACCCCGGGATCAGGCCGGCCCGGCCCGCCGAGGCGTCGATGGCGCCCTTCCGGGAGACCCAGACCTGCTCGCCGAAGTGCTCCTCGGACTCGGTGTAGTTGTGGTGACAGGAGATCCGCTCCTGCTCGACCACCTCGGTGCCGACGAACTCCGAGGTCTGCCGCACCACCCGGTCCATCATCTCCTCGCGGTTGAGCAGGGCGTAGTGCTGGGCCCACCGCAGCTCGCGGATGTAGGTCCAGAACTCCTCGGTGTCCTCGGTGAGGTAGGCGAGGTCCGGGTCGGGCAGGTCGACGCCGGCGCAGGCCTCGCGCGCCACGGCCGTGTGCCGCTGGGCGATCTTGTTGCCCACGCCCCGGGATCCGGAGTGCAGGAACAGCCACACCCGGTCGGCCTCGTCGACGGTGACCTCGATGAAGTGGTTGCCGCTGCCCAGCGTGCCGAGCTGCGCCTCCCACCCCAACTTGACCCGCGACGGGTCGAACCCGGCCTCCTCGGCGAGGTGCGTGAGCTCCTCGACCCGCGGCACCGAGGTCGCCACGACCTTCCGGTTGTGGTGCCCGGCCCCGAGCGGGATCGCCCGCTCGATCGACTCCCGCAGCGGCGCGAGCGATCCCTTCGCGCGCAGCTCCCCGACGTCGAACTGCGTCCGGACCGCCGCCATCCCGCAGCCGATGTCGACGCCCACGGCCGCCGGCATGATCGCCCGCAGGGTCGGGATCACCGACCCGACGGTCGCACCCCGGCCGAGGTGCGCGTCGGGCATGAGCGCGACGTGCGGGTGGATGAACGGCATCGCCGCGGTCCGCTCGGCCTGCTCCCGCGTGCGCGCGTCGAGGATCGACGCCCAGTTGACCAAACGCTCGCTGACCTTCTGCACTGTGCTGTCTCCTCTCCGCGGCTCGGGTGCCTCGGACGGGACAGGACGCTAACCGGGAGATCGGGTCGGGCGCCGCCGGATTCCCGGGGCTTCCGTTCCGGAGCTCACGCCACCCCGAGTTCCGCGGACATCGCGGCGGTGGCCTCCAGCAGCGCCACGGTCACGTCGCGCAGGACGTCCTCCGACGCCGCGCGCTCGGGCAGGGCCAGGGCGACGACGAGCGGGAGGGAGTCGCCGGTGGTGAGCACCGGCGCGGCCACCGAGGCGATGCCGGGGATGACACCGCCCGAGGTCCGGGCGTAGCCGAGGCGCCGGACCTCCTCGACGACGGCGTCGACCTCGCGCGCCGAGCCGGCGCCGGTGTCGGCCTCCTGGGCGCGCAGCACGGGCTCCGTGAGCGAGCGGGGCAGGTGGGCGAGGTAGACCCGGCCCACCGACGACGTCAGCATCGGCATCGTCGCCCCGACGCGCACGGTGATCGGGAGGGCGTAGGCGCCGTAGTCCCAGCGCACGATGACCGGCCCGTGGTCGCCCCACACCGCCAGGTTGACGGCGTGGCCCGTGCGGTCGCGCAGGCCCGGGATGTACTGCGAGACCAGCCCGACCTCGTCCATGCGCCGCAGCGACTCGGCGCCGAGGCGCCGCAGCGCCGGACCCATGTCGTAGAGCCCGGAGCTGCGCGACTGCGCCACCATCCCCGCACGCCCCAGGCTCACGAGGTAGCGGTGCGCCTTGCTCGCGCCCATCCCGCTGGCGTGCGCGATCTGCGTGAGGCTCATCGGCCCGCCGCCGCGCTCGAGGGCGTCCAGCACCGTCATCGCGATCTCGACCGACTGGATGCCCTGACGGGAGGCGCCCGTCGCGCCCTGCGGTTCGGGCTCGTCGTCCTGCGCGCCGGCGGGGGCCACGCCGAGGAGCGTAGTCACGGTCTCAGGCGGTGACCCGGGCCGAGTCCGGCGCCGCCGCGCGGGACCGGATCGCGGGGACCGCGAGCGCCAGCAGCGCCCCGACGATCCCGGGCACGGCGAACAGGTAGAAGTTCCACGCCACGCCGAGCCCGGAGGACAGGATCGCCGCGCCGATGAGAGGGCCGGCGATCGCGCCGAGGCGCCCGATCGACAGCGCCCAGCCGATCGCCCGCCCGCGCAGCTCCGGCGGGTGGTGGCCGACGATGTAGGCGTTGGTGAGCACCTGCGAGCCGATGAGCCCGAGCCCGCCGACGAACATGAGCAGGAACAGCACGCCGAGCGCGGGGCGGGCGCTCATCACCAGCAGGCTCGCGGCGCCGGCGAGGAACGCGACGGCGACGACGGGCTTGATGCCGACGCGGTCGGCGATGCGTCCGCCGAGCACCATGCCGACACCGGCGCCGACCCACAGGGCCGCGGTCTGCAGCAGCGACGAGCCGAGCGAGTAGCCGGCGGTCTGCATGATCGTCGGGAGCCAGGTGCTGATGCCGAACACGAGCAGGAGGCCGCAGAACGACATCGCCCAGAACAGCAGCGTCGCGCCCCGCACCCCGGGGGCGAGCAGCGGGCGCAGGCCCAGGAGGTCGCCCCGGGCGACGGCGCCGCCCGACTCCTCGTGCACCGGGCTCTCGGGGAGCATCCGGATCGCGAGCGGGAGCAGCACGATCGCCGGGGCGGCGCCGATGACGTAGATCCAGCGCCAGCTCCCGCCGGTCAGGAGGGCGGCGCCCAGCAGCGGGGCGAGCAGGGCGCCCGCGGCGTACCCGGACATCATGATGCCGACGTTGCGGGCCCGGCGTTCCGGTGCGGAGAGGTCGGCGACGTAGGCCGTCACCGTCGGGAGCACGATGCCGAGCCCGACGCCGACGGCGAGGCGGGCCGCCCCGAACAGGGCGAAGGTCGGCGCGATCGCGCACACGAGCATGCCCAGGGAGAACAGGCCCGCGCCGCCGATCAGCAGCCGCCGGCTGCCGGCCCGGCGGATGGTGGCCGCGCAGATCGCGGCCCCGAGCAGCATGCCGATGGCCACCAGCGAGCCGACGGTGCCGGCGGCGGCCTTGTCGGCGCCGAAGCCGCGGTCGGCGAGCAGGGACGGGACGGTCACGCCGTAGCAGGCGAGGTCGTAGCCCTCGAGCGCGGCGAAGCCGGCCGAGAGGACCAGGACGAGGCGCTCGGTGGCGCGTGCGGGTGGGGCGGTCATCGAGGGGCTCCTGGCGTCGTCGGCGAGGGTGGGTGCTGGCTGGTGGCTGGTCAGTGCTGGAGGGCCGGGCTGGGCGCGCCGAGCGCCGCGACGAGCTCGCGGGCCAGGGCGTCGGTGGTGTCGGCGTCGGTCGCGGTGCCGAAGACGTAGAGGTCGGGACGGACGGCGGCCGCGACGACCCCGAGGGACGCGAGCCAGGCGAGGTGGGTGCCGTCGGTGTCCAGGAGGCCGTCGGTCAGGGGTGTCCCGGCCGGGTGCAGCGCGACGACACGGACCCCCGCGGCGGCGAGGACCGCGGCGGTGTCGTCGTCGAGGGTGACGCTGCGGGCGTCGAGCAGCAGGTGGGCGCCGTGCCCGACGACCTGGTCGAGCCGGTCGCGCACCGTGCCGTCGTCGACGACGCCCTGCACCGCGAGCTCCCCGCGCCCGGGCCCCGACGCCGTCGCCAGCAGGCCGTCGACCAGCCCGGGAAAGCGGATGGTGTCGGGCTTCTGGTTCGCCGCCCGGCGTCCGAGGAGGACGCGGTCGCGCTCGGCGGCGCGCTCCGGGTCGCGCACCGTCTGCTGGCGTCCGAGCTCGATGCCCTTCTCGATCACCGCGCGGACGTGGGGCTCGCGCTCCTGCTGGTAGGTGTCGAGGACGTCGTCGGCGAGCCGGCCCCGCAGGACGGCGTCGAGCTTGAAGGCGATGTTCTGGGCGTCACGGATCCCCGAGCACATGCCCTGCCCGAGGAACGGCGGCATCTGGTGCGCGGCGTCGCCGGCGAGCAGGACGCGCCCGACCCGCCACCGGTCGGTGACCAGGGAGCGGAACGTGTAGGTGGCGACGCGGATGAGCTCGGCGTCGTCGCGGGAGAGCCAGCGGGTGGTGCGCGCCCACACCTTCTCGGGGTCGCGCTCGACGTCGAAGTCCTCGACCGAGTCGAGCATGTAGCTGAAGCGGTGGTGCGCCGGGCCGAGCGAGATGATCGAGGTGGGGCCGGCCGGGTCGCCGACCTGCCGCGCGGTGGGCACGGAGTGCGCCGCGGCGGCGTCGCGGAAGCGGAAGTCGCACACCATCCACGGCTCGGAGAACCCGTAGTCCTCCATCGCCAGCCCGAGCGCCGAGCGCACGAAGCTGTTGCCGCCGTCGCAGGCGATGACCCAGCGGGCCCGGACCCGGTGCGGCTCCCGGCCGCCGACCCGGAGCTCGACGTGGTCGCCGTGGTCGGCCAGACCCGTGACCGGGCTGTCGAACCGGACGTCGACGCCGGCGCCGCGGGCGCGCCGGTCGAGGGCGTCCTCCAGCTCGGGCTGGTACATCATGTACCACTCCGCCCAGCCGGAGCGCCCGGTCGCGGCGAAGTCGTGCTCGATGAGCAGCTCGCCCGCGGCATTGCGCCACTCGTAGTTCCGCTGCACGTGCAGCTTCGGCAGCAGCTCCTCCGCGACGCCGAGACGCGCCAGCGTCCGCATCGTCTCGTCGTCGAAGATCGCCGCCCGGGGCAGGTTGTAGAGCCCGGCGTAGCGCTCCAGCACGACGACGTGGTGCCCGGCGGCGCCCAGCAGCGCGGCCGTCGCCATCCCCACGGGGCCGTAGCCCACGACGGCCACGTCCACGGTCTCGGAGTCGAGGGTCGAGCTCCGCTGCGCTCCGTCTCCGGCGCTCTCGATCATGCGTGCTCCTCCTGTGAGGTTTGACACCGACGAACGGTAGGATTCATCATTGAGGAAGTCAATGCGCGATGGTGAATCACAGGAGCGGGGTCAGGATGCGGACGATCGGGCTGGAAGAGCACTTCGTCACCGAGGAGCTCGCCGGGTACGGCGCGGGCACGGCGACGATTGCGGAACCCCACGTGTGGGCGGAGATGTCGCGCCGGCTGCTCGACCTCACCGGGGCGCGGCTCGAGCGCATGGACGCCGCCGGGCTCGACGTGCAGGTGCTCTCGCTGAACTCGCCGGGCCTGCAGGCCGAGCCGGACGCCGCGACCGCGGTCTCGCGCGCCTCGGCCGTCAACGACCTGCTCGCAGCGACGATCGAGGCCCACCCGACGCGGTTCGCGGGCTTCGCCGCGTTGCCGCTGCAGGACCCGCAGGCCGCGGCGAAGGAGCTCGAGCGCTCGGTGACGCAGCTCGGTCTGCGCGGGGCGCTGGTCAACGCCCACACCCGGGGCCGCTACCTCGACGACCCCGAGCTGCGCGTCGTCTGGGAGTACGCGGCGGGCCTCGACGTCCCGCTCTACCTGCACCCGGCCAACGGCGTCGACGCGGCGGACGTGCTCTCCGGGCACCCCGAGCTCATCGGCCCGATGTGGAGCTGGGGCACCGACACCGCGTCGCACGCCCTGCGCCTGGTCTTCTCGGGCGTGTTCGACGACTTCCCCGAGGCGAAGCTGCTCCTCGGGCACATGGGCGAGGCCCTGCCGTTCGTGCTCTGGCGCCTGGACTCCCGCTGGGACTTCCACGCCCACCACGGCATCGAACTGGCCCGCGGGCGCCCCTCGGAGTACCTGCGGCACAACCTCTACATCACGACCAGCGGCGTCTGCTCCGCCGCGCCGCTGCTCTGCTCGCTGCTCGCGCTGGGGTCCGACCACATCCTCTTCGGCACCGACTACCCCTTCGAGGAGATGGACGTCGCCACCGAGTTCCTGCGCACCGCCCCGATCAGCGAGGCCGACCGCGCCAAGATCGCGCACGGCAACGCCGAGCGGCTGCTGCGCCTGTGAGCACGGGTCTCACGGACGAGGTGCTCGCGAGCTTCGCCTCCACGCCCGACAAGCGTCTGCGCACGATCCTCGAGCGCGTCGTCGTGCACCTCCACGAGCTCGTGCGCGAGGTGGAGCCCACGGTGGCCGAGTGGGAGACCGCGATCGGCCTCCTCGCCGACGTCGGCGCGATGTGCGACGACACCCGCCAGGAGTTCATCCTGCTCTCCGACGTGCTCGGGGTGTCGTCGCTGGTGGAGACGCTCAACGGTCCCGCGGTCGACTCCGGGGGCACCGAGAGCACCGTCCTCGGCCCGTTCCACATGACGTCGTCCCCGGCACGCGCGCTCGGGGACAGCATCGACGACGTCGGCGGTGGCCGGCGCGCGCTGGTCACCGGCCGCGTGGTCGACCCGTCCGGGCGGCCCGTGCCCGGCGCGGAGATCGACGTCTGGCAGTGCGCCGAGGACGGCTCCTACGACGTCCAGCAACCGGACGTGCAGCCGGCGGGCAACGGGCGCGGGCTCTTCCACGCCGACGACGAGGGTCGGTTCCGGTTCCGGACCGTCGTCCCGGGCCACTACCCGATCCCCACCGACGGGCCCGTCGGCGCGCTGTTGAGCACCACCCGGCGCCACCCCTACCGGCCCGCGCACGTGCACCTGCTCGTCTCGTCGCCGGGGTTCGGGGCGCTGACGACGCACCTGTTCGTGGCGGGGAGCCCGTACCTCGAGCAGGACGCGGTGTTCGCGGTGAAGTCCGACCTGGTCGTGGAGTTCGGGAACGTCGACGAGGACGCCGAGGGCCTCGACCGGCCCTACCGGCACGCCGATGTCGAGGTCGTCCTGGTCCCCGCCTCCTCGGCCGCGGTCGACGTAGGTTGACCGGCATGCGCTTCGTCCACGACGCCCTGCCGATGCGCGTGGTCTTCGGCCCCGGCCGTCTCGCCGAGCTGGGCGAGGAGCTGGAGCGCCTCGGGTTGACCAGGGTGCTGGTGCTCGGCACGCCCGAGCAGGAGGCGACGCTGCGCGCGGCCGCCGACGGGCTCGGCGGCCGGGCCACCGGGGTCTTCGCGGAGGCCCGCCAGCACGTGCCCGTCGAGGTGGCCGCCGCGGCCGCCGACCGTGCCCGCGAGCTGGGCGCCGACGGCTGCGTCACGATCGGGGGCGGGTCGTCGGTGGGCCTGGGCAAGGCCGTGGCGCTGCGCCACGGGCTGCCGGTCGTCGCCGTGCCCACCACGTACGCCGGATCGGAGATGACCCCGGTGTGGGGTGTCACCGAGGACGGGGTCAAGCGCACCGGGCGGGATCGCGCGGTGCTGCCGCGCTCGGTCGTCTACGACCCCGAGCTGACGCGCACCCTGCCGGTCGGTCTGTCGGTGACCAGCGGGCTCAACGCCGTCGCCCACGCCGTCGAGGGGCTGTGGGCGCCGGACGGCACGCCGATCACCGCGGTGATGGCCGAGGAGGGCGCGCGGGCGCTGCTGGCGGCGCTGCCGGTCATCGTCGAGACGCCCGACGACCTGGACGCGCGGTCCGGGGCGCTGCAGGGCGCGTGGCTCTGCGGGGCTGTGCTCGGTGCGACGACGATGTCGTTGCACCACAAGCTCTGCCACGTCCTGGGTGGCTCGTTCGACCTGCCGCACGCCGAGACCCACGCCGTCGTGCTCCCGCGCGTCGTCGCTCACAACGGCCCCGCCGCGCCGGCGGCGGTCGCCGCGCTGGGCCGGGCGCTGGGGGTGGGTCCCGACTCCGACACGGTGGCGAAGGGCCTGGCGAGCCGGGCGCGCGACCTCGGCGCCCCGACCTCGCTGGCGGCCCTCGGCATGCCCGCCGACGGGCTGCCCCGCGTCGTGGAGCAGGTGCTCGCCGCGCCCTACGCGAACCCCGCCCCGGTGACCCGGGAGAGCCTCACGGCGCTTCTCGAGGCGGCGTTCTAGAGGCGGCGTTCTCGAGGCGGCGGGCTCAGAGTCGGCTGCGCAGCGTCGCGACACCGGGTCCGTCGAGGTCGTCGAGGTGGGCGGCGCGCCCGGCCATGACCATGACGAGCGCCAGCGTCGGCCCGGTGACCAGGGGGCCGGCGCCGGCGGCGAACGGGCCGTCGGTGGCCTCGAGGCGCAGGCCCTCGCTCACCGTCTTCCCGGCGACCGTGAAGTCGCGGCTCGCGACGAACTCGGCGACCGTGGTGATCGTCTCCACCGGCGGGGTACGCACGAGCCCGAGCGGACGGCGGATGTCCTCGCCGTGGATGACGACCTCGCCGAGCCACGCCGCCTTCGGGCCCCACGTCGACGTCGTGCTGTCCCGCACCGCCCGGAAGCGGGCGAGGGTCTCGGCGGGCGTGGCGCCGCGGTGCTCGGCGAGGCGGCGGTCGTTGTGCAGGTCGAAGTCGAACCGCGCACCCAGGACGCTGCGCACCCAGCGCCACGGCCCGATGCTCGCGGCGGCGGTGAGGTGGGCGACGGTCTCCTCGACCGTCCACCGGTCGGACAGCGACGTCGTCGCCCACTGCGCGTCGGTGAGCCCGGCGAGGTCGTCGGCGAGCGCGGCACGCTCGACGTGGGTGGCGGCGTAGACGGTGCCGGTGTCGGCCACGGGCATGAGGATCCCTTCGTCGGCGGATGCGTCGGGAGGTGGACGGTCGCCGCGTCGCGAACTCATCGATGCTCCGCACGTGAGTGTCTTGGGTCGTCAGGACGACCCAGGACACTCACGTGGCCGAAGGCCATCGCGAGGTGGGCGTCGAGGGTGGAGACGGCGTGGTCGGCGGTGACGTGCCCGCCGAGCACGTGGACCGCCAGCCCCTCGACGAGGGAGAGCAGGCCGGTGGCGGCCTGCTCGGGGTCCAGGGCGCCGTGTCCCTCCGACCGGATCTGCTCCGCGATCATGGCGCGCATCCCCCGGGTGTCCTCGCGCAGACGGGTCGCCACGGCGGGGCGGCTCGCGGCGTAGGCGTGGAAGGCGATCGCGACCCGGCCCTCGAGCACGCGGTCGTCGTCGACCGGCAGGAGCTGGACGAGCAGGGCGCGCACGAGTGCCCCTGGCCCGTCGTGCGTGGTCGGGTCGGCCTCGAGACGGGCCTGGACACGGGCGGAGACGACGTCCAACGCGAAGACCATCATCTCGTCCTTGGTGCGGAAGTAGTGCTGCACCATCCCCGCGGTGACCCCGGCCTCGGCCGCGACGTGGCGCAGGCTCACGTCCATCAGCCCGCGGGTGGCGGCGACGCGGAGCAGGGCGTCGGCGAGCAGCGTCCGGCGCTCGTGGGGGTCGACCTGCTTCGGCACGCCGCCACCTTGTCACATTGCACTTGTATCGTCATTCTTCACGTTGCACCCGCAACGTCGAGGAGGAGTCGTGGAGCAGACGCTGCCGCTCGAACGCCCGGACCCGGTGGGACCGCCGGCGTACGACCGGACGGCCGGGCCGGTGACCCGTGTCGTCCGCGCCGACGGGCGCCGCGCGTGGCTCGTCACGTCCTACGACCTGGTCGCGGCCGGGCTCGCCGACCGACGCCTCGGGCTCGTGCCGCCCGGCATCCCCGTCGACGAGCGGGCGTCGTTGTTCCAGGACGGGCCGGCCCACGCCCGCCTGCGCCGCCTCGTCGCCCGGGCGTTCACCCCGCGCCGGATCGCCGAGCTGGCGCCCCGGGTCACCGCGCTCGCCGAGGCCCACGTCGCGGCGCTCGTGGACGCCGACGGCCCGGTCGACCTGGTCGACGTGCTGTCGACGCCCCTGGCCGTCGGGAGCCTCGGGCTGCTGCTCGGGGTCGACCTGGCTGAGTACCCCGAGTTCCGGGGCCTGGTCGAGGACGCCCTGCGCGCCGATCCGATGGCCGCCGCGGGCGACCCGGCCCTGCTCGCCGAGGCGGAGCGGGCGTGGGGCGCGCTCACCACGTTCACCGCCGGGCTCGTCGCGGCCGCGCGCGAGGACCCCGGGAAGGATCTCCTCGGCGCCCTCGTCGCCGTGGACGACGCCGACGACGGGCGCCTCGGCGACGGCGAGCTGGTCGCCCTCGTCAGCGCGCTGCTGGCGGCCGGGGTGATCACGGTGCGGGGCGGGCTCGCGGTCGCCGTGGTGCACCTGCTGCGCACCGACGCCCTGGCCGGGCTCGCCGAGCGGGCCGACGTCGAAGGCCTCGTCGACGAGCTCGTCCGGCGCCTGGGCGTCGAGGTCTTCCCGCGCTGGGCCCAGGAGGACCTGGAGCTCGGCGGCGTCGCGGTCGCCGCGGGCGACGAGGTGCTCCTGCGGATCGAGGCGGCGAACCACGACCCGGCCCGCTTCGACGACCCCGAGGCGCTGTGCCCCGGGCGGCGCGGCCCGCACCTGGGCTTCGGGCGGGGCCCGCACCACTGTCTGGGTGCGGCGCTGGCACGGCTGGAGATCACCGCCGCGCTCACCGCGCTGTCCCGCCGCGCCCCCGGGCTCCGCCTGGCCGTCCCGCTCGAGGATGTGCCCTGGCACCGCGGCGAGGTGGACGCGGGACCTCTCGCGCTGATGCTCCGCACGTGAGGGAACCGGGTCGTCCGGACGACCCGAATCCCTCACGTGGCCGCAGGCCCTCGGACGAGCTCGGAGTCCCGCACCTTCTGGAAGCCGCGGGCCATCCGGCGCTTGGCGGGCGGGATGCGGTCGACCAGGCGCATCCCGGTGCGCTGGGCCAGCACCGAGAGCGGGCCGATCACCGGGCGCCGGGCGGTGCCGTTGTCGTTCATGAACTCCAGCGACTCGCGGACGGCGAGCGACGAGTACCGGCGCATGAGGTCCTCGTACTCGCCGACGGCCTCGAGGAGCCCGAGCTCCCCGTCCCGGACGCGCACGAGCCGGTCGCGCAGCTCGCGCGCGTCGCGCAGCGCGGTGTTGGCGCCCGCCCCGCGACCCGGGGTCATGGTGTGGATCGCGTCGCCGAGCATCGTCACGGTGCTCGGGGTCCACGCCGGCACCGGGTCGGCGGTGCGGATGCCCAGCGCGACCGCCGCGCCGGGGTCGGAGGTGGCGATCAGCTCGAGCCAGCGCGGGTCCCAGCCGGCGCTGAGCTCGCCGGCGAGGGTGACGAGGTCGGCGTCGGTGCGGTCGAGGACGTCGGGGGGCGCCAGCGAGCGGGACGTCGTGATCGCCCAGGACACGTGGTCGGTGGTGTTGTCGAAGCGCAGGCCGGGCCATTCCGTCAGCCCTTCGTCGTTCCGGCTGCCCCACGGCATTCGCATCACGTGCGTGATCCCGAACTGGCCGCGGCGGTCGAAGTACATGCCGAAGCCGTTCCGCACGGGTTCGGGCAGCAGGGTCTCCGTGCGCTCGGTGAGCAGGGTCTTGCCGCCGATCCCGACCAGGCCGGTCTCGGTGTGCGTCGCGTGCGGCAGGTACTGGCGCCGCACCGGCGAGCCCGCGCCGTCGGCGCCGACGAGCAGGTCGCCGGTGTCGGAGCTGCCGTCGTCGAAGTGCGCGGTCACGCGCCCGTCTGGGTGCTGGGAGTAGTGCGTGAAGCGGCGGTCGAACGTGATGACGTCCTCCATGCCCGTGAACAGCACCTGGCGCAGGGTCATCCGGCTGACGTTGTGCTCGCTGTCCTCGGGGTCGCCGCTGGTGTGCGGCAGGTCGTCGAACGACATCGTGAGCAGCGTCCGGTACCGCTCGGTGACCATCGCGAGCGTGTCGTAGGGCGCGGCCGTGGTGGCGACGAACGTCGCGAAGAGCGCCGGGTCGAGGCACGCCTTGAGCGCCCGCGCGCCGTTCGGCGAGATGCCGACGCGGTAGCCGTGCAGACCGCTCGTCCGGGTCCGGTCGCGCTCGTGCACGGCGACGTCGATGCCGGCGCGGCGCAGGCCGTGGGCGAGGCACATGCCGCCGGTCCCGCCGCCGATGATGATCACCTTCATGGTCGGTCCTCCCCGCCGGGATCCGCCCGGCGTGCGATGTCGGTCAGGGCGGCGCGGTCCCAGGTGAGGGCGCCGGAGCGGAGGTCGTCGAGCAGGGCGGCGATCCAGGCGACGTCGGTCTCGAGGTGCGCGATCGCGTACTCGGCCTCGACGACGACGATCCGCGGCAGGAAGTCGGGCGCCTTCTCGAGGTCGTGGCGCACCCGCTCGAGCTCGCCGCGCCGGTCGGACAGGCGCAGGGCCAGCGCGTCGGCGGCGACCTCGGGGTCGAGCAGTGGCAGGTAGGCCAGCGCGGCGGTGAACTCGGCGAACTCGTGGCGCGGTGCCGTGAGCATGTCGAGGGTCCAGGTGATCGCCAGCTCCCGGCCGGCGTCGGTGGCCGCGTAGACGGTGCGCTCGGGGCGCGTCGCCTCCCGCTCGGTGGCCCGGGCGACGAGCAGGTCGTCGCGCACGAGGCGGTCGATCGTCTTGTAGAGCTGCGAGCGCTGGCCGACGTTGACCACCTGGTCCTTGCCGCGCTCCCGCAGGAGCTGCTGCATCCGGTACGGGTGCATGGGCTCCTCGGCGGCGAGGGCGAGGACGGCGAGGGCGAGTCCGGAGCGCTGAGTCATGGTAGCGGGGACACTAGTGTCATTGACACTAAGACGGCAAGGGTCCGGTCGGCGGTGGCCGTCGGGCACGATGGGGACCGTGACCGGCAGTGGTGACCGACCCGTCCTCGTCGTCGACTACGGCGCTCAGTACGCGCAGCTCATCGCCCGGCGGGTGCGTGAGGCGCAGGTGTACTCGGAGGTCGTGCCGCACACGACGGCCGTCGACGACATGCTCGCCAAGGACCCGGCGGCGATCGTGCTCTCCGGCGGGCCCGCGAGCGTGTACGAGGAGGGGGCGCCGGCCGTCGACCCGGCGCTGTTCGACGCCGGGGTGCCGGTGTTCGGCATCTGCTACGGCTTCCAGCTCATGGCCGGCGCGCTCGGCGGGGTCGTCGAGCACACCGGCGCGCGGGAGTACGGGCGCACCGAGCTGTCGGTGACCGAGCCCGGGCGCCTGCACGACGACCTCCCCGACGCGCACCCGGTGTGGATGAGCCACGGCGACGGCGTGACCAAGGCGCCCGAGGGCTTCACGGTCACGGCGTCGTCGCCCGGCGCGCCGGTCGCGGCGTTCGAGGACGTGGCCCGCCGGTTCGCCGGCGTCCAGTACCACCCGGAGGTCGGGCACTCGCCGCACGGCCAGGAGGTGCTGCGGCGCTTCCTGCGCGACGTCGCCGGCGTCGACGCCGACTGGAACACCGCGAACATCATCGCCGAGACCGTCGACGCGATCCGCGCGCAGATCGGCCCCGACGGCCGCGCGGTCTGCGGCCTGAGCGGCGGCGTCGACTCCGCGGTGGCCGCGGCGCTGGTGCAGCGGGCGATCGGCGATCGCCTCACCTGCGTGTTCGTCGACCACGGCCTGCTCCGCGAGGGCGAGCGCGGCCAGGTCGAGCGCGACTTCGTCGCCGCCACGGGCGTCGACCTCGTCACCGTCGACGCGGCGGAGACGTTCCTGCGCGAGCTCGACGGCGTCGTCGACCCGGAGGAGAAGCGCAAGATCATCGGCCGGGAGTTCATCCGGTCCTTCGAGGGTGCGGCGCGCGAGGTGGCCGAGGGCAAGGGCGCGGACTTCCTGGTCCAGGGCACGCTCTACCCCGACGTCGTCGAGTCCGGCGGGGGTTCCGGCGCGGCCACCATCAAGTCGCACCACAACGTCGGTGGCCTGCCCGACGACCTGCAGTTCTCGCTGGTCGAGCCGCTGCGCGCGCTGTTCAAGGACGAGGTGCGCAAGGTCGGCGCCGAGCTGGGCCTGCCCGAGACGATCGTGCGCCGCCAGCCGTTCCCCGGCCCGGGGCTCGCGATCCGGATCATCGGATCCGTCGACGCCGAGCGGCTCGCCACCCTGCGCCGCGCCGACGCGATCGCCCGCGAGGAGCTGACGTCGGCGGGCCTCGACGAGGTGATCTGGCAGTGCCCGGTGGTGCTGCTCGCCGACGTCCGCTCGGTCGGCGTCCAGGGTGACGGACGCACGTACGGGCACCCGGTGGTGCTGCGTCCCGTCTCCAGCGAGGATGCGATGACCGCCGACTGGACCCGCCTGCCCTACGACGTGCTCGAACGCATCTCCACCCGGATCACCAACGAGTGCGCCGAGATCAACCGCGTGGTCCTGGACGTGACGAGCAAGCCGCCGGGGACGATTGAATGGGAGTGACCCACTAGTGGCCGAGACGATCTTCAGTGAGATGTCCCGGCTGGCGCTCGAGCACGACGCGATCAACCTCGGCCAGGGCTTCCCGGACACGCCGGGCCCGCACGAGGTCGTCGACGCCGCCGTCGCCGCCATGCACAAGGGGTGGAACCAGTACCCGCCGGCGGTCGGCATCGCCTCGCTGCGCACGGCGATCGCGGAGCACCAGCGCCGCTGGTACGGCCTCGACGTCGCGGCCGACGGCGGGGTCGTGGTGTGCTCGGGCGCGTCCGAGGCGCTCTCGTCGGCGATGACCGGGCTGTTGCGGCCGGGCGACGAGGTGATCGCGCTCGAGCCGTACTACGACCTCTACGGCGCGACGGCGGCGCTGCTCGGCGCGACGCTCGTGCCCGTCCGGATCCACGCGCCCCACTACGCGCTGGACGCCGACGCGCTGCGAGCGGCGGTGACCGGGCGGACGAAGATGATCGTGCTCAACACGCCGCACAACCCCACGGGCGCGGTGCTCTCGCGCGACGAGCTGCAGGCCGTCGCGGACGTCGCGATCGAGCACGACCTGATCGTGCTGTCGGACGAGGTCTACGAGCACCTCGTGTTCGACGACGACGTGCACGTCCCGATCGCCACGCTGCCCGGGATGTTCGAGCGCACGATCACCGTCGGCTCGGGCGGCAAGACGTTCTCGGTCACCGGCTGGAAGATCGGCTGGGCGACCGGGCCCGCCGACCTCGTGGCGACGGTGCTCGGGGTCAAGCAATGGTTCTCCTTCGCCGCCGGCACGCCGCTGCAGCACGGCATCGTCGCGGGGCTCGAGCTGCCCGACAGCCGGCTCGCGGCCCTGGGCGCCGACCTCGGACGCAAGCGTGACCTGCTGACCGACGGCCTGCGCGAGCTGGGCCTCGAGGTGTTCCACTCGAAGGCGACGTACTTCGTCACCGCCGACGTCGCGCCCCTCGGCGTCACCGACTCGCTCGAGTTCTGCCGCTCGCTGCCCGAGCGCGTCGGCGTCGCGGCCGTCCCGAACCAGGTCTTCCACGCCTCGCCCGAGGGCGTCGAGACCCAGGTCCGCTTCGCGTGCTGCAAGCGCGACGAGATCCTCGCCGATGCGCTGCTGAGGCTGCGCAAGCTCTGAGCTCCGTGTCAGCGGCGGACCGTCGCTGACGGTGAGCGTCCGTATTCTTCCGTCGATCACTCGCGGCTGGTCACCACGCCGGGCGCAGCGGCCCCGGGGTGACGACGCGGCGCAGCATCGCGTGCAGCGCGCCGAGCGACGCCCGGGGCAGCACCTCGTTCCAGCCGGCGACGACGTCGGCGGCCGCCGCCTCCGCCGCGCGGGTGCACGCCTCGCCCGCCTCGGTCAGCCGCAGCAACCGCGCACGGGCGTCGCGGGGATCGGGCTCGCGCACGACGTAGCCCCGGTCGACGAGCCCCGCGACGAGCTGGCTCGCGGCCTGCTTCGTCGTCCCCAGGTGCTCGGCGAGGTCGACGACCGTGGTGTCCGCCGCCGCGATGCGGGCGAACGCGAAGCCGTGGGCGGGGCGCAGGTCGTCGTACCCGCGGGCGGCCATGCCCTCCTGGATACCGTCGACCACCTCGGTGGCGGCGCGCAGCACGAGCATGGCCAGGTCGGTGGCAGCGCGGTCGTCCACGCCCGCACCTTGACACACCGGTCAAGCAGGCTGACCATGTGGTCAATCAACTTGACCAGACCGAGGAGTCCCGATGCCCGTCCTCCGCCCCGCCGACGCCGTCCGCCACGAGGTGCACGGCGCGTCCTTCCACGCCCTCGTCGCCCCGTCGCGCGGAAGTGCCGAGCTCTGCGCCTGGCGCCTGGAGGTGCCGCCGCACCAGGTCGGCGCGCCGCACCGCCCGAGCCGCGAGGAGGTGCTCCTGGTGCTCGACGGCGACCTGACCGTGGTCCTCGACGGCCACGCCGAGACGGTCGCCGCCGGCGACGTCGTCCTCGTCCCGGCCCGCGCCGAGCTGCGCGTCGACGGCGGGACGACGACGGCGTCGGTCTGGGTCACCACCTCGCCCGGTCTGGAGGCCGAGCTCGCCGACGGGTCGCGCCTCACGCCTCCCTGGGCGCAGTAGGCCGGCCGTCCTCGAACGACAGCTCGCCCTCCGGCACGTAGAGCCGCGGCGCCACCATCCCGCTCACCACGGTGATCAGCGCGATCCCCACCAGCAGGAGCCCCGGCGCCCACGAGCCGCCACCGGCCGCCGCGAGCACCGCGGTGGCGACGAGGGGGACGAAGCCGGACACGATCCCCGCGAGGTTGGCGGCGAGCGCGATGCCGCTGTAGCGCAGGCGCGCGGGGAAGAGCCGGGCGAGCAGGTCGCCGGAGACCGCGTACGGGATCGAGAGCATCGCGACCCCGAGCGTCACGCCGAGCACGACCGCGGTGGCGTTGCGGGTGTCGAGGAGCCAGAACATCGGCAGCGCGACGACGGCGGAGGCGACACCTCCGACCACCGTCACCCGCGCCGACCCGAAGCGTTCCGCGAGCCGTCCGCCCAGGACGAGCACGCCGATCTCCACCACGGCGGCGACGAGCGTCGCGCCCAGCGCCAGCGGCCGCGGCAGCCCGAGGTCGCCGGTGGCGTAGCTGATGACGAACGTGGTCGCGAGGTAGAAGCCGCCGACCCCGAGCAGCGCGGACCCCGCGCCGACGAGCAGGCCCGGCCACGCGCCGGTGATCACCTCGCGGACGGGGGCGGACGCGCGGGCGTCCTCGGCGAGCAGGCGGTCGAACAGCGGCGACTCCTCGACGCGCCGGCGCAGCCACAGGGCCACGGCGACCAGCGGGAACGCCGCGAGGAACGGGAGCCGCCAGCCCCAGGAGTCGAAGTCCTCGGGCGGCAGCAGCGCCACGAGCAGGAACGCGCCGGACGAGAGCAGCGTGCCGACGGGCGAGCCGATCTGGGGCATCGCCGCGTACCGCCCGCGCTTCTCCGGCGGCGCGTGCTCGACGGCGAGGGTGATCGCCCCGCCCCATTCCCCCCCGACCGCGACGCCCTGCAGCAGGCGCAGGAGGGTCAGCAGCACCGGCGCCGCGATGCCGATGTCGGCGAAGTCGGGCAGCACGCCGACGAGCCCGGTGACGATGCCGATCATGACCACGGTGATCAGCAGGCAGGCGCGCCGCCCGATGCGGTCGCCGAGGTGGCCGAAGATGATCCCGCCGAGCGGGCGCGCGGCGAACCCGACGGCGAAGGAGGCGAACGCGGCGAGGGTCGCGACCACGGCGTCGTCGGTGGCGAAGAACAGCCGGTTGAACACCAGGGACGCGGCGGTGCCGTAGAGGAAGAAGTCGTACCACTCCAGCGCGGTGCCGACGAAGGCGCCGACGGCGACGCGGCGGGCGTCGGCGGGGGTGGGGGCGGGTGCGGTGTCGCTCATGAGGGATCTCCGTCGGGCGGCAGCCCCAGGGCGCCCGCGCCGTGGGTGGCGCGTCCGCCGCGGAGGGTGGCGACGACCTCGATGTCGCCGATGCGGTCGGTGTCGACGCGGGTGATGTCCTCGCCGAGGACGACGAGGTCGGCGGCGAGGCCGGGCGCGAGCCGCCCGCGGACGTCCTCGTCACCGGCGACCCAGGCGGCGTCCACGGTGTAGGCGCGCAGCGCGGTCTCGACGTCGACGGCCTCGTCGGCGCCCAGCGTCCGGCCCGTCGCGGTGCGCCGCTGCACCATCGACTGCATCCCGCGCAGGGGGTGCCCGTCGGCGACGCACGGCCGGTCCGAGCTCGCCGGTACCCGCAGGCCGGCGTGCAGGAACGACGCGTGGCGGTAGAGCAGGTCGGCACGGTCGTCGCCGACGGCGGCGGCCATCGAGTCGCCGATCTCGTACAGGAACCGGGCCTGCGGGACCGGCGTGACGCCGAGGGCGGCCAGGCGCGCGAGGGCCGCGTCGTCGACGACCCCGGCGTGCTCGAGGCGGTGCCGGGGCGGGCGCGCGCCGGGCCAGGGCCGGTCGGCGGCCGCGGCGAAGGCGTCGAGCGCGGCGTCCACGGCCCGGTCGCCGATGGCGTGCGCGGCGACGGTCCAACCGCCGGCGACGGCCTCGACGAGGGCCTCGTGCAGGGCCTCGGGCTCGGCGCCGAGGTAGCCGGCGTGGTCGCGATCCGCGTAGGGCGCCCGCATCGCCGCGGTGCGCGAGCTCAGGGCCCCGTCGAAGAAGATCTTCGCGGGTCCGACGCGGAGCTCGCCGTCGCCGAGCCCCGGCCGCAGCCCGAGGTCGAGGCCCCGCCCGGCCCCACCGGGCGCGTCGTGCAGCACCGAGATCTCGGGCATGAGGTCGACCCGCACGGCGAGGTCCCCGCGATCGCGGGCGAGCTGGTAGGAGGCGAGCTCGCGCGGCGAGCGCCCGATCCACCCGCCGGCGATCCCGGCCTCGGTGACGTGGGTGAGGCCCTCCTGCGCGAAGACGGCGGTGGCCCGCGCGATCGCGTCGGCCAGGTCCGGCACGCCGTAGGGCCGCAGGAGGTCGCCGGCCAGCGCCTGCGCGGCCTCGAGCAGGACGCCGGTGGGGTCGCCGGTGTCGTCGCGGACGATGACGCCGCCGGCGGGGACGACGGCCTTCCCGTCCAGCACCCCGGCCCGCGCCAGGACCTCGGTGGACACCGCGCAGACGTGCGCGGAGCGGTGCTTGAGCCACACCGGCCGCCCTCCCCCGGCGCGGTCGAGCGCGCGCCGGTCCGGCGAGCCGCTCAGCGCGACGTCGTCGTAGCCGCTGCCGACGACGAACGCGTCGGGCGGGAGCTCGGCCGCCCGCGCCGCGACCGCGTCGTAGACGGCGTCGAGGTCGCGCAGGCCGCCGAGCGGGATCTCGGCGAGCGACTGCCCGAACCAGGCCGTGTGCTGGTGGGCGTCGTCGAACCCGGGCACCACCGTCGCGCCCCCGGCGCTCGCGACGCGGCGCGCGCGCACCCCGGCCGGGAGCTCGTCGTCCTCCAGCACGGCGACGACCCGGCCCTGGTGCACCGCGACGGCCCGCCCGCGGGGGACGGCGTCGTCGAGGGTGCGGACGTCGGCGTCGCGCACCAGCAGGTCGATCTCCAGGTCGCGGGCCACGGCTCTCCTCACGCCAGGTGGTGCAGGCGGGTCAGGGGCAGGTCGACGGCGTGGTGCAGCGGCACCTCGCGGCCGTCGACCCGGACCGGGGCCGGCTCGCTGGGGATCTCGACGTCCGGTGTCGCGGTGTTGAACAGCATGTCCGCGGCGCCGAGGCCCCGGCTGTCGGTGATCGCGGTGTAGCGCGGCCCGACCGGTAGGGCGGCCCGCTTGGCCGGGTCGTCGAGGCACGCGGCGGCGACGAACTGGTGGGACAGACGCGCGGGCGCACCTCCGCGAGCCCCGTGGAAGCCGCGCATCCGGCGGGGCTGACCGAGACGCGTCGAGCCCGACCCCGACCCGGCCGCACCCCAGGCGACGAACCCGGACTTGATCACCAGCTCGGGCACCGCCCCGAACCAGGCGGGCGACCACAGGACGATGTCGGCGACCCGGCCGGCCCGCAGCGAGCCGACGTGCCCGGCGAGCCCGTGCGCGACGGCCGGGTTGTGCGTGAGCTTGGCGAGGTAGCGCAGGACCCGCGCGTTGTTCGCGACGTCCGGCCCCGTCTCGCCGGCGAGGTGGGCCTGCACGTGGGCCAGCTGCCAGGTGCGGCGCACGGTCTCGCCGATCCGGCCCATGCCGAGCGCGTCCGAGTTGATGATCGAGATGGCGCCGTCGTCGTGCAGCCGGTTCTCCGCCGCGATGGCGTGCTCACGGATGCGGCTCGCGGCGATGGTCCGGTCGCTGGGCAGGTCGGGGTGCCCGCGGTGCACGGTCATCGTCATCGGGCCCAGCTCGCGGACGGTCGCCGCGGTGAGCGGGAGGGTGGGCGTGGTCGAGGAGGTCAGGACGGAGTCCCGGCCGACGACGCGCAGCAGATCGGGATGCCCACCGCCGCCCTCGACGTGGTACGCGTGCACGGTCCGCCCGCCCACGGCGTCGAGCGTGTCCTCCAGGAAGCCGGACTCGTTCAGCGTGTCGGTGTGCAGGGCGACGGGGAGGTCGGCCTGCTCGGCGACGCCCAGGCAGGTGTCGACGGCGTCCGGGCCCGCGCCCCAGTCCTCGTGGACCTTGAACCCGCCCGCCCCGGCGAGCACCGCCCGCTCCAGGAGCTCGGCCGAACCGGACGACCCGCGGGCGAGGAACGCGGCGTTGACCGGCGCGCCGGTCCAGGAGGCCATGAGCGTGTGCAGGTTGGGCGCGGGGTTGGCGCCGACGTCCCAGACGCCGCCGATGCCCATACCGACCAGCGTCGTCACCCCGGCCGACAGCGCGGCCGGGACGAGGTCGGCGTTGGAGAGGTGGACGTGGGAGTCCACGGCACCCGGCGTCGCGATCAGGCCCTCGCCCGGCACCATCGCGGTGTGGGCGTCGACGACGAGCTCGACGCCGTCCTGGACGTCCGGGTTGCCGGCACGGCCCACGCCGACGACGCGCCCCTCGGCGATGCCGATCGAGGTCTTGCGGATCCCGAGGACGGGGTCGAGCAGCAGGACGCCCAGCACGACCATGTCGAGGGCGCTGTCGCGGGGCGCGCGGTCGGTGACCAGCGCGCCCTGGCGGGCGGTCTTGCCGCAGCCGCCGAGCATCTCCTCGCCGGGCTCGGTGTCGTCGGCCTCCACCTCCACCCACAGGTCGGTGTCGCCGAGGCGCACGCGGTCGCCGGCCGTCGGGCCGTAGAGCCGGGCGTACTCGGTGCGGTCGAGGGAGCTCACCGGGCGGCACCTCCCAGTCGCACGGCCGTCGCCGCCCGCGTCGTCCCGGCCTCCACCCGCAGCGCCGTCCCGGCGGCGATGTCGAGGCGCAGGCGCGCGGGGTCGGCGCTGTCGTCGCTGTCGTCGACCTCGACGCGGAGCCGGCGGTTGAGCCGGTCGAGCGGGACGTGCGAGGTGACCCAGACCGGCTGGTCGCCCTCGTTGTGCAGGCGGACCCCGCAGCGGGCCCGGCCCGGGGCGAGCTCGACCGTCCCGGCGGCGGGGCGGACGGCGCCGGGCCCCTCGGCCGTCGGGGGCCCGAACGGCCGGTCGACGTGCACGAGGGTCGTGCCGTGCGGGAAGAGCGCCTCGACCTGCACCGACGGCACGGTCGTGGCGACGCCCTCGAGTACCTGGTCGGGCCCGACGATCTCGTGCGCCCGCCGGACGACCTCGTCGAGGTCGTGACCGTCCCAGGCCAGCTCGCAGACCTCGTCGCACACCAGCGCGACCGCCTCGGACGCCCCGAGCCGGGCACCCCGCGCGAGGCGGCGGCGTGCGAGCTCGGCCGCGCTGTGCAGCAGCACCCTCTCCTGCTCGCGGGGGGTGAGGTGCACGGCGTCTCTCCGGTGACGGTCTCGGGTGATGAGCGTTCGAGCGTGCCCGGATCGTCTCCCGCACGGAAGGCGTCCTCGTCGCGTCTCGTGCGCCCTAGGTTGGGCAGATGCACAACGACCGTCGCTGGCGGGATCTCGTGGAGCGCGTGCGCGACGACGCCGACGCGCTGCGGGTCGCCTTCGTCGACCGGGTCCGCACCGTCCCGGCCTACGGGCGGGGCCTCGTCCCCGCCGAGCGGCTCGACGCCGACGCCGACGACACGTTCGCCTACCTGCTCGGGCGCCTCGCGGGGCGCGCCGTGCCGGACCGGCTGGCCGAGGTGGGGCCGGCGATCGGCCGGGACCGGGCGCGCCGGGGCGTGCCGCTCGACGACCTGCTCACCGCGGTCCGCCAGGACTTCGGCGTGCTGTGGGAGGCGCTGCGCGCGCGGGCGACGCCGGACGAGGCGGCGCTGCTGGTCGAGCGCGTCCAGACCGTGTGGACCGTCGTCGAGGACTACTCGTCCCGCATCCGGCTCGCGTACCTGGAGGAGGAGGCGGTGCTGGCCCGGGAGCGCCAGGGTGAGCGGACGGCGCTCGTCGGGGCGCTCCTCGCGGCCGACGACCCCGCTCCGGAGGACGTCCGGCGGGCCGCGATCGCGCTGGGGCTCGACGCCGGGGACGACGTCCTCGTCGCCGCGGCGGCGGGGGAGGACGCGGCCGCACTCCGGCGGGCGGCGGATCGCCTGGCCGCCGGCGGACGCCCGGTGCACGTGCAGCCGACCGGCCGGCACAGCGTGCTGCTCGCGCGCTGGGAGGGGCCGGACGGCGCGCCGGTGCGGGCCGCCTTCGAGGGCGTGCGCTGCGGGGTGGCGCCGACCGCGCACGGCCTCGCGGACGTCCCGCGCCGGGCCCGGCTCGCGGGCGAGCTCGCCGACGTCACGGCGGGTGGTCCCGCCGAGCCCCGCACCCTCGCCTCCGCCTGGCTCCCGCTCGCCGCGGCCCGCCTCGGCGACGTCGGGCCCGACCTCGTGGTGGGCGAGCTCGGCGGCCTGGCCGGCGTGCCTGCGGCGGAGCGGGAACGACTGCTCGGGACGGTGCGCCGGTTCGCCGTCGACGGAGCGGTGGCCGACACCGCCGCGTCGCTGTTCTGCCACCGCAACACCGTGCTGAACCGCCTGCGCCGCGTCGCCGGGCTCACCGGGCGGGACCCGACCGTCCCGGCGGACACCGCGGTCCTGCTGCTCGCGCTCGCCTGCGCCGAGATATCTCCATCATCGAGAGGTATCGTCGTGGAATGAGCGATGTCGTGGTGGTCGGCGGCGGTCCTGCCGGAGTGCTCCTGACCTACCTGCTCGCCCGGGGCGGGGCGTCGGTGACGCTGCTGGAGTCCCGGCACGACTTCGCCCGCCGCTTCCGGGGCGACACGCTCGCGCCCGGGGTGCTCGAGTACCTCGACGGGCTCGGGCTCGCGGAACCGCTGCTCGCCGAGGTGCCGCACACCCGCTCCGACGCCTTCCGCTGGCACACGGCGTCGCGCACCTGGACGCTCGTCGACTACCGCGGCGCGAGCACGCGCTTCCCGTTCTACGCGCTGATCCCGCAGGCCGAGTTCCTGCCGTGGCTCGCCGCCCGGGCCCGCGCGCACGGGGCGACGGTGCACATGGCAGCGCGGTTCTCGTCGCTGCGCCACGACGCCGAGGGACGCGTGAGCGGCGTCGAGTACACGGTCGACGCCGCGAAGCACCACCTCGACGCGGCCCTGGTCGTCGGCGCCGACGGGCGGAACTCCAAGGTGCGGGCGACGTCCGGGCTCGCGGCCACCGAGCTGGGCGCGAGCCTCGACATCCTCTGGCACGCCCTGCCGCGCCGCGACGACGACCCGTCGTACTCGGGCCTTGACCTGTTCGGCACGCCGACCGGCAGCGTCGCGCTGCTCGACCAGGGCGGCGACTGGCAGCTCGGGTGGACGATCCGCGCCGGGACGCTCGCCGAGGTCCGCGCCCGCGGGGTGTCCGCGCTGCGGGACGCCGCCGTCGGAGCCCTGCCGTGGCTGGCCGGGCGCCTCGACGACCTGGGCGACGTCGCCGACCTCACCCTGCTCCCCGTGCGCATCACCACCGTCGAGCGCTGGACGCGGCCCGGGCTGGTGCTGCTCGGCGACGCCGCGCACGTGGTCTCGCCGGTGGGGGGCAACGGGATCAACCTCGCGCTCGCCGACGCGGCCGACCTCGCCAACCGTCTCGTCGGTCCCCTGCGTCGGCGGCCACCGTCGCTGCGCCAGCTCGACGACGCCGCCGCGGGCCTCGAGGCCGCGCGCCGCCCGGCCGTCGAGCGCGAGCAGCGGGCCCAGGTGCGCACGGAGCGCGCCGCGGCCGAGCGCATCGGCAGCGGGGACCCCGGGCCGCCGCCGGTGCTGCGCGCGCTGTCCCGCCTGCCGGGCTTCCCGCGGCTCGCGGGGCGGCGCAACCGCGTCGACGTGCCGGCGCCGGTGCCCGTGATCGCGGCCGGCGCGCCCTGACGAAGCGGATTTCCTAGCGTTGAATGCAAGCGTGGACGCAGGGCTTGCACTCAGGCGAGCAGCGGGGCCAGCTCCGCCGCGTGCTCGCGGAGGAGTTCGATGAGCTCGGTGTTCGGCGCCGCGACGCGGTCGGCGGGGCCGGTGAGGGCGAGGCCCGCGACGAGGCGGCCGTCGCCCGGCGCACGGACCGCGACGGCGAGGCAGCCGAGGGCGGCGTGGAACTCCCCGCACTGGCGGGCGAGGCCGGTGCGCGCGACGTCGACGAGCGCGGACTTGAGCTCGTCGCGGTCGACCACCGTGCGCGGGGTCAGGCGGGCGAGCGGGCCGTCGGGGAGCTCGTCGTGCTCCGCGAGCAGCAGGCGCCCGAGCCCGTTGGCGTGCGGGTGGCGGGCGAGCTCGTCGGCGTCGGTCGGCGGGTGGTCGGGGTCGGGGTCGACGAACAGGAACCGGTGCCGGTCGTAGGCGACGAGGTGGGCGCCCCAGCGGACGCGCTCGCGCAGCCGGCGCATCACGTCGCGCGCGGCGGTCGGTGCGGACAGGGCCGCGGGCGCGAGGTTCGCGATGCGCCGCCCGAGCGCGAAGCCGCCGAGGTCGGGCAGCCGCACGAGGTACTCCTCGGCGACGAGCAGGTTGAGCAGCCGGTAGGTCGTGGCCGGCGGGATCCGCAGCGCGGCGGAGATCTCCTTGGCGGTGACGCCGACCCCGGCCGCGGCCACCTCCTCGAGGATGAGCAGCGCGCTCCGCACCGCCTGGGGCTGCCGCCCGCTGATCGGCGAGGTCACCGGGGTCCCGCGGCGAGGACGTCGGCGGTGGTGGTCTCGTCGTACACGCCCATGCCCTGCAGGGCCGGCCCGCGTCGCCGGCGCAGCACGAACCAGCCCCCGACGCCGACGACGAGCAGGCCCGCCAGGGTGATCAACAGGCCGGTGCTCGCGTGGACCACCACCACGACCACGGTGGCGACGAGCGCGGCCGACGCGAGCACCGAGACCACGACGACCCCGCCGGTGAGCTCGCCGATCCGGGCGAGGAACCGGGGTGCGGCGAGGCACACCAGCAGGTAGGCGGCGAGGAAGCCGAGGGTGGCCACCGCGACGAGGCCACCGAACACCGTCGCGGGCGCGACGCCGGCGGCGGTGCCGACCACCACCACGGCCGCCGGCACCGGGACCGTGACCCACACGGCGACGGCCGGGGTCAGGTGGCGACGGTGGGTGCGCCCGAGCGCCGCGGGCGCCACACCCTCGCGGGCCAGCGAGAACAGCACGCGCACCAAGGTGTTCACCGCGGCGAGCGCGCACGCGCCGAAGGAGGCCACGATGCCGATGTCCATGAGGACGGAGGCCCAGCTGAGGTCCCCGACGGTCGCCGGGACGCCCGAGGTCGGGCTCGTGGCGCGGCCCGCGCCGCCGGGCGTGGCCAGCTGCACGAGCGTCGCCACGAGGTAGAGCACGGCGGCCACCGCGGCCGTCGCGGTGATCGCCCGGGGGATCGACGCGAACGGTCTGCGGGCCTCGACGCCCAGCGACGCGGCGCTGTCGAACCCGATGAACGCGGCCAGCGCGGGCAGCACGCCGACCGCGATGCCGCCCAGATCGAGTCCCCCCGGCCCGGGCCCCGCCCCCACCGGAGCTGGCGTGCCGGGGGCCGTGGTCAGCGCGAGCGCGACGAGCACGACGAGGATGAGACCGATCGACACGGCCTCGATCACCAGCATCACCCGCCCGGCCAGACGGACACCCCGGACCGCGCAGACCGCCACGGTGACCGCGAGGACGACGACGAGCGCGACGCCGGCGCCGGCCGCGAGCGCGTCGCTGCCCCCCGCGAGCCGGGCCACGAGCGCGCCGCCGTACCAGGAGGCGCCGGCGAACGTGACGGCGACGAGCATCCCGTACCCCACGACCATCGCCACCGCGCACGCGTAGGCGCCGCCGGGGCCCAGCCCCTGCGCGGTGAAGCTGTAGAGCCCGCCGGCAGCGGCCATCCGTCGCGCGAACACCGTGATGCACGCGGCGACGAGCCCGACCAGGACGGCGGCGATCGCGAACGACCAGAGCGCGCCGTTGCCGGCGGCGGCGATGACGAGCAGCGGCGTCGAGGCCATCGCTCCGGCCGGGGCGGTGGTGGCCACGGACTGGGCGAAGACACCCGGCGGGCGCAGGGAGCGGCGGCGCAGCCCGGCCACCGGCGAGCGCGACCGCAGCACGGGGATGCGCGTCACGGCGGACCTCCGGGCGTCGGCACGCCCGTCACCGTAGGGCCGGAGCCCCGCCACGGCGACGAACTCGTCCCCCGAACGAGAAACGGCCCGTCGCGATTCTCATTCGGAGGGCTCCGCGCGAATGGCCGATCTCCGTTCGGAGAACGGCCGAAGGTCACGACGCGGATTCGTGGGAGTCGGGATCTCCCCGGGCCCCGTGCAGCTCAACGAGGGGTTGACCCCGCGGGAACGCCTCCGCAAACGTGACCCGCGACATTCTCGTCGGCCCCTTTCCTCCGATTCCCGGGAGTCGCCATGGCCGCGCCCACCGAATCCGCGCCCGCGCCCGCCACACGCCTGTCCGGCACCCTCGGGGTCGGTTCCATCGTCTTCATGGTCGTCGCGGCGGCCGCCCCGCTGACCGTCATCGCGGGCACCATCCCGCTGGGGGTCGGGGCCGGGAACGGCGCCGCCTTCCCCGCCACCTTCGTGCTCTGCGCGGTGGTGCTCCTGCTCTTCGCCGTCGGGTTCTGCGCGATGAGCCCGCACGTCCCCGACGCCGGCGCCTTCTTCACCTACGTGCGCCACGGTCTCGGGCGCCCGCTCGGGATGGGCGCGGCGTTCCTCGCCCTGGCCACCTACACCGCGGTCCAGCTCGCGGTCCTCGGGTACATCGGCGCGGCGCTCGACGAGCTGGTCACCAGCTACGGCGGCCCGAGCATCCCCTGGTACGTGTGGACGATCGCGGTGATCCTCGTCGTCGCCGTGCTCGGCTACCGCCGCATCGAGCTCTCGAGCCGCGTGCTCGGCGTGCTGCTCCTCGCCGAGATCGCGATCGTCGTCGTGCTCGACGTCGTGGTGATCGGCCAGGGCGGCGGCCCCGAGGGGCTCTCGACGGCTGTCTTCGATCCCGGCCAGATCGCCTCCGGCGCGGTCGGCATCGCGATCATGTTCGCGATCGCGAGCTTCATCGGCTTCGAGGCCACCGCGGTGTTCCGCGACGAGGCCCGCGACCCGCAGCGCACGATCCCGCGCGCCACCTACCTCGCGCTCGTCATCATCGGCATCTTCTACGCGGTGTCCAGCTGGGCCATCGTCTCCGCCTGGGGCGACGAGGCCGCCGTCGCCGAGGCCGGCGCGAACCCCGGCACCTTCCTCGTCTCCACCGCGACCAACTGGCTCGGCCCGGTCGGCGGGCACATCGTCACGATCCTGCTGGTCACCAGCCTGTTCGCCGCGATCCTCGCGTTCCACAACGTCGCCGCGCGCTACTGGTTCGCCCTCGGTCAGAACCGCGCGTTCCCGGCGGCCTGCGGCCGCACCCACGAGCACCACGGATCCCCGCACATCGCCTCGCTCGCGCAGAGCGGGCTGGCGCTGGTGTTCGTCGTGATCTTCGCGGTGGCCGGCCTGGACCCGGTCGCCCAGGTCTTCGCCTGGATGGCGGGCACCGCGACGCTCGGCGTCCTCGTCCTCATGGTGATGACGTGCCTCGCCGTCCTTGTGTTCTTCGCCCGGAGTGGGGCCGATCGGCGGATGTGGCACACGCGCATCGCCCCGACCCTGGGACTGCTGGGGCTGCTCGTCTGCCTCGTGCTCACGATCGGCAACTTCCCGACGCTGATCGGCGGGTCCACGGGGCTGGCGCTGGGCATCGGTGCCGTGCTCGTCGTCGTCACCCTCGTGGGCGTCGTCGTCGGCGCGCGGGGCACGGATGCACCCGACGGTCCCGCCGACCTGACGCCGCCCGTCCTGCCACGCGAGAACGCGTGATGGCCCGCCCGACCGTCACCCGCACCGAGACCCGCACCGAGACCCGCACCGAGACCCGCACCGAGACCCGCACCGTCACCCGCACCGACAAGGAGTGGACCCCGTGACCGCCACCGCCCCCGCGAACATCGACACCGGCGCCGCCACCCACCCGCTCGACCTGGCCACGACCGAGGAGTTCCGGGCCGTCCGCGAGGTGCTGGCCGACGCCGGGCTGCTCGGCGACTCCGTCCGCTACTGCTTCGCCGGGCTCGAGGAGCCCGACAAGGCGGCCGTCCTCGCCCACACCGACGGCGACCGCGTCGACCGGCGCTTCCGCGTCCTGCTGCTCGACATGAGCGGCGCACCCTCGCGCGACGTCGTCGTCTCCGCGTCCCGCGGCGAGATCGACTCGGCGGTCGAGCTCGACCCCGCCACCAGCGGCCAGCTCCCGATCATCGACTCCGAGTTCGAGATCATGGAAGAGATCGTCCTGGCCTCGACCGAGTGGTGCGACGCGCTGCGGCGCCGCGGCATCGACCCGGCGACGGTCCGCGCCGTGCCGCTCTCGGCCGGTGCCTACTACCCGGAGGAGACCGGGCGCCGCATGGCGCGGGTGCTGGGGTTCCGCCAGGACCACGAGAAGGACTCGCCGTGGGCCCACCCCGTCGACGGTGTCGTCGCCTACGTCGACCTCGTCGCCCGCGAGGTGTCCCGCGTCGTCGACCACACGCCGCTGCCGGTGCCCGACGAGCCGGGCAACTTCGACGACCCCGAGCAGGTCGGGCCGCAACGCACCACCCTGAAGCCCATCGAGATCACCCAGCCCGAGGGCGTCAGCTTCTCCCTCGAGGGCAACCGGCTGCGCTGGGAGGGCTGGGACCTGCGCATCGGGTTCAACGAGCGCGAGGGCCTGACCCTGCACCAGATCGGCATCCACGGCCGGCCGGTGGTCTACCGGGCGTCGATCGCGGAGATGGTGGTGCCCTACGCCGACCCGTCGCCCGTGCGGTTCTGGCAGAACTACTTCGACGCCGGCGAGTACATGTTCGCCCGCTACGCGAACTCGCTCGAGCTCGGCTGCGACTGCCTCGGCGAGATCCGGTACATGGACGTCGTCGTGGCCGACGACGACGGGTCGCCGCGCACGATCACCAACGCGATCTGCCTGCACGAGGAGGACTTCGGGATCCTCTGGAAGCACTCCGACCTGTTCACCAACGCGTCGGAGACCCGCCGGCAGCGCCGCATGGTGATCTCGTTCTTCACCACGATCGGCAACTACGACTACGGCTTCTACTGGTACCTCTACCTCGACGGCACGATCGCGTGCGAGTCGAAGCTGACCGGCATCCCGTTCACCTCGGCCTACCCGTCCGAGGGGCACCCGTACGCCACGCAGGTGGCGCCCGGGCTGGGCCTGCCGTACCACCAGCACCTGTTCTCGGCACGCCTGGACATGGCCGTCGACGGCCAGCGCAACGCCGTCGAGGAGTGTGAGGCCGTCGCCCTGCCGATGGGGGAGGACAACCCCTGGGGCAACGCCTTCACCGAGTCCCGCACGCGGCTGACCCACGAGGCCGAGGCCCAGCGCCTCGCCGACCCGGGCCGCGGGCGCACCTGGCAGGTGATCAACCCGGAGTCGACCAACCGGCACGGACGCCCCGTCGCGTACGCCCTGCACTCCGAGGGGAGCCCGACGCTGCTCGCCGACGACCGCTCCGTCGTCGCCGGCCGCGCCGCCTTCGCGACGAAGCACCTCTGGGTCACCGCCTACGACGCCGACCAGCGCTATCCGGCCGGCGACTACGTCAACCAGCACGCCGGCGGGGCGGGCCTGCCGACCTGGACCGCCGCCGACCGCCCCCTCGACGAGGACGGCCGGGGCGCCGACGTCGTCCTGTGGCACACGTTCGGCCTGACGCACGTGCCGCGCCCGGAGGACTGGCCGATCATGCCCGTCGACTACGCCGGCTTCCGGCTGATGCCCGTCGGGTTCTTCGACCGCAACCCCACGCTCGACGTCCCGCCGTCGTCGAACGGGCACTGTCATTCCTAGGTCCTGGCACTCCTGACCCTGCACAGCATCACTGGCTGGTATCGCTCGCTGTGCGAGCGATACCAGCCAGTTGTCGTTCTCAGGAGCGGCGGCGCAGGGTCGCCAGGAGGACGCCGAGCCCGATGCCGACGGCGCCGAGGGCGAGGACCCAGCGCGGGTCGACGCTCGCGATCGTGCCGGTGAGGGCGAGGACGGCGACGAGGATCGCGGCCAGGCCGGCCACGAGGCCCAGCGGGTCGGGCCCGGGCCGGCGGGCCGGGGTCTCGCCGGCGTCGCCGCCGATCGTGTCCACGTCCTGGTGGATCGTGTACGGCTGGTCGGGGGTGTAGGGCTGGCCGGTGAAGGTCTCACCGGGTCGGCGCTCATCCACGGCGCACCTCCACGTCTCCGCCGCCGCTGACGGCCTGCAGCTGGATCGTCGGACCGCCGGGGCCGTCGGGTCCGAGGTCGGTCACCGGGCCGTCGACCCGGCCGAGGCACTCCGCCGTGCCGCCGCCGCTCTCGCACGTCGCGGTGACGTCGGCGTTGACGGGCACGAGGACGGTGACGTCGCCCGCGCCGCTCGACACCTCGGTCCGGACGGGCGGCGACCCCGGCGGGGTCGCGGCGAGGCCGCGCAGGTCGAGCTCGGCGTCGCCGAAGGCCGTCTCGTACGCCGGGGCGACCATGCCGATCATCGGCGCCCAGGAGGCGTCGCCGAGGGTCTGGACGGTGCCCGGGGCGCCGTCCACGTCGAAGCGGAAGTCGTCGTCGTTCCACGGGCCGTTCCCGGCGCCGTTCGCGGCGGCGACCAGCACGAGCGCGAGCGGCACGGCCGCGATGATCAGTCCGCGTCCCCGGTGCAGGAAGGCGCCGACGACCAGGCCCGCGCCGACCACGGCGAGGGCGGTACCGAGCACCGCGGTGGCGCCGAGCGGCAGCAGGCCGAGCAGGCCCAGCAGGGCGACGATCCCGGCCGCGACGATCGCGGCGCCGAGGGTCACGGGCACGACCTTCGAGCGGGGCTTCCGCGGCTCGGGTGCCGCCGCGGGCTCCGGGAGGTCCCAGGCGAACGGGGCCGCGCCGAGCGGATCCCACGACGGCGGCTTCGGGGCCTCCCCGGGCTCGACCGCGGGCGTCACCCCGTCGACCGTGACGGGCCGCTGCGGGTCCCGCAGGTGGCCGCGGCTGCGGTGCAGCGCGTAGAGCAGGCCGACCGCGACGACGATGCCGATCACCGTGCCGAGCTCGCCGGAGAACGCCGAGGCGACCGCGGCGAGCCCCAGGAGCGTCCCGATGACGATCGCCCACACCGGCGTCTCGCGGCGCCGGCCCGTCTCGTCGACCCGCGGGAGCACGAGGATGCCGGCGAGGTAGACCAGCAGGCCCACCCCGTAGAACAGCGAGACCACGAACCCGACCCGCACCAGCGTCGGGTCGACGGCGTAGCGCCGCGCGATCGCGGCGGCGACGCCCGCGATCTTGCGGTCCTCCTTGAGACGGGCGGGGCGCGTCGCCCACATCTCGCGGAGGGTCGCGCCGACGTCGGCACCCGCCGGCGCCCGCGACCCCTGGCCGGGACTGCTCATCGTCCTCATCCTCCTCGCCGATCGGGCCGGTCTGCGCGGCCCGTCGTTCCCCGTCGGCTCCGTGCGAGCCGGCGATGACGTCGACACTGGCCGCCGCGGAGGCCCGAAACCTCCGGGAGCCACCCCGGTCCCCACCCCGAGACGACCCCGAGGACCTCGGGGGTCGGAGCAGGCCCGCCCGGGGTCGCGCACGTGTGACGATGAGGTCGTGGACGAGACGGCCTCCGTGGAGGAGGTGGACACGGTGAGCGAGGCGCCGGTGCCCGCTGCCCCGGCACCCACTGACCCGGCCGCGCCCTTCGTCCTCTCGCGTGTCCGCCGCCGCCGGCAGGGATCGGTGATCGCGGGCGTCACCGGTGGGGTCGCCGACCACCTGGGCGTCGACGTCCTGCGCGTGCGCCTGGTGTTCGTGCTGCTGGTGGCCGCGTCCGGCGCCGGGTTCCTCGCCTACGCCGCGCTGTGGCTGTTCTGCCCCATCGAACCCCGTGGCGTCCGGCGCGAGCTGCCGCCGAACGAGCGCCGCCAGGGCCTGGGGCTCGCCACGCTCGGGGTCGGGCTCGCGTTCGTGCTCTCCGCGCTGGGCGGGGAGCTCTCCGGCTGGGTGACCGTCCCGCTCGGGGTGGTGCTCGCGGGCGTGGCCCTGGTGTGGCGGGAGGCCGACACCGGCACCGGCGTCGCCGCCGGCCCGACGCGCCGCGCGCGCTGGCTCGGCGGGAAGCTCGGCCTCGTGCGTGCCCTGGCGGGCGCGCTCCTGGTCACCGCGGGGATCGCGGCCTTCCTGCTCGGCAACATCGACCTCGACCAGGTCCAGTTCGGCCTTCTCGCGGCCCTCGCCACCCTCGCCGGCGTCGTCGTGCTCACCGTGCCGTGGTGGCTGCGCCTGGTCCGCGAGCTCGGCACCGAGCGCACCGAGCGCATCCGCGGGCAGGCACGCGCCGACATCGCCGCGCACCTGCACGACTCCGTGCTGCAGACCCTCGCGCTGATCCAGAAGCAGGCGGGCGAGGACGCCTCCGGCCGCGAGGTGCGCCGCCTCGCCCGCAGCCAGGAGCGCGAGCTGCGGGCCTGGCTCTACGGCCCGCCCGGCGGCGACACCGGGCACCCCGCCGCGGCGACCGACGCGACGCTGGCGGCCACCCTCGCCGCGGCCGCCGGCGAGGTCGAGGACGACTACGGGGTACGGGTCGCGCCGGTCGTGGTGGGCGACGCCCCGCTCGACCCGGACACCGCCGCACTGGTCGCGGCGGCCCGCGAGGCGATGGTCAACGCCGCCAAGCACGCCGGCGTCGACGAGATCGACGTCTACGCCGAGGTGGAGCCCGAGACGGTGGAGATCTTCGTGCGCGACCGCGGCTGCGGGTTCGACCCGGACGCGGTGCCCGACGACCGGCGCGGACTCGCCGGCTCGGTCAAGGACCGCATGGCCCGCCACGGCGGGAAGGTGCAGCTGCGCAGCTCGCCGGGCGCGGGCACGGAGGTCGGCCTCGTCCTGCCCCGGGCCCGGCGCGGGACCGCGAGCACCACCCCTGTCAGCGAGGAGGAGACCCGATGAGCGAGCCCGCCACGCCGGAGGACGCCGTCAGTGTCGTGATCGTCGACGACCACGCGCTCTTCCGGCGCGGGGTGCGCGCCGAGCTCGAGTCGCTGGCGCGTCGCACCGTCAGCGTGGTGGGCGAGGCCGGCTCGGTCGACGAGGCCGTCGCCGTCATCGGCCACCGCAGGCCCGACGTCGTGCTGCTCGACGTGCACATGCCCGACGGCGGTGGCGCCGCGGTGCTCGCCCGCACCCGGCCGGACCACCCGGAGGTCGTGTTCCTGGCGCTGTCGGTGTCCGACGCCGCCGAGGACGTCATCTCGGTGATCCGCGCCGGCGCGCGCGGCTACGTCACCAAGACCATCTCGGGCCACGAGCTCGCCGACGCCGTCGTGCGCGTGCACGCCGGCGACGCCGTGTTCTCCCCGCGCCTCGCGGGCTTCGTGCTCGAC
The DNA here is from genome assembly GCF_028737265.1 of Actinomycetospora callitridis. GTDB lineage: Bacteria > Actinomycetota > Actinomycetes > Mycobacteriales > Pseudonocardiaceae > Actinomycetospora > Actinomycetospora callitridis. The sequence continues at coordinate 673,885 of NZ_JAQZAK010000002.1, read as the reverse complement.
GCCTTCGCCGACCGGCCCGGCGCCACCGGCGTCGTCGACCCCGAGCTCGACCAGCTCACCCGCCGTGAGCGCGACGTCCTGCGCCTGCTGGCCCGCGGCTGGTCGTACAAGGAGATCGCCGCCGAGCTCGTCATCTCGGTGAAGACGGTCGAGACCCACGTGTCGAGCGTCCTGCGCAAGACGCAGTCGTCCAACCGTCACGAGCTCTCGCGCTGGGCGAGCGACCGCCGGCTGGTCTAGCTGACGAGCTCAGCTGTCGTCGCTGTCGTCGTCCCCGCCGTGGCCGCCCTCGCCGTGGTCGCCGTCGCGCCCGTGGCCGCCGTCGCGGCCGTGGTCGTCGCCGCGGTCGCCACCGTGGTCGTCGCCGCCGTGGTCCTCGGCCCGCGTGGCCGGGGGTGACGAGGTGGTGGTCGGACCCGACGCCTCCGCGACGGGGGCCTCGAGGCTCAGCCCGGTGGCGGCCGCCCGGGGGCTGGCCGCGTCGACGCTCTCGTCGGTGTCGATGAGCCAGCGGCCGTCGGGACCCTGGACCATGCCGAGCTCGTGCACCTCCTGGCTGCGCTCGCGGCCCTCGGGGGCGAAGTCGAGCGTCGCCCGCACCGTGTCGGCGTCGAGCGCCGAGGCGTCGACGACCTGGACAGACGTGATCGTCGACCAGAACGCCTGGTAGTTCCCGAAGCCGCCCGTGCGGGCCTGCAGGTTCGGTCCGAGGCGGGCCCAGCCCGCGGCCTCGTTCCCGGTGACCACGCCGTAGTAGTCGCGGACCGCGCTCACCATCGCCGCCTGCGGGTCGGACTCGCCGCCGCCGATGGTCGGCTCGACGGTCGCGCCCGTGGAGTCGGTGCCCGACGACGAGAGCAGGGCGACGCCGACGACCCCGCCCGCCACCAGGGCGACGAGGAGCACGATGACGGCGATCGTCGCGGTCGGCCGGCGGCTCGGGCGTCGTCGCGACACCGGCGGCTCGGGGGCCGGCATGCCCTGGCGGGTGGGCGGCCCGGCCGGTGCCGGCCCGCTACCCGGCGGGGACCCGGGCCCGCCGGGACCTCCCGCGCTGCCCCAGGGGTCCGATCCGTGCCGCGCCTCGGGCACGGGCGGCGGGCCGCCGTTGGGGTCGGTGGCGCCCAGGGGGACGAGGTCGGCGAGCGGGGTCTCGGTGCGTCCGCCCGCGTGCGCGATCCGCCCCAGCTCCTGGCGGGCCTGCGCGGCGGACGGGCGCTCGGCGGGGTCGTCGCGCAGCAGGCGCATGAGCAGCGCGGTCAGCGGGCCGGCCTGCTGCGGCGGGACGACCTTGCCGGCGGCCACGGAGTGCAGGAGCGCGAGCGCGTTGTCGTCGGCACCGAAGGGCGGGATGCCCTCGACGGTGGCGTAGAGGGTGGCGCCGAGGGAGAACACGTCGGACGCGGAGGTCGAGTTCTCGCCCCGGGCGACCTCGGGGGCGAGGTAGGCCGGCGTGCCGGCGAGCATCCCGGTGCGGGTCAGCGTGAGGTCGCCGGTGGCGCGCGAGATGCCGAAGTCGGTGATCTTGACCGTGCCGTCGGCACCGAGCAGCACGTTGCCGGGCTTGACGTCGCGGTGCACGATCCCGGCCTGGTGGGCGGCGTCGAGCGCGTCCGCCACCTGGCGCCCGATCCGCGCGACCGTCCGCGGCTCGAGGGTGCCCTGCTCGCCGAGGACGGCGGCGAGGCTGCGCGACGGCAGGTACTCCATGACCAGCCACGGCTCGTCGCCCTCGATCGAGGCGTCGAACACCGAGATCGCGTGCGGGTGCTGCAGGCGGGCGGCGATCCGGCCCTCGCGCAGGGTGCGCTGACGGACCTCGTCGGCCTCCCGTTCGTCGAGGCCGGCGTGCAGGAACACCTGCTTGACGGCGACGACCCGGCCCAGACGCTCGTCGGTGCCGCGCCACACGACGCCCATGGCCCCCGCGCCGATGCGTTCCTCGAGGCGGTAGCGCCCGGCGACCACGCGGGGAGCGCTCACCGGCTGCTCCCCGTCCGTGTGTGCACGAGGGTCACAGTAGAGGTCCCGACCGGGTGACGACCACGCGCCCGGCGAGCCCCAACCGCACCCCCGCGGCGGTTCAGGAGCCGCCCAGCAGGCCGTCGACGGTGTCGCTCGCAGAGTCGGACACCGAGTCCACCGTGTCGTCCACCCTGTCGTCCACCGCGTCGCCGACGGCCTCGCTGGTGTCCTCGACCGCGTCGCCGGCGGAGTCGGAGACCTCGTCGACGGTGTCGGCGGTGTCGTCCACGGTGTCGTCGACCGTGTCCGTGGTCTCCTCGACCAGCTCGGAGGCCGTGTCCCCGACGATCGGGGTGTCGTCGACGGCGTCGGAGGCCGTGTCGCCGACCTCGTCGACGGTGTCGGTGACGTCGTCGGTGGCCGACGCGACCTCGTCGGTGGTCGAGTCCAGTGCGCTCGCCGCGTCCTCACCCGTCCCGTCGACGGCGTCCGTGACCGCGTCGGTCGTGGGCTCGACGACGTCCTCGGTGGCCGAGCCCAGCGTGGTCGCTGCGACCTCGCCGGTGCCCTGGACGGTCGAGGCGGCGGGCGCCACGACGTCGTTCCCGACCGCCGCGGGCACACCGCTCACGGGGGTCGAGCCCGCCAGCACGCCACCGAAGAGGCCGCCGACGCCGTCGACGACCGGTCCGACGCCGCCGACGGTGGTCTCGACGACCCCGGTGAGGCCGACGACGGTCGTCCCGACCGTCGTGCCGGCGCCGCCGACCGTGTCCCCGAGCCCGCCGGTGACGCCCTCGACGGTGGTGCCGACCCCGCCGACGGTGTCCCCGACGGTGGTGCTCAGCCCGCCCACGGTGTCGCCGACGGTCGTGGTGAGGCCGCTGACCACCGGCCCGACGGGGCCGCCGACGAGGCCGCCGACGGAGTCGCCGACGCCCCCGACCGTGCCGCCCAGGCCGGTCCCCAGGTCGCCGACGGTGTCGCCGACGCCGCCGACGAGACCACCCGCGGTGGTGCCGACCCCGCTGACCACGCCGCCCACACCGGTGCCGACGCCACCGATGACTCCGCCGGCCGTGTCGCCGACGCCACCGATCACGCCGCCGACCCCGTCGATCACGCCACCGACGGGACCGCCCCCGGGGGCCCCGCCTCCGCCGCCGGGCGTCCCGCCGCCGCCGGTGCCGCCCCCGCCGGGGGCTCCTCCGCTGCCGGGGAGCCCGGGGGTGCCGCCGCCTCCGCCGGGCGCGCCGCTGCCGGGGGCGCCGCTGCCGGGCGCGCCGCCGTCCGCCCCGCCCGGGGCGCCGCCGGGGAGCGTGCCCGTCCCGCCGGCCAGGGGACCGCCGGTGAGGCCGCGGCCCGCGAGGGCGGACCCGCCCGGGGCGCCGAGCCCCAGGCCGAGGTCGGCGACCGAGGCGCTGAGCGTCACCTGGGCCGGCGTGGGGACGCCGCTCGGGCCCAGGGCGCCGGGGACCGAGCCGGGCAGGCCGGGGCCGCCGAGGCCCGGCGGGAGCGCCACCGGGCCGCCCGTCCCCGGGCCCTCCTCGATGAGCGGCGGGACGCCGGGCAGCGGCAGGCCGGCCACGCTCGCGACCGCGCCGGCGACCAGCAGGACGCCCGTGCTCGCGCCGAGCGCCCGGCTGTTCCCGCGGCCGAACACGTTGGTCCGGCGGCGCGCGGAGCGCCCGGGGGTGGGCGGGGTGGGTCGCCGACGGGCGAGGGGGGCCGGGGGCTCGTCGGTGACGATCTCGTCGGTCGCGAGCTCGCGGCCGGACGGCGTCGCGGGGGACGACAGGTCCATCACCGGCGGCGGGACGGTCAGCCGGGCGAGGATCTCGGTGACGGGGATGCCGGCGGTGTGGCGGGGGGCGTCGGCCCCGGACCCGCTCTCGGGGTCCGCGAACAGGTCGTGGACGGGGTGGCGCGGCACCGGGACGAGCTCGATCAGGCCGTCCTCGTCGGGGCCGTCCTCGTCCGGGCCGGCGTCGTCGAGGTCCTCGAGGTCGTCCGCGTCCTCGAGGGCGACGACCTCGGGGTCGTCGTCCCCGGGGAGCGCGGGCGGGGGGACGGTGGGGACGACGAGGAGCGAACCGGTGGTCGTGGCCGGCTCGTCGAACCAGGCGTGCCGTCCCTCGCCCTCGTGCATGTCTCCGGCTCCTCCTCCGTCGAGGACGCGCCGGGTCCGGGTTCACCGGGACGGGGGCGCGTCGTCCACTCCGTGTGAGGACATGGCTACTCGCGTGTCATCCGGGCGGGGAAGGTCTATCCAGGGGACGAAGGTCCATCGTCCGGGTCAGGGCGCCCAATGGGCGTGTCGTGCCTCCTGGCGCGCTCGGCGCTCTCCGCCGACCGGTCGTACACAACCGGTCGCCGTCGGTCGTCCGGGGACGACCGTTCGGCTCAGGACGACCCGGAGGCGAGCCGCTTGCGGGCGCCCTGGAACTGGTTCACCGCGACGAGACCCACGCCGCCGCCGACGAGTAGCCCGATGACGTCCAGCGGGACCCCGCCGCCGGTGAGCAGCAGGGCCACGAGGGCGCCCAGCGCGAGGCCGCCGGCGGCCGGGATGCGACCGCGCGCGTCCGCGGCCAGATGTCCGGCGCCCGGGCGCTTCGATGCCACCGACGAGAGCATCAACAGGTAGCCGCCGTAGCCCAAAGAGGCGAGCAGGCCCAGCACGGTGATGATCGTGGCGATCAGGTCGATGACCGTTCCCATGACACCAGGGTGCCACTCGTCGTGTGGGGTCCGTAGTACGTCGCGAGGGTCAGCGGTGTGCGGCGCGTGCGCCCGGTGCCGGGACCTCACCCGTCAGGACGCACGGGATGCGGCCGTTCGTGTGGCGGGGCGGATGCGGCCCGTCCCCTTCGCCCGCCGGACAGGAGGCCGGGGACGGGCGCCGCGGCACCGCGCCGCGTCTCAGCTCCGCCCGCCGAGGCGTCCCCGGCCGAGGCGCAGCAGCAGCATGGCGAGCTCGCGACCCTCGCTGCCGAGCCCGCGGAAGCGGGCGAGGACCTGCATCTCGCGGTTGTAGACGATGCGCGGCCCGCCGGCGGCCATGCGGGCCAGGCCGATCCGCTGGGAGATCTCCGAGCGGCGGCGCACGAGGCGCAGCAGCTCGGCGTCGATCGCGTCGATCTCCTCCCGCAGCGCGGGGATCTCCTCGGCGGTCGCCGGGGCCAACGGCGCGGGGAGGTCCGGAGCGGTCTCGGGGCCGGTCCCGGACGCGGTCTCCGGCGCGCCCTCGGGGGCGGGCTCCGGTGCCGGCTCGGCGTCGGACGTCGGGGCGTGCGCGGGATCGCTGGTCATGGCACTCACGGGGATCGGCCTCCAGGGGGTGTCCGGGGTGGGTGGGTCCTCCTGACCCCGGACACGAAGACGCCCCGGGGTCTGTGGACTCCGGGGCGGCGTGGGTCGGGCGCGGCGGGCGCGTCAGGTGTCCACGGGCACCGGGGTGCGGTACCCGTAGAAAAATCGACGCGACTGCTCGTGCACGCGGGTCACTATGCCACCGCGCCCCGGTGCCGCCAACCGTCGGCTGCGGGGCGCTGTCGGGGGGTCCCGGTACCGTGGACCGACGATGAGCACCGGTCCCGCCACCCGCCCCCCCGCGTCCGACCCGGAGTCCGATCCGGGGTCCGACGCGAGGTCGGGCCCGCCGGTGCGCTCGGCGGCCTCCGCCCTGTCGCGCCGCCTCGCCGCCGCGGCCGCCGGGGGCGGTGACGCCGGGGCCGGAGCCGCGGTCCGCCGGGACACCGGCCGTCCCGATCCGGCGGACGATCCGCTGCTCGAGGGCATGAACCCGCCCCAGCGCGAGGCCGTGGTGCACACCGGCTCGCCGCTGCTCATCGTCGCGGGCGCCGGGTCCGGCAAGACGCGGGTCCTCACCCACCGCATCGCCTGGCAGATGCGCCACCAGGGCGTCGGGCCCGGCCAGTTCATGGCCATCACCTTCACCAACAAGGCCGCGGCCGAGATGCGCGAGCGGGTCGCCGCGCTGGTCGGCCGGCGCGCGAACGCGATGTGGGTCTCGACGTTCCACTCGATGTGCGTGCGGATCCTGCGCCGCGAGTACCGCCACCTCGGGCTGAGCTCCACGTTCTCGATCTACGACGCGGACGACTCGCGGCGGCTGGTCGCCACGGTCGCCCGCGGGCTCGACCTCGACGCCAAGAAGTACTCGCCCCGCGGCCTGCTGGCGCGCATCTCGGCGTGGAAGAACGAGCTGGTCTCGCCGATCGAGGCCGTCGACGCCGCCGCCACCGAGGCGGAGAAGCGCACCGCCGAGGTCTACACCATCTATCAGGACCGCCTGCAGCAGTCGAACTCCCTCGACTTCGACGACCTCATCGGTCGCACGGTCGATCTGCTGACCCGCTTCCCGGACGTCGCCGAGTACTACCGGCGCCGGTTCCGGCACATCCTGGTCGACGAGTACCAGGACACCAACCACGCCCAGTACATGCTGGTCCGGGCGCTGGCGGCGGGCAGCGACGACGGCTCGGTCAAGCCCGCGGAGCTGTGCGTGGTGGGCGACGCCGACCAGTCGATCTACGCCTTCCGCGGCGCCACGATCCGCAACATCGTCGAGTTCGAGCGCGACTACCCCGAGGCGCGCACGATCCTGCTCGAGCAGAACTACCGCTCCACCCAGCGCATCCTCAGCGCCGCCAACGCCGTCATCAGCCGCAACGCCGAGCGGCGGGACAAGCGGCTGTGGACCGACGCGGGCGACGGCGAGCTGGTCGTCGGCTACGTGGCCGACAACGAGCACGACGAGGCCGCGTTCGTGGCCTCCGAGATCGACCGGCTCGTCGACGCCGGCGAGGTCCGCTTCGGCGAGGTCGCGGTGTTCTACCGGACCAACGGCCAGTCCCGGGTCTTCGAGGACGTGTTCATCCGCCTCGGGCTCCCGTACAAGATCGTCGGCGGCGTCCGCTTCTACGAGCGCCGCGAGGTCCGCGACGCGATGGCCTACCTCAAGGTGCTGTCCAACCCCGAGGACACGGTGTCGCTGCGCCGCATCCTCAACGTCCCGAAGCGCGGCATCGGCGACCGCGCCGAGTCCGTGGTGGCCGACGCCGCCGACCGCGAGCGCATCACGTTCGCCGCGGCGCTGCGCCGTGCCGCGGCGGGCGAGGTCCACGGGCTCGCGACGCGCTCGCAGCGCAACATCGCCGACTTCGTCGAGATGATGGACGGGCTCGCCGCCACCGTGGCGGGCGGCGCGTCGGTCGACGAGGTGCTCGACGCGATCCTCGACCGCTCGGGCTACCGCAAGGAGCTCGAGGGCTCGGAGGACCCGCAGGAGCAGTCGCGCCTGGAGAACCTCCAGGAGCTCGTCAGCGTCGCGCGCGAGTTCGTCCAGGACGCCGTCAACGCCGAGGGGCTCGAGGAGGAGCCGGCCGCGGCGGCCGAGGGTGACGGCCAGGATGGTGCCGGCCAGGACGAGACCCCGGGCGACGGCCTCGCCGAGCCGGGCTCGCTCGAGGCGTTCCTCGAGCGGGTGTCGCTGGTGGCCGACGCCGACTCGATCCCCGACGGCGGCGACGGAGTGGTCACGCTGATGACGCTGCACACCGCGAAGGGCCTCGAGTTCCCGGTCGTGTTCGCCACCGGCTGGGAGGACGGCATCTTCCCGCACTCGCGGGCCCTGGCCGACCCCGCGGAGCTCTCCGAGGAGCGCCGCCTCGCCTACGTCGGCATCACCCGCGCCCAGCAGCGTCTCTACCTCTCGCGCGCGGTGATGCGCTCGGCGTACGGGCAGCCCCAGGCCAACCCGCCGTCGCGGTTCCTCGACGAGGTGCCCGCCGACGTGTGGGAGTGGCGGCGCGTCGAGCCGACCTTCGAGCGCTCGTCGCCGGTGGGCCGCACGCGGTTCGGTTCCGGGCGCTGGGCGAGCCCCGGCACCGACGTCAGCGGGCGCCCGTCCCGCCCGTCGCCGATGCGGCCGGACTGGAAGGAGGCGCCGACGATCTCGCTGGACGTCGGCGACCGCGTCAGTCACGACAAGTACGGCCTCGGCACGGTCACCACGGTCGACGGCGTCGGCTCGCGGGCGACGGCGACCATCGACTTCGGGTCGTCGGGCACCGTGCGGCTCATGCTCATCGGCGGCGTGCCGCTCACGAAGCTGTAGCGCCCCACCACCTCCCTGCCTGGCCGGTTACGCGCGCGTCCGTTCCGGGATCAGGCGGCGGACCCACAGGTCGGAGGCCCGGTCCGCCTCGCCGAGCACGCAACGACGAGGGCCCCGGAGCGCGTGCGCTGCGGGGCCCTGGTCGTCTTACGGGGGAGCGGACTAGTCCTGTTGGGATCCCAGCGAGACGCCGCGCTCCGCGAGCCACGGCAGCGGGTTGATCTTGTTCTCGCCGTCGGTCCAGACCTCGAAGTGCAGGTGCGGGCCCGTGGAGCGGCCGCGGTTGCCGATCTCGGCGATCTCCTCGCCGGCCCGGACCTGCTGGCCCTCCCGCACGTAGGAGCGGTTCACGTGCCCGTAGACGTTGATCGTGCCGTCGTCGAGCTCGACCTTGACCCACATCCCGAAGCCGCTCGCCGGGCCGGACTCGACGACGGTGCCGTCGGCGACCGAGACGATCGGGGTGCCGATCGGGCCGGCGATGTCGATGCCGCGGTGGGACGAGCCCCAGCGGGCACCGAAGCCCGAGGTGAAGCGACCCTCCGCGGGCTTGGCGAAGTCGGGACGGGCGGCCTCGGCGGCGGCCTGGGCCTGGGCGGCGCGCCGCTCGGCGGCCTTGCTGATCGCGCTGACCTGACCCGGGCCCTCGGCGGAGTCCGCCTCGCCGGAGGACGTGGCGGACGACGTGGCGGCGGACGAGGCCGGCGCCGTGACGGGCAGGACGTTCGAGGTGGCCGCGTCGAGGCCCGTCGAGGAGGCCGCGGGGGACGACTCGGTGTCGGTCGTGGTCCCGCGGTCGGCGGCGAGGGCCAGCTCGGCGGTGGTGGGCGCCTCGCTCAGCGCGTCGAGGCCGGCGAGGCTGTGCCCGGCGGTGGCCACGGCGCCCACGGCGACCGCGGCGACGGCCAGGCGGCCGCGCAGCGGCGACGGGCCACGCCCGGCGGGCGGTGCGGGGCGCAGGCCACGGCCGGGGTCGACGTCACGGCGCTGCGGTGCCTGCTGGGGCGCCCGGCGCGGCTCACGGGGGAGCTCGCGCTGGTCGGACGGCAGCGGACGGCGGCCGTCACCCTGCGGGCCCGCGGGCCGCGTGGGGGCCGGAGCCGGGCCGGGACGGAGACCGACGGGACGGGTGGGGAGCGGTCCCGGTGCGCGCCCACCGGTGACCAGGCCCGCGGCGTCGCCACCGCGGCGCCCACCACGGGCACCGAGCCCGGGCAGACCACCGGCGAGGCCGCCGAGGTCGGGGAAGCGCGGGCCCGACGGTCCACCGGCGAGAGCCGGGGTGAGACCGAGGGCGAAGAGGGGCGCGGACGGCGGGCGGGGGGAGCTGTGACTCGCCAAGACCATCCTTCCCGCAGATCGGGGTCCGTCACGGCGGCGCGGGCCGGGGGAGCCCTGAGGAACGTTCGGGGTCGTTCCGTATGCCGTTCGTGACCAGACCGTGATGAGGACGAGCGGAAGGTAGCCAGGACGTCACGCCACGGGCAAACGACACGAGTGCCTCGAGCGGGTCGCTACGCCGTGCGTGCGGGCAGGCGCGCTGAGCGGTCGTCACCGGGACGGGTGACACCGTTCGACCCGTCCGGACCTGGCGGGAGGCCGTTCATCCGGCGAGGGGCCGGGTCTGGTCGCGCCCGGCGCGGAGGGGGCGCCGGGCGAGCAGCCGGCTCACGAGGTGCACGACCTCGGGGTCGATGGTCATCGACAGGTGCCCGACGTGCTCGAGCGTCACCTCGGTGACCTGCAGGTCCGGGTGCTCGAGCCGGGCGTGGGACGGCGGGATCACCAGCTGGTCCTGCTTGCTCCACACGGCGACGACGTGGGTGCGGCACCCGGGCGCCGGCTCCTCGAGCTCGCGGACGAGGTCGGAGCCCGGGCACAGCTGCTGCGGCACCGGCGTCGGCGGCAGGAAGTGCGCGATGAGGCTGCCGCGGTGCGGCGTGCCCAGGGTGACCAGCGTGTCGACGCGGGCGTCGCCACCGAGCCGCTGGACGTAGTAGCGCGCCATCAGCCCGCCCAGCGAGTGGCCGACGATGTGGACGCGGTCGGCCCCGGTGCTCGCGCAGATGCGCTCCACGTGGTGGCCGAGCTCCCGCGCGGCCTCGCGGATGTCGCCGGTGAACGCGGTGAGCACGCTGAAGTTGACGGCGTGCACGACGCCGAACCCGCGCCGGCGCAGCTGGCGGGCGAGCAGCGCGAAGATCGAGCGGTTGTCGACGATCCCGTGCACGAGGAGCACCGGCGTGGTCGACGCGTCCATGTCCGAGACGACGAGGCTCCGCTGGGACGGGCTCAGGTCGTCGGTGCGGTGGTGGACGAAGGTGCCCGCCGGGCGCAGGACCTCGTCGATCAGCCCCCACGGGTAGAGCGAGAGGTGCACGGCGGTGTAGGCGAGCTCGACGGCCAGCCCGCGGACGCCCGCGGGGACCCCGACCGTGCGGGCCGCGTAGGTGACGCCGCGCCACAGGGCGCCCGCGACCGAGGCCAGCGGACCGGCGTCGACCGGCGGCGCGTCCGGCTCGGATCCGGCCCCGCCCCGCTGCGCGTCCGTCGACATGACGCCCGTCACGTCCATGAGGTGGACGTTAGGCGCTGTTCACTTGCCTGTCGCCTGGACCCGGGTCCAGACCGATCAAGATCAGTGTCCGGATCACCGGTCCGTGCGCACTCCGGAACGATTCAGCGCGCTGCGCGGTGCGTCGTGTGTCCTGCGTCGCCCCGGTCACGGCGACCGGCGCCGACCAGCCTGGATAGGGTCGCCGCACATCCGTCGAATCGTGGGCGCCAGGGGCGCCGCGCGACCTCGCCCGGCGCCCGCCGACCGGCGGCGGCCGGGGAGTTGGTGAGGAGAGTTCACGAGTGGACCTGTACGAGTACCAGGCGAAGGACGTCTTCGCCGCCCACGGAGTGCCGGTGCTGCCCGGGCGCACCGTCGACACCGCCGCCGAGGCGGAGCGCGCCGCGCAGGAGATCGGCACGGCGGTGGTGGTCAAGGCGCAGGTGAAGACGGGCGGCCGCGGGAAGGCCGGCGGCGTCAAGCTGGCGAAGGACCCGGCCGAGGCCAAGGAGAAGGCCGAGGCGATCCTCGGCCTCGACATCAAGGGCCACATCGTCCACCGGGTGCTGGTCACCGAGGCCAGCGACATCGCCGAGGAGTACTACTTCTCCTTCCTCCTCGACCGGTCCAACCGCACGTTCCTGGCCATGGCGTCGGCCGAGGGCGGCATGGAGATCGAGGAGCTCGCCGTCGAGCGGCCCGAGGCGCTGGCCCGGGTGCCGATCGACGCGATCGCCGGTGTCGACCGCGCGAAGGCCGACGAGATCGTCGCCAAGGCCAAGCTGCCCGCCGAGGTCGCCGACGAGGCCGCGCAGGTCATCGTCAAGCTCTGGGAGACCTTCGTCGGCGAGGACGCCACGCTGGTCGAGGTCAACCCCCTGGTGCGCGACCCGCAGGACAAGATCATCGCGCTCGACGGCAAGGTCACCCTCGACGAGAACGCCGAGTTCCGGCACTCCGAGCACGCCGGGCTGGTGGACGAGCGCAGCCAGAACGCGCTCGAGGCCAAGGCGAAGGAGAAGGGCCTCAACTACGTCAAGCTCGAGGACGGCCAGGTCGGCATCATCGGCAACGGCGCGGGGCTGGTCATGTCGACCCTCGACGTCGTCGCCTACGCCGGCGAGGCGCACGGCGGCATGAAGCCCGCCAACTTCCTCGACATCGGCGGCGGCGCATCCGCCGAGGTCATGGCAGCCGGGCTGGACGTCATCCTCGGTGACGACGACGTGCGCAGCGTCTTCGTCAACGTCTTCGGCGGCATCACCGCGTGCGACGCGGTGGCGAACGGCATCGTCGAGGCCCTGAAGATCCTGGGCGACGACGCCGCCAAGCCGCTGGTCGTCCGCCTGGACGGCAACAACGTCGACGAGGGTCGCCGGATCCTCGCCGAGGCGAACCACCCCCTGGTCACGGTGGTGGACACCATGGACGACGCGGCCGCGAAGGCCGCCGAGCTGGCGGCGGCGGGAGCCTGAGATGTCGATCTTCCTCGATGAGAACAGCAAGGTCATCGTCCAGGGGCTCACGGGCTCCGAGGGCATGAAGCACGCGACGAAGATGCTGGCCTCCGGTACCAAGATCGTCGGCGGCGTCAACGCCCGCAAGGCCGGGACGACCGTGGAGATCACGGGCACGAACGTGCCGGTGTTCGGCGGCGTCGAAGAGGCCATGAAGGAGACCGGGGCCGACGTCTCGGTGCTCTTCGTGCCGCCGAAGTTCGCCAAGGACGCCGCGGTCGAGGCCATCGACGCCGGCATCGGGCTCGCCGTCGTGATCACCGAGGGCATCCCGGTGCACGACTCGGCCTGGTTCTGGGCGCACGCCTGCGCCAACGGCAACCGCACCCGGATCATCGGCCCGAACTGCCCGGGCATCATCAGCCCCGGCAAGTCCAACGCCGGCATCATCCCGGCGAACATCGCGGGCCCCGGCAAGATGGGCCTCGTGTCGAAGTCGGGCACGCTGACCTACCAGATGATGTACGAGCTGCGGGAGATCGGCTTCTCCACGGCGATCGGCATCGGCGGCGACCCGGTGATCGGCACGACGCACATCGACGCCATCGAGGCGTTCGAGGCGGACCCCGAGACCGAGGCCATCGTGATGATCGGCGAGATCGGCGGCGACGCCGAGGAGCGTGCGGCGGACTACGTGAAGGCCAACGTCACGAAGCCCGTCGTCGGCTACGTTGCGGGGTTCACGGCCCCCGAGGGCAAGACGATGGGCCACGCCGGCGCCATCGTCTCCGGCTCGGCGGGGACCGCGCAGGCCAAGAAGGAGGCGCTCGAGGCCGCTGGCGTCAAGGTGGGCAAGACGCCCTCCGAGACCGCCGACCTCGCGCGCTCGCTGGTCAGCCGGGGCTGAGCACCCGGCCCGACCGCCCGCTCCACCGCTGACGTCGTCGTCCCGGGAGGACACCTCATGAGCTCACCGACCCAGGGCCCGCCCCCGGGCGGCCCGTCCGGCCAGCGGCCGCAGGGCGCGTCCGGTCCCGGCTGGGGCTCCGGTGGCGGCTCGCCGTACGGCGCGTCGTCGCCGTACGGGGGGTCCTCCTGGGCCGGCGCCGGCCAGGGTCAGCCCGGTCAGGGGCAGGGCCAGCCCGCTGCGGGCCAGCCCTACGCCTCGCCGGGTCAGGGCGGCTACGGCACCCAGCAGCAGGGCTACGGGCAGCAGGGCCAGCAGGGGCAGCAGGGGCAGCACGCCCAGCAGGGCTGGGGTGCCGGACCGGGTGGCGGTGGCCAGGCCCCGTCGTACCCGCCGTCGGGCGGTTTCCCGGCGGCGACCACGACCATCGCGACGACGTCGGACTCCGGCGCCTCCACGGGACCGAACCCGTCGGCGTCCGGGGCCCCCGGCGCCTCGGCGTCCTCGGGTGCCGAGAAGGGCGTGGCGCTCGGCGCCGGCATCCTCGCCCTGCTCGCCTACATCCTGAGCTTCTTCGGCTCCGCCGAGGCGTCGGGTGTGGCGTCCGACCTCAGCGCGGCCTTCGGGTCGCTGTTCTACCTGCCGCTGGTGCTCGCCGGCGGCCTGCTCACGGCGGCGTCGCTCCTGCCGCGCGGCCCGCAGACGCTGGTGCCGGGCGCGGTCGTCGGCGTCACCGGCGCGCTCGCCATGCTGCCGCTGCTGGCCTACGCCGACGGCCTGCTCGTCGTGCAGGTCGTGCTCGCGGTCCTCGCCGCGGTCGCCTCGGTGGTCGCAGCGCTCTTCGCCAGCGGCGTGATCAACGCGCCGGCGTCGCGTCCCGCCTCGTCCGGGTTCGGCGCGCCGGCGGGCGGCGGTGGGCCCGGTGCCCACGCCGCCGGTCCCGGTGGGCCCTGGGGCGGGGCTCCCGCCGGCCCGCCCGGGTACGGCGGACCGCAGACCGGCCCGGCGTCGGGTCAGTTCGCGAACCCCCGCGGCCCGGGTGGCCCCGGTCAGGGCGGTGCCGGTCAGGGCGGTCCCGGCCAGGGTGCTCCCGGCCAGGGTGGTCCCGGTCAGGGTGGCCAGGCGGCGGGTCCGCCGTCCGGTCCCGTCGGCGGGGGTTACGGCGGCCCGGGCTCCCCGGTCGTCGGCTCGGCGGCGGCCACCACCCAGGTCGTCCCCGGCGCCACCGCCTCCGGACAGGGCTCCTCCACGTCGGGCGGCGACACGTCCGGTGCCCGCTCCGACCGCGACGACGCCCCCGATGCGTCGGCGGGCAGCACCAGCGTCACCCCGACCTCGGGTGCGGGCCCCACGGGCACCCCCGCCGCCGGGTTCTCCACCTACGGCTCCGGCGACGGCGGCCCCTCGTACGGCGCCGGCCCGAGCAGCTCGTCGTCCGCGGGCCCCGCCGACGGGGCCGGGTCGAACACCCCGCCGTCGGGGACGCCGCAGGGCTCGGCGTCCGGCTCCCCCGGCGGCAGCTCCACCCCCGGCTACGGCATCCCGTCCACCGGCTGGGGTGCCCCCTCCGGCAGCCCCGGTGGACCCGTCGCGCCGCAGCCTCCCCAGGGCGAGTCCCGGGGTGCGCACGAGTCCGGCGAGGACCCGGGCCGCCCGCAGTCCTCGTCGTCCGACGACCGCCGCGGCGAGTGGGGCTCGCCCCGCTGAGTCCCGCGCGTCACGGAGGGAGCGAGGGACGCCCTCGCTGCCCCGGACGCAGGCGGGGTGACCCTCGCCCCGGCCCTCGGGGCGCCCGCGCGGCGTGGCAGCCGGGTGCGACGACGCCCGGCTGACAGGGTCTGGAGGCGTGACGGCGCCGACGGACAACCCCCCGCGGCGCGGCCGTCGGGCCGCCGCCGCGGCACCGGCGCGGCCGACCGGGACACCGGCGTGGCTCCCCGTGCTCGCGCGCGTGGCGCTGCTGGCGCCGGCGGTCTGCTACGGCGTCGCGGTGGTGGTCGCGGGCGTGGTCGCCGCGCTGGCCTCCGGCACGACGCCGGGCGGCGAACCCGGCCTCGGTCAGGCGCTCGCGGTCGCCATCCCGCTGTGGCTGGTCGCCCACCTCGTGCCCCTGCAGGTCACCGGCGTCCCGCTCGGCGTCCTGCCCCTGACGCCCGCGATCCTGCTCGCCGTCCTCGTCGCCGGCGTCGCCCGCGGCGCGGTCCGGCGGCTGGGCGCACGACCGGGCGACTCGCGGCCCCTGCACGGCGTCCTCGTGCCCGTCGTCGCCACCGCCGCCGCGGCGCACGCCGTGATCGGGGTGCTCGCCGCCGCCCTGCTGACCCCGGAGAACGTCGTCGACGCCTCGCCGGGGCTCGCCGGCGTCACCTGCGGCGTGCTGGCGGGCCTGGCGGCTTTGGGCGGGGTCGCGGGCCCGTGCGGCGTCCTCACCCTGACCCGCCGCCTGCCGTCGTGGGCCCGCCACGGGCTGCGCGGCGGCCTCCTCGCCACCGCGGGGCTCCTCACGGCAGGGGCGGCCCTGCTGCTCGCCGCCCTGTTCGCGGACGTCGCCGGCGTCCGCGGCGTGTTCCTCGGCATCGCCCCCGAGGCCGGGAGCGGCGCCGGGCTGACCCTGCTCACCGCCGCCTACCTGCCGAACGCCGTCGTGGCGGCGACGGGCTGGCTGATCGGGCCCGGGGTGTCGATCGGCGCGGCGTCGGCCACGCCCATGGCGATCACCTCCGGCCTGCTGCCGCCGATCCCGCTCGCGGCCCTCCTGCCGCAGAGCCCGCCCCCGACCTGGGCCGGTCTCGCCTTCGCCGTCCCGCTCGCCGTCGGCAGCCTGGTGGGGTGGCGCCTCGCGCCGACCGCTCCCGACGCCCCGACCCGGGTCCGCTCGGTGCTCGTCGCGGCCGTGACCGCCGCCGTCCTGGTCGGCCTCGCCGCCGCGCTGTCCGGCGGGCGCCTCGGGGCGGGGCCCTTCGACCCGGTCTCGGTGCCCCCGGGCCCGGTGACGCTCGCGGTGCTCGGCTGGGTGCTCGTCCCCGGCCTCGTCGTCGCCCTGCTCGCGGTGCCGATCGGCACCAGCGGGGCCGCCGCCCGCCCGGTGCGGCGGCGTGCGAGGACCACGGCGCCCCCGCCGACGCCGGCGGTCCCCGCCGAGCCGGCCGAGGTCACCGACGCACCCTCCGGGGACGTCGAGGAGGCATCGGACGAGGAGCCCGACCCCGCCGGGACCGGCGGTGACGAGGGCGTCGGTCCTGGTGGTGGCGTCCGCGGCTAATCTGGGCGCGACATCCACGTCCGGCCCGGGAGCAGCGCTGACCACCACCGAGCAGCACCGGCTGCGACTGCCGGCGCCCGCCCGCGTCGTCGTCCTGGCCTCCGGGTCGGGGAGCCTCCTACAGGCTCTGCTGGACGCCGCCGAGGACGACGGGTACCCGGCGCGCGTGGTCGCCGTCGTCTCCGACCGCTCGGCCGTCGGGGCCCTCGACCGCGCGACGGCGGCGGGCATCGACACCGTCGTCGTCCCCCCGGCCGAGCACGCCGACCGCGCCGGGTGGGACGCCGCGCTGGCCGACACCGTGGCCGCCGCGGAGCCCGACCTGGTCGTGTCGGCGGGGTTCGCGCGGCTCCTGGGAACGGCGTTCCTGGCCCGGTTCGGGGGCCGCACGATCAACACCCACCCCGCCCTGCTGCCGGCGTTCCCGGGCGCGCACCCGGTGCGGGACACCGTCGCCTACGGCGTGAAGGTCACCGGCGCGACCGTGCACCTGGTCGACGCCGGCGTGGACACCGGTCCGGTCCTGGCGCAGGAGGCCGTGACCGTGGAGCCGGACGACACCGAGGACACGCTGCACGAGCGCATCAAGGTGGTGGAGCGCCGCGTGCTCGTCGAGACCGTGGCGGCGCTCGTCCGCCACGGCGCCACCGTCACCGGACGAGGAGTGAGAATTCCGTGACCGCCACCGAGTCCCAGGCCGACGCCCGGTCGGGCACCGACGGCCGCCGCCCGATCCGCCGCGCCCTGGTCAGCGTCTTCGACAAGGCCGGCCTGCTCGACCTGGCCACCGGGCTGCACGCGGCCGGGGTCGAGATCGTCTCCACCGGGTCGACCGCGGGACGGATCGCCGACGCGGGCGTGCCGGTCACGCGCGTCGAGGAGGTCACGGGCTTCCCCGAGTGCCTCGACGGGCGGGTCAAGACGCTGCACCCGCGGGTGCACGCCGGGCTGCTGGCGGACACCCGCCTGCCCACGCACACCGAGGCGCTCGAGTCACTGGACATCGCGCCGTTCGACCTGCTGGTGGTCAACCTCTACCCGTTCACGGCCACCGTCGCCTCCGGCGCGTCGCCCGACGACTGCGTCGAGCAGATCGACATCGGCGGCCCCGCGATGATCCGCGCGGCCGCGAAGAACCACGAGTCGGTCGCCGTGGTCACCGACCCGACGCGCTACGCCTGGGTGCTCGAGCAGGCCGCCGAGGGCGGCGTCCCCCTGGCCGACCGTCGGGCGCTCGCGGCCGAGGCGTTCCGCCACACCGCGTCCTACGACGTCGCCGTGGCGTCCTGGATGGGCAACGTGCTCGCCCCCGACGGGGACGGCTCGCCGTTCCCGGGCTGGGTGGGCACCACCGCCCGTCGCCGCGCCGTGCTCCGGTACGGGGAGAACCCGCACCAGGCCGCCGCGCTCTACGGCGACCCGGAGAACGCCTCGGGCATCGCCGGCGCGACGCAGCTGCACGGCAAGGAGATGTCGTACAACAACTACGTCGACACCGACGCCGCCTGGCGCGCCGCGCACGACCACGACGGGGTCTGCGTGGCGATCATCAAGCACGCGAACCCGTGCGGGATCGCGGTCGGCACCGACGTCGCCGAGGTGCACCGCCGGGCCCACGCCTGCGACCCGACCAGCGCGTTCGGCGGGGTCATCGCCGCCAACACCGAGGTCTCGACGGCCATGGCCGAGACGGTCTCGGAGATCTTCACCGAGGTGATCGTCGCCCCGTCCTACGCCGACGGCGCGGTGGAGATCCTGGCCCGGAAGAAGAACATCCGGGTGCTCACCGCCACCTGGGCGCCCTGGCCCGCCGAGCAGCGGGCGATCTCCGGCGGCCTGCTGCTCCAGCAGCGTGACGCCGTCGACGCCCCCGGCGACGACCCCGCGCACTGGACCCTGGCGTGCGGCGCGGCGGCGTCGCCGGAGCAGCTCGCCGACCTCGCGTTCGCCTGGCGCGCCTGCCGCGCGGTGAAGTCGAACGCCATCCTGCTCGCCCACGACGGCGCGACGATCGGGGTCGGCATGGGGCAGGTCAACCGCGTCGACGCCGCCAAGCTCGCCGTGGCCCGGGGCGGCGACCGCGTGGCCGGCTCCGTCGCCGCGTCCGACGCCTTCTTCCCGTTCCCGGACGGGTTCGAGGTCCTCGCCGAGGCCGGCGTCGCCGCCGTCGTCCAGCCCGGCGGCTCGGTGCGCGACGAGCTGACCATCGAGGCCGCGGACAAGGCCGGCGTGACCATGTACTTCACGGGCACCCGCCACTTCTCCCACTGATGCTCGCGCCGAGGAGAAGCGGCAGTCAGCGCTCCTTCGTCGCGCTGCCTACCGATCTCCGGCGCGCTCCGACGGTCCCCTGAGTTCCCGCAGCCACGTCCCCGCACGGGCGAGCGCCGCGGCCGCCTCGGGGTAGACGCCGACCCCGAGCTGGAAGAAGTGCTGCATCTGCGACCAGACGTCCAGCGTGACCGGCACGTCGGCCAGCGCCGCGAGGCGCGCCACGGCCAGGGAGTCGTCGAGCAGCACCTCGTGGCTGCCGACCTGCACGAGCAGCGGCGGCCACGCCGTCGCGACGGTCTCCGGCGCCGCGAGCACGGGGGAGGCGGCCGGGTCGGTGGCGGCGTGGCCGTCGAGGTACTCGCCCGCCATCCGCGTCAGGCTCTCGTGGCTGCACTCCAGGTCGACGTCACCGCGGGCGGCGAACGAGGCGGACGAGCAGGTCAGGTCCGCCCAGGGCGACATCAGGTAGGCCGCCGCCGGACGCGGCAGCCCGGCACGGGCGGCGGCCAGCAGCGTCTCCAGGACGAGGCCGCCACCGGACGACTCCCCGACGAGCACGAGGCGGTCCGCCGGGACGTGCTGCTGCTCGAGCAGCCAGCGCGCGGCCCGGACCGCCGCGTCCACGTCCTGCGGGTAGGGGTGCTCCGGCGCGAGCGGGTAGTCGAGCAACAGGACCCGGGCGTCGAGCGCGCGGGCCAGGTGGCCGGCGAACTTGTGCCGTGACGTCGGCGAGGTGATGACGTGCCCGCCCCCGAAGAGGTAGAGCACCGTGCTCGTGGGCGCGGGTCCCGACGCCTGCGCCCACACGCCGGCGACGCCGCCGTCCGCGACGGTCTCGTAGGTGATCCCCTCCGGCGTCGCGCTGAGGTCCTCGGCGTGCTCGCCGGCCGTGCGCTGGGCGGCGAGCGGGAGCTCGGCCATCCTCGGCGCCTGTCGCACCATGTCGGCGAAGCGCTGTGCCTCGGCACTGACCACGGGTCGTCCTCCTTCTCCTCAGACGGACACGGTTCGGGGAGCGCGGCGGCGCGGCCACTGGCTGATCAGGGTCGCGACGCCGGCGACGAGGAGGAGGGCGGCGACGGTGAGCAGGGCCAGCGCCAGCCCGGCCGACGTCGGCGGCCGCGGCCCGACCGCCTCGATCACCGCGGTGGCCGCCACGACCCCGATGCCGCCGAAGCAGATGAGCGAGGTGAGCATGACCCCGGAGCCCTCGGCCGACTGCTGCGGCGGGAGGACGTTCTGCACCGCGAGCTGGCCGAGCCCGTACCCCATGCCCGTGGTCAGTCCGCAGAGCCCGAGCGCGAGGACGTAGAGCGGCAGCGACCGGGCGAACGCCAGCAGCACCAGGGCCGGCGGGCAGGCCAGGACCGCGACGGCCATGACGAGGCCGGCCGGGACCTTCGTCGTCAGCCACCCGGAGAGCGGCCCGCAGGCCGCGAGCCCCACCGACGACACGACGAAGGCCAGCCCGGCCGCCGCCGCGGAGAGGCCGCGCAGGGTCTGCAGGTCGATGGTGGCGGCGACGACGTAGGTGACCGTCCCGATGTTGGCGAGCGTGCCGGCGGCGCAGAGGACGACGAACAGGCGGTTGCGCACCAGCGAGGGCCGCACGAGCGGCGCGGCCGCGTGGTGCTCGCGGATACCGAACGCGACGAGCAGCGCGATCCCGCCGAGCAGCGGACCCCAGGTCGCCGGGGTGGTCCAGCCCTGGACGCCGACGTCGTCGATCGCGACGCTGACGGCGACGAGCCCGCCGACGACGGTGAGCACGCCCCACCAGTCGAGGCGGCGCAGGTCGCGTCCGGCCTCCTCGTCGCGGGAGGTCCGCAGACGCCGGCCGGACCACAGCGCGAGCAGGGCCACCGGCACGTTGACGAGGAACACCCAGCGCCAGCCCACGGTGGACGACAGCACGCCGCCGAGGACCGGACCGAGGGCGGTGCCGACCCCGGACACGCCGAGCAGCACCCCGATGACCTTCGGGCGCTCCTGCTCGGTGGTCGCGTTGGTGACCAGCGCGAAGCCCGCCGGCATGATCAGCGCGGCGCCGACGCCCTGCACGGCGCGGGCGGCGATGAGCACCGGCACCGACGTCGCCACCCCGCACACCAGCGAGCTCAGCCCGAACACCGCGATCCCGGTGAGCAGCACCTCGCGGCGCCCCAGCATCTCGCCGAGCCGCCCCGCCGGGATCAGCACGGCGCCGAGGGCGATCATGTAGCCGCTGAGCAGCCACTGCAGGTCCGTCACCGTCGTGCCCAGGTCGACGGCGATCGTCGGCAGGGCCAGGCCGAGCGAGAAGAAGTCGAGCTGGATGCAGAAGAGGCCCGCCGCGACGGGGAGGAACGGCCGCGATGCACGCAACGTAGCCGTCGGCAGGGCCATGAGCGGTACCGTAGGTCGGCTCGTCCGGCTCGTCATCACTGTGGGTCGATCCCAGGAGGAATCGTGACCGAGGGGCTCGGGGAGCTGCGCGCGGAGCTCGACGGCATCGACGAGGCCCTGTTCGCCCTCGTGCGCGACCGGATGCGCTGCATCGAGCGCGTCGGGGCGCTCAAGGCGCAGGCCGGGATGCCGGTGTTCCAGCCCGGTCGGGCGGCCGAGGTGGAGCGTCAGGCCGCGGTCCGGGCGCGGGAGCACGGCCTCGACGAGGGCTTCCTGGTGCGCCTGGCCGACATGCTCATGGAGGAGGCCATCCGGATCGAGGAGGCCGTCGTGGCTCAGGCCGGGGCGTCGAAGGACGAGCCCGCGAACTCGCCGCCCACGTAGGAGTCGGTGGCGGCCGGACGCCGGTCCACCTCGTCGGCGAACACCTCGGCGTCGTCCTGCGGGCGGTAGCCGATCTCGTGCGCGCCGGCGAGCGCCCACCGTCGGCGGGTGTTGGCCGAGACGCCCCAGACGATGCGGAAGCCCGGGGACGGGCAGGTCAGCGACGCCTCGACGAGCCGGCCGCAGTCGTCGGGCGAGAGCCACGTCGACAGTCCGCGGGCGTCCGTGGGGCGCTCGCGACACGTCCCGATCCGCAGGCAGACCACGTCGAGGCCGTAGCGGTCGTGGTAGAGGCTGCCGAGCGCCTCGCCGGCCACCTTGCCGACGCCGTAGTAGGTGTCCGGCCGGGGTGGGAGGTCGTCGGGCACGGGGTCGACGGCGGGGTGGAAGCCGGCGGCGTGGTTGCTGCTGGCGAACACGACGCGCGGCACGCCCGCGCGGCCTCGAACACGACGTAGGTGCCGTGGATGTTGGTGGCGAGGATGTGGTCCCACGCCTCCTCGCCGCTGTGCCCGCCGAGGTGGACGACGGCGTCGGCTCCCGCGCTCGCCGCGACGAGCGCGTCGAGGTCGGTGACGGAGGCGGTGACGACCTCCTCGTCGGCTCCCGGGTCGGGCGGTGTGTCGATGTCGAGCAGGCGCAGGGTGCGACCGGGGCGGGCGAGGCGGGACCGCAGGTAGCCGCCGATCCGTCCGGCGGCTCCGGTGACGAGGACACGCTCGGTCATGGTCCGGAGCCTGCCCGTCCCGCGACGGCCGGGCGAGCCGTGGGCCGCTGCGGCGAGGAGCGGACCGGACCTGTCCCCGGCGCATGCTTCGTTCTCCGAAGCTCTCCGCCGGTCAGGGTGATCCCGGCCCGCAGGGCTCGTGGCTGTCGGGGGACTGAGCTAGCGTCCTCCCTGTTCGAACACGTGTTCGATGAGGAGGGGTCGTGACCGCTGCACCGGTGTCGTCGTCGGTCTCGTCGCTGCTCGACGGGCAGGGTTCCCCGTCGCGCCGCTGGGCAGACCTGGGGGTGGTGCGGGCCTCCGAGCTGAAGGGCCGCCGTGCAGGCCGCCCGGCCGCGCCCACGCCGGAGCCCGTGGAGCCCACGCCGGAGCCCGAGCCGCCCCGGCCGGTCGATCGCGAGGGCAGCGCGGTGCTGCCGGTGGCGGGGCCGCTGGCCGGGGTCCTGCCCGGGGGCGGGCTGCGGCGCGGGTCGGCGGTCGCCGTGTGCGGCTCCACGTCGCTGCTGCTCGCGCTGCTGGCCGAGGCGTCGCGGGCCGGGGCGTGGTGCGCGCTGGTGGGCCTGCCCGACCTGGGGATCCAGGCCGCCGCCGAGGCGGGGCTCGACCTGTCCCGCACGGCGCTGGTGCCGCGCCCCGGTCCCCGTCCGGCGGCGGTGGTCGCCGCGCTGGTCGACGGGGTGGACGTGGTCGTGCTCGACACCACGCTGCCGGGGGTGCGCTGGCCGGCGGGGGATCGGCAGCGGCTCGGGGCCCGGGTGCGTCAGCGGGGGGCGGTGCTGGTCCCCGTGGGCGCGCCGGGGATGTGGCCGGGCGCCGAGGTCGAGCTGCGGGCCGAGGGCGGCGCGTGGGCCGGGCTCGGCGGCGACGGCACGGGGCGGCTGCGCTCGCGACGCGTCCGCGTGCGCTGCGCCGCCCGTGGTCGTCCCGGCGAGCAGGAGGTGCCGGTGCTGCTGCCCGGGCCGGCCGGGGAGTGCGCGCCGGACGGCGAGCTGCCGATCGGGGCGCCGCTGACCGGGCCGCCGCGCCCGGTGCCGGAGGAGCCGACGCGCATCGGGGCGGTCGGATGAGCGCGCCCGCGCGGGTCCTGGCGCTGTGGTGTCCCGACTGGCCGGTGGTGGCCGGCGCGGCCGAGGCCGGCCTGCCGTCCGCGCGGCCCGCCGCGGTCCTGGCGTCGCACCGGGTCGTGGCCTGCTCGGCGACGGCGCGGGCGCAGGGGGTGCGCCGGGGGCTGCGGCGCCGCGAGGCCCAGGCCCGCTGCCCCGACCTCGCGGTGCTCGCCCGCGATCCCGAGCGCGACGCCCGGGGCTTCGAGCCGGTCGCCGCGGCGGTCGAGGAGCTGGCGCCCGGCGTGGAGGTGGTGCGCCCCGGGCTGGTCGCGCTCTCGGCGCGCGGGCCCACCCGGTACTTCGGCAGCGAGGAGATCGTGGCCGAGCGCCTGGTCGACCACGTCGCCGCGCGCGCCCACGTGGAGTGCCAGGTGGGGGTGGCCGACGGGCTGTTCGCCGCCGGGCTCGCCGCGCGTCGCTCGCTGCTGGTGCCGGCGGGAGAGAGCCCGGCGTTCCTGGCGCCGCTGCCGGTCACCGAGCTCGAGCTCGAACCGGGCGTCGAGCCCGACACCGCGGGTGCCGACGACGACGCCAGCGCCGCCCGCGCGGAGCTGATCGGTCTGCTGCGCCGCCTCGGTCTCGGCACGCTGGGCGCCTTCGCCGAGCTGTCGGCCACCGACGTGGCCTCGCGCTTCGACGCGGCCGCGGTCCGGGCCCACCGGCTGGCCGGCGGGCTCGACGAGCGCCCGCCCTCGCGGCGCCGCATCCCCGACGAGCTCACCGTGGAGCTCCCGCTCGATCCCCCGGTCGACCGCGTCGACGCCGCCGCCTTCGCCGCCCGCTCGCTCGCCGAACGCCTGCACGAGGCGCTGGGGCGGGCGGGGCTCGCGTGCACGCGCCTCGGGGTGCAGGCCCGCACCACCGAGGGCGACGAGCTGGCCCGGGTGTGGCGCTGTGCCGAGCCGCTGACCCCGAACGGCACCGCCGACCGCGTCCGCTGGCAGCTCGAGGGCTGGCTCTCGCGTCGAGGGGAGGGGGCCGGGCGGTCCGACGGCGGGCTCACGGTGCTGCGCCTCGTGCCGGAGGAGGTCGTCGAGGCGGGGCGGCTGCAGCTCGGGCTCTGGGGCGAGGTCGGGGTGGCCGACGAGCGGGCCGGCCGGGCGCTGGTGCGGGTCCAGGGCCTGCTCGGGCCCGAGGAGGTGCTCACCGGGGTGTCCGGTGGCGGGCGGGGGCCGGGCGAGCGGATCCAGCTGGTGCCGTGGGGCGACGAGCGCGAGACCCCGGGCCTCGATCCGCAGGCCCCCTGGCCCGGGGCGCTGACCGCCCCGTCGCCGGCCCGGGTGCCGCCCGAGCCGCTGCCGGCGCGGGTGCTCGACGCCGACGGCGCCCCGGTGCGTCGGGCCACCCGTGGTCGTCTCTCGGCGCCGCCGGCGCACGTGGCCCTCGGCACCGACCCGGCGGCGCCCACCGCGCCGGTCCGGGCCTGGGGCGGCCCGTGGCCCGATCCCGGCCGCTGGTGGGACCCCCGGGCGGTGGCGGGGGGCAGCGTGCGCATCCAGGTCGTGTGCGCCACCGACGCCGACGAGATCGCCGCAGGCCGCGACCCCGAGCCCGACCCGGCCGCCGACCTCGCGCCCGACCCGGTGGCGTCCGGCGCCGACGCGGTGGGGCGCGCGCTGCTGCTCGTCCACCGCGGCGAGCGCTGGGCGGTGGAGGGGATCTATGACTGACGGACGCGGAGCGCCGGGGAGCCGGACCGTCGCCGAGGGAGGGATCTGACGTGGGGTGGGGCAACCCGCCGGTGAGCTGGTCGGAGATGGAGCGCCTGCTGTCGGGGCGCCCCTCCGACGGGCCCAGCCTGCAGGGTCGGGGCAACGGCTCGCGGAAGGCGATCCAGGGCGACGCGGCGCAGCGGAGCGCGGCCAGAAGGGACGCCGAGCCGCACGAGGGTCACATCGGCCCCTGGCCGCCGGACGACGTCGTGCGCGACCCCCTGGCCTACGACGACAGCGAGCGGATCGACGGCCCCGGCACGCTCCGCCCGCCGCGCGAGGAGCACTTCCCGGGCGACGGGGGCGACAGCCCGGCGTGGTCGCGGCACCGCACGCCCTACCGGTCGCCGGCGGGGACGCGCCCGACGGGCGTCACCGTCCCCTACGCCGAGCTGCACGTGCACTCCAACTTCAGCTTCCTCGACGGCGCGTCGCATCCCGAGGAGCTGGTCGAGGAGGCCGCGCGGCTGGGGCTGGAGGCGATCGCGCTCACCGACCACGACGGCATGTACGGCGTGGTCCGCTTCGCCGAGGCCGCGCAGGAGCTGGGGGTGCCGACGGTCTACGGCGCCGAGCTCTCGCTGGGCCTGTCCGCGCCGCAGAACGGTGTGCCCGATCCCGAGGGCGACCACCTGCTGGTCCTCGCCCGCGACCCCGACGGCTACCGGGCGATCTCGCGGGCGATCACCGAGGGGCAGATGCACACCCACGGGGAGAAGGGGCGCCCGGTCTACGACGCCGAGCGGGTCGCGGCGACGCTCGGTGGGCACGTCCAGGTGCTGACGGGGTGCCGCAAGGGATCGGTGCGCCGGGCGCTGGCCGCGGAGGGGGCGGTCGGCGCCGCCCGCGAGCTCGACCGTCTCGTCGCCCTGTTCGGCGCCGAGAACATCGCGGTCGAGCTCACCGACCAGGGCCTCCCGGACGACACCGAGCGCAACGCGGCGCTGGCGGGGCTCGCCGCGGGGGCCGACCGGGGGCGCGGCCTGCGCACGGTGGCCACCACCGGCGCGCACTACGCCACCCCCGACCGCGCCCGGCTCGCGGCCGCGCTGGCGGCGGTGCGGGCGCGGCGCAGCCTCGACGACGCCGAGGGCTGGCTGCCGCCGGGGCCGGCCCACCTGCGCTCCGGGGCGGAGATGGCCGAGCGCTTCGCCCGCCACCCGCAGGCCGTCGCCCGCGCCGCGGAGCTGGGTCGCGAGTGCGCGTTCTCCCTCGACCTGCTGGCGCCCGAGCTGCCCCCGTTCGCGGTGCCCGAGGGCGAGACCGAGGCGAGCTGGCTGCGCCGGCTGACGTGGATGGGGGCCGCGCTGCGCTACGGCGACCGGATGCGCTCACCGCGGGCGTTCGAGGTGATCGAGCACGAGCTCGGGGTCATCGAGAAGCAGGGCTTCCCCGGCTACTTCCTCATCGTCGCCGACATCGTGAAGTACTGCTCCGATCATGACATCTACTGTCAGGGTCGGGGGTCGGCGGCGAACTCGGCGGTGTGCTTCGCGCTGGGCATCACCCACGTCGACGCCGTCGAGATGAACCTGCTGTTCGAGCGGTTCCTCTCCCCGGAGCGCGACGGCTATCCCGACATCGACCTCGACATCGAGTCCGATCGCCGCGAGGAGGCCATCCAGTACGTCTACGCCCGCTACGGGCGCGACCGCGCGGCGCAGGTCGCCAACGTCATCACCTACCGGCCGCGCTCGGCGGTGCGCGACGCGGCCCGCGCGCTGGGCTTCGCGCAGGGCCAGCAGGACGCGTGGAGCAAGCAGATAGACCGGTGGGGGCCGTCGACCGGAGGTACGGGCGCAGCGCTGGCGGGCCAGGTGCCCGAGATGCCGGCGGCGGTCGCCTCCCTCGCCGAGCAGATCGCGGGCTTCCCCCGCCACCTGGGGATCCACTCCGGCGGCATGGTCATCTGCGACCGCCCGGTCGACCAGGTGGTGCCCGTGGAGTGGGGACGGATGCCGGGACGCAGCGTCATCCAGTGGGACAAGGACGACGCGGCGGCGGTCGGGCTGGTCAAGATCGACCTGCTGGGCCTGGGCATGCTCTCGGTGCTGCACTACGCCGCCGACCTCGTCGCCGAGCACCACGACGTCCGCGTGAAGCTGCACGAGCTGCAGGCCACCGACGAGAAGGTCTTCGCGATGCTCGCCGAGGGCGACTCGGTGGGCGTGTTCCAGGTCGAGTCCCGGGCGCAGATGGCGACGCTGCCCCGCCTGCGGCCGCGGGAGTTCTACGACCTGGTGGTCGAGGTCGCGCTGATCCGTCCCGGGCCCATCCAGGGCGGCTCGGTGCACCCCTACATCCGGCGGCGCAACGGGCTGGAGCGCATCGTCTACGACCACCCGCTCTGCGAGCCGGCCCTGGAGAAGACGCTCGGGGTGCCGCTGTTCCAGGAGCAGCTCATGCAGCTCGCGGTGGACGTCGCGGGCTTCTCCGCCGCCGAGGCCGACGAGCTGCGGCGCGCGCTGTCGGCCAAGCGCTCGAGCGAGCGGATCGAGCGGATGCGCGAGCGGTTCTACGAGGGGATGGCCGCCAACGGGATCACCGGGGACCTCGCGGACACGATCTTCGGCAAGACCAAGGCGTTCGCCAACTTCGGCTTCCCGGAGAGCCACTCGATCAGCTTCGCGTCGCTGGTCTACGTCAGCGCCTGGTACAAGTTCTACTACCCGGCCGCCTTCTGCGCGGCGCTGCTGCGCGCCCAGCCGATGGGCTTCTACTCGCCCCAGTCGCTCACCGCCGACGCCCGCCGCCACGGGGTGGTGGTGCTCGGCCCCGACGTCCTGGTCTCCGCGGACACCCCGGGCCTGGAGCCGCATCCGGACAGCACCGGCGGGGTCGCCGTGCGGCTCGGTCTCGCCGGGGTGCGCGGGATGGGGGACGAGGTGGCCGCCCGGATCGTGGCGGAACGGGAACGGGAGGGCCCCTACCGGGACGTCGCGGACCTCGCGCGCCGCGCCGAGCTGCCCACCGCGCAGGTCGAGGCGCTGGCCACCGCCGGGGCGCTGCGCTGCTTCGGGCTCGAGCGCCGCGAGGCGCTGTGGGCGGCCGGTGCGGCGGCGGCCGGGGTCGGGGTGGTGCGCGACGGCGTGCGTCACGACCGCCTGCCCGGCACCGCCGTGGGTCTCGAGGCGCCGGCGCTGCCGGGGATGAGCGCGGTGGAGCTCACCGTCGCCGACGTCTGGGCCACCGGCCTCACGCCCGACAGCCACCCGGTGACCCACCTGCGCCACGCGCTCGAGGAGCGCGGCGCCTACTCGGTCGGTGCGGTCGCCCGCGTGCCCGAGGGCGAGCGCATCGAGGTCGGCGGGGTGGTCACCCACCGCCAGCGTCCCGCGACCGCGGGCGGCACGACGTTCCTCAACCTCGAGGACGAGACCGGCATGCTCAACGTGGTCTGCTCGGAGGGGCTCTGGGCGCGCCACCGGGTGGTGGCCCGCACCAGCGCGGCGCTCGTGATCCGCGGCCGGGTCGAGCGCGCCCACGACGCGCCGACCGTGGTCAACCTCGTCGCCGACCGCATCGAACGCCTCGAGCTCCGCGTGCCCTCGAGCTCCCGGGACTTCCGGTGACCCCCGCACACAGGACGAGGGACGCCCCGACGCCGTCGCCGGCGGTCAGGGCGTCCCTCGCGGTACGTGGGTGTGCGGATCGGTCAGCCGCCGATGAGGGCCTTGCCCATCGGCATCGGCTTCCCGCCGGTCGCCTGCCCCATGGCGTCGAGGAACATGTAGACGCCGACCAGGGCGAAGGCGAACACCACGATGCCGCCGAAGAACAGCAGGCCCGTCGAGCCGCTCGAGGTCCCCAGCAGCACCAGCAGCAGCGCCGCGTCGATGAGGACGAACAGCACGGTGAACATGGCGGGCAGGCGCAGCGAGGCCACCGTGAGGATGACGATGCCGATCAGCCAGGTGAGCAGGAAGGTCTCCTGGGCGCCCGTGGCGACGGCGGTGTCGGTGGAGGTCGGCCCGAACCAGTCCTGGCCCAGCGAGGTCGCCAGCACGGCGAAGCTCAGCCAGAACCCGGTGAAGATGCCGAAGATGGCTGCCGGTGCCCCGGCCCCGATGCGCACCGACCAGACCGTGGCCACCAGCTGCCCGATCCCGGTGCACATGAACAGGATCGGGAGCAAGCCCACCAGTGCGGTGCTCGACGCTCCGGTGAAGCCGACCAGGTAGAGCCCCAGGGCCACCGAGCCGATCACGAATGTCGGGACGCCGACCAGTGCCGGGTTGGCACCGGCTGCGGCCGCCGCTTCGGCTCCGGTGTCCGGGGCCGCGTGTGCCGCGGTGGACTGCTCGTCGATGGTGGTCATCCGCACTCCTTCGTGGGTTGTCGCCCGGGACACCGTCGGTCGACCCGTCCCGTTGGTACGGGTGGGCGCACGGTGTCGTCCCCGTGCCTCACGAGTGTGAGGCGCACCACGCCCTCTACGGCACCGCCCGAACGGAGGGGTACATCGACAGAGGGCCTCTGCGGCCGCGTCGTGAACCGATCCAGGGCAAGCTGACGCCCATGGGCGCACGGCGCGGGAGCGCGACGGTGCTGCGCGAGGTCGCGCGCGGCGTGGTGGGCGGGGCCGTCGGCACCGGGGCGATGACCCTGACGGCACGGCTGCACCGCGAGCTCCACGCCCGCCGCGACGGCATCCGTGTCGACGAGATCGAGGAGATCCTCGACTACGACGACAGCGAGCACGTCGTCATCGCCGCCTCGACGCTGCTGCAGCACGTGGTCGGCTGGGCACCGCGCTCCGCGCGGGGCCGACAGACCCTGTTCTGGCTGGTGCACTGGGGCTACGGCTCGGCGGTCGGCGTCGGCCACGTCGCCCTCCGACGCGTCCTCGGACGCGAGCCCGGGCCGGGCCTGGCCTTCTTCGTCGGCTGCCAGACGATGGCCCTCGGCCTGTTCCCGGTGCTCGGCGAGACCCCACCGCCCTGGCGGTGGGAGCGTCGCCTGCTGGTGACGAGCATGGTCCAGCACGCGGTGTACGCCGGCGGCGTGGCCGCGGCGAACACGGCGACGGCCCGTCTCGTCGACACCCGGGCCCGTCCCGGGGCGTGGTCGCTCCGTCACCCCGCTCGGGAGGCGTTCGGCCGGTAGCAGCCCCACCGCGGTACTACCGTCCCCGGACCGTGGCTTCCCAGCGCTCGCGGACCCTCGTCGGCCTCGCCGGGGCCTTCGTCACCGGGATGTTCATCGTCGGGCAGGCGCGGGTCAACGCCGAGCTCGGCGCGGAGCTCGGTGACGGGATCCTCGCCGCGGTCATCTCGTTCGGTCTCGGGCTGGTGCTGCTGCTGATCCTCGTGGCGCTCCTGCGCCCGGGTCGCCGGGGCCTGCGGCGCGTGGGGTCGGCGCGGCGGCGCGGCACCCTGCGGTCCTGGCAGCTGCTCGGCGGCCTGGGCGGCGCGCTGCTGGTCGCCGGCCAGGGCGTCACCGCGCACGTGCTGGGCACGGCGCTCTTCACGATCGCGGTCGTCGCCGGCCAGTCCAGCGGCGGGCTCGTCGCCGACCGCGTCGGCCTCGGCCCGGCCGGACCCCAGGGCACGACGCCGCCGCGGGTCGTCGGGGCGCTGCTGATGCTCGGCGCCGTGGTGCTGTCGGTGGCCCCGTCGATCAGCTCCGACGCCCCCGTCGCCCTGGCGCTGGTCCCGCTCGCCGCCGGGCTCGCCATCGCCACCCAGCAGGCGCTCAACGGCCGGGTCGCGGCGGCGGCGGGTGGCGCGGGCACCGGGACCGGCACCGACACCGGCGACGGGGAGCGCGACTCGTTCGTCGCCTCCGTGCTCCCCGCCGCGACGATCAACTTCGTCGTCGGCCTGATCGCGCTGGTGCTCGCGGCGATCGTCGCGGTGCTCGTGCTCGGGCCGCCGAACCCGCTGCCGGGCGCCTGGTACCTCTACCTCGGCGGCCCGTTCGGCGCGATCTTCATCGGGCTGGGGGCGTGGGTGGTCGGCCAGGTCGGGGTGCTGCTGCTCTCGCTCGGCGCCGTGGCGGGCCAGGTCGTCGGCGCGCTCGTCCTCGACCTCGTGCTGCCGTCGGCCGCCGGGACCCCGGGCGTGACGACGGTCCTCGGGGCGCTGCTCACCCTGGTCGCGGCGGTCGTGGCCGCCACTCCGTGGCCGTTGCGGCGGCGAGGCGACCGGGAGCGCACGGCCGACCTGCCATCATGAGGTCGTGACCGCGACCAAGCTGGACGGGAAGGCCACCCTCGCGTCGATCCTCGACGAGCTCTCCGGGCGGGTCGCCGCGCTGACCGCGGCGGGTCGGACCCCGGGGCTCGCCACCGTCCTGGTGGGCGACGACCCGGGCTCGCAGTCGTACGTGCGGGCCAAGCACAACGACTGCGCGAAGGTCGGGATCACCTCGATCCGCCGCGACCTGCCCGCCGACGCGACGCAGGCCGACGTCGAGAAGGTGATCGACGAGCTCAACGCCGACCCGGCGTGCACCGGCTACATCGTCCAGCTGCCCCTGCCGAAGGGCCTCGACTCCGGCGCGGCCCTCGAGCGCATGGACCCGGACAAGGACGCCGACGGCCTGCACCCGACCAACCTCGGGCGCCTCGTGCTCCAGGAGCCGGGCCCGCTGCCGTGCACCCCGCGCGGAGTGGTCGAGCTGCTGCGCCGCTACGACGTGCCGCTGAACGGCGCGAAGGTCACCGTCCTCGGTCGCGGTGTCACCGTCGGGCGGCCGCTGGGCCTGCTGCTGACCCTCCGCTCGGTCAACGCCACCGTCACCCTGTGCCACACCGGCACCAAGGACGTGGCCGCCGAGCTCCGGGCCGCCGACGTGATCGTGGCCGCGGCCGGCGTGCCCGGCCTCGTCACCGCGGACATGGTCAAGCCCGGCGCCGCCGTGCTCGACGTCGGCATCACCCGTGGTGAGAACGGCCTCGTCGGTGACGTCGCCCCCGAGGTCGCCGAGGTCGCCTCGTACCTCGCGCCCGTCCCGGGCGGGGTCGGCCCCATGACACGGGGCATGCTGCTCACCAACGTCGTCGAGCGCGCGGAGCGCGGGACGGAGTGAGCGTGCGGTGACCGCCGTGACCCCGCGCCCGGGACGGCCGTCGGCACCCCAGCCGACGGTCCGACCCGCGCCGCCGCCCGACGAGAGCCCCACCGAGGTGCTCCCGTCCGCGGCGGGACGGCACGCCCGCCCGCGCACCACGCGCGCCGAGATGATCCGCAAGGTCCGCGCGCACCTGCCGTTCCTCGCGGTGATGCTCGTCGTGGGACTCGCGTTCGGTCGCATCGCACTGCAGCACTGGCGCGAGGGCACCACCGAGCTGGGCCTCGCCCTGCTGCTCGCCGGGGCGCTGCGCGCGAGCCTGACCCGCACGGCGGCCGGCCTGCTCGCCGTCCGCAGCCGCCGGGTGGACATCGTCACGTACGTCCTGTTCGGGCTCGTCGTGATCGCCGTGGCCCTCACGATCACCGGGGGACCGCTCGCCACACGGTGACGTCCGCCCCTCGTGGCCCGCGCACCCGTTCCGGGTACTCGCTGCGTTGATAGCGTGCGGGCAGGTCGGACGGCGCCGGTGGTCGGCGCCCGCGAGGAGGGCATTCGAGCCGTGGCGAAGATCAAGGTAGAGGGCACCGTCGTCGAGCTCGACGGTGACGAGATGACCCGGATCATCTGGCAGTTCATCAAGGACAAGCTGATCCACCCGTACCTCGACATCGACCTCGAGTACTACGACCTCGGCATCGAGCACCGCGACGAGACCGACGACCAGGTCACGGTCGACGCCGCGCACGCCATCAAGCGTCACGGCGTCGGCGTCAAGTGCGCGACGATCACGCCGGACGAGGCGCGGGTCGAGGAGTTCGGCCTCAAGCGCATGTACCGCTCGCCCAACGGGACGATCCGCAACATCCTCGGTGGCGTCATCTTCCGCGAGCCGATCGTCTGCCAGAACATCCCCCGGTACGTGCCGTCCTGGACGAAGCCGATCGTCGTCGGCCGCCACGCGCACGGTGACCAGTACCTCGCCCAGGACTTCAAGGTGCCGGGCCCGGGCACGGTGACGATCACCTACACGCCGGAGAACGGCGAGGCCCAGGAGCACAAGGTCGCGGAGTTCCCGGTCGACGGCGGCGTCGCGATGGGCATGTACAACTTCAAGGCCTCGATCGAGGAGTTCGCGCGGGCCTCGCTGCAGTACGGCCTCGACCGCAACTACCCGGTCTACATGTCGACGAAGAACACCATCCTCAAGGCCTACGACGGCATGTTCCTCGAGACCTTCCAGGAGATCTTCGAGTCGGAGTTCAAGGCCGACTTCGAGAAGGCGGGCCTCACCTACGAGCACCGCCTGATCGACGACATGGTGGCCCAGGCCATCAAGTCCGAGGGCGGCTACGTCTGGGCCTGCAAGAACTACGACGGCGACGTGCAGTCCGACATCGTCGCCCAGGGCTTCGGCTCGCTGGGCATGATGACCTCGGTGCTCATGACCTCCGACGGCACCGTCGAGGCCGAGGCCGCCCACGGCACGGTGACGCGGCACTTCCGCAAGCACCAGCAGGGCGAGGAGACCTCGACCAACCCGATCGCGTCGATCTTCGCGTGGTCGCGGGGCCTCGCCCAGCGCGGGCGCCTCGACAAGAACGACGAGCTCGTCGAGTTCGCCCAGAAGCTCGAGGACGTCTGCGTGCAGACCATCGAGTCCGGGAAGATGACCAAGGACCTGGCGCTGCTGGTGGGCGGTGACGCGAAGTCCCTCAACACCCAGGACTTCCTCGACGCGATCGACGAGGGCCTGAAGAAGGCGATGGCCTAGCGCCCGAACTGGCTCCCACCCGGGCCCCTCTCCCACCTCGGGAGAGGGGCCCGCGTGCGTCCGGACCCCGGTCGTCGGACGGGGGTAACGTGCGCTCCCGCCGGGCACCCGCACACGCCCGCACCCGGCCGCCGGAGGACTCCCATCGCTGACAGACTCGGCTCCATGGACGAGGCCCCCGCCTCCCGGGACGTCGCACGGGGGGACGCCCCGACCCGTGGGCACCTGATCGGCGAGGGGCTTGCCTGGACCGCCCGCTGGAGCCTGCGCTTCCTCATCGTCGTCGCCGCGCTGACGGTCGTCGGACTCATCCTGATCCAGCTGTGGGACATCGTGTTCCCGGTGTTCCTCGGGCTCGTGATCGCGACGATCGTCGAGCCCCCGGTCACGTGGCTGCGGCGCCGCCGGGTCCCCGGCGCGCTGGCGACGGCGCTGGTGCTGATCCTGGGGCTGGCCGTGCTCGGCGGGGTCGTGGCGCTCATCGCGCCGTCGGTGGCCGGTCAGGCGCCGCAGATCGCGCAGGGCGCCGTCGGTGGCATCCAGCAGATCCAGGGCTGGCTGCAGGGACCGCCGTTCAACCTCGGCGCCAGTCAGATCGGCGGGTACGTGCAGGCGGCCGTCGAGCGCCTCCAGCAGAGCGCGGGCCAGATCGCCACCGGTGTCCTCACCGGCCTCACCACCGTGGCCAACAGCGTCATCAACGCGGTGCTCGCGCTGGTGCTCGCGTTCCTGTTCGTCAAGGACGGCCCGACGTTCCTGCCCTGGGTGCGTCGCACGGCGGGGCCGACGTCCGGCGACCACCTCGCCGAGATCGGCGCCCGCGCCTGGCTGCGCCTCGGGGGGTTCATCCGCTCGCAGGCGCTCATCGGCTTCGTCGACGCGGTCTTCATCGGCATCGGCCTGGTGGTCTTCGGGGTCCCGCTGGCGCTGCCCCTGGCCGTGCTGACGTTCTTCGGCGCCTTCATCCCGATCATCGGGGCGCTGGTGGCGGGTGCGCTCGCCGTGCTCATCGCGCTCGTGATCCAGGGCCCGGCGACGGCGCTCGGGGTGCTGATCCTGATCCTCGTCGTCCAGCAGGTGGAGGGGAACCTGCTCCAGCCGCTGGTCCAGGGCCGCGGCCTCGGGCTCAACTCGGCGCTGGTGATCCTGGCCGTGACGGCGGGCTCGAGCCTCGCCGGCATCGCCGGGGCGTTCCTCGCCGTGCCGGTGGCGGCGGTGATCGCAGAGATCCTGCGCTACTTCGGCGAGCAGATCGATCGGCGCACGGGCGAGCACGAGGAGGGCGCCGGGGACGCGGCTGCGGGCGACGGGTCTTCGGGTGAGGGGTCTGCGGGCGACGGGTCTTCGGGTGACGGGTCTGCGGGTGAGAAGCCGACGTCGGTCGCGGGCACGACCACCGTGGGGGCCGACGAGGAGCCGGGCGACGCGACGCCCGACGTCCCCGGCG
Source organism: Actinomycetospora callitridis (assembly GCF_028737265.1). Classification (GTDB taxonomy): domain Bacteria; phylum Actinomycetota; class Actinomycetes; order Mycobacteriales; family Pseudonocardiaceae; genus Actinomycetospora; species Actinomycetospora callitridis. The sequence goes on along the minus strand of NZ_JAQZAK010000002.1, from coordinate 638,772 downwards.
ACGGCACCGTGCGTTCGCGCTCCCGCGCCACCGACGTGTAAGCCGCCGGGTCAGCGGATCAGGGTCAGCGGGTCAGGGCCGCGCGCGGGTCCCGGACCAGCGCCACGGTCTCGCGGCGTCGCACCCACGCCACGATCGCGACGCAGACCAGCACGACGGCGGGGACGAGGACCATCGCGCCGCCGAGCGTCGCCAGGGTGCTGATCACGGCCCCGGTCATGAGCACGACGCACCCGGTGGCGGCCAGGCCGGAGAGCCGGGGGATCAGCAGCCCGATCGCGGCGGCGAGCTCGATGACACCGATCGTCACCGTCAGCCCCGGCCCGATCCCCATCATCGCGAATCCCTCGACGACCATCGGGTCGAGCGAGATCTTCCCGAACGCGGAGAACAGGTACAGGGCGGCCAGCAGGATCTGGAGCACGCCGAGCGCCCAGCGGGCCGGCCGCGGGCGGGTCGTGGTCGGGCCGGCGGACGCGGTGGTGGCGCTCATCGTCATCTCCTCAGTTGGACAACCTGTCGGTTGATATAAGAACAGGACCGAGGGATACGGTCAAGGGGTGAGGTGCGCGATCAGGGGGTCAGGTCGCGTGCGTAGGACTGGCCGAGCACCTCGGCGCCGAACTCGCGGTGGCTCTCCTCGCCGGTGAGCGTGAAGCCGGCGTCGAGGTAGAGGCGCCGGGCGGCGGCGAGCGGCTCGTTGGTCCACAGCACGAGGCGCGCGTAGCCGGCGTCGCGCGCGAAGTCGATGCAGCACGTCACGAGCTGCCGACCGAGGCCGTGGCCGCGGGCGTCGGGGTCGACGAGCAGCAGCCGGAGGCGCGCGGTGCGCTCGTCCTCGCGGACGCACAGGACGCTGCCGACGCGCCGGCCGTCGAGCTCGGCGATCCACCCGGCGTCGCGCCCCGGCCGGCCGTGCGCCGCGTGGTCGGCGACGATCCGCGCCGTCACGGCCTCGGTGGCCCAGTCGTACTCGCGGGCATAGAGGTCCCCGTGTGCCATCAGGACCCATCCCAGGTCCCCCGGCCGGTCCATCGACCGGATCGTGACCTCGCCCATGTCGACCTCCTCACTGAAACGACTGTTTCAGTGAAGCACACTGAGGATGTGGATTTCCTGGCGTTGAGTGCAAGCGTGGACGCAGGGCTGGCACGGACGTGCCCGTGAGCGAGCCCGAAGGGTCGGCGCGGCGGCAGGAACTGCTCGAGGCCGCGTACGCCTGGGTGCTCGAGCACGGGTGGGCGGGGATGTCGCTGCGCCCGCTGGCCGAGGCGATCGGGTCGAGCCCCCGGGTGCTGCTGTTCCTCTTCAGCAGCAAGGACGGGCTGATCGCCGCCCTGCTCGCCCGCTCGCGCGCCGACCAGCTCGCCGTCCTCGACGGCCTGCGCGACGGGCCCGCCGACCTCGCGGCGGTCGGCGCGCGCGTCTGGGCCTGGCTGGCGGCGCCCGGGCACCGCGCCCTGCTGCGCCTGTGGCTCGAGGCCTACACGCGCTCGGTCGGCGCCGCCCCGGACGCCCCCTGGGCCGGGTTCGCCGCCCGGACCGTCGCCGACTGGGACGCCCTGCTCGCCGCGCACCAGGACGTCGACGACGCGGCCGAGCGCGCCCTGCTGCTCGCCGTCCTGCGCGGGGCACTGCTCGACCTGCTCGCGACCGGGGACACCGCCCGCCTCGACGCCGCCGTGGCCGCACACCTCGCGACCCTCTGACGTGCCAGCCTGGGGGCCTGAGCTGACGACTCGATTCTGCACGCCGATAGGGTCAGGCCATCCCCCACGATCACGAGCGGGTCGTCAGACGACGAGGCCCACGACCGCCGCGAGCAGCGTGACCAGACCGAGCACCAGGAACATGGCGGGGAAGCCGCCGGCGAGGCCGGCGACGGCGACCCCGCCGGCCGGAGCGAGCGCGACCGCGAGCGTGACGGGCGCCGAGAAGACGCCGTTGATCCGGCCGAAGGCGCGTGTGCCCCAGCGGTCGGCGACCGTCGAGGCCTGCAGCAGGGTGTGCAGCCCGCGCCCGGCGCCGGCGACGACGGCGAACGCGATGAGCAGCGGCGCCGGGCCCGGCACGAGGGCCAGGGCGACGACGCCGACCCCGCCGAGCGTGAACACCATCGCGATCCGCGCCCTCGGCCCCGTCCGCCGGACCAGCGGCACGAAGCCGAGCCGGCCCAGCACCTGTCCGGCGCCGGTGAGCCCGAGGGCGAGCGCGGCGAGGCCCAGGTCGAGGCCGCGGCCCTCGAGCAGCGGGACGAGGTTGATCGTCGTCGCGTAGAGCCCGAACGCGCCGGCGGTCATGACGACGGTGACGGCGACGAAGCGGGGGCTGCGCAGGACGGCGCGCGCGTGCTCGGCGTCGGTCTGCGGCCCGTCCGCCTCGCCGCCCGCGTGCTCCCGCGGGCGCCACGGCGGCGTGAGCAGCAGCGCGTGCAGCGGGACGGTGACGACGGCGAGGATCCCGGCCAGCACGACGAAGGTGCCGCGCCAGCCCAGCGGCCCGACGAGCGCCGCGGTGAGCGGGGCGAAGACGGTGCTGGAGAACCCGGCGACGAGGGTCAGCGTGGTCAGCGCGCGCACGCGTTGTTCGCCGTACCAGCCGGTGATCGCGGCGAACGCCGGCGGATAGAAGGTCGCCGCCTGCGCGAGGCCGGCCACCGCCCACGCCGCGTAGAAGAGCGGCAGGGTCGGGGCGGCGGCGATCGCGAGGGTGGCGAGGACGCCGATCACCGACCCCGTCGTCATCACCAGACGCGGGCCGCGCCGGTCGATGAGCCGGCCGACGACGATCCCGGCCCCGGCGGAGATCAGGGCGCCGACGGAGAACGCCCCGGTCGCCGCGCCGACCGACCAGCCCGTGTCCGCGCTGATCGTCCCCACGAGCACCGGGAACGCGTAGTAGAGGACGCCCCAGCTGACGATCTCGGTGGCGCACAGCGCGGCGAGCGCGCGGCTCCGGGCGTCCACCCGGCCACCCTGGACCACGCCCCGCCGGCGGGCAGCCCGTGATCGACGCGGATTTCCACGCACCCAGTGCAAGCGTGGACGCAGCGCTTGCACGCGCAGCGTGCACACCGAGCGGGCAGACCGAGCGTGCGGTCGTGGGCGTGAGGGCGGGTCGCGGCGTAGGTTCGGGACGTGGCCGATCTCGGACATCCCGCGGTGCCGCCGCCCGCGCTGGTCGAGCTGGACGAGCCGGCGGAGCCCTCGCGCGCCGAGGTGCGGGCGGCGCTCGAACGCCTGGTGACAACAGCCCCGACCCTCGCCGACGCCACCACCGTGCTCGCGGCGCGGGGCGAGGAGCTCGAGGTCCTGCTCGCGGCCGCGGCCGCCCGCCGCGACGAGCACCTCGCGGGCGAGGGCCGGCCGGACGTCGTCACCTACAGCCCCAAGGTCTTCGTCCCGCTGACGCGCCTGTGCCAGGACCGGTGCCACTACTGCACGTTCGCCACGGTGCCCGGGCGCCTCCCGGCGGCCTACCTCGAGCGCGACGAGGTCCTCGAGATCGCCCGCGCCGGCGCCGAGCAGGGCTGCACCGAGGTGCTGTTCACCCTCGGCGACCGCCCCGAGGCGCGCTGGGCGGCCGCCCGGGACTGGCTCGGCGCGCGGAACCTGACCTCCACGCTCGACCACGTCCACAGGAGTGCGGAAGCGGTCCTCCAGGAGACGGGGCTGCTGCCGCACCTCAACCCCGGCGTCATGGACCTCCTCGAGCTCCAGTGGCTGCGGTCGGTGTCGCCGTCGATGGGGATGATGCTCGAGACCACCGCGACCCGGCTCTGGTCGCAGCCGGGTGGGGCGCACTTCGGCTCGCCCGACAAGGAGCCCGCCCTGCGCCGCCGGGTGATCGACGACGCCGGCCGCGCTCGGGTGCCGTTCACCACCGGGATCCTCGTCGGGATCGGCGAGCACCGTGCCGAGCGCGCGCAGTCGCTGCTGCTGCTCGCCGAGTCCGCGCGCCGCGGGGGCCACGTGCAGGAAGTGATCGTCCAGAACTTCCGCGCCAAGCCCGACACCGCGATGCGCGGGGAGCCCGACGCCGAGTTCGACGCGTTCGTCGCGGCGGTGGCCGTCGCGAGGATGATCATGCCGCTCGGGGTCAGCGTCCAGGCGCCGCCGAACCTCGCCGGCGACCTGGACGACTCGGCCAGCGCGGCCCAGGACCAGGGGCTGCTGCTGCGCGCCGGCATCGACGACTGGGGCGGGGTGTCGCCGGTGACCCCGGACCACGTCAATCCCGAGCGCCCCTGGCCGGGTCTCGACGCGCTACGCCGGGTCACGGCGTCGGCGGGGTTCACCCTCGCCCCGCGGCTCACGATCTACCCGCGCTACGTGCGCGACCCGAACACCTGGCTGCACCCCGACCTCGTCGACCCCGTGATCGCCCTGGCCGACCAGCGCGGGCTCGCCCGCGAGCGCCAGCCGTGCCCCCGCCCGATGACCGCCGCCCGATGACCGCCGCCCGATGACCCCCGCCGGATGACCGCCGCCCGATGACCCCCGCCCGATGACCGCTCCCGCCCGCTCCGCGCTCGCCCGCGCGGAGAACGATCCCGCCGGCCTGTCCGACGAGGCCTACGTCGACCTGCTCGCCGCCGACGGCGAGGAGCTCGAAGCGCTGGCGGAGCTCGCCGACGAGGTGCGGCGCGAGGTGGTCGGCGACCAGCTGACGTTCGTCGCCAACCGCAACCTCGACACCGCGGTCGTCCGCGACCCCGAGCACGCCGTGGCGCTCGCCGACGAGGCCTGGGCGCTCGGGGCCACCGAGGTGTGCGTGCAGGGCCCGCTGCCGCCCGACGCCCCGGACCGCGCGCAGCTCGACCTGCTCGCGCTGATCACGGGCCGCGCGCCGCTGCACGTCCACGGCTTCCGGCCCGCCGAGGTCGCCGACGGCGCCGCCCGCCTCGGTCTCTCGCCGAGGGAGTTCCTCGAGAGCGCGCGCGACGCCGGGCTCGGGTCGGTGCCGGGGACGGCGGCGCGCATCCTCGACGACGACATCCGCGCCCGGCTCACCGGCGGCACCGACATCCCCGCCGCCCGCTGGATCGAGCTGATCACCACCGCCCACGAGGTGGGCCTGCGGTCGACGGCGACGATGGTCTACGGCCACGTCGAGACCCCGGCCGACCAGGTCGCCCACCTGCGCACCCTGGCCGCCATCCAGGACCGCACCGGCGGGTTCACCGAGATGATCGCCATGCCGATCCCGCCGGAAGCCCTGCCGGCGGGTGGACTTCCTGATGTCCGACGTCAGCATGGCCCCCACGCTGACACCACCCGCGAGACCCGCGCCCTCTACGCCGTCACGCGGCTGCTGCTGCACGGGCGGATCGCGCACGTGCAGGCCGCCTGGCCCAAGTTCGGTCCCGGGCTCACCGAGGCCGTCCTGCGTGGCGGTGCCGACGACGTCGGCGGGCTGCTGCTCGACGGCGTCCTCGACCCGTCCGCCGGCGCCGAAGCGGGCCGGGCGCTGACCCTCGCCGAGGTCGAGGCGCTCGCCGCCGACCTCGGGCGGACGCCGCGGCAGCGCACGACCGTCTACGGCGACCCGCCGGCGGACCGAGTGGCGGTGCTGCGGGGAGGCACCCCGTGACCAGCTCGACGACCGACGTCGACGTCGCGATCATCGGCGCGGGCTTCGCCGGGATCGGTCTCGGGATCCGGCTCGCGCGCCGGCGCCGGGAGTCGTTCGTCATCCTCGAGCGCGCCCACGGCGTCGGCGGCACCTGGCGCGACAACCGCTACCCCGGCGTCGCCTGCGACGTCCCGTCGCACCTCTACTCGTTCTCCTTCCGGCCCAAGCCCGACTGGTCGCGCGTCTTCGCGCCCGGCGACGAGATCCACGGCTACCTGCGCGAGTGCGCCCGCGACGAGGGCCTGGACCCCCACCTGCGCCTGGGTGCGGAGATGCAGCACGCGCGGTGGGACGGGACGCGGTGGCGGATCGAGACGTCGACGGGCACCTACCGCGCGCGGGTGCTGGCCGTGGCCGCGGGCCGCCTCTCCGAGCCTCGGATCCCCGAGATCCCCGGCCTGTCGGACTTCGCGGGGCCGGTGTTCCACTCCGCGCGCTGGGACGGGGGCGCGGACCTCGCGGGCAAGCACGTCGGCGTCGTGGGGACGGGCGCCTCGGCGGCCCAGATCGTGCCCGCGCTGGCCGGGCGGGCCGCCGGGCTCGTGGTCTTCCAGCGCACGCCGCCGTGGGTGGTGCCGCGCGGCGACCGCGCCTACACCGCGCAGGAGCGGCGCGGCTTCGCCCTCGACCCGGGCGCCGAGCGGGCGCTGCGCGAGGAGCTCTTCGACGAGGCCGAGCGGGCGATCGACGCGCGCCGGCGGGTGCGCCCGGACATCGACCGTCTCCGCGACCGCGCCCTCCGGCACCTCGCCACCCAGGTGCCGGACCCGGAGCTCCGCGCCCGCCTGACCCCCGACTACGAGATCGGGTGCAAGCGCATCGTCATCTCCGACGACCTCTACCCGGCGCTGCGCCGCGACGACGTCACCCTGGAGCCCAGCGCGCTCGCCCGTGTCGAGAAGTCGACGGCGATCGCGGCGTCCGGCGCCCACCACCGCGTCGACGCCCTCGTCCTCGCCACCGGCTTCTGGACGACGCGGCTGCCGTTCGCGCAGCGCATCGAGGGACGCCACGGCCTGCTCGCGCAGCGGTGGGCCGACGGGATGACCGCGCACGCCTCCACCGCGGTGCACGGCTTCCCCAACATGTTCGTCATCAACGGGCCGAACGCGAGCCTCGGCCACAACTCGGCCGTGTACATGATCGAGACGCAGATCGACCACGTCCTCGGCGCGCTCGACCACCTGCGGACCCGGCCCGGGACCTCGCTGGAGGTCACCGCCGAGGCCGAGGAGGCCTACACCCGCGAGATCGACGCGATGAGCGAGGACACGGTCTGGCTGCAGGGCGGGTGCGCCAGCTGGTACGTCGACGAGACCAGCGGGCGGCTGACCCTCCTCTGGCCGGGCACCGCGCGGTCGTTCCGCGCGCGCAACGGGACGTTCGACCCGGAGCCGTACGGGAGCGGCGCACCTGCGTGAACGGCGCGTGAGGGTCGACGACGCGGGGTAGTCGGTCCCCGCGCGGGCCGGTCGGCCCGCGGGGAGTCGGGGACCGCGAGAGGACGACGCGCAGCGATGACGAGCGCCGCCAGCACGACCGACACGGACGGGTCCGGGACGACCGAGCCGACGCAGCTGGAGAAGCTGCGCGCGAAGTACCCCTGGCTCGACCACCTGATCCGCGCCGCCACCCGGTACACCGAGAAGCACGGTGACCACTACGCCGCGGCGATCACGTTCTTCTCGATCCTCGCGCTCGTCCCGCTGCTCATGGTCGCGTTCGCGGCCGCGGCGTTCGTGCTGGCCAACAACCAGGCGCTGCTGACCGAGATCCAGAACGCCATCACGGCGGCGGTGCCGCCGGGACTCGGCGACCTGCTGAACTCGGTCATCGACCAGGCCATCGCGCAGCGCAACGCGGTCGGCATCATCGGTCTGCTCGGCGCCCTGTTCTCCGGGCTCGGGTGGATGAGCAACCTGCGCGAGGCGCTCTCCGAGCAGTGGGACCAGCGCGGCGAGCCCCCGTCGATCGTCAAGCGCTACGGCAGCGACCTGCTCGCCATGATCGGGCTCGGGCTCGCCTTCGGGCTCTCGTTCGCCATCACGGGCATCGGCACCGGGCTCTCGTCCACGATCCTCGAGTTCCTGGGCCTCGGCGACGAGACCTGGGCGCAGTTCCTGTTCTTCCTCGCGAGCCTGGTGATCACCCTCGCCGCGAACTGGCTGGTGTTCCTCTGGGTCATCGCCCGGCTGCCCCGCGAGCCGGTGACACTGCGCTCGGCGGTCCGCGCCGCCCTGTTCGCCGCGGTCGGGTTCGTGATCCTCCAGCAGATCATGACCGTCTACATCTCGAGCGTCACCAACTCGCCCGCCGGCGCCGCGTTCGGTCCGATCATCGGTCTGCTGGTGTTCGCCAACTTCGTCTCACGCTTCATCCTCTTCGTCACCGCCTGGGCGGCCACGCTCAAGGAGAACGAGCGGGAGGAGCTGCCCGAGCCCGCGCCGGTGATCGTCCGGCCGGCCATCACCGTCGGGCGCACGCCCGGTCCCCGTGCCACCGCAGGCCTGCTCGGTGCGGGCGCCCTGCTCGGCGTGCTCGGCCTGGGGCTGGGCCGCAGCCGGCGCGACCGCGAGGGCTAGTCGGCCGGGCTCGTCGGCCGGGCTCGTCGGCCGGGCTACTCGGTCGGGGCCGCGGGCGGGCCCAGCCACACGCACGCGCGCAGCGCGAGCTCGACGTCGAGGCGGTCGTGGTCGGAGCTGCCCAGCGGCCGGCCCCGGACCTCGTGCGCGCGGCCGACCCGGTACTTGACGGTGTTGCGGTGGACCTGGAGTCGTCGCGCCGTCGTGGCGAGGCTGCCGCCGGTGGCGAGGAAGACCTGCAGGGTCTCGCGCAGACGGGCGGTGGCGGGCTCGGGGTCGGCGAGCGCCCCGAGCACGCGCCGCACCCACGCCCGGGCGCCCTCGGGGTCGGCGCACAGCAGCGCCACCGCCCCCACCTCGTCGAACAGGGTCACCGGCGGCGCGCCCCCACCGGACGCCAGCGCGACGTCACGGGCTCGCCGGGCCTGGTCGTGCGTGGTGCGGAAGCCGTCGGGGCCGGGGGTGGGCGACCCGCACGCCACGCGCACCGCGTCGCCGTGCCGGGCGACGGCGCGGGCGACGACCTCGCGCGACGGGGCGGTGTCGTCGCGGCACGGCAGCCAGGCCAGCACGCTGGCGGCGTCCCACGGCACCACGAGCGGGCGGCCCGCGGCCTCGAGCGCGGTCCCGAGGTCGAGCGCGACGCGCTCGAGAGCGGCGAAGGTGCCGTCGGGCGGCTCCGGCTCCAGCCACACCACGAGGCCGAGGTGCACGGCGGAGAAGCGATAGCCCAGCGTCGACTCGACCGCGAGCCGGTCGTCGGGGCCGGTGGGGGCCCGGCCGGCGAGGACGTCGCGCACGCGCGCCACGCGCAGGGCGTGGCGGCTGCGGCGCATGCGGTCGCGCTCGGCCTCGTAGGCCGCCACGACGTGCTGGGTGACGTGGTCGACGTAGTCCATGACCACGAGCACGATCCGCTGCGACGCGGCCGTGGCGCCGAGCCGTCGCGCGGCCTCGGCGAACGCCCACTCCATGAGGTGGGCCTGCCCGACGCGGTAGGCCCGGATCAGCGCGTTGACCGGGACCCCGCGCTGCGCCAGCCGCTCCGCGTAGGCGACGGCCGCGGCCGGCGGCTCGACGCCGCGCGGGTCCAGGTCGTGGCGCAGCACGTGCAGGATCGTCTCGACGTTGCCCTCGACGCTGGCGCCGAGCAGGTCGCGCAGGGCGGGGTCGCCGCGCAGCTCGTCGATGCGTGTCGCGAGCGCGTCGCTGATCGACACGCTGACCTCGGTGCGCCGTGGGGCGAGCGCGTCGGCGACCTCGGCGACGGTGGCGACCGCGTCCTCCGGGACGGGGGACGGCTCGATCGTCACCACCCTGCACCACCACCCGAGTGCGCTCGTCGGCCCACGGCGGCCGTCCTCGGACCGTAACCGCCGGTCGGGGACCGGGACCAGCACTCGTCCGGCCCAGTGGACGACCCAGTGGACGGGAGACGGGACGGGGACAAGGGCCGCCGAAGGTTTCGTCCCCACCGCACAAGCGCCGTCCGTGTGGCCCGGGTCACGCTCGGTCAACCCATTTCGCTCGACCCACCGGGAGACTCCGTGCCCCTCCACCCCGAGGCCCAGGCCCTGCTCGACGCGCTGGTGGCCGCAGGTATGCCGCCCATCGAGTGCATGACCGTGCCGCAGGCCCGCCAGGCCGCCGCCGCGTTCCTCGACCTGCAGCCGCCGCCCGAGGAGGTCGGCACGGTGTCGAACCGGGCGATCCCCGGCCCCGACGGCGACATCCCCGCGCGGATCTACACGCCGAGCGGCGGCGGCTCCGGGGGCGTGCTCGTCTACTTCCACGGCGGCGGCTGGGTCATCGGGGACATCGAGACCGTGGACCGGCCGTGCCGGCAGCTCGCGAACGCCGGCGACGTCACCGTGGTGTCGATCGACTACCGGCTCGCGCCCGAGCACGTGCAGCCCGCGGCGTTCGACGACTGCTACGCGGCGACGGTGTGGGTGGCGGAGCACGCCGAGGAGCTCGGGGTGGACGCGTCGCGCCTCGCAGTCGGCGGCGACTCGGCCGGCGGCCACCTCGCCGCCGCGGTGAGCCTCGCCGCCCGCGACCGGGGTGGCCCGGCGATCGCGTGCCAGCTGCTGTTCTACCCGGTCGTCGACTTCGACTGGACCAGCCCCTCGATCACCGACAACGGCGAGGGCTACCTGCTCGGACGCGCCACGATGCAGTGGTTCTGGGCGCACTACCTCGGTGCCACCGACCCGGCCGACGACCCCTACACGTTCCCGCTGCGTGCGTCCGACCTCTCCGGGCTGCCGCCGGCGTTCGTCGCCACCGCCGAGTTCGACCCGCTGCGCGACGAGGGCGAGGCCTACGCCCGCAGGCTCGAGGAAGCCGGCAACTCCGTGACCTCCAAGCGCTTCGACGGCATGATCCACGGCTTCCTCTGGACGCTCGGCGCGACGCCGTCCGCCGCCGTGGTGATCGACGACGCCGTCGCCGTGCTGCGGCCCGCCCTGAGCCCGACCGTCTCCGCCTGAGCCGCCCCGACCCGAGGAGGACCCATGACCATCACCGAGACCCGCCCCGCGGGTGACGCCGGGGGGACCGCCGGCGTCGAGCACGTCGACGTCCTCGTCATCGGCGCCGGCGTCTCCGGCATCGACGCCGGACACCACCTGCGTGAGCGCTTCCCCGACAAGACGTTCGCCATCCTCGAGAAGCTGCCCGGCCGGGGCGGGACGTGGTGGACCCACCGCTTCCCGGGCGCCCGCTCGGACTCCGACCTGTTCACCTACGGCTACGCCCACAAGCCCTGGCGCGGCCCGTCGATCGCGACCTCCGAGGAGATCACCAACTACCTCGACGAGGTCATCGAGGAGGACGACCTCAAAGCGGTCATCCGCTACCGGCACGCGGTGACGGCGGCGAGCTGGTCGTCCCAGGAGCAGCGGTGGACCCTCGACGTCCGCCGTGAGGACACCGGCGAGACGCTGCAGATGACCTGCGGCTTCCTCTGGATGTGCCAGGGCTACTACAACCACGCGGACCCCCATCGCCCCGAGTGGCCGGGGATGGAGAACTTCCGGGGCGTCATCGCCCACCCGCAGACCTGGCCGCAGGACCTCGACTGGGAGGGCAAGCGCGTCGTCGTCATCGGCAGCGGGGCCACGGCGGCCACCGTGGTGCCGGCGATGGCGGAGAAGGCCGCCCACGTCACGATGCTGCAGCGCACGCCGACGTTCGTCGCCGCCGTGCCGAAGACCCACGAGCTGGCGATCCAGCTGCGCGCCCTCGACATCCCGGAGGAGTGGACCCACGAGATCCTCCGCCGGGCGTACATCGAGCAGTTCAACGAGCTGACCCGGATGTGCCAGGAGACCCCGGAGGAGGCGCGCCAGTTCCTGCTCGGCGAGATGCGCCCGCTCCTGCCCGAGGGCTACGAGGTCGAGAAGCACTTCAACCCGGGCTACCGCCCGTGGCAGCAGCGGATCGCGGTGGTGCCCGACGGCGACATCTTCACCGCGATCAGCGAGGGCAGGGCCTCGGTGGTCACCGACACCATCGACACCTTCACCGAGACCGGCATCCGGACCTCGTCGGGGGACGTGCTCGAGGCCGACATCGTCGTCTCGGCCACCGGGTTCAACCTCAGTGCGCTCGGCGACATCCCGTTCACCGTGGACGGCGACCCCGTCGACGTCTCGCAGACGGTCACCTGGCGCGGGATCATGATCTCGGGCATCCCGAACATGGCCTACGTCTTCGGCTACTTCCGGCACAGCTGGACGCTGCGCGCCGACCTCGTCAGCGACCTGATCTGCCGCCTCATGACGACGATGGAGAGCCGGGGGGCCCGCTCGGTCACCCCCACCCTGCGGCCCGAGGACGCGGACATGGAGATCCGTCCCTGGTCGGAGCCGGAGAACTTCAACTCCGGCTACGTCATGCGCTCGCAGGACAAGATGTTCAAGCAGGGCGACCGTGCGCCGTGGACACACATGCACGAGTACGCCGAGGAGCGCCACACCCTGCCCGCCGCCGACCTCGACGACGGGACGCTGCAGTACCGGTGACGGGGCACGAGTAGGGCTCGTACAAGAAGATCAGCGGAACGCCGAGCGCCGGACCTTGCCCGCGTCGTCGCGCAGCGGTCCCTCCGAGCGTCGCCACACCCGTGGCCGCTTGGCCGGGGACAGCCGCGCGGCGACGTGGGCGTCCAGGTCGACGTCGGTGAGGTGCCCGTCGACCTGAACGATCGCGTGCGGCACCGAGCCGTAGTCCTCGTCGGGCGCCGGGACGACGACGGCCGAGACCACCGCGGGGTGGGAGAGGATCGCCGCCTCGACCTCCGCGGGGTACACGTTCTGCCCGCCGACGACGATCATGTCGCTCGCCCGGTCGGCGAGGTGGAGGTAGCCGTCGGCGTCGAACGAGCCCATGTCGCCGAGCGATTCCCACCCGCCCGGCCGGGTGCGCGGCTCGGCGCCGAGGTAGCGGTAGGTCGTGCGTCCCGGCTCGGGGCGCAGCCACAGCTCGCCGACCTCGCCCACGGCGCACGGACGCCCGTCGTCGGGGTGGCGCGCCTCGATCTCGCCGCCGGTCACGCGCCCCACCGAGCCGGGGTGCTCCAGCCACTCCGGGCCGGTGATCGTCGTGCGGGCCTGGGCCTCGGTGGCGGCGTAGCCCTCGAGCACCCGGTCGGCGCCGAGCCAGTCGATGACCGCCCGCTTCACCGCGGGCGGGCAGGGCGCGCCGATGTGGAACAGGGTGCGCAGCGCCGGCAGCTCCGGGAGGTCGGGCAGCCGGACCATCCGCCCCATCATCGTGGGCACCGCGTACATCCAGGTCGCGGCGTGCTCCGCGGCCAGCGCCACGGCCCGGGCGGCGTCGAAGCGCCCCATCAGCACGACGTGGTTGCCCGTCATGAGCCCGAGCAGCGAGAACAGGTACGGCGCGTTGTGGAACAGCGGCGCCGTGCACAGGAACGTCCCGTCGGGCTCGATGCGGTAGATCGGGGCGCGACCGGCGATCGCCGATTCGGTGGTCCCCGCCTCGCCGGCGACGATGACCTTCGGGCGCCCGGTCGACCCGCCCGACGTCGGCGCCTTCCAGGCCGGCGGCGCCGGGGCGGGCGGGGGAGGGGTGTCCGGCCCGGTGGGCACGTGCCCGAGCGGCAGGACGGTGGTGCCCGCCGGCGTGAGGTCCGGGTCGCTGCCGGGCGCGAGCCCGACCACCACGGGCGGCCGCACGACGTCGAGCACGGCGCCGAGCTCGCCCGGCGTGAGCCGGTGCGACACCGGCTGCGGGACCGCGCCGAGCTTCCACGTCGCGATCGTCAGCGCGTAGTGCTCCGCGACGTTCGGGAGCGCGATCGAGACGAAGTCGCCGGGGGCGACCCCGTGCCCGGCGAGCTCGTGGGCCCAGCGGTTGGCGTGGGCCTCGAGCTCGGCGAAGGTCCAGCTCGAAGCGTCGTCGGTGACGGCCGGTCGGTCGGGGTGGGCGGACGCGAGGCGCGTGAACGCCTCTCCCAGGGGCTCGGGCACGGGCCGATCCTGCGCTCAGCGGCGTCCGGCGCGCAGGGCGAAGAGCCCGCCGACGGCGGCGATGACGGCGAGGAGCAGCACCGGCGTGCCCCAGGAGGTGGTGGCCCCGGACTCGGGGGCGGCGGCGTCGGGGTCCGGCGTGCCGGTCGTCCCCGGCTCCGCAGGCTCGGCGGGGTTCGAGTCGGTGAGGGTGCCGACGCCCCGGAGTCCGGGGAGGGCGAAGCCGTGGTCGAGCAGCGCGCCCGCCTGCTGGTACATGGGCACCGGACGCTGCTCGCCGCGCATCAGCACGACGACGAGCCGCCGGCCGTTGCGCTCCGCCGCCCCGATGAAGGTGTGCCGGGCGTCGTCGGTGAAGCCGGTCTTCCCGCCGATGTAGCCCTCGTAGCCGCTGGTCAGCAGCTTGTTGTCGTTGGCGACGACGAAGGGCGGGCTCGCGCCGAACCCGGGGAACGGGATCTCCCGCGTGGCCACCGCCTGGGCGAACGGCTCCTCGCGCATCGCGACCCGGAAGATCGAGGCGAGGTCGTAGGCCGAGGTCTGCATGCCCGGCCCGTCGAGCCCGGAGGGCGTCGCCGCGCGGGTGTCCAGCGCGCCGAGCTCCCACGCGGTGCTGTTCATGAGGTCGACCGTCGCGGGGACGCTGCCGGTGAGGCGCACGGCCAGTGCGTGGGCGGCGTCGTTGCCCGACGCCATCATCATCGAGTCGAAGACCTGGCGGATCGTGTACTGCCCGCCCGCGCCGATCCCGACGCGCGTGCCCTCCTGGTCGGCGTCCTCCTGGGTCCCGGTGATCGTCTCGTCGAGGGGCAGGCGCTGCGCCACGAGCAGCCCGGTGAGCGTCTTCATCAGCGACGCCGGGCGCAGCCGCGCGTGCGGGTTGCGGGCGGCGAGCACCTCGCCCGAGTCGAGGTCGGCGAGGACGTAGGACACGACGCCGACCGGGGGCGCCGCCGGGACGCCCTCGGGGACGACGTCACCGCAGGAGCCCATCGCCGGTCCGCCGACGGGCGGGTCGGGGATCGGCAGCGGCCTCGGCTCGGCCTGGCCGGGCTGCGGTGCCTCGGACTCGTCGACCGGGGGCCCGGGCGCCGTACCGAACTCGCAGGACGCGCCGGCAGGGAGCGCCGGGGCCGCCATCGCGGCCCCGGGCAGCGCGGTCAGCCCGATCGCGACGGCCGCCGTGACCGTCGCGAGCATCCGTCGGGTGCTCATCGCGGGCGACAGTAGCCGCCTCGTGCAGGCGCGGGACGCGGGGCGGGCGGGTGGACGCCGGAGCGAGGGACGCCTTGCCTGCGTGTCACGCACTCAGGGCGTCCCTCGCTGCTCCGACCTCGGCGCCGGAGCAGGGGCGAGCGTCAGTTCTCGGCGTTGGAGTTCTCGGTCGGGAGCTCGGAGCCGTTGTTCTGGCCGTCGCGGATCGAGGGCTTGCGCGAGCCGCGGCGCGTGGTCGGGCGCGGCGCGGGCATCGAGCCCGAGGAGCCGCCGCCGGGGCCGAGGATGATCTCGGCGAACGTCGCCATCGCCTCGTCCAGGTGGCCGGCGTTGCGCCGCTCGGACTCCTCGTTGGCCTGGCGGACCAGGGCCACGACGGCCTCGTGGTCGGGGCGGTTGACCAGGGTGCCGTCGAGGCGGTCCAGGCCGTTCTCCACCGACCTCGACAGCGCGCCGACGCGGTCGCCGAGCCCGGACTCGACGCCGTCGAGGCGGGTACCGACCTGGTCGAGACGCTGGGTCAGGTTCTCGAGGCGTCCGGCCAGCTCGCCGACCTGTGTGGTGGTCTCGTTCCGCGTGGTCGTGGCGTCGGTGCGCGCGGCCTCGCGGGTCCCGGTGATCTCCTCGGACACCCCGCGGGCGAGGTCGTCGAGGCGGTCGCGCAGGCCCGAGTCGACGGCGTCGACGCGCTCGCGCATCGGCCCGGTGACCGCCGAGGGGAGCCCGTCGAGGCGCATCTCGTGGCGGTCGAGCTTGTTGTCGAGGTCGTCGAGGCGCTTGTGCAGCCCGGAGATGCGGTCCTCGAGGCCGTCCATCCGGCCCGCGACGCCCTCGAAGCGGCCGCTGACCCCGTCGAGGCGTCCGTCGATCTGCGCGAACGGCGTCGCGAGGCGCTCGGCCACGCGGTCCACGAGGCCCTCGACCAGACGCGCGAGCGACGAGACCGACGACTCCTGGGCGTCGATCTTCGCGACGGTCTCGTCGAGACGCTCGGCCAGCACGCTCATCTCGGTGCGGTCGGGCACGTCGGAGAGACGCTTGCGGATCGCGCCGAGGCCGTCCAGCGCCGCCAGCCGGCCGTGGATCTCGTCGAGCGAGTCGAAGATCTGCTGCTGCTCGCTGTCGCGGACCTCGGCGGCCCTGACCAGCATGCTGCGCATGCGGTCGAAGGATCCGGTCTGGCTGTTGTCGATCACGCGGCGCCCATTTCTCTGCGACGGATCCGGCCTCGGGGGCGGACGGTCTCGGCGGTGCCGAAGCGTAAACACCCCCGAAGGGCCCACCCCATCCGGGTGATGGCGCTCCTCCCGGAGGTCCACCACAGGAGCACCAGGCGTGCGCTGGCGTTCAGTGCTGCCGCAGCCGCCCCAGGAAACGGTCCTCGAGAGCACGCCACGCGGCGGCCTCACGGTCGAACGGCGGCGACGGTGTCAGGCGCGTCGGGTCCGGGCGCACGACGAACGACACGAGCCACCCGAGGCTCTCCGAGGGCGCCAGGTCCTCGCGGGTGCGGGTGTCCCCGGCCCACGTCGCGGCGTCGACGATCAGCTCGACGGCGAGCTCGAGCTGCTCGGCGTCGACGACGTCGGGACCCTCGCCGAGGTCGTCGCCCAGGCCGGCGAGCACGTACCGGTTCTCCGGCGCGATCTCGATCTCGAGGTCGCCGCCGGTCGCGGCGGACACGACCTCCCCCCAGGTCGAGACGTCGGCGAGGTCGTGGCCCTCCGCGCCCTCCCCGGCGATCCAGGTGCGCAGCGCGCGCGCCGAGGAGAACACGTCGATCTGCCGGCCGCTGCCGAGGAAGACGGGCTCATCGTCGAGGTAGCACCGCAGCGTGATCACCTCGCCGTCCGACGTGGTGATCGCGATCGGGTCGATGCCGACCTCCTCCCAGAAGCCCGGCGGAGGCTCCTCGGCCTCGTCGACGAAGTCGGTGCGCAGGGACTCGCCCGCGGTGTCCTCGCGGAGCTCGTCCGGCGCGTCATCCGGTGCGTCCTGCGGGTCGTCGACGACCGCGCTCGGGTCCTCGGGGTCGTTCTGCGCGTCCTCGGACGGCGCGGCGGGCTCGCCCTCGGGGTCCGCGTCCCGGTCACCCGCCGGGGCCGGCGGCGTGGCGGTCGCGCGGAGGCGGGCGGCCAGCTCCTCGTCCACCTCGGGGCTCGAGATCATCGCGTCGAGCGCGTCGACGACCTCGTCCCAGCGCTCGTCGACCACCTCGGCGAGCTCGGCCCACAGCGCCGCGCCGTCGCGCCCGGCGAACGCGGGCGGGCCGGCGGTGAGGGCCGCGAAGGCGGGCGTCGCGTCGAGGACCTCGTGCACGACCGCCAGGTCGCAGACGTCGGCGAGCGAGCGGCACATGGCGGCGACCTCGGCGAGGTCGTCCAGGGTCCAGGTGTCGGGGTCCTCGGCGACGAGCTCCGGGACGCCGACGACGTCGTAGCGCTGCACGTCCTCCGGGGTCAGCTCGTCGACCGAGAGCTTCACGACCACCGGCCAGGCGGGGTGGTCGGAGAGGTCGTGCTCCTGGCCCGAGGACTCCGCCGTCGCGATCCAGGCCGCGAGGTCGGCGGCGTCCGTGAAGGCGAACAACGCGTCGTCGTCGCCGAGGAAGGCCTCCCATTCCTCGCCGTCCTGGCGCCACCTCGGGGCCCACAGCGTGACGAGGTCACCGGCGGTGAGCGCCAGCGTGATCGGGATGATGTCCTGCGCCATACCGGGCGGGCCTCCGCGAGCCGTGGAGAAGGGGGTGCGCGGGCACCCTATGACGACGCCGGTGACCTGCCCGTACCGGCGCGGTACCCCCGGTCGGCTGACACGCTGGACCCATGGACCTCCTGCGGACGCCGGACGACCGTTTCGACGACCTGGCGGGCTTCCCGCTCGCCCCGCGCTGGGTGGAGGTGGGGAACCCCGACGGCGGGGCGGCGATCCGCGTCGCCACCTACGCGGCGGGTCCGGACGACGCCCCGGCGGTGCTGATGCTCCACGGCGAACCGACCTGGTCGTACCTCTACCGCCACGTCGTCGACGCCGTGGTCGGGGCCGGTCTGCGGGCGGTGGCGGTCGACATGGTCGGTTTCGGACGGTCGGACAAGCCGGCGGCGATCGCCGACCACAGCTACGCCCGCCACGTCGCCTGGACCACCGAGGTCGTCGCGGCCCTCGGCCTGCGCGACGTCGTCCTGCTCGGCCAGGACTGGGGCGGGCTGATCGGGCTGCGCCTCGTCGCCGCCGAGCCCGAGCGCTACGCGGGCGTCGTCGCCTCGAACACCGGCCTGCCGACCGGCGACCACGACATGCCGGCCGTCTGGTGGCAGTTCCGGAGAGCCGTCGAGAAGGCGCAGGTCCTCGACGTCGGCCGCCTCGTCGCGTCCGGCTGCGTGCGCGGGCTCGCCGACGCCGACCGCGCGGCGTACGACGCCCCGTTCCCGGACGAGACGTTCAAGGCGGGGCCGCGGGCGATGCCGCTGCTCGTCCCGACCCGTCCCGACGACCCCGAGAACGGGCCCAACCGGGCGGCCTGGGAGGAGCTGCGGCGCTTCGGGAAGCCGTTCCTGGTCGCCTTCTCCGACTCCGACCCGATCACCGGCGCCATGGCCCCGGTCCTGCGTGACGACATCCCGGGGGCGGCCGGGCGCGCGCACCCGACCATCGAGGACGCCGGCCACTTCCTGCAGGAGGACGGCGGCGCCGAGCTGGGCCGGGTCGTCGCCGAGTTCACCGCGTCGCTGCCGCGCTGATCAGGCTGTCTAGCCTTCGTCGCCATGCCCGAGCCGCGGATCGTGCGCCACCCGCTCGTCGACGTCCGGCTGAGCACCCTGCGCGACGAGACCACCGACAGGTCGACCTTCCGCGCCGCGGTGCGGGAGCTGACGGCGATGGTGGTCTATGAGGCGATGCGCAACGCCCCGACGCGGCCGGTGGAGATTCGGACGCCCGTGACCACGACGACGGGTGCCGAGCTCGCGACGCCGACCGTGCTGGTCCCGGTGCTGCGCGCCGGGCTGGGGATGGCCGAGGCCGCCCACGCCCAGGTGCCCGGCGCGATCATGGGCTTCGTCGGCATGGCGCGCGACGAGGAGACCCTGCGGCCCACGACCTACCTGGCCTCGCTGCCGGGGGACCTCGCCGGGCGCCCGGTGCTCGTGCTCGACCCGATGCTCGCCACCGGGGGGTCGATGGCCGGGACCATCGACCTGCTCGTCGAGCACGGCGCCGACGACGTCACCGCCGTCTGTCTGGTGGCCGCGCCCGAGGGCATCGCGCGCCTCGCGGAGGCCCACCCGGACGTCCCGGTCGTCGCGGCCGCCGTCGACGAGCGGCTGAACGAGCACGGCTACATCGTCCCGGGGCTCGGGGACGCGGGGGACCGCCAGTTCGGCGCCATGCCCTAGCGACCGAGGTGCTCCGCCACCGTCACGACGCGGGCGTGCTGGGGGAGGAGGCCCCGGAGCAGGGCGGCGTGCAGATCGGGATCGGGATCGCCGACGGCGTCCGACAGCACCGTCAGGGCGAGGTCCTCGTCGGCCGCGGCGCAGACCGTCGACGTGACGACGCCGCCGGTGGAGACGCCGCACAGGACCAGCCCGTCGACCCCGAGCCCGCGCAGCACGGGCGCGAGGTCCGACCCGGCGAACGGCCCGGTCCGTCGCCGCGTGACCACCGGCTCGCCCGGCCGCGGGGCCAGCCGGTCCGGCACGGCGACGTCGTCGGTCCCCTCGACCATCCGGCCGCGGAACTGCTCGCCGAACATCCGGTTGGCGCGCGGCACGGGTGGGCCGTCGGGCGGGAACGCCACGCGCAGGTGCACCACCGGACCGGCCGCGCGTCGGGTGGCCTCGAGCGCCGCCGCCGCCCGCGCGACCACCGGCTCCGACTCGTCGAACAGGTCCAGGAAGCCGGCCTGGAAGTCCATCACCAGCAGGGCGTCGGGCACCGGCGCAGTGTGCCCCGGATGCCCTGACGATCGAGGTGGCGCGTCGGTGGAGGATGGAGCCATGAGCGTTCCCGTGCTGACCGCCGTGGCGTGGCCCTACGCCAACGGCCCGCGGCACATCGGCCACGTGTCCGGGTTCGGTGTGCCCTCCGACGTCTTCTCGCGCTACCAGCGGATGGTCGGCAACCGAGTGCTCATGGTGTCGGGCACCGACGAGCACGGCACGCCGATCCAGGTGCAGGCCGACGCCGAGGGCTCGACGCCCCGCGAGCTCGTCGACAAGTACTCGCGGGTGATCCAGGACGACCTCGTCGGGCTCGGCCTGTCGTACGACCTGTTCACGCGCACGAGCACCGACAACCACCACCGCGTCACCCAGGACCTCTTCAGCGCGCTGTGGAACAACGGCTACGTCCGCACCGAGAAGACCCTCGGCGCGATCAGCCCGTCGACCGGCCGGACCCTGCCCGACCGCTACATCGAGGGCACGTGCCCGATCTGCGGCTACCCCAGCGCGCGCGGCGACCAGTGCGACAACTGCGGCAACCAGCTCGACCCCGCCGACCTGATCACCCCGCGCAGCCGGATCAACGGCGAGACCCCGCAGTTCGTCGAGACCGAGCACCTGCTGTTCGACCTGCCGGCGTTCTCGAAGTCGCTGGGGTCGTGGCTCGAGACCAGGACCCACTGGCGGCCGAACGTCCTGAACTTCAGCAAGCGCCTGGCCGACGACCTCAAGCCCCGCGCGATCAGCCGCGACCTCGACTGGGGCGTGCGCATCCCGCTCGACGGCTGGCACGACCAGCCGATGAAGCGCTTCTACGTCTGGTTCGACGCCGTGATCGGCTACCTGTCGGCGTCGGTGGAGTGGGCGCAGCGCACCGGCGACCCGGACGCGTGGAAGCAGTGGTGGTGCGACCCGGACGCGCAGTCGTTCTACTTCATGGGCAAGGACAACATCACCTTCCACTCGGTGATGTGGCCCGCGATCCTGCTCGGGCACAACGGGGAGGGCGACCGCGGCGGCGAGGTCGGGCCGTTCGGCCGTCTCAACCTGCCCACCGAGGTCGTCAGCTCCGAGTTCCTGACGATGAGCGGCTCGAAGTTCTCCACCAGCCGCGGCACCGTCATCTACGTCGGCGACTTCCTGCGCGAGTTCGGGCCCGACGCGCTGCGCTATTTCATCGCGGTCGCCGGCCCGGAGAACCAGGACAGCGACTTCACCTGGGACGAGTTCGTCCGGCGCACCAACTTCGAGCTGGCCAACGAGTGGGGCAACCTCGTCAACCGCTCGATCTCGCTGGCGTTCAAGAACGTCGGCGCGATCCCGGAGCCGACGTCGCCGGACCCGGCCGACGAGGCCCTGCTCGCGCAGTCGCGGGCCGCGTTCGACACCGTCGGCGCCCACCTCGCGCGCTCGCGGTTCAAGCAGGCGATCTCCGAGGCGATGCGCATCGTCGGCGAGGCGAACGCCTACCTGTCGCACCAGGAGCCGTGGAAGCGCAAGGACGACCCGGCGCGCCGCAACACGATCCTGCACACCGCCCTGCAGGTCGTGCAGGACGCGAACACCCTGCTCACGCCGTTCCTGCCCCACGCCGCGCAGAAGGTGCACGAGGCGCTCGGCGGCACCGGGGTGTGGGCGGAGCAGCCGCACCGCGAGGACGCGGGCGTGTCCGGTGAGCTCGGCACCAGCCACTCGGTGCTCACCGGCGACTACGCCTCCGAGCAGGCGCGCTGGGCGTCGACCCCGATCCCGGTGGGCCGGCCCCTGGAGCGCCCGACGCCGTTGTTCGCCAAGCTCGACCCGTCGCTGGGCGAGACCGGGCCGTCGTGGGCGCCCATCGCGACCGATGGGTAGAGGCTCGAGCAGATCAGGACAGCACGCCGACAGGGTGCCGCCGCCTGTCCCCGAGCCCCTCGGGGACGTCGGCGTGGTGGACGCCCACACCCACCTCGACGCCTGCGGGGCGCGCGACCCCGAGGTCCTCGCACAGGTCCTCGACCGCGCCACGAGCGCGGGCGTCTCGGCGATGGTCACGACGGCCGATGACCTCGCCTCCGCGCGCTGGGCGGCGTGGGCGGCCGACAGCGACCCGCGGGTGTTCGCGGCGGTCGGCCTGCACCCGACGCGGTCGAACGACCTCACCGACGACGCCCGGGCCGCGATCGAGGACCTGACCGCGCAGCCCCGCGTCGTGGCGGTGGGGGAGTCGGGGCTCGACGACTACTGGACGACGAGGCGCGAGGACTGCGCACCGCTCGA
Organism: Actinomycetospora callitridis; assembly: GCF_028737265.1. Lineage (GTDB taxonomy): Bacteria > Actinomycetota > Actinomycetes > Mycobacteriales > Pseudonocardiaceae > Actinomycetospora > Actinomycetospora callitridis. Next base: position 616,641 of record NZ_JAQZAK010000002.1, on the reverse strand, counting down.
CGTCCAGCGCGAGGCGTTCGCGTGGCACATCGACCTCGCGAAGCGCACGGGCCTGCCGCTGGTGATCCACGACCGCGACGCCCACGACGCGATCCTCGACGTCCTCGCCGCCGAGGGTGCGCCGCCGACCACGGTCTTCCACTGCTTCTCCGGCGACGTCGCGCTCGCCGACCGCTGTGCGCGGGAGGGCTGGTACGCGTCGCTGTCGGGCACCGCGACCTTCCGGAACGCCAACGCCGCCGAGCTGCGACGAGCGGCGGTCCGGTTGCCCGCCGAGCTCGTGCTCGTCGAGACCGATGCCCCGTTCCTGACCCCGCATCCGTACCGCGGTCGGCCGAACGAGCCCTACGTCGTCCCCCACACGGTGCGGGACCTCGCGGAGCTCCGTGACGAGCCCGCGGAGCGGTTGGCCCAGATCAGCGCAGACAACGCCCGGCGGGCCTTCCGGTTGGCCGAACAGCCTCAACCTTCACTCTCCGTCGCACGAGAGAGCGCAGAGTAGGCACGCTCGTCGTCGCCGGGACGCCGTTCGGCGCAACACGGTCGTGTCGGCTTGATGGTGGCGACACCCAACTCGTTACCGTGCTGTGACTCGCCGGGATGGAACCACCCCCGAGGCCCGCGTGATGAGGACTTCCCCAGGTCCCCACCACAGGGAGGACGTCACGAGGTCGTGACGCACTCCCCAGGGCGCGGTTCCTGCCCGGAAGTACGAACGATGTGGACTCCCCCGTGTCTGTGCGCTCCCTGCTGGCCCTGAGGTCCTCCTCGCTCGTCGCGGCGGTCGACGCCCGATGAGCGCCGACACCGCGACCGCCCGCGGACGCGCGGGCTCGTACACCGACAGCGACGACACCGCCGGCCTGCCGATCGTCTCCGACGGTCACGGCGGCTGGTACGGGTACGCCGGCGCCGACCAGGGCTCTGACCAGGGCTACGCGGCGGACGAGTACGCCTCGGACTACGGCTACGACGCCGCCCACGAGTTCGGCTACGACACCGGGTACACCGGCGAGGCCCCGGGCTGGTTCGACGACATCACCGGCCCGCTGCCGATCGCCACCACCGGCGACGCGACGGCCGCCGACGGCGCGATCGCCCTGGACGACCTCGACGAGTGGAACGACCTCGAGTCGTTCACCGGCGCGCAGGACGTCGACGGGACCCTCGACGGCGCCGCCCCCGCCGGGCTCACCTCGTTCGACGACCCCGAGCGCCTGACCACCGACACCAAGCGCCGCTCGAACGCGGTCAAGGGTGGCGTGGCGGTGGCCCTGCTGGCCGTCGCCGCCGGTGGCAGCACCGCGGTGGCGCTGGACAAGGAGGTCACGGTCACGGTCGACGGCGTCGACCAGGTCGTGCACACCTTCTCCGGCGACGTGGCCGGCGCCCTGGACAGCGCCGACATCGAGCTCGGCCCGGCCGACCAGCTCGCCCCCGGCCCGAACGCCGACGTCCACGACGGCGACCACCTCGTCATCAACCGCTCGCGTGACGTCGCGCTGATGGTCGACGGCCGGCCGCAGACGATCACGACGACGGCCCGCACGGTCGCCGACGCGCTCGCTCAGCTCGGCCTCCCGACCAACAGCATCGTCGCCTCGGCGCCGATGAACGCCGCCATCCCGGTCAACGGGATGAACCTCGACGTGCGGGTCCCCAAGACCGTCACGCTGATCGACGGCGGTGCCGCCCCCCGCCAGGTCACGACGACCGCGCTGAACGCCCCCGAGCTGCTCGCGCAGAACGGCCTGGCGCTCAGCCCGACCGACACGGTCGCCGGCGGCGACGCCCTCGCCGGCGGCTCGACGATCACCGTCACCCGGAACACGGTCAGCCAGGTCACCGAGACCCGTCCGATCGCGCCGCCGATGCGCACGGTCGACGACCCGGACCTCGACGAGGGCAAGACCCGCGTCCAGCAGGCCGGGACCGCGGGCGAAGAGGTCGTCACCTGGACGGTCAACGCCACCAACGGCGCCGAGACCGGCCGCACGCAGGTCGGCGAGTCCCGCGTGACCCGCCAGGCCGTCGGCGGCGTCATGGCCCGCGGCACCAAGCCGAAGTCCTCGGCGCCCGCGGTCAGCAACGCCGCCAAGTGGGACCGCATCGCCCGCTGTGAGGCCACCGGCGACTGGTCGATCAACACCGGCAACGGCTACTACGGCGGCCTGCAGTTCGACCGCTCGACGTGGCGTGCCTACGACGGCGACGAGTTCGCTCCGCTGCCGCACCAGGCCTCCCGCGAGGAGCAGATCGCGGTCGCCGAGCGCGTCCGCGAGGACCGCGGCGGCTACGGCGCCTGGCCGGTCTGCGGCCGCAAGTAGTCGGTCGCGCCCCCTGGGTGACAATGACCGTGTGACGAGTCCGGCGCGCCTGCTCGGGGCGGGTGACGTCCGGGCTCTCGCCGCGGAGCTCGACCTGCGACCCACCAAGCGCCTGGGTCAGAACTTCGTCCACGACGCCAACACGGTGCGCCGCATCGTCCGTCTCGCCGGGATCGGTGCCGACGACGTCGTGCTCGAGGTCGGCCCGGGCCTCGGGTCGCTGACCCTCCCGCTGCTCGAGGCCGCACGCGCGGTGGTCGCCGTCGAGATCGACCCGGTGCTCGCCGACCGGCTGCCGGCGACGGCCGCCGAGCGGGCACCCGGCCGCGACCTGCGGGTCGTCACCGCGGACGCCCTGCGGATCGCCCCCGGCGACCTCCCGCTCGCTCCGGACGTCCTGGTGGCGAACCTCCCCTACAACGTCGCCGTGCCCGTGGTGCTGAACCTGCTGGCGGCCCTCCCGGGGCTGCGCCGGGGGCTGGTCATGGTGCAGTCCGAGGTCGCCGAGCGGCTCGCGGCCCGGCCGGGCGAGCGCGCCTACGGGGCCCCGTCGGTCAAGCTCGCCTGGTACGCCGACGCGCGGCGGGCGGGCCCGGTGCCGCGCGCGGTGTTCTGGCCGGTGCCCGGCGTCGACTCGGGCCTCGTGGGGTTCACCCGCCACGACCGGCAGGACGGGGCCGACACCGGCGGCGCCGACCGTGAGGACGTCTTCGCCGTCGTCGACGCGGCCTTCGCGCAGCGCCGGAAGTCGCTGCGGGCCGCGCTCGCGGGGTGGGCGGGCTCGGCACCGGCCGCGGAGGCGGTGCTGCGGGCCGCCGGGGTCGATCCCGGGGCTCGCGGGGAGGCGCTGGACGTGGCCGCGTTCACCGCGATCGCCCGCGCGGGCCGGCACGCCGCCCCCGTCACGTCCGGTCCCTGAGGTCGGTCGCGCGCGGTCCGTACCCTGGACGGGTGCTCTCCGCCGTCGGACCGCCGGTCACCGTCCGCGTCCCGGCCAAGATCAACCTCCACCTGGCCGTGGGCGATCTCCGACCCGACGGCTACCACGACCTCGTCACCGTCTTCCAGGCCCTGAGCATCACCGACGAGGTGTCCGTGACCCCCGCGGTGCCCGGGGCCGTCGAGCCCGGCGTGGCCGTCTCCCCGATCGATGGGGTCGACGCCTCCGAGGTGCCCGCCGACACCACCAACCTGGCCTGGCGCGCGGTCGAGGCTCTCGCCCGTCGCGCCGACCGCACCCCCGACGTCCGCATCGGTCTGCGCAAGGCGATCCCGGTCGCCGGCGGCATGGCGGGCGGCAGCGCCGACGCCGCCGGTGCGCTGCTGGCGACCTCCTCGCTCTGGCGGCTCGACCTCGGGCGGGACGACCTCATGGAGGTCGCGGCCGAGGTGGGCTCCGACGTCGCCTTCGCCCTGCACGGCGGCACCGCGCTCGGCACCGGGCGCGGCGAGCGGCTCGTCCCGGTGCTCTCGCGCCACACCTTCCACTGGGTGGTCGCGGTCGCCGACCACGGCCTGTCCACCCCCACCGTCTTCGCCGAGCTCGACCGCCTGCGCGACCGGCCCGAGGCACCCCGGCGAGTCGGGGACGTCGAGCCCGTCCTCGAGGCACTGGCCTCGGGGGAGGCGCGCTCGCTGGCGCTGCTGCTCGGCAACGACCTGCAGGCCGCGGCCGTGAGCCTCGACCCCGGCCTGCGCCGCACCCTGCGCGCCGGGGTCGACGCGGGCGCGCTCGCGGGCGTGGTCTCGGGCTCCGGGCCCACGTGCGTGTTCCTGTGCGCCGGCCAGGACGCCGCGGTGCGCGTCGCCGCCGAGCTCGCCGGCGCCGGCGTGTGCCGCACCGTCCGCGTCGCCCACGGCCCCGTACCGGGTGCGCGCGTCACCGACGGCGGTGGCCCCCGCCCCGCCGGCCCGCCCCCGCCCAGCTTCGACCCCGGTCCGGGCGCCTACGCCTGACCTGTCCTGCCCCCGCTGTTCCGCAACGAACGACCTATCGGCGTGCTCCCCTTGACTCGCTGCTTCGACGCGCACGAACTCCCCGTTCGCGCTCCTGGAGACTGGAAACCGTGCCCAACCTCGTCAACCTCGAGTCGGTGTCGATCGGCTTCGGGGGACCGAAGCCCGTCCTCGACGGCGTGTCCCTCGGCATCGACACCGGTGACCGCATCGGCGTCGTCGGCCGCAACGGCGGCGGGAAGTCGACGCTGGTGAAGGTGCTGGCCGGGACGCTGACGCCCGACGGCGGCCGCCGCAGCCCCGTCGGCGGGCTGCAGATGGCGCTGGTCAGCCAGCAGACGCAGCTCTCCGGGGCGACGGTCCGCGACGCCGTGCTCGGCGGGCCCGTCCCCGATCACGAGTGGGCCGCCGACGCCCGCAGCCGCGCGGTCGTCGAGGGCCTGCGTCCCGGCGGCGACCGGGGCCTCGACGCGTCGGTCGACGGGCTGTCGGGTGGCGAGCGCCAGCGGATCGCGCTGTGTGCGGCCCTGGTGCAGGACCTCGACCTCCTGGTGCTCGACGAGCCCACCAACCACCTCGACGTCGAGGGCATCGGCTGGCTCGCCGAGCACCTGCTCGCCCGCCGCACCGCGCTCGTCGTCGTCACGCACGACCGCTGGTTCCTCGACACGGTCGCCTCGCGCACCTGGGAGGTCGTCGACGGGCACGTCGAGCAGTACGAGGGCGGCTACGGCGACTGGATCTTCGCGCGGGCCGAGCGCGCCCGGCTCTCGGACGCGGCCGAGCAGCGCCGCCAGAACCTCGCCCGCAAGGAGCTCGCGTGGCTGCGGCGCGGGCCGCAGGCGCGCACGTCGAAGCCGAAGTACCGCGTCGAGGCCGCCGAGGCGCTCATCGCCGACGTGCCCGCCCCGCGCGACACCGTCGAGCTCGTGACGATGGCCAAGCACCGCCTCGGGCGCACGGTCGTGGAGCTCGAGGACGCGACACTCACTGTGGGCAGCCAGGAGGGAGGGGAGCGCAGGACGCTGGTGAACCGCCAGACCTGGCGCATCGGCCCCGGCGACCGCATCGGCATCGTCGGGATCAACGGCTCGGGCAAGACGACGCTGCTGCGGGCCGTCGGCGGCGAGCGCGCGCTCGACGGCGGGCAGCGCATCCAGGGCACGACCGTGCGCCTCGCCCACCTCTCGCAGGACCTCGCCGACCTGCCGATGCACCGGCGCGTCCTGCAGGCCGTCGAGGACATCGCCGAGCGTGTGACGATCGGGCGCTACGAGCAGACCGCCTCGCAGCTCGCCGAACGTTTCGGCTTCCCCGCGAACCGCCAGTGGACGCCCGTCTCCGACCTCTCCGGCGGCGAGCGCCGGCGCCTGCAGCTCGTGCGGCTGCTGATGACCGAGCCCAACGTCCTGCTGCTCGACGAGCCCACCAACGACCTCGACGTCGACACCCTCCAGCAGCTCGAGGACCTCCTCGACGGCTGGCCCGGCACGCTCGTCGTCGTCAGCCACGACCGCTACCTCACCGAGCGGGTCTGCGACCGCGCCGTCGCGCTCTTCGGCGACGGGAAGATCACCGACCTCCCGGGCGGCATCGACGAGTACCTGCGCCGGCGCGCGGGCCAGCCCGCGGCCCCGTCGATCTCCGCGTCGTCGGCGCCGGGCCACGGGGCGCCCCGTGGCGAGGCGGAGCGCCGCGCCGCGCGCAAGGAGGCGACGCGGATCGAGCGACGCCTGGAGAAGATCGACAGCCAGGAGAAGAAGCTGCACGAGAAGCTCGCCGCGGCGGCCACCGAGCCGGGCCGGCTCCAGGAGCTCGACGCCGAGCTCCGGGCCCTGGTCAGCGAGCGGGAGCAGCTGGAGGAGGCGTGGCTGGAGAACGCGGTCGACTGACCGACCGCACCAGCCACACACCCAGCACCAGGAACGTCAGCCCCGCCGGCGCCCCCAACGGCGCGGCACCCGCCCCGAGGCCCAGCACGCCGCTGGCGACGAACGCGACCCCGATCGCCCGCGGGAACACGCGCGCCCGCAGCACCGACACCCCCACCAGCACCCAGCCGAGCCCGAAGAGCACGTAGCTCGTGAGCGCACCCGTGAGGAGGACGGCCGTCCGCTCGGCGGCGAACGCCGCCGGCGCGACCTCCGCGATCCACGGCGCGGCGAAGCCGTCGAACCACATGTTGCCGCCGAACTCGACGACGCCGACGAGGGCGACGACGAACGCCAGCGCCCCGAAGCCCCCGGCGGCACGGGCGTGACGCAGGTAGACCGCGACCAGCGCGACCGCGAGGGCGGCGAAGGCCACCGCGTAGCCGGCGTTGACGACGATCGTGAACGGGTCGGTCGTGAGGGCCACGGGTCCGCGACCGCCGAGCAGCCGGCCCAGGTCGGTGAGGACGAGGAGCGCGCCGGCGACGATCGCGAGCGGGCCCGCCCAGCGGGCGAGGACGAGGTCCTCCATCACACAGCCCGCGCGGTCGTCGTCGGGACGTCCGGCGCCCACGTCGCGTCCACGGGCGCGGGTCGGAGCCAGGACCTCAGGTCGACGACGACGAGGACGACCGCCACGGCCAGCCACACGACCATGTAGAGCAGGCCCTGGTGCTCGACGGCGCCCTCGGCGGCGTGGGCGATCACCACGAGCAGGACGCTGCCGCCGGTGTGGTTGAACAGCCACGTGTACCAGAACGTCACCGCGACGGTGCCCACGACGATGATCGCCACGTTCGAGCCCAGGTCACCCCCCTCGAGGAACGCCAGGGGCAGGTGCCACACGGTGATCACCACGGCGAGGATCGCGGTGGTGGCGAGCGGGGAGAGCCGGGTCTGCATCCCGGGCAGGGCGAATCCCCGCCACCCCGGCTCCTCGCCGAGGGGCCCGTCGGTCGGGTCCACCACGCGGAGCAGGAACATCAGCAGGACCGTGCCGGCCGCGACGGTCACGGTGGTGCCGTCCAGCGCGTACGCGACCAGGTGCACGGCGACCGGCACCCCGATCGCGAGCGCGTACCAGTACCACCGGACGCGCCACCGCACGAGACGTCGTCCGAGCTCGACCAGGCCGGCCCGTCCCCGGGCGATCGGCGCCACGATCAGCGCGGCGATCAGCGGGGCGAACGCCCCGAACGAGCCGAAGGGCACGAAGCCCCAGGCGATGACGAAGGTCAGGACGAAGAACGTGACGAGGGGGTGGTTCCGGACGGCGGTCACGAGGAGCTCCTCGGGTCGGGGGTGGAGTACTCCCAGGCGGCGCACTCCGGGTCCCGGGTCTTGACGTCCTCGAAGAGCAGCACGGCGCGGTCGATGTACCAGGCCTTCGCGCACACGCAGAGGAACAGCCCGGCGAGGGTGAGCAGGAGGTCCAGGCGGACGAGGCCGACGACGAGGACGGCGAGCCCGGTCGTCTGCCAGACGGTCGTGATCATCGGGACCCGTGAGGTCCGGAACTGCGCGGGGATGTCCCGCCTCGCGCCCTCGGCTGTGATGCGCTCGCCGAACACCCCCTTCGACGCCCAGTTCCGGGTGGAGCGGGGCGGGGGGAACAGCAGCGGCTCGACGACCATGAACACGAGCGCGCCGGCGCCGGCGAGCACCGCCCACCAGCCGATCCACACCCGGCTCCACGCCGCGAGGGCGATCAGCGGCAGCACGGAGAAGCGGACCCAGACGCTCCACGGGTTGGCGTGGCGCATCCACTGCTCGCCCCGCAGACCGAACAGCCCGGCGATGCGGCCCTCGGGCGTCGACGTCGTCATGGCGAGAAGGGTCCGCGCGCGCCGGGGGACGGACCAGCAGGCTGACCCTCGCGGATCGCCAGGGTTGTCCCCGTATCCGGCGTACCCGTGACGGTGCCAGCCTCCGGAGCGTGACCGCCCGGGTGCTGATCGTCGATGACCACGCGAGCTTCCGCTCGCTCGCGCGGCGCCTGCTGGTGGCCGAGGGCTTCGACGTCGTCGGGGAGGCGGGGGACGCGGCGGACGCCTTCGTGGCGGTCCGTTCGCTCGCGCCCGACGTCGTGCTGCTGGACATCCGGCTCCCGGACCTCGACGGTTTCGGTGTGGCCGAGGTGCTCGCCGGAGACGAGGACGCGCCCGCCGTCGTGCTCGTCTCCAGCCGGTCACGAGGTGACTACGGACCGCGTGTGGACGCGAGCCCCGCGCGCGGGTTCATCGCGAAACACGAGCTGACGGGGGACGCGCTCCGGGATGTCCTGGGAGAGAGCGGGTCGCCGTGAGGCGGTGGGGTGAGTGGTTCGTCGTGACGGCGGCGGTCCTGGCCGGCGTCGGGGCCGCGGCGGCGCTCGTGCGCGGGGGCTACGAGGTCCCGGTCGAGCTGGTCGCGCCGACGCTGGTGCTCAACCTCGCGGTCGGCTGGTCGTTCGTCGGGGTCGGTCTGGTCGCCCGGCGGCGCAGGCCCGCGAGCCGCACCGGCCTGCTCATGGTGCTGCTCGGGTTCGCGTGGCTCGCCCGCTTCCTGCTCGCGGTGGACACGACGCCGGCGTTCGTCGCGGGCGTGCTGCTGGGCTCGGTCTCGCTGAGCCTGTTCGTGCACCTGCTCGTCACGTTCCCGACGGGCCGGACGACCACCCCCGCCCAGCGGGTCCTCGTCGTCGTCGGCTACCTGCTCTCGGCCCCGTTGGACGCGGTCTTCCTCGCCCTCGGCGCGCAGCGGGGGCGGGGCGAGGGGCCGCCGCCCCACGGGCTCGTGATCGCCCCGTCGAACGGCGGGTCCACCCCCGAGCCCGTCGACCTCGTGGTGCAGGCGGTCGTGGTCGTGCTGCTGGTGGCGCTCCTGGTCTCGGTGTGGTCGCGATGGCGCGCGGCCGGGGTCGCCGAGCGCCGGGCGCTGACCCCGGGCCTGGTCGGCGGCACCGTCGTCGTCGCCACCCTGCTCGTCGAGCGCACCGCGATCCTGCTGGTCCTGCCCCCGTCCGCGGGGGTGGTCCTCGCGTGGTCGGCGCAGGTCGTCCTGGTCGTGTGGCCGGTCGCGCTGCTGCTGGGCCTGCTGCGCAGCCGGCTCGACCGCTCCGGCGTCGGCCGGCTCGTCGTCGACCTCGGGGACGGGCCTGCGGAGCCCGGACGTCTGCGCAGCGTCGTCGCGCGGACGCTGCACGACCCGTCGGCGGAGGTGGCCTATCGGCTGCCCGGCACCGACGACTACGTCGACGCCGCGGGTCACCCGGTCGAGGTCGCCCCGCGCGCCGACCGCGCCGTCGCCCACCTCGTCCGCGACGGCCGCCCGATCGCGGTGCTGCTGCACGACCCCGTGCTCAGCGGCGAGCCGGACCTCGTCGAGGCCGTGGCCGCCGGGGCGGGGCTCGCGGTGGAGAACGAGCGCCTGCACGCCCAGGTCCGCCACCAGCTGCGCGAGGTGCGCGCGTCGCGGGCCCGGCTGGTGGAGGCCGCGGACGGCGCGCGCCGGGCGGTCGAGCGGGACCTCCACGACGGCGCCCAGCAGCGCCTCGTGGCCGTCGGGCTGGCGCTGCGCCTGGCCCGCGCCCGCCTCGGCCCGGGATCGCCGGAGGAGCTGGACGCCCTGCTCGCCGAGGCCGGCGACGAGCTCGCCGGCGCGCTCGCGGAGCTGCGGGAGCTCGCCCGCGGCATCTACCCGCCGCTGCTCACCGACGAGGGTCTCGGGCCGGCGCTGGCCTCGCTCGCCGAACGGGCGTCGCTGCCGGTGGTCCTCGGTGCGGTCCCGGGGCAGCGGCCCCCGGAGGCCGTGGAGCAGGCCTGCTACTTCGTCGTCTCCGAGGCGCTGACGAACGCCGCGAAGCACGCGTCGGCGTCGCGCGTGGCGGTCGACGTGGTCGCCGACGGGGACGGCCTGCGGGTGGACGTCGTCGACGACGGCGGCGGCGGCGCGGACGCCGACGGCTCCGGGCTGCGGGGTCTCGCCGACCGGGTCGCGGCCGTGGGCGGGCGGTTCGCGGTGTCGAGCCCCGCCCGCGGCGGGACGCGCGTGACGGCGACGCTGCCGTGCGGGTGATGGTCGCGGACGACGCGGCGCTGTTCCGGGGCGGCCTCGCGCGCCTGCTCGCCGACCGCGGGGTCGAGGTGACGGCCGAGGTCGGCGACGCGGAGGCGCTGCTCGCGGCGGTGCGCGCGGACCCGCCGGATGCGGTGATCGTCGACATCCGGATGCCGCCGACCCACACCACCGAGGGCCTCGACGCCGCGCGCACCCTCGCGACCGAGCACCCCGCCGTCGGGGTCCTCGTCCTGTCGGCGCACGTGGAGCCGCACTACGCCGTGGCGCTGGTCGAGGCCGACGCGGGCGGCGCGGGCTACCTGCTCAAGGAGCGCGTCGCCGACGTCGAGGAGCTCACCGACGCCCTGCGGCGCGTGGTCGCGGGCGGCGTGGTCGTCGATCCGTCGGTGGTGGCGCAGCTCGTGGGGCGCCGGCGCGTGCGCAACCCGCTCGACACGCTGTCCGAGCGGGAGCGCGACGTGCTGGCCGTGATGGCCGAGGGGCGCTCCAACGCGGGGATCGGCGACCGGCTGCACCTGTCCGAGAAGACGGTGGAGGCCTACGCGCGCTCCGCGTTCACCAAGCTCGGCCTGCACGCCGCCGCGGACGACAACCGGCGGGTGCTCGCGGTGCTGGCGTACCTGCGCTCCTGAGCCGGAGGGCTCAGTGGAACCGGTTCTGCGCCGGCTCCAGGCCCTCGACGGCCAGCGCCTCGATGGCGTCGGCGGCCAGCTCGACCGAGACGTCGAGCTCCTTGCGCTCGGCCGCCGACCAGCGCTTGAGCACGTAGTCGGCGGGGTCCTGGCGTCCGGGCGGGCGGCCGATGCCGAAGCGCACGCGCAGGTAGTCCTTCGTGGCGAGCGACTTGGAGATCGAGCGCAGCCCGTTGTGGCCACCCTCGCCGCCGCCGCGCTTGAGGCGCACGACGCCGAACTCGAGGTCGAGGTCGTCGTGCACGACGATCACCTCGGTGGGCGGCACCGAGAAGAAGCGGGCGGCACCGGCGACGGGCCCGCCCGAGAGGTTCATGTAGCCGCGCGGCTTCGCCAGCACCGCGCGCCGGCCGGCCAGCCGGCCCTCGGCCACGTCGGCGCCGGAGCGCTTGTGGGCCGAGAACCGGCTGCCCATCCGTCCGGCCAGGGCGTCGACGACGAGGAACCCGACGTTGTGCCGGGTGCCGTCGTAGTCCGGGCCGGGGTTGCCCAGCCCGACGACCAGCAGGGGGCCGTCGGGCCGGGCAGCGGGAGAGCTCACGCGGGCAGGTCAGCTCTCGTCGGCGGAGGAGGCCTCGGCGCCCTCGCCGGACCCGTCGCCGGAGGCGGCCTCGGAGGACTCGCCGGTCTCGGCGGCCTCGTCCTCGGACGCGTCCTCCTCGACACCGGCGCCCTCGGCGTCGATCTCCTCCTCCATGGCCTCCTCGGTCGGCGCCTCGGTGACGTTGACGACGAGGATGTCGGCGTCGGTCACGAGCTCGGCGCCGTCGGGCAGGCGGATGTCCCCGGCGTTGATCTGTGTACCGATCTCGGCGTCCTCGATGACGACCGGGATCTCCTCGGGGATGTTGGTCGCGTCGGCCTCGATGGTCAGCGTGTCCTCGTTCTGGAACACGAGGGTGCCCGAGGCGGCGTCGCCCATGAGGACGAGGCGGACGTCGACCTGGACCTTCTCGCCGCGCCGGACGAGCACGAGGTCGACGTGCTCGAAGAAGCCCTTGATGGGGTCGCGGACGATGCTCTTGGCCAGCGCCATCGGCGGCTGACCCTCGAGGCCCGTGATGGTGAGCAGGGCGTTGCGCCCGTTCTCGCGCAGCACCGCGGCGAACTCGACGGTGTCGAAGGAGAGGTGCACGGGGTCGGTGCCGTGGCCGTAGAGGACGGCGGGGACCTTGCCGGCGCGACGTGTGCGACGCGCGGCACCCTTGCCGAACTCGGTGCGGGTCTCCGCTGCGATGCGGGTGTCGGCCATGGTGCGTCTCCTGCGGTTCGTCCTGGGTCGGCGCGCCGCGCGCGGCCCACCCGGGACGCCGGGGACGGCCGCACCGCGTCGATGACGGTCGGCTCTCGAGAGCCGACCCTCGCCGAAGTGCGTGGTCCACGATACCGGTGGCTCTGTCGGACCCCGCTCCTAGGGTGCGTGGCCGTGGACGAACCCGCGGACCGCGCCGCGACGCGTGCCGGCTACGACGCCATCGCCGAGCCGTACGCCGAGCTGTTCGGCGCCGAGCTCGCCCGCACGGTGATGGACCGCGCCGTCCTGGGCGCGTTCGCCGAGATGGTGGGGGACTCCGACGTCCTCGACGCGGGCTCCGGGCCGGGCGAGGTGGCCGCCCACCTCCAGGGGCTCGGCCCGCGGGTCCGCGGGATCGACCTGTCGCCCGCCATGGTGGCGCTCGCGCGGAGGACCTACCCCTGGATCCCGTTCGAGGTGGGCGACCTGGCTGCTCTCGACGTCGCCGACGGCGCGCTGGGCGGGGTCGTGGCGTGGTACTCGATCATCCACATCCCGCCGCCCGAGCTGCCGGCCGTGGTCCGCGGGTTCCACCGCGTCCTGCGCCCCGGCGGCCACCTCCTGCTGGGCTTCCAGATCGGGGACGACGTGTCCCACCACGACGAGGCGTTCGGGCACCGGGTCTCGCTCGACTTCCGCCGCCTGCAGCCCGACGACGTCGTCGCGCTCCTCGAGAGCGCGGGCTTCGACGTCGTCGCCCGCGTGGTGCGCCCGCCGGAGCCGGAGAGTGCCGCGTCGAGGACGCCCCAGGGCGCCGTCATCGCCCGCCGGCGCGGCTGACGTCGGAGCGAGGGACGCCTTGACTGCGTCCCACGGAGTCGGGGTGACCCTCGCTCCGGGACGTCGGGCCCGCCAGCGCCCTCAGGGCGTCGCGACGCCCCGGTAGAGGTACGACATCGGCCCCGGGCCGCGCAGGCTCTCGTGCTCCAGGTCGGTGACGGTCAGGCCGGCGTCACGGACGAGGACGTCGATCGGCCGGGTCAGGTGGCAGCCGGCGAACAGGCGCTGCTGGAGGCCGTCGAGGCGGTGCTGCCAGCGGGCGGTCGAGGGCTCGGGCGAGAGGCCGTGCTCGAGGAACAGGAAGACCCCGCCGGGGCGCAGGACGCGGCGCACCTCCCGCAGCGCGCGCTCGACGTCCGGGATCGTGCAGAGGGTGAAGGTGCTGACGACCGTGTCGGCGGTGGCGTCGGGGAGGTCGAGGTCGGCTGAGGGATCGGAGGAGTCGAGGCCGACGAACCGGACCGGGATCGACGTGGCGGCCATCCGGCGGGCCCCGAGACGGCGGGCCACCGCCGAGGGCTCGACGGCCCGCACCGAGGTCACCGCCGCCGGATAGAGGGGCAGCGTCGGCCCGCTGCCGAAGCCGAGCTCGACGACCTCACCGCGTGCCCGCTCCACGGCCCGGGCGCGCACGGCCCGGACATCGGCGGTGCCGAGCGCGAGGTCGGTGACCCGTGGGACGACGTGCTCGGACCACAGGTTCATGGGCCCAGGTTAGGCATTCCCGTCGAAGAGGTTCGTCACCGAACCGTCCTCGAAGACCTCCTTCACCGCGCGGGCGATGATCGGGGCGATCGACAGGACGGTCAGCGCCGGGAAGCGCTTGGAGTCCGGGATCGGCAGGGTGTTCGTGATGATGACCTCGCGCGCCCCGCAGGTGGAGAGGCGCTCGACGGCCGGCCCGGAGAGCACGCCGTGGGTGGCGGCGATGACGACGTCCGTCGCCCCGTCCGCCAGCAGCGCCTCGGTGGCCTTGGCGATCGTGCCGCCGGTGTCGATCATGTCGTCGACGAGGATGCAGGTGCGGCCGCTGACCTCGCCGACCACGCGGTTGGCGACGACCTCGTTGGGCTTGGTCTTGTCGCGGCTCTTGTGGATGAAGGCCAGCGGGACGCCGCCGAGCATGTCGGCCCACTTCTCGGCGACGCGCACGCGACCGGAGTCGGGGGCGACGACGGCGAGCTCGTGGTCGGCGTAGGTGTCGCGCAGGTGCTCGGCGAGGACCTTGTTGGCCAGCAGGTGGTCGACGGGACCGTCGAAGAAGCCCTGGATCTGGTCGGTGTGCAGGTCGATCGTCATGATCCGGTCCGCGCCGGCGGTCTTGAGCATGTCCGCGACGAGGCGGGCCGAGATGGGCTCGCGGCCGCGGTGCTTCTTGTCCTGGCGGGCGTAGCCGTAGAACGGCACCACGGCGGTGATCCGCTTGGCCGACGCCCGCTTCAGGGCGTCGATCATGATGAGCTGCTCCATGATCCACTGGTTGATGGGATCGGTGTGGCTCTGGATCACGAACGCGTCGGAGCCGCGCACCGACTCCTCGAAGCGGACGAAGATCTCGCCGTTCGCGAAGTCGTACGCCTGCTGGGGCGTGATGGTGACGTCCAGCTCCTTGGCGATCTCCTCCGCGAGCTCCGGGTGTGCCCGCCCGGAGAAGAGCATCAGGCTCTTCTTCGGGATCGACGACATGCTCACGGTCACGGGTCCTCCTGCTCGTGGTCGTCCGAGCCGGCGGCCCGGGTGGCGGCCTTGCCGGCCTGCTCGGCGGCCTGGGCCGCTGCGGTGCCCGGGCGCTTGCGCCCGACCCAGCCCTCGACGTTGCGCTGCGGCCCCGAGGACACCGCGAGCGCGCCCGGGGGCACGTCCTCGCGGACGACGGTGCCGGCACCGGTGTACGCGCCGTCGCCGATGGTCACGGGGGCGACGAAGGTGTTGTCGGAGCCCGTGCGCACGTGGGAGCCGACGGTCGTGCGGTGCTTGGTGACGCCGTCGTAGTTGACGAACACCGAGGACGCCCCGATGTTGCTGCCCTCGCCGATGGTGGCGTCGCCGACGTAGGTGAGGTGCGGCACCTTGCTGCCCTCGCCGATGTGGGCGTTCTTGACCTCGACGAACGTGCCGATCTTCCCGCGGGCGTCGAGCTCGACGCCCGGGCGCAGGTAGGCGAAGGGCCCCACCGAGGTCTCGGGCCCGATGCGCGACGACGAGCCGTGCGTGCGCACCACGGCGGCCCGCGCGCCGACGACGACGTCGGTGAGCGTGGTGTCGGGCCCGACCGTGGCGCCCTCGGCGACGGTGGTGCGCCCGTGCAGCTGCGTGCCCGGGTGCAGCGTGACGTCGCGCTCGAGGCGGACGCCGACGTCGATCCAGGTGCTCGTCGGGTCGACCACCGTGACCCCCGCGCGCATCCAGCGCTCGAGCAGCCGGCGGTTGAGCTCGGCGCCGAGCGAGGCCATCTGCACACGGTCGTTGACCCCGGCGACGAGCCACGGGTCGGCGGTCTCCACCGCACCGGCCCCGCGCCCGGACTCGGCGGCGATCGCGACCACGTCGGTGAGGTAGAGCTCGCCCTGGGAGTTGTGGGTGGTGAGGTGCCCGAGCGCCTCGCGCAGGAAGGCGAGGTCGAAGGCGTAGACGCCCGAGTTCACCTCGTTGATCGCGAGCTGCTCGAGCGTCGCGTCGCGGTGCTCGACGATCGCGGTGACCTGGTTGGCGTCGTCCCGGACGACCCGCCCGTAGCCGCGGGGGTCGTCGAGCTCGGCGGTCAGCAGCGTCACCGCGTACCCGCCGTCGACGTGCTCGGCGAGCAGGGCCCGCATGGTGGCGGCGTCGAGCAGGGGCACGTCGCCGTAGGAGACGACGACGGTGCCCTCGAGGTCGTCGGGCAGCCGGGCGATGCCGCAGGCGACCGCGTGTCCGGTGCCGCGACGGCGGTCCTGCACGGCGGTGACGACCTCGCGGTCGAGCTCCGCGGCCAGCCCGATCGTGTGGGTGCCGACCTGTTCGCGCTCGTGCCCCACGACCACGACGAGGTGCTCGGGGGTGGTACCCGCGGCGGCGTGCACGGCGTGCCCGAGGAGGCTGCGGCCACCGACCGGGTGCAGCACCTTGGGGGTGGCCGAGTGCATCCGGGTGCCCTCACCGGCGGCGAGGACGACGACGGCGGTCGGGCTCGGCGGCATCGGCTCTACTGGCTCCCACTCGTGCGCGGGCCGGCCCCGGGTCCGGGGCTCGTCGCGCCTGATCCTACGACCGTCCCCTCGCGCGGGGATGGGGGCGTGCGTCCGAGGGCCCTCGGGGCGGCTCAGGGCCGGGTGCCGGACGGGGTCGCCTCGTGCACCCGGACCGCATCCCCGCCGGCCCGTTTGACCGCGTACATCGCCGCGTCGGCCCGGGCGAGGACCTCGGTGGCGTCCTCGCCGGGACGGGCCGCGACGACACCGACGGACAGGGTCACGACGTCGCGGCGGCGTCGGTGGGTCGAGGTCCCGCCGGCGTCGCCTCCGGTCGGCAGGGCCGCCACCGCCGCCCGCGCCCGCGCCATCGCCGCCCCGGCGTCGCCGGCCGCGGTGTCGGGGAGGACGACGACGAACTCGTCGCCGCCGTAGCGCGCGACCAGGTCCGGCGCCCGCAGCGAGGACCGCAGCGCCGCCGCCACGCCGCGCAGCACCTCGTCGCCGCGGGCGTGGGAGATCGCGTCGTTGATCTGCTTGAAGCGGTCGACGTCGATCATCACGACCGCCGGCCCCGGGCCCGCCCCGCGCAGGGCCGCGGCGGCGAGGGCCTCGTCGAGGAAGCCGTCGAGGGCGCGGCGGTTCGGCAGGCCGGTCAGGGGATCGGCCAGCGCGAGCGCCGCGACCTGACCGTGCTCGCGGCTGAGCCGGTCGTGCGCGAGTCGGGTCTGCAGCGACAGCACGCGCGCCTGCTGCAGGGCCCACAGCTCGGCCTCGAGGTCCGCGGTGTAGTCGGCGAGCGCGGCCTTCGCCGCGTGGTTCGGCGGGTCGCACGACAGCGCGAGCAGTGCCCGGAGCCGGGCGAGCTCCCGGGTGACCGAGAGCATGAGGCTCTGCTCGCCACGCGGGGGGCGGGCGCGCACCCCGGCGAGCAGGGTCGCCGCGGCGTCCGCGTCGCCGGCCCGCTCGAGGGCGCGGGCCCGGGCGACGTGGACGAGCAGGCGGTCGTGCTGCGACGGGAGGTACGGCACGCGGGCGAGGGCCAGCGCGTCGTGGCGGGCGAGGTGGCGCTCGACGGTGGCGGCCGCCCGGCCCGGCGCGTGGCGACCCAGGACGCCCGCGGCCCGCAGCAGGGGTTGCTCGACGGCGCTCGCGCCCCGCCGCATCCCGTCGGCGGCGTCGGCGGCCGCGCGCAGCCGCTCGGAGCCCTGGTGCCCGCCGCGCTCCAGACGCAGGCCCCACGACAGGCCGACACGCACGTGCTCGTAGGCGGGGCCCGCGTGGTCGTCGGAGAGCGCGTGGGCCTGGTCGAGCAGGGTCTCCGCCAGGTCGTGCATGCCCAGCGACACGAGCGTGCCGGCCGCGAGGCGACGGGAGCCCTGCACGTTCTCGCGGTGCTCCGCGACGGTGGGGGCGTGGTCGACGAGGACGGGCTCCTCGAGGTGCGACAGCGCCGTCGACACCGCCGACAGGGCACGGTCGTCGTCGGCGTCGAGCATGGCGCGGCGCGCCAGCAGCATGTGCGCGTCGGCGGCGAAGAGCGTCAGCCCGTGCTCGGCGACCAGTGCGAGCAGCTCGTCGACCAGCTCGTCGAGCGCGGGGCCGGAGGCGGCGTGAGCCGGGTCGGCGGCGAGGACGACGCGCGCGACCAGGGTCTGGCGCAGCAGGAGCGCCCGCAGACCCGGCTCGCACGGGCCGGTGGCCGTCGCGCGCAGGACGTCCTCGAGCGTGGCCAGGCTGCCCTGCGGGTCGGGGCACGGGACACGCGTGGCCGTGAGGGTGGCGGCGCTGGCGCGGCCGACGAGCTCGGCCCGCGCGGGCGTGCGGGTCCGCGGGCGCGCCGGTGCGCTCGTCGTGCTTCCCGGGAGCATCGCCACCTCCGGCGTCCCGGGACCCCCGTCGGGAGTCCTGATTCAGACGATCGGGCGAAGGGCCGCGCCGAGAGGTGGACGCAGCGCCGATCGTCGGGGGTCACTCTCCTACGTGCCGGGGAGGCGCCTGTACCCACCCCGGTGATGAGGCATCCTCGATCACCATGGCGCGCTCGTCCCCGGGGTCCGCACGGTCGCTCGCCGACCGCGACGCACCCCTGATCCGTGACCACCTGCGCGGCCGTACGGCCGTGCTCGCGGCCGTCGCGGCGACGGCCGTCGCGGCCCTGGCCTGGCGCTACGCGGGCGACTCGGACGGCGGGCGCACCGACCGGCAGCTCTCGGGGCTGCTCGAGATGCGCCAGGGGACGGCCCGCGCGGTCGGGCAGGGGTTCGCGACGCTCGGCGGCCCCGCGCCCGTCGTCGTGGCCCTGCTCGTGCTGGCGCCGCTCGCCTGGTGGCTGCGCGGCGGGCGCGGGCTCGCGCTCGTCCTCGCCGGTCCGCCCACGGCGATGGTGACGACGTCGCTCGTGCTCAAGCCGCTCGTCGAGCGCACGCGCGGCGACGAGCTGGCCTTCCCCAGCGGGCACGCCACCTCGGTGGGCTCGCTGGCGGTGGCCGGCGCGGTCCTGGTGCTGGGCCTGCCCACGCTGCCTCGGGCCCTGCGCCTGCTGACGGTCGGCGGGCTCGCGGTGCTCGTCGGGACGGTCGTCGCGTCGCTCGTCGGGCGCGGCTACCACTACCCGACCGACACGTTCGGCGCCCTCGGCGTGGCCGTGGCCGTCGTGCTGGTGGTGGCCCTCGCCGTCGACGCCTGGGCCGACGTCGTCACCGACCCCGGCCCCGACCCGCGCGCGTTCGACCCCCGCGAGCGCCCGACCGACGTCCTGCCCCCGCTCGACCCTCAGCCGCGTGCGGCCGCGAGCTCGCGGGCCTCCTCGTCCGAGGTGGCCGCCGGGTTCGAGCCCGGCAGCGGCTGAGTCCCCGGTTCCCGCAGGTAGCGCACGGCGACGAGGCCGACGACGGCCGCGAGCATCAGGTACACCGCCGGCATCACGAGCACCCCGGTGAGGGCGATGAGCCCCTCGACGATGACCGACGTCGTCCCGCCGAAGACCGAGACCGCGATGTTGAAGGTGATCGCGAGCGACCCGTAGCGCACGCCGGTGCTGAACAGGGACGGCAGCGTGGAGGGCATGGTGGCGTTGAAGCACACCATCGTCAGGCCGAGCAGGAGCAGGCCCGCGAGCACACCGGGGATGGACCCGGTGCGCATCAGCAGGAAGGCCGGGACGGCGAGCACCACGAGCATGATGCAGCCGGTGAGGATGATCGGCTTGCGGCCCACGCGGTCGGCGAGCTTGCCGAGCACGGGCACGATCGCGAGGAGCACGAGGAACAGGATGATCTGCAGGATGTGCGACGTCGTCGTCGTGAGCGTCGGCGCCCCGTACTCGCCGAGGGTCTCGGTGAGGTAGGTGGGCACGACCGTGGTGAGCGTGTAGTTGGTGACGTTGAAGACGATCACCAGGCCGCCGCACACGAGGACCGGCTTCCACCCGTAGCGGGCCGCGGCGCGGAAGAACTCGCGGAACGACTGCTGGCCCTGCTCCTCGGAGGACTCCGAGAGCTGGGAGAACGCCGGGGTCTCCTCGAGGCGGTAGCGCAGGTAGAGCCCGATCATGCCCATCGGCAGGGCGATGAGGAACGGGATGCGCCAGCCCCAGCTCAGGAGCTCGGGGGAGTTCTCGCCGAGGACGGCCTGGAGCACGGTGACGACACCGGCACCGAGCAGGTAGCCGGTGATCGTGCCGAACTCCAGGAAGCTCGCCAGGAAGCCGCGGCGCCGGTCGGGCGCGTACTCGGCGACGAACGTCATCGCCCCCGCGTACTCCCCGCCGGTGGAGAAGCCCTGCAGCAGCCGGCACAGCAGCAGCAGGAGCGGCGCCGCGAGACCGATGGAGGCGTAGGTGGGCAGGACGCCGATCCCGAAGGTGGCGACGGCCATCAGGAGCATGGTCGTGGCGAGGGTCTTCGTCCGGCCGATGCGGTCGGCCAGCGGCCCGAAGAACAGCCCGCCGAAGGGCCGCGCGAGGAACGACGCCGCGAACAGGGCGGCGGTGATGACGGGACCGCCCGCGGTGCCCGGCGGCAGGAACACCACCTGGATCGTCGTCTCCAGGTAGGCGTAGACGCCGAAGTCGTACCACTCGGTGACGTTGCCGATCCCCGAGGCCGTGACGGCCCGCCGGACGAGGCTCGGGGGCGTCACGGTGACGCCGTCCACGGTGTGGGGCCCCTCCGGGGCCGTGTCACGGCTCGACATGGCCGTGCGGATACCCGGCCGGGCGGGCGTTCTCCCCTGCCCGGCGAGATTTAGTGGGCGGCGCGGTCCGGCGTCGCGGGCGTCTTGTCCGGCGTGATCCCGGAGCCCAGGCGGGCCAGGAACGGGCGCGGGTCGGACGCGTCGAACGTGGCGAGCACCCGCGAGGACACGTAGGGCCGCAGGCCGCCGAGCGGGGCGAGCCGGCCCTCGCGCCAGCGCGTGGCGAGGACGCGGGGGTCCTTGAACTCGTTGACCCAGTGCACGCCCTCGCGCCACGGGGTCTGCGTCGGCAGCACGCCGTCGACGAGGTGGCGGTAGGTCAGCAGCGGGAAGTCGACGCCCGCGCGGACGGCCAGGCGACCCGACATGTTCGGCCGGCCGTTGACCTCCATGAGGTAGTGGCGGCCGTTGCGCTCGTCCTGCTTGAACTCGACGTTGGCGAAGCCCTCGATGCCCATCGCGGCGACGATCGCGCGGCCCGGCTCGACCACCTCGGGCACGCGGCCGCTGACGACGGCGCAGGGGTAGCCGAAGTCGGACGGCGAGAGGCGCAGCTTGCGCGACGTCATCTCGACGCGCGGCTCGCCGTCGACGACGTAGACGTTGTAGTTGACCCCGCCGGTCTCCGGGCCCGGGATGAGCTCCTGGACCATCGTGCCGATGGCGAGCGCGTGCGCCTCGCCCCAGGCGGCGCGCAGCTCGTCGGGGGTGTGCACCCGCTTCATCTTCACGCCGAAGGCGCGGTTGTAGCGGTAGCTCTCGGCCGGCTTGACGAGGCACGGGAAGCGCAGCCGGCCGACCAGCGCCTCGAGCTCCTCGGGCGAGGTCGGCGACGCGGTGCGCGGCGCCTCGACACCGGCGCGGTCGGCGATCTCGGAGGTGATGCGCTTGTCGAGGAAGCCCTGGGCGACGCGGTCGGTCGCGCAGGCCACCGTGTGCCGCGCGGAGAGCGCGTCGTGGTGGGCGGCGACCGCCTCGAGGCTCTCGTCGGTGGTCGGCACGATCAGGCCGGGCCCGTACTCGTCGGCCAGGCGCAGCAGCGCCTCGACGTACTCGAGCGTGCGGTCGGCGGGGTCGGGCACGGTCACGCCGGCGGCGATCCGCCGCGAGTGCCGCGTCGTCTCCCGGGGCGTGGTGACGACCGAGACGACGGGGACACCCGCTCGGCCGAGTGAGCCGACGACAGCCAGCCCTGCTTCGTACCCGCCGAGTACATAGGCGGGCGTGCGGGTGAACCTCGAGGCGGTCCGATCCGGGCGCATGGGCCAAAAGGGTAGAGCGGGTGGCGCGCCACGTCCGAGCGACCCGGCCCCGGGGGTCCGGACCCGGGCGGGGGGCGTCCGTTCTGCCCGCTAACCTCGTGTCGTGGCCCCGCTCCCCGGACCGCAGTTCACGGTGTTCACCGCCTCCTACAACCGCGCGCACACGCTGCCGCGGGTCTACGCGAGCCTGCAGGCGCAGACCCTGCGTGACTTCGAGTGGCTCATCGTCGACGACGGCTCCACCGACGGCACCGCCGAGCTCGTGGCGGGGTGGGCCGCCGAGGCGGACTTCCCGATCCGCTACCTGGTCCAGGACCACGGCGGCAAGCACAAGGCCGCGAACCTGGGCGCCCGCGAGGCGCACGGGGAGCTGTTCCTGCCGCTGGACTCCGACGACGAGTGCCGGCCCGAGGCGCTCGAGCGCTTCGCCGCGCACTGGGCCGGCATCCCGGAGTCGCAGCGCGCCTCGTTCTCGGCGGTCACCGCGCTCTGCGACGACCAGCACGGCGAGATCGTCGGCTCGCGCTTCCCGCACGACCCGACCGACTCCGACGCGCTGGAGATCCGCTACCGGTACCACGTGACCGGCGAGAAGTGGGGCTTCCAGACCACGGCCGTGCGCCGGGAGTTCCCGTTCCCCGAGGTCGACGGCCAGCCGAACGTGCCCGACGCGATCGTGTGGAACCGCATCTCGCGCTCCTACCGGACGCGGTTCGTCAACGAGGTGCTGCGCACCTACCACGTCGACGGCAACGACTCGATCACGCAGCAGAGCCGCTCGTCCGCGGTGTGGCGCGCGCCGGCGTTCGCGCTGCGCTGGCGCGTCACCCTCAACGAGGAGCTGGACTGGTTCCGCCACGACCCGCGCTGGTTCGTGCGCGCCGCGGCGAACTACTCACGCTTCTCGTGGGACCAGGGCCGCTCGTTCCGCGACCAGGGGCGCGACCTGACCAGCCCCCAGGCTCGTCTGCTGCACGCCGCGACGGCCCCGCTGGGCTGGATGCTGCACCGGCGCGACCGCGCCGCCGCCGCGGCCTGACGCCCGCCCTGCAGGACCCGCCCGGTCCTCAGATCTTCTGGCGGCGCCGCACCACGACGACCGCCGCGACGACGATCGCGATGAGCGCGAGCGTGCCGGCGGCGAGGCCCGTCCGCAGGCCCGATTCGGACCCTGTGGACTCCTCGGGCGAGGCGTCGGGGCTGCCCTCGCTGGACGAGGCGCCCTGGTCGACCATCGCGGCGTCGACGGCCGCGCGGGTGCGACCGACGGCCACGTCGTCCATGGTCAGCTGGGCGCGGTCGGTGAGGTCCTCGGAGCGGTAGAGCCCGACCTTCATGTAGTCGCCGTCGTCGTAGAGCGTGCCGTCCGGCGGGTGGAACGCCGTCACGGTGCGGCGGCCCTGGGACCACACGTCGACCGTGCCCGTGCCCGGGTCCCGGGAGAACACGATCCGCACGATGATGTCGATCGGGTCGCCGGGCTGGATGCGGGTGATCGGCTGCTCGTAGCGCTCGTTCCGGTTGTCGTCGCCGCCGGTGATCATGAGCTGGCCGCTCTGGATGGCGATGGCCACCGGGGGCGAGCCCTCGTCGCCGTAGTGGTGCCACTGCATGAAGATCTGGAAGCGGTCGGCGTCCACGGGGAAGTCGTCGGCCAGCTGGCCGCGGTACCCGTAGTAGTAGACGTCGCCCTCGCGGCCGTCGGGGACGCGCGGCAGGAGCTCGCTGCGCTGGTCGCCGCCGTCGAGGGTGAACTGCAGGGCGCTGCCGTGCCCGGTCGGGGAGGAGACCTCCTGCGGGGCGCCGTCCTGCTCGTTGTAGTCGTTGCGGTTGAACGAGTCGAGCATGTCGCCGCCGGTGTCGGCCCGCCAGATCAACGGGTTGCCCCCGGGGGGGCTCTGCTCGTCGGCGAGGGCGGGCGGCGCGACCAGCACGACGAGCACGGCGACGATCGCGGTGGTGAGGGCGGCGACGACTCGTCGCGCCCGGGTCCGTCCACCGTTGCTGTTGACCGTCACACCGCTCCCGGATCGCCTGTCGGATGAGTCGTGAGGGGCGCCCCGTCCCGCTGGGCACCGCACCTCCCGGCCTGCTCGACAGTACCCGGACAGGGTGAAGGCCCGGTCGGCTCGACCGCGCTCAGGAGCCGTCGTGACGTGAGCGACGCACGATCTGCAGCGGCTCCGCGTCGCGGTCGTGGCGCCCGTCACGCCGTGCGTGGGCGGGGTGTCCCGGTCGCGCCCGGCCCGGGCCCCGCCCGTTGGTGTGCCCGTTGGTGTGCCCGTTGGTGTGCCCGTTGGTGTGCCCGTTGGAGTGGCCGTTGGTGTGGTCCTCCGAGGGCCCGTGGCCGTTGGCGGTGTGGCCGTTCGTGTGGCCGTTCGTGTGGCCGTCGGCCGGCGGCGTCACGGGGGCCAGGTAGAGGCGCTCGGTGACCGCGACGGCCCAGGGCGGCGCGGTCTCGACACCCTCGCCGGAGGCGATGAGCACGGTGGGGGCGTCGAGCGCGTTCCACTCGGGAGTGGCCTCACGGGACGCGATCGCCTCGGTCGGCGCCCCGGCGGCGGTCGGGACCGCCGCGGTCGGCACGACCTCGGGCTCCGGCTCGGGGACGGCGGCGTCGGACCCCGTCGGCCCCTTCTTGGGGCGGCGCAGCGCCGACCGCACCCCGGAGGCGAGCTCCCGGCTCACCGAGGGGGAGAGGATGCGCAGCAGGCCCAGGTAGAGGCCCAGGAAGACGAGGACGTCGACCAGCAGCAGGCCGAGCCCGACGACGATCGGGCGCCCGTCGGAGTGGAAGAAGCCGTTCTCGAGGACGAAGGTCGCGCCCATCGCGGCGACCCCGGCGACCAGCACCGGGAGCAGGACCTTGAGGGCGTCCCGGACGCGGACGCCGGCGACCCGCATGCCGATGACGACTGCCAGCGTGCCGGCGCAGAGCGCCTCGGCCGAGGCGGCCATGCCCACGCCGAGCAGTCCGAGGGTCGGCAGCAGGATCACCAGGGCGGTGATGCTGACGACGAGGCTGGTGCCGGTGACCCAGTTGAGCAGGCGGCTGCGGCCGGTGCCCTTGATGGACTCCTTGCCGATCGAGCCCAGCGCCATCCCGGGGCCGTAGCCGGCCATGCCCATGAGCACGAGGCCCGCGCCGCGCCACTGCTCGCCCAGCGCGATGACCACCAGGGGTTCGCCGATCGCGACGAGCAGCGCCCCGGCGGGCAACGACGTGACCCACAGCGCGGTCATCGCCCGCAGGAAGCCCCGGCGGAGCCGTCCCGCGTCCTTGGCGATGCGCGAGAACGCCGGGAAGAGCACGTAGGAGGCGATCTGGATGATCGCCGTGCCGGGCAGGGCCGCGATGCGCCGCCCGTAGCGGTACATGCCCAGCGAGGCCTCGCCGAGGACGCGGCCGGTGAGGCCCGCCTCGGCGAACTCGCGGCCCTTCTGGGCGAACTCGCTGGCGATGAGGGGGAGGGCGAACCGCGCCATCTCCCGCCAGATCGTGAAGCTGAAGTGCCCACGGCCCGGCCACCAGCCCGCGAGCCACCAGGTGAGCACCAGGGTCACGACCTGCGAGGCGTACAGGGCGATGACGAGGCCCCACACGCCGAAGTCGAGCGCGGAGAGCGCGATCGCGGTGGCCGCGAACGTCACCGCCGTCGACGGGTTGACGATCATCCGGCGCTTGAAGTTGAAGCGCCGCTGCATCAGGCCGTCGGGCACGTTGGTCAGCGCGTGGATGGCCAGGACCGCCGCGGTGGCGGCGCAGACCGCGCCGGCCACGTCCCCGCCGAAGAAGGCCCCGATCAGCGGGGAGAGGGCGAACGCGATGCCGGACATCACGATGCCGTTGACCAGCGTCACCCAGAACACGGTGTCCGCCGCGTCCTCGAGGTCCTTCTCGCGCTGGATGAGCGCGGCCCGCAGGCCGCCCTCGGAGAACGTCACGAGGAAGTTGACGAGGATCGACCCGGCGGTGAAGGCGCCGACCTCGGCCGGGCTGAGCAGGCGGGCGACCGCCAGCGTCTGGATCAGCGAGATCGACTGCGTGACGACCAGGACGATCGCGGAGATCTTCGCCCCGCGCTGGAGGGTCTTCGAGAGCTTGTCGACCGACGGCTGTGCCGTCGCCTCGGCGGTCTTGTCCGCCGTGCCGGGCTGCTCGGGGCCGCTCATGTGGTCGGAGGGGTCACTTCTCCGGTGCCGGGTGTCGGAGGACGGCACCGGCCCGGGGACACGCCACCCACGAGCGCGGTCGCCGGTCCGACGTACCGACGTGGGGAGCGGGGCACCAGCTCAGCGTAGCGAAGCCGGACACGCAGCGCGTCCGGCGGTGCTCTCACCATCGAGGTTGACCCGGACGCGACGGCATCGTTTCTGCTCGACGCATGCCGATCGGCCGACCGGACGAGAGGACCCCCGTGAGCCGCTGCTCCGCCGCCAGGATTCGAACCTGGATCATCGGAACCAAAATCCGAGGTGTTGCCCTTACACCACGGCGGATCGTCGCCTGCGACGGTGACCATGGTGACACGCAGGACCCGGCGGCCGGCGCGCGCGGTGACCGAGTCGCCCTGCCGGAATCCCTCGTCGGGTGCGGGTCGGCCCGGCGCTCAGCGCCGGGTGCGGGCGTCGCGGCGGGTGGCCACCAGCAGGAGCACGACCGCGACGAGCAGCACGCCGGCCACCCAGGTCACGGCGTCGCCGTCACGGCCGGCGGCGGCGCCCGACGGGGAGGCCGCGACGGCAGGGTCGGCGTCCTCGTCCTCGTCCTCGTCCTCGCCGGCCGTGGCCGAGCCGGTGCGGGCTGTGGGGGAGACGGAGGCCATCGTGCGCCCGACCCGCAGGTCGTCGACCCACAGCCGCCCGCCCTCGTCGATCGCGGTGGCCCGGTAGAGACCGACCTTCAGGTAGTTGGAGCCGTCGAGCATCGTGCCGGCCGGCGGGCGGTGGCCCTCGAGGACGGGACGGCCGTCGCGCCAGATGTCGACGGCGCTGCGCTGCGGGTCCTGCGAGAACGCGACACGCATCGTGACGTCGAGGCGGTCGCCGCCCCGCACGGGCCCGAGGTCCTGGAGGTTCTCGCCCTCCGTGGCCAGCAGCAGCCGGCCCTGCTTGATCTCGAGGGCGAGGGGCGGCGAGCCCGAGTCGCCGGTGTGGTGCCACTGCAGGACGACCTGCCAGGCCTCGGTGTCGGTCGGGAAGTCCCGCGCCAGTCCGCCGCGGTACGTGTAGAACCACACGTCGCCCTCGACCTGGTCGGGCACGCGGGGCTGGACCTCGCTGCGCTGGTCGCCGCCGTCGAGCCGGAACTCCAGGGCCTGGCGGCCCGGTGCCGTCGGCGAGGCGATCTGTCGGGGCGCGCCGTCCTGCTCGTTGTAGCCGTTGCGGTCGAACGCGGCGAGCACGTCGCCGGCGGCCGGGAGCTCCCAGGTCGCCCGGTCGGCGCCGGGGGCGTCGGGCGCGGCGGTGGCCACCGGGGCCCCGGCGCCCAGCAGGGCGGCGAGCAGGGCGGCGAGCAGGGCGGTGACCGCGACGGCGGAGCGGGTGGCACGGCCGGTGCGACGGCCGATGCGACCGGGCCGGGTCGCCCGTCGGGCGACGGCGTCGTGGGGCATCGGGGCGCTCCTCGTCTGGCGCGGTCGGGGCTGCGTCGGCCAGGAGGCCGATCAGGGGGTCGATCGCTGGGTCGATCACCCGGTCGATCACTGGGTCGATCACCGGTGATCGACGGCGACCCCGGGCCGAATCCGGACGAAACCGGCGAGGTGGTTCGTCCGGCGGCACCATACCGAGCAAGGCCGTGCCCCTTACGGCGGTACCAACGACGGACGGTCGCACCCGGTTCGTCCTGTTCGTCCGGGTACACGGTGGTGTCGTCGACAGATGGTCACCGTGACCGTCGGGAGCGCGTTCGGGGCACCCGCGCCGCCGGGGCTGCTCCGGGCGTGCGGCACGATGCCCGGCACGGTGGCGGCGCGTACCCGGGTCGGGGTTCTCGACCGTGGCCGTGCCCCGCCCGGTCCAATCCTGGGTGTCATCGGCGTGACCGTGCCGGTGGCGATTCGTTGATCCGGACGGCACCACGGTGAGGTGCCGGCGGCTCGACGGAAATTCGGGTGAACGGCCACGCAACCTCACCGCGGCCCTGGGCGTCATACGTCGAGCGGAAAGGTGTCCATGGCCGACGAGGTGCTACGAGTGGGTACGCCCACGCGTACGACCGACGGGGGCGACGTGAAGCACGGACAAGCACGGATCGAGGAGCAGGCGGGGTCGTCCAAGACGGACGGCCCGGCCGGCGTGCCCCTCGACGCCTCGACCGGGACCCCGGTCGAGACCGGGATCACGCGCGGGATCGGCGGCAGGATCGACCCCAGGATCGACACCCCGATGTCCGCGGGCATCGACACCGGGATCGAGCGCGGCGTCTTCGTCGAGCCCGCGCCGACGGCGCCGGGCTTCGTGCGCATCTGGGAGGACGAGGGCCCGGAGCAGCCCGGCAGCGTCGCGGTGGCCACGAGCTGGCAGCTGAAGTTCGCGCTCGCCGTGGCCGTCTCCGACCTCGCCACCCTCGCGATCTGCGTCGTGCTCGGCGCGTTCGTCGGCTTCGGTGAGGGCGTCGGCCCGCAGAGCTCCGACCCGTGGGTGCTCGGCGGGGCGGCGGGCGTGCTCGTCACCCTGGCGATCGTCGCCTGCCGGGCCTGGGACCCGCGCACGCTCGGCCAGGGCGCGGAGGAGTGGAGCCGTCTGATCCGCGCGTTCGTCTCCGCGGCGATCGTGCTGGGCCTCGGCGGCCTCGCGATCGAGCGCCTCGGCGTGCGGCCCTGGGTGTTCGGCGTCCTGCCCGTCGCCGGCCTGCTGGCGATGGCCGGGCGCTACATGCTGCGGCGCTGGCTGCACCAGGCGCGCAAGCGTGGCCGCGGGATGCTCCCCGTCCTCGCCGTCGGCACCGAGCAGTCGGTGCGCGACCTCGTGGAGCGCACCCGGCGCGTGCCGCACATGGGCTGGGTTGTCATCGCGGCCTGCACGCCGACCGGTCTCGGCGAGGAGGGACAGGGCCACGTGGCCGGCGTCCCGGTCATCGGGGACCTCGACGACCTCTCCACCAGCGTGGGCAGCGGGCGCTACGGCGTCGTCGCCGTCGCCCCGACGCCGGGCTGGAGCCCCAAGCGCCTCCACCGTCTGGCGTGGGACCTCGAGGGCACCGGCTCCGAGCTCGTCGTCGACCCGGGCCTCATGGAGGTCGCCGGGCCGCGCCTGCACGTCGCGCCCGTCGACGGCCTGCCGCTGCTGCGCCTCACCGAGCCGCGCCTCTCGGGCGTGCCGCGGGTGTTCAAGCTGATGTTCGACCGCGTCACCACCGCGGCGATCCTCCTGCTGCTGGCGCCGGTGTTCGCGGTCATCGCGTTCGTCGTGAAGCTCGACGGCGGGCCGGTGTTCTACCGGCAGACCCGCGTCGGGCAGCGCGGCAAGACCTTCCAGATGATCAAGTTCCGGTCGATGGTCCCGGACGCCGACAAGCTCCGCGAGGACCTCGTCGCCGGCACCAACGACGGGTCCGGGCCGCTGTTCAAGCTGCGCAAGGACCCGCGCGTCACCCGGATCGGCCAGCTCCTGCGGCGCTACTCGCTCGACGAGCTGCCCCAGCTGTTCAACGTCATCGGCGGCTCGATGTCGCTGGTCGGGCCCCGCCCGCCGCTCCCCGGCGAGATCGAGGTCTACACCGACGCCGCCAAGCGCAAGTTCCTCGTCCGCCCCGGCATGACCGGGCTGTGGCAGGTCAGCGGCCGTTCCGACCTCTCGTGGGAGGAGTCGGTCCGCCTGGACCTGCGGTACGTGGAGAACTGGTCGCCCGCGATGGACCTGGTGATCATGTGGAAGACGGTCTCCGCGGTGTTCCGCGGCGACGGCGCCTACTGAGATGGACCGAGTGGACACCAAGATCACCTGCCGGCTCTGCGGCTCACCCGACCTGACGAGCTTCGTCGACCTCGGCGCCACCCCGCCGTGCGAGCTCTTCCTCACGGCGGACGCCCTCGAGGCGCCGGAGCAGACGTTCCCCCTGCACCCCCGTGTCTGCGCGTCGTGCCTGCTCGTGCAGCTGCCCCCGCTGATCGACCCCGACGAGACGTTCACGGAGTACGCGTACTTCTCGTCGTTCTCGACGTCGTGGGTGGACCATGCCCGCCGCTTCGTCACCGCCGCCACGGAGCGCGCCGGGCTCGGTCCCGACTCGCTCGTGGTCGAGGCCGCGAGCAACGACGGCTACCTGCTCCAGCACGTGGTCGCCGACGGCATGCGCGCGCTGGGTGTCGAGCCGAGCGCCAACGTCGGGCAGGCCGCCCGCGACAAGGGCGTGCCGACGCTGACGGCGTTCCTGTCCCCGGAGACCGGCGCGGCGGTCCGCGCGGAGAACGGGCCGGCGGCGCTCGTCGTCGCCAACAACGTCTACGCGCACATCCCCGACCTGGTGGGCTTCACCCAGGGCCTGCGGGCCATGGTGGCCGACGACGGCTGGGTGTCGATCGAGGTGCAGCACCTGCTCACGCTGATGCGGTACCGCCAGTTCGACACGATCTACCACGAGCACTTCCAGTACTACACGCTCGGCACGGCGCAGAAGGCGCTGCGCTCGGGCGGCCTGGAGCTCGTCGACGTCGAGCTCGTGCCCACCCACGGCGGGTCGATCCGGTGCTGGGCGCGGCCCACCGAGGTCGGTCAGGGGCCGTCGCAGGCCGTCGCCGACGTGCTCGCCGAGGAGACCGCGGCCGGCCTGGACACCGTCGAGGGCCACGCCGGGTTCGCCCGCGAGGTCTCGCGGATCCGCAACGACCTCATGCGCTTCCTGGTCGACGCCGCCGACGCCGGGAAGACCGTCGTGGGCTACGGCGCGCCGGGCAAGGGCAACACCCTGCTGAACTACTGCGGGATCCGCCCCGACCTGCTGGCGTACACGGTCGACCGGAACCCCTACAAGCACGGGCGCTACACCCCGGGCACGCGGATCCCGATCCACGAGCCCGAGCGCATCGACGCCGACCGGCCCGACTTCGTCCTGGTCCTCCCGTGGAACCTGCGGGAGGAGATCACCGCGCAGCTCGCGCACGTGGCCGACTGGGGCGGATCGCTCGTCTTCCCGATCCCCTCGCTGCAGGTGGTCGAACCCGGGTCTGGCAAGGTGCTGCGACCGTGAAGGTCGTTCTCTTCTGCGGTGGCTACGGCATGCGGATGCGCAACGGGGACTCCGACGCACCCAAGCCCATGCAGATGGTCGGGCCGCGCCCGCTCATCTGGCACGTGATGCGCTACTACGCGCACTTCGGGCACAAGGAGTTCATCCTGTGCCTGGGGTACGGGGCCCACCACGTCAAGGACTACTTCCTCGACTACCGCGAGACCGAGTCGAACGACTTCGTGCTCCGCAAGGGCGAGGTCGAGCTGCAGGGCTCCGACATCGCCGACTGGACGATCCACTTCGTCCACACCGGGCTGGAGTCGCCGATCGGCGAGCGTCTGCGCCGGGTGCGCCACCTCGTCGAGGACGAGGAGATCTTCCTCGCCAACTACGCGGACGTGCTCACCGACGCCCCGATCGACGACATGATCGAGACGTTCCGGGGCTCGGACGCCGCGGCCTCGCTGCTCGCCGTGCCCCCGCAGGCCGTCTTCCACATCGTGGACGTCGACCCGAGCGACCGGGTGAACTCGATCTACCCGGTCACCGACATGCGGATCCGGGAGAACGGGGGCTACTTCGCCCTGCGGCCCGAGGCGATCGACTACATCCCCGAGAACGGGGACCTCGTCGGCGACGCGTGCACGAGCCTGGCGAAGGAGGGCCGCCTGCTGTCCTACACCTACGACGGCTTCTGGCAGCCCGCGGACACCCTCAAGGAGCGCAACGCCCTCGAGGCCGCCTACCGGGCCGGCACGCGCCCCTGGATGGTGTGGGAGCGCGAGCCCGAGCGCACGCCGCTGGAGGGCCTCGTCGACGAGGCCCTCGGCCGCTGAGGCATGCGCACGCTGATCCCCGAGGCCCTCGACGAGCTGGTCCTGCTCGCCGCGCACTGCGACGACATCCCGCTCGGCGCGGGCGGGACGATCCTGACGCTCTGCCGGGCCCGCCCCGGCCTGCGCGTGCGGGCGCTGGTGCTCTCGGGCGGCGGGACGCCGCGGGAGGACGAGGAGCGCGCCGCGCTGGAGGCCTTCTGCCCCGGCGCGGACCTCGCGGTGACCGTGCGGGACATGCCCGACGGCCGCCTGCCCCACCACTGGCAGTGGGCCAAGGAGGCGCTCGAGGAGTTCCGCCGGACCTGCGAGCCCGACCTCGTGCTCGCCGGGCACCGGGGCGACGACCACCAGGACCACCGCGGCCTCGCCCGTCTCGTCCCGACGGTGTTCCGCGACCACCTGGCGCTGGGCTACGAGATCCTCAAAGCCGAGCCCGACCTCGCCCAGCCGCCCCTGCTCCTGCCCCTGGAGCCCGAGGTCGTCGCGGAGAAGAGCCGCCTGCTCCACGAGCACTACCCGTCCCAGGTCTCCCGCGCCTGGTTCGACGACGAGGCCTTCTCGGGCCTCGCCCGCATCCGCGGGGTGCAGGCCGGGGTGCGCTACGCGGAGGGCTTCCACCTGACGCGGGCGCTGCTCGGGCCCCCCGTACCGTCACGCTGACGCACTCAGCCACGACCAGTGCACGAAGGAAGGACGCCCGCCATGCGCGTGCTGCTCACCGGTCACCAGGGCTACCTCGGGACGCTGATGGCCCCGATGCTCACCGAGGCGGGGCACGAGGTCACCGGGCTCGACTCCGGCCTCTACGCCGACTGCGTCCTCGGCGAGCTCCCGGCCCCCGAGCCGCCCGCGCTGGCCGTCGACCTGCGTGACGTCACCGCCGAGCAGCTGCGCGGGTTCGACGCCGTCGTGCACCTCGCCGCGCTGTCGAACGACCCGCTGGGGGCGCTCGCGCCCGAGCACACGTACGACATCAACCACCACGCCTCGACGCGCCTCGCCCGCCTGGCGAAGGACGCCGGTGTCTCGCGCTTCGTCTACGCCTCCACGTGCTCGGTCTACGGGGCGTCGGGCACCGAGGACGTCCTCGACGAGGAGGCGCCGATGAGGCCGGTGACGCCCTACGCCGAGTCGAAGGTGCGCGTCGAGGCCGACCTCGTCGACATGGCCGACGACGACTTCGTGCCGGTGTCGATGCGCAACGCGACGGCGTTCGGCTTCTCCCCGCGGCTGCGCGCCGACATCGTGCTCAACAACCTCGTCGGCCACGCCCTGCTGTCGAACCGCATCCTCGTGATGAGCGACGGCACGCCCTGGCGGCCGCTGGCGCACGCCCGCGACATCGGCGGCGCCGTGGTCGCGGCGCTCGCCGCGCCGGCCGACGTCGTGCGCGCGCAGGCGTTCAACGTGGGCTCGACCGAGAACAACGTGCAGGTCCGCGACATCGCCGACGCCGTGAAGGTCGCGGTGCCCGAGGCCGAGCTGGTGATCACCGGCGAGACCGGCGGCGACCCGCGCTCCTACCGGGTCGACTTCGCGAAGATCGGCAAGTTCCTGCCGGACTTCCGCGCCGAGTGGTCGGTGGCCGGCGGCGCCGAGGAGCTCATCCGCGAGTACCGCGCCCGCGGGCTCACGCAGGAGGCCTTCGACCGGCGCTTCACCCGCCTCGCGGTCCTGAAGGACCGCCAGGCCGCCGGCACCCTCGACGGGTCCCTGCGCCCCTCCTGACCCCACGTGCGTGATCTTCTGAGCTATGGCTCAGAAGATCACGCACGAAGGAGGGCGCGCAGGTCGGCCCAGGAGCCCGCGGTGCGGTCGCGCTCCGAGATCGCGGTGACGGGCTCCGGCCAGGCGATCGCCAGATCGGGGTCGTCGTGCGCGACGGCCAGGTCCTCGCCGGGGGCGTGCGGGCGGTCGATGCGGTAGCAGACGTCCGCGACCTCGGTGAGCGCCTGGAAGCCGTGCAGGAGACCGGGGGGCACGTAGAGGTGCCAGAAGTCCTCGTCGTCGAGGCGGAACGTCTCCACCCGCCCGAACGTCGACGACCCGGGTCGGGCGTCGACGAGGACGTCGAGCACCGCCCCGTGCGCCGCGCGCACCAGCTTGGCCTCGCCGGCGCCCCGTCGCCCGTGCATGCCGCGCACCGTGCCGTAGCGGGAGCGCGACTGGCTGTCCTGGGCCGCCGGCCCGAGGTCGATGCCGTGCTCCGCGGCGATCGCGGTGTCGAACGTGCGGGTGAACAGCCCCCGGTCGTCGCGGTGGGGCGTCGGGACGAACACCCGGACGCCGTCGATGCCTGCCGTGCGAACCTCCACCCGCCGACCCTCCCATCCCGCCCCCGACGACCTCCGGGAGGATCCCACCGTGGAACCCGACACCCTCACCTGCCGCTGGTGCTCCGGCGCCGACGGCACGGTCGTGCTCGACCTCGGCGACCAGCCGGCCTCCGACCACTTCCCGGCCCTCGACGACCCGGGCCCGGACGCCGTGCACCCCCTGCGGATGTGGCTGTGCGCGACGTGTGGGCTCGCGCAGCTCGCGGAGGACCCGACGACCCCGGAGGAGCCGCGCGGCGCCGAGCCGGACGCTCTGGTCGCCCAGGCCCGCGACGCCGTCGCGCGCGTCGAGTCGGCCGGGCTCCTGCCGGTGGGTGGTGGCACCGTCACCGAGTTCGGCAGCCCGCACGGCGGCTCCTGGCTCGACCTCCTCGCGGCCACCGGCCTCAAGGAGGCGACGGCCCAGGACGGCCCGGCCGACGTCGTCATCGACTGCTTCGGGCTGATGCACGCCGCGGACCAGCGCGCGGGCCTGCTCGAGCGCGCCGCCGCCACCGCGCCGGGCGGTGTGCTGCTGCTGCAGTTCCACACGCTCGCCGCGATCGTGGCCGACGGTGGCTGGAACGCCCTGCGGCACGGGCACTTCGCGTACTACGCGACGCCGGTGCTGGCGCGGATGCTCGACGAGCTCGGCTTCGACGTCACCCACGGGTTCCTGTTCGATCTGTACGGCGGCACGGTGCTGCTGGCCGCCCGGCGCCGGGGCGCGGACGGCACGCGTGACGACGCCTCGGTGCAGTCGCTCGTCGAGCGCGAGGTGGCGCTCGGCGTCACCGACCCGGCCGTGGTGGCGGGCCTCGAGGACGCGGCGCGGCGCAGCGCCGAGGAGCTGCGCACCCACCTCGAGGGCTCCCGCGACGCCGGGCGCGCCGTGATGGGCTACGCGGCGGCGTCGCGGGCGGTACCGCTGCTCAACCGCGCCGGGATCGGGCCGGACCTGCTCCCGGCGGTGGCCGACGCCTCGCCCGGCAAGCAGGGCCGCCGCCTGCCCGGGGTGGGGGTGCCGATCGTGGCGCCGGAGGCGGTCGCCGAGCGTCGCCCCGACGAGGTCGTCCTCTTCGTCACCGACATGCTCGCCGAGATGCGCCGCCGGATGCCCGAGGTCGAGGGCGGCGGCGGCCGGTGGGTGATCGTCGACCCGACCGTGCGGGTGGTGCCGCCCGCGCGGTGAACCAGGGCCAGCCGGGACAGGGTCAGGCCGGGCTCGTCGTGGCCGCGAAGAGCCCGGCCCACTGGCGTCCGACGGCCTCCCAGCGGTAGTGCTCGTCCACCAGCCGGTGGGCGTCCTCGCGCAGCGCCCGGGCGTGCTCGGGGTCCTTGAGCACCTCGCGCACCGCGTCGGCGAAGGCGTCGGGCGTCTCGGCGGTGCGCAGGTGCACCCCGTCGCGGACCTCGGGCAGCGCCTCCACGCCCAGGGGGGTGGAGACGACGGCGATCCCGAGGCCGAACGCCTCGAGCACCTTGTTCTTCAGGCCGCTGCCCGTGCGCATCGGGTTGATCATCACCGGGTAGGGCGCCACCGCGCTGCGCAGGTCCTCCACGTAGCCGGTGAGGACGACGAGGGGGTCCTGGGCGGCGATCTCCGCGAGCCACGACGGGGCATTGGGCCCGACGATGCACAGCTCGACGCCCTCGTCGCGCAGGTAGGGCGCCCAGACCTCGTGCACGAAGAACCAGAGGGCGTCGCGGTTGGGCGCGAACCCGAGGTTGCCCCAGAACGCGACGCCGTGGCGGTCGCCGGGCCGGGGGAGCGGCGTCAGGAAGGCCTCGTCGACGCCGTTGGGCACCGTCGCGATCGACTCCCGGCGCCCGCGCCGCAGCTGCTCGATGGCCCGGGTGTCCGGGAGGCTGATCGTGGCGACGACGTCGAAGCGGTCGGGCAGGCGCGACTCGGTGGCCCTCTTGCGGCGCAGCGCGAGCTTGTCCATCCAGCGCTTCAGGCCCGTCGAGGGCTGGGTGCTCGCGGCGAGGGCGCGCTCGGTGGTGAGCACCCCGCTGTCGCACACGTCCACCACCACCGACACGCCCTGGAGCGTCGCCGCCAGCTCGGCGAGCGCGACGCCGAAGACGACGACGTGCGTGATCCCGCGCTCGGCGACGATCTCGCGCAACCGGTCGCGGGCCGCGGCGAACCGGCCGGGCCGGGAGAGCTGCATGTAGTGGTCGTTGGACCGGCGGAGGTATCGCCGGGGGCGCTCGCGGCCGGGCGGGAACGCGGAGAGCACCTCGACCGAGGCGAAGAGCGGGTCCACCGCGAGCCCGGTCGGACCGGACTCCCGGTCCTCCTCCAGCGGGATCACGGCGAGGTGTGCCTCACCGGGGAGGTGGGCGCAGAGGTTCGCGACGCGCAGGTCGTAGCCGCTCTGCCGCGACTCGATCCGGCGCGAGGCCAGGACCAGGATCCTCATCGCACCGTCCGCCGGCGCGCCCAGCGCGCCCGCCAGTCGCGCGCCCGCAGGCGGGCGACGCGCGCCTGCAGCCCGCGCTTGAGCGGGTGGACCGCCGACAGCGCGCCGGGGGCCACCCTCAGGGCGATCACCAGGGCGCCCGTGCGGGCGGACGGCCGCTGCGCGTGGGCCTCCCCGACGTGCCGGCGCGCCGTCGCGGCGTCGCCCTGCGAGAACGCGACCCGCGCCCGCCGGATCGCCTGCTGGTAGGTCAGACGCCGCAGGACGCGGTCGAGCGCCTCGCGCGCGTCGGGGTCGGCGGCGGCGTCCGCGGCGCGCCGCAGCACGAGCTCGCGCTGGCGCTCGAACTCCTCGGTGGCCTCCGGGTCCAGCGGGCGGCTCTCCGAGCCCCGCTCGAGGCGGAACAGGCCCAACCGGTCGCCGATGAGCCGCACGTCGTGGCCGGCGAGGATCGCGCGCAGCCAGAACTCGAGGTCGTGCACCACCGGCGCGTCGGTGTCGTGCCCCATCCCGCCGAGCGCGTCCCACACCTCGCGGCGGATCGGCGCGCTGTAGTACGGGCAGGGGCCGTCGATGATGTCGGCCACCCCGAGGCGCACCGCGCCCTCGGGCGCCTCCGCGAGGCCCGCCGTCTGCAGGTAGGTGCGCGCCAGCAGCTGCTGGCCGGGGTCGACGAACTGCACGGCGTCGCAGGTGACCGCCGCGACCCCCGGGTCGGCGTCGAGCACCTCGCCGGTGCGCGCGCAGAAGTCGGGCGTGACGGCGTCGTCGGCGTTGAGCACGACGAGGTAGCGGCCCGTGGCGTGCTCCGCGGCCGCGCGGACGCCGCCCACCGCACCCTTGTTCTCCTGCCGGACGAGGTGCACGCGGGCATCGTCGCGGTGGGCCTCGACGACGGCGGCGACCGCGTCGTCGTTGCCGTTGTCGACGACGACGAGCTCCCAGTCGCCCCGCGTCTGCGCGAGCACGGCGTCGATCGTGCGGCCGAGGGTGTCCGCCGCCTTGTAGGCGGTCGTGAGGAAGCTGAACGCCGGCGGGCCGTCCGGCAGGTGCGAGCCCGCAGCGCGGTCCCGGGCGCCGCCGTCGGAGCTGGTGGTCACCCGGTGAACGCTACCGCCGCCCCCCGGTCGCCCGTTCGGCCGCCCGGGGGCCTCCGCATTCGCCCCGGGCTCCCCGTTCCGGTGACGGCCGGGCCCCGAACGTGGAGAACGGGACGTTCTACCCCTCTTTCACTGGAGTCACAGCAGTCCCATCGTGCACTCAGACCTCATCAGCCCGTGTAATTGTGGTCGGCAGCGACGAGTGGTCGTCTAGATACGACGAACGGACGCCATGACTAGTCCGGTCGCGCTAAGCGGCAGGCGTTCGACGGTCGATGGTCTGGAGGGGTACGCGTGGCAGGGATCGGCACCGGCGGCAGCAGCACGTCGCGGCACGACGGCCGGAGGGGTGAGCGACAGGTCGCCCGGGGCGCCCGGACGGGTGTGCGCCGGACCGGCCGGGTGGTGGCCGCCGTCGCGCTCGCCCTCGCGGTCTCCGCGACCGACGCGGCGAGCGGCTGGGCCGAGGAGCCGACGCCCCCCACCGACTCGAGCACCCCGTCGACCTCGAGCACGCCGCCGGCCTCGAGCACGCCGCCCGCCTCGAGCACCCCGTCGACCTCGAGCACGCCGCCGGCCTCGAGCACGCCATCGGCCTCGAGCACCCCGCCGGCCTCGAGCACCCCGTCGGCCGAGGTCGACGTGGACGCCGGGCTCGGCGTGGACGTCGGCGCCACCCTCGGCGGCGGTGCGATGGACAGCACCCGCGGCGCGGTGCCGGTGGGTCGCCGCTCGCTCTTCACCGGCGACTGGGAGACCGGCGACTTCAGCCAGTGGCAGGTCTGCCAGTCGAAGCTGGTCAACGGGCGCTGCTCCACGATCGGGCGCGGCAACGCGAACATGGCGATCGTCGACGCACCCGGCGCGCGGCAGGGGCAGCACGCGGCGCGGTTCACGGTGCGTCCGGGCGACGTGCCGAACTTCGGGGGCGGCGAGCGCAGCGAGGTCCAGTCGAGCGCGGCGGGTGCCCTCGTGCACGAGGGCGACGAGCGCTTCTACGAGTGGTCCGTGCAGTACCCGGAGAACATGCCCGACGTCTCGGGCCGCTACTTCATCATCCTGCAGTGGCACAGCTCGTCGGGGTCGCCGCCGCTGGCGATCGACCTCAGCCGGGGCTCGGTCGACATCGGCGGTGACGGCGTGAAGTCGGCGCCGCGCCGCACGATCGGCCCGATCCGCCGCGGCCAGTGGGTCGACTACGTGCTGCACGTGAAGTTCTCCCGGAACGCCGGCTCCGGCTTCGTCGAGGCCTGGGAGAACGGCAGGCAGACGGTGCAGCGCACCAACCGGGCGACGATGGTCGACGGCGAGAACTACCTCAAGCAGGGCATCTACCGCGGCTCGAACTCCGAGGGCACGGTCGCGCTGACGATGGACGGCCTCCGGGTGACGGCGCCGTGAGGGGCGCGCGGCTCCTGACGACCGCCCTGGTCGCCGTGCTCGGGGTCCTCGGTGGCCCCCTGCTCGCGCCCGCGTCCTCGACGGCGCTCGCCGCGGAGACCGGACCCGTGCGCGACCTCTACCAGCAGCCGTTCTCCTGGGACTCCCCGTGGAACCTGCCCCTGGCGGAGTCGGCGCGCTTCGTGCCCTTCGACAGTGGGGCCGACCGCATCTACCTCGACATCGAGGACATCTCCGTCGACCCCGCCTTCCCGGTGAAGACCCTCGACGCCGACGGCCGCGACGTGCGGGTGCACACCGACCCGGAGCTCACCGCCGACGGGTCGTGGAACCACTGCTCGACGTTCCTCGTGGACGACGGCTCGCGGCGCACCGTGGTGCAGGGCCAGCCCCTGAAGCTCGAGGCGGGCGGCGACCCGTCGTTCGAGTTCGGGTGGCCCGAGGTGTCGCTGACCTCGACCGGCCTGCCCGGGTGCCACGGCGGGTCCGGGCTCTCGGGCCTCGGCGGCAGCGTCCGTGTCGGCGAGGTGTCCGGCGCGGCGCCCATCCGTCACGCGGTGAAGATCAGCCTGAACTGCAAGCGGACCTGCAGCACCGCCGGCGGCGGGTTCCGCTGGCCCGCGACGAAGGCCGACGGGTACTTCGAGGACCAGTACGGCGGGACGCTCGACGGCGTGCGGATGGGGTCGCTGCTGGCCGTCCCGCCCGACACCGACATCGCGGGCCTGCGCAACCCCGACGTCCGCAAGATCGCCGAGGCCATGCGCACCTACGGCGCCTACGTCGTCGACGACACCTCCGGGCAGAGCACGAACTCGCTGTCGGTCCAGGCCGGCGCCGAGAGGGAGCTGCCGAACATCGACTCCGAGGAGATGCAGGAGCTGTTCGGGATGCTCGACCTCGTCGACAACAGCACCGCCGCGACCCCGGGCGGCGGTCCGCTGGGCAGCCCGCGCCGGGCGGCGTGCGCGGGCCCGTTCGCCGACGGCACCGGCGGCGCGCCGCCGGGGTGCTGAACCCGCGGGTGGGTGCGCCGGGTGGATGGAGCGAGGGTCACCCTCGCTGCGCCGGACGCAGGTGAGGCGTCCCTCGCTCCCACCACGAGGCGATGGTCAGGACCCGTCGCGCGGCGGGTCCTTGCGCCCCTGGCGCCGGGTCACCACCGACACGAGGCGCCGGGAGCGACCGCCGTTGGCGTTCCCGTTCCCGTTCGCCGGCGGCGCGGCCGGGGCGGGCCCGACGGCCGTGGTCGGGGCGTCGAGCGGGGACACCGGCTCGCTCAGGGCGGTGGTCGGGGCGTCGAGGAGCGGGCCGTGGGGAGGCGCGCCCGGCACCCCGTTCCCGGCGGCACCGGGGGGCCGCGCCCCGACCGGGACCGGCGGGCGCGGCGGCGGTCCGGGGCGCGGGGCCTGGCGCCGGACGGGGACGTGGTCGGTGACGTCGTCGACCATGAACGGCAGGCGCAGGACGACGGTGGGCGCGTCGAGCAGGTCGCGGCGCCAGCCCTCGATGGCGTCCTCGGCGTCGGGCTCGGCGGCCTCGGCGCCCTCGGTGTCGTCGTCCTTGGACTTCCCGCGGCGGCGCACGGCGGCGAGGACCTCGCGCACGGACGCCGGGGCGATGAGGAGCAGCACCCCGAGGAAGATCCCGAGCAGCAGGAGCGTCTCGCCGGCGAGCGCGAGAAGGCCGAGCAGGATCGGCAGCTGGTCGGCGTCGACCACCGTCTGCTCGAGGAAGCCGACGGCCACCCCGGCCACGACCGCCGCGATCGTCGGCGGGATGAGCAGGCTCAGGAGCTCGCGCCACGTCACGTTCGCGAGGTCGCGCGCGAGCACGAGGCTGACGAACCCGCCGACCGCGGCGTCGATCGAGACGGCGGTACCGACGCCGAGGAGGCCGTACGGGAGCAGGAGGACGAGGCCGCCGACGCCGAGGACGACCGAGAGCCCCGTGAGGATGTGGATGCGCCGGCTCTTGCCCGCGCCCTTGATCGACTCCATCCCGATCGCGCTCATGGCCGCGCCGGGCCCGTAGCCCGCCATCGCCGCGACGAACAGGCCGGCGGGACGCCACTGCTCGCCGAGCAGGACCACGATCATCGGCTGGCCGAGCGCGATGAGCACCGCGGAGAACGGGATCGTCGCGATCCACAGGGCGCGCAGGCTGCGCAGGAATCCGTCGTGGAACCGCTTCGCGTCGGAGGCGATGCGCGAGAACGCGGGGAACAGCACGTACGACGCGACCTGGATGATCGCCGTGCCGGGCAGCACGCCGATGCGCCGGCCGTAGCGGTACTGACCGGCGCCGCCCTCGCCCAGACCACGCCCGATGAGGGTCGACTGGACGAGCTCGCGGGACTTGTCGGTGAGGTTCGAGACGATGAGCGGGAACGAGAACCCGGCCAGTTCGCGCCAGATCCGGTAGCTCGGGCGGGTCTTGCCGGGCCGCCACTTGCACATCACCCAGCACGAGATCAGCGTCGCGAGCTGGGAGGCGTAGAGGCCGATCACCATGCCCCAGACGCCGAACCCCGCGAACGCGAGGGCCACGGTGACCACCGCGAACGTGCCGGCCGTCAGCGGGTCGACGATGAGGCGCCGCTTGAAGTTGAAGCGCCGCTGCAGCAGCGCCTCGGGCACGTTGACCAGCGAGTGGATGAGCAGCGTGCCGCAGGTGGCCGCGCAGACCAGGCCGACCATCTCGCTGGAGAAGAACATCCCCAGCAGCGGGGCCGCGGCGAGCGCGGCGCCGGACATGAGCACGCCGGTGATCAGGCTCGCCCAGAAGGCCGTCTCCGTCGCCTTCTCGACGTCCTCCTCGCGCTGGATGAGCGCCGCGCGCATCCCGCCGTCCGCGATGGTCACCGCGAAGTTCGCGAGCAGGGTGCCGAGCGTGAAGATGCCGATCTCCGCCGGCGTCAGCAGCCGCGCGACGACGACGGTCTGCCCCAGCGAGATGAGCTGGGTGAACACCAGCGCGATCGCGGCGAACTGGGCGCCCCGGCGCAGCCGGCCCCCGAGGCCGTCGAGCGACGGGTTGTGCTCGTCGGGCTCGTTCACCTCGGGGGTGGCGCCACCCTCGGAGAGCGGGTCCGACGTCGCCTCGGGCATCGCCTCGGCGATGTCCGGCTCGGCGTGCTCCCGCGAGCGGTGGTCACGCGAGCCGGGGTCGCGCTCGGGACCCCGCTCGGGGTGGCCGTCGCTGTCCGGAGGCTGCGTCATGGACCTGTCATCGCCGTCGTGACCCCGGGACCGGACGATCCCGCGGCGCCGCGCCCGGCACGGACGTGGCACCCCATCGTATCGGGGCCGGGAGGACGCTCCCGGATCCCGCGGTGTGCCCCGCGCCCGTCAGGGGGCACCGACGACCGTCTCCCGCGGGCCCGAGGTGCCGCGCCACCGCACGCGGACCGTGCCGTCGGCACCGGTCTCGATCGCCGGGGCGTCGACGTGCTCGGCCGCGCCCGCGGCCAGGAGGGTGGCGACGACCACGGGTCCGGCGACCGGGGCGACCTGCGCGCCGACGAACCAGCACGGCCGGCGCGCCTCGAGGCGGTCGGACCACCAGCCCAGCTCGCCGGCCCCCTCGTCGCCCCCGTACAGGCGCCATCCGGTCAGCGGTGCCGTCGCGGCGGTGAGGATCCGCAGGACCGCGTCGCCGCCGCGGCGGGCCACGACGGTGGTGCCGTCGGTGGTGTCGTCGGCCCTCTCGTCGACCGTCAGGTCCGGGTGCAGCGGCCACGTGGTGCGGGCGGGACAGGCCTCGCTGAGCACATCCACCACCAGCACCACGTCGTCGTCCGGCGGGGCGTCGACGACGCGGCGGTGGGTCACGGGCGACGGCAGGCGCCGGTAGCCGTCGTGCTCGGCGTCGACGCGCCCGGCGGGGAGGTCGACACCGTGCACGCGGACCGTCGCGTGCTCGGTCCAGAGGAACGGTCCGCCCATCACCGACTGGTCGGCGTCGTCGACGGCGACGGTGGCGTGCGCGCGGGTGCTGCGGTGCGCGGTGCGCCACTGCGGGTGGGCGAAGTAGCTGCCGGTGCCCGGGTCGCCGACGAGGTCGTGGCCGTCGACGGCGAGCCCGACGGCCAGCGCGTCGGCGTGCCCGTGGGCCGCGATCGCCAGGTATCCGAGCGGGCCGACGTCGACGGTCACCCGGCGCCGCCCCGTGCGCAGGATCACCAGTCCGCCGTCGGGGGCGTACGCGGACCCGGGCTCCCAGGCGAGGTCGGCGCGGGAGTCCGCGCCCAGGCGGGTCGCGATCCACGCCGAGGTGAGGTCGGTCGTGCCCGCGCGGCGGGCGGCCGGGAGGCCGGTGAGGGCGGCGGCGAGCGCGAGGTGCGGGCGGACCTCGCGGGTCGGGGCCGGGTCGAGGCGCAGCGCGAAGCCCTCGTCGTCGTCACCCGTGCGCGGGGTGGGGTCGTCGGTGCCGACGAGGTCGGCGAGGTGCGCCGCCGACCGCCCGAGCGCCGCGAGCAGCGTCCCGTCCGGCGGCGCCGGGACGTGCGCGGGCCGCAGGCGGCGCAGCAGCGCCACGACGGCGAGCAGCTCGGCGGTGAAGACCTGGTAGCCGACGGCCTGCTCGGCGCCCACGCCGTCGGGGAGGATCTGGCGG
Source organism: Actinomycetospora callitridis (assembly GCF_028737265.1). Classification (GTDB taxonomy): domain Bacteria; phylum Actinomycetota; class Actinomycetes; order Mycobacteriales; family Pseudonocardiaceae; genus Actinomycetospora; species Actinomycetospora callitridis. The sequence goes on along the minus strand of NZ_JAQZAK010000002.1, from coordinate 573,100 downwards.
TCGGCCTCGACGGCGAGGGCGGCGACGGCGTCGCGCTCCCAGCGCGCCGATGCGGCGAGCTCCGGCAGCAGGATCGCCACCGTCGCGAGGCCGGCGAGCTCGCCGACGAGGTGGTTGTTCGCCGAGCTGTGCTTCGAGCGGTCGCGCCAGCAGCGCCGGGCGCCGGCGGCGAGCATGCGCACCGCCCGGGCGTAGCGCTCGGGGGTCAGCGCCGGGTGGTCGGCGAGGCCCTGGAGGGCGACGAGCACCGAGATCGCCCGCACGCCCACCTCGAACGCCCCGCGCCAGGCGATGCCGCGCCCGGGCGGGTTGGCGGTGATCCAGGCGTCGAGCTGGTCGAGGGCCTCGGTGCCGTAGCGCTCGTCGCCGGTCAGGAGCCAGGCCTGGGCGAGCCAGGGGAGGTGCTGGAGCCGGTTGAGCTCCCAGATCCACTTGGGGTCGCCGTGCCCGGCGCGGTGGTTGATCGCGTGCGACGGCAGATCGGGCCAGTGCACGCCCGAGAGCGGGTCGTACGACCAGTCGATCGGGCCCGGGTAGTGGGCCTCGGGGTGCGCGAAGAACGTGAACCGGTGCTCGAGGACGCGGTCCGCCGCGGCGAGCAGCTCCTTGACCGCCCCGGGGTGCGCGGCGGCGACGGTGGCCGCGGTGTCCCGGTCGAGCAGGACGGGGCGCCCGGTGTCGGCCCGGAAGTCGCCGAGCAGGGCCGCCCAGTCGGGGTCGGCGCGTCCCAGCAACGTGGCGTCGTCAGGCTCGCGGTCCCCGGTGACCCGGCGGGCGGCCGTCGCGCCGACCGTCAGCGCGCGGTCCGCGACCTCGCGCGGGCCCATCGACTGCAGCCGCCGGGCGTACCAGGTGAGCTTGGCCGGGGCGAGTGAGCGCAGACCGGGCATGGGGAAACGGTAGGCGGAGCCACGAACGTGGTCCCGTCGGGGCCCCGAGCGGCGTGATCAACGGGGAGTTCGCGCGCTTAGAAGCAGCGAACCGCCCGTTCGCTCCAAACCGGCCGTTCGCCCCAAGACCCCGCTAGCGCCGGGCCACCGACTCGACCATCTCGGTGAACGCCGCGGCGGTGTTCTCGACGGTGAACTCGGCGCGGGCACGCTCCTGCGCGCGACGCCCGAGCTCGGCGCGCAGTGCGGGGTCGTCGGCGAGCCGCGCGAGGCGCTCGGCGAGCCCCTCGGCGTCGCCGGAGGGGACGAGGAAGCCGTCGACGCCCTCGGTGACCTGGTCGCGCAGCGCGCCGACGTCGGTGGCCACCACCGGCAGCCCCGCGGTCATCGCCTCGATCACCGAGATCGGGACGCCCTCGTGCACCGAGGACAGCGCGAACACGTCGCCGCCCGCGAGCAGGCGCGGGACGTCGCGGCGCAGCCCGAGGAACGTCACCGCCTTCTCCAGGCCCCGCTCCGCGACGAGCGCCTCGAGCTCCTCGCGCCGCTTGCCGTCCCCGACGACGACCAGCCGGAGGTTCGGGCGGTCGGCGCGGGCGATCGCGTCGAACATGACGTCGTGGGCCTTCTGGCGGCTCAGCCGCGCGACCATGAGCACCACGACGTCGTCGTCGGCGACGCCCAGCTCGGCGCGCACCTCGGCGCGGCGCCCCGGCGGCACGGGCTCGGGCGCCGGGATCCCGTTGGGGACGACGTACTCGCGCGCCCGGCTGCGCCAGGAGGCGCCGACGCCCTCCTCCTCGTGCAGGTAGCGGCCCTGGCTGGGGGCGAGCAGCGCCAGCCCCGAGCTCAGGAACAGCGTCTCGACGACGTACCGCGGCAGGACGCGGGACCCGACGCGGGTGAGGTCCATGTCGTGGGCGGCGACGACCGACCGGGCCCCCGCCAGGACCGCCGCGATCCGCGCGAGCGTCAGCGCCGCGCGGTGGTGGTGCGAGACGACGACGACGTCGGTGCGGCGGCGCCGGAAGTGCGCGGCGAGCCGGGGGATGCGGCCGAGCCCGGCACGGTCCAAACGACCCCCGCGGGGCAGCGTCGTCACCCCGTCGGTCACGGCGCGGAAGTCGTCGGCCAGCGGTCCGGCCTCGCGCAGGCAGACGACGTCGGTGACGACCCGGCTGGGGTCGAGGTGACCGAACGTGTTGCGCAGGACGGTCTCGGCGCCGCCGACCGCGGCGACGTCGAGGACGAGGGTGACCCGGACCGGCCCGTGCGGGCCGGCCTCAGCGCCCGGCGGCGAGGGCATCGGTCTCCCGCACGGGGCGCCCGGCGGTCTCCTCGATGACGGCCTGCGCGCGGTCGATCGAGCGCCGCAGGGTGAACTCCTCGCGCACCCGGCGGCGGCCCGCGAGCCCCATGGCGCGGGCGCGGGCCGGGTCGCCCAGCACGTCGAGGAACGCGGCGGCCAGCGCCTCGGGGTCCTCGCGGGGCACGACGCGGCCGGTGACGCCGTCCTCGATCATCTCGGGCACCCCGCCGACCGCGGTGCACACCGCCGGCAGCGAGGCGCTCATCGCCTCGAGCACCGACATCGGGAAGCACTCGACGGTCTTGCTGCTGAGCGTGAAGACGTCGAACACCCGCAGCAGGCGCGGCACGTCGTCGCGGTGGCCCAGGAACAGCACCCGCTCGCGCAGGCCCAGCTCGTCGACCAGCGCCTCGAGGCGGGGGCGCTCGCGGCCGTCGCCGGCGAGCAGGAGCTTCACGTCGGTGCGCGCGTCGGCCACCCGCCGGAAGGCCCGCAGCAGCGTGGCCTGGTCCTTCTCCGGGCGCATGACCGCCGCGGTGCCGATGACCAGCTCGTCGTCGGCGATGCCCAGCTCGTGCGCGAGCGTGGTGTCGCGGCCCGAGGCCTCCGGCGTCGTGAACCCGAGCTGGGTGCCGTTGTGCACGATGCGGACCTTGTCGGCGTCGTGGCCGAGCTCGCCGGTGATGTAGGGCGTCTGGGCGTGGGCGACGCCGTAGACGGCGTCGGTGACCTTGGCCAGCACCCCGTCGACGGTGCGGCGCAGGCGGCTGTGCGGGACGACGTCGCCGCAGTTGTGCACCCACACCGCGAGGCGCGGCACACCGGCCAGCACGCCCGCGATGCGGCCCAGGGTCTCGGCGTTGAAGCCGCGCAGGATCACGACGTCGGGACGCTCGCGGCGCAGGTGGCGCACGAGGTCGACGAGCAGGCCGGGCACGTTGCGCTTGCCGCGGTGCAGCTCGACGGTGGGCAGGCCGGCGTCCCGGACGGTGGCCAGGTCGGTGCCCGGGCCGCCCTGCTGCTGGAGACAGAGCAGCGAGCCGGCGAAGCGCTCGGGGTCGAACCCGGTGAGCAGCGTGGCGACGTGGCGCTCGGCCCCGCCGACGGCCATGTGCGGGACGACGAACAGGACCCGCAGCGGGCCCTCGGTCTGCACCGGACGTCGGGGCCGTCTCACTGCGTGACCGTTCCGTCGATCATGTACCTGAGCGTAGCGAGGGGGACGACACGGGCCCCCGAGCCCTCTGTCCGCGCCCGGACAGGACCTCGTGATAGATGCCCTCGATGCGCGCCGCCACGGCGTCGGCGGCGAACTCGGCGCGGGCCCGGGCCGCACCGGCCTCGCCCAGCGCCCGCCGGCGGCCCTCGTCGGCGAGCAGGTCGCCGAGCGCGTCGGCGAGTGCCCCCGCGTCGTGCGACGGCACGAGCAGCCCCTCGACGCCGTCGGAGACGATCTCGGGGATCCCGCCGACCCGCGTCGCGAGCACGGCGAGCCCGCGCGACATGGCCTCGAGCACGACCATCGGCTGGCCCTCGTTCTCCGAGGGCAGCGCGAGGACGTCGGCGTCGGCGAGCAGCTCGTCCACCTGTGCGGTCGAGAGCCAGTCGTGCACGGTCACCGAGTCGGCCACGCCCAGCTCGCGGGCCGTCGTGCGCGCCCGCTCGTGCTCGCCGTCGCCGGCCATCGTGAGGTGGCCGCTGCCCGCGCCGACCTTGGCCCAGGCCTCGAGCAGCGCGAACGCGCCCTTCTTGTCCCAGATGCGCCCGAGGAACACCACGTGCGGCGCCGCGCCCGCGGGCCGCCGGGTGACCGGGGAGATCGGGACGGGGTTGGGCAGCGAGGTGAGGCGGGCGCCCGGGGCGATCGCGGCGAGCCGGCTGCGCATCAGCTCGCCGAGCGCGATCACCACGTCGGCGCGCGTCAGCGTCGCGGCGATGACCCGGCGCAGCGGCGCGGGCGCGCGGTCGTGGAAGAGGTGGAAGCGCCCCGAGTGCACGTGCAGCACCACCGGCACGCGCAGCAGGTACGCGAGCCAGGCCAGCGCGGCCTTGCGCACGAAGCTGCCGGCGGACGACATGTGGATGTGCACCAGGTCGGGCCGGCGCAGCATCATCTCGGCCGTGTAGCGCCCGAGGCCGCGGGCGAACGTCAGCGCCTTGGTCGCCGACGAGCCGTCGCGGTGCGTGGCGACGTGCCGGACGCCCCACCGCTCCCAGAGCCCCGTGGCCGACAGCGTCCGCACGCAGGTGGCGATGCCGCCCTGGGTGGTCGTGCTGGTGGAGACCCAGAGGGTGCGCGGCGGACGACGCGTCACGGGGCCCCCACGAGGCCACCGCGCCCCCGGGTGTCGCCGGGCTTGCCGGCCTCGTCCCGCGGGTGCGCGTCGTACCAGGCCGAGACCTCGTCGGGCGTCATCCCGCCGGGCAGTCCGCCTCCGGCCGCGCCCGGGCGGGCGGTGAACCGGTCGGCGTTGAAGCGGTCGAGCTGACCCACGACCATGCCGGCGTAGAGGAACGGGATCATGCTGGCGAAGTCGAGGACGCGCAGGTCGACGGTGATGCCGTTGACCACGAGGACCGTCATCGCCATCCCGCCGACCAGGGCCAGCGGGGCGCCGAGGAACGTGTCGCGCGGCAGGTCGTGCATCGCCCGCCACAGCGCCCAGAACACCGTCACGAGGATCGCGAGCCACATGAGCAGGCCCGGGATGCCGAGCTCGGCGCCGATCCCCAGCTCGTTCTCGTGCGAGATGATGCCGAGGCCGCGGTTCCAGTCGATCTCCTGCGACCACGTGACGTGCTCGTAGGTGTTGTAGACCTGGAAGCGGCCGATGCCGATGCCGACGAACGGGTGCTCGCCGATCGCGCGCAGCGACGTGGCCATGATGTTGAGCCGGTCGTAGACCTCGTTCGACGAACCGACACCGCCGGCCGACCGGTCGCTCGAGAAGAACGTCGACGCGTTGGCCCCGACGGCCGCGAGCCCGAGCAGACCCGAGACGACGAAGGCGCGGCGCCACCCGGCGGCGAAGACGATGCCGAGCCCGACCACGACGACCAGCGCGAGCAGCGCGGCGCGGGTGTGGGTGAGGTAGACCGAGTAGGCGAGGATCCCGGCGAGGGCCCACAGGCCCCAGCGCATCCACTTCTTGGTGTCCGGGCGCGACGCCAGGAACAGGCAGACCACGAACGCGATGACCAGGATCATCCCGTTGACGACGGGCTGGTTGAACACCCCGTTCGCGCGGCCCTTCCAGTTCGGCGAGTCGACGATGTACGACGGCCAGACCAGCGACTTCGGCCCGTGGAACTGCAGGATGCTGACCCACGCCGAGTAGGCGCCCATCGCGACCGTGGTCCACAGCAGATAGCGCACGGAGCGCTCGTCGTCGAGGACGCTCTTGGCGACGATGTACACCACGATCGGTAGCAGGACACCGCTGAAGATCCAGCGCCAGACGTCCACGGACGCGCCGGTGACCGGGTCGATCGCCTCGTACTCGTGCGGCAGCCACATCGAGAGGACGTTCCAGACGACGTAGACCGTCATCAGCCACTCGATGACCCCGAGCCGGGGCATCTGCTTGGCGCGCTGGGCCACGGCGAGCGCGAGGGCGAGCACCATCGCGTAGAACGCCGGGGTCAGGGCCTCCATCGAGACGAACTCCTTCTGCGCGGTGCGCAGGAAGCTCGAGACGAACACCAGCAGCAGCGCCAGCAGCGGGTTGCTCAGGGCCAGCAGGCCCACCCCGGCCCCGACGGCCAGCGCCGCCAGCAGGATGCCGACGTCGTCGGGCGCCGCGAACGCGAGCCCGAGGACGCCGACGACCGTGATGGCGCCGATGACCAGGTCACGGCGGGACGAGGCGCGGAAGCGCCCCGGGAGCAGGCTCACTTCTCCGTGCGCAGCGTGACCGTGGGGGCGGAGAGCCCGCCGGCCTGCTGCGCGCTCGGTGCCGCGCTGTCCGTGCCCTTGGCGGGGCCGCTGTCCTTCGACGACGGCGAGCCGCCGTTGCCGTTCGGGGCCGCGCCGGAGGCGCTGGAGGAGAACCGCGCCGTGCCGACGCGCTTCGCGCCGGGGGGCGAGCTCGGCGACGCCGACGCGCTCCCGGCCTTCGCGCCGGACGACGTCGCCGGCTTCGGCGCCGAGGTGGCGGGCCGCGCGGACGCGGAGGGCTGCCCGTTCTGCGGGGCGCCCTGCTGGCCCCCCTGTTGGCCGCCCTGCTGGCCGCCGGTGGGCTGGGGGCCCTTCGGCTGCGGGCCGGCGCCGACGCCGGGCTTCGGGCTCGGCGAGGGCTTGACGCCCGAGCCGCGGCGGGTGTGCACGCTGACGCCGGGCGCGCCCTCGGGGCCCGACGGCGCGGGCTGGCCGGGAGCGCCGCCGGGGGCCGGCTTCGCGGGAGCGGCCGACGCCGACGGCGACGACGCGCCGGAGGCGCCACCGGCCGAGGGGCCCGTGCCGGGCTTCGAGCCGCCCTGGGGGCCGCCGGAGCGGTCACCGGGCTGCCCGGCCGACGGGGCACCCGGCTGGGCACCCGCCTGGCCGGCGGGGGAGGGCTTCGCGGCCGGGGACGGCTTCGCGCCGGAAGCGGACGTGCCGCCCGCCGGCTTGTCGTCCCGGCGCTCCTCACGCCGCGGCGCGGGACGGTCGACGGGCGCGCCGTTGGTGCCCTTCGGGGCGGAGTTCCCGGCGCCTCCGGAACCGCCGGCCCCGCTGCGCACCGCGGTGCCGTTGGTGGGCTTCGCGGCACCGTTCACGGGGGCGCCGTTGGCGCCCTCCGGGCCGCCCGAGGCCGAGCCGGCCGCGGCACCCGCCGCTGCTCCGGCGGCGCCGGCGCCCATCGCGGCGCGGGCCTCCTCGAGCTTCTCGCGGGAGATCGGGGCCGTGCGGTCGGCCGGCGGGACCTGGGCCGGGCGCCCGGGACCGGGCTGGCCGGCGGGCACACCCGGACCACCGGGGCCACCGACGGGCGCCGGGCGGGCCTGCGGCACGGACGGACCGGCCGGCAGGCGCACCGGCGACCAGGACCGCTCGGCGAGGAAGCCGGGGTCGACGAGCTGGCTCGGGTTGCGGACGAGCACGACACCGAGGGCGGTGCCGCCGGCCTGGGCCAGCGCCTCGAGCGCCGCGGAGGCGTCGCGGGAACGGGTCTCGCCCTCCTCGACCACCAGCAGCGAGCGGTCGGCGGCGGAGCAGACGACCTGGCCCTCGACGGACTGGACCGGCGGGGCGTCGATGATCACCAGGTCGGCGAGCATCGAGCCCTGCTGGAGCAGGCGGGAGACGTGCGAGCGGGAGAACAGCGCGAACAGGTCGTCGCGCTTGCTGCCCCGCGGGGACACCAGCAGCGCGCGGCCGTTGGAGAACACCTTGCCGTCGAGACGGCTGTCGCCGCGCTCGGCGAGGAAGTCGGCCACACCGGACATCGAGGCGAGCTCCGACGAGCCGCCGGCGTCGCTCTCGAAGTCGGCCTGGACCAGAAGCGTCGTCTGGCCCTGCAGCGCGCGCAGGCCGGCGAGCGCGACGGCGACCCGGGTCTTCGAGGCGCGCGTCGTGGTGGGGCCGGTGATCGCGAGCGAGCCCGGCACGGGCATGCCGTGCGCGTTGGTGAGGCCCATGAGCGCGCGGAGCATCTCGTTGCGGGCGTTCTCACCGGACTTGCGCTTGCCGCCGACGGCCGCGAGGACCTGGAGGCCGAGGCGGTCGCGGACCTCGTTCGGGGTCACGATGCGGTTCTCGAAGCGGCCGAGGGCCATGGCCAGCAGGGCGCCGAGGAGCAGACCGCCGACCAGGGCGGCGGCGGCGTTGCGGCCCGCGTTCGTGGGGTTGGCGACGACGCCGGCGTTGAGCTGGAGGTCCTGCAGCTGGTTGGTGCTCTGGCCCTGGAGCTCGCTGATCTGGCGCTGGAGCGTGCTCACCTGGGCCTGGTCGCCGGTCCGCTGGGCCGTGGCGAGCTGCTGGTTGAGGTCGGCGAGCTGCCGGGCCTGCGAGTCCCCGCCGAGGCTGGAGTTGACGTCGTCGCGCAGGGCGACGGCCATCTTCGTCGCGGCGTCCGAGGCGACCTCGGGGCTGTCCGCGACGGCCTCGATGTAGACGATCGGGCTGGCGGCGGCGATGCGGGCGTTGAGGCCCACCGAGGAGTCGATACCGGCGGTCTGGCGCAGCTGCTGCTGCGACGACGCCTGGTTGAAGTAGTCGGCATAGCCCTGGGCGAGGACGGTGTCCTGCTCGGGCGCGCGGTCCTGCGAGACGATCGTCAACGCGGACCGGCCGGTGTAGGTCGATCCCTGCAGGAGCGAGGCCCCCAGCGAACCGGCCGCTGCCACGATGCCGATGATCAGGATCAGCGCCCACCGGCGGCGGATGCGATCCCACTGGATCTGGAGCGGGCTCATGACGTGCCTTTCCTCGGGTCCTCGGCGTGTCGCTCGGAGCGGCTACCTGCCGGCATCCTAATGTCGAGCGTCGGAGTCTCAGACGTGCTTCGCCCGTCGGAGCGCCTTCGCGCGGGGTCGGCGGCGTGGTTCATGCTCAGCGACCTCGCGTGGCCGATTCGTACGCGGCCAGCAGTTCCTTCTCGGAGTTCGTCCACGAGAGCGGCCCGGAAACCCGTTCCACGCCGATCTCGCCCATCGCCCGGCGGCGACGGGGGTCGTCGAGCAGCTCGGACACCAGGCCCGCGAACTCGCCGACGTCATTGGGGCGGGCGTAGACCGCCGCCTCGCCCGCCGAGACCCGCGCCTCGACCAGGTCGAACGACACCACGGGCCGCTCCATCGCCATGTACTCCATGATCTTGTTCATGGTGGACACGTCGTTGAGGGGATTGCGCGGGTCCGGGGCCAGGCACACCGACGCGGTGGACAGGTGCCGCAGCACGTCCTCGTCGGAGATGCGCCCGGTGAACGTGACGCGGTCGTCGAGCCCGTAGGCGTGGGACAGGGCGACGACGTCGTCGAACGCGTCGCCGGTGCCCATGAAGACCGCGTGCCAGTCGTCACGGCGCTCGGCGAGGTCGGCCAGCGCGCGGATCGCGTAGTCGACGCCGTCCTGCGGGCCCATGACGCCGAGGTAGCAGAGCAGGTGCTCCTTGCCCCGGGCCAGCGCCGGCTCGGCGTCGCGCAGCCGGAACCGTTCGACGGCCGGCGCGCTGCGGACCACGAACGTGTCCTCGACCGGCACCCGCCCGCGGCCGGTGGCCACGGCGCGGTAGCTCTCGTTGGTGGCGATGACGGTGTCCGCGGTGCGGTAGGTGCCCCACTCCAGCAGGCGCATCGCCCAGTACATCGAGTCGCGCTTCTCGCGGAAGCGTGAGAGGTAGAGCTCCGGCACGAGGTCGTGCTGGTCGAAGATGATGCGGGCGCCGCGGGCCTTCGCGCGCAGCGCGGGGAGGAACAGCAGGTCCGGCGGGTTGCACAGGTGGACCACGTCGACCGGCGCGCGCTTCTGGATGCGCTTGATCAGCCGGTTCGTGTGCCAGAGGGCGGTGCCGTACTCCTTGAGGTAGCCCTGCGGCCCCCCGGTGGCGGCCACGAGGGGGTAGCGGTGGATCCGGACGCCGTCGATGACGACCTCGGTCTCGGTGTCCCGCTTCGTCCCCAGCGGGCAGATCACCTCGACCTCCCAGCCGTGGCCGGTGAGGGTCTGGCACTCCTGCCAGACCCGCCGGTCGAACGGGACCGAGAGGTTCTCGACGACGATCAGGGCTCTACCAGGCAAGGCCGACATATCCTTCCTGTTGGCGACGCGCCGCCGCGTCCGGGAGCCGGACGAGGTCGATGACGGGCACGGGGGTGCCGTGGCCGAGCGCGGTACGGACGTCGTCGTCCGCCTTCCCGACGACGAGCACCTCCGCGTGGTCGACGACCTCGGCGACGGTGTCGACGAGGAGGTCGCGCAGGTGCGGCAGGTGGGCCTCGATGAACGCGCGGTTGGCCCCGAGCAGCGCCGACTCGACGACGGCGGGGTCGTAGATGCGCAGGTCGTAGCCCTTGCCGAGCATCCGCTCGCAGAGCTCGACCAGCGGGCTCTCGCGCAGGTCGTCGGTGCCGCCCTTGAACGCGAGGCCGAACACGCCGACCCGTCGCTTGCCGGTGGCCGCGACGTGCTCGAACGCGCGCTGGATGTGCTCGTCGTTGGACGGCAGCACGTTCTCGAGGATCGGCACCCGGACGTCGTGGCGACGCGCGGCGTGCACCAGCCCGCGCAGGTCCTTGGGCAGGCACGAGCCGCCGAACGCGAAGCCCGGGCGCAGGTACGCCGGGCTGATGTTCAGCTTGGTGTCCGACAGGAAGATTTCCATGACGTCGTGGGAGTCGACGCCGAGCTCGCGGGCCAGGGCGCCGATCTCGTTCGCGAACCCGATCTTGAGTCCGTGGAACGTGTTGTCGACGTACTTCGTCATCTCGGCCACCGGCGGTTCCACCCGGAACTCCGGGGCCCCGAGGCCGGCGTAGAGGGAGAGGACGGCGTCGCCGCTGGCCGGGTCGAGCTCGCCGACCACGGTCTTGGGCGGGTCGTAGAAGTCCTTGACGCTCGAGCCCTCGCGCAGGAACTCGGGGTTCACCGCGACGCCGAAGTCCTGGCCCGCGATGAGGCCCGAGGCCTCCTCGAGCAGCGGCACGAGGACGCCCAGGCACGTGCCGGGCAGCATCGTCGAGCGGAAGACCACGGTGTGGCGGCCCGCGCTGTCGTCGCGCGTCGCGAGCGCGCCGCCGATCTCCTGCGCGGCGCGCTGCAGGTAGGTGGTGTCGAGGCTGCCGTTGGACGCCGAGGGCGTGCCGACGCACACGAGCGAGAGGTCGGTGCCGTGGACGGCGGTGGCGACGTCGTCGGTGACCGTCAGCCGTCCGGAGGCGACGACCTCGGCGATGATCTCGCCGATGCGCTCCTCGACCACCGGGGTGCGACCCTCGCCGATCATCGCGAGCTTGGCCGGGTTGACGTCGACACCGACGACGTCGTGGCCTTCCGTGGCGAGGCAGGCGGCGCTCACCGTGCCCACGTAACCGAGACCGAAGACACTGACCTTCATCGCAGGGGGTCCTCGCAGAAGGGTCGGGGTCGCGGCGGGCCGTTGGGGAGCGGATCCGCGCGCCGGGGCCTTTCCACGGTACCGAGGCGTGTCCGGGCCACCGCCGTCGGGCAGTGGACCCGGTCCCGTTGCCGAATCTCCGCTCACCGTTCCTGAAGACGTCCGGGAGGGCCGGAGGTTGAGTCGCGGGTCGGCCCCGATGGGGGAACTGCAGCGCCCGTTAGCCTCGGGATCGTGAGCCGTGACGTCGAGATCCTCGCCGACCCCGCCGACGAGCCGGGTCTGGTCGACGAGTGGCGCGCCCTGGCGGAGGCCGCGGGGAACGCGTTCACGACGCCCGAGTGGTACGGCGCCTACGCCCGCCACTACGGCGCCGACGCGCCGCCGTTCGTGGTGCGCGTGCGCGACGCGGACGGCTCGCTGGCGGGTCTGCTGCCCCTGTGCCGCTCGGGGCGCACCGTGCGCTTCGCCGGCGCCAACGTGGGCGACCGCTTCGCCCCCGTGGCGGTCGCCGGGCGCGAGGCCGAGGTCGCCCGCGCCGCGGCGGGCGCGCTGGGGCGCGAGGCCGTCGTGCTGCACAACGTCGACGCCGGCGCCCCGTGGATCGGCGCGCTGGGCGACGGCCTGCGCGGGCGGGTCGCGGCCACCCGGCTGCGGGGCAGCGTCATGCCCTTCGTCCCGCTGACCGGCCACACGTGGGACACGTTCCTCGGCGCCCGCAGCCGCAACTTCCGCAGCCAGGTGCGCCGCAAGGAGCGGGCGCTCGTCGACGGCGAGGGCGCGAAGTTCCGCGCGACGGCCGTGCCGGGCGAGGTCCGCGCCGACGTCGCCGAGTTCTTCCGCCTGCACAACTCGCGCTGGGACGAGCGCGAGGGCGGCTCGACGATCACGAGCCCGACCGTGCACGCCTTCCACGAGGACTTCGCCGCGGCCGCGCTCGAGCGGGGGTGGCTGCGGATGTCGTTCCTCGAGGTGGAGGGCACGGCCGTCGCGGCGCTCTACGCCTGGCGCATCGGCGGGCGCTACGCCTACTTCCAGGCGGGCTTCGACACCGCGTGGGCGGACAAGAGCGTCGGTCTGGTGCTCATGGCGCACACGGTGCGCGAGGCCATCGAGGAGGGCGCCGACGAGTACGACCTGCTGCTCGGCGACGAGACCTACAAGGCCCGCTTCGCCACCGACGAGCGTGCGGTCGAGACCCTCGTCGTCGCCGGCGCGCTCCACCCGACGCGTGTGCTGGCCCAGGTCGACGCCGGCGTCCGCCGGGCCACCGACGGCCTGTCCCCGGATCTGCGCGCGCGCCTGCGCGACATCGCCAAGCCCGTCCTCGCCCGCATGCCGGGGACGCGCTCGCGCTGAGCACCCGCCGGGTGCAAGCCCTGCGTCCACGCTTGCACTGGGTGCGAGAAAAGCCGCTTCGTCAGCGGGATCCGGGGTGCCGATACGCTCGGTCGCCATGAGTCGACGGCTGCTCGTGCTGGGCTGGCACAACATCGACCCGACGCCCTTCTACCCCGCCGACCCGGGCGCCGGGCGCCGCGGCTTCGAACGCCAGCTCGCCGCGATCGACCGCCTGGGCACCGTCGTCCCGCTCTCCGAGGCCGTGGACACCCTGGCCGCGGGTGGCGAGCTGCCCCCGCGGGCCGTGGCGCTGACGTTCGACGACGGCTACGCCGACTGGCTCGACGCCGCCGTGCCCGCGCTCGACCGCCGTGGCATGCACGGCACGTTCTTCCTCGTCTCCGACATCCTCTCCGGGCGCATCGGCGCCTGGTGGGAGGAGCTCGCCGACGCGTTCGACCGCGTCACCGCGCCGAGCCTGGAGTGGGCAGGCCGCACCCACGACCTGTCGACGCCGGCGGCCCGCCGCGCCGCGCAGGCCGCCCTGAAGGACGAGCTCAAGCTCGTCGACCGCGCCACGCGCGTCGAGGCCGTCGCCCGCATCGCCGAGCGCATCGCCCCACCCCCGCCGCCGCGTCCGCCGATGTTCCTCGACTGGGACGGCGCGCGGGCGCTCGCGGCCACCGGGCACGGCATCGGGTCGCACACCGTCACCCACCCGATCCTCTCCCGCGAGGACGAGGGCACCCAGCGCCACGAGCTCACCGCGTCGCGCCGCGCGCTCGAGGAGGGCCTGGGCCAGACCGTCGACCTGCTCGCGTACCCCAACGGCAACGCCGGCGACTACGACGAGCGGACGATGTCCGTGGCGCGCGGCGCGGGCTACCGCGCGGCCATCACCACCCGTCCGGGTCTCGTCGGGCCGAACGAGCCGCCGTTCGCGATGCACCGGATCGTGCTCACGCCGCTCACCGACGTCGGCGAGCTGTTCGGCAAGGTCGCCCGCAAGGGCACGGGCCTCGCCCGCAAGGTCGCCCGACGGGGCGCCGGCGCGGTCAGGAGCCTGACGCCGACGAGCTGAGGCGCGCCTCCCAGGCCGAGGCGACGATGTCGTCGAGGTCGTGACGGGCGCGCCAGCCGAGACGTCCGGCGATGCGCGAGACGTCGGCGACCACGGCCGCCGGGTCGCCCGGGCGCCGCTCCGCGATCACCGGGTCGACGGGGCGCCCGGCGATGCGGCCGACCGTGGCCATCACCTCGAGCACCGAGAAGCCCCGGCCGACGCCGACGTTGAGGGTCTCGGCGCACGGCTCGTCGAGCAGGGCGGTGGCGGCGACGTGGGCGTCGGCGAGGTCGTCGACGTGCACGAAGTCGCGCACGCAGCTGCCGTCGGGGGTGTCGTAGTCGGTGCCGAAGACGGTCGGGGCACCGCCGCGCGCGACGGCGTCGAGCGCGATCGGCACGAGGTTCGCCTGCCCCCGGTCGGCCAGGCGCGCGTCCCGGGCGCCGGCGACGTTGAAGTAGCGCAGCGCGACGTAGCGCAGCCCGGTGGCGCGGTGCACGTCGGCGAGCAGCCACTCCCCGGCGAGCTTGGTGGTGCCGTACGGGTTCACCGGCTCGCAGGGGTCGTCCTCGGCCACCGCGGCCCCCGTCGTCGCGCCGTAGACCGCGGCGCTCGACGAGTACACGAAGCGCTCCACACCGGCGCGCCCGCACGCCGCGAGGATGCTGCGCAGGCCCTCGACGTTCTCGCGCCAGTAGTACAGCGGGTGCGCCACCGACTCGGGCACGCTCTTGCGCGCCGCGAAGTGCAGGACGCCGTCGAGGCGGTGCTCGGCGAGCGTGGCGGCGACCGTGTCCTCGTCGAGCACGCTCGCCCGCACGAGGGGGACGTCGTCGTCGACGCGTGCGGGGAGCCCGGCGGAGAGATCGTCGAGCACCACCACGTCGTCGCCCCGCGCCCGCAGCGCCCGCACGGTGTGCGCGCCGATGTAGCCGGCGCCGCCGGTGACGAGCCAGCGACCCGTCCCCGTCACCGCCGTCATCGGATCCGGCGGGGCGCGGCGGTGGAGCGCAGCGCCGGTGCGACGGGACGGCCGTCGAGCACCGCGTCCGCGCCGAGCTCGAGCGCGCGCTCGTAGGCGGGCAGCGCCCCGGCCACGGCGTTGACGGTCTGCTCGACGTCGGCGTCGGTGTGCGCCGCCGAGATGACGAACGACTGCCCGAGGACGCCGCGGCGCAGCAGCTCGGCGAGGAACACCGTGCGCATCTCCTGCGACGGGCGGCACGAGGCGTCGCGGGTGCGGAAGACGAGGCAGGCGGGGTGCCCGACGACGTCGACGAACTCGCCGAGCCCGGCCGCGGCGACGACCTCGTTGCACGCCTCGGCGAGCGTCGTGCCCTGGCGGCGCATCGTGGCCACCGGGTCCTCGCGGCGGTAGGCCTCGACGACGGCGCGGAACGCGGTGAGCCCGGCCGTCTCGGGGCCGTGGGTCGTGGAGAGCAGGAAGACGCGGTCGGCGTCGGTGCGCAGCCCGCCGAGCTCCATGAGCTCCCGGCGCCCGGCCAGCGCCGAGACCGGGAAGCCGTTGCCCATGGCCTTGCCCCACGTCGACAGGTCGGGCGTGACGCCGTAGACGGCCTGCGCGCCGCTCGCCGACCAGCGGAACCCGGTGATCATCTCGTCGAAGACGAGCACCGTGCCCTCGGCCGTGCACATCTCGCGCACGCCCTCGAGGAAGCCGGGCGCGGGGTCGTGCAGCGCGGTCGCGGCCTCCATGAACACCGCCGCGATGCGGCCGGGGTGGGCGTCGAAGAGCGCGCGCAGCGAGCCGAGGTCGTTGTAGGTGAAGCCGACGGTGCCCGCGCGGACCGCGTCGGGGATGCCGGCGTTCATCGGGGTGTTGCCAATGAACCAGTCGTCGGTGGAGAAGAACGGCTGGTCGGCGACGGCCACCGTCTCGCGGCCGGTGGCGGCGCGGGCGAGCTTGAGCGCCGCGGTCGTGGCGTCGGAGCCGTTCTTGGCGAACTTCACCATGTCCGCGCCCGAGACGAGGCCCAGGAAGTCCTCGGCGGCGTCCACCTCGAGCCGGCTGGGGCGCGAGAAGGACAGCCCCCGGTCGAGCACCTCGCGCACCGCCGCGTTCACGGGCTCGTAGGCGTGCCCGAGCGTCACCGACCGCAGGCCCATGCCGTACTCGACGTAGGCGTTGCCGTCGACGTCCCAGACCCGCGCGCCCCGGCCTCGCTCGATGATCGGCGTCATGTGCTCGGGGTACTGGTCGGACCCGCGGGCGTAGGTGTGGGCCCCGCCCGGGACGAGGTCGTGCAGTCGCGCCTGGAGGCGGGACGACTCGGTGAACACGGGCTGCGGACCGTCGACGGCCCCGGGATCGGTCGGTGACGACGACACGGACGTCATGGGCCTCAGCTTCCCTGGTGCGACGAGTGGGCGATCGACGGGGGTCGCGCGGCGTCGTCGGCGCGGGGCCCCGTGCACGGACGTCCGACCTCACGCAGGCGTTGCTCCGGCAGGAGGAGCGGCGTCCACGGACGGGCCGTCCTCCCATCCTGCGCTGCGCCCCGTCACAGTCGTCCGCGGGGCCGCCACCGGATCGGCCCAACCCCCGTCCCCCGGGCAGGACGGGCGTTCGGCGACCTCCACACTGGTCCGCATGGCAGCACCGGCCGCACCTCCCGGAGCAACATCGTCCGGGCCGAACGGGCGCCACGCGCGGCTCGAGGACGGGCCCGCGGGGCCGCCCGGGCGCTCCCGCCGTCGCCTCGCGACCGCCCCCGTCCGCCGGGGCCCGTGGCCCTACGTCGCGACGGCGGATGCGCCGGCCGCGGCGCCCCCTGACGCAGCGAACGGGTATCTCGCTGCTTCTAGGCGCCGGAAGTCCCCGTTGATCACCCTGGCGCCGGCGCCGCCGGCCACCACGACGGTGCTGCCCGGCTCGCCCGCCGCGCCGACCGCGCACACCGGCGTCCCGGGGCTGGGGCCGGTCGGGCCGGTCGCCCCCGCCCCGGTCGCGCCGGTCGCTCCGGCCGCGCCGCGGGGGCTCGCGACGCCGCCGACCGTGCCGCCGCCGGACGTGCCGACGTCGGTCACCCCGGCGCCCGTCTCCCCGCCGTCCGCCGCGCCGCGCGCCCTCGTCCCGGTCGGCGGACCGCCCGTCCCGCCGCCCGCACCCGGCGCGCACGGCCCGCGGCCCCCGCGTCGCGCGCCGATCCGTCGCGGCCGCGCGCCGGGCACGCCCGTCGCCGCCTCCCGACCCGTCTGGGGCCCGCCGCAGCCCGCGCGCTGACCTGCGCGGCGGGCGAGGGGCACGCCGCGCAGGTCGGACGTGCCCCGTCGGCGGGGTACCGCGACTGGCAGAGTCGTGCCGGTGGGCGAGATCGACGTGACGGCGTTCGTCGCCGATCTCGTCCCCGCGATGACGCGCCGCGTGCCCTACCGTCCGCCCGACGACGACGAGGCCGCGGCGCTCGAGGCCCTGGCCGCCGCGCTCGGACGGGGCGAGACGGCGGGCGTCGCGTCCCTGGGCCTCGAGGCCACCTTTTCCGGGGACACGCTCGTGCTCGCCTCCGACCCGACGAGCGACCGTGCGTGGCTCGTCGTCGTCCTGCGGCCCGGGGTGGTGCCGGACGTCGTCGTGGAGGTGCCGCACCCGAACGCCGACCTCGACACCGAGCTCGTCGGGCTCTCCCTGCGCGACCGCCGTGCCGGCGCCCTCCTGCTCCAGGCCGGGGCGCACCGCATCGCCGGCGCGCCGCCGGAGGCGGTCGACCGCATCGACTGCCCGGCCGACGTCTCGTCCCGGGCCGACGCCCCCTTCTCCCGGGTGGCGTCGGTCCTCACGGCGCGGGGGCTGCCGCAGATCCAGCTGCACGGGTTCGCGGACCGCGACGGCGTCGACGCCGTGCTCTCCCCGGGCGCCGCGGGGGGCGGGCCGCTGCTCGATGCCGTGGAGGCGCGGCTGCGGGCGGCGGGGGAGCGCGTGGGCACGGGGGAGGACCCGCGCTGGGCCGACCTCCTGGGGCGGCGCAACGTGCAGGGCCTCGACGCGGCGGCGTGCGGGGCGGCGTTCGTGCACCTGGAGCTGTCCCGGTCGCTGCGCCGCGACCCGGGTCGTCGCGAGGCCGTGGCCGCGGCTCTCGCCGGCGCGCTGGACGACGTCCTCGGCGTGTCGTCGACATGAGCCTGTGGCCCTATCGGCGTGCTCCCCTGAATCCTGACGTTGAGTGCCAGCGTGGACGCAGGGCTGGCATGCCGGAGGCGCGCCACGCCACCCCGGAGAGACCCCCGGAACGCGGCACGGGGCCGGCCGGGAAGGCCCGGCCGGCCCCGTGCGTCACAGCGTTCGTGCGGTGCGTCCGTCAGCGACGGATGCGGAAGATGCCCCAGCTGAGCTGGCCGCTCTTGCCGCCGTTCACCCAGTTCTTCAGGCCCGTCTTCATGTTCGAGATGTACTCGTCGGAGATGGCGCCCTCGAACTTCGGCTCCGCCGCCTCGAGCTCGGAGAGCACGCGCCCGTAGTGGGTCGTGAGCTGGTCCGTGTGGTCCTCGAAGGTGAAGTCGTTGAAGCCGTGCTTCGCGAACTCCTCGCGGTAGAAGCCCGGCGACCCGAGGGTGTCGAGATGCAGGCGCGCGAGGATCGGCGCGAGCGCCGAGGTGTCCGCGTTGTCGTCGGCCATCGGGTCGGTGAAGACGACCTGACCGCCCGGCACGAGCACGCGGTTGATCTCGGCGACGACCTCACGACGCTCGCCGGAGTGCAGGAACGCGTCCTGCGACCAGACGAGGTCGTAGTAGTTGTCCTGCACCGGCATGCTCTCGAACGACCCGTCGACGACGTCGACGAGGTGGTCGAGACCCTGCGCGCGGTTCTTCTCGCGGTTCCGGTCGTTCTCGACCTCGGAGAGGTTCAGGCAGGTCACGTGGCAGCCGTAGGTCCTGGCCAGCCAGCGCGCCGACCCGCCGTAGCCCGCGCCCATGTCGAGGATGCGGGTCTCCGCGGTGATGTCCATGCCCTCGGCCATCCGCTCCACCGTCCGCTGCGAGGCGGGGGCGATGGGCTCGTCGGGGCTGTTGTAGAGCCCGACGTGGATGTCCTCGCCGCCCCACACCTCGTGGTAGAAGGTGTCGGCGTCGGTCGAGTTGTAGTAGTCGCGTGCGGTGTGGACCGCCGTCGAGTAGTTCTCCGTCAATTCATCGTCCGGTCGGTAGGTCTTCTCCGCGACATGGATCCAGAAATCGGGGCTCTCGGTCCCGTAGGTCTCCTGGAAGTCGCCGTACGAGTCGATCTTCTGGAACCCGACCTCACGCATGAGCCGGCGCACGTAGTCCTTGCGCAGCGGGAACATGTTGAGGTGGTACACGGAACCGTCGTCGTGGAACGTGTACCGGAAACGGGCGAGCCCGTCGTCGATGTACTCGGGCTCCGCGGTCACGGTGTCGCCGCAGTAGAAGAACTTGTGCTTCGACGAGAAGCCGTTGTCCAGGATCTCGTCGTAGTTGCGCTGATCGAGGATCAGGACGCCGTCATGCTTGAGCATCGCGTAGAACTCGGCCAGCGCCTTGCGGCGGTCCCGTTCGTTGAACAGGTGGGTGAACGAGTTCCCCAGGCAGATGATGGCGTCGTACTCACCGTGGACGTCGCGGTTGAGCCAGCGCCAGTCGGCCTGGACCACGCGCAGGACGTGCCCGTGCTGGCGACCGTTCTGGAAGGCCTTCGCGAGCATCTCCGCACTGCCGTCGGCGGAGACCGTCTCGAAACCGGCCTTCAGGAGCTGGACCGAGTTGAACCCGGTGCCCGTCGCGACGTCGAGAACCTTCTCGACCCCGCGGGCACTGAGCTGGTCGATGAAGAACGACCCCTCGCTGGCGGCGCGACCCTCCCAGCCGATGTAGTCGTCCCACTTGTCCACGAACCCCTTGACGTATTCCTCTTGGTAATGGTTCGTGTCTCGGACCTCGTTCGGGTTCTCCCCGAACTCCTGATGAACATCGGCCTCGGTGTAGGTCTCCTCGAGGCCAGCCGCGGTGTCGGGGCTCCGGTCTGCGGCTGTGGTCATGTGTCCTCCGGACGTCGGTGACGCTTCCGGGGAGACGACGCTAGGCAGGCAGGGCCCGAGTCGGAAGCACCGCTAAGTCCGTACGGTCGACAGAATCGATTCAGCGCGACGTCACACTCTGGGGCGAAAGGCGCCATCGACGCTGCTCCGACCGGGTGCGCGCACCGGGGGATCGCCGTGACCACATCGTTGTGTGACGGCAGCCACGTTTCCCCGGGAATGCGCGGGGGCCGGGGTGTCGACCGCCTGTCACCGGGTGGTTACCCGGAGGGCTCGACGATCACCGTGCGGTTGGCGCTGGCGGGGCCGGGCAGCTGACGGCCGCCGGGGCCCACGTCGTTGACGTAGCCGGGGAAGCGGCTGCCCACCCCTCGCGTGGAGATGCGGTCCGCCGGCGCCCCGAGCTCGACGAGCAGGGCCTTCACCGCCTCCGCGCGGCGGGTCGAGAGGTCGACCTGGCCGGCCTCGGTGCCCGCGCGGGCACTGGTGCCGGTGAGCGCGATCCGTCGCGACGGCGATTCGATCAGGAACTGCGCGAACGGCGTGAGGACGGCGCGCGCGGCATTCCGGTCGCGGAACTCGGCGGTGTCGGGCTGGAAACCGACGGAATTGTCGTCCGGGAGCGCGGTGGTCTGTCCCGGCGTGATCGTCGGCGGCGGCGGGACGTCCACGACGCTCACCGCCGGCGCGTCGCTCGGGGCGTCCCCGCCGCGGGGCTCGTCGACCACCGCGACGCACGAGGCGCCGCCCGCGGTGGCGATCGCCGTCCACAGCGCGACCAGTGAGGAGCGCTGGGCGGGGCTGAGCGCCGGCTGGGGCTCGGCGACGTCCCCGAGGCCCGCGAGGACGACCGTCTCGCCCTGCAGTCCCGGCAGCGCGTTGTTCGCGCGCAGGGCGTCGACGGTCTCGGCGGGCGGCGCGTCGAGCAGCCCGCGCTGGCGGAAGTCGAGCGGGGCGACCGTGGAGAGCCCGGAGTCGACGAGCACGACGGTGCCCGGTCGGTTGCCGCCCTGCCCACCCGATCCGGCGGAGCGTCCGGCGAGGTCGAGGGCGGTGAGCACGTCGACCTCCGGGGTCTGCGCGCGCAGGCCCGTGACCGCCTCGCCGAACCCGTCGAGGAACTGGTTGCGGTCGTCCTCGGCGGCGATGCCGTTGCCGGCGTCGCTGGAGAACGTCTCGCTGCCCGCGGACACGGGCCGGCCGTCGACGTTCACCAGCGTGACGCGCGGCTCGTAGCCCTCGTCGACGGCGCGGGTGAGCACCGAGACGGTGGCGTCCTGGACCGCCTGCGGCAGGCCCGGCTCCGGGCTGTTCGAGCGGCCGGAGACCGCGAACGCCAGGGGTCCCACCGGCACCGGGCAGGACAGCGCGCCCCCGCCGCCGCCGGAGAACCCGCCGCCGGCGGCGTCCTCACCGCTCGAGCAGCCGGCGGCCAGCGCCGCGGCCAGCAGAACGGACAGCAGGCCGGCAGTGCGGCTCGTCAACGATGGTCTCCGTTCGGGCTGGGCTCGGGGACGGTCGGCGTGAACGGGCGCATCTCCGGCGGCGCCTCCTCGCCGGGCACGACCTCGTTGGCCGGCGTGAACAGCGGGTAGAACGCCGAGCCGGTGAGCCCGTCGGTGACCGACGGGTTGCCCTTCTTCGAGGCCATGAGGGTGCGGGCGTAGTTCTGCAGCTCGAGCATCTCGGCGACCACCTGCTGGCGGGCCGCGCGCCAGCGCTGGTCCTCGCGCTCGCGCTCGTTCTCCTGCTGGCGCAGCGCCTCGCGGGCGCGCTCCAGCTCGGCGCGGCTCGCGCGCTCCTTCTCGGTCGCGTCCTGCATCCGGCGCTCGGCGCGGCGCAGCGCGCCCGCCACCGGGTTGAACGACAGGAACGTCGCCACCATCGCGGCGATCCCGCTGGCGAGGAACAGCGCGCCGAAGAGCATCGCGGGCAGCAGGGCCGTCAGCTCGATGCCCGACGAGGAGCCGCCGAAGCCGCCGCCGGAGCCGCCCGAGCCGAAGCCGCCGCCGGACCCGCTGCCGGACCCGGACCCGAAGCCGCCGGAGGAGGAGCTGCTCGGGGTCATGAGCCGCGTGTAGAACGCGCTGACGCCCAGCACGAGCCAGGTCAGCGCGGCCAGGACGGTGAGGGTGACCGACGAGCGGGGATCGCCGCAGCGCCGGCGCGCGAGCCCCTGGCCGACGAGGTGCGCGAGTCCCACCGCCGCGGCCGCGAACCCCACCGTGCCGAGCACGATGAGCAACGGCGAGCCCCGGAACACGCGGGCGAGCACGACGTAGAACGCCGCGATGTCGCCGCCGATCGCGAGCAGGATGATCGTCAGCGAGAGGTAGTCCTCCCGCGAGCGGTTGATCATCAGCGTGGCGTCGCGGTAGGAGCGGGGCCGGACGCCGTCCCGGTCGCCGCTGCGGTCCCCGTCGCGGTCCCCCCGGGAGCGGCCGAAGCGCGCGCGGAGGCCGCCGTCGGCGCTCATCGGCCCGACCTGTCGGCCCTGTCGGCACGGTCGTCGGTCATCGGGTCTCCACGGTCGGGGGAGGACGGCGCAGTGTAGGTCGATGGGGAGGTCGACGTGCCGGCCGGCCCGCGCCCGGACGGCGGGCGCGGGAGGGGCCCGGTCGGCGGATCGGCCGGGGGGACGTAGAAGTCCTCGGTGCGGTCACTCCCGCGCTCCCCGGTGCGATCCCCGGTGCGATCCCCGGTGCGATCCCCGGTGCGATCCACGGTGCGATCCCCGGTGCGATCCGCGTGTCGCCCCGTGTCACGACGGGCGGGCTGCCGGTCGTCGTCACCGCCGATCGGCTCGGTGAGCCGCTCGCGGGCCTCGTCGTAGTCGCGCCGGGCGATCGCGAGCGCGCGGCGGTCGCGCTCGTGCGCGGCCTCGGCGTCGGCCAGCTGCTGGCGCGCACCGCCGACGAGGCGGTCGATGACGGCCTGGTGGTCGGCGTGCTGGGAGTCGATGCGCGAGAGCCAGCCCGAGGCCCAGGACGCGATCAGCGGGTCGAGCGCGCCGCCGGTGCCCTCGTCGACGCCCTCGAGCAGCTCGGCGACGAGCGTGCGCACACGCCCGCGTGCCGCGCCGATGTCGGGAGTGGCCTGGTTCGGGTAGGGCATGGGCCCGACGCGGTCGGCCGCGTAGACCTGGGCGAAGCGGCGCTCCTCCGGCGACGCGGACGCGAAGCTCACCCCGGGCAGGTGCGAGAGCGGCGCGCCCGAGGAGCCCTGCTGGGGTCCCGACGGCGGCGTCGGTGTCGGGGGACGGGCGGTCTCGCTGCGGCGCCCGGGCCAGAACCTGCGGGTGGCCATGGCTACTCCTGGTGGGTCGGGGCGCCGGAGCCGGTGGCGGTCTCGGGGGCACGGCGGGCGGCGGGTGCGGTGGGGGTGCCCCACGGCGGGGTCGCGCCGCGCGGGGACGACGCCGGGACGGGACCCGTGTCCCCGGCACCCGCAGCACCCGGGTCGGCGGTCTCGGCCGCGACCACCCACCCGGGGACGACGGGGTGCTGGGCGGCCAGCGCGGGGCCGATGCGGTCGCCGGCCGGGTGCCGGCGCACGAGGTGGCGCTCGTAGGCGCTGACCCGCCGCATGACCTGCGCGTGCAGCCGGCGGACGCGGGTGGCGCCGACGAGCTCGCACGCGCGGATCGCGCTGCCCAGACGGGCGAACTCCACCCGCATCTGGGTGAGCTGGGAGTGCAGCCGCGCGCCCTCGTCGACGAGGGGTCGCCGGGTCGCCTCGTGCTCGCGAGCGCGGCGGGCGGCGACGACGTCGTCGGCGGTCTCGCCCTCGCCGCCACGGCGCACGGCGAGCTGGTCGGTGTCGAGGAGCACCGGCAAGGCGTCGAGGCGCGCCCGGGCGCGGGCCAGCGCCTCCTCGGTCTGCGGGAGGCGCGCCGCGAGGATCGCGCGGGTCTGGTGCATCGGCGACACCTCGAGGTCGACGCGTAGCCGCTCCCGGTGGACCCGGGCCAGGAACATCTGGTGGAACTCCTCGAGCGCCGGCGTACCGACCGGTCGACCCGGCTCGAGGCTCGGCAGCCCGGCGCGGGCGTCCGCGCGTGCCTGCCACCAGTCGCGGCCCCGGGCGAACCAGCCGTAGCGGGGCAGCGGCGAGCCCGTCGCGGAGGGGGACGGCCCGTCCGGCCCTGCGGGCCTGGTCATCGGGAGCTCGTCCGGGGCTGCCGTTCCACCTGGCGGGTTCCTCCTGCGTCGGCCCGGGGTTGCACCGGTTGCGTCCGTCGAGTCTAGGCCGCCCCCGACGGGACCCCGACGCGCGACCGGTGCGTCCCGGGAACTCGCGAGGGTCCTCCGACGACCGGTACGGCGATGGCCACGATCTCGTCCCAGCCCACCGATGTCCTCCCCGTCGTCCGGGGGGACGATCGGGGTGTGGACGTCACCCACGCACCGGCGGCGGTCGAGCCGACCACCACCTCCCGTGGGGCAGGTGGCGTGCTGCTCGTCGGGGGACTGGTCGGCGTCGTGGTGTCGCTGCTGCTCCTGCTCGACAAGCTCGCGCTGCTCGCCGACCCCACCTTCGTCCCGTCGTGCAGCATCGACCCGGTGCTGTCCTGCGGCACGATCATGCGGACCGCGCAGGCGTCGGTGCTCGGCTTCCCGAACCCCGTGATCGGGCTGGCGACGTTCCCCGTCGCCGCGGCCCTGGGCGCCCTGGTGCTCGGCGGGACCGCGCTGCCGCGCTGGGCCTGGTGGGGCCTGCAGGCGGGCACGACCGCCGGGATGCTGTTCGTGCACTGGCTGATCGTCCAGAGCCTCGTGGTCATCGGGGCGCTGTGCCCGTGGTGCATGGTCGCGTGGGTCGCGGTCATCGCGATGTTCTGGTCGGTCACGGTCGAGAACCTGCGCGCGGGCCGGCTCGGAGGCGCGCCGGCGTCGCTGCGCGGGCACGGCTGGGGGCTCGCCGCCTGGTACCTCGTGATCGTCGTCGCGATCGTCGCGACGTTCCCCGGGTGGGCGGCGGGGCTGGTGGGACTGTGACGGCCACGTCCGTCGCGTCCACCGTCGTCGACCTCGAGATCGGCGGCATGTCCTGCGCGGCCTGCGCGGCCCGGATCGAGCGCCGGCTCAACCGCCTCGACGGCGTCGAGGCCAGCGTCGACTACGCCGGCGAGGGCGCGCGGGTCGTGCTCGCGTCGCCGGAGGTCACGACGGCCACGGTCGTCGAGACCGTCGGGAAGCTCGGCTACACCGCGCGGCCGGCGCGTCCGCCGTCCTCCGTGTCCTCGGGCGACGGGGACGACGGGCCGTCCGACGATGCGGAGCTGCGGGACCTCTGGCGTCGCCTCGTGGTCGCCGCGGCGCTCTTCGTCCCGGTGGCCGACCTGGCGCTGGCGATGGCCGCGGTGCCCTCGCTGCGCTTCCCCGGCTGGCCGTGGGTGCTCGCGGCGCTCGCCACGCCGGTCGTCGTCTGGTCGGCGTGGCCGCTGCACCGGCGCGCGCTGGCGGGGCTGCGCCACGGCACGACGTCGATGGACACGCTGGTCTCGCTCGGGATCGTCGCGGCGAGCGTGTGGTCGCTCGTCGCCGTCGTGCGGGGCGCCGAGCCGGCGCCGAGCGCGAGCACCTGGGACCTGCTGCTGCACCCCACCGGCCCCGTCTACCTGGAGGTCGCGGCCGGGGTGACGACGTTCGTCCTCGCCGGGCGCTACGTCGAGCGCCGGGCCCGTCGCGCCTCCGGCGACGCGCTGACGGCGCTCGCCCGGCTCGCCGCGCGCGACGTCACGGTGCTCGACGACGACGACGACGGCGCCGAGCGTCGCGTGCCGGTGGGCGAGCTCGGTGTGGGCGATCGGTTCGTGGTGCGGCCCGGCGAGAAGGTCGCGGCCGACGGGCGGGTGGTGTCCGGGCGCTCGGCGGTGGACCGCAGCATGCTCACCGGCGAGCCGGTGCCGTCCGAGGCGGAGGTCGGCGACCCCGTGGTCGGCGGCACGGTGGCGGTGTCCGGGCGGCTGGTGGTCGAGGCGACCGCGGTCGGCGGGGCGACGGCGCTGGCCGGGATGGTGCGCCTGGTGCGGGACGCCCGCGCCGACAAGGCCGACGCCCAGCGCCTCGTCGACCGGATCTCGGCGTGGTTCGTGCCGGCGGTGGTCGTGCTGTCCCTCGCGACCGGGCTCGGGTGGTGGCTCCTCGGCGCCGACTGGTTCTCGCCCGCCCTCGCCGTGCTCGTCATCGCCTGCCCGTGCGCGCTGGGCCTGGCGACGCCGATGGCCATGGTCGTGGCCTCGGGTCGCGGCGCCCGGCGCGGCATCTTCCTCAAGGGCCACCACGCGCTCGAGACGAGCCGCCGCGTCGACACCGTGGTGCTCGACAAGACCGGGACGCTGACGACGGGGCGGATGGCGGTGGTGGCGGTGCTGGGCCCCGAGGTCGTCCTGGCGCGCGCCGCGGCCGTCGAGCGCGGCTCGGAGCACGCGATCGCGACGGCGGTCGTGGCGCACAGCCTCGGGGACGTGCCCGCACCGGTCGATTTCGTCGCCCTGCCGGGGCTCGGTGCGCGGGCGTCGGTCGACGGGGTGACGGTGACCGTGGGGCGCCCCGACCTGTTCGACGCCGGCGTGCCCGAGGGCCTGCGCGCCGACTGGGACGCCGCCGAGGAGGCGGGCCACACCGTGGTCGCGGTCGGGTGGGGCGGTGTCGTGCAGGGCGCGGTCGTGCTCGCCGACGACGTGAAGGCCAGCGCGGCCCCGGCCGTCGCGGCCCTGCGCGCCGCCGGCCTGCACCCGGTGCTGCTCACCGGCGACCACGAGCGCGCCGCCCGCACGGTGGCCACGGCCGTGGGCATCGACGACGTCGTCGCCGGCGTGCTGCCCGAGGGCAAGCTCGCCGTCCTCGCGGAGCGCCGTGCGGCGGGGGCGGTCGTGGCCATGGTCGGTGACGGGATCAACGACGGCCCGGCCCTCGCCGCCGCCGACCTGGGCCTCGCCGTCGGCACGGGCACCGACGTCGCGCTCGAGGCCGCCGACGTGATCCTCGTGCGCGACGACCTCACCGCCGTCCCCGAGGCGCTCGCGCTCGCCCGCGCCACCCACCGCACGATCCGCGTGAACCTCGCCTGGGCGTTCGGCTACAACGTCGCCGCGATCCCGCTGGCCGTCGCCGGTCTGCTCAACCCCCTGCTCGCCGGCCTGGCCATGGCGCTGTCGTCCCTGCTCGTCGTCTCCTCGAGCCTGCGCCTGCGCTGATCGCTCCGGGCGCTCCGACGGACCCGCTGAGCGGGAGATGTGGAGCACCCCTGGCGATCATGCCGCGGGCGCGACCGCCGCGACGATCATCGAGAGCACGCTGTCGGCGTCCGCCTCGATGGCGTGCCAGTTGACGCGCAGCACCGTCCACCCCGCGAGCACGAGCGCGTTCTGGCGGGCGTGATCGCGGCGGAACGCCACGAGGTCGCGGTGGTAGGCCCAGCCGTCGATCTCGACGAGCACGCGGGCGGTGGGGAAGGCGAGGTCGGCCACCGCCACCCCATAGCCGGGGATGACGAGACGGTGGTCGGCGAACCACCCGGTCACACCGGCGTCGTGCAGGAGGCGGTGGGTTCGCCGCTCGGCCTCGGAGCGCGCGCCACCGGCCGCGAGCGCGAGCAGCCGCGCGACCGTGGCGGACCCGGGCCGCCCGAGCAGCGCGCGGTGGGCGCGCCGCATGCCGTCGAGGGTCACGCGGCCCGACAGCAGGGCGCGGTCCATGAGTTCGGCGCCGCGCTGCAGACCGAGCTCGGCGGCCGCGTCGACCACCGCGTAGGCCCGTGTCGCGACGCGGACGCCGTCGACCACGGCCCGGAAGCGACCGGGGACGTCGCGACGCACCGCCCGGAACCCCGGGCGGGAACGCACCCGTCGCCGCGTGGGGACCGCGAACCGCAGCTCGTCAGGTGCGACGTCGATCAGGTGCCACCACCACACCGCGCCCGGGCCGATGAGCGTGGCGCCCGGGCCCAGCCACAGGGCGCCGGCCCGCACCCGGGCGCGCGCGGTCCATCGATGCGCGGCCGAGAGGTACACGCGCGGGGCGGCGAGGGTCCACACGCCGGCATCGAGCAACCGCCCGATCGCCGAGGAGGACAGACCGCACGCCCGCGCCTGGGCCCGGGACACCACGCCGTCCTGACGACGGAACAAGGAATCGAGGTTCACGCGGGGTTCGACGCAACCGGAGCGCCAACGGATCCATCGTGTTCACTGCATGATCGCTCCGCGCGCTCCGACGAACCCGCTCAGCGGGACGCACGGAGCACCCGGAGCGATCACGGGGCCTCAGCCGCCCAGCACCTGGTCGAGCTCGGTCGAGCCCTGCTGCTGGAGCTTCCCGTCGACGACGATGGTCGGGGTGCCGAAGCTGCCCTGGCGCTGGAGGGCGGGGTCGTTGGACGCCTGCTCGAAGTTCTGGGCGATCTCGCCGGCGTGGCGGTTGCTCGTCACGCACTCGGCGTAGCCCGGCCCGGCACCGGCGCGCTGGCCGAGGTCGACGAGCTGGGCGGTGTCGTAGCCGCGGCCACCCTCGGGCGGCTGGGCGGCGTAGAGGCTCGCGTGGACGGTGGGGAAGGCGCCGTTCTCGGCCGCGCAGATGATCGCGTTGCCGCCCGCCGAGGAGTAGCCGGGCGGGTTCGAGCGCTGGTCGAGCAGGTTCACGAGGTGGTAGCGGACCTGCACGCGCCCGGCCGCGATCGCCTGGGTGATCGGCTCGCCCGCGCGCTGCTCGAACGACTGGCAGGCCGGGCAGAGCGCGTCCTCGTAGAGGTCGATCGTGTGCGGCGCCGGGCCCCCGGCGGTCACGACACCGCCCTCGACGCTCGTCGGGTAGGACGCCGCGACCGGGGTGACGGGGATCGCCTGCCCCGGGGCGTCGGAGGAGCCGCCGGCCGAGAACAGCACGCCCCCGAAGACGACGGCCGCGACCAGCACCACGGCGACGATCCCGACGATCATCGGCGTCCGGGACGTCGTGCGCGGCGGTGCGGGGCGCTTCGGGCGCGTGGCCATCCGGGGGTTCCTCCTCGTGTCGGGGTGGGTGTCGGGGTGGGTGTCGGGGTGGGTGTCGGGGTGGGTGTCGGGGTGGCGCCGACCCTCGCGGCGCTCGTCCTGCCGGTCGCGCCGCGGGGTCCGTCGGTTCCCGGCGGGTCGCGACGGGCGCTCAGCGGCCGCGGGCGAGGTCGGCGAGCATCGTGTTCCACGCGGTGAGCTCGGCGTCGCCGTCCCGGTCGGCGTGCCGGTCGCGGCGGGTCGCGTCGCGCTGGTCGGCGCGCGACCACTGGACGAGCAGCGCGATGACCACCACGAGCAGCGGGACCTCGCCCGACGCCCAGGCGATGCCGCCGCCGAGGTGCTGGTCGGCCAGCCGGTCCGGCACCCACGGCAGTGCGAGCTGGCGGAAGAACTGCTCGCCGATCACGCTGCCGGCGCTCATCAGCGCGACGCCGAAGAACGCGTGGAACGGCATCGCCGCGAGCAGCAGCGCCAGTCGGCCGAGGTGCGGCACCGGCCGGGGCGCGCGGTCGACGCCGATGATCGGCCAGAAGAACAGCACGCCGGTGAGCAGGAAGTGGGTGAACATCACCTGGTGCGCCCAGTGGTAGGGCAGCGCCAGCGCGTAGAGCGGCGAGAAGTACAACGCGTAGAACGAGCCGACGAACAGCGCGAGCGACACCAGCGGGTGGGTGAGCACCCGCGCGAGCGGGGCGTCGAGCAGCGACAGGAGCCAAGCGCGGGGACCGTCGGGCGTCGCGGGCAGGGCGCGCAGCGCGAGCGTCACCGGCCCGCCGAGCACCAGCAGGACCGGGACCAGCATCGACAGGAGCATGTGGACGCCCATGTGCGCGCTGAACGTCGCCATCGCGTGGGAGCCGAGCCCCGAGCTGGTCGCCCACAGCAGGAGCGCGCACCCGGCGAGCCACGCGCCGGTCCGTCCGGGCGGCCAGGCGTCGCCGCGTCGACGCAGCCGCCACGCACCGGCGAGGTACGTCCCCGCGGAGACGAGCGCCACCACCGCCCACAGCAGGTTCAGCCGCCCCGGCCCCAGCAGGCCGAGCAGGGTGGGGGCGTCGAGCGAGTAGCCGAGCAGCGTGTCCTGGATCGTCGTCGGGGCCGCGAGGGCCGGGGCCGGTTCGCCGGCGAGCAGGGCGGCGACGCCGGCGGCGCCGGTGAGGAGCACGAGCGCCTGTCGTCGCGCGACCACGGCGACCACGAGCAGCGCCAGCAGGACGAGCGTGAGCGGGCCGGACACGCCGGTGAGCCAGGCCCCGCGCACGAGGACCACCGCGACGACGACGGTGCCGGCCACCGCGACGCCGGCGGCGACGAGCGCCACGGGACGCGCACGGGCGGCCGCCACGCGGTCGGGTCCGGGGGCGAGGAGCTCGAGCGCGAGCAGGCCGCACCACACCGCGCCCGCGACGGCCGCCAGCGCGGCGGCGTCGGTGGCGAGATCGTGCCCGGCGCCGGCGCTCGCGACCTGCCCGGTCACCACCGGGGCGACGACGGCGAGCGCGGCGAGCGGTATCGCGCCCACCGCAGTGCGCCACGACAGCGTCACCCGGCAGAGCGCCCAGACGACGGCCGCGAGCATCGCGGCCACGAGGAAGCCGGCGGGCTCCTCGAGCGCGCCCGCGGCGGTGATGAACGCGTCCGGGGCGGCGAGCACGCGGGCGGTGCCGCCCAGGACCGTGAGCGCGGCCGCGGCCAGCGCGCCGGCCGCCCAGACGCCCGCCGCGGCGCCGGCCCGGCGGACCGCGCGATAGCCGTGCGCGCCGAGCGCCCGGCCGCCGCCCGTGCTCGGCCGCGCGATCACGGCACCGAGCAGGCCACCCAGGCACACGCCGCCCGTGAGCAGCACGACGAGGCGGGCGAGCGGCGTCGCCACCTGCACCACGGTCGGCGGGGCGGTGACGCCCAGCGCGGCGTACGGCGCGCCGCCCCGTGCGAGGGCCACGGCGACGACCGCGGCGACCACCGCGCCCACCGCGCCGGCAGCGAGGGCGCCCCGCGCTGCGCCGGACGCAGCGAGGGCGTCCCTCGCTCCGGACCCAGACGCGCCCGGATCACGCGACGTCGGACTCACGCTCCCAGGGCGTCGGCGCCGGCCGCGTGGGGCCGTCGTCGGGGACCACGCCCCGACCGCCGGGCCGCCACCACCGCGCCCCCGGGCTCGGGCCTGTGCCCGGACGCGGCCCGGAGCGCACGACGGCGAGCCCGAGCAGGAAGCCGGCGACGAGCACGAGGTGCGACACCACGCGTCCGGGCTCCACGCGTCCCGCGACCAGGTCGAGGCCGCTGAGCACCGCGAGCACCGCGATGAAGGCGCCCAGCACCGGGAGCAGCCCCGCGAGGTGCCGGGTGAACAGCGCGCCGAGGAGGAAGGCGACGCCGAGCGCGAGGTTCCACGCCGCCGTCTCGTGCGTCGCGTGCGCCATGCCGGCGCCGAGCACCATCAGCGGATCGGTCATCGCGTGGGCGTGCGTCGCGGCGCCGAGCAGCGAGACGAGCCCGAGCACCGCCTGCGCCAGCCCGACGGCGGCGAGCCCGGCCCGCGCCGACACTCCGCGCCACCGCACCGAGGCGGCGGGGGCGGCGCCGACGACGCGGTCGACCAGATCGGGCCCCGCCCCGACCGCCGCCGTGCGCGCGTGCCGCGTCACGAGCGCGGCGTCCCGCTGCCAGGACCGGCAGGCGGCGCACCCGTCCAGGTGCGCGTCGACCCGGGCTTGCTCGGCGGCGTCGGCCTCGCCGTCGAGGGCGGCCGACATCGCCTCCCGGCACCCGTCGCAGTCCATGGCGTGCTGGTCGCCGCGACCCGCGCGGTAGTTCCCGACCACCCTCACCCCGAGCGGTGCGGCCGCTCGGCGGGACGGTCGGCGAGCGCGTCGACGAGGTCGGCCCGGGCCCGCGCG
Organism: Actinomycetospora callitridis; assembly: GCF_028737265.1. Classification (GTDB taxonomy): domain Bacteria; phylum Actinomycetota; class Actinomycetes; order Mycobacteriales; family Pseudonocardiaceae; genus Actinomycetospora; species Actinomycetospora callitridis. Next base: position 541,550 of record NZ_JAQZAK010000002.1, on the reverse strand, counting down.
ACGCGGGAACGGATCGTGCCGATCGGGCACCGGCACACCGCGGCGGCCTCCTCGTACGACAACCCGATCACCTGGGTGAGCACGAACGCCTCGCGACGGTCGGGGTCGAGCGCGTCGACGGCGTGGCGCACGGCGACCGACTCCGCGAGGTCGCCGCGCGGCGCGCGCCCCACCGGGCGGTCGTCCTCGGACAGGGGCGCCGGGCTCACCGGACGGCGGGAGCGGCGGCGCAGGTGGTCGGCGGCGACGCGGCGCGCGACCGACAGCAGCCAGCTGCGGGCGGGCGCGTCACCGCGGTACCGGCGTAGCGAGCCCAGCGCGCGCTCGTAGGTCTCCTGGGTCAGCTCCTCGGCGACCGACGGGTCGGCGAGGTGCACGAGCAGGCGCCACACCTGGTGCTGCGTCGCCGCGACGAACTCCCCGGCGGCGTCGCGATCGCCGTCCCGGGCGCGCAGCGCCAGCGCGGTGATCCTCGCGTCGTCCACCGGAGCTCCTCGTCGTGTGCCACCGTCGGGCCACCCGCCGTCCGCGTCGTCGCAGGGCGTCCCGGAGTTCCCGGGCGTGACCGTCCCGACAAACGGGGCTCGGCGGCACGCCGACGGCGCCTACCGTGCTGCCGCTGACGGTAGGCGCTCCACCGGATCGTGCTCGCGGAGCCCTGCGAGGCGATCACCTGAGAAGGAACGGGTGATCTCCTGAGAACGCTCGGCCGTCCGGGCACACCGGGTCGGTGCGGTGGGGCGAGCGGTATGCCACCGGACCGCATCGCCGTACCGTCGCCGCTGGTCACGGACAGCCCACGCCCTGGAGGACCGCCATGACGGACCACGACCCGCCGGCTGCCGGTCCCACCGGGGGCCTGCAGCACGTCGCCACGTTCTGCGGGCAGTGCTCCTGCGGGTGCCCCGAGCTCTACGTCGACCCCGACGCCGGCGACGAGCGCCGCGTGGTGATCACCGACGACTTCGGCCAGCGCATCCAGATGAGCCTCGCGCAGCTCGCCGTGATCGTCGACGACGCCCGCAACGGGGTCCTCGACGGCCTCCTCGCCGACGCGCGGTGAGCCTCCCCGCACCCCTCGCGGGGTTCCTCGCCACCCTCCTGCTGGCCGCCGCGGCCCTCTGCGCGGTGAGCCTGTGGCGTCGCCGGGCCCGTCACGAGCGCGCGGCGGCGGCCGCCGAGGCCAACCACGTCGTCATGGGCCTCGGGATGGCGGCCATGGTGTTCCCCGCGACCGCCGACCTCGTGCCCCCGGCGGCCGGGGCGATCGCCTTCGGTGCGCTCGGCGTCGTGTGGGCGGTCCGCCTGCTGGCGCTGCGCCACCGGGGTCGGCCGCTGGGCTCGCCGGTCGGCGGCGACCGCTGCGGCGCGCACCCGACCCACCTGCTGCTGAGCAACGCGGCGATGGCCGTGATGTACGTGATCATGGTGCCGACCGGCGGGATGGCCGGCACGGCCCACGGCGGCGGCCACGCCGGGCACGGCGCGTCGGCGGCCTCGACGCCGCTCGCGCTCAGCGCCGTCGCGACCGCGCTCGCGCTCTACCTGGTCGTCCACACCGTCGCCACGGTCGCCGTGCTGGTGCGCCTGCGCGCCCCGGCCACCGTGACCGTCGGCGGCGGCGGGACAGGTGGAGGGCCAGGTGGCGGGACGGTGGGCGCCGGCAGTGGCGGGGCCGGCGTCGGGAGTGCGCTCGGCAGCGCACTCGGTCGGGCCGTCGACGCCCCCGCCGTCCAGCTCGGCTGCCAGGCCGTCAGCGGCGCCGCGATGGCCCTGATGCTCCTCGTGCACTAGCGCCCCGACGACACCCCGAGAGGCTCCCCGTGACCGTCGACGAGCAGCCGGCGCCCCCGAGCCCGGCCGCCGCCCCGACCCGTGCGGGCACCTGGTCGCTGCTGCGGCCCCTGGTGCTGCGCATCCACTTCTGGGCGGGCGTGCTCGTCGGGCCGTTCCTGCTGGTCGCCGCCCTGACGGGGCTGGTGTACACGCTGATGCCCGCCCTCGAGCCCGTCGTCTACCGCGACGAGCTGACCGTGCCGCCGTCGGACGCGCAGGTCCCGCTCGCCGACCAGGTCCGGGTCGGCATGGACGCCCTGCCCGGCACCGAGCTGCGTGCCGTGCGCCCCGGCGCGACCCCCACCGACACCACCCAGGTGATGGCGAACGACCCGAGCCTCCCCGAGTCCTTCTACCGCACCGCGTTCGTCGACCCGCACACCGGCGACCTGCGCGGCGTGCTCGAGACCTACGGCTCCGGGCAGGCGATGCCGCTGCGCGCCTGGGTGGACCAGCTGCACCGGAACCTGCACCTCGGCGACGCCGGCCGGCTCTACACCGAGCTCGCGGCCTCCTGGCTGTGGGTGCTCGTGCTGGCCGGGCTGACGCTGTGGATCGGACTGGTCCGGCGCCGGCGCAAGGAGCGTGCGAGCGCGCTGCTCGTGCCCCGCACCACGGGCGGGCGCCGCGCCCGGCTGCTGTCGTGGCACGCCGTCGTCGGGCTCTGGGCGGCGGCCGGGCTGCTGTTCCTGTCCGCCACCGGGCTGACGTGGTCGACCTACGCCGGCGAGAACATCAGCGCGCTGCGCGCCCAGCTCTCCTGGGAGACCCCGGAGCCCCAGACCGCGCTGCCCGGCACCGTCGCCGCGGCGCCGGAGGCGGGCGAGCACGCGGGCCACGGCGGCATGGCCACGGCGCCGACCGCGGCGACGCCCGCGTCCTTCGACGTCGCCGCCCGTGCCGCCGCGGACGCCGGGCTCGACGGGCCGCTCGACATCACGCCGGGCGGCGAGGGCGCGGCCACGACCGTCAGCCAGATCGACCGCACCTGGCCCCAGCGCCTCGACGCGATCGCCGTCGACCCCGACACCGGGCAGGTCACCGACGTCGTGCGCGGCGACGACTGGCCGCTCGCGGCGAAGCTCGCGCGCTGGGGCATCGACGCGCACATGGGCCTGCTGTTCGGGGTCGCGAACCAGGTCGCCCTCGCGGCCCTCGCCACCGGCCTCGCCTGCATGATCGTCTGGGGCTACGTCCTGTGGTGGCGTCGCGGGCCCGGCCGGCGGCCCGGTCACGTGCCCGCCGACGGCGTCCTGCGGTCGCTGCCACGGGGCCTGCTCGTCGGGGTGGTCGTCGTGACGATCGCGGTCGGCGTCGCCGTCCCGCTGCTCGGCGCGAGCCTGCTGGTGTTCCTCCTGCTGGAGACACTCCTGGACCGACGTCGGACGGGCGAGCCTCAGAACGTGTAGCGGTGCAGCCGCATCGCCTCGCGCAGGACCGGGACGGCGTCGAACCCGCGGTAGAGCCGGTGGCGCAGGCCGACGGTGTCCGTGGACGCGAGCTCGGAGACGGTGACGTCGTCGCGCTCGCGCAGCCGCGGGTGGCGGGCCGTCAGCTCGGCGCCGTCGAAGCCCCAGGCGAAGCGGGTGTCGACGCCCATCAGCCGGAACGCGGCGTTCGAGACGGGCAGCGTCCAGCCGGCGACGGCGTCGAACGCGACCTGCCCGGACGCGCAGCGGGTGAGCAGCCGGTCGAGCACGGCGTGCACGTCCGGCGGGGCGAGGTACATGAACAGGCCCTCGGCCAGCGCGAGCGTCGGGCGGTCGGCGTCCAGCCGCTCCCACCAGCCCGGGTCGGTCACCGACGCGCTCACCGTCTCGATGTCGTCGGGCAGGTCGTAGACCCGGCGGCGCAGGTCGGCGACGCGTGGCACGTCGACGTCGATCCAGCGCGAGCCGGGCGGGCGCGCGACGCGCAGCGGGCGGCTGTCGAGCCCGCACCCGAGGTGCAGCACCTGGCCGTCGGGGTGCTCGCCGAGGAACGCGACCGTCCACTCGTCGAGGCGCCGCGCGCGGGCGCAGATCGTCGCGGTGTCGGAGCTGAACCAGCGCAGGGCACCGGGGTCGTGCTGCACCCGGGCGAGGACCTCGCCGGCGAACCGGTCGCCCAGCACCGGGTGGGCCGAGCGGGCGTCCCGCTCGCGCAGGTAGAGAGTGATCAGCATGGTCGTCTCCGACCCGCGGAGGTCGACCGACTCCGGCGACATGCCGTCACCTTGGCACCCGGGATGCCCGGCGGGGGACCACGACCGCGTGCCCGGAGCGTGATCTGGCAGCGTGTGGTGCGGATTCGTCGGCGGAGACCTAGGGGGAAGCCGTGTTCACGCGTCGGGTGGCGGTGGTGGGGACGGGCTATGTCGGTCTGACGACGGGGGCGTGTCTGGCGTCGCTGGGGCACCAGGTGGTGTGCGCGGACATCGACACCGCGAAGGTGGAGCGGTTGCGCCGCGGTGTGGTGGACATCGTGGAGCCGGGCCTGTCGGAGCTGGTGACCGAGCAGGTGTCGGCGGGCCGGTTGTCGTTCGTGGTGGGCGCGTCGTCGGCGGTGGCGGCCCACACCGACGGGCTGGACGCCGAGGTGGTGTTCCTGTGCCTGCCGACGCCGATGGGTGTGGGCGGGGTCGCGGACCTGCGCGCGGTGGAGGCGGTGGTCGAGGAGACCCGCGAGCTGCTGGCGCCGGGCACGGTGGTGGTGAACAAGTCGACGGTGCCGGTGGGGACGGCGGCGCGGACCGCGGAGCTGCTCGACCGCCCGGACGTGTCGGTGGTGTCGAACCCGGAGTTCCTGCGTGAGGGCTCGGCGGTGCACGACTTCCTGAACCCGGACCGGATCGTGGTCGGGTGCGATGCGGCGGAGGCCGCGGAGCGGGTCGCGGCGCTCTACGCGCGGCTGGGGGCGCCGACGGTGCTCACGGACGCGGCGTCGGCGGAGCTGATGAAGTACGCGGCGAACTGCTTCCTGGCGATGAAGCTGTCCTACGTGAACGCGATGGCCGAGCTGTGCGAGCGGGTCGGGGCCGACATCGGCGACGTCACCGAGGGCATCGGCTACGACCGCCGGATCGGGCAGGCGTTCCTGTCGCCGGGCCCGGGGTGGGGCGGGTCGTGCCTGCCGAAGGACACGCACGCGTTGCTGCAGGTCGCGGACGCGGCGGACTTCGAGTTCCGGCTCCTGCGCGCGACGATCGACACGAACACCCGGCAGCGGCAGCGGGTGGTGGACAAGGTGCGCGCGGCGGTGACCGGGAAGCGCACGGGGTCGCTGACGCGGGTACGGCTGGGCCTGCTGGGGCTGACGTTCAAGGCGGGCACCGACGACCTGCGGGACTCGCCGGCGCTGGCGATCGCGGCGCTGCTGCGCCAGGCCGGGGCGGACCTGGTGGGCTACGACCCGGCGCTCGTGGCCGACCCGGGGAACCCGGACAAGGTCGTGCGCGACGAGGTGGAGGGCGTGCCGCTGGTGGCCGATCCGCTCGAGGCCGCGCAGGGCGCCGAGGCGGTGGTGGTGCTCACCGAGTGGCCGGTGTTCCGGACGCTGGACTGGACCGCGATGGCCGGGGTGATGAAGCAGCCCGTGGTCGTCGACACCCGCAACCTGGTCGACCCCGCCACCCTGCGCCGCGCCGGCCTGACCGGCATCGGGATCGGCCGCCGGGACGCCTGACCCGGCGCCCGACCCGGACGCCCGGGGGCCGGGGGTGGCCCGGGCACCGGGCCCCGCCTACCGTGGGTGGACGTTGGGGCGGCCGCGGGCCGCGTGCCGAGTCTCATCGGAGAGGCGAGCCATGCGCTGCGAGATCGCGGTCGACATCGACACCTGCCCGGACCACGTCTGGGCCGTGCTCACCGACGTGACGCGCTGGCCGCGGTGGACCTCCGCGGTCCGTGACGCGACCCTCGTCGGTGGCGGCGCCCTGACGCTCCACGGCGTGGTGCGCCTGCGCGCCCCGCGCCTGCCCGAGCGCGTCTGGCGCGTGTCCGAGTTCCACCCCCGCCGGCGCCGTATCACGCTGAGCGACGACGGCCTCGGCGCGCGGGCGAGCGTGCGCTTCGCCCTCGCCGCCCCCGACGGCGACGGCGCCCGCACGCGCGTCACCGTGGTCCACCAGCGCGCCGGCTGGGTCGGCGGCACGGTCGCGTGGATCACTGCGCGCACGATCGAGGCGCACCTGCAGACCCTCGCCCGGGACCTCAAGAAGCACTGCGAGACCCGTCGCCGCGCGGGCGACGCGGCGCGCGTCGCCAGCACGGTGTCCTGACGTCCCGACCTCGTCCGACCCCGGTGACGTGACGTCGGCGGCGTCGGGGGAGGACGGCGCTGTTCCGGGGTACGCAGGGCCCATGACGGCCACCCCCACGACGCCTGTGCCGGCCCCTGAGCTCTCCCTCGGCACCTCCGCCTGGATCCCCGGGCCGCGCCAGGTGCTGCGCGAGGCCCTCATGCTGACCCGCCTCCCGCGCGGCGTCGCGGGTGTCCTCTGGCGCTGCGTGCGCCCGGACGTCGCGGTGCACGTCGTCGAGGAGATCGGCGACCACCGGGACCTGCCGCCGCGCATGACCGACGCCACCGACCGCGACCAGCCCCTCGAGGCGGGGTACGGGCCGGCGCTGCACCGCGAGTTCCGGGTGCGCGTCGACGGCGCGCAGCGCGGCGCGGTCGAGCTCGTCGACGCCCTCGCCCGGAACATGAACCGCGCGGTGGTGCCCGGCGTCGCCCGCTTCGACTACGTCGCGGCGAGCGGGGCGATGGCGGTCGGCGAGGAGCTCGTCGTGCGCATGCCCGGGCCGTGGGACGGGCCGGTGCGGGTGCTGCGCCGCGATCCGACGTCGTTCCTGCTCGGGACGCTGACCGGGCACCTCGAGGCCGGCCAGATCGAGTTCGCGGCCCGCGACCTCGTCGACGGCGACCTCGAGTTCGCGATCACCACCTGGGCCCGCGCGGGCGACCCCGTCGCCGACGTGCTCTACAGCCGCCTCGGGCTGGCCAAGCAGATCCAGTACCTGCTGTGGGTCGAGTTCTGCGCGCGCGCCGCGGCCCTGGCCGGTGGGCGCACCCCGGGCGGTGTGACGGTGCGGACCCGGACCGTCGCCTGGCCCGACGAGTCTTCCCCCCAGATTTCTCCGGAGACGGTGTAACGACCGGCGGACCCGGCACGACATCCCGGGTGCCCCGTGCGGCCACCGGACCCCCGACCCGGTGGCCGCACGGGGCTTCGTCGTGTCCGGGGTCGTTGCCGGGCCCCTCACCGGTCCGTGAGCGACCTCTCCCGCCCGTGTGACTCGTGATCACTCAGGGACACGCGGGGACGATGTGACACCGGACGATCCCTCGGTGGACGTACCCTCGTCCGCGTGGACGACGACGCGAGGGTGACGACGGCGATCGTCGGCCTGCTCATCGCGTTCTGCGCCGTGCTCCTCGCCAAGTGGCTCGCGGTGGTCGCCCTCGCCGCGCTCCTGCTCGTGGTGATCCTGCGCTTCGCGCTGCGTCGGGTGGTCCGCTCGGTGCGCGGCCGGCGCTCGCCCGCCGTGCTCGCGGTCGTCGAGCCCGACCCCGGCCCCGTCACCGGGCCCCAGCGCGTGGTCGTACCGATGCCCGACTGCTCCTGGTGCGGGCTCGTCGGCGGTCACCGCGACCTGCGCGGTGAGCCCGTGCGCCCGCGGCACGCCCACGCGATGCCGGCGCCGGCGCGGCACGCGTCCTGAGCCGGGCCTCCTGAGCCCAGGGCCTGGTTGACGAGCCTCGAAGCGTGCTCGGCGCGCGTGACGACCTGTCGCGGCCGGTCGGTGTCGCGGCAGGTGATGCCTGTGCTGGCGATGCTTCGGTTCTCGAAGCGTCCTCAGCGCCGGTCCGACCCTCGGGCCCGGGTGATAGGTGCCTTTGCTCCTGGAGCCCGGCCTCTCAGAGCCGCAGGTGCACGAGCAGGGCGCGGTGGTCCGAGCCCGGCACGTCGAGCACCGTCACGTCGCGGGCCCGCGGGCCGCCGCTGGTCAGCACGTGGTCGATCTGCGCGCCGACGACTCGGGGCCATCCCGCGTTCCAGGTCGAGGTCAGGCTCTCGCCGCGCTCGGTGGCGGCGTCGGCGCACCCCCGGGTGCCCGAGCGGAACGCGGAGTGGTCCGGCGTGGCGTTGAGGTCGCCGACGACGAGCGACCCGCCACCCGGCCGGGAGCACCACCGCTGCAGCAGCTCGAGCTCGCCGGGCCAGTAGCCGATCCACCCCGGCACGATCGAGACGACGTGCACCGCGCCGAGGTGCACCGGGCCGAGGATCCCGCCGGTGACCTCGGCCCACGGATAGCGGGTGTCCGTCGGGGTGCCGGGGGCGTCGGAGATCGTCCGGGCGGTGACGTCGCCGGCGCGCGGTGACGCGAGGACGACGATGCCCCGGACGTCGGCGGCACGCGCCGGCACGTTGGTCCACGACCGGTAGCCGGGCACCAGGGCCGCGATCCGCGCGCGGAAGCGCTCGCCGGCCTCGGGCAGCACGACGAGGTCGGGTCGCTCGCGGCGGATCACCTCGGCGAGGGCGTCGACGTCGGCCTGGCCCTCGAAGGCGTTGAACGACAGCACGGTCAGCGGGGTGCCGCCGGGTGGGGGCGGCTCGTCGGCGATCGCGCGGGGGACGACGAACGCCGCGGCCAGGGCGACGACCACCGCCACGCCGGCGAGTCCGACGGCACCGACCCGCCCCCGGGGCCGCCGACGGGGCCGACGGAGGCGCACCACCAGCGCGAGCACCACGCCCGCCGCCGCGAGCACCGTGAGCAGGGGCCGCAGGGCCGCGAACACGGCGAACGGCAGGTGGTGGTCCAGACCGACCAGGTCGGGCAGGAGCACCAGGGCGGCGAGCAGCACCGGGACGACCGCGAGAGCCGCCGCCGCCACCGCCCGGCGCCACCCGCGCCGCGGCGCGCCCGGCGCCGGCTCGGGGCGTCCCCGCACCAGGTCGGGGACGCGGCTGGGCATCGAGCCAGGTTAGGGGCCCGGGGTGCCGGTCGCGCGTGAGGCCGGGCCCGAGCTAGTCCCGGGCGCGCGGCCCGATGCCGCCGATCCCCGCGGCGGTCCGACCGATCTTGAGGTCGGTGACGATGATCGAGCCGCCCTCGCGGATGGCCTGCGCGCGGTACATGCCCATCTTCAGGTAGGCCGCGTGCGTGCTCATCGTCCCGTCACGCGGGCTCCAGTTCGTGACGCCGGTGGGACGGCCGTCCCGCCACACCGTCACCGAGCCCTCGCTCGGGTCCTGCGCGAACGTGATCTTCATCGTCAGGTCGATCCGCTGGCCCGGCGACACCGGCCCGATCGCCTGCATGTCGTCGCCCTCGCTGACCATGTAGAGCTGTCCGCGGGTGACCTGGAGCGCGAGCGGCGGCGACCCGTTGGGCGACGTGTGGTGCCACTGCAGGATCACCTGCCAGTTGCCCGTGTCCGTGGGGAAGTCGTCGGAGAGCTGCGCGGTGTAGCGGACGAACTGCTGGTCGCCATCGACCGGCTCGGTGCCCGGGCCCTGCGGCAGCACCTCGCTGCGCTTGCCGCCGGGGCCGAGGGAGAACTGCCAGGCCTGACGGTCCGGGTCGTCCGGGTTCGCGACGATCCGTGGGCGGGGTCCGTTCTCGACCAGCCCGTCGTTGGCGCTGTTGTCGAACAGGTCGGAGAACGCCCCGGACGCAGCGTCGAACAGGGCGCCGATCACGGGCTGCGGCCCCTCGCTGGCCGGGGTGGTGGACACCGCGGGCGGCGTCACCGGCACCACGGGCAGGGCCGACGACGACGAGGCGTCCGGGCTGCTCGGCACGACCGGGGAGAACAGGCCCGCGGGCGCCGCCGACGACGGGGCCGCCTCGAGCGGGGCGGACGTCGACACCGGCGAGCCGGGCGTGGTCAGCGCGAAGAGCGCGGCCACCCCGCCGCCGCCGATCAGACCGATCGTGGCGCGCAGGGGGAGGCCCCGACGGCGCGCGGACGTCTCAACGGTCCCGCCCGCCGCGCTCCCGGGGGCCGTGGTCGGCGACGCGGTCGTGGTCGGCGCGGCGGTGGCGACCCGGGAGGTCGGGGCGGCGTGGCGCCCGCTCGGCGGCCCGAGCACGGTGACGGTGTCGGGCGCGGCCGGGGCGTCGAGCGCGGCGTGCCTGCCGGTCGACGTGGGCGAGGTCAGCGCGGTCACCGCCGTCGCCGCGGTCGACGCGGGGGCCGCGGTCGCGACGACGTGGGTGGTCGCGGCCTCGGCAGGGTCGACCTGCGCCGTGGGTGCGTGGGCGGTCGTGGCGAGCGCGATCGGGGTCGTGGGGTCGTCGTCGCCGGCGGGGCCGGGAGCGTCGGCGGCGTCACGGTGCGCCGCGCGGTGACGGGTGCCGCCGGTCGTCGGCGCCACGAACGGCGCAGTGCCGGGGGCGCGCCGGTGACGCGGGCGGCCGTCGTCCTCCGTGCGGTCGGTGCCGGGCACACTGCCGGGGGCGCTACCGGGAACGCGGAGGCCACGGTGGGCGCGGCGGCTGCGTGGTCCGCGTCGGCCGTCGCCGGACGAGGGGTCGGCGTGGGTCACCACGTCGGTCATCGAGGGCGTCTCCCGGGTCGGTCCGGGCGGGCGTCTCGCGCCCACCGCGCGGCCGTGCGGATCGTGCTCATGTGCGAACAGATTGTCACCCGACCGAGGCCTCAAGGTGCTTCCGAGCGTGTCCTTGGGCCGAACGGCGTGCCCCTCGCGGCGGATGGCTGCTCCATCCTGCCTGCACACGCCCTCAAACTCGGTCGGTCGACCCCCGGGGCCGCCACCCGCGCCGATCTCGGTCCGGTCACGGGGTGGTGTCGGCCCGGCGTCGACGACCGGTCCGACGGACGGCGCCGGCCTCGCAGCGACATCACACGGACCCGCGCCACGACCCGTTCGGCGCGCGTCCCGGGCGGGTCGTCGCCGGCGGTCCGTCCGTTCTGTCGGAGATGAGGGGAGCGCGGTCGGCACCACCGCTCGCCGTGCTCCGAACGGGTGAGCGACTCGGCCGGTCGTCGCGCGTCGACGGCGCGTGGGCGGCGCTCTCCTCAGGCTCTCTCAGGTTCGCGGTGTGTGCCCGGCCGATTCCCTAGCGTTCCCGGCGATGAACACGACGACCACACCGGAGCGCCCCGCCACGGGGTCGGGTCCGGGCACCACGGCAGGCCCCCGTGGTCGCGACGGTGCCGGCCTGCTGCGGATCGGGCTCCACCTGATGCTGGCGGCCCTGCCGCTGCTGGCGATCTCCGCCCACGTGTTCGGCGTCATCAGGATGCAGGACTCGGCCCCGGTCCTCGTCATCCCCCTGGCCGCCGCGATCGTCGCCCTCACCGTGCTCGCGCCGCACCGGGGTGATCGCGTCGTCGCCGACGGCATGCTCTGGGGCGTCGTCGGCTGCGCGATCTACGACGGCTTCCGGCTGACCACCGTCCACGTCTTCGGCTGGTGGGCCGACTTCATCCCGGTGATGGGCACCTGGATCACCGGCGACCCGGACGACCTGACCTCCGGCGCGGTCGTCGGCTACCTCTGGCGCTACATCGGCGACGGCGGCGGCATCGGCATCACGTTCTTCGCGATCGCCTCGGCGATGGGGCTGCAGAAGTGCTCGCGCCGGGTGGCGGTCCTGGCCGCCGTGGCGTTCTCGGTCTTCCCCGTGTGGGCCGGCCTGATCGCCACCGTCTGGATCGCGCCGCAGGGGCAGACCATGATGTTCCCGGTCACGGCGACGACGCTGACGCTCTCGCTCGTCGGCCACCTGATCTTCGGCTGGATCATGGGCCTCGGCTTCCACCGCTCCCGGGCGGTGCGCGAGTCCTGGCCCTGGGAGCCGCTCACCGGCAGCATGCCCGCCCTCCCGGCCGGCAACGTCCGGGCGGCCCGCCCGGCGCTCCTGCCCTCGCCGCGGACGCCGCACACGCCGCCGGCCGGGCAGGCGATCGACCCCGACACCTGGGAGCTCTGGCGCCAGCGCCTCGAGGAGAACTCCCGCGCGCGCCGCACCCGCAGCCTGCACTGACCTCGTCACACCCCGCTGTCACAGTCACATCCCCCACAGGCCCCGCTCCCCAGCGCCGCCCCGGCCCCGGCCCGCACCTCGCGGGTCGGGGCCGTCGCGGTGCGACGGCCAGAGACGGTGCCGGGACAGCGATACTGATCGGATGGCGAGCCGCTCCGGGGTCCTGGCCGTCCTCGCGCTCCTGCTCGCGCTGGTCGCGGGGTGCGGCAGCGAGGATCCGCTCACCGAGGTCCGCGACGCGGTCGGCCGCACCTACGAGGAGCGCACCGCGCGAGTGGCGTTCACGTCCCGCACCGGCCCGCCGGGCACGCCCGGCACCGAGGTGACGGGCAGCGGCGTCGCGGACCTCGTCGCGCGCAGCGCCGACACGACGGTCACGGTGCCCCTGCTCGGCGGCGGGACGCGGGTGCTGCTGGTCGGTGGGCAGCTCTACGCGCAGGTGCCGCCGACGATCGCGCTCCTGGTGCCCGGCGGGCGGCCGTGGGCGTCGATCGCGCTCGACCGGCTGGCGGCCGCGACGCTCGGTGGCCCGCTGCCACAGCTCGCGGGGACGCCGACCGACCCGCTGCAGCAGGTCGCCGCCCTGCAGGGCGTCACCGAGGCCCGTCTGGTGGGGCCGGAGCCGGTGGACGGGACGCCCACGACGCACTACGCCGCGACCGTGGACCTGCTCGCCACCCCCGCGGCGGCGGACCCGGCGCAGCGACCGGCGATCGACCGCCTCGTCGCGCAGATCGGCACGAACCGCCTGCCGACCGACTGCTGGGTCGACGAGCAGGGACTGCTGCGCCGCATCGTCCAGACCACCACGGCCCCCGAGCGCCCGGGCCGTCCCGCGACCTCGACCACGGTCACCGTGGACCTCACCGAGCACGGCCTGCCGGTGACGGTGGCACCGCCGCCCGCCGACCAGGTCACCGACATCGGAGCGCTCCTGCCGGCGGGCTGACCCGGCCGGAGGCGGACAGCAAGCGGCCCCGGTGACGTTTCGGGGACGTCACCGGGGCCGCGGGCTGTGCGGCGTCCTGGATCAGGACGCGGCGGGCACCATGGCCGGGATGTCGGTGACCGTGGGCGCCGGGGTGGCCGAGGACGCGGAGTGCTCGGACACCTCGGAGGTGGCCTCGGACTCCTCGGAGGTCGCCTCCGAGGTCGCCTGCTCGGTGGCCTCCTCGTCCTCCTCCTCGTCACCGGCGGACGGGAGCTGGCCGAGGATCTCGCTCGCCGGCGGGCAGACCGCGTCGTGCACCGGGGCGACGGCCTCGTTGCCGGCCTCGAGGGCCCGGGCGGTGGCGTTGCCCGTGGCGCCGTTGACGGTGGCGTCGAGCTGCTCGTTCGCCGGGTCGACGATCGGGATCTCGCAGTCGTCCTGGTGCTCGCTGCCGTGCTCGGCCTCGCCGTGCGAGCTCTCGTGGCCGTGGGACGAGGGCGCCTCGCCGGCGAACGCCATCCCGGTACCGCCGCCGATCAGGGCGAACGCGGCGGTGGCGGTGAACAGCCCGCGACCGGCGACGGCCGTCATCGAGCCGGTGCGGCGAGCAGAGTGCATGCCCATACGGAAGAACCCCTCGCGTCAGGTGGGAAGCGGTTGGCGGCGCACGAGGGCGAGCCCCGCGTGCCTCGGGGAACGTGACGCTGCGTTCCCATGAGCAGGACAACGAGTGAGGTCACGACTCGATAACGGTCGTGTCACGGACTCACTCGGACGAGGGACAACCGCAGCGCGACATGTCTCCACGGCCGGTGGAGGCCCTCGTCAGGGGAGGCGCGTCACCCACAGGGTCACCGCGCCGGCGTTGGAGAGGTAGCCGGTCCACGCGTCGTTGGCGAAGGCGTAGAGGTAGCCGCCGCGGCCCACGACGAGCTCGCGCCCGCCGGTGGGTCCGATCGGCAGGGTCGTGCCCTCGCGCACCGTGCCGTCGACGTCCACGACGTCGTCGGCCACCGTGACGACGAGCTCGAGCCACCGCGCCTCGGGGACCCGCCGGCTGCCGACGACGTCGCTGCGGGGGTTGCCGGTGACGCGCTCGATCAGGCGGCGCACCCCGTCGAGCGCGGTCCCCACCCCGTAGGCGGGCCACGAGGTGACCGGCCAGGGGGACGCCCCGGTGCCGGGGGAGGCGACGAGGTGGTCGCGCCAGCGACCGGACACCGCCAGCGCGTAGCGCCCCGGCACCACGTAGAGCCCGGTCTCCACCCACGGCTCGGCCGCCTCGACCGTGACCTCGGCCGTCTCGCCGGGCTCGAGCACGCGCCCCGGGCGGTACGGCGGGACGAGATCGCCCAGGAGATGACACTGCCGGCGGGCGACGGCCGAGGCGTGCACGTCCGGCGCGCCCTCGACGATCCGCGGGACGGCGCGCGGGCGGGGGCTCAGCACGCGCCACACGCCGTCGACGCCGTCGTCGAGGTCCGCGCACGGCCGGCCCGGGGGCAGCGGTGGGACGTCCTCGCGCCAGCGCGGGGCGACCGTGGCGTCGAGCTCCTCGACCATCCAGCGCAGCGCGCCGTCGGACAGCCCGGTCCCGGGCTTGCCGCCGCCGACGTCACCGTGTCCGCCGGGGAACCAGACCTGGGCGAAGGACGCGTGCCGACCGGCCGGCGGCGTCGGCCACGCCGAGGGCACGTACGGCCCGCGCCGCTCGTCGGCCGCCAGCCCCTGGCGGGCGTGCCGGACGTCCGGGGCCAGCTCGAGGTCGTGGAACGCGACGCCGGCCCGGCCGGTCAGGCCCGAGAGCAGCCCGAACGTGCGCGGGATCCCCAACGCGCCGACCGTGTCCCACACGCCGAGGAAGGCGACGGGGGCCCTGTCGTCGGGGCCGAAGCCGGGGTGGAAGGCGAGCCCGGCGCCGGACAGGTCGCCCTCGGCCCGGTAGCCCTCGGTGAACACACGCGCGACGACCGCGGTGCGCGCCGCGTCGTCCTGGTCGGGGGTGAAGGTCACCAGCCCGCACTGCGCGAGCATCCCCACGGTGCTGCGCACGGTGAACGCCCCGCGGCTGAAGCCGAGGAGCACGAGCTCGTCGCCGGGCCGGAACGTCTCGGCCAGCCAGCGGTAGACCTCGCGGACGTGCTCGCCGAGGTCGGTCCCGAGCGCCCCGTCGAGCACCCGGCGGACCGGCCCGCCGTCGGTGCCGACGCCCGGGAAGTAGCGCGGCAGCTGGTCGTCGGCGGTCGCGAGCCGTGCGTGGAGGCGCGCGACGTTGGTGTCGTCGGTGGCGGTGTTCCAGGTGCCGTCGCAGGAGACGACGAGACGCCGCGGCACGCTCACCCGATCAGTGTGGTGCCTCGTTGATCATCCGGCGAGGCGATCACTCGGCGAGGGCGCCCGCGAGCACGGTCTCGAGCAGGTCGGAGAGCTCGGTGGCGAGGTCGAACGGCGCGGGCTCGACGTCGATCCAGCGGATCACGGCCGAGAAGTAGCCGAGCGCCAGCATCCGGCCGATCTGGTCCGGGCCGGCGTGGGGGCGCAGGGCGACGCCCGAGTCGATGACGAACTCGGCGAGGTCGCGCCCGAGGGGATGGCTCACCAGCCAGTCGGTGTGACGCAGCCGCGGGGGCATCAGGGCGACCGTCTCGCGCCGGGTCTCGACGTTGAGGTCGGCCAGGGCCGCGAGGTAGCGGCCGAGGACCTCGCGCAGCGGCAGCGGGGCCGCGGGATCGTGCGCGAACGACGAGGCCGCGCGCTCGCGCCGCCGCAGGGCCCACTCGTCGAGGAACGCCATCTTGCGGGGGAAGTGGTTGAACACCGTGGTCCGCGAGAGGCCCGAGCGGGCGGCGACGTCGTTCATCGAGGTCTCGTCGAAGCCCTTCTCGACGATCAGCGCCACCGCGGCCTCGAAGACGCGGTCGTGGCGCTCGTGCCGCTTGCGGGTGCGTCTGGGCATCTCCGCGGTGTCCATCGCGCCCAGTAGAGCACGTGCCCCGGCCCGGCATCCGCACCTCACGGGCCGTGCGGGAGGCTGGTCACCGGCAGCGAGCGGGCTGCCGCAGGGTGTGACGGGGTGAGGACGAGGGGGAGCACGAGTGGCGGGTCTCGAGACCGTCGATCGCGCGCCGGGCACGACCCGCAGCGCGCGCCGTCCCGAGATCGAGGGGCTGCGGGGTCTCGCCGCCGTCCTCGTCGTCGTCTACCACGTCTGGATCGGGCGCGTCTCCGGCGGCGTCGACGTCTTCTTCCTGCTCTCGGGCTTCTTCATCCTCGGGATGACCGCGCGCAGCGCGATCCGGGGCGAGCGGGTCGCGCTCGCCACCACCTGGACCCGGCTGTTCTGGCGGCTGGTCCCCACCGCCGGGCTGGTCCTCGCCGTGAGCACGGCGGTCGCGGCCGTGCTGCTCCCGGCCTCGACGTGGTCGCGCAACCTGCACGAGCTGCTGGCCTCGGCGTTCTTCGTCGAGAACTGGCGCCTCGCGCTGGACTCGGTCGACTACTACGCCGACAACGGCGCCGCGAGCGTCGCCCAGCACTTCTGGTCGCTGTCGATCCAGGCGCAGTTCTACCTGCTGGCCCCGCTGCTGGTGCTCGCCGTGGCGCGGTGGGCCCGGTTCCGGGGTGCCGACGTGCGCGCCGCGCTGCTCGCGGCCCTCGCCGCCGTCGCGCTCGCGTCCTTCGTGCACTCGGTGACTGCCACCGCGTCCGACCAGGCCTTCGCCTACTTCGACGCCCGCACGCGCATCTGGGAGTTCGCCCTCGGCGGCGTCCTCGCCCTCGTGATCGACCGGGTGCGTCTGGGGAAGGCCGCCCGCGCCGTGCTCGGCTGGGTCGGCGTCGCCGGCCTCGTGACGTGCGGCGCGGTCCTCGACGTCGGCGCCGCCTTCCCCGGCCACCTCGCGCTGTGGCCGGTGCTGTCCGCGGTCGCGATCATCGTGGCGGGCCGCGCCGGGGGTGCCGACCGGCTGCTCTCCACGCGCGCCGCCCAGTACCTCGGAAAGATCAGCTTCCCGCTCTACCTGTGGCACTGGCCGGTGCTCGTCGTGTTCCTGGTGCTCGCCGGGCTCCCGAGCGCGGGGCCGCTCGGCGGGATGGTGGTCGTCGCGGTGTCGGTGGCGCTCGCGATCGCCACCCACCACCTCCTCGAGGAGCCGCTGCGCGGGGTCTCGCTCGCGCGGCTGGGCCGGGTGCGGGCGCCCGCGCTCGTGGCGGCCTGCCTGGTCCCGGCGCTGGTCGCGCTCGGCGTGTGGTCGGCCGTCGCGGCGGCCGGTGCGGGCGCGCCCGTCGCCCTCGGCGACCCCTCCCACCCGGGCGCCCTGGCCCTGGATCCCGGGGCGCTGTCGGCCGACCACGTCGTCGACGGCGACCCCGCCGCGCCGGTGGAGCCGTCGCTGGCGCGGCTGCAGGACGACTGGGCGGACTACCGGGACGGATGCGCCCCGGTGGCCGACCACCCCGTGCTCGAGGAGTGCGTGCCGGTCCGCGCCGAGGGCGAGCCGCAGCGCCGGGTCACCCTCGTCGGCGACTCCCACATGCAGCAGATCCTCCCGGCCCTCGAGCCGCTCGCGCGGGAGCAGCACTGGGAGGTGCGCACGCTCGTCCGCGCGCGCTGCCCGTTCTCGACCGCCTCGGAGACCGACCCGGGCGACGCCTCGTGCCTCGAGTGGAACGAGGCCGCGATCGAGCACCTCGCCGCCGCACCGCCGGACGCGGTGGTCGTCAGCGCGTCACGCGACGTCCGCCAGGGGCTCACCGAGCAGACCCCGGAGGGCTTCGTGGCCGCCTGGCAGCGCCTCGACGCCGCCGGCGTCCCCGTCGTCGCGGTGCGCGACAACCCGCGCTTCGACCACCGCCCCGCGGAGTGTCTCGAGGCGCTGGGGCGCGGTGCCCCCGACTGCGAGATCCCCCGCGGGGAGCTCCTGGCCGCGGACCCGCCGTACGCGCTCCTCGACGGCGTGCCGGACAACGTCGGGTTCCTCGACCTCAGCGACGAGATCTGCACCCCGACGACCTGCCCGCCCGAGATCGGCAACGTGCTCGTCTACCTCGACGACAACCACCTCACGGCCTCCTACAGCCGCACGCTGTCCACCGCCGTGAGCCGGCGGCTGCCGGGGCTCCTGGGCTGGTGAGTCCGGTCGGTCAGCCCGAGGGCTCCTCGCCCGAGCCGGCCAGGCCCTGCTCGTCGGGCTCGAGGTCGATGTCGAAGGCCGGCTCGACCTCCTCGGGGGCGGCGTCGGGCGCCGTGTCGGGGTTCTTCTCGTCGGGCTTCTTCTCGGTGGGGACCTTCGGGTCGCTGCTCATCACCGGGCTGCGTACCCCCGTCCCACCCCCGCGACGCCCGCTCGCGTGTCACGGGCGCGTGACGGCGCGGAGGTTGCGTCCGGCGCGGGAGACGACGCCCGTGACGTTGCCGACGGGCGCCGTCCGCCAACCACGACGGGGGACAGCCGTCTGGATCCGTGAGTGCCGGGACGTTCCCGGCGCTCTCGAAGAGGAGAGACGGATGTTCGTCATCGTGGCCGTGGTCGTCATCGGCGTGTTCTTCGTGACCGGTGCCCTGCTGGGCGTCAGCGTCGCGCAGAACCAGGCGTCGGACCGTGCCCGTCGCACCGCCCGCGACCGGCACATCTCGGCGATCCGCACCGACTCGCTCATCACGCAGGCCTGAGGGCCCCCAAGCCCTGAGAACCCGGCCCGGAACATCCCGCCCTCCCGGCGACGTCGGAGCGGCGTGGACTTCGACGCGGGACACCCGGCCGTGCAGGACGAGCCCGGCGACGTCTTCACCGACCTCGACGGCGACGGGCTGGTCGACGTCACGGCGGTGGACACCGACGGCGACGGCGTGCTCGACCTCGCGTGGACCGACGCGGACGGCGACGGGCTGGTCGCCGACGACGAGGTCCACCCGGTCTCCGACGGCGGCCGGTCGACCGACTGGTACCGCCACGAGGACAACTTCCGGGACGGGGCCCTGCCCGCGGACGCCTCGGCGGCCCGCGAGGACCACGGCATGCACGGCGACCCCGAGCAGGCCTCGTCGTACTGGTACGCGCAGTCGGTCAACGGCTACTGCGTGCCGGCGGCGGTCGCGCAGGTCGTGGGCGAGTGGCAGCGCACCAACGTCGGCGAGGGCGAGGTCGTGGCCCGCGCGGTCGAGCACGGCTGGCTCACCACCACCGACACCGACGGCGACGGGGCCCCGGACGACGCGTCGGGCATGACGTCGTCGGACGGCGAGGCACTGCTCGAGAGCTACGGCATCCCCGCGACCACCACGCACGGGAGCCTGAAGGACCTCGAGCTCCTGCTCGACCGGGATCGCGACATCATCGCCTACGTCGACTCCGACGAGGTCTGGTACGGCGCGGAGGACGACCCCTCCGACGGCGGCTCCGACGCGAACCACGCCGTCGTGGTGACGGGGATCGACGACGAGAACGTGTACCTCGCCGACCCCGGCGACCCGAGCGGCGCGATCTCGGTGGTGCCGCGGGAGACCTTCGAGGACGCGTGGTCGGACTCGGGCCACGAGATGCTCGTGACCGACACCGCCCCGCCGCAGACCGCGCCCGCCGACAACGCCCCGGAGCACCGGCTCCCGCCCGGGGACCGTCCGGACGCGGCGTCCGGTACCTCGCCGACGGACGTGTCGAAGCCCGCGATCGGCGACGGCCGCGGCCTGCTCTCGGCGGGCTCGACCGGCGTGGTGCTCCTGCCGATCGTGCTGCGCGACGTCGCGGTCGCGACCGCCGGCGTCTCCGCCCTGCTCGCCGCCGCCGGCATCGTCCGTCGCCGCCGCCCACGTGAGCGAAGTTCCCGGCTATAGCCGGGAACTTCGCTCACGGGTCAGGAGCCGCAGGTCGTGGCGACGGTCTGGGCGACGCGGGTGGTGACCGTGCCGTAGTCCTCGGTCGAGCCGTCGCGCAGCCAGCCGAGGATGTCGTCCGAGCCGGCGACGAAGGCGTCGTGCTCGGGCGAGGTGGCGCCGTAGGTCGCGGCGAGCGCGTCCCCACGGGCGTCGACGACCCCGGCCCACCCGTCGCTCGGCGTCTGCCCGAGCGAGGTGACGGTGTCGTCCAGGGCGTCGGCGACGATCGTGGCGCACTGGTGGGCGACGGTCGGGGAGACGGGGGCGCTCGCGGGGCTCGGTGCGCTCGCGGTCGTGGTGGCCACCGCGTCGACGAGCGACGGGAGCTGCGAGCCGATCCCGATCAGCGCGATCGCGGCACCCGCGACAGCGACGGCCAGCGGGGCGCGGGTCCCGGGGCGGGCGGTGCGCGGCGCCGTGCGGACGGCGCCGACGGTGCGGGCGGCCACCGCGCCGTGGGGCGGGGTGGGCACGCCGGTGACCGGGTGCGGGCGGTAGGACGTCGGCGCGGGGTAGCCGAGCCCGGCGGGCGGGGCGTCCTGCGGCACGAAGCGGTGGGCGGGCGCCGGGACGGGGCCCGGGACCGCTGCCGGCGTCACGAGGGTGTCCTCCCGCCGGTGGTGCTGCCCCATGATCGACCCCCGAACGGCCTAGCGCTCCAGCGGCCGGTCGGACGCTGTGTGCCCGGTTGTCGAAGCGTGTGCCGGAACCGTTAGCCCTCGGGCGCCCGGATCGGGCGGGTCCACCGGATGGGGTGAACCGAGGTGCTCCGGGTGGTGGCGGAGCGAGGGCGTCCCTGGGTGCGTGGGGCGCATCGAGGGCGTCCCTCGTTCCACACGGGGACGCACGCGAACATGACGCACCCTGTCAGGAACGGGTCCTAGCGTCCGCGGCATGTCCACGACACTCGCCATGATCAATCTCGACGGCCCCGACCCGCGGGCGCAGGCCACGTTCTACGGCGCCCTCCTCGGCTGGGACGTCGTCCACGCCGAGGACGAGTACGCGATGATCTCGGGCGAGGGCGCGCCCATCGGCTTCGGCCGCGTGCCGGGCTGGGTCGCGCCGCCGTGGCCGGACCCCGAGGGCACCAAGCGCTACCACCTCGACCTCGCGGTGGACGACCTCGACGCCGCCACCGACCGGGCCCGTGAGCTCGGCGCGTCGCTGCCCGACGACCAGCCGGGCGATCGGTGGCGGGTCCTCCTCGACCCCGTGGGCCACCCGTTCTGCCTCTGTCCGAGGTAGCGCCGGAGCCGGGGCCACCCGCACGGTGCTTACGTCGGGTGGTCCACTCGCACGACGTCACATGACCTTCACGTCCCTAGGCTTGCCGGGCACAGGGCCGGGGGTGGGGACCCCGGGCGACGTGGGGGCGACGACGTGCAGATCAGGGTGGTCCGTCCGGACGAGCTCGGCGCGTCCGACCTCGAGAGCTGGCGCGCCTTCCAGGGCTCCGGGGCGACGGCGCACCCGTTCCTCGCGCCGGAGTTCGTGCTGGCCGTGGGGCGGGTGCGCCCGCAGCTGCGCGTCGCGGTGCTGGAGGAGTCGGCCGGCATCGTCGGGTTCTTCCCCTTCGAGCGCGGGCCGCTGGGCTACGGCACCCCGCCCGCACCCGGGCTCACCGACGCGCACGGGCTGGTGCACGCTCCGGACGTCGAATGGGACCCCCAGCAGCTCCTGCGGGCGTGCGGGCTCTCGGTGTGGGAGTTCGACCACCTCGTCGACGGCCAGAAGCCGTTCGAGCGCTTCCAGGCGCTGCGCGTGCCGTCGCCGGTGATGGACCTCGGCGGCGGCTACGCGGCGTTCCGGGCGCACGTGCGCTCGCGGTCGAAGTCGTTCCTCTCCGAGCTGGAGCGCAAGGGCCGCGCGCTCGGGCGCGCCCACGGCGCCGTGACGTTCACGCTCGGCACCGCGGACCCGGACGGGCTGCGCCAGATCATGGAGTGGAAGTCGCAGCAGTACCAGCGCACCGGACGCAGTGACCGGTTCCGCGTCCCCTGGATCCGCGAGCTGCTCGAGTCGCTGCTGGACACGCGCACCGAGTCGTTCGCCGGCACGCTCTCGGTGCTCCGGGCCGGCGACACCCCGGTCGCCGGGCACTTCGGCCTGCGCAGCGGATCGTCGCTCG
This sequence comes from Actinomycetospora callitridis, assembly GCF_028737265.1. Lineage (GTDB taxonomy): Bacteria > Actinomycetota > Actinomycetes > Mycobacteriales > Pseudonocardiaceae > Actinomycetospora > Actinomycetospora callitridis. The sequence continues at coordinate 519,768 of NZ_JAQZAK010000002.1, read as the reverse complement.
CCGGCTGGTTCCCGGCGTTCGACCTCGGGTTCCGCCACTACTCCCCGGGCCTGCTGCACCACCTGATGCTCGCCGAGCACGCCGCGGCCGACGGCATCGTCGAGATCGACATGGGGCGCGGCGCCAAGGGCTACAAGGACTGCTTCCGCAGCCGCGACCTGGTCGTCGCCGAGGGCCGGATCGTGCGTCGTGGCCCGTCCGCCGCGGTGCACTGGGCGCGCCGCGAGCCGGTGCGGCGGCTGCGCAACCGGGTGCTCGAGGACCCGCGCCTCTACGCCGCCGCCGACAGGGTCCTCAAACGAGCCGCGTCGGTGCGCGCGAGGGTCGTGCGCCCCTGAGGAGTCACACGGTGTACGGCAGCGCGACGATCCCGTGGTCGAACGACGAGCGCAGCGGCACCGCCGGCCCGGCCGCCCGCAGGTGGGGCAGGCGCGCGAGCACCGCCCGGAACAGGGCCCCCAGCTCGCGGCGGGCGAGGTGGGCGCCGAGGCAGAGGTGCGCGCCGGGCCCGCCGAAGCCGACGTGCGGGTTGGGCCGGCGCCCGACGTCGAAGGCGTCGGGGGCGTCGAAGACGTGCTCGTCCCGGTTGGCCGAGCCGTAGAACAGCACCACCTTGGACCCGGCCGGCAGCGGGTGGCCGCGCAGCTCGTGGTCGCGGGTCAGCGTGCGCCGGAACTGGATGATCGGGGAGCAGATCCGGACGATCTCCTCGATCGCGGTGCCCATCAGCGCGTCCGGGTCGGCCGCGAGCCGCTCGCGCTGCCCGGGGTTCTCCGAGAGCAGCACCAGCCCGTGCGACGCGGCGTTGCGCACGGTCTCGTTGCCCGCGACGAGGAGCAGGTCGAAGAACGACCCCAGCTCCCGCAGCGAGAGCCGCTCGCCGTCGACGTCGGCGGTGACCAGCGCCGACAGGATGTCGTCGCCCGGGTCGCGCCGGCGCTGCCTCCCGAGGCCCACGACGAACCGGCGCAGGTCGACGATCGCCCGCAGGTTCCCCAGCAGCAGCCGGGCCGTGGCGAGGCGGTGCATCTCCCCGCGCACCCCGGAGTACTCGGTCATGACGTCGATCCGCGAGAGGACGTACCCGCGTCGCTCACGCGGGATCCCGAGCATCGAGCAGATCACGTGGATCGGCAGCTCGCGGGCCGCGTCGGCCACGAAGTCGCCCGAGCCCCGGCGCTCCAGCCGGGCGACGATCTCGTCGACGATCTGCGCGATCTCGACGTCGAGGGCCTCGAGACGCCGGGGGGCGAACGCGCGGGACACGATCCGGCGCAGGCGGGCGTGCCGGGGGTCGTCCGTGTTCACCAGGGGACGGCCGAACACCATCGGGAGCCAGGGCGGCGGCTCGGGGCTCACCGCGGCCGGCTCGCTGGAGAACACGGCGGTGTGGCGGCTGGCCTCGAGCACGTCGGCGTGGCGCACCAGCGCGTGGAACCCGCCGCCGGGGCGCAGCAACGGCACCCGCGGCTCGGCGAAGAACACCGGACGGTCGAGGGCCCGCAGGTGGGCGAAGGCGGCGAGCCGCTCGGACTCGGGAGCCGCCCAGAACGCGAGATCGGTGAGGTCGGGGAGGGTGGCGGCGTCGGCGCGCACCGTCAGCCGGCCCGGGAGGGCAGCGCTCGACCGACGAGGAGGTCGTGGCGCACGGCGAGCGAGGCGGCCTCCAGCCGCGAGTGCACCCCGAGCTTCGAGAGCATCGACTGCACGTGGCTGCGGACCGTCAGGGTGGCGATGCCGAGGCGGCGCTCCATCTCGCGGGTGCTCACGCCCTCGACGAGCAGGGAGAGGCACTCGACCTCACGCTCGGTCAGCAACGACACCAGCCGCCGCGCGCGGGCCCCGGCCGGGTCCTGGTCCACGGGCGCGCGCGGGGCGCTGATCACGATCTCGCCGGCGGCCACCCGCCGCAGCGCCCGGAGCAGGGACTCGACCCCGTGACTGCGGTGCAGGTAGGCACGGGCGCCGGCGGCCAGGGCGGCGTCGATGGAGGAGCGCAGGTCGTCGGAGGTGAGCACCAGGACCGCGGAGCGCCCGGCCCCGGCGTCACGCAGGGCGCGGACGAACACGGCGACGTCGCGGTCGGCGTCGGCGAGGTGGTCGGCGATCACCAGGTCCGGCCGGCCCGCCGCCACGACGCCGACCAGCCCCTCCCGCGAGGCCGGCCCGAGCGTCACGGCGTGCCCGTGCCCGGTGAGCGTCGTCCCGAGCAGATCGGTGAGCAGCGTTCCGCGCCCACCTATCACCAGATCCATCATTCCCCCCGCAGGAACCTCCCTCGGCGCCCCAGCACACCGGCGGTGTGTTCAGCGTGACCACCCGATCGAGGTCGCGTCAAGCACGCGGAGTGACCGACATCCGGGTACCTTTCGCGGGCCGTGTAGGCCGTTCGGGGCAGGAGCGAAGCCTGTGCGGTCGTACAGCGGCGGAGGTTGCCTGACGGCCCGTCACAGAACGGTTCCGGTTCGGATTGCGGACGGTTTCTCCTCCATCTTGGGGACGACTGTGGCGCACGTCATGCCTAGCGTCCTCGGATCGTGCGTCCCGTCCAGGTGCTCGTCGTCGCGGACCGGCTGCTGCACGACCTGCTCGTCGCGCGGTGGTCGGGTGAGCCGTCGCTGACCGTCGTCGTGCCCGCGCGCGCCGACGAGGCCTGGGACGAGCTCGCGGCCCGGCGGGCCGACGTCGTCGTGCTCGACCTGGCGATCCGCCCGCCACGGTGGGAACGCGCCGTGGAGCTCCTCCGCGAGCGCCCGGTCGGGCCGCGCGTGGTGGTCCTCGCGGAGCCCGGCGACGACGACAGCGCGTGCGACGCGGCACGCGCCGGGGTCTCGGGCTGGCTGCCGTCCGGGGCGTCGGTCGAGGACCTCACCGAGACGGTCCGCCTCGTGCACGACGGCCACGGCATCTATCCGTCGCGGCTCCTCGCCACCGTCCTCGACGGGATGCGCCGCGACGTCGCGGAGGCCCGGCGCCCGACCGGGCGGCTCAGCGCGCTCACGGAGCGCGAGGTCGAGGTGCTGCGCGCCCTCGTCGAGGGGCTCTCCGCGCGCGACATCGCCGACCACCTCGATGTCGCGGTGAACACCGTCCGGACGCACACCCACCGAATCTTCCGGAAGCTCGGCGTGCACGGCCGGCTCGAGGCGGTCCGCATCGCCCGCGCCGAGAGGCTCGCCCCGCTCACGGAGGCCTCAGAGCTCTCGGGGGTCACAGCGGGCTCGACCCCGTCGCGGCCGGTGCGGCTGGTCCGGGAGCAGGAGGACGACGTGGGCCGGATCGTCGATCCCTGATGAATTCGTACTAGCTCGCCTGCTCCTCCGAAGCGATCCGGGGCCACGAGCCGAGTCGTAACGTCCCTGGTCCAGGGAATTCGCCTCCCTTCCGATGGAGGAATGTTGACCGTCCAGCGCAACGGGGACGTGGGGGAGGGACGTCGCGTGCCCCTCGTCCCGCCGCCCGTCACCGTGTTCCCCGAGGTCCCGGCGGCGCGGGTCGTTCCCCGACCGGCCGCGACCCGTCCGAACAAGGTCTCCCTGGTGGTCCCGGCCATGAACGAGGCCACCAACATCTCCTGGGTCCTCGCCCAGGTGCCCGGCTGCGTCGACGAGGTGGTGCTCGTCGACGGGCACTCGCGCGACGCGACCGTGATGCTCGCGCAGTCGGCGCGCCCCGACATCCAGGTCGTCGAGCAGTCCGGGCGGGGCAAGGGTGACGCGCTGCGCGAGGGCTTCCTGGCGGCCACCGGCGAGCACATCGTCATGATCGACGCCGACGGCAGCATGGCCCCCGAGGAGATCCCGCACTTCCTGCACTTCCTCGACAACGGCTACGACTTCGTCAAGGGCTCCCGCTTCATGGGCGGGGGCGGGTCCCGCGACATCACGCGCCTGCGCCGCGGGGGGAACCGCGTGCTGGTCGGCATGGTCAACCGGATGCACGACACGTTCCTGACCGACCTCTGCTACGGCTACGTCGCCTTCCACCGGCGCTGCCTGCCCTTCCTGGACCTCACCCGGCCCGGGTTCGAGGTGGAGACGTCGCTGACGGTCTCCGCGCTGCGGGCCGGCCTGCGGATCGCCGAGGTGCCGAGCATGGAGATGCCGCGGCGCTACGGGCGGTCGAACCTCCACGTCGTCCGCGACGGCACGCGCGTGCTGCGCACCCTGCTGCGCGAGCACGACCGCGGGCCCAGCGGCCTCGCCGTCCAGCGGCTGCGCCGCCTCGTCCACCACCGGGACGGCGCCGCCGCCGCCGTCGAGGACGCTCTCGACCCCACCCTCGAACCCACTGTCCGCGCGACCCCGGCGGGGTCGTGACGTGACCTCCGGCGCCGCCCCGCAGCCCCCCGTGCGGCCGGTGCACCGGGTGCGTCTCGCCCTGAGCCTCTCCGGCGCGGTGCTCGCCCTGGCGGTCGGCTGGTGGGCGACCGTCGTCCTCGCGGGCCGCAACCCGGTAGTGATCCCGATCGTCCTCCTGGTGGTGCCGGTCCTCGCCGTCGTCGTGCCGGCCCACCGCCTCGAGCCGGCGGCCCGCGTGGTCCTCGCCGTGGGCTGGGTGCTCGCCCTGAACACGGTGGTCGCCCAGCTGATGCTGTCGTTGTCCGTCTGGAACGTGCCCGTGGGCGTCCTGGTCGTGACGGGGATCAGCGTCGCGGTGTGGGTCGGCATCGAGCTCGCGACGTCGCGGGCCGACCGCGCCCCCGCGGATCGCACGGCCGCGACGGCCATCGAGGCGCAGCCGTGAGGGTCGACGTCGTCGGTCCCGACGAGCTCACGGCCGACGAGGTCGACCGCTGGCGCGTGCTCCAGACGAAGACGCCGCCGCTGCGCACCCCGTTCCTGTCCCCGGAGTTCACGCGCGTCGTCGGGGAGTTCCGGCCCCGGACACGGGTCGGGGTGCTCACCGACGGCGGGGAGATCGTCGGCTTCTTCCCCTTCGAGCGCGCCACGCTGGGCCGCGGGCTGCCCGTCGCGCCCGGTCTGAGCGACGCGCAGGGCCTGGTGCACGCGCCCGACGTCGACTGGGACGCCCGTGAGCTGGTGCGGTCCTGCGGTCTCTCGGTCTGGGAGTTCGACCACCTCGTCGCGGACCAGCGGCCTTTCGACGACTACCGGACCTCACAGGCCGCGTCCCCGGTGATCGACCTGACCGATGGCTTCGAGGCCTATCACCGGGCGGCCCGCGCGCGCTCGTCGCGGGTGCGCGACCTGCCACGACGGGCGCGCCGGCTGGAGCGCGACCACGGTCCGCTCCGGTTCGTGCTCGAGGCGGGCGACGACACGGCGGTCGCCGCCCTCGACACGGTGCTGGGCTGGAAGTCCGCGCAGTACCAGCGGACGGGGCGCTCGGACCGCTTCGCCCGGCCCTGGATCCGGGGTCTCGTGCACGAGCTGCTCGGCGAGCGCACCGGCCCGTTCCGCGGCTGTCTCTCGCTGCTCTACGCCGGCGACGAGCTGGTCGCGGGCCACTTCGGTCTGCGCGACCACGGCGTCGTCCCGACGTGGTTCCCGGCCTATTCCGCGCGCATGGCGAGGTACTCGCCCGGCCTCCTGCTGCACCTCGCGATGGCCCGGGCCGCGGCCGCCGACGGGGTGGAGCTGATCGACATGGGCCGCGGCGCCAAGACCTACAAGGACGAGCTCAAGTCCGGCGACACCACGGTCGCCGAGGGACGGGTTGCGCGCCCGGTTCCCACCGCGGCGCTGGCGTGGGCGCGCACCGCACCGGTCCGCTCGGTGCGTCGCGCCGTCGACCGGAGTCCGCAGCTGTACGGCGTCGCCGACCGGGTGCTGCGCGCCCGCGGTCGCTGGCGCCGTCCCGGCCAGGTGAACGGGGTGTCGGCATGAACCGGTCCGTCTCGGTGGTCATCTGCGCGTACACCGACGAGCGGTGGGACGACGTGCTCGCCGCGGTGTCGTCGGTGGCCGAGCACCAGACCGTCGCCCCGCACGAGGTGATCGTCGTCGTGGACCACAACCCCGCGCTGCGCGACCGCCTGACGGGCGCGCTCCCGGACGTCCTCGTGGTCGAGAACAGCCAGACCCGCGGCCTGTCCGGCGGCAAGAACACCGGCGTCGCGGCGTCCACCGGAGAGGTCGTCGCGTTCCTCGACGACGACGCCGTCGCCGGGGCGGACTGGGTGCGGACGTTCGCCGAGGGCTACGACGACCCCGACGTGCTCGGCGTCGGCGGGCTGACCCTGCCGCGGTGGGCCACGGCGCGCCCCGACTGGTTCCCCGAGGAGTTCGACTGGGTCGTGGGCTGCTCGTTCGTCGGCCGCGAGGTCGGCGCCGTACGCAACCTCCTGGGCGGCAACGCCTCGTTCCGCCGGGAGGCCTTCGGGATCGCCGGCGGGTTCCCGACCCACATCGGACGCACCTCCGCCCGGTCTCGCCCCCTGGGCTGCGAGGAGACCGAGTTCTGCATCCGCATCGCGTCGCACCGGCCCGGCGCACGCTTCGTGTACGACCCGCAGGCGGTGATCTGGCACCGGGTCCCGCCGGTGCGCGAGGGCTTCCGGTACTTCCGCGCGCGCTGCTACGCCGAGGGGCTGTCGAAGGCGATGGTCGCGCGCAGTGTCGGCGCCGCGGCCGGTCTCGCCGCGGAGCGCAGCTACGCGGCGGTGACGCTGCGCCGCGGCGTGGTCCGCGGCGTGATCCAGGCGTGGCGGGGGGACCGCGCCGGGCTGCGGCGGGCCGGGGCGATCACCGCCGGACTGCTCACCACCACCGCGGGCTACGCGGTCGGCTCGTGGCAGCGGAGCGCCTGATGACCGTGCCCGTCCTCATGTACCACGCGGTCGCCGCCGATCCGGCCGACGCGGCCCACGGCCTGTCGGTGCATCCCGACCGGTTCGACGCCCAGCTCGACCTGCTGGTCGCCGAGGGCTTCACCACGCTCACGTTCGGCGAGCTGGCCGCGATCCGGCGCGGGGAGACGACGGCTCCCGAGCGCCCGATCGTTCTGACCTTCGACGACGGGTACGCCGACTTCCACCGCGAGGCCCTCCCGCGGCTCGCGCGGGCCGGGGCGCGGGCGACGGTCTTCGTCACCACCGGCTGGCTCGACGACGCCGGCGCCGAGGCAGCCGGACGGCCGCTGGACCGGATGCTCTCGTGGTCGCAGGTCGAGGAGTGCGACGCGGCCGGCGTCGAGGTCGGCGCGCACAGCCACAGCCACGCCCAGCTCGACCAGCTGCCGGACGCCGCGCTGCGCGACGAACTCTCCCGCAGCCGGCGTCTCCTCGAGGAGCGGCTCGCGCACGACGTGCCGCACCTGGCCTACCCCTACGGGTACTCGAGCGCGCGGGTACGCCGCGCGGTGGCCGACGCCGGGTACCGGCTCGCGGCGGCCGTCGGCAACCTCGCGGCAGCGCCGGGCTCCGACGGCTACGCGCTGCCGCGCCTGACCGTCGCGCGGGGCACCGACCTGGACACCTTCGGGCGCGTGGTCCGCGGGGAGGAGCACACACGCATCTACTGGAAGCAGCGCACCCTCACCGCCGGGTACCTGGTCGTGCGCCGCGGGCGGTCGGCGCTGTCGTCGGTCTCATCGCTGCGGCGTCTCCCGTGACGGCGGTCTCGGCGCGCCCGACGCACCCCACCACCGAGCGTGCGGGTCCGGTGTCACCGCGGACCCGGCTGCGCGACCACCTCGCGGACCCGTTCTCCCGGAACTCCTCCGCGCTGATCGTCAACACCGGCATGACCGGGCTGCTCGGGCTCGTCTACTGGTTCCTGGCGGCCCGCTTCTACACGCCCGAGGATGTCGGTCGCGGCTCGGCGCTGATCTCGGCGATGACCCTGCTGTCCGCGATCGTGGGGATCAACATCACCGGCACCCTCAGCCGGTTCCTGCCCCGCAGCGGCCGGCGCACCGCGCGTCTCGTGCTGCTCAGCTACGGGCTCAGTTCGCTCGTGGTCGCCGTACTGGCCGGCGGTTTCGTCCTCACCCTGAGCTGGTGGGGACCGTCGTTCGGGCTCCTGGCGAGCCCCGTGGCGGCGCTCGGGTTCGTCGGCGTCGCGGTGGCCGCGAACATCTTCACCGTGCAGGACGGCGTGCTCGTCGGCATGCGCGGCGCGGGGTGGGTCGCGCTCGAGAACACCGTGTTCGGCGCGCTGAAGGCGGGCCTGCTGATCCTCCTGGCGAGCACGAGCCCCGCCACCGGGGTCTACGTCGCCTGGATCATCCCGATGATCCTGCTCTGCATCCCGGTGAACGTCCTCGTCTTCGCTCGGCGGGTGCCCCGCCACGCGCGCGAGACCACCGAGGAGGTCACCACCGGCACCGAGTTCCGCGGCTTCCTCGCCGGGGACTTCATCGGGGCGCTGTTCGGGTTCGGCGCGATCTACCTCGTGCCGGTCGTGGTCGCCGCCGCGCTGCCGCCGTCGACCTTCGCCGTCTTCTACATCGCCTGGATGATGGCCGCGGTCCTCAACCTGATCCCGAACAACCTCGCCCAGACGCTCACCGTCGAGGGTGTCTTCGACGCGGAGCGCCTGGCCCGCTACGCCCGCTCCGCTCTGGTGCGCTCGGTCGCGCTGCTCGGGGCAGCGGCGCTGGTGCTGCTCGTCATCGCCCGTCCCGTGCTGGCCTTCCTCGGGTCCGACTACGCCGCCGCCGCGCCCCTGTTGCAGCTGCTGGCCCTGGCCGCCCTCGGTCGGGCGGTCATGGAGGTCTGGCTCGGCGTGCTGCGGGCGCAGGGACGGGCCCGCGCGATCGTGCGCTGGCAGGTCCTCTCGGGAACCGTCGTCGTCGGCACCGTGGTGGCCGGTCTCTTCCTGGGCGGCGCGACGTTGGGCATGCCCATCGACCCCGTGACCGGGGTGGGCGTACTCGTGCTCGTCAGCCAGGTGGCCGTGGCCCTCATGGTCCTCCCCAGCCTGCTGCGCGTGATCACGGTTCCGCGACGTGTGCAGGCGGAGCGCGGTGCAGCCCCGGCCGATCTCGACGGCCCCGCCGCCCCGACCCGGCCCCGCCGGCTGGTCCCGATGGAGGTGGTCGTCCGGGAGAAGGTGAAGGCTCCGGTACCCGACGCCGCCGAGCCCGAGTCCGCCGAGCCCGAGTCCGCCGAGCCCGAGTCCGCCGAGCCCGAGTCCGCCGAGCCCGAGTCCGCCGAGCCCGAGTCCGCCGAGCCCGAGTCCGCCGAGCCCGAGTCCGCCGAGCCCGAGTCCGCCGAGCCCGAGTCCGCCGAGCCCGAGTCCGCCGAGCCCGAGTCCGCCGAGCCCGAGTCCGCCGAGCCCGAGTCCGCCGAGCCCGAGTCCGCCGAGCCCGAGTCCGCCGAGCCCGGACCCGCGACGCCCGCGAGGTCCCCCACGCCGCCGCAACGCTCGTGGTGGGGTCGCCGCGTCCGGGCCCTCGTCCCGTTCGCGCCCGCCGTGCTGCTCGGCGAGGCCAGCCTGCTGTCGTTGGTGCTGATCGTCGTCCCGCTGCGCCGCGTGAACCTCGACGCCCTCACGGGCTGGGGCCTCGTGGCGGTGCTGCCGGTGACGACGATCATCGGGGTGGCGGTCCTGCTGCTCAGCGTCGTCGCCACCCTCGCACTGGCCCGCGAGCACCGGGCCCTGCTGACCGCGCAGATCCTCGCCGTGTGCTGCGTCCTGCACGGCATCACGGCGCTGATCGAGCCGCTGCCACGGTTCCCCACCTCGTACGTGCACCTGGGGTTCGTCGACTACATCTCGCGCTTCGGCACCGTCGTCCCGGACCTCGACGCCCGCTTCAGCTGGCCCGGCTTCTTCGCGCTCGTGTCGTTCGTGTCCGGCGGAACCCCGCCGACCGACCTGCTGCCGCTGCTCCGTGTGACGCCCCTGATCTCGAACGTCCTCTACCTGCTCGCGCTGTGGCTCATCCTGCGCACGCTCCGGATCAGCTGGCGGGGCAAGTGGTTCGCGGCCCTGTTGTTCACGCTCCTCCAGTGGATCGGGCAGGACTACTTCTCTCCGCAGGGCTACACGTTCCTGCTCTACATGATCTTCGTCGGGATCGTGCTGACCTGGTTCCGGCCCGTCGGCCGCGAGGTCGTCTCCGGCCGCCCGGCGTGGGTCGCCGGGGTCCTGCACCGCACCCCGTCGTGGCTGCGTCGCGCCGGGAGCCGGGGTCGCCGGATCGTCGGCCGCGTGATCGGGACGCCGACGGTCCCGGGCGAGCACGCCGCGCACCCGTCGTCGGCGGCCACGCGCATCGCGCTGCTCGGGCTGCTCCTCGTGATCTTCGCGGCGGCCACCGTGAGCCACCAGCTCACCCCGTTCGTCATGGTCATCGCGGCCGGGGCGCTGGCGCTCTGGCGGCGCTCCACGCTGCGCGGGCTGCCGGTGCTGCTCGGCGTGCTGCTGGTGGCCTGGGTCAGCCTGATGACCGCAGCCTTCTGGAGCGGTCACCTCACCGACCTCGTCGGCGGCGTCGGCGACGTCTCCGGCAACGTCGCCACCAGCATCGCGGCCCGCAGCACCGGGGACCCGGCGCACGCGGTCGTGGTCCTCGTCCGGATCGCCCTGTTCGGCGTGCTGGCGGTCGGGTCCGTCGTGGGCCTGGTGCGGCGGCGCCGCGGCGGGGTGGACGACCGCGTCGTCGCGCTCCTGCTCGCGGTCCCGTTCCTCGCCGTGCTGATCCAGAACTACGGCGGCGAGATCGGCATGCGCGTGTACATGTTCGCGCTACCCGGTGCGTGCGTGCTGATCGCGCTGGCGTTCTTCCCCGAGACCTCGCGCGGCACCGGGTTCCGGGCGGCGTTCGGCTCGGTGTGGCGCTACGTGGCCGCGGGCCTGGTCGTGCTCGTTCTTGGTGCGGCCTACGGGGTCGCGGCCTACGGCAACGAGGCCTTCGAGCGGGTGTCGCCGGGGGAGCTGGCCGCCGTGCAGTGGATCTACGACCGGCCCGGCAACGCGCAGGTCCTCTTCCTCACCGACTCCCTGGACTCCGGCGCGACACCGATGATGCCCATCGGCTACACCGAGGCGATCGGTGTCGGCGTGCGCGCGACGCTGGCGTCCCCGAACGCGCGCGACAACCCCTCGGTCGTGGTCGAGCAGCTCGAGTACTGGGGTGGCAGCACCTACTTCGTCACGTCGAGGTCCGAGGAGCAGTACCTCGAGGTCAGCGCCGGCTACCCGAGGGGCTGGGGCAGCGAGTTCCGCGCGGCGATGGCCGCCGACCCGCGGCTCGAGAAGGTCGTCGACACCGGCGACGCCCAGGTCTGGGTCCCGCGCAACCCCCAGGCGTTCGACCCGATCACCGGGCGGGTCCCGGAGCTGCTCGGCGTGCGCATCGGACCGACGGAGTGGACCCCGGTCGGCGTGACGGTGCTCATCGGTATGGTCATCGTGCTGCTCGCGCTGCAGATCCGGGCGCTGCGCCGGCCCGGCCGGGCCGCCCTGCGGACCACCGTGTTCGTGTGGGGGCCGCTGCTGCTGGCCTTCCTCGCCGTCGTGGTCGAGCGGCTGTTCGCGCTGACCTGATCACGTGATCTGGCCTCGACCGTCACGCGCCCGACGGGATCCACCGGACCTCGTAGGGCGCGAGCCCGACGTCGGCGCCGTCGAGCGTGGCCGTCGTGGGGGCGTCGTTGGTGTTGACCAGCACCGTGGCCCGGGGGCCGCGGGCGCCGAAGACGGGGGCCGCGACGCCGGGGTCGCCGACCGGGGCGCCCGGGGGGAACTGGCGGGCGAACTCCTGCAGCGTCGCCAGGAACGGCTCGGGCCGGCCGTCCGCGGTCCAGAGTCCCGTCGGCGACGAGGCGTTGCGCGCGGCGTTCCAGTAGAACGACGTGTCGACCCCGGTGCGGGCGAACTCGACGAGCCCGGCCGTGCGCTGGGCCAGCCGCTTCTCCGGCGCCCAGCGCGCGGCGTCCGGCTCGACGTACCACTCGGCCCACCACAGCGGCAGTGACGTCCGCCCCTGGATCCACCCGTTGACGGCGGCGATCTTCGTCAGCGCCGTGACGTCGTCGGGGGCGCCCTCCTCGGTGGTGGTGTGCCCGTCGACGACGACGAAGTCAGCGCCGTTCTTGCGCTCGTTCCACGTGTCGAAGGCGTCGAGGATGCGCTGGTCGACCAGCCCCCACGGTCCGGTGAGCTCGGAGGGTCCGGTGTCGACGCCCGGCGGAGGCGCGGTCATCTCGATGTACGGGCCGCCGACCTGGTTGCCGGGGTCGACCTCCTTCAGCGCGTCGTACACGCGGTTGTAGAGCTCGGTGTACGCCTCGCCGTCCCAGGTCTTGGTGCGCTCGTTGAAGAAGCCCTTGAACTCGTTCCACACCTGGTAGTGGCGGACGTCGGGATAGCGGCGGGAGATCTCGGCGGCCAGGTCGGCGAAGTCCTGGTAGTGCTCGGGCTCGGGCGCCACCTCGAGCCGGCTCCAGTCGGTGCTGCCCTCGGCGCCGCCCTTCATCCAGTCCGGCGCGCAGCACAGGGTGATCACCGGGGTGCCGCCGCTACGCCGGATGAAGTCCATGCGGGCGTCGAGGCTCGCGAAGTCGTACTGACCGGGCGACGGCTCGGGGTTGCCCGCACCGAACCCCATGATGTGCTGCGCCTGGGGCATCGGCTGCGCCGCGAGGACGGCGGCGACCTGCTGCGTGGCCCGCGGATCACCGTCGACGGCGCTGAACTGGGTGTGGGTGAAGCCCACGCCGAGGCTGTTCGACGGCGCGGCCGACGCGCGGGGCGTGCCGTCGCACCCCGCCACCACCAGCAGGGCCGCCGCCACCGTCAGGGCGGCGAGCCCCCGCGCCCACCGGTCGCACTCGGAACGCATCTGCCCCCCACACCCCCGCACGGCGATCACCGGGCGCTCAGACTAGTCCTCCCGACGGTGGGGAAGTGGTGAGGATCTCAACGACGTCGTGGCGCGAGTCCCGCGAGGTAGGCGGCCTGGCCGGCGTGCTGGATGTCGTCGTCGACGACGCTCACCAGCCGCACCCCGCGGGTGACGGGCGGGTCCCAGCGGTCGTCGATGACCTCGTCGAGGTCCTCGTCGCGCAGGGTCCGCAGGTAGGCGACGGTGCGCTCGTGCACGGCGTCGAGGTACCCGGTGAGCAGGGCGGGGTCGTCGACGCGGACGGACGCGACCTGCTCGCTGGTGTGCCCGTAGCCGATCGAGGCGTCGTCGAGCGGTAGGTCGAAGCGACGCGCCCAGCCGTCGGCCGTGTACACCTGCTCGGTGCCGGCCAGCTCGGCGACGTGGTCGTCCTGCACTCGGGTCAGGTGCCACACCAGCCAGGCGATCGGGTTGGCCTCGTCGTCGGGCCGCCACACCAGGTCGTCGGCGGTGAGCCCGTCGACCGCCCGGGTGGCGTCGCTGCGGGCGCGCCCGAAGGCGTCGACCAGCACGTCGATGGCATCCACGGCTCCTCCTCCTCCCGCCTCAGCGCACCGAGGCGAAGACGACGACGTTGTCCCGGTAGGACAGGGTGTCCTCGTCGAACGGGCCGCCACACGTGAGCAGCCGCAGCTGGGGTGTCGTCGACGGACCGTAGATCCGGTCCGACGGCAGCGTGTCCTTCGGGTAGTACTCGACGCTGTCGACCGAGAACCGCGCGGTCTCGCCGTCCGAGCGCGGCACCTCGATCATGTCGCCCGGCCGCAGGCGGTCGAGCTGCGCGAAGACGGCCGGCCCGCGCCGGGTGTCGACGTGGCCCGCGAACACGGCGGGTCCGGGGTCGCCGGGTACCGCGCTCGCGGTGTACCAGCCGACCTGGCCGAAGTCGGTCGGCACCTGCAGGGCGCCGCGGTAGTCGATCCGCAGGTCGGCGATGTTCAGCGCCGCCAGCCCCACCGACGGGATCTGCATCCCGGTGGGACGCAGGCCCTCGGGGGCCGCGAGCGCCGCGGTCAGCGGCATCCGGGGCGCGGGCGGGACGTCGGGCTCCTCGGAGAACCAGCTCTCGAACCAGGCGCCGACGGAGCTGATCGTGCCGAGCCCGGTCGGGGCGGCCAGGCCGCCGAGGCCGGCCCCGGTGCCGCCGCGCGGCACCGGCGGGACGCGCGGCGGCGTCGGCAGCGGGGTCTCGGGGTCAGGGGTCGGGCGCGGCGTCGCGGGTGACGACGTCGGCTCGGTGCCGGGGCCGGGCACGCCGGCGACGGTCGCGGCGTCCGGCACGGCCTCGACGATCAGCTGGCCGTCGGGCTCGCGTCCCACGAACAGCGTCGTGACCCCGCCGTCGGACAGCGGCACCGTCGTCGTGTTCGTGGACCCCAGGCGGGACCGGACGTCGATCTCCCACGTCCGCGCGGGCACCGTGGCGTACGGGGTGGTCGAGCCGTAGAAGAGGTCGCGCCCGAGCGGCGGGCCGCCGGTGAGGTCGATGTCCAGCGCACCGACCCCGTTCGCGCCCTGCACCACGCGGACCTGCGTCGATCCGGCCGCGGCCGGCGCGGTCTGGTCGTCGAGCACCTGCAGCTCCGGGCTGCCCGACGTCGCCGAGTCGACGAACGCCGCGGTCTGGGCGGTGCCGGCGGGCACTTCGACGGACACCCGCACCGCCGGCGGGGTCGTGTGGCTCGCGCCGGCCGGGCGGGCCGTGAGCGTGTACGTCCCGGCGGGCTCGGTGAGGTACGGCGAGGTCCCCCGGTAGGCCACGCCGGGGGCGACGAGGGTCTCGGGCAGGTCCGGCCCGGTGACGTACATGTCGACCGCGGGCGTCACGGGTGACAGGTGCGCAACGCGCAGCATGCCGGTCGAGCTGTCGGCCGTGGCGGACGTGACGCCGAGGGTCACGGTCGCGGCCACCACGGCGACGAGCACCGCGGCGAGCGCGACCCACACCAGGGGCCGGCGCCAGGGCGGTCGCCGCGCGGGAGACGCAGCCGCCTCGGTCGGTGGGGTGTCGGGTTGGTCCTGCGCTCCGGTCACGGGGGAGCTCCTCGGCGGCGGGGGACGGCGGGGGACGGCGGGGGACGAACGGGGGAGCGCGACGATCAGGGAGCGGGCCGGCACCGCCGGCGGGCGCGGAGCGTGTCCGACCGCTCACCCCACGGCACGCGGTCACCCTAGTGGGTCAGTCCCCCGAACGGAGCACTACCCGGGACGACGGGTGCCGGGTTCCGGGCGCCCGTCCTGCTCTGCGCGAACACCGCCCCGGGCAGCGCTCGTGGGGATCACGCTGGAGCCATGAGCTCCAGCCTGTACGTGGCCCTGCGCAGCGGTCACGAGCACACCGTGACCGGTCTCGACGACGACGAGGCGGCCGCGCTGCGTGCGCGCATCGTCGCCCACCTCGACGCCCGCGAGTCCCACCCGACGCTCGACCTCGGCGACGGGACCACCCTGCGCACCGACGCCGTCGTGATGACGCGCGTGCACGACGAGGGGCCGCGCACCGGCTTCGTGGGTGAGGCGCGCCAGCGGTGAGGTGTCGGGCGGTGAGGTGTCGAGCGGTGAGCCGGCGTCAGCCCGTGCGGCGGGGCGCGGGGACGTGGGCCACGGCGCGCCGCGCGAGGTAGGCGGCGACCCGGCGCCGGGCGGTGCTCGACGCCGGGCGCCCGGCGCCGAGGTCGTCGAGCACGATGTCGAAGAGCGTCGGCAGCACGGGGTCGTCCCAGTCACGGCCGGCGAGGTCGGTGAGCGTCGGGACGTCGAGCCCCGTGCCCACCCACGCGATGGCGAGCTCCACGATCTCGGCGGTGTCCCAGGGCTTGCCGAGCACCTGCGCGGCGCGGGCCTCCGCCGGCGTCATCTCCCACAGGGAGGGCAGCGCCGCGAGTCCGGCCAGGAGCTCGGACGTCTGCGCGGCGCGCCCGCGCTCCGCCGTCGGCCGCCGTTCGGCGGTGATCGTGCTGGCCATCGTCTCCCCCACCATTGCTCAGCGTGAGATGGCGCCCCACCGATCTCACTCGCTCAGGCTAGCGCGGTACCGACCTACCGCCTACGGGTACTTTCCGTGATCATGGTCGTGCTGTGAACCATGGGTTGACGGCTCTGGCATCCTCGACCCTGTGAACCTGGAGTTGTCAGTGGAGCGGGCCGTCGTGGAGGCGGCCGGACAGGTGGACGTCGCCGACCCGGGCGGCAAGCCCGACGACCGCGGGGGCGAGCGGGCCGCGCGTCACCGGGCGGTCGCCGAGCTGCGGTCGGCGCTGATGGTGGAGGCCGCGGTGCGGGCGGCGGCGGCCGACGCGGTCGAGGGACGGGCGGAGGCCGCGGTGTGGCTCGGCGCCAGCCTGGCCGACCTCGCCGCCGTCACCGGACGCACTC
The DNA here is from genome assembly GCF_028737265.1 of Actinomycetospora callitridis. GTDB lineage: Bacteria > Actinomycetota > Actinomycetes > Mycobacteriales > Pseudonocardiaceae > Actinomycetospora > Actinomycetospora callitridis. The sequence continues at coordinate 503,574 of NZ_JAQZAK010000002.1, read as the reverse complement.
GCCAGGCGGCGCGCAAGCGCTGGCCGGGTCTCGGTGACGTGTCCCGGCGCCGGCGCTTCCTCGGTTACCACGTCGACGACGTCCTCTGGGCCGCGCGCCTGGTGCTCGAGGCCGCCGACGACCTCGAGGGCGTCGACGAGACGGCGCGCGCGGCACTCGCGGACGCCGTCGCCGAGGCGGAGCGGGCGTTCCGGGGCGAGCCCGCCGACGCGGCCACCGACGCGGCCACCGACGCGGGCACCGACGTCGCCGCCGCCGTCGCCCGCTGGCAGGCGTTCGACCGTCTCGTCGACCGGCACCTGCGCGACCTCCTGGCCGGCGTCCCCGACGAGCCGGCCGACCCCACCGCGGGCTTCGCCGCCCACGGCGCGCGCGGTGTCCTGCGCTACTACGACCACGCCGTGCACGAGGGGGTCGAGACCGGTGACTGAGACGCTTCGACGAGCGAAGCATCTCCCTCGGGGCGGCGTGTCGTCGCCGATTCCGCCGGACGGGCGGCGGTCCCGCGTGGCGCAGGCGCCGACGGCACGGCCCGTGATCGGCGTCCCCCACGTCCGTCACGGGGATCACGGGGTGATCGCGGCCGTGGCCCGCCGTCGTGACCAGCGGTGCGGGCCGGGACCCGGACGTGCGCGGACGACGCCGGCGAGATTCGCGCCGGGCGCCGGGACGCGCTAGAGACCTCGGGTCATGGGGATCTCCACGCCCATCCACGACGCGCTGGCCGAGGCCCTCGACGCCCTCCGGGGTCTCGACGTCTCGTTCGACCGCCCGATGGATGTGACGAGCACGGACACCGAGCACGACGCGGGCGGCCGTGACGACCTGCCGATGCCGACCGTCGCCGGGGACGCCGAGCGCATCGTCGCGCTGGCCTGGGCGGAGGCCGCGGACCGGGGCCACGGCGCGTTCGGCACCGGGCACCTGCTGCTCGCCCTGGTACGCGCCGAGGGCCCGGAGCGCGAGCTCCTCGCGGAGGCGGGGGTGACCGCGTCGACGGTGGGGGCGGCGATGACGCTGGTCGCGTCGGCCTCGCTGTCCGAGCCCGTGGACGAGGGCGGCGACGACGTGCCGGTGGCGGGGCCGGCGATCGCCGAGGTCCTCGCGGCCGGGGCGAGCGACGGCGTCGTCAGCGCCGCGGGCCTGCTCACGGCGCTGCTCGCACGGCCGTGGGGCCAGGCGGCGGAGATGCTCGCCGCGCTCGGCGTCGACACCGGCGAGCTGACCGACGCGCTCACGGGCCTGGCCGAGCGCCCCGAGCCCGCGCCCCGCCCGATGCCCCGCGACCCGAGCGGCCTGCTGTCCTCGGCCTGGCGGCGTCCCGCAGAGGGCGTGACAGCCGAGGCGTGAGAGCAGAGGCGTGACGATCTCGTCGCGGGCAGGCACGATCCGGGCATGGCGAAGCCCAGCTGGATCCGTGCCGAGGACGGCGACCTCTACCGCGCGTCGGAGGTCGTCGCGGTCAAGACGACGCCGCACCCCAACGGCGGGCTCATGGTGGCCGTCGAGACCGAACGCCACGACAACATCGACGTCACCGGCCACCTCGACGACCTCGACGCCGCCGGGAAGTGCCGCGACGCGCTCGCCCATCTCCTCTCGCACGTCGAGAAGGGCACCGTGATCAGCTACGCGTCGGGGCGCTTCGAGGTCGGCGACCTGCACTGAGCCGACCCTCCCTGAGAAGCGTCAGGGACGCGGCCCGTACGCGTCGAGGAAGCGGTCGCGGAAGGTGTCCATCCGCCACGCGGGAGCACCCGGGTCCGGGGTGAGCCCGTCCGACCAGCCCCAGTCGTCCACGGCGGCGAGCACGGCCGGGTCGCGGCTGACGATCGAGATCGGGACGTCCCGGTTCGCCGTCGGCCCCGTGACCACGGGCGAGGGCTGGTGGTCGCCGAGGACGACGAGCACGGGCGCGCGGTCGGGACGCGCCGTGGCCTGGCGCTCGGCCCAGTCGTAGAGCGTCGAGAGCGTGTACTCGATCGACCGCCGGTAGTCGTCGCGGACCTCGTCCGAGTTCGTCGTGACGATCGACTGGAACGAGTGCTGCGGCTCCTCGGGGCCGAACACGCTGCCGTCGCCGACCGCATCCCACGGCACGGTGCGCGGCAGCGGCGCCCACGGGCCGTGGCTCGAGGTCAGGACGAGCTCGGCCATCGTCGGGGGCGCCCCGGGGCCGCGCTCGAGGCGGTCGAACGCGGAGAACAGGTACTGGTCGGGCATCGGCGACCAGCTGAAGCGCGGGCCCCGGTAGCCGAGGTCGTCGTGGGTGTAGGCGCGGTCGAGGCCGAAGAACGCCGCCTCCGGCCAGGGGCCGGTGGTGCCCGGCTGGACGGTGACGGTGCGCCAGCCGGCCTCCTGGAAGGCGCGCGAGAGCGTGAGGCGGCTCGACGACGTCAGGTCGGTGTGGCGCTGCTCGCCGTCGATCCACAGCCCCGAGAGCAGCGTGGCGTGCGCGAGCCAGCTGCCGCCGCCGGCGACCGGTGAGGTCAGCACGCCCGTGCGCGCGCCGTACCCGACGGCGCCGAGACGTCGCTCGCCGTCGGCGACCACGGCCCGGACGGGGCCCGCCATCGCGGGGTCGTCGAGGGCGGACAGGCCGTAGCTCTCGACCGCGACGATCACGACGTCGCGCCCGCGCAGTGCGGTGAGCAGGCGGTCGCCGGGCACGTCGCGGTAGGCGTCGACCGAGGCCTCGCGCTCGAACGCCTGCTGGTCGCGCACGCCGTCCTCGATCGCGACGGCCCGGTCGACGGCGCGGATGGAGACGTCGCGCGAGGCCACCGGCACCCCGGGCAGGAGCTGCGCCGAGAGCGTCCAGGCCACCATCCAGGCCACCGCGAGCACCCCGGCCAGCCGCAGCGCGCCGGAGCGGTGGTCGGCGGCGATCCGCGCGAGCCGGGCCACCGCGCCGCCCGTGCCGACCAGCAGTGCGACCCCGAGCAGCGCCACGAGCACCGCCACCACGACGCCGACGACGGGACCGGACGTCTCCGCGACGAAGTCGTAGGCGTTGGCGAGCAGCACCGCGTCGCGGGCCGGGTCGAACGGGCGCGCGATCGTGAGGGAGAAGCCGAGGTCGAACAGCGTCAGCACCAGCATCAGGCCGAGCACCACGCCGGCGATCCACGCGGCCACGAGCCGGGCCCACCGGGGCAGGAGGACGGCCACGACGAGCGCGACGAGGACCTCGAACGGGATGCGGAGGCCGGACTGCGGTACGAGGCGCGCGATGTCGCCGGGGGTGAGGAGCGCGACGAGCACCAGCAGCGCGGCCAGTGCCGTCACCACCGCGGCGAGGCCGCGACGGACGCGGACGGGGTGGGTGTCGGCGCTGCGCCAGAGCCGGACGACGTCGCGGCCGAACGACCACAGCAGCGCGAGGAGGGCGACCCCGACGAGGACCTGCGCGGCCACGAGGGGCAGCAGCTCCGAGGCCGCGACGACCAGCACGATGCCCTGCGCCGCCGCCACGACCTTGCCGGAGAACTTCGTCTCGAGCTCCCCGCCCAGCCACGGGAGCACGACGCCCGCGGCGACGAACAGGTAGCGGGCGAGCCCGATGAGCAGCACCCACGACCCGAGCTGGCCCGCGACGTGCCACGACAGCACCAGCAGCAGGAACGCGTCGAGCTCCATGTCGAAACGCGCGCCGAACTCCGAGGCCACGTTGCGGCGCCGCGCGACCTGGCCGTCGACCCCGTCGAGCAGCAGCGCCACGCCCGCGAGCACCACGAGCGCGGGCGTCGACACCGGGTCGGCGACCAGCGCGGTGACGCCGACGACGAGCACGCCGCGGGCCAGCGTCACCCGTCCCGCCGGCCCCAGGGCCGGCACGCCGGCGCCGGCGAGCACCGCGAGGAGCGCCGCGGCCGCCGCGGCCCCGACGACGACCCCGAAGGCGCCGAGCCCGAAGCCCTCGGCGAGCACCCCGAGCAGGCCCGCGCTCGCCAGCGCGCCGCCGAGGAGCTCGACGGTCAGGATCGCGGACGGGCCGTGCTCGCTCTGCACGCGTGCCAGCATGGCGTCCCTGTGATCGTCGCGGAGTGAGGAGGGTCGTCGATGACCGGCACGACACGGGCGTTCCGGGTCGAATCACCCGGGCGGGGGAGCATCGTCGAGGTCCCGCTGCCCGACCCGGGTCCCGACGACGTCGTCGTCCGCACCCTGCACTCGGCCGTGAGCCGCGGCACCGAGACGCTGGTGTTCCGCGGGGAGGTGCCGACGAGCCAGTACGAGCGCATGCGCGCGCCCTTCCAGGCCGGCGACTTCCCGGGTCCGGTGATCTACGGCTACCTCGCGGTCGGCGTCGTCGAGCAGGGCCCGGGCGCCGGGCGGACCGTGTTCTGCCTGCACCCCCACCAGGAGCGCTTCGTGGTGCCGGCATCGATGGTGGTCGAGGTGCCGGACAGCGTCCCGCCCGGGCGTGCGGTGCTCGCCGGCACGGTCGAGACCGCGGTCAACGCCCTCTGGGACGCCGCGCCGCGGGTGGGCGACCGCATCGCCGTGATCGGCGCCGGGATGGTCGGGGCGTCGGTGGCGGGGGTGCTCGCGACGTTCCCGGGGGTGCGCGTCGAGCTCGTCGACGTCGACGGGTCCCGGCGCGCGGTGGCCGACGCGCTGGGCGTCGGGTTCGCGACCCCGGACGCCGCGGCGGGGGAGTGCGACCTCGTGCTGCACGCCAGCGCCACCGAGGCCGGGCTCGCGCGCTCCCTGGAGCTCCTCGGCGACGAGGGCGAGGTGATCGAGATGTCCTGGTACGGCGAGCGTGCGCCCCGGGTGCCGCTGGGCGAGGCCTTCCACTCGCGGCGACTGACGATCCGTGCCAGCCAGGTGGGGAAGGTCGCCCCGGCGCGCCGCCCTCGCTGGAGCCTGAGCGATCGCCTCGGGCTCGCCCTGCGCCTGCTCGCCGACCCGCGCTTCGACGCGCTGATCACCGACACCTGCGCGTTCGAGGACCTCCCGACCGTCCTCCCGGCGCTCGCCGCGGGCGAGCGCCCGGGCCTGGGGGTGCGGGTCTCCTACTGAGGCGCGATCTCGACAACCCCGCGACCGCCCACTTACCCTCGTCCTGTGAGTCAACACGCCGTTTCGTCTCACGGGACGCGGGAGGAGTGGATCGGCGTGCTCGGGCGTGCCCGTGTGCTGCCGGTGCTGCGGTCGGACTCGGCGGCGAGCGCCCGGGCGCAGGTCGACGCGCTCGTCGGGGCCGGGCTGCCCGCGATCGAGCTGACCCGATCGACGCCCGGGTGGGCCGAGGCCCTGGCCGGCGCGCGGCTCGCGCACCCGCAGCTCTGCCTCGGGCTCGGGACGGTGCGCGACGCCGACGACGTGCGGCGGGCCCACGACCTCGAGGTCGACTTCCTGGTCACCCCGTGGCCGGCCCCCGCGGTCCGCGCCGCCGCCGACGAGCTCGGCGTTCCGCTGGTCGAGGGCGGGTTCACGCCCGGCGAGCTGGCCGCCGCCGCGGCGCACGGCCCGGCCAAGCTCTTCCCGGCCGCGCCCGTCGGGCCGGACTACCTCCGGGCGCTGCTCCCCGTGCTGCCCGGCGCCCGGGTGCTGCCCACCGGGGGGATCGGGCTCGACGCGGTCCCCGCGTGGCTCGACGCCGGCGCCCACGCCGTCGGGGTCGGCAGCGACCTGCTCCGCGCGCTCGAGGCCGATCCCGCCGGCACCGCCGAGCGGCTGGGCGCCCTGGTCGGGGGCGCCCGGTGAGCCCTGTGGGTGCAGACGGGGGACACGACGTCCTCGTCGTCGGCGAGCCACTGCTGGAGCTCACGTCCGGCGAGCCCCTGGAGACCGCGTCGGACTTCTCGCTGTCGTTCTCCGGGGACGCGCTCAACGCCGCGGCCGCGGCCGCGGCGGCCGGTGCCGACACCGCCCTGCTGACCCGGGTGGGCGCCGACGCCCTCTCCGCGCGTCTCGTGGCCCGCGTCGCCGAGCTCGGCGTGACCCCGCTGGCGCGCGTGGTCGACGACGCCCCGACCGGGGCCTACGTCTCGGCGCTCGACCCGGGCGGCGCGGCGGAGTTCGTCTACCTGCGCCAGGGCAGCGCCGCGTCGGGCCTGGTCCCCGACGACCTCGACACCGCCGCCCTCGAGCGGACCCGGGTGCTGCTGGTCAGCGGCATCACGGCCGCCCTCTCCCCGAGCGCCGAGGAGACGGTGCTGCACGCCGCGCGGACCGTGGCCGGAGCCGGTGGACGCGTCGTCTACGACCCGAACTTCCGCGCTCGCCTGACCACCCCGGAGCGCGCGCGGGCGGTCCTCGAGCGGATCGCCCCGTCCTGCAGCGTCGTCACGCCGTCGTGCCCGGGCGACGCCGCGGCGCTCGTCGGGGACGACGACCCGGCCGCGGTGGCCGCCCACGTGCTCGGCCTCGGCGCGGGGGCGGTGGTGGTGACCCGGGGCGAGGACGGCGTCCTGGTGGCCGCCGCGGACGGCGGCGCACCCACGTGGCTGGACGCGGTCCCGGTGCCGCTGGTGGTCGACCAGACCGGGGCGGGCGACGCGCTGGCCGGCACGCTCGCGGCGCGCCTGGCCGCGGGCGACCCGCTCCTCGAGGCCGCACGGCTGGGCACGGCGGCCGCCGCGCTGTCGCTCGCGGGCGCGGGCGGCACCGGCCGGGTGCCGACGCTGGGCGAGACGCGGGCGGCCCTGGCGGCCGGCCCGCGCGCCTCCTGAGCCGGCCCGTCGCTCAGCGCGGGGCGCCGAGCAGCTCCGACACGGCGCGCGCCGTCGCCGCCGCCCGCGGACCGACCTCGTCGGCCGCGAGGCTCTCCGGGTCGGTGATCAGCTGCGAGACGCTCACCGCCCCGATCGCGCGGTCGGTGTGGTCGAAGACCGCGGCGCCGACGCAGCGGACCCCGGCCTCGTTCTCCTCGTCGTCGACCGACCATCCGCGCGCGCGGATCTCGGCGAGGTGCGCGATCAGCGCCGTGGGGTCGGTGATCGTGTTCGGCGTGCGGGCCGGGAGGTCGGCGCGGGCCAGGAGGGCCGCCGCGTCGGCGTCGGTCATCCCGGCGAGGACGGCCTTGCCGATCGCCGTGCAGTGCAGCGGCATCGCCATGCCGACCCGCGAGGCCATCCGGTAGGGCTTGGCGCTCTCGACCTTGGCCACGTAGACCGCCTCGTGCCCGTCGAGCAGGGCCAGGTGCACGGTGGCGCCGGTCTCGCGCTGCAGCGCGACGAGCTCGGGGCGGGCGCGCTCGGCGGCGTCGCTGCGCGCGAGCACCCGCCCGGCCAGGCCCAGGATCCGGGACCCGCCCTGGTAGGTGCCCTGGTCGGTGACGCGCGCGAAGCCCAGGCGGGTGAAGTCCTGCAGGATGCGGTGCACCGTCGACTTGTGGATCCCGGTCGCGTCGGAGATGTCGGCGATGCGCTCGTGCTCGCCGAGGGCGTCGAGGACGGCGAGCGTCTTCTCCACCGCGTTGCTGCCGGACGGTCGGGGCACGGGGCCAGCCTAGGTCGCGGCGGGCTCTCAGGACGTCAGCCACCGGCCGGCGTCGACGACGACGTCCTCCCCGGTGACGAGGTCCATGTGCAGGAGGCCGACGACGGCCTGGGCGACGTGCTCGGGCCCGACGGTCCGCCCCAGCGGCGCCTGGGCACGCTCGGCGGCGGCGAGCTCGGCGAAGCGTTCCTCGCCGTGCAGGCCCGTCTGCCACCGCGTCGCGACCGTGCCCGGCGAGACCGCGTTGACGCGGACCTCGGGGGCGAGCGCGCGCGCCAGCCCGCGTGTGAGCTGCAGCAGCGCCGCCTTGCTGACGCCGTAGACGATCGAGGAGCCGCCCGCCCGGTAGGCCGAGACCGAGGCGATGTTGACCACCGCGCCGCCGGCCTCGCGCAGGGCCGGCCCGAGCGCCCGGGCGCAGCGGAACGCGCCCACCAGGTTCACGTCGAGCACGTCGTGCCAGATGTCGTCGGTGGCGCCCTCGAGGTCGTCGAAGGAGACCGGCACGGTGGTCCCGGCGTTGTTGACCAGCACGTCGACCCGCCCGTGCGAGGCCAGCACGTGCTCGGCCGCGGCGCGGACGGCCGCGTCGTCGGCGACGTCGAGCGCGAGGGCCTCCGAGCCGTCGGCACCGAGCTCCCGCAGCCGGGCGACGGTGGCGCGGGCGTCGTCGACCGAGCGCGTGTACCCCACGACCACGGCGGCGGCCCCTGCGCGCGCCAGGGCCTCGGCGATCGCCGCCCCGATGCCCGTGCCGCCGCCGGTGACGACGGCGACCGTGCCGGTCAGGTCCATGACGTGTCCTCTCGCGGGGTGCCGTCGGTGACGAGCCGGTCGTGGGCCTCGGTGACGAGCGCGAGGAACGCGCGGTCGTGGCCGAGCTCGGCCGGGACGAGGTCCTCGAGGCCGAGGACCGCGCGCACCGGGTCGTCGGTGGTGGCGGCCGCGACCAGACGCCGGGCGTGCGGGTCGCGGGGGAGGTCGGTCGCGTGCCGGAGGGCGTACACCCAGGCGCCCAGCACGGCGCCGATGCCCGTCGGCGCACGGCCCGCCCGCCGCAGTTCGAGGGCCGGGGCCAGCAGCCGCGGACCGATCTTGAGCGAGGTGTCGGCGGCGATCTGGGCCAGCGGATGGGCGAGGGCCGGGTCGGCGAAGCGGGCGAGCGAGCTCCGGGCCGTCGCGACCGGGTCCAGGCGGGGGACGGCGGGCACGGTGGGGACGAGCTCCTCGTCCAGCAGGGCGGTGACGGCGGCGGCGAGCTCGTCGTCGGCCATCGCCCCGGCCACCGTGGTGTGGCCCCGCAGCCCGCCGAGCAGGGCGAGCGCGGTGTGCGGGGCGTTGACCAGCCGGAGCTTGGCCCGGGCCCACGGCGCGGCGTCGGGCACGAGCAGCGCGCCGGCCCGCTCCCACGCCGGCCGGGGCGCCACGAGGTCGTCGGTGATCACCCACTGCCGGTGGGTCTCGGTGACCACGGACGCCTCGTCGGCCCACCCGAGGTGCTCGCGCACCCGCGCGCGGGCCCGCTCGTCCGGCGCCGGCACGATGCGGTCCACGACGGTCGTGGGGAAGCGGACGTGCTCGGCGACCCAGTCCGCGAGCGCCCCGCGTCCGGTGCGGGCGCAGAACTCCGCGACGAGCCCGGCGAGCAGCGGGCCGCCGTCGTCGACGTTGTCGCACACGAGCACCGACAGGCCCGGCGCCCCCGCCGCGGCGCGGTCGCCGAGACCGGCGACGAGGAGGCCGACCGCGGTGCGGTGCGGGTCGCCCGCCAGGTCCGCCTGCAGGTCCGGGTCGTGCGCGCGCAGTCGCCGCGTGACGGGGTCGTGGTGGTACCCCGCCTCGGTGACGGTCACGGTCACCACCGTGACCTCGGGGTCGGCGAGCCGCGCCCGCACCGCCGCCGGTTCCTCGGCGGCGACGTGGGCCTCGCGGACCGCGCCGACGACCCGGCCCCGCGCGGTCCCGCCGCCCAGCTCGAGCAGCCCGTAGCGCCCGTCGCGGGCCCGCAGCGCGCGGGCCACGGCGGGCGAGGAGTGCGCGACCGCGGCGATACCCCACCGCTCGCCGGCGGGCTCGCCCGCGTGCGCGTCCTCGGTGAACACCGCGGTGTGCGCCCGGAAGAACGCCCCGGCGCCCAGGTGGAGCATGCGGACGCGGGCCGGGCGCACCCCGTCGTCGGTCACCTCTCCCGGGCCGGGGCCGGGCCGGGATCGCCCATGGCGCGGTCCTTGCCCTCCGGCGCGGCCAGGAACGCCACCAGCGAGATCGCGCAGAGCACCACCATGAACACCGCGACCCATCCGGCGCCGCCCTCCGGGGTGAGCAGGGCCGTCGCGACCAGCGGGGTGAACCCGGCGAGCGCCGCGCCGACCTCGCGGGACGTGGCGAAGCCGCTGTAGCGCACCCGGGCGCCGAAGAGCTCGCTGTAGAACGCGGGCTGCACGGCGATCATCGGCGCCACCCCGAACGCGGTGGCCACGACCAGGGCGAGCACCACCAGGAGCGGCTCGCGGGTCTCCAGCAGCAGGAAGAACGGATAGATGAACGCCGCGAGGAACACCACGGAGAAGACGTTGAGCGGTTTGCGCCCGATCCGGTCGGACAGCGCCCCGCACACGGGCTGCAGCACGATCACCACGAGTCCGAACACGATCACGCCGGTGAGCACCGTCGAGCGGGGGATGTCCAGCCGCGAGGTGGCGTAGGAGACGGTGAACGTCGCGAAGAGGTAGATCGCGGCGGTGTCGGCGATGTGCGCCCCGATGCCGATGAGCATGTTGCGCGGGTAGTCGCGCAGCGCCTCGAGCACGGGCATGCGGACCACCTGACGGCGCTCGAGCATCGCCCGGAACGTCGGCGACTCCTCGACCCGCAGGCGCACGTAGAGCGAGACGGCGATGAGCAGGAAGCTCAGCAGGAACGGCACCCGCCAGCCCCACGACAGCAGATCCTCCTGCGGCAGCAGCGCGACGAGCAGGAACGACACGGTGCCCAGCACGAGGCCGACCTGCACGCCGGTCTGGGCGTACGAGGTGTAGTAGCCGCGGCGCTCGGGCGGGGCGTGCTCGGCGAGCAGCGTGGACGCGCCGCCGAACTCGGCGCCCGCGCCGAGGCCCTGCAGGATCCGCAGCAGCACGAGCAGGACCGGTGCGGCGGCCCCGATCGTCTCGTAGGTGGGCAGCAGGCCGATCACGCCGGTGGACACACCCATGATCAGGGTGGTGAGGATGAGGGTCTCGCGCCGCCCGATCCGGTCGCCGATGTGCCCGAAGACGATCCCGCCGAGCGGGCGGAAGACGAAGCCGACGCCGAAGGTCGCGAACGCCGTCAGGGTGCCCACCACGGGGTCGCTCTGGGGGAAGAACAGCACGTTGAACACCAGCGCGGCGGCCGTGCCGTAGATGAAGAAGTCGTACCACTCGAGCGCGGTGCCGACGAGGGCGCCGAACACGACCCGGCGCAGCGCGGGGCCCCGGGTGGCGGCCTCTGGTGCGTCGGGCGTGGTGTCGGGGTGGGACTCGGGCTGGGACGTGGTCATCGCTGCTCTCCTGCGGTGTGCGGGACGAGATCGTTCAGCGCCGTCCAGGTGCCGGCGGGCACGTCGACGCCGTGGGCCAGGTGGTGGCGCCGGGCCGCCTCCTCGGGCTCGCCGGAGAGCAGGACGCCGTCCGACCCGGGCGCCGGCGGTGTCGCGTGCAGCTCCTCGCGCAGCGCCTCGACCTGCTCGGTGAACCGGGCGAGGGGGGTGAAGCGCGTGACGTCGTGGGCGACGAGCACCGTGCCGTTGGTGCCGTCGTAGCCGGGCAGCGACGCCGCGCCGGCCCCGGTCAGCAGCCCGCCGACCACGTCGATCATCAGGCTGAGCGCATAGCCCTTGTGGCCGCCGAAGGGCAGCAGGGCGCCGCCGTCGTAGAAGTCCTGCGGGTCGGTGCTCGGCGCTCCCGCGGCGTCGACCAGCACGTCGGGCGGGACCTGCTCGCCGCGGGCGCGGGCGACGGCGAGCTTGCCCTCGGCCGACGCCGAGGTGGCCCAGTCGAGCACGAGTGGCGGGGCGCCGTCGCCGGCCGGGGCCGCCCAGGCCATCGGGTTGGTGCCCAGCCGACGCCCCCGCCCGCCGAACGGGGCGACGGTGGCGTCGGCGTGGCAGAAGGCCGAGGCGACCAGGCCGCGCCGGGCGAGGTCTTCCACGTACTCCCCGAGCCGGCCCACGTGGTTGCACCGCCGGATCGCGACGATCGCCGTGCCGTGCTCGGCGGCCCGCTCCGCAGCGACGTCGACCGCGCGCCGGGCGGCGGGCTGGCCGAAGCCGTAGTGCCCGTCGACGACGGCGGTGGCGCCGTCCGCGGTCTCCACGCTCGCCCGGGCGTCGGCGACGATCTGGCCGCTGCGGACGAAGGCGGCATAGGGCTCGAGTCGGCGCACACCGTGGGAGCCGTGTCCGGCGAGGTCGGCGCCCACGAGCGATCCGGCGACCACCGCCGCGAGGTCGGCGGGCGTCCCGAGGCCCTCGAGCACCCGTGACGCGAATCGTTCGAGCTCCGCCGCGCCGACGCGGACCACCTCGTCCACGGCACCTCCATGTTTCGTCTCATGGAACAGCGTTTCGCCTCACGCAGAGGATAGAGGCAGGATTCGGACGAGGGGAAGAGTCGGCGGGCACGGGCCCGGTGGCAGCGAGATGGCAGCGAGGTCGCAGCGAGGTCGCAGCGAACGCGCTGTTCGCTGCTTCTATGCGCGCGAACTCCCCGTTCGTAGGCTGCGCACCATGCCGCGCTACGAGTTCCGCTGCCGAACCTGCGCGTCGACGTTCGAGGTCGACCGGCCGATGAGCGCGGCGAGCGACCCGGCGCCCTGCCCCACCGGTCACGACGACACGGTGAAGCTGCTGAACACCGTCGGCCTCGGCGGCAAGGCCCGGACGGCCCAGCCGACCGGGACGCCGCGGGCCATGGCCTCGCCCCCCGGCGGTGGTGGCGGCGGCTGCTGCGGCGGGGGTTGCTGCAGCTAGTCGTCCCCGGCTCGGCGCGAGTGACGCGTCGACGACTGTGCGTCGAGCCCTGTCACCGATTCGGCCCAACCCCGGTCCGCTTGACGACACGGACGTTGCCTACAGTCACGTGGCCAGGTTCTCTGTGTCGGTGAGCACCAGGCAGGGCGGCCTCATCGCTACCCTCCGTCGTTCCGTCCTCGGGAGACCGTCATGTCCGTGACCACCTCGTCGGCGCCCGCCACGGGCCGCGTCCCCCGGCCGGTGCGCGTGATCTCCCGGATCCCGGACGCGCCGGTGCCCGAGGTCCGCTCCCTGCCGGTCGCCGCGCCGTCGTCGCCCGACGCCTCCTGGCGCGCACGCCTGCTCGGCGACCTCTGGCTCTTCCTCACCGTGCTCGCCGTGGGCCTGACCGTCGCGGTGGTCGCCGCGCTGATCTGAGCGGGCTGATTCGATGGGGCGCGTACCCGTCGACGAGGAGTCCGCATGTTCGCCGTCACCGTCCGCGACCACATCATGATCGCCCACAGCTTCACCGGGGCGGTGTTCGGACCGGCGCAGGCGCTGCACGGCGCGACGTTCGTCGTCGACGCGACGTTCCGGCGGCCCGAGCTCGACGCCGACAACATCGTCGTCGACATCGGCCGGGCCACCGAGGAGCTGCACACGGCCCTCGCCGACCTGACCTACCGCAACCTCGACGAGCACCCCGACTTCGCGGGCGTCAACACGACCACCGAGTACCTCGCCAAGGTCATCGCCGAGCGCCTCGCCGCCCGGGCACGCGACGGGAGCCTGGGCGACGGCGGCCGGAGCCTCGCGGGCATCACCGTGACGCTGCACGAGTCGCACGTGGCGTCGGCAGGCTACGAGCTGACGCTCTCGTAGGCGCGTCGGCGACTCAGCTCCGGATCTGCACCTCGTCGCCGATGTCGAGAGCCGCGAACACCGCGCGGGCGTCCTCGACCTCGAGGTGGATGCACCCGTGCGACGTGCCGGCCGTGTCGCCGCTGTGGAACGCCCGGCCCTCGTCGTCGAAGAAGATCGAGTACGGCATCGGCGCGTCCCGGTTCTCCTGGCTGACGTGGTGGCGCTCCTTGCGCTGCACCGTCGTCGTCCCGGTGGGCGTCGGGTCCTCGGGCGAACCGGACGTGATCGCCATGGCGTCGCCGGTCGCGACGCCGTCGTCGGCGAGCCACGCCGTGCGCTCGCTGAGGTCGACGCAGACGTCGGCCGTGTCGGTGCAGGGGACGGCGTCGCCCTGACCCACGGCGGCCGGGGCGGGAGCGGCCAGCGCGAGGGGTGAGGCTCCCACGGCGCTGACGGCGGCCAGTCCGATCGGTGCGAGGACCGCTCGCGCGGTGCGGGCACGGTCGGACGTCCGGCGGTGCCGGGCCATCGGGGACTCCAAGTCGTCGGGGTCGACGGTCGGCCGTGGTGGATCGGCGGGGACCGTCTCACGACGGTGTCCCGGGCGATGGTCATGGGGGAGCCCACGGCGTCGGTCACCTCCCGGGTAACCCGCACCAGGACGGTCGACGCATCCTCCGGCGCGCTTTCCGCCCACTCGATCGGGGGACGGACGCGCGTTCACGCCCGGCTCACCCCGCCGCCGGGTCCCCCGCACTGAGGTGGGGCTGCGCCCCATGTGAGCACTTCCGGGTGCTCCAGCACCCGAAAGTGCTCACATGCGCGGAGCGCACCCCGCGATGTCGGCGACGTGGTGGACGCCCTCGTGGGCGGCCTGGCGCAGCAGCCACCGGGCGGTCCGCTCCTCGTGGGGCAGCCGGGTGACGGTCCGGTCCCAGTCGGCAGCGCCGTAGCGCGCGACCTCGTCGAGCAGTCCGGGCGTCACGAGGTCGAGCTCGTCGAGCACCGCCGCGACGTCGTGGCGGTCGTAGCGGAAGCGGCGCACGCGCAGGTCGTTGTAGACCGGCTCCAGGGCCGGCCGGTCCTCGGTACGCGCCCGGTGCAGCCGGATCGTGAAGGCCATCGCCACGTCGCGCAGGTGACAGACGTACTCGGCGACCGACCACACGTCCTCGCGCGGCCGGCCGTGACGGCGCTCCGTCGGGATGGCCGCCACCGCCGCCCGCACGCGGCCCGGCACCGACGCGGCGACCGACGCCGCCTCCTCGACCGAGACGTCGGCGAAGCGCCAGCCGCAGGGCGCGCACACGTGGTCCTCGGCGGCGAGGGGCGGAAGGCTCACGTCCCGCACCGTAGGCATGCTGGGGCGGTGCGTGCGGTGACCTTCGTGAGACCGGTCGCGGACCCCGCCCTCGTCAGCGGCGGGGACGTCTACGACGCGCGGGTCATCGAGGGGCTGCGGACCGACGGCGTGGCCGTGCGCGACGCCCAGGTCGCGGGCACCTGGCCGCGACCGGACGACGCGGCGCGCCGGGAGCTCGACGCGGTGCTCGCCGACGGCGTCGGCCCGGTGCTGCTCGACGGGCTGGTGGCGTGCGGGGTGCCGGAGATCGTCGTCCCGCACACCGCTCGCCGTCCGCTCGCCGTGCTCGTGCACCTACCCCTCGGCGAGGAGGCGCCCGACCTCGACGCCGGCGAGGGCGCGGTGCTGCGCGTCGCCGGGGCCGTGCTCGCGACGAGTCCCTGGGCGGCGCGGCGGCTCCACGAGCGGCACGGCGTCGACGGGGTCGTCGTCGCCGTCCCCGGCGTCGATCCCGCCCCGCTCGCCACCGGGACCGACGGCGTCCACCGCCTGCTCTGCCTCGGCGCCGTCACGCCCACCAAGGGGCAGGACCTGCTCGTCGAGGCGCTGGCCGCGCTGCCGCAGCACCCGTGGACCCTCGACCTCGTCGGCCCCACCCGGCGCGCCCCCGCCTTCGTCGCCGACCTGCGTGCCAGCATCGCCCGGCACGGACTGGGCGACCGGATCCGTCACCTCGGACCCCTGAGGGGCGTTGCACTGGACAGGACATGGGACGCCACCGATCTCCTCGTCGCGCCCTCGCGGGTGGAGACGTACGGGATGGTGGTGACGGAGGCGCTCGCGCGGGGCATCCCCGTGATGGCGAGCGACGCCGGCGGGCTGCCCGAGACCCTCAACGGGGCCGGAATCTTAGTTTCTGCTGAGGATGTTCCCGCACTCGTCGCAGGACTAGACCGCTGGTTCGCCGATGAGGTGCATCGCAATGGGCGACGGATCTCAGCGAGATCTCGGCATTGCACTCTTTCGACGTGGACGCAGACCTCGCGACGGGTGCAGCAGGTGCTGGCGGACCTGCGCGCCCCGAGCTGAGCGGGGAGCTCCCCAGCCCCCGCCACCCCGCCCCGGGCCACTCCCGGCCCGGCGCCCCCGCGGCGCCCGACTGGCTCGCCCTGCGCGAGCCCGCCGACGCCGAGGCCCGCGCGATCGACCTCGTCGAGGACCTCCGCGCCGGTCACCCCGCGGTCGGGCGGATCCTCGACCTCGGTTCCGGCACGGGGTCGATGGCGCGCTGGCTCGCGCCCCGCCTGCCCGGCCCGCAGCACTGGGTGCTCGCCGACCGCGACCCCGACCTGCTCGAACACGCCGCCGCGAACCTCCCCGACCGGGCCCGCGACGGCTCGCCCGTGACCGCCGAGACCCGCACGGTCGACGTCACCACGCTCACCGCCGACGACCTCGCCGGCATCGACCTCGTCACCGCGTCGGCCCTGCTCGACGTGCTCACCGCCGAGGAGGTCGAGGCCGTCGCCGCCGCGTGCGTCGGCGCCGGCTGCGCCGCGCTGCTGACGCTCAGCGTCGTCGGCCAGGTCCGCCTCGAGCCCGCGGAGGCGCGCGACGTCCCCATGGCCGCGGCCTTCGACGCCCACCAGCAGCGGGTCGTCGACGGACGCCGGCTGCTCGGCCCCTCCGCCCCGGACGTCGCGGAGCGGGCGTTCGCCCGTCGCGGCGCCCACGTCGTCTCCCGGGTCAGCCCCTGGCAGCTCGGGCTCGACGACGTCGACCTCGTCGTCGCCTGGCTGCACGGCTGGGTGTCGGCGGCCGTCGCGCAGGACCCCGACCTCGCGCGGCACGCCGACGCCTACCTCGACCGACGCCTCGACGCGGCCGAGCAGGGCCGGCTGCGCGTCCACGTCGGCCACCTCGACCTGCTGGCCCTCCCCTGACCCGACCGCCCTGACCCCACCGCCCGACCCCCGCACGACCCCGGACCACCCGCTCCCCAGCTCCCCACTGGACTGATTCGACGTGCCGCTCCCCGCGCCCGTGACCTGCTCGACCCCACCCCCGACCGTCGACGTCCCCGCTCCCCGTACCAGTCCCGAAGCCGTCCCGTCTCTTTCCCCGAACGTGCTCCCGGCGCGTCGCCGCATGCCTAACCTCGGCACGGTGATCCGGCTCGTCGTCGGCCTCGGCCTTCCCGTCCTGCTCGTCGTGCGCCTGGGTGCCGGCGGCGTGGTCGAGGCGCTCGCCGGGATCTCCGGGCCGGTGGTCGCCGCCGCGCTCCTGCTCGGCGCGCTCACCACCGTCGCCGGCGCCGCCCGCTGGTGCGTCGTCGCCCGCGGCGTCGGGCTGACGCTGCCGCTGGGCGAGGCCACCGCCGACGCGTACCGCGCGACGCTGCTCAACTCGCTGCTGCCCGCCGGC
Source organism: Actinomycetospora callitridis (assembly GCF_028737265.1). Classification (GTDB taxonomy): domain Bacteria; phylum Actinomycetota; class Actinomycetes; order Mycobacteriales; family Pseudonocardiaceae; genus Actinomycetospora; species Actinomycetospora callitridis. The sequence goes on along the minus strand of NZ_JAQZAK010000002.1, from coordinate 486,538 downwards.
GTGCTCGGCGACGTGCACCGCGCCGTGCGCCACCACCGTCCCGGCGACGGGCGCGGCGCGCGGGCCGTGGTGATCGAGCGTGTCGCGGGCCAGGTCGTGGTCGTCGCCGTCGGCGCCGCCGTGCTGTTCGCGCAGCCCGCCGTGGTGCACGCCGTCGTCGGCCCCGGGCTCGGCTTCGTCGCGGCCGGCGTCGTCCTCCTCGTCGCCGGCGTGGTCGGCTGGCTCTGGACCGCCCGCCGCGCGGCGCGGTGGCGCCTCGGGCTCGCCACGGCGATGCGCGACGTCCGCGAGGGCCTCGGCCGGTGGCGCACCGCGCCCGCCGTCGTCCTGCTGTCGCTGGTGGCGCTCGCCGGGCTGCTCGCGCTGTTCGTCGTCGCCGCCCGCACCGCCGGGGTCACCGCACCCCTGGGTCAGCTGCTCCCGCTCGTCACCGTGGCGCTCCTGGCGATGTCGGTGCCCCTCACGGTCGGCGGCTGGGGGCCGCGGGAGGCGGTGGCGGCCGTCGCCTTCGCGGCCGTCGGCCTCGCCCCGGGTCAGGGGCTCGCGACGGCCGTCGTCTACGGCGTCCTCGCCCTGATCTCCTGCGCCCCGGGCGCCCTGGTGCTGCTCGCGGACGCTGCTCGTCGCCCGAATGCGCGGCGGATGCCCGCTCCGGCGGCACTACCGTGGCGTAGGTGCTCACCCTCGTCCGCCATGGTCAGAGTGAGGCCAACGCCCGCGGGCTGATGTGCGGCCGGGCCGACCCGCCGCTCACCGAGACCGGACGGCGGCAGGCCCGCGCCCTCGCCGCGGGGCTCCCGCGGCCCACGCGGCTGGTGACCAGCCCGCTCGTCCGGGCCCGCGAGACCGCGGCGCTCCTCGGGGCCGAGGTGCCCGTCGAGGTCGACACGCGGTGGACCGAGATGGACTACGGCGAGCTCGACGGCCAGCCCATGACGGCCCTCGACGGCGACGCCTGGCACGCCTGGCGCTCCGATCCGGAGTACGTGCCGGCGGGCGGCGAGTCGCTCGTGGCGGTGCGGGACCGCGTGGCCGCCGCGTGCGTCGACCTCGCGGCCGAGGCGGCGGAGGGCGAGGTGGTGGTGGTCAGCCACGTCTCGCCGATCAAGGCGGCGATCAGCTGGGCTCTCGGGGTCGGCATCGAGATCGCGTGGCGGATGTTCCTCGTCGACGCCGCCGTGTGCCGCATCGACACCAGCGGACCGGTGCCGCTGCTGCTCGCCGTCAACGACGCCGGTCCCCTCCACGCGGGGACGGAGCACGCGGGCAGGGTGCTGCCGGCCTGACGGTCCGGTCGGGGCGGGTCCGGGGGCGTCAGCCCCGCGAGTGCCGACCCCGCACCGTGATCGGGACCAGGGTCGTCGCGGCGTTGCGCAGGCGACCGAGGTAGTCGGCGGCGCTCAGGGCGACCGGGCGGATCAGCACGACGGGGTCGCCGGTGCCGCCGCCGGTGTGCGGAGCCGAGTGCTTGGACATGGGACCCCCCGAGGGTGCTGAGCCGGCTCCCCGCCGGCGCTCGACCCATTCTCGTCTGATCGACACGGATCGTTAGCTCGATCACGTCAACCCGCGAAATCTTTCGCCTGATCGGGTGACATCAGGGGCCGGGAGGCGAACCCTCCGTTGAGGTACGCGTCTCACCCCGGGTGGTGGTCGCTCGATGGAGAGCGATCGGCGACCATGGCCGATTCCCCAACGGTGAGGACTTCGCTGTGCAGGACAACTCGAGCGCCGGCACGACGCTCACGCGCTACGCCCGGTTCGCCAGGACGACGCTGGAGTCGGGGACCTTCGTCCCGACGATGCGCTCCGTCGGCAAGCGGGCGTACTCGACGTCGCACTCCTACGGGCTCAAGCGGGACCTGGCGGTCCCCCACGAGACCCCGGTCGCGAAGATTCCGATCTCGGTGCGCGCCATGCGCGACGACGACGTCGAGCACATCCTCGACACGCACGCCGAGGTCGACTCCGCCGAGCGCTGGGAGCGGCAGACCCGCGGTCGCCTCCTCGAGGAGGGGATCGGGAGCCCGTACGTCGCGGTCAACGCCGACGACGAGCCCTGCTACGTCCAGTGGCTGTTCTCCGCCGAGGACAACGACGACGTGCAGTCGTTCTTCCACGGCATCTTCCCGGTGCTGGGTCCGGACGAGGCGCTGCTCGAGGGTGCGTTCACGCCGGTGCGCCACCAGGGCAAGCGCATCATGAGCGCGGGCATGTCGATGATCGCGGAGAAGGCCGCCGACCTCGGTGCGCGCTACGTCGTCACCTTCGTCGGCGTCGACAACGTCGCGAGCCTCAAGGGCTGCGAGCGGGCGGGCTTCCTGCCCTACGTCGACCGGTACGAGAGGAGGCTCGCCGGCCGGCGGCGCATGGAGTTCAAGGAGATGGACGCGGCCGGCGTCGAGCGGGCGCGGGTGCTCAAGCCCTAGCGACCGGTTCGGTGGTCGACGTCCCGGCGCCCCTGCGGGGCGCCGGGACGCTCAGCTCGTCATACCGGGGGACGGCTCGCGGCCGGGTCTCCCGCCAGGCCCGCACCGTCTGTTGGTCGAGCGTGCCGTGTCGCGCCATGGCGACCACGGGCGCGAGCGCCCATCCCAGTGCCGCTCCGACCAGGATCCCGGCGGCCACCGCCGTTCCCCGTCCGCGCTTCGCCATCGTCGGCACTCCCCCCGGAGACCTCGCACACCACGTGCTGTGAGCATCGTGGCGGAGGGCGTCGCCCCGCGGGGCGGACGAGACCGAACCGTGAGGCCCGGACGGCGACCGAGCGTCGTCAGCGCTGCGCGGCCCAGGTCCGCTCGTCGACGGTGCCGTGGACGGCCATGCTCGCCCAGGGGGCGATCAGCCACGCCGCCGCACCGGCCGTCGCGCCGGCCACCGCCGTCAGGATCATCGTCATCGCAGGCAACCCCCGTCGTCCTCGAACGTCTCGCTGCTCTGTCGGCGGGCCGGGGGAGGTCGTTACGCGCCGCGCGGGGGAATGCGGACGACCCACACGGCCGGGTCTCGTCGGCATACTGGTGCCGTGATCGACTCGGGCCGGGCGTGGTCGCGCCGCGGTGCCCTCCGGCTCGCCGCCGCCACCGGGTTGGTGGCCGCGGCCGCCCCCGCGGCCTGTGCGGGCGCCGCCGCCCCACCCGTCCCCGGCATCCCGGGCGATGTCCCGACGCCGTCGGGGGCCCCGTTGCGGCAGGGGTCGGTCGTCGACGTCCGGGCCCTCGGCGCTCGGGGCGACGGACGCGCAGACGACGCCGCGGCCTTCCGGGCGGCGCTGCAGCAGGCGGGCGCCGGGCCGAGCACGGTCGCGGTGCCGGCCGGGACCTACCGGCTCGTCCTCGGCGAGCCCCTGCGCGTGCCGCCCGGCGTGGTCGTCGCGGGGGAGCCGGGCCGGTCGTTCCTGCGGCCGGAGCCGGGGCCGGGCCTGCGCGACGCCCTCGTCGGGCTGCTCGTCGACGCACCGGGGGTGACGCTCGACGGGCTCGTCCTCGAGCGCCTCGTCGACGTCGACACCGTGCTCGTGCGCCTCGGCCGGGCCGACGGGTTCCGGCTCTCGCGCTCGGCACTCATCGGGCACACCGACGCCCTGACGACGTTCGCCCACGGCCTGCAGCTCGGCACGGCCGACGGGACGAGCGCCGACCTCGCGATCACCGACACCGCCGTCGCGACCACGACCTACGGGCTCTACCAGGCGAACCAGTCGCGGGCGGTGACCCAGCGGACGGTGGTCCGGGGCAGCACGTTCGTGCGCAACGCCAACACCGACCTCGAGTTCAACAGCCCCCTCGGCTCGTTCCGCGACGTGCGTGTGGAGGGCTGCACCTTCCGCGACAACGACTCCCCGGGCTTCGCGGTCGGCATCGCCTACTGCGCCGACGTCGTGGTGCGCGGCTGCACGGTGGAGCGCTACCGGATGGAGGCCGTGCACGTCGAGGACTTCTCCACCGACGTGCTCGTCGAGGACAACACGTTCACGGCCTGCGGGCTCCAGGAGTTCGCCCACGTGCAGATCATCGCCGGCGCCCGCCGCGTGACCGTCCGCGCCAACCGGCACGACGCGACGATGAACACGCAGCCGATCCCGCTGGTCGGGGCGCTGCCGGGCGGCGAGGGCCTGACCGCGGGCGGGCGGCCGCTGGACCCGCCGACCGAGGTCGTGGTCGCGGACAACGTGATGCGGTGCGGCGCCGGGATCCGTGCCGTGGCGTTCGACGGCGTGCCCGCCGGCGCGATCACCGGCAACCGCGTCGACGGACCGGACGTCGACGACACCTTCGCCCTCCGCGGCACCGGCACCGTCGTCGTGGCCGGCAACGTCCTCAACGGCGTCGCCACGTGAGTGTTCCGGGTCGCTCCGGCGACCCGAGACACTCACGTGCGCGCAGCGCCTCCTGAGGCGATCTTGGCGGCGGTGAGGACGTCGTCGGCCGAGCGCTCGGGGGAGGCGGAGTCGGCGGGCACGTCCGCCGCCCACCCGGTCCACGCCCGGCGGGAGCCCTCGAGCCCGTGGGCCAGGCCGTCGACGTCCGGCGGCACGATCCAGGCGCCGTCGACGTCGCGGAGGTTCTCGGCGATCCCGGCCTTGTCGGACACGACCACCTGCAGCCCGGCGACGCGCGCCTCGAGCGGCGTGAAGCCGTAGACCTCCTCGAGCGAGGGCAGGACGAGGGTCTGTGTGGTCGCGAGGATCGCCACCACGCCGTCCTCGTCGAGGAAGCCGCGGAAGCGCACGCGGTCGGCGACGCCCAGGTCCCGGGCCGACTGCTGCAGGGCCGGGAGCTCGGCCCCGTCGCCGACGACGTCGAGCTCCGGGCGGCCGTCGAGCCGGGCGAACGCCTCGATCAGCGCGCCGACGTTCTTCCGCGCGATGAGCTGGCCGACGTAGACGTAGCGGTGCGCCTCGGCGCCGGGTCCCGTGGTCTCGCCGGCCTGTGCGCGCAACTCGCGCGTGCGTCCGCCGAACAGGCCGAGGTCGACCGAGTTCACCGACTCGACGATGCGCTCCGGGGCGACGCCGGACGCGATCGAGGCCTCGCGAGCGGCGGGGCCGGGGACGACCACCGCACCGGCGTGCGTGAACAGCCACCGCCGCAGGCGGTCGACGGGCCCGCTCGAGAAGCGGCGGCTGGTGAGCGTGCTCTCGGAGAAGATCACGTAGGGCACGCCGCGGCGGACCGCGCGCAGCATCGTCCAGGCGCTGGCCAGCTGGGCCCATGTCGGGATGACGATCACGTCGGCGTCGAGCACGGGGTGCGTGGCGCCGGGCCGCAGGATCGCCTGGTACGAGTCGAGGCTCGCCAGGGGACCCTTCCGGGGGATCTGCCAGCAGGGCACGAGGGCCGAGGCGTACCCGGGGTGGGGTCGGTAGCGGAAGTGCCGTTCCGGCTCCTCCGTGAAGAGGACGTGCACCGTGAGGTCGCTGCGCCGTGCGAGCTCGGTGAACAGCGGTTCACGGTAGGGAGCCTGCGCGTCGGTGAGCCACGCGATCTCCATCAACACCTCGCCTCATCCTTAAGCTGCCTGCGACGGTAACGCTGCGCGGCAGGCGTAGCTAGAATGGAGCAACGTGCATCACTCTGGGGCTACGGCCGTCGTCGAACTGGAGCCCTTGGGTCACCGTCTGCACTATGTCCGGTGGATCCTCGATGCTCTTCCCCCGGCCGAGCGCCTGCTGCTCGTCTCGTCGTCCGTCGCGGGCGCCCCGGAGTTCGCCGAGTACCTCGGAGGCGCCGGCGCCGAGACGGTCGTGCTCGACGCCGAGGACCACGGCGCCGCCATCGCCGAGGCCCTCGACACCGCGACCGCCCGGGGGGCCGACCACCTCGTCGTGCCCGACGGCGACAAGGCGGTGCGCCCGCTGCTGCGCGCGCTCGTGCGCGGCTCGCTCGGTCGGTCGCGCCCGCGCCGTCCTCGCGTCACGGTCCTGCTGATGCGCACCGCGCTGCCCGGCGGGCCCGAGGCGGCGACGGTCGGGATGGCGCTCAAGCCGGCCCTGGTCGCGGCGTTGCGCCGGCTGCCCGGGGTGCGGGTGCACTTCCTCACCGACGCCTTCGGCGTCGTCACCCGGCGGCCCGGCTTCCCCGGCGTGACCCCCGTCCGCGATCCCGTCGCGCCGCCGTCCGAACCCATCGATCCGCCGAGGACCGGTGACCGCGTGCGCGTCGGCATCATCGGGGTGATCAGCGCGCGCAAGAACGTGCCGGTGCTCCTGCGTGCGTGCGTCACGCGCCCGGAGGTCGACGTCGTCCTCGCCGGACGCTGCGAGCCCGACGTGCGCGACGCCCTCGCCACCGATCCGGCCGCGGCGCGGCTGCGCGCCGAGGGCCGGCTGGCCGTCGACGACCGTCTCCTCGACGACGCCGAGTTCGACGCCGCGCTGCGCTCGCTGGACGTCGCCGCCGTCCTGCACGACAACGACGCCCCGAGCGGCATCGTCGCCGAGTCCTGCGCCCGGGGCGTCCCGGTGCTCGGGCCCGATCGGGGATGGATCGCGACGGTCCTGGACGCCACCGGCTGCGGAGTGAAGGCCCGTGTCGACGACCCGGCCGACGTCGCCGACGCCCTCGACCGCCTGCTCGCCGAGCGTGACCACTACGTGGCCGCTGCCCGCAAGGCCGGGGCCGACCTCGGCACGGAGGACTTCGTCGGTGTGCTACTCGGCGACCGAGAGTGAGATCCGCAACCCGCTCGATCACGACGTTGACCCGATCGATACCCTCCTGGCTACGCTGAACGGACGAGCGGGCCTCGACGAGCCAGGGAGACGAGGATGACGGCGCGGACGCGGACCCTGTGGGGCTCGCTGACCGCGCCGACCCTCCCCGCGCCGGTGCCCGCCGGGCTGGTCCTGCTGACGCTCCCGCTGCTCCGTCCCGGGGTGTTCGGCGAGAGCACGGCACTGGTGGGCTGCGCCCTGGCCGTCCTCGCCGCGGTCGCCGCGCTGCTGCGCCGCGAGCGGGTGCCCTCGCGGCCGGTGCCGGCGGTCCCGCTGCTGGTCGGCGTGCTCGCCCTCGCCTACCTGTGGATGGTCGGCCACGGCGCCGCGGCGTTCGCCCCGGACCGCGTGCGTGACCTCTTCCAGGACTTCGTGCTGACGATCGGCTCGCTGGTGGCGTTCGCCGTCGTGCTGGCCGACCCGCGCACGCGGCGTGCGGTGGCGCGCGGCTTCGTCATCGTCGTCGTCCTCGTGTGCGCCTCGTGGGTGGTCACCGCGCTGGTCTGGGCGGTCGCCGGCCTGGGCTCCGGCCAGATCACGTCCGTGCCCGTCGGCGCGGTCGGGCCGCAACCGGTGTACTTCCCGTTCACGATCAGCTACTCGACCTCGGAGGTCTTCGGGATCGACGTGCCTCGGCTGACGGGGTTCGGTCGTGAGTCGGGCTGGTTGGCCATGTCCTGTGCCGCGACGTGGTTCCTCACCGACGCCGTCGGCTACCGGGCACGCTGGGTCAAGGTGCTCCTCCTCGCGGGGCTCGCCGGCACGCTGTCCACCGCCGGGTTCGGCGTCTTCGTCGTGGTGCTCGCCCTCGACGTGTTCCTGCGTCCGCGCGGCGGCGTCGCCCTGAGCGGCTTCCTGCGCCAGATCGGCGGGCTGGGCGCGATCGCGGGCGCCGCCTGGGTGGCGCTCTACGCGCCCGTGCTCGGGCTGAGCGCGAAGCAGACGTCGAACGAGACCTCGCTCGCGGAGCGCCAGGACGCCACCGACGCCGGGATCCGCGCGCTGACCGAGTCGCCGCTGGGCGGGCTGGGCAGCGAGAAGCAGGCCGGCATCAACCTCGTCTCCGACGTCGCCGTCAACGGCCTCCCGTTCGTCGTCCTGGTGTCGCTGGCGGTCCTCGTCCCCGCGTTCATCGCCCCCGGCCGTGGTGCGCAGCCCGTCGGCCGGGCGGTGCCCGTCGCCCTCGTCGTCTTCCTGACGCTCCTGCTCTCCCAGCCCGCGGCCGCGTCGACCTGGGCGTTCGCGCTCGTCGCCCTCGCTTGTGCGGCCGAGGGCCTCACCGCCGCCGAACGCGCCGAGCCCGGTGCGCCCGCCCTCGCCCGATGGCACCGCTGGTGGGCCGGTCGTCCGGCACCGACGGGCCCTGAACCTGCATCCACCATCCCGCCCGAACCCGTGGCGGCCCTCGGAGGAGACCGACCATGAGCGCCCGCGAGTACTGGACCGTCCTGCGCGAGGACCGGAAGCTCATCGCCGGTGTGCTGGTGCTGTGCCTGCTCGGCGCGGTGCTGCTCGACCTCCTCCTGCCCCGGACCTACACGTCGTCCGCCGTGTTCTACGTGGCGTCGGCGCAGCAGGAGTCGTCGTCCACGGACGCCTACTCGGGCGCCCAGCTCTCCACCGAGCGCGTGAAGTCCTACACCGAGCTGCTGCAGGGGCAGCGGGTCGCGATCGACGCGTCCGCGCTGCTCGGCGGCAGCCCGGCCCCCGACGAGATCCAGGGCGCGATCAGCGCGAGCTCGGTCACCGAGACCGTGGTGCTGTCCCTCGACGTCACCGAGCGCTCGCCCGACCAGGCCCGGCTCGTGGCCGGCGCGGTGGCCACGGCGTTCACGCGGCTGGTCGGCGCCATCGAGTCGACCGGGGGAGCGGTGAACCGGCCGATCGCCACGGCCGAGGTGATCCTCCCGCCCACCACGCCCGACGAGCCGTCCGGCCCGCGGACGACGATCCTCTTCGCGGTCGCGCTGCTCGTGGGCCTCGTCGTCGGCATCGGCGTGGCGCTGGCGCGTCGAGCGCTGCGGGACGCCATCGACTCCTCGGAGACGCTCAGCGAGCGGCTCGGCGCGCCCGTGCTCGGCACCGTCCCCGCCCTCCGCCGCCCCCCGAAGCACCCCGCGCTGCTCTCCGAGCCGTCGGTCGGCGCCGGTGGCCGCCGCGCCCGCCGCCAGCGTGCCCGCGCCGAGTCCTACCGGCGGACCCGCGCGAGCCTGCGCTCGGTGGCCGGCGAGCGCCGCTGCCTCGTGCTCACCGGCACCGGGTCCGACCAGGGCACCTCGACGACGGCCGTCGACCTCGCCGTGGCGTTCGCCGCGTCCGGCGACTCGGTGGTGGTCGTCGACGCCGACCTGCGCAGCCCGTCGCTCGCCACCACGCTGTCCCTCGACGGGCAGGTGGGGCTCCGCGAGGTCCTCGAGCAGCGCCTCGAGCCCGCGGCGGCGATCCAGCGCTGGTCGCGGGGTGGCTTCGACGTCGTCACCGCCGGCTCACCCGGGTCGCGTCCCAGCGAGCTCGTCGTGGGCCCGCGCCTGGTGTCGCTGCTGCAGACGCTGCGCGAGCGCTACGACCACGTGCTCGTCGACACCCCGCCGGTCACCGACGCGGCGGACGCCGTCGACATCGCCCGTCACGCCGACGGCGTGGTGCTCGTCTGCCGCCGCGGGAGCACGCGGCCCGACGACATCGACGTGGCGGCCTCCGCGCTCGGTCTCGCCGGCGCCGTCGTGCTCGGAGCGGTCCTGACCTGGGCCGTCGACGTCCGCGACGCCCCCGGCGGCCGCCGCCCCGTGCTGGCCCTGCCCGCCGGGCCGCCGAGCACGCCGGCTCCGGCGGCGGAGCCCGCCCCGGTGGTCGAGGAGACGACGCCCGAGCCGGAGCCGACGCCCGAGACCGGGCCCACGTCGGACCCCGCCCCGAAGCCCAGGCGGCCGCGCCGGACCACCGCGATCGCCTCCGATGCCGAGGGTGCGCCCTCCGCGTCGAAGCGTCCCTCCCGCGCCCGCTCGACCACCAGTCGGACCCGCACCACCGCGTCGACCACCGCGTCGAGCACCGGCGAGGCCGCGACGGGCGACGCGGCGCAGACCGACCACCCGACGGTCCGCGTGCGCAGCCGCAAGACGCCCGCGGAGTCCGCCGCCGACGGCACCACGACGGCCAAGAAGACGCCCGCCAAGCGCACCACGGCGAAGCGCATCACCGCCGCCCCGGATCCGACCCCGGACGCCGACGGGACGACCGGCGAGAACGCCGACGACCCGTCCACGACCGAGCCCCCGGCTCCGCGCCCCCGCCGCCGCGCCACGCGGGCCACGACCACGGCCGGCCCTGTCGAGGACAGCACGACCACGGGGGGCGAGGTCGCCGCCGCGGGCGCATCGGCCGGCAGCACGGCCGGCGGCAACGGTCACACCACGGCGGTGCCGTCGACGAACGGTCACACCCCGTCGGGATCGAACGGGTCCGGGTCGGGGAGCTGACCCCTCGCAGGGACGACCTGCCCCGTCCCGGAGCTCAGCCCGTCACGACCCGAGGGCGGCCGTCTCGGCGTCGGTCATGAGGTGGGCGAGTTGTTCGGGCATGGTCTGGGCTTTCCAGCCGAGCTCGGTCTGGGCCTTGGAGGCATCCCCGATGAGGGCGTCGACCTCGGTGGGCCGCAGGTAGGTCTCGTCGAACTTGACGTGCTTCTCCCAGTCGAGCCCGACCCGCTCGAAGCAGTACTGGGTGAACTCGCGGACGGTGGTGGCGGTGCCGGTGGCCAGGACGTAGTCCGCCGGCTCCGGGGCTTGCAGCATGCGCCACATGCCCTCGACGTACTCCTCGGCGTAGCCCCAGTCGCGGACGGCGTCCAGATTGCCGAGATACACGTTCTCCTCGACCCCCGCGGCGATCCGGGCCGCGGCGCGCGCAATCTTGCGGGTCACGAACGTCTCCCCACGCCGCGGGGACTCGTGGTTGAACAGGATCCCGTTCACGGCGAACAGGCCGTGGGCCTCGCGATAGTTCCGCGCCATCCAGTAGCCGTAGACCTTCGCCGCCCCGTACGGGCTGCGCGGGTAGAACGGGGTGTCCTCGTTCTGCGGCGGCGGGGTCGCCCCGAACATCTCCGACGACGACGCCTGGTAATACCTCGTGTCGACCCCCACCATCCGGATCGCCTCGAGCAACCTGGTCGTGCCGACCCCGGTGGTGTTGCCGGTGTACTCCGGCTCGTCGAACGACACCCGCACATGCGACTGCGCCGCCAGGTGGTACACCTCGTCGGGACGGATCTTCTCGATCAACGTCACCAACCGCGACGAGTCGGTCAGGTCCCCGTAGTGCAGCACCAGCCGCTGATCGCGCTCATGCGGATCCTGGTACAAGTGATCGATCCGGCCGGTGTTGAACGTCGAGGAGCGACGGATGATCCCGTGCACCTGATAACCCTTCGAGATCAACAACTCGGTCAGGTACGACCCGTCCTGCCCCGTGATCCCCGTGATCAACGCACGCTTCACCGCTGCGCCCCCTGCTGGTCGAGGAACCACTGATAGGTCGAGGCCAGGCCCTCGGCGAGCCCGATGGTCGGCTTCCAGCCCAGCGACAGCAGGCGCGAGACGTCGAGCAGCTTGCGCGGCGTGCCGTCGGGGCGGGAGGTGTCGTAGACGATGTCGCCGGTGAAGGCGACGGTGTCGGCGACGAGCGACGCGAGGTCGGCGATCGGGACGTCCTCGCCGACGCCGACGTTGATGGGCGACGGGTCGTCGTAGTGCTCGAGCAGGTGCAGGCACGCGGCGGCGAGGTCGTCGGTGTGGAGGAACTCGCGGCGCGGCGTTCCCGTGCCCCAGACGGTCACGGTCGGCGCCCCGGACACGCGGGCCTCGTGGAACTTGCGCATGAGCGCGGGCAGCACGTGCGACTTCTCGAGGTCGAAGTTGTCGCCCGGCCCGTAGAGGTTCGTGGGCATCGCGGAGATCCACGACCGGCCGTACTCGCGGCGGTAGGACTGCACGCCCATGATCCCGGCGATCTTCGCGATCGCGTAGGCGTCGTTGGTGGGCTCGAGCGCGCCGGTGAGCAGCGAGTCCTCGCGGATCGGCTGGTCGGCGAACTTCGGGTAGATGCACGACGAGCCGAGCAGCAGCAGGCGGCCGACGCCCACGCGGTGCGCGGCGTCGAGCAGGTTGGCCTGGATGCGCAGGTTGTCGTGGAGGAACTCGACGGGCTCGGCCGCGTTCGCCGCGATCCCCCCGACGCGTGCGGCGGCGTCGACCACGACGGCGGGCCGCGTCTCGTCGAGGAAGCGGGCGGTGGCGTCGGCGTCGCGCAGGTCGACCCGCGCCGAGCGCACCCCGACGACGTCGGTGAAGCCCGCGGCGCGCAGGTGGCGCGCGACGGCGGAGCCGACGAGCCCCGACGAGCCGGCGACGAACACGCGCGCGTCGCGCGGTAGGGGCCGGCCGATGTCCCAGTCGGCGAGCGGGTCGGTCATGTCGGTTCCCCCTGGTGCGTCCGGGAGGCGGCGAGGCCCTCCACCCAGCGCTGGTAGTCACGGTGTGCGGCGGCGGCGCCGAGGTGCTCCTCTGCGTAGACGCGACCGGCCGTCGCCAGGGCGTCGATGCGCGCGGGGTCCCCGGCGAGACCGTGCACGGCGTCGAGCAGATCCTGCGGGCTCCCGGGGTCGACGCGGACACCGCCCCCCGATCGGCGGATTTCCGCCGACGCGGCACTGCGCTCCCACGATGCCGCGACGACCGGGCGCCCTGCGGTGAAGTAGGACGTGAGCTTGCTCGGCACCGACATCTCCGCGACGGTCGGGGCCTCGTTGACCAGGAGGACGTCGGCGGCCGCGAGCGCGTCGGAGAAGTGGTCGCCGGGCAGCGGATCGCGGAACTGCAGGCGCCCCACGCCTGCGCCCTGCTGTTCGAGGGCGGCACGCTGGTTGCCGTCCCCGAGGAGGACGAACCGGACGGGCGCACCGCGCTCGTCCGCGAGTCGGGCGGTGTCCACGACGTTCTCGAGGCCCTGCTTGAGCCCCATGTTGCCGGCGTGCAGGACGATCACCTCGTCGTCACGCCACCCGAGCGCCCGACGGGTCGCGGCGCGTTCACCGGACCCGGCTGCCACGTGCGCCCAGTTGCGGATCGTCGTCACCCGGTCCCGGTCGACGCCGAGGCTTGCGAGACCGTCGCGGAACTGCTCGTGCACCACCGCGACACCGTCCGCCTGGCGGAGCAGCCAGCCCTCGAGCTTTGCGGCGGCGCGGCCCGCGCCGGCGGAGGCGATGCCGGTCTCGCTGACCGCGCGGCTGTACAGGTCCTGGGTGACGACGCCCAGCGCGGTCCGGCCACGGCGACGCCACCGCAGCCCGGCGAGCACGGTGAGCAGGACGGGACTCACGGCGACGACCACGTCGGGACGCCGCGCGCCCTGGCGCCCGACGGTCGCCGCGTGCGCGGTGAACGTGGCGTCCATGGCAGCACGGCGCGCGGCGCTGGGGACGCGGGGGACGGGGTGGCGCACCCGCGTCACGGGCACGCCCCCGTCGGCGTCCTGGAAGCGGAGGCCGGAGTACCCGTCATGGACCTCCCACTGCGGGTAGTGGGGGTAACCGGTGACCACGCGGACGCGATGTCCGGCCTCGGCGAGAGCAGCCACCATCCCGGCCGTGTAGGGGGCGTTGCCGGTCTGCTCGGGTGGGTAGTGCATGCCCAGGACCAGCACGTCCAGCCGGCTCGGGTCGTCGCGGCGCGACCGCTGCGTCATCAGCACTCTGCGAAGCTCCGATTACTCCCCCCGAGTTAACCTGGACCACACTGACGGCGCAGCCGATTGCCCCCTGTTGCGACCGTCGGCACCATAGATGTGTGGATCACGAGGCCGATGTCAAGACAAATGACCAACGCGTGACACCACATTCGGCCGAAATCACACCGCCGATCGCGTCGGTCTGTATCCCCCTCTTCCAGAAGGCCGACTACGTCGGCCGGACCATCGACAGCGTCCTCGCGCAGACCTTCACCGACTTCGAGCTCGTCGTCATCGACAACGCGAGCACCGACGGCTCCTCGGCCGTGGTCGACTCCTTCGACGACCCCCGGCTCCGCGTCGTCCGGCACGCCGAGACCGTGCCGATGATCGCCAACTTCGCCGCGGCGGTCGCCGCCACGCGCGCCCCGCTGGTGAAGGTCCTCATGGCCGACGACCTCATCGAGCCCGACGCGCTCGCGCGTCAGGTGGCCGTCCTGGATGCGGAGCCCGACGTGGCCGTGGTGTCGAGCCGGCACCACCTCGTCGACGACCACGACCGCGTCGTCGCCCGCGACCGCACCCTCCGGACGCCCGACCTCGTGGGCCGTCAGGACCGGTCGGCGGTCGTGCGCCGCGTCGTGCGCCACGGCGGCAACCCGCTCGGCGGGCCGGGCAACATGCTCTTCCGGCGCTCGGCCTTCGAGCAGGTCGGGGGCTTCCCGACCGACGATCCGTTCGTGCTCGACGTGGCACTGGCCGTCCGGCTGACCACCGTCGGCGACTTCTACGGGCTGCCCGAGACGCTCTCCCGGTTCCGACTGGCGTCGGGCTCCGAGAGCGGGGCGGCCCGGCGGCGGAACCTGCGGGCGCAGCGCGCGTTCGTCCGCGGGGTGCGACGCGACCACGCCGACGTGGTGCGCCGCGAGGACGTCGTCCGGGGGCTCGCGCGGTGGCCGCTGACGTGGCTGCGGCACCACGTGATCATGGCGGCGTCCACCGATCCCGACTCCCGCGTGCACCGTGCCGCGGCCCGGGTGCTCGATCCGCGGGGGAGACGATCGTCATAGTGGCTTCGCCGGGCGTACATCCCTGAGCAGGAGTTCTCACCCAACGCGATCGGGTGACTACGCCGCCAGGTTCAGCACACTGTCACCGATCTGACTAGTGGCTTCACCCATTGGTGGATCTGCACGTAGATTGCCGTTCGCTCAATCGGGTGATGATCCACGGTTCCCCCGGCCGCCGGACACCCCGTGTGACGCGAGGACGGTGACGTGGTGAGTCCGGTGGCTGCAGGAGCGACCGACACCGACTCCCGGAGCGACGCGCAGGACGAGGAAGCCCGCCTGCCGGTGATCCCGGATCGAACCGCAGCGGTGACGACGTACGACGCGCCGAGCCCGCCCGCCGAGGCGCGCCCGCTGTTCGGTTTCCGGTCTGCCGTGCATTGGCAGGCCTGGATGCTGGTGCTCCCGGTGGACGCCGTGCTGCTGGCGGCACCGGTGCTCTGGCTCCCGCAGTACGCGAAGGCCGTGCTCGCGATGACGGCCATCGCGCTGGCCCTGCTCTCCGGCGGGGGGCGCTACCGCGCGCGCCTGCACCTCTCGGTGCTCGACGAGATCCCGGGCGTGATCGCTCGCCTGCTGGTGGCCGCGGCCCTCGTGTCGTCGGTGTTCGCGCTGCGCCACGACGGCGAGGGCGTCGAGACGTTCCTGCTCATCGTCCTGCCGGGTCTGGGCCTCGTGGTGCTCGGGCGGGTAGCGACGACGCGGTTCATCCTCGCCGCCCGCAAGCGCAGCGTGGTCGCGCACCGGACGCTCGTGGTCGGCGGCGGGCCGCTCGCGGCGGACGTCATCGAGCTGCTCCAACGCCACCCGCGCTACGGCCTGTCGGTGGCCGGCTACCTCGACGACGGCGACGACCCGGCGGCGTCGGCGTTCGCCCCGCACGTCGGCGCCCTGGCCCATCTCGAGCGGATCGTGGCTGAGAACGGCATCGAGGTGGTGCTCGTCGCGGGCGGCGAGTTCGACGAGGCCGAGCTGCTCGACCGCGTGCGCAGCCCCGAGTGCGCCGGCTGCGACCTGCTGATCGTCCCGCGGCTGCCCGCCTTCGTGACGCAGACCGGCACCGGCGACCACATCGGCTCGGTGCCGATCATGCGCATCCGCACGCCCCCGCTCGACGGCGTCAGCTGGACGCTCAAGCGGGTCTTCGACGTCGTCGTCAGCGCGACCGTGCTGGTCGTCCTCGCCCCGGTGATGGTGATCTGCGCACTGGCGGTCCACCTCGAGGGCGGGCCGGGCGTGATCTTCCGGCAGGCGCGGGTGGGACGTGACGGAAAGCTCTTCGAGTGCCTGAAGTTCCGGTCGATGCGGCCCGCGGACGAGGGCGAGTCCGCCACGCAGTGGTCGGTCGTGGGTGACGAGCGCGTCGGTCCGGTCGGCCGGGTCCTGCGCCGCACCTCGCTCGACGAGCTCCCCCAGCTCTGGAACATCCTGCGCGGCGACATGACCCTCGTCGGGCCCCGCCCGGAGCGCCCGCACTTCGTGGAGAAGTTCTCCTCCGAGCTGCCGCGCTACGGCCATCGCCACCGCGTCCCGTCGGGGCTCACCGGTCTGGCCCAGGTGAGTGGCCTGCGCGGCGCCGACACCCCGATCTCGGATCGCGCGCGCTTCGACAACTTCTACATCGAGAACTGGTCGCTCTGGCTCGACGCCAAGGTCCTGCTGCGGACCATCAACGAGGTGCTCTTCGCCCGTGGCCGGTGATCGATCCGGTCCGGATCTGCAGGATGGTGTGATGCCCGAGTCGACGGTCTCCGGTCGCGGCCCCGGGGCCGCCCGGATGCTCGTCGGTCGCGTCGGCGGCGTCGCCGGGTCGCTCGTGGCCGGTCAGGTCCTCCTCGGTCTCACCTACGTCGTCGCGGCCCGGGCGATCACCCCGGAAGCCCTCGGCATCGTGGCGACGTGCTTCGCCATCTCGGTCGTCTCGGCGACCGTGTTCGACCTCGGCCTCATGAGCTACCTCGTCCGCGAGTCCGCCGGAGGCCGCCTCGACGTGGCTGCCGCCCGCGCGGTGCACCGGTCGAAACGACGTGTGCTGCTCCCACTGGCTCTGGTCAGCACGGGAGCGGGCGTCATGATCGCCCCGGACCTCGCGACCGGGCTCGTGCTCGGCGCGGTGGCTCCGCTGGTCTGGGAGGCGCAGTCCGCCAACGCCCTCCTCCGCGCCCAGGAGCGCTTCGCGCAGGCCGCCACGGCGCAGCTCCTCGGCCGCCTCGGCGGGCTGGTCGTCGTCGTGGTGCTCCTCCTGGTCGGTGTCACCGAGCTGGCGCTGCCGATCGGGCTCGCGTCGAGCTTCGCGATCGAGGCCGTCGTGGACCGGCTGTTCCTCGGGCGGCCCCCCGCCGGCCGCGCCCCGTGGAGCGAGCTGGCCCGGGCTCAGTGGTGGTCGGTGTCGTTCGGGCTGGCGGCCCTGGCCTCGATCGGCCAGCAGCTCGACACCCCGTTCGTCGCCCTCGGCGGCGGACCGGCCGCGGCGGGCATCTACGCCGGAGCGGGTCGGCTCCTCGGGCCGCTGCTGTTCCTCTCGTCGGCCCTGGCCCTGGTGGGTCTGCCCTGGTTGGCCCGGGCGGGGGACAACGAGACCGATCTGCGCGTCGAGGAACGCCGGATCGGCCGGGTGACCGCCGGCATCTGCCTCGCCCCGCTGGTCGCCGCCCTCGTGGGCCCGCCACTGATCCCCCTGATCCTCGGCGCGCAGTACGAGGCGTCGGGAGGAACCTTCGCCGTCCTGGCGATCGGTGCGGCGGTGTCGACCGTGAACCAGGGCCTCGCGCTCGTCCTGCAGAACCGCGGGCACCAGGGCGTCGTCGCCCGCGCCGTCGCGATCGGGCTGGCCCTGGGCCTCGTGTCGACCTACGGGCTCGCCGTCGTCGGCGGGCCCGTGTGGGCGGCTGCGGGCTTCGTCGTCAGTCAGCTCTGGATCGTCGTCCACCTCGGCGTGCGCGCGCACGTCGTCCGCCGGCACCCGCCGACCCGAGACCCCGCCGGAAAGGCTCGTCGATGACCCTCGCCGACACCACCAAGTCCCTGTTCCGACGCGTCGGCGTCGACGTGGCCCGGTACCGCCCGACGGAGCGGCGTCGGCAGGCCCTGATCGAGGCGTCCGGTGCCCGGACCGTGCTCGACGTCGGAGCCAACGCCGGTCAGTACGCCACAGCCCTGCGCCAGTGGGGGTTCGACGGGCACATCGTCTCGTTCGAGCCTCTGCCCGCGGCGTTCGCCGAGCTGCAGGCGGCTGCGGCGGCCGACAGTCGGTGGTCGTGCCTCCCCGTCGCCGCCTCGGCCACCTCCGGGTCGGCGACGCTGAACGTCGCGGGCAACTCGGCGAGCTCGAGCCTGCACACGATGGCCGAGGCGCACGAGCACGCGGCGCCCGGCGCGACGATGGTGGGCGTGGCCGACGTCGACCTCGTCCGCCTCGACGAGGTCGACGAGATCGCCGCGGTGCCCGGTCCGCTGATGCTCAAGCTCGACGTCCAGGGCCACGAGCTCTCGGTCCTCGAGGGCACCCGCGGTCTCCTCGACCGGGTCGTGCTCATCGAGGCCGAGCTCAGCGTCCGCGAGCTCTACGACGGTGCGCCCGTGATGCGCGAGGTGCTCGACGTCCTGGCCGGCCTCGGCTTCGAGCTCGTCGGGCTCGAGCCGGGCTTCCACGACCCCCACGACGGGACGATCCTGCAGTTCGACGGGTTCTTCCGGCGCGCCTGAGCCACCTCAGGTGCGTCGCATCAGCACGTACCCGTAGTGCTGGTCGAGCGCGCTCTCGGGCACCAGCGTCATGCCCACCGGCCGCAGGCCCATGTCGTCCATCGCGGTCCAGAAGTGGTCGAGGCGGTAGGTCGTCATGTTCGCGTTGTGGAAGCGGTAGTTGCGCCGTGGCGACCAGGTGTCCGTCGCTCCGGTGCTGTACTTGATCTGCACGAAGGCCAGGGCGCCGGAACGCAGCATCGCGGCCGCGAGGCGCATCAGGCGCAGGCCGTACTCGGGGCTCGGGACGAGTTCGAGGACGTAGAGACAGAGGAAGAGGTCGACGCTCCCGGCGGGGACCTCGTCGAGCACGACGTCCGGCGCCGCGACGTCCACCACGACCTCCGTGACCGGCGTGTGGCAGTGGTCCTTGACGACGCGCGCGGCCTCGGTCGTGGAATGGGGATTGATGTCGAGCGCGACGAAGCTGTCGGCCCGGGGCGCGAACCGCACCGCGTTGGCGCCGCCCCCGACGCCCCACTCCAGCACGCGGCCGAGCTGCGGGCGTCCGCCGACCATGGCGGCGAGCTGGTCGAAGAGCGCGAGGTGGTCGGTCCCGATCTGGTCGAACCGGCCCTCGTCGATCAGTCGCCCGCCACACCAGTGCGAGTCGTCGAGCCAGCGCGGGTCGCTGCGATCGGCCCAGTAGTTCGCGGCGTCGGCGATCAGCCGTTCCTCGCTGTGGTGCACCCCGAGCGCGCTCATCACCTGCTCGCTCTTCTCGCGCGTCCTGTCGTTGAGCCGATGGAGCCGACGTCGGACCCGTGCGAGCACGCCCCGGTCCGCGATCTGTGTGTTTCCCCCCATCAGGGGACGGTGACAGTTCCTTGGCTCGAACGACTACGAATGCACTCGTTGAGGCCAAAGGGTTACGCCGAATGGGAGGGCGCAGCGGACCACCGAGGTACTGGCCCACGACGACCTCACGCTCTGCCCAAGATCGACACGTGCGACGGCCCCGGCCTCCGGGCGGACCAGGAGGCCGGGGCCGTCGGGATCACACCCCGTCAGGAACCGGCGCTGCCGTTCGAGTTCGTGCCGGGACCGTCGGTCTCGCCGCCGGACCCGGCCCGGCTGCTGTCGCCGTTCCCGCCGTCTCCGCCGTTGCCTCCCTGCGCGGAGGACGAGGCGTCCTCGTTGTAGGCGAAGCCGCCCTGGCCGCCGTAGCCGCCCTGGTCGGTGGTGCTGTCGCCGCCGTCTCCGCCGCGCCCGCCCGTGGCCTCCGATCGTTCACCCGAGACGCCGGCGGTTCCGCCAGAGCTGCCGTTGCCGCCGCCCGTTCCCGAGTTGTCGCCACCGTCCCCGCCGCGTCCTCCCTCGGCGGTGGAATCGTCGCCGTCGGCCGTCGCGCCGCCGCCGAGGCCGCCCGTCTCAGGGGTGCCGGCCCCATTGAGGTTCGCAGCCTGACCGCCGTCCCCGCCTCGAGCCGTGCCGTTCGGACCCCGTGTCCCGGCGGAGCCGCCGCCGTTGTCCCCGTCGGAGGGACGCTCTCGCACGAAGCTGCCCGTGGCGGTGCCCGCGTCCCCGCCGTCGCCGCCGACGGCGAGGGGGTTGATGCCGATGGCGAAGGCGCCGCCACCGCCACCTCCGTCGCCGGAGGAGGCGTCGCTGCCGGTCACCGAACCGCCGTCGCCGGCGGCGCCGCCGGACGCCATGGCCGCGCCGAGCGGGATCACGTCGGGACCGTAGGAGTACGCGGTGGCGTTGCCGCCGTCCCCGCCTTCGCCGCCGAGCACGATGTCGCCTCCGACGCCACCGCCGCCGTTGCCGCCCTCACCGCCGGTGGCGTCGGCGGCCCCCGCGGCCCCGCCCGTCGGTGCGCATCCGGCGGTGCACGTCCCGCTGCCCGCGGCACCTCCCTGGCCGGCGGTGGCCAGGACGCCGCCGCCCGCGCCCCCATCGCCATAGGTCGAGGTGAGCCGTACCCCGGTGAACGGGTCCACGGCCACGAGCGCGACGTCGCTGCCGTCGCCGCCCCGGCCGCCGACCGCGGTGGCGTCGCCGCCGTCGCCGCCGTTCGCCACGCCGGTGCAGGTGCCCTGGCACACAGCGGTCCCGCCGCTCCCGCCGTTGCCGCCGTTGGCGCGCACCAGCGGGGCGTCGGTGCCGTCCTCGCCCGCCAGGAATCCGGAGGCGCCGTTCGCGCCGGTCCGCTCGGCGTTGCCGCCGTCCGCGCCGTTGGCGAGGTTGGTGCACGTCCCGCGGCAGTAGGCGGTGCCGCCGTTGCCGCCGTTGCCCGCGGTCGTCGTCTCGTCGTCCACAGCCAGCGCCGCGAATCGAGCGGCCGCAGGATAGGTCGTCACGCCGTCGGCGTTGGTGACGGCGTTGCCGCCCCGGCCGCCGGTGGCGACGTTCGTGCAGGTGCCGATGCAGTACCCGATGCCGCCGTCCTCGCCGTCACCCCCGCTGACGCCGGCGGCGCCCACGGCAACGTCCGTGCAGGTCCCGGAGCAGAACTCGATGTTCTGGCCGGAAGCGTCCTTGGCGCGGATGAATCCGTCGCCATAGGTGATCTCGTAGTCGTCCGGGTCGAACGACGCGGATCGCTGGTCGAAGCCCGAACCGCGGACCTGGGTGGTGAACGCGGCGAGGCGCTGCGCCTCGGTCAGGCCGGGCGCGTTCGGGTCGGTCGGTCCGCCAGGGTTGTCGGGTCCGCCGGGGTTGTCGGGTCCGCCGGGGTTGTCGGGTCCGCCGGGGTTGTCGGGTCCGCCGGGGTTGTCGGGTCCGCCGGGGTTGTCGGGTCCGCCGGGGTTGTCGGGTCCTCCGGGGTGGTCGGGTCCTCCGGGGTGGTCGGGTCCTCCGGGGTGGTCGGGTCCTCCGGGGTGGTCGGGTCCTCCCGGGCTGTCGGGTCCTCCTGGTCCGCCGTGCCCCGGTCCGGGGTGGCCCGAGTCCGGGCCATCGGAGTCGGACCCGTTCTCGCTCGAGCCTTCGGAGCCCGCTCGGCTCTCGACCGACTGGACGTCGCCGTCGTTCCCGCCGCTCCCGGACGAGCCCTCGCTACCGGAGGTGCCTCCGTTGCCGACGCCACAATCGGGACGGTGGATCGGCCCTGCCGTGGCGTGCACGGTGCCGGAGCCGTCCACGGCGACGGTGCTCGGCGCGAAGTCCAGGGTCGTCGTGTGCGTCGCGCTCCAGCCGTCGCCCACCCGGGAAACCGTCGTGATCGACCGACCCTGCTGGTCCGCCGTGTAGACGTTGCCCGAGCCCGGATCGAAGACCGCCGAGACCGGACCGGAGCCGGTGGGCACGGCCGCGATCTGGCGCATGCTCCCGTCGGGCCCGGGAGCGAAGATCAGCAGCTGGTCACCGCACGGGTCGACCCGGAAGACGGTCCCCGTCGCCGGGTCGACCGCGACGCCGGTGGTGAGCGTCGACGTCGGATAGGCCGTGGCGAGCGGTCGGGAGGCCTGCGCCCAGGTCGGCAGTTCGGTCATGACGCTGCTGTTCGTGGGGCCCGGGCTCGCCACAGCGCTGGGGGCTGTGGCGGCGACGAGCACCGCCGAGGCCACCACGGCGAGCGCCCCGGCACCGAGTCGGCCGGCACCTCGCGATCGGGTGTGCGGTCGGCGTCGGTCGGCTCTGACCATCTGGTCCCCCCAGGTGAGTCGGGTCGCCCGGGAACGCACAGCGATCTCGGGGCCCGTGGACGTTCGGTGTGTTCACCTCATCGGGGAGGTAGCAACACGTTGTTACAGATGAACGGTCACCGATCGTGCTTTCACGAGGCTTTCATACGCTGAATGGGTAGATCGACCACGCAGAGCGAGATCCAAACGGCGTCGCGGTCACTCAGTGATTCAGGGGCGAGGGCTGCTCGACGCGGCACAACTCGTCGCGCCCGAAGACCTGCCAGAGCATCCGCGGGGTCACGAGGCCGTGGGGGAGCGGGGAGTCGGGGTCGGGCAGGCCCGGCATCGGGCGCGGGTCGGGCAGGGCCTCCGGGACGCGGGGCTCCTCGCCCGGGTCGGCCTCCTCGTCCCCGCGCACCCACGAGCGCACGCGGTCGACCATCCCGTCGAGCAGGTCACCGATCGCCCTGCCGCCGGACTGGGCGATGGCCGTGGAGGCGTCGACGACGAAGTCCCAGTCCTCGGAGGACAGGAGGGCGAGCATGGTCGCGGCGGACCGGTCGTCGGCGTCCTCGAGGTCGTCGACGCGACGCTGCAGACGGTCCATCACGGTCGACGCCCACCCCGGCTCCCCGATGTCCCGACGCAGGCCCTGGGCCGGGGGCGGGGTGAACTCGGCGCGGGTGAAGGTGCGTCCGTAGGCGGTGGCCACGAGCTCGGCGCAGTAGAAGCTCGGTGATGTGGAGGTGGCCGCCCAGGAGGTCGCGACGTCACAGCAGGCGCGGTAGAGGCGGTCGCTGAGGTCGCGGTCGGTCGCCCACAGCTCGACGGACCGCAGGCCGGCGGCCACGTTGACGAGCTTGAGGAACGAGAAGGCCCCTTCCTCGCCCGGCGTCGGCTCGAAGCGATCGAGGTGGTCGAGGGCCCGATCGCGCAGGGCGTCCGGCATCGCGATGGTGTAGAAATCGCGGCTCGGCCAGAACTCCTCGAACCTGTCCCACCGGATGCCACCGACGTCATACCGGAGGTTGTCGGCCAGGGCGCTGGCGATGCCGTTCGCGGGACCGTCGCGCCGGGGGCGTCCGTCCTCGTCGATGCTCACGGCGATCCCGGAGTGCGAGAGCACGGTGCCGTCGAAGCGCTCCATGAGTCGGCCGAGGGCCTCACCGGGTATCTGTGTGACCAACAGTAGGTCTCCGGGCCGGACCTCGTCCTTGCTTCTGACCTCGAAGGACGTAATGTCCTGTGTCGCCGTCACTGTGAGTATCCCTGGGGGTTCGATGTCACCGTCGTCGTCCTCGGATGTCCGTATCCGTGTGCTCGGCGAGGTCGCCATCGAGGGCGCATCGGGCGAGATCGGACGGCCGGGGCGGCGGCTGCGCACCCTCCTGGCCCTGATCGCCGCGGCGTGCCGGGGCACCGTGGCGGTGCCGGCGCTGATCGACGAGATCTGGGCCGAGGACCTCCCCGAGCGGCCCGACGGTGCGCTGCAGGTGCTGGTCAGCCGGCTCCGACGCGAGGCCCCGGACGAGGGGACGCGGCTTCCGATCGTCCCGATCGGCGAGACCTACCGGCTCGACCTGCCGCGCGATGCCATCGACCTGCACCGCTTCCACGACGACGCCGCCGCCGCTCTCGCCGCCGACGCCTCGCGCGACACCGTGCTCGAGCGCGGCACACGGGCGCTCGCGACGTGGCGCGGCGAGCCTTTCGCCGGGACGCCGGTGGGCCAGCGCCTCGAGGTCGAGCGCGTGCGCGCCGTCGACCGCCGCCTGCGCCTCATCGAGCGGATGGGCGCCACCCTGCTCGACCTCGACCGCCCGGAGGAGGCCGTCGAGCTCGTCGTCGCCGACCTCGCCGCCGACCGCTCCCGCGAGCGGCTCGCCGTCATCGCCGCGTCCGGCCTGCACCGCCAGGGCCGCACGAGCGAGGCCCTCGAGATCCTCACCGCCACGCGCCGAGCGCTGCGCGACGACTACGCCGTCGAGCCGGGCGCCGAGATCGAGGACCTCACGCTCCGGCTGCTCGCCCCCACCCCGGCCCGCCAGCCGCGACCCACGCTCGTCGGCCGGGAGGAGGAGCTCGCCGCCGTCCGCGCGCTGCTCGAGGCGCCCGAGGCGGGCGCGATCCGCCTGATCACCGGCGAGGCCGGCATCGGCAAGACCGCACTCCTGCGCGCCGCTCGCCGCGAGGCGTGGATGAACGGGGCGGCCGTCGGCGGCGGCTCCTGTGACGTCGACGCGCCGCCGTGGACGGCGTGGGCCGAGGCGCTCGCCGACCTCGGCGTCCCCCCGGTCGCTCCGGGGGAGCCCGCTCCGGGGCGCGCGCTGCTCGACCGGCTCACCGCCCGGCCCGGTCCGGTGCTGCTGACCCTCGACGACCTCCACCTCGCCGACTCCGCGACGCTCGCCGCCCTGCGCGGCCTCGCCCGCCTCGGCCTGCCCGCCGGGGTGGCGCTGCTGGTCGCCGCCCGCGAGCCCGACGCGCAGGCTCACCCGATCTGGGGCGGGACGCACGCCGAGCTCGCCCTGCTGGAGTGCGTCAGCGACGTGCGCCTCAGCGAGCTCGATTCCGCCGCGGTGCGCCGGCTGGTGGTCCGGCACCTGCCGGGGCTCGCGCCCGATGGCGCCGCGCGCGTCGCCGAGGCCCTGTACGAGCGCACCCGCGGGCACGCCCTGCACGTCTCCGCGGTGATCGAGTCGCTCTCCGGCCTGGACGCTCCGGACGGGGACAAGGCGGTCGACGAGCTCGCCACCGTCATCCCCGCGCGCCTGCGGCCCCTGCTCGACCACCAGCTCGCCGGCCTCGAGCCCGATGCCCGCGACGCCCTCGAGGGCTTGGCCGTGCTCGCCCCGCTCTCGCTCGCCGACCTCGGCGCCCTGCTCGACGTCGCCCCGCGGGCGCTGTCGAAGCAGCTCCGCAGCGCCGTCGACCGCGGGCTGCTGGCCGCCACCGGCGACGGCTTCGCCTTCCGGCACGCCCTCACCCGCGACGCCGTGCTCGACGCCGTCCCGCCGGCGAGCGCGCAGGCGCTGCACCACGCCCGCTACCGGGTCCTCGTCACCGAGAGCCGGCCGGAACCCTTCACTCTGCTGCGCCACGCCGTGGGCGCCGGCCCGCTCCTCCCGACCCTCGAGCTCGGCGACGCCCGTCTCGGGGCCGGCATCGCGGCGTACCGCCAGGGCGCGATGGAGGAAGCCCTCGTCCAGCTCGACGCGGTGCTCGACTCGTCGCGACCCAGCTCGGTGACGCTGCACCGCGGTCTCGTGCTCGAGGCGCTCGGCCGACACGACGAGGCTGACGAGGTGCTCGACGAGGTCGTCGAGCACGCCGTCGCCAGCGCCACCGCCGAGCAGGGCCTTGCCGCGACGGACACACGCGAGGTCGACGACGCGGTGGTCGCCGCCGTCGGGCACGACGCCATGGGCATCAGCGTCGCCGGGCGCCCTCGACGCGCCCGGCGACTGCGGCGCGCCCGGGCGCTGCCGCTGTCGAAGCGACAGCGCGCCGAGGTGCTGCGCAGCCTGATTCTGGAGGAGGAGCAGCTCCACGGGGACGTCGACGACCCCACGGCGCTGCCCGAGCTGCTGGAGCTCGCCGCGACGGGATTCGGCGACCCGGGCCTGCTCGCCGGCGTCCGCGTCCTCGAGGCCAACCACCTCGTCGACGCGCCCGTGCCGGCCGCCCAGCGGCTCGCGGTCTGCGAACAGGCCGCCGCGCTCGCCGACGCCGAGGGCGCGGACGCGCTCTGGTTCGAGGCCGAGGAGCTGCGCATCGCCGCGCTCCTGGCCACCGGCCGGCAGGACGCCGCCGTCGCGGCACGCCGCGCCCTCGAGCCGCTCGCCGTCGACCGTCACCGGCCGCGCACGATGTGGATGGTCTCGCTGCTCGACGCCGGTCTCACCCTGGCCCGTGGCGACACCGACGAGGCCGACGCCGCCGCACTCGCCGCCCTGCACCGCGGCCAGGAGCTCGGGCTGCCCGACGCCGTCGGCGCCTACGGGGTGCACCTGCTGGTCCGTCACCTGCTCGGACGCACCCTGCCCTCGCTCCAGGGACTGCCCGCCGGCGCGGCCGCCATGTACCCGCTGGTCGCGGCGTGGTCGGCCGCCGCCGCGGTGGACGCCGCCGTCGGCGAGGACCTCGACACCGCGGCCGGGCACCTCGCCGACTGGCACCACAAGCGGGAGGGGCGTGAAGGCCGGCTCTTCGACCGGCCCGGCCTCTGCCTGGCCGCCTGCGCGGCGTTCGCGCTGGGCGACGTCCCGACCGCCGAGGTCGTCCGCCGCGACCTGCCCCCGGACCCCGGGGCGCTGGTCGTCGTGGGCATCGGCTCGGCCACCTTCGGCCCGCTCGCGCTGTACCAGGGCCTCGCCGCCGCCGTCCTCGGCGACCGGACGGAGGCCCGCAGGCTCCTCGGTCAGGCCGCGACCGTCGCCGACGGCCTCGGCTGGGCCCCCTGGGCCGACGCCGCCCGCGGCTTCGTCCGCTACGTCAAGCCGGGGCAGGGGCGCCCGGCGGGTGGTCCCCCCACCCCGCCGGACGCCCGTCCGCTCGGACTGCTCCCGCCGCCCTGACGTACCCCCCTCGTCAGGCCGGGACGGATCGCAGCCCGTGGCCCCGGACCCGGGTCGGCGGCTCGAGGCGATCGACATCGCGTCGCTCCCTCCTGCCGCCGGCTCACCAGCCCGTGACGCAGAGCAGACACGGTTCCGCTTTCACCGACCTTTCGCCGTGAAGGTGAGGTGATGCCGGTTGCTCGCCCGGATGGAGCAGTGGCGTGCCCAGTGGCGTCCGCTGACGCCGAAGCGAGGGCGGCGGAAGCACGACGCGCGAGCCCCAGCTGGGTGAATGCCCGACCGGGGCGCCCGGAATCGTCGCCGCCCGGAACGTTACGCAAAGGCGCTGCGATCCAGGCCACACAGAGCTGAACGGGTGAACGCGCGTCATCAAACCGCGCGTGTCGTTGCGACACGCCGGGGAACGGGCGCAGGGCGTGTGTAACGACCTGGGAGCGATCACGCGATAGCGGCACAAGAACGCGGGCCGGTTCACACACAGCCGATACCGCGGGGTCAGAGGGGCGGATGGTCGTTCACCATCCGTGACATCCGGGGGGATCACAGTGAGCAGTGCCATCGGATTGACGGAATCGATTGAGCAATCGGTGCCGCGTCCTCGCTCCGCCGCCGATCCCACGGCCTCCGTCACCGTCCGCCCGAGCTCGCGACGCTGGCAGCGCCGGCTCACCCGCATCGTCGTCGCGACCGACCTCACGGTCATCGCCCTCGTCTCGGCCCTCGCCACGATCATCGGCGGCTGGGGCCTCGGGCCCTCCACGCAGTTCAACGCCGTCGCCGCCGCCCTCGTGCTCGGCGGCCTCGTCGGCTACCGGGCCTGGGACCGCGGGGTCCTCGGCCAGGGCGCCGACGAGTTCAACCGCGTGCTCCGCGGCACCGCGATCGCCGCGGTCGTCCTGGCGCTGGCCGGGATGGCGCTGAAGATCGACGCGGTCCGCCCCTGGATCTTCGGAGTCATTCCCGCCACCGGCGCCGGCCTGCTGCTCGGCCGCTACGCCGTGCGCCGCGTGCTGCACCGCGCCCGCCGCGACGCCCGCTGCATGTCGTCGGTGCTGGTCGTCGGTTCCGAGGCCGCGGTCGCCGACCTCGTCGCCCGCGCCCGCCGCGTGCCGCACCACGGCTGGACCGTCACCGCGGCCTGCACCTCCACCGGCGCCGGCGAGATCGCCGGCGTGCCGGTGGTCGGTGACCTCGACGACGTCGCCCGCCACGTGCACGAGCTCGGCATCGAGGTCGTCGCCGTCGCCCCGACGCCCGGCTGGACGCCGAAGCGCCTGCACAGCCTCGCCTGGGACCTCGAGGGCGCCGGCGTCGAGCTGGTGGTCGACCCGGGCCTCATGGAGATCACCGGCCCGCGACTGCACGTCGCCCCGGTCGACGGCCTGCCGCTGCTGCGCCTCACCGAGCCCCGCTGGGGCGGCCCGGCCCGCATGGCCAAGAACCTCTTCGACCGCGCTGCCGCCGCCGCGCTGCTCCTGATCCTCGCTCCGGTGTTCCTCACCGTCGCCGTGCTGATCCGCAAGGACGGCGGGCCGGTGTTCTACCGCCAGGAGCGCGTCGGCCGCGCCGGCCGGACCTTTCGAATGATCAAGTTCCGCTCGATGGTCGTGGACGCCGACCAGCAGGTCGCCCAGCTCGTCGCCGCCAACGAGGGCGCCGGCCCGCTGTTCAAGATGAAGCGCGACCCGCGCATCACCCGCATCGGCGGGGTGCTGCGCCGCTTCTCGATCGACGAGCTCCCCCAGCTGTTCAACGTGGTCGGCGGCTCGATGTCGCTGGTCGGCCCCCGCCCCGCCCTCCAGCGCGAGGTGGCCACCTACACCGAGGACGCGCTGCGCAAGCTCTACGTCCGCCCGGGCCTCACCGGCCTCTGGCAGGTCAGCGGTCGCTCCGACCTCACGTGGGAAGAGTCGGTCCGCCTCGACCTGCGCTACGTCGAGAACTGGTCTGCCGCTCTCGACATCTCGATCCTCTGGAAGACGGTCGGCGCGGTGTTCCGCGGCCGCGGCGCCTACTGATCCATTTCACGACCTCCTGCCCAATCAATACTCGAACGACAGGTGGCTCCTGCCCTCATGACAACGGATATGGACGCTTCACTCCGCGAGTTGAACGCCACCAACTACTCGGCCATCGTTCCGGCCCCTCGGTCCTTCGCTGACTTGGTGGCAGCTCCGAAGAGTCACCACCTGCTCGACCTCGACTTGAACGTCTTCTCTTCAGAGGCCGAGGCCGCGGAGCATGCAACGGCGACCGCTGCCGGTGCGCGTTCCGGACTTAGCGTCTTTACTTGCAATGTCGACCATCTGATGATGGTGAGGAAGAACCCGGAGTTTCGTTCCGCATACGAACGCGCAGACGTCGTCACGATTGACGGAGCCCCGCTTGCGCTCCTCTCGAGGTGGACCGGGACGACCGATGCCGCCCGTGTGACCGGGGTCGCCCTTACTGAGGCTCTGGTGGAGCTGGCCGCGGTCAAGGGGCTGAAGTTGGCCTTGATCGGCGGCGCCCCCGGACGTGGTGCTGCAGCAGCTAGGAACTTAGCCGAACGACACCCAGACCTTCCTCACATCTTCGTCGACAGCCCGCTCATGGGATTTAAGCTCGGGGATGACGAGGACGACAGGCTGGTAAAGTCACTTCAAGGGTTCCGGCCTGACATCGTGATTGTTTGTTTGGGTGCGCCCAAGCAAGAGCTGTGGATCGACCGGCACCGCAACGATCTTCCTGGCTCCGTCCTTGTTGGGGCGGGAGCAACGATCGACTTTCTCTCTGGCGCTCAGACCCGAGCACCACGCATCTTCCAGAGGACTGGGACCGAGGCGCTCTATCGGCTCGCTACCGACTTCCGTCGGCTTTGGCGCCGGTACCTCTTGCGGGACGCCGTCTTCTTGGCGATCTTTGTGGCGATCGTGTTCGGATACATTGCCTCGAAGACGCGACATGTCCAGCACGCGGACTCCCACACGGGCGATTGGACGGCCGGAGTTCGTGAAGACGGTGTGAACCGGTGTGGCGCTTGCCGCAAAAGAGGTCGCCCCAACAGCACGTCGCTCACAATTTGAACCGCACACGGATCGTCAGGATCTTGGTGGCCCTAGGGTCGCACTGCTTGGCCTCTGTATACTGGGCCGCCGCCTGTTCCGGCCAGGGGGGTAATCGCCATGTCCAACGAGTCGTTAGCATCGAAGCAAACGTTCTCGCTCGGCGACTCACGGGAGTTCGCGGACGTTGAGGTTGACCCCCGCTGGAGCGATATGCGATTCGGATACGTTTGCGGGGCCCTACGGGTTTCGACTCATCCGGACTCAACCTCAATCGGCCCCCGAGCGCATGTGGTGGGCTTCCTCGATGGTCTTCGACACGCCGGGATCAAACCGCGGACGTATCTCGCCGGCGAGGACCCCAAATTTGGATCGCCGAGTGTCAAATCCCAAAGTCTGCGTAGTCGTTCCTTAGCCCGACGTGCGACACAGGACCTCGCTAGGATCGCGCTAGGGGCTCTGTTCAGGAGGCGGGCGCGCAACGCACTTGGTTCCGTGGACGTGCTTTACGAACGGCAAGCGAGCTTTCAGAACTTGGGAGCTCCTTTCCGTCGCAAAGGCGCATTTTGGATTATCGAAAGCAACGGCCCATTTTGGTATGAAGCATCCGAGGAACGCAAGTCGCTCGCGCTTACCCGACTCGCACGCCGTAGTGAGATCAAAGCATATCGAGACGCCGATCTTGTGGTCGTAGTCAGTGAGGCTTTGAAGAGGATAATTGTCGATGCGACGGGGCGAGATGCTGACGACGTCTTCGTCATCCCTAATGGCACAGACCCCTCTCGCTTCGACCCTTCGGTCGCGAGCGCAGACCGACGAGCGCCCGCTCCTACAATAGGGTTCGTTGGGTACGTGACCGAATGGGCGGGGTTGGACACGCTAATTCGAGCGCTGCCGGACATTCGTGAAACGGTCCCGCTCTCGGCCACAATCGTCGGCGAGGGCCCAGCTTTAGCGTCGCTCCGCAAGCTAGCCGCAGAATGTGGTGTGGGAGATGCCGTCCACTTCACAGGTCATGTCGCCTGGGATCGGGTGCCGTCTCTTCTTGCGGGGTTCGATCTTGCGTATAGCGGGCAGCAGAAGATGAAGATCGGCGAGATGTACCACTCGCCCCAGAAATTGTACGAGTACCAATCTATGGGGATCCCGCTGGTCGCGTCTCGCTACCCGGATGCGGAGAAGTTGGTGGCTAATGGTGTCGGTGCGTTGTTCACGCCGGGAGACGAGCAGTCGCTGAAGACAGCCATAGAGGACGCGCTTCAGCTCATTGAGGACCGCGGTGCTCGGGCACATGCTCGACAGCAGGTGATTGTCCGGCACTCCTGGCAGGCCCGAGTAACGAGTCTATTGAGCGAACTTCAGCGACGAGGAGCGATCGGAGAGCACAACGGCCGGGCGCAACGCGCTAGGAACGCCTGGTAATCGGCGGCGAGCTGGGGAGGGAACCGCGTTGTACCAACTCCCAATAACGACGTTCTTCCTCGTTGCTTCGGTAGTGGCGGTCTGGGCGACTTGGGGAGCTCGGCCACGCTCGAGCGATCCCTTCGCAATGTCTCCTGCGATCTTTGTATTCTTGATTGCCTGGACGACCAACATCTCAATCGTGGCATCGAAGGCTCTCAATGAGTTCACCTCAGCAACGGATGCGTCCGGAACGACCTTGGTGCAGCTAGGCACGATCGGGACCGCGCTAGGAAAACTCGAGCGAATTGTTGGTGCCCTTATCGCTTTGGGGTTTCTGTGCTGGCGGCTCGCAAGGGAGCGGGGAGCGCTGAGATCTAGCCCGGCCCCGTTGGTGCTCGCGTCTATTTGCGTTGTCGGGCTCCTTGGCGATTTGTGGAACGGGATGGTTGGCCGTGTCGTCACGGCTGCGACACTAGTCTTGGTCCTCGTTGCAGCTTCGACCTTCGGACAGTCGAGAATGCGCTCGGCCGCATTCGGCGCAACGATGTTCGTCACGAGTTACCTCTTGGCGACGACTGTGGTGATGCTGGTGAACTACGGGGGCACCGTCTCGCCTTGTCCGGAACGCAAGTGCTCCGTTGCGGGCTTGATCCTGGAAGGGCCTGCCGCGACGGATAACAATTTCGCTTTCGTTCTACTAGCTGGACTTCCGTGCGTGGCCATTGCGACTCGAGGGCGTGCACGGCTTGCGCTAATATTTTGTCTCTTCGTGCCGATCCTCCTGAGTGGGAGTCGAGCTGCGATCTTTGGCGCCGCGTCTCTTGCACTTCTTATTGCTGCCTGCTCATGGGCGGCACTTTCAGGCTCGAGACTCGGTACGTTTCTTGCCGGGACCATGGTGCTCACTGGAGTCGGCGTTGGCTTAATCCTCCCTCTAACCACGGTAGAGCCGGACGACTACACCGCGAGGGGAGCCCTCTGGACAACGGCGCAGCAGATGGTTGCCGAGCGGCCGCTCTTTGGGTGGGGGAACTCGGGATGGCAGGACCAGGCCATCGCTGGTGTGATTTACGAGGGTGGCGCGTACTCGCCGCACAATCAGTGGCTCGATATCCTGGTTTCGACTGGCTTCCTTGGCCTCGTCCTTGTCAGCGTCTTCACGTATCTTCTCCTCCGCCGACCTGGTCCGGCGAGGATCGACGGCCTAATGTTGCTCGGCTTCGTCGCATTCGGGGGCGTATTGGAGTCGGCGTTGGGATTGAATAGGTACGACAGCCTCTCGTGGCTTGTGCTTGTCATTTGTCTTGGCGCCGGGCATGTGAGAACAGGAGGCGACGAGGCCACGATCAAGTCCAAGCATGTGGAACGTCCAACCAATGAAGCACTTGCTCTCTGAAGGAGGAGTAATGGTGACTCTTGCGCGAGGCTTTACGCGATTCTTGGCCGACGATAAGAATCCAAACTCGGTTGCTGCGAGAGCTAGAACGCGGCGGTGGGAACGTTTCACCTCTGCTTTCCCCGATTTCAATGATATGCGAGTCCTAGATCTAGGTGGAACCGCGGGCTTCTGGGCAACTGCGCCGGCTCGCCCAAGCCATGTGACGATCGTGAATCCCTTTGATACTTCGCATACCGACCTCCCACACTTCGTCACCTCTTACGAGGGCGACGCCTGTGATCCACCGTCAGCAATAAAACGACAAAGCTTCGATCTTGTGTACTCGAACTCGCTCATTGAGCACGTCGGTGGGCCGCTCCAACGGTCAAAATTGGCTCTAACGGCCCGCTCGATGGCTCCGTTTCACTGGGTCCAGACACCCTACCGCTACTTCCCAGTCGAGCCCCATTTCTTGTTTCCCGGGATGCAATTCCTTCCTCTCAAGACTAGAGCTACTCTAGTCCAGCGTTGGCCGTTGGGGTACACCACTGGGCGATCTCGTGATTCAGAGCGCGACGCGGTGCTAGAGGCAGCTATGATCGAGCTGGTGTCGGGCACTGAAATGCGGGCCTTGTTCCCGGGCTCCCGTATTCTCTGGGAGCGCTGGCTTGGGCTTCCAAAGTCTCTCACTGCCACTCTTGCACCGGGCGATGCGGGCGACGAGGGACGAGCGAGCTCTCACGCCCAGGTCCCGTGACCGTTACAGGACCGCGCGTCCTGGTGTGGCGGGCCAAGCTATTGCCTCAGTCCGAGACCTTTATCAAGAATCAGGTCGAGTCGATGAGGCGTTGGACTCCGACGTTGGGTGGCCTATCCAGGACGGACGCTCCGTTAAACGTGAGAGCTGCTTCCTGGGTGTTGGGAGATCACAACCCGCGTCATGAGTTTCACGTAAAATTCATCCGAAGGAGTGGCACGCTCGATCGCCTAATTCGCCAGTCTGATCCGCAGCTCGTACATGCTCATTTTGGGTTCGACGCGACCCTGATATGTCCGTTTGTTGCGCGCGAGCGCATTCCTCTGGTTGTCACGTTCCACGGTTACGATGTGACCTCATTGCCCTATGAGTCCTCCTTAGCAGCGGTAAGCTACAGACGGCGAATTGGTGAGCTTTTCAGGTATTCAAGTAGGCTGATTGCAGTTTCAGACTTTGTGGCGGAGAAGCTGGTCGCTCTCGGCGCTCCCCCAGAGAAGATTGCAATTAGGCATATAGGAGTACCGAGCGGCCTCTCCTCCGCACCAGCTTCTCACCGGCGGGGTGTGCTGTTCGTCGGTCGCTTGGTGGAGAAGAAGGGTCTAGCCGACCTGCTAATGGCGGTTTCTCGTCTACCTGATTCATTCCACTCCGTTGAGGTGAACATCGTCGGTGATGGCCCCTTGAGAGCCCAGATGGAGGTGTTGGCAGCCCGTCTTGGGGTCAATGCCACCTTCCATGGCTCCCAAGACTCCGCCGGGGTATCGCGAGCCATGAGTGAAGCTGCGGTGTTCTGCGCTCCTTCAAGGACGGCGAGGTCCGGGGACTCGGAGGGTTTTGGGCTTGTTTTTCTCGAGGCGGCCCTCCATCAGCTTCCCGTTGTTTCTTACGCACACGGAGGCGTCAGGTCGGCGGTCGCGAACGGCGAGACCGGCATCTTGGTAGAGGAAGGGGATATCAGAGCGCTTTCCGAGGCGTTGCATCGTTTGCTTACAGACCCTGAGACACGATCGACGCTTGGCGTGGCTGGAGCGAGACGGGTCGTTCGCGAGTTCGAGGTCCAAGCGCAAACACAAGCGCTCGAGAGTCTGTACGACGAGACGGTTGAGGCGAATGCGTAAGAAGGAGCGCGAGGAGGTAGACGTTCTCTTTGTCCGCGCCTCTAGCACTCCGGGCCTGGTGCGCTGCGAGGATCAGCTTGAGAAGATGCTCGGCGCTTCAGGAGTCTCAGTGGCATCAACAACGCCGGACTACAGCGCCCTACGACAGTTCGAGATAGCCTATCCTCTAATCGATTATGTCCAGGTTATCGCCATGTCACGGGCGGTCCGCAGGTCGTTACGATTCGTCTCGCCGCGCGTGTACCTCTTTTCTACCTCGATGAGTGCCCTGTTGCAGCCTAGTAGCCGCCTCAGCCGATCTGCGGTGCGCTTCGACGCACTAGTGCGGGAGAATAGGCCGCGCCTACGGAACTTCGTTCAAAGAAGACTTGAGCGAAGAGTGCTTTCGCGAGCGCTCATGCTATCTCCTACATCCCTACATGATGTCGTGAGCAGGAAGGACTTGCCAGTCTCCAAGGTGTCCCCGTTGCCGATCGCGATACAGCCATCGTTGTGCGCAGGAGGTGAGCGGAGCAATGACGCCTTATGCTATGCGAGCGGTCCACATGCTTGGACCAAAGGACTTGATACGATCGTAAGCGCTTGGTGCCTGCTCGGACTACAGGAAGACATACTTCACGTTGTCGGAGTCGATGAGGCGGACGGGCTACGTTTCCTTCGCGACCACGGCATCGCCTGTCCGCCGAACGTCGATTGGCACGGTTTCGTGCCGAGTGAGGCTTTCCGTGAGTTGATGAGTCGGTGCTTCATATATATATCGGCCTCTCGCTACGAGGCGTACGGGATGGCCCAGTTGGAAGCGCTAGCCGAGGGTTGCCTACTCGCAACGACGCCATCAGCCGGTCCTTACGAAGCGCTGTCTATCTTGAGAAGCACGGGTGTCGCGGGCGTTGCCGAAAGCCACGACCCAGCCAGCCTAGCGGCCGCACTTCGGGATCTTCGCGCTCTCGACCCGTTTGCTGTCGCGGAGTACAGAGGCATCGCCTCGGAGGTCATGAGCCGCTACACGGAGTCGTCTGTCGTAAAGATGGTTCACGAACAGGTGTTGCCTCGAATGGGGCTCGGCGGCGATAGGTAGGGGTCACTACGGCCTTCCCCGCAGTCGTGAACCGTCGCACTTCGAGTGCACTACGGTGCATATAGATGACGTTCGCTGCCGAGCGCGTGTCTCGTCGCACTTGCAGCTGGCATCGTAGGTGGACGCAGCGAAAGCCCTGGCGCGCAT
Organism: Actinomycetospora callitridis; assembly: GCF_028737265.1. Taxonomy (GTDB): domain Bacteria; phylum Actinomycetota; class Actinomycetes; order Mycobacteriales; family Pseudonocardiaceae; genus Actinomycetospora; species Actinomycetospora callitridis. Next base: position 451,205 of record NZ_JAQZAK010000002.1, on the reverse strand, counting down.
CGGGCTCAACGCCGGCTGAGTCGCTCTTGCCTACTCAGCGTCGCCTGGGTCTGTTGAAGCGGGTGGCCTCGAAGATGTCGTGGCGCTGTTTGCGAAGGTAGCGAGTGAGGTGCTCCGCGGGATTCCAGGTGGCTGTGGGAGGGTGTGACACGCCCAACTGCGTCTCAGAGGCCCACCGCGGCCAAATCCCCTTCCGGTGCCTCGCACCTTAACGTCGTAGGGCCCGACAGCTAGACAAACCGATGACGGTGCTGAGGGGTTGTGGGCGAAGGCCCTCACCTGCGGTGCGGTCCCATACTCTGGCTTATCGCAGGATCTCGAGCCCCCAGATCCTCCGATTCGAGAAGCCGGCTTCACAAGAAGCTCGTATGTCCAAACCGTGATGCCACCTTGGGTTCCATGAGCCGTGCACTACGCGTGCAGGATTGGGCTCGAGTGGCAGGAGCGCGGGTGAGGCCCACGGCAGAGGAGCGCGGAGCGTCGTTCGAGCTGGAGGGCTCGACTCCTCGGGCGACGGAAAGCGTGCCGACTGTGCTTTAGCGAACCGAAATAAGGGAGCTTGTCGAATCAAGGATGAGACGCCGGTTCTTGGGAAAAGCAAGTGGCGGTAGAAGGGCGAGCACTGCCCACCAGGTTGTAATTGCAGCCAGTCCAGCTACCGTAATCCCGACGACGATTGCTATTAGCGATGCAGCTGGGCGAAGAAGAAGCGTGCTGCGGAGGGCCAGCGCGAGCCCTGGGAGGGCAAGTGACGCGATAGCCTCTGAGATCGCGACCCCCGGAGTCCCAAAGGCGGCCACGAGAAACCAAAGAGAAATCGTCAGGGCTATAAGGTATCCCAAATTCGAGATCAAGACCGTAAACGACCGATCAAGTGCAAGGAGTCCGTGCTGATAGAGCTGGAACGTGCATAGAAGAAGAAAGGTGGGAAGGAGGAGCGGAAGGAGGTCGGCCGCCGCGCTCCACTCGGGACCGAAAACAACAGGTACGAGGATGGGGGCGACCCAGCAAATCACCATCGGGGGCAGTCCAGCGGCCATAGCTTGTACATGCAGACTGTCGGCAACGGTGCGCTGGAGCCGCGACCGCTCGTCACGCAGTCGGCCGAAGATCGGCGTCGCTAGGCGGTAAATGATCTGACGAAGGAAAGCCGTTTGCTCGATAATTCGCATGCATAGGGAGTACACGCCTGCGCCGGTGGCACCGCCGAATCGTGCCACCACGAGCTGAATTACAAGTACTCGACCGTTCTCGACGATGGAGCTGCCAGTCGCCGCGAGGCCGAATCGGATGGCGTTACTCGCGAGGGTCCGGTCGAAGCTAAGTCGCGGTATGCCGCCGTAGGCTGATACGAAGCCGACGAGGAGTACGAACTGCTGGATATTGAGCGCGATCGTGAGCGATACCAGGCCCCAGTCGTTGAGCGCGAGAAGCACGGCAGCAACATTGAACGCAGCCTGACCAATGAGCTCGACGACTCCAACCGCCCTGAAGTTGAACCCACGCTCCAGAACCGACAGCGGGACTTGGCCTAACCCAGCAAGCAGAAGGGCCGGGCACATCATCCTCAGAGCGCCCTCCACCTCGGGCAGGCTTGTAATCGAACTCGCAAGTGGTGCGGCGAGATACAGTGCCAAGGCACCGACAGCTGAAGTGCAAAGTAGTATCGTTTGGGCCGTTCCCGAAGCTTCGATGTCTTGACCTGTAGGCCGGCGAACCAGCCAGACGTCGAGATTTAGCTCAGCTAGGTTTTGAACCAGGAACCAGGTAGCGAAGGCCGTACCGTAGACACCGTAGACACTGGGGCCGAGGATTCGAGTAATTGCGAGTAGTCCGACCCCGCTTATGGCCATGCCGATCATCATTCGGAGGATCAACCATCGAGAGTTTCCGAAGGCTGCCGTTCGGAGGTCAGGTGTCAACTGTGCCTAGCCATTCAGAAGTCATCACGCCCGAATCAGCTCTCTAGCTGCTTGACCTTCGGCTTGGAGACGGACGGTTGAGACCGGCCTCAGGCATGCGATGTTGCTGTCGTTCGTCGATGGTCGCTTCGGCATCGGTGTCGCCCAGAGCCCTATCGGCCCGCCCGCCACCGCCGTTATATGATCCGTAATAGGCGCTTGTTTGCTCCGGGCCCATGTTGAGCACACATCCCAATAGCCTCGCCTGGACGGAGCGCAGCGCCTCAGTCGCCGCCACTACGTCGACGACAGATGTACTCTTGTACGCACACACCAAGATTGCGCCGTCGGCGATTGTAGCGACCTGTGCGGCGTCCGCCACGGCTACGAGAGGCGGCGTATCGATGAGGATGACATCGTAATTCCTGCGAAGCTCGCTCACGACGTCTTGCATCTGCTGCGATGCGAGTAGCTCGTTCGGATTGGGGGGTATCGGTCCACTCGGAACAATGGATACCGCCCCCGACGGCCAGCGCTGGATGGTTCGCGAGAGCGGGACTCGGCCGGCCATGACACTGGTCAGCCCAACATCGCCGACGAGACCAAGATACTCGGCGATCGCGGGCCTACGTAGGTCCGCGTCGACGATAACGGTTCGGCGTCCGGTGGCGGCGAGAGCACTCGCGAGACCGCAGGCGATCGTAGATTTGCCCTCGCCAGCAACAGAACTTGTAATCGCTACAACCTTCTGCTGGCGATCTATGTCGAGAAAGTCGAAGTTCGTTCGAATCTTTCGCAGAGCCTCGGCCGCCGGATCGTTAGAGGATGTCCTTAGGAGGATGTTCTGCTGCCCGCTCGTCTTCGACTCGGCAGGAACCTCTGGAACGATCCCCAGCGCGGGTGCTGATGTATTCTGCTTCAGTGATTCGATTCCATCGATCGACGTGTCGAGCGTATCGCGCACGATAGCGATTGTCGCTCCGAGGGCGAGTCCGAGTACGCCTCCGAGTGCGAGATTGAGGAGAAGGCTAGGGGATGTCGGTTGGGTAGGAGGTGAGGCTGGTTCGATCATTCTTGCCGCGACGAGCGGCGGACGCGTCGGATCCAGAGGTTGTTCTAGTTGTGCGATAAGATTGCTGAAAGCTTGCGCCAGTGTATTAGCGATTGTTGCCGCGCGGTCCGGTTGCTCGTCGGTGACGCTCACCTGAATGATGACCGTATTGGGAGCCGTCTCAACCGCGATACTGCTCGCGAGCTCGCCCGACGAGTATGGAAGCTGAAGATCGCGTATTACTTGGCTCGTAACACGGGTTGAAGTAAGAAGTTCCGAGTAGGAAGCGGTTCGTTGTGCAGAGAGAAGACTTCCTTGGTAGGCGGATGACGCCGTGTCAGCGGGCGCTTGTGAGGAGATGTAGAGGCCAACCGATGATGTATATTTTGGCGGAACAACGAGAGCTAAGGTTCCGCCTATGGCGAGCCCCAGAATGATGCAGGCCACGACAGAGGTCCAGAACTTCCGTAGAGCCCCGATATATTGGCTCAACATCACGATGGTTGCCCCCCAAGTCGCGAAGTCATTTGGGCAATCTTAACCCCTTCGAGATCTGGTAGGTCGAGGGGGTGGGCCAGACTTAGAGAATTCGTCATCGACTCCCGGTATCGGGCCATTGCTGCTTTCACGTTACTATTACCAATTGTGTTGTGGAGTGATACCAAATTTTGGAGACGCCTATTCTCTGTGATGCGTCGAGTTCATGCTTGGAACTCTTGGCGTGATCAGCTGCGCCTCGGGCGGCGACGAACCCACGATTAGACCGATCCACAGGGTGCTGCCCCCCGGCGGGGGGGGTGGGGGGGATTTCCCGAAGCGGCCGCACCACTAGCTGGCTGTCAACCGCCAGGTCGCGACGTTGCGACCCTCCCAACGATGGCGCCAGCGACGTAGGACGGCGGCGCGGCACGCCAGCTAGGGATCGCCTGCGGCAATGGAGGTTGCGCACGATCACCTTCAAGCGACGTTGTACGTCAGTATGGACCGCGGCCGGCTTGCAACCCTACGGCGATGGCGCGAGCGGGACGAGTTCCTCCCGACACTTGCTGTAACAGCTGACGTGTAACAAGCGACTCCTCGTGCATGGCATCTAGGGGGGCGCTCGCAGGTGTTGCTGGGCTGATCGCGATGGTGTCGGTGGGCACCGTCGCGAGGAATGCGTCTTTTCCAATCGCGCTTGGCTACGTGGCCGTGATGGCGATCCTGGTAGTAGGTGTGCTGCCGTGGCTCGCGCAGCGCTGGGCGAGCGCAGAGTCGCGGATCTGTTGGGTGACATTCGCGGTAGTGTCTGCGGCGTTGTCGGTTGCCTTTCTAATCTCCTACGACCCGACTCATCTCTCATCGCTCGGGTACGGTGCGGATCGGGCAGACGCCCTCAATGTCGCCCTGACGCGCTTGGCGGACGGTGCCTACCCGTACACGGCGAGAACCTATATGGGCACCGAGATAACTCCCCTGCCTGGTGCGTTGTTGATAGCGGCCCCATTCTGGGCGATCGGAAATGCGGCCTATCAGAATTTGGTTTGGGTTCCAGGCCTGCTTCTCGTCCTGGCCCATGGGGCGAGGCGACTCCGGGTCGTCCCCGTTCTGCTTTGGTGCGCGGTGGTGCTCGGTTCGGCTGTGACGGTTCAGGAGTTCCTCGTCGGTGACGACCTTTTTGTGAACGGGGTTTATGTCGCTGGAGCAGCGTGCTTGGTGGTGGCCGCGGCGCGTCGGTGGGGCTGGTGGGCGTTGGTTGCATGCTCCATGCTGCTCGGGATCACGTTGTGTAGCCGCCCCCACATCATCGTCCTGCTCGTGCCGATTACCGCGCTGGTGTGGCGGGAGGCGTCAGCAGCGCGGGGCATGGTCGTCGCAGGCGTCTCTGCGCTTACAACCGCCGCGCTAATTCTGCCGTTTGCTCTTGCAGACTGGGCGGGATTCTCGCCGCTCCACGTGGCGTCGAAGGTCACCGACAGCACGCGCATTACCCCGGGCCTTGTAGTCCTCGCAGTGCTCGCGCTCGCGATAGTGGCAGGGGCACTATGGTGGTGGCGCCCTCGGGAGGTTGCTACGGCGTGGCTGTGCGCCTGGCTGCTCGCTGCGCCGGGCGCGCTCGCATTCCTACATGTCGCCCGGGCTACGGGGGAACTTGACCTGTGGCAACTCTCGCTTGCCTCGCCGGCCTTGGTGTTCGGAGCCCTTGCGGTGGGCCTCTCAGGTCGACTCGGTCAACCTGACGTTGGGGTGGACGGATATGCACGTGGGGCTAGCGTAGAACCTACTAGTGGGGCTGAAAGCGCTTCAAGGTGAGCATCAAGGGCCGTCGCCGAGTACGGAGGAGTCGCTGGCCGCGAGAGGGCGACGGCTCCTCTTTGCGCTCATCGGGTGGCTCCCACGCGCCCACGAGTGCGTGTTGCCTGAGTTGCGATGTGTCGTGACGACCTCGTCGATGGGGCGGGTAGGACCCTCGCCTCGAGCGTGGCAGCTGTCGGCGCGCTGAGCGCCGGCGCAACGGCTGCGTGGTGGCCCGGTGACGTTCACGGTCAGTGGACCGTGTCGTTCTCCGGCTGCGCGACCACGGCCATTGTCACCTCCGACGCGCAGGGCCGCTCGATCAGCTCTGCCCTGACCGCACGTCCCGCATCCGGTTGGGTCACGGTCACCGCTTGGAGCGGTACTGCGGCTCCGGCGACCTGGACGCTGACCGGCACGGCGCCGGAGCGGGCCGATCTCGGGGTCACGATCTCCGCACTGCATCGGCGTGGGCCGGGAAGACGGTGCCGGCCACCGTGACCGTCTCCAACTTGGTACCGGCCGACGCCCCACGGCGGCCACAGGCCTGCCCCTGGGCTCGACTTGCGGATCGTCAGCAGCGGCGGCGGGGCCGTGGCGGGTGACCGCCGGTCGGTCGGGTTCGTTGCGGCGAGCGCCCGGGCCGAAGGTCGGTGACCTGCAACGTGACCGTCCAGATCGACGCACGGGCCACCGGAACTCAGTGCTTCGACGTCGGGACGGCGTAGCTGGTGGCCTACCCGCAGGCGAGCAACAACGCACCGTACCCCTCGATCGCGGTCGCCGCCGCACCGCGCGCTGCGACGGCGCCGTCCACTGCGCCCTCGAGCGATCCGTCGGCGGGCTGTGCGAGCCCGCGCAGCTCGGCGACCGTGACGCCTGGTCGCCTTCGTCGCGGTCAGAGAGCGATTCGGGTATGGAGCGGCCGGGCTCGTAGGCGCTGGTCGGAGGGGACGGGACGGGCAGCGGCCGTCCCGTCCCTCCGCCGGTGGGTCCGTAGGGCCGACGCGCGCGGTCCTCTCGATCTTGAGATGACTCCTGACGTGACCGTCAGGGCGAGGTGCGGCGATCTGTAACGACTCCGCATCCTCCAGCGACCCGTTGTCGACGGCTCAGTTGCCGTCGATCGATCCGGGGGGCGGGGCATGACCACCATCGACGCGGCTGACGCCACCTGTCGCGGCTGCGCCGCGCCCTGGCGACCCGGTGCTCGCTTCTGTCCGCACTGCGGCAACCAGGCCCCACCAGGGCCGCCGGCACCGCGCCGGAGCGGGCCGCAGGCGGCCGTGCCGACGCAGTGGTGGGCCGGACCGCCCGGACCTCACAGCCCGCCGCCGGCGCCGCCCGGCCCTCCGTGGGCCGCGCCATTCCCGCCGGTCGGGCCGCCGCCGGCGCCCGAGCAGGGCCGTTCCAACCGCGGTCTGATCGTCGTGGCTTGTGTGCTCGCGCTCGTCGCCGTCGTCCTCGGCGCCTTCCTCGTCGTGGGTATGCCGTGGGCGGCCGGAGCCGGGACGTCCACGGCCGGCGGCGCGCCACCCGCGTCCACCGCGGTACCGGCCTCGCCGGCCCTGCCCGCGGACCCCGCGCAAGCTCTGGAGACGCAGCGGGGTGCCGACGCTGGAGCCGCCGAGGCGCTCGTCGGCTCGTGGGCGCCGCAGCTCTCGGCGAAGAAGCAGGGCCTCGTCGTGGACGGGCAGACCTACGACGCGGCCACCATCCTCACCGACCACCAGCGCCTCCGCGGGCAGCAGCCCGACGCGATCCTGGTGTGGTCGGGCGACTTCACGAGCTTCCGCAGCAGCGACTTCTGGATCACGCTGGCCAACCGGCCGTTCTCGAGCGCCGACGCCGCCAACGCCTGGTGCCAGAGCGCCGGCTTCGGGCCGGACGACTGCTACGCCAAGCGCCTGTCGCACACCGGTGACTACGCGTCCCACACAGCGCTGCGGACGGGAACGGGCTCGGGAACAGGGACCCGGCTGTCCGAGAGTGCTATGCCGGGTGGGGTGACGCCGACGCTCGGCGCTGTCTGGGCACCAAACCAGTCCGGTTTCGGCGGTGTCCGGCCGAACGAGGTCTACGCCGGCGGTAGCGGCACCGGCATGATCACCGGGGTGACCTGGGAGACCTGGGGCGGTTCTCGGGCCACCGGCCGGGGGACGGCCAGCTGGGTCCCACCGGGCGGGGCGTCGTCCGACGGGGTGCAGCGTTCGGCGATCATCGTCGCCTCGGATCTCGGCCAATGCCACGGGCGCCCCGCCTACCGCAGCGTCGGCTGGTACTTCCCAACCGAAGGCGAAACTGGTCTCCGCCCCGGGGACGGCTACGAGGACATCTGCGATGGGCCGTGACGGTCACGGCGACGCCCGGGGGCACACGATGCTGACGGCGTGCGCGCGCTGCGCCGCGCCCTCGCAGGCGGCCGACCGCTTCTGCCGTGGCTGCGGGCTCGAGCGTTCCGCGTTGTCGACGGCCGTCGAGCAGGTGTTCGCCGAGCCCACGACACGAGACCTCGACACGACCGGTCGTCGCCACGCCGGGGTCCGTCCCCGTGGGAACGACGATCCGGACACAATCTCCCTCCGGATCCCGCCGCCTCGGGCTGTGCCTTCGGGACCCGGTCCGCGACCCCCGTGGCCCGGCCCTCAGGCGCACGGACCCGGCCCGGCGCCGCTCACCCTTCCCCAGCCCGGCGCGGTCGCGTGGCACTGGGCAGCGCTGGGCCTCGCGGCACTCCTCGCGGTGGTGCTGCTGGTCGAGGCCGTCCTGTCGCTGTCCGGGGCGACGGGGGGCGACGCGGAGGCCGCGGCGTTCGTGGTGGTCGTCCTGCCGAGGTTGCTGCTGGCGGCCGGGGCGGGCGGTGTCGTCCTCGCGCTCGCGCAACACCGCGCGGTCGCGGCCGGAGGGGCCGTCGCCCTGGCCGCGGTCGTCCTCACCGCGGCGCTCGGCACGTCGGTGGACGGGCCCGGCGCGTTCGGGGCGATGCTCGCGGTGGCGCTCGCCGCCGTGGTGGTTAGCGCGCCGGGCAACCCGCGCATGCCGTCGCCGGGAGGTGCTGCGGCGACCCTCGCGCTGAGGCTCGCGGCGGCGGCGTTCGTCGCCGCGCTCGTCGGGTTCTCCTACGGGGCCGTCGCGGGGCAGGCCTCGCCGACCTACGTCGGCAGCGCTGTGCTGTTCCTGCTGCTCGGTGGCGCCGCCGTCGGATGCGGGGTGGGGCTGCGCGCCGGCCAGCCCGCCGCGGTGTGGGTCCTCGTCGGGACATGGCTGCTCACGCTCGTCGCCGTCTCCCTGCCCGGGCTCGAGGGGCTGGGCCTCGGCGCGGTGGCCGTGCTGCACCTGGCGGCCACGGTCGCCGCACTGACGAACCGGTCCGCCGCGGCGAGCCTGGGTCCCGGCGCGCTCACGGCCTGGGAGCGAGCCCGGGTGACGATCGCACGCGTCCCGCGGTTGTGGGTGCTCTGCGGTGGTCTCGCGCTGGCGGTGACGGTGGGCCTGCTGCTCGCGGTCTCGGGGACGTCGACGTCCTCGTCGTACTCCGGCGGCGGGGCGGGCACGGGCGCGACCGTCATGATCGTCATCGTGGGGCTCCTGGCCTTCGCGGCGGCCTTCACCCCGACCCTCCCGTGGTTCTGGCGCGTCGGGCTGGTGGCGGGCGGCGTGCTGGCGTGCGGGATCGCCTGGGGCGGCCACGACGGGCTGTCGAGCCGTGGCTCGGCCCTGACGTGGATCGTCGTGCTGCCCCTCGCGCTGGTCGGCGGGGCGGTCTGGGGTGCCGTCGTGAACCACCGGCACGGCGCGACGAGCTCGCGGCCGGGCTGGGTCGGGCATGGCGGCCCACCACCCCCGCACCCGGCCTCCTCCTTCCTCATCCCAGCGACGGCCGGCGCCCGCTCGCGCCTCGCGCTGCACGCCGACACCGCGCTACCGCCCGACGTCGTGCTCGACGCCGTCCGACGGACGACGGCGGTGCGCGGCAACTGGTTCGTCGTCTTCGGCGACGAGGTCGAGATCGCCGGCGGCGAGCCCGGGGTGGTCGGCCTGCACATCGGCGGGCACTGCCACTTCCGCGCCCGCGTCGAGAGCCGGGGCGGGCGCACGAGCCTGCGCGTCGGCGGCATGGACCGGTACCTGCAGAGCCGCAGCTGGTACGGGTTCATCCCGGCCGGACCGGCCCACGTGCAGGGTTTCTGGATGTACCGGCTCTATCTCCAGACCGTCGCCGCCGAGCTCGCCCGGCTCGACCCGCACGCCCGGCTCGCCATCGCGGGGCCCGGTCAGGCGGCAGTGGCGTGAGTCCGACCCGGAACGTGACGAGGGGAGTCCGATGCTCGGGGACCTGACGGCGGGGCCGGCGGCGTCGGCGGCCTGCCCGCGCTGCGGCGCACTCGGCATGCCCGGTGACCGCTTCTGCGGCGGGTGCGGGGCCGCCCGCGGGGCGTCGACACAGCAGGCCGAGCCCGACACCGTCGCCATCCCGCGACAGCGGCTCGTGCCCCCGATGCCGGTGCCGCGCCCGATGGCTCCCGGCATGCACGCTCCCGGTCCGGTGCCGTACGGACCGGGAGCGCCGCCACAGTTCGTCATGCCGGCGTGGGCCCGGACGATCCCGCCGCTGATGTGGGCGGGGATCGCGGTCGCGGTCGTCGTGTTCTTCGTCGGCCTGGGCACGTACTCGTCGAACGCGTCCGTGGCCGACTCGTGCACGGTCTCGTCCTACGGACGCTGGTCCGTCGTCGAGGACTCCCCGACCTGCGACGCCGCGCTCGGCGATCAGGAGTTCGGACGCAACCTCATGATCGTCGGCGCGGCCGCCGCCATCGGCCTCCCCGCGCGTGCCGCGACCCGGCGCAGGCCGGGGACCCCACCGCACGGCCAACGGCCAGGAGGAACCCCGTGACCGAGCTCCGGCCGCCGCGCATGCCGCCCGCACCGCGTGCGCCGCGGCACGGCCCGTCGGCCGAGCCGGTCACGATGCCGATACCGCGCGTGGCGCCGCCGACCGCACGCGGTCCGCGGGCACCTCTACCTCCCGGCGGCCCGCCCGGGCCGCCGCCGACCAGGCCCCCGCACGGCGACCAGGCACCCCCACCGCAGCGGCCGTCGGGCGGGCGTGGCCGCCCGATCGCCCTGGTCGCGGTCGCCGTGGCGACGGTCGCGGTCCTCGCGCTGGGCGCCGTCCTGCTCGCCTCGCCCGCCGCGCTGATGGCCGTCCAGCCGTGCGACGCGCCCGCCGGCAGTACGTTGCCGGGTTTCGAGGGTGTCGTCGGTCCGATCCAGCTGGGTGACGTGGCCTCGCTCGTGGAGACCCCGATGACCGGCGGGCAGGCGTGCACGTACGCCACCGCCGGCGCGACCCTGGACGCCGCGGCACAGGTCGGCGGGCACCTCGTGGTGCTCGTCCGTGCTCCGCAAGCCGCCGTCGACGCCGACCCGAACCTGAGGCTGGCCTTCCGTCGGGACGGGACGACCCCGTCCAGCCCCTCGACGTACCCGGTGACCCTGACACGCAGCGGCGTGACCCTCATGGCCACGGAAAGTGGCAGCAGGGGGAGTGCGCTTGCCGCCACGTGCGTCGTGGGCGACGACTACTGGAGCGTGTCGGTGGCCTCCTACGCGCAGCGGGACGACGCCGGCGCGGTGGACGACTTGCTCGTGGCCATGGGCTGCGGCCCCGTGCCCTCATGACCACACGGCCGGTGCACCTCGTCGCCGCCGGCGAGGATGAATCGCGGCCGGGTTCGTCGTTCTCGGGCCTGGAAGCGGATCGGAAGTGGCAACGCAGGGACATCGGGCTCTCCTCGCATCTCGCCCGCGACCGTTCTCGGCGGCGGTGACACGGGTAGGAGCAGCGACCCCCGACGACTCGCACACTTTTCTCGAGAAGATCTCCGCTGGATCGAGCGATGCCGTTGGGCGCGGAGCACCGACCGCTGACCGGTGATCGGAAACGTTGCGCGGCGTCGTGGCGATGCGCAGATCAACGCCCGACCGGGGGGTCAGCGGGCGGCTCGGTGCTCCATGCCGGCCACCCGCACGAGAGAGCGGGGTGCGGGATGAGTGCACTGGTCGTCGTGGGTCGGGACGCTGTGAGGGCCGGATGACCCTGGAGAGCGCCCGCGTCCACGGGACCCACGCGGCGCTCCCGTCCGCCTTGGACGACGTTCCGGACCTGCAGACCGAGCCGATCGCGGTCGGGCGGGCATCGGAGCGCTCGCCGATTCCCCTGCGGGTACGCCTCCCACGTCCACGACGTGCCGCGGACGTGTTCACCGGCCCGCTGCGTGTCAGCGACGCCTCGCTCGCCGCGGCCGCGCCGCACAACCCCACGGCGTTCGCGGCGATCTACCGCCGGTACGGCGACTCCCTCCACAGCTTCTGCCTGGGCATGCTGCGGGACCCCGACGCGGCGGCAGACTGCGTGCAGGACGTGTTCTGTACCGCGGCGACCCGCCTGCCTCAGCTGCGCGAGCACGACAAGCTGCGGCCCTGGCTCTATGCGATCGCCCGCCACGAGGCGCTCGCCCGTCTGCGGAGCCGTCGACGTGAGCAGCCCGCCGAGGTCCTGCCCGAACGGGCCTCCGACGAGGACGGTCCCGAGGTGCTGGCTGCTCGCGGCGAGCTGGCGGCGCTGGTCGCCGACGCGGCCGGAGGCCTCAGCGACCGGGACCGCGCCGTGCTCGAACTGCACTATCGGCACGGGCTCGACGGCCCGGAGCTCGCGGACGCGCTGGGGCTGAGCGCCACCAACGCGAACACCCTGGTCTCGAGGCTCCGCGACACCGTCCAACGCTGTCTCGGAGCGCTGCTCGTCGCGCGCCACCAGCCCGAGCGGTGCGCCGAGCTCGCCGAGCTCCTGAGCGGCTGGAACGGCACCATGACCGTCCTCCTCCGCAAGCGGGTCAACCGCCACATCGAGCACTGCCTCGCGTGTCGGGAGGCCAGGGACCGGCTGGTGTCTCCGCGAGCGCTGCTGGCTTCGGCGCCCGTGGTGGTGCCCGCTCCGGGCTGGCTGAGCGACGCCGTCGCCCGCGATGCACCGCCCCTGCTCCAGCAGGCAGGCGGCGATCCCAGCGCGGTCGCGGGAGCCGGCCAGGGCAGCTGGTGGCCGGCCGGTGTGTCCGGCGGTGCGCCCTCGGCCACCGTTCTCGCCCCGGTGGTCGGCGCCATCATCGCGATCCCCGCGATCGTGGGCGCAGCCCTCCTGGGTGCCGGTGTGGTGGGGACGTCCACGGTCGCGGCGCCGAGCGTGGTCGCCCCGAGCACCAGCAGCGCCGCCTCGCCGGCTCCTCCTCTCTCGCCGCGCACGTCGTCCCGGCCGGGCGCCACGACGGAACCCGCGCCGACCACGACGCCTCCCCGTGGCGCACCGAGCGAGCCCGGCTCGGGGGGCCGTCCCGGCGTCGCGCCCGTGGAACCCGGGGGTTCCGCGTCACCGATTCCTCTGGGTCCGATGGGCCCAGAGAAGAGGATGCCGGCCAAGCCGCCGGTTCCTGAGCTCGTCGAGCCGGACCTACCGCAGTCTCCGGCGGAACCGTTGCCGACCGAGATGACCCCGACTGCTCCGACTCCGGCACCTGGTGGACCGGCGAACTGACCGAGCTGAGACCACCACGACGAGGGGACGACGATGGCGTGTGCACGGTGCGGTGCGCAGTTGCACGACGGCGACCGATTCTGCGGCGGATGCGGTGTGGACATCCAGACGGCGTCGGGGGGACACGGGCCGCCCGATTCGCCCGCCTCGCGGGCGTTGGAGAAATGCTTGGCCACCCTGTACGGACGCTTCGAGGACGTCTACCGGAATCCGGAGGGCGTCATCGTCGTCCCGGCCGGGACGACGAGTGTCTTCGTCGACACCGAGGAGTCGGCGGGCGGCCGAGTCGCGGTGTCGGTGCGGGCGGTCGTCCTCCGGGAGCTCGCGCCGCGCCCGGAGCTGTTCCAGTACGTCGCGGTGAACGCCGGCCGGTACCTCGTCGGCGGTCTCTACCTCTATCGGGAGGGGCAGACGTACGACCTCGACATCATCGTGCGGCTCTGGCACGACCGCGCGACCCGCGAGGACCTGACCGAGACGGTGGAGGTCGCCCGGACCAACGCTCTCGAGCTCGCCGACCGCCTCGAGCCGCACTTCGGCGGGAACCGCTTCAATCCCTCCGGCGAGAGTCAGAAGAAGCTGTGGAACCCCGAGGCGCTCGCGAGACGCACCGACGTCGCCGACGCCCTGGTCGCCCGCCTCGACACGCAGAGCGCCGCGATCCTCGGTGCGGCCGACCACATCAGCTTCATGGGCGCCTACGACGGCCGACGCGGTGATCTGTGGGAGCCGGTCTACGCCGTCACGCGCGGAGGCCTCTGGGTTGCCGGGCGCGCGGATCGAGAGCGGGCCCCGGTCGTCCGGCAGTTCGCGCACGCACAGATCGACCGCGACGTCATGCACCACGAGCAGCCGCCGTACGACTATTTCGCCCTGCTCACCGACCAGACGGGCGTGGTGATCCAGGTCGGCACCGTCGACGAGGCCTACGCCATCCTCAAGGCGCGGAACGAGGCGGCGTGACCGACACCGTCCATGACGCGATCACCGAGCGCATCCCGCTGCCGAGGACCTCGGCGGACCCGTCGGGCCGCCCGGCCCCGACGTCGCGGCGTGGCTTCACCTTGGACCGACGACGGGTCCGCCTCGCGGCGGTTGCCCTGCTACTCGCCGTCCTCGCGGTCGGCACCGGTGCGCTCATCGGGCTGTTCCTCCTGCCACAGGCGCAGCCGGTGTCGACCGCCGGGTCCCCGGGAGCCGTCGCCCCTCCCGGCCCCGTCCCGATCGCCACTCCGTCTCCCGCAGCGCCGACCACATCGACCGCCGGCGGTTCCTCCTGCCCGAGCACGCAGCAGCTCGTCGAGGTGTTCCGTAGCGCTGAGAGCGGTTACGGCGCCGGCGCCCGACCGACCAGTGCCGTTACGTGCGCCGGCGGGTTCGCCGTGGTGTCGCTCCGGTCGTCGTCGACGCCCGACGGCGTGCGCACCATCTACGCGCTCGGACCGCCGGTGCGGTTCCTCGCGATGGGTACGGGACCCATCTGCACCGACGGGAGCGAGGACGACGGCGTCGTGGTCCCGGACAGCGCCGCCGAGCGTCTCGGATGCATGAGGGGCAGCGGCTCGTCGGGAGCCTCGGGGACCTCCGGCGCCTCGAGTGCCGATCCCTACGGCTGCCTCGCCGAGCGCGCTGCTCAGGAACGGTCGTACGACACGGACGACCCGATGTCGAACGCCGAGCTGCGCTGCAACTACAACTACGGGCCGACCCTGCCGAGCACCCGCGAGCAGTGCTGGCTGGCCGCCTACGACCAGAACCAGGGAAGTGGCCCGCCGGACGAGCGCGGGAGGCGCGACTTCGAGGAAGGGTGCTCACCGTTCGGCTACTGACGCCGTCAGTCAGCTTCCTGGGTGACCGTCACGGCCACGCCGAAGCGGTAGCGGGGGCGAGTGCCCTGGCCGGTATGTGCGCCGTGGGGGACGACTCCCGGAGCGTGTCGGTGGCCTCCTACGCGCAGCAGGACGACGCCGGAGCGGTGGACGCGTTGCTCGTGGCCATGGGCTGCGGGCCCGTCCCCGGGTAGCGATGAGCGCAGGGGACGGGCGTGAGGACACAGCTGGGCCCGCTGGGGCAGCTGTGGAAGCACCCCTCACGTCTGGTCGCGGAGGGCGGCGAGGAAGGCGCGCAGGTCGTTGGGTCCGGACTGAGCGATGGCGTGCACACGCTGCAGGTCGAGGCGCCCGTAGGCGTGCACAAGGAGGTTCCGGAACGCGGCCGCGCGAGCCAGCCTCGCGCCGAGCTGCGGGTCGAGCAGACCGGCCTCGGCCAGACGCCGGAAGGCGTCGCCGTAGGTCGGTGGGCTCCCGAGACCGAGACGGACGCAGGTCGCCGTGGCCAGGTCGATCACGACCTGGATCGCCTGCCAGAGATGCAGGACGACGGTGTCGGTGGGGGAGGACATCGGCCGCAGGTCCGCCGGGTCGGACGGGAGATGTGCCGCGACCCGGTCGAGGTGCGCGAGGACGGTCGCGGTGCGTTCGGCGAGGAGCTCGCCGTCGACGGCACGGCTCATCCGAGGGAGGCCAGGACGTCGGCCTGCGCGGCGCGGATGACCGGACCCGCGTCGCACCAGAACCGCACCGCCTCGAGGCGGAAATCGAGGAACGCCTCCGGACGTGCCTCGAGCAACAGCACCCCGTCCCGGGCGGCACGGAACCGCAACAGCGCGCTGGCAGTGGCGAGGTCGACGAGGTCGACGTCGTCGGTCCCGAGGACCCTGGTCAGCGCGACCGCGAGGGCGACCGGGTCCGGCGAGGGCGCGCCCTCGCGGTCGTCGGCGAGGTAGGCGAGGTCCCAGTCGGCGGTGGGCGCGGCGTCGCCGCGGGCGCGGGAGCCGTGGAGCGCCAGGACACCGACCCCGGCGATGGCCGGGTCGTCGGCGAGGGCCGCGGAGAGCTCAGCGGGCTCCATGTGCCGCACGGTACCGCTTCCCACCCAGGATCCCCGGGCGTCGCGGAGCCGGCGTCAGCCGCGCGCCGCAGTGCCGAGCTCGGCAGCGGCCCGCTCGGCCATGGCCTGCTCGCCGAGGGCGTTGGGGTGCACGACCACGGCGTTGGTGCCGCCGACGGCGGGTTCGACCCAGCGGGTGCCGATCGGCCGGCACGCGTCGTGGCCTTGGGAGGCCTCGGTGACGTCGACGTAGGTGACGTCGGTGGCCTCGGCGGCGCGGCGGACGGCGTCGTTGAGGGTGGCCTGGATGTCGTTGATGTAGCCGACGTCGCCGGAGGCCACCGGCATGACCGGATAGCAGCCCCGCTCGGCGGGGAGGATTTGCAGGTAGCCGGCGATCGCGACCCGGGCGTTCGGGGCGGCGGCCTTGACGGTCTCGAGCGCCTCGACCAGGTCGGGGTAGGTGACGTTCTCGATGGTGTCGGTGAACCGGTCGCCGTTCTGCTCCTCGCAGGGGTTGCCGGTGCCGGCGGTGGCCGCCGCGGCGGTCGCGCATGCCTGGATGGTGCCGATGAACACGCCGCTGTCGTTGCCGCCGATGGTCATCGTGACGACGTCGGTCGCCTCCGAGAGGGCCTCGACCTGCGGCGGGACGCCGGGGAACTGCGCCTCGGTGTAGTGGCGGGTCTCGGCGGCGCCGCAGGAGACGTCGGTGAGGTCGTACTCCCACCGGTCGGCGAGCACGTGGCCCCAGTTGCGGGCCGATTGCAGGCATTGGGGCGACGCGCCGGGCGCGGGCGGCAGGACACCGCTGGCTGCGCTGTAGCTGTCGCCCATGTTGACGTACTCGACGGCGCCCGACCCGACGTGGCCCTCATCCTCGCCGAGTGCGGCCGGCACGCCCAGGGCCGCCAACCCGACCGCGGCGATCACCGTCACGAGCCCGCGCCGCAGGAGTCCGATCGGTGCCACGGTGCGTCCTCCTAGGGCCCGACCCCCGTCGGCGCGGCGCGGGTCGCGCCGCCGGAGGGCCGCCTCCGCACAACGACGCGCCTCGGCGCGGGTCACGCCGGAGCTTTGGAGAGCCGCAGGTCACGGCGGTCCGCTCGTGCCACACTCGCACCGTGACGTCCGACCTTCCGCTCGCGGAGCGCGACGAGATCGTGCGGCTCCTCCGGGAGGCCGGGGCGCGGTTCGCCCTGCTGCACGGCAGCCGCGCGCGGGGGACGGCGCGTGTGGACTCCGACGTCGACGTCGCCGCCTGGTGGGGCGTGGACGCCCCGGCGTCCTTCGACGTCCTGCTCCCACCCGGCGTGGACCTGCTGGTGCTCGACTCCGCGCCGCTCGAGCTGCGGGGCCGGGTCGCCCAGCACGGGCTCCTGCTCTTCGACGACGATCCGCCCGCACGCGTGCGGTGGGTGGCGACGACCCGCAAGATCTACGCGGACGAGCGGCCCCGCATCGAGCGCAGCCACCGCGAGTTCGCCGAGAGCGTCCGCCGTGGTCGATGAGGTCCGCGTCCTGCGCCTGCTGCGCGCGGTCCGCGACGACGTGTCCCGCCTGCGCGCGGAGGCATCCGCGGAGTCGGCCCGACGACGTGACCCGATGTGGCTGCCGGGGGTCAAGTACACCTTCGTGACGGCGATCGAGGCGTGCGTGGACGTGGCGCAGCACCTGTGCTCCTCGGAGGGCTGGGGCCCGCCGGCGGACAACGCCGACGCGTTGCGGCAGCTGGCCCGGCACGGGGTCCTGACCGATGGGCTGAGCGAGCAGCTCGCCCGGGTCGTCGGCTTCCGCAACGTTCTCGTGCACGAGTACGTGACCGTCGACGACACCATCGTGGTCCGCCGCCTCGAGGACCTCTCGGACCTCGACCGGTTCGTCTCCGCCGTCACCGACTGGATGCCGACGCCGACCTGACCCGCGTCCGGATGATGACCCCGTCCGAGGTCCCGTGTCGCCCGGCGAGGGCGCTGCTGACTCCTCGCTGTCGGGGGTCGGTTCTAGAATCGAACACATGAGCGAACGGGAGCTGGGGGTGGTCGAGCGGGAGGCGCTCGAGCGCGCCCGCCTCGGCGAGATCGCCCGTCGGCGGGAGGCGTTCGCCCGCCTCGAACAGGTCGCCGAGCTCGAGGCGCTGGGGGTGGCGGAGCGGTCGGGAGATCGCACGACGGCACGGCTGCTGCAGGAGATGTGGCAGCTCGCGCCGTTCGTGGCGAAGCGGCTGGTGGCGGAGGCGGCAGACCTCTGTCCACGCACGTCGATCACGGGGGAGGATCTGCCGGCGCGGTTGCCGTGCACGTCCGCGGTGTCGGCCGCGGGCGAGATCGGCGAGGCCCACATCTCGATCATCCGCAAGACCATGGCCCGGCTGGACCGGGTGGAGAGCCTGCCCGTCGCCGAATGGGAGGCGGCGGAGCAGACGCTGGCGCAGGAGGCGACCGTGTGCGGCCCGAGGGGACTGCAGGCGGTCGCGGATCGGTTGCTGGCCCACCTCGACCCCGACGGCGAGGAGCCGCCCGAGGAGGACGCGGGCCGCGACGACGAGCTGCTGATCGTGCGACGCAAGAACGGCACGATCCTCTATCGCGGCCGGATGTCCGACCCGGTCGACGGGGAGGCCTTCCTCGAGGTGATCGACGATCTGTCCGCGCCCTCCGGGCCGGACGACCAGCGCGAACTCAAGCGCCGCCGCGCCGACGGGCTCAAGGATCTCGTCGAGGACGCCCGTGGCCCCCACGGTGTCGCCGCCGACGCACGGCGCGACTCCGCCACCGAAGCCGAGGACGGGACAGGAGCGCAGGACGCGTGCACCCCGGCGCCGCGACGCTCCGATGCGGGTGACCAGGCTTCGCGGCGGACCGACCGCCCCGGTCGCGCGCTGCTCACGATCACGATGGACCACTCGTGGCTGTCTCGGGCCCTGGCCGACCACGGTCGCTACGGCCTGCTCGATTCGGGCGCCCGAGTCCATCCGGGCACCCTGCGCCGCTGGGCCTGCGACGCGGAGATCGTGCCGATGGTCCTCGGGTCGAGGTCCGAGCCCCTCGATGTCGGCCGGGGGCAGCGCACCGCGCCCGATGCCATCCGTCGGGCTCTCAACGTCCGCGATGGAGGCTGTGCGTTCCCCGGGTGCTCGCGACGGCCCCGTCGCTGCCAGGCGCATCACGTCGATCATTGGTTCGACGGCGGCGACACCGCGCTGGACAACATGTGCCTGCTCTGTCGCTTCCACCACCAACTGATCCACCACGGTCACTGGTCCGTGCAGATCGTCGACGGTCGGCCGTGGTTCACCCCGCCCGAGTTCCTCGATCCCGAGCGACAACCCCGACCCGGCGGGCGACCCCGCGTCCCACCCCAGAGCTCAGACGTCCCCGATGGGTGTGTGGCGTGAGCGCCACCTGCTCGCGCTGAGTGACGTCGCCGGCGAGCGAGCGAGCATCGGAGCCCGGAGGCAGGCGAGCTCGAACTCCCGTCGCTCGTCGATCTCGCGCTGCGCCCGGCCGAGTCGTGCGTCGGCGTCGCGGACGTCGTCTCGGAGCCGGCTCTCCTCGGCCGCGGCCTTCGCCTGCGCGACCGTGGCTTCCTCGAGGCGGGACCGGACCCCCAGGAGACGGGCGAGCAGCTCCCGTACCTGCTCGGTCTGACCGCCTGCGGCGCGGGCGGCGTGGACGCGCTCGGTGAGGCGACGCTCGAAGTCCCGGAGTGCGACGAGCTGACCGTCCAGGTGGCGGCGGCGTGCGATGGCGTCGTCGAGCCGGGTCGTGAGCAGGTCGGCCGTCGTCGGCATCGGGTCCCCCCCAGGTCAGGTGGTGTCTGCTCGACCATCGACGCCGCGGAATTGGACGTTACGGGCGCGCGGAGGCATCGCGACGGTCACGGGGTTCCTCCTCGGAGCGCGGTCGGAGCGTCACGAGCGACCGTCACTTGTGAACCCATTCGGACTAGTTCACTCCTTCGTGTGACCCGCCGAGACGTATCAATCGGTGGCCGCGGTGACGATGAGTCGTTGATCGGGCTTCACGAGGAAGCCCCGCCGGCGGTCGGTCGGTGACACGGGGGGTCAGCCATGAACGGTGTGGAGTCAGGACGAGAGACCGCGGAGCGGTCGCCGGTCTTCGTCGACGCGAGCGGGCGCCGGCGTCGCGGTGTCACGGTGCTCGGCTACCTCGGCGCCTCGGCCTGCACCGCCTACCTCGCGGCCTTCGGCATCACGCTCAGCACGCACGCCAGCGTGATCGACGCGTCCGGCGTCGCCCTGGCGCCGTCGCCGTCGATCGACGACGAGGGAGGCGAGGAGTTCGACGACGTCCCCGCGGACGTCGTCGTCCCGGCAAGCGCGACCGGACGCCACGGCGTCACCGACGCCGCGGTCACCACTCACGCGTCGCAGAAGAGCACGTCACGGCACGCGTCGACCGCCGGCGGGCGGCACGCCGCCGCTCCGCACGTCACGGCGCCGATCCACCGCGCGACGGCACCGCTGGTTCCGCTCCGGGTCGTCCGCGGACCCGCGTCGGCCGGTGGCGGAGCCGCGCACGCGACCTCCCCGCGACCCACGACCCCGCACGGCGGCAGCGTGCCGGGGACCCCGCAGTCCACGCCCGACCCGTCATCGACCACCGATGGCTCGGGCGGGAGCTCTTCGTCGGGCGGCGCGGGCCCGACGACGGGCACCGGGACGTCGGGGAGCACTGGCAACGGGGGAACGGCCGCGGGCAGCGGCACGACCACCGACACCACCACCGACACGACGACCCCGACCGACGCCGGCTCCGGCACGCCCGCCGTGCTGGACATCGGCCCCCTCACGACCTCGATCGGAGTCTGACCGTGGCCAGCCACCGCTCCTCGGCACGCCGCGGCCACACCGCCGCTCCGGCGCGCCACCCGCACCGCGCGGTGGCCGCCGGCCGGGGATGGACGCGCCTCGCGCCCCGGCCCGGGGTGCTGTTCATCGTGGTCGCGTTGCTGATGTTCAGCTGCTTGCTGCTGGTCCACGGGCTCGCCCGCTCGCAGGTCGGCGTCGACGCCACCGGCGCGGTGCCGGCCGAGGAGGCCCACGACGAGGTCCCGGCGGCGATCACCGACGGCGGACCGATCGTCGACGCTCGCGGCGCCACCCCGGTGAGCGCGCGCATGCCGGCGAAGACGATCTCGCTGACGTTCGACGACGGGCCCGACCCGGTGTGGACCCCGCAGGTCCTCGAGGTGCTACGCCGCCATCAGGTCCCCGCGACGTTCTTCGTCGTCGGCTCGATGGCCGCCCAGCACCCGCAGCTGCTCCGCGACATCCGCGACGCCGGCTCGGAGGTCGGGCTGCACACCTTCACCCACCCCGACCTCTCCGCGGCGTCGGACGTGCGCATCGACCGCGAGCTCACCGAGACACAGCTCGTGCTGGCCGGAGCCCTGGGTGAGTCGAGCTACCTGCTGCGCCCGCCCTACTCGTCGACCGCCGACGCGGTGGACAACGACGCCCTGCGCTCCTTCCGGACGGCCGGCGCCGACGGCTACGTCACCGTGCTCTCCGACACCGACAGCGAGGACTGGCAGCGCCCCGGCGTCGACGCGATCGTCGCCAACTCGATCCCCGCGAACGGCGCGGGCGGCGTCGTCCTGCTCCACGACGCCGGCGGCGACCGGTCCCAGACCGTCGCCGCCCTCGACCGGCTCATCCCGCAGCTGCAGGCGCAGGGCTACCGCTTCACCACCCCGGAGACCGCAGTGGGTCTGCCCGCCGACAACCGTCCGGTGTCGACGGTCCACCACCTGCTGGGCGCGACGCTGATCGGGCTGGTCGCCGTGGCCGGCGTCGTCGTCGACGCGCTGACCTGGCTGCTGCTCGTCGTCGGCGTGCTCGTCGTGCTCCGGCTGGTGCTCATGCTCGTCGTCGCCGTCCGGCACCACCGGCAGCGGCATCGTCCCGGCTTCTCGTGGGGGCCTCGCGTGACGGAACCGGTCTCGGTGATCGTCCCGGCGTACAACGAGAAGGAGAACATCGCGGCGACCGTTCGCTCGCTGGTGGCGAGCGAGCACCCCGTCGAGGTGCTGGTCGTCGACGACGGCAGCACCGACGGGACGGCCGAGATCGTCGAGGCGCTGGCCCGGACGATGCGGCTGCCGAACGTGCGCGTCATCCGGCAGGCCAACGGCGGGAAGCCCGCCGCGCTCAACGCCGGCATCGCGCACGCCCGTCACCAGCTCATCGTCATGATCGACGGCGACACGGTCTTCGAGCCGGCGACGGTCGGGCGCCTCGTGGCGCCGTTCGCGGACCCGTCGGTCGGCGCGGTCGCGGGCAACGCCAAGGTGGCGAACCGTCGGGGCCTGATCTCGCGCTGGCAGCACATCGAGTACGTCATGGGCTTCAACGTCGACCGCCGCGTCTACGACGTCCTGCGCTGCATGCCGACCATCCCCGGGGCCGTCGGCGCGTTCCGGCGCTCGGTGCTGCTGGAGGTCGGAGGGGTCAGCGACGACACGCTCGCCGAGGACACCGACCTCACCATGGCCATCTGCCGCAGCGGCCGGCGCGTGGTGTTCGAGGAGCACGCGCGGGCCTGGACCGAGGCGCCCGCGACCCTGGGCGAGCTGTGGCGCCAGCGCTACCGCTGGAGCTACGGGACGATGCAGTCGATGTGGAAGCACCGTCGCGCGGTGCTCGAGACCGGCGCGTCCGGCCGCTTCGGCCGGGCCGGCCTGGGGCACCTCGCGGTGTTCCAGGTGCTGCTGCCGCTGCTCGCGCCGCTGGTCGACATCTTCCTGATCTACGGCCTGCTGTTCCTCGACCCGGTGACGACGTTGATCGCATGGTCGTCGGTGCAGGCGATCCAGCTCGTCGCCGCCGTGATCGCCTTCTGGCTCGAGCGTGAGCCGCTGCGCGTGCTCTGGCTCCTGCCGCTGCAGCAGATCGTCTACCGGCAGCTGATGTACGCGGTGGTGATCCGGTCGATGGTCACGGCGGTCGGCGGCATCCGGCTGGGGTGGCAGAAGCTGCGCCGCGTCGGCGGGCTGGAGGACCTGCTGCCGGCCGCGCCGGAGCCGGGGACGACGGAGATCCCGCGCGAGCAGCTCGTGGTGCTCAGCCGGCGGTGATCGCGTGGTCGGCGCCACCCCCGTGACCTCCGCCGGCGGCGCGGGCCCGTGACCAGCGCCGCAGCACGGGGCAGAGGGTGCCTCCGGCGCAGGAGCGACGGTCGCAGGATGCGGGCGGCTTGACCGGGACAGGGTCGCGGGTGACGGTGTCGATGACCGCCACAGGACGGCTCGGCCCCGGCGGTCCAGCCCGCACCCGACCCCCGCAGGGGCGTCGACGGAGGACGGCTCATGACGGCTCGAACCCTGGATCGGCCGGACGCGACGGTGTCGTACTGGGTCGAGGGGCCACGGCACGCGGCGACGGTGCTCCTGCTGCACGGCGCGGCCCTCGACCATCACGCGTGGCGACCGCAGGTCCGTGTCCTGCGCGACCGCTACCGCGTGGTCACGGTGGACCTGCGCCACCACGGAGCGTCGACGGCCTCGGGGGCCTTCCGCTTCCACGACGCCGTCGACGACGTGCTGGCGCTGCTCGACGCGCTGGCACCGGAGCCAGTGGCGCTGGTCGGTCTGAGCCTGGGCGGCAACATCGCGCAGGAGGTCGTGCGCCGCGACCCCGAGCGGGTCGACGCCCTGGTGGTGGCCGACGCGACGTGCAACAGCGTGGTCCGTCTCCCCACCGAGAAGATGGCGTCGCTCGCCGCCCTTCGCTCGCTGGCCTGGTACCCGCGCCGGCTCTTCCTGCACGCCGCCGTCCGCGCCACCGCCCGGGACCGCGACGCGCGCCGGTACGTCCGGGAGGCCACGGCGGCGATGCCCCAGTCCGCAGCCGTCGGCGTGCTGTCGTCGCTGGTCTCGGACGCCCTGCGCGCCGAGCCGGGCTACCGGCTGCCGGTGCCGACGCTGCTCGTCCACGGCGACGGCGACCGCGTCGGCGACATCGCCGTGGGCGCGCGGCGCTGGGCCCGTCGCGACCCCCGCGTCGAGCTCGTCGTGATCCCGTCGGCCTCGCACCTGAGCAACCTGGACGCACCGGAGGCCTTCACCGGCGCGCTGGTCGACTTCCTCGACCGGGTCGTTCCCGCCCCGACCCCGAGCGAGCCGGCCGAGCCGCCCGACGGTCCGTTCCGGCGCCTGCGCGCGGCCGCCCGCGCGTGGTGGGCGCGCCGGCGCCACGCCCTCGCCCGCGTCAGGACCCGGACGTCGCGAGCTGCTCGTCGAGCCAGGCGAACATCCGCTCGTGGGTGAGCAGGCGGGCCATCGGCTGGCAGTGCATGTTGGCGCCCTCGGCCGCCAGGAACCGCACGTGGTGCGAGCCCGGCACGAGGTCGGCCAGCTGCTGGGCCTGGCCGGGCCAGAACTGCTCGTCCTCCGGGTCGGTGACCATCAGAGGCGTGCGGATCGCGTCGGCCAGCTCCGGGGTCAGTCGGTAGCGGCGGGCCTCGGTGAAGGTGTCGAACCAGTCGTCGCGCTGGAAGGGGCGGGCGCGGAAGCGGAGGGTGCGCGCAATCGAGGGGATGAGCAGCGGCAGCCGCATGTTCCGGTTGAACTTCTCCCGGTCGCCCTGCTCGAGCATCGTGACCATGCTCGCCGGCAGGCGCTCGGTCCACGCGGTCGACACGTCGACCACCCCGGGGTCGGCGACGGCGGCGACGAAGCGGTGCTCGAAGGCGAGGGCCCGCGGTAGCCAGTAGCCGGCCTGGCTGATGCCGTAGGCGGTCAGCCGGTCGGCGTCCACGTCGTCGCGGGCGACGAGCGCGTCGACCACCGGGGTGAGGACGGCCTCCCAGTCGTGGCGGAACCCGACTCCGCGCTCGAACAGCAGGGACTGCTGGCCCGGCCCGTCGTAGACGAACGCGTTCCATCCCCGCTCCAGGGCGGCCGCGGCCCCGCTGCCCCACAGCGAGGTGATCGCGCCGTCGCTGCCGTTGGTCATCACCAGCGTCGGACGCGGCGTGCCCGAGGTGTCGGGGCGCAGCAGCCAGCCGGGCAGCGTGGTGTCCTCGTAGGGCACCTCGACACGCTCGTGCCGTCCTGCCGAGCAGTCGACGAAGCGCTCCCAGCTCGCGCGGTGGGCGCGGAAGGCGGCGGTGAGCTGCTCGGAGTCCTCCTCGCCGGTCAGACCGTCGAGGGCGAGGGCCCCGTAGCCGGCCGCCCGGAGGAACGCCGCCGCGGCGCCGCGCTCGTCGCCTTGCCGGGCCCGCTGCTCGGCGGTGCCCCGGAGCTGCTCGGCGCGGGCGGACCACTCCGGGGTCCAGGTCTTCCCGCCGTGGATCCGCGCAACGGTCGCGAGCACCTCGCCCGCGTCGGCGCCGCCGGCGGCGCACTGGCCCAGCGCGAGCCGGACGGCGAAGTCCCACCCCTCGTCGGCGAAGAACCCCGCCGAGAACACCGTGTTCGACCGACCCCGGGCCACCCGTCCACCTCCACGCGCTCGGATCGAGCCATCGTGGCGGGGACGGCGTCCCTCGGCCAGCCCGGTGTCGACCGGTCACCACGATCGAGGGCGGTGCCCGGGTGGCCCCGGTCCTCGGCGGTGACGTCCGTCAGGCGGGGAGGCTGAAGCGGTCCCCGGCGAACGTCCACTCCAGTGGGGTGTCCAGATCGAAGCGCTGCTGAGCCAGCAGCGTCTCGAGCGTGGTCACCCGGGGGACCGACTCCTTCCAGACCTCGGCCGTCTCCTCGTCGGCCGGGTCGAGGAGATGGGCCCGGCGGATCTCGAGGAAGCGCCCCAGCCACGCCATCGGATCGGCCTGCTCCCCGGTCTCGGTGATCAGCGCCTGGAGGCCGTCCCGGCCGCCGATGCCGTGCTGCACGGCGGTGTCGAGGACGACGAGCTGGCCCAGCGCGGAGGTCTGACCGGCTCCCCGGGCCCGGTCCATGGCGGGCCGGAAGTACAGCTCGTCGTAGACGGCGTCCTGCGCGGCGTTGAGCCTCGGGTCGGTGCGCGAGGTCGTGCTCCAGGCGTCCTCGAACCCGTCCAGGCCCTTGGTGCTGGACCCGTCGCCACCGTCGGCCACCTGCTCGTCGATGGCCCGCAGCGCCGGGAGGTAGCGGCTCACGGGGGTGTTGTTGCCGGCCGTCGCGGCGTAGCGCTGCACCACGAGCAGGAGGTCGTGGGTGCCGCTGGTGAACCCGGCCCGGCCTGCGGTGATGCCGCGACCGTCGTCGAGGCGGTGCGCGGCGGCGTAGGGCAGCTCGATCGTCGAGTTCTCGAACGTGCTGATGACCGCCTCGGCAACACGTCGGCGGTCCGGGTCGGCGAGACCCGGGAGGCGCTCGGGGTGGCCGGCGGCGGCGTCCGGCGCCCCGCACCCGCTGGTGACGGCCCACCCGGCGAGCCCGGCGAGGACCAGGAAGCCGCGTCGGTTCACCGGCGCGACGGTAGGCCATCCGAGGGAGCGGACCACCCACAGGTGGTCGACACGCTCGGAGACGGGGACACCCTGCGTCGACACGGAGCGCTACCGGTGTTGGCTGTGCCCCACACCGAGGACAGGAGAGAGCGATGCGCCGGAACCGAAGCGTCTCGTTGGGCACCGTCATCTATCTGATCATCGGTCTGGTGGTCGCGCTGTCGAACGGCTACGGAATCACCGATCTGTCGTCGCTGCTGTCCTTCCTCCTCGCACTGTTCCTGTGGCCGCTGGTGCTGCTGGGCGTCGATCTGCACCTCAGCCTCGGGATGTGACGTCCCGCGGCGCGGTCGCGCGCAGCGTCAGCGACGTCCGGCGCCGCTCGCGTGGGCCGTCGACGGCGTGCAGCGGCCGCCCGTCCTCGACCCCGGCCAGCCCGGGGCCGCGGAGCAGGACGAGGCTGCCGGCGTCCGCGTCGAACGCCTGCGCGGTGGTGCCCTCGCGGTCGGTGCAGTGGCGCAGCGTCGCCGACCCCTCGAGCGTGAGGATCGCGACGAGGTGGCGGTGGCGTCGCCCGTCGAGGTGCGTCGAGATGCCCGAGCTCCCGGGCGCGTAGCGCTGGATGGTCACCTCGTCGGGCTGCCACTCGGGCACGTGCGGAGCGGTCGCCGCGACGACGGCTCGGCGCAGGGCGTCCACGGCGGGACGGGCGGTGATCTCGTCGCCGGTCAGGACGAGGTGCTCGCCCTGCTGGCGCACGCGGTGCGGTCCTTCCACCGACGGCAGCGCGACGTAATGCTCGGCGTCGAGCTCGGCGAGGACGTCGCGGCGCAACCCCTCGGGGATCACGTCGGACTCGTGGGCCACGCCGTCGCGGGCGACGCGGTGCAGCGCGGGGCCGAGGTCCCGGGTGAGCGAGTCGGTCATGCCCGCGGCTACCCGTCGGCGCGCGCGGTGCCGCGCCCGGCTCCGGCGGCGCCCCCCTCGCCGCCGGAGCCGGGAACACGGAGCCCGGTGCCACGACGCCCCCCGACGTCGAGCCCCCCACACGTCCCCCGACGACGTGCACACCGCGCTCCGCGGCCCTGCTGGACGTCACCCCGCCACGTGCACCAGCACCAGCGGGACGTCGTCCGGATCGTGGAACACGAGGTAGGCGTAGGGCGCAGGATCACCGACGTCGACGACGCCGCCGTGGATCACCCCGAGCCCGTCGAGCCAGCCCGCCCAGGCGTCGAGCTGCGACCGCGACGCCACCGAGAAGGCGGTGTGCGACGGCGGCTGCCCCTGGCCGGCGCGCTGCAGCCGGATCGCGACCCCGGAGTCGGGATCGCACAGAAGGACGCCGTCGATCTCCTCGTCCTCCGGGCACCGCGTCCCGGCGTGCGTCAGCCCGAGCACGCGCTCGTACCACGCCGCGCTGGCGTCGAGGTCGCGGACGAGGGGGGCGTAGTGGTGGAAACCCGTGAACGCCGGCCGTTCGCTCGTCGACGCGTTCATCACCACCCCCTCCTCCGTGTACTCCCCGTGTTCGGAGTTGATCCTGTCGAGTGATGGTTGAGCGCGGTACTAGGGAGGTCCCTCGGTGTCGCGACGACGGGTGAACTCCGCCGCCAGCTCGGTGCGTGAGCGGACGCCGAGCTTGCGATAGACCCTGGTCAGGTGCGCCTCCACCGTCTTCCGGGAGACGAACAGGGCAGCGGACACCTCGACGTTGCTGAGCCCCTCGGCGACGCCGCGGGCGATCTGGAACTCCTGCGGGGTCAGGACCTCGAGGGAGACCGTGTCGTCGGCGGCCTCGACGGACGTCCGGTGCCCCGTGGCCGCGAGCTCGTGGCGGGTCCGCTCCGTCCACGGGTGCGCGCCCAGCCCGGCGAACGCCGCCTCGGCCTCGAGCAGCAGCGGGCGCGCCGCGCCCGGACGTCGCCACCGGCGGCGCACCTCGGCGTGCGCGAGGGTCGTCCGGGCCTTCTCGTACGGGGCCGAGAACCGCTCGTGCGCCCGGTGGGCCATGGCGAACCAGCGCTCCGCGGCGTCGGGGTCGTCGGCGAGCAGCCCGCGACCGCGCGCCGCGATCGCCTCCGCGTACGCCGACCCGGTGCGCTCGGCGTTCGCGGCGACCCACGCCACCGCGGCCTCGGCCCTCGTCCGGTCGCCGGCGCGGGCCGTCGCGTCGACGAGGTCGCCGGCGAAGGGGACCGCAGGGAGGCACCGTGCGCCGTGCTCGTCGAACTGGCGGCGCGCCCGCTCGAGGTGCGCCGTCGCGGCGGCGACGTCGCCCGCGGCGAGGGCACCGGCGCCCAGGGCTCCGGTCGCGTAGCCGAGGAGGCTCTCGACACCGAGCGGCACCGCGAGCCGCATCGCCTCGTCGGCGTGCGCCCGGCAGGACTCGGTGTCGCCGCGGACAGCCTCGATCCGCGCCTGGAGGGACAGGCCGAAGGCCTTGCTGCCCGCCTGACCCAGCTCGTCGGCCCACGCGACGCACTCCGAGACGTCCGCGTAGGCGCTCGGCCACCGACCCGCCCACCAGTCGACCTCGGCCCGCACCGCGAGGGAGTACGAGAGGACCAACGGCGCCCCGGCCTGGCGGGCCGCCGTCGCCACGGGCTCGACGAGACGCCGGCCCTCGTCGAACCGTTCGAGGTACACGGCGGACTGCGCGCCGGTGGCGAGGGCGGGGGCGTCCCACAGGAGGTCGGCCCCGTCGACGCGCCGGAGCAGCTCGTCGAGCAGGGGGTGCGCCTCGTCCCGCCGCCCGACCAGGACGTAGGTGTGGCACAGGTCGGCGAGGGTCACGATGTCCCCGACGTCGAGGGCACGCGCCTGATCGGCCACGGTCTCGGTCTCGCGCAGGCGCGCCATCATCGTCAGGGGCATCACCGTCTCGCCGTAGAGCCGGGCGGCGCGCTGCGGGTCGTGGGGCAGGACCGCGTCCGCCGTCCGGAGGGCCTGGTCCACCGCACGCGCCGGGTCCAGCCAGCTCAAGGTCCGGGTGCGGACGACCTCGACGTCGGCGGCGAAGAGGACGTCGTCGCGCTCGGCCAGCGCCCGCTCGCACCAGCGGACCGCCTCCGCCCCGCCCCCCGACATCGACGCGTCGGTGGCGGCGGCGAGCAGGCGCTCGGCGCGCAGCACCGGGTCGGCGGTGAAGTCCGCGGCGCGCGCCCAGGTCCGGGCGGCGGCGAGCAGCCCGGCGCGCTGCCGGGCCGTGTGCGCGGCGTCCACGAGACGCTCCGCGAGCTCGTCGTCCGGCGGCTCGCCCGCCTCGGCGAGATACCAGACGGCGAGGTCCGGCGGGGCGTGCCGGGCGAGACCGTCCAGCACCCGGCGGCGCAGGGCCTGCGACGTCCGCGCGGCGATCAGGGGCCGGAGCAGGCCGTGGCGCAGGCACACCTCCTCGCCGTCGCGCAGGGCGAGCCGGCGGCGCTCGGCGGGCGCCAGGTCCTCGCCCCCGATGCCCAGGTCGCGGAAGACCGGCTCGAGCTGCACGCGGCACGGGGTCCGGCTGTGCGCGAGTACCGCGAGCGCGGTCCGGCTCGCCTCCGGCAGGGCGTCGATCGCCGCCGACCACGTGCGCTCGAGCGCCGAGCCGGGGGGCAGGGCGGGCGCCGCGGCGTCGTCGGGGACCAGGAGGTCGGGGCCGGCGGCGCGGGCGATCTCGACGACGGCGAGCGGATTGCCGGCGCACCGCTCCACGATCGTCTCCACCACGCGGGGCGACGCCCGCACGGGCAGCGCCTCCACCAGCGCGCGGCTCTCCTCGGCGGAGAGGGGGCCGAGCTCGATCGTCGGCAGCCGCCAGACCCCGGGGTCGACGGGCACCTCGGACCGCACCGACAGGAGCAGCGCGATCCGCTCCGGCCCGAGACGCCGGGCCACGAACATCAGCACCTGCTGGGAGGGCGCGTCGATCCACGGGAAGTCGTCGACGACGAGCAGCAGCGGCTCGGCGTCGGCGGCCGAGGCGAAGGTGCCCAGGGCGGCCGCGCACACGGCGAGCGGACTGCCGACGGTGCCGGCGCGCAGCGCGAGGGCGATCTCGAGCGCCTCACGCTGGACCTCCGGGAGGCCCTCGACGTGCTTGAGGAGCGGCATCAGCAGGTCGGCGACCGCGACGAACGGGAGCACCGCCTCGCTCTCGACCCCCGCCGTGCGCAGCACCCGGCGCGACGACGTCCCGACGACCTCGTCGAGCAGGGTGGACTTCCCGCTGCCCGGTTCGCCGGCGAGGACCGTGACCGTGCCGTCGGTGCGCCGCGGGTCGGCCGCGGCGGCGAGCTGCGCCCGCTCGCGCGCGCGACCGATGACCTGGGGTGACGGTCGGTCGGTCACGCGCACGCTCCCCCCAACGTCGTGGGGAGCCATCCTCCCGCGAGGGCGGACCATCCAGCAGTGCCGTTCGGTGCAACAACTATCCGGCGAAGTGGAAGGCCTGGCCGGCGAACGTCCAGTCGAGGGGCGTCGCCAGGTCGAACCGCTCCTCGTCGAGCAGCGTCTCGAGGGTGTCCACCCGCGGGACCGAACTCCGCCAGACCTCGGCGGTCTCCGCGTCGGCCGGATCGAGCAGGTGCGCGCGGCGCACCTCCAGGAACTCCTCCAGCCACCCGGACCGGTCCGGCTGCTCCGCGCCGCCGTGTGCCTCGGTGGTCTCGTCGATCATCGTGGCCAGGCCGTCCGGGTCGGTCCCGGTGCCGTGCTGGACCGCCGAGTCCAGGAGGACCAGCTGCCCCAGGGCGGAGGTCATGCCGATCCTGCGTGCCTGCGCCATGGCCGGGTCGAAGTACAGCCGCCGGTAGACGTCGTCCTGGGCCCGGTTGAGCCGCGGGTCGGTCTGCGACGCCTGCCGCCACGCGTCGGGGAACCCCTCGAGCCCCGTCGTGTCGCCCCCGTCGCCTCCGGCGGTGACGGCGGCGTCGATGGCGGTCAGGGCCGGCAGGTACCCGGTCAGCGGGGTGCGTTCCCCGCCCGCCGACTCCTCGTACCGGCGCACGACCAGCAGCAGGTCGTGGGTGCCGCTGGTGAAGCCCGCCCGTCCCGCCGTGATGCCCCGCCCGTCGCCGATGTCCTGGGCCGACGCGTAGGGCAGCTCCGTGGAGGAGTTCTCGAAGGAGCTGATGACGGCCTCCGCGGTGCGCAGGCGGCCCGGGTCGGCGAGGTCGGTGACGCCGGGGACGTCCGCCGGTGCACCCCCCGCCGCCCCGGGCTGCTGGCACCCCGCGAGGACCGCGCCGCCGACCAGTCCGCCGCCCACCAGTCCGCTGAGGACCAGGAAGCTCCGCCGGTTCATCGGTTCATCGTCGCTGCAGGACCGCCCCGTCGGTCAACGGCTGCGGGTCCTCGACGACCGATCCGGGGGCGGCCGGCGCCTGCTCCACCGGCTCGGTCTCCGCGGCGTTGCGCGCCAGGAGGGTGTCGAGCCCGCCGAGCCTGCGCAGCTTCTGCCAGCCCAGCCGGATGCCCGCGAGCGCGGTGATCGTCGACCGGATGAGGACCGCGTACATGACCTGCCGGTAGACGATCTGCTGCAGCGGCAGCGCCCACAGCACCCCGATCGGCTCGCGCTCGAGACGGAAGGCGATGAACGCCGCGACGAACTGGACGGCGAGCACCGCGCCCCAGAGCGCGAGCGTGGTCCACGGGTCGAGGAAGACCAGTCCGTAGATCAGGAAGACGTCGATCAGCGGCGAGAGCAGCGGGAGCATCACCTGGAAGATCGCGAGGTGGGCCAGCCCGCGCCGCCCGAACCGGCCGGCGGCGCCCCCCTCGACCACCGCGTGGCGGTGCTTCCACATCGACTGCATCGTCCCGTAGCTCCAGCGGTAGCGCTGGCGCCACAGCTGGCCCAGGCTCGCCGGCGCCTCGGTCCAGGCCCGGGCGTGCTCCTGGTAGACGACCCACCATCCACGACGGCAGATCGCCATCGTCAGGTCGGTGTCCTCGGCCAGCGTGTCCTCGCTGACCCCGCCGACGTCGAGCAGGATCTCGCGCCGGAACGCCCCGACCGCGCCCGGGATCGTCGGCATGCAGTGCCCGAGGTCGAAGACACGGCGGTCGACGTTGAACCCCATGACGTACTCGATGTGCTGCCAGCGCCCGAGGAGCCCGCGGTGGGAGGCGACCTTCGCGTTGCCGGCCACCGCCCCGACCGTCGGGTCCGCGAACGGCTCGACGAGGCGGGCGATGGTGTCGGGGGCGAAGATCGTGTCCCCGTCGATCATCACCACGATCTCGTGGCGGGCGTGCGCGATCCCGTTGTTGAGCGCGGAGGCCTTGCCGCCGTTGGTCTGGCGCAGCACGCGGACCCCGGGGAGCCCGAGCGCCTCGACGATGGCCGCGGTCCCGTCCGTCGACCCGTCGTCGACGACGATCACCTCGACGGGGTGCGTCGAGGCCACGAGCGACCGCACCGTCGCCGCGATGTTCGCGCTCTCGTTGTAGGCGGGCACGATCACCGAGGCCGGCTCGGTGACGGTCGCGCCCCACGAGAAGCCGCCCCGATGACGCCGGCGCTTGTGCCGGACGGCGATGACGAGCATCAGGGCGAGCCGGAGCAGGATCAGCACCCCGACGACGACCAGCGCCCAGGTGAGCACCTGGACCACGGTGCCGGCGGCGCCCACCGCCGCGAGGACGATCTGTCCCAGCACCCGGTCCGCGAGGGGTGCGGGCTGGTTGTTGGGCGGGAGGCCGAGCGCGGCCGTCGGCGTCGTGAACCGGAATCCCTGCTGCTGCAGCGTGGGGATGAGCCGGTCCAGAGCGGCCACCGTCTGGCTGCGGTCACCGCCCGCGTCGTGCAGGAGCACCACGCCGCCGACGCCCGGAGCCGGTGTGCTGTTCCGGACGATGGCGTCGACCCCCGGCCGTTGCCAGTCCCGGCTGTCCACGTCGGACAGCACCGTCATGTAGCCCATCGACTCGGTGAGCTGGAACGAGGCGAGGTCGAGGTCGTCGACCGCGCCGGCCGTCGAGGAGAACGGCGGCCGGATCAGGTAGCTCGTCTCGCCGGTCGCCCCGTTGACGACGAGCTGCGTCTCGGTGAGCTCACGGTCGACCCGCATCCGCGACGAGGTGGACAGGTCGGGATGGGTGAAGGTGTGCAGGCCGACCTCCGACCCGGCCGCCCGGATGTCCTGCAGAAGCCACGGGTAGCGGGCCGCCTCCGAGCCGACCACGAAGAAGGTGGCCGGGACGTTGTGCCGACGCAGGACCTCGAGGACGGCCGGTGTCCACCGGGGATCGGGGCCGTCGTCGAACGTCAGCACGACGGTGTTCGCCGGGATGTGGACGCTGTGCGGGGTGGGCGAGGACGCGTCCATCACGGGCCCGCCCTCGGAGATCGTCGCCGGGACGTGTGTCGACGTGTTCGAACCCTCGTGCGCGTGCGGGAGGGCGTCGTTCTCGATCTGCCCGTTCACCATGCCGTTGACCATCAGCAGGCAGATGAACGTGATGAGGGCCGGGACCGCCAGGAAGAGGCCGAGACGGGGGAGCGGCAGGTGCAGGCGCCGCCGATCTCCCCGCCTCGGAGGACGACGCGGGAATCGGAGGGTCACGACGAACCGCTGCCCGTGCTCACCGTGTCCTCGGGCTGCTCCTCGGAGCTCGACCCGCTGTCGTCCGACCCGCTGTCACCCGACCCGCTGTCGTTCGATCCGGAGGTGTCCCCGCCGGTCGAGGCCTCGGGCTCGGCCGTGCCGCTGCCGTTGTCGGAGCCGCTGGTGTCCTCGGAGCCGCTGGTGTCCTCGGAGCCGCTGCCGGTCTCGGAGCCGCCGCCGCTCGACGGCTCGGTGGTCGAGCTGCCGTCCGAGCCGCCACTGCCGGACCCGCCTGTGCTCCCCGAGTCGCTGGGCTCCGTGGGGCCCGAGTCCGTGGGGCCCGGGTCGGGGTCGGGCGTGCCACCCGGGTCCGTCGTGTCGGTGGGTGTCGGGTCGATGATGCCGCCCGGGTCGGTGATGCCGCCCGGGTCGGTGATGCCGCCCGGGTCGGTGATGCCGCCCGGGTCGGTGATGCCGCCCGGGTCGGTGATGCCGCCCGGGTCGGTGATGCCGCCCGGGTCGGTCGGCGTCGTGTCGGTGGGCACGGGGGTGATCGGGTCGGGGTCGGTCGGGGACACCGGGGTCTCGCCCACCGGGTCGGTGGGCGCCGCGGGGCCGGGGTCGGGCTGGGTGGGGCTCCCGGTCGCCGGAGCGGTCGGGGCGGGGACGACCTCGCCGGCCGCCGGGGGCGTCACCGGCGCGGCGGGCGACGCCCCGGGCTCTGCGACGGCCGCGGCCGCGGGCGGGGCGAGCGTCCCGGGGACGGGCGCGATGAGCGACGCGGCGGGAGCGGTGACCGACGCCGCCGGCGGGATCGCCAGGGCCGCCGTCCCGCCCGGGATCGCCGCCGGGATCACGGGCGTCGCCGGCAGCGCCACCAGGACGGGCCCGGACGCCGGGACCGCGTCCGGCCACAGGTCGAGGAGCGACGCGGCGCCGTCGCGGAGCTGCTCGAAGACGTCGCCCGGGGCGTCCGTGATCATCTCCAGGACGGTGTCCGAGCCGACGCCGGTCCGCTCCGCCGACAAGGTCATCCCGACTGCGGCGACGTAGGCGGTGCACGCGGTGGCCGCGAGGAAGCCGATCGCACGCATGCCCCGTCGCCGACGTCCGGTGAGGTCGACGAAGACCGGGTGCGGCTCGGCGGCAGCGGGCACCAGCGGGTGCTGCGACTCCGTGAGCTCCGGGCGCGCGTCCGTCTCGGTCATCCGGTCGATCAACTCAGTCATGGTCGTTCCTCCATCGATTGACATCGGAAATCACGCCCGGAAACCGCCGAGCGTCTCGGTGTACGCGTGGGGCGCCTGCTCGACCCCGCTGCAGTCGCTGCGCGCCTCCGGCGCGCCGGGGCAGCCCCCGTTGTCCCGCGCCGCGGACCAGAAGCCGAGGAAGCCGAGCCCCCGGTTCTCGGCGTGGTCGCGGATCGCGGCGGCGTCGTCGAGCGTCGTGGTCATGCCCATGTCGTTCCGGCCGATCATGACGGTGGCGCCGAACCGCCCGGCGACGTCGGCCGGATCGCTCCCCGGCTCGAGGGCGCCGACCTGGCCCAGCGCGACGTCGAGCGCCCCGGTCATCGCCGAGAGCCACGACCCTTCCGGCGTGAAGTTCATGAGCATCACGTTGACCCGGGGCTCCAGGCCGGCCTCCCGCGCGGCCCGGACGATCGCCATGCCCTCGGGGGTGATCCCGGTGACCTGGTCCTCCACCTGCACCGTGAGCGTGACCTCGGTGCCCCGGGTGCGCTGCAGGTCCGCGAGGGCCGCGGCCACGGTGGCCTCCGGGATGTCGCCCTCGACGTCGACGTCCAGGCGGTTCGTGCCGACGGCGTCGAGCGCCGCGGCGTACGCCGCCGCGAGCGCGCCGGCGTCGGGGCACGCAGTCTCCAGATAGGGCCCCTGCGCCCCACCCGAGGCGAGGGTCAGGGCGCCGCCCCGGGCCCTCAGGCCGTTGACGACCCCGGCGACGGCCGGGTCGTCGAGCGGGACCGTGCCGCCCCACGAGGGGGTGCAGCCCCCGTCGCCCGCGAGGACGAAGGCGAGGACGGCGTCGCCCGGGCCGCTCGGACCCACGAGCGCCCCCGGGTCGGCGGGGAGCGCCCCGGTGACGTCCACGTACGGGGCGACCTGGCGTGGTGCCGGGCTCCACGGCGCGGCGGCCGTCGGACCGGACGACGTCACGACCGCGGCCACGAGGGCGGCCGCCAGCACCACCCCGCCCACGAGCAGGGACCACCGCCCGCGTCTCCCGCTCAGGACCGCCGTCATTCGACGGTCACCGACTTGGCGAGGTTCCGGGGCCGGTCGACGTCGTAGCCCAGGAGACGGGTGAGCCCGCGCGCGAAGTGCTGGAGCGCGACCACGGACTCGAGCGGTCCCCACGGCGGTTCGACCGCGGGGGCGTTCACCGGGAGATCGGCGTCCTCGCCGGGGCCGACGGTGACCAGGCGGGCGCCGCGGGTGGTCATCTCCCGCGTGTTGACCGCCAGGCGATCGTGCGGACGGGCCTGCACCACGATCACCGGGGTCCCCTCCTGGATCAGCGCCAGGGGCCCGTGCTTGAGCTCGCCCGCGGGCAGGGCCTCGACCCAGCGGTACGCGAGCTCCTTGAGCTTGAGCGCGCCCTCGAGGGCGTAGGGCACCCCGGTGCCCCGCGAGACGTAGATGAAGGCGGGCTCGCCGGCGAGGTCGCGGCTCAGCTGTTCGGCGGCCGGCGCCGCGAGCCGGTGCGTCGCGGCCATGTGCTCCGGTGCGGCCCGGAGCTGGGCCTCGAACCCCGTGACGTCCTCCGCCG
This sequence comes from Actinomycetospora callitridis, assembly GCF_028737265.1. Classification (GTDB taxonomy): domain Bacteria; phylum Actinomycetota; class Actinomycetes; order Mycobacteriales; family Pseudonocardiaceae; genus Actinomycetospora; species Actinomycetospora callitridis. Next base: position 414,771 of record NZ_JAQZAK010000002.1, on the reverse strand, counting down.
ACAGCCGCCCGAGCGCTGCTCCCAGCGCCACGGCCAGCGCCGCGCCGGCGAGGACCTGATTGGTGAACGACTTCGTGGCCGCGACCCCGCGCTCGGGACCGCAGGCGAGATCCAGCACCGAGTCCGCCCGGCGCGCGAGCGTGGACCGCGGGTTGTTGGTGACGGCGAGCACGGGGTCGGTCCAGTGCTCGAGGGCCATCAGCACGTCCGCCGTCTCGCCGGACTGCGAGAACGCGACGGTGAGGACGTCCGGGTCCTCGACGGCGGGCGGGGGCTCGCTGGCCACGACGACGTGGGCCGGGATGCGTGCGACCGATCCGAGCACCGCGGCGGTGACGTGCGCGGCGTACGACGAGCTGCCGCAGGCCACGAGGCGGAGTCGGGTCCGCGCCGGGACCCCGAGCTCCCGGAGGAGGAGCCCGCCGGCGAGCCTCCCCGAGAGGGCGTCGACGAGGCGGGCGGCGGCCGCCGGCTGGTCGTCGATCTCCTTGGCGGTGAAGTCCTCCGCGTCGCCCATGTCGGCCAGGGGCTCGACGGGAGCGGCCGGACGGCCGGCCCGGGGCGTGGCGAGGACCTGCCCGCGGTGGTACCAGGCCTGCTCCGCCCCGAGCACGACCACGTCGCCGTCGTCGAGCTCCCGCACCGTGTGGGTCCCGACGGCGAACCCCAGCAGGTCCGACGACGCCATGGCGAACCGCTCGGCCTCGCCGACGAGCAGCGGGCTGCGGTGGCGGGTGAGGACGACCGCGTCGAGCCCGCGGACGGTGACGCCCAGTGCCCAGCTGCCGCGCAGCCGAGCGGTGGCCTGCTCGACGGCCCGGACCACGTCGTCCGCGGACGGGGCGGCGACGCCCTCGGCGAGGAAGGGCGGATGCGGCAGGAACTGCTCGACGAGATGGGCGATCACCTCGGTGTCCACCTCGGTGGTGAGCACGTGACCGGCCGCGACCAGCTCGGCCTGCAGCTCCGAGACGTTGTCCAGGGTGCCGTTGTGCACCACCGCCACCGAGCCCGAGCAGTCGACGTGCGGGTGGGCGTTGACCGCCGTGGGAGCACCGTGGGTGGCCCAGCGGGTGTGCCCGACCCCGGTGGTGCTGCGCTCACCAGGAGGGATCAGCGCCGTCAGGGCCGGGATGCGCCCGCTCGTGCGATGCACGGCGAGAGGTCGTCCGTCCCCGGGATTGAGCGCGATCCCGACCGAGTCGTACCCCCGGTACTCCATCTTCGCGAGACCGTCGAGCAGCGCGGGCAGCGCCGGCTCGAGTCCGCGGAAAGCAACGATTCCGCACATGTGTGACTCCGCAGATCATCGAATGGAGACGCGAGCGCGCACGCCGAGGAAACGCACGGCGTCCCGTTGTCAGGACGTGCCGGTGCGTTTGTTCGGGACGCTCAGGAAGATCGCTCTGAGATGAACGACGCAGCGTGGTCCCGGCTGCAGGTCTTCCCGATCATCGCGTCTCTCGTGACGGCGTCGCAGCATCGTGCCACGCCGGTTGTCGTGTTCGGACGGTGTGGACTCCCCGCGGCGCGTGGAAGTCAGTCCGATTGATCGACGAATAACCCCCGCATGCGATCCCCCCGAATGGCAGCAGTGCCGATGGTGTCCCGGCACTCGCTTCCTACCAGGGTCTTCCGGACGTTGCCCACCACGAGTGACCGAAGTTGAGCTTTCTGGCCTAGTGAAAGGGCTCCAACGCCGCCGCACGGACGAAGCCGTGACCACACATTGTGAATCATGGGGTGTCCGGATGATCGGTCACGAGACTGCGCATTCTGGAGCGAGGGCGCTCGACGATCGATGCCGAATGACTCGCCGTCACTCCCTCGTCGCTCAGAGGTGGTCGAGAAGTCGATCTGCACGACATTCGTCGTAATATCGTGACGGCGGTCAACCCTGACGGCTCCCGCGCCCACCTATTCTCGGTCCACCGGTCACCTCGGGTGGTCAGGTGGGGACGGTGCCGTCACATCGTTCCCGGACAGGCGTGGGGGCCGCCGTGTCGGTGCTGGGGTGGGTGCTGCTCGTACTGGGCGTCTGGCTGCTCGCGTCCGTGGCGGCCGCCCTCGTCCTCGCCCGCCTCATCCGCGCGAACGGCGTCTCCGTCCTCGACGTGCTCCCCGAACGCCACCGGCGGGAGCCGGACCCGTTGACGGTGCCGTCGGAGGACGGCGACCCGGAGGAGGAGTCGGCCGAGGAGTCCGCCGACCTCCCCGTCCCCCGCTCCGGCGCCCACGACGAGGCCCAGGCGGCCGAGCGCCGCCGGTCGTCGGAGTAGCGGCTACTCGAGCACCAGCCGCACGATCGCCACGAGCCCGACGACGACGATCACGGCGCGCAGGACGGTGGGGGACAGGCGCCGGCCGATCCTCGCGCCGATCACACCGCCGATCGTCGAGCTCACGGCGAGGATCGCGACGACGGGCCAGCTGACCGGGGCGACGACGGCGTAGACGGCACCCGCAACCACGTTCACGACGGCCGCGAGAACGTTCTTGTAGCCGTTCAGGCGCTGCAGCGGCTCGGTGAGCATCAGTCCCATGACGCCGACGAGCAGGATCCCCTGGGCCGCCGTGAAGTACCCGCCGTAGACGCCGACGAGGAAGATCAGCGGGTAGAGCGGCCAGGTGCGGCGGGTGGCGGCGGGCTTCTCCCTGAGGCGCCGGGTCAGCAGCGGTTGGAGCACGACGAGCACCAGCGCGAGCCCGACGAGGAACGGCACGATCGTCTCGAACGCGTCCTCGGGCAGCGAGAGCAGCAGGGCCGTGCCGCCGATCGCCCCGAGCGCCGACATCACCGACCACAGGATCAGCTGCCGCCGAGCCCCGACGATCTCGCTGCGGTAGCCGTACGCCCCGGTGATGCTGCCCGGCACCAGGCCGATCGCGTTCGACGTCGTCGCCGTCACCGGCGGGTAGCCCAGGGCGACGAGCACCGGGAACGTCACCAGCGTCCCGGACCCGACGACCGTGTTGATCGTCCCTGCCCACACGCCGGCGACGGCGATGATCAGGCCGTGCCACCAGGTCACCCGCGGACCCTAATGGGGCTGCACCCGTGGGCTCTGGTCCGGACGCCGGCGCCGAGGCGTCAGGCAACGACGCTGACAACCGTTTGCCCGTCCCTTCGGGTGTTGGGCATAGGCTGAATGCGCACGGCACCCGCGCCGGCGTCTGCAGACTTCGTCAAGTTGTGCGAAGTCCCGCCGTGACCGGAGTTCTACTGTCCGCCGGGTGCCACCGATTCGGCTTCGGCTCATCTGCGATCACCGGGCGCTGGCCGACGCCCTGGCCCGCCAGCTTCGCCGCCCGCGGGGAGCGTCTCGGCGTTGCTGCACCCGCATGTCGCCGCCGCCCGCCGGGGTGACGTCCTGCGGTCGTCGTCGACGCGCGCACGGTGTCCCCGAGAGGGGGGTGCCCGAGCTGTGGGCGCCGGTGCGGCGTTCGGTCCGCTCGCGACGTCCGGCCGGGAGCGGGATGTCCTCGGCTGTCGGGTCGAGGAACGGCGCTGCCCGGAGATCGCCGATCACCTTGATGTGCCGGTGAACTTCGTCCGCGCCCACACCAGCTTCCGGGGGATCGAGATGTTGCGCGCGCCCGACTCGGCGGCCGAGGGCCCCGACACGGAAGGTGTGCTGCTCGACCTGCATGCACCCGACGATCGTGCGGTCTTCCAGCCGGGCCTGCCACCGGTGCCGGCTCGGCCGATCATGGGGCTTCGGTCGATCAACGGCCTGCATGCCGCGCTACTCGTGCTGCCCGTGGACGCCGCCATGCTCTTGACACCGGCTTTGTGGGTCCCGCAGCACTGGCGGGCGTTCGTGGCTCTCGCGGTCGTGGGTCTGATGATGTTGACCGGTGGCGGGCGCTACCGGGCGAAGCTGCACGTCAGCGTTCTCGACGAGCTGCCGCGGATCCTCGCCCGCCTGCTCACCGCCGCCGCCGCGGTGGCCACCGCGTTCGCCCTCTGGAATCCGGGCGAGCCGATCACGCCATTCCTCGGGGCTTCGGTCTGGAGCCTCGGATTGGTGGTAGTGGGTCGGGTGGTCACGACCCAGGCCATCTTGACCGCGCGCCGACGGCGGCTCGTCGCTCACCGGACCATCCTCGTCGGTGGGGGCGCCCTCGCTACCGAGATCGCGATGCTCCTCCAGCGCTATCCGCGCTATGGCCTCGCCGTGGCCGGCTTCGTCGACGACGGCAGCTCGTGCCCTGCCGCGGCGGTGATCCCTCACCTCGGGAGGATCCACGACCTCGACCTGGCGGTCGCGGCGAACGACGCCGACGTCGTTCTGGTGACCGAGGGTGATTTCTCGGAGGTCGAGCTGCTCGAGGTCGTACGTCTGCCTGACTGCACCGACGTGGACCTTCTCGTGGTGCCACGGTTGCATCCGTTCCACACCCAGACCGGCGACGCCGACCACGTCGGGGCGGTGCCGGTGATGCGCGTCCGCAGCCCGGCCATGCGCGGGCTCTACTGGACGTTGAAGCGCGTGGTCGACGTCGTCGTCAGCGCAGCAGCCCTCCTGCTGCTGGCGCCTGTGCTCGCCGCCTGCGCCGCAGCCGTCCGGTGGGAGGGCGGACCGGGCGTCCTGTTCAGGCAAGAGCGCGTCGGGCGCGGCGGCCGCACGTTCCAGTGCCTGAAGTTCCGGTCGATGCGGCCCGCCACGTCGAGTGAATCGGCAACTCAGTGGAACATCGCCACCGACGCACGGGTCGGATGGGTCGGACGGGTGCTTCGTCGCACCTCGCTGGACGAGCTGCCCCAGCTCGTGAACGTCCTTCGCGGCGACATGACGCTGGTCGGACCCCGCCCGGAGCGGCCGCACTTCGTCGAGCAGTTCTCACGGCAGTACTTCCGCTACGAGCACCGCCATCGGGTGCCGGCCGGTCTCACCGGCCTGGCCCAGGTCAGCGGACTGCGCGGCGATACACCGATCGCGGACCGGGCCCGCTTCGACAACTACTACATCGAGAACTGGTCTCTCTGGCTCGACCTCAAGGTGGTGCTGCGAACCATCGGGGAAATGATCTTCGCTCGCGGCCGGTGAGGGCAGGACACGCGACCGGGCCCCCCAGCGCAGCACGGGTCGGCTGTCGACGCAATCGCTCGGACGAATCGTCAATAATGATGAGGCCGGGCGTCAGGCGGGTGTCCACAATGTGAGGTCGGGACAGATGATCTGACCTGCCCTGGACGACGAGCTCTGGCGTCACGAGAGCGGTAAGAATGCTGTTCTCTCGTGGACGCTGAAATTCCTGCTCATTCAAGCCACGTAGGGAAGTCATGCGCATCTCGGTCGCCCATGAGTGGCTGACGAACTGGGGCGGGTCCGAGCGGGTCGCGGCCGAGATCAGGGACGTGGCCGGGGCGCAAGAGCTGGTGGTCTCCGTGGCGGACCGTGAGCTCGTCGCCGAGCGCTTCCCGGACCTGCCGGTGCGCGCCCTCTGGCCCTCGCGACTCCCCTCCGCCAGCACGAGATGGGCGAGGTACGCGGCACCGATGATCGGCGCCTGGGCGACCACACGCATCGAGGCGGACGCGCTCCTGGTCAGCTCTCACTTCGCGGCGCACTTCGCGACCGCGAGGTTCGAGGGGCCGTCGATCGTGTACTACCACACGCCGGCCCGGATGTTGTGGTGCCCGGAGATCGAGCTCGCCCGATTGCCGCCCGCGGTCCGCGGTGCTGTGCGCGGGGTGATCTTGCCGTCCATGCGGCGATGGGATCGGCGAGCGGCTCAGTTCCCGACCGTCGTCCTCGGAAATTCCACCGCGGTCGCTCGGCGGATCGCCGATGCGTACGGCCGCCACGCCGAGGTGCTGCACCCGCCCGTCGACGTCGACCGCTGGAGTTCGGTCGCTCGCGAGAGCCGGTCACACCTCTTGTGGGTGGGCCGCCTGGTCGCCTACAAGCGACCTGATCTCGCCATCGAGGTCGCCCGTCGAACAGGCCTCCCGCTGGTGGTCGTCGGGGACGGCCCGGAGCGGGCGCGCCTGGAGCGCGCGGCTCCCGCACACGTGCGATTTCTCGGTCACGCGCCGGAGTCCGTGGTTCGAGACGCGCTCGCCCATGCCGGCCTGCTCGTCTTCCCCGGAGAGGAGGACTTCGGGATTGCTCCGGTGGAGGCGCTCGCCGCGGGCGTGCCGGTCGTCGCCCTCGCTCGTGGTGGCGCGCTCGACTACGTGAGGCCAGGAGAGAACGGTGTTCTCGTCGAGGAGCAGGAGCCCGAGGCATTCGCCCGCGCCGTTCGGGCGGCCTGGACGACCTCCTGGGACGAACGGCTGATCCGCGAGAGCGCTCGACGATTCTCGGTGGACAGGTTCCGCGCCGAGTTCGCCTCGGTCCTGGACGCGACGCTGGGCACGGCCTGGCGCCGGAGGAAGGTGGGCAGCGTGCGGACGATCTCGTCCGGCGCCGTCGCGTCTTCGCCGGTCGCGCCATGAGTCACGGCGCCGACAGCGTCCGGCTCGCCGCGGACCCACGATCAGGTGTCCAGGATTCCGCGGGCCGCGCCGCCCGCGTGCGGGTCCACATGACCGGCTCGGAGTGGTTCTCTGCAGCTCCGGGCGGGCTGAACCGCTACTTCACCGACCTGTACTCCGCATTGCGCAGCCGCCCGGACGTGGACGTGTCCGCCGTCGCCTTCGGTGAGCCGGCGCCGGGAGGCCGGACGTGGGGACCCGTCGGCGGGTCGACACGACGCCGCGTACGGGCCTCGCTCGTCGAGAACCCGCCACTGCCACGTCAGGCCGTTGTCGATCGCCACTTCTGCCTCTACGGGCGTCCGGTCGTCGGTCGACGGGGTCGACACCCGGTGGTGGTGCACTTCCATGGCCCGTGGGCGGGAGAGAGCCGGATCGCGGGGTCCGGTGAAGCCGCCGCTCGCGCGAAATACTGCCTCGAGCGGATCCGGTACTCCGGCGCCGACCGGTACGTGGTGCTGTCCACCTGCTTCCGGGACGTGCTGGTCGACAGGTACCGAGTCCCGCCGAGCCGGATCCGGCTGATCCCTCCGGGCGTCGACCTCGATCGGTTCCGCCTGCCGGAGCGGTCTCGGTCGCCATCCACCATGGTCCTTTGTGTTCGGCGGCTCGAGCGCCGCATGGGGGTGGACGTCCTGCTGCGTTCCTGGCCCGGCGTGCTCGCCTCGCAGCCGGATGCGCGACTCGTGATCGTGGGCACCGGGAGCGAGGAAGCAGCGCTGCGTACCCAGGTGGCCGAGTCACGGCTCGGCGGATCCGTCTCCTTCGAGGGCCGCGTCGACGATGCGCGCTTGGCCGAGCTCTACCGGCAGACCGCGCTGACGGTGGTGCCGTCGCTGGCGTTGGAGGGATTCGGGCTGATCGCACTGGAGTCCCTGGCCGCGGGTCGCGCGCCGGTGGTGACCGACTGCGGCGGGCTGCCCGACTCCGTGCGCGGGCTCGACCCCTCGCTGGTCGTGCCCGCGGGCGACCCCGACGCGCTCGCGAACCGCCTCGTCGACGGCCTCCACGGACGGATCCCCGGGCCGTGGCGGTGTCGAGAGCACGCCGAGACGTTTTCGTGGCAGGCAACGACGGCGCGGCACGTCGAGATGTACGCGGAGCTGCTCGCATGACCAAGGCGCTCTTCGTGAGCCACACCGCCGCGCCTTCCGGTGCCGAGCTCTACGTCGCCAGGCTCGTCACAGCGCTGCGGGGTCTCGAGGTTGCCGTCGCGTTCACCGCGGACGGACCGGTGGCGGAGCGGATGCGCGCCGGCGGCGTCGAGACCACGATCATCCAGAACGACTTCGACAGCCGCGCGATGACCATCGCGGGCAGTGGTCCAGCTGGGCTGGTCAAGGGATTCTTCGCGCTCCTGCGGCTGGGCTCGGCGCTCGGCTCGGTCACGCGTCGATCAGCCGCCTCGGTCCTGGTCGCCGAGAGCACCAAGGCCCTGATCGTGGGTGCCGTGGCCGCCCGAGTGGCCCGGATCCCGCTCGTCTGGCACGTCCACGATCGAATCTCTGCGGAGTACTTCGGGCGGGCGCTCGCCCCGCTCGTCCGCGTGTTCGGATGGGCCGTCAGCGATGCCTACATCGCGAACAGCCGATCCACGTTGAGCTCGCTGATCCGGTGGCGGAAGCCCGCACTCGTCGCCTACCCGGGCGTCGAGATCGACGGAGGACGTCCACGGCCGAGTCAGCGGAGCCCCGAGAAGACGGTGGTCGTGGTCGTGGGGCGCCTGACCCGGTGGAAGGGGCAGGATGTGTTCCTGCGCGCCCTCGCCCAGGTGGCAGTGCGCCCGGCGCACGTCTACCTGGTCGGCGGGACCTTCTTCGGCGAAGAGCCGTTTCAGAACGAGCTCCAGCTCCTCGCCGACGACCTCGGCCTTCCGGTCACCTTCACCGGGCACGTCGACGACCCCACGTACTACATGCGCCGGGCCGACATCCTGGTGCACTGCTCGGTGATCGCGGAGCCGTTCGGCGCCGTCGTCGTGGAGGGGATGAATGCCGGGTGCGCGGTGATCGCCTCGCAGCCCGGCGGCCCGACCGAGATCATCGAGCCCGGGGTCAACGGCCTTCTCGTCGATGCCGGCGACCAGGCCCAGCTGACCGCGGCCCTGGATGAGCTCATCGGTGACCCCGACCTCCGCCGTCGGCTCTCGGCCGCCGCACCGGCGCGTGCGACGCACTTCGACATCAACGACTCCGCGCGCGACGTGGCCGGATTCCTCGACGTGCTCGTAGCCACCTCGCACCGTGGGCGGGCGGCGCATGTCCGAAGCTAGGAAGGGGATGCGTCTCGTCGCCGCCGCGCGCGACGTCGGCTTCGTCAGCTTCGGCAAGTACGGGCAGTATGTCGTCACGATCGTCACGGTCCCGTTGATCGCCCGGCTCCTGGGGCCCGAGGGACTCGGCCTGGTCGCGATCGGGATGTCGTCCTACTTCATCGGAACTGTCCTGGTCGACCTGGGAATCACCCAGTTCCTCGCCGCGACGGTCCCGAGCGGGGACGTCCGCCAGATCCGGGGAAACTACCTCGCGATCCGCACGAGCATCTTCGGAACGATCGTCGGCGCGCTACTGCTCGGTCTCGTACTCGGGGCGGGCCCCGTGGTGACCATGATCCTGCTCGGTCTGTCCACCGGTGGGGCCTGGTCCATGTCGGAGGATTGGGTCCTGATCGGCCAAGGCCGCTTCGGCGCCTCGATGGCCTACCAGGCTGTCGGCCGGATCGCCTACCTGGTTCTGTTGATCGTCGTTCTCCCTCGCTACCCACATGCTGCCGTCGCCCTCATCTGCCTGCTGCTCTCGTCGATCGTCACCGTCGGCCTGACCTGGCGGGACTCCCTCAAGAGATTCGGCCGGCCCGCACGTCCGCGCCACGTCCTGACCACGGTCCGGATGGGTGTCCCCGTCCTCAGCTCCCGTCTGCTCGTGACCAGCTTCGGGATCGGCTCCGCGACGATCTACTCGTCCGTGCTCGACGCCGCGTCGCTCGGACTGTTCTCCGCCGGCGACCGCCTCGTGCGGGCGATCCAGGGACAGCTCGACGCCATCGGGTTGGCATTGCTGCCGCGGATGGCGCGCGTCGCCGGAGTCGATCGGTTCTGGAAGCGCGCCGTCTTGTCGATGCTGGTCTGCGTCGGAATCGCCTGTGTTGCCACCGCCATCGTGTGGGTGAGCGCGCCGACCCTCATCCGCTTGATCTTCGGTGACGGCTTCGAAGACGCCATCCCACTGCTGCGTCTGGAGGCGTTCATCCTCCCCGCTGCGGCATTGACGTCGTTCGCCACGACGGCGGTGCTGTCGGTGCGCCAGGACACCACCGGAGTACTGATCGGGGCGGTCGTCGGCACGTGCGTGGCGGCTGCGTGGTTCTACGTCGCGGTACGCACCCACTCGGTGTGGGCACTCGCTTACGGAACGCTGTGCTCGGAAGTCGCGACCGCGCTCTGGTTCATCATCCGGATGCGATTCCTGAATGTGCGCGATCGGAACGCGCGTCACGGTGAGACGGACAGAGTCGTCGCTGACGGGGAGGTCGTCGTGCCATGAGGATTCTGTTCCTGGGTGACGACTGGATCGGCAGCAACGCCACGTCACTGGCCGACGGTTTCCGTCGCGCGGGCCACGACGTCGTCGTCGTCGACACCACGGCGGTGTCACTCCCGGCGCGGCTGTCGCACTCGTGGATCTATTCCAAGATCGCCGGGCGCCGCGCCCCGTGGAACGTCGAGCAGATCCATCGTCGGATCGAGCGCCTCGCGACCGAGTTCCGTCCGGACCTGCTCTTCGGGTTCAAGACCGTTCACCTCGACCAGTCGCGACTCCTCGCTACGCCGGCGACGCTGCACGTGCACTACAGCCCCGACGACGCGTCGAATCCGTACAACACCTCGCCCGGATATCTCGAGTTCGAGCGCGAATGGGACCTCGTCGTGACGACCAAGCAGCACAATGTGGCGGAACTCCTCGCTCGGGGCGCGCGCGCGGTGAAGTTCGTCCTCAGCGCCTACGATCCGGCGTGGCACCATCCGCGTGCCCGCAGGGACACGACGGGATACCTGGTCGGCTTCATCGGGGCCTGCCGGGCCGATCGGCGCGCCACGATCGTTGCCCTGGGCCACGAGTACGGCGACAGAGTGCTGGTGCGTGGTCCGGGATGGCGGCGCATCCCGGAGCTCCGGACGACCCGAGCGACGGTGGCCGGTGCGGCCTACGGCGAGGCGTTCTCGTCCGCCGTGGCGTCGGTGACAGCGAATCTCGTGCTCCTCAACTCCGACAACCGGGACACACACACCTGCCGGACGTTCGAGGTACCGGCCGCAGGCGGGCTCTTCGTCGGCGAGCGGACGGACGAGCACGCGGCCCTGCTCGACGACGGCACGGAATGTCTTCTGTTCTCCGGCGAGGACGAACTGTACGAGCTCCTGCGTTGGTGTGACGACCATCCAGACCTGGTCCAGAAGGTCGCCGAAGCGGGGCGAGGACGCATCACGAGCGGTCGCCACCGATACGTGGACCGTGCTCGAGAAATCGTCGCCGCACTGTCCTAGGAACCGACTGAGGAGGCCGATCCGGAGAAGGGAGGGAAACATGCTCGGGGCTCCCGGGATCACCTTGGCGCTGATCGCGGCGGCGCTGATCACGACGACTCTGGCCGCGCTGCGTGCCCGTGGTGTCGCGCCCGTCTTCTTCATCACCCAGGTGGTGTTCTGGAGCCTCTCGTACCTCGCGCGACCCCTGGTCCTGCTGTGGGCGCAGCCCAGGCCCCGATTCGCGGACCCCATGGCCGACCCTCGTCTGGCCAGCATCGGCTACGATCGCGGAATAGCCGAGGTATTGCAGCCCGTCGTGCTCGGTCTGTGGCTGAACGCCGTTCTCGTACTCGGGTATGCAGTGTGGAGTCGCAGCCGCAGAAGCGCTCCGGTGGTACGCAGCACCAACTCTGATCTCGTCGCGACATTGACGGCCGTGTACCTCATCGGATTGCTGGGCCGAGCTGCGGCCTACCTGAGCGGCTCCGCAGGCTCGGCAGGTCAGCTCCGCAGTCAGAGCCCCGTCCTCAGCCTCGTCGCGGCGCTCGCGGCCCTGGGAGCTGTCGGACTGATCATCTTCTTCCGCCCGGCCGATCGGAGGCAGGCGATCCTGGCGGTCGGAGGATTGATCTGCGTCGAACTCCTCTGGACCGCCGCGGCAGAATCGAAGACCCCGATCATCAGTGCCACCCTGGCGGTCGCGGTGCGCTTCGGGCTCGCCGGGTGGAATCGCCGGCGGCTGGCCATCGTCCTCGCCCTCGCAGCCGTCGGTTTCGGCGCATTCGGCTGGCTCCAGGGACTCAAGCAGTCCGCTGCGACGACGTACGCCTCGACGGTCGCCGATTCGGCGTACCCCGCGGCGATCCAGCCCTTCCTGCCCATCCTGCGTCGGTTCGATCTGCTGGCGGCCGCGACCGACGGCTATTACCTCGGTGGGCGAGAGTGGCTCTCGCCCGGGGAGGTTCTCCTGCACGGGCTGAAGAGCTTGGTGCCCGCCCAACTGCTCGGCAGTGAGAAGTTCCAGGCCGGGGTCAGCTGGGCCGAGGAGGTGAGTGGGGCGTCGGTGGACATGAGCAGGATCTCCGTCTCACTCGCCGAGGGCAACATCAACGAAGGCTACGTTCTCGGTGGATATGTCGGTGTGGTCGTGGGTGTGCTGTTCACGTTCGGGCTGCTGCTGTTCGCGGTGCGGGCGCTGCAGGCACGGAGCATCGTGCTCATCGTGCTCGGGCTGGCCATCACCGCCTCACCCGTGTTGTTCGAGCGCGGAATCCTGGGGAGCATGGAGCTCCTCGGCAAGGTCCTCCAGCTCGTCGTCGTCGTCTGGATGGTGGACCTGGTGGTCCGCGAGTTTCGAAGGCGACCGGTGGATCCACTGGGCGCCATTCCCCGACGCCAGGACATCGGCGCGTGGGCCGGAACCCGAGCGAAAGGCTTAGCGATGCCCCTGACCAAATTTCTCCTCGTCCTCCGCCGGCGATGGCTGATCGTCGCGGCGACGACGTTGGTGTGTCTGACTGCCTCGGCGGCCTACGCCGCGACCATCCCGACTCAGTACACGGCGACGACCCGCCTGTATGTGTCGATGGCGACCGGGACGTCGGTGAGCGATGCCTACGAAGGCGGAATGGCTGCGGAACAGCGCATCCCCTCGTATGCCCAGGTCGCGGGCGGTGCCACCGTGGCGGAGGCGGTGATCCGCGATCTCGGGCTGCGCATGTCACCTGGTGAGCTCGAGGGGAAGATCTCAGTCGACTTCCCGCCGGCCACCACACTCCTGGACATCTCCGTCACGGATGCCACCCCCGACCGCGCGCAGATGCTGGCCGACGGCGTGGCAGCACAGTTCCGGAGGCTCGTCGGCGAGATGGAGACGACGGTCAGAGGGGCCGCGCCGGCCGCTCAGGCCACCGTGGTCGCGCCGGCTCGTACCCCCACGCAACCCACTGCTCCGCACACCACGCGGTTGCTCCTGATCGGCCTGCTCGGAGGTCTGGCGCTGGGCTGCCTCGCGGCCTTCGTCCGGGATCGTCTCGACGGCCGGGTGCGCACCTCGGAGCGACTCGCCGAGCTCCTGCCGGTACCCGTTCTCGCGTCCATCCCCAGCGTCGAGCCGATGGCCACGAAGGCAGTGGCGCTCCTGCGCGCGCGGCTGACGTCCGCAGGCGGTGGACTCGTCCCGCGAACCTTGCTGGTCACCAGCTTCTCCGGGCAGTCGACCCCGAGCGTCGCCGTCCGACTCTCCGGGGCCCTGGTCGCCTCGGGCCGTCAGGTGGCGCTGGTCGACGCCGACACCTCCGGAGACGGGATCTCCGCCCACTTGGAGATGACTTCGGCTCCTGGCTTGGCGGACTGGCTGCGGACACCGGAACTGTCCCTGGAGGAGCTGGTGCGGACGTCGGTCGACGGGGTCGGTGTGGTGCCGCTCGGCGCTGTCGACGAGCGGACAGGCGACCTGCTCGACTCGGAGCGTTTCGCTGAACTCCTCACCAGCTTGCGGACGAGGTTCGACCATGTCGTCGTCGCCACCGCGCCGGCGGCGGTCGAACCCGCCGCTCTCACCGTCTCCGGGCGCTGCGACGGCGTTCTGGCCGTGGTCGAACTGGGCTCGACCACGGGGGAGCAGGTGCGTGAGGCGGCGGCGAGCCTCGACGGGCCCGGCTCGGCGCTGATCGGCGCGGTCGCGGTCAGCGCACCCTCGCGACAGGCCATCCCGCTGGGCGGGGAGTCGCTCCCGGCGCTCCTGCGGCGCGTGGGCGCGTGGAGCGACAGGCGACCAGGGCAGCAAGTCGACCAGCAGCAAGTCGACCAGCAGCCCTCCGACCAGCAGCCCTCCGACCAGCAGCCCTCCGACCAGCAGCCCTCCGACCAGCAGCCCTCCGACCAGCAGCCCTCCGACCAGCAGCCCTCCGACCAGCAGTCCCCGGCTCCTGCGTCGAGCTCGCCGCGGAGCCCCGTCCCCGTCTCCTCGACGTCCTCGAACTGATGTCTTACGAAGGTCTGAGCCGGCGTGCGATGGTGGCCGCCTCATTCGGTGCTGCCGCACTGCCACTTGCTGCGTGCTCGCCGACGCCACCCCAGACCCGGGTCGAGAACACCGCAGCGCGACAGGCAGTGGATGCCCGTTCGGCTCGTAACGTCCGGGACTTCGGCGCCGTCGGCGACGGCACCGCCGACGACACCGAGGCAATCGGGCGAGCGGCGGCCGCCGGCGGCGGACCTGTCGTCCTGTACCTCCCCGTCGGGGAGTACCGCGTCACGGCGTGGCCCGAGCTACCCGACTTCTCGACGGTCGTGGGCGACGGCGGCGACGTCAGCACCATCGTCCACACCGGTGACGGGACGCTGATCGCCCTGCGTGGCAAGCAACGAGTGAGCTTCACCCGCCTCGGCGTCTACGTGGTCCGTCCGACTGCCTCGGCGGTGTCGCTGTCAGGTTCGTTCCGCTGCTCGTTCGACTCGGTCGTGCTGCGCGGAGGTCACCTCAGCGACAACTACCCACAGTTCTCGCAACAACGTGGCGTCATCCTCGACGAGAACACCGGTGGCACCGCCTTCGTCAACTGCGACATCAACAACTTCGGCATCGGTATCGTCACCTCCTGCATCCAGAACTACCTCACCTCCTCGAAACTCACCAACAACTATGTAGGGGTTCTCGGTACCGGCAACGATCACAACGCCGGGCTCGCGCTGACGAACGTGGAGTTCGTCTCCGACGTCGACCCGAAGACGACCGACCAGCACATCCGTGTCGATGGTGCCGCCAACAACTGGTGGCTCACGAACGTCTGGTTCGAGGGCGCGGACATCGCGGTCTCGATCGGCGACCTCGGTCGCGGCGGCCCCGCGCAGTTCGGCATGGTCAACTGCAAGGTGGCCGCCCGCAGCGTGTGCGTCGACCTGATCTACTGTCGCCAGCCCTACCTCGCCGACGTCCAGTTCGGCCGGGACCTGGCCCAGCCCCCGGCCGAGCTGCGGATCGATCCCGGCGGGTGCCCGGAAGGCACCGCCATGAATCTGATCTCCATGGCGGCCTACGACCTCGATCCACGGTCGTTCCCGGCGGGGTGGAACGTGACCGGCCGAGGGATCCGTTCCGGGGGCGCTTTCGTCGCGCCCCTCGTCACCAGGGCGTGGTCGCCCGGAACCGATCTGCTGCAGGCCCAGGCACCCGACGGCTCCCCGCTGTCCGCGATCCTCCCGAGCGGCGCCTGGCTCTCCGACCGGGCAGACGGTGGCGTGATCCTCAAAGACCCGGCGGGCCAGTACTGGCGGCTGTCGGTCTCGACCGAGGGACGCGTGGAGACCACCCCGCTGGGAGGAGGACGACCACCGGCGTGAACGCGGAGGCGAAGGGACGCGGCGTCGACAGTCAGTGTGGTCTGTGGGCGATCACCTCGGAGGTGTGGGGGACCGTCCGGACGTCGTCTCCGACCCCGAGTCGAGCCGAGCGTCGATGATCGTGGCGGCCTGTTCGAAGGCCGCCCTGCTCGCGTCGATCTGGTACGCCGCGGCCTCGAGCAACGTGGCCCGCAGATCGGGAGCCTGCTCCCACAGCCGGGAGATCGAGCCCCGCAAGCGGTCCTCGACGTCGTCACCGTCCAACCTGACCAGCTCCAGGCCAGTGCCGGACATGGCCGCCAGCCCCTCGAACTTGTCGTCGTAGTACTGCGAGCTGGACAGACCCACCACCGGAATGCCTTGTGCCAGGGCGAACACCGCGACGTGGTATGCGCCGCTGACCACGATGCGGCACCGGCCGACCTGACGAGCCAGAGCCCACGGGCTCGCGAACCTCCCCAGCGGCGGAGCCGCCGCGGGCGAGTCATCGATCAACGGCAACGTCGAGCGACGGTCCTCTGCCGCGTGCTCGGACACGATCAGGGGGATCAGGTCGGCGGTGCGCTCAGCAGCGGTGTCGCGCAGGACCCGGCCGATGGCCGTTCGGGTCGTGTCGCTCACCGGCGAGTACTCGGCCACCCGAAGGCACGCGCCGATGGCGGTCCCTCGGCGTTCGTTCCTGGTCGAGTAGGCGAGCTCGATCGCGTCGTCCCCGGTGACGACCACGCGGTCGGCCGGAACACCGAGGGAGCGCAGCAGCTCAGGTCCACGCACGCCTTCCCGCAGGGCGATCAGGTCGACTCTCGGCAAGACCCGCTCGGCGTGGCGCAGCAGTTCCTCGTCACGCAACGGCCCGATCCCGTGCCCGACCATCGCGGTGGGGATCCGGTGCTCGGTCGCGTACTCGAGCAGGTCGAGCGTGCGCTCGGTCTGGGCACGGTCGACGTCGGTCAGGTAGCCGCCCCCGATCGCGATCACCAGGTCGGTGTCACCCAGCGCGTTCGGCAAGCGCCCGCCCTCGCGACTGAGGCTTCGCCGGTCCACGCCTGATGCCTCGCTCGCGCGGTCACCACTCGGGTGCTCGCGGCGTAGCCGCATCGCGATCCTGCGCGGCAGCGCCCGCGCGGCATCCACACCGTTGAGCAGCGGACCGGTCGCCGCTGGGCCCCATCGTCCTGTCACGCTCGTTCGGCGACGCCGCCGCGGCCAATCGCCGCCCCGCTGAGAGAAGATGGGCTCGACCGTGGGCTCGTACGCCGTCAACAGTGCCGGCGCGGAGGTGAGGACCCCGATCCGAGCGTGGGGCCACCACTCGGCGATGCGACGCACCATGACGTCCAGCATCGCGAGGTCGCCCTTGTTGTTGAGCCAGTACTCACCGTTCTCGACGAGAACGCGCAGTGGGCGCCCGGCGGGCGGGGAAACCGAGGTCGGTCGTTCGTTCATGTCCTTCTTCTCAGAGTGCCACTTCGCGGGCGAGACCAGACGAATGGGACGTCGGGTCAGGCCGAGGGTCCACGAGGGCGCGGGACCGCACCCACAACCGCCCGAGGCCGGCCCGGACCAGGCGCAGGTCACCCGCGAGGACGTCGACCCGAGACACGAGGTCCGGGTGTTCCCGTGCGATGCGGTGATGAAAGTGGAACATGTCCGTCAGCTTGCTGAGACTCGAGGTCTGACTGCACAGATTGAACCTCGAGTCACGCCACGCCGCGGTGCGCTCCGGCATGCCGAAGAAGCTGCCGAACGTCGCGACCCGAGCGAACAGGTCGACGTCCATGGGGAACACGAGGTCGCCGCGGAGCCCGCCCACACGGTCGAAGTGTTCTCGACGGAACATCGAGGCTGCTGTGGGTCCGAAATCGGCGGGGCCACGTCGGACGACGGTTCGCGCGAGCGCCCGCGGCGGGTGCAGTCCGATCAGCCCTGGGAGCCCCAGTCCGGTCTCCTTCACCGCACCGCCCTCGGCGATGACGTCGAACCGTGACGAGACGAGAGCGACCGCCGGATCCCTCATGATGTCGCGCTGCGCGGCGATCGATCCGGACATCAGCACGTCGTCAGCACAAACGATCTTGACCAGTTGCCCGGTCGACAGCTCCACGACCCTGTTCCAGTTCGGCCCGATCGGCAGCACTGCGTCGTTGCGAAAGACTCGTATCCTGTCGTCGCCGAACGCGCGTGCGATGGCGCCGGTGCCATCGTCGCTGGCGTTGTCGAGAACGACCAGTTCGAAATCCAGATCATTGTCGAGGATGGAGCGAAGCGTCGCGTCGAGGGTGCGGGCGCCGTTGTACGCGGGCACGCAGATGGAGACCGTGGGTGCTGTCGGCATCAGCACCGCCGGCGTCGAGGGCCATCGGAGGCCAGCGCGGAGTGGGCGGGCCGGCAACTCGCCGTCGTAGAGCGCCCGGCCGGCGGGCGGATCGCGGCCGGCAGTTTGAGCAACGACACGCGACGCCCCGCTTTCGTCATCTGGCAGCACCACACGAGCACCGAACAACGTGCTCGTTTGCCACGTAGATTCGCGCGGTCGAAAGTGCGCGCGCATCGTCAAGGCTGATGAGAGCGGCCGGGCCTCGTCGCCGACGAGCCCGGCAGCTCAAGAGCCTCGTTTCGAGCGCTCCGGAGGTTCGGGCAGCTGGCGCACCAGAGCAACAGCTTCCAGCTGCGAGCTCACCTCCAGCTTCGTCAGGAGCGACCGGATCTGGGTGCGGACCGTCGGCATGCTCACCACGAAGTGCTCGGCGATCGCCGCGGCACGCATTCCTGCGGCGAGCAGCTCGAGCACGTCCCGCTCTCGGTGACTGAGCCGCGCCAGGCGTCGGGAGAGCTCACGCTCCTGCTCCTGATAGTGACGGTGGCGTTCGAGCCACTGATGGTGGTCAGCCGCGGACATCACCGGCGTCCCACCCGCGGCCGTGATCACCGTGCCGAGGAGCTCGGCGAACGAGCGCGACTTGGGGAGCGCGCCGATCGCGCCGGCGGCGATCGCGGAGGCGGTCCCGGGCTCGTCCGCACTGCCGCTGACCACCAGGACCTTCCATCGCGCCGCCCTCAGACCTCCCACCAGGTCGGCACCGTGGACGTAACGCCCGTCGGCGTCCCGATTGAGGTCGAGGTCCAACACGACGAGCCCGGCCCGGGCGGTGGCGGGCCGGCTCACGAAGTCGGCGACGTCGTCGACCGGGAGCGTCCGCGCGTCGAAGCCTTCGTTGCGCAGCGCCATGGTGAGGGTGGTGCTGAACAGCTCGTGATCGTCGATGATCCGCACGGGGTACGGCTGGTTCGATGCGGGGTCGTCCTCGACGAGTTGATGCATCACGACACGTTCTGGAGAAGGGGTGGGTCGAGGGCAGGCGGCGACGCATCCGGTGCCGCCGGGAGTTCGACGACGACGACGCACCCCGGCGCGTCCGGGTCTGCCGGGAGCACGGTGATGGTGCCGTTCTCGGCAGCGAGCAGCTGACGACAGACGTAGAGACCGAGCCCGAGTCCTCCGCGCGCCCCGTCGCGCACACCGGGCTCGAACACGGCGTCCTCGGCCCCGTGGCAGAGACCAGGTCCCCGATCGCGGACCTGGATGACGATGCGGTCCTCCCGCCGTTCCGCCGTGACCCGCACCGGGCTCCCCGGCGCGTGCCGGTTCGCGTTCTCGAAGAGGTTGATGAGGACCTGCGCGAGCCTCGCGGACGAGCCGAGGGCCTGTAGTCCGAGTTGTAGCTCGTGGTCGACGACCATCCCGGCCGAGCAACGAAGCGTGATCAATCCGTGGAGGACCGGCGCCACGGCGAAGGAGCTCGTCAGGGCCTCGGCCTCGCGGCCGACCGGTGTCTGCAGCAACTCGTCGAGCCGATCGAGTTCCGAGGCCACGACCGTGCTCAGCTGAACGGGGTCCGGGCAGCCGCCGCCGAGCAAGGTCGTCGCTCCGGCGAGGCCGGCCAAGCCGTTGCGCAGCTCGTGATCGCGCTCGGCGGCCCGGGCCAGCCGAGTCTCCGCCAGTCGGAGTTCCTCCTCCAGCGAGTCGTGCTGGTCCTCCAGCGAGCCGAGCGCCTGCCGCGCCAGACGGAAGGCCCCGTACAGCACGAGTGCGATCGCCGCCAGCCGGAGACCGGTCGAGGCCGCGGCGACGTCGACCACCGGCCAGTCGAACGCCGCCGCGTTCACGACGCGCGCCGCCCCGAGCAGGGCCAGGCCGATACCGGTAACCGCGAGCCCCCGGTCCTGCCGATGCGCTCCTCGGTTCGCGATCGCGGCGCCGGCTCCGGTCCACACCAGCCCGAACCCCAACGGCACCGGTACGAACCCGGCCACCGAGGCGACGAAGGAGGGAAGGGCCGCGGCCACCGCGGTGCCCCCGAGGACCATCAGAGCGCTACCGACCAGCACGAAGCGGACCCGCGGGCGGGTCAGTGGAGGAGGGGCGGTGACGGCCGCGGTCACGAGCAGCCCCGCCACGACGCCGTCGGCGAGCACCCGTGCCGCGGCGGCGGCCGGAGTGGGATTCAGGGCCGCGACGATGAACGTCGGGACGGCGAGCAGCCCGTAGGCCCCCAGGGCCAGGCTGACCCATCCGACGTGGGGATCCGCGGTGAGGCGCGCGGCGAACACCGCGAGCATCGTGGCGGCGCCGCCGGAGCACGCCGCGAGCACGGCGAACACCAGGGTCGCCCCGGCCGAAGGCAGCCCGCGTTCCAGGACCCAGCCCGCCAGCAGGAGGGTCACGGCGCCCGCGCCGAGGACCAGACCTCGAGGCGACCGGAGCCGGGGGCCTCCGAGAAGGACCGCCGGGGTCGGTCCGCCCGTGGCGTCCTCGGCGGTGCCCCACCACCTCTCAACGCGTCTCTGCATCGCTTCTCCCCCCGAACGGCGATGACGGGCCGAGTGACTCCCGCCCGGGCCAGTGACCACAAACCCCCCCGACGCTCTGGAAGACACGGCCCGATCGCCGAGCCAGTACTCCGAGCGTGGCTCCAAGGGCCCGAACGCTAGCAGCGCTGCGTGATCAAAAACGAGATCAGATGCACTCGATATGCGCATCGGCAGTATCGAATGAACCGAAAGTCACCCGTTGTTAGCGTCCGCATGGCCTAACGGGACACCCATTCGGGGTCATGAGCGAAAAAATGCGCGACCTCGAAAGGGTGTCGCTGGAACGGCCCATTGTCTGACCAGCGGACTCGTTGTGATCCTGTCGAACGGCTGCGTAATCACCGACTTCTCCTCGCCCTTGTCGCTCCTGCTCGCGCCGGGCATCGACCTGACGTGAACTCGACGCCTGGAGACGGGTGATCAGGCGCCCGTCCGGTCGCCCGACAGGCGCGCCACGACGCCGAGCAGGGCGGTCGCCTGCGGGTCATCGAGCAGGCGGCGTTCGGCGACCTCGACGGCCGGGGCGAGGCGCTCGTGCACCGTCCGCCCGCGGGCGCTGATCGCGACGCGCACGCGCCGGCGGTCGGTCGGGTCGGCCGCGCGGAAGACCAGGCCCAGGGCCGCCAGCCGGTCGACGACGCGGGTGAGCGTCGAGTCGTTGAGGCGCGTCCCGGCCACGAGGTCGCGCATGGCCTGGTCGCCCGCCACGACGACGCGGTGCAGCACGAGCCACTGGTCGAGGGAGAGCCCCTCGCCGGTGGTGATCTCCTCGACGCGGCGCGTGACCTCGTCGAGGGCGTGGACGAGCGCCACGGTCAGCGAGTCGTCCTCCTGCGCCATCCGGCCCACCTCCGCCGCGTCATCGCGGGCTGTTGAGAAATTCCCGGATGGTGTGACCATAAGGGCTCTGGCCGGTCCTGCCGTCCCTCCACCTCCGGGGGCCTGATGCCGCACGACGAGTGGCGCGTCGCGATGGTCGTCCCGTTGCGGGGTCCGGCGGGCCTGTTCGCCCCCTCCTGCGAGGCGGTCATCGAGCTCGCGGTCGACGAGGTGAACGCGCACGGCGGCATCCTCGGCCGCGAGGTGGTCGCGGAGATCGTGGACGGCGGCGACCGGCCGGACCAGGTGGCCGCCGACGTCCGGCGACGCGTCGACGCCGGCGCCGTCGCGGCGGTCAGCGGCTGGCACATCTCGTCGGTGCGCGAGGCCCTCGTGCCCGTGCTGGCGGGGCGGGTGCCGTACGCCTACCCCTCGCTCTACGAGGGCGGGGAGTCGCGGCGCGGGGTCTTCTGCAGCGGCGAGACCCCGGACGTGCAGATCGCACCCGCGCTGCGCTGGATGCGCGACGAGCTCGGCGCCCGGCGGTGGTTCGTCGTCGGCGACGACTACGTCTGGCCGCACCTCTCGGCCCGCGCCGTCCGCGGCTTCGCCCACGAGCTGGACCTCGACATCGTCGGCGAGGCCTTCGTCGCGCTGGGCGCCATGGACGTCGAGCGGCTCGTGGACCGCGTGGAGCGCGCACCGTGCGACGGTGTCCTGATGCTGCTCGTCGGGCAGGACGCCGTGGACGTCAACCGCGAGTTCGCGCGCCGCGGGCTCGACGACCGCCTCGTGCGCTTCAGCCCGCTGATGGAGGAGAACATGCTCCTGGCGAGCGGCGCGGACGCGACGGGGAACCTCTTCGTCGCCTCGTCCTACTTCCGCTCCATGGCGACGGCCGGCGCGCTCGACCTGCTCGGCGGCTACCTGCGCAAGCACGGTCCCGAGGCGCCGGCGCTGTCGAGCGCCGCCGAGAGCTGCTACGAGGGGCTGCACACCCTCGCGGCGATCGCGCACCGCGCGGCCACCGACCGCCTCGAGGCCTGGGACGCCGCCGTCGACGGGACGGCCTACGAGGGGCCGCGCGGCACCGTCGAGTTCCGCGGGCGGCAGGCCCGCCAGCCCGTGCACCTCGCCGTCGCGAACGGCGTCGACTTCGACGTGCTCACGGCCCTCCCCGCCGTCGCCCCTTGACGTCGCCGGGCGGAAGTACTCTCATGTGGGAACTTCTCGCTTGGTGATGATCGGAGTGCTCATGCCCGAGACCGTGTTCCGTGTGGACCAGTCCAAGTCGATGCGCGACCAGGAGGTCCCGGGGCACAACCGGTGGCACCCGGACATCCCCGCCGCCTCCTCGGTGCGGCCCGGGGACGTGTTCCGGATCGAGTGCAAGGACTGGACCGACGGTCAGGTCCGCAACGACGACTCGGCCAACGACATCCGCGACATGGTCCTCGACCACAACCACATGCTCTCCGGCCCGATCCACGTGGAGGGCGCCGAGCCGGGCGACCTGCTCGTCGTCGACTACCTCGACCTCGGGCCCGCGCGCGCCGGCGCGGCGTCCGTGGGCGACGAGCCCGGCGAGGGCTGGGGCTACACCGGGATCTTCGACATCAACAACGGCGGCGGCTTCCTCACCGACCACTTCCCGCGGGCCGGCAAGGTCATCTGGGACTTCCAGGGCATGTACGCCACCTCGCGTCACCTGCCCGGGGTCCGGATCGCGTCCAACGTCCACGCCGGGCTCGCGGGGTGCGCGCCGGACGCCGACCTGCTCGCCCGGTGGAACCGCCGCGAGCAGGCGCTCATCGACACGAACCCGGACCGGGTGCCGCCGCTGGCGCTGCCGCCGCTGCCGAACCACGCGCTGCTCGGGACCATGGGCTCGTCGGACGCGGAGAGCGCGGCCCGCGAGGCCGCGCGCACCGTGCCCCCGCGCGAGCACGGCGGCAACGTCGACATCAAGAACCTGTCGATCGGCTCCCGCGTCTTCTACCCCGTGTACGTGCCGGGCGCGAAGTTCTCCATCGGGGACCTGCACTTCGCCCAGGGCGACGGCGAGATCAGCTTCTGCGGGGCCATGGAGATGGGCGGCTACGTCGACGTGCACGTCGACCTCATCAAGGACGGGGTGAACAAGTACAAGACCGACACGCCGATCTTCCAGCCCGGACGCCACGAGCCGCGCTACACCGAGTTCGTCTCGTTCATCGGCATCTCGGTGGACGAGGCCGGCGACCAGCACTACATGAACGCGACGGTCGCCTACAAGCGCGCCTGCCTGAACGCCGTCGAGTACCTCAAGCAGTTCGGCTACACCGGCGAGCAGGCCTACCTGATCCTGTGCGCGGCACCGATCGAGGGGCGCATCAGCGGCATCGTCGACATCCCCAACGCCTGCTGCTCGCTGTACCTGCCCACCGGCATCTTCGACGTCGACATCCGCCCCACCGGCGACGGCCCGACGCTCGTCGACCGGGGCCAGTGCGCGACGGCGAGCTAGCCCGGGCTTCACGCCGCGCCCGGTGCGCCGCGCCTAGGGTGCGCGGTATGCCTGGAATGTCCGTCCGTCGCGGCGCCGCCGCCGTCCTGCTCGCGTTCGCGGTCGTCGGCGGTGCGTCCGCCTGCACCGAGACCGAGGAGCCCGAGGACGACGCGCCCAGCCAGCAGGTGCCGGGCCAGCAGGTGCCCGGCCAGCCCGAGCAGGAGGAGGACGACTGATCCGCTCACCCGGTCGGGCGCACCCCGGCGCCCGGCCGGGCGCCAGCGGGGAGACTGCCGCGCGTGACCGGGACCGAGGCCGTCGACACCCACCTCGTGCGCTGGGGCCCGTTGCGCCTGGACGTCGAGCCCGGCGTCTACGGGACGGTCGTGCTGATGACCGTGCTGGTCGTCGCGCTCGACGACGGCATCGAGGACTTCGCCGAGGCCGCGCAGGTGATCCTGGGCCCGCTGCTGGCGACGTTCGCCGCGCACCTGTTCGCGTCGGTGCTCGCCCGTGTCGCCCGGCAGTCGGCGCCGCCGACGCGCGCGGAGCTGCGGCACCTCACGGGGCACGCGGCGCAGTACCTGGTGCTCGCCGTCGTCCCGCTGCTCGTCGTCGTGGTCGGGGCGGCGAGCGGGCTCTACGACCCCGAGGACGCCGTCGACCTCGTCTGCTGGCTGGGGCTGGCGTACCTCGTCGTGCTCGGCGGCGTGGGCGGGTGGCGGGCGCGGCGGGGCCTGCCCGGGGCCCTCGTCGGGGCGTTCGCCGCGGGCCTGCTGGGGTTCTTCGTCCTCGTCCTCCGGGTGGTGCTGGAGCACTGATGGGTCACATCGGTGACCGCCGGGGGAACGATGTATGACCCGCGGACGTCTTCTGTGCATGGTGTTCTCGGCGCGGCGTCTCATGCTGGCGGCCCTGCTCGTGGTCGCCGCGGTGATCTGGGTGCTGATCAACAAGCCCGTCGAGGGCGAGGTGCTGCTCGAGCTGAGCCGGCGGCACGGCGTCACCACGGCCGACCTGCTGTCCGTCGTCATGCTCGCGATGGCGGTCGTGATCGCGTGGCCCTCGCGGCGTCGCGAGCGTCCCGCGCCGTTCGCCGCACCGCGGGCGCCGCGGCCGTCGACCGACCCCCAGGGCGCGCCGGCCCCGTACCGGGGTGCGCCGCCCTGGACGTCCCCGGCCGCGCCCACGCGCCGGAGCTGAGCGGCCGGATGCGGCCTGGATTCGTGGCGTCACCGAGCATCGGGAGGGAACGGCGATGTCGTCGGCGCAGGTCTGGCTGATCACCGGCACGAGCAGCGGGTTCGGGCGCGCGATCGCCCGGGAGGCGCTGGCGCGGGGTCACCGCGTGGTCGCCACCGCCCGGCGGGTCGAGGACGTCGACGACCTCGCCGCGCTCGACCCGGAGCGGGTGCGCACCGCCCCCCTCGACGTCACCGACCCCGCGGCCGTGCGGGCGGCGGTCGACCTGGCGGTGGCCGCGTTCGGGCGCATCGACGTCGTCGTCAACAACGCGGGCTACGGCAGCCGCGGGGCATTCGAGGAGTTCACCGAGCAGCAGATCCGTGACCAGTTCGAGGTCAACGTGTTCGGCGCGCTCGCCGTCACGCGCGCGGTGCTGCCGGTCATGCGCGCGCAGGGGTCGGGTCACGTGATCCAGATGTCGTCGCTCGCGGGGGTGCGCTCGGCGCTCGGGGGGTCGGCGTACTCGGGCTCGAAGTTCGCGCTCGAGGGGGCGTCCGAGGGGCTCGCGGTGGAGGTCGCGCCGCTGGGCATCAAGGTCACGATGATCGAGCCGGGCCCGTTCCGCACCGACTTCGCGGGCCGATCACCGGCACGCGCGGAGCCGATGGAGGCGTACGCCGCGATCCTCGACGAGTCGCGCGCCCGGTTCGCCGCGCTCCACGGCACCCAGCCCGGCGACCCCGAGCGCGCCGCCCGGGCCGTCCTCGACGTCACCGAGCTCGACGACCCGCCCCTGCGCCTGCCGCTCGGCCCGTCGGCGTTCGACTCCATCCGCGCCACCCTGAACGCCCGCCTCGCCGAGCTCGACGCCGTCGAGGAGCTGGGGCGTCACACGGACTTCCCGACGGAGACCGTGTCCTGAGGACACGGTTCCGCCCGGAACCAGCGGCCCGACCGCGTCCCCTCGAGGCGGACGAGGCCGGCGTCGGGGAACCACGGCCGCTTCCGCTCCGCGGTGACGACCACCCACCGCCGCGCGACGGCGCGCGCCAGCGCGACCCACTCCGGGGTCAGCGGGGTGCCGACGGTGTGGTCGCGGGCGAGGGCGAAGCCGTGGTCGGAGGCGCGCGGGTCGGTGAACATCGGGTCGAGCAGGACGACGTCGACGTGCTCGCCGCGCGCGGCGAGGTCCGCGAGCACCTGCCGGGAGTCGCCGTGGCGGACCTGCACCGGGGCCGAGCCGGGCCGGGGGATGGCGCCGGCGAACCCCTCGGTGGCGAGGACGGCGAGGACGAGGTCGGCCTCCACGCCGAGTACCGCGCCGTCGGGTCCGACGGCCCAGGCGGCGACGAGCGCGTCGCGGCCGAGGCCGAGCGTCGCGTCGAGCACCCGGTCGCCGGGGCGGAGCTCGCCGGCGCGGATCAGCGGGTCGGTGTCGCCGTGACGCAGGGCCCGCAGACGCTTGGCCGCCGTGCCCTGGTGGAACGTCAGGCGTCCGCGCGCGGACTCGGCGACCCAGCCCTCCGCGGTGCACACCAGCGCGGTCGCGGCGTCCCCGCGCGCGGTCGCGACCGAGCGCCGGTGGCGGTCGACGACGGGCAGGCCCCAGGCGTCGGCGAGGCGCCGGGCCTCGGCGCACACCGCGTCCGACGGCGACTTGCTCGTCGTGACGACGACCCCGGCACCCACGTCGTCGAGCCTGCCTCCTGCCGCGTCCGGAACGGGAGGCCGGGGTGGTGACGACCTGGCGCGCCGGGACGGGCCGCGCGTGACACCGTGAGGCGGTGACGGCGACGGGGCGGGCAGCACGGGTCGCGGTGACGACGGCGCTGGCGTTGCTGGTCCTCGGCGGGGTCCTCGGTGGCTGCTCGAGCGAGTACACGCAGGGCACCTCGTCACCGGCCGCGCGGCCGAACACCTCGCTCGAGGCCGCGCGCACCAAGCTCGGCCTCGTCCAGCAGGACCCCTGCTACACCTCGCGCGACCTCCTGCGGCAGTGGCCGGTCTGCGGTCGCTGGGAGGAGGAGGTCCGCAACGTCGCGAGCGCGGCGGCGGGCGCCCGGCCCGACGACCGCGAGATCACCGACCCGTCCGCCGCGGTGGAGACCGGCCACGAGCACTTCCTCCGCGCGGGGTGCCCCGCCGGCGTCGCCCCGGCCGACCCCGCGACGTGCGTGGCCGCCGTCGGCGAGACCCGCGTCGCCGTGACACGCCTCGCCACGGGCATCGCCGCTGCCCGCTGATCATCAGCCCGGTAGGGCAGGGTGCACGGCGTGGCGGAGGAGGAACGGGCGAACGCGGCGTGCCTACGAGCGCGAGCCGGTCGGGGTGTACGCCGCGGTCGCCCGGGTGCCGTGAGCGAAGTTCACGGCTATAGCCGCGAACTTCGCTCACGTGGGCCGGTCAGAGGAACGCGTCGAGGGTGATCGGCAGCGAGCGCACGCGCACGCCGGTGGCGTGGTGCGCGGCGTTCGCGATCGCGGCGGCGGCGCCCACGATGCCGATCTCCCCGATGCCCTTGGACCCCATCGGGTTGACGTAGGGGTCGTCCTCGTCGAGCCACTCGACGTCCATCCGGCCGACGTCCGCGCAGGTCGCGATGTGGTAGCCGGCGAGGTCGCGGTTGACGACGTGGCCGAACCGGTCGTCGAGCACGCTCTCCTCGTGCAGGGCCGCGGAGAGCCCCATCGTCATGCCGCCGAGGAACTGCGACCGCGCCGTGAGCGGGTTGACGATCCGTCCCGCGGCGAAGACGCCGAGCATCCGCGGCACGCGGATCTCGCCGGTGTCGGCGTGGACGGCGACCTCGGCGAAGTGCGCGCCGTACGCGTGCATCGCGTACTCGCCCGCCCACGGGTTGTCCGGGGTCGTGGCATCGGCCGCGTCGCCGTCGTCCGGGTCGTCGCCGTACTTGTCCCGGAAGCGCTCCGCCGCCTCGGTGATCGCGGCGCCCCAGGACGTGGTGCCGCTGGAGCCGCCCGCGGGCGACGCGGAGCCGAACGCGGTGTCGCCGATGGCGAGGTCGATCCGCTCGACGGGCACGTCGAGGGCGTCGGCGGCGATCGCGGTGAGTGCCGCCCACGCGCCCTGCCCGATGTCGGAGGCCGCGATCTCGACGACGTAGCGCGGTGCTCCGGACCCGTTCCCAGCTACCCCGTTCCTGGCTGCCCGGACCCGTGCCTCGGAGCCGGGGAACCGCACGACGGGGAACGTCGCCGCGGCCACCCCGCTGCCGTGCCACCAGCCGTCGACCAGACGTGACCGCGGCGTCGGGTCGCGGCGCGACCAGTCGAACAGCTCGGCGCCCCGGCGCAGGCAGGCCACGAGGTTGCGGCTGGAGTAGGGCAGGCCCTCCTCGGGGTCGACCTCGGGCTCGTTGCGCACCCGCAGCTCGATCGGGTCGACGCCCAGGGCGACGGCGAGCTCGTCCATCGCGCACTCGGCGCCGAAGCTGCCCGGGGCCTCGCCGGGCGCGCGCATGTAGGTCGGGACGCCGATGTCGAGGGGCGCGACGCGGTGGCTCGTGCGCCGCGTGTCGGCCTCGTACATCCCGCGGCTGAACGCCGCCGTGGGCTCGACGAACTCCTGGATGCGGGAGCTCTGCTCGACGACGTCGTGGGTGATCGCGGTGAGCCGGCCGTCGGCGTCGGCGCCGAGCGCGACGTGCTGGATCGTCGCGGGCCGGTACCCGACGAGGTCGAACATCTGCTGGCGCGTCAGCGCGTACTTCACCGTCCGGCCCGGGACCGCCCGCGCGACGAGCGCCGTGAGCACGGTGTTCGGGTGCGTGCCGCCCTTGGACCCGAACCCGCCGCCGACGTGCGGGGCGACGACGTCCACGTCGTCCTCGGCGAGCCCGAACGCGCCCGCGAGCGTCTGCCGGGTCCAGCTCACGGCCTGGGTCGCCTCGTGCACGACGAGGCGGCCGCCCTCCCAGACGGCGACCGTCGTGTGCGGCTCCATCGGCTGGTGGTGCTCCATCGACGTCCGGTAGGTCGCGCGCACCGTCACCGCGGCCTGCGCGAGCGCCGCGTCGGGGTCGCCGCGGGTGTCGTCGGAGGGCGCGCCGGTGACGAGGGTGTCGGGGCCGTAGAGCTCGGGGGAGTCCTCGTCGAGCGCGGCGACGTGCGGCTCCTGCGCGTACGTCACGCGCACCAGCTCGGCGGCCTCGCGCGCCGTCTCCGACGTCGTGGCCACCACGGCGGCGACGTACTGGCCGTGCTGGTGCACCTGCGCCGACTGCAGGACGCCGTGGTCGGGGTCGATCGCGTCGGACAGGCGCGGCGCGGTCTCCGGGGTCAGCACGAGGACGACGCCGTCGAGCGCGTCCGCGGCGGACGTGTCGATCGCCGTGACCCGTCCGCGGGCGATCGCCGCCTGCACCGGGAAGAGGTACAACGGCTCGGCCGCCGGGTGCTCGAAGGCGTACGGGGCGCGCCCGCGGACCTTCTCCGGGCCCTCGGGACGCGGCACGGCCGTGCCCATGGCGTGCGGGGTGAGGGTCACGCGTGCTCCTCCCTGCCGGTCAGCCCGCGCAGCGCGGCGGTGACGGCGGCGGTCACGAGCGGCAGCTTGAACGCGGTGCCGCCGCGCGGGCTCTCGACGGGACGGGCGTCGACGAGCTCGGCGCGGGCTGCGGCGCGGAAGGTGTCGTCGGTGGCGGGGGCGCCGACGAGGGCCTCCTCGGCAGCGGTCGCCCGCCAGGGCTTGTGGGCGACGCCGCCGAGGGCGACGCGGGCGTCGGTGATCGTGTCGCCGACGACCTCGATCGCCGCCGCCACCGACACCAGGGCGAACGCGAACGACGCACGGTCGCGCACCTTGTCGTACGTCGAGCGCGCCGCGATCGGCGAGGGCGGCAGGTCGACGGCGGTGATGAGCTCGCCGTGGGCGAGGACGGTGTCGCGCGACGGCTCGCCGCCCGGGAGCCGGTGCAGCGCGGAGAGCGGGATCGTGCGCTCGCCCTCGGCGCCGAGCACGCGGACCTGCGCGTCGAGCACGGCCAGGGCGACGGCCATGTCCGACGGGTGGGTGGCGACGCAGGCGACGTCGGCGGGTTCGTGGGTCGCGCCGAGCACCGCGTGGTGGCGCGCCCAGCCCTCCAGCGCCGAGCACCCTGACCCGGGCTCGCGCTTGTTGCACGGCGTCGTGAGGTCCTGGAAGTAGGCGCACCGGGTGCGCTGCAGCAGGTTGCCGCCCGTGGTGGCCATGTTGCGCAGCTGACCGGACGCGCCGGCCAGCAGGGCCTGCGCGAGCACCGGGTAGCGGGCGCGGACGCGCTCGTCGGCGGCGAGGTCGGCGTTGCGCACCCCGGCGCCGATGGACAGGCCGCCGTCGGGAGCGTCGGTGATCTCCGTCGAGGTCAGACCGGTGACGTCGACCAGCGTGCTCGGGGTGGCGAGGCCGAGGCGCAGGTGGTCGACGAGGTTGGTGCCGCCGGCGAGGAACGCGGCGCCGGGGTCGGCGGAGACGGTGGCCACGGCGCCCTGGGCGTCGTCGGGCCGCTCGTAGGCGAAGGGCTTCAACGGGCCACCTCCCGGTGGGCGACCTCGTCGACCGCGTCGACGATGTGCGCGTAGGCGCCGCAGCGGCAGAGGTTGCCGCTCATGCGCTCGGCGATCTCGGTGCGGTCGAGGTCGACCCCGGCCGTGAGGTCGGCGGAGAGATCGGGGGTGACCACGCTCGGGTGGCCGGCGGCGGCCTCCTCGAGCATGCCCACGGCGGAGCAGATCTGGCCCGGCGTGCAGTACCCGCACTGGTAGGCGTCGTGGGCGAGGAAGGCCTCCTGCAGCGGGTGCAGCTCGCCGTCGGCGCCGAGCCCGTCCGCGGTGGTGACCTCGGAGCCGTCGTGGGCGACCGCGAGCGACAGGCAGGACAGGGTCCGGCGGCCGTCGAGGAGCACGGTGCAGGCACCGCACTGACCGTGGTCGCAGCCCTTCTTCGCGCTGGTGATGTCGAGGTGCTCGCGCAGGGCGTCGAGCACGGTGGTGCGGGTGTCGACGGTGAGCTCGTGGCGCCGCCCGTCGACGGTCAGGGAGAGATCGGCGTGCACTCCAGGCAGGTACCCCGTGTCGGCAGGGCCACCCGCACGGGGCACCGGTCGACGGGACCGCCTCCTCGGCGCACGATGGAGACATGGCAGAGGTCGAGATCGCCGGGGTGGGCCAGGAACAGGGCAGCGAGGACCCCGTGCTCCTGCTGCGCGAGCAGGGCGGTGCGCGCCGCTACCTCGCGATCTGGATCGGCGCGCCCGAGGCCACGGCCCTCGCGGCCGCCGAGGTGGCGGCCACCCTGCCGCGACCGCTGACCCACCGGCTGCTGCTCGACGCGGTCGAGGCCTTCGGCGCCCGGCTCGTGCGCGTGCGGCTCACCGAGCTGGTCGAGGGGCAGTTCCACGCCGAGCTGGACCTCACCACGTCCGACGGCGGCACCCGCGCGGTGTCGGCCCGCGCCAGCGACGCGGTGACGCTCGCCGTGCACCAGGGCTGCCCGATCGAGGTGTCCGAGGCGGTCCTCGACGAGGCCGCCCTGCCCGCGAGCGCCGTCGCCACGGTCGGGGGTACCGAGGACGAGCCCGACGAGGCGGACCCGGCAGCGGGGGCGACGTCCGCCGACGTCGAGGACGAGGTGGAACGCCTGCGTCGCGCGCTCGCCGAGGCCACACCCGACGACTTCAAGGCCGACGAGGAGTAGGGCCCTACCGCGAGGTCGCCGACATCTCTCGGTCGGCGCCGAACGGAGGTGCATTAGCACCCACCCCCGGGTGAGGCACGTACATCCTTCTGGCGTGTCGCGACGATCCACGTGACACTCCGTGTGTGACATGGGGGCGTACGCATCGATCGGGATCACCGTTCGGGGACGGCGCGGTGCGGATGGCGGACGTGCGCCCGGAGCTGGTCGGGGTGCACGACGCCGAGGCGACGGCGCCGTACGTGGCCCGCGCAGCGGACGACCGGCTCGAGAACGTCCTCGGCGCGGACCACCCGCTCGTGGTGGTCACCGGCGACCGGCTCGCCGGGACGTCCCGGGCCGTGCACCGCGGGCTGCGCCGGATGCTCGGGGACACCCGGCTCCTGGCGATCGCCGACCCGCACACCGTCGACCTCGCGCGGGCGCTGACGTCGGCCGCGGAGACGGCCGCGCGCTCCGGGCCGGTGGTCGTGCTCGCCGACGACGCGCCGCCCGCACTGCTCGACCAGGTCGTCCCCGGCATCGTGGGACGGCTGTCCACCGACGTCCGGCTGGTGCTCACCGCCCGGCGGACGTCCCTCGACGCCTTCGTCGCCGGCCCCACCCGCGCGCTGCTCGACGCGGCGCTGGTGACCATGCCCGTGGACGGGACGCCGGCGGGGGAGCAGGTGCGTCCGGTGCTGCGGGCGCGCGCGATCCTCGATCCCGTCGGGTGGTCGTCGCTCCTGCCGCTCGCCCTGCTGCGCATCGCGGTGGACTGGGAGCGCCTCCACGTCCCGGCCCCGCTGACGCCGCAGCTGCTCGCCGAGATCGCGCCGGTGCACCTCGCCGCGCTGGGTGTGCCCGCGCCGGAGCCCGAGGAGCTGCGACGGGTGGCCCGCGACCTCGTCCGGACCGACCACGGCGGGATGCGGCTGCTGCGCGCGACCCGCCGCGACGGGCGCGTGCACCTCGCCGCCGACCGTCTCTTCTCCCACCTCGCCGACCGCGACGCGGCGGGCTGGGCCGTGTCCGAGGAGCTGGCCCGCGACCTGTGGGCCCGCCTCGGCCCGGAGGAGCGCGCCCGCACCGCGCGCGTCGCGCTGGCCCGGGGCGACGACCAGGTCGCGCTGTGGCTGGCCACCCAGGTCGCGCCCGACGACCTCGAGCCCGAGGCCCTCTACCGGCTCGGCGTCACGCTCGCGCAGCGCTCGGCCGCGCACACCCCCGAGCCCGGCCGCTGGGACCGCGGAGCGATCAACTGGCTCACCGCGGCGCTCGACCGCGCCGAGGGCGACCTCGTGGGCCGCGCCCACCGGATGATCCTGGCGATCGAGTCCCGGCGCGACGGTGTCGTCGACGTCCCCGTCGCCCGCACGTCGGTGGACAGCTCCTCGGAGGAGCAGACCCCGCCGCCGCGCGTCCGGCTGATCCGGATGCGCGAGGTCGCGCGGGCCTGAGGGCGGCTCAGCCGGCTCAGGCAGCCACGCGACGCAGGGAACGGTCGGCGACCGTCAGGACGGCGAACAGCACGGACGCGGCGAGCATGACGAGCGCGAGCTCGTGCATCCCCGCGGTGCCGGCGCCGTCGCGGAAGACGATGCCGTTGGTCGCCGACGCCGTGATGGCGCCCAGGTAGAAGAACGTCCGCATGAGGCCGGCCGACGAGCCGAGGCGCGCCGGGTCGGCCTGGTGGTAGACGGCGTTCTGGTTGGCGAGGTTGTTGAGGCCCTGCGGGATGCCGGCGAGCACGGCGACGGCGAGCAGGAACCACAGCGCGCTCTGCGCGTCGACGAACAGCAGGACGACGGCCAGCGCCACCTGCGCGAGCCCCCCGACCAGCAGCTTGCCGCGGATCCGCGGCGACCGCCCGGTGATCGACGAGACCACGATCCCGGCGGCGAACACCGGCAGCAGCACGAGCCCCGCGATCTGCGGGGAGAGCCCGCGACCCTCCTCGAGCCACTGCGTGAAGCCGTAGAGCAGGGCGTACGACGTGATCGCCGCGAGCAGCGACCGGGCGTAGGTGGCGAGCAGCGGGAGGTTGCCGCCGAGCAGGCGCAGGTCGAGGAACGGGGCCGGCGCGCGCAGCTCCCACCACGTCAGCCCGGCTCCCGCGGCAACGCTGAGCACGGGCAGCCACAGGTCGGCGCGCAGGTGCGTCAGGAACAGCAACAGCGTGACGAGGGTGGCGACGAACAGGACGATGCCGAGCGGGTCGATCGCGCGGAGGGCGTCGCCGAGGCGTGTACGGCCCGAGGAGGCACCCCGAGGGAGGTAGAGCGCGCCCAGGACCAGGCAGGCCAGGGCGAGCGGGACGTTGACCGTGAAGGTCGCCCGCCAGCCGCCGACGCCGATGAGGAACCCGCCGAGCGTCGGCCCGATCACCGCGACGGTCTGGGTCGACACCGCGAGCACGGTCAGGATGGTCGCCGGGCTGTCCTGCCCGGTGCGGTCGGCCTCGCCGCGGATCAGCGTCATCGCGGCCGGGTAGCCCGCGCAGGTCCCCAGCCCGAGCAGGACCCGGGAGAGCACGAGCACCCCGATCGACGGGGCCAGGGCGCCGACGAGGCCGCCGACACCGATGAGCACCGCGCCGGCGAGGAAGAGCCGGCGTGCGCCGTAGAGGTCGACGAGGCGCCCGACCACGGGCTGGCCGATCGCCGTGGCGAGGTAGAGCCCTGAGACCAGCCAGGCGGTCTGCGCCGGCGCCGCCCCGAGTGCCGCACCGATGGGGACGAGCGCGACCGCGATCATCGACGAGTTGATCGGGTTGAGGATCGCGCCGAGCACCATCGGCGCGACGAGCCGGCGGTCGAAGTGGTCGGGGGCCGGGTCCGCACCGGGACGCAGCTGGTGGAGGCTCGTCGTCATCAGCGGGCGGTCACCACCCGGTCGAGCAGGCCCATGGCGGCGATGACCGTGGCGCGCTCGTCCTCGGTGAGCTGCTCGTGGAGCGTGCGGGCCAGCCACTCCTCGCCCGCGGCGCGGGTGCTGCCGAGCAACGCCCGGCCGGCAGGGGCGACCGAGATCGTCTGCCGGCGCCCGTCGTCGGGGTCGGGCCGGCGCTCCACGAGGCCGCGCTCGGCGAGCGCGCCCACCGACACCGCCACCGACTGCGGGCGCACCCCCTCGGCGGCCGCGAGCTCGCTCGCCGTACGCGGGCCCTCGCGGTCCAGGCGGCTCAGCAGCGACGTCTGCGTCGGCGTCAGCTCGTCGGGGTCGCGCGACTCGCGCAGCCGCCGACGGAGACGTCCCACCGCAACGCGCACCTCGTGCGCCGCCCGCACCGCCGACGTGCTCAGTTCCCCGGTCGCCGCCACGGGCTCCAGTCTAGGTCGACAGTCTCAACTGTTCAATGTGAACTGTTCAGTTCGTCCTGTCGATCGCTGTCGAGGTACGCATGTCCGGCGATGCGGTCGGCGAACGCGGCGCTGTCGAGCGCGACGGGCGGGTGCTCGGCGAGGAAGCGCAGCAGGCGCTCGGCGAAGGCCTCGGACTGGTCGGCGTGCGGGAAGTGGCCCGCCCCCTCGAAGAGGGCGAGCTCGCTGTCCGGCACCAGCTCGTGCGCCCGGCGGCCGTGGTCGACCGGGATCAACGTGTCGGCCGTGCCCCAGGCGATGAGCAGCGGCAGGTCCGCGGCCAGGTCGAGACGCGACGTGGCGCGTACCCGCTGGCCGCCGCCGTCGATGACGCTGCGCGCGGTGTGCACGAAGGCGCGGCGGTGGACGGGGTCGGCGAGCGACGCGTACGCGCGGCCGGCCTCCCACGACGACGGAGAGATACGGGCGAGCTGACGGGGGAGCCGTCCGGCCACCCCGGCGATCGTGCGGGCGGCCGAGACGACGCCGGTGCCCGCGATGACGGGCAGCACCCACTCGGCCGCCGGCAGCGTCGCCGCGCGCAGGGCCGGGCTGACCTCGCGGCCCAGCCCGCCGGAGTCGATGAGCACCAGACGGCTCGTGTGCTGGGGGAACTGGAACGCGAACTGCTGGGCCACCCCGCCGCCGAGGGAGTGGCCGACGACCGTGGCGCGCTCGTAGCCGAGCGAGACCAGCAGGTCGCGCAGGCCGGTCGCGTAGCCGCCGAGCGAGTAGTCCGCCCAGGGCGCCGACGACGACCCGTGTCCCAGCAGGTCCGGCGCGATGTAGCGACGGCGGTCGCGGCGCCGCGCCATCTGCGCCAGCAGCGGGCTCCAGGTGTGCGCCGAGCCGGCGATGCCGTGGATCAGCAGGACGAGCTCGCCGTCGCGCTCGTCGACGTCGTGTGTGGGTCCGGAATCCCAGAAGGAGACGTGGTCGCCGTGCAGGGTGGCGTATCGCCGCAGCGTGCGGCGGTGGACTGCTGTCGAGTCGTCGGTCACTCGGACCTCCCCTCGAGGCTTTCTCCGGGATGCCCGGGGCGGGGTCGACGGACCCGCGATCGGCGCGTGAGCCGCGTCAAGCCCGGGCCCTCTCCGACCGGCGTTTGGACGGAACTCCAAAGGCCGGCCGAGACCGTCTCGCGAGGGCGCGCGGGGCTCCCTACCGTCCGGCGGGCGACATGACGAGGGGAGAGGGATGGCCTGGGACTTCTCGACCGAGCCGGAGTTCGCGGCCGAGCTCGACTGGGCGCGCCGCTTCCTGGAGGAGGAGATCTACCCGCTCGAGGTGCTCGACCTCGACCACGGGACCTTCCGCCGGCTCGCCGCGCCCCTGCAGGAGCGTGTGAAGGAACGCGGCCTGTGGGCGGCGCATCTCGACCCGGAGCTCGGGGGACGGGGCTTCGGCCAGCTCAAGCTCGGCCTGCTCCACGAGGTCCTCGGTCGCAGTGAGCTCGCGCCGTTCGTCTTCGGCTGCCAGGCCCCCGACTCCGGCAACGCCGAGCTCATCGCGCTCGCCGGCACCGAGGAGCAGAAGCGGCGCTGGCTCGACCCGCTGCTCGACGGGCGGATCCTCTCGGCATTCGCGATGACCGAGCAGGGAACAGGCTCCGATCCACGTCAGTTCACCACCCGCGCGGAGCGCGACGGGGACGAGTGGGTGCTCACGGGCCGGAAGTGGATGGTGGGCAACGCCTCGCGGGGCGACCTGCACATCGTCCTCGCCGTCACCGAGCCCGACGCCGACCCGCACCACCGCATGTCGATGCTGCTCGTCCCGGGCGACGCACCGGGCATCCGCGTGCGCGACCTGGGCCTGATGAACGACCCCGGCGGCGAGAACCCCGTGTGGGCGCACGGCGAGGTCGACTACGACGGCGTGCGGGTCCCCGCGGAGAACCTCCTCGGCGGTCGTGGGGAGGCGTTCACCCTCGCCCAGCGCCGACTCGGGCCCGGTCGGATCCATCACTGCATGCGGTGGATCGGGGTGTGCCGGCGGGCGTTCGACATGCTCGCCGAGCGGGCGGTGTCGATCGCTGTGCACGGCGGCCCGCTGGCCGACAAGCAGACGGTGCAGAACTGGGTGGCCGACAGCGCGGCGGCGATCGAGGCCGCCCGCCTGCTCACCCTGCAGACCGCGTGGCGCATCGACCAGGTCGGCGCGCCGGCCGCCCGCACCGAGATCGCCATGATCAAGTACCACGGGGCGACGGTGCTGCACGACGTGCTCGACCGCGCGGTGCAAGTCCACGGCTCGCTGGGGTTCACCACCGACATGCCGCTCGAGCAGATGTACCGCTGGGCGCGGGCCGCGCGGATCTACGACGGCCCGGACGAGGTGCACCGGGTGAGCGTCGCTCGGCGTCTCCTACGCGACTACACCCCGACCCCGGTCCCGTCCGAGCACGTCCCCACCCGACGCGCGGCTGCCCTGGCCCGCTTCACCGAGATCCTGGAGCACCCGCTGGAGACGGTCTCGTGACCACCGCGACCCTCGCCGTGCCCGCCGGTCTCGCGGCGTGGCTCGACGAGCATCTCGACGGCGCCGGGCCCTGGCGTCTCGAGCGCCTCACCGGCGGGAACTCCAACGAGACCTGCCTGTTGAGCGACGCGGCGGGCGCCTCGTGGGTGCTGCGCCGTCCGCCGCCGCACGCCCTGTCGGCGTCCGCGCACGACGTCGGCCGCGAGCACCGGGTGCTCACCGCGCTCGCCGTCGCAGGCGCACCCGCCCCGCGACCCGCCGCGTGCTGTGAGGACCCGGACGTCCCCGGTGGCCCGTTCCTCGTCATGGAGCACCTCGCCGACGCCGTGTCGATCACCGACACGCTGCCCCAGACCTGGCCGTCGGACGGTGTCGTGGCCCTCGCCGATGAGGTCGTCGACGCCCTCGCCGCCGTGCACCGGGTGGCGTGGGACGAGGTGGGCCTCGACGGGTTCGGACGCCCCGACGGGTTCCTCGAGCGCCAGGTGCGGCGGTGGTACGGGCAGTGGGAGCGGATCGCGCGCCGCCCGCTGCCGCGGATGGACGACCTCGCCGCCTGGCTGGAGCGCCGGCGTCCGGCGAGCTTCCAACCCGGCCTCGTGCACGGCGACTTCCACGTCGACAACTGCCTGTTCGCCCGCGCCTCGCCCCGCCTGCTCGCGGTGATCGACTGGGAGATGGCCACCATCGGCGATCCGCTGCTCGACCTCGGGCTCCTCCTCGCGTTCTGGGGCCCGCGTCCGGTGGAGAGCCCCGCGATGCCAGCCCTGCAAGCGGTCTCCCGCACTCCCGGTGCGCCTCCGGTCGAGCACCTGGTGACGCGCTACGAGGCGCGGGTCGGCCGCCCGGTCGGCGACGTCGCGTACTACCGCGTGCTCGCGCTCTTCAAGCTCGCCGCGATCGTCGAGGCCGCCTGGTCCCAGCACCTCGCCGGCGACCTCGACACCCCGTACGCCGCGGCCCTCGGGCACGACGTCCCCACCCTGCTCGAGGAGGCATGGGCCATCACGGGCTCTTAGAGAGGTCCACAACGCGTCGCGGCCGCGATGGTGCCGCCGGGACGGCGCGCCCGGTCAGCATCGGGGCATGGACCACGAGGTGGCGTTCGGGCTCTGGTACGACTTCCGCAACCCGGTCGGAGACCGGGCGTTCAGCACGTTCTATCGCGAGGTGCTCGATCAGATCGCCTGGGCCGAGGAGCTCGGGCTGGACTCGGTCTGGCTCACCGAGCACCACTTCTGCGACGACGGGTACACGCCCTCGCCGTTCACCCTGGCGGCCGCGATCGGGGAGCGGACCCGGCGCATGCGGGTGGGGACGAACCTCATCGTCTCGCCGCTGCACGACCCGATCCGGCTCGCCGAGGACGCCGCGACCGTCTCGCTGCTCACCGGCGGCCGTTTCGACCTCGGGGTCGGCCAGGGCTACTGGGAGCGCGAGTTCGCCGCGTTCGGCAAGAACATCAAGAACCGTCCCAGCCTGCTCACCGAGGGCGTCGAGATCATCCGCCGGGCCTGGTCGGGCTCGACGGAGCCCTACGAGGGCAAGCGCTACCGCTTCCCGGGCCTGCCGGTGACGCCGGTGCCCGAGCACACCCCGCAGCTGCTGGTCGGGGCCATGGCCGAGCCGGCGATCGAGCGCGTCGCGCGCATCGGTGACGGCTTCCTCTCGACGCAGAACCACCACCACGACTCGTACCTCGACGCGCTGGAGCGCCAGGGCACGCCCCGCGAACAGGGTCGCATCTACGCGGGCCAGTGGGCCCTGATCGCCGAGGACCCGGAGCGCGAGTGGGCCGAGATCGGACCGCTGGTACTCGACCAGCTCAACACCTACATCGCTTGGGGTGCCTTCGGACCGCCGGACGCGACGCCGCGCTTCGCCGACCCGGACCAGATCGTGGCCGCCGGCGCTTTCACGCTCTGGGACCCCGCGACGGCCGTCGACGAGCTCACCGCGCTGCTCACCGCCCGCCCGCAGATTCGCGACGTGCACTTCTGGGCGCAGCTGCCCGGCGAGTCGGTCGCCCACGGGTCGCGGCGCGTCGAGCTGCTGGCGACCCGGGTGGCGCCGGCGGTGCGGCAGCGGCTGGCGACACCGGTGGCCCAGGCGTGAGCCTGCTCGTCACCGCGTTCCTCGACCGCGTCCGCGACCACGCGCCGGGCCGGGAGATCGTCGACTACGTCGACGGCACCTGCGTGCGCCGCAGCACCTACCGCGAGTACGACGCGCGGGTGCGTCGCCTCGCGGGCTCGCTCCGAGCGCTCGGCGTCCGCCCCGGCGACAGGGTCGCGACGCTCGCGGGCAACCACCACCGCCACCTCGAGCTCTACCTCGCCGTGCCCCTGGCCGGAGCGGTGCTGCACACGGTGAACCTGCGCCTGGGCCCCGACGAGATCGCCTACGTCGTCGGGCACGCCGAGGACTCCCTGCTGTTCCTCGACGCCGCACTCCGCCCCGCCGCCGCGCCCGCCCGCACGGCGCGCCCGGGCATGGGCGTCGTGGTCCTCGACGGCGACCCGGAGCCGGGGGAGATGCGGTACGAGGACCTCGTCGCCGGCGGTGACCCCCTCGACGGCCCGCCGCCGCGCGAGGAGGACGACCTCGCCGCCCTCTGCTACACGACCGGCACCACCGGCGCGCCCAAGGGCGTCGGCTACTCGCACAAGGCGCTCTACCTGCACACGGCGGCCGCGGGGCTCGCCGACGGACACGCGATCAGCCGCCACGACCGGGTCGTGCACCTCGTCGCGATGTTCCACGCCAACGCCTGGGGCGTCCCGTTCGCCGCGCTCATGGCGGGCGCCGACCAGATCCTGCCGGGTCCGCAGCCACGGGTCGCCGACGTGGTGACGATCATCGAACGGGAGCGCGCGACCTACCTCGGCATGGTCCCGACACTCGCGCTCGACCTCGTCGCGCACGCGCGGCGCACCGGCGCCGACCTGCGCAGCCTGCGCGCGCTGGTGCTCGGCGGCTCCACCCCGAGCCGCGAGCTGATCCGGGCGATCGAGGAGGACCTCGGCGTCCCTGCCTTCCAGGGCTGGGGGATGACCGAGACCTCACCGATGGCGACGTTCTCGCGCCCCGAGCCCGGCATGACCCCGGACGAGCGCTACGACGCGATCCGGACCCAGGGGCGCCTGCTGCCCGGCCTGGAATGGCGTCTGGTCGACGAGGACGGCGCGGTGGTCCCGCACGACGGCGTCGCGCGCGGGGAGCTGCTGCTGCGCGGACCGTGGGTCGCGACCGGCTACTACCGCGGCGAGCGCCCCGAGGCGTTCGTCGACGGCTGGCTGCGCACGGGCGACGTCGCGACGATCGACCCCGAGGGGCGCCTGCGCGTGGTCGACCGCACCAAGGACCTCATCAAGAGCGGCGGGGAGTGGATCAGCTCGCTGGCACTCGAGGCGGCCCTGCTCGAGGCACCGGGCGTCGCCGACGTAGCCGTGGTCGCCGTGCCGCACGAGCGGTGGCAGGAGCGGCCGGTCGCCGTCGTGGTGCCCGACCCCGACACCCCGGGCGGCGTCGACCCGGACGCGGTGCTCGCGGCGCTCGAGGGGCGGGTGCCGCGGTGGTGGCGCCCCGACCGCGTCGAGGTCGTCGACGCCCTGCCCCGCACCAGTGTCGGGAAGGTCGACAAGCGCGGGCTGCGCGAACGGCTTGGAGGAACCCACAACGTCGCGGACGCCGACGGCTCCCGGGTGCCCGCGACCCCTTCCTAGGTTCCACCGAGTACACGACCAGCAGCAGGAGGACACGTGGGACACCTCGAGGTCGAGGACGGTCGGCGGATCTACTTCGAGCACCACGCCGGCGCGCGCCAGCCGGTGGTGCTGGTGCACGGGTGGGGGGTGACGGCGCGCTCGTGGGACACGGTGGCGCCGGTCCTGCGCGCGGATGGGCACGAGGTCGTCCTGCTCGACCTGCGCGCGTGCGGGCGCTCCGACAAGGACTTCGCCGACGTCTCGATCGCCGCGATGGGCGCCGACGTGGCGCGCCTGTGCGAGCACCTCGGGCTGCAGCGCCCCGTGGTCAACGGATGGTCGCTCGGCGGTGCGGTGGCGGTCGACGCCGTCGCCCGGCTGGGCTCGACCGCGGGCG
Source organism: Actinomycetospora callitridis (assembly GCF_028737265.1). Lineage (GTDB taxonomy): Bacteria > Actinomycetota > Actinomycetes > Mycobacteriales > Pseudonocardiaceae > Actinomycetospora > Actinomycetospora callitridis. The sequence goes on along the minus strand of NZ_JAQZAK010000002.1, from coordinate 373,435 downwards.
GGCTCGTCCTCACCGGCGGCGCGACCCCGCGCTACACCTCGGCGTCGGACTGGCCGCACGGCGGCACCCCCGACGACGTCGAGGCGGTGCTCGCGGCCGCCGCCTCCGACCGCGCGACGACGTTCAAGGGCGTGGCCCAGGCGGTGTGCGCGGTGCCGGTGAGCAGCGACCTCGTCGACTGGATGTGGGGGATGTTCCTCGAGATGGGCCCGCGCGGCGATGACTCCATCCGCGACCTCGCGTCCCTCGACCAGCGCAAGACGATCGGCACGCTCGAGGTGCCGGTCCTGATCCTGCACGGCCGCAACGACGGCTTCGTCGCGTTCTCCGGGGCCGAGGCCGCGGTCGGTCTCTACCCCGACGCGCGGCTGGTCCCGTTCGACGCCAGCGGCCACGCCCCACACCTCGAGGAGCGCGACGCCTACCTCGCCGAGCTACGGACCTTCCTGACTTCCACGGGCGACCAGACGGGCCAGTGATCGTGCGCTCGGGGTGGCTGGTCACGGGGGGCACCAGGGGCATCGGTCGCGCGGTCGTCGACCACGTCGCGAAGGCGGGCGGAGCCGTCGCCGTCCTCGCCCGCTCCCCGGCCGATGAGCCCTACGCGTCGGACGACGTCCTGGAGATCCCGACCGATGTCACGGACGGAGCGGCGGTCGACGCCGCGCTGACCCGAGCGCGCGAGCACCTCGGCGGCGTCCATGTCGTCGTCAACTGCGCCGGGGTGCATCGCGGCGGGCGCATCACCGAGCTGGCGCGGCAACGGTGGGACGAGGTCCTGGCAACGAACCTCACCGGCGCCTACGAGGTGTGCCACGCCGCCGTGCCCCACCTCGCCGAGGGCGCCGCGATCGTCAACGTGGGGGCGGTCGTCGGCTTCCGCGGCTTCCCCGGCGACAGCGCCTACGCCGCGGCGAAGGCGGGCCTCGCGGGCCTGACCCGGTCACTGGCCGTCGAGCTGGCGCCGGCGGGGGTGCGGGTCAATCTCGTCGTCCCGGGATTCGTCGACACCGCGATGACCGCGGGGCTCTCGCCGTCGGCCCGCAGCCGGATCGTGGCCGCGATCCCCGCCGGCCGGACCGGCACCGCCGAGGAGATCGCGGATGTCGTCGTGGCGGTGGCCGGCGCGGGCTACATGACCGGCGCCGTCGTGCCCGTCGACGGCGGGTTGATGGCGACGTTCGGCGGGACCGGATGAGCGGACTTGTGCGGACCTCCAACGATGACGAGGCCGTGACGTTCCGTCGCCCGACCGTCGTTCCTAACGTCCGCCCCATGAGCACCGAGGCTGCCGCCCGCACCGAGGAAGAGGCCAACAAGGCCGTCGTCACCGAGTTCATGGAGGTGTTCTCCCGCGGCGACGTCGACGCGATCCTCGGCTTCCTCACTGACGACGCCACCTGGTGGGTGGCGGGCGCGATCGAGGGGATCTCGGGGGAGAAGGACAAGGCGGCCTTCGGCGAGATGCTCGGCGGCCTCTCGACCCTGACGACCGCGGGCGCGATCGCCCTGACGCCGAAGGCCCTGATCGCCGAGGGCGACCGGGTCGCGGCGGAGACCGAGTCGTACGCCGAGATGACCAACGGCCGCGTCTACAACAACCTCTACCACTTCGTCTTCGAGCTCTCCGACGGGCGGATCCGCCGCGTCAAGGAGTACCTCGACACCGAGCACACCCGCGCAGTCTTCCTGGGCTGACCAGCCCTTCTTCCCCATCAGGAGGTACTTCCATGGACGTCGGCGTCCTGCTCGTCTTCCAGAACTGGTTCTCCGACAAGACCGACGAAGAGGTGTTCCGCGGCGACGCCGAGCTCGGGGTGCTCGCCGAGCAGTACGGGTTCGACTCGGTGTGGTCGGCCGAGCACCACTTCGACGACTACTCGATGTGCCCGGACAACCTGCAGATCATGTCGTACCTGGCCGGGCGCACCGAGCGGATCAAGCTCGGCACCGGCGCGGTGATCCTGCCGTGGAACGACCCGCTGCGGGTGATCGAGAAGGTGATCATGCTCGATCACCTGTCGAACGGCCGCGTGCTGTTCGGGATGGGCCGCGGACTGGCCAAGATGGAGTACGAGGCCTTCCGGGTCGACATGGGCGAGGCCCGCGGACGCTTCGACGAGGCCGCCCCGATGATCATCAAGGGGCTGGAGGACGGCATCGTCGAGCACGACGGGACCCACTACCACCAGCCGCGGACTGCCGTCAGGCCCGGACCGAGCCGCTCGCTGGACGGGCGCCTGTTCGGCGTGGCGATGTCGCCCGACTCGATCCCGGCGATCGCGACGCTGCCCGTGCAGATGATGACGTTCATGCAGTACGACATCGGTACCCACGCGCAGGCGATCGACCGCTGGCGGGGCCTGCACCGCGAGCACCACGGCACGGAGCCCGGCCCGCCGCTGCTGCAGGACTTCACGTACTGCCACGAGGACCCCGACGAGGCGAAGGCGGTCGCCCACGAGTACATCTCGCGTTACTTCCTGTCGGTGATCAAGCACTACGACTTCGCCGGCTCGCACTGGCGGGAGACCCCGGGTTACGAGGCGTACCAGGTCGGCGCGGACATGATCCGCGAGGCCGGCATGGAGACCGCGGCGACCGCGTACGTCGACGCCAACGTCTACGGCACGCCCGAGCAGATCATCGGCCGGTACGAGGAGCGCCGCGACGCCGTCGGCGACTTCATGGCCAACCTCGCCTTCTCCTACGCGGGTCTGCCCTACGACAAGGTGCACGCGAGCATGAAGCTGTTCGGCGAGAAGGTGGTGCCCGAACTGCACAAGATGCGCACGAAAACCCCGGCGGCGGTCTGACCGCCATCTGACGTGGGCGTGACCCCTCCCGTTCGACGCGTCCCGCAGGGCACACTCGGCCTGCGGACGCGTCGACGGGGAGGCGGTACCGGGATGGGTGGTCTCGCCGTCGCGCGCCCGGACGAGGAGTCCGGCCCGCGCGAACGCGAGGTCATCGCCGCCTTCGCCGACATCACCACCGAGGCCATCACGGCCACCCGGCTCGAGGACCTGCTCGCCCTGGTCGGGCAGAAGCTGTGCCTCCTGCTCGGTGTCCGACGCTGCTCGGTCTACCTGCGCCAGGCCGACGGCCGCTTCCGCGGCGCCGCCGGCTGGTGCGGCGACGACGGCAACATCAGCGCGGCGGTGCAGGCCCAGGAAGCCGGCATCCCGGGCGACGCTTTCAGTCGCGAGGTCATCCGCAGCGCCGCCCCGGTCCTGATCACCGACGTCGCCAACGACCCCCGGCCGCACCGGCGCACGATGGAGCACTGGGGCGTGCGGGCGATGCTCGGCGTGCCGCTGGTGTTCGACGGCGACGTCATCGGGCTGATCTTCGTCGACAACGTCGCCCGCGACCACACCTACACCGACGACGAGATCTCCCTCGGCGAACTCTTCGGGGGCCTCGCGGCGCTCGTCATCCGCCAGGCACTGCAGGCGTCCCGGCTCGCGGCGCAGGCCGAGGAGCTCGACCGGCAGAAGCGCATGCTCGAGTTCCTCGCCGACGTGCACGCCAAGCTCACCGGCGCGGTCCTCGAGGGGGCCGACATCCGCGCCGTCGTCGAGCTGCTGAGCGACCTCGCACGCGCCCCGGTCGCGTTGCTCGACGAGGACTTCGCCGTGCTGACCTGGACCGCGCCGAGCGCGTTGCGCGCGAGCCCGCCGGTCGTCGGCGAGCGCGCCCGCGACCGCCCGGCGCTGCGCACGGCGCTCGCCGAGCTCTCCGCGGCGCGGCCCAGCACGGTGCTCGAGCCCTCGTCGCTGACCGGGCTGGGCCGCCGTCACGTCATCTGCCGGCTGATCGTGGAGGGCCGCCCCAGCGGTTACCTCGCCGTGGTCGAGGCCGGGCGCGCGCTCGGTGACCTCGATACCAAGCTCGCCGAACGCGGGGCCACCGTCCTCGCGCTGCAGGTGCTCTCCGAGCGGCGGCAGATCGAGGCCGAGGGTCAGGCCCGCGACGACTTCCTCTCCGACCTGCTCAACAACCACCGCGACGTCACTCAGCTCGCGCGTCGGGGCCTGCCGTTCGGGGTCGACCTCACCGAGCCGCACGTCCTCGTACGCCTCACGGTGGAGAGCGGGGAGGGCCACCCGCACGCGTCGGTCGCCCGCCGCCTGGTCGTCGACGACCTCGCCCGGCGCCTGGGCACCGACGAGCCCCCGGCGACCACGCTGCCCGGAGCGGTCGTGCTGCTCGTGCCCATCGGGAGCGGGACCGGGGTATCGACCCCGGATGAGGTCCGCGCGCACATCGCGGCGGTCGCCGACGCCCTGGTGCCGCGGGTGCGCATCCTCGGCGGGGTGGTCTCGGCGGTGTGCCGCGAGCCCGAGGAGTTCCCGCGCGCCCACCGCGAGCTGCGCGAGATCGAGGATCTGGCGCGGTCGTTCGGCTGGTCGCGCCGCGTCGTGACGGTCGACGAGCTGGGCCTGTTCCGCGTGGTGGTGTCCAGCGGGCGGGTCAAGGAGGCCGTGCGCTTCGCCGACGAGCTGGTGCGCCCGGTGCGCGACCACGACGGCGCCGACGGGGCGTTGTTCCTGACGTGGCGGGCGTTCCTGGCCGCCGAGGCGCGCGTTCAGCGCGCGGCGTCGGACCTCGGCGTCCACGAGAACACCGTGCGCTACCGCCTCGGACGTATCAGGGAGATCACCGGCAAGGACCCGGCGGCCCTGGACACGCTGCTCATCGCTCGCGTGGCCTTCCAGATCCTCGAGCTCGCCGGGTGGTTCCGCGACGCCGCCTGAGGTTGTGGCGGTCGACAACCGTGGGGCGGCGCGGCCCTGTCGACGGGGCGGGGGCGCGGATCGACTGGAGTGGTCGCCCCACATCTGGAGGTATCCGTGACCTCGAGCTCCGTTCCCGACCCGCGTACCGCGTCCCTCGCCGGCTCCGTCGCCCTCGTGACCGGCGCCGCGCAGGGCATCGGCCGCGCCACCGCCCTGCGCCTGGGCGCCGAGGGCGCCCACGTCGCGTGCGCCGACATCCAGGACACCGCCGACACCGTCAAGCAGATCGACGCCGACGGGGGTACCGCCCGCGCCGTCCGGGTGGACGTGCGTCGCGGGGACGCGTGGCGCGACGCCGTCGCCGACGTCGAGGGCGCGTTCGGCCGTGTCGACCTGCTCGCCAACGTGGCGGGCGTCGTCAACCTGCAGAGCGAGGACACCGTCACCGGGCTCACCGAGGAGGCCTGGGACGAGGTGATCGCGACCGACCTCAAGGGACCGTGGCTCGGGATGCGCGCGGTGATCCCGGGCATGATCGAGCGCGGCGGCGGGCGGATCGTCAACATCTCGTCGCTCGCCGCGCTGCGGGGCCTGCCGAACCTGGCGTCCTATTCGGCGGCGAAGGGTGGGGTCGCGGCGCTGACCCGGCAGGCGGCGTTCGAGTACGCGAGCCGGAACGTGCTGATCAACGCGATTGCGCCCGGCACGATCGACACCCCGATCCTCGCCGACATCACGCCCGAGATGAAGCAGGCCAACGCCGACGCGCACCTCATCCGCCGGCTCGGGCGCCCTGAGGAGATCGCGTCGATGGTGGCGTACTTCTTCCGTGAGGGCGCCTTCCTCACCGGCCTGACCTACCCGGTGGACGGCGGATGGTCGGTGAAAGGCAACTTCTAGCCCTGCGTCAGCTGTGTGGACGGCCCGACCTGGCGTTCCCAGCGGTTCAGCGCCTCGACGAAGTAGTAGTCGCCGAACATGATCCCCGAGTCCTGCTGGCCCTCGGGCAGGTTCTGGGTGCCGTGGATCAGGATCGAGCGGAACGGGGTGTTCCGTGACAGGTACTCCGGCGACGACAGCGAGCGGAGCATCCCGCGCGCCGCGTCGACGTCACCGGCGGCGCGCACGGGGTCGACCTGGCTGAGCTCGAGCAGTGCGCTCGAGGCGATGGCGGCCGCCGAGGTGTCCCGCGGTTGCGGCGGCGCCTGGAGGACGTCGAAGTCCCAGTAGGGCACGCGATCGGGGGGCAGGTGCCCGGTGAACCAGTCGGCGGTGCGGTGCGCGGTCTCGAGGTAGCGCGGGTCCTGGGTGTAGCGGTACGCCGTCGCGAAGCCGTAGATCGCCCACGCCTGCCCGCGGGCCCACGTGGAGTCGTCCTTGAAGCCCTGCATCGTGTAGGTGCGCTGGAGCGCGCCGGTGCGCTGGTCGTAGCCGCCGAACATCGACGTGCTGCCGTCGGGGCGCACGAGGTCGGTGATGGTGCGCTGCGCGTGGCGGTTCGCGATGTCGGTGTACTGCGGACGCCCGTTCTGCCCGGCCCAGTACAGGAGCTCCAGGTTCATCATCGCGTCGATGTTGACCTGGTACTTCTCCGCGTCGTCGCGATCGTCCCAGACGCGGATCAGCCCGACGGTCGGGTTGAAGCGCGCGGCGAGGGTGTCCGCCGCGGCCAGGGCCGTCTGCTTGGCGGACTCGTCGCCGGTGAGCTGGTGGTCGACCGCGAAGGTCATGAACATCTTGAAGCCGAGGTCGGTGTCGTCGTGCGTCGTCTCCGACGTCAGCGGCGCCTGCCAGCGCTCGGCGCGGTCGCGCCACACCGGGTCCTGCGTGCGCTCGAAGACCCGCCACAGCGCCGCCGGCAGGAACCCGGCGGTCCAGTCCTCGGCGTCCTTGGTCAGCCAGGTGCCGTCCGGGTTGGTGCGCACCGGGTAGGCGGGCGGTGCGAGCCCGTCGGCCGTCGCGGCCAGGCGCGCGTCCGCGAAGGTGAGGACGGGACCGGCCGGATCGGCGGCCACGGAGGCGCCGCGTGCCGTGGCGACCGGTGTCTCGCTCGGTGCGGACGGGGCGGTGGGCGCCGGGGGCGAGCTGCACCCCGTGAGGGCGACCGCCGCGAGCGCGGCGGCCACCAACCCCTGCCACACGGTCTTCGTGCCTGCTCCCATCGCGAACCCCCCGGGTCGCCGGCCGCCGTGGACGTCACGGCGGCCGTTCGGGCGCAGGAGGCTAACAGCCGCCCCCACCTGGCCCGACGGGCGGATCAGCCGGCGAGCGGCGAGCGGAGCTGGTCGTGCGTGCCGGTCCGCTGTGCCGGGATGCTCGCGACGACCGCGGCACGGCGACGGGCGCGGACCACGGCGGCCGCGCGGTCGGCCTCGGCGCGCCAGGCGGCGACGGTCTGCTCGTCCTTCGTGCCCTTGCGCGCCATCGACGCGAGCGGCGTGACCATCCACGCACCCGCCCCCGCACCCGCGGCACCGACGACACCCACGATGGCCAGAACGCCCACGACATCCCCCGATGAATCCCCCGACGCTCCCCCGATGGAACGTGTTGCCTGGTTCTCGTAGCGCAGGCCTCCGTCGTTAACGGGCGGGCGCCACACCACCCGTTCGGTTGACGATCGAACTTCCGGGCGGTCGGTCGGTCACCTCGTTCGCCGGAGCGGGGCGCGCTGTCGGACCATGACGCCCGTGGTCGGACTCCCCGCGTCGGTGCGCCTCCTGCCCGCCGACGACCCGGCGGCGCTCGCCGACCTCGTCGGCGACGCGCCGGTGGTCGCGATCGGCGAGAACAACCACGGCGTCGGCGAGTTCGGCGCCCTGCGCGAGCGCCTGGTGCGCCACCTCGTGCGCGAGCTCGGCTTCGGGGTCGTCGCGCTGGAGTCGGGGTACGCGGAGGGCTTCCTGGTCGACGCCTGGCTCCGGGGCGGCCCCGGCGCGGTGGAGGACCTCGCGCGGGACGGCTTCACGTTCCGCGCGGGCGACGCCCCGGAGATGCAGGCGCTGGTCACGGGCCTGCGGGAGCACCGGGAGGCGGGCGGACGGGTCCGGTTCGCGGGCCTGGACATCCCGGGGTCGGGCGGCTCGCCGGAGCCCGCGCTGCGCCTCGTCCGGGAGCACCTCGCCGCCCTCGCCCCGGACGCCGTGCCCCTCGTCGACGGCGCCCTGGAGGCCACCCGGCCCTACGCCGCGGGGAACAACGGGGCGGCGCCGGCGCGGTACGCCGCGCTCGACGCCCCGGCCCGCGACGCCGCGACCGCGGCCCTGGCGCGGCTGCTCCTGCGCGTCGAGGCGCTCGGGCCGGAGCACCGCGTCGCCCGGCACCTCGCGCTCGGCGCACTGCGTCTCGACGAGCAGCTGCGCGAGTTCGCGGTGCTGTTCGCGCCCGACCCGCCGGCGCGGGTGGTCTCGTCGCGGGACGTCCACATGGCCGAGACGGTCCGCCTCCTGCGCGAGGAGACCGGCGAGCGCGTCGTGGTGCTCGCGCACAACGGACACGTCCAGCGCGTCCCGTTCACCTTCGTGCCCGGGGTCAGCGCCCCGTCGGCGGGGACGGCCCTCGCGGAGGCGTACGGCGACGGCTACGTCGTCGTCGGGCTGACCGCGCTCGCCGGCGCCACGCCGGGCCTCGCGCTCGACGACGCCGAGCGCCACGGGATCGCGCTGCACAGCGACCCGCTGCCGGACCCGGAGCCCGGGAGCGTGGAGCAGGCCGTCCTCGACGCCGGGCTGGGTGCGGAGCCGGTGCTGCTCGACCTGCGCGCGGCCCGGGCCACGCCGGGCCCGACGAGCATCCGCCACGCGACGACCCACATCCCGGTCGACGTGCTCGCGGGCTACGACGCGCTGTACTGCCTGCCGCACCAGGAGCCCGCGGCGCACATCACCTGACGCGCAGAGTGACCCAGAGGTCGGCGCGACGAGCCAGACCCAGGACGACGTGCGCCGGGAGTTTGCCGCCCGCCGACCTGGTCCGCTCGCCGTTCCCGCCGGTCGACCCTCGTGACAATGCTTCGAAAACCGAAGGATCGCCACGAGGATGGTGCCGTCCCGCCGGTCAGGTCTCGCTCTCGTACTTGAAGGACACGGACAGCCGCACGCGGTAGTGCGTGATCTGCCCGTTCTCGATCACGAGGTCGGACTTGTCGAGCTCCGCGATCCGAAGGTCGCGCACGGAACTCGCCGCGGTCTGGATCGCGGTCTGCGCGGCCTTCTCCCACGACTCGGTGCTGGTCCCGATGAGCTGGGTGACGCGGTAGACGCTGTCGGACATGGGCTGGGGCCTCCTCGGTCGGTTCTCTCGGACACCGATGGAGTGCCCGCTGTGACGCAGGCCACACCTCACGCGGCGAAGCGGTACCGACTGCCGACGGAGCCGGGCACGAAGGCGTTCGGGAGCTCGGTGGCGAGGCGCATCTGCGCGCGCCAGCCCGTGCAATGGGCCGGGACGACGGCGTCGGGGCCGAGCTCGGCGAGGGCGGCGACGGTGGGCTCGACGACGCGCTCGAAGCCCGGGCCGCTGAGGTGCAGCCCGCCGAGGAGGGCGTGCAGATGCTCGACCCCGGTGAGGCGCAGGGCGTGGCGGGCGATGTTGACGGCGCCCGCGTGCCCGCAGCCGGTGATGACGACCAGGCCGCGGTCGCGGACGTTCACGACGAGGGCCTGGTCGTCGACGATCCACGGATCCGGCCGCCAGTCGCCGTCGGCCCAGGCTTCGTGGTGCGGCATGCCCGTCTCGAAGTCGGTGACGCGGTCGACCTCGCCCGTGACCAGCACGCACCCGTCGAGCAGGACCGACGGCACCCGGCGCTCCACGAGGGAGAAGCCTTCGCCCTCGAGGGCGTGCCGCGACAGGGTCGGCATGACGAACGGCGGCGCGGCGGGCGGGGCGAGGCGGCGCGGGGTGAAGGCGTCGGGGTGCAGCACGAGCGGGAGGTCGTGGCGCCCGAGCCAGCGCACGAGGCCCGGGAAGCCGCCGGTGTGGTCGCCGTGACCGTGGCTCAGGACGACCGCCGCGAACGCCGAGGGGTCGACGTCGAGGCGGCGTCCGTTCGACGCCATGCCCTCCGGGGAGACACCGGTGTCGAAGAGCAGGGTGTGCTCGTGGTCGCCGCGGCGCACGGTGACGACGGCGGCGAAGCCGTGCTCGGCGACGAGACCCGGCGCGGCTTCTCCGTCGACGTACTGCTCGCCGGGTACGCGACTGCCGGTGCCGAGCCGTGCGCGGGTGCCCACGGCGTCGTCGGCGAGCAGCGCGTCGAAGACGTTGTCGGTCAGCACCGTGACGGTGACGTCATCCACCGGGGCGAGTGCGATCGGGTCGACGGCGAGGCCCGGCGCGGGACGCGGCGCCGCGAGGCGCACGTCCTCGGCACTGGCGGGCTCACGGCACACATGGGGGAGCGTAGGCGCGGTCACGCCGCGAGCGCGCGTCTCCTGCTCGGCGCGGGCGCGAGGACCGCGCCGAGGACGGCGAGGTCGTCGGCGAGCCAGCCCAGCCGGCCCCAGGCGTACACGAGCCAGAGCGCCTCGCGCGGGTGCTCGCGCCGTCCCGGGGCCTCGGCGATCGCCCCCAGGGCGCGGTCGAGGAAGTCCGACGGCAGCCCGAGGAGGGCGGCCGGATCGGTGGCCGGGTCGCGGTCCGCCTGCAGCGCCCGCGCCACCCCCCGGTACCCGTCGGCCAGCACACCCGCGTCGCGGTGGAGCTGCTCGACGAGGTCGGGCCAGGGGGACACGGTGTCGGGCTCGGCGGGGTCGTCGAGCGCGGAGCGCGCCGCCCGGACGGCCCGGTGCACCACGCCGAGCACCGTGAACCAGTCGACGTCGTCCTCGTTCCGCCCGCGGCGCTCGGCCCGGTACTGCAGGAACGTCGCCTCGAAGAGCAGCATCCGGTGGTCGGCGGACGTGAGGCGCCGCGCGACCTCGTCGCGTGCGCCCACCCCGGAGAGCCAGGCCGCCATCGCGGTGATGAGGTCCGCGCTCGCGAGCAGGCACCGGGCGGCGTCCCGGCGCATCTCGCCGTGGCCGCCCGCAGGCCACACCGCCGCGCCCACCCCGATCCCGATCACCGCCCCGACGACGACGTCGAGCAGGCGGGCGCCCGCCAGCGACGGGCCCGCCGGCGCGAGCTGGGCGAACAGGACCGCGACGAGCAGCGTGAACGACGCCTGCCCCGCGATCACCCCGAGCACCTGGCCCGCGCCCACGGCGGCGACGCACAGGACGGGGAAGAGCACCGCGTAGACCACGGTCTGCTGCCCGACGAGCGCGAGCAGGCCGGCCGCGAGCACCGCGCCCGCCGTCGTCCCGACGATGGCGGGGAGCAGGGTCGCGCGCGTCGTCATCACCGACGTCCGCATCAGTGTCAGCGTCGCCAGCAGGACCCACAGCCCGTGCGAGAGGTCGAGCTCGCCCGCCACGAACCGGGCCAGCGCGAGCCCGAGACCGAGGCGCACCGCGTTCTGCAGGTACACCGACCGCGGCGAGAGGTGGGCGCGGATCCGCCGCCACCACAGGAGCGGGGTGGACGCGGTCGTCCACCACGCGAGGTCGCCCGGGGCCGGCGTCCGGGGGCGTCCCCGCGGGTCGACGACGATGCGCGCGGCCTGCACGGCGACCCGGGCCGACGACAGGATCTGTCCGACGGCCACGGCCGCCCGGGCGCGGGAGATGGCCTCCTCGCCGTCGGCGATCGTGGCGAGCGCGGCCAGGCGGTGGGCGGTGTACGCCGCGCGGGCGGCGTCGACGTCCGCGACCTCCGGCGGCGGACCGTGGCCGAGCAGGGCGTCGGACGTGCGGCGCAGGGACGCCGCGGTCGCGGCCAGCGGCGCCCGGACGTCGGGGTTGACGCACTCGGCGGACGCGTCGCCCGCGCTCTCGGTGTCGCCGGCGATGAGCGCCTCGACACGGCCGCGCACCGCCCGCAGCGCGGCCCCGAGGTGGGCGAGCCCGCGGTCCTCGGCGCCCGGGCCGGTCGGGCGCTCCTCCCACGGTGTGGCGAGCAGCTTGAGACGCCCGTCGGCGTGCTCCGCGACGGCGCGGCGGGTGGGGAGGTCGCCGACGCCGGTGGTCGCGGCGTCCACGAGGTCCGCGATCGCCCGGGCCGCGGCGGCCGCGCGGCAGGCGTAGCTCTCGAGCGGCCGGGGCGGCCAGAGGACGCGGTCGGCGATCGCGAGGAGCCCCATCCCGATGGCCAGCCCGAGCAGGCGCCCGGGCAGCGTCTCCGGGGCGTAGGGCGGGAACGACGGCAGGATGTAGAGCAGCTGCAGGCCGCTGGCCACGCCGGCGGCGCGCGGCCCGCCGGTGGGCAGGAACGCGATGACGACGCCGATCACCAGCATCCCGATCGTCGCGGCCGCCGTGCTCCCGGCGAGCAGCGTCCCGATCGTCACCAGCACCGTCCCGGCGACGAAGCAGGCCACGAGCGTGTGCGTGCGCTCCCGCGGGGTGCCGACCACCTGGGAGAGCACGCCGAACCCGATCGCGCCGAACACCGCGTAGACCGCGATCGTCGGGCTCCCGAGGCCGTAGCGGGTCACCATGAAGGCGACCGTCGCGACGACGGCGACGCGGGCCGCGCGCCGGCTGGCGGCGAGCCCCGGGTCGTGGCGCAGGAGCCATCGCAAGCCCCGCCGTCCGGCCATGGGGCGAGTCTGCCGTCCGCCGGGCGCGAGCACGAGGGACAGCGCGCCGGTCGCGACCGAGGCCCGGGCGCCCGCAGGTGAAATCCGGATGAAGCCGGGACTGGACGAGGGGCCGGTCTCGGGCAAGGCTTCGTCGCGTCACCGACGATCAGAGGGAGCCCGACGTGCCGACCTACCTCGTGCGTGCGCGCACCGAGACGCTGGGACCGGGACGGCGAGCGCGGCTCGCCGAGCAGCTGACCGACACGCACACCCGGCTGACGGGCGGATCCTCGTCCTCGGTCCAGGTGATCATCGAGGACCTGCAGGGTCGCGACCACTTCGTCGGGGGCCGCACGGCACCGGTGGGGTCGGTGTTCGTGCGCGGGCACCTGCCCGCCGGCGGCGAGGAGGCCACGACGAAGGCCCTCGCGACCGCGGTCCGCGAGGCGGTGGTCGCGGCGACGGACGTCTCCGCGGACGTGGTGTGGGTCTACCTCTCGGAGCTCGCCGCCGAGGGGATGGTCGAGCCGTGACCTGAGCTCACGCGGGCAGCGCGCACAGGTCGGCCAGCACCGACCGGTGGTGGTCCGCCGAGCCCAGGAGCAGGGCGTCGGCGCGGGCGCGCTTGAGGAACAGGTGCGCCGGGTGCTCCCAGGTGAACCCGATGCCGCCGTGGAGCTGCAGGCCCTCCTCGGCGGCGAGCAGGGCCACCTCGGAGCAGTGCGCCGCGGCGACGGCGGCCGCGATCGGGAGGTCGGGGGAGTCGTCGGCGGCACACCGGGCGGCGTAGCGGGCCGTGGCGCGCGCCTGGGTGATCGCCACCCAGAGGTCGGCGAGACGGTGCTTGAGGGCCTGGTACGACGCCAGCTGCCGGCCGAACTGGTGCCGATCGCGCAGGTGGGCGACGGTGTCGGCGAGGCAGCGCTCCGCGAGCCCGAGCTGCTCGGAGGCGAGGACCGCGGCCCCGATCCGGAGCGCGCGATCGACGTCGGCACCCGCGACGATCCGCGCCGGCGCCCCGTCGAACGTCACGTCGGTGAGGCGGCGGGTCATGTCGAGCGACTCGGCGGTCGTGCGCGTCACCCCGTCCCCGTCGGCCTCCATGATCGCGAGGCCCTCCGAGACCGGCACGAGCAGCACGTCCGCGGTCACCGCGTCGATGACGGCGGTGATCGTGCCCTGCAGGAGGTCGCCGGCTCCCTGGCGCTCGACGGTCACCGGCACCGGACGTCCCGCCCCGCGCGTGGCCCCGACGGCCAGGGCGGCGGTGCGCTCGCCGGCGGCGACGGCGGCGAGGAGCTCGTCCTCCGCGGTCCCGAGCAGCAGGGCCGTCGCGACCGCGGTGCCGAGGAACGGGACGGGCGCCACGGCGCGGCCCAGCTCCTCGGCGACGACGGCGACCTCGCGCCACGAGGCGCCCGCGCCGCCGCGCTCCTCGGGCACGGGCAGGCCCGCCACGCCGATCTCCTGCGTGAGTCGCTTCCAGAGGTCGGTGTCGACCGGCTCGTCGGTGTCCGTCCGGGCGAGCACGGCGTCCCACGGCGCCTGCTTGTCGACCAGCGCGCGGACGCTCGCGCGCAGGTCGTCCTCGATGTCGGAGTAGAGGAGATCTCCGGTGACGGGCGTACGGGGAGCGCTCATCGCGGCAGGTCCTTCCACGGGACGTCCTTGTCGGCACGGGCCTCGGCGGGCAGGCCGAGCACTCGCTCGGCGATGACGTTGCGCAGGATCTCCGACGTGCCGCCCTCGATGGAGTTGGCGCGGAAGCGCAGGTAGCGCCAGCCGGCGTCGCGGGAGGCGTAGTCCTCGACCTCGGGGCGGCGCTCGGTGTAGTCGGCGTAGCGCAGGGCGTCCTCGCCGCGCAGCTCGAGCTCCAGGCTCGAGCACTCCTGGTTCAGACGGGCGTAGGTGATCTTGACACCGGAGCCCTCGGGACCCGGCTGACCCGCGGCCTGCTGCTGGCCGAGGCGCTCCGCGGTGAGGCGGGCGGCCTCGGTCTCGACCCACAGCCGCAGCATCCGGTCGTGCAGGCCGGGGGTGTGCGCCTCGGGGTGCTCGCGCCACCGCGCGGCCAGGGACCCGACCGCGCCGCTCTCGCGCGGCAGCGTGCCGCCGCCGATCGCGACGCGCTCGTTCATCAGCGTGTACTGCGCGACGGCCCAGCCCTGCCCGACCTCGCCGAGGCGCTGGTCGTCGGGGATGCGGACGTCGGTCAGGAAGACCTCGTTGAACTCGGCCTCGCCGGTGATCTGCCGCAGCCCGCGGACCTCCACCCCGGGCGCGGCCATGTCGACCACGAAGTAGGACAGGCCCCGGTGCTTGACCGCTTTGGGGTCGGTGCGGGCGAGCAGGATGCCCCAGCGGGCGTGGTGGGCCATCGAGGTCCACACCTTCTGCCCGTTGAGCACCCAGGCGTCGCCGTCCCACACCGCGCTGGTGCCGACGCCCGCGAGGTCCGAGCCCGCGCCGGGCTCGCTGAAGAGCTGGCACCAGATGTCCTCGCCCGTCCAGAGCGACGGGAGCCAGCGCTGCTTCTGGGCGTCGTCGCCGAAGCGCAGGATCGTCGGCGCGGCCATGCCCAGGCCGATGACGTTGAGGCGCGGCCGGTTCTCGGGTGACCCGGACGCGGCGAACGCGGCGTCGACGGCGGCCTGCATGCCGTTCTCGGCGCCGAGACCGCCCAGCCCCGCCGGGTAGTGCACCCACGCGAGGCCGGCGGCGAAGCGTGCGCGCAGGAACTCGCCGGGCTCGGTGGTCGACGGGTCGTGGGCGGCGAGGAACTCCTCGACCCGCGTGGCCAACGCTGCGGCGTCGGGCGGGCTGTCCGTGGTCGTCACCCCTGCACCCTGCGTCGCCGGCCGGGCCGTGTCGACCCCTTCCCCGGAACGCCGACGGGTCCACGGACCTCTCCAGTTCGATCTCTCGGGAGTGTCACCAGTGCGGGGGTGCGCTGATGAGACTGCCGAGAGATTGCGAGGTGGGTCGTGCCGCGGTGTGGCTCACCGAGAGTTCGGCGAGGTGGCTGCGGCCCTCCCGCTGTCGGCGCGACGGGGTGCCTGCCAGGGTGCACGCCGTGACCGACACCGAGGTGACGCAGTGGCTCGCCGCGCACGCGCGACCGATCGCGGTGCCGGACGACCTGGAGGACGGCGCGGCCGTCGAGGACGGCGTCGCGGCCTGGATCGCCGCCGCCGCCGACGCGCGGGTCCTCGCGCTCGGCCCCGCGGTGGTCGGCACCCGTGAGCTGGCACAGCTCGCCCACCGGCTGATCGAGGGGCTCGTGCGCGACGCCGGCGTCCGCACCCTCGCGCTGCAGGCGAGCGACGCAGGCACCACGGTGCTCGACGACCACCTCCGGGAAGGGACGGGGTCGGCCGGCGAGGCGCTCGAGTCGCTCGGCTCCTGGAGCTGGAACACCCGCGAGGTGCTCGAGCTC
The DNA here is from genome assembly GCF_028737265.1 of Actinomycetospora callitridis. Lineage (GTDB taxonomy): Bacteria > Actinomycetota > Actinomycetes > Mycobacteriales > Pseudonocardiaceae > Actinomycetospora > Actinomycetospora callitridis. The sequence continues at coordinate 357,633 of NZ_JAQZAK010000002.1, read as the reverse complement.
GTGCGCGGACTGTCGGGGGCGCACGTCCGGGTCGTCGGCGTCGACCCCCGCCGGCCGGCGAAAGCCGTCCGCGTCGTCGGCACCTTCCTGCGGACCGTGGACCCGGACCTGCTCGCGACCGTCGCCGACGCCCTCGCCGACCTCGCTCTCGGGCACGCCGACGACACCGCGCGCGCCGCGGTGGACCGGGTGCGGGCGCGGCTCGACCAGGATGTGCCGGCGCTCGTCGCCGCCACCTCGCCCGAGCAGAACGCCGAGGCAGTGCGGCACGCCGGGTTCCTCGCCCGCGCCGCGGAGCTCGCCGCCGCGCCTCCCGAGGGCGCGGACGCCGTGGCCGAGCGGCTCATGGCCGAGGGCGTGCTCGAGGCCCTCGACGCGGCGGGCCCGGACGGGCGGGTGGTCCTCTGGGCGCAGGCCGACCACGTCGTCGCCCGCGAGGACCCACCGAGCGCGGGCTCCCACCTGCGCGCACGCCTCGGCGACGCCTACCGCCCGCTGGTGCTCTCGGCGGGCGAGGGGAGGACGCGCGCGTTGCGCCGGCGGCTGTTCGGTGTGTCGCGCACGTCCAAGGTCCAGCGCCTGCCCGCCGCGCCGGGCGGGTCGCTCGAGGCCGCGGTGCTCGCCGCCAGCCCGCGGGACCCGGTGGTCGATCTGCGCTCTCTCGACGCTGCCCCGCCGGCCGTGGCGACGTGGGCCTCGGACGGGGTCACCCGGCGGTCGGTGGGCGACGAGATCTCGTCGTCGTCACCCGCCGGTGCCGTGGTGCCGTGCCGGCCGGGCACCGACCTCGACGGCATCGCCGTCGTGCGCACGGTGCACCCGGCGTGGGCGCGTTAGCTGCGGTAATCGAGCACGGCCCGCCCGCGCGGGGACAGCTCGTAGCCGACCGGGAGCGAGTGCGTCAGACCGAGCGCCTTGAGCCGCCGGACGTCGGCCTTGAACGGCGCGGTCTCGCGACCGAAGGACGCCGCGAGGTCGGGGGCGCGCACGGCGGGGCGCTCGGCGATCGCCGCGAGCGTCGCCCAGGCCCACGGCCCGTGACTGCTGCGGGCGTCCATGGCGTCGAGGCGGCGGCGGACCGCGGCGAGGTCGTCGGCGTCGGGCACGCTCGCCGCGAGTTCCGAGCGCGGGTCGGGCTCGTCGAGCTTGTGGAAGCGGACGCGGTAGAGCTCGGCGTCCGGCGCGGCGTGCTTGTCGGCCTCGGCCAGCATCGCCTCGACCGAGTCGAACCCGGCGCGCCGGGCGTCGGCGTCGACCAGGTCGCCGGGCGACACGACGTCGACCTCGTCGACCTGGAGCCGGCCGACCGGCGTGCGGTACGGCCGTCCGGGCCGGACCTGCGCGCGCTTCCAGCGCCGGAACGTCAGGTCCACCTCGCCGCGCGCGATCGGCTCGGCGAAGCGCAGGGCGAAGAGCACGGGTCGGCCGGTTCAGACGGTGGCGACGCTGCCGATGAGGATCAGCCAGAACAGGGCCCAGCCGAGGATCTGCAGGTAGCCCAGGGCGAGCCCCGCGATCGCCATCCCGTGGCCGGAGTGGGTGCCGCTGCTCGTCTCGCGCCAGGCCATGTGCCCGCAGATGACGGCCGGGATGGAGGCGAGGCCGGCGGTGAAGAAGCCGACGATGCCGCAGACCAGCGCCGCGATCGCGAGCCCCGACACCGGCCGGGTCGGGGGATAGGCCTGGGCGTAGGGGCCGGCGCCGTAGGGCTGGGCGTACTGGTTCTGGCCGTACTGGCTCTGGCCGTACTGGTTGTACTGGCCCTGTCCGAACTGGCCCTGACCGTAGGGAGCCTGGCCGTAGGGCGCCTGGCCCTGGTTGCCGGAGGGGTACGGCGTGGGCGGCCCGTACGGGCTGGGGCCGTAGGCGCTCGAGGAGTACGGCTCGGAGCCGGAGGAGTACGGGTCCGACTGATACGGGTCGCTGTAGGGCGCCAGCCCGAGCGAGTCGGGCGCCGAGGGCTCCGGGTACGGCGTCGGTGGGGAGTACGGCATCGGGCCGTCCTGCGACCCCGACCCGGAGGACGGCCCGTTGCCGGGCTCGGACGACCGGTCGCGGTGCGATTCCCACGGCGAGCTCACGCTCGGCATCCTAGAGGCGCCGGCGGATGACCTGATCGTTCCGACCCGACCGGTGCGGTCGACGGCGCTGATGTCGAGGAGCGACAGGGCGAGCGCCGCCATCGGTGGGGCCTCCGCGGCCGTGGTTGCTGCGCGGGCGGCAGGTCGAGCCGCCGACCTCGAGGAGTCGACGAGGTGGCGGCGGGATTCCTCGAACCGGCCGTGGCTGTCGGGGGTCGGTTCTAGAATCGAACACATGAGCGAAGGCGTGGGTGTCGTGGAGCGCGAGGCGCTCGCGGCTGCCCGCGCCGAGGAGATCGCGGGCAACCAGGCCTACTACCGGCGCCTGGAGCGGATCGCGGAGATGGATCGGCTCGGGCTCGCGGCGGTGACGGGGGACCGCAGCACCGAGCGGTTGCTGCAGGAGAACTGGCGGTTGGACCCGTCGAAGGCCGGGCGGCTGGTCGCCGAGGCCGAGGACCTCGCTCCGCGGATGACGCTGCAGGGCCAGCCGCTGCCGCCGCGGTTGCCGTGCACCGCGACGGTGCTGGCCTCGGGGGAAATCTCCCCGGAGCACGTGGCGATCATCCGCCGCACCATGACCAAGATCGACAGGATGGAGCACGTCGACCCCGCCGAGGTCCCGGCCGCGGATGCCTACCTGGCGGAGAAGGCGACCCTGTTCCCGCCGGCGACGCTGCGCCGGCTCGCCGAGGCGCTGCTGGCCAAGCTGGACCCCGACGGGGCGGCGCCGGACGAGGACGCCGACCTGTTCGACGACCTGAAGATGACCTCGGACCGGGACGGCACCCTGGAGATGCGGATCCGGATCCACGACGCCGTCGACGCCGAGTCGATCCGCGAAGGCATCCAGGTGCTCGCCACCCCCACCGGCTCGGACGACCACCGGTCGTTGGGCAACCGGCAGGCCTGCGCGTTCAAGGAAGTGTTCGCCGACGCCCTCGGACCGAACGGGCTGGTCACCGACACCCGCCAGAACGAGGCCGAGGCCGACGAGCCGGGGCCTGGGCCCGGCCACGAGCACGGCACCGACCCGGAGGCCGATGACTCGGGAGCCAACGACACGGCTGGTGCCGACGAGACCGATGCCGTTGACGCCGGCGACGGCGCGCCGCTCGAGGACGCGTTGATCCCCGAACCCCGCCGCCCCGAACCCGCCGCGCCCGCAGCAGAGACCGCCCGCGGGCCCGGGCGGGCGCTGCTGACGATCACGATGGACCACCGCTGGCTCCAGCTCGCGACCGGGCACGGCACGCTGGACTCCGGCGCCCTGGCCGACCCGGCCACCGTCCGCCGCTGGGCCTGCGACGCCGACATCGTCCCCCTCGTCCTGGGCTCCAAGTCCGAGCCGCTGGACATCGGGCGCCGCTCCCGGCTGATCCCCGACGCGATGCGCCGGGCGCTGAACTTCCGCGACGGCGGCTGCGCCTTCCCCGGCTGCACCCGCCGACCCCGCCGCTGCCACGCCCACCACATCGACCACTGGGGCAACGGCGGACCGACCTCCCTCGACAACCTCACCCTGCTCTGCCGACACCACCACCAAGTGATCCACCACGGGCACTGGCGAATCGACATGATCGACGGCCTCCCGTGGTTCACCCCGCCACCCTGGATCGACCCCGACCGACAACCCAGACCCGGCGGACGATCCGCCGCCGTCGTCTGACCCGCGTCGCGTCAGAGTGCGCTCCGGGTGCCCGGCCGGAACGGGTCGCGGCGACACCACGTCGCTCGGCACATGGGTGTTCGTGTCGATGCCGAACGTGTACGCGTCGTGTGTAGTCATCACCTGGCGCTCGCCCGCCGTCGGCCCCGGCTTGCCTTGTGCCGCACCAGGCGCCGCACGGGCGATCAGCACGACCAGCGTCACCACGACGGCGAGCACGAGGGCCGTGAGCCCGCGATCACGCCGATGGGCACCCTGCGACCCCATCGTGGAGGCGCGCCGGGAGGACGGGTGGGGTACGGCGCCGTGCGCGGGTACGAGCTCCCGAACCGCGCCGTGCGCTGCGGGGGCACGACGGGAGCCGGCCCGCACGGGTACGGCGAGCGGCCGGACGGCGCCGAGGCGCTCGACGGTGGAACGCCGTAGGGCGGCGACCCGAACGGCGGCTGGGCGGCGGAGCCACCCATGAGCCCGTGGGCCCAGTCGGCTGGGTGCGACCGGTGCCTGACGTCGTACACGATAGTCCCCCGGATCATGAGGAGTGCCGGCCGTGCCGGCCGTGCCGGTGCTGCCGGCGGTGCCGGTGTCAGGGGCCCGGGACGACGAGGTCCGCGTAGCCGTCGTTGTCCATGTCGGCCACGGCCACCGTCCCGGCCGCGCCGTACGGCGCGCCGTCAGTGATGGCGGCGTCGCCCCAGCCGTCGGCGTCGGTGTCGACGACGACCTCGTCGACGGCGCCGTTGCGGTCGTGGTCGGAGAGCGCGAACTCGTCGTAGCCGTCGCGGTCCTCGTCGGCCGACGCCGTCTCGGCGTAGCCGTCACCGTCGGCGTCGGTGGCCGATGTCTCGTAGTAGCCGTCGTGGTCGCCGTCGAACGAGGTCATGGTCGGCGTGCCGGCCGGGAAGGAGATCAGGCCGCCGTCCGGGCCGCAGGTGGTGCGTTGTCGGCGGTGTAGGCGCTGTCGGCCGTGCCGGGCTCGCTCATGGTGCTCTCCTCGCCGAGGTCGCGATCACTGTCGACCCTCTGACGCCGGGAGCGGTGGGCGATGTTCCTGAGGGAACGCTGGCAGGCCCCTCAGCGCCGGCGGCCCCCGCGGATCGGCTCGACGCGCCGCAGGAGCACCGCGGTGGCGATCGCGAACAGCACCGTGAGCCCGACGAGCGCACCGAGGTCGAGCACCCAGCTCAGGGCGTCGTGGGCCCACAGCGGATCAGTCTCGCGGCACGGCGTCGGGAGGCCGGGCCCGCTGGGGATGCCGATGGTCGAGGCGCCGAGCGCGAAGCCCGAACGGGCGGGCACGAGCCACGACAGCTGGGCGAGCACGGGGCTCCCGCCGATGTGGAGCAGCGCGCTGGACAGGATGAACTGCAACATCGCCAGCAGCACGAGCAGCGGCCGCCCGGGCGTCCCCGAGCCGCACGGTGACCGGCGCGGCGACCGTCAGCTCCCGGAACGGGCGGCCCCGGCGAACGACCCGTTGCGGCTGCGGTCGACGAGCTGCCACCCGTCCGCCGTGGAGCGGATCAGCAGGTGCTCGGGCGAGACCCGGGCGCCGACGAGCTGCAGGTCCGACGCCTCGTCACGGCCGACGACCAGCGTCTCGCCGGGCCGCAGCGTGCGACGGTGACCGGCCGCGCGGACCTCGAGCGGCGCCGGCCCGGACATGCCAGGACGGGCACCCCCGCGCCCGGGGTCGTACGCCATGGACTCGGACCTTCTCCGTTCAGCCGGAAGGGAGGGACGACGTCGGCCGGTGATCAGGGCAGCAGCAGGAAGCCCATCCGGCCCTGGGTGTCCACACCCACGACGGCGCCGCCGGCCGCGAACCGGTAGATGCCGGTACGGCGCTGCGGGGGCTCCCGCAGGGCGGCGAGGAGCGCCTCGCGGTTGGCCGGCTCGGCCAGCAGCGGCGCCACCTGCGACCACGGGGCGGCGTCGAACGCAGCCGACGGGCGGTACCGGGCCTGGACGGCCGGGAGGTCGCCGGCGCCGAGGGCGGTGTAGAGCTCCCCGGTGCCCGTCGCGACGGCGGCGGGCAGGGCGCGTCCGGCGGTGTCGGCAGTGGCCGGGGCACCGGCGGGCGGCGGGACGGCGGCCGGCGACGCCGGAGCGGCGGGCGCCGCCGGGGCGGGGGCCACGGCCTCGGGCTGCGACGCGGTCGACGAGGGCGCGGACACCAGGGTCAGGACCGCCAGCCCGGCGGCCACGACGATCGCGACGGCGAGGGCGGCGCTGGCGATCCAGGGTCCGCGCCCGGCGCCGACAGCAGGAGCGGTCACCGCCATGACGCCGCGCTCCGCGCGAGGGTCGGGTGGGCGCTGGTCATGTCGGCCTCCTCGATCGGCCTCGGGAGCGTGTTGCCCCGGATGGCGATGCCCCAGATCGTGACGCCGCAGTATCGGGATGATCGGTGGCGGGCGTTACCGCCGGCCGGGGCAGTGTCGGACATCCCACGCGGACGCGCATCCCCTTGCCCGGCCCTCCCAGCACGTGACACAGCTCGGACCACAGCACGGATCCCGGGACCGCTCACGGCGGGGGCACACGGGGCACGATGGCGGCGGCGAGGCGGGTCGCGTCGGCGCAGAGGGCGTCAGCGGGTCGTGCGCCGAACACCGTCACCTCGAGGACCTCGACCCGCGGTCTCCCGTCCGCGGCGGTGTAGGCGCGCTGGGCGAGGGCGACGTCGCACGAGGACTGCTGCGGGGTGACGGCGGCCTGCCGGCCGGCGACGTCCGCGGTCGACGCGAAGGCCCGGCGGCGTTCGACACCCACGTCGACCACGCCGTCCGCGTCGGTGCCCCACCGGCACGACCAGCCGCCCACACCGGGGGCGACCGAGGCCGGGTCGAGGCCCGGCACCGCGCCGAGGTCGGCCCGCGTGAGCAGGCGGCAGGTGTCGACGGAGGTCAGGGCCGTCGGCGGGTCCTCGGTGGCGCGGCGCGGCAACGTCGTGCCCTGCTGGAGCACGCGCAGCGTCGCGTCGGTCGCGGTGTCGGCCGCGGCGCACAGGTCGGCACCCGAGCCGGCGGGGGCGATCGCGTCGAGCGAGACCTGGACGCCCTCGGTGGTCACGACGGTGCGGGTGCAGGAGCCGGGCTGCGGCGCCACCCGGCGGACCAGCAGCGACCCGACCCGCTCCACCTGCGCGGCGCCCACGGTGGTGGCGACGGGCTCGAGGGTCGCGATCACCGCGACGTCCCCGCCCGGCGCCGCGACGTCGACGACGCAGGCGGCGGGGCCGCCGAGGTCGGGGACGACCCGGGCCTCGCCGCCGGCGCGCGCCGCGAGGGCGGCGGGGTCGACGAGGCCGCAGGGGTCGACGGTGCGCGGGTCGCCGATCGCCGCGGGGACGACGCGGTCGCTCGGCCCGGCCGGTGCCGCGTCGGACCCCAGGACGAGCACCGCCGCGACGGCGCCGGCGAGCAGGAGCACGACGACCGCGACGGCCACGACGACCACGCCCGTGCGGGTCGGGGGGCGCCCGGGCCCCGAGGGAGCGGCGCCCGGCCCCGGTCGCCGAGGCGGCGCCCCGGGACGAGCCGGCATCGGGGCCGAGGGACGGGGTGGGGCCATCCCGACGGGGCGCCGCGCGGGGATGCCTCGCGCGGGGTGGGGGAGGACCGGCGCCGCCGGACCCCGCCCGTGCGGCGACACCAGGACGGGGGTCGTGGTGCGCTCGTGCGCAGGCGCCGGGTCCGCCGCGGGCTCGGCGGGCACCGGGCGGGTCGGCGACCAGGCGCCGGTGGCCGTCGCCGTCGGGATCACCTCGGTGAGCCGGACCGGCGGGGCCTCCTCCGGCCCGCCGAGCCCGCCGAGCTCGCCGAGCTCGCGGCGCAGGGTCGCACCGAGGTCCCCGGGCCCGTCGGGCGTCGTGTGCGCCGCGCGCTCGAGGACCGCCGCCAGGCGCGCCGCGAGCTCCGGCTCGCTGTCGTCCGTGCCGGCGTCCAGGAGCGTTGCGGCGAGGGCGCGGGTGTCGTCGTCCTCGGCGCCCGGCCGGTCCGACGGGCGCACCCCGGACGGCGCGCCGAGGAGCCACACGGCGTCGTCCCCGCCGACCCGAAGGACGTCGGCGCCGACCCGACCGTGCACCACCCGCGCCGCGTGGGCCGCCCCCAGCGCCCCGGCCAGCACCACGGCGCGCCGCAGCGCCACCACTGGCGTCACGGGGCCGTCGTCGGCGAGACCGCGCACGCCCGCGGGCAGGTCGTGCACCAGCCACAGCTCGCGGTCCGCGCCGGCCGCGACGTCGTCCGCCGGCGCGAGGCCGGGGTGCGACGCCGCCACGAGACGGCGGATGTCGCGGGCGACGCGGGTCAGCGCGTCGGGAGCGGGTGGCGCGTCCCGACCGTCCGGTGCGAGCGCCACCGCCACCACGTCACGGTCGCCCCACTCGTCACGGGCCGCCCGGACCGTCACCCGACCCGCTCCGGCGCCCGTCAGCGACGCCCCGAGCCGGTAGTGCCCACCCGAGAGCGTCTCGCCGTCGGTCACTCGTCCGTCCAGTCCTCGACGATCCAGTTCGTGGCCGGGCCCGTCGCGTCGGGAAGGGCGTCAGCCGCCGAAGGTCGACTTGGCGCGGAAGCGCAGCGCCTGGAACACCTGGTTCGACTGGTCGAGGTTGCTGGTGCGGATCTCCCAGCTGTAGTTCAGGCCCTCGTAGATGCCGGTGGAGATCACGCCGGTGCTGGACTGCGCCGTGTACAGCGGGCCCTGCTCGACCCCGCCGGCCTGCCAGACGTCGAAGTTCTCGATGCGCGGGCCGAGCGCGGCGGTGTCGTCGTACCAGGCCCGGGCGCCCGCCGCGTCCGACCACCGGGCGAAGTACACGGTGGCGCCCGGGACGACGCTCGAGTAGTCGCACGAGTAGGACTCGATGGACGTCGCGCCGTTCTGGGCCCGCAGGGGAGCCGTGGCGGGGTCCATCAGCTGGCAGTTGGAGCTCGTCACGTCCGGGAAGACCTGCGAGAGCGCGGGCTGACCGGCCGGCGGCGTGGGCGTCGTCGGCGAGGTCGGTCCGGCCTGCGACGACGGTCCCGCGGTCGTCCCCGGGGTCGGCTGGGCGACCGGGGGCGCCGGGTCCTGGTTGAGCAGCACGACCGCGCCCACCGCGACGAGCAGCAGCACCGCGGCGATGCCGGCGACGATCGCGATGATCTTGCCCTTGCCGCTCTTGGGCGGCTGCGGGGGCGGGCCGTACCACCCGGTCTGCGGGCCGCCCGGGGGCGGCGGGTACGGGCCGGTGCCGTAGCCCGGCTGTCCGTATCCCTGTGCGCCGCCAGGGAACCCGGGCTGACCGCCGGTGTAGCCCTGCGTGGCGTAGCCGGGCTGCGGGCCGGACCCGACACCCGGCTGGGGTCCCGAACCCTGCGGCGTGCCGAACGGCGACGGTCCCTGCGTCGGGCCGCCCGGCGTCCACGGCTGGGCCTGCGGGCCGGAGCTCGGACGGGGCCCGGGCACGTACGTGGGGGTGACGCCCTGCGGGCCGGACGACCGCGGGCCGGCCGCGGCACCCAGGCCGGCCCCGGCCGCCCCGGCGGCGAACGCGCCGCCGGCACCGTGGCGGGCGGTGCCGTCGTCCGGTGCGCTGGTCTCGCCCGCGGGCGCCTCGCCACCGACGGCCTGCAGGGCGGCGTCGGCGAAGTCGCCGGCGGTCGCGTAGCGCTGGGCCGGGTCCTTGGCCATCGCCGTCGCGAGCACCGCGTCGAGCGCGGGCGGCGACCCGGGCGCGACCTCGGAGAGCCGCGGCGGGGTCTCGTTGAGGTGGTCGTACATGAGCCCGGGGCCCTCGGAGAGGAACGGCGGGCGCCCCGCGACAGCCTCGAACAGCAGGCACCCGAGCGCGTAGACGTCGACGCGGCGGTCCATCTCGCGGCCGAGGAACAGCTCCGGGGCCATGTAGGCGAGTGTGCCGATCGCCGAGCCGGTGCCGGTGAGCGAGCTCTTGGTGTCGCCGCCCATCGCGCGGACGATGCCGAAGTCGACGAGGTAGACGAAGTCGCGGCCGCGGTGCTGGGTGATCAGCACGTTGGACGGCTTGACGTCGCGGTGGATGAGGCCGTCGTCGTGCGCGGCGTCGAGGGCATCGGCGGTCTGGCGGACGATCTCCGCCGCACGACGCGGGTCGAGCCGGCCGTGGCGCTCGATCTCGTCGGCCAGGTCGAGGCCGGAGACGAGCCGCATGTCGATGTAGAGGCGGCCGTCGATGGTGCCGAAGTCGTGGATCGGGATGACGTGCGGCGACGAGAGGCGCGCGGCGGTGCGCGACTCGCGCCGGAAGCGCTCCTGGTAGTCGCCGTCGTCGGCGAGCCCGCCGTGCAGCCGCTTGACGGCGACGGTGCGCTGGCGGGACGTGTCGAACGCGCGGTACACCTCGCCCATCCCGCCGCGCCCGATGCGCTCCTCGAGACGGTAGGGCCCGAACATCTCCACCGGGTCGCCGGCGGACGGCGAGGGCGAGTGGCCCGGGGCCTCGGTGCTCATGGGGCGCTCTCCTGCGTCGGGGAATCCGGGAAGACCTTCCCCCCGGATGAAAGTCACCGAGAGTATGTGCGATCGCCTCGGACTGGGCCAGTGGGCTCACACTTTTCGCAGAGTTTCCTTACTCGACGTGAGAACGGCAGCCCGTCGGCGAGGGCATTGCCCCGGACGAGGGGCTCCTCAGGCCGGGACCTGCGCGGCGGGCAGGAGGCGCATCGCGGGGAGCATGCGGTGCGCTCCCTCCAGCGATCGGGTGACGACGTCGAAGCTGTAGGGCCGTTCGGCGTACGCCGCGGTGGCGTAGACGGTGCCGTCGGGCGAGGCGTGGGTGTGCACCGGCCCCTGCGGCGCACCGGCGCCGTCGTGCCACTGCGAGACGCCGTCGAGCGCCGGACCCCGGCTCGCCTGGTCCGCCTGCCACCGCCGGGCGTCGGTCGTGGTCGGCCACTCCGTGTAGTAGACGTACCCGCCCGGCACGGCCGCGCCGTAGTCACAGCGGATCACCGACAGGGCCCGCGCGCCGGTGGACGTCACGTACTCGCCCTCGCCGGCCGGGTAGGACGCGCAGTGACCGCCGGGGGCTGCGACGTCCGGGAACGCGGCGGCGAGCCGGCTCGTCACGGGGGCCTCGACGGGCGGCGCGGGCGCCGGTGCCGTGCTGCTGCCGGCGAGCAGGGCCCACGACGCGAGCAGCGCGACGAGCACGAGCAGCACGGCGCCGAGCGCGATCCACCACGGCCGGCGGGAGCGTCGCGGGGCCGGAGGTCGCGGCGCGGGAGCGGCGGGGCCCGTCGGGGGCCCGGCGAGCTCGGGGGCCCGCGCCGGCGCGGTGGCCCCGCGCGGGGCGGGCACCGTGGTGAGGGGCCAGGCCGGCGCTCCCGCCGGTGCCGGGACGTAGCGCACGGCCGGCGTGCCGCCCGTCGGCCCACCGCCCGTCGGCCCACCGCCCGTCGGCCCACCGCCCGTCGGCCCACCGCCCGTCGGCCCACCGCCCGTCGGCCCACCGGTCGGGGGTCCGGTGGTGGGGCCGGTGGTCCCGCGGCCGGGGTCGAGGCGGCCGCCCGCGGTCCGGGAGCCGGTGAGCGCGGTGTGCGCAGCGTCGGCCAGCTCACCGGCCGAGGCGTAGCGGTCCGCGGGCGACGGGGCCAGCGCGCGGGCGACCACCGCGTCCACCGGGGCCGGGAGCCCCCGACGCCGGTCGGTGACCCGCGGCGGCTCGTCGTACCGGCGCCCCGCCGTGGTCCACGGGTCGTCGTCGGGGAAGGCCGGGCGCCCGGTGAGGGCCTCGACGAGCAGGCAGCCGAGCGCGTGGACGTCGTCGGCGCGGGTGCCGCCGGGGCCGGCGACGCCGAAGTCGGTGAGGTGGACGACCTCGCGCCCGCAGTGGTGCGAGAGCAGGACGTTCGACGCCGTGACGGCGCCGTGCACGAGGCCGTCGGCGTGCGCGTCGTCCAGCGCGTCCGCCACCCGGCGCACCACTGCGGCGGCGCGTGCCGTCCCGAGCGGGCCGTGCTCGGCGATCTCATGGGCGAGGTCGGCCCCCGCCACCAGCGCCATGTCGACGAACAGCACGCCGTCGATCGTCCCGACGTCGTGGATCGGGATCACGTGCGGCGACGCGAGCCGGGCGGCCACGCGGGTGGCCCGGCGAACGTGCTCGGCGTACCCCTCGTCCTCGGAGAGGTCGGGGCGCAGGCGCTTGAGGGCGACGGTGCGCTCGCGGACCGTGTCGTGGGCGCGGAACACCTCACCCGTGCCCCCGCCGCCGAGGCGCTCCTCGAGCCGGTACGGGCCGAAGCACTCGACGTCGGTGGCGTGCTGCCGCGGCGGCAGGGTGATGCTCATCCGACCCTCCGGGCGCGCGGGTCGAGGCGGCGCAGCAGCAGTGCGGTGACGACGACGAACAGCACGGTGACGCCGGCCAGGGCGCCCAGGTCGAACAGCCATGTGGCGGCGTCGTGGTCCCACAGGGGCTCGGCCTCGGTGTAGGGCGGCGGGACGCCGGGGCCGCTGCGTACGCCGATGGTCGAGGCGCCGAGCGCGAAGCCCCAGCGGGCGGGCACGAGCCACGACAGCTGGGCGAGCACCGGGCTGTCCTGGATCTGCAGCAGCGCGCTGGACAGGATGAACTGCAGCATCGCGAGCAGCACCAGCAGCGGCATGCCGCGGTCGGCGTTGTCGATCCAGGCAGACACGGCGAGCCCGACGGCCATGCTGGCGATCGTGGTGGCGGCGATCGCGACGAGGATCTCCACGCGCGGGTCGCCGAGGAGGACGGCCTCGTCGGGACCCGGCCGGCCCAGCGTGCCGAGCACCCCGAGCACCAGGCCCTGCAGGCCGGTGATCACGCCGAGCACGACGACCTTGGAGAGCAGGTACGCGCCGCGCGAGAGCCCGATCGCGCGCTCGCGGCGGTAGATCTCGCGTTCCTTGACCAGCTCGCGGATCGACGCCGCCGACCCCATCAGGGCGGCGCCGACGACGAACACCATGAGCAGGCTCTGCGGCGCACCCGGGACGCCGCGCAGCTGCTCGGCCAGCGATAGGCCGGTGTCGACGGGCAGGGCGTGCGACAGCGCCGCCAGCAGCAGCGGCAGGGCCACCATGAAGATCGTGTACTGGCGGTCGGCGCCGATCACGGCCAGGTAGCGCCGGGCGAGGACGCCGAACTGCGCGAGCGCCGACTGCTGTCGCGGCGGTGCGGCCGGGGCCGTGGTGGGGGCCGGGGTCGGGACGCCGTACGGGCCGGGCGCCCGCGTCGGCGGGGGCGTGCCGATGTAGCGCTCGGCCACGGCCGAGTGGCGGAACCGCTCGCCCCAGTCGGCGCCGGACTCCCGCTCGAGGAGCAGGAAGAGGTCGGCGAAGTCGTGCACGCCGAAGTAGGCGAGGGCCTCCTGGGGCGGTCCGAAGTAGGCGACGGTCCCGCCGGGGGCGAGGAGCAGCAGGCGGTCGCAGACGTCGAGGTGGGCGACGTTGTGGGTGACGACGACGACGGTGCGGCCGTCGTCGGCGAGGCCGCGCAGGGTGCGCATGACGGACTTGTCCAGCCCCGGGTCGAGGCCGGAGGTGGGTTCGTCGAGGAAGAGCAGCGACGGTCGGGTGAGCAGCTCGAGGGCGACCGAGGTGCGCTTGCGCTGGCCGCCGGAGAGGGAGTCGATGCGTTGCTCGGCCTGGCCGGTGAGCCCGAGCTCGCCGATCACCTCGTCGATGCGGTGGTCGCGCTCGGCCTCCGTGGTGTCCGACGGGAAGCGCAGCCGCGCGGCGTAGGCCAGCGCGCGTCGCACCGTGAGCTGCGGGTGCAGGATGTCGTCCTGCGGTACGAGCCCGATGCGCTGGCGCAGCTCGTCGTAGTCGGCGTAGAGGTCGCGGTCGGCGTAGGTGACGGTGCCCTCGTCGGCGGGCCGGAACCCGGTGAGCGCGCGCAGCAGCGTCGACTTCCCGGCCCCGGACGGGCCGACGACGGCGAGCAGGCTCTTCTCCTCGAGCGCGAACCCGACCCGGTCGAGCAGCGTCCGGCCCTTCGGGGTGCGGACCACGAGGTCCTCGGCGCGGAACGCGATCGCGCCGGCGTCCTCGCGCTCGACGAGCACCCCGCCCTCGGCGTCGTCGAGGTGGAACAGCGCGTGCCCGATGCCCACGAGCATCCCGGGGCGCAGCGGCACGCGGTGGATGCGCCGGCCGTCGACGTAGGTGCCGTTGGGGCTGTCGAGGTCGATCAGCTCCCAGCCGCCCGCGCCGTCGGCGCGGAGCTCGGCGTGGTGGCGCGAGACCAGGAGGTCGCTGACGACGACGTCGTTGTCGGTCTCGCGGCCGATCCGGATGCGGGTGGCGGGGGTTCCTGGTGCCGCGGTGGAGATGCGCGCGGTGGGCGCCGGCTCGGGGGAGGGGGACGGAGCGGCGGACGGAGCAGCGAAGGGAGCGGCCGGCGGCAGCCGGTGCACCGCGGAGAGGCGCCCCTGACGGCTCGGCCCGTCGGCACCGACGTCGTCGGGGGACGGGCCGGCGAGCGGGTCGTGCCGGGGGCGGTGCGGGGAGCCGGGCGGGGCGGGGACCGGACGGGAGTCGGGCCCGGCGGGGCGGGCCGCGGGCGGGACGAGGGGCGCGGCCATCGGCACCGGCGGGGCGCCGGGGTCGGCGCCGACCGCCCGGAGCGCGACCTGCACCTCGGGCCCGCCGTGCCCGAGCGCGAGCGTGAGCCTCGGCGTCGCCCCGGGCGAGAGCCGCAACTGCTGCAGACGCTCGCCGGCGACGAACACCCCGTTGCGGCTGCGGTCGATCAGCTCCCACCCCGTCGGCAGCGGCCGCAGCTCGACGTGGATGCGGGAGACGAGGGGGTGCACCACCTGGAACCCGGCCGCCTCGTCGCGGCCGATCGTGACCGGCCGGCCCGGCGGGACCACCAGCCGGCGGTCACCGTGTGTGAGCTCGAGCTGCGGAGCCGTGAGCGGCCGGCCGCGGGCGGGTCGCCGTCCCCCCGCGGGCCGGGGCACGGGTTCCACGGGGTGCACGGCCGACCTCCTCGCGGGCCGGCCCGAGACCCGGCCCCTCACACGCCACTGTCACCTTCCCGGCGCAGTGGTGTGGCCGAGACGGTGACAGTGTGTGTTCGCGAGCAGAGGGTCTGCCAGGGGGTTCGCGATAATCGCGCCGCAGTATCACTCGGTGTGATGAATGCGGGGTGAGTCGGGCCGGGCGCCCCTCAGGCGGGGCGTGCCATCTCCGCGGTGTCGACCCGGCGCGGGGGCACGGGACCGTCCACGGGGGCGGAGAACGGGCGCGTCAGCGGGTCGCGGCGGGCGGCGTCGTTGTCGATCCCCTGGGCACGCGCAGTGACCTGCACGGAGCTGACCTCGGCGAGCCGCCGGTTCATCCGGTCCAGGCGCGCGCGCAGCGCGGCGTCGTCGATGACCTCGCGCTGACGGGCCCGCCGGACGGCGCGGCGACGGTGGGACCCGGCGACGGAGGAGCTGGTGGTGGCGGTGCTCGAGGAGCGGCGGAACATCGTGGATCACGTCCCTGGGTGAACGGCCGACGTACTGTCACCCTGGTCATCGAGCGCCACACGGCCGTTCTTGATGCGCCGTCCGGTGGATCACGGACGGAGTACACCGCCGGCGGGTCACCGCTCAGAACAGGTCGAAGAACCCGTCGTCGCCCTCGGAGCCGCTCGTGCCGTCCCCGGCGCCGTCGCCGCCGTCCGTGGCCCCGCCCGAGTCACCGGTCTCCGAACCGTCCGATCCGCTGCCCGTGTCCCCGGACGGCGCCTCGGAGGTCGGCGCCGAGCCCGAGCCCCGCGCGACGTCGACGGTGACCGTGCTGCCCCGTGGCACCGCCGTGCCGGCGCTCGGGCGCATCCCGACGACGGTGCCCGCCACCGTGCCCGCCGCGCCGCCGTCGACCTCGCGGAACGAGACCTCGAGGCCGATGCCCTCGAGCGTCGACTCCGCCGACTGGCGGGAGCGGCCCGCGAGGTCGGGCACCTGCAGGGTGGCCCGGCGTTGACCCACGATCAGCTCGATCGCGCCGCCGGCGGGGCGCAGCGAGCCGGGCACCGGGTCCTGGCCGACGACCTGGCCGATCTCCGTGGGGTCGGAGGTCTCGCGCTGGCGCGGCACCGGGGTGAGCACGAGGCCCGCGGCCTCGGCGGCGACGCGGGCGGCCTCGGGGCTGCGGCCCACGAGCAGCGGGACCTGGACCAGCCCCGGCCCGCGCCCGATGCGCAGGGTCACGGCCGACTCCTCCTCGACGCGCACCCCGACGTCCGGGGACGCGCCGATCACCCGGTCGACCTGCTCGGGCGGCGACGCCGTGGGCACGACGATCGGGGAGAGCCCGGCGTCGGCGAGCGCGCGCACGGCCTCGTCGCGCGAGAGGCCCACCAGGCGCGGCACCTCGCTGTCCGACGGGCTCGCGACCCAGACGACGCCGAGCACGAGCAGCGCCACGAGGCCGATCACCGCCGCCCCGAGCCGCCGTCGCGAGCCGCTGGGCCGCGCCGCCGCGTGGGCTCCGGTGCGGGGTCCGTGGTCGAGCTCGACGGCGCCGCGCCGCCGGCTCCCGCGCGTGACCTCCTGCGTCAGGCTCATCTCGCCGGTGGTCTCGGCGGCCGCACCGCGACGCCCGGGGTCGGTGGGGTCCTCGGGGCCGGTGACGCGGTCGTACTCGGCGAGGACGGCGGGCGCGTCCGGGCGCTCGCCGGCCAGCACGCGCAGCAGGTCGGTCCGCATCTCGGCGGCGGTGGCGTAGCGGTTGTCCGGGTTCTTGGCCATCGCCTGCCGGACGACCGCCTCGAGCGAGGGGTCGATCACCACGCCGGGCGGTGCGAGCGTCGCCAGCATCGGCGGGTCCTCGCGGACGTGCTGGTAGACGATCGCGACCGGGCTGTCGGCGCTGAAGGGCGGCTCTCCGGTGAGCAGCTCGAAGAGCACGCATCCCGCGGCGTACACGTCGGCGCGGGCGTCCACGTCCTGCCCGAGCCCCTGCTCGGGCGAGAGGTACTGGGCGGTGCCGATGACCATGTCGCCGGTGAGGCCTGGCCCGGTCTCGGTGAGGGCCCGGGCGATCCCGAAGTCCATCACCTTCACGACGTCGCCCGGCGTGATCATGATGTTCGCCGGCTTGACGTCGCGGTGGACGACGCCGTGCTCGTGGCTGTAGCCCAGCGCCGCGCACACGTCCGCCATCACGGCGCAGGCGTGCTCGGGCGGCATCGGGCCGTGGGCGCGCAGCAGGTCACGCAGCGTCGACCCGCTGACGTACTCCATGACGATGTACGGCAGCCCGACCTGCTCGCCGGGCACCTCGCCGGTGTCGTAGACCGCGACGATCCCGGGGTGGTTGAGCCCGGCCACGTTCTGCGCCTCGCGCTCGAACCGCAGCCGGAACGACGGATCGCGCGCGAGGTCGGAGCGCAGCACCTTGATCGCGACCTCGCGCCCCAGGCGCACGTCGAGGCCCGAGTGCACGTCGGCCATGCCACCGCGGCCCAGGGTCGGGCCGAGCTGGTAGCGGCCGGCCACCACCGTCGCCTGCGACATGCGCTCCGTGCCTCCGCTCCGTCACCCGCTGCTGGCCTCGTGGCCCCGCCGCGACGACGGGGTCGCGACGGCGGGCCGCCGCGATCCGCGCCAGCATCACCCGGTCGGGTCCAACGTGTCGGGACCGGGTGGGGAACGGCGGGTCGCCCCTTCGGCGCGCGAGTTCGCCCGTTCGTCGGGTCCTGTGCCCTCAGTGGCCGCAGCCGCAACCGTCGCAACAGCAGCCGTCGGAGCCGCAGCAGTCACAGCAGTCGCAGCTGCACTCGGTGCAGTCGCAGCAGTTCGCGCAGGGGTTGCTGCGCGGCCGGCCGCTCCACGGACCCTGGAACTCGTCGGCGCAGCAGAGCTGGCCGGTGCAGCAGAGCCCGGCGGCCGCCACGCAGCCCGCGAGGACGCCACGGGGCGGGCGTCCCCGCGCCCCGTCGCCAGGGTGCGGGGGCTGGTCGGTGGGCGGCTGCTCCGTTCGGGCGTGCGTGCGCTGCCACGCCCGCTCGGTCTCGTGGACCAGGAGGCGGTGGGCGAGGCGCGCATCGAGCTCGGGCCCCGCGAGCTCGACGGTGGGCAGGGTCGCGGCGAGGGTCGCGACCTCGGCGCGGGCGAGTCCGCGGGTCGCCTCGACGCCGGCCCCGGTGGCGTCGACGGGGTTCCAGCGGCCGGCGCGGCGGTCGTCGTCGAGGTCGTCCAGCGCGTCGAGGAGGTGGGCGAGGCGACCGAAGGCGGCGCCCGTGACGGCCAGCGGCGCCGCGTTGCCCGGCCGCCCGGCCAGGACCGCGGTGTGCGCGAACGCCGCCGACACGGCGTCGGCCGTCGGGGCCGTGGCCTCCTCGAGCGTCGCCGTCCCGCCGTGCTCGATCGCGTGCTGGCGCGCCGGGACCGCGAGCAGCGCCGCCGGGTCGAAGCCCGCCGGTGCGGTGGCGCGCGCCCGCTCGCTCCAGCGGTCGGCCAGCCGGCGGCCCACCGCTGCGACCGGCGCGTGCCGGAAGGCGCCCTGGCGGTCGTCGGCGTGGTCGGCGACGTGGCCGGCCGCCAGCAGCAGCGCGGCGTTCGCCGCCAGCCGGGCGCCGTCGCCGGCGGCCACGGTGGCGGTGCGCATCCCGCGGGCGGGGCAGGGGCCGGCGAGGCGGTCGCCGGTGGAGCCGGTGGCCGGGCCCTGCGCCGAGGTGAGCACCGAGACGAGCAGGGCGTCGACGTTGGTCGCGGCCCGCGCGAGCTGGCCGTGACCGTCGCGCAGGGCGAGGCAGGTGCCGCACAGGTGCGCCGCCCAGCGACGGTGCAGCGCGGGGGAGAGGTGGTGACGGCAGGGCCGCACGATGCCGAGCACGCGGGAACGGTAGTGCGATCGACGATGTCGATCACGACGGCCGTCCGCCGCCCGAGAGGGGGCCGTTCGCCGCAATGTCCTCCGCCGATCGCGTGTCACCGCTGGGACGCCAGGGAACGGTGGCGGAGACCGCGCCACGTCCTGATGGGCGGGTGTGCAGACGACGATCGGGGAGAACGCGTGATCTCGAGCAACAGGGCACGTCGGCTCGCGGGGCCGGCGCTGGCGGCCGCCGTCGGACTCGGCGTCCTGACGGGCTGCTCGCAGGCGCCCGAGCCGCAGGGACCGCCGCCGGCGCCCGGCCAGGGACAGCCGAGCAACGCCGCGGGTCAGCCGGCTCCGGGGCAGCCCGGTGCCGCCGCGCCGGGCCAGCCCGGGGCCGGCGGCGAGGCGGGCACCCAGCCCGGGGGTGGCGGTGCCGGGGGCACCGGCGCGCCCGGCGGGTCGGCCTCGGACGGCTCCGGGAGCGAGGGCGGTGCCGGTGGCGCGGGTGGCGCGAGCTCGGGCGGCTCGGGCTCGGGTGGGGGTGCCAGCCAGACCCCGTCCGGTGGTGTCGCCACCGGGGGCGGCTCGACCTCGGACGTCGAGCACGCCGGCCTGATCGGCGTCGGCGCGCTCGCGCTGGCAGGTGCCGGCGCGCTGGGCGCGACCGCCGCCCGGCGCCGCCGCGAGGACTGAGACGAGACCGGGACCGAGGCAGGAGTCGACGACCCCGCACGCCGCGCGTGTGCGGGGTCGTCGTCCGCCGGGGCACCGTGTCCTCGCGAGGGGCACGTTCGGCCGGCGCGCAGACCTGTCGATCATGCGCAACGTGCCCCTCGCGGCGGTCGCGGGCAGGGTTCGAGCAGTGGTCGAGCGGCAGGGGGGCGGGCGGTGAGCACCGAGCAGGACGACGCCGACCCCGACCCCGAGACCGCGGACGCCGGCGGGCCCCCCACCCCCGTCCGCCCCGACCCCGTCCGTCGTGCACTCCTTGCCGGCGCGGTGGTGCTCGCGGTGCTGGGCGTGGCGCTGCTGGGGTACGCGCTCGTGGACCAGACCGGCGCGCCGCCCGCCCCGTCGCCGGCGCCCTCGACCGCGGCCGCCGGTCCGCCGCCCCCTCCCGACCGCGCCGCCGAGGCGGGGCCGATCGCGACGTCGTCGCCCCCGGCCACGTTGCGGATCCCGGCGATCCGGGTGGACGCGCCGGTCGACCAGGTCGGGCTGAACCCGGACCGCACGATGGAGGTGCCCGCCGAGGGCACGCCCGGCTACGACCACGCCGCCTGGTTCCGCTACTCGGTCACCCCGGGCCGGCAGGGACCGTCGGTGATCATCGGGCACGTGGACTCGGCGGAGGCCGGTCCCTCGGTGTTCTTCGAGCTCGGGCGCCTGCGACCGGGCGAGCGCGCCGAGGTGGTGCGCGCCGACGGTGTGACGGTGACGTTCGAGGTCACCGAGGTGGCCGTCTACCCGAAGGACGCGTTCCCCACCGACCGCGTCTACGGCCCGACCGCCGGCCCGGAGCTGCGGCTGATCACCTGCGGCGGCAGCTTCGACTCCGGCGCGGGCTCGTACCGCGACAACACCGTGGTCTTCGCGCGCGGAGTGTCCTGAACGGGAGTGTCCTGATCAGACGGCGAGACGGGCGCGGAAGTGCATCGCCCGGTACGGCCAGTTCTCGTTCGTGTGCCACTGGCTGACCACGAGGTGCATCTCGTCGGGCGTCGACCCGGGCAGGATGTAGCCGCCGTAGAGCTGGGCCACGCGACCGCAGCCGTGGTCCTCCTCGCCCCAGCCGCAGCCCGAGACGACCGTGAGGCGCTCGGCGGTGGTGAGGTCGGTCGTCGGTCCACCGGGCATCGGGATGAGGTCGATGCGGTAGTTCCCGGCGTCGAACGCGCTCAGCCACCACGTGTCCCCGACGCGGCGCAGCGAGAGCTCACCGAACGCCCCGGGGAGCACGGGCGTCGGCGCGTTCCCCCAGGCCCACGCGCCGTCCGCGAACCCCCAGCCCTCCCACGCGGCGGCGTCGAGCAGGTGGTCGGCGGGGACGCGGTGCAGCAGCAGGCCCTTGTCCCGCTGGAACCCCGTCGTCAGCGCGTAGACGTAGCCGTCGGGGCCGAGCTCCCAGGTGAGCATCTGGAAGTGCCCGCCGAGGTGTCCGCCCGGCCAGGACAGGCCCGTCGACTCCCAGCTCACGCCGTCGTCGCGGGAGCGGTGGATCTCGGTCCAGTGCACGTTGCCGAGGCCCTCGCAGGCCATGACGTGCAGGTACATCGTGTCCCCGACGGTGATCAGGTCCGTGGGGAGCTGGGTCGTGATCCTGGTGCCGCCGATCAGCCCGCCGAAGCGGCCGCCGATGCGGGCGTTGTGCCGGTAGCTGACGACCTGGTCCGCGTAGCCGCGCGACGGTCCGGCCGCACCCGTCCACCTCAGCCCGGAGCGGACCGAGCCCGGGTCGCCGAAGAGGATCACCGGCGAGCGCCAGCCCGGGCCGCCGGCCTCCTTGCTCTCGAAGGTGTCGCCGAAGACGGCGACGATCCGGCCGTCGGGGGCGGTGGCGGCCGCACCGAGGTCGGTCCCGCCGATCCCGTACTCGTCGGTGTGCCCCGGGCCGGTCAGGTCCCGCAGCTTCGTGACCTCGAGGGTGCGCATCCCCGCTGTATACCGACTCCTCCCGCGGAGGGGCACGGGACGTCCGAACGGACGGCGACGGAACGGTCGTATCGGGCCGTAACGATCAGGTCTCGACGGACGACTCCCGAGGCATCCCGCCGCCCGGAGCGGGTCGAGAGAGGGCCTCGTCGTGGACACCGTGGTCGGCACCGTTGCGCTGCTCGTCGTCTTCGCGTTCACCGTCGTGGCGGCGCTGCGCCACCGGCCCGGCGTCACGCCCGGGCCGCGGCTCTCGCCCGACCTCGCGGAGGCGATCCTCCTGCGCGCCGGCTTCCCGACGACGCCGCACAACGTCCTCGCGGTGAGCGAGCACCTCGGCACGATGTTCCTCGACCGCGGCCGCGGCGACGTCGACGCGGCGCGGTGGGCCGAGGTCGTGGCGGCCTGCGAGGCCGGCCGGGCGGACCCCACGGGCTGGCCGCAGCACGTGCTCGACGAGATCGCCCGGGCCCGCGGGGTGGACGACGGCGCGGCCGTGGCCCGGCTCGCCCGGCGCTGCCAGGACGCGCTGCTCGCCAGCGTCGGCACCGGCCGCGGGATCTTCGGGGGCTCGCTGTTCGAGCCGCTGCCGCGGCCCGTCGTCGCGGCCTGAGGAACGTCGCCGGCCGGACGAGCAGGGCCGAACGAGCAGGGCCGGACCCGCAGGTCAGGCCGAGACGCGGTCGTCCAGGTCGCCGCGGCGCGGGGCCGGGATCGGCGCCAGGGACCGCGGCGCGGGCACCGGCGCGAGGGCGCGCCAGCCGGCACAGGCCCGCTGGTCGAGGGTGCCGCGCGCGGTCATCACGACCGTCGGCGCGGCCAGCCAGGCGGCGGTGAGCCCGCCGAGGGCGAGCGCGATCGTCTTCATGTGGTTCCCCCCCAGGAGGGCCCGCTTCGCCCGGGCCCGTTCTGTCCGGTCGGTGACCGGCACGTGCTCACCGTAGAGCGACGGTCCGTACGTTCACTGAGCCGTACGAGTGGCTGGCGCTCAGGTTGCTCTCATCGTGAAGTGACCTGCGTCACTCAGCGAGCGCCGGATCGGGAGGGGAGACTCCGGGCCGCCCGACCGTCTCGATCACCCCTCCGGGAGCCCGCGTGAGTGACCGTCCGGTCCGCATCGCCGACTGCGCCGGCTGGCTCTGGGCCCGGTTCTCCGGCCTGCGCGACGCCCTGGCGGGACCCTTCGACGTCGTCACCGGCGACCACCTCGCCGAGCTGACCCTGCGATGACCGGCCGCGCGGTCCTGGTCCTCCTGCTGGCCCTGCTCGCCGCGTGCGGCACGACCCCCACCCCGCCCACGACCGCAGCCCCGAGTCGGGTGCCGGCGCAGGCGCCCTCCCCGGCGCCGGACGCGCAGGCCCGGGCGGCCCCGGACGCGCCCGTCGTCGTCCTCGACCCGGGCCACAACGGCGGCAACGCCGGGGCCGCGGACGAGATCGCGCGGGAGGTGCCCGACGGGCGCGGCGGCACGAAGCCCTGCAACACCACCGGCACCGCGACCTCAGGCAGCGGGACGTCGGGCGGCTACGCCGAGCACGCCTTCGCCTTCGACGTCGCCCAGCGGGCCACGCGCGTGCTGACCGGGCGCGGGGTGGTCGTGCGCTCCACCCGCTCCGACGACGCCGGCGTCGGCCCCTGCGTCGACCAGCGGGCCGCGGCCGCGAACGACGCCCGGGCCGCGCTGACGGTCTCGATCCACGCCGACTCCGCGCCCGCCACGGAGGACCGCGGGTTCCACATCGCCGTCGCGGACCCCGCGCTCGCCCCCTCGCAGCGCGGGCCGTCGCTCGACCTCGCCCGCGCGCTGGTCGCGGGCCTCGAGGGTCAGGGGTTCGCGCCGTCGACCTACCGGGGCGAGAGCGGGCTCGACCCGCGCCCCGACCTCGCGGGGCTCAACCTCGCGCGCGTGCCCGCCGCGCTCGTCGAGTGCGGGAACATGCGCAACCCCGGCGAGGCCGCCGTGCTCACCGATCCCGCGGGCCGCCAGCGCTACGCCGACGGCATCGCCGCGGGCATCCTGCAGACGCTGGGCCGCTGAGGGTCCAGGCCCCGGAAGAGCAGTCCCGGGCGTCAGGCCGCGCCCGTCGACTCCTGGTGCCAGCGCACGACGCGGACGACGACGTCGTCGAGCTCCTCGTGGTCGAGGGTCCTGCGCAGCGACTCCGCGACCTCCAGGGCATCGAACCCGGGGTACGGGCCGTGCGCGTCGACCTCGCCGGTCTGCGGATCGACCGCGAGCACGATGTAGCCGTCGCACTCGTCGAGCTCCGCCTGTGCGGTCAGCCAGTCCACCTGCGGTACTCGGCCGATCGGGGCGGCCTTCGCGGGGTCGGCGTCGGGACGGCCGCCGGTCGGGACGGCGGTCGGCTCGGCAGTGGGTTCGGCGGGGTGCTCGACGGTCGGTTCGACGGTCGGCTCGGCGGGGTCCAGGCGTGCGGGACACCGGGCCTCGTTCTCCATCGGTCTCTCTCCTCCGCGTTCCGGCACGAGGGGGTTCATGCCGTCCCGGTCTGCCCCGGCGTCCGGCGCCACCGTCGGGGGACGGGAGGCGCCGGCGTGGAGCCGCTGTCACGAGTGGTGACGGGAGAGTGCCCAACTCCTGATTCAAGCTTTCAACTATTCACCCGTGCGGGGGGACCGCTCGGCGATACGTCTCCCGCGCCGACGCACAGCGTGACATTCGGTGTCTGTCCCGTCACGCGCCGTTGCATACAAGCGATCTCCGATAGATTGTTAGGCGAAGTAATATCTACTCGGGAAGCGGCTCAACGGGCGGGCGGACTTCGTCACCGCGACCCGCTCCCGGGCTGCGGATCACTTGGGGTGATCGTCCGACCACGGGTAGGGCACGACACGTCCGTCGGACGGTTCCCGTGGGGCGCCCGGGGTGCCTATGGTCGTCGGGTCCCGACCCCGAGCGACCGGGAGACCATGATCATGAGCGACGCAGCCGACGGCACCGCCCGGCTCCACGTCCCCGACAGCGTCAGCTGGTCGGCCGTGACCGGACGGGTGCGCGATCTCGTCGGCGAGGCCTTCGCCGACGACGGGCCGGCGAACCTCATCGACGGCGAGTGGAAGGCGGTCGGGACGCCGAGCGAGCAGACGAGCCCCGTCGACGGCTCGTCGCTCGGCACGATGCTCAAGGTCGACGCGGCGACCGCCTCGGACGCGGTGCAGCGCGCGGCCGCGACGCACCGCTCCTGGGGCGACGTCGACCTCGACGAGCGCCGGCGCCGGGTGTCGGCGTCGCTCGACGCGATGGAGGGTGCCCGCGACGACCTCGCGCTGCTGCTGTCCTGGGAGATCGGCAAGCCGTGGGCGATGGCGTGCGCCGACGTCGACCGGTGCATCTCGGGCGTGCGCTGGTACGTCGACGAGATCGAGGGGATGCTCGCCCGCGACGTCGAGGGGGCGCCGGCGAAGCGCGCGCCGCTCGAGGGACCGGTCTCGAACATCGCCAGCTGGAACTACCCGATGAGCGTGCAGGTGCACGCCGAGCTGGTGCAGCTGCTGGCGGGCAACGGCGTCGTCGCGAAGACGCCCACCCAGGGCGGCTGGATGACGCTGACCGTCGCGCACGCGCTCATGGCCCGCGAGGGGCTGCCCGTGACGCTGCTGGCCGGCGACGGCTCGGAGCTCTCGGACGCGCTGATCCGCTCGCCCGAGATCGGGGCGCTGGCGTTCGTCGGCGGGCGGTCCAACGGCGGCCGGGTCGCGGCGCAGCTCGCCGACACCGGCAAGCGGCACATGCTCGAGCAGGAGGGCCTCAACACCTGGGGCGTCTGGGAGTTCTCCGACTGGGAGACGTTCTCGGGGATCCTCAAGAAGGGCTTCGAGTACGCCAAGCAGCGGTGCACCGCCTACCCGCGCTTCGTCGTGCAGCGCAAGCTCGTCGACCAGTTCCTCGGGACGTACCTGCCGGTGCTCGAGGGCGTCCGCTTCGGGCACCCGCTCGCGGTCGAGGAGGGCGGCGACGGGGTCGACGACCTGCCCGCCCTCGACTTCGGCCCGCTGATCTCCGCGGCCAAGGCCGCCGAGCTCGACGAGAGCGTCGAGGAGGCCCTGCGCCACGGGGCCGTGCCGCTCTTCCGTGGCGACAAGGCGGGCGGGCGCTTCCTGCCCGGCCAGGACACCTCCGCGTACCACGCCCCGGTCTCGATGCTCGCCCCTCCGGGCGCGTCACGGCTGATGCACGAGGAGCCGTTCGGGCCCGTCGACTCGATCATCGTCGTCGACACCGAGGCCGAGCTGCTCGCGCAGATGAACGCGTCCAACGGCGCGCTCGTGGCGAGCATCGCGAGCGACGACAGCCAGAAGGCGGAGCGGCTCGCCGAGCAGGTCCAGGCGTTCAAGGTCGGGATCAACAAGCTGCGCTCGCGCGGCGACAAGGACGAGGCGTTCGGCGGGCGCGGCGAGTCGTGGAAGGGCGCGTTCGTGGGCGGCGAGTACCTCGTCCACGCCGTCACCGAGGGCCCGCCCGGGGAGAACATCTACGGCAACTTCCCGGGCTACCAGCGCACCCCGCCCACCTAGCGCCCCGGTAACCTCGCCGTGGCAGGCGCCCCAGGCGGCCCGCCGTCGTGACCGACGAGCCGCGGGAGGGGCCGGGAGATGGTCCTGCGAGGCCGCGTGTCGCGGGACGCCTCACCGGCGCGCATCGAGGGCGGCGCGTCGGTGCAGATGCCCGAGACCGGGGTCGGGCCGATCGTCGCGCTGCTGCGGCGCCTGTTCCTCGCCCTCGGTGCGCTGACGGCCGCCGCGCTGATCGTCTACTTCCAGCGCGACGGCTACGTCGACAACAACAACGACGACGGCATCGGCCTGATCGACGCCTTCTACTATGCGACGGTCTCGCTCTCGACCACCGGCTACGGCGACGTGGTGCCGGTGACCGAGTCCGCGCGGCTGTGGACGATCCTCGTCATCACGCCCCTGCGGCTGCTGTTCCTCATCGTCCTGGTCGGCACCACGGTCGAGCTGCTCACCGAGCGGTCCCGTCAGGCGTTCCGCATCAACCGCTGGAGGTCCCGCGTGCGCAACCACGTCGTGGTCGTGGGCTACGGGACGAAGGGCCAGGCCGCCGTCACCACGCTGCGCGGGGACGGGCACGACGTCGACCACATCGTCGTCGTCGACACCGACCGCGGACGGCTCGACGCGGCGTCCGCGCTGGGGCTGGTGACGGTGCGCGGGGACGCGACCCAGTCGTCGGTGCTGCGCACGGCGGGGCTGCCGCACGCCACGGCCCTGGTCGTCGCCACCAACCGCGACGACACGGCCGTGATGGTCACCCTGACCGCCCGCGAGATGGCGCCGAAGATCACGATCACGGCGGCCGTGCGCGAGGCCGAGAACGTGCACCTGCTGCGCCAGTCCGGCGCCGACTCGGTGGTCGTGTCCGCCGAGACCGCGGGCCGCCTGCTCGGGATGGCCACCACGACGCCGGCCGTCGTGTCGGTGGTCGAGGACCTCATCTCGCCCGAGGCGGGCCTGAGCCTGGGCGAGCGGGCGGTCACCGAGAACGAGATCGGCGGCTCGCCACGCCACCTGCGCGACATCGTGCTGGGCGTCGTGCGCGACGGCACCGTGCACGCCATCGACGCCCCGGAGGTCGACGCGCTGGAGCGCGGCGACCGCCTGCTGTGCGTGCGGCGGGCGGGGCCCGACGACTGACTAGCGGTGCACCGGGAGCAGGCACCCGGGGCAGTCCGCCTGCTCCGCCCGCAGGCCCGGCACGACCTGCTCGACGGCGGCGCCGCACCGCGCCCGCAGTCCCGTCGGGTCGCCGAGCTCGCCGGACTCGACGTCGACGACGTGCCGGCGACGGTCGTCGCGGCCGACCGCGACGAGCTCGAGGCGCCCGTCCGGGGCCGGGTCGCCCGGCGTGGGCCGACGGGGCGTGTCGGTGTCCGGCCGGTCGCCCAACGGGGGCGGGGGCACCGACGTCGGCATGGGGTCCATGCCGCTGCTCGGTCGCCGGCCTCCGGGCCGGGCGTCGGGGTGGCCGGGGTCGGGAACGGTCATCGCGCGCTCCTTCCTCGGTGCTGTCCGCCCACGGTAGGTCGTCGTGCGCCCGCTGTCGGCCCGTCGGCGTTCACCCTGGGCGAAACGGCCACCCGCACGGAGATCAGGAGAGCGTCGTCGGCGTCCCAGGTCTCCCGCGGGTGGACGACGTACCCGTGGTCTCCGGGTGCCGGGGGCGGTCTCCGGTGATCCGGGCACGGCTCGCCGTGCGGTCAGAGGTCGATCGTCTCGACGTACCCGCCGGGGTGGTGGACGGCCGCGGCGAGCACGAGGTCGGCGGCGTCGGGGACGGCGTGCTCGACGGTGACCTCGGCGACGGTCCGCCCGCGGGGCCACGCCGCGAGCGGGCGGGCGGTGTCGGGGCCGCGGCGGGGCGGGTTGATCAGCGTCGCCCCCATGTTGATGGGGGACAGGCGCACCGCCGCGGCGTGCCGGTCCAGCAGGGCGGCGGTGTCCAGCTCGATCACGAGGTGGGCGCGGTGGCGGTAGGCGCGCGCCGCCAGGAGCCCGGCGACGCGTCGGCGCGTCGGCCACAGGTACACCCGCGCGTTGAGCATCCGGTAGAAGTCCGCGACGTTCATGCCCTCGAGGCAGCGCGCGAGCTGGCCGTCGTGCAGCACGCCGTTGTCGCGCAGGACCACGGGGTCGCGCCCCGGCGCGTGCAGCGTGACGGCGGCCGGGCGGCGTCCGGCGACCAGCTCCGGCGCGGCCCCGAAGCGCTCGACCAGCGCGGCGGCGCTCGCCAGGCCCTCGGCGCGGATCGACGGCCACGCGCCGGGTTCGGTCATGTGGAACAGCCGGGGATGCCGCGCCGCGAGCTCGGCGCGCGTGAGCCCGGTGGTCGTGCCCGGGGAGCTCAGGAGCGGCGGCGCGGCAGCGGCAGCCCGGGGTCCCCGCCCTCGCCGGATGTGTCGTCGCGCGTGCGGTGCGCGGCTGCGGGCAGGTCGCGCAGGCCCTCGAGCACCCGCTCGAGGAGCTCGGGTCGCGGGGCGGGCACGGGGCCCAGGGCCACGCGGGCGGCCTCCCGCTCCAGGACGGCGTCGCCGGTGTCTCGATCGGGCGTCACCCGTCCGAGGGTAGGGCGCCGGTCCGTCCGGCGGGGCGAGCCCCGGCATGCGCGCGGGCGGCGGCAGGTGCGCCGCGACGAGCCGCCCGGAACCGCCCGTGAGCGGGCTGTCACGCTGGGCCGCAGGGTGACGGCGGACACCACGTGTCGCGTAACGGCAGCCGCTCGTCGTCCGAGGAGAACGGGAGTGAGGTCGTCACCGACGGAGGTGGTGACCCGGGAGCAGGGATGGTCGGGGAATGAGCATCGGCAGCGTGATGGGTCCCGGGGGCCCGGGTCCGGACCAGGACGAGGAGCCCGCCCGGAAGCGGCGGGGGCTGCGCGCGCTGCTCTACGGCCTCATCGCCCTGCTCGTGCTGGTGCTCCTGGCCGCGGCGGGCGTCGTGCTGGTCACCCAGCACCTCGGCTCGCAGGTCGGCCGCTATCCCTCGGTGTTCGCGCCGATCGACCCGTCGTCGCGACCCGCGGACGCCGCCGGGCAGACGTTCCTGCTGATGGGCACGGACACCCGCTCGCCCGAGGCGACCACCGGCACCGACGCCGCGCCCGACGCGGTCTTCGGCTCCACGCGCAGCGACGTGATCATGGTGGCCACGATCGCGGAGGACGGCCAGAGCGCGAGCATCATCTCGATCCCCCGTGACTCCTGGGTCGACGTCCCGGGGCGCGGCAAGAACAAGATCAACGCGGCGTACGCCTTCGGCGGGCCGCCGTTGCTCATCGAGACCGTCGAGCAGCTCTCGCGCGTCCACATCGACCACTTCGCCGTCATCGACTTCGCGGGCTTCGCGCAGATGACCGACGCCGTCGGCGGCATCGACGTCAACGTCGGCCAGGAGACCGAGCGCGACGGCGTCGTCGTCCCCGCCGGGCCCCAGCACCTCAACGGCGAGCAGGCCCTCGTCTACGTCCGCGAGCGCAAGAGCCTGCCCGGCGGCGACCTCGACCGCGTCCGTCGCCAGCAGGCCGCCCTGCGCGCGTTCGTGCAGAAGACCCTCTCGTCCGGGACGCTCTCCAGCCCGCCGACCGCGTACGCGGCCGTCGACACGGTCACCCGCCACGTCGGCGTGGACGACTCGCTGTCCAACACCGGCCTCGCCCAGCTCGCGTTCGGCATGCGCGACCTGCGCAACTCGTCGATCTCGTTCCTCACCGTGCCCGTCACCGGCACCGGCGACGAGGGCGGGCAGTCGGTCGTCTACCTCGACGAGGGCGCCGGCCGCGACCTGTGGTTCGCGGTCAACACCGACGCCGTGCCGCAGTGGGCCGCCGCCCGCCCGCAGGAGCAGCTCTCCGACACCCCGCGCTGACGTGCACCCCTGACGCAGCGAACGGGTATCTCGCTGCTTCTATGCGCACGAAGTCCGCGTTGATCACCGGGATCAGGCGCGTCGCGGGCGCGGGGGTGGGCGCGTGAGCTGGGACGTGGTGATCGTCGGCGGCGGCTCGGCCGGCTGCGCGCTGGCCGGGCGCCTGAGCGAGGACCCCGCCCGCCGGGTGCTGCTGCTCGAGTCGGGGGCGGCGATCACCGACCCCGCCGCGTTCCCGGCCGAGGTCCGCGACGTCGCCTCGCTCGCCGCCGCCGACCCCGACGGCCCGCACACCTGGGACGTCGGCGTGGACCTGACGCCGGAGCGGTCCACGCGGGTCGGTCGGGGGCGGCTCCTGGGCGGGTCGAGCGCGGTCAACGGGGCCAACCACGTCCGCGCGACGCGGGCCGACCTCGACTCGTGGCCGGGCTGGTCGTACGAGAAGACGCTGCCGTACTACATCCGCGGCGAGCACGACCACGACGTGCGCGGGCCCCTGCACGGCGACGCCGGGCCGGTGCCGGTCGTGCGGCCGGCGGGGGAGATGCGCGCGCCCGTCACCGAGCGCTTCCTCGCGGCGGCCGCCCGGATCGGCGTGCCCTCCGAGCCGGACAAGAACGGCGACCAGCCGCCTGGCGCGGGCCTGGTGCCGGGCAACGTCCGTCGCGGCGTGCGGGTCAACGCGGCGATGGCCTACGTGATCCCGCACCTCGCGCGGCCCAACCTCACCGTGCGCGGCGACGTCACCGTCGCCCGGGTGCTGCTCGAGGGCGACCGGGCCGTCGGCGTCGAGGCCGTGGACGGCGAGCGCATCGAGGCCGGCGAGGTGGTGCTCTCGGCCGGCTCGGTGCTCACCCCGCAGCTGCTGGCGGTCTCGGGCATCGGCCCGCCCGACGCCCTGCGCGCCGCCGGCCTGCCGGTGCGTCACGAGAGCCCGGGCGTCGGGCAGGGCTACAGCGACCACCCGAACGTCTACCTGGCCTTCACCGACACCGGCGGCCTGCACCCCGAGGCGCCCACCGCCCAGGCCGCGGTCCACCTCGACGGGGGCGACGACCCGGCCGGCGACCTCGAGATCCTGCTGTTCGCCCGCCCCTTCGCCCCGGGCGGCGCGAGCCACCTCATGTGCGCGCTCCAGGCCCCGGAGAGCCGCGGGTCGATGACGTTCGGGCCCGACCCCACGGCGCCGCCGCGCCTCGAGCACCACTACCTCGCCTCGGAGCGCGACCGCGCCCGGATGCGCTGCGCGGTGCGCCGCGGGGGCGACCTGCTCGCGGCCGCCGGGTTCACGCTCGGCGCGGAGCGCGGTCTCGACGACCGGGGGCTCGACGCCTGGGTCCGCGCGCACCTCGGGACGTCGGCGCACCTGTGCGGCAGCGCCCGGCTCGGCCTCGCCGACGACCCCGGCGCCGTCGTCGACCCCGAGCTGCGGGTGCACGGGCTGGCGGGCCTGCGGGTGGTCGACACCTCGGTGCTGCCCACCGTGCCGCGCCGCGGACCGGCCGCCACGGCCCTGCTGCTCGGCGAGCGCGCGGCCGACCTCATCGCGGGATCGAGTGCCTGACGAACGGTGTCCCGGGGGCCTCGACCACGGAGCGGGATGACCGATTCGTGCCGGTCAGGGCGGTGCATCCCGATCTTCCACCGGACACGGTCACAGCAGCGACACGATGGAGTGGAACAGTGTCACGTCCTGCGTGGCCGCGACGACACTTCCTGCGAGACCTCCCTCCGAGGTGATCGAGGAGAACCCGATGTCGTTCCTGCGCCGCCGTGTCGACGCCCCCGCCGCAGGTCCGGACGCTGCTCCCGCACCGCGTCTCTCGCGCTCCGAGCGCAAGGCGCAGAAGGTCGAGCAGGCCGCGGCCGCCGAGCTCGCCGCCCGCATCTCCCGCGCCCAGCGCCGCCTCGCCCAGGCGACCGGCCCGCTGCCCGTGGTCGCCCCGCGTCGCTCCTCGGAGGACGCGGTCCCGAGCGAGTAGCCCGCCGCGGGGTGTGCCGGGGCCGGCACCGCCGGCGCATGACACGCTGCCGCCGTGTCCCTCCGGCGCCGCCTTCTCGCGACGGCGGCCGGGTCCCTCGCGGCCGCCCTGCTGCTCGCCGGATGCGCGGATCCGGACGCCGGGGGCAGCGCCCCGCCGCCGGCCTTCGATCCGCCCCTCGGGTTCGCCGCACCCACCGGGACGCTGTTCGGCGGCTCGGGCTCGCGGGTGTTCGGCCGCGACGCCGACGACCTGCCGGCGGCGCTGGTCGGCACCACGATCTGGGCGACCGACGGCGGGCGCCTCGTGCACGCCGACTCCACCGGCGCGGCGATCCCGGGGCCGGCCGCGCCGCCCGACCGCTTCGTCGCGGGCCGGCCCGTCGCCACCGCGGACGGGGCCGTGCTCGTCGGCGGCGCCAGCGTGGTGCCCGGCTCCGGCACCACGCCGCCCGGCCTCTCGGTGGACCTCCTCGCGTTCGACGCGGGCACGGGCGCGCTGCGGTGGAACGCGGCGACCGTCCTGCCGTGGACGGAGCGCCCGCCGGCCGTCGCGATGACCGTCGCCGGGGTCGTCGCCGGCGTCGCCGTCCTGACCGCGAGCACCGACAGCCAGCGGACCGCGCTCGGCGTGGACCTGACGACGCAGCGCGTGCTCTGGACCGCCGACGGGGTCGCCGTCGACGCCGTGCTCGCCGACGGTCCCGCCGGCGGCACCGCACTCGGCGTGGCGACCGCGCCGGGCGCGAGCCGCGCCTACGCCGCGTCGACCGTGGTCGCCCTCGACGCCGTGACCGGCCTGCGCCGCCCGGACGTCGCCGGCGGCCTCGGGGGCGAGGTCCTGCGCGCCCCGGAGATCACCCCCGCCGGCCCGGGGCTCGCGGTCGTCTCCGGGCGCACCGCGGCGACGACGCTCGCCGCGCCCTCGGCGTCGTTGCGCTTCGTCGACGCGCGGGGCGCCGAGGTGCGCACGGTGGACGTCGGGAGCTCGTACACACCGCCGCGCTGCGTGTGGGACGAGGCGGCCACCACCGTCTGCGGCGGCGACACCCGCGTGTTCGCCGTCGACGCCACCACCGCCGCCCCGCTGTGGGAGCTGCCCGACGCCGGCGCCAACCGCGTCGCCCCGCGCCTCACGACGGCCTGGCACGGCGCGGTCTACGGCACGACGGTGAACGGCCCGGTCGTGCTGGACGCGCGCACCGGCGCCGACCGCGACACCCGCCCCGGTGCCGCCCCGGTGCTGGTCAACGCCTATCTCGGCCTCGGCGCGGAGGCGTCCGGGGTGGCCGGGTTCGGCGGCGGCGCGACGATCACGCCGGCGGTGCGCTGAGAGGGCCCAGGGCTGAGAGGTGGCAGGGCTGAGAGGTGGCAGGGCGGGGTAGCCCCGGCCATGGGTGACTACGAGCACAGCGCCGACGTCCGCCGTCCTCCCGAGGAGGTCTTCGACTACCTCGCCGACGTCTCGCACCTCCCCGAGTACTTCAGCGGCCTCGAGAAGGCCTCGAGCACGGGACCCGAGGAGGTCGCCGTGGTGGCGAACGTCGAGGGCGAGCGCTACGAGGGCACGGCGTGGATGCACGCCGACGCCGACGCGCGGAGCCTGCGCTGGGGTGCCGAGCACGTCAGCGGCTACCACGGCGAGCTGTTCGTGACCGGGATCGGCGACGTCGAGTCGCGGGTGACGGTCACGCTGCACACCGAACGCGCCGACGGCCCGGGCATCCGCGCCGGCCTCGAGCAGACGCTCGCCGAACTCAAGCGCATCCTCGACGGATCCGGCACCGAGCCGGCCCGTTAGACCGCCCATGAGGCGACTCGGGTGACGTGCACGGCTGAATCGTGCGACGTGGCGACCGTCACCCTCCTCTGGCATCCTTGGAGGCTCCCGACCTCAAGGGAGCGGAACGCCCGTGCGCATCCCGTTCGTCCGTCGTCGAGCCACCACGACCCCCACGCGCAGGACCACCACCTCGCCGGCCTCCACCACCACCTCCGGACTCGCGGCGGGCACCACGCGCCGGCAGGTTCCCGGGCCGGAGGTCATGGCGGGGATGGAGTACCTGGACACCCCGACCCGTGAGGCGGTCCGGGCCCCGGCGCCCGAGGTCGCGGTCTGCGGCATCGACCCCCAGGTCCCGGGCAGCCCGGCCGTCCCGCGGCTGCACCTCGTCGTCCCCGACGAGGGGCCGCAGGGCACGCGTCCCGACTCCGTCGAGCAGCTGCTCGCCCGGGACGGGGACGTCCGCGTCCGGCGCCTGACCGTCGACGTGCGCGGGCTGCGCGACGTCCTCGAGAGCCGCGGGGGCTGGAACCTGCTGGCCGCGCTCGTGCGCGACCCGTCCGACGGCGTCACCAACGCCGTCTTCCGGGCGGCCATGTCGGCGCCCGACAGCGCCGGGCCGGCCGGTGCGGTGCTCGAGCCGGGCGACGTCGACGTCGAGGTGTGCGTGGTCGGCGAGGGCGACACGGTCGCAGGGCGCTGCCGCCGCGAGCTCGGTCGCGGGCGCCTCTCGCTGACCGGCTTCCTCGCCGACTCCGAGCGGCTCACCCGGCGCCTCGCCGAGGCGCTGGCCCGCCCCCGCGACCGGGGCACCCGGCGCTGCTTCGAGCACGCGCTGGCCGACGTGCTGGCCGACGCCCCGCTGTCCGAGCTGCTCGGGCGCCACGGCGCCGCGCCGTACTGCACGGTGCCCGGCACGTGGGCCACCCCGCCGACGGCCGCCACCCCGGTGCCGCGACGCTCGTCGCCGTCCGAGCAGGTCACCGCCGCCCCGGTCCTCGAGGACGCCTCGCCGACGCGCTAGGTCGTGTGCACGATCAGCACGTCGGTGGGGGACCGGCGGGAGACCTCCGCGGGCACCGACCCGAGCAGGCGCCCCGCGAAGCTCGCCAGGCCCTTGTTGCCCACGACGACGAGGTCGGCGTGGTGCAGCGCGACCTTGTCGCAGATGGCCTGCACCGGCTCGCCCTCGACGGCGACCGTGTTGACCTCCTCGGCGCCGGCGCGCCGGGCCACGTCGCGGGCGTCGCGCAGCTTCTCCTCGGCGGGGTTCGCCCCGATGATCTTGTAGGCCTCGTCGCCGAGCGCGCGCTCGGCCTCGGCCCGGTCGCGGTCGTTGCTGCGCCCCGACCTCTCGTACGCGCAGA
Organism: Actinomycetospora callitridis; assembly: GCF_028737265.1. GTDB lineage: Bacteria > Actinomycetota > Actinomycetes > Mycobacteriales > Pseudonocardiaceae > Actinomycetospora > Actinomycetospora callitridis. The sequence goes on along the minus strand of NZ_JAQZAK010000002.1, from coordinate 322,873 downwards.
CGATGAGGAGCTTGGCGCCCGCGTCCGCGGCGATCTGCGCGGCCCGCGTGACCGCGGACGTGGCCGAGGAGGAGCCGTCCGTGCCCACCGCCACCAGCTTGTAGTCACCCACGGCGGCACCCTAGGACGCTCCCGAGCGTATGCGCCGTGCGACCCGGGGTCGCCTCCCCGGAAGAGATCGGACAGACTGTGCGGGAGCGCCCGACCGACGGACCCCGTCGGCGCGTGGTGCCGTGACCTCCGACGACGCCCGACGACGACCGACAGGCGGTGCAGCCGACGATGACCATGGCGAGCGGCTACTTCGTGCTCACCCCGATCTGGCACGAGATCGTGATCGGGCTGATCGCGTTCGGCGCGCTGTACGTCGTCATGAGCAAGGTGCTGCTGCCCCGCCTCGAGAAGGTCTACGCCGAGCGGCACGACCGCATCGAGGGTGGCTTCGAGCGCGCCGAGCAGGCCCGCGCCGAGGCCCGCCGCGTGCAGTCCGAGTACCGCACCCGCATCGGCGAGGCCCGCGAGGAGGCCACCCGCATCCGCGACGCCGCGCGCGAGGAGGCCCAGCGGCGCAACGACGAGGTGCTCGCGACCGCCCGTGACGAGGCCGCCCGCCTGGTCGCGCAGGGCCGCGAGGAGCTGGCCACCCAGCGCTCGTCGGTGAGCTCGGACCTCCAGCCCGACGTCGCGCGCCTCTCGCGTCGCCTCGCGGGCAGCCTGCTCGGCCGCGAGGTCGGCGACGACGAGCACCGCCAGACCGTCGACGACTACCTCGGCGAGCGGGTCTGAGCGCGCGTCCGGCGCTCGCGGCTCGCTGAGCTGGGAAAACCGGACGAACAGGACGCGTCGCACGTTCTGGGTCACGGCCCGGTCACGATTGTGGCGTGTCGCACACGTAGTGGCGTCGTGTCGGTAACGACCCGGCCGTACCGCCCCGATGTCCGCCCGAGGGCACACCGGGCGGACGGGGCGGCACATGGGCGAGCGAGCAGGTCGTGACGGTCGTGCCGAGGGGGCGTGTCCCGGCACTCGGCTCGGCGGTCTCCGGGGCGCCGCACTGCTCCTGACCCTGGGCGTCCTCGCGCCGGCCTTCCTCGCCGGGGGTCTCCTGCTGGGTACGGCGCCCGCGTCCGCCGCCGACCCCGTCCCCGCCGTGCCGGCGCCCTACGGCGGGCAGCTCGACGCCCCGGACCCGGGCGGGATGTTCGACGACGAGCAGGTGCTCGAGGTCGCGATGCTCGGCCTCGGCTCGCTCAACGGCCTGGCCGTCGCCGGCGTCCTGTTCGTCAACCGCCGCGGGAGCGCGGGTGCCGCGCTGGAGACCCGCCGCGCGCTCATGGCGCGCACCGACCGCGGCGTCCCGTCGGGGCCGCGCGGCCCCGCACGCCGATGGGGATGATCCACTCGCGCTGAGTCATCGGCGTCCGGACGGACTAGTCGATGGCCCCTATCGGCGTCCGTTCGTGCTGGTCGGGGGCCTATAGGGTGAAGGAGATCCCCCGAACGGGCTGTTCCGTCGCCGGTCCGCAACGAGTCACCCTGGCGGGGACGATCCACCGGGTGACCCCTGTGTCACCGATCGACGCCCACGGGCGCCCGGCGGTGACATGTCCACGCCCCTGAAGGAGCGCAGTTGTCGACCGACGCCGCGACCCCCGCGTCCCCCGCCGACGACGGCCCGGCCCCCGAGGCCCGGCCCGCCGCCGGGCCCCTCGCGGGACCGACGGCCGTGCCCGTCGACTCCTCCGGGGGACGCCTGACCGCCCGCCTGCGCGAGGCCCGCGCGCGCCTCGAGCCCGAGCGCCCGTCGATCCCGGCGCCCCGCAGCCCCGAGGGCGTCGTCCCGCCGCCGGTCTTCGGGCGCGGCGCCGGCGCGCCGTCGGCTGACCTGGTCAAGGCGGTGGAGAAGCTGCTCACCGAGCTGGCGACCCTCGAGGACGACACCCGGGCCCCGGAACGACGCACGCTGGTGCGCGCCGTCGAGCTCGCCGCGGCCGGGATCCCCGACGAGGGCTGGTCCGCCGAGCTGCGGGTCGACGACGAGGCGCTCGCCGGGGCCTCCGAGCTCGCCGATGCGCACGTCACCGCGGCGGAGGCGCTGCTCGAGCGCCTCGACCGCGAGGACCGGGGCGGCCCCGCGGTGGAGGTCGACGGTGTCGTCACCTCGCTGCGCGTCGCGAAGATGGTGCTGGACCTGGAGTCGTTCACCCGCCGTCGCTGACGGGGCGTCGGTCGCGCCGGGCATGATCGGCCCGTGGCGCGGGTCGCGGTGGTCGGAGCAGGGGGCATCGGCGGTGCGCTGGCGGCGCTGACGGCCGAGCGGGGCCACGACGTGACGGTCTGCGTGCGCACCCCGTTCGACGTCCTCACGGTCGCCCGCGACGGCGTCGAGCGCACGGTGCCGGCGACCGTCGTCGTCGACCCCGCCGCGGTCGGGCCCACCGACTGGGTGCTGCTCGCCACCAAGGCGCAGGACACCGCGTCGGCCGCGGGATGGCTCGCGGCGCTCACGGGTCCGGGCACCGTCGTCGTGGTGGCGCAGAACGGCATCGACCAGGCCCGTCGCGTCGACGGCCTCGTCCACCCCGGCGCCACCGTGCTCCCGGCGTCCGTCGTGCTCGGCGCGGAGACCGTCGCCCCCGGGCGGGTGGTGCACCACGACTACGGGCGGCTGACCGTGCCCGCCGGCGAGGCGGCCGACGGTCTCGCGGCGCTCTACGAGGGCTCCGACCTCGAGATCGCGCCCACGGACGACTTCACGACCGTCGCGTGGCGCAAGCTCCTGAGCAACGCCGTCGCCAACCCGGTCACGGCGCTCACGGGCCGGCGCAACGAGGTGCTGGCCGAGCCGGCCACCCGGGACCTCGTGGTCGGGCTCGCCCGCGAGGTGATGGCGGTCGGCCGCTCGGTCGGCGCCGCGCTCACCGACGCCGACATCGACGCCCTCGTCACCCACTACGACGGGATGCCGCCGGGACTGGGCACCTCGATGCTCTACGACCGCCTCGCGGGACGCCCGCTCGAGCACGAGTACCTCACCGGGGCGGTGGTCGCGACCGGCCTCAGGACGGGGGTGCCGACGCCCCTCAACGCCGCCGTCCTGGCCCTCCTCAGGGGCGTGCGCACCGGAAACGAGGCGACACACGACACGCGCGACAGGGACGTCACGTGATCTGACGGCTCGCGCGGACGGCCACGGACTGCGACGATCGGACTATGGACGGTCGGGGTGACGGGGCACCGCGGCGTTTCCGGCTCCTGTTCGTCTGCACCGGGAACATCTGCCGGTCGCCGTTCGCGCGCTTCCACACCCGCGCGCTGCTCGAGATGCGGCTCGGCCCGCGATGGGCGTCGTGGTTCGACGTCGCCAGCGGTGGCACCGGGGCCGTCGTCGGCTCCGAGATGCACCCGCTCTCCCGCGCCCAGCTCGGGCCCCTGGCCACGCACCCCGACGTCGCCGCCTTCCGCGCCCGCCAGCTGCCGGCCCGGGACGTCGAGCTCGCCGACCTCGTCCTCACCGTCAGCCGCTCGCACCGCTCGGCCGTGCTCGAGCTGGAGCCGCGCGCGCTGCGCAGCACGTTCACCGTGCGCGAGTTCGCCCGCCTGCTCGGCCGCATCGACCCGGCCGACCGCGCCGCCCTGCCCGTCGACCCCCGCGAGCGCGCCCACGCCCTCGTCGCCGCGGCGCTCGCGGAGCGCGGCCAGGGCGCGCCGGTCGACTCCGAGGACGACGCGATCCCGGACCCGATCCAGGGCGCGGCGGCCGAGCACGCCGAGTCGGCGCGCCTCCTGCACGAGGCGGTGCGACCGCTGGTCGACGCCATCGGCGCCGGCGTCCCGTGGCCGGTCCGCCGCCGTCCCGGGCCGCCGCCCGGTCAGCACCCCGGACAGCACCCGGGCCCGCACCCCGGCATGGCGCCCCGCCGGCCCGGTCCGCCGCCGCTGCCCGGCGGTCCGTTCGGTCCTCCGCCGGGGATGCCGGCCGGTCCCGTCCCGGCCGGTCCCGTCCCGACAGGCCAGGGCCCTGGTGGCGCGCCACCCGGGGGGCCTCCGCCGAACGGCGCTCCGGTGGGCCGGCCTCCCGGTCAGCCCCCCGGCATGCCGTCGCTGCTGCCGCCGGGCGCGCGGGTACCGCGTCCCCCCGGGCCGGTCGACCCGCTCCCGCCCGATCCGGTCCCGGCCGGGCCGCCCGGGAACGGCACCGCGGGCGGCGGTCACCACCGGGACGGCCGACCGTCGGAGGGTCGGTCGCCCCAGGGCTCGTCATCTCAGGTCCCGTCGGCGCAGGAACTGTCGGCGCAGGATCGGTCGGCGCAGGATCGGTCGGCGCAGGATCGGTCGGCCGAGGGCGCGTTGCCCCAGGGTCCGTCGACCCAGGAGTGGTCACCCCGGGACGGCGACGGCGACGGCGCACCGGCCGGTCGACGGCGACGGCACGGCTGGGCCGACGACGACGAGGACGTCGAGGACGTCGGCGGGCAGGTCGGCGAGGGCACCGAGAGCGCTGACGACGCCCCGGCGCCGGCACACTCGAGCACCCGCGCCGGACGGTAGGGCCGGCGCCGAACTCCCCCGCTCAGGACGGGGCGAAGGTGAACGCGCGGCGCACCCGGGCCCGCGGCCGCGTCACGGCCGGGGGCGGCGGGGCGAGCAGGGGACGCCAGGAGGTCCAGGAGTCATGGCCGCCGGACGTCACCGCCGCGTCGTCGTCGGACGGGTCGACGGCACGCTCGACGAGGTCGCGGCACGGGTCGACGCAGCCCGGGGGCCGCACGACGCACACGCGGAGGCGCTCGGAGCCGACGGTGACGTGCATGCCGACGCGGGGCGAGCGGCCGAGCTCGAGGCCCAGGTCGGAGGCCGTGGCGTCGAAGAGCACGCCGCGCGTCGACTCGAAGCTCAGGCGGCCGTGGCGCAGCCGCAGCACGCCGGGGACGTGGGTGACCTCGCGGACGATCCACGCGAGGCCGGCGAGCACGGTGCCCTCGACGGGTCCGCGCGCGTCCGCGGAGTGCCCCACGGGCGCCTGCCGCGGGGCGGGCACGTCGGCGAGCGCGCTCGACCGGGCCGATACGGGCGGTCGGGGTGGGATGGTCATCGTCGTGACCTCCTCCCGGGATGTTGCGTTGTCGTGACCTGACCTACACCCAACGCGCGAGCCCCCTCGGGTGTCATGCTCCGGCCGGGCGAGGCGTGGCGGGCAATGGGGTGATGCGGGCTCGGGCGCGTACCGTGAGCGCACCCTTCGGTCTGTGCGGGTGACACACCGCCCTGACGGCCCCACCAGCGCTGCCCTGGGTGACCACTCGCTGGCATGCTGCCGCCCCATGGGCGCAGTGGCCCGGTGGGCGAGCGGTGAGCGGGACCCGGAAGACCGTCCGAACACGGATTGAAGGTCGCCCGGACATCACGGTCAGCAGCCATCGGGGTACGGATCGCCCGTCACGACGACTTCGGGAGAACAGAGCGTGAGCAACCCCGACGAGTACCAGCAGCAGTCAGGTTTCGGGGCGACTCCGGGGGGATACAGCCAGCAGTCCGGCTTCGCTGACCCCTCGGCGGCCGCTCCGGGATCGCAGGACCCGGGGCAGCAGGGTGGTCAGCCGGGTGGCCAGCAGGGTGGTCAGCAGGGTCAGCCCGGCTACGGCCAGCCGCAGTACGGGCAGCAGCCGGGGTACGGCGGCCAGCCCGGCTACGGCGCTCAGCCCGGCTACGGGGGCCAGCCGCAGTACGACCAGCAGCAGTACGGCCAGCAGCCGGGCTACGGCCAGCAGCCGGGCTACGGCCAGCAGCAGTACGGGCAGCAGCAGTACGGCCAGCAGTCGGGCTACGGCCAGCAGCAGTACGGCCAGCCGTTCGCGCAGCCCGACGCCGGCTACGGCCAGCAGCCCGGCTACGGCCAGCAGCCCGGCTACGGCCAGCCCCAGTACGGCCAGCCCGGCTACGGGCAGCAGCCCGGCTACGGCCAGCCCGGCTACGGGCAGCAGCCGGGGTACGGCGGGGTGCCCGGCGCCGACCCCACCGACGTCATCGGCTCCCGTGTCGGGCAGTACATCCTCGACGGGCTGCTCTCCGCCGTGCCGACGTTCGTCCTGCTGTTCATCGTGGCCGGGATCGCCGGGGCGTCGGCCGACCCGGACGCGGCGCTCACGATCATCGGCATCGGCTACGTCTTCGTCTTCGTCGTCGGCCTGGCGTCCGCGTTCGTCGTGCACGCGTACTGGCCGTCCACCCACCAGGGCCAGACCCCGGCGATGGGATGGCTGAACCTGCGCATCGTCCGCGAGGAGGACGGCGGCGTGCCGGCACTCGGGCAGTGCGTGATCCGGTGGCTGCTGCTCATCGTGGACGGGCTGTTCGCGGGGATCCTCGGCCTGATCGTCATGTCGACCTCGGCCCGCCACCAGCGCGTCGGCGACATGGTGGCGAAGACGCTGGTCGTCCGGGCCTGAGGCACGGGTCCGGCACAGATCGACCACGGACGACCGGCCTGATACACCCGGGCCGGGCATGCGTCCAGTAGCGACACGGGGGAGCGTTCCGCCCGATCGGGCACGGGACGGAGCCGTCACGGCTGCTGCCGGGGCCGCCACTGCTCCGGCCGGGCGAACCTGGACCATTCGTGCCGCCAGGCGAAACGGACTCGGTCCGCAGAGCGACTTCCGGGCCACAGTCGGACGCAAAACAGTGCGTCCGACGCCGCGCCGGCCCGGGTCGGCGTGACCGTACGTGACGGAGGCAGTCCGACGTGAGCTCGACACATTCCCGACCCGGTGGGTGGCGACGATGAGCGCCCCGGCACGCGGTGGATACGCCGCCTGGGTCAGCTGGCTCGAGGCGTTCCGCCGCGGCGAGGACCCGTCGACCGAGGGTCTCGGTCCGGTGCGCGGCGGCTTCGGCTCCTACGTCGAGGCGCGCCTGCTGGAGCGGCTCTCCACGGCCTTCGCCGAGCGGGTGCGGCAGTGGCAGGCGTCGCTCGGCGACCGCATCGTCGCCCAGCCCCCGGACGGCCCGGTGGCCGCCTCGTCGATGCTGCGCGACGCGGTCGCGCGGCTGGAGCCGCTGGCGAAGCTGGCCGGCTCGCCGCTGGTGCCGTCGGCTCTCGGAGCGTCGATGCGCGACATGCTCGACGTCGTCCGCGAGGGCGCCCGCACCGCGCTCGACGAGGCCTGGCGGCGCGGGCTCGAGGACGAGCACGTCGCGGGCATGCCCGCGCAGCGGCGGGTGGACCCGGTCGTGCGCCGCCCGCTCGCCGGCGGTGTCCGTCCCGGGCGCGTGCCGGAGGGCGGCGCCCGCCGGAACTAGTGGTCGGCGGGAGACCTCAGCCGAGACCGACACGCGCGAGCACGCCGCGGTGGTCGCTGCCCTCGACGTCCACGATCTCGACCTCGCGCGCCGCCGGCCCGCCGGACGTCAGCACGTGGTCGATCTGGACCCCGAGGAGCCGCGGGGCCGCCGAGGGCCACGTGCCCGTCAGGCCCTCGCCGACGTCGCTCGCCGCGTCGGTGCAGCCCTCGATGGCGTCACGGAGCTCGGCGTGGTCGAGCGTGGCGTTGAGGTCCCCGGCGACGACCGTCGGCCGGTCGCCGGTGCACCACCGGGACAGCGCCTCGACGTCGCGCTTCCAGGCGTTGGTGTCGCCGGGCTTCGGCGACTGGGGGTGGGTCGCGACGACGCGCACCGCCTGCCCGTCGACGTCGTCGAAGTCGAGGATGAGCGAGGGGAACTCGGTGTCGCGGTTCGGCGTCGCCGTCGGACGGCCGAGCTCGCGGCGCACGAACACGGTCATCGGGCTGTCGTCGCGGCGGGCGTCGGCGGCGAAGACGCGGTAGCCGCTGGTGCCCTCCTCGCCGCCGGAGGTGTCGACGAGGGCCTGCTGGAGGCGGTCGCGCAGGACGCCGCGGGCTTCGGGCAGGACGACGACGTCGGGGGTCCGCGAGGTGATGAGCGCGGCGAGCGCGTCCGGGTCGGCGCGGCTGAGGTAGGCGCTGGCGGTGAGGACGGTCAGCTCCGGGCCGCCGGTGGCGCCGGTTTCCGACGAACCGATCGCGCGCGGCAGGACCATCGCGAGCCCCAGCACGCCGATCAGGCCGAGGGCGGCGGCCACCGGCCACGCTCGCCGGGCCATGAGCCCCACGAGCAGGGCGAACACGGTGAGCCCGGCGGCGAGCTGCGGCCGGAAGGCGATCGTCTGGACGAACGGGGTGCGATCGTCGATCCCGAGCAGGTCGGAGAAGGTCACGACGGCCGCGGGCACCCCCAGCACGACGGCCGCGGCGATCGCGCCGGCCCCGGCGCGGGGGAGACGCGGCGTGCGTCGGGCACGGACGCGGGCCCGGTCGGGTGCCGGCTCCCGGGGCGTGGCCGGGGGTCGGGGCGGCGCGGGAGGTGCGGCGGGCGCGGACATCTGCCGCGTCGGCGGCGGCGTCGGGCCCGGACCCCGGCCGGGGGGCGGGCCGTGGGGACGGTGCGGACCCGGCGGCCGGCCGGGACCGGGCGGCGGTGCCCAGCCTCCGCCGTACCCCGGACCGGCCGGTCGGCCCCCGGGCGCGGGCCGCCCGGGGTCGTTCCGACCGGTCACGCGCGGGTCACGCGCAGGATGACGTCGTCGGAGCCGTTGTCGCTGGTCAGGTACAGCGCGCCGTCCGGCCCGAGACGTGCCCCGCGCAGGCGCCCGAACTCGCCGTCGAGCTCCGGCGGCACGGTGACCTCGACGATGCGGTTCTCGTCGGCACCGGTGCCCGGGCGCATGAAGTAGAGCTTCTCGCCCTTCTGCGCGGACACGGCGAGCATGCCCGCCATGTCCCCCCAGGCGGGCCCGTCGAGGAACGCCGCGCCGCTGATCGCCTCGGTGGGGTCGCCCGAGCTCCACGCGGCGGGGACGGCGTCCGGGTAGCGGTCGAGGTCGGTCATCGGCACCGACTCGTCGTAGCCGCCGGGGCTCTCGCCGCCCTGGGCCGGGTCCCAGCCGTAGTTCGAGCCGGGGATGACGACGTTCACCTCGTCGTCGATGTCGGGGCCGTGCTCGGCGCTCCAGCCACGCCCGGTGCCGGGCTGGATGGCGACGGCCTGCACGTTGCGGTGCCCGTAGCCGGAGACGAGGCGCTCCGCGGCGCTGCCGGAGGCGGCGAACGGGTTGCCCGGCGCGGGGCCGCCGGTGGCGGGGTCGATGCGCAGCACCTTGCCGCCGAGCGACCCGCGGTCCTGCGGGATCGTGGCGCGCGCGGTGTCGCCGGTGCCGACGAGCAGCATGCCGTCGGGGGCGAAGGTGGGCCGGCAGCCCGAGTGGCGTCCCGACGGGTTCACCGGCAGGCCGCCGACCAGCGGGTCCTGCACGCGGTCGGCCCGCGTCCCGTCGGGCGAGAGGCGCCAGGACACGACGCGCACGTCGACCGGACGGCCGCCGTCCTGGTGGGTCTGGCAGGTCACGAACGACCCGGAGGTGGCGACGTCCGGCGCCGCGGCGATCCCCATCAGGCCGCCCTCCCCGCGCGCGTAGACCGAGGAGAGGTCGGCGGCGACGGGCGTGACGCGGGCCCCGGGGCCGAGGCCCGTGACGAGCGAGAGCGACCCGTCCCGCTGGGTCACCAGCATCCGGTCGCCGCCGACGAAGGCGAGGTCCCAGGGGTTCGCGAAGTCGCCGGCCACGGTCTCGACACGCAGCGCCGTGCCTGTCGGCCCGGCCGGTGTCGACGGCGGCGCGGCGGCTCCGGCACCGCCGCCGGACGCCGGTGCGGCGCTCGTCCGGTCCGGACCCTCGCTGCACGCGGCGAGGCCCAGGGCCAGCAGCGCCGTGAGGGTGAGCAGGGCCCGCGCCGGGCGTGATCGGCTGGAGGTCACGCGCACGATGATGCCGCGTGACGCGTCCGATCCCCGTCGGGGCCCGATCGGGTGAGCCCGTCGGTGGTGAATCTGGGCCGGTCGGCGGCACGGGGTCGGCGAACGGGTGGCGCTGCTCGTCGTCCCGTCGAACGACGGCATGCCTGAAGACGAACGGACCGCACGGTACTTTTTGCGCGGCGCCGTACCGCCCGTGCGATCCGGGGGGCACGCACGGAGGTCGGGTCCGTCGAGGAGTCGTCGGCCGCGGGGAGCCGGCGACTCCGACCCGAACCGGCCGGAGACCCGCCCCCGCCGCCCGCGGTGTCCGTCACAGGCCATCCTGCCCGGCCGTCGGGGCTCGCACGTACCCTGGAGTCCTCCCCGGCGCGCCCGCTCCTGCGCTCGCGCCCGACGGTCCGTCGAAGGGTCCCTGAAGCTTGTCGCCCGCCGCGTCTCCTGCCGTCTCGCCTGCCGTCACCTCCCCGGGTCCTCTCGACGGACCCGCTGCGCCCCTCGCCGCCCTGCTGCCCGCGGCGCTCGCCGACCCCGGGCTGCAGGACGTCGTCGCGGCCGCCGGACGGGACGTCGCCGTCGAGGGCCCGACGGGGCTGCGGCCCTTCCTCGCCGCGGCGCTCGCCGCCGCGCCGGGCGAGGGCGCTGCGGTCGGCGGGGCCGGTGCCCCGGTCCTCGTGGTCACCGCCACCGAGCGCGAGGCCGAGGAGCTGACCACCGCGGTGGGCGAGCTGCTCTCCCCCGACGAGGTCGCCCTCCTGCCGAGCTGGGAGACGCTGCCCCACGAGCGGCTCTCCCCGCGCGCCGACACCGTCGGCCGCCGCGTCGCCGTGATGCGGCGCCTGGCCCACCCGGAGGCGCCGGACACCCCGGACGTCCCGCTGCGCGTCGTCGTGACGGCCACCCGCAGCCTCATCCAGCCCGTCGTGCCCGGGCTCGGCGACCTCGAGCCGGTGCGCCTGGCCGAGGGCACCGAGTACGAGCTCGAGGCGCTCACCGCCCGCCTCGTCGACCTCGCCTACGCGCGCGTCGAGATGGTGGAGAAGCGCGGCGAGTTCGCGGTGCGCGGCGGCATCGTCGACCTCTTCCCGCCCACGGCCGCGGCGCCGGTGCGCGTGGAGTTCTGGGGCGACGAGGTCTCCGAGCTGCGCTGCTTCTCCGTGGCCGACCAGCGCTCGCTGCCGGGTGAGGGGCCCGACGCGCGCCCGGCCGAGGTCGTCGCCCCGCCGTGCCGCGAGCTGCTGCTCACCGACGCCGTGCGCGCCCGCGCCGCCGAGCTCGCCGCCGAGCACACCAAGGACAAGGCCCTCGCCGAGCTGCTCAGCCGCGTGGCGGAGGGCATCCCGTCCGAGGGCATGGAGTCGCTGATCCCCGCGCTGCTCTCGGGGGAGGGCGAGACGCCCGAGCTCGCCCTGCTGCCCGAGCTGCTGCCCAGCGGCGGCCACGTGCTGGTCTGCCACCCCGAGCGCGTGATCACCCGCGCCGCCGACCTCGTGCGCACCGGCCAGGAGTTCCTCGAGGCGTCGTGGCTCGCGGCCGCGGACGGCGCCGACGGCCGCGCCCCCATCGACCTCGGTGCCTCGGCCTACCGCGACCTCGGCGACGTGCGCGCCGTCGCCGCCAAGGCGGGGCGGCCGTGGTGGACGCTGTCGAGCCTCGCGACCGACCCCGACGTCGAGGACGACTCCCACACCCGTGAGGGCGCGCGCGTGCTGCGGCCCGGGTTCACCGCCGTCGAGGCCTACCGCGGCGACATCGCCCGCGCCGCCGCCGACCTGCGGGGGCTCGCCGCGGCCGGCGGGATCGGCGTCGTCGTCGTGCCCGCCGCCGGCACGGCGCAGCGCGCGGCCGAGCAGCTGCGCGAGCACGAGGTGCCGGTGGTCCTCGCGGACGAGGGCCTGCTCGGTGCGCCGCAGCCCGGCGTGGTCACGATCGCGCGCGGGTCGCTGGCCGACGGCGTCACGGCCGGCGGGACGTCGCTGGTGATCGTCACCGAGTCCGACCTGACGGGCAGCCGCTCGAGCGGCGACGGCGTCGTGAAGCGGGCGCCGGTGAAGCGGCGCAACGCCGTCGACCCCCTCACGCTCCAGACGGGCGACTACGTCGTCCACGCCCAGCACGGCATCGGCAAGTTCGTCGAGATGACCCAGCGCACCACCGGCACCGGCCCGGCGCGCACCACGCGCGAGTACCTGGTGCTGGAGTACGCGAGCTCGAAGCGCGGGCAGGCGTCGGACCGGCTGTTCGTCCCCACCGACCAGCTCGACCAGGTCAGCCGCTACGTCGGCGGCGAGCTGCCGACGCTGAACAAGCTCGGCGGCTCCGACTGGTCGAAGACGAAGTCGAAGGCCCGCAAGGCGGTCCGCGACATCGCCGCGTCGCTGGTCCAGCTCTATGCGGCGCGCCAGTCCGCGCCCGGGCACGCGTTCGCGGTCGACACCCCGTGGCAGCGGGAGATGGAGGACGCGTTCCCGTTCACCGAGACGCCCGACCAGGCCTCGGCGATCGACGAGGTCAAGGCCGACATGGAGAAGGCGGTCCCGATGGACCGCGTCATCTCCGGCGACGTCGGCTACGGCAAGACCGAGATCGGTGTGCGCGCGGCGTTCAAGGCGGTGCAGGACGGCAAGCAGGTCGCGGTGCTCGTGCCGACGACGCTGCTCGCCCAGCAGCACCTGCAGACGTTCACCGACCGGATGCGCAACTTCCCGATCACGGTGAAGGGGCTCTCGCGGTTCACACCGGCCAAGGAGGTCGACGGGATCCTCCGGGGCCTCGCCGACGGCAGCGTCGACGTCGTCGTCGGCACCCACCGGCTCCTGCAGACCGGGGTGTCCTGGAAGGATCTCGGGCTGGTGATCATCGACGAGGAGCAGCGCTTCGGCGTCGAGCACAAGGAGCACATCACCGGGCTGCGCGCCCACGTCGACATGCTGTCGATGTCGGCGACGCCCATCCCGCGCACCCTGGAGATGAGCCTCGCCGGCATCCGCGAGATGTCGACGATCCTCACCCCGCCCGAGGAGCGGCACCCGACGCTGACCTACGTCGGCGCCCAGGAGCCCAAGCAGATCGCCGCCGCGATCCGGCGCGAGCTGCTGCGCGACGGGCAGGTCTTCTACATCCACAACCGCGTGCAGTCGATCGACGACGCCGCGGCCAAGCTGCGCCAGCTCGTCCCCGAGGCGCGCATCGTCACCGCGCACGGCCAGATGCCGGAGGAGCGCCTCGAGCGCACCGTCAACGAGTTCTGGGAGCGCGAGCACGACGTCCTGGTCTGCACGACGATCGTCGAGAACGGCCTGGACATCTCCAACGCCAACACCCTGGTCGTCGAGCGCGCGGACACCCTCGGGCTCTCGCAGCTCCACCAGCTCCGCGGTCGTGTCGGTCGCGGGCGCGAGCGGGGGTACGCCTACTTCCTCTACCCCGCCGACCAGCCGCTCACCGAGACCGCGCACGACCGCCTCGCCACCATCGCCCAGCACTCCGAGCTGGGCGCGGGCACCGCGGTCGCGATGAAGGACCTCGAGATCCGCGGGGCGGGCAACATCCTCGGCGCCGAGCAGTCCGGGCACATCGCGGGCGTCGGGTTCGACCTCTACGTGCGCCTGGTCGGCGAGGCCGTCGACGCGTTCAAGGCGCACACCGATGCCGCCGGCGACGGCGACGAGCCGCTGGCCGAGGTGCGCGTCGACCTCCCGATCGACGCCCACGTGCCGCACGACTACGTCGACACCGAGCGCCTGCGCCTCGACGTCTACCGCAAGATCGCCGAGGCGGGCGACGGCGCGGCCCTCGACGCGGTGCGCGAGGAGCTCGTCGACCGCTACGGCGAGCCCCCGGTGCCGGTGACCAACCTGCTGGCCGTCGCCGCGTTCCGTCAGGTCTGCCGGCGCCACGGGATCACCGAGGTCGCGGGCCAGGGCAACCAGATCCGGCTCGCGCCGGTCGACCTGCCCGACTCCGCGCAGATGCGCCTGAAGCGCCTCTACCCGCGGGCCCAGTACAAGGCGGCGTCGCGCACCCTCTCGCTGCCCCGGCCCGTGGAGGGCCAGGACGGGCGGGGCCCGGTGAAGATGGGCGCCGCGCCCTTGCGCGACCTGGCGCTGCTGGCCTGGTGCGAGCAGCTGTTCACCCAGCTCTTCCCCGCGCCGGCGGCGGCCGCGGTTCCCGCGGCGACCTGAGTGCCCCCGTGCCGGTGCGCGCGGGGCGGCCGGGGGGACGCTCGGTGGGACCTCGCCGGTTCGATCTCTCGGCCGTGCCGCCGGTGCTGGTGCGAGGGGCACGTACGGCAGGCGTGCGGACCGGTCGATCATGCGCAACGTGCCCCTCGACGGGCGCCGGGACCATCCTGCGGCGGACCGTGGGTCGCCACCGCCGAGCCAGCACTGGTGACGGGCTCGAGACATCGAACCGGCGAGCTCGCGCCGGGGGCGCCCGGCTCCCGGGAAGGACGGGGCGGCCGGGGGGACGCGTCCGGGCGGGTGAGAAGGTGACCACCGTGCGTCGCCTGCTGCCGATCGTCACGTCGGTCCTCCTCGGTCTCGTCGTGCTGGCCGGGTGCGGGACGGGGCCGTCCCAGGTGCAGGCCGCGGCCATCGTCGGTGACCAGGTGATCACGATCGACGACATCCAGGGCCGGCTGCGCACCGCGGTGCCGGACCTGCGGATCGCGGTCGACCAGCAGGGGGCGCAGCAGGGCATCGCGCCCGGCGCGCCGATCCCGCCGCAGCTGCTGGCCCAGGAGTCGCGCCGGCTGGTGACGGTCCGGGTGCTGCACGAGCTGATCGCCGAGCAGTCGCGTCGCGACGGGATCGTCGTGCCGCCGCAGCGGGTGGACGCCGAGCTCGCCCGGGTCGGCGGGGCGGAGGCCGCGGCGCAGGGCAGCGGCTTCGACCCCGCGACGATCCGCGAGCTCGTCGGCGACCAGGTCGCCGCCGCCGAGATCGGCCGCCGGGTCTTCGACCGCCTGGCGGTCACCATCGACTACGCCGCCACGCCGGACCGGGCGTCGGCGGAGGCGCTGGCCGCGCAGGTCGCCGCCGACCCGACGCGCGCCGACCGTCTCTTCGCCGGCGCACCCGGCGGGGCGGGGGCGAGCGGGCTCGCGCTGCGTCCGGGCCAGAACCAGGGCGCCGAGCTCCGGTCCTCGGCGTCGTCGGTGCTCTTCGGGCTGCCGGCGGGCACGGTCGCGATCGCGCCGAGCGGCTCGTCGAGCTCGCAGACCGGCCAGCAGCAGGACCCGGCGCAGGGCCCGTGGACGGTCATCCACGTGCGCGAGCGCACCCTCGACGCCCCGCCGCCCGGAGCGGGCGTCACCCCGGCGGCCGCGGTCGACGAGGACACGATGTTCGGGTTCGGCCTGCGCATGCTCCAGCCGCTGGCGCTCGAGGAAGGGGTGACGGTGAGCCCCCGCTACGGCACCTGGGACCCGACGCAGCTCGACGTGGTCGAGGACCCGGCGGCCGCGGGCGTCATCACCCCGGTGCGCAGCCCGGCCCCGTGAGTACCGGCACCACCACGACCGTCGCCGTCGACCCACGGCTCGGCGCGGTCCTGCCCGCCTCCGCGGTGCGCACGGTCGCCGCGGCCGACCAGGTGCGCCTGCACCCCGACCTGCCCGCCGAGGTCGCGGAGGCGTTCGCCCGCGACCTCGGCGCGGTCGGGGCGGACAGCCCCCGGGCCGAGGGCGCGGTGGTCGAGCTCGTGCCGGGGATCGGGGACCAGCCCGGCGCCGAGCTCCTCGAGGCCGTGCGCGTCATGGACCGCCTGCGCTCGCCCGGCGGCTGCCCCTGGGACGCGGCGCAGACGCCGGAGTCGCTCCTGCGCTACCTCGTCGAGGAGACCTACGAGCTCTACGACGCCGTCGCCGACGACGACCGCGAGGCCGTGCGGGAGGAACTGGGCGACGTCCTGCTCCAGGTCCTCTTCCACGCGCGGATCGCCCAGGAGGAACCGAGCGCCCCGTTCGGGATCGACGAGGTGGCGCAGGAGCTCGTCGCCAAACTCGTCGGGCGGCACCCGCACGTCTTCGGCGACGGCGAGGTGATCACGGGGGCGGCGGAGCAGCAGGTGCGCTGGGAGGAGCTCAAGGCGGTCGAGAAGCGCCGGGCCTCCGCGCTGGAGGGCGTCGCGCGGGCCCAGCCCGCGGCCGCGCTCGTCGCGAAGTACCTCTCGCGGGCCCGCCGGGCGGGTGTACCCGACGACCTGCTGGCCGCGGCGTCGGACGATCCGCTCTACGCGGACATCGCCGCCGGCACCGCCGCCGGTCCCGCGGACCCCGAGGGGGTGCTGCGTGCCGCCGCGGACGAGCTGGCCCGCCGGGTGCGGGCCGCCGAGGACGCGGCGCGCGCGGCGGGGGAGGACCCCGCCGCCCTCGACGCGGAGGCCTGGGCCCGGCACTGGCCGGCCTGAGCCCTGCGTCGGCGCTCCGTCAGCTCGGCGTCGGAATTCGGACAATACGGTCACGTGGTGTGATCGCTGTTTCGGACGTCTTCCCTCGCGTCGCTCAGCGAGGCTAGCCTCACCTCACCGTAGGTAAGGGTGAGCTGAGAGGACGCCATGCTGGGGAACGCCCTGATCGGGCTGCGCGAGGGCCTGGAGGCGTCTCTCGTGGTCAGCATCCTCGTGGCGTTCCTGGTGCGCACGGATCGCCGCCGGGAGCTGCCGAAGGTGTGGCTCGGGGTCGGGATCGCGGTGCTGATCAGCGTCGCCGTCACGCTCGGCCTGACGCTGTCGCAGCAGGCGCTGACGTTCGAGGCCCAGGAGACGCTCGGCGGCACGCTGTCGATCGTCGCCGTCGGCTTCGTCACCTGGATGATCTTCTGGATGCGCCGCGTCGGGCGGACGATCGCGGCCGAGCTGCAGGGCGGCCTGGAGAAGGCGATCGCCATGGGCTCGCTCGCCGTCGTCCTCATGGCCGCGCTCGCCGTGGGGCGCGAGGGCCTCGAGACCGCGGTGTTCTTCTTCGCCGCGGCCCAGGCGGCGGGGGAGACCACCGGGCCGCTGATCGGGTTCCTCATCGGCATCGCGATCGCGATCGCGCTCGCCTACCTGATCTATCGCGGCGCCATCACGCTGAACCTGGGCAAGTTCTTCACGGTCACCGGCGTCCTGCTGATCTTCGTCGCGGCGGGCATCCTCGCCTACGGCGTCCACGACCTGCAGGAGGCCGGGATCATCCCCGGCCTCAACACCCTCGCCTTCGACGTGAGCGCCGCGATCCCGGCCGACTCCTGGTACGGCGTGCTGCTCAAGGGCATCTTCAACTTCTCGCCGCAGACCACCGTGGCCGAGGCCGTGGTGTGGGTGCTCTACGTCGCGATCGTGCTGACGCTGTTCCTGCGCCCCGCCCGCAAGCCCGTCCCCGGCTCCGCGCCGGAGGCCCCGGCGGAGAAATCGGCCGACTCGCCCGCCTGACCCCCGGTACGACCCCCGACCGCACGACCCCGCGCGCCCTGACGCGCGCTCTCACCGAGGAGAACGATGTCCCGCAGGCCCCTCGCCGCCGTCACCGGTGCGGCACTGGCGATGATCGCGCTGTCCGCGTGCACGAGCACCGCGCCCCAGGGTGGTGGCGAGGGAGGGCCGATCCAGGTCCGGGCGTCGGACACCACCTGCGACGTCTCCGCGAGCGAGGCGCCCGCCGGCAACGTCGCGTTCTCGATCCAGAACACCGGCACGAAGGTCACGGAGTTCTACGTCTACGGCACGGGCGACCGGATCGTCGGCGAGGTCGAGAACATCGGCCCCGGCCTCTCCCGCCAGCTGCTCGTCGAGGTGCCCCAGGGCGGCCAGTACACGACCGCCTGCAAGCCGGGGATGGTCGGCGACGGCATCCGCGCGCCGTTCAACGTCACCGGCAGCGTGCCGGGTTCGACCAGCCAGGACGCCGTGCTCGCCGCCGCGGTCGCCGGCTACCAGCGCTACACCAACTCGCAGATCGAGGCGGGGATCGCGAAGACCCAGGAGTTCGTCGACGCGGTCAAGCGGGGCGACGTGCCCGCGGCCCAGGCGCTCTTCCCGGTCTCGCGCACCTACTGGGAGCGCATCGAGCCGGTGGCGGAGTCGTTCGGCGACATCGACCCGCGCGTCGACGGTCGGGAGGACGACGAGCGCGACCCGGGCGTCGCGTTCACCGGGTACCACCGCCTCGAGAAGGACCTGTGGGTCACGGGGCTGCAGCCGGACTCGGCGGCGATCGGCGACACGCTCATGGCCGACATGCGCGAGCTGCAGACCCGCGCCGCGACCGTCCAGCTGACCCCCGTCCAGCTGGCGAACGGCGCCAAGGAGCTCCTCGACGAGGTCGCCACCGGCAAGATCACCGGCGAGGAGGACCGCTACTCGCACACCGACCTGTGGGACTTCCGCGCCAACGTGGACGGCTCGCAGGCCGCGGTCGCCGCGCTGCGCCCGGCGCTCGACCAGCGCGACCCGGCGCTGGGCCCGGTGCTCGACGCCCGCTTCGCCGACGTCGACCGGCTCCTCGAGCAGTACCGCGCCGGCGACGGCTACGTGCTCTACACCCAGCTCACCGAGCAGGACAAGCAGCGCATGACCCAGGCGGTCGACGCGCTCGGCGAGCCCGTCAGCCAGGTCGCCGCGGTCGTGTCCGGCCAGTGACGTCCGCAGTGACGTCCGCAGTGAGGTCCGTGACGTGGCGGCACGACCGCCGCGAGCTGACCATGGCGGCATGACGGGCCGTACCGGATGACGAGCAACACCGACGAACCCCGGCCGGGCATGTCCCGGCGCCGGCTCCTGGGATGGACCGGCGCCGGGGCGGCCCTGGCCGGGGTCGGCGCCGTGGCGGGCTACTCCGCCGCGGACACCGACCCGCCGCCCGACCCCTCCGGCGGCGTCGTGCCGTTCCGCGGCGTGCACCAGGCGGGGATCATCACGCCCGCGCAGGACCGGTTGCACTTCGTCGCGCTCGACCTGACCACCGTCGACCGCGCGGCGGTCATCAGCCTGCTGCGGCGCTGGACGACGGCCGCGGAGCGCATGACCGCCGGCGCCGAGGCGGCCCCCGGCGGCGCGGTGAACCGGAACCCGGACGCCCCGCCGAGCGACACCGGCGAGGCGCTCGGCCTGCCGGCGTCCGCGCTGACGATCACCTTCGGGATCGGCGGGAGCCTGCTGGACAAGCTCGGCATCCCGCGCCCGCCGGAGCTCGCCGACCTGCCGCCGTTCCAGCTCGACACCCTCGACCCGGCGCTCTCGGGCGGCGACCTGTGCCTGCAGGCGTGCGCCAACGACCCGCAGGTCGCGGTGCACGCGGTGCGCAACCTCGTGCGCACCGGCTTCGGCACGACGTCGGTGCGCTGGTCGCAGCTGGGCTTCGGTCGGACGTCGTCGACGTCCACCACCCAGCAGACCCACCGCAACCTCTTCGGCTTCAAGGACGGCACCAACAACCTCAAGGCCGAGGACACCGCCGCGCTCGACGAGCAGGTCTGGGTGCCGCCCGCGCAGGGCCCCGCGTGGCTGACGGGCGGCACGTACCTCGTGGCGCGCCGCATCCGGATGTACGTCGAGACCTGGGACCGCACCTCGCTGACCGAGCAGGAGTCGCTCACCGGCCGCACCAAGGGCGAGGGCGCCCCCATCGGCCAGGCCCGCGAGTTCGACATCCCGAACCTGGGCCCCGGCTCCCCGATCCTCGAGGACGCGCACATCCGCCTCGCCTCGGCGCAGAACAACGGCGGCGCCCGCATGCTGCGCCGCGGCTACAACTTCGTCGACGGCAGCGACGGGCTGGGCCACCTGAACGCGGGCCTGTTCTTCCTCGCGTTCATGCAGGACCCCCGGCGCCAGTTCGTGCCGATGCAGAGCCAGCTGGCCCGCAACGACAAGATGATGGAGTACATCCGGCACACCGGGTCGGCGGTGTTCGCGGTCCCGCCGGGGCTGCGCGAGGGCGCCTACTGGGGGCAGTCGCTGCTCGAGGGGTGACGACCGGGTCGGGGGAACCCGTCACCTACCGCCCCGTAATCTCCACGGCGATGAGCGCACCCACCGACCCCTCGCCGGGGTCCCGCGATCGTGCCCCGGGGCCCCGCCGGTCGACGGTGCGCAGTGGTGTGGATGAGGGCGGGACCCCGCCGCCGCCGCGGCGCAGGCTCGCGCTCGTCGGCCGTCTCGGGCTCGTCGTGGTGCTGCTGCTGGCCGTCGTCGCGACGGTGGTCGTCGTGAGCCAGCGCCACCAGTTCGGGCGCCAGGACGCGGGCGCCGAGGAGATCCCGGCCCTCGAGGTCGCGCCGGCCCCCGTGCAGCTCGGCACCGTCGCGCAGCCCGACGCGCTCGCGCCGCCGACGTCACTCGTGCCGGGCGGCGCGCCGTCGCAGGCGCCCGCGGGCGGTGCGCGCACCGTGTCCGGCTGGGCGACCGACATCGCGAGCCGCGTCGACGTCCCCGCCCGCGCCCTGCAGGCGTACGGCCAGGCCGACCTCGCGGTGAAGCAGGAGCAGCCGGACTGCAACCTCTCGTGGGTCACGGTCGCGGGCCTCGCGCGCATCGAGTCCAACCACGGTCGCTACCGGGGCGCCTCGATCGCCGAGAACGGCGACGTCACCCCGCGCGTCATCGGCGTCCCCCTCGACGGCACCGGCGGCAACCGGACCATCGGCGACACCGACGGCGGCGTCCTCGACGGCGACACCGCGCTCGACCGTGCCGTCGGCCCGCTGCAGTTCATCCCGTCGACGTGGGCGAAGTGGCGCTCCGACGGCAACGGCGACGGCGTGGCCGACCCGAACAACATCTTCGACGCCGCCCTCGCCGCGGGGCGCTACCTCTGCGCGGGTGGCCGTGACCTCGCCACCGGTCCCGGCTGGCGCGCCGCGGTGCTGTCGTACAACAACTCCGACGAGTACGGCCGCCGCGTCTACGCCGCCGCCGACTCGTACGCGTCGGCCAGCCAGGCCTAGGGGTCGGCTAGGGGTTGCTGCCGCCCGCCCGGTCGGAGCGGACGGCGATGTTGGCGCTGACCTCGCCCAGGGCCTCCTGGTACTCGGGCCGAGGGTCCATCGCCGCGGCCATGCGCAGCTGGGTGCGCGCCTCGACGAGCCGGCTCTGACGCTGCAGCGTGCGCCCGAGGGCGAAGCGCGCGTAGTGGTCGGCCGGGTCGAGCTCGAGCACGCGCAGGAAGCCCTCCTCGGCGCGCCGGAACTGCGCGGAGGCCAGGTAGGCGCGGGCGGCGAGCAGGTGGACCGAGGCCGCCTCCGGCTCGTCGGAGAGCAGCGGGGCCAGGGCTTTGAGGGCGTCGAGGGGCCGGCGTCGCTCGAGGAGATCCTCGGCGCGGCGGAACGCCTCCACCGCCGAGGGCCCCGGGGTGCCGGAAAGGTCGGCGGGATCGGGCTGGGTGGGGTCGGGGCGGGCGGCGGACATCCCTGCCACCGTAGGCCGCGTCCCGGCGCCGCGCGAGGGACCGATCCGCTCTCGGACGTCCCCGAGCGTGGCGTCTCGGGGAGCCCGGGCACGGCGTCTACGATGCGGGCGACGTGCCGTGCCCCGGGGCGCGGCGAGGCGATCCAGCGTTCGGAGGCACGGTCCGTGGCGGTCATCGAGCAGGTCGGCGCACGAGAGATCCTCGACTCGCGGGGCACACCCACGGTCGAGGTCGAGGTGGCGCTCGACGACGGCACGCTGACCCGCGCCGCGGTGCCCTCCGGGGCGTCCACCGGCGAGCACGAGGCGGTCGAGCTGCGCGACGGCGACGACTCCCGCTACCTGGGCAAGGGCGTCGAGCGCGCCGTCGCCGGGGTGCTCGACGAGATCGGGCCCGGCCTGGTCGGCATCGACGCCGCCGAGCAGCGCGTCGTCGACCAGAAGCTCATCGACCTCGACGGCACCCCGGACAAGTCGCGCCTCGGCGCCAACGCGCTGCTGGGCGTGTCGCTGGCCGTCGCCCGCGCCGCCGCCGAGTCGGCCGAGCTCGACCTCTTCCGCTACGTCGGCGGCCCGAACGCCCACGTGCTGCCGGTGCCGATGATGAACATCCTCAACGGCGGCGCCCACGCCGACTCCGGGGTGGACATCCAGGAGTTCATGATCGCGCCGATCGGCGCCGAGTCGTTCCGCGAGGCCCTGCGCTGGGGCGCGGAGGTCTACCAGGCGCTGAAGAAGGTGCTCAAGGGCAAGGGTCTCTCGACCGGGCTCGGCGACGAGGGCGGCTTCGCGCCGTCGCTGCCGCATAACCGCGAGGCGCTCGACCTCATCGTCTCCGCGATCCGCGAGGCCGGCTACACGCCCGGCCGCGACATCGTGCTCGCCCTGGACGTCGCGGCCAGCGAGTTCTTCTCCGACGGCGTGTACCGCTTCGAGGGCGAGACCCGCAGCGCCGCGCAGATGAGCTCGTACTACGGCGAGCTGCTCGACGCCTACCCGCTGGTCTCGATCGAGGACCCGCTCTCGGAGAACGACTGGGACGGCTGGACCAAGCTCACCGGCGACGTCGGCGACCGCGTCCAGATCGTCGGCGACGACCTGTTCGTCACCAACATCGAGCGCCTCGAGGAGGGCATCGAGCGCCGCGCCGCGAACGCCCTGCTGGTCAAGGTCAACCAGATCGGCACGCTCTCGGAGACCCTCGACGCCGTCGCGCTCGCCCAGCAGTACGGCTACCGCTGCATGATGAGCCACCGCTCCGGCGAGACCGAGGACACCACGATCGCCGACCTCGCGGTGGCCACCAACTGCGGCCAGATCAAGACCGGCGCGACGGCCCGCTCCGAGCGCGTGGCCAAGTACAACCAGCTGCTGCGCATCGAGGAGGCCCTCGGCGACGCCGCGCGCTACGCCGGCGACCTGGCCTTCCCGCGCTTCGACCCGGACGCCTGAGCCGCGTGGCCGCGCCCGACCGCCACGACCGCGCCGCCGACGGCTCCGCCGACCGGAACGCGGGGTCGTCGGGCGGTGCGAGTCCGGGCGGGTCGGGCGGGTCTGCCGGGTCCGGCAGTGGCCGGGGCCGGGGACGCCGCACCGGGCGGGGCGCCGTGCCGTCGGGTACCCGGGGCACGTCGGGTGCCCGGGGCGCCGGGGCCGCGTCGTCCCGCGGGCGCACGCGGGCCCGTCAGGGGCCCCGTCGCGACCCGCAGCGCGTGGTGCGCCGTCGTCACCCGCTGCGTGTCCCCTCCGGCCCCGCGGCCGCCGCCGCACGGGCGCGCCGCGCCGCCGCCGCGACCGGGGGCGCGCTGGGGCTCTCCACCGCCCGCCGGGCCGCCGTGCTCGCCGTCGTGGTGTGCGCGCTGGCCCTGACCGTGGCGGTGCCGCTGCGCAACTACGTCACCCAGCGCCACGAGATCGCCGCCGTCGCGGCCGAGCAGGAGCGCCTGGCGCGCGACGTCGGCACCCTGACCGACGAGCGCTCGGCGCTGCGCGACCCGGCCCACATCGAGGCGCTGGCCCGCGAGCGTCTCGGCTACGCCCGTCCGGGCGAGGTGCCCTACCGCGTCGAGCTGCCCGGCGACGCGAACGCCCCGCGCGACCCACGCGACGCCGGATCGGGAGCCGAGCTGCCCCCTGCCGAGGCCGACCTGCCCTGGTACGCCCGCGTCGCCCGCACGACCCTCGGCACGGCCCCGTGAGCGACGGCCCGCCCACGCAGGACGACGTCGACGCCGTGACCGGGCAGATCGGCCGGCGCCCCCGGGGCCTGCGCCGGGTGGCGCACCGCTGCCCGTGCGGCCTGCCCGACGTCGTCGAGACCGCGCCGCGCCTCGAGGACGGCACCCCGTTCCCGACGCTCTACTACGCGACCTGCCCGCGCCTGACCTCGCGGATCGGCACGCTCGAGGCCGACGGGCTGATGCGGGAGCAGACCGAGCGCCTCGAGACGGACCCCGACTTCGCCGCGCGCTACGCGAAGGCCCACGCGGACTACCTCGCCGAGCGCGACGCGGTCGAGCCGCTGGGCACCGACGTCAGCGCCGGCGGCATGCCGACGCGCGTGAAGTGCCTGCACGTCCACGTCGCCCACACCCTGGCCCGCGGGCCGGGGGTGAACCCGTCCGGCGACGAGGCCCTCGATCGCCTCGACGCGTGGTGGCACGCCGGGCCGTGCGTCGGCGCGCCCGCCGACGACGCGAGCTGATCCGGAACGCCCCCGACGGGCTGACGCCGCGGCGCTCCACCGGGCGACGGACCCGGGGCTGATCCGTCCCGATCTCCGGCACGCACCGTGGCGTGGGGATCCCGGCCGGGTGGACCCGCACCCCGGCCCGGTCACGACCCCGCTCTCCGTTTGATCGACACGCGCGCCGCACAGCAGGATGGTCCTACTGGTTCCCCCGACCGGTGCAGTGCGACGGTGCGGACGGCCCGTCGTACACCGGGTACCGGGCTCGCGCCGGGTCGCCTCACGGCGGCCCCGCGGGCCCACCCGCAGCCCGGCCGCCGGGCGCCCCCTCCCGCCGGGGCGCCCGGCGACCGGACCGGAGGCCGGTCCGTCACGAGATCTCGGGGACCCCGCCCCCCGGCGGAACGGCCTCGTCCTCGCTAGCGTCGACACCCGAGCCCGGGCGAGCGGCCCGGGGGAGCACCACGTGCAGGGGGGCGTCCATGCCACGCGTCGCGGCCGTCGACTGCGGAACGAACTCGATCCGGCTGCTGGTCGCCGACGTGACCGTCCGCGAGGACGGCTCGGCCTGGCTCAAGGACGTGCACCGCGAGATGCGGGTCAACCGGCTCGGCCAGGGCGTGGACGCCACCGGCCGGCTCGCGCCGGAGTCGCTGACGCGGACCCGCGAGGCGCTCGCCGCCTACTCCGAGATGCTGCGCCGCCACGGTGTCGCCGTCGGGCCCGACACCGTGCGCGTCTGCGCCACCTCGGCCACCCGGGACGCCGAGAACCGCGAGGAGTTCTTCGGCGCGGTCCGCGAGATCGTCGGGGTCGACACCGACGTCATCACCGGCGACGAGGAGGCCCGTCTCTCGTTCGCGGGCGCGGTCGCCGACCTCGACCCGGACGAGGGCCCGTTCGTCGTCGCCGACGTCGGGGGCGGGTCCACCGAGATCGTCACCGGCACGTGGGACGCGGTGCGCGCGGACGTCACGGCGGCCCGCTCGACGGACGTGGGCTGCGTGCGGCTGACCGAGAAGTTCCTGCACGACGACCCCCCGACCGCGGAGCAGATCACCGAGGCCGAGGAGTTCACCCGCGCGACGCTGGCGCCCGCGTTCGCCGAGGTGGCCGTCGCCGACGTCCAGACCTGGGTGGCCGTGGCCGGCACCGCCACGACGCTCGCCGCGGTGGGCATGGACCTGCGGACCTACGACGCCGACCGCATCCACCTCTCGCGCCTCGGGCTGGACGACGTCATCGCGACCGCGCGGCGTCTGGAGGCCATGCCCCGCGAGGAGCGCGCGGCGCTGGGCCCGATGCACCCGGGACGGGTCGACGTCATCGGCGGCGGGTCGCTGGTGATGCGGGTGCTCGCCGAGGAGCTCGCCGAGCGCACCGACGTCACCGAGCTCGTGGTCTCCGAGCACGACATCCTCGACGGGATCGCCCGGGCGCTGGCGGCCCGGTGGTGACAGCCCGACCGGCCGATCCGCCGGGCGCTCCCGGCACCGGGGCGCCGGGCGTCCTGCCGCTCGCGGCGCTCGTGCTCGCCCGGCGGGTGCGGGCGCTGGTGGCCGTCACCGTCGTCCACACCACCGTGCTCGCGGTGGCGGCGTGGCTCGCCGGCAACGGGCCCACCCTGCCGAGCGTGGCGGCGCTGGCCGCGCACCTGGCGGTCTCGCTGGCCGCCGCGCTGCCGGTGCGCTGGCAGTTCGCGGGCGACCCGGCCCGCCGCGAGCAGCGGGCGGTGCGCGCGATGACGGTGTCGTTCGTGGTCCTCGCCGTCTACAGCACCGTCGATGCGATCACCGACGCGCTCGCGCCCGCCCGGCCGGGGGAGACGCTGGTCGGCGGCCTGCTCGGCCTCGTCGCCGTGGTCGCGCTGCCGCTGCTGGTCGCCGCCGACGCCCGGGCCTCCCGCGCGCAGGGCGCCGACCGCGATCCCCGCGTCCGGGCCGCCGCGCCCCCGGTGCTGGTCGTCGCGCTGTGCGCGGTGCTGCTCGCGGCGTCCGGCGTCGATCTCCTGGCGGGCACGGTCGTGGCGCCCTCGGTGGCGGCGCCGGCCGTGTCGGCGGTCGTGGCCGTGCTCTCGGCGCGGGAGGCGTGGGGTGCCTGGCACCGTTGACCCCGCGCTCGTGCCCGACCTCCTCGCGCTCGACGCGGCGGTGTCGGGATGTCGGGCCTGTCCGCGGCTCGTGGCGTGGCGGGAGGAGGTCGCGGCGACCAAGCGGGCCGCGTTCCGCGACGAGACGTACTGGGGCCGCCCGGTCCCCGGGTTCGGCGCGGTCGATGCGCGGCTGCTGATCGTGGGTCTCGCCCCCGCGGCCCACGGCGGCAACCGCACCGGGCGCATGTTCACCGGCGACCGCAGCGGCGACGTCCTCTACGCCGCGCTGCACGCCGTCGGTCTGGCCTCCCAGCCGACGTCGGTCGCGATCGGCGACGGCCTCGAGCTCGACGGCGTCCGGATCACCGCGCCCGTGCGCTGCGCCCCGCCCGAGAACAAGCCCACGCCGGACGAGCGCGACCGCTGCCGGCCGTGGCTCGCCCGCGAGCTCGCCCTGCTGCGCGACACCGTGCGCGCGGTCGTCGTGCTCGGCGGGTTCGGGTGGCAGGCGCTGCTCCCCGTGCTGGCCACCCCGGATCCCGCGGGCGGGCACCCGGGCTGGGTGGTGCCGCGTCCCCGGCCGGCCTTCGGGCACGGGGCGCACGTGACGCTCGAGCCGGCCGAGCCCGGCGAGGCGGCCCCGCTCGAGGTGTTCGGGAGCTACCACGTCAGCCAGCAGAACACCTTCACCGGACGGCTCACCCCGGCGATGCTCGAGGACGTCCTGGCCACCGCCGCCCGCGCCGCCGGCCTGGAACCGACCACCCCGGAACGCCCGCGGAGCTAGGCTCGGGCCTGCCGCGACACCAAGCCCTCGTAGCCCAATCGGCAGAGGCAGGCGACTTAAAATCGCCGCAGTGTGGGTTCGAACCCCACCGAGGGCACCACCTGATCGCCGACCGGATCGTCACCCGTCTCCCCGGCTCGTCGCCCGCCCGTCACCGCCGACACCCCGGCCGGTCGACCGCGCGTCACCCGCCCGTCGCAGCGGCAGCGCGGAGAGCGGTCGGCCCGGTGCTGCGGCCCGCGGTGATCGACCGCTCGGGCGCCCGGGACGAACCGCTCGACGCCCACCCCCGGAAAGCTGCTCCGAACGGGCGAGAAGATCGGCGAGACTTCCCCGCAGGGAGGTGAGGCGCCGTGGCTGACCCGGGGGACCTGTCGGGGCGGATCCCCGCGCCGCAGGGCGCGCGTCCGCCGTGGCGCGAGCTCGAGGGGCTGCGGCCGCTGACGCTGCGGGCGTGCCGTCGTCTCATCGTCGTCGCGCCGCACCCGCGTGACGAGATCCGCGCCGCCGGCGGCCTGCTGCGCCGCCTCGCCGCGCGGCACGCGTCGGTCGACGTGCTCGCGCTGACGGACGGTCCCGGTCGCACGTGCACCCCGCCGGAGGGCATCGCGGTCCCCGACCCCGGCGACCTCGGCGGGCATCTCGGCGGGGACCTGGTGGTGCGCCCGGACGACCTCGGCGACCCCGACACCCTGGACATGGTCCTGGCGCGCCTCGAGGGGATCGTGCCGGAGGACGGCGACGGCGAGGAGCCCGCGGGCGACGGCGGCGACCCCGAGGAGATCGCGCTCGCCGACGCGTACCGCGCGCTGGGCGTCGCCGAGGTCCGCCGGCACCGACTCGGGCTCCCCGACGCCGGGCTGTCGGGCTGCGAGGCCGACGTGGTCGGGGCGCTCAGCGAGATCGTCGGCTTCGTCGAGGACCCGCACGGGCTGTGCGTCCTCGCCCCGTGGTCGGGCGACGGCGACGACGACCACGAGGCGGCCGGGCGGGCCGCGGAGATCGTGTGCGCCGCCTACCGCGTGCGGCTCGTGCGGTGGCTGGACCAGGCGTGGAGCTGGGCCGGGCCGGAGTCCGCCGAGGTGCCGTGGCGGCGGGCGCGCCAGCTCGCGCTGTCGGAGACGGTCCAGGCCCGTAAGCTGGCCGCCAGCGCGGCGTTCGGTGGCCGTCCCGGACGCGATCGCGAGCTGCCCGACGGCTCGGCCCCCGGTCCCCGTGAGGTCTTCCTGGTGTGAGCAGGTCCCCCCTCCTCCTCTCGGGTGCTCCGACACCCACCGTGTCCCCCGTGGCGTCACCTGTCCGGACGCACCTGTCCGGGCTCGGACGTCCTCATGGGTGTCATCCGCCGATCGACGTCCGGTGGTGGCCGATAGGCTGCGCCAGGTGACGGGCAGGACGAAGGACGACCACGGTGAGGTGGCGACCGACTACCGCGGGTCGTCCACCGAGATCGGGTCGGACTACGCCGCCCAGGCCCAGCAGGTGCGGGACGCCGTGGTCGACGGGGGAGTCGACGGGGGCGGGGTCCGCGAGCCCGACCTCCCTCAGGTGCTGCACACCGCCCCGGCGGCCGTCGCGCTCATCGACCTGGGCGAGGGGCTCGTCACCTACGCCAACGACTCCGCCGCGGGCCTCACCGGTGGTCGCGCGGCGCTGCCGATCGACGTCGACGCCTGGAGCGAGGCCGCCGGCCTGACCGACCTGTCCGGCCGCCCCATGCGCGACACCGCGTCGCCGCTCTCGCGGGTCGCCCAGGGCATCCCCGTCTCGGGCGAGCCGGTGGCCGTCTCCGACGCGGCGCGCCGCGGCTCCGAGGCGACCGACGAGGAGCGCGAGGAGGCCGAGGGCCGGCTGCTGTGGGTCACCGGCTTCCCGCTCTCGGAGGCGGTGAACGCCGACGAGCGCCGGCTCGCGCTGGTCGTCTTCCTCCAGCTCTCGGGCGCGGGGGCGCAGCGCCACCTCGAGATGGTGCGCGACCGCGCCGTCGTGGCGACCGAGCTGTCGTTCACGATCTCGGACCCGTCGCGCGAGCAGAACCCGCTGGTGTGGGTCAACCCGGCGTTCTCCCGGCTCACGGGCTACGAGCTCGACGAGGTCCTCGGGCGCAACTGCCGCTTCCTGCAGGGCCCGAACACCGACCCGGCCTCGATCTCGCGGATCCGCACCGCGCTGGCCGAGGAGCGCCCGATCACCGAGGTGCTGCTCAACTACCGGCGCGACGGCACGGCGTTCTGGAACCAGGTGTCGATCACCCCGGTGCTCGACGGCCAGGGCCGCGTCGTCAACTTCGTGGGCGTCCAGTCCGACGTCACCGAGCGCGTCATGGTGGAGAACGAGCGCCGTGCCGCGCTCGCCGCCGCGGAGGAGACCCGTGAGCAGCTCCGCCTGCTCACCGAGTCGACGTCGGCGATGTCGGCGAGCCTCGACACCACCGGTGTCGCCGAGGCGCTCGCCCGCATCGTCGTCCCGGCGATGGCCGACTTCTGCTGCGTCGACCTGCTCGAGGAGGCCGACGGCAACTCGTCGGTGCGCCGCGCTGCGGTCAACCACCGCGACGAGTCGAAGGTCGACGACGTCCGCGGGCTCGGCCGGTGGATCAGCCCCACCGAGGACGGGCGCGACCCCGTCGGGCAGGCGCTCGGCAGCGGTACGCCCTCGTTGCTGCCCGAGCTCCCGGTCCGCCCCGCGGGCATCGCCGAGCAGCCCGAACTGCTCGGCCGGTACGAGGCGCTGCGGCCCCGCTCGGCCGTCGTCGTCCCGCTGCGGGCCCGCGGGCAGGTGCTCGGTGCGCTGACCCTCGGCACGGAGCTGCCCTACGGCCGGCGCTACTCCCAGCGCGACCTCTACCTCGCCGCCGACCTCGCGGCGCGCGCCGGCCTCGCGGTCGACAACGCCCGGCTCTACGCCCGCGAGCACGCCGCGGCGGAGACCCTGCAGCGCAGCCTGCTGCCCGCGGTGCCGCCGATGACGGGCATGACGGTGGCCTCGCGCTACCTCGCGGCCACGGACGGGGCCCAGGTCGGCGGCGACTGGTACGACATGCTCCCGCTGCCCGACGGCGCGGTCGGCCTCGCGGTCGGCGACGTCGTCGGCCACGACCTGCGGGCCGCGGCGGCGATGGGCGAGCTGCGCGGGGTGCTGCGCTCCTACGCGTGGGAGGGCCTCGGCCCGGCCGAGGTCGTCGACCGCTGCAACGACGTCATCAAGGGCCTCGGCATGGCGGCGATGGCCACGGCGGTCTACGCCCGGCTCGAGCGCGGGGACGGCGGCGGCTGGACGATGCGCTACGCCAACGCCGGGCACCCGCCGCCGCTGCTGCGGCGGGCCGACGGCCGGGTCGAGCTGCTCACCGGCAACCTGTCGCCGATGATCGGCGCGACGCGGGAGGTCCCGCGCGAGGAGACGGTGGTGGCCTGCGGGGCGGGGGACGTGTTCCTCCTGCACACCGACGGGCTCATCGAGGCGCCCGGCACCGACCCGGACGAGCGCACCCAGCTGATCGCCGACACCCTCGGCGCCCAGCCGACCGACATCCCGGTCGAGGAGCTCTGCGACCGCCTGCTCGGCGTGCTCGGGGTCGACGGGCTGCGCGACGACGCGGTCCTGCTCGCCATCCGCATCGACGCCGCGGACGGGCCCGCCGCGGCCTGACGGGCTGCCGAACACCCGAGCAACCGAACTCTCGAGCACCCGGACGCACGACGGCCCGGCGCCGTCGTACGACGGGCCGGGCCGCGGTGTGCGTCGGGGGAGTCCGCGTCAGGGGCGCGGGGGCTCCTCGCCGGGCGGGGGCGGCGGCGGGCCCTGCCCCTCCGGCGGGGGCGGCTGCTCCTGGCCGCCGTGCAGGTAGTCCTTGGCCTTGTCGCCGAACTGGTCGACCTGCTGCTCGTGGCCGAACTTCTGGCCGACGGCGTCGGTACCCTTGTCGACGTAGCCGTCGGCCTTGTCCGGGTTCTTCCCGGCCCAGTCCTTGGCCTTGTCCGCCATCTTGCCGAGATCCATCCCGACACCCCTTCCTGCCGACTGCGGGGCTTCGGCCCGAGGGTGCCCCGCCCTCGCAGCATGACACCTCCCGCGGGGGCTCATACCTCCGAACGGGGACCTAGACTGGGAGCCGCCCCCCATCTCGGGCGGAAGCGGACACGGGGCGTGGTGACCGAATCCGGTAAAGTTCCTTTTACCGACGCGGGAACCGAAGCCCGCATCCCATCGTTGGACCAGGTGGACGAGAGTCCGCGGTCGAACCGGCCGGCGGCATCCCGCCGTCGGAGCCGGCTTCGCGTAGGAGGAGGACGAGAGGTGCGCACCAGCAGCAACCCGGCGTTCCGCAACCTGCCCACCTCACCGGGTGGGTATGCGCGGTTCGGCGCCGCCCCGGCCGGCATGGCCGGCGCGGGTGGCATGTTCGGCGGAGGTACGGGCGGGAGCCCGATGCCGACGGCGGGGGCTCAGGACCGCCCGCTGACCGTCGACGACGTCGTTCAGAAGACGGCGCTCAACGCCGTCCTCGCCATCGCCGTCGGTATCGCGAGCGCCGTGGTCGGCCTCGGGTTCATCGGCATCATCGGTGGACTCGTCGTCGGACTCGTCCTCGCTCTGATCATCATCTTCAAGCAGAGCACCAACAAGGCGCTCGTGCTGGGCTACTCCATCGCGGAGGGCGTGGCGCTCGGATCGCTGACCGGGCTCCTCGAGAGTGCCAGCAGCCAGTACGCCGGCATCGGCTTCCAGGCGATCCTCGGTGTGCTCGGTGTCTTCATCGGGATGCTGGTCGTCTACAAGACCGGCGCCATCCGGGTGACGCCCCGCCTGACGAAGATGGTCATCGGCGCCGCCATCGGCGTCCTGATCCTCATGGTCGCGAACCTGCTGATCAGCTTCTTCGTCGACGGCGGCCTGGGCCTGCGCTCGGGCGGTCCGCTGGCGATCATCTTCAGCCTGGTCTGCATCGGCATCGGCGCGTTCATGCTGCTGCTCGACTTCGACCAGGCCGACCAGGCGGTCAAGGCCGGCGTCCCCGCGCGGTTCGCGTGGTACCTCGCCTTCGGCTTCATGACCACGCTGGTCTGGCTCTACATCGAGATCCTGCAGCTGCTCAGCTACTTCCGGCAGTAGCGCGCGGCACCGACGACGACGGCCCCTCCCGGAACCCTCCGGGAGGGGCCGTCGTACGTCCGGGGCCGGTTGGCGCGCCCGGCGGCAGCGGCCCGGCGTGGTGAGGGGGGAGCGAGGGACGCCTTGGCTGTGCTGTGAGCAGCGAGGGACGCCCTGGGTGCGTGGGTGGCGCGGGTGGCGGTGCCGAGCGAGGGACGCCTTGGCTGCGCTGTGAGCAGCGAGGGACGCCCTGGGTGCGTGGACAAGCTGGGGATCAGGCGGCGCGCTGCGCCCGGACCGCCGGGCGGGGACGTCGAGAGGCGGCGGCATAGGCAGCGAGGAGATCTCGGCGGACCTGCGCCCGCTCCTCGTGGAGCTGGCGCGGCGTGTGCGCCACGACGTGCACGTCCTGGCCGGTCATGCGGGCCTGGCGTCGCATCGTGTCGCCGAAGGCGTCCGGGTCGGCGTGGTGGCGGAACGAATGGATTTCCCAGGCGAGTCCGACGTCGTCGAGCCACCCGTCCGGTTCGGCGAGGAAGGTCCCGTCCTCGAGGACGAGTCGCGGGTTCCACATCATCGGGGGCAGTTCCGCGATCGAGGCTGCGAGCGATCGGGCCCGCGCCTCGGGCACGGAGCGCACGCCGTCCTCGATCTCGGCGAGGACGGGTCGCACCCGGGCCGTTCCTCGGCCGCAGCCCGATTCCAGTTCCGCACGGAGGGCTCGCGCCGTCGTGAACCTGCGCTGGACCGCCTCGGCGAGGAGCGCGCGTCGATCGTCGACCGTCGTCATGCGGCACGCCGCCTCGACGACGGCCCGCGTGACGGGGGCGACCGGGAGCCCGTGGATCTCCGTCGGCGGCGGGAGTCGGTGGGTGCGCACCACCGTGATCGGGGGTCGAGACACCCGATGGCGACCGTGCTCCACGAGCACCAGCGCGGTACCCATCGGATCCTTCGGGACGCGCTCGAGGCCGTGCAGACGCGCGGCCGCCGCACCCGAGAGCACGGCGCCCCGTCCCGCGTACAGGACCGCGCCGGCGAGGTGCTGCTCGGTCGTTCGCGGCGTCCCCGCCAGGGAGATGACGCCGTAGGCGCTCCGATCCCAGACTCCGGCCTCGACCCGGCGCGCGATCGTGCTCGAGAGCACGCCGAACTCCAGGAGGTCGGCATGCCGGATCTGGTCGTGCAGGGCGGCCTGGCGGACGGCGACCCAGTCGATGGTGCGACGGCTGCTCACACGGGTTTCGACGGAGCCGGGGTCTCGGAGGTTCCATCGACCGTGACGGCGGTCGGCGGCCGGCGAGCGAGGGTCACCCTGACTGCCTCCCACGCAGTCGAGGTGACCCTCGATCCACGAGCTCGCGTCACCGGTGGGCCCGTGGACGGCGAGCGAGGGACGCCCTCGCTGCGTCCGACGCAGTCGAGGTGACCCTCGCTCCGACACCCACCGCACGCCCACCGCACGCCGCGCCGCACCCGCCGCGGCGCGCCGCGAGCTCAGCTCAGGCGCTCGAGCACCATCGCCATGCCCTGCCCGCCGCCGACGCACATGGTCTCGAGGCCGAGGCTCGCGTCGCGGGTGCGCAGGCCGTTGATCAGCGTCGTGGCGATGCGCGCGCCGGTCATGCCGAAGGGGTGCCCGACGGCGATCGAGCCGCCGTGCACGTTGAGCTTCTCCTCGATGTCGTCGTCGGACATCCCCAGACCACGCGCCGACGGGAGGACCTGGGCGGCGAAGGCCTCGTTGATCTCGACGAGGTCGACGTCGGCGATCCCGAGCCCGGCCCGGGCCAGCGCCCGCGCCGACGCCTCGATCGGACCGAGGCCCATGATCTCGGGCGAGAGCGCGCTGACGGCGGTGGAGACGATGCGCGCGAGCGGGGTGATGCCCAGGGACTCGGCGCGCTCCGCGGACATCACCACGAGCGCGGCGGCGCCGTCGTTGAGCGGGCAGGCGTTGCCGGCGGTGATGCGCCCGTCCGGACGGAAGACCGGCTTGAGGTCGGCGAGCGCCTCGTAGGTGGTGCTCGGCCGGGGGCTGTCGTCGTGCTCCATCACCGAGCCGTCGGGCAGCGTCACCGGACTGATCTCGCGCGCCCAGAAGCCGTTCTCCTGACCGGCGCCCGCCCGCTGCTGCGAGCGCGCGGCGAAGCGGTCCATCTCCTCGCGCGTCACGCCCTCGGCCAGCGCCACGTTCTCGGCGGTCTGCCCCATCGCGATGTACGCGTCGGGGAGCAGGCCGTCGGCGCGCGGGTCGTGCCACTCGGTCGCCCCGGCGGCGGCCACCTCGGCCGTGCGCGCCTCGGCGTCGGCGAACAGCGGGTTGTGCGTGCCGGGCAGGTTGTCGGAGCTGCCCTTGTCGAACCGCGAGACGGTCTCGACCCCGGCGGCGAGGAAGACGTCGCCCTCGCCGGCGCGGATGGCGTGCGCGGCCATCCGGGCGGTCTGCACCGACGACGAGCAGTACCGCGTGATCGTCGCGCCCGGCAGGGTGTCCATCCCGAGCTGGACGGCGACGATGCGGGCGAGGTTGTGGCCCTGCTCGCCACCGGGCAGTCCGCAGCCGAGCAGGAGGTCCTCGACCTCGGTCGGGTCGAGCGCGGGCACGGCGTCGAGCGCGGCGCGCACCACCTGCGCGGTGAGGTCGTCGGGGCGCATCCCGGCCAGCGAGCCCTTGCGGGCGCGGCCGATCGGCGAGCGGACGGCGGACACGATGACGGCCTCGCGGCCTGGGGCGACCATGGCGCCGACCCTACGGCCGCGCGCCAGGGCGGGTCCCGTCGTCGCCTCCCGGCGGGGTGATCCCTCGCACGTCCGAGGGGGTGGGCGGCGCTCCGGGCGGCAAAGCCGGAGGATGGGTGTCATGCGCTACGCGGAGCACGTCGCGGACCTCATCGGCCACACGCCGCTGGTGCGTCTCAACCACGTCGTCCCGACGGGGCCCGACGCGCCCCTGGTGCTCGCGAAGGTCGAGTACTTCAACCCCGGCGGCAGCGTGAAGGACCGCATCGCCGAGAAGATGATCGACGCCGCCGAGGCCTCGGGCGAGCTGAAGCCCGGCGGCACCATCGTCGAGCCGACCTCGGGCAACACCGGCATCGGCCTGGCGATCATCGCCCAGCAGCGGGGCTACCACTGCATCTTCGTCGTGCCCGACAAGGTGAGCGTGGCGAAGCAGGACGCGCTGCGCGCCTACGGCGCCGAGGTCGTCGTGTGCCCGGCCGCCGTCGAGCCCGAGAGCCCGGAGTCGTACTACTCGGTGTCCGACCGGCTCGCCCGCGACACCGACGGCGGCTGGAAGCCCAACCAGTACGCCAACCTCGCCAACCCGGCCTCGCACGTCGAGTCGACCGGCCCGGAGATCTGGGACCAGACCGACGGCCGCATCACGCACTTCGTCGCCGGCGTCGGCACCGGGGGCACGATCTCGGGCACCGGCCACTACCTCAAGGACGTCTCCGACGGGCGGGTGCGCATCGTCGGCGCCGACCCCGTCGGCTCGGTGTACTCCGGCGGCGACGGGCGGCCCTACCTCGTCGAGGGCGTCGGCGAGGACTTCTGGCCGACGACGTACGACCGCGGGGTCCCCGACGAGATCGTCGCGGTGCCGGACGCCGACTCCTTCCACATGACGCGGCGGCTGGCCCGCGAGGAGGCGCTGCTGGTCGGCGGCTCGTGCGGGATGGCCGTGTGCGCGGCGGCGAAGGTCGCCGCCGAGGCCGGCCCCGACGACGTCATCGTCGTGCTCCTGCCCGACGGCGGCCGCGGCTACCTCTCGACGGTGTTCAACGACGGCTGGATGTCCTCCTACGGGTTCCTCACCCCCGACACCACCGAGTGGACGGTCGGCGACGTGCTGCGGCGCAAGGACGGCTCGATCCCCGACCTCGTGCACGGTCACCCCAACGAGACCGTCGCCGACGCCGTGTCGATCATGCGGGAGTTCGGGGTCTCGCAGATGCCGATCGTCAAGGCCGAGCCGCCGGTGATGGCGGCCGAGGTGCGCGGCGCGGTGACCGTGCGCGACCTGCTCGACAAGCTGTTCAACGACGGGGCCTCGCTCACCGACCCGGTCGAGGACCACCTCTCGAAGTCCCTGCCGAGCCTGGGCAGCACCGAGCCGCTGTCGAAGGCGGTGGAGGCGTTGCGCGGCGGCGACGGGGCCCTGGTGCTCGTCGACGGGCGGCCCGCCGGCATCGTCACCCGCGCCGACATCCTGGCGTTCCTCGCCACGGGCAGCCGTTACGACATGGGTGGGCCGGCGTGAACCCGGGATGCCTAGGGTGGACGAGGTGAACGGTTTCTCGACCCGCGCCCTGCACGACGGCCAGGAGCCCGACCCGACCACGGGCTCGGTCGTCGTCCCCATCTTCGCGACGTCCACCTTCGCCCAGGACGGCGTCGGTGGCCTGCGCTCGGGCTACGAGTACGCGCGCACCGGCAACCCCACGCGCACCGCGCTGGAGACGACGCTGGCCTCGCTCGAGGGCGGCCGGCACGCCCGGGCGTTCGCGTCGGGCATGGCGGCCGAGGACGCGCTGCTGCGCGGCGTGCTGCGCCCCGGCGACCACGTGCTGATGCCGCTGGACGCCTACGGCGGCACCTACCGGCTGATCTCGACGGTCTACTGCGACTGGGGCGTCGAGTACACCGCGGTCGACACCGCCGACGTCGAGGCCGTGCGCGCGGCGATCCGGCCGAACACCAAGATCCTCTGGTGTGAGACGCCGACCAACCCGCTGCTCGGCATCGCCGATATCGCGGCGCTCGGTGCCCTGGCCCGCGAGCACGACCTGATGCTGGTCGTCGACAACACCTTCGCCTCGCCGTACCTGCAGACCCCGCTCGCGCTCGGTGCGCACGCGGTCGTGCACTCGACGACGAAGTACCTCGGCGGCCACTCCGACGTCGTCGGCGGCGCGCTCGTCACCGACGACACCGAGCTCGACGCGACGCTCGGGCGCATGCAGAACGGCATGGGCGCCGTGCCCGGGCCGTTCGACTGCTTCCTCACCCAGCGCGGCCTCAAGACCCTCGCCGTGCGCATGGAGCGCCACAGCGACAACGCCGAGCGCGTCGCCGACGTCCTCGCCGCCCACCCGGCGGTCGTCTCGGTGCTCTACCCGGGCCGCGCCGACCACCCGGGGCACGAGGTGGCCGCGAAGCAGATGCGCCGCTTCGGCGGGATGATCTCGGCCCGTATCGCCGGCGGCGAGCAGGCCGCGCGCGACTTCTGCGCCGCGACCCGGGTGTTCACGCTGGCGGAGTCCCTGGGCGGCGTCGAGTCGCTCGTCGAGCACCCCGGCGCGATGACCCACGCCTCGGCGGCGGGCTCGCTGCTCGAGGTGCCCGCCGACCTCGTGCGCCTGTCGGTCGGGCTGGAGGACGCCGACGACCTCGTCGACGACGTCCGCCAGGCGCTCGACTCGCTGTCGTAGGCACCGTCCTGTCGCTCAGTCCAGGGCGTCGCCGTACACGCGCTCGACGGCCATCGTCATGAGCACGCGTCGGTCGGCCACCATGGTCGCGCGGTAGTCGTCCCAGTCCGGGTGCTCGCCGGCCGCCGCGCGGTAGTACGCGACGAGGGTCTCGACCTCCGGGCCGTGCGGGTCGGTCCCCGGGCCGACGAGCGTCACCGGGCCCTCGGCGGTGGCCCACGACCGGCCGTCGGCGCTCGTGACCTCCAGCGCAGCACGGGGGTCACGGCGCAGGTTCGCGGTCTTGGCGCGTCCCTCGGTCATCGACACGGCGAGGGTGCCCGCCTCGCGGTCGTAGAACGGCATGACGGGGGAGAGCTGGGGACGGCCGTCGGCCTTGATCGTGGCGAGGACGCCCAGACGGCTCCCGGCGAGCAGGGCGCGCGGGTCGAACGGCAGGTCTGACGACGGGGCGGTCATGCCCCGATCCTGGCCCCACCGGCCGGGATCGTCAGCGGTTCCTCCCCCGGGGCTCCTACCCGCGGCGGGAGGCCGGGTCGTGCATCGAGGGGTCGGTCATCGGGTCGATGTCGCCGGGCTTCACGCAGCCCCCGACGAGGGCGATGCCGTCCGGGGTGCTGACGTAGGTGCCCGGGTCGTCGCACCCGGCGCTGCCGACGGTGCCGAAGGCCGCCACCGCGAGCAGCGCGGCGAGCAGCAGGGGCAGCGCGCGGGCCACCCGCGACGTGCGCGTGCCGTCCGCGGGCGCCGCGTCCGCCGTGGCGGCGGGCGCAGCAGCCGTCGCGAGGGGAGCCGTAGGGGCGGAGGCCGACACGTCGGAGAACGTGTGGTGGGGCCGTGAGGTTCCCGGCGCCGGGCCGATCGGATCGATCGCCATGCCGTCTCACCCCCTGGAGCGGATTCCTCACGCCGCCCCCACGAGGCTACCGACGTGCGTGGCGGGCGTGAGGCGCTCGCACGATCGGGCGATCGGCGTCGGGCGTTCGGCGACGACCGGTCGACGGTTCGATCGGCGCCGACGGGCCGGGTCCCGCCACCGCCCCGCCACCGCCCGTCCGCCGCTCGCCTACCGGCGGCCGGACCACCCGGACGGCGGTCGCGGCGAGGAGGCAGGATCGGTCGGCGTGGAGCTGGTCGAGCGCGCGGACGTCGAGGCCGCCCGGGTCGCGCTGGCCGGGATCGTGCGCACCACGCCGGTCGCGCCCTCGCGGGTGCTCTCGGGGTTCGCCGGCGGACCCGTCTCGCTCAAGTGCGAGAACCTCCAGCGCACGGGCAGCTTCAAGATTCGCGGTGCCTACCGGCGCATCGAGCGCCTCGGGCCGGAGGGTCGCGCGCCGGGGGTCGTCGCCGCGAGCGCGGGCAACCACGCGCAGGGCGTGGCGCTGGCCGCCCGCCTGCTCGAGACCCGGGCGACGGTGTTCATGCCGGCGGGTGCGCCGCTGCCGAAGCTCGCCGCGACCCGGGGCTACGGCGCCGACGTGCAGCTCGTCGACACCTTCGCCGAGACGCTCGAGGCCGCGGGCGCGTTCGCGGAGCGCACCGGCGCGGTGCTGATCCACCCCTTCGACCACCCCGACATCGTCGCCGGGCAGGGCACGGTCGGCCTCGAGATCCTCGAGCAGGTGCCGGACGTCGCCACCATCCTCGTGTGCACCGGCGGCGGCGGGCTGATCTCCGGGATCGCCGCCGCCGTGGCCGACCGCGGGGTGCACGTCGTCGGGGCCCAGGCGGCGGGCCTGGCCGCCTGGCCGCCGTCGCTGGCGGCCGGGGCGCCGGTCACGGTCACCGGCGCGACGATCGCGGACGGGATCGCGGTCCCACGGCCCGGCGACGTCACGTTCGCCCACGTCGCGGCCCTGGTCGACGAGATCGTGACCGTCGACGAGGAGGCCCTCGCCCGCGGGGTCCTGCGCAGCCTCGAGCGGGAGAAGCTGCTCGTCGAGCCCGCCGGGGCGGCGGCCGTCGCCGCGATCGCGGAGTACCCGGACCGCTGGGCGACCCCGGTGGTGGCGGTCGTGTCGGGCGGCAACGCCGACCCGCTGATGCTCGTCGACCTCGTGCGCCGCGGCCTCGTGGCCGCCGGGCGCTACGCGTCACTGCGCGTGCGCCTGCCCGACCGCCCCGGCTACCTCGCCGACGTGCTGCGGCGGGTGGGGACGGCCGGGGGCAACGTCGTCGACGTCGAGCACCGCCGCCTGATGGGGTCCGGGAGGTCGCTGGGCGCGGTGGACGTGGCCCTCACGCTGGAGGCGCGGGGCCACGAGCACGCGGCGGCGATCCTGGACGACCTGGCCGGCGCCGGGTACGAGGTGGCGCCGGAGTGAGCGCCCAGGACCGTGGGACTCAGGAGCTGTAGGGCTCCGCGGAGATCAGCGTGACCTCCATCGACCCGCCGTCGGGCAGGTCGTAGCTCACGGTCTCGCCGGCCTTGGCGCCGAGCAGCGCCGAGCCGAGCGGGGAGTTGGGCGAGTAGACCTCGAGGTCGCCGTGGGCGCCCTCCTCGCGCGAGCCGAGCAGGAACGTCTCGGTCTCGTTGTCGCCCTCGAAGCGGACGGTGAGCACCGTGCCCGGGACGGCGGTGCCGCTCTCGGTGGGCGTCTCGCCGACCTTCGCGGTGTGCAGGAGCTCCTGGAGGTGCCGGATGCGGGCCTCCATCACGCCCTGCTCCTCGCGGGCGGCGTGGTAGCCGCCGTTCTCCTTGAGGTCGCCCTCCTCGCGCGCGGCGTTGATCTTCTGCGCGATCACGGGACGCTGGGCGACGAGGTCGTCGAGCTCGGCCTTCAGCCGGTCGTGGGCGTCCTGGGTCAGCCAGGTCACCTGCGTCTGCGTCTCGGTCACGGTGATCAACTCCTCGGAGGTCCGGGCCCGCGCGACGCGGGTCGGTGGCCTGTTCTCCTCACGGGCCTTGCCGGCACCGCGCCAGGGTGGACGGTGCCGCGGCCCGGGGGCCACAGACGGAAAAACACGGCCCGCGGCATGCGGGCCGTGTCGCCCCACGGTAACACGACGGGCGTCGTGGGGAACCTGTTCGAGGATGCCGCGCTGTGGATCGGGTGCGTGTGAAGGGCCTTGCCCACCTGCGCTTTCCGTGTCAAGAGGGGGGTGGCGCGGGGTCCGCGGGCGGGGCTGTCGGGGGTGCCCGGGATGATGGAGGGCGACCGGGGTGTTGCACCTCGGTAGTCACCAGAACGACGCACGAGGACGGCTCCGGACAGACGATGAGCGCACTCCCTACCGACCAGCCGCTGCGGCTGATGACGGTGCACGCCCACCCCGACGACGAGGCCAGCAAGGGCGCCGCCTCCTGTGCCCGCTACGTCGCCGAGGGCGTGGAGGTCATGGTCGTCACCTGCACCGGTGGCGAGGCCGGCAGCATCCTCAACCCGGCGATGGACATCCCCGAGGTCAACGCGGACATGCCGGGCACGCGGCGCGCCGAGATGGCGAAGGCCGCGGCGATCCTCGGTGTGTCGCACCGCTGGCTCGGCTTCATCGACTCCGGGCTGCCCGAGGGCGACCCGAAGCCGCCGCTGCCGCCGGGCTGCTTCGCGCTCGAGCCCCTCGAGGTGCCCACCGAGGCGCTCGTGCGGGTCATGCGCGAGTTCCGGCCGCACGTCGTCGTCACCTACGACGAGAACGGCGGCTACCCGCACCCGGACCACATCCGCTGCCACGAGGTCTCGATGGCCGCCTTCGAGGCCGCGGGCGACCCGGAGCGCTTCCCGCTCGCGGGTGAGCCGTGGCAGCCGCTGAAGGTCTACTACTCGCACGGCTTCTCCAAGGCCCGCATCCAGGCCTTCCACGAGGCCCTGCTCGAGGCGGGGCTCGAGTCGCCGTGGGCGGAGTGGCTCGACCGCTGGGACGACTCGCGGCCCGACCCGGGCCAGCGTGTGACGACGCGCGTCACGTGCGCGGAGTACTTCCACGTCCGCGACGACGCGCTGCGGGCGCACGCCACGCAGATCGACCCGAACGGCCGCTGGTTCCAGATGCCGCTGGAGCTGCAGCAGCGTGTGTGGCCCACCGAGGACTACGAGCTGGCGCGCTCCCTGGTCGACACCGAGGAGACCAACGAGCAGCCCGGGGACGACCTGTTCGCGGGCGTCCGGGAGCGGGTCGGCGCATGACGCCCCTCGCCGTGTGGTGGACGGTGCTGCCGCTGGCGGCAC
Source organism: Actinomycetospora callitridis (assembly GCF_028737265.1). Lineage (GTDB taxonomy): Bacteria > Actinomycetota > Actinomycetes > Mycobacteriales > Pseudonocardiaceae > Actinomycetospora > Actinomycetospora callitridis. Next base: position 281,379 of record NZ_JAQZAK010000002.1, on the reverse strand, counting down.
CGCCGCCCGGCGCGCCGCCGGGGTCCGAGCGCGGCGAGGAGTTCGGCAAGACCTCGCCGATCGCGCTGGTCGTCATCCTGCTGCTCGGGCTGGCGACGGCGCTGCTCATCCGGTCGATGAACAAGCAGCTGCGCAAGGTGCCGCCGTCGTTCGACCCGGAGCCGCCGGAGTCGCGCGAGGGCGATGACGGTCCGCCGGACCCCGACGACCCGGTGGCGCCGACGGCCCCGCGCCCCGACCGGACCACGGATCCGCCGGGGACCGGTTCGTCCTGATCCCCGGGCGGTGCGAGGATCCCGTCATGGCCAACCGGCTCGCCGGCTCCACCAGCCCCTACCTGCGGCAACACGCCGACAACCCCATCGACTGGCAGCCCTGGTCGTCCGGGGCGTTCGACGAGGCGCGTCGTCGTGAGGTGCCCGTCCTGCTCTCGGTGGGCTACGCCGCGTGCCACTGGTGCCACGTCATGGCGCACGAGTCGTTCTCCGACCCCGAGGTGGCGGCGTACGTCAACGCGCACTTCGTGGCGGTCAAGGTCGACCGCGAGGAGCGCCCGGACGTCGACGCGGTCTACATGGAGGCCACCCAGGCCATGACCGGCCAGGGCGGCTGGCCGATGACCTGCTTCCTGACCCCCGACGGCGACCCGTTCCACTGCGGCACCTACTACCCGGCGAGCCCGCACGGGGGCATGCCGTCGTTCACCCAGCTGCTCGGGGCCGTGGTGCGGGCGTGGGGCTCCGAGGGCGAGCGGGTGCGCGACGCCGCCCGCGCGATCACCCAGCGCCTCGCGTCGGTGTCGCGCTCGCTGCCGCCCGCCGGCGTCGACGCCGACACCCTCGCCGAGGCCGTCGTGGCCCTGACCGGCGACTTCGACGAGCAGTACGGCGGGTTCGGGGGCGCGCCCAAGTTCCCGCCGTCGGCGGTGCTGGAGTTCCTGCTGCGCCACCACGAGCGCACGGGCAGCTCCGACGCGCTCGCGATGACCGACATCACCGCCGAGGCGATGGCCCGCGGTGGGCTGTTCGACCAGCTCGCGGGCGGGTTCGCCCGCTACTCGGTCGACGCGACGTGGACCGTGCCGCACTTCGAGAAGATGCTCTACGACAACGCCCAGCTGCTGCGCGTCTACGCGCACCTGGCCCGGCTGACGGGGTCCCCGTCGGCCGCCCGCGTCACCGACATGACGGCCGCCTTCCTCCTGCGCGACCTGCGCACCGCCCAGGGCGGCTTCGCCTCCGCGCTCGACGCGGACGCCGCGGGCGAGGAGGGCTCGACCTACGTCTGGAGCCCCGCCGAGCTCGTCGAGGTGCTGGGCGCCGAGGACGGGGCGTGGGCCGCGGCGCTGCTCGGGGTCACCGCCGGCGGCACCTTCGAGCACGGCCGATCCACGCTGCGGATGCCCGTCGATCCCGACGACCAGGGGCGGTGGCAGGCGGTCCGCCGGGCCCTGCTGGCCGCCCGCGCCGTGCGTCCGCAGCCCGAGCGTGACGACAAGGTCGTGGCCGGGTGGAACGCGCTGGCCGTCACCGCGCTGGTCGAGGCGTCGGCGGCCCTCGGGCGCAGCGAGTGGCTGGCCGCCGCCCGGCGTGCCGTCGCGCTCCTGCTGCGCACCCACGTCGTCGACGGGCGGCTGCGCCGGACCTCGCGGGACGGCGAGGTCGGCGACGCCCCCGCGGTGCTCGAGGACCACGCCGCCCTCGTCGAAGCCCTGCTCGCGCTGCACCAGGCGACGGGCGAGGCGCGGTGGCTCTCCGAGGCCCGCTCGCTGCTCGGGACCACGCTCGAGCACTTCGCCGAGGTCGGCGAGGACGGGGCGTACACCGGCCGCTTCTGGGACACCGCCGACGACGCCGAGGCCCTGGTGACCCGGCCCCGCGAGATCACCGACGGCGCCACGCCGTGCGGGTCCTCGCTGCTGGCCGGGGCGCTGCTCACCGCGTCGCTGCTCGTCGAGCCGGAGGCGTCCGCGCGCTACCGCGAGCTCGCCGACGCCGCGGTGGACGCCGTCGGCACCCTGCTGTCCCGGCACTCGCGGTTCGCCGGCTCCTGGCTGGGCGTCGCCGAGGCCGCCGCCCACGGGCCGCTCCAGGTGGCCGTGGTGGCCGCGGACGCCCCCGGGCGTGCCCGGCTCGCCGACACCGCCCGGCGCCACGCGCCCGGCGGCTCGGTGGTCGTCGCGGGCGAGCCCGACGCCGAGGGCGTGCCCCTGCTCGCCGACCGTCCCCTGGTCGACGGCGGGCCCGCCGCCTACGTCTGCCGCGGCTTCGTCTGCGACCGCCCCCGCACCGCGGCCGACGACCTCGCCGCCGCGCTCTCCCGCTGACGCGCGCCGAGGGATTCCGCAGCGAACGCGCTGTTCGCTGCTTCTACGCGCGCGAAGTCCCCGTTGATCACGCCGCGAGCGCGCTTCGCCACCGGCGAACACGTTTCGCACACCCACTCCATCGTTGCTGTGTAATGCTGTAAGCACAGCAAGAACGTGGAGGAGGAGCGTCATGATGGTGGGACGCGGAGGACATCGGGGACGGCCGGGGCGCGGTGGTCCGGGACGGCGCGGCGGCGGGCGGGTCCCGACGGACCTGCCCGGCACGGACGACCTCGCGGGCTGGCTCGCGGGCCGGCTCCCGGACGGATGGTTCGCGGGCACGCCGACCGTGACGGTCGATCGCGAGGAGATCCTCGTCGTCGGCGAGCTGGCGGCGCCGAACCTGGACGCGGACGCCGACGAGGCCGCGCGCGCCGCGGCGTCGCACGGGCGCATCGAGCGGTTCCGCGAGGAGACCCGCGAGGAGCGCATGGAGGTCGCCCGGCAGGCCGAGCACCGCTACGGGCGCAAGGTGGCCTGGGGCGCGCGGATCGGCGAGGTCGAGGAGCTGTTCACCACGCTCTCGGTGCCGGTGATGACGCGCCTGCGCCAGTCCGAGCGCCTGGTGCTCGACACGCTGGTCGACGCGGGCGTGGCCCGCTCGCGGTCGGACGCCCTGGCCTGGGCGGTGGCCCTGGTCGGCGAGCACGCCAGCACGTGGCTGGACGACCTGCGCGGCGCGATGAGCGCGGTCGACGAGCTGCGGACCCGCGGCCCGGTGCTCGACGACGACGACACTGCGACGCCCGGAGCCGGCGGCGTCGACGACCGCCCAGACCCCGACGGCGGCGGCGGAGACCCGATCCCGCCGCAGGGCTAGGACCGGCGCGGCGCGCTAGCCCGCGTAGAGCACCAGCCAGATCGCCACGTAGTGGCACGCCGCGGCGATGATCGTCGCGGCGTGGAAGAACTCGTGGAAGCCGAAGGTGTCCGGCCAGCCGACGGGGCGGCGCAGGGCGTAGAAGACCGCGCCCAGGCTGTAGAACGCCCCGCCGACGATGAGCAGGACGAGCGCCGCCACGCCTCCGCGGTGGAGCAGGTCGGGGATCACGAAGACCGCGACCCAGCCGAGGGCCAGGTAGAACGGCACCCCGACCCACCGCGGGGCGTGCGGCCACGCGATCTTGAGGACGACGCCGCCCAGCGCGCCCGCCCACACGACGGCCAGCACGATCAGGCCGGTGCGCTCGGGCAGGGCGAGCACGGCGAACGGCGTGTAGGTGCCCGCGATGAAGACGAAGATCATGGCGTGGTCGAGGCGTTTCATGAGCGTCCGCGCACGCGCCGTGTGCCACGTCCGGCGGTGGTAGAGCGCGCTGACCCCGAACACGCCGCACACCGTCAGCGAGTAGACGGCCACGGCGACCGCCGCCTCCGCCGACACGGTGGCACCGGCCAGGGACACCAGCACGATCCCGGCCGCGACCGCGACCACGAACGACCACAGGTGCAACCAGCCGCGCAGCCGCGGCTTGACCGGGACCAGGTCGGCATCGGGATCGGTGACGGTCACGGACCCCAGGATAGGGGCGGAACCCGGGCGTCCGGGCCGATGTGACGGCGTTCGCCGGGCCGTCCCCGGGCCGTCACCGCTCCGTCACGGGCCTCCGCCCGGCCGGGCGCACCGACTACCGTGGGCCGCCGTGACACTCCGGGACGATCTGCGCCGGGTCGCCTACTCGCTCTACGAGCGGCGGCTGCGCCGTCGTGGAGCGACGAGCGCGCCGCCGCGTCACATCGGAGTGATCCTCGACGGCAACCGCCGGTGGGCCCGGGAGGCGGGGCTGGCCGATCCCAGCGACGGCCACCGCGTCGGGGCGGCCAAGATCGTCGAGCTCCTGGACTGGAGCCAGGAGGCCGGCGTCGAGGTCGTCACCCTGTTCCTGCTCTCCACGGACAACCTCGACCGGCCCACCGCGGAGCTCGACCAGCTGCTCGAGATCATCGCCTCGGCGGTGGAGGGGCTCGCGGCCCCGGACCGCCGGTGGCGGCTGCGCGTGGTCGGCAACCCCGACGCCCTGCCCCGGCCGTTGGCCGAGCGCATCGAGGCGGCCGCGGACGGCACGGCGGGCCGCGACGGCATGGAGGTCAACGTCGCGATCGGCTACGGCGGGCGGCAGGAGATCGCCGACGCCGTGCGCAAGCTCCTGCTGCGCCACGCCGAGGCCGGCACGTCGATCGAGGAGCTCGCCGAGGTCCTCGACGTCGACCACATCGCCGAGCACCTCTACACGTCGGGCCAGCCGGACCCCGACCTCGTGATCCGCACCTCCGGCGAGCAGCGGCTCTCGGGGTTCCTCATGTGGCAGTCCGTGTACTCGGAATTCTATTTCACCGAGGCCCTGTGGCCGCAGTTCCGTCACATCGATTTCCTGCGGGCCCTGCGCGACTATTCCCGGCGGAATCGTCGCTGGGGCGGCTGATCGGCGAGCGCGCGCACGACAACGGCCCCGGGAGCAGTGCTCCCGGGGCCGTTCCCGTGTTCCCCGACCGTGGTCGACCCGTGCCATCCCCCGATGGGCACGGATCGTCCGCGGACGTGTGGACTAGCGCGAGTTGTCCGTGCTCAGGACGTTGATGTTGTCCAGGCTGGCGTTGGCCAGGATGTTGTCGGCGCTGATCAGACGGTCGCCCGAGGAGATCGCGGTGCGGTCCCCGCCGCCGTCGCGGTCCCCGCCGCCGTCGTGGCCGTCGTGCCCGCCGTGGCCGTGGCCGCCGTGGCCGTGACCGTCGCGCCCACCGCGGCCGCCGCGGTCGCCGTCGCAGTCGCTGTCACGCGAGTTGTCCTGCGAGAGGACGTTGATGTTGTCGGCGTCGAGGTTCGACGCCAGGTTGTCGAGGCTGACGAGCCGGTTGCCCGAGGAGATCGCGGTCTTGTCGCAGTCCCCGCCGCCACCGCGGTGGCCGCGGTCGCCGTCGTCGTGGTGGCCGTGGCTGCCGTGGTCGTGGCCCCGGTCGTGCGAGGGCGCCTCGCCGGCGGAGGCCAGCGGGGCGAGGGAGAGCATGCCCGCCGTCGCGCCCAGGACGACGATTCCCGCCTTCTTCAGCATCCAGTGCTCCAGTTTCGTTCGTTGGCATCGGCGGGAATTCGGGGTCCCCGTCGAATGGCTTCCAGCCCCACGGACGGTGCGGCTGATGGGCTAAAAGCTAGCCGCCGCGAGCAGGCCATTTCCAGCTGAGAACCCCCATCGAGTGATTGACAATTCCGACTGCGACTTGAGTGGGATGACCGGGTGATTTGCCGGTCACGTCCGCCGCGCATTCCACGGCCGGCAGGGCATTCAGTGGCGGTGCGTCGCAGCCCTCGACACCCGCCTGTCGTATCAAGACCCGGCTCCCGCCGGACGAGGCCTGCGGCGGCCACGCGGCGTAGCCTCGTCCGGTGGTCGCGGACCCGGACGTCGACGGGGCGGGGAGCGCGGGTCTCGACGGGCTCGCGCGGGCCTATGTCCGCCTCGCGCTGCGCCTCGACCGGGTCGTGCCCGGGGTGCTCGATGCCCATCTCGGCGACCCCGCGGACGCGGCGCGGGTCGCGGCCGAGCCGGCGCCCCGCCCCGACGACCTCGCCCGCGAGGCGGACCGCCTGCGGGCGGCCCTGCCCACCGGGGGCTCGCGGTCCGCCTTCCTCGACGCCCAGCTCCGCGCCTGCCGGGTGCTCGCGGAGCGGGCCGGCGGCCGCGAGTTCGGCTTCGTCGACGAGGTGGAGCGGAGCTTCGGCGTGCGCATCGCCCGCGGTGAGCCCGACCGCTACCGGGAGGCCCACCGGGACCTCGACGTGCTGCTCGGGGGTTCCGGCGCCCTCCCCGAGCGCCTGGCGGCCTTCCGCGACGGCGACCGCCTCGCCCCCGAGCACCTGCCGACCGCCCTCGGCGCCGCGGTCCGGGCGCTGCGCGAGCGCACCGCGGTCACCGTGGGGCTGCCGCCGGGCGAGGACGTGACGCTCGAGGTCGTCGACACGGCCCCGTGGAGCGGGTTCAGCCGCTGGGTGGGCCCGCGGCGCTCGACGATCACGGTCAACGGCGGCATCGCGCACCGGGTGACCCACCTGCCGCTGCTCGTGGCCCACGAGGCCTACCCGGGCCACCACACCGAGCACTGCCGCGTCGCGGCCGCCCGGGCGGCGGGCGGGGGACGGCCCGAGCGCGAGGTGTTCCTCGCGCGCACCCCGCAGAGCCTCGTGGCCGAGGGCGCCGCCGAGCTCGGGCTCGAGGCGGTGGTCGGACCGGGTTGGGGGCGCTGGAACGCGGAAGTGCTCGCGGCGGCCGGGGTGCCGACCGACCTCGGGCGCGCCGCGCTCGGCGAGGCCGTCGAGGAGGTCATGGGCCGCCTGGCGCCGGTGCGCCAGGACGCCGCGCTGATGCTGCACGCCGAGCGCCGGCCCGACGCCGAGGTCGTCGCGCACCTGCGTCGCTGGCTGCTCGTCGACGAGGCCCGGGCGCGCCGGATGCTGGAGTTCCTGGCGCACCCGCGATGGCGCACCCACACGACGACCTACGTCGAGGGCGCGCGGCTGCTGCGACCCTGGCTCACCGGGTCGGGCTCCGATCCGGTCACAGCGCGTCTCGCCCACGTCCTCGACGACCCGCCCACGCCCGAGGAGCTGCGCGGCGGACCCGCGACTCCCGCGCCCCGTCCCGGGCCGCGACGTGCCGCCTGGCCGCCCTGGCTGCGCCGAACGGTCGGCGGGCGAGGCGTGCTGCCCGGAAATCGGTGAGCCACGTCACCAACTCGTCACGCTCGGCGCGCGACAGCGACCGGCTACCGGCGGTAGCGTCCGCGCCGACGGACCCGCACCGGATGCGGGGCGTCCGGGGAGGCCGGTAGTGGCAGATCGGAGCGGGACGGGGACGTCCACCGCTCGCGGCACCAGCGCCAGTACGGCGTCGGGGCTCGCGGTCGGCGCGGCGCGACCGCCCTGGTCCGGTCCCGGGGGAGGGCCGGCACCCGGTTCTGCCCCGCGATGGCGCAGGACGGCCCCCGGGCCGCGCCACCGCGCCGTCGAGCCGCCGGACTAGCCGACCCGTTCCGCCGAGGAACACAGTGGTCGCGGGTGCCGTGGCCGCTCGAGGGAGTCGTCGTGAGCGCAGCACCGGCCGAGCGTCCCGCTTCCGTGAGCACCGCCAGCACCACCGCCAGCACCCCCGTCGCCGGTCCCTCCGGGGCCGCCGACGGCGCGCGCTGTTACGTCCTCGACACCTCCGTGCTCCTCTCGGACCCGTGGGCCCCCACGCGGTTCGCCGAGCACGAGGTCGTCCTCCCGCTCGTCGTCATCTCCGAGCTCGAGGGCAAGCGCCACCACTCCGAGCTGGGCTGGTTCGCGCGCGAGGCACTGCGTCTGCTCGACGACCTCCGCATCCGTCACGGCCGTCTCGACGAGCCGATCCCCATGACACCGGAGGGCGGGACGCTGCGGGTCGAGCTCAACCACTCCGACCCGTCGGTGCTGCCGGCCGGGTTCCGGACGGCGGAGAACGACTCCCGGATCCTCGCCTGCGCGCTCAACCTCGCGGCCGAGTCATCACCCGCCCACCCGAACCCCGTCACCCTCGTCACCAAGGACATGCCGCTGCGGGTCAAGGCGGCGTCGGTGGGTCTGCCCGCCGACGAGTACCACGGCCAGGACGTCACGACGACGGGCTGGACGGGCACCGCCGAGGTCGCCGCGACCCCGGACGAGGTGTCCTCCCTCTTCGCCGACGGCGTCACCGACGTCGAGGAGGCCCGCGAGCTGCCGTGCCACACCGGGCTGCGGTTGCTCGGCGGGGGCTCGTCCGCCCTCGGGCGGGTCACCCCGGACAAGCAGGTCCGGGTCGTGCGCGGCGACCGCGACGTCTTCGGCCTGCACGGCCGCTCGGCGGAGCAGCGCATCGCGATCGACCTGCTCACCGACCCCGACATCGGCATCGTCTCCATGGGCGGCCGGGCGGGCACCGGCAAGTCGGCGCTGGCCCTGTGCGCCGGGCTCGAGGCGGTCCTCGAGCGCCAGCAGCACCGCAAGGTCGTCGTCTTCCGCCCGGTCTACGCGGTCGGCGGCCAGGACCTCGGCTACCTGCCGGGCGGCGAGAACGAGAAGATGGCGCCCTGGGCGCAGGCGGTGTTCGACACCCTCGGCGCGCTGGTGTCCTCCAACGTGGTCGAGGAGGTCATCGAGCGCGGGATGCTCGAGGTCCTGCCGCTGACCCACATCCGCGGCCGCTCGCTGCACGACGCCTTCGTGATCGTCGACGAGGCCCAGTCGCTGGAGCGCAACGTGCTGCTCACGGTGCTCTCGCGCCTGGGCACCAACTCGCGGGTCGTCCTCACCCACGACGTCGCCCAGCGCGACAACCTGCGGGTGGGCCGCCACGACGGCATCGCCGCCGTGATCGAGAAGCTCAAGGGCCACCCGCTGTTCGCCCACGTCACGCTGACCCGCTCCGAGCGTTCGCCGATCGCCGCGCTGGTCACCGAGATGCTGGAGGGCGAGCGCTAGGTGCCTTCGGCATGTGAGCAGTTCGGAGTGCGCGAGCACTCCGAACTGCTCACATGAGCGGAGCTCACACGGCGAGCACGAGCACGGCCAGGCCGAGCGGGACGTCGAGCGCGACGCAGAACTCGGCGAGCGACGGTGGGACGACGTCGCGGTGGCGGCGCAGGTGCCACACGTCCCAGACCCCGTGCGCGACGAGTGTCAGCGCCGCGACGACGAGGCCGATGCCGGGCGCGAGCAGGAGCGCGGCAACCACGAACACGCCGTAGCCGACGAAGCCCGCGCTCTCGAGGGTCAGCACCGGCCGCGATGCGCCCCGCAGGAGGCCGACGACGACCAGGACGGCGACGACGATCCCGGTCGTGACCACGGGGTCGAGGGCCACGAGGGCGCCGCCGACCGCGAGGACCGACGCGATCGGGATCCAGAGCCACGCCATCGCGGGCAGCGAGAACGCCGCGGCGGCGACGTAGCAGGAGGCCGCCACGGCGACGGTGGTCGCGACGGTGTCGCGGTCGGCCCCGCCCAGCACGGCGGCGAGGGCGACGAGGAGGCCGACGGCGGTCGGCCAGCGGTGGGTCAGGGCGGAGGCCCTCCGCCCGTGCAGGGTGCTCATGCGCGTCATCGTGCGCCTCGGAGGGATACCCCCGGTGGGTATCTGGCCGGCAGGTCCGGAATCCTGGGCAGACGGTCCGTCCGGACCTACTCTCGGCACATGGAGCGGGCCGTGGCCGTGGTGGCGTACGACGACGCCGAGCTGCTCGACATCGCGTGCGTCACGACCACCCTGGCCACCGCGAACGACCGCGGCGCCGACCCGCCCTATGCGGTCCGGCTGCTCACGCCGGGCGGGCAGGCCGTCACGTGCCGACCGGGCCTGCGTCTCGACGCCCACGAGGCGCTCGAGCGCACGGGCGGCGAGGTCGACACACTCATCGTGGCCGGCGGGTACGGGCACGAGCGTGCGGCGGCGGACGAGGTCGTCCTGGCCCACGTCCGCCGACTCGCCCGGGCCGCCCGACGGGTGGCGTCGGTGTGCACCGGGGCGTCGGTGCTGGCCGCCGCCGGGCTCCTCGACGGGCGCCGCGCCACGACCCACTGGTTCTTCGCCGGAGGGCTGGCCCGCGCGCACCCCGCGGTGACCGTCGACCCGGACCCGATCTTCGTGCGGGACGGCCCCGTCGCCACGTCGGCCGGCGTCACCAGCGCACTGGACCTGACGCTGTCGTTCGTCGAGGAGGACCACGGCGCCGCCCTGGCCCGCGGCGTCGCGCGCTCGCTGGTGACCTACCTGCAGCGGCCGGGCACGCAGGCCCAGATGAGCGTGCACGTGTCCGCCCCGCGGCCGGCCGACGACGTCGTCCGCGCCGTGGTCGACCACGTCGCCGGACACCTCGACGACGATCTCGGCGCCGCAGCCCTCGCCGACCGGGCCGGCGTGAGCGAGCGCCACCTCACCCGTCTGTTCCGTGCCCACCTCGGCCGGTCACCGGGCGAGCACGTGCGCCGCGCCCGCACCGAGGCCGCCGCGCACCTCGTCGCCACCACCGACCTGCCCCTGCCGCGGGTGGCGGCGCGCTGCGGCTTCGGTTCCACCGAGACGCTGCGCACCGCCTTCCTGCGCGCCTACGGGACGACGCCGTCGGCGCACCGGCGGGCGTTCGTCACCAGCGGAGTCACCAGCGGAGTCACCAGCGGAGTCACCAGCGGAGTCACCAGCCGCTAGGCAGGGGGCGTCCCTCCGCGAACCCGGATGCGGACTGCACGCCGAGCGTCGCGCGCTCGTGGAACTCCTCGAGCGACGCGGCGCCGGTGTAGGTGCAGGCCGAGCGCACGCCGGCGCAGATGCTGTCGAGCAGGTCCTCCACGCCCGGGCGCTGCGGGTCGAGCTGCATGCGCGAGGAGGAGATGCCCTCCTCGAACAGCCCCTTGCGGGCGCGGTCGAACGCCGAGTCGCCGCGCGTGCGGGCGGTGACGGCGCGCTTCGACGCCATGCCGAACGACTCCTTGTACGCCGCGCCGTGCTCGTCGCGCAGCAGGTCGCCGGGCGACTCGTAGGTGCCCGCGAACCACGAACCCACCATCACCGCCGAGGCGCCGGCCGCGAGCGCGAGGGCGACGTCGCGGGGGTGGCGCACCCCGCCGTCGGCCCAGACGTGCCCGCCGGCGGCCCGCGCCGCGGCGGCGCACACGGCGACCGCGGAGAACTGCGGGCGGCCGACCCCGGTCGCCATCCGCGTCGTGCACATGGCGCCCGGGCCGACCCCGACCTTGACGATGTCCGCGCCCGCCGCGATCAGGTCGCGCGTCCCCTCGGGGGTGACGACGTTGCCGGCGGCGATCACGGCGTCCGGCGCCGCCTCACGGGCGGCGGCCAGCGCGGCGAGCATCTTCTCCTGGTGGCCGTGCGCCGTGTCCACGACGAGCACGTCGACGCCGGCGGCGCCCAGCTCCTTGACCCGGGTCGCCACGTCACCGTTGACCCCGAGCGCGGCGGCGACCCGCAGCCGCCCGTCGGCGTCGACCGCGGGCCGGTAGACCTCGGCGCGCAGCGCGCCGGTGCGCGTGAGGATGCCGGCGAGGCGTCCGTCGTCGTCGATCCCCAGGGCGGGCGCCCCCGCGTACGCCGGGTCCTGCAGCGCGTCGAACACCGCCCGCGGCGCGGTGCCGACCGGCAGGGACACCGCGGGGGAGAGGACGTCGGCGAGGCGGGTGAAGCGGTCGACCCCGTGGCACGCCGACTCGCCGACCACCCCGACCGGGCGGCCCGCGTCGTCGACCACGGCCACCGTGCGGTGCGCGCGCTTCGAGACGAGGTTGAGCGCGTCGGCCACCGCGTCACCGGGGTGCAGCACCACGGGGGTGTCCCACACGGTGTGCCGGGACTTCACCCCCTCGACGATGTCGGCGACCGCCGCCGGGTCGACGTCCTGCGGGATGACGGCGAGGCCGCCGCGGCGCGCCAGCGTCTCGGCCATCCGGCGGCCGCTGACCGAGGTCATGTTGGCGGCGACGACCGGGATCGTGGCGCCCGACGGGTCGGCGACCGAGAGGTCGACGTCGAAGCGCGAGGCCACGTCGGACCGCGTCGGGACGAGGAAGACGTCGTCGTAGGTCAGGTCGTGGGGCGGGCGCTCGCCGTCGAGGAAGTGCACGTGTCACGAGGCTACGCGGTCGGGGGTGGCTGAGAGGCTGACGTGCGTGACCGTCCTCGGGGCCCGCGCGCTGAACCGGGCGGCGCTCGCCCGGCAGTTCCTGCTCGCCCGTGCCGACGTCCCGGCGCTCGACGCGGTCGCGCACCTCGGCGGGCTGCAGGCCCAGGAGCCGCAGGAGCCGTTCACCGGGCTGTGGTCGCGACTCGCGGGGTTCGACCCGGCGGAGCTCTCGGCGCTGCTCGTCGAACGCCGGGTCGTGCGCATGCACCTCATGCGCCGCACCGTCCACCTCGTGACGGCCGACGACGCGCTGGCCTGGCGGTCGCGCCACGACGCGATGCTGCTCCAGCGCGTGCTTGGGGTGTACCGCGCGGAGCTCGCCGGGGTCGACCTCGCGGCGCTGGCCGAGGCCGGGCGGGAGCTCCTCGCCCACGACCCGAGCACGCTGCCCGCCGCTGGTCGCGTGCTCGCCGAGCGGTGGCCGGACGTGCCGCCGCGCGTGCTCGGCGAGGCGGTGAGCGTGCTCGTCCCGCTCGTGCAGGTGCCGCCGCGCGGGCTGTGGGGCCAGGCCGGGCCGGCCAGCAGCGTCGCGCTCGCCACGTGGCTCGGGCGAGCGTGCGACCCGCCGTCGCCGGAGGGGGAGGACCCGGTCGGCGAGGCCCTCGTCCTGCGCTACCTCGCCGCCTTCGGGCCCGCGGCGACGGCCGACCTCCGCGCCTGGTCCGGGCTCGCCGGCCTGCCGCAGGCGGTGGCGCGCGTACGGGAGCGGCTCGTGGCCTTCCGCGACGAGCGCGGCCGGGAGCTGCTCGACCTGCCCGACGCCCCGCGCCCCGGCCCCGAGGTGCCTGCGCCCGCGCGCTTCCTGCCCGCGTTCGACAACCTCGTGCTCGGCTACGACGACCGCTCGCGGTTCATCGACGTCGCCCACCGCGGGCTCTCGGTGGCCGGGACGCGGTTCGTGCTGGTCGACGGTCGGGTGGCGGCGAGCTGGACGGTCGCCGACGGCGTCGTCACCGTCACCCCGCTGCGCCGCATCTCGCGCGCCGACCGGCAGGAGGTCGGCGAGGAGGGCCGGGCGCTCGCCGCCTTCCTGTCCGGCGGCGCGAGCCACCGCGTGACGATCGCCGCGTCGCCCCGCTGATCGGCTCCCGGCAGAGTGGAGCCGTGTCCACGGTCCTCCCCAGCCCGCGCGCGACGGTCCTCGCGCGCACGTTCCGCGCCGTCGCCATCGCCGAGGCCTGCTCGTGGATCGGCCTGCTGATCGGGATGGCGTTCAAGTACCTCGTCGTGTTCGACGACGTCGGGGTGCGGGTGTTCGGGCCGATCCACGGCGCACTGTTCGTCGCCTACGTCGTGGTCGCCCTGGTGACCGCGCGGGTCTTCCGCTGGTCGATCGGGACGACCCTGCTCGCCCTCGCGGCGAGCATCCCGCCGGCGGCGACGATCTGGTTCGAGCGCCGGGCCGTCCGGCGCGGCGAGCTCGGCTGAGTTCCGGGCGCGAACGGGGAGTTCGCGCGCGTAGAAGCAGCGAACCGCTCGTTCGTTGCCGGAGGTCAGAGCTTCAGCGCGCGCACCGTCTCGAGCGTGTCCGCCTCGGCGGCGGTCTTGTCGTCGCGGTAGCGGACGACGCGGGCGAAGCGCAGCGCCACGCCGCCGGGGTAGCGCGTGGACGTCTGCACCCCGTCGAGCTCGATCTCCACGACGATCTCGGGCCGCAGGTAGAGCGTCCAGTCGTCGCGGTGGGTCTCGTACCGCGGGAACGTCTCGGTCTGCCAGCGCAGGATGTCGTCGGTCATGCCCTTGAAGGTCTTGCCGATCATGACGAACTCGCCGTCCGCACCCCGGGCGCCGAGGTGGATGTTCGAGAGCCACCCGCGACGGCGCCCCGAGCCCCACTCGACGCCGAGGACGACGAGGTCGAGGGTGTGCGACGGCTTGACCTTCTGCCACGACCGCCCGCGCCGGCCCGCCGAGTAGGTCGAGTCGAGGGCCTTGACCATCGACCCCTCCTGCCCGGCGGCGAGGGCGTCGGCGACGGCCTGCTCCGCCTGCGCGACGGTCGGGCGGACGACGCCGGGGATCAGCCGGTCGCCGACGACCTCCGCGAGCACCTCCCGCCGCGTCGACAGCGGCTCGTCGACCAGGTCGACGCCGTCGCGGTGCAGGCAGTCGAAGAACCAGGGCTGCATGGCGCCCGAGCCGAGCCCCTTCATCGACTCCTGGAACGGTCGCGGCCGGCCGTCCTCGGCCACGGCGAGGGTCTCGCCGTCGAGCACGACGGTCTCGACGGGCAGCTTCCGGGTCAGCGCGACGATCTCCGGGACGCCGTCGGTGATCTCGCGCAACGTCCGCGACCACACCCGCACCTCGTCGCCGCGTCGGTGCACCTGGATCCGCGCGCCGTCGAGCTTGTGCTCGACGACGACGCCCGGGTCGCCGTCGGGCGCGCCGAGCTCGGCCAGCGCCGCCTCCAGGGAGTCGCCCGGCGAGGCGAGCATGGGCCGCAGCGGGCGCATGACCTCGAGGCCGATGGCGCTGAGCTCGGTGACCGGGTCGTCGGTGGTCAGCGCCACGTGAGCCGTGGTCGGGAGGCGGCCCGACAGCATGAAGGCGCGCCGTACGGCGTCGGCGGGCACCTCCACCCGACTGCCCGTCGCTTCGCTCGCCAGGGTCGCGGCGGCCGCCACCGCCTCGATCATGATCCCTTCGAGCGCGCCCTGACGGAGCTCCCCGCCGAGCAGGCGCACGAGGAAGCGGCCCTCGTCCGGCGTCGCCGCGTCGAGCAGCCCGCCCAGCTCGGCGGCGCGCCGCGCGCCGACCCCGGTGCCCGAGCCGGCCATCGCGGCCAGCCGGTCGAGGGCGGCGTCGACGTCGCCGACGGTGAGGGTGGATTCGGACGCCGGGGTCGGCGACACCGACTGCAGCGTGCGCCAGCCGATGCCCGTGCGGCCCTGCAGCATCTCGCCCGCGAGCCAGGCCGTCGCGGGCCGGACCTCGTCGGGCTGCAGGCCCGCCAGCAGCGTCGCGAGCGTCGCGGTCTTGGCCTTGCGCGAGCGGGTCGCCGCCACCTCCGCGGAGGCGGCGACGACCTCGCCCAGCAGTGTCACGGCGCCTGGTCCACCCGGGTCATCGCCAGGACGTCCAGGGCCTCGTCGAGCTGCTCCTGGGTGAGCTTGCCGTCGGAGACGTAGCCCTCCTCGTCGATGACCTCGCGGATGGTCTTGCGCTGCTTCATCGCCGTCTTCGCGATCTTCGCGGCCTCCTCGTAGCCGAGGAGGCGGTTGAGCGGCGTGACGATCGCCGACGACGACTCGGCGTAGCGGCGGCAGGCCTCCTCGTCGGCCTCCGTGCCCTCGAGCACGCGGTCGGCCAGCAGGCGCGCGGCGTTGGCCAGCAGGCGGGCCGACTCGAGCACGTTGCGCGCCATCACCGGCATCATGACGTTCAGCTCGAGGTTGCCCTGCGAGCCGGAGAAGGCGATGGTCGCGTCGTTGCCCATGACCTGGGCGGCGACCATCATCGTCGCCTCGCAGATCACCGGGTTGACCTTGCCGGGCATGATCGACGAGCCGGGCTGGAGATCCGGGATGCGGATCTCGGCGAGGCCCGTCGACGGACCCGACGACATCCAGCGCACGTCGTTGGCGATCTTGTAGATGCTCACCGCGACCGTGCGCAGCGCGCCGGACGCCTCCACCAGCCCGTCGCGGGCGCCCTGCGCCTCGATGTGGTCGCGGGCCTCGGAGAGCTCGGGGATGCCGGTGGCCTGACGGAGCTGCTCGACGACCTTGCCGCCGAAGCCCACCGGGGTGTTGATGCCGGTGCCCACCGCGGTGCCGCCGATCGGCAGCTCGGCGAGGCGGGGCAGCGTCGCGCGCAGGCGCTCGGTGCCGTGGCTGCACTGGCTCGCCCAGCCGCCGGCCTCCTGGCCGAGGGTGATCGGCACGGCGTCCATGAGGTGGGTGCGGCCCGCCTTGACGACGTGCTTCCAGTCCTGCGCCCTGCGGTTGAGCACCGCGCCGAGGTGGTCCAGCGCGGGCACCGTGTCGCGGACGATTGCCTCGGCGGCCGCGAGGTGGATCGTCGTCGGGAAGACGTCGTTGGAGCTCTGCGAGGCGTTGACGTGGTCGTTGGGGTGCACCTTGTGGCCGCCCCCCTTCTCGGACAGAGCGCGCGAGGCCAGCGTCGCGATGACCTCGTTGGCGTTCATGTTCGAGCTGGTGCCCGAGCCGGTCTGGAACACGTCGATCGGGAACTGGTCGTCGTGCGCCCCGGACGCGACCTCGTCCGCGGCGTCGGCCACGGCGTCGGCGAGGTCGGCGTCGAGCACGCCGAGGTCCTTGTTGACGCGCGCGCACGCACCCTTGACCAGGCCGAGCGCCCGGATCTGCGCGGGCTCGATGGGGCGTCCGGAGATCGGGAAGTTCTCCACGGCCCGCTGGGTCTGCGCGGCCCACAACGCCGCGGCCGGCACCCGGACCTCGCCCATGGTGTCGTGCTCGATCCGGTACTCCTGCTCCTCCGTCATGGGGTGCAGTCTTTCACCGGAGTCAGGAGACCACCTGCACGGTGTCGCCCGGCGAGAGGTTCGCGAAGAAGCGCTTCGAGGCGGTCCGCCCGAGGTGGATGCAGCCGTGCGAGCGCTCCGAGAGGCTGCCCGTGTGGAACGCGATCGCCGGCGCGAAGAACACCGAGTACGGCATGTCGGCGTCGTAGAGGTTGCTGACGTGGTCGGCGTCCTTGTAGTCGACCGAGAACGTGCCGGTCGGCGTCGGGTCCTTCCGCGTCCCGCCGAGCGCGCCCACCGGGCCGTAGGTCACGTTGCCCTCGCCGTCGGTGAGCCAGGCCTGCTGCGAGGAGAGATCGACGCACGCGACGGCCGACGCCTTGCAGGGCGTGCCGCGCGTGAGGGCGGGGATCGCCGGGACCGTCGGCAGCCCGGTGGCCGGGGCGTCCGCCACCGGCCGGGAGATCGGCGCGGGGACCGGGTTGGCCGGTGCGGGGCTCACAGATCCTGGGCCGGCGGTGGCCGTCCCGGCCAGGAGGGCCGACAACGTGGCGACCAGCGCGACCAGCAGGGCCACGGGGGTGACTGCCGAACGTCGGCGCGGTCGGGTGAGGAATGGCACGGGGACCTCCGGGACCGGCTCGACTCCTCCCCGGATTCCCCGGATCGGACGACGATCATCCCCGTGTCGAGCTACAAGGTCGAGTCCTCGGGGCCCCAGATCGACACATCGGGTGCATCGTCCGTGCCCAGATCGATCGCGGAGTACTCGCGCAGCTTGTGGAGGCGGTGCCACGCGTCGATCATCCGCACGGTGCCGGATTTCGAGCGCATGACCAGCGACTGGGTGGACGCCCCGCCTGCGCGGTAGTGCACGCCGCGCAGCAGGTCCCCGTTGGTGACGCCGGTGGCGCAGAAGAAGATGTCCTCGCCGCGCACGAGGTCGCCGGTGTGCAGGACGCGGTCGAGGTCGTGGCCGGCCGCGAGGGCCTTCTCGCGCTCCCCGGGGTCCTTCGGCCACAGCTTGGCCTGCAGCGAGCCGCCGATGCAGGCGATCGCGCAGGCCGTGATGATCCCCTCGGGGGTGCCGCCGATGCCCAGGAGCATGTCGACGCCGCTCTCGGGGCGGGCCGCGGCGATCGCGCCGGCGACGTCGCCGTCGGAGATGAAGCGGATCCGCGCCCCGGCGTCGCGGATGTCCTGGACGAGCTGCTCGTGCCGCGGCCGGTCGAGCACCACGACCGTCACGTCGGAGACGTTGATGCTCTTCGCGCGGGCCACGGCGCGCAGGTTCTCCGCCACGGGGCGCTCGATGTCGACGACGTCGGCGGACTCGGGCCCGACGGCGAGCTTCTCCATGTAGAACACGGCGGACGGGTCGAACATCGCCCCGCGCTCGGCCACGGCGAGCACCGCGAGGGCGTTGGGCATGCCCTTGGCCATGAGCGTGGTGCCGTCGACCGGGTCGACCGCGACGTCGCACTCGGGGCCGTCGCCGTTGCCCACCTGCTCCCCGTTGAAGAGCATCGGGGCCTCGTCCTTCTCGCCCTCCCCGATGACGACGGTGCCGCGCATCGACACCGATCCGATGAGCTTGCGCATCGCGTCGACGGCCGCGCCGTCCCCGCCGTTCTTGTCGCCGCGGCCGACGTAGCGGCCGGCGGCCATGGCGGCGGCCTCGGTGACCCGGACGAGCTCGAGCGCGAGGTTGCGGTCGGGACGCTCGTGGGTCCGGAGGTGATCGTGTTCCTGCGAGCTCACCGGGTGTGCACCTCCAGGGGCGGACGTGATGCGGGGCGGGCGGGCGCATCGCCGGTCGCCATCCTCGCAGAGTCCGCCGCTCCGGTCGCCCGTTCGTGGTTCACCACCGGTCGCGCGGCGGCGGACCCCAGTCCTCGTCGGGCTCGCGGGGGACGCCGACGCGCTCCCCGTCGTGGCCCTCGCCGGTCCAGGCGCTCCGGGTGTCGACGTGGGGTCCGGCGGGCGGGGCGGTGGGGAGCACGCCCAGGGGGTGCGGGTCCTCGGACTCCGGCCAGCGCTCCTCGTGCGGTCGGGAGGGCTCGGGGCGGGCCTGCGGCGTGTACGTCTCGGGGGGCGGCTCGTGACGGGGTTCGTGACGGGGCGGCTCGTACGGCGTCTCCGACTCCGGCCCACCCGCCTGCAGTGCGGCGGCCACACCCTCGCGGGACAGCGAGTGCACGCTCTCGCGCAGGGCGCGGGTCGCGGCGGCGCGCAGCTCGGCGGAGAACCGCGGCGCCGGGGCGAAGCGGCCGAAGGTGTCGCGCAGGAAGTGCAGCAGCAGGGTCGCGGTGGACCGCGAGCGCCACATCGTCCAGCCGACGTAGAGGTCGCGGCCGTAGGGCTGGACGAGCAGCATCGCCCGCTCGCTGTACTGCTCGAACAGCAGCACGGGCACGCCCGCCACCGTGGACGGGCGGACCTCGGCGGGGCTGCGGCGCGCGACCGCGGCGAGGCGCACGTGCTCGTAGGCGCCCGCGGCGGCGTCGCCGCGGTTCTCCAGCAGACGGGCGTGCTCGGCGATCGGCTCCTTCGCCGGCGCGAAGAACGACGCGACGCCGGCGAGGTAGAGCACGACCACGACCACCCCGAGCAGCGCCGACACGGCGTCGGTGACGTCGTCGGGCGACGACACCGACGCGAGGTAGTCGATGATCACCTTGATCAGCAGCAGCACCGTCGGGGCGACGAGGAACAGCAGCGAGCGCATGAGGTGCGGCGCGAGCATCTGGTACGTGACCACGTCGTCCACGAGGCCGTCGGGCTCGTCGTGCTGCTGGATCTCGCGGTGGTAGTCGGCGTGGGCCCCGGCGACCGCCCGGTCGAAGTCGGCCCCTCCGGGCGAGTACGGGCTGCTCATGGACGTCGAGTCTGCGCCATCACGGGGCGCCGACGGTGCCTCTTCGCCCGGGTGTCGCTCAGCTGCTCGACCCGTCCTCGCCCGCCGCCTCCGACAGCACCGTCTCGACGCGCTCGCGGGCCCCGGCGAGGTGGCGCTCGCACAGCCGCGCCAGCGCCTCGCCCCGCTCCCACAGAGCGAGCGAGTCCTCCAGGCTCAGCCCGCCCGCCTCCAGGCGCGCCACGACCTGCGCGAGCTCGTCCCGCGCCTGCTCGTACCCCGGCTCGTCCGTCTCGGTCATGCGCGTTCCTCCTCGTCGTGTCAGCGGCGTGGCGTCGCTGTCATCCAGTGTCCGAAGTCGGGGGAGCACGCCGACAGGGCCACGCACTCGCTCCGCCGGAGGTCAGCCGGGGTCGGGGCGCACGACCGCGTGCAGGGCGCCGTCGGCGAGGCGCACGCGCAGGGTGTCGCCCGCCGAGGGCGTGTCCGCCGACCGCAGGACCGGGGCGTCGACGGCCGGCCCGTGCTGGACGATCGCGTAGCCCCGCGCCAGGGTCGCGGCGGGGCCCAGGGCGGTGAGGGACGCCGTGAGGTGCCGCAGGTCGGCCGACCGGGCCGTGATCCCGGCGTCGACCACCTGGCGGGCCCGCCCGCGCAGCGTCACGACGGCGTCCTCCCGCGCGGCGATGGGCCCGATGGGGTCGGCGAGGACGGGACGGCGGCGCAGCGCGGCGAGCGCCGCGTCCTCCCGTTCCACCCAGGCGTGCAGGGCGCGGTGCATCCGGCGGCGCAGCTGCGCGAGGTGCGCGGTCTCCTCGGCGAGGTCGGGGACGATCCGCTTCGCGGCGTCGGTGGGGGTGGCCGCGCGGACGTCGGCGACGTGGTCGACCAGCGGGGTGTCGGGCTCGTGGCCGATCGCCGAGACCACGGGCGTCCGGCACGCCGCGACGCCCCGGCACAGGGCCTCGTCGGAGAACGGCAGCAGGTCCTCGACGCTGCCGCCGCCGCGGGCCAGCACGATCACGTCGACGTCCGGGTCGCGGTCCAGGGCGGTCAGGGCGTCGAGGATCTCCGGCACGGCCTGGGGACCCTGCGTCGGGGTGTTGACGGTGCGGAAGCGCACGGCGGGCCAGCGCGCCGACGCGACGGTGAGCACGTCGTGCTCGGCGGCGCTCGCGCGCGACGTCACCAGGCCCACGCAGCGCGGGAGCCGCGGAGGACGTCGCTTGCGCGCCGGGTCGAAGAGCCCCTCGGCCGCCAGGAGCGCCCGCAGCCGTTCGATGCGCGCCAGCAGCTCGCCGACGCCGACGGGACGGATCTCGTCGACGCGCAGCGAGAGCGTCCCCCGCCCGAAGAAGTACGACGGCCGGCCGTGGACGACGACGCGCGCGCCCTCGGCCAGCGGGGGGACCGTGCCGCGCACCATGGTCGTCGGCGCCGTCAGGTTGATCGAGACGTCCGCGGCCGGGTCACGCAGCACGAGGAACGCCGTGCCCGACCCGGGCCGGGCGGTGACCTGCGTGAGCTGGCCCTCCACCCACACCGCGCCGAGCCGCTCGATCCACGCGGCGATCTTGCGCGCGACCGTCCGGACCGGCCACGGCTCCTCCGCGCTGGTCGCCGGCGGGGTGGTCACGCCGGGGTCAGGACTGGGCGTCGAGCGTGGCGATCCGGTTGCTGAGCATGGTGACGAACGGCGGCCGGTTGCCGTGCGCGGTCTCCCACTCCAGCAGCTCGGTGACCTCCTCGACGCTCAGCGTGCGGAGCTTCCCGCGCAGCTGGGCGATGGTCATCGACTCGTACCCGGGGAGGGCGTCGGGCGTGGTGGCGGTCTCCACCTCGGTGCCGCCCACGACCTCGAGCGCCCGGGAGTGACCGTTCACACGCGGGGCGTCCGCCAGATCGGTGAACTCGATCGAGGTGTCGTCGACGTCGTAGGACTCGAAGCGGGACGGCGGCTCGGGCAGGTCGTCGTCGAAGCGGGCCCACGACGGGGCCTCCTCCACCGGGCGCATCCCGTCGAGCGCGGTGTCGCCCTTGATGGCCAGCTCCGTGACCACCTGCTGGGCGCGCATCCCCAGCTGCAGCACGCGGCTGACCGCGGTGATCGGCAGACCGGCGATGGTGCGCGGGAGGTCCCGGGTCTCCTCCACGGCGGCGACGACGAGGCCGGCGGCGACCCGCACCGGGAACGGGAGCGAACTCATACCGGACAGGGTGCCAGGGCTGGGCCGATGATGTGCGAACGGCCACGGTGGGTCGGTCATCGGCGCTCGCGCACGGACGGTGACGTGCGTCGCCCGTAGGCTGGAGGTATGTCCACTGAGCACCAGAGCGAGCACACCGGCGACGGCGCGCTGCGCGTGCTGCTCGCGAAGCCCCGCGGCTACTGCGCCGGCGTCGACCGGGCCGTCGTGGCCGTGGAGAAGGCGCTCGAGACCTACGGCGCCCCGGTGTACGTGCGCAAGGAGATCGTGCACAACCGCCACGTGGTCAACACCCTCGCCGACCGCGGCGCGGTGTTCGTCGACGAGACCGACCAGGTGCCCGAGGGCGCCACCGTCGTGTTCTCGGCCCACGGGGTGTCCCCGGCGGTGCACGCCCAGGCCGCGGCCCGCGAGCTGCGCACCGTCGACGCCACCTGCCCCCTGGTCACGAAGGTGCACCAGGAGGCGAAGCGCTTCGCGCGCGACGACTACGACATCCTGCTCATCGGCCACGAGGGCCACGAGGAGGTCGAGGGCACCGCCGGCGAGGCGCCCGACCACGTGCAGCTCGTCGACGGCCCGGCCGCGGTGGCCGACGTCACCGTCCGCGACCCCGAGAAGGTCATCTGGCTCTCGCAGACGACGCTGTCGGTCGACGAGACGATGCAGACGGTCGCTGCGCTGCGCGAGCGGTTCCCGGCGATCTCCGATCCGCCGTCGGACGACATCTGCTACGCCACCCAGAACCGCCAGGTCGCGGTGAAGCAGATGGCGCCGGAGTGCGACCTCGTGCTCGTCGTCGGCTCCCGGAACTCCTCGAACTCGGTGCGCCTCGTCGAGGTCGCGCTGCAGGCCGGGGCGAAGGACTCCCACCTCGTCGACCACTGCGGTGAGATCGACGAGGCCTGGCTCGAGGGTGTCACCACCGTCGGCGTCACCAGCGGGGCCTCGGTGCCCGAGATCCTCGTCGGCGACGTCCTGCACTGGCTCGCCGAGCGCGGCTGGGCCGACGTCGAGGAGATCACCACGGCCAACGAGAAGCTGACCTTCTCGCTGCCCCGTGAGCTCAAACGCGACATGAAGCCGCAGGCGGTGCGCTAGCAGCCCGTTGTCCTCGGGGCGCGGGCACCGCACAGTGTCCCCGTGCTCCTGGCCCTGACCCTGCTCACCGGGGGAGCGCTGCTCACCCTGGTGCTCGGGGTGGTCGGCGGCGGCGACCCGGTGGCCGTCCTACCGCTCGGCGCGGCGTTCGCGCTGCTGGCCACGGTCGGCTTCCGGTGGGTGCTCGCCCGCGGGCGGCGCTGGTGGTCGGCGGCGTACGTGCTCGTCGGGCTGGTGCTCGCGTCGGTGGTGTTCGCGCTCGCCCCCGGGGTGGGCGGCACGCTCTTCCTGATCGTGCTCGTCAGCCAGTGCGTCCTGCTGCTCCCGCTGCCGGCCACGATCGTCGTGATCGCGATGGTGCCGATGGTGCACGCCGGCATGCCGCTGGTCGACGGCCTGCGCGAGGGGCTCGGCACGCTGGTCGCCGTGGTGTTCGCGGCCGTGGTCACCGAGCTGCTGCGCCGCGAGCAGCAGATGCGCCGCGAGCTCGCGGCCGCGCAGGAGCAGGTCGAGCACCTCGCCGCCGCACAGGAGCGCAACCGGGTGGCCCGCGACATCCACGACGGGCTCGGGCACTCGCTCACGGTCATCCAGATGCAGCTCCAGGCGGCGCGGGCGTTGCTGGCGAACTCCGGTGACCCGGACGAGGTGCTCGCCAAGGCCCAGCACCAGTCGCAGGAGGCGCTCGGCGAGGTCCGGCGCTCCGTCGGCGCCCTGCGCGAGCCCCGCGTCGTCCCGCCCCTGGGCACCGCGCTCCACGACCTCGCCGCGGAGAGCTCCGCGGCCGGGCTCCCGACGTCGGTGCGCGTCGTCGGGGACGAGCGGGCGATCGCCGACCCCGCCCGCGAGGCCCTGTTCCGGGCGGCGCAGGAGGGGCTGACCAACGTGCGCAAGCACGCCGGCGCGAGCCGCGCCGAGGTGGTGCTCGACTACGCCGCGGCGGCCGTGCGCGTGGAGGTCCGTGACGACGGCCGCGGGGTCGGCGAGCACGGGGAGGGCGGGGGTGTCGGCCTGCTCGGCCTGCGCGAACGGGCCGAGGACCTCGGCGGGCGCCTCGAGCTGGGGCGCGCCCCGGCCGGCGGGTGCGCGCTGGTCCTGGAGGTGCCGGCGTGACCGCGCGGGCGCCGGTGCGGCTCCTGCTGGTCGACGACCAGGCGCTGTTCCGCGAGGCGCTGGCCACGCTGCTGGGCGTGCGCGACGACGTGGTCGTGGTGGGGGAGGCGGGCGACGGCGAGGAGGCCGTCCGCCGCGCCGCCGAGCTCGCCCCCGAGGTGGTGCTCATGGACCTGCGGATGCCGGTGCTCGACGGCGTCGCGGCGACCCGCCGGCTGCGCGCCGAGCAGCCCGACGTGCGCGTGATCGCGCTGACCACCTTCGACGACGACGAGGACGTCTTCGCCGCGCTGCGGGCCGGCGCGGTCGGCTACCTGCTCAAGGACGTGTCGTCCGCGCGCCTCGTCGAGGCGGTGCTGACCGCGGCCGCGGGCGGGTCGGTGCTGGAGCCGTCGGTCGCGGCGAAGGTCGTCGCCCGTGTTGCGCGCCTGCCCGCGGACGAGCCGGCGGGGTCGGCGCGCCGGGCCCAGCCGCTGGTCGTGCCGCTCTCGGAGCGGGAGGTCGACGTCCTGCGCCTGCTCGCCGACGGGCGCAGCAACCGCGAGATCGCCGGCCGGCTGCACCTCGCCGAGGGCACGGTGAAGAACCACGTCACGAACGTGCTGGGCAAGCTCGGTGCCCGCGACCGCACCCAGGCCGCGCTGCGCGCCCGGGCCCTCGACCTGCTCTAGGTCGTGACCCCGGGCATGACTTCCGGCACCTGTCCGCACGGGCGGCGCTCGCGATGCTCGTCGGCATCGCCGGCCCACCCCGTGGAAGGACCCGCCCGCCATGAGCACCCAGCCCGCCCAGCCCACCGCCCCCGTCGCGACCACCCGCGCCCCCCGCCGGCGCGTGCTGCGCTTCGCCGGCCACTACCTCGAGATGGTCGTGGCGATGTTCGTCGGCATGGCGCTGCTCATGCCCCTGACGCCGGCGGCCTGGGCCGCTCTGCCCGCCGCCCACGCCCTCGTGATGGCCGCCGACATGACCATCGGCATGGCCGTGTGGATGACCGTGCGACGTCACTGCGCGCGCCTGATCGTCGAGATGTCGGCGGCGATGTGCGCCCCGTTCGTGCTGCTGCTCGTGCCCTACGGCCTCGGTGCCGTCTCGGGCGAGACCCTGATGATCGGCGGACACGTCCTGATGTTCCTGACCATGCTCGGCGCGATGCTCCTGCGGCGCGACGAGTACGCCGGCTGCTGACGGCACTCCGAGTGCAACGAACGGCCTGTTCGCTGCTTCTACGCGCACGAACTCCCCGTTGATCACGGGACGCGAACGGGCCGGCCAGCAAGATCCGGGAAATCGGGGCGGATGTCTCGCTGAGCGGAGCGCACGCTCCACTCATCCGGATCTCGGACCCGCCTCAGCGGCGGTCGTCGGGCCCGTCGACGCGGCGCGGGACGCGCCGGACCCCGGGGCCGAACTCCTCGTCGGGGTCGTCCGGGCGCACGGGGCGACGCCGGGCGTCGCCGGCGGACGGACGGCGGCGGTCGTCGCGCGCCGGACGGGCCTCGACCGGCACCTGGCGGGGACGGCGCTCGCGCGGCTCGCGATCCCGGGGGTCGCGGTCGCGGGGGTCGCGGTCCCGGTCGCGGGGATCACGGTCCCGGGACTCGCGCCGCTGACGCTCGCGGATCTCCCGCTCGCGGCGTTCCCGCTCCCGCAGCTCGCGCTCGCGGGGGTCCCGATCGCGTGGGTCCCGGTCCCGGGGCGGCCGGTCCCGGGGCTCGCGTGGGGCGTCGGGGTCGAGCCGGTCGGAGGACCGCTGCCAGGGCTCGAGGCGCGAGCGGATGAAACCGAGCGCCAGGCACACGGCGGTGGTGATCGCGAGGGTCGGGAAGGCGTTGACCAGCGGCCCACCGACGGCGAGGAGCGTGGAGGCCGTGCCGCCCGAGCGGGGGAGCGATCCCGTGGCGACGACGACCACGGGCACGCCCACCGCCAGCAGCAGCGGCGGCTGGACGAGCGGGACGAACAGCGAGTCACGCCGGGACCAGGCGGTCGCGAGGATGCAGCCGCCGGCGAAGCAGGCGGTGAACGCCACGCCCAGCTCGCCGGAGAGCACGAGGTCGATCGCCACGCCGGCGACGGTGAAGAGCCCGCCGAGCAGCAGCGTCCCCCACCAGCGGAGCCCGCGCAGTGACCGGACGACGGAGCGCTCGCCGGGACCGACGGGCCCGGTGCCGAGTGCCTCCTCCCGCGCGCTGGTCACACCCCAACGCTAGCGGTCGGACCGTGACGTTCCGTCGCACCCGCACGGACACCGGCGAGTGCGGTGACGTGGACCACTCATCCTCGCGTCATCCCGTCTCCGCGATCGACTCGGCCGGTGCCCGCGGGCGGCGCTCGATCTGCTCCGGGCTCTCCAGATCGGCGGTGGTCACGGACAGGTCCGCGAACCGCCGGGCGCTGACGAGCACGCGGGACTCGAGCGAGCTGACCGTCTCGTTGAACGACCGGACGCTGCCGTCGAGGGACCGTCCCAGCCGCGCGAGGTGCCCGGAGAGGGTGGCCAGGCGGCCGTGCAGCTCGCGTCCGAGCGCGTGCACCTCGGCGGTGTTGCGGGCGAGGGCCTCCTGGCGCCACGCGTAGGCGACCGTGCGCAGCAGCGCCATCAGCGTGGTGGGCGTCGCGATGACGACGTCGGCGCCGAAGGCGTGCTCGAGCAGCGCCGGATCGGCCTCCAGCGCCGCGGACAGGAAGACCTCGCCCGGCACGAACATCACCACGAACTCGGGCGTCGGGTCGAAGCGCCGCCAGTAGGCCTTGGCGCCGAGCGCGTCGACGTGGGCGCGCAGCTGCTTGGCGTGCGCCGCGATCCGCTCGCGGCGGGCCGCGTCGTCGCGGGCCTCGGTGGACTCCAGGTACGCGGCGAACGGGACCTTCGCGTCGACGACCACCTGCTTGCCGCCCGCGAGGTGCACCACGAGGTCGGGACGCTGGGCGCCGTCGTCGTCGACCCCGCGGGCATGGGCCTGGCGGGTGAAGTCGCAGTGCTCGACCATGCCGGCGAGGTCGACCACCCGCTCGAGCTGCAGCTCACCCCACCGTCCGCGCACGTTCGGGGCGCGCAGGGCGCCGACCAGCGCGCGCGTCTCGCCCGCCACCCCTTGCGCGCCCTCCGCGACCGCGCCGACCTGCTCGCGCAGCGACGCGAAGGCGGCCGCCCGCTCGCGCTCCGCACCCGCCATCTCCCGCTCCATGCGACCGAGGGCCGCGGACACGGGCTCCAGCACGCGATCGAGCACCTCGGTCGAGGCGGCGCGCACCGCCGGCCCCAGGGCGCGCTCGCGGTCGCCCGCCCCGCGGCGCTCGGCGTCGAGCTCGGCGCGCGCCGCGGCGACCTCGGCCCCCGCACGACGCACCGCCTCGGACACCGCCGCGTCGCGCCGGGCCCCGGCCAGGTGCAGCGCGACCCACGCGCCGACGCCCGCGCCGATCACGAGCCCCAGCAGCAACCCCGCGAGCACCCCGGCCGTCGTCATGGCTCCTCCGTCATGACCGGCAGGATGGATCACACCCCCGACAACGCCGCGTCATCGACGCGCCAGGAGGCCTCGAGGGCCAGCAGCCGCTCCTTCCGCTCCAGCCCCCAGCGGTACCCGCCGAGCGCGCCGCCCCGACGCAGCACGCGGTGGCACGGGACGAAGAGCGTGGCGGCGTTGTGCACGCACGCCCGCGCGGCGATCCGGTGACCCTTCGGATAGCCGGCGGCGTCGGCGAGCTCGCCGTAGGTCGTCGGCTCTCCGGCGGGCACCGCGCGGAGCCGCTCCCAGATCGCGGTGGTCGCCGGCCCGCTGATCTGGCGCACGGGCACGGCCGCCGCCGGGCCGGGATCGCCGTCGTGGAACGCCGTCACCGCCGCGGTGACCTCCCCGAGGTCCTCGCGACGCGCGGGATCGGTGGGACGCAGCTCGGCGTGCACGAGCGCGAGCAGCGCGCCGGCGTCGTCGGTCCAGCCCGACGCGAGGACGGCGCCCTCGTCGTCGACGAGGGCGGTGAACGGGCCGAGCGGGGTGGGCACGGTGGCGAGGGCGGGCACGGGGACCTCCGAGGGTCACGTGGAGCAGCTGTCACCCTGGTTGGACGCCGCCGGGGCCCGCCCGGATCCCTCGCTGGCAGACTGGATTCTCGTGAGCTTGACCCTCGGCATCGTCGGACTGCCCAACGTCGGCAAGTCGACGATGTTCAACGCCCTGACCCGCAACGACGTGTTGGCGGCGAACTACCCGTTCGCCACCATCGAGCCCAACGTGGGCGTGGTGCCGTTGCGGGACCCACGGCTCGACACGCTGGCCCAGATGTTCTCCTCGGAGAAGGTGGTCCCGGCGACGGTCTCGTTCGTCGACATCGCCGGCATCGTCGCGGGCGCCAGCGAGGGCGCGGGGTTGGGCAACAAGTTCCTCGCCAACATCCGCGAGGCCGACGCGATCTGCCAGGTCGTGCGCGTCTTCGCCGACGACGACGTCGTGCACGTCGACGGCCGCGTCGACCCGGCAGCGGACATCGAGACGATCGCGACCGAGCTCGTCCTCGCCGACCTCCAGACGATCGACAAGGCCCTCCCGCGCCTCGAGAAGGAGGCGCGGGTCAAGAAGGAGACCAAGGCCGCCGTCGACGAGATCCAGCACGCGCAGACCGTGCTGAACGAGGGCCGCACGCTCTTCTCCGCCGGCCTCGACTCGCCGCGGCTGCGCGAGCTGAACCTCATGACGGTGAAGCCGTTCCTCTACGTCTTCAACGCCGACGAGCCGGTGCTCGTCGACGACGCGAAGCGCAAGGAGCTCGCCGAGCTCGTCGCCCCGGCCGAGGCCGTGTTCCTCGACGCGAAGGTCGAGCAGGAGCTGCTCGAGCTCGACGCCGAGTCCGCGCAGGAGCTGCTGGAGTCGATCGGCCAGCCCGAGCCGGGGCTCGACGCGCTGGCCCGCGCCGGGTTCCGCACCCTCGGCCTGCAGACCTACCTCACCGCCGGCCCCAAGGAGTCGCGCGCCTGGACGATCCGGATCGGTGCCACCGCCCCCGAGGCCGCCGGGGTGATCCACACGGACTTCCAGAAGGGCTTCATCAAGGCCGAGATCGTCTCGTACGACGACCTCGTCGCCGCCGGCTCGATGGCCGCCGCCAAGACCGCGGGCAAGGTGCGCATGGAGGGCAAGGACTACGTCATGCACGACGGCGACGTGGTGGAGTTCCGCTTCAACGTCTAGGTGTCGTGACCCGAGACAAGTGCTCACAGGGCCGGAGGTCACCCACCCATGACCGTCCCCACCATCGCCCTCCCCGACGGCGCCGCGATGCCCGTGCTCGGCGTCGGGACCTGGGGATACGCCGAACAGCCGGCCCGCCGCCGGGACGAGATCGACTCGCTGCGCGCCGCACTCGACGCCGGGCTGACGATGATCGACACCGCTGAGATGTACGCCGACGGCGGCGCCGAGGAGCTGGTCGGCGAGGCGCTGGCCGCGCGGCGCGACGAGGCGTTCCTCGTGGACAAGGTGCTGCCCTCGGACGCCTCCCGCCACGGCACCGTCGGGGCCTGCGATCGGGCCCTGCGCAGGCTGCGCACCGACCGGATCGACCTCTACCTACTGCACTGGCGCGGCCGGTACCCGCTCGCGGAGACCGTCGAGGCGTTCGTCGAGCTGCGCGACGCCGGGAAGATTCGCGCCTGGGGCGTGAGCAACCTGGACGTCGACGACCTGGCCGAGCTCGACGAGGTCCCGAGCGGCGACCAGGTGGCCACCGACCAGATCCTCTACAACCTCGTACGGCGGGGACCCGAGTGGGACCTGCTCCCGTGGGCCGAGCGCCGCGGGCTCCCGCTGATGGCCTACTCGCCCGTCGAGCAGGGGCGACTGCTCGACGAGCCCGCACTGCGCGAGGTCGCCGACCGGCACGACGCCACGCCCGCCCAGATCGCCATCGCGTGGGTGCTCGATCACCCCGGCGTCTGCGCGATCCCGAAGACCGCGACCCCCGCGCGGATGGCCGAGAACCGGGCCGGGCTCGACGTCGCACTCACCGACGACGACCGGGCCGCGCTCGACGCCGCGTTCCCGCCGCCGGGCCGGAAGCGCCGGCTGGAGATCCTGTAGGTGGCCGGGGACACCTGCCGGGTCGGGTTCCGCTCCGACGTCTGATCCGGTCGGCCGGCCACGCGCTCAGCGGGCCGGGGTCGATCCGAAGCGGACGCCGAGCTCGGACACGCGGAGCCCGCGGTGCTCCGGGCGCATGCGCCCGGCGCGTTCCAGCAGGCTCATGCCGTGCAGGGCGCTCCAGAACACCTCGGTCGCGGTGCCGTCGTCGTCGCCGATCGTCTCGGCCAGCACGTCGAACGCGGCGCGGAGCTCGGGCCGGGTGTCGTCCTGGGCGAACGGCGTGTCGATCGGCAGGTGGAACATCGCCTCGTAGACCGCCGGGTGCTCGCCGCCGAAGTCGAGGTAGGCGACGGACACGGCTTCGATCGCGGGCCGTCCCTGCCGACCGCCGAGCGCCGTGCGGCACCGCCGTGTCAGCTCGACGAAGCCGTCGAGGGCGACCGCCAGCATGATCTCCGCCTTGCCGCCGGGGAAGTGGCTGTACAGCACGGGCTGGCTGTAGCCGATGGCCTCGGAGAGGTGTCGGGTGGTGACGGCGGCCCAGCCCTGCGCGTCGGCGCGGTCCCGCGCG
The DNA here is from genome assembly GCF_028737265.1 of Actinomycetospora callitridis. Lineage (GTDB taxonomy): Bacteria > Actinomycetota > Actinomycetes > Mycobacteriales > Pseudonocardiaceae > Actinomycetospora > Actinomycetospora callitridis. The sequence goes on along the minus strand of NZ_JAQZAK010000002.1, from coordinate 250,945 downwards.
GCATCGAGGATGTGACGAGCGCGTTCCTCGTGCCGCCGCCGACGCGCCGTCGGATCCGCCATCGGCCCTCCCTCTTGTGATCCGTCCCGACCCGGCCTAGCTTAGCAGTGCTAGGAAATCTAGCACTGCTAGATCGAGAGGGGTCTCGCCATGACATCCGTGCTCGCGGTCGTCACCGCGACCGTCGTCGGCCTCATGGTCGGCGTCGAGTTCGCGGTCGCCGTCGTCGTCAACCCGATGCTGTTGCGTCTGCCGGCCGACGCGTCGTTGGCCGCACGAGCGGACGGTGGGCGCGTACTGGGGCGTGCGATGCCGTTCTGGTACGTCGCGTCCCTGGCGCTCACCGCGGTCCTCGCCGCGCTCGTGTGGGGCACGCCGACCGCGGCGACGGCGCTCCTCGTCGCCGCGCTGTTGCTGGTCGTCAGCGTCGTCCTGTCGGTCGTCCTGCTGGTGCCGATCAACAACCGCTCGAGGGGGTGGACCGCGGAGAACCACCCCGACGACTGGCGGGAGCAGCACCGCCGCTGGGACCGGCTGCACCACCTCCGCGTCGCGATCATCGTGGCGTCCTTCGTGCTCGTCCTGGTCGCGACGACCACGCTCTGAGGACGCCGCTCGGCGAGCCGGCACCGGGGCTGAGGTACGGACGACGGCGACGTGGTCGAGTTCCCGCTCCGGATCGGCATCACGGTGCTGATGGCCCCGGTCGTCCCCGGTGCCGTGACGCCAGCGTCCGCAGGAACGTCGTGATCGCTTCTCGCTCGGCATCGCTGTAGGGCCGGGCGAGTTCCTCGATGTCCGTGGCACGCCTCCCCAGCTCATCGAGCACCCGCTGGCGTGACGCCTCGGAGATGGCGAGCACCCGACGCCGACGGTCATGGTCGTGAGGGCGGCGGACCATGTGGCCGGCGTCCACGAGGCGGTCCACCAGGGCGGTCGCCGAGCCCGACGACATCCCGAGCAGACGACCCAACTCGGCAGGCCCCAGTTCGTCCGGGCGCAGCAGGACGTGCTTGATCGCCAGGTAGTCCCCCGGGGTGACCCCGAGGGCCGTGCCCATGGCGACGTCGGCTTCGGCGATCGCGACGGCGAGGTCGTGCACGGCCCAGGCGAGCTGAGCGGCCGGTGGACCAGAGGTGCCCGGTGCGTGGTTCGTCGCTTGCCGGGGCACGGCACACATCCTACGGTAGCTCGATATTGGAGTCACTTGATATCAGAGCGGTGGGGTCACGACGATGATGCGGGTGACGGCTCGACCGGGGCTGCTCCGCGCCGCGACGACTCTCGCGCTGGCGACCGCCCAGCCGATGTCGACGCAGATGGCGCGCTGGACCGGCCGCGGGACGACGGAGACCGAACAGGCGACGGCGACCGAGGGTCCGGTCACCCCGGTCGGGTGGGCCTTCGTGATCTGGACGCCCCTGTTCGCCGGGAGTCTCGCCTACGCCGCGACGGACCTCCGCCGTGTGCGGGCAGGGGAGGCCGTCTCGGGTGCTGCCGGGTGGTGGGCGAACGCCGCGCTGGCCGGGAACGTCGCGTGGAGCCTCAACTCGCAGTTCCGGCGTCTCGACGAGGTCAGTGTCGCTCTGATCCTCGGTTCGGCCTCGGCCGCGACCGTGTCGGTGGCTCTTGCGGAGCGCGATCCCGAGGGCGCGGCGGGCGCCGCCGCGTCGCGCTACATCGGGCCGCTCGCCGGGTGGCTGTGTGTCGCCGGCTTCGCGAACGTCGAGACCACGCGCAACCTGCGCCGTGGACGCCCGGAGGGCGAGGACGCCGACCGGGGGGCCGTCAGACTCGTCGCGGCGGCAGCGACGGTCGGCAGCGCGACAGCGGTGGTGGTCCGCGGCAACCCCGGGTTCGCGGTCGCCGCGTGCTGGGGCCTGGCAGGAATCGCGATGAAGGCGCTACGGGACGGAAGGGCACCGGTGGCGACTGCCGCCGGCCTCGGCGCCCTCGCCGTGGCGACCAGCAGCGTCGTCGCGCGATCGGTCACCGCGCGGCGGTGACGGGTCCGGCGCCGTCCCGCCGCCGCGCCAGATCATGGCGTCGGCGACGGGACGGAGCGGGGTCAGGCCGTGGCGCCCCGGACGCGGTCACGCATCGCGTCGACGACCGCGTCCTCCGCGGGCGTGGTCAGCCGGGGGCGGCTCACGTCGATACCGCCCTCCCACTGCTTCGACAGCGGGATGTCGGCGTCGGCGCCGTCGGAGACCCGCGCCATCGACCAGCGCGTGAACGCCCGTTCGACGCCGGACGTCTCCTCGACGAGGTCGATCTGCTCGTGACGGGGGTCGCGGCTGATCGTCTCGTACAGGCCGCGGACGACGCCCTCCTCGCCCTCGAGGGTCTGGACGACGTTGTCCTCCCACACGACGAGGGCGCCGGTGATGCCGTGCTGCGGGTTCTTCGTGCGGGCCGCCTCCAGGATGCGGGCGACCTCGCCCTCGACGTCGTCCGGCGGGATGCTCAGCCTGCTGCGGTAGACCAGGCGGAACACCGGTCCACTTCCCGTGCTGCTGACGTCAGCCATGGTGTTGACTCCCTCGTCGGCGACGGCACTCCTGTCGACCCCACGGACCGAGCGTGATGCGCGTCACCCTGACGGTAAGCGCGAGTGTCGGTGAGCGCTGATCGAGCGGCCGCGCCGGCCGAGGACACTCCACCCATGACCAAGTACCGGGTCCACCTGATGACCGACCTGACGCGTCTCGACGAGGACGGACTCGCCGACCTCCTCGAGCGGCTCGTCGAGGTCGGCGGTGTCCCGTCGGTCCCGTTCGGCGTCCTCGAGGTCACCGGGAGCACGACGGCCGGGGACGCGCGCGCGGCCGTCGACGAGGTGGGCCGCGTCCTCGAACGCGCCCTGCAGGCCATGAACCGCCCGTGCCGCGTGATCGGGGTGCAGGCGGGCGAGATCGGTCCGTACGGCTCCGAGGGGCGCTAGGTTCCGGTCACCCGACCGAAGCCCCGGAGGCCACCGATGCTCTTCCACCTCGATTTCCACGTCGAGTACGGCGCGACGATGAGCCAGCAGGACCTCTTCGCGACCTGGTCCCGGGAGGCGGAGGCCGCGCTCGGCGCGAAGCAGGCGGGCGTCGTCGTCGACCTCTGGAAGGTCGCCGGCGAGCGGCGCGTCATCGCGATCGTCGACGTCGACAGCCACGACACCCTCGACGAGATCTCGCTGACCCTCCCGATCATGGTCGAGATGGGCCAGCACGTGACGATCGACGTGTCGGCGCTGCGCCGCTACGAGGACTTCGCCGGCAGCGTCAACAAGCTGCTCCAGAGCTGACCGGTCAGCGCCAGCCGAGCTCCGGGGCCAGGTGGGTCAGCACGCTCTCGACGACGTGGGCGTTGTAGTCGACCCCGAGCTGGTTGGGCACGGTGAGCAGCAGCGTGTCCGCGGCGGCGATCGCCTCGTCCTCGGCGAGCTCGGCGATGAGCTTGTCCGGCTCGTTGGCGTACGTCTTGCCGAACCGCGCGTTGCCGCCGTCGATCCACCCGACCTGGTCGGTGCTGTCGTGCTCGCGCCAGAACAGCTGACGGTCGAGGTCGTCGACGATCGGGAAGATGCTGCGGCTGACCGAGACGCGCGGCTCGCGCTCGTGCCCGGCCGCCGTCCACGCGTCGCGGAAGCGCTGGATCTGCTCGGCCTGCAGCCGGTGGAACGGCACGCCGGTGTCCTCGGTGAGCAGCGTCGAGCTCATGAGGTTCATCCCCTGCTCGGCGGTCCACTCGGCGGTGGCGCGGCTGCCGGCGCCCCACCAGATGCGGTCGCGCAGGCCGGGGGCGTGCGGCTCGATCCGCAGGAGGCCGGGCGGGTTCGGAAACATGGGCCGCGGGTTGGGACGGGCGAAGCCCTCGCCGTCGAGCACCTTGAGGAACGTCGCGGTGTGCTCGCGCGCCATGTCGCCGTCGCTCGTGCCCTCCGGCGGGGCGTAGCCGAAGTAGCGGTAGCCGTCGATCACCTGCTCCGGCGATCCCCGGCTGATGCCGAGCTGCAGCCGTCCACCCGAGATCAGGTCGGCGGAGCCGGCGTCCTCGGCCATGTACAGCGGGTTCTCGTAGCGCATGTCGATCACGCCCGTGCCCAGCTCGATCCGGCTCGTCCTCGCGGCCGCCGCGGCGAGCAGCGGGAAGGGCGAGGCGAGCTGCTGGGCGAAGTGGTGCACGCGGTAGTACGCGCCGTCGGCGCCCGCCTCCTCGGCGGCCACCGCGAGCTCGATCGACTGCAGCAGGGCGTCGGCTCCCGACCGCACCCGCGAGTGCGGGGACGCCGACCAGTGCCCGAAGGACAGGAACCCGATGTTCTTCACACTTCAACCAACGGTGCGGGGTCGAGGGGCATTCCGCGCCGTGGCTCAGGGCCGGTCCCGTGTGCCGATCGTGAGCGGGACCCAGGCGTCAGCCGGGCATGTCCATGTGGAAGAGCTCGAGCTGGACGTTGTCGGGGTCCCGGAAGACGAGCGCGGAGTACGGCACCGGGTCCTCGGTGTCGGTGATGCCGGAGTGCGCGATCCCGAGGGAGTCGAGCCAGCCCGCCCAGGCGTCGAGGTCGGCGCGGGTGGGCATCGCGAAGCCCACGTGGTCGATCCCGCAGCGGGTCTCGTCGGCCGGCTCCCCGGTGTTGCCGGGGTGGTGCACGATGCCGACGCACAGGTTGGTCTCCGGCTCGATGAGTACCAGCGTGTAGCCCTTGGCGTCGGCGCCGTGGTGAGGGAACTGCGGCGGGATCCGCGACATGCCGAACACCCGCTGGTACCAGTCCGCGCTCGCCTCGACGTCCCGCGCGGTGACGGCGACGTGGTGGAACCCGCTGAGGGCGGGTCGGGTATCGGTGGTGGTCATGGCGCACCTCGCAGGCTCGGCAGGCACGCAGTGTCGTGGGTCCCGCCGGGGCTGGGCGAGCGCGACCACTCGGATGTCGCAGCCAGTGGGCGGTGAGGGCGACGCACCGTCACAGGACCGGTGCGCTCCGACCCCTCACCCCGACCGGGTCTGGCCCGGACAGTCGGTCCGGTGCTGCCACACGCCCCCCGACGCGTCCAGGAACGCGTCGAGCCGCGAACGGCCGAGGTTCCACGCGAGCCAGTCGTCGCGCTCCTCCCCGGTCGGGCGCAGCACACACTCGGCCAGCGGCCGGGGCAGCGCGGCGTAGGCGGGGAGGGCGTCGGCGGAGAGGTCGCTGAGGTACTCCCAGTCGACGGTCTGCGTGACGGCGTAGCGCTCGAGGTTCTGCCGCGCGACCCAGGCGTCGGGGTTGACCGCCGCGAGCCCGAGCAGCAGCACGACGCCGCACAGGAGCCCGAACCGGGGCAGCCACCGCGCGCGCAGCGGACCGGCGCCGGCGATCACGGCGAGCACCAGGACGCCCAGCCAGCCCTCGAACACCGCGACCAGCAGGCGCAGGCGGGTCAGGCCGTAGGCCTGCTCGTAGAGGTGCAGCCGGTAGAGCGCCGAGGCGACGACGACCAGCGTGAACGCGCAGAGCAGCCCGAGCGAGACGCGGATCCAGGTGCGGTCGGACGGCGTCGCGCGCGGCGCCTTGCGCGTCGCCGCCCAGACCACGAGGAGCGTGAGCGCGGTGGCGACGGTGAGCTGCCCGAAGCCCTGGTGCACGTACTGCGCGTAGGTCAGGCCCGTCGTGCGCTCCAGGTAGTCGTGGCCGCCGAAGAACGCCGTGGCCTGGGCGACGAGGAACACGGCGAACACGGCGTCGACGACGAGCACCGGCGCCAGCCACTCGAACCGGTGCGCGACGGGACGGGCGCCCCGCTCGCCGCGCTCGGCCCGCGGCGGGTTGAGGGCGAGGTAGGCCCCGCACAGCACCACGCCGCCGACGCCCAGGGCGACGAACACGCGCGCGGTGAGATCCGCCGAGCCGAGGTCGGGGACCACCGCGCCGACCCACTCCGCGAACAGCGCGTCCGCCGAGGCGAAGAGCAGGGCGAACACGGTGATCCCCAGCAGCGACCAGACCGCGGTGCGCAGCAGCGCCGCCCCGTTGCCCAGCCCGGTGACGGCCCGCGCCGTCCGCCCGAGCCAGGGCAGCCCGCGCACCGCGGCGAGGGGCCAGGCGACGAGGGCCACGAGGAACGCCGGCACGCGCCGTCCGCGGGTCAGCCCGACCGCGCCGAGCACGGCGCCGGCCAGCAGGCAGAGCACCACGATCCACACGGCGTCCCGGACGACGACGACGCAGGCCAGCGCGACGCACAGGCCCGCGCAGACGGAGGTGAAGCGGTCGCGGCGGTGCCGGCTCGCGACGAGCAGGACGCCGGTGGTCGCGAGCAGGACGAGGAACGTGCCCAGCCCGAGGTTCCGGAAGGGCAGCACGACGCCGGCGAGCACGCCAACGCCCAGCGCGCCGAGCAGGACCGCGACGTTGCCGGGCACCCCGCGGTCGGGCCAGAAGTCGCCGAAGAGCCCGTCGGTGAGCGAGGGGACCTCGGTAGGCGCCGGGTTCTCGGGTCGTGCGGGGGTGACCGGGGGTGCGGGCACGGCGATCGCCTCCTGGACGGGGGTGGGTGGTGGGGGCCGGCGTCGGGCCGGCGTGGTCGGGAGGTCGGCGCGGACGCGGGCGCCGGACGTGCCCGGCTCGGGGTCGGCGAAGCCGATCGACCCGTCGTGCAGGTCGGTCACCCACCGGGCGATGGCGAGCCCGAGGCCGGTGCCGCCGCTGCTGGCCGAGCCCTCGACCGCGACGTCCCGCAGCGTCCCGAAGCGCTCGAAGGCGCGGTCGCGGTGCTCCGGCGCGACGCCGGGGCCCTCGTCGACGACCTCGAGGTGCCAGCGGTCGTCGTCCGCCGCCCGCGCCCGGACGGTCACGGTGCCGCCGGGCGGGCTGTGGCGCGCGGCGTTGTCGAGGAGGTTGGCGACGAGCTGGCGCAGGCGCGCGGGGTCGCCGTCGACGACGAGATCGGGCGGGTCGACGTCGAGCACGTGGGCGACGTCGTGGCCGCCCACCCGCGCCTCGGCGACGGCGGCGTCCAGCAGCGGGCGGACCTCGACCGGCTCGCGGTGCAGCGGCGCCCGGCCGGCGTCGACGCGCGAGAGGTCGAGCAGGTCGGTGACCAGGTCCGACATCCGCTCGCCCTGGTCCACCGCGGCGCGCAGCCGGGCGGGGTCGGGAGCGGCGACGCCGTCGGCGAGGTTCTCCAGCACGGCGCACAGCGCGGCCAGCGGCGTCCGGAGCTCGTGGCTGACGTTGGCGACCAGCTCGCGGCGCTGGCGGTCGACCCCGGCGAGCTCCTCGGCCATCGAGTTGAACGCCCGCGCCAGCTCGCCGACCTCGTCGCGCGACGTGGCCGTGACGCGCACGTCGTGGTCGCCGGTGGCCATCCGGCGCGCGGCCGCGGTCATCTCGCGCAGCGGCGAGGTCATGCCGACGGCGAGGAGCTGGGTGACGGCGAGCGCGACGGCGATGGTCACGGGGATGCCCAGCCAGATCGGGACGCCGGCGCCCGCGCCGATCGTCGCGATCACCGAGGCGAGCGTGACGCTGGCGCCGACCAGGACCCCGAGCTTGACCTTGACCGAGCGGACCGGGTCGAGCGCGCGGACGCTCACCGGCCGACCCCGGTGATCTCCAGCGCGTAGCCGACACCGTGGACCGTGCGCACCCGCTCGGGCCCGATCTTGGCGCGCAGCGCCTTCACGTGGCTGTCGACCGTGCGGGTGCCCGACGCGCCGGGCCAGCCCCACACCTCGCCCATGAGCTTCTCCCGGGTGAGCACCACGCCCGGGCTGGCGGCGAGGCAGCGCAGGAGGTCGAACTCGGTCGGCGTCAGGTGCACCTCGTCGCCGTCGGCCCAGACGCGGCGGGCCCCGGGATCGATGCGGACGTCGCCGAGCTCGCGGACGTCGGGATCCTGCGTCGACAGCTCCGGCGTCGACAGCTCGGCTGCGCGCTCGACCCGCCGCAGCAGCGCGGCCACCCGGGCGACGAGCTCGCGCATCCGGAACGGCTTGGTGAGGTAGTCGTCGGCGCCGACGGCCAGCCCCACGAGGACGTCGGCCTCGTCGTCGGCCGCCGTCAGCATGAGCACCGGCACGGGGCGGACGGCCTGGATCCGCCGGCACACCTCGTGCCCGTCGAGGCCGGGGAGCATGACGTCGAGGACGACGAGGTCGGGCTCGCGGGCGGTGAACTCGGCGACGGCACCGGGTCCGTCCCACGCGCGGACGACGTCGTAGCCGGCGGCGACGAGCCGGTCGGTGACCGCGCCGTTGATCACGGGCTCGTCCTCGACGACGAGGATGCGCCGGGTGGGGCCGCTCATGGTCAGCGAGCGTAGGAGCCGGGCCGGTCGGGATTCGGGGTCGTTTCGTGGAGATCGTGTGGAGGTCGTGCTCTTGACACCACCGGCGGGTGCAAAGAGCGTGCGCGGACGATCGAGGCTCGAGGAGGAGCGCCGTGGCTGAACGGAACGTCGACGTGGTGTCGGACGGGTGGTCCTACCTCGAGTGCCCGCGATGGCACGAGGGACGGCTGTGGGTCTCCGACTTCTACACCGAGAAGGTCGTGGCGATCGACGACGCCGGGCACCACGAGGTCATGGCCCAGGTGCCCGAGCAGCCCTCCGGCCTCGGCTTCCTGCCCGACGGGCGCGCGCTCATCGTGTCCATGCGCGACCACCGGATCCTGCGGCGCGAGGACGACGGCTCGCTGGTCGAGCACGCCGACCTCTCCGGCCTCGTCGCGGACCACCTCAACGACATGGTCGTCGACGCCCGGGGCGGCGCCTACGTCGGCAACTTCGGCTTCGACCTCATGGGAGGCGCGCCGATCAGCTCGACGACGCTGACCTACGTCGACCCCGACGGCGTCGCGAGCACCGTGGCCGACGACCTGCTCTTCCCCAACGGCATGGTGCTGCGCGACGGCGTGCTCGTGGTCGCCGAGACGTTCGGCGCGCGGCTGACCGCCTTCGACGTCGCCGACGACGGCGGGCTCGCGCGCCGGCGGTCCTGGGCGCGCTTCGCCGAGCCGCCGGCCACCACGGACGTCGGCGAGGCGGTCGGGGCGCTGCCCGTGGCCCCCGACGGCATCTGCGCCGACGCCGACGGCGCGATCTGGGTCGCCGACGCCCTCCACGGGCGGCTGCTGCGCGTGGCCGAGGGCGGGGAGATCCTCGAGGAGCTCCCGACGGGCACCGGCGTCTACGCCTGCATGCTCGGCGGCGAGGACGGGCGCACGCTCTACGCCTGCGCGGCGCCCTCGTTCGCCGAGCACGAGCGCCGCCCGGTGCGCGAGGCCCAGCTGCTGGCGGCCCGCGTCGACGTGCCGCACGCCGGGGTCCCCTGAGGCGCTGCGCGCACGTGAGCGATCCGGGTCGTCAGGACGACCCGGATCGCTCACGGGGCCGCAGGCCATGCACGGGGAGGGCGGCGAGCCGGCTGCCCGCGATGCCGCCCGGGTCGATGCGGCGCAGGTCGGCCGCGGGTACCGCCAGGCGGGCGTCGGGGAAGTCGGTGACGAGGACGTCGACGGCCGCGGCGAGCTCGGCGCGGGCGAGGTGGACGGCCGCGCACAGGTGCGGGCCCGCCCCGAACGCGAGGCCGGGACCGGGGCCCGCGTCGGGATCGTCGGCCGTCCCCGCGAGGTCGACGAGCACCGGGGTCCGCGGCGGGAGGACGACGCCCGCGAGCTCGACCTCCTGCGCGGTGAACCGCCAGAGCGTGAACGGCGCGGGCGGGTCGCGGCGCAGGACGTCGTCGACGAGGGCGGTGGTGTCCACGTCCCGCTCCTCGCTGCCGGCGAGCACCCGCGCCAGCACGAACCCCAGCGCCGGGCCGGTGGTCAGCTGGCCGACGAAGAGCAGCGTGGACAGCAGGTAATGCACCTGCTCGTCGGTGACGTCGGCGGGCAGGCGCTCGCGGAGCTCGCGGGCGAGACCCTCGTGCTGCATCGCCGTCGCGGCCAGTCGCGCGAACCCGCCCATCGCCGCGGCGACGTCGGCGTCATCGCCGAACATCCGCCGGCAGGCCTCCACCGCGTCGTCCAGCACGGCGTGGTCGCCGCCCGGATCGGCGTCGGGACCACCGAGCTGCAGTGCCTCTAGTCTACGACCCCCTCAACACACGCCTCGCCGCCGAGCTCGCGGGTGTCGACGACGCAGTGCTGGGGCGGATGGCGACCTTCCTCGCCGCCGCCGAGCAGCGCACCGAGGACATGATCAGGGAGCTGTAGTGGGCGGGGTGTCCCCGGGCAGTGTGGCGGGGAGGCCGGCGGCGGCGATGTGCTCGGCCCCGATGAACGCGGTGACCTCGGCGATCCGGCCGTCCTCGGCGAGCGTGAGCACGTCGAGCACCCCGCCGCGCCACAGCGACTCGTCGGCGTCCCACAGGTAGCAGCCCACGGCGAGCTGGCCGTTGGCGGACGCCGGGACGTGGCGCCAGGCGACGCCCAGCGGCCCCTGGTGCAGGAACGCCGACACCGCGTCGAGGCCGCGGTACCAGGCGGCGCTCGGGGGCATCGACCACGTGACGTCGGCGGTGAGCAGGCCGACGAGGGCGTCGGCGTCGCCGGCCTCCAGCGCCGACGTGTAGCGGGCGACCGTGGCCGCGAGCGCGGCGTCCGGGAGCGCGCGCAGGGTGCGCTGCTGGCTGGGGCCGGTGACCTTGGCGGCGAGCGTCGCCCGCGCCCGCTGCACCGCGCTGTTCACCGACGCCGTCGTCGTCACCATCATCGTGGCGACCTCGGCGGCCGAGAACCCGAGGACCTCCATGAGCAGCAGCGCGGCCCGCTGGTTGCCCGGGAGGTGCTGCAGCGCCGCGACGAACGCGAGCTCGACGGCCTCGCGCTCCTCGACGGTGGCGTCGGGGTGGTCGGGGTAGGGGCCGAGCCACGCCACCTCGGTGCGCGGCGGATCGTCGCCCGGGGCCTCGCTCGACGGACCGAGGTCCATCGGCAGGGCGCGGCGTCCGCGCCGGGCGACGGCGTCGAGCCCGGCGTTGGTGGCCACCGTGTAGAGCCACGAGCGCAGGGCGTTCGGCCGATCCGGGCGGCCCTCGAAGCGCCCGATCGCCCGCCAGGCCCGCAGGAGCGCGTCCTGCAGGACGTCGTCGGCGTCGTGGGTCGAGCCGAGCATCCGGTAGCAGTGCGCGTGCAGCTCCCGGCGCAGCGGCGCGACCAGCCGGGCGAACGCGTCGTCGTCGCCGTGGCGGGCGCGCTCGAGGTCGTCCCCCGCGCCCTCGGGCGTCGGGGAGTCGTCGGGCGTCGGGGAGTCGTCGGGCGCCGGGGAGTCGTCGGGCGCCGGGGAGTCGTCGGGCGTCAGCGGGGCGACGGGCGTCGCGGTGCCCGGGTCGGTCATGCGAGCAGTGTGCCCCGGGGGTCCGACACGCGGGGTCCGCATCCTGCGCGGCGATCACGCCCTCACCGTCGGCGACCGGCGCCCGGGCGATCGGCCGACACCCGATGCCCCGAGCGGCCGCACCGTTCGACGCCGTGTGCCACCGCCCGAGGACTCCTCGCTCGGGTGGGGGACAGAGGTGCCTACGCTGTCTGCGTGCGTTCGGAGCGGTGGTCGTCACGGACCGCGGACCTGACGCTGCCGGAGCGGGTGGCGTGGATCCTCGGCGACGACGAAGGACGCCCGATGTCCACCCTCACCGAGCCCGCGGGCCTGCTCGTCGCGGCCGCGATGGTCGAGCTGCTGCTCGACGCCTCCCTGCTCGACGCGGGCACGGCCTACCGGCGCGGACCGGTGGAGGTCACCGATCCGCTGCTCGGCTGGGTCGCCGAGAGCCTCCTCGCCCACGGGGGCGCCAAGACCGACCTGCAGCACGCGGTCACCGGCAACCGCGGCGCCCAGATGATCCGCCGCACCATGGACCGTCTCGTCGAGCGCGGGCTGGCCGCCCGCGAGCCGCGCCGGGTGTTCGGCTACCTCGCGATGCCGGTGTTCGGCTCCGCGCTGCGGGTCCACGAGGTCGAGGCGCTGCACCACGACCGCGCCGCCGTCCGCGCCGCGCTGGAGGGCGAGGAGCCCGACGAGGCGGTCGCGATGCTCATCGTGCTGCTCCACCACGGACGCCGCGTCCGGGAGCTCAGCCCCGCCGACCTGACCCTCGCCGCCCGTCGCGCCCGGGCGATCTCCGACGGCCGGCACGTCACGCTCGGCGTCGCCCAGGACATCCGCCGGCTGATCTCGCCCACCGTCGGTGCGGTGCTGGCGGCGCTCACGGCGACCACGGTCATCGGCTCCGAGCGCTGAGTCACCGCCCGCGCGGGTGACCCGATCTCGATTCCCTCGTCCGGACCCCCTGTCCTGGGCCCGGATTCGGTCTACGGTGGAGCATCCGACCGGGCGCGAGGGCCCGGGGCCGGGGAAGGGAGCTTCCCATGACGTCCACACGCCCTCCGGAGGGCATGCCTGTCCTCGATGCCGGTGCTCACCGCGACGCGGAGGCCGGCAGTTGTCTGATGGAGTACGTCTCCGTCCTCGCCGGTGAACGCTTCACCGACCGGCCACGTTGTACGCACCCGGCGCTCGCCGCCGTCGCGTGGCAGGTCAACGACGCCGTCTCCTCCGACGCCCGTCAGCAGCTCGCGACCCGGGCCGTGACGCTCATCGGTCTCGGGCGCGACTCCGGCGTCGAGGTCCGCCCGATCGTGCTCGCGACGATCGCGCGCGCCGGCCTCGCGATCGACCCCGCCAACCGGTTCTTCCCCCGTCTGCAGCGTCGCCTCGAGCGGCGCGCGGCGGCCGGGCCGGGACGCCCGGGCCGGGGCGAGAGCGGGCACGGCGGACGTCTGGCGACGTTGCTGCACGTGGGGCCGGTCAACCACGCCTGCGCCCACCTGCTCGTCGCGGCCCGCGTGGCCGATCTCGACGCCGCCGCCCGTGACCGCCTGCTCGTGGCGCTGCTCGACGACACCATCGCCGCGGTGGCCCAGGCCGAGCGCGCGGCCGTGACCGGCGGGGCGCCCGAGAAGGTCGCCGCGGGCTGAGGTCGAGTCGCCTCGACCGGGGGTCAGCCGAGGCCGACGCGGACGCACTTCCCGAGCACGCGCTCGAGGCACACCTGGACGCGGACGCCGCCCGGGTCCCTCCCCTGCCCGCCGGACGAGCCGTTCGACGGGCCCCCGGACGACCCGCCGGGCGAGCCGTTCGACGAGCCGGACCCGCCGGCCGGGGCTCCGCGCTCGTCCGACGACCCGAAGCCGCCCGAGGAGCCGGATCGGGCGGACGCACCGGACTCCGGGCTGCTGTCGGCCGCCGCCGAGCGGCCCGTCCGGGGTGGCGTCGCCGCCTCCCCGGCGCCGCCGCCCGTCGCGCCGACGGGACCGACCGCACCGGGCCCGCCCGCCCCGATCGGACCCGCGGGCCCGGCGGGCCCTGCGGGCCCTGCGGGCGCCACGGGCAGCGGAGACCCGGGAGCGGCACCGGGCGGCGGCACGGGCGTGACGGCGCCCGACAGCTCCGGCGCGCGCGCGGCGCCCGGCGCCACGCGGTCCGGCAGGGTGGCGGAGGTGAGGTAGCCGGCCTGCGCCGACCCCATCATCACGACCGCACCGAGCAGGGCCGCGAACAGCACCTTCTTCACCACGTCGGCCTCCGTCACCCGCGCCCGACCCGTGCCGGACACGGCGGACATCGCGGGCGGTGCCCGCCTCGTGACAGCCGATGACAGGTTCTCCCCCGATCGCGCCAGCACGTCACCCGCACAGCCCCCGACCGTGGACCGAGCGACGTCGTCGGCGTCCGGACGGGCGACGTGGACCTGGTGTCGTCCCACCGCTGATACTTCGGAAATCGAAGCGTCCCGAGAAGCTGATGAGCGGTCGGCCGGCCGTCAGCCCGACCGACGCCCGAGCACCGCGGCGAGCGGGACCGGGAGCACGAGGACGCAGGCGACCGCGGCGACGACGAACGCGGTGGGCGCGCCCGCGGCACCGAGCACCGCGGCCAGCGCCGCGGCCCCGAGGCCGGTGCCCGCGTCGTAGCCGGTGTTCCACCACGTGCTGGCGGCACCCGAGCGGGACGGGCCGGCGCGGGCGAAGAGCGCGAGCAGGGTGTCGCTCTGGACCGCGCCGAACCCGAGGCCCACGAGTGCGGCGCCGAGGAGCACCACGAGACCGGAACCCTCCCCGCCCAGGGCGATCACGCCGGCCCCGGCGGCGACGGTCACGAGGCCCGCGCCGGTGACCAGCCCGACGGCGACCGCCGGCGCTCGGGTGCGCCGGTCGGCGAGCTCGCCGGCGAGCCCGCGGCCCGCGAGCTGGCCCGTCGTGAGGACGGCGAGGGCGATCGCGGCGGTGGTCGTGCCCCCGGCGAGGCCGGCCGCCGACCCCGTCCCGGGGGTCCACAGGGGTAGCAGGGTGATCACGCCACCGGCCGCAGCGGCGGACACCACCATCGCCGTCCAGGGGCCCAGCGCGGCCGTGACCGGGAACGTCCGCCCGCCCGCGACGTCGCCGGGGGAGGCGACGACGCGGGTCGGCAGGCGTCCGCAGGCGAGGGAGGCCAGGAGCGGCAGGGCCGCCCCTGCGAGCAGCACCGCCGCCCCGCCGAGCACCTCGTAGGCCCACACACCGCCGCTGAGCAGGACGAGCTGGGGCAGGCCGAGGGCGACCCCGTAGAGGCCCATCGCCCGTCCCCGCCGGGCGGGCGGGGCGAGGTCGGCCACGAGGGCGGCACCGGTGACGGTGACGAGCCCGAACCCGAGCCCACGCACCACGGCCACCGCGAACAGCACGGTCAGCGACGCGGTGGCGGCGAGCAGGACCGCAGGCGCGCCCATCGCGAGCACCCCCGCGATCATCGCCGCGCGCGGGCCCACACGACGCAGGACGGCCGGGACGGTGAGCTGGGCGGCGACGGTGGCCGCCATGAACACGCCGGTGGTGGCGCCGGCGGCACCGGGCGTCGCGCCACCCGCGGCCGCGTGCACCGGCACCACGGGGAGCAGCAGCGCGTAGCCGCCGAAGGCGAGGACGGTCGCGGCGAGGAGCGCGACGAAGGGGGCGGACCGGAGGCCCGCCGGGGTGTCGGCGCTCAGGCGGGGATCACTCCGCGCCGCGGGAGGAGAGCTCTGCGGAGATCTTCGCGGCGAGGTCGGTGTCCTTGGCCGTCAGGCCGCCCTCGGAGTGCGTCGACAGCTTGAACTTCAGGCTGTTGTAGCGGATGTCCATGTCCGGGTGGTGGTTCGCCGACTCGGCCAGCTCGGCGACGGCGTCGATGGCCGCGATGGCATCGGGGAAGCTCGGCAGCTTGGCGAAGCGCGCGATGGTGGCGTCGTCCTCGCGCTGCCAGCCCGGCAGTTCCTCCAGGGCCCGGGCGATCGCGTCCTCACTCAGGAGTTCAGCCATGCGCGCATCCTCCCAGAGACGGGGCGGGGAGACTGACCGTCGTGCGCATCGTCGTCGGAGCCGCCCTCGTCCGCGACGGCCGGGTGCTGGCGGCCCGTCGCACCCGGCCCGCCTCCGCGGCCGGACGGTGGGAGCTGCCCGGGGGAGCCGTGGAGTCCGGCGAGGACGAGGCGGCCGCGCTCGCCCGCGAGCTGCGCGAGGAGCTCGCCCTCGCCGACGTCGCGGTGGGGGACCGCGTCGGTCCCGAGGTGACGCTCTCCGAGGGCCGGGTGCTGCGCATCCGGGCGTGCCGCGCCGACGGGGAGCCGACGGCGCTCGAGCACGACGCCCTGCGCTGGGTGGGGCCGGACGACCTCGACGACCTCGACTGGCTGGACGCCGACCGGGCCGTGCTGCCCGCGCTCGCGGCGTTCCTCGACGGGGGCGCGCGCTAGGCCGCGCGCGCCTTCTTCAGCGCCTTCTTGAGGTCCTTGCCCGTCACGCCGGACTCCTGGAGCCGCGCCGCGCGCATCAGCAGTACCGGGCAGCCCTTGCAGCGGGGCGACGACCGGCAGCACTGCTTCTTGATCTTCTTCGCCCCGGTGAGCGGGGCGGCGTGGGCGTAGGCGGCGAGGTGGAGCGGGACCTTCGGGCCCTTCTCCTTCGCTGCGGGGGCCTCGTCCGCCGTGGCGGCGTCGCGGCCCGCCAGGGCGGACCCGCAGGTGGGGCACTCCGCCCGGTGTCGGCCCTTCTTCGCGCCCTTGCCCATGAGGGAAGGCTAACCTCTGGTCCCGGCCCCGGGCCAGACCCGTCGACCTGGGCCGACGGCCACCGTGTCACGATGGCGATCCCGGTACGACTGGTCCCGCGAGGTCAGGCTGACCGGCGAACGACCAGGCGATCTCCCCGAGGACGAAGGGCCGGACGAAGGCGTGAGCGGTCCCCGACGTGCCGTCGGAGTCCTCCCCGCTCTCGTGCTCGCTCTCGCCCTGCTGGTGGCCGCCTGTTCGGGTGCGCCGCCGCCGGTCGTCGGCCAGGTACCCGTCCCGGCCCCCGCGCCGACCCCGCAGCTCGAGCCCGACCCGACGGAGCTGCGCATCGGTGTCGACGACCTCGGCATCGGTTTCAACCCGCACCGCGTCGCCGACGACACGCCCATCGCCCGCGCGCTGGCCCCGTTGGTGCTGCCCTCGGCGTTCCGTCCCGGCCCCGACGGCGAGCCGCGTCTCGACACCACGGTGGTGACGTCGGCGCGCGTCACCGACACCGAGCCCTACACCGTGTCCTACGAGATCGCCGCGGCGGCGACCTGGTCGGACAACGCCCCGGTGGCCGCCGAGGACTTCGTCTACCTGTGGCAGCAGATGCGCAGCCAGCCCGGCGTGGTCGGCGCGGCCGGCTACCGGGCGATCAGCGACGTCCGGTCGCGCGCGGGCGGCAAGGCCGTCGACGTCGTGTTCGACCGCCCCTTCCCGGCCTGGCAGACCCTGTTCGACCACCTGCTGCCGGCGCACCTGCTCAAGGACGCGCCCGGCTCGTGGGGCGGCGGGCTGACCGACAGCATCCCGGTGTCCGCCGGGCCGTTCACGGTGCGCGTCGTCGACCGCGTCCGCGGCCAGGTCACGCTCGCCCGCAACGACCGCTACTGGGGCACGCCCTCGGTGCCCGACGAGATCGTCTTCCAGGCCGCCGAGGCGACGTCGCTCATCGACCGGGTGCGCTCCGGCGACGTCCAGGCCACGCAGTTCCGCGCCACCGGCGACGACCTCGCCGCGCTCGCCACGGCCGGCCCCGGGCTGACGGTGCGCGCCCTGCCCGAGCCCGCCGTCGTCCAGCTCGCCCTGCGCAGCGACGACGGCCCCCTCGCCGACCTCCGGGTCCGGCAGGCGGTGGCGTCGGCGATCGACCGGTCGGCGCTGCGCGAGGTCGGCGCCGACGGCGGGCCGTCGGAGGACCTGCCCGCCGACGCCTTCGCCCGCGCGCCCTCGCAGGCCGGCTACCGGTCGACGCTGCCCGCCGACTCGCCCGCCGCGCAGCGGGACCTCGGCGCGTCGGCGCGCCTGCTGACCGAGGCCGGCTACACCCGCGGCGAGGACGGCCGGTGGAGCCGGGCCGGGCAGCCGCTGGTCCTGCGCCTCGCCGCGCCGCCCCAGGTGGCGCCGTTCGGCCGTCTGGTCTCGACCCTCGGGACCCAGCTGCGCGCCGCGGGCATCGCGTCGGTGGTCGTGGCCGACGGCGGCTCGACGCCCTTCCAGCCCGGCCGGGGTCCGGCGTCGACGACGACGGCCGTGGTGCCGACCCCCGCGCCGACCCCGACGACCGCGGGCCCGCCCCGGCAGACGCCCGCCCAGACGCCCGTCCAGGGCCCGACGGCCGGCGCCACCAGCTCCACCACCACGACCGTCCCGCCGACCCCCGACTCGCCGTCGGACCTCGCGGTCGCCGACATCGCCGTCGTCGCGCTCCCGGTGGGCACGGACCCCATCACCGACCTGGCGTCGGTGATCGGCTGCCCGGGCGGACGGGCGCCGGTGACCTCAGGCCGCACCGTCACCGACCCGGCCGTCGACCTCGCCGCCAACGAGGACGCGCCGAGGCTCCCGGGCGCGACCGCCGCCGCCCCGAGCACGCCCGCCGCGCCGACGAGCACGTCCGCGCCCACGAGCGTCGCCCCGCCGGCGTCGGCGACGGGCGCGGCGCCGACGTCCACGGACGCCCCGGCCGCACCGACGGAGAGTGCGGAGGCCGATCCGGACGCGATCGAGGAGCTCTCCGAGCCGCAGGCCTCGGAGGCGCTCACGCCCACCGGCTACTGCGACCCGGCGCTGCAGTCGCTGCTCGACGCCGCGTCGGCCGGCGCCGTCTCCGAGGACACCGCGCTCGCGCTCGCCGAGCCGACGCTGTGGACGGCCCTGCCGGCGATCCCGCTCTTCCAGGCCGCCTCTGTGCTCGTGGGCCCGACCGAGCGCACCGACGTCGTGATCGGTCCGCTGCCGGAGAGCCCCTTCGCCGGGGCCGACCGCTGGACGCCGCCGCCGCCGACCCAGCGCGGGGACGACGGCATCAACTGACCGGCCACCTCACGACCACGTGACGTGCCTGTCTTGCCGCTCTCAACGGAATTCCCTAGGTTCCCCGCAGTCGTGTCACGCGCGGTGATTGCTCGGTCGCGCCGCGCAAGGAACGGCAGGGAACCGGAGTCGGGATACTCGAGGAGGTAGACGTTGCCGTTGCGCCGCCTGGCCACTGCCGTGGCCGCTGCTCTCGCCGTGGCCCTGGTCGCGACGGCGTGCGGCGGGGGAGGGGACGACCAGTCCGCCCAGACCGTCACCCTCGACTGGGGTGAGCCTGAGAACGCCCTGATCCCCGGCAACAACACCGAGCAGAACGGCGGCGACGCCCTCGACGCGCTGTTCGCCGGCCTCGTGAAGTACGACGTCGACACCGCCGCGCCCTCGATGGAGGCCGCGGAGTCGATCACGTCGGCGGACAACCGGGTGTGGACCATCCGCCTCAAGCCGGGCTGGACCTTCCACGACGGCACCCCGGTGACCGCGCAGAACTACGTCGACGCGTGGAACTGGGTCGCCGCGGGCCCCAACGCCGCCCAGGCCCAGTCGTTCATGGAGAAGATCGACGGGTACGACGAGGTCTCGACCGAGCAGCCGACCGCGCCCACCATGCGCGGGCTGCGGGTGGTCGACCCGCAGACCTTCGAGGTCACGCTCAAGGCGCCGTTCGTCATCTTCCCGACGACGCTGGGCTACTCGGCCTACTACCCGCTGCCGCAGAAGTTCTTCACCGACCGCGCGGGCTTCGAGGCCGCGCCGGTGGGCAACGGCGAGTTCAGGTTCGAGTCCCGGACGCCGAACCAGAGCCTCACCCTGGTGCGCAACGACCAGTACGCCGGTACCGACAAGCCCCAGGTCCCGCGCCTGGAGTTCCGCGTGTACGCCGACATCCAGACCGCCTACGACGACGTCGTGTCCGGCAACCTCGACCACGTCAAGGCGATCCCGCCCGCGGCGCTCACGGGTGGCCGCTGGCGCCAGGAGCTCGGGGCGGGTGCGCACGCCAAGGACGGCCTGCAGACCACGGCGCTGGGCTTCCCGCTCTACGACCCGCGGTTCCAGAACCCGCTGGTGCGCCAGGCCATGTCGATGGCGATCGACCGCCAGGCCATCGTCGACCAGATCTTCGGCGGCACCTACAAGCCGGCCGACGGGCTCGCGACGTCGGCCGCGCAGGGCTACCTGCCCAACCAGTGCGGCGCGAACTGTCAGTTCGACCCGCAGCGGGCCCGTGAGCTGCTCGCCCGGGCCGGCGGCTTCGCGGGGCCGCTGACGCTCACGGCGAACGCGGACGGCGGCCACGCCGACTGGATGCAGGCGGTCACGAACCAGCTGCGCCAGAACCTCGGGGTCGACGCCCAGTACACGCCGCTGCCGTCGTTCTCCGAGGTCCGCCAGCAGGCCAACGCGTTCCAGTTCACCGGGCTGTTCCGGGCGGCGTGGATCGGCGACTACCCGAACCTGGAGACGTTCCTGACGCAGCTCTACCGCACCGACGCGTCGTCGAACGACTACAAGTACTCCAACCCGGCGGTGGACGCGGCGCTCGACCGGGCCGACCAGGCCCCCACCGAGCAGGCCGCCGAGGCGGGCTACCAGGAGGCCGAGCGGCTGATCCTCGCGGACATGCCGTCGATCCCGCTGTTCACCCGGCAGATCATCTACGGGGACTCGGCGCGGCTGGCCTCGGGCGACCGCAACCCGCTCGACCGGCTCGTCACGACGTCGTTCCGGCTCAACCCCCAGGGCTGATCCCGTCACCGACCACCACCACCGCCCGCGCGGGATCCGGGTCCACCCGGGTCCCGCGCGGCGGGTCGGACCGACCGGAGGAGACCCACCGTGGGCCGCTACACGCTGCGGCGGCTGCTGCAGCTGATCCCCGTCTTCCTGGGGACCACGTTCCTCGTCTACTGGCTCGTCTGGGGCCTGCGTGAGGACCCGTTCGCGGGCAAGTGCGGGCAGCGCGAGTGCTCGCCCGCCTTCCGGGCCGCGCTGACCGAGCGCTACAACCTCGACGACCCGCTGATCGTCCAGTACCTCAAGTACCTCGGCGCCGTGCTCACCGGCGACTTCGGCCAGACGTTCTCCGGCACCGAGGTCTCGACGCTGATCGCCGACGCGTACCCGATCACGATCAAGCTCGCGATCGTCGCGCTCGTGATCGAGGCGGTCATCGGGATCATCGCCGGCGTCGTGGCCGGCCTGCGGGGACGCGGGTTCGCCGACACGCTCGTCCTGGTCTCGACGCTCTTCCTCATCGCCCTGCCGGTGTTCGTCACCGGCCTGGTGCTGCGCCAGGTGCTCGGTGTGGACCTCGGGATCATCCGCACGTCGGTCCCGGCGAACCCCTCGTTCGCGGAGCTGATCGTCCCGGGCTTCGTGCTCGCGAGCCTGTCGATGGCCTACGTCGCGCGGCTGACGCGCACCAGCCTCATCGAGAACACCCGCGCCGACTTCGTGCGCACCGCCGTGGCGAAGGGCCTGCCGCGGCGCCGCGTCGTCGGCGTGCACATGCTGCGCAACTCGCTCATCCCCGTCGTCACGTTCCTCGGGACCGACATCGGCGCCCTCATGGGCGGCGCGATCGTCACCGAGGGCGTGTTCAACATCCGCGGGATCGGCGGGCTGATCTACCGGGGCCTGCAGCAGCAGGACATCGCCACGGTGGTCGGCGTCGTCGCCCTGCTCGTGATCGTCTACCTCGTCGCCAACCTCGTCGTGGACCTGCTCTACGCCGTGCTCGACCCGAGGATCCGCTATGAGTGAGCTCGCGACGCCGCCGGACACGGCGAGGGACGAGAGCCCGGCCGTCGAGCAGACCCGCGGGCTCTGGGTCGACGGGTGGGCCGACCTCCGGCGCCGGCCCCGGTTCTGGATCGCGGCCGCGCTCATCCTCGTGCTGCTGCTGATGGCGCTGGCGCCGTCGCTGTTCACCTCGGTGGACCCGACGGTCGGCGAGCTCTCCCGCTCGCGGCAGCCGCCCGGCGACGGCGCGATCTTCGGCTACGACCTGCAGGGCCGCGACGTCTACGCGCGGACCATCTACGGGGCGGCGCCCTCGCTCGCCGTCGGCTTCCTCGCCACCCTCGGCACGATGGTCATCGGGTCGCTGGCCGGGCTGCTCGCCGGTTATTCGCAGGGCTGGGCGGACTCGCTGCTCTCGCGGATCGGGGAGGTCTTCGCCGGCCTGCCGTTCGTCCTCGGCGGCATCGTCATCCTCACCTCGCTCAACGAGCCGGGGGAGATCGTGGGCGCCCAGGAGCTGGTGTTCCAGGTGGTGCTGACGATCGTGGTGCTGACCTGGCCGGTGGCCATGCGGATCATGCGGGCGGCCGCCATCGAGACCGCCCAGCAGGACTACGTCAAGGCGGCCCGGGCCCTCGGCGCGGGCCCGTTCCGGATCGTGCTGCGGCACATCCTGCCCAACACCCTCGCGCCGGTGCTCGTCTACGGCGCGATCCAGTTCGGCGTCTTCATCGGCGCCGAGGCGACGCTGTCGTTCCTCGGCATCGGCCTGCGCGACCCCGTCGTCTCCTGGGGCGTGATGATCGCCGAGGCGAAGGACCGGGTGCAGGACATCCCGTGGGCGCTGTTCTTCCCGGCCGGCTTCCTCGTCGTCACGGTCCTGGCCTTCGTGATGATGGGCGACGCCGTGCGCGACGCCCTCGACCCCCGGGGACGATGAGGCATGGCTGCTCTGCTGGAGGTCGAGGACCTGAGGGTCGAGTTCGGCCGCGGGCCGGAGACGGCGTCGGTGCTCAACGGCGTGGGCTACCACGTCGACGAGGGCGAGACCCTGGCCGTGCTGGGCGAGTCGGGGTCGGGCAAGAGCGTGACCGCGCAGACGGTCATGGGCATCCTCGACGCCCCGCCCGGCCGGATCATCGGCGGATCGGTGCGCTTCCGCGGCGAGGAGCTGCTCGGCGCCGACCCGGAACGCCGGCGGCTGCTGCGCGGCGAGTCGATGGCGATGATCTTCCAGGACGCGCTGTCGGCCCTGAACCCGGTCTACACCGTGGGCTTCCAGATCGCCGAGCAGTTCCGCTTCCGCCGGGGGATGTCGCGCAAGGACGCGACGGCGCGGGCGGTGGAGATGCTCGACCAGGTCCGCATCCCCAACGCGAAGCAGCGCGTGAAGGAGTACCCGCACCAGTTCTCCGGCGGGATGCGCCAGCGCGCGATGATCGCGATGTCGCTGGCGCTGGACCCCGAGCTGCTCATCGCCGACGAGCCCACCACCGCGCTCGACGTCACGGTGCAGGCGCAGATCATGGACCTGCTCGACGAGCTGCGCCGCGAGCGGGGCATGGGGCTCGTCCTCATCACCCACGACCTCGGGGTGGTGGCGGAGGTCGCCGACCGGATCGCGGTGATGTACGCCGGGCGGATCGTCGAGCACACCGACGCGGAGACGCTCTACGCCCGGCCCGGGCACCCGTACACGCGCGGGCTGATGGACTCGGTGCCGCGGGTCGACGACCCGGGCCACGCAGCCGGCGCCCCGCTGCGACCGATCCCCGGCCTGCCGCCGAGCCTCGCGGCGATCCCGAACGGATGCCCGTTCCACCCGCGCTGCGCGTACGCGCAGGACGTGTGCGTCGACGACGTCCCCCCGTTGCGGGAGCTGGGTGACGGGCACCAGGCGGCGTGCCACTTCGCCGAGCGCTTCGTCGCCGAGGGGACCGACCGTCCGACGACGCACGAGGTGGTGTCGGGGTGAGCGAGCCCATCCTGTCGGTGCGCGACCTGGTCAAGCACTTCCCGATCACTCGCGGCGTGCTGTTCCGTCGGACGATCGGGCACGTCCGAGCCGTCGACGGGGTCTCGCTGGACCTCCATCCCGGCGAGACGCTCGGGGTGGTGGGCGAGTCCGGCTGCGGGAAGTCGACGCTCGCCCAGGTCCTGATGCGCCTGATCCCGCCGACGGGAGGCACCGCGACCTTCGAGGGCGAGGACCTCTTCGCCAAGAAGGGCGCGGCGCTGACGGCCTGGCGGCGCGACATGCAGATCGTCCTGCAGGACCCGTACACGTCGCTGAACCCGCGCAAGACCGTCGGCGACATCCTCGGCGAACCCTTCGACATCCACCCCGAGGTGGCGCCGAAGGGCGACCGCCGGCGACGGGTGCAGGAGCTGCTCGAGGTGGTCGGGCTCAACCCCGAGCACATCCGGCGCTACCCGCACCAGTTCTCGGGCGGGCAGCGCCAGCGCATCGGGATCGCGCGGGCGCTGGCCCTGCGGCCCAAGGTGATCGTGTGCGACGAGCCCGTGTCGGCGCTCGACGTGTCGATCCAGGCCCAGGTGCTCAACCTGCTCGGTGACCTGCAGCGCGAGTTCGGGCTGGCGTACCTGTTCATCGCCCACGACCTCGGCGTCGTGCGCCACCTCTGCGACCGCGTCGCGGTGATGTACCTGGGCTCGATCGTGGAGACCGGGAGCGCCGAGGAGATCTACCGGCGCGCGAGCCACCCGTACACGCAGGCGCTGCTGTCCTCGGTGCCGGTGCCCGACCCCTCGCTGCGCGGGCGCCGCGAGGCGATCCGGCTCACGGGCGATGCTCCCCTTCCCTCTGGCCGCAGCCCGGCGGACCCGCCCTCGGGCTGCCGGTTCCGCACGCGCTGCCCGAAGGCCCAGCCCGTGTGCGCCGAGGAGCCCCCGGCGCTCGAGGTCCGGGCGTCCACCGACCACCCCGCGGCGTGCCACTTCGCCGAACCCCCGCACCTGGTCCGGACGGAGTAGCCCGGTTCATGTCAGCGGAGTGCCGTCGCAGACACCCGGTGTCCGTATCGCTCCGTCGATCACCCGCGCGCTCGTCCGGTCAGACGAGCTGCCCGTCGCGGGCGAACACCCGCGCGGCCGGCCACGCCGACAGCGGCCGGCCCGCGGCGTGGATCATCGCCGGGCCGGGGTCGACGCGGGTGCGGTGGTGGGTGTCGATGAGGTGCACGCTCACGTCGGGCAGCCGCGTCCAGCCCGCGGCGCGGTAGAAGCCCTCGACGGCGTGACCGCACGACACGAAGCCGAAGGGGACGTCGAGGTCGACGAGGGTCGCCGCCACCTGCGCCATCAGGGCGCGACCGAGACCGCTGCCGTGCCGGTCGGGGTCCACCGCGACGAGGCCCACGTCGCCGACGAGGACGTCGGGCCCGTCGGGGAGGGCCCGCAGGAACCGCCGGATGATCCCCGCGTGGGCCACGGGGGTCTCACCGGCGCGCACGACCACCCGCAGCTCGGGGCGGGCGCCCGCCCAGCTCCGGCCGTCGTCGAACCGGACGGACTGGGCGGCGTAGGCGCGTCCCAGGAGCGCGGCCAGCGCCCCGTGCGCCGCGTCGTCCAGCTCGGTCTCCCACGACACCGACCAGGTCAGGTCCGTCACGGCACCAGTCTCGTCCCACCCGGCGCGGACGCGCACGCCCGGACGGCCTAGCGTGCCGGGCGTGAGCCTGCTGCTCGTCCATGCCCACCCGGACGACGAGACGATCACCTGCGGCGGGCTGATGGCGCTGGCGACCGCCGCCGGGGTGCAGGTGACCCTCGTGACCTGCAACCGCGGCGAGCTCGGTGAGGTGATCCCGCCCGGACTCCGCCACCTCACGGGCGACGCGCTCGGCGAGTACCGCGAGGGCGAGCTCGCCCGGGCCTGCGCGGCGCTGGGCGTCACCGACCACCGCTGGCTCGGCGGCGACGGGACCGGGGTCGGACCGTGGCACGACTCGGGCATGGTGCTCGCCGGCGCGGGCATCCGCGCCGCCGCGCCGGCCACGATCGGCGACGGCGCCTTCGCCGCCCCCGGGGCGTTCGGGGCGCAGGTCGAGGCGCTGGTCGCGGTCCTGCGCGAGGTCGACCCCACCGTGGTGATCACCTACGACGAGGGCGGCGGCTACGGCCACCCCGACCACGTCCGCGCCCACGAGGTGACGACGGCGGCGGTCGCGGCGGTCGACCCGGAGGCCGCGCGGATCTCGGTGGAGGCGACCGCGGCGGCGCACGACGAGGTCGACGCCGGCCTCGCCGCCCTGCGCCGGCGGGCGTGGCTGCCGCTGCCCGTGCCGCCGGTGGGGGACCTGCCGACGGTGCCGGACGCGACGATCACCTCGCGGATCGCGCTGGGCGGCGCGCGCGTGGCCAAGCTCGCCGCCCTGCGCGCCCACGCCACCCAGATCGCGGTCCACGACGACGGCCGCGAGCCGCCGGCCTACGCGCTGTCCAACGACCTCGCCCAGCCCGTGCTGCCCACCGAGTGCTTCGTGCACCTCCGGGGTCCGGCGGGCGGCCTCGACGCCCTGCTCCCGCCTCGGTGACCGCGTCCGACGAGAGCAGCGAGGGCGTCCCCGACCGCGCAGGGAGCAGCGAGGGCGTCCCTCGCTCCACCACCCGCCGGCCCGGGCGCCGCCCGGTCCTCGCCGTGGTCGTGGTGGTGATCCTCGCCGTCGACGCGATCCTGCTGGCCTGGACCGAGATGGCGTGGCTGACGGTGCGCACCGAGGCCACGGGGATCCCGCTCCCGCTGTCCGCGCTGGTCGCGGCCGTGACGACGCCGCTGCTCGTGCTCGCCGCCGACGCCGTGATGCCCCGGTCGACGGCCCTGTTCGCCCCGCTGGCGACGTGGACGCTCACGATCGTCGGCGCGGGGCTGTGGAGCCCCGCGGGGGCGGGTGTGCTCCCGCCGGACTGGCGCGCGGTCCTGCTCCTCGCCGCCGGCGTCCTGCCCGCGCTGGTCGTCGGGATGCGCCGTCCGGGCCGGTACGACCCCCTCCCGCCCATCCCCGGACCCGTGAGACAGGACACCGGGGACGGTTGAGCGGCGCGACGGTCGGGAACCGAGCGGCCATGCCCGCCATCCCGGACGACCACGTCGTCCGCGTCCTGCGCCCCTTCGTGGCCGCCACCGGCCCCGTCCTGCGGGGCCTGCGTGACGCCGACCCGTTCCGGCTCGGACGCCTCGCCCGCCGCCGCGCCCTCGAACTGCAGGAGAGCGGCGGTCGGGCCCCCGAGGAGGCGCCGACCAGCCGTCGGGGGAAGGCTGCCGAGGTCGCGCGCACCGGGCGGGCCCGGGCGCTCGACCGCCTGGCCACCTCCAAGCTCCCCGGCACCCCGCGCTGGCAGACGATGAGCCCCGAGGAGCGCGACGACTGGTGGGTGTCGCGGGTGGGGCGCTTCACCTCCGTCGTCGCGTCGATCCCCGGGATCGGGGGCGCGCTGGCCCGCCGGCTGCCGGTGTCGGACATCCTCGGCCTCGCCGCGCAGGGCCTCGTGATCTGCGCGATCGCCGGCGAGCACGGGCTCAACGGCCGCGACGAGCAGGTGCGGCTGCTGGCGTCGGTGCTGTTCGGGCGCGACGTCGACCCGTCCCGTCACGGCGACCCCCACGCCGCCGACGTCGAGCGCGAGGCCGGCGAGCTCAGCGGCACGGTGGGGCAGGAGAAGGAGGAGCGGGGCCGGCTCTCGGCCCTGGCCCGGGCGGTGTGGCGGATGGGGAGCACGCTGTGGGGCCTGCAGTCCGAGCTCGACCGGCGCCCGAAGGGCAACCGGGCCTGGCGGGCGCTGGCCAACGTGCCCGTCGTCGGTGCCGTGGGGAGCTACCGCAGCGAGCGTTCGGGGCTCAAGCGCGCGGCCCGCGCCGCGGCGCGCTGGGTCGCCCGTGAGCAGGGACGACGGTGACGGTGGACAACGCCGCGCGACGCGGGGACGGTGGGGGGTGTGGCGGCCGACACGGCCCGGAGGACCAATCGGACCCTCCCCGCACGGGCGTGAGGCGGCGGCGACCGGAATACTCGCCGCAGGCGTCCCCCGTGGGCTCCGCATGACACCACCATGTGCGGGCCGGGGTACGCCGGACGACGCGAGTGAGGAGCAGGAGCAGACGTGACGTACGTGATCGCAGAACCGTGTGTCGACGTGCTCGACAAGGGTTGCATCGAGGAATGCCCTGTCGACTGCATCTACGAAGGGGGCCGGATGATGTACATCCACCCCGACGAGTGCGTCGACTGCGGGGCGTGCGAACCGGTCTGCCCCGTCGAGGCCATCTACTACGAGGACGACGTCCCCGACCAGTGGTCGGTCTACACCCAGGCGAACGTCGACTTCTTCGACGAGCTGGGGTCGCCGGGCGGTGCCTCCAAGGTCGGCAAGGTCGACCGTGACGCGGGCCCCGTGCCCGCGCTCCCGCCGCAGGGGGAGTGACCTCGACCTCGAGGGGGTCCGTCGGCGTGGGGGTGCGTTTCCCCGCGCTGCCGGACTTCCCGTGGGACAGCCTGACCGCTGCGGCGGCCGTCGCGCGCAGTCACCCGGACGGCGTCGTGGACCTGTCGGTCGGGACGCCGGTCGACCCGGTGCCGACGGCGATCGGGGAGGCCCTGGGCGCCGCCTGGGACTCCCCGGGCTACCCGCAGACCTGGGGCACCCCGGCGCTACGGGAGGCGGCCGTCGACGCGCTGGCGCGCCGCCATGGCGCCGGGCGCACCGACGGCGAGGGCCTGGACCCGGACGCGGTGCTGCCCACGATCGGCTCCAAGGAGCTGGTGGCCTGGCTGCCGACGCTGCTCGGCCTCGGCCCCGGCGACGTGGTCGCCTTCCCGGACCTCGCGTACCCCACCTACGAGGTGGGCGCGCAGCTCGCGGGCGCGGAGCCGGCACGGGTCGGTGACGGCGAGCCGCTGCCCGGCGGCACGCGGCTGGTGTGGCTGAACTCGCCGTCGAACCCCACGGGCCGCGTCCTCGACGCCGGCGCGCTGGCCGCGCGCGTCGAGGAGGCCCGGGCGCTCGGCGCGGTGGTGGCGTCCGACGAGTGCTACCTCGCCCTGCCCGGGCGCGGCGTCGTCACGACGTCCGTGCTGGACCCGGTCGTGCACGGCGGCAGCGTCGAGGGCCTGCTCGCGGTCCACTCGCTGTCGAAGACGTCGAACCTCGCCGGCTACCGCGCCGGGCTCGTGCTCGGCGACCCCCGCCTCGTGGCCGGCCTGCTCCAGGTGCGCAAGCACGCCGGGATGATCGTGCCGCGGCCCGTCCAGGAGGCGATGACGGTCGCGCTGCGCGACGACGAGCACGTCGCCGCGACCCGCGCGCGCTACGACGCCCGCCGCGACGTCCTGCGCCCCGCGCTCGAGGCCGCCGGCCTGCGCGTCGAGCACTCCCGGGCCGGCCTGTACCTGTGGGCCACCGCCGACGAGCCCTGCCGCGCCACCGTCGACCGCCTCGCCGGCCGCGGCATCCTCGTCGCCCCCGGCGAGTTCTACGGCCCGGCCGGCGGGGCGCACGTCCGTGTGGCCCTGACCGCCTCCGACGAGCGCATCGCCGCGGCCGCGGAGCGCCTGGCGGGGTGATCCCGTAGTGACCGAAACCGGGACCCGACCCGCCGTCCGCCCGGTCGTCGTCCTCCTCGCCGTCCTGGCGCTGGGCGTCAACCTGCGGGCCGCGCTCTCGGCCTACCCGCCGCTGCTGGAGACGATCCGCGCCGACCTCGGGCTCTCCGCCGGGTTCGCGGGGCTCGTGCAGGCCGCGACGATCCTGATGATGGGCGCCGGCTCCTTCGCCGCGCCGATCCTCGCGCGGCGTGTGGGCCGCGAGCAGGCCGCAGCCCTGGGCATCGCCGCGATCGCGCTCGGCTCGGCGATCCACGGGGTGCCGGCCGCCGTGACCCTCGTCGCCGGCAGCCTCGCGATCGGGCTCGGCATCGGCGTCGTCGGGGTGGCGATCACCGGCGTCGTCCGCGACCACCTGCCCGAGCGGGCCGGCGCCGCCACCGGCCTCTACACCGTGTCGATGATGGGCGGGGCGACGGTCGCCTCGCTGACCGCGCTGCCCCTGCAGGACGCGCTCGGCGGGTGGTGGTGGGCGCTGGCGGCGTGGACGGTGCCGGCCGTGCTCGCCCTCGTCGTGTGGTGGCCGGCCACCCGGCGCCTGCACGACATCCCCGCGGCGGCGCCGGTGCGGCTGCCGTGGCGCAACCGCTTCGCCCGGCTCGCGGTGCTGTTCCAGGCGATGTCGTCGGTGCAGTTCTACGGGTGGCTGACCTGGCTGGCCCCGTTCTACGAGGCGCAGGGGTTCTCGACGGCTCGCGCCGCGGTGCTGCTCTCGGTGTGGAACGTCGTGCAGATCCCCGCCGCCCTGCTGGTGCCGCTGGCCGCGGAGCGGCGCCACGCCTGGGCGCCGTGGGCCGCGTTCTGCGTCGTGTGCGGGGCGATCGGCGTCACCGGGACCCTCGTCGCCCCGGTGCTGCCCGTCGTCGGGCCCTGGGTGTGGGTCGTCCTCGCCTCGGTCGCCGTGGGCGCCGGGTTCCCGCTCGGCCTCGCCGTGGTCGCGTGGCGCACCCCCGACGGGGCCACCTCGGCGTCGGTGTCGGCGCTGACGCTCGGCTCGGCCTACCTCCTCGCCGCCGTCGCCCCGCCCGTGATGGGCGTGCTCATCGACCTCGCGGGCTTCCGCGCGGCCCTGGCGGTGATCGCCGCGGGCGTCGTGGTCCAGGGCGTCGCGGTGGTGCGTCTCGGACCGCGCCGGGTCACCTACAGCTGACCGGCGCCGCCCAGCCCCGCCCGGCGGGCCCGGGCGACGGCCTCGGCCCGCCCGCTGACGCCCAGCTTGGCGAACACCGACGACGCGTGGTTGGTGACCGTCTTCGGCGCGAGCCCGAGCTTCGCGCCGACGGCCGTGGTCGTCAGGCCCGTGGCGAGCAGCTCGAGGACCTGGCGCTCCCGTTGGGTCAGCTCCCCGAACGGCTCGGCGGACCGGTCGGCCCCGGCGAGGAGGCCCAGCACGCGGCGGGCGATCCCCGGCCCGAAGATCGCCTCCCCGGCGGCCACCGCGCGGATGCCGCGCACGATCTCCTCCTGGGTCGCGCCCTTGAGCAGGTAGCCGTGGGCGCCGGCGCGCATCGCGGCGAAGACGGTGTCGTCGTCGTCGAACATCGTGAGCATCAGGACCGCGACCGAGGGCGCCGCCCGCAGGACCTCGGTGGCGGCCGCGACCCCGTCGAGGTCGGGCATCTGCACGTCGAGCACGAGGACGTCGGGGGTCTCGGTCACCGCGGCGCGGACGGCCTCCCGGCCGGTCGCCGCGGTCGCGACGACCTCGAGGCCCGGCACGGACGACAGCAGCGCGGAGAGCCCGTCGCGGATGACGGGGTGGTCGTCGGCGACGACGACGCGCAGGGGTCCCTCGGGGGCGCTCACAGCGGCAGCCTCGCGGTGACCCGGCCACCCTCGGGCACCGGCCCGGCATCGAGGGTGCCGCCGAGCTCGGCGACCCGTTCCCGCATCGACGTGAGCCCGACGCCCGGGGTCCAGGACCCGTCCGACGGCGCCGGCGGGGCCCCGTCGTCGGTCACCGCCAGCTCGAGCGCCCCGTTGTTCGTAATCCGGACGTCCACGTGCGACGCGGCCGCGTGCCGGACCGCGTTGGTGACCGCCTCGACCGTGATCCGGTACGCCGCCGCCTCGACCGCGGCCGACAGGGGCGGGAGATCGCCGTCCTCGTGCACGGTCACCGTCACCGCGTCCCCACCCAGCCCGTCGACGTGGCGCCGGAGCGCCCCGACCAGGCCGAGCTCGTCGAGGGCGGGCGGTCGGAGGGCGTAGACGAGGCGGCGGACGTCGTCGATCGCGTCGGTGGCCGCGGCCCGCAGCGCCCGCAGCAGGGCCTCCGCCCGCGGAGGGTCGGCGGTCAGGACGTTGCCGGCGGCATCGGCGGAGAAAGCGATCCCGGTCAGCGCGGGTCCGAGGCCGTCGTGGAGGTCGCGGCGCAGGCGGCGACGCTCCTCCTCCCGGGTGCCGACGAGCTCCTCCCGCGCGCGCTGCACCGCCGCCGAGAGCCGCGTGGCGTGCGCGGCGACGGCCAGCGGGACGGCCAGCAGCTCGAGGGCGGCCCGGTCGGCGTGCTGGAGGGCGCGCTGTCCCCGGCGGACGCCGACGACGAGCTCGCCGACGTCCTCGCCGCGGTAGCGCAGGGGGAGCGTCTCGGTGGTGGCCGGCCCCGTCGGCTCCGTGCCGTGGGCCGCGGTCACCTCGCCCTCTCGGCGCACGGCGACGTAGGGCAGCCGCAGCGCCTCGGCGACGGCGACCAGGACGTCGTCGGGCTCCGTCCCGGCGCGCAGGCGGTCGCCCATGCGGGAGAGGGCGCGCACGGGATCGGCCCGGTCGCCGTAGAGGGCCCGGTCGACGACGCGCTGCAGGCGCACACGCACCGGGTTGAACCCGACGGCGATCACCAGGGTGGCGAGGACGCTCGTGCCCGGACCCGGGGCGACGAGCCCGCCCTCGCGGCGCAGCAGCACGTCCGCGACGGCGACGAGCGCGAGGTAGACGCCCACGACGCCGACGGTCAGCAGCGCGTAGAGGACCGTGCGCGAGAGCACGAGCCGGATGTCGAGCAGCTGGTGGCGCAGCACGGCGATCGTCATCGCGGCCGGGATCAGGGCGATGGCGAGCAGCTGCAGGACCGGCCCGGCGTCGAAGAGGCCCCAGGGCACGAGGACGACGATCGTCAGCACCAGCGCGAGCACCAGCCAGAGCAGCTGCCGGCGGCGCTGCTCGTCGCCGCGGCGGTAGCGCACGACCAGGCCGACGACGGCCGCGACGAGGACCAGCAGCTGGAGGAGCTCCGAGGCTGTCCACAGGGGTGCGAGGGCGGCGTAGCCGTCGATCACGAGCCACGGCCGCAGGAGCCGCCCCACGACCTGGCCGGGTTCGGTGCCGACGTTGAGCACGAACAGCACCGACGCCGCGGCCGTGACACCCGCGACCGCCCGCCAGACCCGTCCGGGCAGCAGGCCGTCGGGGAACACGAGCAGTGCCAGCGGCAGGAAGAGCGCGATCGACCAGGGCCAGGAGAAGGCGAAGACCGTGTCGAGCGTCCGCAGCACCGGCTCGGGCCACGCCCGGTCGGCGCTGAGCAGGACCAGGGGTGCCGCGGCGGCCGTCGCCGTCTGGCCCACCCCGGCCGCGAGGAGGAGCCAGCCCAGCGCGCGGGAGGGCCGCTGCCAGGCGATCAGGACGCCCGCGATGGCGCACGGGAGGCCGATCGCGATGTTGGTGACGACGAAGCCGTCGACGGCCTCGGCGAGCGAGACGCCGGCGACGCCCGCGACCACGACGGCGACGACGATCTCGAGGACGACGAGCGCGAAGAGCCCCCAGGCGGCGACGGTCGAGCGTCGACCGGTCCCGCCCTGGGTCCCGTCGCTGGTCACGGCCGTGGTCACGGTGCCGAGTGTGGCCGACCGGGCGCCCCGTTGTCCCCGGTCGGGGTCCCGGTCCGACCCGGGCGACGGCCCGGTCCGGGCCGGGAGTGCACCCCTGTCCGGCGGGATGCCCGGCACCGGACCGTGACCGGCATGACCTTGCCTCTTCCGCTGCCCCTGCCCCTCTCGCCCGCCTGGCGGCGCACCGCCCTGATCGTCACCCCGATCGGCCCGCTCGCGATCGCCGCGCTGCGCTGGCTGCTGCCCTACGACACCACCGACGAGCCCGCGACCCTCATCGCGAAGGTCGCGTCCCACCCGGGCGCCCAGTCCGCCGTGCTGTGGCTGAGCCTGCTCGCCCTGCTCACCCTGCCGCTCGGCGTCCTCGTGGTCGGCGCGGTCGCGGTGCGGGCCCGCCCCGTCCTGGGCACGGTCGCCACCGTCCTCGCGTGGTTCGCCTTCGCGACCCTGCCGTTCCTGGTGGGCCCCGACCAGATCGCGCTCGCCGGCGTCGAGGCCGGGCTGCCGAACGCCACCACCGCCGCGCTGCTGACCGCGTCCGTGGTCCACCCCGTCAGCACCGCGGCCACCGTGCTCTGGGTGGCCGGCCACATCCTCGGCCTCGTCCTGCTCGGGGTGGCGCTGTGGGGAGCGGTCCCGTGGTGGGCCGCGACCGCGCTGATCGTCTCCCAGCCGCTGCACTTCGTCGTCGCCGTGATCGCGCCGAACCACCTGCTCGACGGGCTCGCCTGGCTGCTGACGACGCTCGGCTTCGCGGTGACCGCCGCGGTGGGGCTCGGCGCGGGACCCGCGACCCCCGTGGCTAGGAGGTCGACGGCCTCAGCGGTCGGGTGAGCCGGGCGTGCACCGGCTCGACGACGCGGGCCGCGATCGGCCCGAGGATCGCCATGAGCAGCACGTAGGTGGTGGCCAGCGGGGCCAGGCCGGGGTCGACGGTCCCGCTGGCCAGCGCCAGCCCGGCGATGACGATGGAGAACTCCCCGCGCGCGACGAGCGCGGCCCCCGCCCGCCATCGTCCGAGGCGCCCGACCCCGATCTGGCGCGCCGCGAACCAGCCCGCGCCCAGCTTGGTGGCCGTCGACACGATCGCGAGCACGATCGCGGCCGGCAGGACGGCGGGGATCTGGCTCGGGTCGGTGTTCAGGCCGAACACCACGAAGAAGATCGCGGCGAACAGGTCGCGCAGCGGGGAGAGCACCCGGGTGGCGTTCTCCGCGGTGTCCTCGGAGATCGCGATGCCGAGCAGGAACGCCCCGACGCCCGCGGAGACCTGCAGCTGCGAGGCGATGCCGGCCACGAGCAGCGCGATCCCGAGGACCCTCAGCAGGAAGACCTCGGAGGTCGGCGACTCCACCACGGCCGACACCGCGCGCCCGAAGCGCAGCGCGACGACGAGCACGACGATCAGCAGACCGACCGCGATCGCCACCGTCCGCAGCCCGGCGACCAGGCCGAGCGCGGCGAGCGCGGCGGTGGTGATCGGCAGGTAGAGGGCCATCGCCAGGTCCTCCATGACGAGCACGGAGAGCACCGCCGGGGTCTCCCGGTTGCCCAGCCGGCCCAGATCCTCGAGGACCTTCGCGACGATCCCGGACGACGACACCCACGTCACGCCGGCCATCGCGAGCGCGCCGAGGGGCCCCCACCCGAGGATCAGCGCCGTGATCGCCCCGGGCGCGGCGTTGAGGACCATGTCGACGATCCCGGCCAGCCAGGACCTCCGCAGGCCGCCGACCAGGTCGGAGGCGGAGTACTCGAGACCGAGGAGCAGCAGCAGGAGGACGACCCCGACCTCGCTCGCCACGCCCGTGAACGGCTCGATGCCCTCGAGGGGCAGGACGCCGCCCACACCGAACGCGAGCCCGCCGAGCAGGTAGAACGGCACCGGGGAGATCCCGAGGCGCCCGGCGACGCGACCGAGGATGCCGAGCCCGAAGAAGAGCGCGCCCAGCTCGATGAGCGAGAGGGCGGTCGTGTGCACGGGCGGGGCTCAGCCGTCCTCGAGGATCGCCGCGGCCTGGCCGAGCCCCTCACCGGTGCCGACGACGACCACGAGGTCGTGCGCGCGGAACACGAAGTCCGGGCCCGGCGACGGGGACACGACGTGGTCGCGGACGACGGCCACGATCGACGTGCTGGTGCGCGTGCGCATCGCGGTGTCGCCCAGCGTGCGGCCGTCGTACGGCGAGCCGGCGCCGACCGGGAACTGCGCGGTGCTGATGCCCTCGACCTCGCGCTGCTGGTCCTGCAGCTGCGCGACGAGGTTCGGCGCGCCGAGCAGCGTGCCCAGGGCCTGACCCTCGGCGTCGGTGAGCCCGACCGAGGCGCTGCAGGAGTCCGGATCCTCCCGGCCGGAGACCAACAGCTCGCGGTGCCCGTCGCGGTGCGTCAGCACCCCGATGCGGCGCCCCGACGTGGTCGCGAACTCCTGCTTGGTGCCGATCCCGGGCAGACGGGTGACCTCGACGTCCACGGTCGCCAGGTTAATCGTTCGCGTGCAGCGCGGCGTTCAGCTCCACCTTGGCGCCCTCGGTGCGCGGCAGGGCGTGCACCGCGCCGGTGACCGAGTCGCGGCGCAGGAGGATGCCCGAGCGCCCGGAGAGCTCGGCGGCCTTGACCACCGCGCCGTCCTCGAGGGTCACGCGGGTACCGGCGGTGACGTAGAGGCCCGCCTCGACGACGCAGTCGTCGCCGAGCGAGATCCCGATGCCGGCGTTGGCGCCGAGCAGGCAGCGCTCGCCGATCGAGATGATCTCCTTGCCGCCCCCCGAGAGCGTCCCCATGATCGACGCGCCGCCGCCGACGTCGGACCCGTCGCCGACCACCACGCCGCCGGAGATGCGCCCCTCGACCATCGAGGTGCCGAGCGTCCCGGCGTTGAAGTTGACGAAGCCCTCGTGCATCACCGTGGTGCCCGACGCGAGGTGCGCGCCGAGGCGCACGCGGTCGGCGTCGCCGATGCGCACGCCGGAGGGGATGACGTAGTCGACCATGCGCGGGAACTTGTCGACCGAGTACACGGTGACCGGCCCGCGGGCGCGCAGTCGCGCGCGGACGCGCTCGAACTCCGGCACCGGGCACGGGCCGTGATTGGTCCAGACGACGTTCGCGAGGTGCCCGAAGATCCCCGTGAGGTCGACGCCGTGCGGCGCCACGAGCCGGTGGGAGATCAGGTGCAGGCGCAGGTAGACGTCGTACGCGGACGCGGGCGGGCCCGTGAGGTCGGCGACGGTGCGCACGGCGACGACCTCGACGCCGCGGTCCTCGTCGGGGCCCAGCGCCTCGACCAGGGAGGGCTCGAGATCGCCGGCCGGCACCATGACCGTGCCCGGCTCCTCGGCCATCCCGTCGGCCGCGTCCGAGAGCTCGGGCAGCGGGTACCAGGTGTCGAGGACGGTGCCGTCGGCGGCCACGGTGGCCAGGCCGACACCGACGGCACGGGAGGAACGCGGGGCGGCGGGGGTGCTCATCGTCCGCCAGGCTATCGGGCGTGGCGGACGCCGGTACCGAGCGCGGGGTGGCCCGGGTCGCCACGGCGACGACGCTCCTGGCCGCCGCCTCCGGCGTCGTCGACCTCTGGGCCGTGACGAGCCTCGGCGGGCCGTTCGCGGGCGTCGTCACCGGCAACCTCGTCACCGTCGGCGGTGCCGCCGGGCGGGGTGACGCGACGGCGCTGTGGCCGCCCCTGGTCGCGGTGCTCGGGTTCGCCCTGGGCGCGGCGGCCTGGGCGTCCGCGTGGCGTCGCCGGCCTGCCGCCGTCGCGTGGCCGCTGGTCGCCGAGCTCGTCCTGCTCGCCGCGCTCGTGGTCGCGTGGGTCGTGACCGGGACGGCGCCGCAGGGGGCGACGGTGCTCGTGCTGCTGGGCGTCGCCGCGGGCGCGATGGGCGCGCAGAGCAGCACGGCGCTGCGGCTGGGGGAGTCGACGACCTACCTGACCGGCACGCTCACCGGGGCGATGGTCGCCCTCGTCACGGGCGGCGCGCGGCGCCGGGTGGCGGGGCTGCGCCAGCTCGCCGCGCTGGTCGTGGGGGCCGCCGCGGCGGCGGTGCTGCTCGCCGTCCTGCGCTGGTCGGTGCCGGTGCTCGCCGTGCTCCTGGGGGTCGCCGCGCTCGCCGCGCTGGGCCGTCCGGCGCACGCACCTCACACAGCAGACCGCACACCCGGTTAGCCTCGCGCGTCGTGAGCGCTCCACCCGTGACCCTCGACCTGCTCGCCGACCCCGTCACGCTGACCGCGGCCCTGGTCGACGTGCCGAGCGTGTCCGGCGACGAGCGGGCCCTGGCCGACGCGGTCCAGGCGGCGCTGGCGAGCCAGGCACCACACCTCGAGATCCTGCGCTCCGGGGACGCGGTGCTGGCGCGCACGCGGCTCGGCCGGGCGCGGCGGGTGCTGCTGGCCGGGCACCTGGACACGGTCCCGATCGCCGACAACGTGCCGTCGCGGCGCGAGGGCGGGACGCTGTACGGCTGCGGGACGAGCGACATGAAGTCCGGGGTCGCAGTGATGACCCACCTCGCCGCCGCCGTCCGCGAGCCCGCGCACGACGTCACGCTCGTGCTCTACGACTGCGAGGAGGTCGAGGCGGCGCGCAACGGGCTCGGCCGCCTCGAGCGCGAGCACCGCGACTGGCTCGACGCCGACCTCGCGCTGCTCGGGGAGCCGACGTCCGGGCAGGTCGAGGCGGGGTGCCAGGGCACGCTGCGGGTCGTCGTGCGCACGACCGGGCGCCGCGCGCACTCGGCGCGCTCGTGGCTGGGGGAGAACGCGATCCACGCCGCGGCCCCGGTGCTGGCCCGGCTGGCGGACTACACCGCCCGCGACGTCGACATCGATGGGTGCCGCTACCGCGAGGGCCTGCAGGCGGTCCGGATCGCGGGCGGCGTCGCCGGCAACGTCGTGCCCGACGCGTGCGAGGTGACGGTGAACTTCCGCTTCGCGCCCGACCGCTCGCTCGACGACGCCCGCAACCACGTGGCCGGGGTGCTCGACGGCTTCGACCTCACCGAGACCGACGCCGCCCCGGGCGCGCTGCCAGGCCTCGCCGCGCCCGCCGCCGCGGACTTCGTCGCCGCGACGGGGACGACGCCGGTGGCCAAGTACGGCTGGACCGACGTCGCCCGCTTCGCCGCGCTCGGGATCCCGGCGCTGAACTTCGGCCCCGGCGACCCGAACCTGGCGCACACCCGCGAGGAGTCGGTGCCGGTCGAGGCGGTCACCGCCGCCTGCGACGTCCTGCGCGGGTACCTGACGCGCGCCTGACCGCGCCGGCCACGGAACCGCGCGAAGGGCACCTTCAGCCGGAGAGAGCGGCGAACGGTGCCCTTCGCCGGAACGACTCGCTCAGATCGCGGCGACCTCGTTGCGCCCGGCGACGATCTGCCGGGTGACGGTCGCGACGCGCTGGCCGGCGTACTGCGTCGCCTGGCGCGTGTCGTCCGAGATCGGGATCGATCCCTGGCCGTCGACGTGCGACGGGCCGTAGGGGTTCCCGGTGGTGAACTGGATGGGGTCCGTGTAGCCCGGGGTCACGAGGATGCCGCCGAAGTGGTGGATCGTGTTGTAGAGCGCGAGCAGCGTCGACTCCTGGCCGCCGTGGGCGGTCGAGGTCGAGGTGAACCCGGAGTAGACCTTGTCGGCGAGCTGGCCCTGCGCCCACTGCGGGCCGAGCGTGTCGATGAACTGCTTGAGCTGCGCGGTGACGTTGCCGTAGCGCGTCGGCGTGCCGAACACGACGGCGTCGGCCCACAGCACGTCGTCGGCGGTGGCCTCGGGGACGTCCTTCGTCGCCTCGGCGTGCTGCGCCCAGGCCTCGTTGGCGGCGATCGCCTCGGGCGGCGCCAGCTCGTGCACCTTGCGGATCCGCACCTCGGCGCCCGCGTTCTCCAGGCCCTTCGCGTAGTCCTGGGCCATCGCGTGGATCGTGCCGGTGGAGCTGTAGTAGATGATCGCGACCTTCGGGGTGACCGTGGCCATGGGGAGCCTCCAGAGGAGTAGTTGTCGGTTCAACTTCGGATGCCACGCCCGGTCCCGCCCGAAACCGCGGCCGGCATGCCGGCCGTCACCCCACGGACCGGCCCCGTTCGTGGGGTGCTCCTAGGCTCGGCGGCATGCTCCACGACGACCCGGCCGGCCGGGATGCCACCGCCCCGCGCCCGACCACCATCGACCGCCGCCGATCCGAGCACCGGGACCCGGCCCGTCTGTCGTCGACCACCGACCAGCGCCTGCTCGACTCCCGCGGACCGGTCGACTGGGTGCACTCCGACGCCTGGCGCATCCAGCGCATCCAGGCCGAGTTCGTCGAGGGCTTCAGCGTGCTCGCCGAGATCCCGCGGGCGGTGACGGTCTTCGGCTCCGCGCGGACCGCGACGGACCACCCCGAGTACGCCCGCGGGGTCGAGCTGGGCGCCGCGCTGGCGCGCGCCGGCTACGCGGTGATCACCGGCGGGGGTCCGGGCGTCATGGAGGCGGCCAACCGCGGTGCGTCCGAGGCGGGCGGCCTGTCCGTCGGCCTGGGCATCGAGCTGCCGTTCGAGCAGGGCCTGAACCCCTGGGTCGACCTCGGCGTCGGCTTCCGCTACTTCTTCGCCCGCAAGACGATGTTCGTCAAGTACGCGCAGGCCTTCGTCTGCCTGCCGGGCGGCTTCGGCACGCTCGACGAGCTGTTCGAGGCGCTCGTGCTCGTGCAGACCGGCAAGGTCACCCGCTTCCCGGTCGTCCTGCTCGGGCGCGACTACTGGGGCGGGCTGCTCGAGTGGCTCGCCGGCCCCGCGATCGACGCCGGCACCATCAGCCGGCGTGACGTGGACCTCATCCACCTCACCGACGACATCGACGAGGTCGTGACCATCGTCGAGGAGGGCTTCCGCGAGGCGGTCGGATCGTGAGGGCAGGTTCGTGACGCTCGCCGTCTGCGTGTTCTGCGCCTCCGGGCCGGTGCCGCAGTCCGCCGTCGCGCTCGCCGCCGAGGTCGGCACCGCGATCGCCGCGCGGGGCTGGAGCCTGGTCTCCGGCGGCGGGCGCGTGTCGATGATGGGCGCGGTGGCCCGGGCCGCGCGCGAGGGCGGCGCCCGGACCGTCGGCGTCATCCCCGAGGCCCTCGTGGCGTACGAGGTCGCCGACGACGAGGCCGACGACCTGGTGATCGTGCCCGACATGCGCACCCGCAAGGGCGAGATGGACGTGCGCAGCGACGCGGTCCTCGCCCTGCCCGGCGGGCTCGGGACGCTCGAGGAGCTCTTCGAGGCGTGGACCTCGCGGTCGCTGCGGATGCACGACAAGCCCGTCGTCGTGCTCGACCCCGACGGCCACTACGACCCCCTGTTCTCCTGGCTCGAGGGCCTGCGGGGCACCGGCTACGTCTCGGAGCGCGGCATGGCGGGCGTGGTGCGGACGAAGACGGTCGACGACGCGCTCGACGCCCTCGTGGCGGGTCAGCGGACGTAGCGGACCAGCAGCGTGCTGTCGTCGACGAGCAGCGACGCGACCTCGAACGCCGCCGGCGGGCTCAGCGCCGTCGCACCGGAGGCCACCCGCGCCGCCCGGCCCGCCACGGCCAGCGGGGCGATGCTCAGCCGGATCTCGTCGACGAGGCCCCGGGCGAGCAGGCTCCCGACGAGCCCGGGCCCGCCCTCGCAGTCGATGCGCCGCAGGCCCGCGTCGGCGAGCTGGCGGAGCGCGTCGGCGAGGTCCACCTCGTCCTCGCCGGCCAGCAGGACGCGCGCGCCCGCGTCCTGCCAGGCGCGCCGTCGCTCCTCGGGGGCGCTCGCGCAGGTGACCACGATCGACGGGACGAGGACGTCGGTGACGCTCGTGGCGTCGGCGGGCAGCGACGCCCCCGACGTCACGAGGGCGAGCGGCGCGACGGTCGACAGCCCGTGGCGCTCGCGGCGCGCGGAGGTCGTGGCGTCGGGCCGCAGCCCCGGGTAGTCCTCGGCGACGGCCGTCCCCGCCCCGAGCAGGACCACGTCGGCCAGGTCGTGCCCGAGCGCGAACACCCGCCGGTCGGCCGGGGTGGACAGCCCGGCGGACGTCCCCTCGACCTCGATCCCGCCGTCGAGGGAGCTGACGAAGTTGACCGCGAGCCAGTGGTCCCTGTCTTCGTCGCCGCCCGGGTAGGTGTACAGCTCCTCGAGCGCGTCCTCGTCGAGATCGCGCGCGGGCAGCGGCCAGACCTGCTGCATCAGCTCATCCAGCGCTCGGCGCGGGAGGGCGGCCGGTGCCCGGCGATGCTCGCCACCATCTCCAGCGTCTGGCGGGTCTCCTCCACCTGGTGCACCCGCACCATGGTCACCCCCGCCTGCGCGGCCAGGGCCGTCGCGGCGAGCGTGCCGGTCAGCCGGCCGTCGAGGGGCACGTCGAGCGTCTCGCCGACGACGCCCTTGTTCGACATCGCGAGCAG
Source organism: Actinomycetospora callitridis (assembly GCF_028737265.1). Taxonomy (GTDB): domain Bacteria; phylum Actinomycetota; class Actinomycetes; order Mycobacteriales; family Pseudonocardiaceae; genus Actinomycetospora; species Actinomycetospora callitridis. The sequence continues at coordinate 209,975 of NZ_JAQZAK010000002.1, read as the reverse complement.
GACCGGGATCCCGGTGGCGATGAGCCGCGGCAGGCCGCGCAGGACCTCGAGGCTCTGCAGGGTGTTCTTCCCGAAGTCGATGGTCGGGTCGAGCAGGATGCCCTCGGCGGGGACCCCGGCGGCGATCGCGCGCTCGGCGAGGGCCGTGGTGTCGTCGACGACGGAGGCGACGACGTCGGTGTAGGTGGGCCGCACCGGGTCGGTGCGGGGCGTCAGGCCTCCGGTGTGGGCGCAGACGTACCCGGCCCCGTGGGCGGCGGCGGCGGGCAGGATCTCCGGGTCCCAGCCCGCCCAGCTGTCGTTGACCAGGTCGGCGCCGGCGGCGAGGCACGCGTCGGCGACCTCGGCGCGGTAGGTGTCTATGCTGATCACGAGGTCGGGGAACCGCTCCCGGGCCCAGCGCAGGGTGGGCACCACCCGGTCGAGCTCCTCCGCGACCGAGACGTCCTGACCGGGGCTCGCGGGGACACCGCCGAGGTCCACGACGTCCGCGCCGGCGGCGACGGCGTCGCCGATGGCGGCCTGCGCCGCCTCCGGTGCCCACGTGGCGCCGTTGTCGTAGAACGAATCCGGGGTGCGGTTGACGATCGCCATGATCAGGGCGCGGTCCCGGCTCAGACGCCGGCCGCGGATCACCATCTCCGTCACTGCGGACGGCCCGGCCACGACGTTCACCACCCGGACCCCGTCCCCACGCCGCGGGCCACGTCCCGGTGCTCGGTCACCATGCCGTCTTGATACACGATCTCCCCGGCACGCTCAGGACCGTCGGTGAGGGACGCGACCGAGCAGTGGTTCCCGCGGCGGACGTGGACCCGCCCCACGTGGACCGCGTCGGAGCTGATTGCGGCCCGTGCCGGGCGGACGGTGTCGGTGGTCCTGCCGGCGCTCGACGAGGAGGCGACGGTGGGCGGCGTGGTCGCCGCGGTGCGCCCCCTGCTCGGCACGCTGGTCGACGAGATCGTCGTCGTCGACTCCGGGTCCACCGACGCCACCGCCGCCCGCGCCCGCGCGGCCGGGGCCCGTGTCGTCCCACGCGACGCCGTGCTGCCCGAGGTGCCGATCCGGCCGGGCAAGGGCGAGGTGCTGTGGCGCTCGCTCGCGGCCACGTCGGGCGACCTGGTGGTCTTCCTCGACTCCGACCTGGTCGACCTCGGCCCCGACTTCGTCGTGAACCTGCTCGGCCCGCTGCTCACCGTCGAGGGCGTGGCGCTGGTCAAGGGCTTCTACCACCGACCTCTCAGGCTTCCGTTGTCCGGGATGGCCGACGCCGACGCGGCCCTCACCGGCGGCGGCCGGGTCACCGAGCTGACCGCCCGCCCGGCCCTCGCCGCGCTGCGTCCCGAGCTCTCCGGCGTCGTGCAGCCCCTCGGCGGCGAGTACGCCGCGACCCGCGAGCTGCTCGAGTCGCTGCCCTTCGCCGCGGGCTACGGCGTCGAGATCGGCCTGCTCCTCGACACCCACACCACGCGCGGGCTCGACGCGATCGCCCAGGTCGACCTCGGCGTGCGCAAGCACCGCCATCGCAGTCTGCGGGCCCTGGGCGCCACGGCCGCCGAGGTGCTCGACGCCGTGCTGCGCCGCTGCGTCCCCGGGCACCCGGGCGCGGACCCGCTGACGCAGTTCGTGCCCGTCGACGGCGACTGGTTGCCCGACGAGCAGGCCGTCGCCACCGCGGACCGCCCGCCGCTCGCGACACAGCGGGCCACCGGGAGCTGACGGAGAGCATCGGCCGGCACCCCTACGATCGAGGGCCATGGGCAGCGCGCTGGTGTACGTCATCGTGGTGGGCCTCGTGGCCGCCGCGGTCTACCTGCTGGCCGCCTTCGTCTTCGGCCGGGGCGAGGAGCTCGCCCCGATGCCGCCCGGCGCCACCCCCACGCGGCTGCCCGCCCGCGACCTCACGGCCGGCGACGTGCGCGACCTGCGCTTCCAGCAGGCCCTGCGCGGCTACAAGTGCAGCGAGGTCGACTGGGCGCTCGAGCGCCTCGCGGCCGAGGTCGACGCCCTGCGCGCCCGTATCGAGGCGATGGAGTCCGACGGCGAGGCACCCGCGGCGACGCTCAACGGCCACGCCGAACCCGCGAGCGACCTGGCCGACCCGACGCCGACCGACCCGACCGTGACGGGCCGGGACGCGCTCGGCCCGGCACAAGCTGCGTCACAAGGGGCGTCGTCCGGTGCCGGGCGGGGAATGTCCGGCGTCGACGGCCCCGGACGCTGACGCGGGTCCCGACAGCACGCGGGAGGAACGCCGGATGGCGCGACGGGAGATCACGGTGTCGGTCGACGTCGACGCACCGGTCGAGACGGTGTGGGGCGAGGTCACCGACTGGGAGTCCCAGGGTGAGTGGATGCTCGGCACCGCCGTGAAGGTCACCCGCGGCGACGGCACGAGCGTCGGGTCGGAACTCGCGGCGACCACCGGCGTCGGGCCCCTCGGTGTCACCGACACGATGGAGATCGTCGGCTGGGACCCGCCGCACCGGGCCACCGTCCGCCACACCGGCCGCGTCGTGCGCGGCAGCGGCGTGTTCACCGTCCTGGAGCGCCGCACCGACGACGGCCGCGAGGCGTCGACGTTCGTGTGGAGCGAGCAGCTCGACCTGCCGCTCGGCGCCCTCGGGGCGCTCGGGTGGCCGCTGGTCAAGCCGGCGTTCGCCTGGGGCGTCAAGCGCTCGCTCGACGTCCTGGCCCGCCGGTGCGAGGAGAGCTGGTCGCGGTGAGCAGGCGGTGAGCTCCCCGGGGAATGTGGCGATCGTCGGCGACGACGGGGTCGGCCGCTGCCCCTGGGGCGCGGGTGGCGAGCTGCTCGCCGAGTACCACGACCGCGAGTGGGGCCGGGTGCTCCACGGCCGCGACGCGCTCTACGAGCGGATCAGCCTCGAGGCGTTCCAGTCCGGCCTCTCCTGGTTGATCGTGCTGCGCAAGCGCCCCGCGTTCCGGGAGGCCTTCGCCGGGTTCGACCCCGAGGCCGTCGCCCGCTTCGACGAGACCGACACCGCACGCCTGCTCGCCGACGCGGGCATCGTGCGCAACCGCGCCAAGATCGAGGCGACGGTGGCCAACGCCCGCGCCGTGCTGGCCCTGGCCGACCGGGACGAGGACCTCGACACCCTGCTCTGGTCGTTCGCCCCGCCCCCGCGGGAGCAGCCGCCGAGCGGGTTCGACGACGTGCCCGCGACCACCCCCGCGTCGGCCGCGATGGCGAAGGCGCTGCGGGCCCGCGGCTTCCGGTTCGTGGGCCCCACGACCTGCTACGCGCTGATGCAGGCGACCGGGATGGTCGACGACCACGTGGCCGGATGCTTCCGCGCGATCGGCGCACCGGGGGGCTGACCGGCCGCGTGACCGGGGCGGACACGCCCGGATGATCGCTCCGGTGTCGTGCCGGTCGGTCGCATGGTGAAGAATCGTCGCCTGTCACACGGCGCTCGCTCTCCGGACGCCCACGCGGGCGACGCGGGGAACGGGAACGACGCAGCTCGCGGAGGGAGCACGCTATGGCGGCCATGAAGCCCCGGACCGGAGACGGTCCCCTCGAGGTCACCAAGGAGGGGCGCGGCATCGTGATGCGCGTGCCGCTCGAAGGTGGGGGGCGCCTCGTCGTCGAGATGACGGCGGACGAGGCGGGCGACCTGCGGGAGGCTCTGACGGGCGTGGTCGGCTGAGCACCGCAACCGCCGGGCGGGACGCCGTGACCGGGGACGCGCCCTTCGCGTCCCCGGCCCTGCCCACCCCGCTCGCCACGCTGACCACCGCGGTCCCGGACGGCCCCGTCGCCGTCCTGCGGTGGCGCCGACGCGACGGCACAGACGGGTCCGACACCACCTCCGACGAGTCGACCGAGAGCGCCGGCGACGACGAGACCGACGACGGGGACGGGGCGGTCGAGGGCGCGCCGCCGGGCTGGCGCCCGTCGGCCGGCTCCGTCGCCGCACTCCCCGGCCCGGCCCCCGCGCAGTGGCTGGTGGGTGTCGGCGAGGGCCGTCCCCGCGACTGGCGTGCCGCCGGGGCCGCCGCTGTGCGCGCGCTGCGGGACGCCCCGGGCGCAGCCGTGGGCGCCGGCGACGGCCCCCGTACGGCCACCCTGGCGCCGGCGCGCCCCGAGGACCTCCCCGGGACCGCCGACGACTGGGCGTCGCTGGCGCTCGGCGTCGTCCTGGGCTCGCACCGGTTCTCCGTGAAGTCGACGGGCCCCGGCGCCCGCGTGACGGTCCACCTCGACGTCCCCGCCGAGCACCACGAGGCGGTCGAGCGGGCCGTCGAGCTCGCCACCGCCACGGCGCGCGCCCGCGACCTCGCCGACACCCCGTCGGGCACCAAGTCCCCGGACTGGTTCGCGACCACCGCGACCGACCTCGTCGCCGACGCGGGCCTCGAGGTGACGGTCCGCGACGAGACCTGGCTCGCCGAGCACGGGTTCGGCGGCGTCCTCGCGGTCGGCGGTGGCTCGTCACGCCCGCCGCGCTTCCTCGAGCTGCGCTGGTCACCGGCCGAGGCCGCACCGGACGCGGGCCACGTCGTCCTCGTCGGCAAGGGCATCACCTTCGACACCGGCGGCATCTCGATCAAGCCGAACGCCGGCATGGCGGACATGCGCACCGACTGCTCCGGCGGCGCCGCCGTGGTCGCCGCGATGCGGGCGGTGGCGCGCCTGGACGTGCCGGTCCGGGTCACCGGCCTCGTGCCGCTGGCCGAGAACCACGTGTCCGGCTCGGCCTACCGGCCCGGCGACGTCGTGCGGCACCGCGGGGGCACCACCTCGGAGGTCACCAACACCGACGCCGAGGGCCGGATGGTGCTCGCGGACGCGATCGCGTTCGCGCTCGAGGAGCTCGCGCCGGACGTCGTCGTCGACGTCGCCACGCTCACCGGGGCCATGAAGGTCGCGCTCGGCGTGCGCACCGGCGGGGTGTTCGCGAGCTCGCCCGACCTCCGCACCGCGATCGTCGACGCCGGCGCCGCCGTCGGCGAGGCGTGGTGGCCGATGCCGCTGTCGGCGCACCTGGACACCGACGTCGATTCGACGATCGCCGACGTGCGCCAGGCCCCGCCCGGCCCCGGCGGCATCGCCGCGGCGCTGTTCCTGCGCCGCTTCACCGACGGGCGGCCGTGGGTGCACCTCGACATCGCCGGACCGGCGCGCTGCGACTCCCCGCACGAGGAGGTCGCCAAGGGCGCGACGGGCTTCGCCACCCGGACGCTCGTCGAGTTCTGCGCGGCGAGGGGCCTGCGGCCCACGTGAGTGATCCGGGTCGTCCTGACGACACGGATCACTCACATGGGCGGAGCCCCTAGCGTCGCGCCGCGCAGAGCAGGCCCTCGGCCACCGGGAGCAGCAGCGGGACGAGGCGCTCGTCCTCGCGCACGGCCCGCACCGTCTCACGCAGCGCGCCGGCGACGGCCTCGCGGCGCACCGGGTCGGCGACGCGGCCCTGCCACAGCACGTCGTCCAGCACGACCACCCCGCCCGGGCGGAGCAGACGCAGCGAGGCCTCGAGGTCGCGGGGGAAGTCGGTGGTGACGCCGTCGACGACGACGAGGTCGTACCCGCCGTCGGAGAGCTTCGGCAGCACCTGCCGCGACGACCCGGTGATCATCCGCACCCGGCCCGGCCCGAAACCCGCCTCGACGCACGCCGCCCGGGCCCGCGCCTGGCGGCCGCCGTCGGTGTCGATGCTCGTGAGCAGGCCGTCGGAGGGCATCCCGCGCAGCAGGGCCACGGTGCCGACGCCGAGCCCGGTGCCGATCTCCACGACGGCGCGCGCCCGCGTCGACGTCGCGAGGAAGGTCAGCGCGGCCGCCGTCGCCGGCGCGACGGCGACGACGCCCTCGGCCACCGACTGCTCGCGCAGGCCGGCGAGCAGGGGGTCCTCGGCGAGGAAGGCCTCGGCGCGCTCGCCGAGGCGGGAGCCCGCGCGGACGGCCGCGGGGGCCTCGCCCGCACCGTCGCCGTCGGTCGCCGTACCGTTCGCCGCGGGGACGTCACGCCGGACCGCCCGCAGCGCGCGGGGCGTGCCGCGCACGCCTCCACCGCGCCCCCCGGGGCGCCCCGTCGCCATCCGAGCAGGCTAGATCGTCCGGGCGGCCCGGACGGCGTGCCGCGCCGACTCGCCGCTCACCCGGTCGGGGTCGGGGCGCGTGACGAGCAACCCCCAGGATCCTCAGCCGTCTCTCAGCACGACCTCACGTCCGTGACATGAGGGCCCGCCATGGTGGTGTCAGGTCGCCGGAACCCCCGACCGGCACCGCCAGGACGAGCCGAGGAGCACGCACCCCGATGCCCGACCGCCCCGCCACCGCGGTCCTCGACCGCCCCGTCGAGACCGTCACCGACGTCGAGTCGGCCTCCGACCACGCCGTCGAGGGCGAGGTCTGGGTCCCGCCGACGTGGGACGACGTCGTGCGCCAGCACGCCGACCGCGTGTACCGGCTCGCCTTCCGCCTCACGGGCGACGCCCACGACGCCGAGGACCTCACGCAGGAGACGTTCATCCGCGTGTTCCGCTCGCTCGCCGGCTACAAGCCCGGGACGTTCGAGGGCTGGCTGCACCGCATCACCACCAACCTCTTCCTCGACATGGTGCGCCGCCGCGCCCGCCTGCGGATGGAGGGACTGCCCGAGGACACCGACCGTCTCCCCGGCGGCGACCCGAGCCCGGAGCAGGTGTGGTCCGACGCCCACCTCGACCCCGATCTGCAGGCCGCGCTCGACGCCCTGGCGCCCGAGTTCCGCGCCGCCGTCGTGCTCTGTGACGTCGAAGGCCTGTCGTACGAGGAGATCGCGGCGACTCTGGGTGTCAAACTGGGGACCGTGAGGAGTCGCATCCACCGCGGGCGCCAGGCGCTGCGCGCCTCGCTCGAGTCCCGCGCCGCCGAGCGCGTCGCCGCCGTCCCCGTCGGGAGGCCCGCATGATCTCGGGGCGCTCCGGGTGGTCGGGCTGGTCGGAGCGGTTCACCGAGTCCGGGCACCTCGCCCTCGACGCGGTCGTCGCCTTCGTCGACGAGGAGCTCCCGCCCGGCCCGGCGCACCGCGCGGCCGCGCACGTGGATCGCTGCCTGACCTGCGCCGCCGAGGTCGCCGCCCAGCGGCAGGCCCGGCGCCGGGTGCGGGCCGCGGGCGACCCGTGCGTGCCGAGCTCCCTGTTCAGCACCCTGTGCTCGATCCCGGACGTCGCGCCGCTGCCCGGCGCGCCCGCGGGTCTCGCCGTGGCCGCCGACGGCACGCTCGTCGTGCCCGCGCAGGCCGGACGCACCGCCGACACCCCGGACACCGCGGACGTCACCGGTGGTGTGACGAAGACCGGGCGGTCCCGATGGGGTCGCCGACGCACGCTCGGTCTGCCCGTCGCCGTGAGCTCCGGCGTCGTCGTCGGCGCCGCGGCCCTCGCGGCGTTCGCCGGCCCGGCCGTGGTCGCGGGTACTGCGCCGGCCGCGCCCGGCAGCGTCGCGCCGCGGGTCACGCCCACGGCGGCCGCCGCCCAGCTCGCCACCCGCGACACGGACTCCGCGAGCGACTCCGCCCGCGATGCCGTCCGCCACGAGGGCCCGTCGCGCCCGGCGTCCGCGCCGCACGGCCCCGGCGCGCCCTGACCCGTTCCTCCTGCGCTGACCGGCCCTTCACCGCACTGGTCGCACGCTGTGACGGTGTCGACGCAGGCCGCGCCCCGAGGCTCTACGGTGGTGGGGCGATGAGCACCACCCTTGAGCCCGGGACCCTCCCCGCCCACCGCTCGGGCAGCAGCGGCCACATCGTCCGGTTTGTCCGGATCGCGAGAGTGACCCGATGACCGGCCCCACGGAGCCCGGCGGCGCCGCCGCGCCGGAGACCGAGTCGGCTGCCGGCCCGGGTGGCAGCTCGGGCGTCGACGCCCCGACGAACGGCCACGCCACCAACGGCCACGCGTCACCGGCCACGAACGGCCACACGGGCAACGGCCACGGCTCGGGGAACGGCACCGGCAACGGCACGGGCAACGGCTCGGGCAACGGCTCGGGCAACGGCGCCGGCAACGGCGCCGGCAACGGCCACCGGTCCGCCCCCGGAGAGCGCGAGCTGGCGGCGGTGTTCGGCCGCCCCGAGGGCGTCCGGGGCGCGTTCGGACCCGGCGCCAACGGGCACCCGGGCTCCCGTCCGTCCGGACGTCACGAGCCGCCGGCCCCGGCGCTGGTCTCCGCGTTCGGGCGCCCCGGCGGCGCGAGCGACACGTCCGCCCCGCTGCAGCGCCCCGACCGCCCCGCCGACGCGGACGCCGACCGCTCCGACGACTTCTGGGACGACACGTCGTCCGCCGACCCCTGGCGCAACCCGGACGCCGCCGCCGAGCTCGGCGGCCCGGCGCTGCGCGAGTCGCACGGGAGCAGCGCCGAGCGTCCCGTCGGCGCCCGCCTTTCCGCACGCGAGCTGATCCTCGGGCGCCGCGTGCAGCCGACGGCGCTGGCCCTGCTCGCCGTCGTCGCGCTGGTGCTCGGCGGGGTCGGGGGCGTCGTCGGCTGGGCGGTCGCGGGCGGCGCCGACCGTCTCGTCGACCCGGGTGCCTCGCTGACCCCCGTCTCGCCGGGGCGCGAGCGCCCGCCGGGCTCGGTCGCCGACGTGGCCGGCCGGGTCGCGCCGGCCGTGGTGTCCCTCGAGCTCCAGGCGGGGTCGAGCGGCGGCACCGGGTCGGGCGTCGTGCTCAGCCCCGACGGCTACATCGTCACCAACAACCACGTCGTCGAGCTCGCGGCCACCGACCCGCGGGCCACCCTCGAGGCCGTCTTCGCCTCCGGGCTGCGGGCCCCGGCGCGGGTCGTCGGCCGCGACCCGCAGACCGACGTCGCCGTCGTCAAGGTCGAACTGGCCAACCCCGTGGTCGCGCAGCTCGGGCGCTCGTCGGATCTGCAGGTGGGCGACGGGGTCATCGCGATCGGGTCGCCCCTCGGCCTGGCCGGCACGGTCACCGAGGGCATCGTGAGCTCGGTCGACCGCCCGGTGCGCCTCGACGCCGAGTCCGCCGAGTCGAATCCCGTCATCGACGCCATCCAGACCGACGCGGCGATCAACCCGGGCAACTCCGGCGGCGCGCTCGTCGACACCTCGGGGGCCGTCGTCGGCATCAACACCGCGATCCGCACGCTGGGCGGTGGCGAGGGCGGGTCGATCGGGCTCGGGTTCGCCATCCCGATCGACGACGTCCGCGTCATCGCCGAGTCGATCATCCGTACCGGCGGGTACACCCACAGCGACCTCGGGGTGAACGCGAAGTCGGTCACGGACGGCGCCTCGGACGGTGCGCAGGTGCTCAACGTGCGCCAGGGTGGACCCGCGTCGCGCGCCGGGCTGCTGGAGGGCGACGTGGTCCTGCGCGTCGACGACCGCCCGATCGCGTCGGCGGACGAGCTCGTCGTGGCCGTGCGGGAGCACCCTCCGGGCCAGGCGATCACCCTCGGCGTCGTGCGGCAGGGCCGTCCGCTGTCGCTGCAGGTCACGCTCTAGGGGGCGGGATGTTCGACAACATCGGCTGGCCCGAGCTGCTCGTCCTCGCCCTCGTCGGCCTGTTCGTCCTCGGTCCCGAGCGGCTCCCCGCCGCCGCGGCGTGGGTCGCGAACACCGTCCGGACGGTCCGCGACTACGCCACCGGTGCCCGCGACCAGCTGCGGTCCGAGCTCGGCTCCGAGTTCGAGGACCTGCGCAAGCCCCTCGAGGACCTGCGCTCGGTGCGCGACCTCAACCCCCGCCGTGCCGTGCGCCAGCACCTGTTCACCGACCCGCCCGTCGACGGCACCTGGAGCGGCTCGACCGCGCCGGGCGCCCCGGCCGCCTCCCCGGCCCCGGCGGTCCCGCCGGCGGCCGCGGGAATCCCGGTGCCCTCGACCACGCGCCGGGAGGCGGACCGCCCCCTCGGGCCGGGCGAGATCGCCCCGCTGGACCCCGACGCGACCTGACGGGGTCGCTGCGAGGTCTCGTGGCGCTCCTCACGGGGGTGAGCCGGGAGCCGATCGGGGCTCCGCTGTTAGCGTCGATCAGCGTGATCGTGCGTCAGGGCGAGCCGATGCGCCGGCGGGTGCTCGAGGCGGCCAGCCGCCTCGACAGCGACCCGCGGCTGCTCGCGGCCGTCGAGTGGACGCGCTCGTGGCTCCCGGGCGACCCGTTCTACGGTGATCCGCTCTCGACCGGTGACGACGCGGTCGGCCGCCTGGCCGCCCAGCTCGCCCCGCTGGCCGCGACGCGCCCCAGCGTGCTGCGCGAGGTCGGTCTCACGGCGCTGCAGCTCTGGCAGGCCCACGCCGGGGTCGAGGAGCGGCCCGACGGGGACGACGTCGTCGTGCTGTTCACCGACCTCGCGGGCTTCTCGGACTGGACGCTCGAGGTCGGCGACGACCTCGCCGTCACCGCCCTGCGACGGGTCGGCGCGGCCGTCGAGCCGCTGGTGCGCCGGCGGGGCCGGGTGGTCAAGCGCCTCGGCGACGGGCTGATGGCCGTCCACCCGACCGTGGAGGACGCCGTCGAGGTGGCGCTCGCGGCCCGCGACGCCGTCGAGGAGCTGGACGTCGACGGCCACCGCCTGCACCTGCGCGCCGGCGTGCACGTCGGCCGTCCCCAGCAGCTCGGCGGCGACTACTACGGGCGCGACGTCAACATCGCGGCCCGGATCACGGACGCGGCGGGCGCCGGCGAGGTGTGCGTCTCGAGCCCGACCCGCGCACTCCTGGACGGCTCCTACGCGACGTTCCCGCTGAGCCGCCGCCGAGGCAAGGGCGTGCCCCCGGACATCACCCCGTGGCGCGTCGGTCGCCGGAAGCCCGGGGGGCCTCCTGGCTGAGCGGGTTCGCCCGCATCCCGCCGGAGGGGTCGAGCCGCCCGAGGATGGCGGCGGCCACGCACGCCAGGGACTCGACGCCGTCGCAGTCGAGCGCGTCGAAGATGAGCCGGCGGACCTCGGCGGCGTGGCCGGGGGCGGTCTCGCGCACCTTCTCCATGCCGGCGTCGGTGAGCCGCGCGACGGTGACCCGGCCGCTGTCCGGCGAGGGCTCGCGGACGACCCAGCCCTGCTGCTCGAGCCGCGCGACCACGTGCGAGAGGCGGGAGAGCGACGAGTTGACCGTGGCGGCCAGCGCGCTCATCGGTAGCGTCCGGCCCGGCGTCTCGGAGAGCATGGCCAACGTCAGGTAGGAGAACTGGGTCAGTCCGGCGTCGCGCTGGAGCTGCGCGTCGAGCGCGGCGGGCAGCAGCGTCATCACGGCGGCCGTGCGCCGCCACGCCCGCTGCTCGTCGTCGTCCAGCCAGGGCCCCTCGGTCATGGGTCCCACATTACTTGATGCTTCAACTCTTCGCAGGTAGTGTTCGGTGTTGAACGATCAACCACCGACTGGAGCGTGCTGCCATGGACCCGTTCGCCACCGCCCACCCGGGAGCGGCGTTCGACGCCTTCGAGCCGGGCGCCCGTGAGCGGGCCGCCGGCCGCACGCCCTGGACCCCGCAGGACGGGCCGCTGCCCGCGCTCTACCTCAGCCACGGCGCCCCGCCGCTGTTCGACGACGCGGAGTGGATGACGCGCCTCTGCGCGTGGGCCGACCGGCTGCCGACGCCCCAGGCGATCCTCATCGTGTCGGCGCACTGGGAGTCCGCGCCGCTGACGCTGACGAGCGCCGAGGCCGACACACCGTTGGTGTACGACTTCGGCGGCTTCGCCGAGCGCTTCTACCGGATGACCTACGCGACGCCCGACGCCTCCGCGCTCGCCGCCCGCGTCGCCGCCACGCTGCCCGACGGCCGGCCGGCGCACGCGTCGCGCCGCGGGCTCGACCACGGCGCCTGGGTGCCGCTCAAGGTCATGTACCCGCTCGGCGACGTGCCCGTCCTGCAGATGAGCATGCCGACCGAGGACCCGGACCGCCTGCTCGCGATCGGCGCACGGCTGCGCGAGCTGCGCAGCGAGGGCGTGCTCGTCATCGGCTCGGGCTTCATGACCCACGGGCTGCCGTACCTGTCCCGCGAGATGCTCGCGGGGAAGGACACCCCGGGCTGGACGGGCGACTTCGACGCCTGGGCCGCCGACGCCCTCGACCGCGGCGACCTCGAGACGCTGCACCGCTTCCGCGAGGCCCCGGGCATGCCCTACGCGCACCCGACGGCCGAGCACTTCGTGCCGCTGTTCGTCACCCTCGGTGCGGCCACCGACCCCGAGGCGCCGGTGACGACGACGATCGACGGCACCATGTGGGGCCTGTCCCGCCGGTCGCTCCAGGTGGCCTGAGGCTCGCCTTCCCGTTGCAGCGAACGGCCTGTTCACTGCTTCTAGGCGGACGAACTCCCCGTTCGTTCGCCGGGAAAGGGCTTGGCGACGGCCGGATTCCCGGAGCATGCTGACGCGGACCGGGGACGATCCCGGGCTCGGGTTTCGAGGAGTGAACGCCATGGCGGCCCGCACCGGCGCCATGAGAGGCGCCGTCCGACGCACCGCCTGGTGACGCCGACCGGCTCGCGCTGAGTGCTGCGCACCAGGGTTCCTCGCCACCGTCACGTGACGGCGGCTCCTCGAAGGGTCCCCTCCAGTGCTCTCTGTTTCACCCTCATCGATCTCGACCCTGTCCCGCTACGGCTGGGACGACGCGTGGGAGCAGCTCGCCCTCGCGCACGACGGGCCCGGCCGGCTGCCCGGCCGCGTCGCCCGCGTCGACCGCGGCCGCGTCGACGTCCTCACCGACCGCGGCCGCCTGCGCGCCCGCTGCCCCGTCCCGCCCGCGGTGGGGGACTGGGTGCTCGTCGACCCCGGCAGTGATCCCCGCAGCGGCACCCCGTCCGTGGCCGCCGTCCTGCCCCGGCGCACCGCCCTGGTGCGCGCCACCGTGTCGGGGCGCTCCGAGGCCCAGGTGCTCGCCGCGAACGTCGACACCGTGCTCGTCACCGTCCCGTGCGAGTCCGGCGGGCGTGCCGGCCGCATGGAGCGCCTGCTCGCCCTGGCCTGGGAGAGCGGGGCGACGCCCGTGGTCGTGCTGACGAAGTCCGACCGGCTCGAGGCGGTCGCCGACGCGGTCGCCGAGCTCGCCCTCTCGGCGCCCGGTGTTGAGGTCCTGGCCGTCAGCGCCGTGACCGGCGAGGGACTTGACGAGGTGGCGACGGCCGCGCGCGGCACCACGGTGCTCGTCGGTCCCTCCGGGGCCGGCAAGTCCACGCTCGCCAACGCCCTGCTCGGCGAGGAGGCCCTGGCCGTCGGGGAGGTCCGCGCCTCCGACGGCAAGGGCCGCCACACGACGGTGCACCGCGAGCTCGTGCCCTTCGAGGGCGGCGTCCTCGTCGACACGCCGGGCCTGCGGGCCGTCGGGCTCGTCGACGCCGCCGAGGGCATCGACAAGGCGTTCACCGACGTCGTCGAGCTCGCCGACGGCTGCCGCTTCGCCGATTGCGCGCACGATCGCGAGCCCGGGTGCGCGGTGCGGGCCGCGGTCGAGGCCCACGAGCTCCCGGAGCGGCGCTGGGAGGCCTACCGCAAGCTCCAGCGCGAGGACGAGTGGGCGGCGGCGCGCACCGACGCCCGGCTGGCGGCCGAACGCCGGGGCCGGTCGAAGACGATCACCAAGGCCCAGCGCGCCGCCTACCGCGAGCGCGGCCGCTGAGGCCCCGGTCGACGCAGCGAACGCGCTGCTCGTTGCTTCTATGCGTACGAACAGCGCGTTCGCTGCGGCCCCTCGGTCGCACTGCCCCGAGCGAGCGGGGACTTTGCGCGCTTAGAAGCAGCGAACAGCGCGTTCGCTGCTTCTACGCCCGCGAGCTACCGCCCGGCGGGCGAGATGTTCAGCGACATCCCCGCGAGCCCACGGGAGCGCACCGAGAGCTTCTCGGCGACGGCGCGCAGGGCGGCGCCGGCGGGGGACTCGGGCTGGGTGAGCACCAGTGGCATGCCCGCGTCGCCGCCCTCGCGCAGGCGGGTGTCGATCGGGATCTGGCCCAGCAGCGGGACGTTGCCGCCGACGGACTTGGCCAGCGAGTCGGCCACCTTCTGGCCGCCGCCGGAGCCGAACAGGTCCATGCGGGACCCGTCGGGCATGTCCATCCACGACATGTTCTCGACGACGCCCGCGAGGCGCTGGCGGGTCTGCAGCGAGATCGCGCCCGCGCGCTCGGCGACCTCGGAGGCCGCCTGCTGCGGCGTGGTGACCACGAGCAGCTCGGCGCTCGGGATCAGCTGCGCGACGGAGATCGCGATGTCGCCGGTGCCCGGGGGCAGGTCGAGCAGCAGGATGTCGAGGTCGCCCCAGAACACGTCGGCGAGGAACTGCTGCAGCGCGCGGTGCAGCATCGGGCCACGCCAGACCACGGGGGTGTTGCCCGGGGTGAACATGCCGATCGAGATGACCTTCACGCCGTGGCTCTGCGGCGGGAGGATCATGTCGTCGACCTTGGTGGGCCGCTCGTCGGTGCCGAGCATGCGCGGCACGGAGTGCCCGTAGATGTCGGCGTCGACCACGCCGACGGACAGGCCGCGGTCGGCCATGGCGGCCGCCAGGTTCACCGTCACCGACGACTTGCCGACGCCGCCCTTGCCCGACGCCACGGCGTAGACGCGCGTCAGCGAGCCCGGCTGGGCGAACGGGATGACCGGCTCGTCGGCGTCGCCGCGGACGGTCTTGCGGACCTCGCGGCGCTGCTCGTCGTTCATGACGTCGAGCTCGACCGACACCGCGGTGACACCGGAGACCGCCGAGACCGCCGTGGTCACCCGCGAGGTGATGGTGTCCTTCATCGGGCAGCCGGCGACGGTCAGGTAGACGGCCACCTCGACCTTGCCGTGGTCGAGGACGCGGATGTCCTTGACCATGCCCAGCTCGGTGATCGGCTTGTGGATCTCGGGATCCTCGACGCCGGCCAGTGCGGACCGGATCGCGTCGACGGACGGTGCTTCGGCCATCGGACCCTTCTCGACTTCTCGGACGTGGGGGTCCCGGGGGAGTGCCCTGCGTCGGGACCGGGGGCGGAGGCTGCGCCGGGCTCTCTCGAGCGCGCCCAGCCCCCGTCGGCTCACCGCCATGCTACGTGCCGGTCCGGTCCGTGTTGTCCGGCCCGGGCGCGTCGCACGTCACTGCCGGGTCACCGGCCCGTCACCGGCCGTTGCTGTGCGCCCCGCCGTCGGTGGTCGAGGCCCGCTCCGACGTCCGCTCCAGGGCCCGCACGAGCGCCTGCTCGACGACGGTGCCCAGCTGCCGGTCGACGGCGCGGTCGACGGCCTTCGTGACCGCCTTCTCCAGGGCCTTGTCGCTCTTGCCGCCCCGGTCGTCGCGCCCGTCCCGGCCACCGCGCGCCTGCTCGAGCTCGCCGCGCAGGTAGTCGCGGGTGACGACCTCGCCGAGCTGCAGGCGCATCGACGCCAGCTCGCGGGCCAGGTACTCGGTCTCGGCGGAGAGCCGGCCCGCCCGCGTGCGGTCCTCCTCGAGGGAGACGCGGTCGCGGTCGTCCTGGCGGTTCTGCGCCAGCAGGATCAGCGGCGCGGCGTACGCGGCCTGGGTGGAGAACGCGAGGTTGAGCAGGATGAAGGGGTAGGGGTCCCACTGCAGGCTGATCGCGAAGACGTTCAGCGTGATCCAGATCAGCACGATCACCGACTGCCACAGCAGGAACGTCCCGGTGCCGAGGAACCGGGCGAGGCGCTCGGCGACCTTCGCGAACCACTCCGCGTCCACGCCGAGGCGCAGGCGGCGCGTGCCGGCGGGCTGGTCGAGGCGCCGGCGGGTGCTGGGCTCAGGCATGGCCGCCACCCCTCGCGGCCGGCTCCGGGTCGGGGTGCGAGCGCCAGTCCTCGGGGAGCAGGTGGTCGAGGACGTCGTCGACGGTCACCGCGCCGACCAGGTGTCCCGCCTCGTCGATGACCGGGCCGCAGACCAGGTTGTAGGTGGCGAAGTAGCGGGTCACCTCGGCCAGCGACGCCTCGGGCCCGAGGCGGGTGAGCTCGGAGTCGAGCACGCCCGCGACCAGGTCCGACGGCGCCTCGCGCAGCAGCCGCTGGGCGTGCACGCAGCCCAGGTAGCGCCCGGTGGGGGTGGCCGACGGCGGCCGGGCGACGAACACCATCGAGGCCAGCGCCGGGGTGATGTCGGGGTTGCGGACGTGGGCGAGCGCCTCGGCGATCGTCGCCCCGGGCGCGAGCACGATCGGCTCCGGCGTCATGAGGCCGCCGGCGGTGTTCGACGAGTACGTCAGCAGGCGCCGGACCGGCTCGGACTCCTCGGGCTCCATGAGGCCGAGGAGCTCCTCGGACTCGGCGCCGGGCAGGTCGGCGAGCAGGTCGGCGGCGTCGTCGGGGTCCATCTCCTCGAGGACGTCGGCGGCGCGGTCGGTGGTGAGGTGGCGCAGGAGGTCCTGCTGCTCGGAGGAGGGCAGCTCCTCGAGCACGTCGGCCAGGCGGTCGTCGCCGAGGCCGTCGGCGACGTCGTGGCGGCGCCGCTGGGGGAGGTCCATCAGCGCGTGGGCGATGTCGGCGGGCCGCATGTCCTCGAAGGTGGCCAGCAGCTGCTCGGTGCCCTGCCCGGACTCCGAGAGCGACAGCCCCGACACCGCGGCCCAGGGCAGCACCTGCACCGGTCCCCGCCGTCCGAGTCGTCCGACGAGCTCGCGCACCGCCAGGCGCGTCACCAGCCAGTCGCGGCTGCGCTGGTGCTCCATGAGGACGTCGACGACCTGGGCGTCGGCGTCGTGGTCGACCACGCGGACGCGGGCGTCGAGCATCTCGCCGACGACGAGCACCTCGTTGGGGCGCTGGGCGAACGCGCGGAGGTTGACCTGCCCGGTGGCCAGCGTGACCGCGGCGGCGTCGACGGTGGTCACCCGCAGCATCGGCACGAAGATGCGGCGCCGCGAGCCGACGCCGACGACCAGCCCGAGCACGCGCGGCGGCCGCGGACCCACGGCCACCGCGCACACCGCGTCGCGCACCCGGCCGATCCGCTCGCCGTCCGGTCCGAGGACGGGCAGCCCGACCATGCGGGCGACGAACACCCTGCCCATGGCGGTAGTCACCGGAGCAGGCTAACCGTCGGGACCTGCGGCGGGCTGTATCGAGTCGGATCCGCACACGGGTGAGAGGGTCGCCACCTCGGCCGATGCTGCGCCGTGGCGCGTGTCAGCATCGGCGCCGGTCACGTGGACATGGAGGTCAGCTACTCGTGAGTGTCGAGAACCGCCCCCGCCGGTCGTGTCTGGCGGTGCCCGGGTCGAGCCAGAAGTTCATCGACAAGGCCCGGACACTGCCCGCCGACCAGATCTTCCTGGACCTCGAGGACGCCTGCGCACCGCTGGCGAAGCCCGAGGCCCGCAAGACGATCGTGGCCGCGCTCAACGAGGGCGGCTGGGAGGGCAAGACGCGCGTCGTGCGCGTCAACGACTGGACCACCGAGTGGACCTACCGCGACGTCACCGAGGTCGTGGAGGGCGCCGGGGCCAACCTCGACGCGATCATGCTGCCGAAGGTGCAGAACGCCGAGCAGGTCCACGCGCTGGACTTCCTGCTCACCCAGATCGAGAAGACCATGGGCTACGAGGTCGGCAGGATCGGCATCGAGGCCCAGATCGAGAACGCGATGGGCCTGACCAACGTCAACGCCATCGCCGCCGCCTCGCCGCGCAACGAGACCATCATCTTCGGCCCGGCCGACTTCATGGCCTCGATCAACATGAAGTCGCTGGTGGTCGGCGAGCAGCCCCCCGGCTACGACGTGGGCGACGCCTACCACTACATCCTCATGCAGATCCTCATGGCGGCCCGCGCCTACGACCTGCAGGCCATCGACGGCCCGTACCTGCAGATCCGCGACGTCGACGGCTTCCGCCGCGTCGCCGGCCGGTCGGCCGCGCTGGGCTTCGACGGCAAGTGGGTGCTGCACCCCGGCCAGATCGACGCCGCGAACGAGGTCTTCTCGCCCGACCAGGACGACTACGACCACGCCGAGAACATCCTCGACGCCTACGAGTACTTCACCTCCGAGGCCGGCGGGAAGAAGGGCTCGGCGATGATCGGTGACGAGATGATCGACGAGGCGTCACGCAAGATGGCCCTCGTCATCGCGGGCAAGGGCCGCGCCGCCGGGATGACCCGCGGCGAGCGCTGGACGCCGCCGGAGTCGTGAGCCGTCGCCCGCGTTCCCGCGCGCAGGGCACCTTCAGCCGGACAGAGCGGCGAGAGGCGCCCTTCGCCGGGACGGATCGACGGCATACTGGCCGGTAACCACTCACGAGCAGGAGCACGACGCATGGCACGCCTCGCCCAGACCGCCGGTCTCACCGATGTGCAGCAGGAGATCCTGTCCACCGTCCGCGACTTCGTGGACAAGGAGATCATCCCGCACGCGCAGCAGCTCGAGCACGACGACGTCTACCCGCAGGACATCGTCGACGGGATGAAGGAGATGGGCCTGTTCGGGCTCATGATCCCGGAGGAGTACGACGGTCTGGGCGAGTCGCTGCTGACCTACGCGCTCGTCGTCGAGCAGATCGCCCGCGGGTGGATGAGCGTCTCCGGCGTCATCAACACCCACTTCATCGTCGCCTACATGCTGCGCCAGCACGGCACCGCCGAGCAGAAGGCGCACTACCTGCCGAAGATGGCGACCGGCGAGATCACCGGCTCGTTCTCGATGTCCGAGCCCGACCTCGGCTCCGACGTCGCCGCGATCAAGACCAGCGCGAAGGCCGACGGGGACGACTACGTCGTCAACGGCGCCAAGATGTGGCTGACCAACGGCGGCTCGTCGAACCTCACCGCGGTGCTGGTCAAGACCGACGAGGGCGCCGAGAAGCCCTACCAGAACCTGACGACGCTGCTGGTCGACAAGCCCCGCGGCTTCGGCAAGGTCGCCGAGGGCCTCTCGATCCCCGGCAAGATCGACAAGATGGGCTACAAGGGCGTCGACACCACCGAGATGGTGTTCGACGGCCACCGCATCCCGCAGAGCCAGGTGCTGGGCAACGCGCCCGGCAAGGGCTTCGCGCAGATGATGGACGGCGTCGAGGTGGGCCGCGTCAACGTCGCCGCCCGCGCCTGCGGCATCGCGATCCGCGCCTTCGAGCTCGGCATCGAGTACGCCCAGCAGCGCTCGACGTTCGGCAAGCCGATCGCCCAGCACCAGGCCATCGCGTTCAAGCTCGCCGAGATGGCCACCAAGGTCGAGGCCGCGCACCACATGATGGTCAACGCCGCCAGCCTCAAGGACCGCGGCGAGCGCAACGACGTCGAGGCCGGCATGGCGAAGATGCTCGCCTCCGAGTACTGCAAGGAGGTCACCGAGGAGTCGTTCCGCATCCACGGCGGCTACGGCTACTCGAAGGAGTACGAGATCGAGCGCCTCATGCGGGAGGCGCCGTTCCTGCTCATCGGCGAGGGCACCTCGGAGATCCAGAAGACGATCATCAGCCGCGGCCTGCTCAAGGACTACAAGCTGCGCTGATCACCTTCGCTGCACCGATCGGCGGTACCGTTTCGCGTCACAGTGCACCCGGCCCGGGCACTCCCCGGCCGGGTGCACCGTTGACATGAGTGAAGGACCGCCCAGAAGGACAGCGAGGGAAGAGTCGTGACTGCGCCGTTCACCGGGAACCGCCCCGGCGCCCAGCCCGGGCTGCCGAACCTCCCCGAGCCGCCGTCGGGCTGGCCCGTGGGCTCCTACGCCAAGTACGAGGAGGCCCAGCGCGCCGTCGACCACCTGGCGGACAACGAGTTCCCCGTCGCCGACGTGACCATCGTCGGCGTCGACCTCATGCTCGTCGAGCGGGTCATCGGCCGCCTGACCTGGGGCCGCGTGCTGCTCACCGGCGCCGCGTCCGGCGCCTGGCTGGGTCTGTTCGTGGGCCTGGTGCTCTCGCTGCTCGCGCCCGTCGGCAGCGGGTTCGGGTCGATCCTCACCGGCCTCGTCATCGGCATCATCTTCGGCGTCGTGTCCGGGGCGATCACCTACGGCGCCTCGCGGGGCCGGCGGGACTTCACCTCGCAGAGCCAGATCGTCGCCGGGCGCTACGACGTCCTCTGCCAGCCCCGCAACGCCGAGAAGGCCCGGGACATGCTGAGCAAGCTGGCGCTGGGCACCGACACCTGATCGTCCGCGAGAGGAAGCTCAGAGCCAGCGGTTGCGGCGGAAGGTCCGCCAGAGCACCCCGCAGATGGTCAGGATCACGAGGATCACCGCGGGGTAGCCGAACTCCCAGTGCAGCTCGGGCATGTAGTCGAAGTTCATGCCGTAGATGCCGGCGAGCATCGTCGGGACCGCCAGCAGGGCGGCGTAGGCGGTGATCTTGCGCATGTCGTTGTTCTGGCGCAGCGTGATCTTGGCGAGCACGGCGTCGACGAGGGTCGTGAGCAGCTCGTCGAACGACGCGACGCGCTCGGCCACCGTCGCGAGGTGGTCGTCGACGTCGCGGAAGTAGCTGCGCACCTCCGACGGCACGAGCGGGGAGTAGCCCTCGGTGAGCCGGCGCATCGGCGTCACGAGGGGGCCGACGGCGCGGCGCAGCTCGAGGACCTCGCGCTTCATCAGGTAGATCTGCTCCGCGCCGACCTCGCTGTAGGGCGCGAAGACCTCGGCCTCCATCGTGTCGATGTCGCCCTCGACGCTCTGGGAGACGTCGAGGTAGGCGTCGACGATGTGATCGGCGATCGCGTGCAGCACGACCGCCGGGCCCTGCGCGAGGTGCTCGGGCTCGGACTCGAGCTGGTGCCGGACGCGGCGCAGGCCGGAGTGCTGGCCGTGGCGGACGGTGACGACGAAGTCCCGGCCCAGGAAGACCATGAGCTCGCCCGACTCGACGATCTCGTTGGCCGTCGTCGGCGACGCGTGCGCGACGTAGCGCATGGTCTTGAACACCGAGAACAGCATGTCGTCCCCGCCGCCCGGCGTGCCGCTGAAGCGCTCGATCTTCGGGCGCTGGTGCGCGTGCACCGCGTCCTCGACGGCGAGCGGGTGCAGCCCGAAGACCTCGGCGATGTCGGTGATCTGCTCGGCGTCGGGCTCGTGCAGGCCGATCCAGACGAAGCCCTCCTCGCGGCGGCGGACCTCCGCGATCGCCTCGCGGTGGGTCCACCGGCCGGCGAGCCGCTTGCCGTCGACGTACACCGCACAGTCGACGACGAAGGCGGACAGGGGCACGTGCGGCACCCGCGGGTCCTGGGTGCGGGGACGGCCGGGGCGGATCACGCGCGAACCGGCGTTGCGCAGCGTGGGCAGGCTGGGCATGGGGACCTCCGGGGACCGGACGGTGTGGAGACGGGGGCTACGGGCGGATGAGCCACCGCGTCCCTCCCCGGCCGAGCCGCGCCGATCAGCGCGCGGCGGGCGTCCGGGAGGAGACGCGGCCCGTACTCGGCGGAAGGTCGGACCTCGAGTCGTCCACGTCTCACCTCCCTCGCCCCGCACGACACCACGTCGGTCGATCCGTCATCCTAACGGCCGCCACATGCGGCGCCGGACGGCGGACTCTCCCGTCGCCCGTCCGACACCGCCATGACCACAGACGTTCAGGAGGCGGATTCGTGCAGTTCGGTCGGTACTTCGAGGAGTTCGAGGTCGGTGCGACCTACAAGCACTGGCCCGGCAAGACGGTCACCGAGTACGACGACCACCTGTTCTGCCTGATCACGATGAACCACCACCCGCTGCACCTGGACAACCACTACGCGTCCGGGACCCAGCAGGGCCGCAACGTCGTCGTCGGCAACTACGTCTACTCGCTGCTGCTGGGGATGTCGGTGCCCGACGTGTCCGGCAAGGCGATCGCCAACCTCGAGGTCGAGTCGCTGCGCCACGTCAAGCCGGTCTTCCACGGCGACACGATCTACGGCGAGTCGACGGTGCTGGACAAGAAGGAGTCGTCGTCGAAGAACGACCGCGGCGTCGTCGGAGTCGAGACGATCGGCTACAACCAGGACGGCGTGGTGGTCTGCATCTACCGCCGCAAGGTCATGGTGCCCAAGCGTCCGGCGGCCGAGGGGTCCGACGAGGCCCTGGAAGCCGAGCAGCCCCGCCGCCCCGTTCCCCAGCGCGACTAGGGGGGACCAGCCAGTCGCGCCAAGGAGATGCGGTGGTCAGCGCTCCTTCGTCGCGCTGACTATCGACCTCCGGCGCGTCCGAGATCGCGCGGCAGGCAGTCCCACCCGCGCAGCGCGGCCGTGAGCCCGGTGACGAGCTCCCCGGCCGCGTCGAGCGCGTCGTAGGCGGCGGCGTCGACCCAGCGCGCGTCGGCGGCGTCGTCGCCGGCGCGCGGGGTCGCGGCCGGGTCGCGCGGGCGGCAGCGCAGGTCGTGGATCGCGAAGACCCGCCCGTCGGGCGCGGGCCGGCGCACATGGCCGACCTCGTCGCCCACCTCGACGTCGAGCCCGGTCTCCTCGGCGACCTCGCGGCGTGTCGCCTCGGGCACCGTCTCGCCGGGCTCGACCTTGCCGCCCGGCAGCGACCACCGGCCGGCCTCGGGCGGGTGGGCGCGGCGGATCAGGAGGAGCCGTCCGGCGGCGTCGGTGACGATGCCGCCGACGCAGAGGACCTCGTCCGGGGACGACGCGCCGGGCACCGACCCCGGATCACGCGTCGTCACAGGAGTTCACCCTAGTATCACCCGTGACCCGATGGCCGTCCGCGCCCGGACCGGCCCATACTGCCGACGCACGACCGTCGACCGAGCACCGCGAGGGAACCTGGTGAACGCGAAGAAGATCGGCATCATCGTGGGTGTCGCGTTCGCACTCTTCTTCGTCATCTCACAGCCGCAGAATTCAGCCGACCTCGTGCTGAACATCCTCACTATCCTGGGTGACGCGGCCGCTTCCGTGGTCGCGTTCATCCAAGCGTTGTTCTAGGTCCGGAGGCCGTCGTGCTGGCACCCCGCGAGGTCGACGAGTACGTCCTGCCGACCGAACGGCGGGTGATCCGCTTCCGGCGCCACTGGGCGGTCATCGTCGGCGAGGTCCTGCAGGCCGTCATCCTGTTCGTCCTGCTCGCGCTCGGCGCCGCGTTCCTCCCGCAGAACGTCGTGCTGGACAACCTGTTCTGGTACGGCGCGCTGCTCGTGCTGCTGAAGTCGAGCTACAAGGTCAGCGAGTGGTGGGTCGAGAAGGTCGTCGTCACCGACAAGCGGGTGATGCTCACCAAGGGGATCTTCACCCACAACGTCGGCATGATGCCGCTGACCAAGGTCACCGACCTCAGCTTCATCCGCACGTTCAACGGGCGCCTGCTCGGCTACGGGACGATGGTCATCGAGTCGGCCGGCCAGATCCAGGCGCTCAACCAGATCCACTATCTGCCCGACCCCGAAGAGGTCTACGAGGCCATCTCCGAGCTGGTGTTCGGCGACAAGCGCCAGACCCGCTCGTACACCCTCCCGGGGTCCGGGTTCGGTGGGGCGCGGGGCCGCCGGCGCTGATACTGGCGTCGTGATCCCAATCGGCGTGCTGCCTTGATCGACCTCCACACCCACTCCACGGTCTCCGACGGCACCGAGACCCCCACCGAGCTGGTGGCGACGGCCGCCGCCGCGGGCGTCACGGTGCTGGCGCTGACCGACCACGACACCACCGCCGGCTGGGCCGAGGCCGCCGCCGCGCGGCCGTCGGGCATGACGCTGGTCCGCGGCGCCGAGTTCTCCACCGTGAGCCCGGACGGGCGGGGCGGGGAGGTCACCGCCCACCTGCTGGGCTACCTGTTCGACCCCGAGGACGCCGCGATCGTCGCCGAGCAGGAGCGGGTGCGGAACTCGCGGCGCGACCGCCTCCGGGCGATGGGGGAGCGCATGGCCGCGGGCGGGCTACCGATCGACGGCGAGGCGCTGCTCGCCCGGCTGCCCGCCGACTCGCCCGCCGGCCGGCCCCACATCGGGCAGGCCCTCGTCGAGGCCGGGGTCGTGGGCTCGGTCTCCGAGGCGTTCCGGGAGATCCTGCGCAAGGGCGGCCCGTACTACGTCGAGAAGTACAACACCCCGATCGCCGAGGCCGTCGCGATGATCCGCGCCGCCGGGGGCGTGGCGGTGTTCGCGCACCCGTTCGCGCGCAAGCGCGGGGACGTCGTGGAGGCCTCCGTGCTCCGCGACCTGGCCCGCGAGGGGCTCGACGGCGTCGAGGTCGACCACCCCGACCACGTCGACGACGATCGCGCGACCCTGCGCGAGGTGGCCGCGGAGACGGGCCTGCTGGTCACCGGCTCGAGCGATTACCACGGGACGAACAAGACGACGCCGATCGCGGTGGAGACGACGGCGCCGGCGGAGTTCGAGGCGCTCGTGGCACGGGCGGCGGGCGTCGAGGTCCTCGCGGGCGGAGCAGTCCCCGCCACCTAGGGTGGACGGCGATGAGCATGCAGCTGGGTCTGGAGGGCATGCCCGCCCGCCTGGTGCGCGTGACCCCGTCGCGCCTCGCCACCTGGGAGGACTGCCGGCGGCGGTACCGCCTGACCTACCTGGATCGTCCCCCGCTCCCGCGCGGCGGTCCCCGGGCGGCGAGCACGCTCGGCGCCGTCGTGCACAACGCCCTGCAGGCGGTGTACAGCGCGACGCCCGCCCGGCGCAGCCCCGCCCGCGCGGCGGCCGAGGTCGACCGGCAGTGGTCCTCCGAGGGGTTCCGCGACGACGCCCAGGCCGCCACCCACCGCGAGCGCGCCCGCACGTGGGTCGCCGACTACGTCGAGCGCCACGCCG
The DNA here is from genome assembly GCF_028737265.1 of Actinomycetospora callitridis. Classification (GTDB taxonomy): domain Bacteria; phylum Actinomycetota; class Actinomycetes; order Mycobacteriales; family Pseudonocardiaceae; genus Actinomycetospora; species Actinomycetospora callitridis. The sequence continues at coordinate 185,332 of NZ_JAQZAK010000002.1, read as the reverse complement.
TCGCCGGCGCCCCGGAGCCGATGGGGGAGACCGTCGGCCTCGAACGCTGGCTCAGCGCGCCGGTCGGGGCGATGGTGGCCGAGGGCTGGGCGGACCGCCTCGACGAGCGCGACGGCGACGTCGTCGTCGTCGACTACAAGACCGGCCGGCGGGTGCCCGACGCCGACGACGCTCGCCGGTCGCCGGCGCTGGCCCTCTACGTGCTCGCCGCCCGCCGGACCCTGCGGCGCCCGTGCCACCGCGTCGAGCTGCACCACCTGCCGAGCGGCACCGTCGCGGGCGTCGACCACGACGAGGAGTCCCTGGCCGCGCACCGGGCCCGCGCCGAGGCCGGGGCCGTCGCCCTCGGCGCCGCCGCCGACGCCCTCGACGAGGACCCGCGCCTCGCCGAGAGCCTCTTCCCACCCGCACCGGGTCCCCGCTGCGGCTCGTGCGACGTGCGCCGCCACTGCCCCGAGGGCCGCGCCGCCGCCCCGGCCGAGCCGGCGTGGGCGGGGCTCGCGCCGTGAGCCGCGCCGCCGCGCCCGAGCCGGACCCCGACGACGCGTGGGGCCCCTGGCGCCCCACGCCGCCCCAGGCCTGGGCACCGCACGACGACCCCACACCGCCGCACGGACGCACCGCGGCCGGGCAGACGCCGGGTGGCGGCGCGCCCCGACCCCGCCCGACCGGGCGCCCCACCCCGCCGTCGGGGTTCCCGGGCACCGGGGGTTTCCCCACCAGCGGCATGCCGCGCGCCTACCGCCGCGACCGGCTCGCCCGGCCCCGCCGTCGCCTGGTCGCCGTCGCCCGGGTCCTCGCGGGCGGCCTCGTGGTGCTCGCGCTCGCGGTCATCGCGGCGCCCTACCTCCTCGGCGGCCCGGGAGCGGGTGCCGACACCGTCGCCGGGCACGTCGTCGCCGCCGTGCTCGCGATCGGCGCCACGGCCGTCGCCGCCCACCGACGCACGCCGTCCGGGCCCGCCCTCGTCGCCGCGGCGGCGGTCCCGGTGATCCTCCTGGTGGTGCTGTCCACCACCTGGTGGGCCTGACTCAGGACGCTTCCGAGAGTGCCTCGCGCTCACGGGCCAGCGCCTCGCGCGCGACCGGTCCGCGGCGCCAGTCCTCGGGCAGGCGGAGGACGGCGGTGCGCAGGGCGCGCAGGGTCAGCGTCGCGGCGAGGTCGGTGGTCAGCAGGGTGGGGACGCCGTGCAGGCTGCGCGCCCAGCGCGGCTGGAGGGCGAAACCGAGGGCCGCGAGCGCGGTCCAGGCCGGACGGGCCGGGGTGGTGAGCGTCGTGCGCAGCGACATCGGCGGCACGAGCAGGCGCAGCGCGGCGGCGCGGCTGGTGGACGACGCGACCAGGTCGGTGCGGCGGACGTCGGCGACGTAGTCGGCCACGTCCGCGCAGCTCGCGGGGACGTCGACCGCCCCGAGCAGCTGCGCCGCGACGACCTGCTCGCGGTAGTACTCGTCGGCCTCGGCGTCGCTGATCGGGGCGCCGGCGCGGCGCACCGCCTCGAGGAACGAGCTGACCTCGGTGACGTGCACCCAGCGCAGCAGGTCGGGGTCGCCGGCGGCGTAGGGGCGGCCGGTCACCGGGTCGGTGCCCCGGACCCACTCGTGCGCGGCGCGCACCCGGGCGGCGGCCCCGTCGACCTTCGCGCGGTCGGCGAACGTCACCGTCATGACGTACTCCGCGGTGCGCTGCAGCCGCGGCCAGAAGGCGTCGTGGAAGTCGGAGTGCTGCTCGACGCCCGCCATCGCGAGCGGGTGCAGGGCCTGCATGAACAGCGACGAGATGCCGCCGGGGCCCGCGGCCGGGTCGGCGAGCACGCGCCAGGTGACGCTGCCGGGACCGAAGTAGCCGTCGTCGGAGCGCACTACCCGAGCATGTCGTCCCGCAGCCAGGTCCGCCACGTGGGGACGAGGACGTCGAGCAGGGCGGTCGGGTTCTCGACGTTCGGGGCGTGCGCGGCGTGGGGGATGCTCGCGAACTCGGCCTCGAGGCGATCGGCCATCGTGCGCTGCATGCTCACCGGCCAGGCGTCGTCGTCGACCCCGCAGACGATCAGGCACGGCACCCGCCGGGCCCGCACGGCGGCGACGAGCTCGGCGGTGCGGTCGGGCTCGGAGCGCAGCGCGTCGCCCATGCCGAGCAGCCCGGCGACCGCCGAGCGGCGCAGGCGCTCGCGCAGCAGGGCCACGACCTCGGGATCGGTCGACGACCACTCACCCGACGCGTCGCGCAGCGCCACGACCGCGTCGATGCCGCGGCGGCGCAGGACGGGCTCGAGCACGTCGAGCTGGGTGCGGCGCCCGCCCATCGGCAGCTCGCCGGGCCCGGAGTCCATGAGGGTCAGGCCGTGCACCGGCGCCCCGGCCAGCACGGTCGCCCGCGCGACGAGCCCGCCGAAGGAGTGCCCGAGCAGCAGCACCCGTCGCTCGGCCGCGGCCTCGTCGGCGACCACCCCGGCCACCACCGGTCCGAGCGCACCCGGGCGGTAGTCGGCCTCGGTGTCGGGGCCGGGCGACTCGTACTGACCCGGCAGGTCGAGGGCCAGCACCCCGATACCGGCCTCGGCGATCGCGTCGACCAGGGGCGCGAAGTCCTCCTTCGAGCCCGAGTACCCGGGCAGCAGCACGGCCGTCGCGGGCGGGCCCTCGACCGCGGCGGACTCGTCCGCGTCGGCCCGCCAGGCCGTCAGCGGCCCGAGCGCGGAGTCGACGGTGACCGTGCGGGCCCCGTGCGGGTGGCGCTGGGCCCTCCCGCGGGCGGGGGGCAGCGCCGGGGAGGCGTCGGGCGGACGGGCCGGTGCGGGGGACGCGACCCCGTCCGCCGCGGCGCCGACCGGCCGGGCGGTGTCAGGGGTCTCGGGGCGGCCCACCCACGTCACTCTGCCGCATCCCGGCCCGGTCCGGGGCGTGTCGCCGACCCCATCGGGCCCGCCCGTCCGGCCTCCTCAGCCCGGTGGGCGCAGCGCGACGACCGTGGAGCCGCGCAGCTCGACCACCGTGGTGCCCGTGGCGGCCACCGCGACCGGCGTGCCGGCCGGCAGCCCGCGGGCGACCGGGATCGTCGGGCCGCGCGGGGCCCCGGTGGCCGCGTCGAGCACGGCCAGGCCGTCGGGGACGGGCACGAGGGCGACGGCGGCCGGCGCGCTGCCCGGCCAGGCCGCACCCGCACCGAGCGCCCCGGGCACGGTCCACCGCGGACGCAGGTCCCCGGAGTCGAGCGCGACCGTGGCGGTGCCGGTCCACCAGAGCAGCACCGTCCCGACGGGGCGGACGGTCGCGGCCAGGTCCGGCGGGTCGGTGGTGGGCCCCGCGGCCGGGCCCAGCACGTCGACCGTGCCGGCGAGGTCGGCGGTGTCGGGCGAGGTGCCGACGACGTGCAGGGTGCCGTCCGGCGCGGCCCAGGCGGCGCGCTGGTCGGTGAGCGCGACGAGCCGGGCGCCGCGCACGCCGAGCAGCGTGCTGGAGCGCTCCTCGGGCTTCTCGGAGCTCGAGGGGTCGGCGTCGACCACGGTCAGGCGGTCGGAGTCGTCGCCGGGACAGCGCTGGATCATGCCGACGGTGCCGCCGCCGACCGCGATCGAGCCGTTGGTGCACCCGGCCCGCGGCTGGGCGTCGGGGGGCTGGACGGGCGTCGCGACGCGGCCGACCTCGGTGGTCAGCACCAGGTCCGAGCGCCAGGTCTCAACGTGGTCGGCGCCCGTGCCGGTGACGTGGTCCCGGTCGGCGAGCAGGCGGGTGCCCTCGCGCAGGTCGGCGTTGCGGGACGGCCCGCGCGCCCCGTTCGCCGGGTCGAGGGCGGCGACGTCGGAGCACCAGGTGCCCAGGGCGCCGTCGGTGCGGAACACCGCGAGCACGTCGCCGAAGCCCGATCCGACGGTGCAGGGCGCCTCGGGGCGGGAGTAGCGCCACGCCTCGCGGCCCGTCGCCGGGTCGAGACCGGCGACGCCGTCGGGGCCGGCGGTGATGACGGCCGGACCGATGGCGAGCGGTGCCGGGGTCGCCGGGCTCTCCGCACGCCACGCCTCGGTGAGCGCGGTCGGCACCGGCCCGTCGGGCGCCGGCGCGAGCGGCACCGGGGCCACGCGGGCCTCGGTGTCGCCGGCGTCGCCGGACGCCAGGACGAGCAGCGTGCCGACGACGGCCGCGACCGCCAGGAACGCGACGGCCACCAGGTCGCCGCGACGCCGCCGCTCGGGCGGGGGCAGCCGGCGTCGACCGGGCGGGTCCGGAGGATCCGCCCGGTCGGCCGTGGGACCGGATGCCGGCCCTGACGTCCGCGACGACGTCGGCGAGCTCACCGCGCGCCGGGCCTACTCGCTGGTGGCGGCGGCGGACGCCGACTCGTTCGCGGTCTCCTCGGCACCCGAGCCGCCACCGGAGCGGGAGCCGGAGCCCCGGCCACCGCGACGGCGCCGGCGGCGCGGACGGTCTCCGTCCGACGCCTCCTCGGGGCGTTCGGAGACGGCGTCGCCCACGGTGCCGCCGTCGGTGTCGGTGGTGGCCTCGGCCGGGGCTGCGCCCTCGGTGCCCTCGCCGCCCTCGGACCCCGCGACGACCTCGCCGGCACGGCGGCGGGTGCGCGACCGTGAGCGGCGCCCGCCCCGCCCGGGGCCTTGCTCCTCGCTGCCCTCGGCGTCCTCGCCGGTGCCGCGGCTGGCGTCGCCGCCCTCACCGCCGCGGGGACGCCCGCGCGACCGGCCTGCGGAACGCTCACGCCCGCCGGCGCTCTCGCGCGTCTCACGCTTCGGGCCGTCCTCGGCCTCCTCCTCGGCGGGGCGACGACGACGGGCGACGCGCCCGGTCGCACCCTCGGGGATGCCCATGTCGGCGTAGAGGTGCGGCGAGTTCGAGTACGTCTCCGGCGGCTCGGGCGCGCCGAGCGCCAGGTCGTCCGAGATGAGCTTCCACTTGGGGAGGTCGTCCCAGTCGACCAGCGTCACCGCGATGCCCGTGAGGCCGGCGCGACCGGTGCGGCCGATGCGGTGGATGTAGGTCTTGGCGTCGTCCGGGCACTGGTAGTTGATGACGTGCGTGACGCCGGTGACGTCGATGCCGCGCGCGGCGACGTCGGTGCAGACCAGCACGTTGATCCGGCCGTCGCGGAACGCCTTGAGCGCGTGCTCGCGGGCGCCCTGCCCGAGGTCGCCGTGGACGGCGCCGACGGCGAAGCCGCGCTCGGCGAGCTCCTCGGAGACCTTGCTCGCGGTGCGCTTGGTGCGCGTGAACACCATCGTCGGGCCGCGGTCGGTGGCCTGCAGCGTGCGGGCCAGCATCTCGACCTTGTCGAGCGCGTGGGCGCGGTAGACGAACTGCGCGGTCTTCTCGCCGATGGCCGAGGAGTCGACCTGCTCGGCGCGGATGTGCGTCGGCTGCGTCAGGAACGTGCGCGACAGCGTGATGATCGGCCCCGGCATGGTGGCCGAGAACAGCATCGTCTGGCGCTGGTCGGGCAGCATGCCGAGGATGCGCTCGACGTCGGGCAGGAAGCCCAGGTCGAGCATCTCGTCGGCCTCGTCGAGCACCAGCCCGCCGATCTTCGCCAGCACCAGGTGTCCCTGCTGGGCGAGGTCGAGCAGGCGGCCCGGGGTGCCGACCACCAGGTCGACGCCGCGCTGCAGCGCTGCGATCTGGCTCTCGTAGGGGCGCCCGCCGTAGATCGAGAGGACGCGGGTGCCGAGGTCGGCGCCCGCGGCCTCGATGTCCTTGGCGACCTGCACGCACAGCTCGCGGGTGGGGACGACCACCAGGACGCGCGGGGTGCCGTCCTCGGTGGGGCGGCCGAAGCGCTGCAGCAGCGGGACGCCGAAGCCGAGGGTCTTGCCGGTGCCGGTGCGCGCCTGGCCGATGAGGTCGTCGCCGGCGAGCGCCAGCGGCAGCGTGAGCTCCTGGATGGCGAACGTGCGCACGATCCCGGCGCGGCCGAGGGCCGCGACGATCGCGGGGTCGACGCCGAGCTCGGCGAAGGTGGGGGAGTCCTCGGCGACGGGCGCGTCGGCCTTGAGCGGCTCGACGGCCGGCTCCTCGTCGGCGCCGTGGCCTTCGGACTCGGATCGGGTGTCGGTCGTGACGGTGGTCAGGGGTCTGCCTTCCTCGCGGCTCGTGCGCACGAGGCGGGCCGGCTGGCTCGACCACGTCGGGGCGGCGACGGTGCACGGGGTGGTGCACGGGCCCGCTCCATCGTCGGAGCGTGACCCCACGTCACCGGACGCGGGAGAGCCGGCTGAGGCGCCCGCACGCTCGGGTGCGTTCCGCGGGACATGACGGCGACCGGGAGGTCGGCGACGGTGCGTGCCACCGCGGGACGCACCCATGCTACCCGCCGCCCCGGGAGGCCCGCGTCACCGCCGGTCCCGGGCACCGGGCCCTAGGGTGGAGCGCCGTGACCGAGCCCGAGCGCGGCCGCCCCGCCACCACCGCCACGGGGGCTGCCGACAGCACCCCCGGCGGTGCTCCCGGGAGCGCCCCCGACAGCGCCCCCGCCGCCCCACCCGTCGACCTGCTCGGAGCCGTCGCGTACGGCGCGCTGACCGCCTTCACCCGCCTCGCGGCCGACGCCGCACTCGCCCCCGACCTCACCGGGCGCGCCGAGATGGCCGCCCTCGCGGCCGCGGAGATGGCGCACGTCGAGCGCGTGCGTGCCCACCTGACCGACCGGGGCGTGGACCTCGTCGCGGCCATGGCGCCGTTCGCGGCCGTCCTCGACGCGTTCGCGGCCCGGACCGCCCCGCGGAACTGGGGCGAGGCCCTCGTCGGCGCGTACGTGACCCGCACGCTCGCCGTCGACCTGGTCGCCACGACGGGCGCGGTCCCGGACGACGCGGAGGGGGGCGACGAGGCCGTCGCGGAGCTCCTGCGGGGCCCGGACGCCGGCCGCGAGGCCGCGGGCGAGAGCGGGTTCGACGCATTCGCGGAGCACGCCGTCGTCGACCTCGTCGCCGACGAGCAGACCCGCGGCCACCTGGCCCTCTGGGGCCGCCGACTGCTCGGGGAGACCCTCGCCGCGGCCGCCGAGGTGCTCGACGCGCACCCCGAGGCGGCGACGGCGCTGCTCGGCGGGACGTCGCGCCAGGTGGTGTTCAAGGCGCTGAAGTCGCGCCACTCGAAGCGGCTGCACGCGCTCGGGCTGTAGGACCGACCCCCGGCCCGCCGGTGGACTAGCCTCGCGCGGGCACCAATGACGTCCGAGGTGGAGGAACGCGTGGAGGTCAAGATCGGCGTGGCGGAGAGCCCGCGCGAGCTGGTGGTCGCGAGCGACCAGACGCCCGACGAGGTGCAGGGGCTCGTCGACGAGGCGCTCGCCTCGACCGGCGGCACCCTCGTGCTCTCCGACGACAAGGGCCGCCGGTACGTCATCCCCGCGGCCCGGATCGCCTACGTGGAGATCGCGCCGTCGGAGGGCCGTCGCGTGGGATTCGGTGTAGGGAGCTAGTCAGGGGGTCGTCGGGGCGCCAGCGCCCCGACGATCACCCCTCTCGGCCGCTATCCCTCCTGGCGGGGGAAGCCGCCGATGCCGCGCCAGGCGAGCTGGGACATCAGCGTGATCGCGTCCTCGCGGGGCGGCTGCAGGCCGGCGTCGAGCCAGTAGCGCGCGGCGGTGGTGGACAGGCCCACCAGCCCGACGGCGAGCAGGCGGGCGCGCTCGGGCTCGAGGCCCGCGTCGTTGGTGACGGCCTCGGTGACCGCGTCGATGCAGTCCGACGTCGCGCGGTCCACGAGCCCGGCGATCTCGGGCGTCGCCCGCGTGTCGGTCTCGAACACCAGGCGCATCGCGCCGTCGCGCGACGAGACGACGTCGAAGTAGGCCTGGATGGTCGCCTGGACGCGCGCCTTGTTGTCGGTGGTCGAGCGGATCGCGGCGCGCACCGTGCGCACCATGTCGTCCGCGGCGCCCTGCACCAGGGCGCGGTAGAGGTCGAGCTTGCCGGGGAAGTGCTGGTAGAGCACCGGCTTGCTGACCCCGGCGCGCTCGGCGATCTCGTCCATCGCCGCGGCGTGGTAGCCGTGGGCGCCGAACACCTCCCGGGCGGCGTCGAGCAGCTGGGCACGGCGCGCGGAGCGCGTCATGCGCGGGCGGCCCGCGGCGGACCCGGGACTCGCCCCCGGAAGGCTCGCGCGCCCGTTCATCCCAGTCCCCCGCTCGACCGCGTCGGCGGCTCGTGAGTGTCGGCCGCCCCGAAGGCACGACCCTACCCATCGGGTGACGATCGTGTGGCGTTGCGCCACGCGGTCGACGCACCAGGACCCGGCAGGCGAGCGGCGCCGGTCGTCCGCCGTTCACGTGCGGGTCACCGTGACGTCGCCGCGGGGACACCGCATGATGGTGTGCGTGATCGTCCGCCGCTCCGTGCCGTCCACCGGACCGGTCCCCCTCGCCGACCCCGCCGCGCTCGCCCCGATCGGCACCCCCGCGGCGCCGACGCCGTACTGGCCGGGGCGCGAGGTCGAGGCCGGCGGGGTGACGCTGCACGTCCGCGAGACGCCGGGGCCCGGGACGGGCGAGACCGCGGTCTACGTCCACGGCCTCGGGGGCTCGTCGAACAACTGGACCGAGCTCGCCGCCGCCCTCTCGGGCCGCTGCCACGGGTACGCCGTCGACCTGCCCGGCTTCGGGCGCACGCGCCCGCCGTCGACGGGCGACTACCGGCCTGCGGCGCACGCGGACACCGTCGTCGCCTATCTCGAGGACCTCCACCGGCAGGGTTGCGGGCCCGTGCACCTGCTCGGCAACTCGCTCGGCGGTGCGGTGTCGCTGCTCGTCGCCGCCGCACGTCCCGACCTGGTGCGCACGCTGACCCTCGTCAGCCCGGCCGTGCCCGACCTGCGCCCGTTGCCCTCGCGCCTCGGCGGCAGGCGTGCGGCGCTCGCGCTGCTGCCCCTGCTCGGTGGACGCGCCCGGGCCGAGCAGGCGGCCCGCACGCCCCGCGACCGGCTCGCCCACACCATGGCGCTCTGCCACGCCGACCCGGAGGCGGTCGGCCCGCACGCCTTCGCCATGGCCGCCGCGGAGGCAGAGGAGCGCGCGGAGCTCGCGTGGGCGCCCGAGGCGCTGCACCGCTCGTTCCTGGGGCTGGTGGGCACGTGGTTCGCGCCGCGGTCCCGCTCGCTGTGGGCCGCCGCCGCGCAGGTCACGGCGCCGACGCTGGTGGTGTGGGGCGAGCTCGACCGTCTCGTCGGCGTGGGACGCGCCGCCCGCACCGCCGCGACGCTGCCCGCGGGGCGCCTGCTGCGCCTGTCCGGTGTGGGCCACGTCGCCCAGATCGAGCGCCCCGAGATCGTCGCGAGGGCCGTGCTCGGGCTGGTCGACGGCGCCGCGGACGGGTCGTGGCCGGCGGCGGGACCTGCGGCCACCCGGTCCGCCACCCGGACAGATGACGATCTCGTCCGCGCGGGCGTCGAGCGGTCCGGCCCGACCCCGTGTGGGACAGTTCCCGCGTGACCCGGCCGGCGCGGCGCCCTGCCGGCGGGGAGGACGCGTCCGCCGACTCCTCGCCCGACCTCCCGTACCCGGGTGACGGTCGCGGCGCGCGCGGAGGCCGTGCGGAGGGCCCCGCGGCCACCGCGGTCCGCGAGCGCGCGGGAGCCGGGAGCCGCTCCGGACGCGCTCCGTCGCGTGGACGCGCCCGCAGCGGCCCGGCGACCTCGGTGCTGCGCTCCTGGCGGACGTGGGTGGTCCCGGCGCTCGTGGTGCTCACCGTGCTCGCCGTCGTCGAGGCCGTGTCCCCCGACGGCGACGCCGGATCGGCCTCGCCGCTGCTCGCGCCGCCGACGGCCGCGCCGGTGGTGGGCGAGGCCCCGCCCGGCGCCGGGCAGAACGTCGACATCCCCACCGCGGAGCTGCCCGCGGGGGGCGCGTTCCCGGTGACGGGCTCCGGCACGTGGCACGTCATCCCGGGCACCACGCCCCAGGCCGGCACGGGGCGCGTCTACACGTACACCGTCGAGGTCGAGGACGGCGCCGTCCTCCCCGAGGGCGACCAGGCCTTCGCCACCGCCGTCGACGCGACGCTCACCGACCCGCGGAGCTGGGTCGGCTCGGGCCAGATCGCCGTGCGGCGCGTCGACACCGGCGACCCGGACTTCCGCGTCAGCCTGTCGGCGCAGATGACCGCGCGCGGTCAGTGCGGCTACGCGATCCGGTACGAGGCGTCGTGCTGGAAGTCCGACATCGGGCGCGTGCTCATCAACGGCGCGCGCTGGGTGCGCGGCGCCGGCGCGTTCGACGGGCAGCTCGGGCTGTACCGCCAGTACGCGATCAACCACGAGGTCGGGCACGTCTTCAACAACCCGCACGTGCCCTGCCCCGTCAACGGGGCCCTGGCGCCGGTGATGATGCAGCAGAGCTTCGGGACGGCGAACGACTACCTCGCGCAGCTCACCGAGGAGAACCCGCAGGGCACGCAGATCCCGCGGGACGGGAAGACGTGCCAGCCCAACGCGTGGCCGTACCCGCAGGGCGCCGTCGCCCCCGCCGGCTGAACCGTCGGCGGCACCGCCGGTCAGGAACAATCCCGGGGGCCGCGACGGTTGTGCGTCGTGAGGACGTGAGCATCGAACCGACAGGAGTTGAGGGCCGTCATGGCATCCCTGCCGCCCCTGGTGGAGCCGGCCGCGGAGCTGACCAAGGACGAGGTCGCCCGGTACAGCCGCCACCTGATCATCCCCGACGTCGGCGTCGAGGGTCAGAAGCGCCTGAAGAACGCCAAGGTGCTCGTCGTCGGTGCGGGCGGCCTGGGCAGCCCGGCGCTGCTCTACCTGGCCGCGGCGGGCGTGGGCACGCTCGGTGTCGTCGACTTCGACGTCGTCGACGAGTCGAACCTGCAGCGCCAGGTGATCCACGGGCAGTCCGACATCGGCAAGCCGAAGGCGCAGTCGGCCGAGGAGTCGGTCGCCGAGATCAACCCGCTCGTCACGGTGAACCTCCACGAGGTCCCGCTGGACTCGTCGAACGCGCTGGACATCTTCCGCGACTACGACCTGATCCTCGACGGCACCGACAACTTCGCCACGCGCTACCTCGTCAACGATGCGGCGGTGCTGCTCGGCAAGCCCTACGTCTGGGGCTCGATCTTCCGCTTCGAGGGCCAGGTCTCGGTCTTCTGGGAGGACGCGCCGAACGGCCAGGGCCTGAACTACCGGCACCTCTACCCCGAGCCCCCGCCGCCGGGCATGGTCCCGTCGTGCGCCGAGGGCGGCGTGCTGGGCGTGCTCTGCGCGTCGATCGGTTCGATCATGGTCACCGAGGCGATCAAGCTGATCACCGGCATCGGCGACACCCTGCTCGGCCGTCTGAAGATCTACGACGCGCTCGACATGGAGTACCGCGAGGTGAAGATCCGTCGCGACCCGAACGCCGCGGAGATCACCGAGCTGATCGACTACGAGGCCTTCTGCGGCACCGTCTCCGACGAGGCGCAGACGGCGGCGGTCGGCAACACGATCACGGCGCCCGAGCTCAAGCAGAAGATGGACGCGGGCGACAAGTTCGAGCTCATCGACGTCCGTGAGCCGCACGAGTGGGAGATCGTGAAGATCCCCGGTGCCAAGCTCATCCCGAAGGACAAGATCCTCTCGGGCGAGGCGTTCGCCGAGATCCCCCAGGACCGCCAGACGATCCTGTACTGCAAGTCGGGCGTCCGCTCCGCCGAGGCCCTCTCGGCGCTGCACAAGGCCGGCTTCTCCAACGCCGTCCACGTCGGCGGCGGCGTGACGGGCTGGGCCCAGCAGGTCGACACGAGCCTGCCGACCTACTGACGCGAGCCCCCCGGAAACGGAACGAACGCGCCGTTCGCTGCGATAGAAGCAGCGAACGGCGCGTTCGTGTCTGCGGGGTCGCGGTGGCGGGGTCGCAGCGAAGGACGCCCCGACTGCGTCGGGCGCAGCCGGGGTGACCCTCGCTCCCTCCGGTCAGGCGCTCGCGCCCGCCGTGGCCGGGGTGCGGTCGGCCGGGGTGTCGTCGGTCTCGTCCTCGCCCCCGTGGGTCTCCTGCTCGATGGCGTCGCGGACCAGCTCGGGGTCGTCGAGCGCGGCCTGGAAGCGCTCGTCGTCGCGGTCGCCGTTCCACCCCGAGATGACCATGACGGCGACGGTGTTGCCGATGACGTTGGTCAGCGCGCGACCCTCGCTCATGATGCGGTCGATGCCGGCGATGATCGCGATGCCGATGGCGATCGACTCGGTGGTGTAGAAGTCGCCGCCGAAGGCCTGCAGCGAGGCCGCGAGGGTCACCAGGCCCGCGCCGGACACGCCCGCCGCACCCTTGGACGTCAGCAGCATCAGCGCGACGAGGCCGATCTGGACGCCCCAGGGCAGGTCCTGCCCGCCGGCCTGGGCGATGAACAGCGCCGCCATCGTCAGGTAGATGCACGTGCCGTCGAGGTTGAACGAGTACCCGGTGGGCAGCACCATGCTGACCGTCGAGCGCGACGCCCCGGCCGACTCGAGCTTGGCCAGCAGGCGCGGCAGCACCGTCTCCGACGAGGACGTGCCGACGATGATGAGGATCTCGTCCTTGATCATCCGGATCAGCTTGAAGATGTTGAACCCGGAGTACGCGGAGACCCCGCCGAGCACGACGACCACGAAGATCAGACACGTGCCCCAGAACGTGACCATCAGGGCGGCCAGGTTGCCGAGGCTCTCGCCGCCGAGCGCGCCGACGGTGTAGGCGATCCCGCCGAACGCCGCGAGGGGCGCGAGGAACATGATCAGGCGGATCATGCCGAAGATGACCTTGGCGATGAGGTCGATGCCGCCGACGACCCGCTTGCGCAGGCTGGGGGCGAGCATCGAGGTGGCCGCCGCGACGAGGATGGCCAGCACGAGCACGCGGAGGATCTCGTTCTCGACGAACGGGCCGAAGAAGCTCTCGGGCAGCAGGGTGTCCTGGATGAACCCGATCGCTCCGCCCTCGCTCCCGCCCTCCGCGATGTCGGCCTGCGCCTCGGCGAGCGTCGAGGGGTCGGGCGGGATCGGCGGGAAGCCCGCGCCCGGCTTGACGATGTTGACCACGAGGAGCCCGAGCCCCAGCGCGACCAGCGTCATGAGCAGGAAGTACGCCAGCGCCCGCGCCGCGATCCCGCCGGCGGCGGCGAGGCTGCCGATCGAGGCGATGCCGACGATCACGGTGCAGAAGATGACCGGCGCCGTGATCATCTTGATCAGCTGGATGAAGATGTCGGGCAGGAACTTCAGGTCCGAGGCGAAGTCGGGCGCGAGGAGGCCGACCACGACGCCGGCCGTGATGCCCACCACCACCCAGAACCACAGCTGGGTCCAGACCCCGCGCCGCTTGGAGCCTCCGGAGCTCCCTCCGGAGCCCGGCGCGGGCCCCGCGTCCGCTGCCTGCGTCGACATCGTCGTCTCCTCTGCCCTGGGGTGGCGTGCGTCTCACCTGGCAGGTGAGGCTAAGGCGCGTGTGAGGCGTCGGCGACGTGAACGCCGCGGAGTTGCGCACGAGTTGAGGAACGGGGTGGGCCGTGCTGGTCGTGCTGGTCGAGGACAGTGCGCCCGTCCGCGACGCGCTCACGGCCGCGCTGCGGGCCGCGGGGTACCGCGTGTCCGCCGTCGGCACCGGCACGGCGGCGCTCGAGGCCGTCGCCGGTCCCGAGGCCGCCGCCGACCCGCCCGACCTCGTGCTGCTGGACATGGGGCTGCCCGACCTCGACGGCGTCGAGGTGTGTCGCCGGCTGCGGGCCCGGTCGACGGTGCCGATCATCGCCGTGACCGCCCGCGGCCACCAGCAGGCGCGGGTGCTCGGGCTGCGCAGCGGGGCCGACGACTACGTCGTCAAGCCCTTCGCGATCGACGAGCTCACCGCGCGCATGGACGCCGTGCTGCGGCGCAGTGCCGGGCACGTCGTCGCCCCGGTGATCGAGGCCGGGCCGGTGCGCATCGACCTGTCGCGCCGCGTCGTCGAGGTCTCGGGCCGCGAGGTGACGCTGCGGCGCAAGGAGTTCGACCTGCTCGCGGCCCTCGCCCGCCGCGACGGCGCCGTCGTCTCCCGGGCCGACCTGCTCGACGACGTCTGGGGGTTCGCCCCCGACGACCCGGGGCGGGAGCAGGGCCTGCACTCGCTCGAGGTCCACGTCGCCGCGCTGCGCGGCAAGCTCGACGCCCCCGGCGCGGTGGTCACGGTCCGGGGGGTCGGCTACCGGCTGGCCGCGGGGGAGTCGACCGGCGACTGAGCCGGCCGCGGGCTGATCGGCAGGCGCACGGTGAACACGGTGCCGCGGCCGTCCTCGCCCGCCCCGACCTCGACGCTCCCGCCGCGCCGGTCCACGACGCGGCGCACGAGGGCGAGGCCGAGGCCGCGCCCGTCTCGGCGTCCTTCCTCGGCGTGCTTGGTGGACCAGCCCGGCGTGAACGCCGCCTCCGGATCGGCGAGGCCCGGCCCGTCGTCGGCGACCCGGACGACGACCGCCCCGTCCTCGACGTGCAGGTCGAGCTCCACCACGCCGCCGCCCCGCCCGTCGTGGGCGCTCTCGAGCGCGGCGTCCAGGGCGTTGTCGAGGAGGTTGCCGACGACGGTGACGCGGTCGGTCGAGGCCTGGTCGTCCCCGGTGTCGGCCGCGGCGAGCGCGGTGCCCTCCCCGATGCGCAGCGCGAGCCCCCGGTCGCGGGCGTCGGTGGCCTTGTCCAGCACGAGCGCCGCGAGCGCGGGGTCCGCGAGACGGTCGCGCAGGTCCCCGTCGCCGGCCCCGTCCCCGGCGTCGAGGAGGTCGCGGGTCCAGCGCTGGGCCAGGTCGCGGGCGTCGTCCTGGGCGCCGAGCTCGATGAGCGTCGACACCGCCTGCAGGTGGTTCGCGTGCTCGTGGGCGGCGAAGCGCAGCGCGCGGGTCACCGAGCGGGCGTCGTCGAGCTCGCGCGTCATCGCCTCCAGCTCGGTGCGGTCCCGAAGGGTCACGACCAGGTCGGGCGCCGGCCCGGCCACCTCGGCGCGGTTGACCAGCAGCAGCCGCTCGCCCACGAGCATCGTCTCGTCGGTGACGGGGGAGCGGTCGGCGAGCCGTTCGCGCAGGGCGGGGTCGACGCCGAGCTCGTCGAGCGTCGGCCCGGCGGCGCGCGAGGGCGCGAGCGTGGCGGGCAGGCCCAGCAGCCGGGCGGCCTCGGCGTTGAGCACCACGACCCGCCCGGAGTCCGCGTCGAGCACCAGCAGGCCCTCGCGCATCGCGGCCATCACGGCCTCGTGGTGGCGGTGCAGGGCGGTGATCTCGTGCGGCTCGAGGCCCAGGGTGTCGCGCTTGACCCGGCGCGCCGCCAGCCAGGCGAGCCCCACCCCCAGCGCGATCGCCACCGCGGCCGCCAGCGCGAGCACCGCGAGCTCCCGGGCGATGCGGTCGGCCACCTGCACCCGCAGCTGACCGGCTGCGACCATCCCGACGACGATGCCGTCCGCCCCGAGCACCGGCACGATCGCCCGCACCGACAGCCCGAGCGTCCCGGGGAACGTCTCCACGAGCGTCGCGCCGCCGGCGGCGGGCAGGAACGTGCCCTGGTAGGTCTCGCCGATCCGTGCCGGCTCGGGGTGGCTCAGGCGGGTGCCGGCCGGGTCCATGACGGTGACGAACGAGACGCCGGTGCCGGCGCGCGTCGCCTCCGCCGCGGCCTGGATGCGCGGGACGTCCCGGGCCACCACCGCGTCCGCGAGCCCCGGCGACGCGGCGAGCGCCACGGACACCGCGAGGACCTTGTCGACGGCGTCGCGCTCGATCGTCTCTCGGGTGCTCCACGCGCTCACCCCGCCCGCGATCACGGCGGTGAGCACGACGGTGACGATCTCCAGCACGAGCAGCCGGCGCACCAGCCGCGAGCCCCCGCGGCCCCGGGTGTCCGGGGGCTCGGTCGACGGGGCGCTCACCGGCCGACCGTCGCGCCCCGGGGCCGCGCGCGCAAGCGTGGTCCGGTCCGGGGGACGGTCCCGGTTGCGGAGAGCGACGGGTGCGAGCGACGCCCCGACAGGTCCGGATGATCACACAGCGCCACCGTCCCGCCGGCCCGTCCGCGGTCCCGGCGCTCGTGCACGGGCCCGCGGAGCCGGGCGGATCGGACGTCCGTGACGGAGCGGACCGCGCGGGTGCCCCACGGGCCCGTGTGGCGCTCGGTGCCCTGCTCAGCGGGGGAACGCCGTCGCGCGTGCCGACGCGGCTCCGCGGGCGCTCCGGAGAACCGGACACCGGGGGACAGGGCGACACGGAAGGGCACGGAAGCGGCGGGAAACGGGGCCGGAACAGTCCCACGCGGCGTGACCGATCGAGCGCTCCGGATATCGTCCTGTGCACGACGAGGTGACGGTCAGGACACGGTCGCGGCGCGGTCGGGCGGGAGGGTGTGACGCATCGTGACGAACAGGCGCATGCGGTCGGCGGCCTCGCGACGCCGGTGGGGCATCTGGACGATGACCGGCGTCCTCGTCCTGATGGTGCTCACCGTGCTCACGGTCTCGGGCCTGGTGAGCTCCGGCATCGGCAACGACGCCCACGCCCGCGCGCCCGAGGGGCACGAGAGCGTGCCGGCGGCGATCAGCGCCGGCGGCCCGATCATCGACGCCCGCACGGACCCGGTGCGCTCGGGCCGGCTGCCCGACCGCACCGTCGCCCTGACGTTCGACGACGGCCCCGATCCGGTCTGGACCCCGGAGATCCTCGAGGTGCTCGCGCGCCACCGGGTGCCCGGCACGTTCTTCGTCGTCGGCTCGATGGTCGCCCGGCACCCCGACATGGCCCAGCGGGTCGTCGCGTCGGGCTCCGAGATCGGCGTCCACACCTTCACGCACCCCGACCTCGCCGGTGTGTCCGAGCTGCGCCGCGACCGCGAGATCGCCGACACCGAGCTGGCGATCGCCGGCGCGACCGGCGTCTCGACCCACCTCGTGCGCCCGCCGTTCTCGTCGACCTCGGACGCCCTCGACGACCCGGGGTACGGCACCGTGCTCGCCGCCGGCCGCCAGGGCTACGTCACGGTGCTCACCGACGTCGACGGCGAGGACTGGCAGCGTCCCGGCGTCGACGCGATCGTCCGCAACGCGACGCCGCAGAACGGTGCGGGCGCGACGGTGCTCCTGCACGACGCCGGCGGCGACCGCGCGCAGACCGTCGCCGCCCTCGACCGCCTGATCCCGCAGCTGCAGGCCCAGGGCTACCGGTTCGCCACCGTCAGCGACGCTGCGGGCCTCGGCCCCCACGGGCAGCCCGCGCCGTCCCGCGACCGGATGGTCGGGCAGGGCCTGCTGGCCACGGTCGGCGTCGCGCAGGGCGTCGTGACCCTGATGAAGGTCGCGCTGATCGGCGTCGGCGGCCTGGTGATCGCACGGCTGGCCGTGATGCTGGTGGTGGCCCGCCGGCACGCGAAGCGTCGTCGCGACCCGTCGTTCTCGTGGGGCGAGCCGGTGACGGACCCCGTGTCGGTGGTCGTGCCCGCCTACAACGAGTCCGAGAACATCGAGGCGACCGTCCGCTCGATCCTCGCGAACGACCATCCCCTCGAGGTCGTGGTGGTCGACGACGGCTCCACCGACGGCACCGCCGACCTGCTCGAGGACCTCGCCCTGCCCCGGGTGCGCGTCGTGCGCCAGGCCAACGCCGGCAAGTCCGAGGCGCTCAACCGGGGCGTGGCGGCCGCGAAGCACGACCTCATCGTCATGATCGACGGCGACACGATCTTCCAGCCGGACACGGTGGCGCAGCTCGTGGCGCCGTTCGCCGACCCCGCGATCGGCGCGGTCGCCGGCAACGTCAAGATCGCCGACCGCGACCGCCTGATCCCGCGGATGCAGCACCTCGAGTACGTCGTCGGCTTCAACGTCGACCGGCGCGTGCAGGACACCTGGGGCTCGATCTCCACGATCCCCGGCGCGGCGGGCGCGTTCCGCCGCGAGGCGGTGCAGGAGGTCGGCGGGCTCTCCTCGGACACCCTCGCCGAGGACACCGACCTCACGATCGCGCTCGGGCGCGCGGGCTGGCGCGTCGTGTACGCCGAGCGTGCGCTGGCCTGGACCGAGGCCCCGGTCTCGGCGGGCCAGCTGTGGCGCCAGCGGTTCCGCTGGAGCTACGGGACCATGCAGGCGCTCTGGAAGCACCGCCGTGCGCTGCGCGAACGCGGCGCGTCGGGCCGCATGGGGCGCCTCGGGCTCGCCCACATCGGGATCTTCCACGTCGCGCTGCCGCTGGCGGCGCCGCTGGTCGACCTGCTGTTCGTCTACGGGCTGCTCTTCGGCGACCCGGCGGTGGCGCTGCTGCTCTGGGGCTCGATGCTGCTGCTGCAGCTGATCGCCGGCGTGCTCGCGTTCCGGATGGACGGCGAGCCGCTCGGGCCGCTCTGGGCCCTGCCGGTGCAACAGATCATGTACCGCCAGCTCATGTACGTGGTGCTGGTCCAGGCCGTGATCAGCGCGCTCACCGGCGCGGGCGTGCGCTGGCAGAAGCTGCAGCGCACCGGGGCCGTCGCCGAGCACCTCGCGCCCGCGGCCCCGGCCCCGGCGCGATCGGACACGCGGCTCGGAGACGACGGGCGCTCGCGTCCCGCGGCCGACCGCCTGCCCGCCCCGGCGGCCGTGCGCGGACCGGCGCCGGACGCCGAGCCCGCGGAACCCGCCGCGACGCGCGCCCCGCGCACCGGCGGTGGCCGCGAACGGTGGCTCGACCTCCTGCGCGCCGTCGCGCTGATCCGCGTCGTGACCTACCACGCCTTCGGCGACGGCTGGATGAGCATGGTGTTCCCGTCGATGGGCGTCATGTTCGCCCTCGGCGGGTCGCTCATGGTGCAGTCGCTGCGCCGCGGCGAGGCCCTCGACGTCATCGGTCACCGGCTGCGCCGCCTGCTGCCCCCGCTGTGGTTCTTCGGCCTGCTCGCCGTGCCCCTCATGCTGTGGCACGGCTGGGCCGGGCAGGACGCCGACGGCTCGGTGACGTCGCCGCTCGTGTGGTCGGACCTCCTCTACTGGGTCTTCCCGCTGGTCGACCCGCCGGGCAGCGACTGGGGCTCCGACGCGGTCGTCGGCCTCTGGTACATCCGCGCCTACCTGTGGTTCGTGCTGCTCACGCCCCTGATGCTGTGGGTGTTCCGGCGGCGCCCGCTGCTGGCGCTGTCGGTGCCGCTGCTCGTCGTCGGCCTCGACGCGGTGCTCGGGTCGCCGATGGGCGAGTGGGGGGCGATCGGCCCCGTGCTCGTCGACGGCGCCACGTTCGCCGCGTGCTGGATGCTCGGCTTCGCCCACCGCGACGGCACGCTGCGCAAGCTGCCCGTCCTGCTGGCCTGGGGCGGCGCGGCGGTGCTCGTCGCGGGCGGCCTGGCCTGGGCGTTCACCCACCCCGCCGGCGACATCGGCATCGACCTCAACGACATCCCGTTCGCCCAGGCCCTGGTCTCGTTCGGCGCGGTGCTGCTCGTGCTGCGGTTCAACCCGGCGGTCGCGTGGCTGGAGCGGGTGCCGCTGCTCGGGCGCCTGGTCACCGTCGTCAACGCCCGGGCGATCACGATCTACCTGTGGCACAACGTGGCCATCGCGGTCTCGCCCTCGATCGGCGACGTCCTCGGCTGGGAGTCCGAGGGCCAGCACTTCGCGATCGCCGTCGTCCTGGTCGTCGTCAGCGTGCTCGCGTTCGGCTGGGTCGAGGACCTCGCCGCGGGACGGTCGCTCTCGCTGCTGCCGAACAGCGGCGGCGGGGCCCGCCGCCCGGCCCGTCGTGCCGCCGCGGGCCCCCGCCCGCCGGTGATCCCCAACGACGTCGAGAACGGGGTCACGTCGGCGCTGTCGCAGGGGTCGCTGCGCGCCCTCGTCGGCCGGGTCGTCGGGGCCGCACCACCCTCGGGGCACGCCGACCGCGTCGCCGCGGTCCTGCCCCGCCCAGGCCAGACCGGGGCCGACCAGCCGCGTCCCGGACAGCCCGTCGCCGACCAGCCCCGCCCGTCCTCCGCCCCCGCGCCTCGCGGGGCGCCCGCGCCGTCGTCGCGACCGGCGCCGCGAGGTGCTCCGGTCCCGACCGGCGGCGCGCGCCGTCCCGTGCCGTCGTCCCCGCCCACCGGCGTGCCGGTCCCGGTGGGGGCGCGGGGCGCTGCCGGCTCCGCCGGCCCGGGCACCGGTCGCTACACCCCGGTGCCGCGCACGTCGGCGGGTGCCGGCGTGCCCGTCCCCGTGCCGGCCCCGCCGCCCCCGCTGCCCTCTCCCACCCCGCCCCGGCCGTCCCGCACGCCCGAGGCGGCGACCGGGGTCGTGCCGAGCCGTCCCCGGGGCCACGACCCGGTGCTGTCGTTCCGGGATGCGGCGGGGGATGCGGCGACGGCGGACCGGCCGGGCGGACGTCCCGGCCGGCACAGCCGGCGTGGCGACGACCCGACGCCGCGACGCTGACCGTCGGGCCCACAGACGCCACACACGCCGCCGTACTTGTGTACAAGCATGCCCGGGCGCCCTGATTCTTCCCGGCCGATGCCTTGTCTGTAACCGTTCGTCCTCTTAGCTTGTACACAGAGCGAGGAGGTGCCGGATGTCGCAGTCGGCAGTGCGCGTGCACGAGGAGCTGCGTGCCGACATCCTCGGCGGCCGCTGCGAGCCCGGTTCGCGGCTGCGGGAGGAGGAGATCGCCGAGCGCTTCGGTCTCAGTCGCACCCCCGTTCGTGAGGCACTGCGCCGGCTGGAGGCCGACGGGCTCGTGACCGTCACCCCACACCGTGGGGCCGAGGTCGTGCGCTGGCGCGACGACGACATCGCCGAGCTCGTGGAGCTGCGAGCCCTCCTCGAGGGGCATGCCGCGCGGCGGGCCGCCATCGGTGGAGGGGTCGACCTCGTCGCGCTGACCGATCTCTGCACGCGCATGGAGGCGCAGGCGGCCAAGGGGGCGGATGCGGCAGACGGCGTCGACGAGATCACCCGCCTGAACATGGAGCTGCATCGCGCCGTCCACCGCGCCGCCGGGAAGCTGCTGCCCGACCTGCTCGTGCGGCTCATCGACGTCCCGGTGGTGCGCCGGACCTTCCACACCTACTCCGAGGCCGAGCTGCGCCGCAGCAACGCCGCGCACCGCGAGCTCGTCGAAGCCCTCGCCGCCGGCGACGGCGACTGGGCGGCCGCGGTGATGCAGGCCCACATCCGCGCGGCCGGGGCCACGCTGCGCTCGCTGCGCGACGCCGACCCCGCACCCGGAACCCACCTGGACGCCGGACAGACCGGCGACGGCGGCCGCTGACCGCCGGAACCACGACGGGAGGACCGATGGACCGAGGACGTTCCACATCGCCTGACCCGGCGCCGCACGCCGGGGGATCACCGCCTCCGGCCCGGCCGCTGCGCGAGCCGATCCGCAGGCCCCGGCTGTGGATCGCCATGGCCGTCGTGATCATTGCGGGTGTGCCCCTGTACCTGCCGACGGGCTCGATCCGCCCGCTCGTGGGTGGGGTGCCCTACTGGCTGCTGATCAGCGTCGCGGCTACGCTGGCGTTCAGTGCCCTGACGTGCTGGGCCTGCCTGCGCGACTGGAACCTCGCCGAGCCCGCCGAGGAAGCGGCCGCACGCGAGGAGGCGACGTCGTGAACGAACTGACGTTCTCCGGCACCAGCGGGGTGCTCGTCCTCTCCGCCTATGCCGTGATCATGTTGGTCATCGGGTGGTGGGCCGGGCGTGGCACCACGTCGAGCTCGGCGCGCAGCTACTACCTCTCCGGGAGCGGCCTCGGCTTCGTCGCGCTGTTCTTCACGCTCTATGCGACGCAGTACAGCGGCAACTCCATCGTCGGCTACGCGCCCGAGGCGTACCGGTCGGGCTTCACGTGGTGGCAGTCGGTGCCGTTCATGGTCGCCGTCATCGCGGCGTACCTGATCTTCGCGCCGCGGCTCTACGTCGTCGCCAAGCGCGAGGGCTTCATCACCCCCATCGACTGGGTCCGGCACCGGTTCGGCAAGGGCAAGCTGACGATCCTGGCCGCCGTGCTCATGCTCTGGGGCCTCGCCAACTACCTGCTCGAGCAGCTGGTGGCGATGGGCCAGGGGATCTCCGGGCTGACCGGCGCGACGATCCCCTACGAGGTCGGCGTCATCGCGTTCGTCCTCGTCATGCTGATCTACTCGTGGTCGGGCGGGATGCGCGCCGTGGCGCTCACCGACGTCATGCAGGGCATCGCGCTGCTCGTCGGGGTCGCGGTCCTGCTGTTCGGGGCGCTCTACCTCGTGGGCGGCGACGTCACGGGTGTGACCGCGACCTTGGCCGACACCGACCCGGAGAAGGTCGCCGTGCCCGCCACCGCCGACTCCGTCGAGTGGCTGTCGATGATCGTCCTCATCGGGTTGGGCGCTGCGGTGTACCCGCACGCGATCCAGCGCATCTACGCGGCGCGCAGCGAGCGCACGCTCAAGCGCTCCCTCGCGGTCATGGCGTGGATGCCGCTGCTGACCACCGCGGTCGTGTTCGTGGTGGGCATCGTCGGCACCCAGCTCTTCCCCGGTCTGTCCGAGGACGACTCCGAGCAGCTCGTCGGCATGATCGCCAACGAGGTCGCGGGGCTCGGTGTCTTCTTCTACATCATGATGATCCTGCTGTTCGGCGGGGTCGTGGCGGCCATCGTGTCCACCGCTGACTCGGCGCTGCTGGCGTTCTCGTCGGTGGTCGCCCGTGACGTCTACGGCCGGCACGTCAACCCGGCCGCGCCGGAGAAGCGCCAGGTGCTCGTCGGCAAGATCGCGGGAGTCGTCGCCGTCGCGATCCTCCTCGTGATCGCCTGGAACCCGCCGGGCACGCTCTACGACATCTTCGTGCTCAAGTTCGAGCTGATCGTGCAGCTCGCCCCGGTGTTCATGCTCGGCCTGTACTGGCGGCGCATGGCGGCGGGTCCGGCGTTCTGGGGGATGCTCGCCGGCGCGCTGATCGCCGGCGGCCTCACCCTCGCCGGCGTCGACGACCTCGGCGGCGTGCCGGGCGGGCTGCTCGGGCTCGCCGTGAACGTCGGGGTCTGCGTGATCGGGTCCCTGGTGGTCGGGCGCCCCGGCGACAGCCCGTCCGAGGACCCGGTGCCGGCGCAGGAGGCGACGGTCGGGGCGGCCTGAGTCCCGTGCGACGTCGCGCGCTCTCCCCGTCTCGCCGAGGCGTGCGGGGACACGACCGGACGGACCGGGCGCCGCTCAGGAGTACGCGGCGACCATCCCGACGACGACGCCCACCCCGCCGATCACGGCCACCACGGCACCCCAGAAGAGCGCCGGGCGGATGTTCCGCGTGCGCCCGGTGCCCCACATGACGACGGCGGGCAGCAGCCCGAGGACCGCGACGCCGAGGAACGGCAGGGTGAGCGCGGCGAGGACGCCCGCGGTCCCGTTGGGCACGGCGCGGTCGCCCTCCGGGCCGAGCTGGGCCGGCCGGCTCTCGCCGGGCGTCGAGTCCGGCGTGGCGTCGACGGCGATCGGGGTGCCGCCGCCGGCGGGGACGAAGGTGCCGACGCAGTCGTAGCGGCCCCTCCCGAGGTCGGTGCACTGCTCGACGGTGAGTGTCCCCGGGCTGCCGACGGCCCCCGACGCGAGCCGCACGTCCGAGATCGAGAAGGCGATCGGCATCACCCCGATCACGAGCCAGAGGACCACCAGGATCGCCTTGCCGACCGGCCCCGGGTCGCGTCGGGCGGGCCTCGGGGCGCCGAAGAGCTCCGTCACGGCGCCAGCATGGACGAGCGCCCCGCGGCTCAGGGCGCCAGGTGCGCCGTGAGGAAGGTCGTCATCGTCTCGAGGTGGCGCCGGTCGGCGGCGGGGTCGTGCGTGGGGTTGTCGGGCACCGCGAAGCCGTGGGCGGCGGGGTAGGTCTCGATCTCGGCCCGCACCCCCGCGGCGTCGAACGCGTCGCGCAGCCGCCGGTGCTGGTCGGCGTCGAAGGCGGCGTCGTCGGTGGCGGCGGCGACGTAGACGGCGGCGCGGATGCGGTCGGCGACGAGGTGGGGGCTCGTCGGGTCGTCGGCGACCGCGAGGCCCCCGCCGTGGAACGTGGCCGTGGCGGCCACCGACCCGGGATGGTGGCCGGCGGCGCGCAAGGCCATCCCGGCGCCGAAGCAGTACCCGACGGTGCCGAGGGCCGGGTCCGCGACCTCGGGTCGCCCGGCGAGCGCCGCGAGGAACGCGCCCGCGTCGTCGTCGGACTTCTCGGGCGTCAGGGCGCGGACGAGGGCCGTGAGCCGGGCGAACTCCTCGGGGTCCCCGAAGAGCGTCGTCGTGTCGAAGGGCGCGTAGGGCGTCCGGTGGTAGATGTCGGGCAGCAGCACCGCGAAACCGCGGCCGGCCAGCCGGTCGGCCATCGCGGAGAAGGTCTCCCGGACCCCGCCCGCGTCCGGGTAGTAGAGGACGCCCGGCCACGACCCGTCGCCCTCGGGCGTGTGCAGGGTCGCGGGGCAGGTCCCGTCGTGCGTCTCGATCTCGACCGCGGTGCGCGCCAAGGGATCCTCCTCCGCCGATGGTTCGGGGTGATCGTGCCGTGCGGTGCGCCCCCGGCGCGGGCGATCTCGCTGTGGGCGTAACCCGGTTCAGCGCTCGGCGAGCAGGTCGTCGAGGGAGCGCGCACGGTGCCCGGTGAGGGTCGGGATGTCGTCGGTGACGCCGTCGAGCTCCCCGCTCGCGATGGCGGTGTAGGTGCTGACCCACGCGTCGAGCTGCCAGTCGGGAGCCTGCCCGGCGCGGGAGGCGTAGGCCGCGTCCACGGTCTGGTCCTCGAACGTCACGGACCGGCCGGTGCGGCGGGAGATGACGCCCGCGGCCTCCTCGAGCGTGAGGGCCTCGGGGCCGGTGAGGCTGTAGGTCGCGCCGTCGTGCCCGCTCGGGTCGACGAGGATCGCGGCGGCCGCCTCGGCGATGTCGTCCTGGGCGACGGCCGCCACCCGACCGGTGCCGGCGGGGCCGCGGATGACGCCGTCGGCCTCGACGAGCTCGGGCAGGAAGTCGAGGTAGAAGTTGTCGCGGAGCAGCACCGTGGCCAGTCCGCTCGCGCGGAGGTGCTCCTCGGTGGCCCAGTGGTCGCGCGCGAGGGTGAAGGTCGCCGTGGGGGAGGCCCCGAAGAAGGAGACGTAGACGAGTCGGCGCACGCCGGCGGCCGCCGCCGCGTCGATGAACGTCCGGTGCTGCTCGACGCGGTCGGGCGTCTCGGAGCCGGAGACCATGAGGACCGTCTCCACGCCGTCGAGGGCGGTCCGGACCAGCTCGGGTTCGTCGTAGGCGCACCGGACGGGGACGGCGCCCGCGAGGTCCGGCGCACGCTCGGGGCTCCGGACGGCCAGCCGCTGGGCCACGCCGCGCGCGGCGAGCAGCCGCGCCACGCGCCCCCCGAGACGCCCCGTCGCTCCGGTGACCGCGATCCCCGGCCGTCCGTCCTCGCCCATCCGGCGTCTCCCTGTGCTCGGCTCCTTCGGTGATCGCGGCAACACCGACGGCAGGCCGTGTCTTCCGGGGCCGGCCCGGCTCAGCGGACCGGGTCCCGCGACGCCGCGGTCTCGGTGAGCATCGTGCGGACGAGGCCGTGGTCGATCTGGTCGACGCGACGGAACCGGACGCAGCCCTTGCCGACGTCCAGGTGCGCGAGCTCGTCGCGGTGGCGGTCGAGGACGTCGGCGCGCATCACGTACAGCGCCAGGTGCTGCTTCTGGCTCGCGAAGGCCAGCTCCGTCTCGCCGTCGCGCACGTAGGCGGGCATCCCGTGCCGGATCTCCTCGGAGAAGCCGGGCAGGCACTGCCGGCAGTCGCGGCGGAGCGCCCGCAGCGCGTCCTGGCGGCCGGGCGCGGCGGCCGCGATGTAGGCGTCGACGTCCTCGTGTACGGCCACGGCGTCGGTCCTACCAGGAGCGACGTCCCGCGGTCAGCTGCTGCGCGGAGGACATCTCGCGAACCGGGCACGGCCTTGACCTCGACCGCGGTCGAGTTCTTACCGTTCTGACCGGTTCGCGAGGTCCATCCGGATGGCCGAAGGAGCAGAGGCAGTGATCGTCACCGTCGCCAGGGTCACCGACCCGGATCGCTTTCTGGACGTCTTCGAGAACGTCGGGGTGGAGAAGCGGCGCGAGCACGGCTGCCGTGCCGCCCGGGCCTACGTCGATCCCGACGACCCGCACCGGCTGTGGTCCGTCTTCGACTGGGATCAGGAGGACTACGACGGGTTCCTCGCGGACCCGGCGATCCCGGCGATCGCACGACAACTCGGACTCCAGGGGCCACCCGTCCGTGTCGTCCCCGCGCGTCAGCTCGACGCCTGACCGTACGGCACTCGGTCAGTAGTACCAGGGGTACGGGCTCCAGTCGGGCGTCCGCTTCCCCAGGAACGCCTCCTTGCCCTCGGTGGCCTCGTCGGTCATGTAGGCGAGGCGGGTGGTCTCGCCCGCGAAGAGCTGCTGGCCGACGAGGCCGTCGTCGGGGAGGTTGAACGCGTACTTGAGCATCCGCTGGGCCTGCGGCGACTTCCCGAGGATCTCGCGGGCCCACTGGATCGCCGTGGTCTCCAGCTCGGCGTGCGGGACGGACTCGTTCACCGCGCCCATCGCGTGCATCTGCTCGGCGGTGTACGTCCGGCCGAGGAAGAAGATCTCGCGAGCGAACTTCTGGCCGACCGCGCGGGCGAGGTAGGCCGACCCGAACGCGGCGTCGAAGCTCCCGACGTCCGCGTCGGTCTGCTTGAACCGGGCGTGCTCGGCGCTGGCCAGCGTGAGGTCGGCGACGGCGTGCAGCGAGTGCCCGCCGCCGGCCGCCCACCCGTTGACGACGGCGATGACGACCTTGGGCATGAACCGGATCAGGCGCTGGCACTCCAGGATGTGCAGCCGCCCGGCCCGCCCCTTCTCGTCGGCGCCGACCTCGGTCTCGGACTCCGCGTACTGGTAGCCCGTGCGCCCGCGGATCCGCTGGTCGCCGCCCGAGCAGAAGGCGTGCCCGCCGTCCCTGCTCGACGGGCCGTTCCCGGTGAGGAGGACGGCGCCGACGTCGGCGCTCGTGCGGGCGTGCTCGAGGGCGGTGGCGAGCTCGTCGACGGTGTGGGGACGGAACGCGTTGCGCACCTCGGGACGGTCGAACGCGATCCGCACGCAGCCCAGCTCGACGTGGCGGTGGTAGGTGATGTCGGTGAAGCTCGCGACCTCGCGCCACACGGACGGATCGAACAGCGGGGCGTCGGCGTCGACCATGGGCGCGAGCCTAGGAGCGAGCGTGCGTACCCACCCGGCGGGAGACGCTTCGGACATCGAAGCGTCCTGACGACGGGAGTCGCGACCCCGGGTGTCGTGGACGCGCGCCATACTCCCGCCATGGCCTACGACGGGGAGCTCGCCGACCGGCTGCGGGCGCTGCTGGAGGGCGAGGAGCACCTCACCGAGAAGCGGATGTTCGGCGGGCTCGCGTTCCTGCTCGACGGGCACATGGCGCTCGCCGCGAACTCCCGGGGCGAGCTCATGGTCCGCATCCACCCGAGCCGAGCGGACGACCTGCTGGCCCGGCCCGGTGTCCGGCCCATGGTCATGCGCGGGAAGCCGATGAGCGGCTGGCTGGACGTCGACGCCACCACGATCGACGACGCGATGCTGCAGGGATGGGTGGACGAGGGCGTGTCCTACGTGCGCTCGCTGCCCCCGAAGTGAGCGCGCACCGCCGACCGGTCCGGCTTCCCGATCCCGCGGAGGGGCAGCGCGTCGAGCACGGCCACCGACCGCGGCGCCGCCCGCCCGAGGCCCGGGGCGACGGCGGCGCGCAGGGCCTCGGGGTCGAGGTCGTCGCCCACGACGGCGGCGACGACCCGCGACCCCCACTCGGGATCGGGCACGCCGACGACGCACGCCTCGCGGACGCCGGCCTGCGCGAGCAGCGCGCGCTCCACCGTCGCCGGCGCGACCTTCTCCCCGCCGGTGACGATGACGTCGTCCGCGCGCCCGAGCACCCGGAGACGGCCGTCCGCCCTCCACGCCCCGAGGTCGTGGGTGCGGAACCCGTCCTCGGTGAACGCCGCGCGGTCCGCCTCGGACACCGCGCCCCGGTACCCGGCGGCGACCGTCGCGCCCCCCAGCCGGATGCGTCCGTCCTCCTCGAGCGTCACCGTGACGCCGTCGAGTGGACGCCCGTCGTAGACGCACCCGCCGCAGGTCTCGCTCATCCCGTACGTCGTCACGAGGCGAACGCCCGCGGCGCGGGCGCGCTCCAACACGGACGGGTCCGCGGCCGCACCGCCGAGCAGGACCGCGGTGAAGGTGCGCAGCGCGTCGAGCGCGGGCCCGCCGGCGTCGAGCAGGCGCAGGAGCTGGGTCGGGACGAGTGACGTGTAGGCCGCGCCGGAGCGGTTGACCGCCTCCGCGAACGCCTCGGGACGGAAGCCCTCGCGCAGGTCCATCACGGCGGCGGGAGCGCCGACGCGGGCCGAGCGCAGCAGCACCTGCAGGCCGGCGATGTGGTGGGCGGGCAGCGCGAGCAGCCACCGGCCGGGCGGTCCGAGCCGGGCGTACGTCGCGTCGGCCGAGGCCCGCAGGGCGTCGGCGGGCAGCAGGACGGCCTTCGGGGCGCCGGTGGAGCCGGTGGTGGTGACCACGGCGGCGACGGCGTCGTCGACCGGCGCGAGCAGGTCGTCGGTCGGGGCCGGGTCCCCGGGACCGGTCGGGAGCACGGCCGGCCCGTCGCCCTCGAGCGCCGCCAGGGCCGTAGCACCGAGGCGCGCGGCGGCGTCCGGGCTCCCGTCGGTCGGGACGGTCTCGACGGCGCGCACCGACCTAGGGTAGGCGGGTGATGGGTCCCGCATCGGTCGTCGCCCTGCCCCTGCGGACGCGGTTCCGAGGGATCACGACGCGCGAGCTCGCGCTGGTCGAGGGCCCGGCCGGGTGGGGCGAGTTCTGCCCGTTCGTCGAGTACGACGACGCCGAGGCGCTGGCGTGGTGGCGCTGCGCGCAGGAGGCCGCGCACGAGGGATGGCCCGCCCCCGTGCGCGAGCGGGTCGAGGTCAACACCACGGTGCCGGCGGTCGGGCCGGAGCACGCGCACCGGATCGTCGCCGCGTCGGGGGCGCGGACGGCCAAGGTCAAGGTCGCGGAGAAGGGCCAGCACGCGGCTCACGACCTCGCCCGCGTCGAGGCGGTGCGCGACGCGCTGGGGCCGAGCGGCAAGGTCCGCGTCGACGCCAACGGCGGGTGGGACGTCGACGGCGCCGTCGACGCGATCCGGGCGCTCGCCCGGGCCGCCGGCGGGCTGGAGTACGTCGAGCAGCCGTGCGCGTCGGTCGACGAGCTCGCCGCGGTGCGCCGCCGCGTCGACGTCCCGGTGGCCGCCGACGAGTCGATCCGCCGGGCCGAGGACCCGCTGCTGGTGGTGCGCGCCGAGGCCGCCGACGTCGCGGTGCTCAAGGTCGCGCCGCTCGGGGGCGTGCGCGCCGCGCTCCGGATGGCCGAGGAGATCGGCCTCCCGTGCGTGGTGTCGTCGGCGGTCGAGAGCTCGGTGGGCCTCGCGGCGGGTCTCGCGCTGGCCGGTGCGCTCCCCGACCTGCCCTACGCCTGCGGCCTCGGCACCGCCGACCTGCTCGCCGCCGACGTCGTCACGGCCCCGCTGCACCCGGTGGCCGGCGTCCTGGACGTGCCCCGGCACCCGCCCGTCCCCGACCCGGAACTCCTGGCGCGTTACGACGCGGATCCGGACGCGCAGCAGTGGTGGACCGCCCGGCTGCGCCGGGTGCAGGCTCTCGCCGGGACGCCCGCCCCAGGAACCAGCCCCAGCACGAGGAGCACGCCGAGATGACCGACAGGGACGACCGCCTCGAGGCCGGCCGCGAGATCGTGCGCGCCAAGGAGGCCGCGGGGGTCAGCTGGGCGAAGCTCGCCGAGGCCCTCGACCGGTCGCTGGTGTGGACGACGTCGGCGCTGCTCGGCCAGCAGCCGCTCGACGCGACGCAGGCCACCACCGTCGCGAAGCTGCTCGACCTCGACGAGGAGACCGTCGAGGCCCTCCTCCTGCCCCCGGTGCGCGGCGACGCCGCCATGGACCCGACCGAGCCCGTCACCTACCGGCTCCAGGAGGCCCTGCAGGTGTACGGCACGAGCCTCCACGAGCTCATCCGCGAGGAGTTCGGCGACGGCATCATGAGTGCCATCGACTTCACCCTCGACTTCGAGCGCGTCGAGGATCCGAAGGGCGACCGGGTCAAGCTGACGTTCAACGGCAAGTTCCTGCCCTACAAGGTGTGGTAAAGCCCCCGACACGCCGGTGACGGCTGAGGGGGTCGCTCCGTGCTCGCGAGTAGCGTGCGGAGCGTGACCGCCGCGCCCCCGCACAAGACGGCGCCCTCGCCCGACGAGGACGCCGCGACGGGTGCGGCTGCGTCCGATCCGCGCCCCGCCGGGTCCGACGCGGGCCCCGGTGCCGGCGCCGGTGCCGGCGCCGACCCCCGCCTCGAGCACGGCCCGCCCGAGCACGTCCGGACGGCGTTCGGGGTGCGCGAGGCGGTGCCGCGGCCGCGCCCGGACCTGCCCGGTCCGGCATGGCGCTGCGACGCGCTGGTGCTGCGCCCGGTGGCCGACACCGTGCTCGCCGCATGGTCGGCCGGCGCGATCGAGGAGCTGGGCACCGCCGGCGTCGACGGCCTGCGCCTGGCCCGTCCGGTCCGCGCGAGCGACGGCCGACGGGTCGTGGCCGGCTGGGCCGCGAGCCACGACGTCCCCGGCCGGGTCGAGCCGCGCCACGACGACGTGATCGCCGCGTCCCTGCGCCTGCACCGTGCCACCGCGCGCCTCGAGCGCCCGCGCCTGGTCGACGACCGCGACGACCTGCTCGCCCGCGCCGACCGCGCCGCGTTCGGCGAGCGCAAGCCCCCGCTGGACCCCGAGACCGGCGGGACGTTGTTCGCCGAGCTCGCGCGCCGTCGTCGTCCCCTGGAGCGGCCGTCGCAGCTGGTGCACGGTGACCTCTTCGGCACGGTGCTGTTCGACCCGTCCGACCCGAGCGCGCCGCCGGCCGTGCTCGACCTCGTGCCGTTCTGGCGGCCCGTCGAGTGGGCGGCGGCGGTCGTCGTCATCGACGCCCTGGCCTGGGGCGGCGCCGATCCCGGCATCCTCACGCGCTGGTCGCACCTCGCGGAGTGGCCGCAGATGCTGCTGCACGCGCTGCTGTTCCGCCTGGCCGTCCACGCGCAGCACCCGTCCTGCACCCGCGAGTCGCTCCACGGGCTCGAGCACGCCGCACGCCTCGTCGGCAGCCTCCTGCCCTATTAGGGAGCCACCCGCCCCGGTGACGAGCCCCGCACGCGGGTTCGTCCCGTCGCAACACGCGGTCATCGGCATGTAACACGCGGTTCCTACCGTCCGCCGTCATGACCGCATCCCCGGCCCCCTCTCCGGCCCAGCAGGGCGGCAGCCTGCTGCGTGGACGCTGGATCGACGACTGGCGTCCCGAGGACGAGTCGTTCTGGCAGAGCACGGGCAAGAAGATCGCGAACCGGAACCTGTGGTTCTCGGTGCTCTCGGAGCACATCGGGTTCTCGATCTGGTCGATGTGGTCGGTCCTCGTGCTCTTCATGCCCGAGGCGACCTACCACATCGACACCGCCGGCAAGTTCTTCCTCGTCTCCGTGCCCACCCTCGTCGGGTCGGTGCTGCGCCTGCCCTACACGATGGCGGTGGCGGTCTTCGGCGGACGGAACTGGACGATCATCAGCGCCGCGCTGCTGCTGGTCCCCACGATCCTCGCCGCGTTCGTCATGCACCCGGGCACCTCGTACACGACGTTCATGGTCGTCGCGGTCTTCGCGGGGGTCGGCGGCGGCAACTTCGCCTCGTCGATGACGAACATCAACGCGTTCTTCCCGGAGAAGCAGAAGGGCGCCGCGCTCGGCATCAACGCCGGCGGCGGCAACCTCGGCGTCGCGGTCGTGCAGCTCATCGGGCTGCTGATCATCGCGACCGCCGGCACCGGCGCGCCGCGGATCCTGCTCGGGATCTACATCCCGCTGATCGTCGTCGCGGTCCTGTGCTCGGCGCTGTTCATGGACAACCTGACCTCGGTGCGCAACGACTCCGGCGCGCTCAAGGAGGCCACCCGCGACGCGCAGACCTGGATCCTCTCCTTCCTCTACATCGGGACGTTCGGGTCGTTCATCGGCTACAGCTTCGCGTTCGGCCTGGTGCTGCAGAACCAGTTCGACCGCACCCCGCTGCAGGCGGCGGCGGTCACGTTCATCGGCCCGCTGCTCGGCTCGCTGATCCGCCCCGTCGGCGGCTGGCTCTCCGACCGCGTCGGCGGCACGAGGGTGACGTTCTGGAACTTCGTGGCGATGGCCGCGTCGTCGCTGATCTGCATCTGGGCCTCCGCGATCGAGTCCCTGGTGATCTTCACGATCGGCTTCGTGCTGCTGTTCATCACCTCGGGCATCGGCAACGGCTCGGTCTACAAGATGATCCCGGCCGTCTTCCGCACCAAGGCGCTCGCGGCGTCCGAGGAGCGCGGGTGGGACACCGCGGAGGCCCTGCTGTGGGCGCGCCGCATCTCCGGGGCGGTCATCGGCATCGCCGGCGCGATCGGGGCGTTCGGCGGCCTGCTGATCAACCTCGCGTTCCGGTCGTCGTTCCGGACGGCGGGCAGCGGCACCCCGGCGTTCTGGTCGTTCGTCGCCTTCTACGCCGTCTGCTTCGTCGTGACCTACGTGGTCTACATGCGCTCCCGCAAGGCCGCGACCGACCCGACGACCGGGCAGCGGATGTCCTACGCGGAGGTGTGAGGCGTGACGGCTGCGGAGCCGCGCACCGTGGTCGCCGTGGCCACCTATCCTGTGCGGGTGGTGTCAGCGGTGGTGGAGGTCGGTCGGTCGTGAGCGCGCAGACGCTCGCGGGATGGCGCGTCGGTGTGACGGCCGACCGCCGCGCCGACGACCAGCTCGACCTGCTGCGGCGCAAGGGCGCGGAGGTGCTGCACGGCCCGACGATGCGGATCGTGCCGCTGTCGGACGACGCCCGGCTCGCCTCGGTGACGCGGGAGTTGTTGGCCGACCCGCCCGCGGTCGTCGTCGCCACCACCGGGCAGGGCTTCCGCGGCTGGCTCGAGGTGGCGTCGGACTGGGGGCTGGGCGACGCCCTGCACGCGATGCTGGGCTCGGCGACGCTGCTCGCGCGCGGCCCGAAGGCGCGCGGGGCGATCCGTGGCGCCGGGCTGCGCGAGGCGTGGTCGGCCGACGAGACGGAGTCGTCGCCGGAGGTCCTGACGCACCTGCTCGACGAGGGCGTCGACGGCCGGCGCATCGCGGTGCAGCTGCACGGCGACCCGATGACCGACTTCCTCGCCGCCCTGCGCTCGGCCGGCGCCGACGTGGTGACCGTGGCCGTGTACCGCTGGGAGCCGCCGCCGGACCTGCCCGCCGTCGACACGCTGCTCGACGCGATCGTGGCCCGCGAGGTGGACACCGTGACGTTCACCAGCGCGCCGGCGGTCGAGGGGCTCGTCCACCGTGCCGAGGGCCGGGGCATGCGCGACGAGGTGCTCGCGGCGCTGCGCTCGGGCGAGGTCCTGGCGTGCTGCGTCGGACCGGTCACCGCCGCGCCGCTGGAGCGCCTCGGCGTCGTCGGCATCGCGCCGGAGCGCTTCCGGCTCGGGGCGATGGTGAAGCGCTTGGAGGAGCACGCCGCCGTGCTGGCCCGTCCGTGACGGCCCCCGCGCTGCTGCTGCTCGCCCACGGCACCGAGGACCCCGCCGGGCAGGCCACCTGGGACCGGCTCGTGTCGGCGGTGGACCGGGCGCTGCCCGGGATCGAGGTGCGGCTGGCGTACGCGGGGGTGGCGGTCCCGTCCCTGCCGGACGTGCTGGTCGAGCTGCCCGGCCCCGTGGTCGTCGTGCCCGCGTTCCTCGCCTCCGGGTTCCACGTGCGGGTCGACGTGCCCGAGCAGCTCGCGGCGACCGGTCGTCAGGACGTCGTCGTGGCCGAGCCGTTCGGGCCCGACCCGGCGCTGGTCGGCGTGCTGCTCGACCGGCTCACCGAGGCCGGCGCGGAGACCGGCGACACCGTGGTGCTGGCCGCGGCGGGGTCGACCGACCCCGTGGCGCAGGGCGACCTGCGCACCGCCGCCGCGCTGCTGACCGCGCGGGTGGGCCACGACGTGCCGGTGGGCTACATCGCCGGCGGCGAGCCGCGGGTCGCGTCGGTGGTCGAGTCCGCCGCGGCGCGGGGCCCCCGCAGCGTGATCGCGACCTGGCTGCTCGCGCCCGGTGCCTTCCACCGCTGGCTCTCCTCGGCGGGCGCCGCGCTGGTGGCCGAGCCCCTCGGGGACCACCCGGACGTCGTCGGCGTGGCCGTCGCGCGCTACCGGGCGGCGGTCGGGGCGTGAGCGTGGGTCTCGCGGTGCACCTCTACGACTCCGGCGGGCGCTGGATCGCGTGGTACCGCCCGGGGATGCCGTACGTGTGGAACACCCGGGACCGCTGGATCGGCTGGTTCCCGTGGTCGCACGAGTCGTCGCCCGAGCCGCGCGACGACGTCCTCGATCCCTCCGACCGCTACCTCGGCACGGTCGTCGGCGACCGTCTGCTGGCCCGCACGGCCCGCCGGCCGCGATCGATCCCCGCGAGGGTCCCGGAGCCCCAGCGTCCGGTCGGCCCACCCGACATCGACCGGGCGATGGCGCTGCCACCTCCGATCGGGTTCATCGACATCGCCACTCACCGCCTTCTCGGCAACTGAGAGCCACCCCGATGTTTACGGTTCGTCACGAAAGGGTGATGCTAGGCGCATGCTCGCACGCGTCATCGGGACCATCGTGATCATCCTGGTGCTGTTCGCGATCGTCTCCGACCCCCAGGAGGCCGCCTCCACCACCCGTGGCGGCGCCTCGACCCTGGCCGACGCGGGCACCTCGATCACCGTGTTCCTGTCGAGCGTCGTCAACAACCTCGCCGTCGCCACCGGCTCGTCGTCCTCGACCACGACCACCTACCCCGCCGGCGCCGTCGAGACCGGCGACGGCTCCACCCCGATCGACCCGTAGCGCCGGGGGCGGGGCTGGGAGTGCAAGCGCTGCGTCCACGCTTGCACTCAGCGCCAGGAAATCCGCTTCGTCACCGGGCACTGAGATCAGGCGCTCTCGGGTAGGTCGCGCGGAAAGATCGCACGCGGTGGCGGCAGCATCGCCGCCACGGCGAGGGCATCCAGCACGTCCTGGTGAGTACCCGCGGAGTCGCCGTGCACCTGGCTGGGGCGGGTCCCGAGGACGTGGAGCCCGATACCCGTGAGGGCCCGACGCCGGCGCGCCGTGTCTTCCACCTGTTCGGGCGTGGCGAAGTGTGCTTCGACGGAGTCGATCTCCCAGGCGAACCCCAGCTCCTCGACGAGGACGTCGACGATGGCGACGAACCGGCCGCGATCGTCGAGGACGCGTGCGTTGAACCGGGCCTGCGGGAGGTCGGGGTGGGCGAGCCACCATTCCCGAGCTGTGAACTCCGCGGCGGAACGCACGCCGTCGGCGACCGCTCGCAGCACCGCTCGGGGCGTGGCGCTGCCCTTCCGGCACCCGGCGTCGAGTTCCTGGCGCAGGTGCTCGACGAACAGCATCCGGCGCTGCACCGGCTCGGCGAGCAGGCTCGCGATGTCCTCGGTGTCCTTCAACCGGCGCACGGCGTCGAGCACGGCACGGGCGAGCGGGGCGACCGGCAGGCCGTCGCGCAGCACAGCGCGCGGCATCCGCTCGGTGCGCTCCACCACGATGTGCCCGACGCTCCGCACCTGACGGGACTGCGGCACGAGGATGTGGACCCGGACCGGCGCCGGGCCGCGCCGCAATCCGTGGTGTCGGACGGCGGAGAGCCCGGTCAGCACCGCGTCGGGGCCACCGTGCAGAAGGGCCGCGATCTCGAGCTGGCGGACGCTCGGCTCGCCGTTGTGGAGGGCGACGATGCCCGGGGCGAGCAGCTGCCAGGGGCCGCCGTCGCGACACCGACGGTAGACCGTGCTCTCGGGTACGCCGAGCGCCACGAGCGCGAGCGCCGCGATCACTCCGTGGTCGCTCGCCGCCAGCAGCCTGTCGGGCTCGTCGGCCCAGGTTCCTCGTCGCACGTCGCCACGGTCGGCCAGATCCTCGTCGCGGGTGAACTTCGACGTCCGACCCTGTGGACGAGTTCGAGGGATGGGGATGGCGCCCAGCGCAGCCGGCCGGTGCTCGCCAACGACGAAGCGGCTTTCCTGGCGTTGAGTGCAAGCGAGGACGCAGGGCTTGCACCCGCAGGTGCATGTCCTTGACCTCCACCCCCGTCACGACCGTGAAACACGGCGCGGAGGCCGACCCGCTCTCGTAGTCACGAAGAAACACTTCGGAAATGGCCGGTTGGTGAGCTGATCTCAGCGAGGAACCGGGACCCCGGCGGGGTCGGCGAGGACCCCGCACCCCCGACCCCTCGCGCCCGACGCCGTCGGGTGCGCAGGGCGCACCACGTTCCCGCTCCACCGAACGTCTCCGAGGGAGAACCGCATGACCAGCACCGAGCTCTCCGACGTCGAGAAGAAGAGCCTCGAGGAGATCCCGCACCCGTCGCTGCCCGAGGGCTCGAGCATCTACGGCGGGACGAAGGTCTTCCCCGACCTGCAGGCCGAGAACGGCGAGAGCTACTTCACGCTCGTCCACGGCATCGCGCACGAGTCGTCGGTCAGCTTCGTCGCCGTCCTCCAGGCCACCCGGGCGCTGCGCAAGGGCTTCGAGACGGCCATCTACTTCTACGGACCCGGTTCGCTGAACTGCCTGGCCACGCGCGGCTTCCCCACCACGGGCAGCTCGGCGTTCCCCGGCGAGCACAACATCAACGACCAGCTCAAGACCTTCATCTCCGAGGGCGGCAAGGCCTACTGCTGCCGCTTCGGTCTGTCGCTGCACGGTGCCCGCGAGGAGGACCTCATCGAGGGCGTCATCCCCACGCACCCGCTCGACGTGCAGGACGCGCTCATCCACTTCGCCCGCAAGGGCGCGATCATCAACTCGACCTACCAGCTCTGACGCGCACGGCCCGGTGCGGGGACGGCACGCCCGTCCCCGCACCGCGCCCGTGACACCCCCGAGTCGAGCGCCTGGAGGTCCGTCGATGTCGTCCCCGCAGTCCCATCTGGGTCTGTCCGCCCGTTCCGAAGTGGCCGTCCGCGGTGTGGCGCTCGACCTCCCCGACACGACCACCACCGACCTCGGCTCGACGATCCCCCTGCGCCGCCCCGGGGGCGCCGGGCCGTCCGCCGACGGCCACGTGCTCGTCGACGGCCTCAGGACGACGATCCCGATCAACCCGGCGAGCCCCTACCGGCTGCGCGACGGGCGCCTCGTGCGCACCGGCCCCGACGGCGGGGTCACCGACCTGGGCGTCGACGTCGCCACCGTCGCCCGCCCCGCCTTCTACGACCTCACGACGGCCGACGGCGTGCCCTACGAGAAGATCGCCCGCCTGCACGGCGACGACGTGCTCGCGACCACGGTCGTCCAGACCTGCGTGCGCTACGGCGAGCAGGACCGCTGCCGGTTCTGCGCGATCGAGCAGTCGCTGCACACCGGCGCCACGACCGCGGTGAAGACGCCCGAGCAGCTCGCCGAGGTCGCCGAGGCCGCCGTCCGCCTCGACGGCGTGCGTCAGATGGTCCTGACCACCGGCACGAGCAACGGCCGCGACCGCGGCGCCCGTCACCTCGCCCGCTGCGTCCGGGCGATCAGGGCGGCGGTGCCGGGCCTGCCGATCCAGGTGCAGTGCGAGCCGCCCGCGCCGTCGGACCTCGCGGCCCTGCAGGAGCTCCGCGACGCCGGTGCCGACGCCATCGGCATCCACGTCGAGTCGCTCGACGACGACGTGCGCGCGCGCTGGATGCCGGGCAAGGCGTCCGTCCCCCTGTCCCAGTACCGGCTGGCCTGGGACGAGAGCGTCCGCCTCTTCGGCGCGAACGCCGTCTCGACCTACCTCATCGTCGGCCTCGGCGAGGACCCCGACGAGCTGGTCGCGGGCGCCGCCGAGCTCGTCGACCGCGGCGTCTACCCGTTCGTCGTCCCCTACCGCCCGATCCCGGGCACCCTGGCGTTCGACGACGGCGACCCCGCGCCGGATCCCGAGCTGCTCGCCGAGGTCACCGCCCGCGTCGCGAAGGTCCTCGTGGCCGCCGGCATGCGCGGCGCCGACCAGGCCGCCGGGTGCGCCGCGTGCGGCGCGTGCTCGGCCCTGTCCGCGGCGGGGGGCTGAGGTCCGTGTCGGTCCTCGACCACCACGCGTTCGGGCTGAGCGCCGCCGACGAGATCCTCGGCGGCCGGGCGCGCCGCCGTCCCCACGACGTCACCATCTCCGAAGCGCCGGCCATCGACGTCCGACACCCCGACGTCGTCGCCCACCGGGCGCTGCGGCGCGCGGTCTTCGTCGACGAGCAGGGCTTGTTCCGCGACTCGACGACCGGCGCAGCCGGCGACCTCGACGGGCACGACCACGACCCGCGCGCGATCGTGCTCGTCGCCCGCGACGGCGCCGGCGAGGTGGTCGGCGGGGTCCGCCTGGGACCGGTCGACCCCGACGCGTCGCGCCCCGACCTCGGCTGGTGGACGGGCAGCCGCCTCGTCGTCGCCCCGACGGCCCGCCGACGGGCCGGCATCCGGGTGGGGGCCGCGCTGGTCCGTGCCGCGTGCGCCCGCGCCGAGGCGGCCGGCGTGCTGCGGTTCGAGGCCGAGGTCCAGGCCGCGAACGAGAAGCTGTTCGCGCGTCTCGGCTGGCAGCGGCTCCGGGACACGACGGTCGCCGGCCGCCCGCACGTGCGCATGCGCCGTCCGATGGGGCGCTTCGCCGACCTCGTCGCCGCCACGAAGGCCCCGCTCGGCGAGCTCGTCGCCGGGCTGGCGGGCTCGGGCCTGCACGTCGGCGACGACGGGGCGCCCGTGCCGGGCAGCGACCTCGTCGCGGCGTGCGACGCGATCCTGCCGGCGATGGCCGAGCGTGACCCGGAGTGGGCGGGCTGGTGCGGGGTGCTCGTCAACGTCAACGACCTCGCCGCGATGGGGGCCGCACCCACCGCGCTGCTCGACGCCGTCGGCGCCCGAGACGCGTCGTTCGCCCACCGCGTCCTCACCGGCCTGCGCGCCGCCGCCGACGCCTACGGGGTGCCGGTGATCGGCGGGCACACCCAGCTCGAGGTGCCCGCCTCGCTCGCCGTCACCGCGCTGGGACGGGCCCCGAGCCCCGTCCCCGCCGCCGGCGGGCGGCCGGGCATGGAGGTCCGACTGACCGCCGACCTCGGCGGCACCTGGCGCCCGGGGTACACCGGCCGCCAGTGGGACTCCACCTCGACGCGCGCGCCCGCCGACCTGCGCGCGATGGTCGCGGCGATCGGGCCGGACGCGGCTCACCGGCCCGCCGCGGCCAAGGACGTCTCCATGGCCGGGGTCGTCGGGACGCTCGGCATGCTCGCCGAGGCCTCGGGCACCGGCGCGGTGCTCGACGTCGCGGCCGTCCCGCGCCCGGTCGGCGCGACCGTCGCCGACTGGCTGACCTGCTTCCCCGGCTTCGCCCTGCTCACCGCGGACGCGCCGGGCGCCCCCGCCCCGTCGGCGGGTCCCGCCACGAGCGCGGTGTGCGGGGAGCTCACGGACCCGGCGACCGGACCGGCCGGGGTCGCCCTGCGCTGGCCCGACGGCGAGGTCACCGAGGCCGTCGCCGGGGGCGTCACCGGACTGGGCAGCGCCCGGATCAGCGAAGGGAACCACCCGTGACCGTGAGGACGTTCGCCGCCGCGGCCGCCGGCTTCGGCCGCGACCTGGACGAGAGCTTCGTGACGATCTCGTCGCTGCTCGAGCGGGCGCGGGCGGCGGGGGCCGACGTGCTCGCCCTGCCGGAGGCGGCGCTGGGGGGCTATCTGTCGTCCTTGCACGACTCGGGCGGGTCGGGGGAGCCGGTGGACGTGCCGCCGCAGCTCGACGCGGACGGTCCCGAGATTCGCCGGCTGATCGCGCTGGCCGGGGACGTGGTCGTCACGGTCGGGTTCTGCGAGCGCGGGGACGCGGCGTCGGGCCACCGCCCGTACAACAGCTGCGTGGCGGTGACCGGCGACGGCGTGCTCGGTCACCACCGCAAGGTCCACCAGCCGCTCAACGAGAACACCTCGTACGCCGCGGGCGACCGCTTCGCCGCGTTCGACACGCCGGTCGGCCGGATGGGCATGATGATCTGTTACGACAAGGCGTTCCCCGAGGCCGCGCGCGCCCTGGCGGTCGACGGGGCCCGGATCGTGGTGTGCATGTCGGCGTGGCCGGCGTCGCGCACCAACCAGGCGCCGGTGCTCGCCGACGACCGCTGGACCCGTCGGTTCGACCTCTTCGACCGGGCCCGGGCGCTGGAGAACCAGATCGTGTGGGTCTCGGCGAACCAGGCCGGGACGTTCGGGGACATGCAGCTCGTCGCGAGCGCGAAGATCGTCGACCCGGGCGGGGAGGTCCTCGACACCACCGGCACCGAGGCGGGCCTCGCGGTGGCGTCGGTCGACGTCGACGACGCCGTGGACGCCGCGCGCCGCTTCATGGGCCACCTGCGCGACCGGCGGCCGGCGTCGTACCTCGGCACGCCGGACGACGCGCCGCCCGTCGTCCCCGCCGTCGCGGCGCGCGCCAGCTAGGCGGGCGCGGGTGGTCCGTCTCGCCGCCGCCGCGGCCCACTTCACGCGGGACATCGGGTTCGACCTCGACCGCATCAAGATGATCATCTCGCACGCGCGGGACGCCGGGGTCTCGCTGCTGGCGCTGCCCGACGGCGCGCTCGGCGGGTACCTCACGGACCTGCGCGGACCCGACGAGGACGACCTGCCGCCGCTGCTGGAGCCGAACGGCGACGAGGTCCGGTCGGTGATCGACTTCGCCGGCGACATGGTGGTGTGTCTCGGGTACAGCGAGCGGGGCCTCGACGAGGGGAACGGGCTGGTCCGCTACGACGCGGCGGTCTGCCTCTCCGGCGACGGCATCCTCGGGCGGCACCGCAAGGTCCACCTGCCCGCCGGCATCGCGCCGCTGTTCGCGGCGGGCGACGGGTTCCGCGCGTTCGACACCCCGGTGGGCCGGATGGGCCTGCTCATCGACCACGACAAGACCTTCCCGGAGGCGGCGCGCGCCCTGGCCGTCGACGGCGCCGAGATCATCGCGTGCCTCTCGGCCTGGCCGACCTCGTTGACCAACCGCGCGCCGCGGATGGCCCAGGACCGGCAGGCGCGGCTGTTCGACCTCTACGACCAGGCACGCGCCGCCGAGAACCAGGTCGTCTGGCTGTCGTCGAACCAGAGCGGGCGCTACGGCGCGCTGCACTTCCTGGGCCGGGCGAAGGTCGTCGGGCCGGGTGGGGAGATCCTCGCGCGCACGTGGTCGAAGGGCGGGCTGGCGGTGGCGGAGGTCGACCTCCCGGAGCTGGTCGGGGCGGCCCGGACGGTGCTGCACCACCTCGCCGAGCGTCGTCCGGAGACCTACGGTTGATCGTGCGGATCGCGCTGCTGACCTACTCGACGAAGCCGCGCGGCGGCGTGGTGCACACGCTCGCGCTGGCCGAGGCGTTCGCGCGTGCCGGGCACGCGGTGACGGTGTGGGCACTGGCGCGGGGCGGGGACGCGGGCTTCTTCCGTCGCGTCGACGCCGCGGTGACCGTCCGGCTGGTGCCCGTCGAGGAGGTCGAGGGCGAGACGGTCGGGGAGCGGATCCTGCGCTCGATCGCGCTGCTGGCGTCGGCGTTCGAGGGCTCGTACGACGTGGTGCACGCGCAGGACTGCCTGACGGCGAACGCGGTGGGTCGCGCGCGGGGGTACGAGCGTCTGTGGCGGACCGTGCACCACCTCGACGAGTTCACGACTCCCGAGCTCGCCGCCTGCCACGAGCGGGCGCTGGTGGAGCCGTCGTCGCTGGTGTGCGTGTCGGAGGCGGTGGCGGGCGAGGTCCGGGCGGGCTGGGGCCGGTCGCCCGCGGTGATCGCCAACGGGGTGGACGCGGCGCGCTTCGCCCGCGCGGCCGAGTCCGGGGCGGGGGAGCCGTGGCGTGCGCGGCACGGGCGCTACGTGCTCGCCGTCGGGGGGATCGAGCCGCGCAAGGGGACGCTGGAGCTGGTCGAGGCGATGGCGCGTCTCCCCGGCGTGCCGCTGCTCGTCGCCGGCGGGGACACGCTGTTCGACTACCGGGGATATCGCGACGAGGTGTTCGCGCGCGCGGCGGCGCTGGGCGTCGAGCCGGTGGTGCTCGGCCCGGTCGACGACGCCGAGCTCCCGGGCCTGGTGGCGGGCGCCGCGGTGTTCGCGTTCCCGTCCACCAAGGAGGGCTTCGGGCTGGCGGCGATGGAGGCGCTCGCGGCCGGGGTCCCGCTCGTGACCCGCGACCTGCCGGTGCTGCGCGAGGTGTTCGCCGGCGCGGCGCGCTTCGCCGACGGCCCGGAGGGCTTCGCGCGCGAGATCGCGGGGGTGCTCGAGGGGACCGACCCGGACCTCGACCCCGCCCACGCGACCGTCGGCCGCGCCCTGGCCGCCGCGCACACCTGGGACGCCGCCGCCGAGGCGCACCTCGCCCGGTACCGGTGGGGATCGAGCACTCGCTGAGTGCAAGCCCTGCGGCCTCGCTTGCACTCAACGCCAGGAAATCCGCTTCGTCGCGGCGCGGGGGGTGGCGAGGTGAGTGCCGGCGTGGGGCCACGCCGACAATTCAACACAGCACGCCGATAGGGTCAGGAAATCCCCCCGCTCGCGAGACGGTGGTTCGCGAGCACCACCCGCCCGTCGCGGATCTCGACGCCCTCCTCGCGCAGGCGCGCGTGCTGCTCGTCGGCGATGTGGGGCGCGCTCGACCCGTCGGCGCGCAGGACCCGGTGCCACGGCAGGTCGGCGCCGTCGTCGCGCAGCACCCAGCCGACGACGCGTGCCGAGCGCTCGCCGGCCGCCGCGGCGACGTCGCCGTACGTGGACACCCGACCCTCCGGGATCGCCCGCACCGCCGCCCGGATGCGCTCGTGGCGCGCCTCGTCCACGGGGTGGAGTCCAGCACGGCGACGGGGGTGGCGGGCACCCCGGCCTCGGT
This sequence comes from Actinomycetospora callitridis, assembly GCF_028737265.1. Taxonomy (GTDB): domain Bacteria; phylum Actinomycetota; class Actinomycetes; order Mycobacteriales; family Pseudonocardiaceae; genus Actinomycetospora; species Actinomycetospora callitridis. The sequence goes on along the minus strand of NZ_JAQZAK010000002.1, from coordinate 142,365 downwards.
GATCGACGCGGATTTCCTGGCGTTGAGTGCCAGCGTGGACGCAGGGCTTGCACGACACGCCCACCTCCGCGCCGGGACTGTCGGGGGGCCGTGGTGAAGTGAACGGCGTGAGTGAGGAGCGTGCCCCCGAGCTGCGGCGCGCCGCGGCGTGGGTGCCGGGCGAGCTGGTGCTCGACGACGCCGCGCGGCGGGTCGTCGAGCACGACGCGGGTTTCCTGCGCGTGCTGGGCGGGCCCGGGACGGGCAAGACGACGCTGCTGGCCGAGCGGGTCGCGCGCCTGCTGCACGAGCGTCCGGACGCCCGCCCGCTGGTGCTCGTCGGCGACCGGCGGGCCGCGGCCGCCCTCCGCGAGCGCATCGCCGCCCGCCGCCGGGTGCTCGACGGGCCGGACCGCGGCGCGTCCGCGGCGGCCGAGCCGCTCGTGCGCAGCGTGCACTCCTACGCCTTCGCCGTCCTCCGGCGCCACGCCACGCGCCGCAGCGAGGCACCGCCCCGCCTGCTGCCCGGCGCCCAGCAGGACGCCATGGTCCGCGAGCTGCTCGCCGGCGAGATCGCGGGCGTCGGCGCGCCGTCGGGCTGGCCGCTGCGCATGCAGCCCGCGCTCGAGGCGCCCGCGTTCGCCGGCGAGGTGCGCGACCTCCTGCTGCGCGCCGCCGAGCGGGGGCTCGGGCCGCGCGAGCTCGCGGACCTGGGCAAGCGTCACGGCGTGCCCGCGTGGATCGCGGCCGGGCGCTTCTACCGCACGTACGAGGAGGTCACGCTGCTGCGCGCGGCGGCGGGATCGGCCAACCCTCTCGCGAGCGCGCCCCCGCTCGACGCCGCCGAGCTGGTCGCGGCGGTGCTCGACGCCTTCGTCACCGACCCGGACCTGCTCGAGGCCGAGCGCGCCGCCGTGCGCCACCTCGTCGTCGACGACGTCCAGGACATGGACCCCCAGCAGATCGAGCTCGCCCGCGCGCTCGGCGCCGCCGCCGACGACTGGGTGCTCGCGGGCGACCCCGACTCCTCGGTCCTCGGCTTCCGCGGGGCCGACCCGTCACTGCTGCGCGACGCCGATCCGGGGGGCCTGGCCACGGTCGTCCTGCGCGCCGACCACCGCAGCCGCCCCGCCCTGCGCGGTGCCGTCGCCCGCGTCGTCGCCGCGCTGCCCGGCGCCGGGCCGGGCCGGACGCGGACGGCGCCGACCCCGCAGCACGGGCAGGACGGGACGGACGGGGAGGACGGCCGCGTCACCGTCGACGTCTTCGCCACCACCGGACGCCAGGCCGCCGCGGCCGCCGACCGGCTGCGCCGCGCGCACCTGCAGGACGGGGTGCCCTGGTCGCGGATGGCGGTGATCGTGCGGTCGGTGTCCGGCTCGCTGCCGCCGCTGCGGCGCGCCCTGCTCGCGTCCGGGGTGCCGCTCGCGGTCCCGGCCGACGACACCCCGCTCGCCGCGCTCCCCGCCGTCGCCCCGCTGCTCACGGTGCTGCGCTGCGCCGCCGACCCGGCGCGCCTCGACGCCGACACCGCGCTCGCCCTGCTCGCCTCCCCGCTGGGCGGCGCCGACCCGCTGGCCCTACGCCGCCTGCGCCGCGGCCTGCTGCGTCGTCACGAGGCCGGCGGGGGAGCGGCGGACACCCCGAGCGACGCGCTCATCGTCGACGCGCTCACCGACCACATCACCCAGGCGAAGAACCCCCTCGCGCTGCTCAGCACCTCGGAGGCCGCCCCGCTCGCCCGGGTCGGCGAGCTCCTCGCGGCCGCGGCCGCGGCGATCGAGAAGGCCGCCTCGGTGCCCGACGTCCTGTGGGCGGTGTGGGAGCGCAGCGGCCTGCAGCGCCGCTGGGTGGCCGCGAGCGAGCGCGGGGGCGTCACGGGCGCGCAGGCCGACCGCGACCTCGACGCCGTCGTCGCCCTGGTCGAGCGCGCCGCCCGCTACGTCGAGGACCTGCCCGGCGGCACCGTCGCGGGGTTCGTCGCGCAGGCCGACGACCAGCGGATCCGCGCCGACACCCTCGCTCCGCGCGCCCCTGACGGCGAGGCGGTCGCGGTCCTCACCGCCCACGCCTCCCGGGGGCGCGAGTGGGACGTCGTGATCGTCCCCGACGTCCAGGAGGGCGTCTGGCCCGACCTGCGCCGACGGGGCACGCTCCTGGGCGTCGAACGCCTCGTCGACGTCCTCGCCGGGATCCCGGACGACCCCGCGGTCTCCGCGCAGGCGCCCCTGCTGGCCGAGGAGCGGCGCCTCTTCGCGGTCGCGCTCTCCCGGGCGCGACGCGCGGTCCACGTCAGCGCCGTCGAGGCCGAGGACGTCACGCCGTCGCGGTTCCTCGACGACGTCGACGGGGGTCCCGTCACCGACGACCCGGCGGAGGCGAACCGGCCGCGCAGCCGCCCGGGCCGGGCGCTCGTGCTCGCCGAGCTCGTCGGCGAGCTGCGGCGCGCGGTCACCGACCCGGACACCTCCCGGCAGCGCCGCGAGCGCGCGGCCGCCGGGCTCGCGCGCCTCGCCGAGGCCGGTGTGCCGGGGGCCGACCCCGACGACTGGTACGGGCTGCTCGCCCCGTCCACCGAGGCGCCGCTGCGCCCGGCGACCGCTCCCGTCGCGGTCAGCCCCAGCGCGGTCGAGACGATCCTGACCTGCCCGTTGCGCTGGGCGCTGCAGGCCCACGGCGGCGACGACAGCGATTCGCTGGCGTCGGTCACGGGGTCACTCGTCCACGCGCTGGTCCAGCGCGCGGCGGAGGGCGCCGACGAGCGCGAGCTCCAGGACGCCCTCGACGTCGCCTGGGCCTCGGTCGACGCCGGCGCGCCGTGGTTCTCGCGACGGGAGCTGGCCGGCACCCGGCGGATGCTGGCGTCGTTCCTCGCCTGGCGGGACCAGACCCGCGCGCACCTCACCGAGGCCGCGGTGGAGCGCGAGATGGAGGTCGCGGTGGCCGAGGGCGTCCGGGTGCGCGGGCGTGTCGACCGCCTCGAGATCGACACCCACGGCCGGCCGGTGATCGTCGACGTGAAGACGGGCAAGACGCCGATCTCCCACGCCGCCGCGCAGGAGCACCCGCAGCTCGCCGTCTACCAGCTCGCCACCGCGCTCGGTGCGTTCGCCGAGACGCTCGCGGGCCCCGACCGCACGGCCGCGCGCAGCGCCCCGGGCGGCGCGCGCCTGGTGTACCTGTCGCGGGCGGGTGGTGCGGCGAAGGAACGTGCGCAGGAGCCCCTCGACGACGAGGGCCTGGCCGCGTGGCGCGACCACGTGAGCGCGGCCGCCCGCGCCACCGAGGGGCCGATCTTCGTGGGACGCGAGAACGACTCCTGCCCGCGCTGCCCGGTGCGCACCGCGTGCCCGGTGCACGTCTCGGGGAGGCAGGTCCCGTGACGACCATCGCCCCCGTCCGGAGGATCGGCGGCACCGAGCTCATCGACCCCGTCGAGCTCGCCGAACGCCTCGGCCTGCGCCGCCCCACCGAGGAGCAGGCGGCGGTCATCGGCGCGCCGTCGGAGCCCGCACTCGTCACCGCGGGCGCCGGGTCGGGCAAGACCGAGACCATGGCCGCGCGCGTGGTGTGGCTCGTCGCCAACGGGCTGGTCCGCCCCGAGCAGGTGCTGGGCCTGACGTTCACGCGCAAGGCCGCGGGCCAGCTCGCCGACCGCGTGCGGCGCCGGCTGCGGGTGCTCGGGTCCTCGAGCCTGCTCGACGAGCTCGACGCCACCGGCGACCGGCGCCTGGCGGCCCGCGCCGGCGAGCCGACGATCTCGACCTACCACGCCTACGCCGGGCGCCTGCTCGCCGAGCACGGCCTGCGCCTGCCCGTCGACCCCGGCGCCCGCCTGCTCTCGCCGACCGCGTCGTGGCAGCTCGCGCACCGCATCGTGTCCACCTGGGCCGCGGACCTCGACACCGACCGCGTGCCCTCCACGGTCACCGCGCTCGTGCAGTCGTTGGCGGGCGAGCTCGGCGAGCACCTCGCCGACGCCAGCGCGCTGGCGCTCCACGCCGAGCGCTTCGCCCGCGCGGTGGAGGACGCCCCGCGCGCCAAGGGCCAGAAGGCGGCGCTGCCGGTGGCGCTGGCGAACAAGGTGGCCGCGCAGCGGTTCCGGGCGGCGCTGCTGCCGCTGGTCAGCGAGCTCGCCGAGCGCAAGCGCGCCGAGCGCTGCCTCGACTTCGCCGACCAGATGGCCGCGGCCGCCCGCCTCGCCGAGACCCACGACGAGGTCGGGGCCGCCGAGCGCGAGGCGTTCCGTGCGGTGCTGCTCGACGAGTACCAGGACACCGGGCACGCGCAGCGGATCATGCTGCGCTCCCTGTTCGCGAACGACGAGAACACCTCGGTCACCGCCGTCGGCGACCCCTTCCAGTCGATCTACGGCTGGCGCGGTGCGAGCGCGGCGAACCTGCCGCGGTTCGTCACCGATTTCCCGCGCGTCGACCCCGACGGCGAGACCGTCGCGGCCGCCCGCCACGGGCTGCTGACCAGCTTCCGCAACCCGCCCGAGGTGCTCGCCCTCGCCAACGGCATCGCCGAGCCCCTGCGGGCGGGCGGCGTCCCGGTCGACGAGCTGCGGCCCCGCCCCGGCGCCCCGGCCGGCGACGTGCGCGTCGCCCTGCACGACGACGTCGAGGCCGAGCGGGCGTGGCTGGCGGATGCGGTCGCCGACCGGTGGCGGGCCGCGGCCGACGCGGACACCGAGCCGCCCACCACCGCGGTGCTCGTGCGTCGCCGCGCCGACATGAGCGCGCTCGCCGCCGCGCTGCGCGCCCGCGACCTGCCCGTCGAGGTCGTCGGGCTGGGCGGGCTGCTCGACGAGCCCGAGGTGCGCGACGTCGTGTCGGCGCTGCGGCTCGTGGTCGATCCCCTGGCCGGCGGCGCGGCGGTCCGGCTGCTCACGGGCGCGCGCTGGCGCATCGGCGGCGCGGACCTCGCCGCGCTCTGGCGCCGCGCGCGCGAGCTGGCGGCGCCGGCACCGGGCACCGACGCGACCAGCACGGTCAGCAGAGAGGTCCCCGACCCCGTCGCCGCCGCGCTCCCCGGCGAGCACGCCGAGCGGGCGGGCCTGGTCGACGCGCTCGACGACCCCGGGCCCGCGGCGCGCTACTCCGCCGTCGGGTTCGAGCGGCTCAAGCACCTCGCGCACGAGCTCGCGATGCTGCGCCGCCGCGTCACCGCCCCGCTGGTCGACCTCGTCGCCGACGTGGAGCGCGTCCTGCTCCTCGACGTCGAGACCGCCGCGCGGCCCGGTCCGACGGGTCGCGCGCACCTCGACGCGTTCGCCGAGGTCGTGGCCGACTTCTCCGCGGGCGCCGCCTCGTCGGGCGGCACCGCGACGGTCACCGCGCTGCTGGCCTACCTCGACGCCGCCGAGGAGGCCGAGGACGGCCTGACGCCCGGCGAGGTCGACGTGGCCGACCCGGCGACGGGCGGCACGCGCGTGCAGGTCCTCACCGTGCACGCGGCCAAGGGCCTCGAGTGGGAGCTCGTGGTGCTCCCACACGTCGTCGAGAAGGTGTTCCCGGCGGGGAAGCGGTCGGGCTCGTGGCTGACGTCGGTCGCATCGCTGCCCGTGCACCTGCGCGGCGACCGGCCGGACCTCCCCGAGCTCGAGCTCGACGGGGCCGCGGACCGCAAGGAGATCCAGGAGCGGCTCGACGAGCACGAGCGGGCCTTCGACGACCGTCGCCTCATCGAGGAGCGGCGCCTGTTCTACGTCGCGCTCACCCGCGCCGAGCACGCGCTGCTGGTCTCCGGGCACTGGTGGGGCGAGACCGGCGAGTCGCCGCGCGGCCCGTCGGACCTCCTCGCCGAGGTCGGGGAGCTGGCCGCCGCCGGTGGCGGGCACTGCGGGGTCGTCGAGACGTGGGCCGAGCCGCCCGAGGAGGGCGTCGCCAACCCGATGGCGTCGGCGGTCCACGAGACGGCCTGGCCGGTCGACCCGCTGGGCCCGCGGCGCGCAGCGGTCGACGAGGGCGCGGCGCTGGTCCGGGCGGCGCGCGCACGCCGGGCCGAGGAGACGGACGAGCCGGCGGACCAGGACGACCCCGAGGGCTGGGCCGCCGACATCGAGGTGCTGCTCGCCGAGCGCGCGGCGGCGCGCCACCGGCACGCGCGGGTGCTCCTGCCGCCGCAGCTGTCGGTCAGCCAGCTCGTCGACCTGGCCGCCGACCCGGACGCGCTGGCCCGGCGGCTGCGGCGCCCGGTGCCGCGTCCCCCCGACCCGCGGGCGCGGCGCGGCACCGAGTTCCACGCGTGGCTCGAGCGCTGGTTCTCCGCCACCGAGCTGCTGGAGTTCGACGAGCTCCCCGGCGCGGCCGACGAGGACGCCGACGCGGCCGCCGACCCGGCGGGCGCCGCCGACGCCGCCGAGCTGCGCGAGCGCTTCACCGCCAGCCGCTGGGCCAACCGCACGCCGGTGGCGGTGGAGGTCCCGTTCGAGACCGAGATCGGGGGCACGCTCGTGCGCGGCCGGATCGACGCGGTGTTCGCCGACGACGACGGCGGCGCCACGGTGGTCGACTGGAAGACCGGGCGGGTGCCGCCCGACGAGGCGATGCCGGCGCTCGCCGTGCAGCTCGCGGCGTACCGGCTGGCCTGGTCGGCGCTCTCGGGGATCCCCGTCGAGCGGGTGCGCGCGGCGCTGCACTACGTCCGCGACGACGTCACCAAGAGCCCCGCCGACCTGCTCGACGCCGCCGGCCTGCGCGCGCTCGTCGCCACCGTGCCGGAGGAGCAGCGCGTCCCCGAGGGCGATCCGCAGGCCCCGTCGTTCGCCGGCCCCGACGACACCGACCCGGACGCGGACGAGGGCCCGGTCGAGGACGTGGACCCCGACCCCCGCTGACCCCGCGCAGCCGGCCCGATCAGCCGAGCCCGAGCAGCCGACCCGGGCCACCGCCACCGAGGAGCAGAATCGAGGAGTGAGCAACACCGAGACCGCGCCCGCCGAGGTGCAGTGCGAGCCAGGCGGGTCGCCGGGGCGTGTCGAGGTCCTGACCCCGCGCGACGTGCCCCTCGGCGGCCCCCGCGCGATGACCGTGCGCCGCACCCTGCCCCAGCGACAGCGGTCGCTGATCGGGGCCTGGTGCTTCGTCGACCACTACGGGCCCGACGACACCGCGAGCTCGGGCGGCATGGACGTCCCGCCCCACCCGCACACGGGGCTCGCGACGGTCAGCTGGCTGTTCACCGGCGAGGTCGAGCACCGCGACAGCCTCGGCACCCACGCGATGGTCCGCCCCGGCGAACTCAACCTCATGACCGGCGGGCACGGGGTCGCGCACTCCGAGGTCAGCACGCCGGACACCACACTGCTGCACGGCGTGCAGCTGTGGGTCGCGCTGCCCGGCGACGCCCGCGACCAGCCCCGCGACTTCGCCCACCACGTCCCCGCCGCGACGGACCTCGGCGGCGGCGCCGTCGCCCGCGTCTTCCTCGGCACGCTGGCCGGATCGACGTCGCCGGTGGTCACCGCGACCCCGCTGCTCGGCGCGGAGCTGCTCCTCGAGCCCGGCACGCGCATCGAGTTCACCGTCGACCCCACCTTCGAGCACGGGCTGCTCGTCGACCGCAGCCGCGCCACGCTCCAGGGACGCCCGGTGGAGCGCGCCGAGCTCGGCGTCGTCGACCCCGGCCCGTCGACGCTGGAGATCGTCGCGGGCGACGAGCCCGCCCGCCTCGTCCTGCTCGGCGGCCCGCCCTTCGGCGAGCAGATCGTCATGTGGTGGAACTTCGTCGCCCGCACGCACGACGAGATCGTCGCCTTCCGCGCCGACTGGGAGGCCGGGAGCGAGCGGTTCGGGCAGGTCGAGGGCTACGTCGGCCGCGACGGCCGACGCGGCGCCGACGCCCGCCTCCCGGCGCCCGCCCTGCCGCACGCCACGATCAGGCCGCGCGGCAACCCGGCCTGATTTCAGCCGGCCTCGCGCCGCACCCGCAGCGCGTGCGCGACCATCGGCGCCTGCAGCGGCAGGCGCCCGAACGCGATCGCGCGGTAGGGCCAGGGCCGCCGGCGCCAGTCCCACGCCATCTGCACGTTCGCGGGGAACACCGCCACGAACAGTGCGGCGGCCGCCAGCGCGCCGAGCCGGCGGGTGCGCGGTGCGGCGACGGCGACGCCCACGGCGAACTCGGCGACGCCGCTCGCGTAGGTCCAGAACCGCGCCGTACCCGGCAGCCACGGCGGCACGATCGTGTCGAACGGCTGCGGCGCCACCCCGTGCAGCACGCCCATCGTCATCAGCCCGCCGGCGAGCACGGCGGTGGGAGCAGCGGATCGCGAGCGGCGCACGGGCCGCACCCTGGCAGAACCGCCCCGTCAGCGCCCGACCGCGTAGCCCTGCATGCCCCGGGGGTTGGCGGCGCCCCAGAGGAGCCCGCGCGCCCGGTCGATCCCGATGGCCGAGAGCCGGCCCAGCGACCAGGGGCCGCTGCGGGTCACCCGGTGCCCCCGCCGCTCGAGGCCGTCGACGACCCCGTCGGGCAGGCGGTCCTCGACCACGACGCCCCCCGGCTCGCGGCCCCGCGGCCAGAACGAGCTGGGCGACGACGTCGAGTGCAGGGCGGGCGCGTCGATCGCCTGCTGGGGGTCGTAGCCACCGACGAGGGTGCGCAGCAGGTACAGGAGCTGCCACTGGTCCTGCTGATCACCGCCGGGCGTCCCGAGCGCGGCGACGGGGCCGTCGTCGTCGAGCACGAGCGTGGGGGTGAGGGTGGTCCGCGGCCGGCGTCCCGGCGTCAGCGTCGAGGGCAGACCCTCCTGCAGCCAGCTCATCTGCAGCCGGGTGCCGAGGGCCATCCCGAGCTCGGGGATCGTCGGGGACGACTGCAGCCACCCGCCCGACGGGGTGGCCGAGACGATGTTGCCGGCGCGGTCGACGACGTCGAGGTGGCAGGTGTCGCCCTTGGTCTCGCCGGACAGCACCACGGTGGGCTCGCCGATCGTCCCGTCCGACGTCACCCGGGACGCCGAGCCGTCGACGGCGAGGTCGGCCAGCCGCGGCTCGCGGCCGCCGAGGCGCCCGGGGCGCAGGTCGGGCGAGGCGGTGTCGGCGATCAGGGCCCGTCGCTCGGCGACGTAGCCGGGGGCCAGCAGGGCGGCGACGTCGAGGGGGTCGCCGGCGTCGCCGAACCACGCCTCGCGGTCCGCCATCGCGAGCTTGGTGGTCTCGAGCACGAGGTGCGCGCCGCGCTCGCTCGACGGGTCGAGGTCGGCGTCGTCGTACCCGTCGAGGACGGCCAGCGCCGCAAGCAGCGCCGGGCCCTGCCCCCAGGCGGGCGTCTTGGCGATCCGGCGACCGCGGAACTCCCCGACGGCGGCGTCGATGACCTGTGCCCGGAAGCCGGCGGTGTCCGCGACGGTGAGCACGCCCGCGTGGTCGGTGCCCGACGAGTGCCGGTGGGGCGTGCGGCACGAGGCCGCCATCGCCTCGGCCACGAAGCCCTCGGCCCAGACGGTGCGCACCGCGTCGATCCGGGTGGCCCGGTCGTGGCCCTGCGCCGCGCCCGCGAGGCGTTCCAGCGTCTGAGCCCACGCCGGGTTGCGCAGGACCTCGCCCGCCCGCGGCGGCCGGCCACCGGGCAGCCAGAGCGCGGCCGAGGTGGGCCAGTGCTCGCGGAACAGGTCGGCGACCGCGGCGACGGTGCTCGCCAGCCGCGGGACGACGGGCACGCCGTCGCGGGCGTAGCCGATCGCCGGCGCGAGGACGTCGCCGACCTCCCACGTGCCGTGGTCGCGCAGCAGCAGGAACCAGGCGTCCACGGCGCCGGGGATCGCGGCGGCCAGCGCGCCCGAGCCCGGCACCCGGTCGAGACCCTCGGCGCGGTACGCCGCCGCGGACGCCCCGGCCGGGGCCGGACCCTGGCCGTCGAGCACCCGGGGCGTCGGGTCGGCGGCGGTCGCGAACACGGCCGTCATGTCGCCGCCGGGCCCGTTGAGGTGCGGCTCCACGACGTGCAGCACGAACGCACCCGCGACCGCGGCGTCGAAGGCGGAGCCGCCGCGCTCGAGGATGCCCATGGCGGTCGCGGCGGCCGCCCAATGGGTCCCCGCCGCCATCCCGACGGTGCCCTCCAGCACCGGTCGCGTGGTGAACTCCGGCGGCGGTGTCCATCCCGAGGGCGTCACCGTGTCAGCGAAGCCGATCCCACGGCGTCGACGGAAGAGGAGTACGAGATAGCAACGGGAAGATATTGACATAGGAGTAGGTCCGCGCCAGGCTTCTCCCATCGCACACGGCACCAGGAGGCCCCCGATGACGACCACCGCTCCCGCCCCGGGCGTCGGCACCCGCTCCCGTCCCGCCACCATCGCGCTGTGGACGCTGCAGGTCCTGCTCGGCCTGATGTTCATCGCCGGGTCGGGCGCGCCCAAGCTCTTCGGCGAGGCCTACGCGGTGCAGATCTTCGAGGACCTCGGGACGGGCCAGTGGCTGCGGGTCGTCGTCGGCCTGCTCGAGGTCGCCGGCGGGATCGGGCTGCTCGTCCCGCGCCTGGCCGGGCTCGCCGCCTCCTGCCTGGTCGCGCTCATGGTCGGCGCCACGGTCGCGCAGCTGTTCTTCCTCAGCGAGGGCTTCTGGTACACGCCGGTGATCCTCGGTGTCCTGCTCGGCGTCGTCGCCTGGGTGCGCCGCGCCGAGATCTCCCGGGTGTTCGAGCGCTGATTCCCTTGGGAGACGAAGCGGAGCGGAGCTCGACCCGTCGACGCGGTCTCCCCGCCCGGTCGTCGCTCCCTGCGACGGCCGGGCGGTGTCGTGCGTGGCTAGCGTGGATCGCATGACCAGCACCGAGGCCCGCGAGGTGGCCGCCCGCGCCGAGGCGTTCATCGAGGATCTGCAGACCTGGCTGCGCATCCCGTCGATCTCCGCCGACCCCGGCCACCACGGCGACGTGGCCCGCTCCGCGGCGTGGCTCGCCGAGCGGCTGCGCGCCGAGGGCTGGCCGCAGGTCGAGGTGTGGGACGACACCGACGCGCTGCCGGCGGTGTACGCGTCGTGGCCCGCCGCCGATCCGGCTGATCCGACAGTGCCCACCGTCCTCGTCTACGGCCACCACGACGTCCAGCCCGCGGACCTCTCCGACGGCTGGTCGTTCGAGCCGTTCGCGCCCGAGGTGGTGGGGGAGGAGCTGCGCGGGCGTGGTGCCTCCGACGACAAGGGGCACCTGGCGATGGTGCGGCTCGGCCTCGCCGCGCACCTCGCCGCGACGGGTGCCGACGGCCCCGCCGTACACCTCAAGTTCCTGGCCGAGGGCGAGGAGGAGTCCGGCTCGGCGCACCTCGCGTCCCTGCTCGCGGCGCACCGCGGCGCGCTGGCCTGCGACGCGATCGTCGTCACCGACACCGGCATGGTCGGCCGTGACGCCCCGACCGTCTGCACCGGCATGCGCGGGATGGTCGACACCGAGATCGTCTTCCGCGGCGCGTCGGTCGACCTGCACTCGGGCCAGTTCGGCGGGGCCGTCCCGAACCCGGTCACCGAGCTCGCACGCCTCGTCGCCGCGCTGCACGACGACCGGGGGCGCGTCCGGGTGCCGGGCTTCTACGACGACGTGCGCCCGCCCACCCAGACCGAGCGCGACGCCTGGGCCGCCCTGCCCTTCGACGAGTCCGCGTGGCTGGCCGACTCCGCGGCCGGTGCGCGGGCGACCTCGGGCGAGGCGGGCTGGAGCACCTACGAGCGGCTCTGGGCGCGCCCGACCGCCGAGGTCAACGGCCTGCACGGCGGCTACGCCGGCCCCGGGCACAAGACGATCGTGCCGCACTCGGGGATGGCGAAGCTGACGTTCCGGCTGGTCGCCGACCAGGACCCGGCGCGCGTCCTCGCCGCCGTCCGCGACTTCGTCGCGGCGCACACCCCCGCCGGGATCGAGGCCGAGGTGTCGGCGACCGGCCCGGGCGTCGAGCCGCTCGTCTGCGACGTCGACTCGGTGCTCGTCACCGCGATCCGCGAGGCGATGGGCGCCGCGCTCGGCGCCGAGGTCCTGCCCGCGCGCGAGGGCGGCAGCGGCCCCGAGGCGCTCCTGTCCACCGAGCTCGCGGCCCCGCTGGCCTTCCTCGGCGTGATGCTGCCGTCCGACCGCATCCACGCCCCCGACGAGCGGGCGGTCCTGCCGCTCCTGCTCAAGGGCGCCGAGGCCACCGCCCACCTCTGGCGGCTGCTGGGCGAGCGCGGGGTCTGAGCTTGCGTTCAAGCGCACTCGAAGTCCTAGCGTCGAGCCCATGACCACGGCACAGACCCCGATCGGATCCGGCTTCGGCGCGGCGACCACGGCCCGCGAGGTGCTGGACGGCATCGACCTCACCGGCCGCCTCGCGGTCGTCACCGGCGGCTACTCGGGACTCGGCCTCGAGGCGACCCGCGCCCTGACCGCCGCCGGCGCCCACGTCGTCATCCCCGCCCGCCGCCCGGACGCGGCGAAGGAGGCGCTCGACGGGATCGAGGGGGTCGAGCTCGCCACCCTCGACCTCGGTGACCTCGACAGCGTCGCCGCGTTCGCCCGCGACTTCCTGGACTCGGGCCGGGCGATCGACATGATGATCGACAACGCCGGGATCATGGCGACCCCGGAGACCCGGGTGGGGCCGGGCTGGGAGGCCCAGTTCGCCACCAACCACCTCGGCCATTTCGCGCTGGTCAACCGGCTGTGGCCGGCGATCGAGCGCGGCCGCGACGCCCGGTTGGTGTCGGTGTCCTCCCGCGGGCACCACCGCTCGCCGGTGCGGTTCGACGACCTCGACTGGCGCGCCGAGCCCTACGACAAGTGGGCGGCGTACGGGCAGTCGAAGACCGCCAACGTCCTCTTCGCCGTGCAGCTCGACGCGCTCGCGGCCGACCGTGGCGTCCGCGCCTTCTCGCTGCACCCCGGCGGGATCCTGACGCCGCTGCAGCGCCACCTGCCTCGCGCGGAGATGGTCGCGCTCGGCTGGCTCGACGAGGACGGCGACCCGACCCCGGAGGCGGCCGCGGGCTTCAAGACCCCCGAGGCCGGGGCGGCCACCGAGGTCTGGGCCGCGACGTCGCCCCAGCTCGCCAGACGCGGCGGGCTCTACCTCGAGGACTGCGAGGTCGCCGGGCTCGCCACCGAACCCGGCGCCCACGGCGTTCGCGACTACGCCGTCGACCCCGAGGCCGCGGCCCGTCTCTGGGCCGTCTCGGCCGAGCGGACGGGGGTGGACGCCTTCGCCTGAGGGCTCGTGGCGCGCCCACCCGTGCCCGGGGCGGGCGCGCCCACGACGTCCACCGAAGGTGTGACGGTCGCGGGCGGCGTGTCGGGTCGACGGGGGCGATCACCCGCCCGGCGCAGGAGGGGTGGCGGGCGGTCGCTCTCCGGCGCCGCGAGGCGCCGGAATCTGCCGGGAACGGCGACTCAAGGTCCGCTGCGCGTGCCCGGAACGCGCTAGCAGACGCCGGATCGTGGACGTCGTGGATACCTCGATCGTGGGACGGCCGGAGGTGTTTGAATCCCGTTCGTGTCGTTCACGGGGACCACGGCGAGGTCGCATCTGGATCGTTCCCACCTGGTGCGGGGCGGGAGTCGATCACCGCGCAGCACGGGGCGCCGGGAACGGCGCGGTGCGGTGCTCGGCGTGCTCCTCGCGCTCGCCCTGGGCGCCGCGCTCGCGCTGTGGCTGATCCTCGCGGCGCACCCGGTCGGGGCCCGCGCGGAGGACGGTGCCGCCGGGGTCCCGGCCACCCCGGCCGCCGTGGAGACCGTCGGTCCGGCGGTCGTCATCACCAGCAACTCCTGCATCGCCGACGACCCGCGCGACGTCGTCGCCGTCGAGGGCCCCGGCGGGCGGCGGCTCATGCCGCTCGACGGGTGCGGCACCCCGGTCGGCTCGAAGCTGACGGTCCGCATGGCGTTCGTCGGCACCGAGCCGGCGGCCGGCACGCCGGCCCGCGTGCTCGGCACCGGGTCCTCGGCGGCGCTCGCCGCGACCGAGCCCGCCGAGTCGCCGCTCACGGGCCGCCTGGCGATCCTGCTCACCGGCGTCGCCGGGCTCGGGATGGCCGCCCTGCTCGTCGCCGTGGTGCGCGAGCGCTCCCGCCGGCCCGCGGCCCGCACGACGGCTCCGCCGGCGCGTCCGACGCGGACCACCACGACCACGGCCGCCCCCCGCCCAGCGGTCGACCGGTCCGCCGACCGGGGCACCGTGCACCGCCCCGCGTCGCGTCCCGGCCGCTCGACGAAGGCCGGACGGCCCGCCGCGCTCGACGCCGGACGTCGCGTGCCGGCACCCCGCGGGGGCACCTCGCGCCGGGTCACCGCGAGCGGCGAGGGTCGCCCGCGGAGCCGGAGCACGGACCGGGGGACCGGCGGCGGGTCACGTCGCCCGGCCGCCGGTCCCCACCGCCGTTAGGTTGGTCATGTGACCTCCAGCGTGACCGCCCCCGCACGGGGGCTGCACCGACGTGTGCTCGACAACGGGCTGCGCGTGCTCCTGGTGCCCGACCCGGCCGCCCCCGTCGTGGGCGTCGCCGTCCACGTGGACGTCGGCTTCCGCTCCGAGCCCGAGGGCCGCACCGGGTTCGCCCACCTCTTCGAGCACCTGATGTTCCAGGGCTCGGAGAGCCTGGAGAAGCTCGCCCACTTCCGGCACGTGCAGTCGTCGGGCGGCGTCTTCAACGGCTCGACGCACCAGGACTACACGAACTACTTCGAGGTCCTGCCGTCGGCGGCGCTGGAGCGGGCGCTGTTCCTCGAGGCCGACCGGCTGCGCGCCCCGCGCCTGACGCAGGAGAACCTGCGCAACCAGGTGGACGTGGTCAAGGAGGAGATCCGCCTCAACGTCCTCAACCGGCCCTACGGCGGCTTCCCCTGGATCCTGCTGCCGCCGGTGCTCTACGACACCTACCCGAACGCCCACAACGGGTACGGCGACTTCACCGACCTCGAGCAGGCCTCCCTCGACGACGCCGCCGCGTTCTTCGACGCCTACTACGCGCCGGGCAACGCGGTGCTCACCCTCGTCGGGGACCTCGACCCGGACGAGACGGCGGCGCTCGTCGACAAGCACTTCGGCGACATCCCGGCCCGTGCGGTGCCGACGCGTCCGAGCTTCGCCGAGCCCCCGCCCGACGGGGAGCGCCGGGAGTCGGTGGTCGACGTGAACGCCCCGCTGCCGGCCCTGGCCCTGGGGTACCGCCTGCCCGACCCGCAGGCCGACCTGCCCGGGTACCTCGCGCACGCCGTGCTGGCGAGCCTGCTCACCGACGGCGAGGCGGCGCGGTTGACCCAGCGCCTGGTGTACGGCGACGAGCTCGTCACCGACGTCTCCGCCTCCTGCGGGCTCATGGGCGCCCCGCTGGACGCCCGCGACCCCGACACGTTCACGATCACCGCCGTGCACCCCGGCACGGTCGACCCGCAGCGGATCAGCGGCGCGGTCGACGACGAGCTCGCGACCCTCGCCGCCGAGGGTCCCGACCCCGACGAGCTGCGCCGGGTCACCGCCCGCTGGGCCTCCTCGCTGCACCGGGAGCACGACCGCCTGATGAGCCGCATGCTCGCCCTCGGTTCGGCCGAGCTGGTCCAGGGCCGCGCCGAGCTCGCCGACGAGCTGCCCGGCCTCATCGCCGCGGTCGAGCCGTCGGCCGTCGCGGCCGCCGCCGGGTCCCTGCGACCCGATCAGCGCGCCGTCCTCACCGTCACGCCGGGAGGTGCGGCATGACCGGGCGCCGCAGCGCCGAGGAGATCGGCAGCACCCCCACGGGCCCCCGCGACCTGCCCCCGCTGGGCCCGCAGCGCTCGGTGCCCGCGCCCGAGGAGGTCGACACCGTCCTCGGCTCGGGCCTGCGCGTCGTCGCGGTGCGCCGCCCCGACGTCCCGATGGTGGAGCTGCGGCTGCGGGTCCCGTTCGCCGACACCAGCGAGCGTGACGACTCGGCCCATGCCGCGGTCGCCGAGGTCCTCGCGACGACGATCCTGTCCGGCACCTCGTCGCGCAGCCGCGTCGGCATCGACGACGACCTGGCCGGCGTCGGCGGCGAGATCGGGTTCTCGGTCGACCCCGAGCGCCTGTCGGTCTCCGGGCACGCGCTGGCCGAGGGCCTCGACACCCTGCTCGACGTGCTCGCCGACCTCGTGCTCGCGGCGACCCACCCCGAGGACGAGCTCGCCCGCGAGCGGGAGCGGCTCGTCGAGCGGATCGAGCTGGCGTCCGCGCAGCCGTCGGTGATCGCCCGGCGCGCGCTGCAGGAACGCCGCTACGGCGCGCACCCGGTCACGCGCGAGATGCCGCGGCCCGAGGAGGTCACCGCGGTGACCGCGGACGCCGTGCGGTCGCTGCAGGCCTCGGCCCTGCTGCCCGGCGGCTCGGTGCTCGTGCTCGTCGGCGACCTCGACCCGACCGACGCCGTCGCGCGGGTGGACAAGGCGCTCGCGGGCTGGTCGGGCGGGCAGGCGGCCCCGTTGCCGGCCCTGCCGGAGCTCCGGGCCCGCGACCTGCTGCTCGTCGACCGGCCGGGCGCCGTGCAGTCGCAGCTGCGGCTCTCCGCGCCGGCGGTCGGGCGGACCGACCCGCGCTATCCCGCGCTACAGCTGGCGAACCTGGCGCTCGGCGGCTACTTCTCGTCGCGCCTGGTGGAGAACCTGCGCGAGGACAAGGGCTACACCTACCACGCGTCGTCGAGCCTCGAGCTCGATCCGCACGGCGCGGTGCTGTCGGTGGAGACCGACGTCGCGTCCGAGGTCACCGCCCCGGCGCTGCTCGAGGCGCGCTACGAGCTGGGCCGGCTCGCGGTGGTGCCGCCGACCGACGACGAGGTCGAGTCGGCGCGGCGCTACCTCGTGGGCTCGCTGCTGATCTCGATGACGACCCAGGCCGGCTACGCCTCGACGGTCGCGGCGCTCGCCGCGCACGGGCTGTCGTCGGCGTGGGTGCGCGAGCACCCGGCGCGCCTCGAGGCCGTCACCACCGACGAGGTCGCGGCGGCCGCGGCGGAGTTCTTCGCGCCGACGAGGTTCACCGGGGTCGTGGTGGCCGACGCCGCACGGACCGGTCCCGGGCTGCGCGCCCTCGGTGGAGTGGAGATCCCGTGACGTCAGGGACCGCGGGGCCCGACCTGCGCGCCGTCTTCCACCTCGACGAGGACCCGTCGCTGTCGCGCTCGACGGTCGACCGCCGCGAGCAGCTGCGCGTCGACCCGGCGCACAGCCGCGCGCTGTGGCCCGACGCCCGCGTCGTGCTCATCGACCCGCACGGCCGGACACCGGTCGAGCGGGGCGAGGGCGGTGCCGTGACGCTGCTCATGGCGCCGACCAGCACCCTCGGCGACGAGACGCCCGACGACGCGGTGCTGCTCGGCGAGGAGGACGGGACGGCGTACTGGGCCGTCCGCGTGCCCGACCCGGCCGAGGCGCACGCCAACGACGCGGGCTCGGGGTTCATGACCGCCGAGCAGTGGGCGCGCGCGGGCGGGGGCCCGGACCACGAGAACTGGACCGACCTGCGCACCTCGGGCGCCGACCTCGACGCGCGGGGCGCCGGCCTGCTCACCACCGCGGTGGCCCTGCTCAACTGGCACGACCGCAGCCGCTTCTGTGCCCGGGACGGGTCGGAGATGTACGCGATCAAGGCGGGCTGGGTGCGCCTGTGCACCGCGCACCAGCACGAGGAGTACCCGCGCACCGACCCGTCGATGATCTGCCTGGTGCACGACGGCACGGCGGGCGACCAGGCCCGCGTGCTGCTCGCGCGCCAGCCGATCTGGCCGACCGGGCGCTACTCGGTGCTGGCGGGCTTCGTCGAGGCCGGCGAGTCGCTCGAGGCGTGCGTCGCCCGCGAGTGCGCCGAGGAGGTCGGCGTGGACGTCCACACGATCTCGTACCTCGGCTCGCAGCCGTGGCCGTTCCCGCGCTCGCTGATGATCGGCTTCTCCGCCGTCGCCGACCCCGACCAGCCGATCAGGCTGCAGGAGGGCGAGATCGAGGGCGCCCGCTGGGTCACCCGCGCCGAGCTCCGCGAGGCCCTGGACGCGGGGGAGTGGTCGCATCGGGACGGGACCCCTCGCGGCGCCCAGGGCGTCGGCGGCACGGCGTTCGAGGCGGGCGCCGGGCGCGAGCTCATCCTGCCCGGTGGCGTCTCCATCGCCCGCGCCATGCTCGAGGCCTGGGCCGCCGCCGGCTGACTCGTAGTTGCAACGAACGCGCTGTTCGCTGCTTCTACGCGCGCAAAGTTCCCGTTCGCGCCACGGGGTGCCGGACCCCGGACGCAACGAACGCGCCGTTCGTGCGCATAGAAGCAGCGAACAGCGCGTTCGTTCCGACAGGTCAGGCGCTCAGGAAGCGGCCTCGACGCGCGCCAGCGTCTCCTTGACCTCGGCGAAGCTGGGGTTCGTCGCCGCGCTGCCGTCGGGGTAGACGACCGTCGGCACGGTGCGGTTGCCGCCGTTGACCTTGGTGACGATCTCGGCGGCGTCCGGGACGCGCTCGATGTCGACCTCCTCGTACCCGATGCCCTCGCGGTCGAGCTGGGTCTTGAGGCGCCGACAGAACCCGCACCAGCTGGTCGTGTACATCGTCATCTGTGCCACGCCCGGTGCAACGCCTCGAGGGCCGGATTCAGTCCTCGACGTGACCGAAGCGGTGCCGCGTGCGGCTGATCGCCTGCTCACGA
This sequence comes from Actinomycetospora callitridis, assembly GCF_028737265.1. Taxonomy (GTDB): domain Bacteria; phylum Actinomycetota; class Actinomycetes; order Mycobacteriales; family Pseudonocardiaceae; genus Actinomycetospora; species Actinomycetospora callitridis. Next base: position 123,773 of record NZ_JAQZAK010000002.1, on the reverse strand, counting down.
AGCACCGTGAGCATCTCGCGCCGACCGTCGGCCACCACCGGGGCGTCGACGAGGGACGCGCCGACCGAGGCCGCGGCCCGCTGGAGGTCGGCGGGCACGGTCCCGACGACGCGCAGCCGCTCGCCCGCCTCGGGCGAGCCCGCGAACTCCGTCACCGGCACCCCGGCGCACGCCGCCGCGAGGCGGGCCCGCAGCACGTCGCGCGGGGCGGCGTCGGAGCCGACCACCAGCCGCAGCGCGGGCAGCGGCCGGTAGCGGAAGACGTTGGCCTCGGCGCGCAGGCCCGTCGGGTCGTGCTCGACGGAGAACTCGTCGCGCCAGGCGGCGGCGTCCGACCCGGCGGCGGCGCGCAGCCACGCGAGGTCCGCCACGTCCCAGCGCGGCGCCTCGTCCGCGAGCAGCGCCGCGACGGGCGGCGCGAGGGGCGCCGAGGGGAGCTCCTCGACCGGGCCGTCGTGCCACGTCCCGAACTGGGCGACGTAGTTCGGGCCGCCGGGCTTCGCGCCCGGCCCGACCACGGAGCCCTTCCAGCCCCCGAACGACTGACGCTGCACGATCGCGCCCGTGATGTGGCGGTTGACGTAGGCGTTGCCGACCTCGACGTGCTCGCTCCAGTGGGCGATCTCGTCGGGGTCGAGGGCGTGCAGGCCACCGGTGAGCCCGTAGCCCGTGGCGTTCTGCAGCGCGATCGCCTCGTCGAGGTCCGCCGCGTGCATGAGCCCGAGCACCGGCCCGAAGCACTCGGTGAGGTGGAACCACGCACCGGGCGCCACCGGCGCCTTCACACCCGGTGTCCAGAGCGACGCGCCGAGCCTGCGGGGCTCGACCAGCCACGTCTCGCCCCGGTCGAGGCGGGTCAACGCCCGCTCGAGCTTCTCGTCCGGCGGCCCGATCAGGGGCCCCATCGTCGTCGACGGGTCGCTGCCGTGACCGACGCGCAGGGTGCGGACCGCGTCGACGAGCTGGCGGTGGAACCGCGACCCGGCCGCGGTGCGCGTCGACCGCATCGATCCGACGAGGATCGCGAGCGACGCCGCCGAGCACTTCTGCCCCGCGTGCCCGAACGCCGAGCGCACGAGGTCGGCGACGGCGAGGTCCGGGTCGGCGCTGGGGGTGATGACCAGCGCGTTCTTGCCGCTGGTCTCGGCGACCAGCCGCAGGTCGGTGCGCCACGACCGGAACAGCTCCGCGGTCTGCGACGCCCCGGTGAGCACCACGTGGTCGACGGCCGGGTGCGTGACGAGGCGCCGCCCGGCGTCCCCCTCGTCGGTGTGCACGAGCTGCAGGGCGTCGGCGGGGATGCCGCCGCGGTGCAGGGCGGCGACGCCGACCTCGGCGCACGCCCGCACCTGCGGCGCCGGCTTGATCACCACCGACGCCCCGGCGGCCAGGGCCGCGACGCAGCCGCCGAGCGGGATGGCGATCGGGAAGTTCCAGGGCGGGGTCACGACGACGACCCGGTCCGGGGTGAACGGCGCGCCCTCCAGCTCCTCGGCCCGGTCCGCGTAGTACGCCGCGAAGTCGATCGCCTCGGAGATCTCCGGGTCCGCCTCGGCGATCGTCTTGCCGGCCTCGTCGACCATCACGGTGAGCAGGTCCCCGCGCGCCGCGGCGAGGGCGCGGGCGGCCTCGCGCAGGACGGCGGCACGCTCCGAACCCGTTCGCCGGCCCCACGACGAGGCGGTGGCCCGGTCGACCACCGCGTCCACGGCGGCGGGATCCGTGAGCTCGGGCTCGCGCACCCCGGGGCCAGGGGCGGCGATCGCCCGCAGCGCCCACTCGCGGTTCGCGGCCAGCGAGGGGTCGGTGTCGGGCTCGTTGACGAAATGCTTCGCCCGTGAGTGATCCGGGTCGCCAGGACGACCCGGATCACTCACGTGCGCGGAGCGCCTCGGCGTCGCCGGCACCGCGTCGCGGTCGCGCACCGAGGCCCGGAAGCGGTCGGTGTACGAGGCGGGCCCGGCGTCGGAGAACAGCGCGTAGAGGTAGTTCTCCGGCGAGGCGTTCTCCTCGAGCCGGCGCACGAGGTAGGAGACGGCGGCGTCGAAGTCGCCGGTGTGCACCACCGGCGTGTAGAGCACGAGCTGCTCCCGCACGTCGCGCGCGACCACCTTCGCCTGCGCCGGCGCCATGCCCTGCAGCATCTCGACGTCGATCTGGCGCTCGGCGTCGCGGGCGGCAGCGAGCTCGACGGCCAGCGCGACGTGGTGGAGGTGGTGGCTGGCGACGCCGAGGCGCAGCGCGTCGACGAGGTCGCCCCCGATCGCCCGGTCGAGCAGGCGCACGTAGTTCGCGTCGACCTCCGCCTTCGTCGTGTACGGCGCCTGCGGCCAGTCGTGCACCTCGGCGTCGACCTTCTCCATCGCGAGGTTCGCGCCCTTGACCAGCCGGACCTTGATCGGAGCGCCCCCCGCCGCGACCCGGCGACGGGCGAACGCGGCCAGCTCCTCCAGCGCGCCGAGGGCGTCGGGGAGGTAGGCCTGCAGCACGATCCCGGCCTCCGACCCGGTGAACTCCGGGCGGTCCAGCAGGGTCGTGAACAGGGCGACGGTGAGGTCGAGGTCCTTGTACTCCTCCATGTCGAGGTTCACGAAGGAGCCGGTCTCGCGCGCCAGGCGGAACAGCGGGGTCAGACGCTCGACGAGCCGGTCGCGGCTGCCCTCGAGGTCCCACGGCACGAGCTGGCTCGCCACCGACGACGCCTTCACCGAGACGTAGTCGACGTCGCCGCGGCGCAGCAGGTCCATCGTGCGGGCGAGCCGACGGTCCGCCTCCTCCTCGCCGAGCACCGCCTCGCCGAGCAGGTTGAGGTTCAGCCGGAAGCCCTCCGCGCGGGCCTCCTCCAGGCGGCGCTCCAGCCCGCGGCCGTCGGCGTCGACGATCAGGTGGCCGACGAGGGCCCGGAGCCGGCGCCGCGCGAGCGGCACCACGACTCGAGGTGCCCGCGGGGCGAGCCTCGCGCCGGTGCGCAGCAGCGCCCGGTCGGCCCCGCCGATGAAGTCCGGCAGCGGCGCGTCCGGGCCGGCCAGGCGCGCGAGCTCCCGGGCGGCGACGTGGTCGTCGGCCGGGCGGGCGACGCGGTCGACGAAGCGCAGGGTGAAGTCGACGCCGGCCGGATCGTGCATGAGGGCGGCGAGCTGCGCCGAGGGCCCGGTGGCCGCCCCGACGGCGCCGGCCCGTGCCCACTGGTCGGCACGGGCGACGGCCCGCTCGACGAGCTCGTCGGGGATACCGCCGGCGGCCCCGTGGGTGGTCGGCGCGAGCTGCTCGGTCATGGCTCCATCGTGGCCCGATCCGGGCGCCGGGGTCTTGTCCGGATTCGACGGCCCCGGCGCCGGATCGACACCACGCGCGCCGGGGCATCCTCGGGCCGTGCCCACCCCGCCGGGAGTCGACGCGCTGCTCGAGCTCTTCGGCGAGCTCACCGGCGTGATGTTCTGCGCCAAGGACGCCGACGGCCGCTACACCGAGGTCAACGACGCCTTCGTGCGGCGCACCCGCGAGCGCACCCGCGCGGCGGTGCTGGGCCGACGGGCGCGCGACCTGTTCGTCCCGGCCCTCGCCGAGCGCTACGAGGAGCAGGACGCGGCCGTGCTGACCTCCGGGCGTCCGCTGCGCCACGAGCTCGAGCTCATCCGCCGCGGGAACGGCGTCGCCGGCTGGTACGTGACGACGAAGCTCCCCGTGCACGACGGCGACGTCGTCGTCGGCATCGTCAGCGTCTCCGAGGATCTCCGCGCCCCCGAGGACTCCGACCCGTCCCTGCCCGCCCTCGCCCGCGCGGTCGAGCTCGCCGCGAGCCGCCCCGACCGCCCGCCCCGGGTGGAGGAGATGGCCGTCGCGGCGGGCTGCTCGACCTCGGTGCTCGAGCGGCGGATGCGGCGGGTGTTCGGCCTCGCGCCCACGCAGTTCGTGCTGCGCACGCGCATCGACCACGCCCGGGCCCTGCTCACGGGTACGGCCACCCCGCTGGCCGAGATCGCCGCCGCCTGCGGCTTCCACGACCAGCCTGCGTTCACCCGGCAGTTCGCCCGCCTCGCGGGCGAGACGCCGGGACAGTACCGGCGCCGGGCTCGGTAGGGCTCAGACGCGCGTGCGGAGCGCCCAGACGGCGAGCGGCCCGAACACCGCCGCGAACGCCACGCCCCAGAGCAGGGTGGCGACGACGTTGGCGGCCACCGGCCCGCCGACCAGGAGCCCGCGCAGGGCGTCGGCCAGCCGCGTCACGGGGTTGATCGACACCCAGGCCTGCAGCCAGTCCGGCATCGTCTGGGTGGGCGCGAAGGCGTTGCTCGCGAACGTCAGCGGGAAGAGCACGGTGAACCCGTAGATCTGCACCTTCTCCGGATCGCGCGCCAGGACCCCGAGCAGCACCGAGGTCCACGAGAACGCGACGGTGAACGCGACGAGCAGCCCGAACGCGGCGAGCACCGCGAGCGGGCTGGTGGTGATGCGGAACCCGAGCGCCACCCCGACAGCGAGCAACACGACCAGCGACCAGAGCTGGCGCACCACGTCGCCCATGATCCGCCCGGACAGCGGTGCCGACCGGGCGATCGGCAGGCTGCGGAAGCGGTCGAAGGTGCCCTTCTGCAGGTCGGTCGCCAGCCCGGTGGCCGTGTACACGGTGAGGAACAGCGCGTTCTGCGCGATCAGCCCGCCGAGCGAGAACTGCAGGTAGGCGTCGGTGGAGCCACCGATCGCCCCGCCGAACACGAACGTGAACAGCAGCACGAACATGATCGGCTGGATCGACAGGTCGAGCAGCTCGGAGGGGTTGTGCTTGATCTGGACGAGGCTGCGCCAGGCCATGGTGAGCGACTGGCTCGCCCACTGGGCGGGCGTCGCGCGCCGGGACGGGGGCGGCGGCGCGGCGGGGAGATCGGCGGCGGGGCGCCCCGCCAGCGTGCGGTCGAGGGTCACACCAGCTCCCGGTCGGTCGTGCTGTCGGAGTCGGTGCTGGACCCGGGGACCGCGTGGCGGCCGGTGAGCGCGAGGAAGACCTCGTCGAGGGTGGCGCGCCGCAACGTCAGCTCGGCGAGGCGCACGCCGACGTCGTCGAGGCGGCGGACGACGGCGGGCATGAGCGCGTCGTCGCCCGCGGGGACCGAGACCGTGTCCTGGTCGACCGTCGGTGTGCTGCCGGCGAGCTCGCCCGCGATCCGCGTCACGACCGCCACCTGCCCGGGGTCGGTGGGGCGCATCTGGAGCACGGCGCCGCCGGCGCGGGCCTTGAGGTCGTCCGGCGTGCCGGTGGCGACCACCGCGCCGCGATCGATGACGACGATGTCGTCGGCGAGCTGATCGGCCTCCTCGAGGTACTGCGTGGTGAGCAGCACCGTCACGCCGTCGTCGGTGAGCCTGCGCACCATGCCCCACAGCTCGTTGCGGCTCGCCGGGTCGAGCCCGGTGGTGGGCTCGTCGAGGAAGAGGATGCGCGGACGCCCGACCAGCGACGCCGCGAGGTCGAGCCGGCGGCGCATGCCCCCGGAGTAGGTGCGCGCGGCGCGCCCGGCCGCGTCGCTGAGCCCGAACTGCCCGAGGAGATCGGCGGCCCGGGCCTTGGCCGCGGCGCGCCCCTGGCCGAGGAGTCGGGCGATGAGCACGAGGTTCTCGGTGCCGGTGAGCGCCTCGTCGACCCCGGCGTACTGCCCGGTGAGCCCGATGAGCGAGCGCACCCGGTGCGGCTCGGTGATGACGTTGTAGCCTCCGACGACGGCGCGCCCCTCGTCGGGCGCGAGCAGCGTGGCGAGCACCCGCGTCGCGGTGGTCTTGCCGGCACCGTTGGGCCCCAGCACCCCCAGCACGGTGCCCTCGGCGGCGGAGAGGCTCGCACCCGCGAGCGCGGTGGTGGCGCCGAAGCGCTTGACGAGACCGTCGGCCTCGATGGCAGGTGGCACATCACCACCGTGTCAGAGGGGTCCGACAGCCGTCGTGGAGATTTCGGACCCGGCCCCTCATCCGGCCCGTCCCGCCCCCGGCCGTCGGCCCGGGTTGAGAGCATGAGCCTCGTGGGCGGTACAGCGGGCAGCGGCGAGAACGGGGCGGGGTCGGACGCGGTGGCGGGGCTCGATCCCGAGCAGCGTGCGGCGGTGCTCGCGCCGCGGGGCCCTGTGTGCGTGCTGGCCGGCGCCGGGACGGGCAAGACCCGGACGATCACCCGGCGCATCGCGCACCTGGTCGGCAGCGGGCACGTCTCCTCCGGCCAGGTCCTCGCGGTGACGTTCACGGCCCGCGCGGCCGGCGAGATGCGCACGCGGCTGCGCGCGCTGGGCGTCGACGGTCCGGGCCGGCCGCCGGTCCAGGCGCGCACCTTCCACGCCGCGGCCCTGCGCCAGCTGCGCTACTTCTGGCCGCGCGTGGTCGGCGGGTCGCCGTGGGAGGTGCTCGAGGGCAAGCTGCGCTTCGTCGGGCAGGCCGCCCAGCGCGCCGGGGCGCCGACCACCCGCGAGTCGCTGCGCGACCTCGCCGGCGAGATCGAGTGGGCCAAGGCGTCGCTCGTGGCCCCGGACGACTACGCGGCGGCGGCCGGCCGGGCGGCCCGCGACGTCCCGGGCCCGGTCGAGCAGGTCGCGAAGGTCTACGAGACCTACGAGACGCTCAAGAACCGCGCCGAGCAGCTCGACTTCGACGACCTCCTGCTGCACACGTCCGCGGCGCTCGAGGAGCACCCGGAGGTCGCCCACGAGTTCCACGAGCGCTACCGCTGCTTCGTGGTCGACGAGTTCCAGGACGTCACCCCGGCCCAGCACCGCCTGCTGCGGGCCTGGCTCGGCGGGCGCGACGACCTCACCGTGGTCGGGGACGCCAACCAGACGATCTACTCGTTCGCCGGCGCCAGCCCGTCCTACCTGCTCGACTTCCCGCGCGTCTTCCCCGAGGCGACGGTCGTGCGCCTCGTGCGCGACTACCGCTCCACCCCGCAGGTCGTCTCGGCGGCCAACACCGTCATCGGGGCGGCCCGGGGGCGTGCCGCCGGGTCGCGGCTGCGCCTCGAGGGGCAGCGCCCGCCCGGCCCGGAGCCCGACTTCGCCGAGCACGACGACGAGCCCGCCGAGGCGACGGCGGTCGCCGCCGCGATCGGCGAGCTCGTCGAGCAGGGCATCCCGCCGGCCGAGATCGCCGTGCTCTACCGCGTGAACGCCCAGTCGGAGGCCTACGAGAAGGCGCTCGGCGACGCCGGGATCGCCTACCAGGTGCGCGGCGGCGAGCGCTTCTTCCAGCGCACCGAGGTCCGCAACGCGATCGCCGCCCTGCGCACCGCCGCGACGCGCGCCCCGGACGACGCCACCGGCGACAACATGGTGTCGCTGGTGCGCGCGGTCCTTGGCGAGCAGGGGCTGACCGAGGCCCCGCCCGCCGGGTCCGCGGGCGAGGGCGCGGCCCGCCAGCGCTGGGAGTCGCTGCGTGCGCTGGCCGAGCTCGCCGAGGAGCTCGTCACCACCGTCCCCGAGGCCGACCTCGGCGCCTTCCTCACCGAGCTGAACGCCCGCGCGCAGGCCCAGCACCCGCCGACCGTGCAGGGCGTGACGCTCGCGTCCCTGCACGCCGCGAAGGGCCTCGAGTGGGACGCCGTGTTCCTCGTCGGGCTCACCGACGGCACGATGCCCATCCAGCACGCCGACGGCGACGACGACGCGGTCGAGGAGGAGCGCCGGCTGTTCTACGTCGGCGTCACCCGTGCCCGCGTGCACCTGCGGCTGTCCTGGGCGCTGTCACGCAACGCCGGCGGGCGGCGCTCGCGGCGCCGCAGCCGCTTCCTCTACGGCCTCGTGCCCGAGGAGCACCCGGCCGCCCGGGTGCCCACCGGCCGCGGCGAGAACGGCGGCTCGCGGGGCAAGCCGACCTGCCGGCTCTGCGGGAAGCCGTTGGCGGACCCCGCGTCCGCGAAGCTCGGGCGCTGCAGCACCCACCCGTCGGACGTCGACGAGGAGCTCCTCGAGGCGCTCCGGACGTGGCGCTCCGCGGAGGCGAAGTCCCGGTCCGTGCCCGCCTACGTGGTGTTCACCGACGCCACGCTCATCGCGCTCGCCGAGCAGCGGCCCGCCGACCCGTCGGGGCTCGTGGCCATCCCCGGGATCGGGTCGTCGAAGCTCGAGCGGTACGGCACCGAGGTGCTCACCCTGCTGCGGGAGCACGCCTCGTAGGAGGCCGTCCGTGCCCGGTCCGACGATCGCCGGGAAAGTTCTCGAAAATACGTTGCCCTCCTGCGCGGGACCGCCCTACGGTCGATCACACACCGGCGCACGAGGCTGCCGGTCGGGCGGTTCGCCGCACGTGGGACACCGAAGGGGGCTCGCAGACATGGACATCGTCACCGTCGCGGGCACCGGTCGCCACGTCGCGAGCTGGCGTTGCTCCACGGCCTTGATGCCATCGGGCATCGCCGTGTGCGGGCCGAGGGGACAGCAGCAGCGCCCCGTCGTCCGTGAGCGCGATCTCGCGAACCTCCCGACCTTCGACCCGCAGCGGACGTCCGCGCCCCGTCGGTGGGGTCCCTGACCTTCAGGACCCACCGGATCACACGAGGCCGCGGACCCGCTCCAGGGACCGCGGCCTTCGTCGTCCGTCGATGACACCTCCGCGGCTCCCGGCCCCGCCGACCCGCCCACCGGAGGTAGCACCGTGTCCCCCGCCGGACTACTCGAACGCCCGACCGCCCCCGACCCCGGTCCCGAGTTCGCCGACCTCTTCGACGCCATGACCTCCGTCGAGCTCCCCTGCCGGCTCGCCGAGGAGGACCTCTGGTTCTCCGAGGCCCCGGCCGACCTCGAACGGGCCAAGGGCCTCTGCGGTGCCTGCCCGATCCGGCGGGCGTGCCTCGCCGGCGCGCTCGAGCGGCGGGAGTACTGCGGGGTGTGGGGCGGGGAGATCTTCGACCGGGGCGCCGTGATCGCCCGGAAGCGGCCCCGGGGCCGGCCGTCCAAGGCCGACCTCGCCCGGGACGCGGAGCTCGCCGCCGCCCGGGCCGCCACCGGGGTCGCCTGACCCCACCCGGCCGCGAGCGAGGGTCACCCCGACTGCTCGGGAAGCAGCGAGGGTGACCCTCACTCCGGCCACCCAGGACCCCGCGAGGGGGAGAAGGGGGCCCGGTGCGCGTCCTGTGCGCACCGGGCCCCGGACGGTCGTGTCGTCGAGCCGCTCAGGCGGCGAAGCCCGGCTGCCACTTCTCGAAGACGCCCCGCAGCGGGATCTCGGCGTCGAGCTGGCAGAGCACCGCCACCGACGCGAGCGTCACGCGGTGCACCAGCAGGTACTGCGGCGGCAGGTTGAGCCCGCGGCCGGTGGTGAACTCGGGGCGGCGCAGGTCGCCCAGGCGGTCGGCCTGCCCGCGCAGCCACGACCGCGTGAAGTGGAACTTCTCGGTGCGCAGCGGGTCGGTGAGCGGGCCGAGGTACGCGATCGCCTCGTCGGAGCCCATGTCGACGCCGGGCAGCACGAAGTTCAGCTGCTTGAGCAGCTCCAGGAGCTCGTCGGAGCGGTCCTCGACCGCCAGGCGCAGCATGTGCCCCAGCTCGCGCGGCAGGCCGTCGGGCAGCTTCGCGACGGCCCCGAAGTCGATGACGCACAGGCGCCCGTCGGACAGCAGCTGGAAGTTGCCCGGGTGCGGGTCGGCGTGCAGCAGGCCCACCCGCGCGGGCGACGAGAAGTGGAAGCGCGAGAGCAGCAGACCGACGCGGTCGCGCTCCTCGGGCTCGCCGGACCGGATGATCGCCGACAACGGTGTGCCGGTGACCCACTCGGAGACCATCGCCTTGGGCGCCGACGCCACCACCCGGGGCACGACGACGTGCTCGTCTCCCTCGTACGCGGCCGCGAACGCCCGCTGGGCCTCGGCCTCGTCGCGGTAGTCGAGCTCCTCGGCCATGCGGTCCCGCAGCTCGGTGAGCAGCGGCTTGATCTCCATCCCGGGCACCAGCGGCTGGACCAGGCGGCTGAAGCGCTGGAGCTGGCGCAGGTCGGCCATCACGGCCTCCTCGGCGCCCGGGTACTGCACCTTCACCGCGACGTCCCGGCCGTCGTGCCAGACCGCGCGGTGCACCTGCCCGATGCTCGCGGCGGCGGCCGGGGTGTCGTCGAACTCCTGGAAGCGCTCGCGCCAGCCGCGGCCGAACTGCTCGGCCATCACCCGGTGGGTGCGCGCGGCCGGCATCGGCGGCGCCGCGGTCTGGAGCCGGGTGAGCGCCTCGCGGTAGGGCTCGGCCAGCTCGTCGGGAACGGCGGCCTCGAAGACGCTGAGGGCCTGACCGAACTTCATGGCCCCGCCCTTGAGCTCGCCGAGCACCGCGAAGAGCTGCTCGGCGCCCCGGCGGGCGACGTCCGCGGTGATCTCGCCCTGGTCGCCGCCGGCCAGCCGGCGACCCCAGCCCGCCGCGGTGCGGGAGGCGAATCCGAGCGGCAGCGAGGCCAGCCGGGCCGACCGCTGGACCGACCGTCGGGGGATGTCTTCGGTCACGTAGCCGATTGTCCCTCGCGCGCTCCGTGACGGCGCGCCCAGGTTGGCCCGCGTCGGCGTCGCGGAGCGGTCCTCTAGAGCGTGTCGACGACCATCGCGTCGAGCTCCAGCCACCGGCGGCGGTCGAGCAGACGGTCGATCTCCGACCGGAACAGCGCGATCAGCGCGGGGAACCGCGGGGTCGCGTGCCCGAGCCGGTCGCACAGCCTCGCGAGGTGGGCGTCGACCGACTGCAGGTCAGGGCAGCTGTAGGTCGCGCCCTCGGCGCCGAACACGGTGATCAAGGGGTCGTGACCGCGGCTGTCGATCGCCGGGGGCTGCGTCATGGTGGGAGCCATGGCCGTCTCCTTCTCGAGGTTCCCGGGAGGATCGCCGACCGCACCGATCGTCTAACTCGCGGTGTGACGTGCAGCCCGTGTTCCGAGCGTCACGCGGCGACCACGCGGTGGCGGCTCGTGGGCGGACGCACGGTGAGAGCCCGGCACCCGCACTCCGGGTGATGCCGCGCCGATCGGGGCCGGTGGGTGCCGTCCGGGTCGAGCACGAGCGCCGCGCCGTGCGCCGCGGGGACGTCTCCCTCGAGGTGCGCGAGCGCCTGCGCGGCGGCGCACGCGGCGATCGCCGCGGCGAGGGCCACGGGCACGGCGACACGACGGCCCGCCAGCTCGGCGGCGACCCGCGGCCAGGCGGGGTCGGTGTCGGTGCGCCGCAGGTCCTCGCACCGCAGGCACGGCGTCGTCCCCGGCACCACGAGCGGCCCCACCTCGCCGACGCCGTCGAGGACGCCCACCGGGAGGTGGACCCGGCCTGCGACCACGAGCTCCGACGCCGCCAGCGGATCGGGACGGGCGCCGTCGGCGAGGACGACGAGGTCGGCGTGGGCCGTGAGCCAGCGGCGCCCCGGCCCGTCGCCGGGTGGCGGGGCCCCGCCCGCCGCGCGCGCCACCGCGTCGGCGGCCGCCCACCGGGCGGGGCGCCCAACGTCGCCGGGGAGCAGGCCGGTGCCGACGTCGTCGCGCACCACCGTGCCGGCGGCCTCGACGAGCACCCGTCCGACGTCCGCCGCGGCGAGCAGGCAGGCCACGGACACCGCGATCCGGCCCGACCCGTGCACCACCACCCGGCGCTCGGCCAGGGCACCGGGCTGCGGCGCCCCGACGAGCAGGCCCTCGGCGTGCAGGCGGGCGAGGAGCTCGTCGGCGGCGGCCGGGGCCGCGCCGGCGGCCACGGCCTCGGCCAGCACGCGCGCCCGGGAACGGGTGCCGTCGAGGGCGTCGACCATGCGCACGAGCGGCGGCGTCAGGCCGTCGACGACCAGGGCCTCGGACGGGTCGGCGCCGAACTGCAGGACGTCGGGCGCGCGGTGCAGGGCCGGGTCGCGGAGACGGGGCCGATCGGGGGTCGGGACGGTGGGGACGGGGGAGAGCACGGGAGCCGGGGACACACCTGGTTCGACGCAGCGGAGGGCCGTCCGGATCCCGCCTTCTAGGCTCGACGTCATGGTCGAATCGCGTCCCGACGTCGAGGTGCGTCGCAGCGCCCGGCGCCGGCGGACGGTGGACGCCCACCGCGAGGGCTCGACCGTCGTGGTGAACATCCCCGCGTCGATGTCACGGGCGCAGGAGCGGCACTGGGTGGAGGAGATGCTCCAGCGCCTGGAGCGCGCGGACGCCCGGCGCCGCCCGGGCCGCCGGGCGGGCGACGCCGACCTCGGTGACCGCGCCGACGCCCTGGCGCGTGCCCACCTGGACCCGATCGCCCCCGACGGTGCCTGGCCGCGACCGGCGTCGGTGCGCTGGACGAAGCCGATGCGCACCCGGTGGGCGTCGTGCACGCCCGCCGACGCGACGATCCGCGTCAGCGAGAAGCTCCGCGAGGTGCCCGGGTGGGTGCTCGACCACGTGCTGGTGCACGAGCTCGTCCACCTGCGCGAACCGCGGCACGGCCCGGCGTTCCGGGCGCTCGAGGCCGCGTACCCGCGCAGCGAGCGCGCGATCGGCTACCTCGAGGGCCTCGCGGCCGGCGCCGGCCTCCCGATCACCGAGACCGACGGCGAGCCCGACGAGGCCGCGGACGAGGACTGAGCCCTAGGACGCCGGACCGTCGCCCTCCCCGGGCTCGTCCTTCTCGGCGTCCTTCTTCGCGTCCTTCGCCTCCTGCTCGGCCTTCATCTCGGCCTCGAGGCGCGCCAGCGGGTCGTCGAGGTCGGTGAAGCTCTCGGCCGAACCCTCCGTGTTCGTCCCGCCACCGGTGACGGTCTTCGTGCCGCCCACGAAGGCGGCCGGGTCGTCGAGGTCGTCGGCGGTCGGCATGAGGTCGGGGTGCGACCAGACCGCGTCGCGGCCCTCGATGCCGCGCTCGTCGGTGAGCGCCCGCCACAGCGCGGCGGCGTCGCGCAACCGGCGCGGACGCAGCTCCAGCCCGACGAGGGTGGCGAAGGTCTGCTCCGCGGGCCCGCCGGAGGCACGGCGGCGACGCAGGGTCTCGCCGAGCGCGGAGGCACCGGGCAGGCGCTCGCCCACGGCGTCGGCGACCACCACGTCGACCCAGCCCTCGACGAGCGCGAGGAGGGTCTCGAGGCGGCGCAGTGCGACCTTCTGCGACTCGGTGGTCTGCGGCTCGAACATCCCCGAGCTCATGAGCTGCTGCAGGGACTCGGGGTTCATCGGGTCGACGTCGCGCGCGAGCTCCTCCATGCGCGAGGTGTCGATGGAGATGCCGCGGGCGAACTCCTCGACGGTGGCGAGCAGGCGCTGGCGCAGCCACGGCACGTGCCCGAACAGGCGCTGGTGCGCCGCCTCGCGGGCGGCGAGGAAGACGAGCACCTCGCCCGCCGGGCGGTCGATGCCCTCGGTGAAGGTGGTGATCGCGCCCGGCAGGAGCGCGGCGGTGCCCTCCGGGCCGAGGGGCAGGCCGACCTCCGAGGAGGTGAGCACCTCCTTGGCGAGCTGGGCGAGCCCGGCGCCGAGCTGCGAGCCGAAGGCCATGCCGCCGACCTGGGAGATCATCCCGAGCATCGGGCCGGCCATCTGGCGGGCCTCCTCGGGCAGGCCCTCGACCCAGGCGCCCGCGACGCGCTGCGCCACGGGGTCGCACAGGCGCTGCCAGGTGGGCATCGTCGTGTCCACCCACTGCGCCGGCGACCAGACCGCGACGTGCGAGGTGCCGGACGGCAGGGTCGTCGCGTCCTCGAGCCACAGCTCGGCGAGACGCACCGACTCCTCGGCCGCACGCTGCTGCTCGCTCGTCGGCTTGGCGCTGCCCTCGGCGCCGAGCTGCTGGTGCGCCATCTGGGCGGCAAGCTTGTAGTTCACGGGGCCGTCGTTGCCCGGCCCGGACGACTGGCTGAGCATCTGCCCGAGCTGCGTGAGCATCTGCCCGAGCTGGCCCATGTCGAAGCCGCCGGGGCCACCGGGACCGCCGGCGCCCCCCATGCCGGGCAGGCCGAAGCCCATGGGGCCGCCGGGACCCCCGGGACCGGAGCCGCCGGACCCACCGGATCCGGAGCGGCGGGACTCGTCGTCGGAGTCGGACGGCCCGAAGCCGAAGGGCAGGTCACTCATGGTGCCGACGGTACGCGGCCCGGACACCCGTGTGGGCCCTGAGCGCACGCCCACGGCGAACGCCCAGGAACTTCCCAGTCGGCGCACGGCCGGATCCCCGTGCACGGGTGCGGATCGGTCGTGTCCGAGCAATCACTACCCTGACCGCCCGTGACCCGGCTGCGCGCGACCCTGGCGCTCGGACTCGTGCTGGCCGGGGTCCTGGGCCTGCTCGGCGCCACGGTGCGGGTGCCGTTCGTGGCGCTCGGCGACGGCCCGACGTTCGACGTCCTCGGCGCGGGCGCGGACGGGCGCACGGTGGTGGACGTCAGCGGCCCGGTCCCCGTCTACCCGACCACCGGCCAGCTGCGGATGACGACGGTCGCGGTGACGACGCAGGTGACGCTCTTCGGTGCGATGGCCATGTGGGCCTCCGGCGAGGAGCAGGTGCTCCCGCGCGAGTCGGTCTACCCGCCGGGGCGCTCCAGCGAGCAGGTCGACCAGGAGAACACCCGGCAGTTCGCGCAGTCCGAGACCGACGCGGAGGCCGCGGCCCTGCGCCACCTCGGCTACCCGACCGCCGTCCAGGTCGGTTCGGTGCTCGACAACTCCCCGTCCGCGGGCCGCCTCGCCCCCGGCGACCGCATCGTCGCGGTCGACGGCCGCCCGGTGACGACGCCGCAGGAGGTCGTCGACGCCCTGGCGCCGACCCGGCCGGGCCAGACGGTGACCGTGACCGTGCAGCGCGGCCCGCTCGGGGCACCGGGCCCGCGCACCGACGTCGCCGTCGTCGCCGCGGCCCGCCCCGACGGCGACCCCCGCGGCTTCCTGGGCGTGACCCCGACGAACATCGTCGACTCCCCGGTCGACGTGCGGATCAGCCTCGGCGACATCGGCGGGCCCTCGGCCGGGTTGATCTTCGCCACGGCGATCGTCGACAAGCTCACGCCCGGCGACCTCGTCGGGGGACGGGTGGTGGCCGGCACGGGGACGATCGACGCCACCGGCCGCGTCGGCGACATCGGCGGCATCCGCTTCAAGATGGACGCCGCCCGCCACGACGGCGCGCAGGTGTTCCTGGTCCCCGCGGGCAACTGCGCGGAGGCCGTCACGGACGTCCCGGACGGGCTGCAGCTCGCGAGGGTCGGGACGCTGAACGAAGGGATCGCCGCCCTCGAGGCGATCCGCGCGGGACGGGCGCCGACGCCCTGCTGAGGTCCCGACGCGCCTGGTGAGCGGGCCCACCGCCCCCCGAGCAGGGCGGGAGGGGATCCGGACATGCCGGGCCACGTCGACCCCACACGGTATTCGTAGAGTGGCGCCCTGAGATACACGCACGCCCGGCCACGATTGCGCGTCCGGCCCCCCGCTATCAGGAGAGTGACCCCGTGGCCAACCGGCCCCCGACGGCGACCCCCCAGCTGTCGCGACGGACGAAGACGCTGCTGATCGTCGGCGCGGTGGCGCTCGTCGTGCTCCTCGGCGGCGCCCGCCTGGTCGACGTGTACGTCGACTGGGCCTGGTTCGGCGAGGTCGGCTTCCGCGGCGTCTTCACGACCATCCTGTGGACCCGGGTGCTGCAGTTCGTCGTCGCCGCCGTGCTCATGGGCGGCCTGCTCGCCCTCAACCTGGTGATCGCCTACCGGGTGCGCCCGGTGTTCGTGCCCGTGGCCGGGGCGGCCGCCGAGGACCCCGTCGCCCGGTACCGCACGGTCGTGCTCGCGCGCCCGCGCTGGTTCGCGATCGGCATCCCCGCGGTCGTCGCGCTCATCGCCGGCCTCTCGGCGCAGGCCGACTGGCAGACCGTGCAGCTCTTCCTGAACTCCACGCCGTTCGGTGTCGCCGACCCGGTGTTCGGCCACGACATCTCGTTCTACGTCTTCCAGCTGCCGTTCTACCGCTGGCTGCTGAGCTGGCTGTTCGTCGCGATCGCCGTGAGCTTCGTCGCCGCGCTGGTGGCGCACTACCTCTTCGGCGGCATCCGCCTGGCCGGGCGCAACGGCGCCGTCGCCCCGCCGGCCCGTGCCCACCTCGCGGTCCTCGCGGGCACGTTCGTGCTGTTCAAGGCCGTGGCGTACTTCTTCGACCGCTACGAGCTGCTGTTCTCCGACCGCAAGGCGGCCGAGGGCGGCGCCAACTTCTTCGGTGCCACCTACACCGACCTCAACGCCGCGATGCCGGCGAAGCTGATCCTGCTGATCATCGCGGTGATCTGCGCGGCGGCCTTCTTCTCCGCGGTGGTGCTGCGCAACCTCCAGATCCCGGCGATCGCGCTGGCGCTGCTCGTGCTCTCGAGCGTCCTGGTCGGGGCGGCGTGGCCCGCGGTGCTCGAGCAGTTCTCGGTGCGCCCGAACGCCATCGACCGCGAGGCGGAGTCGATCTCGCGGAACATCGCGGCGACGCGCCAGGCCTTCGCGCTCAACAACGTCGGCGTCATCCCCTACGCCCCGCAGGTCGCGTCGGCCGCCGGGAACGCCGCGATCCCGCCGCAGGACGTGGCCAACAGCCAGGCGACGCTGAACAACATCCGCATCCAGGACCCGTCGCGGCTCAACCGGACGTTCGCGGTCCAGCAGCAGCTGACGAACTTCTACAGCTTCTCGCCGGACCTCGACATCGACCGCTACACGGTCGGCGGGCAGCGGCAGGACTACGTGCTGGCCGCGCGCGAGATCAACCCCGACGCCCTTATCGGCAACCAGCAGGACTGGATCAACCGTCACCTCGTCTACACCCACGGCCAGGGCCTCGTGTCGGCCCCGGCCGACCGGGTCAACGCTCCGGCGAGCGCCGAGGCGAGCCAGGGCGGGCTGCCGCAGTTCGAGGTCAGCGACTCGAGCAACCCGGGGCCGTTCGGCATCAGCCCCGACGGCGCCCGCATCTACTACGGCGAGTTCCTCGGCGGCGCCGACGACTACGCGATCGTCGGCGGCATCCCCGGTGAGCAGGGTCGCGAGTACGACGGCCCCGGCCGCCCGGCCACGGCCTACGAGGGCCCCGGCGGCGTCCCGGTGGGCAACTGGGCGCAGCGGCTGATCTTCGCCGCCGCCTACGGCGAGCGGAACATCCTGTTCAACGGCTCGATCGGCGAGAACTCGCGGATCATGTACAACCGCACGCCCGTCGAGCGCGTCCAGAAGGTCGCGCCGTGGCTGCGCACCGACGTCGATCCGTATCCCGCGGTGGTCGACGGCCGGATGCAGTGGATCGTCGACGGCTACACGACGCTGCCGCGCTACCCGTACGCCCAGCAGGTCGACCTCGGGCAGGCCACCAGCGACTCGCTGCGCCCGGCCACCCCGGCCGGTTCCGCCGGCTACATGCGGAACTCGGTGAAGGCCACCGTCGACGCCTACAGCGGCGAGGTGCACCTCTACGCGGTCGACGAGCAGGACCCGGTGCTGCGCACCTGGATGGGGGCCTTCCCGGGCGTCGTCCAGCCGTCGTCGGACGTCTCGCCGTCCCTGCGGGCGCACTTCCGGTACCCGGAGGACATCTTCAAGGTCCAGCGCGACCTGCTGACCCGGTACCACGTCGAGAACCCGCGCGACTTCTTCTCGACGCAGAACTTCTGGACCGTCCCGGAGGACCCGACGCGGGAGAGCAACGCGTCGATCCCGCCGTACTACCTGCTCGCGGGTGACCCGCGGCCGGGCGCGGCGCCGGACACCCAGTTCCAGATGACGAGCACGCTGCTCGCCCTCTCGCGACCGAACCTCTCGGCCTACCTCTCGGTGAGCTCGGAGCCCGAGAACTACGGGCGGATGACCGTGCTCGAGCTGCCCGCGCAGCTCACCGGCGACCAGCGGGGTCCGCAGGGTCCGCAGCAGGTCCAGGCCGAGCTGCTGACCAGCCAGTCGGTCAACGGCGGGCTGTTCACGCTGCGGCAGTCGGGCACACCGGTGCAGGTGCAGTACGGCAACCTGCTCACGCTGCCCGTCGCCGGCGGTCTGCTCTACGTCGAGCCGATCTACGTCGAGCGGAACGCGCAGACGTCGTTCCCGCAGCTGTTCGGCGTCATCGCCCGCTTCAACAACGGCGACATCGGCTACGCGCCGACGCTGCAGGGCGCGCTGCAGGCCGCGTTCCAGGGCGTGCCGCTCCCGCCGGGGCTCAGCGTCCCGGGCCTGGGTGCGGTGGCGCAGCAGCCGCCGGCGCCGGGCGTCAACACGGGTGGCGGACCGCTGCCCACCGGCCAGCAGGGCCAGACGCTGAGCCCGGAGCTCAACCAGGCCGTGACCGGGATGAACGACGCCCTCGACCGGCTCTCGCAGGCCCAGGCCGCGCGGGACTTCCGGGGCATCGGTGACGCCGAGGCGGCGCTCGACGCCGCGATCGCGCAGTTCCGGGCGGCCACCGGGGCCGCGCCGGCCACCGCCACGCCGGCCACTGCCGGCGGCTGACGGTCCCCGGGCCCATCCCACCCCCTCGGCGGGGTGGGGTGGGCGCCGTGTACCGTTACGGACAGAACGCAGCGCGGGGTGGAGCAGCTCGGTAGCTCGCTGGGCTCATAACCCAGAGGTCACAGGTTCGAATCCTGTCCCCGCTACGACACCGGTTCCGGAGATCGTTCCGGAGGCCGGGATCCCCAGCCCAGGGCCACGGGCACGACGCGGGGTGGAGCAGCTCGGTAGCTCGCTGGGCTCATAACCCAGAGGTCACAGGTTCGAATCCTGTCCCCGCTACGCGCGACGACGGCCCCCGACCACCAGGTCGGGGGCCGTTGTCGTTCCCGGGGTCGTCGGTCGGCGGCCGCGGGGTCGCAGCCGGCTGTCCCGGCGAAGGGCGCCCACCGCCGCTCTGGTCGGCTGTGGTGCCCTTCGCTCGAATACCCCCGCTCAGGACCCCGGCGTCGCGGCGTCCGCGACGGGCGGCGGCGGCCGGAAGCTCCCGTCCTGCTCCGCGACGAGGTCGTGCACGGCCACGACGGCCTCCATGGGCAGCGCGCCGTAGGCGTGGGGGAACCACGGGCCCCGCGGGTCCTCGGTGCCCTGCGGGCCCACTCCGGGCTCCCAGCGCACCGGCACACCGTGGGCGGCCAGGCGGGCGGGATCGACGACGAGCACCACGACGTCGTCGCGGCCGGCGTAGAGCCGCGAGGCGGGCAGGTGGACGGTCCCCGGGTCCGAGAGGTGGACGAACCCGACCTCGTCGAGCGACGGCGGCCTGCGGGCCCCCTCCGCCCGGGCCGCGGCGAGCTCCTCGCGGGTGCACAGGTGCAGGATCACGGCGCCGTCCGGCCGCTCAGCGGGCCGGGGCGGCGTTCGCGCGCGTCGGCCGGTGGGTCTCCCACCGCCACACCGTCCCGCGCACCGCCCCTCCCGGGCCGGCCTCGTCGCGCCGGCGGGACTGCACGCGCACCAGCCCGTTCGCCGTCAGGACGCTCGCGGCCGGGGCGCGCTCGGGCAGGGTGTGCGCCACGACGGTGTGCACCGACGGGTCCTCGAAGGCGCGCGCGACGAGCGTGCGGGTCATGGCCGTCGCCCAGCCGCGGCCCTCGAACGGCGGGAACGTCCAGAACGCGATCTCGACGCGTCCGCCGCGGACGGGCCCTCGGAAGCCGCAGGTGCCCACCACCTGGCGATCGCGAGGGTCGACGGACAGGAACGTCCGGGGGTGCACGTCGGCCTCGACGCCGCCGCGGGGGATCGGGCCGGTGGTCTCGGCCGACGGCGCCACGTCGATCTCGGAGCGCAGCACGGCCTCGACCAGCGGTTCCACGCCGTCGGCGCACAGCTCGGCCAGCCCGGGTGCACCCGGGCCGGTGAGCCGCTCGTCGACAGGCACCAGGACGACCACGCGACCTCCTGTCCTGCGTTCCCGACGGCGGTCATCGACCGTAGCCAATCGATCGGGGAACCGGCAGGCGGGTCTCCGTCTCCCCGGACGGTCAGGCACTCTGGAGGCATGGAGCTCGCCCTGCTGCTCGTGTACTACGCGCTCTTCCTGCTGTGGCTGTTCATCGTGGGGCGGCTCGTCGTCGAGATCGTGCGCAGCTTCGCCCGCGACTGGCGCCCCGCCGGGAGCACGGCGGCAGGGCTCGAGGTGCTGTTCATGGTGACCGACCCGCCGGTGAAGCTGCTGCGCCGCATCATCCCGCAGGTGCGCATCGGCAACGTCAGCCTCGACCTGTCGATCATGATCCTGCTGCTCGTGACGTTCATCCTGATGCGGGTGGTGGACCCCCGCTGAGCCGGAGGGACCACTGCGCGAACCCGCAGGACGAGAGAGGCGCGCGCCACGTCTCCCGAGTGGGCGACCCGCGCGGGGAGCTGACACTGTGGACCTCGTGAGTCCTGTCCGAGACTTCGTCACCTTCGTCTCCTCGGCCGTGCGCTCCCCGGCCGTCATCGGTGCCGTGGCGCCCAGCGGGCGGGCGCTCTCCGACCTGCTCGCCTCCGTGGCCCCGGCCGAGGGGCAGCCCGTGGTCGTCGAGCTCGGCCCCGGCACGGGCGTGGTCAGCGCCGCACTGCGCCGTCGCCTGCCCGAGGGCGCGCGCCACATCGCCGTCGAGATCGACCCCGGCATGGTGGAGCACCTGCGGCGCACCCGGCCGTGGCTCGAGGTCGTCGAGGGCGACGCGGCCGATCTGCAGAAGCTGCTCGCCGACATCGGGGTCGACCAGGTCGACGCCGCGATCAGCGGCCTGCCCTGGACGCTGTTCCCGGAGTCGGCGCAGCGCGGGATCATCGACCAGGTCACCAAGGTGCTCGCCCCCGGCGCGCCGTTCACCACCTTCGCCTACAGCCACGTCACGCGGCTGCCCACCCAGCGCCGCTTCCGCGGTGTGCTGGAGAGCGAGTTCAGCGAGGTGCGGGTGACC
The DNA here is from genome assembly GCF_028737265.1 of Actinomycetospora callitridis. Classification (GTDB taxonomy): domain Bacteria; phylum Actinomycetota; class Actinomycetes; order Mycobacteriales; family Pseudonocardiaceae; genus Actinomycetospora; species Actinomycetospora callitridis. The sequence goes on along the minus strand of NZ_JAQZAK010000002.1, from coordinate 102,952 downwards.
CCGACGGTGTGGCGCAACCTGCCCCCGGCGCTGGCCTACCAGTGCCGGAACCCCCGCTGAGGACTCACGCCCCGCGCGACGCCACCCGCGGGCCGAGGCTCGCGACGTCGATCTCCGCCGGCGCGTTGGCGTCGCAGAACTCGGTGAGCAGGGCCGCGAAGCGCTCCGGCTCGTCGCAGTGCGGGAAGTGGCCGGCGCCCTGGAAGATCTCCAGCCGCCCGTGCGGGATCAGCTCGCCGGCCCGGCGCGCGTGCCCGACGGGGATGACGGGGTCGCGGTCGCCCCACACCACGAGGGTGGGCAGGCCCTCGGTGAGGTAGAGCCGGTCGGTGCCGCTGACCCGCTGGCCACCGGGGCCGATGACCGCCCGGACGGTGTCGACGAACGCGTCCAGGTGGGCGCGCTCGGTGAGGGAGGCGGCGTGCCGGGCGGCCTCGCGCAGCCCCACCGCCCCGGGGCCCATCGTGGGGAGCGAGGCGGCCAGGCGCAGCCCACGGGCGCCGAGCCCGAGCAGCCCGGTGGAGGCCAGCACCGGCAGCACCCACTCCGCGCCGGGGAGGGCCGCGAGGCGCAGGACCGGGCTCACGCCGCGCCCCAGGCCCCCGGAGGAGACGAGCACGAGCCGCGAGCACATCTCCGGGAACTGGTAGGCGAACTGCATCGCCACCCCGCCGCCGAGCGAGTGCCCGACGACGGTGACCCGGCGGTGCCCGAGCACCGCGAGCAGGTCGCGCAGCCCGTTGGCGTAGGCGCCGAGCGAGAAGTCGCCGCCCACACCCGCGGACTCGCCGTGCCCGAGCAGCTCCGGGGCCAGCAGGAGGCGGTCGCAGCCGGTGCGCTCGAACGCCTGCAGTACCGGCGTCCACGTCTCGGCGCTGCCGGCGATGCCGTGCACGAGCACGACGACCTCGGGGTCGGCCGGGCCGCCCTCGGTGCCCGGTACCGCGTCGGGGCACGCCTCGACGTACGACATCCGTTGCCCGTGCAGGGTGCGCGTGCGGCGTGTGGCGGTCATCGGGCGCCATCCTGTCTCCCCGCGCCGGTGCGTGCTCACCCGTGTCCGGGCACGGAGACACACGCGCACCCCGGAGGGCACCGAGCGCCCCCACGCCCGTAGGGCACACTGCCCCGCGATGCCCGGTGCCCGTCGCGTCCCCGTCCGCGTGCTCGTCGCCGTGACGGCGGTGCTGGTGCTCGGCCCCACCGCCTGCACCGGGGAGCCGACGGGCCCGCCACCGGCGCCCGCGAGCGACGCGCCGAGCCCCCGCGCCGCCACGCCACCGTCGTCGCAGGCCCCGGCCGATCCCGCCGCGGCCTGCGTGGACAGCGTCGTCGGCAGCATGGACACCCGCGAGCGCGCCGCCCAGCTGGTGATGGTCGGCGTGCCCGCCGACGGGCTCACCGCGGCCGGGCGCGAGGCGCTCGGCGAGGGGGCCGGCGGCGTGATCCTCACCGACGCCGCCGGGGGCGAGGCCTCCCGCGCGCAGGTCACGGCCACCACGCGCGAGGTGCAGGACACCGCCCGCGTCCCCGTGACGGTCGCCGTCGACCAGGAGGGCGGCAAGGTCCAGGACCTCAAGGGCGAGGGCTTCACGCGCATCCCCGCGGCCGTGACGCAGGGCCGTGACCCGGCCGGCCTGCGCGCCGACGCCCGGGGGTGGGGCGAGGAGATGTCCGGCGCCGGGGTGACGCTCGACCTCGCCCCGGTGGCCGACGTCGTCGACCCGGACCTGGGCGAGGCGAACGAGCCGGTCGGCGCGCTCGACCGCGGCTTCGGCACCGACCCCGCGCGGGTCTCCGACGCCGTGACCGCCTTCGTCGAGGGCCTGGACCAGGGCGGGGTGCACGCGACGCTCAAGCACTTCCCGGGCCTCGGGCGGGTGCGGGAGAACACCGACTTCGCCGGCGCCGCGGACACCCGCACCGGCGTCGACGACCCCGGGCTCGCGTCGTTCCGCGCCGGGATCGCGGCCGGCGCGCCCGTGGTGATGATGTCGTCGGCGGTCTACGAGCGGATCGATCCCGACAACCGCGCCCTGTTCAGCCGCGCGGTGATCACCGACCTGCTGCGCGGGCGCCTGGGCTTCACCGGGGTGGTGTCGACCGACGACGTCGGCGCGGCGGCGGCGGTGACCGACGTGCCGGTCGGCCAGCGGGCGACCCGTTTCGTGGCCGCGGGCGGCGACCAGGTGCTGACGATCGAGGCGTCCGACCTGGGGCCGATGGTCGAGGCGCTCACGGCGGAGGCCGACGAGGACCCGGCGTTCGCCCGCCGCCTCGAGGAGAGCGCGCGCCGCGTCCTGACGCTGAAGTCGGACCGCGGGATCCTCCGCTGCGCGCCCTGATCCCTACTGACGGGTAGTCCGATCCTGCGGAGGGTCGGGGGGTTCTGCCAGAGTGGCGCCCGTGGACCTGAGCTACACGGCCGAGGAGGAGCAGTTCCGCGAGGAGCTGCGGACCTGGCTCGCGGCCAACATCCCCGACGAGTGGACGCAGCCGGGCTTCTGGCGCGCCCTCGACGACGACGAGTCGTTCCGGCTGCGACGGGACTGGGAGGCCTCCAAGACCGCCGCGGGCTTCTCGGGCATCGAGTGGCCGACGGAGTACGGCGGCCGCGGGGGCACGCCGGGCATGAAGGCCCTCTACGACGAGGAGATGGTGCGCGCCCGCGCGCCCCAGACCGTCAACGTGCTGGGGCTGACGTTCCTCGCCCCGACGATCATGGCGATCGGCACGCCGGATCAGAAGGCCGAGATCATCGGGCCGATGCTGCGCAACGAGGTGATCTGGTGCCAGGGCTTCTCCGAGCCCGGCGCGGGATCCGACCTCGCGGCGGTGGCCACGCGCGGCGTGCGCGACGGCGACGACTACGTGGTCAACGGCCAGAAGATCTGGACCACGAATGCCATGCACGGCGACAAGATCTTCACGATCGTGCGCACCGAGCCGGGCTCGGAGCGCCACAAGGGCCTGTCGATGATGCTCATCGACATGGACCAGCCGGGCGTCGAGGCCCGTCCGCTCAAGCAGATGAGCGGGGCCAGCGAGTTCGGCGAGGTCTTCTTCACCGACGCGCGGGTGCCCGCGAAGGACTGCCTCGGCGAGATCGGGGCGGGCTGGCGCACCGCGATGCTGCTGCTCTCCTTCGAGCGCGGCGCGTCCGGCGTCGGCCAGTACACCGAGTTCCGCCGGCAGTACGACGAGATCGTCGCCGAGGCCCGGCGCTTCGGGCGCTCGGACGACCCGGTGGCCCGCCAGAAGCTGGCGAACTGCCTCGTGGAGCTGGAGTGCCTGCGCTACCACGCGATGCACATCCTCACCCAGGTCGAGCAGGGCCGTGACCTGGGCTCCGAGTCGTCGATGACCAAGCTCCAGTGGTCGGAGACCTTCCAGGACCTCTGGGAGGCGTTCGACGACGTCCTCGGCCCGGAGGCGAGCCTCGCCCGGCCGCGCCCCGACGTCGACCTCACGCCGTTCCAGCACCAGGCGATGTGGTCGCGGTCGGTCACCATCTGGGGCGGCTCGTCCCAGGTCCAGCGCAACATCGTCGCCGAGCGCGTGCTCGGCCTCCCCCGCTGAGGAGCTCGCAGGTGTTCTTCGCGCTCACCGACGACCAGCAGGCGTTCGCGACCACGGTCCGCGAGTTCCTGGCCGACCGGTTCGACCTCGACGCCGTCCGCGGTGTGGTCGAGGACCCGCACGGCGACGGGCATCCCGTCAGCCTGTGGAAGGGCCTCGCCGACCAGGGCGCGCTCGCGGTCCTCGTCCCCGAGGAGCACGACGGTCTCGGGCTCGGCCTGCTCGACGCGCAGGTCGTGGCCCGCGAGCTCGGCCGCGGCGTCGCGCCCGGTCCGTGGACGGCCACCGTGCTCGCCGCCGAGGCCCTGCGCCTCGCCGGCTCGCCCGAGCAGCAGGCCGCCTGGCTGCCGGGTCTCGCCGCGGGCGAGACCATCGGCACCGTCGCCCTCCGCGGCGAGGCGGGGTCGTGGGACGGCCGGGGCATCACCGTCGACGCCTCCGGCCAGAATGACGGTGTCAGCCGGCTCTCGGGCACGGCGTCGCCGGTCGACTACCCGTCGGTCGCCGGGCTGATCGTCGTCGCGGCCACCGACCCGTCCGGGACGCCGGGTCTGTTCCTCGTCGAGAGCGGGGCCTCCGGGCTCGCGATCCGCGACCAGGAGACTTACGACGGCACCGCCCGCGTGGGCGCGGTGGAGCTCGCCGACACCCCCGCGGAGCCCCTGGGCGGCGGCACGCTCTCCGGTGCCGCCGCGGTGGCCGCGCTGATGGCCCGGGGCGCGGTGCTCACGGCGGCGGACCTCGTCGGCGTCGCCCGCGAGGCGCTCACCCGCACCGTCGACTACGACCGCGAGCGCAAGCAGTTCGGCGTCCCCGTCGGGTCGTTCCAGGCGATCAAGCACACGATGGCCGACCTGCACGTCGCCGTGACGATGGCCGAGCACGCCGTGCTCTTCGCCGCCCACGCCGTCGACACCGAGGACCCCGGCGTCGACGTCGCGGTCGCCGTCGCGAAGGCGAAGGCCGCCGACGCCGCGTGGGCCGCCACCGGCGCGATGATCCAGTTCTTCGGCGGCATCGGCTTCACCTGGGAGCACGAGGCGCACTTCTTCTACAAGCGCGCCCGCCGCCGCGCCCCGCTGTTCGGCTCCGCCGACGAGCACCGCGCGCGACTGGCCGCCCTCACGATGGACTGAGCGGCGCTACGGCGACGGCGCGGGCAGCAGCCGGGCCAGGGCCGACCGCGCCACCTCGGTGAGCACCGCGACGTCCATCCCGGTCCGCCCCAGCGCCACCACCCCGAGCTGGGCGGCGAGGACCGCGCGGGCGACCTCGGCGGCGTAGGCGTCGGGGTCGACGTCGCCCTCCCGCTGCGCGCGCTCGAGCGCCTCGGTGAGGATCGCGGTGATCGCCTCGTAGCTGCGGCGGGCCTCGGCGGCGACGTCCGGGGAGCTGGTGGCGAGCTCGGCGGTGCTGTTGGCCAGCAGGCAGCCGCGTCGTGCGGCGGCCCCGGTCGGGTCGTCGGCCACCCCGAGCACGAACTCGCGCACCATGTCGACCCCCCGTGCGGCCGACCCCAGGCGCTCGCGCAGCCCGCGCAGGTTCGCGTCGTCGTACTCGCGCAGCACCCGCAGGAACAGGCGGCGCTTGTCGCCGAAGGCGCCGTAGAGGCTGCCCTTGCCCAGCCCGCTCACGCGCAGCAGGTCGTCCATCGAGGTCGCCGCGTAGCCCTGGTCCCAGAACGCGTCGCGGACGGCGAGGACGACGCGGTCCTCGTCGAACTCCCGGGGGCGTGGCACCCCTCGACGGTACGAGTTCTGGACCCGACAGGCCAGAACCGATCCTCCGAGATGTTGACCGCGCGGTCCAGATCAGGGAAGGTGTTCTGGACGGTACGGTCAACAATTCGAGGAGGTGGGCGGCATGGCCGTCCTCACGGGCAAGGTCGCCGTGGTCACCGGGGGCAGCAGCGGGATCGGGCTCGCGATCGCGCGGGCCTTCCGCGAGGAGGGCGCGACGGTGGTCATCACCGGTCGACGCCGGGAAGCGCTCGACAAGGCCGTCGCCGAGCTCGGTGAGGACGTGACCGCGGTGGTCTGCGACTCCGCCGTGCCCGCCGACCTCGACGCGCTCTACACGACCGTCCGCGAGCAGGCCGGACACGTCGACGTCGTGGTCGCCAACGCCGGGATCGGCATCGACGCGGCGTTCGGCGAGGTGACCGAGGAGCAGATCGACGCCCAGTTCGCCACCAACGTCAAGGGCACGATCCTCACCGTCCAGGGCGCGCTGCCGCTGCTGCGGCCGGAGGCGTCGATCATCGTGACCGGCTCGACGGCCGCGACCCGGCCGCAGTCCGGCCTCGAGGTCTACGGGGCGACCAAGGCCGCGGTGCACAACCTGGTCCGCGGCTGGGCCCACAGCTCGCGTCGGTACGGCTTCCGCGTCAACGTGCTCGCGCCGGGGATGGTGCCGACGCCGGGCCTGCTCGACCTCGTCCCCGCCGAGGTCCGGTCGCAGGCCGAGGACCTGATCCCCCTGGGTCGGCACGGCACCCCCGAGGAGATCGCGGCCGCGGCCGTGTTCCTGGCCTCGGACGCCTCGAGCTACGTCAACGGCTCCACCCTCGCCGTCGACGGCGGCGTCGCGCAGGTCTGAGCCCGCGGACCGTTCCGGTCTCGACCCGGCCCGAACCCTTGTCGTGATCTCGGTCACTCCGGTGGACTGACGGTGTCGGCGCGGTGGCGCGCCGAGGTCGACGGAGTCGGGGTGGTCGTCATGGGCGGATCGAAGGCCGACAGCGCCCGGAGAGGTCGGGGCGGGCGTGCGGGGGAGCTCGCGCCGGACGATCCGGCTGCCGTGCGCTCGGTCGCGATCGTCGGGCCGATGGCCGCGGGCAAGACGACGCTGGTCGAGGAGCTGCTGGCCGCGGCCGGCGCGATCCCCCGAGCCGGCTCGGTGGCCGCGGGCACGACCGTCACCGACCACGACCCCGACGCCCGGCGTCAGCAGCGGTCGGTGGCCCCGGCCGTCGCGTCGCTCGTGCACCGTGACATCAAGATCAATCTGATCGACACCCCGGGCTGCCCCGACTTCCTCGCCGAGGTCCGCGCGGGCCTGCGCGCCGCGGACGCGGTGCTGTTCGTCGTCGGGACCGCGGACGCCGCCGACGGCGTCGCCGCCCCGACGTCCGCCCTGCTCGCCGAGTGCCGCCGCGCCGGGCTGCCCGCCGTGCTCGTGCTCAGCCGCCTCGACCACGCCCGCGCCGACGAGGACGCCGCTCTCGCCACGTGCCGGGAGGTCGCCGCCGGATCGGGCGAGGTGCTCGTCCCCGTGACGCGCTCCGAACGCGCGCCCGACGGCACGGTCACCGTCCACCCGTTGCTGGCCGGCGACGACCCGAGCGCCGAGGAGCCCGACGACCTGCGCCGCGAGCTCGTCGAGACCCTCATCGAGCAGAGCGAGGACGAGGCGCTGCTCGAGAGCTGGATCGGCGGTGAGCCGGTCGCCCTCGACGCCCTGCGCGCCGACCTGGCCACGGCCGTCGCGCGCCGCTCCCTCGTGCCCGTGGCCGGCGTGTGCGCCCCGACCGGCGCGGGGCTCGACGCCCTGCTCGACCTCGTCGTCGACGCCGTGCCGCCCCCGACCGCCCACCCGCCGCTGCCCGCGCACGCCCCCGACGGCGCCGGCCACGACCCCGTCGACCCCGACCCCGACGGCCCGCTCGTCGCCGAGGTCGTGCACACCGGCACCGACGCGCAGGGCAGCCGCGTCTCGCTCGTGCGCGTGTTCTCCGGCCGACTGCGCCCCGACACCGCCCTGACCGTGTGCGCGGACCCGCTGCGCATCCCCGCCCCGCGCGACGGTGAGGACCCCACCGGCGCCGAGGCGCGGTCGGGCGGCGAGACCGTGCGCGTCAACCGGGTCTACGCCCCGCTGGGGGCGACGCTGCGCGAGGTGCCCTGGTGCGTCGCCGGCGACCTCTGCGCGCTGACGAGGCTCGGCCCCGTGGGCACCGGCGACACCCTCTGCGCCGCCGAGGACCCCGTCGGCCTCGACGGCTGGGAGCTGCCCGAGGCGCTGCTGCCGGTCGCGGTGACCGCGGCCGACCGGTCGGCGCAGGACGCGATGGCCCGCGGGCTCTCCCGCCTGGCCGCCACGGAGACCACGCTGCGCGTCGAGCGCAACGAGGACACCCACCAGATCGTGCTGTGGTGCACGGGCGAGGCCCACGCCGACGTCGTGCTCGCCCGCCTGCGGGCCTCGGGGGCGAACGTCGAGGTCACCGACGTCGCGGTGCCCGAGCGCGAGACCGTCGCCGGCCCCGCCACCGGGCTCGGGCGGCACGTCAAGCAGTCGGGCGGGCACGGTCAGTTCGCCGTCTGCCGCATCGAGATCGAGCCGCTGCCGCGCGGGTCGGGCGTGGAGTTCGTCGACCGGATCGTCGGGGGAGCGATCCCGCGGGCCTACATCCCCGGCGTCGAGAAGGGGGTCCGCGCCCAGCTCGACGCCGGGGTCACACCGGGCCGGCCCGTCGTCGACCTGCGGGTGACCCTGGTCGACGGCAAGGCCCACAGCGTCGACTCGTCGGACCAGGCGTTCCAGACGGCGGGCGCGCTCGCGATCCGGGAGGCGGTGGCGGCGGCGGGCACGGTGGTCATGGAGCGGCTCTACGAGGTCGAGGTCACCGTGGACGACGCCCAGCTCGGCGCGGTCCTCGGCGACCTCGCCTCGCGGCACGGGCGCGTCGTCGGCACCGAGCCGGGCGAGCCGGGGTGCACCCACGTGCGCGCCGAGGTCCCCGAGCAGGCCCTCCTGCGCTACGCCGTGGACCTGCGGGCCCTGACCTCGGGGACGGCGTCCTTCACCCGGCGCTTCAGCCGCTACGAGCCGGTCGGGGGGTAGCGGCCGAGGGCTTTCCGAACGTCCGTTCGGCTGACTACCCTCCCGGCGCACCGACCGAGAGGGAGCCCGCGATGACGCAGAGCCCGCCGACGTCCACCGAGGACCCCGCTGCGGTACGCCGGGTCGCGCTCGCGAGCCTCGTCGGCACCACCGTCGAGTGGTACGACTTCTTCATCTACGCCAGCGCGGCGGGGCTGGTGTTCAGCCAGCTGTTCTTCACCGCGCTCGACCCGGCCACCGCGCTGCTCGCCTCGTTCGCGACCATCGGCGTCAGCTTCGTCGCCCGCCCGCTGGGCGGGGTGATCGCGGGCCACCTCGGCGACCGGATCGGGCGCAAGCGCATGCTCGTCGCCACCCTGCTGATCATGGGGCTGGCGACGGTGGGCGTCGGCCTGCTGCCCACGTACGCGAGCATCGGCGTCGCCGCCCCGATCCTGCTGCTCGTGCTGCGCCTGCTGCAGGGGCTCTCGGCCGGAGGCGAGTGGGGCGGCGCCGCGCTCATGGCCGTCGAGCACGCCCCGCCGGGCCGGCGCGGGTTCTTCGGCACGTACCCGCAGGTCGGCGTGCCGATCGGGCTGATCCTCGCCAACCTGGTGTTCCTCGTGGTGTCGACGTCGACCACCAAGGAGCAGTTCCTGTCCTGGGGCTGGCGCATCCCGTTCCTGCTCTCGGTGGTGCTGATCGGCGTGGGCCTCTTCGTCCGGGCCCGGGTGGACGAGAGCCCGGTGTTCGCGAAGCTGCGCGCGCAGCGCGCCCGCCGGTCCGCGCCGATGCTCTCGGTCCTGCGCAACCAGCCCCGCGCCCTGCTCGTCGCGATCGGGCTGTTCATCGCCAACAACATGATCGGCTACCTGCTGATCGCCTTCATCACGTCGTACGGCACCCGCGTCCTGGGGCTCCCGAGCTCCACGATGCTCGCCGTCGGGATCGTGGGCGCGGTGGTCTGGGGCGTCGCGATCGTCTGGTCCGGCGCGTGGTCGGACCGGGTCGGGCGGCGGCGCGTCTACCTCATCGGCACCATCGGCCTGCTCGTCTGGTCGTTCCCGTTCTTCCTGCTGCTCGACACGGCGTCGCTGCCGCTGATGCTGCTCGCGGTGGCCGTGCTCGGCGTCGGGCTCGGGCTGACCTACGGCCCGCAGGCCGCGGCGTACGCCGAGCTCTTCCCGGTCGACGTGCGCTACAGCGGCGCGTCCTTCGCCTACGCGTTCGGCGCGGTGCTCGGCGGCGGGTTCGCGCCGCTCATCGCCCAGGCGCTGATCGGCGCGACGGGGACGTCGCTGTCGGTGTCGGTGTACATGGTCGTCGTCTGCCTGATCACGCTCGCCGCCGTCCTCGCGCTGCGCGAGGGGACGGCGGCGGAGCGGGAGGCCTTCGTGGTCGGGACGTGATCAGGCCGCGCCGGCACCGGTGAACGCGCCGGCGTGGTCGCGGGCGAAGGCGGTGACGTCGATGGCCGGGCGACCCGTGATCTGCGCGATCGCCGGGTCCACGACGGCGGCCTCGCCCCGCGCGTAGTGGGCGTAGTCCTCGACGAGCCCCGCGAGCCCCCACGGCGGCAGGAACCACGCCAGGGCCTCGGCGAACGCGGCCGGCGTCACGTCGTCGAACGCGACCGGGCGCCCCGTCGCGGCCGACAGCGCGGCGGCGATCTCCGGGTGGGTGACCGCGCGGGGCCCGGTGAGCGTGTACGTCGCGCCGGCGTGTCCCGGCTCGACCAGGGTCGCGGCGGCGACCGCGCCGATGTCGCGGACGTCGACGGCGCTGATCGCGGCGTCGCCGATCGGGGCGGCGAAGCGCCCGGTCCGCGCGATCTGCTCGGCGAAGGCGAGCAGGCCCTGGAAGAAGAGGTTGGGACGCAGGACCACCCGCTCGATCGGCAGGGTCGCCAGGTGGGCCTCGACCTCGGCGTGCCAGCGCAGGAAGCGCACCGGCGAGTCCGGGCGCGCGGCGAACTGGGAGAGCACGACGAGGCGTCGCACCCCGGCCGTCACGGCCGCGTCGGCGAACCGGTTCTGGCGCTCCGCGGCCTGCTCCGAGGACGGGGTGACGAGGTAGGCGGCGTCGACGCCCTCGAGCGCGCGGGCCACGGCGGCCCCGTCGTCGAGGTCCGCCACCGCGACGTCCCCGGTGAACCGCGCCGCCTGCCCGGGGTCGCGGACCATCACCCGCGGGGTGACGTCGCGGCCCTCGAGCGCGGTGAGCAGGGCGGCGCCGGTGGCGCCCGTGGCGCCGGTGACGAGGACGGTGGGGTGCATGGCTGCCTCCTGAGGAGCGATCCGCGAAGCGAGAGCAGTGCTCTCGAATCCGAGGATGCACCTTCGTCGCGGGAAGCGCAAGAGCAGTGCTCTCGCTTCCGGGCCGCCGTCACGGGGGTGCCGGCAGGCCGGGCGATTACGCTGGGGGAGTGGATGACACGACCGCGACCGAGCTGAAGGACCTCGCCGCCTCCCTGGACAGTGTCGAGGCGGCGATGGACCTCGACGGTCTGCGGCGTGAGGTGGCCGAGCTCGAGCAGCAGGTCCAGGCACCCGATCTCTGGGACGACGTCGCGACCGCGCAGAAGCTGACCAGCGCGTTCACGCACAAGCAGGCCGACCTCAAGCGGGCCGAGTCGCTGCGCTCGCGCCTCGACGACCTCGGCACGCTCTACGAGATGGCCGACGAGGAGGCGGGTCAGGACTCCACCGACCTGCGCGCCGAGGCCGACACCGAGCGTGCCGCGCTGCTCGCCGACGTCGCGGCCTTCGAGGTGCGCACGCTGCTCTCCGGCGAGTACGACGAGCGCGACGCGCTGGTCACCGTCCGGGCCGAGGCGGGCGGCGTCGACGCCGCGGACTTCGCCGAGATGCTCATGCGCATGTACCTGCGCTGGGCGGAGCGCCACGGCTACCCGACCGAGGTCTACGACACGTCGTACGCCGAGGAGGCCGGCATCAAGTCGGCCACGTTCAAGGTCTCCGCGCCGTACGCCTACGGCACCCTCTCGGTCGAGCAGGGCACCCACCGTCTGGTCCGGATCTCGCCCTTCGACAACCAGGGCCGCCGTCAGACCTCGTTCGCCGGCGTCGAGGTGGCCCCCGTCGTGGAGTCGACCGACCACGTCGAGATCGACGAGAAGGACCTGCGCGTCGACGTCTACCGCTCGTCGGGGCCCGGTGGCCAGGGCGTCAACACCACCGACTCCGCGGTCCGGCTGACCCACCTGCCCACCGGCATCGTGGTGTCCTGCCAGAACGAGCGCTCGCAGCTGCAGAACAAGGCGTCGGCGATGGCCGTGCTCGCCGCGAAGCTCCTGGCCCGGCGCAAGGAGGAGGAGCGGGCCCTGCTCGACTCCCTCAAGGACTCCGGGTCGAGCTGGGGCAACCAGATGCGCTCCTACGTCCTGCACCCGTACCAGATGGTGAAGGACCTGCGGACCAACCACGAGACGTCGCAGACCTCGCAGGTGCTCGACGGGTTCATCGACGACTTCCTCGACGCCGGCATCCGTTGGCGCAAGCAGAGCGAAGCCGCCGCGTGACGAGCGGCGGATCTTCGGCGCAGTAGCATTCCCGGCCGTGATCCGGCTGGAGAACGTCTCGAAGGTCTATCCGACCTCCGCACGGCCGGCGCTCGACGACGTCAGCGTGGAGGTCGAGCGGGGCGAGTTCGCCTTCCTCATCGGTCCGTCCGGGTCGGGGAAGTCGACGCTCCTGCGGCTGCTGATCCGCGAGGACGTGCCGAGCTCCGGCACGGTCTGGGTGGCCAACTGGAACGTCGGCGGGCTGGCCGGTCGCCGGGTGCCGCGTCTGCGCCAGCGGATGGGCTGCGTCTTCCAGGACTTCCGGCTGCTGCCGAACAAGACCGTCGCCGAGAACGTGGCGTTCGCCCTCGAGGTGATCGGCAAGCCGCGGCACACGATCCGCACGGTCGTGCCCGAGGTGCTCGACCTGGTGGACCTGGCCGGGAAGGCCGAGCGCATGCCCTCGGAGCTCTCGGGTGGCGAGGCCCAGCGGGTCGCGATCGCCCGGGCGTTCGTCAACCGGCCGCTGGTCCTGCTGGCCGACGAGCCCACCGGCAACCTCGACCCCGAGACGTCGGCCGGGATCATGACGCTGCTCGAGCGGATCAACCGGACCGGCACCACCGTGCTCATGGCCACGCACGACCGCCAGATCGTCGACAGCATGCGCCGCCGCGTGGTCGAGCTGTCCGCGGGCAGGCTCGCCCGCGACGACGCCCGGGGCGTCTACGGGGTGGCCCGCTAAATGATGTTCGTCTGGCGTGAGGCCTTCGCGGGGCTGCGGCGCAACCTGACGATGTCGATCGCGATGGTGATCACCACGGCGATCTCGCTGGGCCTGCTGGGCGCCGGCCTCCTCGCGGTGCGCACGATCGACCGCACCGAGGACCTCTACTACTCGCTCATCGCCGTGCAGGTCGCCCTCGACGAGCCGACCAGCGCCGACGACCGCGACTGCTCGAGTCCCGTCTGCACGGGGCTGCGTGGCGAGCTCGAGGCGAGCCCGCTGGTGGCGTCCGTGGAGTACGAGAGCCGCGACGACGCCTTCGCCCGCTTCCAGCGGATCTACGCCGGGCAGTCGATCCTGCAGCTCGTGCGGCCCCAGAGCCTGCCCGCCACGCTGCGGGTGACGATGGCCGATCCGCTGCGCGGGGAGGAGATCGTCACGCAGTACACGGGGCGGCCCGGGGTGCGCAACGTCGTCGACCAGCGCAGCACCGTTGCGGACCTCTTCTCGTTCCTCGGCAGCGTGCGCAACGCGACGTTCGGGCTGGCGGTCGTCCAGGCCCTCGCCGCGCTGCTGCTGATCTCCAACACCATCCAGCTCTCGGCGTTCACCCGGCGGACCGAGGTCGGGATCATGCGGCTGGTCGGGGCCACGCGCTGGTACACCCAGGTGCCGTTCCTCATCGAGGCGGTGGTCACGGGCGTCGTCGGGGCGGTGCTGGCCACCGGTGGCCTGGTGCTCGGGAAGGTCTTCTTCCTCGACGGACTGATGTCCGGGCGGCTGCTGGCCAACACGATCCCGCCGATCGGGATGAGCGACGTGCTCGGTTACGTTGGACCGGTGTTGGTGGTCGTCGGTGCAGTGATCGCCACCGCCACGGGGTACGTGACCCTGCGGCTGTACGTACGCACGTAGGAGGGGAGGGCTGATGGCACCGAAGACGGCTCCCAAGAAGGCCAGCAGCAACCGCCCCGAGGAACGCCGCAAGATCGTCGCGACGAACCGCAAGGCGAAGTACGACTACGAGATCCTCGACGTCTACGAGGCCGGCATCGCGCTGCAGGGCACCGAGGTCAAGAGCCTGCGGGCCGGGCACGTGTCCCTGAACGACGCGTTCGCGCTCGTCACCGACGGCGAGGTCTTCCTGCGCGGGCTGCACATCCAGGAGTACGACTTCGGCTCCTGGACGAACCACGAGCCCCGGCGCGTCCGCAAGCTGCTGCTGCACAAGTCGGAGATCGCGCGGCTCGTCGGCAAGACCCGCGAGACGGGCCACACCCTGGTCCCGCTGTCGCTCTACTTCTCCGGCGGCCTGTGCAAGGTCGAGCTCGCCCTCGCGCGCGGCAAGGCCAAGCACGACAAGCGCGAGGCGATGGCCGAGCGTGACGCGAAGCGCGAGGCCGAGCGGATCGTCGGTCGGCGGATCAAGGGGTGGTGAGGCGGGCGTGGTGAGTCCCGCCCGCGACCCGCTGGCGACGCCGCCGGTGGACGACGCCGACGTGCCGGCCTGGGTGGCCGCCACCGGGGTCGACGGGCTCGTCGACCTGCACGTCCACTTCCTGCCCGACCGGATGCTGCAGAAGGTGTGGGCCTACTTCGACCAGGCCGAGACCCACTACGGGCGGGCCTGGCCGATCCACTACCGCGAGCCCGAGCAGACGCGGATCGACCTCCTGCGCGGGTTCGGGGTGCGCACGTTCGCGCCGCTGGTCTACCCGCACAAGCCGGGGATGGCGGCGTGGCTGACGTCGTGGGCGCTGGAGTGGGCGACGGAGGTGCCCGAGGCGGTGCCGACCGCGACGCTCTTCCCCGAGGAGTCGGTGACGGCCTACCTCGGCGACGCGCTCGGCGCGGGCGCCCGGGCGGTCAAGGCGCACGTGCAGGTCGGCGGCTACGACCCCCGCGACCCGCTGCTCGACCGCGCCTGGGGCCTGATCGCCGAGGCGGGGGTGCCGGCGATCGTGCACTGCGGCGACGGCCCGATCCCCGGCGCCCACACCGGCATGGACATCTTCGCCGAGGTCCTCGAACGCCACCCGCGCCTCACCGCGGTGCTCGCCCACGCCGGCCTGCCCGAGTACGAGCGCGCGCTGGGCCTGCTCGAGCGCTTCCCGCGGGTGCACCTCGACACCACGATGGTGGGCACCGCCTACACCGAGCAGTTCGCGCCGCTGCCGCGCGACTGGGCGGCGCGGCTGGTCGGCGTGGCCGACCGCGTCGCGCTGGGCACCGACTTCCCGAACATCCCGTACGCCTACGCCGAGCAGCTGGCGGCGATCGCCTCGTGGGCGGCCGCCGACGACCGGCTGGGCGCCCCGTTCCTGCGCTCGGTGCTGCACGACGTGCCGGCCCGGTTGCTGGGTGCGGGATGAACCGGGTGGGATGAACCGGGCGCGGCCGCGCGTTATGATCGGTGGCCGTCCGCAGAGTGCGGGCGCCGAGGGGGTGACTGGTTTCGACTCCGAGTGGTTCATCAGGAGAAGCGTGCCGAGGAAGGCAACGATGATCTCGTTAACCATGCGTTGCAATGAATTAAGCGCCGAGAGTTCTCAGCGCGACTTCCAGCTCGCTGCCTGACAGCGAGTAGGGAAGTCTGTCGGCCCGGGTTCGTCCCCGGCCCGGTCGCCGGCATCAGCTAGGGGTCTCACCGTCGGGCTCGGTCGCGGAGCTCGGCGGGACACCAGACAGCGACTGGGATCGTCACACCGGCTCGTTCGCAAGACCGGTGGATCCGAGTAGAGACGTCGCGGACTGCGCACGGAGAAGTCCTGATTGCTGATCGGAGGACCCGGGTTCGATTCCCGGCACCTCCACCCCCCTCACCTCGGGCGCTACCGTGGGCACACAGGCTCACTCGTCCGGAGGAGCCTGCCCGGACGGACGTGCACCGACGAAGGGGGTGAGGGCGACGGATCCGGAAGAGGCGCCCACCCCGGACGCCGGTCGCGGCGCGGTCGACGCCGCCACCCGGGGCCTCGACGCGGTCCTGGGCCGCGAGGTCGCGATGGTGACGCTGCCCCCGGTGCACGGCGAGGACCTCGTCGTGCGCACCGAGCAGGTCCGCCGCCTCGCGGGTCTGCACCACGGCCACCTCGTCGAGGTGTTCGACGTCGACGGCCTCGCCGAGGGCACCGAGAGCACCCTGGTGCTCCAGAGCGTCGAGGGCCGTCCCCTCGACCCGGCGTCCGACCGCTCGCGCTGGGCCCCGATCACCGTCGCCGAGGTGGGCGCCCAGCTCGCCTCCGGGCTCGCGCACGCCCACGCCCGCGGGGTGGTGCACGGCCGGATCGGGCTCGCGAGCGTGGTGCTCGGCGGCACCGTCGGCGCCCCGCACGCCTGGCTCACCGGCTTCACCGCGGCGCTGCGTCCCGCGCCGCCCCTCGATCCCGGGGCCGGCGCGACGCCGCCCCACCCGGCCGACGACGTCGCCGCCCTCGGCCGCACCCTCGGCGCCGTCCTCGACCCGGCCGCGCCCGCGGCGCCGGCCCTCGAGCACGCGCTCGGCGACATGGCCGCCGGGAAGATCGCCGCCCGCACCGCCGCCGAGACCCTCGCCCGCGTCGCCGAGGCGCTGCGCCACGTCGACGACGACGAGACCGGCATCGTCCCGCTCCTGGTGGCGTCGCCGGCCGTGGCCCCCGTCGTGACCGGGGCACCCGTCGCCTCACCGCAGGTCCCCGCGCCGCGGGACCCGCAGCGCGTCCCCGCGCGGTTCGGCCGCCGGGCACGTCTGGCCGGGCGCGGCGTCCAGCTCGCGGCCCTCGGCGGTGCCGCGCTGACGGTCGCCGCGGCGTCCGGGCTCTTCCTCTGGGCCGCCGAGGACCCGGGGAGGCCGCGCGAGGCCGGGGTGTCCGACCTGACGACGCCGACACGGCCCGTCGCGCCGCCGGTCGCGGTCGCCCCGCCGGGGTCGTCGGGCCCGGACGGCTCGGGGTCGTCGGGGTCGTCGGGGTCGTCCGGGTCGTCCGGGTCGTCCGGGTCGTCCGGGTCGTCCGGGTCGTCCGAGTCGTCCGAGGCGTCCACCTCGCAGGACGACGACGGCGAGGACAGCTCCGTGCGCGAGACCTCGTCGTCCAGCCCCGACCCCAGCCCCATCACCAGCGACGTCACGACGCTGCCGGCCCCGCCCGTCGTCCCGCCGGTGGTGCCCCCGACCGTGCCGCCTACGGTGCCCCCGACGGTGCCGCCGACGATGACCTCCACCACGGATCCGACCACCGGGCCGACCACGGGCCCGACCAGCACCACCACGACGCCGGTCGAGCCCCGCGCCGCGGGCACCCCCGCCACCCTCGCCGCGCCCTGATCCCCAGCCCTGAGCGCAGGCACACCGGTTCGGGGGCACACTGGTTCGAGGGCACACTTGGCCACAGGGCCACCCCGTGGCCCCGTGTCCCCGAGCAGCGAGGGAGCTCCCCAGCCCCATGGGTGCCGCACCGCAGCGGAACCGCACCCCCGAGGACCCGACTCCCGACGACGCCGCCACGTCCGCCGCCTCGTCCGCAGCGAAACCCTCGCTGCCCTGGGAGGTCTGGGCCCTGCTGGCGGGCAGCTTCCTGGTCGCGGCCGGGTACGGCATCGTCGCGCCGGCCCTGCCGGTGTTCGCGCAGAGTTTCGGGGTGGGCGTCACCGCGGCGTCGGCGGTGGTCAGCGCCCTGCCGGTGATGCGGCTGGTCTTCGCGCCGGTGTCGGGGCGCCTCGTGGCCCGCACCGGCGAGCGCACGATGTACCTCACGGGCCTGCTCGTCGTCGCCGCGTCGACCGGCGCCTGCGCGCTGGCCACCAGCTACACCCAGCTCCTGATCTTCCGGGGTCTCGGCGGCATCGGGTCGACGATGTTCACGGTCTCGGCGTTCTCGCTGATGTTCCGGCTCGCCCCCGACGGTCGCCGCGGGCAGGCGAGCGGGCTGTTCACCGGCGCGTTCCTGCTCGGCGGGGTCACCGGCCCCGCGTTCGGGGGCGTGCTGGTCACCGTCGACCTGCGCGCGCCCTTCATCGTCTACGCGCTGGCCCTGGTGCTCGCGACGATCGTCGTCGGCACGCTGCTGGCCCGCTCCACGCACGTCGGCGCGCGGCCCCGCGACCCCGACGCGACCCCGCTGACGATCAGCGCGGCGCTGCGCAGGCCGACCTACCGCGCGGCGCTCGTCTCGAGCCTCGCCACCGGCTGGGCCGTGCAGGGCGTGCGCGTCGGCCTGCTCCCGCTCTTCGTGGCCGTCGCACTGGGGCGCGAGCCGCTGTGGGCCGGGATCGCGCTCACGGTGTTCGCGGTGGGCGACGGGCTGGTCCTGCTCGCCACCAGCGGCCTGTCCGACCGCCGGGGCCGGCGCCCCGTGGTGATCGCCGGGCTCGCGCTCGTGGCCGTGGGCACCGCCTCGCTCGCCCTGGCCACGCTGCCGGGCACCGCGGGGCTCGTCGTGCTGCTCGCGGCCTCGGCCGTCGCGGGCGCCGGGGCCGGCCTGCTCCAGCCCGCGCAGGGCGCCGCCGTCGCCGACATCGTCGGGTCACGGCGCTCGGGGGGCCCCGCGCTCTCGGGGTTCCAGATGGCCGCCGACGTCGGGTCGATCGTCGGACCGGTCGCGGCCGGCGCGCTGGCGGAGAACGCGTCGTTCGGCGGGGCCTTCGTGCTCAGCGCCTCGATCGCCCTCGTCGCCCTCGTCGTGTGGGCCCGGGTGCCCTCGGGGAGTGGGCCTGCGGGTGATGCGTCGGCCGATGCGGGGGGTGATCCGGCGGGCGATCCGGCCGGCGGTTCGTCGGGGGAGGACGCGGGCACCCGCCGCGCATGACCCGCCGCGCCGGGGACGTGCCGGACGGCGTCCCAGATGGTGTGCCCGATGGTGTGCCAGATGGTGTGACCGACACCCACGCCCCCGGGATCGACGCCGCCCTCGAGGGCGTCGATCCGACGGCGCCGCTCTGGGTGTTCGGCGACCAGCTCGGCCCCGCGGTGCACGGGCTGCCCCAGCACGCCGAGCGCGAGGTCGTCCTCGTCGAGTCGTCGGCCGTGCTGCGCCGGCGGCGCTACCACCGCCAGAAGCTGCACCTGCTGCTCTCGGGCATGCGCCACCTCGACGACGAGCTCGGCGACCGGTCCACGTACCACCGCACGACGACCTACCGTGAGGCGCTGGAGAAGGTCGGCCGTCCGGTGGTGGTGCACCAGCCGACGTCGCACACCGCCGTCGAGTTCGTCGAGGGCCTGCGCGCGGAGGGGCTGGTCGAGGCGGTGCTCCCGCCCACGACGTTCGCGCGGCCCCGCGCGGAGTTCGAGTCGTGGGCCGGTGACGACTCGTCGTTCACGATGGAGAACTTCTACCGCAACCAGCGGCGGCGCTTCGACGTGCTCATGGAGGGTGAGTCGCCGGTCGGGGGGAAGTGGAACCTCGACCACGACAACCGGGAGTCGCCGCCGAAGGGTGCGCAGACCCTGGGGGTGACCGACCCCTGGTGGCCCACCGAGGACGGGATCGACGCGCAGGTGCGCGACGACCTCGACGGGATGGACCTGCCGACCGTCGGGGCCGACGGACCGCGGCTGTTCGCGGTGACCCCCGACGAGGCCCGCACGGCCCTGCGTCACTTCGTCGAGCACCGGCTCGACACGTTCGGGCCCTACGAGGACGCGATCCTCTCCGGCGACCCGTGGATGGCGCACTCGCTGCTCTCGGTGCCCCAGAACCTCGGCGTGCTGCACCCCCTCGAGGCCGTGCACGCCGCCGAGCAGGCGTACCGCGACGGCGAGGCTCGCCTGAACTCCGTCGAGGGGTTCGTGCGCCAGATCCTCGGGTGGCGGGAGTACATCTGGCACCTGTACTGGCACTTCGGCAAGGGCTACTCGACGCGCAACGAGATGGACCACCGGACGCCGCTGCCGACGTGGTGGACCGAGCTCGACGGCGACGCCGTCAGCGCGGCGTGCCTCTCGGAGACCCTCAAGGGCGTGCGCGACCGCGGCTGGGTGCACCACATCCCGCGGCTCATGGTGCTGGGCAACCACGCCCTGCAGCGCGAGTACCGGCCGGGCGCCCTGTCCGAGTGGTTCACGACGTCGTTCGTCGACGGCTTCGCGTGGGTGATGCCGCCCAACGTCGTCGGCATGAGCCAGCACGCCGACGGCGGGAAGCTGGCCACGAAGCCCTACTCCTCGGGCGGCGCCTACATCAACAAGATGAGCGACCACTGCGGCGACTGCGTCTTCGACCCCAAGGTGCGGGTGGGGGAGAAGGCCTGCCCGTTCACCGCCGGCTACTGGCAGTTCGTGCACCGCCACCAGGACCTGCTGCGCGCCAACCAGCGCACCGCCCGGTCGGTGGCGACCATGGACCGGCTCAAGGACCTCGAGGCCGTCCTCGAGCAGGAGCAGCACCGCGACCGCTTCTAGGGAGATCGGCGCCGACCCCCCGGCGTCGGGCGACGTCCACCGGCGTGTAACGTTCCCTCGCGTTGGGGCTGTGGCGCAGCTGGTAGCGCATCACACTGGCAGTGTGAGGGTCAGGGGTTCGAGTCCCCTCAGCTCCACCCACGCCGATCACCGGCACACATCAGCAGCAGGACCGAGGGCCGTCGCCGCAGGGCGACGGCCCTTTCTCGTGCGTCGTGCCCGGGGTCGTTCGCGCCCGCGGGCGATCGGGTATGGCCAGGGCTCCGCCGGATCGTGTCGAGCCCGAGCCGTCCGCGCACCGATCGCCGCAGCGACCCCGGGATGCCCGCCTCCCCGCTGCGCGCCGTTGCCCGAGGAGGACGCGTGACGACCTCGATCGCCCACCAGGACACCGCCGACATGGGCGGGCCGCTGAGCATCCTGACCCTGCAGCGCCGCGACCACGAGCGGCTGGACCGGCTGATGGACCGTGCCCGCCGGACGCTCGCCGCCGGCGGCGTCGAGCACGAGGTGGCCCTGCGCGCCCTCGCCCGGCTCGTGTTCACCCACGCCTTCGCCGAGGAGGCGGTGCTCTTCCCCGCCGCGCGCCGGGTCCTGCCCGAGGGCGATCCGCTGAGCCTGCACATCGAGCAGGAGCACCAGGAGGTGGACGAGCTCGTCAGCCGGCTGGACCGCTCGAGCCCGTCCGACCCCGAGCACGCCGAGCTGATGGAGCGGACGTTCGCCGCCCTCGACGAGGACGTGCGCAGCGAGGAGGACGACCTGCTCCCGCGCCTGCAGCAGGAGCTCGGCCCGTGGCAGCTGCGAGCGCTCGGGCTGCAGTGGGGCCTCCTGCGCCTGACGTCGCCCACGCGGCCGCACCCCGTCGTGTCGCGGCGCCCGCCGGGCCAGGTCCTCTCCGCGCTGCCGCTGACGGTCCTCGACCGGGCCCGCGACCGGCTCCAGCAGGTGGGGGAGGCCCTCGGCGGACGCGCGGACGGCGTCCTGACGGCGGTCGACGACGCGCTGGCCGGCGCATCGGGCGTCGTCGAGCGACTGCCGGTGATCCGCACCGGCGAGCGACCCGAGACCGACCGGGGCACGGCCCCGGACCGCGCACGGGCCTGACCCCGGCCCGCGTCGTGGCTGGTCTACGACCGATCGTCGTTGAAGGGCTCACCCGGCGAGCCACGGGGCCGTACGGCGGTTACGATCCTTGACGTCCGCACGAGCGGCCGGACGGCCGCCGGGGTGGAGGAGACCCATCGTGAGCAGGAGGCCCTCGTGACCGCCGTCGCACCCAAGCCGATCGCGACCACGCCGTACCCGGCGCGGGAGTCGAAGCGCGGGTCGTTCGTCGGGCGGATGCTCAAGACGACGGACCCCAAGGACATCGCGATCCTGTACCTGGTCACGTCGTTCGGGTTCTTCCTGATCGGCGGGCTCATGGCGCTGCTGATGCGCGCCGAGCTGGCGCAGCCGGGCCTGCAGTTCCTGTCGGTGGACCAGTACAACCAGCTGTTCACCATGCACGGCACGATCATGCTGCTGCTGTACGCGACGCCGATCCTCTTCGGCTTCGCCAACTACATCGTGCCGCTGCAGATCGGCGCCCCGGACGTCGCGTTCCCGCGCCTCAACGCCTTCTCGTACTGGCTGTTCCTCTTCGGCGGGATCATCGTCGTCTCCGGGTTCTTCACCCCGGACGGCGCCGCCGCGTTCGGCTGGTTCGCCTACACCCCGCTGTCCGACGTCGTGCACTCGCCGGGTCTCGGCGCCGACGTCTGGATCGTCGGCCTGGTCGTCTCCGGTCTCGGCACCATCCTCGGTGGCGTCAACTTCGTGACGACGATCGTCTGCATGCGCGCCCCGGGCATGACCATGTTCCGGATGCCGATCTTCACCTGGAACATCCTCGTGACGGTCGTGCTGGTGCTGCTCGCCTTCCCGATCCTCACCGCCGCGCTGCTCGGCCTGGCCGCCGACCGCCACCTCGGCGCGCAGCTCTTCGCGCCCGAGGCCGGCGGCGTGATCCTCTGGCAGCACCTGTTCTGGTTCTTCGGGCACCCCGAGGTCTACATCGTGGCGCTGCCGTTCTTCGGCATCGTCACCGAGATCTTCCCGGTGTTCAGCCGCAAGCCGATCTTCGGCTACAAGACGCTGATCTACGCGACGCTGTCGATCGCCGCGCTGTCGGTGGCCGTCTGGGCGCACCACATGTACGCCACCGGCGCCGTGCTGCTGCCGTTCTTCTCGTTCACCACGTTCCTCATCGCCGTGCCGACCGGCATCAAGTTCTTCAACTGGATCGGCACGATGTGGAAGGGGCAGCTGACCTTCGAGACGCCGATGCTGTTCTCGATCGGCTTCCTCGTGACGTTCCTCTTCGGCGGCCTCACCGGCGTCCTGCTGGCCAGCCCGCCGCTGGACTTCCACGTCTCGGACTCGTACTTCGTCGTGGCGCACTTCCACTACGTGCTCTTCGGCACGATCGTGTTCGCCACCTACGCCGGCATCTACTTCTGGTTCCCGAAGATGACCGGCCGGATGATGGACGAGCGCATCGGCAAGGTGCACTTCTGGCTGACGTTCATCGGCTTCCACATGACGTTCCTGGTGCAGCACTGGCTGGGCAACGAGGGCATGCCGCGCCGGTACGCCGACTACGCGGCCACCGACGGGTTCACCGTGCTCAACACCATCTCCACGATCGGGGCGTTCATCCTCGGGGCCTCCACGCTGCCGTTCCTGTGGAACGCGTTCCACAGCTACCGCTACGGACGCCCGGTGGAGGTCGACGACCCCTGGGGCCACGGCAACTCCCTGGAGTGGGCGACGTCGTGCCCGCCGCCGCGGCACAACTTCACCGAGCTGCCCCGCATCCGCTCGGAGCGCCCGGCGTTCGAGCTGCACTACCCGCACCTCACCGAACGCATCCGGCTCGAGGCGCACATCGGTGGTCGCGAGAGCATCGGTGAGGCGGCGGCCGGGCAGACCGGCCAGGAGCACATCCCCGGCAGCGACCCCCGGAACAAGTGACCCGGGCGCTTCCCGACGACCAGTCCGGCGACGACTTCCCGGAGTCCCCGGTCGTGCTCGCACCGCAGGGCGAGGCCGGGCCCGACCCGGTGCCGGTCCTCGTGACCGTCACCGGGCCGGACTTCCCGGGGGTCAACGCCGCCCTGTTCGCGGTACTGGCCGAGCACGAGGCCGCCATGCTCGACGTCCAGCAGGCGACGATCCACCGACGCATCACGCTGAGCGCGCTGGTCACGCTGCCCGGGGATCCGGCGCGGCTGCAGTCGGCGCTCGATCTGACGATGCCGTCGCTGGGGCTGTCGGTGACGGTCGAGACGGGCGGCGACGCGTCGTCGGTGCACCCGTTCTCGTCCCACGTCGTGCTGGTGCTCGGGCGCCCGATCACCGCGGCGAACTTCGCGGAGGTCGCCCGCGGCCTCGCGGCCCTGCGCGTGAACATCGACCGCGTGCGGCGCATCGCCGACTACCCGGTCACCGGGCTCGAGCTACGGGTGTCGCTGCCCGTCAACGACCCGCCCAGCGACACGGCGCTGCGCCAGGCCCTCGCCGCGGCGGCCCGGCGGGCCAAGTGCGACGTCGCGGTGCAGCGGGTCGGGCTCGCCCAGCGGGCGAAGCGCCTCATCGTGTTCGACGTCGACTCGACCCTGATCCAGGGCGAGGTCATCGAGATGCTCGCCGCCCGGGCCGGGTGCGAGGACGAGGTCCGCGCGATCACCGAGGCGGCGATGCGCGGTGAGATCGAGTTCGCGGAGTCCCTCCACAAGCGCGTGCAGACGCTCGCGGGCCTGCCGGAGAGCGCGCTCGCCGACGTCGCCGCCGAGCTGGAGCTCACGCCCGGTGCGCGGACGACGGTGCGCACCCTCAAGCGCCTCGGGTACCGCTGCGGCGTGGTGTCCGGCGGCTTCACCGCGATCATCGACCGTCTCGTCGAGGAGCTCGGGCTCGACTTCGCCGCGGCGAACGAGCTCGAGGTGATCGACGGACGCATCACCGGCCGGGTGATCGGCGAGGTGATCGACCGCGCGGGCAAGGCGACGGCCCTCGAGCGCTTCGCGCAGGAGGCCGGCGTGCCGATCGAGCAGACCGTGGCGGTCGGCGACGGCGCCAACGACCTCGACATGCTGGCGGCGGCCGGCCTCGGCGTGGCGTTCAACGCCAAGCCGGTGGTGGCCGCGGCCGCCGACACCGCGCTGTCCTACCCGTACCTGGACGCGGTCCTGTTCATCCTGGGCGTCACCCGCGACGAGATCGAGTTCGCCGACGCCGCCGAGGGTCTGCTGCGCCGGGTGCCTCTGTGACGTCGGTGGCGCTGACCCCGGCGCTCGCCCCGCTGGCGGCGCGGGTGTGCCCCTGGCTCGTCGACACCCCTGCTCCCGAGCAGGACGAGCCCGAGGACGGTGTCGTCCGCGCGATGACGCTGATCCTGCGCCTCGAGCGCGAGGCGCCGACGCGGACGGCGGTGCTCGAGGCGGCGGCCGCCGCCTCGCTCGCGCTGTGCCTCGACGAGCGCGCCGGGCCCGGCGGGCCGTGGTTCGACGCCGTCACCGCGTGGGCAGGCGCCGGGCGCATCCGCAAGCTCTCCCGGCGCGCCCGCACGTCGCACTGGCGGGCGGTCCAGGAGATCGACGGCGTGACGGTGGGTGAGCTGGTGCGCGCGCTGGTCCCCGGACCGGTCGACGACGTGCCCCACGAGGTCCGCAGGCTCCAGATCGGCGGCACCGACCTCCCGCCCGACGAGCCCGGCCGGCCACCCGCCGGGGTGCCGGTGATCTGGCTGAGCCCCGAGGTCGAGCAGACCGTCGGCAAGGCCGCCGCCCAGGTCGGGCACGCGAGCATGATCCTCGCGACGGTGCTCGCGGCCGAGGGCTCCGACCCCGCCCGGGCGCTCGATGCGGCGGTGCGCCCGGCCTCGCGGGAGGACTGGGCGCGCTGGACCGAGGCGCTCGCCGCCGACCGCGACGGCCGCACGGCGTGGGAGGAGCACGGCGTGGCGCCGGTGCGCGACGCCGGGTTCACCGAGGTCGCGCCGGGCACGGTGACGTGCGTGGCGGCCCGGTGACCCGGGTCGTCGTCGCGGGCTCCCGGGTGCGCAGCGAGCGCTCCGAGATCGAGACCCGCCCGCTGGTCGACGCGCTCGCCGCCCGGGGTGTCGACGCCACCGACGCGTCGTGGGACGACGACGCCGTCGACTGGGCCGGTGCCGACCTCGTCGTCGTGCGCACCACCTGGGACTACACCGAGCGCCGCGACGACTTCCTCGCCTGGGCGGGTGGCGTCGAGGCCACGACCGGGCTGGTCAACCCGCTCGCCGTGCTCACCTGGAACAGCCACAAGCGCTACCTCACCGAGCTCGCCGACGCCGGGGTGCCGGTGGTGCCGACGACCCTGCTCGACGCCGGCTCGGCGGTGCCCGACGACCTCGGGGCCGGCGCCCTCGTCGTCAAGCCCGCCGTCTCCGCGGGCGGTCGCGGCACGCACCTGGGGACCGCGCCGGACCTGCACGACACCGTCGCCGAGCTGCTCGCCGGCGGCGACGTGCTCGTCCAACCGGCCGTCGAGAGCATTGGGCGCGACGGCGAGGTGTCGCTGATCCGGATCGGGGCGACGTGGTCGCACGCGGTGCGCAAGCTCCCGGCCGCCGGCGGCTTCCTCGTGCACGAGAAGCACGGCGGCGTGCTCGAGGACCACACCCCGACGAGCCGCGAGGTCGAGGTCGCCGAGGCCGCCCTGGCGTGCGCGCCGGGGGCCCCGGACGCCCTCGTCGCCGCCCGCGTCGACCTCGTGCGCCTCGACGGCGAGCCGGTGGTGATGGAGCTCGAGCTCATCGAGCCGGAGCTGTTCCTCCGCCGCGCCCCGGGCGCCCCGGACCGCCTCGCGGAGGCCCTCCTCGCCGCACTGTGAGTGCAAGCCCTGCGTCCACGCTTGCATTCAGCGCCAGGAAAGCCGCTTCGATCACTCGCCGCACTCAGGCGCCCCGCAGCCGCTCCAGGGCTCCCCGCACGACCGCCGGGTCCTGCGTGCTCCAGAACGGTGGCAACGAGCCGCGCAGGAAGCCCCCGTACTGCTTCGTCGCCACGCGCGAGTCGAGCAGCGCGACCACGCCGCGGTCGCCGGTCCCGCGCAGCAGCCGCCCCGCGCCCTGGGCGAGCAGCAGCGCGGCGTGGGTGGCCGAGACGGTGAGGAAGCCGTTGCCACCCCGGGCGTCCACCGCTCGCTGGCGCGCGGAGACCAGCGGGTCGTCGGGCCGGGGGAACGGGATGCGGTCGATCATGACGAGCTGGAGCGACTCACCCGGTACGTCGACGCCCTGCCACAGCGACAGCGTCCCGAACAGCACGCTCTCCACGTCGGCGGCGAACTTCGTCACGAGCGTGCCCGTCGCGTCGTCGCCCTGGCAGAGCACGGTGCCGTCCCAGCGGGTGCGCAGGTCCTCGGCGGCCTGCTTCGCGGCGCGCATCGACGAGAACAGCCCCAGCGCCCGGCCGCCCGCGGCGCGCACGAGGGCCTCGATCTCGTCGAGGCACGCCGGCGACAGCCCGTCGCGACCCGGCGGCGGCAGGTGCCGCGCCACGTAGAGGATGCCGGCCTTGCCGTGCGCGAACGGCGAGCCGACGTCGAGCCCGTGCCAGACGAGGTTGGTCGCGGGGTCGTTGCCGTGCCCCGACCCGTCGTCGGGGATCGGTTCCTGGATCTTCGCCGGCCCCCCGGCCGGGAGACCCCACTGCCGCGCCAGGGCGTCGAACGAGCCCCCGAGTGCGAGCGTCGCCGACGTCAGCACCACCGTCGAGCGCCCGAACAGCCGGCTCGCGAGCAGCCCCGCCACCGAGAGCGGCGCGACGTGCAGCGCGCGCGTCCGCGTGGAGTTGCGCTCGGTCTCGGAGCACCACACGACGTCGGGGCGTGTCGCGGGGTCCTCGCGGTCGAACGCGGTGAGCAGGCGCCCCGCGACGTCGTGCACCTCCTCGACCAGCGCCAGCGCGAACTTCCGCGCTGTGGCGTCGTCGTCCCGGCCGCCCTTCTCCCGGTCGGGACCGAGCGCCTGGCGGCACGACCAGGACGCGTCACGGATCCCCGTCAGCATCCGCCCGACGCCCTCGGGCAGCCGCTCCCAACGTCCCGGGACGACCTCGGCGAGCACGGTGTCGAGTCCCTCGCCCGCGTCGAGCAGCGCGTCGGACAACGCCTGGTCGACGAGCTTCCCGCAGCGGCGGGCCGCGGCGCTCACGGCGGCCGCGGTGAGCTCGCCGGTGGCCACCGACGTCACGCGGTCGACGAGGTTGTGCGCCTCGTCGACGACGACCACGTCGTGGTCGGGGAGCACCGCGCGTCCCTCGATGGCGTCGATCGCGAGCATCGCGTGGTTGGTGACGACGACGTCCGCGCTGCCGGCGGCGCGGCGCGCGTGCTCGGAGAAGCAGTCCTCGGCGACGGGGCAGCGCGAGGCGCCGAGGCACTCGCGGGCGGACACCGACACCTGGCGCCACGCGCGGTCGGGGACGCCGGGGACCAGCTCGTCGCGGTCGCCGGTGGTCGTCTGCTCGGCCCACTCGTGCAGCCGGGTGACCTGGCGGCCCAGCGCGGAGACCTGGAACGGGTCGAACAGCTGCTCGTCGCCGGGATCGTCCGCAGCGGCCTGGGCCCCGCTCTCGATCTTGTGCTTGCAGAGGTAGTTGGCCCGGCCCTTGAGGATCGCGAACGTCGGCTCGCGCCCGAGCACCGGCTGGAGGGCCTTGGTCAGGCGGGGGAGGTCGCGGTCGACGAGCTGGGTCTGCAGGGCGATCGTCGCCGTCGACACAACGACCGCCTGCTCGGACTCGAGCGCGTGCCGGATCGCGGGCACGAGGTAGGCCAGGGACTTCCCCGTGCCCGTCCCGGCCTGCACCGCCAGGTGCTCGCCCGTGCGCAGTGACCGTTCCACCGCGCCCGCCATCTGCTGCTGGCCCTCGCGCTCGCTGCCGCCCAGGGCCGACACCGCTGCGGCGAGCAGCTCGGCCACCGGGGGCGGGCCCGTCGCCGTGCTCGTCTGCCCCACGACGGTTCAGACTACGAGCCGGGCCGATCGGTTCCCTCGGGACGCACCGAATCCACGGACCCGGCTCCCACAGCAGCCGGTCGTGGGCGGTCAGCGCGGCGTCCCGGTGAGCGCGACGCCGGCGCCGGCCATCTCCTCCTGCGCGCGGGCGGTGGTGCGTGGCAGGACGCCGGCGGTGAGGTCGAGGCGCACGGTGGTCGCGAAGCCCGCGCGCACCGCGTCGAGCGCCGTCGCCCGCACGCAGTGGTCGGTGGCGATCCCGACGACCTCGACGGCGTCGACGCCCCGGGCGCGCAGCCACGGCGCCAGCGGCTGCCCGTCGGTGGCGCGGCCCTCGAACGCCGAGTAGGCCGCCACGAACTGGCCCTTCGAGAAGACCTCCTCGAGGCGGTGGACGTCGAGGTCGGGGTGGAACGCCGCGCCCGCGTGCCCGACGCGGCAGTGCGGCGGCCAGGTGTCGACGAAGTCGGGTGTCGACGAGAAGTGATCGCCCGGGTCCTCGTGGTAGTCGCGGCTGGCGACGACGTGCGCGAACCCGCGGCCCTCGGTCGCGAGGAACCGGCTGATCGCGGCGGCGGTCGCGGCCCCGCCGTCGACGCCCATCGAGCCGCCCTCACAGAAGTCCAGCTGCACGTCCACCACGATCAGCGCGGTCGTCATGAGCCCGAGCGTAGGCGCGCGCCGTCGGTGATCGACGCGGCTTTCCTGGCGTTGAACGCCAGCGTGGACGCAGGGCTTGCATTCAGGGAATGAACGTCGTCGGGATCGCCGGCTCGCCGCGGGAGAGCTTGAGCCCCTCCCACGGGACGGCGACCAGGCCGCGGCGCAGGTGCTCACGAGATTCGTCGAGGGTCGGCTGGTCGCCCGTCGGCTCGCCCTTGACCAGCAGCGGGACGGGGACGACGCGGTCGTGCTCGCCGCGCTCGACGTCGGCGTCGAGGCGGTGCACGACCTCCTCGACGGCCGTGCCGGTCGGCTTGTGGCGGCGCAGCGCCGACTTCGCCCCGCCGCGCGACTCCTTCGACGAGCTGCGCTTGGCGACGGGCCGGCCCTCGACCTCGACGAGCTTGTAGACCATGCCGGCGGCGGGCGCCCCGGAGCCGGTGACCACCGAGGTGCCGACCCCGTAGGCGTCGACGGGCTCGGCGCGCAGGGCGGCGATCGAGTGCTCGTCGAGGTCGCCGGAGATGACGACGCGGGTGCGGGTCGCCCCGAGCTCGTCGAGCTGGTCGCGAGCGCTCTGGGCGAGCACACCGATGTCCCCGGAGTCGATGCGGACCGCGCCGAGCCCGGTGCCCGCGACCTCGATGGCGGTCGCGATGCCCTGGGTGATGTCGTAGGTGTCGACGAGCAGCGTGGTGCCGACGCCCAGTGCCTCGACCTGCGCGCGGAACGCGTCCGCCTCCGTGTCGTGCAGCAGCGTGAACGCGTGCGCGCTCGTGCCCGTCGTCGGCACCCCCCAGCGGCGGTGGGCCTCGAGGTTCGAGGTGGCGGCGAAGCCGGCGAGGTAGGCCGCCCGCGCCGACGCGACCGCCGCCTCCTCGTGGGTGCGGCGGGAGCCCATCTCGATCAGCGGGCGGTTGTTCGCGGCCGTGGTCATGCGCGCGGCGGCCGAGGCCACGGCGCAGTCGTGGTTGAGCACCGAGAGCACGAAGGTCTCGAGCAGCACGCACTCGGCGAAGGTCCCGGTCACCGAGAGCACCGGCGAGCCCGGGAAGTACAGCTCGCCCTCCTGATAGCCGGTGATGTCGCCACCGAAGCGGTGTCCCGACAGGAACTCCGCGGTCCGGTCGTTGACGGAGCCGGCGCTGTGCAGGACCGCGAGCTCGGCGTCGTCGAACGTGAACCGCGCCAGCCCGTCCAGCAGCCGCGGGATCCCGGCCACGACCCCGTAGCGGCGGCCGTGGGGCAGGCTCCGCGCGAACACCTCGAACGTGCACCGCCGCTGCGCGGTGCCGTCGGTGAGGGCGGCGTCGAGCATCGTGAGCTCGTACTGGTCGGTCAGGAGCGCGGTACTGGGCCCCGGGAACGTCACGGGGTCAGGGTAGGCGGGAGCGGCCGGTCCCCGTGCGGCCCGGGCGTCCGGGGTGTCACGATGGACGCATGTCTCCGGCCCCCGGTGCGGCAGCTCCGCCGCGCGTCGTGCCGCCCGACGTCCGTCTGTCCGCCCCGGCCGAGCCGGAGGTCGACGAGCGGACCGAGGAGGCCGCCGACGAGGCCACCCTCGCCGACACCCCCTGGCAGACCATCGTCTGGAACGACCCCGTCAACCTCATGTCGTACGTCACCTACGTGCTCCAGAAGCTCTTCGGCTACGACAAGGCCAAGGCCACCGCGCTGATGCTCGACGTGCACCACAAGGGGCGCGCCACCGTGTCGTCGGGCAGCCGCGAGAAGGTCGAGGGCGACGTGTCCCGCCTCCACGCGGCGGGCCTCTGGGCGACCATGCAGCGGGCGAGCTAGCGCAGGTGAAGGCCTGGAGACGGCAGGGCCGTGGTGACCGCGTGCGCTACGTCGCGGTGCTCGAGCGGCCCGAGGCGTCGGTGCTGCGGGGGCTCATGGGCCAGATCGAGCAGATGCTCACCGGCCGCGGCGCCGAGGCGCCCGACGACGAGCTCGCCTCCCTCACCGGCATCCGCACCGGCCCGTCCACCCCGCCCGAGGACCCGGTGCTCGCGCGCCTGCTGCCCGACTTCGCCTCGTCGGACGAGAAGGACGCCGACGACCTCTCGTCGGCGCTGCGCTCGATGCGCGAGCCCGAGCTGATCGAGGCCAAGCGGGCGGCCATCGCGACGGTGCTCGCCACCTGCCCGGCCGGGGGCGGGCGGGTGGAGCTGGCGCCGTCACAGGCCGAGGAGTGGCTGGCGGCGATCAACGACGTGCGACTCGCGCTGGGCGTCGCGCTCGAGGTGACCGAGGACATGCCCGAGCAGCTGCCCGCCGACGACCCGCGCGCCGACCACCTGCCCGTGTACCACTGGCTGACCTGGTTGCAGGACTCGTTGGTGATGACGCTGACGGGC
This sequence comes from Actinomycetospora callitridis, assembly GCF_028737265.1. Taxonomy (GTDB): domain Bacteria; phylum Actinomycetota; class Actinomycetes; order Mycobacteriales; family Pseudonocardiaceae; genus Actinomycetospora; species Actinomycetospora callitridis. The sequence goes on along the minus strand of NZ_JAQZAK010000002.1, from coordinate 71,845 downwards.
TGAGGTCCGACGCGGTCCAGCGGTCTTCCGTAGACTGGAGGCGTGCTGGTGATCCGGGCCGACCTCGTCGAGCAGATGGTCGCGCACGCCCGCCGGGACCACCCGGACGAGGCCTGCGGCATCCTCGCGGGCCCCGACGACGGCTCCGACCGGCCCGAGCGCTTCGTGCCGATGGAGAACGCCGAGCGGTCGCCCACCTTCTACCGCTTCGACTCGATGGAGCAGCTGAAGGTCTACAAGGCGATGGACGCGAACGACGAGATCCCCGTCGTCGTCTACCACTCGCACACCGCCACCGAGCCGTACCCGTCGCGCACCGACATCTCGCTGGCGCAGGAGCCGTTCGCGCACTACGTGCTCGTCGGCACCCGCGATCCCGAGGAGCACGAGCTGCGCTCGTACCGGATCGTCGACGGCGAGGTCACCGAGGAGGAGGTGCAGGTGGTGGAGAACTACATGTTCAGCCACACCGGCGCGTCCGACGTCCCCGACCAGGTCGACCCGGCGCGTCCCTGACAAGCGTCGCCGCAGGTCCTCCGCGGGTATCCCGTCACCATCCATCGGACCGCGGAATGTCGCGACGCCGTGCGACGCTGTCCCCACCACGCTGTCTCACCACCAGTCCACCCCGATCCGGAGGGAACCCGTGTCCGCCACCGTCTCGATCCCGACCATCCTGCGCACCCACACCGGGGGCGAGAAGCAGGTCAAGGCCGAGGGCACCACCCTGCAGGAGGTCATCACCGACCTCGAGGCCAACCACCCCGGCATCAAGGACCGGCTGGTGACCGACGGCGCGCTGCACCGGTTCGTCAACGTCTACGTCAACGACGAGGACGTGCGCTTCACCGGGGGCCTCGACGCGCAGGTCCCCGATGGCGGCACCGTGACGATCCTTCCCGCGGTGGCGGGCGGCTCGCGCTAGGAGCGCTCTGAGGAGACGACGATGGCCCGGTACGAGTCCCTGATCCACGCCCTGGGGGAGACGCCCCTGGTGGGGTTGCCGTCCTTCTCCCCGGCGCCGCACGTACGGCTCTGGGCCAAGCTGGAGGACCGCAACCCGACGGGTTCGATCAAGGACCGGCCGGCGCTGCGGATGATCGAGCAGGCCGAGGCCGACGGTCGGCTGACCCCGGGGTGCACCCTCCTGGAGCCGACCTCCGGCAACACCGGCATCTCGCTCGCGATGGCGGCCAAGCTCAAGGGTTACGAGCTGGTCTGCGTCATGCCCGAGAACACCTCGGCCGAGCGGCGCCAGCTCCTCGAGATGTACGGCGCCAAGATCATCTTCTCGCCGGCGGCCGGGGGGTCGAACCAGGCCGTCGCGACGGCCAAGGAGATCGCCGCCCAGCACGAGGACTGGGTGATGCTCTACCAGTACGGCAACCCGGCCAACGCGCTGGCGCACTACGAGGGCACCGGGCCCGAGGTCCTGCGCGACATGCCGACGATCACGCACTTCGTCGCGGGCCTCGGCACCACCGGCACGCTCGTCGGCACCGGTCGGTATCTGCGCGAGCACAAGCCGGACTGCCAGATCATCGCCGCCGAGCCCCGTTACGGCGAGCTGGTCTACGGGCTGCGCAACATCGCCGAGGGCTTCGTGCCCGAGCTCTACGACCCCGACGTGCTCACCGGGCGGTACTCGGTCGGCGCCTTCGACGCGCTGCGCCGCACCCGCCAGCTCGTCGAGCAGGAGGGAATCTTCGCGGGCATCTCGACCGGCGGAATCCTCCACGCCGCCCTCGCCCAGGCCGAGAAGGCCGCGGGGGGCGACGACGACGCCGACATCGTCATGGTGGTCTGCGACGGCGGGTGGAAGTACCTGTCCACCGGTGCCTACTCCGGCACGCTCGAGGAGGCCGCCGAGGCGCTCGAGGGCCAGCTCTGGGCCTAGCGTCGTCGCGCGCCGCCGGCGCGACGTCCAGTGGTCGCCACCCCGGCATTGTTCAGGGGCTCGACCCCACGCGGATCCGGCGCCCCCGGTCGTAGTGTCGGGGCGTGACCAGCCCGTCCGGTGTCCCGGCGAGACCCGCGCCCCGCATCTGGCCCGCTCAGCCGCTGCGCGCGGCGGTGACGATCACCGCATTCGTCGCGCTCCTGTGGGTGCTCGAGATCCTCGACCGCACGGTGTTCGTCGCGATCGACCCGCCGCAGGGTCTCGACGACGACGGCATCATCCCGCGCAGCGTCGAGGGCCTCGGCGGCATCCTGTGGGCGCCGTTCCTGCACGGCGGCTTCGAGCACCTCGCGAGCAACACCGTCCCGCTGCTGGTGTTCGGGTTCCTCGTCCTCGCCGGCGGGCTCGGCCAGTTCCTCGCCGTCACCGCGGTGATCTGGGTGGTCAGCGGCGTCGGCACCTGGCTCATCGGCAGCCCGGGCTCGACGATCGGCGCCTCGGGCATCATCTTCGGCTGGTTCGCGTTCCTGCTGGTCCGCGGCTTCTTCGCGCGGTCGGTGGGGCAGATCGTGCTCGCCGTCGTCCTGTTCCTGATCTACGGGTCGCTGCTGCTCGGTGTGCTGCCGAGCAACCCCGGCATCTCGTGGCAGGCGCACCTGTGCGGAGCGATCGGCGGGATCATCGCGGCGCGGTTCACCGTCGCGGCCGACCGGCGCCGGCCGGGGCCGACCGGGACGCCCGCGGTGTCGTGACGGCCGGGTGTCCGTGTTCGTTCCGTGACCCGGGTACTGCTCGCGGGCCTGTGCGTTCGGAGAGGTCAGGCCCGTAGGGTGCGCTCGTGGAACTGACCGTCCTGGGGTGCTCCGGCAGCGGCGCCGGCCCGCACTCCGCGGCCTCGAGCTACCTCGTCCGCGCGGGCGACACGTCCGTCGTCCTCGATCTCGGCAACGGTGCGTTCGGTGTGCTCCAGCGGCACATCGATCCGTTCGACATCGACGCGGTCGTCCTGTCCCACCTGCATCCCGACCACTGCGCGGACATCTCCGGGCTGATCGTCCACCGGCGCTACCACCCGGACGGCCCCGGCAAGATCGTGCCGTTGCACGGTCCGACCGAGTCCGAGGTGCGCCTGGCCGTCGCCTACGCGCCGTCGTCGGACGAGCGCGTCGCGACCGACCTCACCGACGTCTTCGTCCACCGCCCCTTCGCGCTCGGGCCGGCCGCCATCGGGCCGATCGCGCTGACGAGCGCCCCCGTCGACCACCCGTGCGAGGCCTACGGCACCCGGTTCGAGCACGAGGGCCGGACGCTCGTCTACTCCGGCGACACCGGGCCGTGCGCCGAGCTCGTCGCTCTCGCCCGCGACGCGGACGTGCTGCTGTGCGAGTCGACGTGGAGCGACGGGCCGGAGCGGCCGCGGGGGGTGCACCTGTCGGGCAAGCAGGCCGGGCGCACCGCGCGCCAGGCCGGCGTCAAGCGCCTGCTGCTCACCCACGTCCCGTCCTGGGCCGATGGGCAGGCCCTGCTCGCCGAGGCCAAGGAGGAGTACCCGGGCCCGGTCGAGCTCGTCGTGCCCGACGGGCGTTACGAGATCTAGGACGAGATCCGGCTAGACCCGGGCCGGCTCCGGCGTCCCCGCCCGCTCCGGGGCCGGGATGAGCAGCGCGACCAGCGCCGCGATCGCCACCACGACGGCCGCGACGGTGAACGCGGCCGTCGTGCCCGACGTCGAGGCGACGGCCGCGGGCGCGCCCTCGGCGGTCAGCGTGGCCGTGTGCGCGGCCGCCAGCGTCGAGAGCACCGAGAGGCCCACGGCGCCACCGATCTGGCGCGAGGTGGTGACGAGCCCGCTGACCAGGCCCGCGAGGCCGCCGTCGACGCCGCTCGTCGCCGCCGTCGTCACCGCGGGGAAGACGATGCCCATGCCGAGCGACACCGCGATGCCCGGCCCGAGGATCCCGGCCGCCCAGCTCGTGGTGGGCGTCAGCAGCGAGAACCAGGCGAAGCCCGCGGCGGTCAGCGTCGCCCCCGCGACGATCATCGCCCGGGCGCCGAGCCGGGACACCAGCCGCGAGGAGATCTGCGAGCCGACCACCACCGAGGCGGACTGCGGCAGGAACGCCAGGCCCGCGGTCAGCGCGTCGAACCCCAGGACGCCCTGCATGTGCAGCGAGACGAAGAACCACATCGAGAACATCGCCGACGTGATCAGCAGGATGACGACGTTGGCGGTGCTCACCGCCCGGATGCGGAACACCCAGAGCGGCACCAGCGGATGGCGGCTGCGGCGCTGCACCACCACGAACGCCGTGAGCAGCACGACCGCGCCCGCCACGCTCCCCAGGACGCGCGCCGAGGTCCACGGCGAGGACTCCAGCGACACCACCCCGAAGACCAGGGCGACCAGGCCCCCCGTGACCAGGACGGCGCCGGCGACGTCGAGCCCCGGCCGCTGTTCGGCGCGCGTCTCCCGCACCACGGCGAGGGTCAGCAGCGCGGTCAGGACGACGACGGGCACGTTGACCAGGAAGATCCAGCGCCAGCTCAGCAGGCCGACGAGCACGCCGCCGGCCAGCCCGCCCGCGGCGCCGCCGACGCCGCCCATCGCCGACCACCAGCCGAACGCCTTGGCGCGCGCCGCGCCCTCGGCGTACGTCGTCTGCAGGATGACCAGCGACGCGGGGGAGAGCACCGCCCCGCCCAGGCCCTGGGCCGCGCGGGCGGCGAGCAGCAGCGCCGGGTCGTTCGCGAGCCCGCCGACGAGGCTGGCGAAGCCGAAGATCCCGAGCCCGACGAGGAACATGCGGCGTCGCCCGAAGTAGTCCGCCGCCCGGCCGCCCAGCAGCAGGAACCCCGCGAACGCCAGCGTGTAGGCGTTGACGACCCAGGCCAGCCCCTCGGCGTCGAACCCGAGCGCGGTGCGCATCGCGGGCAGCGCGACGTTCACCACCGAGACGTCGAGCACGACCATGAACTGGGCGAGGCAGCTCGCGATCAGCACGAGCCCGGTCCGGCCGTCGGTACGCACGACCGTCGAAGTTAGCCCGACGAACCGTCGCGTGCCGGGTGGCTCCTAGGGTGGTCGCTCGTGGCACGCAGCGATGGCAGGGCGGACGACGAGCTCCGCGAGATCAGCATCCGGCGCGGGTTCCAGCAGCACCCCGCGGGATCGGTGCTCGTCTCGTTCGGGCAGACGACGGTGCTGTGCGCGGCGAGCGTCACCGAGGGCGTCCCGCGCTGGCGTCAGGGCAGCGGACTCGGCTGGCTCACCGCCGAGTACGCGATGCTCCCGTCGGCGACGCACACCCGCAGCGACCGGGAGTCGGTGAAGGGCCGCGTCGGCGGGCGCACGCACGAGATCAGCCGACTGGTCGGCCGATCGCTGCGCGCGGCGATCGACCTGCGCGCGCTCGGCGAGAACACCATCCAGCTCGACTGCGACGTCCTGCAGGCCGACGGCGGCACCCGGACCGCAGCGATCACCGGCGCCTACGTCGCCCTCGCCGACGCCGTGACCTGGCTGCGCGCCCACAAGCGCCTCGCCGACCCGCAGCCGCTCTCGTGCTCGATCGCCGCGGTCTCCGTGGGCGTCGTCGACGGGCGCGTGCGCCTCGACCTGCCCTACGAGGAGGACTCGCGGGCCGAGGTCGACATGAACGTCGTGGCCACCGACACCGGCACCCTCGTCGAGGTCCAGGGCACCGGCGAGGGCGCCACCTACACCCGCGCCACGCTCGACGCGATGCTCGACTCGGCGCTCGCCGGCTGCGCGCGACTCACCGAGCTCCAGATCGCCGCGCTCGCCGCGCCCTACCCGGGGGAGCTGCCGTGAAGATCCTGCTGGCCACCCGCAACGACGCCAAGCTCGCGGAGCTGCGCCGGCTCGTCGACGCCCAGGGGATCGAGGGCTTGGAGATCAGGGGGCTGGACGACGTCCCCGAGTTCCCCGAAGCCCCCGAGACCGGCGCGACGTTCGAGGAGAACGCGCTGGCCAAGGCCCGTGACGCCGCCGCGGCGACGGGGCTCGTGGCCGTCGCCGACGACTCCGGGCTCGCCGTGGACGCGCTGAACGGGATGCCCGGGGTGCTTTCGGCCCGCTGGTCGGGCCGCAGGGGCTCGCGGACCGAGCGCGACGCCGCGAACCTGGCGCTCGTCCTCGACCAGATGGCCGACGTCCCCGAGGACCGGCGTGGCGCCGCGTTCGTCTGCGCCGCGGCCGCCGCCCACCCCGACGGGCGCGAGGTCGTCGTCGTCGAACGCTGGCCCGGCACCCTGATCCGCCTGGCGCGGGGCACGAACGGCTTCGGCTACGACCCGGCGTTCGTGCCCGAGGGCGAGTCGCGCACCTCGGCGGAGATGGCGCCGGAGGAGAAGGACGCGGTCTCCCACCGCTCCCAGGCCCTGCGGGCGCTGCTCCCTCGGCTGTCGGAGCTGGGCTAGCACGTGACCGACCAGTACTTCTCGGAGCAGCCCGGGTCGGCGTCGGACCCGGTGTCGTTCCGTCTCGAGGTCGGCGGGGTCGCGCTCGACCTGACCACCGACGCCGGGGTGTTCTCGCGCGGCCGCCTCGACAAGGGCACCCGGGTGCTCCTGGCGCACGCCCCCGAGCCCGCCGAGGGCGACCTGCTCGACCTCGGCTGCGGCTACGGGCCCATCGCGCTCTGGCTCGCCGCGCAGCAGCCGGGCGCGACGGTGTGGGCGGTGGACGTCAACGACCGCGCGCTGGACCTCGTGCGGGCCAACGCGGCGGCGGCGCGCCTGTCCAACGTCCGCGTCTGCCGCCCCGACGAGGTGCCCGACGACGTGCGGTTCGCCCAGCTCTGGTCCAACCCGCCGATCCGCTCGGGCAAGGCCGCGCTGCACGAGCTGCTGCTGCGCTGGCTGCCGCGCGTCGACGGGCCGTCCTACCTCGTCGTGAGCAAGAACCTGGGCTCGGACTCGCTCGCCCGCTGGCTCACCGAGCAGGGCCACCCGACGACCCGGCTGTCGTCGAACGCGGGATTCCGGGTACTCGAAGTCGCGTGATCTCTTACGCGCACGAGGGCAACGGCGTCCCCGTCGTCTGCCTCCACGGCTGGCCCGGGGCGGCGTCCGACTACCGCGCGCTGCTGCCGCTGCTCGAGCGCGACGCCCAGGTCGTCGTGCCCGAGCTGCTGGGTTTCGGTGCCTCCTTCACGCCGTCCGACCTGGACCGGCCGGCGACGGACTTCGGCCGCGGCGCCCAGTCCGCCGCGGTGATCGAGCTGATGGACCACCTGGGCTTCGACGACGCGGTGCTGGTCGGGTACGACGTGGGCTCGACGACGGCGGCACACCTCGCGCGGACCCGTCCCGAGCGTGTCCGGGCCCTGGTGCTGGGCAACGCGATCCACCCCGGCTCGGCGGCGGCCTCGCTCGACGACGACCACCGCGCCGAGTTCTGGTACCAGGACTTCCACCAGCTGGAGCTGGCCTCGCAGCTGGTGGACGGGTCCGATCCCGCCGTGCGGACCTACCTCGAGCACTTCTGGTCGCACTGGGGGCACCGGGCGATCGCGTCGGTGACCGATGAGCTGGTCGAGGCCTACGCCCGTCCGGGCGCCTTCACGACGTCCCTGAACTGGTACCGCTCGGGGTCGGCGACCCTGGCCACCGCGCTCGCGGTGCGCGGGCAGGAGCCGCCGGCGCCGGTGGCCGTCCCGACCACGGTGCTCTGGGGCGACCAGGACCCGCTCTTCCCGCCGCGCCTGGCGGAGGGGCTGGAGCGGGCGTTCAGCGACCTGCGCGGCGTGCACCACCTCGAGGACGTGGGGCACTTCGTGCCGTTGGAGGCGGCGAACGAGGTCGCGGCGGCGGTGCGGGCGCTGCTGTAGGGCGCGATCGCTCCCGGTGCTCCGTCGAGCCCGCTGAGCGGGCCCGGAGGAGCACCCGGGGTGATCATGGCCGGACCTCGTATCGTGAAGGCGGTCGCACCAGGGGCCTTGCTCCTAGCGGCGAGCCGGCGTACTCCAAACGGCAGAGAGGGCGATTTTAGGGGTCGCACAGTGCGGGTTCGAGTCCCGTCGCCGGTACTCCCTACAGCTTCAGATCGCGCAGGAGCCGGCCCACGTGGCCGGTGGCCTTGACGCCGTACTGCGCCTCCTCGATGTTCCCCTCCGCGTCGATGAGGAACGTCGAGCGGATGACGCCCACCGTGGTCTTCCCGTACATCGTCTTCTCGCCGTAGGCGCCGTACGCCGCCAGGGTCGACTTGTCCGGGTCGGAGAGCAGCGGGAAGGTCAGGCCCTCCTTGTCGCGGAACTTCGCGAGCTTCTCCGGCTTGTCGGGTGAGATCCCGAGGACGGCGACGTCGGCGTCGTTGAACGAGGCCAGGTTGTCGCGGAAGTCGCAGGCCTCCTTCGTGCACCCCGGGGTCATGGCGGCCGGGTAGAAGTAGACGAGGACGCGGTGCCCGCGGTGGTCGGCGAGCGACACCGTCGACCCCTGATCGGAGGTCAGCGAGAAGTCCGGCGCGGGTTGACCGGGGGCCAAGCGGGTATCGGCGGTCACGGGCGGGCAGGATAGCCGCCGACCACCGGCCGGTCGCGAACGAGCGACGGTCAGCGCGACCGACGACCACACGGGAGGTGTCGTGGCACGGGACACGGACGCCATCGAGAAGGAGATCCAGCAAGCGCGCGAGGCGCTGGCCGGAGCCCTCGACGAGCTCTCCGAGAAGGCCAGCCCCCAGCGCCTCTCGGAGCAGGGCAAGGAGATGGCCGCCCAGAAGTGGGCCGACCCGAGGATCAAGTACGCCGTCTACGCCGCCGGCGCACTGGTGGGGCTCGTGATCCTGCGGAAGCTGTTCAAGTAGCGGGGGACGCAGCGTCTCCCGGGTCCGATGGCCGAGGTGGTAGAACCGCCTCGGCCATCGGCGTCTCGAGGGAAGGGCCCATCGTGTCGGAGCTCAGCAAGGCCGCGACCGAGTTCCGCCGGGCGCGGGATCTGCTGCTGGAGCGGCGCGAGGACCTCGACGCCGCGATGCGCGACTTCGCGTGGCCGCAGCTCGAGGAGTTCAACTGGGCCCTCGAGCACTTCGACGCCATCGGCTCCGACCCCGGCACCTCGCAGCGTCCGGCGCTGTGGGTCGTCGAGGAGGACGGGCGGGAGACGAAGTACTCGTTCGCCGACATGAGCGAGCGCTCGAACCGCGTCGCCAACTGGCTGCGGGCGCAGGGCGTGGGGCGCGGCGACCGGGTCATCCTCATGCTCGCCAACCAGGTCGAGCTGTGGGAGACCATCCTCGCGGTGATGAAGATCGGCGCGATCCTCATCCCGTCGACGCCGATGCTCGGTGCCGCCGACCTGCGCGACCGCATCGACCGCGGCAACGCGAAGCACGTCGTCGTCCGCGACGTCGACGTCGACAAGTTCGACGACGTCCCCGGCGACTACACCAAGATCGCCGTGGGTGACCGCATCACCGAGCCCTGGCTCGACTTCTCCGCCGCGTACGACGCCCCGGCCGAGTTCACGCCCGACGGACCGACCAAGGGCAGCGACACCCTGCTGCTCTACTTCACCTCGGGCACGACGTCGAAGCCCAAGCTCGTCGAGCACACGCACACGAGCTACCCCGTCGGCCACCTGTCGACGATGTACTGGATCGGGCTGCAGCCGGGCGACGTGCACCTCAACGTCGCCTCGCCGGGCTGGGCCAAGCACGCGTGGTCGAACGTCTTCGCCCCGTGGATCGCCGAGGCGACGATCTTCATCTACAACTACACCAAGTTCGACGCCGACAAGCTGCTCGACGTGATCGTCGAGAAGGGCGTCAGCACGTTCTGCGCGCCGCCGACGGTGTGGCGGATGCTGATCCAGGCCGACCTGACGCGCGTGCAGGTGCCGGTGCGCGAGCTCGTGGGCGCCGGCGAGCCCCTCAACCCCGAGGTCATCGAGCAGGTCCGCGAGGCCTGGGGCATGACCATCCGTGACGGCTTCGGCCAGACCGAGTCCACACTCCAGATCGGCAACCCGCCCGGGCAGCCGGTCAAGGACGGCTCGATGGGTCGCCCGCTGCCGGGCTACCCGATCGTCCTGGTCGACCCGGTCACCGGCGAGCGCGGCGACGAGGGCGAGATCTGCATCGACCTCGCCGACCGCCCGCTCGGGCTGATGGTCGGTTACAAGGACGACGCGGAGCGCAACGACGAGGTCATGCGCGACGGCCTGTACCACACCGGGGACGTCGGCTCCCGCGACGCGGACGGCTACATCACCTACGTCGGGCGCTCGGACGACGTGTTCAAGGCGTCGGACTACCGCATCAGCCCGTTCGAGCTGGAGAGCGTGCTCATCGAGCACGACGCGGTCGCCGAGGCCGCCGTCGTCCCGTCACCCGACCCGCTGCGCCTGGCCGTGCCCAAGGCCTACATCGTGCTCTCGACCCGCTACGAGGCCTCGCGCGAGACGGCGCTCGCGATCCTGCGCCACGCCCGCGAGAACCTGCCGGCCTACAAGCGCGTGCGCCGCCTCGAGTTCTACGAGCTGCCCAAGACGATCTCCGGGAAGATCCGTCGTGTCGAGCTCCGCGGCCGGGAGGACGAGCTGCGCCCGAGCCCCGACGCGGCGGCCCCGGACAGCGAGTACCGGGACGAGGACTTCCCCGAGCTGCGCCAGTGACCTACTCGTTCGCCGTCGTCCCGCGGTACGTGGAGATCGACCAGCAGGGCGTGGTGTTCAACGGCCACTACCTGACCTGGTTCGACGAGGCCTTCACCGGCTTCCTCGACCACGTCGGCCTGCCCTACCCGAAGCTGATCGCCTCGGGGGTCGACGTCATGGTCGTGCACTCCGAGCTCGACTACGGCGGCTCGGTGCGCTGGCGGGACGACGCCCGCGTCGAGGTCACCTGCGAGCGCCGGGGGACGACGAGCTTTACGTTGGGGTTCACCGTGTACCGGTCGGCGGACGAGGTGGCCGTGGTCGGCCGCAACGTCTACGTCGTCGTGATGCGTGACCCCGAGACCGGCGACTGGAGCAAGGCGCCCGGCATCCCCGACGAGCTGGCGGCGGTTCTGGGCTGACGTCCCGTCAGTCGTTCTCGAGCGCGTCGTGGGCGTGGTCGAGGAGCTCCTGGTGCATGGGCTCGTCGCGTCGCGGGGGTCGGTCGGGTCCGCGCACCCCGCGCAGGCGGGCGAGCATCAGCAGCGCCCAGAGGGCGTGCTGGCGCGCGGGGGGGGGGGGGGTGAGGGTCCGCCGGCCCCGTTCGAGGTCGCGGTGCTCGTCGAGCGCCCGCCGGACGGCCTCGCCGTCGTCGCCGCGCCGGATGCTGTCGAGCACGAGGCGCGGGAACGCGGGGTCGAGGCCCGACGTCCCGTCCGGGAACCACCGGGCGACGGCCGCCCCGACGACGTCGAGCTGGTGGGCGGCGAGGGCGTCGTCGTCGAGGGCGTCGAGGTCCCCGGGACGGAGGCGTCGCGGGGGCGTCGGTGGTGGCGGCGGACCGCCTCCCAGCCGGGCGACCACCCGGACGGTCACGAGTCCGACCAGGTAGCCGGCGGGGACGACGAGCAGCGAGGCCACCGGCAGCCACGGCCGGACGCCGACCGCCCCGTCGCCGGCGATCGCGACCAGGGCCAGGACCACCGTCACGGGCACCGACAGCCAGCCGAGGAACGCGAGCACCCACCCCGGCAGGAACCCGCGCGGCGGGTCCCCGACCGCGGCGAACGCGACCAGGACGCCCGGCGCCGTGACCAGCCACAGCAGCCCGAGGATCGCCCAGACCACGATCAGCGCGACGCCCACGCGCCGATCATGGCGTGTGCGCGGTCCTCCGGGTCAGGACACAGGCAGGCGAGCACGCACCGCGAACGGCAGGATCGCGCCGCGGCGCAGGGCGTCGGCGTCGATCGAGGTCAGCTCGGGGAAGCGGTGCAGGCGCGCGATCGCGAGCGCGACCGGGTCGTCCACCGGCTGCACGCGGCCGCTGAGGTAGGCCCACTCGTGCTCGTCGGAGCAGTAGGGCAGGACCGTCGCGAACACGTCGTCGAAGCGGTCGGTCATCCGCTGCAGCGTGTCGTTGCGCCACAGGGTCGGACAGCCCGCCTGCGAGCACACGACCCCGCCGGGGGCGAGGACGTCGGCGCACCGGCGCAGGAACTCCGCGCCGTAGAGCCGGGCGTGCTGGGCGGGGTCGGTCACCTCGACCGGCTCGTCGGGCAGGTCGACGATCACGACGTCCCAGCGGTCGCCGCGCGCGGCGGCGTCGGCGAGGAACTGCCAGCCGTCGGCGTAGTGCATGCGCACCGGGCCGTCGCCGGCCTCGGCGGCGGCCAGCTCGGTGGGGGTGTAGCCGTAGGGGAGCAGCTCGGCGCACCGGCGGACGCACTCGGTGTCGATGTCGACGTGGTCGACGCGGGTCGCCCCGGCGGCCAGCGCGAGCTGGGAGACGACGCCCTCGGACGACCCGACGACGAGCACCGAGTGCAGCTCGTCGGCCAGCAGCATCGGGGGGACGGCGAGCGCCTCGTGGTAGACGAGCTGGCTCTGCTCGGTGGACTGGCGCTCGCCGTCGCAGAACAGCGAGACACCCTGCGCGGTGCGCGCGACCATCATGTCCTGCCACTCCGTACGACCCCGCCAGAGCACCTCGTCGAGCCGCCAGCGCCGGCGTATCCCGGCCGCGAGCGGTTCGTCGACCTCCCGGCCGCCGCCGGCGGGCGCGAGACCGGCACCCCGGGCGACGACCTGCGCGCGCACCTCCGCCGCACCCAGCTCACGGCCCAGGGCGTCGACGACGAGCTCGGGGTCGGCCTGGACGCCGCAGGTGAAGACGTCCACGAACGCCGCGGAGGCCTCCGGGTACGCGTGCACCGAGGCGTGCGACTCGGCCAGCAACGCCATAACGGTGGTGCCCTGGGGCTCGAACCGGTGGGTGACGACGTCGAGCACCGTCGCGCAACCCTCGTCGAGCGCGCGGCGCAGGGCGTCCGCCACGGCGTGCTCGTCGCCGAGCACGGCGGGATCGACGCCGCGCAGCTCGGCGAGCACGTGGCGGCCCGCGAACGACGCGGGGACCGTCCGGTGCGTGGTCGGGGTCGTGGTCGTCAATTCCCACCTTCCTCCGGGGTCTCGTGCACGTACGTGGGCAGGGGCGGCAGGCCGTTGAAGCCCACCGAGGCGTAGCTGGCCGTGTAGGCGCCGGCGCCGAGGAACTCGACGACGTCGCCGGCCGCGAGGTCGAGGGGCAGGCGGACGCCGGCGTGCCGGTAGAGGACGTCGTCGCCGTCGCAGGTGGGGCCGGCCAGCACGACGGGGCCGGTCGCGCCGGTGCGCCCGGGCGTCCGGAGCCGGTAGACGATCATCTCGCCCTCGGTCTCGGCGAGCCCCTGGTAGCGGCCGACGTCCAGGTAGACCCACCGCCGGCCGGCGCGCTCGGCGACGAGCACCACCTCGGCGCGCAGCGTCCCGGCGTCGGCCACCAGCGCGCGACCCGGCTCGGCCACGAGGCGGGGACGCCACCGGTCGGCGTGACGGGCGAGGGCCTCGCGGATCGCGTCGGCGCAGGCGGCGAGGTCGGGCGTCGGCCCGCCGGCGTGCGTGGTGGGGAAGCCGCCGCCGAGGTTCAGCTCCCTCGGCGCGCCCCCGCCGAGGCGTGCGGCGACCCGGGCGGCGACGTCGATCGCGCGCGCCCAGGCACGGGGGTCGCGCTGCTGGCTGCCGACGTGGAACCCGATCCCGGCAGCGTCGAGACCCGCCGCCCGGGCGCGGCCCAGGAGCGCCACGGCCTCGTCCTCGCCGGCGCCGAACTTGCCCGCGAAAGGCGTCGCCGCACCGTCGTCGCCGACCGCGAGCCGCACGCCCACGGTCGCGCCGGGGGCCTCGCGGGCGAGCAGGTCGACGTCGGCCGGGGCGTCGGTGGTGAACCGGGCGACGCCGGCGGCGCACGCGGCCCGGACGTCGGTGACCTTCTTCACCGGGTTGCCCCAGGACAGTGCGCCGGGACGGGCGCCGGCGAGCAGGCAGAGGTCGAGCTCGCCGACGCTCGCCAGGTCGAACGAGGCGCCCTCGGCGACGAGCAGGGCGAGGACCTCGGGTTGCGGGTTGGCCTTGACCGCGTAGCAGAGCTCCACGTCGGGCAGCAGGCCACGCATCGTGCGATAGGCGCCGCGCACGACGGCCAGGTCGAGGTCGAGTCGGGGGGACGTCGTCTCGATGGTCGGAGGGCGCGCGACGTCGCGCGCACCGAGCTCGGCACCCACGCCCTCCATCGTGCCCGCGGAAAAGCCGGGAGAACCACGAAACGGCTGACCCGGCCCACAGGTGCGGCGTACCGTACAGATCTCCGAGGTCGTGGGGCCACGGACCGCTGTCGGGGGCGGGCTGGATTCGACGCTGGATTCGATGGGGGTTGAATGCCGTCCACCTCGTCCCGAGGGTGGAACCCGGCGCCGCGTCCGCGACCGTGGCCGTTCCGCACTCCGCGCAACATCGTGGTCACCACGTTGTTCACGGTCGCCCTTGTCGCCGCGCTGTTCGGTGTGGGCACGGCGGTCGTCCCGGCCGGCCCCCGCGACGACGCCACCGGCCTCACCGGCAGCGCGTCGGACGCCCCCACCACCTCCGAGACGGTCGACGGCTCCTCCGAGGGCGAGCCGGGCTCCGGCGAGCCCATCACCGACGCGCCCGACGCGTCCGCCCCGTCCACCGGCGACCCCCAGGCCCTGCCCGGCGGCTCTCTCCCCGACGGCTCCCTGCCCGATGATGTCGCCCCGCCCCTGACGCCCATCCCGCTGCCCGGCTCGCGCCCGCTCGGCACGCCGTCGGCCCCTGCGGGCGAGCCCGCGTATCCCGGCTCCGAGCAGCCCGTCACGCCGCCCCCGGGCTTCGACCAGCTCGCGCCCGAGCTCGACCCCGTGCCCCTGCCCGGTGCCGACAGCTCGCCCGACCTCATCGAGCCGCCCCTCGACCCGAGCATCCCGCTCGACACGGGAGGTCCGGCGCCCACCTCGCCGCCGGAGACCGGGCCGCCGGAGATCGGGCCGCGGGAGACGGTGGCGGAGACCGGGCCGCGGGAGACCGGGCCGCGGGAGACGGCGGACGACGACGCCGGCCCGGTCCTCGACCTCCCGCTCCTGCCCGACCCGACGCGCGACGAGCCCACCGGCTCGCCCGGCGGCAACGGCGGCGGCCGGGACGAGGGCGGCCGGGGTGACGGGGGCCGGAGTGAGGGTGGCCGGGGCGAGGGCAACGGTGGCGGCCGCGGCGGCGACCGCGGTGACGGTGACGAGCGTGGCCGGGATGAGGGAGGCGGCGGTCTGCTGCCCGACCTGCTGCCCAGCGGCGCCGACGAGCCGTCCTCGCCCACCGGGACCCCGGCCCGGACGCCGGCGGAGACCCCCACCGACCGGCCCGGCGGGGCGTCCACCAGCCCGCCCGCGACCACGGCCGACGACCCCACCCTCGAGCTGCCCACCGGCGCCCGCACCGCGGCGACCACGCCCGAGGGCTGGCCGACCTACGGCCAGCCCACGGAGAGCGTGGACGCCGAGAGCAGCGTCCCGGAGTCGACGCCGGAGGGCACCGCCGAGCGCTCGCTGCCCACCACGACGCCTGAGGGCTGGCCGCTCCCGAGCGACGCCACGGTCGCGCCGGACGAGGACGCGTCGGAGGGTTCCGCGGCGCCCACCACGACCACCGACCCGTCCACCGGGGTCACCACGACCACCGATCCGCAGCAGGGCACCACCACCACCGTCGACCCCACCACCGGGGCGTCGCTCACCACCCGCACGAGCGCGCCGGACGACAGCGACCCGGGGCCGGACATCGACACGTCGGCTCCGGACACCACCGAGGCCGACCCCTCGTCGACCGCGTCGCGGTCCGCCCGCCCGTCCGCCTCGGCGTCGGCCGGCGGCGCCGAGGCCACTGCCGGGGGCGCGTCGGCGTCCGCCTCGCGCGGGGAGGCCTCGGCGTCCGCGGGCGACGAGTCGGTCACCGCGACACGGCCCCGGACGACCACCCAGGCCCCGGAGTCGTCGGACTCGTCGGAGTCGTCGGGCGGCTCGGACCGGTCGTCGGAGACCTCGTCCCGCGCCAGCACCCGGGCCACGGCCGACGACGACCCGACCACCCGCAGCTCGGCCACCGGCAGCTCGGCCACCGGAGGCCCGACCTCGCGGCGCACCGTGGCCACCGGGGACAGCGATCCGGGTGGGACCAGCTCGGAGAGCTCCCGCAGCTCCGACAGCTCCGACAGCTCGGACAGCTCGGACAGTTCGGACAGCTCGTCGGACCGGACGTCGACCAGCGCGGCGGAGGTGGAGCCCCAGATGGTCATCCCGACCACGTCACCGATGGACCCGCGCTTCTGGGCGTGGCTCGCCGACACCGTCACCCGGTCGGCGTCACCGCCGCCCCCGCAGGGCGGGTGACCGCCCGCGCACCCGGCAGGGCACCATCGGCGTCCGTGACCGTGACACCGGCCGACCTGCACGCGCGCGGCGAGGAGTTCGCGCGGTTCTGGTCCGAGTACCACCTCTGCACGCTGACGACCCTGCGCCGTGACGGGTCGCCGCACGTCGTGCCCGTCGGCGTCACCCTCGACCTGGACACGGCGATCGCGCGGGTCATCACGTCGGGCACCAGCGTCAAGGCCCGCCAGGTGCGCGCGGCGGGGGAGGGCGGCGCGCGGGTCGCGGTCAGCCAGGTCGACCGCGGCCGGTGGTCGACGCTCGAGGGGCTGGCGGTGGTCCGGGACGATCCGGAGTCGGTGGCCGACGGCGAGCACCGCTACGCGCAGCGCTACCGCGTCCCGCGGGAGAACCCGAAGCGCGTCGTCCTGGAGATCGCGCTGACCCGAGTGATGGGCAGTCGTTAACTCTCCAGCGGCACGAGGTGCTCGGCGAACTCGTCGAGGAACCCCGGCCACGACACCGGCGCGACGGCCGGCCGGACGACGAACTTCGTGATGCCCTCGTCGACGAACCGCTGCACCTGAGCGCGCGCGGCGTCCCAGCCGTCGACGAGGAGCTCGTCCGGGTCGATCTCGGGCCGCCGGTGCGCGAAGGACGCGCGCGCCCGGTCCGCGTCCTGCGCGGACGTCCCGGGCGGCAGGACGAGGAGGTTCGTGCCGTAGTGGTCGTCCTCGACCTCGCGACCCGCCTCGTCGGCCGCGGCGGCGATCGTGCGACGTGCCTCGCCCGCCTCGGCGGGGGTGACGAACGAGGCGAGCCACCCGTCGGCCAGCCGTCCGACCCGGCGCAGGGCGGCCGGCACGAGGCCACCGAGCCAGAGGTCGAGCGGACGGGCCGGGCGCGGCGCCACGACGGCGTCGTCGAGCACGAAGAACGCCCCGTGGAACGTCACCGACTCCTCGGTGAGCAGGCGCCGCACCACCGTCAGGGCCTCCTCGAACACCGCCGCACGCGGCCCCTTGACCGGGTACGCGGTGCGCTCGGCCGCGGTGGCGGGGCGCAGGCCGAAGACCGGCAGGATCCGCTTCGGTGCCAGGGCGGCGAGGGAGGCCAGCTGAGCCGCCACGACCGCCGGGTTGCGGCCCGGCAGGACGATCACGCCGCTGCCGACCTTCAGCGAGCTCGTGCGGGCGGCGGCCCAGCCCATCGCCACGAGCGGCTCGATGGCGGGCGCGGCGATGCGGTCGGGGAACCACACCGAGTCGATGCCCCGCGCCTCGCAGCCGTCGACGAGCTCGAGCGTGGCCGCGGCCGGGTCGTCGCGCGAGGGTCCGGCGCCGATGCCGACCCGGACCTTCATCGGGTCACTCGTCGTCTGGGCACTGCTCATCGGGCCACTGTGCGGTTCACCAGTCCCGCCCGCTCGGCGAACGCGTCGAACAGGCCCCAGCTCGCGACGCGCGACTCCTCGGCGCGCGCGACGGTCTCGGCGCGCAGGGCCGCGGGGTCGATGCCGAGCTCGATCAGGCGCTCCGCGGACAACCGGCGCATCCAGAGATCGAACTCCTCGGGGGTGACCTCGGGGTGGAACTGCAGGCCCAGGTGCGGGCCCTCGCGGAACGCCTGGTCGCAGCGGGGCGAGGTGGCGAGCACCTCCGACGACGGGGGCGCGGTGAACGTGTCGAAGTGGAACTCCATCCACGGCCCGGCGGGCACCACGTCCGGGGCGGTGGTGATGATCTCCTGCCACCCGTTCTCGCGGCGTCCCGAGGCGGGCTCGGCCCGGCCGCCGAGCACGCGCGCGAGCAGCTGGCCGCCGAAGCAGATGCCGAGCACCGGCGTGTGGGCGGCGATCGCCGCCCGGAGGTGCTCGATCTCGGGGGCGAGCCACGGCACGTCGTCGTCCCACGCGCCCTGCGCCGAGCCGAGGACGGCGATCGCGTCCACGTCGGCGGGATCGGGCAGCGACTGCCCGGCGACGACGGGTACGACGGTGACGCCGCGGTCCGTCGCCCAGGTGGTCAGGGTCCCGGCCAGCACGGGCACGGTGTCGGTGTCCGTCTCGTGGCCGATCACGAGGAGGGTCGGGGAGTCCACGGCCGGGTCCATGTCCGATTCCATGGTCGTCCCAACGCCCCGGGTGCGTCGATCCATCCGGTGACCCTGACACGCTGCGACCCGTGAGCAAGCCCTGCGCCTTCTGTGCGGTCGTCGCCGGCGACGCGCCGGCCGACGTCGTCCACTCCGGCCCCACGACGGTGGCGTTCCTGGACACCAAGCCGGTCTTCCCGGGTCACGTCCTGCTCGTCCCGCGGACGCACGTCACCACGCTCGCCGACCTGCCCCCCGCCGAGCTCCCGGCGTTCTTCACGCTCGCCCAGCGCCTCGAGCGGGCGGTGGAGGGCGCCATGGACGCGCCCGGATCGCTCGTGCTGATCAACAACGTGATCAGCCAGTCGGTGCCGCACCTGCACCTGCACGTGATCCCCCGCCGGCCCAAGGACGGGCTGCGCTTCTTCCTCGGGCCGCGCCACCCCTACGCCTCTCCGGACGAGTCAGCTGCCGTCGCTCGGAGTATCGCTGCTGCTCTCGAAGCCGGATGACTCTCACCGTTGGTCGTCGGTCCCGCTGACGCGCCGAAAGGTCTCTACTCGACGCTCAACGGTCGCGGATGCCGCAAACGGTCCTTCAGGGTCGCCCAACGGTTGGTGTCCGGACGTCCGATCGAGTGAGAACCTACCCGCCGGTCCACGTGAGATGTCATCCTCAGCGCAACGCACGCGGTGGTCCCCCGAGCACGCTCGGTCACCGCGCTCCCTGTGACGTCGGAGGTGCTCGTGCCGGTCCTCATGTGGGTCGCGATCGTGGTGACCGGCTGGTGCGTCGCGTCGATCGTCACGGCGGTCGCGCTCGGCACCTGGCTGCGCCGGCGCGCGGAGGCCACCGACCCCGACGGCGCGCTGCGTCCGCTCGACACGGGACCGCTGCGTCTCTGGCTGGGCGAGGTCCCCGAGGTCCCGGAGACGCCCGACGAGATGGGCCGTCGCGGCGGCTGGGACGGGCTGGTCGCCGGTCTGCCGGCACCGCGCCGCGAGTCGGCCGGGATCGCCGAGCGCACCACCATCGGCTGACGCGTCGGGTCCGGCCGAGCCGGGCTCAGACCTCCACGCCGACGGCGCGCCGCACGCCCCGCAGCACGCGCGACGCCTGCTCGCGGGCCACCTCGGCGCCGCGGGCCAGGATCGCGTCGAGCTCGCTGTCCGGCGCGACGAGCTCCTCGTACCGCGCCCGCAGCGGGCCGAGCTGCGCCTCGAGCACGTCGGCGAGCTGGTTCTTCAGGTCACCCCAGCCCACGCCGCCGGCCTCGAGCCGCTTGCGGGTGTCGGCCACGACGTCGGGCTCGGCGAACTGGGCGAGGATCTGGAACACCGCCGACGAGTCCGGGTCCTTCGGCGCCTCGACCGGCGTGGAGTCGGTCGGGATGCGGCGGACCATCTTCTTGAGCTTCGGCGCGGGTAGGAAGAGCGGGATGTAGTTGTCGTAGGACTTGCTCATCTTGCGGCCGTCGAGACCGGGCAGCGTGTGGCCCGTCGTCTCCGGCGGCACCACCGCCTCGGGGATGCGCAACCGGAAGCCCTGGCCGTAGCGGTGGTTGAAGCTGCCCGCGACGTCGGCGGCGATCTCGACGTGCTGGAGCTGGTCGCGACCGACGGGCACCAGGTCGGACTCCATGATCAGGATGTCCGCGGCCATGAGCACCGGGTAGTCGAAGAGGCCGAGGTTGATCCCGGCGTCCGGGTCCTCGCCGGCCTCGACGTTGCGGTCGCGGGCCGCCTTGTAGGCGTGCGCGCGGTTCATCAGGCCCTTGCCGGTGACGCAGGACAGGATCCAGGTCAGCTCGAAGGTCTCCGGCACGTCGGACTGCTTGTAGAAGACGGTGCGCTCGGGATCGAGGCCCGCCGCGATCCAGGTCGCGGCCACCGAGCGGGTCCACGCGGCGATGTCGCCGGCCGCGGGCGTACCCGTGAGCGCGTGGTGGTCGGCGATGAAGTACCGCGAGTCGAAGTCGGCCGTGCGGGCGAGCTCCAGCGCCGGCCGGATCGCCCCCACGTAGTTGCCCAGGTGCGGCTCGCCGCTGGGCTTGATCCCGGTCAGGGCGATCTTGCGCCGCTGCGTCTCCACCACGGGCCGAGCCTAACGGGAGGGGGCGACCGGGTTCGGGCGTCGAGGGGGTGGCAGCAGGCAGACTCGGCCCCGTGACCGTCGACCCCGCCGCCTCCGATCCCACGGCCAGCTTCCCGCGCCGCCAGGCCGCCACGCGCCGGTTCACCCTCGGCGCCCCCCGCCGGCCCACGGTCTCGCCCGACGGACGCCGCGTGGTGCTGCTGCGCAGCCGCGCCGGCGACGACCCCGTGACGTGCCTGTGGCTGCTCGACGTCCCCTCCGGGCAGGAGCACCTGCTCGTCGACCCGCGCGATCTCGACGTCCCCGGCGAGGAGGACCTGCCGCCGGAGGAGCGCGCCCGCCGCGAGCGGGTTCGCGAGCAGTCGGGCGGGATCGTCGAGTACGCCCTCGACGCCGCGGGCAGCCTGGCGGTCTTCGTGGTGTCCGGCCGGGCGTTCACCGTCGACCTGGTGCCCGGAGCGAGCCCGGAGCCGCTGCCGGTGGACGGGCCCGTGATCGACCCGCGGCCCGACCCGACGGGCGCCCGCGTCGCGGCCGTGCGCGCCGGCACGCTGTACGTCCACGAACGCGCGACCGGCACGACCCACGCCCTGGCCGGCCCCGAGGACGGCGACGGCCCCGGGGTGAGCTGGGGGCTCGCGGAGTTCATCGCCGCCGAGGAGATGAACCGCTACCGCGGGTACTGGTGGTCGCCCGACGGCTCGCAGCTCGCCGTCGCCCGCGTCGACGACGGGCCGGTGAGCCGGTGGTGGATCGCCGACCCGGCGCACCCCGACCGCCGCCCGACGGAGATGCCCTACCCCGCGGCCGGCACCGCCAACGCCGTCGTCGACCTCGTCCTCGTCGACCTCGACGGCACCCGTACCGCCGTCGACCTCGGGGCGGACACCGCGTATCTCGCCGACGTGGCGTGGAGCGTGCACGACATGCTCGTCACCGTCTCCACGCGCGACCAGCGCCGCGTCGACGTCCGCCGCGTCGACCCGGACACGGGCGAGACGACGGTGGCCGTGGAGCAGACCGACGACGTCTGGGTCGACCTCGTGGGCGGCGTCCCCACGCACCTCTCCGACGGCGCCCTCGTCCGCTGCGCCGACCGGGACGACACGCGCCGCCTGGTGGTCGACGGCGTGCCCGTCACGCCGGCCGGGCTGCAGGTGCGGGGTGTCGCGGACGTCGACGGCGACACCGTGCTGTTCACCGCCTCCGAGCGGCCCGAGGACGTGACGGTGTGGACGTGGTCGCGGGCGGACGGGGCCGTGCGGCTGGGGCCGCAGTACGGCGTGTGGTCGGGACGCCGCGCGGGCGGGGTCACCGTGCTCGCCGGCGCCGACCTCGACTCCGACGGCACCCGCACCACGGTCCTGCGGGCCGACGGCAGCTCGGTCGGGGTGGTGTCGCACGCGCAGTCGCCGGGGCTCGTCCCGCAGGTGCGGCGGGTCGCGACGGACCCCGGTGGTCCGTCGGTGGCCGTGCTGCTTCCGCACGACCACGTGGCGGGCTCCCGCCGGCTCCCGGTGCTGGTCGACCCCTACGGCG
The DNA here is from genome assembly GCF_028737265.1 of Actinomycetospora callitridis. Classification (GTDB taxonomy): domain Bacteria; phylum Actinomycetota; class Actinomycetes; order Mycobacteriales; family Pseudonocardiaceae; genus Actinomycetospora; species Actinomycetospora callitridis. The sequence continues at coordinate 49,840 of NZ_JAQZAK010000002.1, read as the reverse complement.
GGCCGCACTCCCAGCGGGTCCTCGCGTCGCGCGGGGCGTTCCTCACCAGCCAGTGGTTCGCCGACCAGGGCTTCGCCGTCGTCGTCGCCGACGGCCGCGGGACCCCCGGGCGGGGGCCCGGCTACGAGCGGGCGGTGTTCGGCGACCTCGCGACCCCGGTGCTCGAGGACCAGGTCGCGGCGCTGCACGCGGCGGCCGAGCAGGTCGGCGACCTCGACCTGGACCGTGTCGCGATCCGCGGCTGGTCCTTCGGTGGGTACCTCGCCGCCCTCGCGGTGCTCCGCAGGCCCGACGTCTTCCACGCGGCGGTCGCGGGCGCGCCCGTGACCGACTGGCGCCTCTACGACACCCACTACACCGAGCGCTATCTCGACCACCCGGACATGCGCCCGGACGCCTACGAGCGCTCCTCGATCCTCCACGACCCCGGGACGACGGCTCCGGCTCGGCCGATCATGCTCGTCCACGGGCTCGCGGACGACAACGTCGTCGCCGCGCACACCCTCCGGCTCTCCTCCGCCCTGCTCGCCGCGGGGCATCCGCACACCGTGCTGCCGCTGTCGGGTGTCACGCACATGACGCCCCAGGAGGTCGTCGCCGAGAACCTGCTCCTGCTGCAGGTCGCCTTCCTGCGGGACGCGCTGGGGTAGCCGCGCCTTTGCACTCGGGAAGACTTCGGCGACTTGTCCGGAACCGCACCCACGCGCCGGCGCGCTCGCCGATGCTGACCGCGCGAGGGCGATCCGGCGCCGTGTGACCGGTCCCGCCCCCGTCCCGGCCCCGGCCGGGTCCCGCCGGGCTGGAGGGGCGTGAATGCGGTCGGTGCGCGGCGGAGGCGAGCTCGTCGACCGGTTCGGCCGCGCCGTGCCCGCCGCGCCGGTGGTGCGGCTGCGGGTCGACCGCACGCCGGGTGGCGTGCCGCTGCTCGTCGACGACGTGGTCGTGCCCGTGGGTCGCGGCGCCGACCCGCACCGCGCCGGGCTCGCGGTCGCCGCTCGCCGTGCGGCCCACCTCGGGCGGCCCGTCCGCGTCGAGATGGCCGGGCGGTGGAGCGCGTGGCCGCTGGTCGTGCACCCCGATGGCGCCGTCGACGACGCGCGGGCGCCCCGCGCGACGCCGGTGCCCGGCACCGGTGGGGCGTGGGACGGCGTCGGCCGGAGGTCTCGTCGGAGGGCGCCGGTGCTCGCGGGGGTGGCCGACCGGCCGCGACGGCGCCCCGTGGGCGTCCTCGCCGTGGCGGGGACGCTGGCCGCGACGCTGCTGGTCGGCGCGTTCGGGACGGGCGTCGTCACCCTGGCTGCCCCCAGTGCGGCGCCCGCCGAGTGCCGGGACGTCACGCTGTTCGCCGTGAACGGCAGCGGCGCCGCGGGCGGCGAGACGCTCGCGGCGGTCACCGACCCGCTCGTGCAGCAGGTGGGGGAGCGGCTCGCCGTGGTCGCCGTCGCCGGGCCGGAGGTCGGCGCGTCGTACGAGGCGAGCGAGCAGCAGGCGGTCAGCACCCTCACCGACCAGGTGGCCGCGCAGCTCGCCGCGTGCCCGGGCAGCCGCGCCATGCTGTTCGGCTACTCCCAGGGCGCCCACGTCGCCGGCGACGTCGCCGCCCGCATCGGGGCCGGTCAGGACCCGCGTGTCCCCGCCGACCGGGTCCTCGCCGTCGGGCTGTTCGGCGATCCCGCCCGCAGCGCCGGGGTCCGCACCGTTCCCGCCGGCGTCACCGGACAGGGCGTGCTGGCGGCCCGCGAGGGCGGGTTCGGTGCGCTGGCCGCGCGCACCATCGAGGTCTGTGCGCCCCAGGACCCGGTCTGCGCCACTCCGGCGGGCGCCACCCCGCCGCCGCTGGAGCAGGCCGTCGCCGCCCCGGCGCACATCGACTACCCGCAGCTGACCGTCGCTCCCGACACCCCGGCGACGGCCTGGGCGTCGGAGTCGCTGGGCCGGCTCATCACCTCGCTACCGGCCCCCGGCACGGCTCCCGCGGGCGGGCAGCCGTCCGGCACCGCCACGGGTGCTCCGTCCGCCGGCACCACGGCGCCGGGCACGACGGCGCCGGGGACGACGACGCCCGGCGGTGCTGCCCCGACCGGCCAGGCGCCCGCGGGCGGGGACGACGACGGCGACGGGTCCGCCGCCCCCGCTGGCACCGGCGGGGCGGGCACCGGCTCGGCCGCGCCGACGGGGTCGACGGTCCCGAGCACCGGCACCGACCCGGGCTACGACACCGGTGCCGGCGCGACCGAGCCGACGGGCACCACGGCTCCCGGCACGGGCGCGGGGACCGGGGCGCCGAGGACCACGGCGCCCGGGGCGGGCACCGACCCGGGCTACGACACCGGTGCCGGCGCGGCCGAGTCCACGGGCACCACGGCTCCCGGGAGGAGCACCGGCACCGGCTCGGGCGCCGCGACGCCCACCACCCCGCCGGCCACGGGCACGGGCACGGGCACGGGCACGGGCGCGGGCGGGGCGACGGCCACGACGCCCCCGGGCACCGGCAGCTCGGGTGGCACCGGCACCGGCTCGGGCTCCACGCCGACGGGCTCGCGCGGTCCGACCCCCACCACGGCGCCCCGCACCGGCGGCACGGGGACGGGATCGAGCACCGGATCGGCAGACAGCAGCGCGGCGCCCCGGTCCACGACACCACCGGACGAGCCGCCGACCACGGGGCGCGGCCGCGGGACGGGCAGCACCGGCACGGGCAGCACCGGAAGCGCACCGGGCTCCGACGCGACGGGCTCGGGTGGTGAGGACGCCGGCGGGGATGCTTCGGATTCCGAAGCGTCTGGTGCCGATGTTTCGGGTTCCGGGGGTGCGGGCGCCGAGACCACGACCACCCGCCCCACGCCCTCCGACGCGGCCGACGAGGCCGGCAGCTCCGGACAGGTCGGCGGGTCGCGGGGCGGCAGCGCGGGCGAGGCCACCGACGCCCTGTGGTCGCTGACCTCGGGCCTGGCGGGCTTCCAGGACTCCAACGGAGGCAACGTCGAGGGTGGCGGGCTGGATCCGGAGGAGGTCGAGAGCCCCAACGTGCCGGGTCGGCAGGTGGTCAAGCTCGAGGTGCCCGGGGGCGCCAAGCGCTCGGAGGTCCGTCCCGAGGAGGCCCAGGACATCCGGGCCGGAGAGCACCTGTTCTTCGGCTACAGCGCCTTCCTGCCGGCCGACTTCCCGGTCGACACCTCGGACTGGCAGGTCATCTGGCAGCTCCACGACGGCGGCACGAACACCTCGCCGCCGGTCGCGCTGGAGATCGTCGACGGCAACCTGTGGCTCGCCAACGTCGGCGATCGCGTCCGCGACCTCGGGCCGGTGCAGGCGGGCCGCAACCTCGACGTCCAGCTGGACATCCGGTTCGAGGAGGGCGGCGGCTCGGTGTCGGTGTACCGCGGGGGCCGGCAGGTGCTGCAGGACTTCCGGCCGCCGCGCGGCACGATGATCGACTCGTTCGACTACCTGAAGACCGGCATCTACCGCCACACCGGCGGGCCCGCCGAGCCGGCGACGATCTTCCTGAACGATCTCAAGATCGGCGAGACGCTCGAGTCGGTGTCGGGCCTCGCCGGCGCCGAGACGGGCGCCGAGACGGCCGGCGGGTCCGGGCAGGGCGGCGCGCAGGCCGGGGACGCCGACGGCGGCACCGACGCGTCCAACACCGGCGCCGGGACGGGCACCAGCACGCGCACCCGTGCGGAGCCGGCGTCCACCGGGGCCGGCTCCTCGGGCTCAGCCGGCACCGGCACGACCGCCACCCGCGGCGTCGTCAGGCCGTCCGAACTGCCCCGAGCGCCCGGATGAGTGTGCCGATCGCGCCCTGCGGGCACTTGACCACGGTCCGATGTGCGCCGAGACACCGGGGAGTGGGACCGAATCCATGAGGGCCAGCGATCTGTTCATGCGTTGTCTCGAGGCCGAGGGCGTCGAGTACGTCTTCGGGGTTCCCGGTGAGGAGAACGCCGATCTCCTCATGTCGATGCGCGAATCCTCGGTGCGGTTCGTGCCGACGCACCACGAGGCCGGTGCGGCGTTCATGGCCGACGTCTACGGCCGTCTGACCGGCCGTCCCGGCGTGTGCCTGTCGACGCTCGGGCCGGGCGCGTCGAACCTGGTCACCGGCGTCGCCAACGCGAACATGGACAACTCCCCGGTCGTGGCGATCACCGGGCAGGGCGCGACGACGCGCCTGCACAAGGAGTCGCACCAGGCCATGAACGTGGTCAACATGTTCACGCCGATCACGAAGTGGACGACGTCGCTGCGCGACGAGTCGACGATCCCCGAGGTCATCCGCAAGGCGTTCAAGCTGGCGGTGGCCGAGAAGCCCGGCGCCACACACGTGGAGCTGCCCGAGGACATCGCCAAGCACGAGATCGAGGGCTCCGCCCCGATCGTGCCGCCGGAGAAGGTCCGCCGCCCGGTGCCGGACGAGAAGAGCATCCAGGCCGCCCTCGACCTCATCGCCCGCGCCGAGCGCCCCGTGCTGCTCGTCGGCCAGGGCTGCGTGCGCACCCGCGTGAGCCGCCAGCTGCAGCGCTTCGTCGAGTCCACCGGCATCTACGCCGGCATGACCTTCATGGGCAAGGGCGCGCTGTCCGACCGCCACGAGCGCAGCCTCTACGCCGTCGGGCTCGGGTCGCGCGACTACGTCACCGAGGTGTTCGAGGCCGCCGACCTCGTCATCGCCGTCGGCTACGACATGGTCGAGTGGCCGCCCGCCCGCTGGAACATCGGGCGCACGAAGCGGCTGCTGCACATCGACTTCGACCCCGCCGAGGTCGACGACGCCTACCGCCCCACGGTGGAGATCGTCGGCGACGTCGCCGCCACGCTCTGGGCCATCAACGAGGGCCTCACCGAGAAGCACCACTACCCGGACATCGACCTGCACCGCCGGGTGCGCCAGTCGCTCACCGAGGAGATCACCGAGGCGGGGGCCCGCGCCGAGTCCGAGAGCGGCGCCTTCCCGATGAAGCCGCAGCGCATCCTCGCGGACCTGCGCTCCGAGATGGACGACGAGGACATCCTGATCAGTGACGTCGGCGCCCACAAGATGTGGGTGGCGCGGCACTACCCGACGTACACACCCAACTCCTGCATCATCTCCAACGGCTTCTGTTCGATGGGGATCGCGGTGCCCGGCGGGGTGTCGGCGGCGCTGGTCGCACCGGACCGCCGGGTGGTCGCGCTGTCGGGCGACGGCGGCTTCATGATGAACATGGCGGAGCTCGCGACCGCCACGCGCCTGGGGGTCGCCCCGGTGAACGTGGTGTGGGAGGACAACGACTACGGGCTGATCTCCTGGAAGCAGGAGGTCGAATTCGGCCACCACTTCGGCACCGAGTTCACGACCCCCGACCTGGTCACGATCTCGGAGGGCCTCGGGTGCCACGCCCGGCGCATCGGTTCGGCCGACGAGTTCCGCCCGGCGCTCAAGGAGGCGTTCGACCGTCGCGACAAGCCGTCGGTGATCGTCGTGCCGGTCGACTACCGGGAGAACGTGAAGCTCACCAAGCGCCTGGGACAGCTCATCGCCCGGTGAGTCGGTGAGCACCGGCCCGTGACGGTGCCCACGGGCCGGCCCACGCGTGGGGCCTGGACGTTGCGCGCGGCCCGGGGTCGCGGATACTGCCGCAGAACCCCCGTCCACGCTGCTCTCCCGTGAAGGTGCGCGATGACCATCGACAGCCCGTCGGACTCCGGCGAGATCGACGGTGGTCTGGCGACGGCGTTCGTCGGCCTCGCCGACGCGCTGTTCGCCGTCGATCGCGAGGCCGGGGTGGTGGGTGTCGTCGAGCGCGTGATCGACGCCGCGCAGTCGATCGTGCCGGGTGCCGACGTCGTCTCGGCCGTCCTGCGCGGGCCCGACGGCCGGCTGGACACCGTCGCGTTCAGCCACCCGGCGGCGCAGAAGGCCGACGGGCTGCAGGACGAGGCCGGCGAGGGGCCCAGCCACACGGCGATGCTCAGCTCCGGGGTCGGCGCGGCCACGGGGTACCTCAGCGGCGGCGACCCGTCGTGGCCCGCGTTCGCGGAGCGGGCCGCGGGCGAGCTCGGCCTCCACGCGGTGCTCTCCACCGGCATGTTCCCCGGGGGAGCGCCCCCGCGCTTCGGCGCCCTGAACTTCTACTCCTGGTCGCCCGGCGGCCTCGACGCCGCCGACCGCGACGTGGCCCTCGTCCTCGCGGCCCACGCCGCGACGGCGATCTCCGCGGTGCAGGCCCGCACGGCCCACGAGCTGCGCGAGTCCCAGCTCCAGGAGGCCCTGAGGAGCCGCGACGTCATCGGCCAGGCCAAGGGCGTGCTCATGGAGCGCCGCGGTCTGGATTCCGACGAGGCGTTCGACGTGCTGCGCCGGACGTCGCAGGACCTCAACGTCAAGCTCCGCGACGTCGCCGAGACCCTCGTGAGCCGTCGCGCGGAGCTGTAGGGGTGCGCTGACGCGCAGGGCACGTCACCAGGTGACGGGCAGCTCCTCGAGCCCGCCGGTGAGGCGCTCGGTGTGCAGGGTGAGGGCGTCGGGCTCGACGGCGAGGCGCAGCTCGGGCAGCCGGGTGAAGATCGTCGCGAGGCCCACGCGCAGCTCGGTGCGCGCGAGGCTCGCGCCGATGCAGAAGTGCGGCCCGTGCCCGAACGACAGGTGCGGGTTCGGGCTCCGGTCCGGATCGAACGCGCCGGCGGCGTCGAAGGCGCTCTCGTCGCGGTTGGCGGCGCTGGTGACGATGACGACTCCGTCGCCGGTCGCGATGGTGACCTCCTCGTCGCCCTCGCCGACCGTGACGTCCTCGTGCGCGTAGCGCAGCAGCCCCATCCCGCCCGGTTCGGCGAGCCGCAGGACCTCCTCGACGACCGCGTCGACCGATCCCTCGGGGTCGGCGACGAGCCGGTCCCGGACCTCGGGGTTCACCAGCAGCAGCACCACGCCGAGTGAGAGCCGGTTGACCGTCGTCTCGTGCCCGGCGAAGAGCAGCCCGACGGTCAGCTCCGCCAGGCGCGCGTCGGTGAGCCGCGGGTCGTGCGCCTGCGCGGCGACGAGGTCGGAGATGACGTCCTCGCCGGGCTCGGCGCGCTTCGCCTCGGCCAGCCGGGCGGTGTAGCGCTCGAACTCGGCGCGCGCCACGGCCGGGTCGTCGCCGGTCAGCGTCGCCATGCGCTCGGAGAGGTCCTTGAAGTAGACGCGGTCCTCGACCGGCACGCCCAGCAGCTCGCAGATCACGAAGATCGGGAGCGGGACGGAGAACCCGGCGTGCAGGTCGACGGGGTCGGTGCCGGCCTCGTGCGCGGCGACGAGGTCGTCGACGAGACCCTCGGCGAGCTCGGCAACCCGGTCGTGCAGGCGCCGCATGCGCTTGGCGGAGAAGGCCGGCGTGAGCAGCCGGCGCATCGAGCTGTGGTCGGCGTCCTCGTGCTCGTGGTCGCCGCTGGGCCCGGCCATGACGCCGGCGTCGGAGACCCGCGCGGCCTCCTCCGGCTTCGGGTGGGAGCGCCCGAGGCGCTTGTCGGCGAAGAGGGTCCGCGCCTCCTCGTACCGCGACACCAGCCACACGACGTCGCCCGCGGGCGTGCGCACCCGCGTCACCGGACCGGCCGCGCGCAGGCGCTCGTAGAGCGGGGAGATGCGCAGGACGCCCTCGCGGGCGAAGGGGAGCTGTGGCAGGGCGGCATCGTCGTCGTGCCCGGTCGAGGTGGTGATGGTCGGCTCGTGCGTGGACGCAGTGGTCACGGCATCTCCTCGGTGGGGTCGTCGGCCCGGTGGGTGAGGCGGTCCAGCCAGCCCTGCTCCTCGCGGATGCGGCGCAGGACCTCGTCGAGCACGAGAGCGGCCCAGGGGTCGCTCCCGCCGGAGGTGGCGTCGGTCGGTGCCGTCGCCTCGGCCAGCCCCGCGAGCCGCGTGCGGCGCTCGGCGAGCACCCGGCTGCGGGCCGCGAGCACGCCGCGGCGCTCGGACGGGGTCAGGCGGCCGAAGCCGGCCAGGCGCGCGAGGAACTCCGCCTCGTCGCCGGCGAGCTCGTCGGGCAGGTCGGCCAGCTGGTCGTGCAGGAGCTCACGGCCGACGTCGGTGAGCGTGTAGACGTGCCGGGCGGGGCGGCCGTCCTGGGGTTCGAGCGTGCGCGTCACCGCGCCCGCCTCCCCGAAACGCTTGAGCGCCGGATAGAGCGAGTTGTTGTGCAGCTTGATCCCCGTCGCCGCCTCCACCCGCCGGCGCAGCTCGTAGCCGTGCGACGGGCGGCGGGCGAGCTGGCTCAGCAACAGCACGTCCACCCACACATAGGTCAGCGTGACCTAGGTATGTCTGACCCGCCACTCGACGTGAGCCTCTCGACACCACGGGTCACGCCCGGACGACCGGGTAACCGGGCCTCGTCCAGCGTTCAACCGTTCCAGGAGGACTCGTGGCCGAGGGCCGCTTCACGGGCAAGGTCGTCGTCGTCACCGGCGGCGGCTCCGGCATCGGCGCCGCCACCGCGCACCGCTTCGGCGCCGAGGGCGCCACGGTGGTGATCGCCGGGCGCACGCAGGAGAAGCTCGACGAGGTCGTCGCGGACGCCCCGCAGGGCGCGACGCTCGTGGCGCGCGCCGCGGACACCTCCGACGGCGCCGCGGTCACCGCGCTGATCGACGACGTGGCCCGCGAGTACGGCCGCGTCGACACCCTGGTCAACAACGCCGCGATCGCCCGCCCCGGCACCGTCGAGGACCTCGACGCGGAGACGTTCCGCGAGGTCATGGCGATCGACGTCGAGGGCGTCTTCCACGCCTCGAAGGCCGTCCTGCCCCACCTGCGCGCGGTCGGCGGGAGCATCGTCAACGTCGGCTCGGTGTCCGGGCTGGCCGGCGACTGGGGGATGGCCGCCTACAACGCCGCCAAGGGCGCGGTCACGAACCTGACCAACGCCATGGCGCTCGACCACGGGCAGGAGGGCATCCGCGTCAACGCGGTGCACCCGAGCCTGACCGCCACCGAGATGAGCCAGGGCATCCGGGACGACGACGAGAACATGGCCGCCTTCCGCGCCCGCATCCCGATCGGTCGCCCGGCCGAGCCCGCCGAGGTCGCCGACGTGATCGCGTTCCTCGCGAGCCAGGACGCGCGCTTCGTCAACGGCGCGCACATCCCCGTCGACGGCGGGCTGGGCGCCTCGAACGGTCAGCCCCACATGAGCTGAACCATGCCGTGGGGCGGGTTCAGCCCTGGAGCAGCGTGCGCCAGACCCGCCCGGCGCCGCGTCCCTGCAGCACCGAGTGCACGGTGATGCCGCGGTCGGCGTCGGCGCGTCCCGCCCCGATCACCGGCTCGACGTCCTGGCCCATCAGCCGGGCCGGCGGCAGCGCGGAGCCGCGCGGGCGGTGCAGCGACACGCGGTGCCGGCGCCCGCCCACGGTGACGCGCAGGCCGGCTGCGCCCTCGTACCAGGGGAACGCCAGCCGCTCGACGGCGCCGAGGGGGGCGTCGAACACGACGCCCTCGCCCGTCACCAGCCGCAGCCGACCGGCGTAGAGGCTCAGCACCCCGGGCTCGTTGGTCAGCCCTCGGAGCAACCAGGCCGGCGTCGCGTAGGACGGGGCGAGGTGAGTCGGGCTGGCGGGCGTGAGATGCGTGGTCACGGCGACCTCGAGGGCAGGGCTGGAGCAGCGACCAGAATGACTGTAGGTGAAGTGTCGTCGGCATCACTGGTACAGATGGGTGATTCAGCGCCGAACGGCTAGGGAACGACGGTGACCGGCCACTTCCCGGCCCGCACCAGGCGCCCCGCCAGCGACCCGACGATCCGGTGCCCGGCCTTCGCCGACGCACCGACCACCACGGCGTCGACCCGGCGCTCGTCGGCCAGGCGCACGATCTCGGTGTACGGGTCGCCCGCGACCCGCACGAGCTCCCCGGTGAGCGAGAGGTCCTCGAGGTACTCGCGTGCCTGGGCCTGGACGTCCGTGGCGAGGTCCTGCGCGGTCTCGCTGAGCACGGCCAGCGCGCCGGGGGCCATCGCCGCCATCGCCGGCGTGGTCGCCACCGTCACCACCAGCAGGTGCGCGTGCTGCCGGCGGGCCAGGCCGGCGGCGTAGGCGCCGGCGCGCAGCGAGGTGATGGAGCCGTCGACCGCCGTGAGGATGGTGCCGGGGCCGTCGGTCCCGAGCTCGAAGCCCGTCATCCCCCGATCCTGCTCCGGGGTCGGCCTACCCGGCGAACTGGACCGCCGTGCGCTGGCCCACCCTGTGCGCGATCTGTTCGGTGATGATCCGCCGGTGCTCGGGGTGGTCGCGGTAGACGGCGAAGGCGTCGACGTCGTCGAACACCCCGACGACGGCGAAGTCGGCGTTGCCCGTGGCGATCCCGGCGTCGCGCCCGCAGCTCCACGACCGCAGCCCCGGCAGGTCGGCGTCGGCGATGAACCGCCGCAGGGCGTCGGCGATGCCGTCGACGACCGCGGGGTCCTCGGCCGCGTCGCCGGTCCAGGAGAAGGTGACGACGTGCGTGAAGCTCATGGCCCGTCATCCTGCCCTGTGGGCAGGACGCCCGGCATGGGCCACCACGTCGGCGAGCAGCGGCTCAGCCTGCGCCACTTACCGCGGCGTGCGCGTCGCGGCGGAAGCGGCGCTTGTAGGCGCGCCAGTCGAACTGCTCGAGGAACTCCGCGGCCTGGGCGTAGCCCGTGTCGTACAGCGCGCGGGCGCGCTCGGGGCTGATCCCGAAGTCGAGGAGCCCCACCGCGCCGGCGTCGATGTGGATGGTGCGCGCGGCGACCCACGGCTGGTTGAGCACGGCCTGGTCGCGGCCCAGCAGCATCGTGGTGATCAGCTGCTCGAGCAGGCGCAGCGGCGCAGGCTGGGGGATGTCGAACCAGCGCGAGTGGAACAGGGCGACCCGGTCGCCGATGCCCGGCTTGGGGGCGGTGGTGATCGTGACGCCGAAGGTCGGGAACGCGGGCTCGCGCCCGTCGGTGCGGTCCAGCGAGTCGATGGGGAAGTTCGAGAGCAGGCCCCCGTCGACCAGCGTGGACGTGACGTCCGTGCGCGGGTTCGTCAGGGTCGTGGGCTTGAACAGGAACGGGATGGCCATCGACGCCCGGACCGCGTCGGCCACCGACTGTCGGTCGGGGTCCAGCCCGTACACCGAGCGGTAGTCCCAGGGCAGGCGTACGAGCTGGCCGAGGGTGAGGTCCGAGCACGTCACCACCAGGCGGTAGCGCTGCGACCGCGGCAGCGCCGGGTCGTCGATGCGCAGGTCGCCGAACGTGCGGACGCCGAGCGCGGCGAGCTCCTCCTCCACCCAGGAGTGCAGCCATTCGCCCTGGTAGAGGCCCTGGCCGCCGAGGAACGCCAACGCCGGGCCCACGAGCGGCACGCGCCCGAGGCCGCTGGGGTCGGCCACCTCGCGGAAGTTCAGCCGGGCGGTGATCTCGCGCAGCTGCTCGCCGCGGGCGCCGGCGGCCACCATCGCGCCGACGAGCGCGCCCGCCGAGGTGCCGGAGATGCGGTGCGGCGCCCAGCCGCGGTCGGTCATCGCCGCGACCGCCCCGGCGAGCCCGATGCCCTTCACCCCGCCGCCCTCGAGGACGAGGTCGGCCGGCCGTGCGGTGGTGCTCCTGGCCACGGGACTCCTTCCCCCTGTCGCGCGGTGCCACGTCCTCCGTGCTGGAGTGGATCGGTGAGCGCGCCCACGGACCTCTCCGCCCTCGGCGACGAGCCCTTCGTCTCCCTGACGACCTACCGCCGCAATGGTGACGCCGTGTCGACGCCGGTGTGGGTGGCCCGGGACGTCGACGACGCCAGTGTCCTCGTCGTCATCACGGGCGGGGCCAGCGGGAAGGTCAAGCGGGTGCGCCGCGACCCCCGCGTCGTCCTGCGGCCGTGCGACCGGCGGGGCAACGTCGCGCCGGACGCCCCGAGCGTCGACGGGCGGGCGGAGGTCGTCGACGATCCCGACGGGCAGGCGGGCCCGCGCCGGGCGCTCGCGGCGAAGTACGGCGTCCAGTGGCGTCTGGTGTCGGTGCTCGGGCTCGTCGGGCGCGTGGCGCAGCTCCTGGGTCGGGCGCCCGGTGAGCGGGTCATCCTGCGGCTGCGGGACTGATCAGGCCCGGGCGTCGCGCAGCCGGTCGAGGTCCGCGCGGGCCTCGTCGCGCTCGGCGCGGGCCTCGTCGCGCTCCGCCCGGGCGTCCTGCAGGTCGCGCCGGGCGTCGGCGAGGTCGCCCTGCAGGGTGAGGATCGACGCCGCGCCGGCGATGGTGTGGCCGTCGTCGGCGAGCTCGCGCACGCGCGCGGCGAAGTCGACCTGGCGCCGTGAGTACCGCCGCTGCCCGCCGTCCGACCGGTGGGGGTGGAGCAGGTCGGCGGCGTCGAGGCTGCGCAGGAACGCCGGCGCGACGCCGATGAGGTCGGCGGCCTGACCGATCGTCAGGGCGGGGTAGTCGTGGTCGTCGAGGCGTTCGACGCCCATGGTGGCCCTCCTCGGGGTGCGCCGGCCGCCGGGCGCGGACGTGCGCGAACACCCGCCGGGGGTCCCGACGGGTGCTCGCGGCTGGGGAGACGGTCCGGACGATGATCAGGAGGTGGGCGCCTCCTCCTGCTCGTGGGCCTGACTCTCGATGCTGGTCGTGGCCCCCGAGTGCTCGATCTCGATGCGACGCGGCTTGGCCTTCTCCATGACCGGGATCGTCAGCGTCAGCACGCCGTCGGTGTAGGACGCGTGCAGGCGATCGGTGTCCAGGTCGCGCCCGAGCAGGAGCTGGCGGCTGTAGCGCCCACGCGGCCGCTCGGCCACGAGGTAGTCGCCGTTGCCGCTCGGGGCGGTACGGGCGGCCGTCACGGTCAGCGCGTTGCCCTCGACCGACACGTCGATCGAGCCGGGGTCGACGCCGGGGAGGTCGAACGAGGCGACGAAGTGGTCACCGGCGCGGTGGACGTCCATCGGCATACCGCTGACGGCCTGCTGCCGGGGCGAGCCGGCGAGGCGCTCGAGCGCACGGAACGGGTCGAAGGGGTCGTAGTTCAGCAGCACGATCGGTCAGCTCCTTCCGTTGCCGCACTGCAAACCTGCTGTTCCTGACGCAGATAGTTATAGCTCCACCTACAGGTTTCCGTCAAGTGCTTCCGAGGGATCGCGTCCGTCGGTACGGCGTGCGAACGTGTGTTCGTGTCCGGCGAGCCGACGATCCTGCACGCGGATCTCGACGCCTTCTACGCCTCGGTGGAGCAGCGCGACGACCCCGCGCTGCGCGGGCGCCCGGTGATCGTCGGCGGGGGAGTCGTGCTCGCCTGCAGCTACGAGGCCAAGGCCCGCGGGGTGCGCACGGCCATGGGCGGGCGGATGGCACGGGCGCTGTGCCCGGACGCGGTCGTGGTCCCTCCGCGCATGGAGGCCTACACCGGCGCGAGCCGGGCGGTCTTCTCGGTGTTCCACTCCGTGACGCCGCTGGTGGAGGGCATCTCCATCGACGAGGCGTTCCTCGACGTCAGCGGGCTACGACGTATCGCCGGACCACCGCCGGAGATCGCAGCACGCCTGCGGCGGGAGGTGGCCGACGACGTCGGGCTGCCGATCACCGTCGGGGTGGCGAGCACGAAGTTCCTGGCCAAGGTCGCGAGCCGCGTCGCCAAGCCCGACGGGCTGCTCGTCGTCCCGGTCGGCGGCGAGCTCGAGTTCCTGCACCCCCTGGCCGTCGAGGTGCTCTGGGGCGTCGGCGAGGTGACCAGCCGCAAGCTGCGCGGCCAGGGCATCACCACCGTCGGCGACCTCGCGGCCATGGGCGGGCCGGGTCTCGAGTCGCTGCTCGGGAAGGCCGCCGGGCGGCACCTCGACGCCCTGGCCCACGGACGCGACCCCCGCCGCGTGCAGGTCGGGCGCCGCCGGCGCTCGGTCGGCGCGCAGCGGGCGCTCGGTCGCGAGCCCGTCTCGCCCTCGCGCACCGACGCGGTGCTCATGGGCCTGGTCGACCGGGTCACCCGCCGGATGCGTCGCGCCGGCCGCACGGGTCGCACGGTGACGCTCCGGCTGCGCTTCGGCGACTTCAGCCGCGCCACCCGCTCGCACACCCTCGCCACGCCGACGGCCGAGACCGACGCGATCCTCGGCGCGGTCCGCCTGCTCGCCGAGGCCGCGGCCCCGATGATGTTCGAGCGCGGGCTGTCGATGCTCGGCGTGGCCGTCGGCAACCTCGACGACACCGGCACCCGCCAGCTCGAGCTGCCGTTCGCCGGGGACGCCGCGCCCCTCGCGCTGGACGTCGCCGTCGACGACGTCCGCGAGCGCTACGGCCTCTCCGCGGTCACGCGGGCGACGCTCCTCGGTCGTGAGCAGGGGATCGAGATGCCGATGCTCCCGGACTAGGCGGCGGACCTTTCCTGTCCGTCCCCTTCGCCAGCCTGCGGTCATGACCCCAGTGCTCGACGGTGCCGCCCTCCCGCCCGGCTACGGCACGGTGAACCCCTTCGTCGTGGTCCGCGGACCGGGTGGTGCGCCGGCGTTCCTCCGGTTCGTCACCGACGTCCTCGACGGCCGCGAGACCCGCGCGGCCCACACGGTCGACGCCGACGACCTGCTGATCCACGCCGAGATCCGGGTGGGCGGCTCGACGATCATGGTGTGTGACGCCAAGCCGCACTGGGCGTCCACCCCCGCCCTCTTTCAGGTCTACGTGCGCGACGTCGACGACGTCGTGGTGCGGGCGCGGGCGGCGGACGCCGAGGTGGTCACCGAGCCGACCCCGTTCCACGGCGGCCAGCGCCTCGCGCGCTTGCGCAATCCCTGGGTGGCTCCACGAGTACGCGCGGACAGCGTGGCGCCGTCCGAAGGTCCCGACGAACTGCCGACCTGGCGGCCCGACCCCTCGGCGCCCCCGAGCTCCGTGCACCGGACGATCGACGAGGCCCTCACGGCACCGGAGTCTGAGTAGTCGCGCCGCGCCGCCGGGCGTCGGCGTACCTCGGCAGATGCTTCGATTTCCGAAGCGTTGTCGTGTCGCTAGCTCATGTGGTGGCGACGAAGAAGTATCGACCGGCTACGGATCATTATTGTTGCGCCACCGCGACGAGGCAGATACCGAAGCGGGATCGAGATCCACCTGCTTGTCCCACAGCAGCGATGACGTGACCGATTACCGTACGTCGGTCCCGTGCCCCTGGCGCTCGGATCGGTCCTCGTCCTTCTCTTCTCGCTGTTCGCGGCTCCGATGCCGTGCTGCGCTGAGACGCGCGGTGGCGAGTTCTGCCGCAACAACGGTCGAGGCCTGCTGGGCGGCTGCCACTTCAAGGCACCCAAGTGGCAGAACGCCAAGGCGCTGGTGAAGCGTCAGAGCTGGGCCAGGCTGGGATCACACGTGTTCTCCACCGTGTCCGGGAACGCCACCGCGATCTCGGCGATCGCCGCTTCGGCCTCGGCCATCGCCGCCGTCGTCACCCTTGCTCTCAAGGGTTCGCCGGCGCCCCCGACGGGCTGAGGGGTCCTACTTCTTCTCCCGCCACGCGCGCTCGAACGGCAGGCGCCAGGCGTTGGGCGCGATCAGCTGGTGGATCGCGTTCGGACCCCACGAACCGACGGGGTAGGGCTTCACCGGCGGGGGATCGGCGAGCAGGGGGATGGAGCGCTCCCACAGCGACTCGATGCCCTCGGAGGTGGTGAACAGCGTGTGGTCCCCGCGCATCGCGTCGAGGATCAGGCGCTCGTAGGCCTCGAGGACGTCGGACGCCTCGCCCGTCTCCTGGGTGGAGAACTGCATGGAGAGCTTCTGCAGCCGCATCCCCGGGCCGGGCCGCTTGCCGTAGAACGACAGCGAGACCCGGGAGGAGTCCGCGAGGTCGAAGGTCAGGTGGTCCGGACCCTGGGTGCTGACGCCGGAGCCCGGCGGGAACATCGTGCGCGGGGCCTCCTTGAACGCGATCGAGATGATCCGCTGGCCCTCGGCCAGGCGCTTGCCGGTGCGCAGGTAGAAGGGCGTGCCGGCCCAGCGCCAGTTGTCGAGCCCGACCTTCAGCGCGATGAACGTCTCGGTGTCGGAGTCGTTCGCGACGTCGGGGTGGTCGCGGTAGCCGCCGAACTGCCCGCGCACCACGTCGTGGGGGTGGATCGGGAGCATCGAGCGGAAGACCTTGTTCTTCTCCTCGCTGATCGACCGGGGCTCGAGGGCCGTCGGCGGCTCCATGGCCACGAACGCCATCACCTGCATGAGGTGGGTGACGACCATGTCCTTGAAGGCGCCCGTGGCCTCGTAGAAGTTCGCCCGCGTGTCGAGCCCGAGCTCCTCGGGGATGTCGATCTGGATGTGGTCGATGAAGTTGCGGTTCCAGATCGGCTCGAACAGGCCGTTGGCGAAGCGGAACGCGAGGATGTTCTGTGCGGCCTCCTTGCCCAGGAAGTGGTCGATGCGGAAGACCTGCGACTCGTCGAAGACACGGTGGACGAAGTCGTTGAGCTTCACCGCGCTCTCGAAGTCGTGCCCGAACGGCTTCTCCATGATCACGCGGGCGCCGGAGGTGAGGTCGGCGTCGCGCAGCATCTCCACGACCGCCTGGGCGGCCCGCGGGGGCACCGAGAGGTAGTGCAGCAGCCGCGCGTCGTCGCCGAGCTGCGCCTGGGCCTCCTTCACCGCCGAGGTCAGACCCTCGGGGCCCGCGCCCTGGGGGACGTAGCTCAGCCGCGCGGCGAAGTCGTCCCAGGCCTCGTCCCCGAGCCGGTGCATGCCGTAGTTCTGGACCGCGTCCTTCGCGAGAGCCCGGAAGGCCTCGGTGTCGATGTCCTCCATCGCCGTGCCGACGATCCGGATCGCGGGGGCGAGCTCGGACTCGGCGAGGTAGGCCAGGCCCGGCAGGAGCTTGCGCTTGGCGAGGTCACCGGTGCAGCCGAACAGCACGATGACGTGCGGGACGATCGGGTCGAGATCGCGGCGGAAGGGACGCGACCCGGGGCCGGGGTACGCGACGGACTCCACCTCGCGGTCGGTCATGGGACGGGACCGTAGTCGGAGAAAGTGACGTCCGTGGGTCCGCGGCGCGAGGACTCACCGGCGCGCAGGACTCCGGCTCCTCTCGAGGATCCGCCGCAGCGTCTCGAGGTCGCGGGCGACGTGGTCGGCGTCCGCCGCGAACTCCTCGTCGCTCATCCCGTCCCGCCGGCGCACGTGGAAGACGACCTCGGCGCCGTCGCCGAGGGGGACCACCCGCAGCGGGTTCGGCATCTCCAACCCGTCGGGCAGGCGCACGACGTGGTCGAGCACGCCGAACTCGTTCTCCGGCGCGAACTCCACCTCGACACGCCCCATCGGCGAGTCGGCGATCCACGTCCCGGGCCGGTCGGGGACGGGCTCCACCTGCGCCTTCGCCAGGCCCGCGGCCCAGTCGACGAGGTGACGGGGGTCGGACGCGTACGCGTACACCTCGCGCCAGGGCCGCGCGATCGTCGTCGCCACGAAACGGGTCTGCGTCGTCATGGCGACGATCCTGGACCCGTGCCCCGGCCGGGTCGTGGACGCATCGGACGGGCGGGCGCTCAGCCCAGGTCCACCGAGAAGCGGAAGCGGACGTCGCCGCGCGCGAGGCGGTCCATCGCCTCGCCGAGCCGCTCGGCGGGCACGACCTCGACGTCGGCGGTGATCCCGTGCTCGCCGCAGAACGCGAGCATCTCCCGCGTGTCGGGCACGCCCGCGCTCCCCGTGCCGGCGATCCGCTTCTCGCCGACCACGAGGCTCATCGGGTCGATGGTCAGCGGGCGGGTCGGGATGCCGGCGAGGACGAAGGTGCCGTCGACCGCGAGCGCGGCGAGGTAGGGGGCGAGGTCGAGGCTCGCGCCGGTGGTGTCGAGGACGATGTCGCAGCGCCGGTGCTGCGCGTCCATCTCCTTGCCGTCCGAGGTCAGGACGACGTCGTCGGCCCCGAGACCCCGGGCGGCGTCGGCCTTCGACGCCGAGGAGGTGAAGGCGACCGTCTCCGCGCCCAGGGCGTGGGCGAAGCGGATCGCGAGGTGACCCAGGCCGCCGACACCGACCACGCCGACGGTCGTGCCCGGCCCCGCGCCGAACCGGCGCAGCGGCGACCACGTGGTGACCCCCGCGCAGAGCAGCGGGGCGACGCCGGCGGGGTCGAGGCCGGCGGGGGAGTCGTGGACGAAGTGCTCGTCCACGACGATCTCCCGCGAGAACCCGCCCTGGGTGACGCCGCCGGAGACCCGGTCGACGCCGCCGTAGGTCAGCGTCGGGAACTCCCGGCAGTCGTTCTCCCGCCCGGCGCGGCACTCGCGGCAGACCCCGCAGGAGCCGATGATGTTGCCGACGGCCACCGCGTCACCGGTGGCGAACCCCGTGACGCCCGCCCCGACGGCGGTCACCTCGCCGACCATCTCGTGCCCCGCGACCAGCGGGAAGCCCGCGGGGTCACCGTGGCGCATCGCGTGCAGGTCGGTCGCGCAGAGCCCGCAGTACGTCACGCGCACCACGACGTCGCGCTCGCCCGGGTCGCGGCGCTCGAAGGTCCACGGCGCCGGCGCCGCCCCCGGCGCGTGCGCCGCCCATCCCGTCACCTCGTGCATGGTTCCTCCGCAAACAAACCGGTTGGTTACTCGTGGCCCACCGTAGGTCGGACCTGTGCCCGATGCAAACCAACTGGTTATTCTCTCGGCCGTGGGCGATGGACAGGCGACGCGGCGACGGCTGCTGGACGCAGCGACGGCCGAGTTCGCGCGGTACGGGATCGCAGGCGCCCGCGTCGACCGGATCGCGGCGTCCGCGCAGGCCAACAAGGCGCAGATCTACGCCTGGTTCTCGTCGAAGGACGGCCTGTTCGACGCCGTGTTCGTCGAGCACCTGTCGTTGATCGTCGGCCTCGTTCCCCTCGACGCCACCGACCTCCCCGGCTACGCGGTGCGCCTCTACGACGCCTACCTCGACCGGCCCGAGGTCGTGCTGCTCGCGACGTGGGCGCGCCTCGAGCGCGTCCCGACCGGCGACCTGCTCGCGGTCGCCGCCGACGACGTGGCGGTGAAGCTCGCCCGGATCGCCGACGCGCAGCACGCGGGCCTGATCGACCCGGAGCCCACGCCCGCGGACGTCTACTCCATGGTCATCGCCCTGTCGATGGCGTGGTCACCGGCCAGCGTGACGATCGCGGCGTCGACGGACGACGACCCGGCGGAGCACGAGCGACGGCGCACGGCCCTCGCCGCGGCGGTCAGCGGGGCGTTCGCGCCGCGCCGCCCGACGGCCTGACCGGCGCGATCACGTCGAACCGATCCCCGACCCGCCACGATGATCGGCGACGGCTGCCGAGGCGGGGAGGATCGTGTGACGCGCTGGCCCGCGGGACTCGTGACGGGAGCCGCGGCGGCGACGGCCCTCCTGGTGCCCGAGGTGTTCGGGCTCGAGCGCCGGCCGCCCTGGCCGGTCCTGCTCGCCGCGCGCCCCGCGTTCGCGGGCGGTCTCGGCGTGCTCGCGGGGGTGGTCGCGGCGAGCTCGTCCCGGGCGCGGCCGGCCGCGCTCGGCGCGGTGGGTGTCGCCGGGCTCGTGCTGGCCGCGGGCCGGCGACCGGCGGCGACGTCGGCGGGCCCGGTCACGCTCACCGTCCTCGTCGCCAACGTCTGGCAGGGCCGGGCGGACCCCGAGTCGCTCGCCGCCATCGTCGAGGCCGAGCGCCCGGACCTCGTCGTCCTGCCCGAGTCCGGCGAGCGGTTCCGGGCCCGGCTCGAGGACCGCCTCAAGCCCGACCTCGGCTACGTCGCGCACTGCGCCCCGCCGCCCCGGGCGCACCGTCACGTCCCGGAGCACGCCGACGGCCCGTGGACCACGGTGCTCACGGCGCCCTCGCTCGGCAAGGTCCGCGTCGCGCGCCTGGTCTCCGGCGGGCTGTACGGCTGGCTGGAGGTCACCGGCGGGGAGCTGGGCGACGCCCGGGTGCTCGCCACGCACACCGTCGCGCCGGTGCCCGGCCTCGTCGAGCGGTGGGCCGACGAGCTCGACCTCGTCGCGGCGTGGCGCGCCGCCGCGCCGGGCCGCACCGTGGTCGCCGGCGACCTCAACACCACCGTCGAGCACCGCGCCCTCGCCGCACTCGGCGACGGCGGCGTCCCGGGTCCGCCGACGTGGCCGCGGCGCTGGCCGCGATGGCTCGGGTTCCGCATCGACCACGTCCTCGCCGGCGGCGGCCTCGCCGTGCGCACCGCGCGCGTGCTCGACCTGCCCGGCAGCGACCACCGCGCGGTGATCGCGCACCTCGGCTGACCTCAACCCACCGGGAAGGTCGCCCCGCTCCCCATCCCCGTGATCCACTCCGGGACCGCCTCGTAGCTGGTCCACCGCAGCGGGGCGGCGACCGCGGCGGCGCCGACCAGCCAGGCGCGGACCTCGTGCCCGCCGGTGCCCGCCTCCTTCTCGAGGCCGTCGTGGCCCAGCTCGGTGATCGCGTCGAGGTCGCCCGCGCTCAGGCGCTCGAGGAACCACCGGTCCCAGGCGTCGTTGACCCGCGCGTCGGGGTCACCGCCCATCGCGCGCACCTTGGGCTCGCGGGCGGCGGCGAAGGCCTGTGCGTCCCGGCGTCCGTGGATGAGCGCGTCGCGCTTCTCGCCGACCACCGAGGGGTCGCGCGGGTCGTTCGAGGGCAGCCAGTGCGACAGGCCGCCGCTGGCCACCACGAGCACCCGCCCGGGCGGCCCGGCCGCCAGCGCCGGCCCGAGCGCGCGGCCCAGCGCCACGCACCGCTCGAGCGTCGGCAACGGCGGCGCGGCGGTGTTGACCACGAGCGGGACGAGCGGGACGGCCGTGCCGGTGACCATCTCGTAGCCCTGCACGATCCCGTGGTCGACGGTCAGCGAGTACGACAGCGCGAGGTCGAACCCCGCGCCCGTCAGCCCCCGGTACACCGACCACGCGAGCTCGGTGGCGACGGGCAGCGGACCCGGGGTGCTGCCGTAGTCGCCGAACCCCACGGCCTCCTCGACGCCGAGGACGAAGGGGGGCATGACGTCGTAGAAGTTGCCGTGGAAGTGGTCGGGGCCCACGACGACGACGGCGTCGGGCGCCAGCCGCGCGGCGGCCTCCCGGACGCGCGCGGCGTCCGCGAGGAAGGGCGCGCCCGGCGCGTCCGGCCCGGTGGGCGGCAGCAGGGTGGCGAAGGGGGAGTGGGACATGCCCACGAACCCGACGATCTCGGTCATGCGCGAACCGTCGCCGCGTCCAGGAACGCCTCGTGCTGCTCGACGAACTCCTCGGGTTTCTCCCACTGCGGCCAGTGCCCCGCGCCGGTGATCACGTGCAGGCGGGCGTCGGGGAGCCAGTCGAGGAGCATCTGTGCCTCGTCGAGCCCGCCGGTGGGGTCGTGGTCGGTCCAGAGCAGCAACGTCGGCGCGGTCACGAACGACACCCAGGACGGGTCCCAGCTGAAGCGGGCGCGCGTCACGGGGTCCTGCAGGACGAGGATGTTGTCGACGGCCCGCCGGAAGCCCTCGCGGGAGTAGACGCTCCGGCGCAGGTTCACCAGCTCGTCGGTGACCCTGTCCTTCTCGTGGAAGAGCCACCGCACGCGGGCGCGTACGGCCTCGTCGGAGGGGTCCTCGACGGCGGCCGTCGTGCTCGCCACCAGCCGGGACATGACCTCCGGCTTGTTCGCGACGTTGCCCGGGGTGTTGAGCACGATCCGCTCGACGCGTTCGGGGTGGTGCGCGGCGGTCCACGCGACGACCCAGCCGCCGAGCGACTCGCCCGACAGGTGCGCGGACCCGATGCCCAGCGCGTCCATCAGCCCGAGCAGGTGGTCGGAGAGGACGTCGACGGTGAACGGGACGTCGGGCAACGCCGACCAGCCGTGCCCGACCATGTCGTAGGCGGTGACGCGGAAGCTCCGCGCGAGGCCGGCGATGTCGCGCGCGTAGGCCTCGAGGTGCCCGCCGGTGCCGTGGAGCAGGACGAGATCGGGGCCGGCACCCGCGCGCAGCACGCGGGTCCGGACGGCGCCGACCCCGCTGACCTCCACGGCGACGTGGCGCAGCTCGTGGTCGACGTCGGCGAGCTCGCCCCAGATGCTCACGTGGTCGGGGA
Organism: Actinomycetospora callitridis; assembly: GCF_028737265.1. Lineage (GTDB taxonomy): Bacteria > Actinomycetota > Actinomycetes > Mycobacteriales > Pseudonocardiaceae > Actinomycetospora > Actinomycetospora callitridis. The sequence goes on along the minus strand of NZ_JAQZAK010000002.1, from coordinate 27,842 downwards.
TCGGCGGGCCACCACTCGGTGCGGCAGAGGTCATGAGTCGTCTCCCTCGAACATCGTCCGCGCCTCGGCGACCGTGACCAGCCCGGCGCTCTGCCGGCGGTTCACGCCCAGCGCGCCGAGCAGCCGCGAGTTCTCGATCGTCAGGAACTCGACCGGGTGCTCGGCCGAGGCGTTGTAGTGCCGGTGCCAGGTCCACGGCGGGGTGTAGACGAAGCTGCCCGTCGCCCACTCGACGGTCTCGTCCTCGATCTCGCTGTGGCCCTCGCCGGCGATCACGAAGTGGACGGTCTCGTGGTGGTGGCGCTGCATGTCCGAGCTCTGCGACGGCGGGATCGTCTGGCGGAAGAGCTCGAACGTCGCCGTCGGCAGGTTCCCGACCACCGAGAGCGCCGTCGGGTTGTGCACCTCGCCGGCCGGCAGCGGCTGCAGCTCGTCGGCGTGCACCACGAGCGGGCGCGCGCCGCCCGGCGGCACGCTGGGGTTGAGGCCGGCCAGGAACGCGGCCATGTCGAAGGCGCTCACTCGTCCATCACCACGTCGTCTCCGTCCGTCCGCCGTCGACGGTCAGCACCGTCCCGGTCACGTAGCCCGCGTCGGGCGAGGCGAGGAAGGCGATGGCGGCGGCGACCTCGTCGGGGTCGGCCGCGCGGCCCGCCGGGACGACCGCGAGGTCGTCGGCGTCGGCCTGCTCGGCGCTCGCGCCGGACGCCGCCGCGCGGTTCGCGAGGATCTGGTCCCGCCGCTCGGTGGCGGTCGGGCCGGGCGCGACGCAGTTGACCGTGACGCCGTCGGCGGCCACCTCGGAGGCCAGGAGCTTCATCGCCGCGGTCGCGGCCGAGCGCAGCACCGTCGAGACGGCGAGCTCGGCCATGGGCTGGCGAACTGCGGTGCCCGTCACCAGCACCAGGCGCCCCTCCCCGCGCTCGCGCATGCCCGGCAGGACCGCCCGCGCGAGCGCCAGCGGTCCGAGCAGCAGCAGGTCGGTGCCGCGGCGCCAGGCGTCGTCGTCGATGTCGAGGATCGTGCCGGGCGGCGGGCCGCCGGCGTTGAGGACGACGACGCCGATCTCGCCGACGCGCCCCTCGACGTCGGCGACGAGCGGGGCCGCGGCCGCGGGGTCGGCGAGGTCGGCCACGGCGTGGTGCACGGGGCGCCCGCAGGCGTCCCCGATCTCCGCCGCGGCGGTGCGCAGACGCTCCTCGGTGCGGCCGACGAGGACCACGTCCATGCCGGCCCGGGTGAGACGTGCGGCGCTCGCGCGGCCGATCCCGCTCCCGCCGCCGCCGACCAGTGCCGTGGTTGCCTTGATGACGCCCTCCCTGGATGCTCCCGACACCGAGCAGCGTGACCGGCCCGGGGAGGAGACAGCGATGGCGAGTCCCATCCAGCGGGACACCCGGGACGGTGTCGAGGTCGCCGGCGGCCTCGACCGGGCGGCGGCGATCCTCGACGCGTTCGACGCGACGCACCGGGAGCTGACGCTCGCGTCCCTCGTGCGCCGGTGCGGCCTCCCGCGGTCCACGACCCACCGCACCGCCGACCGGATGCTGCGGCTCGGCTGGCTGGACAAGCCCGACGACCGGTACCGGATCGGTCAGCGCCTCTTCGAGCTCTCGGGCCTGGTCCCGCTCCGCCACGAGCTGCGCGAGGCCGTCCTGCCGTTCCTGCACGACCTGCACGCGGCGGTGAAGGTCGCGGTGCAGCTCGGGGTGCTGCACGGGACCGAGGTGCTCGTCGTCGAGAAGATCACCGGCCACCGGCCGATGCCGATGCTCTCGCAGGTCGGCGGGACGATCCCGGCCTACTGCTCGGCCCTGGGCCGGGCGATCCTCGCGTGGTCGCCCGCCGAGGCGGTCGACACCGCGCTGTCCGGGGCCCTGGCCGCGCGCACCCCGCGCACGCTCACCGACCCGGACGCGGTGCGCCGCGAGCTCGCCGCCATCCCGGACCGCGGCTGGGCGGTGGAGCGCGAGGAGGGCAACATCGGCGTCACCTGCGTCGCCGCCCCGGTGTTCGGGCCGCTGGGCGAGGTGGTCGCGGCGCTGTCGGTCACCGGCCCGTCGGCCGCGGTGCGCTCCGAGCGGGCGGGTCCGCCCGTGCAGCTCGCGGCCGCCGCGGCGTCCCGGGCGTACTCGTCGCGACGGTGACCGGCCCGTCCCGGAGCGTCACGGATCCCACTCAGCGGGACACGATGTTGGTGCCGGGTCGGGCGGAACGGACTCTGTGACCCCACGCACACCGGAGTGCTCCGGTGTCGGCAGGAGGAGGCGCAGATGTCGTTGGGTGGCGGGTACATGCTCTCGTCCCGGGAGGGCCGGCAGATCCCGGCGATCGGGATCGGCATCACGGCGAAGGCGACCGGCGAGAACACCCGGGACGCCTACTCGCTGTTCGAGTACGCCGTCCCGGGCGGCGTGAACGGGCCCCCGCCGCACGTCCACACCCGTGAGGACGAGTCGTTCATCTGCCTCGCCGGCACGCTCGAGGTGATGCTCGGCGGCGAGACGTTCGTCCTCGGGACGGGCGACTACCTGCTGCTGCCGCGCGACGTCGTGCACACCTTCAGGAACCCCTTCGACGACGAGGCGCGCGTGATCTCGGTGGTCTCGCCGGCCGGCCTCGAGGCCTACTACCAGGCGCTGGCCGACCTGCCGCCCGGCCCGAGGGACATCTCGGTGCTGCAGGCGATCATGGCCGACTTCGGCATCGAGCTGCGCCTGCCCGCGGGGAGCCCGTCGTGAGGGTCGGGATCGTCGGCGCCGGGGTCGCCGGGCTCGTCACCGCGAAGGTGCTCACCGAGGTCGGCCACGACGTCGTCGTCTACGACCGCACGCCCGACGTCGGGGGCGTCTGGAGCGCCACCCGTCGCTACCCCGGGCTGTCGACGCAGAGCCCGCGCGACACGTACACGCTCTCGGACTTCCCGATGCCCGCCGACCACCCCGAGTGGCCGTCGGGCGAGCAGGTGCAGGCCTACCTCGCGGCGTACGCCGCGCACACCGGCGTCGACCGGCTCCTGCGCCTGGAGACCGAGGTGACGTCGGTCGAGCGGCGCGACACCGGCTGGGTGCTCACCACCACCGGCGCGCACCCGGGCCGCGACGAGGTCGACCACCTCGTCGTCGCCAACGGCGTGTTCTGCGAGCCGGCGATGCCCGAGCTGCCCGGCGTCGCGGAGTTCACCGCCGCCAGCGGATCGGTCATGCCGGCCACCGAGCTGCACGACGCCGAGCAGACCCGCGACCGCCACGTCGTCGTCCTCGGCTACGGCAAGACCGCCTGCGACGTCGCCGTGGCCGTCGCCGGCACCGCGGAGTCGACGACGGTGGTCGCGCGGCAGCTCGTCTGGAAGGTGCCGCGCTGGGTCGGCGGGTTCCTCAACTTCAAGCACCTGCTGCTGACCCGCCTCGGCGAGTCGCTCTTCCGCTACCGCTACCTGCGCGGGATCGAGACGTTCCTGCACGGGCCGGCGAACGGGGTGCGCCGGCGGATCCTCGACTCGCTGGGGCCCGTGAGTGCGCGCCAGTTCGGGCTCCGCGAGCTCGACCTCGTCCCGCGCGGCACCTTCGAGGGCATCGTGCGCGGCGCGATCGGGCTGACCACCGACGGCTTCTTCGAGGCGGTGCGCTCCGGGGAGATCGCGGTGCGCCGCGACCGGACGATCGCCCGGCTGCTGGAGAAGGACGGCGCGCCGCACGTCGAGCTCTCCGACGGGTCCGTGCTGCGCGCCGACCTGCTGGTGTGCGCCACCGGCTTCACGCAGGGCGTGCCGTTCCTGCCCGCCGACGTGGCCGAGCGCCTCGTCGACGAGCGCGGCAACTTCCTGCTCCACCGCCAGATCCTCCCGGTGGACGTCGAGGACGTCACCTTCGCCGGCTACAACTCGTCGTTCTTCAGCCCGCTCAACGCCGAGATGGCGGCGGCCTGGATCGCCGCCCTGCTCGCCGGCCGCCTCGACCTGCCCGACCGCGCGGAGCTCCGGCGCCGCGTGGACGCCCAGCTGGTGTTCATGGACGAGGCCACCGACGGCCACCACTGCCGCGGCACCAAGATCATCCCGTTCTCGTTGCACAACGTCGACGAGGTGCTCGGTGACCTCGACCTCGACATCTCCCGCGGCGCGCGGTTCAAGCAGTGGCTGAACCCGGTGGACCCGTCGGCCTACGCGGGCGTCGTCCCCCGGCTCGTCGAGCGTCTCGGGACGGCCGGGGAGCGCGTCACCTCGTCCGCCGAGACGGTGGCCCGGGCCTGAGGGCGATCACGGCCGCGCTCGGCAATCGTGACAAGGCGTCATGGTTGCGCTGGCGACACCATTCGTCGAGCACTACCGTTCTCGACCGTGGACGCGGAGGGACTGCCGGTGGCGGGGTCCGCCTTCCTGCTCACCCAGCTCGGGACGCACTGCGCGCAGGCCTTCGCCCGGCGGATCGGCGAGCTCGACCTCACGCCGCCCCAGACGGGCCTGCTGCGCGCCGTCGCGCAGGCGCCCGGCAGCAGCCAGCAGGCCCTCGCCGAGCTGCTGGGCACGCCGGCGACCCGGCTCGTCGCACTCGTCGACGGGCTCGAGGAGCGCGGTCTGGTCGAGCGCCGCCGCAACCCGAGCGACCGCCGCCTCCACGCCGTGCACCTCACCGACGCCGGCACGGCGCTCATGACCGACATCGGCCGGGTCGCCCGTGAGCACGACGACGCCGTCCTCGCGTCGCTCGACGCGGACGAGCGCACACGACTGCACGAGCTGCTCGCGAAGCTCGCCGCCGACCGTGGCCTCACGCCGGGCGTGCACCCCGGCTACCGCACCCTCCCGCCGGCCTGAGGGGTTCGGTCGGCGCCGTCCTCGGGCACCACGCCGCATGGACACGACAGCGACGCGCGCGGCGACGGGTCGGTCCGTCCTCGCCGGGGTGCTCATCGGGGTGGGCGTGGCGGCGTTCCTCGACGAGACCGTCTTCCACCAGCTGCTGCACTGGCACCACTTCTACGACGGCGCGGGGCTCGAGGCCGGGCTGGTCTCCGACGGCGTGTTCCACGCCGGGGGCTGGCTCGCGATCGTCGTCGGCCTGTTCCTGTTCGCCGATCTCCACCGCCGCCGCGCGACGGTGCCGAAGCGCGTCTGGGCCGGGGGCTTCCTGGGCTGGGGCGTCTTCCAGGTCTACGACGGCCTGTTCCAGCACAAGGTGCTGGGGCTGCACCAGATCCGCTACGAGGTCGACCTGCTGCCCTACGACCTGGCGTGGAACATCTCCGGCGCGGTGGGCGTCGTGATCGGGGTCGTGCTGCTCCTGGGCCCCGCGCGCCCGATCGCCGGGGACAGGGCCTGACCGCCGTGGAGCACGGGGTCCACGACGCGCCGGTCGGGCCCGGGGTCTGGGTGTCCGCCCTGCCGGTGCTGGCGGTCGCCGCGCTCTACGCCGCCGGTGTCCTGCGTCTGCGGGCGCGGGGGGACCGCTGGTCGCCCGCACGGTCGGTCGCGGCCGCGGGCGGCGCCGTGGCGATGGCCGCCGCGCTGCTCCCGCCCCTGGGCGACCGCCCGGACCTCGTGGCGCACGTCGTCGGCCACCTCCTGCTGGCGATGGTCGCGCCGCTGCTCCTCGCGCTGGCCGCACCCGTCACGCTCGCCCTGCGCGCGCTGCCCCCCACGGGGCGTCGCCTGCTGCTCGCCGTGCTGCACAGCCGCCCCGCCCGGGTGCTGACGTGGGCGCCCGTGGTCGCCGTCCTCGAGCTCGGCGGGATGTACGCCTTCTACCTCACCGACCTGTTCGCGCTGGCCCACGCGCGGCCGGCGCTGATGACCCTCGTGCACCTGCACATGGTGCTCGCGGGCCTCCTGCTCAGCGTGGTCCTCGTCGGCCGCGACCCGCTCCCGCACCGTCCGGGGATCGTCGGCGCGCTGGTGCTCCTGCTGGTCGTGGCCGCCGGGCACGACGTGCTGGCCAAGCTGATGTACGCGCGCCTCCTGCCCGCCGGCGCCGGCAGCCCCGACGAGATCCGGCTCGGCGCGCAGGTCATGTACTACGGCGGCAGCGCGGTGGAGATCGCGCTCGCCGTGGCCCTGATGGCCGGCTGGTACGCCCGCGGCGGCCGGGAGCTGCGCCGGGAGCGGGCCCGGGAGCAGGCGCGGGAGCAGATCGGTGCGCCGGCGCCGGGCGGGTCCCCAGCACGCGGGTGAGCGCGGCGAGCAGGTCCGGGACGTCGTCGCGGGGGACGACGGCCTGGGACGCCGACGACGGTCGACGCCCAGCTCCGCCAGCCGGTCGAGGAGGTGGTCGGCGACGGTGTATCCGCTCACGGGCGGCAGGCTCCCCTCACGACGGGGCGAGGGTCATGATCGCGGCACGGTCGGGTTTGCCCTGCTCGGTGAGCGGGAGGTCGTCCGGCTCGACGACGACGAGCGTGTCGGCGACCGAATGGCCGTGCTCGGCGGCCACGGCGTCCCGGCCTGCCGCGACGTCGAGCCCCGCGCCCCAGGGCAGCACCGCCGCGATCCGGCGGCCGCGCGCCGGGTCGGCCACGACCACCGCGTAGCGCACGTCGGGCCGGCGCATGAGCGTGTCCTCGATCCCCGTCGGCGTCACCAGCCGGCCGTCGACGACCGTGCAGTCGGCGGCGCGCCCGAGGACGTGCAGGCGCCCGTCGTCGCCGAGGCGCCCGAGGTCGCCGGTGCGGTACCAGCCGTCGACGAAGTGCTCCGCCTGCTCGACCGGCCGGTTCCGGTACCCGTGCGCCATGGCGGGGGAGCGGACCTCGATCGACCCGTACGCGGGGTCGAGCGCGCCGTCGTCGCGCCGGAACCGGACCTCGACGCCGGGCAGGACCGTCCCGGCGCAGGTGGCGCGCTCGGGGTCGGACGGGTCGTAGTCGGCGGGCCGCAGGGCGCTGACGATGCCGATCTCGCTGGCGCCGTAGGTGTGCTGGAGCACCGGGCCGAGGCGTTCGACGGCACGCCGGCGCAGCGTGGGCGGGGCGGAGGCGCCGATGTGCGTCAGCGTCCGCAGCGAGGACAGGTCGCGGCGGGCCACGTCGGGGTGGTCCATCAGCGCGACCAGCTGGGGCTCGACGAGGAACAGGTCGGTGATTCGGTCGGCCTCGATCGACGCCAGCAGGGCGGCGGGCTCGGAGTCGTCGCGCAGCACCACCGTGCCGCCGCCGATCAGGGTCTGGGCGACGAGGATCTGGGTGAGGTAGGCCTCGGGGCCCGAGGCGAGCTGGCGTCGCTCGGGGCGGTGCGGGGTGGCGACCGCCGCGGCCCACGCGGCGACGTCGCGCACGCTGCTCTTGGGGATGCCCGTCGTGCCGCCGGAGGACAGGACCGTGCCGAGGTCCGCCAGGTGCGCCCGTGACGCGAGCGGTGCGGACGACTGCCGGGCGGCGAGCTCGTCGAGGCGCTCCGGGACGCCCGCCACGGGGCCGACCGCGACCACGGGGGCGGTCGTCTCCGGCAGCAGGTGGGCGGTCTGCGGGAAGACGACGACGAGGCGCGGGTCGATCTGCGCGAGCTGCTGCGCTCGCCGATCCGCCCCGGGTGGGGCCGAGACGTACACCGCGGCGGCGTCGAGGAGGTGCGTCGCGTAGCGCACCGCCAGCGCGTCGGGCCGGTTCGGCCCGTACTGCGCGACGAGGTCGCCCGTGCCGATGCCCAGGCCGGCGAGGGCCCGCGCGTAGCGGTGGATCGCGGCGAGGAGCTCGGTGCCGGTGGTCTCGCCGTCGGGGTGGCGCAGGACGACGCGGTCGCCGGCGGCGTCGAGGGCGTCCACCACCTGCTCCACCGAGGGGTGCGGGGCGGGGGTCGAGCCGGCCCGGTCGGCGGCCGTATCGGTCACGCTCCGTACCGTCGCGCGGAACGAACCCGGGAACCATCGGCTGATCGGGTGAGCAGTCGTTCACCGCAGGACGGCAGGCGACACTCGCGAGGTGACACCACCCGCCACCGTGCTCGTGGCCGACGAGGTCCGGGACGCGATCGCCGCAGGTCGGCCGGTCGTCGCCCTCGAGTCCACGATCATCACCCACGGGCTCCCGCGCCCGCGCAACCTCGCGACGGCGCTCGAGGCCGAGGAGCTGCTCCGCGACGCCGGCGTGGTGCCGGCGACGGTCGGGGTCGCGGGCGGGCGTGCCGTCGTGGGCCTGTCGCGGGCGGAGCTCGCGCGCCTCGCCGAGACGCCGGGCGTCGCGAAGATCAGCGTGCGCGACCTGCCGGTGGCGGCCGCGCGGGGCGCCGACGGCGGCACCACGGTGGCCGCGACCGCGCTGCTCGCGCACCGGGCGGGGATCGGCGTCTTCGCGACGGGCGGGCTCGGCGGCGTGCACCGCGGGGCGTCGACGACCTTCGACGAGTCGGCCGACCTGGTCGCGCTCGCCGGCGTCCCGATCCTCGTGGTCTCCGCGGGCGTGAAGTCGATCCTCGACGTCCCCGCCACCCTGGAGCGCCTCGAGACCCTCAACGTCACCGTGCTCGGGTACCGCACCGACGCGTTCCCCGGCTTCTACGTGCGCGACTCCGGGTCGCCGGTGCCGGCCCGGGTCGAGAGCCCGCAGCAGGTCGCGGCCGTCGTCCGGGCCCGCGACGCGCTGGAGCTGCGTTCGGCGGTGGTGCTCGCGAACCCCGTCGACGCGTCGGCCCAGCTCGATCCCGAGGAGCACCGCGCGGTGCTGGACCGGGCCCTCGCCGAGGCCGTCGCGCGGGGTGTCGTGGGCCACGACACGACACCGTTCCTGCTCGACCACATGCGACGCTCGACCGAGGACCGCAGTCTGGAGGTCAACGTCGCGGTCTACCGGGGCAACGTGGCGCTCGGCGCCGAGGTGGCCCGGGCGCTGGCGGGCGGCCCGGACGGGGGCTGACGCGTACCCCTCCCGGCCACGGGGTACGCGGCACGGGGCTTGCACACGGTCGGGGACGACGCGGGAGGAGCGGTGGGGTGACGAGGCAGGACAGCGAGGTCGACTGGGACGCCGAGCGCTCGGCCTTCGTGGCCGAGGACGCGACCGAGCGGCTCAAGGGCAACGACGCGTACCCCAGCAACGGGAACGCGCCGACCGGCGGCCCACGGATCGGCATGCTCGCGGAGGCGGTCGGCGAGCTGTCCGCGGCGCTGCTCGACACCCCGCTCACCAACGGGGTCAACGAGCTGCTCGAGCGGGTCGTCGCCCTCGGACCCCGCGTGGTCACCGCCGCCGACGTCGCCAGCGTCACCCTGCGCCGCGAGGACGACGGCGGCTACTCCACGCCCGCGTACTCCGACGAGCTCGCGGTCCGGCTCGACAAGGTGCAGTACGACCGGCAGGAGGGGCCCTGCGTGCGGGCCCTGGAGGCCGGCGGGCTCGGTGTCGCCCGCAGCGACGACCTCGCGCACGACACCACCTTCCCGCGCTTCGGCCCGGCCGCCGCCGATCTCGGGGTGGGCAGCGTGTTCGCGGTCGGCCTCTTCCCCGTCGGCGGCCCGCGCCCGCTGCGCGGCGCGCTCAACTTCTACCGTCGCGACGCCGGAGGCTTCGGCCAGGCCGACCGCGAGGCCGCGGTGCTCCTCGCCGCCCACGTGTCGACGTCGCTCGCGTACGTCACGGCCACCGAGGCCGCCGAGCTGCGCCAGACGCAGTTCCGCGTCGCGCTGGACTCCCGCGACGTCATCGGGCAGGCGAAGGGCATCCTCATGGAGCGCCGGGGCCTGCCCGCCGACCAGGCGTTCGATGTGCTGCGCCGGGCGTCGCAGGACCTCAACGTGAAGCTGCGCGACGTCGCCGCCACGCTCGCCGAGCGTCGCGCCGACATCTGAGGACCGTCCCGCCCGCGCCGGCTCCCGGCGCCCGGGCGAGGATCACCCGCATGGCCGAGGACGAGAGCCCCGACGGGCAGGACGGTCGGTGGGCGCGGTTCCGCGCGTCGGCGGCGCAGGCCGGACGCCGGGCGCGCGACCTGGACCGGTCGGAGGGCCTGCGCACCGCCGTCGCGCGGGTGCGCCGGGCGCTGCCCGGCGACGCGCACTTCGGCGACCCGCTGTCCCTCGGCGGGGCGCGGCACGCGGAGTTCGCCGGGCGCGCCGTGGTCGGGCTGACCGGGGACCGGCCGGGCGTCACGCGCGAGGTGAGCCTGGGCGGGCTGCAGCTCTGGCAGTCGGTGCTCGAGCGGTTCGGCGGCGGTGTGGGCGAGCGCGAGGTCACGCTCGTGTTCACCGACCTCGTGGAGTTCTCCCGCTGGGCCCTGCGCGCCGGCGACGACGAGGTCCAGCGTGTCCTGCGGGAGGTCAGCGAGGCCTGGGAGAAGCCGGTGACCGACCGCGCGGGCACCGTGGTCAAGCGCCTCGGGGACGGGATGATGGCCGCGTTCGCCGAGCCGACCGGCGCCCTCGAGGCCGTGGTCGAGGCCCGCACGCGGCTCGCGGCGCTCACCGTGCCGGACTGGACGCCGAGGATGCGGGCGGGCCTGCACATCGGGCGCCCGCGCCGCGTCGGCGGCGACTTCCTCGGCGTCGCGGTGAACACCGCGGCGCGCCTGGGCGACCGGGCCGGGCCCGACGAGATCCTCATCAGCGGCGACCTGCTCGCCCGCCTCGACGAGTCCCGCCTGCGCGTGCGCCGCAAGCGCTGGAACACCCACCTCAAGGGCGCCCCGCCCGACCTCCAGATCTTCGCGGTCGAGAAGGCCTGACCCCATGTGAGCGAAGTTCCCGGCTATGGCCGGGAACTTCGCTCACGGGTCAGGAGCCCGCGAGCGCGCCGCGGCGCGGGGTGAGCTATTGGCGCAGCGTCGCGCTGGGCGAACGCCCGAAGTGCTCGCGGTACACCACCGAGAACCGCCCGGGGTGCGCGAAGCCCCAGCGCGCGGCGATCGCCTCGACGCGGTCGCCGCGCGTGGGGTCGCCGTCGCGCAGGTCGCGGTGCGCATGCTCGAGCCGCACGCGGCGCAGGTACTCGAGCGGCGTCATGTCCCGGTGACGGCGGAAGGCGAGCTGGAGCGAGCGCGCCCCGATCCGCGCGGCCTCGGCGATCTCCGTGAGCCCGATGTCCTGGTCGGCATGGGCGTCCATGTAGTCGACCGCGCGGCGCACCGTGGCCGGCTCGCCGTTCCCGTCGGCGTGCGCGAGCGGGTCGGTGAGCGCGGAGAGGGCGGTGTTCGGGAAGGTCGCGAGCAGGGCCGAGGCGAGCTGCTGCACGACGGTGGCGCGCACCAGCGGCTCGGCCATGAGCGCGTCGGAGGCGATGACCTCGTCCTTGAGGTGGTGGCTCAGCCGCGACCAGTAGCCGGCGAGCGGGGCCGACACCGGGGCCGACGAGGTGAACGTGATCGCCTCGGGGTCGAGCCCGGAGAGGCCGGCACCGACGCGGGCGACCTCGACGGGGTCGAGCGCCGTGGCGAGCACGGTGACGTCGTCCCAGCCCGTCTCGTACGGCGCCCAGGTCGGCGTGAGCTTGAGCGACCCGCTGACCTCGCCGCGCCCGTCGCGGACGTGGTGCGGACCGCCGGCGAGGGTCTGCACCACGACCAGGGCCTCCGGGGGTTCGCACCACGCGCGGAGCGGACCCGAGTGGCGCACCGTCCCCATCACGACCGGACCGGTCGCGGCGACCTCGGTCCAGAACGAGAACCCGTGCGGATCGATCCGCCCGGGCCGCATGTCGGTGTAGGTCTCGCGGAGGTACTCGGTCGCGGCGTCCGGATCGGTGCTCGCCCAGCGGTACCGCGTGACCGGCTGCGGCCGTGTCGCCACACCCTCCATGCCTCACCCTCCCGATCGATCGTGCGCGACCGAGTATTGCGGATGAGGCAACGGCTCGGCCACGTGTGAGCACACACTCGAGTACAATTTGGGCAGACGCCCAGTTTGTTCCCCCGTCCCGCGGAAGGCGGCCCCGTGTCCTACGTGCTCCTCGCCCTCGCGATCGCCTGCGAGGTGGTCGCGACGGTGTCGCTCAAGCTCTCCGAGGGGTTCACGCGGCTCGTCCCGTCGGTGGTCGTGGTGGTCGGCTACCTCGCGGCGTTCGGGTTCCTGTCGCAGGCCCTGGCGCGGGGGCTCGGCGTGAGCGTCGCCTACGGGCTGTGGGCCGCCGCGGGGGTCGCGCTCGTCGCGATCGCCGGCACGGTGCTGCTCGGCGAGACCCTGACGTGGGTCCAGATCGGCGGGATCGGGCTGGTCATCGCCGGGGTGCTGGCCCTCGAGCTCGGGGCCCAGCCGACGTGACCAGAGCCGACGTGACCAGTGCCGACGTGACCAGGGCCGACCTGACCACGGCATCGGCCCCCACGACCGACGGACGGCGACGCAAGGGCGAGGAGCGGCGCCGCCTGATCCGGGAGGCGACGATGCGGCGGATCGCCGACGGCGGGGTCGTCGCGGTCACCCAGCGGTCCGTCGCCGCCGAGGCGGGCCTCACGCCGAGCCTCGTCAGCTACCACTACCCGACGGTCGACGCGCTCCTGTCGGCGACACTCGCTGCGGTCAACGACGCCTACGTCGCCGCGCTGGAGCGCTGCGCGAGGCACGACGACCCGCTGCGGGCCCTCGCCGGCTTCGTCGCAGCCTGCGGCGCCGACCGCGGTCCCGCCGTCGCCGCGGAGTACGAGCTCTTCCTGCAGGCCGGGCGCCGTCCCGCGCTGCGCGGGGAGTGGGAGCGGTGGACGGCCGCGCTCGACGCCCTGCTGCTCCCGCTCGTGCCCGACCCGTCACGGCGGCTCGCGGCCGCGGCGGGCGTCGACGGCCTGTTCCTGCGCTGCTGGTGCGACCACCGTCCGTGGGCCACCACCGACGTCGAGCGGGTCCTGCGCGCCCTGGTCCCCGCAGATCTGGTGTGACGCCCGATGATCCCGCTACCGTCGGCGTTCGGCGTGACCGTCCCGGTCACCGAGCCCGGGGACGGTCGATGAAGAAGCTTGCGGAGCTCCTGGTCTGCTTCCTGCACCCCATCGCCGTGATCCTCGTGTGGCTCAACCTCGTGGTGCGCCCCGAGCTCAGCGCCACCGCCAAGATCGTCTGGGCGGTGCTCGCCCTGGTCCCGATCGTGCCCTTCGTCTACGTGCTCACCGGCGGCGAGCTGTGGGAGGGCAAGCCGAAGGCCGGCCCGGCGGCGGTGGGCCCGGGCGGGGCCCGGCGTCCCTGACGTCCGGTTCGCGCTGCACGGTCCGTCCCCGATCGGGGTGTCCCCGGGCCCCGGGGTCGCCTACGGTCGGGCAGCGCGGTCCAGCAGCGGTGCCGCGCCGACCCGAGTCCTCGACCCGGCGACGCGGAGCACTCGAGCGTCGCGCTGGGAGACCGCATGCTCGACCGTGCCCGGACGGCCCAGGGGGATCCCCCCGGAGCCATCGGGTTCCCGCCGCCCGACGACGCCCTGTGGACGTGGGTCGCCGGCTCCGGTGTCGACAGCGTCGAGCTCAAGGTCCTGCTCCGGCCCGGTCCCGGGGTGGGGGCGCGGTTCACGGTGCGGCACGCCACCCGGGTGCGGCAGCGCCGGCTCTACCTGATGGACACCCCGGACCTCGTCCTCGCCCGCGCGGGCGTCCACGTCCGTCTGCGCGACCGCGGACGCGACCGCTGGGACGTCACCGTCCGGCTGCGCGGGGAGGGCCCGGTGGCCGACCTGCCCCGCCCCGGCGGCGCGCGGGTGGAGCTCGACGTCCTGCCGGGTCACGCCTTCCACTCCACCGAGCTGCGCGAGGTGGTCGACGCCGACCGCGCGCTCGCCTGCCGCGACGGGCGGCTCGACACCCGTGAGGTGCTCACCGCGGCCCAGGGCGCGCTGCTCGACGAGGCCGCCCCGGGGGTGGCGACGCTGCGCGCGCACGGGCCGCTGGCCGTCGAGCGGGTGACGGTGCCGCGTCCGCGCTGCCAGCTCCCGCACGCCCGCCACGAGCGCTGCCGCTTCCCCGGTGGTGGGGTGCTCGAGGAGTTCTCGGCGCGCTGCGGCCCGGACGAGGCCGCGGACGTCGCGCGCGCCGTCACCCGCTTCCTCGCCCTCCACGACGCCGCCCCGGTGCCCCAGCAGCGCACCAAGACCGCCGCCTGGCTCGACGAGCTGCTCCGGGCCGCGGGGGTCTGAGGCCGGATCGCCGGGTCAGATCACCAGCGAGGTCTGCACCGTGTACTGCGACGCGCGGTAGATGTGGCGCCCGAGCTCGACCAGACGGCCCGTGTCGTCGTAGACCAGCCGCTGCATCGTGACGCACGCGGCCGGCTCGGTCTCGCCGAGCAGCGCGGCCTCCTCCGAGGTCACCAGACGGGCGCCGATGGTCTGGTGCGCGATGGCGAACGTGACGCCCTGGGCGCGCAGGGTGGCGTAGAGGCCCCGCTCGCGCAGCTCCTCCTCCTCGAGGCGAAACCGGTCGGGCAGGTAGTTCGTCATGATCGCGAGCGGGTCGCCGTCAGCACGGCGGAGCCGGCGCAGGTGCACGAGCCGCTCGTCGACCTCCACGACGTCGTCGACGCCGAGCTCCGCCGCCGTGCCCGCCGACCGCTCGAGCAGTTCGGTGGAGGGTTCGTGACCCGTCGACGCGAGGTCGTCGTGCAGGCTCGAGAACTTGACGTCCCGGCGGATCGGCGGTGCGGCGACCACCTGCGTGCCCACCCCCCGCTTGCGGACGAGCAGGCCCTTGCGCACGAGCTCCTGGATGGCCTGGCGGGCCGTGGGGCGGGCGAGACCGAGCCTGGTGGTCATGGCCAGCTCGTTCTCGAGTCGGTCGCCCGGGCGCAGGGCCCCCTCGGTGATCGCGCGCTCGAGGGCCAGGGAGAGCTGGTGGTACAGGGGCACCGGGCTGGAGCGATCGAGCTCGATCGGCAGCTCGACGGGCCCGGACGCGACGGTCATGACCTCGATCCTAGCCGCAGAGTTTCGTTGGTCTCAATGACTCTATGTCTGGACAAAGTATTGACGCTGGCGCCGGTCGCTGCCTAACGTCCTCGTCATCGCCACGGCACATCGCCGGAGGCCCTCGAGAAGGACGGACGAGGACAGCCCATGAGCACCGCCAGCACCGCGCCGGAGGTCCTGACGTTCGGGCGCAGCGGGGTGGACATCTACCCGCTGCAGACCGGCGTCGGGCTCGAGGACGTCGAGACCTTCGGCAAGTTCCTCGGGGGCACCACCGCGAACGTGGCCGTGGCCGCGAGCCGGCTCGGCCGGCGCGCCGCGATCATCACCGGGGTCGGCGACGACCCCTTCGGCCGCTACGTGCGCCGCGAGCTGCGCCGTCTCGGCGTCGACGACGCCCACGTGGTCACCGACCCGCACCACCTTACGCCCGTGACCTTCTGCGAGATCTTCCCGCCGGACGACTTCCCGCTGTGGTTCTACCGGCGCCCGACCGCCCCCGACCTGCAGGTCCGCACCGCCGACGTCGACCTCGACGTCGCCCGCGCCGCCGACCTGCTCTGGCTCTCGGTCACCGGCCTGTCCGAGGAGCCCAGCCGCCAGACGCACCACGACGTCCTGGACGCCCGGGACCGCCGGGGTCACGTCGTCCTCGACCTCGACTACCGCCCGATGTTCTGGGCCGACGCCGCGACGGCGACCTCCGAGGTCCAGAAGGTCCTCGGCCAGGTCACCGTCGCCGTCGGCAACCGCGAGGAGTGCGAGGTCGCGGTCGGCGAGACGGACCCGGAGCGGGCCGCCGACGCGCTGCTCGACGCGGGCGTGCAGATCGCCGTCGTCAAGCAGGGCCCGCGGGGCGTGCTCGGCAAGACCCGCGACGGCGAGCGCGTCGAGGCGCCGCCGATCCCCGTGACCCCGCTCAACGGGCTGGGCGCCGGCGACAGCTTCGGCGGCTCGCTGGCCCACGGCCTGCTCGCCGGGTGGGACCTCGCGACGGTGCTGCACCGCGCCAACGCGGCCGGCGCGATCGTCGCCTCCCGCCTCGAGTGCTCGACCGCGATGCCCACCCCCGACGAGATCGACGTCCTGCTCCAGAAGGGCTCCCCGGCATGACCTTCGCCGCCACCTACGACGACGTCCGCGCGATCCGCGCGACGGAGCCGGAACGGGTCGCCAAGCTGCTCGCGGCCCGCCGCCGGCGGCCGTTCGTCCCCGCCGACGGGCGCCTCATGATCGTCGCGGCGGACCATCCCGCCCGTGGTGCGCTGGCGGCCGGCGGTCGCGCCGACGCCATGGCCAGCCGCCCCGAGCTGCTCGACCGTCTGCGCGCCGCGCTCGCCCGCCCGGGCGTCGACGGCGTGCTCGCCACCTCCGACATCCTCGAGGACCTGCTGCTGCTCGGGGCCCTCGAGGACAAGGTCGTCGTGTCCTCGCTCAACCGCGGCGGGCTCGCCGGCGCGGTCTTCGAGATGGACGACCGCATGACCGGCTACGACGTGCGCGGCACGGTCGAGGCCGGCTTCGACGCCGCCAAGATGCTCACCCGCATCGACTACGACGACCCGGGCACCGTCGAGACCCTGCAGGCCTGCGCCGACGCGGTCACCGAGCTCAACCGGGCCCAGACCGTCGCCATGGTCGAGCCCTTCATCTCCCGGCGCGTGGAGGGGAAGGTCGTCAACGACCTCTCGCCCGCGGCCGTGGTGCGCTCGATCCACATCACGCAGGGGCTCGGGGCGAGCAGCGCCTACACGTGGATGAAGCTGCCGGTGGTCGACGAGATGGAGCGCGTCATGGACGCGACGACGCTGCCGACCCTGCTGCTCGGCGGCGACCCGGCGGCCGCGCCCGAGGAGACGTACGCGTCGTGGCGCCACGCCCTGGCCCTGCCGAGCGTGCGCGGGCTCATCGTCGGCCGCACGCTGCTCTACCCGTCGGACGACGACGTCACGGGCGCCGTCGACACCGCCGTGGCGATGGTCCGGCCGGGGGTGCGGGCATGAGCGCGCCCACCCGTGCCGAGCTGCACGTCCCGGCCGGCACCGCCGCCACGTCCGGGTACGACCTCGAGATCACCCCGACCACCGCCGGCTGGACCTGGTCGAGCCTGCGGACGCTGACGCTCGCCGCGGGGGAGCGGCGCGAGGTCGTGACCGGTGACGAGGAGATGATCGTCGTCCCGCTGTCCGGCGGAGTGACCGTCCGCGACGGCACCACCGAGTACGTGCTCGCGGGCCGTCCCGACGTCTTCGCCGGCCCCACCGACGTCGCGTACCTCCCGATCGGCACCACGGCGACGCTCCGGGCGGATGAGGGGCCCGTCCGGGTCGCGCTGACCGGAGCCCGCACCGAGGTCGCGCTGCCGTTCCGGTACGTGCCCGCCGCCGACGTCCCCGTGGAGCTGCGCGGCGCCGGGCAGTGCAGCCGCCAGGTGCGCAACTTCGGTGCCGCCGGCGTGTTCGAGGCCGGCAACCTCATCGCCGTCGAGGTGATCACACCCGGCGGCAACTGGTCGAGCTACCCCGCCCACAAGCACGACGAGGCGACCGAGCACGAGTCGCAGCTCGAGGAGATCTACCACTACGAGATCGCGCCCGGCCCGCACGGCGAGCCCGGCCTCGGCTTCCACCGCACCAGCGCCTCGGACGCGGGCGACATCGACGTGCTCATCGAGGTCCGCGACCGCGACACGGTCCTCGTGCCCCACGGCTGGCACGGCCCGTGCGCCGCCGCCCCCGGCCACGACATGTACTACCTCAACGTTATGGCCGGCCCGGGCGAGCGCGCCTGGAAGATCACCGACCACCCCGACCAGGCCTGGATCCGCGCCACGTGGGCGGACCAGCAGGTCGATCCCCGTCTGGCAGGCACCTCATGAGCGAGACCGTCCGTCTCACCGTCGCCCAGGCCCTCGTCCGCTTCCTCGGGGCCCAGTACTCCGAGCGCGACGGCGTCGAGCAGAAGCTGTTCGCCGGCTGCTTCGGCATCTTCGGACACGGCAACGTGGCCGGCATCGGGCAGGCGCTGCTCGAGGCCGAGCTCGCCGAACCCGAGCTCCTGCCCTACGTCCTCGGCCGCAACGAGCAGGCCATGGTGCACTCCGCCGCGGCCTACACCCGCATGAAGGACCGTCTCCAGACCTGGGCCGTCTCGACGAGTGTCGGCCCCGGCGCCACCAACATGGTCACCGGCGCGGCCCTGGCGACGATCAACCGCCTGCCGGTGCTCCTGCTGCCCGCCGACACCTTCGCCGACCGCGCCGCGTCCCCGTTGCTCCAGGAGCTGGAGCTGCCGGACTCCGGCGACGTCACCGTCAACGACTGCTTCCGTCCGGTGTCGCGCTACTTCGACCGCGTGTGGCGCCCCGAGCAGTTGTCGTCGGCGATGCTCGCGGCGATGCGGGTGCTCACCGACCCGGCCGAGACCGGCGCGGTGACGGTCTGCTTCCCGCAGGACGTGCAGGCCCAGGCCCACGACTGGCCCGTGGAGCTCTTCGCGAAGCGGGTGTGGCACGTCGCCCGGCCCCTGCCCGAGCGCGCCGCGGTGGCACGGGCCGCGGAGGCGATCCGCTCCGCACGACGCCCGCTGGTCGTCGCCGGCGGCGGCGTCCACTACAGCGGTGCGACCGCCGCCCTCGCGGCCTTCTGCGAGGCCACCGGCATCCCCGTCGGCCAGAGCCAGGCCGGTAAGGGCACGCTGCTGTTCGACCACCCGCAGTGCCTCGGGGCGATCGGCTCCACGGGCACCACGGCGGCCAACACGATCGCCCGCGACGCCGACGTGGTCATCGGGATCGGCACCCGGTACTCCGACTTCACCACCGCCAGCCGAACCGCGTTCCAGGCCGACGGCGTCCGGTTCGTCAACATCAACGTCGCCGGGCTCGACGCGGTGAAGCACTCCGGGATCGGGGTCGTCGCCGACGCCCGCGAGACCCTCGAGGCGCTGACCGCGTCCCTGGCCGACTTCCGCGTCGACGCCGACTACGAGGCCGAGTACCAGCGGCTCGACGCCGAGTGGGACGCGACGGTCTCCCGCGTGCACGCGGACGCCCCGTCGGGCGGCCTGCTCACCCAGAACGCCGTGATCGGGATGGTCAACGAGCTCACCGAGCCGCGCGACGTCGTCGTCTGTGCGGCCGGCTCCATGCCCGGTGACCTGCACAAACTGTGGCGCACGCGGGACCCGAAGGGCTATCACGTCGAATACGGCTACTCCTGCATGGGCTACGAGGTCGCCGGCGGCGTGGGCGTCGCTCTCGCGTGCCCCGACCGGGACGTCGTCGTCATGGTCGGTGACGGCTCCTACCTGATGATGGCCACCGAGCTGGTCACCGCGGTCCAGGAGGGTGTCAAGGTGATCACCGTCCTCGTGCAGAACCACGGGTACGCCTCGATCGGCGCCCTGTCCGAGGAGCTCGGCTCGCAGCGCTTCGGCACCCGCTACCGCTACCGGTCGGGCACCGGGCGCCTCGACGGCGACCGGCTGCCCGTCGACCTCGCCGCGAACGCGGAGTCGCTCGGCGTCCGCGTCCTGCGCGTCCGCACCGCCGACGAGTTCGCCGCCGCCCTCCGGGAGGCCAAGGCCGCCACCACCAGCGTCGTCGTCCACATCGAGACCGACCCGCTGGTGCCCGCCCCCGACTCCCGCTCCTGGTGGGACGTCCCGGTCGCCGAGGTGTCGTCCCTCGAGACGACCCAGCGCGCCCGCAAGACCTACGACGACGCGAAGTCCACCCAGCAGACCTTCCTCCACCCCAGCGAAGAGGTGTCCTCGTGAGTTCGAGCTCGACCAGCAGGATCAGGGTCGGCAGTGCCCCCGACTCCTGGGGTGTCTGGTTCCCCAGCGACCCCGACCAGACCCCGGCCGACCGCTTCCTCGCCGAGGTCGCCGCCGCCGGCTACGACGTCATCGAGCTCGGTCCGTACGGCTACCTGCCGACCGACCCGACCGAGCTCGCCGACACCCTGCGGACCCACGGCCTGACCGTCTCAGCGGGCACGGTGTTCGAGCACCTGCACCGCCCGGACAGCTTCGACCACGTCTGGGAGCAGGTCACCGAGGTCGCCTCCCTGACCCGCGCGGTCGGCGGCGAGCACCTCGTCGTCATCCCCGAGCCGTGGCGCGACCACAAGACCGGCGCGCCGCTCGAGTCGCCCACCCTCGACGCCGCCGGCTGGGACCGCCTGACCTCGGGGATGGACGAGCTCGGCCGCCGGGTGCTCGAGGAGTACGGCCTGCGCGTGCAGTTCCACTCGCACGCCGACTCGCACGTCGGCTACCAGTCGGAGATCGAGCGGTTCGTCGAGTCGACCGACCCTCGCTACGTCAACCTCTGCCTGGACACCGGGCACGTCTCTTACTACCGGGGCGACAACGTCGCGATCATCCGGAAGTACCCCGAGCGCATCGGCTACCTGCACCTCAAGCAGGTCGACCCCGCGGTGATCGACCGCGTCGAGGCCGAGGACCTGCCGTTCCCGGACGCCGTCAAGGCCGGCGCCATGATCGAGCCGCCCTACGGCGTGCCCTCGATGCCCGAGGTGCTTCAGGCCGTCGAGGAGGCGGGACTCGACGTCTTCGCCATCGTCGAGCAGGACATGTACCCCTGTCCGTCCGACCAGCCGCTGCCGATCGCGCAGCGCACCCACACCTACCTCGGCTCCTGCGGCACCGGCTCGGTCCGCATCGGCACGCCGGCCTGAGAGGAGGCAGCCATGAGCTCCCAGGACACCGAACTGAAGGTGGCCGTCCTCGGCGTCGGCAAGATGGGGTCGTTCCACGTCGAGAGCCTGTCGCGGCGCACCCGCGGCGCCCGCGTCACCGTGGTCAGCGACTTCTCGGACGAGCAGGCCCACCGCGTGGCCGACCCGATCGGCGCCCGGGTGGTCGCCGACCCGCTCGCGGCGATCGCCGCCGACGACGTCGACGCCGTCGTGATCGCCAGCCCCGGGACGGCGCACGAGGAGCAGGTCCTGGCCTGCCTCGAGGCCGGCAAGCCCGTGCTGTGCGAGAAGCCGCTGACCACCGAGGCCGCGACCGCGGCCGCCGTTCACCGCCGCGAGACCGAGCTCGGCCGCCGCCTGATCCAGGTCGGCTTCATGCGCCGCTTCGACCACGAGTACGCCGCGCTGCAGCAGATGATCGCCGGCGACGAGCTCGGCGCGCCGCTGATGCTGCACTGCACCCACCGCAACCCGGCCGTGCCGGAGTTCTTCGACTCCGAGTTCATGATCCGCGACTCGGTCGTCCACGAGGCCGACTCCGCGCGCTTCCTGCTCGGCGAGGAGATCACCGCGGTCAGCGTGGTGCGCGGCCGCCCGACCGGGAGCGCCCCGGCCGGGGTGTCCGACCCGATGCTGGTGCTCTTCGAGGCCGAGTCCGGCGCCCTGGTCACCATCGAGATCTTCGTGCGGACGGGCATCGCCTACGAGGTCCGCACCGAGGTCGTCGCCGAGCGCGGCTCCGCCCTGATCGGCCTCGACCAGAACGTGGTCACGAAGCGGGTCGGCGGGACGTGGGGCGGGACGAGCACGCCGGACTTCGTCGCCCGCTTCGGCCAGGCCTACGACGACCAGATGCAGCGCTGGGTGGCCGCGGCGACCCGGGGCGTCACCACGGGCGGCGACGCCGTCGACGGCCCGGGCAGCTGGGACGGCTACGCGGCCGCCGCGATCTGCGAGGCCGGCGTGGCCGCCGTCATCAAGGGCGAGCGCGTGGAGACCGGGATGGAGGCCCGCTCGGAGGCGAGTGGAGCGACGGGGGATGAGTCATGAGGCTCGCCCTGGACGCCCAGATGTTCCACCGCACCCACGCGGTGACCGACCTGCCCGACGCCGTCGCGCGCGCCGGCTACCAGTGGATGGAGCTCTCCCCGAAGGAGGACTTCATCCCGTTCTTCGCCCATCCCCGGGTCGACTCCGCGACCGTCGCCACGCTGCGACGCCGCGCCGCCGACGCCGGGGTGGGCATCTCCTCGGTGCTGCCGGTGCTGCGCTGGTCGGGGCCGTCCGAGGACGCCCGCCAGGCCGCCGTTCGTGCCTGGCGCCGAGCCCTCCAGATCACCGTCGACCTCGGCGTGGACACGATGAACACCGAGTTCAACGGCCGCCCGGAGGGCGCCGAGCACGCCGAGGCGATGTTCCTGCGCTCGTTCGAGGAGCTGGCGCCGGACTTCGAGCGCGAGGGCATCCGCCTCGTGCTCGAGCCGCACCCCGACGACTTCATCGAGGACGGGCACGCCGCGGTCGACATGGTCGCCGGCCTGGACCGCGACTGGGTCACGTTCCTCTACTGCACGCCGCACACGTTCCACCAGGGCAACGACCCGGCGGGGATCATCGCCCGCGCCGGCGCCCGGGTGACCAACGTGCACCTGGCCGACACCCTCGACCACACCGCGTCGGGCGGCCTGCGCTACATCGTCAACCCGCCCGGTTCCACCGTGCGCGTGCACCAGCACGCCCCGATGGGCGCGGGCGAGGTCGACTTCGACGCCGTCTTCGCCGCGCTCGCCGCGGCCGGGTTCGACGGCACACTGACCCACTGCGTGTTCGGCTGGGAGGAGCGCGCGAGCGAGATCGTCGCCGCGGACCGCGCCACCATCACCGACCTCGTCAGCAAGCACTTCGGCTCGGACACTGCTCTGGAGTCGCCATCCGGAAGGACGTCCCCATGACCGAGACCCTCCACCACTGGGCCGCCGGCGCGGTCCTGAAGTCCGCGACCGACCGCTTCGGTGACGTCACCGACCCGGCGAGCGGTGAGGTGACCCGCCAGGTCGCGCTGGCGACCGAGACCGACGTCGAGCAGGTCATCGAGGCGGCGGCGCGGGCCTACCCGCGCTGGCGCGACACCTCGCTGACCAAGAGGACGTCGATCCTGTTCCGCTTCCGCGAGCTGCTCAACGAACGTGCCGGCGAGCTCGCCGAGATCATCACCGCCGAGCACGGCAAGGTGCTCTCCGACGCGGCCGGCGAGGTCGCCCGCGGCCAGGAGGTCGTCGAGTTCGCCTGCGGGATGCCGCACCTGCTCAAGGGCTCGGCCACCGAGAACGCGTCGACGGGCATCGACATCTCCTCGATCCGCCAGCCGCTGGGCGTCGTCGGGATCATCAGCCCGTTCAACTTCCCCGCGATGGTGCCGATGTGGTTCTTCCCGATCGCGATCGCCGCGGGCAACACCGTGGTGCTCAAGCCCTCGGAGAAGGTCCCCTCGGCGGCACAGTGGATCGCCGAGCTCTGGCGCGAGGCGGGGTTGCCCGACGGGGTGTTCAACGTCCTGCACGGTGACAAGGTCGCCGTGGACGGGCTGCTGACCCACCCCGAGGTGAAGAGCATCAGCTTCGTCGGCTCGACGCCGATCGCGCGCTACGTCTACGAGACGGGCACCGCCCACGGCAAGCGCGTGCAGGCCCTCGGCGGGGCGAAGAACCATGCCGTCGTGCTCCCGGACGCCGACCTCGACATGGCCGCCGACCAGGCCATCAACGCCGGCTTCGGCTCGGCGGGCGAGCGGTGCATGGCGATCTCCGCGGTGGTCGCGGTGGGTTCGGCCGGGGACGCGCTCGTCGAGAAGATCGCCGAGCGGGCCCGCGGCCTGGTCACCGGCGACGGCCGTCGCGGCGCGGACATGGGCCCGCTGGTGACGGCGGCCGCCCGCGATCGCGTCGCGTCCTACGTGGACGCCGGCGAGGCCGCCGGGGCGACGCTCGTGGTGGACGGCCGGGGCGTGACGCCCGACGCGGATGGTCAGGGCTTCTTCGTCGGCCCGACGCTGTTCGACCACGTCACCACCGACATGTCGATCTACACCGACGAGATCTTCGGTCCGGTGCTGGCCGTGGTCCGCGTCGACACCTACGACGAGGCCGTCGCCCTGATCAACGCCAACCCCTACGGCAACGGCACTGCGATCTTCACCAACGACGGTGGCGCCGCGCGGCGCTTCCAGAACGAGGTGGAGGTCGGGATGATCGGCATCAACGTGCCGGTGCCGGTCCCGATGGCCTACTACAGCTTCGGCGGCTGGAAGAACTCGCTGTTCGGCGACACCCACGCCCACGGCGCCGAGGGCGTGCACTTCTTCACCCGCGGCAAGGTCGTCACCGCACGCTGGATCGACCCGGCCCGTCGCGGCGGGGCCGGCGAGCTCGACCTGGGGTTCCCCCGCAACTCCTGATCCCCGCTCGCGGCACCCGCGGTCGGCCTCCGAGCCGGCCGCGGGTGCTCCGCCCTGCCCACGTGGAGGCCGTCCGATGAAGCTCGGCGTGTACGACGCGATCCTGCACGACCAGCCCCTGCCCGAGGCCCTGCGCAGCGTCCGCTCGCTCGGGCTCACCGGCATCGAGATCAATGCTGGCGGGTTCCTGCCCCCGGTACATCTGCCGGTCGACGACATCCTGTCCGGCACGACCGCGGCGGAGGACTACCTCGGCGTCTTCGCCGACGTCGGTGTGGAGCTCACCGCCCTGAACTGCAACGGCAACCCGCTACACCCGGACACGCGCATCGGCGAGGTCCACGCCGCGGACCTGCGGCGCACCATCGAGATCGCCGGAAAGCTCGGCGTGCGGCGCGTCGTCTCCATGTCGGGCCTGCCGGCCGGCGAGCCGGGCGGCACGATCCCCGCTTGGAACCCGATGCCGTTCGAGTCCACCTATTCCGATGTCCGCGACCGCCAGTGGGCCGATGTCGGCGTCCCGTTCTGGCGGGAGATCGACGCCCTGGCGACCGAGCACGGCGTGAAGGTCTGCATCGAGATGCACCAGTTCAACCTGGTCTTCAACCCCTCGACGCTGACCCGCCTCGTCGAACAGACCGGAGCGACGTCGGTGGGCGCGGAGATGGACCCGAGCCATCTGTTCTGGCAAGGCATCGACCCGGTCGCGGCGATCGAGTACCTCGGCGACCTCGTGTACCTCGCCGCGGCGAAGGACACGCGCATCAACGACGCCGCTCGCATCCACGGCGTCCTGGACGACCGGCACCGGAAGGTCACCGAGAACCCGCTGCGCCTCGGCGGCGACGCGACCCTCAACGCCTGGCCCCAGAACGCCGGCTGGGACTTCGTCGCCCTCGGCAAGGGCCACGACCAGGCCTTCTGGGCCCGTTTCCTGCAGGCCCTGGCCAAGGTCGACCCCGACATGGCCGTGAACATCGAGCACGAGGACGTCGAGCTGGGTCAGTTCGAGGGCCTCGAGGTGGCGGCGACGATGCTCACCGCCGCGGCCGCGGACGTGTAGGCGGGCCTGTGACCCTGTCGGACGCAGACTTATTGACCTAATGTCAGGACAAAGTCTTGACTACGGGCTCGGCAGCTCGTAGCGTCCCCGTCACCGGTGCGGAACGCCGCGGGTGCCGCGGGGCATCCCTCCGGGGGCCGTGGTCCGTGTTTCTCCTGCGAACTAATTCAGGATCCCGTCGCGCGCATTTCTGTTCGGTGGATGATTTCGAACGAAAGGGCGCAGAAAACTGTGCGCCAGCCCGGAGAGCCGTCGCGCTTTCCGGGCTTTCTGGCGTCCATACGTGCTGGTCAGGTCGCTGTAACAATTCTTCGAGAACGCCTTGACTTCGATCACACTTCCCCGTCATCCTCGATGACGGTAAGGGACCTTCGGTCGATCTCGATGCCTGCGGTGTTTTTGTTTCCGTGGAGGCTCGCGAGCGTCTCGCCGAGTGGCCCGGTACGCCTCATCACGTCGCGATTCGCCATTCCTCAACGGGGAGTTCTCGCATGACCACCTACAACCAGCAGCCGGCGCACCCGGCTCTCCCGCCGGATGTCCCCGGCCCCCACTCCAAGCGACTCGGGATCATCGCCGTCGTGGCCACGTTCGGTGGCCTCCTCTTCGGCTACGACACCGGCGTCATCAACGGCGCGCTCGAGCCGATGACCGCCGACCTCGGGTTGACGGCCTTCACCGAGGGCGTCGTCGTCAGCATCCTCATCTTCGGCGCGGCCATCGGCGCCATCGTCGGCGGTGCGCTGTCCGACCGATTCGGGCGCCGCCACAACATCCTGATGCTGGCCATCGTCTTCGGCGTCGCGACCATCGGCTGCGTGCTGTCGCCGAGCTGGCCGGTGCTGGCCCTGTTCCGCTTCATCCTCGGCCTGGCGGTCGGGGGCGCCTCGGCCACGGTGCCGGTCTACCTGGCCGAGGTCGCCCCGGTGGAGCGTCGAGGCAGCATCGTCACCCGCAACGAGGTCATGATCGTCAGTGGCCAGTTCGCCGCGTTCGTCATCAACGCCCTGATCTTCAACATCTGGGGGGAGAACCCCGGCGTCTGGCGCGTCATGCTCGTCGTCGCGGTGCTCCCGGCCATCGCCCTGTTCATCGGCATGATGCGGATGCCCGAGAGCCCCCGCTGGCTGGTCTCGAAGGGCCGGGAGGACGAGGCGTTGGCGGTCCTCCAGCAGGTCCGCGCTCCCGACCGGGCCCGTGCCGAGATGGCCGAGGTCCACCAGCTCGCCGAGGAGGAACGCGCCTCGAAGACCGCCGGCGCCACCGACCTGGGCGTGCGCTGGATCCGCCGGCTCATTCTCATCGGCGCCGGCCTGGGCATGTTCCAGCAGTTCACCGGCATCAACTCGATCATGTACTACGGCACCCAGCTGTTGGGCGACGCCGGCTTCTCAGACAGCGCCGCGATCATCGCCAACACCGCCAACGGCCTGTTCAGCGTCCTCGGCATCACCGTCGGCCTGCTCATCATGAACAAGGTCAACCGGCGGACGCTGCTGCTCGCCGGGTTCGCGCTGACGACCTTCTTCCACCTGCTCGTCGGGCTGTCGGCGTTCCTGCTGCCTGACGGCACCGCCAAGGCGTGGTTCATCCTCGTCTTCGTCGTGCTCTTCGTGTTCTGCATGCAGGGCACCATCGGCCCGCTCGTGTGGCTCCTGCTCTCCGAGATCTTCCCGCTGAAGATTCGCAGTCTGGCGATCGGCATCAGCGTCCTGGTGCTGTGGCTGTCGAACGCCGTGGTCTCCCTCGGGTTCCCCGTGGTCGTCGAGGACCTGGGCATCGCGTCGACGTTCTTCATCTTCGTCGGTCTCGGCCTGCTCGCCCTGGTCTTCGTGTACCGCCTGGTGCCCGAGACCCGCGGCCACTCGCTCGAGCAGCTCGAAGAGCAGTTCCGCACCCAGTACTCATGATCATTCCCGCCTCGACCTACGGAAGGAGAGACCCATGACCGTGCTCGTCGCCGTCCCCGAGGGGCGGGAGGGTCCGCAGGCCCTGGACGCCGGCATCACCGAGGCCCGGCTGCTGGACACCGACCTCGTCGTCCTCAACCTGACCCTGTCCACGATCGACGTCTCCGGCGTGCCCGAGGACCTCAAGGTCACGCTGCTCGAGCGCTCCGGCCCCGGCGACCGCGACCCGGCCGACGCCGTGCTCGACGAGATCGCCGACCGGCCCGACGTCTCTCGCCTCGTCATCGGCCTGCGGCGCCGGTCGCCCGTGTCGAAGGCCCTGCTCGGCAGCATCAGTCAGCGGCTGCTGCTGGAGAGCCCGATCCCGGTGCTGGCGGTGAAGCCGGAGGACTGACCCGGCCCCACCTCTGCGACCTCGGTGGCGGAATCCGCGCTCAGCGCGGGTTCCGCCACCGAGGTCGTTCCGGGGGGCGGCCCCGGGCCGTCCTCAGGCCGACGCGGGCACCGGGTCGTGCGGCAGGTCGATCGCCTCGGCGGGCGGGGACGCGAAGGAGGCGGCGCGGCGGGGGTCATCCCCGGGAACCCGGGTCCAGCCCGTCGACGTGATGCCCGCTGGTCATGCCCGCGGCGCGGGACCCCAGCGCCGGATCGCCTCGTAGGCGAGGACGCCGCCGAGGACCAGCGGCGGGTCGACGACCCCGAGTACCAGCAGTGCCGCGCCCCCGAGGTACGCGGGCAGGCGCTGCGGCACCACGCCGTTGACGAACCGCGCCACCTCCGAGGCGGTGGCCACCGCCGTGTCGACGACGCCCTCCCGGTGGTGATCGGGGGCCGGGGGTGGTGCGGGGGTGGCCGGGGTCGGCGTGACCGGGGAGGCCGTCGGGGGCTTCGGG
>NZ_JAQZAK010000025.1 GCF_028737265.1 Actinomycetospora callitridis | reverse complement strand
GCGGACCGGAAGCGGAGCGACCAACTGCGAGGAACGACCAGGCGAACGCGACCACTCCCACCAGGGGGTCGCTTAGCTGCCACTTCTGCTCAGGTGGCCCTGGCCCCACAGGGCACGATCTGGGGTGATCCGGCCATGACCGAGCACCGCTTCTCGCAGATCGACGTCTTCGCCGACCGGCTCACCGAGGGAAACCCGGTCGCCGTCGTCCACGACGCCGACGACCTCACCGACGAGACGATGGCGGCGTTCGCCGCGTGGACCAACCTGAGTGAGACGACGTTCCTCCTGGAGCCCACCGACCCCACGGCCGACTACCGACTGCGGATCTTCACACCCGACCGGGAGCTGTCGTTCGCCGGGCACCCCACCCTCGGGGCGGCGAGGGCCTGGCTCGACGCGGACGAGGCTCCCCGAGACCAGGACACCCTGGTGCAGGAGTGCGCAGCCGGGCTGGTCCGTATCCGGCGCGAAGCCGGCAGCGGAGGACGCCTCGCCTTCGCCGCTCCTCCGCTGCTGCGCTACGGACCGGTCGACGATGCTGACGTCGCGATCCTGCGCCGAGGCCTCGGTCTCGCCGCGACCGACATCGTCGACGCCGCGTGGGTCGACAACGGGCCGGGCTGGGTCGCCCTCCTGCTGCGCGACGCGGCCACCGTCCTGGACATCGAACCCGACCGCGTTGTGCTGACCGGGTTCGACGTCGGCGTCGTCGGCCGGCATCCCGCGGGCTCGGACGCCGCCGTCGAGGTGCGCGCCTTCGTCCCGACCGTCGGTACCGGCGAGGACCCGGTGACCGGCAGCCTCCACGCCGGCCTCGGGCGGTGGTTGATCGACACCGGTCGTCTACCGACGGCCTACACCGCGACCCAGGGCACCTGCCTGGGACGACGCGGCCGCGTGCACGTCGAGCAGGTCGGGAACGACCTGTGGGTGGGCGGCGCCACCACGCCCGGGGTCTCCGGAAAGGTCCATCTCTGACTGGGCCCTCCTCCCGCACCCCACACCACGCGGC
>NZ_JAQZAK010000024.1 GCF_028737265.1 Actinomycetospora callitridis | reverse complement strand
CTCAGACATCCCATGGGCTGGGGGGTCAAGCGGCGGCGGCGTGCCGGTGGGCCCAGGCGGTGGTTTCGTCGTAGGGGGTTCGGGTCTTGAGGCAGCCGTGCAGGATGCCCACGAGGCGATTGCCGAGTTGGCGTAGTGCGGCGTGGTGGCTGGTGCCGCGGGCGCGGAGTTGGTCGTAGTACGCCCGGGCGCCGGGTGAGGCGCTCAGGGCGCAGAACGCCCACTGGTGGACCGCGTCGCCGAGGCGGCGGTTGCGGGCGTAGCGGGCCAGCACCACGATCCTGCGTCCCGAGGCGCGGGTGATCGGGGAGGTGCCGGCATAGTTTCGCCGAGCTTTGTGATCTTGGTAGCGGTGCGGGTCGTCGCCGAACTCGGCGAGCACGCGGGCGCCCAGTACGGTCCCCAGACCCGGCTGGCTGAGGTAGATCTCAGCGTCCGGGTGCCGGCCAAAACCCTGCGCCACCACCTCCTCCAACGCCGGGATCTGGGCGTTGAGCCCCACGACCAGCTGCACCTGCGAGGCGGCGATGGTGGCGTAGGCCGCCTCGATCGGCGCGGGCTGGCGCAGCGCCGGCGCGCGCAGCGCCGCCTGGATCGCCTCGGTCTTGGCCTCGACCTCGCGGCGCCGGGCCCGCTTGAGGATCGCGGCGATCTTCGAGCGGGACAGCCGCGTGGCGCGGTCCGGGTCGCCGGCGCGCTCGAGGAGTTCGAGCGCGTCGGGGTCGGCGAGCTCGAGCTTGGCCGCGGCCAACGCCTCGAGGGCGGCGGGGAAGTACTCCCGCAGCGCCTGACGCAGCCGCTGCAGATGCCGGGTCCGTTCCCAGATCAGCGACTGGTGGGATCGGGCGACCAGCTTGAGGCCCTCGACCTCCGTGCTGTCCCCGGCGATCGGGCGGTGATGGGCCCGGTCCAGGCGCACGATCTCGGCGAGCACGTGGGCATCACCGGGGTCGGACTTCGCCCCGGAGGTCGAGTGCCGCTCCCGGTAGCGGGCCGCCGAGAGCGGGTTGATCGCGAACACCTGGTAGCCCGCCGCGATCAGCGCGGCCACCCACGGGCCGCGGTCGGTCTCGATCCCGACGATCACCTCCCCCTCGGCCAGTGTTCCGGTATCAGCATCGATCGTGTCCTCGCCGAGGTGCTCGGCCAGCAGCTCGTGCAGGCGGCTCATGCCGGTCATGCCCTCGGGCAGCCGGGCCTTGGCCAGCCGGCGCCCGGTCTCGTCACAGACCTCCACGTCGTGGTGGTCCTCGGCCCAGTCATCGCCCACGAACAGCACCACGCGCCGGCCTCCTGATCGCGCTCACGAGCTTCTCGTTCGGCAGCGCGGAGCAGACCAGCCGCGACCTAATGGTCAAGTGCTCACCGCGCGCCGAAGCCAGCGGCGGGGCACGTCATCCCATCAGCGGTCCACGTCTGCTCACGACCGGCGGGCGCACGATCTGAGCGTAGAGCTGACCATCGCCCTGGCGTCGCGAGTGCTGACCCGCCGGCCGCTACCGCAGCCGAGCCTGGCAGACCCGGCCCAGCGAGCCCCATTAGGCGTC
>NZ_JAQZAK010000022.1 GCF_028737265.1 Actinomycetospora callitridis | reverse complement strand
TGTTCGTTACGCAGTTGTTTGCCGTGTTCACACACAAGCTCGTCGTGATTGCTTGACGTGTGTGTGGGCAAGTCCTCGGCCTATTAGTACCAGTCCACTGAACGCCTTGCGGCGATTACATGTCTGGCCTATCAACCCACTGGTCTGGTGGGGGCCTTAACCCTCGAAGGGGTGGGAGACCTCATCTTGGAACAGGCTTCCCGCTTAGATGCCTTCAGCGGTTATCCTTTCCGAACGTAGCCAACCAGCCGTGCCCCTGGCGGGACAACTGGCACACCAGAGGTTCGTCCGTCCCGGTCCTCTCGTACTAGGGACAGCCTTCCTCAAGTCTCCTGCGCGCGCGGCGGATAGGGACCGAACTGTCTCACGACGTTCTAAACCCAGCTCGCGTACCGCTTTAATGGGCGAACAGCCCAACCCTTGGGACCTACTCCAGCCCCAGGATGCGACGAGCCGACATCGAGGTGCCAAACCATGCCGTCGATATGGACTCTTGGGCAAGATCAGCCTGTTATCCCCGGGGTACCTTTTATCCGTTGAGCGACACCCCAACCACGTGGTGGTGCCGGATCACTAGTCCCGACTTTCGTCCCTGCTCGACCCGTCGGTCTCACAGTCAAGCTCCCTTGTGCACTTGCACTCGACACCTGGTTGCCGACCAGGCTGAGGGAACCTTTGGGCGCCTCCGTTACCCTTTGGGAGGCAACCGCCCCAGTTAAACTACCCACCAGGCACTGTCCCTGGACCAGATCATGGTCCGAGGTTAGATGCCCAATTCGACCAGAGTGGTATTTCAACGTTGACTCCACGATCACTGGCGTGACCGCTTCCCAGTCTCCCACCTATCCTACACAAGCCGAACCGAGCACCAATACCAAGCTGTAGTGAAGGTCCCGGGGTCTTTCCGTCCTGCCGCGCGTAACGAGCATCTTTACTCGTAGTGCAATTTCGCCGAGTCTGTGGTCGAGACAGCGGGGAAGTCGTTACGCCATTCGTGCAGGTCGGAACTTACCCGACAAGGAATTTCGCTACCTTAGGATGGTTATAGTTACCACCGCCGTTTACTGGCGCTTAAGTTCTCAGCTTCACCCCGAAGGGTTAACCGGTCCCCTTAACGTTCCAGCACCGGGCAGGCGTCAGTCCGTATACATCGTCTTGCGACTTCGCACGGACCTGTGTTTTTAGTAAACAGTCGCTTCCCCCTGGTCTCTGCGGCCCCACCCCGCTAACCCGCAAGGGGTTTCACGGGACAGGGCCCCCCTTCTCCCGAAGTTACGGGGGCATTTTGCCGAATTCCTTGACCACAGTTCGCTCGAACGCCTCGGTATTCTCTACCTGACCACCTGTGTTGGTTTGGGGTACGGGTCGCGTAGGAACTCGCTAGAGGCTTTTCTCGGCAGCATGGGATCACTCTACTTCGCCTCAAACGGCTATGCGTCACGTCTCAGCCTCATGGTGAACGGATTTGCCTGTCCACCGGCCTACACGCTTGCACCAGCACTACCACTAGCTGGCGGAGCTGCCCTCCTGCGTCACCCCATCGCTTGGCTACTACCAGGCGGGGTCCCGCGCTCCCCTCGAGGTGCTCCCGAAGGAGACACCCGAGGTTCGGGCGGTTAGCACACCTGGATTCGCCAGGGACGCGCCTACACGAGCACGGGAATATCAACCCGTTGTCCATCGACTACGCCTGTCGGCCTCGCCTTAGGTCCCGGCTCACCCTGGGCGGAAAAACCTGGCCCAGGAACCCTTGGTCATCCGGCGGCAGAGTTTCTCACTCTGCTATCGCTACTCATGCCTGCATTCTCACTCACACGGGCTCCACGACTGGATCACTCCGCCGCTTCACCGCCCGCATGACGCTCCCCTACCCAACACCACCACCAGCTACGCCATCAAGGGCAAGCAGTGTTCACGCGGTGTTGCCGCGGCTTCGGCGGTGCGCTTGAGCCCCGCTACATTGTCGGCGCAGGACCACTTGACCAGTGAGCTATTACGCACTCTTTCAAGGATGGCTGCTTCTAAGCCAACCTCCTGGTTGTCTGGGCGATCCCACATCCTTTCCCACTTAGCGCACGCTTAGGGGCCTTAGCCGGCGATCTGGGCTGTTTCCCTCTCGACTACGAACCTTATCGCCCGCAGTCTCACTGCCGCGCTCTCGCTCACCGGCATTCGGAGTTTGGCTGACTTCAGTAAGCTTGTAGGCCCCCTAGGCCAACCAGTGCTCTACCTCCGGTGAGTACCACGCGACGCTGCACCTAAATGCATTTCGGGGAGAACCAGCTATCACGGAGTTTGATTGGCCTTTCACCCCTACCCACAGCTCATCCCCCAGGTTTTCAACCCTGGTGGGTTCGGGCCTCCACGCCGTCTTACCGGCGCTTCACCCTGGCCATGGGTAGATCACTCCGCTTCGGGTCTAGAGCACGCGACTGAATCGCCCTATTCGGACTCGCTTTCGCTACGGCTACCCCTCAACGGGTTAACCTCGCCACGTACCACTAACTCGCAGGCTCATTCTTCAAAAGGCACGCCATCACCCCGCAAGGCTCTGACGGCTTGTAGGCACACGGTTTCAGGTACTGTTTCACTCCCCTCCCGGGGTACTTTTCACCTTTCCCTCACGGTACTCGTCCGCTATCGGTCATCAGGGAGTATTTAGGCTTACCGGGTGGTCCCGGCAGATTCACAGCGAATTTCACGGGCTCGCTGCTACTCGGGGACACCGCAACGGGAGAACGCAGTGTTTTCG
>NZ_JAQZAK010000021.1 GCF_028737265.1 Actinomycetospora callitridis | reverse complement strand
CCCGACAACAAACCCCGGATGCCGACGGGAAAAACCCACCAAACATTCAGCACACTGTTGAGTTCTCAAAGGACAACCACACCACCGTACAAGCCGACCCACAGGGCCAGACCTTCCGGAAGGCGACTTCCCATCGTACTGCTTCGCCCGGACCGGGTTCAACCTCGCTGTCCTGGCGACCCGGAGAACATTACACCCGCCCGTGAGGGCCTCTCACGGGGGGTGGGTTTGCGCGATCACCGCAGGTCAGCGGCCGGTTCACCGGTACGTCGCCCCGAGCGGCCGGCTCAGTCGACCCAGTGGACCTGCAGGAGGTCCACGCGCGCGAGCTCCTCGACCACCACGTAGGTCACCAGCCCGCGCGCCCCGAACGGCAGGGTCCGCACGGCTCCCCCGGGGTTCCGGTCGACCAGGGGGTCCCCCGCCCACGGTGTGAGCTCGAGGACGGCCACCGCCTCGGCGAGCGCGACCACGGCCTCGTGCGGCAACCCGGACAACGTCTCCAGGATCGAGCCGACGTCGATCTCGTAGGCCACCTAGAGCCCGAGGTCCCCGCGCACCTCACGCCACGGCACGCCAGGCGCGCCGGACCCACGGTCCTCGAGGGCCGTCGCCGCCGTGCTGCGGAGCGCCCGGTAGCCGTCGTGCCCCCCCGCCGCCACGGTCACCCGGGCAACCCGACACCAGGCCTCCAGGCAGGTGTGGACGACGGTGAGGTCGTAGGTGTCGGCGGCTCGGGACAACGCTTCACGCCACTGGAGGTCGAACTCGGCAGCGCTCTCGGGCGTCAGGACCGCGCGGACCTCGGCTGGTGTCGCGTCCACCCAGGTCTCCGGGCGCCGCCCACCCGGCGGGGTCGAGGAGGCGGCCGCGGTCATGGCCGTCACTCTACGACCGAGGGCCATGCCGGCGGCCGGGATCCGCCGTGGTGTCGGGGGGGGGACCCCGAGGCCCGAGAGGGTGGGACACGTGACGCCGGGACGGAGCGACATCACGGCTCCGGTGCCCCGTCGCGAGGCGCCCGAGCGTCGCCGACCAGGGACTCGTGGCGCTCACCTCGCCGGGTGGTGGCGAACCTGTGCCGGATGGTGGGACCGGGACCGTGCCCCTCCGCTGGGCCGCCTCCGCTGGGCCGCCTCCGCTGGGCCGCCTCCGCTGGGCCGCCTCCGCTCGCGGGTGCACCGGACCGCGGACCGGGCTCGTCGAGCGGCTGTGGGACGGCGGCAACCACGCCTTCCTGCTCGTCCACGCGGTCGCACCGGAGCACCGGCGTCGTGGTGCCGCCACCTCCGTGATGGGCCCGGCCACGACCGCGCCCGCCAGGCACGCTGCGACCCAGCTCATCTCGAGGTCGAACCACCCCGCCCTGGAGGCGCGAACAACCCGGCGCGGTTGGTCCGCGATCTCCTCGCGGGCGCGGATAGGTCCGCACGCAGCCACCCACCACTGGGGACTCGATGACGCCGCAGTACGGCACCGGGTACCCCGGGGATGCGCCGTGTCAGGGGATGCCCCCTGTCAAGGGATGCCCTGTGTCGACCTCGCCGGCCCGAGCAGGTCGGGAACGACTGCTGACCACGGCGTGGCCCGTACCCCGGGGCGTCCCGAGGGTTGGGGCTACCGGGGCCCGACGAGCGTCCGCTCAGCGGGTGTAGATGCCGGTCGGCCGTTCGTGGTAGCCCTTGGCGCCGACGAGTTCGGCGAGTGGGCTCAGGACGTGCCCCTCGTTGAGGGCGAGCTCGGCGGTAGCTGGAAAAGCCCAGCGTGGTGTCCAGTTGAGTTCGCGGCGCGCTCGGGTGTTGACGTAGATCCGGACGATGGCCGGTGGGATGGTCCAGCCGCGGATGGTGAACCGCTCGACCAGCTCGGGGAAGAGCCTGGCGACGACGGCCGGGGCGTCTCGTGCGAGCTCGGCACGGTCCTCTTCGACGAACGGGGTGGTCGCGCTGATGATGTAGCGGGCGAAACCCAGCTCGGGCGCGCGTCGGGCGGCGAGCAGGTGGGCCTCGACGGCGTCGCTGAGGTCGACACGTCGGTAGAGGAATTCGACGGTCTTGAGGTTGGCGTCGCTGTAGCGGGCGCGGGCGTCGTCGCGGTCGTCGGGCTCGGGGAAGAACCGAGAGGTGCGCAGGACGACGACCGGGAGCCCGTCGCAGGCAGCGAGTTCGCAGAGGTCCTCGGCAGCGGTCTTGGTGGCGCCGTAGATGTTGCGGACCTGATCCGCGACGTCCTCGGTGATCCAGACAGCGGGCTCACCGGGTGCGGGGGTGAGCGCGCGACCGAACGCGCTGGTGCTCGAGGTGAACACCACGCTGCGCACCGAAGCCGCGGCGGAGGCCTCGAGGACGGCGAGGGTGCCGGTGACGTTGACGTCGATGAAGTCCTGGCGAGAGTGAGAAGCGACGTGCGGCTTGTGCAGCGTCGCGGTGTGCAGGACGTGATCGACGCCGGTGACGGCCCGGGCCATCTGGTCGCGGTCGATCAGGGAGGCGACGATGTCGGTGTGCGCGGACGGCTTCAGGTCGAAGCCGAGCACGGTCTCGCCGCGCTCGCGCAGCACCCGGACGAGGGCCTCGCCGAGGTGGCCGGCGCTGCCGGTGACCAACCAACGGGCCACGGCATGCCCCTCCTCCGCTCGTACCGCTCGCGGCCGCAGGTGGGCCCCGCGCCGGTCGGCTGACGATCGTGCCGGACCGAGCCCGAGCTCGCGACGACAGCCTGACGTGGGAGCACGAGCGCGCGGGCGCGTCCGCAACCTGGGCGGTTTGAGATCCCGCTGGCCGGCGCCCTACCTCGGCGGCCGTGCCAGATGACGTAGGTGCAGGCATGGGCACGACTCGGACGGCGCGGTGTGGTCGTGGCCGCGGGTCCGGGCGCGGTGGTAGATGTCGGCCGCGCACGTCGTTCACCTCGTGCTCATGCAGGAGCAGACGATCCTGGGCACCCTCGGCGGTGTGGGTCCGGCGGGGCTCTCTCCCTCCTTGGTCGCACCTGCTCGAGTCGACCTACGTGGCGTCCTGACTGATCCGCGCTCCTCCCTGGGACGAGCAGCGCGTGGCCCTGTCGACGGTCTGCCGCGACCCGAGGCGCCGGGTCCCGCGGCTCTCAGGGTGAACGTTGCCAACTGTCGCGGTCAGGCCGCTCGGCGGCGACCCGATGGCCACCTCTGGCGCATCGACAGGGGATCGACAGGGGTGGCGCCGGCCGAAGCCACCGGTCCCCGGGGGGACGACGGCGCGCGAGCGAGACGGACGAGGGACGGCGCCGCGGTTGCCCGAGGGCCGCGGACTCGGCCCACCGCGGCGGAACCCACCGCGTCGGGCGTCGGGTGCTGGTGCCCGGATCCTGCTCCGACCACAGCCGTTCCGCCGAGACCGTGGGACACCGGAGACCGACGCCATCGCTTCCACACCCTCCTGCCGGCCCTCCTTGCGGAGGAGCTCAGGAACTGGGTCGGTGGAGCGCCGGCGTGCGCTGATGCCGCGAGCACTCGCACATGACGAAGAAACCGGCGCCGTGGAGGCGCGAAAAAAGGGGCGGGGGCTCGTGGTGGAGTCCTCGCCCCTTTTTTTGTGGGGTGGTGATGTGTGTGGGGGTGGTCGGGTGTTCCGGCGGTGTCCTACTCTCCCACGACCTGTCGGTCGCAGTACCATCGGCGCTGGAGGGCTTAGCTTCCGGGTTCGGGATGGGTCCG
>NZ_JAQZAK010000020.1 GCF_028737265.1 Actinomycetospora callitridis | reverse complement strand
CGTTCGCCTCCGCCCACGAGTCGGGCCACGACTCGGACCACGGCTCGGACCACGGCTCGCGCGGCAGCGACAGCTCGGACTGCAACGTCACCGGCGGCTCGTCCGAGGCCAACGGCGGCATCGACGGGGACTCGTTCCTCGGCAACGCCCTGATCCAGGCCCCGATCGGTGGCGCGAACGTCGCCAACATCGTCTGCAACGACATCCTCAACGACAACCTCAGCGGCAACAACGTCGCGGTGAGCGTCCTCGGTGGCGGCGTCCTGCCCATCTGAGCTCGCTCATCCTCTGACGGCACTCGCCACGGCGAACGTCTCCAGAGCCTCGCGAAGGCCCGGCCACCGATCGGTGGCCGGGCCTTCGTGCGTCTCGGCCGCCGAGGCATCGAACTCCATGCCACGTTCGGGGGGTTCGCGCCGCACGAGGTAACGCCGCCGTCACGTCCTCGTTGGGCCGTTCGGACCGTGGGCGATGTGCTCCCCAAGCCAAGCCGCCCACCCCGCTCCCCCGACACACCTGGAGTTCATGTGCTGAAGAAGATGGGCGTCGTCACCGTCGGCGTCGCCGCCGGCCTGATGGTCGCCGCCCCGTTCGCCTCCGCCCACGAGTCGGGCCACGACTCGGGCCACGACTCGGGCCACCGCTCGCACCACGGCAGCGACAGCTCGGACTGCAACGTCACCGGCGGCTCGTCGGAGGCCAACGGCGGCATCGACGGCGACTCGTTCCTCGGCAACGCCGTCGTGCAGGCCCCGGTGGGCGGCGCCAACGTCCTCAACGTCGTCTGCAACGACATCCTCAACGGCAACCTCAGCGGCAACGACGTCGCCGTGAGCGTGCTGGGCGAGGAGGCCGAGGTGCCCACGCCGGACGCCGAGGCGCCCGAGGCCCCCGAGGCGCCGGTCGACCCGGTGATCTTCGACGTCCTCTGAGCCTCGACCCGAGGTTCCCGGCGGCCCGGTCACCGTCCTCGGTGGCCGGGCCGTCGTGCTCCTCGGCCGGGAGTTCCCGCGGGGACATCCCCCGATCGGGGACGATCCCGCACTTCGGATCACGAGGACGTCACGGCCTCGTTGAGCCATCCGAGGCGTCGGTGCCGCGCTCCTCCGCTCTCCGGCCCACCGCCTGTTCCCCCGACAGACCTTTAGGAGTTCTCGTGCTGAAGAAGATGGGCGTCGTCACCGTCGGCGTCGCCGCCGGCCTGATGGTCGCTGCCCCGTTCGCCTCCGCCCAGTCGGAGGTCGACGAGAACAACAACGTCACCTCCAAGGGCAGCAACATCGGGGTCGACACCGGCAACGTCATCGGCCAGGGCAACGGCCAGGGCAACACCTTCAACGGCGTCGAGGTCCCGGGTCTCCCGGACGCCCCCACGCTGCCGCAGCTCCCGCCGCTGAGCGACTTCCTCCCGGAGCTGCCCAGCCAGTTCGAGCTCCCGGGCATCCCTGCCTGAGGCACGGCACCCGCGCGCGCACGGGCCCGGCCCACCTCCACGGTGGGCCGGGCCCGTGTCGTGTGTCCGGGGTCAGCGCGCGGCCGGCACCGCCGGCTCGCTCGGCACGACCGGATCGACCGGATCGGTCCCGTCCGGCACGACCACGACGGGGCAGGGCCCGCGGGTCCACAGCGCCCGGTCGGCGCTCGGAGCGACCAGCGCCGCGAGCGCGCCGCCGCGAGGACGCCCGACGACGACCGCCCGGGCGTGGTGGCGACGGGCGACCGCGACCAGCTCGCCGCCCACGTCGCCGTGGGTCCCCACCGGCGCGAGCGTCTCGGAGGTCACCGGCGCACCGGCGCCGCGGGCCTCACGGGCGGCCGCGAGGGACCGGTCGAGCGCACCGCCGGCACCGTCGTCGGCCGCCGCGTCGGCGACGAGCGCCCGCTCGGGCACGTGGACGACGACCAGCGGCGCGTCCAGCATGACCGCGAGCCGCCCGCCCGCCGCGGCGACCGCCGGGGCTTGCGGGGCGCCGTCGACGGCGACGAGGACCGGGCGGGGTGCGTCGTCCGGCTCGGTCTCCTCGACCGTCTCCGCGTCCTCCCCCGTCTCGACGGCGCGCAGGAGCCGGTGGGCGGTGGACAGCACGAGGATGCCGACCGCGACCACGACCGCGCCGACCCAGAACGGGGTGTCCGGCAGGAACGCCTCGGCGAGGAGGCCGGCGATCCACGGTGCGAGGCCGCCGCCGAGGAAGCGCACGAAGCTGTACGACGCCGACGCGACCGGGCGCGCGACCGGGGCCACGGACATGACGGCCTGGGTGACCAGCGTGTTGTTGAGCCCGATCATGGCGCCGGCGACGATGACCGCGCCGATGACGACGCCCGGGGTGTCGTTCCAGACCGCGATGACCAGCAGGTCGACCGCGAGCAGCCCGAGCACGTGGTAGAGGACCCGCACGGTGCCGAAGCGTCGCTCCAGCGCGGGGGCCACGAACACCGCGAAGATCGCGACCAGCACGCCCCAGGCGGTGAAGACGGCGCCGAGGCCGAGCTCGGACAGGTCGCCCATCGAGTAGGGCGAGTACGCGAGCAGGGTGAAGAAGCCCCAGTTGTAGGCGAAGGCGGTCACCGCGATCGTGGCGAGGCCGCGGTGGCGCAGCGCCCGGATCGGGTCGAGCAGGCCGATCTTCGTGGCGGGCCTGGGCGTCTTGTCCAGCAGCACGAGCGTCGCGATCAGGGCGATCGCCATCAGCACGGCGACGCCGAAGAACGGGGCGCGCCAGCTGACCGAGCCGAGCAGGCCGCCGACGAGCGGGCCGAGCGCGATGCCGACGCCGAGCGCGGTCTCGTAGAGGATGATCGCGCCGGCGAACCCGCCGCTGGCCGAGGCGACGATCACCGCCAGCGAGGTGGCGATGAACAGCGCGTTGCCCAGGCCCCAGCCGGCCCGGAAGGCGACGATCTCGCCGATGCTCCCCGACGCGCCGGCCAGGGCGGCGAACACGACGATGATCGACAGGCCGGTGAGCAGGGTCGCCTTGGCGCCGATGCGACTGGAGACCCAGCCGGTCACCAGCATGGCCACCGCGGTGATGAGCAGGTAGCTGGTGAACAGCAGCGAGACCTGCGCGGGCGTGGCCGCGAGCTGCTGGGCCAGCGCCGGCAGGATCGGGTCGACGAGGCCGATGCCCATGAACGAGATGACGCAGGCGAACGCCACCGCCCAGACGGCCTTCGGCTGACAGAACGGGCTGGCGGTGGGGGACGTGCTCACGACACTCCTCGCGAGGGTGCGGTCCGGGTCAGGCGTGACAGCGCCCCGGCGGCCGCGTCGACCGCGGCGCGCTCGTCGGGCTCGAGGTGGTCGAGCAGCTCGGCCAGGCGCGAGGCGCGCCGGGTCCGACGCGCGGTGAGGACCTCGCGTCCCGCGTCGGTCAGCGTCACCACGACCGCCCGGCCGTCGCTCGGGTCGGGGCCGCGCGTGGCGAGGCCGTCGCGCTCCAGCCGGGTCACCAGCGCGGTCATGCTCGGCTGGGTCACGCCCTCGCGCACGGCGAGGTCGGAGAGACGCTGCGGTCCGTCGCGGTCGAGCGTCGCGAGCGTGGACGCGGTCGTCAGACTGAGCTCACGCCCGGCGGTGGAGCGGATCGCCCACGCCGCGAAGGCGTCCAGCGCGGCCGCGGTGGCCAGGCGCTGGTCGATCGGTGCCGTCACCAGACCGTTGTATCAGCTAACTATATTGTCGGTCGATGTGTCGACGGGCACGGAGCCCGAGCGGCTCAGGAGCCGAAGGAGAGGACCGAGTCCGACTCCTCGGACTCGCCGCCGCCGAAGGACAGCAGCGACGTCGCGCCCTGCACGGTCGAGCCGAGGCCGCCCACGACACCGCCGAGCAGGCCGCCACCCCGGCCGCCACCCCCGGAGCCGGCGTCGTCCGCGCCGCCACCACCGCCGCCGCCGGAGCCCTCGGAGGGGGCCGAGCCGCCGCCGGAGCCGCCGTCGTCCGCGCCGCCACCACCACCACCGCCGCCGGTGGAGCCCGTGGAACCGCCTCCCGACGCGCCACCGCGCGCGGGGGTCCCCGCGTCGCGGACCGACGAGACGCGGGCGACCTCCCCGCCACTCGCGCTCGCACCGGAGCGGGCCGCGCGACCGGGGGCCGGCGCGTCGTCACCCGCGGAGCCCCCGCTCCCGGCACGGACGCCGAGCCTGCTGCCGGGGACACCCCGCGGGTCGACCGACCCGTCCGTGGCGGCGAGGTCGAGGACGGTGACCGGCGCCGGCGCGAGACCCGGCCCGAGGGGGAGTGCGGCCGCCGGTGCGCCGGTGCCCCCGCCGACGCTCGGCGGCCCGAGCGGTGCGTCGGAGCTCGCCGGGCTCATCACCACGGAACCGACACCGATGGCCCCGACGGTGGCGACCAGCGGGAGCGCGCCGAGCGCGATCCGGGCACGACGTGAGGACGCCGCCGACTGGTGCCTTCCCATGGCTGGCTCTCCGTCCGCTGGTGAGGTCCGGCGTGCACCACCGATCGGGTGAGCACTCCTCCGGAACGCTCAACGGACGTGACGTCCGGAGGTTACGGAGGCCGTGGCCGAGGACTTGAGTCCACCGATGAGGTGAATCGCGGCGCCCCGGATGCGCCGGGTGGCCGCAGGACGGCCGATGGCCACAGACTGTGCCCCCGCCGTGGTCGTCGACGTGGAGGTCAACCACCGTGAAGCAGCTGTCCGGTCTGGACTCGGCCTTCCTCGACCTCGAGGACGACCACCAGTTCCTGCACGTCAGCCAGCTGTTGATCCTCGAGCGGCCCGACGACCCCGACTTCGCGCCCT
This sequence comes from Actinomycetospora callitridis, assembly GCF_028737265.1. Classification (GTDB taxonomy): domain Bacteria; phylum Actinomycetota; class Actinomycetes; order Mycobacteriales; family Pseudonocardiaceae; genus Actinomycetospora; species Actinomycetospora callitridis. Next base: position 4,551 of record NZ_JAQZAK010000020.1, on the reverse strand, counting down.
ACCCGGCGTGGCGTCGCCAGCTCGCCGACCGGCTGCACCAGCTCGAACCGTTGCGGCGGCGGCTGGTCGAGGTGCCGTTCGGGCTCGACCATCCCTACTGGATCGCCGACCCCGACTTCGACCTCGACTTCCACGTCCGGCACAGCGCGGTGCCCCCGCCCGGCACCGACGACCAGCTCGACCAGCTCGTGGGCCGGCTCGTCGCCGCGCCGATGGACCGTGAGCACCCGCTGTGGGTCTCGCACGTCATCGAGGGGCTCTCCGAGAACCGGTTCGCGATCCTGACCATGATCCACCACAGCGCGGTGGACGGCGCCGCGGGCGCGGACCTCCTCGAGCTCATGCTCGACGACGTCCCCGACGCCGAGCCCCCGAGCCACGCGGGTGAGTGGACCCCCGAGGAGCCGCCCTCCACCGCGGAGGTCCTGGCCCGCGCCGCCGCGCACGGGCTGCGGCGCCCGGCACGCGGGCTGCTGCTCGCGGCACGGGCAGGCCAGAGCGTGGCCCGCGCGAGCCGCAATCCTGCGGTGATCGATCTCGCCGACAAGGTGCGCGGGAGCCTGCGCGGACCCCTGGGCTCCGTGCTCAACGTCGGCCGCGAGCGCGACCCCGAGCAGGACCTCCCCCGCCTGCCCCCGCTCGTCACGCCGCCCGCCCCGTTCAACGGCCCGGTCAGCCGCTACCGGCGTTTCGTGCACCGCGCCCTCCCGCTGGCGGAGGTCAAGGCCGTCGGGAAGGAGTCCGGCGCGACGATCAACGACGTCGTGGTGTCCGTGTGCGGGGGCGGGCTGCGACGGTGGCTGCTCGACCGCGGCGAGCTTCCCGACCAGCCCCTCACCGCGATGATCCCGGTGTCGCTGCGCGAGGGCAGTGACGACGGCGAGGACGAGCAGTGGACCAACCGGGTGTCGGCGACCGTGGCGGCGCTGCCCACCGACGTCGACGACCCGCTCGCGCGTCTGGGCGCGGCCCACGACGCGCTGCGCGTCGCCAAGCAGGTGTTCGCCGCGCTGCCGGGCGAGCTCACGCCCGACGCGGCGGGGCTGGGCGTGCCGGCCACCGTCACCGCCGTGAGCCGCGCGCTGACCCGGTGGAGCACGGTCGCGCCGGCGCCGTTCAACACCGTCGTGTCCAACGTGCCGGGACCGCGGGAGCCGCTGTACCTGGGCGGGGCGCGGATGACCCACTACATCCCGGTCTCGGCCGTCGCCGACCCGGTGGGCCTGAACATCACGGTCCAGAGCTACGTCGACCAGCTCGACATCGGGCTCCTGGCCTGCGCGGAGCTGATGCCCGATCTCCACACCCTCGCCGACGCCGTCGTCGAGGAGTTCGAGGCGCTGCGTGCGGCGGTGCGGGGCGGCGGGTGAGCGCCCGCGACCGTCTCGCCGACCTGCTCACGGTCCCGCTGCCGCCGGACGACGGCGCCCCGTGGATCGACCTGGTCGAGGGTCGGCCCGGATCGCGCGGACGCGTCCAGGATCTGTGGGAGACCGGCGGTGGTGCCGGCGCCTACGACCGGCTCCTCGCCGTGGGCGACCGGTTCGGCGGCGGCATCCCGGGGTTCGCCGGCGGCGACCTCGTGCGCGACTTCTACGACGTCGCCCGACGTCTCGACCTCGTCGGGGGCGACACGGTGCTCGACCTGGCCTGCGGACCCGGGACGCTCACGCGCCACCTCGCCGACGGGGTGGGGCCGGACGGGCTCGTCGTGGGCGCGGACCTCTCCCCGGCGATGCTCACCCGCGCGGCGAAGGCCGTCACGGCGGAGAACACCGTGTTCGTCCGGGCCGACGCGATGTCGCTGCCGCTGCGCGACGCCGTCGTCGACGCCGTGTCCTGCTCGCTGTGCCTGCACCTGGTGCCCGACCTCGACACCGCGCTGATCGAGATCGCGCGCGTGCTGCGGCCGGGCGGGCGCCTCGCGGCCGCCGTGCCCGCCCACGCGCCGGGACCGTTCCGGTTCACCACCGAGCTCCTGGCCCGTGGGGGTCAGGCCCGTCTGTTCCGTCGCGGCGAGCTCGCCGACGCCCTCGTCCGGCACGGCTTCGTGCGCGTCTCGACCCCGCACGACGGGCTCATCCAGATCGTGGACGCCGTCGCCCCCGGAGCAGCGCCCCCGCGAGGGTGAGGACGCCGGTCGTCGCTGCGACGACGCCGAGCGCGGCGACGACGTCGCTGGGCCGGTGCCAGCCGGCGACGATCGTCGCGACCCCCGCGAGGCCCGTCACCGCGATCGCGGCCAGCCCGGCGAGCGGGCGGAGCAGCCGCGGCACGACGAGCACGAGGGCCACGCCGAGCGAGGCGACGAGCGTGACGTGACCGCTGGGCAGGGAGTTGTCCTCGGCGGAGTCGGGGCGCACGAGGCCGGCCTTGAGCAGCTGGGTCACCACCTGGGCGCCGGCCACCAGGGCCACGACCGTCAGGGCCCGGTCGCCCCGCCCGCGGGCGAGCGCGAGGCCGGCGAGGACGACCACCGCCAGGGCCACCGAGGGGATGCCGACGAACTCGAGCATCCCGAGGCCCTCCCCGCGCAGGCCCAGGTCGGTGGCCGTCCGCATCACGGCGTCGTCGAGCGCGCGGCCGGTCGGGTCGAGCACGGCGACGACGTAGGAGCCGATCACCGCCGCGATGCCGAGGAGCACCGCGGCGACCGCGACCACGGTCCCCCGACGCCTGCCCCTCCGGGGCGGTGCGTCGAGGAGCGGCACCGTCGGGGCGGTCGCGAGGGTGGTCATGGTCCCCACGGTCCGTGCGGAGGGTGTGGTCCGGCTGACCGCGGCCTGTGCGGGGCCTGAGAACGCCCATCCGGCGAGACGCCGACGGCCGGGCCCCCTGTCCCCGGGGCCCGGCCGTCGTCGCTGTCGTCGCTGTCTACGCCCGGTAGGCCTCCACCGCGCGGGCGTACACGACCACGTTGTCCTCGTAGCTGCGGACGTCGGCGTCGAACTCGCCGCCGCAGGTGATGAGGCGCAGCTCCGGGCCGCTGGTCGGCCCGTAGACCTGGGCGGTCGGGAACGCGTCCTTCGGGACCATGTCGACCCGGTCGACGGCGTAGACGACGGTGACCCCGTCCTGGCGCTCGACGAGCACCTGGTCACCGGCCTCGACCTCCGCGAGGCGGGCGAAGCCGCCGTCGACACCGCGGTAGTTCACGTGCGAGGCGTAGACCGCCGGACCCCGCTCGCCGGGGGCCGCGCCGCCGGCGTAGTGGCCGACGGTCGTGGCGTCGCTCGGCACCTCGAGACGCCGGTCCTCGGTCTGGCCGAGCTCGGCGAGCTGCCGGGTGTCCACCCCGATCGACGGGACCTGCAGGTTCGTCGTGCTGGAGGCCTCGAGCGGCAGCGCGACGGCCGTCCGCTGCGCGGGCAGCGCGACGCTCGTCGGGCCGGTGCGCTGCGAGGGGTTGCCCATCACGTAGGCCACCACCAGCAGCAGCCCGAGGACCACGACGACGGCGATCGCCGCTTTGGTGGTCCCGCTCGTGCCGGTCTTCTCGTCCTTGCGGTCGATCACGGTGCCCATGGGATCAGCCCTGCCGCGCGAAGCGCCGGGCGAGGGTCAGGCCGGTGACACCGAGGCCGCCGAGCGCGCCGGCCGCCAGAGCGACCTCGACACCCGAGGCGCCGGAGTCCGTGCTGCCGTCGCCCGTCGCGACACCGCCGACGGGGTAGCTGTCGTACACGACGGTCTCGACGTCGTCGCCGTGCGCGTTGGCCTCGCAGGCCTCGCCGTCGTCGTCACGGTCCAGGCGGAACGGGTCCGAGCGGTCCCAGTCGAGGATCGCGTTGGCCTCGTCGTAGGTCAGCTCGTCGCAGTCGACGTCGTAGCGGTGGTGCCAGTAGGCGCCCCACCACTCGTACGACACGTGCGTGTTGACGAAGTTGATCGTGGTGTTGTACTCGATCACGGTCGGGCAGAGGTGCTTGACCACCTCACGCAGGTGCTCGAGGCAGACGTGCACGTCGGTCGTGTCCAGACCGCGGCAGAAGCCCTGCAGCTGGTTGCTGAGGTTCCCGAGGCCCGACGTGCCGGCGGGGAACTTCAGCTGCGAGATCGCGTTCAGGCAGGCGTCGTTGACGTTGTCGAACTTGCCGTCCACGGGCTGCGGGATGGTCGGCAGATCGGGCAGGCCGATCGGGTTCGCGCCGGCGCCGGGGACCAGGTCGTCGATGATCACCTGGACGGGCGGGAGACCGTTCTTGACGTCGTCCTCGGAGACGTCGGAGTCCTCGGAACCGCTGCCGTCGGTGGTCGTGCCGTCGGTGGTCGTGCCGTCGGTGGTCGTGCCGTCGGTGGTCGTGCCGTCGGTGGTCGTGCCGTCGGTGGTCGTGCCGTCGGTCGTCGTCCCGTCGGTCGTCGTCCCGTCGGTGGTCGTGCCGTCGGTGGTCGTGCCGTCGGTGGTCGTGCCGTCGGTGGTCGTGCCGTCGGTGGTCGTGCCGTCGGTGGTCGTGCCGTCGGTGGTCGTGCCGTCGGTGGTCGTGCCGTCGGTGGTCGTGCCGTCGGTGGTCGTGCCGTCGGTGGTCGTGCCGTCGGTCGTCGTGCCGTCGG
>NZ_JAQZAK010000001.1 GCF_028737265.1 Actinomycetospora callitridis | reverse complement strand
CCGGGCGCTCCTGGCGGCGCTGGAGGACGCGGCGCGGGAGCTCGGCTACGCCCGCGTGCGGCTCGACGCCGGCGCGGAGCAACGGCACAGCCGCGCGCTCTTCGCCGACACCGGGTACCGCGCCGTCCCGGCGTACAACGGCAACCACATCGCGGTGTTCTTCGGGGAGAAGATCCTCTGACACCGGGTCCTATGGTGTGGATCACACCGAGGTGCGACGATCGTCCGCGACCGCGAGATCGACATCGAGCACCGGGAGCGATGGATGGCGGATTCCGGTGCGGCGACGGCGTGGCACCAGCGCGCCCTGGCCGAGATCACCCGGTGGCCGTGGCTGCAGAAGGCCAACGACCGCGCCACCGCCGTCGTCGACCCCGTCTACGACCGCTTCCGCAGCAACCCCGTCCTCGAGCTGATGCACGGCGGGCGCTGGCTGGGGCACTCGCTGCACCCCGCGCTCAGCGACCTCCCGATCGGGTTCTGGTCCGCCTCCGTGCTGCTCGACTCGGCCGGGCAGGACGTGGCGCCCCGTGGTCGCCGGCTCGACCCGTCGTCGACGCTCAGCGCCGCCGGGCTCGCCGCGGCCGCCGCCACCGCCGCCACCGGGTGGGTCGACTGGAGCGTCAGCGACGGCGAGGACCGCCGCGTCGGGCTGTTCCACGGCCTCCTCAACGTGGCGGGCGTCAGCCTGCAGGGCGCGTCGCTCGCCGCCCGGCTCTCCGGTCACCGGCCGACCGGCCGTGCCCTCGGCGCCGCGAGCCTCGGCGTCACGGTGGTGGCCGCCTACATCGGGGGCCACCTCGTTCAGGGCCGGGCCGTGATGGTCAACCGCGTGGCCACGACCACCGGACCGACCCGCTGGGTCCGGGCGGTCGCCGAGGAGGACCTGCCCCTCGACGGCGTGACCGGCGTCGAGGTCGAGGGCCGGCACGTGCTCCTCGCGCGGCGCGACGGCGAGGTGCACGCGATCGACGACGTGTGCAGCCACGCCGGCGCGCTGCTGCACCGCGGCGAGACCGACGACTGCACCGTCACCTGCCCGCTGCACTTCTCGGTGTTCGACCTCCGCGACGGACGCATCGTGCGCGGACCGGCCCACCACCCCCAGCCCGTCCTGCCCGCGCGCGTGCGCAAGGGCTGGATCGAGGTCCGCGGCTCCGCCCCGGCGCCGCGGTCCCGTCGTCCGGCGACCTGAGTCCGACCCGCGAACCGAGAGGAACCACCACCATGGCCTGGGAAGCAGTGGCGGACGACGACCAGCTCGACGAGGGCGACATGATGGTCGTCCAGATGGGCGGGCAGCCCATCTGCGTCGTCCGGCTCTACGAGGACGAGGCGGTGGCCGTGCACAACACCTGCACCCACCAGCAGCAGCCACTCAACGAGGGCTACCTGCAGGAGGACGACTCCCTCATCTGCCCGGCGCACAACTCCCGCTTCGACCTGCACACGGGCATCCCCACGGGCGTCCCGGCCGTGGACCCGATCCCGACCTACGCGTGCAAGATCGAGGACGGGGCGATCTGGGTCGACTTCGAGCAGCAGACCAACGACGCGGCGATCCCGCACAAGCCGTACTACACGTGACCCTCTCCACGTGACGACGGCTCTTCGGCGTCCGCGAGCCCCGCGTAGGTGTCCCGCAGCTCGCGTTTGAGGATCTTGCCGCTGGGGTTCTTCGGCAGCTCGTCGACGAGCACGACGTACTTGGGCGCCTTGAAGCCGGCGAGCCGTTCCCGGGCGTGGGCGACGATGCCGGTGCCGGTGGCGCTCTCCCCGTCGCGCAGCACCACCGCGGCGGCGACCGCCTCGATCCACTCGGGGTGCGTCACGCCGAACACGGCGACCTCGCTGACGGCGGGGTGGGAGTAGATCGCGTCCTCGACCTCGCGGCTCGCGACGTTCTCCCCGCCGGTGATGATGATGTCCTTCTTGCGGTCGACGATCGTGAGGTAGCCGTCGGCGTCCATCACCCCGAGGTCGCCGCTGTGGAACCAGCCGTGGCGGAAGACCTCGGCCGTCGCGTCCGGCTTGCCCCAGTACCCGCGCATCACGTGCGGCGTGCGGTGCACGATCTCGCCGACCTGCCCCACCGGCACCGGCCGGTCGTCCTCGTCGTGCAACCGGGTCTCCACGTTCAGGCTGGGCCGCCCCGCGGTGCCCGCCTTCGCGATCTGCTCCTCGGGGAACAGGACCGTGGCGTTGGGGGCGAGCTCGGTCTGGCCGTAGTAGTTGAAGAGGCGGACGCCGGGCAGGCGCCGGCCCAGCTCCTCGAGGACGGCCACCGGCATGATCGCCGCGCCGTAGTAGCCCTTGCGCAGCGACGACAGGTCGTGCCCGTCGAACGACGGCGAGCGCAGCAGCCGGATCCACACGGTCGGCGGGCAGAACATCTTCGTGATCCCCTCGGCCTCGACCGTGCGCAGGATCAGCTCCGGGTCGGCCGCGTCCACGATGACGCTGGTGGCGCCGAGGTAGACGTCGGGCGTGAGGAAGTCGTGCAGGGCCGCGCAGTGGTAGAGCGGCAGCGCGTGCAGCTCGACGTCGTCGCGGTGGTACTCGCCGTCGACGATGTCGCTGACGTACTGGGCGATGAGGTTGCGGTTGGTCATGATCGCGCCCTTGGGGGCCGACGTGGTGCCGCTCGTGTAGAGCAGCTGCACCGGATCGTCGTCGCCGATCTCGACGTCCGGCGGGGTGGCGTCGGCGTGCTCGAGGAGCCGGTCGAACGACGTCCAGCCCGGCCGGTGCCCGATCACCACCCCGAGGGACAGGGCCACGTGGGCCGCCCCGAGCGTGTCGACCAGCGCGTCCTCGACGATCGCCGCCGTCGACCCGCTGTCCTCCAGCACGTAGCGGACCTCGGAGGCGACGAAGTTGAAGTTCACCGGCACCGAGATCGCGCCCAGCCGCGCGAGCGCGAAGTAGGCGACGACAAAGGCGTAGGAGTTGTGCGAGTAGATCGCCACGCGCTGGTTCCGCACGACCCCGCGCTCGGCGAGGGCGTTCGCGACGCGGTTGGCGTCGGCGTCGAGCTCGGCGAAGGTCCGGCGGGTGTCGCGGTGCACCACCGCGAGCTTCGCCCCGTACTTCAGCGCGGTCCGCGCCAGCAGGGTGCCGATGGTCTGGCGCCGGGCGCGGGCGAGGTCGGCGGTCCAGGGCGGGAGGTACCGGTCGATGTCGTCCATCTGGTGCTCCTCATCGACGTCCCGGGTGCGGGGCCGCACACACACGGACCCTTGCAGATCAGAGCGGCGACCCCGGCCGACGCGCGTAGCGGACGGCCAGCGCGCGGCACACCACGGCGCCCCCGGCCCCGAGCAGGCCCAGCCCGCTCAGGACGAGCAGGTAGGACGCGAGCCAGACGTGCTTGAACACCTCGAAGTACCCGTCCCCCAGCACCGCCGCCGCGACGAGGCCCAGCGCGGTGACCGCGGCGAGGCCGGCGGCGAGGCACCAGCGCGCGGCCGCGGGTTCCCGGTGTCGCCAGAGGACCGACGTGCCGGCCGCGGCGACGGCGAGCAGCACCAGCGCCGTCGGGAGCCACGCCGGCCACGGGGTCTCGTCGAGGACCGCGCGGAGGGCCGGCCCCCGCGACCCGGACCAGCCGGCGTCCCCGCCGAGGCCGGTGGGCCGGGCGGGGTCGCCGGGGCCCGCGGCGAGGTAGGGCAGGTCCGCGCGGGTCGTGGCCTGCAGCCCGACCCCGAGGCCCCGCAGCAACGCGCCCGGATGCCGGATCAGCGCACCGTGGGCGGCGGCGCGGGTGGCGTCGGCGTCCTCGCCGATCGCCCGGACCCACCAGTCCGCCGTCGGGAGCGGCGGGCCGTTGAAGAACCCGTCGCCGGCGACGTCCGCGGCCTCCGGTGGCAGGCCGAGCGCGCCGGGGCCGTCGGGACCGAGCTCGGGCAGCGCGAGCGTGAAGACCACGTCGTGGACGTTCGCGCCGCCGTAGACCTGGTCCTGGAACTGCACGGCGGCGCCGATCGGCACGGCGACCGCGAGGACCGTGGCCAGGGCGATCACGGGTCCGAGCCGCCGCCGGTGGCCCACGGTCACCACCGCGCACGCGACGACCGCGGCGAGGAGCACCGGGAGGTAGCCCACCTTCGCGGTGGCGGCGACCGCCCCGCCGAGGGCGGTCAGGGTCAGCGCGACGGTGCGGGCCGCCCGCTGCCCGGGGCGCGTCACCAGCAGCGCGGCGACCCCGCAGGCCACCGCGAGGGCGCCGAGCAGCCCGGCGGGCTCGCCGTAGGTGGAGACGAAGAACCGCGTGAACGCCGGAAGGGCGAGCGGGGCCACCGGGACGAGCAGCACGGCGGCACGCCCGAGACCCGACGCCGAGGCCGCCCAGGCCGCCGACGCCACGACCAGCCCGACGAGCACCGCGTACCACCAGGCCACGGTCGCGAGCGCCACCGAGCCGTCGCCGCCGAGCATCGCGGCCCGGAGCACGAGCGCGGCCGACGACGGCGTCGACATGCCGCACGTCGGGCTCGCCACCACGGCGAAGTCCGTGACGACACCGCCCTTCCAGGCCGCGATCCGGTCCACGGTGCGGGGGACCATCCCGAGGCCGCAGAAGAGCCGGAAGCCGTCGCCGTTGTCCTCCACCCCGAAGGTCCGGCCCGTCGGGAGCCCGAGGGTCAGGACGACCAGCGACGCCGCGGCGACGCCCGCGCCGAGGGCGAGCGCGATCCGGCGCGTCCCGTGGCCCACGAGCCCGTGCCCCTTGACGCTGGGCCTCATCACGCTGGGCGTCACGACGCCCCGACGAGGGGCCGGACCGCCGGCGGGTCCGGCGCGGCGTCCGGGGCCGTGCGGCGGGCGCACACCGCCCACAGGGCGAAGGGCACCGCCGCGGCGCCCAGGGTCAGGTCGAGCTCCCCCGCCGGTCCGCCCGCCAGCCGCCGAACCAGCGACAACACCGACGGGGCGAACAGGACCGCGGCACAGAACCAGCCCACGGCGCTCGGCGTCGACGGCCGGACCACCAGGAGCGCGGCGAGCAGCAGGGCCGCCGCCACCAGCCCGACGACGACGATCCCGGCCGTGAGCCCACGGTCCCCGGTGACCTTCGCCGCGACGTGCCACGGCGAGAACCGCGCCGACCCGCCGAGCAGGAACGGGACGATCAGCAGCGCCCACACGGTGCTCGCCGTCGCGCCCACCAGCACGGCCCGCCGCCACCCCGCGAGCGCCCCGACCGCCGCGGCCACCACCATCACGACCAGGGCCAGGTGCGGGCGGGTGCAGGTCGCGATGCCCAGCGCCGTCCCGGCCGCCACGAGCGCGCCGACCGACGCGCGCCGGGCGAGGGCGAGGGTCCACGCGGCGGCCGCGACCGCGGGGACCGCGCCGGTCACGAGGTCGTCGCCGACGACGAACTCCCGCACCACCTCCAGCCCGCCGAGGGCGACGCACGCCCACAGCAGGGTCGGCCCGGTGCGGCGCCACGACCCGCCGTTCAGCAGCGGCAGCAGGAGCAGCAGCCCGGCGACGTTCTGCCACGCCGCGTCGCCGGTGAGCCACGCGAACGGGGCGGCCATGAGCAGCGCGCCGGGGAGCGGGGTGATCGGGTTGCCGAGGTAGGTCACGCCCTCGTAGGGGTACCGGCCGTCGGCGAGCCGGGCCAGCGCGACGTCGAGGGCGTCGGACCGGTCGCTGCCCACCCCCATGGCGTGCCCGTACGCCACGGGGAAACCGAGGACGAAGAGCGCGACGAGGACGGCGACGACGACCGCCACCAGGCTCGGCAGCACCCATGCGGGGGCCCGGGCGACGGCCCGCGTCGCGAGGGGCAGGGCCGCGACGATGACGACGGCGCACGCGACGGCGTACACCACGCCGCCGGCCGTCCCGCCCAGGTTCGTCGCGGTGTGCCACGAGACCACGGCGAGGATCAGCGCCAGGCCCGTCGCCGCGGCCACGTCGCGTGCCCGAACGGGGACCCCGACCTCCAGCATCGCTCCCTCACCGCCGCGGCACGCCCGTGCGGGCCCTTGGCACAGTAGCGGGCGGCCCGACCGTGTCCCGGGGACACGGTCCCTGGTGACGGAGGGTCACCGCGATCGGGGGCGCGTCCAGCGCACCTCGATCGGTCGGGCCGGGTCGAGGGGGAACCCGGCGGCCTCCTCCTCGGCCGCCCGCCGGATCTCCCGCGACGGGGGGTCGAACGCCGCGACCTCGATGCGGTGGCCACGGCGCCGCCAGGTGCCGGCGAGCTCCCCGTCGACCAGCAACGCCCCGGGCTGCGGCGTGCCCCGCGGCCACACGGCCGCGCGCCGGGCGGCGTCGGGCACGAGCAGGTCGCGGTCCGGGGCCTGCAGGAAGAGATCACCCGGCGGCAGCAGGCGCACGCCGCGGGCCGGGGCGTCGTGCGGCGCGGGGGGCCGCGCCGGCGGCTCGGCCACCAGCTCCCAGGTCGCCCGCGCGTCGGCCGGGGTCAGGCCCGCCCAGGTCGCGAAGCCCGGGGCGGTCGAGGGCCCGAGCACGGCGAGGAAGCGGCGGAGCAGCTCGGCGCGCGCCGCGTCGGGGTCGACGGACGGCGGCGGCACGGTCCACACCAGGGTGTCCCGGCCGTCCCACCGGATCCGCACGCGGCCCGTCGGGGCGGCCCGCAGGAGCCGGTCGAGCCGGCCACCGACCGCGTCGAGTGCCTCGCGCTTGCGGACCCGGTCGGCGCCGAGCGCGGCGGCGAGGACGTCCGCGTCCTGCTCGGCGGCCTCCCGGAGAGCCTCGTCGCGAGGCAGCAGCCCGAGGGTGAACACCGCGACGTCCGCCGCGGGCACGACCCACACCGCGCCGCGCGGACCCCACACCTGCACGAAGCCGGGGTCCTCCCACGCGTCCGCCGTCGTGCCGGCGACCCGCGCGTACAGCGACAGGACCGCCGACCGGGGCGCGCCGTCCTGGAGCCCGCACCGGGCCGCCCGGCCGCACGCGGACGCGGGCAGCCGACGGTCGAGGTGCTGCGCGGCCAGGCGGGCCGAGAGAACCTCGGCGCGGGTGCTCAGGTGACCGTCTTCCCCGTCGTGTCGGCGCGGGCCTTGCTGGGCTGCACCCGCTTCGGCTCGCCGGGCATCTTGGGGTACTCCGGCGGGTAGGGCAGGTCGCCGAGGTCGTGGTCGCGCTGGTCGCGCTCGACCCACTCGAGCGCGGTCTCGAGTCCCCGCGGGTCGTCGTGCATCCCGGCGTGGGCGTCACCGCGCTCGGCGAGCACGCCGGCGGCGGTGAGGACGTCGAAGTCGTCGGGGTCGACGTCGGCGAGGTCGTCCCAGCGCAGCGGCATCGACACCGTCGCCCGGGGGGTGCCGCGCACCGACCACGCCGAGGCGATCGTGCGGTCGCGGGCGGCCTGGTTGTAGTCGAGGAAGACGCGTTCGCCGCGCTCCTCCTTCCACCAGTCCACGGTGGCCTCGGTGGGGATGCGCCGGCACACCTCGCGGGCCAGGGCGATGACCGCGCGCCGGACGCCGACGAAGTCCCACTCGGGGCGCACCGGGACCATCACGTGGATGCCGCGCCCGCCCGAGGTCTTCGGGTGGCCCCGCAGGCTGGCGTCGTCGAGCACCTCGCGCAGCACCCCGGCGACGCGCACCGCGTCGGCGAAGTCGGTGCCGGGCTGGGGGTCGAGGTCGATGCGCAGCTCGTCGGGCTCGTCGACCCGGCCGCGGCGCACCGGCCAGGGGTGGAAGTCGAAGGTGCCGAGGTTGGCCGCCCACACGGGCGCGGCGGTGACCGTCGGGCAGATCTCCTCGGCGGGCCGCCCGCTGGGGAAGCGCACCTCCACCGTCTCGAGCCACGGCGGGGCGCCCTTGGGCACGCGCTTCTGGTAGAAGAACTCGCCGGTCACGCCGTCGACGAAGCGCTTCAGGTGGGTGGGCCGCTCGTAGAGCACGGCGAGCAGCGGCTCGCGGACCGCGACGTAGTGCTCCACGACCTGGCGCTTGGTGATGCCCCGGTCCGGGAAGTAGATCTTGTCGGGGTTGCTGACGCGCACGGCGATGCCGTCGACGTCGATCTCCTCCGCCGGGGACTTCGCCACCCGCGGAAGGTTAGGGGACTACTCCCCGCCGGTCACGCCGCTCTCGTCGGCGGTGCGCAGCCGGTCGGCCAGCACCTGCAGCTCCCCGCGCAGCCGGATGAGGTCCTCGATCGGCAGCCCGGTCTCGGCCTGCACGCGCCGCTGGACGGCCATCACCGGCTCGCGGAGGGCCTGACCGTCCGGGGTGCAGGAGACCTCGACGGTGCGCTCGTCCTCGGGGCGGCGGCGGCGCACGACACGCCCGCGCTCCTCGAGGCGCTGCAGCAGCGGCGAGAGCGTGCCACTGTCGAGGTGCAGCTCGCGGCAGAGCCTGCCCATCGTCACCGGCCCGTGCTCCCAGAGCACGAGCAGGACGACGTACTGGCTGTAGGTCAGACCGAGTGGTGCGAGGCCCTTGCGGTAGGACGCCGAGATCGCACGCGAGGCGTCGTGCAACGCGAAGCACAGCTGCGCGTCGAGCGTCGTGCACGCCGAGGTGTCCGTGGTCATGCCTGACAGGGTAGGCCTGATCGGCCCGGTCGGGGGGTACCGTGGCCAGGTGAGCCTGTCCGAAGGTCCCTCCGGAGATCGTTTCCGGGGTCGCGGCGCCGGTGAGACGGCCGGTCCGCCCGGCCGGTTCGCCGACGATCTGATCGGACTGGACCCCGACGATCCCGAGGCTCGCGCCTTCGCCGCGCACCTCGACCGCATGGAGAAGGCCAGCCCGTCGACGTTCACCGTCGAGGGCCAGCTGGCCGGGGTGCGCGACTTCGCCGAGTCGGCCAACCGGGCGGACGGCGCCCGCCGACTGGCCGCCGTGGTCCTGGTCACCCTCGTCCTGCTGGGCACCGGCTACGTCATCTTCGAGGCCCTCGAGGTCGTCCTCAGCACGTAGTCCTGGCGCTGTCCCGACTCGGCGGCAGACCCCGCCGCGAGCGCCTAGCCTGGTCCCATGAGCAGTGACGCATCGATCGGCACCCCTAAGGTCAGCAAGTCGGACGCCGAGTGGCGCGAGCAGCTCAGCCCGGAGGAGTACGCGGTGCTGCGTCAGGCCGGCACCGAGCGGCCCTTCACCGGCGAGTACGACGAGGTCTTCACCGAGGGCGTCTACTCGTGCCGGGCGTGCGGGGCCGAGCTCTTCCGCTCCGAGACCAAGTTCGCCTCCCACTGCGGGTGGCCGTCGTTCTACGCCCCCTCCGCGGACGACAACGTGATCCTGCGCGAGGACCGCGCGATGGGCATGACCCGCGTCGAGGTCCTGTGCGCGACCTGCCACTCGCACCTGGGCCACGTGTTCAGCGGCGAGGGCTACGGCACCCCCACCGACCAGCGCTACTGCATGAACTCGGTGAGCCTGCGCCTCGAGCCGCTGGAGTCGAAGGGCTGAGTCGAAGAGCTGAGTCGGGAGCCTGGGTCGAAGGCCTGACCCGATCGGGTCGGCGGGCACGTTACGGTCGTCTCCCGATGTCCGTTGCTCTGACCACGCGTGACCGCCCCCGCCGCGTCCTGCGGGCCCTCGCCCGCCACCTGGCCCCGGTCCAGCCCCGCCGCCTGCTCGTCAGCGCCGGCCGCCGGCTCACCCCGCGGCACCTCGCCGGGCTGCGGACCGCGCTCGGCGCCCTCGAGCAGGGCAGCTGGATGCGGGAGCTCGAGGTCCACGTCCCCAACCGTGGCGACCGGTTCGACGTGTTCGCCGAGATCGTCGGGCGTCTGCGCTCCCCGCGGCCGCTGTACCTGGAGTTCGGGGTCCACGAGGGCCGCACGCTGCAGTGGTGGAGCGAGCACGTCGACGCGCCCGGGGCCCGCTTCGTCGGGTTCGACAGCTTCGACGGTCTCCCGCACGACTGGCACGCCGACGCCCCGGCGGGGAGCTTCGCCACGGGGCGCGTGCCCGAGATCCCCGACCCGCGGGTCGAGGTCGTGCCGGGCTGGTTCTCCGAGACCCTCCCGGGCCGCACGCTGCCCCCGCACGACGAGCTGGTGGTCAACGTCGACTGCGACCTGTACTCGAGCAGCCGCGAGGTGCTCGACTGGCTGGAGGCCCACCTCCGCCCCGGCACGCTGGTCTACTTCGACGACCTCTTCGACCACGACGCCGAGCTGCGGGCGGTGTGGGAATGGGTGGACGAGCACCAGGACGCCGTCCGGCCGCTGTCGATGGCACGGTGGGGACAGCACCTGCTGCTGGAGTACCGCTGACGGCTGGTCCGACCGGACCAGGCGACGCCCCCGTAACGACGCATTCCGTCGTGTTGTCGGTGGCTGACACCACCCGCGCCACGGTGTGGCCGCTCCCGGCGATTAGCGTCGGGAGACGGCACACCGCCTCCGCGTCCAGGAGAGGACCATTGCCGTCGATGACCCGCCCCGTTCGTCCGGGCTCCTCGCCCGACCACCCGCGCCGGCCGCATCCCCTCTCGGCGCGGTTGCCACGCTTCGACGAGACGGTCCAGTACGACGTCATCCGCGACAGCCTGATGCCCGAGGAGCACATCGACGGCGTCTACGCCAGTGAGAGCGCCGGCATCGCGCTGTGCGGGATCACCAACCGCCGGGTCATCCTGCTCGACACCGCGTTCCCCGGCGGCCGCGCGGCGCTCATCACAGCGCCGTACAGCCGCATCACGACCGTGGCCTACGTGTCGAACGAGGACGAGAACATCTTCTCGCGGACGGTCGCGATCCAGATCGGCCGGACCTTCTACGAGGTGACGTGCCGGGGCGAGCAGCAGGCCGCGGAGATCCACGACCTGATCACCTGGCACCTCATCGAGTGAGGGCGGGCATCCCGCCCGGGATGCCGGCCCCGCCGGTCACCCCCGCGAACTCCTCGACGCCGATCGCGGCGATGCCGCGGTCGCGCGCCGCGCGGGCCACGTCGCCGAGCAGGGCGGGCCAGGTGCACACCACGGCGTCGACGTCGCGCCCGACGAGCTCGCCGACCCGTGCGGCGATCCGCTTGCACGGGTCGATCGTGGGATCGAGCAGGTGGCGGTCGACCAGGTGGACGTCGACGACGCCGGGCGCGTGCTCGGCCAGGAGGCGCCGTGCGGCGTGGACGTGCGCGGCCGCCACATGGAGGAAGCCCACCGTCGCCACGTGGAGAATATGACACGTTGCGGTGCGTGAGGACAGAGTGTGATCGCCGTGCGGCATTCCCGACGAGTCGGACGGGCTGCCCGGCTCGGTGCGATCGGGGCTCACGTCACGGCAGGGACGTGACCAACTGCTCCGGGGAGACCCGCGGACCGGTGAAGAACGGGACCTCCTCGCGCACGTGACGCCGGGCCTCGGTGGCCCGCAGGTCGCGCATGAGGTCGACGATGCGGTCGAGCTGGTCGGACTCGAACGCGAGGATCCACTCGTAGTCACCGAGGGCGAACGCGGGCACGGTGTTCGCGCGGACATCGGCGTAGCCGCGGGCGGCCTTGCCGTGGTCGGCGAGCATCTGGCGACGCTCCTCGTCGGGGAGCAGGTACCAGTCCAGCGAGCGGACGAACGGGTAGAGGCAGAGGTAGCCCTTGGGCTCCTCCCCCGCGATGAACGCCGGGAGGTGGCTCTTGTTGAACTCCGCCGGACGGTGCAGCGCCGTCGACGACCAGACCGGGGTCGACGCGCGACCCAGCGCGGTGCGCCGCAGCGCGGAGTAGGCGGCCTGCAGCGACTCGATCTCGGGGGCGTGCGTCCAGACCATCCAGTCGGCGTCGGCGCGCATGCCCGCGAGGTCGTAGACGCCGCGCACGGCGACGCCCTTGCCCTCCTGCTGCTCGAGCACGCCCGCGAGCTCCTCGCCGAGGGCCGCGCGGTCCTCGGGCAGGCGCGCCGGGTCGGTGCGGAACACCGACCACATGGCGTACCGGACGGTCGAGTTCAGCTCGTCGTAGTTCAGCCGTGCCACGCCCTCCATCGTGCCACCCCCTACAGCGACTCCTCCGCGCTGGAGACGCCGGGCACACGGTCCTCGCGGAACGCCTCGACGAAGCGGCGGTGGTCCTCGCGCACGACGGCGGCGTAGTCGCGGCCGAACGCGACGAGGTCGGCGACGAACGCGTCGTCCTCCCCGCCCACGACGGCGAGGATCGCGTCCTCGACCTGGCCCTCCACGAGCCCCTGCTCGGCGTCGGTGTCCGAGACGCAGTGCGCCCGCGCGGTGGCGTGGCCGAGGTGGTGCAGGACGCCGCGCAGCTCGCGGGGCTCGGTGAGGTCGTCCCAGTCGAGGTCGTCCTCGTAGGGCGAGAGCTCGGCGACGACGTAGCCGACCCCGTCCAGCTCGGTCCAACCGAGCAGGCGGTCGGCGTGGGCCTGCAGTGCCCGGCGGGACAGCGACGTCCGGTGCCCGTGGTGCCGGAACCAGGACGCGACCTCCTCGTCGTCGACCACCCGGCTCGGCGCCGCCCGCACCGCCTGCTTCATCGACAGGACGATGTCGTAGTCGAGCGCCTCGTTCGGCCCCTCGATGAGGACGTTGTAGGCCGGGAGCCCGGCGCTGCCGATCCCGAAGCCGCTGCGCCCGACGACGTCGTGGACGACGTAGGCCGTGTCCGCCCACCGCTTGGCGGGCGGGATGGTCTTCAGGTAGTCGGCGTAGGCGGCGAGGACCTCGTCGCGCTCGCCGTCCTCGAGACGCCGCACGCCCGGACCGTCGCGGAAGATCCGGTCCTCGCCCTCGATCTCGGTGACCGCGTCCAGCAGTCCGCGGCGGCTGCTCTCCCGCGCGTGCTGCAGCGCCGCGTGGATCGGGCCGTCGGTGTTGCGGCGCGTCAGCGCGAACTCGCGCTCACTCGAGCCGCCGGAGAAGGACCGCACCGCCTCCAGGTAGGCCCGCAGGTAGGCGGTGTTCAGCGCGTCGATGTCGGCGTCGGAGAACGCCTTGGACCAGCCCAGGAGCGCGACGCTGGCCACGAGCCGGCGCAGATCCCAGGTCCAGGGCGCGACGTAGGCCTCGTCGAAGTCGTTGACGTCGAACACCAGGACGCCGTCGCCGTCGAGGTAGGTGCCGAAGTTCTCGGCGTGCAGGTCACCCTGGATCCAGACGCGACGGGTGCGCTCGTCGACCCACCGGTCCTCGAGCCGGGCGACGTCGGCGTAGTACAGGCAGGCGCTGCCCCGGTAGAAGGCGAACGGCTCGGCCGCCATCTTGCGGAACTTGTTGCGGAACGCCGCCGGCGAGGCCGCCATGAGGTCGGAGAACGCCTCCGCGAGCGTGTCGACGATGAAGGTCGTCCGCTCCTCGTCGTCGAGGGTGCCGTCGTCCCGGGCCCCGAGGGCACCGGCGAGATCGTCCATGGGCGCAGTGTGGCCCGGGCGACCTGCTCGCGGGCGACCTACCCGCGGGCGACCGTGGCGGCCAGGTGTGCCGCGACCCGCCGGGCCGCGGCGTCGGCGGTGGCGAGGCACGCCGGCACCCCGACGCCGTGCAGGGCCGCGCCCGCGATCGCGAGCCCCGGCAGCGCGGCCACGCCGTCCTCGAGCGTCGCGACCCGCTCGACGTGCCCGACGCCGTACTGGGGCAGGCCGCCCGGCCAGCGCACGACCGCGGACTCGACCGGCACCTCCTCGATGCCGGTGAGCGCGCCGAGGTCGCTGCGGGCGGCGCTCACCAGGTCGTCGTCGTCGCGGCGCAGCGCGGACGCCGAGGCCGCGTCGCCGTGCCGTCCGATCGACAGCCGCAGCACGGAGGTGTCGTCGGGGTCCTCGCCGGGTGCGAGGTGCGGCCACTTCTGCGCGCTGAACGTGGCCGCCTTGATCGTCCAGGGCAGGCCGTCGGGCCGGCGCTCCCCGGCCCCGACGAGGACCCCGGAGCGTCCGGCGAGCGGGGCCGCGGCCGCCGCGGGCAGGGCGAGCAGCACGAGCGCCGATGACCCGACCTCGATCTCGCCGGCCGCGCGTGCGGCGGCCGGGGCGTGGTCGGCGAGCAGGCGGCGCACGGCCGGGGCCGGCACGGCGAGCACCACGGCGTCGGCGTCGATCGGGGGCCCGTCCTCGCCGAGCTCGGCGCGCCAGCCCGTCGCGGTCCGGGCCAGCGCCGTGACCGTGCGCCCCAGGCGCAGCTCGGCGCGCGCGGCGAGGGCGAGGGTGGCGGGGAGGTCGGCGAGGCCGCCGCGGAGGGTGCCGAAGACCGGGAGGGGTGGCGCGCCCTCGATCGGGGGCGCGGGCAGGCACGAGCGCGCGGCGGCGAGCAGCGAGCGGGGGTCGGCGTCGAGCGCGGCGGCCAGCGCCGGCACCGTCGCGCGCACCCCGAGCGCGTCGGCGCGCCCCGCGTAGACGCCGCCGAGCAGCGGGTCCACGAGACGGTCGGCCACCTCGTCCCCGAGCCGCGCCCGCACCAGCGCGCCGACGGCGACGTCGCCGCCCGGCTCCCACGCGCCGGGACGGTCGGCGCGCAGCGCGGCGAGCCCCTCGGGCGACAGCGCGCCGGCGGCGACCTCCGGGTCCCCGGGCACGCCCATGACCGTGCGCGGCGGGAGCCCGACGGTGCGGCCGCCGACGCGCAGCGCGGACGCCGCGGGCCCCGGGTGCACGAGCTGGTCGTCGAGGCCCAGCTCGGCGATCCGCGCCGCCGCCTCGGGACGCCGCGCCAGGAAGGCCTCGGCGCCCGCGTCGACGCGACGGCCGCCGATCTCCAGGGCCGTGAGCTTGCCGCCCAGCGAGCGCGCGGCCTCGACGACGACGATGTCCGCCTCGGCGCCGAGGAGGGTGCGCAGGCGGTGCGCCGCGGCCAGGCCCGAGACCCCGCCGCCGACGACGAGGACGCGGCTCACGGCATGGGTGTGGCTGGCGCGGGTGTGGCTGGCACGGGTGTCTCGTGCACCAGGTCGACGACCCGCGCGAGCACGTCCGGATCGGTCTCGGGGAGCACCCCGTGGCCGAGGTTGAACACGTGGCCCTCGGCGGCGGCGCCCTCGGCGAGGATGCGGCGGACCTCGCGGTCGACGACGTCCCGGCCGGCGAACAGCAGCGCCGGGTCGAGGTTGCCCTGCAGCGCCCGGCCCGGCCCCACGCGGGCGGCGGCGACGTCCAGCGGCAGCCGCCAGTCGACCCCGACGACGTCGGCGCCCGCCTCGCCCATGGCGCCCAGCAGCTCGCCGGTGCCGACCCCGAAGTGGATGCGCGGCAGGCCGGTGTCGGCCAGCCCCTGCAGCACGCGGGTGGAGTGCGGGAGCACCAGCTCGCGGTAGTCGCGCTCCGAGAGCGCGCCGGCCCAGGAGTCGAAGAGCTGCACGGCGTCGACGCCGGCGTCGACCTGGGCGCGCAGGAACGTCAGCGTCGTGTCGGCGAGGCTGGAGCACAGCGCGTGCCAGGTGTCCGGCTCGGCGTGCATCAGTGCCTTCGTGCGCTCGTGGTTGCGGCTCGGGCCGCCCTCCACGAGGTACGACGCGAGGGTGAAGGGCGCGCCCGCGAACCCGATGAGCGGCGTGTCGCCGAGCTCTCGGACGAGCAGCCGCACCGCGTCGGCCACCGGCGCGACGCCCTCGGCGTCCAGGACCGGCAGGGCGGCGACGTCGGCGCCCGTGCGCACCGGCTGCTCCAGGACCGGCCCGGTGCCCGCGACGATGTCCACCCCGACCCCGGCGGCCTTGAGCGGCACGACGATGTCGGAGAAGAGGATCGCGGCGTCGACGCCGTAGCGGCGGACGGGCTGCAGCGTGATCTCGCACGCGAGGTCGGGGGTCAGGCAGGCCTCGAGCATCCCGGTGCCCTTGCGGAGCTCGCGGTACTCGGGCAGCGAGCGGCCCGCCTGGCGCATGAACCACACGGGGCGCCGCGACGGGCGCTCGCGCCGGGTGGCCGCGAGGAACGGGGCGTCGGGCAGGTGGCGTCGCGCCGCTGCGCCCTGCGTGCCGCCTGCGGTGGCCGTGCCCGCGATCCCGCTGCTCATAGTGGCCTCATCGTCCCACGCCCACGGCGCCCTCCGCCGTCGGGAGCGAGGGACGCCCCGGCTGCGCCGGAGGCAGCGAGGGACGCCCTCGCTCCCGCGCCGGTGGGACGAGCGGGTCGGGTGGTGGACGAGGGACGCACGGGGCCCGTCGGCGTGGGAGGTGCCGGAAAGAACCCGTTCGGCCTACTGTCGTCGAGGTGACGGCGCCCACCACCCACCCCGAGACGTTCCGGCGCGCGGTGGAGTCCCTCGCCGATCTCCGGACGCGTCCCGAGATCGAGCTGCGGACGATGCGGCCCCCGCAGCGCCTGGCGCCGTACTCGGCGGCCTGGAGCGCCGAGGTCCTCGCGGGCCCGCCCGCGCCGGGCGTGGGCGAGGTGGGCGACGCCGAGGTCGTCGTCACCGGGCGCCTCGTGCTCCTGCACGACCCCGAGGGCCAGGACGCCTGGGACGGCACGCTGCGCGTGGTGACCTTCGTGCGCGCCGAGCTCGACCCCGAGCACGCCGGCGACCCGATGCTGCCCGAGGTGGCGTGGTCCTGGCTCACGGGCGCCCTCGAGGACTCCGGGGCGGCCTGGACCGCGCTGGGCGGCACCGTGACCCAGACGGCCTCGGTGCGCTTCGGCGACATCAGTGGCCCGAGTCACGCCACCGATCTCGAGCTGCGGGCGTCCTGGACGCCCACCGAGGACGTCCTCACGGCGCACGGCGATGCGTTCGCGGGTGTCCTCGCCATCGCCGCGGGACTTCCGCCGGAGGGCGTGACGACACTCGGTACGCGTCGCGCCGGACGATCCGGCTGACATTTTTCCGGTACTACCGGTATCGCTCCCGCAATTTCAGCAACCCCTTGCAGGTCATCGCACCTTCGCGATGGGATGCACAGGCAGGCGTCCGATCAGCCCGAACCCGCTCCACCCGTCACGCGCCGACGTTGGGTCGTTGGTTGCAGCGGGGCTGTGCCGCTCGGCGCTACTCAGCACTCTACGTAGCGGCAGTTACACGCAGTGTTACCGAGAGACGATTCCGTGTCGTCTGTCCACTCCAAAGGGTGACCGCGGCCGCGTAACGCACGAAACTCCACCGAGCGAAGTTGGCCCTGATGCTCTCGTTAACTCGCCCGGGGGGATATCTTCTCTCGCACGCACTTCCTCGTCCGATCGGCGGCGCGGTCGATGGTTCGGGGGCCCGGTGCGGAATGTCGGGGGGCAAGACCGACTTCTAGGAGGTACTCGACGTGGCAACCGTGGGCCCAGGCATGGCCCTTCGCGGCGTCGCAAGCGGCTTGTTGCCGCCGGCCATGGTCCCGCATCCGCGGGAAGAGATGTTCTCTGTCCTGGTGGTCGACGACCACCCGTTGCTGCGCGAGGCGATCGCGCAGCGGCTCTCCTCGATGGGCGCGGGCACCGTCCACGAGGCGGCCTCGATCTCCGAGGCCCGCACCCGGGCACTGGCCAGCGGGCCGTGCGATCTCGCGATCCTCGATCTCGGCCTGCCGGACGGCAGTGGCCTGGACCTGATCGCCGAGCTCCGCGCGCAGGGCTGGAACCGTGTCGTGGTGCTGGCGGCCTCCGACGACCCGTCGGCGGTGCGTGCGGCCTTCCAGGCCGGCGCCCAGGCCTACCTGCTCAAGTCGGCGTCTCCCGGCGTCGTCACCGACGGCGTGCGGCGAGTGCTCGAGGGCGGCCTCTACGCCGACCCCTCGGTCGCTCCGCTGCTCGCGGCGGGCACGCGTGTGCCGGCCACGGACAACACACCCCGGGAGCTGTCGGCCCGTGAGGTCGAGGTGCTCCAGCTGGTCGCCGACGGGCGATCCAACAAGGAGATCGGCGACGCGCTGAGCCTCTCGGCGCTGACGGTCAAGAGCCACCTCTCCCGCATCGGGCGCAAGCTCGGGACGGGCGACCGGGCACAGATGGTCGCGCTGGCCATGCGGGCCGGCGTCATCCGCTGAGCGCGAGGGCACGGGGGTCGGCCCGCTCCTCCTCGGAGCGGCCGACCCCGGCCAGCCGGTCCACGGACCCCGCCGGGAACGCCGGTGGGGTCCGTGGCCGGGCCCCGGGAGACCCCTCCGCCCCCGACACACCGGCGAGATCCACTGTTCTCCCTGCGCCGGGCGCCGGGAGCGGGCAGACTCCACCGTCCGTGACGGCCAACACTTCGCAGAGCGAGCAGGCCGGGGCTCCGGATCGGGTCGGTCGGCCCGAGGACCAGCCCGAGGACCAGGCCGGGAACCAGACCGGGGACCAGGCGGAGCCCGCCGAGGACGCGGCCGTCGACCTGCTCGAACCGGCCGAGGGCGTACCGCCACTCGTCGAGGACATCGCGGCGCTCTCGGACGCCGCGGCGCGTCTGGCCGCGGGCAGCGGCCCCGTCGCGGTGGACGCCGAGCGGGCGTCGGGCTACCGCTACTCGGCCCGCGCCTACCTGGTGCAGCTGCGCCGCGAGGGCGCCGGTTCCTTCCTCGTCGACCCCATCGCGTGCGGCGGCGACCTCTCCGTGCTCGGCGACGCGCTGCGCGGCGTCGAGTGGGTGCTGCACGCCGCCTCCCAGGACCTCGCGTGCCTGGCCGAGGTCGGCATGCGCCCCGACTCCCTCTTCGACACCGAGCTCGCCGGGCGCCTCGTCGGCTATCCCCGCGTGGGCCTCGGTCCCCTCACCGAGCACCTGCTGGGCGTGCGGCTGCAGAAGGGCCACGGCGCCGCCGACTGGTCGCGCCGCCCGCTGCCCGACGACTGGCTGACCTACGCCGCCCTCGACGTCGAGCTGCTGATCGAGCTCCGCGACGCGGTGGCCGCCGACCTCGAGCGGCAGGACAAGACCGTCTGGGCCGAGCAGGAGTTCGAGGCCGTGCGCCTCGCCCCTCCCCCGCCGCCGCGCGCCGAGCCGTGGCGTCGCACCTCGGGGATGCACAAGGTGCGCCGGCCCGCGCAGCTCGCCGTGGTGCGCGAGCTCTGGGAGTCCCGCGACGAGCTCGCGGCCGCCCGCGACGTCGCGCCCGGCCGCCTGCTGCCGGACGCCGCGATCGTCGACGCCGCCCTGCGCGAGCCCGCCGGCCGCGAGGAGCTCATCGCGATGCCGGTGTTCCGTGGGCGTGCCCAGCGCCGTCTGGGTGATCGCTGGTGGTCGGCGATCGCCCGCGCCCGCGCGCTGGACCGCACGCAGTGGCCCGCCGCCGCCGCGCAGCCCGACGGCCCGCCGCCCGCACACCGATGGGGCGACAAGGACCCGGCCGCCGCCGCGCGCCTCGCCGCCGCGCGGGCCGCCCTCGCGGGGCTCTCCGAGCGCACCGGCACCCCGGTGGAGAACCTCGTGACGCCCGACCTCGTGCGGCGTCTGTGCTGGTCACCGCCGGACGCTGCCGATGCCGACACGGTGGCCGCGACCCTCGCGGACCTGGGCGCGCGGCCGTGGCAGGCGGAGCTCGCCGCTCCCCTGCTCGCCGAGGCCCTGACAGCACAGCCGGCCCCTGTCGACGAGCCGTCCTAGCTCAGGACGGCTGGTACGGCGGCGCCACGCCCCATCCCCACTGCGGGACGGGCGCCTGCTCGACGACGTCGGCACCGCTCTGCGAGTTCGCCAGCGCGAGCCGGGTGCCCCACTCGACGTAGCCGACGAAGGCGGCGCGGAACTCGGGATCGTCGGGCAGGCCGGCGTCGTCGGCCGCCCGGCTCATGGTCTCGGCGAACCGCCGGCGCTGGTCGGGGGTGATGCCGAGCTCCCGGTGGTGGGCGAGCATCCGCTCGTAGCCGCCGAGCGACGTCGTGTACTGCGCGGGCCCGCCGAACACCTCGGCCCACCAGAGGGTCACGTGCGCCCGGTGCTCCTCGGTGACCCCGCCCGGGAAGAGCGGGCTCAGCAGGTCGTCGCGCTCGACCCGGTCGTAGAACGCGTCGATGAGACGGCGGAACGCCTCGGTCCCGCCGGCCCACTCGTACAGCGTCGGTGTCATTGCAACACTGTAATCACGTGCTCGGCCGGGAATCCAGCGGCAACGCCACGGTCACCGCGAGCCCACCGCCCTCGACGGGCTCGGCGGACGCGCGTCCCCCGTGCGCGTGGGCCACGGCACGCACGATCGACAGGCCCAGGCCGGTGCCGGTGCCGGTGCGGCCGGCGCCACGGCGGAAGGGCTCGAACAGCTCCGCGACGGTCTCCGGCGAGACCACGGGTCCCGACGACGCCACGGCGAGCACCGCGTGCCCGTCCTCGACCCCGGTGCGCAGGGTCAGCCAGCCCCCGTCGACGTTGTGGCGCACACCGTTCTCGACGAGGTTCCCGGCGATGCGCCCGAGCAGGGCGGCGTCGCCGGCGACCCCGGCGGAGGCGAGGTCGGTCCGAATCCTCAGCCCCCGGTCGCGGGCCTCCGCGCGCACCGCGTCGAGCGCGATGGGCACGGTCTCGGCGAGATCGACGGGCTCGGTCGGCACGGCGTCGGCGGCCTCGGTGCGCGCGAGCAGCAGCAGGCCGGCGACGAGGTGCTCGGCGCGGCGGGTGGCCTCGCGGATCACCTCGGCCATGCGCCGCAGCTCGGCGACGTCGGCCTCGGGGTCGGCGAGGGTCACGTCGACCTCGGTGCGCAGCACCGCGAGCGGAGTGCGCAGCTCGTGGCTCGCGTTGGCGACGAAGCGGCGCTGCGCGTCGAACGCCGCCTGCAGACGGTCGAGCATCGCGTCGAAGGTGGCGGCCAGCTCGGCGACCTCGTCGCGGGGGCCGGTCAGCCCGATGCGGGCGTCGAGCGACTCCGCCGAGAGCCTGCGCGCGGCGGCGGTGACCTCGTGCAGCGGGCGCAGGACCCGCCGGACCAGGACCCAGGACACCAGGGCCGCCGAGATCACGACCATCGCGAACGCGATCGACCCGACCCGCAGCACCTCGGTGCGGGCGGACTTCCCGAGCGCGTCGGCCAGCTCCCCGGCCGGCACGCGCACGCCGTCGACGGTGACGGGGGTGTCGGGCGGGAGCTGGGGAACGCCCGCCGCGACCTCGCCGACGAGCATCCAGCCGAGCCACACCATCACCACGGCCACGACGGCGACGAGGCCGGTGGCGACCAGCGTCAGCCGGACCCGGAGGCCGGGTCCGCGGCGCAGGGCGGGCGAGGCGGCGGACACGGCCGTGACGCTACGGGGCGCGCGGAGGCGGCCCCGTGAAGGGCTCGAGCGGCCCTAGACCACCGCGGGCGACTCCGCCGGCACCCGGTAGCCGGACCCGACGACGGTGTCGATGATCCCCGGCTCGCCGAGCTTCTTGCGCAGGGTCATCACCGTGACCCGCACCGTGGTGGTGAACGGGTCGGCGTTCTCGTCCCAGACCCGCTCGAGCAGCTCCTCGGAGCTGACCACCGCGCCGCCGGCGGCCATGAGCACCTCGAGCACCCCGAACTCCTTGCGGGTGAGCTCGAGCACCGAGCCGCGGCGGGTCACGGTGCGCTTCGCCGGGTCGAGCACGATGTCCGCGGAGCGCAGCACCGGCGGCACCGCGGGCGTGGCGCGCCGGCCGAGGGCGCGGACACGCGCCACGAGCTCCGGGAAGTCGAAGGGCTTGGCGAGGTAGTCGTCCGCGCCGAGCGCGAGACCCTCCACCTTGTCCCGCAGCGCGCCGCTCGCCGTCAGCATGATGACGCGCGTGACGTCGCCGACGATCTCGGCGCACAGCTCGTCACCGGAGCGTCCCGGCAGGTCGCGGTCGAGCACGACGACGTCGTAGCGCGTCACCCCGACCTTCTCGCTGCCCTCGTCGCCGTCGTACGCGACGTCGACCGCCATGCCCTCGCGGCGCAGGCCACGGGCCAGCGCGTTGGCCAGGGCCTGCTCGTCCTCCACGATCAGTACTCGCACATCTCCACGGTGCCACAGGTCTCCTGAGCAGCCCCTGAGAAAGCGAAGAGGGGGCACGAGCGATCAGCGCGCGACGGTGTCCGCGTCCGGCACGAGAGTCGTGTCGCGCCCCGAGACCCATTCGGTGATCCGCCGGGCGACGTCGGCGTCGGTGAGGCCCGCCCCGGCGAGCACCTGGCCGCGCGAGGCGTGGGCGAGGAACTCCTGGTCGAGGGCGAGCGTGCGCACGGGGACGTCCACCTCGGCCGAGGCGAGGGCGTCGGCGATCGCCGACCCGACGCCGCCGTGGCGCCCGCCGTCCTCGACGGTGACCACGAGGCGGTGCTCGCCGGCCAGCGTCACGAGCGCCTCGGGCACGGGCTGCACCCAGCGCGGGTCGACGACGGTGACGCCGATCCCCTGCGCGGTCAGCCGCTCGGCCGCCTGCACCCCGAGCTCGCCGAACGCCCCGACGCACACGAGCAGGACGTCCGGGACGTCGGGCACGACGCTGTCGGGCAGCCGGTCGACCGCGGTGGGCCGCGGCGCGGCGCGCGAGGGACGGCCGGGCTCGGCGAGGACGTCGACGCGCCCGGGCCCCTCGGCCGGGCCGAGCGTGCGCAGCGCGGGCACCGCGGCGGGCACCGCGCCCTTCGACCAGCGCAGGGCGGTCGGCCCGTCGTCGATGCCGACGGCCTCGCGCAGCTCCTCGCGCAGCGTCACCGCGTCCCGGGGGGCGGCGACCCGCAGGCCGGGCACGATCCCGAGGATCGAGAGGTCCCACATGCCGTTGTGGCTCGCGCCGTCGCTGCCGGTGACCCCGGCGCGGTCGAGCGTGATCGTCACGGGCGCGCGGTGCAGTGAGACGTCCATGAGCAGCTGGTCGAACGCGCGGTTGAGGAACGTCGAGTAGATCGCGACGATGGGGTGCAGGCCGCCCGCGGCGAGCCCGGCCGCCGAGGTCATCGCGTGCTGCTCGGCGATGCCCACGTCGAACAGCCGCTCGGGGAACGCCTCGCCGAAGGGGGTCAGGCCGGTGGGGCCCTGCATCGCCGCGGTGATCGCGACGACGTCGGAGCGCTCGCGCCCCAGCTCGAGCATCGACTCGGTGAAGACCGCGGTCCAGTCCCGGGGCTTGGGCCCGACCGGCACCCCGGTCTCGGGGTCGAGCGGCCCCGGGGAGTGCATGAGGTCGGCCTCGTCGGCCTCGGCGGGGGCGAAGCCCCGGCCCTTCGCGGTCACCGCGTGCACGACGACCGGGCCGCCGAAGTCGCGGGCCACCCGCAGGGCGTGCTCCATGGCCTCGACGTCGTGCCCGTCGACGGGCCCGAGGTACTTCAGCCCGAGGTCGGCGAACAGCGGCTGCGGGCTCAGGGCGTCCTTCATCCCGGCCTTCGCGGCGTGCAGGGCCGAGTACAGCGTCGGGCCGACCAGCGGCATGCCCTGCACGGCGCGCTTGCCGTGCTCGAGGACCTGCTCGTAGCGGGGCAGCAGCCGCAGCGCCGTCAGCTTGCGCGACAGCCCGCCGATCGTCGGCGAGTACGAGCGCCCGTTGTCGTTGACGACGATCACCACGGGCCGGTCGGGGGCCGCGGCGATGTTGTTGAGCGCCTCCCAGCACATCCCGCCGGTGAGGGCCCCGTCGCCGACGACGGCCACCACCGAGCGGTCGCGCCCGGTGAGCGCGTCGGCCTTCGCGAGACCGTCCGCCCACGACAGCGCGGTGGAGGCGTGGGAGTTCTCCACCAGGTCGTGCTCGCTCTCGGTGCGGCTCGGGTAGCCCGAGAGCCCGCCGACCTGGCGCAGCCCGCCGAAGTCGCCCGCACGTCCCGTGAGGATCTTGTGGACGTAGCTCTGGTGGCCCGTGTCGTAGATCAGCGCGTCGCGCGGGGAGTCGAAGACGCGGTGCAGGGCCAGCGTCAGCTCCACCACACCCAGGTTCGGCCCGAGGTGCCCGCCGGTGCGGCACACCCGGTCGACGAGGAACGCGCGGATCTCGGACGCGAGGGCGACGACCTCGTCCGCGTCGAGACCGCGCAGGTCCGCGGGGGTGCGGACACGGTCCATCAACGTCACGAGGTCACCTCTGCTCCGCCGGGGGTCAACGGCCCGCCCAGTCTACGGACGCGCGGAGCGGGCGCAGTTCGCCCGGATCGTCGTCGACGGCGCGACCATCAGGTTCGCGGCCGCCGGGCGACGTAGACCACAGCCGGGGGGATGTTCGCCATCACCGTGCGGGTGACGACGACCTCCTCGAAGTGCGTCTCGAGGTTGCGCTGCACCTGCTTGGCGGCCGGGAAGAAGCGGATCCAGGCGTGCGCGAGCTGCGTCACCGCGCCGCCCGGGGCGGCGAGGCGCGCCAGCGGGCGGAAGATCGTGCGGTCCTTCGGCGACGTGACCGGCCACGGCAGCCCGGAGACGGTGAGGTCGCTGCGCACCCCCTCGGCGAGCAGGCGCTCGACGACGGCGTTCGCGTCGTCACAGATCACCTCGACCTTCGGGTGGCGCTCCTGGAGGACGGCGGCCATGCGGGGGTTGAACTCCACCGCGATGTGCCGGCCGCGTCCGCCCAGGCGCTCCTGGATCACGTCGGTGACCTGGCCGGTCCCGGCGCCGAGGTCGAGCACCACCGGGTCGCCGGTCTCGGGCAGCGGTGCGGCGGCCTGGCGGCAGAGGGGCGCGAAGCTGGGGACCAGCGCGGCGACGTTGAACGGGTCGCGCAGGAACTCGCGGGCGAACGCCTGGATCTCGGTCACGGCTGATCTCCTTCACGAGGGCTCGTCGGCCCGTGGTCCCGGGGTGGTGACGAGCGGGGTGGTGACGATCTGGAGCCGGCCTCGGGTTAGACCAGCGGGTCCGCAGGCTCCGCGGTGGTGTCCACGAGCGCCGCGCCCGC
Organism: Actinomycetospora callitridis; assembly: GCF_028737265.1. Taxonomy (GTDB): domain Bacteria; phylum Actinomycetota; class Actinomycetes; order Mycobacteriales; family Pseudonocardiaceae; genus Actinomycetospora; species Actinomycetospora callitridis. The sequence goes on along the minus strand of NZ_JAQZAK010000001.1, from coordinate 1,190,837 downwards.
GGCGACGACCGAGGCGAGGAGCGCGCGGGCCACCTCGCCGACCATCGCGTCGTCGGGCGAGAACTCGGGGTGGTGCAGGCCGGGGCCCTCGCCCGGGGTGGACCCGGCCGGGGTCGTGCCCACGAACAGCATCAACGACGGCAGCACGTCACCGTAGTGCGAGAAGTCGTCCGCGCCGCAGGATCGGAACGTGGTGTCGAGCACCAGGCCGGTCGGCTCCCCCGCGCCGTCCGCGTCCCCGTGCCCGTTGCCGCTGCCGTGACCGCTGCCACTGCCCCTGCCACTGCCACTGCCACTGCCGTTGCCACTGCCGCCGGCCCGGTCCTCGCGGCGGCGGCCGCCGAGCGACGCCGCGACCGTGCGGGCCAGCGCGTCGTCGTTGACCACGGCCGGCTCGTTGGGCACCACGGTGAGCGTGGCGGTGCACCCGTAGGCCGTGGCGGTGCCCTCCACGACGTCGCGGACCGCGGCGAGCATCTCGTCCCGGTCGGCGTCGAGCGCCCGGACGGTGCCGCGCGCCGACGCGGTCTCGGGGACGATGTTGGGCGCCGAGCCCGCGGTTATCTGCCCGATGGTGATCACGCCGGCGGCCATCGGGTCGACGCGCCGGGACACGATGTGGTGCACGCCGGCGACGATCTCGGCGAGGGCGAGCACGGGGTCGCGCGTGCGGTGGGGGTAGCCGCCGTGCCCGCCGCGCCCGTGCACCTCGATCTCGATCTCGTCGGCCGAGGCGTTCACCGGGCCGCCGCGCACCGAGACCGTGCCGCGGGGCAGCTCGGGCTGGACGTGCACGCCGAGCACCGCCCCCACCCGGTGGGCGACGAAGGCGGGGTCGGCGGCGACGTCCGCGGCGCCGGACGGGGCCTTCTCCTCGCGCGGCTGGAAGACGGCGAGCAGCGGCGCGGGCAGCGCGTTGGCGCCCGCCCGTGCGATCGCGCGCACCACGGCGACCAGCGCGGCGACGTGCACGTCGTGCCCGCACACGTGCGCGGCGGCGCCGGTGGCGCTGAACGGCAGGCCGGTGCGCTCCACGACGGGCAGGGCGTCGAGCTCGGCGCGCACGGCCACCGCCGGTGTCCCGTCCTCGGCCGGGGGGCCGAGGCGCAGCATCGCCCCGGTGTCGGCCACCGGGTCGGGGGTGCGCCCGTCCGGCACCACGTCCGCGAGCGCGCCGAGCACGAGGTCGCGGCTGTCGGCCTCGTCCCCGGACAGGCGGGGGTCGCGGTGCAGCGCGTGCCGCAGCGCCACGGCCGCGTCGAGCTCGTCCTCGAGGGCGACGTGCAGCGCCGGGGCGACGCGGGGCGGGGTCGCCGGCTGGGGCGTCGTGGGCTGCGGCGTCGTGGGCTGGGGGGCCGCGGGCCGGGGCCGACTCACGCCGGCATCCGCCCGTAGACCCGGCGCGCGTTGTCGGTCCCGATCATGGTGGCCACCCGTTCGGCATCGGCGGGCGCGAGCTCGTCCGTCGCGCAGAGGTGCTCCAATAGACCACCCAGCGCCGAACGGAAACGCAGCGCCCCCAGCAGGTGCAGCTCGGGCAGGCCGAACGCGTCCGAGGAGTAGAGGACCTTCCCGAAGGGCGCGAGCTCGAGCAGCTCGCCGATCACGGTGGCGGCGCGGGGCCCGACGTAGGGCACGGCCAGGCCGACGTCGACGTGCACGCCGGTGAACACCTGCGCGAGCCACGCCGCCTCCCGGTGGTACGGGTAGCAGTGCAGCAGCATCAGCGGCACGCCCAGCGGCTCGACCAGACGGGCCAGGCCGACGAGCAGGGCCGGGTTGGCGCGGTGCAGGTCCTCGTCCCGGTCGCCGAACCCCGTGTGCATCTGCAGCGGCAGCCCGGTGTCCAGGCCGGTCCAGAGGCCGTGGCGCAGGAGCACGGGGTCGCGCAGGGGCTCGCCGGTCTCCGCGCGGCGCCGCAGCCACCCGTCGGCCGCCTTCTTGACCTCCGCGGCCTCCGGGCGGGTCGGGTCGACGTCGAGGCCCGCGCGGTAGGCCAGCACGCTCTTGGTGGCGACGGGCGTCGGCACCGCCCCGGGGTCGGTGCGCGCGGCGACGGCGTCCCGCACGGCGTCGCCGTAGCCGGCGGCGTCGACGCCCGCGTCGGCCACGGCCTCGGCCACCGCCTCGAGCCGCACCACCTCGCCCACCGCCGCGCCGGCCGCCGCGCCGAGGGCCGACGGGGCGAGCAGGTCGCCGGCCGCGAAGCCGTGGTCGACGAACACCGCGCCCACCCCGGCCCCGCCGAGGAACCGGCGGGTCACCTCCTCGGGCCCGAGCTCGGCGCGGCGGGCGAGGTAGTCGTCGGGGTCGGCGTGGGCGGGCAGGTCGAGCGCCGGCGCGCACCACCGGCGCACCGAGAACCCCAGCGCCGAGTCGAAGGCGCTCGTGCCCGGGGCCGGCGCGGCACCCTCGGTGAGCAGCGCCTCGAAGCCCGCCCGGTCCAGCGGACCGGCGACGACGCTGTGGCAGTGGTGGTCGATCATCCGGACCCCGTCCAGGAAGCTGACCGGCCCCGCCGGCACCAGCCCCGCGCTGACCAGGCTTCCGCTCAGGCTCCCGCTCACCGGTGACTCCCTCGACGCCGCCGGTCCCTGTCTACCGGAGTACGTCACGTCCGGCGCACGGTTGCGACGCACTCGACGTGATGGGTCATCGGGAATGCGTCGAACGCACGCAGCGTGTCCAACCGGTAGCCGTGCTCGGCCATCGCGGCGACGTCGCGGGCGAGCGCCGCCGGGTCGCAGGCGACGAGGACGATCCGCTCGGCACCCTGCTCGGCGAGCCGCCCGGCCAGGCCGCGGCCCAGTCCCTTGCGCGGCGGGTCGGCGACGATCACCGCGGGCGGTCCGGGGAGCCCGTCCAGGACCTTCTCCACCCGGCCCCGCACCACCTGCACGGCCGGCAGGTCGGCGAGGCACCGCCCCGCCGCCGCGGTGGCCGCGGGGTCGCTCTCGACGAGCACCACGCGACCCCCCGGCCCGACGCGCTCGGCCAGCGGGGCCGCGATGAGCCCGGCGCCGCCGTAGAGGTCCCAGGTGCACGCGCCCGGTGCGACGTCGCCGACGCCCTCGAGCACCGCGGCGACCACGGCGTCCGCGGCGTGCGGGTGGACCTGCCAGAACGCCTCCGCGGGCAGCTCCCACCCGCGGCCGGCGGCCTGCTCGTGGGCGGTGCCGCTGCCCAGCGCGGGGTGGCGGACGCCCTCGAACAGCTCCGCGGCGTGCACCTCGCCCGCGGCGTCCCGGACGATCTCGACCTCGGCGGTCGGGGTCCACTCCCGCTCCAGCACGGGCAGGAGCGCCCCCGGCGCGGCGATCGGGCAGTCGCCGACCGGGAGCACCTCGTGGCTGCGGTGCGCCCGCAGGCCCGGCCGCCCGTCGTCGGTGACGGCCATCCGCATCCGGGTGCGCCAGTCCAGCGGCCCGCCGGGCAGCTCCTCGACGGTGACCTCGCGCTCGATCCCCGCCAGGCGGGAGAGCTGCTCGGCGACGACCACGGCCTTGAGGTCGCGCTGCAGGGCCGGCTCGGCGTGCTGCCAGTCGCAGCCGCCGCACCCGCCGGGCCCCGCCCACGGGCAGGGCGGCTCGACGCGCTGCGGCGACGCGACGAGCACCGCGACCGCGTCGGCGCGGCAGAACGAGCCGCCGGCGTCCTCGGTGACCGCCGCCCGCACCCGCTCGCCGGGCAGCGCGTGGCGCACGAACACCACCCGGCCCTCGTGGCGCGCGACGCAGTGGCCGCCGTGCGCGACCGCCCCGACGTCGAGCTCGAGCAGCTGGTCGGTCCAGTCGGTGACGGCGGGCTGGGCGGCGGGCTCGGCGGGGGGGTCGGCGGGGGGCTCGGCGGCGGGCTCGGCGGCCCCCTCGGCGGGCGCGCTCATCGCGGTCGCGCCGGCGTCTCGTCGAGCCCGGCGGCGGGGCGCCGGGACGGCGAGCGCCCGGCCGTCGCGGGGCTCGGCGGCGGCGCCGGGGCGGCGTCGGCCGGTACCGCGGGCCCGCCGGCACCCGGCGGGGGCTCGTAGCCGCGGCGCGCCGAGCCCGGCGCGCCGGGGGGACGGCGGGCCGCCGCCCGCTTCGAGGACTCGAGCTGCCACGGCACGCTGACCACCATCACCCCGGGTTGGAAGAGCAGGCGGCCCTTGAGCCGCAGGGCGCTCTGGTTGTGGAGCAGCTGCTCCCACCAGCGCCCGAGCACGTACTCGGGGATGAAGACGGTGACCACGTCCCGTGGGTTGTCGGTCCGGATGCGCTTGACGTACTGCAGGATCGGCTTGGTGATCTCTCGGTAGGGCGACTCGACGACCTTGAGCGGCACCGGGATGTCGCGGCGCTCCCACTGCGCGACCAGCATCCGCGTGTCGCCGTCGTCGACGTTGACCGTCAGCGCCTCGAGCACGTCCGGGCGGGTCGCGCGGGCGTAGGCCACCGCCCGCAGCGTCGGCATGTGCAGCTGCGAGACGAGCACGATCGCGTGGTTGCGGCTGGGCAGCGTGCTGGTCATCACCTCCGGGGCGGCGATCTCCTCGGAGATCCGGTCGTAGTGGCGCCGGATCGAGAGCATCAGCAGGAACGCGAGGACCCCGGCGACGATGGCGATCCACGCGCCGACCACGAACTTCGTCACCAGCACGACGAGCAGCACCGTGCCGGTCATCGCCGTGCCGAAGCCCGAGACCCACCGGGAGCGCCGCAGGCGGGAGCGCTCGGTCGCGTCCGTCTCGGTGCCCAGCAGCCGCGTCCAGTGCCGCACCATGCCGGTCTGGCTCAGGGTGAACGAGACGAAGACGCCGACGGTGTAGAGCGGGATCAGCGCCGTGACCTCGGCGCCGAAGCCCACCACCAGCACGACGGCGAAGAAGGCCAGGAACAGGATGCCGTTGGAGAACGCCAGCCGGTCGCCGCGGGTGTGCAGCTGGCGGGGCAGGTAGCGGTCCTGCGCGAGGATCGAGCCGAGCACGGGGAAGCCGTTGAACGCGGTGTTGGCGGCGAGCACGAGGATCAGCGCGGTGAAGATCGTGACCGCCCAGAAGCCGGGCGGGAAGCCGTCGAAGACCGTGCGCGCGAGCTGCGCGACCAGCGTCTCCTGGCGGTAGTCCGCCGGGGCGCCGACGAGCTGGTCGCCCGGGCGCTCGGCCATGACCACGCCCGACGCGCGGGCCAGGGCGATCATCCCGGAGAACAGGAAGACCGAGATCAGCCCGAGCAGCGCCAGCGTGGTGGCGGCGTTGCGCGACTTGGGCTTGCGGAACGCCGGCACCCCGTTGCTGATGGCCTCCACGCCGGTCAGGGCGGCGCAGCCCTGGGTGAACGAGCGCAGGACGAGGAAGACGAGCGCCAGCTGGGTGAGGTCGTCGGTGGAGTCGCCGCCGCCCTCGGGGAGCACCCCGAACCCGGCGCTCGGGGCGACCAGGGCGTCGCCGGAGGCCAGCCGCAGGGCACCGACGACGATCATGCCGACCATGCAGACGATGAAGCAGTAGGTCGGGATCGCGAAGGCGGCCCCGGACTCGCGGACCCCCCGCAGGTTGACGGCGGTGAGGACGATGATGGCCAGCACCGCGAAGAGCACCTTGTGGTCGCCGACGAACGGCACGAGCGCGCCGAGGTTGTCCGCGGCCGACGACACCGACACGGCCACCGTGAGCGTGTAGTCGACGAGCAGGGCGCTGGCCACGGTCAGCCCGGCGTACTTGCCGAGGTTCACCGTCGCGATCTCGTAGTCGCCGCCGCCGGACGGGTAGGCGTGCACGTTCTGCCGGTAGCTCACGATGACCGTGCCGAGCACGAGGATCACTGCCGCGCCCACCCAGGGCGACAGCGCGTAGGCCCCCAGCCCGGCCAGCGACAGGGTGATCAGCACCTCCTGCGGCGCGTAGGCCACCGACGACAGCGCGTCGGAGGCGAACACGGGCAGGGCGACCCGCTTGCGCAACAGCGTGCCCTGCAGCTCGTCGCTGCGGAACGGCAGGCCGAGCAGCAGGCGCTTGGTCGCCGTGGCGAGCTTGGACACGTGGCGAGCGTAGGCGCGTCCGCACCGACCAGCGCATCGGTGGGTACGCCCTCCGGGGAGATACGGTGCGCACCGCCCGTCCGGGGATGTTCCGGCGCGGCCGAGCGAGGATCGGGGAGGCGGCGTGCACATCGTCGTGATGGGCTGCGGGCGCGTGGGGTCCTCCCTCGCCCTGGCCCTGGAGCGGCTGGGCCACGACGTGGCCGTGGTCGACCGCGACGCCCAGGCGTTCCGCCGCCTCGGCAGCGACTTCCACGGCCAGGAGGTCGTGGGCACCGGCTTCGACCGCGAGACGCTGACGGCCGCGGGCATCCACCGCGCCGAGGCGTTCGCGGCGGTCTCCTCCGGGGACAACTCCAACATCATCGCCGCGCGCGTGGCCCGCGAGACCTTCGGCGTCGCCCACGTCGTCGCCCGCATCTACGACGCCAAGCGCGCCGCGGTTTACGAGCGCCTCGGCATCCCCACCGTCGCCACGGTGCCGTGGACCACCGACCGCTTCCTGCGGATGCTGCTGCCCGACGGCGTGGCCACGGCCTGGCGCGACCCGTCGGGCACCGTCGCGATCATGCAGGTGCACTTCCACGAGGACTGGGCGGGCCGGCCGGTCACCGAGCTCGAGGAGGCCACGGGCAGCCGCGTGGCCTTCATCGTCCGGTTCGGCACCGGCGTGCTCACCACCCCGGAGACGGTCCTGCAGGCGGAGGATGTCGTGTACACGGCCGCGGTCAGCGGCACGGTGGCCGCGGTCACCGCCGCGGCGGCGGCGTCACCGGAGAGGGCGGAGCAGTGATACGGGTGCCCGGGAGGGACGACCGATGCGTGTGACCGTGGCCGGCGCCGGGGCGGTCGGCCGTTCGATCGCCGCCGAGCTCGTCGAGGCCGAGCACGAGGTGATGCTCATCGAGCGCGACCTCACCCACGTCGAGCCCGAGGCCGTCCCGCAGGCCGAGTGGGTGCACGCCGACGCCTGCGAGCTGGCCTCCCTCGAGGAGGCCCGCGTGCAGGGCTGCGACGTCGTCATCGCGGCGACCGGCGACGACAAGGTCAACCTCGTCGTCTCCCTGCTCGCGAAGACCGAGTTCGCCGTGCGCCGCGTCGTGGCCCGCGTGAACGACCCGCGCAACGAGTGGCTGTTCACCGACGCCTGGGGCGTCGACGTCGCCGTGTCCACCCCGCGCATGCTCGCGGCGATGGTCGAGGAGGCCGTGTCCGTCGGCGACCTCGTGCGCCTGATGACGCTGCGTCAGGGCACCGCGAACCTCGTCGAGGTCACCCTGCCGCCCAACACCCCGCTGGCCGGGCGCGCCGTGCGCGAGGTGCCCCTGCCCCGCGAGGCCGCCCTCGTCGCGATCCTGCGCGGCGGCCGCGTGATCGTCCCGCAGCCCGACGACCCGATCGAGCCGGGCGACGAGCTGATGTTCGTCGCCTCGGAGGACCTCGAGGAGGAGATCCAGCGCGTCCTCAAGGGCCGACCGGAGGCGAGCTAGCGGGCCCGTCGGGAGTGGGGCCGGGTCTCGGGTCGTGACCGGCCGTGGGTGTGGGCCCGGCGGCTGCGCCGGACCGCCCACACCGTGACCGCGGCGGCGACGGCGGCCAGCGGCACGCCCATCGCGATGCGGACCCAGCCCAGCCAGGTGTCGGCGTAGACGGAGTCGTAGAGCCAGCGCTGGACGACGAAGCGCGCCCCGAACACGACGACCCAGGCGAGCGAGGCGATGTCGAACGCGCGGCGCACCGCGACGTCCCGGCGCCAGGCCTGGCCCTCGCCGTTGACGAGGTGCCAGATGACCCCGACCAGCGGTCGCCGGACGATCACCGACAGCAGGAAGACGCCGCCGTAGATCAGGCTCGTCCAGATGCCGAGCAGGAAGAAGCCCCTGGCCTCGCCCGTGCGCCAGGCGACGAACGCGCAGACCGCGACGCCGAGCAGGCCGGACAGGGCGGGCTGGACCGCCTCGCCGCGCGTGAGCCGCCAGCCGGCCACCAGGAGCGCGGACGCGACCGCCGCGACGATCGACGCGACGAGGTTGCCGGCGACGGCCTGGGCCACGACGAACACGACCACCGGGACGCCGGAGGCCACGATCCCCGACATCCCGCCCATCTGGTCGAGCAGCGTGGGGTTGCGGGGCGCGGGGGCGTCGTCCGCATCCGGATCGGGGTCGTCGGGAGCCTCGTCGCGGGCCTCGTCGCGCACCACCGGCGTGCCCAGGGCCTCGGTCTCCGGCTCCTCGCGGCGCGGGGCACCCACACCGCGCACGGGACCCGTGGGCGGGTCGATCGGCTCGGCCGGGCCGGCGGGGTCGGACGCCGGGCCGGGATCGGAGGGGCGCGTCTCGGGTCGGATGGCGGTCTCCCGGAGGACGGCGGACGGCCCGGGCGGGGCGTCCCGCACCGGCCGACGGCCGGTGGGACCACGGTACTCAGTGCGTCCGCTGGAGCTCGTAGTACGGGTTGTAGATGACCTTCCGCCCGTCCCGGACCGCCACCCGGCCGCTGGCGCGCACGGTGCGACCCGGCTCGATGCCCGGGATCCGGCGGCGTCCCAGCCACACCAGGGTGACGCCGTCGGTGCCGTCGAAGAGCTCGGCCTCGAGCGTGGCCACCGAGCCGCGCGGACAGATCTCCACCGAGCGCAGGCGGCCCTTGACGGTCACCGCCTCGCCCGTGCTCGAGTCGCAGGCACGGTTGCACCCGGACCGGACGGCCTCGGCGGACAGGTCGTCCGCGTCGAGGTCGCCGACGTCGGAGGTGAGCCGACGGACCATGCGTCGCAGGAATCCGCTCTCGGCGCTCATGACCGCTCCTGTGCCGTCACCGCGGACGTCGCCTCGATCGGGCGCCGTCGGCCGCGGACTGCTCCCGAGAATAGTCCTGTCGTGTGCGATCGGTCGCCCGTGTCCCGCAGCTCACGACCTGCTCAGCTGCGGCCCGGTGAGGTGCCCGCCCCGGGCCGCTGCGGCAGCATCATCGGGATCACCGGACCCTCGGGCCGGGTGATCTGCCGGGGCTTGGTGGGCATCGACTCGACCAGCGAGTCGGCGAACTCCTCGGGCACGTCCTCGGGCACGTCGAGCGGCAGCAGCGAGCGCACCGGCAGCGCGTCCGACGAGCGGACGACGACCGTGCCGCGGAGCATCTCGCGCAGGAGCCCGTGCAGCTTGAGGGCGTGCTCGACCGGCCCGGTGCCGACGCCGCGCAGCATCCACCGGGGTCCCTCGACGCCGATGACCCGCGCCACGGTGGTGCCGTTGCGGGCCACGAGCTCGCGGCCCCACTCCCCGCGGTCGCGCCGGATCGTCGCGCCCTCCTTCTGGAGCTGGGCGGCGAGCTCCTCCACCAGCTCGGGCCAGAGGCCACCGGTGCGCGGCGCGGCGAAGGCGCTGACCGTCAGCCGGCCCTCGGGGACCATCGCGTGCACCGCCCGCAGCGGGCCGGAGGGGTCGGGCTCGGCCTTGAGACGGGCCCCTCGGGGCACGGGCAGCTGCACCGAGCCGAGGTCCAGGCGCAGCCGGCCGTCGCGCGGCGCCTCCTCGGCGTCCCACGGGCCCTGTCGCTGGTGGTGACGGCGCCCCGCGGGGTCGGCGGCGACGCCGACCTGGGCCACCCGCCCCGCGCGCTGCCGGTGACGCCCACCCCGCACGTCCTCGCTCACCGCTGGTCTCCTTCCGTACGACGTCCCCCGCCGGCGACCCCGGTCGATCCGAAGCCGCCCTCCCCCCGGGCCGACGGCGCGTGCGCGGCCAGGGCCTCGACGTCGTCGACGCCCTCGAGGACCCGGAACACCGTCTCCTCCACCCGCTGGACGACGAGCTGGGCGACGCGGTCACCGCGCCGCAGGCTCACCGTGCGGGCCGGGTCGTGGTTGACCAGGCACACCTTGACCTCGCCGCGGTACCCGGCGTCGATCGTGCCGGGCGCGTTGAGCAGCCCGATGCCCTCACGGACGGCGAGCCCCGAGCGGGGCATCACGAACGCCGCGTAGCCCTCGGGGAGCACGAGCGCGATCCCGGTGCCCACGAGGGCGCGCTCGCCGGGAGCGAGGGTCACGTCGTGGGCGGCTGCGAGATCCGTGCCGGCGTCACCGGGACGGGCCTGCGCCGGCACGGGGAGCCCGGGATCGAGGCGGACGAGGTCGACCTGCACCACGGCGCGCGAGACTACTCTGGGTGTCGTGAGCTCCCCACGGCCCTCACCGGGATCCGACGCGGGCCCCGGAGACGGGGCCGACCACGACGAGCGCCTGACGGTGCCCTGGTGGTGGTGGCCGCCCGCGCTGCTGATCGCGGTGCTCCTGGCGGCCGAGCTGCACATGGGCTATCCCGGCGTGCGCTCCTGGCTGCCCTACGTGCTCCTGCTGCCGCTGGCGGCGGCCGTGCTGATCTGGCTGGGCCGCGTGCGTGTCGGGGTCGGCACGCCGTCGGGAGGGGCCGACCGGGCCGCGCGCGAGCTGCGCGCCGGCGAGGCCCATCTCCCGGTGTCGTTCGTCGGACGGGTCGACGTCGTCACCGGCGAGGCCAAGCGGGAGGCACTCGGCCCCCAGCTCGACCCGCAGGCGTTCGTTCTGCACCGTCCCTGGGTGGGGCCCGTCGTCCGGATCGAGGTGCTCGACCCGGACGACCCCACCCCCTACTGGGTCATCTCCACCCGTCGTCCGGAGCACCTGATCGCGGCGCTCCGGTGATCACGCCGCACAGTCGCGGCAGATGAAGAGGCCTCCTCGCTGGTCGGCGAGGCGGCTGCGGTGATGGACGAGGAAACAGCTTCCACAGGTGAACTCGTCAGCCTGCTTGGGCAGTACGCGGACCGTCAGTTCCTCGCCGGAGAGGTCGGCCCCGGGGAGCTCGAAGCTCTCTGCGGTGTCGGTCTCGTCGACGTCGACGGCGGCGGACTGCGCTTCGTTGCGCCGGGCCTTGAGCTCCTCGAGGGAGTCCTCACCCATCTCGTCGGTCTCGTTGCGGCGCGGCGCGTCGTAGTCGGTCGCCATGCGGTGTCCCACCCTCGGTCTTGCCCGGTTGCTGCCGGAGGTACATCTGTCGTGCGGCAGCACAACGCGGGAGGACGGCCGTTTGTGCCGGACCGGGAAAGTGACCCGGGTCTCACCGGGGTGACCCGGCGCGGACGAACGCGACGTCCGCGCAGAGGCTGCGGAGCGGCGGGAGGGTAACCCACGCGACCCCGCCCGGTCAGCCGGCCCCGGTGTCAGCGGCGCGGCGGAACGGACACGACCCGGCAACCCGCACGTCCACGACCCCTTCCCCGCCGTCCCCGCCACGCCGGGCCGCGGCCGGGGTCGGTCGCGCAGGGGGACCACTACTCTGGCCCCGACGCGGCGGGCCGAGGTCTCTCGCCGCGTCGGGGCGGGAAGGGGCGTCGGTGGTCGGCACGTTCAAGGCGGGCACGTCACGTGTCCGCGACGTCTACCGGCGGCGCAACATGGTGCCGGCCACGGTTCTGGTGGCCGTGCTGGCGGTGGCGAGCATCGTCACCTGGACCATCGTGTTCACCAACTCCACGGCGGGCTCGGTGACGTCCTGCAACGCCTCGCCGGTGGCGGGGGCGGGCGCACCGCAGGCCTCCGACGCGCTGGACGACCAGCAGGCCGCCGCGCCCGGCGACGTGCGCGTGAAGGTCCTCAACGGCGCCGGGCAGCGCGGGCAGGCCCAGCTGGCGGCCGCCGAGCTCGGCGAGCTGGGCATCGCCGAGGCGGCCCCGCCCGACAACGACCCCTTCTACCCCGCGCAGGACCTCTCGTGCGTCGGGCAGATCCGCTACGGGCCCGAGGGCGCCTCCGCGGCCCGCACGGTGAGCCTCGTGGTGCCGTGCGCCGAGCTCGTGTCCGACGGCCGCACCGGCAGCGAGGTCGACCTGGCGCTCGGCGACGACTTCCGCGACATCTCCCCCGGCCAGCCCGTCACCGAGGCCCTGCGGGCGCTGGGCCGCCAGACGGCCACCGACGGCTCGGGCGCCCCGGCCCCGACGCCCGACGCCGCCACGCTGACCGCCCTGCGCACGGTCGACTGCAGCTCCTAGATCTCCCCGGCCCCCTCGGCGGCGAGCAGCGCGACGAGCGCGGCCACGATCCCGGCCGGGGCGGCGAGGGTCGCCTCGTCCCCCAGCCCGTCCTCACTGCGGCCCGGCAGGCGCACGACCGCCCCGGCCTCCTCGGCGATCAGCGACCCGGCCGCGACGTCCCAGGGCTGCAGACCGTGCTCGTAGAAGCCGTCGAGCCAGCCCGCGGCCACCGCGCAGAGGTCGAGCGAGGCGCACCCGGTGCGACGCACGTCCCCGACCGACGTCGCGATCCGGGCGAGCACCGCCGCCTGGCGCCCGCGGCGGGCCGGGTCGTAGTTCAGTCCCGTCCCGACCACGCCGAGGCGCAGGTCCTCCAGGGCCGAGGCCCGCAACGGCACGTCGTCACGGAAGGCGCCGTGGCCCCGCGCCGCGCGCCACACCCGCCCCGAGACCGGTTCCACCACCGCGCCGGCGACGACGACCCCGTCCACCTCGGCCCCGATCGAGACCGAGAACCAGGGCAGGCCGTGGGTGTAGTTCACGGTGCCGTCGATGGGGTCGACGATCCAGCGGACCTGGCCCGGGGCCGGCGTGCCGCTGGTGCCGCCCTCCTCGCCGAGCACGAGGTCGTCGGGACGGGCGGTGGCCAGGCGCTCGCGGACCAGGGCCTCGCAGGCCCGGTCGCCCTCGGTGACGACGTCGGTGGCCGAGCTCTTCGTGTCCAGCCGGCCGGGGTCGGCGACGGCCCGCTCGCGCACCGTGAGGGCCAGGGCGGCGGTCTCGCGGGCGATCGTCACGGCGAGACCCTCGAGCACCTCCTCGTGCAGCGGGGAGTCCATGAGGAGCATCCGACCACACGCAGGTGGCGGCCCGGCGACGCCCGGACCACGGGCCGGGGCGCCCGTGCGGACGCTCGGAATCGATCCCGTGACCGGCCGCGACGAGGACTCGTCCGTCGTCGGACCTGTGAGGTGCGACGGACTCGCCCGACGCTCGTTACAATGGATGGTGAGCCGAGGCGGTACACCCGGGGGACGGGGACCTTGGCGTACCCCTCCCCCTTCCGGGTGGCCCTCCGGCGGCCCGGCCCGTCGATCCCACCGCCGTGCAGCCGTTCGTCACGAAAGGTCGTCTGTGGCAGCCGCAAAGTCCGCAACCCGACGCCGCGTCTCCGACGCCGCCGACCCCGCCGAGGCCCCTGCGGGCCCGGTCGGTGTGGTCGCGGCTCCCGAGGATGCGGAGGCGCCCGCGACGGCCCCTGCGAAGAAGGCCACCCGCTCCGCCAAGGGCACCAAGAAGGCCGCCCCGGCCAAGGGCAAGGGCGCGGCGAAGGCCGACGCCCCCGAGGGTGCGGAGGACGCCGACGGCGCCGCCGACGAGCCCGAGGGCGCCGACCTCGAGGGCCTGGAGGGCACCGAGCTCGAGGCCGCCGCCTCGGAGCTCACCGAGGACGTCGTCGTGCTCGGTGCCGAGGTCGTCGAGGCCACCGAGGTCGAGACCGAGGAGCCCACCGAGGAGGACAAGAAGTCCGGCGACTTCGTCTGGGACGAGGAGGAGTCCGAGGCGCTGCGCCAGGCGCGCAAGGACGCCGAGCTCACCGCCTCGGCCGACTCGGTCCGCGCCTACCTCAAGCAGATCGGCAAGGTCGCCCTCCTCAACGCCGAGGAGGAGGTCGAGCTCGCCAAGCGCATCGAGGCCGGCCTCTACGCCTCCGAGCGGCTGCGCAAGGTCGCCGAGGCCCAGCAGGAGCTCGCGACGCAGATGCGGCGCGACCTGCGGTGGATCGTCCGCGACGGCGAGCGCGCCAAGTCCCACCTGCTCGAGGCCAACCTCCGCCTGGTCGTGTCGCTGGCCAAGCGCTACACCGGCCGCGGCATGGCGTTCCTGGACCTGATCCAGGAGGGCAACCTCGGCCTGATCCGTGCGGTCGAGAAGTTCGACTACACCAAGGGCTACAAGTTCTCGACCTACGCGACGTGGTGGATCCGCCAGGCCATCACCCGCGCGATGGCCGACCAGGCCCGCACCATCCGCATCCCGGTGCACATGGTCGAGGTCATCAACAAGCTCGGCCGCATACAGCGTGAGCTGCTCCAGGACCTCGGGCGCGAGCCCACTCCTGAAGAGCTGGCCAAGGAAATGGACATCACCCCGGACAAGGTGCTGGAGATCCAGCAGTACGCCCGGGAGCCCATCTCGCTCGACCAGACGATCGGCGACGAGGGCGACTCGCAGCTCGGTGACTTCATCGAGGACAGCGAGGCCGTGGTGGCCGTCGACGCGGTGTCCTTCACGCTGCTGCAGGACCAGCTGCAGTCGGTCCTCGCGACGCTCTCCGAGCGCGAGGCCGGCGTGGTCCGCCTGCGCTTCGGCCTCACCGACGGCCAGCCGCGCACCCTCGACGAGATCGGCCAGGTCTACGGCGTGACGCGCGAGCGCATCCGTCAGATCGAGTCGAAGACGATGTCGAAGCTGCGCCACCCGTCGCGCTCGCAGGTCCTGCGCGACTACCTGGACTAGACGCTCACTGCGACGGCCCCCGAGTTCCGGCTCGCTCGGGGGCCGTCGTCGTGTCCGGGGGCGCGAGGTGGGGGCAGCGAGGGTCACCCTGGCTGCGTAGGAGGCAGCGAAGGGGTCCCTCGCTCCACCCCCTCGCCGGGAGACAGCACTCCATCGCGGTCCTGACGCGCCCGGGGAGATCGTCCGCACGACGGCGATCTCGGGGCCGTCCGGTCGATGGCCCCGCAGGAGCCGGGTTCCTAGACTCCCGGTCGTGACCATGAGCCCGGCGTCGGGCGGCGTTCGTCGCTCCCCCCAGGGCGGGCTGGCCGAAGTCCTCGACCTGATCCTCGACAAGGGCCTGGTCATCGACGTCTTCGCCAAGATCTCGCTCGTGGGCGTCGAGATCGTCACGATCGACGCCCGCATCGTCGTGGCCAGCGTCGACACCTACCTGCGCTTCGCCGAGGCCACCAACCGTCTCGACCTGCACGCGAAGGGCGGCGTCGGCCTCGACGAGCTGCCCAAGAAGATGACCGAGGGCGTCACCCACGGCGCCGCGAAGGGGATCACCAAGGGGGTCCTCGACGCCGGCCAGGAGAAGTGGCGGGAGTTCCGCGGCAAGCGCTGAGCCCTCGGCGGGCGCCCGTCCCCGGCTGGGATGCTGGCGGCGTGCATCCCGATCCCGCCGCCGACGGCCTGCCCGCCCCCGATCCCGCCGAGGTCCACCGCCGTTCGGTGGCCCTGATCCAGGGCATGGACGCGAACGACCTCCCGGCGGTCGGCGCCCTCCTCGGCGAGCTGGCCGGGCCCGAGGAGTTCGCCGCGCAGGTCATCAGCCTCGCGAGCCTCGCCCGCCTGCTGCTCGACCAGCGCGACGACACGGCCCCGGGGTCGGACGACGCGCGGGCCGCGGTGCTGCACGAGCTGGCCGGTGTCCTCACCGCCGCCGAGGGCGGCTGATCCCCACCGGGTGACGCCGCGCGGCGTCGGGCAGGATCGGGGGGTGAGTGCCGCGAGGGATCTGCCATCGGACGAGCCCACCGTCGCCGAGGACGCCGCGCTGGCCCGGGAGCTCGCCGAGGCCACCGGCGACCTGCTGATGACGTTGCGCGACGACACGTCGGCAGGCCGCGAGCGGGAGTACCGCGGCGACGCCGAGGCGCACGACTACCTGATCGGCGCGCTCACCCGTCACCGGCCCGAGGACACGGTGCTCTCCGAGGAGGGCACCCAGGACCCCGCGCCGCGCCGTGGGGCGCACCGGCTCTGGATCGTCGACCCGCTGGACGGCTCGAGCGGCTACGGCCGCGGCGGGGACGAGTGGGGGGTGCACGTCGCGCTGGTGGTCGACGGCACGCTGGTCGCCGGCGCGGTCTCCCTGCCCGCCCGCGGCGAGCTCGCCGACTCGGCCACCGTCCGGCCGCTGCCCGACACCCCCGTCGACCCCGAGGCCGGGCTGTCGGTCACCGTCAGCCGCTCACGGCCCCCGATGGAGCTGCGCCGGCTCGCGGCGGCGTTCCCCGTGCGCACCGTGGCGATGTCCGCGGCGGGCGTGAAGACCCTGGCCGTCGTCGACGGCCTCGTCGACGCCTACCTGCACTCGGGCGGGCAGTACGAGTGGGACAACGCGGCGCCCGCCGCGGTCGCCGAGGGCGCGGGCGTGCGCGTCACCCGCCTCGACGGCTCCCCGCTGCCCTTCGGCGCCGAGGACCCGTACTCCCCCGACCTGCTCATCGCCCGCCCGGCCGCCCACGAGGCGATCCTGGACGTCCTGCTCGCCCGGTAGCGGGCCCGTCTAGTAGCGCCAGCGCCAGGCGGCGAGGACGTCCTCGGGCTCGCGCTCGGCCGCCCAGGCGGCGTCCGCGCGCCGGACCTCGAGGAACGCCCCGAGCCGCTCGGTGCCCAGGGCCTCGGTGATGCGGGGGTTCGCGAGCAGTGCGGCCTCCTGGTCGGCCTGGGTCGTGGGCAGCTTCTCGACGCCCGCGGCGGCCCGCTCCTTCTTCTTCCAGGTGCCGGGGTCCGCGGCGATCGGGGACGGCGGGACGAGGTTCTCCTCGACGCCGGCCACGCCCGAGGTCAGCAGCGCGGTGAGGGCGAGGTACGGGTTCGCCGAGGCGTCGGAGACCTTGAGCTCGACGTTGGCGTGGTCCGCGCCGAGCAGCGGCGAGCCCACGACGTAGCGGACCGGGGCCTCGCGGTTCTCGATGCCCCAGAAGCCGTAGGCGCCCGCGAAGAAGCCCGGCCGCAGCCGCGCCATCGAGCCGATCGAGGGCGCGGTGACGGCGGCGAGCGCCGGCAGGTCGCGCAGGAGGCCCGCGATGTAGCCGCTGCCGGCCGTGCCGGGCCCCTCGGGGCCGCCGGCGAGCAGGTTGACGCCGTCGCGCCACAGCGAGCTGTGGACGTGCCAGCCGTTGCCCGCGAGCTGCAGCGACGGCAGCGGCGCGAAGCTGATGCGCAGTCCGTGGCGCGCGGCGGCGGCCAGGACGGTCTGGCGGGCCAGGAGCTGCTCGTCGGCGGCCCGGACGGGGTCGGTCGCGCCGAGCGAGAGCTCGACCTGCCCCGGCCCGTACTCGGCGTGGAACTGCCCGATGCGCAGCCCGTTGGCCTCGGCGTCGCGCAGCACGTCGGTGGCGAACGCGTCGATCTCGAGCAGGCCGTGCGGGCTGTACGCCGGACCCCGGTAGGCGGGCACCACCGCGCCGTCGGGGCTCGGCGCGGAGACCGCGAACTCCATCTCGTAGCCGACCAGAGCGGTGTAGCCGCGCTCGGCGAGCCCGTCGACCGTCGCCGCGAGCAGGGAGCGCTGGTCCCACGGCCACGGCGACCCGTCCACGTCGACCTGGGTGCCCGGGGCCCACGCCATGCCCCGCTGGCCCGCGAGCGGCGTCAGACGGTCGAGGTCGGGCACCAGGCGCACGTCGCCCGACGGCGTCTCGCGCCCCGGCGCGCCGTACTGGATGCCGTCGTTCGTGTTGAAGATCGCGAACACGGTGCTCACGCCGATGCCGGTCTCGGCGACCTGGGGCAGCGACGCCACCGGCACCGTCCGGGAGCGCGGGATGCCGTTGTTGTCGCACCACGCCACGGTGACGCCGGCGACGCCCACGCCCCGCAGCTGTTCGACGAGCTCGCTCGCCCGCTCCGCCGTGTCGCCCACCGCAGTCTCCTGTCACCGTCCCGGTGTGGTGGCCACAGGCTAGTGGGCGACCCCGACGGACCCGCCGTGACCGACGGGGGCAGCGGGGAGCGGCGGGGCGCCGTCACCACTCGTCGCTCGAGATCGACTCACCAACGGGTGGTCCTCGCCCCTACCCCGGAACGAACGGTTCTCCACCTCCGATGAGCGGTTCGTGACGGATGACAAAGCGGCGCGTGAACACGAGCGGTCGCGGGCAGCGTCTGACACAGTGGAGGGACGGTCGCATGACCGGATCTCGCGGGCCCGGGACGAGAGTCACGGACCCCGACGGAGGGAGATGACGATGCCCGGCACCCTGACCCGGCCAGAACTCACCGCCTCGGACCGCTGCGACCGCTGCGGTGCAGCGGCCAAGGTCCGCGCCGTACTGCCCTCCGGTGGAGAACTCCTCTTCTGCGGGCACCACGCCCGGGCCCACGAGGCCAAGTTGAAGGAGCTGTCGGTGGACGTCCAGGCCGGTGAGAGCGCATGACGGCCACCTGACCAGCGACTTCTTCGCAGAAGACCACAGCCTCAGATCGAGACCACGACGGGCGAGGACCTCAGGGTCCTCGCCCGTCGTCGTGTGCGGGGTCGGGCGTCGTGCTCCGGCCGCCACCGGCGGGCTCCCCCGGACCGGCGCGGGCCCCGCCCCGGACCGCGATCATGCGGTCCGCTCCGCGGTCGGGAGAACCGGGCGTCCGGTCCGCGTCCCCGGTCCAGCTGCTTCGCTCCGCGCCCGCTCCGCCCGGCGAGCCGGGCCCCTCGGCATCGTGACGCTCCGGTGAACGGCGTGACGCCGGGATGTCGGACCGCGACGACCGCGACAGCGCCCCCTCGCCACGGAGTGTGATGTGTAGCACAGGTTAAGGATCAGACACTCTGCGTAGAGATCAGCGCCAGGACCGCAGCGTGGCGATGCGCTCCTCGATCTGCTCGAGCGACGCCATGGGCGTCGCCGGCCCCCCGCAGTACTTCCGCAGGTCGCCGTGGATGGCCCCGTGCGGCTTGCCCGTGCGGTGGTGGTGCGCGGCGACGAGGGCGTTCAGCTCGCGCCGGAGCTCCTTGAGCCGCTCGGCCACGCCGACGTCGCGGCGGAACTCGCGGACCGACGACGGGGACGGCTCCGGGGCCGCCGCCGCGGGCGCCGGCGCTGCCGACTCCTCCCCGCGGTCGAGCTGCTCGCTCTGGCGCCGGCGCAGGAGCGCCCGTACCTGGTCGGGCTCGAGGAGCCCGGGCAGCCCGAGGTAGTCCTGCTCCTCGGCGGAGCCCGCGCCGGCCGCGGTGCCGAAGGACGACCCGTCGTAGATCAGCTGGTCGAGCTCGGCCTCGGCGGACAGCGACTCGAACGCCTTCTCCTGCTCGCCCGGCTCGTCCTCGGTGCGGTTGGCCGCCTCGAGGAGGTCGTCCTCCCAGCCCTCCTTCGGCCGGTGGGGCTGGCCGAGCACGTGGTCGCGCTGCACCTCGAGCTCGCTGGCCAGCGTGAGCAGCGACGGCACGCTGGGCAGGAAGACGCTCGCCGTCTCCCCCGGCCGCCGGGACCGGACGAAGCGGCCGACGGCCTGCGCGAAGAACAGCGGCGTCGAAGCGCTGGTGGCGTAGACGCCGACGGCCAGCCGCGGGACGTCGACGCCCTCGGACACCATCCGGACGGCCACGAGCCAGCGCTCGTTCGTGCGCCCGAACTCCGCGATGCGCCCGGAGGCCTTCGGGTCGTCCGAGAGCACGACGACGGGCTCCTCGCCCGCGATGCGGCGCAGCAGCGCGGCGTAGGCCTTCGCCGTGGTGTGGTCGGTGGCGATCACGAGCCCGCCGGCGTCGGGGACGCCCCCGCCGCGCAGCTGGGTCAGGCGGGTGTCGGCGGCCTGGAGGACCGCCGGCATCCACTCGCCCTTGGGGTCGAGCGCGGTCTTCCAGGCGCGGGCGTTCTGCTCGGCGGTGAGGGGCTCGCCGAGCCGCGCGGTCATCTCCTCGCCCGCGCTGGTGCGCCAGCTCGCCTGGCCCGAGTACGCGAGGAAGACGACCGGGCGGACGACCCCGTCGGCCAGCGCGTCGGCGTAGCCGTAGGAGTGGTCGGCGCGCGAGCGCAGCACGCCGACGCTGTCGGGCTCGTAGGCGATGAACGGGATCGGGTTGTCGTCGGACCGGAAGGGCGTCCCGGTCAGCGCCAGCCGGCGCGTCGCGCCCGCGAACGCCTCGCGGGTCGCCTCGCCCCAGGACTTGGCGTCGCCCGCGTGGTGGATCTCGTCGAAGATCACCAGGGTGCGCCGGCCCTCGGTGCGGTTCATGTGCAGCACGGGGTGCGCGGCGACCTGCGCGTACGTCACGGCGACACCGCGGAAGTCGGTCGACGTGCGCCCGACGGCGTTGGAGAACTCGGGGTCGATCGCGAGGCCCGCGGCACCGGCGGCCTCGGCCCACTGGTGCTTGAGGTGCTCGGTGGGACAGACGATCGTCACCGTGTCGACGGAGCGGTCGCCGAGCAGCTCGGCCGCCACCCTCAGCGCGAACGTGGTCTTGCCCGCGCCGGGCGTCGCGACCGCCAGGAAGTCCTTGGGGCGGTCGGTGAGGTACCGGGTCAGCGCACGGCGCTGCCAGGTGCGCAGCGGCCGTGCCGCCACCGTGTCCGTACTGGTCGGGCTACCGGTCGTACGGGTGGTCAAGGGCCCTCCGGGCAGACGTCGGACGGGGACGACGGCGGCCCGGTTCCGGGGCGGCCGTCGGAGGGGGTCCGGAGGGACCTACTCGCCGTCGTCGCCGGGCCGCATCTTGCTGAAGATCTCCTTGCAGGCCGGGCAGACGGGCGAGCCCGGCTTGGGCGAGCGCGTGACCGGGAAGGTCTCGCCGCAGAGGGCCACCACCATCGACCCGGTGACCGCCGACTCGGCGACCTTGTTCTTCCGGACGTAGTGGAACATCTTCGGGTCGTCGTCACCCGTGCGGTCGGTCCCCTGGGGCCGGGTGTCGGGAAGCACGGTGGTCTGGCTCATGGGCTCCATGATGCCCCACGACCCCGACGGTGGGGGCACGCCGGGAGGCCCGTCGCGCAGAGTCCCCGGACGCCGGGGGCGGATCGCACCGAACGGCACCCACACCGCCGACCGGGCTGTCACGGTGAGCGCACCCGTCCCCGGTCGAGGAGGAGTGCTCATGGCCGAGCCGGCCCGGTCGGCCCATCCCCTCGCTCGTCCCGGCGTGGCGCGTCCGTTGGCCCGGCCGCCCGCCCCCTGGCCGTCCGACGAGTTGGCCGGCGAGCTGCCCGACGGCCCGGGGTCGCGATTCGAGGCCGTCCACGCCTTCGTCGCCGAGCACCGCGCGCGCCTGCTCCGGCTGGGCCTGCACCTCCTCGTGGCCGCGCTGCCGCTGCTCGCAATCTCCGCGCACGTGTTCGGGATCGCCCCGATGAACGTGACGGCCGGCCTGCTCGTGGTGCCGTTGACGCTGGTCACCCTGCTGCTCGGCGTGTTCTCCCCCTCCGGCGAGGAGCGGCTGCTGCTCTCCGGGGCGATGTGGGGGGTGCTGGCGACGCTGGTCTACGACGCGGTGCGCCTGGACACCGTCTACCTGCTGGGCTGGTGGGGCGACTTCATCCCGCGCGTGGGCACGTGGATCCTCGGCTCCGGTTCCGCCGCCGGCCCCGGGTCCCCGGTGGTCGGCGCGGTCGTGGGCTACCTGTGGCGCTACGTCGGCGACGGCGGCGGCATCGGGGTCGCGTTCTTCGTGCTCGTCGCCGCCACCGGGCTGCGCCGGTGGGGCGCGCGCGCCACCGTCGCGGCGTCGGTGACGTTCGCGGTCTTCCCCGTGTGGACGGGCCTGGTCGCCACGGTGGCGCTGGCCCCGCGCGGGCAGCAGCAGATGTTCCCGCTGACGCCGGCCACCGTGCTCCTCTCGCTCGTCGGGCACCTCGTGTTCGGCCTCGTGCTGGGGCTGGGGTGCGCCCGGTGCCGCCGCCTCGAGGAGTACTGGCCCTGGACGCCGCTGCTCGACCTGCGGCGGGGCGTCCCGGCGCTGGTGCCGGTCCGGCCCGCGAGGAACGACGGCTGGGGGCCGCCGGCCCTCGTCACCACCGGCGGTGACGACCCGGAGCGCACCGAGATCCGCCCCCTGGCGCCGCCGAGGCCCGCGGACGCCCGCCGGGGTGGCGCACGTCCGCACCCGCTCGATCCGGCCTCGGGGCCGGTGCGTGTGCTCGACATGCCGCCCGGCCCGGCACCCGCGGTCCGCGCCGGGCCGAGACCACGGTCGGGACCCTGGTCGGGACCCGTGCCGATCGTCCGGCAGGCCCGCCCGGGCACGGGGCCGTGGCCGCACCCCGCGCCTCCGGGCGGCGACCCCTGGTCGGGCCCGGTCCGGTCTCGCGCCACGAGTTCCGCGAAAGCGCCACCGGGCCGCGCGGGCCGCGGCTAGCGTCCGCGACGCGGAGGCCGGGGTGTCGGACGGAGGGTCATGAGCGGGTCGCGGTGGGGGCGCTCGCCCCGGGTGCGGCGGGGCACGCAGGTGCGGGCGGAGGCGGACGCGGAGACGCCCGCGAGCCCGTGGGACACGCTCGAGCGCCCCGCCCGCGGTCCCCGCCGTGTCCCGGTGCTCCTGCTCGCCGTGCTCGCCGTCGCGAGCATGGTCATCGGCGTCCTGGCCGGCGCCGGGACGCCGCTGGTCTCCCACGGGGGCCTGGTCGCGGTCGCCGAGGACGACGAGGGCTCCGGTGACTCCGGGTCCGGGTCGGGCTCCGACGACTCCGACGACTCCGACGACTCCGGCTCCGGCTCCGGCTCCGGCTCCGGCTCCGGCTCCGAGGAGGACTCGGGCTCGGGTTCCGGCGGTGGCTCCGATCAGGAGGACGGCGGGCAGGACGAGGAGGAGGGCGGCGGGGGCCAGGCCGGTGGGGGTCAGGGCGGTGGGGGTCAGGGCGGTGGCGGCGGTGGTGGCGGTGGTGGCGCCGGCGCCGGCGCCGGCGGGGAGGACGCCGAGCAGTTCCCCGACCGCGACAAGGCGGGCCGCCCCAGCGCCGAGGAGTTCGTGGACATCCAGAACGTCCGCTCGGTGGGCCGGCGCGGCGAGGGCGGCGTGTTCTCCGGCGGCAGCTACAGCATCCGGTGCGCGATGAGCGCGCACCACAACTCCGACAACTTCATCATCGCCCCGGGCGTGCGCAACGGCGCCCAGCACACCCACGACTACGCCGGCAACGAGGGCACCAACTTCGCCTCGGAGGACGAGACGCTCGAGGAGTCCTCCACGACCTGCACGAACGGCGACCGCTCCCCCATCTTCTGGCCGGTGCTGCGGGATCTCCGCGGCGTCGGGCCGGACGTCGGGGCCGACGGGGGCAGCCTCGACGGCAACGTCGGGTCGTTCATCGAGCCGTCGTCGGTCGACTACACGTTCCACGGGCACGGCACGCGGCGCACCGAGCCGATGCCGCTGAACATCGCCCTGGTCACGGGGTCGGCCAAGGCCGCCACCACCGGGGGCGAGGGCAGCAACGCCAAGTTCACCTGCACCGGGTCGGGTCAGCGCATGACCGACCTCTACCCGATGTGCCCGGAGGGGTCGTCGCTGCAGCGCGTCTACGACTTCCCGAGCTGCTGGAACGGCCAGGACCTCGACTCGGAGGACCACGCCACCCACATCCGGTACCCCGACGAGAACGGCGAGTGCGACGAGGACCTCATCCCCGTGCCGGCGCTGCGGATCACGGTGACCTACGAGGACCCGCCGCCCGGGCGCCAGTTCGCCATCGACAGCTTCCCCGAGCAGCGCCACAACCCGATCACCGACCACGCGCTGCTGGAGTACCTGTCCTCCGAGCGCCGTGCCGAGGAGGGCGCGGACTGCATCAACAGCGCGCGGCGCTGCGTGCAGGGTCCCTCCGAGGACGCCGCGGCCGCGGGGTCCACCGACATCGTCGACCAGGTGCCGCGCTCGCGGACGTTCGTGCACGCCCTCGCCACCCACGCGAACGCCCACCAGCCGCGGCCCGCGGTACCGGCGCCCGACGGCACGCCACACGACGGCACGGCGCACGACGGCACGGCGCACGACGGCAACGGCGACGCCGCGCCGGAGCAGCACCCGTCCGTGCCGCGCCTCCCGGCTCCCGCCGGCGGGCTGGGACCGCTGCCGGGCGTCACGCCCCTGCCGCGCAGCGCCCCGCAGGTCGCGCCCGTGCGCATCCCGATCGTGCAGGGCACCTGACGCGGGTCAGGACATCGACCGTCCGGACGTCACGGTCCGGGACGCGCCGAGGCGAGGATCAGCCCCCGGTGCCCGTGCGCGGTGGTTCGTGGGCCGGGCCGTCCTGCTGGGACTGGCGGGGCCACTCGGTGCGCTGGTCGCGCCGGTCGAGCACCTCGGCGGCCTCGATGATCTGCGCGTCGGGCACGCTGTCGAGCTCGCGGTGGCTCTTGCGGTAGCGGTTGGCCTTCTCGGCCTTCTTCGGCGGGCGGTCGTTCGCGATGAGCACCGCGACCCACGGCAGCGGCACCGACAGCACGATGAACGCGACCGCGACCCAGGGCCACTGGAAGGCGATGCCGAAGACCCCGGCGAGGATGAGGCACGGGATGCGGCACGCCATGATCAGCGAATAGCGCTTCTTGCGCGCCGCGAACTCCTCGTCGTACGAGACCTGGGCCTGAGTGATCAGGATCGGCCCGTCGTCGTCCTGACGTCGGTTCACGCTCGTCGCCTCCTCGGCACCGCTCTTGCGCGGGTGCCCGCACCCATCAGAGTCAACCCTGGGCGCCCCGGGCGCCACCTGGGGGCGATCAGGAGGGCGCGTCGGCCTTCGCGGCCTTGGCCGCCTTCTTCTGCGCCTGCTTGAACTCGCGCACCTCGCCGAGCGTGACGGGGTCGACGACGTCGGCGATCGAGCGGCGCGAGCCGTCGTCGCCGTACGAGCCCGCGGCCTCGCGCCAGCCCTCCGGGCGCACGTCGCACTGCTTGCCGAGCAGCGCCGTGAAGATCTGCGCCTTCTGCTTGCCGAAGCCGGGCAGCGACTGCAGGTTCGCGAGCACCGTGCGCCCGTCGGCGGCGTCCGTCCAGAGGCGCTCGACCTCGCCGCCCCAGTCGGCCACGATCGTCCGGCACAGCGCCTGCACCCGCTCGGCCATCGAGCGCGGGTAGCGGTGCAGCGCCGGCGGGCCGGTGAACGCGGCGACGAGGGCCTCGGTGTCGTACTCGGCGATCCCGGCGGCCGTGAGCGGGCCGCCGAGGCGCTCGGTGAGCAGGGCGGGCGAGGCGAACGCGCGCTCCATCGGGAACTGCTGGTCGAGCAGCATGCCGATGAGCAGCGCGAGCGGGTTCGAGCTCAGGACCGCGTCGGCGTCGGCGTCCTGCGCGAGGGTCAGGTCGGGCACCGGGTCAGCGTCCCAGATTCTTGGCGAGCACGGCGAACCTGAAGTCGTCGTCCCGCGGCTCGCCCACGCCCTCCGCGCCGTAGGGGAACGGGCGGGTCTCCCCCGTGCGCGCGTAGCCCCGGCGCTCGTACCAGGCGATGAGCTCCTCGCGGCGGTCGATGACGAGCATCTCCATGACCGTCGCACCCCGTTCGCGGGCGTGGTCCTCGGCCGCGGCGAGGAGCGCCGACCCGACGCCCCCGCCCTGGAGACCGGGCCGCACCGCGAACAGGCCGAACGACGCCGTCGACGCGCTGGCCTCGTGGGTGACGGCGGCGCAGCCGAGCAGGTCGCCGGCGACGAGCACGGAGATCGACGGGTCGGCCACGTCGGCGGCGAGCAGCTCGCGGGTGGTGCGCGGGCCGTCGATGAGGTCGGCCTCGGACGTCCAGCCCTCGCGGCCCGACGGACCCCGGTAGGCGCTGTGCACGAGGGCGAGCAGGGAGTCCACGTCGGCGGCCTCGGCGACGCGGATGGTGAGCGGAGCGGTCACGGCGAGGCAGTGTGCCTGCCTTCTGGCTGGTATCGCTCGCCGAGCGAGCGCTACCAGCCAGTAACCGCCTCAGCGCCGGGTCGGGGCGAGCTGATCGAGCCCGCGCCCGGTGTCGACGGGACGGCGGGCGATCACCGGCAGGCCGCGGGCCCACAACCGGAGGCCCCGGTGCCGGATGGCCGCCGATACGCGCAGCGTCACCGCCGGGTGCCGCAGGACGGCGGCGAGCACCGTGCGCGCCGTGACGGGGCGCCGCCGGCCGCGCAGCGTGGCGACGAACGCCGTCCCGCCCTCGCGGCGCAGCACGATCGTCGCCGAGAGCGTCTCCCCCGGCTCCGGCACGCGCATCCGGTACTCGCCGTCGACGGGGAAGAACGGCGAGACGTAGAAGTCCTTGTCGACGCGGGCGCGGCCGGCCTCCGGGTCGTCGGAGACGTCGAGCAGGTAGTGGTGGCGCCCGCCGTAGGTGTTGTGCACCTCGGCGACGACGGCGACGAGCGCGCCGTCGGCGTCGCGGCACCAGTAGAGCGTGATCGGGTTGAACACCCACCCGAGCACGCGGGCGTGGGCGAGCATGAGGACCCGCGCGGGCCGCTCCATCCCCCGCGCGGCGAGGAACGCGTCGAGGTTCTCGCGGATCGTGCGGTCGGGGTGCCCGATGTGGTCGGCGGCCCGGAACCGCGCGAACGGCCGGAGCGGCGCGGGCAGGCGGGGCAGGTCGTCGAGGTCGACGAGCCACAGGTACAGCCGGTGGGTGAAGGCGTCGTCGAGGCCCTCGCGGCGCTGGTGCCCGACCTCGGCCTCGTAGAGCCAGCTCACCACGTCACGCCGAGGGCGGCGGCGGCGCGCACCCCCGAGGCGCAACCGTCCTCGTGGAAGCCCCAGCCCTGGTACGCGCCGGCGAAGGCGATCCGGTCGTCGTTCAGGCCCGGCAACCGGTTCTGGGCCGCGACCGACTCCGGGGTGTAGGCGGGGTGCTCGTAGTCCATGCGGGCGATGACCTTCGACGGGTCGATCCGGTCGGTCGCGTTGAGGGTGACGACGTAGGTCTCGAGTCCGGGCAACCGCATCAGCCGCGTCATGTCGTAGCTGACCAGCACCTTCGACTCCCCCGGCACGCGCAGCAGGTTCCACGACGCCCGGGCCCCCTCGGCGCGCGGGAGCACCGAGGTGTCGGTGTGCAGCAGGGTCTCGTTGGGCGAGTAGCGGAAGGCCCCGAGCACCGAGACCTGCTCGGCGGTCGGCGCGAAGAGCAGGCGCAGCGCGTCCGGGGCGTGGGTGGCGACGACGACGCGGTCGAAGCGGCGCTCGACGTCGGCGTCGTCGCGGACGCGCACCTCGTCCCCGCTGCGCACCACCGCCCGGACCGGCGTCGACACCTCCACCGCCGACAGGCCCTTCGCGGCCCGCTCGACGTAGGTGCGCGAGCCGCCGACGACGGTTCGCCAGCGGTGCGAACCGCCGATCGAGAGCATGCCGTGGTTCGCGAGGAACGTGAACAGGTAGCGCGCCGGGTACTGCCGCGAGAGCTCCGGCCCCGACGACCAGACCGCGGACACCACCGGCACCGCGAAGGTCTCGACGAAGTAGGGCGAGTAGCCGCCGGCGTCGAGGAACTCGCCGAACGTGACGTTCTCGGCGAGCGGCGACGATCCGTCCACCACCGCGCGGGCCTGGCGGTGGAAGCGCAGGACCTCGCCGAGCATCCGCAGGTAGCGCGGGTTCGCGAGGTTGCGCGGCTGGGCGAAGAGACCCTGCACGCCCCGGGCGCCCGCGTACTCGAGGCCGGTGGCCTCGTCGCGGACGCTCATGCTCATCTCGGAGTCCTGCGTCGCGACCCCGAGCTCGGAGAACAGCCGCAGCAGGTTCGGGTAGGTGACGTCGTTGTGGACGATGAACCCGGAGTCGACCGCGACGGTGTCGAGCTCGTGGGTGTGCGCGTGCCCGCCGAGACGACCTTCCGCCTCGAACAGGGTGACGTCGTACCGCCGCTGGAGCAGGTAGGCCGCGGTGAGTCCCGAGACCCCCGCACCGATGACCGCGACCCGCTCCCGCATGCCTGCTCCTCACCCGAATCCCTACGGATTCTCCAGGGGGACCTCCAGTCCCTCCGGATCCCCTGCCGCCATCGCTTTCGCGACGGGCTCGGTGAACGGTTCGAGTCCGAGGGCCCCGAGGGCGAAGTGTGTGACGAGGTCGTGCCAGTCGGACGCCCGCCGCAGCATCGTGTGGCCGTCGCCGAGGACGTCGAAGCGGGCGACGCGATCGGAGATCGTCGCCACCCGGCCGGCGAACCACCGGGAGGCCTGCGGGGAGGTCATGCGCTCGCGGTCGCCGTGGGCGATCAGCACCGTCCGGCCCGCGAGGTGCTCCCAGGGCTCGCCGCGCTCGATCCACGGCGCCAGCCCGGCGACGCCGACCACGCCCTCGTCGCCGCCGACGCGCAGTGCGGCGCGCCCGCCCATCGAGTGCCCGACCAGCACGACGGGCACGTCGCCGTGACGCTGCCGCAGGTCGCGCAGGGCCCAGCGGGCGTCCTGCACGGGGTCGAGGTCGGGGGCGTTCCAGCCGCGGTAGCGGTAGCGCAGCAGGCCGACGTCCACCCCGCGGCGGGCTCCGGCGGACGCGAGGCTCCGCGCGAACGGCACCATCCGCAGGTAGGGCAGCCGCAGGCCGTCGGCGGCGTCCCGGTTGTCCGGGCTCCCGCCGTGGAGGACGACGACGGCGCCGGTCACGGGACGCCGGGTGGCGGGGCGGACGCGGTCGAGGCGCGGGAGCGTCACGTCTCCATCCTGCGGCCTGCGGCGTGGGGACGCGGGCCGGGAGGCGCCTCAGCGGACGAGGCGCGCGCCACCCTGCCTGCCGGCGAGCGCGAGGATCAGCTCGGCGGCGCTCGCGGCCACCGGCGTCCCCCGCCCGTGCGTCCAGGCCAGGTCGGTGGCGCTGAGGGCGAGACCGGCCGTGTCGACTCCGAAGACGGTGCGCCCGCCCGGGGCGACGAGCTGATCGAGGACCGCCGCGGCGGCCTCGTCGGCACCGACCCGCCCGAGGGCCAGCGGCACCGTCACGTCGAGTCCGTGGATCACCACGTGGCTCAGCGAGCCGGCCATCCCGCCACCGGGCTGGGCGAAGGAGGCCATCGTGTCGCTGCGCAGGTCCGCGATCAGCGCGGTGGGCAGCAGCGTCCCGTCGGCCGCCGCGAGGCGGTCGGAGGTGCGGGTGAAGTCGTACCCGTCGGCGGCGAGCTCGGCCGCGAAGCGGTCGGCCGGGTAGCGCGCGGCCATCGTCAGGTGGGCGACGACGTGGGCGACCGTCCACCCCGCACACAGCGAGTCCGCCGACCAGCGGTCGGGCCCGAGCGGCTCGAGCGCGTCCGCCAACGCCGTGAACTCGGCCGCGACCAGGGCGTCGAGCGTGCTGGTGCTCATGCCGGAGCCCCGCCCGTGAGGACCTGGGTCAGCCGCACCTGGTTGCCCGAGGGATCGCGGAACCCGGCGTCGATGCCGTAGGGCCGCGCCTCGGGGGGTTCGGTGAACTCGACTCCCCGGGCCGTGAGCAGCTCGTGGTCGCGCCGCACGTCGTCGGTCGCCAGGAAGATCGCACCGGCCAGGCCCTGGGACATCACGGAGCGGATGAGCTCGGTCTGCTCGCGCGCGAGCACCGGCGGCTCCGGGACCGCCATCAGCACGAGCTCCAGGTCGGCCTGCCCCGGTGGCCCGACGGTCAGCCAGCGGAAGCCGCCGAGCTCGGGGAAGGTCGCGTCCGCCCGGAGCTCGAACCCGACCTTGCGCGTCCAGAACTCCAGGGCGACCCGCTGGTCGTGGACCCAGACGTTGATGCGGTGGATGGCGAGCACGGCGCCGACGTTAGGGATCCGCGACGCGCGGGTCCTCTCGAGAACTCCGGTTCTGCGGGCGCCCGTAGAGGCGCGTCACGCACTCCGGCAGGAGCGCGTGGTCGTGCGCGGGCGGGAACGCCGTCCGATGGGCGGTCGGGGTGCGCCCGAACATGCGCCGGAAGCTGACGGTGAAGCTGCCGACGCTGCTCAGGCCCACCTCGGCGCAGATCCGGGCCACCGTGTGATCGGTCTGGCGCAGCAGCGCCGCGGCCCGTTCCAGCCGACGCGTGAGCAGATAGGCGTGGGGGGTGACGCCGAACGCCGCGGCGAAGCGGTCGCTGAAGTGGGCGGTGCTGAGCCCGGCGGCGCGCGCGAGATCGGGCACGTCGAGGGGTTCGGCGTAGGCACGGTCGGCCAGGTCGCGCGCCCGCAGCAGGTGCCGCTCGACCGGGTGCGCGGTCACCGTGCCCACGGCCCCATCATCGTGGCCCATCATCGCCCGGCGACACGCCCGTGTCACGGCCGCCGAACCCCTCGCGCGCCCGGGACGTACGCGTGCCGAGACATCCCTGCCCCCGGAAGGAACCCCATGAAGGCCGGAGACATCGCCCCCGACTTCGAGCTCGCCGACGACACCGGCACCCGCCGGACGCTGTCCGGACTGCTCGCCGACGGTCCGGTGGTGCTGTTCTTCTACCCCCTGGCCTCCTCGGGCGGCTGCACCCAGGAGAGCTGTCACTTCCGCGACCTCGCATCCGAGTTCGCCGCGGTGGGGGCCCAGCGCGTCGGTATCAGCGCCGACTCGGTCGAGAGGCAGCACACGTTCTCGACCGCGAACTCCTTCGACTACCCCCTGCTCTCGGACCCCGACGGTGCCGTCGCCAAGCAGTTCGGCGCCAAGCGGTCGTGGCTGCCGGCGCTGCCGGTGAAGCGCAAGACCTTCGTCATCGACACCGACCGCACGGTGCTCGAGGTGATCGGCAGCGAGATGAAGTTCGACCTGCACGCGGACGACGCCCTCACGACCCTGCGCGAGCGCCAGGGCGCGTGACCCCGCCCCGGCTCTGCCCCGTCCGGTCCGCACCGCCTCACGTGGCGCGGGCCGGGCGGGAGCCCGGGGGCAGCGGGAGGAAGCCCGAGGTGCGGCGCACGTACTCGTCGTAGCCCGGGCGCTGCGACATCGACTTCTCGGTGAGCTCCTTGCCCGTCACGGACGTGAGCAGGTACGTCATCAGCAGCGGCCCGACGACGGTGACCAGGGCGAGCGGGTGGCCCGCCGCGACGACGAAGACGCCCCACCAGACGCAGGCGTCGCCGAAGTAGTTCGGGTGGCGGGTGTAGCGCCAGAGCCCCGAGTCCATGACCTTGCCCTTGTTGTCCGGGTCGGCCTTGAACGACGCGAGCTGGGCGTCGCCGACCGACTCGAAGGCGAACCCCACCAGCCACAGCAGGGCGCCGACGATCACCACGGGCAGCACCGTCGACGCCCGCACCATCGCGGCCAGCACGGGCAGGGACACGACGAGCATGACGCCGGCCTGCGGCAGGTAGACCTTGCGGAGCACGAAGGCGGTCACCGCGCCCGGCGGGTGGTCGTCGCCGAGCATCTCCGCGTAGCGCGGGTCCTCGCCCTTCCCGTGGTTGCGCCAGCCGATGTAGATCGCCAGGCGCAGGCCCCAGACCGCCACGAGCGCGAGCACGACGGTGCGCACCACGGTGTCGCCGACGCCGAGGACGCCCGAGGTCACGTACGCGATCACCGCGACGGCCACGAAGCCCAGGCCCCAGGTCACGTCGACGACGCTGTGCCGCCCGGCCGCGCGCGCGACGACCAGCGTCGCCGCGAACACCACGACGACGCCGGCCACCGCGGCCGCGACCAGGAGGCCGAAGGCGGCCAGGTCGAAGGCTGGGCTCACGATCCCGTCGTACCCGCGTCCGACCGCGCCCGCACCGACCAGTCGTCGCGGGTGACGGGCATGCCGCTGCGGCCGCGGTCGGTCGGGCGGGCGAGGAGGATCTGGTCGACGCCCATGCGGTTCTCCTCGAACGCCAGCGCACCGCCGGCCAGGTAGAGCCGCCACATCCGCGCGCCGCGCTCGCCGAGGAGCCCGACGGCCTCGTCGAAGCGCTCCTCGAGCGTCGCGAGCCAGGCCCGGATCGTCGGGACGTAGTGCTCGCGCATGACGTGCACGTCGCGGACCTCGAGGCCGGAGCGCTGCAGGAACGTCAGGGTGTCGCCGACGGGGCGCATCACCATGTCCGGGGTCACGTAGGTCTCGATGAACGCTCCGCCGCCCGGCGCGTTCGCCCCGCGCGACATCTGCTGGACGAGCGCCCGCCCGCCCGGCCGGAGCGCGCCGTGGAGGGTCGCGGCGAAGACCGGGTAGTGCGCGTCGCCGACGTGCTCGCCCATCTCGATCGCGCTCACGGCGTCGAACGGGCCGTCGACCGCGGTGATCTTCTCGGCGACGTCGCGGTAGTCGAGCAGGTCGACCTGCACCTGCCCGGCGAGCCCCTCGGCGCGGATCCGGGCGTTGACCTGGTCGCGCTGCTCGCGCGAGATCGTCACCGCCCGCACCTGGGCGCCGAACTCGCGCGCGGCGTGCACGGCGAGCGAACCCCAACCACAGCCGATGTCGAGCAGCCGGCGCCCGGGCGCGAGGTCGAGCTTGCGGCAGACCAGGTCGAGCTTGTCGCGCTGCGCCTGCTCGAGGGTGCTGTCCTCCGACGTCCAGTAGCCCGACGAGTAGGCCATGGAGTCGTCGAGCAGCAGACCGTAGAAGGCGTTGCCGGCGTCGTAGTGGTGGGCGATGACGGCCCGGTCGCGGCGCTTGCTGTGCAGTCGCCCCTTGATCCTGATGGCCTCGGGCGGGGGCGCCGGCCTGGTACCGAGCAGGCCGAGACGCACGGCCTGCGCGGCCAGGCCCGGCAGCTCGCGGGCGCCGGGGCGGCGCTTCGTGATCGTCCCGGAGTTCACCAGCGCCCACATCGCCGAGAGCCCCTCGGCGAGGTCACCGTCGACGTCGAGGTCGCCCGAGACGTAGGCGTGCGCCAGGCCCATCTCGCCCGGCTCCCACAGCAGCCGGCGCAGCGCCCGCCGCGAGCGCAGCACCACCGTCGGGACGCCGGGCCCCGGCGCCGCCCCGGCCTCGCTGCCGTCCCACGCCCGGATGCGCACCGGGATCGGACCCTCGAGGAAGGCCCCGACCGCGCCCACCACCCGCTGTGCTGCCCCTGCGCCCATCGTGTTCTCCCTCCGTCGCGACGTCCCATGGATCGGACGGAAGCGGCCATCGGTTCGCCCGGTTCGCATCCGTCACAGTTGCCTCGTCGCGATCGGGTGTAGACGGCGTGTCGTCCGGGTGATCCGAATACGGAACGTGCTGCGATTCACTCCATGGTGGGGGTGGACCTGGCGGTGAACGACGTCCCGATCGTGGGAGAGCCGATCGCGTTCGGTGTCGGGTTCATCGTGCTGCTGTTCGTGTGTTTCTCCGCCGTCCTCCGGAAGTACTTCGTCACGCTCGCACACGAGGGGGGTCACGTCCTCGTCGCAGCTGTCACCCTCCGACCGAAGATCACCATGGAGCTCAAGGACAACGGCAACGGAGAGACGGGCTGGGCACGCTCCGCGTGGTTTCCCAACGTCCTGAATTGGATCGTGGGCTACGCGACACCTCCCCTTCTCGGTCTCGCCGCCGCCGCACTCATCGCGATCGGGAACCCCTGGGCGGTCCTCCTCGGAGCGGTGGTCCTGTCCTTCGCCCTCATCCCGTTCTCGATCAAGGGGCTAGCTTTCCTCGTACCCACGTTGGTGGTGCTCGGAGTCGGCTACGTACTGGTGTCCGGTTCGGCAGAGCTCCAAGCCGGAGTCGCGGTGGGCATCGCGTGGCTCCTGCTCATCGGCGGCGCCGCCGACAACCTGAAGTTCCGTGGCGGCAAGGCGGACGCGGGCTACCTGGCAAGAGCGACGATCATCTTTCCTACGTTCGTATGGGAGCTGCTCTGGGCCTTCGTCTCGATCGTGACCCTCATCGTCGGCGGCCAACTCCTCCTCCGGCCGGGCTACGCCATCGGCTAGGGACGCCCACCCATGCAGTCCGCGACGCCGGGAGACATGATCTGCGGCATGGCGCGTCAGGACCGGCTCCGCCGGATCTCCCAGGCCCACGATCGCCGTCGTCCGGGGCGGCCGATGCGGCTGTGGCGCAAGCTCGCGATCCTGGCGCTCTACCCCCGCACCGACCGCGGCTTCTGGTACGGCTTCGCGATCGACGTGCTCTGGCCGGTGCTCATGGCCGTGGCGCGCTGGGACTTCCGCGGCGGGCGGCAGGTGCCGGCGTCGGGCGGGGCGCTGCTCGCGGTGAACCACCTCTCGCACGTCGACCCGATCGTCCTGGTCTCCTACTGCATGGCCCAGGGCCGCGTGCCCCGCTTCCTCGCGATGAAGGAGCTGTGGGGCCAGACGGTGGTCGGCGCGCCGCTGCGCGGGGGCCGGCACATCCCCGTCGACCGCAGCGCCTCCGGCATCGAGGCCTACCGCGCGGCGGTCGAGGCGGTCCGCCAGGGCGAGGTCGTGGTCGTCTACCCCGAGGGCGGCTTCTCCGAGAACTCCGACGGATGGCCCCGCCCGGCGCGCACCGGCGTCGCGCGCATGGCCCTGGAGACCGGCGCGCCGGTGATCCCGGTGGCCCAGTGGGGCTCCAACCACCTGCTCCCGCCGACCGCGAAGTTCGGCACGCTCTACCCGCGCGCGACCCTGCGCGTGCTCGCGGGCCCGCCCGTCGTCCTCCACGACCTGCGCGAGGGACGGATCGGGCGCACCGCCCTGCAGGAGGCCACCGACCGGATCATGGGCCGGATCACCGAGCAGCTCGCGGTGCTGCGTCGCGAGGAGCCGCCGCAGCCCGAGGTCCGCGACCCGGAGCCCGCGGCCGACCTCCAGCCGCCCGCCGTCAGCTGAGCAAGCTCCACATCAGCCCAGAAGATCACCAGCGCGTCGTACACCTCCCGAACGCGGACGAGGTGCATCTCGCGCCCCTGATCTTCGGTGCCGACCCTGCACACCGGCCCCAGAACGAACGAACGGCACTTCCGCTTCATCCGATGAAGCGAAAGTGCCGCTCGTGTGCCTCCGGCATGTGAGCACTTCGAGGTGCCCACATGCGCGCAGCGCACCTAGCCGTTCATCTGCTTCTGCATCTCCTCCACGACGGTCGGGTCGACCAGCGTGGACGTGTCGCCCAGCTCCTCGCCCTCCGCGAGGTTCTTGAGGAGCCGCCGCATGATCTTCCCCGACCGCGTCTTCGGCAGGTCACTGGCGAAGATCACCGTCGCGGGACGGGCGAGCTTGCCGATCGACTGGGCCACCTGCTCGCGCAGCGCCTGCTCCAGCTCCTCGGTGCCCTCCTTGTCGCCCTTGAGCGACACGAAGGCGACGATCGCCTGGCCGGTGTCGTCGTCCTTGCGCGCCGCGACGGCGGCCTCGGCGACGTCGGCGTGCTCGACCAGGGCGCTCTCGACCTCGAAGGTCGAGAGACGGTGGCCGGACACGTTGACGACGTCGTCGATGCGACCCATGAGCTGGATGTCGCCGTCGGCGTCGTACTTGGCGCCGTCACCGGCGAAGTACGCGTCGGAGTACTTCGACCAGTAGGTGTCCTTGAAGCGCTGGTCGTCGTTGTAGAGCGTGCGCATCATGCCCGGCCAGGGCTGGGTGAGCACGAGGTTGCCCGTCTGCTCGACGCCGAGCTGGTTGCCCTCGTCGTCGCGGACCTCCGGACGCACACCCGGGAACGGCTGCTGGGCCATGCCCGGCTTCATCGTGGTGATCCCGGGCAGCGGCGTGATCAGGATGTGCCCGGTCTCGGTCTGCCACCAGGTGTCCATGATCGGCGCCTTGCCGCCGCCGACGTGCTCGCGGTACCACTCCCAGACGTCCGGGTTGATCGGCTCACCGACGCTCCCGAGAATCTTGATCGAGCTCAGGTCGTGGCCCTCGATGTGCTGCTCGCCGGCCTTCATGTGCGACTTGATCGCCGTCGGCGAGGTGTAGAGGATCGTCACCCCGTACTTGTCGACGGTCCTCCACCAGACGTCCTTGTCCGGGTAGCCGGGGACGCCCTCGAAGAGCACCGAGGTGCACCCGTTGGCCAGCGGTCCGTAGACGATGTAGCTGTGGCCGGTGATCCAGCCGATGTCGGCCGCGCACCAGTAGACCGAGTCGTCCTTGACGTCGAAGACCAGGTTGTGGGTCGTCGCGCAACCGACCAGGTAGCCGCCGGTGGTGTGGACGACGCCCTTCGGCTTCCCGGTGGAGCCCGACGTGTAGAGCAGGAAGAGCAGGTCCTCGGACTCCATCGGCTCGCACGGGCAGTCCGACGCGTCGCCGGAGACGTCCGCGACGAGGTCGTCGAGGTAGACGTCGCGGTCGCCCATCGGGATGTCCGCGCCGGAGCGCTTGACGACGACGACCTTCTCGACGGTGGTCGGGCCGGCGTCGAGACCCTCGTCCGCGTTGGTCTTCTGCGCGCCGGACTTGCCGCCGCGCATCGCCTCGTCCTGGGTGATGAGGACCTTGCACTCGAGGTCGTTGCAGCGCTCGGCCACGGCCTTGCCGCTGAACCCGCCGAACACCACGGTGTGCGGCGCGCCCAGACGGGCGCACGCCAGCATGGCCACGACGGCCTCGGGGATCATCTGCATGTAGATGCCGACCGGGACGCCCTTGCCGACCCCGAGCTTCTTGAGCCCGTTGGCGAACTTGACCACCTGCTCCTGCAGCTGCGAGAAGGTGATGTCCCGCGCCTCGGACGAGTCCGGGCCGTCGTCGGGCACGACGTGCAGGGCGACCTTGTCGCCCTTGCCGTTCTCGACGTGGCGGTCGACGCAGTTGTAGCAGGCGTTGAGCTTCCCGCCCACGAACCACTTCGCGTAGGGCAGGTTCCACTCGAGCACCGTGTCGAAGGGCTCGAACCAGCTGATCTTGTCCTGGGCCTGCTGGCTCCAGAACTCCTCGAGATCCTGCTCCAGCATCTCCGGCCGCACGTTGGCCGTCTTCGACAGCTCCGAGTCCGGCGGGTAGGTCTTCCCCTCCTGGCTGGTGGTCGCTTCCGACATCCGCGTGTGCCTCCCGGTCGTCGTCACGGGCACCGACGGGCGCCGTCGACGCCTGGTGCCCCTTGCTGTGTGCGTACCGTCACGCACATCCCTGCCCGAGGCAACGGTGCGATCGGAGAAGTCGCGTCCGGGGTGGCGATGATCGCCTGCGGCTGCAGTGTGACGATCACGTGCGTGCCCCGACCCGACCTCCCCGATTCGGACATCGCTGTCACGGGGGGTGTCGTCGTCCCTGATGCCCAATTGTGGCGTGGCTTACGCACGGCCCTGGTGCGAACGGGGTTCACGGTGGACCGGGTGGCCGCACTCCTCGGCCCGGCGGCACGCGCCGCGCTCGACCGCGGCGAGACCACGCCGGCCCGTCGGGCGATCCGGGACGCGGGCGACGCGGGCACGCTGATCCGGTTGTTCCTGCTGGGCGACCCCGTGCCGCGGGACGAGGTGGCGGCGGCGCTGGAGCCCGCGGACGTCGACGAGGCCGTGTCCGCCGGGCTGCTCGCCGACCGGGACGGGCAGGTCTCCGCCGCGCTGGACCTGCGCCCGCACGGCGACGCGGCCGTCCCGGACGCGGCGCCGTGGTGGGTGCTCTCGGACCTCGAGGTCGACCCCGCCGGCCGGACCGCCGACCGCGAGCACGTCCTGGGCACCGGCGCGGCGTCGCTGTCGCTGGCGCGGGCGACGGTCCGCCGCCCCGTCGACACGCTCCTGGACGTGGGCACCGGGTGCGGGGTGCAGGTGCTGCACTGCTCCGGGCACGCGCGCCGGATGACGGCCACGGACGTCTCGGCCCGCGCGCTGGACATGGCGCGGGTGACACTCGCGCTCTCCGGGGTCGACGCCGAGCTCCTCGACGGCCCGTGGCTCGAGCCGGTGGCCGGGCGCCGGTTCGACCAGATCGTCAGCAACCCGCCGTTCGTGCCCGGGCCGCCGCAGGTGGACCACGTCTACCGCGACTCCGGGCTCGGCGGCGACGGGGCGAGCGCGCTGCTGGTGGGCCGGCTGCCCGGCTTCCTGACCGAGGGCGGCGTCGCCCAGCTGCTCGCGTCCTGGCTGATCACCTCCGACGACTGGACCGACCGCCCGCGCACCTGGCTCGCGGAGGCCGCCGACGCCGCCGCGCCGGACGGGCTGGACGCGTGGGTGGTGCAGCGCGACGTCGCGGACCCCGGGCTGCACGTCGGCACCTGGCTGCGGGACGCGGGCGTCGACCCGGCCTCGCCCGAGGGCACGGCGCTCTCGGAGCGGTGGCTGGACTTCCTGGCCGGCGAGGGCGTCCACGCGATCGGGTTCGGGTTCGTGACCCTGCGCCGCACCGCACCGGACGTCGCGGGCACGGTCGTCTGCGAGGACCTCCGCCAGTCCCACGACGACCCGCTGGGCCCCGAGATCGAGGGGTGGCTCGACCGGACGGCGTGGCTCGCCCGCCACCCCGGCGACGCGCTGCTCGACACGCGGCCCCGGGTGCCGGACACCGTCGCCCTCGAGCGCGGCCTCGTCCCCACCGACGAGGGCTGGTCGGAGGTGGCGGCGACGCTGGTGCGCCTCGACGGCCCGCAGTGGCGCCACGACGTCGACGAGCTGGGCGCCGCCCTGCTGGCCGGGTGCCGCGGGTACCTGCCGCTGCGCGACCTCCTCGAGCTGCTCGCGCTCGCGCACGGCCGCGACGCCGACGAGCTCGCCGAGGCCACCCTGCCCGTCGTCCGGGACCTCGTCCGGCACGGGATGCTCGAGTGCGGGTGAGGGTGACGTGCGGGCCGTCGTGAGCCGCGTGGCCTGGGCGCGCGTCACCGTCGAGGGCCCCGACGGCGACGAGGTCGTCGGCGAGCTCGACGCCCCCGGGCTGCTCGTGCTGCTCGGCGTCCACCGCGACGACGGTCCCGACGCCCCGGAGACCATGGCGCGCAAGCTCCACGAGCTGCGCCTGCTCAGGGGCGAGCGCAGCGACGGGGAAAGGAGAGGCGACGAGCGCTCCTGCGCCGAGACCGGGGCCGGCCTGCTCGTCGTCAGCCAGTTCACCCTCTACGGCGACACGCGCAAGGGCCGGCGCCCCTCGTGGTCGGCGGCCGCACCCCCGGCGGCGGCGCGCGCGGCGGTCGACGAGGTGGTCGCGGCGCTACGCCGGCGCGGGGCGCCCGTCGAGGTGGGGAAGTTCGGGGCCGACATGCGCGTTGTATCGAGCAACGACGGCCCCTTCACGGTGCTCGTGGAGACGTAGCGCAGGCGCGCTCGGGCCGTCGAGTGGAGATCCGGAAGAAGTTGCCCGCGGGTGGCGCGCGCCATGCGTCGGGCACGCCACACCGGGCACCCCACTGTTGTATCCCAGTACGGGAACGAACGCCGTCCCCGACGCGTTCGACCAGATGTAGCGGCGCCACAGCACCTTCGCGCCGCGCAGGGAGGAAGCAATGACGGCGACACTCGCACCGCAGACCGGCCCCGAGGCGGCCACGCCGACCGGGTCTGCCGAGAGCGACCTCGACGCCCAGGGCCCTGCGGCGGACCTCGTCCGCGTCTACCTCAACGGTATCGGAAAAACCGCGCTGCTGACGGCCGCCGACGAGGTGGACCTGGCACGCCGCATCGAGGCGGGCGTCTACGCGGCGCACCTGCTCGAGCAGTCCGAGGACCTCGACCCCCAGCGCGCCACCGACCTCCGGGCCGTGGCCCGCGACGGCCGTCGGGCCCGCGCGCACCTGCTCGAGGCCAACCTGCGCCTGGTCGTCTCGCTGGCCAAGCGCTACACGGGACGCGGCATGCCGCTGCTGGACCTCATCCAGGAGGGCAACCTCGGCCTGATCCGCGCCGTCGAGAAGTTCGACTACGCCAAGGGCTTCAAGTTCTCGACGTACGCGACGTGGTGGATCCGCCAGGCCATCACCCGCGGCATGGCCGACCAGGCCCGCACCATCCGCCTGCCCGTCCACCTGGTCGAGCAGGTCAACAAGCTCGCCCGCATCAAGCGCGACCTCCACCAGACCCTCGGCCGCGAGGCCACCCACGAGGAGCTGGCCGAGGAGTCGGGCATCGCGGTCGAGAAGGTCTCGGACCTCCTCGACCACAGCCGCGACCCGGTGAGCCTGGACATGCCGGTCGGCTCCGAGGAGGAGGCCCCGCTCGGGGACTTCATCGAGGACGCCGAGGCCACCGACGCCGAGTCGACGGTCATCTCCGGCTTGCTCCACGACGACATGCGCCGCGTCATCGCGACGCTCGACGAGCGGGAGCAGAACGTCATCCGGCTGCGCTACGGCCTGGACGACGGGCAGCCGCGCACGCTCGACCAGATCGGCCGGCAGTTCGGGCTCTCCCGCGAGCGGGTGCGCCAGATCGAGCGCGAGGTCATGGTCAAGCTCCGCGACGGTGACCGCGCCAGCCGGCTCAGGGCCTACGCCGCGAGCTGAGCCGCGAGCTGAGCCGCGAGCTGAGCCGCGCGCTGAGCCGTGCGTTGACGGGCCCGACCGCGCGTTCGGGAACGCACCGTGTCGGGATCGTTCCGGACGGTGCCGCCCGAAGTGCGGATTGACGGTGACTGGCCAGTAACGGCAGTCTGAGGTGCACGGGCCGGGTGTGACCCCACTCACGTGGGGTCCACCGGCTCGGCCAAATCCATGACGGCAGGTCGCAACCCGACCTCGCCTCGCGACGGGAGACCGGGACGGTCGGGGGCCGGCCCGGTCTTCCGACTTTCCGGGGTCCGGCTCCTCCCCCCTGGTCCCTCCGCCCTCAGGGCACCTGTCCGGTCAGCACCACCGGACGCTGCCCCAGCGGGGCGTCGAGGGTGACCTCCAGCGGCGGGTAGAGCACCTCGCGTGTGCACGGTCCGGGCCCGGTCGTGAACTGGACGACCCGCAGGACGACACGGTCCGTGCCCTGCTCGACGACCCCCACCCGCGCGTCCGTGCACCCGCCCGCGCGTCCGTAGACGCCGACGGTGCGGTCCCCGCGGGTCCACACGAGCGTCGGCAGCCCCGCGGGCAGCGCTCCCGCGTCGACCCGCTCGACGGGCAGCACCGTCGTGCCCGCGGGCGGTGTCGCCACCAGCGGGTCCGGGACCGCCGGGACCGGTCGGTTCGCCGGCGGCGCCCCGGTGGGGATCGTGGCCGCGGTCGGGGGTGCCGGCGTCTCCCCCGCCTCGCCGCAGCCCGCGGCGAGCAGGACGACGGCGGCGAGCAGCCCGAGGCGCAGGGCCGTCGGGATCGCGGGTGCGTGGCGCATGGTGCGTCCGACGGTAGGGCGCCGCCGTCCGCGGTGTGCTGCGCACCCGTGAGCACTTTCGGGTGCTCTGGCCCCTGAGCGCGTCAGCGCAGACGGCGCGGCCCGGCGTCGCTGGGACCCGGCGGCGGGCCGAGCACCACGGTGACGCCGGTGGCGTGCGCCCCGCGCTCGGCGGCGAGCACCGGGTCGAGCACGAGCGAGCGGATCTCGGGGACGGCGTCGGCGAGCACGCCGATCCGCAGCACGAGGTCCTCGAGCGCGGGCAGGTCCGCCCGCCGGGCGCCGCGGTAGCCGTCGAGCAACGGGGCGGCCCGGGGCGCGCGGACCAGCGTGGCCGCGTCCATCGTCGACAGCGGCGTGGCGCGGTAGGCGCGGTCGCCGAGCAGCTCCCCCACCACCCCGGCGAGCCCGAACGACACGAGCGAGCCGAACGACGGGTCGTCGCGGACCTCCACCACGCACGGGATCCCGGGCGGGGCCTGCACCTGGACGTACACCTCGTCGGAGCCCGAGAGCTCGACGAGCTGCTCGTAGGCGCTCGCGATCGCGGTGGACTCGGTGAGCCCCACGTGCACCCCGCGCAGGTCGCTGCGGTGCCGCCACCCGCGGTCGGCGGTCTTGAGCACCACCGCGCCGCCCAGCTCCCGCGCCACGGCCACCGCGTCCTCGGCCGACCGCACCCGGCGGAACGGCGCCACGACCACCCCGACGCAGCGCAGCAGCGCGTCGGCCTGCTCGTCGGTGAGCAGCGTGCGCGGGCCGGGCTCGATCGCCGCGACGAGCGTGCGCGCCGCCTCGACGTCGACGCCGGACGGGACGACGAAATCGCCGACCGGCCGCGAGCGCCACTGCGTGTAGCGCACGGCGCGCGACAGCGCGAGCACCGCACGCTCGGGGCTCGGGTAGGACGGGATGCTGCCGCGCTGCGGACCGCCGTGCTCGCCGTCGTAGACGGTGAGCACCTCGGGCACGCCCTCCGAGGCGAGGAATGTCGAGACCACCGGCTTCTCCGCGCCGCGCACGGCGTCGGCGAGGGCCCGGGCGTGGTCGGTGGCGTCGGTGGTGATGGCGGGGACGTAGACGACGACGAGGGCGTCGCACTGGTCGTCGGCGAGGAGGTCGGCCACCGCCGCACGCAGCTCCTCGGCGCCGCTGGAGGTCCCCAGGTCGACGGGGTCCCGGGCGAGGAACAGGCCCTGGGCGAGCACCACGTCCGCGGCCAGCACGCCCAGCGCCGTGGAGTTGCCGACGATCCCGATCCGCGGGCCCGGCGGCAGCGGCTGGTGGGCGAGCAGCTGGGCGGCGTCGAAGAGCTCGTCGACCGAGTCGACCCGGATCACCCCGGACTGGTCGAACACCGCGCCCACGGCGACCTCGTCGATGGGCTGCGCGCTGCCCGCGAGACCCGGCGCCGCGGCGACGTGGCGCCCGCTCTTCACCGCGATCACGGGCTTCTGCCGGGCGAGCCGGCGGGCGACCCGGGCGAACTTGCGCGGGTTGCCGAAGGTCTCCAGGTAGAGCAGCACGACGTCGGTGTCGGGATCGGTGTCCCAGTACTGCATGAGGTCGTTGCCCGACAGGTCGGCGCGGTTGCCGGCCGAGACGAACGACGACAGTCCCAGGCGACGCTCGGCCGCGGCGGCGAGGATCTGGATGCCGAGCGCGCCGGACTGGCAGAAGAAGCCCACCCGGCCCGGCGGGGGCAGCCGCGGCGCGAGCGAGGCGTTGAGCGACACCTCGGCGGCGAGGTTGACGACGCCGAGCGCGCTCGGCCCCACCACCCGCATGCCGTTCGCGCGGGCGGCGGTGACCAGCTCGCGCTGCGCGGCGAGGCCGGTCGGACCGGTCTCGCCGAAGCCCGAGGTGATGACGACGAGCCCCCGCACCCCCTTCTCGAGGCACGCGTCGAAGACGCCCGGGACCTCGTCCGGCGGGACCGCCAGGACGGCGAGGTCCACGTCGTCGGGGATCTCGGTGACGCTCGGGTACGCGCGCACCCCGC
Organism: Actinomycetospora callitridis; assembly: GCF_028737265.1. Classification (GTDB taxonomy): domain Bacteria; phylum Actinomycetota; class Actinomycetes; order Mycobacteriales; family Pseudonocardiaceae; genus Actinomycetospora; species Actinomycetospora callitridis. The sequence goes on along the minus strand of NZ_JAQZAK010000001.1, from coordinate 1,148,060 downwards.
GCACCGACCGCGCCTCGGGGTGCACCGGGTAGACGGGGCCGGTGAACCCGCTGCGCAGGAGGTTCGCGAGCACGACGTGGCCGATCTTCGTCTCGTCGGGCGAGGCGCCCACGACGGCCACCGACCGCGGCGAGAGCACGTTGGCGACGCTGCGGGCCTCGGCGCGCTGCTCCCGCGACAGCTGCACCTCGCGGGCCCGCGAGGTGGACGCGACGTCGAACTCCAGGTGCAGCGTCGACCCCTCGAGCGCGCGGCTGACCTCGAACCCGGCGTCGCGGAAGACGCGGACCATCTGGTGGTTCTCGGTGAGCACCTCGGCGACGAAGCGCGTGAGGCCGCACTCGCGGGCGGCCGCGGCGAGGTGCTCGAGCAGGATCGACCCGAGACCCCGGCCCTGGTGGTCGTCGCGCACGACGAACGCGACCTCGGCCGCCGTGGTCTGCGCGAGCCGCACGTAGCGCCCGATCGCGATGATCTCGCGGCCGAGCCAGAGCACGAGGGCCACGCGGTCGTGGTGGTCGACCTCGACGAAGTTCTTGAGGTCGCGCTCGGGGATGTGCGGGTAGGGGCTGAAGTACCGGAAGTAGCGGGTGCGGTCCGACAGCCGGGCGTGGAACGCGACCACGTCCTCGGCATCGTCGGCCGAGATCGGGCGCAGGTGTGCGGTCGCGCCGTCGGAGGCCACGACGTCGGCCTCCCAGTGGGCGGGGTAGGGCGCGTCGGGCACCGCCCGGACCTCAGCGGTCGTGGCGTCGGGGTCGGCGATCTCGGTCATCCTCGCCCTCGTCGGGGTGTCAGTCGCGGGTGTCCGCCGGGTCCAGGCCGTGCAGGGGGAACACCGCGCGGCGGGTCTCGAGCAGGAACGGGTCGACCTCGACCTCGGTGAAGCCGCCCCAGCGCTCGAAGTCGGTGGGGGCGTCCTCGGTCATCGACGTCGGCAGGGGTCGCCGGGTCTTCTCGGTGGCGTACGACGTCCAGTCCGCGGGGATCGGGCGGTTCGGCTCGACGTCGCGGTCGAGGACGGTGGCCAGCAGGTGGGTCCAGGACCGGGGCACGGCGCGGAAGAGCCCGTAGCCGCCCCCGCCGAGCGCGAGCCACTTGCCGTCCGAGTACTCGGCCGCCAGCTCCCGCAGCCTGCTGTAGATCGCGCGGTGGCCGTCGACGGTGAGCGACAGCTCGGCCAGCGGGTCCTCGTGGTGGGTGTCCACCCCGCACTGGGTGACGAGGATCTGCGGCCGGAAGGAGCCCAGCAACGACGGGACGACGGCGCTGAACGCCCGCAGCCAGCCCTGGTCGCGGGTGCCGGGTGGCAGCGCGAGGTTGACCGCCGTCCCCGACGCCCGGCCGCTGCCGAGCTCGGAGGCGAAGCCGGTCCCGGGCCACAGCGTCCGCGGGTGCTGGTGCATCGAGATCGTCAGCACGCGGTCGTCGTCGTAGAACGCGGCCTGGACGCCGTCGCCGTGGTGGACGTCGGTGTCGAGGTAGGCGATCCGGTCGTAGCCGTGGTCGAGCAGCCAGGAGATCGCCACCGCGCAGTCGTTGTAGACGCAGAAGCCCCACGCGTGGTCGGCCATGGCGTGGTGCAGCCCGCCGGCGATGTTGATCGCGCGGTCGGCGCGGCCCTCGGCGATCTCCCGGGCCGCGGCGATCGACGCCCCGGTGGCCAGGGCACTCGCCTCGTGCATGCCCTCGAAGATCGGGTTGTCGGACGTCCCGAGCTGGTGGGCCATGTCGTCGCCGCGCTCCGGGGCGAGCCGCACGGCCTCGAGGTAGCTGGCCACGTGGACGCGGCGCAGCTCCTCGTCGGGCGCCATCGTCGGGGTCAGCAGGTCGACGCCGTCGAGCACACCCAGCGAGCGCGCGAGGCGCATCGTGAGGTCGAGGCGGACCGGGTGCAGCGGGTGCGACTCGGAGAGCTTGTAGCCCAGCAGGCTCTCGTCCCAGACCACGGCCACGCGGGCCGGGTCCACCGTCGGGGCTCCGGAGCTGCTCACGTGGCGACGGTACCGGGGCCGGTCTCCACCGGCCGTCCCGTGCCGCACCAGTGTGACCAGCTCCCGACGTAGAGCCCGGCGGGATCCGCGGGCGTCCGCAGGCCGGCGTGCTCCAGCCCGAGCACGAGCATCGCCGCGCTCACCCCGGAGCCGCAGTAGGCGCCGACCGCCCCCGCCTCCTCCACCAGCGGGCGCAGCACCGACGCCGCGTCGTCGGCGGCGCGCCAGTGGCCGTCGTCGCCGATGAGGGTGGCGGCCGGCAGGTTCTCGGCCCCGGGCACGTGGCCGGCGACCGGGTCGATCGGCTCGGTCTCGCCCCGGAAGCGCTCGGCGGCGCGCCCGTCGAGCAGGACGGCGTCGCGCGCCGCGGCGACGTCGGCCGCGCCGGACGCGGTGAGCACCGGCATCGCACCGGCGTCGACGCGCAGGGTGCCGGGGCGGCGCACGCCCCCGCCGACCGTCGAGACCTCGCCGCCCGCGGCCACCCACGCCGGCCAGCCGCCGTCGAGCACCGCGACCCGGTCGGGCCGGATGCCCGCCCAGCGCAGCACCCACCAGGCCCGGGACGACGCCATCCCGTCGCCGCCGTCGTAGACGACGATCTCGGAGTCGTCCACGGCGCCGGCGCGCTGCAGGGTCTCCTCGAGCACGTCCGGGTCGGGCAGCGGGTGGCGGCCCGCGGGGCCCGGCGGACCCGCGAGCTCGGTGTCGAGGTCGACGTAGACGGCGCCGGGGATGTGGCCTGCCTCGTGCTCGACGAGGCCCGGCGGGTCCTCACGGGCGGCGGCCTTGCGCTCCTTGGCGTTGCGGGGCGGCGGCCGCAGCGTCCACCGCACGTCGAGCACCACCGGGCGTCCCTCGGGGCGCGCGAGGGCGTCCCGGAGCCAGTCGACGGGCACGACAGGGGTGGGCAGGGGACCCGACTCGGTGTCCATGCGTCGATCGTGCCCTGTGGCACCACCTCGCCGCCGTATCGGTGTCGGACGGCGTCGGTACTATTGGTGAGCGGAAAGGGGTGTGCATGAACGACCTCATCGACACCACCGAGATGTACCTCCGGACGATCTACGAGCTCGAGGAGGAAGGGGTCGTCCCCCTCCGGGCCCGCATCGCCGAGCGTCTGGAGCAGAGCGGTCCCACCGTCAGCCAGACCGTCGCCCGCATGGAGCGCGACGGCCTGGTCCACGTCGCGGGCGATCGTCATCTCGAGCTCACCCCCAACGGGCGCGCCAAGGCGGTGGCCGTCATGCGGAAGCACCGCCTCGCCGAGCTGCTGCTCGTCAACGTCATCGGGCTCGAGTGGGAGCACGTGCACGTCGAGGCGTGCCGCTGGGAGCACGTCATGAGCGACGCCGTCGAGCGCAAGCTCTTCACGCTGCTCGGCGAGCCCTCGGTGTCGCCGTACGGCAACCCGATCCCCGGTCTCGAGACGCTCCGGAACAGCGACGGCGAGGAGCCCGCGGCCCCGACGCGCACCCCCACGCCCGACGAGGCGGGTCTCGTGCGGCTCGACGAGTTCGCGCGCGGCGGCGGCGGCAAGGTCGAGGTGCGCCGCATCGCCGAGCACATCCAGCTCAACGAGCAGCTCATGGCCGACCTCAAGAGCGCCGGCGTGCTGCCGGGCAGCGACGTCGACGTCGTGGCCATCCCCCGCTTCGGCGACGCCGTGGGCGTCGGCCACAAGGGCTCGAGCGCGCAGGTCGACCCGCTGGTGGCCCACGCCGTGCTGGTGCGCGCCCAGTAGCTCCTCCCCCCGCCGGGCCCACGTCGGTAGGCCCGGCACACTGGCCGCCATGACGCTGGTGGTCACGGGGGGCGCCGGGTACGTGGGCAGCGTGTGCGCCCGGTACCTGCTGGATGCGGGCAACGACGTGGTGGTCGTCGACGATCTGTCGACCGGGCACCGGGACGCGGTGCCCGACGGCGCGCGCCTGGTGGTGGGCGACGTCGCGGAGGTCGCCGACGAGGTGCTCGGCGCGGGTGACGTCGACGGCGTCGTGCACTGCGCGGCGCGCTCGCTGGTGGGCGAGTCGGCCGAGAGGCCCGCGAAGTACTGGCACGGCAACGTCGTGACCACCGTCGCGCTGCTCGACGCCCTGCGGCGCCACGACGTGCCGCGGCTGGTGTTCTCCTCGAGCGCGGCCACCTACGGCGAGCCCGAGAGCTCCCCGATCACCGAGGACGCGCCGACGCGCCCGACCAACACCTACGGCGCGACGAAGCTCGCCGTCGACCTCGCGATCGGCAACTACACCGCGGCCTCGGGCGGCGCGCTCGGCGCCGTGAGCCTGCGCTACTTCAACGTCGCCGGGGCACACGGCACCGACGGCAGCGGCGACACGGGCGGCACCGCCGCGCTGGGCGAGCGGCACACCGTCGAGACCCACCTCATCCCCCTCGTCCTCCAGGTCGCCCTCGGGCAGCGCGACGAGATCGCGATCTACGGCGACGACTGGCCCACCGCCGACGGCACCTGCGTGCGCGACTACATCCACGTCGACGACCTCGCCGAGGCCCACGTGCTCGCGCTGGACCTGCTGGCCCGCGGCGACGCCGGGTCGGTCCGCGAGGCGGACGGCCACCTCGTGTGCAACCTGGGCAACGGGCAGGGCTTCTCGGTGCTCGAGGTGATCGAGGCCTGCCGCCGGGTGACCGGCCACGCCATCCCGGCGCGTGTGGCGCCGCGGCGCGCCGGCGACCCGGGCGTGCTCGTCGCGTCGTCGGCCCGGGCGCGCGCCGAGCTCGGCTGGAAGCCCACCCACACCGACCTCGACGGCATCGTCGCCGACGCCTGGGCCTTCGCCCGCGCGCGGGCCTGAGGCCACCTCACCTCGTCCGGACTCCCAGCCGCGCGCCCGACTCGGCGCTGGCCTCGCGGATGATCGTGCGCACCGCGTCCGGCCCGGCGCCCGACGCGAGCAGGGCCTCGACGAGCCCGGTGAGCCGGTGCCCCGGGTCGGCGCGGCGCGCCCGCTCGAGCGCCACCCCCACGAGCGCCGAGCCGCCGCGCACGAGCAGCCCACAGGCCAGCAGGATCGCGGGCTCGGCGACCTCGGGCGCCGGGACGGCCCGCACCAGCAGCGTCCAGAGCTGCTCGGCCGCCGCCGCGACCGTCTCGTCCGGGTCGAGCGCCCAGCCCATCACGGTGTCCCGGACGTCCGGGTCGGTGAGGGCCACCGCGACGCGCGCCATCTCCGCGTCGCCGAGCACCCGACCGGCGGCCACCTCGCCGCGCGCGGCGACGACCGCGTCGAGGTCCCGGCGCGCGGCCGCCGGCCCGCCCAGCTCCCGGTCGAGCGCGGCGGCCTCGAACTCCGCGGCGAGCAGCTCGGGCATCCGGTGGTGCGACCCCGCCGGAGCCAGCGACGCCTCGAGCTCGTCGCGCGACGCGTAGGTGACCTGGCCGAGCCAGGCCGCCGCGGCCGCGAGCGGGGAGTCCTCGGTGGGGGCGACGGCGCCCCGGCAGTCGCACGGCGGGTAGCACCGCCACGGCGCCCCGGTGGCGATCGCGGGCACCCACAGCCGCGAGGGCACGGCGACGCCGCGCCGGGTGAAGGCCTCGCGGACGGCGTCGGCGACGTCGACCCGGGGTGGCTCGCCGTCGTCCGGGCCGGAGGCGACGACGATCACCGCGACCTCGACGGGGCCGGTGGGCACCACCCGGGCCGCGCACCCCTCGACGACGGCCTCGACGTCGTCGGGGGCGGGCAGGTCGGCCCGGGCGACGACGCCGAGCCGTCGGCGCCGGCCGCGCCCGTGCACGGCGACGATCACCACGGACTCGACGGGGCGGAAGCCGAGCAGGTGCGGGACGGCGGCGATGAGCTCGCCGGGTTCGTGCAGGCGGAGTCGGAGGGGGGCGGTGGTGGGTGCGGTGGGCGATGCGGTGGGCGGGGCGTCGGACGACGGGCGGCCGGGGCGGTGGTCGGTGCTCACACGGGTTCCGACGCAGCGGCGGCCCCACCGGATCCATCGGGTTTCCGGGGCCTGTGGACAACCGCTGTTCCCCGGAGCGTCACGCGATCCGCTTGCCGGGGCCCCCGGCGGCGGCGAGGGTGGGGCCGTGCACCCCGTGGATCCCCCGACGGACGTCTCGCCCGATCTCGCCGCGGGCCCCGACACGTCCCACGACTACGACCTGCTGGTCATCGGCTCGGGTCCCGGCGGGCAGAAGGCGGCGATCGCGGCCGCCAAGCTCGGCAAGCGCGTCGCCGTCGTCGAACGTCGCGGCATGATCGGCGGCGTCTGCACCCAGACCGGCACGATCCCCTCGAAGACCCTGCGCGAGGCCGTCCTCTACCTCACCGGCTACGCGATGCGCGGGCTCTACGGCGAGAGCTACCGGGTCAAGCAGGACATCACCGTCCAGGATCTGCTCGCGCGCACCAACTTCGTCATCGGCCGCGAGGAGGAGGTGATCCGCGCGCAGCTGCAGCGCAACCGGGTCGACCTGCTCAGCGGCGCCGCCCGGTTCGTCGACGAGCACACCGTCGAGGTCGTCGGCGAGCCGCGGGGCGAGCGCAGCGACGGGAAGAGATCTCGCGGCGAGCACCGGACGGTCACCGCGGCGAAGATCGTCGTCGCCACCGGCACCCGCCCCGCACGGCCGCCGCAGGTCGAGTTCGACGACCGCCGCGTCGTCGACTCCGACGGCATCCTCGCGATGGAGCAGATCCCGGCCAGCATGGTCGTCGTCGGCGCCGGGGTGATCGGCATCGAGTACGCCTCGATGTTCGCCGCGCTCGGGACCCGCGTGACCGTCGTCGAGCGCCGGCCCCAGATGCTCGACTTCTGCGACGCCGAGGTCATCGAGTCGCTGAAGTTCCACCTCCGCGACCTCGCGGTGACCTTCCGGTTCGGCGAGGAGGTCTCCGGCGTCTCGGTGTCCGAGCGAGGCACCGTGACGACGCTCGCGAGCGGCAAGAAGATCCCGGCCGAGACGGTGATGTACTCGGCGGGCCGCCAGGGCGTCACCGACGAGCTCTCGGTGGAGCGCGCCGGGCTCGAGGTGGACGACCGCGGCCGGCTCAAGGTCGACGAGCACTTCCGCACCGCGGTGCCGCACATCTACGCCGTCGGCGACGTCATCGGCTTCCCCGCGCTCGCCGCGACGTCGATGGAGCAGGGCCGGCAGGCGGCGTACCACGCGTTCGGCGAGCCCGTGCAGTCGATGACCTCGGTCTCGCCGTTCGGGATCTACACGATCCCGGAGGTCAGCTACTGCGGCGCCACCGAGGCCGAGCTCACCGAGCAGGCCGTCCCCTACGAGGTGGGCATCTCGCGCTACCGCGAGCTCGCGCGCGGCCAGATCGTCGGCGACGACTACGGCATGCTCAAGCTGCTGGTCTCCCCCGACACCCACGCGCTGCTCGGCGTGCACGTGTTCGGGACCTCGGCCACCGAGCTCATCCACATCGGCCAGGCGATCATGGGCTGTGGCGGCACCGTCGACTACCTCGTCGACGCGGTGCTGAACTTCCCGACGCTCTCGGAGGCCTACAAGGTCGCCGCCCTCGACGCCACGAACAAGATCCGTGCCCTCGAACAGTTCGCGTGAGCCCGGCTTCGCGCGCGACGCCTTCGTCCTCCCGCGCACCCCCGGCGGTGGCGACGCGGTCTACCTCGCCGGCAACTCCCTGGGCGCCCAGCCGCGTGCCGCGCGGGACGCGGTGCTCGCGGCGGTGGACGAGCAGTGGGCGAGGGTCGGGGTCGCGGGCTGGGAGGACAGCGGCTGGTGGGCGACGCCGCAGCGCCTGGGCGACCGGGTGGGCGCGCTCGTCGGCGCCGCGCCCGGGCAGACCGTGGTCGGCGACTCGACGTCGGTGCAGCTGTTCGGGGCGCTGATCGCCGCGTCCCGGCTCCGGCCGGGGCGCTCGGTGCTGCTCTCCGACGCCGGCCACTTCCCCACCGACCGCTACCTCGCGACGTCGGTGGCGCGCCTGACGGGGCTGACGCTCGTCACCGCGGCACCGGATGCGCTGGCCCCGGACGCCGACACCGCGGTGGTGGCCGTGCCCGCCGTCGACTTCCGGACCGGCGAGCGGTGGGACCTCGCCCCCATCGTCGACCGTGCCCACGCGGCCGGCGCGGTGGTGGTGGCCGACCTGTCGCACGCGGTCGGCGTCCTGCCCGTCGACCTCGACGGGCTCGGCGTCGACCTGGCCGTCGGCTGCACCTACAAGTACCTCAACGGCGGCCCGGGCGCGCCCGCCTTCGTCTACGTCGCCGCCCGGCACCACGACGTCCTCGACCCGCCGCTGACCGGCTGGACCGGCCACGCCGAGCCGTTCGCGATGACCGAGGCGTGGACCCCGGCGCCCGGCGTCGGGCGCCTCCGCGTGGGCACGCCGCCGATGCTCTCGATGCTCGCCCTCGACGGCGCGCTGTCGATCTTCGACGGCGTCGCGCTCGCCGACGTCCACGCGGCGTCCCTGGCGCTCGGCGACGCGTTCCTCGAGGCGCTGCCGGCCGGGGTCGACGTCCTGACCCCGCGGGAGCACGGACGTCGGGGCGGGCACGTCGCCGTGCGCGTCCCCGACGCCGAGGGCCTGTGCGCGGCGCTGGCCCGGCGCGGGGTCGTCGTGGACGCCCGCCCGCCGGACCTGCTGCGCTTCGGCTTCGCCGCGCCCTACGTCACGCTCGACGACGCCCGCATCGCGGCTCGGGAGCTCGCGGCGCTGTTGGTCTGAACGGACGCCCGGACACATGTCAGCGGCGTGGCGCCGCAGACGTTGAGTGTCCGTAGCGCCACGCCGCTGACAGGAAGGTTGGTCCGATCAGCTCCCGGTGGGGAACCGCAGGATCGCGCCGACGCCGTCCTGCAGCGACGTGCCGCCGCCGAGGACCTGCACCTGGCCGCCGAGGGCACCGACGGCGCGCAGCAGGACCTGCTCCGCGGGCCGGGCGACGGGCTCGGTGTCGGAGATCTCGGCGAGGTTCGCCGGGTCGGTGGAGATGGCCTCCGGCGACGACCCCGCGTAGAGCTCGCCCGGCACCTCCTGCCCGTCGACCAGCAGGAGCGTGTCGACCGCGCCGGTCCGCGCGGCCTCGAGCACCGGCTCGAGGCCCTCGACCGCGTTGGCGTGGCCCTTGCCCTCCTCGAAGCGCTGGCGCACGGCCGACTCGCGCTCGGTGGCGATCTCGCCGGTGACGGTCAGCAGGGCGTCCTCGAGCGCGTCCTCGGAGGCGCCGGCGGCGCGGCTACCGGCCTCGATCTCGCGGGTGATGTCGGCGAGGTCCCCGGTGAGCTCCTGGCGCACCGCCGAGCGGCCCTGGATCTCGCCGGCGATGACGATGACCTCGGGCCGGAACTGCGAGGCGGCGCTGCGCAGGCCCTTCACGACCGCGTCCGCGTTCTCGTAGGACGCCATCTCGTGGCGGTTCTGGCGCGTCCGGTTGCCGACGCCGCCGCCGCGGGCCTTGTGGACGGTCTCGATCGCCTGACCCTTGACGGTCTCCTCGGAGAGCTCGCGAGCGCCCTCGCTGTTGTCGGCGATCACCTGGTAGATGTCGCCGCCGGTCTGGTCGACCACGGCGAGCAGCACGCGCACCGAGCCGGTCTGGCTGCGGTAGTACCGCCCGAGCTCGGGCAGCGGTGACCACACGGCGATGTCGCCCGCGGCGTCGACGGCCTCGACCTCGTCGTCGAAGAGGATGCCGTCGGCCGAGGCCACGAGGACCCGGCCGACCTCGGTGATCGAGCCGGCGCGCTCGCCACCGAGCTCCTCGTCCAGCGCGGCGACGGTCTTGTCGTCGGCGCCGGCCTGCTGGAGCTGCCTCGACAGGTCGCGCCAGCGCAGCTCGACCTGCTTGGCCGAGTTCTCGCCGGCCTGCACGGCCTCCAGGTAGACCGTCGCGAACGGCCCCGGCCGCTCGAAGATGTCTCGAGTACGCGACAGGTCCATCCGGTGTTCCTCCTGCTCCACCCGTCCCGGGGTGGGACGGGAACGTCGACTTCCTTATCGTTCGACCTACCCTCTCGCCCCCTCCCGCATGCGTGATGAGGGGGTGAGCGGTGCGCTCCCGGCGACCGGCGGGAGCCGGCACACGGGCACGCACCCACGAGAGCGAGCGCACATGCAGCACGACGCGGTCCTGGCCGAGACGATCGGCATCCGGGGCCACGGTAACGACGAGATCGAGGCCTACACGGCGCGGCCGATGGACGGCAGGCCCCGCGGCGGCGTGATCGTCATCCACCACATGCCCGGCTACGACGCCGCGACCAAGGAGATCACGCGCCGGTTCGCGACCATGGGCCACCACGCGATCTGCCCGAACCTCTACACGCGCGAGGCCCCGGGCGCCGCGCCCGACGACGCCGCCGCCACCGCGCGCGCCCAGGGCGGGGTGCCCGACGAGCGCTTCGTCGGCGACGCCGCCGGCGCCGCGCGCTGGCTGCGCTCCCTGCCGACGAGCAACGGGAGGGTCGGCGCGATCGGGTTCTGCTCCGGTGGACGCCAGGCCGTCCTCGCGGGCATCGAGGTCGACCTCCAGGCCGCGATCGACTGCTACGGCGCCTTCGTCGTCGGTGCGCCGCCCGAGGGGTTCCCGTTGCGGGTCAGCCCGTTCGGCCACCGCATCCCCGAGCTGCGCGCGCCGCTGCTCGGCCTGTTCGGCAACGAGGACGCGCACCCCTCCCCCGACCAGGTCGACGAGCTCGAGAAGCTGCTCCGGGAGGCGGGCAAGACCTACGAGTTCCACCGGTACGACGACGCCGGGCACGCGTTCTTCTCCGTCGACCGGCCCAGCTACCGGCAGGCTGCCGCCGTCGACGGCTGGGAGCGCATCCGCGACTTCCTCGCACGGCACCTGGGGGCGTGAACCGCATGTGCACCTACAGCACCGAGAAGCGCGCGCTGACGAAGTCCAGCGGCAAGGGCCCCGACGGCTGGTTCCCGCTCGAGACCGCCACCGTCTACTACGACCACCCCGTCCACGCGCCCGACGAGCACACGGTGAACATCGACTTCCTCAACCCCGGCCGGGGCCCGGGCGCTCGCGTCGCGGTGGAGCTGAGCCTGGACTCGGCGAAAGAGCTGCTCGCTGCCCTCGCGGTCACGGTGGAGCGCGCCGCCGACCACTAGGACCCCTCCCGCTCCTCCTCGAGCGCCTTGCGTTGACGACAGTCGCGATATATCGTAAGCGTGTCGCGATCGAACAATGAAGGAGGAGCGACATGACGACCCACGAGACGCCCGGCGAGCGCCGGGACGAGGGAGAACGCGGGCACGGCCCGCACGGACACCACAGCCACGGCCCCCACGGCCGCGAGCGGCGTCGCCACGGCGGGTTCGCCCGCGCGGCGATGTTCGGTGGAGACGCGGGCGATCCCCGCGAGCGGTTCCGCCGCGGGAAGCGGGGCGGCCCCTTCGGGCGGCCGGGCTTCGGCGGCCCCGGGGGCTTCGGAGGCCCCGGTGGCGGACCGGGTGGTGGCTTCGGCGGTCCGGGCGGCTTCGGCGGCCCGCGCGGCGGCGGCCGAGGACGACGGGCGCGCGGTGACGTGCGCACGGCGGTCCTCGCGCTGCTCGCCGAGGAGTCGATGCACGGCTACCAGATCATCCAGGAGATCGCCGAGCGCTCCGGTGGGGCCTGGCGCCCCAGCCCGGGCTCGGTGTACCCGACGGTGTCGCAGCTGGCCGACGAGGGCCTGGTGCGCACCGAGAAGGCCGAGGGCCGGTCGGTGATCCACCTGACCGACGCCGGCCGCACCTACGTCGACGAGCACCGCGAGGAGCTCGACGCCGTGTGGAACACCGCCGCGGCCGAGGACGGCTTCGGCGCGCTGCGCGAGTCGGTCGGCCTCGTCATGGGCGCCGTCTCCCAGGTCGCCCAGGTCGGGCGTGAGGAGCAGGTGACCGAGGCGGTCCGCCTGCTCGACGACACCCGTCGCCGGCTCTACCTGCTCCTGGCCGGGGAACCCGCGGGCGAGCCGGCCACCCCGGGCGGCGACACCGACCCGAGCGGGAGCGAGACGGGCACGGCCGGGTGACCGTCACGTGGCGGCAACACGGGGGTGATCTCGCGTCACACCGCGCCCCTATGCTTCCGGTCCCGCTGACGACGAGACCGAGGAGGTCGGAGGACCGGCCGTGTTGCTCCGCCGCCCGCCGTCCGGACCCCCCTCGCCCGGCCCCGTCCTGCGGGACGTGCCGGGCGAGCGATGGGCCCTGCAGTACCGGACCGTGCACGGGTACCGCCGTGCGTTCCGGATGGCCGGCTCCGGTCCGGTGCTGCTGCTCATCCACGGGATCGGCGACGACTCGTCGACGTGGGGTCCCCTGCTCGACGACCTCGCCCGCGACCACACCGTCCTCGCCCCCGACCTGCTCGGGCACGGCGGCTCGGACAAGCCGCGCGGCGACTACTCGGTCGCGGCGTACGCGAACGGGATGCGCGACCTGCTCGGCGTCCTCGACGTCGACCGCGCCACCCTCGTCGGGCATTCGCTCGGCGGCGGCGTGGCCATGCAGTTCGCCTACCAGTACCCCGAACGCACCGAACGGATCGTGCTCATCGGCGCCGGCGGGGTCTCCCAGTCCGTGAGCCCGGCCCTGCGCGCGGCCTCGCTGCCCGGCGCGCAGCTCGTGCTCGGGATGCTGGGGCTGCCCGGCATGCGCACGCAGACCGAGGCGGTGATGTGGGCGCTCACCCGCCTCGACCACCCGCTGGGCCGGGACGCCGAGGACCTCGTCCGGCTCGTCGACGCCCTCCCCGACGCCACCAGCCGCAGCGCGTTCCTGCGCACCCTGCGGGCCGTCGTCGACTGGCGGGGTCAGGTGGTCACCATGCTCGACCGCTGCTACCTCACCGCGGGGATGCCGACGCTCCTGCTGTGGGGGTCCGACGACATGATCGTCCCGGTCGAGCACGCGCAGCTCGCGCACGACGCCATGCCCGGCAGCGAGCTGCAGGTGTTCGAGGGCGCCGGGCACTTCCCGTTCCACACCCACCCGGGCGAGGTCCTGCGCGCGCTGCGCACCTTCCTCGCCGGCACCGCCCCCGCGCACTGGAGCGCTGCCGAGTGGCGCGAGCTCCTGCGTCACGGGCGGGACGACTAGTCGTCGTGCCACCTGCCGTGAGCGGCCGCCCTCCGGTGGTCGCGCTCACGGGGTCGTTCGTGGAGATGCTTCGGTTTCCGAAGCTTCCGCTGCGAGTCGGCCGCCTCCCCGTCCTCCGTGGGCGAACACCAGATCACCCACGAGCGTCGGGGTCCGGCGATGGGTGAGGATGGTCGCGTGAGCTCCCCCGCGACCACCGCCAGCCCGGACGGGACCCCCGACGACCCCTACCTGTGGCTCGAGGAGGTCACCGGCGACGAGGCGCTGACCTGGGTGAAGGAGCGCAACGCCGAGTCGCTGGACGTCCTCACCGGGGGCGGGCGCTTCACCGAGCTCCGCGACGGGCTGCGCGCGGTGCTCGACGCCGACGACCGCATCCCCTACGTGCGACGCCGGGGCGCGCTGCTCTACAACTTCTGGCAGGACGTCGAGCACTCCCGCGGGCTCTGGCGGCGCACCACGCTCGAGAGCTACCGCACCGGCGACCCCGACTGGGAGCTGCTGCTCGACCTCGACGCCCTCGCGGCGCAGGAGGACGAGAACTGGGTCTGGGCGGGCGCCGCCGTCCGCTTCCCCGACTACGACCGCGCCCTCGTCCAGCTCTCCCGCGGGGGCGCCGACGCGACGGTGGTGCGCGAGTTCGACCTCGCCTCGAAGAGCTGGGTCACCGACGGGTTCACGCTGCCCGAGGCGAAGAGCCGCGTGGGGTGGATCGACGCCGACACCGTCTTCGTCGGCACCGACCTCGGGCCCGGCTCGCAGACGACGTCGGGCTATCCGCGGGTGATGCGCCGCTGGCGTCGCGGTCAGCCCGTCGCCGAGGCCGAGGTCGTGTTCACCGCCGACGAGACCGACGTGTCGGCCTTCGCCTCGCACGACCACACCCCGGGCTTCGAGCGCGACTTCGTCGGGCGCAGCCCCGACTTCCACACGACCGAGGAGTACCTCCTGCGCCCGGACGGGACGCAGGTGCTCCTCGACGTGCCGCCGGACTCCGACACCGACGTCGAGCGCAGCTGGCTGCTGGTGCGCACGCGCTCGCCCTGGACTCTGGAGGGCGTCGAGCACGCCGCCGGCTCGCTGCTCTGCTTCGACTTCGAGGGCTACCTGGCCGGCGACCGGTCGGCGCGGGTGCTCTTCGCCCCCACCCCCAGCCGCTCGCTGGGCTACCACGCCTGGACGAAGAACCACCTCGTGCTCGCCGTCCTCACCGACGTCGTCACCCGTCTCGAGGTGCTCACCCCCGACCAGGACTGGGCGCGCCGCGAGCTGCCCGCCGGGCCCGATCTCGGCTCGGTCGACCTCATCGGCGTCGACCCCGACCAGAGCGACGAGTACTTCCTCGACACCGACGGCTACACGCAGCCCTCGACGTTCTTGCGCGGCGAGCTGGGGCGCGACACCGACCCGGAGCCCGAGGTCCTGCGCACGGCGCCCGCGCGCTTCGACGCGAGCGGTCTCGAGGTCCGGCAGTTCTTCGCGACCTCGGACGACGGCACCCAGGTGCCGTACTTCGTGGTCGGCCGGGTCGCGGACACCCCGGGCCCCGCGCTCATGACCGGCTACGGCGGCTTCGAGATCGCCCTGACCCCGGGCTACAGCGGGATCATCGGACGGGGCTGGCTCGCGCGGGGCGGCACCTACGTCGTCGCGAACATCCGCGGCGGCGGTGAGTACGGGCCGACGTGGCACACCTCGGCGCTCGGCGAGCACCGCCACCGCGCGTACGAGGACTTCGCGGCCGTCGCCCGCGACCTCGTCGAGCGCGGGATCACGACGGCGTCGCAGCTGGCCATCCACGGCGGCAGCAACGGCGGCCTGCTCATGGGCGTGATGCTGACGCGCTACCCGGAGCTGTTCGGGGCGATCGTGGTGATGGTGCCGCTGTTCGACATGCGCCGGTTCCACCTGCTGCTGGCCGGGGCGTCGTGGATGGCCGAGTACGGCGACCCCGACAAGCCCGAGGAATGGGCGTGGATCGCGCAGTACTCGCCGTACCAGAACCTGCGCGCCGACGAGGCCTACCCGCCGGTGCTCGTCACGACCTCGACCCGCGACGACCGCGTCCACCCCGCCCACGCCCGCAAGGCCGTGGCCCGGATGCGCGAGCAGGGCCACGACGTCGAGTACTACGAGAACATCGAGGGCGGCCACGGCGGCGCGGCCGACAACGCCCAGCGCGCCTTCCAGTGGGCGCTCGTCTTCGAGTTCTGCTGGCGGCAGGTGGGCTGAGGGCAGCCGATCACCAGAGGTCGCGCGTGTACCAGTGGGCGGCGTAGGGGTTGGCGTTGTAGGGCTCGGTCTCGACGAAGCCCTCGCGGGCGTAGAGCGCGCGGGCCTCGAGGAGGTCGTCGGCGGTGTCGAGCACCAGCCGACGCAGTCCGGCCTCCCGGGCGAGCTCGGTGAGGTGGTGCAGCAGGCGCGTGGCCAGGCCCTGGCCGCGCACCTCGGGGTCGACCCACATGCGCTTGATCTCGCCCGCGCCCGGCGGGACGTCGACCCCCTCGAAGCGCAGGCCCGCACAGGCGACGACCCGCTCGCCCTGCTTCGCGACGACGAGGACCCCGGCCGGTGGGGCGAGGGCCAGGGGGTCGTCGGCGAGGAACTGCTGCGACCACGTCGGCTCGGGCGCCTTCTCCGGCCAGCGGCGGGCGAGCTCACCGGCGTAGGCCCGCAGGGCGGTCAGCCCGTCGGGCGAGTCGGGGCGCACGGCGGTCAGGACGATCTCCACGTCCCCATCCTGCCGAGCGCCCCGACGTCGGTGATCAGTAGCCCGGCGCGACCTCGCCGTTCCAGTCGACCAGCTGCACGATCACGCGGTTGGGGTCGCGCACCTGGAACGCGCGCTCGCCCCAGGGCTCGGGCGTCAGCGGCATGGTGATCGCCACGCCCTCGGACTCGAGCCGGGCCAGCTCGCCCTCGAGGTCGTCGACGACGAACGCGAGGATCAGCCCGGCGGCGTGCTCGTCGCGCTGGTCGACGGGCAGGGACTCCAGCCCGGTGCGCAGGAAGACGACGGACATGCCGGCGTCCTCACGGGCCAGCGACACGAAGCCGTCGGCGGCCATGGCCTGCTCGAAACCGAAGTGCTCGACGAGGAAGGCCCCCGAGACCTCGGGATCGGCGACGTTGAGGGAGACGGCGGACGCACTGATCTTCATGGACCCTCTTTCTCCGTACGCTGTACACCGTACGTTGTACACGAAAAAGTGAGAGGGTGTCGCCGATGAGCGCCGACCCCGCCCGCACGCTCGCGCTGCTGTGGCGCACCGCTCCCCCGGCCACCCGCGGTCCCCGGCGCGGTCTGGACCTCGACGCGGTCGTGCGCGCCGCCACGACGCTCGCCGACGCCGGCGGCGCGGACGGGCTGGCGCGCCTGACGATCCGCGCGCTGGCCACCGATCTCGGCGTCGCGCCGATGACCATCTACACCTACGTCCCCGGGCGCGACGAGCTCGCCGACCTCGTCCTCGACGCCGCCTACGCCGCCATGCCGCGCCGCGACACCGCCGGTCGACCCTGGCGCGAGCGCCTCACGGCGGTGGCCGAGGAGAACCGCGCGCTCTACCGCGCGCACCCGTGGGCGGCGCGCGTCGACCCCCGGCGTCCCGTGCTCGGCCCCGGCGAGACCGCGAAGTACGAGCACGAGCTGGCGGCCTTCGACGATCTGGAGGACCTCGACGACGTCGACCGCGACGCCGCGCTGACCTTCCTGCTCGACGTCACCCGCGCCGCGGCGCTCCCAACCACCGGGACCGACGACGGATCCTCCGACGACGCCGCCTGGTGGGCCGCGCGGGCCCCGGTGCTCGCCGAGGTGCTCGACCCCGAGCGCTTTCCGCGCGCCACCCGGGTCGGCGCCGCCGCCGGCGCCGCGCAGGGTTCGGCCCGGGATCCCGACCGCGCGTGGCGCTTCGGGCTGGAGCGGGCGCTCGACGGGCTGGCCGCGATGATCGGGTGAGGGGGATCAGGGAGTGAGCACGTGCCGGTCGCGGCCGGCGCCGATGCCCATGAGGATGGTCGGCACCACGAGCACCGCCATCACCACGAGCGGGACCGTCCACCCGTCGGTGAGGTCGTGGAGCGCGCCCAGACCGAAGGGGCCGACGGCCGCGAGCGTGTAGCCGATGCCCTGGGCCATGGCCGAGAGCTCGGCGGTGTGCGCGGTGTCCGGCGAGCGTAGGGTGATCAGCAGGAGTCCGAGGGCGATGTTCGAACCCTGCGCGACGCCGAGCAGCACCATCCAGAGCGCGGGCAGCGTGCCGGGCGCGAGGATCAGCCCCGCGTAGCCGGCGATGTAGAACAGGCAGGTGACGGTGACGAGTGCGCTCTGGCTGGGGCGGCGCATCGCCAGCGAGGGCATCGTCGCCGAGAACACGAGCCCGACGATCCCGGCCAGCGAGAGCAGCAGGCCGGCCTCGGCGGGACTGCGGCCGGCGTCGACGTAGATCGTCGGGATCCACGCCGACGTCGCGTAGAACTGCAGCGACTGCAGGCCCATGAACAGCGTGACCTGCCAGGCCAGCGGGTCGCGCATCAGCCCGCGACGCATCGCCGCGGCCTCCCCCACCGGGCTCGACGGCACCGTGCGACGGCGTGCGCGGGGGACCCAGACCGCCAGCGTCACCAGCGCGAGCAGGCCCCACAGCCCGAGCGTGTACCGCCAGTCGAGGCCCGTGACGCGCTGCAGGGGCACGGTGACGGCGGCGGCGAGCGCCCCGCCACCGGTGAGCACCATCGAGTAGGCACCGGTCATCGCGCCGGTGCGGTGCGGGAAGTCGCGCTTGACCAGCGTCGGCAACGACACGTTGCCCACCGCGATGGCGGTCCCGACCAGCACGCTCCCGACGAGGATGACCGCCAGCGCGTCCACCAGGCGCAGCGCGATGCCCGCGGTGAGCACGAGCAGCGCCGCCACCATCAGGCGCTCGAGTCCCCAGCGACGTGCGAGGCGCGGCGCGATCGGCGCGAGCAGACCGAAGCAGAGGACCGGGAGGCTGGTCAGCAGCCCGGCGACGCCGCTCGAGACGCCGAGGTCGTCGCGCGCCTGGTCGACCAGCGGCGCGACCCCGACGACGGGGGGACGGAGGTTGGCCGCGAGCAGGAGGACGGCGAACGCGGCGAAGGCGCCGCCGCGCCGCGCCGTCGTCGCGGTGGCGACGGGCGTGCTCACGACCAGAGCCGGGCGACCTCGTCGGCCCACGCCTGGCCCTGTGCCCGTCCCGCCCGCGCCGAGGCCGGCATGGTCGACGGATCGAGGACGTTGGTGCCGAACGCCGCGAGGGAGGTCTCGTCGGCGAGGATCGCGAGCGCCCGGGTGTCCGGGTGGCTCTCCTGCCGCTGCTCGATCTCCTGGGTCACCGAGCGGAACGGCCCGCCCGCCGGCGGGTCGAGCGGGGCGACGACGAGCACGCGGTCGGCCGCCCCCTGGATCTCGAAGCCGTCGTCGTCGGCACGGGCCACGTGCACGACCGACGCGACACCCCCGTCGATGTAGCGCCGCTTCGCCGCCGTCATCGGCGGCCAGATGCCGGGCACGGCGCAGCTCGCCGCCACGGTGTCGACCAGCTCGACGCGGGCGTCGCGGGTGAACACCGCCAGCTCCCCGGTCTCCGCGTCGACCGCGGAGATCCGCAGGTCCGTCCGGGGCCATTCCTTCACCGGCAGGCGGGCCTCGATGATCGCGCGCCGCTCGGACTCGGGCGGGGTGTCCGCCGCGAGCGCCCAGGCGCCGAGGCGCGCCCGCATCACCCCCGCGTCGCGGGCGCCGTCCATCGCGGCGGCGAGCTGGGCCCCGAGCGCCTCCATGTCCAGCGTCGCGGGCGGGCCGGAGCTGTCGGACGCCGCACCGGCGAGGTGCTCCTCGTGCACGGCGGCGAGGTCCACGCCCGTGGTCAGCAGGGTCCCGACGACGGAGCCGGCCGAGGTGCCGACGACGCGGTCGGCCAGCGACAGGTCGACGCCGCCCTCGGCGAGGCCGACGAGGACGCCCACCTCCCAGGCGATGCCGGCGAGTCCCCCTCCCCCGAGGACGAGGGCGCGGATGGGGCCGGGGTGAGCGTCTTCGGTCACGGCGACACCTTCCACCGCATGGCGCCGACGCGCACGGGCGGGTTCCGGAGATCACGCCGGCGGCAGGCGAACCTCGAGGTCGTAGAGCCGGGTCGTCTGCTCGGCGTTCTGGTTGTCGTCGCTGACCAGAAGCACCCGCAGGGCCCCGTCCGGCGTGCGCCCGAGCACCGTCATCCCCTCGATGTTGTCGAGCAGCGGGTTCGCCTGCACCTGCTGTGACGTGGCCCCGAGGTCCGGGCAGGCGCCGAGGTCGGCGAGCGGCGTCCGGACGAGGGTGTCACCGCGCGGGTCGGCCAGGACGAGGTGCACGGTGTTGCCGACGCCCCGGGTGAAGGCCCGTTCGACGACGAGCAGCCGGCCGTCGCCGGTGGCCGCGAGCTCCGCGACGTCGAGGCCGGGGTCGGGCCGGTAGGAGTACGTGGGGCCGGGCGCACCGCTCGTCCAGGTCGGGAACCGGCGCACGCCCGGGTCGTCCCCGGCGAGCGGGCCCTCCATCGCGGCGACGACCCGCTCGGGGGCGAGGACGGCGACGCCCTCGAGGGCGTCGTTGCGCGCGGCCCGGGCGGCGAGGTCCGGGGGCACGTCGAGGCGGCCGACCAGCCGGCCGTCGGTGTCGAACCGGAGGACCGCCGGCGGGGCCTCCGACGCGACGAGACGCGTGCCGTCGGCGTCGACGGCGAGGGCCTCGGCGTCGAGGGCCTCGCCCGCCCCGTCCGCCAGTGGCGTCGCGGCGCGCGGCTCCCGGGACCGCGGGTCGAGTGTGAACAGCACCGAGCGGTCGCCCAGGGCGAGCAGCGACCCGTCCCGGTCGACCGCCAGCCCCGACAGCCCGAGGAGCGGGTAGGTCCGCCGTGCGCCGTACGTGGCGCCGTCGAGGGCGTCGGAGAAACCGGTGATGGCGACGGCGGGCGAGCAGGGTTGCGGGGCGACCTGGACGGCGGGCGCCCCGCTGCACCCCGTCGCGGTGGCCAGAGCGACGAGCAGCGCCGCCACCACCTTGAGCATGCGATCCACGTTCCCGCACCCGAGTGCGTGGCGCTGACATCTCTCGGTCAGCCGTCGCGCCGCGACTCCGCCTCCGCGACGCGCTCGATCACCGTCAGGACGCTGTCGGGGTTGAGCGACATGGAGTCGATGCCCTGCTCGACGAGGAACTCGGCGAGGTCGGGGTGGTCGCTCGGACCCTGACCGCAGATGCCGACGTAGCGGTCCTTGGCGTGGGCGGCCTCGATCAGCATCGTGATCATCTTCTTCACCGCGGGGCTGCGCTCGTCGAACAGGTGCGTGAGCCGGTCGTCGTCGCGGCCGATCCCCAGGGTGAGCTGGGTGAGGTCGTTCGAGCCGATCGAGAAGCCGTCGAAGCGGTCGGCGAACTCGTCGGCCTGCAGGATGTTCGACGGGATCTCCGCCATGACGTACACCTGCAGGTCGTCGCGGCCCCGCTCGAGCCCGAACTCCGCCATCGTCTCCAGGACGCGGTCGGCCTCCTCCGGCGTGCGGCAGAACGGGACCATGACGATGACGTTGGAGAAGCCCATGGACGTGCGCACGCGGTCCAGGGCGCGGCATTCCAGCGCGAACGCCTCCTTGTAGTCGTCGCTGTAGTAGCGCGACGCCCCGCGCCACCCGAGCATCGGGTTCTCCTCCTCGGGCTCGAACTGCCTGCCGCCGAGGAGCCCCGCGTACTCGTTGGTCTTGAAGTCCGAGAGGCGCACGACCACCGGCTCGGGGTACTGCGACGCGGCGATCGTCGCGATCCCGCGGGCGAGGTGGTCGACGAAGTACTCGGCCTTGTCCGGCCAGCCCGCGGTCAGCTCCTCGATCTGCTGCCGCGCGTCGTCGTCCTCCACGTCGTCGAGGTGCAGCAGGGCCAGCGGGTGGGCCTGGATGACGTTGTTGACCAGGTACTCCATGCGCGCGAGCCCGATGCCGTGCGCCGGCAGGCGCCACCACTGCATCGCCGCCGCGGGGCTGCCGATGTTCATCATCACGCGCGTGCTCGTCCCGGGCACCGACTCGAGGTCCAGCTCGCGCTCGGAGAACGCGAGGATCCCGTCGTAGACGTGCCCCTCGTCGCCCTCGACGCACGACAGCGTGACCTCGCGGCCCGCGGCGAGCCGCTCGGTGGCGTCCTGGGTGCCGACGACGGCGGGCACCCCGAGCTCGCGGCTGACGATGGCGGCGTGCGAGGTGCGGCCACCGCGGTCGGTGACGATCCCGGCGGCGCGCCTCATGATCGGCACCCAGTCCGGGTCGGTCATCTCGGTGACCAGCACCTTGCCGTCCTCGAACGAGTCGACGTCGTCGGCCGACGCGATCACCTGGACCTCGCCCGCGGCGATCGCCTGGCCGATCGCGAGCCCGGAGACGAGCACCTCGCCGGTCTCGTCGAGGTGGAACGTCGAGAGCGTCCCGGCGCCGGCGCGCGACTGCACGGTCTCGGGGCGGGCCTGGACGACGAACAGCTCGCCGGTGCGCCCGTCCTCGGCCCACTCGACATCCATGGGTCGCCCGTAGTGCTGCTCGATCGTCACGCCCCAGCGGGCCAGCGTGAGCACCTCGTCGTCGTCGAGGACGAGCGCGCGGCGCTCCTCGTCGTCGGTGTCGACGTTGGTGGTCGGCTCGTCGCCCGAGTCCGTGTAGACGAGCTTGCGCTCCTTCGCCCCGACGGTCCGGGCCAGGATCGGCGTCAGCTCCTCCCGGTCGAGGAACGGCTTGTAGACCGTCCACTGGTCCGGGGTGACCTCGCCGCCGACGACGTTCTCGCCGAGGCCCCAGGCGCCGTTGATGATCGCGGTGTCGGGGAAGCCGGTGTCGGAGTCGATGGTGAACATGACGCCGGCGGACCCGAGGTCGGAGCGCACCATCTTCTGCACGCCGATCGAGAGCGCGACGTCGGTGTGCTCGAAGCCCTGCTCGACGCGGTAGCTGATGGCGCGGTCGGTGAACAGCGACGCGTAGCAGTCCTTGCAGGCCGCGAGCAGCGCGTCCGCCCCGGTGATGTTGAGGTAGGTGTCCTGCTGGCCGGCGAAGCTGGCGTCGGGCAGGTCCTCGGCGGTGGCGCTCGAGCGCACGGCCACGTCGACGTCGTCGGTCTCGTAGCGCTCGCCCAGCTCGGCGTACGCCGACCGGATCGCCTCGGCCGTGGCTTCGGGGAACTCGGCGGTGTCGAAGAGCCCGCGGATCGCCGCCCCCGCGTCCGCGAGCTCCCGCTTCCCGTCCGCGAGCTCACCGAGCACGGTCGCGATCTGCTCGTCGAGGCCGTTGACCTGGAGGAACGAGCGGTAGGCCGACGCCGTCGTCGCGAACCCGCCGGGCACCCGGATGCCCACCTCGGCGAGGTTGCCGATGAGCTCACCGAGCGAGGCGTTCTTGCCCCCGACCTCCTCGACGTCCCCGGATCCCACCGTCTCCAGCCACCGGACCTCGTCCGCCACCGTGTCCTCCTCCGTCGCGGTCGGTCGCGCCACCGTTCCCGTCACGGCGGCGCAGGACCGATCGGCGGGAGGACTCCCCCCTCGGGGCACCGAGGGAAACAACGGAGCGATTCAGGACGGCGCGCGGACCAGCCGGGCGAGCAGGCGTTCGATCTCCGCGTCCGGGTCCGAGGTCAGCCCCGTGTGCACCGGACCCGGTTGCAGGACGGTGCTGCGCGGGGCGATCAACCAGCGGAAGCGCTCCCCCGCCGACAGCACGCCGGCCGGACCCTCGCCGCGCACCGCGCCCTCCCAGGCGGCCACCGCGTCGCGCACCGCCTCGAGGTCGGCCGACGGGGCGAGGGCGCGCAGGCGGTCGGCGTCGAGGTGGGTCCGGACGGCGAGGTGCTCGCGGTGCCGGCAGTAGAGCAGCACGCCGACGTTGACCAGCTCGCCGCGCTCGATGTCGGGCACCACGCGCAGCAGGGCGTACTCGAAGGTGTCGCGCTCCGTCTCCCGGCTCATCGCGGCACCCACGCCTCACGGGCGGCGAGGCGGGCGAGCAGGTGCTCGACGTAGTCCTCGGGCGCCACGTCGTCCAGCCACTCCTCGGGGATGAGGGCGGCCGCGTCGGTGAGCATCGCCTCGTCGACGCGCCCCGACAGCTCGGCGTCGGCCTCGGCGCGGGCCGTCGCGGCCGGGGCGAGGACGTGGTCCGCCAGGTCGTAGGGGCGAGCGACGACCGACGCAGCCCGTGCCCAGGAGTGGTGGAAGTACAGGCAGGCCCCGTGGTCGATCAGCCACATCTCGCGGTGCCAGCGCAGCAGGTTGGGGTTGCGCCAGGAGCGGTCGACGTTCTCGACGAACGCGTCGAACCAGAGCACCCGCGACGCCTCGAGCGGGTCGACGCGGTGCGCGACCGGGTCGAACCCGAGGGCACCGGGGAGGAAGTCCATGCCGAGGTTGGGGCCGCCGCTGCGGGCGAGCAGCTCCTGGACCTCCCAGTCCGGCTCCGCGCGGGCGATCACGGGGTCGACGTCGAGGACGACGAGCTCCGGCACCCGCAGCCCGAGGCGCCGCGCGATCTCGCCGGCCACGACCTCGGCGACGAGCGCCTTCGGGCCCTGGCCCGCCCCGGTGAACTTCGCGACGTAGGTGCCGAGGTCGTCGGCCTCCACCAGCCCGGGCAGCGACCCGCCCTCGCGCAGCGGGGTCACGTACCGGGTGGCGGTGACCCGGCGCAGGTCGGACACGCGCTCATCCTCTATGGGCTGCGCCCACGTGAATGATCCGGGTCGTCCCGGCGACCCGGATCACTCACGAGGGCGGAGCCCATCAGGAGCCACCCCGATCCGACGCAGGAGGAACAGGCAGGCCACGGCGATGTCGTTCCACGCCGTCGCGACCTCGGCGCGCTCCCAGTCGATCTTCTCGCGCAGGGCGCGTGCGGTGGGGAGCACCTTGGCCAGGTCGCAGGCGTGCTCGTTGAGCGCCGCGAGCTTGCCGATGATCAGGTCGGTGGCACTGACGACGGGCATGGCCACCGAGAGCACCTCCTGCTCGGTCGCCCGCCCGAGCAGCTCCTGGTCGACGCTCTCGCCGGCGAGGCGGAAGAGGATGTCGACCAGGGCGCCGTCGCTGTGGACCTTGAACAGCCAGTCCTCGGGCGGATGGTGCACGTCGAGCCCGGCCTCGGCCAGCACCGTCGCCGCCTTCTCTGCCTCGGCCTCGACGACGACGAAGTCGACGTCCTTCTCCGGCTCCGGCCCGCCGAGGGCCCACCCCGCGTAGCCGCCCGCCAGCGCGAAGCCCACACCGCCGCCGCGCAGGGCGACCGCGACGCGCTTGAGCGCCTCGCGCCGCCCGGCACCGGCGGGTGGGTGCTCGGGCTCGTGGGGTGCGCTCACCCCGGTTTCGTTACCCGAGCTGATCGGCGACGAACCCGGGCGGGCACCCTGGGCCCGTGCGACTGGGGACCTGGAACGTGCTGCACGGCGCCGCCACGCCCACCGGGCCGGCCGACGTCGACGGCTACGCCGAGGCGGTGAAGGAACTCGACGTCGACGTGCTCGGGCTCCAGGAGGTCGACCGTGCCCAGCCGCGGTCGGGCGGCGCCGACCTCACCGCCGTGGCCGCGGAGGCGATGGGCGCCGTCGAGCACCGCTTCGCCTCCACCCTGCTGGGGGTGCCCGGCGACTGGGAGCCGTCGCCGGTCACCGATCCCGGCGAGACCCCGGCGTACGGGATCGCGCTGCTCTCGCGGCTGCCGGTGACCGAGTGGCGGGTCCTGCCCCTGCCGCGCCTGCCCCGACGGGTCCCGCTGCTCCTCGGTCACCCGCGGGAGCTCGTGTGGGTGCGCGACGAGCCGCGGACCGCGGTCGCCGCCCGCATCGAGGGGCCGCACGGCCCGGTCACCGTCGTGACCACGCACCTCACCTTCATCCCGGGCTGGAACCTCGTCCAGCTGCGGCACCTGGCCCGTGCCCTGCGCGGCGCCGGGCCGGTCGTGGTCACCGGGGACCTCAACCTCGGCCCCCGGCGCGCCCGCTTCTCCAGCGGGCTGCAGGGCCTGGTGACCGGGCGGACCTTCCCCGCCGACGCCCCCCGCCGCCAGATCGACCACCTGCTCGGCCGGGGCGTCGTCGCCTCCGCCCCGTCCGTCCACCACCCGCCGCTCTCCGATCACCGCGCCCTCTCGGCGACCGTGGTGCCCGCCGGCTGATCTCGCGAGTCCGGGAGCGAGGGTCGCCCTCGCTGCGTGGGAGGCACGCGGGGCGTCCCTCGCTGCACCCCTCGCCTGGTCAGGCGGGGTCGACCTGCTGCCAGAGGTCGGTGAACTCGATGGTGTCGAAGAAGGCGATCACCTCGGCCACCGCGCCGTCGGCCCCGAAGCGCAGGTACCAGGTGTAGGTGTTCCGGTAGGGCGCGCCGTCGCGCCGCGTGGCCTGCGCGTCGAACAGGACGATCGTCCAGTCGCCGTCGGCGAACAGGTGGCGCACGGACGGCACGAGGGGCTCGGACATGCGGGCGTTGAACGGCTCGATCACCGTCCCGATGAACTCGGCCTTGCTGCCGTAGGTCCGCGAGACCGGGCTGTTGCCCACGATCGTCCAGGTGGCGTCGTCGGCGAGGAGGTCGAACGGGCCTCCCGTCCCTGCCGCCCAGGCCTCGAACGCCGCCGCGACCCGGTCCTTGTTCGCCTGCTCACCCTCGTGATCACGGGACACGCGGCGAACGTACCCCGCCGCGAGGGGCGCCCGGCAGCCGTGCGGCCGGGCGCCCCTGGCGGGGCCGGGGAGCGGACGGTCTAGCTGCAGCCGCTGGTGGAGCCGCAGCCCTCGCAGACGTAGCAGGAGCCGGCGGGCCGCATCTTCGTGCCGCAGGTGAGGCAGAGCGGCGCGTCGGCCGCCTTGCCCTGCTGCAGCTCGAGCAGCTCGGTGGAGCTGCCGACGGAGACGTCGGCCCGGCGGCGGTCCGGGGCCTCGGGCTTCTCCGTCGAGATGTCCAGCGACGTGCGCAGCGACTCGACGTCCACCGGGTCCGCCGCCGGGGCCGCGGGGGCGCCGGTGCCGTAATCGGTGGCCGCGACCTGGGCCGAGCGCTCGTCCGCCGAGAAGATGCCCAGCTGGGCGCGCTTCTCGTAGGGCAGGTGGTCGAGCGCGACGCGGCGGAACAGGTAGTCGACGACGCTGGTGGCGATGCGGACGTCCGGGTCGTCGGTCATGCCCGCCGGCTCGAAGCGCATGTTGACGAACTTGGAGACGTAGGTCTCCAGCGGGACGCCGTACTGCAGCGCGATCGAGATGGCCATGGAGAACGCGTCCATGACGCCGGCCAGCGTCGAGCCCTGCTTGGACATCTTGACGAAGATCTCGCCGAGGCCGTCGTCGGGGTAGCTGCCGGCGGTCATGTATCCCTCGGCACCGGCGACGGTGAACGACACCGTCTGGCTCGGCCGCTTCTTGGGCAGCCGCCGGCGGACCGGCCGGTGGTCGGCGGCCGCCACCTCCTTGCCGGTGGTCGCCTCCGTGGTGCTGCCGCTCGTCTTGCCCGTCGACAGCGGCTGGCCGACCTTGCAGTTGTCGCGGTAGATCGCGAGCGCCTTGAGCCCCAGCTTCCAGGACTCGAAGTAGATCTCCTCGATGTCCGCCACCGTCGCCTGCTCGGGCATGTTGACGGTCTTGGAGATCGCGCCGGAGATGAACGGCTGGACCGCGGCCATCATCCGCACGTGGCCCATCGGGGCGATCGAGCGCGTGCCCATCGCGCAGTCGAACACCTCGTAGTGCTCGGGGCGCAGGCCCGGGGCGTCGATGACGTGGCCGTGCTCGGCGATGTACTCGACGATCGCCTCGCTCTGCTCGGGCTGGTAGCCCAGGAGGTCGAGCGCGCGCGGGATGGTCTGGTTGACGATCTGCATCGAGCCGCCGCCGACCAGCTTCTTGAACTTGACCAGCGAGAAGTCCGGCTCCACCCCGGTGGTGTCGCAGTCCATCATGAAGCCGATGGTGCCGGTGGGGGCGAGCACGCTGGCCTGGGCGTTGCGCCAGCCGTCGCGCGCCCCGACCTCGAGGCCGTGCTGCCACTCGCGGGTGGCCGCGTCGCGGACGCGGGCGTCCTCGCGGTGCACCGTGCGGATCGCGTCGTTGGCCGCGGCGTGCTTGCGCATGACCCGGCGGTGGGCGTCGGCGTTGCGGGCGTAGCCCTCGTAGGGGCCGACCGCGCCGGCGAGCTCGGCCGAGCGCCGGTAGGCGGCGCCGGTCATCAGCGAGGTGATCGACGCCGCGAGCGCGCGGCCGCCCTCGGAGTCGTAGGCCCGGCCGGTGGCCATCAGCAGCGCACCGAGGTTGGCGTAGCCGATGCCCAGCTGGCGGAACGCGCGCGTGGTGTCGCCGATCGCCTCCGTCGGGAAGTCGGCGAAGCAGATCGAGATGTCCATCGCCGTGATGACCAGCTCGACCGAGCGCACGAAGTCGTCCACGCGGAACGCGTTGTCGTCGCCGAGGAACTTCATGAGGTTCAGCGACGCGAGGTTGCAGCTGGAGTTGTCCAGGTGCAGGTACTCCGAGCACGGGTTGGACGCGGTGATGCGCCCCGACTCCGGCGAGGTGTGCCAGTCGTTGATCGTGTCGTCGTACTGCAGGCCCGGGTCGGCGCACTCCCACGCGGCCTCGGCCATGCTGCGGAACAGCTGCGTGGCGTCGACGGTGTCGATCACCTCGTTGGTCATCCGCGCCCGCAGGCCGAACTCCGAGCCGGACTGCACCGCGCGCATGAACTCGTCGGAGACGCGCACCGAGTTGTTCGCGTTCTGGTACTGCACCGAGGCGATGTCGGACCCGCCGAGGTCCATGTCGAACCCGGCGTCGCGCAGCACGCGGATCTTGCGCTCCTCGTCGCGCTTGGTGGCGACGAACTCGGCGACGTCGGGGTGGTCGACGTCGAGGACGACCATCTTCGCCGCGCGGCGGGTGGCGCCGCCGGACTTGATGGTGCCGGCGGACGCGTCGGCACCCCGCATGAACGAGACCGGGCCCGACGCGGTGCCGCCCGAGGAGAGCAGCTCCTTCGACGACCGGATGCGCGAGAGGTTCAGGCCGGCGCCGGAGCCGCCCTTGAAGATCAGCCCCTCCTCGCGGTACCAGTTGAGGATCGACTCCATGGTGTCGTCGACCGAGAGGATGAAGCAGGCGCTGACCTGCTGCGGCGAGCTGGTGCCGACGTTGAACCACACCGGCGAGTTGAAGCTGAAGTACTGGTGCAGCAGCATCCAGGTGAGCTCGTGGGAGAACACCTCGGCGTCGGCGGGGGTGGCGAAGTACCCGTGCCGCGTGCCGGCCTCGGTGTAGGTGCCCACCACGCGGTCGATGAGCTGGCGCAGGCTCGACTCGCGCGCCTCGGTGCCCAGCGCGCCGCGGAAGTACTTGCTGGTGACGATGTTGACCGCGTTGAGCGACCAGGACTGCGGGAACTCGACGCCGCGCTGCTCGAAGTTGACCGAGCCGTCGCGCCAGTTCGTCATCACCACGTCACGGCGTTCCCAGACCACGTCGTCGTAGGGGTGGACCCCCGCGGTGGTGTGGACACGCTCGATCGTCAGGCCGCGCCGGGGCGCAGCTGTGCCCGACTCCTCGGACGTGGTGCCGACGGTCTCGGTCATCGATGTCATCCCTCTGTTCGTTCCCCGACGTTCCGGCGGCGCTTCCCCACGCTCCGACCCGTCCCTGTTCTTGCGACCGCTAGTCCTCGGCCCGTGCTCCGGCCGGTGTCCCGGCTGTGTCCCCCGTCGTCCCCGCAGTGTCGCCCCGACCCCCGACACCGCCGGCCCGCGTGGCGCGCAGGTCCGCGATCTCGGCCTCGAAGTCGGCCGCCGACGAGAAGTTCCGGTAGACGCTGGCGAACCGCAGGTAGGCCACCTCGTCGAGCTCGCGCAACGGCCCCAGGATCGCCATGCCGACCTCCTGGCTGGGCACCTCCGCGGTACCCGACGCGCGGACCGACTCCTCGACCCGGTGCGCCAGCTGCGCGAGGGCGTCGGTGTCGACCGGGCGCCCCTGGCAGGCGCGGGCCACGCCGCGCACGACCTTGTCCCGGCTGAAGGGCTCGGTGACCCCGCTGCGCTTGACGACCGCGAGCACCGGCTCCTCGACGGTGGTGAAGCGCTTGCCGCACGACGAGCACGACCGGCGGCGCCGGATCGCCTGACCCTCGTCCGCCTCACGCGAGTCGACGACGCGGGAATCGGTGTTCCGGCAGAACGGACACCGCATGCCGACACCCCCCTCCCTCGTCGCGCGGCCACCGGCGGAGTTGTCCCCAACCCCCGCACCGGGACCCGGCCCCCACCCCGTCCCTGGGGACGGAGCTGGGGATCACCGGTCCCGATCCGTGGATCGAAGGCCCTCACCCGTGGATCGACCACCGTCGTGCGGTGGATGACCCTGTGGAGCGTCTGATCACCGTGTGCACAAGCTGTGGACTAACTACACCAGTGTAACCACTAGATGTTGGGGTGGGACGGTAGCGACGCGCGGACGCGCCACGCAACTCCCCGGCCCGCCCACGCGGGCCCGGGCGCCGAGCGGACGTCGGGCCCGGACGGGCGGGCGGAGGCGGGACGGCCGGTGCCCGAGTGGGTGATGACGGCGTGCGGCGCCCCCCGGACGTGTCCGGTCGCCGTGCGATCAGGCCGCGCTGACGGCCGTCGGAGACACCGACGACGACCGCGAGGACGGCCTGATCACGCGGACGTCCGCGCCCACCGGAGGGCGGCGTGGCACGCCGCCGCAGGTCGCCGGGCGCACGGAGCCCCGGCGGCGACCGGCCTCACCCCGCGGCCGCGGCGGCCGGCACGACGAGGGGGCGCCCGGGCGTGAGGGCGGAACCGTCGAGCTCGTTGAGCTCGCGGATCCGGCCGGCGACCGCGTCCGCGTCGGACCCGGGCGCGACGCGGCCCGCGACGTCGGACAGCGACTCGCCGGAGCCGACGACCGTGACCGTGGTGCCGGACGGGGCGGGAGCGGCGGCCCCGGCGAGCGGCACCACGAACCCGACGAGCACGCCGAGCAGCACCCCCAGCACGACACCGAGGACCGCGACGGCCACGATCCGTCGGCGCCGCAGCACCGCCGAGGCGACCAGGGCCTCGACCGGACGGGCGGCACGGGCGGGCGTGGCGCCGCCACCGGCGACCCGCGGGCGGGCGGGCGGCAGCACGGCCGGGCCGCGCCGACCGGCCGGGCGCACCGGGCCCCGGGCGTCCTCGGGGCGCGCCGGGCGCGTCCCCGCGGGCTGCGGGCGCGCCGCGGACCGGCCCATGGGCCCGGCGGGCCCCGCGGACCCCGTCCCCCGACCCGACACCTCGACGTCGCAACGGTCCCGCGCACCGGTGGTCCCCACGGACATGTCGACCTCCTCGCCTCGCACACGCGTTCGATCGAACGCGTGTGCGATGTCTAGCATCGACCCCCGACAACGTCGACGGATCGCCCGGCGTGTCGTTCGAACACGTGTTTGATCCCGTCGGTCCTCGGCGCTAACTTCGCAGCGCAACCCCGCCACGCGGGCGCGGCGTCCCTTCGACGCCGGACACGACATCGGAAAGGACACGGTCATGGCACGTACGCCCCAGGGCCCACGCGGGCCCGAGGAGTCGGGGGCCACGGCCGACGCCGTCGTCCCCGCGCGGGTGCACCCGTTCCCCGAGCCCGCCGACGCCGACGCGTCGCCCGGCCTGACGCCGCGGCAGCGCAAGGTCCTCGAGGTCATCCGCGACCACGTCGAGCGCCAGGGCTACCCGCCGAGCGTGCGCGAGATCGGCGACGCGGTCGGGCTGACGTCCACCTCGTCGGTCGCGCACCAGATGCGCACGCTGGAGAAGAAGGGCTACCTGCGTCGCGACCCCAACCGCCCGCGTGCGCTCGACGTGCGCCTGCCGGAGGAGCTCGAGGGCGCGGACACGGCCGACCACACCGAGGAGATCCGCGCGGACCGGCCCGCCCCGACGTTCGTGCCCGTCGTCGGCCGCATCGCCGCCGGTGGGCCGATCCTCGCCGAGCAGGCCGTCGAGGACGTGTTCCCCCTGCCACGCGAGCTGGTCGGCGAGGGGTCGCTGTTCCTCCTGCGCGTCGCCGGCGACTCGATGGTCGACGCCGCGATCACCGACGGCGACTGGGTGGTCGTCCGACAGCAGCCCGTCGCCGACAACGGCGAGATCGTGGCCGCGATGATCGACGGCGAGGCGACGGTCAAGACGTTCAAGCGCAGGGACGGCCGGGTCTGGCTGATGCCCCACAACGTGAACTTCGAGCCGATCCCGGGCGAGGACGCCACGGTGCTCGGCAAGGTCGTGGCGGTCCTGCGCCGCCTCTGACCGCCGCCCCTGACCGCCGCCTTTGAGCCGTGTCAGCCCGCGGCGCCCTCCTGCCAGGGCGCGGGCCGGCGGACCACCACGGCGAGCACGAGGACGATCGCCAGGAGGACCACCGGGGCCGGCAGGAGCGCCCAGGCGAGCCCGGCGTTCAGGACGAGGACGGCACCGATCAGTGCGCCGCCGAACATCATCGCGACCGAGAGCACCCGCCGGGTGACCACCGCTCGCCCCGAGGTGCGCACGTCCGCGGCGATCCCGGTGAGGGTCATCGTGAGCACCGTCGTCGTCAGGTCGGGGACACCGAGGCGGCGGACGGCGGAGTTCTGCAGCCCGAGGGCGATGGCGGCGAGCGCCGCGACCGCCGACGCGAGCCCGCTGGACGGCGTCCCGCTCACGCCGACGAGCAGGCCGACCGAGACGAGCAGGAGCACCGTCTCGATCAGCGCCGCGTCGCGCAGCAGATGACCCCGACGGTGCGCCCGGGACGTGGCGAGCGCACCGCCGGCCAGGGCCCCGACCAGGAACCCGCCGAGCGCGGCGAGCGACGCCGCCAAGGCGAAGCCGGGTGCCCCGGCCACCGCGAAGCCCAGGAAGACGATGTTGCCGGTCATGTTGGCGACGAAGACGCGGCCGAGACCGAGCACGCTCACGGCGTCGACGAGCCCGGTCGCCGCCGTCATGACGAGCAGCAGGGCGGGGAGTGGTCCGTGGGCCGGTCCGGAGACGAGCGATCCGGCGCGCGATGCGGGCATGACCGCCATCCTCGCCGGACGCCCGCCGCCACGAGCACCGCAGCGACGAGGAGCACCACGACGCACACGCCGATCCCCCCGAAGCGTTCGGCCGAGCCGCCGCGCGACGCCACCAGCCCGCTGAGGAGGACCACGGGCACGAGCAGCGCCGGCAGCGCCCCGCGGACGGCGGCGAGGACGGCGGGCTCGAGGACGACCGGGCTCGGTTCCGGGTGTCGCGACATGCCTGGAGCGTCGTCCCGCCGTCGATCCCGCACCATGCGCGATCCCGGAGGCCTGCCTACGTCGGGGACAGAGGCTGCTGCGCCGCCCGACGCAGGTGCTCGGCGAGCTCGTCGACGCCCGGGCCGGGGCGGGCGCCGCGCTGCAGGACGAGCGTCCGCCGGGCGAACGGCTCCGCGAGCTCGCACACCGCGAGCGCCCGCGCGGGGTCGACGACGTGGCGCGGGACGACGGCGAGCCCGACCCCGGCCTCGGCCAGGTCGACGACGGTCCCGAGGTCGACGGCCCGGCCGCGGTAGCGGGCGACCGGGGCGTGCTCGCCGAGGTTCGCCTCGAACGTGCGCGTGAGGGGCGCGTCCGGTTCGAGCCCGACGAGTGGGTGCTCGGCGACCTCCGGGAAGGTCATCGCGTCGCGGCCCGCCAGGACCCCGTCGGTCGGCCCCACGACCACCAGCGAGTCGTCGGCGAGCCTGTCCTCGGCGCGGGGAGGGGCGTCGCGCGCGTCGGCGATGACCACCCCCAGGTCGGCCTCCCCGTCGGCGAGAGCGCGGACCGAGTCGGCGCTGCGGCGCTCGCGGGTCACGACGTCGACGTCGGGGTGCGCGACGAGGAACGTGACGAGCGCCCGCGGCACGAGGCGGCGCATCGGGGAGCTGCCGGCCAGCAGGACCAGCGGCGTCCCGGCCGGCCGGCGGTACCCGGCGACCGCGCCCTCGAGCCGGACCAGGTCGTCGAGGACCTCACCGGCGTGGCGGGCGAGGGCGATGCCGGCCGGCGTGGGCCGGACCCCGCGGCGCCCGCGCTCGAGCAGGGCGACGCCGGCGTGGTGCTCCAGCGCCCGGATGCGCGCGCTGGCCGACGGGAGGCTCAGGTGCAGCCGCTCGCCGCCGGCGGTGATCGACCCCTCGGCGACCACGGCGCGGAACAACCGCAGGTCGAGGAGGTCGTACCGCACCCCGCGAGCCTACGGCTGCCGCGGACCCTGGGGCGTCGTCCCGGACCAGCACGTACTCTTCAGGTCATCTGATGACTGAGAGGTGAGCATGCGTCCGGTGCGACGGGGTGGGCTGGTGGACCAGGTGATCGACGCGCTCACGGCGTCGATCCGCAGCGGCGCGTGGCCACCCGGCCACCGTCTCCCGGCGGTGACCGAGCTGGCCGTGGAGCTGGACGTCGGTCGCTCCACGGTGCGCGAGGCGGTGCAGGCACTGGCCCACCGCGGGGTGCTCGAGGTCGCCCAGGGGCGGGGCACGTTCGTCGGCGATCCGGGCGCGGGCGCCTGGCACCTCCGACTGCAGCGCAGCGAGGCCCTCGACGTCTACGAGGCCCGGCGCGGCCTCGAGATCGAGGCCGCGCGGCTGGCCGCCCTCCGGCGCACCGACGACGACCTCGCGGCGATCGAGGCCGCGGTCGCCGACCGGCGCGCCGCGCGGACCTGCGGCGCCGTCGGCGAGTGGGCCGCCGCCGACCTCGCGCTGCACCGCGCCGTGGTCGCGGCGACCCAGAACCCGGTGCTCGTGCGCCTCTTCGACGCCCTCGCCGACGGGGTGCACGCGACGTTCCACCACCAGAGCGCCGACCCCGGCAGCGGCGTCGACACCGCCGACGACCACGACGCCCTGGTCGACGCCATCGCCCGTCGCGACCCCGAGCGCGCGGCCGCCGCAACCCGCGCCTACCTCGACGCCTGCGAGGCGGAGCTGCGCACGCTGCTGGGCGCCCGGTGACGGCGCGCCGCCGCGCGCTCGCACTGGCCGTCGAGCACGGCGTCGACGACCTGTACCAGGGAGCGGTGCCCGCGCTGCTCCCCGCGCTCGTCGCCACCCGCGGCTGGGACCTCACCCGCGCGGGCGGCATCGTGCTCGCCGCGACGGTGCTGTCGTCGGTGGCCCAGCCGCTGTTCGGCGTGCTGGCCGACCGGCTCCGCGTGCCCGGTCTGCGGGTCGCGGGCCTGCTCACGGCCGCGGGCGGCGTCGCCGCCGTCGGCGTCGTCGACTCCTACGTCGCGACCTGGGCGGTCGTGCTGCTCTCCGGGCTCGGGACCGCGGCCTACCACCCCGAGGCCGCCCGCGCGGTGCACGCGACGGGCACCGGCGACCGCGGGATGGGCTGGTTCACGGTCGGCGGGCTCGCCGGGTTCGCGGCCGGCCCGGCAGCGGTCGGCCTGGTGGTCGGCGGCCTCGGGTTGGGTGCCACGCCCCTGCTCGCCCTCCCGGCCGTCGGCGCCGCCGTGGTGGCGCTCGTGCCCCGGAGGCGTCCGGGGCCGGTCGACCCGGGCCGGGTCCCGGCGGCGTCGGAGTCGGCGAGGGGCCGCGACGACTGGCCGCGCTTCGGGTGGCTGACCGGTGTCGTCGTGTCCCGCTCGGTGCTCTTCTACGGCCTGTCCGCCTTCCTCGCGGTGCACCTGACGATCCGGTTCGACCTCTCCCCCGGGCTGGCGGCGATCACGCTCGGCATCTTCACCGGGGCGGGCGCGGTCGCGACGATCACGAGCAGCGCCCTGACCAGGCGCTTCGGGCGCACCGCGGTGCTGCGCGGGTCGTACGTCGCCGCGCTCCCGTTGCTGGCGGCGACGTTGCTGGCGCCGTCGCCGGTGCTCGCGCTCGTCGCCACCGGCCTGCTGGGTGCCGCGCTCGGGGTGCCCGTCCCGGTGCACACGACGCTCGGGCAGGCCTACCTGCCGCACCACCTGGGCCTCGCCGCGTCGGTGACGCTGGGGCTCGCGGTGAGCGCCGGCGGCCTCGCGTCCCCCGCGCTCGGCGCCCTCGCCGACCACGCGGGCACCACCGTCGCCCTCGCCGTCCTGCTCGGCTGCCCGCTGCTCGCGGGGCTGCTGACCCTCCCGCTCACGGATCCGGAGGAGCGAACGGGGAGTTCGCGCGCCTAGACGCAGCGAACGGGCTGTTCGCTGCTACCGGGACGTGCGCCGGCGCACCACGGCCACGACGGCGACGAGCGCGAACACCCCGAGGGCGACCGCGACGACCACGCCGATGGTGGTGAGCGGCTCCGGGAGGCCGGCGCGCTCCGGGACCGGCCTGCCGACCGACGTGGCCGGGGTGCCCTCCGTCGCCAGCGTGGTCGCGCCGGGCACGGCGAGCAGGGGTGCCGGCCTTTCGCCCGACGGCGTCTCCCCCGTCGCGAGCAGCGTCCCGTCCGGGGCGAAGGCCAGCGCCTCCCCCTGGACCTCGCCGGACAGCGGCACGCGCACCGGTGGCGACGCCAGCGCGGTGACGACGTCCTCGGCGGTCGCGGTGCCGCCCGGCGCGGGGTAGAGCCAGGCGTCGGTGTAGGTGCGCAGCGCGACGACCCGGCCGTCGGCGGAGATCGCGCCGCCGGTGTAGGTGCCCGAGCCCACGCTGGTGATCGCCTCGCCGGGCACCACGACCTCGCCGGCCCGCCGCAGCGGCTGCGGCTCCTCGGAGTCGTCCGGGGCCTGCTCGGCGACGTAGACCCCGCTACGCCCGCTGAGATCCTTGGTGACGATCACCGGGCGGTCGTCGCCGGGCACCAGCAGGGACTCGGCGTCGTGCGCGCCGTCGGGGTAGGCGAACCGCGAGACGGTCTCCGCCCCGTCGGGGGCCAGCCGCAGCACGGCCACCGAGGAGCGCCGCCGACCGTTGTCCCCGATGTCGGCGATCCACAGGGTGCCGTCGGCGCCGCGGGCCAGGTCCTCGACGTCGCGGCCCTTCTCGGGCACCTCGCGCTCGCCGACCACGACGCAGCGGTCGTCGAGCACGTAGACGGTGCTCGCGTTGCCGCTGTCGTTCACCACCGCGGAGGTACCCCCGGGCTCGGCGACGAGCCCGGAGGCCTCGGCCAGCCGCTCGTCGTCGAGCGTGCAGCGGACCTGGGGCTCCGCCAGCGCCACCCCGGGCACGAGGAGGCCCGCTGCCACCATCAGCAGGACGAGCAGGATCCGCCTCAGGGCACGTGCGCCGGGTCGACCGCCGAGCGCCGCATCGACGTCGCGAGTTCCTCGGAGACACGCGCGTGCAGCACCGTGCCCTCGGCGGTGTGGCGCTCGGCGAGCACCTCCCCCTCACCGTGGGCCCGCGCGACCAGCGCTCCCTCGGTGTACGGCAGCACCACCTCGAGCTCGACGTCCGGGTGCGGGAGCTCCTCGGTGAGCCGGGCCCGCAGGCGGTCGAGGCCCTCGCCGGTGGTCGCCGAGACGAACACCGCGCCGGGCAGCGCCGCCCGCAGCTGCGCGAGCGCCATCGGCTCGGCGGCGTCGACCTTGTTCACCACGAGCAGCTCGGCCGGCTTCGGGCCTTCCAGCTCCCCGATGACCTCGCGCACGGCCGCGATCTGGTCCTGCGCCGAGGGATCGGACCCGTCGACCACGTGCAGCAGCAGGTCCGCCCCGCCGACCTCCTCCAGCGTCGAGCGGAAGGCGTCGACGAGCTGGTGGGGCAGGTGGCGCACGAAGCCGACGGTGTCGGTGAGCGTGACCTCGCGGCCGTCCGCGGTCTCCCAGCGCCGGGTGGTGGGGTCGAGGGTCGCGAACAGCGCGTCCTCCACCAGCACGCCCGCGTCCGTGATCGCGTTGAGCAGGCTGGACTTGCCGGCGTTGGTGTAGCCGGCGATGGCCACGGCGGGCACGGCGCGCGCCTGCCGTCGTCCGCGCTTGGTCTCACGGACCGTGGACATGTCCTCGATCTCGCGCCGCAGCTTGGAGATCCGGCGGTGGATGCGCCGGCGGTCGGTCTCGAGCTTGGTCTCACCGGGACCACGGGTGCCGACGCCGCCACCCCCCGCGCCGCCGCCACCGCCGGCGCCGCCGCCCTGGCGGGACAGCGACTCGCCCCAGCCGCGCAGGCGGGGCAGGAAGTAGCGCAGCTGGGCCAGCTCGACCTGCGCCTTGCCCTCCTTGGAGCGGGCGTGCTGGGCGAAGATGTCGAGGATCAGCGCGGTCCGGTCGACGACCTTGACCTTGAGCTTCTCCTCGAGCTGGCGCAGCTGCCCGGGCGAGAGCTCGCCGTCGGCGATGACGGTGTCGGCGCCGGTGGCCTGCACGGCCTCACGGAGCTCGGCGACCTTGCCGGAGCCCACGAACGTGCCCGGGTCGGGGTTCTTGCGGCGCTGGATGAGGCCGTCGAGGACCTCGGAGCCCGCGGTCTCGGCCAGGCGGGCCAGCTCCACGAGCGAGGCCTCGGCCTCCCGCGAGGTGCCCTCGGTCCACACGCCGATGAGCACGACGCGCTCGAGGCGCAGCTGCCGGTACTCGACCTCGGTGACGTCGGTGAGCTCGGTGGACGACCCCGTGAGCCCCGGGACGCGCCGGAGGGACGAGCGCTCCTCGAGGTCGAGCGCACCCCCGGTGGGCTCCTCGGGAGACCCGTCGGTGCCCGGGTCCGGGGCCAGGGGGTCGAGCCGGATGTCGCTGGCGCGGTCGCGACGGGCGCCCCGGACGAGGGGCGACGTCGATGCGCGGGGGTCCTGCGGTGCGGGTTCTGTCATGTTGCGACCCATGGTTCCACGACCGGCAACGCGAAAACCACCGCGCGTTCAGGCCGTCGCGGGAACGGGGGCGCCCCAGGTGCCGTGAGCGACGAGCTCGGCGGGACCGGTGAGGGTCGTGGTGGCCCCGTCGACGCCGACGACGAGCGTGCCGCCCGGGGTGTGGACGGTGACCGCCCCGGTGCCCCGACCCGCTGCGTGCAGGGCGGCGACGGCCCCCGCGACGGTCCCGGTGCCACACGATCGGGTCTCGCCCGAACCGCGCTCGTGCACCCGCAGGCGCACCGCCCCCTGGGTCAGCGGGGTGAGCACCTCGACGTTCACGCCGTGCGGGAAGAGCGAGGTGTCGAACCGCGGCGGGCGGGCCAGGTCGAGGGCGTCGAGATCGGTGGACGTCACGCAGGCCAGGTGCGGGTTGCCGACGTCGACCGCGACGCCGGAGAGCTCCACCCCGTCGACGACGGTCGAGGACCCGGGCCCGATGAGGGCGGGTCCCATGTCGACGGTGACGGGGCCGGTGTGGTCGACGGTCACCCAGCGGGTGCCGGCGCGGGTCGCGACGGGGTGGGTTCCGGGCGCGACGAGGCCCGCGTCGACGAGGTGGCGCGCGAACACCCGCACCCCGTTGCCGCACATCTCGGCGAGCGAGCCGTCGCCGTTGCGGTAGTCCATGAACCACGTCGCCGTGCCGGCGTCGATCCCGGCCACGGCCGCGGCCGGCGAGTCGGTGCGCGCGACGCGCAGGACCCCGTCGGCGCCGATGCCCCGCCGGCGGTGGCAGAGGGCGCGCACCAGCGCGCCGTCGTCCGCGTCCAGGTCGATCGCGCCGTCGGGGTCGGGGAGGACGACGAAGTCGTTCTCGGTGCCGTGCCCTTTGACGAACTCCACACTCCCCAGACTATCGACCCCCCAGCTCTTGCGTGACGTGCAGAACATCCTGCTGTGCAAATCTGCACGGACTGCAAGTTCGGCGTAGCGTGGTCCTCGTGACCACGGGACTGCGCGAGCGCAAGAAGCTCCGGACGCGGCGCCGGCTCGGCACGGCCGCGCTCGACCTCGCGGTCCGGCACGGGCTCGCCGACGTCACCGTCGAGCAGATCGCCGAGGCCGCCGAGGTCTCGCCGCGGACGTTCTTCAACTACTTCTCCTCCAAGGAGGAGGCGGTCGTCGCCGCCGGCGTCGAGCACGCCCGGGAACTCGCCGACCGCCTCGCCGCGCGCCCGGCCGACGAGCCGGTGATGGCGTCGCTGCGGGCCGTCATGCGCGAGCTGCTCGGCGAGAGCGCCCCGCCCAAGGAGTGGGTCGCCCAGGTCCGGCTCGTGCGCGCCAACCCCGCGCTCCTGCCCCACCAGCTCGCGGCCCACGCCCAGATCGAGCACAGCCTGCGGGTCGTGCTCGCCGAGCGCACCGGCCTCGCCCCGGACGACCTCCACCCCGCGCTGACGGCCGCCGCGGTGATGGCGGCCATCCGGGTCGCGACCGACCGCTGGCTCGGTTCCGACGAGCACGCCGACCTCGGCGACGTCATCGACGACGCCCTCGACCTGCTGGCGGGCGGTCTGCGCCACCCCTCCCGGGCGCCCTGACGCGGCCCGTCCCCCCGCGCCGCGTCCACCACCCCCGCTCCCCTCCGGAGACCCCCATGTCCGCACCCGCGACGGCGCCGTCCGCGGTGTCCAGCCCCGCCCCCGCCGCGCCGGGCACCCGTCACGTGCTCGTGGCGCTGTCGGGCCTGCTCATGGCCCTGTTCGTCGCGATCCTGTCCTCGACGATCGTGTCCAACGCGCTCCCCCGGATCCTCGCGGACCTCGGCGGGTCGCAGGCGCAGTACACGTGGGTGGTCACGGCCTCGCTGCTGGCGATGACCGCCTCGACGCCGATCTGGGGCAAGCTCGCCGACCTCTTCTCGAAGAAGCTGCTCGTCCAGATCGCCATCACGATCTTCATCGTCGGCTCGATGCTCTGCGGCCTCACCACGGACACCGAGGCGCTCATCGGCTTCCGCGTCCTGCAGGGACTCGGCATGGGCGGGCTCATGGCCCTGGCCCAGGTCGTGATCGCGGCGATCATCCCCCCGCGCGAGCGGGGCCGGTACTCCGGCTACCTCGGCGCGATCATGGCCGTGGCGACGGTCGGCGGCCCGCTCATCGGCGGCGTCATCGTCGACAGCATCGGCTGGCGCTGGTGCTTCTACGTCACCGTCCCGATCGCCGTGGTCGCCCTCGTCGTCCTGCAGCGCACGCTGACGGTGCCGACGGTCCGGCGCGAGGTGCACATCGACTACCTCGGCGCGGTCCTCATCGCCGCCGGCGTCTCGGCCCTGCTCGTGTGGACCTCGCTCGCCGGCAAGCAGTTCGCGTGGGGTTCGTGGGCGTCGGTGGCGTGGGTCGGCGGCGGCGTCCTCGCCCTCGTGCTCGCCGTGGTCGTCGAGTCGAGGGTCCGTGAGCCGATCGTGCCGCTGCACCTGTTCCGCAACCCGACGGTCGCGCTGGCCACCGTCGCCGGCCTGTGCGTCGGCGTCGCGATGTTCGGGTCGACGGTCTACCTCAGCCAGTTCTTCCAGCTCGCCCGCGGCGCGTCGGCCACCGAGGCCGGCCTGCTGACCCTGCCCATGATCGGCGGGCTGTTCCTCGCCTCGACGATCGTCGGCCAGCTGATCACCCGCTACGGACGCTGGAAGCCCTACCTCGTCGGCGGCGGCGTCCTGCTCACCGTGGGGCTCCTCGGCGAGGGACTCCTCGTCAGCGCGACGGTGTCCTACCCGGTGCTCGCGGTGTTCATGGCGATGGTCGGCGTCGGCGTCGGCGCCACCCAGCAGAACCTCGTGCTCGCCGTGCAGAACCAGGTGGCCATGAGCGAGATGGGCGCAGCCAGCTCCACCGTCGCGTTCTTCCGCTCGCTGGGCGGTGCCGCCGGCGTGGCCGCGCTCGGCGCGCTGCTGAGCACCCAGGTGACGACCTCGATCAGCCAGGGCCTCGGCGCCCTCGGCCTGCCCGCCTCGGCCACCGGCTCCGCCGGCCAGATCCCGAACCTCGCGACCCTGCCCGGGCCGGTCCGGGGCGTGATCGAGAACGCCTACGGCGACGCCATCGCCACCGTGTTCCTCGCGGCCTCCCCGCTGGCGCTCGTGGCCCTCGTCGCGGTGCTGTTCCTGCGCGAGGTCCCGCTGCGCACCACGATCGACGTCGAGGAGGTGCCGGCGGCCGGGCCCGCCGTGCACGACCCCGACACCGCGCCCGCCCCGCTGCACCGCCCGACCCTGGCCGGTGTCGTCCGCCGGGGCGAGGAGCCGGCGCCGGGCGCGGTCCTCACGGTCGTGGACGTCGACGGGCAGCAGCTCGGGCGGGCGGTCTCCGGCGGCGACGGGTCCTACACGGTCGACACCCGGGACGCCGGGCGCCCGCACCTGCTCGTCGTCCAGTGGCACGGCACCCCGCACGTCGAGGCCCTCGGCGGCGCGACCGGCCCCCAGTACCGCGACGTGGCCCTGCCCGGCGCGTCCGGACGCCACGCCCTCAGCCGCACCTGACGACGTATCCCGTGGTCTACGGGTGGCTCCCGGTGGCCCGGTGGAGGGCCAGGACGGCGTCGGCGTCCGCCTCGCCGGCGTCGAGCCAGGTGATCCGCCCGTCGCGCCGGAACCAGGACCGCTGGCGCCGCACGAGCCGCCGGGTGGCGACGATCGTGCGGCGCCGGGCCTCGTCGAGGTCGATCGTCCCGTCGAGGTGCTCGAGCACCTCGCGGTAGCCGACGGCCCGCGAGGCGGTGGCGCCCTCGCGCAGCCCGCGTCCGGCCAGCGTGCGGACCTCGTCGACGAGCCCCGCCGCGAGCATCCCGTCGACGCGGACCTCGATCCGCTCGTCCAGGACGGCGGTGTCGCGGTCGAGCCCGACGAGCACGGCGTCGTGGCGGGGGGCGCCCGGGCGGGGCAGGCTCGCCGCGAACGGGAGGCCGGTGAGCTCGACGACCTCGAGGGCGCGGACGATCCGGCGCCCGTTGCTCGCGAGGATCCCGCGGGCGGCGTCGGGGTCGCGGTCGGCGAGCCGGGCGTGCATCGCCGCCGGCCCGACCGTCGCGAGCTCGGCGTCGAGCCGCGCGCGCACCGCGGGGTCGGTGCCCGGGAAGCGCAGGTCGTCGAGCACCGCCTGGACGTAGAGACCCGACCCGCCCACGACCAGCGGGACCCGGCCCCGCTCCCGGATCGCGTCGACGGCCGCGCGGGCGTCGCGCTGGTAGGCGGCGACCGTGGCGGTGTCGGTGACGTCGAGGACGTCGAGCAGGTGGTGGGGCACGCCGCGACGCTCCACGGGCGGCAGCTTCGCGGTGCCGACGTCCATGCCGCGGTAGAGCTGCATGGCGTCGGCGTTGACGACCTCCGCCCCGGTCCCCCGGCGGTCGAGGGCGGCGGCGAGATCCAGCGCGAGGTCGGACTTGCCGGTCGCCGTGGGGCCGACCAGCGCGATCGGGCGGATCATCTGGTCGAGGATCCCAGACGTGCGGTTCCGGAGGGGCGCCGGACCCGCAGCCCCCCACCTGACCGGGAAGGGAGTTCCTGCGCGGCCTCCGGACCTGCTTGAATGCCCGGACGCCGAGGAGCGGGAGGTGTCGGCCGGAGATGACCGACGAGCAGGCTCGGGGCGCCGTGGACACCGCGGCTCCCGGCGGCGCGGCCCCGCCCACGGTGACGCCCCCGGCCTCCCCAGCCCCCACTCCG
Organism: Actinomycetospora callitridis; assembly: GCF_028737265.1. GTDB lineage: Bacteria > Actinomycetota > Actinomycetes > Mycobacteriales > Pseudonocardiaceae > Actinomycetospora > Actinomycetospora callitridis. Next base: position 1,105,495 of record NZ_JAQZAK010000001.1, on the reverse strand, counting down.
GCCGGTGCCCCGCCCACCTTCCCGTCCGTGCCGGCGGCGGCGGCCGACCCGGGTCGGTGGGGGCGCGTGGACGACGAGGGCACGGTCTGGCTGCAGGTCGAGGGCCCCGACGGCGCCGTGACCGAGCGGGCGGTCGGTTCGTGGCAGGCCGGTGACGCCACGGAGGGCCTGGCCCACTTCGCGCTGCGCTTCGACGATCTGCGCACCGAGGCCGACCTGCTCGTCCGCCGCCTGACCTCCGGTCGCGGCGAGGCGCGCGCGACGCTGCGCAGCGCCACCGCCCTGCGCGAGCGCCTCACCGACGCCGCGGTGGTCGGCGACGTCGCTGGGCTCGCCGCCCGGCTCGACGCCGTCGTGGCCGCCGCGGAGCAGGCCGACGAGATCGAGCGCGCGGCCCGGGCCGGGGCCCGCGAGGACGCGGTGGCCCGCAAGGAGGCGCTCATCGCCGAGGCCGAGGCGCTGGCCGAGGAGACCACGCGCTGGAAGCACGCCGGCGATCGTTTCGCGGCCATGGTCGACGAGTGGAAGGCCGTCACGGGCATCGACCGGCGCACCGACGACGCGCTCTGGAAGCGCTTCTCCCGGGCCCGCGAGACCTTCGCCCGCCGCCGCGGCGCGCACTTCGCCGAGCTGGACCGGGCGCGGACCGCGGCGAAGGCCCGCAAGGAGGAGCTGGTCGCCGAGGCGGAGGCGCTCACCGACTCCGAGGACTGGGGCCCCACCGCCGGGCGCTACAAGGAGCTCATGGCGGAGTGGAAGGCCGCCGGGCGCACGAGCAAGGACGCCGACGACGCGCTGTGGGCGCGGTTCCGCGGCGCCCAGGACAGGTTCTTCGCCCGCCGGTCCGAGACGTTCTCCGCCCGCGACGCCGAGTTCACCGGCAACGCGACGGCCAAGGAGGCGCTGCTCGCCGAGGCCGCGCGGATCGACCTGTCCGACGTCGACGCCGCCCGCGCGGCGCTGCGCGACGTCCAGGAGCGGTGGGACGCGATCGGCAAGGTGCCCCGGGAGCGGGTCCGTGAGTTCGCCGGGCGTCTCAAGGAGGTCGAGGACCGGGTCCGCGCCGCGGTCGACCGCCGCTGGCAGGCGGTCGACCCCGAGACCGAGGCCCGCGTCGCACAGTTCCGCTCGCGCGTCGAGGGGTACGAGGCGCAGGCGGCCAAGGCGCACGCCGCGGGCGACCTCCGCCGCGCGAAGGAGGCGGAGCGCCAGGCCGCGCAGTGGCGCGAGTGGCTGGCCGCCGCGGAGCAGGCGACCCGGTAGATCCGGCGCGGTCGGGAGCTACCGCCGCGAGAAGGCGTACCCCGCCCAGCGGCCGGCGAGCACGATCATCGCCAGCAGGGCGAGCCAGAGCCCCCCGCCCGGGCCCGTGCCGGCCGAGGTGTTCTGCGACCAGATCGCCCACAGGCCGGTGACCGACGTGATCGCGCACCCGGCGGCGGTCACGAAGACCAGCGGCCAGCGAGCGGTCAGCAGCGTGACCGCGGTGCCGACCACGCCGAACACCACGGCGAGCGTGCCGAAGAGCCGGGGCAGGACGGTGACGCCCGGGCGGCCGAGCACGACCTCCCAGCCCGAGGCACCGAGCCCGGTCCAGGGCAGCACCGCGGCGAGCAGCAGGACGAGGACGGCGACGGCGGCGACCAGGGCGCCGGCGCCGAAGTCGACCCGCGCGTCCCGCGGCGGCGGGCCGTCGGTGCGGGGCCGGCCGGTGTGGGGATCGGTGCTGTGGGGATCGGTGGTGCGGGGATCGGTCACCGTCAGACCTCCGTGAGGGTGGCCGGGAGACGCAGCATCAGAGGAGCACGCCGATAGGGGAGCCCGGCTCCTCGGGACCCGTCCCGCAGCCGGTGGCGGGCGTGGCCGGAGCGGCCGGCGGCCCGAGCGTCGGCAGACCGAGACCCGTGGTGCGCGGGGTCGTCGGTCGCTGCCCGGCGGCGTGGGCGTCGCCGGCTCGCGTGCGCCGGTGGGTGCGCACGTCGCCGTCGGCGACGATGTGGTGCGGCGCGCCGTAGGTGGCGCGCACGGTGACGACGTCGCCGGGGCGCACCGCTCCCTCGACGGCGGGGCCGACAGGGGTGAAGTGCACGAGCCGCCCGTCGCGGGCGCGTCCGCTCATCCGGCGGGTTACCCCGTCCTTGCGGCCCTCACCGGTCGAGACGACGAGCTCGAGCTCCCGGCCGACCTGCTCGCGGTGCAGCTCGAGGGAGATGCGCTCCTGGAGGTCGACGAGGCGGTCGTAGCGCTCCTGGACGACGGCCTTGGGCACCTGGTCGGGCAGCGTCGCCGCGGGCGTGCCGGGCCGCGGCGAGTACTGGAACGTGAAGGCCTGCGAGAACCGCGACTCCTCCACCACGCGCAGCGTCTCGGCGAAGTCCTCCTCGGTCTCGCCCGGGAAGCCGACGATGATGTCGGTGGTCAGCGCCGCGTCCTGCATCGCCTCGCGGACCTCCGCGACGATGTCGAGGTAGCGCTTCGCCCGGTAGGAGCGGCGCATCGCCTTGAGCACGCGGTCCGAGCCGGACTGCAGGGGCATGTGCAGCTGGGGGCAGACGTTGGGGGTCTCGGCCATCGCCGTGATGACGTCGGAGGTGAAGTCGCGGGGGTGCGGGCTGGTGAAGCGCACCCGCTCGAGGCCCTCGATCCCCCCGCACGCACGCAGCAGGTCGGCGAACGCCGTCCGTCCCGTCGCGCGGTCCTCGAACCCGACCCCGTAGGCGTTGACGTTCTGGCCGAGCAGCGTCACCTCGAGCACGCCCTCGGCGACCAGCGCCTCGACCTCGGCGAGGATCTCGCCCGGCCGCCGGTCGACCTCCTTGCCGCGCAGCGAGGGCACGATGCAGAAGGTGCAGGTGTTGTTGCAGCCCACCGAGATCGAGACCCAGCCCGCGTAGGCGGAGTCGCGGCGGGCCGGCAGGTGCGACGGGAAGGTCTCGAGCGCCTCGAGGATCTCGACCTGCGCCTCACCGTTGTGGCGGGCCCGCTCGAGCAGGGCGGGCAGGGACCCGGTGTTGTGCGTGCCGAAGACGACGTCGACCCAGGGGGCCTTGCGGACCACGGTGTCGCGGTCCTTCTGCGCCAGGCAGCCACCGACAGCGATCTGCATCCCGGGCCGGCGGGCCTTCTCGGGCGCGAGGTTGCCGAGCTGGCCGTAGAGCTTGTTGTCGGCGTTCTCGCGCACCGCGCAGGTGTTGAACACGACGAGGTCGGCGCCGTCGGCGTCGGGCGTGTGCTCGTAGCCCGCCTCCTCGAGCACCCCGGCCAGGCGCTCGGAGTCGTGCACGTTCATCTGGCACCCGTGGGTCCGGATGTGGAAGCGGGGCCGGGGTCCGGCGCTCATGCCTGCGGTCATCACCGCCCAGCGTAGGCGCCCGTCACTTGCCGAGCCGCTCCGCGTCGAAGTCGTCGACCCTGCCCACCGTCGCGCGGTTGACCCCCCACAGCACGATGCCGAGGAGGATCAGGATGCCGCCGAACAGGTACTCCTTCGGCGGGCGCCCGGAGAAGGGGCTGGCGAGGAACGCGCACAGCACGGCGGCGACGATCGGGATCGCCGTCGGGGTCCGGAAGTGCTTGTGGTCCGACGGGTCGCGGCGCAGCACGAGCACCGCGATGTTGACGATGGTGAAGACGACGAGAAGGAGCAGGGACGTCATGCTGCCGAGCTCGGAGATGTCGAGCAGCAGGACCAGGATGATCGCGAGACCGCTGGTGACGACGATCGCGAACCACGGGGTGCGACGTCCCGGGTGCACCTTAGCGAACGCGTTCGGGATGATCCGCTCGTTCGCCATGCCGTAGAGCAGCCGGCTGGCCATCATCATGTTGATCAGGGCGGTGTTGGTGACCGCGAACAGCGTGATCGCGGCGAACACGATCGCCGGGAAGGCCGGCGACGCGGTCTGCACCACCTTCAGCAGCGCCCCGCTCTCGGCCTCCGCGAGCTGCTCGGTGGGCACGAGCGTCGAGGCGATCACCGCCACGATCAGGTAGATCGTCGCGGTGATCCCCATGGCCAGCAGCATCGCGCGGGGGAACGTCCTCGGCGGGTCGACGGTCTCCTCGGCCATGTTCACCGAGTCCTCGAACCCGACCATGGCGAAGAACGCCAGCGCGGTGGCCGAGGAGATCGCGAGCAGGACGGCGGGCTCGGAGAAGATCGAGCTCTCCGGGGCCGACGCCGCGAACTCGGTGAGCCGCGACGGGTCGCCCAGTCCGTTCAGCACCGCGTAGCCACCGAGCACGATGACGATGAGCAGGCCGAGGAGCTCGATCGAGGTGAGCACGACGTTGACCTTCACCGACTCGCCCACGCCACGGAAGTTGATCGCTGCGAGCATGAGGAGGAAGGCGACGACCACCAGCGGCGTGACCCAGCTCGGCAGCTCCCCGACGATCGTCTCGAGGTTCCGCCCGCCGAAGGCCTGGGCAGCGGAGGCCGCGGAGGTGATCCCCGAGCACATCACCGTGAAGGCGACGAGGAACGTGATGAAGGGACGCTTGAAGGCCAGCTGCGTGTAGAGGGCCGCGCCCGCGGCACGGGGGTACTTGCCCACCAGCTCGAGATAGCTGAACGCCGTCATGAAAGCGACGACGAAGGCCAGCAGGAACGGCAGCCACAAGGCCCCGCCGACCCGTTCCGACACCGTCCCGGTGAGGGCGTAGATCGTGGTGCCGAGGATGTCCCCGATGATGAAGAACACGAGCAGCTTGGGCCCGATCGCGCGGACCAGGCTCGTGCCACCGCCCGATCCACCGCCGGATCCTTCGGTGGTCGGGGCGTTCGTGGTGTCGTCGGTCACGGGGGCATGTTGCACCATGACGCGATGACCCGGGGCCTGCGTCGCCGCACGGTCCTCGGGGCTGGTCTGGGCGGCGTAGCGCTGCTCGGCGTCGGGTGCGCCCCGCCCGACAGGACGCCCGTCGTCGTGGCCACGGGCGGGCCGCAAGGGGTCTACCGGCGTCTCGGCGAGGCGATGGCCGAGCTCTGGCGGATCGACCCCGGGGTGCCGACGGGGGTCCTCGGCAGCGAGGGCTCGGTCGACAACGTCGGCATGCTCGTCTCCGGCCGGGCGCGGGTCGCCTTCTGCGCCGCCGACGTCGCGGTCGACGGCGCGGTCGACGGCGCCCGTCCCCGCCACCCGCTGCAGGCGCTCGCCCGGGTGCACGACGACGCGATCCACGTCGTCGTCCCGGCGGAGTCGCCGATCCGCCGGCTCGCCGACCTCGCGGGACGCCGGGTCTCGGTGGGCGCCCGCAACTCCGGCGTGCTCGTCGTCGCCCCGCGCCTGCTCTCGTCGGTGGGTCTGACCGCCGAGCGGGACATGCGGGCGGTGATGCTCGGGCTCGACGAGTCGGCGGCAGCGCTCGCACGCGGCGAGATCGACGCCTTCTTCTGGTCGGGCGGCGTCCCCACCGCCGGCGTCGAACGGCTCGCCGCCACCCGCCCGGTCCGCCTGCTCGACCTCGGCGAGGAGACGGTACGGCTGCGCACCCGGTACCCCGTCTACGACGTCACCACGGTCCCGGCCGGCACCTACGGGCTCGTCGACCCCGTCAGTGTGGCCTCGGTCCGCAATGTCCTGCTCGTCACCGGCGACATGGCCCCGGACCTCGCCGAGTCGCTGACCCGCGCGCTCCTCGAGGGACGCGAGGCCCTTGCCGACGCCGATCCAGCCGGTCGCAGCATCGACCCCCGCTCGGCGATCGGCACCCAGCCGGTCGCGCTGCACCCCGGGGCCGTCGCCGCCTACCGGGCGGTCAAGGGGCTCTGATCCACGGCCGACCGGGACGCGGCGGCCCCGGAGGCGGGGGCATCGGAGACGGGGGCATCGGAGACCGGGATATCGGAGACGGGGGCATCGGCCGAGCCGGCCGCCGCCTCGGCCCGCTCGCCGTCCGCCTCCGGCGCCGCGGCCGGCGGCAGGCGCAGCACGACGCGCAGGCCCCCGTCCTCGGGCAACTGCAGCAGGAGCTCGCCCCCGACCCGCTCGGCCGAGCGGGCGGCGATGGCGAGCCCGAGGCCGGTGCCGGCGCTGCCGTCCTGGGCCGGTGAGCGCCAGAACCGGTCGGTGGCGCGGGCGAGCTCGCTCGGATCGATCCCGTCGCCGTGGTCGCGCACGCCGATCTCGACCCAGCCGTCGACCCGCGCCGTGGAGAGCTCGACGTCGGTCCCCGGCGGGGCGTACTTGAGCGCGTTGTCCAGCACCGCGTCGAGCACCGCGACCACCGAGTCCACGTCGGAGCGCGCCACCAGCCCGCCGGGGCCGAGGCGACGCAGGGACAGGCTCTCGTGCTCCGCGAGCACGCCCCACGTGTCCGCCCGCTCGTCGAGCACCGGGTCGATCGGCATCGGCACCGGCTGCGGCGGACGGCCCTCGGCGCGCGCGAGCGCCAGCAGCGCGTCGAGCACCGAGGCCAGGCGATCGGTCTCCTCCAGCGCCGCGCCGTGCTCGTCGCGCAGGGCGTCGTCGACGCGGGCGTCCGGCACGGCGAGGGCGGCGCCGACGTTCTGGAGCCGCAGCCGCAGGGCGGTCAGCGGGTTGCGCAGCTGGTGGCCGGCGTCGGCGACGAACGCACGCTGCGACTCGAGCGCGTGCGTCACGCCCACGGCCATCTGGTCGAAGTGCCGGGAGAGTCGCCGCAGCTCGGGCGGGCCGTGGTCGTCGCCGACCGGGCGGGGCGCCCGGCCCGCCCGCACGGCCGCGGCGACCTGGGCCGTGCCCCTGTCGAGGCTCTCGACGGGGGCGAGGATCCAGCGCACGAGCGGGAGCGCGAGCCCCGCGGCGATGCCGAGTGCCACGAGCGCCGTCCCGGCCAGCGCGGCCCAGGCGCGCAGCGTCTCCCACCGCGCCGGCGCCGTGGGCGAGACCGTGACCGCGGCACCCCGCACCTCGCCGCCGACCAGGACGGGCTCAGCGAGCAGCATCGGTGCGGTGTCCCAGGGCCATACGGTGTCCGGGGGCTCGGAGCGCTGCCCCACCAGGGCGAGCTGCACCCGCGCCACGGTCGCGTCGGACACCTCCGGGCGCGACGCCGTGAGCACCCGGCCCTCGCGGTCGAGCACCACCGCGGCGATCCCGTACAGCTCGTCGTAGCGGGCGAGCTCGCCCGCCAGCGCCCCCGGCTCGTCGTCGGTGACCGCGCGCTGGGCCAGGGCCGCGAACCGGGTGGTGTCCCCCAGCCGGTCGGCGAACAGCCGCGACGTGGCCGCCGACGCCGCGGCGCCCGCCAGCGGCGCGCCGAGGCCCACGACCAGCAGGCCCACGAGGACCCCGAAGACGACGAGCAGTCGCGTCCGCACCCCGTCAGGCCCCGCTCCGGCGGTCGGCCCCGGCGGCCAGCCGGTACCCGACCCCGCGCACCGTCGCCACGATCCCGGGGCGGGCGAGCTTGGTGCGCAGGGTGGCGACGTGGACGTCGAGCGTCCGGTCGGCGCCCGGCCAGCGGCGGCCCCACACCTCGGCGACCAGCCGGTCGCGGGTGCACACCGCGCCGTCGGCCTCCGCGAGCAGGGCCAGGACGGCGAACTCCTTGCGGGAGAGCGCGACCTCCTCCCCGTCGACGGTCAGCGCGTGCCGGGCCCGGTCCAGCACGACCCCGTCGCCGAGCTCCGCCACGGCGGCGGGGGTCCCGCCGGTCGGGGGCACCACGCCGCGACGGCGGCGCACGGCGTGGATGCGGGCGACCAGCTCCCCGACGTCGTAGGGCTTGACCAGGTAGTCGTCGGCGCCGTGGTGCAGCCCGAGGATGCGCTCGTCGACCCGGCCGCGGGCGCTGACCACGATCACCGGCACGTCGCCGGCCTCGCGGATGCGCCGGCACACCTCGAGGCCGTCGACGTCGGGCAGGCCGAGATCGAGGAGCACGACGTCGGTGCCGGCGAGGTGCGCCGGTACGGCGAGCCCGCGCGAGACCCGCTCCACCTGCATCTCGTGGCGCTCGAGGGCGGCGCGCAGGGCCGCGGCGACGCGGTCGTCGTCCTCCACCACGAGCACTCGCACTGCCGCGCTCCTCCCGGCCCACCTCCCCCGATGTCACGGTCGCCACGGGGTGGCCCGGTAACCCTAAGTCTTCCTCAAGAGCGTGGACGCCCAGTTCGGCGCACTGGCACGTTCCGCACCACCGGGTCGGTGGCACAGCGAGGAGGACCGGTGGCGATGAGTGACCAGAGCGCCCCGGGCGCAGCGAGCTCCAGCGCCCCGATGGTGCGGATGGCCGGGGTCAACAAGAACTTCGGCGACCTGCACGTCCTCAAGGACATCGACCTCGAGGTCGCGCGCGGCGAGGTCGTCGTCGTGCTCGGCCCGTCGGGATCGGGCAAGTCGACCCTGTGCCGGGCGATCAACCGCCTCGAGCCGATCGACGGCGGCACCGTCGAGATCGACGGCACCCCGCTGCCCGAGGAGGGCAAGGACCTCGCGAAGCTGCGCGCCGACGTGGGCATGGTGTTCCAGCAGTTCAACCTGTTCGCCCACCTGACGATCCTCGACAACGTCGTGCTCGCCCCGACCCGCGTCCGTGGCGTCTCGAAGGCCGAGGCGCAGGAGCGGGCACACGCGCTGCTCGACCGGGTCGGGATCGCCGAGCAGGCCCAGAAGTACCCCGCCCAGCTCTCCGGTGGCCAGCAACAGCGCGTGGCCATCGCCCGCGCGCTCGCGATGGAGCCCAAGGTGATGCTGTTCGACGAGCCCACCTCGGCGCTCGACCCCGAGATGGTCGGCGAGGTCATCGAGGTCATGGCGGGTCTCGCGAAAGACGGCATGACCATGGTCGTGGTGACCCACGAGATGGGCTTCGCCCGCCGTGCGGCGCACCGGGTCGTGTTCATGGCCGACGGCGAGATCGTCGAGGACACGACGCCCGACAGCTTCTTCTCCCGGCCCGCCACCGAACGGGCCCGCGACTTCCTCGGCAAGATCCTCACCCACTAGATCGGAGCCGTCATGAGACGCGTCGTCTCTGTCCGGACCCTCGGCGTCCTCCTCGCGGTCGTTGCGCTCGCCTTCGGCGCGGCGTGCGGGCGCGAGGGCAGCCCCGGCGGCCAGCCGGTCGCCGGCGTGCCGGTCGCCCAGAACGTGCAGGTGCCCGGCTCGCCGACGTTCGCCGCGATGCAGCAGCGCGGCCGCCTCGTGCTCGGCGTCAAGAACGACCAGCCCGGCCTCGGCATCCAGGACCCGACCACCGGGCAGTACACCGGGTTCGACATCGAGATCGGCCGCATGGTGGCCGCCGGGCTCGGCTTCTCCCCTCAGCAGATCGAGTACCGGGTCATCCCGTCGGCCGCTCGCGAGGACGCGATCTCCCGCGGCGACGTCGACCTCTACGTCGGCACCTACACGATCAACGACAGCCGCAAGCAGCGCGTGGGCTTCGCCGGCCCGTATTTCGTCGCGGGCCAGGACCTGCTCGTCCGCGCCGACGACACGACCATCACCGGCCCGCAGACCCTGCAGGGCAAGCGGGTCTGCTCGGCCACCGGGTCGACGCCGATCCAGCGGGTGCGCCAGCAGAACCTGACCCAGAACGTGGTCGAGTTCCAGAACTACTCGCAGTGCGTCGACGCCCTACGCGGCGGCCAGGTCGACGCCGTGACCACCGACAACGCCATCCTGCAGGGCTACGCCGCCCAGACGCCCGACCAGCTCAAGGTCGTCGGCGTGGTGTTCTCCGAGGAGCCGTACGGCATCGGCATGAACCGTGACGACGTCGCCCTGCGCAACAAGGTCAACGACCTGATCCAGGCCTCCGAGAACGACGGCACCTGGACGCGGCTCTACAACGAGACGCTGGGCCGCTCCGGCACCCCGGCGCCCCAGCCCCCGCCCATCGAGCGTTACTGAGGCGCTTCGCGCTCGTGAGTGATCCGGGTCGTCACGGCGACCCGGATCACTCACGTGGCGAAGCCATGGAGGCCACACGTGGACGTCCTGTTCGGCAACCTCGGTGAGTTCCTGACCCGCTTCGGCGGCACCATCGGGCTGTTCGTGTGCTCGGCGATCGCGTCGCTGATCCTCGGCGTCATCCTCGCGGCCATGCGCGTCAGCCCGGTGCCCGCGATGCGCGCCACGGGCACGGTCTACGTGACCCTGCTGCGCAACACCCCGCTGACGCTCGTGCTGTTCTTCTTCGCCCTCGGGTTCACCAAGCTCTTCTTCTACCTGCCGTTCTTCCTCCTCGCCGTCATCGGGCTCTCGCTCTACACGGCCGCCTTCGTGTGCGAGACCGTGCGCGGCGGCATCAGCACCGTGTCCGAGGGCCAGGCCGAGGCCGCCCGCGCGCTCGGGTTCGGCTTCACCCAGACCCTCACGCTCGTCGTGCTCCCCCAGGCGGTGCGCTCGGTCATGCCGCCGCTGACCAGCGTGCAGATCGCGCTGCTCAAGAACACGACCGTCGCCGCCGGCTTCTCGGTGTTCGAGGCCGGCGGGTTCTACCGCGCGGTCAACGAGCGCGGCGGCTCCACCCTGGTCGCCCTCCTCTGGGTCGCGCTCGGGTTCATCGTGCTCGTCATCCCCCTGACGGTGCTGCAGCGCCGGCTCGAGAAGCGCTGGAGCGTGGCCCGGTGAGCGCCCCGACCGCGGTCCTCTTCGACGTCCCTGGGCCCCGCGCGCGGGCCCGCAACACCGTCGCCGGCGCCGTCACGCTCGCCGTCGTCCTGGCGCTGCTCGGGGTCCTCGTCTGGCGCCTCGCGGCCACGGGCCAGCTCGACGCCCGCGTGTGGGAGTGGGTCCTCTACGAGAACGTGCAGCTGGCGATCCTCGACGGGCTGATCAAGACGCTGCAGGCGTTCGCGACCGGCGCCGTGCTGGCGCTGGCGCTGGGCGCGCTGCTGGCCCTGGGGCGGCTCTCGGACCACCGCCCGCTGCGGTCGGTGTGCAGCACGGTCGTCGAGCTGTTCCGCGCCGTGCCGCTCGTCGTGCTGATGTTCCTCTTCTACTACGGCCTGCCCTCGGCCGGCATCAACGTGTCGACCTTCGTGGCCGTGGTGCTGGGGCTGATGCTCTACAACGGCGCGGTCCTCGCCGAGGTCTTCCGCGCGGGCGTGCTGGCCGTGCCGCGGGGACAGTCCGAGGCCGCCTACGCCCTGGGGATGCGCAAGTCCGGCGTCATGCGGTTCGTGCTGCTCCCCCAGGCCGTTCGCTCCATGCTGCCCTCGATCGTGAGCCAGCTCGTGGTGCTGCTCAAGGACACCGCGCTCGGGTTCCTCATCACCTATCCCGAGCTGCTGTTCCAGGCGCAGTTCCTGGGCTCCAACGCCGCGCTCGGCTCGCCGCTGATCCCCGTGGCCCTCGTCGTCGCGGTCATCTACATCACCCTGTGCCTGCTGCTGTCGGCGCTGGCGAACTGGCTCGAACGGCGTTCGCGGCGCAACCCGGCCGTCATCGCGGTCGCGATCGAGCGACCCGACGACGCGTGACCGACCTGACGATCCGACCGGCGCGCCCCGACGAGCTCGAGACCCTCCGCGAGCTCGAGATCGCCGCCGGTGCACCGTTCCGCGACCTCGGGATGGACCCGATCGCCGACGACGCCCCGCCCTCGACGGTCGCGCTCCGGAGCGCGCTGGAGCGCGACGGGCTGTGGATCATCGAGGACGGCGGCGTCGTGGCCGGCTACCTGATGGACGACGTCGTCGACGGCGAGGCCCACCTCGAGCAGGTCTCGGTGCACCCGGACCACGCCCGCCGGGGCCTCGGGGCGCGGCTCGTCGAGGACCTCGTCGCACGGGCCCGAGCGGACGGCCACCACGCGGTCACGTTGACGACGTTCGTCGACGTCCCCTGGAACGGGCCCTACTACGCACGGCTGGGCTTCCGTCCGCTCGCCGACGACGAGCTCGGCCCGGGCCTGCGGGCCGTGCGCCGCGCCGAGATCGCCAAGGGGCTGGACCGGTGGCCCCGGACGGCGATGCGCCGCGAGCTCTGAGGGCCTGCGGTCGTCCGAGGTTCGCCGTGGAAACCCGTCCGTCCCGTCCTTACTCTCGGTGACCCCGGTCGTCGAGGAGGCAGCGTGGACCCCGAACCGGCCGCCGCGCCCCGCGGCTCGCGCATCCACCGGGTCACCGATCTCGTCGTGGGGCTCCTGCTCCTCGTCGGTGCCGTGGGGGCGGCGGTGAACGCCGGAACGGCGACGTGGGACGCCGCCGTGCTGCTCGCCCGTGGCGAGTCCGTGACGGCGACCGTCGTGGCCGCCGACCACGACTCCCGGCTCGGTCGCATGGACGACCTCGTCGTGGCGCTCCCCGCCCCGTACGACATCCGGACGGAGGTCGCGACGCCGCGCGAGGACCTCGAGCCCGGTGACGTCGTCGCGACCGTGGTGGATCCCGACGCGCCGGCCCGCGCCGCTCTGGTCGACGACGGCTGGCCGTGGCGCACGACGGTGCCGCTGCTCCTCGCCCCCGTGCTGGCACTCGCCGGCCTGTTCGCCCTCGGCCTCGCGGCGTTCGGGCGTTCGCCCGGGACGGAGCCGAAGACGACGGAGCCGGAGACGACGGAGCCGGAGACGACGGAGCCGGAGACGACGGAGCCGGAGACGACGGAGCCGGGGTCGACGGAGCCGGGGCCCTGACGCACCGCGGCCCGGGCCCGCCGTGGCGGACCCGGGCCGACGGGCGACCGGAGGGGCGTCAGGCCTGCGCGCCCCCGCGCTGCTCGATGTGCGCGATGTGGTCGGCGTCGAGCGCGGAGCCGTTGTCGGGCCCCGGGGCGTCCAGCGAACGGGCGCCGGTGGCGCCGCGCTGCTCGAGCTCCTGGCGCTTGAAGATCTTCTTACCGAGCCACACCAGCGGGTCGTACTTGCGGTCGACCACGCGCTCCTTCATGGGGATCAGCGCGTTGTCGGTGATCTTGATGTGCTCGGGGCAGACCTCGGTGCAGCACTTGGTGATGTTGCAGTACCCGAGGCCGTGCTCCTCCTGCGCGTCCTCCTTGCGGTTGCGCACGTCGAGCGGGTGCATGTCCAGCTCGGCGATCCGCATGAGGTAGCGCGGGCCGGAGAACTCCTGCTTGTTCTCCTCGTGATCGCGCACCACGTGACAGACGTTCTGACACAGGTAGCACTCGATGCACTTGCGGAACTCCTGCGAGCGCTCGACGTCGACCTGCGACATGCGGTACTCGCCGGGCGCGAGCCCCTCGGGCGGCGCGAACGCCGGCACCTCGCGGGCCTTCTGGTAGTTGAAGTCGACGTCGGTGACGAGGTCGCGGATCACCGGGAAGGTCCGGATCGGCGCGACACTGATCTCCTCGTCCTCCTCGAACGTCGACATCCGCGTCATGCACATCAGCCGCGGGCGGCCGTTGACCTCGGCGCTGCACGACCCGCACTTGCCGGCCTTGCAGTTCCAGCGCACCGCCATGTCCCCGGCCTGGGTGGCCTGGATGCGGTGCATGATGTCGAGGACGACCTCGCCCTCCTCGACGTCCACGGCGTAGTCGACGAAGTCGCCGCCCTCGGCGTCGCCCCGCCAGACCTTGAACTGTGCCTGGTAGCCCATGCCTACGCTCCCCCTCCGGTGAGCTCGCCGCCCGGGTCGCCGCCGGTCTCCACGGTGGTCGAGCTCCGCTCCGCTTCGTCTCCGGCGTCCTCGGTGCCCCGCGACTGCCGCGGCGGCGCGTCCGAGCGGTGTCCGCCCAGCTCGTCGCCGGTGTAGTACTTCTTCAGCTCGTCGAGCTCGAAGAGGTCGAACAGGTCGTGGCGCATGGCCGGCTGGCCCTGGTGCTCGAGGTGCACCTCGTCATCGCGCAGCGAGCAGACGAGCAGCTCCTGGCGCCAGTTCTCGTCCATGGTCGGGTAGTCGTCGCGGGTGTGGCCGCCACGGCTCTCCTGCCGCTCGAGCGCGGCCTTCGCGATGCACTCGCTGACCATGAGCATGTTGCGCAGGTCGAGCGCGAGGTGCCATCCCGGGTTGTAGGCCCGGCGGCCGTCGACCGCGACGCGCGGGATGCGGTCCTTGAGCTCGTGGAGCTTCTTGAGCGCCAGCTCCATCTCGTCGGCCTTGCGGATGATGCCGACGAGGTCGTTCATCGTCTGCTGCAGTTCCTGGTGGACCGTGTAGGCGTTCTCGCCACCCGAGTTGTGGATCGGGCGCTCGACGTCCTCGCGGGCCGTGGTGATCGACTGCTCGCTGACCGACGGCACCTCGTCGAGCCCGTCGAGGTAGGCCGCGGCACCGGCACCGGCGCGGCAGCCGAACACCAGCAGGTCGGACAGCGAGTTCCCGCCGAGGCGGTTCGAGCCGTGCATCCCGCCCGCGACCTCGCCCGCGGCGAAGAGTCCCGGCACCGCCGACGCGGCCGTGTCGGGGTCGACCTCGACGCCACCCATGACGTAGTGGCAGGTCGGCCCGACCTCCATGGGCCCCGCGGTGATGTCGACGTCCGCCAGCTCCTTGAACTGGTGGTACATCGACGGCAGGCGCCGGGTGATCTCCGCGGCCGGCATGCGGCTGGAGACGTCGAGGTAGACGCCGCCGGCCGGGGAGCCGCGGCCCTCCTTGACCTCGTTGTTGATCGCGCGGGCGACCTCGTCACGCGGGAGCAGCTCCGGCGGGCGACGGTTGTTGTCCGCGTCGGTGTACCAGCGGTCGCCCTCGTCCTCGCTCGTGGCGTACTGCTCGCGGAACACCTCGGGGATGTAGTTGAACATGAAGCGCTCGCCCTCGGAGTTCTTGAGGACGCCGCCGTCTCCCCGCACCGACTCGGTGACGAGGATGCCCTTGACGCTGGGCGGCCAGACCATCCCCGTGGGGTGGAACTGGACGAACTCCATGTTCAGCAGCTTCGCGCCGGCGCGCATGGCGAGCGCGTGCCCGTCGCCGGTGTACTCCCAGGAGTTGCTGGTGACCTTGAACGACTTGCCGACGCCGCCGGTGGCGAGCACGACCGCGGCGGAGTGGAAGCAGACCAGCTCGCCGGTGGGACGCCGGTAGCCGAAGGCGCCGGCGATCCGGTCGCCGTCCTTGAGCAGCTCGGTGACCGTGTACTCGTGGTAGACCGCGAGGTCGGACTCGTAGTCACCGGTGCGGGCGAAGTCCTCCTGCTGCAGCGAGACGATCTTCTGCTGCAGGGTGCGGATCAGCTCGAGTCCCGTGCGGTCGCCGACGTGGGCGAGCCGCGGGAACTGGTGCCCGCCGAAGTTCCGCTGGCTGATCTTGCCCTCGGGCGTGCGGTCGAACAGCGCCCCGTAGGTCTCGAGCTCCCACACCCGCTGCGGCGCCTCCTTGGCGTGCAGCTCGGCCATGCGCCAGTTGTTGAGGAACTTGCCCCCGCGCATGGTGTCGCGGAAGTGGACCTCCCAGTTGTCGCGAGGGTTCGCGTTGCCCATCGACGCGGCGATCCCGCCCTCGGCCATGACCGTGTGGGCCTTGCCGAACAGCGACTTGGAGATGATCGCGACCCGCTTGCCGCGCAGGCGGGCCTCGATCGCGGCCCGCAGGCCGGCACCGCCGGCGCCGATGACGACGACGTCGTAGGTGTGGTGGGTGACGGGGGCCTCGCCCGTTTCGGGCGCGCCGGCCGCCTCGAAGGCGGTGGTGGTTCCCGGGTCGGTCATCAGTTCACGATCCGCAGGTCGGAGATGGTGCCGCTCGCCACGAGCATCACGTACAGGTCGGCCAGGATCAGCGTCCCGATCGTCAGCCAGGCGAACAGCATGTGGCGAGTGTTGATCTTCGAGAGTCCGGTCCAGAGCTTGTAGCGCACCGGGTGCTTCGAGAAGTGCTTGAGCCGTCCGCCGGTGATGTGGCGGCAGGAGTGGCACGACAGCGTGTAGAGCCAGAGCCCGATCACGTTGACCAGCAGGATGAGCGTCCCCAGCCCCACCCCGAACGACGTCTGCCCGGTGGCCGGGTCGGTGCTCTGGAACGCGAGCAGCATGTCGTAGGTGTTGAGGATCGAGATCGCGAACGCGACGTAGAAGAAGTAGCGGTGCGCGTTCTGCAGGATCAGCGGGAACCGCGTCTCACCGGAGTACGACGCGTGCGGCTCGGCGACCGCGCACGCCGGCGGCGACGACCAGAACGCCCGGTAGTACGACTTCCGGTAGTAGTAGCAGGTCAGCCGGAAACCGAGCAGGAACGGCAGCGACACGAGCGCGTAGGGCAGGAACCACGGCATCTCGCCGAACCACTGGCCCAGGTGGCTCGCCTCGGGGATGCACGAGGCGCTCACGCAGGGCGAGTAGAACGGCGAGAGGTAGTGGTACTGCTCCACGTAGTACGCGGAGCCCCACAGCGAGCGGATCGTCGCGTAGACGACGAACGTGGCCAGGCCCAGCGCGTTCGCCAGTGGCGGCAGCCACCAGCGATCGGTGCGCAGCGTTCGCTGTCGGATGTCGGGTCGTCCCGGCGCCGGCGGCCGGTACGTCCCGGAGTCGTGTGTGGTGGTCACGGCACCCCGGTCCTCGTCTGCGATGACGTTCCGCGTCGCCGGGACCGCCGCGGTACGGGGCGGAGAGCCGCAGGGAACCACGGCGCGGCGACGCTCTGTGGTGGGCCGCACACTACGACGCGTCAAACCCCGGTGTCGCCCGGGTCACCCCCGTCTCGGGGCGTGACGATGGCCACGTCGGGTGATCGAGACCGCCAGGGAGCGTCAGCGGTGGTCCGCGTCCGGATCGGACAGGAGGTCGTCGAGCGCCTCGTCCCCTGTCTCGTCCGGGGACGGCCGCTCCGCGAGCGCCTCGCGGACGACCGCGTACGCCACGCCCGCGTCGTAGCCCTTGCGCGCGAGCATCCCGACCAGCCGGCGGGCCGCCACCGCGTGCTCGAAGCGGGCGAGCGAGGGCAGCCGCCGGTCGACCAGCGCCCGGGCGCGGGCGCGCTCGTCGTCGCGGCCGATCTCCTCGACCGCCGTCGTCGCCGTCTCGCGGTCGACGCCCTTGCGGTGCAGTTCCCCGGCCAGCGCCCGCTTGCCGAGGCCCTGGTGCCGGTGCCGCGAGGACACCCACTGCTCGGCGAACGCGGCGTCGTCGACCAGCCCGGCGGCGCCCAGGCGGTCGAGCACCCGCCCGGCGACGGCGTCGTCCACGTCCTTGCGGGCGAGGGCGTCGGCCAGCTCGGCGCGTGAGCGGGCCCGCGTGGTGAGCAGGTTCAGGCAGATCGTGCGCGCCACCGACTCGGGGTCGGCGGGCGGATCGGCCGCGTGATCGGGACGGTCGGCGTCGGGCGGTTCCGGCGCGCGTCCCCGCGACGACCCCCGCCGCCCGGCCCTCTGACCGAGGCCCATCCGACTCAGAAGTCGACGGGCGCCGCGGCGGGCGCCTCGGCGTCGAGCTTCGCCCCGATGCCGAGCTTCTCCTTGATGCGCTTCTCGATCTCGTCGGCGACGTCGGGGTTCTCGCGCAGGAACTTGCGGGCGTTCTCCTTGCCCTGCCCCAGCTGGTCGCCCTCGTAGGTGTACCAGGCGCCCGACTTGCGGACGATCGCCTGCTCGACACCCATGTCGATCAGCGAGCCCTCCTTGGAGATGCCGCTGCCGTAGATCATGTCGAACTCGGCCTGCTTGAACGGCGGGGCCACCTTGTTCTTCACGACCTTGACCCGCGTGCGGTTGCCGACCGCGTCGGCGCCGTCCTTGAGCGTCTCGATGCGGCGGATGTCGAGCCGGACCGAGGCGTAGAACTTCAGCGCCTTGCCACCCGTGGTGGTCTCCGGCGAGCCGAACATGACGCCGACCTTCTCGCGGAGCTGGTTGATGAAGATCGCCGTGGTGCCCGAGGCGTGCAGCGCACCGGTGATCTTGCGCAGCGCCTGGCTCATGAGGCGGGCCTGGAGACCGACGTGGCTGTCGCCCATGTCGCCCTCGATCTCGGCGCGCGGCACGAGCGCGGCGACCGAGTCGACGACGATGACGTCCAGCGCGTTCGACCGGATCAGCATGTCCATGATCTCGAGCGCCTGCTCACCGGTGTCGGGCTGCGAGACCAGCAGCGCGTCGGTGTCGACCCCGAGGGCCTTGGCGTACTCCGGGTCGAGCGCGTGCTCGGCGTCGATGAACGCCGCGATGCCGCCCTGGGCCTGCGCGTTGGCCACCGCGTGCAGCGTGACCGTCGTCTTGCCCGAGGACTCCGGGCCGTAGATCTCCACCACGCGGCCGCGGGGCAGTCCGCCCACGCCGAGCGCCACGTCGAGGGCGATCGATCCGGTCGGGATGACGTTGACCGGCGCCCGGCCGTCGTCGCCGAGCCGCATGATCGAGCCCTTGCCGAACTGCTTGTCGATCTGGGCGAGGGCGAGCTCGAGCGCCTTGTCGCGATCCGGTGCCTGTGCCATGGAATGCCACCTTGCGTCGAAGGTCGGGGTGTCAGGGTCAGGGGTCGACTCTCTGGCGCCGACGCTAGGCGGGGGGTCCGACAACGGTGGAGCCGGACCGGCCGCCCTGTGGAGGAACGGAACGGTTGTGGACGGACGACGGCGACGCTGACGCCGCACGGCGGCCGTACGGAGGAGGGTAGACGAACACCTGTTCGATACCGAGCCCCGGTCGCCGACCGGCGTGTCGGGTCTGCCTCGGAACCGGTCAGCGCCTCTCGGCCGGCACCTCGAACTCGGCGCACACCGCCCGCCACACGTCGCGGGGCTCGTCGCCGTCCTCGAGGGCCTGCTCGACGGTGCGCCCGCGGAGCGCGCCGAAGACGTGGTCGCGGGCGATGGAGCCGGCACGCACGGCCCCGAACTCGTCGTCCATGAGCCGGCGGAAATGGGTCAGCCGCACGGGCCCCACGATAACCTCGAGGACGTGGACCTCCTGCTCACCACCACGGCGTTCGACTCCCTCGGGGGCACCGTCGGCGCGGTGGTGGCGCTGCTCGGGATGCTCGCGGCGCTGGTCGTCCTGCTGCGCTGGTGGTTCCAGAACCGCGGGCGCTGACCAGGGCCTCCTCACTGCATGGCCTCACTGCACGGCCTCACTGCACGTCGAGGTGGCGCAGGCTCGGCCAGACGGCGTCCCACGGGGCGAGCCGGCCGGTGGCCAGCCACACCTGCGCCCCGGGATCGGTGGGGCTCCCGGCCTCCCCGACCGGCCGGACCTCGGCGAACCACGGCCGCAGCTCGTCGGCGGTCGACCCGACGTAGAGGACCGAGTCCACGTCGTCGCCCGGCGGCGGGAACCACCCGTAGCTGCGGTTGCTGCTCATCGCGGGCGGGAGCGTCCCCTCCGGTGCCTGGACGTCGAGGATGGCGGCGTAGATGTAGGACTCGGCCATCACCCCGGTGTGCACGCGCCTTTCGGGCGGGAGCGCGTCGTACGCCCGCGTCGTCGCCTGCGTGACCTGCTCGCCGACCGCGGGCGCGGCCGCCGGTACCGACACCGCCAGCATCGCGCCCGCGGCCCCGGCGCCGAGCGCGGCCGCCGGCCACGCGACCCACCGTCCCCGGCGGTGTCCGGTCTCCCGCCGGCGCTGCAGGCCCACGGCACCGACGGCCGCGAGGAGCCCGTACAGGCCGACGAGGTAGTACGGCCGTCCGATGGTGATCGAGAACGCGGCGTAGAGCACCGCCGCGGTGAGCGCGAGGTAGCGCAGCTCCCGCAACGCCGGGTCGCGGGCGAGACGCCACAGCCCGAGGAGCACCAGCGGGACGCCCACGACCCCGGCCGAGGCGATCAGCCCGATCATGACCCCGGTGCGACCCTGGTAGAGGTCGGCCGCCTCGGCGGCGACGATCGGCGCCATCCGCAGCTGCGGCCACCCGTTGAGGGCCTGCCAGACCAGGGTCGGGGCGGCGATCACCGCGGCGAGACCGACGCCCACCCAGAGGTGCGGCCGGCGCAGGAGTGCATGCGGACCGAGCACGGCCACCGACAGGAGCAGGACCGCGCCCAGCAGGATCACCTGGAACTTCGTCTGCGCCGCGACCCCCACGGCGACGCCGAGCGCGAGCAGCAGCCGGTCGTCACGGACCCGCCACCACCGCACGAGCAGCCAGCCGATCAGCAGCCAGGTGACCGGCTCGAGCGTGTACGGGGTCAGCCAGTGCCCCGTGAACGCCGTCCAGATGCCCGTGGCCTGGGCGATCGCGGTGAGGGTCTGCGCCCGCGCATCGCCTCCGAGCTCCCGGGCGATCAGCGCCGCGAGCACCACGGCCGCAGCCGTCGCGGCGATCGCGGGCAGGCGCAGCACCAGCACCTCCCCGGGCGCGATCAGGTCCGTCAGCGCCGCGAGCAGCGGGGCCACCGGCGGCTGGTCGACCGAGCCCCAGTCGAGGTGGTGGCGCCCGATCGCCAGCGTGAGGGCCTCGTCGAACCACCAGCCGGGGATCCACGCGACGGCCAGGTGCGCGGCGGCGACGGCGGCGGCGACGGCGCCGACGGGCCACCGCGCGAGACGCGGCAGCGTGGCGGGCACGGACGGGCCTGCGGTCGTGGGCGGAGCCGTGAGCGCCATGCCGACGAGCGTCGCGGGACGGCGGGCCGGCGACCACGGCGCACCGGCCGGAGATCACCGTCGAACGGACCGCTCCCGGTCGACCTTCGGCCGGGGCGGCGTGTCGGACGGCGGCGCTAGCGTGACCACCGTGCCGTCCACCGGGCTGACCCCGCGTCTGTACGACGCCGGCGCGCTCGCCGTCGCCCTGCTCGGGGTCTACCTCGTGCTGTGGCCGGAGCGCCCGGTCCTGCCCACCGAGGCGCCGGCGTGGTGGTGGATCGACCTGGTGGGCGGGGTTCTCGCCGCCCTCGTGCTGCTCGCCCGCCGCCGCGCCCCCATCGGCTCGGCGCTCGTCGTCTTCGCGCTGACGATCCCGTGCACGGGCGCCTGGCTCGCCGGTGCCGTGGCGACCTTCTCCCTGGCGGTACGCCGGCCCTGGCCGACGGCGGTGGGTCTCGCCGTGCTCTCCCTCGCGATCGCGCCCGTCCAGGGTCTCTTCCGTCTCCAGACCGAGGAGAGCACCTCGTGGGCCAACGTCGGGTGGGCGGTGGTCATCACCGCGGCGCTGGTGGCGACGGGGGCGGCGATCCGCGCCCGCCACGAGCTGCTCGACTCGCTGGTCGAGCGGGCCGAGCGGGCCGAGACCGAGGCGGCGCTGCGGGCCGAGGCGGCCCGGACGGCCGAGCGCACCCGCATCGCCCGCGAGATGCACGACGTCCTCGCCCACCGCCTGTCGATGGTCTCCCTGCACGCCGGGGCGCTGGCCCACCGGCGGTCCGCCTCGCCCGAGGAGATCCGCGACGCGCTCGAGGTCATCCGGGCGGGTGCGCGCGACGCGCTGGTCGACCTGCGGGCGATCCTCGGCGTCCTGCGCGACCCCGACACCGACGACGACGACGCCGGCGTCGATCCCGCCCAGCGGCCGCCGCAGCCGACCCTGGCCGACCTGGAGCGCCTCCTCGACGGCGTGCGCGCCGCGGGCACCCCGGTGACCCTGCGCGACGAGCTGGCCGAGGGTGCGCTGCCCGACGAGTGCGGGCGCACGCTCTACCGGATCACCCAGGAGGCTCTCACCAACGCCGCCCGCCATGCCCCGGGCCGGCCCGTCGAGGTCGTGCTGCGGGGCGCGCCCGGCGGCGAGGCCGAGCTCGAGGTCTCCAACCCGCTGCCCGCCCGCGGCCCCGTCCGGCCGCCCGGCAACGGGCTGCTCGGGATCACCGAGCGCGTCGACCTCGCGGGCGGTCACGTGCTCTCCCGCGGCCCCGACCACGACCGCTTCCGTGTCGCGGTGCGGGTGCCCTGGCCGGTCATGGAGCCGCGATGACCGAACCGACCCCGGTCCGCGTGCTCCTCGTCGACGACGACGCGCTCGTGCGCTCCGGACTGCGGCTGATGCTCGGCGAGGCCGACGACATCGCGATCGTCGGGGAGGCCGCCGACGGCGACGAGGTGCCCGCGGCGGTCGCCGAGCACCGTCCCGACGTCGTGCTGATGGACCTCCGCATGCCCCGGGTCGACGGCGTCCGGGCGACCACCGAGCTCCTCGCGCGGCCCGAGGCGCCCGCCGTCCTCGTCCTCACCACCTTCGACTCCGACCAGGACGTCCTCGCCGCCCTGCGCGCGGGCGCCACGGGCTACCTGGTCAAGGACACCCCGCCGGCCGACATCGAGGACGCCATCCGCCGGGTCGCGGCCGGCGGCACGTCGCTGTCGCCGTCGGTGACCCGCCGCCTGATCGCGGCGGCCACCGGGCGGGGCTCGGGACGCCCGGACGCCGGGGCCCGGATGGCCGCCCTCTCCGAGCAGGAGCGCTCCGTCGCGGCGGCCGTCGGGCGGGGCTGGAGCAACGCGCGCATCAGCCGCGAGCTGCTGCTCTCGCTCTCGACGGTCAAGACCTACCTGTCGAGCGCGCTGTCCAAGCTCGACCTGGACAACCGCACCCAGCTGGCGCTGCTGGCCCACGACGCCGGGCTGTCGTCGGAGGACTAACCGAGCAGCCCCAGGACGCCCTTGCCGGTGAGGTAGATCCCGACCCCGCCGACGGCGAGCACCAGCAGGACCGTGGCGTGCCGGCGTCCCCACGCGTGCACCGTGCGCACGAGCTCGAGGGTCCGGTCCGGGCGCAGGATCACCAGCACGAGCACCGCGACCGGCACCGCGAAGCGCAGGAGGTTGTAGACGAGCACCTGCGCGATCCCGCCCACCGGGCTCGGGTGGGTCTGGAGCACCGCCACCAGCGCCGCGATGTAGTAGAGCCCGGGGAGGTTGGTCACGAGGCCCGCCCCGGCCATGGCGGTCGGCGTCGGGGACTTCAGGCGCGTCGCGAGCGCGTCGGGGAGCACCGACGAGCGTTCGCGGTCGGGCCGTCGACGCGGGCGCGGGAGACGTCCCGTCCCGCGGGCGGCGGCCCAGACGATGGCCAGGACGCCGAGGACGACGTCGACGATCAGGCGCCCGGCGGTGTGCTCCGAGCTCCGGGTGCTCGCGCCGAACGCGGTGACGACGAGGACGCCGACCACGACGCTGATGGTCGCGCCGGCCAGCAGGTACGCGGTCAGCAGGCGCCGGGGGCTCTCGGTGAGCAGCACCGCGTACACGATCGCCAGGGGGACGGCGCGCACGGCGCTGACGAGACCGAGGACCAGGGCCTCGGGGCTCACGGAGCACTCACCGCTCGTCCTCCGGCACCGCGCCGAGGTGCAGGGAGACGAGCCGCTCGCCGGCGAAGGACACGGTGAGCACGCCGGGCGTCCCGGAGGCCGCCACCCGCCAGACGACCTCCTCGCCGACGAGCTCCTTGCGCGTGACGTCGCGGGCGACGGCGGTGGCGAGCAGGACCGCGACGTCCTCGGTGGCGCGCCCGAACGGGGGCTCGACCTCGAGGCGGGCGCCGGCCAGCAGCGTCCGGAGGCGCTCGACGTCGCCCCCGGTCCAGGCCTCCTCGAACCGCAGCGAGGTCAGGAAGACCTCGGCCTGCTCGGCACCGCGCCGGCGCAGGTCGCGCAGGAACACCACGTCGCGGTTGACCTTCGACGCGGCGCCGAGCAGGCCGCTGACGATCGAGCGGTCGAGCTCGAGCACGCGCACGGCGACCTGGCGGTACCCGCTGGCCGCGGTGAGCGTGCCGGCGGCGAGGAGCTGGTCGATCTTCTCGATCGACGCGAGCTCCTGGTAGAGCGAGAGGTTGCCGGCGAGCTCGTTGCGGCGGTCGGCGATGTCGAGGGTCGTGCGGGGCTCGTCGTCGCGCCGCGTCGGGTTGATCTGGACGACCCAGAGCTCGTCGGGGTCGTCGTCGAGCAGCGGGGCCACCGGCGGGTTCTGCGAGAACAGCCCGTCCCAGTAGAGGCCGCCCTCGACGTGGATCGCGCGGAACAGGGTCGGGATCGCCGCGGAGGCGAGCACGGTGTCCGGGGTGATGCGGTCGCGGCGGCTGTCGAACGCGCGGAACGCGCCGCTGCGGACGTCGACGGCGCCGAGGACGAGGCGCGGGTGGCGGGCGTCGGTGTCCGGGACGTCCAGCGCGTCGAAGTCGACGTGGCGGCGCAGCAGCCGGCGGAACTCCTCGCGCCCGTCGAACGCCGGCGGCACGAGGTAGGGGTTCAGCGGCGGCGCGAGGCCGAGGCTCTGGGCCACGCCCGCGCCCACCGCGGCGGCGTTGCCGAGGCGCTCGAGCGGGTTGCTCGCGGCGTTGTCCTCCCAGAAGCCCTCGAGGTCGGCCGGGATGCGGTCGCGCCGGCCGTCGCGCAGCGCCGCGAACGTCAGCAGCGCGTTGATCGCCCCGCCCGAGGTGCCGCTGACCGCGACGACCTCGTGGCCGTCGAAGGCCCCGCGCTCGACGAGCCGGGACACCACCCCCGCGGTGAAGGCGGTGTGGCTGCCGCCGCCCTGGAAGGCCAGCGCGATCCTCATGCGTCCCCCTTGTCCGCAGGCCCCGCGGCCAGCAGGTCCCCGAGCCACGCCGCACGCGGGTCGACGTCGACGAGCAGGGCCTTGACCAGCAGTGTCAGGGGGATCGCGAGCACCGCGCCCAGCGGCCCCAGCAGCCAGGCCCAGAAGCCCAGCGACAGGAACACGACGGTCAGCGAGAGCCCGACGGCGTCCCCGATGTAGCGCGGCTGCACCAGCGAGCAGAGCACGAAGTTGACCACCAGGTAGATCACGACGACGACCAGCGCGAGCCCCGGGCCACCCTCCAGGAGGGCGAGCAGCGCCGGCGGCACGACCCCGATGAAGAAGCCGACGTAGGGGATGTAGTTGGTGATGAAGGCGAGCAGTCCCCAGAGCACCGCCAGCGGGACGCCCAGGGCCAGGAGCACGACGGTGTCGACGACCGCGGTGAGCAGCCCGAAGACCGTGGTGACGACGAGGAAGCGCCGGGTCCCGCGGACGAAGTCGCCGAGGACGCCCGCGACCGCCGGACGCACGCCGGCGAGGACCCCCAGCTTCGCGCGGAACCCGCCCGACTCGATCGCCAGGAACAGCAGCAGCGAGAAGAGGAAGACCAGCGAGCCGGCCAGGCCGACGACCCCCGACAGGACGCCGGCGGCGACCCCCGCCACCCGTCCGAGGTCCAGGCCGGCAGCCAGCTCGCGGATCGGCACGACGCCGATCCCGAGCGCCGCGAGCTGGCCGACGAGGTCCCCGACCAGCGCCGCCGCCTCGGCCCGGTACCCCGGAAGCACCGTCGCGAGGCGGGCCAGCGACACCAGGATCGTCCCGGCGAGCGCGGCGACCACCGCGTAGACGAGCAGCACCAGGACCGTCGACGACAGCCAGCCCGGGAGGCCCCGGCGGCGCAGCCAGGTCTCCACCGGACGGACGGTGATCACCACGACCAGCGCGAGCAGCAGCGGGCCGATGAGCCAGGCCAGCGAACGGAGGCCGACGACGAGGATGACGGCCGCGGCGCCGCCGACGAGCACCACGAACAGCCTCGGCAGCGCGGGCCCCGTCGGGACCTGGACGGTCACCCGGCCACGCTAGTGCTCGGCGCGTCGTTGTCGGGGGTCCGGGGCACCATGGAGCCGTGACCGTCCTCGAACGCTTCTCCCCCGCCACCCGCGACTGGTTCACGGGCGCGTTCGAGGGGGCCACCGCCGCGCAGGAGGGCGCGTGGGAGGCGGTCGCCGAGGGGCAGCACGCGCTGGTCGTGGCGCCCACCGGCTCGGGCAAGACGCTCGCGGCGTTCCTCTGGGCGCTCGACCGTCTGGCCACCACGCCGCCGCCCGAGGAGGCCACGCGCCGCTGCCGGGTCCTCTACGTCTCGCCGATGAAGGCGCTCACCGTCGACGTCCAGCGCAACCTGCGCTCGCCGCTGGCCGGGCTGCGCCAGGCCGCGCACCGCCTCGGGATGACCGAGCCCGACGTCACGGTCGGCTCGCGCACCGGCGACACCCCCGCCGACGAGCGGCGCAGCTTCAACCGCACGCCGCCGGACATCCTCGTCACCACGCCCGAGTCGCTGTTCCTGCTGCTCACCTCGGCGGCGCGCGAGTCGCTGCGCGGGGTCGACACGGTGATCGTCGACGAGGTGCACGCCGTGCTCGCCTCCAAGCGAGGGGCGCACCTCGCGCTCAGCCTCGAGCGCCTCGACGCCCTGCTCGACGCCCCGGCCCAGCGCATCGGGCTCTCGGCCACCGTCCGCCCGGTCGACGAGGTCGCGTCCTTCCTCGGCGGCGGGCGCCCGGTGCGGATCGTCAACCCGGAGACGGCGAAGACCGTGCAAGTCCGGGTCGAGGTGCCGGTCGAGGACATGGCCGCGCTCGACGGCGGCGGCAATGACTCGGGGCCCGGCGTCGAGGAGGAGGTCGAGGGCTCGGCGGCCGGCGCGGCGCAGAAGGCCTCGATCTGGCCGGCGGTGCAGGAGCGCGTGCTCGACCTCGTCGGCGAGCACCGCTCGACCATCGTGTTCGCCAACTCCCGCCGGCTCGCCGAGCGGCTCACCGCGCGGATCAACGAGCTCGCCACCGAGCGGGCGCACGCCGCGGAGGAGGAGCGGCCGCCCGTGGAGCTCGACACCGACGACGAGGCGGACGAGGTCGCGCCGGTCGTCGGCACCGCGTTCCCCGCCGAGGCCGTCGGGCAGTCGGGGACGGCCGAGCCCGCCGAGGTGATCGTCGCCCGCGCCCACCACGGCTCGATGAGCCGCACCCAGCGCACCCTGGTCGAGGAGGCGCTGAAGTCCGGGCACCTCCCGTGCGTCGTGGCCACGTCGAGCCTCGAGCTGGGCATCGACATGGGCGCGGTGGACCTCGTGATCCAGGTGGAGGCGCCGCCGTCGGTGGCCAGCGGATTGCAGCGGGTCGGCCGCGCGGGCCACCAGGTCGGCGCCGTGAGCGAGGGCGTGGTGTTCCCGAAGTACCGGGGCGACCTCGTCTCGTGCGCCGTGGTGGCCGAGCGCATGGCCGGCGGCCAGATCGAGGCGATGCGCTACCCACGCAACCCGCTCGACGTCCTCGCCCAGCACGTCGTGGCGATGACGGCGATGGAGCCGTGGTCGGTCGACGACCTCACGTCGCTGGTCCGGCGCGCCGCGCCCTTCGCGGGGCTGCCGGACTCCGCGCTGCAGGCCGTGCTCGACATGCTCGCCGGGCGCTACCCCAGCGACGACTTCGGCGAGCTGCGCCCGCGCATCACCTGGGACCGCGTCACCGACCAGCTGGCCGGGCGCCCCGGCGCGCAGCGCCTCGCGGTCACCAGCGGGGGCACGATCCCCGACCGCGGGCTCTACACGGTGGTCACGCCCGGCTCCGGCGAGGGCGGCACCGGCGGGTCCCGGGTGGGCGAGCTCGACGAGGAGATGGTCTACGAGTCCCGGGTGGGCGACACCTTCCTGCTCGGGTCCACCAGCTGGCGCGTCCTCGACATCACCCGCGACCGCGTCGTCGCCGAGCCCGCGCCCGGCGTGCCGGCGCGGATGCCGTTCTGGAAGGGCGACGCCCCCGGCCGCCCGCTGGAGCTGGGCCGCGCGCTCGGGGCGTTCGTGCGCGAGGTCGCCGCGGCCGACGACGAGGCGGCCCACGCCCGCACCGAGGCCGCCGGGCTGGACGCCAACGCCTCGACCAACCTCCTGACCTACCTGCGCGAGCAGAAGGAGTCGACGCGCCACGTCCCCAGCGACCGCACCATCGTCGTCGAGCGCTTCCGCGACGAGCTGGGCGACTGGCGGCTCGTGGTGCACTCCCCCTTCGGCGCGCAGGTCAACGCGCCGTGGGCGCTGGCGATCGCCGCGCGGTTCCGCGAGACGCGGGGCCTGGAGGTGTCCGCGGCGAGCGCGGACGACGGCATCGTCCTGCGGCTGCCCGAGGCCCTCGACGACGCCGGCGAGGAGATCATGCCCACCGCCGAGGACGTGCTGCTCGACCCGGACGAGGTCGAGCAGGTGGTCACGGCCGAGGTCAGCAACTCCGCGCTGTTCGCCGCGCGCTTCCGGGAGTGCGCGGCCCGGTCGCTGCTGCTCCCGCGCCGCGACCCGACACGCCGCACCCCGCTGTGGCAGCAGCGCCAGAAGGCCGCGCAGCTGCTGAGCGTCGCGAGCCGGTTCGAGCAGTTCCCGGTGGTGCTCGAGACGATGCGCGAGGTCCTGCAGGACGTCTACGACGTCCCGGGGCTCGCCGAGCTCATGCGCGACGTGCGCTCGCGGGCCGTGCAGGTGGTCGACGTGGCCACCACCAGCGCGTCGCCCTTCGCGCGCACGCTGATGTTCGGCTACGTCGGCATGTTCCTCTACGAGCTGGACGCCCCGCTGGCCGAGCGCCGCGCCGCCGCCCTCTCGCTCGACTCGACGCTGCTCGCCGAGCTCCTGGGCTCCGAGGCCATCCGTGAGCTGCTCGACGGCGACGTCCTCGCCGAGATCGAGGGCCAGCTGCAGCGCACCGACCCGGAACGCCACGTCCGCGACGCCGAGGGCACCGCCGACCTGCTGCGCTTCGTCGGCGACCTCACCACCGCCGAGGCGGCGGCCCGCGGCGTGCAGGAGCAGTGGCTCACCCAGCTGGAGTCCGCGCGCCGGGTGATCCGGGTGCGGGTGGCCGGCGAGGAGCGCTGGATCGCGATCGAGGACGCGGGCCGGTTCCGCGACGCCCTCGGCGCCGGCCTGCCGGTCGGCGTGCCCGAGGCGTTCACCGAGCCGGTGGCCGATCCGCTGGGCGATCTCATCGCCCGCTTCGCCCGCACCCGCGGGCCGTTCCCGGTGGCCGCCGCGGCCCACCGCTTCGCGCTCGGCACGGCCGTCGTCGGCGGGGTGGTCGACCGCCTGGTCTCGTCCGGCCGGCTCATGCGCGGCGAGCTGCGTCCCGAGGGCGCGCTGCCGCTGCCCGGTGTGCCGGCCGACCTGCCCGCCACCGGCCCGGACGTGTGCGACGCCGAGGTGCTGCGCCGGCTGCGGCGCGGCTCGCTGGCCCGGCTGCGCGCCGAGGTCGAGCCCGTCGAGCCGGCGGCGCTGGGACGCTTCCTGCCGTCGTGGCACGGGATCGGGCCCAAGCGGATGCGTCGCTCGCCCGGTCCCGACGACGTCCTGGGCGTCGTCGAGCAGCTCGCCGGCGCGCCGATCCCGGCCAGCGCGCTCGAGAGCCTCGTGCTCCCGGCCCGGCTGCCCGGCTACTCCCCCGCGCTGCTCGACGAGCTCACCAGCGCCGGGGAGGTCACGTGGACCGGGTGCGGCTCGCTGGCCGGTGGCGACGGGTGGCTGGCGGTCGCGCCCACCGACCTCGCCGACCTGCTGCTGCCCGACCCCGAGGACGAGCACGTCGACACCCCCCTGCACCGCGCGCTGCGCGAGACGCTCGACGCGGGCGGTGCGCTGTTCTTCCGCCAGCTCACCGAGCGCACGCAGGCGGTGCTGCGAGAGGGCGGCGAGGCCGAGACGGCCCGGGAGATCGACCTGCCCGATGACGCGACGCTCGTCGCCGCGCTGTGGGACCTCGTGTGGGCCGGTCTCGCGACCAACGACACGCTCGCGCCGGTCCGGGCGCTCGTGTCCGGCGGCGGGTCGCGCGGCAGCGGGGGCTCGCGTGGCGGGGCGCACAAGCAGCGCCGCTCGCCGTCGCGGGGTCGCTACGCACGGCTCGGGCGCGCGCCCATGCCCTCGCGCACCGGTCCGCCGACGGCCCAGGGCCGCTGGTCGGGCGTGCCCGTCCGCGAGGCGGAGCCGACCCGGAGGGCCCAGGCCCGCACCGAGGCGTTCCTCGAGCGCCACGGCGTGCTCACCCGCGGCGCGCTCGACACCGAGCGCGTCACCGGCGGCTTCGCCGGCATCTACCCGGTGCTGCGGGCGATGGAGGAGTCGGGCCGGGCGCGGCGCGGCTACGTCATCGAGGGCCTGGGCGCGGCGCAGTTCGCGGTCCCCGGCGCCATCGACCGGCTGCGGGCCGAGTCGCGCCTCGAGGACGACGGCAGCGCGCCGACCGCCCTCGTCCTCGCCGCCACCGACCCCGCCCAGCCGTGGGGCGCGGCCCTGGAGTGGCCGCCGACGACCGGCGACAACTCCCATCGTCCGGGGCGCAAGGCGGGCGCCCTCGTCGTGCTCGCGAACGGGGAGCCGGCGATCTACGTCGAGCGGGGCGGCAAGTCGCTGCTGAGCTTCACCGGCGAGCGCGACGCCCTCGCCGCCGCCGCGTCCGCGCTGGCCACGGCCGTGCACGAGGGCTGGCTGGGAGGCATCGCCGTCGAGAAGGCCGACGGCTCGGGAGCCCTCGACGGGATCCTGGCCGAGGTGCTCACCGACGCCGGCTTCCGGCACAGCCCGAAGGGCCTGCGCCTGCGGGCTTAGGGTGGGCGCCGACACCGATCAAGGGAACAGCAGGGAGCGGTATGGCGCTGGCGTGCCCCACGTGCGAACAGTCCGCGGCCGAGTACCTCGGGATGGCCGACGACGGGCGCAACATGATGCGTTGCACCAGCTGTGGGCACGAGTGGGTGCTCGGCGCCAAGCCGATCTCACCCCGGGCGATCAGCCAGACGACGCGGTCGCGGAGCACGACGACCCGCACCACCACCCCCCGCTCGACCGGCCCCGGCGCGACCCCCTCCGGCGCGACCACGCCCCGGGCCCGGACGTCGGTCCCGGGCAGCTCGCGGCCGTCCCGCGGCGCCCGCCCGGTCGAGGGCGTCGACATGGCCCGTCGCCGCTTCCCGACCGTCGACGACGTGGCGCCCGGCGCCCTGGTGCGCCTGGAGAGCCTGCGCAAGGAGTTCCTCGCCGACTTCCCGCGTCCCGACCCCGAGGCCGGGCTCTACCGCGACGTCTACCGGCAGGCGTTCGAGGCCGACGCCCTCCCGTACACCACGCCGGTCGCGCTCAAGGACTTCGCCAACAGCAAGGTCGTGGCGAGGCCCGGCAACATGAGCCGCTTCAACGACGAGTGGAAGACCCTCGGCAACCAGCAGGCGGCCGAGGCGTTCCGCGGGGTGATCGAGTACCTGCTCCGCGGCGAGGAGCCGGCCTCGCAGGAGGACCGGCTGACGACGCTGATCACCTCGGACGAGCCGCCGGCCATGCCCGGCTTCCGCGAGTCGATGCTGACCCGGGTGCTCTGCATCGCCGAGCCCGAGCGGTTCCTGCCGATCCTGGTCTACTCGAGCCCGGCCGGGGGCAAGCGCGAGATCGCCCGCCGGGTGTTCGGCCTCGAGCTCCCGGCCCCCGCGACCACGGGGCAGACGATCGGGCGGCTCGTGCACTGGAGCAACGACCTGCTCGTCGAGCTCGTCGGCCACCGCTTCGTCGACCTCGACCACGCCCGCCAGTTCCTCTGGTGGGTCAAGGACCACCCGGACCTGGGCTGACCTCGTTCCCCGGGGCCAGCTTCGAGCGACGGCGGCCGTAGACGAGGTAGATCACGAGCCCGATCAGGAACCAGACGGCGAACCGCAGCCACGTCTGCGGGTCGAGGAACGTGATCAGCCAGAGCGAGAAGACCACGCCGATGATCGGCACCACCGGCATCCCGGGGCAGCGGAACGAGCGCGGCAGGTCGGGGCGCCGGTAGCGCAGCACGACGACGGCGATGCAGACGACGACGAAGGCCAGCAGGATGCCGATGTTGGTCAGCTCGGCGGCCTCGCCGATCGGCAGGAACCCGGCGATGAGGGCGGACGCGACGCCGAGCACCCAGGTGATGCGGTTCGGCACGCGGTGCTTCTCGCTGGTCTTGGAGAACCACGGCGGCAGCAGCCCGTCGCGGCTCATCGCGTAGCCCACGCGCGTCGCGCCCATGAGGAACGTGAAGAGCACGGTGAGGATGCCGAGGATCGCGCCGACGGCGACGATCAGCCCCACCAGCGGGAGCCCGACGTCGGCGAACGCCTGCGAGAAGGCCGCCTCGCCGTCGATGCGCGTGTAGTCGACCATGCCGGTCAGCACGAGGCAGGCGAGCACGTAGAGCACCATCGAGATCGCCAGCGAGTAGAGGATCGCCTTCGGCATGTGCTTCTGGGAGTCCTGCGACTCCTCCGCGGCGGTGCTCATCGCGTCATATCCGAAGACCGCGAAGAACACCGTCGCGGCGCCGGTGAAGATGCCCGCGAGCCCGAACGGCGCGAACGGGCTGTAGTTGCCGGCGTCGATGTGGAAGGCGCCGACGACCACCACGAGCAGCACGACGCCGACCTTGAGGTAGACCAGCGCGGTCTCGGCGCGGGCGGCGTTGCGCATCCCGCGGTTGAGCACGAACGCGATGAGCAGGCAGAGCAGCATCGCGAACAGGTCGACCTTGTGGGTGCCCGGCGGCAGGCCGTCGGACTCAGTGCCCGGCGCCCCGAGCATCCACTCGGGTAGCGAGAGCCCGAGGAACCCGAGCAGGTCGTTGAAGTAACCGGAGATCCCGATCGCGACCACCGCGACGATCGCGGTGTACTCGAGCAGCAGGTCCCAGCCGATCAGCCAGCCGACGAGCTCGCCGAGCACCACGTAGCCGTAGGTGTACGCCGACCCGGCGCGCGGGATGAGCCCGGCGAACTCGGCGTACGAGAACGCCGCGGCCGCGCTCGCGACGCCCGCGACCAGGAACGACAGGAGCACCGCGGGCCCGGCCGTCTCGTTGGCCACCTGCCCGGCCAGCGAGAAGATGCCGGCGCCGATGATCCCGCCGACGCCGATCGCCGTGAGCTGGCGCAGCGTGAGCGTCCTGCTCAGACCCGTCCCGCCCGCGTCGGGACCCGTCTCGATCTCCTCGACGGGCTTGCGACGGAACAGGGCCGCGATCCCCCCGCGGGGCGACGTGGTCGTCATCCGCCCATGGTGCGGTCTCGATCCCCCTAGAGGCCACACAGGGACTTCACCTCGCCGGCGCCCGTCCCCGGACGCCGGATCAGGACGAGGTGCCCACCCAGCCCAGCCGCGTCGAGAGCTCCTCGGCCGCCGCCCGGAGATCCGGGACGATCGCGCGGGCGCGACGGCGCGGCAGCCGGTAGGCCGGGCCGGCGGCGCTCAGCGCGGCGACGACGACGTCGCCGGCGCCCCACACGGGCACCGCGACGGCGTGCAGGCCCACCTCGAGCTCCTCGAAGGACCGCGCGTTCCCCTCGTCGACCACCCGGGTGAGCTCGGCGCGCAGCGCGGCCGGCTCGGTGATCGTCGACTCGGTGTAGCGGGGCAGGCGCCGGCGCAGGAACGCGCGGCGGTCGGCGTCGCTCATGTACGCGAGCAGGACCTTGCCCGCCGAGGTCGCGTGCAGCGGCGTGCGCCGCCCGACCCAGTTGCGGGTGGTCACCGACGACGTCCCGAACTCCTGGGCGACGTTGATGGCGGCCTCGCCGTCGTGCACCGCGAGGTTGACGGTCTCCCCCACCGCCTCGGCGAGCTGCTGGCAGGTCGGCTGGCCGAGACGGGCGAGGTCCATGCTGCCGGTGGCCGCCGCCGCGAGGCGGACGACGCCGAAGCCCAGGGCGATCCGGCCCCGGTCGCCCTTCTGCTCGAGCAGCCCGCGACGCGCCAGGGCGGCCACGAGCCGCGAGGCCGTGGACTTGTGCACCCCGAGCTCGTCGGCCAGCTCGGTGATGCCGATCTCGCCACGGGCCGCCACGACCTCGAGCACGGTGACCGCCCGATCGACCGAACGGACGAGCGCGGGCTCCTTGCCGTCGCTGTCGCCGTCGGTGCGTGCCATCGACCGACATCCTCTCCGACCGGACGAGGGCGACCGGGCGGCGGGGTGCGGCGCGCGAGCGGAGCCACCTCGGGTTGCGGGATACGCAACCCTAGCGTGTCGTCAGCGCGTCTGCCGCTGCTCCCGCGACGGGACGCCGTTCGGCCCGCCGAGGTCGACCGCGTAGGTGCCCAGCGAGACCGCGAGGGCGTCGAGCATCCGGTCGAGGGCGACGCGGTCGATGTTGGCGACGGTGTCGCAGGCCTGGTGGTAGCACCGGTCGAACGGGACACCGGCCTGGCCGCCCCACAGCGCGGCGTCCTCCGGTGTCTTGACCTCCTCGGCCCCGGTGAACAGCCCGCCCGACGGGATGCCCGCCTCCACGAAGGGCCCGTAGTCCGAGCGGCCGTCGAAGTCGGTGCCGCGCGGCTGCACGCCGGTGGCCGTGAGCGCCGCGGCGAGGGTCCGCTCGATGCCGTCGGACCCGGTCGGGCCGGGCGGCGCGCCCTCACGGTCGGAGTCGTCGCCGTCGTAGATCAGGTAGGCGGGGTTCGGCGAGGCGAGCATGTCCGAGTTGAGCAGCACCGCGATGTCGCGGCGCGCCTCGGGCGTCAGACCCTGCACGTAGGCCGTCGACCCGAGCAGGCCGTTCTCCTCGGCGCCCCACCACGCGAAGCGCACGGCGTTGGTCACCGGCGGGGCGCCGCCCATCCGCATCGCCAGCTCGAGCTGGGCGGCCGACCCGGAGCCGTTGTCGTTGATCCCGGGTCCTTGCGGGACGGAGTCGAGGTGGGCACCGCTCATGACCACCTCGTCGGGGCGCCCGGTGGTGGTCTGCGCGATCACGTTGCGGGTGGTCACCGTGGCCGTGCGGGTGGCCAGGGTCAGGCCGACCGGGGTGCCGCCGCGGGCGACGAGCCCGTCGAAGTCGGCCTGCAGGAGCCCGCCGGTGGGCAGGCGGCCCTCGGCCACGGAGCCGAGCGTGCCGCCGAGGGGACCCGGCGCGTTGTTGCCGACGAGCACGGCCGCCGCCCCGACGTCCGCCGCGACCTGCTGCTTCTGCGTGAACGTGCACGAGCCGCGGCGCACGAGCACCACCGCGCCGCGAGCCGGCAGGTTCGCGTAGTCCGTCGCCTCGCAGCCCGGCGTCGGGTCGGCCGGCGCGTCCGGGGCCACCACGAGCGGCGCGGTGACGCCGCCGGGCGGGGTCGCCGGCGAGTAGGTCAGCGCGGTGACCGCCGGACCCGGCGCCCCACCGACGGTGAGCGTCTCGCCGTCCACGGCGAAGGTGTCGAACGGGAAGCTCGGGGTCTCCACCCGGAAGCCCGCCCGGCGCAGCTCGCTCGCGACGTACTCGACGCTCGCGTCGTAGCCCGGCGAACCGGCCGCGCGGTTGCCGGCGTTCGCGTCCGCGATCCGCTGCAGCTCCTCCAGCCGCGCGAACGCCGCGTCGCCGGTGCTCTGCTCGGCGAGCCGGCGCGGCAGCCCGGGGTCACCGGTGGGCGCGGCCGCCGGGCTGGGCTCCTGCTGGCCGGGCTCGGGCGGGGCCGTCGTCCCCGCGCCCCCGCTGCCGCCGTTGCCGCAGGCCCCGAGCGTGAGGGCGGCCACGATGACCAGCGCCGCGGCGCTCCGTCGAGACGCGATCATGCTCACGGACCGTAGCGGATCGGTGCGGACGCGGTGACGGCAACCGCCCGGACCGGACGCGGGGCGCGACAAGAGACACGTGTCCCGTGGAATGCCCGCCGTCTACAGTTGGTTGGCACAGCCAATTACCCCTCACGTCCTCCGGGAGGATGCGTGCCGAACACCGGCGCTCCGGAGTCGGTGGACTCGGTATCGGGCAGCGGCGCGCCCCGCCCGGCGCTCGTGGTCACGGTCCTGTCGTCGGTCGGGCTCGTCGCCTCGCTGTGCATGACGCTGGTCGTGCCGCTGGTGCCACAGCTCCCCCAGCTGCTCTCGACGACGTCCGCCACCGCGTCCTGGGTGATCACCGCGACGCTGCTCGCGGGTGCGGTGGCCACGCCGATCGCCGGCCGGCTCGGCGACATGATCGGCAAGCGCCGTGTCCTGCTCGCCACGCTCGGGCTGCTCGTCCTCGGCTCGGTGCTGTGCGCCGTGACCTCGGACCTCGTGCCCGTCCTCGTCGGCCGCGCGCTGCAGGGCGTCGCGGTGAGCGCGGTGCCGCTGGGCATCAGCCTCATGCGCGACACGCTCCCGCCCGAGCGCCTCGGGTCCGGGATCGCGCTGATGAGCGCGACGCTGGGCATCGGCGGCGGCCTGGGCCTCCCGCTGGCCGCCGTGATCGTCGAGATCGCCGACTGGCACGCCCTGTTCTGGGTCGCGGGCGCCCTGGGGCTCGCGGGCCTCGCGCTCGTCGCCGTGATCATCCCCGAGTCGACCACCCGCTCCGGCGGGCGCTTCGACACCGGCGGCGCGGTCGGCCTCTCGATCGGCCTCATCGGCCTGCTGCTCGCCGTCTCCAAGGGCGCCGAGTGGGGCTGGACCAGCGCCGCGACCCTGGGCTCGGCGGCCGTCGCCGTCGTCGCCCTCGTCGGGTGGGCGCTCTACGAGCTGCGCGTGCGCGACCCGCTGGTGGACCTGCGCCTCAACGTCCAGCGCGCGGTGCTGCTGCCGAACCTGATCTCGATCCCGGTCGGCGTCGCGATGTTCACGGGCATGGTCGTCTTCCCGCAGCTGCTGTCCGCGCCGGTCGCCTCCGGCCACGGCCTCGGGCTGAGCCTGCTCGTCGCCGGGCTCACCCTGGCCCCGAACGGCATCGTCATGATGGCGATGTCGCCGGTGACCGCCCGCATCTCGAGGATCTGGGGTCCTCGGACGTCGCTGCAGATCGGCCTGGTCATCATCGCCGCGGCCTACGGCGCGGGCACCCTGCTGCTCTCGGCGGCCTGGCAGGTCTCGCTGGTCATCGCCGTGATCGGGGCCGGCGTCGCGCTGGCCTACGGCGCGCTCCCCGCGCTGATCATGCGAGCGGTGCCCACCACCCGCACCGCGGCCGCCAACGGCCTCAACACCCTGATGCGCTCGATCGGTACGTCGACGGCGTCGGCCGTCGCGGCGGTCGTGCTCTCGGCGTCGACCGTGCCGGTCGAGGGCACGCTCGTGCCCTCGCTGGGAGCACTGCGCACCACGCTGATCATCGCCGCGGGCTGCGCCGTCCTCGCCCTGCTCGTCAGCCTCGCCGTGCCCTCCCTGCCCGACCCGGCCCGGCGGGTGGAGCCGTTCGGGGACGACGCCCCCGACGGCTCGGTGGCGGACGAGCCCGCCGCACCGGCGCTGGTCCGCGGCCGGGTCCTGCACGACCACGGCGCCCCGGCCACCGGGGCCCGCGTGACGCTCGTGGGCCACGATGGCCGGCAGCTCGCGGTCATCCCGGTCGATCCCGACGGCGGGTTCGCCGCCGACCCCGGTGCGGAGCGCCCCGTCCTGCTCATCGCGGGCCTCGCCGGTGCCCGGCCCGCGGCCGTCCACGTCGTCCCGGGCCAGGACACCCTCGACCGCCCGCTCGTGCTGGCTCGCCCGGAAAGCTGAGTGCCGGAGAGCTGATCCCCGGAGTTTGTGCTGCGCTCCGCGCGTGGCACCCCTCCCGCCAGGACCCGACGACGTGTCCCGGGAGGGCTCCATGTCCATCGACGACACCCCGGTGGTGGCGGTCCGCCAGGCCACCGCCGCGCTGCGAGCAGGCACCGTCACGCGTGCCCTCGACAGCGACGACCTCGGGCTGCTGGGCGCGGAGGCCCGCGGCCTGGTCGAGCAGCTGGTCGACGTGCTGCAGAGCGTCGACCGGACGACCACCGACCCGCGCGACCCGCACACCCGCGACCTGAACTCGCTGCGCGAGCGGCTCGCCGGCGCGCTCCGCCCCGTCGACGTGGCCGGCGACCCGCGCGACCGCGTCGGGGAGCAGGAGGTCAGCGTCGGTCGGCCCGACGACTGACCTGGTGGGACGATGGCGACGTGCCCGAGGGTGACACCGTCTTCCTCGCCGGCAGGCGCCTGCACGACGCGCTGGCCGGCGCGACGCTGACGCGCGGGGAGCTGCGGCACCCACGTCTCGTGCAGCACGACCTCGCCGGGCGCACCGTGCTCGAGGTGGTCAGCGTCGGCAAGCACCTGTTCACCCGCTTCGACGACGCCACGAGCCTCCACAGCCACTTCCGCATGGACGGCACCTGGCACCTCTACCGGCCGGGCCGTCCCTGGCGCGGCGGCGCCGACCACCAGATCCGGGCGATCCTCGAGGTGCCGGAACGCGTGGCCGTCGGCTACCGGCTGCACGACCTCGACCTGCTGCCCACCGCACACGAGGACACCTGGGTCGGCCACCTCGGGCCCGACCTGCTCGGCCCCGACTGGGGACCCGAAGCGGCCGCCGAGGTCGAACGGCGCCTGCGCGCCGACCCGGCCCGCGAGCTCGGCGCCGCCCTGCTCGACCAGCGGGTGGCCTGCGGGGTCGGCAACCTCTACAAGGCCGAGATCTGCTTCCTGATCGGGGTCTCGCCGTGGACCCCGGTGGGCGACCTGTCCGACCGGCAGGTCCACGACGCCGTCGCCTGGGCCCGCAAGCTGCTCGAACGCAACGCCTGGCGCCCCGAGCAGTCCACGACCGGCGACCTCGGCGGGAACGCCCAGCACTGGGTGTTCGAGCGCGGCGGGCGTGGGTGCCGCCGGTGCCGCGACGTCGTGCGGACCGCCGGGCAGGCAGAGACACAGCACGCCGATAGGGGATCGCCGGACCGCGAGGACCGCATCGCCTACTTCTGCCCCACCTGCCAGCCCGGCCCCCATCCCCCGCTCGAGCGCCGGCGGGGCCGCCGGCCCCAGCAGCAGTCGGGTCGCCAGGCCCGCTACTAGCGAGCGGGCAGCGTCCCTCCACCACAGGATGCTTCGACAACCGAAGCATCCTCACGATGTCGACGACGACCTCACGGGTGCATCCGCGCGCCTTTGACGATCTTGTCGACCGCGTTGCGGGGCCCGTGCACCGCGATGCCGACCAGGTCGAGGTCGTCGCGGCCGACCTTGGCCACCGCGGCGCGGTTGTCGGCGTCGTTGCCCGTCGCGAAGAGGTCGGCCGTGAACACCGCGATGCGCAGCCCGCGGCCGAGGGCGCGTCCGTGGGCCGCGCGCACCACGGCGGCGTGGCCCGCGAAGACCATGACCGGCTGGCCGAGCATCGGCAGGTAGGCGGTGCCGTCGGCGTCGGCGTAGGGCTCGCCGACCAGCTCGGGGGTCGCCGCGGTGATCCCGCTGACCAGGAACGCGGTGACGTTGAGGGCCTGCCAGCCCGCGAGGTCGTCCCGCAGGACGACGGCGATCTTGGTGTCGAATGCGCTGCTCACCGGGTCAGCGTCACCGGGTCGC
Source organism: Actinomycetospora callitridis (assembly GCF_028737265.1). Lineage (GTDB taxonomy): Bacteria > Actinomycetota > Actinomycetes > Mycobacteriales > Pseudonocardiaceae > Actinomycetospora > Actinomycetospora callitridis. The sequence continues at coordinate 1,066,658 of NZ_JAQZAK010000001.1, read as the reverse complement.
ACCGCGCCGGTCTTGTACGTTCCTGGCATGGCTGGCCCGGCCGAGCACGTCCGCGCCTGGCGCCCGGCGGTCCCGGGGGTCACCGAGGTGTTCCACGCCCGGTTCACCGAGCACGCCTATCCGTCGCACACCCACGACGCGTGGACCCTGCTGATCGTCGACCACGGCGCCGTGCGCTACGACCTCGACCGCCACGAGCACGGCGCGCTGCCGACGTCGGTGACGCTGCTGCCGCCCCACGTCGCCCACGACGGGCGATCGGCCGTGCCCGGCGGGTTCCGCAAGCGCGTCGTCTACCTCGACGACACCGCCCTGCACGGCCCCTCGCTCACGGGTCGCGCCGTGGACCGGCCGGCGTTCGACGACCCGGTGCTGCGCCGGCGCATCGACCAGTTGCACCGTGCGCTCGCCCACCCCGGTGAGGAGCTGGCGGCGCAGAGCCGGCTCGCGTTCATCACCGAGCGGCTCGCGGCCCACCTCGGCGACGAGCGCGCCGCGACACCCCGCGACCCGGGCCTCGCCCACCGCCTGCGGGATCTCCTCGACGCCCGGTTCCCCGAGGGTCTCGGCCTCGACGAGGCCGCGCGGGTGCTCCACGCGCACCCGACGCACCTCGTGCGGGCGTTCGGCGCCGAGTTCGGGCTGCCGCCGCACCGCTACCTCACGGGACGACGGGTGGACCTCGCGCGCCGCCTCGTGCTCGGCGGGATGCCGCCGGCCGAGGTGGCGACGGCCGCGGGGTTCCACGACCAGCCGCACCTGACCCGGCACTTCCGCCGCGTCACCGGCACCACGCCGGGCCGCTTCACAGCGGCCCGGCGCGGATGACCTCCGGGACCGGAGCTTCGGTACCGGCGACTCGGTACCGGCGACTCAGTACTGGCGCGGGGCCTGCGTGTTCTGGGTGGGCTGCTGCGCCGGCGCGGGCTGGGCCTGCGTCGGCTGCGCCGGCTGGACCTGCGGCTGGGCCGCCTGCCCGGCCGGGATCTGGGCGCCGCCGCCCATCGAGGCGCGGATCTGGTCGAGGCGGCTCTTGCCCGCGAAGTCGCGGGTGGACTCCTCCACCTCGAGCATCCGGCCCTGCACGCTGTTCTGCGCCAGCTCGGCCTGACCGAGCGCGGTGGAGTACCGCCGCTCGATCTTGTCGCGCACCTCGTCGAGCGAGGGCGTGTTGCCCGGCGCCGCGACCTCGCTCATCGAGCGCAGCGATGCGGAGACCTGCTCCTGCATCTTGGCCTGCTCGAGCTGGCTGAGGAGCTTGGTGCGCTCGGCGATCTTCTGCTGCAGCATGTTGGCGTTGCGCTCGACGGCCTGCTTGGCCTGCTGCGCCGCGCCGATCGACTGGTCGTGCAGCGTCTTGAGGTCCTCGACGTTCTGCTCCGCGGTGACCAGCTGCGAGGCGAACTGCTCGGCGCTCTGCTCGTAGCGGCGCGCCGACTCCTCGTCGCCCTTGGAGCGCGCGTCGTCGGACATCACCAGTGCCTGCCGCGCCGAGGCCTGCAGCTTCTCGATGTCGGCCAGCTGACGGTTCAGCTTCATCTCCAGCTGCCGCTGGTTGCCGATCACCGACGCGGCCTGTTGCGACAGCGTCTGGTGCTGACGCTGTGCGTCCTCGATGGCCTGCTGGATCTGGACCTTCGGGTCCGCGTTCTCATCGATCTTCGAGGAGAACGCGGCCAGGAAGTACCGCCAGGCCTTGACGAAGGGGTTGGCCATCTGCTCCCGCCCAACTCGTGACGTCGATACGGCTCAGGCCGCGACAGCCGCGCCTGGTCTCCCGACCATCGTCTCACCTCCTCGCGGAGGCTTCCACCGACCCGCCCATCGGCGACGATCACGCGGGCCGGACGCTCACACCGATCACACGGCTCAGGCCGCGACGCGCACCACGGGCGACCGCGGACCGCTGGTCGCACCGCCCGCCAGACCCACCAGACGCACCGTCGTCGCCCCCTCCACGGGCGCCACGACCTCCTCGTCGGCGTCCCGCTGCGGCAGGCCCTCGGGCTCGGGCAGCGCCACCGTGCGCGGTGCGCCGGGCTCCTCGGGCTCCGGCGGGGTCGGGAGGGTGGCGGACATGCTGGCCGACATCCGGGCCGAGGCCTCGTCCCCGGAGGTCGCGGGCTCGAAGGCCTCCTCGACCGCGGAGCGCAACGCGGCGTCCACACCGGGCGCGGCCCCGAAGCCCCGCGGAGCACCGGCACCGGCGCCCGCGCCGACCCCGGCCGGGACCGGGCGGGGCGCGGGACGCAGGACGTCGGCCACCTCGTCGAGCAGCTCGGGCAGCGGCAGGGACAGCGCCTCGCAGATCGCGGCGAGCAGCTCGCTCGACGGCTCCTTGCGCCCGCGCTCGATCTCGGAGAGGTAGCCCAGGCTCACGCGCGCCTCCTTCGAGACGTCACGCAACGTGCGGCGACGCTCGGTCCGGGCGCGGCGGATGCTCCCGCCGATGGCCTCCCGCAACAGCAGCGACATGCCACACCTCCCACCACCGGCCGCGCGGGGTTCCCCTGGCGGCACCTCGGAGGGAGGGCCGTCGACGACCGTGTCCGTCCACCGTACCGACGCGCGACGATCAGGGAGCGCGTCGCGAGCCCCGCCGCGTTCGCCGAGGGCGAACGCCGTCGGAGCCCCTCGGACCGCGGGAGTCAGACCGCCGCGGCGCGGGCCTTCGCCCGCGACCGCAGGCGCAGCGCGCGGATGAGGTAGTCGAAGCCGGTGACCACCGTGACCACCACGGCGGCGACCATCAGCACCGCGACCGCGGGCTCGAGCACCGCGGGCAACGGCATGATCGCGAGGCCCAGAGCGAGCGTCTGCACCACCGTCTTGATCTTCCCGCCCCGGCTCGCCGGGATCACGCCGTGGCGCAGCACCCAGAACCGCAGGAGCGTCACGCCCAGCTCGCGGACCGCGATGGTGATCGTCACCCACCACGCGAGCTCCCCCAGCATCGACAGCCCCACCAGGGCGGCGCCGGTGAGGGCCTTGTCGGCGATCGGGTCGGCGATCTTGCCGAAGTCGGTGACGAGGCCCCAGCGTCGGGCGAACTCACCGTCGAAGGTGTCGGTCAGCGAGGCGAAGGCGAAGACCGCGAACGCCGCCCACCGCCAGCCCGGGCTCTGGCCGTGGTCGACGAACAGCACGACGAGGAAGACCGGCACGAGGAGCAGGCGCACCACGGTGAGCCCGTTCGCGATGTTGACCAGTGGCACCGGGGGGACCACGCCCGACGGGGTGGTCGGTCCGCCCGGGCCGGCGTCGGTCACCACGCTCCGGCACCGACCGGCGCACCGGTGGCGGGGTCGGACGCGAGCTCGGTGCCGGCATCGTCGAGAGCGTCGGTCACCACGGCCAGCGCCTCGACCACCAGGTCGATCCCCTCGGCGTCGGTCACCGGCCCCCGGACCACGACGCCCGGGGCGAGCCCCTCGAGCAGCTCGGGGTCGCCCTCCAGACGGCACTCGCCGTCGACGTCCGGGCCCTGGTGCGGGGCGCGGCCCACCCAGCACTCGTCGTCGGCGTCGTACCGCTCGACCAGCACCTCCACGGTGGTGCCGACCCGGCGCGCGGCCCGGTCCTCCGCGACGTGCTCGGCGAGCCGGGTGATGCGCTCGACGCGGGCGGCGATCTCCGTCGGGTCGACCTTGTCGGGCAGGCCGAGCGCCTCGGTGCCGTCCTCGTCGGAGTAGCCGAACACCCCGACCGCGTCGAGCTCGGCCTCGGCGAGGAACGCCTCGAGCTCGGCGAGGTCCTCCTCGGTCTCGCCCGGGAAGCCGACGATCACGTTCGACCGGATGCCCGCCTCGGGGTCCAGCGCGCGGATCTCGCGGCAGAGTGCGAGGAACGTCTCGCGCGACCCGAAGCGCCGCATCCGGCGCAGCACCGCGGCGCTGGCGTGCTGGAACGAGAGGTCGAAGTAGGGCGCCACCCGGGGCGTGCGGGCGATGGCGGCGAGCAGCGGCGGGCGGACCTCGGCCGGCTGCAGGTACGACACGCGGACCCGCCGCAGCCCGGGCACGGCGGCCAGCTCGCCGAGCAGGCGCTCGAGGGCGCCTCCCGCGGCGCCGCGGGCGTCGATGTCCTTGCCGTAGGACGTGGAGTTCTCGCTGACCAGCAGGACCTCGGCGACGCCGTGGTCGGCCAGCCAGGCGGCCTCGGCGACGACGTCGCGGGGGTCGCGGGAGACGAAGGCGCCGCGGAAGGACGGGATCGCGCAGAAGCTGCAGCGCCGGTCGCACCCCGAGGCGAGCTTGAGCGGGGCCACCGGGGCGTCGTCGAGGCGCTGCCGCGGCACCGTCGGCACCCACTCGTGGCCGGGGATGCTCTGGTCGCGCACCGCCTCGGGCCGCTTCACCGGGCTGATCGGGAGCAGCGTGCGGCGGTCGCTGGGCGTGTGGGCCGCGAGGGGCCGTCCGGCGAGGACGTCGTCGAGCCGGGAGGGCAGGTCGCCGTAGTGGTCGAACCCGAGCACCGCGGCGGCCTCGGGCAGCGCCTCGGCGAGCTCCGCGCCGTAGCGCTCCGCCATGCAGCCGACCGCGACGACCCGGGCGTTGCCCCCGCCCGCGGCCAGGACGGCGTCGACGGAGTCCTTCTTCGCCTGCTCGACGAACGTGCAGGTGTTGACGACGACGACGTCCGCGTCGCCGTCCGTCCCGTCGGCGGAGGCGCTGACGTCCCACCCCTCCGCGGCCAGCCGGCCGGCCAGCTCCTCGGAGTCGACGTCGTTGCGGGCGCACCCCAGGGTCACGAGCGAGACCCGTGGGGGACGCTCATCGGTACCGGGGGAGCTCTCGACCACCTGCCCAGCCTATCGGCCCGGGGGCTGGCCTACCCTCCGCCGGTGTGAGCCCCTCGCCCGAGACGGCCGCGCCGGTCCTGCTGAGGCGGGCCCGCACGGCCGACGTCCGCGGCATCAAGACCCTGGTCGACTCGTTCGCCGACGACAACATCCTGCTGCGCAAGCCCCTGGTCACCCTGTACGAGACGGTCCAGGAGTTCCGGGTCGCGGTCCGCGGGCGGGAGGTCGTCGGGTGCGGGGCGCTGCACGTGCTCTGGGAGGACCTCGCCGAGATCCGCACCATCGCCGTCGACCCACGGATGCAGGGCGCGGGCATCGGGCACGCGCTCGTGGAGGAGCTGGTGGCGCAGGCGCGGGCCCTCGGGCTGCGCAGCCTGTTCGTGCTCACCTTCGAGCTCCCCTTCTTCCAGCAGCACGGGTTCCGGGAGATCGAGGGCTCGCCGGTGGCCCCCGAGGTCTACGCCGAGATGCTGCACTCGGCCGACGAGGGCGTGGCCGAGTTCCTCGACCTCGCCTACGTCAAGCCGAACACCCTGGGCAACAGCCGGATGCTGCTCGACCTGTAGGGCAGGCCTCTCGAGCGGACCGGGAGAGCGTCAGCGCAGTGCCGCCGTCACGCCCGAGAGCACACGGTCCCAGCCCGCGCGCTGCTCGGCGCCGTAGTGGTGCCCCGACCCGGCCGGTGCGCCGACGGCCCCGAGGAGGTCGACGGAGGTCTGCACGAAGGAGACGACCGGCAGCCAGGGCCGGGCGACGGGCCGCTCCGGCGGCGTCACCAGGAGCCGCGGCGACCAGACGGCGGCGGGGTCGGTCGGGTGCGCGAGCGTGACCGCGCCCGGAGACGGCGGCGTGTCGGCCGGTGGCCCGACCCAGAACGCCCCGTCGGCCCGCTCGGGATGGCGCGCCCACGCCTGCGCCCCGGCGAGGGCCCCGAGGCTCTGGCCGTAGAGCACGACGCGGGTGCCCGCCGGCCGGTGCCGGGCGACGGCCGCGAGCAGGGCGTCGGTGGTGGCGACGGCGTCGTCGCGGGCGGTCAGGTACGACAGCCAGCTCGGGGCGTCGTCGTAGGCGACGGCCACCGAGGCGACGTCGCCGTCCGTGGCGCCGGCGAGGGTGTCGAGCGCGACGTCGTCGACCCAGCCCGAGCCCGTCGGGACCACGACCACCAGCGTCCGCCGCGCCAGGCCACCCTCGGCGGCGAGCCGGCGGACCGCCGTCTCCGCCCGGTCGGCGGGTGTGCCCGGCCCGAGGGCGAGGTCCACGTGCACCGGCGTCGTCCCGAGCGCGGGTGCGACGGCGGACGCCGGCGACGCCGCCGCCCGCGGGGTGTGCGCGAGCGGGACGAGGGACGCGGCGACCAGGACGACCGCGGGCACGACCGCCACCCGCGCGATGCCGCCCCGGGCGGCGAGCAGCACGACCGTCCCGAGCACCACCGCGGGCGCCCAGCCGATCGGGTCGAGGCCCAGCTCCACGCTCTGGGCGTCCTGGAGCCCGAGCGTGACGGCCACCCAGGCCGCGGTCACGACGACACCGACGGGACCCAGCGGTGCGCGCCCCCGACCGAGCCGGGCGCCCAGCGACCACAGCACCCCCGACTCCACGACCTGCACGAGCACCTCGCGCGGCAGCAGCGGCGGGTAGGTCGAGACCGCCAGGAGGAGCGCGCCGATCACGTCGTGTCCCGGACGAACGGGCCGTGCTCGACCACCGGGACGCTCCAGCCCTGGCGCCAGGAGTTGGCGGTGACGACGACGTCGGCGAGGCCCGCCAGGAGGTGGCAGCGGGCGGGCTCGACCCCGCTGGTGTCGCAGGCGCGGCCGAGGTCCCGGGCGAGCTGCGCGTCCAGCGCCTCGCGGGCCCACGGCCCGAGCACCCCGCCCTCGGTGGCGGCGTGGCGCAGCAGGTCGTACCCGAGGTCGTGGGCCCGGCAGGCGTCGTCGAACGCCGGCGGCAGCGCGACCGGCGAGGAGCACGCCCCGCCCGGGTCGACGAGCATCCCGCCGGTCACGACGGGCGGGCGCTCCGCCGCGGCCAGGAACGACGCCGGCAACCGGGCGGCGGCGCGGTCCGCGCCCGTGAGGTCCGCGACCGCGCGGGCGGACCCGGCGTCCTCGGGGCCGCGCTGCGTCACCGTGGCACGCCCGGTGCCGGTGGACAGCAGGAGCACCCCGAGCGCGACGAGGACGGCGAGCACGACGGCGGTCCCCGACGGTCGGACGCGCGTCGCGCCGGTGCTGGTCACGACCCGGAACGATCATCGCCGGGGCCGTCGTCGGGCGTCGTGCCACGGAGCCGTCGTGGCGGGGCCACCCCGGACCCGGGACGGGTCGCGGGTCATACCCAGGGGGGAGGCCGGAGGCGCTACCCGGGAGTGACGACACGGCCCGTTCCGTCCTCCTACTCTCCGGCCATGGACGGGACCCGGGTCGCGCGACGGCGTCGCTGGTCGTGGATCGGTCGGATCGTCCTCGCGGGGATCCTGCTGGCGATCGCCTGGCCGACGTCGCTGAACGAGCTCGCCGTCACCTCCGCGACCGCCCTGCCCGTCGCCCTCGTCGTGGCCCTCCCCGTGCTCGTCGCGCCGGAGCACCCGTGGCGCGCCTGGGGGGCGTCGGCGCTCGGCGCCCTGCTGGTCGCGCTGCTCGTCGGCCCCGCTCCCGGGTACACCGGCGGGATCCAGGCGGTGCACCTGGTGGTCCTCTGCGGCCTGACCGCGCTCGTCGTCGGCCGGTGCGCGTCGTGGGCCGCCGCCGTCGCGGCGGTCGGGCTCGCCGGGGCGTTCGTCCTGGCCACCGGCGCGGCGCCCGAGGGGTTCGGGCTGGCCGTGTTCTGGACGGCGGTCGTGCTGGCCGTCGGCCTGCTCCTGCGCCGCGTGCTCACCCAGCGCCGCGAGATCGCCGTCGTCGAGGAGCTCCGCGCCGACGAGGAGTCCCGGCGCGCCGTGCTCCAGGAGCGCGCCCGCGTGGCCCGCGACCTGCACGACGTCGTCGCGCACTCGATGTCGATGGTGGTGGTGCGCGCCGAGACCGCCCGCTACCGGCTCCCGGGCGTCGACGAGGCGTCCGCCGGCGAGTTCTCCGCGGTCGCCGACGCCGCGCGCCAGGCCCTCACCGAGCTGCGCGGCGTCCTCGACGTCCTGCGCACCGACGACGAGGGCCGCCTCGCCCCGCAGCCGACGGTCGCCGACGTCGACACCCTGCTCGCCGCGACCTCCGACGCCGGCGTCGACCTCACCGTGACCACCACCGGCGATCCCGCGTCCACCGGCCCCGCCGCCGCCCTGTCGACGTACCGGATCCTCGCCGAGGCCCTGGCCAACGCGTCCCGGCACGCCGCGGGCGCCCCCGTCGCCGTCACCCTCGACCACGGCCCCGACGCGGTCCACGTCCGCGTCGTCAACGGTCCGGGCCGCGACGCGACCGGGCCCGGTTCCGGCCTCGGGCTGCCCGGGATGCGCGAGCGGACCGCGGCGGTGGGCGGCGAGCTGACCGTCGGCCCCACCGACGACGGTGGCTTCGCGGTCGACGCCCGGCTGCCGGTCGTCCGCGCCGTCGGGGTCGCCCCGTGACCCGTGTGCTCGTCGTCGACGACCAGGCGATGGTCCGCGAGGGCTTCGGCGCCCTGCTGTCCGCCCAGGAGGGCCTCGAGGTCGTCGGGCACGCGGCGGACGGCGAGGAGGCCGTCGAGGCGGTCGACCGCCTCTCCCCCGACGTCGTGCTGATGGACGTCCGGATGCCCCGCCTCGACGGGCTCGCCGCCGCCCGGCGGATCCTCGCCCGTCACGACGCGGTGCGGGTCCTCATGCTCACCACGTTCGACGTCGACGACTACGTCTACGAGGCCCTGCGCGCCGGGGCCAGCGGCTTCCTGCTCAAGGACGCGCCGGCCGAGGAGCTGGTGCGCGCGGTGCGGGTGGTCGCGGGCGGCGAGGCGCTGCTGGCGCCGTCGGTCACCCGCCGGCTCATCGCGGACTTCGCCAGCCGGGCCGTGCCCGCCCGCGCCGTGTCCGCCCGGATCGACGTGCTGACCGCGCGCGAGCGCGAGGTCCTCGTCCTGATCGCCCGGGGGCTGTCGAACGGCGAGATCGCCGCGCAGCTCGTCCTCGCCGAGCAGACGGTGAAGACCCACGTCGGGCGCATCCTCACCAAGCTCGACCTGCGCGACCGCGTCCAGGCCGTCGTGCTGGCCTACGAGACGGGGGTCGTGAGCGCCCGGCTCGACCAGCACCGGGACGGCCGCTCCGGGTGATCCTCCCGCCGACGACGGGGTCCTCAGATGTCGTCGTCCGGCACGCGGGTGTCCTCCGGGTCCTCGGACTCGCCCCCACCCGCCGACGGGGCCGGCTCGCCCCGCAGCGACGCGAGGAGGTCGGGCAGCTCGTCGGGCTTGAACAGCACGTCGCGGGCCTTCGAGCCCTCGGACGGCCCGACGACGGCGCGGGTCTCGAGCAGGTCCATGAGCCGCCCGGCCTTCGCGAACCCGACGCGCAGCTTGCGCTGGAGCATCGAGGTCGACCCGAACTGGCTGGTGACGATCAGCTCCGCCGCGGCCACGAGCAGCTCGAGGTCGTCGCCGATGTCGGCGTCGATCTCCTTCTTCTCCCCGGCGGCCTCGGTGGTGACGCCCTCGGTGTAGTCCGGGTCGGCCTGTTCCTTGCAGTGCTCGACGACGGCGCTGATCTCGTCGTCGGCGATGAACGCACCCTGCAGGCGGTTGGTCTTGCCCGCGCCCATCGGCAGGAACAGGGCGTCGCCCATGCCGATGAGCTTCTCGGCGCCGGGCTGGTCGAGGATGACGCGCGAGTCGGTCAGCGACGACGTCGCGAACGCCAGCCGAGACGGCACGTTGGTCTTGATCAGGCCGGTGACGACGTCGACGGACGGGCGCTGGGTCGCGAGCACCAGGTGGATGCCGGCGGCGCGGGCCTTCTGCGTGATGCGGACGATCGCGTCCTCGACGTCGCGCGGGGCGGTCATCATGAGGTCGGCGAGCTCGTCGACGATGCACATGATGTACGGGTAGGGCCGGTAGACGCGCTCGGAGCCGAGCGGCGCGGTGATCTCCCCGGAGCGCACCTTGCGGTTGAAGTCGTCGATGTGCCGCACACGGTTGGCCTGCATGTCCGTGTAGCGCTGTTCCATCTCCTCGACCAGCCACGCCAGCGCGGTGGCGGCCTTCTTCGGCGAGGTGATGATCGGCGTGATCAGGTGCGGGATGCCCTCGTAGGGCGTCAGCTCGACCATCTTCGGGTCGATGAGGATCATCCGGACCTCGTCCGGTGTCGACCGCGTGAGCAGCGAGACCAGCATCGAGTTGACGAAGCTCGACTTACCGGAGCCGGTGGAGCCGGCGACCAGCAGGTGGGGCATCTTCGCCAGGTTGGCCGTCACCATCCGGCCCTCGATGTCCTTGCCGAGCCCGATGACCATCGGGTGGGTCTCGGCACGGGCGGTCGGCGAGTTCAGGACGTCGGCCAGGCGCACCATCTCGCGGTCGGCGTTGGGCACCTCGATGCCCACCGCGGACTTCCCCGGGATGGGGGCGAGCAGCAGGATCCGGTCGGTCGCGGCGGCGTAGGCCAGGTTGCGGTGCAGCGCGGTGATCTTCTCGACCTTCACGCCGTGCCCGAGCTCGACCTCGTAGCGGGTGACGGTGGGTCCCCGGGTGAAGCCGGTGACCTCCGCGTCGACCTTGAACTGCTCGAGGACCCCGGTGATCGCCTCGATCATCGCGTCGTTCGCGGCGCTGCGGGCCTTGGGCGGGTCGCCCGGGATCAGCAGATCCGGTGGCGGCAGGCGGTAGTCGTCGTCCGCGCCGGGCTCGCGCTGGGAGCTGAACGAGGCCGCGGCCTGCGGGTCGGGCTCGGTCTCCGGCGGCGCGGTCACGTCGGGCACGACGGCGGGCGCCGCCGCGGCCGGGCGCTTCTTCGCGGGCGGCGCGGGGGCGGCGGCCGCGGGCTCGGCGACGACGGCCGCAGCGCCCTCGGGGGGCGTCGTGAGGTCGGGCACCGCGCCCGGGGTGCGCTCGCGGTGGCGAGCCGGGTGCGCGGCGGCGTCCGGGTCCTCCTCGGAGGCAGCGTCCTCCCCGCGACGTCGACGACGGATCCGCGTGGTCGGCGCCGTGCCGTCGTCCCCGTCGACCCGGTCGACGTCGACGTCCTCGGGGCCGCCCCACTCGTCGTCGCGGTACTCGCCGGTGACGAGGGCGCGCAGGCGCTCGCCGACCTCGCGCACCGGGGTGCCCGTGAGCACGAGCAGGCCGTAGAGCCCGACGAGCACGAGCACGATGCCGGCGATCCAGGTGGTGACGCCGCGGGCCAGCGGGTCGGCGACGACCGCACCGATCACGCCCCCGGCGGCGCGCCGGCCACCGAGGTCGCGGGGTGCGCCGGCGACCAGGTGCCACACCGCGAGCACGGCGACGCCCAGCAGGAGCCCGCCCACCACGCTGCGCGGGCGGGTCTCGGGCGACGGGTCGGTGCGCAGGAGGATGACCGCGACGCCCAGCAGGACGACGGGCAGCACCAGGGCGGCCGCGCCGATGATCGTGCGCAGGCCGATGTCCAGGCCCGTGCCGACCGGGCCGCCGGCCCCCCACCACACGCCGGCGGCGGTGAGGACGGCGAGCACCACGAGCCCGAGGGCCACCCCGTCACGGCGGTGGGCGGCGTCGACGTCCCGGGCGCGACCCAGGGTGCGGACCAGGGAGCCGAGGCCGCGCGCGGTGAGCACCCAGCCAGCGCGCAGCGTGCGCACGATCGGCCCGGGTTCGCCGCGGCGCGCGGGCGCACGACCCTTCGTCGTCCGGCCCTTCGAGCCGCCGGCGGGGCGGCGCCCGCCCTTCGAGGGCGGGCGCTGCTGGGGCGACCGGGTCGGCGCCTCCGGACCGGCGCCACTGCGGCGCGGCGTCCGGCCGCCGGTCAACGGGCGGCTACGGGACGCGCGCTTGTCTGGTGTCTCGGTCCGCCCGGCCATGCCGTCACGGTATCCCGGGCGCACCACGAGCCCCGGTAGCCACACGCGCCACGACCCGGCCCGTCCCCGTTCGAGACCCGGAGCCCCGGAGGGTCAGCAGTCCGGAGAATCGGCAGTCCGGAGAATCGGCAGCCCGGAGATCAGCGACCGGCGTGGTAGCCGACCTCGCCGGCCCACACCGAGGTCTTCTGGACGTACTCCCCCGCGCAGGTGACGTCGCGCTCGGAGATCAGCCGCTCGAACGCCGCCGCGGTCGCGACCACGTCCGGCGGGCAGCACCGGGTGGAGAGCTCGAGGAGCTCCCGTCCGCTGGGGAAGCGGAAGTGCTCCAGGTCGGCCCGGCTCAGCCCCTCGGCCGCCGCGACCTTGACCCGCCGGACCACCAGCGGGCCGTGGACCAGGAGCTCCTTGAGCAGGTCGTCGTCGACGGCCTCGCTGCCGCCGCCGCACGCCCACGCCTTCTGGGTGGGCGAGAGCAGCTGCCGCGACTCGATCGAGCCGGCGATCACCGCGGCGGCCGCGGCGCGATCGATCTCGCGGCGCACCTCGATGTCCTGCCACACGCCCCCGGGCACGACGTCGTACTCCACGCGCGCGCCCCGGGGGATCGCCTCCGGCCGCGTCGTGCCGCTGCGGCGCGTGGACACGCAGAGATCGAAGCGCCCGCGGGCCCGGCGGCGCAGGCGTATCTCGACGCCGGCGCGGATCAGGTCCAGCGAGGGGGTGTCGACGAGGTAGGACTCGCGCACGCTCCACGTCGGGGACGGACGTCCCGTCAGCGCCTCGGCCGCCGCGCCCGCGGGGGGCATCAGCAGCGACTTCATCTCGACGCTGGCACTGTCGTCCCCGGGTCCGTGCAGCTGGGCGAGCGCCTCGGCCGCCGCAAAACTGCCCACCGATCGACCTCCTGCCGGACCTCCGTGTCGGTCCCCGTCGCCGGCATCGCCCTGCCGCGACCATAGCTCTGCGCGGTGACCCGGGACACCTCGGGACACGGATCCTGGCGGGTTGGCCAGGTGCCCCCGAGCGTGCGCGGCGAGCCGTGACCCTCCGGTGTGTTTCCGGAGACCGGAACGGCTCCGAGATTGCTCGGAGATTCGCCGCACGCCACCGTTTCCCCTGGCGGGCACGTCGGAACGACCCCCATCACATGATCGACATGGCGGACGGACCAATCTGACCCTTGCTGATCACGGACCGCATCCCTATGGTCACCTGTGGCTCAGCACACACCGTTGACCGGCAGACTTGCTCCGCTCGTCGCCGAGAACGTCGTGTCCTGCCGCCCAGCGGTCGACACCCTCGGCCAGACGGTCCTCCTGGACCGTGGCGGCACCTGCTGTACGCCGTCTCCGAGGTGTCCCCGGGACGGCGACAGCCAGGAGGAGCACATGGGAGTGCCCGAGCATGCGTCCGCGGACGCGCTCGCGCCGGGAGGCATCAGCCCCGGCGGCAGTCACTCCTCCTCCCTGCACGTCGATCCCGCCGTCCGCCGCGTCGACCTCACGCGGCTCGTCCGACCGGGAGAGCGCACAGCTCCCGGTCGTCCCGGGCCGGAGTGACCGTCGACGACGGAAGGGACGGGCAGGTTCACGCGGTGGCCGTGCCACCGCGCGCAAGGAGTCCGCTAGTGACGAGGAGGGACGGCCGATGACGGCCACGGATAGCGATCGCGAGTCCGAGCTGCACGCAGCGGGACTGGACGGACAGAACAGAACGGCCCTGGGCCGGCTGCTCGGTACCGGCGGCATCGGTTACGCCGAGGAGGGATCGGACGGGGTCATGCGGGCCACGGTCCGCATCCCCGAGGACCAGCTCATCTTCGAGCCCTCGATCCTCGTCTTCCCGCACGGCGGCGAGATCGAGCTCACGCTGATCAACGACGACAAGAACACGCACTGCGCGGTGCTGCCCAACAACGGTGACCCCAAGATCATTTGGATGGTCAACCACTCCAAGGGCACGGCGCGGCTCAACCTGGGCGGACCGGGCACGTACTACTACGGCTCCACCACCGGCAACGACGAGGGCCGCGGGCTGACCGCCGCGCTCGTCTTCGGTGGCGAGGTGCCGGACTCGGCCAAGCTCGACCGTCCCCCGCAGCCGCGCCCGTAGAGAGGAACTCGTCAATGACTGACTACGTGGACGCCGGCGAGGCCGTCCCCCACAAGACCCTGAGCGCCGTCAAGGGCAATGCCCCTCAGGTCAGCAACGTCGACTACGAGCGCATCAAGAACGCGACCTCGGAGCCGCACAACTGGATCACCTACTACGGCAGCTACGACGCCCAGCGGCACAGCCGGCTCGACCAGATCAACAAGGACACCGTCAAGCGCCTGACCCCGGCGTGGGTGTTCCAGGCCGGCTCGACGGGTCTGCACTCGGGCTCGTCGACGTACTCGTTCGAGGCCTCCCCGCTCGTGGTGGACGGCGTCATGTTCATCTCCGGGCCCGAGGGCAAGGTCTGGGCCATCGACGGCAAGACCGGCGAGGAGCTGTGGCGCTACAAGCACGCCTCCCCGTACGACGTCTCGCTGTGCTGCGGCAACGTCAACCGCGGTGTCGCCGTGGGCCACGGCAAGGTGTACATGTACACCCTCAACGCCCACCTCATCGCGCTCGACGCGGAGACCGGTGACCTGGTCTGGGACGTCACCAACGGCGACGTGCGCGCGGGCGAGTCCGGCTCGGTCGCCCCGCTGATCGTCAAGGACAAGGTCATCGTCGGCAGCGCCGGCGGCGAGTTCGGTGTCCGCGGTCACCTGGACGCGTTCGACGCCCAGACCGGTGAGCGCCAGTGGCGCTGCTACACGGTGCCGAAGCCGGGCGAGCCCGGCTCGGAGACCTGGCCGGACGACGGCGAGGCCTGGCAGCGCGGCGGCGCGAACTGCTGGATCACCCCCTCCTACGACCCGGAGCTCGAGCTCCTGTTCCAGGGGACGGGCAACCCGGCGCCCGACTTCGACGGCGGTGTGCGCGAGGGCGACAACCTCTACACCGACTCGACCGTCGCGATCGACGTGAACACCGGCGAGATCCGCTGGCACTACCAGTTCACGCCCCACGACCTGTGGGACTACGACTCGACGATGGAGAACGTCCTCTTCGACGCTCCGGACGGGCGCAAGCTGCTCGCCCACGCGGACAAGAACGGCTACTTCTTCGTCCTCGACCGCACCAACGGCGAGCTCGTCCGCGTGTTCCCGTTCGTCGACCGCATCACCTGGGGCGACATCAGCCCCGACGGCAAGGTCACGCCGAAGGTGTACCCGGACGAGGAAGGTGTTCCGGTGCACTTCTGGCCGGGCCCGGCCGGCGGCAAGGAATGGACGCACATGGCGTACAGCCCCAACACGGGGCTGATCTACGTGCCGGTGCAGGAAGTCGGCGCGACGGCCACCCGCCGTCGTCGCGAATTCAAGGAGAGCATCCCCTACTGGGGTGCCGGTGTGGCCGTCGACCTCGACGACCACTACGGATTCGTGGCCGCCATCGACCCGCTCACGGGCGAGGAGAAGTGGCGCTGGCGCAACGAGTACCCGATGTGCGCCTCGACCCTGACCACCGCCGGTGGTCTGGTCTTCCAGGGCACGCCGACCGGTGAGTTCGTCGCCCTCGACGAGCAGACCGGCGAGAAGCTCTGGTCGTTCCAGTGCGGCAGCGGGCACCACAGCAGCCCGATGTCGTACAGCGTCGACGGCCGGCAGTACATCGCGGTGCCCACGGGCTGGGGCGGCTGGATCGAGGGCTTCCTGCCCGGGCTGCTCGGCGCGGCGGCGGGCGACGCCCTGTTCGTCTTCGCCCTGCCCGAGAACTAGTTTTCCGCTCCAAGGAGATACGCCCGTCAGCGCTCCTACGTCGCGCTGCCGAGCGATCTCCGTCGCGAAGCATGTGAGAGGAGGTCACGAGATGGAGCTCCACGTGTGGGAGGCCCCGCAGTTCGAGGAGATCGGGGTCGCTCCCGAGGTGACGATGTACGTCGCCCAGATGGACGACTGATCGACTGACACCGGGAGGGGCGCCGGACCGCGCAGGTCCGGCGCCCCTCTCCGGGTGTTTGGGGTCCGCTCGAGCAGGAGAACCGTGGAGAGAGGGTATGACCGTCGAGGAGACGCTGGCGCCGCCCGAGGCCCCACGATGGCTCTGCGAACTGTGTGGATTCATCTATGATCCCGAGGAGGGCGACCCCGACAGCGGCATCCCGCCCGGGACGCCCTTCGAAGACATCCCGGACGACTGGATGTGCCCGATCTGCGGAGCCGAGAAGTCGGACTTCCGCATGCTGGAACCGGGAGAGCACCTCCCGGGGATGTGAGGATGCTGATCAATGATCACCGGGTACGGCCACTTCGTCCAGCTCGCAGAATCACTGCAGTGGGACGAGACCACCATCGACCTCTCCACGGACATCGAGTCCTGGACGAAGCTCGAGGACAGCGAGTACGACCAGATCCTCGGACTGATCGCCGGCTTCTGCGTCGGTGAGACGTCGGTGGCCCTGCACCTCGGATCGTTCCAGTCGAAGGCCACCGTCGACGACGCGATGGCCGGCTGCTTCGAGTCGCAGGCCCGCGACGAGGCCCGGCACGCCCGCTTCTTCGACCGCGTGGTCAGCGAGGTCGTCGGCGTCCCGGGGAAGAACCTCAACGAGCGGCTCGAGGTCCTGCGCGAGCGGGTGAGCCCGGACCTCCTCGAGCTGTTCGAGGAGCGCCTGCCGGCCATCGCCCGCGGCCTCGCCGACTCCGACGAGGAGCTCACCACCGCGGTCGGGCTCTACCACATGATCCTCGAGGGCGTGGTCCTCACCGCGGGGCAGCACGCGCTGCTCGACGCCCTCGAGAAGCTGTCGGTCCCGATGCCCGGGATGCGCAAGGGCATGGAACTGGTGCTGCGCGACGAGCGCTGGCACATCGGCTTCGGCTCCCGGGTCATCCAGAGCGCCGACCTCGTCGACAACGACCTCGAGAAAATCCTCAACGAGGGCTCGAAGGCCGCGTGGGCCTGGGGAGACCTCATCTCCTCCAAGGACATCGAGAAGGTCGACCAGCTCCACAAACGCCGTCTCAAGTCCGTCGGGATCAAGTTCTGGTGATCCCCGAGAACACTGCTGCGCTCTGCCGCAGCAGGTAGGTTGGACCGACCGTTGAGAAAGGAGGTGGCATCAAGCATGGAGATGCTCGCCGTGTGGGAGACCCCGCAGTTCGAGGAGTTCGGAGTCGCCCCCGAGGTGACGATGTACATCGCTCAGCTCGACGACTGACCAACGTCACCGCGAGGGGCGCCAGAATTGTTCTCGGCGCCCCTCGCGTGCGTTGTACCGCAAAATCACGAGGAAGTGTCCAGGAGGAGGGCGACTCACGATGTGGGTGCGGGTGCTGGGAGCCGGCGCCGGTGGCGGCTTTCCCCAGTGGAACTGCGGGTGCCCGGGTTGCCGGGCCGTCCGTGACGGTTCCCGCCCCACCCGGCCGCGCACGCAGTCGTCGATCGCCGTCAGCGCCGACCGGACCACATGGTTCCTGCTCAACGCCTCCCCCGACCTCCGCAGCCAGATCGAGGCCACGCCCGCGCTGCAGCCCCGCTCGGGACGCGAGAGCCCGATCGCCGCGGTGCTGCTCACCGACGCCGAGCTCGACCACACCATGGGTCTGCTGCTCCTGCGCGAGGGTCCGGGCATCGAGCTGCACGCCTCCGACGCCAGCATCGAGACGCTCACCGGGGGCACCGGGTTCCTGCCGACCCTGGAGCGCTACACGGAGGTCGACCGGCGGCGCGTCGTCCCCGGCGAGACCGTCGCCCTCGGCGAGGGCCTGTCCTACCGCGCGTTCGACGTGCCCACGGTGAAGAAGAAGCGGTTCGCGGACGGCTCGTCCACGGACGCAGCCGCCTCGGACGTCGGCCGGGTGGTGGGCTATCGCCTCACCGACACGGCGAGCGGGCGCGTCGCGGTGTACCTGCCGGGCGTCCAGGAGATCACCCCCGCGGTGCACGACGAGCTCGCGGCCGCGGACGTCGTGCTGGTCGACGGCACGACGTGGACCGACGACGAGATGATCCGCCTGGACCTGGCGTCCAAAACCGCCCGCGACATGGGGCACATGGCCGTCGACGGTCCGGACGGGAGCCTCGCGGTCCTGGCCGGCCTCCCGGCCGAGCGCAAGATCTACGTACACATCAACAACACGAACCCCATGCTGCTCGAGGATTCCCCCGAGTACGCCACGGTGGTCGCCCGCGGCGCGGAGATCGCGACCGACGGGCTCGAGGTGGAGGTCTAGACCGGATGACGGCGACGCACGACGTGACCCACGAGATGGCGGGGACCAACGGCGCCGGACACGGCGACGCCGTGGGCCCGGACGCGCTCGTCGAACGCCTGCGGTCCCAGGCCACCCGCTACCACAGCGAGCACGACTTCCACGTGCGCATGAACGCGGGCGAGCTGTCCCCCGCCCAGATCCGGGGCTGGGTGGCCAACCGGTTCTGCTACCAGGAGGCGATCCCCCGCAAGGACGCCGCCATCCTGGGCAACTGCCCCGACCGCGAGATCCGGCAGCGCTGGATCCGCCGGATCACCGACCACGACGGCACCGAGACCACCGAGGGCGGCATCGAGGCCTGGCTGCGACTCGGCGAGGCCGTCGGGCTCGACCGTGCCGAGCTGCTCGACGGGCGGCACATCGTGCCCGGCGTCCGGTTCTCCGTCGACGCCTACGTGGTGTTCGCCCGCACCCGGCCCTGGCTCGAGGCCGTGGCGTCCTCGCTCACCGAGCTCTTCGCGCCGGGCCTCATGGCCGAGCGCCTCGCGGCGTTCGAGAAGCACTACACCTGGATCGACCGCGACGGGCTCGACTACTTCCGCAACCGGCTGCACCAGGCCCCGCGCGACTCCGAGCACGCCCTGGAGATCGTCACCGCACGCTGCCGCACGGCCGAGCAGCAGGACGCCGCCGTCGCCGCGCTCGCGTTCAAGAACGACGTGCTCTGGGCGATGATGGACGCCATCGACAGGGCCTACCCGGCATGACCGGCACCGTCCCGCTCACCGGCCGTCCCGCGCTCGCTCGGTTCGTCAAGATGCGCTTCGACAAGGCGCGGGACCGCCAGGTGCTGCTCGGCCCGGAGACGGTCGTGACGCTCAACCCCACCGGCGCCGACATCCTCGGTCTCTGCGACGGAACGCGTACGGTCGCCGACATCGTCGACGAGCTCGGCCGACGCTACGACCGCGTCGTCGACGACGAGGTGACGCAGTTCCTCGCCCAGCTCGTCGCCCGGCGCTGGATCGCCATCGAGGAGGACACCCGTGGCTGAGACGACGGTCGACGGCCCGCTCGGTCTGCTCGCGGAGCTGACGCACGCCTGCCCGCTGTCGTGCTCCTACTGCTCGAACCCGCTGGAGCTCACCAAGCGCTCCGCGGAGCTGGCCACCGCCGACTGGCACCGCGTGCTCGACGAGGCCGCGGACCTCGGCGTGCTGCAGAGCCACTTCTCGGGCGGTGAGCCCCTGCTGCGCCGCGACCTCGTCGAGCTGGTCGGGCACGCGAGCTCGCTCGGGATGTACACGAACCTCGTGACCAGCGCGATCGGCCTGTCCCGCCCCCGCGCGCAGGCCCTGCGCGAGGCCGGCCTCGACCACGTGCAGGTCAGCATCCAGGCCGACGAGCCCGTGCTCTCCGACCGTCTCGCCGGCATCTCGTCCTTCGACAAGAAGATCGAGGCCGCGCGGCTGGTCAAGGAGCTGGGGTGGCCGCTGACCCTCAACGTCGTGCTGCACCGCCAGAACATCGACCGCGTCGAGGCCATCCTCGGCTGGGTCGAGGAGCTCGGGGCCGACCGCGTCGAGCTCGCCAACACCCAGTACTACGGCTGGGCGCTGGCCAACCGGTCCGCGCTGCTGCCGAGCCGTGAGCAGCTCGAGAACGCGGAGAAGGTCACGCGCGCGTTCCGCGAGCGACTGCGGGACCGCACCGACGTCATCTACGTCATCCCCGACTACTACAGCCAGTACCCCAAGCCCTGCATGGGCGGCTGGGGCGACCGCCAGCTCGTCATCGGGCCCGAGGGGAACGCCTGGCCCTGCCTGTCCGCCCACGAGCTGCCGCTGCCGAAGGCGAACGTCCGCGAGCACGACCTGGAGTGGATCTGGCGCTCGTCGCCGATGTTCACCGCGTTCCGGGGCACCGACTGGATGTCCGACCCGTGCCGCAGCTGCGACCGGCGCGAGGTCGACCTCGGCGGGTGCCGCTGCCAGGCCTTCCAGCTCACCGGGGACATGACCCGCACCGACCCGGTCTGCGTGCTCTCGCCCGATCGCCACATCATCGACGAGGCCGTCGCGGCGGCGAACGACCCCGCCGCCGCCGAGCCGGTCGGCGCCGTCCCGGTCGGTTCGGGGCCCGTCGGGCTGGGGATGCCGGAGCTCGCGGTCCGGCCGCACCGTGCGGACTGATCTGGGCAGGACTGATCACCGGGAGCGATACCGCGAGTGACCCGGGTTACACAGCGGGGTGAGGCTGTCAACCCGTTGAAACACGCACACATGACGATCACCATATGGCGGCCACCTCACCAAACGTCGGTTGAGCAAGGAGCCGTTCGTGATCCCCATCCTCCAGTTCGTCCTGGGCATCGCGGTGCTCGTGTACAGCGCCGAGAAGCTCATCGGATATCTGGTCGGCGTCTCGAGTCGATGGGCGATCTCGCTCTTCCTCATCGCGGTCGTCTTCACCGGCATCGAATTCGACGACCTCGCCTTCGGCATCGTCCTCAACCTCGAGGACCTCAGCGAGGTCGCCCTCGGCACCGTCGTGGGGACGACCACCGCGATGACCGGCATCGTGCTCGCCCTCGCGGCGATCATCGCGCCGACCCCGGTGGACGTCCCCAAGGACTACCTCGCCCTGTTCGTCCTCGCGCCGATCATCATGTTCGCGCTCGCACTCACCGGGGCCCTGACGGTCGTCACCGGCGTGGTGCTGCTCCTGCTGTTCGTGGCGTTCGTCGGCTGGGTGGCGTACCGCGAGTACTCCGCACGACGCCCGGTGTGGCGCAACGCCGAGGTGTACGAGCAGCTCGAGAAGGCGGGGGTGACCTCCGGCGGCGGCACGGCGACCCTGACCCGTGAGGGTGGGGCTGGTGACGGCCCGAGCGCCGGCACGGGCACCGGCGGCGGCACGGGCGGCGGCACGGGTGGCGGCACGGGTGGCGACACCGGCCCCGGCGGTCACGGCGGCTTCGAGCTGCCGGCCGACCTCCGCATCGACCAGGGCTTCCTCAAGGCTCGCCAGACCTCGCCGGTCGGCACCGTCGTCCTCGCCGTCCTCGCCCTGGTCGGCCTCGTCGTCGGCGCCGTGGTCGCCGGCGCGGGCACCGAGGGGATCCTCGACGAGTTCGCCATCGAGGGCACCGTCTTCGGTGTCACGATCGCGACGCTGGCGCTCTCGCTCGAGGACATCTTCCTCACCGTGGAGCCCGCCCGCCGGGGCGCGCCGGAGATCGGCATCGCCAACGTCATCGGCAGCGTCGTCTTCTCCGTGACCGGCAAGCTGGGGATCATCCTGCTCATCGGCGGGGCCATCACCATCGACGCCGACACCCTCGCCTGGCACATGCCGGTCCTGCTGGTCATGACGGTGATCGCGGCGATCTTCCTGGCCACCGGCCGTCTGCGCCGCTGGCACGGCTTCGTGCTGCTCGGCCTCTACATCGCCTACTTCGTGATCAGCCTGGTCTTCTTCGGTGAGGTCCCCGTCGACGACTGAGCCGGACCCACCGAGGACACGCCCACCGGAGAGGACGATGTGACGTGACGAAGGATCGAGTCGGGGCCGGCTTCGCCGTCCTGGCCGCCATCATCGGGCTGTGGCTGGTGTTCCAGTTCCCGCAGTCCCCGGGCGACGACGACGACGGCGACGACGCTCCCGTCCCCGGCACCAGCGAGATCGCTCCGGCGCCCGGCGGTGTGCTGCCGCCCGGCCAGGTCCAGCAGCCCGCCCCGGGCGGCCAGGTGCAGCAGCCGCAGGCCCCCGCGCAGCCGGACACCGACGGCGATGACGACGACGACGACGGCTAGGACGTCCTGACAAGACCGTGCGGCCGCGCTCCCCCGACGGGGAGCGCGGCCGCACGTCGTCGTGGTCGGCTCGGTGGTCAGGTCAGTGGGCGATCATCCCGTGCGGGTCGATGACGAACTTCTTCGCGACGCCCGAGTCGAACTGGGCGTAGCCCTGCGGGGCCTCGTCGAGGGAGATGACGGTCGCGTTGACCGCCTTCCCGATCTGCACCCGGTCGCGCAGGATCGCGTTCATCAGCTGCCGGTGGTAGCGCATCACCGGGCACTGGCCGGTGGTGAACGAGTGCGACTTGGCCCAGCCGAGACCGATCCGGATCGACAGGCTGCCCTCCTTCGCGGCGTCGTCGGCCGCCCCGGGGTCGCCGGTGACGTAGAGGCCGGGGATGCCCAGCCTCCCCGCCGCCCGGGTCACCTCCATGATCGAGTTGAGCACGGTGGCCGGGGCCTCGCCCGCGCCCTGGCCGTAGCCGCGGGCCTCGAAACCGACCGCGTCGACCGAGGCGTCGACCACGGGCTCGCCGACGATCTGCTCGATCTTGTCCGGCAGCGTGCCCTCCTGGGAGAGGTCGACCGTCTCGGCGCCGATCACCCGGCGGGCGTGCTCGAGGCGCTCCTCGTTCATGTCGCCGACGATCACCGCCGCCGCGCCGAGCAACTGGGCCGAGGCCGCGGCGGCGAGGCCGACGGGACCCGCACCGGCGATGTAGACGGTGGACCCGGTGGTGACCCCGGCCGTCACGCAGCCGTGGTAGCCGGTCGGGAAGATGTCCGACAGCATCGTCAGGTCGAGGATCTTCTCCATCGCCTGCTCGCGGTCGGGGAACCGCAGGAGGTTCCAGTCGGCGTACGGCACGAGGACGTACTCGGCCTGGCCGCCCTGCCAGCCGCCCATGTCGACGTAGCCGTAGGCGGAGCCGGGACGTTCGGGGTTGACGTTCAGGCAGACCCCGGTGTGGCCCTCCTTGCACATCCGGCAACGCCCGCAGGCGATGTTGAACGGCGCCGAGACGAGGTCGCCCTGCTTGATGAACTCGACGTCGCGGCCGACCTCGACGACCTCGCCGGTGATCTCGTGGCCGAGGATCAGGCCGGGCGGCGCCGTGGTGCGGCCGCGCACCATGTGCTGGTCGGACCCGCAGATGTTGGTGGCGACGAGCCGGAGGATCACGCCGTGCGGGGTCTGGCGGCCGACGTTGGCGGGGTTCACCCCCGGTCCGTCCTTGAGCTCCAGGCCCGGGTACTCGATGTCCTGGACTTCGACCTTCATGGGCTCGATGTAGGCGACAGCCTTCATGGGCGCTCCTCAGGGGGTCGTCTCGCCGGCTCGGACCGGCCCCGGCCGGGGCCGCCGCGACGGGCTGACTCCTTGATCCTCCGCCGTGGAGTGGCGCGTGTCACTCGCGCGGCCGCACCAGGACGGGCCCCTGGACGTTCCAGCGGTCAACGCTCTCCGCAGTCGCCCGACTCCCGTTCGTGACCGCCACGAGCCCGGCGGCGACGACAGCGCACAGAACGGTCACCGCCCGCGTCCGCCGCGTCCCCACCCCGGGCTCACCCGACCCCGGCGAGCAGCAGGACCGCGGTGGTCACCCCGGCACCGACGACGACACCGGCGACCACCTGCGGCGCGGTGTGGGCGCGCAGCACGAGACGCGCCCACCCGACGAGGGGCACGGCGAGCCAGGACAGTGCCCACCACGGCCCGCCGAGCAGGGTCAGCACCGCCGCCGCCGCGGCCACGACGGCGGTGTGGAAGCTGATCTTCCAGACGAGGGTGATCGCGGTGGCCACGGCGACCGTGACCAGCACGGCGATCTGCAGCGCGGTGATCGCGCGCGGCGCGCCGGCGACGACCAGCACCACCACGCCGGTGGCGACCGAGAGCGCGGCCAGGCCCAGCGGCACGGCCCGCTGCTCGCGCTCGCGCAGGTGGTGGTCGGTGTACCGTCCGCTCCGCACACCGCGGTCGACGATGAACGCCGGGATCGCCACGGTGAACAGCATCCCGACCAGCGACCACGCCACGCCCACCACCCCCACGGCCAGGGCACCGACCACGGGGTAGAGCACGGCGAGCAGCAGGGTCGGCGACGTCAGCGTGGTGACGCGCGAGGCGATGCGCCGGGCGGAGACGGTGGCGCTCACCCGCGGGAGCCTAGGCCGAGGACGACCACCGCCGAGCAGAGGAGAGACGCGTGGGCCGGGAGGCACAGCTCGTGCTGGCCGTGGTGACCGCACCCCCGGGGCGGGTGCTGCTCGTGCACCGGCCCGGGGAGTGGCCGCCGGCGATCCTGCCCGGTGGGCGCCCGCAGGCCCGCGAGTCCCCCGGCGCGACCGCGGAGCGCGGGTGCCTCGAGGAGGCGGGCGTCGAGATCCGCGCCGGCCGCCAGCTCGGGCGGCTCCTCGACGACGGGATCGCGACGATCTACGTCGCCGCCCGCCCGCAGCACGAGGTCGACCCCGAGGAGATCCCGATCAGCGTGCGCGCCGGCTGGTACACGCTCGACCAGGTCGACCTCGTGCTCCCCGACCTGTGGGCACCGGTGCGCCACCACCTGTCGAAGACGATCCGCCGGTGATGCGCCGGTGATCCCTCGGACCGGCCGAGTCCTTCAGACCGGCAGCACCGTCGGGACGATCATCGGGCGGCGGCGGTAGGTCTCCCCCACCCACTTGCCGACGACCCGGCGCACCGACTGCGCGATGCGGTGGGTGTCGGTGATGCCCTCGGCCTCGGTGCGCGAGAGCTCCATCTCGACGAGCGAGACGACGTCCTCGAGGGCCTTCGGGTCGTCGGAGAACCCGCGCCCGGAGATGCGCGGGGGCGCCACCGCGCGTCCCGTGGCCGCCTCGACGGCCACGGTGATCGCGATGAAGCCGCCCTCGCCGAGCACGAGGCGGTCCGAGAGCGTCGACTCGCCGACGTCGCCGACCTGGTTGCCGTCGACGTAGACGTGCCCGACCTCGACCCGCCCGGAGATCGCGGCCCGGCCGTCGACGAGGTCGACGACCACGCCGTCCTCGGCGATGACCACGTTCTCGACGCCGGTCCGGCGCGCGATCTCGGCGTTGGCGCGCAGGTGGCGCCACTCGCCGTGCACCGGCATGACGTTGCGCGGGCGCAGCGCGTTGTAGAGGAACATCAGCTCGCCGGCACTCGCGTGGCCCGAGACGTGCACCTTGGCCACACCCGAGTGCACGACCTCGGCGCCGAGGCGCGTCAGGCCGTTGATCACCGCGAACACCGCGGTCTCGTTGCCGGGGATCAGGCTCGAGAGCAGGACGACGGTGTCGCCCGGGGTGATCGTGATCTGGCGGTGGTCGCCGCGCGCCATGCGCCCCAGGGCACTCAGCGGCTCGCCCTGCGAGCCCGTCGAGACGAGGACGACGTCCTTCTCCGGCATGGCCAGGGCGTCGTCGAGATCGACGAGCAGGCCGTCGGGGACGTGGAGCAGGCCGAGGTCGGTGGCGATGCCCATGTTGCGCACCATCGAGCGCCCGGTGAAGCAGACCTTGCGCTCGTGCTTCGCCGCGGCGTCGAGCACCTGCTGGACGCGGTGCACGTGGCTCGCGAAGCAGGCGACGATCAGGCGGGACGGCGCGTCGCGGAACACCCCGTCGATCACCGGCGAGATGTCGCGCTCCGGGGTGACGAAGCCGGGCACCTCGGCGTTGGTGGAGTCGACGAGCAGCAGGTCGACGCCCTCGTCGCCCAGGCGCGAGAAGCCGGCCAGGTCGGTGAGGCGTCCGTCGAGGGGCAGCTGGTCGAGCTTGATGTCGCCGGTGTGCAGCACCGTGCCGCCCGGGGTGCGGACGGCGACGGCGAGGGCGTCGGGGATCGAGTGGTTGACCGCGAAGAACTCGCAGTCGAACGAGCCGTGGTGCCCGCGCTCGCCCTCGCGCACCTCGAGCAGGCGCGGGGTGAGCTGGTGCTCCTTGCACTTCGCCGCGACCAGGGCGAGCGTGAAGCGCGACCCCACGACGAGCAGGTCGGGACGCTGGCGCAGGAGGAACGGCACGGCGCCGATGTGGTCCTCGTGCCCGTGCGTGAGCACGAGCGCGTCGACGTCGGAGAGCCGGTCCTCGACCGCGCGGAAGTCGGGGAGGATCAGGTCGACGCCGGGGGCCTCCTCCGACGGGAAGAGCACCCCGCAGTCGACGATGAGCAGCCGTCCGCCGTACTCGAGGACGGTCATGTTCCGCCCGATCTCCCCGATGCCGCCGAGGGCGACGATGCGCAGCGCGCCCTCGGGCGTCGGGGGCGGGGCGCCCTCGGCGCCGGGGGCGGACGACGTGGGCACGCCGGAGCCGCGGGCGCAGTCGTGGGTGGGCGGCGTCGAACCGCGTCCCTGCGGAGGGCCGCCGCGGGGCGGCTCGGGGCGGCGGGCGGTCGATCGGCTCATCGGGCGCCTCCGTGGGCGCGGCGCGGCGAACGGGTGGTGATCAGGTCCTCCTGGTGCGGGGGGCCGGGGCGGGGGGTCCGTCCGGCCGTCGTGGGTGGGTCCTGGCGGGACCCGTCGCTGATGTCGGTGGCGTGCCTCTACAGGCCGCGCTCGAGGGCCATGACCGCGGCGACGTCGGCCGGCTCACCCTCGGGGTGCACGACGCACTCGTCCCGGCCGGCCGCGTGCAGCAGTAGCTCACCCGGCTCGCCGGTGAGGATGACCGTGCGCGGGCCCGACTTGACGGCGTGCTCGGCGCCGTCCGGACGGCGCAGCGTCACGGCCACGGGGCTGGAGCGGTAGGTCAGGCGGCCGAGGAGGCCGACCATGCGCCAGAGCTGGTGGTCCCGCGCCTCGTCCGGCGGACGGGGCGACCAGCCGGACTGCGCACGGCGGACGTCCTCGTGGTGGATGAAGAACTCCTGGACGTCGACGGCGCGCAGCGGAGGCAGCGCCAGCGGGCTCCAGAACGGCGGGCCCGAACGCAGGGTGCCGACCAGCTCGCCGAACTCACCGTGGGCCACCGAGTCCTGCACGCGCTCGGTCCACCACGCCAGCGGCGGGATCAGGATGCCGGGCGCGGCGTCGAGGCGGCGCTCACGGGTGATCAGGTGGGCGACCAGGTCGCGCGTGGTCCAGTCGCCGCAGAGCGTGCTCTCGTCGGGGCCGAGCTTCAGCAACAGGTCGGCGAGATCGCGACGCTCGGCGTCGGCGATCTGTGCGGCACTCATGGACTACTCCTACCCGGGGGGACCCGGGGTTCACCCCTCGGCGACGAAGGGGCTGGTGGCGACCTCGGACCCGCTGGGCAGCCGGGTGATCTCGAAGTCGGCGAAGACGTTGGGGACCTCGGCCTGCAGGATCTTCAGGCACATGATGGCGAGGTCGCGGATCTCGACGTCGGCGTGCTCGCTGGCCCGCATGGCGATGAAGTGCCGCCAGGCGCGGTAGTTGCCGGTGACGACGATCCGCGTCTCGGTGGCGTTCGGGAGCACGGCGCGGGCGGCCTGGCGGGCCTGCTTGCGCCGCAGCGTGCGGTTGGGCTCGTCGGCGAAGCGCTCCTCGAGGCCCGCCAGGAGCTTCTCGTAGGAGGCCAGCGCCGCGGCGCTGGCCTCGGCGAAGAGCTGGTGGAGCTCGGGATCGGCGGCGATGACGTCGGGCTCCACCATCGCGGCGTCCCGCTCGGGCACGTAGCGCTGCGAGAGCTGCGAGTACGAGAAGTGGCGGTGCCGGATCAGCTCGTGGGTCAGGCTGCGCGACATCCCGGTCAGGTAGAAGCTCACCGACCCGTGCTCGAGCACGGAGAGGTGGCCGACCTCGAGGATGTGGCGCAGGTACCCCGCGTTGCTCGCCGTCGCGGGGTTCGGCTTGCTCCACGACTGGTAGCAGGCGCGGCCCGCGAACTCCGCGAGCGCCTGCCCACCGTCCGCGTCGGTCTCCCACGGGACCCCGGGCGGCGCGTGGAACTCGGTCTTCGCGATCAGCGTCACCTGGGGATACACGGTGTCGGCCACCCCCGCACGGTACGACACGGGTCCGGCGCGTTCGCCCGCGGCGGACGTGACACCACGATGGTGGCGCTCCCGTCGTCGTGGTGTCACAGTGGTGTCATGGACCTGACACCGTACGTCGCCTCCCTGCGCGACGACCTCGCCGCGGCCTCCGCGGTCGGCGACGAGGCCACCGCCCGGGCGGGCAGCTCGCTCGCCGCCGCCCTCGAGCCCGCCGTCCGGCTGGCGCTCATGAACGCCCTGTCCGACCTCGCGGGCGAGGTCACCGAGGCCCTCGGCGACCGCACCGTCTCGCTGCGCCTCTCGGGGCGCGAGGTCAAGGTCGTCGTCGACCGCGACTCCTCCGGCGACGGCGCCGACGGCTTCTTCGCCGGCCCGACGTCCTCACCGTTCGCCGGCACCCCCGGTGGCGGGCCGGGCGGGCCGCAGCGCCCCACCCCTCCCCCGCCGCCCGGGCCGGGCTTCTCGGGCGCCGACGCCTTCAACGCCGCCTTCGGTGGCGGCCAGGGGTTCGGCGGCCGGGGCGGTCCCGACGTCGGCGACATCTCGCGGATGACCCTGCGCCTCGTCGACCAGATCAAGGGCCAGGCCGAGCGCGCCGCGGCGTCGCAGGGCATGAGCCTGAACTCCTGGATCGCCCAGGCCGTCCAGGGCGCGCTGCACGACAAGCAGCGCGGCGGCGGCTGGGGCGGCGGCTGGGGCGGCCGGGACGGCGGCTGGGGCGGCGCGCGTGACAGCGGCGGCGGCAGCGGCTGGACCGACGGGCGCCCGAACGACGAGCCGGCGCCGGAGAAGCCTGCGGACAGCCCCGCGGACGAGCCCGGCGACACGTCCGGTCCGTCCGGCACCGCGAAGGACGGCCCCGACGACGGGGGCGTCGACGGGTGGGTGAAGGGATGAGCCCGGCGCGCGAGGTCACCGGCACCGGCCCCGAGCCGGTGACCCTGGACGTCGCGCTCGATGCGGGCCGGGTGCGGGTGCGCCTGGCGCCGCCCGCCGAGGACGGTGCGTCCCTGCGCGTCCGGCTCGAGGCCGACCCGGACGCCCCGCCCGGCTGGCTGCGCGGGCTGGGCACGGTGCTCGGGTTCCTGGGCGTCGACCGCGACGGGCCGTCCTCGCCGGAGGAACGGGCGGAGGCGGCCGTCGCGGCCGCGACGCTGGAGTGGGACGCGGAGGCCCGCCGGGTCACCGTCCGCGGCCCGCGCGACCTCGGCCTGCGCGGCGTCCCGCTCGCGGTGACCGTGCGGGCGCCGCAGGACTCGGAGCTCCGGGTGCGGGCGGGCGCCGCCCGGGTCGCCGTGGAGGGCCGCGCGGGCGAGGTCTCGGTGCACGGCACGGGCGAGGTCCGCCTCGACGAGGTGGCCGGGCGCACCGACCTGCGCTGCGGCGCCGGCGAGGTGCGCATCGGGCGCCTGGACGCCCCGCTGCGCCTCACCGGCGGCGCCGGCGAGGTCCGCGTCGACCACGTGCACGCGCCGGTCGAGATCACCACCGGCGCCGGGCGCGTGCGTCTGGGCGACGTGCACGCCGACGTCGCGGTGCGCGCCGCGGCCGGCGACATCGAGGTGGCCGACGCGGTCGCCGGCGACGTCGAGATCGGCACCGGCGTGGGCTCGCTGTGGGTGGGCGTGCACGCCGGCGTCGACGCGAAGGTCGTGCTGAACGCCGCCGTGGGCCGCGTGCGCAGCGAGCTCCCGGTGCGCGCCGACCGTCCCGACCAGCCCGACGGCGGACCCCTGCGCGTGCGGGCGAGGACCGGCGCGGGCGACATCACCGTCGCCACCGCCCGTCCCCGCCCGGCGCTCACGGCCTGAGCGCGGTGACCGGCGGATCGAGCGAGGGCCGCCCCCACTGCGCCCAGCGCAGCGAAGGACGCCCTCGCTCTCCGCACCGCGCGACCCCTGGAACGAGCGAGGGACGCCCCGACTGCGTCAGGCGCAGTCAAGGCGTCCCTCGCTCGACACCGGCCGGCGGCGCCTAGTCCGAGCGCGCTCCCGTGAGGGTCGCGCCGAGGACGTCGTGGTTGAGCTGGGCGATCGAGGCCAGCGGGATGCCCTTGGGGCACACCTCGTGGCAGGCACCGACGTTGGTGCAGCCGCCGAAGTCCAGCTCGTCCTGGGTGGCGAGCATGTTGATCGCGCGGGTCGCCCGCTCGGGCTGCCCCTGCGGGAGCAGGCCCAGGTGGGTCACCTTGGCCGCCGTGAACAGCATCGAGCTGCCGTTCGGGCAGGCCGCGACGCAGGCGCCGCAGCCGATGCAGGTCGCGGCGTCGAACGCGTCGTCCGCCGAGACCTTGTCCACCGGGATCGCGTGCGCCTCGGGGGCCGACCCGGTGTTGACCGAGATGTAGCCGCCGGACTTGATGATCTCGTCGAAGGCGCTGCGGTCGACCACGAGGTCCTTGACGACGGGGAACGCCTTCGCCCGCCACGGCTCGATGTCGATCGTGTCGCCGTCGTTGAAGTGCCGCATGTGCAGCTGGCACGTCGTCGTGAACTTCTGCGGGCCGTGCGCGTTGCCGTTGATGACCATGCCGCACGAGCCGCAGATGCCCTCGCGGCAGTCGTGGTCGAAGGAGACCGGGTCCTTGTCGTCGAGGACGAGCTTCTCGTTGAGCACGTCGAGCATCTCGAGGAACGACATGTCGGGCTCGACGTCGTCGAGCGTGTACTTCTGCATCTTGCCCTTGGCCTCGGGTGAGGCCTGACGCCAGATGCGCAGGGTGAGCTTCACGTCAGACTCCGCTACTTGTAGCTGCGCTGGCTCGGGTGCACGTAGGAGAACTCGAGGTCCTCCTTGTGCAGCACGGGCCGCTGGTTCTCGCCGGTGTACTCCCAGGCCGCGACGTACGAGAAGTTCTCGTCGTCGCGCTGCGCCTCGCCGTCCTCGGTCTGGGACTCGACGCGGAAGTGACCGCCGCAGGACTCCTCGCGGTGGAGGGCGTCGAGGCACATGAGCTCGGCGAGCTCGAGGAAGTCGGCGACACGGTTGGCCTTCTCCAGCGACTGGTTGAACCCGTCGCCGGTCCCGACGATCTTGACGTCGCGCCAGAACTCCTCGCGCAGCGAGGGGATCCGGTCGAGGGCCTTCTCGAGGCCCTCCTTGCTGCGGGCCATCCCGCACTGGTCCCACACGAGCTGACCGAGCTCGCGGTGGAACGAGTCGACGGTGCGGTGCCCGTTGGCCGAGAGCAGCTTGTCGATGCGCTCGCGGGTCGACTCGACGGCCTCCTGGACGGCCGGGTGGTCGTCGGGAACGGCGTCGAACGGGGCGTCGGCGAGGTAGTCGGCCACCGTCGTCGGGAGCACGAAGTACCCGTCGGACAGGCCCTGCATCAGCGCGGACGCGCCGAGGCGGTTGGCGCCGTGGTCGGAGAAGTTGGCCTCGCCGCCGACGAACAGGCCCGGGATCGTCGAGCGCAGGTCGTAGTCGACCCAGAGCCCGCCCATCGTGTAGTGGATCGCCGGGTAGATGCGCATCGGGACCTCGTACGGGTCGTCCCCGGTGATGCGCTGGTACATCTCGAACAGGTTCCCGTACTTGGCCTCGACGGCCGGGCGCCCGAGGCGCTCGATGGCGTCCTTGAAGTCCAGGTACACGCCCAGGCCACCGGGTCCGACGCCGTGCTCGGCGTCGCACATGTTCTTCGCGGCGCGCGAGGCGATGTCGCGCGGCACCAGGTTGCCGAACGCCGGGTACTGGCGCTCGAGGTAGTAGTCCCGCTCGTCCTCGGGGATGTCGTTCGGGTTGCGGTCGTCGCCGCGCTCCTTGGGCACCCACACGCGGCCGTCGTTGCGCAGCGACTCCGACATCAGCGTCAGCTTCGACTGGTACTCACCGCTGACCGGGATGCAGGTCGGGTGGATCTGCGTGTAGCAGGGGTTGGCGAACAGCGCGCCGCGCTTGTGCGCCCGCCACGCCGCCGTGACGTTGGAGCCCTTGGCGTTCGTCGACAGGTAGTAGACGTTGCCGTAGCCGCCCGAGCAGAGGATCACGGCGTCGGCCAGGTGCGTCTCGATCTGCCCGTTGAAGAGGTTGCGGGTGACGATCCCGCGGGCCTTCCCGTCGACGACGATCAGGTCGAGCATCTCGGTGCGCGGGTGCATCTCGACCGTGCCGGCGCCGATCTGGCGCTCGAGGGCCTGGTACGCGCCGAGCAGCAGCTGCTGGCCCGTCTGCCCGCGGGCGTAGAAGGTGCGCGAGACCTGGGTGCCGCCGAACGAGCGCGTGTCGAGCAGGCCCGAGTATTCCCGGGCGAAGGGCACGCCCTGCGCGACGCACTGGTCGATGATGTTGAGGCTGACCTCGGCGAGGCGGTGCACGTTCGACTCGCGGGAGCGGAAGTCGCCGCCCTTGACCGTGTCGTAGAACAGGCGGTGCACCGAGTCGCCGTCGTAGCGGTAGTTCTTGGCGGCGTTGATGCCGCCCTGCGCGGCGATCGAGTGCGCGCGCCGCGGGCTGTCCTGGTAGCAGAACGACTTGACGTGGTAGCCGGCCTCGCCCAGCGTCGCCGCCGCGGCGCCGCCGGCAAGGCCGGTGCCGACGACGATGACGCTCATCTTGCGGCGGTTGGCCGGGTTGACCAGGCGCGCGGAGAACTTGCGGTCGGCCCACCGGTCGCCGATCGGGCTGTCCGGGGCGCGGGTGTCGGCGATCGGGTCCCCGACGACGTAGCGGCCCTCCCCCTGGGTGGCCGTGGGCTCCTGCTGCAGTTCAGGCCTAAAGAGATCAGACACCGTGTCACCTCACCAGACCGGTCATCACGGACAGCGGCACGATCGCGAAACCGATCGTGATCACGGCCGCCACGACGAAAGCGAAGGTCTTGAGCGCGTTCTGCTTCAGCGCGCTGTTGGCGCCGAAGGTCTGGATGGCCGACCAGAGGCCGTGCCGGATGTGGAGACCGAGCGCGACGACGGCCAGGATGTAGAAGAGCGCCACGTACCAGCGGTCGAAGCTCGCGACGAGCTTCAGGTAGGCGCTCTCGTCACCGCCGAGGGGGTTCACCGTCCCCGTGGTCAGGTCGAGGATGTGCCAGATCACGAACAGCGCGATGATCACCCCACCCCAGCGCATCGTGCGGGCGGCGTAGCTGCCCTCCCACCGCTGACGGTGCTGGTACCCGATCGGGCGGGCCTTCTTCGCCTGGTACCAGAGCGAGAACGCGGCCCACATGTGCAGCACGACGCTGCCGACCAGGACCGCGCGGATGCCCCAGAGGACACCCTCGTAGCCGAAGATCGCCTCGCCGATCTCGCGCAGGTGCTGCGAGTAGGCGTCGAACGTCTCGATGCCGAAGAAGACCTTGAGGTTCCCGATCATGTGGGCGATGACGTAGAGCAGGAACACGATGCCGGTCACGGCGATGACCGACTTCTTCCCGACCGAGGTACCCCACGTCCTCGACACGATGTTGCGCTGCGGAGTGATGACCACGTGAAAACGGTAAGTCGCCGCCCCACGAAGCGCTAATGCATGCAACAGCGGCATGGCATAGCTTCTAGCTATGGCGATGACCATCAAACAGCTCAGCTACTTCCTCGCTGTGGTGGACACCGGCCGGTTCACGCAGGCAGCGGCGTTGTGCCGCGTCGCGCAGCCGACGCTGAGCAAACAGATCCGCAGCCTCGAGGAGGACCTGGGCGAGACCCTCGTCACGCGGGGTCACGACAACGTCACACCCACGGCGGCGGGCGAGGCCCTCCTGCCCCTCGCCCGGCGGATCGTGGCGGACTCCGAGACGGCCCGGATGGAGATCGCCGAGCTCGCCGGGCTGCGCAGGGGACGGCTGCGCCTCGGGGCCACCCCGAGCCTGTGCGTCAGCGTCGTGGCCGACGTCCTCGAGGTCTTCCACGGCCGCTACCCGGGCATCGCCCTGCAGATCTCCGAGGGCGGCTCGCAGGACCTCGTGTCCGATCTGCAGCGCGGCCAGCTCGACGTCGCCCTGGTGATCGACCGCGGCGTCACCGTCGCGGACCTCGCGCTGACCCCCGTGCTGCGCGAGGAGCTCGTCGTCGTCTCGGCGCCGGGGTGGCCCGACCTCGGCGACCACATCGGCGTCGCCGAGCTGGCCGCGCACCCGCTGGTGGTCAACCGCCCCGGCTACGAGCTGCGCGAGGTGACGCTCGCGGCGTGCGCGGCCGCCGGCGTGACGCCCCGGATCGCGGTGGAGGGCGGCGAGATGGACGCCGTGCTGCGCATGGTGGAGCGCGGCCTCGGCGTCGCGATCGTGCCGAGCCTCGTGCTGGCCGGGCACCCGACGCTGCGCGCGACCCGCCTCGACGGCGGGGCGTGGAGCCATCGGACGATCTCGCTGGCGCACCGCACGGACGTCGCGCCGACCCGCGCCGCGCAGGCGTTCCGCGAGGACCTGCTGGCCGTGCTCGCGCGCACCTCGCGCACCGGGCACCTGCCCCCGGGTGTGCGCTACGTCCACCCTCCCGCGCTGATCGCCTGAGCCAGCGCCGGCGCGAGGTCGCCGCCCCCGTCGACGGCGACGCCGTCGAGCCCGAGCCACCCGGCCATCGTCGCGAGCTCCGCGGCGAGCTCGGCCGCGACCCGACCGACCTCGACCCCGTCCTCGGCGAACGCGCCCGGCACGTGCAGCACGCCACCGACGCGGTCGGCCTTGAGGTCCACCCGCGCGACGAGGCGCCCGTCGAGCAGGAACGGGAAGACGTAGTACCCGTGCGTGCGCTGCTCGGCCGGGGTGTAGATGCCGATGCGGTAGTGGAAGTCGAAGAGGCGCAGGGTGCGGGCGCGGAACCAGATGAGCGGGTCGAACGGCGCCAGCAGGGCCCGTCCGGTGACGCGGCGCGGCAGCCGGGCCTCGGGCGGTCGGTAGGCCGGCGCCGGCCAGCCCTCGACGTCGACCCGCACCAGCTCGCCGGCGTCGACCAGCTCCGCGACCGCGGCCTGGCTCTCGGCCGGCGGCAGGCGGTGGTGGTCGCGCAGGTCCGGCTCCGTGGCGACGCCCAGCGTCGTGGCGGCGCGGCGGATCAGGGCCCGCATCGACTCGTCGCGCTCCGGGCGCAGGGCGTGGACCGCGGGCGGGATCACGCGCTCGGAGAGCTCGTAGGCGCGGCGGAAGCCGCGGCGCGTGCCCGTGGTGAGCACCCCGGTGGCGAAGAGGTGCTCGCAGGCCACCTTGACGTCCGAGCGCTGCCACCAGCCGCCGTGGGCGCGGGCCACGCGGTCGCCGGCGTCGCCGAGCACCTGCGCGACCTCGCTCGCGTCGAGCGGGCCGTGGGCCTCGATCACCTCGTGGACGGCGTCGAGGATGTCGGGCCGGTGGTCGAGCGCGTTGCCGAGCCAGCGGCTCTGCCGCTTCTCGTTGTCGCGCATCCGCCAGCGGAACAGCGGCCAGTCCTCCACCGGCAGCAGGCTCGCCTCGTGGACCCAGTACTCGACCATCGTGCGGCGCCGTCGCTGCGCGGCCGTCTGCGGCCAGGCCAGCGCGTCGAGGGCGTCGCGGTCGTACGGGCCGAGCCGGGCGAACAGCGGCGCGTAGTGGGCGCGCACGGCGACGTTGACCGAGTCGAGCTGGAGCAGGCCGAGGTGGCGCGCCGTCGCCGCGAGCGTGGCGCGGCTCGGCCGTCCCTTGCGGGCGGCGCCGCCGAATCCCTGGGCGGCGACGGCCGCGCGCCGCGCCTGCGCGGCCGACATCTGCTCCACGTTCCCGATCCTGCCCCAGACCCCCGACAACGCCGGAATCAACCAGCCCACACGGGCGTTGACCAGGGAAAAGAGTTCTGAGGAGGACCCATGGTCGGGGACCGTGTGGAGATCGTCGTCGACGCCGGTGGCACGACGAGGACGTGGGACGTGGAGGCGACGAGGGCCGGGCGTCGCGTGGAGATCGCGCACGGCCGCGGCGTGGTGGAGGTCAGCGAGGTGACCCGCGGCGGGACGCCGGTGCGCACCGCCCGCTTCATGTCCTCGCGGGTGCTCGCGCTCGTCGAGCACCCGGCCCGGCAGGTCCGGCTGGTCGACGACGAGCCGCCGGCGCTGCCGCTGCCGAGACCCGCGTAGCGCACGCCCCGTACCCGGCCGGGTGCGGACGGCGATCATGCTGGTCAGGGTGGTCGCCGTGGCGCAGGATCTCCCCGTGCCCTCCACCGTGCCCGAGATGATCGCCGCGGCGCGGCGCCCCGCCGAGGCTGTCCTCGAGCACGTCGGACCGGGGTCGCAGATCGTCGTCAACGGGTACAACGGCGAGCCGGGGACGGTGATCGACGCCCTCGAGGCGGCCGGCGACCGACTGACCGACGTCCGCCTGCACGAGATGCTCGCGCCCCGGACACGGCCCTCGATCGAGGGCAGGATTCCGGGGCTGCGCCACGTCTCGTGGTTCCTGTCCCCCGCGACGCGCGAGGCGTTCCACGCCGGGCACTGCGATCTGGTGCCCAACAACTTCAGCGACGTGCCGCGCCTGCTGCGCCGCTCGGTGCGCCCGGACCTGGTCGTCGCGTCCGTGTCGCCGCCGGACCGGCACGGCTACTTCTCGCTGGGCACCATCGCCACCCACACCGCGGCGTTCATCGGTGAGCTGCCGTTCTTCGTCGAGGTCAACGCGCAGATGCCGCGCACCTACGGCGGCAACCAGCTCCACATCAGCGACATCGTCGGCTGGTGCGAGGCCGACCGGCCCCTCGTCCTGGCCCCGCCTCCCGAGCCGACCCCGCGCGACCGCACGATCGCCGGGCTCGTCGCCGACCGCATCCCGGACGGCGCCACCCTGCAGGCCGGCATCGGCGCCGTCCCGGACATGGTGCTCGCCGCCCTCGGCGACCACCGCGAGCTGGGAGTGCACAGCGAGGTGCTCGGCACCGGCTTCGTCGACCTCGTGGACCGGGGCGTCGTCACCGGCACGCGGAAGGCCACCCACCGCGGGAAGATCATCACCACGTCCGCGATGGGCGACGCGTCCCTCCACGACTTCGTCGCCGACAACCCCGGGGTCGAGTTCCACCCCGTGGACTACACCAATGACCCGTGGAACATCGCCCGCGAACCGCTGTTCCGGGCGGTGAACGCGGCCCTCGAGGTCGACTTCCTCGGGCAGTGCGCCTCGGAGTCGCTGGGCAGTCAGTACTTCTCGTCCTCCGGCGGCCAGCCCGACTTCGCGCGCGGCGCGATCATGTCCGAGCACGGCGCGGCGTTCATCTGCCTGCACTCGGCCACCCACGACGACACGGTGTCGCGGATCGTCCCGCAGCTGCATCCGGGCGCCGCGGTCACCACGTTCAAGAACATCGTCGACCACGTCGTCACCGAGTACGGGGTCGCCGAGCTGCGCGGCGCCACGATCGCCGAGCGCACGCAGCGCCTCATCGCGATCGCCCACCCGGGTTTCCGCGACGAGCTGACCGCGCAGGCCCGCACGCTGGGGTACCTGTGAGCGCCCCGGCCGAGCCGGAGTGCGTGCCGTTGAGCGACGAGGACCGCGCCATCCTCGACCTCGAGTGCGCCACCGTCGTCGGGCACGTCCTGCACGGATCGATCGTCGACGGGCCGGTGGTGGACGCCGCCGCGTTGCGCGCGCGGATCGCGGCCCGCCTGCCCGCCGCCCCCGAGCTGCGCTACCGCCTCGACGAGCGCGCCGGCGCACCCGTCTGGGTGCCCGACGGCGAGCTCGACCTCGAGCGCCACGTCGTCGACGCCCCCGACGGGCCCTACGACGACGAGGCCCTGCGCGCGCTGGTGGCCGACCGCTTCGCCCAGCACCTCGACCGGACCCGTCCGCTGTGGGCGATCGACGTGGCGCCGCGGGCGGGCGGGGGCACGGCCCTGCTCTGGCGCGTCCACCACGCCCTCGCCGACGGCGCGACGATGACGCGCCTGTCGCACACGGTGCTCTACGACGAGGGTCCCGTCGACGACGCGGGCCGCCCGGCCACGGGGACTGCGGTGTCCCCGCCCGCCACCGTGCGCGCCGACCACGCACGCCGGCGCGCCCACCTCATGGGCGTCCTGCGGCGCGAGTTCACGGTCGGGCCCGCGCGGTCCCCGTTCGACGGGGCGATCTCGGCACGACGCGACGTCGCGTTCCTCGACACCGACCTGGCGGCCCTGCACGCGGCGGCGAGATCGGCCGGGGCGACGGTCAACGACGCCTTCCTCGCCGTGCTGGCGGGCGGGCTGCGGCGCTGGCTCGACCACCACGCGGGCACGGTCACCGACCTGCGCGTCCGCGTCCCGGTGAGCCTGCCCCGCGAGGACCCGTCCGCCGGCAACCGCGACTCGGCCTTCGACCTGCCGCTACCGGTGCACGTCACCGACCCCCTCGAGCGCCTGCGCGCCGTGCACGAGCTGACGACGTGCCGCAAGGACGCCGCCGACGCCGCGCTGCTCGACGACCTCCTGCACCGCCTGGCCGAGGTCTCCCCGCCGCTGCGCCGCGTCGTCGACCGGCTGCGGGCCACCGCCCGCGCGTTCACGGTCAGCGTCTCAGACGTGCCCGGGCCCCGCACGCCCGTGGCGGTCCTGGGCCGTCGCGTCCACGCGACCTGGCCGCTGGCCGAGATCGGCGTCCACCACGCGCTGCGGGTCACCGCGGCGTCGATGGTCGACGTGCTGTCCTTCGGGGTGTGCGTCGACCCGGGCCTCGTCCCGGACGTCGACGTGCTCGCCGACGGCCTGCGCGCGGAGGCCGACCTGCTGGTGACCGCCTGTCAGACCAGGCCGGAGAGCCGCTGAGCCACCTCGCGGTAGCGGCTGACGGCGACGAGGTGGATGCCGTCGACGCCCGCGTCGCGCAGGGCCAGCGCGTGCTCGCAGGCGGCGTCGACGCCCGCCGTGTCGTCCTCCTCGAGCGCGCCGACGAGCCCGTCGGGCAGCTCGAGGTCCATCCCCTCGGCGACCCCCCGGGCCATGTCCGGGCCGGTGGGCACGAGCACGCCGGCGCGGACGGGCACGGTGAGGTCCGCGTGGCGCTCGCGCCACGCCGTCACCGCCGGCAGCGAGAACGTCGGCGCGAGCCACACGACGTCGGCATCGCGCTTCCAACCCGGCAGGTCGCGGCCCGGGGCGGCGACGACGCCGACCGTCAGCGGGGCGTCGTGCTCCTCGGCCAGCGCCCGGGCCTCGCGGAGCATGGCGCCGACCGTCAGCGGGCCGTCCTCGGCGGGGTCGTCGGGCTTGTCGCCCCGGAGCAGCAGCACCTCCTGCACCCCGAGCGCGAGCAGCCCGAGCAGGTCGCGGCGCAGGCCGAGGGTGTTGCGGTCGCGGGCGTTGAGCACGGCGACGGTCTCGTGGCCGCGGCGTCGCACCTCCGCCGCGACCACCAGCCCCGCCACCGCCGCCCGCGCCGTGGCGTTGTCGGGCACGAGGAAGCGCGCGGCGACCGGCGCGAGCGCGTCGAGCTGGCGACCGACCGGAGCGAGGTCCGGGCGGTGCGGGACGTCGAGCTCAGCCGTGACATCGAGAGCCGTCACGTCCAGCGTCATGACACCTCGGTGAGCGACCCGGTGTCGACGTCGTAGAGGAACCCGCGCACGGCGTCGGTGTGGACGAGGAACGGGCAGTCGCGCACGGCGGCCAGGGAGTCGCGGAGGTCCTGCTCGGTGTCGGGGAACGTGCCGGGGACCCAGGTGGGCCTCTGCCCGGTGTCGGCCTCGAGCTCGGCGACGAAGTCGTCGTCGGTGAAGGTCGCCATCCCGCACTTCGTGTGGTGGATCAGCACGACCTCGCGGGTGGAGAGCTTGCGCTGGCTCACCGCGAGCGAGCGCAGGACGTCGTCGGTGACCACGCCACCGGCGTTGCGGATGACGTGGGCCTCGCCGTCGCCGAGTCCGAGCACCCGGTAGACGTCCAGCCGGGCATCCATGCAGGCCACCACGGCCACGCCGCGCGAGGGCGGGCCGGGCAGACCGGGCGTCGAGAACCCCGCCGCGAAGGACGTGTTCGCGGCCAGCAGCTCGTCGGTGGTGCTCATGCGTCCTCCTGGGTGTCGCGGCGAGGCCACACTGCCCGTCCGTCGTGTCCGGATGCCCGCCCGCATCCTGGCGGTCACACGCCGGCGGTGCACCGCGTGGTGATCGGGACGACAGCGGGTCTCTAGGGTCGAGGCATGGCGCTCGCCTCCGTCCGCCCCGCCACCGCCGCCGACGCGACCGCGGTGGCGCAGGTCCAGCGCACGGTGTGGACCTCGGCGTACGCCGAGCTGCTCCCGCCGGGGGCGGTGGACGGGTTCGACGCCGACGCCGTCGCCCGGGCCTGGGCGGACCCGATCGCCGCCGGGGCGGTGCGCATCGCCGTCGAGGGCGACGCGGTGGTCGGCTTCTGCGCGGCGGGGCCGGCGTCGGCCGAGGACCTCGCGGACGCCGCCGGCGCCGTGCCCGAGGACGCGTCCTCGGTGGGCCTGGTCGCCGCGCTGCTCGTCGAACCGCGCTGGGGCCGTCGCGGGCACGCCGGGCGCCTGCTCGTCGAGACCGCCGCCGCCCTGCGCGCCGCGGGGGCGACACGGGCCATCGCCTGGGTGCCCGAACGGGACGTCGCCTCGCGCCGCTTCTACGAGCGCGCCGGCTGGGACCCCGACGGCACGGTGCGCACCCTCGACGCCGGCGGGCGCCCGCTGCGCGAGATCCGCGTCGGCGGCACCCTGGACCTGGAGTTCCGGCCCGAGCCGTCCCTCGACGACCTGGACCTGCCCCTGCTGCCCTGACTCTTCATCTCTCACCTGGGGAGCGCCCGTGCTGGTGGTGTACGGCTTCACCCGCATCGCCGTGGTGGTGCGGCGCTGGTTCGAGATCTCCCCCGAGGCGGTCATGGAGCACGGCGCCCGCATCGAGCTGCGCCTGCTCACCCCGCAGGAGCACCGGGGCAGCGAGTCGGCGGCGCAGCCGACGGTGGTCGACGAGGCCTTCTGGCGCGCCGACCTGTTCGACCGCCTCGACCGGTATCCCGGGGAGTTCTCGGCCGCGCACCTCCACCCGTTCTTCGAGGGCGACGAGCCGTCGGACCGCGTGTGGTCCGCCGAGCTCACCGCCGACCCGTGGGGCTGGCTCGCCGACCAGCTCTCCGACGTCCGCGCCTGGCTCGAGGGCGCCGGGCTCGACCCGGCCCTCGCGGCCGACGACGCCGACGCCGTCCGCGCGGCGGTCCCGCAGATCGTGGCGACGGCGCGGACCTTCGGCCCGGAGCACCGGATGTCGCGCGACGAGGACTTCCGCCTCACCCGGGACGCCGCGGAGCGGGTCCGGCGCATGGTCGCGCTGATCCCCGAGCCCACGTCGGAGGACCGGGAGTACCTGCGGCCCTGGCTCGAGCAGCGCTAGTCGAGATCCAGGAGGGCGTCGAGGCCGACGGTGAGGCCGGGGTGGTCGGCGACGCCGCGGACGGCGAGCAGGACGCCCGGCATGAACGAGCTGCGGTGCAGGGAGTCGTGGCGGATCGTGAGGGTCTCGCCCTCCGAGCCCAGCAGGACCTCCTGGTGCGCGACGAGCCCCGCCATCCGCACCGCGTGCACGGGGATGCCGTCCACCGTGGCGCCGCGGGCGCCGTCGGGGTCGTGCGTGGTGGCGTCCGGACCCGGTCCGACGCCGGCCTCCGCCCGGGCGGCGGCGATCATCTGCGCGGTCCGGGTCGCGGTGCCCGAGGGGGCGTCGGCCTTGCGCGGGTGGTGCAGCTCGACGACCTCGACGGACTCGTAGAACCGGGCCGCCTGGGCGGCGAAGCGCATCATGAGCACCGCGCCGATGCCGAAGTTCGGGACCACGAGCACGCCCTGGCCGGGCTGCAGGCGGCCGCGGACGTCGTCGAGGAGCTCCTCGCCCACGCCGCTCGTGCCGACCACGACGTGCAGGCCGGCGTCGACGCACCAGCGCAGGTTGTCGGCGACGGCCGAGGGGTGGGTGAAGTCGACGACGACGTCGGCGGCCTCCAGCGCCTCGCGCGGGTCGCCCACGTCGACGCGGGCGACGAGCTCGAGGTCGTCGGCCCCGTCGACGGCGGCGCAGGCCTCGGAACCCATGCGCCCCGCGGCGCCCAGCACCCCGACCTTCACGATGGTCGAGCTTCCGCTCCGCTCCGTCTCCGGGATCGTCACTCCACCATCTCCCGCACCTCGTCCGGCAGCTCGTCGGCGTCACCGTAGGGGCCGACGACCGCGGCCGCGCGGGGCCCCGTGAGCAGCTCGGACGCGAGCGCGGCGACGTCGGCGGCGCCGACCCCGTCGATCCGCTCGAGGGTCGAGGCGAGGTCGGTGGCGCGGTCGAGTCCGCCGTGGTCGAGCTCGCGACGCCCGAGGCGGGTCATGCGCGACGAGGTCTCCTCGAGCCCGAGCACCAGCTCGCCGCGCAGCTGCCCGCGCGCCCGCGCGAGCTCCGCGTCGGTGATGCCGTGGGCCGCGAGGTCGCCGAGCTCGTCGCGGACGACCGACGCCGCGGCGCCGAGGCGCTCGGGCGCGCAGCCCACGTAGACCGCGAGCGTGCCGGCGTCGGTGTAGCCCGTCGTCGACGAATAGACGGAGTACGCGAGACCCCGCTGCTCACGGACCTGCTGGAACAGTCGCGAGCTCATGCCGCCGCCGAGCACGGTGGACAGCACCTGCAGGGCAGGCCAGCGGGGATCCGCGCGGCGCAGCGAGGGCACGCCGAGCATGAGGTGGGCCTGCTCGGTGTCCTCGTCGCGCACCCCGAGCCGCCCATCCGGCGGGTACACAGGCGACGTCGCGGGCGTCTCGCCGGCGGTCCGGTGCCACGGCTGCGCCGGGCCGTCGAGGCGCGACCCGTAGGCCGCCTCGACCGCGGCGAGCACGTCGGCGTGCACGACGTTGCCGGCCACCGCGAGCACGGAGCGCGCCGGGACGTAGTGGCACGCGTGGAAGTCCGCGAGGCGGTCGCGGGTCATGCCCGTGACCGTCTCCTCGGTGCCGATCACCGGCAGGCCGAGCGGGTGCGCGCCGAAGAGCAGCGCGTCGAAGTCGTCGGCCAGCAGGTCCTCGGGGTCCTCGTCGCGGCCGGCGATCTCGGAGAGCACGACGTCCCGCTCGAGCTCGACGTCGGGCGTGGCCATGACGGCGTCGAGCACCACGTCGCCGAGCACGTCGACCGCGAGCGGCATGTCGCGGTCGAGCACGTGCGCGTAGAAGCAGGTGCTCTCCTTGCCGGTGAACGCGTTGAGGTCGCCGCCGACGGCGTCGATCTCCTCCGCGATCGCCCGCGCCGAGCGGCGCCGCGTCCCCTTGAACAGCAGGTGCTCGAGGAAGTGCGCGGCGCCGTGCGCGCCGGTGCCGACGGCGGGCTCGTCGCGCGAGCCCACGTCGACCCAGAGCCCGACCGAGGCCGAACGGGCCCCGGCCACGTGCTCGGTGACCACCCGCAGGCCCCCGGGCAGCACGGTGCGTGCTACTCCGGGGGCCGGGTGTTCGGTCGCACCGGTTCCCGTCGGGGAGGTACCGAGAGCCGTTCCGATGGTCGAGCTCCGCTGCGCTACGTCTCCGGTCACTCCGGCGACGAACCCCCGATGGCGCCGGTGACGGCGCCGGAGGTCGCGGCGGCCGGGGCCGACTCGGCCGGGGCCGGGGCGTCGGAGCCCGCGGCGTCGGACCCGCCGTCGCCGTTGGTGGCGGCGGCCGCGTCCTCCTCCTGGACCGGGATCAGGCTGATCTTGCCGCGGTTGTCGATGTCGGTGATCTCGACGCGCAGCTTGTCGCCGACGTTGACGACGTCCTCGACCTTGCCGATGCGCTTGCCGCCGCCGAGCTTCGAGATGTGCACCAGGCCGTCGCGGCCGGGCAGCAGCGAGACGAACGCGCCGAACGCGGCGGTCT
Organism: Actinomycetospora callitridis; assembly: GCF_028737265.1. Lineage (GTDB taxonomy): Bacteria > Actinomycetota > Actinomycetes > Mycobacteriales > Pseudonocardiaceae > Actinomycetospora > Actinomycetospora callitridis. Next base: position 1,023,083 of record NZ_JAQZAK010000001.1, on the reverse strand, counting down.
TGACCACCGTGCCGAGGAAGCGCTCGCCGATCTTCGGCAGCTGCGGGTTGGCGATGGCGTTGATCCGGTCGATCGCGGCCTGGGCGCTGGGCCCGTCCGCCGCACCGACGTAGATCGTGCCGTCGTCCTCGATGGAGATGTCGGCGCCGGTCTCCTCGGTGATCGAGTTGATCATCTTGCCCTTCGGGCCGATGACCTCGCCGATCTTGTCGACGGGCACCTTCACCGTCGTGATGCGCGGGGCGAACTCGCTCATCTCGTCGGGCGCGTCGATGGCCTCGGCCATGACGTCGAGGATCGCGAGGCGGGCGCCGCGGGCCTGCGTCAGCGCCTTGCCCAGCACCTCGGACGGGATGCCGTCGAGCTTGGTGTCGAGCTGGAGCGCGGTCACGAAGTCCTTCGTGCCGGCGACCTTGAAGTCCATGTCACCGAACGCGTCCTCGGCACCGAGGATGTCGGTCAGCGCGACGAACTTCTGCTCGCCGTCGACCTCGCCCGAGACGAGGCCCATGGCGATGCCCGCGACCGGGGCCTTCAGCGGCACACCGGCGTTGAGCAGCGACATCGTCGAGGCGCAGACCGAGCCCATCGAGGTGGACCCGTTGGAGCCCAGGGCCTCGGAGACCTGCCGGATCGCGTAGGGGAACTCCTCGCGGGTGGGCAGCACCGGCACGAGCGCCCGCTCGGCGAGCGCGCCGTGGCCGATCTCGCGGCGCTTGGGCGAGCCCACGCGGCCGGTCTCGCCGGTGGAGAACGGCGGGAAGTTGTAGTGGTGCATGTACCGCTTGGTGGTCTCCGGGCCGAGCGAGTCGATGTTCTGCTCGAGCCGGAGCATGTTCAGCGTGGTGACGCCCAGGATCTGGGTCTCGCCGCGCTCGAACAGCGCCGAGCCGTGCGCCCGCGGGATCACCTCGACCTCGGCGGCCAGCGGACGGATGTCCGTGGTGCCGCGGCCGTCGATGCGGAAGCCGTCGGTGAGGATCCGCTTGCGGACCGTCGACTTGTTGAGCGAGCGGAACGCCTCGCCGATCTCCTTCTCGCGGCCCTCGAACTTGGGCCCGAGCTCGGTGACCAGGCGGTCCTTGATGGCGTCCTGGGCGTCGTCGCGCTCGTGCTTGCCGGCGATCGACATCGTCTTGTCCAGCTCGTCGCCGACCGCGGACGTGACCGCGGAGAGGACGTCGTCCTGGTACGCCGGGAAGGTCGGGTAGTCCTTCGTCGTCGTCCCGGTGGCGCGGTAGAGCTCCTTCTGCGCCTCGCACAGGGTGCGGATGAACGGCTTGGCCGCCTCCATGCCCTGGGCGACGATCTCCTCGGTGGGCGCCGGGGCGCCCTCGCCGATGAGACCGATGGCGTGGTCGGTGGCCTCGGCCTCGACCATCGCGATGGCGACGTCGCCGCCGTCGGCCGTGATCGACCCGGCGATGACCATGTCGAACACGGCGCTCTTGAGCTGCTCCCAGGTCGGGAACGCGACCCACTGGCCGTTGATCAGCGCGACCCGCGTCGCCCCGATCGGCCCGTCGAAGGGCAGGCCCGAGATCTGGGTGGACGCCGACGCGGCGTTGATCGCCAGGACGTCGTAGGGGTCCTTCGGGTCCAGGCTCTGGACCGTGATGACGACCTGGACCTCGTTGCGCAGGTTGCCGACGAAGGTCGGGCGCAAGGGGCGGTCGATGAGCCGGCAGGTGAGGATCGCGTCCGTGGACGGGCGGCCCTCGCGGCGGAAGAACGAGCCGGGGATCCGGCCCGCGGCGTACATGCGCTCCTCGACGTCGACCGTCAGCGGGAAGAAGTCGAAGTTGTCCTTCGGCCGCTTCGAGGCGGTCGTCGCGGAGAGCAGCATCGTGTCGTCGTCGAGATAGGCGACGACGGCGCCGGCCGCCTGACGGGCCAGACGGCCCGTCTCGAAGCGGACGGTGCGGGTGCCGTAGGCACCGTTGTCCAGCACCGCGGTGGTCTCGTGGACACCGTCGGTGGATGTGGCAGTCGTGGTTGCGGACTGGGTCATGAGGGTTCCTCCTCGTGGCCCCACCACGTCCCGCCCCCGGCTCTCTCCGCGACGCGGTCGGCGAGCGAGCGGTCATCGATCGAAGCCCCCGGGCTCCGCCCCAGTACCGATGACTGGGGACGATTCCGGGGGCCACTACCGAGGACCGGCCGACGCGCGGGCGTCGCGGATTCGCGGGCGGTGGTGGTCGGGCCGATGTGTGGTGCGCACGCCTCCGCGCCGACCGGCATCGTGGCCGGTCGGCGCGGAGCGGGCGCGGGATTCAGGGCAGCCTCGTCAGCGACGCAGCCCCAGCCGCTCGATCAGCGAGCGGTAGCGGGCGACGTCGACGGAGGCGACGTACTTGAGCAGGCGCCGGCGGCGGCCGACCAGCAGCAGCAGCCCGCGACGCGAGTGGTGGTCGTGCTTGTGCATCTTGAGGTGCTCGGTGAGCCGCACGATGCGCTGCGTCAGCAGCGCGACCTGCGCTTCGGGCGACCCGGTGTCGGTCTCGTGCACGCCGTACTCGGCGAGCGTCGACTTCTTCTGCTCGGTGGTCAGTGCCACGGGGGTGGTGCTCCTTCTGTGCCATCGGTGCCGTGACGATCGGCGGCACCCGCCACGACGAGCTCGTCGGGGGATGTCGCACGCTCGCGGGGGACGGGCACGCCCGGTCCACCCGCCGCCCGGCCACCACGGACCGCAGCCAGGCGAATCAAGGACCAGTGTAGCGACGAGCCCGACACCGGCCGCTGCGGGCCTGCCGCACCCGTCGTCCCGGCCCGGCTCATCCCCCGGCGGCGGCCCGGCGGAGCAACCCGGCCAGCGACGGGAAGCCGGGGTCGAGCGCGGCCGCGGCCGCGGCGAGCTCCTCCGGTCCGGCGACGGTGCGCAGGAGGTCGTAGTCGTTGCGGAGCTCCGCCTCCCGGACCTCTCGGAGCAGGCGGGCCACCGCCTCCGGGCCGCTGCCCGCGTCGCCGGCGGCGATCCGCTGCTCGAGCAGGAGGAGCCGGCCCAGCACCGCGGGCGACCCGATCTTGACCCGCCGGCCGCTCATGAGCTGGGAGAGCATCGGGGAGCTCACCCCCAGCGCCACGGCCAGCACCGCCTGGGAGACGTCGAGGGCGCCCAGGAGACGACGCAGGCGGTCGCCCAGCGGCTCACCGTAGAAGCGGCGCTGCAGCTCCCGGTTGCGCCGTACGGCGTCGGCCCTGCCCTCCTGCCTGCCTTCCTGCCCGCCCAACCCGCCACCCTCCGGCTCTCCCCGCGCGGCGATCGTGACAGCCGGGCCGCGGCGGTGGGTGCCGTTCGGGGAAACCGGCTCAGACGCCCAGGACCTCGCGGGTGCGCACCACGTCGCTGTCCATCGTGGCGATGAGCTCGTCGATCGAGTCGAAGCGGTCCATCCCCCGGATGCGCTCGACGAAGTCGACCGCGACGCGGGCGCCGTAGAGGTCCTCGTCGGTGTCGAGCACGAACGCCTCGACAGTGCGCTCACGTCCCGAGAACGTCGGGTTGGTGCCCACCGACGTCGCTGCCGCGCGCTTCTGCCCGCGGTGGTGGAACCAGCACGCGTACACCCCGTCCGCCGGGATCGCGGCGTGCTCGCCGCAGTCGACGTTCGCGGTCGGGTAGCCGAGCTCGCGGCCCCGCTGGTCACCGCGCACGACGACGCCCTCGAGGCGGTGCGGCCGGCCGAGCGCCTCGGCGGCGGCCCGGACGTCGCCGGCGCTGATGCAGGCGCGCACGTAGGTCGACGAGAAGGTCACCGGCGACCCGGTCAGCGCGACCGAGGGATCGGCGACGAGGTCGACGCCCTCGGCGGCGAAGCCGAACCGCTGACCCAGGCGCTCGAGCTCGGTGACGTCCCCGGCGGCGCGGTAGCCGTAGGTGAAGTTGCGGCCGACGACCACCATCGCCGCGTGCAGCCGGTCGACGAGCAGCTCGTGCACGAACTCGTCCGGCGCCACGCGGGCGAGGTCGGGCGTGAACGGCAGCACCCAGAAGGCGTCGATCCCGAGCTCGGCGACCAGCTCCGCGCGCCGGGCGAGCGACGTCAGCCGGGCCGGGTGGGTGCCGGGGCGCAGCACCGAGGCGGGGTGCGGGTCGAACGTGATCAGCACGGTCGGCAGGCCCAGCTCGCGGCCGTGGGCGACCGCGCGGGCGATGAGCTGCTGGTGGCCACGGTGGACCCCGTCGAAGACGCCGATCGTCACCACGCATCGACCCCAGCCCGACGGCACACCGTCGAGTCCCCGCCAGCGTTGCACGGCGGCGAGCCTACGGGCGGGGCCCGCCCCGGCGCCGTGTCGGTCGCGCGTCGGTGATCACGTCCCGGCCGGCGCGAGCACCAGGACGGGGCGGGCGGAGCCGCGGTCGTCGGCGACGAGCCCGACGACGTGCCCGTCGGGCCCGAAGACCCCCACCGTCCCGGGCCGGCCCGCGGCCGCGAGCGGGCGGCCGTGCGCCAGGCCCGCGGCCTCGTCGGCGTCCGCGTCGCGGCGCGGGAAGGCCGTGGCGACGGCGGCGTCGAGGTCCAGCGACAGCGCCGCACGCCCCTGCTGCTCCTCCTCGCCGGCCAGGGTCTCGAGGGTGCGGGCGTGGGCGAGGGTGAACGGGCCGACCCGCGTGCGCCGCAGCGCCGTGAGGTGCCCGCCGACGCCGAGCCCGGCGCCGAGGTCGCGGGCCAGGGCGCGGACGTAGGTGCCCGACGAGCAGTCGACGAGCACGTCGAGGTCGCGGAACGGGCCCTCCGTGCGTGCCGCGAGCACGTCGAAGCGTCCGACCGTCACCGGTCGGGCGTCGAGCCGGACCTCCTCGCCGGCCCGGGCGCGCTCGTAGGCCCGGCGGCCGTCGACCTTGATCGCCGACACGCTGCTCGGCACCTGCTGGATCTCGCCCGTCAGGGCCGCCACGCCCTCGGCCACCGCGTCGTCGCCGACCCCGGCGGCGTCGACCGCGTCGCCGATCGGCTCGCCCTCCGCGTCGTCGGTGTCGGTGGCCAGGCCGAGCCGGATCGTCGCGAGGTAGGTCTTGGTGTCCAGCGCCAGGTGCCCGAGGAGCTTGGTGGCCCTCTCGACGCCCAGCACCAGGACGCCGGTGGCCATCGGGTCGAGCGTGCCCGCGTGCCCGACCTTGCGCGTGCCCATGAGGCGCCGCGCCCGCCCCACGACGTCGTGGGACGTCCAGCCCGCCGGCTTGTCCACCACGAGCAGCCCCGGCGGCGGGGGCTCACGGCGTTCCCGGGGTGCTCCCCCACCACGTCCCCCACCACGTCCCGGCACGGCGGGTCACTATGCCCGCCCTCACGGATCCGGCCGACCGCGGGATCAGCAGGCATCCTGGAGCCGTGAGCACCCCGACGCGTACCGACGTCCTCGTCGTGGGCGCCGGCCCCGCCGGCTCGGCCGCCGCGGCCTGGGCGGCCGACGCCGGCCACGACGTCGTCCTCGCCGACGCCGCGGTCTTCCCGCGCGACAAGGCGTGCGGCGACGGCCTGACCCCGCGGGCCATCGCCGAGCTGGAGCACCTGGGCCTGGGCGACTGGGTGCGCGGGCGGGGCCAGAACCGCGGCCTGCGCGCCGCCGGGTTCGGGCAGCTGTTGGCCCTGCCGTGGCCCGGCGGCTCGCTGCCGGCGCACGGCGGCGCGGTGGCGCGCACCGAGCTCGACGCCCGCATCCGGACCGTGGCCCTGGAGCGGGGCGCGCAGCCGGTGGAGGGCGCCCGCGCGGTGGACGTCGAGCGCGACGGCGACCGGGTGTCCGGCGTGGTGTTCGACACCGACGACGGCCCGCGGACCATCGCGTGCCGCCGCCTCGTGGTCGCCGACGGCGCGCGCTCGACCCTGGGGCGGGTGCTCGGTCGGGTGTGGCACCGCGACACGGCCTACGGCGTCGCCGCCCGCGCCTACGTCCGCTCCGGCCGCCACGACGACGAGTGGATCTCGTCGCACCTGGAGCTGCGCGGCACCGACGACGAGGTGCTCTCCGGCTACGGCTGGGTGTTCCCGCTGCACGACGGGCACGTGAACATCGGCGTCGGAACCCTCGCCACGGAGGCCCGCCCCGCCAACGTGCGGCTGCGCTCGCTGATCGCGCACTACGCCGAGCAGCGCCGCGAGGACTGGCAGCTCGAGGGCGAGGTGCGCGACGTCGCGTCGGCGCTGCTGCCGATGGGCGGCGCCGTGTCCGGCGTCTCCGGCCCCAACTGGGCGCTCGTGGGCGACGCCGCCGGGCTGGTGAACCCGCTCAACGGCGAGGGCATCGACTACGGCCTGGAGAGCGGGCGGACCATCGCGGGCCTGCTCGGGGACGACGACGACCTCTCGCTCGCCTGGCCGGCGACGCTGCGCCGCCAGTACGGCTCGGCGTTCTCGATCGCCCGGCGCCTCGCCGGTCTGCTGACGGTGCCGCGCCTGCTGCCCCTCGCGGGGCCGGTGGGCATGCGCTCGCGGATGTTGATGACGGTGGCCCTGCGCGTCATGGGCAACCTCGTCACCGAGGAGGACGCCGACCTCGTCGCCCGCGCCTGGCGCGGTGCGGGCCGGGCGTCCCTGCGCGCCGACGAGCTGCCACCCTTCCCCGCCGCCGACCTGCGCACTCCGCTCGCGGCGAGCTGAGCCCACGATCCGGCGTCAGGCACGGCCGGTCCGCGCCCGTGGGACCGCGACGATCGGCTCGCGCGGGCGCGGGACGTCCCCGGGCCCGTGGTGCCAGACCGGCGTGATCGCGAGCCACGGCGGCGTGCCGGGCGGACCCGCGTAGGGCACGCCGAGCCAGCCCGCCGTCGTGCCGCCCACGGGGTCGCCCGCCCAGACCAGCACCAGGTGGCGCAGGCCGTCGGGGTCGTCCGCGGCGCCCGGGACGAGGCCGGGCCACCACGTCTGGCCCGACTGGTCCTCGACGCACGGCTCGTAGCGCCGCGCGTTGTCCTCCGCGGCCAGCCTGCGGACGTCGCTGGCGGCGTCCCACCGGATGCCCGACCGCCAGTCGTGCTCGTCGTCGTCCTCCACGGGGTGCAGGCGGCGGTCGGCGACCTTCATCAGCAGCATCCGGCGCACGCCGATCCGCAGGACGAGGGCCTGCTGCACCGAGGTGACCACCACCCCGCGCGCCGCCCACCGCTCGTGGTCGACCCGCAGGAGCAGCGTGCGAATGTTCTCCGACGCCGTGATGCCGAGCGAGGTGGCGGTGTCGCCCGCGACCACGGGGTCGTACCGGTCGACGTTGCGCTCCCACACGTCGGCCACCGTGGCCTCGACGAGCTCGGCCAGCCCGGCGTCGCGGATCGCCGCGAGCACGTCGTCCAGCCAGCCGCTCACCTGCGCGTCCCACCTCATGGGGACATGGCACCACCGACCCCCGACAGTGCTCCCCGAGAATGCGGCGATCCTGTGTCGAGAACCGGGCGGCGGCTCCGTCCCAGGGGTACGAGCGGCCGAGGAGGGTCGCCACGACGAAGGAGAACGACCGTGAAGTACCTGATGCTGAAGCACTACCGCGGCGGTCCGACCCCGGCCGTGGACTCCCCGCCCATGGACCAGTGGACGCCCGAGGAGGTCGACGCCCACATGACGTACATGAGCGACTTCGCGAAGCGCCTGGTGGAGACCGGCGAGTTCGTCGACAGCCAGGCCCTGTCGGCCGAGGGCGCGTTCGTCCGCCACGACGGCGAGGGGCGCCCGCCGGTCACCGACGGCCCGTTCGCGGAGACCAAGGACCTCATCGCCGGCTGGATGATCATCGACGTGGAGTCCTGGGACCGCGCGCTCGAGCTCGCAGGCGAGCTGTCCGCCGCGCCCGGCGCCGGTGGCAGGCCGATCCACGAGTGGCTCGAGGTCCGGCCCTTCCTCACCGGCGTGCCGGGGAACACCGAGTGATCACGGACGGGCTGCGGGAGCTCGTCCCCGCGGTGATCGGCGTCCTCGTCCGGCGCGGAGCGGACTTCGCGTCGGCCGAGGACGCCGTGCAGGAGGCCCTGATCCGGGCGCTCGAGACCTGGCCCGACGACCCGCCGCGTGACCCGAAGGCGTGGCTCGTGGCGGCGGCCTGGCGCAAGTTCCTCGACGCGGTCCGGTCGGAGTCGTCGCGCCAGGGCCGGGAGCTCGCGGTCGACCTCGAGCCGCCCGCCGGCCCGGTGACCGGCGCCGACGACACGCTGCGCCTCTACTTCCTGTGCGCCCACCCGACGCTGCCGGCGGCGTCGGCCGTCGCGCTGACGCTGCGCGCGGTCGGCGGCCTGACGACGCGGCAGATCGCGACCGCCTACCTGGTCCCCGAGGCGACCATGGCGCAGCGGATCAGCCGGGCGAAGAAGCGGATCGAGGGTCTGCCGCTCGACCAGCCCGGCGACCTCGGCACCGTCCTCCGGGTGCTCTACCTCGTGTTCAACGAGGGCTACGGCGCCGACAGCACCGAGCACACCGACCTGGCGGACGAGGCGATCCGCATCGCCCGCCAGCTCGCCGCGCTCACCGACGACCCGGAGGTCGCGGGGTTGCTCGCGCTCATGCTGCTGCACCACGCGCGCCGCGCCACGCGCACCGGAGCGGGCGGACGCCTGATCCCCCTCGCCGAGCAGGACCGGTCGCGCTGGGACACCGGCATGATCGCCGAGGGCGTGGCCGTCCTGCAGGCTGCGCTGGCCCGCGACCGCCTCGGCGACTACCAGGCCCAGGCGGCCATCGCGGCGCTGCACGCGGACGCCCCGAGCACCGCGGAGACGGACTGGGTGCAGATCGTGGAGTGGTACGACGAGCTGCTGGCGCTCACCGACAGCCCGGTGGTGCGGCTCAACCGCGCGGTGGCGGTCGGCGAGGCCGACGGCGCGCAGGCCGGCCTCGCGGCGCTGGCCGACCTCGATCCCGACCTGCCCCGCCACGCGGCGGTGGCCGCGCATCTCCACGAGCGCGCCGGCGACCTCGCACGCGCCGCGGAGCTCTACGCCGAGGCCTCCCGGACCGCGACCAGCGTGCCGGAGCGCGACCACCTCACCCGTGAGACCGCGCGCGTGCGGCAGCTGCTGCGGCCGTGACCTGCGGCGGTCGACGACGACCGTGTCCTAGCGTGCGGGCGCATGACCATCCGAGCGGTCGTGTTCGACATCGGTGGGGTCCTCGAGATCACCCCCGCCATGGATTTCGACGCGCGGTGGGAGAACGACCTCGGCCTGGCGACCGGAACGGTCTTCCAGTGCCTCGGCGACGTGTTCGCCGCCGGCAGCCTCGGTGAGGTGACCGAGGCCGAGGTGCTCGGGGCGGTGCGCGAGCGGCTCGAGGTCGGCCGCGAGAAGGCCGACGAGATGATGGCGATCGTGTGGGAGCAGTACCTCGGGACCGCGAACACCGAGCTCATCGCCTGGGCGCGGCGGCTGCGACCCGCCCACCGGACCGGCATCCTGAGCAACAGCTTCGTGGGGGCACGAGAACGCGAGCACGCCGCCTACGGGTTCGGCGACCTGGTCGACGTCCTCGTCTACTCCCACGAGGTCGGGGTGGCGAAGCCCGACCCTCGGGCCTACGAGATCACCTGCGAACGGCTGGGGGTCAGTCCCGGCGAGGCCGCGTTCCTCGACGACGTGGAGGCCGCGGTGGACGGCGCAAGCGCGGTCGGGATGCGGGCGGTGCTCTACCGGGACAACGCCCAGGCCATCGAGGAGCTCGAGAGCCTGATCGCTTCCACGACCTGAGGTCCCGAGTGCTCGCTCGCCGGTGCCGTTGCCGTGCGGCCCACCTCAGAAGGGCGGGGGCGGGTCGATGAGGGCTTCGCCGCGGCGGTGGGCGGTGTCTGCGGTCGACCCGGTCGACCCGGTCGTCTCCGGTGGGAGCGAGGGTGCGAGGTCGTCGGCCTGGTCGTCGTCGTCCTCGTTGTCCTGGTCGTCGTCGGCGGGGTCAAGGGCTTCGTGGGCGGGCAGGGGGCGGGGCCCGTCGCCGGGGTGGGGTGCGGGAAGCGGGTCGGGGAGCGGGTCGGTGATGCGGGGAGGTTCGACGGTGTGGCGGGCGCCGGCGCGGGTGGTGATGTGGAACCGGCCCGGGGAGGGCTGGGTGACCCGCCAGCCGCCCTCGTGTTTGGTGCGGTGGTGGTGGCGGCACCAGACCCCGCAGTTCCAGGACACGCTCGGGCCGCCGAGGGCGTGGTCGAGGGTGTGGTCGAGGTCGCTGGCATGGGCCGGGCGGCGGCAGCCCGGGGCCACGCAGTGGCGATCGCGGATGCGCACCCACCTGTCGACCTCGGCGCCGGGACGTCGCCGCCGGGCCTGCGCCGGCGTCGCGGCATGGTCGGGTGGACGACCGGGCGGCTGGTCGGGTGGGTGGTCGGCGGTGAGTCGGTGTTGCAGTTCGTGCAGCATCGGGGCCCACGTGTCGTGGTCGTCGGGGGCGAGGGCGGCCAGCAGCGTTGCCGGAGCCTGGAGCTCGACAATGGCGTTGCTGCCCGTCCCCCGCCGGCGTCCGGGCCGGTGGGGGCCGGCTGGTCGATCCGCCGACCGCGGGCGGCGGCGTGGGAGCAGGACCTGCAGCAGGCGGCCGTCGTCGTCGGTGAGCACCATCCGCCACTCGCTGCGGCGGTGACGCTCGAGCAACTCGCGGGCGGTGCCGGCGAGCACCGTGCCCCACCCCGGGATGTGGGCCGGCATGTCGTCGAGCCCGAGCGCGGTCGAGAGCCGCAGCCGGACCTCCACGATCCCTTCCCGCACCACACCCGCCCGAGGGTCCGCGCCCGAGATCAGCTCGCCGCCCTCGGCGTCGTCGCCCTCGTAACCCGGGCTGTCGTCGGCTCTGGCCGCGTCGTCATCCGCGGCACGACCGTCAGCGAGCGCATCGGCGGCGGGCGCATCGGCGGCGGGCGCATCGGCGGGCTCACGTTTGCCGGAGCCGCTGTCGTCGAGACCACCGGGGTCGCCGTCGCCGCCGTCACCACGGCCGGAGCCCGCAGGGCTGGGGCCACCGTCCTCGGGGCCACCGTCCTCGGGGCCACCGTCATCACCCGGGCCACCGTCCTCGGGGCCACCGTCCTCGGGGCCACCGGCGCCTCCCGCGGGAGCGGGAGCGTCATCGTCATCCGGGGCCTCGGCGCCGAGCTCGGCGACCAGCAGCGGCACCAGCTGCTCGTCGGTCAACCCCGCCGCGAACCCGTCGAGCAGCCGCTCGAACACCCGCCCCCGCAGCCACGCCATCCGCCGCGTCACACCACCCCGACGCACCGCCAACGCCAACGCATCCACCCGCGCCATGATCGCCACACCGCTGCTCATCGGCAGATCACAGCCCGACACGTTCGCCGTGCCCGACGGGTTCCGCGACGCCACCACCCGCAGCCGCTTCTCCGCCGCCCGCTCCCGGCGCGCCGCCCACTCCGGGTCCAGCGCCCCCGCCACCTCCTGCAACCGCGCGATCAACGCCCCCACCGGCAACCCCGGCGCCTCCGGCAACAACACCCGGCACACCTGGTGGGCGTGGTCGTCCGCCAGGTCGCGGGTCCACTCCGAGAACACCCGCGCCTTGGGCTCGTCGAGCTCCCCCGAGCCCATCGCCGCCGCCACCTCCACCAGCCGACGGTGCAGATCGTCGGCGAACTCCAGACACCGCCCCGCCATCGACCGCGACCACCCCAGCGCCGTCGACACCTCGTCACCGGAGAACTCGTCGACCAACGCCCGACGGGTCGTCGTGCCGTCCTCCGCCCGCCCGGCCTCGTGCACCGCGGTCAGGAACCGCGCCGCGGCCCGGTTCCGCGCCCGCGCGCACCCCCGCAGGTACTCGATCGACTCCGCACCGGCCAGGCACGTCGGATCGACCCCCTCCAACGCCGCCACCAGCACCGACCCCGGCGCGAGACCCTCCAACCCGGCGACACCACCGGGGGTCGGATCGAGGTCGATGCTCACACCAGGAACGCTAGACCCGACCCCCGACAACGAAGTCGATCATGACGCCGCGGCCGTGAGCCGATCGACCGTGACGGCGCGTGCGGCGACGGTGCGGTCACGACCGCCGAGACGGAGATGCGCGGTGGCGCCCTCGAGGACGAGGAACAGCTCCTCGGTCACGGTGGGGTCGGCGTCCGGCACGGCGTCGGCCACCAGCTCGGCGAGCCGCGCGAGGACGGCGTCCTTGTGCTCGCGCACCACGGTCATCCCGGGATGGTCGGCGGGCAGCTCGGCGGCGGCGTTGAGGAACGCGCAGCCGCGGCTGACGTCGAGATCCGGGTGGTCGAGGTAGGCGTCGAAGAGGACCAGCGGCCCGGGCTCGGGCGCCTGCGCGAGGCGCTGCTCGAGATGGGACCACCAGCGTTCGTGGCGGCGCCGCAGGTAGCTGACGATCAGGTTCGCCTTGGACCCGAAGCAGTCGTAGAGGGTCTTCTTGGTGACGCCGGCCGTGTCGGCGATCAGGGCGACGCCGACGGTGTTGATGCCGTCGCGGTAGAAGAGCTCGCTCGCCACGTCCAGCACTCGGGTGCCCGCCGGTGTCAACGCCTTCTCGTCCCGCACCACAGGCACTATACCGACCGGTGGGTTGACATCCCAGCCCACCGGGCACACGGTAGCTATACCGGTCGGGTTACTACGAGGGGTGCGGACATGACGTGCGTGGAGGCGACGACGAGGCCACCGTCGGTAGGACGGGTCGGGGCCGGACCGACCGGGGGCGGGCGGGCCGGGACGATGCCGCTGGCGCTGAGCGGCCTGCTGTTGATCGCGGTCTGCTACGGGCTGGCGCGGTTCGCGTACGGACTGTTCGTGCCGGTGTTCCGGACGGAGTTCGCGCTCGACGCCGCGACCGTCGGCGCCATCGCCTCGAGCAGCTACGTGGGCTACTGCGTCGCGATCGTCGCCGCGACCGCCGCGGCCGCCCGGTGGGGCGCGCGGGCGGTGGCGGTCGCCGCGGGTCTGTGCGCCGCCACCGGCACCGGGCTCATCGCGCTCGCCCCGACCACCGCCGTCCTCACCGTCGGCGTCGTGGTCGCCGGGTCGAGCACCGGCCTGGCGTCGCCACCGCTGGCCCAGGCCATCGCCCACCGGGTCCCGTCCGAGCGCGCGGACCGGGTGCAGACGGTGGTCAACGCCGGCACCGGGCTCGGGGTCCTCGTCTCCGGACCGGTCGCGCTGCTGCTGGCTGACACCTGGCGATGGGCCTGGGCGGCGTTCAGCCTCGCCGCCCTCGGCGTCACCGTCGCGGTGGCGGTCACGGTGCCGCGGGCGGTCGCCACCCGGCCCGCCGGCGGTGCGACCCCGCCCGCACGCCCGCGGGCGTGGCGACGGCGGCTCGGCACCGCCCGGATGCTGGCGGCCGCCCTGGTGTTCGGCGCCGGCAGCTCGGCGGTGTGGACCTTCGGCCGCGACGTCGTCAGCAGCGCCGGCGCGAGCGAGGTCGTCTCCACCGGCTCCTGGATCGTGCTCGGCGCGGCGGGTCTGCTCGGCGCCCTCGCCGGCGACGTGGTCGCCCGCCTCGGGCTCGCGCGGGCCTGGAGCGCGGCGATGCTGCTGGTCGCGGCGGCGACCCTGGCGCTCGGCCTGGCCGCCTCCACGGCCGTGGCGGTCTTCGCCGGCGCAGCGGTCTTCGGCGGCGTCTACATCGCCCTGAGCGGCATGCTGCTCCTGTGGGGCACGCGCGTCTTCCCGGACCGCCCGGTGCTCGGGGTGGGCGCCGCGTTCCTGCTCATCGCCCTCGGCCAGGCCTTGGGTGCCCCGCTGCTCGGCCTGCTGGCCGACCACCTCACCCTCGCGGGCGCGTTCCTCGCCGCGGCGGCCCTCCTCGTCCTCGGCGCGACGGTGCGTCCGCGCCCCGAGCACCGCTGACCCGACTCACGTCCCCGTCACCGCCCAGGCCTCGCCCCGGACCCGCAGCCCGACGGCCACGGCGCGGGCGACGATGAACAGCGACAGGCCCGCCCAGATGCCGGCGAGCCCCCAGTCGAGCACCAGCGAGAGCCAGATCGTCGGCAGGAACGCGCCGAGCGCGGAGCCGACGGTGATCCGGCGCAGGTAGGCCGCGTCGCCGGCGCCGAGCAGCACCCCGTCGAGCGCGAAGACGTAGGCGGCGATCGGCTGGAGCGCGACGAAGAACCACCAGGCCTGCGGCACGACGTCTCGCACCGCGGGGTCGGGGGTGAACACGCCCGGCAGCACCCCCGCGGTCGCCGCGAACACCAGACCGGCCACGACGCCCAGCACCAGGCCGTAGCGGGTGACCCGCCCGCTCACGCGCCGCGCGACCCCCACCGACGCCGCCCCGAGCGCCGCGCCCACCAGCGACTGCGCCGCGATGGCCAGCGCGTCGAGGACGGTGACCATGAACGTCCAGAGCTGCAGCACGATCTGGTGGGCCGCCACCGACGGGGCCCCGAAGCGCGCCGCGACGGCCGTCGCCGACAGGAAGCAGGCCTGGAACGCGGCGCTGCGCAGCAGCAGGTCGCGGCCGAGCCCGAACTGCGCCCGCATGTCGGCGAGGCGCGGACGCAGCGAGACGCGCTCGAGCACCAGCGCGCCGACGAACAGCAGGCCCACCGTCGCCTGCGCCCCGACGTTCGCCCACGCCGAGCCCTCCAGCCCCAGGGCCGGGAACGGGCCGATCCCGTACACCAGCAGCGGGCACAGCACCGCCGAGAGCCCGTTGCCGGCGAGCACCACGACGATCGGGCGGCGCGTGTACTGCACCCCGCGCATCCACCCGTGGCCGGCGAGCGCGACGAGGATGCCCGGCGCGCCCCACACCGCGATCCGCAGCCAGCCGGTGGCGGCGTCGCTGACCGCTCCCCCGCCGCCGAGCAGGTCGGCCACCCAGGGCGCCGCGAGCCAGACGACCGCCACCACGAGCAGCCCGACCAGCACCGCGATCCACGTCGCCGCCACCCCCTCGGCGACGGCGGCGGCCCGGTTCCCGGCGCCGTGGTGGCGCGCGGCACGCGCGGTGGTGCCGTAGGCGAGGAACGTGCCCAGGCTCGCCACCTGGGCCAGCACGACCCCGCCGACGGCGAGACCCGCCAGCGGGACCGCGCCCAGGTGCCCGACGACGGCGGTGTCGACCAGCAGGTAGAGCGGCTCGGCGACCAGCACCACCAGCGCCGACGACGCCAGCGCGAGGACCCGCCGCGCCCCGGGGTCGGTGTCGGGAGGAGCCGTGGTCATCCCAGCAGGGGGGCGTCGGCGAGCGCGCGCCGCACCCGCTCGAGGATCGTGGGGGCGTCGCCGTCGAGGGTGAAGCCGGAGGACACGCGGTGCCCCCCGCCCCCCAGCGCGGAGGCCGCGGTAGCGACGTCGATGCCGCCCTTGGAGCGCATGCTGGCGGTCCACCTCTGTTCGCCGACCTGCTTGAGCACGACGGCGACCTCGGCCTCGGCGGTCGTGCGCAGGACGTCGATGACGCTCTCGACCTCCTCCTGCCGGACGCTGTCGACGTGCTCGCGCTCGACCAGGGCGTGCACGAGCCCGAGCCCGCGCGCCTCCCCGGCCTCGAGGCGGGCGGTCGCCAGAACCGCCGACAGCATCGCGAGCCAGGAGAACGGGTGGGTGTCGAGCAGCGGGCGCGTCACGGCCTCGGCGTCGACGCCCGCGACGAGCAGGCGGGCGGCCATCGCGTGGGTGTCGGGCGACGCCGCCCGGAAGTTGCGGGTGTCGGTGACCAGGCCCGCGTAGAGGCAGCGGGCGGTCGGCAGGTCGACGGGCGCGCCCATGGCGTCGAGCAGGTGCAGCACCATGACGGCGGTGGCCTCGGCCCGCGGGTCGACGTAGTAGTGGGTGCCGAAGCCGGTGTTGGACACGTGGTGGTCGATCACCAGGGTCGTGCCCGCCGTGGCGGCGCGGTCGGCGAGCGGGCCGAGACGGTCGACGCTGCCGGTGTCGAGGACGACGAGCAGCTCGGGCGCGGCCACGACCTCGTCGGCCGTGACCACGAGCCCGGCCACGTCGAGGTCGCGCAACGACTCGGCGGGACGCGCGGGCGCGCCGAACGACACCTGGACCTCGGCACCGGCGCGGTGCAGCGCGAGCCCGAGGGCCAGCGCGCTGCCGAGCGCGTCGGCGTCCGGGTTGACGTGGGCGAGCAGCACCACCTGGCGGGCCGCGATGAGCACGCCCACCGCCTCCTCGAGACGGACGGGCCGGCTCGCGCCGCCCTCGCGCGCGTCCTCGACGACCGCCATCGCCGGCCTGTCCCTTCGCGTCCCCGCTCAGCCCGTCGGGCGGGACGGCTCCTCGTCGCCGACCGGGACGTCGTCGAGGTCGTCCTCGTCGTCGCCGTCCTCGCGGGGCTTGCGGTACGGGTCGGCCTCGCCGGCGTAGGAGGCGCCGACGGCGAGCGTCGCGACCTCGGCGTCGGCCTGGCGGACGCCCTCGAGCACCTCGTCGAGGCGGGCGGCGCCCTCGGGGATCACGTCGGGGACGAACTCCAGGGTCGGCGTGAACCGCACCCCGGTCTGGCGACCGACGGCGCTGCGCACGACGCCCTTGGCGCTGGCCAGGGCGGCGGCCGACCCGGTGCGTTCCTGCTCGCCGCCGTAGACGGTGTAGTACACCGTGGCGTCGCGGAGGTCCGGGGTGATGCGGGTGTCGGTGATCGTCACCATCGCCAGGCGCGGGTCCTTGACCTCGTGCTCCAGCGTGGAGGCGACGATCTGGGAGATCCGCTTGGCGAGCCTGCGGGCCCGTGGCGCGTCGGCCATGGCGGGGGCTCCTTCTCGTGGAGTGGGTCAGTCGTCGTGCGGGCCCAGCCAGCGGGTCCGCGCGGAGAGCACCTGGAACTCGGGGTGGGCGGCCACCAGGCGCTCGCAGTGGTCGAGCACGTCGGTGACGTGCCCGGGGTCGGCCGCCACCGCCGCGACCCCGATGAGGGCGCGGCGGTGCAGGTCGAGATGGCCGGCCTCGGCGACCGAGACGGCGTACCGGCGCTTGAGCTCGGCCACGACGGGCCGGACCACCGAGCGCTTCTGCTTGATCGAGCCGACCTCCCCGAGGAGCAGGTCGAGCTCGAGCGCACCCACGTACACCTTGGCCTCCGGCCTTGGTGAGTGGTTGTCCGTGCCGCGAAGGCACGGACAACCACTCACGAGCGCTCAGCGCACCTACTCGCGGGGCTTCTCCCGCATCTCGTAGGTCATGATCTTGTCGTCGACCTTGATGTCGTTGAACGACCCGAGCGTGAGACCACACTCGTAGCCGTCGCGGACCTCGGTCGCGTCGTCCTTGAACCTCTTCAGCGAGCTGATGGTGAGGTTCTCGGCGATCACGGCACCGTCGCGCACCAGGCGGGCCTTCGCGTTGCGGCGGATGATCCCGTCGGTCACGAGGCAACCGGCGATCGTGCCCACCTTCGAGGAGCGGAAGACATCGCGGATCTCCGCGGTGCCGAGCTCGACCTCCTCGTAGATCGGCTTGAGCATGCCCTTGAGGGCCTGCTCGATCTCGTCGATGGCCTGGTAGATCACCGAGTAGTAGCGGATGTCGACGCCCTCGCGGGTCGCCAGCTCCGTGGCCTTGCCCTCGGCCCGGACGTTGAAGCCCAGGACGATGACGTCGGAGGCAATCGCGAGGTTGATGTCGCCCTCGGTGATCGCACCGACGCCGCGGTGCAGCACCCGCAGCTGGACCTCCTCGCCCACGTCGATCTTCATGAGCGCGTCCTCGAGAGCCTCGACGGTTCCCGAGTTGTCACCCTTGATGATCAGGTTGAGCTCGTTGGTCTCCTTCAGCGCCGCATCGAGGTCCTCGAGGCTGACGCGCTTGCGACGGCTCGCCAGCTGGGCGTTGCGCTCGCGGGCACGACGGCGGTCGGCGATCTGGCGCGCCACGCGGTCCTCGTCGACGACGAGGAACGTGTCGCCCGCGCCCGGCACCGACGTGAACCCGATGACCTGCACCGGGCGGGAGGGCAGCGCCTCCTTCACGTCCTCGCCGAACTCGTCGAGCATCCGTCGCACACGGCCCGAGGCGTCGCCGGCGACGACCGAGTCGCCGACGCGCAGCGTGCCGCGCTGCACCAGCACCGTGGCCACCGGGCCGCGGCCGCGGTCGAGGTGCGCCTCGATCGCGACACCCTGGGCCTCCATGTCCGGGTTGGCCCGGAGGTCCAGCGACGCGTCCGCGGTGAGCAGCACGGCCTCGAGGAGGCCGTCGATGTTGATGTTCTGCCGCGCGGAGATGTCGACGAACATCGTGTCGCCACCGAACTCCTCGGCGACGAGGTTGTACTCGGTGAGCTGCTGCCGGATCTTGGCCGGGTTCGCGCCCTCCTTGTCGATCTTGTTGACCGCCACCACGATCGGCACGTCGGCCGCCTGCGCGTGGTTGATCGCCTCGATCGTCTGGGGCATGACGCCGTCGTCGGCTGCGACCACGATCACCGCGATGTCCGTGGACTTCGCGCCTCGGGCACGCATGGCGGTGAACGCCTCGTGACCCGGGGTGTCGATGAAGGTGATCTTCCGCTCGACGCCCTCGAGCTCGGTGTCGACCTGGTACGCGCCGATGTGCTGGGTGATGCCACCCGCCTCGCCCTCGGCCACCTTCGTCTTGCGGATGGTGTCGAGGAGGCGCGTCTTGCCGTGGTCGACGTGACCCATGACCGTGACGACCGGCGGGCGGGCCTCGAGGTCCTCGTCGTCGCCGTCGTCCGACCCGTAGGTCAGCGAGAACGACTCGAGCAGCTCGCGGTCCTCCTCCTCGGGGGAGACGACCTGGACGTCGTAGTTCATCTCGCCGCCGAGCAGCTCGAGGACGTCGTCGGACACCGACTGGGTGGCCGTGACCATCTCACCGAGGTGGAACAGCACCTGCACGAGCGACGCCGGGTTCGCGTCGATCTTCTCCGCGAAGTCGGTCAGCGAGGCACCACGCGGGAGCCGGACCGTCTCGCCCTTGCCCTTCGGCAGGCGGACGCCGCCGACCGAGGGGGCCTGCATGTTGTCGAATTCCTGACGCTTCTGACGCTTCGACTTGCGTCCACGACGGACCGGTCCACCGGCGCGCCCGAAGGCACCCGCGGCACCGCCGCCACGACCACGGCCACCGGGACCACCGGGACGGCCACCGCCGCCACCGGGGCGGAAACCGCCACCGGCCGGGGCACCGCCGCCACCGCCACCGGGACGGAAGCCACCGCCGCCGCCACCGGGACCGCCGCGGCCGGGAGGGCCACCGCGGCCGCCGCCGGGACCGCCCGGACGGGCGCCACCGGGGCCGCCACGACCGGGAGGACCGGCCGGACGGGCCGGCATCATGCCGGGGTTCGGACGCGGGGGCATGTTGCCGGGCGTCGCGCTGCCGCCACCGGGACGGGGCGGACGGTCGGCCGCGGCCGGACGCTCGCCGTCGCGCGGCGGGCGCGGCGCGGGCGCGTCGCCGTCACGCGGCGGACGCGGACCCTGACCCGGCGCCTGGCCGGGTGCCTGACCCGGGGCCTGCCCGGGCTGCTGCTGACGCTGCGGACGCGGCGGGGCACCGGAGCCCACGCCGAAGGGGTTGTTGCCGACGCGCGGCGACTTGGGGCCGGGCTTCGGCGCCGCCGGACGGGGCGGCACGGTCGACGCGTCCCCGCCGGCCTGGCTGTCGGCCGCCGCCGCGGCGGGGCGCTGCTGCTGCGGGCCGGGGCGGTTGCCGCCCTGACGCTGGTCGCCGCCGCCGCCCTGACGATCTCCGCCGGGACGCGGGATACCACCCGGACGCGGGCGGTCGCCGCCCGTGGGACGGGGCGCGCTCTGCTCCGAGGTGCCGGACGTACCGGCCGTGCCCGTGCTCGCCGCCGCGGCCGGAGCCTCGGGAGCGGCGGGCGCCGGCGTCTCGGCGGCCGCCGGAGCGGCGTCGGGCCGCGGTCCGGGGGTCGCGCCGGGGCGCGGAGCGGGGGGGCCGGGGCGCGGGGCGCCGCCGTTGCCGCCACCCGAGGACCCGGCGCCGGGGCGCGGGCCGGGCGTGGCACCGGGGCGCGGTGCGCCGCCGGTCGACCCCGAGGAGTCGCCGGAGGGGCCGGGACGCGGTCCGCCGCCGGGGCGGGGGCCGGGCGCGGCGCCCGGTCGGGGCCGACGGCTACCGCCGCCGTTGCCGCCACCGGACATGGAGTCGCGCAGCTTGCGCGCGACCGGGGCCTCGACCGTCGAGGACGCCGACTTGACGAACTCGCCGAGAGACTCGAGCTGTGTGAGTACCTGCTTGCTGGTGACGCCGAGCTCCTTAGCGAGCTCGTGCACCCGGGCCTTGCCTGCCACTGATCTCCTCATCCTCGAGGTCAGCGGGGGCCCGCGACCTCGTGTCTACGCCTGTGCCTTCATCGGAAGGGCTTCACGGCTGGCTCATGGGGGTCGACCTGCTTCCTCATCCGCACGCGACGGTCGTCGCGGTGGTCGTGCAACCCGGTGGGAGTGGCGCCGGGGTCCGGGTCGAGCAGTGCGTGCAGGGCCCCGGTGTCGAGCGGCCCCGGGACGCGCAGCGCCCTGGGGAACGCCGATCGGCGCTCCGCGCGGTGCAGGCAGCTCGTCTCGGGGTGCACCCACGCACCTCGACCGGGCTTCCGACGCCGCGGGTCGGGATCGACGATCCCGTCCGCGGCCACCACTCGTAGGAGTTCCGACGCCGAGACCCGCTGACGACATCCGAGACAGGTGCGCACCGGCCCGAGATCATCACCCCGACGATCACGATCCGGCGCCACCCCACGGCTGGGCTCGCGGGTTCGGGCCACCGGTCACTCTACCGCGCCACTCGAGGAGGACTCGACCCCGCCACCGGGGACACCGAGGGCGTCCCGCGGATCACCGGTCGGAGCAGCGTCGGGGCCGTCCACCGAGCGGGGTGTCTCCTCCGGGGCCGTGTCCTCCGGGTGGTCCTCCGGGGGCGCCTCCGCGTCGGACCGGATGTCGATCCGCCATCCGGTGAGTCGCGCGGCCAGACGGGCGTTCTGCCCCTCCTTGCCGATGGCGAGGGAGAGCTGGAAGTCCGGCACGACGACCCGGGCGGTGCGCGCCTTGAGGTCGACCACCGTCACCGACACGACCTTCGACGGGGAGAGGGCGTTGCCGACGTACTCGGCCGGGTCCTCCGCCCAGTCGATGATGTCGATCTTCTCGCCGTTGAGCTCGCTCATCACGCCGCGCACCCGCGCGCCCATCGGGCCGATGCACGCGCCCTTCGCGCCGAGGCCCGGCACGGTCGACCGCACGGCGATCTTGGAGCGGTGACCGGCCTCCCGGGCCACCGAGACGATCTCGACGTGGCCGGCGGCGATCTCGGGCACCTCGAAGGCGAAGAGCCGGCGCACGAGGTTCGGGTGCGTGCGCGAGAGGGTCACCTGCACGCCCCGCGCCCCGCGGACCACGCCGACGACGTAGCACCGCAGGCGCGCGCCGTGCTCGTAGCGCTCGCCGGGCACCTGCTCGGCGGCGGGCAGCACGCCCTCGATGGAGCCGATCTCGACGACGACGACGCCGCGGGCGTTGGCCCGCGCGTCCCGCTGGACGACGCCGGCGACGACCTCGCCCTCCTTGGCGGAGAACTCGCCGAACGTCCGCTCGTGCTCGGCGTCGCGCAGCCGCTGGACCACCACCTGGCGCGCGGTCGCCGCGGCGATCCGGCCGAAGCCCTCGGGGGTGTCGTCGTACTCGCCGAGCGTCTCGCCGTCCTCGCCGGTCTCCGGGACGAGCACGCTGACCTCGCCGCTCTTGCGGTCCACCTCGACCCGGGCCTTCGGGTGCTCGCCGCCGTTCTGCTTGTAGGCGGTCAGCAGAGCGGTCTCGATCGCGGAGAGCACGGTCTCGAACGGGATCTCCTTGTCCCGCTCGATGGCGCGCAGCGCGGCGATGTCGACCTTCACGGCCGTCCTCCCTGTCCGTGCGTCTCCGCACCCTGTCCCGAACCCTGCTCCAGCGCGGCCGCCACCAGGGCGTCCACCTCGGACGACGGTGCCGGCTTGAACTCGACCTCCACGACGGCCTGCCGGACCTCGGCCAGCGGGAGCCGGTGCAGCACCGGCCCGCGCGGCGTGCCCTCCGCCAGGGTCACCGTCGCAGCGGCTCCCTCGCCCTCGTCCCCGCCGTCGGTCCCGTCGACCGGACCCACGCGCGCGGTGAGCGTGCCGCCGCCGGTGCGCGTCACCGCCACCCGGCGCAGCCAGGCCCGCCGCCAGTGGTGCGGGCGGGTGAGCGGTCGGTCGGTGCCCGGCGTCGTCACCTCGAGCGTGTACTCGCCGTCCGGGGCCGCGATCGTGCCGCCGCTCTCCGTCTTGTCGCCCTCCGTCTTCTCGGATTCGTCCAGCACGCGGGACAGCTCGCGGCTGACGCCGGCGACGGCGTCGAGGTCCGGGCCGGGCGCCGGCGGGTCGTGCGGACCGGGCACCTCGGCGGTGTCCACCACGACGCGCACGACCTGGCGGCGCCCGGCCGGGCGCACCTCCAGGTCGTCGAGCACGAAGCCGGCGGCCTCGACCACGTCGACGACGGCCGGGCGCAGGCGCTCGGCGGCCTGCGCGGGGGACGTCCCAGGGGACAACGGTGCTCCTCACGGGCGGGGCCCGCCGCGGCGCCGGTGACTCTCGTGCGCGGCGTGGGCGGGCGGGAACGGGGCGGCGCCCGGGAAGCGGGCGCGCAGTGGTTCAGCCTAGCGCTCACCCTCCGGACCTCCCCCGGCCGCGGCGGCGCGGCGGGACCCGTGACGCGGGGCGGCTGGCAGACTGGCCCGTCGTGGTCGTCCCCGTCGTCACCCCCGCCCGAGCCCGCACCGGGACACCCCGCCGTGCGGTGCTCCGGGGTGCGGGTGCGCTCGCCGGGCTCCTCACCGGAGTGACTGCGGCCGGGACCCTCGCGGGGTGCGCCCGGCCCGAGGGTCCCGACCCCCTCGAGGAGCCCCTCGCCGCGGCGCGCGACGACGCCGTCACGGCCGCCGCGGCCGCCGCCGCGTACCCCGAGCTCGCCGGCCGTCTCACCCCGCTGTCCCGCGCCCGCCGGGCCCACGCCGACGCCCTCGCCGCCGAGATCCGCCGCGCGCGCCCCGACCGGACGGCGACCGTCGACGCCGCCGCGGGCGCCACCCCCGCGCCGGCCCGCCCGGCCGCGAGCGCGGCCGCCGCGGTGACCGCGCTGCGGCGCTCGCTGGGGACCGCCCGCGACGGCGCCGGGGCCCTCGCCCTGACCGTGGAGCCGTCCCGCTGCGGCCTGCTGACCTCCGTCGCGGCCAGCTGCGCGGGCCACGTGACGGTGCTGGGGTGACGGCGGGATGACACAACCTCTCGACGACGGTGACCTCCGGGAGATGCTGCTCACCGCGCTGGGCACCGAGCACGCCGCGATCTGGGTGTACGGGCTGGTGTCGGCGTTCCTGCCCGCCTCGACGGCGACCGGCCTGGCCGCCGCCTCGCTGGCCCACCGGGAACGCCGCGACGCGGTGGTCGCCCTGCTCGCCCGCGACGGGATCGCCGCACCCCCCGCCGCCGCGGCCTACCGCCCGCCCTCTCCGGTCACCGACGCCGCGTCGGCGGCCGGGCTCGCGGCCGTGGCCGAGGACGACGTCGCGGCGGCCTGGCGGGCCGTCGCCGAGCGCACGGAGGCCGCGACCGGCGGCGAGCTGCGCCGGCTCGCGCTCGGGGCGGTGACCGCGGCCGCGACGGTGTCGGTCACCTGGCGCGACCTGGCTGGGCGGACCCCGCTCGTCGCCCCGTTCCCCGGGGACGGTTCGGAGACCTGAGCCCGGTCAGCGCAGGGCGAGCCCCGCGCGGGAGATGCGGTCGAGGGCGTCGCCGTCGGTGAATCCGGGGTCGATGCCGTCGGCCTCCGCCACCGCCACGCGGTCGCCCAGCTGGGCCGAGGCGTAGCCCTGGCCGGTGAGCTGCTCGGGGGCGCCGGGGTAGCCGCGCTGCTCGCGCAGGAGGTCGCTGATGTTGCCCGTCCCGTTGCTGTCGACCAGCGAGCGGAACGCGCCCGCCGTGGTCGTGTCGGGCATCTGGACGGTCGCCACCGCCACGACGACGTCGCGGCCCTCGGCGTTCGCCGACCACAGGGAGCGGTCGAGGTGCAGGCAGCCGCGCTCGCGCAGGAACGCCGCCGCCTGGCCGTAGGCGTGGCCCTCGCAGGACGTGTCGGTGGTCGCGACCTCGCGGGTGAAGGTGATGCCGTCCACGGTGCGCGTGGCCGCGGGGTCGGGCTCGCCGCCGCCCCCGGTGGCCGCGCGGCCCACGAGGAACGCGAGGCCGAGCGCGACCAGGAAGGCCGCGACGGCGGCGAGGGTGAGACCGCGCCAGCCCCAGACCCAGTCGGGCAGCGCGCCGCCGTAGCGCCCCCGCGCCGCGCGTCCGGCGCGGCGCGGCGCGGCGAGCAGCCCGCCGATCGCCCCGCCCGGGCGCGGGCCGGAGGATCCGGAGAGCGACGACTCGGAGGGGGCGACGGACGTGGCCGGCGACGACGGGAGCCGCCCGGTGGCCGGCAGCGGCGTCCGCGCCGCGGGGACCGGCGAGGGCGAGTCGGAGGGGACGGGCACGGGCGTGGTCTCGGGCGAGGCGCCCGCCTGCAGGGCCGGTGTCTCGGGGGCGAGGAAGCCCGCCTCGGCGAGGCGCGCGGTGTCGGGTACGTGGTCGCCCAGCCGGAACGCGAGGAGCAGGCGGCGCAGGTCCTCGACGTCGATCACCCGGAACGAGCCGACCGGCGCCTTGAGCGCCGCGCGGGCGGCGCCGGCCCCGGCGTCCACGTCGTCCTCGCCGAGCGTGCCGAGGACACGGCGGGGCGCGGCGCACGGCGGGTCGGACAGGCCCAGGAGGCGGTCGAGCTCGTCGGCGGCCTGGCGGGCCGAGGGCCCGGAGCCGATGTCGAGCGACGGCGCCGAGGCGGTGGGGTCGGCGACGCGCGGCCCGCGCCCGCCGCCGGCCACGACGGCCTCGCGGACGTTCTCGCGCTCGCCCGCGGTCAGCGGGGCGAGGCCCAGCACGCCGTCGGGACGCAGCACCACGGCGTCGAGCACGCCGTCGGCCCCGCCGGGCAGCGCCACGACGAGACCGGGCACCCGCGCGCCCGGTGAGCCCTCCTCGAGCAGGGCGCGCACACGCGAGACCCGCTCCGGAGCGATACCGAGGCGCGGATCGGGAGCCAGCACCAGCATCCGATCCTCCACGTTCGGGGGACATGGACCGTGCTCAACGTAGCCGAGAGGGTCACGTTCCGATCACGACCCCTAGGTCGGCGCGTCGCTCACTGAGACGAACGGCCGTCAACGCGACAGACGGCGCCGCTCTCCCAGTCGAGCCACGAACGGGACAGCGACGCGCGCCATCCCCGGCAACGCCGCCGAGGAACGCTGCAGGGCAGCGCGCCAGCCGGGAACGGTACGCAACGCCCGTCGCCCTCCGAGCATGCCCATCGCCGCGTCGACGACCTCGTCCACCGACAGCAGGCGGGTGCCGGTGAACAGCAGCGCCGAGCTCGGCCGGTGCGCGACCTTGCTGACCAGCGAGGTGTCGACGACGTCGGGGCACAGCGCCCGCACCCGGACCGGCCGGCGCGCCGAGGCCAGCTCGATGTCGAGGGCCTGGGTGTAGCTCAGCGCCGCGGCCTTGCTCGCACCGTAGGTGGCGAAGCCCGGCGTCGGCCCGAGCCCGGAGAGCGAGACGATGTTGAGGATGTCGCCGCGGCGCATGACGTCCACCGCCGCGCGCGAGCCGTGCACCGTGCCGAGGGTGTTGACCTCGAAGGTCGCGGTGACCTCGTCGTCGGTCGCCTCCCAGGCCGGGGCGGTCGACAGCACGCCGGCGTTGTTCACCCAGACCGTGACGTCGCCGAGCCCCGCCGCCGCGAGCGCCACGGCGCGGTGGGCCGAGGCGTCGCGGACGTCGAGCGGCATCGCCGTCGCCGGGCCGTCGAGGGCCTCGGCGGTCGCCTGCGCCGCGGCCGCGTCCACGTCGGTGACGACGAGGTGGTGACCGCGCGCCGAGAGCGCGGCGGCGATCCCCGCCCCGATCCCGCGGCCCGCGCCGGTCACGACCGCGACGGCCACTCGTCCTTGTCCGGAATCGGGGTGCACGGCGGGCATTCTGGCCCCTCCGCACGCGCGCCCGGAGGCCCCTACCCTCGCCCGGGTGTACAGCGAGGAGATCGAGATCCGGACCGGCGAGCGGGAGACCGTCCGCGACATCACCGGGGAGTGCCGCAGGTTCGTCGAGGGGGCCGGGTCGTCCGACGGTCTGCTGCACGTCTTCGTCCCCCACGCGACGGCCGGGGTGGCGATCATCGAGACCGGCGCGGGCAGCGACGGCGACCTCCTGACCCAGCTCCGGGAGCTGCTGCCCGCCGACGACCGCTGGTCGCACCGCCACGGCTCGCCCGGCCACGGCCGCGACCACGTCCTGCCCGCCCTGGTCGCGCCCTCGATGTCCGTGCCGGTGCTCGGCGGCGCGCTGACCCTGGGCACCTGGCAGTCGGTGTGCCTCGTCGACACCAACACCGACAACCCCACCCGCAGGGTCCGCCTGAGCCTGCTGGCGGGTTAATCCCCGCAGATCTCGGCGAGCCCCTCGGGGCTCGTGGCGTGGTCGAGCGCCAGCGCCGCGGCCCCGCGCAGGGCCCCGTCGTCGCCGTGCACCGCGTCGAGCACGGGCACCGGGTCGGCGCGCCGGAAGGCCATGAGCGCGCGCTCGTAGGCCTCGTCGAACGCCGGTGACGCGCGCAGGCCGCGCGCCAGCCCGCCGAGCACGACGACGTCGGGGTCGTGGACGTGCACCAGGCCGGCCACGCCCCGGGCCAGGTGGGCGGCCACGGCACCGACGGAGGCCACCGCGTCCTCCTCGCCGCTCGCGGCCCGCGTGAGCACCGCCTCGGCGTAGGAGCGGGGGTCCTCGGGCGCCGGCGCGCCCAGGTGGCGGGCGAGCGCCCGGCCGTCGACCTCCGGGCCCCAGCACCCCGTCGCCCCGCACGGGCACGGGCGCGCCGGGTCGCCGAAGGGGAGGTGGCCGTACTCCCCCGCCGCGCCGTGCGCCCCCAGGTGCGGGCGGCCGTCGAGCAGCAGCGCCCCGCCGAGCCCGACCTCGACGGTGAGGTAGAGCGCCGTGCCCGCACCGGCCGCCGCGCCGGTGCGGGCCTCGGCCACGCCGGCGAACGTCGCGTCGTTGCCGACCTGCAGCGGCACCGGGTCGGGGCCGAGCGCTGCGGTGACCGAGCCGAGGTCGACGGCGTCCCAGGCCAGCTCGGTGGCCCGCACGAGGCCGTCGTCGGACACCGGCGCGGGGGCGGCGAGGCCGACCGCCACGACGCGGTGTCCCCGGGCGACCTCGGCGACGGCGGCCCGCAGGGTGTCCGCGACGGCCGAGGGGTCGCGGCCGTGGCGGGCGCCGACGACGTCGGTGACCTCGCCGTCGAGGCCCGCGAGGCCCACCCGCCAGTCCTCGTGGCGCACGTCCACCGCGACCACGCGCGGGCCGTCGGGGCAGGCATCGAGACAGGTGGTGGGACGCCCGCGGCCCTGGACCGGTGCGCGGCACTCGGTGATCCAGCCGGCCTCCCGCAGGCGCCCGACGGTCTCGGTGACCGACGCGCTGGACAGCGAGAGGCGGCGCGCGAGCTCGACGCGGGTCAGGCCCGGCGAGCGCCGGACCTCGGCGAGCACCTCCGCCTTCGTGCGCCACCGGTCCACCCGGGCGCGACCCGGCTCACGTCCGGTCTCCGTTGACGCGGTCATGGGGACGATTATGCTCGGATAGCGAGAATATTCAACGTGCAGGAAGGAACCTCCGTGACGCTGCAGCCTGCGGTGCTCGACCGGCCGGTCCCCGGGACCGCCGAGACCGCCGAGACCTTCGCGGCCGTGCTGCTGGACATGGACGGCACCCTGGTCGACTCGGACGCCGCCGTCGAGCGCTCCTGGCGCTCCTGGGCGCGCCGCTGGGACGCCGACCCGGACGCGGTGCTCGACGTCATGACCGGTCACCCCGCGGAGAGCACGGTCCGCCGGGTCCGCCCCGACCTCGACGAGGCCCGGGTCGCCGAAGCCACCCGCGACCACCTCGAGCACGAGTACGTCGACCTCGCCGACGTCGTCGCCGCCCCCGGCGCGCACGAGCTGATCGACCGCCTCGAGGCCACGTTCATGCCCTGGGCGGTCGTGACCAGCGCCGACACGCGGCTCGCCCGGGCTCGGCTCGACGCCGCCGGACTCCGGTTCCCGGTGCTCGTCCCCCGCGACCTGGTGACCCACGGCAAGCCGGACCCCGAGGGCTACCTCCGGGCCGCCGACTTCCTGGGCGTCGACATCACCGAGTGCCTCGTCGTCGAGGACTCCGCCGTCGGCGTCGAGGCCGGCCGTGCCGCCGGCGCGACCGTCGCCGGCCTGCGCGGCGAGCCCGCCGACCTGGCCGTCGCCACCCTCCACGACGTCGTGCCCCTGATCCCCCGGGAGGTGACCGCGTGACCCCGCCCACCGCCACCGAGACGCCCGCGATCGTCCGGCAGGAGGAGCGCCCGACGCGCCTCTCCCGCGTCCCCGCCGGCGTGAGCCTGGCCGCGCTGGCCCTGGGCGGGCTCGCGATCGGCACCACCGAGTTCGCCAGCATGGGCGTGCTGCCCGGCTTCGCGTCCGACCTCGGGGTCTCGGTGCCGACCGCCGGCATCGCCATCAGCGCCTACGCGCTCGGCGTGGTCGTCGGCGCCCCGCTGATCACGCTCATCGGGGCCCGCTGGCCGCGCAAGCAGATGGTGGTCGTGCTGGCCGTCGCCCTCGTCGTCTTCAACGCGCTGTCGGCGATCGCGCCGTCCTTCCTGCCCTTCGTGGGCCTGCGCTTCCTCTCCGGGTTGCCGCACGGCGCCTACTTCGGGGCCGCCGCCGTCCTCGGGTCGGCCCTCGTGGCCCCGGAGAAGCGCGCCCGGGCCCTCGCGACCGTGATGCTCGGGCTGACCATCGCCAACATCATCGGCGTGCCCGCTGCCACGTGGTTGGGCGAGATGTTCGGCTGGCGCAGCGCCTACGTCGCCGTCACGGTCGTCGCCCTGATCACCGTGCTCGCCGTCGTCACCCTCGTGCCCAGCCCGGCCGGGGACCACGGCGGCAGCTTGGGCGGCGAGCTCACCGCGCTGCGCAGGCCCCAGGTCTGGCTGACCCTCGGCGTCATCGCCGCCGGCTTCGGCGGCCTGTTCGCGGTGTACAGCTACATCAGCCCGATCCTGACCAACCAGGCCGGGGTCGCGCCGACGACCATCCCGCTGCTGCTCGGCGCCCTCGGCGTCGGCATGACGATCGGCAACATCGCCGGCGGCCGCTTCGCCGAGAAGGCCCCGCGGGCGACGATCGCGATCGCCCTCGTCACCTACGCGGCCGTGCTGGTCGCCTTCACGATGGCCGCGCACAACGCGGTCACCGCGACGATCGGGCTCTTCGCGCTCGGGTTCGTGGGTCTGTCGGCCGGGCCGGCGCTGATGGGCCGGCTCATCGACTTCGCCGCCGAGGGCCCGTCACTGGCTGCCGCGAGCTTCCACTCGGCGTTCAACGTCGCCAACGCGGTGGGCGCGGCGCTGGGCGGCCTCGTGCTCGCGGCGGGCCTGGGCTACGACGCCCCGGCCGCGGTGGGCGCGGTGCTGCCGCTGATCGGTCTCGGCGTGCTCGCGATCTCCGTCGCGCTGGAGCGGCGGGCGGCCGCCCCGTCGCCGGCCTGATCAGCGGGTCAGTTCCCCGACGACCTCGTCGACCGGGACCTCGCGGCGCTCGCCCGAGGCCCGGTCGGTGACCTCGACGACCCCGTTCGCCAGGCCCCGCCCGACGGTCAGGGTGGTCGGCATCCCGAGCAGCTCGGCGTCGGCGAACTTCACGCCCGGCGAGGCCTTGCGGTCGTCGAGCAGCACCTCGAGGCCCGCGTCGGCGAGCTCCGTCGCGATCCGGTCGGCCGCCTCGGCCTGGGCCGGGTCCTTGCCGGCGATGACGAGGTGCACGGCGTACGGCGCGACCTCCGCCGGCCACACCAGGCCCTTGTCGTCGGCGTGCTGCTCGGTGATCGCCGCGACCGCGCGGGTGACGCCGACGCCGTAGGAGCCCATGGTGATCGTGGTCGGCTTGCCGTCCGCGCCCTGGACGGACAGCCCGAGCGCCTCGGCGTACTTGCGGCCGAGCTGGAAGATGTGGCCCATCTCGATGCCCCGCGCGGCGACCAGCGGGCCGCCGCCGTCGGGCGAGGGGTCGCCCTCGCGCACCTCGGCGGCCTCGATCGTGCCGTCGGGGGTGAAGTCGCGGCCGGCGACGAGGTCGACGACGTGGCGCCCGGGCTCGTCGGCACCCGTGACCCACGCGGTGCCGGTGACGATCCGGGGATCGACGACGTAGCGCACGCCGTTCTTCGCGAGCCCGACCGGCCCGATGTAGCCCTTGGTGAGGAAGGGGTTCGCGGCGAAGTCCGCGTCCTCGAGCAGCGCGACCTCCGCCGGCGACACCGACGCCTCGAGGCGCTTCATGTCCACCTCGCGGTCGCCGGGGACGCCGACCCCGAGCAGCGTCCACTCCGTCGACCCGGGCAGGCGCGTCTTGACCATGACGTTCTTGAGGGTGTCGGCGGCGGTGAAGGTGCGACCCAGCCCCAGGCCGTTGACGTGCGCGACCAGCGTGTCGATCGTCGGCGTGTCCGGGGTGTCGTACACGACCGCCTCGGGCTCGTCCTCGGTCGACTGCTCCGGCGGCGCGGGGGTCGTCACGGCCTCGACGTTGGCGGCGTAGCCCGTGGCGGGCGCGCGCACGTAGGTGTCCTCGCCCGACGCGCAGGGCGCGAGGAACTCCTCGGACGCCGAGCCACCCATCGCCCCCGACATCGCCGAGACGATCTGCACCTCGAGCCCGAGTCGCGCGAAGATCCGCTGGTAGGCCTCGCGGTGCGCGTCGTAGGACGCCTGCAGGGCCTCGTCGGAGAGGTCGAACGAGTACGAGTCCTTCATCGTGAACTCGCGCCCGCGCAGGATGCCCGCCCGCGGGCGCTCCTCGTCGCGGTACTTGGTCTGGACCTGGTAGAGGATCACCGGGAAGTCGCGGTAGGAGCTCGTCTCCCCCTTGACCATGAGGGTGAACATCTCCTCGTGCGTGGGGCCGAGGAGGTAGTCGGCCTTCTTGCGGTCCTTGAGGCGGAAGAGCGCGTCGCCGTACTCGGTCCAGCGTCCGGTCGCCTCGTAGGGCTCCTTGGGCAGCAGCGCCGGGAAGTGCACCTCCTGGCCGCCGATCCCGTCCATCTCCTCGCGGATGATGGCCTCGACCCGGGCCAGCACCTTCATGCCCAGCGGCAACCACGAGTAGATGCCCGGAGCGACGCGGCGGACGTACCCGGCGCGCACGAGCAGCTTGTGGCTGATCACCTCGGCGTCGGCCGGGTCCTCGCGCAGCGTGTGCAGGAACAGACCCGACATTCGTGTGACGCCTCGTGCCATGGACCGAGCGTAACGACGCGCGGGAAGAGGGTTGCGCCCGGCGCTGATGGTCGCGGGACGATCACGGCGTGGACCACGAGGCCGCCCGCGCGCTGATCGCCGACGAGCCCCACTACGAGATCACCTTCGGCGAGGGACGGACGTGCTCGCTGTGCGGGGCGAACGTCCTGGGCCCCGACCGGGACCGCCACACCCGCTGGCACCGGGCGCTCGCCGAGGTGCTGGGCCTGGGGTGGACGGACCTGTCGACGCGACCCGTGGACCGCGCCCTCGCCGACGCCGTCGACGCCGTCGTGCACCCGAGGGGCTGGGCGAAGGTCTCGCGGTTCGTCGCAGCGCAGCCGGGCTGGCGGGTGGTGTCCTCGGTGCCGGTCGGCGGCGACGCGACCCTCCTGATCGGCGCCCCGGGCGTGGTGGTGGCGCACGCGGTCGAGGGTGCGCGCGCCGACGTCCGGGCCGGCGTCCTGCGCGTCGACGGTCACCTCACCGGCCACGTCGACGAGCTGCGCGCGGCCGTCGCCGGGGTGCGCACGGTGCTCGCTGACCGCGGCGGGCTCCCCGTGACCGGGGTGCTCGTGGTGCTCGGCACCCTCGAGGGCGGCGACCCCGACCCGCCCGACATCCTCGCCGCCGCGGCGTCCGCCCTGCCCGAGCGGCTGGCGCTGCTGCCGGCGACGCTCGAGTTCGGCGAGGTGGACGTCCTGTGGGACCGCGTCCGTCGGTCGACGACCTGGCGGGGGTGAGCTCGGGGGTCCTGACTCCTCGCCGGGCGACGCTTCGGTTTTCGAAGTGTCGTGCTGTCGCGACGCTGTGCCCGGGGTCCGGGTACGCGGCCGGCGCTCGACTCCCTCCCGGACGACGCTTCGATTCCCGAAGCGTCGTGCTGTGGTGGCGCCGTGCCCGGGCTCCGGGACCGCGCCCGGCGCTCGACTCCCTCCCGGGCGACGCTTCGATTTCCGAAGCGTCGTGCTGTGGTGGCGCCCTGGTCGGGCTCCGGGTCCGCGCCCGGCGCTCGACTCCCTGCCGAGCGATGCTTCGGTTTCCGAAGTGTCGTGCTGTCGCGACGCTGTGCCCGGGCTCCGGGTACGCCCGGCGCTCGACTGCCTCCCGGACGACGCTTCGATTTCCGAAGCGTCCGGCGAGGGTGGCGCTGATCGCTCCGGGTGCTCCGGCGAGCCGACGTCATCGGCTCGCAGGAGCACCTGCGGCGATCTGGGTGTCGTCAGCGGTAGAGGACGACGTCCGGGGCCGGGTCGGCGGCCAACAGCTCGGTGGGCGACGGGCCACCGGGCGGGAGGACCACCGCGCGCGGTGCTGACGCCTGCGCCCCGTCGGTGGCGACGACGGCGAGCTCGGACGGGGCGCTGGTCGCGGTGCCGGGGACGACGACGAGCTTCTGCGGCAGGTTGCCGGTGCGTACGACGTCGGCGAGCCATGCGGTCACGGCGCCGAGCTCCTCGGGCGCGAGCGGCGGGGAATCGAGGGCGAGCCCGACGTCGGGCTCGCGCAGCAGGCGCTCCCAGGGCTCGAGGGCGTCGCGGACGGCGGTCGGTCCGGTGGGCACGGCGAGGACCAGGAGCTGGCGGTGGGCCCGGGTGAGTGCGAGCCGCTGCCACGCCGCCGGGGTGTCGGCGACGTCGCGCACCGGCAGCTCCAGGGCCGGCAGGACCTCGCGGTCGCGGGTGCCGAACGGGACGGCGACGGCGTCGAGACGATCTGCGCTCGCCTCGCTCGGGCCGCTACCCGGGGCCTCGCGCAGGACGACCACCCGCTGCGCGGGCAGGATCATCGATCCGCCCCGAGGAAGCTCGACGGGCGGGCCGGCAACCGCGGCCACCGGTGCGGCCGCGATGATCGGCGGGGGCTCCGGCGCCGGCCCGACCCCGAGCGCACTGGCGAGCCCGAGCACCAGGGCGATGAGCCGCGGGATGATCCACACGGCCGCCACCGCGAGGAACGCGATCAGGAAGATCGCGAGTACCCGCCGGCGGCGACGCTTCCGGTTCGCCTTCGACGCCGCGCGCGCCGCGGCCTCGCGGGCCGCCGCCTCGCGCGCCAGCGGCGGCGGGACGGTCTCGGCACCGGGCAGCGTCGACACGAGGTCCTGCGCCTCGGTCTCCTCGCGCTCGCGGCGCTCGCGTTCGGCCTGCTCGCGGGCCTCGCGTTCGGCAGTCTCGCGGGCTTCGCGTTCGCGGGCTTCGCGTTCGGCCTGTTCGCGGGCCTGCTGCTCCGCGGCCTCCCGCGCTTCGCGGTCGGCCTGCTCACGGGCCTCGCGCTCCGCGGTCTCCCGCGCCTCGCGCTCGGCCTGCTCACGGGCCTCGCGCTCCGCGGTCTCCCGCGCCTCGCGCTCGGCGGTCTCGCGGGCCTGACGTTCCGCGGTCTCGCGCGCCTCGCGCTCCGCGGTCTCCCGCGCCTCGCGCTCGGCCTGCTCACGCGCCTCGCGCTCCGCGGTCTCCCGCGCCTCGCGCTCGGCGTGCTCACGCGCCTGACGCTCGGCGGTCTCGCGGGCCTCGCGGTCGGCGGTCTCGCGGGCCTCGCGGTCGGCGGTCTCGCGCGCCTCGCGGCCGTCGTCCTCGATCGAGGCGCGCGGGTCGGGGGCGACGGTGACCTCGTCCGGGCCACCCCACGCGTCGTTGTCCTCCTCGGACTCGACACGGCGCCACCACCGGGTGCCGACACCCATGAGGCCACCTCCCCTCCGCCGCCGGGGCCTCACGAGGCCTCCCCCGGCACGCGGGCCCACGTTAGGTGGACACCTGGTCGGAGACGGCGCGCCGCGCCCGGACACGCGGGAGGTGTTCGCCGGGACACGCTGGGCCGATCAGGCCAGGCCGAGCACCGCGAGGGCCGCGCGGGCGGCCTCCCCGCCCTCGTCCTCGGCCACCGCGAGCGCGCCGGGCACGTCGAGATCGTCGAGCAGGCGCTCCGTCACGGCGTCCGCCGCCGCGACGCCCCGACCGTGCCGGGCGGCCGCGGCGTAGAGCCGCTCGAGGCGCGCCGCGGCGGCGTCGAGCGCCCCCGGCTCGATGTCCCAGGCGCTCGCCCACGGCCGGTCGAGCAGCAGCAGGCGCACGGCCGCGGCGGGGTGGGTCTCGAGCAGCTCGCCGACGAGGAGGAGGTTCCCGGCCGACTTCGCCATCTTCTGCCCGTCGACGCGCACCGTCCCGACGTGCAGGCGCGCGCGGGCGAAGGGCCGTACGGCGGTGACGGCCTCGACCATCGCCGCCTGGTGGGTGTGGTGGGGGTGGCGCAGGTCGGCGCCGCCGATGTGGAGGTCGACGGCCGGCCCGAGCATCGTCAGCGCCATCGCCGCGCACTCCGCGTGCCAGCCGGGCCGTCCGTCGCCCCAGGGGCTGGGCCAGGCCGCCTCGCCGGGCGACGCCGGCCGCCAGACCAGCGCGTCGGCGGGGTCGTCGGCACCCGGCCAGGGCGCCTCACTCGACGTCTCGTCCGGGTCGGCGGGGATCTCGGGCGTCGGCACCTGCCCGGCGCGGAACAGCACGGCGCCGTCGCGCTCGTAGGCCGCGCCGCGCTCGAGCAGCGCGGCGGCCAGGGCGACGACCCCGTCGACGTGGTTGTGGGCGCGCGGCTCGTGGGTCGGCGGGCGCACCCCGAGGGCGGCCATGTCGCGGTCGAAGCGGAACTGGCCGACCGCGGCGAAGCTGTCGAACCGCGCCCCCGCCCGCTCGGCGGCGGCGTCGAGGACGTCGTCGACGTCGGTGACGTTGCGGCAGGTGACGAGCTCGACCCCGGTGCGACGCAGCACCCGGGACGCGACGTCGGCCCAGACGAACGTGGCCGCGTGCCCGAGGTGGGTCGTGTCGTACGGGGTGATGCCGCAGACGTAGGCGCGGGCGCGGCCGACGAGCGGCAGCGGTGCCCCGGCGAGGCGGAGCGTCATGAGCGGACCCTTCCCGTGCGCTTGGCCGCGCGACGCCACTGCACCATCCGCCCGAGACCGGGGATCGCGAGCAGCAGCACCCCGGCGATCGCGGCGAAGAGCAGCCAGATCCCCAGCGGCAGGGTGGCCTCGAACCCCAGGAACGCCACGCGGGCGGGGTCGAGGTTCTGGAGGATGAACACGAGCAGGAACACCAGGACGACGGCGCCGAGGATCAGCCCGATCCAGGCCCCGCCGACCCGCGTGCGTCCGGGGCTCGTCTGCACACGCGGCCGGGCGGCGGCGGCACCGTCCGGGATGGTGAGGGGCTCCGACGGCGGGGTCCGGCTGACGGAGCTCGGATCGGAGGGGCCCGGGCCGACGGTGCCCGACCCGGCCACCTCGGCCCGCGAGATGGCGCCCGTGCCGGGGGTGGTGGGCCCGTCGGCGGGCGACGGCGCGCCGTACCGGGGCTGCTCGCTCATGGTCGTCATCCTCCCCCGTCACGCGCGCCCGCGTCAGACCCGGTCGGCCGCGTCACGCCGCCCGCCGACCTCAGCAGGCGGCCGGCACCACGTCGGCCTCCGCCGCGGAGGCCACCTGCTCCTCGGCCTCGTCCAGGCGACGGCGCTGCGAGGCGCTGACCAGCGCCTGGGCGTCGGACCCGAGCAGCACGCGCCGCGGCACGCCGGTCGGCGCGAGGGGCGCGTCGGCGGCCCGGATCATGCCCGCGACGGTGCGGGCCTGGTCGCCGGTCATGTCCTCGACGGCGACCCGCGGGCCGTGCAGGTGCTCGTAGGCCGGGTGCTCGGCGGCGTGCCCCGCGGCGTCGAAGAACGTCGTGCGGATCATGCCGGGCTCGGGGAGGACGACGTCGATGCCGAACGGCGCGACCTCCGCGGCCACGGTCTCGGCGAAGCCCTCGAGGCCCCACTTGCTCGCGTGGTAGAGCGAGAACGCGGGGAACGTGACGTGCGCGCCCATGCTCGAGACGGGCACGAGCCGCCCGCCGCCCTGGGCGCGCAGATGCGGCAGGACGGCGCGGGTCAGCTGGACGACGGCGGTCAGGTTGGTGGCGAGCAGGGCGTCGACGTCGGCGTCCTCGAGCTCCTCGGCGGCGCCGAACACCCCGAAGCCCGCGTTGGCGACGACGACGTCGATGCGCCCGAGCTCGGCGAACGCGGCGTCGACGACGGCGCGCTGCGCCGCGGTGTCGGTGACGTCGAGCGCGCGCACCCACAGGCGGTCGCCGTGGGCGGCGCGCAGGTCGTCGAGCTGCTCGGGACGGCGGGCGGTGGCGGCGACGCGGTCTCCGCGGGCGAGGAGCTGCTCGGTGAGCTCGCGCCCCAGGCCGCGGGACGCGCCGGTGACGAACCAGGTCTTCATGGCTCCCAGTGCAGCCCCGCACGGCGCCGCGATCAACGACGCGGATCGCTACGCTCCGACAGGGAGAGCCTGTCGATCGGGGGCGCGCGTGGAGCTGCGGCAGCTCGAGTACGTCCTCGCGGTCGCCGAGGAACGGCACTTCGGGCGCGCCGCGGAGCGCCTGCACGTGCGGCAGCAGTCCGTGAGCGAGCAGATCCGCCGCCTCGAGCGCGAGCTCGGCGCCCCGCTGTTCGCGCGCACCAGCCGGCGGGTGGCGCTCACCGAGGTCGGCGAGGCCTTCCTCCCCGAGGCGCGGCGCACCGTGCTCGCCGCGCGCACCGCCGTCGAGGTCGGCCGCCGGACGGCCGCCGCGGGCGGGGGCGAGGTCCGCGTGGGCTACGCCGAGGACCTCGGCACGCGACTGTTCGAGCTCGCCGCCCCGCGCCTCGCGCACCGGGACCCGCCGGTGCGACCCGTGCCGGTGCCGATGGGCACGCGCGAGCAGCTGCGCGCGCTCGCCGCGCGGCGCCTCGACGTCGGGCACACCTGGCAGCCCGAGCTGACCGGGGAGCTGACCTCCCTCTGTACCGCCCGGGAGCGGCTGGTCGTCGTGGTCGCGACCGGCGACCCGCTGGCAGCCGAGGACGCCGTCGACCCGGTCGCGCTCTCCGGGCGCCCGCTGGCCCTCGTCCCGCGCACCACGAACCCGTGGGTGCACGACCACTACGTCCGCGAGCTCACCGCACGCGGGACCCGCGTCGCCGTCGCCCGCCAGCACGCCGTCCGCCTCGACCGGCTCCTCCCCCTCGTCCTCGCCGGCACCGCCATCGGCCTCACCACCGAGCGCGCCGCCGCGGGGGTCGCGGGCACGGGGGCCGTGTCCCGTCCGCTCGCCGGTCCCCCGCTGCTCGTCGAGCACCGCCTCGTCTGGCGCGCCGACACCACCGACACCGCGGTGCTCGCGCTGGTCGACGTCGTGCGGGAGCTGGTCGACGGGGGCGCGCTGGGCCTCAGCGCGCCACCGCCACCGTGACGCCCCGGCCCCGCTGCTTGCCGACGACGAGCTCGCCCCCGCCCCGCTCGCGGGCGGCCAGCAGGGCGGCGGCCTCGGCGACGCTCCCCGTGCCGGTCAGCCGGCGCACGACCGGCGAGGGGTGCGGGACGTCGACGGGGTCGAGGACCGAGGCCGGGTAGGTGCGCAGGGTCCGCCCCGCCGCCAGCGTCGTCACCGCGGGCTCGCCCGCGCGGGTCTCGATGGTGGCGACGACGGCGACGTCCTCGACGAGCCCCAGGGCCGCCACCGCGTCGAGCAGGTGCTCCGGCGGCGTGCCGGGCTCGACGCCGACCCCGAGGACGAGCACGCCTACGGGGTCAC
The DNA here is from genome assembly GCF_028737265.1 of Actinomycetospora callitridis. Lineage (GTDB taxonomy): Bacteria > Actinomycetota > Actinomycetes > Mycobacteriales > Pseudonocardiaceae > Actinomycetospora > Actinomycetospora callitridis. The sequence continues at coordinate 985,134 of NZ_JAQZAK010000001.1, read as the reverse complement.
CAGCGCGTCGAGGACCTCGACGACGTGGTCCTGGATCGACAGGTGCCCGACGCCCGGTAGCCGGTGGATCCGCGCGATGCCTGCCGGCAGGCGGGAGGCGATGTCCTCGGCGTGGTCCATCGGGACCCACGCGTCCTCCTCTCCCTGGAAGATCTCTACCGGCGTCGGGACGGCGGACCAGTCAAGGTGGCCGTCGGGGTCGCCGTGCTCGGCGAGGGCGACGGTGCGCCCGTCGACGGTGACGTTCATGAGGGCCTCCGGCCTCGTGAGGGATCTGGGTCGTCGGGACGACCCTGATCACTCACGTGGCGCAGCCATCGCGCGACGCCACCCGGACGGCTGACGGGGTGGGTGTGCAGGTAGGAGGCGTGGACGCCGCCGGTCACGAAGCCCTCGGGCTCGGCGCCGTCCCAGCGCCACGCGGCGGACGCGCCGGCGCGCGGGGTGGCGACGGTGCGGTGGAACTCGTGCCCGGTCACCGTCTCGCCGGCGGCGGCGAGCGGGGAGTCCGCGCAGGCGGTGGCGGTGCGGTAGCCCAGGGACAGGCGCGGGCCCATCTCGGCGTCGGCGTCGAGCACCCCGCACATCGGCGCGCCGTCCAGCGAGCGGGCGAGGTAGAGCAACCCGCCGCACTCGGCGTGCACCGGGGCTCCGGACGCCGCCAACGCCCGGATCGCCGCGCGCAGCGGGGCGTTGGCGCTCAGGGCCTCGGCGTGCTCCTCGGGGAAGCCGCCGGGCAGCACGAGACCAGCCGTCCCGGGCGGCAGCGCCTCGTCGCGCGCGGGGTCGACGGTGACGACGTCGGCGCCCCCGGCCGCCAGCATCTCGGCGTGCTCGGGATAGCCGAACGTGAACGCGGCCCCGCCGGCCACGGCGACCACCGGCGCACCGGGGACGCGCTCGCCGACCGCCGGATCCCAGGGCGTCGTCGGCGTCGCCGGCGCCGAGCGCGCGAGGGCCACCACGGCGTCGAGGTCCACGTGCCCGGCGACCAGCGCGGCCATCGCCTCGACCGCCTCCCGTGCCGCGCTCCCGTGCTCGGCGGCCGTCACCAGCCCCAGGTGCCGCGACGGCACCGCCAGCTCCGCCCGGCGCGGCAGCACCCCGAGCACCGGGAGCCCGACCTCGGCGCACGCCGCGCGCAGGACCTCCTCGTGACGGTTCGACCCGACCCGGTTGAGGATCACGCCGCCGAGGCGCAGCCGCGGGTCGAAGTCCCGGAACCCCGCGAGCAGCGCGGCGACCGAACGGGACTGACCGCGCGCGTCGACCACCAGCACCACGGGCGCCTCGAGCAGCCGGGCGACGTGGGCGGTCGAGCCGTCGGCGTCCGGGTCGGCGGCGATCCGGCCGTCGAAGAGCCCCATGACGCCCTCGACCACGGCCAGCTCCGCCCCGCGCGCCCCGTGCGCGAGGAGCCCCGGCAGCGTCGCGGGGTCGACGAGCACCCCGTCCAGGTTGCGGCCGGGGCGGCCGGCCGCGAGGGCGTGGTAGCCGGGGTCGACGTAGTCGGGGCCGACCTTCGCCGGGGCCACGGCCGTGCCGCGGGCGGCGAGGGCGCCGAGCAGGCCGGTGGCGACGGTGGTCTTGCCGCTGCCGGACGAGGGCGCCGCGACGACGACCCGGGGCGGCAGCACTACCACTCGATCCCCTTCTGCCCCTTCTGACCGGCGTCCATCGGGTGCTTGATCTTGGTCATCTCGGTGACGAGGTCCGCGGCGTCGGTGAGCGCCGGCGGCGCGTCCCGGCCCGTGACGACGATGTGCTGGTAGCCGGGCCGGTGGGTGAACACCTCGACCACCTCGTCGACGTCGATCCACCCCCACTTCAGCGGATACGTGAACTCGTCGAGCACGTAGAAGTCGTGGGCGCCCGCCTCGAGCCGGCGCCGGATCTCCGCCCAGCCCTCCCGCGCGGCCTCGGCGTGGTCGGACTCGGTGCCCGCCTTGCGCGACCACGACCAGCCCTCGCCCATCTTGTGCCACTCGACGGGGCCGCCCTGGCCGGTGTCGCGGTGCACGTCGCCGAGGGCGCGCAGCGCGGTCTCCTCGCCGACCCGCCACTTCGCCGACTTCACGAACTGGAACACCGCGATCGACGAACCGGCCGTCCACTGGCGCAGCGCGAGCCCGAACGCGGCCGTCGACTTCCCCTTGTTCACCCCGGTGTGCACGAGCAGCAGCGGACGACGCCGGCGCTGGCGCGTCGTCAGCCCGTCGGCGGGGACGGTGCTCGGAACCCCCTGCGGCACGGCTGCCCTCCTTCCGTATGTGAGTGGAATTCCCGGCTATAGCCGGGAATTCCACTCACGAGGCTCGGAACTGCTCCACGACACCGGCGACGGACTCGCCGGTCAGCTCGTCGAGGGTGACGACGGTGCCGCCGGCGACGCGGGCGAGGCGCCCGGCGAGCCCCAGGCGCACCGGCCCCGACTCGCAGTCGACGACGACCGTGCTCACGCTCGCACCCCGCCCGCCGGCGCCCGCGTCGCGCGCGAGCCCCCGGGCCGCCCCCAGCGCGGCGTCGAGCCCGCCGGACGCCGTCGCGCGCCCGTCGGTGAGCAGCACGAGCAGCCCTCGGCGCCGGGCGTCCCGGGTCCGCTCGGTGCGCAGGACCGCCCGCGCGGTGCGCAGGCCCTCGGCGAGCGGGGTGCGCCCGCCGGTGCGCAGGTCGTGCAGGCGGGCGTGCGCGGCGTGCACCGAGGTGGTCGGCGGCAGGGCGACCGTGGCGGCGCTCCCCCGGAACGTCACCACGCCGACCCGGTCGCGGCGCTGGTAGGCGTCGCGCAGGAGGGCGGCGACGGCCCCGGTGACCGCGCTCATCCGCTTGCGCGCCGCCATCGAGCCCGAGGCGTCGACGCAGAAGAGCACGAGGTTGCCCTCGCGGCCCTCGCGCACGGCGTGGCGCAGGTCGGTCCGCGCGACACCGGCGGCGCCCCGCCCGGCCGCCGCCAGCATCGTGGCGGGCACGTGCAGCGTGGTGTCGTCGTCGGCGTCGGGCACCGCGCGCACCACGCGACCCTGCTTGCCCCGCGCCCGCGAGCGCCGCCCCGGCGCGCCCTCGCCCGTGCCGCGTACCTCGAACCGGCGCGCCCGCAGCCTCGTGGACGCCGGCGCGCCGACCGGGACGCCGGCGGGCTCGGGCTCGTCGCGCCCGGCGCACGGAGGCGGCTCGGACGCGGTCCCGTTCCCGGACGACGGCGTTGGCGACGACGGGGAGGACGACGAGGGCGGCGGCGCCCCGCCCCCCGGACCGCTCCCCGGACCCCCGCCGTCGGGCCCGGGGTCGTCGGGGCCGGAGTCGTCGGGGCCGGGCTCGTCGGGCCCGTCGGGGCCGGCGTCGTCGGAGGCACCGCCCTCGGGAGGCGGCTCGCTCTCGTCCGCCGCCTCGTCCGCCTTCTGCATCGCCTCGTCGAGCTCGTCCTCGCCGAGGTGCGGCTCGTCGAACGGGTCGCGGCGACGCCGGTGCGGCAGGGCCAGGCGGGCGGCGACGCGCACGTCGGAGGCGTCGACGGCGTCCGCCCCACGCCACGCGGCGTGGGCGACGGCGGTGCGGGCGAGGACGACGTCGGCGCGCATGCCGTCGACCTCCACCTCGGCGCACAGCGCGGAGATCCGCACGAGCTCGGCGTCGGGCAGGGCGACCGACGCCAGCCGCCCGCGGGCCTCGACGAGCCGGGCCCGCAGGGCGTCCTCGTCGCCGGCGAAGCGTGCGGCGAAGGCGTCGGGGTCGGCGTCGTGGGCGAGGCGCCGGCGCACGACCTCGGTGCGCTCCGCGACGTCCCGGGACGCGGCGACCCGCACGGTGAGCCCGAAGCGGTCGAGCAGCTGCGGACGCAGCTCGCCCTCCTCCGGGTTCATGGTGCCGACCAGCAGGAACGCCGCCGGGTGGGTCAGCGAGACGCCGTCGCGCTCGACGTGCGCGCGCCCGGTCGCGGCGGCGTCGAGCAGGAGGTCGACGAGGTGGTCGTGGAGCAGGTTGACCTCGTCGACGTAGAGCACCCCGCGGTGCGCGGCCGCGAGCAGCCCCGGGCGCACGGAGGTCCGCCCGTGGGCGAGCACCTCCTCGAGGTCGAGCGACCCCGTGACGCGGTCCTCCGAGGCCCCGACCGGCAGCTCCACCAGGCGCACGTCCCGGCGCTCGCGCGGGGCGTCGGACGGGAACGGGCCGTCGGGGCTCTGCTCCCCGGCGTCGACGTCGACCGAGAACCGGTCCCCCGCGACGACCTCGACCGGCGGCAGCAGCGTGGCCAGCGCGCGCACGATCGTCGTCTTCGCGGTCCCCTTCTCCCCGCGCACCAGGACGCCGCCGATCCCCGGGTCGACCGCGGTGAGCATCAGGGCGAGACGCAGGTCCTCGTGGCCGACGACGGCCGAGAACGGGAAGCCCAAGGGGTGTCCTCACGGATCGGGAGTCGAGGTTCGAGGGACCCTAACCCACAACATCTGAGCGATCGCTGAGATGAGCGCGACTCCGCGGAGCGGGACCCGGACCGGGGGCGTGGTCCGGGTCCCGTCTCCGTCTCGCCGGACCGGCCTGCCCGCCGGTCCGTCGTCCTGTGCCGTGAGCGGAATTCACGGCTATGGCCGTGAATTCCGCTCACGTGAGCTGGGAACGCAGCGCGTCACGCAGGGCCGCGACGCGCACGTAGTAGCCGGGGCGCCCGGCGCGGGCGCAGCCGTCGCCGAAGGAGGTGACGCCGATGAGCTTGCCGGCGGCGACGAGCGGGCCGCCCGAGTCGCCCTGGCACGAGTCGACGCCGCCCTGGTCGAACCCCGCGCAGGTGAGCCGGCGGGCGTCGAAGGTCCGGTCGCCGGCGCGGCAGTAGTCGTCGCCGCGCACCGGCACCGTCGCCGTCAGCAGGTAGCGCGAGGGCGTGGCGCTCTCCGAGGTCGCGCCCCAGCCGAGGATCTGGGCGGCGCGCCCGTCCTGGTAGAGCGCCTCGTCGCCCGGACCGGCGAGCGGCAGTGGCGTGCGGGTGCTGGGGGTCGCCAGCGTCAGGACCGCGAGGTCGGCGCCCTTGCCGACGCCCTCGAACTCCGGGCTGACCCACGCCGAGGTGACCGCCGAGGTGTCGCCGGTCGTCGACTGCTTGTCGTCCCGCCCCGCGACCACCATCACCTGCGTCGGCGTCGTGGTGGCCATGCAGTGCGCGGCGGTGAGGACCTTGGTGGGGGCGACGAGCGTGCCCCCGCAGAACTGGAACCCCGCGCCGTCGGTGAGGAACACCGCCCACGGGTGCTCGTCGGTGGTCGTGCGCGCCCCGCCGACCACACGGACGCCGGCGTCGACGACCACGCCCGATCCGTCGTCGGAGGAGTCGTCCCCACCGGGGGTCGTCCCCTCGGAGGCCCACGCGCCCGCCGCCCCGGCGAGGACGATCAGCAGGGCCGTCCCGGCGAGCACGAGGATCCTCCCGACCGCGGTGATCCCGTCGCGCACGCCGTTCGACATCCGTACTGCCCCTCCCGCTCAGGTCCGTTCGGCGCTCTACCGGGGGCCGTTCGGCGCAGCGGCGGGGTGCCTTCGGGGGAAGAGACCAGCAGTCAGGCCGACCTCGGGCAAGGCCGAGCGGCCATAGTTCGCTCCGCCGAGCGACGACGAGCGGTCGATTTCCGTCGACAAACGTCACCATGGAGTGGTCGAAGCGCGATGAGTGGTCGTCACCAACCGGTGAACGGCGATCTTCGGACCGCTCGTCGTGGGACGGCGGGGCCACGCCCGGTCCGGTCGCGCACTACCGTGGACGGCGTGCCCCACCACGACCTCGTCATCATCGGCACCGGCTCCGGCAACACGATCCCGGACGAACGGTTCGCGGACATGGACGTGGCGATCGTCGAGCACGGGGTGTTCGGCGGGACCTGCCTGAACGTCGGCTGCATCCCGACCAAGATGTACGTCTACGCCGCCGACGTCGCCGAGACGATCCGCCGGGCGGGCATCTACGGCGTGGACGCGAGCATCGACAAGGTCCGCTGGACCGACATCCGCGACCGGGTGTTCTCCCGGATCGACCCGATCGCCGCCGGGGGGCAGCGCTACCGCCAGTACGAGGCACCGAACTCGACGGTCTACCTCGGCCACGCCCGCTTCACCGGCGAGCGGACGCTCGAGGTGGCCCCGACCGACGGCGGCGAGCCGGTCACCCTCACCGGCGACCGCATCGTCGTCGCCGCCGGCGCGCGCCCCGCGATCCCGCAGCTGATCGCCTCCAGCGGCGTGGACTTCCACACCTCCGACGACGTCATGCGCATCGACGAGGTCCCCCGCCGCCTGACGATCGTCGGCGGCGGCTACATCGCCGCGGAGTTCGCCCACGTGTTCTCGGCGCTGGGCGCCGAGGTCACCGTCGCCACCCGCGGCCCGGCGCTGCTGCGCGAGCAGGACGAGGACATCTCGAGCCGGTTCACCTCGCTGGCCGCCCGGCGCTGGACGCTCTACTGCGACGCCGCGCCGACCGCCCCGCCCGAGCAGCGCGCCGACGGCACGATCGTCGTGCACTGCCAGCACGGCGCCATCGAGGGCGACGCCCTGCTCGTCGCCGCCGGGCGCATCCCGAACTCCGACCGGCTCGACGCCGCCGCAGGCGGGCTCGCCCTGCACTCCGACGGGCGCATCGTCGTCGACGAGCAGCAGCGGACCTCGGTGCCCGGCGTCTACGCGCTCGGCGACATCAGCTCGGAGTTCCAGCTCAAGCACGTCGCGAACCACGAGGCCGCGATCGTGCGCCACAACCTGCTCTACCCCGACGACCCGCGGGAGACGAACAACCGGCACGTGCCGGCGGCGGTGTTCACCGACCCGCAGATCGCCTCGATCGGCCTCCGCGAGCAGGACTGTCGCGACCGCGGCATCCCCTACGTCACGAAGATCCAGAACTACGGCGACGTCGCCTTCGGCTGGGCCATGGAGGACACCACCGGCGTCGTCAAGCTCGTCGCCTCGCCGGACGGCACCCTGCTCGGCGCCCACCTCATGGGCCCGGAGGCGTCCTCGCTGGTCCAGCCGATGATCCAGGCGATCACCTTCGGCCTGGACGCCCGCACGATGGCCGAGAAGCAGTACTGGATCCACCCGGCACTGCCCGAGGTGCTGGAGAACGCCCTGCTCGGGCTCCCGCTCGACCCCGAGGTCGCCTGAGTCCGGTCTGGGCCTCACTCCGTCCGCCGGAACCGCCACACCGCCAGGGACAGCAGCAGGACGCAGAACCCGATCGTGATGAGGATCTGCACGCCCACGGGCACGGTCCAGCTCCCCCAGACGATGCCCGGGTCGAAGCGCGCGCGGGTCGCGGCGTCGACGTCGAGGTGGTCGAAGACCACCGAGCGCAGCGGCTCGACGGCGTAGGTCATGGGGTTGATGTGCGTGAGCACGGCGAGCCACGTCGGCAGCCCCGAGAGCGGGAAGAGCGCCCCGGACAGGAACATCAGGGGCGTGATGACGAGCTGGACCAGCGGCATCGCCGTCTGGATCTGCTTCACGCGCGCCGCCAGCAGGAGGCCGAGCGACGTGATCATGAAGCCCATCAGGAAGATCAGCCCGACCATCGCCAGCAGCATCAGCGGGTCGTAGGGCACACCGACCAGGCCGGCGAGGGCCAGGAGCACGAAGCACTGCAGCGTCGCCACGGTCGCGCCGCCGAGGGCCTTCCCGATGAGGATCGAGGCGGTCGACACCGGCGCGACGAGCATCTCGCGCAGGAAGCCGAACTCCCGGTCCCAGACGATCGAGATGCCGGCGAAGGCCGCGGTGAAGAGCACCGAGATCGCCATGACGCCCGGGAACAGGAACGTCGTGAACGCGACGGACCCGGCGCCCTCACTGCTCCCGAGCAGCGAGCCCAGCCCCGTGCCCAGCACGAACAGGAACAGCAGGGGCTGGGCCAGCGACGACAGGATGCGCGAGCGGTCCTTGACGAAGCGGATCATCTCCCGCTGCCAGACGACCGCCGCGGCGCGCGCCTCGGTGGCGAGACTGCTCACGGGGACCCGCACGGCCTCCGGGGTCATCGTGGTGGTCATCAGCGTCCCCTCATCCGCATCGCCATGGGATGCATGCTCGGCCCGGCCTCCGCGTCGCGGATCGTCGTGCCCGTGTGGGCCAGGAAGACGTCGTCGAGGCTGGGCCGGGTCACGGTGACCGAGCGGATGGTCACGCGGTGGCTGCCGAGACGTTCGAACAGTCGCGGCACGAAGCCCGCGCCGTCGGCCACGGCGATCGACACCGCGCCCTCGCGCACGGCGCCCTCGAGGCCGAACTCGGAACGCAGCGCGCGCAGGGCGGTCTCGTCGTCGTCCGTGGTGATCGTGACGCGGTCGGCGCCCACCTGGGCCTTGAGCGCGTCCGGGGTGTCGAGGGCGACGATCCGCCCCTCGTTCATGATCGCGATCCGGTCGCAGTGCTCGGCCTCGTCCATGTAGTGGGTGGTGACGAAGACGGTGATCTCCTCTGTCCGGTGCAGCTCCGCCACGTAGTCCCAGATGGTGCCGCGGGTCTGCGGGTCGAGGCCGATCGTCGGCTCGTCGAGGAAGAGCACCTGGGGCGAGTGCAGCAGCCCGCGCGCGATCTCGAGCCGCCGCCGCATGCCGCCGGAGTAGGTGGCGACGGGGTCGGCCCGGCGGTCCCAGAGGCCGACCATGCGCATGACCTCCTCGCGCCGGGCCGGGGCGCGCCGGCGGTCGACGCCGTAGAGCTCCTGGTGGAACCGCAGGTTCTGCTCGCCCGACATCGGGGCGTCGAGCGTCGGGTCCTGGAACACCAGCCCGATGCGCCGGCGGACGGCGGCGCGGTCGCGCACGACGTCGAGCCCGACGACCTCGGCCTCGCCGTCGGTCGGCTCGACCAGGGTGCACAGGATGTTGATCGTGGTGGACTTCCCGGCACCGTTGGGTCCGAGGAAGCCGAACGTCTCGCCGCGCGCCACCTCGAGGTCGATGCCGCGCACCGCCTCGATCGCGCCGTAGCGCTTGACCAGGCCGCGGACCGCGACCGCGGGTGTGTTCATGGCCCCTCCTCTAACAGCGTTAGGGACGCTACCCTCACACCGTTCGAGGGGGCAAGGGAGGACGCATGACGCTGACCCGCGACGCCGTCGTCGACGCCGCGGTGGACCTGCTCGGCGAGGTGGGACTCGAGGGCCTGTCGCTGCGGCGGCTCGCCCGCGACCTCGGGGTCAGCGCGCCCACGCTCTACTGGCACGTCGCCGACAAGCGGACGCTGCTCGACCACGTCGCCGAGCGCCTGCTCGCCGACCAGTGGCAGGTGACGCCCCCCGCGCCGGGCGAGGACTGGGCGGACTGGCTGCGCGAGCGCGCCGTCGTGCAGTACCGGGCCCTCGTCGCCCACCGTGATGCCGCGCGGGTCGTCGCCGGCAACCGTCCGACGGAGGCGGCGCTGCCCGCGGTCGAGGTGGTGCTCGGCACCCTCATCGACGCGGGCCTCTCCCCCGTCGACGCGTTCTCGACCGTCCAGGCGATCGGCAACCTCGTCATCGGCTCGGCGATCGAGTACCACGCCGAGCGCGAGCGGCCGCCGTCCGACCACGGGCACCAGGCGCCCCCCGACCCCGAGCTCTACCCGCACCTCGCCGCACTCCGGCCGGCGCTGGCAGCGCACACGGGCACCCCCGACGCCCACGAGGCCCTGTTCCGCCACGGGCTCGACCTCATGATCGCGGGACTGCGCGCGTCCGTGGCGGCGCGCTGACCGCTGCCGTCAGTCCTCGCGGTGGCCCTCCCGGTGGCGGTACTCCTCGCCCGGGATGGACGGGTTCTCGGCGCGCGCCTGCTCGGCGTCGGCGTCCTGCGCCGCCGCGCGCTCGCGCTGCTCGGCCTCGGGCAGCGAGTCGTCCCCGGACCCGGGCGTCGCCTGCCGGCCGCGGCGCTCGGTGCTCGCGATGGACGTGGCGGAGTCGGCGTCCGCGGCCTCCTCGTTCGCACGCTCGCGCGCCACGGTCTCGGGGAGTGACGGCGGTTCCTCGCGGTGATCCTGGTCGGCCATCTGGTGCTCCCTTTCGACGACGTCGGCGCGGTCACCGTCCGCGCACAGGGCACCCGGCGTCAAGCAGCCGTACGGTCCCACCCTCCGACGGGTCTCAGGACGGCGGGAGCCCGACCGACGACGCTGCGGTGTCGGCGACCGCGTCGAGGAAGGCCGCGCGGTCGACGACGACGTTCTCGTACTGGCCGAAGAGCTCGAAGCCGACGGTGCCGAAGAGCTGCGTCCAGGCCGCGATCGCCGGCAGGACGAGCGGCGGGGCCACGCCGGGGAGCAGGCCCTCGAGCAGCACTCCGTCGCTCTCCCCGTCGCTCTCCCCGTCGCCGGGCGGCGCTTGGCCGTGCTCGGCGACGATCGCGGCCAGGAGCAGGCCCACGCGCCCGGCGGCCGGGATCGTCTCGGCGGGCGCGGCGTAGCCGGGCACCGGCGACCCGTAGATCAGCGCGTACTCCGCGGGGTGCTCGAGCCCCCAGGAGCGCACGGCCCGCCACACGGCGCGCCACTGGGCGCGCGGCGGTGCCTCCGGGTCCCGGGCCGCCTCGGCGCGCTCCCCCACGGCGTCGTAGGCCTCGACGATCAGCCGCGTGAGCAGCTCGTCCCGACTGGCGACGTACCGGTAGACCGCCGAGGAGACCATCCCGACCTCGCGGGCCACCGAGCGCAGCGAGAGCGCCGCCGCGCCCTGCTCGGCGAGCTGGCGGCGGGCCTCGTCGAGGATCGCTCGGGTGGTCTCGGCGCGCGCCCGTGCGCGGGTCCCGGGGGGCATGCGGGTCATCGTGCCACACAGCGAGAGCAGTGCTCTTGACAACCTGCGTCGCAGCGAGAACAGTGCTCCATACGAGAGCAGCGCTCTCGTACTGCCGAGGAGGACACCGTGACCGCCAGCCACTACCAGGCCCCCGGACGCATCACGCGCTCGATCATGAACCCGCTGGTCGCGGGCCTCACCCGGCTCGGGCTCCCGCTGGCCGGCTCCGCCGTCCTCGGTGTCCGTGGCCGCACCAGCGGCGAGGTCCGCACGACGCCGGTGAACCCGCTGCGCCTCGACGGCCGGCGCTACCTCGTCGCCGCCCGTGGGCACACGCAGTGGGTGCGCAACCTGCGCGTGGCGGGCGAGGCCGAGCTCCGCGTCGGCCGGCGCACCGAGACCGTGCGCGCCACCGAGCTCGCCGACGCCAACAAGGCGCCGGTGCTGCGCGCCTACCTGCGCGCCTGGGCGTGGGAGGTCGGCGCGTTCTTCGACGGCGTCGACGCCGACTCGTCCGACGAGGAGCTCGCCGCCATCGCCGACCGGCACCCGATCTTCGTGGTCACCCCTACGTGAGTGATGTTCCCGGCTATAGCCGTGAACATCACTCACGGGGGACGGAGCTGCCGGTGCACGGGAGCGCGGATATCGTGCGGCCATGTCCGGTGATCGCGAGCACGAGCTCGTCCTGTTCGGCGCCACGAGCTTCGTCGGCGAGCTGACCGCCGGCCACCTCGCGCGCCACGCGCCCGCCGGCACCCGGATCGCTCTGGCCGGGCGCTCGCGCGAGCGGCTGGAGAAGGTCCGCGACCGGCTGCCCTCGCCCGGCGGGGACTGGCCGCTCATCGTCGCCGACACCACCGACCCCGACGCCCTCGCGCGCATGGCCGCCTCGACGACGGCGCTCCTGACCACCGTCGGCCCCTACGCCAAGTACGGCCTGCCCGTGGTCGAGGCGTGCGCGACGGCCGGCACGCACTACGCCGACCTCACCGGCGAGGTCCAGTTCGCCCGCGAGGCGATCGACCGCTTCGACGAGCCGGCCCGCGCCAGCGGCGCCCGGATCGTGCACTCCTGCGGCTACGACTCGATCCCCTCCGACCTCGCGGTGCTGCTGCTGCACAGCCGCGTGCAGGCCGACGGCGAGGGCGAGCTCGCCGACGTCACCGCGGTCGTCCGGGTCCGCGGCGGCGTCTCCGGGGGCACGATCGACTCGATGAAGGGGCTCGCCGACGGTGCGCGGGCCGACCGCTCGGTGTTCAAGCTCATGCGCGACCCGTTCGGCCTGAGCCCCGAGCGCGCCGCCGAGCCCGACACCCGGCAGCCCAGCGACAACCCGACCCCGCACCAGGTCGAGGGCCGGTGGGTCGCCCCGTTCGTCATGGCCTCCTACAACACCCGGATCGTGCGGCGCTCGAACGCGATCGCGGGCTACGCGTACGGCAAGGGCCTGCGCTACGGCGAGGTGCTGGGCACCGGCAAGGGGCCGGTCGGCGCGATCACCGCGGGCGTGGTCACGGGCGGGCTGAGCGCGCTCCTCGCCGGCCTGTCGACCCCCGGCGTGCGGCAGGTGCTCGACCGCGTCCTGCCCAAGCCCGGGGAGGGCCCGAGCGAGAAGACCCGCGAGAACGGCTGGTTCCGTCACGACATCGACGCGACGACCAGCACCGGCGCCCGCTACACCGCGCGCGTGTCGGGCTCCGGCGACCCGGGCTACGCCGCCACCGCGGTGATGCTCGGCGAGACGGGGCTCTGCCTCGCCCTCGACGGCGACCGCCTGCCCGACCGCGCCGGCTCGCTCACCCCCGCCACGGCGATGGGCCCGGCGCTCGTGGAGCGCCTGCGCACCGCCGGCCATGTGTACGACGTCGCCCGGGCCTGACGGCGGGCGCATGCTCCGCATGCAAGCCCTGCGTCCACGCTGGCGTTCAACGCCAGGAAATCCACCTCGATCATGAGGACGAGACGCGGACCTCGGGCAGCCCGGCCGGCGCGCCCTTCGCGATGAGCGCCTCGAGGGCGTCGGTGTCGAGGTGGGTCTCGACGAGGTCGCCGAGCAGGTCGAGCTGGGCCGCGCGCGTCGCCGCGTAGGACGTGGCGGGCGCCGGGGTGAAGTCGCGTCCGGCGGCCGCCGCGGCGCGCACGAGCAGGCGCCGGCGCAGCCCGTCGTTCTCGAGGAGCCCGTGCGCGTGCGTGCCGAGCACGTGCCCGCCGTCCACCCCCTCGGGCGTCCCGTCGGCCAGCGTCACCAGCGCGGCGGCGTCGGAGCGCAGCTCCCGCCCGTGGTGGATCTCGTAGAACGCCACCGGCTCCCCCAGCGCCGTCCCCGTCGGCGTCCCGAGGTGCTTGGCGACGTCGAAGGTCACCTCGACGTCGAGCAGGCCGAGGCCCTCGACGGTGCCCGGCGCGGCCTCGACCCCGTGCGGGTCGTGGATGCGCCGGGAGAGCATCTGGTAGCCGCCGCAGACCCCGAGCACCGGCCGCCCGGCGCGGGCGTGGGCGAGGACCCCGTCGGCCAGCCCCTGCGCGCGCAGCCACGCGAGGTCGGCCACCGTCGCCTTGGAGCCGGGCAGCACGACGAGGTCGGCGTCGGCGAGGCGCGAGGGCTCGGTGACGTAGCGGACGGCGACCCCGGGCTCGGCGGCCAGCGCGTCGACGTCCGTGCCGTTGGACACCCGCGGCAGGCGCACCACCGCCACCCGCAGCCAGTCGCGCCCGACCGGCGGCGCGGGCCGTCCCACCACCCCGTCGGCGACGTGGCCCAGCGAGTCCTCGGCGTCCAGCCACAGCTCCGGGCTCCACGGCACGACGCCCAGCGTCGGGCGGCCGGTCAGCGCCCGGAGCTGCTCGAGGCCGGGCTCGAGCAGCGCCGGGTCGCCGCGGAACTTGTTCACCACCCAGCCCGCGACCAGCGCCTGGTCGGCGGGCTCGAGGACCGCCAGGGTCCCGAACAGGTGCGCCAGCACGCCGCCGCGGTCGATGTCACCGACGACGATCACGGGCAGGTCGGCGGCGCGCGCGAGGCCCATGTTGGCGATGTCGGTCGCCCGCAGGTTGATCTCCGCGGGCGAGCCGGCGCCCTCGCAGATGACGACCTCGTGCTGCTCGCGCAGCGACGCCAGCGACGACGTGACGACCTCGAGCAGCGCCGCCTTGCGCTCGCGGTAGCTCGCCGCCGACACCGTCCCGTCGACGACGCCGCGCACCACCACCTGCGAGGTCCGGTCGCTGCCCGGCTTGAGCAGCACGGGGTTGAACCCGACGCTGGGCGCGAGCCCGCACGCGGCGGCCTGCAGCGCCTGCGCGCGCCCGATCTCCCCGCCGTCGGCGCACACCACCGAGTTGTTGCTCATGTTCTGCGCCTTGAACGGCGCCACGTCCACGCCGCGACGGTGCAGCCACCGGCAGATCCCGGCGACCAGGACGCTCTTGCCGGCGTCGGACGTCGTCCCCGCGACGAGCAGCGCGCCGGCCGTCACCATCCCGGGAGCCCCGCGAGCCCGGGGAGGCCGTCGAGGGAGTGCTGGTTCTTCTCCGTGCGGTAGCTCCGCAGCCACTCGGGGCTGCGCCGCTCCGCCCAGGAGTCGAGCAGCTCGCGGTCGGACTCGAGGGCCATCCGCGGCACCGCGTAGCCGCAGGCGTCGGCGACCCGGGTGACGTCGATGGTGATCACGCCGCGGGCCTCGGTGCGGCGCGACGCGAGCCCCATCGCGAACGGCGCGAGCGCCTCGTCGAACCCCTCCTCGCCGCGGGTGACGACGCGGCCCCGGCCGTGCAGCCGCACGACGTTCGGTGTGCCGTCGAAGGAGCAGAACATCACGCAGATGCGCCCGTTCTCCCGCAGGTGCGCGGTGGTCTCGATGCCGCTCGCGGTCATGTCGACGTAGGCAAACGTGTGGTCGTCGAGGACGCCGAAGGTGCCGCGCAGGCCCTTCGGTGAGACGTTGACCAGCCCGTCGCCCGACAGCGGGGCGGTGCCGACGAAGAACACCGGCTGCTTGCCGATCCACCGGGCGAGCCGGGGCTCGATGCGCTCGTAGACCTTGGCCACGCCCGGCAATCTCGCACGGCCGGTGCGCCCGGCGCAGCAGCGTGGCTCACGTGGCTCACGTGGCATCGAGCTCGACGTCGACCAGGACACCCGCCGCGGCGTCGTCGACCGCCTTCGGCACCGCCGAGAGGTCGCGGGCGGCCAGGGCGACCCGCTCGTCGCGGACCGTCTCGGTGAGCAGGCGCAGGCGGTGGATGCGCCCGGTGGTCGGGAGCCCGTCGAGCGGGTCGACGACGAGGTCGCCGCGCAGCCGCACCGGACCGGACACGTGCCGCGGGGCGTCCCAGAGCGCGCGGAACCCGTCGCCGGCGAGCTCGGTGGACCAGGTGGTCGATCCCGGCCGTCCGACCGCGGGCACGGCCACCGCGTCGACGACGTCGGACCAGCCGCGCGGCCGGTCGCCGGTCCCGGTGGCGTGCTCGACGAACCGCAGCCGCCAGGTGCGGATCTGGCGGATCGAGGCCAGCGGGCAGGCGCGGGCACGGATCACCGCGGCGGGCAGCAGGATCGGCAACGAGCGCACGCCACCACGATGACCGACGCGGGCGTGATCGGCTCAACGGTGGAGATTGGGGCGGCGCGCGAGCTCCACAAAGTCCGGACGCTCGACCACCTCGACGCCCGCCTCGGCGAGCCGTGCCGCGCCCGAGGGCGTCCCGACGAACAGCGGCGGCTCGCGCCAGGCCATGACGACCCGGCCGACACCGGCGTCGAGGATGTGCTGGGTGCAGGTCGTCGGGCGCGAGGCGCGCTGGCCGCAGGGCTCGAGCGAGGTGTAGATCGTGGCGCCGGGCAGCCGCGGGTCGGCGTGGTCGACGTCGCGCAGGGCGACCTCCTCGGCATGGTCGAGGACGTCGTCGCGGCGGCTGTGCCCGGTCGCGAGCACGGTGCCGTCGGCGGCGACCACCACGCAGCCCACCGAGAACGCCGACGCCGACGGCGGGCAGCGTTCGGCCAGCGAGCACGCCTCGGCGAGCCAGCGGGTGTCCGCGTCACCGAACCGGTAGCGCAGCAGCACGTCCTGCTCCACCGGGCGAGTCTCCACCAGGTGGCCCCGGGTGGGCACACCGGTGAACCGCGGCCCGGCGCCGACCAGCCGCGGCGCGATCGCCAGCTGCAGCTCGTCGACGGCGTGGGCGGCGAGGAAGTCGCGGTGTACGCGTGCGCCGCCCTCGATCATGAGGCGCACGACGCCGCGGGCGGCGAGGTGGTCGAGCACCTCGTCGGGCGTGCCGCACAGGACGACCGTGTCGGCGAGCTCGCGACCCTCGGTCAGCACGCGGGCGCCCGGGTCGACGGGGCGCGAGGAGAGCACGACGCGCAGCGGCGACGGCCCCAGCCCGCGCGCGATCCGGTCGGCGTGGCGCTGCGGGGAGCGCACGAGCAGGCGCGGGTCGTCGGCGCGCACGGTGTCGCCGCCGACGAGGATCGCGTCGACGCCCGCGCGCTCGGCGTCGACGCGGTCGAGGTCGGCGGGCCCGGAGAGCACGAGCCGCTCGGGGGTGTCGTCGTCGAGGAAGCCGTCGATCGACACCGCGGCCGAGGCGAGCACGTGCGGAAGCCTCATCGGCGTGTCGCGAGGTCGACGATGTGGCGATCCTGGCGTCCAGTGCAAGCGAGGACGCAGGGCTTGCACCGGCAGGTGCTCACGGCAGCGTGAGGATCTCGCTGCCGGTGTCGGTGACGAGGATCGTGTGCTCGAACTGCGCGGTGCGCGACTTGTCCTTGGTCGTCACCGTCCAGCCGTCGTCCCAGACGTCGTAGTCGACGGAGCCGCGGGTGATCATCGGTTCGATCGTGAACGTCATCCCCGGCTCGAGCATCTCGTGGCGGTCCGGGTCGTCGTAGTGGACGACGACGAGGCCCGAGTGGAACGCGCGCCCGATGCCGTGGCCGGTGAAGTCGCGGACGACGCCGTAGCCGAACCGGTTCGCGTACGACTCGATCACGCGCCCGACGACGTTGAGCTCACGCCCCGGCTTGACCGCCTTGATCGCCCGCTTCGTCGCCTCGAGGGTGCGCTCGACGAGCAGGCGGTCCTCCTCGTCGACGTCCCCGGCGAGGAACGTCGCGTTCGTGTCGCCGTGCACGCCGCCGATGTAGGCGGTGACGTCGATGTTGACGATGTCGCCGTCGCTGATCACCGTCGAGTCCGGGATGCCGTGGCAGATGACCTCGTTGATCGAGGTGCAGCACGACTTCGGGAAGCCGCGGTAGCCCAGCGTCGACGGGTAGGCGTCGTGGTCGACGAGGAACTCGTGGACGACGCGGTCGACCTCGTCGGTGGTGACGCCCGGGCGGATGGCCTCGCCACCGGCCTGCAGCGCCTGCGCGCCGATCTTGGACGCGACCCGCATCGCCTCGATGACCTCGGGCGGCTGCACCCAGGGATCGGTGCTGCGCGTGGGCGCGGGCTTCCCCACGTACTCGGGGCGGGTGATGTGCGGGGGCACCGGGCGCAGCGGGGTCTGCTGCCCGGGCCGCAACGGGGCGCGGACCGGCATGCCCCCACCCTAGGCGCCCCGCTCGCGGGCCGCCGTCGCGTCGTCCCGTGGACGGATCCGGGCCGGTGTCTCCACCGGTGGAGCAGCAACGAGCCGTCGCCGCCGAGGGCGCGGCACACGATGCGGTGAGAACGGCTCGCCACTCCTGGCGACGCTCCGTGAACGAACCCCATCGTCGTCGACGGTTCGCCACGACATCGATGCCACCGCCGGGGTCGATCGCGCGCGAGCAGGATGCACTCGGGGGGAACGATCGTGAACAGGAAAGTGGCCGCCGCCGTCGTCTCCACCGTCGCGGCCGGGGCGATCGCGGTCCGGGGGCCACCGCCCGTGCGGGTGACGTCCCCCCGCCGCCGGTCGGGACGGCCGTTCCCGCCGCTCCGGTGGGCGCTCCGGGCTGCTCGACCAGCGAGGACGCCGGCGCCCGGACGCCCGCGGATGCCGGCGTGGAGGCGACGACCCGCCCGGCCGCCGACCCGGACTGACCGGACCGCACGACACCACCTCGGCCTCGTCCGCGTCGCTCTCGCGGAGCGGAAGGGGCTCCCCCACGCGGCCGGTTCGATCCGGGACGCCGTGCCGATCGGCGATGGCGGGGCATCGTCGCGTGCCTCGAAAGACTCACCGGATCGGGACCCGACGAGCCTCAGTGGTGACGGCGTGTCATCGACCGACGGAGCAGGCGGACGACGCCGCGCCACCCCAGCACCAGTGCGCCGAGCGCGACGGTGGCCACGATCGCGAACGACAGGGGCAGGCGTCCGGTGATCGCGGCGCGCAACGGCAGCCCGATCACCACCGCGCCCGCCCACACGGCGAGCCCCGCACGCCAGGCGAGCGGGTCGCGCCACGTCCGCGCGGCCAGCGTCCCCACAGCGGCGCCGACGACGAAGGGCGCGGCGGTGAGCAGCGTGCCCGCGAGGTCCTCGGTGTGGCTCGCCCGGCCGATCACCGCGAAGGCCAGCACCGCCGCGGCGTCGAGCGCGATCCAGGAGGCGTGCCGGGTCGGGGTCGCAGTGGTGGTCACGACCCGAGGGTAGTTAGAACAGCACCGTCGCGAACGAGCCGACCTGCTCGAACCCGATGCGCTCGTAGGCGCGGCGGGCGGGGGTGTTGAACGCGTTGACGTAGAGGCTCGCGACCCGGCGCGCCCGCACGAGGTGGGCGACGACGGCCGCGGTCCCCGACTGCCCGAGCCCCCGGCCCCGCCACTCGGGGTGCACCCAGACGCCCTGGATCTGCCCGACCCGCGACGACAGGGCGCCGATCTCGGCCTTGAACACGACCTCGCCCTGCTCGAAGCGCACGAACGCGCGCCCGGCGCCGATCAGCTCCGCCACCCGCGCCCGGTAGCCCGCGCCGCCGTCGCCGAGGCGCGGGTCGACCCCGACCTCCTCGAGGAACATCGCGATCGCAGCGGGCAGGTAGCGCTCGAGCTCGTCCGGGCGGGTCTGGCGCACCGCGGGGTCGGGCGTCACCGTCGGGGCGACCGCGGTGGCCATCAGCGGCTGGTCGGGACGCACCTCGCGAGCGCTGTCCCAGTGCTCGGAGAGCTCCTCCCACAGCGGGAGCACGAGCTCGCGGCGCCCGACCAGCGACGAGCACGAGCGACGCTGCCGACGGGCCCGCTCGGCGAAGTGACGCACCTCCGTGCGGTCGCCGCGCAGGGGCACGAGGTTGGCCCCCGAGAAGCACAGCCCGTCCAGCCGACCGCCGACGCCCCACAGCTCACCGCCCAGGCGCCACGGCTCGACCCCGACCGTCTCGACGCGCGAGGCGACCATGCAGGTGGCGACGGGATCGGCGTCGAGGGCGCTCCGCACCTTCGACCGGTCCCGGTCGTCGAGCAGCCGCGCACCGGCGGTACGGAGCACCTCCCAAGCGTGCCATGTCCACGGTCTCCAGGGGAGATCGCGTCCCTCCGTCAGACGAGGGCCGGTCGCTCCCAGGGACGGTGCAACACGTGGTGGTCGAGGAACGCCCACACCGTGCGGTACCAGAGCTTCGCGTCCCCGGGCTGGAGCACCCAGTGGTTCTCGTCGGGGAAGTACAGGAACTGCGACTCCACCCCGCAGCGCTGCAGGTCGTACCAGAGCCGCAGCCCCTCGGAGATCGGCACGCGGTAGTCCTTGTCGCCGTGGATCACCAGCATGGGCGTGGCGATCGACCGCACGTGGCGGTGGGGCGAGTGGGCGTCGTAGCGCTCGCGCTCGTCGAGCGGGTCGCCCCACTCGCGGCGCCAGTGGAATGACGCGTCGGTGGTGCCGACGAAGCCGTCGAGGTGCCAGATGCTGGCGTGGGTGACGATCGCGGCGAAGCGGTCGGTGTGCCCGGCCATCCAGTTGGCCATGTAGCCGCCGAAGGACCCGCCCATCGCGGCGACGCGCGTGGCGTCGATGTCCTCGCGCGCCACCGCGGCCTCGGTGGCCGTCATGAGGTCGGTGTAGGGCAGTTCGCCCCAGGCGCCGGTGGCGGGGTCGAGGAACTCCTGGCCGTAACCGGTGGACAGGCGCGGGTCGGGCAGCAGCACCGCCCAGCCGCGCGCGGCCATCAGCCACGGGTTCCACCGCCACGACCAGGCGTTCCAGCTCGAGAGCGGCCCGCCGTGGATCCAGAGGATCAGCGGGGCCGGGGAGGCCGCCGACGCGCCGCCGGGCAGCACCAGCCACGAGCGCAGGGCCGTGCCGTCCGCGGCGGTGGCGTGCACCTCGGTGAGCGTCCCGGGCAGCGGGTCGAGCTCGGTCACCCCGCGCAGCGCCGTGACACCCCCGCCCACCTCCTGGTCGGCGCCCTCGGGGTTGAGGCGCACCGGCGTCGGGGGCGCGTCCACGCCCGAGCGCAGCGCGTAGAGCGCCGAGCCGTCCCGGGCGGCGACGACGTCGGTGTAGGCCCCGGAGCGGGTCAGGCGGGTGACGGTGCCGTCGGTGATCGACACGCGCAGCACCGGCCCGTGGCCGGCCTCGTCGACGACGACGTACACGACGTCGCCGCCCGGCGCCCCGGTGACGCCCCGGACCTGGACGGCCTCCTCGGGCAGGACGTCCCGCTCGCTGCCGTCGACCAGCGACCGCGCCTTCAGCGTGTGCGCCATCCCGCGCCCCGGGCGGGGGTGCCGCTCGCGCACCCACAGCAGCCACCGGCCGTCCGGGGTGATGGTGGGCGCCTCGTGGTCGGCACCCGGCTCGTCGCCGACGACGACGCGCCCGTCCTCGGTGTGCAGCTCCAGGCGGCGGCGCCACGACGCGGGATCGGCGGGGTCGGGCACCTCCGCGACCACGGCGACGGTCCGCCCGTCGGGGCTGATCGCGCTCCCGCCGAAGCGGTGGTCGGCGCCGGGGGCGACGTGCTCGGGCTCGCCGTAGCCGGCGTCGGGGTCGGCCGGGTCCGGGGGCGCGCACCGCTGCAGGTGCGCGCGGCCGGGGCCGAGGTCGTGGTCCCAGAAGCGCACCGGGAACCGGGTGTGCAGCCGCGCCGCGACGCCCGCGGTCTCGCGCGCCTCCCGCTGCTCGGCCGCGTCCCCCTCCACCGGCTTCGGGGTGACCAGCGCGAGCGTGCCGGCGTCCCGCGCGACGGCGAAGCCGCTGACGCCGCCGGGACGCTCGGCCACCGGCCGCGCCTCGCCGCCCCGGGCCGGCAGGAGCCACAGGGCGGTGCGGTCCTCGGTCGGCTTCTCCGCCGTGGGGTCGGCGCGCCGCGAGGTGAAGAGCAGGTCGCCGTCCGGGGTGAACGTGGCCGACGACTCGCCGGACGACGACCGCGTCAGGCGCCGCGGCGCCCGCTCACCGCCCGGGTCGAGCTCCCACAGCGAGGTGCCGTACTTCTTCCCGTCCGCGGAGAGCTCCGAGACGGTGGTGACGAGGCGCGTGCCGTCCGGGGACAGCGCGAGCCCGGCACAGCGGCGGCTGGCGACGAAGGCGTCGAGGTCGTCGAACGTGCTCACGCCCTCATCCGATCACGGAACCCCGACCCCCGGCACTGCCGAGCCCGCTCGCCGGTGATCGACGGAGCGATACGGACACTCAACGTCTGCGACGGCACGCCGCTGACATCGAGCCGCCGGGATCAGCCCACCGTGACGGTCGGCGCGTTGCCGGCCTGGCCGCCCGCGAGCTCGTCCTCGCCGGCCTCCTCGGCGAGGCGCAGGGCCTCCTCGATGAGGGTCTCGACGATCTGGGCCTCGGGCACGGTCTTGATGACCTCGCCCTTGACGAAGATCTGGCCCTTGCCGTTGCCCGACGCCACGCCGAGGTCGGCATCGCGGGCCTCGCCCGGCCCGTTGACGACGCAGCCCATGACGGCGACGCGCAGCGGGACCTCCATGCCCTCGAGCCCGGCGGTCACCTCGTCGGCGAGCTTGTAGACGTCGACCTGGGCGCGCCCGCAGGACGGGCAGGAGACGATCTCGAGCTTGCGCGGACGCAGGTTCATCGACTCGAGGATCGAGAGCCCGACCCGGACCTCCTCGATCGGCGGGGCCGAGAGCGAGACGCGGATGGTGTCGCCGATGCCCCGGCTGAGCAGGGCGCCGAACGCCGTCGCGGACTTGATCGTCCCCTGGAACGTCGGCCCGGCCTCGGTGACGCCGAGGTGCAGCGGGTAGTCGCACTGCTCGGCGAGCAGCTCGTACGCGCGCACCATCGTCACCGGGTCGTGGTGCTTCACCGAGATCTTGATGTCGTGGAACTCGTGCTCGGCGAAGAGCGAGGCCTCCCACAGCGCCGACTCGACGAGCGCCTCGGGCGTCGCCTTGCCGTACTTCGCCATGATCCCGGGCTCGAGCGAGCCGGCGTTGACGCCGATGCGGATCGGGGTGCCCGCGTCCTTGGCGGCGCGCGCGATCTCGCCGACCTTGTCGTCGAACTTCTTGATGTTGCCGGGGTTCACGCGGACGGCGGCGCAGCCGGCGTCGATCGCGGCGAACACGTACTTCGGCTGGAAGTGGATGTCGGCGATCACCGGGATGTTCGACTTCTTCGCGATGGCCGGCAGCGCCTCGGCGTCGTCGGCCGAGGGCACGGCGACGCGGACGATGTCGCAGCCGGCCGCGGTGAGCTCGGCGATCTGCTGGAGGGTGGCGTTGACGTCGGAGGTCAGCGTGGTGGTCATCGACTGGACCGACACCGGGTGGTCGCTGCCCACACCGACGCCGCCCACGTCGAGCTGGCGGGTCTTGCGCCGGGGCGCGAGCACCGCAGGGGCTTCGGGCAGGCCGAGATCGATGGTCATCTCTCTCCCGTGCTGGAGGACCTGACCCCTCCAGTGTCCTACAGCCCCGAGGCGCCCGCCGGTGGGCCGTGACACGTCCGGAGTGAGCTACAACCCCAGGTCGATCGGGTTGACGATGTCGGCCACGATCACCAGCAGCCCGTAGGCCATGATCACCGCCGCGAAACCGACGCCGATCGGCATCAGGCGGGCGAGGTCGACCGGGCCGGGGTCGGGGCGCCCCCGCAGCCGCGCGATCCGCTTCTTGACCGCCTCCCACAGCGCCGGCAGCACGTGCCCGCCGTCGAGCGGCAGGATCGGCAGCAGGTTGAGCAGGCACAGCGACAGGTTCACCGCGGCGAGCAGGTTGAGGAAGATCGAGATCTCGACCGCCACCGGGCGCTCCTGCTCGAGCACCTGGCCGCCCATGACCGAGACGCCGACGAGGCTCACCGGGCCGTTGACCTCACGCTCCTCGCCGAGGAACACCGCCCCGAACAGCGCCGGCACCTTCTCGGGCAGGCGCGCGATCGCGTAGACGGAGCCCTCGAGCATCTCCCCCATGCGCTCGGTGACCTGCCCCACGGTCTGGCGCATCACCGGCTGGATCGGCTCGAGGCCGAGGAACGACGCGGTGATGTAGCGCGGGTCGGCGCCGAGCGGGGTGTCCAGGTCGGGCACCTGGTTCTCGATCAGCGTCGGGTAGAGCGTGAGCTCGGCGCCGTTCCGCTCCACGACCACGGGCACGGTGCCGCGCGCGTCACGGATGGCGCGCTGCAGGCTCGGCCAGTCCGGGTAGGTCTGGCCGGCGAAGCTCACGATGCGGTCGCCGGGCTGGAAGCCCGCCTGCGCGGCGGGCGTCGGCGGGGCGCCCGGCGGGCAGCCGGGACCGGTCTGCGACGAGGCCGGGACCACGCACTCGCTCACGGCGTTGACCACGGGCTGCGGGGTCGCGACGCCGAAGCCCATGAGCACGATCGCGAACAGGACGATCGCCAGGACCAGGTTCATGAACGGCCCGGCGAGCATGACGATGATCCGCTGCCAGGGCTTGCGGGTCCAGAACTGGCGGTCCTCGTCGCCGGGCTCGAAGTCGCGCACCGAGTCGGCGCGGACGTCGTCGACCATCCCCTGGAAGGGCCCCGACCGGCGGCTGCGACCGACGCGCTCGCCGGGAGCGGGCGGGATCATCCCGATCATCCGGATGTAGCCGCCGAGCGGGACGGCCTTCAGGCCGAAGCGCGTCTCGCCCTTCTTGACCGACAGCACCGTCGGTCCGAACCCGACCATGAACTCGGGCACGCGGATGCCGAACCGCCGGGCCGCCGTGTAGTGGCCGAGCTCGTGCCACGCGATGGAGAGCAGCAGACCCAGCGCGAAGAGCACGATCCCCAGGACGAGCATCACGGGTCAGGACGGTAGACGGCCGGGGATGTGCCCTGCGTGGGCGCCCCGGGTCGGGACGCCACTCGGGACACCGGTCAGGGCACCGGCACCAGGCGCTCGCGGGCCCGGGCGCGGGCCCAGTCCTCCGCGGCGAGGACGTCGGCGACGGTGTCCGGGTCGGCCACCCACTCCCCCGCGTCGTCGAGCACCGCGGCGAGCGTCTCGTCGATGCCGGTCCAGGCGCAGCGGCCGGCGAGGAAGGCGGCGACGGCCTCCTCGTTCGCGGCGTTGTAGACCGCGGGCAGGCAGCCCCCGGCGCTGCCCGCGGCGCGGGCGAGGTCGAGGGCGGGGAACGCGTGGGCGTCGACGGGCTCGAAGGTCCAGCTCGTCGGGTCGGCGAACGTCTCGGGCCGGCTCGCGCCGGCGAGGCGCTCGGGCCAGGCGAGCGCGAGCGCGATCGGCATGTGCATGTCGGGCGGGCTGACCTGGGCGATCGTCGCGCCGTCCACGAAGGTGACCATCGAGTGGATCATCGACTGCGGGTGGACGACGACGTCGATGCGCTCGTAGGGCACGCCGAACAGCAGGTGGGCCTCGATCAGCTCCAGCCCCTTGTTGACCAGCGTCGACGAGTTCAGCGTCACCACCGGGCCCATCGCCCACGTGGGGTGGGCCAGCGCCTGGTCGACGGTGACGCCGGCGAGCTCGCTGCGGGGTCGTCCGCGGAACGGGCCGCCGGAGGCCGTCAGCACGAGGCGCCCGACCTCCTCGGCGCGGCCTCCCCGCAGGCACTGCGCGAGCGCGGAGTGCTCGGAGTCCACCGGGACGAGCTGGCCGGGGGTCGCCGTGCGGGTCACCAGCGGCCCGCCGGCCACCAGCGACTCCTTGTTGGCCAGCGCGAGCGTCGAGCCCGCGGCGAGCGCGGCGAGCGTCGGGGCGAGCCCGCGCGAGCCGTCCATGGCGTTGAGCACGACGTCGGCACCCGAGCCGGCCAGGTCGGCCGCCGCCTCCGGGCCCGCGAGGACGTCGGCACCCGTGCGCTTCCGCAGGTCCGGCGCGGCCGCCGGGTCGGCGACGGCGAGCGTCGGCACCCCGAACTCGGCGGCCTGCTGGGCGAGGAGGTCGGGACGGCCGCCACCGGCGGCGAGCCCGGTGACGACGAAGCGCTCGGGGTGGGCCCGCACGATGTCGAGGGCCTGGGTGCCGATCGATCCGGTGGAGCCCAGGAGGACGAGCCGGCGAGGCTCGGAGGTGGACCCGGACGGTGTGCTCATCGCGGCTCATCATCACGGGCGCGGGCCCGGGACGGTAGGTTGGACGCGCCCGCACGAGCGAGACGACAGGAGTGCCCCGTGGCCTCGAACAGCCCTGCCAAGCAGGAGCGCGGCGGCGGAGTCGCGCACCACGACCACGAGGCCGTGGTGGTCAACGGTGTGTCCTCGGACGACGAGCCCTCGGTGGAGTGGGGCTGGCACGCGCACTACCCGAAGCTGGCGCGGTTCGCGGGCTTCCTGGTGGCGGCGATCATGCTGATCATGCTCTGGGGCAACCACGTGGGCGCCCAGGAGGACATCTGGCTGGTCGTCCTCGCGATCGGCTTCTTCGCGCTCTCGCTCGGCTCGATCATCCGCGCCCGGACGTCCTGGCGTCGGTGAGCGCCCCGCCGGCGCCGCCCGAGCAGCGCCGGGAGCCGTCGGCCCTGCGGCGGTGGCTGCTCGACGGCCTGGCCGACCGTAGCGCCCAGTACTCCGGGCCCCACGCGAAGCCGCGGGAGACCTCCCACGGCAAGCCGTGGTGGCGCGTCATGTGCCTCACGGGCGTCGACTACTTCTCGACGTTGGGCTACCAGCCGGCCGTCGCGGTCGTCGCCGCCGGGCTGATCTCGCCGATCGCGACGCTCGTCCTCGTGGTGATCACGCTCGCGGGCGCCCTGCCGGTCTACCGGCGCGTGGCCCGCGAGAGCCCGCACGGCGAGGGCTCGGTGGCCATGCTCGAGCGGCTGCTGTCGTACTGGTGGTCCAAGCTGCTGGTGCTCGTGCTGCTCGGCTTCGCGGTCACCGACTTCCTCATCACGATCACGCTCTCCACCGCCGACGCCACCGCCCACATCGTCGAGAACCCTCTGGTCGGCAGCGCGCTGCACGGCTGGGAGGTGCCGCTGACCTGCGCGCTCGTCGTGCTGCTCGGCGTGGTCTTCCTCATGGGCTTCGCCGAGGCCGTCAACATCGCGGTGGTCGTGGTGGCCACGTTCCTGCTGCTCAACCTCGTGGTCGTGGCCGGCGCGCTCTACCGGGTGTTCACCGAGCCGGTGGTCGTCGCCGACTGGAGCGAGGCCCTGCTCACGCAGCACGGCAACCCGCTGGTCGTCGTCGCGATCGCCCTCGTGGTGTTCCCCAAGCTCGCGCTGGGCCTGTCCGGGTTCGAGACCGGGGTCGCGGTCATGCCACTGGTCAAGGGCGCCGAGGGCGACACGGAGAAGCACCCCGAAGGGCGCATCGCGGGCGCCCGCAAGCTGCTCACCACCGCCGCCCTGATCATGAGCGGGTTCCTCGTCACGTCGAGCTTCGTGACGACGCTGCTCATCCCGCTCGACCAGTTCGGGCCCGAGGGCCAGGCCAACGGGCGGGCGCTCGCGTACCTGGCGCACGAGCAGTTCGGCGAGGTCATCGGCACGGCCTACGACCTGTCGACCATCACGATCCTGTGGTTCGCCGGGGCGTCGGCGATGGCGGGGCTGCTCAACCTCGTGCCCCGCTACCTGCCGCGCTACGGCATGGCGCCGAACTGGGCGCGCGCCGTGCGTCCGATGGTGCTGGTGTTCACGACCCTCGGCATCCTGATCACGATCATCTTCGACGCGAGCGTCGACGCGCAGAGCGGCGCCTACGCCACCGGCGTGCTGGTGCTCATCACGTCGGCGTCGATCGCGGTGACCCTCTCGGCGCGGCACAAGGGCCAGAAGGCGGCGACGGTCGGCTTCGGGATCATCGCCGTCGTCTTCGTCTACACGACCGTGGCGAACATGATCGAGCGTCCCGAGGGTCTCAAGATCGGGCTGCTCTTCGTGGCGGCGATCTTCGTCGTGTCCTTCGCCTCGCGGGCGCTGCGCAGCACCGAACTGCGGATCACCGGGGTGCACCTCGACAAGACCGCCCGCCGGATCGTCCGCGAGGCCCACGAGGAGGACCCGGAGGCGGCGATCCGGCTGGTGGCCAACGAGCCGGGCCGGCGCGACAAGCGGGAGTACGAGGAGAAGGAGCTCCAGGAGCGCGCCGACCACCACATCCCGTCCGGCGACGTGGTGATCTTCGTCGAGATCACCGTGGACGACCCCTCGAACTTCGAGTCCGAGCTGTACGTGCTCGGCGAGGAGCGCCACGGCTACCGGATCCTGCGCGCCCGCAGCGCGACGGTGCCCAACGCCATCGCGGCGCTCCTGCTGCACCTGCGCGACCTCACCGGGCGCGTGCCGCACGTCTACTTCGAGTGGGACGAGGGCAGCCCGGCCACCAACATCGCCCGCTACCTGCTCTTCGGCGTCGGCGAGGTGGCCCCGGTGACCCGCGAGGTGCTCCGCGAGGCCGAGCCCGACCGCCACCGCCGCCCGGCGGTCCACGTCGGCTGACCCGTGAGCGAAGTTCCCGGCTATAGCCGGGAACTTCGCTCACATGGGTCAGACCGGGGAGACCGGGACGGCGGCCTGGACCTCCTTGGCGGCCTTGCGGGCGGCGACGAGGACGGCGTCCCAGACCGGCGAGAACGGCGGGGCGTAGGAGAGGTCCATGAACGTCATCTCCTCGACGGTCATGCCGTTCCAGATCGCCGTGGCGAAGACGTCGATGCGCTTCCCCGAGCCCTGGCGGCCCACGATCTGGGCCCCCAGGAGCCGGCCGGTGCGCTGCTCGGCAAGCACCTTGACCGTCATCATCTCGGCGCCCGGCCAGTAGCCGGCCGTCGTCGTCGACTCGACGGTGGCGGTGACGTAGCCGAAGCCCGCGGCGGTCGCCTCGGACTCGGTCAGACCGGTGCGCCCGATCTCGAGATCGCACACCTTGCTGATCGCCGTGCCGATGACGCCGGGGAAGGCGCCGTACCCGCCGGAGATGTTGGTGCCGATGATCCGGCCGTGCTTGTTGGCGTGGGTGCCGAGCGCGATGTGCACGGGCTTCCCGGACAGCTTGTGGTGCACCTCGACGCAGTCGCCACCGGCCCACACGCCGGGCGCGGCCTGCATGCGCACGTCGGTGGCGATGCCGCCGGCCGCACCGATCGTCAGCCCGGCGTCGGCGGCGAGCTGCGCGTTCGGCTTCACGCCGAGACCCATGATCACGATGTCGGCGGGCAGCACCGTGTCGCCGGCGCGCACCGCACGCACGCGCCCGTCCTCGCCCACGTCGAAGCCGTCGGCGGAGGTCCCGGACAGGACCGATATCCCCATGCCCTCCATGGCTTCGCGGATCATCGCGCCCATGTCCGGGTCGACCTGGGTGAACGGCTCCGGGGCGTGCTCGACGACCGTCACCTCGAGGCCCCGCACGACCATCGCCTCGGCCATCTCGACGCCGATGTAGCCCGCGCCCACGACCACGGCGCGCCGGCGGTCCCCGTCGGCCAAGTCCTTGACGATCTCCTCGCCCTGCTCAAGGGTCTGCACGCCGAAGATGCCCAGCGCGTCGGAGCCCTCCAGCGGAGGCACGGTCGGCACCGCGCCGGTGGCGATGACCAGCTCGTCGTACCCGAGCTCGTAGGTGTCGCCGTCGTCGACGCCGCGCACGCTCACCGACCGCTTGTCGAGGTCGATCGCCGTCGCCTCGGTGCGCATCCGCACGTCGATCCCGGCCTCGCGATGCTGCTGGGGCGTGCGGGCGATGAGCTGGTCGCCGTCGGCCACGTGCCCGGAGATCCAGTACGGGATGCCGCACGCCGAGTACGACGTGTAGTGACCCCGCTCGAGCACGACGACCTCGAGGGCGCCGTCCTCGGCGTGGCGCAGCGCCGTGGACGCCGCCGACATGCCGGTGGCGTCCCCGCCGATCACCACGATGCGCTTGGTCATGAGCCTCCGTCCGCTCCGGGAGTATCGTGCCGCCGTGACCGAGGCCGCGGAGATCGAGGTCGACGGCCGGACCGTGCGCCTGTCGAACCCCGACAGGGTGTACTTCTCGGCGCGCGGAGAAACCAAACTCGATCTCGCCCGGTACTACCTCGCCGTCTCCGACGGCATCGTGCGGGCGCTGCGGGAACGGCCCTGCATGATGCACCGCTTCCCCACCGGCACCGACGGCGAGAAGGTGCACCAGAAGCGCCTCCCCAAGGGCGCCCCGGACTGGGTGCGCACCGTGCGCGTGCACTTCCCGCGCTACAACCGCACCGCCGACGAGCTGTGCGTCACCAGCCCAGCCGACGTGATCTGGGCCGTGCAGATGTCGACCGTGGAGTTCCACCCCTGGAACAGCCGGGCGGCCGACGTCGAGACCCCCGACGAGTGGCGCATCGACCTCGACCCCATGCCCGGCGTCGAGTTCCCCACCGTGCGCCGGGTGGCCGCGGTCGCCCGGGAGGTGCTCGACGACCTCGGCGCCGTCGGGTTCCCCAAGACCTCCGGCGGCAAGGGCCTGCACATCTACGTGCGCATCCGTCCCGAGCACTCGTTCACCGAGGTGCGTCGGGCGGCGCTCGCGTTCGCCCGCGAGGTCGAGCGCCGCGCCCCGGACCTGGTCACCACCGCGTGGTGGCGCAAGGACCGCGAGCCCGGGACGGTCTTCCTCGACTGGAACCAGAACACCCGCGACCACACGATCGCCTCGGCCTACTCGGTGCGCGGGACGCCGGAGGCGCGGGTGTCGGCGCCGCTGCGCTGGGACGAGGTCCCCGATGCCGAGCCGGGCGACTTCACGATCGCGACGATGCCCGCTCGCTACGCCGAGATCGGCGACCTGACGGCCGGCATCGACGAGTCGGTGTTCGACCTGCGCGCCCTGCTCGAGTGGGCCGAGCGCGACGAGGGCGTGCCGGACGAGCCGCCCGAGGTCTGAGCGAGACCCCGGCCCTCAGCCCCGCGTGAGATCCCCCGTCGCGACGACCTGGTCGCCGGCGAGGGTCTCGTAGGTGAAGCGGTCCGGCCCGGCCTCGGTGGCGCGCACGACGCCCTCGGAGCACGGGCCCGCGATCGGGCGGGCCGCCATGTCGGTGGTGCCCTGGACGCCGTTGAGGACCAGGTCGAACCGGCAGTCGAAGACGGAGAACGACATCTCCCCCACGCGCTCGCCGACCGCCCCGGACGTCAGGTCGACGCGGACCCCGAAGTCGCGTCCCGAGGCGGGCTCGTTCTGGGTGCCGTTCCACGTCCCGACGAGGCCGTCGGGCAGCCGGGCCGCGGCCGGGCCGGGAGGGGCGGCCTGGCCGGGCAGGTAGTCCCGGGCGAGCAGGTAGCCCGTGCCGCCGAGCACGAGCAGCCCCAGCAGCACCCCGGCCACCAGCCACAGCCGGGGGCGCCGGGACGGGAGCGAGGACGGGGGTGGCGCCTGTGTCCCCGAGGCCGTCCCCGAGGCCGTCCCCGGGGCCGTGCCGGGCTTCGTGCCCTGCTTCGTGCCCGCGAGGGCCGGGCGCGCGAACTCGTCGGTCGAGTCCGACCGGCCGGGCGCGGCCGCCGATCCAGCCGGCCCGCCCGCCCCGCCGGGCCCGCCCGCCCCCGGGATCGTGGGCGAGCTCGGCGACCCGGGCACGACCGCCCCGACGCCCGAGACCGCCGCGCGCGCGGCGGCGGCGAGCTCGCCCGCGCGCTGGTAGCGCTGGTCGGGGTCCTTGGCCATCGCGATGGCGACGACCTCGTCGAGCGCCTGCGGCAGGCCGGCCCGCAGGCTGCCGGGCCGGGGCGCCGGCTCGTGGACGTGGGCGTGCATCAGCTGGTGGATGCTCCCGGACGGGAAGGGCTGCTTGCCGACCAGCGTCTCGTGCAGCACGCAGCCCAGGGCGTAGACGTCGACGCGGTGGTCGCCGCCCGCCCCGGGCATGAACCGTTCGGGCGCCATGTAGGCGGCGGTGCCGATCAGCGTGCTCTGCTCGGTGAGGCGGGAATCGCGCAGGCTCGCCGCGATCCCGAAGTCGATGAGGTAGGCGAACTCGGGCCCCGAGCCCTCCGTCTGCGCCAGCAGGATGTTCGAGGGCTTGACGTCGCGGTGGATCAGCGCGGCGCGGTGGGCGGCGTCGAGCGCCGCCGCGACCTGCTCGACGACAGCGACCGCCCGCTGCGGGTCGAGCGGCCCGGAGGCGGCGATCGCGCCACTGAGGTCGATGCCCTCGACGAGGCGCATGTCCAGGTAGAGCTGCCCGTCGATCTCGCCGTAGTCGTGGATCGGGATGACGTGGGGCTCGTGCAGCCGGGCCGTCATCTCGGCCTCGCGCCGGAAGCGGGTGGCGAACCCCTCGTCGCCGCTGTGGGCGACGGAGAGGCGCTTGAGCGCGACCGTGCGCTCCTTGCGCAGGTCGGTGGCCCGGTGGACCTCGCCCATCGACCCGCGCCCGATCATCCCCTCGATCCGGTACGGGCCGAAGCGTTCGCTCGCCACGTTCCCCCTCAGTCCCCCTCCGCGCCCTCGACAGTCTCGAAGCCTCGAAGGCCTGGAGGGGAATCCTATTTGGCCCCCGGAGCCTCGGTGAAGGTGCCGAGGACGAGGTCCCGCTCCCCCGAGGCCTTGGCGCGGATGGCCGACGGTGTCGACGCCGCGGCCGAGCTGCTGGCGGACGCCCGCCCGGACCTGGTGCGCACGGCGGTCACGACCATCACCCCGGAGCTCGAGGAGCGGCTGCGCACGTCGATGGAGCGCCGCACCGGCGTGCCCGCCGGGGCCGCGCTCGTCGCCGCGCTGCGCGAGCTGGCCGCGACGCGCGTGGGCCTGCTGACCCCGTGCGTCGCGGCGGTCCACGACCGCGAGAAGGCCTCCCTCGCCGAGCACGGGGTCGAGGTCGTCGTCGACGCGGCACTGGGCCTCGACACGAACACCGAGATGGCCCGCGTGCGCCCGCCGGAACTGGTCGAGATCGTCGCGCGCCACGCCCACCCCGAGGCGGGGGCCTACCTGCTCAGCTGCACCGCGCCACCTAGAAGCGGATGCCGTTCCAGGGCACGCCGGGCGCGGCGAAGAGCCGGGCGAGGCGGCCGGCGGCGCCGGGGCTGTGCTCGGAGAGCCGCCCGGCCCGGGCGAGGACCCGGGGATCGACGCCCCCGAGGTAGAGCGACCCGAGCGCCGCGGCGTCCATCTCGACGTCGGGCGTGTCGCTCGTGGCGGCGACGGCCGGGGTGACCGGGTCGGTCGTGTCCAGCGCCCAGTCACCCGCGGCGTGCCGGTCGGGGTCGTGCACGCGCAGCACGATCCGGTCGGTGACGGGGTAGCGCCGGGCACCCAGCGCGGCCGGGACGTCGAGGACGCGCAGCCAGAGCATGTCGCGCGGCCCGCCGGAATTCACCGCGCGGTGGTCGGTGAGCAGCCACGGGAGCGGTTCGTCGAGCGAGGCGTTCGCCCACCCCACCTCGCCGACGAGGTCGAGCGAGCCCAGGTGCCGCCACAGCTCGCGGTAGGACTCCGGGGTCGTCGCCTGCAGGTCGTGGACGGCGAGCGTCGCCGAACCGGTGCCCCACCAGGACTCGGCCACCCCGTGGACGACGTAGCCGGCGGGGCGCCCGGTCGCGTCGGCCCAGGCGATCGCGGAGCGGGGCGAGGAGTCGTGGGGGCCGCCGGTGATCAGCGCGTGCCACGACGCGGCGGACCGGTCCATCGAGCCCGGGTGCCGGCGCCGGGCGCGGTCCTGGATCGGCCCGGCGACCGACGCGAAGCCCGCCGGGTCCAGCGTCCGGAGGCGGCCGGTGGGCCCCGGGTCGCGGAACCGGGCCGCGCGGGTGTCCAGGGTGAGCGACCGCGTCCAGGCCGCCAGCCCGAACCCGAAGCGCTCGTAGAGCGAGCCCTGCGTGGATGTGAGCGCCGCGACCGGGGTGCC
This sequence comes from Actinomycetospora callitridis, assembly GCF_028737265.1. Lineage (GTDB taxonomy): Bacteria > Actinomycetota > Actinomycetes > Mycobacteriales > Pseudonocardiaceae > Actinomycetospora > Actinomycetospora callitridis. Next base: position 952,247 of record NZ_JAQZAK010000001.1, on the reverse strand, counting down.
GGCGCGCACCGCCTCGGCGAGGTCGTCGACGAGCAGCGCCCGCAGCAGGCCGCGGCGGCGGTGCGTGGCCCGGACGCCGATCGAGGAGATCGCGTCGGCGGCCACCTCGCCGCCCGGCACGGTCATCGCGGTGTCCCAGGAGCGCAGGGTGGCCACCGGGGACGTGTCGGCGGTCTCGTACACCCCGCGCAGGCGCTGCCCGGCGTAGGACGCCGCCATCGTCGCGATCTCCTCGGGCCCCGGCCGGGGCCCCAGGAACGCCGCCATCATGGCCCGGATCCAGGTCGCGGTGTCGGCGTCCGGGGCGCCCTCCGCGAGCGAGGGCACGAGCCGGTGGACCTGCCAGTCCCCGGCCGTGCTCACGGCCGGGCGGTGGCCGCGAGCTGCCCGCAGGCGGCGGCGATCTCGCGGCCGCGGGTGTCGCGCACCGTGCACGCCACGCCGCCCTCGCGCACGCGCCGCAGGAACTCCGCCTGCACCGGCGCCGGGCTCGCGTCCCACTTGCTGCCCGGCGTCGGGTTGAGCGGGATGAGGTTGACGTGCACCAGCCGGCCCAGGTGCTTCGACGCCAGCTTCGCCAGCAGGTCGGCGCGCCACGGCTGGTCGTTGACGTCGCGGATCAGCGCGTACTCGATGGAGACGCGGCGCCCGGTGACGTCGGCGTAGTGCCGGGCGGCGGCGAACACGTCGGCCACCGGCCAGCGGGTGTTGACCGGCACCAGGGTGTCGCGCAGCTCGTCGTCCGGAGTGTGCAGCGACACCGCGAGCGTGACCTGCAGGTTCTCCTCGGCGAGGCGGTGGATCGCCGGCACCAGGCCCACCGTCGACACGGTGACCGAGCGCTGCGAGAGCCCGAGCCCGGCGGGCGGGGCGTCGCAGAGGCGGTGCACGGCGTCGACGACGCGGCGGTAGTTCGCCAGCGGCTCGCCCATGCCCATGAAGACGACGTTCGACAGCCGGCTGAGGTTCGCGCCCAGCCCGCCCCCACGCACGACGGCGGCCGCGGCGCGGACCTGCTCGACGATCTCAGCGGTCGACAGGTTGCGCTCCAGGCCGTTCTGGCCGGTGGCGCAGAAGGGGCACGCCATGCCGCAGCCGGCCTGGCTGGAGATGCAGACGGTGGCGCGGTCCGTGTAGCCCATGAGCACGCTCTCGACGAGCGCTCCGTCGTTGGCACGCCACAGCGTCTTGCGGGTGGTGCCGCCGTCGCAGTCCTGCTCCCAGGTGGGGGTGAGCAGCGAGGGCAGCAGCGCCGGTCCGAGCGTCTCGCGCGCCGCGGGGGGCAGGTCGGTCATCGTCGCCGGGTCGCTCTCCAGGCGCGAGAAGTAGTGGCGCGAGAGCTGGTCGGCCCGGAAGGCCGGCATCCCCAGCTCGGCGACCGCGGCGCGGCGGCCCTCGGTGTCGAGGTCGGCGAGGTGCTGCGCGGGCCGGGTGCGGCGCGAGCCGCGCGGCGAGAGCGTGAGCACGGGCCCGGGAGCGCTCTCCTGATCCGGGGTCACGGCGGGCTCGGTCATCGGTCCCTCAACATCTCCACGAGGCCCACGCGGTCGGCCGCGGAGAGCAGGATGACGACGCCCGCGAGCAGCCCGAGCAGGCCCTGCGAGACGAAGCCGCCGGCCGCCATCGTCGAGACCAGCGCCGAGAGCAGGCCCGCGCCGACGAGCAGGAAGCCCAGCCAGCGCGTCGGCCGCTGCCCCGTGGAGCGGCTGAGCAGCACGAACGCGGCGCCGGTGAGCAGCAGCGCCAGGCCGGGCAGGAGGGCCGAGGCGCTGAGCAGGCCGAGCACGATGGACGCGACGATCACGATGACGACCACGCCGGCGGCGAGGCGCAGCACCTCGGTGGAGCGCGAGGTGTCGAACGGACGCGGTCCCCGGCGGCGGTTCTCCACCCCGATGCCGATGGCGACGGCGATGCCGATCGCGAGGATCAACGTGCCGACCCCGTCGGCGCCGAGACCCAGGGTGCCCACCGCGAGCCACACGAGCCCGGCCGCGATCTCGACGAGCACGGGGTCGACACGGACGGCACGGCCGCCGCGTCGCGGGGGCGGAGAGCCCTGGAAGCCACGCCCGGGCGGACGGGGAGGCGGGTACGCGGACACGACCTCCACGGTAACCCCGCCGACGCTCCCGCCCCGCGAGCGGCCCCACCGTGGTCAGCGCCCGGATCGCCGCCGGATCTCGTCGACGACGGCCGGCAGCACCTCGTGCACGTCGCCGATCACCGCCCACGTCGCGCGGGTGACCATGGGCGCCTCGGGATCGGTGTTCACCGCGAGGATCGAGCGCGCGTTCATGCAGCCGACCCAGTGCTGGGTGGCGCCGCTGATCCCGCACGCGACGTAGAGGTCCGGGCTGATCCGGGTACCGGTGAGCCCGACCTGGTCGGCGTGCGGGCGCCAGCCGTTGTTGGTGGCGACCCGCGAGCACCCGACCGCTCCGCCGACGAGACCGGCCAGCTCCTCGAGCACCGCGTAGCCCTCGGAGCTGCCGACCCCGCGCCCGCCCGCGACGACCACCGGCGCGGTGGTCAGCGTCATCCCGGCGGCACGCTCCCGGCGCTCGACCAGCCGGGCCCGCGGCACCGAGGCCCGCAGCTCCGGGACGACGACGTGCACCGTCATCTCGTCGGCCGCGGCCGTCTCGCTCGGCGACGGGCTCCCGGGGCGCAGCGTGCACAGCCGGATCGGCGCGGTCAGGGCCGCGTCCTCGAGCAGGATGCCGCCGGCCCGTTCCCGGGTGACCTCCCAGGTGTCGTCGGTCCCGTCCGGCACGGGCCGGATCTCCGTGCACGCCGTGGCCAGCGGCATCCCCAGCTCCGCGGCGGCCCACGCCATCGCCTCGGTGCTCCGGTCGGTGCTCGGGGCGAGCACGGCCGCGGGGCGCAGATCGGCCACGAGCCCGGCGAGCGCCTCGCCCAGGCACGACGGCGACCCGTCGTCGAGCAGCTCGTGGGTCAGCAGGTGGAGGCGCCCGACGCCCCGTTTCACGAGGTCGTCGGGGAGATCCCCGGGCTCCCCCACCGCGACGGCCTCCACCGGCACACCGAGGGACTCGGCGAGGTCCCGCGCAGCGGCGAGGACCTCGGCGGACCCCTCGGTCAGTGTTCCGTCGCCGTCCCTCTCGACCACGACCAGCACCATCAGCGCACCATCCCCAGCTCGGCGAGCACGTCCACGACCGCCGGCGCCGCCGCGGCCCCGCGGCCCAGCACGACGGTCTGCGCCCGCGCCTCGGGCCGGTGGCGCAGCCGCAGGGTGCGCAGGCCACCGGTCGCTCCCGGGCCGTCCAGGACGCGGACCGGCGCCCTCTTCGCCCGCAGCCGGCCCTTGATCGTCGGATAACGGGGCAGGTTGAGCCCCTCCAGCACGGCGGCGACGGCGGGCAGCGGCGCCTCGTGCAGCTCCACCCCGTCGGGCGTCGCGCGGCGCAGCGTCACGGTCCCGCCGCCCGCGCCGTCCAGGTCGATCCCCTTCACCCCGCCGACGACCGGCCGGCGCAGCGCGCAGGCGACCCGGAACCCGACCTGCGCGTGCCCGGCGTCGGCCGAGGCCTCGCCGAACAGGACGAGGTCGTAGGGCGGCAGCTCGCCCAGTGCGCCCGTGACGGCGGCGGCGGTGGCCTCGGGGTCCGGGTCCGTCTCGGGGCTGTCGACCCGGACGGCGTGGTCGGCGCCCATCGACAGCGCGTAGCGCAGCTGCTCCTCGGTCTCGGGCGGCCCGACGGTGAGCACACCCGCGGAGCCACCGGTGCGCTCGGCGATGCGCACCGCCTCCTCGACCGCGCACTCCTCGTGCGGCCCGATGGTGAAGCCGAGGTGGCGGGTGTCGATCGCCGTCGCGTCGGCGGTCAGCAGGATCTCCGCGCCCACCGCCGGGACGCGCTTGACGCAGACCAGGACGTCCATCCCGCCCGTCACCTCATCCGCGTGTCGTCGGGATCGAACTGCGGCGTCCGGCCGGCCCGGGCGACCGTCACCGGGTAGCGCTCCCCCAGGTACTCGACGAGCAGCCCGGCGCCCTCGACGGCGTGCCAGGGCGGCAGGTAGGCCATCAGCAGGTAGGTCCCGAGCGACGGCCCGGCGCCCGCGCTGGTGACGAACGACGGCCGGCCTCGGCGGTCGGTGATCCGGGCGCCGTCGGGTGTGAGGATCGGCTCGCCGCCCTGGGGGAAGCGCGGCGTGTCGTCGAGCGTCAGCGTGCACAGCGTCGCCTCGGGCTCACCCTCGCGGGCCTTGGTGTACGCGGCCTTGCCGATGAAGTCCTGGGACTTCAGGCCGGGCAGGGCGAGCCCCGCCTCCACCGGGCCGTGCTCGGCGTCGAGCTCGTGGCCGACGAGCCGGTAGCCCTTCTCCATCCGCGCGGTGGTGCCGTAGACGCCGATGCCGGCGGGCACGAGGCCGTGCGGCGCGCCCGCCTCCGCGACCGCGTCCCACAGGCGCAGGCCGCACTCGAAGGGCGCGTGCAGCTCCCAGCCGAGCTCGCCGACGTAGGACAGGCGCAGCGCGAGGACCGGGATCGAGCCGATCGTGATCGTGCGCCCGGTGGCGAACGGGAAGGCGGCGTCGGACACGTCCTCGTCGGTGACCGCTGCGAGGACGTCGCGGGCGCGCGGACCCCAGAGCCCCAGGGTGCAGACCGCCGAGGTCACGTCGGTCAGCGCCACCGACCCGTCGCGCGGCAGGTGGCGGCGGAACCACGCCAGGTCCCGCGCGCCGTCCGAGCCGCCGGTGACCACCCGGAAGTGCCGGTCGCCGAGCCGCACGACGGTCAGGTCGCTGCGGAAGCCGCCGTCCGGGCCGAGGACCGGCGTGTAGATCACCCGCCCGACGGGCCGGTCCATCTGCGCCACCGTCAGGTGCTGGACGTACGCGAGCGCCCCGGGGCCACGGACGTCGAACTGGGAGAACGCGCTGAGGTCGATCATCGCGACGCCGCGACGCATCGCCAGGTGCTCGGCGTTGATGATCGGCGACCACCAGCGCGCGTCCCACTCGTACGGGCGGTCGGACACGCCGAGCTCCGCCACCAGCGGCGCGTTCGACGCGTACCACTGCGGGCGCTCCCAGCCCGCCACCTCGAAGAACTCCGCGCCCAGGGCCACCTCGCGCTCGTGGAAGGGCGAGCGGCGCACCCCGCGGTCGGAGCTCCACTGCTCGCGCGGGTGCGTGATCCCGTAGGTCTTGTTGAAGCCCTCGGACGCGCGGGCGTGCACGTGGTGGCGGGTGCGCTCGTGCGGGGCGAAGCGGGCGATGTCGGAGGCGGCCGCGTCGATCTCGGGGGCGCCCTCGGTCATCCACTCGGCGATCAGCCGGCCGACACCGGGGCCCTCCTTGATCCACACCGCGGCGGCGGACCAGAGACCGCGCACCTCCGGGGTCTCCCCCAGCAGCGGGTGCCCGTCGGGCGTGAGGGAGAGCAGCCCGTTGATGGCGTGCCGGATGCCGGCGTCGGGACGGTCGAGGACGGGGTGGAACAGCTCGAGCGCCGCCTCCATCTGCGGGTCGAAGTCGTCGGGGGTGAACGGCAGCTGCGTCGGCGAGAGCGCCGCGGCCGCCAGCGACGGGATGTCCTCGGGCTCGCAGAGGATCGGGCGGTGGGCGTACGACCCGATCTCCAGGTCGGCGCCGCTCTGCCGCTCGTACATCAGCGGGTCCATGTCGCGCACGATCGGGAACGCGATCTCCCGCCCGGTCGCGGCGAGCTCGGCGATCGGGCCGACGTCGATCATCTGGTGGACCGCGGGCGTGAGCGGGATCGCCGCGCCCGCCAGCGCCGCGATGCGCGGGCTCCACACGCCGCACGCGACGACGACGTACTCGGTGTCGACGTCGCCGCGGTCGGTGCGGACCCGGGTCACGCGCCCCTCGTCGGTGTCGACGGCCAGCACCTCGGTCATCGCCGACACGGTGAGCGCGCCCGCGGCCGTGGCCCGCTCGCGCATCAGCTCGCCGGCCCGCAGCGGGTCCACGACCGCCACCGACGGCGTCCAGAACCCTCGGAGCACGACCGTGGGGTCGAGGAACGGGACCTTCTCCGCCACCTCGGCCGCCGTGATCAGCTCCGCGTCGATGCCCCACGCGTGCGCCGACGACATGCGCCGGTGCAGCTCCTGGACGCGCTCCGGGGTGCGGGCGACCTCGATGCCGCCGCACGTCGTCAGCGTCCCGAGCTCGGCGTACTGCCGCGACGAGTCCGCGGTGAGCTGCGTGATCTCGCGCGAGTGGTCGACCGGGAACACGAAGTTCGACGCGTGGCCGGTCGAGCCACCCGGGTCGGGCAGTGGCCCCTTGTCCAGCAGCAGGATGTCGCGCCACCCGAGGCGCGCGAGGTGGTGCACCACGGAGTTGCCGACGATGCCGGCCCCGATCACGACGACCTGGGCACGGTCAGGGAACGGTGTCACGGCGGGTCCTTCCCAGCGTGGTGGCCAGCCTCAGGCGGCCGCGCGGCGGGCCTCGGTCAGCCACCGCACGGTCGGCTCGATCTGGTTGAACGTGAAGACGTGCAGCCCCGCGAGGTCGCTCCCGCCGGCGGCGAGGGCCTCGACGAGGTCGTCGGGACGGTGCGAGCGCGACCGCAGCAGGGAGCCCGCGGTCCCGCGGTGGGAGCGGGCGAAGCGCACGGCGTCGGCGACGCCGATGCGGACGCTGACGCGCACCAGGCGCGCGGCGTCGACGACGCCCGGGACGCCGGCGATCACGGGCAGGCGGATCCCCCGACCGCGGGCCTCGTCGACGAACGCGCCGACGAGATCGGCGTCGAAGCACAGCTGCGTGACGGTGTAGTCGATGTGCTGCGCCTTGACCGCCAGGTCGGTCCAGAGGACGTCGGTGGCGATCCGGTGGTGGCCGTCCGGGTACGACGGCACGCCCACGTGGGGCGGCCGCCGTCCCAGGTCCTCCATCGCCCGGAGCACCGCGAGCCCGTCGGGGAACTCCCCGGCCGGCTCCCGGGCGTCGCCGCCCACGACGAACACGTCGCGGACGCCGACCCCGGCGAGCCGGTCGAGGTATCCGGCGAGCTCGGCGCGGTCGCGCAGGCTGCGCGCCGCGAGGTGCGGCACCGGGGCGAACCCCAGGCCGGCGAGCCCCTCGGCGACCGCCACCGTCGCGTCCGGGCCCCGGCTCGGCGAGGCGGTGACGGCCACCGTCGCCCCCGCGGGGAGGGCGGCGGCCGCCCCGAGCACGCCCGCCACCGGCGCCACCTCGTAGCGCGGGCGGTCGAGCAGCGCGGCGAGGGTTCCCGGCTCCACGGCGACCCCCGCTCAGCCCTTGGGGGTCTGCTTGCGCGGGTCGACGAAGGGCTTCTCGACCACGACGGCCTCGCGGACGTCACGCCCCAGCGTCGAGCTGTCCCCCGCGCCGGCGTCCACCACCAGCGACGTCCCCAGCGGCGTGCACGGCGTGGCGACCATGGCCAGCCCGATGTTGCGCTCGAGCCGCGGCGACCAGCAGGCGCTGGTGACCGACCCGACCACGGCACCCGCCCCGTCCCGCACGGTGAACGGCTCGATCATCGAGCCGTCGTTGAACGTGCCCAGCCGCGCCCCGCCGATCTCCACACCGACCAGCGAGCGGTCCAGGCCCCGCTGCTTGGCCCGGATCAGGGCGTCCTTGCCGACGAAGTCGGCCTCCTGGTCGAGGTCGACCATCCATGTGTAGTCGTAGCCGACCTCGAGCGGGTTGGTGTCGAGGGTGATGTCGCAGCCGTAGGCGAGCATGCCGCCCTCGATGCGCCGGATGTGGCACGGGCCGATCGGGCGCAGGCCGTGCGGCCGGCCCGCCTCCCACACCCGGTCCCACAGCTTCCCCGCGTCGCGGGTGGCGTGGTGCAGGTAGATCTCGTACCCGATCTCCGCGCTGTAGCCGGTGCGGCTGATGACGACCTCCATGTCGTCCAGCACGGCGTGGCGCAGGTGGTAGTACGGCATCTCGGCGACGTCGGCCCCGAACAGGTCGGTGACGAGGGCCTTGGCCTTCGGGCCCTGGACCTGCACGGGAGCGACGTCGATCTCCCGGACCGACACGTCCCAGCCGCCCGCGTGGGCCAGCCCCGTCGCCCAGAGCCCGACGTCGGAGTCGGCGAGCGAGAGCCAGAAACGGTTCTCCTCGACACGCAGGAGGACCGGGTCGTTGATGATCCCGCCGTCCGGGGCGGTGATGAACACGTACTTGCACTGCCCGACGGCGCACTTCGTGAGGTCGCGGGGCACGAGCATGTTGGTGAACGCGAAGGCGTCCGGCCCGGTGATCTCGATCTGGCGCTCGACGCCGACGTCCCAGAGGGTCACGCCCTCGAGCAGCGCCCAGTACTCGGCGACCGGGTCGCCGTAGTGCCGGGGGTGGTAGGTGTGGTTGTAGACGCTGTACATCGCCACGCCGTGCGCCCGGGACTTCCAGAAGTAGGGCGACTTCCGCAGGCGGGGATAGAGCAGGACCGCCGGATCGGTGACCACCGTCGAGGCTGGTCCCGGCGCGATGTCGACCGCGGCCCGGCTGGGCAGGACGTCCGTCATCGGCACTCCACTTCATCGTGCGTCCGGGGGCACCTCCACTGAACCGCTCGGACGAGGTTGCGAGATACGCAACGGGTTGTCATTGACGCAACGAGTCTGCGTCCGTGACCGAGATCACGTCAAGAGGTGGGGAGAACTGATATATCCGGACGCGCGTCAGGGCCGCAGGAGCCCGGTGGGCTCGCGACGCGTGTGCACGCGATAGCCCACTGAGAGGGCGAGCCCGGGGGTGCCGTCGATGGCCTTCTGCGCGACGGCGGGGGTGAACTCGATGCGCAGGACGTCGCCGAGCGTGGTGCGGTCCGGGAAGCGCCACTGCGTGTCGACGCGGCGCACGGCGAAGCCCTCGCCGGCGAAGAAGCGCTCGGCGGCCGCGGGGTCGTAGCGGGGCGCCGACGCCCGCATCCACGCGCCGTAGGAGTGGCGGGTGGCGTCGAGGTCGACGATCACGAGCGCCCCGCCCGGACGCAGCACCCGGGAGGCCTCGGCGAGGCCCGGCTCGCAGCCGGGGCCGAAGAAGTAGGCGGTGCGCGCGTGGACGACGTCGGCCGAGTCGTCGTCCAGCGGCAGGGCGGCGGCGCTCCCCTGCTCGACCCGGCACACCGGGTCGTCGGTCACGCGCTCGCGGGCCCGCGCCACGAGCGGGGCGTGCGGCTCGACGCCGACCACGGAGCGGGCGCGCTCGGCGAAGCGCGGCAGGTGGTAGCCGTCGCCGCACCCGACGTCGACGACGTCCGCCCCGTCGTGCGGGGCCAGCTCGCACACCGCGTCCCACAGCGCGCCGGTGGCGTCCTGCGCGGCGTTCTCGCGTTCGTAGACCTCGGGCCAGCGCCAGATGTTGGGGGACTCGACGACGTCCCCCCTCCGGAAGCGCGTCACGTCCCCGGGAGGGGGACGAGCACGAGCAGCAGCAGCCACGCGACCGGCGCCGAGGTGACCAGGGAGTCCAGGCGCTCCATGAGGCCGCCGTGGCCCGGCAGCACCGAGCCCATGTCCTTGATGCCGAGGTCGCGCTTGATGAGCGACTCCACCAGGTCGCCCGTGACCGCCGTCGCGACCAGCAGCGGGCCGACGATCAGGCCGAACCACCAGTGGGCGTCGAGCAGCAGCGCGATCGAGAGGCACGCGCCCGTGGACCCGGCGATGATCGAGCCCGCGAAGCCCTCCCAGGACTTCTTCGGGCTCACCTTCGGCGCCATCGGGTGCTTGCCGATGAGCGCGCCCAGGGCGTAACCGCCCGTGTCGGAGCAGATGACGACGATGAGGAAGACCAGCACGCGCGCGGCGCCGTCGGCGGGGACGACGAGCATCGTCGCGAACGCCATGCAGAGCGGGATCCAGCAGAGCACGAGCATCGAGGCGCCGACGTCACGGACGAACCCGCCGGCACCGAGGCGCATGCGCCACAGGAAGCAGCCGATCACCGTCACGAGCAGGGCGCCGAGGATGCCCTCGGTGTCGAACGGCCAGGCCAGCCAGATCATCGCCTGGCCCCCGATCAGCACCGGGACGCGCGAGAGGCGGATACCGGCGCCGCGGTGCAGGGCACCGAAGAGCTCCCAGGTGCCGATGACGGCCGAGACCGCGACGATCGCGATCCACGCCTGCCGCACGGTGAGCAGCGCGACGAGGATGACGGCACCCATCGCGAGCCCGACGCCGATGGCCACCGGCAGGTTGCGGCCGGCCTTCGAGCTGCGCTTCGGGGCGTCCTGGGGCTGGGCGTCCTGGGGCTGGGTGTCCTCCGGCTGGGTGTCCTCCGGCTGGGTGTCCTCCGGCTGGGCGTCCTCCGGCTGGGCGTCCTCCGGCTGGGCGTCCTCCGGCTGGGCCTCGTCGGGCTGGACGGCGGCGGCCGGGGTCGCGTCCGCCGGGGTGGCCGGGGACTCGGTGGGGGCGGGCCGTCGGGGCCGCGACGCGGAGGAGGGCACGTCAGACCTCGAGGAGCTCGGCTTCCTTGTTCTTCACCAGGTCGTCCACCGCCGCGACGTAGCGGGACGTCACGGACTCGAGCTCCTTCTCCGCCCGCCCGGTCTCGTCCTCGCCGGCCTCGCCGTCCTTGACGATGCGCTGCAGCTCGGTCATCGCGGTGCGGCGCACGCTGCGGATGGAGACCTTGGCGTCCTCGCCCTTGCTGCGCGCGACCTTGACCATGTCCTTGCGCCGCTCCTCGGAGAGCTGCGGGAACACGACGCGGATGATCTGGCCGTCGTTGCTGGGGTTCACCCCGAGGTCGGAGTCGCGGATCGCGCGCTCCATGCTCTGCAGCTGGCTGGCGTCGTAGGGCTTGATGACGGCCATGCGGGCCTCGGGGACCTGCACCGAGGCGAGCTGGTTGAGCGGGGTCCACGCGCCGTAGTACTCGACCTGGATGCGGTTGAACATCGCCGGGCTGGCCCGGCCGGTGCGCACACCGCCGAGGTCGTCCTTGGCGACGCTGACCGCCTTCTCCATCTTCTCCTCGGCGTCGAGGAGCGTCTCGTCGATCATGTCGGGCTCTCCTCAGGGGCCGGAGGGGGTGTGGACCAGCGTCCCGATCCTCTCACCCCGCACCGCACGGGCGATGTTCCCCTCGACGAGCAGGTTGAACACCATGATCGGCATGTTGTTGTCCATGCAGAGGCTGAAGGCGGTGGCGTCGGCGACCTTCAGGCCCTTCTCCAGCACCTCGCGGTGGGAGATCTCGTGGAACATCGTCGCCGTGGGGTCGGTCTTCGGGTCGGCGGTGAACACGCCGTCCACGCCCTTGGCCAGCAGCACGACCTCGCACTCGATCTCGAGGGCACGCTGCGCCGCGGTGGTGTCGGTCGAGAAGTAGGGCATGCCCACGCCGGCGCCGAAGATGACGACGCGGCCCTTCTCGAGGTGGCGCATCGCGCGCCGGGGGATGTAGGACTCGGCGACCTGGCCCATCGTGATGGCCGTCTGCACCCGGGTGTCGATGTGGTGCTCGCGCTCGAGGAAGTCCTGCAGGGCCAGGCAGTTCATGACCGTGCCGAGCATGCCCATGTAGTCGGCACGCTGGCGCTGCATCCCGTAGCGGTGCAGCTCCTCGCCGCGGAAGAAGTTGCCGCCGCCGATGACGACGGCGATCTCGACGCCGGAGGCCACGACGTCGGCGATCTGGCGGGCGACGGTCCGCACGACCACGGGGTCGACGCCGACGGCGCCGCCGCCGAACATCTCACCGCCGAGCTTGAGCAGGACCCGGCGATGACCGGGGCGGGCCTCCACGTCGGCGTCGGACACGGTCTGGGGACTCGCCACGCTCTCCTCCACCACGGGTTCCGGCGGTGCCGCCGTCACGGCGCCGGCGCCCGGTCACCCGGGCACCGACGCCGTGAGCGGTTCGTCAGGGCTGGCCGACCTCGAAGCGCGCGAAGGTGCGGACGTTCACGCCCGCCTCCTCCAGCACCTTGCCGACCGACTTCTTGTCCACCGACACCGAGTCCTGCTCGAGGAGCACGGTGTCCTTGTAGTAGCCGTTGAGGCGACCCTCGACGATCTTCTCGAGGATCTTCTCGGGCTTGCCCTCCTCGCGGGCGGTGGCCTCGGCGATGCGGCGCTCGTTCTCCACCACGTCGCTCGGGACCTCGTCGCGCGTGGTGTAGAGCGGGCGCGCCGCCGCGACCTGCATGGCCGCGCCGCGGGCCGCCTCCGACGCGTCGTCGCCGTCGCCGGTGTAGGCGACGACCACGCCGATGGCCGGGGGCAGGTCCGAGGACCGCCGGTGCAGGTACGTCGCGGTGGGGCCGTCGAGCACGGCCACACGACGCAGCTCGAGCTTCTCGCCGATGCGCGCCGAGAGCTCCTGGACCTTCTCGTCGACCGTGCCCTGCCCGAGGGTGGCGGCCTTGAGGGACTCCAGGTCCTTGGTGCTGTTCTCGAGCGCGGCACCGAGGATGTCCTCGGCGAGCTGCACGAAGTCGGCGTTCTTGGCCACGAAGTCGGTCTCGGAGTTGAGCTCGATCATCGCGCCGTCACGGGCCGCCACGATGCCGTTGGCGGTGGTGCGGCCGGCCCTCTTGCCCACGTCCTTCGCGCCCTTGATGCGCAGCGCCTCGACGGCTGCGTCGAGGTCGCCCTCGGACTGCTCGAGCGCCTTCTTGCAGTCCATCATCCCGGACCCGGTGAGGTCCCGGAGCTTCTTCACGTCCGCAGCGGTGTAGTTCGCCATGGTGCGGCTCTCGTCCGTCCTCGTCGTCGTTTGTCGTCTCGCCTGCGGGGCCTGTCAGCCCTGCGGCGTGCCGTTGACCTGACCGGCCTCCGGCGCCGCGGCGATCGCGTTGTCGTCGCTCTCCGAGTTGGCGTCGACCGTGCCGGCCGTCCGCTCGGGGCGGCTCACCGGCGTGGTGTCGTCCCCGGCGGCCTCGGCGGTGGCCTCGGCCTCGGGCGTCGCGACCGGCGAGTCACCGGGCGCGTCGACCGCGGAGCTGGTGCTGCCCTGCTCCAGGCCGGTCGGCGCGCTCGCGCCGTCCCCGCCGGACGCCATGAGCTCCTGCTCCCACTCGGCCAGCGGCTCGTCCTCGCCGCGCTCGCCGTCGCCGCCACCGTTGCGCTGGCCGCGGGCCTGGAGGCCGTCGGCGCAGGCCTGCGCCACCACGCGGGTCAGCAGGGCCGCCGAGCGGATCGCGTCGTCGTTGCCCGGGATCGGGTAGTCGACCTCGTCCGGGTCGCAGTTGGTGTCGAGGATGGCGACGACCGGGATGTTGAGCTTCCGGGCCTCACCGACCGCGATGTGCTCCTTCTTGGTGTCGACCACCCACACCGCGCTGGGCACGCGACCCATGTCGCGGATACCGCCCAGGGTCTTCTCGAGCTTGTCGTGCTCGCGGGTGAGCATGAGGATCTCCTTCTTGGTGCGACCCTCGAAGCCCCCGCTCTGCTCCATGGCCTCCAGCTCCTTGAGCCGCTGGAGACGCTTGTGCACGGTCTGGAAGTTGGTGAGCATGCCGCCCAGCCAGCGCTGGTTGACGAACGGCATGCCGACGCGCCGCGCCTGCTCGTCGATGGCCTCCTGGGCCTGCTTCTTCGTGCCGACGAAGAGCACCGTGCCCCCGTGGGCGACGGTCTGCTTCACGAACTCGTAGGCGCGATCGACGTAGGACAGCGTCTGCTGCAGGTCGATGATGTAGATGCCGTTGCGCTCCGTGAAGATGAAGCGGCGCATCTTGGGGTTCCAGCGGCGGGTCTGGTGTCCGAAGTGGACACCGGAGTCCAGCAGCTGGCGCATCGTGACGACGGCCATGCGGTGGAACTACCTCTCTCGGTGGCCCGACACGTACTCGGGCCCGGCGGTTGCTGCGGCGGTCCCGGGTCGGGCCGCCGCCCTGGTGTCCTCGTGACCGATCCGGAACCCGCCTGCGGCGGGACCGCCCGGATGCGGCTCTGGCAGCGCCTGGGCGTGCGGGCGCTTGAGAGGACACGCGAAGTCGGCCCGATCTGCTCCCCGCGGACGGGGAGAGCACGGACCGCTGGTCACGAGTCTACTCCCGGCCCACCCGCGCCCTCGGCACGCCCTGCTGCGGTGGGTGCACCTGCGGTGCAAGCCCTGCGTCCACGCTGGCACTGGGTGCGCGGAAATCCGCTTCGTCGCGCGCCGAGGGAGCCGGGACGGGGTCCGCTGCGTCGTGGTTGCCAGCGTGGGGGCCACGCTGGCGTTCAACGTCCGGAAATCCACCAGCTCGCGGCCCGAGGGAGCCGATGAGGTGTCGGGTGCGTCGAACCTGATGTGACGACGACCCTCGCCCGCGTCCTGTCCCTGGCCGCGCTGGTGGCGACGCTCCTGGCCACCGGCTCGCCCGCCGCCGGCGCGCCCGCTCCCCCGCCGGTCGTGCCGGTCGGGGCCTACGGCTGGCCGCTGGCGGGAGTGGACGGCGCCGGCGCGCCCGCCCGCGCCGGCGTGCCGGGCGCCGCGACGCGCCTGTTCGACCCGCCGCCGCACTACTACGGGCGCGGGCACCGGGGCGCCGACCTCGCCGGGCGACCCGGGCTCCCGGTGCTCGCCGCCGGCGACGGTGTCGTCGTCCACGCCGCCCGCCTGGCCGGGCGCGGCGTGGTGTCCGTGCAGCACGGCGACGGCCTGCGCACGACCTACGAGCCGCTCACCGTCACGGTCGCGCCGAGCACGCCGGTGCGACGCGGCGACCCGCTCGGCGTCCTCGACCCCGGGCACCGTGGCTGCCCCGTCGCGGCGTGCCTGCACTGGGGCCTGCGCCGCCCGTCGACCACCGGCGCGGTGGGCGCCCTCGAGTACCTCGACCCCCTGCTGCTCCTGGGCCTCGGGCGCGTGCGGCTGCTGCCGACCGACCCGTGAGGCGCTCAGGCGTGCTGCAGCTCGGCGAGACGACCGCGCAGACGCATCACGGCGCGCGTGTGCAGCTGACACACGCGGGACTCGGTGACCCCGAGGACCCGCCCGATCTCGGCGAGCGTGAGGTTCTCGAAGTAGTAGAGGCCCACCACCGTGCGGTCGCGCTCGGCGAGCTGCCCGACCGCCTCCGCGAGCAGCCGCCGCGTCTCGCGGTCCTCCATCGCGGCGAGGGGGTCCTCGGCGTCGGTGTCCGGCAGCGAGTCGGCCAGGGACGGCGCGGACCCGCCGTCGCCCCCGCCCGCCCGACCAGCGGCGACGAGCTCGTCGAGGGCGGCGACGCTGGTCATCGCGATCTGCCCGAACGTCGAGCGCAGGTCCTCGGTCGAGGTGTCGAGCTCCTGGGCGAGCTCGGAATCGCTGCAGGACCGCTGCTCGCGGCCCTCGAGGCGCTCGATCGCCCGCTCGATCTCCCGGGCCCGCGAGCGCACCGAGCGCGGCACCCAGTCCTGGGAGCGGAGCTCGTCGAGGATCGCGCCGCGGATGCGCTGCATCGCGTAGACCTCGAACTTGCGCCCGCGGTCGGGCTCGAAGCGCTCGATCGCGTCGACCAGCCCGAAGATCCCGCACTGGATGAGGTCGGCGACGTCGACGTGGGACGGCAGGCCGGTGCCCACCCGCCCCGCGACGTACTTGACCAGCGGCGCGTAGTGCAGCACCAGCCGGTCCTTGGTCGACTTGCGCGGGTCGGCCTCGAACGCCGCCCAGAGCTCGGCGATGCCGGCCTCGACCAGCGCCTCCTCGTCGGGCGCGCCGGCCGCGACGCGTCCCAGCGTGGCGGGCAGGGCGTGCACGGCCGCCGTGTCGCGCGACCCGTCGGCGGGTGCGGGCACCGGCGCGAGCGCGGTGGCGCCGTCGGTCACCGGGCCCGGAGGTCGGCGTCGGGGCGCCCGGTGCGGGGTGCGGGCGGCCGCGCCGGCGGCACGGACGGCGGCGTCGGAGTCGATGCCCGGCAGGGCCGGCAGCGGGCCGGTGGGCGGGGCCTCCGTGGTCGCCACCGACGCGCCGTCGCGCCGCGGCTCAGGCGCGGGGGTGGGCGGTGTCATGGATGGCCCTCAGTCGCTCGGCGGACACGTGGGTGTAGAGCTGGGTCGTCGCGGGTGACGCATGACCCAGCAGTTCCTGAACGCTCCTCAGATCCGCTCCCCCCTCGAGCAGGTGCGTGGCCGCCGAGTGCCGGAGACCGTGCGGCGCGATGTCGGGTGCCCCCGGCACCGCCCCCGCCGCGTCGTGCACGACCGTGCGCGCGATGCGCGGGTCGAGTCGTCCCCCGCGGGCGCCGAGCAGCAGCGCCGGCGGGGAGGTCGGGACCGCGAGCGCGGGCCGGCCGTCACGTCGCCAGGCATCGAGGGCCGCGGCCGCGGGGACGCCGTAGACGACGGTCCGCTCCTTGCCCCCCTTCCCCAGGACGCGCAGCGTGCGGCGGCCGTCGTCGACGTCGTCGACGTCGAGGCCGCAGAGCTCGGAGACACGTACGCCGGTGGCGTAGAGCAGCTCGAGCAGCAGGTGGTCGCGCAGCGCCACCGGGTCGCCCTCCGCCGCCCCGGACGCCGCGGCGCGCAGGGCGTCGGCCGCCTGGTCGGCGCGCAGCACCTCGGGCAGCCGCCGGTGGGCGCGCGGCGAGGCGAGGCGGGCGCCGGCGTCGGTGGGCGCCCGCCCGGTGCGCACCGCCCACGCCGTGAACGTGCGGGCCGCCGCCGCGCGTCGCGCCAGCGTGGTGCGGCCCGCGCCGCGCGTCCGGCCCGCGGCGAGCCAGGAGCGCAGCCCGGGGAGGTCGAGACCGGCGAGGTCGAGCGGGGTCTCCTTCGCGGCGTCGGGCCCGTGGACCTGCACGCGGAGGTGGTCGAGCAGCGTGGTGACGTCGCCCAGGTAGGCCCGGACCGTGTGCGGCGAGAGCGCCCGCTCGTACCGCAGGTGCGCCTCGTACGCCTCGAGGTGTGCAGCGGCGGGCACGGCGGCGGGAACGGCCGGAGCCTCGACCGCCGATCCACCGACACGGGGCCCGGGGACCACCGACCGATCGTCACCGGCGGCGTCCATCGGGGCCCGACGCGCGGGGTCCGACGCGCCGTCGGCGTCCGTCTCGGTGAACGCGGAGCGTGACGACGTGACCGGGTCGAAGGGGAACCCACGAGAGCGCCCTCGACCGGGTGACCGGCGCGGCCCAGAAGGGCCTCCGGTGGAGTCGTCGGGAGAGAACGTGCCGGTCATCGCGGTGAAGACTCTCGATACGACAGGCCACGGTCAAGCACCGACGCGTGTCGTGCGGTGACCGTGGGCCACCATCGAGGAGCGGTTCCATTCGTCGCGCTCTGCAACCGCTCGTCGCTCTGTGCCTGTTCACCCGGGTCGACCCCATGGTCATCAACGACCTCCGCCGGGGAGTCGGCGCCCCGGAGATCATTCGAGCGGGTGATGAGACCCGGGAGATCCGCGCGGTGACCATGGGCCGGACGTACCGCTGGGCGCGCCGTCCGGACCGGACCGCGTCCGGCGCCCCGGAGGCGCACGGGGTCCGACCGTTGGTCGGGGCCGGCGCGCCACCCGGTGGAGGGTCGGGGTGTCCCCCACAGGACCCCCACGCCGCGGCGGCGTCAATGGGGCCCTCGACGGGGCCCTCGGCCGGGCCGTCAGCCGGGTCGCCGGCGCCATCGCCCGTTCTCCTCGACGACGAGCCCCCGCGCCGCGAGCACCCACAGATGGCCGACGACCTCCGCGGGATCGACGCCGCTGTCCTGGGCGAGGCGTTCCGGGGTGCGGGCCGCACGCAGCGGCAGGGCCTCGCGCACACGCAGAGCGCCGGCGTCGAGACCGTCGGTCGGCCGGTGCGGCGTCGCCGGTGGCGGGGCCAGGGCCTCCCCCACGGGGCCCACCTCCTCGAGGACGTGCGCGGGCCGCCCGGCGACCGACACCGCCGGGCGCCGGGCGAGCTCGTGGCACCCCAGGGACAGCGCCGAGGTGACCGGCCCCGGCACCACCATGACGGCCCGCCCCAGCGCCTCGGCCACGAGCGCCGTGCGCATCGCCCCGGACCGGGCGGCCGCCTCGACGACGAGGGTGCCGGCGCTCAGCGCCGCGACCAGGCGGTTGCGCACCAGGAAGCGATGCCGCGCGGGCGTCGCGCCCGGCGGGTACTCGGTGAGCACCAGGCCGGTGCGTGCGATGTGGTCGATCAGCGTGGCGTGGGTGGGCGGGTACGACCGGTCGATGCCGCACGCGAGGACCGCCACCGTCCGCCCGCCGACGGCGAGGGCCCCGCGGTGGGCAGCGCCGTCCACGCCGAGCGCGGCGCCCGAGACCACCGTGACGCCGCGGTCGGCGAGCTCGGCCGACCAGTCGCGCGCGACCCACAGGCCGTACTCGCTGGCCGCGCGGGCCCCGACCATGCCGACCCAGCTCCGGGGCGCGTCGTCGAGGCGCCGCGGGCCGCACGCCCACAACGCCAGGGGTACCGCCAGCCCGTCGCGCACCGACGCGCCCTCGAGCCCGACCGTCCCGTCCGGTCCGGCGGCCACCCCGAGGCCCGCGAGCGCCGCCGCGGGCCACTCCGGGTCCTCGGGGACGATCAGCCGTCCGCCACGGGCGGCGAGCAGCGCGAGGTCGGCTGCGGCGCGGTCGGTGCCCCGCCGGGCCGCGGTCTCGGCGGCCACCGCCGGCGGCAGCGCGTGGGGGCCGTGCGCGGCGCCCTCGCGGACCAGCTGCGCCGCGTCGACCGGGCCGATCGCCTCGACGAGGGCGCCGAGGGCCGGTGCGGGCGGCTCCGCGACCCGGGACAGGTACGCGCGGGCCCGCATGACCTCGGGCGGCACCGGGGAGACCGCCGCGGCGTCCGTCGCCGTCGTCGTGCTCATGCGACGGCCCACCCGCCCGGCTCGCCGTCGGGGTCGTTCACGAAGCCCTTGAACCCGATCGCCTCGACCACGTCGGACATCTCCGGCCCGGCCGCGCCGCGCAGGTCGCTGATCGTCCAGGCGACCCGGAGCGCGCGGTCCGCCCCGCGGGCGGTCATCGCCCCGGAGCGCAGCTGGCGCTCGAGGACCGCGGTGGCGTCGTGCGGGAGCCGCCCGCGCCGGCGCAGCTCGGGCCCGGGCACCTCCGCGTTGGTGGGCCACCCCGCGTCGCGCCACCGTTCGCGGGCCGCCGCCCGGGCCGCGAGGACCCGTGCCCGGACGGCCGCGGTGTCCTCCGGGACCTCCTCGAGCCCCTCGGTGGGCCCGCCGGCCCAGGACAGCCCCTCGACGGCCCGCAACGACACCCGTAGGTCGACGCGGTCGAGCATCGGACCCGACAGGCGCGCCACGTAGCGGCGCTTGGTGAGGCTCGAGCAGGTGCAGTCGGTGTCCCGGGGCGGGGCGCACGGGCACGGGTTGGCCGCCATCACGAGCTGGAAGCGGGCGGGATAGCGGACGACGCCGTCGGTGCGCGCCAGACGGACCTCGCCGTCCTCGAGCGGCGTGCGCAGCATCTCCAGCACGTGCGGGGCGAACTCGTAGATCTCGTCCAGGAACAGGACGCCGCGGTGGGCCAGCGACACCGCGCCCGGCCGCGCCAGGCCGCTGCCCCCGCCGACGAGGGCGGCCGACGACACCGAGTGGTGCGGGGCGACGAAGGGCGGCGCGGCGGGCAGGGCCTCCTGGGGATCGAGCGCCCCCGCCAGCGAGCGCACCGCGGCCACCTGGAGTGCGGCGTCCACGTCGAGGTCGGGCAGGAGCCCCGTCATCCGGCGCGCCAGCATCGTCTTGCCCGAGCCCGGCGGACCGACCATCAGCAGGTGGTGGCCCCCGGCCGCCGCGATCTCCACCGCCCGGCGGGCCGCGAGCTGCCCGACGACGTCGGCGAGGTCGTCCGGCGGGGCGCCGCCGCGGGGACGCGCGCCGGCCCGGACCGCGCCCAGCGTCCCGTGCTCGCCGCGCAGCCAGGCCAGGACGTCGGACAGGTGCTCGGCCCCGAACACCTCCAGGCCCTCCACGAGGCCCGCCTCGACGGCCGCGGCCGCGGGCACCACCACGCGCTCCACCCCGAGGCGCCGGGCCGCGAGCAGGGCCGGCAGGACCCCGCGCACGCCGCGCACCCGCCCGTCGAGCGCCAGCTCGCCGAGCAGCACCACCCCGCGCAGCCGGGCGAGCGGCACCGCGCCCGCCGCCGCGAGCACCGAGCAGGCGAGTGCCAGGTCGTACCCGCTGCCCTGCTTCGGCAGCGTCGCCGGGGAGAGCGCCAGCGTGATGCGCCGCGCCGGCCACGTCTCCCCGGAGTTCACGACCGCCGCCCGCACGCGGTCGCGTGACTCCGCCAGCGCCGCGTCCGGCAGCCCCACCAGCGACACCCCGGGCAGGCCCTGGCCGATGTCGGCCTCGATCTCGACGACCTCGCCGTCGACCCCGCGCAGCCCGATCGACCACGCGCACGCGAGCGCCACGTCAGAACGCCCCCTCGTAGTGCTCGAGCTGCGGGGCCGCGCCCGGGGCCAGGAGCACCGCGACGACGTCGAAGCGCACCTCGACGAACCCGGAGCCGCCGGCGGCGTGCCTCTCGGCCAGCCAGCGCTGCGCGAGGCGCCGGATGCGGGCCGCCTTGGCGTGCGTGACCGCCTCGGCCGTGCCGTAGCCCGTGCCCGAGCGCGTCTTCACCTCGGCGACGACGAGGTGGTCACCCGCCGCGGCGACGAGGTCGAGCTCGCCCTCGCGGCAGCGCCAGTTGCGGTCGAGCACGATCAGCCCGCGGGCCGCGAGGTGGTCGGCCGCGAGGTCCTCCCCGCGCCGCCCCAGCGTCTCCCGGTCCGGTCTCCCGCGCGTGGTGGCCATGGCGGCTCCCTCGTCCACACCGTCCGGGCGCTCCGGCGGCGGGATCGAGGGTGCGGGGCGCGACCGTCCGGGCGGGAGCCTCGGCGTCGCGCCCGGGGACGAGCGGCGGGGGTGTGGACGGGGCGTTGCGGTGCTGAGGCCGGTCAGCGCCCGGGCGGAGCAGCGTCAGCCGCTGAACGGCCCCTCGTCGAGGCGGAGGTCAGGCTTCTCCAGCTCCTCGACGTTGACGTCCTTGAACGTCACGACGCGCACGTTCTTGACGAAGCGCGCGGGCCGGTACATGTCCCAGACCCAGGCGTCGGACATCGTGACCTCGAAGTACACCTCGCCGTCGGCGTTGCGCACCGCGACGTCGACCGTGTTCGCCAGGTAGAAGCGGCGCTCGGTCTCCACGACGTACGAGAACTGCGCGACGATGTCGCGGTACTCGCGGTAGAGCGAGAGCTCCATGTCGGTCTCGTACTTCTCGAGATCCTCTGCGCTCATCGCGGCTCTCCCCCCTCCGGCATGGCCTCGTCCACGACGTCCGTCTCGTCGAGCCCGCCCGGCCCGTTGTCGAACTCCACGAGCTCGTCGGCCTCCCCGTTCTCGGCGGACGCCTCGTCCACGGTCACGGCCCCATTGTGTCGCACGCCGGCCGGGAGTCCGCCCGGGCTCCGGCCGCGCGCCGCGGCAGCGACGTTGACGAAGCTGAACCGGTGGTCCTCGCTGGGCCCGTGCTCTGCCAGCGCTGCGCTGTGCGTCGGCGTGCAGTAACCCTTGTGCAGGTCGAAGCGGTACTCCGGACGGCGCTCGTGGAGGTCGGCCATCAGCCGGTCCCGCGTCACCTTGGCCAGGACCGAGGCCGCCGCCACGCACGCGGCCGCGAGGTCACCCTTGGGCACGGCGAGCGCGGGCACGCCGAAGCCGGACACGGGGAAGCCGTCGGTCAGCACGTAGCCGGGCCGGGTCTCGAGCCGGGCGACGGCCCGGCGCATCCCGTCGATGTTGGCGACGTGGACGCCCCGTCGATCCACCTCCGGCGGGTCGATGAGCACGACGTGCCAGTCGACGGCGCGCCGCTTGATCACCCGGGCGAAGTGCTCGCGCTCCTCGTGGGTCAGGAGCTTCGAGTCGGTGAGCCCCTCGAACTTCCGGGCGTCGCCGGGACGCAGGATGCACGCGGCCACCGCCAGCGGGCCGGCGCACGCACCACGCCCGGCCTCGTCGACCCCGACGACCGGGCCCAGGCCGTGACGCTCGAGCGCCGACTGCAGCGCCCAGCTCTCGGTGCTGCGGCGGACGATCGCGCGGGGCGGCTGCACACCGGTGCGCGGGGGCAGGGCCACCCGCCGGCGGGCGGGACGGCGACCGGCGCCCGCGGCGCGTCGGCGGCCCGCGTCGTACCCCGCCGTCACCGGTCCGGGAGGCGGGGCGGTGCCGCCCGTCCCGGGGGGTCGAGGGGTGGATCGTCGGCATCGCCCTGCCGGTAGCGCGACCGCAGTCGACGGGACACCCACACCAGCGGGATCGCGCCGAGCACCCCGGCCGCCAGGGGAGCCCCGGACGTCCAGGTCGGCGCACCGAGGGCGGAGACCTGCGCCTGCGGATCGGTGTCCGGCACCCCGCCCCAGCGGCCGACGGGCAGGACGATGACCCGGGCCTTGCCGATGACGTCGGTGACGCCGATCGGGCCGTGCACGCGGGCGTCCGCCGAGTTGTTGCGGTTGTCGCCCATGACCCACAGCTGCCCCTGGGGCACCTGCACGGGCGCGAAGTCGGCCTGGGTGCGGCCGAGGTTCGGCTGGTAGTAGATGTACGGCTCGTCGAGCGGCTGCCCGTCGACGGTGACGCGGTTCTGCGGGTCGCAGCAGGCCACGGTCTGACCGCCGGTGGCGACGACGCGCTTGACGAAGTCCTTCTCGTCCGGAGGGGCCAGCCCGACCAACGAGAGCCCGCTCTGCAGCCCGCGGACGAGGACGTTCTCGGAGCGCTGGCCACCGCCGCCCCCGGACTCACCGTTGTCGCCCCAGGTCGGCGGGCCGCGGAACACCACGACGTCGCCGGGCGACGGCTCGGAGAAGCGGTAGGTGATCTTGTCGACGGCGACGCGGTCGTTGTTGCACCCGTTGCAGCCGTGCAGCGTGCGTTCCATCGACGCCGACGGGATGACGTAGATGCGGGCCAGGAAGGTCTGGATGACGAACGTCAGCACCACCGCGACGACGATCAGCAGCGGCAGCTCGCGCCAGAACGAGCCCTTGCGCTTGGGCTTCTTGCCCTTGCCCTTCTTGCCGCCGGTGTCCGCCGCACGACGGCCGGGGCCGCTGCCTGCGCCGTCGTCGCCGTCCTCGGGCTCGTCGCCGTCACGACCGGGGCCCGTGCCCGCGCGGCGGTGCCGGCCGGGACTGGCGCCGGCGCCGCGGGTGACCTCCGTCGTCGCCGTCGTGGTGCCGGTGTCGCGCGACGACGGGCGGGGCGGGCGGGAGGCGAAGCCGTCGGCACCCGCGAGGCCGGTGTCGGCGCCCGCGAGGCCGCTGTCGGAGGGCGAGGAGGTGCTCGGCGCGGCCTCGGAGGGCGCGGACGGAGCAGGCTCGGGGCTCGGTGACGGCGCACCCTGGGACGGCGCACCCTGGGACGGCGCACCCTGGGACGGCGCACCCGCGGGCGGAGCGCCCGGACCGGGCGCGGGCCGGGGCGCACCGGGCGGCGGCGACACCGGGCGGGCGCCGAAGCCGGCGGGCGGCGGTCCTCCCGCGGAGGGCCCGGGTGGGCCGGCGGGGCGACCGTCCGGAGGCGGCGTGCCGTACGGCGCCTGCGGGGGCGACGAGCCCCAGGAGGGGCCTGCCGGCCCCGGAGGCAGGGGCGCGCCCTGACCGGGAGCCCCGTGCGACCCGTTGCCGTAGGTGCCGAACGAGCCGTTGCCGTAGGCCCCGTTGCCGAACGAGCCGTTGCCGTGGGAGCCGTTGGTGCCGGTCCCGTACGCCCCGTTCCCGTTCGCCACCGGCGGGCCGAGGGCGTCGCCGTTGCCCGAGGAGTTGCCGTATCCGTAGGACACCGACGACCCGTTGCCGCCGTAGCCGGGGTAGCCCTCCGGCCGGGGACCGAGCCCGTCGGCGCCGGAGAACCCGGAGGGAGCGCCGGGGACGCCGGACGGACCGGACGCGTAGGTGTCCGACCCGCTCCACCCCGAGGAGCCGTAGGGCGCCTGGACACCGGGTCCGGAGGACGTGGGCGGCGCCGGGACGTCGCCGTACGGGTCCTCGTGGTCGGCGGGGTCGTCACGCCCGGCGTGCCGTCCGGCACGGGTCGTCTCGCCACCCGTGCCGGTGTTCCGGTACGGCGGGAGGGAGGGCTCCTGGGGGCGCACGCGACTCAGGTTAGGAGACCGAGACGACCGGCTCAGCCGGCCGGCGTCGTCTCGCGCTTCTCACGGATCTTCGCGGCCTTGCCCCGGAGATCACGGAGGTAGTAGAGCTTCGCCCGACGGACGTCACCGCGGGTGACGACCTCGATGTGATCGATGTTCGGGGTGTGCACCGGGAAGGTGCGCTCCACACCGACGCCGAAGGAGACCTTGCGGACGGTGAACGTCTCGCGCAGGCCGCCACCGTGGCGACGGATGACGACACCCTGGAAGACCTGTACACGAGAGCGTGAACCCTCGATGACCCGGACGTGCACCTTCACGGTGTCCCCGGCGCGGAAGTCCGGGATGTCGGAGCGCAGCGACTTGGCGTCGAGTTCGTCCAGGGCGTTCATCGTCAGCGTCCTCGCGGTCGTCTCACAGGCCGGCGCCGGACCCCGTGGGGCGGGTGTCCGTGCAGCCGAGGTGGATCGGTTTCTCGGGCCGACGGCCGGCGACTCACCGACCTCGATCAGGTCGTGCGCCGTCCGTGGCAACCTCCCCAGTCTGCCATGCCGCTGGTCGCGCGCCGTGGACCGGGTCGTAGCCGCAGGCCGTCAGGACCTCGCGATCCCGCGCGTCGAACGCCGCGGCCCCGTCGCGGGCCAGCAGCGCGTCGAGCAGATCGGGCCGCGTCGCCGCCGTGCGCTCGAGAGAGCGGTCGCGGCGCCACCGGGCCACGGCGCCGTGGTCGCCGCTGCGCAGCACCGGCGGGATCGGCAGGTCGCGCCACGTCTCGGGGCGGGTGTAGGCGGGGGCCTCGAGGAGGCCGCCAGTACCTTCCGCGAAGCTGTCGAGCTCCGCCGACGCCGGGTTGCCGAGCACGCCGGGCACCAGCCGGGACACGGCCTCGACGACGACCAGGGCCGCGACCTCGCCGCCGGCGAGCACGTAGTCG
Organism: Actinomycetospora callitridis; assembly: GCF_028737265.1. Taxonomy (GTDB): domain Bacteria; phylum Actinomycetota; class Actinomycetes; order Mycobacteriales; family Pseudonocardiaceae; genus Actinomycetospora; species Actinomycetospora callitridis. The sequence continues at coordinate 927,277 of NZ_JAQZAK010000001.1, read as the reverse complement.
CCCAGCGAGACCTCCTCGACGGGCATCCGCCGGGCGGCGTCGGTGAGCACGCGGGCGTCGATCCCCTCGTAGCGCCCGCAGGCGATGACGAGCCACGGCTCGGAGGCCCACCCCGCGGCGCGGCGCTGGGTCAGGGGCTCGCCCGCCGGGGTCGGCACGAGCAGCCTCGGCACGCCGTCATCGGAGGAGCCGGACGTCGTGACCTCGTCGAGCGCCGCCCCCCACACTGGCGCGGTCATCAGCATCCCCGGCCCCCCGCCGTACGGGGAGTCGTCCACGGCCTGGTGCACGCCCGTGGCCCACCGGCGCAGGTCGTGCACCCGGACGTCGAGACGGCCCGCACGGCGCGCCCGACCGACGAGCGCCTCGTCGAGCGGGGCGAGGTAGCCCGGGAAGATCGTGACGACGTCGATGCGCATCGGGCACGATCCTGCCCCTGCCGGTCGCGAAGGGGGTCCCGAGGGGTGGAGCAGTTCCTGTCGTATCCCGACCAGTGGCGCCTGCTCGCGCCACTGGGGCTGGCGGTCGTGCTCTGCACGCTCATCGGCCTGGAGCGCGAGCTGGCGGCGAAGAGCGCCGGGCTGCGCACGCACACGCTGGTCGGGGTCGGGTCGGCCGCCTTCATGCTGATCTCGAAGTACGGCTTCGACGACCTGCTCTCCTCCCCCGACATCGACCTGGACCCCTCGCGGGTCGCGGCCCAGATCGTCTCCGGGATCGGGTTCATCGGCGGCGGCCTGATCTTCGTGCGCCGCGACGCGGTCCGCGGCCTGACGACGGCGGCCACGGTCTGGGCGGCGGCCGCGGTGGGCACCGCGTGCGGCGCGGGCCTGCCGCTGCTCGCGGTGGCGGGCACGGCCGTGCACTACCTCGTGACCCGCGGCTACCGGCCCCTGGCGCGGCTGATCACGCGCTCGTCGACCGTGCCCCGCGACCTGCACCTCTCCTACGCCGACGGGCGCGGAGTGCTGCGCGCGGTGCTGTCGATCTGCACCGAGCGGGGGTTCTCGGTGGCGGGGATGCACGTCGACCGCGAGGACTCCACCGACGGCGTCGACGGCACCACCCGCGTCGCCTCGGTGACCCTGTCGCTCGCGGGGCGGGGCTCACTCGCGCCGCTGTCCGGCGAGCTCTCCGAGCTCCCGGGCGTGCTCGCGGTCGGCGTGCCGACCGAGGAGGAGTGAGCCTCCCCCGGTCGTGCAGCTCAGTCCTCGAGCAGACCCTCGGGCGGATCGAGGACGAGCCGCCCGCCCGGCACGTCGACCCGGGTGACGATCGCGGCGACGAACGGGATCAGCACCTCGCCGCCCTCGGGGCGCCGGACGGCGAGCAGCTCGCCGCCCGCGCCGTGGAGCACGTCGGTGACGGTGCCGACGGGCGTGTCGTCGGCGAGCACCACGGCGAGGCCCTCGAGCTGGTGGTCGTGGAACTCGTCGGGGTCGTCGGGCTCCTCGTCCAGCGGCGGCGCGGTGAGCTCCGCGGTCCGCAGGGCCTCGGCGGTGTCGCGGTCGTTGACCTCCTCGACCGTGACCAGCAGCCGTTCCCCGTGGCGGCGGGCGGCGATCACCGTCAGCTGCCCGGCCCCGGACACACGTCGGCCCCGCACCGAGAGCACGACGCCGGGGGTGAACCGGGCGTCGACGTGATCGGTGCGGGGCTCGATGACGAGCTCGCCGCGCAGGCCGTGGGCCTTGACGACCCGGCCGACGACGCGGTCGTCGGACGCGGCGTCCTTCATCGTCGGCGCGTCAGCGATCGGTGTCGACCACGTCGACCCGCACACCACGGCCACCGATGCCACTCACGACGGTGCGCAGCGCGGTGGCGGTCCGGCCGTTGCGGCCGATCACCTTGCCGAGGTCGTCGGGGTGGACCCGGACCTCGAGGGTGCGGCCGCGGCGGTTGGTGACGAGGTCGACGGCGACGTCATCGGGGTGGGCGACGATCCCGCGCACGAGGTGCTCGAGCGCCTCGGCGAGCTCGCTCACTCCGCGGAGCCGGAAACCTTGGCCAGCTCCTCGTTGAAGCGGGCCTGCTTGTCGACCTTCTGCGGCTGCGGCTTCAGCTTGCCCTCGGCGCCGGGGAGGCCCTTGAACTTCTGCCAGTCGCCGGTGACCTTCAGCAGGCTGTGCACCGGCTCGGTGGGGATGGCGCCGACCCCGAGCCAGTACTGCGCGCGCTCAGAGTTGATCTTGATGTCGCTCGGCTCGCTCTTCGGGTGGTACTCACCGATCTGCTCGATGACGCGACCGTCCCGGCGGTTCTTGGCGTCCGCGACCACGATGCGGTAGTGGGGCTCGCGGATCTTGCCCATGCGGGCCAGCTTGATCTTGACAGCCACTGCTCTGAGTGCTCCTCGGTCGGTGGTGCTCGGGGCCGCCCGGCCGGGGTGGGGACCTCGGGGACGGCGTGCCCGCTCGTGCGAAGAAGTGACCGCCTGCGCGAGGCGGCCACGGTGACCCGTGAATTGTGCCAGACGGCCACTCAGGCGAACGGCGTGAGGGTGACCCCGGCCGCGCGCAGGGCGTCGGCGACGCGGCGGGCCGAGGCGACGGCGCCGGGGCTGTCGCCGTGCAGGCACAGGGACGCCGCCGCCGTCGGCAGCTCGGTGCCGTCGACGGCGACGATCACCCCGTCGGCGGCCAGGCGCCGGGCGCGCTCGACGACGGCGTCGGTGTCGGGCAGCAGTGCGCCGGGCTCGGAGCGGGGCACCAGCGTGCCCTCCGGGGTGTAGCCGCGGTCGCCGAACGCCTCGGCGTGCGTGGCCAGGCCCGCCTCCTCCGCCCGAGCGAGCAGCCCCGACCCGGGCAGGCCGAGCACCGGCAGGCCGGCCTGCCGCGCCGCCTCGACGACGGCACGGGCCTGGGCGTCGTGGTGCACGACGGCGTTGTAGAGCGCGCCGTGCGGCTTGAGGTAGGCGACCTCGCCGCCGGCGACGCGGGCGAACTCCCGCAGCGCGCCGACCTGGTAGAGCAGGTCGGCGGTCAGCTCCGCGGGGTCGGCGTCGACGAAGCGGCGCCCGAAGCCCGCGAGGTCGCGGTAGGAGACCTGGGCGCCGATCACCACGCCCCGCTCCACCGCCCGGGCGCAGACCCGGCGCATGGTCGCGGGGTCGCCGGCGTGGAACCCGCAGGCCACGTTCGCCGAGGTCACGACGTCGAGCAGGGCGTCGTCGTCGGTCAGCGACCAGATCCCGAAGCCCTCGGCGAGGTCGGCGTTGAGGTCGAGGCTGACTTCCGACGCTGCGCTCACACCCCGCAGCCTAGGACGGACGGTCCCTTGACCTGGAGCGTGATCGAGGGCGCAGGCTGTGCCCATGACCGACCAACGGCCCGCGACGGTCGAGCCCTCCCCACCCGAGGGGGAGGACCCGCCGGTCCGCGTCGGCCTGCTGCTCGGGGTGCTGCTGGTCTCGGTCACCGTCGCCGTGCTCGCCAACAGCATGGTGCTCGTCCTGGTGCCCGAGATCGGCCGGGACTTCGTGGCCTCGCCCGGCGGCCTCGCCTGGGTCGTCACGGCGTTCTCGCTGACGTTCGCGGTGACGACGCCGCTCTACGGCCGGGTCGCCGACGTCTTCGGGGTCCGCCGGGTCTTCGCGTTCGGGCTCGCGGTGTTCATCGCCGGCTCGCTGCTCGCCGGGCTCGCGCCCGACATCGGCTGGCACCTCGTCGGCCGTGTCCTGCAGGGCGGGGGCAGCGCGGCGGTGCCGGCGCTGGGCTCGGTGGCCATCGCCCGGGCGCTGCCGCCGGGACGCCGCGGGTTCGGCTTCGGGATCGTCGGCACCGGTGTCGGTGCCGGGCAGGCGCTCGGCCCGCCGCTCGCGGGGTTCGTCGCCGAGGTCGCCGGGTGGCGGTGGCCGTTCCTCGGTGCCGCGCTGCTGATCACGCCGCTGCTGTTCCTCGCACCGCGTGTGCTGCCCGACGGGCGTCCGGACGCCGACGCCACGTGGCGCCAGATCGACCTGATCGGCGGCGTCCTGCTCGGGGCGGCCGTGGGCCTGGGGCTCTTCGGGCTCACCCGCGGCCAGCAGGTGGGCTTCGGCGCGGCGTCGTCCTGGGGCGCGGCGCTCGCGGCCGTGCTGCTCGCGGCCGGGTTCGTCGTCCGCATCCGCCGCACCCCGCGGCCGTTCGTACCGCCGGCCCTGCTCACCCACGGTCCGTTCGTCAACGCCGTGGGCGTCGGGTTCCTCGGGATGTTCGGCTACCTCGGCACGATCCTGCTGGTGCCGCTGCTCGTCGCGACGGTCAACGGGCTCGGGGTCGGGCAGGTCGGCCTCGTGCTGCTTCCTGGAGCGCTCGCCGTCGCCCTGCTCTCCTCGCCCGCCGGGCGGCTCTCCGACCGCCTCGGCCCGCGCCGGCTGGTGGGCATCGGCCTGGGGATCCTCGCCGCGGCCGCGCTGACGCTCTCGACGGCGGCCGGCGGGTCGGCCGTGGTGCTGTCCGGGGTGACGTTCGCGCTCGGGGTCGGCCTCGCGTCGATCACGTCGCCGCTGATCAACGCCGTGGCCGCCGCCGTGCCCACCGAGCACGCGGGCGTCGGCCTCGGCCTCTACCAGGGCGCGTTCTTCCTCGGCGGCGGGACGGGCGCCGCGGTGCTGGGCACGGTGCTCGCGGCCCGCACCAGCGCCGGGAGCGGCTCGTGGAACCCGCTGCACGACGGCGCGGGCGGGGCGTTCTCCGACGCGCTGCTCGTCGTCGGCGGCGTCCTCGTCGTCGCGATCCTGCTGTCCCGCCGACTGCCCGGACGCGTCTGAGTCAGGACAGCCGGACCCCGGCCCGCAGCACCAGGGACGGGGTGCGGAGGGCGTCGGTGTCGGCGCGCGGGTCGCGGTCGACGACGACGAGGTCGGCCGGCGCTCCGTCCACGAGGCCCGGACGACGCAGCCAGTCGCGCGCGGCGCCGCAGGCCGCCTCGAGCGCGCGGGCGGGACCGAGACCCACCTTCGCGAGGGCCGCGATCTCGTCGACGATGCGGCCGTGCACGATCCCGCCGCCGGCGTCGGTGCCGGCGAAGACCGGCACGCCGGCCTCGATCGCCGACGCGACGGTGGCCGAGGCGCGGGCGTGCAGCTCGCGCATGTGGGTGCCGTAGCGCGGGAACTTCTCGCCGGCCGCGTCGGCGAAGGCCGGGAAGTTCTCGACGTTGATCAGCGTCGGGACCAGCACCGTCCCGCGCTCGACCATCATCGCGATCGTGGTGTCGGTGAGCCCGGTGCCGTGCTCGATGCCGTCGATGCCCGCCCCGATCAGCCCGGGCAGCGCGTCCTCCCCGAACACGTGGGCCGTGACCCGCGCACCCTCGGCGTGCGCGGCGTCCATGGCCGCCTTCAGGACGTCCTCGGGCCACAGCGGGGCGAGGTCGCCCTCCTCGCGCTCGATCCAGTCGCCGACGAGCTTCACCCACGGGTTGGAGCGGGCCTGCTCGGCGACCAGCGCCGGCAGCTCCTCCGGGGAGTCCGCCTCGATCGGCAGGCCACGGATGTAGCGCTTGGGCCGGGCGAGGTGGCGGCCGGCCCGGACGATCTCGGGCATCCGCGGGTCGTCGTCCAGCGGGCGGGTGTCCACCGGGGTGCCGCAGTCGCGCAGGAGCAGCGCCCCGGACGCGGCGTCGGTGTGCCCCTGCGCGCGGGCCTCCTCGAGGTCGACGGGGCCGTCGGGCCCGATGCCGACGTGGCAGTGGGCGTCGACGAGACCCGGCAGGATCCAGGCCCCGTCGGCCACCGTCGGCGCGTCGGGCACCGGGTCGAGGCTGATCCGGCCCTCGGCGGTGACCCACAGCTCGCCGACCCGCTCACCCTCGGCGGTGCCGTCGAGCAGCACGCCGCGCAGGTGCAGGGGTCCCGGAGAGGTCGGCGACGACATGCCGGGCAGGGTACTGGGCACCATGGACCCGACGTCGGTCCCTGACGAGGAGGTGTCGTGCCGCCCGTGAGCGACTCCCCCGGCGTCGACGACGTGCACGCCCTGGCGCTGGGCATGCCCCACGTGACCGTGGTCGAGGGGCCGAAGGGCAACGCCGTCTACCAGGTCGGCGGGAAGTCGTTCGTGTTCTTCCGGACGCCCCGCCCCGACGCCGCCGACCCCGTGACCGGCGAGAGGTACACCGACGTGATCATGTTCTGGGTCGAGTCGGAGGAGGACAAGGACGCCCTCGTGCGCGACCCGTCCAGCCCGTTCTTCACCACGCCCCACTTCGACGGGCACCTCTCGGTGCTGCTGCGCGCGGTGGACCTGCCACGGCTCTCGCGCGACGAGCTCACCGAGATCGTCCAGGACGCCTGGCTGGCGCGTGCCTCGAACCGTCGCCGGGAGCGCTGGCTCGCCGAGCAGCAGCGCTGACTACTTGCGCTTCTTCTTGTTGCCCTTCTTCGAGCTGCGCGAGCCCTCGCCACCGCCCGCGCCGGGGAAGCTCAGGGCGCCCGGGTCGAAGCCCGCCGGGAGCTCGTTCATGCCGGCGAGGGCCGGCGGGAGCTGGTTGAGGCCCGGGGTCTGGTAGCTGCCGAGGGAGCGCTCGCCGCGATCCGCCGTCTGACCGGCGCTCTCCGAGGCGATCCCGGCGATCGCGGGCATCGACTTCGGGCCCTTGCGGACCTGCTTGCCCGCCTTCGCCGCCTGGCGCTTGCCCTTGCGGCCGCCGCCCATGCCGGGCAGGCCGAACTGGCCGGCCATGTTCTTCATCATCTTGCGGGCCTCGAAGAACCGCTCCACGAGCTGGTTGACGTCGGTGACGCCGACGCCCGAGCCGTTCGCGATGCGCAGCCGGCGCGACCCGTTGATGATCTTCGGGTCGGCCCGCTCGGCCGGGGTCATGCCGCGGATGATCGCCTGGACGCGGTCGAGGTGCTTCTCGTCGAGCCCGGAGAGCTGGTCCTTCATCTGCGCGGCGCCGGGGAGCATCCCCAGGACGTTCGCGATCGGGCCCATCTTGCGGACGGCCATCATCTGCTCGAGGAAGTCCTCGAGGGTCAGCTCGCCGGAGCCCATCTTCGCGGCGGCGGCCTCGGCCTGGCCCTCCTCGAAGGCCTGCTCGGCCTGCTCGATGAGGGTGAGCACGTCGCCCATGCCGAGGATGCGCGACGCCATCCGGTCGGGGTGGAAGACGTCGAACTCGTCGAGCTTCTCGCCGTTGGAGGCGAAGAGGATCGGCTGGCCGGTGACCTCGCGGACCGAGAGCGCGGCGCCACCACGGGCGTCGCCGTCGAGCTTGGTGAGCACGACGCCGGAGAAGCCGACCCCGTCGCGGAACGACTCGGCGGTGGTGACCGCGTCCTGACCGACCATCGCGTCGAGGACGAACAGGATCTCGTCCGGGGTGACGGCGTCGCGGATGTCCGCGGCCTGGCGCATCAGCTCCTCGTCGACGCCGAGGCGGCCCGCGGTGTCGACGACGAGCACGTCGTACTGGCGGCTCTTCGCGTCGGCGACGGCCCGGCGGGCGACGTCCACGGGGTCGCCGACGCCGTTGCCCGGTTCGGGGGCGAACACCTCGACGCCGGCGCGCTCGCCGACGATCTGGAGCTGGTTCACCGCGTTCGGGCGCTGGAGGTCGCAGGCCGCGAGCATCGGTGTGTGACCCTGGCCCTTGAGCCAGTGCGCGAGCTTGCCCGCGAGCGTCGTCTTACCGGAGCCCTGCAGGCCGGCGAGCATGATCACCGTCGGCGGGTTCTTGGCGAAGCGCAGCCGGCGGGTCTCCCCGCCGAGGATGCCGACGAGCTCCTCGTTGACGATCTTGACGACCTGCTGGGCGGGGTTCAGCGCCTCGGAGACCTCGGCGCCGAGGGCCCGCTCCTTGACCTTCCGGACGAACGCGCGCACCACCGGCAGCGCGACGTCGGCCTCGAGCAGCGCGATGCGGATCTCGCGCGACGTGGTGTCGATGTCGTTCTCGGAGAGCCGGCCCTTGCCGCGCAGGTCGGACAGGACCGACGTGAGACGGTCGGACAGGGTGTCGAACACGGTTGGACCCACTCCCGGAATCGCGCGCCGCGGCCCGTTGTGCGACCCGGCGTCCTCCTCACAACCCTAACCGGCGGCCCGCGACGGTCCGACCGCTGCCAGCCGATCCCGGGCTCAGCCCGCGGGCGGCACGGGGGTCGAGGGCCGGGTGGAGGGCCCGGTCGCGGCGGCGGCCAGCACGACCTCCTCGACCTTGCGGCGACGCTCCGTGTCGAGGCCCTGGTGCTCCGCGGTCTCGAGGCAGAACGCGTCGAGCACCGAGGTGCCCAGCGTCGACACCCGCGCCCACCGGACGTCGAGCTCCTGCTCCTCGAGCACCGCGGCCACGCGGTGGAGCAGGCCGATGCGGTCGCTGGTGCGCAGCTCGAGCACCACCGCCCCCGTCGCCTCGTCGTCGAACCACACGACCCGGCTCGGCGCGGGCGCGGGGCCCGGCCGGTCGTAGTCGCGCTCCTTGGCCTCGAGGCGGGCGGGCAGGTCGAGCGAGCCGCGCAGCACGCGGACGAGGTCCTCGCGCAGCAGCGACGCCTCCGGCAGGCGCCCGAAGCGCGGCGAGACGGTGAACGCGTCGACCGCGACCCCGTCGTGCTCCCCGAGGTCGGCGGTGTGCACCTGCAGGGAGTGCAGCGCCAGCACGCCGGCGGCGCGCGAGAGCAGGCCCGGTCGGTCGGGCGCGGCGACGGTCATGGTGATGGTCGTCAGGTCACCCTCCCCGGAGATCGAGACCTCCGGGCGCCCGCTCTCGGACACGGCGTGGGCCAGGGCGATCGCCTCGTCGGACAGCGGCGACGGCCCGGGTACCGGTCCCCCGGACATGACGACACGGCAGCGGCGCACCAGGTCGCCCATCAGCGTCGCCCGCCACGACGTCCAGACCCCCGGCCCGGTGCCGAGCGAGTCGGCCTCCGCGAGGGCGTGCAGCAGCTCGAGCAGGACCGGGTCGGCGCCGAGGGTCTCCACGACGCGCTCGACGGTCGCCGGGTCCTCCGGGTCGCGGCGCGACGCGGTGTGCGGCAGCAGCAGGTGGTGGCGCACCATCGCGGCGAGCGTGTCCACGTCCGCGGGCCAGAGGCCGAGGCGCCGCCCGATGTGGCGGGCGAGGCGCTCGCCGACCTCGGAGTGGTCCTCGTCGCGGCCCTTGCCGATGTCGTGCACCAGCGCGCCGAGCAGCAGGAGGTCGGGACGCGAGACCTGCGTCGTCAGCTCCGCGGCGCGTCGGGTGACCTCGACGAGGTGGCGGTCGACGGTCCAGACGTGCGAGCGGTCCCGCGGGGGCAGGTCCCGCACCGCACCCCACTCGGGGAACAGCCGGCCCCACAGGCCGGTGCGGTCCAGGGCCTCGATGACGTCGACGGTGCCCTCGCCCGCGCCGAGCAGGGCCAGGAGCTCGCTCAGCGCGGCGCGCGGCCACGGCTCGCGCAGCTCCGGCGCGGCGTCCGCGAGGCGGTGCAGGGTGCCCGCGGCGATCGGCAGCTGGGTGCGCGCCGCCGTCGCGGCGAGGCGCAGCACCAGGGCCGGGTCGCGCGAGACCTGCGCGTCGCGGGCGAGGACGACCTCGCCCGCGTGCTCGACCACCCCGTCGTCGAGCGGCCGGCGCGCCGGCGGGCGGCGCAGCGCGGCCAGACCCCGGCGCGGCAGGGCGGAGCGCGCCGAGCGCAGGGCGGTGTCCGTGGCGAAGACGACCGTGCGCGCCGCCCCGGACAGGGCGCGCGCGAGGTCGAAGCGGTCGGTGACGCCGAGATCCCCCGCGGCGGCCGCCACGACCTCGTGGGCGTCCTCCGCCTGCATCACGTCGCGCGCCCGGCCGGCGCGGCGGTGCAGCTCCACGCGCAGGTCGAGCATCAGCCGCCGGGCGTCCTGGACGTCGACGGTGGGCCGGTCCACCAGCTGCGCCGCGGAGAGCGCGTCGAGCAGCTGGATGTCGCGCAGACCCCCGTGGCCGTTCTTGAGGTCGGGCTCGATGCGGTGCGCGACCTCGCCCGAGCGCTCCCAGCGCGTCGCGGTGGTGGCGACGAGGTCGTCGAAGCGGTTCCGGATGCCCGCGCGCCACGCCTGGCGGGCCGTGGCGGCCAGGCGCTCGGCGAGGTCCGGGTCGCCGGCGAGGTGGCGGACCTCGAGCAGGCCCAGTGCCACCCGCAGGTCGGTGGTGGCGACCTCGATGGCCTCGCCCACCGTGCGCACCGAGTGGTCCAGCCCGATCCCGGCGTCCCACAGCGGGTACCAGAGCGCGTCCGCGACGCGGGAGATGCGCTCCTTGTCGCCCCGCCGGCTGCGCCCGTCGTGCACGAGCACGAGGTCGAGATCGGAGTGCGGCGCGAGCTCCCGGCGCCCGAGGGCACCGACCGCCACGAGTGCGGAGCCCTCCCCCACGCCCACCGATGCGGCGCGCGAGGAGAGCCAGAAGTCGTGCAGTTCCACGAAGGCCTCACGCAGCGCGCTCGGTCCCAGGCGCCGCGCCCCCGGCGGCGGATCGAGCAGCGCGTCCCGCGCCCGGAGCAGGTCCGAGGCGTCGCCGTGGCCGCTCGGGGTGCCGATGTCGGTGCCCGAGGGTCCGGTCCCGCTCCGCTGCGCGTCCGTCGCCATCCGCCCCCACGTCCTCTCCGGCGCGCTCGACGGCGGCCTCCGTTCGTGCCCCGCACCGGGAAACGGGCGGGTCCCACCGAGCACGCGGGTGACGACGGCGCCGGGTCCCCGTGGAGGGGGCCCGGCGCCGTCGTCGTCCAGCGGTTACAGGGCGTCGGCCCCGCGCTCGCCGGTGCGCACGCGCACCACGGTCTCGACCGGGGTCACCCAGACCTTCCCGTCACCGATCTTGCCGGTGCGGGCGGTCTCGGCGATCGCGTCGACGACCTTCTCCGCGGCGGTGTCGTCGGTGACGACCTCGATGCGGACCTTCGGGACGAAGTCCACGGAGTACTCGGCACCCCGGTAGACCTCGGTGTGGCCCTTCTGGCGGCCGTAGCCCTGGACCTCGCTGACGGTCATTCCCAGGACCCCCAGCTGCTCGAGGGCTCCCTTGACGTCCTCCAGCACGAACGGCTTGATGATCGCCGTCACCATCTTCATCTCGTTCAGCCCTCCTTACCGGCAGTCGCGGTGACCTGCGTCGGGGCGGACAGTGTGGAGTGCGACGACCCGAAGGTGCCACCGCTGCGCAGGCTCGAGAAGTCGTAGCCCGACTCGGCGTGCTCGCCCTCGTCGACGCCCGTGGCCTCACTGTCGTCCTCGACGCGCAGGCCCATGACCGCCTTGATGATCAGGGCGATGATCGCGGTGACGATGCCCGAGTAGGCGATCACGGCGACCGCGGCGATGGCCTGGATGCCGAGCTGGCCGAAGCCCCCGCCGTAGAAGACGCCCGCGGCCGCGGCCGGGGAGCCGTCCCAGGCGAAGAAGCCGATGAGCAGCGTGCCGAGCAGACCACCGACGAGGTGGACGCCCACGACGTCGAAGGAGTCGTCGAAGCCCAGCTTGTACTTCAGGCCGACGGCGTAGGCGCAGCCGATGCCGGCGATGAAGCCGATGGCCATGGCGCCGAGCGGGGTCACCGCGGCACAGGCCGGGGTGATGGCGACGAGGCCGGCGACGATGCCCGAGGCGGCGCCGAGCGAGGTGGCCTTGCCGTCGCGGATCTGCTCGATGATCAGCCAGCCGCAGATGGCGGTGCAGGTGGCGACCACGGTGTTCAGGAACGCGTAGGCGGCGGAGTAGTTCGCCACGGCGGCCGAGCCGGCGTTGAAGCCGAACCAGCCGAACCACAGCAGACCGGCGCCGAGCATGACCATCGTCAGGTTGTGCGGACGCATGGCCTCACGCGGCCAGCCACGACGACGGCCCAGCACGATGCAGAGCACCAGGGCGGCGGTACCGGCGTTGATGTGGACGGCCGTCCCACCGGCGAAGTCCACCGCGCCGATGCCGTTGGCGATCCAGCCGGCGTCGAGGTCGAACACCCAGTGCGCGACCGGGAAGTAGACCAGCGTAGCCCAGAGGATGGAGAAGACCATCCACGAGTTGAACTTCATGCGGTCCGCGGCCGCGCCGGCGATGAGGCCGACCGTCAGGATCGCGAACATGGCCTGGAAGGCCACGAAGGCGATGTCCGGCAGGCCGTCGGTCTGCACCGTCTCGGACAGCAGGCTCGAGAGCATGAAGTACTGGCCGGGGTTGCCGAGCAGGCCGCCACCCACGTCGTCGCCGAACGACATCGAGTAGCCGAAGATGACCCACAGCACGCCCACGGTGGCGGTCGTGCTGAACACCATCATCATCATGTTGAGGACGCTCTTCGAGCGAGCCTGGCCGCCGTAGAACAGCGCCAGGCCCGGCGTCATGAGCAGGACCAGCGCCGTGCTGGTCAACATCCAGGCGATCGTTCCGCTGTCGAGTTCCACGGTCAGCAGATTCCCTTCGTCGCGGTGAGACCGGTTTCGAAGAGCGAGAATGAAGAGCGCGTGTTTCGCGCAGCGGCGCGTTCCGTTTCACCGCAGTTAACACGGGTCCGTTCGATGTGACGTTCATGTTTCCCGACCGGACGTGACGGGTGGCGGTGAGACCTGGGTCATGACGCTGAGCGATCAGGCCGTCCGACCGGGCTATCCAGCGCTCCGGACGAGGCAGAACGGGTTGCCGTCGGGGTCGAGGAACACCCGGAACGATTCCCCCGGCTGGTGCTCGTGCTTCGTCGCGCCCGCCTCCAGCACGGCCGCCTCGCCAGCGTCGAGATCGTCGACCTCGAGGTCGAGGTGGGACTGGAGCGCGCCCTCCTCCGGCCACGCCGGGGCCCTCTTGGCCGGCGCGAGCTGGAAGGCGAGGGACGGCCCGCCGCCGCCGTCGAGCTCCACCCAGTCGTGGTCGGTCTCGGACTCGGCGACGGGGAGCCCCACGAGCCGCGAGTAGAAGCGCGCGAGCGCCATCGGCTCGGGGGTGTCGAGGACGGTCAGCTGCAGGCGTGCGATGCCGGTCATGCCCGCGGAGGTTAAGGGCGGGGACCGTCAGCGCAGGAGCGCGTCCACGAACGCCTCGGGCTCGAAGGGCGCGAGGTCGTCCGGGCCCTCGCCCAGGCCGACGAGCTTGACCGGGACGCCCAGCTCACGCTGCACCTGGAACACGATGCCGCCCTTGGCCGTGCCGTCGAGCTTGGTCAGCACCACGCCGGTGACGTCGACGACCTCGCCGAACACCCGCGCCTGGGTCAGCCCGTTCTGGCCGGTGGTCGCGTCGAGGACGAGCAGGACCTCGTCGACCTCGGCCTGGCGCTCCACGACCCGCTTGACCTTGCCCAGCTCGTCCATCAGCCCGGTCTTGGTGTGCAGGCGGCCGGCGGTGTCCAGCAGGACGGCGTCGACCCCGGAGTCGGTGCCGCGCTTGACGGCGTCGAAGGCGACACTGGCGGGGTCGGCGCCCTCCTTGCCGCGCACGGTCTCGGCACCGGCGCGCTCGCCCCAGGTCGCGAGCTGCTCGGCCGCGGCGGCGCGGAACGTGTCGGCGGCGCCGAGGAGCACGACGTGCCCGCTGCCGACGAGGACCCGGGCGAGCTTGCCGGTCGTCGTGGTCTTCCCGGTGCCGTTGACCCCGGCCACGAGCACCACGGCGGGCCGCCCGTCGTGGGAGAGCGCGCGCACCGAGCGCTCCATGTCCGGGCCCAGGGACTCGATGAGGACCTCGCGGAGCAGCTCGCGGGCCTGGTCGGGGGTCCGGACCCCGCGCGACGCGATGCGCTCCCGCAGCTTGGCGACGATCTCCTGCGTGGTCGACGAGCCGAGGTCGGCCATGAGCAGCGTGTCCTCGACCTCCTCCCACGAGTCCTCGTCCAGGTCGCCCGCACCGAGCAGACCGAGCAGGCCCTGCCCGAGCGTCGAGCGCGACCGGCCCAGCCGCCCGCGCAGGCGCTCCAGCCGGCCCTCGGCCGACGGGATCTCCTCGGTCGGCGCCGCCGGGGCGACGGTCGCGCCGGTGGGTGGCGCGATGGTCTCGGTGGTGTCCGCGGTGGTGGTCGGCCCGGCGATCGCCGACTCCACCGTCTCGGGCTCGGTGGTCGTGGGCTCGATGGTCGTGGGCTCGGTGGCGGCGTCGGTGGCCACGGGCCCGACGGTCTCGGGCTCGACGGTCTCCGGCTGGGCGGCCTCGGCCTCGGCGGCCTCCGGGGGTGCGGTGGCCTGCGGACCGGCGACGCCGGGCTCGACGGTGACACCCGGGCCCGTCGAGCCGGTGTCGGTGCCGGTCTCGGTGTCCGTGTCGAGGTCCGGAGCGGCCTCCGGCGCCGTGGCCTGGGGGCCCGCGGTGTCGAGGCGTTGCCCGGGATCGGCGGGTTCCGGCGTCGGCTCGGGGGTCGGCTCGGGGGTCGGCTCGGGCGTCGGCTCGGGCGTCGGCTCGGGCGTCGGTTCAGGACGGGGCGGGGCGAGGGTGGACGTGCCGCTGCCCGCGCTGAAGTTGAACCCGCCGCCGGCCTGGTAGGTGCCCTTGCTCGGCTTGGCGGCCTCCTCCTCCTGCTCGGCGAGGGAGACCCGCCGGCGTCGGCGCAGGTAGAGGCCGATGCCCAGGACGATGAGCAGGAGCACGATCACGGCCGCGGCCACGATCGCGGCGAGCACGCCCGGCGGCAGGGTCCCGGTCCCGGCCGCGAGCACCGCGTGCGACACCGGGTCGGGCGAGGTCGGGTCGGGCAGGGAGGTCAGCGGCGAGCTCCGGAACGACACGCTGCTCAGTCTCCCAGCCGGGCGTGGTGGCAGCGCGCCACCGGGTCACCCTGACCCGAGGTCGTCCCCCTCGCTGAGGACGCTTCGAGAACCGAAGCATCGCCAGCACGGCATCACCGGGCCGCGGCACCGACCCGGCAGGGCGTCCTCGGCGCTCACAACGCTTCGAGAACCGAAGCATCTCCAGCACGGGACCAGCCGACCGCAACTCCCCGCGGCGCGGTCAGCCGACGAGCAGGACGAGCGCGGCGACGAGCAGCGCGAGCACCGCCAGACCCCCGAGGGCGAGGAGCGCCACGCACACGGGGAAGCCGGCGGTGCGCTGGCGGGCCGGGCCGAGCGAGCCGGCGAGCCGCGGCAGCGCGGGCGCGCGGTAGAACACCTCGACGGTGTGGCCTGCGGCGACCGGCACGGCGTCGGCGACGTGGCCCCAGCCGTTCCGCCCGCCCTCGACCTCGATCTCCACGAGGTGGCGGCCCGCCGGCAGGTCGATCGGGGTGCGGCCCCAGGCGAACCGCCAGGGCAGGCCGTCGACGCTCACCGCCACCTTGCGGGCGCCGAGGTGCGGGCTCAGGCGGCAGTACGAGCTGTCGATCACCAGTCGACCGCTGGGCTCCGGCGACGGCTCGGGCGCGGGGACGACCGTCCGCAGGCGCACGAGCGGACCGGACGGGACGCCGGACCCGACACGGGCGTGCCGGCCGGTGCTGGGCCCGTCCGGCACGGTCCGGGGGACGGGCGACAACACCGGGGCGCCGGCGGGGGCGGCGTGGGCCGGGTGAGCTGGACCGTGTCGCACCGCCGTCATGTCCGCCCCCCGTCGTCAGCCCTCTGACCAGCACGGTAGAGGCGCCTCGCGCCCGCGGGGAGCCCACGGGGGCGTCGTCCCGCTCGCCCGAACCGGGCGTCTTCGACTACGCAGTGCAACCTTGAGGCACGGAACGTGGTCAGGTCGAGGTGGGAGTCTCCGCGAACGGGCCGGGGGCGTCGGCCCCGCGCAGGCGCTGCGAGATGACCGCGGTGATGCCGTCGCCGCGCATGCTCACGCCGTACAGCGCGTCGGCGATCTCCATCGTCGGCTTCTGGTGCGTGATGATCACCAGCTGGGAGCTGCGGCGCAGGTCGGCGAGCAGGCCGATGAGCCGGCGGAGGTTGGCGTCGTCGAGCGCGGCCTCGACCTCGTCGAGCACGTAGAACGGCGACGGCCGGGCGCGGAAGATCGCGACGAGCATCGCGACCGCCGTCAGGGACTTCTCCCCGCCGGAGAGCAGCGAGAGCCGCTTGACCTTCTTGCCGGGCGGGCGGGCCTCGACCTCGACGCCGGTGGCCAGAAGGTCGTCCGGGTCGGTCAGCACGAGTCGGCCGTCGCCTCCCGGGAACAGCACCGGGAACACGGCCTCGAACTCGCGGGCGACGTCGGCGAACGCGCCCGCGAAGACGTCGAGGATCGTGGCGTCGACCTGGGAGACGACCTCGAGGAGGTCGCGGCGGCTGTTCTTGACGTCCTCGAGCTGCGTCGACAGGAAGCGGTAGCGCTCCTCGAGGGCCGCGTACTCCTCCAGCGCGAGCGGGTTGACCTTCCCGAGCGTGCCCAGCTCCTTCTCCGCGCGGGTGGCCCGGCGCTGCTGGGTGGCGCGGTCGAAGGGCTCGGACGGCGGCATGACGACCTGCTCGCCGCGCTCGCGGGCCGCCTCGACCTCGGCCACCTCGCCCGCGGGCGGCGGGCTCGGCACGTCCGGGCCGTACTCGCCGACGAGGTCGTCGAGCCCGATGCCGAAGCGCTCGCCGATCCCGGACTCCATCTGCTGCAGCCGGGTGCGCTGCTCGGCGCGGACCACCTCGTCGCGGTGCACCGCGTTCGTGAGGCGTTCGAGGCCCGCCTGGAGCTCCCGCTGGCGCTCGCGGGCGGTCTCCAGCTCACCGGCACGGGCCGTGCGCACCGACGCCGCCGCGTCGCGGGCCGCCGCCGCACGGGCGAGCGAGCCCTCGAGCCGCTCCAGGGCGTCGCGCCCGTGCCGCACCGCCTCCTCGGTGAGCGCCGCGGCCCGGGCCCGGGCGCGGGCCCGCTCCTGCGCCCGCGCGCGCTGCTCGCGCTCCCCCGCCGCGCGGCGACGCAGACCCTCGGCGCGCCCGGTGACCGCCCGCAGCCGCTCCTCGGCGGTGCGCAGGGCGAGCCGGGCGTCGACCTCGGCCGACCGGGCCGCCGTCAGGGCGGCGGACGCCGCGTCGCGCTCGGCGGCGTGGTCGTCGGCGTCGGCGCCTGCCGCGTCGTCGGCCGCCTCGTCCTGGGCCATCGCCAGGCGCTCGGTGAGCTCGTCGAGCTCGGCGCGCCGCTCGTCACGGGCGCTCTCGACGGCCGCCTGGCGCTCGGTGAGGCGCTGGGCCTCGGCCTCCGCGCCGCGCACGGTCTCGGTGAGCCTGCCCAGGCGCCGGGCGGCCTCGGCGCGGGCGGCGTCGTCGGCGGCGCGGCGGGCGTCGGCGGCCCGGCGGGCCTCGGTGTCGGCCCGACGACGGTCGTCGCGGACCTGGCGGGCGACGCCGACCTCGGCGCGCGCGGCCGACTCGGCCTCCTTGGCGGCCTCGAGCCCGGCGTCGACCTCGCGGATGCGGCGGTCGGCGGCGGCGAGCCGGTCGCCCGCCTCGTCCGCGGCCGCCTGCATCTCCAGCAGGCTCTGGTTGCCCGACGGGCCACCCTCCGCCCAGTCGGCGCCGAGGAGGTCGCCGGCGCGCGTCACCGCGCGCAGGTGGGGGTGGTCGCGGACGACCGTGCGGGCGGCGGCGAGGTCGTCGACGACCACCGTGCCGGCCAGGACGCGGGCGACGGCGCCGGCGAGGTCGTCGGGGGCGCGGACGAGGTCGGCGGCCCACCGGGCCCCGGCGGGCGGATCGCCGGGGGACGCCTCGGCCGCCCCGCCCCCGCCGACCAGCAGCCCCGCGCGCCCACCCTCCGCGGCGTGCAGCTCGGCGAGCGCGTCGGCGGCGGCGTCGGTGCCCGTCACCGCCACCGCGTCCGCGGCCGAGCCGAGCGCGGCGGTGACCGCGTCCTCGTGGCCCGGCGTGACACGCAACAGCGCGGCCACGGACCCGAGCACCCCGGGCACCCGGTCGGACGCGCCGAGCAGCGCGCCGGCGCCGTCGCGCCGGGTGAGACCGAGCGCGAGCGCGTCGGTGCGGGCCTGCCAGTGCGCGCGGTCGCGCTCGGCGTCGCGGTGGGCCGCGCCGGCGCGGTCGACCTCGGCCCGCGCCGCCTCGTGGCGCTCGACGGCGGCGTCGAGCGCGGCCTCGGGGTCGGGGCCGTCCGCGTCGTCCACCACGGTTCCGGGGGCGTCGTCGTCCCGGGACTCCGTCGCCGGACCGGACTCCTCCTCGGCCGCGGCGAGCTCCTCGCGGGCGGCCCCGGCACGCTCGTGGGCCTCGGTGAGCGACGCCGCGATCTGCGTGAGCTCCTCGGTGGACGAGGCCAGGCGCCCGCGCAGCGTCTCGACCTGCCCCGCCAGGCGCGCCACGCCCTCGCGGCGGTCGGCGGCGGCGCGGGTGGCCGCGGCGAGGCGGCGCTCGGCGGTGGTGAGCGCGTCCTCGGCGGTCTCGCGCTGCTCCGCGTGCCCCTCGAGGATCGCGCGGGCCTCGGCGACCTCCTCCTCGAGCGTCGCCTCGTGCCCCGCGGCCTCGTCCGCCTGGCGCTCGAGGTCGTCGGGGTCCGGGCCGGTGGGCGCGTCCTGGGCCGTCGCGACGTGACGGTGACGCTCGGCGGCCAGCGCGACGGTGCCGCGCAGGCGCTCCTGCAGCGCCGAGAGGCGGTACCAGCCCTCCTGCGCGCGGGTGTGCGCCGGCGTCGCGGCCTCGACCGCGGCCTCGAGCGCCGCGACCCGCTCGCCCACCTCGGCCAGCGCGCGCTCGGTCTCGTCGCGCCGGGCCCGGGCGGCGTCCTCGTCGGCCTGCTCACGCTCGATCTGCCCGCGCAGGGTCACCAGGTCGTCGGCGGCGAGGCGCAGACGGGCGTCGCGCAGGTCGGCCTGGATGGTCTGGGCGCGCCGGGCGATCTCGGCCTGCCGTCCCAGCGGCTTGAGCTGGCGGCGGAGCTCGGTGGTGAGGTCGGACAGGCGCGTGAGGTTGGCCTGCATCGCCTCGAGCTTGCGGAGCGCCTTCTCCTTGCGCTTGCGGTGCTTGAGGACCCCCGCGGCCTCCTCGATGAACGCCCGCCGCTCCTCGGGCCGCGACTGCAGGATCGCGTCGAGCTGCCCCTGGCCGACGAGCACGTGCAGCTCGCGCCCGATGCCGGAGTCCGAGAGGAGCTCCTGGACGTCGAGCAGGCGGCAGCTGCTGCCGTTGATCTCGTACTCGCCCGCGCCGGAGCGGAACACGCGCCGGGTGATCGACACCTCGGCGTAGGAGATGGGGAGGGCGCCGTCGGAGTTGTCGATGGTCAGCGTGACCTCGGCGCGGCCCAGCGGGGCGCGCCCCGACGTGCCGGCGAAGATGACGTCCTCCATCTTCCCGCCGCGCAGCGCCTTGGCCCCCTGCTCGCCGAGCACCCAGCTGATCGCGTCGACCACGTTGGACTTGCCCGACCCGTTGGGCCCGACCACGCACGTGATGCCCGGCTCGAAGCGCAGCGTCGTCGAGGACGCGAAGGACTTGAAGCCCTTGAGCGTCAGGCTCTTCAGGTGCACGCGGACGTCCCTCCCCCGCCGGTGACCCGGGACGCTACCCGCGGGGCCCGACGGGGGGACGGACCACCCGAAACGCCGAACATCAGTGCGGTCACCCACCGTTTACGAGCGGGGACCATGGGTGACCCGACAGGCATGGCAACCGCAACGCACTACCTCGAGATCAACGCCCCGGCTGCCCAGTGCTACCAGTGGTGGCGTCCGCTGACGAACCTGCCTCAGATCATGGACGACGTGAAGTCGGTCGAGCCCAAGGGGGGCGCCGCCGACGTCACGCACTGGGTCGTCGACGGTCCGCTCGGCAAGACCGTCGAGTGGGACGCCAAGATCATCGACGAGGAGACCGACCGCAAGATCGCGTGGAAGTCGCTCGAGGAGAGCAACAACCACGTCGAGACCGGCGGCGCGGTCCGTTTCGACCCCCACGGTGACTCCACCGGCGTCGAGGTCAGCCTCCACGTGCAGACCCCCGGCGGCGCCGCGGGCGACGCCGTCGCGAAGCTGTTCGCCGACCCGCAGAAGAAGATCGAGAAGGCGCTCGAGGAGTTCAAGCAGCTCATGGAGCGCTCCTCGCAGAACGTCTGAGCCTCCGCGCTCCGTCGTCCGGGCCCCGCATCGCGCTGCGATGCGGGGCCCGACGCGTCTCCGCTCGCGGTCGGTGGCAGCTACGCTCGAGGACGTGACCGAGCCGGGATACACCGAGGACGGCGTCCCCACGTTCGAGCACGTCCGCGAGACGATCGAGCGCCGCTCGACCACGGCCGCGGGCTACGAGGAGCTGGTCTCCGAGAGCCCCGAGGGGCAGGCGCGGGCCGAACGCGAAGCCGACCACGAGAGCGCCGCCCGCGACAAGCTCGAGGAGATCCGGCGCTCGCTGCGCGGCGAGGGCTGACCCGCTACCGGGTCCCCACGAGCAGAGCCGCCGACGTGCGGTCGTGCACGCCGAGGACCGCGTAGGCGTTCTCGAGGTGCTTGCCGACGGTCCGGCGGCTGATGCCGAGATCGTGGGCGATCGCGCGGTCCGTGGCGCCCTGTGCGACCCCGGCGAGGACCGCGCGCTGGCGAGCGGTGAGCGGACACGGCTCCGGCTCGTGGGCGGCGCGCCAGAGGGCGTCCGCGAGGTGCGGGCGCACGAGGCCGAGCAGGGCGAGGTCGCGGTCGGTGAACGCACGGTCGGCGCGGACGAGCGCGACGCGGGCCCGCGCGAGACCGTGCCCGAGCACCGCGGCCATCTGGTGGCGCCCGCTCGGCCTGCCGCCCGCCGGCCAGGACAGGGCGGCGCCGTCGAACCCGGTCACCGCCAGGCCGTCGCTCCCGACCAGCGCCGCCAACCGGGGCCACACGACCGCGTCCAGGTCGCGCACGGAGAGCACGGCGGCGGCACCCGCGGCGAGGTCGAGGGCCGCGGACAGCGCGCGCTCCGGTGTCATGCTCGGCTCCCGTGGGCGGGTCACCGAGTGTCGACCGCTTCGCGGCCCCGCACCAGCACGGGTCGGCGACGGTTCACTCGTCCGGCCTACGGAAGCTTCCGTATCGAGACGCGCACCGCCGGGGTCTTCACTGGTCGGACCGCCGTTCGTGTCCAGCCGAGGAGAACCGTCATGCCGCGCAAGATGCTCGATTGTCGCGAGATGCCCAGCGAGAGCGGGTGCTCGCTCACCCTGACCGGCGAGGCGGACGAGGTCCTCGAGGCCGGCGCCGCCCACGCCGTCGCCGTGCACGGCCACACCGACGGCGACGAGCTGCGGGCCGGGCTCCGCAGTGGCCTGCGCGACGCGCCGCAGGCGACCGGGCCGGGGGCGTTCGTGCAGGTCATCGAGTTCAGCACGCGGTCCTACGACGAGATGGACGCGCTCATGGACGGCTGGATGGCCGACATCGGCGCCGAACGGGCCGCCGGGTGGATGGTCATGGGCCGGCATCGGGACCGCGCGGACTCCTACCTCCAGGTCGTCGCGTTCGACAGTGCCGAGGACGCCCGGCGCAACTCCGACCACCCGGTGACCACGGCCTTCGCCGAGAAGATGCGGGCCCTCTGCGACGGACCCCCGACGTTCCACGACCTCGACGTCGTGCGGGCGGAGCCGTCCTGATCAGGGGTGGCGCCGCCGCGGACGCGGCTGGCAGGTCGGGCACCAGTACGACGACCGGTTCATGAACGGCGCCCGCGCCACCGGCGTCCCGCAGCGGGGGCACGGGCGGTCGGCCTGCCCGTAGACGGCCAGCGCGCGGTCGAAGTAGCCGGAGTCGCCGTGCACGTCGACGTAGAGCGCGTCGAACGAGGTGCCGCCGGCGGCCAGTGCCTCGTCCATCACCTCGCGCGCCGCCG
Organism: Actinomycetospora callitridis; assembly: GCF_028737265.1. GTDB lineage: Bacteria > Actinomycetota > Actinomycetes > Mycobacteriales > Pseudonocardiaceae > Actinomycetospora > Actinomycetospora callitridis. Next base: position 905,625 of record NZ_JAQZAK010000001.1, on the reverse strand, counting down.
TCAGCACCCGCCGGCCCTCGGGGCGCGTCAGCGTCGCGGTGGGGCGCTCGTAGTGCAGCTTCGCGCGCCACAGCGACTCGTCGGCGTAGATGTTGCCGATCCCCGACACCAGGGTCTGGTCCAGCAGTGCGCGCTTGAGACCGGTGCGCCGGCGGCGCAGGCCCCCGACCGCGGCCTCGGCGTCGAACGCCGGGTCCATCGGGTCGCGCCCGATGTGCGCCACGGGCACGGGCAGGTCCTCGGGGCCGGTCACGTCGGTGACGGTGAGGCCGCCGAAGGTCCGCTGGTCGACGAAGCGCAGCTCGGGGCCGCCGTCGTCGAAGCGCACCCGGATGCGCAGGTGCAACTCATCGGGTCGCTCGGCGGGCTGGACCAGCATCTGGCCGCTCATGCCGAGGTGCGCGAGCAGCGCCGCCTCCGCGTCACCGAGCTCGATCCACAGGTACTTGCCGCGCCGCCGCACCGCGTTCAGGCGGCGGTCCTTCAGCCGGTCGACCAGCTCCGCGGCGCCGCCGGCCTGGCGGCGCACCGAGCGGGGGTGGGAGACCTCGACGTCGCTCACCCGCCGACCCGTCAGGTGGTCGGCGAGACCCCGCCGGACGACCTCGACCTCGGGGAGCTCAGGCACCGCTGGAGGGCTCGCCCCCGCCGTCGAGGTGCTGGTAGGCGGTGCGGGCGGCCTTCTGCTCGGCGTCCTTCTTCGTCCGCCCGATCCCGCTGCCCAGCTCCTCGCCCGCCACGACGACCGTCGCGGTGAACTCCTTGAGGTGGTCGGGACCCTCGTCGGTCATCCGGTACTCGGGCACGCCGAGGTCCCGGGCCGCGGTGAGCTCCTGGAGGCTCGTCTTCCAGTCGAGACCGGCGCCCAGCAGCGGCGCCGTGCGCAGCAGCTCGCCGAACAGGCGCTCGACGAGCGTGCGCGAGGTCTCGATGCCGTGCTGGAGGTGCACCGCGCCGAGCACGGCCTCGACGGCATCGCCGAGGATGCTCGGCTTGTCGCGGCCGCCCGTCAGCTCCTCGCCGCGACCCAGGTACAGGCGTTCGCCGAGGCCCAGCTCGCGGGCCACGCCGGCGAGCGCGTGCATGTTGACGACGCTGGCGCGCAGCTTCGCGAGCTGCCCCTCGGGCAGATCGGGGTGCTCGCGGTAGAGCCGCTCGGTGACGATGATGCCGAGCACGGCGTCACCCAGGAACTCGAGGCGCTCGTTGGTGGGCAGCCCGCCGTGCTCGTAGGCGTACGAGCGGTGGGTCAGGGCGAGCTCGACCAGCTCCGGGCTGAGATCGACCTGCAGGACCTCACCGAGCGTCGACACGTCGGACTCGACCTGGGGCTCCACCGGCTCCGCGCTCATCGCCGTCACCGCGTACGCGGCCCTCAGGCCGGGGTGACGGCCCGGCGACCGGCGTACTGGCCGCAGTTCGGGCACGCCACGTGCGGCGGCTTCGGCTTCGCGCACGCCTTGTTCTGGCACGCCACCAGCTGCGGCACGGACGCCTTCCACTGTGAGCGGCGGGCGTGGGTATTCGCGCGCGACATCCGGCGCTTCGGGACGGCCACGGTGGTCAGCTCTCCTCTAGTTCTCGGTACTACGGCCGGCGCCGCCGTACTTCTCCTGAAGCGCGGCCCAGCGAGGATCGATTCTCTCACGAGCCTCTCCGGCCGGGACGAAGGCCCACGCGTCGGGGTCCGACGACTCGACCCCGGGGCAGTCCTCGCGGCAGAGCGGGGTCACCGGCAGCTCGAGCAGGACCGCGTCGCGGACCGCGGGCTCGAGGTCGATGCGCTCGTCGACGATCCGGCTGACCTCGTCCTCGTCGGCCGTGTCGTCGGTGACCGAGTCGGGGTAGGCGTAGAGCTCGGTGAGGTCGACGTCGACGTGGTCGGTGAACGACTCGAGGCACCGCGAGCACTCGCCGACGACGTCGGTCTGCACCGTGCCGGAGGCGAGCACGCCCTCCATCACCGACTCCAGGCGCAGGTCGAGGTGGATCGGCTCGCCCACGGGCACGCCGATCATCTCGAGCCCGAACCCCTCGGGCGCGGCGACGTCCCGGCGCAGCGGCTTCATCTGGCCGGGCCGGCGCAGGAGCTCGCGCGCGACGTCGACCACCCACGGGCTCGCGGCGTCGACGGTGGATTCGGGGTGCTTCTTCTCGCCTGTCATCTCGACCGACGAGTCTACGCGAGGGCGATCAGGCGCCCAGCCGCTCACTCCACCGGAAGCGCCGGCCCTCGCGCGGCTCGTCGCGCACCTCGGGCTCGTCCTCCTCGCGACCGCGCGACGGCCCCGTCCCGGCCGAGCCGGCGGGGGTGCTCATGCGCAGCTGGTGGCGGTGGCGCCCGACGGTGTCGAGCACCGACTCGAGCGTCTCGGAGAAGTCGGCGAGCGTGCCGTCGACGTAGTGGTCGCACTCGGAGCGACGGCGGTCGGCCTCGTCCGTGGCCGCGTCGACGAGGCGCTCGGCCTCGACGTGGGCGGCGCGGGTGACCTCGTGGGCGTCGACGAGACGCGCCTGCTCGGTGCGGCCCTCGGCCACGGCGCGCTCGTAGTTCTGGCGCCCGGCCTCGCTCATGCGCTCGGCCTCGGCCTCGGCGCGCTCGGTCAGCTCGGCGTACTCGCGGCGGCCGCGTGCGACGGTGCGCTCGGCCTCGTGCTCGGCCTCCGCGATCATCTGCTGGGCCTGCTCGCGGGCCTCGGCCAGCATCCGGTCGGCTTCGGTGCGGGCGTCGGCCCGGGCCGTCTCGGCCTCTTCGGTCGCCTCCGCGATGATCTTGTCGCGGTGGTCGAGGACGTCCTGCGCGTCGTCGAGCTCGCCGGGGATGGCCTCGCGGACGTCGTCGAGCAGCTCGAGCACGTCGCCGCGGGGCACCACGCAGCTGGTGGTCATGGGCAGCCCGCGCGCCTCCTCGCAGAGGGTCACGAGCTCGTCGAGAGCTTCGAACACGCGGTACACGTCCTGGAGTGTGCCGCCACGGGGGCCGGCGACCCGGAATTCAGCCGCCTGCCCGGCGTGTCGTCGCGGCTCAGACCCTCCTCGGCCCCGGCTCAGCCCAGGCGCTCGAGCAGGCGCCGGTGCACCTCGGGGTGCAGGAACGCGCTGATGTCGCCGCCCCCGCGCGCGACCTCCTTCACCAGCGAGCTGGAGACGAACGAGTGGGCGGGGTCGGTGATGAGGAAGACCGAGTCGACGCCGGTGAGGTGACGGTTCATCTGGGCCATCGGCTCCTCGAACCCGAGGTCGGTGGCCGACCGCAGGCCCTTGACCATCGTCGCGGCACCGATGCTGCGGCAGTAGTCGACGACGAGCCCCTCGAACGCGTCGGTGCGCACGTTGTCCAGGCCGTCCAGGGCCGTCGCCAGCAGGTCGCGGCGCTCGTCGACGCTGAACAGGCCCTTCTTCGCGGGGTTGATCGCCACCGCCACGACCACCTCGTCGAACAGCGCGGCCGCGCGCGCCACGACGTCGGCGTGCCCGAGCGTGACGGGGTCGAACGAGCCGGGGCAGACCGCGATCGCCATGGGTGCGGATCATGGCAGAACCGGCAGGATCGGGTGCGTGGACGACGAGATGCTCCGCGCGGACCTCGCGGCGGTGTACCCGCAGTTCGGCCTGCGGCTGGCGCACGCGGGCCTGGTGCTCGTCCCGCCGACCGACGTCGAGCTCTTCGAGCTGGCCGCGATCGTCGGCGAGCCGGGCGGGGTGGTCGACGACGGCGAGGAGCACTTCCTCACCTGGCCCACCGGGGACGCGGACGCCGTCGACCGCTTCCTGCGCTTCCACTGGTCGCTGCGCGTGCGTCCCTCCCCCGCGGGCTGGCTCGTGCCCTTCGCCGTGGTGTCGGGCGGCCGCGCCGTCGGCGTCGTCGGGCTGGGCGCGCCGCAGTGGCCCGGCGAGCGGGTGGTCGACACGCGGGCGTGGATCGCGCGCACCGACCAGGGCCACGGGCTCGGGCGGCGCTGCCGGGCGATGCTGCTCGAGCTCGCCTTCGCGCACCTGGGCGTCCGGCGGGCGGTGACGGCCGCGGCCCGCGAGAACGCCGCGTCCCGCGCGGTGTCGAAGCGTCTGGGCTACCGCGAGACCGGGGAGATCCGCGGGTTCGACGGCGTCGTCGAGGTGCACGCCTCGCTCACCCCGGCGGCCTGGCGACGTCGGCGGCTCCCCGACGTCGACGTCGACGGTGTCGACGCGTTCCTCGCGGCGCTGGAGCCCTAGCCCGAGCACGGGGGTTGGACCAGTCCGACCAGCGTCGCGGCGCGCCCGGCGGGCCCGCGACGGCCGACCGGGCCCGTTTCCGTGCAGGTCATCGCCGAGCACCCTCCTCCGACACCCAGGAGGAGGGTCCATGACCGCAGGAGGAACTCCGCGCCGCGAGCGGCGGACATCGAAAACGGCCTCGTCGGGAGGCTCCACGTCCGGAGGCGCAGCCGACGAGCAGCCCGACCCCGGCACCAGCCGTCGGGGCGGCCGGACGTCCCGTGGCGAGGACGGGGCGTCCCCGCCGGACGTCTACCTCGACGTGCCGAAGCTCGAGGTGGACCACATCGGCCTCGAGGTGGAGAACCTCCGGGCGCGGGTGTCCCTGCAGGCCGAGGTGCTCGACCTGCTCAAGCTCAACGTCGGTGTCGACGCCCAGCTGGGCCGCGTCGCTCTCGAGATCGACGGCGTCTCGGCCGAGGCGACGCTCAAGGTCCGCCTCGACGAGGTCGCGGGGATCATCGACCGCGTCCTGACCACGATCGACCGCAACCCGCAGATCCTCGAGACCGTGGCGCGGGCCGCCCAGGACGCCGTGCAGGAGGTCGGATCGGGCGTCGGCGAGGCGACGAGCCAGGTCGGGCGCGCGGCCGGCGATGCCGTCGGTGAGGTCGCGGGGCAGGCCGGGGACGCCGTCGGCCAGCTGTCGGGCGAGGTCGGCCAGGCCGCCGGCGAGCTCACCGACCGCGCCGGCGAGGCCGTGGGCGACGCGACCCAGGTCGGCGGACAGGCGGTCGGCGCCGTGACCGGCGCCGCCGAGAGCGTGACCGGCGGGTCCTCGCACGAGGACGGCGACAGCGCCGGCGACACCTCCGGGGCGCCCGACTCCTCCGACTCCTCCGACTCCTCCGACTCCTCCGACACCTCCGACGCCTCTGCCGAGGCCGAGGACGGGGCGGGCGGGGGTGGCGGACGCTCCCGCCGCCGTGCGTCGACGGCACGGGCGCGACCCGGACGCCGTGCGACGTCGTGAGCGAGGACCGCGAGCCGGACGTGGAGTTCCGCGCCCGGGTGCAGGCCCGTCGGCTGCGGTTCGAGGCGGTCCCCGAGGTCCGCATCGACGCCTCGGCGTCGGGGAGCAATCGGGTCAATCTCCCGGACCGGGTCGAACCGCACGTGACCTACGAGGACGTGCACATCGACCACGTGATGCTGTCCTGGCTCGAGCCGCCCGCCGAGGACCCACCCGCCGAGGAGCGAGCCGCCGAGTAGCCATCCGTGAGTGACCGCCCGGGCGGCCGGTGCGGGGACCGGCCGCCCGGGCGGAGTCCGTCAGCTCCCCGACTCGCTCGTGCGGCGCCGGCGCGTGCCCGCGCCGCGCCCGCTCTCCCCCGTCTCGGGGCGGCTCGGCGACCGCGGCTTCCGCGGCCGCGCCGGGGCCGACTCCGGCGAGGAACCCGACCCCCGCCGACGCCGGGGCGTCGGCGAGGACGTGGTGGCCGCGGACGCGTCGTCGTCCTCGTCGACGACGTCTTCGTCGACGGCGTCCTCGTCCTCGGCGTCCTCGGCGTCCTCGGCGTCCTCGGCGTCCTCGGCGTCCTCGGCGTCCTCGGCGTCGGTGTCCTCGGCGAGCTCGTCCTCGTCGAGCTCGTCCTCGACCTCGTCGTCGCCGACCTCAGCGGTGTCGTCGGCGGTGTCCTCGGCCGTGTCGTCGGCCGTGTCGTCGGCGGCGCCCTCGTCGAGCTCGTCCTCGTCGAGCTCGTCCTCCGCCTCCGCGTCGTCCTCGGCATCGGCGTCGGCGTCGGTCTCCGCGTCGGCGTCGGCGTCGTCGACCAGGTCCGCGTCCTCGTCCTCGTCGTCCAGGTCGACGGCGTCCTCCTCGTCGAGCTCGTCGTCGACGTCGGCGAACTCGTCGGCGTCCTCGGCGGGCTCGTCGGTCGTGATGTCGATCCGCACGGTTCGTCCGCCGATGACGAGGGTCCCGTGCAGGTCGATCGATTCGATGAGCGCATCGGTCATGGGTGGTGGGTCCTTCCCGGGGTGCCAGGGCGCGGGTCGAGGGGGTCGGCCCGTCGCGTGGAGGCCGGTGTCCCCGGGCGGGAGGTGCGAGATGCGGGGTCGGCGACCTTCGGGCCGAAGTGACTCCGGGCGGTGCAGTCGGTACGCCCCACCACCGGCAGGCGGTGCGCCGACGATCGCGTCGTCGTTGCGCCGAGGTGCGCCTGCCACCGACGCGCACCCGGGGAGCGAGGGTCACCCTGACTGCGTGGGACGCAGCCGAGGGCGCCCTCGCAGCAGGGCGCGCGACCCGCTCAGGTCGTGAACGCCCGGACCGTGACGTCGGTGCCGGCGGCGGTGGCCGTCCGGTAGACGATCGCGCCGTCGGGGTTGGCGATCCGCTCCTGGGCGCCGAGCGACGACACGCCCGAGGCCTGGAGCCAGGGCGCCACGGCCGCCACCGGGAGCCGCACGGTGAGCGTGACGAGCGTGTCGATCCCGCCCTGCGACTCCAGCCGCAGCACCGTCGCCTCCGCCGGCAGCGGGGCGAGGGCGGCGAAGCGCAGCGCCTGCCCGAGGTCCGGAGCGGGCGGCGCCGCGCGCTCGGGCGTGACCGTGCACGCCGCCAGCAGGGCGAGCACGACCACCAGGAGGAGCCTCACGTCCTGGTGGCGACGTGCAGCGTCGTCTCGCCGTAGGCCCGCGGCTGCTCGGGCTCGAGGCCCTCGGGCCAGGTCGGGGCCGGGGACCGCCCGTCGCGCTCGACCACCACCACCGCGTCCGGGCGGGTCCAGCGCGGCAGGAGGGCGACGACGTCGTCGACGGCCTCGGTGTAGGGCGGGTCGACGAAGACGAGGTCCACCGGCCCCGGGGTCCGCCTGAGGTACGCGAGCACGGCGCTCCGCCGCACGAGCGCACCCTGCACGCCGGCGACGCCCACGTTGCTGGTGATCACCGCGCAGGCGCGGGGGTCGCGCTCGACGAGGACCGCGGTGGAGGCTCCGCGCGAGAGCGCCTCGATCCCCAGGGCGCCGGAGCCCGCGAAGAGGTCGAGGACCTCGGCGTCCTCGAGGGCCCCGCGCGCCTCGAGCACCGAGAACAGGGCCTCGCGCACACGGTCGGACGTGGGCCGCGTGCCGGTCGGCGGGACGGCGATCCGCCGACCGCCCGCGACGCCGCCGATCAGCCGTGTCACGCGAGGACCACCACGAGGTCACCGCCCTCGACCTGCTGGACCGACCCGATGGCCACCCGCTCGACGGTGCCGCCCTTCTGGGCGGTGATCGACGCCTCCATCTTCATGGCCTCGATCGTCGCGACGGTGGCGCCGGCGGCGACCTCGTCGCCCTCCGAGACCTGCAGCGTCACGACACCGGCGAACGGTGCGGCGACGTGGCCCGGCTCGTTCTTGTCCGCCTTCTCGACCGCCTTGACGTCGGTGTCCACCGAGCGGTCGCGCACCTGCACGGGCCGCAGCTGCCCGTTGAGCGACATCAGGACGGTGCGCAGGGCGCGCTCGTCGGGCTCGCTGATCGCCTCGAGCTCGATGAGCAGCTGCACGCCGGTGTCGATGTCGACGGCGTACTCGAGCTCGGGCTCCAGGCCGTAGAAGAACTCCTGGCTGCGCAGCACCGACGTGTCGCCGTAGGCGGTGCGGTGCTCGCGGAACTCCTTGGTCGGGCCGGGGAAGAGCAGCTCGTTGAGCGTGGCCGCGCGGTCGGACTCGAGGCCCTTGCGGTCGTCGTCGGTGAGCTCGGCGAGCCCGGGACGCTCGGCGCGGCCCTCGAGCGCCTTGCTGCGCAGCGGCTCCGGCCAGCCGCCGGGCGGGTCGCCGAGCTCCCCGCGCAGGAAGCCGATGACCGAGTCGGGGATGTCGAACTTCGAGGGGTCGGCCTCGAAGTCCGCCGGGTCGACCCCGGCGCCGACGAAGTGCAGCGCGAGGTCGCCGACCACCTTGGACGACGGCGTCACCTTCACCAGGTGCCCCAGCATCCGGTCGGCGGCCGCGTAGGCGTCCTCGATCTGCTCGAACCGGTCCCCCAGCCCGAGCGCGACGGCCTGCTGGCGCAGGTTGGAGAGCTGCCCGCCGGGGATCTCGTGGTGGTAGACGCGGCCGGTCGGCGAGGCCAGCCCGGCCTCGAACGGCGCGTAGACCTTGCGCACGACCTCCCAGTAGGGCTCGAGCGCGTTGACGGCGTCGAGGGACAGGCCGGTCTCACGCTCGGAGTGGTCGGTCGCGGCGACCAGGGCCGAGAGAGACGGCTGCGAGGTCGTCCCGGCCATCGACGCGACGGCGCCGTCGACGGCGTCGACCCCGGCGTCGATCGCCGCGGTGAGCGTCGCGAGCTGGCCGCCCGCGGTGTCGTGGGTGTGCAGGTGCACGGGCAGGTCGAACCGCTCGCGCAGCGCGGTGACGAGCTTGCGCGCGGCCGGGGGCCGCAGCAGCCCGGCCATGTCCTTGATGGCCAGGACGTGCGCGCCGGCCTCGACGATCTGCTCGGCCAGACCGAGGTAGTAGTCCAGCGTGTAGAGCTTCTCGCCGGGGTTCATGAGGTCGCCGGTGTAGCAGAGGGCGACCTCGGCCACGGCCCCGCCGGACTGGCGCACCGCGTCGATCGCCGGCCGCATCTGGCTGATGTCGTTGAGCGCGTCGAAGATCCGGAAGATGTCGATGCCGGTGCGGGCGGCCTCGGCGACGAAGGCGTCGGTGACCTCGGTCGGGTAGGGCGTGTAGCCGACGGTGTTGCGCCCGCGCAGCAGCATCTGCAGGCAGAGGTTCGGGACCGCCTCGCGCAGCCGGCTCAGGCGCTCCCACGGGTCCTCGGCGAGGAAGCGCAGCGCCACGTCGTAGGTCGCGCCGCCCCAGCACTCCAGGGACAGCAGCTCCGGGGTGGTGCGCGCGACGTGCGGGGCGACCTCGAGCAGGTCGCGGGTGCGCACGCGGGTGGCGAGCAGCGACTGGTGGGCGTCGCGGAAGGTCGTGTCGGTGACCCCGACGGTGGTCTGCTCACGCAGCCAGGCGGCGAAGCCCTCCGGGCCGAGCTCGCCCAGGCGCTGCTTGGACCCGTCGGGCGGTGCCACGTCGAGGTCCACCACCGGCAGCTTCTCGCGCGGGTCGGCGAGGTCCGGCTTGTTGCCGTTGGGCTTGTTGACGGTGACGTCGGCGAGGTAGCTCATCAGGCGCGTCCCGCGGTCGGCGGGGGCGCGCGCGGAGAGCAGGTGCGGGTGCTCGGCGATGAACGACGTCGTCACCCGGCCCTCGCGGAAGTCCGGCTCGTCGAGCAGGGCCATGAGGAACGGGATGTTGGTCGAGACGCCGCGGACGCGGAACTCGGCCAGGGCGCGACGGGCGCGTCGCACCGCGGTGGTGAAGTCACGCCCGCGGCAGGTGACCTTGACCAGCAGCGAGTCGAAGTGCGCGCTGATCTGCGCGCCGGCGTAGGCCGTGCCGCCGTCGAGCCGCACGCCCGACCCGGACGCCGACCGGTAGGCCGAGATCATCCCGATGTCGGGGCGGAACTCGTTGGACGGGTCCTCGGTGGTGATCCGGCACTGCAGCGCGAAGCCGTGCAGCGCGACCGAGTCCTGCGACAGGCCCAGGTCCTCGAGGGTCTCCCCCGACGCGATGCGCATCTGGCACGCCACGAGGTCGACGTCGGCGACCTCCTCGGTGACCGTGTGCTCCACCTGGATGCGGGGGTTCATCTCGATGAAGTGGTGGTTGCCGTCGCCGTCGAGCAGGAACTCCACGGTGCCGGCGTTGACGTAGCCGATCTGCTCGGCGAACTTCACGGCGTCCGCGCAGATCGCCTCGCGGGTCTCCGGCGACAGGTGCGGGGCCGGCGCGATCTCGACGACCTTCTGGTGCCGGCGCTGCACCGAGCAGTCGCGCTCGAACAGGTGCATGACGTGCCCGGCGCCGTCGGCGAGGATCTGCACCTCGATGTGCCGCGGGTCGATCACGGCCTGCTCGAGGATCACCGTCGCGTCGCCGAAGGCGCTCGACGCCTCGTTCATGGCCGCCTGCAGCGACTCCCGGAGCGCCTGCGGTTCCTTCACCAGGCGCATCCCGCGCCCGCCGCCGCCGGCGACGGCCTTGACGAAGATCGGGTAGGTCATCTCCTCGGCCGCGGCGAGGAGCGTGTCCATGTCGTCGGAGGGGTCGGTCGAGTCGAGGACCGGGACGCCGGCCTCGCGGGCCGCGGAGACGGCCTTGTGCTTGTTGCCGGCCATCGCCAGCACCCGCGGGGGCGGCCCGATGAACGTGATGCCGGCCTGCTCGCAGGCCGTCGCCAGCCCCGGGTTCTCGGACATGAAGCCGTAACCGGGGTAGATCGCGTCCGCGCCCGACCGGCGCGCCGCGTCGATGACCGCCTCGACCGAGAGGTAGGCGCGGACGGGGTGGCCGATCTCGCCGATCTGGTACGCCTCGTCGGCCTTGAGCCGGTGCTCGGAGTTGCGGTCCTCGTGCGGGAAGACCGCCACCGTGGCCGCGCCGAGCTCGTAGGCGGCGCGGAACGCCCGGATGGCGATCTCGCCGCGATTCGCCACGAGGACCTTGCGGAACATCGAACCCCCACACTCGGGCGACCGGGACGGCGCAGGTTACCGCGCAGATCCTCGGTGTCGGGAGCGTCGCGGACGCGACGGACGTTGTCGGTGTGCGGTATCAAGGAACGACAGTCCCGAGGAGGACACCGTGGACCGACAGAAGCGCTCGGCGGCCCCCTGGCTGTTCGGCCTGGCGGCGCTGCTCGCGCTGCTCTCGCCGGTGATCTTCCTGGCCGTCTGGGTCGCCGCCGGCGACCTCGAGGGCATCGGTGTCGCCCTGCTCGCCGGGGTGGCCGACCTCGTCCTCGCGGCGATCACCGCGATCACCGCGACCGTCCTCGCGGTCCGCCGGGGCGTCACCCGCGTGCGCACGGTCGTCCACGGCCACCCGCAGGGCCGGGCGGGCCGCATGGCCGAGCACGACGCGGCGCGGTGGCACCTCGCGCGCCGGCGCTTCGGGGAGCTGCAGGCCGAGTACGCCGCCTTCGAGGCGAGCCGGGCCGCCGTGGCCGCCCGCCCGGCGCTGGCCGACGTCACGGTGCCGGCCACCGCCCGCTTCGTGCAGGCCCTGGGCGACGCCGAGTTCCTGGCCACCGAGACCGAGCCCGCCCCGCCCCGACGCGCCGAGTTCACCGCCGCCGTCGACCGCGCCTCCGCGGCGTGGGAGGACGCCCAGCGCGTCGCGGAGGGTCTCGCCGAGGCTCGCCGGGCCGGGTACCCCGGGGACGCGGGGCCGGCCGCTGCGTCCGGCCCTGCCGCCCGCGAGACCCGCGCCGTCGACCCGGCGCCCCCACGGGTCGCGCCTCCCGGGTCCGAGTACACCCAGGCCGCCGACGCCGTGCGCCGCGCCGCCGCCCGCGGGGCCCGCGACCTGCGCGACCGCCTGCGGGCTTAGACGACGGCGCGACCACACCGGAGCGAACGCGCGGTTCGCTGCTTCTACGCGCGCGGACTCCCCGTTGATCACCACGCCTCGGCGCGCACGGCCCGCGCGAACGCCGCCGGCCTCTCGACGAGCACGTAGTGCCCGGCGTCCGGGACGACGACCACCCGGCGGTCCGGGCGCAGCGCGGTGACCGTGTCGGCCGCCAGGTCGGGCGCCCCGCCTGCGACGACGAGCACCGGCATCGCCAGCGGGCGCGGGTCGGCGCGCTGGGCGACGGCGTCGCGGTCGAGCCCCCGGTACCGGCCCATCGCCGCGTCGAGGCGGCCGGGCGGGGCGTAGGCGGCGACGGCCTCGTCCAGCGGGAAGGCCGCCGAGCCGGTGAACCCGGCGAGGAACTCCCGCACCCGGCCCCGCTGCGCCGCCTCGACGGCGCCGGGCGGCGCGTCGCCGAAGGACCGCAGGTGCGGCGGGCCGCGCTCGGCGAGCCCGTAGCCCGGCACGCCGCCGCCCGAGAGCACCAGCGAGGCGACCTGCTCGGGGCGGGCGCGCGCCCAGGCCACCGCCGTCATGGCGCCCAGGTCGTGGCCCACGACCGCGGCGGGCGGGAGGTCCAGGGCGACGGCGAGGCCCGCGAGGTCCGCGGCGAGGTCGGCCGTGGCGTAGGCGTCGGTGCCCGGCGGGGCGAACCCCGAGCACCCGGCGCCGCGCAGGTCGGGGACCACGACGCGGTGGTCGGCGGCCAGGTCGGTCGCGACCGCCCGCCACGTCGAAGCGGTCTCCGGGAAGCCGTGCAGCAGCACGACGGCCGGGGCGCCGACGGGGCCGGCGACCGTCACGTGCAGGGAGGTCCCGGCGACGTCCCGGGTGAGCACGTCCCCGCCGACGACCGCCGGAGCGCAGGGATCGGGCGCCGAGGCCGGGCGGACAGGCGCACAGCCGACGACCAGGAGCACCAACGCCGAGACGACCGTTCGGCGCAGGCCGAGCGGTCGGAGGTGCGGGGCCACGACGTCGAGGATGACCGGTCGACCCGGGAAACCGACCGATCACCCCGGAATCGGGGTTTGCCAACCGGTCGACGGGGCATCCGACGTGCGCAGACCTGGTGAGTGGGAGCTGGGGAGCCTCCGCACACCGCATGGTCCGGGCCCGCCGTTCGGGGCGGCGGGCCCGGACTTCTCTGTCTCGCGGTCGGTCCCGGCCTCAGGCCAGACGACGGATGGTGTTCATGTCGTCCATGCGCCGCTCGACATCCGAGATCTTGACGTCGGAGCCGGACTGCGGCGCCTCGATCATCTTGCCGTCGCCGATGTAGATGCCGACGTGGCTGACCGGGCTGTTGAAGAAGATGAGGTCGCCCGGCTTCATGCTGCCGGCGTCGACCTCCTGGCCCTCCTGGGCCTGGGCGCGCGAGGTGCGCGGCAGCTCGATGCCGGCCTTCTCGAAGGCGAACTGCGTGAGGCCGGAGCAGTCGAAGCCGTCCGGGCTGGTGCCGCCCCACACGTAGGGGACGCCCAGCTGGCCGCGCGCCGCGGCGATGGCCTGCCGCGCGACGGCCGACCCGGCCGACGGGGCCGAGGCCTGCTCGTCGGAGGACGCCGACTGCGCGCTCCGCTGCGACACCGACTGGCGCTCCGTCGTCTGCTGCGCCGTGCGCTGGGCGGCGGCGCGGGAGTCGGGCGAGTCGTGCTTGATCGACGAGGCGGAGGCGGCACCCGAGTTGACGACCGGCAGCACCGAGGAGGTCGCGGCGTCGGTGGGGCGCGCCGCGGGGGCCACGGCGAGGTTCGCCGAGGCCAGCTGCGGGGAGAGCGCGGTCTCGCCGGTGGCCGGCGGCTCCTGGTCGCCGATCAGGCCGTGCGTGGCCATGCCGCCGGCGGTCGCGACGGCGCCGAGGGCGGCCAGCGACAGCCCGGCGGTCTTCGCGGCGCGCGAGAGCGGGTGGGCACCCGTGTCCGTGACCGGGCGGCCACCGTGACGACCGTGCGCCGACCGGGCGCGACGGTCCTCGGGGACGATGCCCATCGAGCCGGTCGTCGCGGCCTCGGGGGCACGGTGACGTCCAGCCGGACGCGTGGTGGGGGCGTCCGCGATCTCGGGGAGCACAGCCGTCATGCGCGATCTCCATCGCCCGCCGGGCGGCGCTCGACGGACCGGGGTTCGTGGGGACGACCCCGGGTCCGCGGACGGCGGGCCGCTGGGGAGCTGCGGCTCGACGTCGGTCACCCGCCCCGTCCTGGGACGTCGTGCGCTCCGGGGAGGCCGCCGGACGGGGAGTCGGACGTTGCGGCCGAGCGCGCCGCTGGGCTGATGCTCAGCGACCACCGAAACGTAACCGATCCGTGACCCCACGACGCCACACCACGCCGTCACAGCGCGCTCTGCGGTCGTTGCACCGCGCTCATCGGTTTGCGCCCGGAACACGGGACCGCTCGCCGCGACGTACACCCGAAACGGTGACGACGAGCGGCCGCACTCACCCCCGGTTGCCGGAGTGCGGCCGGTCGGGGTTGGTGCGGACGGGGGTCACAGCCGGTCGAGGAACGCCGCCGAGGCCTCGTCGACCACCGAGCGCACCAGCCCGGCGAGACCCGGGTGACGGGCGAGCGTGGGGTCGGCGCCGACCACCTCGCGGGCCTCGTCACGGGCCTCCGCGACGAGGTCGGCGTGCTTGAGCACCGAGAGCATGTGCAGCCGCGAGCGACGCCCGGACTGCTGCGCGCCGAGCACGTCGCCCTCGTCGCGCACCTCGAGGTCGAGCCGCGAGACCTCGAAGCCGTCGGGCGTGGCCGCGAGGCGCTCGAGGCGCGTCAGGGCCGGTGAGCCCTCGAGGGCCTCGGTGACGAACAGGCAGGACGACGACGCCGACCCGCGGCCCACCCGCCCCCGCAGCTGGTGGAGCTGCGAGACGCCGAAGCGGTCGGCGTCCAGGATGATCATCATCGTGGCGTTCGGGACGTCCACGCCGACCTCGATGACCGTCGTCGCCACCAGGACGTCGACCCGGCCCTCGGAGAACGCGCGCATCACGGCGTCCTTCTCGTCGGTGGGCATCCGGCCGTGCAGCACCTCGAGCCGCAGCCCGGCGAGCGGTCCCGCGGCGAGCATCGGCGCGACCTCGGCCACCGCGAGCGGCGGGCGCGCCTCGGGGCCGGGCTCCTCGTCGGCGTCCGCCTCGGGGTCGAGCAGGTCGTCGGCGGCGCGGGCCGGCTCGTCGTCCTCGGTGCCCGGCTCGCCGCCCTCCTCACCGATGCGCGGACAGACGACGTACACCTGGTGGCCCGCCGCGACCTCCTCGTGCACGCGCTCCCACGCCCGCTCGAGCCAGCGGGGCTTCACGCCGGCCGGCACCGCGGTGGTCGCGATCGGCTGGCGGCCGGCCGGGAGCTCGTCGAGCACCGAGGTGTCGAGGTCGCCGTAGAGGGTCAGCGCGACGGTGCGCGGGATCGGCGTCGCGGTCATCACCAGCACGTGCGGCGTCGTGGTGCCCGGGCGCGAGCGCAGCTCGTCGCGCTGGTGCACTCCGAACCGGTGCTGCTCGTCGACGACGACGAGGCCGAGATCGGCGAAGCCGACGCCCTGCTGGATCACCGCGTGGGTGCCGACGACGATGCCCGCGGCCCCGGACTGGGCGTCGAGCAGCGCCTCGCGACGGGCCTTGGCGCCCAGCGACCCGGTGAGCAGGGTGACGCGCGTGGCGTGCCCGTCGGGGTCCGCGTCCAGCTCACCCGCCCGTCCGAGCGACCCGAGCATCGCGCGCAGCGACCGGGCGTGCTGCGCGGCGAGGACCTCCGTCGGCGCGAGGAGCACCGCCTGCCGTCCGGAGTCGACGACCTGGAGCATCGCCCGCAGCGCGACGATCGTCTTGCCCGAGCCGACGTCGCCCTGCAGCAGGCGGTTGAGCGGCTCCGTGCCGGCGAGCACCTCGGCGAGCGACTCGCCGACCGTGGTCTGGGCGCCGGTGAGGGCGAACGGGAGGCGGGCGTCGAACGCCGAGGCCAGACCGTCCTCGCGGCGGGGGCACGCGGGTGCCGGGCGGCTGGTGGCGTTCGCCCGGCGCCCGGCCATCGCGAGCTGCAGGCCGAACGCCTCGTCCCACACCAGCCGCCGCCGGGCCGCCCGCTGCTCCTCCCAGGTGTCGGGCAGGTGCACCCGGCGCAGGGCGTCGCCGAGCGTCGCGAGCCCGTGGGCGGCGCGCAGCACCTCGGGCAGCGGATCCTCGGGGTCGTCGAGGAGGTCGAGCACCTGGCGCACGGCCATCATCACCACCCACGAGCGCAGCTTCCTGGTGGCCGGGTAGATCGGGATGAGCCCCGGCAGGTCGGCGCTGACACCGGCGCCGAGCACGATGAACTCGGGGGCGGCGAGCTGCCAGCCGCCCTTGTAGCGGCTGAGGTCGCCGGAGAACAGGGCGCGCGTGCCGGGCTGCAGGTCGCGCTCGCGGTAGGGCTGGTTGAAGAAGGTGCAGGTGAGGCGCTGGGCGCCGATCACCACCGTCGCCTCGGTGATGTGGCCCTTGCGGTGGCGCATCCGCCGCCCGGAGACGCTGTGGACGGTGCCGAGCAGCGTGACGTGCTCCTTGTCGCGGAACCGCTGGTCCTCGCGGTCGGAGGAGTGCGTCACCTGGGTGTGCGCGATGTAGCGACGGGGGTAGTGGCGCAGCAGGTCGCCCACGGTGTGCAGCTCGAGCTGGCGGGCGAGCGGCCTCGCGGTCTTGTCGCCCAGGGCCGTGGGCAGCGGCGTCTCCATCCCCACCACGGGGACCACGATGTCATCCCACCCCGACAGGGACACCGCGCGACCCGTCGGCCCGCGCGGGCGCCACCCCGCCGGGATCGCGGGCGTCACGCCTCGGCTACCCTGACGTCAGGAGCGCACCGCCGTCCGCGGTGGAGTGCGCCGCTTCGCAGGACGAATACCGCCAGTACGAATGAGGAGTTCAGCCGTGAGTGCCGTCTGTGACGTGTGCGCGAAGGGCCCGGGGTTCGGGAAGTCGGTGTCGCACTCGCACGTGCGGACGAACCGCCGCTGGAACCCGAACGTGCAGACCGTGCACGCCCGCGTGGCCGGTGGCAACCGCAAGCGGATGAACGTCTGCACCTCCTGCCTCAAGGCCGGCAAGGTCAGCCGGGGCTGAGTCCCCGGCTCGCCCTCCGCTAGTTGCGGAGGTCGTCCCGCAGCGCGACCAGGGCGTCGCGCGTCGCGTGCGGCGCCAGTGCCTGCGCGCAGAGCAGCTCCATGGTGGCGAGGTAGTCGTCGACGTCGCTGCGCTTGTCGAGGTACAGCGCACTCGTGAGCTGCTCGAGGTACACCACGTCGGGCACCTCGGACCCGCGGGCGAACCGCAGGATGCTGAACGGCCCGCCGGCGCCCGCGTGGCCGCCGAGGTGGAACGGCACCATCTGCACGATCACGTGACGCCGGTCGGAGACCTCCAGCAGGTGGTCGACCTGGGCGCGCATCACCTCGGCGCCGCCGGTCAGCCGACGCAGCGCCGCCTCGTCGACCACCGCCCACAGCGTCGGGGGGTCCTCGGCGGCCAGCACCCGCTGGCGACGGAGTCGGAGCTCGACGCGACGCTCCAGCTCCTCGTCGGACATCGACCCGTGCCCGAGCGCGGTCACGTGCCGCACCATCGCCTCGGTCTGCAGCAGCCCGGGGACGAACTGGGGCTCGTAGGTGCGGATCTGGGCGGCCGCCTGCTCGAGGCCCACGTAGGTCTCGAACCAGGGCGGGAGCAGGTCGGAGTACCGGTGCCACCACCCGGGGGCGTTCGCGCGTCGCGTCAGCGCGAACATCTGCGCGCGCTCGTCGACGTCGTGGACGCCGTAGAGGCTGAGCAGGTCGGCGACGTCGCGCTCCTTGAACCCGGTGCGCCCGTTCTCCAGCCGGCTGATCTTCGCGTGCGAGCCCCGGATGCGGTGGCCCGCGGCCTCGCGCGTGACCCCGGCCCGCTCGCGCAGCGCGCGCAGCTGCTGGCCGAGCACGATGCGCAGGACCGTCGGGCCGCCGCCGGGGACGTCGCGGATGTCCCGGACCTCCGCAGGCGCCGGGTCCGACGCCGGGTCCGACGCCGTGGCCTCCCCCTCCGGTGCCACGGCGGGACCTCCATCAGCCTGACGTCGGCAGCCCGCCGGAGCGCGCCCGAGCTGCGCAACGACCGTAGCAGCAGGCCATGGCCCCGACGGCGCATCCGGGCCGTCCGGCGACGCTAGGCGCCCTCGGCCAGCAGGTCGTCGAAGTCGCCGTCCTTCGCCCCGAGGATGAAGGCGGTCATCTCCGCGCGCGTGTAGACCAGCACGGGTCCGTCGCGGTGTCGCGAGTGGCGCACGGCCACGCCCCCGTCCGGCAGCGGCGCCACCTCGACGCAGTTGCCCTTCGGGTTGCTGCGCCGGCTCTTGCGCCACGCGACGTCGTCCTGGAACGCGGCGTGCGCGTCGACGAACTCGGGCATGCGGTCTCCCCCCGGTGCTGCAACAGCGCTCTGCGGTGCAGATCCGCGGTGCAGATGTTCTTGCATCTGCACAGTACGTCGGTCAGGGTGGGGGGCGTCGCCGACGTCGGGTGGAGCGACGAACGGAGGTCCGCGTGAGCCAGCCGGGATACCGGAACGCTCCCGGACAGACCCCTGCCCCGCTCCGTGTCAGCTCCGAGCGGCTCACGGAGGACGAGGCCCGCGCCGCGTCCACGGCGAGGGCCGCCGCCACGATCGCGCCCACGGGGCCGGTCCCCGTGCCGCCCCCCGCTCCCGGCCAGCCTGCTCCTGACCAGCGGATGTCGTCGTCCGCGCCGGTCGTCGCCCGCCCCTCCCTGCCGGTGGTCGCCCCGCGCCCGCGCCGCCGGTTCGGCGAGCTCTGGCGCCTCGTGTTCGCCCGCCGCCGCGCCGGACGTCACCGCCCGGAGACCACCCCGCCGCAGGGGTGGAGCATGTTCGCGCCGCAGCGCCCCCCGGGCCGCCGCACCACGCGGCGCTGGGGACGTCGCTGACGTCCCGCCCTCTCGGGGTCTAGGGCAGCCGCCAGTCCAGCGGGTCGTCACCGAGCTCGGTGAGGTACTCGTCGACGCGGCTGAACGGCTTCGACCCGAAGAACCCGCGGTCGGCCGACATGGGGCTCGGGTGCGCCGACTCGACGGTCGGCACCTCGTCGCCGAGCAGCGGCTTCACCGTCTGCGCGTCCTTCCCCCACAGCACCGCGACCAGCGGCTGGTCCGGGCGCAGCACGAGCGCCTGCACGGCGGCCTCGGTGACCTTCTCCCAGCCCTTGTTCCGGTGCGAGCCGGGCGCGCCGGGCTCCACGGTGAGCACCCTGTTGAGCATCAGGACGCCAGCCTGCGCCCACGGCGTGAGGTCGCCGGTGCTCGGCGCGGGATGGCCCAGGTCGCTCTGGTACTCGCGGAAGATGTTCTGCAGGCTCTTCGGCAGCGGGCGCACGTCCGGGGCCACCGAGAACGACAGCCCGACGGCGTGGCCGGGCGTCGGGTACGGGTCCTGGCCCATCACCAGCACCCGCACGTCGGCGAACGGCTGCTGGAACGCCCGCAGCACGTTCGCGCCCGCCGGCAGGTACTTGCGGCCCGCGGCGACCTCGGCGCGCAGGAAGTCGCCCATCGCCGCGACGGTGTCGGCGACCGGCTCGAGCGCCTCGGCCCATCCGGCCTCGACGGATTCGGAGAGGGAACGGGCCACGCGGGGAGCCTCCGGAACGGGCGGGCGGACGGTCGACCGACGCTAACGCCCGACCGCCGCCGTCCCGCACCCACCCGGGGCTCCGGGCTGTGATCACCAGGCGGAGCGGCACGCCGAACGGGTCGCTCGACGTGCTTTCCGGTCTGCTGATCAGCGACGGGCGAGCACGCGGGCGAAGCAGAGGCTGTCCGGCTCGTCCCGGTAGACGCCGAACCGCGGGATCGCGACGTAGCCGCGGGCGCGGTAGAACGCCAGCGCCTCGGGCTGCTCGGTGCCGGTCTCGAGCACGGTGCGCGGGCACCCCGCGCTCGACGCGGCCCGCTCGAGCGCGTCGAGCAGGGCGCCGGCCAGCCCCCGCCGTCGGTGCGCGGGGTCGACCCACATGCGCTTGATCTCGGCGTCGCCCGGGCGCAGCACGTCCCGGTCGGCGGCGTCGATCGTCGTCGCGTCGTGGCGACGCCAGCCCCCGCAGCACACGGGCACGGTGCCCGGCAGGCTCCCGAGCAGGAAGAGCCCGCGCGGCGGCGCGAACTCGGCGGGGTCGACCGGTGTCCGGTCGGCCCCGCCGTAGCGCTCCACGTAGAACGCCTGGACGGCGTCGACGAAGCGCACGCTCTCCGGGTCGTCGTAGGCCGCGACCCGGAGCGTCAGCTCGCTCAGTCGATCAGCTCGTAGGCCGGGAGGGTCAGGAACTCGACGTAGTCGTCGGCCAGGGCCACCGACTCGAACACGTCGCGCGCCTCCTGCCAGCGACCCTTCTCGAAGGTCTCCTCGCCGACGGCGTCCTTGATCTTGTCGAGCTCCTCGCCGACGACCTGGCGGACGTAGTCGGCCGTGACCTTCTGCCCGTTGTCGAGCTCGATGTCGTTGTGCAGCCACTGCCAGATCTGCGAGCGCGAGATCTCGGCGGTGGCGGCGTCCTCCATCATGTTGAAGATGCCGGCCGCGCCGGTGCCCGAGAGCCAGGACTGGATGTACTGCAGGCCCACCGACACGTCGTTGCGCAGGCCCGCCTCGGTCTCGTCGCCCGGCGTCGACTTCACGTCGAGCAGCTCGGCGGCGCCCACCGAGACGTCCTCGCGGGTCCTGTCGAGCTGGTTGGGCCGGTCGCCGAGGACCTTGGTGAACTCCTCGCGGCAGATCTCCACCAGGTCCGGGTGCGCGACCCAGGAGCCGTCGTAGCCGTCGCCGGCCTCGCGGGCCTTGTCCTCGTGGACCTTCGCCATGGCCTTCTCGTTGGCCTCGGGGTCCTTGCGCGAGGGGATCTGGGCCGCCATGCCGCCGATCGCGAACGCGCCGCGCTTGTGGCAGGTGCGCACGAGCAGCTCGGAGTAGGCGCGCATGAACGGCACCGTCATGCCGACCGAGTTGCGGTCGGGCAGCACGAAGTCGCGGCCCCGGGACCGGAAGTTCTTGATCACCGAGAACAGGTAGTCCCAGCGGCCGGCGTTGAGGCCCGAGGCGTGGTCGCGCAGCTCGTAGAGGATCTCGTCCATCTCGAACGCCGCGGTGATCGTCTCGATGAGCACCGTCGCGCGCACGCTGCCCTGCGGGACGCCGAGCAGATCCTGGGCCTTGGTGAAGACGTCGTTCCAGAGCCGCGCCTCGAGGTGCGACTCCATCTTCGGCAGGTAGTAGTACGGCCCGCTGCCGCGCTCGACCAGCGCGCGGGCGTTGTGGAAGAAGTAGAGCCCGAAGTCGACGAGTCCGCCGGCGATCTTCTCGCCGTCGACGGTGATGTGCTTCTCGTCGAGGTGCCACCCGCGGGGGCGCACGACGACGGTGGGCTGCTCGTCGGCGGTGACCTCGTAGTGCTTGCCCTCGGGGCTGTCGTAGGTCAGCTTGCCGTCGCCGGACTGGGCGTCGATGAGGTTGACCTGGCCCGAGACCACGAGCTCCCACGTGGGGCTGTGCGAGTCCTCGAGGTCGGCCAGCCAGACCTTCGCGCCCGAGTTCAGCGCGTTGATGGTCATCTTGCGGTCGGTGGGGCCCGTCATCTCGACGCGGCGGTCGCGCAGGTCGGCCGGCGCCTCGGCGACGGTCCAGTCGCCGTCGCGGACGTCCTTCGTGTCCGGCAGGAAGTCCAGCGTCCCGGTGCGCGCGATCTCCTCGCGGCGCTCCTTGCGGCGCTCCAGCAGCTGCAGCCGCGTGGGCTGCGCGTGCCGGTGCAGCTCGGCCAGGAACGCGAGCGCGTCGTCGGTGAGCACCTCCTCCTGGCGATCGACGGTGTAACCCGACACCTCGACACCGGTGGCCATGGTTGAACGCTCCTCAGACGAGACGATGGTGCTGGGGCACGTTTCTACATCATGGAAGTTGACTTCCGCAATGCGGAATGATGGAGTGGCTGCGCCCTGCGTCACAGGCGTACCCGGGGAGGAGGAGTGCGATGCCGTCGGTGCAGTCCCTGACACGGGCGCTCGACCTGCTCGACCACCTCGCCGACGCCGGGGGGCGCGCGACGCTCTCGGAGCTCGCCGCCGCCTCGGGCCTGCCGGCCGCGAGCGTCCACCGCCTGCTCGCGACGCTCGTCGCCCAGGGCCACGTGCGCCGCGAGGCGGGCCGGCGCTACGCCCTCGGGCCCCGGCTCGTGCGTCTCGGCGACGTCGCGGGCCACGTGCTCGGCGAGGGCGTCGGCCCGGTGCTGCGCGAGCTGGTGGCCACCACGGGCGAGTCGGCGAACCTCGCGGGCCTCGACGGCGACGCCGCGGTGTACCTCGCCCAGGCCGCGTCGCCGCACCCGATGCGCATGTTCACCGAGATCGGCCGCCGGGTGCCCCTGCACGCCACGGGCGTCGGCAAGGCGCTGCTGGCCGCCATGGCGCCCGGCGACGTCGAGGCCGCGCTCGCCCGCACCGGCATGCCCGCGCGCACCCCGGCCACCCTCACCGACCCCGGCCGCCTGCGCGCCGAGCTCGACGTCGCCCGCACGCGCGGCTGGGTGCTCGACGAGGGCGAGCAGGAGGTCGGCGTGCGCTGCGTGGCCGCGCCCGTGCCCGGCGCGCCCACGCCGTGCGCGGTGTCGGTGTCCGGCCCGGCGGCGCGCTTCGGACCCGGCGAGGCCGCCGAGGCCGGCCCGGCGGTCGTGGCCGCGGCCGCGCGCCTGGGCGAGGAGCTGGCCGGACTGCCCGACGAGGAGCTGCGATGACCCCGCCCGAGACCCCTCCCGACGTGGCGGTCTGCTGGGACGTCGACGGGACGCTGCTGCGCGGCGGCGTCGTGGGCCGCGAGGTCCTCGAGCAGGCGTTCACCACCGTCACCGGGCACCCGCCGCCCGAGGAGCAGGTCATGATGCCGGGGCGCACCGACTGGCTGATCGGCGAGGCGCTGCGCGACGCCCTGCCCGACGAGCACGCCACCACCGTGCGCGGGCGCGGTGACGCCTTCGGCCACGACATGATCGCCGAGGTCGGCGCGGAGTGGGGACGCCGCGAGCCCGACCTCGCGGCCGTCGCGCACACCCTGCCCGGCATCCCGGAGACGATCGCCGCGCTCGCCGCCGAGCCGGGCGTCGTGCAGACCCTCACGACCGGCAACGTCCGCGCCGGCGCCCGGGCCAAGCTCGCCGCCGTCGGGCTCACCGACGGCCCGATCGACCTCGCGCTCGGCGGCTACGGCGAGGGACCGGGCGAGCGGGTCCGGGTCGTCGAGCAGGCCCGCGACGCGCTCGCGGCCCGCTACGGGAGCTCGCCGACGCTGGTCGTCGTCGGTGACACCCCGCTCGACGTCGAGGCCGCGCACAGGGCGGGCGCGATCGCGGTAGGAGTGGCCACGGGCGGGGCAACCCTCGTGGAGCTGCACGCGTCGGGCGCCGAGCACGTCGTCGCCGACCTCGCCGACCCCGGACGTCTGGTGGCGATCGTGCGGTCGGCGCGCGAGGATCGTCGGACAGCGAGTCGGGGAGGTGGCTGATGGTCGACGCCCAGATGGTCCGGGAGTTCACCGACCTGTTGTCGGAGAACGGCGTGATCACCGACGAGGTGGGTCTGCGCAGCTACGAGTGCGACGGCCTCACCGGGTTCCGGCAGGTGCCGGCGCTCGTCGTGCTCCCCCGTGACGCCGAGGAGGTCGCGGGCGCGGTCCGGCTGTGCGCGGAGTACGGGATGCCGTTCGTGGCGCGCGGGGCGGGCACCGGCCTGTCGGGCGGTGCGATGCCCGTCGCCGACGGCGTCGTGATCTCGCTGCAGAAGCTGCGCCGCATCCTCGAGATCGACGTCGAGAACCGGCGCGCGGTGCTCGAGCCCGGCGTCTACAACCTCGAGATCTCCAAGGCCGCCGCCCCGCACGGGCTCTACTACGCGCCCGACCCCTCCAGCCAGCAGGTCTGCACCATCGGCGGCAACGTCGCGGAGAACTCCGGCGGCGCGCACTGCCTGAAGTACGGCTTCACCACCAACCACGTGCTGGAGATGGAGGTCGTGCTCGCCGACGGCTCGGTGGTGACGCTCGGCGGGCCGACCGGCGAGCAGGCCGGGCCGGATCTGCGCGGGCTGTTCATCGGCTCGGAGGGCACGCTCGGCGTCTGCACCAAGGTCACGGTCCGGCTGCTGCAGACGCCGCAGTCGGTGCGCACGGTGCTCGCCGACTTCCCGTCGATCGAGGCCGCGGGCGACACCGTCGGCGACATCGTCGACGCCGCGATCATCCCGGCCGCGGTGGAGATGATGGACTCGCTGGCGATGGAGGCCTCCGAGGCCGCCACCGGCGCGGGCCTCACCGTCGACTCCCCCGCGGCGCTGATCATCGAGCTGGACGGCCCGGCGGACGAGGTCGAGGCGGAGTTCGAGCAGCTCACGGCCATCTGCGAGCGCCACGGCGCCACGCGGCTGCACGTGCCACAGGAGGCCGAGGAGCGCCAGAAGGTGTGGAAGGGGCGCAAGGCCGCGTTCGCCGCGGTCGGGCGGATCAGCCCCGACTACATCGTCCAGGACGGCGTCGTCCCCCGGACGCGTCTGGCCGAGGTGCTCACGCGCATCGCCGACATGGGCCGCGACGCCGGCCTGCGCGTCGCCAACGTCTTCCACGCGGGCGACGGCAACCTGCACCCGCTGGTGCTCTACTCGGAGGCCGCGGGCGAGCACGACGCCGCCGAGAAGCTCTCCACCGACATCGCCGAGCTGTGCGTCGAGCTGGGCGGGTCGCTCTCGGGCGAGCACGGGATCGGCACGGACAAGGCGTGCTCGATGCCGGCGATGTTCTCCGAGGACGACCTCGGGGTCATGCACCGCGTGCGGCTCGCGTTCGACCCGGACTCCCGCTGCAACCCCGGGAAGCTCTTCCCGACGCCCCGGCTGTGCGGCGAGCGTCCCGGCAAGTACCAGCCCCACCCCCTCGAGGAAGCCGGAGTGATCGAGCGACTGTGAGCACCCCAGCGGTCAAGACCGTCACGCCCACCACCGTTGACGAGCTCCGCGACGCCGTCCTCGACCACCCCGGCACGCTCCGGGTCGCCGGCGCCGGTACGGCCGCCGACTGGGCGGGCACGCCCGCGCCCGCCGACACCGTCCTCGACGTCACCGGGCTGAGCGGGATCGTCACCCACAACCCCGGCGACATGACCGTCGAGGTCCGGGCCGGCACGCCGTTCGCCGCGCTGCAGGACGAGCTCGCGCAGCACCACCAGCGCGTCGCCGTCGACCCCGCCCGCGCGGCCGAGGGCGCCACGCTCGGCGGCCTGTTCGCCACCGCGGACTCCGGCCCGCGGTCGCTGCAGTACGGCTCGCTGCGCGACCTCGTCATCGGCGCGACGGTCGTCCTGCCCGACGGCACCACCGCCCGCTCCGGCGGGCACGTCATCAAGAACGTCGCGGGCTACGACCTCACCAAGGTCCTGCACGGCGCGCACGGCACCCTCGCGGTGATCGCCGGGCTCGTGCTGCGCCTGCACCCGGCCCCGCGGTCCACGCCCACCGCGGCCGTGCCGACCGACCGGGCGGGGATGGCCGACCTCGCCCGCCGCGTCGCCGACAGCCCCGTCGAGGCCGTGGCGGTGCAGTGGCACGCGGACCGTCTGCTGGTCCTGTTCGAGGGCTCCGAGGACGGCGCCGACGCCCGAGCCCGCCGGCTCGTCGAGACCGTGGGCGGCGAGCTCCTCGCCGCCAACGAGGCGACCGCCGCCTGGGACGCGCACGGTGCCGCGGTGCGCGCGAGACCCGAGGGCCGCGCGGTGTTTCGCCTGGGCGTCATCCCGGCGGCGCTGCCCGGCGTGCTGGACGGGCTCGAGGCCGACGCCGGCGCGCTCACGGAGGTGACCGCGTCGCCCCGCACGGGGATCGCCACCGTGGCGCTGCCCGCCGACGCCGACCTCGTGGCAGCCGCGCACCGCCGCGTCGCCGAGGCCGGCGGCACCTCGTCCCTGCGCCAGCGTCCCGACGGGGCGTCCCTGCCGGCGTTCGGGCCCGCGCCCGCCTCGGCCGTCCTGCTGCGCGCCGTCGCGGCGTCCCTCGACCCCGAGCAGCGCCTGGGGCGCGGACGCCTCGCGCCGTGGGTCCCGCTACCCGAGACGACCGGAGTGACCGCATGACCATCCACCCCACCACCGGCCCCGGGCCCGACTTCTCCTCCGAGCGCGGCGAGAAGACCTCCCCCGAGCGCGCCGACGTCCTCGGCGGCGCGGCGACGTCTCTCGGGCACGGGTCGTTCGACGACCACCACCCGCCGGCGCAGGAGCTGCTCGACGACTGCGTGCACTGCGGCTTCTGCCTGCCGACGTGCCCGACGTACGCGCTGTGGGGCGAGGAGATGGACTCCCCGCGCGGGCGCATCTACCTCATGGAGATGGCGAAGAAGGGCGAGATCCCGCTCCAGGGCGCGTTCACCACCCACATCGACCGCTGCCTGGGCTGCATGGCGTGCGTGACCGCGTGCCCGTCGGGCGTGCAGTACGACCGGCTGCTCGAGGCCACCCGGCCGCAGATCGAGCGCCACGTGCCGCGCACGCGGGCCGACCGGTGGTTCCGCGAGGCGATCTTCACGCTCTTCCCCTACAAGCGGCGGCTGCGCGCGGCGTCGATCGGGGGCGCGCTGTACCAGAAGCTGCGCCCGAAGAGCATGGACAAGCTCATGGCGCGGGTCCCGCAGCGCTTCGAGCGCCTCGTGGCCATGGAGTCGCTCCTGCCGCCGGTGCGCCTGCGCGACGCCTTCGCGCGCATCGCCCCCCGCACGCCTGCGGTGTCGTCCCCCACCCATCCCACGCGGCGCGGGCGAGTGGGCCTGCTCACCGGCTGCGTGCAGGACGTCTTCTTCCACCCCGTCAACGAGGCCACCGTGCGGGTGCTCGCGGCCGAGGGCTGGGACGTCATCGCCCCGCGCGAGCAGGCGTGCTGCGGGGCTCTCGGCCTGCACGCGGGCCGGGAGGCGGAGGCCGCGGAGCGCGCGAAGAAGCTGATCGCGACGTTCGAGCGCGCCGAGGTCGACACGATCGCCACCAACGTCGCCGGCTGCGGGTCGTCGATGAAGGAGTACGGCGAGCTGCTCGCCGACGACCCGGAGTGGGCGGAGCGGGCGTCCGCGTTCGCCGCCAAGGTCCGCGACATCTCCGAGATCGTCGACGAGACGCTCGCCGACCCCCGCGCGCGGCGGCACCCGATCGAGGCGAAGGTCGCGTACCACGACGCCTGCCACCTCGGGCACGCCCAGAAGATCCGCACCGAGCCGCGGCGCGTGCTGCGCGCCATCCCGGGGGTGGAGCTCACCGAGCTGCCGGAGTCGGAGATCTGCTGCGGGTCGGCGGGGATCTACAACATGCTCCAGCCCGAGGCCGCGGGCGATCTCGGGCGGCGCAAGGCGGACAACATCCGCGGCACCGGGGCCGACGTGCTCGTCACGGCGAACCCCGGCTGCCTGCTGCAGATCCGCAAGTACCTCGACGGTGAGCTCCCGATGCTCCACCCGATCCAGCTGATCGACGCCTCCATCCGCGGCGTCCGGCCGCCGGAGATGGGCTGACGGACCCTACGTGAGCGAAGTTCCCGGCTAGGGCGGGGAACTTCGCTCACGTGGGGTCAGCGCCAGTGCCGCCAGCCCGGGTCGCCGGCGCCGCCCCAGCGGTCGGCGTCGACGGTGACGCCGGTGCCCGAGCGGACCTCGCCGCAGACGACCCAGTCGGACGGCACCGCGTCCTCGCTCGGGAAGGTGGCCGCCAGCGCGTGGTCCTCGCCGCCGGTGAGCGCCCAGGTCAGCGGATCGCCGCCGAGGGCCGAGGCGACGTCGCGCAGCTTGTCGGCCACGGGCACCAGGCGCGAGGAGAGGTCGATGTGCACGCGGGAGGCCCGGGCGACGTGCCCGAGGTCGGCGAGCAGGCCGTCCGAGGTGTCGATCATCGAGGTGGCCCCTGCCCGCGCGGCGACCGGGCCCGCGCGCCAGGGCGGGCGCGGCGTGCGGTGCGCGGCGACCATGGCCACCGGCGAGCGGAAGCCCCGGCGCAGGACGGCCATCCCGGCCGCCGACCAGCCCAGCTGCCCGCAGACCGCGACCACGTCGCCCGCCCGTGCGCCCGACCGGGTCACCGCCTCCCGGCCCTCCAGGGCACCGAGCGCCGTGATCGAGACCACGATGGTGTCGGAGGACACCGTGTCGCCACCGACGACGCCGATGCCCGCGTCCGCCGCCGCGTCCCACACACCCGACGCGAGGCCGTCGAGCACCTCGGTGCTCGTCGTGCCGGGGCAGGCGAGCGACAGCAGCAGCGCCGTCGGGACCGCGCCCATCGCCGCCACGTCGGACAGGTTCGCGGCCACGGCCTTCTGCCCCACCTGCTCGGGCGCGGACCAGTCGAGACGGAAGTGCACGCCCTCGACCAGCGTGTCCACGGTCGCCACGACCCGACCGTCGGGCGCCGCGACCACCGCGGCGTCGTCGCCGGGCCCCAGCAGGGTCTGCTCGGGCTGGAAGCGCCCCTCGGTCAGGCGGTCGATCAGCCCGAACTCGCCGAGCTCCCCGACCGTCGCCGCGGCAGACGGCGTCGCCCGATCGGGCGCCGACGCACCGGACGTACCGCCGATGCGTCGGACAGACCCCTCGGGTCGTCCGCTTCCCCCGCGCCCGTTCGCCGTCCGGCTCACCCCTCGACTCCCTGCGGTACCTTGCCTGCCACCTGAGTGCCGACGTTCCCACCACCGTCGGCCCGTTCCCCGAGGAGGCATGTCCGTGGTCC
The DNA here is from genome assembly GCF_028737265.1 of Actinomycetospora callitridis. GTDB lineage: Bacteria > Actinomycetota > Actinomycetes > Mycobacteriales > Pseudonocardiaceae > Actinomycetospora > Actinomycetospora callitridis. Next base: position 877,152 of record NZ_JAQZAK010000001.1, on the reverse strand, counting down.
AGGCCTACATCCTGATCCAGACCGAGGTGGGTCGTGCCTCCGCGGTCGCCTCGGACGTGGCCGGGATCACTGGGGTGACCCGGGCGCAGGACGTGACCGGACCCTACGACGTCATCGTCTGCGCGGAGGCCGACGACGTCGACTCGCTCGGGCGTGATGTCGTCGGCGCCGTCCAGAAGGTCCCGGGCATCACCCGGACGCTCACCTGCCCCGTCGTGTCCACCGACTGAACGGTGGCTCCCTGGCGCGCGCCGGACGTGGCGCGCCGGCTCCCCCGCGTGCTCGTCGGGATCGTCCTGTCGCTGCCCGTGCTGCTCCTCGGCGGCGTCCTGCTGGCCTCCGTCGTGTTCGTGCGGGACCCGGTGCCCGACGTCGACACCGTGCGGCTCACCGTGCGGGGCGTGCCCACACCCGCCGCGGCGAGCGCCGACTGCTCCCGCCTGCTCTCCGGGCTGCCCGGCGAGATCCGGACCGACACCGGGATGCTGCCGCGGCGGATCCTGGCCGACCCGGTCCCGGCGGCCACGGTCGCGTGGGGCGGCGAGGACGGGGCGACACCGATCGTCCTGCGCTGCGGTCTCCCCCGTCCCCCGGAGGGCGCGACCGGGCCGCTGCGCGACGTCGTCGGCGTCGACTGGGTCGCGGTGGCGGACGACACGCCGGGCAGCACCACCTGGGTGACCGTCGACCGGGCCGTCCACATCGGCCTCACGGTGCCGGACGGGTTCGGGGAGGCCCCGCTGCTCGACGTCTCGCGCGGGGTCAAGATCGCGCTGGTGAGCCGCTGACCCGCCTCAGCGCGGCCCGACCCCGCGGGCGAGCGCGGTCTCGACGAGGGTCTCCAGCAGCGTCGGGTAGTCGATGCCCGCGGAGTCCCACATGCGCGGGTACAGCGACGTCGCCGTGAACCCGGGCATCGTGTTGAGCTCGTTGACGAGCAGCCGCCCGTCGCCGGTGAGGAAGAAGTCGACGCGCGCGAGACCCTCGACGTCCATGACTCGGAAGACCTCGACGGCCGCGGCGCGCACCGCCTCGGCCACCTCGTCGTCGAGCTTCGCGGGCACGTCGAGCTCGCACGCGTCGTCGAGGTACTTGGTGTCGAAGTCGTACCAGCCGGCGTCGCCGCCGACGACGCGGACCTCGGCGGGGACGCTTGCCTCGACCCGGCCGTCGGTGCGCTCGAGCACCCCGCACTCGATCTCGCGCCCGACGATCGCGGCCTCGACCAGCACCTTCGGGTCCTCGGCACGGGCCTTCGCGACGGCGGCGTCGAGGTCGGCCCAGTCGGCCACCCGGCTGATGCCCACCGACGAGCCGGCGCGGGCGGGCTTGACGAACACCGGCAGCCCCAGCCGGTCCTTCTCGGCGTCGGTGAGCCCGGAGCGGCCCCGGTGGAGCACCACGGCGTCGCCGACCGAGAGCCCGGCGTCGCGCAGCAGGCGCTTGGTGACGTCCTTGTCCATCGACGCCGCGCTCGCGCAGACCCCGGCGCCGACGTAGGGCACGCCCGCCATCTCGAGCAGCCCCTGGACGGTGCCGTCCTCACCGCCGGGGCCGTGCAGCACGGGGACGACGACGTCGACGCGCCCGAGCGAGCTGCCGTCCTCGAGCGCGACGATCTCGCGGCGCGTCGGGTCGGCGGGCAGCGCGACGGGCCGCCCGGACGTGACCTCGGGCAGCTCGCGGCCGTGCAGCCGCAGCACCTCGGGGTCGGTGGGGCCGAGCACCCAGGCGCCGTCGGGCGTGATCGCGACCGGCAGCACGTCGTAGCGGGCGGGATCGAGGTGCGCGAGCACGCTGCCGGCCGAGAGGCACGAGATGCGGTGCTCGCTGCTGCGCCCGCCGAAGAGGACGACGACGCGGGGGCGGTCCTGCGGGTCGCCTGCTCCCCGGCCTGCTCCCCGGCCTGCTCCCTGGCCCGTCATGGCGGCGGAGCCTACGCCGGGCTCAGAGGGCGGTCCGGACCGCGTACAGCTCGGGGAAGAACGACAGGTCGAGGACGCGGCGCAGGAAGGACGCGCCGCTCGTCCCGCCGGTGCCGGTGCGCAGGCCGATGGTGCGCTCGACGGTCTTGAGGTGGCGGAAGCGCCAGAGCTGCAGGTTGTCCTCGATGTCCACGAGCTCCTCGCAGGTCTCGTAGACGTCCCAGTGCTCCTCCGGGGCGTCGTAGATCGCGCGGAACACCTCGACCAGACGCGGGTCCTCCCGGTGGGGCTCGCGCACGTCGCGCTGCAGCACGTCGTCGGGCACCGGGAGGCCGCGGCGCGCGAGCAGGCGGAGGAACTCGTCGTAGAGGCTGCGCCGGTCCAGCGCCGCGGTGAGCACCGCGCGCGCCGCCTCGTCGTCGGCGAACACCTCGAGCATCGCCGCGTCCTTCGCGCCGAGGACGAACTCGACCGCCCGGTACTGGTAGCTCTGGAAGCCCGACGACGACCCGAGGAACCCGCGGAAGCGCTGGTACTCGCTCGGCGTCAGCGTCGCCAGCACCGTCCACTGCTCGATGAGCTGCTTCTGCACGTGCTTCACGCGGGCCAGGCGCTTGAGCGCGAGCGGGAGGTCGTCGCCCGCCAGGTCGTCGCAGGCACCGGTGAGCTCGTGGAGGGCCAGCTTGAGCCACAGCTCCGAGGTCTGGTGCTGGATGATGAACAGCAGCTCGTCGTGGGCCTCGGGGCGCGACAGCGGGGCCTGCGCCGTGAGCAGCGCGTCGAGGTGCAGGTATCGCCCGTACGTCAGGGGCTGGGTCACGGGGACGATCCTGTCCGCCCGGCGAGCACGTCCGCCAGTCTCACCAGGGCGTCGTCCAGCTCCGCGGCCGACGGCCCGGCCCACCCGACGAGCACGCCGCACGCGGCGCCGGGCACGTCGGGGTCGAGGTGGTGCTCGCCGATCCCTCCGATCTGCAGGCCCACGCGGGCGGCGGCGTCGACGGTCGCCCGCTCGGCGGCCCGGTCGGGCAGCGGGACCAGCAGGTGCGCGCCCGCCCGGTCGCCGCGCACGGCGTGCCCGGTGGCGGTCACGGCGTCGACGACCCGCGTCCGGCGGGCACCCAGCTCGCGGCGCAGCCGGGCCAGGTGGCGGGCGAGGGCGCCGTCGGCGTGCAGGGCGGCCACGACCTGCTGGCCGGCCGGGGCGGGCCGCACCCCCGTGCGTCGCCGGCGCTCCAGCACGGCGTCGCGCACCGCGGGCGGCGCCACCATCCACCCCGCGCCCAGGGTCGGTGAGAGGATCTTGCTGGTGGTGCCGAGGTGCACGGTGACGTCGGGCGCCAGGCCGGCGAGCAGCGGCAACGGGGCGACGTCGAAGCGCAGCTCGCCGTCGTAGTCGTCCTCGACGAGCAGGAGGCCCTCGTCGCGGGCGCGCTCCGCGAGCGCCGTCCGCCGGGCCACGGGCAGGCGGGCGCCGAGCGGGTACTGGTGGGCGGGCGTGAGGTACACGGCGTCGAGCCCCGCGGGGAGGTCGTCGACCCGCAGGCCCTCGTCGTCGACGCCCACCCCGACCACGGTCGCGCCGGCGTCGCGCAGCACCTCGGTGGCCCGCACGTAGCCGGGGTCCTCGACGGCGACCCGCGGGGCGCGCCCGGTGCGGGCCCGGAGCACGGCGACGACCTCGGCGAACCCGTCGGTGGTGCCGGTGGTGGCGAGGACGTCCCCGGGCGCCGCGGCGAGCCCGCGGTGGTGCAGGAGCAGGCGTGCGACGGCGTCGCGGAAGGCGGGCAGGCCGGCGTGCTCGGGGCGGGGCGCGGGCTCGCGGTCGCCCGCGTGGCGCCAGGCCCGCCGCCAGGCCTGCCGGTCGAGCACCGCGAGGCACGGGGACCCGGGCCGCAGGTCGAGCAGGTCGGTCCCCCGTGAGCGAAGTTCCCGGCTATAGCCGGGAACTTCACTCACGTGGGACGTCGCCAACACGTAGGTGCCGGCGCCGCGGCGGGGGCCGAGCCAGCCCTCGGCGACGAGCTGGTCGTAGGCGGCGGCGGTCACCGTGCGGCTGACGCCGAGCTCGCCGGCCAGGACGCGTGTCGAGGGCACCCGCTCGCCGACGCGCAGGGCGCCCGAGGCCGCGGCGGCGCGCAGGCCGTCGGCCAGCTGGGTCGCGAGCGGGGTCGGCGTCGCCCGGTCGAGCGGGAGCGCCAGCTCGGGAGGCAGGCCGCGCACGAGTGGCCTCCTGGAGTCGGACGGAAGTGGCCGTTCGAGCATGCCACTGTGTCGCCGACGATGGACCTCGTGACCGCACCACCGCTCTCCCCCACCGACCGCTCCACCGTCCGCCGCCACCGCGACCGCCAGCGCGCCGACCGCGCCGAGCTGCACGCCGTGCTCGACGAGGCCCTCGTCGCGCACGTCGGCCGGGTCGTCGACGGCGAGCCCGTCGTGCTGCCCACGCTGCACGCGCGGATCGGCGAGACGCTCTACCTGCACGGCTCCAGCGGCGCGGCGAGCCTGCGTGGCGACGAACCGGTGTGCGTCACCGTCACGATCATCGACGGGCTGGTCTACGCGCGGCGCTGGTTCACCCAGTCCGCGAACTACCGCAGCGCCGTGGTCCGCGGGCACGCCCGCAGGGTCGCCGACCCCGACGAGGCCCTGGCCGCGATGCGGGCGCTCGTCCGCCAGGTCGCGCCGGGCCAGGACGACCACGCCGACCCGCCGAGCCGCAAGGAGATGGCCGCGACGTCGATCGTGGCGCTCGACCTCACCGAGGCCAGCGTGAAGGCGCGCACGGGCCCGCCGGGTGACGGCGACGCCGTCGCGGCGGGCGACGGCCGGTGGGCGGGCGTCGTCGGCCTCGAGATGCGCGTGACCGGGGTGACGACGTGCCCGGCGCTGCCGGAGGACACGCCGGTGCCCCCGCACGTGCCGCGCCACGGGGACCGGACGAGCTAGACCAGCGCCACCGTGCGGTCCTCGGCGGTCCGGATGCGCCGGCGGAGCTGCACGGTGGTGCCGTGGTCGCCGGGGAGCACGGCGGTGGCGTGCGTGAGCTCGCGCATCAGCGGCAGCCCGCGGCCGCGCCAGCCGGGCCCGCTGCTCGGGCGCCAGGCCCCCTCGTCGGTGACGGTGACGACGAGGTCACGCCCGGTCAGCAGCGGGCAGGAGACGGCGGCCCAGAGCGTCATCAGCCCGGGCGTCCCGCGCTCGACGTAGGCGTGGTCGACGACGTTGGCGAGCGCCTCGTACACCGCGAGCGCGAGGTCGTCGGCGGTGTCGAGGTCGGCCAGCGGGTCGACCCAGGCCCGGAAGCGACGGCGCAGGATGGCCGCGTTGCCGGTGTCGGCGAGCGCGCACAGCTCCAGCGGTGCCACCGCCGTCCTCGGCACCGTCCGCGGGCCCATCCGCTGCAGCACGTCCATCGCCGCCAGTGTTCCCGGGCCCCGGCCCCGCAAACGTGACGGCGACCCCGGTTGTTCACTCGACCTTGAGCTCCCGGTTGATCAGCTCGTCGCCGACCTCCTTGGCCGTCACCTCGCCCGCGCAGACGCGGCGCACGGCGTCGACGATCGGGGTGTCGACGCCGTGGCGGCGGGCGAGCTCGCCGATCGCGTCGCAGGACTTCACACCCTCGGCGACCTGGCCGTGGTTGGCCTCCTCCGCCTCGGCCATGCTCAGGCCGCGGCCCAGGGCCTCGCCGAAGCGCCGGTTGCGCGAGAGCGGTGACGAGCACGTGGCGACGAGGTCGCCCATGCCGGCGAGACCCGCGAGCGTCATCTGCTCGGCGCCCAGCGCCACCGCCAGCCGCGAGATCTCCGCCAGGCCGCGGGTGATGAGCGAGGCCGTGGTGTTGTCGCCGTACCCGAGGCCCGCCGCGGTGCCGCAGGCCAGCGCGATGACGTTCTTGCACGCGCCGCCGAGTTCGCAGCCGACGACGTCGGCGTTGGTGTAGGGCTTGAAGTAGCCCGTCGAGCAGGCGTGCTGCACCGAGACGGCGCGCTCGTGGTCGGAGCACGCGACGACGGTGGCGGTGGGCTGCTCGAGGGCGATCTCCCCGGCGAGGTTGGGCCCGGACACCACCGCGACCTCGTCCGCCGCGGCCCCGGTGACCTCACGGATCACCTCGCTCATGCGCAGCAGCGAGCCGCGTTCGACGCCCTTGGCGAGGCTGACGAGCGTGACACCGCGCGGCAGGTGGCCGGTCCAGCGCTCGAGGTTCTCGCGCAGCCGCTGCGCCGGCAGGGCGAGCACGACGGCGTCGGCCCCGTCGAGCGCCTCGTCGGCGTCGGCGGTCGCGGCGAGCGCGGCGGGCAGCGTCACGTCGGGCAGGTACTCGTGGTTGCAGCGGTCCAGGGCCACGTGCTCGGCGACCTCGGCGCGCCGCGCCCACAGCGTCACCGGGGTCCCGGCGTCGGCGAGGACCTTGGCGAACGTCGTGCCCCACGTGCCCGCCCCGAGCACCGCCACGCGCCGCAGGCGCACGGGGGTGCCGCTCACGTGCCGGAGCCCCGCGGCCTGCGGGTGGGCTCCGGCGCCGGCTCGCCGCGGACGTCGGCGAGCAGGTCGCGCACCGCGGACATCATCCGCTCGGTCGTCTCGCGGAGCAGGGCCACCTCGGTGGACCGGTCGCGGTCGGGGCCGGCCTCCCGGGCGCGGGCACGCACGTCGTCGAGCGGCACGGGGTCCCCCGCCCGCACGGTGATCGTGGTGCGCCACGAGGGCCGGAAGCGGCGCTTGTAGTGATCGTAGACCGACAACGTGCCCCAGTGCACGACCGGGACGACCGGCACGTCGCTGTCGAGGGCGAGGCGGGCGGCGCCGGAGCGGGCGTTCATCGGCCAGCCCTCCGGGTCGCGGGTGATCGTGCCCTCCGGGTAGATGACGACGACGCCGTCGTCCGCGAACGACGCGCGGGCCGCGTCGAGGCTCGCGCCGGCCTCGACCGAGCCGCGGCTGACGGGGATCTGGCGGCTCCCGCTCAGGGTCCGGCCGAGCACGGGGACGTCCCAGAGCGACGCCTTGGCCAGGAACCGCGGCACGCGCTTCGCCCGGTGGACGAACACCGCCGTGTACACCGGGTCGAGGTAGGAGACGTGGTTGCACACCAGCATCGCCGGGCCGCGCTCCGGCACGTTCTCGAGGCCCTCCATGCGGCGCTTCGCCAGCAGGAGGGTCATCGGGTAGAAGACCGCCGCGGCCAGGGCCACCCACGGCCCGCCCTTCTCGCGCGCCCGTGCCACCGGCTCGCCCACCTCCACGTCCCCACTCGTACGGGTCCGGACCACCCCGGCCCGTCGCGGGAAGTCTCTCCCGACCGTGGAGGCCGGTCCAGCGGGGCCCGCCGGGTCCGATCACCCGCCCCCGCTGGTCGCCGAGGGGCAGACTGGAGCCGTGGACGTGCTGGTCGACCTCGTGGTGCCGGTCAAGGAGCTGCGCCGCGCGAAGTCGCGACTCGCCCCGGCCGTCGCCGACCTGCCGGGCGACGACGTGTCCCGTGAGCAGGCCCACCGCGCCCTGGCCCTCGCCCTGGCCCGCGACACGTTGCGCGCCGCCCGCGCCGCGGAGCGCACCGGCCGCCTGGTCGTCGTCACCACCGAGCCCGCCGAGCAGCTGGGGGCGGGCGGGCCGTGGGAGACCGTGCGCGACACCGGCGGCGGCCTCAACGCGGCGCTGCGCCGTGGTGCGGATCACCTGCGGCGCACCGGCTCCCGCGAGCACGCCGTGGCGGTGCTGCAGGCCGACCTGCCCGCCCTGCGTCCCGACGAGCTCGACGAGGCCCTGGCCCGCGCGGCGGCCCGGTTCGCCGAGGGCGCGACGTCGGCCTTCGTCGCCGACCACGCCGGCACCGGCACGACGCTGCTGGTCGCCGCGCCGGGCCACCCGCTGCGCCCGCGCTTCGGGCCGGGATCGGCGGCCGCGCACGGCGGGGCGGGGGCCGTGGCCCTCGACGGCGCGTGGCCGGGCCTGCGGGGCGACGTCGACACCCCCGGCGATCTGGCCCGGGCCCGCGACCTCGGCGCCGGCCCCCACACGCGGGCCTGGCCCGACCCCCCGACCGCCACCGCCGTCGGGGCCCCGGCACGCGAGACGGCCTGCTGAACCACGTCCGTCGAGCGGATGGACGGGGGTGGTCCGCGTCGCGGGTCCCTCGCGGTGCCCGGGCACCTCGGGCACCATCGGCGGCGTGAGCCCCTCCACGTCGTCCACGTCCGCCGAGACCGGGTCGAGCGACGGGACCACGGCTCCTGTCGACACCCATGCCGACACCCATGCCGACACCCATGCCGACACCCCCGCCGCCGACAGCACCCCTGTCGAGGAGCTGACCGGGCCCCGTCCCCCCGCCGCCGCCGACGAGAACGGCCGCGGGGCGCGGGGGCGCACACCCGGGGCCCCCGCCGCGCCGACGGCCGGGCCGGCGGCGCCCGCCGACCTGCCGGCGGACCGCTACGACAGCCGCGAGCTGTCGTGGCTGGAGTTCAACGCCCGGGTGCTCGCCCTGGCCGAGGACCCGAGCCAGCCGCTGCTCGAACGGGCGAAGTTCCTGTCGATCTTCGCGTCGAACCTCGACGAGTTCTACATGGTCCGCGTCGCGGGGCTGAAGCGCCGCGACCAGGCCGGACTCGCCGTGCGCGGCGCCGACGGCCTGACCCCGCGCGAGCAGCTCACCCGGATCTCCGCGCGCACCCAGGAGCTGGCCCACAAGCACGCCCGCGTCTTCCTCGACGAGATCGCCCCGGCGCTCGACGCGGCCGGCGTGCACCTCATCGACTGGTCGCAGGTCACCGACTGGGCCCGGCCCCGGCTCTCGGACTGGTTCGCCCGGCAGGTCTTCCCGGTGCTCACGCCGCTGGCCGTCGACCCGGCGCACCCGTTCCCCTACATCTCCAACCAGTCGCTCAACCTCGCGGTCGCCGTGCACGACCCGCAGACCGGCACCGAGCACTTCGCCCGCGTCAAGGTGCCGAACAACGTGCCGCGGCTCGTGCGCGTCGGCCCCGAGCCCGACGAGGACTCCCCCGCCGACAGCGACCGGCAGGCGTGGTTCCTGCCCATCGAGGACCTCATCGCCGAGAACCTCGACCAGCTCTTCGAGGGCATGACCGTCGTCGAGCACCACGTGTTCCGGGTGACGCGCAACGCCGACCTCGAGGTGGAGGAGGACCGCGACGAGGACCTCCTGCAGGCCCTCGAGCGGGAGCTGGCGCGGCGGCGCTTCGGCCCGCCGGTGCGGCTGGAGATCACCGACTCGATGAGCGAGCACATGCTCGAGCTCCTGCTGCGCGAGCTCGACGTGGACCCGCACGACGTCGTGCAGGTGCCGGGGCGCCTCGACCTCTCGGCGCTCATGGAGCTGATGCGCCTGAACCGGCCGGACCTCAAGGACCCGGTGTTCGTCCCGGCGAAGCACCCGGCGTTCAGCGAGGGCGAGACCCCGAGGAGCGTGTTCGCCACGTTGCGCGAGGGCGACGTGCTGGTGCACCACCCGTACGACTCGTTCTCCACGAGCGTGCACCGCTTCATCGAGCAGGCCGCGGCGGACCCGAAGGTCCTGGCGATCAAGCAGACGCTCTACCGCACCTCGGGTGACTCCCCGATCGTCGAGTCGCTGATCGACGCCGCCGAGGCCGGCAAGCAGGTCGTCGCCGTCGTGGAGATCAAGGCCCGGTTCGACGAGCGCGCCAACATCGGGTGGGCCCGTGCCCTGGAGCGCGCGGGCGTCCACGTCGTCTACGGCCTCGTGGGCCTCAAGACCCACTGCAAGGCCGTGCTCGTCGTGCGCCAGGAGGGCTCGACGATCAAGCGGTACTGCCATCTCGGCACCGGCAACTACAACCCCAAGACCGCCCGCCTCTACGAGGACATCGGCGTCTTCACGGCCGACGAGACGATCGCCGCCGACCTCACCGACCTGTTCAACGTGCTCACCGGCTACGCCCGGCGCACCTCGTACCGCAAGCTCCTGGTCGCCCCGTACGGGCTGCGGCGCGGGATCGTCGAGCGCATCGACCACGAGCGGGCGCGCGCCGAGCGCGGCGAGACCGCCGGCATCCGGATCAAGGTCAACGGCCTCGTCGACGAACAGGTGATCGACGCGCTCTACCGCGCGTCGGGGGCCGGCGTGCCCGTCGACCTCATCGTCCGCGGACTCTGCTCCCTGCGGGCGGGCGTGCCGGGCCTCTCGGAGAACATCCGGGTGCGCTCGATCCTCGGCCGCTTCCTCGAGCACTCGCGGATCTTCCACTTCGTCGGCGCCGACGAGTACTGGATCGGCAGCGCGGACATGATGCACCGCAACCTCGACCGCCGTGTCGAGGCGCTCGTGCCCGTCGCCGACCCGCGCCTGTCCGCCGAGCTCGCCTCGATCCTCGACTCGGCGACCGACCCGGGCACGCGCAGCTGGATCCTCGAACCCGACGGGTCCTGGGATCCGTGGCCGGTCGCCGCCGGCGAGGGCCACGAGGGCCTGCCGGTGCACGACCACCAGCTCCGGTTGCTGCAGCAGCGGCAGAGCCGGAAGTGACGGTCCGGGGAGACGGAGCGGAGCGGGAGTCGACCCAGTGACGGTTCACGCCGCGGGAGCGGTCCTCTGGCGCCCGGACGGCACCGGGCACGACGTCGAGGTGGCGGTCGTGCACCGCCCGCACCACCAGGACTGGAGCCTGCCCAAGGGCAAGGTCGATCCGGGCGAGACGCGGGTCGACGCGGCCGTGCGGGAGCTGGCCGAGGAGACCGGGTTCGCCGCCGTGCTCGGCCGGCACCTGCGGACGGTGCGCTACATGGTCGGCGCCGAGGACAAGGTGGTCGAGTTCTGGTCGGCGCGCGCCGGCGAGGGCCGTTTCACGCCGGGCGACGAGACCGACGAGCTGCGCTGGCTCTCCCCGCCCGAGGCCGTGGCGCTGCTGACCTACGAGTCCGACCGCGACGTCGTCGACGCCTTCACCGCGCGCCCGGCGGCGCTGCGGACCCTGCTGCTCGTGCGGCACGCGCTCGCCGGGAAGCGCTCGGACTGGGACGGCCCGGACGCCGACCGCCCGCTGGTCGAGGAGGGGTACGAGCAGGCGCAACGCCTGGCCCGGTTCCTCTCCCGGTTCGGGGTGAGCGCGCTGCACGCGGTGCCCAAGGCCCGCTGCCGCCAGACGCTGGCGCCCTACGCGGAGGCGGCGGGATTGACGATCCACGAGGCACCGGAGCTGGGCGACGGCGCGGTCGTACGCGACGACGGGCCCGCGCTGGCGCTCCTCGAGCGGCTCACCGCGGGCGGGACCGGCGGCGTGGTGGCTGCCGTGTGCGCGCAGGGCGACGGGATCCCGCACCTGGTGCGCGTGCTGGCGACGGCCGCGACGCGGGCCGGGTGCGCGCCGCTCTCGGACCGCGACCTGGCGGACCCGCCGTCCCGCAAGGGCAGCGTGTGGGTCCTGTCGTTCGGCCCGGACGGCACCCTCGCCGCGGCCGACTACCACCGCGACGCGGCCTTCTGAGGATCCTTCTCACAGGACGAATCGCCCGCGGCGGGACACCCGGGGACGGATCGGGGCGCGTTCAGAGGGGCCGCTGACCTGGGTTAACGTCGCGCCCGGCCCCGTCGTCGACCCGCCAGGAGCCCAGCCCGGTGCGTGTGGCGAACACCCGTCGCGTCCGCCAGATCGTCCTCGTCGTCCTCGGCGCGGTCGTCCTGCTGGGCGTGAACGTGCCCCCGGCGTTCTCCTACATCAGCGAGTGGCGTCACGAGCAGTTGATCAACAGCCCGGACTACGAGCGCGCGTTCGGGCACTGGGACACGATCAACGTGCCGGACGACCGCCGGGTCAACGCGATCCACGCCGCGCTGCTCTCCTCGGGCAAGGTCCTGCTCATCGCGGGGTCGGGCAACAAGGAGGACATGTTCGCGACGCGGGCGCTCAAGAGCCTGCTCTACGACCCGACCACCGGGCGGTCGCGGATGATCCCGGTGCCCGACGACATGTTCTGCGGCGGGCAGACGACGCTGCCGGACGGGCGGCTGCTCGTGGCGGGCGGCACCCAGCGCTACGAGCGACTCGACGGCGCGGTCACCAACGCGGCCGGCACGATGACGGTGAAGAACGAGGACCCGAACGCCCCGATGGTGCTGCCGGCGGGCACGGTGTTCGTCTCCCCCACCGGCGTGCGCTACCGCGCCGACGGCGAGACGCGGCTCCCGCCGGCACAGAAGAACGGCCAGGGACGCCGCACGCAGGTGGTGGCCTCGGAGGAGCCGGTCTTCGTCGAGGCCGTCGACCCCGGTCCCGGTGCCCTGACCACCGAACCCGCCCAGTACCGGATCGAGGGCCTCGCGCCCGACGTCGCCCGCAACGTCTACGGCCAGGGCCAGCAGATGACCCTGCGCAAGCAGGACTACCAGGGCACGAACAAGGCCTACACGTTCGACCCCGTCAGCGAGACGTGGTCACAGGTCTCCGACATGGCGTTCCACCGCTGGTACGCGACGCTGACGCCGATGTCCGACGGCCGGGTGCTGACGGTGGCCGGCCTCGACGGCGCCGGCGAGGTCCTCAACGGCCAGACCGAGATCTTCGACCCCACGACGAACGCCTTCTCCGAGCGCAAGGACCTCACGCGCTACTTCCCGACCTACCCCGCGATCTTCGAGACCGCGCGGGCCGGGCGGATGGTCTACACCGGGGCCAACGCCGGCTACGGCCCCGCCGAGAAGGGACGCGAGCCGGGGTTCTGGGACACCGACACCGGCGCCTTCGCCCCGATCCCCGGCATGCGCGACCCCGACCTGCTCGAGACGGCCGGCTCCGCCTGGGTCGGGCCCGTGAACGACCAGCGCCTCGCCGTCGTGGGCGGCGGCGGGGTCGGCGAGAGCCCGCGGTCCACCGGGCGCATCGACTACCTCGACCTGCGCGACCCGTCGCCGCACTTCACCGCCGGCCCGAGCCTGCCCGAGGGCGTGCGGTACCCGAACCTCGTCGACCTGCCCGACGACACCATGCTGATCTCGGGCGGTTCGCGGGACTACCGCGGCAAGGGCGGGACCAACAACCACATCGCGCGCCTGCTGCACCCCGACACGGGTCGGATCACCGCCGCCGCCGACCCCGCGGTCGGGCGCGACTACCACACCGAGGCGCTGCTGCTCCCCGACGGACGCGTGCTCACCGCCGGCTCGGACCCGCTGTTCGACGACCAGCAGAACCTCGTCCCGGGCACCTTCGAGCAGCGCATCGAGATCTACAGCCCGCCCTACCTCTTCCAGGGCGGGGGACGGCCGACGATCACGAACGCGCCCCCGACGCTGGCGCGCGGGCAGACGGCGACGATCCCGACGCCGGACCCCGAGCACATCCGCAGCGCCCGGCTGATCAAGGCCTCGACCGCCACCCACGTCACCACCACCGACATGCGCTCGGTGGCCCTCGACGCCGCGCCGACCGCCGGCGGGCTCTCGGTGACCGTCCCGGAGGAGCCCGGACTCACCCCGCCGGGCCCGTACCTGCTCTTCCTCGTCGACGACCGCGGCGTGCCGTCGGTCGGGAAGATGGTCTCCGTGGGCCCGGGGCGTCGGGCGCTGCCGGACTGAGGTGCGCTTCGCACATGTGAGCACTTCGAGGTGCTGCAGCACCTCGAAGTGCTCACATGGCCGAAGGCCACCTCAGCCCTTCTCTGCCTTCTTCTCCGCCTGGAACGTGTCCTCGTCGGCGCCGCGGCGCCAGTAGCCGGAGATCGAGAGCCACTCCCGGTCGAGCCCGCGCTCCTCGAGCAGGTGACCGCGCAGGGCCTTCACGTCGCCGGTCTCGCCGTGCACGAACGCGTGGACGGTGCCCGCGGGCCACTCGGCGGCGCGGACGGTCTCGACGAGGTCCTCGCCGGCGTCGCGGTGCAGCCAGCGCAGGGTCACGGCCTCGGACGTCGCGAGGGCGATCTCGTCGTCCGGGCCGTCGACCTGGACGAACGCGTGCACGGGCACGCCGGACGTGACGCTCTCGAGTGCCGCGGCGATGGCGGGCAGGGCCGCCTCGTCGCCCACCAGGACGTGCGCGTCGGCTTCGGGCGACGGCGCGTAGGCCCCGCCCGGCCCCATCATCGTGAGCTCGTCGCCCGGGACCGCCGCCAGCGCCCAGGGGCCCGCGACGCCGGTGTCGCCGTGCACGACGAAGTCGATCGCCAGCTCGCCGGCAGCGTGGTCGAGGGTGCGCACGGTGTAGGTCCGCACGATCGGCCACGCCTCCCGCGGCATCGACTCACGGATCGCGGGGACGTCGAACGGCTCGGGGTACTCGACGCCGGGCCGCGGGAAGGCGAGCTTGACGTACTTGTCGGTGAAGCCGTTGTCGACGACGCCGTCGAGGGCCGGTCCCCCGAACACCACGCGCAGCAGGTGCGGCGTCAGCCGCTCGGAGCGCAGCACGCGCAGGCGGTGGCCCGCGCCGCCCTTCCGGGTCCGTGAGGACGGGGCCGGGGTGGACGGTGCCGGGGTGGCGGGGGCCTGGGTGTCGGGAGCAGCCATGCCCCGACCCTACCCCCGCGAATTAGGGCAGCCTAAGTTCAGAGTCGGGACGCCACGCGGACCAGGTCGGCGAGGCCCCGCACCCGGCTCTGGGGCGGCCACGCCAGCAGGGTCGTCACCCGGGCCGCGTCGACCACGGGGATCGCGACGATGCCCTCGGGCAGGCCGGCGCGCACGGACTCCGGCAGCACCGCCACCGCGCGCCCGAGCATGACGAGCTGCTGGAGCTGGGCGCTGTCGTGGACCTGCGGGCCCTCGCCCGGGGAGAACCCGCCGTCGGGACGGGGCCAGCGCGGCAGCGGCAGGCCGGCGAGGTCGGCCGTGCGCAGCTCGGCACGGGCGGCGAGGGGATGCCCCGCGGGCAGGAACAGGGCCTGGCCCTCCTCCGCGAGCTCCTCGGTGTCGTAGCCGTCGGTCGCGTCGAAGGGCCGGTGCAGCAGGGCCACGTCGGCCCGGCCGTCGCGCAGCACCCGCTCCTGCTCGCCGGGCCCGCAGAGCGTGACGTCGACCTCGACCGCCCCGGGCTCCGCCGCGTACGCGTCGAGCAGCTTCGCGAGGAGCTCCTGCGACGCCCCGGCCTTCGCGACCAGCCCGAGCACCGGGCGCGCGCCGGTGGCCCGCCGGGTGCGGCGCTCCGCGGCGTCGACCGCGTCGAGCGCCGCCCGGCCCTCGGCGAGGAGGACCGCCCCGGCCTCGGTGAGCGCCACGGCCCGGGTGGTGCGGTCGAACAGCGGGGCGCCGAGCCGGCGCTCCAGCGCGCGGATCGCGCGCGACAAGGGCGGCTGGGCGATCCCGAGCCGCTCGGCGGCGCGTCCGAAGTGCAGCTCCTCGGCGACCGCGACGAAGTAGCGCAGCTCCCGGGTCTCCACCCCCTCATTCATACCCCCGCGGTATCGCCGCGCACCGAGATGGTCTTGGACCGCCCGCGCGACCGGGCCGAGCATGGGGGCATGACAACAGCGCTGATCACCGGGGCGAACAAGGGCATCGGCTACGAGATCGCCGCAGGGCTCGGGGCCCTCGGCTGGCGGGTCGGCGTCGGCGCCCGCGACGACCGCCGCCGCGAGGAGGCCGTCGAGAAGCTCCGGGCCGACGGTGCGGACGCCTTCGGCGTGCCGCTCGACGTCACCGACGACGAGAGCGTGGCCGCCGCGGCGGCCTCCCTCGACCGCCTCGACGTCCTCGTCAACAACGCCGGCATCACCGGCGACACGCCCCAGGACCCGAGCACCATCGACCTCGACATCCTGCGGACGGTGCTGGAGACGAACGTCTTCGGCGTCATCCGGACGACGAACGCGATGCTGCCGCTGCTGCGCCGCTCGGAACACCCGCGGATCGTGACCGTGTCCTCGGGCGTCGGATCCCTCACGCGTCAGAGCGCCGGCCAGGCCGGCCCGATCGCGATCGGCTACTCGCCGTCCAAGACCTACCTGAACGCGGTGACGCTCCAGTACGTCCGGGAGCTGGAGGGCACGAACATCAAGATCAACCTGGCGTGCCCGGGCTACGTCGCGACCGACCTCAACGGCCACCAGGGGCACCGCACCACGCAGCAGGGCGCCGCGACGCCCATCCGCCTGGCCACCCTGCCCGACGACGGCCCCACCGGCGGCTTCTTCGAGGACGCCGGCGAGGTCCCCTGGTGAGACCTCAGACGGTGGTCGGCTTGTGAGCCGGCCGCCTCGCCTCGTAGGCCTCGATGGCGTCGGCGGAGCGCAGGGTGATGTCGACGTCGTCGAGGCCCTCGAGCAGGCGCCAGCGGGCGTAGTCGTCGACGGTGAACCGCACCACGAGGTCGTCGGCGGTGATCGTGAGCGCCTCGAGGTCGACGGTGAGCTCGAGGCCCGGGCGCTCCTCGATCTTCTTCCACAGCAGCTCGACGTCGGACTGCTCGACGGTGGCGGCCAGCAGGCCCGCCTTCGACGAGTTGCCCTTGAAGATCTCGCCGAAGCGCGACGAGATCACGACGCGGAACCCGTAGTCCATGAGCGCCCAGACGGCGTGCTCACGGGACGAGCCGGTGCCGAAGTCGGAGCCGGCGACGAGCACCGAGCCCCGGCTGTAGGGCTCGGTGTTGAGCACGAAGCCCGGGTCGGCACGCCAGGAGGCGAACAGCCCGTCCTCGAAGCCCGTGCGCGTCACGCGCTTGAGGTAGACGGCCGGGATGATCTGGTCGGTGTCGACGTTCGACACGCGCAGCGGTGTGGCGATGCCGGTGTGGGTGGTGAAGGCGTCCATGGGTACGGGCCTCCTCAGGCGAACGTCAGGGTGGTGTGCGTGAGGTCCTCGGGAGAGGAGAGCGTGCCGCGCACGGCCGTGGCCGCCGCGACCAGCGGCGACACCAGGTGCGTGCGCCCGCCCTTGCCCTGACGGCCCTCGAAGTTGCGGTTCGACGTCGACGCGCAGCGCTGGCCGGGCGCGAGCTGGTCGGGGTTCATGCCCAGGCACATCGAGCAGCCCGCGGAGCGCCACTCGGCGCCGGCCTCGGTGAACACGGCGTCGAGCCCCTCGGCCTCGGCCTGCGCCTTGACCTTCATCGAGCCGGGGACGACGAGCATCTGCACGTCGTCGGCCACGTGGTGGCCCTTGAGGACGTCGGCGGCCGCGCGCAGGTCCTCGATGCGCGCGTTGGTGCACGAGCCGAGGAAGACGACGTCGACGGCGATGTCGCGGAGCTTGGTGCCGGGCTCGAGGGCCATGTAGGCGAGCGCCTTGCGCACGGCGGCCGCGTCGTCGTCGGACATCCCCTCGGGGTCCGGGACGGCCTCGGACAGCGGCAGGCCCTGGCCGGGGTTGGTGCCCCAGGTGACGAACGGCGTGAGCGCGTCGGCGTCGATGTGCACGACCTTGTCGAACTCGGCGTCGTCGTCGGTGCGCAGCTCGCGCCACGCCGCCACGGCCTCGTCCCACAGCTCGCCCTGCGGGGCGTGCGGGCGGCCCATCAGGTACTCGATCGTCGTGTCGTCCGGGGCGACCATGCCGGCGCGCCCGCCGGCCTCGATCGACATGTTGCACATGGTCATGCGGGCTTCCATCGACATCTCCCGCACGGCCTCGCCGCGGTACTCGAGCACGTAGCCCGCGCCGCCGCCGGTGCCGATCTGCGCGATCACCGCGAGGATGACGTCCTTGCTGGTGACACCCGGGCGCAGGCGGCCGGAGATCTCGATCGCCATCGTCTTGAACGGCCGCAGCGGCAGCGTCTGGGTGGCCATGACGTGCTCGACCTCGGACGTGCCGATGCCGAACGCCAGCGCACCGAACGCGCCGTGGGTGGAGGTGTGCGAGTCGCCGCAGACGACCGTCGTGCCCGGCTGCGTCAGCCCCAGCTCCGGGCCGATCATGTGGACGATGCCCTGGTTGGCGTCGCCCATCGGGTAGAGCTTGACGCCGAACTCCTCGACGTTGCGCCGCAGCGTCTCGACCTGCGTGCGGGAGACCTCGTCGGCGATGGGCGCGAGGATGTCGAGCGTCGGGACGTTGTGGTCCTCGGTGGCGATGGTGAGGTCCGGGCGCCGCACGGGCCGTCCGGCCAGGCGCAGCCCGTCGAAGGCCTGCGGGCTGGTGACCTCGTGCACGAGGTGGAGGTCGATGTAGAGGAGGTCGGGCTCCTGGCCCTCGCCGTGACGGACCACGTGCTGGTCCCAGACCTTCTCCGCGAGCGTGCGTCCCACTGTCTGCCTCTTTCCTCACCCAGAATCCCACAGAGTGGGACTATGGTGTCGTCCTGTGGGACAGGGTAGCGGTATCGGCGTGCTCGACAAGGCGGTGGTCGTCCTCCGGGCGGCCGCGGCGGCGCCCTGCACGCTCGGCGAGCTCTGCGAGCGCACCGGGCTGCCGCGCGCGACGGCGCACCGGCTCGCGGTGGGCCTCGAGGCGCATCGCCTGCTGGTGCGCGAGCCCGACGGTCGCTGGCGTCCCGGCCCGGCGCTCGGCGAGCTCGCCCACGGTCACGGCGACCCGCTGCTCACGGCCGCGGAGGACGTGCTCCCCGGGCTGCGCGACCTCACCGGCGAGAGCATCCAGCTCTACCGCCGCGACGGCTCGGACCCGACGGTGCGCGTGTGCGTGGCCGCCGCGGAGCCGGCGAGCGGGCTGCGCGACACCGTGCCGGTCGGCGTCCGCGTGTCGATGGCCGCCGGCTCCGGGGCGAAGGTGCTCGCCGCGTGGTCGGCGGAGCCCTCCGCATTCGCCGACCGCGTGCTCGAGGAGGTCCGCCGTCGGGGCTGGGCGCAGAGCGTCGCCGAGCGCGAGGCGGGTGTGGCCAGCGTGTCCGCCCCGGTCCGGGCCGCCGACGGCGCCGTGGTCGCCGCGGTGTCGGTGTCCGGACCCGTCGACCGGATCGGTCGCCGCCCCGGTGCCCGCTGGGCGGAGCCGCTGCTCGACGCGGCGCGCCGCCTGGAGAGCCGGGTCGGCGAGGCGGGGTAGGACTCCCCCATGGAGCGCGACCTCGTCGGCCACGGCCTGTCCGCCCCGTTCGAGCGCTGGCCGAACGGGGCGCGCGTCGCCGTGAACATCGTCGTCAACGTCGAGGAGGGCGCCGAGGCCGCGTGGCCCGACGGCGAGGGCAACGACAGCTGGGGCGAGTACGCGATCCCGATCGACCCGGCGATCCGCGACATCGGCACCGAGGGCCACTTCGAGTTCGGCAGCCGCGTCGGCATCTGGCGGCTGGTGCGCCTGTTCGAGCGGTTCGACGCGGACGTGACGTTCGGCGTGTGCGCCCGGGCGCTCGAGCGCAACCCACCCTTCGCCGAATGGCTGCGCGCGAGCCGGCACGACGTCCTCGGCCACGGCTACCGCTGGGCCGAGGTGACGACGATGAGCGAGGACGAGGAGCGCGCCGATCTCGAGCACGGAATGCGCGTGCTGCCCGATCTCGTCGGCCGCCCGGTGCGCGGCTGGTACGTCCGCTCGTTCCCGAGCGAGCGGACCCGGCGGCTCGCCGCCGCGCACCCGGACCTGGTCTACGACAGCGACGCCGTCAACGACGAGCTGCCGTACTGGACGGAGGTCGAGGGCCGTCGCTGGCTCGTCGTCCCCTACTCCAAGGTCCACAACGACACCCGCTACTTCCTCGCGCCCACCTACGCGACGCCGCGGCACTTCGCCGAGACGTTGATCGCCGCCGCGGACTTCCTGCTCGACGAGGCCCGTCACGGCGCCGGGGCCCGGCTGATGACCGTCGGCCTGCACCCGCGCTGGAGCGGTCAGGCCGCGCGGGCGAGCGCCGTGCGCGACTTCCTGTCCTACGTCGCCGGGCAGCCGGAGATCGCGCTGGTCCATCGCTGGCAGGTCGTGCACTGGTGGACCGAGCTCGACCTCTGACCCGGCGAGCTCAGGCGGACCGGCACTCCGGCCCGTGGATGCGCGCGAGCAGGTCGGCGACCGCCAGCTCGCGGTGCGGGGCGACGCTCCCGGGAGCGCGGGCCGTCTCGTCGCGCACCCTCGCCGCCAGCGCCGACACCGCCTCCCGGTCGCCCCGCACGAGGGCCTCGAGCGGCGCGGGGAGGCAGTGGACGGGCACGCCGTAGCGCGCGGCCAGCCGCGTGCGCGTCCGCTCGGGCAGCGCGGGCTCGGCGAACAGGACGACCGGGTAGCCGTGCTCGCCCCGCCACCCGTGCTCGGCCTCGACCACCCGGCCCCACAGGGCGGCCACGCCGACGACGGACCCACGCGTGACCTGGCGGGTCAGGCGGGTGAGGTCGGCGACGGCGTAGAGGCCGCACCGGCACGACACCGCCGGTGCGTCGTGGCGCCCGTAGCGGCACCACGCCGTGCGGGCCTCGCCCGGCGGCCACAGTGCACGAGTGACCGGGGCCAGCAGCCGTGTGCCGCCCGGTCCCGTGCTCACCGTCCACGTCCGCCAGCCCGCGACCGCGTGCGGGAGGTCCGGCGCGTCCACGAGGGCTCCCGTCGTCGGAGGGCTCCAGCCTGGCGTCCGGTCGGACACTGCGTCGATGACGTCGTGGGTCATGGCGCCGGCCCCAGGCGACGAGACCGACCGCCTCGGGGCCACCCACCACGCCATCCACGGGCTGGAGCGCCTCCCCCGTCGCCTGGTGACCGGTCCGGGAGACGCTTCGGTTTCCGAAGCATCCGTGTCAGGTCGGTCCAGGTCGGTCGAGCTCGAGACGCGACCCCGGTGAAGTGGTGTCGATGCTGTCCGCGCCCACGCTTCGATTTCCGAAGCATCTTCTTCAGGTTGGTTCAGGTCGGGCCGCGCTGCTCCCCCGAGGGCACCATCGGCAGCCGCCGACGCCCGACGACCCGTACCGGCGAGCCCCTCGGCGGGTCACGACTCGGGCCGTCGACTCAGCCGCCCCGCGTCGACGCCGACCGCTCCTCCACCCGCGGGACCGGGATCGAGGGGTGGGTCGGGAGCCGGTCGGCGGGCGAGGTCGCGTCGTTCGTCGACCGCGTCGACCGAGCCGCCGGGACCTGCGTCGGCACCGGCCCCGTCCAGCCGAACTGCTCGCTGTGGATCCGGCCCGGCGGGACGCCCAGCTGGTCGAGGGCCGCGAGCGACCCCGTGAGCAGCCCCGGAGGCCCGCACACGTAGTACTCGAGACGGCCGCGGGCGCGGGGCAGGATCTGGGCGAGCAGGTCGGCGTCGACGCGGCGCCCCGCGGTGCGCAGGACGTCGAGGTCGAGCCGGCGGCCCAGCACCTCGAGCTCCGGGCCGAACAGCGGCTGGTCGGGGCGCTCGGCGAGGACCAGGCGGTGCAGGCGACGGTCGCCGCGCTCGGCGAGCGTGCGCAGCATGCTCATCATCGGCGTGATCCCGACGCCGCCGGCGATCAGCACGAGCCCGTCGACCCGTTCCGGCGCATCGGGGGTGAAGCTGCCGTGCGGGCCGTCGAGCCACACCTTCTGGCCGGGACCGAGCCGGGCCAGCGCGCGGGTGAAGTCGCCGGTGGCGCGGACGGTGAGCTCGAGACGGTCGGTGAGCTCGGCGCTGGAGGCGATCGTGAACGGGTGCTCCTGGACGCCGACGACCCGCCGGTGCAGCCGGAGCCACACGAACTGGCCGGGGGCGAAGCGCAGCGCCCGGCCGCGGAACACCGGGGTCAGCGCCAGGGTGGCGACGTCGGCCCCCTCGTGGCGCACGCCGTAGACCACGTAGGCCCCGCGCCGGGAGAACAGCGGCTGCCACACCCACCGGCGCGCGAGCACCGCGAGCAGCAGCAGGGCGAGGGCGGAGCACACGACCCGCATCACGGGGTCCTCGAGGAGATCGCCGAGCCAGAAGACGTGCATCCCGGCGAGGGCGAGCGCCAGCGCGACCCCGAGGATGTGGGCCCGCACCCACCACTCGTAGCGCGCCCCGCGTCGTCGTCCCCACGCAGCGGCACCCGAGAGCAGCACCATCCCCACTGCGGCCGCGTAGCCGAACTGGATGCCGAGCGAGGCGGCGAACGGGTCGAGCAGCTCCGGGCTCTCGACGATCGCCGCAGCCATGTGCCCGAGCACCAGCACGAGGGCGGCGACGCCGAGCCACTTGTGCCCGCTCATGATCCGGTCGATCCCGAGAGCGGTGGTCAGCGCCCGGAGGCGTGAGGCGCCGACGGTGGCCAGCACCATCGCCACCGCGGCGACGAGGCCGGAGAGGACGACCGCGAGCTCGAGGAGCTCGCCCGCCTCCCACCCCTGTCGTCCGAGGAACACCGCCGGTGGACCGACCAGGACGAGGATCGCGACCGCCGACCAGAGGGCCCGTTTCGCGCGCTTCGACACGACGGCGACGCTAGGGACGGCGTCCCGGAGATCCGGCGCACCTGAGAACGATTGATCAACTCCCGAGACCAGCGGACGTCCGCGCACGGCCGACTGCCGATCCGCTGCGCCGATCGGGGGACCGCCGCCCGCTCCTCCTCTCAGGACGGCGGCCCGTCCTCGCCCCGAGGCGCGTACAGTTCGGATCACCCATTCGAGTGAGACCCGGGCCACCCACTCCCGTGGCCGGGGCGAACGGAAGGTGTGGTCCGCCCATGCACATCGGCGAGCCCGTCCGCATGCTGACCGTCGAGCCGGTGGTCGACCCCGTGCCCCGCGGGGACTACCCCGAGCGGTTCGCCGAGGTCGCACCTCGCGTCCCGCGCCCGACGCCGCGCTCGGGTGTCGGACGCACACCGCAGCAGGAGATCCCCGCTCCCCTCACCACGTGACGGAGGCGCCCGACCTCGCGACACCGATCGTGGGGTGGCGGGTCTGGCTGATGGGGTGGGACGAGGACGGCCCGACGCTCGTCTCCCCCGTCGCACCCTTCACGTGGCTCCCCCGGGTGGCGACGACGGCGGGCTGCCGAGCCGGCTGCCCGCAGGCGCCCACGTGGGACTGCCACTGCGGCCTGTACGCGACCGCCGACCTGCGGCTCGTGGCGCCCATGGTCATCAGCGCCGGCGCGATCCTCGGGTGCGCAGCGCTGTGGGGACGCGTCGTCGAGGCGACCGACGGGTGGCGCGGCGAGCGGGGCTATCCCCTCGTCCTGTTCGCGCCGACCGTCGACGGCGATGACCGAGGCCGTCGCGACCCGTCCCTCGCGCTCGCGCGCATCCGGTCCTCGCGGCTGCCCGGTTCACGTCCCGTCGGTCTCCCCGGCGCCGCCACGACCGAGGCGTTGGGCCGCCGCTACGCCGTGCCCGCCCATCCCCTGCCCGCGGTGCCGCGGCTGGCCGTGTGGGAGTCGGACGTGGCCGGGTGCGCCGTCGCGGTCCGCGAGGAGGCGGCCCGCGGACTGGGCGCCCGACGTCTCGGCGACCGGGACGCGGACGCCCGCTTCGCCCGCACGGTCGACGCCATGCTCGCGGCGCTGCAGGGACGCTGAGCGCCTCACTCCCGCATCAGCAGCGCCGCGACCTGGTCGGGTGCGGTGATCATGGCGTCGTGGCCGGCGTCGAGCACGTCCAGACGCCCGCGCGGTCCGGACCCGACCGTGGCGCCGAACGCCGCGAAGACGTCGGGCGCGGGCTTGGCGGCGCAGTGGACGAAGTGTCGCGGCAGGTCGGGCAGCGGAGTCCCGGGGAGCGGGTCCGCCAGGCCGCCGAGCGGGTGCGGGCGCAGCCGGGCCCGCACGAACGCACGGTCGTCCTCGGTCCGGAGCCCCCAGCCGTCCATGGCCACGTCCGGGTCGAGGACGATCCGGCCCACGTCGTCGACCAGGGCGCGGAAGTGGTCGCGGCGCGCAGGCGGTAACAGGTCGAACACCGACTGTCCGGGCGCCGGGACGAAGGCGTCGAGGTAGGTGAGCCGCGCGAGCCGGTGGGACGCCCGCTGCGCGACGCCGGTGATCACGGCACCACCCGAGCTGTGGCCGACGAGCACGACCTCGCGCAGGTCGTCGATCTCGAGGACGGCGAGGACGTCCTCGACGTGCGTGGCGAGACCCGTGTCGGGGGTACCGAGGTGGGCGCGGTCGCCGACGCCGGTGAGCGTCGGCGTGTGGACCTCGTGCCCGGACGCCCGCAGCCGCGAGGCGACGCGGCGCCAGCACCACCCGCCGTGCCAGCCGCCGTGGACCAGCACGAACACGGTCATCGGCCCTCCCCGCGCCCGCGACGCAGTATGGAGGCCCGTCAGGCGGGTTCCTACCCGCGCCGTTCCTGGATCTGGGCGGACTGCAGCGGGCTCGCCGTCCCGGGCCGCCGCCAGTGCCACACACCCATGGGCACGGCCCCGAGCGCGATCAGCGTGAGGCCGGCACCGACAGGACCCAGCGCGGCGAGCGCGACGCCGAGGACGACGCCCACGACGAGCGACGCGATCGACAGCCAGTAGGTCCGGTGGCCCTGCTCCCGCCGCGCGAGCCGCGCGAGCTTCGGGTCGCTGGCCTCGATGTGGCGCTGGATGTCGCGCAGGATGTACTGCTCACGGTCGTCGAGCACCGGAGTGCCTCCTCGACGTAGGTCGGTCGAGGACCTCCGGAGCGTGCACGGGGCCAGACCGATCGTTGGGCGTCCTCCTCAGCAATTCCCCTGCTCCAGGCGCCGAAACTCGCAGCAGGTGAGCGGTTCGTCGCCCGCGGTCACCGGTTCGTGGGACGGGACGGGCGCCACCCGTCGCGCCACGGGCGGCGCGTCAGCGACGGTGCCAGCGCACCAGTTCGACGAACACCTCGTCGAACTCCCGCAGGGAGAACTCCTCGCGGAAGCGCATGACCTCCTGGCCGGCCTCGGTCATCTCGACGAACGGTCCGTAGCAGTCGGACTCGCCGGTCATCGGGTCGACCACCAGCACCACGTACCCGTCGCAGCGGTCCAGGTCGGGATCGCCACCGCTCACGGCGATCACCCCGGTCCACCCCCTGTGGTGGACCCGGAGCCACCCGGCGAGCGGCCGGGGGGAGGACGCTCGCAGACGGTGACCCCGGGCAGGCGGGGATATCGCCCGGGCCGAACAGGCGCGCTGCCGATCCGGGCGCCCGCCGTCGCGCACCGTACTGGCCCTTCGGTGAGCGGACAACGTCCCTCGAGGTGAGCGGCACAGCGTGTCGCCCGAGCTCGTCGACGTCCCCGGCGCGGTCCACCGGTTCGACGGTCACGGCGACGCGACGACGCCGTCCCGCGCCCCGGCCGCGGGGCCGTGAGCCGGGCGGCGAGCGCGGCGCGGTGACCCGTCCTACGCGGGCGCGAACTCCTCGACGAGGCGCGAGAACCCGTCGGCGCCGTGACCCCGGTCGATGGCCCGCTGCGCGAGCCGGTGCACCAGCTCGGGCACGGCCGGGTCGACGCCCCGGCTCCGGCTGGCCGCGACGATGTGCGCGAGGGCCGCGGCGTTCATGACGAGGTTGTCCTCGTCCCCGGGGTGGCTCGCCGCGTCGACGTCCGCGGCCAGCCCGCGGAAGGTGGCCGGGAGGATCGCGACGACCTGCTCGGCGTAGGGCGCGAAGTCGGCGCCGGAGATCCCGTCGCGGCCCACCACGGCGGCGGCGTGCAGGAACGAGGCCATGCCGGCGAAGAACACGTCGAGCATGCCGAGGTCGAACAGGACGGCGCGTCCCGGGTCCGCGCCCAGGTAGTCCGTGCGGCCGAGGACCTCGAGCGTGGTGCGGTGCTCCTCGTGCACCCCGCCCGCACCGCTGTAGAGCACGAGCGCGTCGGGCGTCCCCACCAGCGGCGTCGGCACCATGATCGTGCCGGCCAGGACGTCGGCGCCGAGGTGGCCCAGCCGCGCCGCCGCGTCGCGGGCCTGCTCCGGGGTGCCGGAGGTGAGGTTCACCAGCGTGGCGCCCGCCAGGTCCTCGCCGAGGGGATCGAGCACGGCGGCGACGGCCGCGTCGTCGAGCAGGCAGACGACGGTCAGTGCCCCGGCGGCGACGGCTGCCGCTGGGTCCGGGGCGACGCGGGCGCCCTCGGCCACGAGGGCCTCGGCGCGCGCAGGGGTGCGGTTCCAGACGGTGACGGGGTGGCCGGCGCGCAGCAGGGCCCGGGCCAGGGCCGTCCCCATCGCACCGAGGCCCAGGACGGTGACCGGTTCGTTCTCGATGTCCATGGCGGAGGACGGTAAAGTCTCACACCGGTGTGAAGGTCAAGTCCGGAGGGCCGAGTCGTGCGGATCGGTGAGCTGGCGCGACGCGTGGGCGTGGCACCCCGCCTGCTGCGCTACTACGAGGAGCAGGGGCTGCTGCGCCCCCGACGCACCTCCTCGGGCTACCGCGAGTACGGCGAGGCGGACGTCGACGTCGTCCACCACGTCCGCACCCTGCTGGCCGCCGGGCTGTCCACGACCACCATCGGCGAGCTCCTGCCCTGCATGGGCGCCGACGGCGAGCGCCTCATCGCGAGCTGCCCGGAGCTGCTGGACGACCTCCAGCGCGAGCGGGACCGCCTCACCGCCATGATCGACGAGCTCACCGGTGCCCGTGACGGGCTCGACGCGGTCATCGCCACGGCGGTGCCGGACGAGGAGCCGGACGAGGTGCCGGCCTCGTCGGCGGGCCGTTCGTGATCCGGACCCGAGGGATCGAGCCCCGGCTCAGCCGATCCCGCCGCGCCCCCCGAGGTGCTCGGCGAAGTGCCGCTCGATCGCGCGGTAGAGCCGGATCCGGTTCTCGGGGTTCGCGAACCCGTGACCCTCGTCCTGCGCGACGAGGTACTCCACCGGGACCCCGCGCTCGCGCAGCGACGCGACGATGTTGTCGGACTCCGCCTGCACGACGCGGGCGTCGTTGGCACCCTGGGCCACCAGCAGCGGGGTGCGGATGCGGTCGACCATGGTGATCGGCGAGCGCGCCAGCATGTCCGCCTCCTGCTCGGGGACCTCGGGGTCGCCGACGTAGCGGTACCAGTTGGCCACCATGTAGGGCTTCACGAACGGCGGCAGCGTGCGCATGAAGTTCGCCAGGTCCGAGATGCCCACGTAGTCGACGGCGGCGGCGAAGCGGTCGGGCGTCACCGTCACGCCGACGAGTGCGGCGTAGCCGCCGTAGGACCCGCCGTAGATGCCGACGCGGTCCGGATCGGCGTAGCCCTCCCCCACGGCCCAGTCGACGGCGTCGAGGAGGTCGTCGTGCATCGTGCCCGCGAGCTCGCCGATCGCGGCGAGCGTGTGCCGCCGTCCGTAGCCCGAGGAGCCGCGGAAGTTGACGTGCAGCACCGCGTAGCCCCGGTTGGCCAGGAACTGCGCCTCCGGGTCGTAGGACCACGAGTCGTGCGCCCACGGCCCGCCGTGCACGACCAGGACCAGCGGCAGGCCCGCCGGCTCGACGCCGACCGGCAGCGTCAGGAACCCGTGCAGCGGCAGCCCGTCGCGGGCCGGGAAGCCCACCGCCGTGCGCGGCGCCAGGTCGGCCGGGTCCAGGTGCGGGAGCGGCCGGAACAGCAGCCGGCTCTCGCCGGTGCCGTGGTCGTAGAACCAGGTCAGGCCGGGCTCGCGGTCGTGGAGGAACGACGCGACCCACCGCTGCCCGCTCTCGTCCGACGACAGCGTGCCCAGCACCCCGTCGGAGAGCTGCGAGAGCGCGGCGTACACCTCGGCGAAGTGCGGGTCCACCACCTCGATGACGGACCGGTCGCCGACGAAGCGGGCCGCGAGGACCTCACCGGTGGCGCGGTCGGTGAACACGGTGGGCGGCATGCCGGGGGCGGCCGTGCCCATGATGTCCAGGCTGTGTCCCTCGACGGCCGCGACCACGGTCTCCTCGCCGGTCTCCCGGTCGATCCGGACGAGCCGCAGGTCGTCGGAGTCCTGGTAGATGCCCACCAGCAGGCCCGTCCCGTCGGGCGTCACCCTCTGCGGCTGGATCCCCGTCGGGTGCTCCGGCCCGCCGACCCGACGCAGGAAACGCTTCTCCCCGGTCTCGGCGTCCACCGCGGAGAACTCCTGCGTGCCGTCGTCGGCGAGGTAGGAGTAGAAGGCCGCCCGGCCGTCGCGGTCGACCAGGAAGTCGCCCCGCGGCTCGGGCTGCTCGAGGTGCACGGTCGTCTCGCCGGTGGCGACCTCGACCCAGAAGAGGTCGAGGAACATCGGCCGGCGGTTCATCGAGACGAGCACGTACCCGGGCGCCGACCGGACCGGCTCGAAGCCGACCACGCGCGACCCCGCCGGCAGGGGCGTCAGGTCGAGGGCCGGCGTGTCCGGCGCCTCGAGATCGACCCGGTGGAGGTGCCAGTCCTCGTTGCCGTCGGTGTCCTGGAGGTAGAGCAACCAGCGCGGGTCGTCGGTCCAGGAGAAGGTCGTGATGCCGCGCCGGGCGTCCTGCGTCACGCACACCGCGTCCGCGTGCTCCTCGTCGATCCCCCGCACCCACACCTGGCGGCGGCCGTACCGCGGCGCCAGGTAGGCCAGGCGCGTCCCGTCCGGCGAGATCGACGGGTGGGAGAACGCCGGATCGGCGAAGAACTCCTCCACCTCGATCGGCCTCGGCAGGGTGGCGACACGAGCGGTGTCGGTCATCGGACACTCCGTTCCCTCGGTGTGTGCGAGCAGGTCCGAGAACGACGGAACACCGTGCCGTCGCGGCACACTCAAGCCCGAGCGGTGCGCCCCACACCCGTCCGACCGATCCGGTGCGACGATCCCCTCGCCGGGTGGCGTGCGCAGGGACGGAGCGTGTCTTGACTGCTGGAACGGGCGACGAGCACCGTTGGCCGGAGCCCGAACGAGCGCTGGAGGCCGGCATCGACTTCGACCGCGCCAACGCCGCCCGGATCTACGACTACATGCTGGGCGGGGCGTACAACTTCGCCGTCGACCGCGAGCAGGCCGCGAAGATCCTCGCCCAGAACCCGGACATGGACTACGTCTGCCGCGCGAACCGGGACTTCCTGCGCCGCGCCGTGGAGTGGTGCCTCGCCCAGGGCATCGCGCAGTTCCTCGACCTCGGCTCCGGGGTCCCGACGGTCGGCAACGTCCACGAGATCGCCCTCGCCCAGCGTCCGGACGCCCGGGTGGCCTACGTCGACTTCGAGCCCGTCGCCGTCGCCCACGCGCGCGAGCTGATCGCGGGATACGACCAGGTCAGCGTCACCCGCGCCGACATGCGCGAGCTCGACGGGGTGCTCGGCGCCCCGGGCGTGCGGGATCTCCTCGACCTGACGCGGCCGGTCGCGCTGCTCACGGTCGCGGTGCTGCACTTCGTCCCCGACCCCACGCTCCCCGCGATCCTGGGCCGGTACCGGGACGCGCTGGCCCCGGGCAGCGTGCACGTGATGTCGCACGGCAGCGCGGACCACGACGACCCCGATCTCGCCGCGCGGACGCGCGCGATCCAGGACGGCTACCGGGGCAGCGCCACCGAGGTCGTCCTGCGCTCGCGCCCGGAGATCACCGAGCTCCTCGGCGGGCTCGACCTGGTCCCGCCCGGCATGGTCGACATCGTCGACTGGCCCACCGCCCGCCCCGGCGAACGCCCCACCGGGGGCTACGCCGCGATCGCCCGCGTGGTCTGAGCGGTCCGGCGATGACCGCGCCCACCCCCTGGTCCCTGCGGGACGCGAGCCCCGACGACCTCGACGACGTGCTCCGCGTGTGGCGACGCGCGGTCGAGGCCACGCACGACTTCCTCGCCCCGGCCGACGTCGACGGGTTCGAGGTGCAGCTGCGCCGGGAGCTCCCGCGCCTCGTCCTGCGGCTCGCGACCGATCCCGGCGACGGGTCGGTGGTCGGCTTCCTCACCGCGCGCGGCGGCGAGGTCGACGGGCTGTTCGTCGACCCCTCCGTGCACGGTCGGGGTGCCGGGACGGCGCTGCTCGAAGAGGTGGCCGCCCACCACCCGATCCTCACGCTGGACGTCAACGAGCAGAACCCCGCGGCCCGCGAGTGGTACCGCCGGCGGGGCTTCGTCGAGGTCGGGCGCTCCGCCACCGACGCCGACGGCAAGCCGTTCCCGATCATCCACCTGCGGCGCTCCGCCCCTCGCGAATGAGCCGGAACGACGAACGCGGTGCACCGGAGAACCGGTGCACCGCGTCGGTGTGGTGTAGCCCCGAGGGGATTCGAACCCCCGCTACCGCCTTGAGAGGGCGGCGTCCTAGGCCGCTAGACGACGGGGCCCTAGGAGAACGGTGACGACCCTAGATCACGGTCCGGCACCGCTCGCAGCTGGGGTACCAGGACTCGAACCTAGAACAACTGAACCAGAATCAGCCGTGTTGCCAATTACACCATACCCCATGGCGATCACCGAGCGTGACGAAGCGCTGCGCTCGACGACGCCGACAAGTCTAAGACATCGGCCTAAGCGGGTTCGACACCCCCCGCGACCGCGCCGGGCCCGCAGGTCAGAACCGCCTCGGAGCCCCCGGTAGGCTGGCTGAGTTGGGCTGCCGCACCACCAGGAAGATCGAGACGTGAGCTCTCCGCCGTCCCCCGCCACCGGCAAGGCCGCGTTCGCCGCCCTGCCCGCGAGCGTGGACCTGCCCGCCGTCGAGCGCGAGGTGCTGGCCCGCTGGGCCGACCGCGACGTGTTCCGTCGCAGCCTCGAGCGCACCGCGGGCGGTGAGCCGTGGATCTTCTACGAGGGCCCGCCGACGGCCAACGGCCAGCCCGGCACCCACCACGTCGAGGCCCGGGCGTTCAAGGACCTCTTCCCGCGCTTCAAGACGATGCGCGGCTACAGCGTCCCGCGCCGCGCCGGCTGGGACTGCCACGGCCTCCCGGTCGAGCTCGCGGTGGAGAAGGAGCTCGGCTTCACGAGCAAGGGCGACATCGAGAAGTACGGCATCGCGGAGTTCAACGCCGCCTGCAAGGAGTCGGCGCTGCGCAACGTCTCGGCGTTCGCGGCGATGACCGAGCGCATGGGCTACTGGGTGGACCTCGACGAGGCCTACCTGACCATGGCCCCGCGCTACGTCGAGAGCGTCTGGTGGTCGCTCAAGACCATCTTCGACAAGGGCCTGCTGGTCGAGGACCACCGCGTCACCCCGTACTGCCCGCGGGACGAGACGCCGCTGTCCGACCACGAGGTCGCCCTCGGGTACGAGGACGACGTCGACCCCTCCGTCTACGTGCGCTTCCCCCTGACGGACGGGGTCTGGGGGGCGAGCGGAGCGACGGGGGAAGAGACTGCCGGCGCCGACCTGCTGGTCTGGACGACGACACCCTGGACGCTGCCGTCGAACACCGCCGTCGCCGTCGCCCGCGACATCGTCTACGTCCGGGCGACGACCGCCGCCGGGGACGACCTCGTCGTCGCCGAGGACCTGCTGTCCGTGCTCGGTGAGGACGCCCGGGTGACCGACCGCCTCGCGGGATCCGACCTGCTCGGCAGCCACTACCGCCGTCCGCTCGACCTGATCTCCGACGAGCGCTTCGGAGACGCGCACCGCGTCGTGCACGGTGACCACGTCACCACCGAGGCCGGCACCGGCCTCGTGCACATGGCGCCCGCGTTCGGCGCCGAGGACCACCTCGTGGCCAAGGCCGAGGGCCTCGAGATGGTCAACCCGATCGGTCCGGACGGGCACTTCTACGCCGACGTCCCGCTGGTCGGCGGGATGTTCTTCAAGGGCGCGGACCCGACGCTGGTCGACGAGCTGCGCGCACGCGGCGTGCTATGGCGCTCCGAGTCCTACGAGCACTCCTATCCGCACTGCTGGCGCTGCCACACGCCGCTGATCTACTACGCGCTGCCCTCGTGGTTCATCCGCACCACCGAGATCCGCGACCGCCTGGTCGAGGAGAACGAGCGGACGAACTGGTACCCGCCGCACATCAAGCACGGCCGTTACGGCGGGTGGCTCGAGAACAACGTCGACTGGGCGCTCTCGCGCAACCGGTACTGGGGCACGCCGCTGCCGATCTGGCGCAACGACTCCGACCCCTCGGAGATGGTCTGCGTCGGCTCGCTCGCGGAGCTGGGCCGCTGGGCCGGCGAGGACCTCTCGGAGCTCGACCCGCACCGCCCGTTCGTCGACGACATCACGTTCCCGGCGCCGTCGGGCAGCGGCACGATGCGACGGGTCACCGACGTCATCGACGTCTGGTACGACTCGGGTGCGATGCCGTTCGCCCAGTGGGGCGCGCCGCACCACCACGAGGCCGACTTCGAGCAGGCCTACCCCGCGCAGTACATCTGCGAGGCCATCGACCAGACCCGCGGCTGGTTCTACTCGCTGATGGCCGTGGGCACGCTGGTGTTCGACCGGTCGTCCTACGAGAACGTCGTCTGCCTGGGCCTGCTGCTCGACGAGCAGGGCCGCAAGATGTCGAAGCACCTCGGCAACGTGCTCGACCCGTTCGAGCTGTTCGACTCCCACGGCGCCGACGCCGTGCGCTGGCTGATGCTGGCGCAGGGCTCGCCGTGGGTCGACCGCCGCGTCGGGCACGAGGCGCTCCGCGAGATCGTCCGCAAGGTCCTGCTGACCTACTGGAACACCGCGTCGTTCCTGGTCACCTACGCGAACGCCTCGGGCTGGCGGCCCACCGGCGAGCCGGTCCAGACAGGGAAGCACGCCGATAGGTCCCACCCGATGGACCGCTGGGTGCTCGGCGAGCTCGCGGGCTGCGTCCGTGAGGTCACGCGTGCGCTCGACGACTTCGACTCCTCGAGCGCCGGGCGCGCGATCACGTCGTTCGTCGACGGCCTGTCGAACTGGTACGTGCGCCGCTCGCGCCGCCGCTTCTGGGCGGGCGAGCCCGAGGCCCTCGCCACGCTGCACCACTGCGTCGAGACGCTCTCGCGGCTGATGGCGCCGTTCACCCCGTTCACCACCGACCACCTCTGGACGCTGCTCCAGGGCGACGTGGTCGTGGGCGCTCCCGACTCGGTGCACCTCACCGACTGGCCCGAGGTCGACGAGTCCGCGATCGACCGTGGGCTGGCCGACCGGATGGCGCTCGTGCGCCGGGTCGTCGAGCTCGGACGCTCGACGCGCGCCGCCAGCGGCGTGCGCACCCGCCAGCCCCTGGCCCGCGCCGTCGTGGCCGCGAACGGGTTCGGCGCCCTCGAGGACGGCCTGCTCGCCGAGATCGCCGAGGAGCTCAACGTCGCGCGCGTCGAGGCGGCCGGTGCGGACCTCGTCGAGGTGACGGTCAAGCCGAACTTCCGGGCGCTGGGCAAGCGGTTCGCGAAGCGGACCCCGGTCGTCGCGGAGGCGGTCAAGGCCTCCACCGACACCCCGGTCGACGGCACGCTCACCGTCGTCGTCGACGGCGAGGAGATCACGCTGTCCGGCGACGAGATCCTCGTCGAGGAGAGCCCCCGGGAGGGCTGGGCGGTGCGCTCCGAGGGCGGCCTGTCGGTCGGCCTCGACACCGAGCTCACCGACGAGCTGCGCGCCGCCGGCCTCGCCCGCGACGTCGTCCGGGTGGTGCAGGAGGCCCGCAAGACCCGCGGGCTCGAGGTGTCCGACCGGATCGCCCTGACCTGGACCGCCGGGCGGGCCGACGTCGCCGACGCGGTGCGCACGCACGCGGGCACCATCGCCGAGGAGGTCCTCGCGGTGTCGATGACGGAGGGCACCGTGAACGGGGACGCCGCGGCGCACTCCGACGACCTCGCGCTCGCCGTCGCCATCACGCCGACGGAGGTCTGACCCCTACCGCGCCGGGACCTGGTCCGTGGACCGCGCGGACCCCTCCCGGAGCCCGAAGACCGCGACGAGGCTCAGCAGCGACAGGGCCGTGACGTAGAGCGCGATCGGCGTCGACGAGCCGGTGGCGCCGAACAGCGCGGTGGCGACGAGCGGGGTGATGGCCCCGCCGACCATCCCCCCGACCTGGTAGGCGATCGAGATGCCGCTGTACCGCACGCGCACCGGGAAGATCTCGCTGAACAGCCCGCCCTGCGCGCCGGCCATGATGCCCTGGACGATCGCGGCCACCGCGAAGGCGAGGCCCGCGAGCCCGGCGGATCCGGTGTTGACCAGTGCGAACATCGGGACCGGCCAGATCACCGCCGTCACGGCACCGATGATGAACACGCGTCGCGAGCCGTAGCGGTCGGACAGGAGCGCCGCGACCACGATCGTCGCCACCCACACGACCGTCGAGAGCATGATCAGCGTCAGCAGGGTGGTGCGCTCGTAGTCCAGCGCGGTCGTGCCGTAGCTGAGCATGTAGACGATGACGGTGTAGCCGACGGCGGGCGGTGCGATCGAGGCGAGGCTCGCCAGGGCCAGCACCCGGGGATGGCGGCGCAGGAGCTCGGTGAAGGGCACCGTGCTCGTCTCCCGCTTCGCCTTGACCTGCTCGAACTCCGGCGCGTCCTGCAGGCGGCTGCGCACGACGAAGCCGACGACGACGAGCACCACCGACAGCAGGAACGGGATGCGCCAGCCCCAGGACACGAACGACTCGTCGGGCAGGCCGGCCACGGCGAGGAAGGCGAGGTTGGACGTCAGCACGCCGATCGGCACACCGAACTGCGCGAAGCTGCCGTAGACCGCGCGCCGCCGAGGGGACGCGTGCTCGGTGGCGATGAGGACCGCGCCGCCCCACTCCCCGCCGACGCCGAAGCCCTGCAGCAGACGCAGGAGCACGAGCAGCAGGGGGGCGGCGACGCCGATCGCCGCGTACGTCGGCAGCAGGCCGATGAGCGCCGTCGCGCCGCCGGTGAGCAGCAGGGTCAGGACGAGCATCGCCTTGCGGCCGATGCGGTCCCCGTAGTGCCCGATCACCGCGGCGCCCAGCGGCCGGGCGATGAACCCGACAGCGAAGGTGCCGAACGCGGCCAGCGTGCCGGCGACGGAGGAGAACTGCGGGAAGAAGAGGGTCCCGAACACCAGCGCCGCGGCGGTGCCGAAGATGTAGTAGTCGTACCACTCGATCGACGTGCCGATGAAGCTCGCCGCGAAGATGCTCCGGCGGGACGGTGCGTTCGGCGAGCCGGCCACGGGCGTCCTCCTCGACTCCGGGTCTCGGGTTGGACGGGATGGAAGCGCACCCGGACGGGTGAGGGCAACTGTCCGCGCCAACGTCGTCGTCTTCGCGTCCCCCGCTGACGTCGACGTTGACTCCTCGTGTTCGGCAGCGGAATGATTCCGCCGGATGCTCCCCCCGGCGAGCACTCCCTGTCACGCAAGGTCACGAGGAGCCCCGATGCGCAGCAACCTGTTCGCCCCGGAGAACCAGGAGCAGGAGTCCGCGCAGCCGGGTCTGCGACTCCAGAACGGGAAGATGCTCAAGGTCGAGCTCAACGGCGACTGCCTCGCGCGCCAGGGCTCGATGGTCGCGTTCCAGGGACAGGTGCACTTCGAGGCCCTCGGGTCGGGCGGGATCGGCAACTTCCTCAAGCAGCAGTTCACCGGGGAGGGCGTGCCGCTGATGAAGATCAGCGGCCGCGGTGACGTCTTCCTGGCCGACGCCGCCTCGGACGTGCACCTCATCGACCTCGAGGGCTCGGACGACGCGCTGACGATCAACGGGAAGAACGTGCTCGCGTTCGAGCCGTCGCTCTCCTACGACATCGCGATGGTGCAGGGCGCCGGATCGATGTCCGGGGCCGGGCTCTTCAACTGCGTGTTCCGGGGACGCGGCCGGCTCGCGATCACGTGCAAGGGCTCGCCGGTGGTGCTCGACGTGGACCAGCCGACGTACGCCGACCCGCAGGCCGCCATCGCGTGGTCGGCCGGCCTGCAGGTCGGGGTGCACCGCGCCGACCAGCTCGGCCTCGGCACGCTGCTCGGCCGCACGACCGGCGAGGCCTTCACCATGGGCTTCGCCGGCCGCGGCTTCGTCATCGTCCAGCCCTCCGAGGAGGTGCCGGTCAGCGGCGTCGCCGGCCAGGGCAGCGGCCAGCAGGCCGGCCAGAGCGGCGTCGGCGGCGTGCTCGGGAGCTTCCTGCGGTAGTGGCCCTGCAGCCGGGATCAGCCGCCCAGCAGGTGCCGCACCCGCTCGGGGCCGGCGGCGAGGAGCAGGGTGGGCAGGCGCGGGCCGGTGTCGGCGCCGATCAGCAGCCGGTAGACCGTGACGAAGAAGCGGCGCTGCGCGGCCTTGAGCTCGTCGGTGGGCTTGACGTCGAGCGGGAGCCCCGCCTGCTTCTTGGGCACGCCGTAGACCAGCGTCGTCAGGCCGTCGAGCGACCAGTCGTCGGTGAGGTGGTCGCGCAGCATCGCGACGGCCTCGCGGTCCTGCTCGTCGAGCTCGCCGAGCAGACCGGCGTCCGGCTCCCCGCGCAGCCGGGTGTGCGCGTCCTCGGGCATGTAGGTCGCGACCCAGGCGGCGGCGCGGTCGAGGCGCGGGCGCGCGCCGTCGGGCGTCGCGTCCAGCCCGGCCAGGATGCGCTCGAGCTGGGCGGGGTCGCCCGCGGTGATGTCGACGACCGACGCGAGCGTCCGGTAGGCCACCGGCTCCGGGGTCGTCGGCAGCGCGCGCTCGGCCGTCGTCACGGCGCGGAGGTGGCCGGTGGTCTCGATGCCACCGGCCGTCCCGGCGGCCACCTTGCGCCCCAGGGCGTCCCACTCGTCGTAGAGGCGGTGGATCTCCTGGTCGAACGCGACCTTGATCGCCTGGTTGGGGCGGCGGCGGGCGAACAGCCACCGCAGCACCGGCACCTCGAGGATCTCGAGGGCGTCGCCGGGCGTGGGCACCGACCCGCGCGAGCTCGACATCTTCGCCTGCCCGGTGATGCCGACGAACGCGTACATGGGGCCGATCGGGGCCTCGCCGCCGAAGACCTCGTCCACGATCAGCCCGCCGACCTGGAACGACGAGCCGGGCGAGGAGTGGTCGACGCCCGAGGGCTCGAAGTGCACGCCCTCGTAGGCCCAGCGCATCGGCCAGTCGACCTTCCACACGAGCTTGCCGCGCGTGAACTCCCGCAGCAGCACCGTCTCGGAGGACCCGCACGCGCACGTGTAGGTCATCTCCGTGGTGTCGTCGTCGTAGGCGGTGACCGTGGTGTCGTCGCGCCCGCAGGCCCCGCAGTAGGGCTTGAACGGGAAGTACTCGCTCCCGGTGACGACGTCGCCGCCGTCATCGGGGTCGTCGTTCTCCGGGGTCTCCTTCTTCTTCGTGCGGAAGCGCCCGAGGATGCCGTCGATCCGGGCGCGCTCGCGCATCGCGAGCAGCACCTGGTCGCGGTAGGCGCCCGACGTGTACTGCTCGGTCTGGCTGATCCCGCGGTAGGGCACGCCCAGCTCGTCGAGCGCGGCGATCATCGGCGCCTTGAAGTGCTCCGCCCAGTTCGGGTGCTCGCTGCCCGCCGGCGCCGGCACCGCGGAGAGCGGCTTGCCGATGTGCTCCTCCCACGCGGGGTCGATCCCGGCGGGGAGGCGGCGGAAGCGGTCGTAGTCGTCCCACGAGATCAGGTGCTCGCAGTCGTACCCGCGGCGGCGGATCTCGTCGGCGACGAGGTGCGGGGTCATGACCTCGCGCAGGTTGCCCAGGTGGATCGGGCCCGAGGGGCTCAGGCCGGACGCGCAGACGATCTTCTGGTGCGGATGGCGCCGCGTGGCGGCCTCGATCACCTCGTCGGCCATCGTCGACACCCAGTCCGGCTCCGGTGTCCCGGCCGTCTCCACCACCTGCGCGCGCCCCTTCGGTCCCGACGAATCGATCCCGTCCAGGGTACGGGGCGGCCTAACGCGCCTGGACGGGGTTGGTCAGCGAGCCGATGCCCTCGACGGTGACGCTGACCTGCTGGCCCGACGCCATCGGCCCGACGCCCGCCGGGGTGCCGGTGAGGATCACGTCGCCCGGCAGCAGGGTCATCACCCGCGAGATGTAGGCGATGAGCTCCTCGACGGGGTGCAGCAGCAGGTGCGTGCGGGAGTCCTGGCGGACCTCACCGTCGAGCTCGGTGCGGATCGCGAGGTCACCGGGGTCGATGGTCGTCTCGATCCAGGGCCCGAGGGGGCAGAAGGAGTCGTAGCCCTTCGCCCGCGTCCACTGCCCGTCGGCCTGTTGGAGGTCCCGGGCGGTGACGTCGTTGGCCACCGTGTAGCCCAGGACGACGTCGCGGGCGCGGGCCTCGGGGACGTCGCGGCACGGCCGGCCGATGACGATCGCGAGCTCGCCCTCGTAGTCGACGCGCTGCGAGTCGGGCGGCAGCTGGATCGCGACGCCGGGGCCGATGACCGTGGTCGAGGGCTTCATGAAGATCAGCGGCGCGGGCGGGGCCTCGCCGCCCATCTCGCTGACGTGGTCGGCGTAGTTCTTGCCGATGCACACGACCTTGGTGGGCAGGATCGGCGCGAGCAGCCGGACGTCGGCCAGCGGCCAGGTCCGTCCGGTGAAGGTCGGGTCGCCGAACGGGTGCTCGGCGATCTCGGCGCAGATGTCTCCGCCGTCGGGCTCACCGCCCGCGGTGGTGGGCGACTGCAGGGCGGCGAACGACACACCGTCCGCGTGGGTGATCCGGGCGAGACGCACGGGCGCGGACCCTATCCCGACCCGCGTCTCACGGCTCGCCCGCGGCCGTCGGGGGCTGCTCGTCGACCCACTCCCAGGGCTCGCTGCCGGCCAGCTCGGCGTTGAGCGCCTCCACCGTCGTCCCACCGCGCAGCGCCGTGATCCAGACGCCCTGGTCGACCCAGAGCCAGGCGAGGCGCCGCCCCCGCGCGTGGGCGGCGCGCGCCACGGTGAGGTGGACGACGGTGCTGGGGTACTTCGCGGCACCGCGGTAGTCGAGATCGTGGACGTCGTCACCGAGGCGGAGGGCGATGCGGTGGCGCTCGCCGATCTCGAGGTGCTCGAGGCGCACGGTCAGCGCGTCGCCGACCAGCCGGGCGAGGTCGTCCACGTGGCCGGCCACGGTGTCGGCGAGCTGCTCGCCGTGGCCGTCGTGGAAGGCCAGGGCGGCGAGGTACTCGTCGGCGTCGACGCCGGGGTGCCAGTACTCGGCCTCCTGGAGCGCCCCGAGCACCGTGCCGGCGGTGACGGGCTCGCCGGCGTCGGCCACGGACTCCCGCAGGTCCGCGGGGTCGGGGAGCCGGGGCGCGAGGATCCCGGCGCGCCCGAGGATCTCGACGATCCGCGCCAGCTCCTCGTACCCGTGCTTCGACAGCGCGGGCGGGGCTTGGGGTGGGGGCGGCACACGGGGTGTGCCAGCGCTGCGTCCACGCTTGCACTCAACGCCAGGAAATCCGCTTCGATCATGTGCGGGAGCCGGCGCGGCTCTGGCGCGGCGCACGCTGCGCCACGCCATCGTGCCGAGCACCCCGAGGCCCAGGGGCGGCGAGCAGGAACGGGGACGCGCGGTCCGGCGCCGACCGGTCCGGGGCACCGTCCGCAATGAGCCCGAGAACGACGAAGTACGCCGCGACCCCGATGCCGCACGCCAGCTCCACCCCGGCGACGACGAGGTCCCACCGCCGCGCACTCATGATCGACGCGGGTTTCCTCGCACCCAGTGCAAGCGTGGACGCAGGGCTTGCACCGACCGGTGCGGTCCCGACTACTACGCCGGGGTGCGGGTGCCCGCGGCGGAGGAGACCAGGGCGGCGAGGCGGTCGCCGACCGCGTGGGTGCCGCCCGGGTTGGTGTGGTCGCGGGTGGCGAGGTCGAACGCCACGGCGGCCTCGACCCGGCGGGCCAGCTCAGGCTCGCCGAGGTGGTCGAGCAGCAGGGCCACCGAGAGGATCGCGGCCGTGGGGTCGGCGATGCCCTTGCCCGAGATGTCGGGCGCGGACCCGTGGACCGGCTCGAACATGCTCGGGTTGGCGCGCGAGACGTCGAGGTTGCCCGACGCCGCGATGCCGATGCCGCCGGTGACCGCCGCCGCGAGGTCGGTGAGGATGTCGCCGAACAGGTTGTCGGTGACGATCACGTCGTAGCGGCCCGGGTCGGTGACCATGTGGATCGTCGTCGAGTCGACGTGCTGGTAGTCGACGGCGACGTCCGGGTGCTCGAGCGAGACCTCCTCGACCACGCGCGACCACAGCGAGCCGGCGTGGGTGAGCACGTTGGTCTTGTGCACCAGCGTCAGCTTGCGGCGCGGACGCAGCGAGGCGCGGGTGAAGGCGTCCCGCACGACGCGCTCGACGCCGAACGCGGTGTTGATGCTGACCTCGGTGGCGATCTCCTGCGGGGTGTCCTTGCGCAGCAGGCCGCCGGTGCCCGCGTACGGGCCCTCGGTGCCCTCGCGGACCACGACGAGGTCGATCTCCTGGGCCGCCGACAGCGGCCCGCGCACCCCGGGGTACAGCCGGGCGGGGCGCAGGTTGACGTGGTGGTCGAGCTCGAAGCGCAGGCGCAGCAGCAGCCCGCGCTCGAGGATGCCGCTGGGCACCGACGGGTCGCCGACCGCGCCGAGCAGGATCGCGTCGTGCTCCCGCAGCTCGGAGAGCACCGATTCGGGCAGCAGCTCACCCGTCGAGTGCCAGCGCGCCGCACCGAGGTCGTACTGGGTGGTCTCCACCGAGGGAGCGACCTCGTCGAGGACCTTGAGCGCTTCGCCGACGACCTCGGGACCGATGCCGTCGCCGGGCACCACCGCGAGTCGCATCCGCAACAACCTCCACGAGCGGGTCGCCCCGCGACGGGGTGACCGGGGCCGACTCGCGGAGACTACTAGGCGTGTCGGTCGATCACGCAGCCGGATCGCCGGATCGTTGGAGTTCGTTGTCCGACCGGGTTGCTGCGCCCGGCGGGGTTTGGGCCACGGGCCCTCACCCCACCGGACGAAACGGTCACCCGAAGCTGATCAGCCGCGTCGTCCGCGCCCCGAGGGTCGCCCCGATGGGCTCGAGGACCTCCGTCGCGACCGGCTGGTCGACACGGAGCAGCATGATCGACGACGACTTGTCCCGCGTCTGCGACATCTGCGCGGCCTCGATGTTGACGTCCGACTCGCCGAGCATCGTGCCGACGACGCCCATCGCCCCGGGGCGGTCCGAGTACTCGAAGAGCAGGACGTCGCCCTCGGCGCGCAGGTCGAAGCTGCGGCCGTTGATCTCGACGAGCTTCTCGACCTCGTCCTCGCCGGTCAGCGTGCCCGACACCGAGATCGCGTCGCCGTCCTCGCGCACCGCGCGCAGGGTGACCATGCTGCGGTGGTTGGGGCTCTCGCTCTCGGTCTCGACGGCGACGGTGACACCGCGCTCCTCGGCCAGGGCCGGCGCGTTGACGAAGGTGACCGGCTCGTCGACGACCTCGCCGAACACCCCGCGCAGGGCGGCGAGCGACAGCACCGAGACGTCCTCGTGGGCGAGCTCGCCACGCACCAGCACCTGCAGCTCGCGCGGGGCGCCGACCAGGTCGGAGAGCAGCACGCCCAGCTTCTGGGTGATGCCCAGCCACGGCCGGACCTCCTCGCCCACCGCGCCGCCGGAGACGTTCACGGCGTCGGGCACGAAGTCGCCGCGCAGCCCGGCGAGCACCGAGTACGCGACGTCCGTGCCGGCGCGGTCCTGGGCCTCCGCGGTCGAGGCGCCGAGGTGCGGGGTCACCGTGACCCGGGGGAGCTCGAAGAGCGGGCTCGAGGTGGTCGGCTCGGTGACGTAGACGTCGACACCCGCGCCCGCCACGTGCCCGGAGCGCACGGCCTCGGCCAGCGCCTCCTCGTCGACGAGCCCGCCGCGTGCGGCGTTGATGATGATGACGCCCGGCTTGGTCTTGGCCAGCGCCTCCTTGCCGATGAGGCCCTGCGTCTCGGGGGTCTTCGGCAGGTGGATCGTCATCATGTCCGCACGGCCCAGGAGCTCGTCGAGCTCGACGAGCTCGATGCCGAGCTGGGTGGCGCGGCTCTGCGGCAGGTACGGGTCGTAGGCGATGACGTGCGTGCCGAACGACGCGATGCGGCTCGCGAACAGCTGCCCGATCTTGCCGAGGCCGATGACGCCGACGGTCTTGCCCTGGATCTCGACGCCGGAGAGCTTGCTGCGCTCCCACTTGCCGGCCCGCAGGCTCGCGTCGGCCTCGGGGATGCGCCGGGCGGTGGCCAGCAGCAGCGCCAGGGCGTGCTCGGCGGCGGAGACGATGTTCGAGGTCGGCGCGTTGACGACCATGACGCCGTGCGAGGTCGCGGCCGGGACCTCGACGTTGTCGAGCCCGACGCCGGCGCGCCCGACGATCTTCAGCTGCTTGGCGGCGTCGAAGACCTCGGCGTCGACCTGGGTGGCCGAGCGGACGAGCAGGGCGTCGGCGGTCGCCACGGCCTCGAGCAGGGCCGGGCGGTCGGTGCCGTCGACGGTGCGGATCTCGACCTCGTCGCCGAACACCTCCAACGTCGACGGCGCGAGCTTCTCGGCCATCAGGACGACGGGCTTGCTGGCGGCGGTGGTCATCGGTGAGTTCGCTCCAGGGGTCGGCGGTGGGTTCACGCCGACGAGCCCTGCACCTACCCGATGTCAACACACGCCGACGTGCTGCGGGGCATCGTCCCGCACTGACCGGGACCGTACCGACCCGGCGTGAACCGATTCACATGATCGGCGCGGAGCTCGCCGGGAACGAGCGAAGGGCACCATCCGCCGCTCTGTGCGGCTGATGGTGCCCTCCGCGCGGAGAGGAACCGGGCGCGACTCAGGTGGTCGGGCGGGCCATCCAGGGCATGAGGCCGCGGAGCTTCGCGCCGACCTGCTCGATCTGGTGGGCCTTGCCCTCCTCCTCGAGCTTGGTGAAGTTCGGGCGGCCGTTGTCGTCCTCGGCCACCCACTCGCGGGCGAAGGTGCCGTCCTGGATCTCGCCCAGGATCTTGCGCATCTCCTCCTTGACCGCGTTGTTGACGATGCGCGGGCCGCGGGTGAGGTCGCCGTACTCGGCGGTGTCGCTGATGGAGTACCGCTGGCCGTAGATGCCGTTCTCGTACATGAGGTCCACGATCAGCTTGAGCTCGTGGAGGCACTCGAAGTAGGCGATCTCGGGCTGGTATCCGGCCTCGACCAGCGTCTCGAACCCGGCCTGGACCAGCGCCGACGTGCCGCCGCAGAGCACGGCCTGCTCGCCGAAGAGGTCGGTCTCGGTCTCCTCGGTGAACGTCGTCTTGATGACGCCGGCGCGGGCGCCGCCGATGGCCGCGGCGTAGGCCAGCGCGAGCGCCTGGGCCCCGCCCGTCGCGTCCTGCTCGACGGCGATGAGGCACGGCACGCCCTTGCCGTCGACGAACTGGCGACGCACGAGGTGGCCGGGCCCCTTCGGGGCGACCATCGCGACGTCGATGTCCTTCGGCGGCTGGATGAGGTCGTAGCGGATGTTGAAGCCGTGACCGAAGAAGATCGCGTTGCCCGACTCGAGGTTCGGGGCGATGTCGTCGGCGTAGATCGTGCGCTGCTTGGTGTCCGGCGCGAGGATCATGATCACGTCGGCCTCGGCGGAGGCCTCGGCCGGCGTGACGACGCGCAGCCCCTCCTCCTGGGCGGCCGCGCGGGACTTCGACGCCTCCGGCAGGCCGACCCGCACGTCGACACCCGAGTCGCGCAGAGACAGCGCGTGGGCGTGACCCTGGCTGCCGTAGCCGATGACGGCGACCTTGCGTCCCTGGATGATCGAGAGGTCGGCGTCGGAGTCGTAGAAGACCTCGGCGTTGCCGGTGGTCGGGGCACTCATGGGCAGTACTACTTCCTTCCGGGAATGACGACCAGGCGTTGCTGGCTGGGTCGAACCTAACGGTGGTGTGCGGCGATGGAGCGCGGCCCACGGGACAGCGCGACCATCCCGGACTGCACGATCTCGCGGATGCCGTACGGCTCGAGCATGCGACGCAGGGCGTTGAGCTTGTCCTCGGTGCCGGTGGCCTCGACGGTGACCGCCTCGGGGGCGACGTCGACGACCTTGGCCCGGAACATCTGCGTGACCTCGAGGACCTGCGAGCGCACGCTCGCGTCCGCGCGGATCTTCATCATGACGAGCTCGCGCTGCACCGAGGTCGTCGGCTCCAGCTCCAC
The DNA here is from genome assembly GCF_028737265.1 of Actinomycetospora callitridis. Taxonomy (GTDB): domain Bacteria; phylum Actinomycetota; class Actinomycetes; order Mycobacteriales; family Pseudonocardiaceae; genus Actinomycetospora; species Actinomycetospora callitridis. The sequence goes on along the minus strand of NZ_JAQZAK010000001.1, from coordinate 833,527 downwards.
GATCTTGATGACGTGGACGAGCTTGTTGAGCTGCTTCGTCACCTGCTCGAGGGGGAAGTCGTCGACGGTCACGCAGATCGTCATGCGCGAGATCCCCTCCTCCTCGGTGGGGCCCACGGCGAGCGACTGGATGTTGTAGCCGCGCCGCGAGAACAGGCCGGAGATGCGTGCGAGCACGCCGGGCTTGTCCTCGACGAGGACGGACAGGGTGTGTGTGGTGGTCATGCTGTCCCCCTCTCCTTATTGGCAACCTCGTCCGCTCCGCCCGCTTCCGGGTCGTCGAACAGCGGCCGGATGTCGCGGGCCGCCATGATCTGGTCGTTGCCCGTCCCGGCCGCGACCATCGGCCAGACCTGCGCGTCGGCGCCGACGGTGAAGTCGATGACCACCGGGCGGTCGTCGATGGCCATGGCCTCCGCGATCACCCGGTCGACGTCGTCCTTCGACCCGCAGCGCAGGCCCACGCACCCGAGCGCCTCGGCGAGCATGACGAAGTCGGGCACGCGGTGCTTGTGCGTGCCGAGCTCGGTGTTCGAGTAGCGCTCCTCGTAGAACAGGGTCTGCCACTGGCGGACCATGCCGAGGTTGCCGTTGTTGATGACCGCGACCTTGATCGGGATGCCCTCGATCGCGCAGGTCGCGAGCTCCTGGTTGGTCATCTGGAAGCAGCCGTCGCCGTCGATGCACCACACGGTGGTGTCCGGCCGGCCGACCTTGGCCCCCATGGCGGCGGGCACGCCGTAGCCCATGGTCCCGGCGCCGCCGGAGTTGAGCCACGTGCGCGGCTTCTCGTAGCGGATGAACTGCGCCGCCCACATCTGGTGCTGCCCGACGCCCGCCGCGTAGATGGCGTCGGGGCCGGCGATCGCCCCGATCCGCTCGATGACGTACTCGGGCGAGAGCGTGCCGTCGGGCGGGTCGTCGTAGCCCAGCGGGAACGTCGACCGCCAGCGCTCGAGCTGGTCCCACCAGTCGCGCTGCTGCTCGTGACGGCCGCTGCGGGCGTCCTCCCCCGCGGCCCGCAGGGCGCTCGTGAGCTCGATGATGACCTCGCGGGCGTCGCCCACGATCGGCACGTCCGCCGGCCGGTTCTTGCCGATCTCGGCCGGGTCGACGTCCGCGTGGACGATCTTCGCCTCGGGGGCGAAGGTCGAGAGGTCGCCGGTGACGCGGTCGTCGAACCGCGCCCCGAGGGCGATCAGCAGATCGGACTTCTGCATCGCCGCGACGGCGGCGACGGTGCCGTGCATACCCGGCATCCCCAGGTTCTGGCGGTGGCCATCGGGGAACGCGCCTCGGGCCATGAGGGTGGTGACCACGGGCGCGCCGGTCTCGTCGGCGAGGTCGAGGAGCTCGGTGGAGGCCTCGGCCTTGATCACACCGCCGCCGACGTAGAGCACCGGGCGACGCGCCTCGCCGATCAGGCGGGCGGCCTCCCGGATCTGCTTGGAGTGCGGCCGGGTGGTCGGCCGGTAGCCGGGCAGTCGGGTCTCGACCGGCCAGCTGAAGGTGGTCTGGGCCTGCAGGACGTCCTTGGGCAGGTCGACCAGGACCGGGCCGGGACGCCCGGTGGAGGCGATGTGGAACGCCTCGGTGATCGCCCGCGGGATGTCCGCCGGGTCGGTGACCAGCATGTTGTGCTTGGTGATCGGCAGCGTGATGCCGCAGATGTCGGCTTCCTGGAACGCGTCGGTGCCGATGAGCTTGCGGCCCACCTGCCCCGTGATCGCGACGATCGGCACCGAGTCGAGCATCGCGTCCGCGAGCGGCGTGACGAGGTTCGTCGCCCCCGGGCCGGAGGTCGCGATGCAGACGCCGACGCGGCCGGTGGCCTGCGCGTAGCCGGTGGCGGCGTGCCCCGCCCCCTGCTCGTGGCGCACGAGGATGTGGCGCACGAGCGTGGAGTCGTAGAGCGGGTCGTAGGCCGGGAGGATCGCGCCGCCGGGAATGCCGAAGACGACGTCGCAGCCGACGGCCTCGAGCGAGCGCACGAGGGACTGGGCCCCCGTCGCCGGGGAGGGGTCGACGCGGGCAGGACGAGGAGCGGCCGGACGGGTCGCGGGTTGCGCGGCCTGGTCCTGCTGCTCGGTCGGCACGCCGGAGCGCGGCGCCGGGCGCGGTCTGGCTGTGGTCATCGGTGATCAGCCTCTGGGGGATCAGGTACGAGTGTGTGAACGAGCCCCGGACACGAAAAAGCCCTCGCCGCCAGGAGGCGGAGAGGGCCGGCGCGTCAGCGAACTAGGCAGCGAGCACGAGGCTCGTCAGGCGCTGACGCGCCCGGCGAGTACGAGAATTCGCTGCATGCAAGGACCGTAGCACGCCCCGTCCCCCACCCAGCCACCGTGCCGTCGTGATCCGTCCCGCTCCCCGGGCGGCACCACGGAGCACCACGGATTGCGCAATCGGCCCTCGACGACCCCGGTCCGCTCGTACAGTCGGACGCCGCGCAGCACCGGGTGAGGGAGGGCCACATGACCGCGCCGGGCGGTGGGTTCCGGGTCGATCCCGCCGTCGTCGACGCCGCGGCCGTCGCGACGGGCGCCGCCGAGTCGACGATGCGGGCCTTCGGCGAGGAGATCGCCGCGGCGGCCACCGTCGCGGGGGGCGCGGCGGGCGAGGGGCCCCTCGGGGACGTCCTCGCCGCCTTCGGCGCCGGGGCACGGAGCCGCTCGGACGAACGCGGCCGCGAGGCCCGGGAGCTGTCGCAGGACCTGGCCGACAGCGCCGAGGCCTACCGCGGGCGTGACGGCGCGGCCGCGGCGTCCCTCGACACGGTCCCCGGCGGCTGAGTCGCACCGGGATGCCCCGCACTCTCGCCGGCGATCCCGTGGCGCTGCGCGCCGCCGCCGCCCGGCTGCGCGACGCGCGACGGACCGCGGAGGACGCGGCGCGCCAGGTGCAGGACGCGCTCGAGCGCACCACCGGCTCGTGGACCGGACGGGCCGCCGAGGCGTTCGCGGTCGCCGCCGTCGCCACCGCGGCGCGGTTACGGGCCGTCGCCGTCCTCGCGGACGCGGCCGGGCCGCTGGAGACCTACGCGGCCGAGCTCGAGGCGGCGCAGGGCCAGTGGGACGCGCACTTCGCCGCGGCGGCGGACAGCTACGGCACCGTCGGCTACGAGCCGGCCACCCGGGCGCTGACCGACGCGCAGGACCGCGCGCGGGCCGCCAACGAGCGCGCCGCCGCGGAGGTCGAGCGCATCGGGTCGGCGGCGAGCGACGCCCTGGCCGTCGAGCAGTCGCTGCGCACCACGACCAGCTTCGCCGTGGGCACCGGGCTCGGCGCGGTCGGCGCGCACCAGAACCTGCTGCGGGAGGCCGCGGCGGCGGCCCTGGACCCGGCGGCGAGGGCCGCGGCCGGCGCGCGGTACGCCGACGTGACGACGCTGGGCAACCGGCTGGCCTTCGTCGGCCCCGCCGCCGGGCAGTTGCTCTCGGACGCCGACAACCCCCGCTTCAGCACGGCGGAGCGCGCCGGGCGCGCGGCGGCGCAGGGCGCGACGGTGGGAGTCGGGGCCGTCGGTGGGGCCGCCGCGGGCGCCGCCCTCGGCACGCTGCTGTTCCCCGGTGTGGGCACCGCCGCGGGGTTCGCGCTGGGCGCCCTGGGCGGCTGGGGCGGGGCGGTGCTGATGGACGAGGTCAACGACGACGCCGTCGACCGGGTCGGGGAGCAGACCGATGACGTCGTCCCCGAGTGACGTCCCGCCGGTGCAGGGCTGGGCGGCCCTCGCCCTCGGCCTGGGCTGCGTCGTCGTGACGGTGCTGGTCTGGCGCGGCACGTGGCGCAGCTGGGTGGGCGGCCCGACCGGTTCGGCGCCGCTCTTCGTCTTCCCCGCCGGCGCCCTGCTCGCGTTCGACTACGCCGCGACCTTCGTCCTCCCCGAGGGCCGGACCGGGTCGCGGATCGCCGCGCCGTTGCTGCTCGCCGCGGTCCTGGTGATCATCCTCGGGCTGTGGGGCCCGTCGTGGTTCGGGCCGCGGTGGTACCGCCGACGCCACGCGCGGGGCACGGCGACGGCCGCCGCGGACCGGCAGCCGGCGCCTGAGCAGAACAGCGAGGCACTCGCCCGCAGCGCGCGCCGTCCGGCGAAGCCGGGCCGTCGGCGGCAGGCGGCGCTGCTCGAGCCCGGGCTCGGCGCCCCGGAGGGCACCGGCGAGCCCGACCTGGTGCCCGGGCACCTGCTCCTCTACCCCGACGAGATCGTGTTCTGCGCCGAGGCCGCCGACGACGCCGTGCGGCCCGGACCCACGATCCGCGCGATCCCCGCCGGCTCGGTCGTGACGATCGAGGTCACCCCGACCGCACGGAGGTGGGCGGCCCAGATCCGCTTCCCCACCGTCGCGATCCACACCCTCGACGGGACGACCCACCGCTTCGAGTGCGCCCGCGCCGGGGCCGTCGCCGACGACCTCGTCGGCCTCTACCGCGCCCGCCGCGCCCCGGGCTGAGCGCTCCGGCGGCACACCGCGCCCGGACACCGGCCTGCTGGCACCATCGTGGGAGTGAGCACCGAGCGGGGGACGACGGCAAGGACATCGGCGAGCACGACGGCGGCTACGACCGACGAGGTGCCGGCCCGCCCGGCGACGTTCCGGGCCGTCCCGATGCCGGCGCTGATCGCCGTCGGCTTCGTCGCGATCTGCATCTCCCCGATCGCGTTCCTCGGCGGCCCCTGGTTCCTGGTGTTCCTCCTCCCCCTCGCCCTGGGCTGGTGGGTGGTGCGCACGCGCACGACCGTCGACGTCGAGGCCCTGCGGGTGCGCTCGGCCTGGGGCTCGCACCGGCTCGCGTGGGACGACCTCGCCACCCTGCGCGTGGTCGAGCGCGGGTGGGTGCGCGCGGTGCGCGGCGACGAGACCGAGCTGGCGCTGGTTGGCGTCCGCACCCGCGACCTCGGCCGCGTCGCGCAGGCCAGCGGCGGGCGGATCACGATGCCGACGCCCGAGGAGGTCGAGGACGCCGCCGCGCACCAGCGCGAGCTCGAGGCCACGCGGATGCGGATCGCGAGGCTCCGCGAGGCCGAGCAGCAGACCGACCAGCAGACCGACCAGCAGACCGAGCAGGACACCGACCGGGACGCCGCCGACGCGACCCCGGGCGAGGGATCCGAGCGGGCGTAATCTCGGGCGGTCGTCCCCTGATCGTTTCCGCCACCTGATCGTCCTGTGAGGTCACCTGTGCCGCCGCTCCGCTCGCGCGTCACCACCCAGGGCCGCAACGCCGCCGGGGCGCGTGCCCTCTGGCGCGCCACCGGTCTCACCGACTCCGACTTCGGCAAGCCGCTGGTCGCGATCGCCAACTCCTACACGCAGTTCGTGCCCGGGCACGTGCACCTCAAGGAGATGGGCGAGCTGGTCGCGGGCGCGGTGCGCGAGGCCGGCGGCATCGCGCGCGAGTTCCACACGATCGCCGTGGACGACGGCATCGCCATGGGTCACGGCGGGATGCTGCACTCGCTGCCGTCCCGCGAGGTGATCGCCGACGGCGTCGAGCACATGGTGCAGGGCCACGCCGTGGACGCCCTGGTGTGCATCTCGAACTGCGACAAGATCACCCCGGGCATGCTCAACGCCGCGCTGCGGCTCAACATCCCGACGGTGTTCGTGTCCGGCGGACCGATGGAGGCCGGCAAGGCCGTCGTGGTCGAGGGCCTTGTCGGCTCAGCCCAGGCCCCGACCGACCTGATCACCGCGATCTCCGCCTCGGCGTCGGGTGCGGTCTCCGACGAGGGGCTCACCGAGGTCGAGCGCTCCGCCTGCCCCACCTGCGGGTCGTGCTCCGGGATGTTCACCGCGAACTCGATGAACTGCCTCACCGAGGCGCTCGGGCTCTCGCTGCCCGGCAACGGCTCCACGCTCGCGACGCACGCGGCGCGCCGCGAGCTGTTCCTCGACGCGGGCCGCACGGTCGTCGACCTGGCCCGGCGCTACTACGCCGAGGACGACGACTCGGTGCTGCCGCGGAACGTCGCGTCGCGCCACGCGTTCGAGAACGCGATGGCCCTCGACGTCGCGATGGGCGGCTCGACGAACACCGTGCTGCACATCCTCGCCGCCGCCCACGAGGCCGAGCTCGAGTTCTCGCTCGCCGACATCGACGCCGTGAGCCGGCGGGTGCCGTGCGTCTCGAAGGTCGCGCCGAACTCGTCGCACCACATGGAGGACGTGCACCGCGCCGGCGGCATCCCCGCGATCCTCGGCGAGCTCGACCGCGGCGGCCTGCTGCACCGCGACGTGCACACGGTGCACGCCCCCTCGCTCGACGCGTGGCTCGGCGCCTGGGACATCCGGGGCGGCTCGCCGTCCGAGGAGGCCCTCGAGCTGTTCCACGCCGCGCCCGGCGGGGTGCGCACCGTCGAGCCGTTCTCGACGACCAACCGGTGGTCGTCGCTCGACACCGACGGCGCCGACGGGGTGATCCACGACGTCGCGCACGCGTTCTCGGCCGACGGCGGGCTCGCCGTGCTCACCGGCAACCTCTCCCCCGACGGCGCCGTCATCAAGAGCGCAGGCCTGCCCGAGGACGGGCGGTTCTTCCGTGGCCCCGCGCGCGTGGTCGAGAGCCAGGAGGAGGCCGTCTCGATCATCCTCGGGAAGCAGGTGCAGCCCGGCGACGTGATCGTCGTGCGCTACGAGGGCCCCGCCGGCGGCCCCGGCATGCAGGAGATGCTGCACCCGACCGCGTTCCTCAAGGGCGCGGGCCTCGGCGCGGTGTGCGCGCTGGTCACCGACGGCCGGTTCTCCGGCGGCTCGAGCGGCATCTCCGTCGGGCACGTCTCCCCCGAGGCGGCGGCCGGCGGCACGATCGGGCTCGTGCAGGAGGGCGACGAGATCCTCCTCGACGTCGACGCCCGCCGCATCGAGCTGCTCGTCGACGACGAGGTGCTCGCCGAGCGCCGCGCCAAGATGGAGGCCTCGGAGCGTCCGTGGCAGCCCGCCGTCGACCGCAACCGCCACCTCACCAGCGCCCTGCGCGCCTACGCGAAGCTCGTCACCTCGGGCGCGACGGGCGCGGTCCGCTCCGTCTAGGTCGCTTCTCCGGTGGCGAATCCCGCGCTGGGCGCGGGGTTCGCCACCGAGGTCCCGTCACCGCGCCGGAGACCGGTGCGATGCCGCGCGCAGCGCGTCGGCGATCCGGCGGCACTCGTCGCGCGTGAGCACGACCGTGTGCCGGCCCAGGGCCATCACCGCGAACGGGTCGCCGTCCTCGACCTCGACCCGCACGATCTCCTCGCCCGCCCCTGTGCTGACGCTCGTCCACGCTGTCATCGCCCACTCCGCTCCGACGTCGTCCACGTCTCGACGCGTGGGCGTACCACCCTTTGTACATACTTGCGTGCTGCCTAGCAAGTAAGACATCAGGGTGGGTGAGCGCTCAGTACCCGTTGATGACCAGGTTCGGCGGGTCCTCCCCGCGGGCGACGGCCTCGAGCTGGGTGTGCACGACGCGGTAGGCCCGCTCGAGGTGCCCGGGGACGCTGCCGCCGACGTGCGGAGTGATCAGCAGGTTCGGCGCGGACCACAGCGGGTGGTCGGCGGGCAGGGGCTCGGGGTCGACGACGTCGACCGCGGCGCGCAGGCGCCCGGACCGCAGCTCGGCGAGCAGGGCGTCGGTGTCGACCACCGGGCCGCGCGCGGCGTTGACCAGCAGCGCGCCGTCGGGCATCGCGGCGAGGAAGGCGGCGTCCACGAGACCGCGGGTCTCGTCGGTCAGCGGGACGAGGAGCACGACGACGTCGTGGTCGCCCAGCAGGTCGGGCAGCTCCGAGGTGGCGTGCACGCCCTCGCGGGCCCGCCGCCCGACGCGGGTGATGGTGGCGACGTCGAAGGTCTCCATCCGGCGCGCGGTCTGGTCGGCGAGGTCGCCCGCGCCGACGAGCAGGACGCGCTTGCCGGTGAGCGTGTCGGTGATGTGCTGGTCCCAGCGGCCCTCGTCCTGGGCGCGCACGAACGGCGGGATCTCGCGCAGCACGGCGAGGGTCGCGGCGAGCACCCACTCGGCGGTGACCCCGCCGTGCGCGCCCTGGCAGTCGGAGAGCTGCACGCCGTCGGGGAGCCGGCCCACCCACATCTCCGCGCCGGCCGAGAGCAGCTGCACCAGCCGCAGGTCCGGGCAGCGTTCGACCAGCTTCAACGCGTCGGTCGTCGCGAGGAAGCCGGGGATGAGCACCGCGGCCCGTTCCGCGGCGTCGGGCAGGGAGGCGGCCTGCTCGTCGTAGCGGACGAGCTCGAGGCCGTCGATGTCGGCGAGCGCGGCCTCTCCCTCGTCGTGGGGCACCAGCACGGTCACGGGTTCGGCGCTCACGGGGCGGGAGGGTAGTCGCCGGCGTCAGTCCTGCAGGCCGGACACCCGCAGCGTGATGTTGATGCGGCCCTCGGGCAGGCCGATGTCCTCGACGGCGAAGGACGGCACCATCCTCGGCACCCCGTGGTAGGCCAGCCGGTTCTCCCGTCCGAACACCACGAGGTCCCCGGAGTCGAGCACCAGGTCGGTGTACGGACGCCCGCGGTTCTCGGTGTTGCCGATGCGGAAGACACACGCCGCCCCGAGGCTCAGCGACACCACCGGGTCGTCGGCGGCCTCGTCGCGGTCCTGGTGCATACCCATGCGCGAGTCCGCGCCGTAGAAGTTGACCAGGGCGATGTCCGGGCGGTAGCCGGCCCCGGCCGCCGGGTCGTCGTACGCGGCGGCGACCGCCTCACGCCCCAGGTCGGCGAGCCACGTCGGGAGAGGCAGGACGGCGGAACCGTCCTGGTCGTCGCGGGTGCGCGAGTAGCGGTAGGGAATCCAGTGCCAGCCCAGGCACACCGTCTCGACGCTCATCTGCCCGCCCCGGGGCAGCCGTGCCGCCCGCGCCCCGGGCCCGTGGGCGGCCCACCGGCGGCACGCCGCGACGAGACCGCGCCGGCGCTCGACGTCGAGCCAACCGGGTACGTGCACGACGCCGGGCGCCACCTCTCCCATGCCCTCAGCCTCCCGTGTGCCGCCCCCCGAGGGAGGAACACCGTCCGCCCCGCGTCGGTGGCCGTGGTGATCTCGTGGCGATCTCCGTCGTGCCCCCGTCTCACGGCCGGCACAGCAGGGGACGCCTAGTGTGTCGAGCCGTGTCCGGTCCGTCGCGGTACGTGCTGCTGATCGCCGCGCTGACCACGCTCGCGGCGCTGCTCGCCGGCTGTGCGCAGTTCCCCGACGCCGGGCAGCAGCCCTGGCGCGAGCGCCCCGACCTCTCCGCCGAGCGGGCGCCGCAGCCGCAGCTGCCCGAGACCGGCGAGCCCACGCCGGCACCGAACTCGGACGGGCCCTCGGTGCCCCCGCCGTGCGTCGACCCCGACCCGCAGGTCGTCGCCACCTGCCTCGCGCCGATGTCCGCCGTCGTGACGCTGCCGGGCGGGACCGCCGCCCTGGTGGCCGAGCGCACGACCGGGCGCATCCTGCGCGTCGCCCCCGAGGAGACCCCCGAGACCGTGGCGACGGTGCCCGTCGACGCGGCGGGCGACGGGGGGCTCACCTCGCTGGCACTCTCCCCCTCCTACGCGGAGGACCAGCTCCTCTACGCCTACGCCACCACCCCGGGCGGCAACGCCGTCCTGCGGATCGCGCCCGGGGACGTGCCCAAGACGGTGCTGGGCGGCATCCCGCGCGGGGCGTCGGGCAACAGCGGCGCGGTCGGGGTCGAGCCCGACGGCACCCTGCTCGTGGCCACGGGCGACGGCGGCGACCGGGCGGCGGCGGCCTCGCCCACCTCGCTGGCCGGCAAGCTCCTGCGCATCGACCCGTTCGGCCGGCCCGTCCCGGGCACGCCGGACCCGGCGTCGCCGGTGGTGGGCAGCGGGCTGCACGCCCCCGGCGACGTGTGCGCGGACGCGGCGACCGGCGTCAGCTGGGTCACCGACCGGGCGGGACCGCGCGACGTCCTGCTGGCCGTGCGGCCCGGGGTCGCGCCGGGCCCGAACGCGGCCGCCGCCCCGGCCTGGACGTGGCCCGAGCGACCGGGAGTGGCCGGGTGCGCGGCGCTGCCCGGCACCCTCGTCGTCGGGCTCCGGGGCTCGAGCGCGATGTTCGTCCTGCGGCCCACGCCCCAGGGCGGGTTCGTCGGCACCCCGCAGGCGGTGCTGGCGGGCACCTACGGGCGGATCACCGGCACCGACGTCGCCTCCGACGGCCTGATCTGGTTCACCACGGCCAACAAGGACGGCGGCGGCCCCGTCACGCCCACCGACGACCGCGTCGTGCGCATCCGTCCGCCCTCGGGCGGAGCCAGCGGGGCCGACTAGCGGTCCTGAGGAGCGTGCCCTCGGAGGGAACAGCCCCCGGACGCACCGCGGCCCCGGTCCTCCCCCGGGCAGGGAGGAGGACCGGGGCCGCGGGTCCGTCCTGATCTGGGGAGCGGATCAGGAGAACGAGAGCATGCTGGAGCCGCTCGAGATCGCGTCGTCGATCTGCTGGGCACCGGAACCGGTGGCGTCGTGGACGTGACCGGAGACCTCGTTGACCGAGCCGGAGATCTCCTGCTCGGTGTCGGTGGCCTGGCTGCCGACCGGGATGCCGTTGTCGTTCGCCGCGGTCTGCAGGTCCGAGGTCACCGCCGAGGTGATGCGGTTGACGTCGTGCTGGGCCGCGGAGGCGTGGCCGCCGACGAACTCCTCGCCGCCCTTGACGGTCGTGGGCACGTCCGTCTCGGGGAGCTCCTGCAGGCCCTCGACGTTGCTGGTCGCCACGTCCTCGAGGGTGGACGACGTGTTGTCGAAGTTCGGCGCCTCGGCGGCGAACGCGAACGACGCAGTGCCGCCCGTCAGCGCGAGCGCCGCGGCCGCGGTCAGTGCGCCCCGGCCGGCGATCTTGCCGACCGTGCTCGCCTGGCGGGCACTGTGTGCACCCATTCGACCCTCCTGGGTAGTTCATCTGGCTTCGGGGGATGAACCGGACGGTCGTACACCACCGATCGATGGTGACGCCCGGTTCAGAAGCCGCTACACGCTGCTTCCTGAATCACCCAACGGAGGGATCTCGTTCGGGTTACGGGGAGGTCTCGAAAAAGATGTTGTCCGGACGATTCCGAATCACTGGCAGCGCTCGAGCACCAGCTCCTGGACACGGGCGGCGTCCGCCTGCCCCCGGGTGGCCTTCATCACCGCGCCGACGATCGCCCCGGCCGCCTTGGTCTTGCCCGCGCGGATCTTCTCGGCCACGGCCGGCTGGGCGGCCAGCGCCTCGTCCACCGCGGCGGCCAGCGCGCTCTCGTCGCTGACCACGGCCAGTCCCCGCCCGGTGACCACGTCGTCGGGCTCGCCCTCGCCCGCGAGGACGCCGTCGACGACCTGGCGCGCCAGCTTGTTGGTCAGCGTGCCCTCCTCGACCAGCGCGATGACCCGGGCGAGCTGCGCCGGCGTGATCGCGAGCCCGGTCAGGGCGACGCCCGCCGCGTTGGCCTGCTGGGACAGGTACGAGACCCACCACGAGCGCGCGGCCTCCGGCGGGGCGCCGGCGTCGACGGTGTCGGCGACGAGGTCGAGCGCGTCGGCGTTGACCAGGTCGCGCAGCTCCTCGTCCGAGAGGCCCCAGTCGGTCTGGATGCGCGCGCGACGCTCCCAGGGGCGCTCGGGCAGGGCGGCGCGCAGCGTCTCCACCCAGTCGCGCGAGGGCTCCAGCGGCGGGAGGTCGGGCTCCGGGAAGAAGCGGTAGTCGGCGAAGGTCTCCTTCGGCCGGCCCGGCGAGGTGGTCCCCGACTGCTCGTCGAAGTGCCGGGTCTCCTGGCGGATGGTGCCGCCGGAGAGCAGCACGCCGGCGTGGCGGCCCATCTCGTAGCGGACAGCGCGCTCCACCGACCGCAGCGAGTTGACGTTCTTGGTCTCGGTGCGGGTGCCGAACTCCGTCGCGCCCTTCGGCATGAGCGACACGTTGGCGTCGCAGCGCATCGAGCCCTGGTCCATCCGGACGTCGGACACCCCGAGCCCGCGCAGGACGTCGCGCAGCGCCGTGACGTAGGCGCGCGCCACCTCGGGGGCGCGGACGCCGGCCCCGATGATCGGCTTGGTGACGATCTCGATCAGCGGGACGCCGGAGCGGTTGTAGTCGAGCAGCGAGTAGTCCGCGCCGTGGATGCGCCCGGTGGCCCCGCCGACGTGCAGGGACTTGCCGGTGTCCTCCTCCATGTGCGCGCGCTCGATCTCCACGCGCCAGGTGGTGCCGTCGTCGAGCGGCACGTCGAGGTAGCCGTCGAAGACGATCGGGTCCTCGTACTGGGAGATCTGGAAGTTCTTCGGCATGTCCGGGTAGAAGTAGTTCTTCCGGGCGAAGCCGGAGCGCTCCCGGACCTGGCAGTTCAGCGCCAGGCCGATCTTGATCGCGGACTCGACGGCGGTGCCGTTCAGCCGCGGCAGCGAGCCCGGCAGACCCAGGCACACCGGGCAGACGTGGGTGTTGGGCTCCGCGCCGAAGGCGTTCGCGCAGCCGCAGAACATCTTCGTCTCGGTGTTGAGCTCCACGTGCACCTCGAGCCCCATGACGGGGTCGAACTGCTCGCAGACCTCCTCGACGGTGTAGGGAGCGGACTCGACGCCAGGGGTCGACACAGCCGTCATCGGGAGCCCTCCAGAGCACGGAGTTCGGGGATGCGGGGCCCGGCGTCCGACGCCGACGCGCGCGCGGTCTCGTAGGCCGCCGCGACCCGGTAGGCGCGGTCGTCGGCCAGGGCGGGCGCCATGATCTGCATGCCGACCGGCAGCTGGTCGTCGGCCGCGAGGCCGCAGGGCACCGAGAGCGCGGCGTTGCCGGCGAGGTTCGACGGGATCGTGCAGAGGTCGGCGAGGTACATCGCCAGCGGGTCGTCGGTGCGCTCGCCGATCGGGAACGCCGTGGTGGGCGTCGTCGGCGAGACCAGCACGTCGCACGTCTCGAACGCGGCGGTGAAGTCGCGGACGATCAGCGTGCGGGCCTTGAGCGCCTTGCCGTAGAGCGCGTCGTACGAGCCGGCCGACAGGGCGTGCGTCCCGATCATGATGCGGCGCTTGACCTCGGCGCCGAACCCCTTCTCGCGCGTCTGGGACATCACCTCGTCGGTGGACTGCGAGCCGTCGTCGCCGACTCGCAGCCCGTAGCGCATGGCGTCGAAGCGGGCCAGGTTGCTCGAGGCCTCGCTCGGCGCGATGAGGTAGTAGGCCGGCAGGGCGTAGGAGAACGACGGGCACGAGACCTCGACGACGTCGGCGCCCAGCTCACCCAGCACGCGCACGGCGTCGGTGAACGCGGCGAGCACGCCGGGCTGGTAGCCCTCGCCGGAGAACTGGGTGACGATGCCGACGCGCACCCCCGCGAGGTCGCCCCGGGCACCGGCCAGCGCGGCCTCGACCACCGGCGGCAGCGGGCCGTCGACCGACGTCTGGTCGCGCGGGTCGTGCCCGCCGATCACCTCGTGGAGCAGCGCGGCGTCGAGCACCGACCGGGCGCACGGCCCGATCTGGTCCAGCGACGACGAGAACGCGACGAGCCCGTAGCGCGAGACCGTGCCGTAGGTGGGCTTGACCCCGACGGTGCCGGTGACCGCGCCGGGCTGGCGGATCGAGCCGCCGGTGTCCGACCCGAGGGCCAGCGGCGCCTCGCCCGCGGCCACCGCCGCCGACGACCCGCCGCCGGAGCCGCCGGGGATGCGCGCGAGGTCCCAGGGGTTGCGGGTGGTGCCGAACGCCGAGTTCTCGGTCGAGCTGCCCATGGCGAACTCGTCGAGGTTGGTCTTGCCCAGCGGGATCAGGCCGGCCGCCCGCAGCCGGGCGACGACGGTGGCGTCGTAGGGCGGACGCCAGCCGTCGAGGATCGCCGACGCGCAGGTGGTGGGCATGTCGGTGGTGGTCATGTTGTCCTTGACCGCCACCGGGACGCCGGCCAGGGGCGAGACGGGCCCGCCCTCGGCCACCGCGCGGTCGACCGCCTCGGCCGCCGCGAGGGCGCCCTCGGCGTCGACGTGCAGGAAGGCGTGCACGCCGCCGGGGCCGTCGACGGCTTCGATGCGCTCCAGGTGGGCCCGGGTGACCTCGACCGACGAGACCTCGCGGGCGTGGATGCGCCGGGCCAGCTCACCGGCGTCGAGGGAGATCAGCTCGCTCTGTCCTCCCGTCGCTGCGCTCGCCTCGCTCACAGCTCCTCCCCCAGGATCCGCGGCACGCGGAAGCGGCCCTCCTCGGCGGCGGGTGCGCCCGCCAGAGCGGTCTCGCGCGGCAGCGAGGGCTCCGTGGTGTCGGGGCGCAGCACGTTCGTCCGCGGCACCACCTGCGCCGTCGGCGGGATGTCGTCCGGGATGTCGCCCACCGCCGAGACCGTGTCCACGATCGCGTCGATCTGGCGCGAGAACGTGTCCAGCTCGTCGTCGGTCACCGCGAGGCGGGCCAGGCGGGCGAGGTGGGCGACGTCGTCGCGGGTGATGTCGGACATGTCCCTCCGGGGTCGTGCACGATGGTCGGGTCGAGATCCGCGCGGCGCCGGGTGAGAGGTCGTCTCCCGGGACGTCGGGCCGAGCTCCGTTGCGTCTCCCGCACGCGAAACACCCAGTCTAGGACCGCGCCGACCCGGGCCTCGACGAGGTTTGCCCGGAGGCGTCGTGTGATCGTCACTCGCCCCCGCGGGGGTCGGCCTGGGAGGATGCGCCGGGTCCGCGGCGGGTACCAGGCCGCACGCGGGGTCCACGTCGGTGTCGGGAGACTCGCGAGAGTCTCGGGGGGTCGAGGAGGGCCGTGACCTACTTGCTGCGCGTGGTGCTGCCCGACAGGCCCGGCACCCTCGGGGCCCTGGCCTCGGCGCTCGGTACCGAGGGCGCGGACATCCTCTCCGTCGACGTCGTCGAGCGCGGCGCCGGGACGGCCGTGGACGACCTCGTCGTGGACATGCCCAGCTCGCGGCCCCCCGACGTGCTCATCACCGCCGCGGAGTCCGTGCACGGCGTGGTGGTCGAGTCGGTGCGGCCGTTCGCGGGCGCCCTGGACACCACGCGCGAGCTGGAGCTGGTCGAGGCCGTCGCCGCCCGACCCGAGATGGGCGTGACGCTGCTGGCCGAGGGCGTGCCGGGCCTCTTCCGCTCGGCGTGGGCGCTGGTCACCGAGGCCACGGGCACCGGGGCCGGGGTGCGCCGTGTGGCCTCGAGCGCCGCGGCGCCGGAGACCGAGGCCACCGAGCTCGCCTGGCTGCCGCTGGACAAGGCGACCGTGCTCGACCCCGCCGGCGGGCACGTCGTGCCGGAGGCCTGGACCGCCCTCGACACCGAGCTGGCCGCCGCGCCCGTCGGCCGGCCCGAGCGGGCGCTGGTCGTCGGCCGCCCCGGCGGGCCCGCGTTCCGGCCGTCCGAGCTCGCCCGCCTCTCCCACCTCGCCGGGATCGTGGCGACGATCGTGGGCTGACGACCCTCAGGGCGCGGGCAGGATGTTCGTGTTCCGGTGGAACACGTTCTCCGGGTCGTACGCCGCCTTGATGCGCTGCAGGCGCGGGTACTTCGTGCCGTAGGCGCTCGGCACGCGGTGGCCGTCGTCGCCGCCCAGCGCGTTCACGTATGCGCCCGTGCCCATGGCGTGGGGCGCGAGCGCGTCGAAGAAGCCGCGCACCCAGGCGCGCTCGGCCGACTGCGCGCCGGCGTCGGGCGCCATCCCGATGATGAAGGTGCACAACCGCGGCGAGCGCCCCCCGCTGAACGCCGTGCTCGCCTCGTCGGCCGCGGAGAACGCCCCGCCGAGCGCGAAGAAGTGGACGGCCGACATCGGCGAGACCATGTCGGCAGCCCGCTCGACGATCACGTCGACGGCCTCGTCGGTGAACGCCTCGAGGTAGAGGGACTTCTCGTAGGCGTGGGCACCCCAGGCGAAGCCCTCGTCGAACATCTGCTGCAGCGCGGTGTAGGGCATGGGTGTGACCAGCTCGAAGAGCGGCGGCAGGGCACTCCGCAGGCGGTCGACGACGCCACGGTGGCTCTCCTCGCCGCCGAAGCCCACCGCGACGAGAGCGAAGACGAGGCGGGAGTGGTGCTCGTCGGGCACGAACGGTTCGGGCGGCGCGTGCAGAGCCACCACCTGGAAACTCACGTCGGGCGGGAGATCAGGAATGACCCCGCGCGCCATCCGCAGCGCGTCGGCCGCCCGGTCCATGCCGTAGAAGAGCATGGCCAGGTCGATCTGCGGGCCCACCTCGTGCAGCGCGAACTCGAACTCGGTGACGATCCCGAAGTTCCCGCCACCACCGCGAATGGCCCAGAACAGGTCCGGGTTCTCGTCCGCCGCCGCGCGCACGACCCGTCCGTCGGCGAGGACGACCGTCGCCGACACGAGGTTGTCGATCGTCAGCCCGTGCTGGCGCGTCAGCCAGCCCATGCCGCCACCGAGGGTGATCCCGGCGACCCCGGTGTGGCCGATCTCGCCGGACGGCACGGCCAGCCCGTGGATCTGGGTGGCGGCGTCGAGGTCCCTCAGCAGCGCACCGCCCCCGACCGTGGCACGCCGGGCCTCCGGATTCACCTCGACGTCGTTCATGCGGCTCAGGTCGATGACGATCCCGGCGTCCCCGACGCACATCCCCGCCATCGAGTGGGCGCCGCTCCGCACGGACATCTCGAGCGAGGAGCCGCGCGCGAAGGACACCGCCGTCGCGACGTCCTCGGTGGTGGCGCAGTAGACGAGGACGGCCGGTCTCCGGTCGATGTCGGCGTTCCACACCCGCCGGGCCTCGTCGTACCCCGGGTCCTCCGGGGTGACGACGGTGCCGGACAGCGAGGCGCGCAGATCGTCGAACCGCGAAACGACGTAGGTCATGGTCGTGCTCCGTCCCCGTGGATCGCGTCAGCGGAGCGATCTGGGTCCGGGGCTCCTGACGTCCCGACGGACTCCGGCCGCGCGACTCTCCGTATCGTCGCGCTGGGCCGGACGAGGTCCCATACGTAGAACTACGCAGGGCCCTGCGCCCGCACGGTGACGCGGTGTGACGACCGCAGGGATCAGCGGCGGTGCTCGGCCCGGGACCCGGGCCAGAGCGGCGAGGACCGCAGGCCGCCCGCGCGGGTGCCGTTGCGGCGGCGCTCGTAGCGCCCGGCCACGTCCTTGCCCAGGGCGTAACGCACGAGCTCCTCGTTGCCCGTGGCGAGCCACGTGCCGTCGGGACCCTTGAGGGTGTCCTCGAAGCCGATGCGGGTGTCGAGGTTGTTGCGCTTGGCGTACTCGAGCACCGGCCAGGCGCCGGCCTCCTCGCCGTGCAGCAGGATCGGCGCGGGCACGGGACCGAGGGCCTTGAGGATGCGGACGGCCTCGGCCACCGCGGTGTCGGGATCGGTGACCGTGACCTCCGCGAGGACGCGGGCGGTGCCCCGCGGAAGGCCGGCCTGCTTGAGCTGCACGGCGTCGCCGGTGGTCCAGACACCCAGCTCGATGCCGATGTCGACGGCGTCGAGCGCCTCGCAGACCCGCTGCCAGCCCCGCTCGTGCACGTTGACGGCAGCGACGTCGGGGCGGGCGTGCTCGGGCAGGCGGCCCCACTGGGCGATGATCTCGGTGCGCCGCATGGGGTCGGGCTCGACCCACCGCGCGGTGGTGACCCCGATCTCGATCTCCGGGGCCTCCCGGCGGATGGCGTCGACGACCGTGCCGATCACCCGCGGGTCGAGGCTCTCCTGGCCGTCGCGATCACGGGGATGGACGTGCAGGCTCGCGACGCCGAGGGCGGCCACGGCGCGGGCGTCCCGGGCGAGGTGGCGTGGGCTCATGGGGACCGCGGGGTACACGTCGGCCGGTCGGGCACCGTTGAGGCAGCACTGCAGCACCGCGGCGACCCTCCCTCCACCTGCGACCCAGGGCCCTGAGTTCCAGCTGGTGTCCAGCTTCGACGCTCTCGGCGACGAGGGCAACGCCGAGCCACGCGTCGTCGCGCCGCCAGCGGCTCGAATCGCCACTGCCACCCGGACGGTCGCATCTCTCGTCACCCGTCGGTGTGAGTGTGCCGCACGCGGCCACGGATGCCCCAGCGCCCTCGGACCTCGGGTGATCTCCGTCCGCCCTCAGCCGCCCTCGTCCTCCTCCGCCGGCGCCTCACCCGCCCCGGCGGCCCCGTCGGCCTCGTCCGCCCCGTCCGTCCCCGTGACCAACGCGACACCGGCCGCCGCGTCCGGCCCCTGCTCCAGGAGCACCCGGAAGCCGTCCTCGTCGAGGATCGGCACCTTGGCGGCGACCGCCTTGTCGTACTTCGAGCCCGGCTCCTCGCCGACCACCACGAACGCCGTCTTCTTCGACACCGAGCCGGCCGCGCGCCCCCCACGAGCGAGGATCGCCTCCTTCGCCTCGTCGCGCGAGAGCGTGGGCAGCGACCCGGTGACGACGATCGAGAGCCCCTCGAGGTTGCGGGGCACCGACTCGTCGACCTCCTCCTCGAGCTCGACGCCCGCGGCGCGCCACTTCTCGACGACCTCGCGGTGCCAGTCGACCGAGAACCACTCGCGCACCGCGTGGGCGATGGTCGGGCCGACCCCGTCGACCGCGGCCAGCTCCTCCTCGCTCGCGGCGTCGATGGCGTCGACCGACCGGAAGTGCCGCGCCAGCGCCTGGGCCGCGGTGGGCCCGACGTGCCGGATCGACAGGCCCACGAGCACCTTCCACAGCGGGCGGTGCCGGGCCGTCTCGAGGTTGGTCAGCAGCTTGCGGCCGTTGGTCGAGACGTTGCCGGCCTTGGTGCGGAAGAGGTCGACCCGGCCGAGGTCGTCCTCGGTGAGGCGGAAGACGTCGCCCTCGTCCTGCACCACGCCGGCGTCGAGCAGCGCGGTGGCGGCCTCGTAGCCGAGCACCTCGATGTCGAACGCGCCGCGGCCGGCGACGTGGAACAGCCGCTCCCGCAGCTGCGCGGGGCAGGAGCGGGCGTTGGGGCAGCGCAGGTCCTTGTCGCCCTCGCGCATCTGCCGCAGCTCGGTGCCGCACTCGGGACAGTGCGTCGGCATGACGAACGCGTACTCGTCGCCGGTGCGCGCCTCGACGACCGGGCCGAGCACCTCGGGGATGACGTCGCCCGCCTTGCGGATGATCACGCGGTCGCCGATGAGGACGCCCTTGCGCTCGACCTCGCCCGCGTTGTGCAGCGTCGCCAGCGAGACCGTCGACCCGGCGACGAGCACCGGCTCCATCTCGGCGAACGGCGTCACGCGTCCCGTGCGCCCGACGTTGACGCTGATGCCCTTGAGCGTCGTCGTCGCCTGCTCCGGCGGGTACTTGTAGGCGATCGCCCACCGCGGGGCCCGCGACGTCGACCCGAGCCTGCGCTGCAGCGAGACGTCGTCGACCTTGACGACCACTCCGTCGATCTCGTGCTCGGCGTCGTGGCGGTGCTCGCCCCAGTACCCGACGTGCTCGATGACCGCGTCGACGCCGTGCAGCACCCGGGTGTGCGTGGACACCGGCAGCCCCCACGCCGCCAGCGCGTCGTAGGCCTGCGACTGGCGCACCGGGGTGAAGCCGCGCCGCTTGCCCAGACCGTGGCAGATCAGCCGCAGCGGGCGCGTCGCGGTGACCCGCGGGTCCTTCTGGCGCAGCGACCCGGCCGCGGAGTTCCGGGGGTTGGCGAACGGCTGCTTGCCCGCCGCGACGAGGCCGGCGTTGAGCTCCTCGAAGTCCGCGAGGCGGAAGAACACCTCGCCACGCACCTCCATCAGCTCGGGCACCGGGAACTCGTCGGTGCCCGTCAGCTCGGTGGGCACGTCGGCCAGCGTGCGCATGTTGAGCGTGATGTCCTCGCCCGTGCGCCCGTCGCCGCGGGTGAGCGCGCGCGTGAGGTGCCCGTCCTCGTAGAGCAGGTTCACGGCCAGCCCGTCGATCTTGAGCTCGCACAGGTAGAGCAGCTCCTCGGTCGGGTGGTCGAGCTCGCGCTGCACCCGCAGGACCCACTCGCGCAGCTCCTCGGGCGCGAAGGCGTTGTCGAGCGAGAGCATCCGCTCGAGGTGGTCCACCGCGACGAAGTCGGTGGAGAAGCCGCCGCCCACCCGCTGCGTGGGCGAGGCGGGCGTGACCAGCGACGGGTGCTGCTCCTCGAGGCCCTGCAGCTCGCCGAAGAGCTCGTCGAACTCCCCGTCGGTGACGATCGGGGCGTCGAGGACGTAGTAGCGGAACTGGTGGTCGGCCACGACCTCGGACAGCTCGCGGTGGCGCTGCGCGGCCTCCGCGGGCACGTCGGTCTGCCCCGTCCCGGCTGGCGCGATCGGTGCGGTCTCGCTGGTCACGGGGGCGAGATTAGCCGCCACCCCCGACAACGAACCGTCCTCGACGCGCTAGAGATCCCGTCCGAGGTGGCGTTCCACCGACGCCACGAAACCGCGGGCGATCCCGGCGTAGGAGGTCTCGGTGACGCCGCCGACGTGCGGGGTGACCGCCACGTTCTCCGCGAGCAGCTCCTCGTCCGGGTCGATCGGCTCCACCCACGTGACGTCGAGACCCGCGCCGGCCACCCGTCCCGCGCGCAGCGCCGCGAGCAGGGCGTCGCGGTCGACCACCGGACCGCGCGCCACGTTGACCACGTGCCCCCGGGGACCGAGCGCCTCCAGCGCGTCGGCGCCGACGATCCCCCGCGTCTCGTCGGTGAGCGGGCAGGCCACGACGAGGTCGTCACAACGGGCGAGGGCGGCGAGCAGGTCGCCGGTGCGGTGGTAGTGCTCGTCGTCGAGCAGCGTGGCGGCCCGCGGCGTCTCGGTCCGCGGGCGACGCCCGATGCCGACGGGCACGGCGTCGAAGGCGCGCAGCCGCACGATCACCTCGGCGCCGATGTCGCCGACCCCCAGGACGCCGACCGTGCGGCCCGCCAGCGTCGTGCCCGACGGTTCGCCGACGACGCGGCGCGCGACGTTCGCCCGCGCCTCGGCGAACCGGCGCAGGAGGGCGAGCAGGTGCAGCAGCGCGATCTCCGCGACGGCGACGGCGTTGCCCGACTCGGCGCCCGAGACGTTGTCGACGGGGATCCCGCGCCCGGCGGCGGCCGGCATGTCCACCCCGGACAGGCCCACCCCGAACTGCTGGACCATGCGCGGCGTCGTCGCGTCCATCAGCGCTCCGGAGATCGAGCTGCCCATCGGGCACAGCACGTCGACCCGTTCGAGCCCGCCCGGCGGCACGTCCACGGGGACGTCGACGATCTCGATCCCCGCCCACCCGACGTCCTCGAACGCCGTGGCGAGGGCTCCGCTCAGGGCGGCGAACCCGCCGCCCACCAGTCCGATCCGCACGTCCCTTAGTGGATCACCGCGCGCGGGGTCACCAGCTCGCGGGTGGGTCGACGAACGCGCGGGCGAGCTCGACGGTCGTGCCCATCGCCGTCCGGGCCCACCGCGGGCTCGCGCCGGCCAGCCCGCACGCCGGGGTGATGACGGCACGGTCGGCGAGGCGGGCGCGGTCGAAGCCGAGGCGGTCGGCCAGCCCGAGCGCGGGCGTCGCGAGGTCGTGCAGGGCCGGCGGCGCGCCGGGGTCGGTCGACGGGACGATGCCGAGCCAGAGCTCGGTGCCCGCCTCCCAGAGCTCGCCCAGGGCGTCGAGGACCTCCTTCGGAGCGTCGGCGCCGCCCAGCGCCCCGAGATCGACGGCCACGGCGTCCGCGCCGACCGCGCCGAGCAGCGCCAGCGGCGGCGTGGGGTGGCAGCAGTGCACGACCACCTGCGCCGCGCCCGCGTCCCGGGCCGCGGCGACCGCATCGGCCAGCACGGCGCGGGCCTCGCCCCCCGGTACCGCGCCGACGGTGCCGTAGCCCGACGGGGTGCTCAGCGAGCCCGCGAGGACGGCGGGCAGCGTCGGCTCGTCGATCTGGACGACGACGGGGGCGTTCGCCCGCCGTCCGAGCTCCGCGATGTGGACCCGGAGGCCCTCGGCGAGGCTCGCCGCGAACTCGGTGACGGCGCCGCGGTCGGTGAGCACCCGGTGCCCGGTGTGCAGCTCGACGCCGGCGGTGAGCGTCCACGGGCCCGCGACCTGGCACTTCACGGCGGCCGGCGTGGCGCCCGCCTCGCCCAGCGCCTCGTCGAGGGCGTCGACGTCGCGGGCGAGCAGCTCGACCCCGCGCCGGTGGTCGCCGCCGGGCCGGCGCACGACGCGGTAGCCCGACGGCCAGACCTCGGTGGCGATGTCGACCAGGAGGGCCGCGGTGCGCCCGACCATGTCGGCGCCGACGCCGCGCGCGGGCAGCTCGGGCACGTGGGGCAGGCCGGGGAGCTCGCCGACCACCGTCCGCGCGACCTCCCGGACGTCGGTGCCGGGCCACGAGCCCAGGCCGGTGGCGCGGTCGCCGGGCTGAGGCTCGCGGGGGGCACGGTGGACCACGGTGTCGGTCGTCTCGCTCACGTGCCCAGCGTCCTCCCCGGCGGGCGACCGTGGGCGGCGCGGGCCGGGCCGGTTCCGCGCGAAGGGCACCTTCGGCCGACGAGCGGCGAAGGACGCCCTCGCCAGGCGCTCAGCGACCGCCAGCGCCGACCCGGGCGAGGTCCGCGGCCGGCGGCGGCCAACCGACCCCGAGGCTCGCCGCCAGCCCGGCGATGCCGTCGTCGGTGACCCGCAGCGCCCGGTGGCCGGGGGTGGAGCGCAGCCAGCGTCCGCGTCGAAGCGAGCGGGCCAACGAGGTGGTGGCGCTGTTCGGTCCGGTCGACGCAGCGGCGCACGGCGGTCAGCCCGGTGGGCACCGGGACGCCGAGCCCCGCGAGCCCGTCGCGGCCGGCGTCGGTGAGGCGGTGGGCCCGGCGTCAGCGGTCGTCGTCCTCCACGAGGTGCTCGACCTCGCTCGCGCCGCCCGTGGGCAGCACGTCCGCGGGGTCGGGCTGGTCGGGCTCGGCGGGCCGGCCGGTCAGGGGCGCGGCGTCGGGGACGACGGTGGCGCGGTCGGTGCCCGTCTCGGTGTCGGGGCGCTCGGTCATCGGTGACCTCCTCGCTGGTGGGACACCCGCGGGTTACCCGCGTCACATCCCGGCCGACCGCCTGGATCGATGCCGCCGCCGCCGCTGGCAGCATGGGTCGTGATGCGGATCGTGGCGGAACGGGAGTGGCGGGCGCGGGCGGACGCGCACGCCGCCCGGGCCGACGACCTGACCGCTGGGCACCGTGCGCGGAAGGCGCGGGGCGAGAGCCACCCCGTCGAGGACTTCCTCTACACCTACTACCCCACCCGCCCGTCGTGGCTGCGCCGCTGGCACCCGGGAGCGGGGACCGTCCTCGTGGGCGCCGGCGAGCGCGCCGGTTGGCGGCACTACGTCGCGCAGGACGAGGGCGTCCGCGTCGACCACGCGACCCTGCTCCGCGAGCGGGCCGCCACGGTCGACTTCGTCGCCGGGCTGCTGCGGGCCACCGCGGACCGGGCGCCCCAGCTCGGCTGCTTCGGCCTGCACGAGTGGGCGATGGTGCATCGCGACGACGCCACCCGGCACCCCGTCCCGCTGCGGCTCGGCGCGGCCGGCACCGACGAGGTCGTCGAGACCCACCGGATCCGCTGCTCGCACTTCGACGCCTACCGCTTCTTCACGCCCACGGCCGCGCCGCGGAACACCCTGCGCCCGACGCGGGAACGCCAGGTCGAGCTCGAGCAGCCGGGGTGCCTGCACGCCGGGATGGACCTCTACAAGTGGGCGGACAAGCTCGGCCCGCTCGTGCCCGGCGAGCTCCTGCTCGACGCGTTCACCCTCGCCCGCGACATCCGCGAGCTCGACATGCGCGCCTCGCCCTACGACCTCGCCGACCTCGGGTACGCGCCGGTGCGCATCGAGACACCCGAGGGCAAGGCCGCCTACGTCGAGGCCCAGCGCGCCTTCGCCGACCGGGGCGGGGCGCTGCGCACGCGGCTGCTCGCCGTGCTCGATCCCCTCAGCACTCCCCTCAGCGATCCCCTCACCGCCCCGGCGGGCTGACCGCGTCGAGGTGCGGCGGCAGCGGGTCGGCGGCGCCGGCGGCCAGCCAGGAGCACAGGTCGTCGACGTCGGCCGGCTCGTGCAGCGGACCGGCCATCACCGCCGGGCGCGTGGGCATGCGCTCGTGGTCGCAGGGCTGCACCAGGACGAGGGCACCGGCCCCCACGGGCGCGGTGCCGTGACCGCACGCCGTCGCGGTGAGGCAGGACGCGCGTACGAGCACGCCGTGCGGGCAGCGGCGCACCGCCCCCCGGAGCGCGTCACCGACGGCCTCGGCGTCCGGCGCGGGACGCTGGTGATGGGGACAGCCCGCGGCGCCGCAGTGCACGGCGGTGAACCCGACGGTGTCGCTCATCCCCACCCCTCGCCGCGACGGCTCTCCACGCCGGTGTCGAGGCCGGAGTCGAGGTCGGGGCACGGGTCGGTGTGCCGCTGCTCGAACGGGTCGGGGAGGCGACGCCAGGCGACCTCGCCGAGGGCCAGCTCCTCGTCGGTGAGCAGCGCGGCGTCGAGGGCCTCGACGAGCCCCGCCCGGGTCGGCGTCGTGCACGAGGGCCACGAGCTGCTGCTCGCGGTCGCCCCAGCGCTCGTGCCAGGACAGGGAAGCGGCGGCGCGGCGCTCGTCGTCGGCGTCGTCCCACGCCGTCGGGTCGGCGGCGAACCAGGTGCCCGCGACGCCGATCTGCAGGGCGCCGCCTGCGGACTCGAGCCACAGCACGTGCTCGGGCTGCGAGGCCACCCACACCCGGCCGCGGACCCGGATCGTGCCGTGCAGGAGCACGTCGATCGCCGCGTGCAGGCGCTCGGGGTGGAAGGGCCGCCGGTGGCCGATGTGCAGCAACGACACCCCGGCGTCGCGCGCCAGGGGCGGCTGCCCGCGCAGGAGCGACACCTGCGCGTCGTCGGGGACGCCCCGCCGCGCGTCGCCGGGCAGGTCGTCGAGCAGGCCGTCGACCCGTGCGGCGATCTCGGCCTCGCGCCCCTCGCCCGGTCCGTCGACCACCGTCACCTGACGGGCGCGCGGCGCGAGCCGGTCGAGCACGGCGTCGAGCCGGACGCGGTCCCAGGTGCCGGCGCACCGCCCGCCGACGACCAGGACGTCGGCGAACTCGGCCTGTCCCACCACGATCTGCGCGACCGTGCGCTCGTCGTCGGCGGTGAGGGCGAGCCCGCGCTCGACCAGCGCGTCGTCGCTGCCGGCGTCGTCGAGCCAGGTGGCGGCGTCGAGCACGGCGACCACACCGCGCACCGCGAACAGGTCGGTGACCGGGCGATCGAGCCCCTCGGGGACGAGACCGTGCAGCGCCTCGCAGGTCGCCTCGACCTCCACGCCCGGGTCGAGCAGCAGCACCACGTGCGCCACGTCCGGGTCGCGGGCGAGACGGACCAGCAGCGGCAGCAGGTCCTCGCGCAGCGTGCAGGACACGCAGGCGTGGGCCAGCTCGAGCACCGCGTCGTGCTCGCCGTCGTCCTCCACGACCCGCCGACGCACCACGCCCTCACCCAGCGCGCGCATGTCGTGGGTGACGAGCACGGCCGTGCTCGTGTGCCGAGCGCGCAGCGCCGCCGCGACGCCGGCCGCCGCCATCCGATCCACGCCGCACACCACCGTCAGCCGGGTCAGCTCGGTCTCCGGACCCTCGGGCATAGAGCTCCCTCCGTCTGCGTTAACGTGAACGATAATCATTCTCAAATAGGAGGCAAGCGGTGGCCCGCAACGACATCCGTCCGATCGTCAAGCTCCGCTCGACGGCCGGGACGGGCACGACCTACGTGACCCGCAAGAACCGCCGGAACGACCCCGACCGCCTCGTGCTCAGCAAGTACGACCCGCGCGTGCGCCGGCACGTCGACTTCCGCGAGGAGCGTTGAGCCGCCGCGTAGACACCGTCGAGGCGCGCCTGCGCGCGGCCGGGGAGCGTGTCTGATGGCGAAGAAGTCGAAGATCGCTGCGAACGAGCGTCGCCAAGTCGTCGTCGCCCGGTACGCGCCGCGCCGGGCCGAGCTCGTTGCGACGATCAAGCACCCGGCGACGTCCGACCAGGAGCGCGCGTCGGCCCGGCGCGAGCTCGACGCCCAGCCGCGCGACGCGAGCGCCACGCGCATCCGGAACCGGGACGCGGTGGACGGCCGCCCCCGCGGCCACCTGCGCGCTTTCGGACTCTCCCGGGTGCGGATGCGCGAGTACGCCCACGCCGGCTACCTGCCGGGCGTGACGAAGTCCAGCTGGTGACCCGAGGAGGTCGACATGAAGGTCCGCGCATCGTTGAAGGCCCTCAAGCAGAAGCCGGGATCGAGCGTCGTGCGCCGTCACGGACGGGTCCTGGTGATCAACAAGAAGAACCCGCAGTGGAAGGCTCGTCAGGGCTGATCCGCTTCACCGGTGTCGGTGACCCGCAGCAGTAGGGCGATGAGCGCGTCCGCGTGCAGGTGCCCGCCGCTGCGGGGCCGCACGCCCCGTCGCTCGTCGTCGGCGCGCAGCTCGTCGGCGACGGTCTCGAGCGCGCGGACGAGGGGGTCCGAGAGCTCGGGTGGCACCTCGCCGACGAGCTCGAGCGACCCGTCGTCGTGGCGGTGCGTGCTCAGGTGCGCGAGCGCCTCGCGCAGCACGGAACGGGGCTCGCCGGCCACCAGGTCGGCGTGGGGTGTCGTCATGACGGCCTCTCTCGATCTACAGGGGAACGCGGGGTCGTCCGCCGAGGCGGGGTTGCTGGTCGGGGTCGATCCAGGGCGGCGGGGTGAACCACGGCAGCCCGTTCTGGATCTCGACGTTCCAGTGTCCGGCGTGGATCAGCTGGTGGTGGAAGCGACACAGCAGCACCAGGTTGTCCAGGCGTGTCGGACCACCGTGGAACCAGTCACGGATGTGGTGGGCGTGGCAACGCCGGGGTGGGCGGTCGCAGCCGGGGAAGGCGCAGCCACCGTCGCGGATGTTGAGCGCCCGGCGGATCGCATCGGTGACGGTGCGCTGCAGGCGCCCGACGTCCAGCGGCTCCGAGCGGGACCCGAGGACCACCGGAACGACCTCGGCATCGCACGCCCACCGCCGCACCGTGCGCGGGTCGACCAGCGCCTCGGAGCCAAGCACCCCGTAACCGGTGGCGAGCTGCAGCCACCGCAGATCCATCGTGATCGTCAACAGGGCCCGCCCCGGACGCTCCGGACGGCCCTTCTCAGGCTCGGGACGGCGGGGCGCCGGGATCAGTGCGTCATCGTCCGACCCCGGCTGCTCGTCGCCGACGCCGGCCGCGACTCCCCCGGGCCGCTGCGCGCCCTCGACGACGTCCTTGAGCGCGTCAGCACGACGCCGCGCGAGGCTGCGGGTGTCGTCGGGTCCGCAGGGCTCTGCGAGCGGATCGATGGCCCCGAGGAACACGTCGCCGTCCACCGGGTCGTTCAGCCGGCCCTTGAACTCCAACCGACCGTCCTTGCGGCGCATCACGTGCAGCTCGTCCCGGCAGTCGTCCCCGTCGGGCGGCGCGGCGCCGTCCGGGTCGAACGTCGCCAGCAACCGGGTCGCGGCCCGCTGCAGCATCCGTGGAGGCAACCTGGTGGCCTCGCCGGCCAGGAACCGCTCCGCAGCCACCCAGTCCTCCATCGACACGGTCTCGAGGCGTCCCAGACGTTCCATCGTGTTGCGGATGATCGCGATGTGCACCGGGCCGACCTCGCCGTCGGCGGCCACGGTGGCGGTGCACGGCAGACGTGGCGACACCAGCTCCCCCGACAGGGAACGGCGTGGCGTGAGATCGGCGGCCTCCTCGGCCAACCGGGTGGCCTCGTGCGCATCAAGGGTGCTCAGGTCCTGCAGCACACGCCGCGTGGCGCGGTCCCCGGTCTGCTCGGCCACCCCGAGCCGCTCCAGTTCCGCGATATCCTCCAACAACCGGTACTGCTCGGCGCGCAACGCGACCATCCGCGTGCGGGCACGGTCGAGCGCCTCCCGCTCCACCACCCCCAGCACCCGTTCGCTCATGTGTTCGATTCTAGAACCGACCCCTGACAACGCCGGGGCACTTCCGGCAACCCCGGAGCAGAAATCTCACGAGCCGGACCGCCGGGCCCTTCGCTCACGTCGCGCCGGGTCGTACCGTCCGGCGAGGGGCTTCGGAGGGAGTGCGCGATGGGCGTCTGGGACATCGCGGCGCTGCCCGAGCGGGAGCAGTTCAGCTACTGGCACGAGGTCATCTGCCAGGCCTTCGTCCCGCTGACGCCCCACCGCACGCTGGACGAGGAGGGCTTCGCCGCGAAGGTCGAGACCCGGCGCCTCGCGGGGATGAACCGGGCCCGCCTGCGCTCCCGCCCGCAGCGCACCGACCACGGCCCGCGCGAGGTGGCACGGACCGACGGCGCGTACTACTTCGTCAACCTCCAGCTCGCGGGCCGCTGCATCACGACCGTCGAGGGGCGCACCACCATCGTCCGGCGCGGCGAGATCGTCGTCGTCGACACCGCCGAGCCCTACTTCTTCCACCTCGACCGGCCCTGGCAGATGCTCTCCTTCCGGGTGCCGCACGCCGCCCTCGACGACGCCCTGCGCGGACGGCGCCCGGACCTCGGCCGGCCCGTGACCGCGACCGGGGCCGGCGCGGCGGTGCGCGCCCTGATGCCCGCCCTCTGGTCGCTCGACGCCGCCACGCCGGGCGCCGGCGAGCTCGTCGACTCCTTCGCCACCGCCGTCGCCGCCGCCACGAGCACCACGACCACGAGCACCACGACCACGAGCACCGGGACGGCGCCCCCCGGCGTCACCCGCGCCGCCATCCTCGCCCACGTCGAGCGCCACCTCGGCGACCGCGACCTCACCGTCACCGGCGTCTGCCGCCGCTTCGCGATCTCCCCGCGGACGCTGCACAACCTGTTCGCCGACGCGGACACGTCGTTCGCCGCGACGGTGCGGAACCTCCGTCTCGAGCGGGCCGCGGCGGCGCTGGCGGACCCGGGCACCGGGGCGACCGTGCTCGAGATCGCCGCCGCGAACGGCTTCGACGACCCCACGGCGTTCAGCCGCGCGTTCCGCCGCCGCTTCGGGATCTCACCACGGGAAGTACGCCCCTGAAATCCCGTGCACGAACGGCACGGCACCGCTGCACGGACGGCCGAGACGGCGACCTCCCGCGGGCCCAGGCTGGAGACCCCGCACACGAGGAGTCCCCATGGCCGTGTCGTTCCTGCTGAGCCCCGAGCAAGAGCAGCTCAAGGCCGCGGCGCGCGGCTTCGCCGAGGAGCACCTGCGCGGCCTCGCCGCCGCCGTGCGTGCCGAGCCGGACCCGCTGACCCGGGCGATGCTGGCCCGCCCGGTGATCGAGAAGGCGGTCGGGCTGGGCTTCCTCAAGGGCCTCGTCCCGGCACCGTTCGGCGGCTCCGCGTCGAGCGGCGTCGACGCGGCGATCTTCATCGAGGAGTGGGCGGTGCACAGCCCCGACCTCACGATCTCCCTGGCCGGCCCACTCATCGCGCTCGCGCCCGTCTACGAGGCCGGGACGCCGGAGCAGATCCGGCGCTTCGTCGCGCCGTTCCTCGCCGACTCCGGTGCGCCGCTGGCGGCGATGGCCTTCAGCGAGCCCGAGGGCAGCGCCAACTTCGACGCGCCCACCGGCACGCGCACGACGGCGACGCCCGACGGCGACCACTACGTGATCAACGGCCGCAAGGCCTGGGCGTCCCACCTGTCGGGCTGGGACGGCGACGGCCCCGACCTCATGACCATCGTCTGTCGCGCCCCGGGCGGCGTCTCGCTGATCGTCGCCGAGCATGAGCACCTGGCCGGGCACATCGAGGTCGAGGAGCACTACGACCTGCCGGGCCTGCGCGGGTGCCTGACCTCCCGGGTCCGCCTGCACGACGTGCGGGTGCCGCGCGCGAACCTCCTCGGCGCCGAGGGCCAGGGCGTCGCGCTGACCCGCAACGCCTTCCTGCCCAGCGGCGCGTCCATCGGCATCTTCGCCGTCGCCGCCATGCGCGGGGCCTTCGACGTCGCCCTGCGCTTCGCGACCACCGAGACCCGCGGCGGCGCCGTCCCGATCATCGACCACCAGGCGGTGTCCGACGTCCTCGCCGACGCCAAGGGGAAGATCGAGGCCGTCCGCCTCCTGACCTGGCGCGCGCTCGACGCCGTGATGTCCCAGCACCCCGCGGCGCCCGAGCTGGCCCTGCACGTCAAGGTCTTCGGCTCCGAGACCGGCGTCGAGGTGCTCAACGACCTGGTCAAGCTGGTCGGGGTGACCGCGTACGACGCGACGAACCCGATCGTCGAGTACCTGCACGAGGCGCTCGCCTACCCGGTGATCGAGGGCAGCAACATCGGCGTGCGACGCCGTCAGCTCCAGGACCTCCTGCGCACGCCGGGCTACGACCCGCTCGCCGCGTCGGGGATGAGTTAGCCGACCTCGTCGAGCAGCGCCGACCAGAAGCGCAGGGCGGCGTGCTCCATCTCGAGCCCGAGCCGCAGGGTGATCATGCGCTTGGCGACGGCGTCGAGGTCGGCGTAGCGCGCCTGCATGTCCTCGTAGACCGCGATCCGGTCACGGTGGGCGGCCACCTGCTCGCGCGCGAGCCGGGCGACGTCGCAAGGATCGCCGACCTCGTTGAAGAACAGCTTGAGCTCGGCGATGTCGCGCATCTGGAAGTGCTCGGGCGTCGGCTCGGCGAGCCACGCGCGCAGTTCCTCCCGGCCCGCGTCCGTGAGACGGAACGTGCGCCGACGGCGGCCTTCGGTCTCGGTCTCGGCGTCGAGCAGGCCGAGCTCGACCAGCCGCTGCGGCTCGGAGTAGAGCTGCGCGTGCGGGAAGTGCCAGAAGTAGCCGATGGACCGCCCGACGGCCCGCTTCAGGTCGTAGGAGGTCGACGGGCCGCGGAGCGCGATCGTGCCGAGCACGACGTACGAGGTCGGGGACAGCCGGTCGGCCACGAGCACGGAGCGTACCGATCCTTGCCCTCTCAGCATACGTGCCATACCGTCCGAAACAGATCGTATGCGCCGGAGCATGATCGGGAGGCGGGCTCCGATGGACCTCGCGACGGCCTGGGCCTGGGCGGTCGAGCGCCATCCGGCGCGTCGCGCCGTCGGCGGACCGCGACCGATGACCTACGCCGAGTGGGACGCCCGCACCGCCCGCCTCGCCCACGCGCTGACCGACCTCGGGGTGCGCCCCGGCGACCGGGTCGCCCTCGTGCTGATCGGCGGCGAGCCCGCGGCGTCGCTGCACCTCGCGCTCCAGCGGCTCGGGGCGATCGCGGCGCCCCTGTCCCACCGGTTCGGCCCGCCGGAGCTGGCGCACTGCCTGGCCGACGCCGCACCCGCCCTCGTCGTCAGCGAGCCCGCCACCGCCGAGGCGACGGCGACCGCCCTCGCCGACGAGCGCATCCGTCCGGTGACCCACCTCGACCTCGCCGAGCTCGAGCGCCGGGCCGCCGACCGGTCCGACGCCGCCCCGCTCGTCACCCCGAGCCCGGACGACCTCAGCGTCATGCTCTTCACGTCCGGCACCACCGGCCGGCCGAAGGGCGTGCCGCGCACCCACCGGGCCGAGCACGCCGCGGCCGTCGCGCACCTCGTGCAGACCGGCCAGCGCTCCGGTGAGGTGGCGCTCGGCGTCATGCCGCTGTTCCACACCATGGGTCTGCGCACGCTGCTCGCCACCGTCCTGGCGGGCGGCACGTGGGTGCCCCAGGCCCGGTTCGACGCCGGCGAGGCCGCCGAGCTCATCGTCCGGGAGCGGATCAGCTCGCTCTACCTCGTCCCGACGATGTACTGGTCGCTGCTGCGCGACGCCGACCCGGCCGCGCTCGCCGGCGTCCGGCGGCTCGCCTACGCGGGCGCGGCGATGGCGCCGGTGCTGGCCCAGCAGCTCACCGAGGCGGTGTCCCCGGAGACGTTCGTCAACCACTTCGGCTCCACCGAGATCTACACGTTCACCATCGGCCCGGACGTCGCGGCGAAGCCGGGCTGCGCGGGCCGGCCGGGGATGTTCAGCCGGGTCCGTCTCGTCGACCCGTCGCCCGGGGCCTCCCCCGACGCCGAGGTCGCGGCGGGCGAGCCGGGGCAGGTGGTGGTGTCGATGGCGAGCCCCGAGGCCTTCGCCGGCTACTGGATGCGGCCCGACGCCACGGCGCGGGCGGTCCGCGACGGCTGGTACTTCACCGGCGACCTCGCCGTGACCGACGACGACGGCGACCTCTGGGTCTCCGGGCGCGTCGACGACATGATCAACACCGGCGGCGAGAACGTGTACCCCGACGAGATCGAGGCGGCGCTCGTGTGCTGCCCGGCGGTCGCCGACGTCGTGGTGGTCGGGCTCCCCGACGAGCGCTGGGGCCAGGCGGTCACGGCGTTCGTCGTCCCCGCCGCCGACGTCGCCCCCGGCGAGGCCGTGGCCGCGACGGACGCCTGGGCCCGCCGGATCCTGCCCTCGCTGCGACGCCCCAAGCGCGTGGTCGCCGTCGACGCCGTGCCCCGCTCCGCGGTCGGCAAGACGCTGCGCCGCGTGCTCGTCGACGGCGACTTCGTCCCCCTCGCGGACACCGCCGGGGTCGCGTGATGACCTGGACGCCCGCCCGCGACGAGGACGCCGCCCTGGTCAGCGGCGCCGGCCGTTTCGTCGACGACCTCGACCCGCTGCCCGGGACCCTGGTGGCGGCGATCGTGCGCAGCCCGCACCCGCACGCCCGCGTCCGGGGCGTCGACCTCGCGCGGGCCCGCGCGCACCCCGGCGTCGCCGCGGTCATCGGCCCCGAGGAGGTCCGCGCGGCGGTGCGCCCGTTCCCGCTGTCCACCTCGACGCCCATGCCCTACCTGCCCAGCGCCGTCGACACCGCGCGCTACGTCGGCGAGCCCGTCGCGGTGGTCGTCGCGGGCGACCGCTACGTCGCCGAGGACGCCGCCGAGCTCGTCGAGGTCGACTACGAGCCGCTCGACGTCGTCGTCGACACCCGCGCGGCCCTCGAGCCCGAGGCGGTCCTGCTGCACCCGGAGGCGGGCACCAACGTCGCCACCGACCGCACGTTCTCGTTCGGGCCGGTCGACGACGCCTTCGCGCGCGCCGACCACGTCGTGCACGGCGAGTACACGTTCCCGCGCTACTCCTCGGTCCCGATGGAGTGCTATGGCGTCGTGGCGCAGTGGCGTGACGAGTCCGAGGGCCCCGCCGTCGAGTGCTGGGCGAACTTCCACGGGCCGTTCACGATGGTGCCGGTGGCGGCCGGCTCCCTCGGCGTGCCCGTCTCGCGGTTCCGGCTGCACGTGCCGGCCGACATCGGCGGCAGCTTCGGCATCAAGTCGGGCATCTACCCTTATGTCGTGCTGATGGCGCTGGCGTCGAAGCACGCCGGGCGCCCGGTGCGCTGGACCGAGGACCGGTCCGAGCACCTGCTGGCCAGTTCGTCGGGGGCGGGACGCGCGATGGCGTTCTCCGCCGCCGTGTCCCGCGACGGGGCCGTCGAGGCGTTGCGCGCGGACCTCATCGACGACGTCGGGGCCTACCTGCGCCCGCCGGAGCCGAGCACGCTCTACCGCTGCTTCGGCAACATCACCGGCGCGTACGACGTCCCGGCGGTGGCGATCCGGGCGCGCGCTGCCGTCACCAACCGCGCACCGACGGGCCTCAACCGCGGCTTCGGCGGCCAGCAGCTCTACTTCGGGCTCGAGCGCCTGATGGACGCGGTCGCCGCGCGGACCGGGCTCGACGTCGCCGAGGTGCGGCGCCGCAACCTCGTGCGCGCGTTCCCGCACCGCACCCCGACCGGTGGCCTCTACGACTCCGGCGACTACCCGGCCGCACTCGACCTGCTGCTCGCCGAGGGCGGGTACGACGAGCTGCGCGCCCGCCAGGAGGCCGCCCGCGCCGACGGCGCGTACTACGGCGTCGGCCTGGCGCTCGTCGTCGACCCGTCGGGCACCAACATCGGCTACGTCGGGCTCGCGACGCCCGCCTCCGAGCGCAAGCCGGGGCGGGACAAGTCCGGCTCGACCGAGATCGTGCGCGCCTCCGTGGACCTGCAGGGTGTCGTGACGGTGCTGCTCGGCTCGGTCCCGCAGGGCCAGGGCCACGCCACCGTGGCCCGGCGGGTGGCCGCACGGCGGCTGGGCCTGCCGGTCGAGCAGGTGCGCGTGGTGGTCGACATGGACACCGCCTCGACGCCGTGGACGGTGACCTCCGGCAGCTACTCCTCGCGGTTCGCGCCGCTCGTGACCAGCGCCGTGGTCGCCGCGGTGGACCGGCTCGCGGAGACGGTGCGCGCCGGGGCCTCGGTCCTGCTCGGCGTCGACCCGGCCGGGCTGGAGCTGGCGGACGGCTCCGTGCGCGACCCGTCGTCCGGGGCGTCGTGCCTCTTCCGGCACGCGGCCGGGGTCGTGCACTGGGACCCGGGGTCGCTGCCGGAGGGCGCGCCCGCGCGGCTGGCGACCGAGGGCGAGTTCGTGCCGCCCGAGGCGGTCGCGGCGACCGCGGAGGACAGGATCAACTCGTCGCTCTGCTACGGCTTCGTCGCGGAGATGGTCGGCGTGCGCATCGACCCCGACACCCTGCTCGTCACCCTGGACCGGGTCGCGACTGTGCACGACGCGGGCACGGTGCTCGACCCGGCGCTGCTCGAGGGCCAGGTGCTCGGCGCGCTCGTCCACGGCCTCGGCGGCGCCGCGTACGAGGAGTTCCGCTACTCCCCCGCCGGCCAGCCGACCTCGGCCACGTTCCTCGACTACCTCTGCCCGACCAGCGCCGAGACGGTGTTCGAGCTGGTCTCCGACCACGTCTCGTCCCCGTCCCCGCTCACGCCGCTCGGCGCCAAGGGGTGCGGCGAAGGGAGCTCCATGAGCCTGCCCGTGGCCTACGCCAACGCCGTCGCCGACGCCCTCGCGCCCGCCGGCGTCACGATCGACTCGCTGCCCCTGCACGGCGAGGTCGTCCACCAACTCCTGAGGGGAGACGTCTCATGGCGCTGACCGGTGGCGAGGTGCGGCTCGAGCGGTCGCACGACGGGCGGGTCGCGGAGGTGACCCTGTCCCACGGCCGCTACACGGTGATCACCTGGGAGATGCGCCAGCTGATGGCCGAGCGCTTCGCCGAGATCGACCGCGACCACGACGTGCGGGTGGTGGTCATCCGCTCCGACGGCGAGCACTTCTCCTCCGGCGGCGACATCGCGGGGTTCATGGAGGTCGACCCCGTCGACTTCACCGACCTCGGGCACAACGTGACGGCCCCGGCGCGCAGCACGAAGCCGGTGGTCGTGGCGGTCGACGGCTACTGCTTCGGCGTCGGCCTGGAGCTCGCGCTGTCCTGCGACATCCGCCTGGCGACCGAGCGCAGCCGCTTCGCCCTGCCCGAGATGAACCTCGGCATGATCCCCGGCTCCGGCGGCACGCAGCGCCTGTCCCGGCTGATCGGGCTCTCGCGCGCGAAGCACCACATCATGACGGCGCGACGCATGACGGGGCAGGAGGCCGCGGACTGGGGGGTCGTCGCCGAGCTGCACCCCGACCGCGCGGCGCTGGACGAGGCGACCGAGGCCCTGGTCACGACGCTGCTGGGCTTCTCCCCGATGGCGCTGCGCTCGGCCAAGGAGGTGCTCGACCGCGGGATCGACGCGCCGCTCTACTCGGGCATCGAGCTCGAGCGCAAGGCCTACGCGATGTTGCGCGCGAGCCACGACTTCGCCGAGGGCGTCGCGGCGTTCGGCGAGAAGCGCACGCCGTCGTTCACCGGGCGCTGAGACGAGGACGCCGAGATGAAGGCGCCGAGATGAGGACGCTGAGATGAAGGCCGCACCCTTCGCCTACCACCGGCCGGACTCGGTGGACGAGGCCGTGGACGCCCTGGCCGGCGGGGACGCCAAGGTGCTCGCCGGCGGGCAGTCGCTGGTCCCGGTGCTCGCGATGCGCCTCGGGCGGCCCGGGACACTCGTCGACATCACCCGGGTGCCCGGGCTGGACGACCTGGAGGTCACGGGCGGGGTCCTGCGGATCGGCGCGGCCGTGCGCCAGCGCACGGTGGAGCGGTCCGAGGCCGCGCGGGCGGTCCCGCTGATCGGGCGCGCGATGCCCTTCGTCGGGCACCGCGAGCTGCGCAGCCGCGGCACCGTCTGCGGCAGCCTCGCCCACGCCGACCCGGCCGCCGAGCTGCCCGCCGTCGCCGCCTGCCTCGACGCGACCGTCGTGCTGCGCGGTCCGCGCGGTACGCGGGAGGTCCCGGCGCGCGAGCTCGTCGTCGGCGCGATGACCACCGCGGCCGGTCCGGACGAGCTGATCACCGAGGTGCGCTTCCCGGCGGCGGCGCCCGGGGACGGGTTCGGCTTCGCCGAGATCGCGCGTCGGCACGGCGACTTCGCGCTCGCGGGGGTGGCGGTGCACGTGCGGCGCGGGGGCGGGGCGACGCTCGCCGCGTTCGGGGTCTCCGACCGCCCGGTGGTGCGCGACGTGACGGCCCTGCTCGGGACCGACCCGACCGAGGCCGGGCTGCGTCCGTCGACCGACGCCCTGGCCGACGAGATCGTCGACACCGCCGGCGACTCCCACGGCTCGCGCGGCTACCGGGCCCGCCTACTGGGCGTGCTCGCCGCACGGGAACTGGTCCGCGCGTACCGGGAGGCACACGCATGAGGGTCGAGGCGGACGGCACCGTCGACGTCACCGTGACCGTCAACGGGCGCGCGGTGACGCTCGCCGTGGCGCCGCGCACGACGCTCTCCGACGTCCTGCGCGACCGGCTGGGGCTCACCGGCACGCACGTCGGCTGCGAGCACGGGGTGTGCGGGATGTGCACGGTGCTGCTCGACGGCGAGGCGGTGCGCGCGTGCCTGCTGTTCGCCGTGCAGTGCGACGGCGCGTCGCTGACCACCGTCGAGGGCCTGGGCTCCGCCGACGATCAGCACCCGCTGCAGCAGGCGTTCTCCCACCACCACGCCCTGCAGTGCGGGTTCTGCACGCCGGGGATGCTCATGAGCTCCTACGACCTGCTCGCGGGCGGCACCTACTCCCGCGACACGCTGGCCGAGGACATGTCGGGCGTGCTCTGCCGCTGCACCGGCTACCGGGGGATCCTCGCCGCGGTCGCCGACGTCGCGGAGACCCACGCCGACGGCGTCCCGCCACCCCGCGCCGCCGTGCCGCCGGCGCTCGTCGGGCGCACCTCCGGTGCAAGCCCTGCGTCCTCGCTGGCACTGAACGCCAGGAAATCCGCTTCGTCGGACACCTCGCCGGCCGAGGCCCCAGGCGAGATCCCGCCGGAGATCACGGCGCCCACGGGGCCGCCCACCGCCACCGTCGAGGTCCGCAGCGAGCTCGCGTCCGGGGTGGACGACGTGTGGGCCGTGCTCGCCGACTTCGATCGCCTCGCCGCCTGCCTGCCCGGCGCGGAGATGACCGCCGACCTCGGCGACGACCGCTACCGGGGCCGCGCGACCGTCGGCCTCGGACCCGTGTCGCTGCGCTTCGACGGGCTCGCCCACGTCGTCGAGCACGACCCGGTGGCGCGCCGGATGCGGGTGCTCGCGCAGGGCACCGACCGCGGGGGCTCGAGCACGCAGGCCGTCATCCGCCTGGCCGCGGACCCGGCGGAGGGCGGCGGGACGGTGCTGTGGGCCGACGCCGACGTGCACCTGTCCGGCCGGGTCGCGCAGTTCGGCCGGGCGCTCGCGGGCGACGTCTCCCGGCGCCTGTTCGAGCAGTTCGCCGAGGCCGTCGACGAGGCCGCCCGCACCGGAGAGGCGCCCACCACGAGGACGAGCCCGCTGCGGCTCGCCCTCGGCGCCCTGCTCGCCCGGATCCGCCGTCTCGTTCAGCGCCGCCGGTAGCGCCGCGAGCCCTCCAGGGCGTCAACGTCGATCATCATCGCAGGTGGACGCTGTAGGGCACGTAGCTGAAGCCGAACGGCGTCGGGCTGGGTTCGCGGCGGAGCACGTGCAGGCAGTCGGCGCAGCGCGCGACGAGGCACCAGCCGGTCACCTCGAGCAGCGGGTAGCCCTGCACCGCCGTGCCCCCGCACGACGGGCAGGTCTCGTCGAGGTCGGCCCGCGTGACGGTGAGCTCCGGCTCCTCGGGCCGCCCGAACAGCATCGTCACGAGCCCTCCTCCGTCGTCGGGGTCCGTCGCGCGGCGTCTCTCCGCAGCGCTTGCGTCGCCTCGCGGTCCACGGTCAGCTCGTCGGGCCCCTCGTCGACGTCGCCCAGGATCACCACGCCGTAGTCGACGCGGGCGCCCTCGAACGTCACGAAGCCGTCGCGCACGTCGCGCAGGACCGCGTCCGGGTCGCGGGCGAACGCCGCTCCCCAGCCCCCGGCCCCCGGCGTGCGCACGCGCAGGAGCGTCCCCGGGGTGGCGGCGATGTCGGCGTTCCCGGAGTGCCACCGTCCCTCGTACGGCGCCGCGGCCGCCCCCGAGTCGTCGAAGTACCCGCCCAGCGGCCGGATGTCCTCGTCGGACGAGCGCAGCCACCGTGCGGCGGCGGAGCCTCCGTCCGGCTCCCCGATCCAGGCCCCGCCGGGTCGCCCGGCGCCTCCGCCGTCCGCACCCCAGGGAAGGATCCGCAGGTGCAGGAGCATCGGGTAGACGTCGGCCTCGCCGACGAGCATCCGGTCGTAGACGACGCCCGCACCGCCGCGGTGCGCGCCGGGTCCGGCGGTGTCG
Organism: Actinomycetospora callitridis; assembly: GCF_028737265.1. Classification (GTDB taxonomy): domain Bacteria; phylum Actinomycetota; class Actinomycetes; order Mycobacteriales; family Pseudonocardiaceae; genus Actinomycetospora; species Actinomycetospora callitridis. Next base: position 795,038 of record NZ_JAQZAK010000001.1, on the reverse strand, counting down.
GCGACGAACTCCTTGCGCAGGACGACGACGGGGTGGTCCTCCTCGATCGACTCGATCGACATGTCCATGAGGTTCTGCTGGCTCATCGACACGAAGTTCTCGCCGTCGCCCTCCGCGGACGCCCCGAAGCCCCCGAGCGCCAGCATCGGCGCGACGAACAGCTTGCGTCCCGACCCCGTGGGGTCCTCCAGCACGACCGGGATCGACTGGGTCGCCGCGGCGAGGCGCTCCGCGATGCCGTCGCCCGTGTTGCGACGGGGCCCGGACGGCGGGGCCGTGGTGCTGCCGGTCATCAACAGGCCCATGTTCGACCCGTAGTGCCCACCGAAGCCGGACCCCGGCGGAGCACCGGAGATGATCGCCTTGGTGACGGCGTTGAACACCGCCTCGGCCGCGTCGAAGTACATCGTCGTCGCCGCCGGCGGCCGCGCCGTGATGAACGTGCCCTCCGGCGCGACCACGGTGATGCACCGGAACGCCCCGGCGTTGTTCGGGTTGTGCGGGTCGCAGAGGAACTTCAGCGCGGTGTAGACGCCGTTCGCGGCGTCGAACACCGAGCAGTTCACCGACGACGCCGCCTCCCGCGTGGAGCCCGAGAAGTCGACCTCGACCTCGTCGCCGCGCTTGCGGACGGTGGTGCGCACGACGTACGGCTCGTCGTGGAACGCGTCGGCGTCGATGCCGTCCTCGCCGACGAAGTCGCCGTCGGGCAGCGCGCGCAGGCCCTCGCGCATCGAGCGGTCGGCGTAGTCGAGCGTGTAGGCCATCGCGTCGTGCACGGTGTCGACGCCGTGGGTCTCCGCGAGGGCGTGCAGGCGCTCCTCGGCGAACGTGCAGGCACTGTGCATGGCCTGCAGGTCGGCGATCATGTTGTCGGGCAGCCGGGAGTTGTCGAAGTACAGGTTGAAGCCCGGCGTCCACGGACGGTCGTCCTTGTAGACGGGCACGCCCGCGATGACGACGCCCTCCTCGAACAGCGACCGCTTGCGCGTCGAGTAGCCGCCCGCGGTGACCCCGCCCATGTCCATCAGATGCGCCTTGACCGCGACCCCGCCGATGAGCCGGTCGCCGACGAAGACGGGCTTGTAGAACCCGTTGTCGTAGACGTGGTTGCCGCCCTTGAAGGGGTTGTTCACCGCGATCATGTCGCCGGGGCGCAGGTTCTCGACGCCGTACTCCCAGAGCAGGTTGCGCACCATGAACGGCATGACGCCGGAGAAGTGCGCGAGGCTCTCGTTCATCGCGACGACGTCGTGCGCGAGGCCGCGCTCGAGGTCCTCGGGGCCGATCAGCGTCACGCAGAAGTCGAACGCGTCGCGGATGATCGGCGAGAAGCTCGACCGCAGGATGATCCGGCCGGCCTGGCGCACGGTCGCGAAGAAGGCGCTGCGGATGATCTCGAGCGCGACCTGGTCGCTCATGCCCGCCCCCACGTGATGATCATGTGGCCGGTCCCGTCGACGGTCATCACGTCGCCCGCCTCCAGCACCGTCGTCGCCGTCGGCTGGACGATCAGCGCCGGGCCCTCCACCCCCGCCCCCGCCGCGAGCCCGTCGCGCGCCAGCACCGGGACCTCCTGCCACCGCCCGTCGAGGTGCACGCGCGCGCTCCGGGGGGCGCCGATCCCGTCGACCACCACGGGCGCCGGTGCGTCGGGCGTCCCGAGCTCGACGGTCGCGGTGACCCGGGCCATCGTCGCCTTCACGTCCGCGCGCGGGACGGCGTAGCCCCAGGTGCGGCGGTGGGTGGCGTCGAAGTTCGTGCGCAGCTCGTCGATGGCGGCGTCGTCGAGGGGGCGCTCGGGCACCGGGACGCCGTTGGTCTCCCAGGTCTGGCCCTGGTAGCGGCCGTCGAGCCAGCGGGTGTAGGAGATGTCCCGCTCGCCGTACCCGGCCTCCGGCGCTGCGGCTGCGCTGCGCTGCGTGCGGCCCAGCGTCCGCGCCGCGTCGTCGCGCAGGCGCGTGTAGGCCGCCTCCAGCTCGTCCGGCACGAGCGCGCCCAGGGCCCGGACGACCGGCTCGCCGACGTCCATGCGCAGGTCGGCGAGCGCGAGCCCGTAGGCGCTCAGCTCCCCGGGCTGCGGGGGGACGACCACCGACTCGCTGCCCAGTGCCCGCCCGATCCGCGCGCCGAAGACCGGGCCCGCCGAGCCGTAGACGTAGAGCCCGAAGCGGCGCGGGTCGATGCCGTTGTAGACCGACACCTCGCGGGCCGCCTCGACCATCGCGGCGGTCGCGATGTCCAGGACCGCTCGGGCGGCGGACTCGGTGCTCAGGTCCGTGGCCCGCGTGATCGGCGCGAACGCCGCGCGCGCCGCGTCGGTGTCGAAGGTCGACGTCCCGCCCATGAACCGCGCCGGGTCGAGGATGCCCAGGACGGCCAGCGCGTCGGTCACCGTGGGCTCGGTGCCGCCGCGCCCGTAGCAGGCCGGGCCGGGGTCCGCGCCCGCGCTGCGCGGGCCGACCCGCAACGCTCCGCGCCGGTCGACCCAGGCCAGCGAGCCGCCGCCCGCGCCGATCGAGTGCACGGCCATCGCCGGGAGCGCGATGATCACGTCGTGCTCGATCTCGAGCTCGGTGGTCACGACCGGCTCCCCGCCGACCACGACCGCGCAGTCCGCGCTCGTCCCGCCGATGTCGAGCGTGATGAGGTCCGGCGCCCCGAGGCGCTGCCCGCCCCGGTGGGCGCCCGTGACGCCCCCGGTCGGCCCGGACTGCAACGTGTACGCCGGGCGTTCGCGGGCGGTGCCCACCGGGAGCACGCCGCCGTTGGACTGCATCACCATCAGCGGTCCGGTGTAGCCGGCCTCGGCGAGGCGGCGCTCGGCGCGGTCGAGGTAGCGCTGCACCGGCGGCCCGACGTAGGTGTTGACCACGGCCGTCGAGAAGCGCGGGTACTCCTTGAAGCACGGGTGCACGCCGGTCGACGTCCAGACCGGCACCTCGGCCAGCTCGGCGGCGATCGACGCCGCGCGCCGTTCGTGCTTGTCGTCGGCGTAGGCGTTGAGGAAGCAGACCAGGATCGCCTCGACCCCGCGCCCGACGAGGAACCGGACCTCGTCGGCCAGCGCCTCCTCGTCCAGCGCGACGACCTCGCGCCCGGTGCGGTCGATCCGCCCGGGCACCGTGCGGCGCAGCCAGCGCGGGCAGAACGGCTCGCGGGCGTCGCCGAACGCCCGCTGCCAGCGCGGGTTGAACTGGTCGCCGCTGGGGCGCTGTCCCCGGCCCATGGCCAGGACGTCGCGGAACCCCTCGGTCGTGATCACCCCGATCGTCGCACCGGTACGCGTGAGCACGGCGTTGAGCCCGACGGTGCAGCCGTGCAGGACCAGCGAGATCTCCGCCATCGGGATCCCGAGCGCGGCGATGCCGGCGAGGAACCCCTCGGACTGGTCGTGGGAGGTGGTGGGCACCTTGCACGTCGTCACCGCGCCGGTGACCTCGTCCACCGCCACGCAGTCGGTGAAGGTTCCCCCGACATCGATCCCGACCCGGTACACCAGGGCGCCCCCTCCGTCGACGAGTGACCGGGACACAGGGTCGTCCGGACGGCGCGGCTACGCTATGGCTCCCCGACCAACGGGGACGGGGGTCGGTTGTGCCGGCGACGCACGCGGAATGGATGACGGCGGCCGCGGACATCCTGCGCGCGCTCAACGCCGACGAACCCCGCGAGGCCCTGCTGAGCCGGATCGCCCGGCACACCTGCGCGCTCGTGCGCACCGACTCGTGCTCGGTGATGCTGCTCGACGACACCGGCGAGCGTCTCGTGCTGACGGCCGGTCACGCGCTGACCGAGCGCTACCGCCGCGACCTCGAGCGGCAGGCCCCGCTGCTGGTGCACCCCAGCGGGCGCGAGTCCGACCTGCCCGCCGCCCGGGCCGTCCGCGAGCGGCGCACCGTCGTGCTCCGCGACGTGGGCGCCACCGACGCCACCTGGCCGTGGCGCGAGCTCGCCCTGACCGAGGGCATCCGCTCCCTGCTCGCCGTGCCACTGGGCGGACTCGACGGCCGGGACCTGGCCGGCGTGCTCGTCGGCTACACCGGGCACGTGCGCGACCTCGCGCCGGACGAGCTCGCCGCCGCCGAGCTGATGGCCCAGTACGCCGGAACGGTCCTGCGCACCGCGGAGCTCCGCGCCGCGGAGCAGGCCACCATCCGGCGCCTGGAGCGGGCCGAGCAACAGGACCGCGAGCTGATGCGGCTGCTGCTCGACGACGCCGGGCTCGACGGCGTCCTCGACGCCCTCGCCGCCGCGCTGGACGCGTCGGTGACCCTGGAGACCCCGGAGGGCTCCCCGCTCGGCCGGGCGGGCCCGGAGGTGGCCGGGGTGCCGCCGACCGCGCGGTCCCGGGCGCTGCGCCGGACGCTGGCCGCCGCGGACGCCCACCGGACGATGGTGCAGGTGCCGCTCGGCGGGTCGGCAGGGGCCTGGGTGGCCCCGATCGCCGTCGCCGGCGAGCTCGTCGCGCGCCTCTGGGTGGCCCGGGTCGACGGCTGGGCCGACCGACCGGTGATCGAGCGCTTCTCGCTGCTCGTCGCGCTGGAGATGCTCCGGCGCCGCCAGGCCGTCGAGACCGAGCTGCGGCTCACGCGTGACCTGGCGGTGGAGCTGGTCAGCGGCACCGGCGACGAGCGCAGCCTGCTCGACCGCTCCGACGCCCTGCACCACGACCTGCGCCGCCCGCACACCGTCGTGCTGGCCCCGACCGGCACCGCGCCCGTGCTCGGCGGGTCACCCCTGGTCGGCGAGCACGAGGGCGCCCTGGTCGTCCTGGTCCCGGAGGCCGACCGGGCCCGGCTCGCGGCGGCGTTCGCCGGGGTCCCCGGTCCGGTGGTGATCGGTCCGACGGTGACCGCCACCGACGGCTATCCGCCGGCCTGGCGGATGGTCCGCACGGCCCACGCGCTGGCGGCCGAGGCCGGCACGACCGGCGTGCTCGACCTCGACGACCTCGGCGTCGCCGCGCTCCTGCTCGAGACCGGCACCCCCGACGGGCTGCGCCGTCTGGCCGACCACCGGCTGGGCGCCCTCGAGGAGCACGACCGCACCCGGGGCACCGACCTCGTCGCGACCCTGCGGGTCTGGGTGCGCAGCGGGTGCTCCACCGCCGACACCGCGCGCACGCTGCACGTGCACCCGCACACGATCAGCTACCGCCTGCGCCGCGTCGCCGAGCTCGCGGGCACCGACCCCCGGCGTCAGGAGGGCCTGTTCGAGCTCCAGGTCGCGCTCATGGTGCGCGCGGTCCAGGTCGGCGCGGCCCGGCCGTGACCGAGCGGGGGCAGCCGCAGCTCGTGCCGATGCGCAGGGTGTGGGGCACGGTCTCGTCCAGGGCGATGCCCCCGTGCCCGTCGATGCGCCGGATGAGCTGTTCCACCGCGGACTGCGCCATGGCGCGCCGCGCGAGGGTGATGGTCGTGAGCTCGGCCAGCATCGACGCGCCGGGGAAGACACCGTCGATGCCGGTGACGGCGACGTCGTCGGGCACCCGGATGTCGTGCTCGCGCAGCGTCCCGATGACCCCGGAGGCGATCGCGTCGGACCCGCACGCGATCGCGCGCGGGAGGTCGTCCGCGTCGATGAGGTGCTGCGCGACGCGCCGCCCGCCCTCGGCGTTGAGGAAGGCGATGAACCGCCGGTGCGGGGGCAGCGGGACCCCGAGCTCGGCGGCGGTGGCGACGAAGGTCCGGGCCCGCTCCGCCGACGACGACGAGCTCTGCGAGCCGGTGATGATCGCGAGATCGGTGTACCCGTGGCCCAGGAGGTGGCGCAGGATGTCGGACGAGAGCGCCGTCTCGTCCACCCCGATGAAGTCGGCCCGCAGCCCCGGAATCCGGCGGCTCACCTGCACGAACGGCATCTCGGCGCGGCGCAGCGTCCGGATGGCGTCGCCGTCGTCGGTGTGCAGCGAGGTCAGGACCATCCCGTCCACGCGGCGGGCGATCATCGTCCGGATCACCGTGTCCAGCGTCGGCGAGCTCTCCTGGGTGTGGGCGACGAAGACCTCGTAGCCCTGCGCGCGGGCGATGTCGATCGTCCCGGCCGAGAACTCCGAGTAGAACGGGTTGCTGATGTCGGTGAGCACCAGCCCGAGCACCCGGGAGGGCTCGGGCTCTTGCGTGCGTTCGTAGCGGTCGAGCGGATGACCGAGCTCGGCCGCCGTCGCGAGCACGCGGGCCCGCACCTCCGGCGAGACGCCGGGCCGGCCGTTGAGCGCGTAGGAGACGGTCGCCGCCGACACCCCGGCCCGGCGGGCGACGTCCGCCGCGGACACGCGCCGCGCGCGGATGCCCGTGCGGGGCCGCGCGTCGCCGGTCACCCGGGACAGCCTGCCGTCAGAACCCGACCGCGTCACGGCCCTTCAGCCCGAGGACGGCCCGGGCCTCGTCCGGGGTGGCGATCTCGAGGCCGAGGGACTCGACGATGTCCCGCGCGCGTCCCACCTGCTCGGCGTTGCTCTCGGCGAGCCGGCCCGGGCCGATCCACAGCGAGTCCTCGAGGCCGACGCGGACGTGCGAACCGGCCGCCGCCCCGATGGCCGCCAACGGCATCTGGTGACGGCCGGCGCCCAGGACCGACCACTCGTGGCCCTCGCCGAACAGGCGGTTCGCGGTGCGGCGCAGGTGCATGAGGTCCTCGGGGTGCGGCCCGATCCCGCCGAGGAGCCCCATCACGGTCTGGACGAACAGCGGGCCCTGCGTCAGGCCCCGGTCCCGGAAGTGCGCGAGGTTGTAGAGGTGGGAGGTGTCGTAGCACTCGAACTCGAACCGGGTGCCGCCCGCCCGCCCGATCTCGAGGACGGTCTCGATGTCGGCGAAGGTGTTCTTGAAGACGAGGTCCCGGCTCTTCTCCAGGTGCTCGCGCTCCCAGGCGTGCTCGAACTCGGTGAACCGGCCCAGCATCGGGTAGAGGCCGAGGTTCATCGACCCCATGTTCAGCGAGGCGAGCTCGGGCGCGAACTCCCGCGCCGGCCGCATCCGCTCGTCCACCGTCATGTGCGGGGAGCCGCCGGTGGTCAGGTTGACGACGGCGTCGGTGTGGCGCTTGAGCTCCTCGAGGATCGGCACGAAGTGCGCCGGGTCCTGGGACGGCCGGCCGTCGTGCGGATCGCGGGCGTGGAGATGGACGATCGCCGCGCCCGCCTCCGCGGCACCCAGGGCGGCCTCGGCGATCTCGCCCGGCGACACCGGCAGGTACTTCGACATCGACGGCGTGTGGATCGCGCCGGTCACGGCACAGGTGATGATCACTTTGCGCGGTGCGGGCATGGCGACCGCCTTCGGGCTCGAGTCGCGTGGGGGCCGCGTCAGCGTTGGCCCGCCCACGACCGTTAAGCAACGTTAAGGCTGCCCGTCGCAGCGGCGAGGGCCATTCGGACGCCGTGGGGCGAACGGGTCCGACTTAACGTTGCTTAAGTCCGGGCCCACCCGCCAGCATCGGCGGGCGCTGTGATCTGAGGCACACCTCACGGTGCGATCCGCCGACATCCGTCCACCACCCGTCGGCCTCCCCCACGACCCGGCATCGGGACGTCGGTCGCGCACACCAGCACCCCGGAGGTGCCCATGAAGCCTGCGCCGTTCGAGTACGCGGCACCCCGAGAACTCGACGAAGCGCTCGACCTCCTCGCCGAGCACGGCGACGAGGCGCGCGTGCTGGCGGGCGGGCAGAGCCTCGTGCGGATGATGAACGCGCGCCAGGTCAGCCCGGCCGTGGTGATCGACATCAACCGGGTGCCGGGGCTGGACACGCTCGGCCTCTTCGGCGACAACGGGTCGTCCACCCTGCGTCTCGGGGCCACGGTCCGCCAGCGCACCAGCGAGCTCTCCGGAGAGGTCGCCGCGTACGCCCCGCTGCTGGCCGAGGCCGGCGCGCAGGTCGCCCACGCGCCGGTGCGCGCCCGCGGCACCGTCGTCGGCAGCGTCGCCTTCGCCGACCCGTCCGCCGAGCTGCCGACCGCCCTGCTCGCGCTCGACGGGCTCGTCAAGGTCCGCAGCCGCGCCGCCGAGCGGACCGTCGCCGCCGACGACTTCTTCACCGGCCCGTTCCGCACCTCGCTCGCGCCCGACGAGATGGTGGTGGCGGTCGACGTGCCCGCAGCGCCCGGCCGCACCGGGAGCGCCTTCGTCGAGCTCACCCGCCGGCACGGTGACCTGCCGGTCTGCGGGGCCGCCGCCGTCGTCGGCGTCGGCGACGACGGACGGGTCTCCCACGTGCGCGTCGCGCTCTGCGGCGCCGACGAACGCCCGATCCGTGTCCCCGCCGTCGAGGCCGCGGTCCTCGGTGCCGACGGCCCGGCCGCGTTCACCGAGGCCGCGGCGGTCGCCGCCGACGGCACGAACCCGATCCCGAGCTGCCACGGCTCGGCCGACTTCCGCCGACACCTCGCCCGCGTGCTCACCGCCCGCGCCCTGCGCACCGCCTTCGCCCGTGCGGCCTCGCCGAAGGAGACGACCGATGCCTGACAAGGTCCGCGTCCGGATCACCGTGAACGGCACCCGCCACGACCTCCTCGTCGAGCCACGCACCCTGCTGGCCGACCTGCTGCGCAACGACCTGGCCCTCGCGGGCACGCACCTGGGGTGCGAGCAGGGCGTCTGCGGCGCGTGCACGGTGATCGTCGACGACACCGCGACCCGCTCCTGCCTGGTCTTCGCGGCGCAGCTCGACGGCTCGTCCGTGCGCACCGTGGAGTCGCTGGCCGCGGCCGACGGCACCCTGCACCCCATCCAGCGGGCGTTCACCCAGGAGCACGGCCTGCAGTGCGGCTTCTGCACCCCCGGGATGCTGATGGGCGCCTGTGAGCTGCTCGAACGCGTCCCCGAACCCGACCGCGAGGACGTCGAGGAGGCGCTGGGCGGCAACCTGTGCCGCTGCACCGGCTACCAGAACATCGTGCGGTCGGTGCGCACCGCCGGGCGGATCATGGCCGACGAGCAGAGCGAGGTCCGCGCATGAGCACCATCGAGGAGCCCGCCACCGAGACCCGTCGCTGGGTCGGGCAGAGCGTCCCCCGCAAGGAGGACCCGAAGCTGCTGACCGGGCGCGCCGGCTACATCGGCGACGTCGTCCTGCCCGGGATGCTGCACGGCGCGGTGCTGCGCAGCCCGCACGCCCACGCCCGGATCCTCTCGATCGACACGTCGGAGGCCGAGGCGCTGCCCGGCGTCGTCGTGGTGCTCACGGGCGCGACGGCCACCGGGTACGTCGACCCGATGCCGGCGTTCTGCGCCGAACCGGTGGAGCAGCGCGCGATCGCCGTCGACCGCGTGCGCTACCCCGGCGAGGCCGTCGCCGCCGTCGCGGCCACCGACCGCTACATCGCCGAGGACGCCTGCGCGCGGATCCGCGTCGAGTACGAGGTCCTGCCCGCCCTCGTCGACCCGGTCGCGGCGATGGACCCGTCGGCGACGAAGGTGCACGAGACCCTGGACTCGAACGTCGTCTTCCACCGCAGCCTGGACTGGGGCGAGGTGGACGCGGACCTGGCCCGAGCGCACACGATCGTCCGGTCGAGCGCGCGGTGGCACCGGATGGGGGCGCACCCGATCGAGACGGCCGGAGCGGTGGCCCACTGGGACCCGTTCGGCGAGTCGATGACGGTCTGGTCGAACAGCAACTTCATCAACTTCCTGCCGTGGGCGTTCGCCGGGATCCTGCGGGTGTCGACGAACCGGCTGCGCATGATCCCGTGCACGGTGGGCGGCAGCTTCGGCAGCAAGCACCTGATCACCAAGGTCATCTCGATCACCGGGGCGCTCAGCAAGGCCTGTGGGCGTCCCGTGCAGTACCTCGAGGACCGCGCCGACAACGTCGCGGCGAACGACAACGTCGGCTGCGACCGGATCTACGACGCGGAGCTGGCGCTGGCCGAGGACGGCGAGATGCTCGGCCTGGTGCTGCGGATCATCGACGACTACGGCGCCTACTTCCAGTTCGCCCACGGCCAGCACGGCAACGCGGTGGCCCAGCCCGTCGGCCCCTACCGGATCGGGAGCCTGCGCTACGACGTCTCGTGCGTGCTGACGAACAAGGTCCAGCAGGGCTTCTTCCGCGGGGCGGGCGCCGACCCGGGCAACTTCATCCTGGAGCGGCTGGTCGACAAGGCCGCCCTGGAGATGGGCATCGACCGCGTCGAACTGCGCCGGCGGAACTTCATCCAGCCCGACCAGTTCCCGTACAAGATCCCGACGGGCAACATCTACGACAGCGGCGACTACGAGGCCGTCCTCGACCGCGCGCTCGAGATCGCCGGGCTCGACGCGTGGCGCACCGAGCAGGAGCGGCTGCGCGCCGAGGGCCGCTACCTCGGCATCGGCCTGGCCACCTGCCAGGAGCGCTCGGGCTACAACGCCTCGGAGTGGTGGTTCCTCTACGGGGACGAGGCGCCGCTCCCGGCGACCAGCACCCCGGAGAGCTGCAAGATCGACGTCGACGCCATGGGCGGCGTCCGCGCGACGATCGGCTGCCCGCTGTGGGGCAACAGCCCCGAGACCGTCGTCGGCCAGGTCGTCGCCGAGGAGTTCGGCATCGACCCGTCGTCGGTCTCGGTCGCCTACGCCGACTCCACGAGCGGCGCGATCTCGGCCGGACCCGGCGGCAGCCGCGTCACGATCATGCTCTCGGGCGCGACCCGCGGCGCGGCGCGGACCGTCAAGGACAAGATGATCCGGGTCGCGGCGAGCGCCATGGAGATGGACGCCGAGGACGTCGAGTGCGTCGAGGGCGTGTTCCGCGCGAAGGGGGCGCCGGGCACGTCGATGACCATGGCCGAGGTCGGGATGCGGGCCCACCTGTTCAACGACGGCACCAGCAAGGCCGAGAGCAGCGGTCTCGTCGCGGTGCACACCTACGACCACCCGTACTTCACGCCGCCCACCGACGACCGCAGCGACCTGGGCGCCTTCTACCCGATGGTCTCCCACGCCTGCCACATCCCGATCGTCGAGGTCGACCCGGAGACCGGCGAGGTGACGCTGCGCGCCTACTACGTCGTGAACGACTGCGGCACCGTGATGAACCCGGCCCTGGTCGAGGGGCAGGTCGTCGGCGGCATCGTGCAGGGCATCGGGGCGGCGCTGATGGAGGAGTACCGCTACGGCGACTCCGACGGGACGCTGGAGACCCCGACGCTGCGGGAGTACCTGCTCCCGAGCATGCACGAGGTCCCCGAGATCGTGCTCGAGCACCTGGAGACGCCCTCGCCGTTCACCACCTACGGGGTGAAGGGGGCCGGGGAGGGCGGCCGGCTGGTGGCCCCGACGGCCATCGCGAGCGCCGTCGACGACGCGCTGCGTCCCCTCGGGGTGTGGGTGGACGAGCTGCCGATGACGCCCGAGCGCGTGGTCGGCATGGTCGCCGACGCCCGGGAGGGCCGACGGTGAGCGTGGTCGACCCGGAACGCGGGCCGGCGGCCTTCCGCAGTCCCGAGGAGATCCTCGCCGCGCTGGCCCTGCCCACGCGCGGCGAGGTCTTCTCGCTGGCGGTGCCGCGGTTCACCGACATGCCGCTGTTCGGCGCGCACCCGCCGTTCCGGGTGAGCATGGCGCGCACCCCCGGTGGGCTGCGCGCCGAGGGCGCCCAGCCGTGGGGTCCGCGCAACGGCGTCGGCTACGGGTACATGGCCGAGCTGCTCAGCGCGACGTCGCACAGCGGAGCCCACGTCGACGCCCTGGCCCACGTCACGATCGGCGACGACGACCACTGGTACGGCGGCGGCAACCCGCGCGAGCACCTCGGTGACAGCGGCCCGCGCCACGGCGACGCCTCGAAGCTGCCGCCCTTCGTCTCCCGCGGCGTCCTGCTCGACGTCCCGGGCCACCGCGGGGTGGACGCCCTGCCGCGGTCGTCGGTGGTGGACGCCGACGAGCTGGCGGCCGTCGCGGCGCACCAGGGCGTCGAGGTCCGGGCCGGCGACGTCGTGCTCATCCGCACCGGGTACCTCGGGCACTGGCCGGACACCGAGGCGATGACCCGTCACGCCACCGCCGGCCCCGACCTCTCCGCCGCCCGCTGGCTGCTCGACCGCGGGGTCGTGGCCGCGGGCAGCGACACCGAGACCTTCGAGGTCCAGCCGCCCCCCGACTACGGCGACCCCGCCAACCCGCAGCCGGTGCACAGCCTGCTGCTCATCGAGCACGCGATCTACCTCTTCGAGTCCATCTACCTCGAGGAGCTCGCCCGGGCCGGCGCGTACGAGTTCCTCTTCGTCGCGTTGCCCCTCAAGATCCAGGGTGCGACCGGCTCGATGCTGGATCCGGTCGCGATCGTCTGACGGCTCAGCGCCGGGCGAGGCGGCGTGCGGCGCCGACCGAGGCGGCCGGCAGGCCGTAGTGCTCGAACACCGCCGGCTCGTCCTCGGCGGCGAGCTCGCCGTCGGTGTCGATCGACGGCGCGTGCTTGGCGAGGTCCTTGGCCACCGTCACGCGCACGTGGTCCGGGGCGACCGTCGCCCCGGTCAGCGGCACGAACGCCAGCCGGCGGCGCCCGACCATGCCGACCACGACCGTCGCGAACACGGGCTCGTCGGACACCGTGTCGACGTAGATCGCCTCCAGGCTGCCGATCTTGCCGCCCGCGGGGTCGACGACGGACCTGCCCTGCCAGTCGCGGATGTTCTCCGCCTCGAAGCCCATGGCCGCGCAGCCTAGGGCGAGCGCCGCGCCGAGGAGAGGATCCGCACCGCGAGGCTCTCGGTGATGCCCAGCCGGGGCGTGTTCTGCCGGGCCCGCTCGACGATCTGCCGGGGCGAGAGGCCCATGTCGGCGTAGAGCCGGACGATGTTCTCCTGGGCGGGGGTCCAGGACGGCGTCGCGGCGCGGACCGGTCGCGCCTGCCGGGGCCGTCGGGGCGCCGGGATGTGGGGGGTCGCCTCGTGCACGGTCCCCAGGCCGGTGTTCTTCGTGGCGTACTCGCCCGCGGCGGCGCGCGCGGCGATCTCGTCGGGCTCGGCGACGCGGAAGGCGTCGCCGCTCTTGTTGACGGCCACCGCGGTGACGGTCGGGCCCCGGCGGTACTCGGCCTGGCAGGCCGGGGCGGTGCAGTAGGTGTATCCGAGTTCGGCGCGCTCCGCGTCGAGGACGACGCCGCAGCCGATGCAGTGCGTGCTCATGCTGAGCCCGATTCTACTCCTGACGCTAGACGCCCGGGGCGGCTCAGAGCGGCTCAGAGCGGCCCAGAGCGGCCCGGCGTGGCTCAGCGCGAGGTGGTGGCGATCGTGGCGCTGCCGAGCACGACGTCCCCGTCGGCGTCCGGCCGGTAGAACACGGCCGCCTGGCCGGGTGCGACCCCGCGCAGGGGCTGCTCGAGCACGACGTCGACGCCGTCGTCGCCCACCCGCACGGTCGCCGCGACGAGCCCGCCGTGGGCGCGGACCTGGACGGCGCAGGCGAGCGGACCGACCGGCGGCTCGACGAGCCACACGGGGTCGGAGGCGGTCAGCTCCGTGACGTCGAGCTCCTCGGCCGGGCCGACGCGCACCGTCCGGCTGACCGGCTCGAGACCCAGGACGTAGCGCGGCCGCCCGTCGGGGGCGGGACGGGCGATGCCGAGGCCGTGGCGCTGGCCGACGGTGAAGTCGTGGACGCCGCGGTGGTGCCCGACGACCGCGCCGGAGGGGTCGACCATCTCCCCCGGCGCCTCGTCGATGCGCTCGGCGAGGAACGCCTGGGTGTCGCCGGAGGGGATGAAGCAGATGTCGTGGCTGTCGGGCTTCTCCGCGACGACCAGCCCACGCTCGGCCGCCTCCGCGCGGACCTGCGCCTTCGGGCTGTCGCCGAGCGGGAAGAGCGCGCCCTCGAGCTGGTCGGGGCGCAGCACGCCGAGGACGTAGGACTGGTCCTTGTCCGGGTCGACGGCCCGGCGCAGCAGGCCGTCCTCCAGCCGCGCGTAGTGACCCGTCCCTACCGCGTCGAAGCCCAGCGCCCGGGCCCGCTCCAGCACCGCCGAGAACTTGATCTTCTCGTTGCACCGCAGGCACGGGTTGGGCGTGCGCCCGGCCGCGTACTCGGCGACGAAGGGCTCGACGACGTCGTCGCGGAAGCGGGTCGCGAGGTCCCAGACGTAGAACGGGATGTCGAGGACGTCCGCGCAGCGCCGGGCGTCGCGGGAGTCCTCCACCGAGCAGCAGCCCCGCGCGCCCTCGCGCATCGTCGCGGGCTTCGCCGAGAGCGCGAGGTGGACGCCGGTGACCTCGTGGCCCGCGTCGCGCAGCCGCGCCGCCGCCACCGCCGAGTCGACCCCGCCGCTCATCGCGGCCAGGACCCTCACGGTGCGCTCCGCGCATGTGAGCACTTCGGAGTGCTCCAGCACTCCGAAGTGCTCACATGCCGAAGGCACCTCATGACCGCGCCAGCGCGTCCCCGGCGCGGCGGGCGCGCTCGACGACGGGGCCGATCGCCTCGACGACGGCGTCGACGTCGGCGGCCGTGGAGTTGTGGCCGAGCGAGAAGCGCAGCGAGCCGCGGGCGAGGTCGTCGTCGAGGCCCATGGCCAGCAGGACGTGGCTGGGGCGGGCGACGCCGGCGGTGCAGGCCGAGCCGGTGGAGCACTCGATGCCCCGGGCGTCGAGCAGCATGAGCAGGCTGTCGCCCTCGCAGCCGGGGAACGACAGGTGCGCGTTGCCGGGCAGGCGCTCGCCGGGCCGGTCGAGCGGGACGCCGTTGAGGCGGGCGTCGGGCACCTCGGCGACCACGCGCGCCACGAGGTCGTCGCGCAGGGCGGTGAGGGTGGCGGTGCGCCGCTCGATGTCGCCGACGGCGGCCCGCACGGCCGTCGCCAGGCTCATCACGCCGGGCACGTCGAGGGTGCCGGAGCGGACGTCGCGCTCCTGCCCGCCGCCGTGCAGCAGCGGGGTGCAGGCGGCGTCGCGGCGCAACAGCAGGGCGCCGGCGCCGACGGGCCCGCCGAGCTTGTGGCCGGTCAGCGACAGCGCGTCGACGCCGCTGGCGGCGAAGTCGACGGGCACGGCGCCGACGGCCTGCACGGCGTCGGTGTGGAACGGGACCCCGTACTCGTGCGCGACCTCGGCCAGCGCCCGGACGTCGTTGACGGTGCCGACCTCGTTGTTGGCCCACATGACGCTGACCACGGCGACCTCGCCGGGATGGGCGGCGAGCGCCTCCCGCAGGGTCGCGACGTCGACCCGGCCCGTCGCGTCGACGCCCAGTACGTCGAGGGTGGCGCCCTCGTGCTCGGCGAGCCACTCCCCCGCGTCGAGCACCGCGTGGTGCTCCGCGGCCGAGACGAGCACGCGGGTGCGGCGGGGGTCGGCGGCGCGGCGGGCCCAGTAGAGGCCCTTGACGGCGAGGTTGTCGGCCTCCGTGCCCCCGGTGGCCAGCACGACCTCGGACGGCAGGGCGCCGACGGCCTCGGCGATCGACTCGCGCGACTCCTCGATCGCCCGCCGCGCCCGGCGGCCCGCCGAGTGCAGGGACGACGCATTGCCGACGCGCCCGAGCGCCTCGGTGAGGGTGGCCGCCGCCTCCGGCAGCATCGGCGTGGTCGCCGCGTGGTCGAGATAGGTCATCGACCGGCCAGCGTAATCCCCTCGTACACGATCGGCTCCCCCGCTCCGGGGTTCCGTCTCGCCCCGTGACGAGTCAGGAACGAGCGAAGGGCACCTCCGCTCGGAGAGATCGAGCGGAGGTGCCCTTCGGACACGAAACGCCGCGCGCCTAGGAGCTGCGCTTGCCGACCTCCTCGGTCAGCTGCGGGCTGATCGAGAAGAGGTCGCCCACGACGCCGAAGTCGGCGATCTCGAAGATCGGGGCCTCGGGGTCCTTGTTGACCGCGACGATCGTCTTCGAGGTCTGCATGCCGGCGCGGTGCTGGATCGCGCCGGAGATGCCGAGTGCGATGTAGAGCTGCGGCGAGACCGTCTTGCCGGTCTGCCCCACCTGGAACTGGTTGGGGTAGTAGCCGGAGTCGACGGCGGCGCGCGAGGCGCCGACCGCGGCGTGCAGCGAGTCCGCGAGGGTCTCGACCACGTTGAAGTTGTCCGCCGAGCCGACGCCGCGGCCGCCGGCCACGACGACGTTCGCCTCGGTGAGCTCGGGGCGGTCGCCGCCGACGATCGGCGCGCGGTTCGACACCTTGGCCGACTTCGCCTCGTCGATCGCCGGGACCTCGACGTTCTCCTGCGTGCCCGCCCCGGCGTTCTCCTCGATCTCGATCGAGCCCGAGCGCCACGAGATCACCGCGGTGTCGGTGGTCGCGCGCGACTGCACGGTGAAGGCGCCACCGAAGATCGAGTGGGTGCCCTCGCGCTGGCCGTCGACCTCGACGAGGTCGTTGAGCCAGCCGGAGTTGGTGCGGACGGCCAGACGCCCGGCGACCTCGCGGCCGTCGGCGCCGGCGGCGATGAGCACGGCCGGCGGGGAGACCCGCTCGACCAGCGCCGCCAGGGCGTCGACCTGCGGGGTCGACAGGTAGTTCACCGCGTCGTCGGACTCGGCGACGTAGACCTTCTCGGCGCCGTGCGCCGCGAGGCCCTCGGCCAGCTTGGCCGCGGTGCCGGGGGTGCCGACGACGACGGCCGCGGGCTCGCCCAGGCGGCGGGCCGCCGTGAGCATCTCGTACGTGTTCTTCTTGATCTCCCCGTCGACGTGGTCGACGAGGACCAGGACCTCAGCCATGGTTCTCCTCTGCGGTGTCGGTGGGGCGGATCAGATGAGCTTCTGGCCCACGAGGAACTCGGCGATCTTCTGGCCGCCGTCGCCCTCGTCCTCGACCTTCTGGCCACCGGACTTCGGCGGGCGCGGGGCGAACGAGTCGACCTGCACCAGCGAGCCGGCCAGGCCGACCTCGCCGGCCTCGAGCCCGAGGTCGGAGATGCCGAGCGCGCTCACCGGCTTCTTCTTCGCGGCCATGATCCCCTTGAAGGAGGGGTAGCGCGGCTCGTTGATCTTCTCGCCGACGCTGACGACGGCAGGCAGCGACGCGGTGACGTCGCAGGTGCCCTCGTCGGTCTCGCGCTTCACGCTCGCGGTGCCGTTCTCGACGGTCAGGGAGTTCGCGTGGGTCAGCGACGGCCAGCCCAGGATCTCGCCGAGCATCCCGGCCATCGCGCCGCTGCGGCCGTCGGTGGCCTCGTTGCCGGCCAGCACGAGGTCGACGTCGCCGACCGTGCCGACGGCCTTGGCCAGCACCTTGGCGGTGGTCACCGCGTCCGAGCCGTGGATGGCCTCGTCGTTGACGTGCACGGCCTTGTCCGCGCCCATCGAGAGGGCCTTGCGGATGGCGTCGGTGGCGCGGTCGGGGCCCACGGTGAGGACCGTGACCTCGGCGTCGCCGGCCTCCTTGATCTTGAGAGCCTCCTCGACGGCGCGCTCGTTGATCTCGTCGAGCACGGCGTCGGACGACGCACGGTCGAGGGTCTTGTCGGAGTCGGAGAGGGTGCGCTCCGACCAGGTGTCGGGCACCTGCTTGATCAGCACGACGATGTTCATGGGCCTCCTGCGACCTCCTGTGCTCGCATCCGTCCCGCGGACGTGTGGCTACCGACGGGTAGCTTACTTGTCGGTAACTTGCGTTCTGTCCCGACTCTCCCACGCCGGCGCGCGGAGAGCAGCGTGGCGTATCCCTCTCATGTTACCGGTGAGTAGGGTGTAGGAGCCTACTGACGAGTAACCTTAGGGCGCCCGAAATGGGGATATCCTGAGCCCACGCCGGGGCGGACAGGACCGCCCCGACACCCCCAGGGAGTCGTCGTGCCCGGTCTGTTCTCGAAGGTCCAGGAGTTCCTGCGCAGCCCGCAGGGCCGCAAGTACACCGACCAGGCGAAGCGCTACGCGTCGGACCCCAAGAACCGCGAGAAGGCTCAGGGGATGCTCAACAAGTTCCGCGGCAAGGGCGGCCACGGCGGCGGCGGCCACCGCTGACCCGCTCGCGCTGACGATCGCCGTGCCGCGGGTGCTCCCTCAGACCCGCGGCACGATCGTCTCGAGGTAGCTCTGCACGGCCTCGCCCTGCTTGTAGTGGCTGCAGTAGTAGTTCGGCAGCGGGAAGAGCCGCCCCTCGCGCACGGCGCGGACCTGCTGGAACGCGGGCTGGGCGAGCAGGGTCTGGGTGTTGGCGTCGACACCGCCCCGGGTGTCCGCGAGGTGCAGCACGACGTCGCAGTCCTCGAGCTGGGCCGGCGCCTGCTCGTAGGACAGGCGGCCCCCGGCGCCCGTCCTCCCCTCCGCGAACTGCCCGAACCGGAAGCCCGCGTCGGCGAGCACCACGCCGCTCCAGGACGTCGGGTAGTCGCTGAAGAACCCGCCACCGGACGAGCCCCGCACCAGGGCCCACCGCGTGCGTCCCAGGGTGGCGGCGTACTGCTCGCGGATCCGCGTCGCGTGCTGGTCGTAGCTCGCCTTCAGCTGCTCGCCCTGCGGGAGGCGGTTCACCGCGTCGGCGGTCCGGAGCGCCCGCTCGCCCCAGCTGCCCGGGTTCGCCGCGGCCGGGAGCAGGAGCGTCGGCCCGATGCCCGACAGCTGGTCGCCGAGGTCCGCGGGCAGCGACGGCACCAGGGTGCCGAGGATGAGATCGGGCGACTGCGCCGCGATCGCCTCGAAGTTCAGCGCGGTGGGCGTCCCGACCTTGGGGATGGCGTCGTAGGCCTGCTGGTACTCCGGCAGCACCCCGCCGACCGTGGCCTGCGCGGTGCCGGCGGGCGTCACGCCGACGTCGAGCAGGGCGTAGGTCGTGTAGAAGTCGGTGCACACGATCCGCTGCGGGTTCGCGGGGATCTCCACGGGTCCCGACGCGCCGGTGACGGTGCGCGTCGCGCCGCCCGCTCCGCCCGCGTCCCCGCCGCCGCACGCGGCGAGCACGAGCGTGGCGGCCGCGCCGCCGGTGCCGGCCAGGAAGCCGCGGCGCGACAGTGCGCTGCGGACGGCCGGGGGGACCGTCGGGCGGCGCGTCGGTCGGGTCGGCGTGGCGGTCGCCATCAGGGGCACTCCTCGGGGTCGGGGCGTTCTCAGGGGGTGGGCACGGCGGCGGGGAGACGCGCCGCCAGGGCGGCGACGGTCGGCGCCTCGAAGACATCTCGGACGGTGAGGGTCACCCCGAGCTCCTCGGAGACGCGGGCGAGGAGGCTCAGGGCCAGGAGCGACTGGCCGCCGAGGGCGAAGAAGTCGTCGTCCGGGCCCACCGCGTCGAGGCCGAGCACCTCGGCGACGATCGCGCCGAGGGCCTCCTGCACCGCAGGGTCGGCCCCGCGCCGGGCCGGCGTCCTGACGGGCGGAGCCGCCGGCAGCCCGGTCCCGTCGTCGATCTCCACGGGACCGTCGAGCAGGGGCACGTCCGCGAGCAGGCGGTCGGCCGGGGTCTCGACGAGCGTGCGCAGGAGGGCGTCGAGGCCGTCGCGGTGGGCCTCGACGGCGGCGGCGGCGTACGTCGCCGGGTTGGCGTCGACGTCGAGCGAGAGGCTGCCGTCGGGGCGGCGCTGCACGTGGACGGCGAGGTCGTGCACCGGGCCGCCGGAGACCGGGCGGCCGGTGCCCGTCGTCCGGGCGCCGAAGCGCAGGGACTCGGTGGGCAGGACGTCGACCCACGGACCCACCAGCGCGGCCTCGCCGCGGGGACCCGCACCGTCCGGCCCCGCCCCGCCCGATCCCTGAGGGGCGTCCAGCCGCAGGTCGCGGCGCAGGTCCTCGAAGCGGTGGTGCTGGTGCGCGCGGACGGCGGCGAGCTCGGTGACGACGTCGGCGAGGAGCTCGCCCACCGTCGTCGCCGGGCCCGGGTGCAGGCGCAGCGGCACGATGTTGACCAGCATCCCCGGCGTGCGGGCCGCGGGCTGACCGGTCCGGCCCAGCCGTCCCATCATCGGGACCCCGAGCACGATGTCGGGCGCGTCGGAGCGCCGGTAGAGGTACAGAGCGACGGCGGCGAGTACCAGCTCGGGCCAGTGCCCCGACCTGGCGCGGGCGGCGATCTCCATGTCCGCGACGACCCCGGCGGGCAGGGTGCTGCTGCGGCGCAGGAAGGTCCCCGACACGCGCCGCGTGCGGCCGGCGAGCGTCGCGGTCGCGGGCGCCCGGGGGAAGCGCTCCGCCCAGAACGCCCGGTCCTCGTCCGCGGTGCTCCGGCGCGCCTCGGCGTCGGCGGCCACCAGCTCGGCCAGCGTGCCGGCCCGCGACGGCGGTGCGGCGTCGGCCGCGAGGCGCGCCGTGTAGAGCGTCGCGACGCGGCGGGCGATGAGGGAGAAGCCGTACGCGTCCATCACCACCTGGTGGTAGCGGTGGAACCACACGTGGTGGGCCTCGTCCAGGCGCAGGACGGCCTGCGCGAAGAGCGGGCCGCCGTCCAGGTCGGCGGGCTCGGCCAGGGCGCGGTCCATCCACGCCACCGCGGCGGCCTCCGGATCGGCCTCGTCGCGCAGGTCGACCCGCGCCACCGTCCACGCCGGGCGCTCCGCCGGCGGCAGCGGCACCTGGCGGGGCGCCCCGTCGCGCACGACGAAGCGCACGTGCAGCGCCTCGGTCTCCTCGACCGCGTCGTGGATGGCGGTGGCGAGCACGTCTCCCGCGAGCGGGCCGGTGATGTCGATCCGCTCGCCGGTCGTGTGGATCGGATCGAGGTGGTGGGCGAACCAGATGCCCTCCTGGGCACCCGTCAGGGCCAGATCGCGCGCAGCGGTCACCACCGGCTCCTCGCCTGTCGATGCCCCCCGGTCGCTGTGAGTTTGGCAAGGCTTACCTATGAAGGACAAGGTGCCCGGACGCGACGAAGCGCACGCGGTCACCGGCCCGCCCTCCACTCGCGGGCGAGCAGCCACACGAGGTAGAGCCCGCCGATCGCCGCGGTCATCGCCCCCGCCGGGAACTGCAGCGGCGCGACGAGCCGCTGGCCGAGCACGTTGCCGGCGAGCAGCAGGACGCCGCCCATCAGCCCGGCCGCGATCACGGTGGGGCCCGTGGTGCCGGCGAGCCTGCGGGCGAGCTGCGGGGCCGCCAGCGCCACGAACGCGACGGGACCGACGGCGGCCGTCGCCACCCCGACGAGCGCGACGCCGGCCAGCAACGTCACCACCCGCGTGCGCCCGACCGTCACGCCCACCCCCCGGGCGAGCAGGTCGCCCATCCCGAGGAGGTCCAGGCGCCCGCTCACGCCGACCGCGACGGGCACGAGGACGGCCAGCGCGATCGCGGTGGCGAGCACCTCGGTCCAGCCGCGCCCGTTGAGGGTGCCCACGAGCCAGCTCTGCGCAGCGACCGCGGCCGGCAGATCGGCGCGCAGGATGAGGACGTTGTTGAGCGCGGCGAGCACCGCGTTGACGCCGATCCCGACGAGCACGAGGCGGTAGCCGCCGGTGGCCCCGCCCAGCAGCGCCTGGACCGCCAGCATCGTGACGACGGTGCCGATGAGCGCGCCCGCGGTGGTGCCCGCGGAGCCGCCGCCCACCAGCAGGATCGCGATGAGGGCCCCCGACGCCGCGCCGGTGGTGAAGCCGAGCAGGTCCGGGCTCGCGAGGTCGTTGCGCGCCAGCGACTGGAAGAGCGCCCCGGCCACCCCGAGCGCCGCGCCCACGACGAGCGCGAGCACCACCCGGGGCGCGCGCAGGTCCAGCACCACGTACTGCTGGGCGCGCGAGCCGGTGCCGGTGAGCGCGCCGACCACCTGGCCGACCGAGAGCTGGTAGTCCCCCAGCGTCATCGCCAGCGCGCCGAGGACCACGGCGGCGACGAGCAGGCCGAGGGTGGCGGCGACGGCGCGGGGCCGGACCCGGACGGACAGACCGCCGGCCCGGAGCACGGGGACGCGGTACGGGGTGGCCGTCACAGCTCCACCACCCGCCGCCGGCGGGCGATCGCGAGGAAGACGGGCGCGCCGACGAACGCGGTCACCACGCCGACCTCGAGCTCGGCCGGGATCACGACCACGCGGCCCACCACGTCGGCGCCCACCACGAGGAGCCCGCCGAGCACCATCGACCAGGGCACGACCCAGCGCTGGTCGGGGCCGGTGATCCCGCGCGCGAGGTGCGGCACCGCGAGCCCGACGAACGCGATCGGCCCGCAGGCCGCGGTCGCGCCGCCGCAGAGCAGCACGATCCCGACCCCGGTCATCGCCCGGACGCGCGTGACGGGGACGCCGAGCGCGCGAGCCGTCGTCTCGCCCAGCGCCAGCGCGTTGAGCGCGCGCGAGAGCCCCAGGGCGAGCAGCGCGCCGACGGCGAGGAACGGCAGCACCTGCAGCAGCGCGCCGGGGTCCCGGCCGGTGAGGGACCCGACGCGCCACACCCGGAACTGGTCGAACGTCGTGGGGTCCACCAGGGCCACCGCGTAGATGACGCCCTGCAGCGAGGCGCCGACCGCGGTCCCGGCGAGCGCGAGGCGCACCGGGGTGGCGCCGCTGCGTCCCGTCGCCCCGAGCAGGTAGACCAGGACCGCGACGGCGGCCGCGCCGGCGAGCGAGAACCAGACGTAGCCGTCGAGCGTGGTGATGCCGAACAGCACGATGCCGCCGACGATCGCCGCCGAGGCGCCCCAGTTGATGCCCAGCACGCCCGGGTCGGCCAGCGGGTTGCGGGTGAGCGCCTGCATGAGCGCGCCGGCCGCGCCCAGGGCGATGCCCACGGCCAGCCCGAGCAGGGTCCGCGGCAGCCGCTGCTCGAGGACGATGACGGCGTCGGTGTCGGTGGGCGAGGCGGGCCCGTGCAGGAGCGCCTCGAGCACGGCGGCGGGCGGGACGCCGCGGCTGCCGACGACGAGGCTCGCCACCAGGGCCGCGAGCAGCAGGACGGTCGCGAGGACCAGTCCGCCCGCGCGGGTGCTGGTCCGCCGGGCGGCGGCGGGGGGCGCGGGTGCGGTGCGCCGGGCGCCGGTGGTGTCGGCGTCCGGCAGCGTCACGCCGGCGCCTCCCGCTCGGCCCCCGTCGCCGCCACGGCGTCGGGCCCGCGCCCCAGCGCGTCGAGCGCGCGGTCGGTCGAGGTGACGACGCCGCACCGCTGCGCGGTCCAGGTGATCGCCTGCTCGTGGTGGGCGCGGGAGAAGTCGGCCGTCGCGTCGGCCACCAGGAACGGCTGCACGTCGCGCATGAACGCCTCGACGGCGGTCACCATGCAGCCGATGTGGGCGTAGATGCCCGTGATCAGCAGCTGGTCGCGGCCCGCGTCGGCGAGCAGCTCGGCGAGGTTGCTGCGCTGGAAGGCGCTGTAGCGCCACTTGGTCAGCACCTCGTCGCCGGGCTCGGGCGCGAGCTCGTCGAGGATCGCCACCACGCCGGGGTCCTCGGCGTAGGCGGCGGCCGGGCCGCGGCCCCAGAAGTCGTCGAGCAGGCCGCGCTCCGCGGGGGGCTGCTCGCCGGGCTGCGCGGTGTAGACGACGGGGACGCCGAGGACCCGGGCGCGGGCCGCGAGCGCGGCGATGTTCTCGACGCAGCGGCTCACCGGCTCCTCGGTGCGCGAGAACGGGGCCACGAAGTAGCGCTGCATGTCGTGCACGAGCAGGACCGCCCGCGCGGGGTCGGGCGACCAGTCCGGGCGGCTCGCCGGCAGCTCGTGGGCCTGCGGCAGGGCGTAGGGCGTGATGGTCGGCAGGCTCACGACGGGCTCTCCTCGTCGGGGTCGGGGGCTCCGGGTGTCGGGCGGCGCGCGTGGTCGGCCAGCGCGGCCCGCAGCGCCCCGCGGCTGGTCTTGCCCACGCCGGTCGCGGGGAAGGCGCCGACCACCTCGACGGTGTCGGGCACCTTGTAGGCGGCGACGCCGCGGTCGCGCACGAAGCGGCGCAGCACCGCGGGGCGCGGGGGCTCCCGGTCGGGCACCGGGATGACGTAGGCGCGGGTGCGCTCGCCGAGGAAGTCGTCCGGCACGCCGACGACGGCGGCGTCGACGACGTCGGGGTGGGCGAGCAGGTGGTTCTCCACCTCCTCGGCCGCGATCTTCTCGCCGCCGCGGTTGATCTGCTCCTTCACCCGCCCCGAGACGATGATGTTGCCGCCCGGATCGAGCCGGACCAGGTCGCCGGTGCGGTAGAAGCCGTCGGCGGTGAAGGCCGTCGCGTTGTGCTCCGCCGCGCGGTAGTAGCCGCGGATCGTGTACGGCCCGCGGGTCAGCAGCGCGCCCACCTCGCCCGGGGCGACGTCGCGCTCCTCGGGGTCGTCCGGCACGACCACGCGGATCTCGTCGTCCGGGGAGATGGGGCGGCCCTGGGTCTCGACGACGACGTCGTCCGGGTCGTCGGCGCGGGTGTAGTTGACCAGCCCCTCGGCCATCCCGAAGACCTGCTGCAGGCGCGCCCCCAGCACGGGCCCGATCTTCCGTGCGAGCTCCGCGGCGCACTTGGCCCCGCCGACCTGCAGCTCCTGCAGGCTCGAGAGGTCCCGCGCGGTCGACGAGGCGGCCTGCACCCACGCCGCCGCCAGCGGCGGCACGACCGCGGCCAGCGTGACGCCCTCGGCCTCGATCAGCCCGAAGCACGTGTCGGCGTCCGGCGAGGGCGCGAGCACCGAGGTGCCGCCGGCGTGGACCACGCCGAGCAGGCCCGGCGAGCTCATCGTGAAGTTGTGCGAGGCGGGCAGGGCCGCGAGGTACACCGTGTCCGGCGTCAGCCCGCAGATCTCCGCGCTGGCCCGGACGCTGTACAGGTAGTCGTCGTGGGTGCGCGGGATCAGCTTGGGCAGGCCCGTGGTCCCGCCCGAGAGCTGCAGGAACGCGATCGACGACGGGTCGGCGTCGTCGCCTGGCAGGGCGCCGGGCGGGGTGCGGCGCAGCGAGCCGAGGGTGACGACGCCGGACGGCACCTCACCGGCGGACGGCGCGGCGATCACCACGTGGCGCACGGAGTCGACGGCCGCGGCGACCTCGAGCGCCGCCGCGGCGTGGTCGAAGCGGTCGTGCCGGCCGACGGTCACGATCGCGGTCGCCTCCGCGTGCTCGGCGAAGTAGCGGATCTCGCTGGCGCGGTGCGCGGGCAGCGCGAACACCGGCAGGGCGCCCAGGCGGAACAGCGCGAAGACGACCTCGAGGTACTCGGGCACGTTCGGCAGCCACACGACGACGCGGTCGCCCGGGGCCACACCGAGCTCGCCCAGCCCGGCGGCCAGTCCGCGGGCGCGGGCGTCGAGCTCGTCGTAGGTCCAGCGCTGCGGTCCCGAGGGGCCGGTGCCGACGACGGCCGTGCGCGGGCCGTGCACGGCGACGGCGGCGTCGAGCAGGCCGGCGAAGGTCTGGCCGGTCCAGTAGCCCGCGGCCCGGTAGCGCTCGGCGACCTCCGGCGGGTACGGGACGACGCCCTCCTCCACGGGGCGGGCGGTGGTCGTCACGGCGTCGCCTCCAGCCCGAGCGCCGAGAGCAGCGTGCGGAACTTGGCGCTGGTCTCCGCCAGCTCCGCCTCGGGGCGGGAGCCCTCGACGACCCCGGCCCCCGCGTAGACGCGCACCGCGCGCCCGGCGACCTCGGCGCAGCGGATCGTGACCGCCCACTCGCCGTCGCCGTCGGCGTCGCACCAGCCGACGAGGCCGGAGTAGAAGCCGCGGGGGAACTCCTCGAGCTCCTCGATGGCCGCACGGGCGGCGTCGGTCGGCTCCCCGCACACGGCGGGCGTGGGGTGCAGCGCCTCGGCGAGCTGCAACGAGGTCGGCGCGGGGTCGCGCAGCGTGCCCTCGATGCGGGTGCCGAGGTGCCACAGGGAGGCGGTCCGGGTGACGCTCGGGGCGGCCGGGACCTCCAGCGACGTGCAGTAGGGCGCGAGCCGCTCGGCGACCCGGTCGACGACGAGCGCGTGCTCGCGCAGGTTCTTGGCCGACGACGCGAGCTCCTCGCCGCGGCGGGCGTCCTCGTCGGGGTCGGGGCATCGCGGGGCCGTCCCGGCGAGCGGGTGGGACACGACGAGGTCGCCGCGCCGGGCCGCGAGCAGCTCCGGGCTGTTGCCGACGAGGGTCCGGGGAACGGGGCCATCTGCCGGGTCGGTGACGTCCGCGGCGAACACGTAGCCCCTGGGGTTGCGGGCGGCGAGGCGCTCGAGGATCACGGCCAGGTCGAGGGGCGCGGGCGCGGTGAGCGTCGCCGCGCGGGCGAGCACGACCTTCTCCAGGTCACCCTCGGCGATCATCTCCAGCGCGCGGCGCACCGCGGCCGCGTAGCGCGGCGGCGGCGGCTCGGCGCGGAAATCCCACCGGGTGCCCACCGACGCGGGCGCCGAGGGCGGCGCGTTCAGCGGCGGCGCGGGCGGGGCGTCGCTCTCCTGACGCGCGATGGTCGGCGTGCGGTGGACGTGCCCCGGGACCACGAGGCGGGCCTCGCCGGGCGCGAACCCGACCGCCCCCACCACCAGTGGATCGGGGTTGCCGGCCGCCCGCTCGGCCGCGAGCGTCGCCGCGGCCATCGCACCCACGGAGCCCGGCGAGGCGTCCGGGACGCGGGTCCGCACCCCCGTGGTCCGCAGCGTCACCTCGCGGGTGGAGAAGAGGAAGGCCCCCGGACCGGAACCGGGGCCGGGCGGGACGTCGACCGACACGTCGTCCCCCACGGGCTCGAGCTCCGGACCGGCGCTGGTCGGGGTGCTGGTCATCGGGGTCCTCTCACGATGCGGGCCGAGGGCTGTGGTCGGGCGTGCGGGGACGGCAGCGGTGGCGGAGAGGTCGGCTCAGGGCCCGAGGGAGGCCCCGCCGTCGACGTAGACGGTCTGGAAGGTGACGTGACGGGCGGCGTCGGAGGCGAGGAACGCGACGACCTCGGCCACGTCCTGCGGGTCGGCGATCCGCCCGAGGGGGATGCCGAGCTTGAACGTCTCGGCCGAACCGCGGACGAGGGCGGCGTGGTCGGCGGGCAGGTCGCCCATCGCCTCGAGCATCCCGGTGTCGGTGGAGCCCGGGCACACGACGTTGGCGCGCACGCCCTGCCCGGCGAGCTCGAGGCCCAGGACGCGCGTGAGGGCCACCGCGGCCGCCTTCGACGCGGCGTACGCGGCCATCCCCGTGCGCGGGACGCCGGCGGCGTTGGACGCGACGGTGACGACGGAGCCGCGTCCGCGGTCGGCGAGCCGCGCGCCGACGGCGCGGCAGGCGTGCATGACGCCGGTGGCGTTGACATCGAGGCAGTGCCGCCAGTCGGCGTCGTCGAGCTCGGTGACCCGGCCGACGTGCAGGACGCCGGCGACGTTGACCAGCGTGTCCAGCGGCCCCAGCGCCTCCTCGGCGGCGTCCACCGCCTTCTCGACGGCAGCCGCGTCGGTGACGTCGGCGGGCACCGCGACCGCGGTGCCGCCGTGCTCGCGCACGGTCGCGGCGGCCGCCTCGACGGCCTCGGCGTCGCGGTCGAGCAGCGCGACCGGTGCGCCGGCGTCGGCGAGGCGCCGGCAGACAGCGAGCCCGATGCCGCCGGCGGCTCCCGTCACGAGGGCCGTCACGACGTCACCACCCCCGGGTCGCCCCACCGCTGCCCGACGGTCGCGGGCTCGCCGCTCTCGTGGGCGACCGGCAGGTCGGGCTCGGGACGCCGGTGCCCGAGCACCGAGTCGAGGATCTCGCCCGCCCGCACGGCCGTGGTCGAGAGCAGCGTGGAGCTGATGCCGTGGGTGTGCTCGGTGGGTCCCTGCAGGTAGACGCCGGCCGTGAGCGGCTCGACGGTGTGCAGCCGGTAGTCGCGGTCGACCAGCAGCTCGCCGTCGTCGGCCCGCCGGCACCAGGCGCCGACGTCGCCGAGCAGCCCGCTGGGGTCGATCGGCCGGTAGCCGGTGGCGTAGACGACGACGTCGGCGGTGATCGTGTGGTGGTGGCCGGTGGTCAGGACCTCGACGTCGACCTCGATGTCGGGGCCGTCGGCACCCGCTCCGGGCCCGTCGCCGTCGACGTCCGGGTCCGGGGAGCGCACGCTCGACACCCGCGACGCCCCGTGCACGTGCAGGCGCCGCGGCCCGCGGACCTGCTCCTGGTAGGCGCGCCGGTAGAGCTCGGCGATCAGCTCCGGGTCGACCACCGAGTAGTTCGTGTTGGCGTGGTAGTCGAGCAGCATCTGCTTGACCTCGCCGGAGGCCGCGAAGAAGTGGTCGACCGCCTCGGGATCGAAGATGCGGTTGGCGAACGACGTGTCGTCGGCCGGGCTGTAGCCGTAGCGGGAGAACACGGAGTGCACCTCGGCCGCGTCCTCGCGGTCGTGCAGGTGCGCCGTCGTCTCCGCCGCGCTCTGCCCGGCGCCGATGACGACGTAGCGGCGGCGGCGCGGACCGACGGGCGGGAGCTCGCCCAGGCGGGAGAGCAGCTCGCTGTTGTGCCAGATCCTCCTGCCGCGCTGGACGCCCTCGGGCAGCCACGGCACCAGGCCGGTGGCGAGCACGAGGTTGCGGGTGCGCACGACGCGGGAGCCGGCGCCGTCTCCCTGGGCGTCGCGCAGGACGACGTCGATCTGGTCGATCTCGCCGTCGGGCCCGGTCACGGGGTGCACCGCGACCGCCCGCGTCCCGTACGAGACGAGGTGGCGGACGTCGGCGGCGCACCACTCGAGGTAGTCGTGGAACTCGACCCGCGAGGGGAACAGCGACTTGTTGTTGATGAAGTCGGCCAGCCGGCCCTGGCCCTGCAGGTAGTTGAGGTACGACCGCGGGCTCGTCGGGTCCCGCATCGTCACGAGGTCCTTGAGGAACGACACCTGCATGGTGGCCCCGTCGAGGAGCATCCCGCGGTGCCAGCCGAAGGCGGCCTGCTGCTCGACGAACGAGGCGCGGATCCGCGAGGAGTCGGGCGTGCGTTCGTTGTGCTCCTGCACCGCCAGGGCCAGCGCGAGGTTCGAGGGCCCGAACCCCACCCCGAGGACGTCGACGACATCCCCGGGCGATCCCGGTTCGCGATTCATCGTTCTCCCCGACGTCGACACAAGATCGTTAGGAAACCCTAACCTAACCAGACGGATGCGGCGACGACCATGTCAGCCCTCCCACATCGCGTAGTCGGACGTTCACGGGGTGTTGTAGACGCGGGCCAGCTCCGGGTCAGCACCGGTCGCGGAACGCAACGGGCCCGGCCCCCCGATCGGTGGGGCCGGGCCCGGTCGTGGACCTCGGGAGCGCTCCTCAGAGCACGCTGATGGCGATGTCGTTGCCGCTGAGGTTGTCGTTGAGGATCCGGTTGCAGACGACGTTGCCGAGGTTGGCGCCGCCGACGGGCGCCTGCGTGAGGACGTTGCCGAGCGCCGAGTCGCCGTCGATGCCGCCGTCGGCGGTGGCGCTGCCGCCGGTGACGTTGCAGTCGCTGTCGCTGCTGCTCTCGTGGCTCGAGTGGTGCTCGGAGTCGTCGTGGCACTCGGTGGCCGACGCGAACGGGGCGGCCACCATGAGACCGGCCGCGACACCGACGGTGACGACACCCATCTTCTTCAACATCAGGACTCCTCGGGAGGCTGGATCTGGGGAGCGGGACGCCCCGACCGCCTTCTCCCGGCGACGTCCCCCCGTCGCTCCCGAGCGAGCCCGGTCCGGCCCGTGCGGTGACGACCACCACTCAACGAGGGGACCTCGCCGGAGTGACGCAGCGATGTCGACAGTGACCTTCGGTCACCTTCTGTGGCGTTCGCCGGTGGGTGCTCACCCTGTCGCCGAGGCCTGCTGGGCTCAGCGGCGCCGCGCACCGGGGAGCAGGCCGCCGGCGTGCAGCGCGGTCGCGCACAGCACGGGCTGGAGGAACAGGCGCCCGAGACGCTTGCCGTCGGTGTCGAGCCCGAGACCGTCGACGCGGTGGCGGTACTGCGCGATGTTGCCGGGGAACACGGCGACGAGGAACGCGGCCGTCAGCGCCGCCATCCGGCGGCGCTCCTTCGGCAGGACGAGCAGCCCGAGACCGAGCGCGATCTCCGCCGCCCCACTGAGCAGCACGACGTCGTCGGCGTCGATCGGTACCCAGGGCGGCACCTGCGACCGGAACTCCTCGCGGACGACCGTGAGGTGCCCGGTCCCGGTGAGCACCAGGCCGACACCCCACCCCCACCGGACCAGTTGCTGGGTGATCGGCGGCGTCTCGGCGGCCATGGTCTGCACCTTCCTCGTGGGGACTCGCGACGGCGTACCCGATCGACCCTCACACACCCACCCGGGCCTCGACGGGGAGCGGCACGGGGTGCGCCCGCGACTGCCAGGATGGCCGGCGTGAGCCTCCCTCTCACCGGCGAACGCACGGTGCCCGGGCTGGACGTCGAGAACTACTGGTTCCGGCGCCACGAGGCCGTCTACCTGGCGCTGGCGTCCGCGTGCGCGGGGGCGGTCGTGCTCGACGCCGGGGTCGGCGAGGGGTACGGCGCAGCACTGCTGGCCTCGTCGGCCCGCCGGGTGGTCGGTGTCGAGCTGGACGCGGCCGTCGCCGCCCACGTCGCCGCGCGCTACCCGGCCGTGGGCGTGACGCGGGCCGACCTGCAGGCCCTGCCGGTGGCCGACGGGACGGTCGACGCGCTCGTGACGCTGCAGGTGATCGAGCACCTGTGGGACCAGCCGGGCTTCCTCGCCGAGTGCGCGCGCGTCCTGCGTCCCGGCGGGCGGCTGTTCTGCGCGACCCCGAATCGGCTGACCTTCTCGCCCGGCGCCGGGCCCGAGGACCGTCCGCTCAACCCGTTCCACACCCGCGAGCTGACCGGGCCCGAGCTCGCCGGGCTCGTCGCCGACGCCGGCCTGGCCGTGGAGTCGCTGACCGGCCTGCACCACGGCCCGGCGCTGCGCGCGCTCGACGCGCGCCACGGTGGCTCACTCATCGACGCGCAGGTCGCGCTCGCGCTCTCCGGGGCACCGTGGCCCGACCAGTTCGCCGCCGACGTGGCCTCGGTGTCGGCCGGGGACTTCGAGCTGCGCGCCGACGACGTCGACGCCTCGCTGGACCTCCTGGTCAGCGCCGTCCGACGGCCGTGAGGGCCGGGTTGACGACCTCCTCGGGCAGCGCCTGACGCATCGCGCCCGCCGCGGCCTCGCCGACCACCACGTCGCCCGTGTCGCCGCCGCCGGTGCAGGTCAGGCCGCCCCCGGTCAGCCTCCCGCCGCCGCCCGTGCACTGCTCGGCGGTGGTCACCGGGACGCCCGGGACGGGCGAGGCGACGGCCGTGCCGGCGAGCCCGAGGAGGGCACCGCCCGCCGAGACGGTGGCGAGTGCTCCGGCGACGATCCGAGACGTGCTCCGCATGGGGTCCCTTCCGGGTTCGGGGGTGACGCTCACGGCCCAACGAGGCGCGCCCGCTCCCGTGATGGCCCCGGCCGCCGCTCCGCCGTCCGGGGTGGTGGGAAACTCTGCCGTCGGGGTCGCACCGAGGGGGTCGGACGGCGGGAGGGACGGACGTGTCGAGGGAACCGGTCGGCACGTTCTGCCTGGTCCTGCACTCCCACCTGCCCTGGCTGCTGCGCCACGGCGCCTGGCCGGTGGGCGAGGACTGGCTCTACCAGGCGTGGGCGCACGCCTACCTGCCCGTCGTCGAGACCCTCGAGCGCCTGGCCGTCCGCGGGCAGCGTGACGTGCTCACCCTCGGCGTGACGCCGGTGCTCGCCGCCCAGCTCGACCACCCCGCGGCGCTGCGATCGATGCACACCTGGCTCGCGGACTGGCAGTTGCGCGCGCACGAGGCGCGGGATCCCGCGCTGTCGACCCGCGAGCACCGCGCCGCCGCCCACGCGCTCGAGGTCTTCGAGCGCGACTGGCGCCACGGCGCCTCGCCCGTGCTGGGGCGCCTCGCCGACGCCGGGGTCGTCGAGCTGCTCGGCGGGCCCGCCACGCACCCGTTCGCCCCGCTGCTGCCGGGGCGCGTGCGGCGGTTCCTGCTCGACGCGGGCCTGCGCGACGCTGACGTGCGCCTGGGTCGTCGGCCGGCGGGGATCTGGGCGCCCGAGTGCGGCTACACCCCCGGGCTCGAGCACGACTACGCGGCGGCGGGCGTCGAACGCTTCCTCGTCGACGGCCCGGCGCTGCGCGGCGACACCGCGGCCGCGCACCCCGTCGACGGCACCGACGTCGTGGCCTTCGCGCGCGACCTCGAGGTCACCTACCGGGTGTGGTCGCCGCGCGCGGGCTACCCGGGCGGCCCCGACTACCGCGACTTCCACACCTACGACCACGACACCGGCCTCAAGTCCGCGCGGGTCACCGGCCGGCGGGTCGCGACCGGGGACAAGAAGCCCTACGACCCCACCCGCGCCGCCGCGGCCGTGGCGCGCGACGCGCAGGACTTCGTGGGCGTGGTCCGGGCGCGGCTCGAGGCGTTGCGGGCGCAGCGGGGGCGGCCGGGCCTGGTCGTCAGCGCGTTCGACACCGAGCTGTTCGGGCACTGGTGGCACGAGGGTCCCGCGTGGCTCGAGGCGGTGCTCGCCGCGCTGCCGGCGGCCGGGGTCCGCGTGACGACCCTGCGCGGCGCGGTCGAGGCCGGCCACGTCGAGGAGCCGGTGGTGCTGCCCGCGTCGTCCTGGGGGTCGGGCAAGGACTGGCGGGTGTGGGACGGGCTCGCGGTGCGCGACCTCGTGGCCGACAACGAGGACGTGGCGCGCCGCCTGCTCGCCGCCGTCGACGGCGCCCCGCCGTCCGCGGGCCGCGACGCCACCCTCGACACCCTCGCGACCCAGGCCGCGCTGGCGCTCTCGAGCGACTGGGCGTTCATGGTCACCAAGGACTCCGCGGCGCACTACGCCCGCCGTCGCGCCGCGCAGCACCGCGACCGCGTCCGCGAGCTGACCGACCTGCTCCCCGCCGGCCGGCACGACCTCGCGGCGTCCCGTGCCGCCGGGTTCGCCGCCCAGGACGACGTCTTCGGGCGCCTCGACGCCCGGGCCCTGCGCCGCCGCCCCGCGGACGACCGCCGCGCCGCCCCTACCTACTCCGGAGTAGGGTCGCTCGCCTGATCCACCAGCCTGGGGACCACGCTGACGTTCAACGTCAGCAAAGCCCCCACGATCATGAGCGGGGTCGCCCGTGCGCGTGCTGATGCTCTCCTGGGAGTTCCCGCCGGTGGTGGTCGGCGGTCTCGGGCGCCACGTCCACGCGCTGGCGACGGCCCTGGGCGACGCGGGGCACGACGTGGTCGTCGTCTCCCGCCACCCCGCCGGCACCGACGCCGAGACGCACCCGACGGCGATCGAGCGCGTCGACGGCGTGCGCGTCCTGCGCGTGGCCGAGGACCCGCCGCACCTGGAGTTCGTCCGCGACCTCGTCGCCTGGACCCTCGGGCTGGGCCACGCGATGCTGCGCGCGTCGGCCGGCCTGCTGCGGGACTGGACGCCCGACGTCGTCCACGCCCACGACTGGCTCGTCGCCCACGCGGCGATCGCGCTCGCGGACCTCACCGGCGCGCCGCTGGTCGCGACGATCCACGCCACCGAGGCGGGCCGGCACGGCGGCTGGCTCTCGCAGCCGCTCAACCAGCAGGTGCACTCCGTGGAGTGGTGGCTCGCCCGCCGCGCCGACACCGTCGTCACCTGCTCGCAGGCCATGCGCGCCGAGGTCTCCGGGCTCTTCGACCTCGACCCGGACGACGTCGCCGTCGTGCACAACGGCATCGACCCCTCGGGGTGGGCGGGCCGCGCGGCGCCGGAGCGCGACGGCCCGCCGCGCCTCGTCTACGTCGGGCGCCTCGAGTGGGAGAAGGGCGTGCACGACCTCGTCGCCGCCCTCCCCGCGATCCGCCGCGCCCACCCCGGCACGCAGCTGCTCGTCGCGGGCACCGGCTCGTGCTCGGACTGGCTCGCCGAACGGGCGCGGGCCGCGCGGGTGCGACGGGCGGTGCGGCTGCTCGGCCACGTCGACGACGCCACGCTGCGCGACCTCCTCGCCGGCGCCGACGCGGCCGTGCTGCCCAGCCGCTACGAGCCGTTCGGCATCACCGCGCTGGAGGCCGCCGCGGCCGGCGCGCCGCTGGTCGCATCCCGGGCGGGCGGGCTGGGCGAGGTGGTCGTCGACGGCGTCACGGGCCTGTCCTTCGCGCCCAGCGACGCGCCGGGGCTGGCGGCCGCGGTGATCCGCTGCCTCGACGACCCCGTGGCCGCCCGCGCGCGTGCCGGCGCCGCCCGCCGCCGCCTCGACACCGACTTCGCCTGGCCGTCCATCGCCGCCGAGACGGCGGCCATCCATGCCACGACGAGACCCGGTCCCCCGCGCGTCCTGGGCCGCCCCAAGATCCCGACGGGCAACGTCTTCGGCACCCCGTGAGCGATGTTCACGGCTATAGCCGTGAACATCACTCACGTACGGCCGGCTCGCCCGCCGACGTGCCCGGTGCGCCGTCCGGGGAGGCCACCGCCTGCCCCGCCGCCAGGGCCGTCTTGCGCGCGATGTCCGCCAGCGCGGCGCGGTCGGCGGCCGCGGCCTCGTAGTCGGCCATCCGGTCGCGGACCACGCGGGCCGGCGCGCCCACGGCGACAGAGTGGTCGGGGACGTCGCCCCGCACCACGGCGTGCGCGCCGAGCACGCAGCCGCGCCCGACCCGCGCCCCGCGCAGCACGGTCACCTTGGTCCCGATCCACGTCTCCGGCCCGATGCGCACCGGCGACTTGACGATGCCCTGGTCCTTGATCGGCACGTGCACGTCGGCGTAGCGGTGGTCGAAGTCGCAGACGTAGATCCAGTCGGAGAGCAGCGTGGCCTCGCCGAACTCGATGTCGAGGTAGCAGTTGATCGTGTTCTCGTTGCCGAACACCGACTTGTCCCCGATGCGCAGCGAGCCCTCGTGGCAGCGCACGCGGGTGTTGTCGCCGATGTGCACGAACCGGCCGATCTCCAGCCGCCCGAACCCCTCGCGGGCCTCGAGCCGCACGCCCTTGCCCAGGAACACCAGCCCGTGCATCACGATGTGCGGCTGGCGCACCCGAACCTTGATCATCCGCCAGTACCGCACCAGGTAGAACCACGACCACGCGCGGTGGCGCACGATCCACCGCAGCGACGCCCAGGTGAGCAGTCGCGGCTGGCGCGGGTCCGACCTCACGGGTGTGACCCTACGATCGCGCCGTGGCGTCCCCCCGATCCGGCCCGACCGTCGCCGTGGTCGGCAGCGTCAACCTCGACCTGGTGGCCCGCGTCGAGCAGCTGCCGGCGCCCGGGGAGACCCTCACCGCGCGCAACGTCACCCGCGTCCCCGGCGGGAAGGGTGCCAACCAGGCCCTCGCCGCGGCCCGGCTCGGCGCGCGCGTGCGGCTGTTCGCCGCCGTCGGCACCGACCCCCTCGCGGGTGAGGCACTGACCCTGCTGCGGACCGGTGGGGTCGACCTCAGGTCCGTCCGACGGGTCCGGGACGCCCCCACGGGCACCGCGATGATCCAGGTCGACGACGACGGCGAGACCACGATCGTCGTCGACCCCGGCGCCAACGCGGCCCTGACCGTCGACCCCGCCGCCCTCGACGCCGACGTCGTGCTCACCGTGCTCGAGGTGCCCGACGAGCCCGTCGCGACGGCGATGGCGGCGTCCGGGTTCACGGTCCTCAACGCCGCGCCGGCCCGGGCGGTCGCCGGCGACGTCCTCGCCGGGCTCGACCTGCTCTGCGTCAACGCCGGCGAGTACGGCGCCCTCGCCGCGCACGCCGACCTCGAGGACGTCGTCGCCGTCGCGATCACCCACGGCGCCGCGGGGGCCGAGCTGCGCCGCCGCGGGCGGGTCGTCGCCCACGTCGCCTCGCCACCGGTCGACGCCGTCGACGGCACCGCCGCCGGCGACGCGTTCACCGCTGCGCTCGCGATCGCGCTGGCCACCGGCGTCGACGACGAGAGCGCCCTGACGCGGGCCTGCCGGGCGGGCGCGCTGACCGCGACACGTCCCGGCGCCCAACCGTCGCTGCCGACCTTCGAGGAGATCGACGTCCCGTGGCCCCGCTGATCGTCGACACCGACCCCGGCGTCGACGACGCCTACGCGCTCGCGCTCGCCGCGCGCGCCCCCGAGGCCGATCTCCGGGCCGTCACCGCCGTCTTCGGCAACGTCGACCTCCCGACCACGACGACCAACGCGCGCCGCCTGCTCGGCATGCTCGGGCGCGGGGACGTGCCGCTCGGGGTGGGCGCCGACCGGCCGCTGATCCACCCCACCACGCAGCGGGCCGCCGACGTCCACGGCGACGACGGGCTGGGCGGGATCGCCGAGCGCTTCGGCCCGCTCGGTCCCGAGCCGGCCGGACGGGCGCTTGAGGTGATCACCCGGGTGCTGGAGACGAGCACCGAGCCCGTCGTCCTCGCCGCGATCGGCCCGCTGACCGACGTCGCCCTCCTGCTCGCGACCCGCCCGGACCTCGCCGAGCGGATCGGCCGGCTCGTGGTCATGGGCGGCTCG
Organism: Actinomycetospora callitridis; assembly: GCF_028737265.1. Lineage (GTDB taxonomy): Bacteria > Actinomycetota > Actinomycetes > Mycobacteriales > Pseudonocardiaceae > Actinomycetospora > Actinomycetospora callitridis. The sequence goes on along the minus strand of NZ_JAQZAK010000001.1, from coordinate 758,844 downwards.
ATCGGGGCCGGCGGCAACGTCAGCCCGGCCGCGGAGTTCAACGTCTGGTCCGATCCCGAGGCCGCGCGCCGCGTGCTCGTCGAGGAGCGGGTGCCGACGACGTTGGTGCCCCTGGACCTCACCCACGAGGTGACCGTCGACCGCGCCTGGCTCGACGCCCTCGCCGCGTCCGGGCCGGTCGGCGAGGCCCTGGCCGCGACCCGTGACGTCTACGCGCACGGTGAGGCACTCGGCGTGGACCGCGTCCCGATCCACGACGCGGTCGCCCTGCTCGAGGCGATCGTCCCCGGGACGCTGGCGACGGTGCCGCTGGAGGTCGAGGTCGACACCTCGCTCGGGCCCGGACGCGGGACGGTGCACGCCGACCGCCGGGGCCGGGCTCCCGGCGGCCGGACCGTCGACATCGCACTGCCCCAGGACACCGACGTCGACGCGGTCCGCGACGCCCTGTTCCGGCGCCTGGCCGGTGACGACCCTGACCGGTAACGACCCTGACCGGTGACGACATGGCCGGGCGAGCGGTCGGGTAGCCACACCCATGACCGAGCCCGAGCACCGTGACGACGTCCCCGAGTCGCCCGACCTGGGCGCGAGCATCCAGCTGGAGTCGGGCGAGTCCCTGGACGGCCGACCCGGCACCGACGGCCTCGACGCCGGCTACGTCTCGCCGAACCGCCCCTTCGGCCTCGACGACCCGGACACCACCCCCGCCGGGCAGCGTGAGCGCGAGACGGTGGACGAGCGCCTCGCGCGCGAGATCCCCGACGACACCGGCGGCGCGGCCACCGCGCCCGGACCGGAGCTCGCCGAGGGCGAGATTGGGTCCGAGGCCGGACAGGGTCGGTCCGGGCGTCTCACCGCCGCGGAGCCCGACCCCGACCAGGTACCGGGCCGGTCCCTCGCCGCCGTCGACGTCGGCATCTCGGGCGGTGCCGCCTCCGCCGAGGAGGCCGCGGTGCACGACATCGAGGAGGACGAGATCGTCGATCCCGAGGACGCCGACCGGGCGCTGGGCGCCGACCCCGGCGAGCGCCTCGAGGGCCCGGAGGTGCGTCTGCGCGACGACGACGTCGACCCCGCGAGCGGTGTCCCCGACACGTCGCTCTGAGCCCTGGCCTCTGAAGTCTGACCGCACCCGCGGCCCGGCCCTCGCGAGGACCGGGCCGCGGGCACGACGTTACGCGGCGTCGGCGTGCTCCCGGCACGTGTCGGCCTGCGGGCGCGCCTCGAGACGCTCGTCGTCGATGTCCGCGCCACACACACGGCACCGACCCCAGGTGCCGTCGTCGAGACGCGCGAGGGCGGCGTCGATGTCGGCGATCTGGCGGCTGCTCTCGTCGGCGAGACCCTGGCGCTCCATGGACTCCTCGACCTCGGAGCCGTAGTCGCCCGGGTGCTGCCCCAGCGCTCCCTCCTGCTGCACGGCCACGGTGGGTGCGTGCTCGCGGGACCACGAGCCCATCTCACGCAGCCGGTCGCGCTCCTCACTCAGCACGCGGCGGGCCTTCTCGGCGTCCATGGGCTGGTGCCTCCTCATCGTGGGTCGGAGATCGCGGATACCCGGTCGCTCACCGCCTCGCACACGTACGCCTCCGGCCCGGTCTCGAGGCGGGCCAGGACGACGGTCGCCTCCTGCGAACCGGCGAGCTTGAGGCGGGGCCGCAGGGCGTTCGGGTCGACGTCGAGGCCGCGGACGAGGATCTCGACGCGGCCCACGCCGCGCCGGCGCAGGGTCGTGCGCAGCGTCTTCTCGCTGTAGCGCCCGTGCTCGAGCACCCGGAACGCCCGGATGCCCGGCGGCGGGGCGTCGCCGGTGAGGTAGGCGAGGTGCTCGTCGACCCGCCACAACCCGTGGCGCGCGCCGTACTGGCGCACCAGCCCGGCGCGGACGACGGCGCCGTCGGGGTCGACGATCCACTCGCCCGCCGGGCCCACCGGGCAGTCGTCGTCCTCGGCGTCGGTGACCTCCCAGCCCGGGCCGCGGCTCGACAGCACGGTCGCCCGCCGGCGGGTCGTCGCGAGCCCCGCGGACCACAGCGCCGCCTCGCGGACCCGGCCGTCGAGGCTCACGAGCTCGACCTCGGCCGCCCAGGGCACGAGCGCGGGATCGAGTCCCGGGGCCGTCGACACCACCACGTCGTGTGCGTGGCGATACGGACGCTCGACGTCAGCGGCGCCACGCCGCGGACATGTCCCGGCCGCCTCCACGAGCTCATCCAGCGGCGGCACGAAGTCGGCGGGGCGCCAGGTCCGGCGGCCGGAGGCCGTGCGGCGCGCCGGGTCGGCGACGAGGACCGTGTCCCGGGTGACGGGCGCGAGGGCGTCGGCGCGCACCAGGGGCACGCTGGGCACGTTGACGCGCGCCATCGCCAGGCGCACCGGGTCGAGGTCGGAGCCCACCAGCCGCGAGGCCGTGTGCCGCAGGGCGTCGAGCTCCGCGCCCACCGAGCAGGTCACGTCGTGCACGTCCCGACCCGCGAGCCGCGACGCCCGGTGCGCGGCGACCGGCGCCGCGGTGGCCTGCTCGGCGGCGTCCGCGGTCAGCAGCCAGCCGTCCGGGACGCGCCCGCGGACCCGCGCCTGCAGCAACGCGGTTTCGAGCACGGGTGCGGCCCGGTCGCCGAGACGCTCGCGCAGCACCGTCACCGCCCGCAGACGGTCGTCGCCCACCAGCTCGGACGCCCGGAGGACGGCCTCTCGCCCCGCCGACGACGCGAGGTACGCGACGTCGTCGAGGGTGAAGGAGTACGTCAGAGCGACACCGGATCGGGCGGCCGCACCCCGGTGACCAGCGCGTTGTAGAACAGCGAGCGGGGCACGACCTTCGACAGCACGTGCTCGTCGACCCACGAGAGCCGCTGCCAGGTGCGGTAGGCGAACATCGCCCACCCCATGCCCAGCTTCTCGGGCGGCACCGCGGCCTCGAACGTGCGCACCGGCCAGCCGAACACCGCCGCCGAGAGCTCCTCGGTGACCACCCGGACGTCGACCGCGCCCGCGGCGTGGGCGTAGCGCTCGAGGCGGTCGGGGTCGAAGACGTGCTGGTCGACCACCGACTCGAGCGCGGCCGCCCGCGACGACTCGTCGAGCTCGGCCTGCGGCTTGAGCCACGACGACGGCGCCAGCCGCGTCGTCGCCCACCACGTCGCCTGGCCGAGCTTGCGGGCGTAGAGGTCGCCGAGCCGCGTCGGCTCGCCCGCGAAGACGAACCGCCCGCCCGGCTTGAGCACCCGCAGGATCTCGCGGAACGCCGTGTCGAGGTCGGGGATGTGGTGCAGCACCGCGTGCCCGACGACGAGGTCGACCGACGCGTCGGGCACCGGGATCGTCTCGGCGTCGGCCACGCGGCCCTCGACATCCAGGCCCAGCGCAGACGCGTTGCGCGTCGCCACCTCGACCATCCCCGGCGAGAGGTCCGTGACCGTGCCCCGGCGCGCGATCCCGCCCTGCATCAGGTTGAGCAGGAAGAACCCGGTGCCACAGCCCAGCTCGAGGGCGTGGTCGTAGGTCTCTGCTCCCGGGCTCACCGCCCGGAAGCGGTCCACCGCGAACGTCGTGCAGCGCTCGTCGAACGAGATCGACCACTTCTCGTCGTACGAGACCGACTCCCAGTCGTGGTAGAGGACGTTCGCGAGCTTGGGGTCGTCGCGGGCCGCGTCGACCTCGGCCTGCGACGGGTGGGACACGCTCATCGGCCCAGGAACTGGGCCTTGCCGGGCCCGTTCTCGGCGAACGACCGCATGCCGATCGTCTGGTCCTCGGTGCCGAACAGCGCCGCGAACATCTCGCTCTCGAGGTTCAGGCCGGTGCGCAGGTCGGTGTCGAGCCCACGATCGATGGCGGCCTTGGCGGCGGCGATCGCGCGGGTCGGGCCGTTGACGAACTGGGTCGCCCACGCGTGCGCCCGGCTGTAGACCTCGTCGGGGGCGACGACCTCGTCGACCATCCCGAGCGCCAGCGCCTCCTCGGCCTTGTACATCCGGCCGGTGAAGATCACGTCCTTGGCCTTCGACGGGCCGATGAGCCGCGCGAGTCGCTGCGTCCCACCGCCGCCGGGGATGATCCCGAGCAGGATCTCCGGCTGGCCGACCTTGGCGTTGTCGCCCGCGATGCGGCGGTCGCACGACAGCGCCAGCTCGAAGCCGCCGCCGAGCGCGTAGCCGGTGATCGCGGCGACCACCGGCTTGGGGATCGTCGAGACGGCGCCGAACCCGTTCGACAGCTCGTGGGCCCGCTCGGCCATCTCGGAGTAGGTGAGCGCGGCCATCTCCTTGACGTCCGCCCCGGCGGCCAGCACCTTCTCCCCGCCGTAGACCACGACCGCGCGGACGTCCGTGCGCCCCGCGGCCTCGGCCGAGATCTCGGCCAGCTCCAGGTTCAGCTGCCGGTTCACCGCGTTCATCGGGGGCCGGTCCAGGCGGATGGTGCCCACCCCGCCCTCGACCTCGAGCCGCACGAACTCCGTCACCGGTGAGCCTCCTCGATCTGCATGAATCCGGCCGCGACCCTATCTGCGGATCGCGGTGAAGCGACCGCGGCGGCTCGCGAGCTCGAGCGGCTGCCCGAACGTCGCCGACAGGTTCTCCGACGTCATCACGTCGTCGAGCAGGCCCTGGGCGACCACCCGGCCCTCGCGCAGCAGCATCGCGTGGCTGTAGCCCGGCGGGATCTCCTCGACGTGGTGGGTGACCATCACCGTCGCCGGACCCGCCGGGTCGGCGGCCAGCTCCGTGAGCAGCTCCACGAGGTCCTCACGGGCGCCGAGGTCGAGACCCGCGGCGGGCTCGTCGAGCAGCAGGAGCTCGGGGTCGGTCATCAGCGCCCGGGCGAGCAGCACGCGCTGGCGCTCGCCGGTGGACAGCGTCCCGTAGCGCCGGTCCGCGAGCCCGATGACGCCCATCGCGTCCATCAGGCCGGCGGCGCGCCGGTCGTCCTCGGGGTCGTACTGCTCGCGCCAGGTGCCGAGGACGCCGTAGCCGGCGCTGCGCACGACGTCGTGGGCGAGCTCGTCGGGCGGCACCCGCCCCGAGAGGCTCGCCGAGGCGAGCCCGATGCGCGGACGCAGCTCGAAGACGTCGACACGCCCGAGCCGCTCCCCGAGCAGCTCGACGGGGCCCGTCGTCGGGTGCATCTCGGCCGCGGCGAGCCGCAGGAGCGTCGTCTTGCCGGCCCCGTTGGGTCCCAGCACCACCCAGCGCTCGTCGAGCTCGACGGTCCAGTCGAGGTCGGCGAGCAGGTCGTTGCCGCTGCGGCGCACGCCCACGCCGGTCATGCGGATCACGGTGTCCGGATCGGGCACGTGCTCGGTCACTCGCTGGGTCACCCCGTGGATTCGCGCCGGTGTCCACCTCGGTCACCGACATCCTGTCGGATCACACTCCGCTTCGGGCGACGGCCCGCCCCCGATCGGGCACGATCCCCTCCGATGTCCACCACCCCGATCGACGTCGGCGAACGCGGCACCCACCTGGAGGGCGACGTGCTGCGCGCGTGCGTCCCCGCCGGGCCCACCGTCGAGGCGGTGGAGCTCTGCCTCCCCGGCCCGGGCGGCGAGCGGCGCGTCGAGCTGGGCCGTTCCGGCGACGGGTGGTGGCGCGGCAGCGCCGACGGCGTCGCCCCGGGCGACCCGTACGGCCTGCGCGTCCACGGCCCGTGGGAGCCGGGGCGCGGGGTGCGCACGAACCCCGCGAAGTTCCTCGTCGACCCCTGGACGCGTCGCGTCGAGGGGTCGGTCACCTCCCTGGCGGCCGCGCGCGCCTTCGACGGCACCGACCCGTTCTCCGCCCGCCCCGACCACCACGACTCGGCGGGGTCGGTGCCGCACGGCATCGTCACCGTCCCGCTGGAGCCCATGACGGGCGCGCGGCCGGGGGTGCCGTGGCCGGACACGGTGATCTACGAGACCCACGTCCGCGACCTCACGATGCGCCACCCGGACGTCCCCGAGCACCTGCGCGGCACCTACGCCGGGCTCGGCCACCCCGCGGTGATCGACCACCTCGTCGGGCTCGGGGTGACGACGCTGGAGCTGCTGCCGGTGTTCGCCCACGCCGACGAGCCGAGCCTGCTCTCCCGCGGGCGCACCAACCACTGGGGCTACTCGACGCTCGCCTACCTCGCCCCGCAGCCGCGCTACGCGTCGACTCCCGGCCGCGAGGTCGAGGAGTTCCGGGCGATGGTCGCGACCCTGCACGCCGCGGGCCTCGAGGTCGTGCTCGACGTCGTGTTCAACCACACCTGCGAGGGCGGCGCCGACGGCCCGTCGCTGTCGTGGCGCGGCCTGGACGCCGCGGGCTGGTACGCCCTCGACGCGCGGGGCCGCGACGTCGACCTCACCGGCTGCGGCAACACCCTCGACGCCGCGTCGCCGCTGGTCCGGAGCCTGGTCGTCGACTCGCTGCGCCACTGGGTGACGACGATGGGCGTCGACGGCTTCCGCTTCGACCTCGCCTCGACCCTGGGACGACCCCGCGGCGGCGGCTTCGACCCGTCCGCGCCGTTGCTCACCGACATCACCTCGGACCCGGTGCTCTCGACCGTCAAGCTGATCGCCGAGCCCTGGGACGCCACCGGCGAGGGCTACCAGGTGGGCGGTTTCGGGCCTGCGTGGGCGGAGTGGAACGGACGGTTCCGCGACGACGTGCGCGACTTCTGGCGCGGCCACGGCCCGCTCTCGGCGATCGTCACCCGCATCGCCGGCTCCTCGGACCTGTACTGGCCCGCCCGCACCCCGGCCGCGTCGGTCAACTTCGTGACCGCGCACGACGGCTTCACCCTCGCCGACCTCGTGTCCTACGAGCACAAGCACAACGAGGCCAACGGCGAGCAGGGCCGCGACGGCACCGACGACAACCGGTCGGCCAACCACGGCGTCGAGGGGCCGACCTCCGACCCGGCGATCCTGGCGCTGCGGGACCGGCAGGCGCGCAACCTGCTCACCACGCTGCTGCTCTCGGCCGGCACCCCGATGCTCCTGGGCGGCGACGATCTCGGCCACACCCAGCACGGCAACAACAACGCCTACTGCGCCGACGACGAGACGTCCTGGCGCGCGTGGGACTCGTCGGAGCTCGTCGACTTCATCGCCCGCGCGCTGTCCCTGCGGCGCGCCACCCCGGCGCTGCGGCGCACCGACTTCTTCTACGGCCGCGCCGACACCGACCCCGACGACGCCGCCCCGGACATCGCCTGGCTGCACCCCGACGGCCGCGAGTTCACCGAGCCCGACTTCCACGCCCACGGCCGGACGCTCGTGGTCCGCGTCGACGCGGCGCCCTCGCTGCTGCTGGTGCTCCACTCCGGCGACGCCCCGGTCGACGTCCTCCTGCCCGCCGCCTTCGGCGACGCCGCCTGGACCCCGGTGCTCGACGCCGGCACGCCCGGCGGCGCCCCGGAGACCACCGACCCCCTGCCCGCCGGCGAGCCCCTCGCCGTCCCGGCCCACACGGCCCTGGTGCTGCGGGCGGTGCCGTCCTAGATCTCTGTTCGTGGAGCGTGCGTTCCGCTGAGCGGAGCGTTCGCTCCAGGTATCAGGATCTTGCCCGCAACGTCCTGCGGAGACGGGCGAAGAACGTCGCCGGGTCCTCGCGGAGCTCGTACCAGTGGGTGCGCAGGACCACCCAGCCCTCGGCGGCCAGCGCCGACTGGCGGGGCCCGTCGACGAGGAAGGCCCGCAGGCCCCGGTGGTACGCCCACCCGTCGACCTCGACGATCACCTTCTCCTCCTCGAACACCACGTCACCGAGCGCCCGGCCGTAGCCGGGCAGGACGATCTCGGTGTTCGCCGACCACCCGGTGATCCCCGCCCGGTCCAGCCCTCCGTGCAGCGCCCGCTCCGCCCACGACCGCGCGCCACCGTCCGCGAGGGCGATGAGTTCGGCACCGAGCACCGCTCCGCGGCGTCCCGCTGTCCTCGTGTGCGTGTCCCGCAGGCTCTCGAGGCTCACCGACCCCCTCTGCAGGGCGCGGTCCGCCACTCGCGCCCCCTCCTCGAGACCGAGGACCGTCGCGGCGTCGAGCACCGTGAGCGCCCTCGTCGTCACGGCGACGCCGCCGACCCGGGTGCGGTCGAGCGGGTCGATCACACGGCGAGAGACGGCGACGTCGTCACGCGGTCGTGGACGGCGGCCCGGCGGTACCGCGGCACGAGGTCGCCCGGGCGCCGTGTCGTGCAGCCCCCACCACCACGCGGCGGAGGTGTCGACGAGCGTGGCGTCGGGTCCCAGCGACAACAGGGCCGCGACGGCGCGGGACCGCGGGGTCTCGTCGTGCTCGGCCACCTGGTACACCCGCGGGCCGGCCGGGAACCACGCCTTCGCCGCGACCTTGCGGGCCACCGCCTGGCGCGAGTAGCCGGCAGCTCTCGCCTGGTCGAGACTCACCACCCCGTACTGGCGGCGGATCAGTCGGCGGAGCGTGATGAGTTGCGCGTCGGTACTCACGTCCCCTTCGACGCACCCGCGCGATCCCCGGATCCATACCGGATCCGAGCAAGATCCGGAATCGTGGAGCGAACGCTCCGCTCAGCGGAACGATCGCTCCACGATCGGAGATCTTGCTACGCCGGCAGCACGACCCGGCCCAGCTCCGCGGGGGCGGCGAGGAGGTCGTGGCGGGGCAGCACGCGCACCGTGTAGCCCAGGACGCCGGCGTGCGGAAGGGCGACGACGGCCTCGAAGCGGTGCGAGCCGTCGTGGCCCGGGCCGATCGAGGTCATCGGCTGGACCGTCGACTCCGAGAGCTCGTCGGCGTCGTCGGCGCGGCCCACGACGGCCTGGACGAGCACCTCGGAGGGGTCGAGACCTCCGAGCACGACCTCCGCGCGCACGGTCATCGGCGCCCCGAGCACCGGGGTGTCCGCGCCGCCCGAGGCGTCGACCTCGGCGACGGTCACCGACGACCAGGCGGCGTCGAGGCGCGCGCGGTAGGTCGCCAGCTCCTTGGCGCCGGCCCACCCGTCGGCCACGACGCGCGCGGCGGACCGGGCGGCGGGGGCGTACCACTGCTCGACGTAGTCGGTGACCATCCGCGTCGCCTGAACCTTCGGCGAGAGCGTCGCGAGCGTGTGGCGCACGAGTGCGGTCCAGCGGTCGGGCACGCCGTCGGCGCCGCGGTCGTAGAACAGCGGCGCGACCTGCGTCGAGAGCAGGTCGTAGAGGGCGTTCGCCTCGATGTCGTCGCGGCGGTCGGGGTCGTCGACGCCGTCGGCGGTCGGGATCGCCCAGCCGTTGCGGCCGTCGTAGAGCTCGTCCCACCAGCCGTCGCGCACCGACAGGTTGAGCCCGCCGTTGAGCGCCGACTTCATCCCCGACGTGCCGCACGCCTCGAGCGGGCGCAGCGGGTTGTTCAGCCAGACGTCGCAGCCCCAGTACAGGTACCGCGCCATCGACATGTCGTAGTCGGGCAGGAACGCGATCCGGTGGCGCACGCCGTTGTCGTCGGCGAAGTGGACCATCTGCTGGATGAGGGCCTTGCCCGACTCGTCGGCCGGGTGCGACTTGCCCGCGATCACGAGCTGCACGGGGCGCTCGGGGTCGAGCAGGATCGACCTGAGCCGCTCGGGGTCGCGCAGCATGAGCGTCAGCCGCTTGTAGGTCGGGACGCGGCGCGCGAAGCCGATGGTGAGCACGTCCGGGTCGAAGATGCGCTCGGTCCACGCCAGCTCCGGCTCGGACGCGCCGCGCTGCAGCCACGACGCCCGCACCCGCCGGCGGACCTCCTCGACGAGACGCCGGCGCAGCGTCCCGCGCAGCTCCCAGAGCAGGGAGTCGGAGACGCCGAACAGCTCCGGGCTGCCCGAGGCCTCGACCCCGGCGGTGAGCCCACCGATCTCGCGGGCGGTCCAGGTGGGGCCGTGGACGCCGTTGGTCACCGAGCCGATCGGCACCTCGGGGGCGTCGAACCCGCCCCACAGGGACTGGAACATCCCGCGCGAGACCTCGCCGTGCAGCTGCGAGACACCGTTCGAGCGCTGCGCGAGGCGCAGGCCCATGTGCGCCATGTTGAACATGTCGCCGGCCGGCTCGCGGCCGAGCGAGAGGACCCGGGACGGCTCGATGCCCGGCAGCATGTCGGCGGTGAAGTAGTGCTCGACGAGGCCGACCGGGAAGCGGTCGATGCCCGCGGGCACCGGGGTGTGGGTGGTGAAGACGGTGCCGGCGCGGACGGTCGCGAGCGCCTGCTCGAAGTCGAGGCCGGCGTCGGCGACGAGCTCGCGGATGCGCTCGAGCCCGAGGAAGCCCGCGTGGCCCTCGTTGGTGTGGAACACCTCGGGCGCCGGGTGCCCGGTCAGCCCGCAGAACGCGCGGACCGCCCGCACACCGCCGATGCCGACGAGGATCTCCTGGCGGATGCGGTGCTCGGCGTCGCCGCCGTAGAGGCGGTCGGTGATCTGGCGCAGGTCGGGGTCGTTCTCCTCGATGTCGGCGTCGAGCAGCAGCAGCGGCACGCGGCCGACCGACGCCACCCACACCCGCGCGCGCAGCGTCCGGCCGCCGGGCATCGCGACGCCGATCAGGACCTGCTCCCCCGAGGAGTCCGCGAGCAGGTGCAGCGGCAGGCCCTGGGGGTCGAGCGCCGGGTACTGCTCCTGCTGCCAGCCGTCGAGCGAGAGCGACTGGCGGAAGTAGCCGGAGCGGTAGAGCAGGCCGACCGCGACCAGCGGCACGCCGAGGTCGCTCGCCGCCTTGAGGTGGTCGCCCGCGAGGATGCCGAGCCCACCGGAGTAGTTCGGCAGGACCTCGCTGACCCCGAACTCCATCGAGAAGTAGCCGATCGCCGACGGCAGGCCCTCCGAGGCGCGGCCCTGGTACCAGCGCGGCTCGCGGAGGTAGGCGCGCAGGTCCTCGGCGCGCTCCTGCACGCGGCCGACGAACCCGGCGTCCTCGGCCAGCTCGGCCAGACGCTGGGGACGGACCTCGCCGAGCATCCGGACGGGGTCGCCGCCGCAGGAGCGCCACACCGCCTCGTCGACGCCCGCGAACAGGTCCTGCGTGGGCCCGTGCCACGTCCAGCGCAGGTTCATCGCGAGCTCCTGGAGGGGCGCGAGAGCGGCCGGGAGCTGGGCACGGACAGAGAAGCGACGCAGAGCCTTCACGTGGCCGGAGCCTACGGCTCGACCCGCGACGCGCCGTGCGGGCCCACCTTCCCTGGATCGATCCCATGACTACGCTGCGTGGCGTGAGTGCGTTGGGGAGATGGTGGCGGTCCGGACGACGTTCCGAGGAGGCGCAGGGCCGGGACGAGGCCCCGCCCGAACCCTCGACGGAGCCGCCCCGCGACGTCACCGGGGAGCAGGCCACCGTCGGGTCCGACGGCGCCAGCAGCCCGCCCTTCCTCGGCGGTGGCGCGACCGAGACCGGCAGCGGGACCGGAGAGGTCGAGACCGGCCCGCCGTCGGGTTCCTGGCGCCGCAGGCGACGGGGCTGGGGTTCGGCCGAGGACGTCGAGGTCGGGCCTCCCCCGCCGCCCGACGCCCGCCCGCACGGGCCCACCACCGGCCCGTTCCCGATGCCCGGGCGCACCACCGGCCCGCCGGCCGGCGGCATCCCGATGCCCGGCCGCCCGGCCGGCCCGCCCTCGGGGGGCTTCCCGTCGCCGATCGAGCGATCGGAGCGGCCCACCGAGCGACCCCTCGTCCCGCCGTTCGGGACGTACGGCCCCACGCCCCCGACGTCCGACGACCCGGTGACGCCCGCCAACGGCTTCCACGCGGTCGGCGGGGACATGCCCGGCATGCCGACCGGGACGGAGACCGGCGGCTCCCCCACCCCGACGCTGCCGCCGTGGCGCCGGCCCGCGACCCCGCCCTGGGGCGTCGCCACCGGTCGGCCCGCCACGCGCCCCTCGTCGCACCCCGACCGGCCGTCCGCATCGATTCCGCCGGTTGCGGGTAGCGGACCAGGCATGACCTCGTCGTCGGACCGCGATCACGACCAGACGACCGGACGTGTGACCCCGCCGGTCGGGGACCGTCCTGCCCCGGATCGTCCCGCTGCGGACAGGCCCGAGCTCCCCGCCGACGACGCGTCCTGGTTCATCCCCCGGACGCCCTACGCGCCCGTCGGCTCCGCGGCTCCCACGAACGACGAGCCCGAGACGACGACCGTGAGCACCGGCGACGCCTCGCAGGACTCCTCGACCGACGGTGCGACCGACACCGCGACCGGCTCCGGCCCGGGCTGGCGTACCGCCGCCGCGGGCGCCGCAGGCCTGGGCGTCGCCGGGCTCGCGGCCGGGGCTGCCTCGCGGTCCGGCGACCGCCCCGAGGAGCAGGCGAGCGCCCCCGAGAGCACCACGGCGAGCGCCCCCGAGAGCACCCCCGAGAGCACCCCCGAGAACACCACTCCGCCCCGCACGCGTCCGTGGCCGGACACCTCGGGCCTCGGGTCGCCCGCGGCGAGCACGCCCGACCCCGCCGACCCGCCGGCGACGACCGTGTCCTCGGGAGACGGTGCCGACCCGACCCCCTCGTCGAGCACATCCGACCCCGTCGACCCGCCGGCCACGACCGTGTCCTCGGGACACGGTCGCCACCTCGTCCCGGACGACGACGACCCCCTCGGCATCGGACCGCTGCCGGTCGACCCCGCCGACGACCCCGACGACGACCCCGACGACCACGCGGGCTCGGGGCTCGCCCCCGACCACCCGCGCGACGAGGTCCCGGCCGTGGACACCGCGGCGTCCGCCGACACCGACCTGCGTGGCGGTGACGCCCCCGGCGACGTCACCGTGACCGACCCCGACGGTGCGGACGTCCCGGCCGAGGAGCCGGCCGGCGCCCCGGCGACGGACGCCGACGCGGTCTCGCCCACGGCCGCCGCGCCCGCCACGAGCCCCGACACGACCACGACAGAGGCCCCCGCGACGACGGACGCCACCCCCACCCCGGCGCCCCGCGCCGGCATCCCCGCCGACGCGATCGACCGGCACGCCCTGCCCCAGGGCCGGCTCGGGATCGACGAGGTCACGCCCGAGGTCTCCGGCGGGCGGTTCCCGTCGAAGGCCGTGGTCGGCGAGGTCGTCCCGGTCGAGGCGACGGTGTGGCGCGAGGGCCACGACGCCGTCGCGGCGACCCTGGTCTGGCAGCGCTGCGGCGTCCGGAGCCACGGGCAGGATCCCGACGCCACGATCCCGTGCGGCGACGAGGCCCCGCGGAGCACGCGCATGGTGCCGACGGGCCCACTCACCGACCGGTTCGCCGGCCAGGTGGTCCCCGACGCCGAGGGCCTGTGGAGCTTCCGCATCGACGCGTGGAGCGACCCGTGGGCGACGTGGCGCCACGCCGTCGACGTCAAGACGCGGGCCGGCCAGGGGGCCGCCGAGCTGTCCAACGACCTCGAGTCCGGTGCCCGCCTGCTCGAGCGGGCGGCCGACGGCATCGAGCAGCGCCTGCGCGACACCCCCCGCATCGCGGAGGACGACCCCGCGAGCGAGCGCACGGGCGGCATCGCGATGCCCCCGGTGCTCGACCTCGCCCGCACGCTGACGAAGGCCGCCGCGGAGCTGCGCGACACCGACCTCGAGCTGCCCCAGCGCGTCGGGCTCGCGCTGTCGGTGCCCGTCCACCGCACCATGACCGAGTACCCGGTGCGGGAGCTCGTCACCGAGGGCGAGACCCACCACGTCCAGGTCGAGCGCTCGCTCGCCCTGGCCGGCGCCTGGTACGAGTTCTTCCCCCGCTCCACGGGCGGCTGGGACGCCGAGGGCCGGCCGGTGCACGGCACGTTCGCCACCGCCACCCGCGAGCTGGATCGCGCGGCCGCCATGGGTTTCGACATCGCCTACCTGCCGCCGATCCACCCGGTGGGCACGGTCAACCGCAAGGGGCCGAACAACACCCTGACCCCCGGGCCCGAGGACGTCGGCTCCCCGTGGGCCATCGGCTCGGCGGCGGGCGGTCACGACGCGATCGACCCGAACCTCGGGACGATCGAGGACTTCGACGCGTTCGTCGCCCACGCGCACGAGCTGGGCCTCGAGGTGGCCCTGGACCTGGCGCTGCAGTGCGCGCCGGACCACCCCTGGGCCCTCGAGCACCCGGAGTGGTTCACGATCCGCCCCGACGGGACGATCGCCTACGCCGAGAACCCGCCGAAGAAGTACCAGGACATCTACCCGGTCAACTTCGACACCGACCCCGAGGGCATCTACGCCGAGGTCCTGCGGATCGTCCTGTACTGGATGGAGCACGGCGTCCGCGTGTTCCGGGTGGACAACCCGCACACGAAGCCGCCGAACTTCTGGAACTGGCTGATCGCCGAGGTGCACCGCCGGGACCCGGGCGTGATCTTCCTGGCCGAGGCGTTCACCCGCCCCGCGCGGCTGTTCGGGCTGGCCAAGGCCGGCTTCAGCCAGAGCTACACGTACTTCACGTGGCGCACGGGCCGCGACGAGCTGCGCGAGTTCTTCGAGCTGCACCGCGACCGGCTCGACGAGTGCCGACCGAACTGCTTCGTCAACACCCCGGACATCCTCCACGAGTCGCTGCAGGTCGGCGGCCCGGGCATGTTCGCGATCCGGGCGGCGCTCGCGGCCACGCTGAGCCCGAGCTGGGGCGTCTACGCGGGCTTCGAGCTCTTCGAGCACCAGCCCGTGCGCCCGGGCAGCGAGGAGTACCTGGACTCGGAGAAGTACCAGCTGCGCCCCCGCGACTTCGCCGGCGCGCTGGCCGAGGGCCGCAGCCTCGAGCCGTGGATCACCCGGCTCAACCAGCTGCGCCGCGACCACCCCGCGCTGCGCCAGCTGCGGACGGTGCGGTTCCACGACACCGACAACGAGGCGCTGCTCGCCTACTCGAAGACCGACCCGCTCACCGGGGACACTCTGCTGTGCGTCGTCACGCTCAACCCCTTCGGCATCGAGGAGGGCAACCTGCACCTCGACATGTCGGCCCTGGGCCTCGAGCGCCACGACCGGTTCGGTGCGTACGACGAGGTCAGCGGGCAGACCTTCGAGTGGGGCGAGACGAACTACGTGCGCCTCGAGCCGTGGCGGGACGTCGCGCACGTCATCTCGGTGCTGCGCCGATAGCCGGGAGACCCGCAGACCCTGTGCGCCCGCTGAGAACCGGGCGCATCGGGCACGATCCGGGGGCGCCGGGCGTTGCACCGGACGAGAGCCCTGGGAGGTCCACCGTGCGCGTACTCGTCGCCCTGGCGGTCGGTCTGGCCGTCGAGATCACCGTCCTCGTCCTGGTCGGACAGGCCATCGGGTTCTGGGGTCTGCTCGGGGTCCTGGTCCTGTCCGCGGTCGTCGGCTTCTGGGCCCTGCGTCACGAGGGCCGGCGCTCGCTGGTCGAGCTCGGTCGCGCCGCGCGCTCCGGGCGGCCCGCCGAGGCCGAGGTCGCCGACGGCATGTACGTGGCGCTCGCGGGCGTCCTGCTGGTGGTGCCCGGCCTGCTGTCCACCCTCGCCGCGCTCGTCCTGCTGGTCCCTCCGGTGCGCCGGGCGCTCGCCCGCCGCGCCGCCGACCGCGCGGTGCGCGCCGGCAGCGCGCGGATGGGCCCGACGGTCACCGTCGCCGGCGTCGGCGGCCCCGCCGGTCCGACCTGGGGAGCGCGCCCGGACCCGGCCGGCACCCGCTCGTTCCGCGGCACGGTCATCGAGGCCCGACCGGCCGACGACCCCGACTCCTGACGGTCGTCGGGCCGCTGTCCGCCCGGTGCCGCGCGTGGCCGGGCTGGACCACTAGCGTGACGCCTGATGAACGAGGGAGTCAGTACCGAGGCGGGCACGGTGGCGAACGAGGAGTCCGGCGCCCACGTCCGGGACCACACCGAGGACAAGGGCGCCCACGCCGTCGAGGAACCGAGCGCCGCGGCGTTCCGGCACGCGCGGACACTGCCCGTCTCCGGGGACTGGTACAAGCGCGCCGTCTTCTACGAGGTGCTGGTCCGGGCGTTCGCCGACTCCAACCGCGACGGGTTCGGCGACCTGCGCGGGCTGATCGAGAAGCTCGACTACCTGGCCTGGCTCGGCGTCGACTGCCTGTGGCTGCCACCGTTCTACGACTCGCCGCTGCGTGACGGCGGTTACGACATCCGCGACTTCCGCAAGGTGCTCGGCGAGTTCGGCACGGTCGAGGACTTCGTCGAGCTGCTCGACCAGGCGCACGCCCGGGGCATCCGCGTCATCACCGACCTCGTCATGAACCACACCTCGGACCAGCACCACTGGTTCCAGGAGTCCCGTCGCGACCCCGAGGGGCCCTACGGCGACTTCTACGTCTGGTCGGACGACGACACGCGCTGGTCCGAGGCCCGGATCATCTTCGTCGACACCGAGGCCTCGAACTGGACCTACGACTCCCAGCGCGGGCAGTTCTACTGGCACCGGTTCTTCTCCCACCAGCCCGACCTGAACTTCGACAACCCCGCCGTGTGCGAGGCGATGCTCGACACGCTGCGGTTCTGGCTGGACCTCGGGATCGACGGGTTCCGCCTCGACGCGGTGCCCTACCTCTTCGAACGCGACGGCACGAACGGCGAGAACCTCCCCGAGACGCACGCGTTCCTCAAGCGGGTGCGCAAGGTGGTCGACGACGAGTACCCGGGCCGCGTCCTGCTGGCCGAGGCCAACCAGTGGCCGTCGGACGTCGTCGAGTACTTCGGTGACGCCGAGATCGGCGGCGACGAGTGCCACATGGCGTTCCACTTCCCGCTGATGCCACGCATCTTCATGGCGGTGCGGCGGGAGTCGCGCTTCCCGATCTCGGAGATCCTGGCCCAGACGCCGGAGATCCCGTCGAACGCGCAGTGGGGCATCTTCCTGCGCAACCACGACGAGCTGACGCTCGAGATGGTCACCGACGACGAGCGCGACTACATGTACGCGGAGTACGCCAAGGATCCGCGGATGAAGGCCAACATCGGCATCCGCCGGCGCCTGGCCCCGCTGCTCGACAACGACCGCAACCAGCTCGAGCTCTTCACCGCCCTGCTCCTGAGCCTGCCCGGCAGCCCCGTCCTCTACTACGGCGACGAGATCGGGATGGGCGACAACATCTGGCTCGGCGACCGCGACGGGGTCCGCAGCCCGATGCAGTGGACGCCGGACCGCAACGCCGGCTTCTCCCGGTGCGACCCGGGCCGGCTCAACCTGCCGGTGATCATGGACCCGGTCTACGGGTACCAGGCGGTGAACGTCGAGGCGCAGTCCAACTCGACGGCGAGCCTGCTGCACTGGAACCGCCGCATGATCGACATCCGCAAGCAGCACCCGGCGTTCGCCCTCGGCTCGTTCCACGAGCTCGGCGGCACGAACCCGAGCGTCCTCGCCTACCTGCGTGAGCACACCGACGCAGAGGGCACCCGGGACGTCGTGCTGTGTGTGAACAACATGTCGCGCTTCCCGCAACCGGTGGAGCTCGACCTCATCGCCTGGAAGGGCATGGTCCCCACGGAACTCACCGGCGGGGTGCCCTTCCCGCCGATCGGTGAGCTCTCCTACCTGTTGACGCTGCCCGGCCACGGCTTCTACTGGTTCGCGATCCACCCGGCCGAGGAGCGCTGATGACCCCAGTCACGCCCGACGGGACACCCGACGGGTCCGCCGACCCGCTCGCCGGACTCCACGACGCCCTCATCGCCTGGCTGCCCTCGCAGCGCTGGTTCCCCGCGAAGGGCCGGCAGGTCGCCGGCGTGCGCACCGCCGCCCACTCCGTGATCTCCCGGCCCGGTGAGACGCCGACCGTCGAGCACGCGGTGATCACCGTGTCGTTCGCCGACGGGGCCGCCGAGGAGCGCTACCAGCTGGTCCTCGGGGCGCAGCACCAGCCGCCCGGCGACCTCGAGCACGCCGTGATCGGCCGGCGCTCGGCCGACCACGGCGACGACGTGGTCTACGACGGCCTCGCCGACGGACGGATCAGCCGGCTGTTCCTCGCGCTCATCACCGAGAACGCGACACGCGAGCCGCTGCGCTTCGTCGCCGAGCCCGACACCGAGCCGGTGATCGTGGGCCCCGGACGCCCGCTGCAGGGCGAGCAGTCGAACAGCTCGGTGATCTACGGCGAGCGCGCCATCCTCAAGCTCTTCCGCCGCGCGACGACCGGGCTCAACCCGGACCTCGAGCTGCACCGGGCCCTGCGCCGCGAGGGCAGCGCCGAGGTGGCGCCCCTGCTCGGGGCGATCGAGGGCTCCCTGGACGGCGAGCCGATGACCGTGGCGATGCTGCAGGAGTACGCGGCCAACTCGGCCGACGGCTGGTCGATGGCCCTGGCCAGCGTGCGCGACCTGCTCGCCGAGGCCGACCTGCGCGCCGACGAGGTCGGCGGCGACTTCGCCGGCGAGGCCCACCGGATCGGCAAGACGGTGGGCGCGGTGCACCGCGAGCTCGCCGCGGCGCTGGGCACCCGCCCGCTCGACGCGGAGGTGGCCACCGAGGTCCAGGCCTGGATGCTCGAGCGGCTCGACCGCGCCGCGGCCGCCGTCGAGGGCGTCGCCGAGCAGCGCGACGCGATCGCCGCCGTGTTCCGCGGTGTGAGCGACGCGGGCCCGACGACGATCCAGCGCATCCACGGCGACCTGCACCTCGGTCAGGAGCTGCGCACGCCCACGGGCTGGCTGGTGATCGACTTCGAGGGCGAGCCGTCGAAGCCGCTGGCCGACCGGGTGCGTCCCGACTCCCCGCTGCGCGACGTCGCCGCGATGCTGCGCTCGTTCGACTACGCCGCGTTCCACCAGCTCTCCGAACGGGAACAGGCCACCGACGATCCCGATCCGCAGCTCGGGCACCGCGCGCAGGAGTGGGCCGACCGCAACCGGTCGGCGTTCTGCGACGGCTACGCCGAGGTCGCGGGGACCGATCCCCGGGACACGCCCGAGCTGCTGCGGGCCTACGAGCTGGACAAGGCGGTGTACGAGGTGCTGTACGAGACCCGGAACCGGCCGGGGTGGGTGTCGATCCCGCTCCGGTCGATGCGCCGGCTGCTCACGCCCGCAGGGCGGAGCCAGCGATGACCCGGTCCCGTCCCCTGACCCCCGCCCCCTCGGACCTCGACGTCCACCTGCTCATGGAGGGCTCGCACCGCGACCCCCACTCGGTGCTCGGGCCGCACCGCGACCCCGAGTCGCCGGGCACCGTGATCGTGCGTGCCCTGCGCCCGGGCGCCGACGCCGTCGACGTGGTGATCGACGACGGCCCGACGGCGGGGCGCTACCCGCTCGCCGAGGTGCACGCGGCCGGCGTGTTCGCCGCCGGCGTGCCCGGGCCGCTGCCGCGCTACCGCCTCGCGACCCGGCGCACCGACGAGACCACCGGCGAGACCGTCGAGACGATCGCGGACGACCCGTACCGGTTCTCCCCGGTGCTCGGGCCCGTCGACCTGCACCTCATCGGCGAGGGCCGCCACGAGCGGCTCTGGGACGCGCTCGGCGCGCACTTCCGCCGGTGGCCCACGCCCGCGGGCCCCGTCGAGGGCACGTCGTTCGCCGTCTGGGCGCCCCACGCCCGCGGCGTGCGGGTGTGCGGCGACTGGGACGGCTGGGACGGCACGGCGACGCCGATGCGCGCGCTCGGCTCCGGCGTCTGGGAGCTGTTCGTCCCGGGCATCGGCGACGGCGCCCGCTACGGCTTCCGCATCCTCACCCCGGACGGCAACTGGCTCGATAAGGCCGACCCGATGGCCTACGCCGCCGACCTGCCGCCCACGCCGGCGTCCGTGGTCACCACGTCGACGCACGAGTGGACCGACCAGGCGTGGATGACCGCGCGGGACGCCTCGGCCCCGCACAGCGAGCCGATGAGCATCTACGAGCTGCACCCGGGCTCCTGGCGCCAGGGTCTCGGCTACCGCGAGCTCGCCGAGGAGCTCGCCGAGTACCTCACCGAGACCGGCTTCACCCACGTCGAGCTCCTGCCCGTCGCCGAGCACCCGTTCGGCGGCTCGTGGGGCTACCAGGTCAGCTCGTACTACGCGCCGACCTCGCGCTTCGGCACCCCGGACGACTTCCGGTACTTCGTCGACCGCCTGCACCGCGCGGGCATCGGCGTGATCGTCGACTGGGTGCCCGCACACTTCCCCAAGGACGAGTGGGCGCTGGCGCGCTTCGACGGCACGCCCTGCTACGAGCACGGCGACCCGCGTCGCGGCGAGCAGCTCGACTGGGGCACGCTCGTGTTCGACTTCGGGCGCTCCCAGGTGCGGAACTTCCTCGTCGCCAACGCCCTGTACTGGCTCGACGAGTTCCACATCGACGGCCTGCGCGTCGACGCCGTCGCCTCGATGCTCTACCTGGACTACTCGCGCACCGAGTGGACCCCCAACCGCTACGGCGGTCGCGAGAACCTCGAGGCGGTGTCGTTCCTCCAGGAGGTCAACGCCACCGTCTACAAGCACCACCCGAGCGTCGTGACGATCGCCGAGGAGTCCACGGCGTGGCCCGGTGTCACGCGCCCGACGCACCTCGGCGGGCTCGGCTTCGGCTTCAAGTGGAACATGGGCTGGATGCACGACACGCTCGACTACATCGGGCGCGACCCCGTGCACCGCGGCTACCACCACAACCAGATGACGTTCTCGATGACGTACGCGTACAGCGAGAACTACGTGCTGCCCCTGTCGCACGACGAGGTCGTGCACGGCAAGGGCTCGCTGTGGACGCGCCAGCCCGGTGACGACGACCGCAAGGCCGCGGGCGTGCGCGCGCTCTTCGGCTACATGTGGGCGCACCCCGGCAAGCAGCTGATCTTCATGGGCGGCGAGTTCGGCCAGGTCCGCGAGTGGTCCGAGGAGCGCTCGCTGGACTGGGAGCTGCTCGACGACCCCCGTCACGGGGGCCTGCGCCGGCTGGTGGGCGACCTCAACGCGGTCTATCGGGCGACGCCGGCCATGTACGAGCTCGACGTCGACCCGGCGGGCTTCTCGTGGATCGACGCCAACGACGCCACGGGCAACGTGCTGTCGTTCCTGCGCCACGACCGCGAGGGCAACGCCGTGGCGTGCCTGGTCAACTTCGCCGGCGTCGACCACCCGAACTACCGGGTGGGCCTGCCGCAGGCGGGTCGCTGGCGCGAGGTCATCAACACCGACGCCGACGTCTACGGCGGGCGCGGGGTCGGCAACTACGGGGCCGTCATCGCCTCGTCGAGCCCGTGGCACGGACGTCCGGCGTCCGCGGAGGTCACCCTCCCGGCGTCCGGGGTGATCTGGCTGGCCCTCGACCGCAGTTCCCCGGCCCTCTGACCCGGAACCGCACGCGCGGTGCCGACGGGCCGGGCATGATGTCGGCCGTGCGGGGATCGCTCGGGCGAGCGCTGGTCGTGACGTGTTCGGTGCTGGCCGTGCTGCTGACGTCGGCGTGCGCGTTCCCCGTGGACGGGCGGGCGATCCCCAGCCGCGAGGTGACGGTCGGGGCCGACCCGTCGTTCATCTCGGGCACCAACGGCAGCGAGGAGGACCGCCTCGCGGCCGCCACGATGCGCGACCTCGAGGGGTTCTGGGGCCAGGCGTTCCCGCCGCTGGCCGGCGGGCGGGCGTTCCCGCCGCTGGCCGGCTACTTCTCGGTCGACCCGCAGGGCCGCGGCGAGCGCCCGGTGCCGTGCCTGCCCAACCCCCGGGAGATCGAGGGCACCGCCTTCTACTGCCCGCGCTCCGACGTCATCGCCTGGGACCGGACGAACCTGCTCCCGCAGCTGCGCCGCGAGTTCGGGGACGCGGCCGTGGTCGTCGTGCTCTCCCACGAGTTCGGGCACAGCGTGCAGGGCCGGCTCGACCAGGACGGCGCCCTCGCCGCCGCGCCGACGATCCTGCTCGAGGCGCAGGCCGACTGCTACGCGGGCGTGTTCCTGCGCCGCGTGCGCGACGGTGCGCTGCCCGACCTGCGCACGGGCGCGACCGGCATCGACGGGGCCATGGGCGCGCTGATCACCTTCCGCGACCCGGTGGGCACCTCGCCCCGCAACGCCGACGCCCACGGCAACGCCTTCGACCGCGTCTCGTCGTTCCAGGACGGCTTCGACGGCGACCCCGCGGCCTGCGCCTCGATGGGTCGCGAGCGGGTGTTCACCCAGCAGTCGTTCCGCTCCGCCGCCGACGAGAGCTCCGGGGGCAACCTCGGCGTCGAGGAGCTGATCCGGGCGATGGTCCCCGACCTCGACCGCTGGTTCGGCGACGAGGTCCGCCGCCGCGGCGGGCAGTGGACCGCCCCCGGCGCCGAGCGCGGCGACCCGACCTGCCCCGGGACGGACAGCGACGTCCAGGGGCCCGTGGCCTGGTGCGGCGGCGAGGGCGAGCCGTCGGCGGTGCGCATCGACACCGGCGGCACGCTCGCCGCCGACCACGCCCGCATCGGCGACTTCTCCACGGGCACGCTGCTCGCCTCGCGCTTCGGCTCCGCCGCGCTCGCCGCGCTGGGGCGGCCCACCACGGGCCCCGAGGGCGGGCGCGCCGCGCTCTGCCTCGCCGGCGCCTACAGCGCCGCCGTCGGCACGGGCGACAGCGCGTTCGGCCTGTCCCCCGGCGACCTCGACGAGTCGGTGACCCTGCTGCTCGGCGAGGACACCGCCTCGCGCGGCACCGACGGCGTCGCCGCCGCCAACACGGGCTACGAGCGCATCCGCGTCTTCCGCGCCGGCATCACCGGCGGCCCGGACGCGTGCCTGCGCGGGGTGTAAGCGTCCCTGCTGAGTTAGCAACGAACGCGCTGTTCGCTGCTTCTATGCGCGCGAACTCCCCGTTTGCACGGTCACCGAGGGCGGGTTCTCCGCGCCGGAGATCGCTGGGTAGCGCGACGGAGGAGCGCTGACCACCGCATCTCCTCGGCGCGACCGACTAGTACAGGGCGCGCGCCAGGGCCCGTCGGGCGGTGGTGACGCGCTCGTCCTCGGTGCCGAAGAGCTCGAACAGCTCGACGAGGTGGGTGCGCGCGCGGTCGCGGTCGTCGCCCGCGGTGCGCGCGACCGTCTGCACGAGCCGGTCGAACGCGCCGGTGACGTCCTGGGCGGCCACCTGGGCGTCCGCGGCGGCGATCTGGGCGTCGACGTCGTCGGGCGCGGCGTCCGCGCGGCCGATGGCCGACGGGTCCGCCGACTCGGCGCGCTGGAGGAACTTCACCTGCGCGAGCGCGGCCGCCGCCTCGGCGTGGGCCGGCTCGCTCGCGAGGATCTGCTCGTAGGCCTGGGCGGCCGCGGCGTAGTCGCCGCGCTCCAAGGCCTCCTCGGCCGCGACGATGCGCGGGTCCTCGGGCTCCTCGACGGGCTCGGCGTCGACCTCACCGCCGGCGCGGGCCTCGGCCTCCGCGATGCCGGGCATCTGGTCGCGCAGCGCGTCGAGCAGCTGGGTGATCCACTGGCGCAGCTGGGGCTCGGGCTGGGCGCCGTTGAACGACGTCACCGGCTGGCCGCCGGCCACGACGACGACGTGCGGGATCGACTGCACCTGGAAGGCCTGCGAGATGCGCGGGTTCGCGTCGACGTCGATCTTCGCGAGGATCCACGCGCCACGGCCCTCGGCCGCGAGCTTCTCCAGCACCGGCGAGAGCTGCTTGCAGGGCCCGCACCACTCGGCCCAGAGGTCGACGACCACCGGCACCTGCATCGAGCGCTCGATGACCTCGGCCTGGAACGTCTCCTCGGTGACGTCCAGGACGACGGCCGGCGCGGCGCCGCCACCGGCGGCGGGCGGGCCACCGCCGCCCGCGGGGTCGGCGGGACGCTGCGGGGCGCCGCCGGCGGGGGTGCGCTGCTCGGCGCGGGCCTTGAGGCCGGACAGATCGACGGCTCCGGCCATCGCGGACGAGAGCGCTGCGGCCTGGGCCGCCTGGCGGGAATCGGGACGTGCCACGAGGTCGAGTCTGCCAGGTGCGGCGAACCCTCGTGGTCAGCCCTGCAGGCGTTCCTCGACGCGCGCGATCTTCGCCTGCATCTGCCCGGTGTGGCCGGGGCGGATGTCCGCCTTGAGCACGAGCGAGACGCGCGACCCGTAGCGCCCGGCCGCCTCGGTGGCGCGGCGCACGACGTCCATCACCTCGTCCCACTCCCCCTCGACCGACGTGAACATCGACGAGGTCTCGTGCGGGAGGCCCGACTCGCGCACGACGCGCACCGCCGCCGCGACGGCCTCGGACACCGATCCGTCCTCACTCGGCGAGCCGTCGACACCGACACCGGACGGGGAGACGCTGAACGCCACGATCACGCGTCCAGCCTGCCACGTCGCCCACGCTGATAAATTCGCCGACGCCATGACCGCGTCCGCACCGCTGCCGTTCGACCCGATCGCGCGCGCCGCGTCCCTCTGGAACGAGCGGATCGGCGAGCCGCGCGCGATGGCGGCGGTCACGAGCGTCATGCGGGTCCAGCAGATCCTGCAGCAGGCGGTCGACGCGGCCCTGCGCCCGCACGGCCTGACCTTCGCCCGCTACGAGGCGCTGGTGCTCCTGCGGTTCTCACGGGCCGGGGCGCTGCCGATGCGGATCATGGGCGAGCGGCTGCAGCTGCACCCCACGTCGATCACGAACATCGTCGACCGCCTCCAGGGCTCCGGCCTCGTGGTCCGCCGGCCGCACCCGACGGACGGGCGCACCACGCTCGTGGAGATCACCGACGCCGGGCGGGAGCTGTGCGCCGCGGCGACGGCGTCGGTCACCGCCGTCGACTTCGGGCTGGTCGGACTCGACGAGGGCCAGACCGAGATGCTGACGAGCCTGCTCGCGAGCGTGCGTCACGCCGCGGGCGACTTCGCCTGAACGCTCCCCCGGACGGTCTGCAGCACCCCGTCCTCGAGATCGGCGACCTCGTCGACGAGGTCGAGGCCCTCGCCCCGGTGGGCGAGCAGGACGACCGTGCGGCCCGCCGCCCCGTCGACGAGGTCGGTGACGAGCGCGCGGGCGGTGGCCGGGTCGAGGCCCTCGGTCGGCTCGTCGAGCACGAGCACGGCGGGGTCGACGAGCAGCGCCCGGGCAGCGGCGAGGCGCCGGCGCTCGCCGCCGGAGACGCGTCCGCCGTCCAGCCAGGTGTCGAGGCCGTCGGGCAGGCCGGCGAACCAGTCGCCGAGCCGGACCCGGTGCAGGACGGCGACGAGGTCGGCGTCGGTGGCGGCCGGGGCGGCGAAGCGCAGGTTCTCGCGCAGGGTGGTCGCGAAGATGTGGTCGTGCTCGCCGACGAGGGCGACCGCGTGGCGCCAGCCGTCGCCGGGCACGGCGGCGGCGTCCACCCCACCGAGCGTCACGCTCCCGGCCGGCGGGTCGAGCAGGCGCATGAGCACCGCGGCGAGCGTCGACTTGCCCGAGCCCGAGGCGCCCGTGATGCCGAGGCGGTGGCCGGCGGGGAGGTCGAGGTCGAGGTGGCGCAGGGCCGGCACGGGGCCCCAGCCGGCGGTGACGTCGTGGAGCACCAGGCGGCCCCGGCGCGGGGCATCCGCCGGGTGCTCGGGCTCGCTCGCCGGTGGGGTCGGCGCGCTCAGGGCCGCGAGCCGGGCGCGGGCCCGCCGTCCCCGGACCACGGCGGCCGCTGCGGCGGGGAGCGCGAGGACGGTCTCGCCGAGCGCGAGCGGAGCGAGCACCGCGACCGCGGCGAGCTCCGGCGTCACCGCGCCCGGGGCGGCGAGGGCCGCGCCGACCGCGGCCGCGCCGAGGCCGAGCTGCGCGAGGGCGGCGGCGAGGGCCCCGCCGGCGGCGTCGCCACGGCGGGCGCGGGCGAGCGCGGCGGCCCGCGCGCGGGGCACGGCGCGCAGCGCCTCAGGGCCGCGGGCGGCGAGCTCGTCGCGGGCGGTGTGGGTCTCGACGACCGCGGCGCGCAGGTCGTCGGTACCGCGCTCGACCGCGGGCCCGTGGCGGCGCGCCAGCACCGCGGCGACCAGGGGCGCGCCGACCACCGCGAGCGCCAGCCCCGGCAGGAGCGCGCCGGCGACGCCGGGCCCGATCAGCGTCGCGGCGCCGAGGAGCACGGGCAGGGCGAGCGCGGCGACGGCGAGCGGCAGCACGCCGCGCACGAGGCCGTCGAGGCGCACGTCGACGTCGTCGGTGACCCGGGCGAGCAGGTGGCCCCGACGGCCGGCGACCGCGCCGGGCACACGCTCGGCGAGCGCCGCGACGACGTCCCGGCGCCAGCGCACCATCCGGCCGAGACCGTCGGCGTGCGCCGCGACCCGCTCGAGGTGCCGCAGCAGCGGCCGGGCGATGGCGAAGCCCCGCACGGCGACGACCGCGATCGACAGCGTGAGGATCGGCGGCTGGCCGGCGGCCCGGGCGATCAGCCACGCCGCCGACGCCGTGAGCGCCACCCCCGCCAGCGCCGCCCCGGCACCGAGCGCGATCGCGCGCGGCATCCCGCCGGGCCTGGTCGTCGCAGCGAGGGACGCCCCACCTGCGTCCGAGGCAGTGAAGGCGTCCCTCGCTCCCACGGGGCCCGCGGCGGGCGCCGCAGCGAGGGAGGCCTCACCTGCGTCGGAGGCAGCGAGGGCGTCCCTCGCTCCCGCAGCTCCCGCGGCTCCCGCAACGACCGGTCCGGGGGCGAGGTCGACCACGCGGTCGGCGGCGTGGCGCAGGGCGTCGCGGTGGGCGACGGCGAGCACGAGCGCGCCCGCCCCGGTCAGGGCCCGCAGCTCGGCGACGACGGCCTGCTCGCTCGCGGCGTCGAGGTGCGCGGTGGGCTCGTCGAGCAGGAGGACGGTGCCGGCGGGGTCGGTGGCGGCCTCGCCGAGCACCCGGGCGAGCGCGAGGCGGCGGCGCTGGCCCGAGGACAGCGAGCGCCCGGCCTCGGCGAGCGGAGCCCCGAGGTCGAGGTCGAGGCCCAGGCGCCGCAGCACGGCCGGCGAGCCGTCGCCCAGCGCCTCGCCCACCGTCGCGGCGTGCGGGAGCTGCGGATGCTGACCGAGCACGACGAGGCGCCCGCGCACCTCCACCTCGCCCACCGCCGACGCGGTGTCGTCGAGCGTCCCGGCGAGCGCGCGCAGCAACGTCGTCTTGCCGACGCCCGAGGGCCCGGCGACGACGAGCAGCTCGCCCCCGGTGCCGTCGAGCCGGGCGAGCGACGGGGAAGCCGCGGCACGTCCCGGGTGCCGGACGACCAGGTCCCGCACGGCCACGCGCGCACGACCCGCCGACACCGACCGCTCGAGCGCCGACCCTACGGGCGCCGACGAGGACCCCGCGAGCACCGCGTCCCGCTCGTCGAGCACCGCCGTCGCCCGCGCCGTGTCGTGGAAGCGCGCGCCGGCCTCCCGCACGGGGCGGTGGGCCTCGCCCGCGAGCAGGATCGCGACCAGGGCGGGGTAGAGCGCCACCGTGCCCTCGACCAGGCGCACCCCGGCCCCGACCGCGACGAGCCCCACCGACAGCGTCCCGAGCAGCTCCAGGGCCGTCGACGACAGGAACGCCACGCGCAGCACGCGCACCGACGCCTCGCGGTGCCGCTCGCCGAGCGCGGCGACGGAGTCGACGGCCCGCCGCCCGCGCCCGAACAGGCGCAGCGTGGCGAGGCCGGAGACGGTGTCGAGGAAGTGCCCGGCCAGCCGCTCGCCGGCCACCCACTCGCGGCGCGCCCGGGCCCGCGCCGCCCACCCCAGCAGCACCGCGAACACCGGCACCAACGGCAGCGTCGCGGCCACGACCAGCGCCGACGTCGGGTCGGCGAGCGCGAGCACCACCAGCACCGCCGGCGGCAGCACCACCGCGAGCACGAGCGCGGGCAGGGTCGCGGTGAACCACCCGCGCAGCGCGTCGACGCCGTGCCCGGCGAGCCCCACGACGGCGGGCGCATCGTCGTGGCCGAGGCGGTCGAGCAGCCGCTCACGCTCGCGCTCGACCACCTGCTCCCCGGTGCGCGCCGCGAGCCACGGCTCGAGCCAGGCCAGCAGCGCGCGCACGACCACCACGAGCGCGAGCACGGCGATCGCGCCGCGCGGGACACCCTCGGTGCCCGTCACCAGTGCCGTGACGACGGTGGCCGCCGCCAGCGCTGCCGCCACGGTCCCGGCCGCCTGCGCGACCCCGACGAGCACCAGCCCGGTCACGCCGGACCACGCCCCGCGGGCGAGCGTCAGCAGCCGCGGATCGACGGGGCCCCTCCGATGGGTCGAGCTCCGCTCCCCTGTCGGCGTGCTCTGCCGGATGTCTCCCGTCAAGTCGCCACCCGCTCACTGGCCACGCGCCGGCGGAACACCCAGTACGAGAACGCCTGGTAAGCCACGACGCCGGGCAGCACGAGCACCGCGGCGATCGTGATCAGCCGCAGCGCGCCCGGGCTCGCGGCCGCGCCGGCGACCGTCAGCGAGAACGCCGGGTCCAGGGTGCTCGGCAGCACGACGGGCAGGTGCGCGGCGAGCACCGCGACGACGCCGCCGGCCACGGCCACCGAGGTCGCCGCGAACGCCAGCACCTCGCGCCGGGCGGCCACCAGGACGGCCGGCACCCCGACGGCCACCAGCCCGAGGGGCGCCACCACCGCGACCAGCACCGCCACCGGCACCAGCGCCCCGAGCGCCGCCACCCGCGCCCGGGCCCGCAGCGGGCCCGTGGTGCGCAGGCCCAGGAACGTCGCCCCCTGCACGAGCGCGACACCGAGACCGAGCGCCGCCCCCAGCAGCGCCGGCGTCGACACCAGCGGCGCCACCGAGCGCCCGAGGCCCGACCCGACGACCTCCCCGTCCGCGCCCAGCGCGAGCCCGGTCGCGAGCACCCCGAGCACCGCGCCCCACAGGGCCGCGACCAGCAGCGACGAGCCCGCGAGCACGGCGTCGCAGACGCCGCGCCAGCGCGCGGTGCCGCCCTTGGACCGGAACTCCAGGGCCACCCCGCGCGCGGCGAGCGCGAGCAGGATCAGCACGAACGGGAGGTAGAGCCCGCTCATCAGCGCGGCGTACCAGTCGGGGAAGGCGGCGAACGTGACGCCGACCGCGGCCACGAGCCACACCTCGTTGCCGTCCCAGACCGGGCCGATCGTCGTCACCCCCGCGCCGCGCTCGTGGTCGTCGCGCCCCAGCGCGCCCGCGAGCACCCCGACGCCGAAGTCGAAGCCCTCGAGCACGAAGAACAGCACCCAGCAGGTGACCGCCAGGGCGAACCACAGGGTGGGGAGGTCCATCGCGGGCTCCTAGTAGGACGGGACGAGGGGACGGTCGGGCTCGACGGCCGCTGCGGGCTCATCGGGCTCGTCGGAGGCGGTCCGCGCCACCCGCAGCACCAGGCGCACCCAGACGACGGCCAGCAGGCCGTAGACCGCGGCGAACCCGGCCAGCGAGGCGACGATCTCGACGGGTGTCAGCCCGGGCGAGACCCCGTCGGCGGTGCGGAACAGGCCGAAGACGAGCCAGGGCTGGCGGGCGGTCTCGGTGAACAGCCAGCCGGCGGTCGCGGCGAGGGCGGGCAGGACGGGGACGACCCAGAGCCCGCGCAGCAGCCAGCGGTCCACCAGCGCGAACAACCCACTCTCACCGGGCGAGAGGTCCCGCCCCCGCCGCATCCGCCACAGCACCCAGGCCGCGACGATCGTCGCCACCACACCGAACCCGATCATGAAGCGGAAGCTCCAGTAGGCCATCGGCACGACCGGGACGTAGTCGCCCGGCCCGAACTGCGCGACGTACTGGGCCTGCAGGTCGTCGATGCCCTGGACCGTCGCCGTCGGGTCGCCCGTCGCGAGGAACGAGAGCAGCCACGGCACGTCGAGCGAGAAGAACGGCTCCTTGTCCCCCGGCGCGCCCACGGCGAACAGCGAGAACGGGGCCCCCGCCTGCGTGGCGTAGAGCGCCTCGGCGGCCGCCATCTTCATCGGCTGCACGCTGGTCATGACCTTGCCCAGCAGGTCGCCGGTCAGCGCGACGGCCGTTCCCGAGACGAGCGTCGTCCAGGCACCGACGCGTACGAGCAGGCGCCACTGGCCGGTCACGTCGCCTCCGGCCGAGCGCCAGCGCCGGAACCCCCCGATCGCCAGCAGCAGCGCCCCGCCGCCGAGGAAGGCGCCCGCGATCGTGTGCGGGAAGGCGGCGAGGACGACCTGGTTGGTCAGCAGGTCGGTGAAGTCGCCGAGGCGTGCCCGGCCGGTGACCGGGTCGAGGGTGTAGGCCACCGGGTTCTGCATGAACGCGTTGGCCGCGAGGATCACGTACGCCGAGATCAGGGTGCCGACGGCGACGATCCAGATTGTCGCCAGGTGCAGCGCGGGGCGCAGCCGGTCGGCCCCGAACCACCACAGCCCCAGGAACGTGGCCTCGAGGAAGAACGCGAGCATCCCCTCGATCGCCAGCGTTGGGCCGAAGACGTCGCCGTAGAAGCGGGCGAAGTCCGACCACGAGAGCCCGAACTGGAACTCCTGCACCAGCCCGGTGACGATCCCGACCGCGAACGTGATCATGAGCAGCTTGCCCGCGACCAGCGTCAACCGCTGCCAGCGCGGGTCCTTGCTGCGGTACGCGAACGTCTGCAGCAGCGCCGTCAGCGTCGCCAGCGAGATCGACAGTGGGACGAACAGGTAGTGGTACACGGTCACGACCGCGAACTGCAGTCGGGACAGCTCCAGTGCGGTCATTGACGACCTCCCACCTACGACACGACGTCGTATCTACGACCAAGCGTAGTACGACGGGTTGCGTTGGCAAGGGGATCCACGGTTAGGATGAGTGTCGTGGCCCTCGGTGAGCTGGAGCGCGCAGTGATGGGGCAGTTGTGGGCCGCTCCCGGCCCCCTGACCGTGCGTGAGGTGCACGACAGGCTCGAACGGGAGCTCGCCTACACGACGGTGATGACGGTGCTCGGGCGCCTCGCGAAGAAGGGCGTCGTCCGGCAGGAGCGCGACGGCAAGGCCTACCGCTACGCCGCGGCCTCCACCCGCGAGCAGCTGACGGCCTCGCTCATGCTCGACGCCCTGGGCGACGTCGGCGACGACCGCACGGCCGCCCTCGTGGCCTTCGTCGACCGTGTGGGCCCGGAGGAGGCCGCCGCCCTGCGCGCGGCCCTGCAGACCGGGCCGGCCCCGGCCCCGGCCGCGGAGATGCCGCCGATGCCGCAGGTGCCCCAACCACGCGTCGACGGGGACGAACGCGCCGCCGACTCGTGATCACGGGCGCACCCTGATGGTCCGGCTCTGCTGCGCGTCGTGTCCTCCGGGCCCAGACTGACCGACCATGGCCTCGGTGTGGCTGGCCGTGCTCGCCCTCGTGCTGGCCGGCCCCGTCCCCTCCGCGCTGGCCCGCGCCCGCTGGCCCGCGCGGGTGCCCCGCGCCGCGATCGTGCTGTGGCAGGCCGTGGCGCTCGCGGCCGTGCTCGCCGCCGTGGGCAGCGCGCTCGCCGCGCCCGAGGAGCTGCTGCGCGCCCTCGGCCCGCAGCAGCGCACCGGCACCCCGCTGCTGATCGCCGTCGCCGTCGCCGCGACCATCGCCGGGCTGATCGTCCTGCGCCTGGCCGTCGTCCTCGTCCTGCTGGGCGTGCGCACCCGCCGGCGCCGCGCCCGGCACCGGGACATGGTCGACCTGCTCGACCGCGCCGAGCGCAGCGCCACGGTCGGCAGCCCCGGCGCCCGCGCCGTGCTGCGCGTGCTCGACGGCGCCGTGCCCTTCGCCTACTGCGTGCCCGGGCGCGCCCCCCGCGTGGTGGTCACCGAGGCGGCGCTCGACACCCTCGCCCCCGAGGAGCTGCGCGCCGTCCTCGCCCACGAGCAGGCCCACCTCGACGCGCGCCACGACCTCGTCCGCGAGAGCTTCGTCGCCCTCCACCAGGCGTTCCCCGTGCTCGTGCGCAGCCGCCAGGCCCGGGACGCCGTGGGCCTGCTGCTCGAGATGCTCGCCGACGACGCCGCCCGCGCGAGGTCCTCGGACACCGCGATGGCCGGCGCGCTCGAGGCGTTCGTCGTCACCGGCGACACCGAGGTCGCCGCCCGGCTCGAGCGCGTGCGGACGCTGCGCTGCGGCGACCGCCGCCTCGCCACCGGCGTCTACCTCACGGCGGCCGCGGTGGTCGTCGTGCCGACGGTCGCCGTCGTCATCCCCTGGCTCTCCGCGGCGCTCCCGGCCGCGGGCCTGCAGTGACAGGCTCTCAGGTCCGCACCGAGGCCACGACCTCGTCGGCGGCGGCGTAGGGGTCGAGCGAGCCGGCGACCACGCGCTCGGCGAGGGCCGGCAGCGTCGCCGAGCCCGACAGGTCCCGGATGCGCGTCCGCAGGTCGGCCAGGGCGATGGCCTCGATCTCGGCGCGGGCACGGCGGCGGGGCCCCTCGGCGAGGAGGCCGTGGTCGACCGCCCAGGTGCGGTGCCGGTCGAGCGCGGCCACGAGCTCGTCGATCCCCTGCCCCGACGCGGCCACGGTGCGCACCACGGGCGGGCGCCAGGACGGGCCGTCGACCTCGCGGCGGTTCAGCGAGATCATGTGCTGGAGCTCCTGCACGGTGGCGTCCGCGCCGTCGCGGTCGGCCTTGTTGACCACGAAGACGTCGGCCACCTCGAGGATCCCGGCCTTGGCCGCCTGGACGGAGTCCCCCATGCCGGGGGCCAGGAGCACGACCGTCGTGTCGGCCAGGGCGACGACCTCCACCTCCGACTGGCCCACCCCCACCGTCTCGACCAGGATCACGTCGCACCCGGCGGCGTCGAGGACGCGCAGGGCCTGGGGCGTCGCAGCCGCCAGACCACCCAGATGGCCGCGGGTGGCCATCGATCGGATGAACACACCCGGGTCCGTCGCGTGCTCACCCATCCGGACCCGATCGCCGAGCAGCGCGCCGCCCGAGAACGGCGAGCTGGGGTCGACCGCGAGCACGCCGACGCGCCGGTCGTCGGCCCGCAGGGCGGAGACCAGCGCGGACGTCGTCGTCGACTTCCCGACACCCGGAGAGCCGGTCAGGCCCACCACGCGGGCGCGCCCGGTGTGCGGGGCGAGGGCGGCGGCCAGCTCCCGGAGTCGGGGACTGCCGTCCTCGACCAGCGAGATCAGCCGGCCCACCGCCCGTGGGGTGCCCTCGCGGGCGTCGGCCACCAGACGGTCCAGATCCACGGCGCGCCACGTTACCCACCGCGACCGGACCGCATCGCCGGACGCAGCTTGGGAAATCAAGCGTGCGCTGCGTCACGGGGTCGGCAGTTCGATTCAGATGGTTAGGGTGCGCGCCATGCCATCCGACGACCTGAGCGCGAGCGGGATCACGACGATCGACCACGTGGGGATCGCCGTGCCCGACCTCGACGCCGCGATCGCCTGGTACGCCGAGAACCTCGGCCTCGTCGCGACGCACCAGGAGGTCAACGAGGAACAGGGGGTGCGCGAGGCGATGCTCCACGCACCCGGCGACGACGCGGGCCCGGCGGTGCAGCTGCTGGCACCGGCGAACGAGTCGTCGACGATCGCGAAGTTCCTGGACCGCAACGGCCCCGGTCTCCAGCAGGTGGCCTACCGCGTCACCGACGTCGAGGCCAGCGCCGCGGCGCTGCGGGAGAAGGGACTGCGCCTGCTCTACGACGCCCCGCGCCGGGGCACCGCGGGCTCCCGCGTCAACTTCGTCCACCCCAAGGACGCCGGCGGCGTCCTCGTCGAGCTCGTCGAGCCCGCGGCCGAGCACTGAGCCACCGACCCGCTCACACCCCGGTCCCCAGAAACGTTACCCACCGGTAGCCTGCGGCGACCGCACACATCCGGAGGCAAGAACCGTGCAGGACATCCGCGACGCCATCCTCGCCGACGACACCGCCGCCCTCGCCGGTCTGTCGGTCCCCGAGTCCTACCGGGGCATCACCGTCCACGCCGACGAGGCCGACATGTTCGAGGGGATGGCCTCGCGCGAGAAGGACCCGCGCAAGTCGCTGCACCTCGACGAGGTGCCGACGCCCGAGGTCGCGCCCGGTGAGGCCCTCGTCGCCGTGATGGCGAGCGCGATCAACTACAACACCGTGTGGACCTCGATCTTCGAGCCGGTGTCCACCTTCGGCTTCCTCAAGCGCTACGGCCGCATCTCCGAGCTCGCCAAGCGCCACGACCTGCCCTACCACGTCGTCGGCTCCGACCTCTCCGGCGTCGTCCTCAAGGTCGGCGCGGGCGTGCAGATGTGGAAGCCGGGGGACAAGGTCGTCGCGCACTGCCTCTCGGTGGAGCTCGAGAGCCCCGCGGGCCACGACGACACGATGATGGACCCGGAGCAGCGCATCTGGGGCTTCGAGACGAACTTCGGCGGCCTCGCCGACGTCGCGCTGGTCAAGACCAACCAGCTGATGCCGAAGCCGGAGCACCTCACCTGGGAGGAGTCCGCCTCCCCCGGCCTGGTGAACTCCACCGCGTACCGCCAGCTGGTCAGCCCCCACGGCGCCAACATGACCCAGGGCGACGTCGTCCTGATCTGGGGCGCGTCGGGCGGTCTCGGCTCCTACGCCACCCAGTTCGCGCTCAACGGCGGCGCGACCCCGGTCTGCGTCGTCTCCTCGCCCGAGAAGGCCGAGCTCTGCCGCAAGATGGGCGCCGAGCTGATCATCGACCGCTCCGCCGAGGGCTACAAGTTCTGGTCGGACCCCGAGACCCAGGACCCGCGGGAGTGGAAGCGGTTCGGCTCGAAGATCCGTGAGCTGACCGGTGGCGACGACCCCGACATCGTGTTCGAGCACCCGGGCCGCGAGACCTTCGGCGCCTCGGTCTACGTGGCCAAGCGCGGCGGCACGATCGTCACCTGCGCCTCCACGTCGGGCTTCATGCACCAGTACGACAACCGCTACCTGTGGATGAACCTCAAGCGGATCATCGGGTCGCACTTCGCGAACTACAAGGAGGCCTACCTGGCGAACCGCCTGGTGGCCCAGGGGAAGATCCACCCGACGGTGTCGAAGACCTACGCGCTGGAGGAGACCGGCGAGGCGGCCAACGACGTCCACCACAACAACCACCAGGGCAAGGTCGGCGTCCTCTGCCTCGCCCCGGAGGAGGGTCTCGGCGTCACGGACACCGAGAAGCGCGCGCAGCACGAGTCCTCCATCAACCGCTTCCGCGGGGAGTGAGGACCATCCGTTCGGGCTCACCCGTCCGTGGAGCGGCCCCCGCGCCGCCGGTACCGTGACTCGCATGCCGTCCGACGAGCACGAGCTGTTGCCGCTGGGGACCGGCTTCGACGTCGTGCGCCGCGGATACGACCGCGGCCAGGTCGAGGAGCACCTCGACCGCGTCGAGGCCGACCTGCGGATCCTCACCGCCGACCGCGACGCCGCGGTGGCCCAGGCCACCGAGCTCGCCCGCGCGCTGGACCACCACCGCGCGTACGTGGAGGACCTGCGGGCCCAGGTCGACCGGCTCTCCGCGCCGCCGGACACCATGGAGGGGCTCTCGGAGCGCCTCCAGCGCATGTTGCGCCTGGCCCAGGACGAGACCCGCGCGATGCGCGACGACGCCGCCGAGGCGGCGCGTAGCGTCCGGGCGGACGCCGACGAGTACGCCCGCCGCAAGACCGGCGAGGCGGACGAGCACGCGCGCACGGTCGTCGCCGGCGCCGAGGACCGCGCCCGCCGCACGGTCGAGCAGGCCGAGGAGCAGGCCCGCGCCACGGTGCAGGAGGCCGAGGAGCAGGCCCGCGGCACGCTCGACGAGGCCCGCCGGCAGGCCCGTGAGCTGCACGAGCGCGCCGAGGCGGACGCCGAGCGGGCGCGCACCCGCTACGACGAGGGCCTCGCCGACAACGACCGGCGCCGCCGGGCGATGGAGGACGAGCACCGCGTGCTCATGGACGGGGCGCGGGCCGAGGCCGCGCGTCTGCGCACCGAGTCCGAGCAGGAGCGCGACCGCCTCGACGCCGAGGGCCGGGCGACCCGCGAGCAGGTCGAGACCGACTTCTCGGTGGCCATGGCCGCCCGTCGCCGCGAGGCGATGCGCCAGCTCGAGGCCGACGAGCAGGTCTCGAAGGAGCGCGCCGAGAAGTACGTGCAGGACGCCGCCGAGGAGGCCCGCCGCCGGCTGCGCGAGGCCGACGCTGAGGTCGCCGAGATGCGGCGCCTGCGTGACCGCGTGGGCGGGCAGCTGGCCACGCTGCGCGCGGCGCTGGGTGCCCTGCCCACCGTCGACACGTTCCCGGACGAGGGTGCCACCGAGCAGCGCCCGGTCCTGCCCGACCCGCCGGCGCCCGCCTCGCGTCCCTCACCGACCCCGCACGGCGAGGCCGGCAACGGGCACGGCGGCGACCTCGGCGGCGCCCAGGCGCCCGAGCAGCGCACCGGCGCGCCCTCGCGCTAGCTAGCCGGACCGCCCGCGCTCCCGGCGCCAGCAGCCGGTGTGCCAGTGCCGGCGCTCGACGTTGTCGTCGTCCTCGACCTCGTCGGCGGGCCAGGCCACCACGTGCGGCGTCCCGGGCACGATCTCCTGGTGGCAGCCCGGACAGCGGTAGGTCTTGGTGGCGGCCGTCCCGCTGATCGAGCGCACCCGCCAGCCGTCCTCCTCGCGCACCCAGCCGCCCCGCAGCGGCGGAGGTGCCGGTGCGGGGCGGGCGGGGTGGCGACGCGAGCGGCGGGCCATCGGGCGCGGGAGACCTACTTCTTCTGGTAGTCCCGGAAGCCCTGGCCGGTCTTGCGACCCAGGCGGCCGGCGGTGACGAGGTGCTCGAGCAGCGGCGCCGGGGCGAACCCGGGCACGCGGAACTCCAGGTAGAGCGACCGCTCGATCGCGAGCGACACGTCGAGGCCCACGACGTCGAGCAGCGCGAACGGGCCCATCGGCAGGCCGCAGCCGTTCTTCATGGCCGAGTCGATGTCGTCGGCGGTGGCGTAGTTCGCCTCGAGCATCGCCGTCGCGTCGTTGAGGTACGGGAAGAGCAGCGCGTTGACGATGAAGCCGGCGCGGTCGCCGCAGAGCACCGGGTGCTTGCCGATCTTCGCGGTGACCGCTCGCACGGTCGACGTCACGTCCGGCGAGGTCGTGATCGGGCTGACGATCTCGACCAGCTTCATCACCGACGCCGGGTTGAAGAAGTGCATCCCGATGACGTCGTCGGGGCGCTGCGTGGCCGCCGCGCACTCGACCACCGGCAGCGACGAGGTGGTGGTGGCGAGGATGGCGCCGGGCTTGCAGACGTCGTCGAGGGCACCGAAGACGGCCTGCTTGACCTCGAGGTCCTCGGCGACGGCCTCGACGACGAGGTCGCAGCCGGCGAGGTCGTCGAACGTCGTCGTCGGGCGGACGCGGGCGAGGGTCTCGTCGCGGGCGGACTCGCTGAGCTTGCCCTTGACCACGGCCTTGTCCAGCGACTTGCGGATGCCGGCGACGACGCCCTCGCCCTTGGCCTCGGTACGCGCGCGGACGACGACGTCGTAGCCGGCCTTGGCGAACACCTCGGCGATGCCGGTGGCCATCGTGCCGGTGCCGACGACGCCGACCGTCGAGATCGTGCGCTGGTCGCCGGGCTCCTGGCCGGGCGGGGGCGGGGTCAGCGAGTCCGCGACGACATCGTGCGACCCGGGGGCGGCGTAGGTGTAGAAGCCGCGCCCGGACTTCCGGCCCAGCAGGCCGGCGGTGATCATCTGCTTGAGGATCGGGGCCGGCGCGTGGCGCTGGTTGCGCGACTGCTTGTACATCGTGTCGAGGATCTCGTAGGCCGTGTCGAGGCCGATGAGGTCCATCAGCGCGAGCGGGCCCATCGGGTAGCCGCAGCCGAAGCGCATGGCCGCGTCGAGGTCCTCGCGCCCGGCGTAGTGGGCCTCGAACATGCCCACGGCCTGGTTGAGGTAGGTGAAGAGCAGGTTGTTGGCGATGAAGCCTGCGCGGTCGCCGCACACCACCGGGCTCTTGCCCAGCCGGACCGCCAGCTCGGTGACCTCGGAGAGCACCTCGGGGTCGGTGACGACCGTGCGCACCACCTCGACCAGCTTCTGCACCGGCGCGGGGTTGAAGAAGTGCATGCCGACGACCTGCGACGGGCGCTCGGTGCGCACCGACAGCTCGGTGATCGACAGCGACGAGGTGTTCGACGCGAAGATCGTCTCCGGGCCGCACACCTTGTCCAGCGCGCCGAACACCTCGGCCTTGAGCTCGAGGCGCTCGGGGACGGCCTCGACCACGAGGTCGGCGTCGGCGAGGTCGTCGAGGTTGGTGGTGACGCGCACGCGGGAGAGCAGCGCCTCGCGGTCCTCGACGGCGAGCTTGGAGCGGTCCACGGCCCGCTGGGTCGAGGCCTCGAGGGTCTCGCGGCCGCGGTCCGCGGCGGCGGCCTCGACCTCGACGGCGACCACCTCGATCCCCGCGCGGGCGAACACCTCGACGATGCCCGCCCCCATGGTGCCGAGACCGACCACTCCCACCCGGGCGAATTCGCGCGCCACGTCAGACCTTCCTGCCGACGACCGTTGCCGGGCGCGATCCTGCCATGCGTGGGGGCGTCTCACCCCGACCCGAGGGATGGGTCTCTACTCGCGGGTAGCTTGACCGTTCCGGTAGGGACGGATGTGTCGCGCCGGGCCAGCAGGGTGGCCCCGACCAGCGCGGCGAGCGCGAACGCGACCGCCGCGACCCAGAACCCGGCGGCGATCCCGGAGGGCGCGGCGGTCTGCCCCGGTGTCTCCCCGTCCGCCGCGATCACCACGGCGCCGATGACCGCGATGCCGAGCGTGCCGCCGAGCTGGCGCACGGTCTGGACCACCCCGCTGGCCTGGGTGCGCTCGCCCACGCCGACGCGGGCGAGCGCGTCGGTGTTGGTCGGGGACAGCGTCAGCCCGAGGCCCACGCCGACCAGGGCCATCCCGGGCGTCTGGAGGGCGTAGTCGAGGCCCGGCAGCGCGAGCAGCCAGAGGACGGTCCCGACCGCGCAGAGGACGAGCCCGGTGATCACCGGGCCGCGGACGCCTGCGCGGTCGAACCAGCGTCCCCCGAGCTGGGCGGCCACGGTCAGCGGCAGGATCAGCGGCAGGACGGCGAGCCCGGCCGCCATGGGCCCGAAGCCGAGCAGTTCCTGCAGGTAGATCGAGCTGTAGAGCACCAGGCCGAGCAGCCCGAACTGCACGAACCCCATGACGGCGGCGTCACCGGTGAAGGCGCGGTCGGTGAACAGCCGGACGTGGATCAGCGGGTCGGTCGCACGCACCTGGCGCACGACGAACCAGGCCGTCGCCGCGAGCCCGCCGACGAGCAGGGCCAGGACCAGCGGCGAGGAGAGGCCGTCGGTGCCCGCGAGCTGGATCCCGAACGTCGTCGCCGCCAGGCCCGCCACCACGAGCACCACGTCGAGGGGCTGGATGCGGGTGCCCGCGACGCGGGCGCCGGGGACCGGCGCGATCGCGACGAGCACGAGCGTCGTGATCCCGACCGGGACGTTGAGGAAGAACACCGCGCGCCAGGACACGTACTCCGTGAGGAGCCCGCCGATGAGCGGTCCGAGCGCCACGAAGATCTGACTGATGCCGGCGAAGATCGCCATGGCCCGCCCGCGCTCCCGCGGGCCGAACGAGGCGATGACGATCGCGCCCGACACCGGCACCA
Source organism: Actinomycetospora callitridis (assembly GCF_028737265.1). Taxonomy (GTDB): domain Bacteria; phylum Actinomycetota; class Actinomycetes; order Mycobacteriales; family Pseudonocardiaceae; genus Actinomycetospora; species Actinomycetospora callitridis. The sequence goes on along the minus strand of NZ_JAQZAK010000001.1, from coordinate 719,486 downwards.
TCAGCGCCGCGCCGGCCCCCTGCAGCGTGCGGCAGGCGAGGATCGTCGCCTCGCCGAACTCCCCCGCCGGAGCCAGCCCGCAGCCCACCGAGGCGAGGAAGAACAGGGTCACGCCGGACCGGAACGCGCGCCGCGGCCCGAGGAGGTCGGCGGCCTTGCCCCCGAGGGCGACCAGGGCCGCCAGGGCGAGCACGTAGGCGTTGACCACCCACTGCTGGCCGGCGGCGTCCAGCGACAGGTCGCGCCCCATCGTCGGCAGCGCGACCGACACCACCGTCTGGTCGAGCATGATCATCGACAGCGAGCCGGTCATCGCGACGAGGACCAGCCACCGCTGGGGCGATCCCTCGCCCGCCGGTGCGCTCACCTGTCCCGTCCCCGCAGCTTCCCGCCGACCAGCGCCGCGGCGGCCGGGAGGAGGGCGAGCCCGTGGGGCGTCCCGGCGACCGGCTCCGGGTCGACCGGCCCGGGGCGCGACCAGGGCTGGTCGTCGTGGAGGACGGTGCGGTCGACGAGGTTGCCGAGGGTGTGCTCGCCGGGCATCGCGGTCCTCTCCGGGGCGGCCGTTCGACCGTCTCCGGACAAGCATCGCTACTCGGACACCCGGTGTTCCACTCAGGCACCCGTCCGTGGAGTGCGGAGGACGAGGACGTGCAGGCGGGAGCGGCCCGTCAGCGCCGCCGGCCGTACAGCACGCTGACCAGCCCGGCGAGGACCTTCACGACCCAGCCCGGGCGGTCGAAGGTCATGACGTTGACGCTGCGGAAGCGGCGCTCGGAGATCGCGAGCGGGCGGGTGAACTCGCGCAGCCCGTCGACGCCGTGGATGCGCCCGAAGCCGGAGTCGCCGACGCCCCCGAAGGGCAGCGACGGGATGCCCGCGAAGGCGATGACCCCGTTCACCGACACCATGCCGGCGCGCAGCCGGCGGGCGATCTCGTGGCCGCGGGACTTGGCGAACACCGAGGCGCCGAGGCCGTAGCGCGAGGCGTTGGCGCGGTCGACGGCCTCGTCGATGTCCCGGACGCGGTTGACGACCACGGTGGGACCGAAGGTCTCGTCGGTGACCGCGGAGGAGTCCTCGGGGACGTCGGCGAGCACCACGGGCTCGACGTAGGGCGCGCGCACGGAGTCGCGCCCGCCAACTACGGCCCGCCCACCCCGGGACAGCGCGTCGTCGATCTGGCCGGAGATGACGCCGAGCTGCGAGGGCATGGTGATCGGCCCGTAGTGGGCGTCGGGGGCCCCGCCGGGCGCGATGGTGGCGGCGCGGGCGGCGACCCGGTCGAGGAGGTCCTCGGCCACCGCGTCGACGACGTAGACCCGCTCGACGCCGACGCAGGTCTGGCCGGCGTTGGACATCGCGCCCCACACGACGGCCGCAGCCGCGTCGTCGAGGTCGGCGTCGACGTCCACGAGCAGGGCGTCCTTGCCGCCGCACTCGACGAGCACCGGCGTCAGCGTCTCGGCGCAGGTGGCCATGACCTTCTTCGCGGTGGCCGTCGACCCGGTGAACGCGAGCTTGTCGACGCCGGCGCGGCACAGCGCGGCCCCGGTCTCGCCCTCACCGGTGATCAGCTGGAACACCGCGTCCTCGCCGACGGCCTCGGCGAAGCTGTCGACCAGCCACTTCCCGACGCCCGGGGTGAGCTCGCTGGGCTTGAACACCACGGTGTTGCCCGCGGCCAGCGCGTAGACGATCGAGCCCATCGGCGTGAAGACGGGGTAGTTCCAAGGGCCGAGCACGCCGACGACGCCCATCGGCGGGTACTCGACGCTGGCCTTGTGGTTGACCATCAGCAGGCCGGCCGCCGCGTTGCGCGGGCCGAGCACCTTGGCGGCGTTCTTGGCCGCCCAGTGCAGGTGGTCGAGCGCGAGGATGCCCTCGATCCGGGCGTCGTCGAGCGGCTTGCCGGTCTCCCGGCTGACCACGGCGGCGAGCTCGTCGCGCCGGCGGTCGAGCAGCTGGCGCCAGGCCGCGAGCTTGCGGGCCCGGCCGTCGAACCCCAGGTCGGTCCACCACCGCGACGCCCGCCGCGCCCGCGCGACGACCTCGCCGACCTGCTCGGGCGTGTGTCGCGGGTAGCTGGCGATCACCTGGCCGTTGCGGGGATCCAGGGAGTCGAAGGTGTCCGGCTGCTCGCTCGCGGGGACCGACACCGCGTCGCGGGTGCTCGTCATGGCGCGAATCTACGCACCGGTAGCCGTCAGGCGCGACCGTTTGAGCCATGTCCGCGGAGTGCCGTCGCAGACACCCAGCTGTGTCCGATCAGGGGGAGCACGCCGATAGGGCCACGCACTCGATCCGCGCTCAGGTCAGGGTGGCGCGGATCCGCTCCGCGGTGGCGTCGAGGCGTGCCCGCTCCGGACGGGTCCAGGCGGCCAGGAGGCGCAGCCCGTCACCGCGCCGGCGCGGGATGACGTGCAGGTGGACGTGCCACACCGTCTGCCAGGCGACCGCGCCGTCGGCCAGCAGGAGGTTGACGCCGTCGGCGAGGCCCGCCGCCCGCAGACCCGCGGCCACGCGCGCCGCGAGCGACCACATCGCGGCGCCGTCGACGTCCTCGACGTCGGCGAGGTGCGCGGCGTGCGCCCGCGGCACGACGAGCACGTGGCCCGGGACGAGGGGCTGCAGGTCCAGGAACGCGACGGCACGGTCGGAGGACGCCACGACGCTCGCCTCGCCGCGCCCGTCGACGATGCGGCAGAAGATGCACTCGCCGTCGACCTCGGCGGGCAGGTGCTCGCGCAGACGGCCCCGTCCTACGCGCCGGGCGAGCGCGCGCGAGAGACGGCCACCCACGGGCGTCAGAACAGCCGGAACTCGTCCACGACGGCCCCGCGCAGGGCGTCGTAGTCGAGCGTGACGCAGCGGATGCCGCGGTCGTTCGCGAGCACCTTGGCCTGCGGCTTGATCTGCTGCGCCGCGAAGATGCCGGCCACCGGGGCGAGCAGCGGGTCGCGGTTGAGCAGCTCGAGGTAGCGGGTCAGCTGCTCCACGCCGTCGATCTCGCCGCGGCGCTTGATCTCCACGGCGACGGACCCGCCGTCGGCGTCGCGGCAGAGCAGGTCGACCGGACCGATCGCGGTGGGGTACTCGCGCCGGACCAGCGTCCACCCGTCCCCCAGCGTCGTGACGTGCTGGGCGAGCAGCTGCTGGAGGTGCGCCTCGACGCCGTCCTTGACCAGCCCCGGGTCGACGCCGAGCTCGTGGGACGAGTCGTGCTGGATCTCCTCGAGGGTGATCGTCAGCGTCTCGTCGGCCTTGTTCTTGACGGTCCAGACGCCGGGAGCTTCCGTGAGCCAGCACGGCGGGCTCATCCAGTTCAGCGGCTTGTAGGCGCGGTCGTCGGCGTGGACGCTGACCGACCCGTCGGCCTTGACGAGCAGCAGCCGCAGCGCGCTCGGCAGGTGGGCGGTGAGGCGGCCGTCGTAGTCGACCGTGCATCGGGCGATGACGAGGCGCACGACCCGAACACTAGGAGACGGCCGACGTGGATCATCCCGGGGTGTGGAGCACCCCGTCACGACGAGCACCCGCGAGGTCTACGCCAACCCCTGGATGACCCTGCGCGAGGACACCTTCCGCCGTCCCGACGGCGCCGAGGGCGTCTACGGGGTGGTGGACAAGCCCGACTACGCGCTGGTCGTGGCCCTCGACGGGGACCGGCTGGCCATGGTCGAGCAGTACCGCTACCCGCTGGGTCTGCGGCGCTGGGAGTTCCCGCAGGGCACCGCCCCCGACCGCGCGGAGATGCCCGCGGCGGAGCTCGCCGCCCGTGAGCTCCGCGAGGAGACAGGCCTGACCGCGGCCGCCTGGACGTATCTGGGCCTGCTCGACGTCGCTCCCGGGCTGTCGTCCCAGCGCGGGCGGGCCTACCTCGCCACCGACCTCACCGCCGGCGAGCCGGCTCGCGAGGACACCGAGGCCGACATGCGCTTCGCCTGGGTCGCCCGCACCGAGTTCGAGCGCCGGGCCCGCGACGGCGAGATCACCGACGCCCAGACCCTCGCCGCCTACGCCCTCCTGCTGCTCCGTTCGCTCTAGCACCGCCATGCAAGCCCTGCGTCCACGCTGGCACTGGACGCCAGGAAATCCACATCCTCGCGAGCGGCTTCGGCGTGATCGACCGCAGGCGCGGGCAGAGTGGGGGCATGGCGTTGGTGCGGATCGGTCCGCTGGCGGTGCCCTCCCCGGGCGAGGTGGTGGACACCGGACGATCGGTGCTCGGCTGGGTCGGCGAGGTCGTCGACGTCGGCGCGCGGCTGCCGGGGCGGGTGGAGGCGCTGCTCGACGAGGTGACGCGGCTGGTGGACGTGCTCGGCACGCTGGCCGACCGCGTCGACGGGCTGGTCGACCGCGCCGACGGGATCGTGGTCCGGGTCGACGGCGTCATGGAGCGCGTCGACGGCGTCCTCGGCGAGGCCCGGCGGATCACCGAGGGCGCGAACGAGGTGGTCGGGAGCGCCCGGTCCATCACGTCCGGTGCCGAGGAGGTCGTGGGCAGCGCCCGCTCGATCACCGCGGGCGCCGAGGAGGTCGTCGGCTCCGCCCGCTCGATCACCGCGGGCGCCGAGGAGGTCGTGGGCAGCGCCCGGTCGATCACGTCCGGGGCCGAGGAGGTCGTCGGCAGCGCCCGCAAGATCACGCTGGGCGCCGACGACGTCGTCGAGTCGGCCCGTCGCATCACCGGCGGCGCCGAGGAGGTCGTCACCTCCGCCCGCTCGATCACCAGCGGCGCCGACGAGGTCGTCACCTCCGCCCGCTCGATCACCAGCGGCGCGAACGAGGTCGTGGAGTCCGCCCGGTCCATCACGTCCGGCGCCGAGGGCGTGGTCGGCGACGCCAAGGAGATCACCGACGGCGCACGCGGGATCGTCGAGGGCGCCGGGGAGACGAGCCGGTCGGCGCAGGAGCTGCTCGGGCTCTACCAGCCGATGCTCGAGCGGGCCGCGCCGCTCGCGGGCCGGTTCGTCGACGAGCTCAGCCCGGAGGAGGTCGACGCGCTGATCAAGCTCGTCGACGAGATGCCCCAGTTCACCGAGCACATGGTCACCGACATCATGCCGATCCTCGCGACCCTCGACCGCGTCGGACCGGACCTCCACGAGCTGCTCGACGTCACGAAGGACCTGCGTCAGGCCATCGACGGCATCCCCGGCTTCGGCTTCCTCAAGAAGCGCGGCGCCGCGAAGGACGACGAGGAGGAGAGCTGACGGCGGCTCAGGTCGCCACCCCGCGCACCACCGACGCCACCTCCTGCGGGCGCGACATCGCCGCGGAGTGCCCGGCGTTGAGGTGCACGACGGCGCCGGCCCGCTGGGCCATCGCCTCCTGCGCGAACGACGGGATCGCCGCGTCGCGGTCGCAGACGACGTAGGTGCTCGGGATGTCGTGCCAGGCGGCCCGCGTCAGCGGCGTCTCGGTGGCGGCCCGGCTCAGCAGCCCGAGCCGCCCGGCCGCCGACGCCGCGGTGGCGGGATCCAGGTCGTTGTAGAAGACGGCTTCGGGGGTCCTCGCGACGATGTGCCGCTCGTGCACCTCCCACCACGGCGGCGGGGTGCCGCCGGCCGCGGCCAGCAACGACTCCCCCGCGTCCAGCATGAACGCGCAGAGGTAGACGAGGTGCGTGACCTGCCCGCCCGCTGGACCAGGGACTCCCTCCGACACCGGCAGCCCGCCGTAGGAGTGCGCGACCACGACGACCGGGCCGTCGATGCCCGCGACCGCCGCCCGCACCGTCTCCGCGTCGTCCTCCAGGCCGCCCAGCTCGTCGGGGCCCCCAGTGCAGCTGGGCAGGTCGACGGTGCGCACGTCGAACTCCCCGAGCTCGGAGATCAGCGGCTCCCAGAACCAGGAGCCGTGCCAGGCGCCGTGGACGAGGAGCAGGGTGGGGCGCGGCATCGGTCCTCCGAGATCGCCGGGATCGGTCGCCGCGGATCGTGGCCCGGGCCACACCACGCGCAGGGCAGCGTTTCCGGTCTCCGGAAGGCCGGGGTCAGGCCGGCAGCACGGCCTGCGTCTGGGTCGTCCGCGCGACGAGGCGGCCCCGGTCGTCGGTGACGTCGGTCTGCACGACGATCTGGGAGCGCCCGGAGTGCACGGGACGGGCCGTCGCCCGGACCTCGCCACCCGAGGAGCCCGAGGAGCCAGACACCGCCCGCAGCAGGTGCGTGCCCGACTGCGTCGTCGCCGTCCGCGCCCCCGCCGGCAGCCCGAGGAACGCGCAGACGGCGCCCGCGGTGTCGGCCAGGGTCATCAGCGCGCCGCCGTGCAGCAGGCCGCCGACGGTGGTGTGCGCGTCGGACCAGGGCAGGACCGCGACGGTCTCGTGGGCGCCGGCGGTCTCCAGCCGGATCCCGAGCCCGGCGGCGAAGGGCATGGACGCGATCAGGTCGTCGCTCATGGCGGGGAGCCTCGCGGGACCGGGCGCTGATCGTCCATGACCCACGAGGTCATCGACCCGCCTACCGCCCCGCGGTCAGGGTTCTCCTCGTCAGCACGACGCACCGAGGAGGACCCCATGACCGACAACGCCGCCCTCGTCCAGCGCTATCTCGCCGCCTGGAACGCCACCGACCCCACCGCGCGCCGCAAGGCGATCGCCGCGGCGTTCACGCCCGACGCCCGCTACGTCGACCCGATGGCCGACGTCCGGGGCCACGACGGCGTCGACGCCCTGATCGCGGGCGCCCAGGAGCAGTTCGCCGGCCTGACCTTCACCCCCGGCGAGGTGCTCGACGCCCACCACGACGTCGTCCGCTTCACCTGGCACCTGGGCCCGGCGGGCAGCAAGGACGCCGAGCCCGTCGTGATCGGGTTCGACGTCGCCGAGGTGGCCGAGGACGGGCGTCTCGAGCGCGTCCACGGCTTCCTGGACCGCGTGCCCGGGTGACCTCGGGCGGGGACGCGTCGGCTCACACGGCCGCCGGCGCGTCCAGCCCGTGCGCCTCGCGGATCACGTCGACGAACTCGCCCATGATCCCGGTCAGCGAGTAGGACTTCGGCGTCACGACGCGGTGCACGCCGAGGCGCTGGAGCTGCTCGGCGTCCTTCGGCGGGATGATGCCGCCGACGACCACCGGGATGTCCTCGGCGCCCGCGCGGGCCAGCCCGTCGAGCACGGCGGGGACGACCTCGAGGTGCGAGCCCGACAGCACCGACAGGCCCACGACGTGCACGCCCTCCTGCACGGCCGCCGCGACGATCTCGGCGGGCGTGAGGCGGATGCCCTGGTAGATCACCTCGAAGCCGGCGTCGCGGGCGCGCACGGCGATCTGCTCGGCGCCGTTGGAGTGCCCGTCGAGGCCCGGCTTGCCGACGAGCATGCGCAGCGACGCCGTGCCCATCTCCTCGGCGGTCGCCTTGACGCGGGCGCGCACCGCGGCCAGGTCCTCGGGCGCCTCGCCGGCGCCCGAGGACGCTGCGGACACCCCGGTGGGCGCCCGGTAGGAGCCGAAGACGTCGCGCAGCGCCCCGGCCCACTCGCCGGTGGTGACCCCGGCCCGGGCGCACGCGAGCGTCGCCTCCATGAGGTTCTCGTCGGTGGTCGCGGCCTCGCGCAGGCGGTCGAGCGCGGCGTCGGCGTCGACCTGGTCGCGGCCCGAGCGCCACTCCTGCACGGCCTTCGCGGCCTCGTCCTCCACCGACTTGTCGACGGTGAAGATCGCCTCGGCGCCTTCGGCCTGCAGCGGGCTGGGCTCGGTGGAGGTGAACTTGTTGACGCCCACCACCACGTCCTCGCCGGACTCCAGGCGCATCCGCCGCTGCGCCAGCGACGAGACGAGCTGCGACTTCATGTAGCCGGAGTCGACGGCGGGCACGGCGCCGCCCATCTCGGCGACCTTCTCCATCTCGGCGCGCGCCCCCTCGGCGATGGCGGCCGTCTTGGCCTCCATGACGTGCGAGCCCGCGAAGATGTCGTCGTGGTCGAGCAGGTCGGTCTCGTAGGCCAGCACCTGCTGCATCCGCAGCGCCCACTGCTGGTCCCACGGGCGCGGCAGGCCCAGCGCCTCGTTCCACGCCGGCAGCTGCACCGCGCGGGCCCGGGCGTCCTTCGACAGCGTCACCGCGAGCATCTCCAGCACGATGCGCTGGACGTTGTTCTCCGGCTGCGCCTCGGTGAGCCCCAGCGAGTTGACCTGCACGCCGTAGCGGAAGCGCCGCATCTTGGCGTCCTCGACGCCGTAGCGCTCGCGGCACAGCTCGTCCCAGAGCTGCGAGAACGCCCGCAGCTTGGCGATCTCCTCGATGAAGTGCAGGCCCGCGTTGACGAAGAACGAGATGCGCCCGACGACCTGGCCGAAGTCGTCCTCGGGCACCTGGCCCGAGTCGCGGACGGCGTCGAGCACCGCGATCGCGGTCGACAGCGTGTAGGCGACCTCCTGCGTCGGCGTCGCCCCCGCCTCCTGCAGGTGGTAGCTGCAGATGTTGATCGGGTTCCACTTGGGGACGTTCGTGTACGTCCAGGCGATCATGTCGGTGATCAGCCGGACGCTCGGCCCGGGCGGGAACGCGTAGGTCCCCCGCGAGAGGTACTCCTTGACGATGTCGTTCTGGGTGGTGCCCGCGAGCTTCGCGCGGTCGGCACCCTGCTCGTCGGCGACGGTGACGTAGAGCGCGAGCATCCACATCGCCGTGGCGTTGATCGTCATCGAGGTGTTGGCCTCGTCGAGCGGGATGCGGTCGAACAGCGCCCGCATGTCCCCGATGTGCGACACGGGCACGCCGACCTTGCCGACCTCGCCCTTGGCCAGCTCGGCGTCGGGGTCATACCCGGTCTGCGTGGGCAGGTCGAACGCGACCGACAGGCCGGTCTGCCCCTTCTCCAGGTTGCGCCGGTAGAGCTCGTTCGACGCGCGCGCCGACGAGTGGCCGGCGTAGGTCCGCATGACCCAGGGCCGGTCGCGGGCGTCGTCGCTGGGGTAGGGCACGTGGGACCTCCTCATCGTGTCACCTGGCAGCATCGCGTCACCTGGCAGATGACCCGCTGATGTTACCGACGGGTCCGGCCCGCGGGGCGGCCCACGGGATGCCGTCAGCCACAGGATCGGTCAGGATGGTCGGGTCCGGAGGAGACACACATGATCGGCTCGATCGGCGAGATCCTGATGGCGATCTCGCTCATGATCTTCATCGCCGGGCTGCTGCGCTGGACGTTCGGCCGGGGCCCCCAGGGCGCGCTGCCCGACGAGAACGGCGACCTCGGCCTGCTCGAGACCGTCGCCGTGGTGCCCACCCGCGAGGCCGCCGACGTGCTCGTCGGCAAGCTGGCCCGCGAGAAGGTGCGGGTGACGGTCAGCCACCGCGAGGACGGCTGGGCCCTGCTGGCCTTCCCCCGCGACGCGAACGACGCCCGCCTGGTGCTGCACGCCCTGTGAGGGATCAGCGCACCGGCGGCGCGACCACCCGGTGAATGGCGCCGCCGAGGGCGGCGAGGTTCTCGACGAACAGCGGGTAGCCGCGGTCGATGTGGGCGACGTCCCAGACCTCGGTCTCCCCGTCGGCGCACAGCCCGGCGAGCACGAGCCCGGCGCCCGCGCGGATGTCGGACGCCCAGACCGGTGCCGACGAGAGCCGCCGCACGCCGCGGACGACGGCGTGGTGGCCGTCGGTGCGGGCGTCGGCGCCGAGCCGGACCATCTCCTCGACGAACCGGAACCGGCCCTCGAACACGTTCTCGGTGATCATCGAGGTGCCCTCGGAGATCGCGGAGAGCGCGATCGCCATGGGCTGGAGGTCGGTGGCGAAGCCCGGGTAGGGCAGCGTCACCCAGTCCACCGAGCGCGGACGGCTCTCCATGACGACCCGGAAGCCCTCGTCCTGCGCGCTGACCTCGGCGCCCGCCTGGGCGAGGCGGTCGAGCACGAGGTCGAGGTGGTGGGGGTCGACGCCGCGCACGGTGACGTCCCCGCCGGCCATGGCGGCGGCGAAGCCCCAGGTCGCGCCGACGATGCGGTCGCCGATCACCCGGTGGTTCGTGGGCGTGAGCGCCCCGCCGCCGTGGACGGTGAGCGTCGACGTGCCGCCGCCCTCGATCTTGGCGCCCATCTGCTGGAGCATCGTCACGAGGTCGACGATCTCGGGCTCGCGCGCGGCGTTGTCGATCACCGTCGTGCCGTCGGCGAAGACGGCGGCCATGAGGATGTTCTCGGTGGCCCCGACGCTGGGGAAGTCGAGCCAGATCTGGGCGCCGCGCAGCGTCTCGGCGTCCGCGACCACACAGCCGTGCGAGATCTCGCTGGACGCCCCGAGCAGGCGCAGGCCCGCCTGGTGCATGTCGAGGGGCCGCGAGCCGATGGCGTCGCCCCCCGGCAGGGGCACCACCGCGCGGCGGCAACGGGCGACGAGCGGCCCGAGCACGCACACCGAGGCCCGCAGCCGCGAGACCGAGCGGTAGTCGGCCTCGGAGGTCAGGTCGGCCGGCACGTCGATCGTCACGGTGGCGCCGTCGACGTCGACCGTGCAGCCGAGGCTGCGCAGGACGTCGGCCATCAGCGGCACGTCGAGGATCTCGGGACAGTTCGTCAGGATCGTCCGGCCCTCGGCCAGCAACGCCGCCGCCATGAGCTTGAGCACGCTGTTCTTGGCGCCGACGACGTCGACGGCCCCGGACAGCGGGCCTGAGCCGCGCACCACGAAGTGCTCGTTCATCGCGGCAGGACGCTACCCGTCGGCCCGGAGGGCGCCGTCGGCGGCGCCGGTGCGGGCCCCCTTCTCCGACGCCGGGCCGCGCAGCGGACGCCGCGGGACGACCATCGGGGTGCCGGTCTCCGGGTCCGGCACCACCCGACACGCGAGGCCGTAGACGTCGGTGACGAGCTCCTCGGTGAGCACCTCGGCCGGCGGCCCGCTCGCGGCCACCACCCCGCCCGGGCGCAGCGCGATCAGGTGGGTCGCGTAGCGCGCGGCCTGGTTGAGGTCGTGGAGCACCGCGACGAGGGTGCGCCCGGACTCGTCGTGCAGGCGGGCCAAGAGCTCCAGCACGTCGACCTGGTGGGAGATGTCGAGGTAGGTCGTCGGCTCGTCGAGCAGCAGGATCGGCGTCTCCTGGGCCAGCGCCATCGCGAGCCAGACGCGCTGGCGCTGGCCGCCGGAGAGCTCGTCGACGGCGCGGTCCGCGAGGTCGGCGACGTTCGTGAGCGTCATCGCCTCGACGACGGCCTTCTCGTCGTCGTCCGACCACTGTTTGAGTAGCTGCTGGTGCGGATAGCGCCCGCGGGCGACGAGGTCGCCGACGGTGATGCCGCCGGGCGCGCTGGCCGTCTGCGGCAGCAGGCCGAGGCGGCGCGCGACCTCCTTGGACCGGTAGCTCGAGATCGCGTGCCCGTCGAGCACCACCGCGCCCTCCTGCGGTGCGAGGACGCGTGCGAGGGCCGCGAGCAGCGTCGACTTGCCGCACGCGTTCGGCCCGACGATCACGGTGAACGAGTCGTCCGGGATCGCCACCGAGAGGTCGGTGGCGACGGTGCGTCCCTCGTAGCCCAGCGTCACGTCCTGGGCGAGAAGGCGGGTCATGAGACTCCCTGGAGTGCGGTCACGTGGTGCTCCCCCGCCACATGCGGACCAGCAGGGCGATGAGGTAGAGGCCCCCGAGCAGGCCGGTGGCGACGCCCACGGGCAGCGGGACGGGCGCGAAGAGGCGGGTCACGGCGAGGTCGCTCACCACGAGCATCGCCGCCCCGAGCAGCGCCGACGGGACGAGGACCGGCGTCGCCGACCGGCTGAGCCGGCGGGCGATCTGGGGTGCGGCGAGCGCGAGGAACGGGATCGGGCCGGCCGCGGCGGTCGCGGCGGCGGCGAGCCCGACCGCGGCGAGCAGCGCGACGTTGCGGGTGCGGGTGACGTCGACGCCGAGGCCGCCCGCCGGGCGGTCGCCGAGCTCGAGCAGGGCCAGGCGGCGCGCGCCGGCGAGCACGATCGGCAGCAGGAGCACCAGCGCGACGGCGAGCGCCACCACCTGCGTCCAGCCGCGGTTGGACAGGTCCCCGAGCAGCCAGGCCTGCGCGTCCACCGCGGTCTGCAGGGCGGCGCGGGTGATCAGCCAGCTGTTCACCGCGAGCAGCATCGCCCCGACGCCGATGCCGATGAGCACCAGGCGCAGGCCCTGCGTCCCCCGCCCGGCGGCGAGGCCGACGACGACGAGCGCGGTGACCACGCCGCCGATCAGGGCGCCCACCGACGTCCCGAGCGTGGTGGCCCCCAGCACGACGATGGCGACGAGCGCGCCCGTCGCGGCCCCGGTGGTGAAGCCGATGACGTCCGGGCTGCCGAGCACGTTGCGCGAGAGGCTCTGCAGCACCGCGCCGCTGACCGCCAGCGCCGCGCCCACCCCGATCGCCAGCAGCAGGCGCGGCAGGCGCAGCGTCAGCACGACGAACTCGGTGGACCGGCTGCCCTGGCCCACCAGCGTCTCGCCCACCTCGACCAGGCTCAGCGGGGCCTCGCCGGTGGTCAGCGAGACCACGGCGCCCACGACGACGACGAGCAGCGACACGACGCCGACGGCGACCGACCGCGGACCCACGCGCAGCGTGACGCGCCCGCCGGCGAGGCGGACGAGGCGGCCGGTGACGGGCGGGGCCGGACGCGGCCGGGGTGGCGCGCTCACACGCTCACCAGCCGGCGCCGGCGGCACAGGGCCACGAAGACGGGCACGCCGAGCACGGCCGTCGTGACCCCGACCTGGATCTCCCCGGGCGGCGCGAGCACCCGGCCCACGACGTCGGCGACGAGCAGCACGATGGCTCCGAGCACGGCGCTGTAGGGCAGCACCCAGCGGTGCGCGGGCCCGACCAGGAACCGCACCGCGTGCGGCACGGCCAGCCCGAGGAAGGCGATCGGCCCGACGGCCGCGGTGGCCGCACCGGCGAGCACCGTCGCCGCGACGCCCGCATGGACGCGGGTGCGCCCGACGTCGAGCCCGAGGGCGGTGCCGGCCCGGTCGCCGAGCACGAGGGTGTCGAGGGCGCGGGACATCGCGAACGCCGCGACCGCGCCGACGGCGATGAACGGGGCCACGGCGAGCAGCACGTCGACGCCCCGGCCGGACAGCGAGCCGAGGTTCCAGAAGCGGAACGAGTCGAACGTGCGCGGGGAGAGCACGAGCGCGGCGTTGACGAGGGCGATGAGCACCGCGGTGACGGCCGCGCCGGCGAGCACGAGCCGGTCGGGGGTGCCCGACGAGCGTCCGGTGGCCCCGAGCACGTGCACGGCCATCATCGCCAGCGCGGCGCCGACCAGCGCGAACCACACGTAGCCGGTCACCGTGCCGACCCCGAAGGCGCCGATGGCGACGACCACCGCGGTCGCGGCACCGGCGTTGACCCCGAGCAGGCCGGGGTCGGCGAGGGGGTTGCGCGACAGGCCCTGCATCACCGCGCCCGAGAGGCCCAGCGCGGCGCCGACGGCGAGGGCGAGCAGGCCGCGGGGCAGGCGCAGGTCCCGGACGATCGCCGCCTCGGTGCCGGTGGCGTCACCGCCGTCGCCGCCCCAGAGCAGCGACCAGGACTGGGCGAGGCCGATGTCGCGCGAGCCGACGCCGATGCTGATCAGCAGCACCACGACGGCCAGGGCGACGAGCCCCACGAGCCCGAGGACGCGCGCCGCCGACCCCGGGCGCGCGCCGCTACGGGTCTCCCCGGGGGACGTCACCTCCGCGACCACCGCGCTGCACGCCTCCCACCGATCGCGAACCCCCGACGACGCGCGCACCCTACCCGTTAGGGTTGCCTAGCCTTCGGATGTCCGAAGTGTCCCGTCCGACGTCAGGAGTCCCCGTGGTCCGCCGCCTCGCCCTCGCGGCCTGCGCCCTCGCCCTGCTCGCCGTCGCCGCGTGCGGTGGCGGCGGCTCCGGCGCCGGCGGCGCCCCCGCCGGCTCGGCGGTCGGCAGCGCCTACCCCGCCACGATCGACACGATGTTCGGCCCGGTCACCGTCGAGGAGCCACCGCAGCGGATCGTGGCGCTGGGCTGGTCGGACGCCGAGACCGCGCTGACCCTCGGGGTCCAGCCCGTCGGCGCGTCGGACTGGCTCGCCTTCGGCGGCACCGGCGTCGGCCCCTGGTCGCCGCCGTACACGACGCCGCCGACGATCCTCGGCACCACGCAGCTCGACTACGAGGCCGTCGCCGCCCTGCGGCCCGACCTCATCCTCGACACGCGTTCCTCGGGCGACCGGCAGCGCTTCGACACGCTCAACCAGATCGCGCCCACCGTCTCCCCGCCGCCCGGGCTCGCCGCCTCCTACGGGACGACGTGGCGCCAGCAGATGACGATGGTGTCGGCGGCGCTGGGCAAGCCCGACGAGGGCGCCCGCCAGATCGCCGGGCTCGAGGAGAAGTTCCGCGCCACCACCGCCGCGAACCCCGGGTTCGCGGGCCGGCCCGCCGGCGTCGGCGCCTCCTTCGGCGGTCAGTGGGGCGCCTACGTCCCCGGCGACTCGCGGGTCGACGTCATGAACGAGCTCGGGTTCACCACCCCGCCGCAGATCGAGGCGCTCGCGGGCAGCGCGAACGGGTCGTTCTACGTGCCGCTCTCCGGCGAGCAGGTCGGCCTGCTCTCCTCCGACCTCACCGTCGTCTTCCCGATCAACGCGAGCGCCGACGCGATCCGCACCGACCCGGTGCTCTCGCGGACCCCGGCCGCGCAGGCCGGGCACCTCGTCGTCCTCGACGACAAGACCACGAGCGACGCGTTCTCCTCGGGCTCGGTGCCCGGCACCGCGGCCGCCCTCGACCGTGCCGTGCCCCAGTTCGCGGGGGCGCTGAGCCGCTGACGCTGGCACCCTCCGGGCCGTGACCGCTCCCCTGCCCGGCTGGCTCGTCGCGGAGATGGCCGCGGTGCCGCCCCGCGACGCGCTGGCCGGGGCCGACGAGCTGGCGGCGGAGTCGGCGCGGCTGGCCGCCGAGCACCCCGGCGTCGTCACCCATCGCCGGATCGGCACGTCGGGCCAGGGCGAGCCGCTGACGGCCCTGACCGTCGGCGGGCCGGGGCCGTCCGAGCCATCCGGGCTGGTCATCGGCCTGCCGCACCCGAACGAGCCGGTGGGCGGGCTCACCGCGCTGCACCTGGCGCGGCGTCTCGCGGAGGACGACGGCCTGCGCGCCCGGCTCGGGCTCACGTGGCACGTCGTCCCGTGCATCGACCCGGACGGCCTGCGGCTCAACGAGGGCTGGCTCGCCGGGCCCTTCACCCGCGAGCACTACGCGCGCCACCTCTACCGGCAGGCGGGCACCGAGCAGATCGAGTGGAGCTTCCCGCTCGCCCACAAGGACGCGTGGTTCGACGCGGTGCTGCCCGAGACGCTCGCCCTGATGCGGCTCGTCGACGAGCACCGCCCGGTACTCATGGCGTCGCTGCACAACGCCGAGGTCGGCGGCGTCTACCACTACCTGAGCCGCCCCGAGCCCGACCTGCACCCGGTGCTCCAGGCCGTCCCCGCCGAGGTCGGCCTGCGTCTGCACCGCGGCGAGCCCGAGGCCCCGTGGATCCCGCTGCTCGCCGAGGGCATCTACCGCTCGCTCGACATCCGCGACGCCTACGACCACCTCGAGGTCACCGGGGAGCACGAGAACCTCGCGGGCGGGAACTCCACCGGCGCCTACGCCGCCCGTCACGGCACGTTGACGCTGGTCACCGAGGTGCCCTACTGGCGCGACGACCGCCTCGGCGACGACGCCGCGAGCGGCCACGACCGGGCGACGCTGCTGCGCGGGGCCGCCGAGGCCGTCGACGACCTCGCGACCACCCTCACCGGCGCCCTCACCGCGCTCGCCGGCCTCGTACACGAGTCGCCGTTCGTGCGCGCCACCCGATTCTTCGCCCCGTTCCTCGCGGGCAGCGCGACCGACCTGGCGCGCCGGGCCACCCAGGACCCCGACCGGCCCGCGACCGTCGCCGAGCACGCCTCGCTGGACGAGGTGGTCGACATGGCCCGGCTGCGCTACGGCGGCATGCTCCTGCGGGCGCTCGACGCCGAGCACGCGCTCGGCAACGTCCGGCCCGCGGTGCGCGCGGCCCGCGCCGACCTCGCGGCGCGCTTCGCGGTGTGGTCGGCGGAGGCCGCCGGGCGCGCGCCGGCCACCCGGGTCCCGCTGCGCGACCTCGTCGCCGTCCAGGCCGCGTCGGTGCTCGGCGCCGCCGCGCACCTCGCCGCGTCCCTAGACTGACGCCGTGGCCGTACACCTGACCCGGATCTACACGCGCACCGGCGACGACGGGACGACGGGCCTGTCGGACTTCTCGCGCGTGCCCAAGACCGACCCGAGGCTCTCGGCCTACGCCGACTCCGAGGAGGCGAACGCCGCGATCGGGGTCGCGCTCTCGGTCGGGTCGCCGCCGGAGGCGATCGTCGCCCCGCTGCGCCAGATCCAGAACGACCTCTTCGACGTCGGCGCCGACCTCGCCACCCCGGTGATCGAGAACCCGGAGTACCCCCCGCTGCGCGTCACCGAGCGCCAGGTCGAGCGGCTCGAGGGCTGGTGCGACGAGTTCAACGAGGACCTGCCCAAGCTCAACTCGTTCATCCTGCCCGGCGGCACCCCCGCGGCCGCCTACCTGAACATCGCGCGCGTGGTCACCCGCCGTGCCGAGCGCAGCACCTGGGCCGTGATCGCGGCCGATCCCGACCGGACCAGCAGACTGCCCGCGCACTACCTCAACCGGCTCTCCGACCTGCTGTTCATCCTCGGACGCGTGGCCAACCCGGGCGGCGACGTGCTGTGGGTCCCGGGCGGCCCGGAGGAGCAGCGGGACGGGTGACCGGGTTCGAGGAGCGGTTCGACCACGGGCTCGACCCCGGCGTCTGGACGCCGTCCTACCTCCCGGCGTGGAGCTCGCGCGAAGCCGCCGCGGCGACGTGGTCGGTCGACGACGAGGGCCTGCACCTCACGATCCCGCCCGAGCAGCCGCTGTGGTGCCCGGACGACCACGACCCGCCGCTGCGTGTCTCGGGCGTGCAGTCGGCGAACCGGTCGGGGCCGGTGGGCAGCACCGACGGCCAGCAGCCGTTCCAGCCCGGACAGACCGTGCGCGAGGAGCAGCCCACCGTCCTCGGGCTCACCCCGGGCGACGGGACCGTCGCGGTCGAGTGCCGCGCGGGTCTCGGGGTGTCGTCGATGTTCTCGGCCTGGCTCATCGGCCTGGAGGACGCTCCGGAGCGGTGTGGCGAGATCTGCCTGGTGGAGGTGTTCGGCGACACCGTGACCGGCACGCACGCCACCGTCGGCTCGGGCATCAAGGCCTTCCGCGACCCGCACCTCGTCGAGGACTTCGTCGCCGAGCCCCGCGACCTCGACGTCACCGCCTGGCACACCTACGCCGCACGCCGCAGCCCCGGCCGCGTCGAGCTCTCGATCGACGGCGTGCCCACCCGGACGCTCCACCAGGCACCGGACTACCCGATGCAGCTGATGATCGCGGTGTTCGACTTCCCCGCGCACGACCCCGCCCCGGACCTCACCGCGGTCCCGGAGCTCGTGGTGCGCCAGGTGCGGTATCAGCCGTAGGCCTTCCCCTCGCCGCGGTAGGTCGGCACGGTGCGCACGACGCGGTCGCCCACGACGAGGTGGTACGCGGTGAGGTGCTCGGCGAGCTCGCCGGCCTTGGCCGGACGCATCCACACACGGTCACCGAGGGCGGGGACGTCGCGGCCCCGGACCGGCGTCTGCACCTCCCCGGCGCCCTCGGTGCCGGTCAGCGCGAGGTCCGTGCGGACCGGGGACGGGAGCCGCGAGGAGGCCGCCGGCCCCGAGGCCACCCAGCCACCGCCGGCCAGCGTGGCCGTCCGGTCGTCGGGACGCCGCACCACGGACAGCGCGTAGGCGAGCGCGGGCCGCGGGTGCATGCGCGTGTAGCCGTCGAAGAGCGTGGAGCCGATCAGCGCCGAGCCCGCGGCGATCTCCGTGATCGACGGGTCCGCGCGCGTGGACTCCACGCTGCCGCTCCCGCCGCCGTTGACGAACTCCAGGTCGGCGACCTCGCGCACCGCCCGCACCACCGCGCCCCGGCGCTCGGCGAGCTCGGCGGCGGACCGTCGCTGCATCCACCGCACCGCCGCGTCGCGGGCCCGCGAGCCGGTGGCGTCCGGCACCCCGGCGATCTGGCCCTCGTAGGCCATGAGCCCGACGAGTCGGAAACCCGGACGTGCCGCGACCGCCCGGGCGAGCCGGGCGGCCTCGTCAGCGGTGCGGACGGGTGAGCGGCGGGCGCCGACGTGCACGCCGCGCACGGGGCGCCACGCGGCGTCGAGATCGAGGCACACCCGCAGCTCCCGGTGCCGGGCGCCCACGGCGGCGTCGACCAGGTCGAGGTGCTCGACGGAGTCGACCATGAGCGTCACCTCGGCCCGGGCGTCCTCGTCGCCCGTGAGGTCGCACAGCGCGGCGCGGTCCACCGTCGGGTAGCCGACGAGCAGGTCGTCGCCGGTGCTGTTCCCGACGTGCCAGAGCGCCTCGCGCAGCGAGTAGCACATCAGCCCCGTGACGCCCGGCCGGTCGACGGCGCGCTCGATGAGGGCGCGGCACCGCAGGGACTTGGTGGCGAGCCGGATCGGGAGCCCCGCCGCCCGCGCGACGAGGTCGTCGAGGTTGGCGTCGAAGGCGTCGACATCGACGATCGCGAAGGGCGGGTCGAGGTCGGCGGTCGCGCGATCCCAGCGGTCGATCACACCGGCGACGCTACGGTGCCGAGGTGACTCGCGGTACGTGGCGGAACTGGGCGGGGACGGTGGCCGCCACCCCGTCCCACGTGCACCTCCCCCGCTCGGTCGACGACGTCGTCGCCGCGGTGCACGCCGCCCGGGGCTCGCACCTGCGGCCCCGCGGCAGCGGCCACTCGTTCACCGCGCTCGCCGCCACCGACGACCACGCGATCGATCTGCGGCACTGGACGGGCCTCGAGTCCCTGGACACGACGACCCGGCGCATCCGGGTCCGCGCGGGCACCACGCTGCGGGCCCTCAACGCCGCCCTCGACGCGCACGGCCTGGCGCTGGCGAACCTCGGGGACATCGACGCCCAGACCGTCGCCGGGGCCGTCGCCACCGGCACGCACGGCACCGGCGCCCGGCTCGGCGGGCTGGCCACGCAGATCACGGCGCTCGACCTCGTGCTCGCCGACGGCACAACCGTGCACGCCGACGCCGCCGAGCGCCCCGAGCTGTTCGCCGCCGCCCGCGTCGGGCTCGGCGCGCTGGGCGTCGTCACCCACGTGACCCTGCAGGCCGTGCCCGCGTTCACGCTGCGGGCGAGCGAGCGCCCGGAGCCGCTGGACGAGGTGCTCGGCGACCTCGACGGCCTGCTCACCGGCACCGACCACGTCGAGTTCTACTGGTTCCCGTACGGCGACCACGCCCTGGTCAAGCGCAACCACCGCGTGCCGGCCGCCGAGGCGCCGCCGCCGCTGCACCCGGTGCGGCGCTTCGTTGAGTACGACCTCGTCGAGAACGCCGCCTTCGGGGCCCTGTGCCGGGTCGGGCGCGCGCTGCCCCGCACCGCCGTCCCGCTCGGCCGCGTCGCCGGCGCGGTGCTCTCGGCCCGCGAGTACGGCGACCGCTCCGACCGGGTGTTCACGACGACGCGCCGCGTCCGGTTCGTGGAGTCGGAGTGGGCGCTGCCGCGGACGCGCCTCGGTGAGGTGCTCACCGAGCTCCGCACCCTCGTGTCCCGCCTGGAGCACCCCGTGCTCTTCCCCGTCGAGGTGCGCGTCGCCGCCGCCGACGACGTCTGGCTCTCGACCGCCCACGGCCGCGACACCGCCTACGTCGCGATCCACCAGTACGTCGGCGCGCCGTACCGGGCGTACTTCGCGGCGTTCGGCGACGTCGCCGCAGCGGCGGGCGGGCGCCCCCACTGGGGCAAGGAGCACCACCTCGACGCCACGGATCTGGCCCGGCGCTACCCGCGCTTCGACGACTTCCGCCGCGTGCGCCGCGACGTCGACCCCGCCGGCCTGTTCGGCAACGACCACCTTGACCGCATCCTGGGCCCGGTCTGAGCACCTCGTCCGGGTCCGGCAACGCTTCGATCTCCGAAGCATCCCTGCTGGAGGAGGTCGCCTGCGTCCTCCCCTCGAGGGGCCCGATTCACCCCAGGCGGATCGCGTCCGCCATCCCGACGACCACCTCGCGGTCGCCCTGGTAGGGCTCGCGGCCGTGGGCGGTGCGGATGTTGTCGACGACCATGACGTCGCCCGCCTGCCACGGCTCGCTCACGGTGTGGGCGGCGTACGCGTTGTTGATCAGGTTCACCACGTCCTCGCCGATCGGCTCGCCGTTGCCGAAGCGCGTGGTGAACGGCAGGCCGTCGGGTCCGTAGGACTCCACGAGGTACTCGCGGATGTCCGGGTCGAGCGTCCACTCGTTGAGGAACGCGACCTGGTTGAACCAGCACGGGCGTCCGTCGACGGGGTGGCGCACCACGGCGCGGCGGCGCTGACGGGTGCTCAGGCCGTCGCCGTTCCAGGTGAACTCGATGCCCTGGCTCCGGCAGTAGTGCTCGACGGCGCCGCGGTCGCTGGTGCCGAAGGCCTCGGCCCACGACGCGCCGATCTCGTCGTTGTAGTTGCGGACCAGCAGCCAGCCCTCGTGGTCGAGTCGCGCCACCAGGGGCTGGGGCAGCGCCTGGAGCACGGCCGAGGCGTCGCCGACCGGGGTGGCACCGCCGGAGGCCGGCGGGGTCAGGCAGGCGAAGAACATGAAGGCGGGCGGGTCGGGCAGGTAGCTCAGCTCGTTGTGCAGGCACATCTGCTGGGTCGCCGGCCACTGGGTGGACGAGTACAGCCCGTTCCCGAGCGCGGTGCGGGGCGCGAAGGGCTCACGCTCGGCGAGCAGGCCGACCGCCGCGAGGCGGCCGAACACGGCGGCCGTCTGCGCGTGGTCGCGGACCCCGAGCCCACGGATCATGACCGAGCCGTGGCGGGCCACGATCTGGCGCACGTCGTTGCGGAAGTGCGCCGCCCAGCCGACGGGGTCGGGGCCGGGGTTCGTCCACAGGATCGGGGGACGGCCGGGACGGAGGTCGAGGTTGCCGGCGGCGGGCTGGTGCATCGTGGACGACATTGGTGACTCCGGTCGGGATCGAGCTGTCTGGTGGGGGCTGGGCGGGCTGTCGTGGGCGGGATCAGGCGGTGGACGCCGGCGGGGCGGTGGGCAGGTTGTCGGGCAGGACGTGACGACCCGTCAGGCGGGCGCGGGCGCCGTAGTGCTCCTCGCGCCAGAGCGGGGCGTAGACGGTCTCGAGGTAGCGCTCGCCGGAGTCCGGCGCGAGGGTCACGGCGGTCATGCCGGGCCACCCGTTCCGGCCCATCCAGTCGGCGGCACCCGCGACGACGGTGCCGGTGGAGCCGCCGAACAGGAACCCGCGCATCGCGAGGCGCTGGCACATCCGCAGGGTCTCGGTCTCGGGGACGATGACGACGTCGTCGATCATCGAGCGGTCGAGCGCCGGCGGGGTCATGCCCATGCCCAGCCCCGGGATGCGGCGGTTGGCGGCCGGGCCGCCGAAGCTGACCGAGCCCTCGACGTCGATCGCGACGATCTTGACGTCGGGCCGGTGCTGCTTGAACCAGCGGGCCGTGCCCATCAGCGTCCCGCAGGTGCCCGCGCCGACGAACACGACGTTGACGTGGGGGAACGTCCGGGCGATCGCGGGCCCGGTCTGGGCGTAGTGGGCTCCCGCGTTGGCCGGGTTCTCGTACTGGTTGAGCCAGACGGCGTCGGGGTTCTCCGCGCAGATGGAGTCCAGGTGCTCGAGGCGGGCGCCGAGCAGGCCGGTCTCGGGGTGGGGTTTGTCGACGACGTGGACCTCGCCGCCGAAGGCCTCGATGAGCTTGCGCGTCTGCATGTTGCAGCGGTCGTCGGTGACGCAGACGAAGCGGTAGCCGTAGTTCGCGCAGACCATCGCGAGGGCGACGCCGAGGTTGCCCGACGACGACTCGACGACGATCGACCAGGGGTTGAGCCTGCCCTCGGCCTGGGCCGCGCCGATCATCGAGGCCGCGGCCTTGAGTTTCACGGAGCCCGCGAAGTTCATGCCCTCGACCTTGAGGAAGAGGTGGCGCTCGACGATCGCGTTGAGGTCCACGAAGAGGTCGTCGGTGTTGTACTGCTGGGGCGCGGAGATGATGGTCATGGCGACCTCCTCGGTTTCGCTGTCGTCGTTCCGGTGTGACGCCAAGGATGGGCCGGGCCGTCCCGCCTCGACATCGCCGCGCGGCCACCCTTCCCGCTGCTCGGGGTCAGGGTTCTGTCACCGCGGAGCAAGGGTCGGCGTGGCGTCGGGACGTCGTCCATCGCGAGACCTCCGATCAGCCGGCGGCGGGCGTCAGGAGCACCGCGACGTACACGGCGCCCGCGACGACCAGCGCCACGAGGAGGACGGACAGGACGATCCACAGCGCCTTGCGCAGGAGGCGTCGCCGCTCGGGCGAGGCCGACGGGGCCGGGTCGGTGGGCGGCGGCGGTTCGGGGGCCGGACCTGCCACCGAGACGGCACGGGGCTGGTGGACCCGGAGGTCGGACGTGGGATCCGCGGGGGCGGGCGTCCGCGCCGGCGGCGCGTGGGCCCCGGCCGGCCGGCCGGCTCCCGGTGCCGCGCCCGTCGGACGCCGGGCCCCGCTCCCCGCCGGCGGCTGCTGCCCCGGGGTCCAGCCCGGGCGCATCGCCGTCCGGGGCGGGCCGCCGGGACCCCGGGGTGGGGCGTGGGCGGCGCCCGTCGCCCGCGCTGCCGGCCGCAGGACCGTCGTGGCGTCGGCGGGGGCCGCGTGGCCGGCGCCCGTGGCGGGCACGACCGTGGTGGGCACCTCGATCGGTGCGGAGGCGGCCGACTGCTGGGTGCCGCCCCGGCGGGGCACGGCGGGCGTGGCGAGCTCCGCCTCACTCCGGCGCCACTGCGCCGTGGTGGGGGTGGACGGCTCGGCGCGGCCGGCGCCGGCGTCGAGGGCCGCCCGGGCCGCGGCGGCGAGCTCGCCCGCGCTCGCGGGCCGCTTCGCGGGGTCCTTGGCCAGGCCCGAGGCGATCAGGGTGTCGAACGCCGGGTCCAGGCCCGGCACCGAGCGCGACGGCGTGGGCGGGGTCCAGGTGAGGTGCGCGGTCATCAGCTCGACGGGCTCGTCGATCGGGTAGGGCCTGCTCCCGGTGAGGCACTCGAACAGGAGGCACGCCAGCGCGTAGACGTCGATCCCGTGCCCGCCCTCGCCCGAGAACCGCTCCGGGGCCATGTAGTCGAGGCTCCCGATGAGGACGCGGGTGCCGGTGAGCGGTGCGCTCTCGTCGCCGCCGACAGAGCGGGTGATCCCGAAGTCGACGAGGTAGACGAAGTCGTGGGCGCCGACCCCGTCGTCGATGAGGACGTTCGACGGCTTCACGTCGCGGTGGATGAGGCCCGCGTGGTGGGCGGCGTCCAGCGCGGACGCGACCTGCTCCACGATCGCCACCGCGCGCGCGGGCGGGAGCCGGCCCTCGGTCTGGAGGACCTGCTCGAGATCCGCGCCCCCGACGAGACGCATGTCGAGGAACAGCTGCCCGTCGATCTCGCCGTAGGAGTGGATCGGGATGACGTGCGGGCTGCGCAGACGGGCGACCAGCCGGGCCTCGCGGCGGAAGCGCCGCTGGTACTCGTCGTCGCCGGCGGCCTCGGCCGCGAGGCGCTTGAGGGCGACGACCCGGTCGTGCTCGGTGTCGTGGGCCTCGAACACCTCACCCATTCCGCCCCGGCCGACCACGCGGAGTAGCTCGTACGGCCCGAACTTCTCGGTCACACGGGTCACCCCCTCCCGTCGATCGACCCTGATGACACTATGTCGCACACGCCCTCGAACGTGATAGACCGTCTGGCGTACTCTCACTCGAATGTGACGGTCGGTGACTGCCGGCGGCGATCGCGGCGGTGTGACCGGCTCGTGTCGAGGAGGCGAGGGTGACCAGCGACGGGGCGCGCGCGCCGAGCTTCCTCGAGGTGTGGCGGCCCGGCGGCGTCGAGGTGGTCCTCCTCGACGGGCCGACGATGACCATCGGGCGGGACGAGGGCAACGGGGTCGTGCTCGACCACGACGGCCAGGTGTCGTCCCTGCACGCCGTGCTGCAGTCCTACGGGGCGGGCTGGGCGATCCGCGACCTCGGCAGCACCAACGGGACCGTGGTGGCGGGCGAGCGGCTCATCGCCGAGCGCGCCCTGCGTCACGGCGACGCGATCCAGGTCGGGTCGACGCGGCTGGTGTTCCGCGGTCCGGCGGGCCGCTCGGCGCCCACGACCGCACCGCACCGGCCCCCGGAGCTCACCCGCCGCGAGCGCGACGTCCTCGTGGCGCTCTGCCGGCCGCTGTTCTCCGGTGCGGTGTTCACCGAGCCCGCCACGGCCCGCGCGGTCGCCACGGAGCTCGTCGTCTCCGAGGCCGCGGTCAAGCAGCACCTGCTGCGCCTCTACGACAAGTTCGACCTGGACCCGGCGAGCACGCGGCGCCGCGTCGAGCTCGCCAACGCGGCGCTGCAGCGCGGTGCGGTCACCCCCGGCGAGCTCACCTGAGCCCATCCGGCGCCCTAGCCGTACCGCTTGAGCTCGTGGAAGAAGTCGTCGACCACGTGCAGGCCGCCGGTCTTCCGGACGTGGTCGTAGACGTCCTTGCCCAGCGCGAGGTCGAGGATGCCGAGACCGAACGGCGAGAACACGACGGTCCGGTCGGTCGGCAGCGTGATGCGCCCCTCGAGGACGTCGCCCAACGTGCCGTCGATGTGGTCCCGGTTCCCGGTCTCCTGCTCCACCAGGTGCACCGAGGTGTTGGCGCGCAGGCAGTGGTCGACGTCGTCGACGATGTTCGTCGACGCCTGCACCACCTCGGGCCCGAGGTCGCGCAGCGAGACGTGGAGCACCAGCGGGTGGTGGTCGAACCACGCCGGGTCGTGCACGTGGGGCGTCCCGGCGACCGTGGCGAAGACGACCAGGTCGCTGCCCCGGATCAGCGACTCGGAGTCGTCGTGGACGGTGATCGTGCCCGTGCCCTCCTGCGTCTCGAGGTAGCCGCGGAAGCCCTCGGCGCTCTCGGTCTTCAGGTCGAACACGCCGGTCTCGTCGAACGTCCACCCGGTCGTCGCCAGGTACTTGTGCAGGTAGCGGGCGATGAGCCCCACCCCGAAGAAGCCGACGCGGCGGGGACGCTCCCGGCCGCGGGTCAGTCGGTCGGCGGCCAGCACCGCCGAGGCCGAGGTGCGGCTCGCGTTGATGATCGACGCCTCGAGGCAGGCGAAGGGATAGCCCGTGTCGTGGTCGTTGAGGATCAGCACGGCCGACGCGCGGGGCACCCCCGCCGCCACGTTCTCCGGGAAGCTCGAGACCCACTTGATCCCGTCGACGTTCACGTCGCCCCCGACCGACGCGGGGAGCGCGATGATCCGCGAGGTCGGGCGGTCCTCGAAGGTCAGGAAGTACGACGGCGGGTTGTGGGTCCGGCCGGCGTCGTGGAGCCGGTAGGTCTCCTCCATGAGGGCGACGACCTCGGGTTCCCGTCCCTGCAGCGCCTCCCCCACCTGTGCACCCGGGATCACCGCGAACGGCGGCACCGTCACCGACATGAGTGGCTCCTTCGCAGTCGTCTTTCCGGGGTCTTCTCGGGGGTCACGACGAGGGGGTGAGGCCGGAGGGCTGCAGGCGGACGGTCGGCGCCTCGTCCTCGGCCACGGAGGCGGGCACAGCGGCGGGCGCGGGGGCCGGGACGTCCGCGGTCGTGCTGTCGATGAGCGCGGCGAGGTCGGCGAGCACCGGGTTCCGCACGATGTCCGGCAGGCTCACGGCCTTCTTCAGCCCGACGGCCATCTTCACCGCGAGCAGCGAGGAGCCGCCGCGGTCGAAGAAGTGGGTGTCGCGCCCGAGCGCCGAGGCGTCGACGCCCAGCAGCGGCGCCCAGACCGCGGCCACCCGCGCCTCGGTCGGCGTCAGGGGGGTCACGTCGGCGTCGGCGGCGGGGGCCTCCGGCTCGTCGAGGGCGAGCGCGAGGGCCGTCAGCGCCTTGCGGTCGATCTTGCCGTTCGGGGTGAGCGGCAGGGTCTCCTGGTGGTGCAGCACCGGCGGGACCATGTAGGCGGGCAGCGCCGCGCCGAGGGTCGCGCGCAGCACCTCGGTCTCCACCGGCGCGGCGGCGCCGTAGAAACCGACCAGCTGCTTGCCGCGCCCCGGCCGCTCGGCGACGACCACCGAGGCGTCGCGCACCCCGGGCGCGCGCAGCAGGGTGTTCTCCACCTCGCCGATCTCGATGCGGAACCCGGAGATCTTCACCTGGTGGTCGCGGCGCCCGAGGAAGTCGAGCTTGCCGTCGGGGAGCCAGCGCCCGTGGTCGCCGCTGCGGTACAGGCGCTCGCCCGGGCGCAGCGGGTCGGACACGAACGCCTTCGCGGTGCGGTCGGGGTCGTTGACGTAGCCGCGGCCGACGCACACCCCGGAGAACACGATCTCCCCCGGCGCGCCGAGCGGGACCGGGTTCAGCGCCTCGTCGACGACGTAGACCCGGACGTTGGGGACCGCGGGCCCGAGCGGTACGCGCTCGCCGGCGGGCACCTCGGTGAGGATCTCGTGGTTGGTGTCGTCGCAGGTCTCGGTCAGCCCGTAGGCGTTGACCACCGCGACGTCGGGACGTACGGAGAACCAGCGGGCCACCAGCTCCTTCTTGACGGCCTCGCCGGTGACCGCGAGGCGCCTCAGCGCGGGCAGCACCTCGGCGGCCGGGGCGTCCTGCTGCTCGAGGTAGGAGACGACGACGTCGAGGTAGGACGGCACGAGCTGGGCGACCTCGACCCGGCGGCGGGCCAGGAGGTCGACGAACGACGGGACGTCGAGGATCGTCTCCTGCTCGACGAGGACCGTGGTGCCGCCCACCAGCCACGGCGCCACGAGCTGCCAGAGCGAGATGTCGAAGCACTGCGGGGCGGTCTCGGTGACCACCGTGCCCTCGGTGATCCCGAGGTCCTCGATCTTCGCGTACAGGTGGTTGACCATCCCCGCGTGCTCGCACATGGCGCCCTTCGGCTCGCCGGTGGAGCCGGAGGTGAAGTACAGGTAGGCGAGCCGGTCGCCGGCGATCTCCACCCGCGGGACCGCGTCACCGTGCTCCTCCGCGACGGCGTCGTCGACGAGCAGGCGCTCCGGGGCCGCCGCGCCGAGGCTCGCCAGGGCCTCGTCGAGCGTGGTCGTGCTGCCCCGCTCCCCCAGCACGAGCCGGGCCTGGGCCCGCGTCAGCACGGTGGCGATCCGGTCGGGCGGGAAGTGGGGCTCCAGGGGCAGGTACGCGGCGCCCGCCTTGAGGATGCCGAGCACGCTCGCCGCCCAGTCGAGCGTCCGCTCGGCCACCACCGCGACGATGCCCTCGGGGGGCAGGCCGCGGGCCAGCAGGGCGCGCGCGATCCGGTCGGTGACCTCGTCGAGCTCGCGGTAGGTCCACGAGCGGTCGCCGTGCACGACGGCGACGCGGTCGGGGTCGGCGGCGGCCCGCGCCCGGATGATCTCGTGGGCGGGGAGGTCGGGACGCTCGCGCTCCGGGCCCGCGAGGCCGTCGACCTGGAACGCCAGCTCCTCGGGACCGACGAGGCCCGCCGCCCCCGGCGCCGCGTCCGGGTCGGCGCACAGCTGCCCGAGGGCGGTGAGGTGGTAGCCCGCGAGCCGCTCGGCGGCCTCGACGTCCAGCTCGCGCGGGCGGTGGACGACCCGCAGCAGGTCGCCCGCGGGACGGTCGACCCGGAACACGGTGTCGTCCGCGAGGGGGGCGCTCTCCCCGGCTCCGAGCCCCAGGACGGTCTCGGGCCAGAGGCCCGCGAGGTCGCGTCGCGCCCGGGCGAGGGCGGCCGCCTCGTCGGCGCTGTCCGCGGCCGTCAGCGAGGTCACCGCCGTCGCCGCGTCCGCGACCAGGGCCCGCCACGACGCGACGTCCGTGTCGAGGCGGCACGGCAGCATCCGATCGGTGACCACGACCCCGGCGAGCACCTCGCGCTCGGCGGTGAGCGCCGCGAGGACCCGTGCGTGCGCCGCGAGCAGCAGGGCCTCGGGACCGACGCCGAGGGCCTCCGCCTGCGCGGACACCGCGGCGGCCAGCTCGCCCGGCACGGCGACGGTGGTCGCGACGGGTCCGTCGCCGGACGTCCCGGGGGTGCGGCTCCACCGCGGCACGGCGGTGGCGCCACTCGCCAGGACGGCACGCCAGCGGGTGTCGTCGGTGACTGCGCACGTGGTCGTGGCCTGGGTCATGGGTCCGTCCGTCCTCGGGGTTCGGGTCAGTCGCTGCCGCGGGCGGGGTTGCCGCCCCAGGACTCCGCGGGCGGCACCTCCTCGCCCTTCATCAGGAAGGTGTCGGGCGCGAGGATCGCGTCGTCGCCGATCGTCGTGCCGTAGTGCACGAAGGAGGAGACGCCGAGCGTCACGCGGTTCCCGATCACCACGTGGTCGGACTTGAACCCGCCGTCCTCCTGGGAGTGGCACTGGACGATGCAGCCCTCGCCGAGGGTGACGTCGTCGCCGATCGTCGTGAAGCCCTTCTCGGTGAGGTTGACGCCGTCGTCGAACACCCGCGCGCCGATGTGGACACCGAGCAGGCGCCAGACCAGGGGCTTGAACGGCGTGCCGTTGAACAGCTGCACCCAGTCGGGCGCGGGCACCTTCCAGTAGCGCTCGTGGCGCAGGAAGGCAGGGTCGTAGATCGAGCACCCCTGCGGCGCGAGCGACTTCAGGGGGGACAAGACGCGCTCCACCAGCGCGAAGTAGCCGACCAGCACGACGAGGCCGACCAGCTCGGCCAGGACGACCTCGCCGGGGCCCGCCGCGATCGGCAGCGAGGCGATCACCGCGATGCTCACGAGCGCCAGGTAGAGGAAGAACCACCGCACCAGCAGGTGCAGCGCCATCGAGACGCCGTTGTGGCGGTTCTTGCGGCGCAGCGCGGCGGCCAGCTCCTGCGGGTCGGCGACGTCGAGGGCGCTGTCGCGCGCCACCGTCCGCGGGATCTCGAAGCTCGGGGAGCCGAGCAGGCCGACCCCCGTCCGGACGGGTCCGTGCAGCGGGACCTGCACCTTCGTCGCGAGCAGGCAGTCGTCGCCGGTGCGGCCCTGGGGCGGGTAGGCGATCTTGTTGCCGAGGAAGTTGTTCGCCCCGATCGCCGTCTGCGAGACGCGGAAGGACGTCGCGGAGTACTCGGCGTTCATCACCGACAGGCCGTCGGCGACGACGGTGCCGCGCCCCACGCTGGTGAGGTAGGGGTTCTCGTGCGCGACCGCCATCCCGAAGTTCGAGCCCGTCTGCTCGATCGGCCGGAGCCGGTAGCCGATGAGCACCAGGTAGTGGGCGATCGCGGAGCTGTCCCCGAACAGCTCGACGAAGGGCTTGACGTTGGTCAGGGCCCCGATCGAGCGGTGCAGCCAGTAGCGGACCCCGTAGAGGGGGTAGACGACGTCGGGGCGGACCCCGAGCGCGAACAGCCGCGGCACCGTCGTGCTCACGAGCAGACCCAGCACCAGCGCACCGAAGTAGAGCAGGGCGCTGAGCGCGAGCAGGTCGACGTGGAACGCCGGGATGGCGAGCGCGCCGGGTGCGGGGGCGAGCAGGGCGGCGAACTGCGGCACGAGGGAGTAGAGCGCGCCGGCGATCAGGAGGGCGGCGGGCGAGGCCACGGCGAGGACGAACACGCCCAGCACCGTCGAGTACAGCGCCCGGCGCGACCGGCTGCCGGGGGCGGGCGGCACCGCCGGCAGCGGGCCGTCGGCGCGGCGTCCCGGCGAGCCGTGCCAGACCTCGCCCGCGGGGATCGCCTGCCCGGCGTGCAACGACGAGCTGTGGGCGAGCGACGCCCCGTCGCCGACGGCGGTCCGCACGTCGAGCACCGTCGCCTCGCCGACGAAGGCGCCCGCGCCGATGCTGACCCCGCCGATCTCGATCCGGCCGTCGTGCGCGCGGTAGCACGCGACGACGCTCTCCTTCCGCACGAGGCTGCCGTCGCCGATGCTGAACAGGTCGGTGCACACCGGCACCTGGCCACTGAGGTAGACGACGTCGCGACCGACCTTCGCCCCCAGCGCGCGGAGGTAGAGCGTGAACGCGGGCGTCCCGGCGAACAGCACCATCGGGCTGGCGCGGACCAGCGTCTTGACCACCCAGAACCGCAGGTAGGCGGGGCTCCACACGCGGATCGAGCCGGGCTGCCAGCGCCCGATCAGCGCCCACTTCGCGGCGATCGGCACCACGCTGAGCGTCACGAACCCGATGACCCCGGCGAGGAGGGCACCGAGGTATCCCCCCACGACCCCCGTCGCCGCGGTGACCGCCTCGAACCCCCACACGAGGATGAGCGCGGCGAGGTAGCTGTACGCGAGCACGCAGGCCAGCTGCGCCGCGCCGCACAGGACGAACGCGGCTGAGGTCGCGCGCGGGCCGGTGGGCTCCTCGCTCTCGGTCGCCGGCGGGCCCGCGGGCCCGGAGCGGACCCGGTCGGGGTCCGCGCCCCCGTCGAGCGCGGCGGTCAGGCTCGCGATGGTCGGGTTCCGGTAGACGTCGGGCATCCCCACGGACGGGAGGTCGTCGCGCTTGCGCGTGCGGGCGCAGAAGCGGGCCATCAGCAGCGAGTCCGCGCCGAGCTCCTCGAAGAAGTTCGCGTGGGGCGGCACGTCGGGGCGCTCGAGGACCTCGGCGAGCACCGCGCCGAGTCCGGAGGTCGTGCGCGCCGCGCCGGAGGCGTCGGACTTCTTCGGGGTGGGCGCGAGGGCCACGGAGAGCTTCGCCAGCGTCGGGTGCTGGTAGATGTCCTGCATCGCCGCCGACGGCAGGTCGGGGTGCTTGCGGATCCGCGCGCAGAAGCGCGCCATGAGCAGGGAGTCGGCGCCCAGGTCGTCGAAGAAGTTGCCGTCCTTCGGCACGTCGGGGCGACCCAGGATCTCGACGAGGATCTCCCGCAGGAGCGCCTCGGTGGCGCCGGGAGCCCCGGCCGGGGCACCACTCGGTGCCCCGGTCGGGGTCTTGGCCGGAGCGGACGGCGCGAGCGCGGCGAGCGGTCCCGGGGCCGGCGAGCCGCCGGGACGGCCGGTCGCCGGGGGTCGGACGCCGGGTCCGGCGGGACCCGGTCCGTTCGGTCGGCCGGGCGCGCCGGGGCGGGCGGGCGCGCCCGGGGGGACGGGCCCGCCCTGTCGGATGGGCGGGCCCCAGCGCGGGGGCGCGGACCGCCCGCTGGTGCCCGGGATCCCCGGTCCGGGGGTCGAGGGCCCGGGAGTCGTGTGGCCAGGAGTCGTGTGGCCAGGAGTCGTGTGGCCAGGAGTCGTGGGACGGCGCCCGGGAGGGGCCTGGGGCCGGAACGCCTGCGGGGCCGCCGGGGGCGGCGTCGCCCGGACCGCGGTCGTCGGCGCGTCGACCGCGTTCGGCGGTGCGGACGTGGGCGCGGGAGCGGCCCCGGGGCGCCGGTGCGGCGTCGTCCCCTGGCCGGCATCGTCGCCCGCGTCCGGTGCAGCGTCCGGTGCAGCAGGTGCGGGATGCGGCGCCGTCCCCTCGGGAGCGACGTCGTCGGCCGGCTCCGGGGACTCGACAGCCGGGGCGTCGACCGCCGGAGCATCGACAGCCGCAGCGTCGGCACCCGGAGCATCGACCGCGGCGTCCTCCGCCGGCTCGGCCGCGTCGACGGACGGGGCCGGCAGGGTCATCACGGTCGTGCGGTTCGACCGCCGGGGCGCCGGCCGCGGCGGCGGTCGCACCCCGGACGGCGGAATTCGTTCCCCCCGCCCGCCGGCGCCGTCCATCCGCGCGATGCGCTCGACGTCGCCGGCCGGCGTGATCCGGCCGAGGTCGCCGGTGCGGAACATCAGTGCCGGACCCCGGCCGGGAGTGGAGGGGCCGGGTGCGGGGACGAACGCCTCCGCGGTGAGGTCCCGGCGCCCGACGTAGCCGCGCGCCACGCCGGGACCGGTGATGGCGATCTCGCCGATCCCCCCGGCGGGCAGCACGCGCCGCGGATCGGCGGGGTCGGCGATGACGACGCCGTAACCGGGCAGCGGGCGCCCGAGGGTCGCCGGACGGTCGGGACGGAGCTCGGTGCCCAGGGAGGCGACCGTGGTCTCGGGGGCACCGTGCAGACCGACGATCCGGCGGCCGGTCCGGTGCCAGCGGGCGAGGAGCGTCTGCGGGCGGTCGGTGCCGGACAGCAGCAGCAGGCGCAGGTCGGGCAGCGTCTCCTCCACGCCGTCGAGGTCCTCGGAGCTCGCGCGCAGGACCGTGACGCGCTGGTCGCGCAGGTGGCGCCCGAGCTCGGCGCCGCGCAGCCGCGGCCCCGCCGGCGGGGTGACGACGGTGGCCCCGCACGACCAGGCGAGCCACGTCTCGAGGACCGCGAGGTCGGAGCCCGCGCGGGGGTCGTGGTGGACGCGGTCCTGGGCCCCGATCTGGAGGAGCCCGGCCGCGCCGCGCAGGAAGGCGGCCGCCGCCTCGTGCCCGACGGCCGTGGCGCGCAGGCCGCCCTGGGCCCCGCCCGAGCGGTCGGCGGCGTGGACCACGACGTAGGCGGGCTTGTCGGCGACCGAGCCGCGCTCGGCCGCGGTCAGGCGCTGCGCGTCCTCCTTCTCGACCCGGGCGCGGACGCGGTCGAGATAGATGGCGTCGACGTCGGACCGGTCGAGCCGTCCCGCCGCGTCGGTCGTGGTGAGCACGACGCCGGCACCGGCCGCCTCGAGCACGGCCGCGAGCGCCACGTCGGGCAGCCGGGCGTCCAGCGGGACCCAGACGGCAGCGATCCGCGCGACCGCGAGCTGGGCGACGAGGGCGTCCTCGGGACGATCGAGCAGGAGCGCCACCCGGTCGCCCGCGGCGATCCGGCGCCGTCGTAGGTAGCGCGCCAGCCGCACGGCGGCGGTCTCGAGCGCCACGTAGGACACCGGGCCGTCGGCGGTCTCCGCGGCGTTGCTCGTCGCCCGGCCGTGGCGGCGGAGCTCGTCGCAGGTCCGCTCGAACAGCCGGTCGATCCGCTCGTCGGTGGGTGCGGGCGGCGCGCCCCCACCGGGGCCCAGCCCGGGACCGGGACGACGGCGCGACCCGGTCCACCGGCGCCGCGTCGCCGGCGGCACGGGGTGCGCCGTGGCGACGCCGTGCGTTGCGCCGGCGACCATCGCGACCCCCACGTTCGTCCCGTGACTCTCTGCGCAGGCGCGCACCAGACCCCGGCATCGTCACGTACAGGAGTGTCGTCGCACACCGTCATCACTCGAATGAAGTAATGCTGGTCGGCACTTTCCCGGGGCCGACCGCACCGAGCGCCGGTTCGGACACTCTCGGTGAGCCTTACCCGAGGGTGACAAAGCTATGGCCCCGGGCAGCGGGAAGGCTGACCGCGCGGCGATGGTCCGTGCCGTCCGGCCGGCGGACGCTGATCCTCACAGAAAGCTCGCCGAGCTCCGAGGAGTCACCCGATGGCCAGGACCGCCGCACTGCCCCGTGTCGAGGGCCTGGCGCCGTCGACGGCGACCCGAGGGGCGACACGAGCAGCGGCTCCGGGCACGGTGCACCTCCGCCGTCCGGTCGCCGACCCGCGGACGGCTCGCGGTGACCGCGGGGCGACGTTCCTCCCGGAGCAGCGACTGCCCGCCGAGGGGCCGCCCGACGCCCCGACCGTCCGTCTGCCCGTGGCCCGTGACGCCGGCGCCTCCGGGTCCCGGGTCCGGGGCATCGACGCGGCCCGCGGGCTGGCCCTCCTGGGGATGATCGCGGTCCACACCCTGCCCCTGTCCGAGAACGGCGAGCTCACCACCGTCGGCCTCCTCGCCGGCGGGACGTCGGCGGCGCTCTTCGGCCTCCTCGTCGGGGTGTCGGTCGCCCTGCTGACCGGTCGTCGGCAGGTCACCGTCGGCGCCGGGACGTTCGGGACCCACGCCCTGCGCCTCGCGGTGCGGGGGCTGGCGGTCGGCGTGCTCGGCCTGGCGCTCGGCGAAGCGGCGCTCGGCGACGTCGACATCATCCTGACCTACTACGGGGTGCTGTTCCTGCTGGCCGTCCCGCTGATCCTGCTGCCGACGCGTGCCCTGTTCGCGCTCGGTGCGGCTCTCGCCGTGGTCGCCCCGATCACGAGCCACCTCGTCCGCACCGGCATGCCCCCGGCCGAGCTGATCGACCCGTCGTTCACCGCGCTCGTCACCGACCCCGCCGGCCTCCTCACCACCCTGTTCCTCACCGGCGCCTACCCGATCTGGCCCTGGCTGACCTACCTCTGCGTCGGCATGGCGGTGGGACGCTGCTCGCTCGCCACCACGCGCACCGCCGCCGTGCTCGCGGCCTCCGGTGTCGCGCTCGTCGCGGCGGCCGCGGCCGTGTCCCACCTGGCGCTCGTGACCGCCGGCGGACTGGGCCGGATCCTCGCCGACCCGGGCCTGCCCGCCGAGGAGCTGCAGACCGCGCTCGTCGAGGGACCGAACGGCGTCACGCCGGCCACCAGCTGGTGGTGGCTCGCGGTGGACTCCGCGCACTCGTCGACCCCGCTCGACCTGGCCCGCACCGTGGGCACCTCGCTGGCGGTGCTCGGCGCCATGCTGCTGCTGGACCGGGCGCTCGCCCGGGGAGGCTCGTCCTCGTGGGGCCGGATCGTCGACGCGGCGCGGTCCCCGCTGGCCGCGGCCGGCTCGATGACGCTGACCTTCTACACCCTCCACGTCGTCGTCGCGGGCCTCGCGGGGGAGGCCGCCGCGCCCTGGACCCTCTACCTCGTCCAGGTCGTGGTCGCCCTGGCCGTCGGCCTGCTCTGGCAGCGCTTCGTCGGGCGCGGTCCCCTCGAGGCCGGGGTCAGCACGCTCACCGACGTCGTCGCCCCCTCGCCCTCGGGCCGGGCGGCCGGCCGACCCGCGCCGACCCGCCCGTGGCGGGCGGGCCTCGTCGCCGCGCTCGTGCTCGCGGCCATCGTCGCCGGCGCCTTCGCGGTCGCCGGGGACCCGACGGCCGAGTCGTCCTCGTCGTCGGCCACGAGCGAGCAGGTCGACGGTGCAGAGCTGGACGATGCAGGGGTCGACGGCCAGGAGTCCGACGCCCCCGCGGCCGACCAGCCGGTCCCGTCCGACGAGCAGGACGCGTCCGCCCCGCAGGACGAGGGATCGTCCGGGACCGCGGACGAGGACGACTGAGCCCCACCCCGACGGAGCCCCACCCGGCGGAGCCTCACCCCGACAGCAGCCCTGGCGCCGGCCCGACGGCCGGCGTCAGGGCGTCCAGGTGCGCAGCCACACGGTGTGCGGTGAGCGGCGCAGCTCGGCGAGCGTGTCCTCGGGGACGGGGCTGTCGGTGTCGGTGAGCACGTAGCCGCGCTCGCCGCGCGTGGACAACGCCTGGCTCACCACGTTCACCCCGCTGTCGAGCAGGACCTGGTTGATCCCGGCCAGCACGCCCGGCGTGTTGGTGTGCAGGTAGCCCATGCGCGACGCCGTCGGCGCCGCGGGCAGGGCGACCTCCGGCATGTTCACCGACAGCGCCGTCCGGCCCGTGCCGATGAACTGCAGCAGCTTGGTGGAGACGAAGCCGCCGATCTCCTCCTGCGCCTCCTGGGTGGACCCGCCGACGTGCGGGGTCAGGATCACGTTGTCCAGCCCACGCAGGGGCGACTCGAAGACGTCGCCCTGGGCCTTGGGCTCGATCGGGAACACGTCGAGGGCCGCCCCGGCGATGTGGCCCGAGAGCAGGTGCTCCCGCAGCGACTCGTCGTCGATCACCATGCCGCGCGAGGCGTTGATGAAGATCGACCGCGGCTTCATCAACGCGAACTGCTCGGCGCCGAACAGGCCCGCGTTCCCCGGCCGCCCGTCCACGTGCAGGCTCACGATGTCGGCCTCGGCCAGCAACGCCTCCAGTGACTCGACCTTGCGGGCGTTGCCGTGCGCGAGCCGGTCGGCGGTGTCGAAGAAGATCACCCGCAGCCCGACCGCCTCGGCGATGTTCGACAACTGGGTGCCGATGTTGCCGTAGCCCACGATCCCCAGGGTCCGGCCACGGAACTCGTGGCTGCCCCGGGCGGACTTGTCCCAGATGCCCTCGTGCATGCGCGCGTTCTTCTCGGGAAGGCGCCGGACCAGCGCGATGATCTCCCCGAGCACCAGCTCCACGACACTGCGGGTGTTCGAGAACGGGGCGTTGAACACCGCCACCCCGCGCTCGGCCGCCGCACCCAGATCGACCTGGTTGGTACCGATGCAGAAGCACCCCACGGCCAGCAGATCCTTGCCGGCCTCCAGCACGTCGGGGGTGATCGTGGTGTTCGACCGGATCCCGAGCACCGACACCCCGGACAGGGCATCAGCCAGCTCGGGCCCGCTCATCGCGCCCGAACGCGCGTCGACGTCGACACCCTGGGCACGGAACGCATCCGCGGCCACGGGATGGATGTTCTCCAGGAGCAGCGCCTTCACACTCCGAGAGTAAGGCAGCGGTGAAGCCTGTCACATACTGCAGCCCGGTCCATCGCGTCCGGCAGATCGGTGAACGGCGTCGCCGGGCGTGCGGACGCTCCGGCGTTGACCCCCGCCCCCGGCTGCAGCAACGTGATCGCCGTGGCCGCCCGCAACCTGACGCCCCGGCCCCTCGCGGTCGAGGAGCTCCCGCCCGCGATGGCGGCGTTCATCCGCGCCCAGGCCGAGCTCCGGGGGCTGGACCGCGACCCGCTCCCCGACACGACGCACGGGCTGCGCACCGACGAGGAGACGCTGGGCCCGCGCCCCGGCGGCCGGGGCCTGCAGACCGAGCGCCACACGGTGGAGATGCTCCTGACGCCCGAGCTGCTGATCATCTCCTACCGCGAGGGCGGCGACGACGGCGGCGAGAGGATCGGGCCCACGGCGCGCGTCAGCTTCCACCGGCTCGCCGAGCTCGAGGTCGCCACACCACCTGCCGGGATGCAGCGGCGGACGCACGGCAGCCCGCCGGCGCCGCCGAAGGACGCCCTGACGGTGACGAGCACGCCGCTGGGCGCCACCCGGCGCACGACCCGCCACGTCCCGACCGGCAGCGGCCCCGACGTCACGCGGTTCCGCGAGGCGGTGCTGGCGGCCCAGGAACGCGCCTGAGCCCGTGCCCCCGGTGACGGACCCCGCGGGGGGTACGGGGTCCGCCACCGGAGTCCTATCCGAGCAGGGGCTTCACGCGCGTGCCGAAGTCGTGCACGCCCTGCTCGAAGTCGTCGAAGGTGAACATCATCCCCTGCACGCCGGGCATCTTGGCGACCTCGTCGACCTGTCGCGCGACCGACTCGTAGGAGCCGACGAGGGTGGCCATGTTGAAGTTGACCGCGCCCTCGGGGAGGTTGATCGTCCGCGCGGTGCCCGACCCGTCGGCGGTCGTGTCCGCGTTGCCCTCGTCGGCCATGTAGCCGAGCGCTCCGGCGTCGGCGCCCTCGTTGTAGGAGCGCCACTTCGCGTGGGCCTCCTCGTCCGTCTCGGCCATGATCGCCATGAACAGCGGCAGCGAGCGGACGTCGCGGCCGGACTCCTTGGCGAAGGAGGCCAGGCGCTCGGTGGGCTCCCGGTAGACCTCCGGGTTGTTCACCCCGGGCGAGAGGATGAAGTTGTAGTCGCCGTACTCGGCGCAGAACTTCATCCCGCGCTCCGACTGCCCGGCGCAGACGATGTCGACCTTGCCCGAGGGCTGCGGGGAGAGCACGCAGTCGTCCATCTGGAAGTACTGACCGTCGAGGTCGCAGCGTCCGGTCTCCCACAGGTCGCGCAGGACCTTCACGTACTCCGTGGAGTAGTCGTAGCGGTAGCCGAAGTAGTCGTCGCCGGGCCACAGGCCCATCTGCTCGTACTCGCCCTTGGCCCAGCCCGAGACGATGTTGACGCCGAAGCGGCCGGGCGCGATCTGGTCGATCGTCGACGCCATCCGCGCGACGAGGGCCGGCGGCAGCGTCAGCACCGCGGTCGAGGCGTAGAGCTTGATCCGGTCGGTGACCGCCGCGAGGCCCGCCATCAGCGTGAACGACTCGAGGTTGTGGTCCCAGAACTCGGTCTTCCCGCCGAACCCGCGCAGCTTGATCATCGAGAGCGCGAACGCGAAGCCCTGGCGCTCGGCCTCCTGCACCACGTTCTTGTTGAGCTCCCAGGTCGGCATGTACTGCGGGGAGTTCTCCGAGATGAGCCAGCCGTTGTTGCCGATCGGGATGAAGACGCCGAAGTCCACGAGGGAGCTCTCTTTCCTGCGGGGTCAGGGAACCGGGAGGGGGAGCGCGCGCAGCGCCGGGACCACCTCGCGGGCGAGGAGGTCGAGCGAGGTCCGCGCCGCCTCGACCGGCATGCCGGCCCAGTCGGTGCGGAACACGAAGTGGTCGACGCCGAGCTCGTCGCGCCACGGGAGGAGTGCCGCGGTGCAGTCCTCCGGAGACCCCACCACGAAACGATCGCGGGAGAGGTCGTCGTAACCGACCCGGAACGACTCCGTCCCGGGCATGACACGGTCCTGGCCCCAGTCGGCGTAGACCTCGTACTTCCGCGCCAGGTACGGCATGGCCTGCTCGAGGGCCTGCTCGCGCGTGGGGGCGCAGAACACCTCCCGGATCAGCGGGAGCTCGTCGACCGGGCCCCGCCCGGCGCCCTCCCGCTCGGCCCGGAACAGCTCCAGCTGCCGGGCGACGGTGGCCCGGGTGGCGTGCGGATTGATCATCCACGTGTCGGCGAGACGGGCCGCCCGCCGCACCGCGCCGTCGGAGTTGGCCGCCATCCAGATCGGCGGTCTCATCGGTGGGGATGGCCGGGCCACGGGGCGGAACGTCGTGCGCACGCCGTCGAGGCGCGTCCAGGGCAGGTCGGCCGACACGGCCTCGCCGCGCCAGAGCGCCTCGACGATCCGCAGGTTCTCGGTGAACCGCCGGACCTTCTGCTCGGGCGGGACACCGAAGGCGTCGTACTCGACCTGCCGGTAGCCGAGCCCGACCCCGAGCACCGACCGGCCGCCGCACACGACGTCGAGGCCGGCGTAGGCCTCGGCGGTGTCGACGGGGTTGTGCAGGGCGAGCAGGTGGATCCCGGTGCCGACGGTCATGTCGCCCGCCTCGGCGGCCAGCCGCGCGAGCCACGGCAGCGGCTGGATGTGCGCCATCGACTCGGCGAGGTGGTGCTGGCCGGCGAAGACCGAGTCCATCCCCGCGTCTCGAGCGGTGCGCACGAGGCCGAGCTGCTCGTCGAGGGCGACGAGGGGATCGCGGCCCGGCGGCTGCTGATGGGTGAGGAAGACCCCCGCCCGCACCCGTCGTCCGCCCACGGGGTCGGCGGGGTCAGCCACGGCACGCCTCGGCGAACTCGGCGGCAGGACGGTCGTCGCCGAGCGACAGCACCGCGGCGCGCACGCGCTCGGCCGTCGCGGCGTCGGCGACCCGCCCGATCGTCCCCTCGAACTTCTCGACGATCTCGGCGTTGGTCAGCGGGCGCTGGTCGTGGCCCCGGTTGACCTGCTCGCGGTGCGCGACGACGCGGCCGTCGGCGAGCTCGATCTCCACGCGCCCGGAGTAGGCGTCGGGGAACAGGCCCTCGTGGTCGTCGACGACCTCGACCTTTCGCGCCAGCGCGAGGATCCCGGGGTCGGCGAGGGCCTCGTCCTCGAGCTCCGCGAGCGTGAACCGCCCGCGCGCCAGGGCCGCCGACACGGCGAACGGCAGGCTGAACTTGGCGTCGTACTCGTCGCGCGGCGCCCACTTGTTCTCCGGGGGCTGGCAGACGACCTTGCCCGGCACGGGGTGGATCGCGCAGCGGATCGCGCGGACGTCGGCGGCGTCGATGCCGTGCTCGTCGCGCAGCAGCAGCGCCGCGTCGGCGAAGGCGTGGTTGAAGTGGCAGATCGGGTACGGCTTCACGGCGGTGCGCATCAGCTCCCAACGGGTGCCGAGGTCCTCCCCCACCGCCTCCGGGCGGCTCGTCCGCCCGGCGAGGTGGGTGGCGTAGAGCCCGAAGCGGCCCTCGTACACGGCGGCCGGGCCGGTCCAGCCCGCGCGGGCGAACGCCGCGGCGGTCAGCCCGCACATGGCCGCCCACCCGGGGTGCAGGCGCTTGGTCCACGACCCGTCCTCGAGGAACTCCAGCAGGCCCGCCGACATCGACCCGACGACGCCCTGCGCGGCGACGAGGCCGTCGGCGTCGAGCCCGGTCAGCCGGCCCGCCGCGACCGCGGCGCCGAACGCCCCGGCGACGGCCGTCGGGTGGAAGCCGACGTCGTGGAAGCCGCCGGCGCCGCCGAGCCCGACCCGCGCCGAGACCTCGACGCCCAGGACGTAGGCCAGCAGCATCTCGCGCGTGCTCGCCCCGGACACCGTCGCCGCGGAGAGCGCGGCCGGGAGCGCGGCGGCGGAGACGTGGGTGACGGCGGGGATGTGGGTGTCGTCGAAGTCCATCCCGTGCACGAGCACACCGTTGAGCACCGCGGCGTCGCGCGGGGAGAGCCGGTCGGGCATGCCGAGCACCGGGTGGTCGCCGCCGCCGAACGTCGCCAGCGCGTCGCGAGCCACGCCGGAGAAGCGGTAGGCGGTGGAGGCGTACGCCAGGCCGACCGCGTCGAGCACCAGGTGGCGGGCGCGCTCGAGGACCTCGTCCGGGACGTCGGCCGGGTCGAGCGCGGCGGCGAAGTCCGCGACGCGGCCGGCCAGGGCGGTCCGGGTGGGGCTCTCCAACGACACGAGCCGCTCCAGGTGGGTGCGGTGACCGGGGCCACAGCAACATACGTCAGACGTTTAGAGCACGGAAGGGGGCGCCAGGAGGTGGTGGCTCGTGCGCTCCTGGAACACGCGTGCCGCCCACAGCGCCGTGGCCTCCCGGTGCGGGGCGGCCACGAGCTGGGCGGAGACCGGGCAGCCGTCGGGCGCGAGCCCGGTGGGCACGGCGAGCCCGGGGGCGCCGGTGAGGTTGCCCAGCATCGTCGAGCGCGACTGGGCGGCGTAGAGCGGGAACTCCTCGCCGTCGACGAGGACGGTGCCCTCGGGCAGCCGGGGCGCGGTGGACGGGCAGGTCGGCACCACGAGGAGGTCGGCGTCGGCGAACACCGCGTCGAGCTCGCGCTGCAGCTCGACGCGGAACTGCAGGGCGCGCAGGTAGTCGACCGCCGGGGTGACGATCCCCTGGCTGATCCGCCGCACCACGACCGGGTCGTAGCGGTCCCAGCGGTCGGCGTCGACGCGGTGCAGCGTCGCCGCCTCGGTGAACACGACCTGGTAGCCGATCGGCAGCGCCTCGCCCGCCGACGGGACCTCGCCCGCGACGACCTCGGCGCCGGCCGCGACGAGCACGTCGACCAGGTGCGCCACCCCGGCGCGCACGGCGGCGTCGCAGAGCTCGGTGAACGCGCCCCCGGGCACGGCGATCCGCAGACCGATGAGGTCGCCGCCGTCGGGGACGTCCCACGGGGGCAGCGGCCCGCTGCGCGGGTCGGCGCCGTCGGGTCCGCGCAGCACCGCGAACAGCCGCTCCGCGTCCCGGGCGCTGCGGGCGATCGGGCCGACCGTCTCGGTGGTCCACGACAGCGGGAAGACCCCGGTGCGCGGGACCGCGCCCGCGGTGGGCTTGAGCCCGTTGAGCCCGCACCACGCCGAGGGCAGGCGCACCGACCCGCCGACGTCCGTGCCGAGCGCGCACGGGACGGCGCGCGCGGCGACCGCGGCCGCCGACCCGGTCGACGACCCGCCTGCCCAGCGCTCGCGGTCCCACGGGTTGCGCACGGCGCCGAAGCGCGGCGGGTGCGGGCCGCCGACGGCGAACTCGGTGGTCGCGTCCTTGCTGACCGCGATGGCCCCGGCGTCCTCGAGGCGCCGTACGACGGTCGCCGACGCCGTCGCGGGCTCGTCGCCGTGGCACCACGAGCCGGCCGTGGTCGGTACGCCCGCCACGTCGATGACGTCCTTGACCCCGAACGGCACCCCCTCCAGGGGCCGCGGGGTGCCGGACGCCCACCGGTGCGCGGACTCCTCCGCCGCGGCGCGGGCGCGGTCGTCGAGGACGCGGATCGTGCAGTTCAGCGCCTCGTGCGCCGCCGCGAGCCGGGCGAGTGCGTCGTCCACCGCCTCGACGGGGTCGAGATTGCCCGTGCTGTACGCCTCGAGCAACCCGGTGACGTCGAGGTCGCTCACCGACGCAACCAGGCGTCGCCGTGCGCCGGGTCCGCCGCCCCGTCGGCCGGCAGCGGGCGGGCCCGCAGCCTCGCGACGGCGTCCTCGGCGCCGACCACCGCGGCCCGCAGCGCGAGGACGACCTCGTCGTCGACCCGGTAGCCGAGGCGGGCCGCGAGGGCGGCCAGCTCGGCCGTACCGGGAACGCCCTCGGGCACGCTCACCGGATTCCCCGTCATCTGATCGAGGCCTTCCCGGCCAGCAGGGACTTCGCGACGACGGTGCCCAGCATGTCGTTCGTGCCCTCGCCGATCGACATCAGCGGGGCGTCGCGGTAGAGCCGCTCGACCTCGAACTCCGTCGAGTAGCCGTAGCCGCCGTGGATGCGCATGGCGTCGGTGGCGCACTCCAGCGCCGCGTCCGAGGCGAAGATCTTCGCCATGCCCGACTCGGTGTCCATCCGCACGCCCTCGTCCATGCGCGACGCCGCCCAGTAGGTCATCAGGCGGGCGGCCTGCAGGCGCACCGCGATGGCCGACAGACGCAGCTGCACGGCCTGGAAGTCGCCGATCGCCTGCCCGAACGCCTGGCGCTCGCGGGCGTAGGACAGCGACTCGTCGTAGGCGCGCTGGGCGATGCCCACCGAGCGGGCCGCGATGTTGATGCGCCCCGTCTCCAGCGACGAGAGCGCCTGCTGGAGCCCGCGGCCCTCGACGCCGCCGAGCAGCTGTGTCGCCGGCACCCGCACGTCGTCGAGCACCACCTCGCAGGACTCGGTGCCCTTGTAGCCGAGCTTGCCCATGTCCTTGGTGATCTCGAGCCCGGGCGCGCCCGCGTCGACGAGCAGCATGCTCATGCCGCGGTGGGCCGGCTCGGCCGCCGGATCGGTCTTCACGAGCACCGGCAGCGGGTCGGCGTGGCGGGCGTTCGTGATCCACATCTTGGTGCCGCGGACGACGTAGTCGTCACCGTCGCGGCGCGCCGTGGTGGTGATGCTCTGCAGGTCGGTGCCCGCGCCCGGCTCGGTGAGCGCGATCGCGGTGCGCCGCTCCCCCGTCGCGAGCTCCGGCAGGTAGCGCTGCTTCTGCTCCTCGGTGCCGTGGCGGGCGATCATCCAGCAGGACACCGAGTGGCTGCCGAGGATGCCGGCGATGCCCATCCAGCCGCGCGAGATCTCCTCGAACGTCAGCGCGAACGACACGGTGTCCGCCTCGAGCCCGCCGTAGGCCTCGGGCACGGCGAGCCCGAAGAGCCCGAGCCCGCGCATGCCCTCGACGATCTCGGTCGGGTAGCGGCCCTCGTGCTCCCAGTCCCGCGCGACCGGCACGATCTCGCGGTCGACGAACGAGCGCAGGGTGTCGCGGAAGAGCCGCTGTTCGTCGCTCAGCCGGAAGTCCATCAGCGGTCCTCCCCGAACCCGATGTCGTGGGTGCCGAACGCGCCCGCGTCGCGCAGCGCGGCCAGCTGCTCGTCGTCGTAGCCGATCCCGCGCAGCACCGAGCGGGTGTGCTCGCCCATCGCGGGCCCGCTGCGGGCCGGTCGCGTGTCGTCCCCGGGTGGACCGACGCGCACCGGCGAGCGCAGCGACCGCACGGTGCCCCAGTGGGCGTGCGCGGTCTCGGCCACGAGCCCGCGGGCGGCGGTGTGGGGGTCGGTGAGGGCCTCGCCGACGTCGTGGATCGGCGCGCACGGGATGCCCGCCGCGCCCATCGCCGCGATCCAGACGTCCACGGCGCGCGCCGCGAACAGCTCCTCGAGCAGCGGGACGAGGACGTCGCGGTGCACGTCGCGGTCGCGGAACGTCGCGAAGCGGGGGTCCTCGGCGAGGTCGGGGCGCTCGAGCACGACCGTGAGCCGCTGCCAGAACTTCTCCTTGGCGCACCCCACGACGAGCCAGCCGTCGGCCGCCTCGAACGCCTGGAACGGCACGAGCGACGGGTGGGCCGAGTG
The DNA here is from genome assembly GCF_028737265.1 of Actinomycetospora callitridis. GTDB lineage: Bacteria > Actinomycetota > Actinomycetes > Mycobacteriales > Pseudonocardiaceae > Actinomycetospora > Actinomycetospora callitridis. The sequence goes on along the minus strand of NZ_JAQZAK010000001.1, from coordinate 675,493 downwards.
GTGCGTGCGCGCCGGCGTGTAGCCCTCGGTGAGGTGCCACGTCGCGGGGTAGGTCAGCAGGCTCACCGCGGTGTCGTAGAGCGACAGGTCGCAGTCGGTGCCGACGCCGTCGCGGCGGGCGGCGTGGATGCCGGCGAGCAGGGCGATCGCGGCGACGAACCCGCCGCTGTAGTCCACGAGCGACAGGCCCGCCTTCTGCGGCGCGCCGCCGGGCTCCCCGGTGAGCGACATCCAGCCGCCGAGCGCCTGCAGCACGTAGTCGTAGCCGGGCTCGCCGGAGCGCGGACCGGTCATGCCGAAGCCGGTCAGCGAGCAGCAGACGATCCGCGGGTTGACCTCGGCCAGGTCGGCGTACCGGATGCCGAGCTTCGCCGGGACGTCCCCGCGCAGGTTGGAGTAGACGGCGTCGGCGCTGCGGACCAGGTCGTGGAACACCTCGCGCCCGGCGTCGGAGCGGATGTCGAGCAGCACCGACGACTTGTTCTTGTTGAACGACTCGAAGAACAGCGAGTCGCCGTCCTGCGCGTACGGCGGGACGTAGCGCCCGACGTCGCCGCCCGACGACGGGTCCTCGATCTTGATGACCTCGGCGCCGAGCTCGGCGAGGTGCATCGACCCGAACGGCCCGGCGCCGTACTGCTCGAGCGAGACGATCCGGATGTCCTCGAGCGGCTTCACTGCTCGTTCTCCAGGGACAGCGGGACCGCGGCCTGCGGGAACGGCGCCGCCGCGCGCGGGGCGTCGCGCCGGTGCACGTAGAAGGCGCGCTTGAACGTCAGGACCTCGACACCGTCCTGGTTGAGCCCGCGGGTGCGCACCCCGACGATGCCGGCGTCCGGGCGGCTGCCCGAGCCGCGCGCGGAGAGCACGAGCGACTCGGCGTAGAGCGTGTCGCCCGCGAACACCGGCGCGGTCAGGCGCAGCTCGTCGATCCCGAGGTTCGCGAACGCGTTCTGGCTGGTGTCCGACACCGACTGCCCCATCACGATCGAGATCGTCAGGGGCGACGCGACGAGCATCCGCCCGAACTCGGACTCCGCGCCGACCTGGGCGTTGAAGTGCGCCTGGTTCGTGTTCATCGTCAGCAACGTGAACCAGGTGTTGTCGGTCTCGGTGATCGTGCGCCCCAACGGGTGCTGGTAGACGTCACCCACCACGAAGTCCTCGAAGAACCGGCCCTGCCACCCCGCCACGACGGCCATGCCCGGGGACGCTAAACGTCTGACGTATCTGCCACAAGCGTCGGCGACGGTCTACGCTCCTCCCGTGCCCCCGCAGCCGCCCGCTCCGGTCGCACACCTGCGTGTGCAGCGCGTCCGTCCCGCCTACCGACAGGTCGCCGACGAGCTGCGCACCCAGATCCTCGCCGGCACCCTGCCGTCCGGCACCCGGCTGCCGAACGAGGCCGAGCTCGGGCGGGCGTTCGGGGTCAGCCGCAGCACGGCGCGCGAGGCGCTGCGGGTGCTGTCCAGCCAGCACCTCGTCGAGACCCACCGCGGCGTCCAGGGCGGCACGTTCGTCAGCGAGCCCGACCCCGCACGCGTCGTCGAGGACGTGGGCAGCGCCCTCGGCGTGCTCGTGATGACCCCGCAGCTGCACGTCAGCGACCTGCTCGAGGCCCGCCTGCTCCTGGAGCCCGCGGCCGCGCGCCTGGCCGCCCAGCGGGCCGACGCCGAGACCGTCGAGGCCGTGCGCACCGCGGCCGCGGCCCGGCGCGACGACCGGGACCCGAGCGGCTTCGTCGGGCACCTCGACTTCCACACGACGCTGCTCATGGCCACGGGCAACCTGATGCTGACGCTCATGGGCCAGCCGGTGAACGACGTGCTGCGCACCCGCCTGCGCCGCTCCGGTGTCGAGCCGGGCGAGTGGGACAAGGTCGACGCCTGCCACCGCGAGATCGCGGAGCACGTCGCGCAGGGGCGGGCGGGCGAGGCCGAGGAGGCGATGCGCGACCACATCGTCGAGCTCCGGCGGCTCTACGAGCGCGACGGCTTCTGGACGTGAGTCGCTAGCTCGCCTGCCGGTACCCCGTGGACCGTCCCGGCGGCGTGGACTCGAGCCACGACGAGAAGCCGGTGAGCGCGTCGGCGTTGATCGCCAGCTCCCACACGTCGGCACCGTCGCGGCAGATCAGCACCGTCGAGCCGGCGGGGTGCATCTCGCCGTCGATGGGGTCGCGGCGGTCGGTGATCTCGAGGCGGGTGCGGTCGAGGACCACGTTCGCCCCCGAGCTCAGGCCGCTGATGCGGTACCAGCGGAACTCGTTGCCCCGGTAGCGCCCGAGCCCCGAGTGCCACCCGCGCAGGTCCTCGGTGTCCCGCGCGGGGCGCAGGGCCACGTCGACGCCACCCCGGCGCAGGAGCCGGATGCGGCGCAGGACCAGCAGGGCGACGACGAGCAGCACCGCGAGCACGACGATGGCCGCCAACTCGGCGATCATCGTCACGCCCACGGGTGCTGCTCGCCGTCCCTCAGCGGTCCGGGGACTCGCCGGCGGCCCGGAGACGCGCTCGCGCCCTGGCCGCGGCGGCTGCCGCGTCGTCGAAGTCGTCCCCGCCGCCCTCGGCGCGCTGGAGCTCGTCCCGCGCCGACGCGACGTCGATCTCCTCGGCCATCTCGGCCAGCTCGGCGAGGATGGTCACCGACTCCGCGGTGACCGAGAGGAACCCGCCGAACACCGCGGCGTGGAACGACTCGCCCTCGCTGGGGTCGATCCGCACCACACCGGCCTCGTCGAGCGCGGCGATCATCGGCTGGTGCCCGGGCAGCAGACCGATGTCGCCGTCGACCGTGCGGGCCGAGACGAAGCTCGCCTCCCCCGACCACAACCGCTTCTCGACGCCGACGATGGCGACCTCCATGGTCGCCATCAGGAGGAGTACTTCTTCGCGTTGGCCTCGACGTCGTCGAGACCGCCGGACATCGCGAAGGCCTGCTCCGGGTAGTTGTCGTACTCGCCCTTGGCGATCTTGTCGAACGCCTCGACGGTGTCCTTGACGTCGACGAACGAGCCCGGCTCGCCGGTGAACTGCTCGGCGGCGTACATGTTCTGACCGAGGAAGCGCTCGATGCGCCGCGCGCGGGCGACGGTGAGGCGGTCCTCCTCGGAGAGCTCGTCGATGCCCAGGATCGCGATGATGTCCTGCAGGTCGTTGTAGCGCTGCAGGATCCGGATGACCTCACGGGCGACCCGGTAGTGGTCCTCGCCGACGTACTGCGCGTCGAGGATCGTCGAGGTCGAGGTCAGCGGGTCCACCGCCGGGAAGATGCCCTTCGCGAACACGCCACGGGAGAGCTCCGTGGTCGCGTCGAGGTGGGCGAACGTGGTGGCCGGTGCCGGGTCGGTGTAGTCGTCGGCGGGCACGTAGATCGCCTGCATCGAGGTGATCGAGCGGCCGCGGGTCGAGGTGATCCGCTCCTGCAGCTCGCCCATCTCGTCGGCCAGCGTCGGCTGGTAACCGACGGCCGAGGGCATGCGGCCGAGGAGGGTCGAGACCTCCTGGCCGGCCTGGGTGAACCGGAAGATGTTGTCGATGAACAGGAGGACGTCCTGCTCCTGCACGTCGCGGAAGTACTCGGCCATCGTCAGGGCCGACAGGGCGACGCGCATGCGGGTGCCCGGCGGCTCGTCCATCTGGCCGAAGACGAGCGCGGTGTCCTTGAGGACGTCGGCCTCGCCGAGCTCGACCCACAGGTCGTTGCCCTCACGGGTCCGCTCGCCCACGCCGGCGAACACCGAGGTGCCACCGAAGTTGCGGGCGATGCGCTGGATCATCTCCTGGATGAGCACCGTCTTGCCGACGCCGGCACCGCCGAAGAGGCCGATCTTGCCGCCCTCGACGTAGGGGGTGAGCAGGTCGACGACCTTGAGGCCGGTCCAGAGCACCGAGGTCTTGCCCTCGAGCTGGTCGAACGCCGGCGGGTCGCGGTGGATGCTCCAGCGCTCGGCGTCCGAGGCGTAGCCCGGGTCGTCGAGGCAGTCGCCCAGGGTGTTGAACAGGTGGCCCTTGACGACGTCGCCGACGGGCACCGTGATCGGGCGGCCGAGGTCCTGCACGTCGTGGCCACGCACGACACCGTCGGTCGGCTGCATGGAGATCGTGCGGACCTGGTTGTCGCCGAGGTGCTGGGCGACCTCGAGCGTCAGCGTCTTGGTGTTGTCGCCGAGGGTGACCTCGGTGGTCAGCGCGTTGAAGAGCTCGGGCACCTCGCCGCGCGGGAACTCCACGTCGACGACGGGGCCGAGGATGCGGGTGATGCGGCCGACGGCACCCTGCGAGCCGTTCTGCTCGGTGCCCTCGGCCGGGGCGGTGGACTGGGTCATCGTCAGCTCCCCTACTCGGCGAGGGCGTTGGCGCCGCCAACGATCTCGCTGATCTCCTGCGTGATCTGGGCCTGGCGGGCCTGGTTCGCCTCCCGGGTCAGGTTGTCGACCAGGTCGTTGGCGTTGTCCGTCGCCGCCTTCATGGCGCGCTGCCGGGCCGCCGACTCGGACGCCGCGGCGTCGAGCAGGGCCGCGAACACGCGCGCGCGGAGGTACTTGGGCATGAGCCGGTCGAAGAGCACCTCGGGCTCCGGCTCGAACTCGTACTCGGCCTGCCGCTCCTGCGAGTCCCCCGAACCGGACCCGTCGGACTCGCCGTCGGAGGACTCGTCGTCCTCCTCCAGCTCCAGCGGGGCGATCTGCGAGGAGGTGACCCGCTGGCTCGAGAGGGAGTTGAACGCGGTGTAGACCACGTGCAGCTCGTCGACCCCGTCGAGGCCCTCGGCCTCCTTCGGCGGGACGAACGAGGAGGACCGCGAGGCGCCCTCGCCACCCTCGCCGGAGCCGTCGCTCGACCCCTGCTGCTCGTCCTCGGACTCGCCCTGGACCGTCTCGGCGCTCCCGGCGAGGAAGCAGGCGGTCATGGTGTCGGCGGCCCGGGTGGCGTTCGGGTAGTCGGGGACCTCGGAGAAGCCCGTCCACTGCCCGGCCATGTCCCGCTTGCGGAAGCGGAAGTAGGCGGTGCCCTTGCCGCCGATGACGAACAGCTGGGGCTCCTTGCCCGCGCTGTTCAGCTCGCGCATGAGCCGCTCGGCCTCGCGCAGCACGTTGGCGTTGTAGCCGCCGCACAGACCGCGGTCGCTCGTGACGACCAGGACGCCCGTGCGGCCCGGCTCCTCGCGCGCCACCAGCAGCGGGTGGTCGCTGGCGCCGGCCTTCGCGGCCGTCTTCAGGACGTGGGTGAACTCGTCGGAGTACGGCCGCGCGGCGTGGACGCGGTTCTGCGCCTTCACGATGCGCGACGCCGCGACCATCTCCATCGCCTTGGTGATCTGGGCGATGTTCTTGGTCGACCGGATGCGCCGTCGCAGGACGCGGAGGGATGCGGCCATGCCGTCTAGCTCCTCGCGCCCGAGTCGGCGTTCTCGTCCGAGCCCTCGGCCCCGCCCGAGCTCTCGCTCGCGTCGCCGTCCGAGTTCTCGCCCGAGGTCCCGTCCGAGCCCCGCGTCGACTCCGACGACCCCTCGGAGGAGCCGTCGGACGACTCGTCGGACGAGTCGTCGCCGGTGGGGAGCTCGCCGGTGCCACCGTCGTCCTCGACGCCCTCGCCGGACTCCGTGGAGAACTGCTGCTTGAACTCGGAGACGGTCTTGTTCAGCCGCTCCTCGTTCTCGTCCGAGAGCTTCCCGGAGTCGCGGATCTCGGCGAGGATCCCGCCGTCGCGACGCACGTGCTCGAGGAACTCCGACTCGAAGCGGGCCACGTCCTCCACCGGCACCGAGTCGAGGTGACCACGGGTGCCGAGGAAGATGCCGACGACCTCCTCCTCGACCGGGTACGGCTCGCCCTGGCCCTGCTTGAGCAGCTCCATGAGGCGGGCACCGCGGTCGAGCTGCGCCTGCGAGGTGGCGTCGAGGTCGGAGCCGAAGGCCGCGAAGGACTCCAGCTCGCGGTACTGCGCCAGCTCCACGCGCAGACGGCCGGCGACGGACTTCATCGCCTTGATCTGGGCGTCACCACCGACGCGCGAGACCGAGTTCCCGACGTTCAGCGCGGGCCGCTGGCCCTGGTTGAACAGGTCGGCCTCGAGGAAGCACTGGCCGTCGGTGATCGAGATGACGTTCGTCGGGATGTAGGCCGCGATGTCGCCGCCCTTGGTCTCGACGATCGGCAGGCCGGTCAGCGAGCCCGCGCCCAGCTCGTCGTTGAGCTTCGCGCAACGCTCGAGCAGCCGGGAGTGCAGGTAGAAGACGTCGCCCGGGTAGGCCTCGCGGCCCGGCGGGCGGCGCAGCAGCAGCGAGATCGCGCGGTAGGCCTCGGCCTGCTTCGACAGGTCGTCGAAGACGATCAGGCAGTGCTTGCCCTGGAACATCCAGTGCTGGGCGATGGCCGAGCCGGCGTACGGGGCGATGTACTTGAAGCCGGCCGGGTCGGAGGCCGGGGCGGCGACGATGGTCGTGTACTCCATCGCGCCGGCGTCCTCGAGGGCCTGGCGGACACCGGCGATCGTGGTGCCCTTCTGGCCGACGGCGACGTAGACGCAGCGGACCTGCTGCTCCGGGTCGCCGGTCTCCCAGGCCTCGCGCTGGTTGATGATCGTGTCGGTGCAGACCGCGGTCTTGCCGGTCTTGCGGTCGCCGATGATCAGCTGGCGCTGGCCGCGGCCGACCGGGGTCATGGCGTCGATCGCCTTGATGCCGGTCTGCAGGGGCTCGGTGACGCCCTGGCGCTGGACGACGGTGGCCGCCTGCAGCTCCATCTCCCGCTCGCCCTCGGACTCGATGTCGCCGAGCCCGTCCAGGGGCTGGCCGAGGGGGTTGACCACCCGGCCGAGGAAGTTGTCGCCGACCGGCACCGACAGCACGCGGCCGGTGCGGGTGACCTGCTGGCCCTCCTCGATGGTCTCGTACTCACCGAGGATGACGACGCCGATCTCGCGCTCCTCGAGGTTCTGGGCCAGGCCCAGCACGCCTCCGGGGAACTCGAGGAGCTCGTTGGTCATGGTCGAGGGAAGGCCCTCGACGTATGCGATGCCGTCGCCCGTCGAGGCGACGATGCCGACCTCCTGACGGGTCGAGTCCGCGGAGTACGAGGACACGTAGTCCTCGATCGCGCTACGGACCTCGTCGGAGGAGATGGTCAACTCGGCCATGGCTTCCGCTCTCGCTAGTCGTTAGGGGGGTTCGTTGGTCGACTCAGCCGAGCCTGCGGCCCAGTTCGTCGAGCCGTCCGGCCACGCTGCCGTCGATGACCTCGTCCCCCACCTGGATCACGAGACCGCCGACGATGCCGGGGTCGACCTCGAGGTGCAGGGTGATGTCCCGACGGTAGATGCGCGTCAGGGCGTCGGCCAGTCGCTGCTGCTGCTGGTCGGAGAGGGCGATGGGCGAGCGCACCGTGGCCACCGACCGCTCGCGGCGCTCGGCCGCGAGCTCGGCCAGGCGCTCGAGGCCCTGGGCGACGCCGCGACCCACCGGGTGGGCCACGAGCTGGGCGGCGAGCTTGCGGGTGACGGGCTCGGCCCGGTCCGCGAGCAGCTGGTCGAGGACCCGCTGCTTGCCCTCGGGGTCGGCGGCCGGGTCGGCCAGCAGACGCTCGAGGTCGGGCGACCCGCCGACGATGCGGCCGAGCCGGAACAGCTCGTCCTCGACGGCGTCGAGCCGGTCGTCCCGCTCGGCCGACACGAGGAGGGCCTCACGGGCGACGGTGCGCAGGCCCGTGACGAGGTCCTCGGGCCGCGACCAGGACGACGACACCGCGGTCTTCACGATGTCCCCGGTGGTCGAGGTGACCTGACGACCGATCAGCCGGTCGGCGAGGCCCTCGCGGTCCTCGGCGGTGCGCGACGCGTCGGCGAGCGTGCGCCGCAGCTCGCTCTCGCGACCGAGCAGGTCGGCCACGGAGTCGAGCTGCTCGGCGACGGTGTCGAGGTCGCCCGCAGCCGCCTGCGCCGTGGCCTCCGAGAGGCGACGGCGCGTGGCCTCGAGCGCGTCACGGCTCGCGGCGTGGAAGTCGGCGAGGACGCCGGCGGTGGAGGCACTCATGCCTGACCCCCGTTCCCGCGGGCACCGTCGCCGGTCCCGCCTGCTGGCGCACCCGCGGATCCAGCTGTGGAGCCACCCATGGCCTCGAGCTCGGCGAGGAAGCGGTCGACGCTCTCCCCGCGGCTCCGGTCGTCGGACAGCGAGGACTCGACGATGCGCCGGGCCAGCTCCACCGACCGGTGGCCGGTCTCGGCGCGCAGGTCCGAGATCGTGCGCGAGCGGGACGCGTCCAGGGACTGCTGCCCCTGGGCCTTGATGCGCTCGGCCTCGTCGGCCGCCTTGGCGTCCATGTCCTGGCCGATGCGCTCGGCATCGGCCCGCGCGTCGTCACGGATGCGCGCGGTCTCGTCGTCGACACGGGCGAGCCGCTCACGGCTGCGTGCGAGCTCCGCCTTGGCGTCGGCCTCCATGGCCTCGGCCCGGGCCATGCCGCCCTCGATCTGCTTCTTCGTGTCCTCGTGCGAGGTCACGACGTTCGGCCACGCGAACCGCCCGATCACGTACACGAGCAGCGAGAAGGCGATCAGGCCGACGATGATCTCCGCGACGTGCGGGAACGCGGCGTACGGCTCGCCCGCCGGCTGCTCGGCGAGCACCTCGATGGCGCTCATGTGTTCACCTCCCGCCCCTCCGGCGACCGGTCAGGGGGACTCAGATGGCGAACGCGAGGACCAGACCGATGATCGCCAGCGCCTCGGAGAGGGCGAAGCCGATGAAGGCGATGGTCTGCAGCTGGCCGCGGGCCTCGGGCTGACGCGCCACGCCGTTGATGAACGCGGCGAAGACGATGCCGACGCCGATACCGGGGCCGACGGCGGAGAGGCCGTAGCCGACCATGTTGAGGCTGCCCTGAACCATGAGGGGTTCCTTTCCGGTGTTCGTTCTGTGAATCGGGGGAGGGACGGCGCCGGTGGTTTCGACGACCCGGTGGATCAGTGTCGACTCAGTGCTCGTCGGCCAGTGACGCACCGATGTACGACGCCGTCAGGACCGTGAAGATGTAGGCCTGCACCACCTGGATGAAGGCCTCGAAGAACGTCATGACGATCGCGAAGAGGAACGCGAACGGCGAGAGGACGTTGAGGACGAGATCGTCCGCGACGGTGAGCATGTACTCGCCGCCGAAGATGAAGACGAGCAGCAGCAGGTGGCCCGCCAGCATGTTGCCGAAGAGCCGCAGGGAGAGCGTGACCGGCCGCAGGATGAAGTTCGAGAGGAACTCGATCGGGGTCAGGATGACCCGTACCCAGGCCGGCACACCGGGCGGCCAGGTCATGAGCTGCACGTAGCCGCCGAAGCCCTGCTTCTTGATGCCGACGTAGTTGTAGATCAGCCACGTGATGGCGGCGAGCGCGTACGCCATGCCCGGGTGCGAGAACGACGGGAACTGCACGAAGGGCAGGATCCCGAAGACGTTGTTCACCAGGATGAACGAGAAGAGTGCCACCAGGTAGGGCACGTACTTGCGGAAATCAGGACCGATGTTGTCCCGGGCGATCTGGTCCCGGACGATCCCCTGGAACTTCTCCGCGAGGAACTGCAGCCGTCCGGGGACCACCTTCGGGTCCTTCGTCGCGAGCGCGAAGAAGGCCCACACGAAGAGGGCGGCGACGATGAACTGGATCGAGACCTTGTCGACCCACTCGAGGACCGGGATGCCCTCGAAGATCGGGGGGAGGTTGAAGTCCTCGACGCCGGGGGCCTTGAAGCCCTCGGCAGGCATCGGAGGCGGGACCGGTGGCGCCGGTACCTGCGTCAACGACGAGATCACCCGTGCTGCTCCTTCCGGTCCTCCGGGCCGGCGGGTTCACCGGGTCGAGGGAGGGGCTCAGGGGGGATGTAAAGGTATCGGATGTAGATCAAGCTGAAGGACGCGGCCCCACCGAGCAGGAGCCCGACCAGCAGGAACCAGCGCGTCGAGAGCAGGGTGTCGATTCCCCATCCGGCCAGTCCGAACACCAGGATGCCGGTGATCAGATGGGAGAGGACCGTCCAGGCCTCCGACGGTGACTGGTCCGCAGACCCCTTCGGAGGGGTGCGTCCCGCGTCACCGCGGAGGCTGTCCTGCGCCATCGGGCGCACCATATCAGCAGGTTCGTCCCCGTCCACTACGGGCCGTCGGAGGCCACACCGCCGAGTAGGGGACGACCGTCCGGGCGACGATCACACCGCGATCGTGGGCGTCTTCAGCCGCGCGAAGGCGATCACCTCGCCGACGATGAACGCCAGCGCCGTCGGGCCGAGGGCGAGAGCGGCGATGCGCGTGTCGACGACGCCGAGGGCCTGGAGCACGAGGAAGACGACCAGCAGCAGGCCGAGCTTGCCCATCATCGAGACGAGCGCGGCGGCCATGACGACCATCGGGTCGGCGGCGGCGGTCCAGCGCATCACCAGCGGGCCGAGCGAGCAGACCGCGATGACGACGACGGCGCCGACGATCGCCGCGACCACCCCGGTGGTGCCCGCGAGCAGCCCGGCGACCACCGCGGCGAGCACTGCGACGCCGATCGCCGGCCACAGGCCGCCGAACAGCATCGCCCGGCTGGCCTCGAGGACCTGGGCGGTGTTCGCGGGCGTCGCCGAGGGGTTGAGCGGGTTGGACGTCGTGCCGGACGCCGGGGTCACGGGGGGTGTGGGGTCGGGCTCGGGGCTGGTCATCGGGTCTGTCATCGGTTCCTCGGGGAGGTCTCGGGAAGTCAGGCGCGGGGGCGCAGGCGGGGGACGGCGGAGGCCAGCACGGCGACGAGCACGCCGACGGTGACGATCCAGACCACCACGAACGCGTTGTCGATCAGTGCCAGGGCGACGGCCCCGAACGCGAGCACCCCGGCCCACAGGTAGATCAGGAGCACGGCCCGGCGCTGGGAGTGGCCGATCTCCAGCAGCCGGTGGTGCAGGTGCATCTTGTCCGGCGCGAACGGGCTGGTGCCCGCCCGGGTGCGGCGCACGACGGCCATGAGCAGGTCGAGCAACGGCACGAAGACGACGGCCGCGACGACGATCAGCGGCGTGACCAGCGCGAGCGCGCCGGTGGCGCCGGTGGTCGAGTAGTTGGTGCGGCCCGACGCGGTGGTGGTGGCCGCGGCGAGCGTCAGCCCGATGAACATCGAGCCCGAGTCGCCCATGAACAGCCGCGCGGGCTGGAAGTTGTGCGGCAGGAAGCCGGCGCAGGCCCCGGCGAGCACCGCGGCGATGAGGGCCGGCGGGTAGGCGTTGACGTCACCGTTCTGCTGGCCGAGCAGCCCGAGCGCGAACGCGCAGGTGGCGGTGGCCGCGATCGTGCCGATGCCCGCGGCCAGGCCGTCGAGCCCGTCGACGAAGTTCATCGCGTTGACCAGCAGCACGCACAGGAACACCGTGATGAGCACGCCCTGGTCCTGCCCGAGCAGCAGCACCGACCCGGTGCTCCCGCCGGTGCCGCCCCAGGGCAGGTACACCGCCGTCCACTGCACGCCCATGAGCACGAGGACGCCCGCGGCGGTGGCCTGACCGGCGAGCTTGGTCAGCGCGTCGAGGCCGTAGCGGTCGTCGAGGGCCCCGACGGTGACGATGAGCCCGCCGGCGACGAGCACCGCGACCGTCTCGTTCGAGTAGTCGAAGGCGCGCCGCAGCACCGGGAGCTGGCTGGCCACGAACACCCCGGCCACCACGCCGAGGTAGATCGCGATGCCGCCGAGGCGCGGGATCGGCACCGTGTGCACGTCACGCCCGCGGGGCACCGCGATCGCACCGGCGCGGATGGCGAGGCGGCGGACCAGCCCCGTGAGCAGGTAGGTGACGACCGCCGCGCAGAGCCCGACCAGGAGGTACTCCCGGATCGGGAGCCCCATCGGGGCGAAATCCGCTGACGGGCCCACGGAGCCCGAGGGTAGACCCGCTCGCGTCTAGCGGGGGTACGCGGGGAAGCGCGACACGAGGGCCGTCACCTCGTCGCGCACGTCGGCGAGGGCCTTCTTGCCCACCTCGCTGGTCTCGTCGGCCGTCACGGCGGACGCGATCAGCCGCGCGACGTCGCTCATCTCGGACTCCGTCATGCCCTGCGTGGTGATCGACGGCGACCCGACGCGGATGCCCGAGGCCGTCATCGGCGGCTGCGGGTCGTACGGGATCGCGTTCTTGTTCAGCGTGATGCCGGCGAGCCCGCTGCGGGCCTCGGCCTCCTTGCCCGTGACCCCGAGCGGCTGCAGGTCGAGCAGCGCGAGGTGGGTGTCGGTGCCGCCGGAGATCGCGCGCATGCCCTGGGACTCGAGGCCCGAGGTCAGGGCCTGGGCGTTGGCGATGACCTGGCGGGCGTAGCGCTGGTAGTCCGGCGTCGCCGCCTCGGCCAGGGCCACGGCCTTGCCGGCCACCGCGTGCATGAGCGGCCCGCCCTGCAGGAACGGGAAGACGGCCTTGTCCAGGGCCTTCGCGTGCTCCGCCTTCGAGACGAGCATGCCGCCGCGCGGGCCGCGCAGGACCTTGTGCGTCGTGAAGGTGACGACGTCGGCGTACGGCACCGGGCTGGGGATGGCCTGGCCGGCGACGAGGCCGATGAAGTGCGCGGCGTCGACCCAGAGCTTCGCGCCGATCTCGTCGGCGATCTCGCGGAACTTCGCGAAGTCGATGAGGCGCGGGTAGGCGGTGGCGCCGGCGACGATCATCTTCGGCCGGTGCTCGAGCGCGAGGTCGCGCACCTGGTCGTAGTCGATGCGGCCGTCGTCCTCGCGGACGGTGTAGGGCACCGGCTCGAACCACTTGCCCGAGAAGCTGACCTTCGCGCCGTGCGTGAGGTGCCCGCCGTGGGGCAGCGACATCGCCAGCACCTTGTCGCCGGGCTGGCAGAACGCCGCGTACACCGCGAGGTTGGCGTTGGCGCCGGAGTGCGGCTGGAGGTTGGCGTGCTCGGCGCCGAAGAGCGCCTTGGCGCGCTCGATGCCGATCTCCTCGGCGCGGTCGACGACCTCGCAGCCGCCGTAGTAGCGGCGGCCGGGGTAGCCCTCGGCGTACTTGTTCGACAGCGTCGAGCCCAGCGCCGCGAGCACGGCCGGGCTGGTGAGGTTCTCGCTGGCGATGAGCTGCAGTCCGCCGCGCAGCCGGGTGAGCTCGTCGTCGACGACCTGGGCGATCTCGGGGTCGACGGCCCGCAGGGCGTCGTAGTCCGGTCCCCAGAAGTGCTGCGAGTCGGCTGCCATGACGCCTCACGTTACCGGCCATTCACGGCGACGCGCCCTGCGCCTGGAACCTGGGTCACATCCCCACGTGCGCGACGTTCACAAGGAGACGGGGGTGCCGATGACCTCGGAGACCTGGTCGGCCGTGACGGCGCCCTCGCGGCGCAGGCGCGGGACCTCGCCGGTGAGGTCGACGATCGTCGAGGCCACGCCCGTCGCGCACACCCCGCCGTCGAGATAGACCTCGACGCTCTCGCCCAGCTGCTCGCGGGCGTCGGTCACCGTGGTCGCCGGCTCGCGCCCGGAGACGTTCGCGCTGCTCACGGCCATGGGGCCGACCTCGCGCAGCAGCTCGAGGGCCACCGGGTGCAGGGGCATGCGCAGCATGACGGTGCCGCGGGTGCGCCCGAGGTCCCACGCCAGGCTCGGGGCGTGCGGCAGGACGATCGAGAGCCCGCCGGGCCAGAACGCCTCGACGAGGTCGCGCGCGACGCGCGGCACGGCGCCGACCAGCCCGTCGATCGTCGACCAGCTGCCCACCAGCACCGGGACGGGCATGTCCGGTCCGCGCTGCTTGGCGGCCAGCAGGTCGGCCACCGCGCGGGCCGAGAAGGCGTCCGCGCCGATCCCGTAGAGGGTGTCGGTGGGGACGACGACGAGCCGTCCCGCCCGCACCGCCGCGGCCGCCGCCGCCAGCCCGGTGGGTCGGGTCGCGGGGTCCTCGCAGTCGTACGTCGTGCTCACGGCGCGCCAGCCTAGGACCCGTGGAGCCGGCGCAGCGCCGTGGCCACGCGGGGGCGCCCGGTGAGGTCGTCGTGGGTGGTGACGTCGGCGAACCCGGCCGCGGTGAGCACCTCGCGCACGGCGGCGGGGTGGGAGTCGTCGTGCTCGAGCGCCACCGCTCCCCCGGGCCGCAGCAGCCGGTGGGCCAGCGCGGCGACGGGACGGATCACGTCCAGGCCGTCGGGGCCGGCGAACACCGCGCCGGGCGGGTCGGCGTGCACCTCGGGCGGGACGGCCAGCCCCTCGGGCACGTACGGCGGGTTGCAGGTCACGAGGTCGACGGTGCCGTCCAGCGCCGTGAGCACCCCGGGGCGCGTGACGTCGGCGTCGTGCAGCGTGACGCCCGAGCCGGCGAGGTTGCTCCCCGCCCAGGTCAGGGCCTCGGGCGCGGTCTCGACGGCGTGCACCACGGCGTCCGGGCGGGCGCGGGCCAGCGCCAGGGCGAGGGCGCCGGTGCCCGTGCAGAGGTCGACGACCACGGGCCGGTCGGCACCGAGCACCGCGAGCGCGCGCTCCAGCAGCACCTCGGTCTCGGGGCGCGGCACGAAGACGCCGGGACCCACGGCCACCTCGACCGGACCGAGCACCGCGGTGCCGAGCAGGTGCTGCAGGGGCTCGCGGGCGGCGCGGCGCGCGACCAGGGCCTCGAGCGCCGCGCGCTGCGCGTCGTCCGGCGGGTCGGCGAGCAGCAGGCGGCCGCGCGGGACGCCCAGGACGTGGGCGACGAGGAGCTCGGCGTCCACGCGTGGGGAGGCGACCCCGGCCTCGGCGAGCCGGGCGGCCGCCCGGGCGACGGTGTCCACGGGGCTCACGGGGCTCAGGAGCGCGGCTCGTCCGCCGCCGGCCCGGACCGTGCCATCCGCTCGGCGCGGTCGGCGGAGCGCAGGGCGTCGAGCACCGCGTCGAGGTCGCCGTCGAGCACCCGGTCGAGGTCGTGCGACTTGTAGCCGACGCGGTGGTCGGAGATCCGGTTCTCCGGGTAGTTGTAGGTGCGCACGCGCTCGGAGCGGTCGACGGTGCGGACCTGGCTGCGGCGGTCGGCCGACGCCTGGGCCGCCTCGGCCTCGTCGGCGATCGCCTGCAGGCGGCTGCGCAGCACGTCCATCGCGCGGGCCTTGTTCTGCAGCTGCGAGCGCTCGTTCTGGCAGGACACGACCACGCCGGTCGGCAGGTGGGTGATCCGGACCGCGGAGTCGGTGGTGTTGACGCCCTGGCCGCCCTTGCCCGACGACCGGAAGACGTCGACGCGCAGGTCCTTCTCGTCGATCTCGACGTCCGCGGCGGCGTCCACCTCGGGGTAGACGAGCACGCCGGCCGCCGAGGTGTGGATGCGGCCCTGGGACTCGGTGACCGGGACGCGCTGCACGCGGTGCACCCCGCCCTCGTACTTCAGCCAGGCCCAGACGCCCTCGGGCTCATCACCCGGCGCGGTGACGGCGACCGTGACGTCCTTGTAGCCGCCGAGGTCGGACTCCGTCGCCGAGAGCACCTCGACCTTCCAGCCACGGCGCTCGGCGTAGCGGGAGTACATGCGCAGCAGGTCGCCGGCGAACAGCGCCGACTCCTCGCCGCCCTCCCCCGACTTCACCTCGACCACGACGTCGTTCGCGTCCGCCGCGTCGCGGGGCACGAGCTGCTCGGACAGCCGGTCGCGCAGCGGCCCGACCCGCGCCTCGAGCTCCGTGACCTCGGCGGCGAACGCGGGGTCCTCCCGGGCGAGCTCACGGGCGTCGGCGAGGTCGGCCTCGGCCCCGCGAAGCTCCTCCACGGTGGCGACCACCGGGGCGAGCGCGGCGTAGCGCCGGCCCAGGGAGCGCGCGAGCGCCTGGTCGGCGTGCACGTCGGGGTCGGCGAGGCGCGCCTCGAGCCCCGCGTGCTCCTCGAGCAGGGCCGTGACGCCGGGCGACCGGGTCATTCCCTGGGTCATCGGGTCCGCCGGTACCTGCGATGCCATCGCGCGCCTCCTCTCGTGAGCCTGGCCCCGAACACGCAGAACGCCCGCCGCCCCGCGCGCGTGGCGCAGGGGCGACGGGCGTCGCGGGAGCTACTTCTTGGTCGGGGTGCGCTTGCCGTAGCGCGCCTCGAAGCGGGCCACACGACCGCCGGTGTCCATGATCCGCTGCTTGCCCGTGTAGAACGGGTGGCACGCGGCGCAGATCTCGACGGTGATGTTGCCACCGGGCTTCGTGCTGCGGGTGGTGAACGAGTTCCCGCAGCTGCAGAGCACCGAGGTCTCGTGGTAATCGGGGTGGATGCCGCTCTTCACGGTCTGGTCCTCTCGCGTCGTGGTCGCCGGGTCCCCGAACGCGGCGGGGTGAACCGGTACCTGATGTGCGGGCCATTCTCGCAGGACCGCCCGCTGAGCTGCACAACCACCTGGGGGGTCGTGTTGTTCCCGACCCGTCAGGCCGTGCGGGCGGCGACGACCTGCTCGTCGAGGCCCGCCGCCTCGGCGCCCGGGGCGTCGAGGATCCACACGTACTCGTTCTTGAGCCTGCCCCCGTCGCCGGCGAAGACGCCGGTCCGGAAGGGGTAGACGCCGACCGTGGGCTCGGTGCCCGGCGAGCTCGTCCGGATCGCGTTGTCGAGGTCGCGGTTGGCGCGCCGCATCGCCGCGAGCAGCCGGTGGGCGGCCGCCGTCGGGTCGGCCAGCGTGCGGCCGTCGGCGAGCTGGAGGGCCAGGTGCAGGCGCCGGTCGCCGGCGCGGTCCTCGAACGAGACGACCCGGTGGTTCTCGACGGCCTCCACCAGCTCGGCGTCGCCGGCCACGGCGTCGCGGACCCCGTCGGGCGGCACGACCGCGCCGTTGTAGTCCACCGAGTGGTCGCTGCGTCCGTACTGCAGCAGCAGGGGCAGGTCGAGCACCCGCTCGTCGAGCACCTCGGTGAGCCCGGCACGGCGCAGCACCGGCAGCACGTCGCGCATCCGCAGCACGTGCCCGCGGTCGTGGATGTTGTAGCGGATCCGGGGGTCGACGTTCTGCGGGCGGGTGATCGTGACGACCAGCTCGCCCTCGTCGTTCTCCTCGACCAGGTAGGCGTACGGGTTGAACTGGAAGATGTTCGGCAGCACGCCGTACTCGTCCTGCCTGGTCAGGGCGGTGGCGAGGGCCGGGTCGGCGGCGATGGCCCGGCGCAGCGCGATCGTGAACTCGGTCTCGACGGCGATGCTGATCTCGAGGTCGCTGGCCCCGTAGGCGCCGACGACCTTCCGCGCGCGGCGCAGGATGTGGTCGCGCATGCCCTCGCTGATCCCCTCGCCCCCGAAGGCGCAGACCACGTCGTAGGCCGACCAGTCGAGCCGGTCGTCCTCGAGCAGGCCCTTGAGGAACGGCGGGTAGCTCGTGATCACGTACGTGTAGCCGGTGCCGAACTCCCGCATCGTGTTGAGGATCTTGTCGCGGTCGGGCCCGCAGGACTTGATCGTCGAGACCCGGGTCAGCGCGGCGGTCACGTTCATCCCCGTGGCCCACGCCCCGAGGGAGAAGGCGTTGATGACGAACACCGGGCGGTCCGGGGTGGTGTGGCGCAGGAAGCCGACGCGCAGGACCTCGCGCGACGCCCGCCGCTCCACCGGGCCCCGCACCCAGCTGGTCGGGGTGCCGGTCGAGCCCGAGGACTCGTCGACGACGACCCCGCGGCGCGGGAGCCGCCCGCCCACGCACCGCTCGGGGATGGGGTACCGGGTGATGTAGCTGCTCTTGTCCGTCTCGGGCAGGGCCGAGAGGGAACGCGGGAGGGCGCGCGACGTGACGCCCCGCTCGGCCAGGAAGGCCCGGTAGGCCGGCACCCGGCGGACGGTGCGGGCGACGGTGCGCCGGGCGCGGCGGCGGCCGAGCCACCAGCGCAGACGCTCGAACCCGGGGGCGAGCAGCAGGGCGTGGGTCGTCGGGAACCGCCCGAGGAGGTCGACGAGCACCTCCTGGCACCACCAGAACAGCCTCATCACGCCACCGCCGTCGTCTCGCGGCCCAGCAGCATCGCGTCGAGCGTGCGCCGCCAGGCCCGCGGCGGGGGCTTCCCGGTGCCGTAGCGGAAGAGCATCCAGGCCATCTGGCCGCCGGACTCGTCGATCCCGGTCCGCTCGACGAACGCGGCGTGGGAACGCGGGTTGGTGATGACGGTGCCGAAGGGGTGCAGGTCGATGCCGTGGCGGGTGAAGGCGAGCCAGAGGCGCAGGAAGCAGCGGCCGGCCTCGACGTGGTCGCCCGGGGTGTCGAAGGGGCCGGTCAGCCAGCCCAGCTCGCGGACCCCGCGCATCGTCGACAGGTAGACCCGGCGGAAGAGGCCCCCGACCAGGGGCAGGTCCCACAGCCACCGGTGGTGCATCGCGAACCGGAGCAGGGGGCCGGGCATCAGCATGGTCTCGGCGGAGAGGCCGTCACGGGTGGCGGCCGCCTGGCGCTTCGACGTGCGGATCCAGGTGAGGATCTCCTCGTGGACCGCGTCGTCGCGCAGGTCGTCGAACAGCGTCTCCTGGTTGATCCGGATGAGGTCGTCGACGAGGACCTGCTCGTCGGTGCACCCGAACCGCTGGCCCATGCCGCCGGCGATCGCCGCGACCTCCTCCAGGACGGCCCGGTCCACCAGCCGGCGGTCGTACGGGCGGCGCGAGGTCCGGCGCCTGCGGAACGCCGCCATCTGCTCGCGGGCCGCGTCGGTGACGGGGACGGGCGTGAGCTCCAGGCCGCCGAGCAGGTGCTGGCGCTGCGGGGACGAGAAGTCCATCTCGGCGAGGCGCAGGGTCTCGCGGACCGCCCAGCCGTGCGCCGCGGCCACGGTCGCGAGGGACTCGAGGAACACCCCGGCGCAGACGTGCGCGAACGGGATGCCGAAGTTCTCGGCGGGCAGGCCGCGGTCGAGGCCGTAGCAGAACTCCGCCCGGCGGTCGTCGTGCACCCGCACGGTGATCGGCTGGGAGTTGTGCGGCGAGGGGTAGCGGCGCGCCTCGTCGAGGATCGCCGTCCAGGGACCGGGGAGGGCGGGGAGGCCGGCGCCGGGCTGCTCTGTCATGCCGTGAAGCCTCGCCGCGGACCCCGCCCCGGGTCTGCGGTGGAACTACTCAACCCTCGCCGCGAGCCGTTCGAGCGAGGCCGCCAGCCGGTCGGACGTCGTCGCGCGCGCCCGGGCGAAGCGGCCCTCGTCGGACAGCTGCGTCCAGTCGTACGTGTGCGTGACCGCGGTGCGGCCCGGGCCGCGCGGCTCGAGCTCCCACCGCCACCGGTGACCGGCCGGCGGCGAGCCCTGGTCCGACGGCTGCCACGCCAGGACCCGGCCCTCCTCGAACTCCACCACGTGGTTGTCGCGGAGGCCGCCGTTGGTCAGCCGCATGGTGAAGACGTCGCCGACGGCGCGCACGCGCTGCCCCGGCCCGGCCTCGGCGAGGTTGTCGTTGCCGTCCCACTCCGGCTGCCGCGCCGGGTCGGCGATGAACTCGAAGATCACCTCGGCCCCGGCGTCGATCTCGCGGCGGGCACTCACCACCTGGTCCTCGTCCATGGGGACCATCATCGCGGCGGGGCCCGTGCGGAGCGAACGGCACGGTCGCTTCCGACGAAGCGGACGTGCCGGTCGCTCCACGAGCGGGGGTCGACCGGCTACTCGTCGTCCTTGCCGGGCGTCGTCTTGGCGACCTGCATGAGGAACTCGATGTTCGTCCGCGACTTGCGCAGGCGGTCGAGGACCAGCTCGATGGCCTGCTGGGAGTCCAGCGCGGCCAGGACGCGCCGCAGCCGGTGCGTCACCGCCATCTCGTCCGGCGAGAGCAGCAGCTCCTCCTTGCGCGTGCCCGACGGGTCGGGGTCGATCGCGGGGAAGATGCGCTTGTCGGCGAGCTTGCGGTCGAGCTTGAGCTCGGCGTTGCCGGTGCCCTTGAACTCCTCGAAGATCACCGTGTCCATCGTCGACCCGGTCTCGACCAGGGCCGTCGCGAAGATGGTCAGCGAGCCGCCGTCCTCGATGTTGCGCGCCGCACCCAGGAACCGCTTGGGCGGGTAGAGCGCCGTCGAGTCGACACCACCGGACAGGATGCGCCCGGACGCCGGGGCCGCGAGGTTGTAGGCGCGGCCGAGGCGGGTGATGGAGTCCAGCAGGACCACGACGTCGTGACCCATCTCGACCAGGCGCTTCGCCCGCTCGATGGCCAGCTCCGAGAGCGAGGTGTGGTCCGACGGCGGCCGGTCGAAGGTCGAGGCGATGACCTCGCCCTTCACCGAGCGCTGCATGTCGGTGACCTCCTCCGGCCGCTCGTCGACGAGCACGACCATGAGGTGGACCTCGGGGTTGTTCGTGGTGATCGCGTTGGCGATCGCCTGCAGCACCATCGTCTTGCCGGCCTTCGGCGGCGAGACGATCAGCGCGCGCTGGCCCTTGCCGACGGGCATGACCAGGTCGATCACGCGCGTGGTCAACAGGTGCGACTCGGTCTCGAGGCGCAGCCGCTCGTTGGGGTAGAGCGGCGTGAGCTTGGTGAACTCGGGGCGCTTGCGCGCCGCCTCCGGGTCGAGCCCGTTGATCGAGTCGATGCGGACCAGCGGGTTGAACTTCTGCCGGTTCTGCTCGCCCTCGCGCTGCTGACGGACCTGGCCGGTGACGGCGTCACCGCGGCGCAGGCCGTGCTTGCGCACCAGCGACATCGAGACGTAGACGTCGTTCGGCCCCGACGCGTAGCCCGAGGTGCGGACGAACGCGTAGTTGTCGAGCACGTCGAGGATGCCGGCGACCGGGATGAGGACGTCGTCGTCGCGGACCTCCGGCTCGCCCCCGCCGCCGCCCTGACCACGGTCGTTGCGCTCCGGGCGCTCCCCGCGGTCGTTGCGGTTGCGGCGACGGTCACGGAAGCGACGGCCGCGGCGACGGCCGCCGCCGTCCTCGTCATCGTCGTCGTCGTCGCGCTGGTTCGTCTGCTGCTGGCCGCCACCCTGCTGGCCCCCACCCTGCTGGCCGCCACCCTGCTGGTTGCCGCCCTGCTGGTTGCCGCCACCCTGCTGGCCGCCGCCCTGCTGCTGGCCGCGGCCGCCGCCCTGCTGGCCGTTCTGGTCGGGCCGGCCGCCCTGCTGGCGGTCGCGGTCGCGGTCGCGGTCGCGCTGGCGACGGGACTGGCCGCCGCCCTGCTCGCCGCCCTGCTGCCCGCCTTGTCCGTCACCGTCGGTGTCGGTGTCGGGGGTGGTCTGCTCGGTGGAGGTCGCCGCGGCGGCCTCGACGTCCGAGGACTGGGCGGCGGTCTCTCCGGGGGTCCCCGCGGGCGCCTCGGCAGCCGCGGCCGGAGCGCTGCCGGCGTCGGCGTCGCCGACGCCCGGACCCGCCTCGCGGCGTGCACCGCGACGGCCGCGCCGGGACGAGCCGGAGCTCTCGGACGAGGCGGAGGAGCCGGACGGGCCGGTCGAGGACGGCGCCTCGGTGGCCGCGGCCGCGGCGGCCTCGGCGCCGGGCACCGCGTCGGAGGCGGCCGTCACGGCGACCTCAGGAGCCTCGGCCGGGGCCGGGGTGGAGGCCGCGGGCGCGTCGCCGCTGCTCGCGGGCGCCTCGTCGCCGGCCGGCGGGGGGCCGGAGGCGGCGGTGGCGCGGCGGCGGGTGCCACGACGGCGCGTGGGGGCGCTCTCGGCCGCCGGCTCGTCGGCCGGGGCCGGGCTCTCGGCGGGGCTCGCGGCGGGGCTCTCGGCGGGGGCGCTCGAGCCGTTCGATCCCCCGGAGGCGTCCTCGGCGAGGGGGAGCTGGTCCCCGCTGCCGGACTGCCGCCGCTTGATCTCGGAGATGAGGTCGTTGCGTCGCATCCCGGTGGTGTCGGAGACGCCGAGCGAGGTCGCGAGCTCGCGCAGTTCGGCCAGCACCATGCCGGAGACACCTCCCCGACGGCGCCGCTCGGGCGCAGAGGCCGAGGATCCCTCGGCGTCGGTGGAGATGACGTCGGTTTCGGTCACGCAGGTCCTTCCTGACCGGCCCGGGGACCACCCTGACCAGCGGATGTGTCCGCCCCGCACGGGGCGGGACGTCTCGCGGGTCCGGGCCGGTCCGGCGGTCCGATGAGGATCATCGGCCCCGGGCGGGAGGACCCGCGGAGTTGTCGTACAGCGATCATGAGTGTCCGGCCGCCAGGCATCCCGGCGACTGAAGGAGAGATTGGCCCCGAACGATGACGGAACCAGGGCACCGACGCGCCACACGCGTGGTCGCTGTGACGGTCAGGGTAGCCCCCGTCGTGGGCACCGGCAACAACCACCCCCCGCGTGGCGGTGTCGGGCGGCGACGCCCGGTCAGCCCGTCTCGACCCGCGCGCCCTCGGTGTCCACCGCGAGCGGGCGGACGGCGAAGCCGGTGGTGTCGAGGTCGTCGGGCAGCCGTCCGTCGAGGGTCAGCGCGAGCACCGTCGGCCCCGCCCCGGAGACCACGGCGGGGATGCCGGCCGCCCGCAGGTGATCGACCGCCGCCGCGGTCTCGGGGTACGCCGGACGCCGGTAGGGCTGGTGCAGCCGGTCCTCGGTGGCGGCGAGCAACAGCTCGGGCTCGCAGGTCAGCGCGTGGACGATCAGCGCCGACCGGGCCGCCGTGAACGCCGCGTCCGCGTGCGGGACACGGTCGGGCAGCAGCCCGCGCGTGGCCTCGGTGGAGCTCGAGCGGTCCGCGACCAGCGCCACCGGTCGCAGCGCCGGGTGCGGCGTCAGGTGGGCGGCGTGCCACGAGCCCTCGTGGCCCCAGCTGACGACGAGCCCGCCGTAGAGGCAGGCCGCGACGTTGTCGGCGTGGCCGTCGAACCCCGCGGCGAGATCGAGCACCGCGGCGTCGTCCAGCGGGTGGGTGTCGGCGAGCAGCGCGCGCGCCGCCACGATCCCCGCGACGGCCGCGGCCGCCGACGAACCGAGGCCCCGGCTGTGCGGGATCGCGTTGCGACACCGCAGGTGCAGCGAGGCCCGTGGCGCGCCGGCCCGGTCGAAGGTGGCGTGCGCCGCCCGGAGCACGAGGTGCCGGCCGTCGCGGGGCACCCGGCCCGCGCCCTCGCCCTCGACGTCGACGCGGCAGGACGGCGCGTCGACGACGCCGAGCTCGACCTCGTCCCACAGGCCCAGGGCCAGCCCGAGCGTGTCGAAACCGGGGCCGAGGTTGGCCGACGTGGCCGGCACCCGGACGCGCGCGGTGGCGCGGGCCGGCACCGCCGGCTCCTGCGCGACCTGCGCCCCGGCGCTCAGCGCAGGCCCAGGGCGTCGGCCACCGCGTCCACGTGCGGGGGGAGCACGACGGGCTCGGCGGCGTCCGCGAGCGCGGTGGCGGGGTCCTTCAGTCCGTGCCCGGTCACCGTCGCGACGATCAGCTGCCCCGTGTCGAGGCGCCCGGCCCGCGACTTCGCGAGCAGCCCCGCCACCGAGGCGGCCGAGGCCGGCTCGACGAACACGCCCTCGCGGGCCGCCAGCAGGCGGTAGGCCTCGAGGATGGCGTCGTCCTCCACGGCGGTGATCTCGCCGGCGGACTCGTCGCGCGCCGCGATCGCCCCGTCCCAGGACGCGGGCGAGCCGATGCGGATGGCGGTGGCCAGGGTCTCCGGGTCGGTCACGGGCGCACCGTGCACGAGCGGGGCGGCGCCCGCGGCCTGTACGCCGAACATGCGCGGGGTGCCGGCCACGACGCCGTCGCCTGCGTACTCGGTGTAGCCGCGCCAGTAGGCCGTGATGTTGCCGGCGTTGCCGACGGGCAGCGCGTGGACGTCCGGCGCGCGGCCCATCTGGTCGCAGATCTCGAACGCCGCGGTCTTCTGCCCCTCGATGCGCGCCGGGTTCACCGAGTTGACCAGCGCGATCGGGTACTGCTCGGCGGCCCGACGGGCGAGCTCCAGGCAGGCGTCGAAGTTGCCCTCGAGCTGCAGGATCCGCGCGCCGTGCACCGTCGCCTGGGCGAGCTTGCCGAGCGCGATCTTGCCCTGGGGCACGAGGACGGCGCAGGTCAGGCCGGCGCGCGTCGCGTAGGCGGCCGCCGACGCCGAGGTGTTGCCCGTCGACGCGCAGATCACGGCCTTCGCGCCACCCGCGAGGGCCTCGGTCATGGCCACGGTCATGCCGCGGTCCTTGAACGAGCCCGTGGGGTTCGCGCCCTCGATCTTGAGGTGCACCTCGCACCCGAGCAGCTCGGAGAGGTGCGGCGCGGGCAGCAGCGGTGTCCCGCCCTCGCGCAGCGTCACGACCTCCCAACCGTCCTGGACCCGGGGCATGCGGTCGCGGTAGGCGGGGATGATCCCGGGCCACTCGACGCGGGCGCCGAGCGCCACCGCCGGCCCCCCCACGACGGCCCCACCGACCACTCCGGTCACGACGCACCACCCAACTCGGTCACGGGACGACCCAGCCCCTCGACGCGCAGCACGCCGGCGACGCCGCGGACGGCGTCGAGGCCGGTGAGCGCCTCGACGGTGCTCGCGAGGGCCGCATCCGTCGCCGAGTGGGTCACGATCACCAGTGTGGCGTCCCGGGTGTTCGGGACGCCATCGTCCGCGTCACCCCCGTTCTGGCCCCGGCCCTCCTGGCGCACGGTCGCGATGCTCACGTCGTGGTCGGCGAACACGCCCGCGACCTGGGCCAGGACGCCCGCGCGGTCGGTGACGTCGAGCGCGACGTGGTAGCGGGTGCGGGTCTCGCCCATGCTCAGCACGGGCAGGTGGGCGTGGGCGGAGTCGCGCGGCCCGCGCCCGCCGATGACGCGGTTGCGCGCCGCCGCGACGAGGTCGCCCAGCACGGCGCTCGCGGTCTCCGGACCGCCGGCGCCCTGCCCGTAGAACATCAGCTGGCCCGCGGCGGCGGCCTCGATGAACACCGCGTTGTAGGCCCCGGAGACCGAGGCCAGCGGGTGCGACCGCGGGATCATCGCCGGGTGCACGCGGGCCGTCACGGCGCCGTCGACCTGCTCGCAGATCGCGAGGAGCTTCACCGTGCACCCCAGCGCCTTCGCCGCGGCGATGTCGGCGGCGGAGACGTCGCGGATGCCCTCGCGGTAGACGTCGTCGGCGGTCACCCGGGTGTGGAAGGCGAGGCTGGCCAGGATCGCGGCCTTGGACGCCGCGTCGTAGCCGTCGACGTCGGCGGTTGGGTCGGCCTCGGCGTAGCCCAGCCGGCCGGCCTCCTCGAGCGCTTCGGTGTAGTTCGCGCCGGAGGTCGCCATCGCCGAGAGGATGAAGTTGGTGGTGCCGTTGACGATGCCGGCGACCCGCCGGATGCGGTCACCGGCCAGCGACTGCTGGATGGGGCGCAGCAGCGGGATCGCCCCGGCGACCGACGCCTCGTAGTAGAGGTCGGCGCCGGACTCGTCCGCGGCCGCCGCGAGCGCCGCGCCGTCCTCGGCCAGCAGCGCCTTGTTCGCCGACACCACCGACTTGCCGTTCTTCAGCGCCGTGAGCAGCAGCCCGCGCACGGGCTCGATGCCGCCGACCAGCTCGACCACGATGTCGACGTCGTCGCGGGCGACCAGCCCGGCCGCGTCGGTGGTCAGCAGGTCCGCGGGCACGTCGGCGTGCCGCTGGGGTCGCCGGACCGCGATGCCCACGAGGTGCACCGGCGCCCCGACCCGGGCGGCCAGCTCGTCGGCCTGCTCGGTGAGCAGCCGGACCACCTGCGACCCGACGACGCCACAGCCCAGGAGTGCGACGTTGATCGCTCGCCCCTCGTTGCCGACCATTCATCCCACCTCCAGTCGCGCCAGGTCGTCGAGGGTCTCGCGCCGCAGCAACGTGCGCGACGTGCCGTCCGCCACCGCGACGACGGCGGGCCGCGGCACCTTGTTGTACGCGCTCGACATCGCGTAGCAGTAGGCGCCGGTCGCGGCGACCGCGACGAGGTCGCCGGGCGCGACGTCGGCGGGCAGCCAGCAGTCGCGCACGACGACGTCGCCGGACTCGCAGTGCTTGCCGACCACCCGCGAGCGCACCGCCGGCGCCCCGGTCGCGTGCCGCGAGACCAGCCGGCAGTCGTAGTGGGCGTCGTAGAGCGCGGTGCGGATGTTGTCGCTCATCCCGCCGTCGACGCTGACGTACCGCCGCCGCGCACCCCCGCCGAGCTCGACGTCCTTGACGGTGCCGACCTCGTAGAGGGTCACGGTGCCCGGCCCGGCGATCGCACGCCCGGGCTCGACCGCGATCCGCGGCGGCACGAGGTCCACCCGGGCGGACTCGCGCTCGACGATCGCCCGCAGCTCGCCGGCCAGCCACGCGGGCGAGCGGGGCTTGTCGGCGACCGTGTACGCGATGCCCATGCCGCCGCCGAGGTCGACGGTGGTCAGCGCGTCGGCGACGGCCTCGCCGTGCTCGTCGCGCATCTCGGCGAGCAGCCCGATCACCCGGCGGGCGGCGAGCTCGAAGCCGTCGGCGTCGAAGATCTGGGAGCCGATGTGGCTGTGGAGCCCCACGAGGTGCAGCCCCGGCGACTTCAGCACCCGGCGCACCGCCTCGGCGGCGTCGCCCGCGGCCAGCGAGAACCCGAAC
Organism: Actinomycetospora callitridis; assembly: GCF_028737265.1. Taxonomy (GTDB): domain Bacteria; phylum Actinomycetota; class Actinomycetes; order Mycobacteriales; family Pseudonocardiaceae; genus Actinomycetospora; species Actinomycetospora callitridis. Next base: position 649,076 of record NZ_JAQZAK010000001.1, on the reverse strand, counting down.
TTCTGGTCCTCGTGCGCGGTGGCGATGAACTCGTGGGTGTGCGCCTCGACGCCGACCGTCACCCGCACCATGACCTGGGCGCGGACGTCGCGGTCGCGGGCGATCTCGTCGAGGCGGCCGATCTCGACGTAGGAGTCGAGCACGATCGCGCCGACCCCGGCGTCCAGCGCGGCGGTGAGCTCCTGGCGGCTCTTGTTGTTGCCGTGCACCGTGATCCGCTCGGGCGGGAAGTCCGCGCGCAGCGCCGTGAGCAGCTCGCCCTCGGTGCAGACGTCGAGCCCGAGGCCCTCGTCGGCCACCCAGCGCGCGATCTCGGTGGTCAGGAAAGCCTTGCTCGCGTAGTGCACGAGCGCGGGGTCGCCGTAGGCGTCGGCGTGCTCGGCGCACCGGGACCGGAAGTCGGCCTCGTCGACGACGAACAGCGGGGTGCCGTGCTCGCGGGCGAGGGTGGTGACGTCGACGCCGGCGAGGCGGACGACGCCGTCGGCGTCGCGGGCGGCGTTCCGGGGCCACACGGCGGCCGGCAGGGCGTCGAGGGCGGCCTCGGGCGGCGGGCCACCGGCGTCCTCGTGCTGCGGGATCACGTCGGCGTGGCGGGGCCCGGCAGGGTGGGCGCGGGTCATCGTGGGTTCAACCAGACCTGGTGGGTGGACGGGTGGTGGGTCACATGCGCTCGGGCGCGCTCACACCGAGCAGGCCGAGACCGTTGGCGAGCACCTGGCGCGCGGCGGAGCAGAGCGCGAGGCGGGCGGTGTGGATCGCCGACGGCTCCTCGTCGCCCTGCGGCAGGACGCGGCAGGTGTCGTAGAACCGGTGGTAGGCGCCCGCCAGCTCCTCGAGGTAGCGCGCGACGCGGTGCGGCTCGCGCAGCGCCGCGGCCGACGACAGCACGCGCGGGAACTCCCCCAGCGTGCGGATGAGGTCGCCCTCGCGGGGGTGGGTCAGCAGCGCGAGGTCCGGGTTCTCCGCGGAGACGCCCAGGTCGGCGGCGTTGCGGGCCAGCGACGCGAGCCGGGCGTGGGCGTACTGCACGTAGAACACGGGGTTCTCGTTCGTGCGGCTCGAGATCAGGTCGAGGTCGATCTCGAGCACCTGGTCGACCGACGAGCGCGCCAGCGTGTAGCGCGCCGCGTCCACGCCGACGGCGTCGACGAGGTCCTCCAGCGTGATGATCGTGCCGGCGCGCTTGGACATCTTCACCGGCTGGCCGTCGCGCACGAGGCTCACGAGCTGGCCGATCAGCACCTCGACGCGCGCCGGGTCGTCGCCGAACGCCGCGGCCACGGCCTTGAGGCGGTGGATGTAGCCGTGGTGGTCGGCGCCCAGCATGTAGATCGCGAGGTCGGCGCCGCGGGCGCGCTTGTCGCGGTAGTAGGCGATGTCGCCCGCGATGTAGGCCGGACGCCCGTCGCTCTTGATGACGACACGGTCCTTGTCGTCGCCGTGGTCCGAGGAGCGCAGCCACCACGCGCCGTCGGCGAAGTACAGGGCGTTCTCGTCCTTGAGCTGCTGCACCGACCGCTCGACCGCGCCGGAGCTGTGCAGCGCCTGCTCGGAGGACCAGACGTCGAAATGGGTGCCGAACGACTCCAGGCTCGCCCGCATCTCCTCGAGCATCGCCTCGACGCCGAGGCGCTTGAACGCGGCGAGCTTCTCGTCCTCGGGCTGGTCGAGGAGGCCGGCTGTGCTGCTGTCCCCCACCCCACCCGAGGCCTTCAGGACCTTCTGCGCGACCTCCGCGACGTAGGCCCCGCCGTAGCCGTTCTCGGGCACCGGGCGCCCCTCGGCCGCCGCGAGCAGCGACTCGGCGAACCGGTCGATCTGCGCGCCCGCGTCGTTCACGTAGTACTCGCGGGTGACCGCGGCGCCCTGCGAGGCGAGGACCCGGCCCAGCGCGTCGCCGACCGCGGCCCAGCGCGTGCCCCCGAGGTGGATGGGGCCGGTGGGGTTCGCCGAGACGAACTCGAGGTTGATCGCCTGCCCGGTGAGGGCGTCGGTGTGGCCGTAGGCCTCGCCCGCGGTGAGCACCGCGTCGACGATCCCGGCCTGCGCGTCGGCGGCGAGGCGCAGGTTGAGGAAGCCGGGGCCCGCGACCTCGGCGGTGGCGATGGCGTCGGTGTCCTCGAGGCGCGTCGCGAGCCAGCCCGCCAGCTCGGCGGGCGCCACCCCGGCCTTCTTCGCCGAGCGCAGCGCGAGGTTGGTGGCGTAGTCGCCGTGCTCGGGGTTGCGCGGGCGCTCCACCGTGACCGTGTCCGGCAGCACCGCCGTGTCGAGGCCGCGCTCGGTGAGCACGTCCACGGCGACGGCGTGCAGCAGGTCGGCCAGGGCAGCGGGGGTCACCCCGCTGATTCTAGGGACCGGGGCGCGGCTGATCCCCGGGCCCGGCCTGGCCGTGCGTCACACGCTGCGGTGATGGCCGCGTGAAGCACGAGCGGTGATCACCGCGGGTGTGCACCCGTCCCTCGAGCGTCACCGCGTGCTCCGTAGACTCGGTGCCATGGCGAGTGGTGGATCCGGTCGTCGATCCGGGTCGGCCGGGTCGGGAACGCCGTCCTCGGGGCGGTCGTCCTCGGGCGGGCAGCGCAGACAGAACGGCCAGGGCGGCGCCAGGGGCGGCGCGAAGAACGGCCAGCGCCCGGGCGCGAAGCGGGGCCCCAACCCCGTCACCCGTGGCAAGCGTCCCGCCGCCGGGACCCGCCGCCAGGTGCCGTGGCTGCTCATCGGTGCGATCACCGTCGTCGTGCTGCTCGCCGTGGGCGTCATCGGCTTCGCGCTGATGCGCGAGGGCGAGGTCAGCGCGTGGCGCCCGAGTGACGACAACCGCGACCCGTCGCTCGCGATCCCGGGCATCGTCACCGGCCAGTACGCGGGCCAGCAGCACGTCACCGCCCAGCAGCGCGTGGCCTACGACCGCTCGCCCCCGTTCGGCGGCCCGCACGACGCCTACTGGGCGGCCTGCACCGGCGTGGTCTACCCGACCCCGGTGCGCACCGAGAACATGGTCCACTCCCTCGAGCACGGCGCGGTGTGGATCGCCTACGACCCGGCGCGCGTGCAGGGGCCGGGCGTGCAGGCGCTGGCCGGCCGGGTGCAGGGCCAGGACTACACGATGATGTCGCCGTACCCGGGCCTCGACCGGCCGATCGCGCTGCAGTCGTGGGGCCACGAGCTCAAGGTCGACGACCCGAACGACCCGCGGATCGACCAGTTCATCCAGTCGCTGCGCCAGAACCAGTACCAGTACCCCGAGGTCGGGGCGAGCTGCGACGCCCTCGGTCCGGGCTACTTCGACCCGGACAACCCGCCCCCGTTCGACCCCTCGCCCCCGCCGCCGGACGCGGTGACGATGGACGGTCGCGGCGCGGCCGCGGGCAACGGCGGATGAGCGCCACCCCCACCGAGATGACGGACACCCCGGTGAGCGACACCGACCGCACCGACCCGCCGCCGCCCCCGGTCGACGACGACGGCGCGGGCGACGGCGGCTCCGGCGGCGGCTGGTGGTCGGCGAGCCCGACCTGGGCGAAGGCGTTCGTCGCCGGCGGGCTCGCGCTCGTGCTGGTGCTCGCCGGCGTCATCGGCGGCATCGCCCTGGGGCGCTCCACCGCGACGACCTACGGGCCGGCCGAGGGCTCGGTCGACGTCGGCTTCCTGCAGGACATGGACGTCCACCACGGCCAGGGCGTGGAGATGGCCGTGTGGGCGCGGAACAACACCGCGAACCCCGAGATCCGCCAGCTCGCGTTCGACATCGAGTCGACCCAGACCGCTCAGGTCGGGCGCATGCAGGGCTGGCTGACCCTGTGGGGCGAGCCGCTGACCCCGCCGTCCGGGCAGTTCATGGGCTGGATGGGCATGCCGACGGCGACGATGCCCGGTATGGCCTCGCCCGAGGACCTCGCGCGGCTGCGCGCCTCCACCGGACCCGCGCTCGACGTCGTGTTCCTCCAGCTCATGCTGCGCCACCACCAGGGCGGGCTGCCGATGATGCAGGCGGCCGCCGACGAGGCCTCGGTGCCGGCGGTCCGGGCGCTCGCGCAGAGCATGGCGACGTCCCAGAGCTCCGAGGCGGCGGTGATGACGCAGATGCTCGCCGAGCGCGGCGCCGCTCCCCTGCCCGCCCCGGCGGACATGCACGCCGGCATGCACACGATGCCCAACTGACCTGGCGGGACCGCCCCTGGCTCAGCACCGTCCCGGTGTCAGCCTGGGGGCCACGCTGACGTCCAGGACATCCACCCGCTCGGGCCGGTCGGGTCCCCGGGACGCAAGATCGCGAGTTCGGTGACGAAACCACTCGTATCTGAGCGGCTTCGTCACCGAAACGGTGATCTACGGGTCCAGGCGGGCGCGGACCTCGGCCTCGGCGGTCGCGAGCCGCGTGGTCCCGACCTCGTTGCGCATCGCGTCGAGCCGCTCCCCCGCCTCGGGACGGCTCCACTCCTGCGCGAAGGCCCCGGACAGGATGTCGTGGTGCATCACGCGCCGGAAGCGGTCGGCCAGCTCGCCGCCCTCGTCGAGCCCCGACAGCGACCGCAGCTGCCCGTACTGCGAGGTCCGCGAGTGCAGCCCGAGCTGGCCGAACAGCCCGTCGCGGGCCATGTGCGCGAACACCTCGGCCGGCTCGGCGGACAGGTAGAGCTCGTTGAGCACGGCCTCCTCGGTGAACCCCGCCTCCACGGCGACCCGGTGGGCAGTGCGCACCACGTCGAGGATCGCGGGCCAGATCGCCTGCTCGCTGAACAGGTCCAGCGCCGCCTCCTCGCGGGCGCTCGAGACGATCGCGCCGCCGAGCGTGCCCCCGATGGCACGGGCGATCGCCATCGTCGTCTCCCACGCGTGACCGCTCGCGTCGCGCTCGACGGAGACGAAGCAGGGGAAGCCGTGCCGGTCGACGTAGCGGTCGCGCACCGCCGCGCCGATCATGCGCGGCGCGACCATGACGACGTCGACGCCGTCGGGCACCTCGAGCAGCCCGAAGTGCCAGTTGTAGCCGCTGGCGACGACGAGCGTGTCGCCCGCGCGCAGCCCGGGCGCGACCTCGGTGCGCACGAGCTCGAGCTGCTCCTCGTCGGGGACCAGCAGCAGCGCGATGTCGGCGGCGGCCGCCGCGTCGGCGATCGGGCGCAGGTCGAAGCCCTCCTCCGCGGCCGACGTCGCGTACTCGTCGTCCCGGTTGCCGACCAGCGGGGCGAACCCCGAGTCGCGCAGGTTCGCCGCCTGCGCCGCGCCCTGGTTGCCGAAACCGATCACCGCGATCGTGCGTCCGGACAGGGCGGCGAGGTCTCCCGCATCGATGCGACGGTCCCGATGGATCTCTGCGTGTGCCATCACCCGAGCGTCGGTCCTCGGCGGCCCGTGCGCTAGGCTCGCGGTCGGTCCGCCCCCGTAGCTCAGGGGATAGAGCACCGCCCTCCGGAGGCGGGAGCGCAGGTTCGAATCCTGCCGGGGGCACCACCGCTGACCAGCGACAACGGCTCGTTGCGATGATCGGCCGGCCCGGGTCCGCGTGGGACGAATGCTTCTGACGGGGGCCGGCGGGTGGTCGCCGACGGCAGTCGCCCCACATCGCCGGGGAGAAGCACCGTGGCCGCGTCCTGCACCGGCCGGGCGACCGTCGTGTCGTGCCGTGCTCTCGGACCTGGGTCGTGGCACCGTTGACCTCAAACGATGCTGACCACGGCGCGCGGTTGCTCGATCAGAAGGAGCACGGCCATGGCCGGTGGCGGGAATGTCGAGCACCACTCTGACCGCGGCCCGACCCAGCGGTTCTTCAGCACCCGGGTCCGCGGAGGGGTCGCGGAGGCCACGGCGGTGCTGCGTATCGCGACCGGCCTGGTGTTCGTCCTGTTCTCGCTGCCGAAGTTCCTCGCTCACGAGTACGAGCTCGCCGAGTTCGTCCGCTACGGGCTCCCCGACTCCAGTGTGATCGTCTACCTGGTCGGTGCGCTCGAGCTCGGAGCCGGACTGATGCTCATCCTCGGGATCGGCACCCGGTTGGCCGCGCTGGGGCTGGCCCTGAACATGGCCGGCGCCATCGCGACCGCCGGAGTCCAGGTGGGTGGCCCCTTCCACCTCGGTGTGGCACCGGCGCTGCTGCTCTCGATGGTGTACCTGCTCTGGGCAGGGTCCGGGGCAGCGGCGCTGGACCGCGCACTGGCGGCGCGGTCCGCGCCGACCTCCGGCCGCATGTAGCGCATGAGGCAGGGCCGGCCACCACACGGACCGCAGCACCCGGTCCCACTCCGAGCGGCCCCGACGGGTCCAGGGAGTCGCCGACCACCTCCCGCAAGTAATCACGCCCGCCGCATGCCCTCACCGACGACCCCCGCGCCGCGGGTCGATCGGCCGGCCGTCGAACTCCGTCGGGTGGACGACGTGGAGCAGCCCGTCCACACCTCGGCGCAGGACGACCCCGACGTCCGCGGCACCGTCGATCTGGGCGCCCGCCATCGCGCCGTCGCGCATGACGATGAAGTGCTGGGCGGCCTCGCGGGGGTCGGGGCGCTCGACGTCGGTGTCGAAGATCCGGGCGAACAGCTCCGTGATCGTGGCGGCGTACCAGGCCCGGTGCTCGAGCACGGCCCGATGGATCGGGTCGTCGGGGTCGGGGAACTCGGTGGCGGCCTTGAGGAAGGCACACCCACGGAAACCGGGCGTCGCCAGGCTCTGCACGATCGAGTCGCCGATGGCCCGTAGCGCCTCGGCCGGTGTGGCCGCGCCGTCGATGTCGGCGTGCACCCCGTCGCGCGTCTGGGCGTCGACGCCGCGCAGGTAGGCCACGACGAGGTCGTCCTTGGACGGGAAGTGGCGGTAGAAGGTGGCCCGCGTCGTCGGGACCTCGGCGAGGATCCGCTCGACACCGACCGCGCGGATGCCCTCGCCGTAGAAGAGCCCACTGGCGACGGACAGCAACCGCTCACGAGCCGGCGAGCGCCCGGCGTCTCCCCCGCCGGCCGGGGCGCTGACCTGGCCCGGCGGATCGGTCTCGCGGCTGACGACCATGCCTCACGCTAACAGAAAGAACGATCGGTCTTGCGTGCGCGGACGACGAGGGTCCATGCTGGCGGAACAGAAGAGAGAACGGTCTTTCTACATCGCGGCGTGGGTCGCCCACGCCGCACGAGGGGAACCCCGTCATGACCACCGCCACCACGCCCGTCCCCGTCGCGTCCGGCGACCCGTCCACCCTGCGTCGCCTCCACCTCGCCCGGTTCGGCTTCGCCGTGGTCTGGGCCCTGCTGCTGGTCGTGGTCGGGTCGCACCTCGGCCCGCTGACCGCGGTCCTGCTCGTGCTCTACCCGCTCGTCGACGTGGCGGCGGCGGCGGTCGACGCGCGGTCGTCGCGAGCCGCGGCCCCGGAGACCTGGAACGCCGTGGGCCTCCGGGCCACCATGACCATCAGTGCCCTCGCCGCGATCGGGCTGGTCGTCGCCCTCTCCTCGGGCGTCCCGGCCGTCCTGCGCGTGTGGGGTGCGTGGGCCGTCGTCGCCGGCATCGTGCAGCTCGTCGTCGCGATCCGTCGTCGATCCCTGGGCGGGCGGGGCGCGATGATCGCGAGCGGGTCGATCTCCGTGCTGGCCGGGGTCGCCTTCGTCCTCACGGCCTCCGCCGCCGGGGCGTCGCTCGCCGGCCTCGCCGGCTACGCCCTGCTGGGCGGCATCTTCTTCCTCGTCTCGGCGCTGCGACTCGGACGCGCGCCGCGGCCGGATCACTCCCCGTCGTAGAACGGGTGTCGCACCGAGTCGCGGTCACGGACGAGGCGTGCGACCGCCTCCCCGTCCCGGCCGCCGGCCGCCTCCCGGACCGCCGCGGAGGTGGCCGTCCGGGCGTTCGCGCACACAGTGGTCTCGTCGTCCGCCGCGCTGTCGAGCCACAGCGAGACCAGGACGAGGGTGTCCTGGTCCGCGTCGACGGCGCCCTGCGCCACCGCGTCGAGCACGCCCCGCGAGATGCCGGAGGCGCAGGCACCGAAGAGGAGCTTCTCGTGCGTGTCCCCGGCAGGCGGGGTCTTGTTGACGATCACGGTGGGCGGGTGGAGCGTCTCGTAGGTCTGCTGGGACTCCCCGACGCTCGCGAGCACGGGCGTGATCCCGGCGGACGGGTTCGTGAACGCGCCGGCCACGACGGCGGCGGTGGGACCGCCCCGCCGGGCGAGCAGCACGTTGACGTGCACGCCGTTCGGCGAGACCCCTCCCCACCCCTGGGCGAACCGGCCGTCGACGTCCTCGGCGCTCATGCGGCGGCCGCCACGGCGTCGTCCCGGACGGGGAGCCCCGCCAGTTCCTCGTCGAACACGACGACGCCGCGCTTGAGCTTGCCCTCGCGCATGTCCACGAACGCGTCGTTGATCTCGTCGAGCCCGTAGGACCTGGTGATCATCCGGTCCAGGGGGAGGGTCCCCGCGGAGTACTGCCGCAGGATCGTCGGGATGTCGATGCTGGGCCGGGAGGAGCCGTACAGGCTGCCCGTCACGATCTTCTCCTCGCGGACCAGCTCGGGCCCGGGCAGCGACGGACGGGCCGCGACGCCCGGCATGCCCACGCAGACGATCGTCCCGCCGGGAACGGTCGCCGCGAACGCCTGCCCGAGGATGCCGTCGGCGCCCGCGGCGTCGATCGCGTAGTCGACGCCGCCGCCGGTGATCTCCCGGATGCGCTCGACGAGGTCGTCGGACGGCAGCAGACCGTGCGTCGCGCCGAACAGCTCCGCCTCCTCGAGCTTGGCCGCGACGGGGTCGCAGACGAGGATCTGCTCGGCTCCGCTGACGCGGGCTCCCATCACCGCGCTGAGGCCGACGCCGCCGGCGCCGAAGACGACCACCGAGCTCCCGGGGCCGACCCTGGCCCGGTTCACCACCGCGCCGTAGCCGGTGAGGATGCCGCAGCCGACGAGGCTCGCCACCGCGAGCGGGATGTGCCGCCCGATCCGGATCGCGCTCGACGCGGGCACCACCGCGTGCGTGGCGAAGGTCGACAGGAACGAGTAGTGGCTCACCGGCTGCCCGCCCCGGCGCAATCGGACGGTGCCGTCCAGCAGGGTGCCGGCGAGCAGGGCGGGGGCCGCGGCGGCGCACAGGACCGGTCGCCCCGAGACGCAGTGACGGCACACCCCGCAGCTCGGCATCCACGACAACGCGACGTGGTCCCCCACCGCGACGTGGCCGACGTTCGACCCGACGCGCTCGACCACGCCGGCCCCCTCGTGCCCCAGGACGCAGGGCGAGGGCGAGGGAATGCGGCCGGAGTGCGTGTGCGCGTCGGAGGCGCAGATGCCGGTGGCCGCGAGCCGCACGAGCACCTCGTCGGCCCGCGGGTCCGAGAGGTCCAACGAGACCGTCTCCAGCGGCTCGTCGGTATGGGTCATGAGAGACGCCGTGATCTCCATCGGGCAATTCCATTCACGGAGGAAGAACTGGTGACGAGGACGCGTCGGTCCGCCGTGCGCATTCGACGACGGAATGGAGCGCACATCTGCGGGGCGCGTCTCTCGACGACGAGTCTGCCGCACCGCTGCCGTCAACGGCAGTGACAGCTGCTCCAGCTCTGGTTCAGGATGACTTCATGCCGATCGACCCCCACCGGCTCCTCGTCCTGCGGGCGGTCCACCGGACGGGAAGCGTCCAGGCGGCGGCGACGGCCCTGCACCTGACGGCCTCCGGCGTCTCCCAGCACCTCACGCGACTGGAGGTGGAGGCCCGGATCCCCCTGCTCGACCGCACCCAGCGGGGCGGCGGTCGCACCGTCCGCCTCACCGAGGCCGGGCTGGCCCTGGCGCAACGCGCCGACGACGTGGCGGTCGCCCTGGCGGAGGCACAGCGAGAAGTCGATCGACTACGGGAGGGAACGGCGGGGTCGGTCCGCATCGGAGGATTCGCGACCGCTCTGGGACAGCTCGTGGTGCCGACCCTGAAACAGCTCGCCATCACCGATGCCGCACTGCAGGTCCAGGTGATCGAGGTGGGCGCGCGCGAGGGCGTGAACCTCCTGCGCGCCGGCGATCTCGATCTGTTGATCGGTGAGCAGTACACCGAGTCGACGACGCCCGCGCCGGCTCCCTATCCCGGTCTCATCGAGATCGAGCTCTACCGCGAGGCGTTCCGCATCGTCCTCCCGGAACTGTGGGCGACGCCCGGGAGCATCGAGGAGCTGCTGGCCGGGACGTGGGTGACGTCCGCCAGCCACCAGCCCCCGCGCCAGATGCTCGACCGGCTCTGCTCCCGGTACGCGGTCACCCCCGGGCAGCAGCACATCTGCTTCGAGTCGCAGACCATGTTCGCGCTCGTGGCCGCCGGTCTCGGCGCCGCCATCGTCCCGGACCTCACGCTGGCCTACCTGAGCACCGAGGGCGTGACGATCTACGCGTCGGCCGTCGACGTCGGCACCCGCATCCTCACGGTCACGGGATCACGCCGGGAGCACCTCGCCCCGGCCCCGCAGCGGTTCCTCGCCGCGCTGCAGGAAGTGATCGGCCGCACGACGACGTCCGGGATCACCGGGTGATCGGTCCTACGACGGCTCGCCCCGCGCCGCCCGCTCCTGCGAGCCGTTGACGACCTGCACCTTGTCGCCCTTCTGCAGGTCGTCGAACACGGCCTCGGCGTCGGCGGCCTTCATGCGGATGCACCCGGCCGACGAGCGCGAGGGGTCGCCCCCGTGGAAGGCGATCCCGCCGTCGGCGAAGAACGTCGAGAAGGGCATCGGGGCGGGGCGGCCGTCGGCGGTCCGCGACTCCCCGCTGACGTGGTCGCGGTCCTTGCGGTACACGCGGAACGAGTGGCCCACCGGCGTCGCCCGTCCCTCGCCACCGGAGGAGATCGTCATCGGCCCGCGGGTCACCTTGCCGTCGCGGATCAGCCAGGCCCGCTGGGACTCCAGGTCGACGCACGCCCGCGCCGACACCGAGCAGGGGGTGCCGGGCACCAGCGCCTCGGCGTGCGTCTCGCGGGCCACCTGGCTCGACTCGGGGCTGTCCGACGCGGCATCGGCGAGCGCCGGGCCGGCGAGGAGGCCGACGGTCGTGGTCACGGCGGCGCCCGCGAGCGCGATCGTCAGGCCCCGGCGTGGGCGGCGACCCGGGGACCGGGTGCTCTCCCACCGATGACGTCCGCTGCCCGACGTTGCTCCGATACCGATGACTGGACCTCCCGAGATCGCGGGGCGGGTGCCCTGCGCGTGCCGCTTCCCCGTCCCCATCGACCCGGACGGGTCATCCCCGGAGCCTCCGAACGGGTGACGGCGAGTCGCCGCCGGGTCGGAGGATCGTCGGGCTCGGGACGAGGATGAGCGCGTGCCGTCACCGGACATCGACGTGGGCCGGGTCTACGACCCGCGCCGGCCCGACCGCCTGCGGGTCCTCGTGGACCGGCTGTGGCCCCGGGGCCTGCGCAAGGACGCGGCCGACCTCGACCGGTGGGCCAAGGACGTCGCGCCGTCGAACGAGCTGCGGTCCTGGTACGGGCACGCCCCTGAACGCTTCGACGAGTTCGCGCGCCGCTACCGGGCCGAGCTCACCGAGCCGGAGCGGGCGCAGGCCCTCGACGACCTGCGCGCGTGGCAGGACGGCCGCGGCCTGACCCTCCTCACCGCCACCAGGGACCCGTCGGCGAGCCACGCGACCGTCCTCGCCGAGGTCCTCGCGGCCCGGCCTCGACGGCCGTGACCCTCGTCGAGCGCGGCCCGGCGGAGGAGAGTGGCCGGTTCCTCCGAGGAAGGAGCCGGGAGATGTCGAAGGACGAGATCGAGCAGAAGGCGACCCTGTCGCGCCAGGAGGTCGCGCGGTGGCTGGCGGATCTGGCGAAGGCGGTCGAGGACGGCGGCACCATGCAGGTCTCGCTGGCCGGCCCGCCCGTGACGCTGGAGCTGCCCGAGGAGTTCCGCTGCGAGCTGGAGATCGAGCCGCATGGCGAGACGGTCGAGCTGGAGATCGAGCTGAGGTGGCCGAGGACCCGCTCGCGAGCCCGTCACGACGGCCCCGTCGCCGCTACTCTCGCCGGGCCGGAGTGAGATCGTTTTCCCCAGGAGAGGAGCACCCCATGGCGGGTGGAAAGATCGAGCAGAGGGTCATCCTGTCGCGCCAGGAGGCCGCCAAGTGGCTCCACTCGCTCGCGAACGCCCTCGAGAACGGCGGCACGACGGAGGTGTCCCTGGTCGGACCCGGCGTGGCGCTCAACCTGCCTGACGAGTTCGAGGTCGAGCTGGAGCTGGAGCCCTACGGCGACAAGATCGAGCTGGAGTTCGAGCTCATGTGGCCGAACTCGGGCGCCGCGCCGGCGGCCGAGGAGAAGCGCACGAAGGTCGCGGCCGCCGACGGCCTGCGCTGATCAGCTCGTCTCGGCGGTCAGGGCCTCGTCGAGGATCGCGACCCCGCGGTCGATCTCGGCGTCGGAGGCCGTGAGCGGCGGGGCGATCCGGAAGATCCCGCCCAGGCCCGGCAGCTGCACGATGTTCATGTGCAGGCCGAGGTCGGCGCAGCGTCGGGTGACGGCGCCGCCGAGCGCGTCGGTGTCGCCCGATCCCCCGTCGTCCCGCCCCTCGTCGACCAGCTCGAGCCCCACCAGCAGCCCGCGCCCACGGACGTCGCCGATCACCTTGTGCCGCTCGGCGAGCTCGAGCAGCCCACCCTGCAGGCGATCGCCGAGCTCGCGGGCGCGCTCGTCGAGGCGGTCGCGGATCAGGACGTCGAGCACCGTGTTGCCGACGGCGGCCGGCAGCGGGTCGTTGACGTGGGTGGTGAAGAACAGGAACCCACGGTCGTGGGCCTCCTGCTCGATCGCCTCGCTGGTCAGCACGGCCGCCAGCGGCAGCCCGGCGCCGAGGGTCTTCGAGAGGGTCAGGATGTCCGGGATGACCCGGTCACGCTCGAACGCGTACCAGTCCCCCGTGCGGCACAGGCCCGTCTGCGCCTCGTCGACGATCAGCAGCATGCCGCGCTCGTGGCACTTGTCCCGCAGCGCGGCGAGGTAGCCGGGCGGGAGGTCGACGACGCCGCCGGAGCTCAGGATCGGCTCGACCAGGCAGGCCGCGAGACTGCCGACCGACTGCGCGTCGATCAGGTCGAACCCGAGGTCGAGCTGGCGGCGCCAGTCCAGGTCCCCGTCCGCGTCGACGAGGTCGGCCCGGAACCGGTCGGGCACCGGCAGGGCGAAGTTGCCGGGCGCGGCGGGGCCGTACCCGGTGCGCCCGGCGACGTAGGTCGCGTTCGCGGCGGCGCCGGTCATGCCGTGCCAGGACCGGGCGAACGAGACGATCTCGTGGCGGCCGGTGACGAGCTTGGCCATCCGCAGCGCCGCCTCGTTGGACTCGGCACCGGTGGTCAACAGCATCGCCTTCTCCAGCGGCGCCGGGAGCGTCTCCGCCAGCCGCCGGGCGAGGTCGAGGACCGGGCGGCTCAGCATCCCGCTGTAGAGGTGGTCGAGGCGTCCGACCTGCTCGCGGACGGTCGCCACGATCTCCGGGTGGCCGTGCCCGAGGATCGCGCTCATCTGCCCGGACGTGAAGTCGAGCAGCTCGCGCCCGTCCTCGGTGATCACCGTGCTGCCGCTGGCCCGGTCCGCGATCCCGGGGCTGAACCCGCCCCGGCCGGAGTACCGGATCAGGTGTCGCTCGCGGTCGGGAGGAGGGGACTCCGGCATGGTCGGCGACGCTACGGCCCGGACGTCGCCTCCGGCAGGTCCTCACCGCCGTGCCGGCGCGTGAGAGGGCCGTCACGGAACGGCGACGCTTGACCATGCCGCGGCGGCACGGTCTTCACTGTCGTCGGCACCCCGGTCCCGAGGTCCGTCGACAGGAGGAGCAGCACCATGGCGTGGAGCACCCGGCAGCTCGCCGAGCTCACCGGCACCACCCTGCGGACGGTGCGGCACTACCACGACGTCGGCCTGCTCGAGGAGCCGAAGCGGCGCGCCAACGGCTACAAGCAGTACGGCGTGGCCCACCTCGTGCGCGTGCTGCGGATCAAGCGGCTGACCGATCTCGGGCTCTCGCTCTCCGAGATCGCCGAGATGGGCGACGGCGACGAGCACCCCGAGGCGGCGCTGCGGAAGCTGGACGCGGAGCTCGCGGAGACCGTCGAGCGGCTGCAGCGGGTGCGTGCGGAGCTCGCCCTCATCCTGCGCGAGGCGGCGCCGACCGACCTGCCGCCCGAGATCGCCTCGGCCGCCGCCCGTGCGGATCTCTCGGACGCCGACCGCTCCTACATGGTCGTCCTCTCCCGGGTCCTCGGGCCGAAGGGCATCAAGGCCTACGCGGACCTGATGACGAACTACCAGCACGAACCCCTCATGACCGAGTTCGACGAGCTCTCCCCCGAGGCCGACCAGCAGACCCGCCAGGACCTGGCCGAACGGATGCTCCCCCACGTCCGCGCGCTGCGGGCCGAGCACCCGGAGCTGCGGACCGCGGACGAGGACGCTCCGCAGGGGGCGAAGTTCGCCGCCCGCACCATGGGTCAGGCGCTGATCGACCTCTACTCCCCGGCCCAGCTCGACGTCCTGAAGCGGGTGGGCCGGCTGAACGCCGAGGCGCCGGGCGAGGGGGCCTGATCCGGACGCTTCGGAAATCGAAGCGTCCGTCGCACGGGGTCCGGGTGGCGGCCGGCCCGTCACCGGGCGTTGTGGAAGATGATGCCGAGCACGTGGCGCTCGCCGCTGTGCACCGCCGAGACGCCGTGGCGCATCTGCACGCGGTGGTGGCCGCGGGAGCCCTGCTTCGGGCGGTGACGCACCGGGAAGACCACGGCCTGGCCGAGGCCGGGGCGCGCCACCATCGGGCGCGACTGCTGCCGGGGCCGCTGCTCGACGAACACGCTCTCCCCGCCGGTGAAGTCGACGTCGGGCGTGTTGAGCATGACGAGCACCTGCAGCGGGAAGGTCAGGACGCCGTAGACGTCCTGGTGCAGGCAGTTGTATCCGGTGGGGCCGTAGCGCAGCACGAGCGGCGTGGGCTTGTGCTGGCCCGCGGCCGCGCACGCCTCGACGAGCCCGTCGTGGTGCTCGGGGAACGTGTCCTCCCCGAGCAGGCCGGCCCAGCGGTTCGCGATCCGCGCGAGCGGCGGGTACAGCCGGGTGCGCAACGCCTGCACCAGTGCCGGGAGCGGGTCGGCGAAGTAGCGGTAGCGGCCCTCGCCGAACGACAGCCGCGCCATGTCGATCGTGGACCGGAACGCGTCCTCGTCGTCGAAGACGTCGATCATCTGCCGGCACTGCTCGGGGTCCAAGAGCGGCGCGGTCATCGCGAACCCGTCGCGGTCGAGGCGGGCGGCGAGGTCGTCCCAGTCGACGCGGTCGAGGGCGGGGAGCTCGTCGGTCGTGGTGGGGCTCGTCGTCATCGGTCCTCCTGGAGGGTCGTCCACTGGTCGTACTCGCGGGGCAGGCACACCGCACAGGGCCGGAAGCCCGCGGCGCGGGCGGCCGTCTCGTCGGCGAAGAACACCCGGTGGGCCGCGTAGTGGCCGCGGGCGAGCCACCGCAGGGCGCTCGGGCAGTCGAGCCGGCCGTAGATGCGCAGGCGGCGGTGGCCGCCGAGGGTGCCGGGCGCCGCCGACGCGCGGGACCGGCCGTCGGCCCCGAGGATTCGGTAGCGCCGGGTCACACGAGGGAGAACCCCGATCGGGTCACGGGCGTGGCACGCACGGGCCCGGGTGTCGGAGCGCGATGGCTCATGAGGCACCGTGCGGGACAGGCATTCCGCTGCGGAAACGGCGCCCGCCGAAGCGTCCTGGGAGGAATCAGACGTATGTCCGACACGAGTCGCCACGAGACCGTGGCGACGGACGATCCGCCGGCCGGGGACGGCACCCCCGACGAGGACGCCGACACCCCGGCTGGCGAGGCGGACACGACGACCGGGGCCGAGGCGGACACGACGGCCGACGACGAGCCGGCCGCCGTGAACGACACCGACGACACCGACGACACCGACACCCCGGACGACGACGACCTCACCGACGAGGACGACGAGGACGACGAGCCCGCGGGCCGTCCGATGGGCCTCGTCATCGCGCTCGGCGCCGTCGCCGCGATCGCGGTCGTAGCGCTGGCGGTGACCGCGCTGCTCTACCCCGGCTTCCTGGTCAACCCGGGCTCCCCGGACGACCGCGCCGCGGAGATCACCACCGCGCTGGCGACGAAGGACGGGGCGGCGCTCGACGCGGCGTCGTGCCGCACCCCGAGCGGTCAGCCGCTGAACCCGCTCACGCCGGACGCGCTCACGCTGATCCAGTCGGCGGTCCCGGCCGGGCCGGCGCAGCTCATGCTCGACACCCAGGCCCGGGCGCCGATCGACCTGACGCTGAGCGCCCAGGGCCAGACGCAGACCCTGCCCGCCGACCTGGTGCTCGGCGTGACCGACGGCGAGTGGTGCATGACGGGGCTCACCCAGCGTCAGTGAGGGTGATGGACGACGGGGAGCCGGGCGGGGAAGGATCGGCCCCGTGGACCTTCCGGACACCCACCGCCTGCGCGACCTCGCGCGGCTGCGCCGTGTCCGCGACCGGATCGACCGCGAGTACGCGCAGCCGCTCGACGTCGAGGCGCTCGCGCGCGGCGCCGCCATGTCGGCGGGGCACCTGAGCCGCGAGTTCCGGCGCGTCTTCGGGGAATCGCCCTACAGCTACCTGATGACGCGGCGCATCGAGCGCGCGATGGCCCTGCTGCGCCGGGGCGACCTCAGCGTCACCGAGGTCTGCTTCGCGGTGGGCAGCTCGTCGCTGGGCACCTTCAGCACCCGCTTCACCGAGCTCGTCGGGATGTCGCCGAGCGCCTACCGGAAGCAGGCGGCCGGCCCCGGTCCGGGGATGCCGCCGTGCGTGTCCAAGCAGGTGACACGACCGGTCAGGAATCGAGAAGCACGGGTCTCCGGGGCGCCCCTAGCGTGACCGCCATGAGCACACCCGACCTCACCATCCACCACGCCTTCCTCCCCCACCACGACCACGAGGCCTCCCTCGCCTTCTACCGCGACACCCTCGGCTTCGAGGTGCGCAACGACGTCGAGTGGAACGGGCTGCACTGGCTCACCGTCGGACCGGCCGGCCAGCCCGGGACGTCGATCGTGCTCTTCCCGCCCGCGGCCCAGCCCGGGATGACGGAGGAGGAGCGGCGCACCGTGAGCGAGATGATGGCCAAGGGCACCTTCGCGTCGATCAACCTCGCCACCACCGACCTCGACGGCACCTTCGAGCGCCTGCAGTCCGGCGACGCCGAGGTCGTCCAGGAGCCCACCGAGCAGCCGTGGGGCATCCGCGACGCCGCCTTCCGCGACCCCGCGGGCAGCATGATCCGAATCTTCGAGGTGAAGTGACGCAGCGACCCGCAGGAACGGAGCCCCCGATGAGCACGGCCACCAGCACGGACGCGCCGGCGCAGGCCGCGGCCGACAGCCACGACCTGATCCGCGTCCACGGCGCGCGCGAGAACAACCTGCGCGACGTGAGCGTCGAGCTGCCCAAGCGCCGCCTCACGGTCTTCACCGGCGTCTCCGGCTCGGGCAAGAGCTCGCTGGTGTTCTCGACGATCGCCGCCGAGTCCCAGCGAATGATCAACGAGACGTACAGCGCGTTCCTGCAGGGGCTGATGCCCACCCTCAACCGCCCGGACGTCGACGTCCTCGACGGGCTGACCACCGCGATCGTCGTGGGCCAGGAGCGGATGGGCGGCGACGTCCGCTCCACCGTCGGCACCGCCACCGACACCGGCGCGATGCTGCGCATCCTGTTCAGCCGGCTCGGCGAGCCGCACATCGGCGGGCCACAGGCCTTCTCGTTCAACGTGGCGTCGATCAGCGGGGCGGGGGCGGTCACCCTCGAGAAGGGCGGCCGCGAGATCAAGGAGCGCCGCGAGTTCAGCATCACCGGCGGCATGTGCCCCCGCTGCGAGGGCCGGGGCACGGCGTCGGACTTCGACCTCACCGCGCTCTACGACGACTCCAAGTCGATCGACGAGGGCGCGATCACGATCCCCGGCATGAGCATGGACGGCTGGTTCGGCCGGATCCTGCGCGGCTGCGGCTTCTTCCCGGCGGACAAGCCGATCGCGCAGTTCACGAAGCGGGAGCTGGACGACCTCCTCTACAAGGAGCCGACGAAGCTCAAGATCGAGGGCATCAACCTCACCTACACCGGGTTGATCCCGCAGATCCAGAAGTCGTTCCTGTCCAAGGACCGGGAGGCGATGCAGCCCTACGTCCGCGCGTTCGTGGACCGGGCGGTGGTCTTCGCGGAGTGCCCCGAGTGCGGCGGCACCCGGCTGTCCGAGGCCGCGAGGTCGTCGAAGATCGCGGGCGTCCACATCGGCGAGGTCAGCGCCTGGCAGATCAGCGACGTGGCCGAGTGGATCCACGGCCTCGACGCCCCGTCGGTGGGGCCGCTCCTGTCGTCGCTCTCGGAGACCCTGGACTCGTTCGTCGAGATCGGGCTCGGCTACCTGTCCCTCGACCGCCCGGCGGGCACGCTGTCCGGCGGCGAGGCGCAGCGCACCAAGATGATCCGGCACCTCGGGTCGGCGCTCACCGACGTCACCTACGTCTTCGACGAGCCCACCATCGGGCTGCACCCGCACGACATCGACCGGATGAACACGCTCCTGCTGCGCCTGCGCGACAAGGGCAACACGGTGCTCGTCGTCGAGCACAAGCCGGAGACGATCGCGATCGCCGACCAGGTCGTCGACCTCGGACCGGGCGCCGGCACCGCCGGCGGGGAGATCGTCTACCAGGGCAGCCTCGACGGGCTGCGGGCCAGCGGCACCCTGACCGGCCGGCACCTCGACGACCGCGCCACGCTCAAGACGTCGGTGCGCACGCCGGACGGCGCGATGGAGGTGCGCGGCGCGGACTCCCACAACCTGCGCAAGGTCGACGTCGACATCCCGCTGGGCGTGCTCGTGGCCGTCACCGGGGTGGCCGGCTCGGGCAAGACCTCGCTGATCCACGGCTCGGTGGCGAAGCGGGACGGCGTGGTGATCGTCGACCAGACCGCGATCAAGGGCTCGCGACGCAGCAACCCGGCGACCTACACCGGCCTGCTCGAGCCGATCCGCAAGGCGTTCGCCAAGGCCAACGGCGTGAAGCCGGCCCTGTTCAGCGCGAACTCCGAGGGCGCCTGCCCGAACTGCAACGGGGCCGGCGTCATCTACACCGACCTCGGGATCATGGCGGGCATCTCGACGCTCTGCGAGGTGTGCGAGGGCAAGCGCTTCGACGCCTCGGTGCTCGAGTACACCCTCGGCGGGAAGGACATCGCCGAGGTGCTGGCGATGCCGGTGTCCGAGGCCGTCGAGTTCTTCGGGGCCGGCGACGCGAAGACGCCCGCCGCCCACAAGATCCTCGTGCGGCTCTCCGACGTCGGTCTCGGCTACCTCACGCTCGGCCAGCCGCTGACGACGCTCTCGGGCGGCGAGCGCCAGCGGCTCAAGCTGGCCACGCAGATGGGCGAGCAGGGCGGCGCCTACGTGCTCGACGAGCCCACCACCGGCCTGCACCTCGCCGACGTGGAGCAGCTACTGGGCCTGCTGGACCGCCTGGTCGACTCCGGCAAGTCGGTGATCGTCATCGAGCACCACCAGGCGGTCATGGCGCACGCCGACTGGATCATCGACCTCGGACCGGGGGCGGGGCACGACGGCGGGCGGGTGGTGTTCGAAGGGACGCCGGCCGACCTCGTCGCCGACCGTTCCACCCTCACCGGCGAGCACCTGGCGGCCTACGTGGGGCGCCGAGACGGGGGCTGACGGAACCGGACACGGCCCCTACCCTCGGGCCGCATGCCGGTCGGACGGTCCTGGCCGCTGGTCCTCGCCGACGAGACCACGGTCGAGCTGCGCCCTGTCCGCAGCGACGACGCCGCGGCGCTAGCGGACGGCTATCAGCAGCTCAGCGCCCACTCGGCCTACAGCCGGTTCCACACCCTGTACTCCGAGCTGTCGCCGACGCAGCTCCGGTACTTCACGGAGCTCGACCACCACGACCACGAGGCCCTCGGGGCCGTCCTCCCGGACACGGGCGAGGGCCTCGGGATCGCCCGGTACGTCCGCGACACCGACGACCCGACGCACGCCGAGCTGGCCCTGACCGTGCTCGACGCCTGGCAGGGGCGGGGCCTCGGGCGCGGGCTCCTCGACGCCCTCGCCGCACGGGCGCGCGAGGAGGGCATCACCTGCTTCACCGCGGACGTGCTGAGCGAGAACCGCGCGATGCTCGAGCTCATGCGCCGCGCGGGCCCGGTCGAGATGGAGCGCGACGGCGACACGACCATCGCCCACCTCGAGCTCTGATCACGCGGCGCGACCGACGTCGTCATCAATGACGACATGCTGGGCCGAAAGTATGACAGAAGCTGGCCTCTCGACAGGAGAGCTGTCACCGTGGGTGACCTCGCATCGTCGTAGGAGGTCCTCGTGTCGCTGAGCACCCTGCCCCGGCCCGTCAGCACGCCGTCCCGGCCGCGCCACGAGCACGGCCGCTCCTGCTACTGGGACCACCTCGAGTGCCGGTGGGCCTGCGCACAGGAGCGGACCGTCCCCGCGCCGCGTCGGGCCTCCGAGCACTGACTCACTCCGTCGCCGACGAGCGGCGGGGCAGCCTCGTCGCCCCGATCACCGCGACGAGGCAGAAGGCGAGCGTCCACCAGAAGGTGTCGGCGAAGGCCAGCGCCACCCCCGGCTCCCCCAGGGGTGCGCGCGCCTCGAGCCGGGTCTGCAGGACCACGGCGAGGACCGCGGTGCCGATCGAGCCGCCGAGGACGTTGAGCAGGTTGAGCGCCCCGGAGGCCCGCGGGAGCTGGGCGTGCGGCATCGACGAGTAGACGATGTTCATCACCGGCGCCCCGATCATGCCGAGACCGATCCCGCGCACGAGCAGGGACGCGATGATGAGCGGGTCGGACGGCACGCTGCCGAGCTGGGTGAACAGCACCGTGCCGGCGGCGATCAGCCCGATCCCGGTGAGCACGAGGGTGCGCGGGGCCACCTTGTCGATCGTGCGGTTCACCACCACCGATCCGACGGCCGCCCCGAGGCCCTGCGGGACGAGCAGCAGGCCGGCGGCGAACGGCGTCAGGCCGCGCCCGACCTGGAAGTACAGCGGCAGCAGGAACACCGCGCCGTACACCGAGGCGCCGAGGATGACCAGCGCGCTCGCCGCGGCCCCGAACGGCGGGCGTGTGAACAACCGCAGGTCGATGAGCGGGACGCCGCGCATCCGCAGCGCGTGCACCACGTAACCCGTCAGCAGGGCGACGCCGCCGACCAGGCCGAGGAGCACCGGCAGGGAACCGAGGGAGCGGCCGTTGCCGACCTCCGTCAGCCCGAACACGAGCGCCGCCACCCCCGGCGGGAGCAGGGCCGCACCCAGGACGTCGAACGGCGCGCCCTGCGCCGCGGGCGGGTGGGGCGCGACGAAGCGCAGGGCCAGCAGCACGGCGACGATGCCGATCGGCAGGTTGACGTAGAACAGCCACGGCCAGCCGGCGACGCCGAGGATCGTGCCGCCCACGATCGGCCCGATCACCGGCGACAGCAGCGGGATGACCCCGACGATGCTGATGATGCGGCCGATGCGCTTCGGCCCGGCCTCGCGGGCCACCAGGGCCTGGCCGACCGGCGGGAGGAGCCCGCCCCCGAGCCCCTGGATCACCCGGAACACGACCAGGCTCTCCACCGACCACGCCAGGGCGCACAGCAGCGACCCGGCGAGGAACAGGACGACCGCGGAGATCCAGGTGCGGCGGCCCCCGAACCGGTCGACGATCCAGCCGGACGAGGGCACGGCGAGCAGGAGCGCGAGCAGGTACGCCGTCGTGACCCACTGGATCTCGGTCACCGACGCCTCGAACTCCTGCGCCAGCGTGTCGATGCCGACGTTGACGATCGTCGCGTCCAGCGTCGCCATGAAGGTGCCGAGGACGAGGACGAACGCCGTGCGCAGGAGTCGTCCGTCGATCTCGGTGGGCGCGGGCGGCGGCTCGGGGGCCTCGGGCGGGGAACCGGCGGCGGTCACGGGGTCGGGGTCCTCCGGGGTGTGGGCACGGGAGTGGGAGACGGGGACGGATCCGGGCTCGCCGAAGGATAGGGTGCCCTAACATCTGGTGCCCGGCGCGGCACCCGGCGTGACGACCCAGGAGGGACCGACCCATGGACCGCGAACGACCCCGCGAGCGCGTCGCGGAGGCCCGACTCGGCGCCGGGGGCGCGAAGGTGCCCTACCCCATCCGCATCCGCCGGCTCGAGGTCGTCGGCCGGCAGACGATCAGCCCGACCATGGTGCGCCTGACCCTCGGCGGTCAGGACCTCGTGGGCTTCGAGAGCCACTCGGTCGTCGACGAGCACGTCAAGATCGTCTTCCCGGACCCGGACGGCGGGCTGCGCGTCCCCGAGCCGAACGGGTCGATGGTCCGCTGGCCCCACCCCATGCCCCCGACCCGCGACTACACCGTGCGCCGGTACGACCCGGCGGCCGGCGAGCTCGACCTCGACGTCGTGCTGCACGCCGGCGGCCTCGCCTCGGAGTGGGCGGCGCGCGTGGGCCCCGGCGAGCCGGTGTGGGTCGCCGGGCCGCCCGCAGGCCTGGCCGTACCGGAGCACTACGACCGCTACCTGCTCGCCGGCGACACCACCGCGCTGCCCGCGATCGCGCGCTGGGTCGAGGGGATGCCCCCGGCCGCCCGCGGCTGGGTGTTCGTCGAGGTCGCCGACGCCACCGAGGAGATCGAACTCGCCGCTCCCGAGGGCGTCGTCGTCACCTGGCTGCACCGCGACGGCGTCGCCGCCGGGCGGAGCGACGTCCTGGCCCGCGCTGTGCGCGGCGTCGGGATCCCCGCCGGGGAGTCGGTGTACGTGTGGGTCGCCGGCGAGGCCGGGTCGATCAAGCCGTTGCGGCGCTGGGTGCGCGACGAGCTCCGCCTCCCGCCCGCCGACTGCTCGATCACCGGCTACTGGAAGGTCGGCCTCGCGATGTTCGACGAGGACCACAACCCCGGTGACGGCGAGGACCACGGCCACGGGCACGGCCACGGGCACGGCCACGAGCACGACGAGGCCGCCGCGGTCTAGCGGGCGGCCGCGTCGGCGAGGGCGTCGGCGACGATCGGCCCGATCACCGCCCACCCGCGGGGCGCCACCATGGCCGCGTGGTCGCCCTCGACGGGGTGGGCGACGAGGCGGTCGGGGCCGACGAGGTCCCGCCACGCGTCGGCCAGACGCTCGGCGTCGGTGCCGTCGGTGCCGGGTGCGCCCGCCGCCGCGAACAGCGTCAGGCGGCCGTCGTGGACCGGCGCGTGGGAGTTCGTCCGGATGGCCACGGTCCGTTCCACCGCGGACCGCACCGCCGCGAGCAGCTCCGGCGCGTCCTCGGCGGCGCCCGGGGGCAGCGCGGCCCGCAGCTCGCGCTCCACGACGTCCGCGGACGGCCCCCGCCCGTCGGCGCGCTCGGCGGCCAGCGGCCCGGAGTCGATCATCCCGGTGAAGGCGACCTCCTCGCCGTCGTCGGCGAGCAGGGCCGCGAGGGCGTGCACCACGTTGCCGCCGAACGAGTACCCGAGCAGGTGGTACGGGCCCTTCGGCTGGATCCCGCGGATCGTCTCGAGGTAGCTCGCGGCGAGCTCGTCGATCGTCGTCGCGGGCACCGGGGACCCCTCCAGCAACGGCAGCTGCAGCCCGATCACCGGCCGGTCGGACGGGAGCTCGCGCACCAGCCCGGTGAAGACGGTCGCGAAGCCGCCGGCAGGGTGGACGCAGAACAGCGGAGCCGGGCCGGTGCCGTCGGTACCCCGCAGGGTCAGGACGTGGTCGCGCGGCAGGTCGATCCCCGGTGCCCCCGCGTCGACGTCCTGCCCGACGGTGGCGAGCGCCGCGATCCCTGCGATCGTGCCGCCCTCGAGCACGTCGCGGACGGACAGGGCCACGCCCTGGCGCCCGGCCCGCGAGACGAGCGCGAGAGAGACGATGCTGTCGCCGCCGACGTCGATGAACTCGTCGTCGAGCTCGATCGCGTCGTTCTCCAGCACCTCGCGCAACACGCCCAGCAGCACGGACTCGGCCGGGGTGGCCGGCGCCCGCGACGGCGTCGACACGTGGTCGGGAGCCGGCAGCGCGCCGCGGTCGAGCTTCCCGCTCGGGCCCAGCGGCAGGCGGTCGAGCGGCACCAGCGCGGCGGGCACCATCGCGGTCGGCAGGACCGCCGCGAGGTCCGCACGGAGCGCGGCCGGGTCGATCCGCGCGCCGTCGACCGGGACGACGTAGCCGACGAGGCGCCGTTCGCCGGGACGGTCCTCGCGCACCTCGACGACGCCGGCCCGCACGTCGGGGTGGCGTGCGAGCGCGGCCTCGATCTCGGCGGGCTCGATGCGCACCCCGCGGACCTTCACCTGGTCGTCGGTGCGGCCGAGGTAGATGAGCTGACCGTCGGCGCGCCAGCGCACGCGGTCGCCGGTGCGGTACATCCGCTCGCCGGCCCGGCCGGACGAGTCAGCACAGAAGGGGTCGGCGACGAACGCCTGGGCGGTCTGCCCACGCAGGCCGAGATAGCCGCGGGCGAGGCCGGGCCCGGCGAGGTAGAGCTCGCCCACCATCCCGACGCCGACGGGCAGCAGGCCGCTGTCGAGGACGTAGGCGCGGACGTCGGGGTCGGGCCGACCGATCGGCAGCGCGGCGTCCTCGGCGTCCGGCCCGTCGGCGCCCCGGAGCTCTGCGGGGTCGTAGCGCCAGGTCACCGCGTTGATCGTGACCTCGGTGGGGCCGTAGGCGTTGAAGAGCGCCCGCCGCCCGTCGCCCCACCGCCGCGCCAGCGCCGGGTCCAGACGCTCGGCACCGACGACGAAGAAGACGTCCGGGTCGACCTGCGCGTCGTCGGGCATCGCGGCGAGGAACGACGGGAGCAGGTTGATCCCGGTGACGCGGTGCGCGGCGGCGTAGTCGAGCAGCTCGTGGCCGGGCAGCCGGACCTCCTCCGGCGCGATCACCGAGGTCCCGCCCGAGAGCAGCGGCAGCATCATCTGCCAGACCGCGACGTCGAAGCTCGTCGAGGCGAAGTGCAGGTAGCGCTCCCGGTCGGTGGCGCCGACGACGTCCTCCTGCAGCGCGATCAGGCCGGCGAACCCGGTGTGGCTCACCGCGACGCCCTTCGGGCGGCCCGTCGTGCCCGAGGTGTAGATGACGTAGGCGAGCGCGTCGAGGGTGAGGCCGCGGCGCGCGTCGACGGGATCCGCATCCCACGCCGACGGGTCGTCCCCCACCAGCTCCGGGTCGTCGAGGCGCAGCACGCCCACCGCGTCGGCGAAGGGCAGGCCCCCGAGGTCGTCCAGCACTCCGCCGGTGGTCACCGCCGCCACCGCGGCGGCGTCGCCGACCATGTACTCGAGCCGGTCCCGCGGGTAGCTCGGGTCCATCGGCACGTAGACCGCGCCGGCCTTGACGATCCCGAAGACGGCCACGACCATCTCGACGTCGCGCTCGAGCAGCACCGCGACCGGCTGCTCGGGCCGGACACCGCGCGAGATCAGGGCGTGGGCGAGGCGGTTGGCCCGCCGGTCGAGCTCCGCGTAGGTCAGCGCGCGGTCCCGGCACTCCACGGCGGTCTTGTCGGGACGGCGGCGCACCTGGGCGGCGAACTCCTCCAGGCAGCCGCCGCGGACGCGGTGCCCGGCGACGTGGTCGGTGCCCGCCGCGAGGACCCGGGCCTCCTCGGCCGGCTCGAGCAGCCGCAGGCGCGACACCGCCCGCTGCGGGTGGCTGATCATCTCGCGCAGCAGCGTGCGCAGGCGGTCGCTGTAGTCGCGCACGGTGGCGGCGTCGAAGGCGCCCTGGTAGCCGAAGCGGATCACGATCTCGGGTTCGGGCAGCACCACCACGTTCATCGGGTACTGGGTGCCGTCGTCGGTGTCGACCCCGGCCAGCTCGATCCCCGGCGCGAGCGTCACGCCGGTGCGGGCCGACATCGGCAGGTTCTCGGTGACCATGAGCGTGTCGAAGAGGTCGCCGACGCCGACCGCGCGCTGCACGTCGGCCAGGCCGACGTGGTGGTGGTCGGTCATCGCCATCGACTGCTCGTGCATCCCGCCGAGGACCTCCAGCACGGTGTCCCGGTCGGAGTAGGCGAGTCGGACGACGACGGTGTTGCCGAACTGGCCGATCATCGTCTCGATGCCGTCGACCTGGCCGGAGCGCCCCGACACCGGGCTCGCGAACACCACGTCGTGCCGGCCGGTGAGCCGCGCCAGCAGCAGGCCCCAGGCGGTCTGGACGACCGTCGCGAGCGTGAGGCCGTACTTCCGCGCGAAGGCCCGGATGCCCTCGCTGAGCTCGGCGTCGAGCGCGGTGTGCAGCCGCTCGGGCCGCTCCAGGGCAGCACCCCGCGCCGCGGGCGCCAGCCGGGTGCCCTCGTCGATCCCGCCGAGCAGCTCGCGCCACGCTGCCAACGACGCGCGGCGGTCCTGGCGGGCGAGCCAGCGCAGGAAGTCCGTGACGGGCGCGGTGCGCGGGGCGGGGGCGCCGCCGCCGATCTCGTCGTAGATCGCGAAGAGCTGGCGGCAGACCAGCGGCATCGACCAGCCGTCGAGCAGCGCGTGGTGGTTGGTGACCACCAGCCGGTGCTCGGTCGCCCCCAGCGTGACCAGCACGAACCGGATCAGCGGCGGCCGGGCGGGGTGCCACGGGCGGTCCAGCTCGGCACGGGCCGCCGCGGCCACCTCCCGCTCCTGCTCGACGCGCGGGCGGGACGACACGTCGACGTGCTGCCAGCCGAGGACGACGTCCTCGGGCACCACCTGGACGACGGCACCGGTGGCCGCGGTGGTCAGGATGCTGCGCAGCGCGGGGCTGCGGGCCAGCAGCTCCTCGGCCGCGTCGCGGAGGCGTCCCGGGTCGAGGACGCCGACGAGGTGGTGCACGCCCTGGACGAGGTAGACCTCGGCCTCGCGCTCGTCGCGGGCCAGGCTGTGCACCACGAGCCCGGCCTGCAGGTCGGTGGCGGGGAGGGCCTCGCGAATGCGCAGCCCGTCCTCCAGCGGGTCGACGTCGGCCGGGTCGACGAGGACCTCGGGCGCCTCCTGCTCGTCGTCCGCCCCCTCGTTCGGCTGCCGCGCGAGGGCGGCCAGGGACGCGACGTCCGGCGCCGCCAGCAGCTCGCGGGGACGGAGGTCGAGGCCGTGCGCCCGCAGGCGCGAGCACACGGAGATCGCGGTGATGCTGTCGCCGCCGATCCCGACGAAGTCGTCGTCCACCCCGACCCCGTCCAGCCCGAGGACGTCGGCGAGGACCTCGCAGAGGACCCGCTCCTGCTCGGTGCCCGGAGCCCGCCCCGTGCGGGTCGTCGGGGGCGCCGGGAGGGCGAGGCGGTCGAGCTTGCCGCTGGTGGTGGTCGGCAGCGCGTCGAGCACCACCACGGTCGAGGGGACCATGTGCTCGGGCACGCGCGTCGAGAGCGCGCGGCGCACCTCGTCCGACGACAGCGCGCCGCCCGGCTGCGGCACCACGTAGCCGACCAGCTGGGGACGGCCGGTGTCGGTGCGGATCGCCGCGGCCGCTGCGCGCACGCCGGGCAGCTCGGCCAGCTGCCCCTCGACCTCGCCGATCTCCACCCGGAAACCGCGGATCTTCACCTGGCCGTCGCCGCGGCCGAGGTAGTCCAGCCCCCGCCCGGGGACCCAGCGGGCGAGGTCGCCGGTGCGGTACATCCGCGCGCCGGCCGGGCCGAAGGGGTCCGCGACGAACCGCTCGGCGGTCGTCCCGGGGTGCCCCAGGTAGCCCCGCGCCAGGTGCGGCCCGGCCAGGTAGAGCTCACCGACGGCACCGTGCGGCACCGGTTGCAGCGCGACGTCGAGCACGTGGATGCGCGTGCCGGGCAGGGCGTGGCCGATGGTCGGGGCGCCCGTCGTGACCGGGGCGACGGTGGCGTCGACCGCAGCCTCGGTCGGGCCGTACATGTTGCGGGCGGCGACGCCGGAGTCGGCGACGCGCTGCCACAGCGCGGGCGGGGTGGCCTCACCGCCGAGGATCAGCAGCGAGGGCGGGTGCTCGCCGGTGAGCAGGCCCGCCTCCACGAGCTGCGCGGCCATCGACGGCGTGGTGTCGACGACGTCGATGCGGTCGCGGGCGTACGCCGCGAGCAGCTCCTCGGCGTCCTTGGTCAGCTCGGTGTCGTAGAGGTGCAGCTCGTGCCCGCCGAGCAGCCAGAGCAGCTGGTCGATCGAGGCGTCGAAGGCGAACGAGTAGGTGTGCGCGACGCGCAGGACGCCGTCGGCCACCTCGGCCGCGGTCACCCGGTGGTGCGCCAGCAGGCCGGCGAGGCCCCCGGCCCGGCCGAGCACGCCCTTGGGACGCCCGGTCGAGCCGGACGTGTAGATCACGTAGGCGAGCCGGTCGGGTGACTCGTCCCCCCGCACGAGCGGCCCCGCCTCCTGGGCGTCGGCCTCCGTCCGCAGGTCGGCGACGTCCACGGCGCCGAGCTCGTCGACCGCCGCGTCGCTCCCCAGGACCAGCGCCGGGCGGGCGTCGTCGATCAGCTCCTGCCGGCGCCGCAGTGGGTGGGCCAGGTCCAGGGGCAGGTAGGCGGCGCCCGCGTCCATCACCGCGAGGAGCGTGACCACGAGGTCCACGCCGCGCGGGAGCGCGAGCGCGACGACGTCGTCGGTGCCGATGCCGCGCGCCCGCAGGGCCCGCGCCGTCCGGTGCACGCGGTCGACGAGCTCGACGGCCGTGAGCCGCTCGGAGCCGCAGACCAGGGCGGTGCGGTCGCCGGCCTCGTCGCGCAGCCGGTCCAGCGCCGTCGGGACGTCGTCGGGGTCACCGGTCGGCGCCGGCCCCGTCCACTCCCGCAGCAGCCGGTCCTGCTCGTCGGCCGGGATGAGGTCAACGCGTCCGATCGGCGGCGCCTCCGCCGACGTCAGCGCGTCGATCACCCGGAGCAGGGCCTGCGCGCGCCACTCGACGCCGGCCTGGTCGGTGAGCCGGTCGTCGACCTCGAAGCCGAGGCGGATGCCGCCGTCCGCTGTCGGCGTCGCGGTCAGCTCGAAGTCCTGCGGGGGGCCGCCGGCCACGTTGCGCATGACGCCGGTCGAGCCGGCGAAGTCGATCGTGTAGTCGAAGGCCTTGAGATTGATGCCGCCGATCAGCATCGCGCCCAGCCCGGGCACACCGAGCTCCCGCGGGAGGTCGGCACCCCGGAAACGCTGGTGGGAGCGCATCTCCTTCATGAGGCCCGCGACCCGGCGGGCGAGGTCGTCGAGGCGGTCGTCCCCGCGCACGGTGACCCGCAGCGGCAGCAGGTTGACGGCCATCGACGGGGTGCGCAGCGCCACCTTCCCGACGCGGCACATCAGCGGCATGCCGATGACGACGTCGGTCTCGCCGTGGGCGCGGTGCA
Source organism: Actinomycetospora callitridis (assembly GCF_028737265.1). Classification (GTDB taxonomy): domain Bacteria; phylum Actinomycetota; class Actinomycetes; order Mycobacteriales; family Pseudonocardiaceae; genus Actinomycetospora; species Actinomycetospora callitridis. The sequence continues at coordinate 619,725 of NZ_JAQZAK010000001.1, read as the reverse complement.
GGAACGCCGCGAAGCAGCTGATGAGGACGTCGGCCCAGGTCGTCGAGGTCTCGTCCCCGACGGCGCGCAGCCGGGCGAGGACCTCCGGCGCGACCACGACCGACGCGGCCACCGTGCGCTCCGGCGCCCCGGACGCCGTGCGCGCTGTCCACCCCGTACTCGTCGGGTCGGGCAGCGGGGAGAGGCGGTCGCGCCAGTAGGCCCGGTCCTTCTCGTGGCGCTCGCCCGCCCGGTACTCCTGGTCGGCCGCGACGAGGTCGGCGATCGCGCCGAACTCGGGCGGCGGGCGCTCGGTGCCCCGCACCAGCGCCGTGTAGTGCGCGGCCGCCCGCCGGGCCATCATCGCCGCGGAGTACCCGTCGATGATCACGTGGTGGTAGAGCTGCACCCACCACACCGCGCGGGCGGAGAGCCGCAGCAGCGTCTGGCTGTCCAGCCGGCGGTCCACCAGCCCGCGGCACGCCTCGGCCGCCCGCGCCCGGATGGACGCCACGGCCGCGTGGGCCGCGGCGACGGGGTCGGGCTCGGCGCGGAGGTCGACGATCTCGGGGGGCGGCGCGGGGTCGTCGGACAGCGACTGGCGCGGGCCGTCCGGGGTGTCGTGGAAGCGCAGGTGCAGCGTCTCGGCCTCGTCGATCGTGGCGCGGACGGCCTCCGCGAGGGACGCGAGGTCGAGCGGCTCCGTCCCGTCGATCTCGACGACGTCGCCGACGAGGTAGTGCGGGGAGTCCGGCTCCAGCCACTGCGCGTTCCAGATCCCGAGCTGGGCGCCGGTCAGCTCCAGCAGCGCGTCCGCCGGGGTCCGCGTCCGGACAGCAGTAGTCAACCCGTCCTCCGTCTCGCCGGTCGGCCGAGGCTCCGAGCCCGGGACACCCGTGTCGGTTAGGCATGCCTAACCCACCATCTCGCGCCCGTCCGGCGCAAGCGGCTCGAGTCGTCGGGCGGGTCACGGGCGGTGTCGACCCCATCACGTCGGGCGATCACCCGGCTGGTGCGGTGATGGAAGGCTGTCCTAACCTCGCCTCCGACACGGTCGACGTCATCACGCTGAGCACACCCGGGTCGCGCACGACCGTGGGTGGACGACGAGAGGAGTGACCCGTGGGCCCTGCGGGCTCGATAGGTCAGGACGCCCCGGCGGTCCGGCGGGAGCCCGCGAGGGGCTCGCGGCGGTCCTCGTCAGGCGGGCGTGTCCGCCTCCTGGTCGCCGGGCTCGCGGCCCTCCTGGTGCTGGCCGGCTGCGGCGGCGGCGAGTCCGGCGGCGGCGCGGCACCGGCGGGGCCCACGCGCACCGTCGACTCCGAGCGCGGCCCGGTGCAGGTCCCGGTCACGCCGCAGCGGATCGCCGTGCTGTCCGGCAGCCTCGCGGGCGACCTGTTCACGCTCGAGGCGCCGGTGGCCGTGGCGGAGCCCCGCGTGCTCGGCGTGCCGCCGGACGCGACCGGCTTCCCGCCGAGCTGGTCGGCCCAGGCGACGGCGCAGGGCACGCAGCGGCTCGCGAGCGAGGGCGCCGGACTGTCGATCGAGCAGATCGCCGCCGCCCGCCCCGACCTGATCATCGGCGGTGGCCAGGGCTTCACCGCCGCGCAGGCCGCCAACGCCTACCCGCAGTTGCAGCAGATCGCGCCGACGGTGCTGCTGCCGGCCTTCACGCAGTGGCAGGACCAGCTGACGCGGATCGCCGACGTCGTCGGGCGGTCGGACCGCGTGCCGGGGCTCCTGCAGGCCTACCAGGACCGGGCCGCGCAGGTCCGGGGCGCCCTGCGCCTGCCCCCGCAGCCGACGGTCTTCCTCTACCAGGCCCGCGACGGCAAGCCCTACGTGATCACCCCGACCGCGGCGCTCCCGCGCATCGCGAGCGACCTCGGCTTCGTTCCCGACGACGTCCTCACCAAGGCGAACAACCCGCCGCTGTTCGGCACCGGCGACTCGTTCGAGACCAGCCCGGAGCTGCTCCCCCGGGTCGCCGACGCGCCGACCGCGATCGTGCTCCCGATCGGCCAGCGCCCCCTGTCCCAGCTCCAGGCGGACCCGGTCTACGCGCGGCTGCCCGCGTTCGGCAGCGGCCAGGTCTACGAGCTGCCCTCCACGGCCTTCCGTCCGGACTACGCGGGCGCGATGAGCACGCTCGACGCCTTCGCCGCCCAGTTCCGCTGACCGCCGGCCCAGAACCCGAGCGGCCCAGAACCCGAGCGGCCCAGAACCCGAGGAGCCCATCGATGCGCGTCGTCCTGTTCGGCTACCAGAAGTGGGGCGCACGGCTGCTGGCCGCGCTGCTGGAGTCCCGCCACGAGGTGGTGCTCACCGTGAGCCACCCCGAGGAGGGCGAGTGGGCGCCCGCGATCTTCGAGGAGTCGATGGGCGACCTCGCCCGCGCCCACGACATCCCCGTGATCTACCGCGAGAAGGCGGTCGACGACGAGCTCGTGAGGGCGATCGAGGAGGCCGGGGCGGAGATCGGGCTGGCCTGCAACTGGCGCACCTGGATCAGCCCGGAGGTCTTCTCCGCGCCCACCCGCGGCACGGTCAACACCCACGACTCGCTGCTGCCGAAGTACGCGGGCTTCTCCCCGCTGAACTGGGCGCTGATCAACGGTGAGAGCCAGGTGGGCATCACCGCGCACTGGATGGACGCCGACCTCGACCGCGGCGACATCATCACCCAGCGCACCGTCCCGGTGACGCCCACCGACACCACCGAGGACCTGTTCCACCGCACGGTCGGGCTGTTCGGGGAGCTCTCGCTCGACGCCTTCGACCGGATCGAGCACGGCCCGCACGACTGGCTGCGTCAGGACCCCGCGCACGCGTCGTTCTTCCACAAGCGCGCCGACCCGGACAACAAGATCCACTGGGAGCGGCCGGCCCGCGACCTCGTCAACCTCGTGCGCGCCCAGACCGGGCCGTACCCGAACGCCTGGTGCCTGCACGAGGGCCGACGGCTGCGGGTGCTCGAGGCGTCGGTGTCGACGGAGAAGGCCGGCGGCACCCTCGGGCGCGTGTTCGCCCGGGAGGGCCGCGGCGTCATCGTCGTCGCCGGACCGGAGGCCTGGCGGGGCGGGCAGCACGGGCTGGTGCTGCAGCGGGTCCGCGACGACGAGGGCGTCGAGCACGTCGCCGGCGACTGGTTCCGGCGCATGGGGGACTACCTCGAATGAGCGTCTCGCCGCCGACCGCCCCCACGACCGACGAGCGGGCCGACGAGCGCGGGACGCCCCCGCTCGCCGGCGGGGCGGCGCGCGCGGCGGGCCTGCTGGTCGGGGTGGGACTGCTGGCCCTCGCGACCCTGCTGTCGCTGGCGGTGGGCGCATTGCCGGTCTCGCTGCCCCAGGTGATCGGCGCGTTCACCGACTTCGCGGGCACCGACGCCCACGTCGCCGTCCGGGAGCTCCGGCTGCCGCGGACGCTGGTCGGCATCGCGGTCGGCGCGGCGCTGGGCGTCGCGGGCACCGTGATCCAGGGCGTCACGCGCAACCCGCTGGCCGATCCCGGGATCCTCGGCATCGAGGCCGGCGCGGCCTTCGCCGTGGTCACGTCGATCTACGTCCTGGGCATCACGAGCGTGTCCGGGTACGCGTGGTTCGCGCTGCTCGGGGCGGCGGTGGCGGCGGTGGTCGTCTACACCCTCGGGGCGTCGGGCCGGGCGGCGGCGAGCCCCGTGACCCTGGCGCTGGCGGGGGCGGCGGTGGCCGCGCTGCTCACCGCGCTGACCTCGGCGATGGCGCTGCTCGACTCCGGCACCCTGGACGCCTTCCGGTTCTGGGTGGTCGGCTCGCTCGCCGGTCGCGACCTGGAAATGCTGGCCGGGGCGGCGCCGTTCCTGGTGGTCGGCGTGGTGCTCGCCCTCCTCTCCGGGCGCGCGCTCAACGCGCTGGCCCTCGGCGAGGACGTCGCGCGGGCGCTCGGCCAGCGGGTGGCCCTCTCGCGGGGTCTCGCCGCGGTGGGCATCGTGTGCTGCGCCGGCGGGGCGGTGTCGGTCGCCGGGCCGATCGGGTTCGTCGGGCTGACCGTGCCCCACGCGGCCCGCGCGCTGGTCGGACCGGACTACCGCTGGGTGCTCCCCTACTCGATGCTCATGGGCCCGATCCTGCTGCTCGTCGCCGACGTGATCGGCCGGGTGCTGGTGCGGCCGGGCGAGCTGCAGGTCGGCATCGTCATGGCCGCGATCGGCGCCCCGGTGTTCATCGCGCTGATCCGTCGCGGACGGCTGGTGCAGCTGTGACCCGGGCCGACCCTCGACCGGCCCCCCGCCGGGTGCCGGTCCGCGCCGGCGGGTTCTCGCGGCTGCTCGACCTGCGGCTGCTCGCGGTGTGCGCCGGCGCGCTCGTCGTCGGCGTCGTCACCATCGCCCTGTCGGTGAGCGTCGGCGAGTTCCCGATCCCACTGGGCGACGTGGCCGCGACCCTGGTCGGCTCGGGGACCTTCAGCGACGAGTTCATCATCGTCGGCCTGCGGCTGCCGCGGGCGCTCGTCGGCCTCGGCTGCGGGATGGCGCTCGGCGCCTCCGGGCTGATCTTCCAGACGCTGGTGCGCAACCCCCTCGCCGCGCCGGACATCATCGGCGTCACCGGCGGCGCGAGCCTGACCGGCGTCGCCATCCTCATCCTGGGCGCCCCGCCCGCCCTGCTGCCCCTCGGCGCGTTCGCCGGCGCCGTCGTGTCGGCGACGCTGGTCTACGCCCTGGCCTGGCGCGGTGGGCTCTCCCCGTACCGGCTGGTGCTGATCGGCATCGCGCTCGCCGCGGTCTCGGTGGCGGGCACGCAGTACCTGCTGGTGATCGGCGACCTCATCGACGTCCAGCGCGCCGCGGTGTGGCTCGTCGGCAGCCTCAACGGCGTCACGTGGGCGGAATTCTGGCCCCTGCTCGTGGGGCTGGTGCTGCTCTTCCCGGCCACCGCGGCCCTCGCGCGCGCCCTCGACGCGCTCTCGCTCAGCGAGGAGTCCGCCACCGCGCTCGGGGTGCGCGTGCAGCGCTCGCGCCTCGGTCTGGTGGTCGTCGGCGCGGCGCTGGCGGCGTTCGCGGTGGCCGCGGCCGGGCCGATCGGGTTCGTGGCCTTCATCGCTCCACACCTCGCCCGCCGGCTGACCGGCCTCACCGGCGCCGCGGTGCTGCCCGCGACCGCCCTGGTCGGCGGGGTGCTGGTGATGGTCTGCGACCTCGTCGCCCGCCTGGTGCTCGCGCCGGTCGAGCTGCCGGTCGGTGTCGTCACGGCCGTCGTGGGCGCGCCCTTCTTCCTCTACCTCCTCTACCGCGCCAACCGACCCGTCCGTGGAGGGTGACCCCATGAGCCTGCGCGCCCATGAACTGACCCTGGGCTACGGCGGCACCCCGGTCGTCGCCGATCTCTCGCTCGAGCTGCCGCCCGGCGCCGTCACCGCGATCGTCGGCGCCAACGCCTGCGGCAAGTCCACCCTGCTGCGCGGCCTGATCCGGCTCCTGGCACCGAGCTCCGGCGCGGTGCTGCTCGACGGCACCGAGCTGGCCCGGCTCGGTACCCGGGAGGTCGCCCGGCGCCTCGGGCTCCTGCCGCAGTCGCCGTCCGCACCCGAGGGGCTCAGCGTCGAGGACCTCGTCGCCCGGGGCCGCTACCCGCACCAGAGCTGGCTGCAGCAGTTCTCCCGCGACGACCAGCACCACATCGACTGGGCCCTCGAGGTCACCGACACCGCCGGGTTGCGGCGCCGGTCGCTCGACGCGCTGTCCGGGGGTCAGCGCCAGCGGGCCTGGATCGCGATGGCCCTGGCGCAGGACACCGAGACCCTGCTGCTCGACGAGCCCACGACGTTCCTCGACATGGCCCACCAGGTCGAGGTGCTCGATCTGCTCGCCGATCTCAACCGCGAGCAGGGCCGCACGATCGTCATGGTCCTGCACGACCTCAACCAGGCGTGCCGCTACGCCGACCACATCGTCGCGATGCACCAGGGACGGATCCACGCGCAGGGCCCGCCCTCGGACGTCGTCGACGCGGAGATGGTGCGCACGGTGTTCGGCCTCGACGTCCGCGTCGTCCCGGACCCCGAGGAGCACACGCCGATGTGCGTCCCGGCCAAGCGGCGACGGCGTCGCCTCGACGCCCCCGAGCAGCAGCCCACCGTGACGTGACGCTGCCGCGACCCGACGGCAGCACGAGGGAGAGGACCGCCATGGCAGAGCAGACCCCGACGACGGGGACGGAGATGACGGGCAGCGTCGACCGTGACCGCATCCGGACCGACGTCGCCGCAGCACTCGGCGAGGAGCCCCGGGACGTCGGCGACGACGACGACCTCTTCGACCTCGGCCTCGACTCCATCCGGCTCATGAGCCTCGTCGAGCAGTGGCGCGGCGAGACCGGGTCCGACATCGGCTTCGTCGACCTGGCCGAGGAACCCACCGTCGCGGCCTGGAGCCGCCTGTTCACCGGAGCGTGACGACGTGCCCAACCCCTTCGACGACCCCGACGGCCGCTTCCTCGTGCTCGTGAACGACGAGGGGCAGCACAGCCTCTGGCCGGTCTTCGCCGACGTCCCGGCGGGCTGGACGGTCGTGTTCGGTCAGGACTCCCCCGGCGACGCCCCGGGCGCCGACCGGGCCGCCGCGCTCGAGTACGTCGAGCAGCACTGGACCGACATGCGCCCGCGCAGCCTCGTCGAGGAGATGGAGCGGGCGGAGCGCTGACGCTCCCGCGTCAGCGGGCCTCGCGCCGCATGCTCAGCGCGAGGCCGATGTCCATCGCCCCGCGGAAGAGGAAGCCCAGGGCGATGAAGATCGCGATCAGCCCGACGGCCGTTCCCGGCGAGACGATGAGGATGAACGCGACGACCAGCGTCAGCGCGCCGAGGACGAGGTTCCAGATGCGGTGCTCGCTCTGCGAGAAACCGACCAGGAGGTCGTGGACGCCGGCGATCACGAACCACAGGATGATGCCCCAGGCGAGCACGAGGATGCCGCCGCCCGGCTGGAAGAGCACGAGGACGCCGGCCACCAGGGCCAGCACCCCGAACGCGGCGAGCCAGCCGCGGCCCGCCGAGCCGGTCTCGGCGCGCCAGGCGACGCCGATCTCCAGGGCCCCCTGCACGATCAGGCCGATCCCGAGCACGAACGCCGCCGTGAGGATGGTCAGCCCGGGGAAGAACAGCGCGACGACCCCCACCAGCAGACCGAGGATCCCGGACGCCAGGACCCAGCCCCACCCGCTCGACGCCCGGCGCACGCCGGGTCCACCCACCGCGCTGGTCATCAACGTTCTCCTCTCGAGGAACAGATCTGTCGGGCACATCGAAGCCTTGTTCACGCTCCGTGTCGAGAGGGCGCGCTTGACCGATCTGCTGCGATGAGCGGGTGAGCGGAGCCTTGCTCGACACCGACGTCGCCGTCGACGCCCACGCCGCGGAGCGTCTGGCCTCGGAACCCGTGATCTGGCTGGGCACGGTGGCGCCGGACGGGCGCCCGCACACGGTGCCCGTGTGGTTCGCCTTCGACGACCCGATCGTGACGATCTTCAGCCGCCCGGACACCGCGAAGATCGGCCACCTCCGGGCGCACGGGGCCGTCAGCCTCGCCCTCGACACGGCCGGCCAGGGCGGCGACGTCGTCACCGGCGGTGGCGACGCCGTCCTCTCCGAGCTCGCGCGGGTCGAGGACGCCCTCGACGCCTTCGGGCGCAAGTACGCCCCGATGCTCGGCGACCAGCCCCTGGACGCCTGGCTCATGACGTTCTCGCAGCCGATCGTCGTCACCCTCGACCGGCTCGTGGTGTGGCGCGGCACGGCGAACGGCCTCGAGTACCGGTCGCTACCCTCCCGCGGGTGATCACTCCGACCCGCCGGGCAGTGCTCCTCGGCGGTGTCGCGGCGGTGCTCGCGGGGTGCTCGACCGGCGGCGCCTCTCCTGAGCCGACGAGGCCCGGCACGACCGTCGTCGACCCCGCGGCCCTCGACGAGCTGGAGCGCCGATCCGGCCGGCGGATCGGCCTCGTCGTGCTGGACACCGGCACCGGTCAGGTGGTGCGGCACCGCGCGGAGACCCGGGTGCTGATGTGCTCCACGGCCAAGGTGCTCATCGTCGCGGCGATCCTGCGCCGACGCCTCGACGACCCCGGCCTGCTCGAGCGCACCGTCCGCTACACCCGCGCCGACCTGCTCTCCTACGCGCCGACGACCACGCGCTCCGTCGACACCGGCATGACCGTCGCGGCGCTGTGCGAGGCCGCGATCGTCGTCAGCGACAACACCGCCGCGAACCTGCTCATCGGCCTGCTCGGCGGGCCCGCGGCGACGACGGCGTTCGTGCGCACCCTCGACGACCCGGTGACCCGGCTGGACCGACTCGAGCCGGAGCTCAACGAGACCGGGCCCGGCGACGAGCGCGACACCAGCACGCCGGACGCGATGGCCGCGGACCTGCGCGCCCTCGTGCTGGGGGACGCCCTCGACCCCGCGGGCCGCGATCTCCTCACCGGGTGGATGGACGGCGCGACCACCGGCACCCAGCAGATCCGCGCCGGCGTGCCCGGCGACTGGCGCGTCGGCGACAAGACCGGCTCCGGGGCGCAGGGCGGGAGCCACGACATCGCCGTCGCCCGGCCGCCGGGACGCGCGCCGCTGGTGATCGCGGTCTACACGACCCCGTCCGACCCGACGAGCACGAACGGCAAGCAGACCATCGCGGAGGCGACGCGGATCGCGGTCGGGGCGCTCTGAACCGTCGTCCCACGACGTGCCCCACTACGTTGTCCGCATGGCGCCCGGAGCGAGCGACGCCGAGCCGCGGACACACCCGGCGGTGCGCTGGCTCTCGCCCACCGAGCTCGCGCGCACCGGCGTGACCGTGGCGCTGGGCAGCATCGTTGCCGCGTACGCCGACAAGCGCGACGTGATGTCCGGGACGACGTTCGCGCAGGGCGTCGCGACCCACGAGGCGGACCCCGACGACGACTTCTGGATCGACGTCCTCAACGACACCGGTGACGGCTTCCGCGCCATGGCCACGGTCGCGACCCTGCTCGGGGCACCGGCGCTGACGGTCGACGGCGAGGAGCTCCCCCGCGGCGACGTGCTGCTGATGGGCGGCGACGAGATCTACCCGGTGGCCGGCGTCCGCGCCTACGAGGAGCGACTGGAGGGCCCGCTCGACGCGCAGTTCGTGCCCGACCCCACCCGCGACGCCCCGACCGCGTACGCGATCCCCGGCAACCACGACTGGTACGACGGCCTGACCGCGTTCCTGCGCGTGTTCTGCCAGGGCCGCGACCTCGCCGGCTGGCGCACCGCGCAGCGCCGGTCGTACTTCGCGCTGGCGCTGCCCCGCGGATGGTGGGTGCTCGCCGTCGACATCCAGCTCGACACCTACGTCGACGCGACGCAGCTGCTGTGGTTCCGGGAGGTCGTCGCCGGGATCCCGGCGGGCGACCGGATCATCCTGATCACGGCCGCCCCGGCCTGGTACGCGGCGCAGGACGGCGACGACGAGGCGATGGACCGCCTCGCCTTCTTCCTGCGCGACGTCCTCGGCGACCGCGACCTGCCGGTGCGCCTCGTGCTCACCGGCGACACCCACCACTACGCCCGGTATGCGCTGCGCCGCCCCGGCGAACCCGGACCCGGTCCGGACGGCGGCGAGGAGCAGGTGCTCGTCACCGCCGGCCACGGCGGGGCGTACACCTCGCCGACACACTTCCTCCCGCCCACGCTCGACGTCACCACCGACCTCGCCGAGCCCGGGAAGGTGCGCGCGACCGGCACCCACCGCTACGTCCGCGGCCCGCACACGTTCCCCACCGAGGCGGTGTCACGGGCCGAGGCCCGCCGGGTGCTGTGGCGGCTGCCGATGCGCAACGGGCTGCTCCTGCCGCTGCTGGTGCTCGTGCAGGCCCTCGTGATCGTGCCGTGGGTGCTGCGCGTGCCCGCCGTGTCGGTGGTCGCGGGGGTGGCCCTCGCGGCCGGGGCGTTCGCGTTCGTGGTCCCGCAGCGCGCCGGGCGGGTGCGCCGGGTCCTGCTCGGTCTCGCGCTCGCCGTCCCCGAGCTGGCGGTCGCGATCGGCGCGACCGCCCTGGCCGCCCGCCTGGACGATCCCCTCGCGACCGTGCTCCTCGTCCTCGCCGCCGGGCTCGCCGCGAGCCTGGTGATGTCGGTGTTCCTGCTCGTCGCGGCGCGGGGGGCCAACCGCAACGAGCTCTTCGCCGCGCAGAGCATCGAGGACCACAAGGGCTTCCTGCGCCTGCGGATCGCCCCGGACGGCGCGCTCACGGTGTTCGCCCTCGGGGTGGACCGGGTGCCGCGACGGTGGCGGTGGCGCCCGGGCGCCGCGCCACGGTGGGAGCCGACGACGCCGGTGTCGGTGCGCCTCGTCGACGAGCCGGTCGTGCTGAACCCCTGACTGGGTCGGCTGAGCGCGAACGGGCCTCCCGTCGGCGTCGACCGCGCGGTAGGACTCCACCGTGGAGTACACGGTCAGCCGGGATGTGGACGCCGACTCCGGGACGGTGTGGGCGGTGATCGTCGACGTGGAGCGCATGCCGCCCCCGGCCTGCAGAGCGTCGCCTGGCACGCGGTCGAGCCGGCCGGTCCGGGACGGAGCCGGGTGACGCTCGGCATCCGGCAGACCGGGCCGCTCGGGGTCGTCGCGACGCTGATGGGACCGCTCACCCGGCGCTACGTCGACACCGAGATCGCCGGGATCGTGGCGGAGGCAGCGCGAACCACGTGAGGACCGGCGTCCTACGTGAGGACCAGCGTGAGGTGCACGCTGTGGTGGTCCTCGGGGTAGTCGGCGAACGGGGCGCACCGCACGAACCCGTGACGTGCGTAGAGGCGGCGGGCCGGGGCGAAGTACTCCTCCGCGCCGGTCTCCAGGCTCAGCCGCGCGTACCCGCGGCGCCGGGCCTCGGCGACGACGTGCTCGACGAGCCGCGTCGCGGTGCCGCGGCCCCGGTGCGCCGACGCCGTGCGCATCGACTTGATCTCGCCGTGGGACGGGTCGAGCTCGCGCAGGGCGCCGCAGCCCAGGAGCGCGCCGCCGTCCGTGTCGTCCCAGACCGTCCAGAACGTCACGTCCGGGGCGCGCAGACCCTCGAGATCGAGGGCGTGCTTGCTCTCCGGCGGCGACACCGCGCGCATCTCCTCGAGGTGCTCGTCGAGCAGGGCGGCGATCTCGGGGCCGGTGAGGTCGTGCGCGACGATCTTCATGGCAGGGGCGCGAGCTGCGGGCGCTTCGGCGGTCGGTGGTCGCCCGTGCTGCGGCCCTGCGCGCGCCGTTGCACCCACGGCCACAGGTGCTCGCGGGCCCAGCGGGCGTCCTCGCTGCGGCGCGCGGTCCACGTGGTGGGCGCCTCGGGCGGCCAGGGCTCGCGCCAGTCCAGCTCCGGCGGGAGGCCGAGGACCTCGCAGACGCGGGCGGCGACCTTCGCGTGACCGGCCGCGTTGAGGTGCAGCCGGTCGTCGGTGCGGGCCCGGGCGTCGGCCAGCGGCGCCATCGCCCACAGGTCGACGAGGTACGCGTCCTGCCGGGCGGCGATGTCGCGGATGTGCTGGTTCATCGCGGCCAGCCGCCGGGCGATGAGGTTGAGCAGCGGGCTCTCACGGGTGTTGAACCCCGTGAACACCAGCACGTCGGCACCCGTCGCGCGCAGCGTCGCGACCGCGCCCTCGAGCCGTCCGGCCAGGGCGTCCGGGTCGGCCGACGGACGCAGCAGGTCGTTCCCGGCGGCGCAGATGCTCACGAGGTCGGGAGCCAGGCGCACGGCCTCCGGGACCTGGGTGGCGACCACCCGGTCGAGCAGGAGCCCCCGGATCGCGAGGTTGGCGTACTCGACGTCCGGCCGTCCGCGCGCCAGGGCGGCGGCGACGCGGTCGGCCCAGCCGCGCTCGATCCCCGTCACGGGATCGGGGTCCCCGACGCCCTCGGTGAAGCTGTCCCCGAGTGCCACGTAGCTGCGCCAGGCCCCACGCGCGGGCCGCGGGCCCGGCACGTCGAGTGACGCCTCGTTCCTCGTCACCCGCGCGATTCTGCTCCGCGGGCCCGACGGCGCGCGCCACCGCCCCGATCTTGTCCGGTTCCTATCGGCCGCCCGCCACGTCGAGGACGCTGCCCGTGCAGTAGGACGCCTCGTCGGAGAGCAGCCACGTCACGGCGACGGCGACCTCGTCGGCCGTGCCGGCGCGACCGACCGGTGCCGAGGGCCCGAGGCGGGCCACGCGGTCGGGCTGCCCGCCCGAGGCGTGGATCTCCGTGTCGATGATCCCGGGACGCACGACGTTGACCCGCACGCCCTCGCCCGCGACCTCCTTGGCGAGCCCCGTGCCCAGGGTGTCGACGGCGGCCTTCGACGCGGCGTAGTCCACGTACTCCCCCGGCGCGCCCAACCGGGCGGCGACGGAGGACACGAGCACGATCGACCCGCCGAGGCCGCCGTGCGTGGTGGAGAGCCGCCGCACGGCCTCGCGGCAGGTGACCAGCGCGCCGACGACGTTGATCGCGAGCATCGCCGTGACGCGCTCGGCGGACATCGCGTCGACCCGCGCCTTCGGGGCCACCACCCCGGCGTTGACGACGACGCCGGCGAGCGGGCCCATCGCGTCCGCGGCGGCGAACGCGGCCTCGACGTCGGCCTCCGCCGCGACGTCGGCGCGCACCGCCCGCGCGTCGACGCCGTGCTCGCGGGCCGCGGTGACCACCTCCTGCGCCGCCCCGGCGTCCCCGCGGTAGGTCAGGCACACCGCCCACCCGGCGGCCGCGGCCCGCGCGACCACCGCGGCGCCGATGCCGCGGCTGCCGCCGGTGACGAGCAGGACCGGGGCTCGACCGCTCATACCCTGAACCCGAGGCTCGACTCGCGTCCGGCGGCGCGGGCGGCGCGGTGCTCGGCGATCGTGGTCTGGTCTGCCAGCGAGCGGCCCTGCCCGAGCCCGGCGAGCACCGCGGCCTCGGCGCGCTCGATCTCCTCGGCGCCGGCCAGGGCGGCGCGCAGCTGGTCGGGGGTGGCGACGGCGAGCCCGTCGTCGTCACCCAGCACGACGTCGCCCGGCCGCACGGCGACCCCGCCGAGGGCCACCGCACCCTCGTCGACCCCGCGCGGGTCGCGCGCGGTGCCCGACGCCGGCGTCGAGCCGCGGGCGAACACCGGCAGCCCGAGCACACGCAGGCCCGCGACGTCGCGGCAGAAGCCGTCGATGACGATCCCGGCCAGGCCGCGGCGGCGCGCCTCGGCGGCGACGAGCTCGCCCGCGATCGCCCGAGTGCCGCGGGGGTTGGTGATGACCAGCACCGAACCCGGCGCCGCCTCACCCGCCGCGAGGAGCACCGGCAGGTGGTCGTCGGGGGCCACGACGGTGACGGCAGGCCCGGCCATCCGCACGCCGGGCACCATCGCCCGGATCGCGGGGTCGGGCAGGGCGAGGGTCTTGTCGGCGTCGCACAGCGAGGAGGTCGCGAGCGCGCGTACGCGGCCCAGCTCGTGGGCGGTGAGGGGGTCCACGGGCGGCCATGATGCTCGACGCGGCGCCGCGGGGCGACGATCCTCGCCGGGTGACGTCTCCCGTGATCCTCGAGGTCGCCGTCAACGGGGCGACGCCCCGCTCGGTGAACCCGCACGTGCCGCTGACCCCCGCCGAGGTCGCCGACGAGATGCTCGCGTGCGTGGCCCGCGGGGCGAGCATCGCGCACGACCACCACGAGGCGATGTTCGTCGCCGACGGCGTGCACTCGGTCGAGCCCTACGTCGAGGCGTGGACGCCGGTGCTCGTGCAGCACCCCGACCTGCTGCTCTACGCGACCATGGCCGCCGGGGCGCGGGGCATCCCGATCGAGCGGCGCTGGGCGCACCACGAGGAGCTCGCCCGCCGCGGCATGGGCGGGCTCTCGCTCGTCGACCCCGGGTCGGTGAACCTGGGCCTGACCAGCGACGGCGTCGTCGCCGAGGCCGCCGCGCCGGGGCCGTACCAGAACAGCCTGGCCGACACCGAGCACATGTTCGCCCGCTGCGCGGCGCACGGGACCGGACCGTCGATCTCGATCTTCGACCCGAGCTTCCTGCGGGTGGCGCTCACGCTGCACCGCCACGGGCGCGTGCCGCCGGGCGCGATCGTGAAGCTGTACTTCGGGGGCGCGCTGGAGTTCGGGCTGCCGCCGACCACCACCGCGCTGGAGGCCTACCTCGAGATGCTCGAGCCGTCGGGGCTGCCGTGGTCGGTGGCGGTGCTGGGCGGCGACGTGGTCGCGTGCGGGCTGGCCGAGACCGCGATACGCCGGGGCGGGCACGTGCGGGTGGGACTGGAGGACTTCGCGGGGTCGTCGACGCCGACGAACACCGCGCTCGTCGACGACGCCGTCGCCCTGCTCGCCGACCTCGGGCACCGGCCGGCGACGATCGCCGAGACGCGCGGGATTCTCGGCCTGTGACCGACTCCGTGGTGACCCGCCTGCGGGCCGCCGGGTGCGTGTTCGCCGAGGAGGAGGCGGCGTTGCTGGAGTCGTCCGCCGGGGACGTGGAGGCGCTGGTGGCCCGGCGGGTCGCGGGCGAGCCGCTGGAGCAGGTGCTCGGGTGGGCGGAGTTCGCGGGGCTGCGCGTGCGCGTCGCGCCCGGGGTGTTCGTGCCGCGACGGCGCAGCGAGTTCCTGGTGGCGCAGGCGCAGGCGCTGGCGGTGCCCGGTGAGGTCGTGGTCGACGCCTGCTGCGGGAGCGGGGCGATCGGGGCGGCGCTGCTGGCGGCCCGCCCGTCGCTCGTGCTGCACGCCACCGACGTCGACCCGGCCGCCGTGGCCTGCGCGCGGGAGAACCTGCCGGAGGCCGCGGGCGTGCACGTCGGGGACCTCCTGGACGCCCTGCCGGCCTCGCTCGCCGGGCGGGTCGACGTGATCGTCGCGAGCACCCCGTACGTGCCCACCGACGCGCTCGCCGACATGCCGCCCGAGGCGCGCGACCACGAGCCCCGCGCCGCCCTCGACGGCGGCGGCGACGGGATCGACGTGGTGCGCCGGCTCGCGCTCGGGGCGCCGGCGTGGTTGCGGCCGGGCGGTCACCTGCTCGTCGAGTGCGCCGAGCACCAGGCCGACGTGGCCCGCGAGGCGCTCGTCGCGGTGGGGTTCGACGCCGTCGTGCACCACGACGACGACCGCGACGCGACGGTCGTCGTCGGCGTTCTCCACTGACGCTGCGTGAGCGAGGCGCGAGCGTCTGCGTGGCCCTATCGGCGTGCTCCCCTTCTACGGACGTTCACCGTCTGCGACGGTCCGCCGCTGACCTGGACCTCGAGGGGAACCGACTACTCGGGGTTCTTCTCCGCGGCGCGCTTGCGGCGCTTGCCCTCGTGCATGGCCTGGACGCGGGCGACGGGGATGGTGCGGCCCTCGGCGACGAGCTCCTCCGGCAGCGCCTGGGGCACCGGGCGGGACGTCGCGTCGGACCAGGGATCGGGGCGGTCCGGGCCCGTGTGCACGGTGATCTCCGAGGGCACCACGGTGTCCAGCTCGTCCCAGGTCACCGGGAACGACACCGGCAGGCCCGGGCGCACGCGCGGGCTGTAGACGGCGGCGATCGTCGAGCCGCCCGCGCGGGTGGGGTCGACGAACACCTTGCCGTCGCGGTCGGCGCGGATGAACGCCGTGGTCGCGACCGACGGGTCGAGCCGCTCGGTGTGCACCGCGAGCGCGCGGGTGGCGCCCGCCACGTCCTCGTGGGTGGGCCCGGGCGCGAGCGGCACGAGGATGTGCACGCCCTTGGACCCCGTGGTCTTCACGACGCCGGCGAGCCCCACGTCGTCGAGCGCGCGGCGCACGAGGTGCGCGGCGGCCACGACCGCGTCGAACCCGGCGTCCTCGGGCGGGTCGAGGTCGAGGACGAGGTGCTCGGGCGTGCCCATCGCGTCCGCGCGGGTGAGCGTGGGGTGGTACTCGATGGCGCGCTGGTTGGCGAACCACAGCAGCGTCCGGCGGTCGTCGCACAGGGCGTAGGCCACCTCGCGGTGCGACGACTCGGCCCAGAACGACACCGTGCGCACGAAGTCCGGCGCGTACTTGGGGACGTTCTTCTGCATGAACGGCTTCTGCCCGCGCAGCGCCCGCACCACGGACAGCGGCCGGCCGGCGAGCGCGGGCAGCAGCCGCGGCGCCATCGCGTCGAGGTAGTCGACGAGCTCGCGCTTGGTCACCCCCGCCCCGGCGAACAGCTCCTGGTCGAGGTTCGTGAGCGCGACGCCGTCGCGCTCCTCGCCCGTGCTGTCGGCCCCGCGCCCGCGGGATCCCGTTGCGGCCACGGCGTCACTTTCCTGCTCAGGGCCACACCGGGCAAGCGCCACACGCGGGGCGGGGGGTCCCGGCGGAGGCCGTCGCGGATGAGAGAGTCCCCGCCCGGCAGCCGAGATCGGCACGGAGAGCGACGGGACGGTCACCGCGAGGGACCACCCGGACAGACCACTCGTCCGTGTCGACCCCGGTGCCGTTGAGAGGGAGGCGCCGCGCAGCGGTGCCCCGTCGAGAGGAGCAGGGTGGGTCGGCACACGTGGATGGACGTCCGGACCGAGGCGCGTGAGGGCGCTCGTCGGGTCGGACGTCGGGTCGGCAGACGCGCCGCGGCCCTGGGACTCGGACTGACCGCCCTCGCCGGCATCGGCGGTGCCGGGGCGGTCGCGATGGCGGCGCCGGTCGCGGCCATGCCGTGCGAGGACAACGTCAAGGCCTGCGCGCGCCTGTCCACCAACGAGGCGTGGCTCTCCGACGGCAAGGGGACGATCGTCCGAGGCCCCGTGCGGATGAACCACGGCGCCCCGGGCAGCGAGACGCCGGTCGGCATGTTCGCCGTGCAGCGCAAGGAAGAGGTCCACCTCTCCAAGGAGTACAACAACGCGCGGATGCCGTGGTCGGTGTTCTTCGACAACAACGGCCGCGCATTCCACGGCGGCGACCCCGCCCGGCAGTCCGCGGGCTGCGTGCGCATGGCCGACCCCGACGCTCAGGCCTTCTTCAACGGCCTCAACGTCTACGACCGGGTCCAGATCGTCCCCTGACCCGTGAGCGAAGTTCCCGGCTATAGCCGGGAACTTCGCTCACGTACGGAGGCGCATCGACCGGAGGCGGTTGAGGGCGGCGGCGACCTCGTGGCGGCGGGGGCGGGCGACGTCCTCGGACCGCCCGTCGAGCAGCGCCTCGGTGCCGCGACGGTCGAGCTCGGCGTCGAGCAGGTCCAGGCCCTCGGCCACCGTGATCGTCCCGTCGAGCACGCCGTCCCCGAGCAGCGCGAGCGCCCGCCCGATGCCGGCGACCTGCGAGCGATCGGCGATCTGCTCCACCGCCGAGAGGTCGATGTCGTCCTCGCCGAAGCTCAGCCGGTCGCGCCCCCGCGCGGTGACCCGCCGCTTGCCCTTCGCCGTCGGGTCCAGCGAGGCCGGGTCGACGACGCGCGGCGTCACCGCCGGGAAGCCGGTGTGCTCCACGGTGCGCGACGGCCCGGACGCGGCGATCTCGTGGGCCCGCGCGGTGACGTCGGAGGCGCGGTAGGCGTCCATCATGATCACCGTGTCGGCGACGCCGAGGTAGTCGCCCGACCCGCCCATCACCAGCACCGTCGACACCCCGTGCTCCGCGTGCAGGGGGCGGACCCGCTCGACGAACGGCACCAGCGGCTCGGTCGCGATCAGCTGCTGCATCCGCGCGTCGCGGATCATCATGTTGGTCGCCGACGTGTCCTCGTCGATGAGCAGGACGTCGGCGCCCGCCTCCACCGCCTCGACGGTCGACGCGGCCTGGCTCGTCGAGCCCGAGGCGTTGGTCGTCGAGAAGTCGTCGGTGGGCTCACCGGACGGCAGGTGCGCGACGAACGCGGACACGTCGTCGTGGGTCACCGCGCGCCCGTCCTCGGCGCGCAGCTTCACCGCGTCCGGCCGGGTGACCACCTGCTCGCGGCCGTCGCCCGGCACGTGGTCGTAGACGCCGGCCTCCAGCGCACGCAGCAACGTCGACTTGCCGTGGTACCCGCCGCCGACGATCAACGTGACGCCCTCGGGCACCCCGAGCCCGCTCACCTCCCCGGCGTTCGGCGCCGTGAGCGTCACCCGCAACGAGGACGGCCCGCCGAACGGCGTCGCCCCGTCGAGCGGCCGGTCGTCGACGCCGCTGCGCCGCGGCAGCACGGCCCCGTCCGCGACGAACCCGACGAGCCCGCGCCCGGCGAGCGCCGCCCGCAGCGCCACGGCGTCCTCGACGGTCTCGACGAACGTCCGCGCCGCCGCGTGGTCGGCCGCGTGCACCGCCTCGCGCACCGCGGTCGGCAGCGTCTCCCCCAGCAGCGTCGCCGCCTCGCGCCCGAGGATCCGGCGCTTGGGCCCGGGGAACGGGACGCCGACCTCGAGGACCACGACGCCGTCGTCGCGCACCGTGCCCGCGCTGCGCTCGAGGACCTCGGGGCCGCCCGCGTCGACGTTCACCGGGGTGCCGCGCAGCGACCGGCGCAGGCCACGGAGCAGGAACGACGCGAGGGCCCGGCGACGGTCGGCGGTCGACCACAGGTCCGCGGGCAGGCCGGCGTCGTGGACGGTCAGCCGCACCCGGCTCGGCGGCGCGAACGGGTCGGCCTGGACGCGCAGGACCTCGAGGTCCAGGCCGGCGACGTCCCACCGCCCCGACAGCGACTTGTAGCGGCCGTAGCTGGCGCCGTCCATCGAGCGCAGGGACGCGGCGAGATCGTCGCGGGGAGCCATGGCCGGGAGTGTGCCCGCCCCGCGCTCCGCTCACGCCCGGCCCCGGACCCGGCCCCGGCCCCGGACCCGGCCCCATACCCGGCCTCACGCCCGTCCGACCGGCGTCGGGGCACCGTGGATGTCGTGCGCAGACCGTTGCTCCGAGCGTGTGGTCCGTCGCCCGGAGCACGTCCGGTCCGTCCCGTCCGGTCACGAAGCGCAACCCGTGACCGTTCCACGGAGCACCCCCCGGGAGCACGGGGCCCGACCCCCACGCGATAGTGGAGAACGCTCACAACGTCGTGTCCGCAAGACCGAGGGGAAGCTCCGTGATCGTCCTGGGTCTCTCCGGCCTGCCGCGCGCGCAGGAGCACCTGCGCCGCACCCACCCCGACCTCTCCCCCCTCGACGAGCGGATCGTCCAGGGCCTCGACAGCGCCGCGGCGCTCGTCGTCGACGGCCGTCTGGTCGCCGCCGCGTCCGAGGAGCGGTTCACCGGCGAGAAGGGCACGGGACGCCTGCCCGAGCAGGCGATCGCGTGGTGCCTGCGCGAGGCCGGGGTCACGCCGGACGACGTCGACCTGATCGCCCACGGCTTCGACTACGAGCGCCACCGCCGCGCCTTCGAGATCACCGGCGCCCCGTTCGACGAGGTGTACTCGAGCGCCACCGTGATCGACGGGCTCACCGGCCTGGGCTGGACCCGCGTGGCCGAGCGCTTCCGCCCCGTGCGCCACCACGAGGCGCACGCCGAGTCCGCGCTGGTGCCGAGCGGGTTCGACCGCGCGCTGTGCATCGTCAGCGACGGCATGGGCGAGACCGAGTCGCTCTCGGTGTTCCGGGCCGTCGACGGGTCGCTCGAGCGGCTGCACACCACGCCGATCGCGTCGTCGCTGGGCATCCTCTACTCGATCGCGACCCGGTTCCTCGGCTTCCAGTTCAACAACGACGAGTACAAGGTCATGGGGCTCGCCCCGTACGGCGACCCCGAGCGCTTCCGCCCGGTGTTCGAGAAGCTCGCCCGCGTCGACGCCGACCGCGGCACGGTGACCGTCGACTGGCCCACGAACGGTCTCGCCGACGCCGAGCAGGGCTACCCGCACGCCCGCGCGTACCTGGCCGAGGCCTCGTTCACCCCGCGGACGCCGGACGGCGACATCCACCGCGACGAGGCCGACTTCGCCGCCGCCCTGCAGGAGCGGCTGACGACGCTGCTCGTCGAGCTGACCTCCGTGTGGCTCGAGCGCACCGGCGAGCGGAACCTGTGCCTCGCCGGCGGGACCTTCCTCAACTGCAAGTCCAACCAGTCGATCGCCGCGCTGCCGGGCGTGGACGCGATGTTCGTCCAGCCCGCCTCCGGCGACGACGGCACCGCGCTCGGCGCGGCCTGGCACGTCGCCCGCTGTGAGGGGAGTGAGGGCGGCGGGCTCGCCCCGGTCACCGGCGCGTTCGACCCCTACCTGGGCCCGCGCTACGACCCCGACGAGGTGCGCGCGGCCCTCGAGGCCCGCCCCGACCTGCGGTGGACCCACGTCGGCGTGACCGCGGAGTACTTCGCCGGGGCCGCCGCGGACATCGCCGCCGACCGGATCGTCGCCTGGTTCCACGGGCGCATGGAGTTCGGGCCCCGGGCGCTGGGGAACCGCTCGATCCTCGCCCGCCCCGACGGCGACCGGATCAAGGAGCGGATCAACGGGGCGGTGAAGTTCCGCGAGGCGTTCCGCCCGTTCGCCCCCGCGGTGCTCGACGAGGACGTCGACCGCCTCTTCGTCACCCGCGGCTTCGAGCCCGACCGCTACATGCTCTGCACCGCGCAGGTCCGGCCCGAGGCGCGCACCGTGGTCGAGGGCATCGTGCACGCCGACGACTCGGCGCGGATCCAGACGGTGCGCGACGACCTCGCCCCCGGCTTCGCCCGGCTGCTGCGGGAGGTCAAGGCCCGCACCGGGGCGGGCGTCGTCGTCAACACGTCGTTCAACGTCAAGGGCCAGCCGCTGATCATGGATCCCGGCACCGCGCTCGACACCTTCGCCGGCATCGCGCTGGACCGGCTCTACATCGAGGGGTACGTCGTCGAGGGGACACGCAGCACCGCATGAGCGCGATCCGACCCCTGACGCGCGAGGACCTGCCCGCCGTCGCCTCGCTCTACGAGCGCGTCGCGCGGTCGGGTGGCGCCACGCCGCCGGCGCCGCTCGTCGGCTACCTCGAGCGCCTGTGCCTGGACGCCGTGTGGACCGACCCGGACATCCCGCCGCTGGTCGCCGAGGGCGGCGACGGCGCGATCATCGGTTTCCTCGGCTCGTACCCGCGCCGGGTGCGGCTCGACGGCCGGGCGCTGCGCGTGGGCTGCTCCGGGCACCTCGTCGCCGAGCCGTCGAACCCCGGCATCGGCGCGCTGCTGACCCGCACCTACATGCAGGGCCCGCAGGACCTCACGATCACCGACGGGGCCACCGACTACATGCGCCAGATCTGGCGCACGCTGCGCGGCCGGGTCCGCACGGCGCCGTCGTTCGGCTGGTACCGCGTGCTGCGCCCGACGTCGACGGTCGCGTCGCTGCTCGGCGACCGCGGCCGACCCGTCCCCGGTCCGCTGCGCAGCGTCGGCGGCGGGCTGGACGCGCTCGCCCGGCGGATCCCCCGCATCGGCGCCCGCCCGGCCCCGGCGTCGGACCCGGACGTCACCGCGGAGCCCCTGACCGTCGAGGGCCTGCTCGAGCAGACGTCCTCGGCCCCGCGGCACTGGCGGCTGCACCCGGACTACGACGAGCCGTACCTGACCGGCCTGTTCGCCGAGCTCGACGCGGTCGTCCCGGTCCGCGGCGAGGTGCTGCGCCGCCTGGTGCGGGGGCGCAACGGCCGGGTGCTCGGCTGGTACGTGGCCTTCGTGCCCACGGGCGGGATCGCGCAGGTCCAGCAGCTCGCGGCCACCGGTCCCGACCCGGGCCCGGTGCTCGACCACCTCATCGCCGAGGCCGACGCGCGCGGCGCGGCCGCGGTGGCGGGACGGCTCGAGCCGTCGCTCGCCGACGCGGTGCGCCGGCGCCGCTGCGTGGTCCGGCCGAGCGCCTGGGCGCTGGTGGACTCCGACGACACCGGCGTGCTCGCGGCGCTCGACGCCGACGACACGCTGCTGACCAGGCTCGACGGCGAGTGGTGGATGGGCCACCACCTGCTCTGGCGCGGGAGGGAAGCCGCATGACCCCGACCGGACTCACGGTCTACTCGACGTGCCCGCAGTCCAAGGACGTGCCGGCGGCCGACTACCTCGACGCGGTGGCCGCCACCGCGCGCTGGAGCGAGGAGGCCGGCTGCGCGGGGATGCTCGTCTACACCGACAACGGCATCGCCGACCCGTGGCTGGTGTCGCAGACGGCGATCGCGGCGACGCAGCGGCTCGCCCCGCTCGTCGCGGTCCAGCCGGTGTACATGCACCCGTACACCGCGGCGTCGATGGTGTCGTCGCTGGCGTACCTGCACGGCCGCTCCGTGCACCTGAACATGCTGGCCGGCGGGTTCAAGAACGACCTCGTCGCGCTCGGGGACCGGACCGAGCACGACGACCGCTACGCCCGGACCGTCGAGTACACGCAGATCCTGACGGCCCTGCTGCGCGGGGAGACGGTGACGGTCGACGGGCGCTGGCACCAGGTGCACAACCTGCGCCTGGCCCCGGCGCTTCCCCCCGAGCTCATGCCCGAGGTGCTGATCTCGGGCTCGTCCCCCGCCGGCCGGGCCGCGGCCGAGGCGATCGGCGCGACGCCCATCCGCTACCCCGAGCCGCTCGGCGCGGGCTCCGTCGCCGACGCCGACGCCCCGACCGGCGGCGGCGTCCGGATGGGCATCATCGCCCGCGACGACGCCGACGAGGCCTGGCGCGTGGCCCACGAGCGCTTCCCGGTCGACCGCGCCGGCCAGGTCGCCCACGCCATGGCCATGCGCGTCTCCGACTCGCACTGGCACCACCAGCTCGCCGCCGCCCGGGATTCAGCACGGAACACGGCCCCGACCCCGCAGGCCGACCTCGGCGCCGAACCGGACCCCTACTGGCTCGGCCCGTTCGAGAACTACCAGTCGTTCTGCCCCTACCTGGTGGGCTCGCACGACCGCGTCGCCGCCGAGGTCGCGCGCTACGTCGAGCGGGGCACCGAGGTGTTCGTGCTCGACATCCCGCCGGCGGCCGAGGACCTCGGCCACGCGGGCGAGGTGTTCGCCCGCGCCGGAGCGGCGGCCCGCGCATGACCCGCCACCTCCAGGACCTGCTCGCCGCGTCCGCCGACCGGCACGCCGACCGGCCCGCGCTCGTGGGCGTCGACGAGACCCTGACCTACGCCGAGCTCGACGCCGCGGTGAACCGGGTCGCCCACGTGCTGCTCGCGCACGGCCTGACGCCGGGCGCGCGGGTGTGCGTGCTCGCGGAGAAGGCGCCGTGGACGGTCGCGGCGCTGATCGGGACGCTGCGGGCCGGCGGCGCCTACGTGCCGGTCGACCCGGCCGGGCCGGCCTCGCGGGTCGCGCGGATCGTCGGGGCCGCGGAGCCCGAGGTGGTGCTGGTCGACGCCGGGTCGCGCGCCCTGCTCGACGAGGTGCTCGCCGAGCTGCCCGGCCCGCTCCCGGTGGTCGGGGCGATCGACGACGCCCACGCCGCCTTCACTCCGGCCGCCTTCACGCGCGCCGACCTGCTCGCGGCGCCCGCCGACGCGCCCGGAGCGGCGCCCGCCGACCTCGCCCACCTGCTCTTCACGTCCGGCTCCACCGGCGCGCCCAAGGGCGTGATGATCACCCACGACACGGTGCTCGCGTTCGTGGACTGGGCGCTGCGCCACTTCGGCCCGAAGCCCGGTGACCGGATCTCCGGGCACCCGCCGCTGCACTTCGACCTGTCGACCTTCGACATCTACGCGACGCTCGCCGCGGGCGCCGAGCTGCACCTCGTCCCGGCGCCGCTGGGCATCGACCCGCGCGGCACGGCGGCGTTCATCCGCGACCGCGCGCTCACCCAGTGGTTCTCGGTGCCGAGCGTGCTGACCTACCTCGCGCGGTTCGACGCGGTCGCCCAGGACGACTTCCCGGCCCTCGAGCGGCTCCTGTGGTGCGGCGAGGTGCTGCCGACGCCGGTGCTCGCGCACTGGATGCGCCGGCTGCCCCACGTCCGGTTCACCAACCTCTACGGCCCCACCGAGGCCACCATCGCGTCGAGCTTCTTCGACGTGCCCGAGGTCCCCGCCGACGAGACCCTGCCGGTGCCGATCGGCCGGGCGTGCGACGGCGAGGAGCTGCACGTCCTCGACGAGGCCATGGCCCCGGTACCCGCGGGCGAGACGGGCGAGCTCTGGATCGGCGGCGCCGGGCTCTCGCCCGGGTACTGGCGCGACCCGGAGAAGACCGCGGCCGCGTTCCGCGCCGACCCCGTCGCGGGCGAGCGGCTCTACCGCACCGGCGACCTGGCGCGCGCCGACGTCGACGGCGTCGTGCACTTCCTCGGACGCGCCGACTCGCAGATCAAGAGCCGCGGGTACCGCATCGAGCTCGGCGAGATCGAGGCCGCGCTGGCCACCGTCGCCGGCATCCGGGAGTGCGCCGTGGTCGGCGTCGACACCGGCGGCTTCGAGGGCACGACGATCTGCTGCGCCTACTCGGTGGCGGAGGGCCACGAGCTCCCGCCCACCGAGCTGCGCACCGCCGTCGCCGAGCTCGTGCCGCGCTACATGGTGCCCGCGCGGTGGGCCGAGCTCGACGACCTGCCCCACAACGTCAACGGCAAGATCGACCGCCCGGCGCTGCGGGAGCGCTTCACCCCCGCGCGCGCCGCGACAGGAGGACGCTGACCATGCCGGACGCCAGCACCGGAGCGGTGAACGACCAGCTGATCGACCTGGTGCGTGACCGGCTCGGCGTCGAGGTGCCCTCGTCCGACACCGATCTCGTCGCCGACGGCCTGATCGACTCGCTGGCGCTGGTGACGCTGATCGTCGGGATCGAGGACACCTTCGGCTGCCGGTTGCCGCTCGACGACTTCGACAT
This sequence comes from Actinomycetospora callitridis, assembly GCF_028737265.1. Classification (GTDB taxonomy): domain Bacteria; phylum Actinomycetota; class Actinomycetes; order Mycobacteriales; family Pseudonocardiaceae; genus Actinomycetospora; species Actinomycetospora callitridis. The sequence continues at coordinate 595,048 of NZ_JAQZAK010000001.1, read as the reverse complement.
CGAGCGGTTCCGCAGCGTCGACGCGATGGCCGCGTTCCTCGCCGAGGTCGGGGTGACGGGATGAGTGCCGGATGACCGGCTCGTAGGCTGCCGCGCGTGATCGCCGGCCTCACCTTCGCGGTGCTCGCCCTCGCGCTGGCGTGGGCGCTGTGGTGCGCGGTGTCCGCGGCCGTCGGCCAGGCCCCGACCAAGGCGCACCGCATCGGTCTGCTGGCGCTCGAGGCCGTCGCGCTCGTGCAGGCGCTCGTGCTCGTCGTCGGGCTCGTCGTGCTGGGCGGGCGGTCGGCGGGCGCCGTCGTCGAGATCGTCGGCTACCTGATCGCGACGCTGGTGGTGCTGCCCATCGGCGCGGCGCTGGCCCACGGCGAGCGCACCCGCTACGGCTCGGTGGTGCTCGCGGTCGCGGGCGTCACGCTCGCGGTGCTGTCGCTGCGCACGGGGCAGGTCTGGACGGTGACCGGTGCCTGAGACCCGGTCGCTGTCGGCCGGTCCCGGCCGGGTGCTGCTCGTGGTCTACGTGGTGTTCGCGATCTCGGCGGGCGCCCGGGCGATCTACCAGATCGCGGTGCAGTTCGAGCGCGCGCCGGAGGCCTACCTGCTCTCGGCGTTCGCGGCGGCCGTCTACCTCGTCGCGGCCGTGGCCCTGGGGCGCGGTGCCCGGCGGGTGGCGCTCGTCGCGGTCGTCGTGGAGCTCGTCGGCGTGCTCGGGATCGGCACGCTGTCCCTGCTGCGGCCCGAGGACTTCCCCGACCCGACGGTCTGGTCGGACTTCGGCGTCGGCTACGGCTTCGTCCCCGTGATCCTGCCCATCCTGGGCCTGCTCTGGATCGGTCGCGTACGTGAGTGAAATTCCCGGCTATTGCCGTGAACATCACTCACGTGGGCCGGTCAGCCCAGCCCCGTGCCCGCCACGCCGCGGCGCCAGTAGCCGTCGAGGTCGACCGCGGCGGTCGGCAGGATCGCCCGCAGGCGCCGGCGGACCGGGCGCAGCTCGCCCGCCTCGGCCCCCATCCACGCGAAGCCCTCGCCGGGCGGGGGCGTGAAACCCGCGACGACGTCGTCGAGCAGGCCCGTGGTGCCCGCCGGGGCGCCGTCGCGGTGGCGCCAGTGCACGGTGACGTGCGACGGGACGTCGGCGAGGTAGGCCTCCTCGGCGGCGTCGGCGACCTCGACCGCGACGGTGACCGGCACCGGGGGCAGCTGGTCGAGCCAGCGGGCGAGCGCAGGCAGGGCCGTCTCGTCACCCCCGAGCAGGTACCAGTCCCGCGCCGCGACCGACGCGCTCGAGCGGGGCCCGTAGAGCCACAGGGCACCGCGCGGGTCCTCGGCCCACGTCCCGGCGAGCCCGCCGCCGTGGCGCACGAGGTCGACGTCCACGGTGCCCGCGGCGGGGTCGTGACGGCGCAGCGTGTACTCCCGGTAGGGCCGGGGCGTACCCGCCGGCGGGGCGGCGAGCCCGCGTGCGGTCAGCCGGGGCTCCGGCGGCTCCTCCCCCGGCGCCGGCGGGAAGAAGAGCTTGGCGTGGTCGGTCGGGCCGGTGACCGGCAGGTCGTGCAGGTCGCCGGCGAGGCGCACGCGGCGCATCCGCGGGGTCACGTCGAGCACCTCGACCACCTCGACGCGCCGCGGCCGCCGGGCGTGCTCGGAGTGCTCGACGTGCGAGACGACCGGGGCGTCGCGGACCACCATGGCCCGAGACGTTAACGAGTCCGGTAGCGCAGGTGGACCGCCCCGCTGTCGAAGCGCCGTTCCTCGACGAGCTCGAGGTCGAGGCGGACGCCGTCGGGGAGGAAGCGCGTCCCGCCGCCGACGACGACGGGGACGACGATCGGCCCGATCTCGTCGACGAGCCCGGCCGCGAGCGCCGCGGCCGCGAGCCCGGGGCCGTCGACGGTGAGGTCGCCGGTCTCCTTGAGCGCCCGGATCGCGTCGGGATCGAGGTCGCGGGCGATCGTGGTCCGGGCGCTGGACACGGTGTCCAACGTCTTCGAGAACACGATCTTGTCGGCCGCCTGCCAGGTCCGTGCGAACTCGGCCATCTCGGGCGGCTCGTCGGGCAGCTCGTGGGCGGTCTCCCAGAAGACCATCGTCTCGTACATCCGGCGGCCGTAGAGGAAGGTGCGGACCGGCCGCATCAGCTCCTCGAAGTAGCGGTGCAGCTCCATGTCCTGCTCGATGCCCCAGCCGAAGTCGCCGTCGGCGTCCGCGGTGTAGCCGTCGAGCGTCGTCATCATCGAGTACATCAAGCGGCCCATGCGACGCCTCCTCGTTCTGATTGCATTTCGCAACCGGTTCGGAGCGTAGCGGATCGTGCTAGGACACGGGGATGTTCCAGGCGCTCGCCGACGCCGTCGGCGCCGAGCACGTGATCGCGGGCGACGACCCGTCGGTGGCCGACCTGTGCGCCGACGAGGCGCTCGGGGTGCCGGCCGGCAAGCCCGCGTACGTCGTGTGGCCCGCGGACCGGGACGAGGTGGTCGCGGTGGTCCGCGCCGCGCGGGCCGCCGGCGCGTCCGTCACCGCGCGGGGCGCGGGCACCGGCCTCTCGGGCGCCGCGACCCCCGACGACGGCGCGGTGCTCCTCTCGTTCGCCCGCATGGACCGGATCCTCGAGATCGACCCCGTCGACGCCGTCGCCGTGGTGCAGCCCGGGGTGGCGCTCGAGGACCTCGACGCCGCCGCGGGCGAGCACGGCCTGACCTACCCCGTGCACCCCGGCGAGCAGACGGCGTCGCTCGGCGGCACCGTCGCCACCAACGCCGGCGGCATGCGCGCGGTGCGCTACGGCGTCACCCGCGCGCACGTGCTGGGCCTCGAGGCGGTACTCGCCGACGGGACGGTGGTGCGCACCGGCGGGCGGCTCGCCAAGATGTCCTCGGGCTACGACCTCACCCAGCTGCTCATCGGCTCCGAGGGCACGCTCGCGCTGGTCACCGAGGTGATCGTGCGCCTGCACCCGCACCTGCCCGCCCGGCGCACGGTGCTGGCACCGTTCGGGTCCGCCGACGCCGTCACCGCCGCGGTCGGGCGCATCGTCGGCGCGGGGCTCGCGCCGACGGTGTGCGAGTACCTCGACGGCCCGACCATGCGCGCGGTCTGCGCCGCCGCCGACCTGACCCTCGGCCTGCCCGAGGACCTCGTGGACGCCGACCACCTGCTCGTCGAGCTCGCGGGGCGCCGCGCGGAACGGGTCGACGAGGACGCCGAGGAGCTCGCCGACACCCTGTCCGCGCTCGGGGCCGCGGAGGTGTTCGACCTGCCCGCGGGGTCGGCGCGGCGGCTGGTCGAGGCGCGGGAGAAGGCGTTCTGGGCGGTCAAGGCGGCCGGCGCCGACGAGATCGTCGACCTCGTCGTGCCCCGCTCGGCGATGGCGGCGTTCCTCGGGCGGGCCCGCGCCGTCGGCGACGCCCACGGCTCGCGGGTGCTGGGCTGCGGCCACGCCGGGGACGGGAACGTGCACCTCGCGGTGTTCCAGCCCGATGCGGAGCAGCTGGCCGCGACGCTGCACGGGGTGTTCGCGGCCGGGATCGCGCTGGGCGGTGCGGTGTCGGGCGAGCACGGGGTCGGGCGCGCCAAGGCCCACCACCTCGCCGAGCTCGGCGACCCCGGCGCCCTGGACGTCCTGCGGCGCGTGCGGGCCGCACTGGACCCCGACGGCACCCTGAACCCGGGCTGTTCGCTGCGCTGACGGTTGTCCCGCGCGGCGTGGCCACCGAGACTCGTGAGCGTGGCCAACGATCCCGACGTCGTCGTCATCGGGGCCGGCTTCGCCGGGCTCTACACGATCCACCGCCTGCGCGAGCGCGGCCTCTCGGTCCACGGGCTCGAGGCCGCCGAGGGCGTCGGCGGCACCTGGTACTGGAACCGGTACCCGGGCGCCCGGTGCGACTCCGAGAGCTACTACTACTGCTACGCCTTCTCCCGCGAGCTCGAGCAGGAGTGGGACTGGAGCGAGCGCTACTCCGGCCAGGCGGAGATCCTGTCCTACCTCGAGCACGTGGCCGACCGCTTCGACCTGCGGCGCGACATCTCGTGCTCGACGACGGTCGTGTCGGCCGCCCGCGACGGCGACCGCTGGGTGATCGACACCGAGGACGGCGGACGCTGGACCTGCCGCTGGCTGGTGACCGCCGTCGGCTGCCTGTCGTCGGCGAACGTGCCCGACATCCCGGGCCTGGAGTCCTTCACCGGGGAGTGGCACCACACGGGGCAGTGGCCGCACGAGGGCGTGGACGTCGCCGGCCGACGGGTCGGGGTGGTCGGCACCGGGTCCACCGGCATCCAGGCCATCCCGGTGCTCGCCGAGTCGGCCGGGCACCTCACCGTCTTCCAGCGCACCGCGAACTACTCGATCCCCGCCCGCAACGCCCCGCTCGCCCCGGAGGAGGCCGCGGGCTACAAGGCCGACTACGCCGCCATCCGCGAGCTCCAGCAGGCGTCCACGAACGGGCACCCCTTCGTCGTCAGCGACGTCGACACCCTCGCCCTGCCCGACGACGAGCGGCGCGCCCTCCTCGAGCGGGCCTGGGAGCGGGGCGGCCTGCGCTTCCGGGCGGCCGTGCGCGACGTGCTGACCGACCCCGCCGTCAACGAGGACACCTCCGACTTCCTGCGCTCGAAGATCCACGAGACGGTGGACGACGCGGCCACCGCCGAGGCGCTGACGCCGCGGGACCACCCGTTCGCGACCAAGCGCCCGCCGATCGACACGGGCTACTTCGAGACCTACAACCGGGCGAACGTGTCCCTGGTGGACGTCCGCGCCGACCCGATCGTGGCGATCACGCCGACCGGGGTGCTGTTGACGTCGGGGGCCGAGCACCCCCTCGACGTCCTGGTGTTCGCCACGGGCTTCGACGCCCTCTCCGGGCCGCTGCTGCGGCTCGGGATCCGGGGCACGGGAGGGCAGTCGCTCGCCGACGCGTGGGCCGAGGGCGCCACCACGTACCTCGGCCTCGGCGTCGCGGGCTTCCCGGACCTCTTCACGATCACCGGGCCGGGCAGCCCCTCGGTGCTCACCAACATGCCGACCTCGATCGAGCAGCACGTCGACTGGATCGCGGACCTCGTCGTGCACCTGCGCGAGCACGACCTCGAGGCCGAGCCGACGCCCGAGGCGCAGGCCGGCTGGGCGGAGCACGTGCGCGAGGCGGCCGACGCGACGCTGCTGCCGCAGGCGGCCAGCTCCTGGTACCTCGGCGCGAACGTGCCGGGCAAGCCCCGGGTCTTCCTGCCCTACGCCGGCGGCTTCGCGCGCTACCGCGAGATGTGCGACGCCGAGGCGGCCGCCGGCTACCCCGGGTTCGCGCTGCGGGCACGGCGTAAGGCCGCCTGACGTCAGGTCTGCGAGGGCACGCGGAACCCGGGTGCTCGCGGGTTGATGGCTTCCGGCCCACGCTCCGTCCCGAGGTCTGGGCGCGGTTCCGCGAGGCGACGCAGACCGGGTGATCGAAGCGGATTTTCTGGCGCTGAGTGCCAGCGAGGACGCAGGGCTTGCACTCGCGGAGGATGTCTCAGGCGGTCTGCAGGGCCGGGCGGTCGGGGTGGTCGGCGCGGACAACGAGGTCGGCGACGGCGAGGGGGTCGACCTCGTCGTCGTAGCGGGCGTAGGCGGGCAGGGTCCAGGCCTCGTCGGCGGGCGTGCGGCGTTCGAGCACGGTGGCCGAGAGCGCGAGGTGGACCGCCAGCTCCGCCGGCAGGCCGCGACCGAGCAGCAGCGGGCCGTCGACGACCACGACGCCCGACGGCGGCAACGCCACCCGGTCCACGCGCGCGGCGCGGTCGACGTCGACGTCCCAGAGCCGGGGCAGGACCTGGCCACTCCCGCCGGGACCCATCGGCGCGAGCACCTCGCGGACCAGCGCGCCGGCGTCGAGCCAGTCGTCGTAGAACGAGTCCGGATCGGTGCGCCCGCGCTCGAGGCGCACCGAGGCGGGGCGCAGGAAGTCCCAGGCCGACACGCGCACCACGGGCCGGGAGCGTACGCGCAACGGATCGACCAGGGCGTCCGCGAGCACCTCCGTCCGGGCCGGCGGGGCCCCGTCGACGAGCACCCGGACCCGGCCGGGTCCGGCGCGCTCGATCGCCGCGACGAGCTCGTCGGTCAGGGCGTCGGGTGTGAGCGGGCGGATCGGCATCCCGTCCAGGATGCCGCGCCTCAGGCCTGCGCCGCGCCCCGGCTCGTGTCCTGACCCGCCTCGTCCTCGGACGCGAAGTCGGCCTCGTCCAGCGCGGGATCGCGGGGGTGCATCGTCAGCAGCGCGGCGAGGGAGACGAAGGCGCAGATGATGATGTAGATGGAGATCCAGGTGGTCTCTCCTGTGCCCGCGAGGATCGCGGTGGCGATCAGCGGGGCGGGGCCGCCTGCCGTGATGGAGGCGAGCTGGTACCCGAGGCCGGCGCCGGTGTAGCGGATGCCGGTGCCGAAGCTCTCGGAGATCAGGGCCGCCTGCGGGCCGTACATCATGTCGTGGAAGACGAGCCCGAGGATCATCCCGAGCAGCACGAGCCCGCCGACCCGCGTGTCGAGCAGGGCGAAGTACGGGAAGGCGTACAGGCCGGTGAGCACGACACCCGCCCCGTAGACGAGGCGCCGGCCGATCTGGTCGGAGAGCCAGCCGAAGAACGGCACGCTGACGATGCCGATGCAGGCCGCGAGGATGAGATAGAGCAGCAGGTCACCGCGCGCGAGCTTGAGCTGCTGGGTGCCGTACACGAGCACGAACGAGGTGAACAGGTAGAACGGCGCCTGCTCGGCGGTGCGCACCAGCAGGGCCTTGACGACGTCGCGCCACTGGGTGCGCAGGGTCTCGGCCAGCGGCAGCTTGGCGACCTTCCCCGAGGTCTTGACCTGGGCGAACGCCGGCGACTCGAGGACGGTGAGGCGAATCCAGAGCCCGACGGCGATGAGGACGATGCTGGCGAGGAACGGCACCCGCCAGCCCCACTCGAGGAACTCCGGGCCCGAGAAGAAGTAGACGACGGCCGTGCCGCTCGCCAGCCCGATGGGGACGCCCGCCTGCGGCCACGCCGCCATCAGGCCGCGTTGCTTGCGGGTGCCCCACTTCATGGACATGAGCACCGCGCCGCCCCACTCGCCGCCGACACCGATGCCCTGCATGACCCGCAACAGCGTCAGGAGGATCGGCGCGGCGATGCCGATGGTCTCGTAGGTGGGCAGGCACCCGATCAGCACCGTCGCCCCGCCCATGATCAGCAACGTCGCCACCAGGCTCTGCTTGCGCCCGATGCGGTCGCCGTAGTGCCCGAAGATCGCGGCGCCGATCGGACGCGCCGCGAACCCCACGAACTGGGTCGAGAACGCCAGCAGGACGCCGCCGACCTCGTTGTTGGCGAAGAACAAGGGCCCGAACACCAGGGCGGCGGCGGTGTTGTAGAGGAAGAAGTCGTACCACTCGATGGTGGTGCCGACCGTGCTCGCGACCACCGCCTTGCGCTTGAGCGTCCGGCGGTTCGCGCCAGCGGGAAGGGTGCTCATGGGCGCCCATGGTCGTCATCACACCCACACGGGGCAATACCTCTCCCGGACCTGACCGGTTGGGCCGATCAGATCACCGAGAAGCGATCGGTCAGTGGCTCACCGTCAGTACGTGAGATGACGCAGCTGACCTGACGGGCCCCGGAGGACGACGCTCCCGACGTGCGCGGCGCGTCGAACGCCGCCTCGGAGGGGATCACCGCGGTCATCCGCAGGTCAGCACGGTCGACGCCCCCGGACGTGGGCACGAGCAGCTCCGAGTCGGCGAACAGGGCGCAGTACGCCCGCCCGAAGTCCGCGAGCGCGGCCTCGCCCGGGTAGGCCACCGGGCGCCCCTCGTCGATCGGGGCCCGCGAGGCGACCACCTCGACGTCGTGGGGCGTGCCGCACTGGGCGTCCGCGGCCTCGCCGAAGGTGCCGCCGCCGGTCAGCTCCCCGCGGGCGCACTGACCGTCGAAGAGCGTGAACTGCTCCAGGTCGCCGCCGGGCCCGAACGTCAGCACGTCGGGCGCGGCGGTGAAGGGCCGCCAGCCGCCCATGAGGGCCCCGACGAGCACGAGCAGCACCGCGAGCCCCACGGCGCCCGCGGCCAGCACCACCCGTCGCGGCACCTCGGGGCGCGCGACCCCCCGCGCGCTCAGTTCTCCTGCTCCACGTGCATGGCCTGCTCCTCCGCGGTGCCCGGCTCGTTGTCGAGGGCCGCGACCTCGGCGATCGCGTCGTCCGCGGGAAGGCCGGTGGCCTCGACGGCGTCCGCGGCGGACGAGACGCCGAGCTCGATCTCGGTCGCGTCCTCGGCCAGGAGCTCGCCCTCGGTCGCCCCGTCGGCCCCGACGCTGTCGAGCACCGCGCCGCCCCCGACGCCGTCGACCGCGTTCGCCGGGTCGTCGACCGACTCGTCCAGCTCGTCGATCGGCGTCGCCGCCAGGGGCCGGTCTGGCGGCTGCTCGGGCTGCGCCTCGGGCTCCTCCTGGGGCAGCCGGTAGTCGATGCTGGGCGACTGGGTCTCCCACTGCTGGGTGCCCCCGAGGCGGACGTCCCGGCTGTAGCCCTCCGGGGTGTCCATGCCGTCCTCGAGCGGATCGGCACCCATGCGGTCCTCGTCCATCACGACCGCCGGCTCGGTGTCCAGCGCCGTCATGTCGTTGTCCAGGACGGCCTCGCCCCGTTCGACGGACTCCTCGCTCACGCGTCCTCGCCTTCGTCGCGACTCGGCGGACATCCTCCGCCGTCCGCCAGCCGTTCCCCCCACCGGCCCCTCCCATGCGCGCGGCGGGCGAGTCGGCGTGCGAGTGCGTGGCCCTGTCGGCGTGCGAGTGCGTGGCCGCTGACGTCTCTCAGCCGCGGATGCGGGTCCCGCTGTCGCCCCACTCCTTGGCGCGCAGCGCGAACTTCTGGATCTTCCCGGTGGACGTCTTCGGGAGCTCCTCGACGATCTCGACGTCACGGGGCGCCTTGTAGCGGGCGATGGCGCCCTTGACGTGGTCGATGATCGCGTCCGGCTCGGCGTCCTTGCCCTGCCGCAGGACCACGAACGCCTTGGGGCGCTCGCCCCACCGCTCGTCGGGGACACCGACGACCGCGGCCTCGAGCACCGCCGGGTGACTCAGCACGGCCTGCTCGACCTCGACGGTCGAGATGTTCTCGCCGCCGGAGATGACGACGTCCTTGGCCCGGTCGCGCAGCTCCACGTAGCCGTCGGGGTGCATGACCCCCAGGTCGCCGGAGTGGTACCAGCCGCCGGCGAACGCCTTGGCCGTCGCGTCGTCGTCGCGGAAGTAGCCGGACATGACGTTGTTGCCGCGCATGACGATCTCGCCCATCGTCCGGCCGTCGGCCGGCACGTCGACGAGCTGCACCGACGCCCAGGCCGACGCATCGTCGGCGACGTCCTCGTCCAGCGTCTCGACCACCCGCACCGGCTCGGCGATCAGCATCCCGACGCCCTGGCGGGCCTGCAGCCGCGCCCGCTCGTGCTCCTCGAGGCCGCGCCAGTCCTCCTGCCACTGGCACACCGTGTAGGGCCCGTAGGTCTCGGTGAGGCCGTAGACGTGGACGATCCGGAAGCCCATCTTCTCCATCTCGAGGATGGTGGTCGGGCTCGGCGGGGCGCCCGCGGTGGTCACCACCAGCGCGTAGTCCAGGGTCCGGGCCTCGGCGGCGTTCATGATCGTGGTGACGACGGTGGGCGCGCCGTTGAGGTGGGTGACCCGGTGCTCGTCGATGAGCGCCCAGATCGCGTCGCCGCGGACCTCGCGCAGGCAGACGTGGGTGCCGCCGATCGCGGTGATCCCCCAGGGCGTGCACCAGCCGTTGCAGTGGAACATCGGCAGCGTCCACAGGTAGACGCTCGACGGGTCGTGGTACGAGTGCACGATCTCGCCCAGCGAGTTCAGGTACGCGCCGCGGTGGTGGTACTGCACGCCCTTGGGGCGTCCGGTGGTGCCGCTCGTGTAGTTGATGCTGATGGTCGAGCGCTCGTCGTCGACCTCCCACGGGAGATCGGCCCCGTCGTCGCCGCGGGCCAGCAGGTCGTCCCACGTCGCGCCCTCGACCGACGTGCCCGCGTCCGGGCCCTGCGGGTCGACGAGCGTGACGATCTCCCGCACCGTCTCCAGCGAGTCCGCGACCGGGTCGACGACCGCGCGCAGCGTCGAGTCGACCACCAGGACCGTGGCGCCGGAGTGGTCGAGGATGTAGCGCACCTCCTCGCTCGACAGGCGCGTGTTCACCGCGACGAGCACCGCCCCGCCCAGCGGCACCCCGAAGTGCGCCACGAGCATCTCCGGCACGTTCGGCAGCAGGCACGCGACGCGGTCGCCGGGCCCGACGCCGCTCGCTCGCAGCCCGCGCGCCAGGCGCTGGGCGTCCCGGGCGAAGTCGGCGTAGGTGTGGCGCGCCGTCCCGTGGACGATCGCGACCTTCTCCGGGTACACCGCGGCCGACCGGCGCAGGAACGAGAGCGGCGTGAGCGGGGTGATCCAGGTCTCCGGCGTGTCCACCCCGGGATCATCGCTCAGTCGTCGTGTGACGGGCCAGGGCCCTGTGCGTGACGGGGCCGGGCCTGATGGGGCCGTGCCTGATGGGGCTGGGCGTAGTCGGGGCGCTCGTCGGACCCCGGCGCCGTGGGGAGCCCGGCGGCGGACCAGGCGCGGAAGCCCCCGACGACGTCCGTCGCCCGGTGCAGGCCGATCTCCTGGAGTGCCGCGGCCGCGAGCGACGACGTGTAGCCCTCGGAACAGAGGACGATCCACTGCCGGTCGGGCGAGTCCGCCTCGGCGATCCGGGCGTCGGACGTCGGGTCGAGGCGCCACTCGAGGTGGTTGCGCTCGATCACCACCGCGCCCGGCACCGTGCCCTCGTCGAGGCGCTGCCAGCCCGGGCGGATGTCGACGAGCAGGGCGCCGGCGTCGACGGCCTGGGCCGCGTCGCGGGGGTCGAGCCGCCGCAGGCGCGCCCGGGCGCGGTCGAGGAGATCGGAGATCGCACTCACTCGGGAGACTGCCCGGGCGCGACCAGCTCGGAGCGCGTGCGCTTGAGCACGCCGCCCTCGACGCCGTAGTACGACATCGCCGACAGCGGCGGGGAGTAGGCGTGCACGCTGACCGCGGTCTCGAGCGCGCGGTTGCTGACGTCGTGGACGTGCCCGAGGCCGAACGCGACGCCACGACCGGGCTCGAGGACCCGGCGGCGCAGCCCCGGACCGCGGGAGGCGAGCTCCTCGGCACGGCAGGCGTCGTCGTCCTCGCTGCCGGCGGTCCAGCGCCACTCGGTCAGGCCGCCGCGCACGACGGTCAGTGCGCCGAGCGAGCCGCCGTGGTCGTGCAGCTCGGCGGCCTGGTCGCTGGCCCAGGAGATCAGCCAGACGTCGAGGTGCTCGTCGGCGTGCAGGCGCTGCGACCAGCGGTGCACGGGGTCGACCTCGACGGCGTGGCGGCCGGCGTGGACCTCGTCGGCCACCTCACGGGTGAGGGCGACGAGGTCGGCGAGGCTCGCCGGGGTCGGGCCGTCCTGCCAGCGGCGGCGGTCGGCGCGCAGGGTGCGGGGACGGGCGAACGGGCTGGCGTGCGGGCTGGCGTGCGGGCTGACGTGCGTGGGTGTGTCGACCAGGGCGGTCACGACGGTCGTTCCTCCGGGTGCGGGCGTCCACGCGCGCACAGCCCCCGGGGTCAGGGAGGGACCGGTGCGGCGCGCGGGCGACGGGACGGGACGTCGCGGCCGGATGGCTCGCGACGATCGGCTCGTCAGGCCCGTCGACACCGCTCGTCGAACACGTGCGCGCGGCGGCTCCCCCAGAGGGGGCCGAGCAGGAAGTGGCGCACGCCGGTATTCGACCACGACGCCGGTCGTTCGTCACGTCGGGGTCCGCGATCGGGCCGCCTGTCGGGGTGCCGTCCTAATCTGGGAGGGACCTCCCCATCCACCACCACTTCTCCGGAGGGCACCACGGAGCGCACCACCGAGCACGTCCCCGCCCGTGAGGACGTGCCGACCGGCCCCGCCCGTGGCTGGATGCGACGTCTCGCGAGCGACTGCTGGCGCCGCCCCTCGCTCACCGTGGCCGCCCTCACGGCGTCGGTGCTGGGCGTCAGCCTCGAGGCCGTCGGACCCCTGCTGATCGGCACGGCGGTCGACCGCGCGGTCGCCGGATCCACCGCGGGCCTCGGCCCGCTGGTGATCGCGATGGCCGCCATCGCCGTCGTCCGCTTCGGCGCCGCCTTCCTGCGCCGCTACCTCGGGGGGCGCCTCTCGCTCGGGGTGCAGCACGACCTGCGCCGGCGCGTGTTCGGCTCGGTCTCACGCCTCGACGGGCCCAAACAGGACGCGCTGCGCACCGGGCAGGTCGTCTCGCGCGCCAACTCCGACCTGCAGCAGGTCCAGGGCCTGCTGGGCATGGTCCCGCTGGTCGCGGGCACGCTCGGGCAGCTGGTGGTCTCGATCGGCATCATGCTGTGGCTCTCGCCGCTGCTCACGGTGGCATCGATGATCATCCTGCCGGTCGGCGTCCTGTTCACCGCACGCATGCGACGGCGCCTGTTCCCGGCGACGTGGGCCGCGCAGCAGAGCGCGGCCGAGGTCGCCCAGCACGTCGAGGAGGCCGTCACCGGCGTCCGCGTCGTCAAGGGCTTCGGGCAGGAGGACCGCGAGACGGGCCGGCTGCGCGACGCCGCCCGGCGGCTCTACGCCCAGCGGCTGCGGGCGGCGCGGTTCAACGCCCGTCTCACCCCGACGCTCCAGGCGCTGCCGACGGTGGGCCAGCTCGGGGTCTTCGGGCTCGGCGGCGCGCTCGCGGTCAGCGGGCAGATCTCGCTCGGGGTGTTCATCGCGTTCACCTCCTACGTCGCGGCGCTCGTGGGGCCCGCGCGGCTCGTCGCCGGGCTGGTCGTCACCGGCCAGCTCGCCCGCGCGGGCGTGGAGCGGGTCTACGAGCTCATCGACTCCCAGCCCGAGATCGTCGATGCGCCGGCGGCCCGCGAGGTCCCGGCGGGGCCGCTCGGCGTCGAGCTCGACGACGTGCGGTTCGGCTACGCGCGCAGCGAGCCGGTGCTCGACGGGCTGACGCTCGAGATCACGCCCGGCGAGACGGTGGCGCTCGTCGGCACCGCGGGGTCGGGCAAGTCGACGGTCGCGCTGCTCGCCCCGCGCTTCTACGACGTGCAGGCCGGCGCGCTGCGCATCGGCCCGCCGGGCGAGGCCGTCGACGTGCGCGAGCTGCGCCTCGACGCCCTGCGCCGCGCGGTCGGCGTGGTGTTCGAGGAGGCGTTCCTCTTCTCCGACACCGTGCGGGCCAACATCGCCTACGGCTGCCCGGACGCCACCGAGGAGCAGATCCGCGCCGCCGCGGCCGCCGCGCAGGCCGACGGCTTCATCAACGACCTGCCCGACGGCTACGACACCCGCGTCGGCGAACGGGGCCTGACGCTCTCCGGTGGCCAGCGCCAGCGCGTGGCGCTCGCCCGCGCCCTGCTCTACGACCCGCGGGTCCTCGTGCTCGACGACGCCACGTCCGCCGTCGACCCCACCACCGAGGCCGCGATCGGCGAGACCCTGCGGGCGGTCACCGCGCAGCGCACCACGCTGGTGATCGCCCATCGCCGCTCGACGCTCTCGCTCGCCGACCGGATCGCGGTGCTCGACGGCGGCCGGGTCGTCGACGTCGGCACCCACGCCGAGCTCGAGGGCCGCTGCCGGCTGTTCCGCGAGCTGCTCGCGGGGCCTGCGGAGCTCATCGACGAGCCGGGGTGGGTGCTCGACGAGCCCGCCGACCCCGCTGCCTCGGCGGCCGAGGGTCGGGACGCCACCATCACCCCGGCCCTGTGGCCCGACGACCCGGCGCCCGACCGCCCGGTCCCCCCGCCGGCGCCGATCACGGTCTCCTCGGGCTCGGAGGCGCTCGCCGGCGGGCTCGACGGGGCGGCGCCGACCGAGATGACGGCGGCCCTGGAGAAGCTGCCGCCCGCCACCGAGGAGCCCCGGCTCTACGGCGAGGACCCCACCGCCCCCGACCCGGGCTTCCGGCTCGGGCGGCTGATGCGCCCCGTGCGGTGGGCCCTCGTGCTCGCCGTCGTGCTCCTCGGCCTCGACGCCGCGGCCACCGTGGCGTTCCCGTCGCTCGCGCGCCTCGCCGTCGACGGCGGCATCCAGGCGGGCTCGCTCGACATCCTGTGGCTGTCCGTCGGGCTGGGTCTGGTGGTGGTCTCCGTCGACTGGGTGGTGGTCGCGGCGCAGACCGTGCTCACCGCCCGCATCGGCGAGGGGCGCCTGTTCCTGCTGCGCACGCGCAGCTTCGCGCACCTGCAGCGCCTCGGGCTCGACTTCTACGAGCGCGAGCTCGGCGGCCGGATCATGACGCGGATGACGACGGACGTGGACGCGCTCTCGTCGTTCCTGCAGACGGGTATGGCGCAGGCCGTGGTCAGCCTGCTCACCGTCCTCGGTGTGGCCGTGGCTCTGCTCGTCACCGACCTCGAGCTGGCGCTCGTCTCGTTCGCCGTGATGCCGGTGCTGATCGTCGCCACGCTGATCTTCCGGCGCATGGTCTCGGCGGCGTATGCGGAGGCGCGCGAGCGCGTCAGCGTCGTCAACGCCGACCTGCAGGAGAACGTCGCCGGCCTGCGGGTGGCCCAGGCGCACACCCACGAGGAGCGCTCGGCGGCCACCTTCGCCGGCAACAGCGACGCCTACCGCCGCGCGCGGGTCCGCGCGCAGCGCATGATCGCGACGTACTTCCCGTTCGCCGCGATGCTCTCCGACCTCGCGCAGGCCGCGGTGCTCGGCGTCGGCGCCGCCCGCGTCGCCACCGGCGGCCTGTCCCCCGGCATCCTCGCGGCGTTCCTGCTCTACCTCGCGATGTTCTTCGGCCCCGTCCAGCAGCTCTCGCAGGTGTTCGACGGCTACCAGCAGGCACGCATCGGGCTCATGCGCATCGGCGAGCTGCTGCGCACGCCGACGTCGGTGCCCTCGCCGGAGCACCCGGTGGTGCTCGACGACCTGCGCGGCGAGGTCGAGATGCGCGACGTCGGCTTCACCTACGCCGGCGCGACCACGCCCGCGCTCGCCGACTTCTCCCTGCACGTGCCGCCCGGGCGCACCGTCGCGCTCGTCGGCGCCACCGGGGCGGGGAAGTCGACGGTGGTCAAGCTCGTCGCGCGGTTCTACGACGCCACCGCGGGCACCGTGCTCCTCGACGGCGTCGACATCCGCGACCTCGACATCCCGACGCTGCACCGGCGCCTCGGGGTCGTCCCACAGGAGGCGCACCTGTTCGTCGGCGACGTCGCCTCGAACATCGCCTACGGCGACCCGGAGGCCACCCCCGCGCGGATCGAGCAGGCCGCGCGCGACGTCGGCGCCGTGGACATGATCGCGTCGCTGCCGGCGGGCTTCCGCCAGCCCATCGGCGAGCGGGGCGGCGGGCTCTCGGCCGGTCAACGCCAGCTCGTCGCCCTCGCCCGGGCCGAGCTCGTGGACCCCCGGCTGCTGCTGCTCGACGAGGCCACCGCCGCGCTCGACCCCGCCACCGAGGGCGCCGTGCTGGCCGCGGGCGACCGCGTCTCGCGCGGCACCGGTGCGGCGCCCCGCACGACGTTCGTCGTCGCCCACCGCCTCGCCACCGCCGCGCGCGCCGACCACATCGTCGTGATCGACGGGGGACGGATCCTCGAGGAGGGCGCGCACGCCGAGCTCCTGGCGCGCGACGGGGCCTACGCGCGCCTGTGGCGTGCCGGTGCGGGCACGGTGGACGACGCGATCGAGGCGGTCGACCCGTTCGACGACGACGACCTCGCGCGCACGGGCTGATCCGTTCCCGGAGGAATCGAGCCCGGCACCGGCGGAGCCCTGACCAGCACGGACGACGCCTCGAATTGTCCGGGAAACGAAACCCGGGAATCGGAGGGCATCATTCGTCCCGGCGGCCCGATCAGTTCGGTTTCCCGTCGAATCCGACCATTTCCGAACCGGTCGGCGGCCCGGCGCGGACGAGGGACAACAGCTGCGCACCGCACGCTGATCTCGCTCCGGAAGGCCTTCTCGTGACCCTTCGTCGTACGTTCGCCACCCTGCTCGTCGGCGGTGTGTCGGCCCTGGCGCTGGCCGGGCTCACCGCCGGTACCGCGGCCGCCGCCGACCCGGTCGCCACCATCCCCGACCTCACCGGCCAGTCGTCGTCGGTCCGGCTCGACTCCGGCTTCACCGACGCCCTGACCCAGCTCGAGGTCACCCCCGGCACGATCGGCGACGCCACGCTCGCCGACGGCAGCGTGACGTTCCCGATCACCGGGGGCAACGTCACCGTCTACGAGCCCGGCGCCGTCAACCCCTACGTCCAGGGCCGCATCGAGCACGACGGCAGCGGCCTGAGCCTCACCAAGGGCGAGACCGAGGTCGAGCTGACCGACTTCGTCATCGACCCGGGCAACCCCGCGACGCTGAGCGGCAAGGTCAGCGCGGGCGGCCAGACCATCGCCGAGTCCGCGGTGCTGTTCGACCTCGACGGCTCGACCCTGCAGCCCATCTCGACCGACGCCGCGGCCGGGACCGCCACCCTGACCGGCACCACGGTGCGGCTCTCGCAGACCGCGGCGACCGCGCTCAACCAGGCGTTCAGCACCGACGCGATCCAGGGCGGGCTGACCATCGGCGTCGCCACCATCGTCGTCAACCTGCCCGGCCAGATGCCGGCCATGCCGGCCGGCGGCGTCGAGACCGGCGGCGGCTCCACCAGCGGACCGTCCCCCGTCCTGCTGACCGCGGGCATCGTCGCCCTGGTCGCCGCGGGTGGCGTGGGCTTCGCCGCCCGGCGTCGCGCGGGCGCCCGGCACTGACCCTGCCCTGACCCCTGCACCGATCCACTGATCGGTTACTGGCTGGTATCGCTCGCTCAGCGAGCGATACCAGCCAGTAGTCGTCGCACAACGGGAGCAATCGATGACCGAGCCCACCGCACCGGCCCGTCCCCGGGTCCTGCTGGTGGCGGCCGGCGCGCTCGCGGTGCTCGGCCTCGTGCTGGGGGGCGCCGGGCTCCTCGGGACGAATCCGCCCGCCCCGGCGGCCGCCGTCGCCGCGGACCCGCTGCCCTCGACCCCACCGAGCGCCCCCGCGGGACCCCGCCAGCAGCCGGCCACCGGGTCTCCCCCGGCGACGATCGCCATCCCCGCGATCGACGTCTCCTCGCCGGTCGACTCGGTCGGACTGAAGCCCGACGGCACCCTCGAGGTCCCGGTGCCGGGCCCGGCGTACGACCACGCCGCCTGGTACCGCGGCTCGCCGACGCCCGGACGGGTCGGCCCGTCGGTGATCCTCGGGCACGTCGACTCGGCCGCGAACGGCCCGTCGGTGTTCTACGACCTCGGGCGGCTCCGCCCCGGCGACCGGATCACGGTCACCGCGGCGGACCGGTCTGCGCGCACCTTCGCGGTCGACGCCGTGCGCTCCTACCCGAAGGACGGGTTCCCGCGCCTCGAGGTCTACGGCGACACCGCGGGCCCCGAGCTGCGCCTCATCACCTGCGGCGGCGACTTCGACGACGCCGCGGGCTCGTACCGCGACAACACGGTCGTCTTCGCCCGGCTCGTCCCGTGAGCCGCCCTGACGTGAGCCGCCTGACGTGAGTCGCCCTCACGTGAGTCGCACCGCGTGCACCACGAGGTTGTCGGTGTAGCTGCGCGCGCCGCGGTCGAAGTCGCCGGCACAGGTCACCAGCCGCAGGACGTCGGTGGCGGTCGCCCCGAACACCGCGAAGGTCGGGAACGCGTCCTTGGCCACCTGTTCGGTGCGCTCGACGGCGTAGCGCGCCACCGACCCGTCGGACCGGCCGACCTCGACGACGTCCCCGGGGCGCAGGTCGCGCAGGCGGAAGAACACGGCGGGGCCGGCGCGGGAGTCGACGTGCCCGAGCAGCACGGTCGGGCCCCGGCCCGCGGGCACCGGGACGTCGGCGGGGGCCGCCCCGGCGCGCTGCGCCGCGAGGGTCCGGTCGAACCAGCCGACCCGCCCGAAGTCCTGCGGCACCTCGGCGCTGCCGTCCGACGCGACACCGAGCCCGAGGAGCGCCGGCTCGTCGACGTCGATGGCCGGCACCCGCACCGAGGTCGGCACCACCGCCCCGGGCCCGGGTCGCTCGCCGGTGGTGACCTGCGGAGAGGTGGGCGCCGCCCCCGGGACCGCCCCGCCGCCCGCACACCCGGCGAGCAGCAGGACGGCCCCGAGGACGAGCGCGGCGAGACGCATCGTCAGGAGCTGGTGCCGCGCCGGCGGTGGGCGACGGCCCCGGCGGCGGCGGCCGCGACGAGGGCACCCACACCGAGCGCGGCCGGTGCGACGTCGCCGGTCGCCGTGGCGCCGGCCGTGGCCCCGCCGCCGGTCTCGACGCCGCCCATCGGCACCGCCATCAGCTGACCGCGCACCGCGCCCGCGGAGTACTCAGCGGTGTGGGTGTCGCCGAAGAAGGCCGCCGGGTTCTCCTCGATCTCCTTGACGGTGAAGCCCGTGCCGGTGTCCTGGCCGTTCGCCATCACCCCGGTGGTGAACGGGCCCTGCAGGCAGCCGGAGCTGGTGCGCGTGTCGCCGTCGCCCGCGGGGTTCGGGAAGGCGAGGCGCGGCGGGCCCGCGGCACCCTCGGCGGCCTCGTGGATGTGCGTCGCGGTCCGCGCCGGGCTCATGTACTCACCGGTCACGCCGCTCAGCGTGAGGTCGTAACAGATGACGTCCTCGTCGGAGTTGATGCGGTAGTTGAAGGTGCCGGTGGCGCCCGGCTGCCCCGGGGCCGGCTGGCCGTTCGTGCCGATGACCATGTCGGGGGTCGCCATCGCGGTGAACATGCTGGTGAAGGTCTCGGGCTCGTCGACCTCGGTATCGGCGGCGTAGGCCGCACCCCCCGAGAACAGGACCGCGCCGGCGGTCAGCACGGACAGGGCGGCGAGCTTCGGGAGTGCACGGTGCACGGGGGCCTCCTGGCGATGGGCGGGATGTCCGGATCGCCCGTCTCTACGGAGCCCTCGGCGGCCGCGTTCACCACGATCCGCCGCGGATTCCTCCCCGAGGTCGGTGAACGCTCCCGGCCGCCGCTCCGTACCGACGGGAGTGACCCGTGCCGTCCCGCTCCGCGTCGCCGCGTCGCGCGCACGCATCACGACGCGGTCACACCGCAACGATCACGATGCTCCGGACGTCGTAGCGCGCAGGGGGAACCGGGTGAGCGAGGCCGCAGGGATCGCGCGCGCGCCGGTGGACCTGCGCCGGACCGAGGATCTCGAGGCCGCCTACCGCGCCCACGCCGGCGAGCTCGAGCGCTTCGCCCTGCGGCAGCTGCGCGACCCGGGCGCCGCCTCGGACGTGGTGCAGGAGGTGTTCGTGCGGGCCTGGCGCCACGCCGACCGCTACGACGCGACGGTGGCGAGCCTGCGGGTGTGGCTGTTCACCATCGCCCGCAACGCGGTGATCGACCACGTCCGCCACGCGCGGAGCCGCCCGAGCACACCGACCGCGCCCGGCGACCTGTCGCTGGTGTCGGACCGGTCCGGGCCCGCGGGCCGGGACGACTTCAGCGACGACCTCGTCACCGCCTGGTTCGTCGAGGAGGCCCTCACGCGACTGGGCGACGACCAGCGCAGCGCCATCGTCGAGACCTCGGTCCGGGGCCGCCCGTACGCCGAGGTGGCCGAGGAGCAGGGTGTCCCGATCGGCACCCTGCGCAGCCGGGTCTTCTACGGCCTGAAGAACCTGCGGCAGATCATGGACGACATGGGAGTCCCGCTGTGACCACGACGCCCGACGGCCACGAGCGGCTGCGCGAGCAGCTCGGCGCCCACGCGCTCGGGGCGCTCGACGACGAGGAGCGCGCCGAGGTCGACGCCCACCTGCGCACCTGCGCGTCGTGCCGCGCCGAGCTCGCCGAGCTGGTGCCGCTCGCCGGGCCGCTGCGTCACGTCGACCCGGACGCCGCACGGACCGCGGGCAGGACCGCGCCAGGGAGCCCGCCGTCCCCCGACGGCTTCGCCGCGGTCCTCGACCGTCTCGGCGCGGACGAGGAGCCGCGGGAGGCACCCCGGTCCCGGCGGCGGCTCGCACCCCTGCTCGCGACGGCGGCCGTCGCGGCGGTGGTCGGGCTCGCCGGCGTGGGGATCGGCCTCGCGGTCGGCGCCGCGGGCGAGCCGCCCGTCGACCCGGTCGCGGTGCAGTCCCTCGACCCCGCGATCCGCGCCACCGCTGGCACGATCGACCACACCTGGGGCGTCGAGATGGTGCTCACGGCGTCGGGGTTCGCCGAGGGGCAGACGTACGACGTCACCGTCCTCGACCGCGCCGGACGCCCCGTCCCGGCGGGCGCGTTCCGCGGCACGGGTCCGGCCGAGATGGTGTGCCGGCTCAACTCCTCGGTGCTCCGGGACCAGGCCGGCGGGTTCGTCGTCACCGACGCCGAGGGCGACGAGGTGCTGCGTTCGCGCTTCGCCTGAACGGGCACTCCGGGGGGAGACGCCGATCCCTGGACCTCTCCGAGCCACGCGCAGGTGGAGCAACGGTCCGTGTGGACCGGTGCAGTGCGAGACAGGGGCCCACCCCGCGCGGTGTCAAGCGCTAATCTGGACACGCTTCCGACGCCACCGCGATGACTGATTGAGGCGATTTCGAGTCGTGTCGAGTAGTAGCCCGACCGCCCAGTTCGGACCCAACGAGTGGCTGGTCGACGAGATGTACCAGCGCTACCTCGCCGACCCCTCCTCGGTCGACAAGGCGTGGCACGAGTTCTTCGCCGACTACGCCCCTGCCGACAGCCAGCCCGACGGCGCCGACCAGCAGGCCGACGACGCCGCCGAGACGGCCTCGGCCGGTGACGGCGCCGCCCCCGCGTCGGCCGCTCCCGCGCCCGCCCCGTCCAACGGGAAGGCCTCCACGAGCACCGCGTCGGCGTCGCAGGACGCCCCGCGCTCGTCGGCCAACGGCAGCGCGCCCGCCGGCAGCACCACGGGCACCGGATCGCCGTCCGCCCCGTCGACCGACGGCGCGCGCACCACCTCCTCGCGCAGCGGCGAGACCCCGAGCAAGCCGCCGGCCGGCACCACGAGCCCCGCCAAGGCCGCCCAGCCCGGCGCGGGCGCCGACGCCGACCAGACGACGAAGCCGCTGCGCGGCGCCGCGAACGCGATCGCGAAGAACATGACCGCGTCGCTGCAGCTGCCCACCGCGACGAGCGTGCGCGCGGTGCCGGCGAAGCTGCTGGCCGACAACCGCATCGTCATCAACAACCACCTGCGGCGCTCGCGCGGCGGGAAGGTCTCGTTCACCCACCTGCTCGGGTACGCGATGGTCCGCGCCCTCGCGGACTTCCCGAACATGAACCGCCACTACGGGGAGGACGACAAGGGCAAGCCCGCCGTCGTCGACCCGGGGCACGTCAACCTCGGCCTGGCGATGGACCTGCCGGGCAAGGACGGCTCGCGCACGCTCGTCGTCGTCGCCCTCAAGGGCACCGAGAACATGAGCTTCGCGCAGTTCTGGGCCTCCTACGAGGAGATGGTGCGCAAGGCACGCAACAACGCGCTGACCAGCGAGGACTTCTCCGGTGTCACGATCAGCCTGACCAACCCGGGCACGATCGGCACCAACCACTCGGTGCCGCGCCTGACCGTCGGCCAGGGCACGATCGTCGGTGTCGGCGCCATGGAGTACCCCGCCGAGTTCCAGGGGGCGAGCGAGGAGAAGCTCGCCGACATGGGCATCAGCAAGATCATCACGCTGACGTCCACGTACGACCACCGGATCATCCAGGGCGCCGAGTCCGGCGACTTCCTGCGCCGCATCCACCACCTCGTGCTCGGCGAGGACGGCTTCTACGACGACATCTTCGCGTCGCTGCGGATCCCCTACGAGCCGATCCGCTGGCGCCAGGACCTGCCGTCGTCGCAGATCGACCGCACCGCGCGGATCATCGAGCTGATCGACGCGTACCGGACGCGCGGCCACCTCATGGCCGACACCGACCCGCTGTCGCACCCGCAGCGCAAGCATCCCGACCTCGACATCGCGTCGCACGGGCTCACGCTGTGGGACCTCGACCGCGAGTTCCCCGTCGACGGCTTCGCCGGCCGCGGCTGCATGAAGCTGCGCGACGTCCTCGGGGTCCTGCGTGACTCGTACTGCCGCACCATCGGCATCGAGTACATGCACATCCTCGACCCCGAGAAGCGCGACTGGCTCCAGGAGCGCATCGAGCGCCCGCACGAGAAGGTGCCGGTCGCCGAGCAGAAGTACATCCTCTCGAAGCTCAACGCCGCCGAGGCGTTCGAGGCGTTCCTGCAGACCAAGTACGTCGGGCAGAAGCGCTTCTCGCTCGAGGGCGCCGAGACCGTCATCCCGCTGCTCGACGCCGTGCTCGACACGGCCGCGGCGCACGAGATGGACGAGGTCGTCGTCGGCATGCCCCACCGCGGGCGGCTCAACGTGCTGGCGAACATCGTCGGCAAGCCGGTGTCGCAGATCTTCCGCGAGTTCGAGGGCAACCTCGACCCGGGCCAGGCCCACGGCTCCGGCGACGTGAAGTACCACCTCGGCGCCGAGGGCAAGTTCTTCCGGATGTTCGGCGACGGCGAGACCACGGTGTCGCTGACGTCGAACCCGTCGCACCTCGAGGCCGTCGACCCCGTGATGCAGGGCATCGTGCGGGCCAAGCAGGACGTGCTCGACAAGGGGCCCGAGGGCTTCACCGTCCTGCCCGTCGCGTTGCACGGCGACGCCGCCTTCGCCGGCCAGGGCGTGGTCGCCGAGACGCTCAACCTCGCGCTGCTGCGCGGCTACCGCACCGGCGGCACGGTGCACGTGATCGTCAACAACCAGGTCGGCTTCACCACCGCGCCCGAGCACACCCGCTCGACGCACTACTGCACCGACGTGGCCAAGATGATCGACGCGCCGGTCTTCCACGTGAACGGCGACGACCCCGAGGCCTGCGTCTGGGTGGCGCGCCTCGCGGTCGAGTTCCGCGAGCGCTGGAACTCCGACGTCGTGATCGACATGATCTGCTATCGGCGCCGGGGCCACAACGAGGGCGACGACCCCTCGATGACCCAGCCGGAGATGTACGACGTCATCGACGCCAAGCGCTCGGTGCGCAAGACCTACACCGAGTCGCTGATCGGGCGCGGCGACATCTCGCTGGACGAGGCCGAGCACGCGCTGCGCGACTACGGCAGCCAGCTCGAGCACGTCTTCAACGAGGTCCGCGAGCTGGAGAAGGCCGACCCGGAGCCCAGCCCGTCGGTCGAGTGGGAGCAGGCCGTCCCGAACTCCCTGCAGACCGCGGTGCCGCTCGAGGTGATCCAGCGGATCGCCCGCGCGCACACCGAGCTGCCCGAGGGCTTCGCGGCGCACCCGCGCGTCAAGCCCGTCCTCGAGCGCCGCGGCAAGGCGGCGGCGACGGACACCGAGGAGGGCATCGACTGGGCGTACGCCGAGCTGCTCGCCTGGGGTTCGCTGCTCATCGACGGCAAGCTCGTGCGCCTGTCGGGCCAGGACTCCCGGCGCGGCACGTTCGTCCAGCGCCACTCGGTGATCATCGACCGGCACAACGGCGAGGAGTACGTCCCGCTGCGGAACCTCACCGCCGACCAGGGCAAGTTCATGCCCTACGACTCGGCGCTCTCGGAGTTCGCCGCGGTGGGCTTCGAGTACGGCTACTCGGTGGCGAACCACAACGCCCTGGTGCTGTGGGAGGCCCAGTTCGGCGACTTCGTCAACGGCGCGCAGTCGATCATCGACGAGTTCATCTCGTCCGGTGAGGCCAAGTGGGGCCAGACGTCCGACGTCGTGCTGCTCCTGCCGCACGGCCACGAGGGCCAGGGGCCGGACCACACCTCGGGGCGCATCGAGCGCTTCCTGCAGCTGTGCGCCGAGGGATCGATGACCGTCGCGGTGCCGTCGAGCCCGTCGAACTACTTCCACCTGCTGCGCCGCCACGCCATCGACGGCGTCCGCCGTCCGCTGGTCGTGTTCACCCCCAAGTCGATGCTGCGCAACAAGGCGGCCGTCAGCCCGGTGGAGGACTTCACCCACGGCAGCTACCGGCCGATCCTGGACGACCCGGCGTTCGCGAGCGGCGACACCGACGGCGTCACGCGCGTCCTGCTCTGCGCCGGCAAGCTCTACTACGAGCTGGTCGCCGCCCGCGAGAAGGCGGGCCGCACGAACGACACCGCGATCGTGCGGATGGAGCAGCTCTACCCGCTGGCCACCGAGGAGCTCACGGCCGTCCTCGACCGCTACCCGAACGCGGACGACGTCCGCTGGGTGCAGGAGGAGCCGGCCAACCAGGGCGCCTGGCCGTTCCTGGGTCTGTGGCTGCCGGAGCGCATGAACGGCCGCCTGCCCCACCTCAAGCGCGTGTCCCGCCGCCGCATGGCCGCCCCGGCCGCCGGCGTCGCCAAGGTGCACGAGGTGGAGCAGAAGGCGCTCATCGCCGAGGCGCTGGGCGACTAGTGGCTGCCGACTAGGTCCGCGCGTGTACTTCACGGACCGCGGGATCGAGGAGCTCGAGGACCGGCGGGGCGAGGAGGAGGTCAGCCTGGCCTGGCTGGCCGACCGCCTCCGCGCCTTCGTCGACGCCCACCCCGAGCACGCGGGCGCCGCCGACCGCTTCGCGACGTTCCTGGCGCGCGACGACAGCGATGACGAGTAGCGCCGGCGAGTAGGGACGACGAGTAGGGCCCCGGCAACAAGATCAGGAGCGCGAGGACCACCCTCGCGGGCACGCAGACGTGGTCATCGCGCCCCTGATCTTCGCGGCCTCCCCTGGCTCACGGCAGCGAACGGGGAGTTTGCGCGCGTAGAAGCAGCGAACGGCGCGTTCGCTGCATCGCCTGCAGCACTCAGACGGCGTCGACCCGGTCGGACTCCTCGTAGCGCAGGACCGGGAGCAGCGACGGCTCGTCCGCCGCGGGGTCGGCCGCGCAGGCGTCGAGCGCCGCGTGCAGGGCCGCCGCGTCGAGCCCGACGCCGAGGAACACCAGCCGGGCGCCGGCGACGTCGACGGACCGCGGCGCCGGTCGCACCCGGATCGCCGTCCCCACCGTCTGCACGACGAACGGGGCGGCGCCGGGGAACCGCACGACGCCCTTGGACCGGAAGACGCCGGTCGGGCCCGCCTCGAGGAACGCCGCGAACCGCGCCGGGTCCAGCGGGGTGTCCCGCTCGACCGCGACGCTCTCCCAGGCGGCGTGGGTGTGCTCGACCTCGGCGTCCTCGCGCAGCAGCGCGTCGAACGACAGCTGACCCGACCGGGGCGGCCCACGGCGGGCCGGCGGGTCGATGAGCAGCGCCGGGTCGAGGGCGCCGCGGACCACCGGGAGCACGGGACCAGGGGCGTTGGCCCGCAGAGAGGCGAGCAGCGGGCCGGGGTCGTCGACGCGGTCGACCTGGTTGAGCACCACGAGGTCGGCGAGGCGCACCGCCTCGTCGTGCTCCCCCTCCTCCACCGCGTCGACCACCACCACCAGCCCGCCGTACGCCGCGTGCCGCGCCTCGCCCCCGACGGCGTCGAGCAGCAGGCGCACGAGCTCGCGGGGCTCCGCGAGGCCGCTGGCCTCCACGACGACGAGGTCGAGGCGGGCGGCAGGCGCCGTCAGCTCGGCGAGCAGCCCCGCGAGGCCGTTGGCGTCGGTGGTGCAGCACAGGCACCCGTCGGCCAGCGACGTCACGGCGCTGGCCTGCCCCGCGACGAGCATCGCGTCGATCCCGATCGCCCCGAAGTCGTTGACGACGACGCCGATCCGGACCCCGTCGGCGCGGCGCAACAGGTGGTTGACCAGCGTCGACTTGCCGGCGCCGAGGTGACCGGCGACGAGCACCACGGGGACGCGACGGGGCACGCCGACCACCCTGACACAGGGCCGACGGGCCCCGAACTCCGGAGCGAACGGGGAGTTCGCACGCCTAGAAGCAGCGAACCGCCCGTTCGCTCCGGGAGGGGTCCGGGAGAGGTCCGGGAGGGGGCAGGGGCTAGCGGATGCCGGCGGAGTTCAGCCAGTCGCGGGCGACGGTCTGCGGGTCCGGGCGGTCCGGGCCGGCGAGGCGCTGGTTGAGCTGGGTCAGCTGGGTGGTGTCCATGGCCGCGGAGATCTGGTTGAGCGTGTCGGTGACGCGCGGGTCGGAGGACTTGGCGCGGTTGACCAGCGGCACGACGTTCTGGGCGGCGAAGTTCGACCGCGGGTCCTCGAGCACCACGAAGTCGTTCTCCGGGATCGAGGCGTCGGTGGTGAACAGGTCCGCCGCCTGGACGGTGCCGTCGCGCAGCGCCGCCACCGTGAGCGGGCCACCGGCGTCGAGGGCCCGGAACTCCTTGAAGGTGCAGTTGTAGAGCCGCTGCAGGCCGGGGATGCCGTAGGCGCGCTGCTGGAACTCGGGCGGGCCCCCGAAGGACACCGTGGGGCACAGCGGCGCGAGGTCCTCGATCGAGCGCAGGTTGTTCTGCGTCGCGAAGGCCCGCGTGACGACGACCGCGTCCTTGTCCTCGGCGGGGCTCTGCTGGAGGAGCTGGAGCTGGGGCGGCAGCTTGGAGGAGACCTGCTGGTAGACCTGGTCCGACGCCGTGGCCGTGGTCTGCGGGTCGAGGAACTGCAGCAGGTTGCCGGTGTAGTCGGGCACCAGGTCGATCTCACCGCGCTCGACGGCGGGGTAGTACGTCTCGCGGCTGCCGATGCCGAAACGGCGCTCGACGGTCACGCCCTTGCCCTCGAGGGCCGTCGCGTAGATCTCGGCGAGCAGCCGGTTCTCGGTGAAGTTCGCCGAGCCGATGCGGACCGTGCCCTGGGCGGAGGGCCCGGCGGGGGCGGTGGCGAGCGGGTCGGAGCCGCCGCCGCAGCCGGCGAGCAGCGCGCCGGCGGCCAGCACGGCCCCGACCAACAGGGCACGCGGGGATCGGATCACGGGGAGACCTCTCTGGTGGTGACGGTGTGCGGTGTGCGGCGCAGCCGCGCGCGGTCGGGGCCGGGCGTGACGAGGCGCCCGAGGCCCTGCAGGACGAGCTCGACGACGATCGAGAGCACGGCGACGACGACGGCGCCGCCGAGCACCTGCGGGTAGTCGCGGACCGAGAAGCCGTCGAGGATGTAGCGCCCCAGGCCACCGAGGCCGACGTAGGCGGCGATGGTGGCGGTCGCGATCACCTGCAGCGTCGCGAACCGCACCCCGCCGAGCACGAGCGGCACGGCCGAGGGCACCTCGACCTGCAGGAGGATCTGGGACTCGCGCATCCCCATCCCGCGGGCGGCGTCGACGGCGCCCGGGTCCGCCCCGGCGACGCCGGAGTAGGCGCCGGCGAGCATCGGCGGGATCGCGAGCAGGACCAGGGCGAGCGTCGGCGGCAGCAGCCCGAGGCCCAGCAGCAGCACGAAGAGCACGAGGACGCCGAGCTCCGGCAGCGCGCGCAGGCCGTTGGCGACGCCGACGACCGCGAGCTCGCCGCGCCGGGTGTGCCCGATGAGCGCGCCCAGCGGCAGGGCGATGACGGCGGCGATGACGACGGCCAGCACGGTGTACCCGAGGTGCTCGAGCACCCGCGTCGGGATGGCGTTCGGCCCGCTCCACTGCGCCGGGGCGGAGAACCACTCGAGGAGTCGACCCAGCACGCCCTACACCCCCGTCCGCGCGCGGACCCAGGGCGTGAGCGCCCGTCCCAGCGCGAGCCACAGCGCGTCGAAGACGAACGCGAGCACGATCGAGCCGATGATGCCGGCGGCGACCATGGCCGGGTACGCCTGCTGGAAGCCGTCGGTCATCAGGGTGCCCAGCGACTGCACGCCGACCAGCGCACCGACCGTGACCAGCGAGAACGCCGACACCGACGCGACCCGGATGCCGGCGGTGAGCACCGGCACGGCGAGCGGCAGCTGTACTCCGAGGAAGAGCCCGGTCGGCCGGTAGCCGACGGCGACCGCCGCCGTGGTGACGGTGACCGGCACGGCGTCGAGGGCCTCCGCGACGCTGCGGACGAGCAGCGCCACCGTGTAGATCACCAGCGTCAGCCCGACGTTGAGCGGGCTGAGGATCGGCGTGCCCACCAGGATCGGGATGAACACGATCAGCGCCAGCGACGGGATCGTGTACAGCGCGCCGGAGAGCGGCACGAGCACCCGGCGCGCGCCGGGCGACCGGTGCGCCCACCAGCCCAGCGGGACGGCGACCACCAGGCCCACCAGCACCGGGACCAGGGCGAGCAGGACGTGGGAGATCACGAGCTCGTCGATGTCGTAGCCGAAGGCCCTCACCGGACCGGGTCCGGCCGCAGCAGCGCCAGCACGTCGTCGGGGGCGACCCCGCCCCGGAAGCGGCCCTCGCGGTCGACCGCCACGCCCCGTCCCGCCGGCGAGCTCAGCGCGGCGTCCAGGGCGCCGCGCAGCGTGCCCGCCGCCTCGGAGGCCGCTGTCACACCCTCGGCGCCCCCCTCGGTGACGTAGACCGAGCCCAGCTCGTGGCGCACCCCGTCGGGTCCGAGCCACGCCGCGGGACGCTCGGCCCCGTCGAGCAGGACCGTCCACTCGCCCGGCACCCCCGAGTCGCCGTTCGCGTCCGCGCGCGTCGGCAGCTCGGTGAGGTGCAGCGCGGTGGCCGGCACGAAGCCCAGGCGGCGGTAGCCGCGGTCGCGCCCGACGAACCCGGACACGAACTCGTCGGCCGGGTGCGCGAGCAGCTCGTCGGGCGGCGCGAACTGCGCCAGGCGGCCGCCGACGCGCAGCACGGCCACGCGGTCGCCCAGGCGGATGGCCTCGTCGATGTCGTGGGTGACGAACAGGATCGTCTTGCCGAGGTCGGCCTGCAGGCGCAGCAGCTCGTCCTGCAGCTCGACGCGCACCACGGGGTCGACCGCCGAGAACGGCTCGTCCATGAGCAGCACCGGCGCGTCGCCGGCCAGCGCACGGGCCACCCCGACGCGCTGCTGCTGGCCGCCGGAGAGCTGCGCGGGCCAGCGCTGCGCCATCGTCGCGTCGAGACCGACGCGCTCGAGCACCTCGGCCGCCCGGGCACGGGCCTCCTTGCGCGGGAGGCCCTGGAGCACCGGCACCGTCGCGACGTTGTCGAGCACGCGGCGGTGGGGGAACAGGCCGGCCTGCTGGATGACGTAGCCGATGCCTCGACGCAGCAGCGCCGGATCACCCTCGGCGACGTCCTTGCCGGCGAGGAGCACCGAGCCCGACGTGGGCTCGACCATGCGGTTGACGGTGCGCAACGAGGTGGTCTTGCCGCAGCCCGAGGGCCCCACCAGCACCGTGATCTCACCCTCACGGGCGGTCAGCGACAGCGACTCCAGACCGACGGTGCCGTCGGCGAAGCGCTTCCCCACGTCCCGGAACTCGATCACGTACGACGCCCCCGGGATCCGCCGGCGGCCACGAGTAGGCCACCGAGTCGACGCGTGAATCTAGCCCG
This sequence comes from Actinomycetospora callitridis, assembly GCF_028737265.1. Classification (GTDB taxonomy): domain Bacteria; phylum Actinomycetota; class Actinomycetes; order Mycobacteriales; family Pseudonocardiaceae; genus Actinomycetospora; species Actinomycetospora callitridis. The sequence goes on along the minus strand of NZ_JAQZAK010000001.1, from coordinate 565,635 downwards.
GCCCCCCGACGGCCGCGACCGATCACGACCGGCCGCCACCACCGTGTGTGACGGCGATCACCCGGCCGCGCGCGTCTCCGGGACGATCGGGCCGCGGCGCACGAGCTCGGTGAACGCCTCGGCCGGCATGGCGCGGGCGAACAACCAGCCCTGGTAGGCGTGCACGCCGAGGTCGCGCAGCACCGCGAACTGGTCGGAGTCCTCCACACCCTCGGCGACGCAGACCTGCCCGATCGCGGCGGTGAGGTCGACGACCGCGCGGGCCACGGCCCGGTCGGACTCGCCGGTGGCGACCCCGCGGACGAAGGCGCGGTCGAGCTTGACGATCTGTGCGGGCAGGCCGGTGAGCCGCGAGAGCGACGAGTAGCCGGTGCCGAAGTCGTCGACCGCGAAGCGCACACCGGCGGCGATGAGCTCGTTCATCTCCCGCAGCGTGTGCGAGGGCAGGTCGGCGAGGCAGGTCTCGACGAGCTCGAGGACCAGGCGGTCCCACGGCAGCCCGGACTCGGCGACGGTGGCGCGCACGACGGGCAGGAAGTCCGGGTCGCCGGGCAGCAGGCCCGCGAGGTTCACCGCCACCGACGGCGGAATCCCGTCGGGGGCCGTGCCCGGCCACGTGGCGGCCTCGCGGACCGCGGCGCGCAGCACCCAGCGGTCGAGGTCGCCGAGCAGGTCGGCGGCCTCGGCCACCGGCAGGAACTTGTCCGGGAAGAGCAGGCCGTGCTCGGGGTGCTGCCAGCGCACCAGGGCCTCGGCCGTCTGGATCCGCCCGTCCGCCCCGACGACGGGCTGGTAGTGCAGCACCAGCTCGTCGTTGACCATCGCCTCGCGCAGCTGGGTCTCCATGCGCAGCGCCTCGTCGGCGCCCTTCATGATCGCCTCGTCGGCCAGCGCGAAGCGCCCGTTGCCGCCGCTCTTGGCCTCGAACAGCGCAGCGTCGGCGAAGCGCATGAGGTCCCCGGTGCCCGGGTGGCCCGGCGCGGGCTCGAGCCCGGCGAGCTCCGTGGCCCGCTCGCGGCGCAGCACCTGCGCCACCGGGTCGTCGGTGGGGTCGATGTCGGGGCCCGACGGGTCGGCGCGGTAGCTGTCGGGGTCCCCGACGCCGAGCCCGATGGTGGCACCGACCGCGGCGCCGACCGTTGCCGAGATGCGCACGAGCTGGCCGTGCACGGGGATGGCGGTGCGCAGGATGCCGGCCACCGTCGCCGACAGGGCGTCCAGGCCGCCGTGCAGGTCGACGTCGGCGCAGACCACGACGAACTCGTCCCCGGCGCTGCGCGAGGCCGCGCACCCGGCGGGCAGGCGGTCGCGGAGGCGCTGGGCCAGCTCGACGAGCAGCTCGTCGCCGGCGTCGTGGCCGAGCGAGTCGTTGACCCGCTTGAAGTTGTCGATGTCGCAGAACAGCACCCCGGTGCGCCGCGACGTCGGGCCCGCCAGCAGCCGCGAGACCGTGGTGGTGAGCGCGCGGCGGTTGGGCAGGCCGGTCAGCTCGTCGTGCATGGCCTGGTGGCGCAGGCTCGCCTCGACCCGGCGCGCGTCGGTGACGTCGGTGAACACCACGAGGTGGGTGACGCCGCCGTCCTCGTGCACCGACACCGAGACGTGCAGCTCGCACCACACGGGCTCGGCGACCGCGCCGCCGGCGCCGCGCTCCCGGGTGAGGAGCGCGCGGGGGGTGCACGACCAGCTCACCGAGCCCGCCGAGCCCGCCGGACGGGCGAGCAGCGGTGTCGCCGGGCCGGGGCCCGCGGCCGACTCCGCCGAGAGGTCGAGCAGCTCGTCGGCGCGCCGGCCGCGGAGCGCCTCCGGGCCCTGGCCCAGCAGGCGGCACAGCGCCTGGTTCGCCTTGACCAGCCGCTCGTCGTCGTCGAAGAGGGCGATCCCGACCGGGGCGACGGCCAGCAGGTCGGTGAACCGCTGGTTGGAGGCCCGCAGCCGCTCCTCGGCGTGGCGCCGCGCGGTGACGTCGGCGGCCGTGCCGAGCACGGTGCCGGCCCGCAGGGCGGCGTGGAGGGCGAGGATGCGCCCGCTGCCGTCGCCGAGGCGCACCTCGCACTCGAGCGGGGCGCCCTCGGCGACCAGCGCCTGCCACCGGCGCGCGAGCCCGCCGCGGTCCTCGGCGTGCAGGGCGGCGAGGAGCGTCTCGGCACTGCGGGTGGCGTGCGGGTCGATCATCAGCAGCTCGGCGAGCACCGGCGAGAGCCACGCCGAGCCCGTGGCGAGGTCGACCTCCCAGTGCCCGAGGCCCGCGATCCGCTCGATGTCGGCGGCGGAAGGGGCGGACGGAGCGGAGGGGGCGGAGGGGGCCGAGGGGGCCGAGGGAGCGGCAGGAGCCGCCGGGGCCGGCACGTCGGGCACCAGCACGAGGGCGGCACCGCCGTGGGTGTCCGGCCAGGCCACCACCCGCACCGGCAGCGGCACCCCGGCGACGCGGCGCAGCCGGGCGGCGTAGAGGCCCCCCATCCCCTGGTCGGCCGCACCCTGGTCGGCCGGGCCGAGGTCGACGAGCAGCTCCCGCACGGGCCGGCCGAGCATCGTCCGCGGGTCGAGGCCCCCCGTGGGGTCGACCAGACGTGCCACCTGCGCCCGGACCTCGGTGATCCGGCCGTGGGCGTCGTGGCGCAGCGCGGGACCGGCCGGCAGGACCGGGGCGCCGGCGTCGGGAGCAGCGGCCGCGTCGGGCCGGCGGGGCGTCGTCGTCGCGTGGACGACGGCAAGGCCCCGCGAGCCCGGCACCGGCACCGCACTGCTCACGTCTCGACTCCTTCGCCGCGCGGGCCCCCACCGCTCCCCGGAGAGGAACGGACCGTCCGCGTCTGTCTCAGCAACGAAGGAGACACGGTCGGGGATCGGCAACATCACCGGAGTGGGGGAGGTCGCGCGGCGACCGTGGCCCGGGACGCGTCGTGCTGCATCACCTGATCGTTCAACCTTGAGTCCATCGACCGGTCGTCGCGCCGAAGCAGACGGAGTCCACGACGAACGGCATGTGGCCCATCGCGACTCGACCGATGGAACGGACGATCACCCACGTGCGGCTCGACACCTCACGGTCGGTGCGATCTTGCCGCTACGAACGGTTCGTTCCCGGCCACGAACGACGTGCCACCGCCGAACGTGGACGATCCCTGCTCCGGGCGGGCGACACGGCATCCGGGCGCGCAGGACCGCACGGGTTCGTACCCACTTCTCGTGGACGGCAATCCCGTGATGCCCAACCGGATTTCCGGGGTGGAGCAGGCGGGTCAGTGGTGTCCGTCGACGGCGACCTCGGCGACGTGCCGGCGCACGACCCCCTCCTCGGCGGCGGCCCGGGCCACCGCCTCGGCGACGGCGGGCGCGACCCGCGGGTCGAGCGCGCTGGGCACGATGTGGTCGGGACCGAACTCGTCGTCGCCGGCCGCGATGTCCGCGATGGCCTCGGCGGCCGCGAGCTTCATCGCCTCGGTGATGCGCCGGGCGGCCGCGTCGAGCGCCCCGGCGAACACGCCGGGGAAGGCGAGCACGTTGTTGATCTGGTTCGGGTAGTCGCTGCGCCCGGTGGCGACGACCGCGGCGTGCTTCCGGGCGACGGCGGGGTCGATCTCCGGGTCGGGGTTGGACAGCGCGAGGACGACGCCGCCCTCGGCCATCGACGCGATCACCGACTCGGGGACCGTCGAGCCCGACAGGCCCAGGAAGACGTCGGCCCCGTCGACGGCGGCGGCGAGGTCGCCGCGCACGCCGCGGGGATTCGTGATCTCGGCGAGGGCCATCTTCTCGACGTTCATGCCGTCACGACCCGCGTGGATGACGCCGCGGGAGTCGAGCACGACGACGTCGTGCGCCCCGGCCGACAGCAGGATCTTCGCGCAGGCGACCCCGGAGGCCCCGGCCCCGCTGACGACGACCTTGAGCCCGGCGAGGTCGCGGTCGAGGACGCGGGCGGCGTTGCGCAGGGCGGCGAGCACCACGATCGCCGTGCCGTGCTGGTCGTCGTGCATCACCGGGCAGTCGAGCGCCTCGATCAGCCGGCGCTCGATCTCGAAGCAGCGCGGGGCGGCGATGTCCTCGAGGTTGACCGCCCCGAAGCTCGGACGCAGGTGGACGATCGTGTCGACGATCTCGTCGACGTCGGTGGTCTCGAGCACCAGCGGGATCGAGTCGAGGTCGGCGAACGCCTTGAACAGCGCGGACTTGCCCTCCATCACCGGCAGCGACGCGCGCGGGCCGATGTCGCCCAGGCCGAGGACGGCGGTGCCGTCGGACACGACGGCCACGAGGCGGTGGGTCCACGTGTAGCGGGCGGTGAGGGCCTTGTCGTCGGCGATGGCGCGGCACACCTTGGCCACCCCGGGGGTGTAGGCGATCGCGAGGTCGCGCCGTCCGGCGAGGCCCACGGTGGGCGCGACGGAGAGCTTGCCGCCCTCGTGGGCGGTGAAGACCTCCTCCTCGGTGATGTCGCGGCCGTCGAGGGACGGGGTCCTGTCGGCAGCCTCATTCACGGGGTCGCTCACGGGGGCTCCAAGCGGGGTCGGGGGTCGCGGCACATGGCCAAGATCGATGTCGCGGCGGATCGATGTCGCGCCGGGTCGGTGCGGGCTGCACGCGCCGGGACGTGGCGCTGCCGAGGTTAGGGTCGGCGTCCGTGGAGGCGCGGGAGCTCGGTGTGCCCGGCGCGTGGCTGTTCAGCCCGCCGGTGTTCCCGGACGCGCGGGGCGCGTTCGCGGCGCCCTTCCAGGCCGGGGTGTTCGCCGACACGGTGGGGCACCCCCTGCATGTTGCGCAGGCGAACACGAGCGTATCCCGGCGCGGCGTGCTGCGCGGGGTCCACTACGCCGACGTGCCGCCCGGCCAGGCCAAGTACGTGCAGTGCAGCGCGGGCGCCGTGCTCGACGTCGTCGTCGACGTCCGCACCGGCTCCCCCACCTTCGGGGCGTGGGACGCGGTGCGCCTCGACGGCGCGACGCTGCAGGCGGTCTACCTCGCCGAGGGCCTCGGGCACGCCTTCCTCGCCCTCGACGAGGGCACGGTGACGACGTACCTCTGTTCCCGGGAGTACGAGCCGGCCGCCGAGCACGGCATCTCGCCGCTCGACCCCGCGCTCGGCCTGCCCTGGGAGCGGTGGATCCCGCGCCACGAGCTCGTCCTGTCGGACAAGGACGCCGCGGCCCCCGGTCTCGAGGAGGCGCGCGCGGCGGGGATGCTGCCCACCTGGGCGGCGTGCCGGGAGCGCCACAGGGCCCTGCTGGCCCCCTGAGCCGCCTCCTGGCCCCTACCGCGGCCGCACCCGCCCCGGGTGCGGCCAGAGCCGCCAGCGCACCGGACCGAGCACCTCCGCGGGCCCCAGGGTGCGCGAGTCGGTCGAGGACCCCGGGGCGTCGCCGACGGCGAACCAGCCGTCGGCGTCCTCCAGCGCCGCCCGCTTGACCGAGAGCTGGCCCGGCCGCGAGGACCAGCGCACGAGGGCGACGTCGCCCGGCCGCACCCGCGTCCCGGGCAGCGCGAGCACCACGTCGCCGTCGCGCAGCGTGGGTGCCATCGACGGCCCGCGGACGAGCACCCGGCGCGGACGCCGTCCCACCAGCGTGATCAGCAGCTCGCGGGGTGTCCTCACCGGCGGCGCTCCACGTGTCGGGGCCCGGTCACGGGGGTACGTTGACTGTCGTCGGAACGATCACCATTCCCCATGAGGAAGAGGGAGGCGAGATGGGACTGCTCTCCAGCGTCCTCCGTCCGCGCCTGGAGGCCACCGCGCACTGCGACCTCCCCTGCGGCGTCTACGACCCGGCTCAGGCCCGGATCGAGGCCGAGTCGGTCAAGGCGATCCAGGAGAAGTACCAGAGCAACGAGGACCCGGCCTTCCGGACGCGCGCGATCCTGATCAAGGAGGAGCGGGCGGACCTCGTCAAGCACCACCTCTGGGTGCTCTGGACGGACTACTTCAAGCCGCCGCACTTCGAGAAGTACCCGCAGCTCCACGAGCTGTTCAACAAGGCCACCAAGGCCGCCGGTGGCGGGGCGGACGGCGCCAAGTCGTCCATGGACCCGCAGACCGGGCAGCAGGTGCTCGACTACATCGCCGAGATCTCGGACATCTTCTGGGAGACCAAGAAGGGCTGAGTCCGGCCTCGCAAGCGCCCGTTCACGACGACGCGCCCGTCCCGCACGTGCGGGGCGGGCGCGTCGTCGTCTCCCCGGGCGGGTAGGAGTCACGGATGACCAGGAGCCTGCGGTGAGCGCGAGCCCGGCGGGACGCATCTTCGCGCTGCGTCACGGCGAGACCGAGTGGTCCCGCGACGGACGGCACACCAGCCGCACCGACCTGCCCCTGACCGAGCGGGGTCGCGACGCGGCCCGGACCGCCGGTCGGCTGCTGGTCACGCTGCGCGGGCTCGACGCGCCGCCGCCGGTCGTCTGGACGAGCCCCCGTCAGCGGGCGATGGACACGGCCCGCCTGGCCGGCCTCGAGCCCGACGCCGTGCGCGAGGACCTCGTCGAGTGGGACTACGGGGCCTACGAGGGCCGCACGACCCCGGAGATCCGCGAGGAGGTGCCGGGCTGGACGGTGTGGACCCACCCGAGCCCCGGCGGCGAGACCGGCGCCGAGGTGGCCGCCCGGCTCGACCGCGTCCTCGCCGACGCGGAGCGCGAGCTCACCGACCGCGACGTCGTCCTCATCGGGCACGGCCACGCCGGGCGCGTGCTCATCGCCCGCTACCTCGGGCTGGAGCCGGCGGCCGGGGTCGGCTTCGCGTTCGACGCCGCGTCGGTGACGGTGCTGGGCCACGAGCGCGGCGTGCCGCGCATCGACCTGCTCAACGCCCCCGGCGGCCTCGTCGAGCCGCCGCCGCCGCCGGCGGACCGGTACTAGGTACCGGCCCACTCCCGGGCCGGCCGCGAGATCAGCGCGGCCAGCACGGCGGCGGCCAGCAGGAGCACCGGCACGCCCCAGTCCGGGCGGCCCGAGGGCACCGCGGCGTAGAAGGCGCAGCCGAGGGTGAGCAGCTGGACGACGATCGACGGGCCGCGGGCTCCGCGCGCACCGCGCAGCAACGCGACGCCGGCCACCGTGATGCCCACCCCGAGCAGCACCAGGAAGCCCCAGACCGAGAAGGTCAGGCCCGCGGCCACCATCAGCGCCGCCACGACGAGCGCGACGACACCCTCGGTGAGCACTCCGAGTGCTGCGAGGCGCACAGGGCGTGGCGTCGTCACGGGATCAGCCTAGGCGGCGACGTCGGCGGTCCACCGCTCGGTGGAGACATCGGCGACATCGGAGACCCGGCCCCCCCGGACGGACGGGACACCCGGTCTACGGTGAGGGCCGTGCGTGCGCTGCTCGTGGCCAATCCCTCGGCCACCACGACGACGGCGGCCGGTCAGGACGTCATCGCGCACGCGCTCGCGAGCGAGATCAAGCTCGACGTCGTCGTGACCCGGTACCGGGGCCACGCCGCGGAGCTCGCCGCCCGGGCGCGAGCCGAGGCCGTCGACCTGGTCGTCGTGCTCGGCGGCGACGGGACGGTCAACGAGGCCCTCAACGGGCTGCTCGCGGACGGGCCCGGCGAGCACGTGCCCGCGCTCGGCGTGGTGCCCGGCGGGTCGGCGAACGTCTTCGCCCGGGCCCTGGGCGTCCCCCGCGAGCCGCTCGAGGCCACCCACACCCTGCTCGGCGCGATCGCCGAGGGCCGCTCGCGCAGCGTGGGGCTCGGGCGCGCCGACGAGCGGTGGTTCAGCTTCAACGCCGGTCTCGGCTGGGACGCCGACGTCATCGCCTCGATGGAGCGCGCCCGCGGACGGGGCCACGACGCCACGCCGACGCGCTACGTGGCCACCTCGATCCGCCGCTGGTCGCGGGCCCGGGTCGACCCACCGGACCTCACCGTCGAGGTCGAGGGCGAGGAGCCGGTCGGCGGGATCCGCCTGGCGCTCGTGTCGAACACCGACCCGTGGACCTACCTCGGGGCCCGCCCGGTGCGCACCAACCCCGGCTGCTCGTTCGACAGCGGCCTCGGGCTCTTCGCCCTGCACTCCCTGGGGCTGCCGACCGTCCTGCGGCTCGTCCGGCAGGTCCTGCGCCGCGACGGGGCCGCCGGGCTGCCCTCGGTGCTGCGCCGCGACGACGTGCCCGCGATCCGCGTCACGAGCGACGAGCCCGTCAACCTCCAGGTCGACGGCGACCACCTCGGAGAACGCAGCGACGTCGAGTTCGTGGCCGTCCCGGACGCCCTGCGCGTGGTCGTCTGAGGCCGCCGACGAGCGCGATGTGAACTCCGTGTGAGATCCCATCGCGACCGGTGGCCTTCTGAATCGAGCCGTCCTGCTGACCGCTCGTCGCGCTCGCTCACACGGGTGGACGGTTCGTCGTGCCTGAATCGTCGCTCGTCGCAGCCCGGCGCTCATGACGGTCCGCGCTATTCCACTCACCGACCGAGTTCGCCCGTCGAGCCGCTTGCCACTCGATCTCCCTGGTCACGTCCTGCAGATTGAGTCGCATCCCCCGCGAATACCGGGAAGGGCGCACGACCCGAGAGGGACGTGCACTCGGACCGGAGGGTCCGACGTTCGTGAATGTGCGAGCGACGGGCACGAGGCAGGGGACGGCGACACCGCATTCGTCCGTGGCACCGACGTCACAGTTCGAACGGGAGTTGACGTCCTCAGTCTCTCCTGACAGGTCGCGGGCCCTACACGGGGCCTACGACGAGGTCGAGACGATGACGACCACGACCGGCGCGCACCCCGAGGCGCGCCCACCGAGGAGCTCAGAACGATGGACTGGCGGAACGACGCTGCTTGCCGCGACGAGGACCCGGAACTGTTCTTCCCCGTCGGCACGAGTGGCCCCGCTCTCTCTCAGATCGCCCGCGCGAAAAGCGTCTGCCGGCGTTGCCCCGCGATGACCGAGTGCCTCACGTGGGCGCTGGAGTCCGGTCAGGACGCGGGTGTCTGGGGCGGAGCGAGCGAGGACGAGCGCCGTGCGCTGAAGCGTCACGGCATCCGGCCCGAGGTGCACACCGCCTGATCGGCGGCACACCTCGGCGTCGTGGCCGGGCGCTCGCTCCCCAGGCGGCCGACCACGACCGAGACCCACGAGGGCCCCGGCCCCGTCCCACGGACGGGTCCGGGGCCTTCGTGCTGCTGCGGGCCTTTCTGAAGACTTTCCCGGGCCCCTCTAGCGCCCCCGGTGCTGCAGCGGCACCTTGAGGACCGCCCGGGTGCCGCCGTCCTCGGCGGGCCGGATGCTCAGGGCCCCGGCCAGCTCGGAGTCGACGAGCGTGCGCACGATCTGCAGCCCCAGGCCCGTGGCCCGCTCCAGCGAGAACGTCTCCGGCAGGCCTCGGCCGTCGTCGGCGACCTCCACCTCCAGCACCGCGGCGGTCCGCGTCGCCGTGATGACGACGGATCCCGAGGACCGCTCGGCGAACCCGTGCTCGAGGGCGTTGGCGACGAGCTCGGTGAGCACCATGACCAGCGGCGTCGCCATCACCGCCGGCAGCACGCCGACCTCGCCGGCCCGGCTCATGGCCACGCGGGCACCGGGGCGGGCGAGGTCGTTCATCATCGGCAGCACGCGGTCGAGGACGTCGTCGATGTCGACCCGCTCGTCGACGGACGCCGCCAGCGCCTCGTGCACCAGCGCGATCGACGCCACCCGACGCACCGACTCCGTGAGGGCCTCCTGGGCCTCGGCGTGCGGCGTGCGGCGGGCCTGGAGCCGCAGGAGGGCGGCGACGGTCTGGAGATTGTTCTTCACGCGGTGGTGGATCTCGCGGATCGTGGCGTCCTTGCTGAGCAGGGCACGGTCGCGGCGGCGGACGTCGGTGACGTCGCGGGCCAGGACGACCGCGCCGGACGGCACCCCACGCGGGTGCAGCGGTAGGGCCCGCAGTACCGCGGACGCCCCGTGGCCCTCCAGCTCGGCGCGCTGCGACGGGGTGCCCGCCAGCGCGCCCCGCACGTGCTCGGCCGCCTCGGTGCCCTCGAAGGCGTCGTCGGCGACCTCGCGCACCACCCCCGCCAGGTCCGCGCCGACCAGCTCGTCGCTCCACCCGAGCCGGTGGAAGGCCGACGCGGCGTTCGGGCTGGCGTAGAGCACCCGTCCCGTCGAGCTGATGCGCACCAGCCCGTCGCCCACCCGCGGCGTCGAGCGGCCCTCGTCCTTGCTCTGCGCCGTCGGGAACGTGCCGTCGGCGACCATCTGCAGCAGGTCCGCCGCCACCGCGAGGTAGGTGATCTCCAGGGTGCTCGGCACCCGGGGGGCGGCGAGGTTGGTGTCGCGGCCCAGGACGGCGATCACCTCACCCCGACCGGAGTCCTCCCGCGTCTGCGGAGCGCGCACCGGCACCACCTCGCGGCGCACCGACCGCCCGCGGTGCCACCGCGGCTGGTCCTCGCGGCGCAGGGCGGTGTCCTCCATCGCCCGCTGCAGCTGCGGGACCAGGCTCTCGGCGGGCGCGCTGTCCACCATGTCCTCGGGGTGGGCGGTCGCCGTCGTCGTCGGGCGGCTCTGCGCCATGCAGAGGAACCGCCTCGTCCCCTGCGGGCCCGTCACGGGCACCCACAGCAGGAAGTCCGCGAACGACAGGTCGGCGAGCAGCTGCCACTCGGCGACGATGCGCTGCAGATGGGCCACGGACGTCCCGGGCAGGTCCGTGTGGGCCGCCAGGAGGTTCGAGAGCGTCGAGACCGGCCGCCCGCGGTTCCCGCTGCCCTGCATGCCGATCATCCAACCACCGCGCCGGTCGCGGTCTCCCCACGTGCGACGATGGACGCATGTCGAAGCGCGCGCGCCAGAAGCGGGACCGCAAGAAGAAGGCCAGCAACCACGGCAAGCGCCCCAACTCCTGAGCGCCTGCCCGCTACACGCACGAGGGCCCGTCCGCGAAGCGCGGACGAGCCCTCGTGCGTCGTGCGGTGTGTCCCGCTGCGGGGACGTCTAGCTGCGCCAGGACTCGACGCGCGTCTGGTTGACCTCGACGACCGTGCCGCCGGGCCCGCGCTCGACGGTGACCTCGGCCTGCTCGAGCACCGTGGCACGGATCTGCTCGCGCAGCCGCTGGTGCAGCTCCGCCGGCGCGTGCTCGCCGCCGCAGCTGCGGCCCAGCAGCCTCTTGACCTTCTCCTCGAGCCCGTACCGCGCCAGGCACGGCCCGCACTCGTCGAGATGGCGTCGGAGCTGGGCGTCGCGGTCGGCGTCGCACTCGTGGTCGAGCAGCAGCCAGACCTCGGCCAGCACCTCGGAGCAGTCGGTCTCGTGGGGCTCGCCGCAGCTCATCGTGCCGCCCCCTCTCCGGACGTGACCCGCGCGCCGTCGGCGTCCCGCAGGAAGCCGCGGTCCCGGGCCGTGTCGGTGAGCGCGTCGCGGAGCTGCTTGCGGCCGCGGTGCAGCCGCGACATCACGGTGCCGATCGGGGTGCCCATGATCTCGGCGATCTCCTTGTACGCGAAGCCCTCGACGTCGGCGAGGTACACCGCCATCCGGAAGTCGTCCGGCAGCGCCTGCAGCGCGTCGCGGATGTCGGTGTCCGGCAGGTTCTCCATCGCCTCGACCTCGGCCGACGGGAGACCGAGCGAGGTGTGCTCGCCCGCCTGGGCGAGCTGCCAGTCGCTGATCTCGTCCGTCGGCGACTGCTGGGGCTGACGCTGCCGCTTGCGGTAGGTGTTGATGTAGGAGTTGGTCAGGATGCGGTACATCCAGGCCTTGAGGTTGGTGCCGGGGGTGAACGAGGCGAACGAGGAGTACGCCTTGAGCACCGTCTCCTGCACCAGGTCCTCGGCGTCGGCCGGGTTGCGGGTCATCCGCAGGGCCGCCGCGTAGAGCTGGTCCACCAGGGGCATCGCGTCGCGCTCGAAACGCGCGGCACGCTCCTCGGGTGTCTCGGTGGCCACGTCGACCGCTTCGGGTCGCCGCTGGTCACTACTGGTGTCGCCGGGGGTCTGGTCAGGCACAGCCCTCGCCGCGTCGGCCACGGGGCTCCCTTCGGACCGCGCCGGGGGCGCGGTCGGAACGTCTACGGATCCCGCGGAGACTACCCGCGTCAGGTCCCGGACATCCCACTCCGCGGACGACGTCACGCCGGGGAACGGCGCCACGGGGGCCGTGCCGGCCTCCGTCATCGTCATCACTGCTGGCATGTCCCCGTCAACGCGGTTCCGGGGTGCGGGATTCCCGCCGGTCGCGGGGTGGGCGTCGCTACGCTCGCCGGTCGTGGCGCGACGAGCGGCGGCGGCGACCCCGGCCCTGGTGGCGCTCGACGATGCGGACATCCGGTACACGACGCACCCCTACACCGCGCCGGGCAGGACCGCCTACGGCACGGAGGCCGCCGACGCCCTCGGCCTCGACCCGCGGCGGGTGCTCAAGACGCTGGTCGCCGAGGTCGACGGCCGCCCGGTGCTGGCCATGGTGCCGGTCGCCGGGACGCTCGACCTCAAGGCGCTCGCGGCGGCGTGCGGGGGCAAGCGGGCCGTGATGGCCGACCCCGCGGTGGCCCAGCGCCTCACCGGCTACGTGGTCGGCGGCATCGCCCCGCTGGGCGGGCGCCAGCCGCTCGACGTCGTGATCGACCTCTCGGTGGCCGAGCACGGGACGGTGTTCTGCTCGGCCGGCCGTCGGGGGCTGCAGATGGAGCTGGCCCCCGACGACCTCGTCACCGCCACCGGCGCCGAGCTGGCCGAGATCGCGGCTCCCTAGCTCTCGTCCACCGGGCCGAAGAACACCCGCAGGTCGGCGGCGACGACCTCCGGCAGCTCGAGCGCCGCGAAGTGCCCGCCCTGCTCGTGGCGGCTCCAGTGCACGATGTTGGTGTTGTCGCGCTCGGCGAACACCTTGATCGTCTGGAAGTCGTCGGCGAACACCTGCACGCCGGTCCGCGCGGCGCTGACCCGCGGCTCGACGCCCGAGTGCGCCTCCTCGAAGTGGTAGCGCGCGGCCGTCGCCATGGTGTTGGTGAGCCAGTAGAGCGAGACCTGGGTGAGGATCTGCTCCTCGCTGACCAGGCTCGTCCCGTTGCCGAAGGAGTTGAACAGCTCGTTGTAGGCGAGCTGGCCGACCGGGGAGTCGGCGAGCCCGACGGCCACCGTCTGCGGGCGCGAACCGTTCATCTGGTTGTAGCCGCCCACCGACCGGAACCACTGCATGTGCTCCAGCCCGGCGTAGTCCGACGGCTCGAGACGCTCGAACTCGCTCGGGTCGCCCGACGGGAAGCTGAACAGGTGCAGGACGTGCAGACCGAGGAACCCGGGCGGGTCGAGCAGGCCGAGCTCGCGGGCGACCATCGCGCCGCCGTCGCTGCCGTGGGCGCCGTAGGACTCGTAGCCGAGCCGGCGCATGAGGGTGTCGTAGGTGCGCGCGACCCGGGCCATCGTCCAGCCGCGGTCCGCCACCGGCGTCGAGAACCCGAAGCCCGGCATCGACGGCACGACCACCGAGAACGCGTCCTCCGCCCGTCCGCCGTGGGCGACGGGGTCGGTGAGCGGGCCGATCATGTCCAGGAACTCGGCGAACGAGCCCGGGTAGGTGTGCAGCAGGAGCAGCGGCGTCGCGTCCGCCTCGGCCGACGGCACGTGGACGAAGTGGACGGTCTGGCCGTCGATCTCTGTCAGGAAGTTCGGCACGGCGTTCATCCGCTTCTCCTGGGCGCGCCAGTCGAACGTCGTGCGCCACCGCTCGACCATCGCGGCGAGGTAGTGGTTCGGCGTGCCGTAGTCCCAGTCGTCCCCCGGGGCCGGGCGCGGCAGGCGGGTGCGGGCCAGCCGGTCGGCGAGGTCGTCCAGCTCGGCCTGCGGGACCTCGATGGTGAAGCGGCCGATGACGGTGCTGCTGCTGGTGTCGCTGCTCATGGGAGAACGATAGAAACCAACCAGGCACGTTTCGTTCCTCGTTCACCGGCAGGATTCACCTCGTGCGCGACACCTCGGCCCGGATGCTGGCCCTCCTCTCGCTGCTGCAGTCCCGCCCCGACTGGCCGGGACCGGAGCTCGCCGCCCGCCTCGGGGTGAGCACCCGGACGATCCGCAACGACGTCGCGCGGCTGCGCGAGCTCGGCTACCCCGTCGATGCGGAGACGGGCCGGACCGGGCGCTACCGGCTCGGGATCGGGGCCTCCCTGCCCCCGCTGCTGCTCGACGACGACGAGGCCGTGGCGATCGCCCTCGGGCTGCGCGCCGGCACCGGGCTCGCCGGCACCCGGGAGGCCGGCGACCGCGCGCTCGCCAAGCTCGACCGTGTCCTGCCGCACCGCCTGCGCCGCACCCTCGCCGCCCTCACCGAGGCCACCGACCACGGACCGGAGAACACCGGGTCCGACGCGCCCGACCCCGAGGTCGACCCGGCGCTGCTGCGCACGCTCGCCGAGGCGATCCGCGACCGGACGTCGCTGCGGGTCGGCGGGGATGCCGAGGGACCCACCCGGCTCCTCGAGCCCTACCGCCTCGTGAGCTGGCAGCGCCGCTGGTACGTGGTGGTGCGCGACCCCCGGGACGACCGCTGGACGGTGCTGCGCGCCGACGGCCTGGAGCTGCGCACGCCAGGGGGCGGGCTCTTCACGCCCGTCGAGCCGCCCGAGGACCTCACCGACCTGGTGCTCCGCGAGGTCGCGGCGTCCGGGTGGTCGGTGCACGCGCGGATCGTGGTCCACGCCCCGGCCGCGGAGGTGCTCGCGCACATCAACCCCGCGGTCGGCGTCGTCGAGCCGCGCGACGGGCGCAGCTGCGTGCTCGTGACCGGCGCGGACAGCGTCGCGACCGTGTCCGCCTACATCGGGATGCTCGACACGGACTTCCACGTCGACGGCCCGCCCGAGCTCGTGGCCCAGCTGCGCACGACCGGCGAGCGCTACCTGCGGGCGGTGGCCGGCGCGGGGGCGGGCTGAGGGAGCACGCGCGCCAGCCACGGCGCCACCGCCGCGGCGACCGGCCCGCGGGCCTTGAGCGAGTGGTCGCCGGCGAGCACGACGACCTCGCGGGTGGCCGTGGGCCCGGGGATCCCGAAGCGGTCGCGCTCGCCGGAGACCGCGAGCACCGGCACCGTGACGGCGTCGATCTCGGGCCCCCGGTCGGCGCGGGAGCCGTCGCGGCGGGGCGGTGCGAGCAGGGGGAACGCCAGCGCGAGGACGGCGACGGCCCCCAGCGTCGTCGCCCCCCGGCAGGCCACCCGGGCGCCGGAGGACCGCCCGCCGTGCACCTGGGGGACCTCCGGGAAGGCCGTGCCCAGGTGCGCGACGACCGCGGCCCAGGCCTCGTCGAGCTGGGCGGCCGGCGCGGGGGCCTTGCGCCCGGCGACGCGGTAGGGCTGGAGGACGCGGGCGACCGCCAGGCCCGCGTCCAGGGCCGCCGAGCGGGCGCCGAGCAGGTCGGGCGCCTCGACACCGCCCCCGGCGCCGTGGCCGAGCACCAGCAGGGCACGCGGGCCGGCGTCGGGCCCGTCGAGGTGGACCTGGGCGGGACCGTGCGGGGTCTCGACCGTGATCACTGCGTGGCCGGGACGTCGGCCTCGAGGTCCAGGTCGAGGCCCACCTGCTCGGGCTCGTCGTGCCTCTCCTCGAGCAGCTCCGGCCCGTGGTTCTTGACGTTGTTGACCTTGGTGGACACCTGGCGCAGCTCGAACGACGTCAGCAGCTCGGGCGGGGGCGGCTCGAGGAGGTCGGTGGGGTCGTCGTTGTCCGGGTCGAGCCAGGCCTTCCAGCGCTCGGCCGGGAGCACGAGCGGCATCCGGTGGTGGATCTCGGTGAGCGGGCCCGCGGCGTCGATGGTGACGACCGTCGTGCTGATCAGCGGCGACGTCCCCTTCGGCGCGTCCTTCGGCCGCCACGTCTCCCACAGGCCCGCGAACGCGATCGAGCGCCCGCCGGGCAGCGTGATGAAGTACGGGACCTTGCGCCCGCCGGGGCCGTCGCGCTGCCACTCGAACCAGCCGTCGGCCGGGAGCAGGCAGCGGCGCCCCTTGGCCGCGCGGCGGAACGCGGGCTTGCTGGTCAGCGAGTCGGACCGCGCGTTGATCATCCGGCTGCCGACCTTGGGGTCGTCCGCCCAGCCGGGCACCAGCCCCCAGCGCATGGCGCGCAGGCTGCGCTCGAGCCGCTGGGGGTCGGCCTTCCCGGCGTCGTCGCGCGGGTGCCGGTCGACGACGGCGAGCACCGTGGTGGTGGGCGCGACGTTGTGCTCGGGACCGGGCCACGCGCCCTCGGTGGCGTCGACGGCGTCGAACTCCTCGGCGAGGGTCGCCGGGTCCTTCGCCTGGCTGTAGCGGCCGCACATGCCTCCATCCTGGCACCGGGCCCCGACACCCCGCCGACGATCACCCGTGGGTCCGCTCCCCCGGTGTCGCTCCGGCGCGGGAGGATGGCGTCATGACCGACGTGCTCGAGCCCTGGCCCGCCCCGACCGCGGGCGGGCCCGTGCGCGGGACGGTGTCGGTGCCGGGGTCGAAGTCGGTCACCAACCGGGCGCTGGTCCTCGCCGCGCTGGGCACCGACGGCGTCACCCGCCACGTCCGCGGGGCCGCCCGCTCGCGCGACACCACGCTCATGGCCGGCGCGCTCGAGGCGCTGGGCGCCACCGTCACCCTCGGCGAGGGCCGCACCGGCACCGTCGACCTGGCCGTCACCGCCCCCGGCACCTTCCACGGCGGACACGTCGACTGCGGGCTGGCCGGCACCGTCATGCGGTTCGTCCCGCCGCTCGCCGCGCTGGCCGACGGGCCCGTCGTGCTCGACGGCGACCCCCGGGCCCGCGAGCGGCCCATGGGCGGCATCGTCGCCGGCCTGCGCGGGCTCGGCGTCGGGGTCGAGGGCGAGTCCCTGCCGCTGACCGTCACCGGTGGCCCGCAGCCGGCCGGGGGCGAGGTCACCGTCGACGCGTCGGCCTCCAGCCAGTTCGTCTCCGGGCTGCTGCTCTCCGGCGCCCGCTACAGCCGCGGCGTCACGGTCGTCCACGCCGGCGAGCGCGGGGTGCCGTCGCTGCCCCACGTGGCGATGACCGTGGCGATGCTGCGCGACGCCGGCGTCTCCGTCGAGGAGGGCGTCGCGCGCTGGCACGTCGCGCCGGGCCCCGTGACGGCGCCGGCCGCCCTCGACGTCGAGCCCGACCTCTCGGGCGCCGCGGTCTACCTGGCCGCGGCCGTCGCCACCGGCGGCGAGGTGACGGTGGCCGGCTGGCCGGACACCGACCTGCAGCCCGGCGGGACCGTGCTCCGCGTGCTCGAGGCCTTCGGCGCCCACGTCGAGCTCGGCGCCGCGGGGCTCACCGTCCGCGGGCCCGGCCGGCTCCGGGGTGTGGACGTCGACCTCACCGAGGTCAGCGAGCTCACCCCCACCGTCGCGGCCCTGGCCGCGATCGCCGCCCGGGACGGGGCGACGTCGCGGCTGCGGGGCGTGGGCCACATCCGCGGCCACGAGACCGACCGCCTGGCCGCGCTCGCCGCGGAGCTGGGCACCGTGGGCGCCCGGGTGACCGAGACCGCGGACGGGCTGGAGATCGCCCCGGCGCCGCTGTCGGCGCCCACCCGGCCGTGGCGCGCCTACGCCGACCACCGGATGGCCACCGCCGGCGCGATCGTCGGGCTGGTGGTCGACGGCGTGCGCGTGGACGACGTCGCGGCCACCACCAAGACCCTGCCCGACTTCGCCGCCGACTGGCCGCTGCTCGTCGGCGCCGGGTCCTGAGCCGCCCATGTCACCGAGCGGGGCGCGGGGCGGCGGGCGCGGGGAGACGTCGCGCCTCGACGAGTCCGACGTCCGCGTCCGCCCGGGACGCGGCACCCGCCCGCGCTCGAAGCGACGCCCCGACCACGCCGACGCCGAGGCGGCGATGGTCGTCGCCGTCGACCGCGGGCGCTGGACCTGCGCGCCCGACGACGACCCGTCCCGGCGCGTCGTGGCGATGCGGGCCCGGGAGCTGGGGCGGACGCCGGTGGTCGTCGGCGACCGCGTCGACCTCGTCGGCGACGTGTCCGGGGGCGACGACGCCCTCGCGCGCATCGTCCGCGTCGCCGAGCGCAGCAGCGTCCTGCGCCGCACCGCGGACGACACCGACCCCTACGAGCGGGTCGTCGTCGCCAACGCGTCGCACCTGGTGGTCGTCACCGCGCTGGCCGACCCGGTCCCCCGCACCGGCTTCGTCGACCGGGCCCTCGTCGCGGCCTACGCCGGCGGGCTCGAGCCGGTGCTGTGTCTGACGAAGTCCGACCTCGCGGACCCGGCGGAGTTCGCCGCCAACTACGCCGAGCTCGACCTGCCGGTGGTGGTGACGCGGTCCGACCGCGATCCCGAGGAGCTGCGCGAGGTGGTCACCGGGCGGGTGTCGGCGCTGATCGGGCACTCCGGGGTCGGCAAGTCGACGCTGGTCAACACCCTCGTCCCGGACGCCGACCGCGCCGTCGGCGTCGTCTCGGGCGTCGGCAAGGGGCGGCACACGTCCACGTCGGCCGTGGCCCTGCCGCTGCCCGACCACTCCGGCTGGGTGGTCGACACCCCGGGCATCCGGTCCTTCGGGCTCGCGCACATCGCCCCCGACGACGTGGTGGCGGCGTTCGGCGACCTCGCGGCGGCGATCGAGGAGTGCCCGCGCGGCTGCGCGCACCTGGGTCCGCCGTCGGACCCGGAGTGCGCGCTCGACACCGAGGTCGCCGCGGGTCGCCTCGGCCCCGGGCGCCTCGACGCCCTGCGCCGGGTGCTCACCGCGCTGCGGACCCCGGCGTGGGAGACCGGAGGGTGAGCGTCACCCGCTGAGCACGACGTCGGCGCGGTACGCCGTCGCGGCGATCACCCGGGCGTTGGCGCCGTCGCTACCGTCCGCGCGGGCCACCGCCTCGGCGTGGCTGCGGCCGTGCCGCTCGTGGCGGGCGATCAGCCGGTCGCGGCGGACGTCCTCGTCGGGGGCGACGAACCAGGCCTCGTCCAGCAACGCGCGGATGCCGTCCCACGGGGGCTCGTCGAGCAGCAGGTAGTTGCCCTCGGTGACGACGACCAGCGCCTCCGGCGGGACCTCGAGGGCGCCCGCGATCGGCTCCTCGACCTCGCGCCGGAACTCGGGCGCCCACACCGTCGCCGCGCGGGAGCGCACGCGATCGAGGAACGCGACGTAGCCCGCGGCGTCGAAGGTGTCCGGGGCGCCCTTGCGGTCGCGGCGGCCCAGGCGGTCGAGCACCGAGTTCGCCAGGTGCCACCCGTCCATCCCCACCACGGCGACCTCGGGGCCGGCCAGCGACGCGGCGAGCGTCGACTTGCCCGCGCCGGGGCCGCCGACGATGCCGAGGACCCGGCGGCGGCCGTCGGTGCGGGCGGCGTCGAGGAGGTGCGCGATATCGGCTTCCACGACGCGCACTATCGCTGATGAGCGGGTACGCCCGGCCGGTGCAGCTCCCCGTTCCCGGTCCCGGGCCCGACGCCGCGGTGCGGTTCGTCCGCGAGCACCTCGCCGACCTCACGTGCGACACCCCGGCGGCCTCGGTGACCATCCGGGGCGGGCAGACCGCGGCGGACGCCGCCCTGGCCGCGCTCGACGTCACGGGCTACGCCGGGACCCGCAACCAGGTGTGGCCCCCGGAGCGCCGCGGCGCGTCGCGGATGTCGCCCTACGTCCGCTACAACCTCGTGGACCTGCCCACGCTCTGGGACCACGTCGCGGACGCGCCGTCGAACGACCGCCGGAAGTACCGCGACGAGCTGGCCTGGCAGGAGTTCACCCGCCATATCTACGCCCGCTTCGGGCGCGACGGCGGGCCGGCGCTGCGCGAGGAGCTGCGCGCCCGGCCGCCGCAGCCGCCCGAGGTGTGGGACGAGCCGTGGCCCCGGGACATGCGGTGCATGGACGCGACGGTGGGCGAGCTGCACGCCGACGGCTGGCTGGTCAACCAGACGCGGATGTGGCTGGCCAGCCAGTGGACCGTGCGGGCCGGCGCGCGGTGGCGCGACGGTGAGGAGGAGTTCTTCACCCACCTCCTGGACGGCTCCCGCGCCGCCAACCGCCTCAACTGGCAGTGGACCGTCGGCGCCGGCAACGGCAAGGCCTACGCGTTCTCCCGCTGGCAGGTGCAGAAGCGGGCGCCGGCGCTGTGCCGTGAGTGCGCCCTGCGCGACGCCTGCCCGGTGGCGTCGTGGCCCGCCGACCAGCGGACGTCCCGGGTCGCGGTCTCGGACCTGCTGCGCGGCGACCCGGACCCGGCGGTGACGGCCGGGCCGGAGTCCGCCGGCCCGGAGTCCGCCGGCCCGGAGTCCGCCGGCGCGGAGTCCGAGGTCGACGCCGTGTGGCTCACCGGCGAGTCGCTCGGGGACGCCGACCGGGCGCTGGTGGCCCACCCCGACGTCCCGGCGGTGTTCTGCTTCGACGAGCCGCTGCTGAGCAGGCTGATGCTCTCGGGCAAGCGGCTGGTGTTCCTCGTCGAGACCCTGGCCGACCTCGCCACCCGGCGTCCCGTCGAGATCCGGCGGGGCCGGGTCGCCGACGAGCTCGCCGGGCGTCGTCTCGCGGTGACCTTCGCGCCCGTGCCGGGGTTCCGCCGCCGGGCCGCCGAGGTCGAGCCCGCGGTGGTGCACCCGTGGCCCTGGCTCTTCCGCCCGCGCGCCGGTCGCCTCCAGTCCTACTCGGCGTGGCGCAAGGGGATGCCCGCACAGCCCGACCGCTGAGCGCGCCCCGGGCGTCGGGGCGACCTGCCATCCTCCCGGGCAGGGGTCGTCACGGTGGGGGTCGTCATGGTGCACGAGCAGCAGCCGTGGCTGGACGTGCCGTTCGGCGAGAAGGACGACGCCAAGGCCGCCGGCGCGCTGTGGGACTGGCGGGCCAAGCGCTGGTACGCCCCGCGGCCCGGGATGGCCGAGCTCGCCCGGTGGCTGCCCGCCCATCGGGACGAGACGCCTCCCGCCGAGGCTGCGTCTGACGAGGCTGAGCCTGACGAGGCGGCTCCTCCCGACCCGGCCCCGCCCGATCCGGTCGCCGTCCCTCCCGAGGTCCTGCTCGCCGAGGCCCTCCGGTGGCTGACCGAGCCGAACGTGCTGGCCCGGCTCACCCGGCGTCGCCCACCCTGGCGCGTGCTCCACGCCGTGCCCGCCGGCGCCGGGCACGGCGACCTCGACCACGTGCTGATCGGCCCGCCCGGGGTGGTCACCGTGACCGTCGAGCGCCACCCCGGGCAGGCGGTGCGCGTCGACGGCGACCGGTTCACCGTCGACGGCGAGGACGTCGGGCACGTGCCGCGGGCGCGCGCCCAGGCCGAGCGGGCCGGGCGGCTCCTCGGCGCCGCCCTGGGTGGGGACGCCGAGGCGGCGCCGCCCGTCATCGCCGCGCTGGCCGTCGACGCCGCGTCCGTGACCCCCGCGCCGGGCGGCGAGCTGCCGGCGGGCGTGCTGGTCACCACGCCCGCGAGCCTGTCGCGGCTGGTCACCGCCCTGCCCGCCGCGCTCGACGACCGGGAGATCGACGAGCTCTACGCCGTGGCGCGCCGCCTCGGCACCTGGACCCGCGACCTCTGACCGGCGGCGAGGGGTCCTACAGGAGCTCCAGCACGAACGGCAGTTCCTGGACGCCGTACCAGGCGAGCTCGTGGTCCTCGACGTCGCCGAGGACGAACTCGGCGTCCGGGTCGCCGAGATCCGCGGCGTCGACGACGGCCGCCGCGGCGCGCACGGCGTCCGCGGCCTCGACGAGGTCGAGGTGCACGGCGGCGAGACGCGCCATCGGGATCGGGCCGGCGACGCGGACGACGGCGTCGTCGAGGTCGGGACGCAGGGTCACGTCCTCGACGTCGGCGCTCACGACCGCGCGCCGGGGCGACGCGTCCGGGTCGTCGGCCAGTTCGGCGGCGAGCAGGCGCAGGGACGCGCGAGCGGCCTCGGACATGGCGACGTACTCGAGCTCCTCGTCGTCACCCGCCGCGTAGGACTCCCGCAGCCGTGGGGTCAGGGCGAACGCGGTGCCCGAGAGGGGCTGGAGCGCCTCGGTGTCGAGCAGCCGCCGCAGACCGGCCACCGTGGCCGGTACGTAGATCCTCACCGTTCTCCTGCCCTGTCGTCGTCCGCCCCGGCCCACCGCGCCGCCGTGGTGCGCAGCGCCACCTGCGCGACCTCGGCCTGCTTGCGGGGGTCCATGACGTTCCAGCCGGTCACGGCCCGGTCCTCGGCGCCCGGGGCGTGCTCGGTCACCGCGATGCCGGCCTCGCGGAGCCGCTCGATCTCGCGCGTCGAGCGGCCGCCGATCAGCCCCCGCAGCCACCCGTCGGTGGCCGCGACGGGATCCGACCACACCCGCGTCGTCTCGCCCGACCGGGCCAGGGGCACGAGCACGAGGGCCTCGTCGACGCGGGGCAGGTCGGCGTCGAGCAGGAGGTCCGCCGACGTCGCGGAGCACACCCCGCCGTCCACGTAGCGGCGCCCCGCGATCCGCACCGGCGAGAACCAGCCCGGCACCGCGCACGACGCCGTCGCCGCCTCGGCCATCGACGCCGGTGGTGCGCCGGCCCGGCCGAAGGGCACGCGC
Source organism: Actinomycetospora callitridis (assembly GCF_028737265.1). Classification (GTDB taxonomy): domain Bacteria; phylum Actinomycetota; class Actinomycetes; order Mycobacteriales; family Pseudonocardiaceae; genus Actinomycetospora; species Actinomycetospora callitridis. Next base: position 543,180 of record NZ_JAQZAK010000001.1, on the reverse strand, counting down.
GCCCCGCTGTCGTAGTCCATCGCCACGATCCGCACCTGCGGGTGCTCGGGCCACGTCTCGCTCGACCACTTCGTGGCCCAGCGGTGCAGTCCGGTGGTGTCGCCCCGGCCGGTCGGCAGCAGCGCCGCCCCGAAGGCGAGCGGCGGGAAGCGCCGCGGGCGGCGGGCGATCTCGCCCAGCAGGCGCAACGAGCCGGGCCCGACCCGCGGCATCGGCGGTAGGCCACGGCGCGCCGTCGACGGCGGGGCGCTCTTCGGGCGCGGACGCGGCGGGGGCGGGTCGAGCAGCTGCCCGAGCATGTCGGACACCGGTACCCCACTGGCCAGCGCCGCGGCGACCACGGAGCCCGCCGACGTCCCGATCATCACGTCGGCCTCGCGGGCGTCACGGCCCGTCGCCTGCTCCCAGGTCGTCAGGGCGGCGACCATCCAGGCGTAGCCGAGCTGACCACCCGTGCCGAGGACGAGGCCGAGGCTCACGGCCGACTCACCGCGGGACCGTCGCGACGAGTTCGGCGAGCGCCTCCGTCACCAGCGGGCCGAGCTCGTCGACGTCGGCCATCGAGTCGCGGTCGGCGTTGAAGCCGTAGAAGACACCGCCGTCGTAGGAGGTCAGGCCCACCGCGAGGGACTGGCCCTTCGCCAGCGGCACCACGGGGTACATCTCGAGCATCCGTGCCCCCGCCGCGTACAGCGCGTGCTGCGGGCCCGGGACGTTGGAGACGACGAGGTTGAACAGCCGGCGCGCGAAGCCGTTGGCCGCTCGGGCGCCGAGCGCGTGCAGGGTGGGCGGCGCGAAGCCCCCGACGCGCACCAGCGCGTTCGCCCCCACCGACTGCCCGGACTCCTTGTGCTCGCGCATCGCGTGGGCGACGTGGTGCATGCGCAGCACGGCGTTGGGCTCCCCGACGGGCAGGTCGACGAGGTACGAGGCGATCTGGTTGCCCAGCAGGCCCGCGCCCGCGATCGAGCCCGTCGTCTCGGCGTCCCCGCGCACCGACAGCGGCACCATCGCCCGCATGGTCGTCGTCGGCGTCACCGACGCACCGCGGGTGAGCAGCCAGTTCCGCAGGGCGCCGGAGACGACCGCGAGCACCACGTCGTTGATCGTGCCGCCGTGGGCGCGGCGCACGGCGCGGTAGTCCTCGAGGTCGGTGCGGGTCATCGCGAACCGGCGCTGGGTGGAGATCGGGACGTTGAGCGGGCTCACCGGGGCCGGCCGCACCGCGGTACGCACCGCGGAGAACAGGCCCCCGGCGACGCCCGCCACCTTGGTGACGGTGTCGGCGGCGTCGCGCACCGCGTCGCGGGCGGCCTCGACGGCGTTGCCGGGACGGGAGACGTTCTCGCTGAACGCGTCGTACATCAGCCGCCACGACGACGGCTCGCTGCGCGCCACCCACACGTCCTCGGGGGTCGAGCGCCCCGAGGCGGTGTCGTCGAGCACGACCTGGCCGATGTCGATCGACGCGACGCCGTCGACCATCGCCTGGTGGGTCTTGGTCACGAGCGCGACCCGGCCCCCGGACAGGCCGTCGACCAGGTACATCTCCCACAGCGGACGGGTGTGGTCGAGCGGGCGCGACATGAGCCGGGCGACGAGGTCGCACAGCGCCCGCTCGGTGCCGGGAGGCGGCAGCGCGGAGCGCCGGACGTGGTAGGTGACGTCGAAGTCGACGTCGTCGATCCACACCGGCCGCGCCATCCGGCCCGGCACCTCGCGGATCTTCTGGCGGTAGCGCGGCACGAGGCCGATGCGGCTCGAGATGAGGTCGACGAGGCCGTCGTAGTCGAACCCGGACTTCGGCTTCCGGAAGAGGGACACGCTCCCGACGTGCATCGGCGTGGTCGGTTGATCCATGTAGAGGAACGAGGCGTCCAGCGCCGACAAGCGGTCCGGCATGGGCGCGATCGTCGCACAGGGCCGGACCGGCGGCCGTGGGTCGGGCGCTCTGCCAGGCTGGAGGTGATGACCCCCTCACCTGTGTCGGACGCCGGGCCCCCGGTCTCCCCCAAGGACACCTTCGTCACGGTCTACGGGCGCAAGCCGGTGCTCGAGGCGCTGCGCGACCCGGCGCTGGCGGTCGACAAGGTCGTCCTCGCCGAGGGGGCCGACCGCGAGGCGGTGCGCACGTTCACCGAGGCCGCCCGGGCCCGCGGGCTGGTGCTGCAGCGCGCCACGGCCCAGCGGGTGAAGGTGCTCGCCGGCAACGGGCGCCAGGACCAGGGCGTGCTCGCCGACGTCGTCGCGCCGCGGATGCGTCCGGTGGAGCACTTCCTCGCCGACCTGGACCCGGCCGCACCCGCACGGGTGCTGGTGCTCGACGGCCTGACGAACCCCGCGAACGTCGGGATGATCCTGCGCTCGGCCACCGGCGCGGGCCTCGAGGGCGTGCTGGTCCCCCGCCGCGGCGTGCCGGCCATCGACCCCCTGGTGATCAAGGCCTCGGCCGGGGTCGCCTTCCACGCCCCGGTCCTGCGGTCCCGGACGGCCGCCACCGGCCTCGCGGCGCTGGCCGAGGCGGGGTTCGTCCTGTTCGGGCTGGACGGCGCCGCACGGGAGTCCCTGTTCAGGGCCGAGCTCCCCGAGCGGGTCGCCCTGGTCGTCGGGGGCGAGACCGACGGGCTCACCGACGACGTGCGCGACGAGCTGCACGGGATACTGACGATCCCCCTCGCCGAGGGCGTCGAGTCGCTCAACGCCGCCTGTGCGGCCACGGTGGCCTGCTTCGAGCTCGCGCGCCGACGGACCTGACGGAACCGCCACCCTTCTCCGACCGGCGTGCCTAGGCTGGCCGCCGACCCCGCGACCCGGTCCTCCCCCGCCGCCGCGACAGCGCTCCGCCATGCCGGGAGGACCCGTGTCCGTCACGCCGCTCGCGCTCGTCCCCTGCACCGTTCCCGCCCGGGCCCGCCGGGTCGGCGCAGTGCCGATGCCCCGGGTCCGGCCGCTCGCCGAGGTACTGCCCCCGGCCCGGGCGACGGTGCCCGTCGATCCGGACGACGGGGCCCGCACGCGCCGGGCCCAGGACGAGCTCGACCGGCTCGCGGCGGCGCTGCGGCCCGTCGCGCTGCGCCTGCTGACGGCCGTGGCCGACGTGCTGGCGGGCCGGCGGCCGCCCGGCGACCTGGGCCCGCTCCTGGGCCCCGAGGCCCTCGCGACCCTGGTCCGGGCCACGCGGAAGGCCGCGGGTCCGCGGCGGGGAGCCGAGAGCGCGCGCCCCGGCCCCCGGGCCGGCCTGCGCGGCCTGCGCGTGTGCGCCCTCGGACCGCGGGCGGTCGAGGTCGTCGCCGTCGTGCACGGCCCCGAGCGCGTCCGGGCCCTCGCCGCGCGCCTGGAGCGCACGGGCGACGGCCCGGCCGACCCGGGCCACTGGCGCGCGGTGGCGCTGTGGCCCGGGTGAGGCTGGCTCTTACCCCGGGGTCCGGGGCGGCGCCCCGTGGCACTGCTTGTACTTGCGGCCCGAGCCGCAGGGGCAGGGCGCGTTGCGCGACGGGGTGTCGGCGCGGCGGGCCTGCTGCGGGTTGGCCCGGGCGGCGCCCCCGCCCGCGTCCGCCGCGGCGTGCCGCGAGGCCTGGCCGTCCTCGTCAGGCCCGATGTAGTCCAGCTGCTGCGGGCGATGACCGCCGAGCCCCGCGCCCCGGAAGGCCTCGGGCACCGACTCCTGCCCCAGCTGCGACAGCGCCGGGCCGGAGGCCGTGGGCGGGCCGGCCGTCTCCGGGGCGGCGTGCGCCCCCGAGCGCCGGCCGTCCCGCTGGCCGTTGCGCTGGCCGCCGCCGGGACGCTGCGACTCCGGCGCGGGCCCACGGCCCGGGCGGCCTCGCCCGCCCCGCGCCGCCGCCGGGGGCTGGGCCGCGGCGGGAGGTTGGGCTGCGGCGGGTCCGCGCGGCGGCACCGGGATCGCGCTGGTCGGCGCGCCGGCCACCCGCGGGTCGACCGGCAGCGGGGCGGCGCCGGCCGTGGTGCGCGTCTGGCTGGTGCGCGGGTCGGGCGTGTCCGGGGTGATCGCCGCCTGGACGCTGGTGTCCGTCGTCGGGTTCGCGCCGGGCACGGCGTCGACGGGGGCCTGCTCCTCGACCTGGATGGTCAGGTTGAACAGGAACGCGACGGACTCCTCGCGGATGCCCTCCATCATGGAGGTGAACATCTCGTAGCCCTCGCGCTTGTACTCGATCTTGGGATCGCGCTGGGCCATCGCCCGCAGGCCGATGCCCTGCTTGAGGTAGTCCATCTCGTAGAGGTGCTCGCGCCACTTGCGGTCGAGCACCGACAGGACGACCTGCCGCTCGAGCTCGCGCATCCCGCCCTGGGGCGCGATGGCGTCGATCTCGTCCTCGCGCTTGGCGTAGGCCTCCAGCGCGTCCTCGGTGAGCAGCTCGACCAGCATGTCGCGGTCGATGTCCTCCTGCTCCTCGACGAGGTCCTGCCAGCGGACCCCGACGGGGTAGAGCTGGCCCAGGCCCGTCCAGAGCTTCTCGAGGTCCCAGTCCTCGCTGTAGCCCTCGGACGTCGCGCCGTCGACGTAGGCCGTCACGGTGTCGACGATCATGTTCTGGACCTGCTCGGACAGGTTCTCGCCCTCGAGGACCCGGTGACGCTCGGCGTAGATCACCGTGCGCTGCTGGTTCATGACCTCGTCGTACTCGAGGATGTCCTTACGGGCCTCGAAGTTCTGCTGCTCGACCTGGGTCTGCGCGCTGCGGATGGCCCGGGAGACCATCTTGGCCTCGATCGGCATGTCCTCGGGCAGGTTGAACCGGGTCATGATCGACTCGACCATGGCGCCGTTGAACCGCCGCATGAGCTCGTCACCCAGGGACAGGTAGAAGCGCGACTCCCCCGGGTCGCCCTGACGTCCGGAGCGGCCGCGGAGCTGGTTGTCGATGCGCCGCGACTCGTGGCGCTCGGTGCCGAGGACGTAGAGCCCGCCGGCCTCCTTGACCTCGACGGCCTCGCGGGACACCTCGTCCTTGACCTCGGCGAGGGTCTCGTCCCACGCCGCCTCGTACTCCTCGCGGGTGTCGACGGGGTCGAGCCCCTTCGCGCGCAGGCGCTGGTCGGCGATGAAGTCGGGGTTGCCGCCGAGCACGATGTCGGTGCCGCGGCCGGCCATGTTCGTCGCGACGGTGACCGAGCCGCGCCGCCCGGCCTCGGCGATGATCTGCGCCTCCTGCTCGTGGAACTTGGCGTTGAGCACCGAGTGCTCCACGCCCCGCGAGGTCAGCAGCTTCGCCAGGTACTCCGAGCGCTCGACGCTGGTGGTGCCGATCAGCACCGGCTGGCCGCGCTCGAAGTGCTCGGCGACGTCGTCGGCCACGGCCTCGAACTTGGCGGGCTCGGTCTTGTACACGAGGTCCGCCTGGTCGACGCGCCGGGGCGGCTTGTTGGTCGGGATCGTGACCACGCCGAGCTTGTAGGTCTTCGAGAGCTCCGCCGCCTCGGTCTGGGCGGTACCGGTCATCCCGCAGAGCTTCTCGTACTGGCGGAAGTAGTTCTGCAGCGTGATCGTCGCCAGGGTCTGGTTCTCCGGCTTGATCTCGACGCCTTCCTTGGCCTCGATCGCCTGGTGCAGACCCTCGTTGTAGCGCCGGCCCACGAGCACACGGCCGGTGAACTCGTCGACGATCAGGACCTCGCCGTCGCGGACGATGTAGTCCTTGTCGCGGAGGAAGAGCTCCTTGACCTTGATCGCGTTGTTCAGGTACCCGACGAGCGGGGTGTTGGCGGCCTCGTAGAGGTTGTCGATGCCCAGCTGGTCCTCGATGAAGGACACGCCCTCCTCGGTGACCCCGATGGTCTTCTTGCGCTCGTCCACCTCGTAGTGGACGTCCTTGGTCATCTTCGGGGCGAGCCGCGCGAACTCGGTGTACCACCGGGCGCTCTGCTCCGCGGGACCGGAGATGATCAGTGGGGTGCGGGCCTCGTCGATGAGGATCGAGTCGACCTCGTCGACGATCGCGAAGGCGTGCCCGCGCTGCACGCACTCGGCCTTCGACCAGGCCATGTTGTCGCGCAGGAAGTCGAAGCCGAACTCGTTGTTGGTGCCGTAGGTGATGTCGGCCTCGTAGGCCGCGCGCCGGTCGGCGGCCGGCATGCCCGCGAAGATGGCGCCGACCTCGAGACCGAGGAAACGGTGCACACGACCCATCCACTGCGAGTCGCGCTGGGCGAGGTAGTCGTTGACCGTGACGACGTGCACGCCCTCCTGGGCGATCGCGTTGAGGTACGCGGGCAGCGTCGAGACCAGGGTCTTGCCCTCGCCGGTGCGCATCTCGGCGACGTTGCCCTCGTGGAGGGCGGCGCCGCCCATGAGCTGCACCGGGTAGTGGAACTGGCCCAGCGTGCGGGACGCGGCCTCGCGGACGACGGCGAAGGCCTCGGGCAGCAGGTCGTCGAGGGACTCGCCGTCGGCGTACCGCCCGCGGAACTCGTCGGTCTTCGCCCGCAGCTCGGCGTCGGTGAGCTCGGCGATCTCGTCGGCGAAGGTGTCGACGTAGTCCGCGATCTTGCCGAGGCGCTTGACCGTCCGAGTCTCACCCGCCCGCAGCAGTCGGTTCAGGACCACGGTGGTGACCTCGCTCGTGCTCGTCGGCGCTCGGGTGCGGGCCGGCCCCGGCGCGCGCACCGGCACGGGCCCGTCCCCATCGTAGGTGCAACGGGGACGGGCCCTGTGTGCCCGTGCCGTCAGGCGAGCGCGATCACCCCGTAGTCGTAGCCGTGGCGGCGGTAGACCACGCTCGGCCGCCCCGTCGCGGCGTCGGCGAACAGGAAGAAGTCGTGGCCGACGAGCTCCATCTGTGACAGGGCGTCGTCCACGCTCATCGGGACCGCGTGGTGCTCCTTGGTCCGCACCACCTGGCCGGGCCGGCGTTCCCCGGCATCGTCCCCGGCATCGTCCTCCGGCGCGACGTCGTCCCCGGGCTCCCGTGCGGCCGGGACGTCGACGCCCCAGTCGCGACCGTGCGAGTGGCCGTTGGTGGCCGGCTCCGCGGGCTCGAGCAGATCGGTCGCCGCCCCCGCGGTGCCCTCGAGCTCCTCGGTCGCCGTGATCGTGCCGGTCGCCCGGGCCACCGACACCGGCACACGACGGCCGTGGCTCACGCGGCGCCGGTCGTGGGCGCGGCGCAGCCGGGCCTCGAGACGTGCCACGGCCTGGTCGAGCGCACAGTAGAAGTCGGCGGAGCAGCCCTCGCCGCGGACCACGGGACCGCGACCGCGGCCGGTGATCTCCACGCGCTGGCAGTTCTTCGCCTGGCGGGGGTTCGGCTCGTGGGAGAGCTGGACCTCCATCCGCACGATCTTGTGGTCATAGCGCTCGAGACGCGACAGCTTGTCGGCCACGTGCTCGCGGAAGTGTTGGGGAACCTCGACGTTGCGTCCACAGAGAACGGTCTCCAAGACGACCTCCCGATCTGGGGGAAAACGATGCGCGGCCGTCTCCGTCAGGGGAGCTCGGGGCACACCGTCCTCGGGGGCCCGCGACCGCGTCGAACTGCGACGTTCGCGCCTCCTGTCGTTCACCTCGGCGGGTGTGGTGCGTCACCGTAGTGACTCCTGCCGGTCCTGCGGAAGGTCCGATCTGCCCGGGTAGGGCCACCCGGCGGGCACTCGACCGGACGGCTCACCCCTGGTCACGGGCACCGGCCGGGTGAGACGGGCGTCCGGGTCCGTACCCACCCGGACGAGTGACCGCCGGGCACGGGGGTCGGCCACGGTGAGCACCACGATCGCGTCCACCGGCCGGCCCGCCGCGGCGAGCAGGCGCGTCGCGGCGCGGGCGGTGGCCCCGCTGGTGAGGACGTCGTCGAGCAGCACCACCGCGCATCCCGGCGGCGGCAGCCCCCGCGGACGCAGGCGCAGGTGGCGCGCGAGGTTCTCGGCCCGGGCGGCCGCGTCGAGACCCACCGCGTCGACGGCCTTCCGCCCCAGCGTGAGCGCGCGGGCGACGCACGGCACCCCGGGCTCGCTCGGTGCCGCGCCCCGGACCACCGCCCGGGCCAGGCGCAGCACGTGGTCGCCACCGCGGGCACGCGCCGCGGCGGGACGCGACGGGGCGGGGACGAGCGCGGCGGGTGGGACGTCGTGCGCGCGCAGGCCGCCGGCGACGTGCTCCGCGAGCGGCCGGGCGAGCTCGCGGCGACCCCGCTCCTTGTAGGCCAGCAGGGCCTCGCGCGCGCTGCCCCCGTAGGGCGCGAGCGCGATCACCGGGGGCAGGCCGGGCAGGTCGAGCAGCGCCGGGCGTCGCCACCGGTCCCGGCACGCGGCGCACCAGCGCTCGCCGTCGGCCCCACAGCCGGGGCACGGGGCGGGCAGCAGCAGGTCGGCGAGGGCGAGCAGCGCGTGCTGGGCCCGCTGCGTCTGCCGAGCTTGCTGGGGCACCCCGCCAGGCTCGCGCCGCGGGTGCCCCGACGGCCAGGGTCGCGTCCGGGCCTGGGGACGCATCCGGGCGATGGGGACGGAGTGCTGTGTGGCGAGCGCTGCCTCAGCCCGGGTACGCCGGCACGGTGGAGGGGCCGAAGCCCGGCACCGCTTGCCACACGTCGGTGCCGGACCCGCTCTCGCCGCCCAGGGGCAGGGTCCAGGTGCCGCCCTGGTCGGCCACGACCAGCGGTCGCCCGGGCCGGGCCGCCACCGCGGTCACCGGCGGCGTGATGTTGGTGGTCGAGAGGGACTCGAGGTCCAGGCCGTCCACCGAGACCAGCGTGACCGGCCGGTCGGCCCGGTTGCCGACGGCGACGAGCTGGTCGGTGCGGGTCCAGCCGACGTCGAGGACCTGGTCCAGCGACTCGGGCCGCAGCGCCGCGACCGACCCCAGCCGGGCGTTGCCCGCGCCGTCGCGGGCGATCGCCGCCACCAGCACCCGGCCCCCGGAGACGAGCGCGACCCGCGCCCCGTCCGGCGAGATCCGCAGCGCCGACAACGGCCCGAGCGCCCCCGGCGCCGCGGTCACCCCCGCCGCGACCAGCCCGGACGCGTCGACGGGCAACGGGCGTACGGCCCCGGGCGGCCCGGCCCGCGTCGCCCGCACGACGGTGGCGCCGTCGGCGACCGACCACACCTCGTTCGAGTCCGGGGTCCACGACGGCCGGGCCAGCGACCGGCCCTCGATCCCGCTCGCGGCGAGCTCCGACCCGCCGGCGCCCGTGAGCAGGCGCATGCGCGGGACCGCCGGGTCGGCGGACACCCCGTCCTGCGCCACGAGCGCGACGTCGCCGTCGGCGCTCGCGGACGCGGACGCCGCCTGGTAGGTGCCGCGCCCGGCCGGGCCGCCCGCGGGCTCCCCCGAGAGCAGGCGCAGGCGCCCGTCGTCGGCGACGAGGACGGGGACGTCGGACTCGCCCGGGCCGCCGACGACGGGATCGACGGGCAGGTCGGGGCGCCGGGCGACCTCGGGCGGCAGGCCGGCGAGCGCGGCGGCGATGTCGACCTCGGGGACGCCGGGCAGCAGGGGTTCGCCGTCGACCAGCAGCTCCACCCGGGGCACCCCGATGCCGGCCAGCGTCAGCGTCACCTGCTGCGCGACCTCGCGGCGCCGGCGGTCGTCGAGGGGGCCGGTGCGGGTGAGGTCGACGACCGCGGTGCCCCCGGGCGTGATCGTGACGTCGGAGCGGAGCGCGGTGCCGACGGGCAGGGCGCTCACGGCGGCGCCCGCGAGCGACTCCGAGGGGCCGGCGAGCAGGTACTGGATCGTGCGCGTCGGCACCGAGCGCGCCGGGGTGGTGGCCAGGTAGCGGGGGTCGGAGACGGGGCTCGCGCGCTGCGGGTCGAGGAACCACGTGCGCACCGGGCGGGTGTTGGCGCGCAGGTCCGAGCGCCGCACGATCGTGCCGGTCGGCAGCGAGGAGATCCGCCACTGGCCGTTCTGCTCGGTCAGCCCGACCTCGACCTCCACGGGACGCACGCCGGCGTCGAAGACCCCGTCGGGCGTGAGCACCCCGAGCGCCGTGGCCCGGACGCGGACCCGCGCCTCGCCCACGGGCACCGGGCGGTCGACGAACACGGTGTCCACCTGGTCGGAGACGACGACCGGACTGGCCCCGTCGTCCCACGTGCCGGCCGTCGCCGAGGTGAGGAACCCCCGCGCGGCGCGGTGGCGCTCGGCGGTGGCGCCGGAGGCGAGCACCCAGCCCCGGACGGTCTCCAGCGGCCCGGCGTCGCGCGCGGGGCCGGGCGGCGCAGTCGGCTCGGCGGCGTCGCCGACCTGCCGCAGCACGGTGACCTCGGACGAGCCGGGCACCGACGCGCAGCCGGCCGCGAGCAGCACCGTGAGGAGGAGCAGCACCACCCGGCGCATCCGCGTCACCGGATCACCGAGGACGTGCCCGGCCCCGAGGGCGGTGCGGGATCGGGCAGGGTCGGTTCGGGCAGCGTGGGCTCGGGCAGGGTCGGTCCGGGCAGGGTGGGCTGGGGCAGGGTGGGCTGGGGCAGGGTCGCCTCGGGCATGTCCGCCCCGCCGTTCGTCGTGTCCCCGTCGCTCGTGTCGGCCTCGGGCGGGGGCAGGGCGGTGCCCGCGGTGGGCGCGGCGTCGTGGATGCCGGGCTCGGCGGCGGCCGGGGCGGCCGCGACCGGCAGCAGGGGCAGCGGGCTCGTGCGCAGGCGCTCGCCGTGGCGCAGGGGCAGCGTCAGGCGGAAGACGGCGCCCTGGTCGACCTCGCCCCAGGCCTGCAGCCAGCCGCCGTGCAGGCGGGCGTCCTCCAGGCTGATCGCCAGCCCGAGCCCGGTGCCGCCGCTACGGCGCTGGCGGGACGGGTCGGCGCGCCAGAACCGGTTGAACACCAGCCCGGCCTCGCCCGGCTTGAGGCCGACGCCGTGGTCGCGCACCACGACCGCGAAGGCACCCTCGTCGGCGGCCAGCCGCACCTCGATGGGCCGGCCCTCGCCGTGGTCGATCGCGTTGGCGAGCAGGTTGCGCAGGATGCGCTCGACGCGGCGCGGGTCGACCTCGGCGAGGACCTGGTCACCCAGGTCGAGCAGCAGCGGGGTGCCGGTGGCCTCGACGAGGTGCCGCACCGTCTCGGCCGAGCGCCGCACGATCGCGCCGACGTCGACCTCCTCGAGGCCCAGCTCGGCCATGCCGGCGTCGAGGCGGCTGATCTCCAGCAGGTCGGCGAGCAGCGTCTCGAAGCGGTCGAGCTCGTCGACGAGCAGCTGCGCCGAGCGCGCCGACGTCACCTCGGCGGGGTCGACCTGGGCGTGCAGGACCTCGGCGGCCATGCGCACGGTGGTCAGCGGCGTGCGCAGCTCGTGGCTGACGTCGGAGGTGAACCGGCGCTGCAGCGCCCCGAACTCCTCGAGCTGGCGGATCTGCGACTGGATGCTCGCCGCCATCTCGTTGTACGACTCCGCGAGCCGGGCCACCTCGTCGTCACCGTGGACCGGCATGCGTTCGTCGAGATGGCCGTCGGCGAACCGTTCGGCGACGTCGGCGGCCTGGCGCACCGGGCGCACGACCTGGCGGGTGACCACCGACGAGATGCCCGCCAGCAGCACGAGCAGGACGCCGGCGGCGAGCGCGAGCGTGCTCTGGACCAGCGCGAGCGTGCGCTGCTCGGCCGAGAGCGGGAAGAGCAGGTAGAGCTGCAGGTTGCGGCCCGCGGTGCGCACCGGCTGGCCGACGACGAGCGTGGGCACGGGCGCGGCCTGGTCCGACGAGGCGACCGTCAGGTACTTGGTGGCGAGGAAGCCCTGGAGCACCGGGGCCCGCAGCTGGGGCGGGATGACCTCGGCGGGCCCGGCGCTGACCTCCACCGTCGCGCCGCCCGGCACCGTCGGCAGGGCGCCCGGGGCGCCGGCGCCCACGGTGTCGGAGCCGGCGATGAGCACGGCGTCGAACGCGCCGGCGTCGCTCGTCGGGTCGCTGCCCCGGGCCAGGCCGTCCTGGTCGGCACCCTGGCCGCTGGTGGAGAGCCGGTCGAGGACGTCGTCGAGCACGGCCTGGGCGCCGTCGCGGTCGGGGTCGATGCGCGCGAGGTCGCGCTCGAGGGCCTGGCGGGAGATGTCCGCCTGGATCAGGGCGGCCTGCTCCTTGCCCTGCACCAGCCGGTCGGCGATCTGGGTCTGCAGCACGAGGCCGAGCACGGCCACGACGACGACGGACATGGCCAGCGTCGACAGCACGACACGCAGCTGCATCGAGCGCCGCCAGAGCACCCGGACCTGACCCACCCGCTCGGCGGCGAAGCGCTCGAGGCGAAGACGCAGGCCCGTCAGCACGGTGTCCCCCGGCGGCCCGGACTCAGGGCGGCCCGGCCTTGTACCCGACGCCGCGCACGGTCAGCACGACCTCCGGGTGCTCCGGGTCGATCTCGACCTTGGAGCGCAGGCGCTGCACGTGGACGTTGACCAGCCGCGTGTCGGCCGCGTGCCGGTAGCCCCAGACCTGCTCGAGCAGCACCTCGCGGGTGAACACCTGGCGCGGCTTGCGCGCCAGGGCCACCAGCAGGTCGAACTCCAGCGGCGTCAGCGGGATCGTGCGCCCGCTGCGGCGCACCTGGTGGGCCGGGACGTCGATGGTGACGTCGCCGATCTGCATCTGCTCGGCGGGCTCGGCCGGGAACTGGCGCAGGCGGGCCCGGATGCGCGCCACGAGCTCCTTGGGCTTGAACGGCTTGACCACGTAGTCGTCCGCGCCGGACTCGAGACCCAGGACGACGTCCACCGTGTCGGTCTTCGCCGTCAACATCACCACGGGCACCCCGGACTCGGCGCGGATCGCCCGGCAGACGTCGATGCCGTTCATCCCCGGGAGCATGAGATCCAGCAGCACGAGATCCGGCGCGTTCTCCCGCAGCGCCGGCAGCGCCGCCGGCCCGTCGCCCACCACCGTCGTCTCGAATCCCTCGCCCTGCAGGACGATCGTCAACATCTCCGCCAGCGAGGCGTCGTCGTCCACCACGAGGATCCGAGAGGTCATGTCTCAATGGTGTCACTTCTCACCGACGATCCGGGGCCGATGTCGCCCGACGAGCCGGTTCCGAGCCAGTTGTCGACCCACGACTCCGCCGTTCGGGTGACCGACGCGCGGTCTCCGTCGGTGCCGATCACCGCCCAGGGCGCCAGCCAGGAGCGTTCGACGAGCTGGTCGTACACCGCGGCGCACCGCGCCTGCAGCGCCGCGTCCGCCTCGTAGCCGTCCGGGGTGCGCGTCGGGTCGGCCGCGGCGCGGTCGCGGACGCGCTGCGCGGCGAGCACCCCGGGGACGCGGACGAGCACGTGCGCGTCCGGCGCCGGCACCCCGAGACGGCCGATCTCGAGGGCGTGCACCCAGGCCACGAACGGCCCGTCGATGTCCTCACCGCACCGGGCCGCCCCGTAGGCGGCGTTGGAGGCGACGTAGCGGTCGACGAGGACGAGGTCGTACTCCTCGCGTGCGGCGCGCAGCGGGACCGCGGCGCCGGCCCGGTCGAGCGCGAAGAGCACGGCCATCGCGTGGATCGAGCCGCGCAGGTCGCCGTGCCCGCCGTGCAGCGCCTCGCCGGCGATCGCGGCGTGCACGTCGGCGTCGTAGCGGGGGAAGGCGAACGCCCCGACCGTCGCCCCGCGGGCGCGGGCGGCGTCGGCGAGCGCGGCGACCAGCGTCGCCTTGCCCGCCCCGTCCAGGCCCTCGACGGCCACCACCACGCCCACTTCGGTGACCTTAGGCGCGGGCCCGGAACGACCGAAGGGCACCTCCACTCGCCCAGAGCGAGCGAAGGCGCCCTTCGCGGGATCGGCCGGTGTTCAGGTCGCGGGAACCAGGCGGCGGCGGAGATCAGGAGTGCGACGACCACCCGGCCAGGCCCTCCGAGGTGGTCCTTGCGCTCCTGATGTCCCCGGGCGGGCCGTCCGCGGCCCGGAACGACCGAAGGGCACCTCCACTCGCCTAGAGCGAGCGAAGGTGCCCTTCGGCCCCGAAGTCAACGAGTGATCAACGGGGAGTTCGTGCGCTTAGAAGCAGCGAACAGCGCGTTCGCTGCGAACACAGCCGCCTCAGTAGCGGTAGTGATCCGGCTTGTACGGGCCCTCGACGTCGACGCCGATGTACTCGGCCTGCTCCTTGGTGAGCTTGGTCAGCTCCGCGCCGAGCGCCTCGACGTGGACCTTCGCGACCTTCTCGTCCAGGTGCTTCGGCAGGCGGTAGACGCCGATCGGGTACTCGTCCGGCTTGGTCCAGATCTCGATCTGCGCGATCGTCTGGTTGGCGAACGAGTTCGACATGACGAAGCTCGGGTGCCCGGTGGCGTTGCCGAGGTTCAGCAGCCGGCCCTCGGACAGCAGGATGATCGAGTGGCCGTCCTCGAACTTCCACTCGTCGACCTGCGGCTTGATGTTGATGCGGTTCGCACCGGACTTCTCGAGCTTCTCGACCTGGATCTCGTTGTCGAAGTGGCCGATGTTGCCCAGGATCGACTGGTGCTTCATCCGCTTCATGTGGTCGAGGGTCACGATGTCCTTGTTGCCGGTCGTCGTGATGACGATGTCGGCCTCCTCGATGACGTTCTCGAGGGTGTTGACGTCGTAGCCCTCCATCAGCGCCTGGAGCGCGCAGATGGGGTCGGACTCGGTGACGGTCACGCGGGCGCCCTGGCCGCGCAGCGACTCGGCGGAGCCCTTCCCGACGTCACCGAAGCCGCAGATGACGGCCTTCTTGCCGGAGATCAGCACGTCGACGGCGCGGTTGATGCCGTCGATGAGCGAGTGGCGGCAGCCGTACTTGTTGTCGAACTTCGACTTGGTGACCGAGTCGTTGACGTTGATCGCCGGGAAGAGCAGCTTGCCCTCGTTGAAGAACTCGTACAGGCGGTGGACGCCCGTCGTGGTCTCCTCGGTGACGCCCTTGATGCCCGACGCGACCTTGGTCCAGTGCTGCGGGTCCTCCTCGAGGCTCCGGCGCAGCGTGGCCAGGACGACCTGGTACTCGGCCGGGTCCTCGGCGGTGACGCTGGGGACGACGCCGGCCTTCTCGAACTCGACACCCTTGTGGACGAGCATGGTGGCGTCGCCACCGTCGTCCAGGATCATGTTCGGGCCGCGGGTCTCGGAGTCCTTCCACGCGAGCATCTGCTCGGCGCACCACCAGTACTCCTCCAGCGACTCGCCCTTCCAGGCGAAGCAGGAGATGCCCTGCGGCTTCTCGGCGGTCCCGTGGGGGCCGACGACGACCGCGGCGGCGGCGTGGTCCTGCGTGGAGAAGATGTTGCAGGAGGCCCAGCGGACCTCCGCGCCCAGCTCGACGAGGGTCTCGATCAGGACGGCGGTCTGCACCGTCATGTGCAGCGAGCCGGAGATCCGGGCGCCGTGGAGCGGCTTGGCCTCGGAGTACTCGCGGCGCAGGGCCATCAGGCCCGGCATCTCGTGCTCCGCCAGGCGGATCTCGCGGCGCCCGAAGTCGGCCTCGCCGAGATCGGCGACGGCGAAATCGATGCCGTTGCGCGTGTCGTGCTTCTGGTCGACGGTGCCTACTGCGTTCGTCATGACTCCCTCTGGTCGGTGATCGTTGGACCGTGCGAAACGGTGCCGGGTCCGTGGACGTCCGGTGTGTCGCCGTCGCTCGCTGTCGCGCGGGCGGGAGGACGGCACGCCGGGGGCACGAGGACTCAGAACACGCTTCATCACCATCCGCAGGCGCCCTTGCGAAGGTACGGACCACTACCGAGCGTGGCGGACTAGAGAACCGTCCGTTGCAGCGCCACTCGGCAGCTCCCGTTCGCACGAGGTGTGCGATCGATGCCGTGCACCAAGTCCAGCACAGGCCCCATACCCGGTCAACCGCGACGAGCCGGGGGCGACCCGGTCCAGCGCCGACCGTCCGTACGGTGACCGGCGTTCGCGCAGGTCGCAACCGCCGCGCCGCCGAGCGGGTCACCCGGGTCACACGTCCCGGCACACATGGTGATCAGTTGTCGGCCGATCCCGACGAGGGGGCGATACCGGTCGGGATCGCCGTAGGATGAGTGACGGCAGTTACACCGTTCAGGGAGGCCCCGCCAGTGCTCGGTCAGATGCAGGACTACCCCCTCGCCCTGCCCCACGTCTTCCATCGTGCGGAGCAGATCTTCGGCCACAAGCCGATCACCGGCGTGGGTGCGGGCGGCACGGTGCACCGCAGCGACTACGCGTCCTGGGCCGTCCGGGTCCGCCGCGCCGCCGCCGCGATCGACGCCCTCGGTGTCTCCCCCGAGGGCCGCGTCGGCACCTTCTGCTGGAACAGCCCGGCCCACCTCGAGCTCTACTTCGCGGTGCCGTGCAGCGGGCGCGTGCTGCACACCCTCAACATCCGGCTGTTCACCGAGCAGCTGATCTACATCGCGAACCACGCCGAGGACGAGGTCGTCTTCGTCGACCGATCGCTGTTCCCGCAGTTCTGGCCGCACGTCGACGAGATGACGACCGTCCGCAAGGTCATCGTCATCGACGACGGCGCCGACGTCGCCATCCCCGACGACGAGCGCATCTCCGACTACGACGCCCTGCTCGAGTCCGTCGAGCCCCACGAGGGCCGCTTCGAGATCGCGGACGAGAACCAGGCCGCGGCCATGTGCTACACGTCGGGCACCACCGGCAACCCCAAGGGCGTCGTCTACTCGCACCGCTCGACGGTGCTGCACTCGATCGCCGTGCTCATGGCCGACGTCGCCGGGCTCGTCGAGCGCGACGTCCTGCTGCCGATCGTGCCGATGTTCCACGCCAACGCCTGGGGCACGCCGTACGCGGCGGTGTTCGCCGGCTCGTCGCTGGTCATGCCCGGCCCGAACATGACCCCGAAGGCCATCGCCGGCATCCTGCGCGACCACCACGTCACGGTCACCGCGGGCGTCCCGACGATCTGGATGGGCGTGCTGCCCGAGCTCTCCGAGGGCGATCTGCCCGACCTGCGCCTGCTGCTCTGCGGCGGGTCCGCGGTGCCGAAGTCGCTGTCCGAGGCGTGGCGCCACAAGATCGGCCTGCCGATCACCCAGGCCTGGGGCATGACCGAGACCAGCCCGATCGCCACCACCGGGGTCCTCAAGACGGTCCACGACGGTCTCTCCGACGACGAGCTCGCCGACGTGCGCGCGATGGCGGGCACGCCCGCGCCGCTGGTCGACCTGCGCATCTGCGACCCGGACTCCGGCGAGGTGCTCCCGTGGGACGGCGAGACCTCCGGCGAGCTCCAGGCCGCCGGGCCCTGGATCGCGGCGTCCTACTACCGCAACGAGGACGGCGGCAAGCAGTACACCGAGGACGGCTGGCTCAAGACCGGTGACGTCGCGGTGATCGACCGCTACGGGTACGTGAAGCTCGTCGACCGCACCAAGGACCTCGTGAAGTCCGGTGGCGAGTGGATCTCGTCGGTCGACCTCGAGAACGAGATCATGTCCCTCGAGGGCGTCGCCGAGGCCGCGGTCATCGCGATCCCGGACGAGAAGTGGTCGGAGCGTCCGCTGGCCTGCGTCGTCCCCAAGCAGGGCGTCGAGCTCACCCGGGAGGCGGTGCTCGAGCACATCGCCTCGCGCGTCGCCAAGTGGCAGGTGCCCGACGACGTGGTGTTCATCGACGAGGTGCCCAAGACCTCCACCGGCAAGTTCTCGAAGAAGACGCTGCGGGAGAAGTTCGCGGGTCACCAGGCGCCGGCGAAGGCCTGACACGGGGGTCCCGGGGACACGGACACCCTCAGGGCTCCGGCGTCCCCGGGTCGTCCCGCAGCCGACGTTCGGAGGCGGCGCCCTCGTCGTCGATCTCGCGCTGCTCGCGGTCGACCAGCTCCCGCGAGCGCTGCAGCGCCGCCCGGGAGCGCTCGACCCGCTCGCGGGACCGCTCGGTCGTCTCGGCCGTGCGCTCGACGGCCTCGCCCGCGCGGTCCAGGAGTCCGGGGGTGTCGAACCGGAACGCGCGGGCCAGGTCGTCGAGCCGGCCCTCGCGCTCGTCGGCCGTGTGCTCGCGGGCGTCGGCGGTGCCCTCGCGGGCGTCGGCGCCGGCCTCGCGGGCGTCGGCCGCGACCTCACGGCGGTCGGCGGCCGCGTCGCGGTCCGTGGCGCGGGCGTCCCGCTCGTCGGCCAGCTCCTCCCGACGCGCCCTGTCCGCGCCCCCCGTGTCGTCGCGGGGCCCGTCGCTCACGGCGGCGGCTCCCGACCGTTCCCGTGCCCGTCGACCTGGTCCATGAGCACGATCGCCCCGGTGGGCCCGCGGTGGCGCAGGGTCAGCGGCGAGGCGGAGACCGCGAGCTGCACGGTGCGGCCGCGCCGGTTGATCGCCTCGACGCGCAGCGGTTGCTCCGGCGGGCCGTCACCGCCGAGGGCCTGGCGGACCAGCGGGCGCAGGCGCTCGGTGGGCAGGCCGATGTCGAGGTTGAGCAGGTGCTGCCCCACGGTCTCCTCCGACCGCAGGCCCCAGAGGTCGTCGGCGCGGGCGTTCCAGGCCTGGACGATCAGCTCGGTGTCGACCACGACGACGGCGGTGCGCAGGCTGCCCAGCACCGACTCGAGGAAGTCGTTCGCCTCGTCGAGCTGCGTGCCGCGCTGACGGAGCTCGTCGTTCATCGACTGCAGCTCGTCGTTCGTGGACTGGAGCTCCTCGTTGGTCGTCTCCAGCTCCTCGACCGTCGACTGGAGCTCCTCGTTGGTCGTCTCCAGCTCCTCGACCGTCGACTGGAGCTCCTCGTTCGTGGTCTCCAGCTCCTCGACCGTCGACTGGAGCTCTTCGTAGGCGGTCTCGACCTGCCGGTGCGCCGACTGGAGCTCGCCGGTCATCCGCCGGTAGCGGGTGACGTCGGAGAAGAAGATCGCCACCGCGACGCGGCCGCTCTCGTCCGGCTCGAGGGGGGCGACCTGGATGTCGAAGTACAGCGTCTCGGTGGCCGAGCGGGAGAACTCGGCGTCGTGCTGCCACAGCGAGGTGTGGTGGCGCCGGACGTCCTCGAACGACGCCCGCAGCCCGGTGATGCGCTGGCAGAGGTCGAGCTCGGTGAACCGTCGGCCGATCTCGCGGGCCGACACCCCGAGCTGGGCCTCGGCCCGCTGGTTGGCCTTCTCGACGACCTCGTCGGCGTTGACCACGATGGTGGCCAACGGGCTGACCAGCAGCGTCTCGTCCTCGAGGCGGGCGTCCACCGCGGAGCCGGCGCCGTCCCGCCGGCCGTCGGCGTGGGCCGGGCGGGCCGCGGGATCCCCGTGGTCGGCCTTGCGGAAGAACCGCCGCTTGAGGTCGACGGGCAGGAACAGCCGGCTGTGGCTGAGCAGCATCTCGGCCTTGCCGAGGAACAGCGCCCCGGCGGGGCCGAGGGCGAAGTGGAACCGGCGCAGGACCTGCGCCTGCGTCTCGGCGTTGAGGTACATCAGGGTGTTGCGGCAGACGAGCAGATCCAGCCGGCCGATCGGCGCGTCCTGCACCAGGTCGTTGCGCCCGAAGATGACGTTGTGGCGCAGGTCCCCGCGGAACGTCGCGCGCGACCCGTGGCGCTCGAAGTAGCGCTCGCGCCACTCCTCGGGGACGGCCTGCAGCTCCTTGTCGGTGTAGGTGGCCTGGCGTGCCGTGGCCAGGGCGTCCTCGTCGACGTCGGTGGCGTAGACCTTGACGCGCCGGCCGAACTCCTCGGGGCCGACGGCCTCGGCGAGCAGGATCGCCAGCCCGTAGGCCTCCTCGCCGCTGGCGCAGCCGGCCGACCAGACCCGGATGGGCTCGCCCCGTGTCTTCGGCGCCAGGAGCTTGGGCAGGATCTCGTTCTGGAGCTCCCGCCACGCCTCGGGGTCCCGGAAGAACCCGGTGACGTTGATCAGGACGGTGTTGAACAGCTGCGTGAACTCGTCCTGGTCGACCTGTAGGCGGTCCAGGTACTCGCCGAAGGTCGCCATCCCGACCTCCTGCATCCGGCGCTCGACGCGGCGCTGCAGGCTGGAGCGCTTGTAGCCGGTGAAGTCGAAGCCGCGGCTCTCCTTGATGAAGTCGAGCAGGGTCTCGAGCCCGGCGTCGTCGTCCTCGCTCACGGCCGTCCGCTCCCGCTCTCCTCGGGCCCGCGGCGGCGGGCGTCCCCGGCGAGCAGGCTACGCAGGCCACCGGCGGGCACGGCCCCCGCGGAGGGCTCCGACGCGACGATCTCGCGCAGGGCGGCGCCGACGGCGTGCGCCGGCGTCACGAGCGCCGTCGGGACCCGGGCGAGCGCCGCGCGCGGCATCGAGTCGTGGCCCGCCTCGGTGGGCTCCTGCACGACGGCGCTCCCGCCGTGCCGGACGATCTCCAGCATCCCCGCGGCCCCGTCGTCGAGCATCCCGCTCAGCACGACCCCGACGGCCCCGGGCCCGGCCTCCCGGGCGAGAGAGCGGAACAGGGCGTCGACGCCCGGGCGGTGCCCGTCCTCCCGGGGTCCGCGGCCCAGGACGACCTGCCCGTCCCGGACCAGCAGGTGGTGGTCCGGCCGGGCCACGACCACGCGGCCGGGCCGCACCGGGGCGCCGTCGCGCGCGCTGTCGACCGGGAGCCGGCACCGCCTGGCCAGGAGCCCCGCCAGCACCGTCGGCGCGGCCGCCGCCTGGTGGAGCACCACGAACAGGGCGGCCGGCAGGTCCTCGTCGAGCCCGGCGACCAGCGCGAGCAGCGCCTCGACGCCGCCGGCCGAGGCGCCGACCCCGACCAGGACCCCCACCGGCCCCTCGTCCGCCACGGCCCACCTCCCGGCTGCGGCACCGCCGCCGTCGCCGACGGCGGGGTGCGGCGACCTGCAGGCCGGGCGGTCCACGGGTCGGTCGTGCGATCGTAGCGACGACGTCACGACCCGCGCCCGGATCCGGGTCCCGAGGAGGAGTCCATGGCCGAGAAGGACACCCCCGCGGAGCCCTCCGGGTCGGACGAGAGTGCCGACGCCCTCGAGCGCGTGCGCGGGCGCGCCTCCGAGCTCACCACGCGGATCGGGCGTCTGGCGGGCGAGATCGCGGACTCCGAGGAGCGGGTGGCCCGCACCTACGAGGACTCCGCCCGCCTGCGCCCGCACGCCGCGGACCGGCTGCGAGGTGCGGCGCAGGAGGCACGCGAGTTCGCCGCGCGGGAGCGCGACCAGAGTCGACGGCTCCTCGGCTCCGGGGAGTCCGACGACTCGGAGGACCGTGGCGGGGGCCCGGCGGACGCACCCTGAGCGTCAGCCCCCGAGGGCGTCGCCGACCAGCTCCCGGGCCACCTGGACGAGCTTGACGTTGCGCTGCTGCGACGACTGGGCGAGGAGGGCGAAGGCCCCGTCCGCGTCGAGCCCCTGGCGCGCCATGAGGATGCCCTTGGCCTGCCCGATGAGGTCCCGGCTGGAGAGGGCGTTCGTCATGGCGTCGATCCGGGTCTGCGCGGCCAGCGCCACCGCGACGTAGTCGGTGAAGAGCGCCGCCGTCGCCCGGCTCGCGCCGCCGAAGGCCTCCGCCCGCGCGGCGTAGAGCACCAGCGCGCCGCGCACGGCCGCGCACGAGACGTCGAGGGCGAGCACGGCGCCCACCCCGGCCTCGCGGGCCCGGGCGATGACGTCCGGCCAGCGGGTCTCACCCGCGGTGTCCGGGACGTGGACGCGCCCACCGCTCTCGAGGACCTCGATGCCGGGACCCTCGCCGGCGGCCGTCTGCGCCGCCTCGAGCTCCTCGGCGACGGTGTCGCTCGCCGCCCGCACCGACGTCGCGCCGGCGGGCGGTGCGATGTGGAGGGCGGCGCGCTCCGCCCCGGGGACGGACGTCAGGGCACCCGCGACCACGCGCTCGGCCAGCCCCTGGGCGTCGGTGACGTTCCCCAGGTTGCGGGCGGCCGCACGCAGCGCGTCCATGGGGGCCGCGGCGACGGCGGGTGGCGCCGGATCCGTCCCGGTCGCCGTCGCGCGTCCCTGCACGGCCCGCCGGGCCTGGCCCGCACGGTTCACCTCCGCGAGGGTCCGTGTCCGCTCGCGGACCTCGGCGAGCCCTTCCCGGACGCGCTGCGCCTGCTCGCGGGCCAGCGCGGCGCGGGCGCCCGCGATCGAGCGGTTCTCGGCGGCCCCGGCGCCCGGTCCGGCGACGCCGGGGTCCGGACGGGGTCCGCCGACGTCGGCGACGTCGCGGCGGAGGCGGTCGATCAGGTCGATCAGCTCGTCGAGCTCGTGTCCGACGTCCACCTCGTCACCTTCCTCGTCCGACGGCGCGGCCCGGCCCACGGCCGGCACGGCTCACGACCAGCCCGGGGGCGCCGCCCGGTCCGTTCCCGCGGCCCTCCATCTCATCGCACGACCGGGTGCCGGGGCCACCGCCGCCGGGTGGACGACGACGGCCCCGCCGGTCGTGACGACGACCGGCGGGACCGTACCGATCAGCCGGGTTCGGTCGGCCGCGCGGCCGGGCCTGCCGGGCCGCCCGGGTTGGTGACCGAGGACTCCTCCCCGCGCTCCCGCTTGCCGAGCACGGAGTTCCGGCGGGAGTAGGCGAAGTAGATCACGACGCCGAGGACCATCCAGACGATGAACCGGATCCAGGTCTCGACGGTCAGGTTCAGCATCAGCCAGAGGCAGCTGAGCACCGCGAGCGTGGCCACCAGCGGCAGGGCCTTGACCGTGAAGGTCCGGTGCAGGTCGGGCCGGTTGCGCCGCAGGTAGACCGTCCCGACCGCGACCAGGATGAAGGCGAACAGCGTGCCGATGTTGACCATCGACTCGAGCTCGTCGATCGGGAAGAAGCCGGCCAGCACGGCGCAGAGCGCACCGATGATGATCGTGATCGTCACCGGGGTGCCGCGGGAGCCCGTCCGCGCGAGGTTGCGCGGGAGCAGCCCGTCGCGGCTCATCGCGTAGAACACCCGGCTCTGCCCGAGCATGAGCACCATGACCACGGTGGTCAGCCCGGCGAGGGCGCCGACGGAGATGATCGTGGACGCCCAGTTGGCACCGACCAGCGTGAACGCGGTCGCCAGCGTGGCGCTCTCCTCGCTGCCGGGGGGCGTCGCGAGCTGGGTGTAGTTGACCATGCCCACGAGCACGAGCGAGACGGCGACGTAGAGGACGGTGACGACGCCGAGCGAGCCGAGGATCCCGCGGGGCAGGTCCTTCTGCGGGTTCTTGGTCTCCTCCGCGGTGGTGGACACCGCGTCGAAGCCGATGAAGGCGAAGAAGACCAGGGACGCGCCGGCCAGCAGGCCGTAGATGCCGAAGGTCGACCCCTCGCTGCCCGCGATCAGCGACAGCAGCGACGCGTCGGCGCCGCCACCGCTCTCCTGCTCGCCGCCGGGCGGCGGGATGAACGGGGTGTAGTTCGCGGCCTGGACGTAGAAGAGCCCGACCACGATGACGAGCAGCACCACGAGCACCTTGATCGAGGTGATGATCGTCGAGACCCGGCTCGAGAGCTTGATGCCCAGCACGAGGACGACCGTGAGGGCGCCGATGACCAGCACCGCGCCCCAGTCGAACGTCACCGGGCCCAGCTCCAGGGAGGCCGCGGTGCTGCTGCCCCCGAACAGCTCGCCCAGGTACTGCGCCCAGCTCTTCGACACGACGGCGGCGCCGAGGGCGTACTCGAGGATGAGGTCCCAGCCGATGATCCAGGCGATGAACTCGCCGAACGTGGCGTAGGAGAACGTGTAGGCACTGCCCGCCACCGGCACCGTCGAGGCGAACTCGGCGTAGCAGAGGCCCGCGAACCCGCAGGCGATCGCGGCGATGACGAACGAGATCGCGATGGCCGGGCCGGTGATGTCCCCGGCGACGCGCGCGGTGATGGTGAAGATGCCGGCGCCGATGAGCACCGCGACGCCGAAGACGGTGAGGTCGAAGGCGCCGAGCTCGCGGCGGAGCTTGCTGCCCGGCTCGTCGGTGTCGGCGATGGACTGTTCCACCGACTTGGTCCGGAAGAGCCCGCCTTGCGGCTGGGTCGACGTCATGGGCACTCCTGAAGGTCCGACCGGTCCGTCCGTGGTCGGCGGCACCCTACGCCCGCAGACCCCCGGTATGACGACGGAGACGACCAGATCCGTGACGGCGAGTTCACATCGCTGCGCCGGGGGGACGCAGCGGCTCGGCCGGTCAGCCCGCGCGGTCCGGCGTGGGGTCGAGTGCCTCGCCGACCGGTGAACCGTCGGGACGATCGAGGTCGGGCTCGAGGTAGATCAGCCGGGCCTCCGGCACCGCGTCGCGCAGGCGCGCCTCGGCGTGGTCGATCGCCTCGGCGACCGTCTCGGTCGGCAGCGACGACGAGACGGCGATCTTGGCGGCGACCAGCAGCTCCTCGGGGCCGAGGTACTGGGTGCGCAGGTGGATCACCCGCTCGACGGGCCCGCCGACCAGCGCGCCGGTGATCGTGCGGACCAGCGGCGGCGACGCGCCCTCGCCGATGAGCAGGCTCTTCGTCTCGACGATGAGGATGACCGCGATGACGCCCAGCAGGACACCGATGCAGATCGTCCCGATCGCGTCGAAGACGACGTTGCCGGTCAGGACGGACAGCCCGACGCCCGCGAGGGCCAGGACCAGGCCGATGAGGGCCCCGAGGTCCTCGAGGAGGACGACGGGCAGCTCGGGGTTGACCGAGGTGCGGATGAAGCCCCACCACGACTGGTCGCCCTTGAGCTCCCGCGACTCCTTGATGGCGGTGCGGAAGCTGTAGGTCTCCAGGGCGATCGCGACGACGAGGATGGCCACGGCGACGAACGGGCTGGTGAGGTCCTCGGAGCCCGCCGTGAGCTTGTGGATGCCCTCGTACAGGGCGAACACCGAGCCGAGGCTGAAGATCAGCAGCGCCACGATGAACGAGTAGAAGAAGCGGTCGCGCCCGTAGCCGAAGGGGTGCGCCCGGTCGGCCTCGCGCCGTGCGCGCCGGCGTCCGAACAGCAGGAGCCCCTGGTTGCTCGTGTCGGCCACCGAGTGCACACCCTCGGCGAGCATCGAGGACGAGCCGGTGATCGCGAAGCCGACGAACTTGGCGATGGCGATGCCGGCGTTGGCCGCGAGCGCGGCGACGATCGCCTTGCCGCCTCCGGATGCGGACACGGGGTGCCTCCAGGGGATGGACCGGACCGGGTGTGGGTTCGCCGTGAAGGCTAGCCCCCGCGGGTCTCGAGACCGTCCGCCGCCGCGAACGCCAGCGCCGGGCCGTCGACCGGAGCGATCGTCACCGGGCCGTCGCACGCCGGGATCCAGGCCGCGGCGCCCTGGGACACCTCGTGGCAGCGCCCGAACGCCGTGCGCAGCCGCACCGTGCCGCGCACGGTGACGACGATCCGCGGCCCCTCCAGGCCGAGGTCGGCGGGTTCGGGCTGCGCCTCGTCGAGGGCCCCCTCGTCGACGTGCCCCTCCTCGAAGTCACAGCGGGCGAGGGTGAAGAACTCCGACGGCGCGTAGCGGGTGACGGGGCCCTTGCCCTCGCCGCGCAGCAGCGTCGGCATGCCGGGCGCGAAGTCGAGCACCCGCAGCAGCTCGGGCACGTCGACGTGCTTCGGGGTCAGCCCGCAGCGCAGGACGTTGTCGGAGTTGGCCATCAGCTCGACGCCGGCGCCCGACAGGTAGGAGTGCGGCGAGCCCGCCGGCTGGTAGAGGCACTCCCCCGGCGCGAGCGTCACTCGATTGAGCAGCAGCGCCGCGAGCACCCCGGCGTCGCCGGGGTAGCGCTCGCCGAGGTCGAGCAGGGTCCGCGCCTCGCCGGTGAACTCGCCGCGGGCGCGGACGTGGGCGACGCAGCCGTCGAGCAGCGCGGGCACCAGCTCGTCGACCGCCCGCTGGGGCAGCGTGATCCAGGTGGTGAACACCGCGCGCAGGCCGTCGGCGTCGGGCTGGGCGGCGAGCAGGCCCGCGTGGTGCTCGAGCGCGCGCACATCGAGGGCCTTCAGCAGGCGCACGGTCGTCGCGGCCTCCCGGAACCCGGCGAGGGCGTGGAACTCGGTGAGCGCGCACAGCAGCTCGGGCTTGGGCAGCGGGTCGGGGTAGTTGCGCTCGGCGGCCGTGCGGGGAATGCCCGCGGCCTCCTCGCGGGCCCAGCCGGCGGCCGCCTGTTCCGCCGAGGGGTGGGCCTGCAGGCTCAGCGGCTCCTCGGCGGCGAGCACCTTGAGCAGGTAGGGCAGCCGGTCGGACCACCGCTCGCGGCGCCCCGGGCCGAGCCCGGCCGCCGGGTCGTCGGCCAGCGCGTCGGCGAGGTTCGTCCCGCGGCCGGTCAGCTGCGACGGCTCGTCGCGGTGCGCGCCGAGCCACAGCTCGGCCTGCGGGTGGGGCGAGGGGACCTCCTCGCCGAGCAGCTCGGCGAGGTGCGTGCGGGAACCCCACGCGTACGTGCGCACGCTGCCCCTGAGGGTCTCCACGGACATGCCTCTCTGGTCGGGACGGGGGACGTGACGCGACTCAGCCGGTGTGGACGCCCGGCACCCGCGCGCCGAGCGCGAGGCCGAGGTACACCGCGGTGAAGTCGAGCCGGGTGGCCAGCACGGCCGCGCGCAGCGCGTCCGCGACGGGGCCCTCGCCGGCCAGGTCGACGTCGTCGATCTCCAGGACGTCGGCTCCCGGGTGTCGGGCACCGACGTCGGCGACCAGCCGCCGCACCGCGAGGTCCTCGCGGGCGGCGAGCAGCACCAGCCGCGGCGGCGGGGCCGCCGGGGACGGGTCGTCGAAGGGGTCGGCGAAGATCGACGCCTCCCCGGAGGTCTCCTGCAGCCGGGCCCGCAGCGCCGGCTGGGTGGTCGCGGCCGCCACCGAGGTGGCCTGGGCGACGACCCCGGCGTGCGTGGCCAGCACCGTCGCGCCGTACCCGGCGAGCAGGGCGGCGACCGGGTCGGCGCCCCACAGCAGCGGCGTGCGCTCGGCCAGGCGCAGCGCGAGGCTCTTCGCCGGGTTGACGAACGCCTCGCCGCGCGGGCCGTCGCGCTCCGCCTCGGCGTCGAGCCGGTCGGCGAGCACGTCGAGGTCGAGGTCGAGCAGCTCCAGCGACCGGGCCACGGCGAGGCCGGTGGCCAGGACCGTCGCGGTGTCGAGGCCGTCGAGGTCCTCCCCCGGCACGCCGAGCGTCATCCGGGGCACGACGGCGAGGGCCCGGCCCGCGCCCGCGGCGGCCGCGGGCCCCTCGCCCGGGCCGGCGAGCACGACGTGGGCCCCGCGGCGCACGGCGCGGTGCACGGACTCGGCCACGTCCGCCTCGACCGGGTCGCCCTCGCGCCCGCGGTGGGTGGCCACGACGACGTCGAGCGGCCCGAGCCACGGCGGCGCCACCCCGGTGACGATCACCGGGAGCGGGGCCGTGGGTGTCAGGAGCGCGGCGAGCAGGCGGCACGCGGACTCGGTGGTGCCCGGGCGGGTCAGCAGGATCAGCGCGCGCGGGCGCAGGCCGGCGAGCTCGTCGGGCACCCCGACGTCGCGGGCGGCCGCCCACGTCGCGCGCACCTGGGCGCCCGCGGTCGCCACCGCGCGCAGCACCCCGTCGTGGTCGGCGGCGAGCAGGCGCGGCTCGTCGGAGAGGAGGGCGTCGTCGAGCACGCGCTCACCCCTGCACTGCGGTGGCCGGTCCCCCGGTCGCCTCGGACAACAGCAGGACAGGGATGCCGTCGGTGACCGGGTAGCGCCGGTCGCACGACGTGCAGGTCAGGGCGGCGGCCTCGGGGTCGTCGGGCGTCCCGGGGCGCAGCGTGCCGTGGTCGGGCGCGGGGCACGCCAGGATGTCGAGCAGGTCGGGGTCCAGGCCGAGCGGCATTCGGGGTCTCCTCTGAAGTCCGGATCAGCCGCGCACGAGCGCGAGGACCTCGTCGCGCAGCGCGGCGACGGCGTCGTCGTCGGCGGCCTCGACGTTGAGCCGCAGCAGCGGCTCGGTGTTCGACGGGCGCAGGTTGAACCAGCTGTTGTCGGGCAGCACGACGGTGAGGCCGTCGAGGTCGTCGGTGGTGACGCCGTCCCGGGCCCCGAAGTCCTGCTCCACCTCCGCCATCACGGCGGCGGCGTCGGAGACCTTCGAGTTGATCTCGCCGGAGGCGGCGTAGCGGTCGTACCGGGCCATCAGCTCGGACAGCGGCTTGTCCTGCTCCCCCAGCGCGGCCAGCACGTGCAGGGCGGCGAGCATCCCCGAGTCGGCGTTCCAGAAGTCGCGGAAGTAGTAGTGCGCCGAGTGCTCGCCGCCGAAGACCGCGCCGGTGTCGGCCATCGTCGCCTTGATGAACGAGTGGCCCACGCGGCTGCGTTCGGGCGTGCCGCCGGCCTCGCTGATGATCTCGGGGACCGCGCGCGAGGTGATGAGGTTGTGGATGACGGTCGACCCCGGGTGCTTGGCGAGCTCCCGCGTCGCCACGAGCGCGGTGATCGCGCTGGGGCTCACCGCGTCGCCCTTCTCGTCGACCAGGAAGACGCGGTCGGCGTCGCCGTCGAAGGCGAGCCCGGCGTCGACGCGGCCGAGGGTGACGACCTTGCGCTGGAGGTCGACGAGGTTGTCCGGGTCCAGCGGGTTCGCCTCGTGGTTGGGGAACGAGCCGTCGAGCTCGAAGTACAGCGGCTCGATCTCCAGCGGCAGCGGATCCATCACCGCGGGCACCGTGTAGCCGGCCATACCGTTGCCCGCGTCGACGACGAGCGACATCGGGCGGAGGCCCGAGAGGTCGACCAGCGAGCGCAGGAAGGCCGCGTAGTCGGCGAGCATGTCGCGGTGGCTGACCGTGCCGCGCGTGTCGGCCCCCGGCACCGCGCCGGCGCCGCGGTCGAGCAGCGCGGCGATCTCGTCGAGCCCGGTGTCCTGCCCGACGGGCGACGCCCCGGCCCGGCAGAGCTTGATGCCGTTGTAGGTCGCCGGGTTGTGGCTCGCGGTGAACATGGCACCGGGCATCTCGAGCGCGCCGGACGCGTAATACATCATGTCCGTGCTGGCCAGGCCGATGTGGACGACGTCGACCCCGAGCGCCGTGACGCCGTCGGCGAACGCCTCCGCCAGCCCCGGGGAGGACTCGCGCATGTCGTGCGCGACGACGACCGCCCCGCCGTTGCCGAGGCCCGAGCCGGTGCCGTCCGCCTGCTCGTCGAGCAGGACGCGCGCGAAGGCCGAGCCCACGTCACGGACGAAGGTCTCGTCGAGCTGGGAGCCCACGAGACCGCGGATGTCGTAGGCCTTGACGACCTGGTCGATCACCTGGGCGCGGTCCGGGGTCGTGTCCGCTGCAGTGGCCACCCCCTGAGCCTATCGGCCGGGGCCGGGGAGCTGCGCCCGCCGGGCGGGCACGTCCGCCGAACGGTGCGCCGATCCGCGACGCGCGGGAGAGATCCTCAGGAGCCGGCGGGGTCGGGCAGGACCCGGAGGTGGCCGCGCCGGCCCGTGGAGCCGGCGGGCATGCCCGCCGCGAGGCCCGGCGGCATGGCGGCCGGGGGCCCCGGGGACAGGGCCGCGCCCGATCCCGAGGCGGCGGCCGCACCGCGGCCCGCGGTGATCCGCGTGCGTCCGTCGCGGGTCTCCCCCAGCGGGCGGTCGGCCCGCCCGGCCTCGCGGACCGCCTCGGCGAGGGCGGTGAGGTCGTCGGCGGAGGGCTCGGCCGGGAACTCGCCCTCGTACCGGACGACCTCCCATCCGCGGGGGGCGGTCAGACGCACGGCGTGTCGCTCGCAGAGGTCGTAGGAGTGCGGTTCGGCGCTCGTCGCCAGCGGCCCGACCACGGCAGTCGAGTCCGAATAGACATAGGTCAGGGTGGCCACGGCCGCGTGACCACACCCGGTCCGTGAGCACTTCCGTACTCCTCGCACGGACCGAACGATAGCCCGGTCGCCCGCATTGATCGTGCAGGCGCGCGGGGCGCGTCGGCCCCGTGGGGGTGAGGCCCGCGTAGGCTCCGGCACGTGACGAGGAGCGCGAGCCGTCGGGGCCCCACCCCGTCGTCCGGAGCGCGCCGCCGGCGCCGTGACCGGCGGGGACGCGGCCTGCGGATGCCGCTCTACCCGTCCGGCTCCCCCGCCGCCCGCACGCGTGCCGAGCGGTTCGACGCCCTGGTGCTCGAGGCCCTCGAGCCGATCGAGGAGCGCTGGAGCGCCGAGCTCGCGGATCTCGACGTGGCTGTGGACGACGTCCCGGAGGTGCCGTCGGGCTCCGAGCGCTCGCCGGTGGAGGACGACGCGGTGCTCGGCGACGGCGAGGTGCCGCTCGCGCGCCTCGTCCCCGCGGGCATGGACCGCCGCGGCGCGGTGACCCGCGCCCGCATCGTGCTCTACCGCCGCCCGCTCGAGGCGCGCGCGCTCGACGGCGAGGACCTCGCCGACCTGCTGCACGACGTGCTCGTCGAGCAGGTGGCGGGCTACCTGGGCGTCGAGCCCGACACCATCGCCGGCGAGGAGTAGGGCTAGAAGGTGTGGTGGACGGCTTCGACGTTGTGGCCGTCGGGGTCGCGCAGGAAGACGGCGTAGTAGCCCGGGTGGTACTCGGGGAAGATCCTCGGCGCGTGGAGCACCTCGGCGCCGTGCGCCACGGCCGCCTCGTGCACCGCGTCCACCGCCGCGCGGTCCGGGGCCGCGAACGCGACGTGCAGCTCCTGCTCGACCGCGGCACCCGGGGCGAGCCAGAAGCCGGCGTGGCCGCCGCCCGCCGACAGGCCGACCACCTCCGGGGCACCGGGCGGGCCGGTGGGGATCCGGACGGCCACCGCCATGCCGAGCGGGGCGAAGGCGGCGGTGTAGAAGGCGACGGAGGTCTCGACGTCGCTGCTGGGGAAACCGAGGTGGTCGAACACGGTCGTGACCCTAGGGGTGACCCCCGACACCGCCCATCGCAGCGCTGCTAGTCGAGACGGGTCCGCGACGGCAGGGCCGAGAGCGCCGTGAACAGCACGAGCGCCAGCTGCAGGAGCAGGAGCAGCAGCCGGGCGGTGTCGTCGCGCCCGACGACCACGGGGCCGCCGGCGTCCCCGACGGGCACGCCGACGAGGTGGCCCCAGGCCGGGACGACGGCCACGGGCGCGCCGCCGACCGTCGCGGTCCACCCCGACTCCAGCTCGGCGGCCACCACGAGCAGCCGGCGGTCGGCGCCCGGCGAGACGCGCACGCCGACGGTCGGCAGGTCCGACGGCACCGGCGTGAGGCCTGCGGGACGCCGCGGGGCCGCGCGGGCCTCGGTGGCGTCGTCCGAGACCGGCGGCTCGAGCAGCACCGCGCCGCCCACCGGGAGCGCGACCCGGGCGACGGGCCGCCCGTCGGAGGCTGGCGGGGCGTCGGCGAGCAGGGGCCCGGCCGAGGTGCGCACCGAACGGGCGGTCTGCTCGTCGGGCAGCACCACGACGCCGGTCCCGGCCGTGGCGAGCTCCGCCACGCCGGCCTGCACGGTGGCCGGGTCGCCGGAGAGCAGCGCGCGCACGTCGCGCTGCAGTCGAGCGGGCGCGGCGCCGACCGGGGCGAAGTCGTCGTCGCCGTAGCGGGGCAGCGCCGGACCCGACCGCCGGGTGGTGTCCGCGTCACGGGTGAGGACGACGACGCCGGCGCCGCTGCGCGCGAGCTCGTCGACGAGCGGGGCGGCGAGGGTGGCCGGGCGCGTGGCGGCCAGCGGTCCGGCCCCGCCGCCGAGGACGGTGACCACGGCCAGCGCGACCACGGCGAGCGCGAGCACGGGCACCGCGACGCCCCGGACCCGCTCGGTGCGGTCGTCCCCGCGGTCGCGCGACCGGAACCGGCTCGCGAGGCCCGTCGCGCTCGCGCCCACCCGCTCGGCGGCGTCGGAGAGGCGACCGCCGAAGCCCGCGCCGCCGAGGTCCAGCTCGGACTCGCCGCGACGGTCCGGCGCGCGGCCGCTGCGCTCGCGCCGCCCGAGGAGCTGGCCGAGCGGCTCGGCCCGCGCCGCCGCGACCTGGGCGAGCAGGCTCCACAGCGCCCCGCACGCCGCCAGCGCGAGGGCGGGCCCCGTCCAGCCCGGGCGCGCGTCGCCGCCCGAGAGCGGCGGCAGCGCGAACGAGCCGACGAGCGCCGCGGCGCCGACTCCGAGCAGCAGGAGCGCGAGCCCCGGCACCGCGGCCCGGCGGGGCGCCAGCAGCGCGCCACCGACCGCGACGAGGACGAGCAGCAGGCCCGCCCACGGGACCGTCCCGGGGCCGCCGGGGTCGAGCGACAGGATGTCGAGGGCGCCCGCGAACCGCTCGGCCACCGGTGCGCCGGTGCCGTGCAGGAGGATCTCGGGGGCCGTGAGCAGCACCGTCGGCCACGGCAGGAGCAACAGCACCGGCAGGACGACGATCACGGCGAGCGCCATCGCCCGGCGCCCGGCCGCCCGCGGCGGCGAGGGCACGAGCACGAAGCCGACGACCACGACGACGAGCACGAGCGCGTACACGAGCGGCGCGAAGGCGCCGACGACGGCGAGCGCCAGCGCGGTGCCCGCCGCGGTGCTCCACCAGGAGCCGCGGCGCCCGGAGA
The DNA here is from genome assembly GCF_028737265.1 of Actinomycetospora callitridis. GTDB lineage: Bacteria > Actinomycetota > Actinomycetes > Mycobacteriales > Pseudonocardiaceae > Actinomycetospora > Actinomycetospora callitridis. The sequence continues at coordinate 510,905 of NZ_JAQZAK010000001.1, read as the reverse complement.
CGCGCACCCCGCGCAGCACGGCGAGGACGCCGGCGAGCACGAGCGGCAGCAGCACCACGGTGACGACGCCGTCGAGCCGGCCCTGTGCCACCGCGCCGCCCGTGATCCCGAGCAGCGCGTAGACGGCGCCGGCGAGCGCGCGCAGGACCCGGCCGACCCGGAGCTCGCGCGTCGCGAGGTACGCCGAGAGGCCGGCGAGGGGCAGCGCCGCGAGCAGCAGGAGCGACACCGCCGCCTGCGGTCCGCCCAGCGGCGTCAGCGGGCCCCCGAGCACCCCGACCACGGCGAGCGCGGCGGGCGCCGGCGCGCCGGTACCGCCGGCGGCCGGGTGCCAGACCGCCAGGTAGGACGACCACAGCTCGCGCAGCCCCGGGACCTCGGCGATCCGCCCGCCCGCGAGCGTGAGGCCCAGCCGGGACCACTGCGTGACCAGGGCGACGAGCGTCAGGCCGACGACGAGCAGCAGCGGCGGGGCCAGCAGCAGCTCGCGCGCGACCCGTCCCGCGGTGACGGGGACGACGACCACCCGCTCGCCGGGCGCGGTCGGCGGGTCCTCCCAGTCCTGGCCGGGGGCGCCCGGCCGGCCCTCGGCGCGCGGGGCCGGCGTGGGGGCCGGCCTCGCGGGGGCCGCGTCGGCCGGGGCGCGGGGTCCCGGCAGCGCCACCGCCAGCGACTCGCCGGGGCGGCGCAGGCCCGCGGTCCGCCGGGTGCTGCGGGTGCTGCGCGGCAGGGCGGCGCCGACGGCGAGCGCGCCGGGTCCCACGGCCGGGCGCCGGGCGGCGTCACCGCCGTCGGCGGCGGAGCCATCGGTGCGCGACTCCCGCTCCGCCCACTCGGGCAGCCGCCCGAGCGCGAGCTCGTCGGCGAGGCGGCCGCGCACGAGCGAGGTCAGCCCGCCGCGCACGGCGTTGCGCAGCCGCGTGGTGCGGCTCGTCAGGAGTCCCCGCAGCTCGCGGGGCAGGGCCGTCGCCCCGGTGCTGCGCCGTCGGCGGGCGTCAGCGAGGTCGGCGATGCCCGGCCCGGAGCCGAGGACGCGCGACAGGCCGGCGAGCTCGGCACCCGCGGCCCGGGCCCGGCGCACGAGCAGCAGGCCCAGGGCGCGGAGCACGGCGAGCACGGGCAGGCGCGCCAGACCGAGCACGAAGGCGGGCGACGAGCAGTTGGCCAGGAAGGTCCGGACACCGTGGGCGCGGTCGGTGGCGCGGTAGCGGTGGTCGACGCCGGCGGTGTCCAGCGGGCGGGTGCGGCTGGAGAGCGCCCGGGCGTGGCGCAGCCGGGCCGAGGGGGCGCACAGCACGAGACCGCCGGCGCGGTTGACGCGCCAGCCGTAGTCGACGTCCTCGCGCAGCAGGCCCAGGGCCGTGTCGTAACCGCCGAGCCCGTCCCACTCACGGCGGCGCATCAGCGAGCCCGCGGACCCGACGGCGAGGACCTCGGAGTTCGTCGCGAACTGGCCCATGTCGAGCTCGTCGGCCCCGATGCCGGTCTGCCGCGACCCCGAGGCGTCGATGGACACGCCCGCCTCGACCACGAGCCGGGGCTCGTCCCAGTCGAGGCACAGGGGGCCGAGCACGGCGGCCGACGGCGAGGCGTCGGCGACGGAGAGCAGGACCTCGAGGCAGTCCGGGGCCGGGGCGGCGTCGTCGTGCAGGACCCAGAGCCAGTCGCCGGAGCCCCTGTCGGCGTGGCGGCCCCAGCGACGGTCGGCGTCGTCGACCGCGGTGTGGACGGCCTCGGCGAAGCCGGTGTCGTGCGGCATCCGCAGCACGACGTCCACCTGGTTGCTTTCCGCGAGCAGCCCGGAGGTGCCGTCGGTGGAGCCCGTGTCGACGGCGATCACCCGGCGCGGACGGCGGGTCAGGCGCGCCAGGGAGTCGAGGGCGGTGGGCAGCCAGAACTCGCCGTCGTGGCACACCAGCACCGCGAGGACGGGCGAGCTTCCAGCCACCGACGAGCCGCCCTTCCCTCGGGCGACCTCCCCGCGGGGCGCCCCTGCACCGGTCCGGCCGCCGAGAGTAGGGCCCCCCGACGGACTGTCCGGTGCCGGGTCCGTGGCGACGTCAGACGGCGTCGACCGCGTCCATCGTGTCGAACGCCCGGCGCTTCAGACGCCGGCGCTCGCGCTCGGACAGGCCGCCCCAGATCCCGAAGCGCTCGTCGTGCCCGAGGGCGTACTCGAGGCACTCCGAGCGGACGTCGCAGCTGTTGCAGATCTGCTTGGCCTCCCGGGTGCTCCCGCCCTTCTCGGGGAAGAACGCCTCCGGGTCCGTCTGCGCGCACAGGGCGCGCTCCTGCCACTCCTGCTCGTCCTCGGTGACCATCGCCAGCTCCGAGAGGACGTCCCTCAGAGGCGCCTGCCCCACCGGCCCGAAGGCCCTCACTGCATCGCTACCCAGCACCACCGACCCGCTCTCCGCACCGTTCACGGACACCTCCCTCGCCTCGACTCCCCCCGGCCCCCACTGAGTGGACGAGGCGTCGGCCCCGCACCGACGTGTCATCGCGTAGGAATTACACCGGTGTCGTTCATCCGGGTCAAGCCGGGGGACACGTCCGGCCGCATGTCGCGGCGGGCGGTCGTCACGTGCGGTGAGCGTCACTGCGCTGTCCGTAGCAATGAGCTGTCACCACGCCTTCGAGGCGCCGGCCGGTGATCGGGGAGACTGGGTGCGTGACATCCCGCGTCTCGCGCCTGCGCTCGCCGGTCAGCCCCATCTTCCTGGTGCTGGTCGCGCTCACCGTCGCGGGGGGCGCCCTGACACTCGTGCCCGCCCGGGGGACCGTGATCGGCGGCACGGTCCTGCTGGTCCTCGCCGGGTGGGCGGTCTCACTCTGCCTGCACGAGTTCTCCCACGCGCTGACCGCGGACCGCTGCGGCGACCACTCGGTGCGCGCCCTCGGCTACCTGACCCTGGACATCCGCCGCTACGCCAACATCGGGCTCACGCTCGTCCTGCCGCTGCTGTTCCTCGTCATCGGCGGGATCCCGCTGCCCGGCGGCGCGGTGTGGATCCAGCGGGGCGCGCTGCGGTCGCGGCCGGCGATCAGCGCGGTCTCGCTGGCCGGGCCGATGGCCAACCTCGTGCTCGCCGCCGCGATCGCGATCGGCGTGGCGCTCACGGCCCCGCCGCTGCCGCTGGCCGCGGCCCTGTCGTTCCTGGGGATCATCCAGGTCCTCACCTTCGTGCTGAACCTGCTGCCGATCCCGGGGCTCGACGGCTGGGGCGTCATCGACCCCTACCTGCCCTACGGGACGCGGGCGGGCGCGGCGCGCATCGCGCCGTTCGCCCCCTTCGCGGTCATCCTGCTGCTGTTCCTGATCCCGGGCGCCTCGGCGCTGCTGTTCGCGGCGGCCGAGTGGGTCTTCGCCCTCGTCGGCGGCGACGGCACCCTCGCGCGGCTGGGCAACGTGCAGTTCGCCCGGCTGCTCGGCTGAGCGCGACCAGGGGGACGATGGACGGTGTGAAGGTCACCGTTCTCGTCGGGGGCGTCGGCGGCGCCCGGTTCCTGCAGGGCGTCCTGGCCGCCGCCGCGCCGGGCGACGCGATCCGCGCGGTGGTCAACGTCGGCGACGACATCTGGCTGCACGGCCTGCGGGTCTGCCCGGACCTCGACACCTGCATGTACACCCTCGGCGCGGGCATCGACACCGAGCGCGGCTGGGGCCGGGCCAAGGAGACCTGGTCGGTCCGCGAGGAGCTCGAGGCCTACGGCGCCGACCCGACCTGGTTCGGGCTGGGCGACCGCGACGTCGCCACCCACCTCGTGCGCACGCGCATGCTGCGGGCGGGCTACCCGCTCTCGCAGGTCACCGCCGCGCTGTGCGACCGCTGGTCCCCCGGCGTCGAGCTCATCCCGGCCAGCGACGACCGGATCGAGACCCACGTCGTCGTCGACGACCCGTCCGACGGATCGCGCCGCGCCATCCACTTCCAGGAGTGGTGGGTGCGCCACCGCGCCGCCCTGCCGGCGCACTCGTTCGCCTCGGTCGGGCGCGAGCAGGCCACGGCGTGCCCCGCCGCGCTCGCCGCGATCGCGGACGCCGACGTCGTGCTCGTGGCGCCGTCGAACCCCGTGGTCAGCATCCACACGATCGTCGACGTCCCCGCGATGCGGCCCGCGCTGTCCGCCGCGCCCGGCCGGGTCGTCGGGGTGTCGCCGATCGTCGACGGGCACGCGGTGCGCGGGATGGCCGAGGCGTGCCTGGCGGCGGTGGACGTGCCGGTCAGCGCCGAGGGCGTCGGGCGCTGGTACGGCGCGCGCACCACCGGCGGCCTGCTCGACGGGTGGCTCGTCGCGCCGGGCGACGGGGCCGAGGTGCCGGGTGTCGAGGTCCGCGAGGTGCCGCTGATGATGACCGACCCGGACGCCACGGCGGCGATGGTGCGCGCGGCCTACGATCTCGCCGGCGTGCGCGGAGCGGAGCGGAGCCGGACCGTCGATGGCAGCTGATCACGCCTCCGACGGGCTGACCCTCTGGGGCGTCACCGGCCTGCCGGAGTTCCGGCCCGGCGACGACCTCGCCGGCGCGCTGGCCGATGCCCTCGCCGGCTCGCTGGCCGACGGCGACGTGGTGGTCGTGACGTCCAAGGTGCTCTCGAAGGTCGAGGGCCGCCTCGTGCGGGTGCCCAGCGATCCCGACGAGCGCGACACCGCGCGCCGCGCGCTCGTCGACCGCGAGACCGTGCGCCTGCTGGCCACCAAGGGCCGCACCAAGATCGTCGCCAATCCCCTGGGGATCGTGCAGGCCGCCGCGGGGATCGACGCCTCGAACGTCGCCGGTGACGAGGTCGCGCTGCTCCCCGAGGACCCGGACGCCTCGGCCGCCGCCCTGCGCTCCGCGCTGCGCGAGCGGCTCGGGGTCGACGTCGCCGTGGTCGTCACCGACACCATGGGCCGCACCTGGCGCGTCGGGCAGACCGACGCCGCGATCGGCGCCGCCGGGCTGGAGGTCGTGCACGCCTACGGCGGCGCGGTCGACAGCCAGGGCAACGAGCTCGTGGTCACCGAGGTCGCCGTCGCCGACGAGGTCGCCGCGGCCGCCGACCTGGTCAAGGGCAAGCTCGGCGGTGTGCCCGTCGCCGTGGTGCGCGGCCTGCCCGCCTCCCTGCGGTCGGAGGCGGCGCGGGGTCGCGACCTCGTGCGCCCGGTCGACGAGGACCTCTTCTGGCTGGGCACGGACGAGGCGCTCGCGCGGGGACGGCGCGAGGCGGTGCCGGCGCGACGCTCGGTGCGGGCGTTCGCCGACACCCCCGTCGACCCCGAGGCGCTGCGCCGGGCCGGCGCCGCGGGCCTCACCGCGCCCGCGCCGCACCACACCCGCCCGGTGCGCTTCGTGCGCGTGGCGACACCGGAGCTGCGCACCCGGCTGCTCGACGCCATGGCCGAGGCGTGGCGCGCCGACCTGCGCGGCGACGGGTTCTCCCCCGACGCGATCGAGCGCCGTGTCGCCCGCGGCGACCTGCTGCGCGCCGCGCCCGAGGTCGTGCTGCCGTTCCTCGTCCTCGAGGGCGCGCACGCCTACCCCGACGCCCACCGGGCCTCGGCCGAGCACACGATGTTCACGGTCGCGGGTGGCGCGGCCGTCGGGAGCCTGCTCGTCGCCCTGGCCGCCGAGGGGCTGGGGTCGTGCTGGGTGTCGTCGACGATCTTCGCGCCGGAGATCGTGCGCGAGGTGCTCGACCTGCCCGCCGACTGGGAGCCCCTCGGCGCCGTCGCGATCGGCCACCCGGCCGCCGAGCCGCCGCCGCGGGGCGGGCTCGCCGTCGACGACCGGTGGGTGGAGAGATGACGGACACGGAGCGGACGCTGGCGTCCACCACGCGCGCGGCCGTCTCGACGGCCGCCGTGCACGCCGACGCCCGGGAGGTCCTGGGCCGGTGGCGGGCCGGGACGCGCGAGCTGGAGTCCGTGCGCCTGGGGCTGGTGTCCTACCTGGACGCCCGCCCCGACGCGTGCTCGCGCTCCTGCGCGCCGGGGCACCTCACGGCCTCGGCGCTCGTCCTCGACGCCGCGGGCGAGCGAGCGCTGCTGACCCTGCACCCCCGGGTCGGCGCGTGGATCCAGCTCGGCGGGCACATCGAGCCGGAGGACACGACCCTCGCCGGCGCCGCGCTGCGCGAGGCGGAGGAGGAGTCGGGCATCGAGGGCCTGACCCTCGACCCCGAGCCCCTCCACGTCGAGATCCACGCCCTGACCTGCTCGCTCGGCGTCCCCACCCGCCACCTCGACGTCCGCTTCGTCGCCCACGCCCCGCCCGGCGCCGTCGAGGCGATCAGTGACGAGTCGCTGGACCTGCGCTGGTGGCCGCTGACGGAGCTCCCGGACGAGGTCGCGTTCGGCCGGTCGCTGGTCCGGGCCGCCCCGGGTCGAGACCCTCGCTGACGACGCTTCGGTTCCCGAAGCGTCGTCACCATCGATCACGGTCGCGGGGGCGCGTCGCGGCCGGGTCGGAACCACTCCTGACGACGCTTCGATTTCCGAAGCGTCGTCACGACCGAGCGGGACGCGGGGTCAGTAGCCCCGGTAGTCCTTCGGCGAGAAGCGCGGCCCGAAGCGGGGCCGGCGGAACCCCGAGGCCTCGATGTAGCGCACCGCCCGCTGGCGCTGGGGGGCGTAGCAGGCCAGGACCTCGAGCATCCCGGCGTCGTCGAGCTTGCGCCCCACCAGGGCCCAGCCGACGGTCGAGGGGATGTGGAAGTCGCCGACGCTCACGGCGTCCGGATCGCCCCAGGAGCGCTGGGCGACCTCGGCGGCGGTCCACACGCCGATGCCCGGGATCTTCATCAGCAGCGCGCGCCCGGCCTCGCCGCGCAGCTCGGCGGCCTTCTCCAGGCGGTGGGCGACCGTTGCCGACGCGAGGATCGCCCGGCGCCGCGACTGGTCGACGCCGGCGCGGTGCCACTCCCAGTCGGGGATCTCGCGCAGCCGCCGCGGCGTCGGCGGGAGCTTCATCCGGCGCGGGCAGGGGCCCGGGGCGTCCTCGCCGAACCGCCAGCACAGCTCGCGCCACGACCGGCGGGCCTCGGTGCCGGTGACCTTCTGCTCGAGGATCGCGGGCACCAGCACGTCCCACACCGTGCGGGTGCCGCCGAGGCGCAGGCCCGGCATGCGGCGGCGGGTCTCGGTAACGAGCGGGTGGTGGCCGACGAACCCGGAGTCGTCGTCCTCGGCACCCAGCAGCATCGGCACCCCGTCGACGGCCCACTGCGCGCCCGGACCCCAGGCGCGGGCCCGGACCTCCCCGTCGCGTCGCGAGATCGCGAGCGTGGCGGGGCCGTCGGGGGTCGGCGTCGAGCGCCAGATCTCGCCGCCCTCAGCGCCCTCCAGCTCCATGTGGAAGGTCGGGTCGCCCCGTCCGCGGCGCAGCGGCGCGAGCAACGCCCGGACGTCGAGGACGAACTCCGGCCGCCACACCCGTTCAGCCGCGGCAGCGAGGACCTCAGGCACCACCCGAGAATCGCAGACCGCCGTCCGGGACGACGAGTCCGGGCCAGACGCGCAGCCCGGCCAGCAGCTCGCAGGACGCCCCGATCGAGGCGCCGTCGCCGACGACCGCGTCGCGCACCACGGTCTCGTCGCCGATCGACGCGCCGGGACCGATCACCGAGCGCTCGATGAGGGCGCCGTCGCCGATCCGGGCGCCGTCCATGAGCACCGAGCCCGAGACGCGGCTGCCGTCGCCGATCTGGACGTCGGCACCCACCGTCGTGCCGTCGGTGAGCGACGCCGAGGGCGCCACCTTCGCCCCGGCCAGCAGCAGCGCGGTGCCCACGGGGCCGGGCAGCGCGGCGGTGGGCGCCGCCCCCTGCACGAGGTCGGCGCTGCCGCGGACGAAGGACGCGGGGGTGCCGAGGTCGAGCCAGTACGACGACTCGACGTGGGCCTGCAGGCGGCGACCGCTCCGGAGCAGCCCGGGGAACGTCTCCCGCTCCACCGACACCGGGCGCCCGGCGGGGATCGCGTCGAGCACGTCGCGGCGGAAGACGTAGCACCCGGCGTTGACCTGGTCGGTCGGCGGCGTGGGCGTCTTCTCCAGGAACGCCAGGACGCGCCCGTCGGCGTCGGTGGGGACGCAGCCGAAGGCGGTGGGGTCGGGGACCCGCACGAGGTGCAGGGTCGCGTCGGCGCCCGCGGCCCGGTGCTCGCCGACGACCGCGCGCACGTCGACGCCCGAGAGGATGTCGCCGTTGAACACGACGACCTCGTCGTACCCGGGCTCCAGCGCGTCCGCGGCGAACCGGATGCCGCCGCCGGTGCCCAGCGGCTCCGGCTCGGGGCAGCACTCGAGCTCGAGGTCCTCCAGCCCACCGGTGGTCTGCTCGCCGAGGAACGCCTCGAAGACCTCCGCCCGGTAGGCGGTGCCGAGCACGACGCGGCGGATCCCGGCCGCCGCGATCCGCGAGAGCAGGTGGGCCAGGAACGGCACCCCGGCCGTCGGCAGCATCGGCTTCGGCGTGGTCAGCGTGAGCGGCCGCAGCCGGCTGCCCTGACCACCGACGAGGACGACCGCGGCCGTCCGCGCCGGGTCGATCTCGGCGGTCTGATCTGCCGCGTGTCCCGCCGTACGCCCTGCCGTGTCCCCCGAGTGCTCCACTCGAGACCCCCCTCGTCGATGACGAATCGTGACCGAGGGCGATAGTGTGGACCCTCCCGGGGCCGCCGACGGCAGTGACCCGGAAGTGACCCGCCCGTCGGGGGAACGAGCAGGAGGGTCGTGGTGGCCTCGAATGCATGGGAGCGTGCCCAGGACGCCATCGCGCACGCCTCCCAGCGGGCCACGGAGCGTGACGACAATGTGATCACGCCCGACAACGCCGAGTCGCCGTTCGACGCCTCCGCCACCACCGTCCTCCCGGGCGGGCTGGCCGCCCGTCGCGGCGTGCCGGTGGACCCGGAGCTCACCCAGCGGCTCCCGCAGAACACCGGCGGCCGCCGCACCAACGGCCACCACCGGCGGCCCGACGAGGACGTCGACGACGACAGCGACGCCCGCACCGTGCGTTTCGGCACGGGCCCGGCGCACCCGGGCACCTCGCCGTTCCCCGCGAGCCCCTTCACCTCGGGCCCCTTCCCCGCCGGCGACGACGGCGCGCGTGCCGAGAGCCCGCAGGAGAAGCCCCGGCGCCCGTGGTGGCGCCGCCTGTTCGGCGGCTGACCGCGGCTGTGGCCGCGACCAGCACGAGCAGCAGCAGCGCGAGCCGGTCGACGCGGCGCCGCCGCACCAGCGCCGCGAGCACCCGCACCGCCGGCCACAGCGCGCCGAGCAGCAGCGCCGGCACCGGCGCGACCCCGAGCGCCCGCGCCACGTAGTAGACGACCACGGGCGCGACCACCTCGACGCCCGCCAGGACCAGGCCGCGCCGCCCGCTCACGCGTCCACCCGCGCGTGGAACGCCTCGAGGCGGGCGTCGACCGCGTCCGCACAGGCGCTCGGCAGCGCGTGGGTCGCGTCCGGCCAGACGTCGACCTCGACGTCGGCGATGCACCGCCGGGCCCGCGCCGCCCCCCGCCCCGCGTTCCCGACCGTGCTCCGCCCGCCGAGCAGGGCCAGGACGGGCATCGCGAGCGAGCGCAGCGCCGCGTCCGTCGGGTAGCCGGGCGGGCCGAGCGCCATCCGGTAGGTCGCCGACCCGAGCTCGAGCACGGGGCCGAGCGGGTCGTCGGCGGGCGGCGTCTCCCCGCCGGCGTGGCGCAGGAAGAACCGCCGGGCCCCGACGAGCGAGGCCAGCGACGCCAGCACGAACCCCGCGCGCAGCCGGGACAGCGTGTGCGCCGGCTCGAGCAGCGCCAGCGAGCGCACGAGGTGCGGGTGCCGCACGGCGAGCTCGGTGCCCCATCGCCCGCCCAGCGACGCGCCGACGACGTGCAGCGGGCCGCCGAGAGCGTCGACCACCTCGGCGAGCCAGGACGCCTGGTCGGCGTCACCGGTGATCAGCGCGGTCTGGGTGCTCGCGCCCGGCTCGCCGAGCAGGTCGAGCGCCCACACCGTGCGCCGGGCCGCGAGCGCCGGCAGGTTCGGCGCCCACATCGCCGTCGTCCCGAGCCGCCCGGGCAGCAGGAGCACCGGGGTCCCGGTGCCCCGTCCGAACCGGTGGACCCGCACCGTCCCCCAGCTCGTCGCCACGTCGTCGCTCTCGTGGGGCGGGAGCGCGGCCATCGCGGTCTCCAGCGCCGCGGCGTACCGCGCCCGGGCGCCCTCGTCGACGAACCCACCGACCGCCATGACGCCCTCCCCGCTCGCGGTACGATCGGATCGTAACACCGTTGCAAGCCGATCGGACCGTCAACGATGCCCAAGGTCGTCGACCACGACGCCCGGCGCCGCGAGATCACCGGCGCGCTCTGGCGCCTCGCCGCGCGCGAGGGCCTCGAGGCCGCGAGCCTCGCGTCGGTGGCCGCGGAGGCCGGCGTCTCCAAGGGCCGTGTCCAGCACTACTTCGCGAGCCGTGACGAGCTGCTCGCGTTCGCGGCCTCTGCGCTGCGCGAGCGGCTGGGTGCCCGGGTCCGCGCGCGGGTCGCGGCGGCCGACGAGGACCCGCGCGCGGTCGTGCGGGCCCTGCTCGCCGGCCTGCTGCCCCTCGACGAGGAGGGGCGCGCCGACGCGCTCGTCGGCTCGGCGTTCCTCGTGCGCGCGATCGCGGACCCGGCGGCGCGTGCGCAGCTGCGCACCGGCGAGGAGGAGATCCTCGCCGCGCTCGCCGACGGCCTCGCGGCCCTGCCGGGGGTGCGGGACCCGCGCGCCGAGGCCGAGGTCCTGCACGCCCTCGTCGGCGGCCTCGCCGACTCCCTGCTCGTCGAGCGGCACACGCCCGACTCGGCGCTCGCGGTGCTCGACCGCCACCTCGCAGCGCTGGGCTGATCAGGGAGCCGCGCGCACCCCGGTGCGGGCGCGCAGCCCCAGGCCCAGGCGCAGGCCGAACCGCACCGGCGCCCAGCGCGCGCCGCGGTAGCGGTCGGCGAGGAACCGGTAGGCGCTGCGGTGGTGCTCGGCGAGCATCCGGGACGACGTGGGGGCGTCGCGCTCGGTGGCGTGCCCGCCGGTGTGCACGACCTCGGCGTCGGGGACGTAGACGTTCAGCCACCCCGCCCGGCCCAGCCGGTCGCCGAGGTCGACGTCCTCGAAGTACATGAAGTAGCGCGGGTCGAAGCCGTCGACGGAGTCCCAGGCCTCGCGGCGCAGCAGGACGCACGAGCCCGACAGCCAGCCCGCGGTCCGCTCGGCGACCGAGCCCTCCTGGCGGTAGGAGCGCGTCCACGGGTTCGCCGGCCACACCGCCGCGAACAGCGCGTGCCCGACGCCGCGACCGAGCGACGGCTGCAGGCGCGCCGACGGGTAGACCTCGCCCCCGGTGCGGATCAGCGGCCCGAGCGCGCCCGCGCGCGGCCAGCGGTCCCCGGCCTCGATCAGCGTGTCCAGCGCGCCGGGGTCGACGACGATGTCGGGGTTGGCGACGAGCACCCAGCCCACCTCGGCGGGCAGCCCCGCGACGCCGCGGTTGGCGGCCGCGCCGTACCCCACGTTCTCGCCGATGCGCAGCAGCTCGACCCGCTCGTCGGCGGCCGCCGCGGCCTCGGGGGCGCCGTCGACCGACCCGTTGTCGGCGAGCACCACCCGGTACGGGCGCGTCGTGGCCTTCTCCAGGGACGTCAGGAACTCCGCGAGGGAGTCGCCCGGCGAGTAGGTCACGGAGACGACGGCCAGCCCGGAGCCGTAGGGGGCGGACACGGGTTCGGGCAGGTCAGGGTCGGACACGCCCCGCATTGTGGCCGACTCAGTCGTCCCACTCGTCGACCAGCCCGCGGTACTCGGCCTCGAGCACCGCCAGGGCGTCCGGGTCGCCGCGCCAGGCCGCCTCCTCGAAGAACGGATGGGCGTCGTCGGTGCGCCCCTGGTCGTAGAGGAAGCGCGCGAGGTGGAAGGCGGCCCCGGGCTCCTTGACCTCGTGGGCCCGGCGCAGCTGCTCCTCGGCCCCCTCGGGGTCGGCGCGCCGGTCGCGCAGGAACCAGCCGTAGTAGATGTGCGCGCACGCCCCGCCGCCCTCCGCGGCCTTCCGGTAGAGCTCCTCGGCCTCGTCGACGCGGTCCTCCGCGAGCCGGCAGTCGGCGAGCGCGACGAGCGTGGAGGGCTTGGCGTCGTCCCGGTACGCCTCGGCGAGCTCGGTGGCCGTGAACGGGTCGTCGAGCTCCTCGAGGTGCAGGGCCACGAGGTTCAGCGGGGCGAGGTCGTCGCCGAGCCGGGCCGCACGGTCCAGCACGTAGGCGGCCTCCTGCGTGCGGCCGCGGGCACGCAGGAAGACGCCGTAGTCGTTCATCGCGTCGGGGTGGCCGCCGTCGATCCCGACGAGGAACGCCGCCTCCGCGCCCTCGTGGTCGCCGAGCGCCTCGAGCGTCTCGCCCAGCAGGCCGGCGAGGTCGCTGCGCCGGCGCCCGTGCACGGCCCGGGTGAGGACCTCGACGGCCTCGCGGCGCTCGCCGTGGTCGAGGTGGGCGTCGGCGAGCAGGCCGGGCGCGGAGTGCTCGCCGCTGGCGTGGGCCCGCCGCAGCAGGGCCACGAGGTCCTCGTGGTGCTCGACCGGATCGTCGCCCGGCGAGGCGGCGAGCGCGCGCGCCTGGGCACAGAGGGGTTCGTCCGTGGAGTCCGATCCCGACGAGGTGGTCGTCCCCGGCGCGGCCTGCTCCGTCATCGCCTCAGGGTGTCACGCTGGGGCGCCCAGACCCAGGAACTCGGACCCAGCACGTCAGAGCCGCGGACCGCGCGAGGTGTCGTCGGCGGACGGCAGTGTCATCGGCCAGTACCGCCAGGAGTTCGGCGTCGGGACCGACGAGGCCGTCGGGGCCGCGAGGCGTGCCGCGCGGCGGTCACTGCGCCGTCGCTCGGCCTGCCACCGCTCGTCCCGGGCCACGCGGGCACGCAACCGATGACGCTCACGCCCGGCGTCGATCACCAACCACACGGCGACGAGACCGAGCAGCGCGAGGAGCACCGTCTCCACAGCCATGACCGCTCAACGCGCGACGGTGCGGCGAGGACACGCATATGACACCGATGGGATTAACGAGCAGGGCCGTTCAGCCCAACAGGAGGTCCGGATGGCGGACGACGGCGGTGTGCAGGGCGTCCCGCCAGGGTGGTAGCGGCGCGAGGCCGGCCGCGCGCCACGACGCGTCCGAGAGGACCGACCAGGCGGGACGCGGCGCGGGGCGCGGGAACGACGCCGTGTCGCACGGCTGCACCCGCGACGGATCGGCGCCCATCTCCTCGAGCACGGCCCGGGCCAGGCCGCACCAGGTGGTCGCCCCGCCGCCGGCCGCGTGCCGCGTCCCCGGGGGCGCCGCGGAACGGGCGAGGGCGAGCAGGCCGTCGGCGAGGTCGCCGGCCCAGGTCGGCGAGCCGTGCTGGTCGTCGACGACGGTCAGGGTGTCGCGCTCGCGGGCGAGCCGGGCGATCGTGCGGACGAAGTTCGCGCCGGTCGGGCCGTAGACCCACGCGGTCCGGACGATCTGGTGGGCGCCGGGCAGCGCCGCGCGCACCCGCTCCTCCCCCGCGAGCTTGCTGCGGGCGTAGACGCCTTCCGGGCCGACCGGGTCCCCCGGCTCCAGCGGCCGGTGCGCGCCCCCCGGCAGCGGCCCCAGGACGTAGTCGGTGGAGACGTGGACCATGGCCGCGCCGACCTCGCCGCACGCCGCCGCGAGCAGGCCGGGCGCCTCGGCGTTCACGGCCCAGGCGTCGGCGGCCGCCTCGGGATCGGTCTCGGCGCGGTCCACCGCGGTGAAGGCGGACGCGTTGAGCAGCACCGCCGGCTCGTCGCCCGGGGCCAGGCCGGCGTGCACCGCGTCGCGCACGGCGGCCGGGTCGGTGACGTCCAGCTCCGCGCGCGTCAGGGCGACGACCCCGCTCGGTGCCCCGTCGGCCGCCGGGGCGTCGGGCGGGGTCAGCCGTGCGACGAGCTCCCCACCCAGGGCGCCGCCCGCCCCGGTCACCATCCACCGCACGAGAACCCCCCACCCGTCGATCACGCACGGGGAGTCTCCCACCGGTCACGGAGGGCTCCGAACGCGGCGGGTCACCGGCCGGGCGTCCCGTCCACCCCCGGAGACCCTGCTCGGGAGCGGATTCCTGATCGACAGCTGACCCGCCGTGGCCACGACGCGCCGAAGGGCCGTCGTACGGGTGAGAAGCCCCGAACCGCTCGGGCGCCGTCTAATCTGCGATCCGGACGTCCTCCCGGGCCGCGCAACGCCGGTGACCAGGGATCGCGTGCCCCGGACCGATCCGGTCGACGGGGTGCTGCGGACACCAGGGCGACGGTGGACGAGATCGAGAGCGGCCCGTGGGCCCGCACGTGGAGGGAGGCCGGGCCGATGGACGACGACGAGCCCGGCCAGACAGGTCGCGAGCAGGCCCGTCGCGATCCGGCCCGCCGCTACGGCCCCACGGCCGCCCGCCGCAGCCCCGGGCGTGCCGGCGGGCCACCCGACGTGGACGTCGACCCCACCGTCCCCGAGCGCGAGCCGGTCCGCCGGGAGCCCGAGCGCGGCGGGGCCCGCCTGCGCCGGCGCGACCTCGCCGAGCTCTCGACCCCGTCGGTGGAGGTGCGGGGGTCGTCGAAGTCCGCCAAGGGGACGACCAAGGCACGGCCGTCGCGCCCCGACGACGACCGCCCCCGCCGACCGGCTCCCCCGCCCCGTGAGCGCGACCCCCGGGACCGCGACCCCCGGGACCGCGACCCCCGGGACCGCGACCCCCGGGACCGCGACCCCCGGGACCGCGACCCCCGTGACACGCGCGCGGTGCGCGAGCGCGACCGCCGCCCCGGGTCCCCGCCGCCGCGGGCCCCGCGCCCGCCCGCTCCGGGCCGCGGCGACGTCCCGCCCGAGCGCGGTCGCCGGTCGATCGGGCGCACGCTGCGCCTCGCGATGATCGTGCTCTCGGTGCTCGTATTCGCCCTGTCCGGCACGGCGTGGGCGGCGCTCTCGGGCTCCATGGGCTCGTCCGGGGCGCTCGGCGACGGCCCCGTCGGCGACGCAGCGGACGGCGCGACCGACATCCTGCTGGTCGGTGTCGACAGCCGCACCGACGCGCAGGGCCAGGCGCTGCCCGACGACGCGCTGCGCGCGATCGGCGCCGGCGCCGCGGACGGCGTCGTCAACACCGACACGATGATCCTGGTCCGGGTGCCCAACGACGGCAGCCGCGCGGTGGCCTTCTCGATCCCGCGCGACAGCTACGTCTCGATCCCCGGGGCGTTCCGCCGTGACAAGATCAACTCCGCGTACCCGGGCGCGAAGGCCGACGAGGCCAACCGGCTGGTGGCGTCCGGCGTCACCGACCCGCGCGAGGTCGACGTGCGCTCCTCGGAGGCGGGCCGCCAGGAGCTGGTGCGCTCGGTCGCCGACCTCACGGGGCTGACCGTCGACCACTACGCCGAGGTCAACCTCATGGGCTTCTACACGCTGACCAACGCCATCGGCGGGGTCGACGTGTGCCTCAAGAACCCGGTCGACGACGAGCTCTCCGGCGCCCGCTTCCCCGCGGGCCCGCGCACGGTCGCCGGGCACGACGCGCTCGCCTTCGTCCGCCAGCGCCACGGCCTGCCCAACGGCGACCTCGACCGCATCCGGCGCCAGCAGGCGTTCCTCGCGTCGATGTCCCGCAAGATCCTCTCCAGCGGCACGCTCGCCGACCCGCTCACCCTGGCGCGGCTGCTCGACGCCGTCCGCGGGTCCGTCGTCCTCGACGGCAACTGGGATCTCCTGCGGTTCGGCCAGCAGATGCAGGACGTCAGCGGCGGCGCGGTCGCGTTCCTGACCATCCCGACCCAGGGCACCCAGAACATCGACGGGCGCGGCGACGTGATCGCCGTCGACCCCACGGCCGTCCAGCGGTTCGTCGCCGACGCCATCGGCCCCGAGAACTCGGCCGCCGAGGACGACGGGCCCGCGCCCAGCACCATCCCCGTGGACGTGCGCAACGCCTCGGGCGCGGAGGGCGCCGCGGCCCGCGTCGTCGCGGTGCTGTCCGCGCAGGGCTACGCGCGCACGGTCGCCGGCAACGCCGAGGCGCCCGCCCCGCGCTCCGAGGTGCTGTTCGGTCCCGCCGGCGATGCGGCGGGCGCCCGCGTGGCGCGCAGCCTCGGCGACCTACCGGCACGCTTCGACCCCGCGGTACCGCCGAACTCGGTGCGCGTCGTGCTCGGCAACGACTACGACGGCCCCGGCGCGGCGCCGCCGCAGGCCACGGGCCTGGGTGGCTCCGGCGGCGAGTCCTCGAACGGGCTCACGGGCTCCGCGGAGACCCCCGCGCCGGTGCCCCCGCCCCAGCCGGCGATCACCGCCGAGGGCGTGGCCTGCGTCGACTAGCCTGCGTCGACCAGCCTGCGTCGACCAGGGCCCACCGATAGCGTCGCGCCCCGATGACCGTGACCGACGCCCTGCTGAACCCCGTGCTCGCGGCCGACGCCGCGCGCCCCCTGATCACCTTCTACGACGACGCCACCGGCGAGCGGATCGAGCTCTCGGGCGCGACGTTCGGCAACTGGGTCGCCAAGACCGCCAACCTGCTGCGCGACGAGTGCGATGTCGAGCCCGGCACGACCGTCGCCGTCCTGCTGCCGGCGCACTGGCAGACCGCCGCGGCCCTGTGCGCGATCTGGTGGTGTGGCGCGGAGGCCGTCGCCGACCCCGCGGGCGCCGACGTCGCCCTCGCCGCCGAGGACACGCTCGAGGCCGCGGCCGGCGCCGGCCTGGTCGTCGGGTTCTCCCTCGACGCGTTCGGGCGGGGCCTCGGTTCTGTCGAATCGGGTGGGCGACTGCCGTCCGGGGCCGTCGACTACGCGACCGAGGTGCGCCTGCAGGGCGACCACTTCGACCCGCTGACCCCGGTGCCCGACGACGCCCCCGCGCTCGCCGGGACCGACGTCGCGGGCGTCGTCGCCGGCGCCCGGGCGCGCGCCGCCGAGCTCGGCCTCGGCGCGGACGACCGCGTCCTCAGCACCGCCGCGTGGCCCGTCGCGAGCACCGGCGGCCTCGTCGACGGCTTGCTGGCCGTGCTCGCGGCGGGGGCCTCGCTGGTGCACGTCCGCCACCCCGCCCGCGACCAGGAGCGGCGCGCGGGGACCGAGAAGGTCACCCGGGTGCTCGACGCGTGATCAGCACCGAGATCACCCCCGAGCTCGTGCGCGGGGCGCTCGAGCTGGAACCCACCGGCGACGGCCTGCGCCCGCACCGCCTGCCCGCCCGGGCCCGCGCGCAGGCGGATGGGCAGTTGCTCATGGCGGAGGCGCAGCCGTCGGGGGTGCGGCTGGTCCTGCGCACGCGGGCGTCGGTGGTCGAGCTGGACACGCTGCGCACCCGCGTCGGCTACCGGGGCCTGCCGCTGCGCCCCGACGGCGTCTACGACCTGCACGTCGACGGCCGGCTCGTCGCCCGCGCGGGGACCTCGGGCGGGCGGGTGCTGCGTCTCGACCCGGCCACGGGTGACGCGGAGACCGAGCCGGGGCCGGCGGGCACGGTCCGGTTCGACGGCCTGCCCGCGCACGACAAGGAGGTGGTGGTCTGGCTCCCGCACACCGAGATCACCGACCTCGTCGCCCTGCGCACCGACGCGCCGGTCACCGTGCCGCCCCTGGAGCGCCCGGTGTGGCTGCACCACGGCAGCTCGATCAGCCACGGCTCGAACGCCGCGAGCCCGTCGACGACCTGGCCCGCCCTCGCGGCCGCGGCGGGGGGCGTCGACCTCGTCAACCTGGGCTTCGGCGGCAGCGCGATGCTCGACCCGTTCGCCGCCCGGGCGCTGCGCGACACCCCCGCCGACCTGATCAGCATCAAGATCGGCATCAACCTCGTGAACGCGGACGTCATGCGCCGGCGCGCCCTCGGGCCCGCGCTGCACGGGTTCCTCGACACCATCCGCGAAGGCCGCCCGACGACGCCGCTGCTCGTCGTGGCCCCGATCCTGTGCCCGATCCACGAGGACACCCCCGGACCGGGCGCCGTCGACGTGGACGAGCGCGGGGCGATGTCGTTCCGCGCGACGGGCGACCCCGCCGAGGTCCCCGCCGGGCGCCTCACGCTGCGGGTGATCCGCGAGGAGATCGAGCGCGTCCTCACCCAGCGGATCCCCGACGACCCGCACCTGCACCACCTCGACGGCCTCGAGCTCTACGGCGAGGCCGACGCCGCCGAGCTGCCGCTGCCCGACCGTCTGCACCCCGACGCGGCCACCCACGTCCGGATCGCCGACCGCTTCGCCGCCCGCGTCTTCGCGCCCGGCGGGCCGTTCGCCTGACGGCCGCACCCAGGCAGGCCCCGACACGACGACACCGGACCCGGCGGGCGCCGGATCCGGTGTCGGGGTCGTGCGGGGTGGGGCGGGATCGGATCAGGGCTGGCCCTGGTACCCCTGCTGCTGCGGGTAGCCACCCTGCTGCGGGTAGCCCGGCGCCTGCTGCTGGGGGTAGCCGCCCTGCGGGTAGCCGCCGCCCATGGCGTCCTGCTTCGGGTCCATGCCGTGCTGGTTGGGGCCGCGGGTGCCCTCGAGGCACATGAACACCAGCAGGACGATGCCGCCGACGATCGGGATCAGGCCGATGAGGAGCCACCAGCCGGTGCGGTCGGTGTCGTGGAGGCGACGGACGGTGACGGCCAGCGTCGGGATCAGGACCCCGAGGGCGTAGATGCCCTGGAGCAGGCCGGGCGAGTAGAAGACGCTGGACCCGGTCGCGACCATCGTCGACGTCCCGATCAGCGTGTCGATCAGGCCCAGGACGATCGAGGCGATCGCGCTGAACAGCGTGAACATCCAGAATTCGGTGCGACGCGCACGCCCGCTGAAGTCGGCGTACTGCTTGAGCACCTTCAGGTACCACTGCATGGGGGAGACCTCTCACGGAGCGTGGGCGGGGCCGCTCCGTTCTGGCGGTCCCTTTCGCCCGGCCAGACTAGCTACTCTCACGCTCCGTGAGGAGTACCCCGAACGGGTTACTTCTTGAGGAGGCTCCTGGCCATGACCATGCGCTGGATCTGGTTGGTGCCCTCGTAGATCTGCGTGATCTTGGCGTCGCGCATCATCCGCTCGACCGGGAAGTCGACCGTGTAGCCGGCGCCACCGAAGAGCTGCACCGCGTCGGTGGTCACCGACATGGCGGTGTCCGAGGCGAAGCACTTGGACGCCGACGCGATCAGGCCCATGTTCTTCACCCCGCGCTCGGCCCGGGCGGCCGCGGCGTAGACGAGGTGCCGCGCGGCCTCGGTGTTCATCGCCATGTCGGCGAGCATGAACTGGACGCCCTGGAACTCGGCGACGGCCTTGCCGAACTGCCGGCGCTCGCGCACGTAGTCGACCGAGGCGTCGAGCGCGCCCTGCGCGATGCCGACCGCCTGCGCGCCGATGGTGGGCCGGGTGTGGTCGAGGGTGGCGAAGGCCGTCTTCAGCCCCGTGCCGGGCTCGCCGATGATGCGGTCGCCCGGGATGCGGCAGTTCTCTAAGTAGATCTCGGTGGTGGGCGAGCCCTTGATGCCGAGCTTGTGCTCCTTTGGCCCCACGGAGAAGCCGGGGTCGTCCTTGTGCACCACGAAGGCCGAGATGCCGTTGGCGCCCTTGTCCGGGTCGGTCTTGGCCATGACCGTGTACCAGTCGGAGATGCCGCCGTTGGTGATCCAGCACTTGGTGCCGTTGAGCACCCAGTCGTCCCCGTCCTGCTGGGCGCGGGTGCGCATCGAGACGGTGTCCGAGCCGGCCTCGCGCTCGGAGAGCGCGTAGCTGATCATCGACTGGCCCGAGGCGATCGTCGGCAGCACCTGCTGCTTGAGCTCCTCGGAGCCGCTCAGGATGATCGGCATCGAGCCCAGCTTGTTCACCGCAGGGATCAGCGACGCCGACGCGTCGACGCGCGCGATCTCCTCGATGACCATGCAGGCCACGATGGAATCGCCGCCCTCGCCCCCGTAGGCCTCGGGGATGTGGATCGCGTGGAACCCGGCCTGCACGAGGGCCTTGCGCGCCTCCTCGGGGAACCGGGGCGTCTGGTCCACCTCGAACGCGTGGGGCGCGATCTCCTTCTCGGCGAGCGCCCGGACCGACTCACGCAGCGCGTCGCGCTCCTCGCCGAGGCTGTACAGGTCGAAATCGGGGTCCACGGCGATCCTCCATACACGGCTGCGTTCCGCCACACGATACTCGGACGTCCGACCATCGTGGCCCCTCGCACGACCCCGAAGGGATGTGGTCCCGGCTACGCTCCGCCCCCGTCGCCACGTCCACAACCCCGAGGCGAGGGAGTCCTGCGATGCGGGCACTGCTGGTCACCGCGGGGTCGCGGGGAGACGTGGCGCCGTTCCTCGCGCTGGCGCGCCACGGGGTCGCCCGGGGCGACGAGGTGCACCTCGCGGTCACCCACGAGGCCCGCGACGACGCCGACCGCACGGGCGCCGTCGTGCACGGGCTCGACGGCGATTTCGCCGCGCTCATCGCGGCGCAGGGCACCTCGCCGTGGACCGCTCTGCGGACCTACCGGACGACGATGGCGCCGATGCTCGCGGCCATCGAGCGCTCCGCGGTCGCCGCGGCGCTCGCCGCCGCGCCGGACGTGCTGCTCACCCATCCGAAGATCCTGACGGCCGGCGCGATCGCGGCCCGCCGGGGACGGCCGTGGGTGCGCGCGGAGATCGTGCCGACGCTGACGCCCACCCGCGCCTTCCCCGCCGCGGGCCTCCCCGTCCCGAACGTCCCGGCCCTGAACCCCCTGACCTTCCGCGCACTCGCCGCCGGGGCCCGGCTCGGCGAGCGCGCGGCCCGGCGGCGCGTCGAGCGCGACATCGGACCGTTGCCGCCCGGCGCCGCCCCGACCCGCACCGTCGTGCCCGTCAGCCCGGTGCTGCTCCCCCGCCCGGACGACTGGCCCGCCACGACCGTCGTCACCGGCCGGTGGGTGGACCCGCCCGACGGCGCCGCCGGCCCGCCCGACCCCGAGCTCGACGCCTTCCTCGCCGCCGGCGACGTCACCTACGCGGGCTTCGGCTCGATGGCGCGCGGCGACCCGCGTGCCCGGGCCCGCACGATCGTCGACGTCCTGCGCGCCCGCGGTGCGCGGATCCTGCTGGTCACGGGGTGGGGCGGGCTCGAGGTGCCCGAGGACCTCGCCGGCCCGGACGTGCTCGTCCGCCGGTCCGTCGACCACGCGTCCGTGCTGCCGCGCTGTACCGCCGCGCTCCACCACGCCGGCGCGGGGACCGCCCACGCCGTGGTGGCCGCGGGCGTGCCGTCGGTGCCCGTGCCGATGTTCGCCGACCAGCCCTTCTGGGCGCGGCGACTGCACGCGGCCGGGCTGGCCGGACCGCCGGTGCCGGGCGGCCGGCTCACCGCCGCGCGCCTGGACCGTGGTCTCGACGCCCTGCCGCTCCGCACCGACCTGGCCGGCCCCGCCGCCCGGATGGCGGCCGAGGACGGGGTCGGCGTGGCGTGGGGGGTGCTCGAGGAGACGGCCGGCCTCAGGCGGCCGTGACCGGCGCCCGGCGGGCGAAGTCGGGGGCACGCTCGGGCCGCAGGCCCACCCCGATGAGGTAGGCCGGGACCGCCGTCACGGACGGGAACGTCGCGGCGAGGCGCCGCACGATGCGCGGCGGGCCCGCCATCCGCCCCTCGAGGGCCGGCGTCACGATCGCCCGGTGCATGAGGCGCTGGAGCGTCTGCACGGCGATCGTCGGCAGCAGGCGGCGGCGGCGCACGCGGTCGAGGTCGGCGCCGGTCACGCGGTGTCCTCCCCTCCGGCCGCCGAGCAGCGGCTCCGCCAGCAGGGTCGCGGCGGCGACCGCGTCCTGCACCGCGAGGTTGATCCCCACCCCGCCGATCGGGGACATCGCGTGCGCGGCGTCGCCAATGCAGAGCAGCCCCTCGACGTGCCAGCGGCGCAGCCGGTCGAGGCGCACGTCGAGGAACTTGACGTCGTCCATGCTCTCCAGGGCGTCGACGCGGTCGGCGAGGTCGGGCGCGAGGTCCGCGACGTCGGCGCGGAAGGCCTCGATCCCGCGGGCGCGGATCTCGGCGTCGCGGCCCTTCGCCGACATGGAGGCGACCTGGAGGTAGCCCTCGCGCGGGATCACCACCGCCATCCGCCCCGGGCCGATGCGCGGGGTGAGCGCGGGCCGGTCCTCGCCGGCGTGGCGGGGCAGCCGGAACCACCAGGCGTCCATGGGGCACGGGAAGTCGACGACCTGCAGCCCGGCCCGGGCGCGGGCCTCCGAGCCGCGCCCGTCGCAGGCCACGGTGAGGTCCGCGGCGAGCTCGCCGGTGGCGCCGTCCGCGGTCCGGTACGCGACCCCGGAGACGCGTCCCGCGGCGTCGCGACGCAGGTCGGTGACCTCGGTGCTGCGACGCAGCGTGAAGGTCGGCTCGGCCTCGGCCGCGTCGGCGAGCAGGTCGAGGAGGTCCCACTGCGGGACCATCGCGACGTAGGGGTGGGCGACCCGGCCGGCGAGGCGGCGGAAGTCGCCGACCACCAGGCTCTCCCCGTCTCCGACCGGGAACGCGACCTCCTCCATCCGGCTCTGCGGCAGGGCGTCGAAGCGCTCGCCCAGGCCGAGCTCGTCGAGCAGGTCGAGCGTCGTCGGGTGGACGGTGTCGCCGCGGAAGTCCCGCAGGAAGTCCGCGTGCTTCTCGAGCACGGTGACCTCGACCCCGGCCCGGGCCAGCAGCAGCCCGAGCACCATCCCCGCCGGGCCGCCCCCGACCACACAGCACGTCGTGCGCTCCACCGTCCCCACCCCGCCTCTCCTGATCTCAACGCCTGTTGAATCCGAGTGTGCGCGCACGCGCGCGGGAAATCAACGGCTGTGGAAAAACGGTAGGGTCGGCCTCGTGGCCGACACGAGCGGGTCCGCCCGGCGGGGGCGACGCCCCGGCGACTCCGGCACGCGGGAGTCGATCCTCGACGCGGCGCGGAGCCGGTTCAGCTCGGAGGGTTTCCGGTCGGCCACCGTGCGGGCCATCGCCGGCGACGCGGGCGTCGATCCCTCGCTGGTGATGCACTTCTTCGGCACCAAGCAGGCGCTGTTCGTGGCCGCCATGGAGTTCCCGATCAACCCGGCGGACGTGGTGCCCCACATCGTCGGGCCCGGGGTCGACGGGCTGGGCGAGCGGCTGGTCCGCTTCCTGCTCGGGCTGGTCGACGAGCTCGGCGAGGCCAACCCGATGCTCGGGCTCGTGCGCTCGGCCGTCGGTCACCCCGACGCGGCCCGGATGATGCGGGAGTTCCTCGGCGAGGCGATCCTCGACCGGGTGGCGGCCGCCATCGAGGCCGACCGGCCGCGCCTGCGCGCCGACCTGTGCGCCTCGCAGATCGTCGGGATCCTGATGGCCCGCCAGATCCTCGCGCTGCCCGAGCTCGCCGCCGCCGACCGCGAGACCCTCGTCGGGGTCTACGGGCGGACGATCCAGCGCTACCTCACGGAGCCGCTGGACTCTCCCTGAGCCTCACCGTGAGCGCGCGCCGCGAGCGCGGCGTCCTTGGTGGCGACGGTCTCGGCCAGCCCCGCCTGGAAGCGCTCCATCGCCCGGGCGAGCTCCGGGTCCGACGCGCCGAGGATGCGCACCGCGAGCAGCCCCGCGTTGCGCGCCCCGCCGATCGACACGGTCGCGACGGGCACACCGGCGGGCATCTGCACGATCGAGAGCAGCGAGTCCATGCCGTCGAGGTGCGCGAGCGGCACCGGCACGCCGATCACCGGCAGCACGGTGGCCGAGGCGATCATGCCGGGCAGGTGCGCCGCCCCGCCCGCGCCGGCGATGACCACCCGCACACCGCGGCCCGCGGCGGCGCCGGCCCAGTCGAGCATCGTGCGCGGGGTGCGGTGCGCCGAGAGGACGCGCGCCTCCCAGCCGACGCCGAACTCGTCGAGCGCGGTCGCGGCGGCGCGCATCGTCGGCCAGTCGGAGTCGCTGCCCATGACGACGGCGACGGGTGCAGTGGCCTGGTCGCTCACGAGTGGCCCCCGATCAGTCATGTGCTGTCCATCCGTCGCCCCACACGCCGGTGGAGAGGTGGTCGGCGGCGAGGCGGGCGCGGGTGCGCACCTCGTCGAGGTCGTCCCCGCGCACGGTGACGTGGCCGATCTTGCGGCCGGGACGCTCGGCCTTGCCGTAGAGGTGCACGCGCGCGTCGGGGAAGCGCGCGTAGGTGTGGTGGAGACGCTCGTCGATGCGCATCGCGGGCGTCGGGTCGCCGCCGAGGACGTTGGCCATGACGGTGACCGGCGCGGTGGTCGTCGTCGCGCCGAGCGGGTAGTCGAGCACCGCCCGCAGGTGCTGCTCGAACTGCGAGGTCACCGAACCCTCGATCGTCCAGTGCCCCGAGTTGTGCGGGCGCATCGCGAGCTCGTTGACGACGAGGCCGTCCTCGGTCTCGAAGAGCTCGACGGCGAGCAGGCCGACGACGCCGAGCGCCGCGGCGATGCGCAGGGCGAGCTCGCCGGCCTCCTCGGCGCGCTCCGGGTCGAGCCCCGGCGCGGGGGCGAGCACCTCGGTGCAGATGCCCTGCTCCTGGACGGTCTCGACCACCGGCCACACGGCCGCCTGCCCGAAGGGCGAGCGCGCCAGCAGGACGGCGAGCTCGCGGCGCAGGGCCACCCGCTGCTCGACCATGAGCGGGGTGCCGGCGGCCAGCAGCTCGTCGACCGTGCTCCGCGCCTGCTCGGCGTCGTCGAGGATCCACACGCCGCGCCCGTCGTAGCCGCCGCGCACGGCCTTGAGCACCACCGGCCAGCCCTGGTCGGCGGCGAACGTCAGGACGTCCTCGGGGCCCGACACCGCGGCGAACGGCGGCACGGGCTCCCCGAGCCCGGCGAGCCGGGTGCGCATGACGAGCTTGTCCTGCGCGTGCAGCAACGCGTCGGGGCCGGGGTGGACGGTGTGGCCCTCCTCGACCAGGGCCCGCAGGTGCTCGCCGGGCACGTGCTCGTGGTCGAAGGTGATCGCCTCGGCCCCGGCACCGGCCCTGCGGAGGGCGTCGAGGTCGGTGTGCTCGCCGAGGACGACGTCCGGCGCCACCAGCGCCGCGGGCTCGTCGGACCCCGCCGCGAGCACCCGCAGCGACTGCCCGAGGGCCACCGCCGCCTGGTGCGTCATCCGGGCCAGCTGACCGGCGCCGATCATCGTCACCACGGGCAGGCCGGTGCGCTCGTCCACGGTCGGGAGACAGTACGCGCCGATCAGAACTCTGCGGGGCCCGGCTCGTCGGGGCCCGTCTCGTCGGGGCTCGTCTCGTCGGGGCCCTCGTCACGCAGCCGCTCCAGCAGCGCGCAGGCGCCGTCGTGGGTGGCCGGCAGGCGCGCGATCCGCACCGAGGGCGTCCCCACCAGGCCCTCGGCGGCGGCGAGCCGGCGCGCCAGCAGGCGGCGCAGGACGGCCGCCCGCTCGGCGAGGCCGCCGCGCGGGGCGAGGACGACGACGGTGCCGCGCCCGACGACCGCGATCGACTCGCCGGCGTCGAACACCACCCCGGCCGCCTCCCCGGCGATCGTGAGCGGCGCGACGCGGCGCCAGTCGCGGACGTCGAGCGCGAGGACCACCAGCGCGTGCTCCTCGCCCGCGGCGCGGCCGTGGGCGCGGGCGAAGCGGTAGACCTCGGCCAGGCGGGTCCGCAGGTAGCGGACGCTCGCGAGCCCCGAGAGCGGGTCGACGGCGGCGGTGTCGGCGAGGTCGCCGCAGGCCACGTCGGTCCAGGCCAGCGAGACCGCGCGCAGCAGCCGCACGCCGTCGGGCCCGCGGCCGGGGGACGGGGACACGTCCAGGGCCGACGGCCTGGGGTCGTCCCGGCCCGGCGCGTCGGGCCCCGCGCCGCCGGAGACCGCGGTGTTGAGGGCGGCGAGGTCGGTGAGGGTCTCGGCCAGCCCGACGCCCGCGCCGGCCCGGGCGCCCGCCCACCGGGCGAGGGCCCGCTCCACCGCGCGGTCGCGGGCGGCCGGGCCGGCGTGGCGGGCGGTCACCACGGCGCACACCGCGTCGACCGCCGGGTCGGGCCACTCGACCGCGGCACCCCAGCCCAGCGCGCTGCTGCACGCGAACCACCGCTCGCGCAGCGCGGCGGCACGCCCGGGTCGCGGAGTGGCCCCGTCGACCACGACGCGACCGGGTCCGGTGCCGGCCGGGCCACCCGTGTTCGTCCTCACGTCCATCCCCGCGCCGACCTCCGGCGTTCGTCGTTCTGCTGCCTGCCGTCCCAGGACCCGCGTGAGGTCCACGGGGAGGAGACGCGCGGGGACGTCGCCCATGACGGTGACGGTCACCGGTTCGGCCGATTGCTGCAGGACACACTGCGCCGAGCGGGTGAGGGGGTGGTCAGAGACGATGCCGCAGGACGAGGACGAGCAGGTCGGTGACGTCTCCGACCCCTCCGACGCTGCTGACGACTCTGCTGGGCGTCCCGGGGAGGACCTGCGCAGCGACGCCGAGCTCATCGCCCGCCTGCGCGGCCGCGGCGCGGACCGGGACTCGACCGACGCCTTCGCGACGCTCTACGGGCGCCACCAGCAGGCCGCGCGCGCCCTGGCGCGCCAGCTCGCCCGCTCCCCCGCGGACGTCGACGACCTCGTCGCGGGCGCCTTCACGCGCATGCTCGAGATCCTGCGCGCAGGCCGCGGGCCCACCGAGGCGTTCCGGGCGTACCTGCTGACCTCGGTGCGGCACCTCGCCTACGACCGCAGCCGCGCCGAGCGCCGCCTCGACCTCACCGACGACATCACCGACGTCCACGGCATCGACCCCGACGGCACGATCGTCCCGTTCACCGACCCCGCGATCGCGGGGCTCGAGCGGACCCTCGCCGCGCAGGCCTTCGCGACGCTGCCCGAGCGCTGGCAGGCCGTGCTCTGGCACCTCGAGGTCGAGGGCGACAGCCCGGCCGACATCGCGCCGCTGTTCGGCCTGACCGCCAACGCCGTCTCCGCGCTCGGCTACCGCGCGCGGGAAGGTCTGCGGCAGGCCTACCTGCAGGAACACCTCGCGTCCGGGTCCGGACGGTGGGACCGCCGGCACCGCGAGACCGGCGAGAAGCTCGGCGCCTACACCCGGGGCGGGCTCGCCCGCCGGGAGGCGCAGCGGGTCGAGGCGCACCTGGCCGAGTGCGGCGAGTGCCGCGCGCTCGCCGACGAGCTGCACGACGTCAACGCCGGCATGATCCGCTCCGTCGTGGCGCCGCTCGTGCTCGGCGCCGGCCTCGTCGGCTACCTGGCGTCCCGCGGCTCCACCGGCCCGCTGGCCTTCGACGCGAGCACGGGCGAGCTCGCCATCGCCGGGGGCGGCGCACTCGGCGTGCTCGGGGCGCTGACCGGGCTCACCGGCGCGCCCCGCCCGGCCGCGCCGACCCGGATCGGTGTCGCCGGCGCCCTCGGCCTCGCGGGCGTGGTGGGCGTCGCGGCGTTCGTCGTCGGCGACGTCGTCGAGCCACCCGCCTCGCCGCCGCAGGCCGCGCCGTGGCTCGCCCGGCCGCCGCAGGGCGCGCCGGGGCTCGCCCTGCCGCCCATGGCGCTGCTGCCGCCGCGGCTGCCCGGGGTGCCGGTCGCGCCGCCGAACTCCCCGATGTCCCCCTCGTCTCCGATGTCCCCGACGCCGGTCCCCCGCGATCCCGCCCTCGCCGTGCCCGACCTCGCCGGACCCGGGGCCGGGGAGGCGGGGGGCACCGGGAACGCCAGGAGCACCGGGAGCCGGACCGCGGCGACGGTGTCCGCGGGAGCCGATCGCGCCGCGGTGGGAACAGAGCGCACCGCCGCGGGAGCGGATCGCGCCGCCGCCGGAACGGGACGCACCGCCACGAGGTCGCCGTCGGACACGACCCCGCGGTCCGCGGACCGGACCCCGGCGCGCTCCGCCGCCCGGTCCGGGCCGGCGTCGGCCGGAGGACCGGACGGGGAGTCCGCGACGGGCCCCGCCACCGCGGCGCTGGTGGTCCTCGCTCCGGAGCGCACCCGCCGGGCTGCGGCCGACTGTGCCGTGACGACCCGCCTGCCGGTGCTGGGATCCGCCGGCGTGGTCTGCCCGACCGGCCGTGCGGAGCGGGAGGCGTCACTAGACTCGCGCCGATGACCGAGCACCGGACGCGCGGCGTGCCGCTGCTGCGGGGGTGGCCACGACACGGGTGGATCGCCCGGCTCGCGGAGCGTCACGGTGAGCTCTTCAAGTTCGCCGCCGTCGGGGCGATCACGTTCGTGGTGGACACCGCGGTCTTCGTCACCGCCAAGTCGACGGTGCTCGAGCCCAAGCCCGTCACCGCCAAGGTCCTCGCGGTGCTCGTGGCGACGATCGTCGGCTACGTCCTCAACCGCGAGTGGTCGTTCCGCCTGCGCGGGGGCCGGGGGCGCCCGCACGAGGCCCTCCTCTACTTCGCGGTGTCCGGGGTGGCGCTCGGCATCAACGCCGCCCCGCTCGGGATCTCCCGCTACGTGCTCGACCTCGCGCAGCCCGCGGTGTCGGCGCTCACCGAGCACGTCGCCGACCTGGTCAGTGCCCAGATCATCGGCACGCTCCTCGCCATGATCTTCCGCTGGTGGGCGTTCCGGCGCTGGGTGTTCCCCGACGAGGTCGGCCCGCTGCGCTGAGGTCGACCCGACCCCGTCCCCTCGCCCGTCGTGATCGCCCGGGGGCCCGATCGGGGGACCGGACTGGACCCGACGGAGTCGCCGGTCATCGCACGGTCGCGACTCGACGACCGTCGGTCTCCGACCAGGGGCCGGTCACCGCCCGATCGCGGAAGGAAACGCAAGGTTCTTGATACCTTCGGTACCGCGCTCCCGACCGGACGGTCGGGTGGTTCGGGACACCAGGACGCGGAGGAGGACCTGCTGTGCCCAGACTACCGTGCCCCCGTCGGCCCGCCCGCCGGGCCGTGACCACGGATCCTCTGCTGGAACACGACGAGCTCGAACACTGCGACGGCCTCATGGTCCTCGTCCTCGATCCCGTCACCGGCGCCGCCGACACCTACGGCCCCTACCCCGCCGGACGGGCGCGCGCCGAGGCCGACGGTCGGCGCCAGGAGCTCGACGCGGAGGACCTCACCGAGGTCACCGTCGCGCTCGTGCGCCACCACCGCCCCCGCTAGACATCCCACGGTCGTAAACGTCAAGCGGCGCAGGTCTCTGCGTGCTCAGCGGGTGGTGGCCAGGCGGTGGCTTCGTCGTAGGGCTGCTGGTGGCGCAGCCAGCCGTGCAGGACGCCGACGAGGCGGTTGGCCAGGGCGCGTAGGGCTTGGTGGTGGGTGTTGCCGCGGGCGCGGTGGGCCTCGTAGAAGGCCCGTGCGCCGGGCGAGGTATTCAGGGCGGCGAAGGCCTGTTGGTAGAGCGCGTCGGCCAGGCGGCGGTTGCGGGCGTGGCGGGCCAGCACGACGCGGGCCTTGCCCGAGGCGCGCGTCACGGGCGCCATCCCGGAGTAGTTCTTGCGGGCCCGGGTGTCGGCGTAGCGGGTGGGGTCGTCTCCGAACTCGGCGAGCACCCGGGCGGCGAGCACCGGTCCCAGTCCGGGCTGGGACAGGTAGAGCTCAGCGTCCGGGTGCCGGACCGGCCTCGGACGTCGTCCCGGCCGGCCGGAGATCGGCTCCGGCTGTAGATCACCGGACCGAGGGACACCTCAGATCGGCCTCCGGACGTGTCTCGCGACCTGCTGATCTCGCGGACCGGAGCCCCTACCGCGGCCCCGTCGTCGGCAGCGGTCGCGGGGCGGCGACGGTCTTATCGGTGCGGGGCACGGGCAGGAACAGCGCGAAGGTCGCCGGCTTGGTCCGCGCGAGCTCGAGGCGCCCGCCGTCGGCCTCGACGAGCGCGCGGGCGAGGGCCAGCCCGACGCCGGTCGACGCCGCTCCCGACACCCCGCGGTCGAAGACGTGCGGGACGAGCTCGGGCGGGACGCCGTCCCCGTGGTCGCCGACCTCGACGACGATCATGTCGTTGTCCGAGACCCGCGCCGCGAGCGTGACCGTCCCGCGCCCGTGGCGCAGGGCATTGTCGACGAGCACCCCCAGCGCCTCGCGCAGGCGTCCCGACGTGGCGCGCGCGACCAGCCCCTCCGGCGCCCGCACCCGCACCGTCCGGCTCTCGGCGCGCAGCGGGTCGCGCCACTCGGCGGCGACCGCCTCCAGCTCGCCCGACACCTCGACCGGCGCCGCCCCCGCGGCCCGCGCCTCGCGGGCGGACGCGAGCAGCTCGTCGAGCACCTCGGCGAGACGCTCGGCCTGCTCGAGGGCCGCCGCACCCTCGCCGGCGACGTCGTCGTCGGGGTGGGCCGCGAGCTCGTCGAGGCGCAGCTGCAGCGCGGTGAGCCGGCTGCGGAGCTGGTGGGACACGTCGCCCACGAGCTCGCGCTCGCGCTGGAGGAGCTCGGCGAGCGCCGTGGCCGAGGAGTCCAGGACGTCGGAGACCCGGTCCAGCTCGGGGATGCCGTGGCGGTGCGGCGCGGGCCGGAAGTCGCCCGCGCCGAGCCGGGCCGCGCGTCCCGCCACCTGCTGCAGAGGGTCCGCGAGACGCCGGGCGGTGAGCGTCGCGACGACCGCACCCACGCCCACCGACAGCAGCACCGCGGCCAGCACGAGCGCCGTCGCCTGCAGCTGGCGGTTGCGCATCTCGGTGATCGGCTCCGAGAGCACCGCCGACCCGGACAGCCCGAACGGCAGCGTCTCGCTGACGGTGGCGCCGGGCTCGAGGATCCCCAGCGTGCTGACCCCGCGCGGCGTGCGCACCACGAGCGACCCGCCGGGCGGCACCGCGATGCCCACCGCGCTGAGGTCCACCGGCCGGTCGGCCGAGACCTGCGTGTCCAGCGTCGCGACCACCTGGCGCAGCCGGGAGTTGATGTCCGCGCGGGTGAAGTCCTCGACCAGCCGCCACGTGGTGAGCGCCAGCGGCCCGCCCAGCACCGCCACCGTGATGGTGACGACGAGGAGCGTGGAGATCAGGATCCGACGGCGCACGCGGACGACCTAGGTGTTGAAACGGAACCCGACGCCGCGCACCGTGCTGATGCGGCGGCCGCCGCCCACCCCGGTGCCGCCCTCGTCGGCGAGCTTGCGCCGCAGCCACGACATGTGCATGTCGAGGGTCTTCGACGTCTTCATCTCCGGGTCGTTCCACACCTCGCGCAGGATCTCCTCGCGGGAGACCACCTGCCCGGCGTGCGCCATGAGCACCCGCAGGAGCTCGAACTCCTTGTTGGCCAGCCCGACCTCGACCCCGTCGACGGTGACCCGGCGCGCCGACGGCTCGAGCCGCACCCCGCCCGCGTCCAGCACCTCCGGCGCCCGGCGCCGCAGCAGCGCCCGCACCCGGGCCAGCAGCTCGGCCAGCCGGAAGGGCTTGCCCACGTAGTCGTCCGCGCCCGCGTCGAGCCCGACGACGAAGTCGACCTCGTCGGTGCGCGCCGTGAGCATGAGGACCGGGAGATCGGGCTGGTCGACACGCACGCGCCGGCAGACCTCGAGGCCGTCCATGCCGGGCAGGCCGAGGTCGAGCACCATCAGGTCCGGCCCCGCCGCACCCGCGCGGTGGAGCGCGGCCTGACCGTCGCCGACGACGTCGACCTCGTAGCCCTCGCGCTGCAGCGCCCGGGACAGGGGTCCGGCGATCGCCGCGTCGTCCTCGACGAGCAGCACCGTGGTCACGTCGCCACAGTAGACCGGCGGTCGGCGTCTGCTGGCACGATCGCCCGCCATGAGCCCCACGGACGGCCGAGCCGGACGAGCCGGACATCCCGACGACCTGGCCCTCGCCCTGGCCCTCGCCGACACCGCCGACGCCGTGACGCTGCCGCGCTTCCGGGCGGCCGACCTGCGCGTCGAGCGCAAGCCCGACCGCACCCCCGTCACCGACGCCGACACCGCGTGCGAGGACCGCCTGCGGTCGGTGATCGCCGACCACCGGCCCGACGACACCGTGCTGGGCGAGGAGCGCGGCGGCGAGCTCGGCGCGGGACGCGTCTGGGTGCTCGACCCGATCGACGGCACCAAGAACTTCTCCCGCGGCGTGCCGGTGTGGGCCACGCTGATCGGTCTCGTCGAGGACGGCCGCCCCACCGTCGGCGTCGTGTCCGCGCCCGCGCTCGGGCGGCGCTGGTGGGCCGCCGCCGGCAGCGGCGCCCACACCGCCGACCCCGTCCGCGGGGTGGAGGACGAGCGCATCAGGGTGTCCGGCGTCGGCGACCTCGCCGATGCCTACGCGTCCACCACCGACCTCGACCACTGGCGCACCATCGGGCTCCAGGACCGCTGGCTCGCCCTGACGCAGGCGTGCTGGGAGAGCCGCGGGTTCGGCGACTTCTGGCACCACTGCCTGGTCGCCGAGGGCCTGGTCGACGTCGCCGTGGACCCCGGGGCCAACACCTGGGACCTCGCCGCCGCCCAGGTGATCGTCGAGGAGGCCGGCGGGCGTCTGACCGACCTCGCCGGCGTCGTCCGCTGCGACGGCGGCGACGCCCTGGTGACCAACGGACACCTGCACGACGCCGCCCTCGCGATCCTGACGCGCGCTCGCTAGCCGGACGCCGCGAGCCGCGCCCACACCAGCCGCCCGAACAGCGAGAAGCAGGCGGCCGACTCGTCGTCGAACCGCGTCCACTCGAACCGTCCACCCCGCTCGCACCAGAACACCTCCCAGGTCCCGTCCCCGTCGGCCACGGCGCGCACGCACCACGCCCGATCGGCCTCCGCGCCCACGCTGACCGCCGCGTCGGCCACCCCGGCCGCGATCAGCCAGCCCGCCAGCTCACCGGCTCCCACACCAGGTCCGACGCAGCCGGGGCCCGAACGGTTCCGTCGGGATCGGCGTCGGTCGGGGTGGCACCATCCGGCCCGTGACCGACGCCCCTGTGCCCGCCCCCGAGGTGACCGAGCCCCCCACGCCCGACCCCGAGGTGTACTTCGAGGACCTGCCCGCCGGTCGGCGCATCGCACTGGGCTCGGTGGTCGTCGACCGCGAGGAGATGCTCGCGTTCAACCGCCGCTTCGACCCGCAGCCCTTCCACGTCGACGAGGACGCCGCGAAGGCCTCGTTGTTCGGCGGGCTGTGCGCGTCGGGCTGGTTCACCGCCTCGCTGTGGATGCGGTGCTACGTCGACGCCCTGCTGTCGCGGTCGGCCTCGCTGGGCTCCCCGGGTGGCGACGAGATCGCGTGGCCGGCGCCGGTGTTCCCGGGCGACCGGCTGGACGCCACGATGGAGGTGGTCGCCGCCCGCGTGTCGGCGAGCCGCCCGCAGCTCGGGCTCATCACCCTGGCGGGCACGCTGACCAGGGCCGATCCGGAGGCCGTCGTCTTCCGGTCACGCTTCACCGGGATGTTCGGGCGGCGCGACGCCAGCGACCTCGCCTGACCGGCGCGGCCTCCCCGGCCGGGTCCCCGTCGTCCTCGTCCTCGAGATCGTCCTCGAGATCGTCGTCGACCAGGTCGTCGTCGCTCCCGCCCTCGAGGGCCTCCGGACCGTCCGTGTCGTCCGGGTCCGACGGCCAGGCCCCCCAGTCGTCGTCCGCCTCGGCCAGGGCCAGTCCGCCCCGCTCGTCGGCGACCCCCTCGACGAGCGAGGCCAGACGCTCGACGTCGCCCAGGCCGACGAACTCCCAGGGCTCCCGGGTCCCCGCCGTCGAGACGACCAGCGTTCCCGCGCCCAGGACCGAGGTCCGGCGGGTGCGCACGTCGGTGATCGTCGCGCCGGGCACGACCACGCTCTCCCGGGAGAGCACGCCCTCCCGCACGAGCAGCCGCCGGTCGGTGACGACGAGGTGCGTGCAGCGCCAGCGCACGAGCGGGAGCACCGCGAGCCAGACGATGGCGATCACCGCGAGCAGCACGAGCGCCAGGCGCACGGCGGTGCGGGTGGACCCGGTGGGGATCGACCCCGCGAGGCCGGCGAGGAACGCGGCGAGGAACACCGCGACGGGCGGGACCACCGCGGGCACGAGCAGCATGCGCCAGTGCGGCCGACGGTGGGCCAGCACGTGCTCGCCGCGCCGCAGCACCGCGTCGGGGTAGGCCACGCGCACCCCCTCGACCCGCCCGGCCGTCGCCGGGATGCGGAGAGGCTAGCGAGCGGCGGGCCGCACGTGGACCACGTCGCCCGCCGACACCACGGTCGTGTCGCCGCCGGGCTCGCGCACGGCCAGGCGCCCGTCGCGGTCGACGTCGACGGCCCGGCCCTCGAGGACCCGCCCGCCGGGCAGCGTCACGGTCACCTCGCGCCCGAGCGTCGCGCACCGCGCCCGGTAGTCCTCGACGATGCCGGCCGCGACGACGTCGCCGTGCGCGCCGCGCCAGCGCGCGTCGAGGTCGGCGAGCGCGCGCAGGACCGCGACGAGCACGGTCTCCAGGTCGAGGTGCCCGAAGCCCTCGGCGGCCAACGACGTCGCCCCGGGGGGCAGATCGGCGACCGCGGTGCCGACGTTGAGCCCGATCCCCACGACGAGCGTCCGGTCGTCGTCCCGTCCCCCACCGACCTCGGCGAGGATGCCGGCGCCCTTGGCGGGGTCAGCACCGAGCAGCAGGTCGTTGGGCCACTTCAGGGCCGCGGGCACCTGTCCGCCGGTGACCCGGTCGATCGCCTCGACGAGCGCGAGCCCGGCGAGCAGCGGCGCCCAGCCCCACCGCTCGACGGCCACCTCGCGCGGGCGCAGCAGGATCGAGAAGGTCAGGCCCTCCCCCGCGCGGTCCTCCCACACGCGGTCGCGCCGGCCGCGTCCCGCGTCCTGGTGCTCGGCGACCAGCACGGTGCGGTCGGGGGCCGCGTCCGGGCCGGAGGTGCGCGCGAGCAGGTCGGCGTTGGTCGAGCCGGTACGCGCGACGACGTCGAGCGACGCCCAGGGCCCGGTGGGCGGGCCCACGGCGTGACGCAGCGCGTCCTGGTCCAGCGGTCCGGGTGTCACGCGCGCACCGTAGTGCCGCTGATCACCTCATCGGCGCGAAGCCGGGCCGTGTCGGGGCCGGTCGCTACAGTGCCGGGCCATGACCGCCGCGACGGAGCCGTTGCCGGAGCCGGATGACGCCTCGGGCGAGCCGGACGTCCACACCTCGGCGGGCAAGCTCGCCGACTGGCACCGGCGGCAGGACGACGTCATCCACGCCGGCAGCGAGCGCGCCGTCGAGCGCCAGCACGCCAAGGGCCGCAAGACCGCCCGCGAGCGCCTCGACCTGCTGCTCGACGAGGGCTCGTTCCTCGAGTTCGACGCGATGGCCCGGCACCGGTCCACCAACTTCGGCCTCGAGCAGAACCGCCCGTACGGCGACGGCGTCGTCACCGGCCAGGGCACCGTCGACGGCCGCCCGGTGTGCGTGTTCTCCCAGGACGCGACGGTCTTCGGCGGGGCGCTCGGCGAGGTCTACGGCGAGAAGATCGTCAAGGTCATGGACGTGGCCATGAAGATCGGCTGCCCCGTCGTCGGCATCAACGACGGCGGCGGCGCGCGCATCCAGGAGGGCGTCGTCGCCCTCGGGCTCTACGGCGAGATCTTCCGGCGCAACGTGCACGCCTCGGGCGTCATCCCCCAGATCTCGCTGGTCATGGGGCCGGCGGCCGGCGGCGCGGTGTACTCCCCGGCGCTCACCGACTTCACGATCATGGTCGACGAGACGTCGTTCATGTTCATCACCGGCCCGGACGTGATCAAGACCGTCACGGGCGAGGACGTGGGGTTCGAGGAGCTCGGCGGCGCCCGCACCCACAACGCCACCTCGGGCAACGCGCACTACCTGGCCTCCGACGAGGACGACGCGATCTCCTACGTCCAGGAGCTGCTGAGCTACCTGCCGTCGAACAACCTCACCGACCCGCCGCGCATCCCGGGCGAGGAGGAGGTGGGCTCGGTCCCGGACGGCATCACCGAGACCGACCTCGAGCTCGACACGCTCGTGCCGGACTCGCCGAACCAGCCGTACGACATCCGCGAGGCGATCACCCGCATCGTCGACGACGGCGACTTCCTCGAGGTCCAGGCGCTCTACGCGGCCAACATGGTCACCGGCTACGGGCGCGTCGAGGGCCGCCCGGTGGGCATCGTCGCCAACCAGCCGACCCAGCTCGCCGGCTGCCTCGACATCGGGGCCAGCGAGAAGGCCGCGCGGTTCGTGCGCACGTGCGACACGTTCAACATCCCGGTGCTGACCTTCGTCGACGTCCCGGGATTCCTGCCCGGCACCGACCAGGAGTACAACGGCATCATCCGGCGCGGCGCGAAGCTGATCTACGCGTACGCCGAGGCGACGGTCCCGCTGGTCACGGTCATCTGCCGCAAGGCCTACGGCGGCGCCTACGACGTCATGGGGTCCAAGCACCTCGGCGCCGACGTCAACATCGCCTGGCCCACCGCGCAGATCGCGGTCACCGGGGCGTCCGGCGCGGTCAGCATCCTGTACCGCAAGGAGCTGGCGAAGGTGGCCGACTCCGGTGGCGACGTCGAGGCCCGTCGCGCCGAGCTCCAGCAGGAGTACGAGGACACGCTGGCCAACCCGTACGTCGCGGCCGAGCGCGGGTACGTCGACGCCGTCGTGCCGCCGTCCCACACCCGCGGATACGTGGCCCGCTCGCTGCGGATGCTGGAGACCAAGCGCGAGACGCTGCCGCCGCGCAAGCACGGGAATGTTCCCCTGTGAGCGCAGCGAACGCGGAGGTGTGGCTGTGAGCGCAGCGAACGCGGAGGTGT
Source organism: Actinomycetospora callitridis (assembly GCF_028737265.1). Taxonomy (GTDB): domain Bacteria; phylum Actinomycetota; class Actinomycetes; order Mycobacteriales; family Pseudonocardiaceae; genus Actinomycetospora; species Actinomycetospora callitridis. The sequence continues at coordinate 474,249 of NZ_JAQZAK010000001.1, read as the reverse complement.
GGCTGTGAGTGGGGACGACGACGCCACGCACTCTCGACCCGTCCTGCGGATCGTGCGCGGCGAGCCCGACGCGGCGGAGCTGGCGGCGCTGACGGCCGTGCTGGCCGCGGCGGCCGGCGGCAGCGACGACGAGGCCCCGGACCCGACGCCGACGTCGGGCTGGGCGCGCCACGTCGACCTCGTCCGCGCCCCCGTCCACCCCGGCCCCGGCGGCTGGCGAGCCTCGGCCCGGCCCCGATGAGAGCGGGCCGGTGACCTGATGGCCCTGCTGCGCCGACGACGTCGCACACCGATCGGGGGCGAGTCCTACCGCGACTCCGACCACGCCCTCATGCCGATCCCGCCCACCGGCGGGCTCGTCAGCCTCCAGCTGCGCAACGTCGAGGGCCGCCCCCTCCCCGGGGTGACGGTCGCGATCGTCGAGAGCGAAGGCCTGCGGCGCGTGGTCACGGAGTCGCCCACCGACCCGTTCGGCTTCTACACCGCCGCCGTCCCCAGCGGCTCGTACACGCTGCGCGCGAGCCTCGGCGGCTACAGCGCCCTGACCCGCGACATCGTCGTCGGACGGGGTGAGCACGCCGCCCTCGGCGCCCTGATCCTCAACGCCGACCAGGGCAGCACGCGCCCGTCGCCCGGCGAGTGGGTGATCGACGACGCCCACAGCCGGCTCGGGTTCGTGGCCCGCCACATCGCGCTCTCCCGCGTCTACGGGCAGTTCACGCGGTTCCGCGGGTCGATCCAGATCGCCGAGGACATCGAGGACTCGAGCATCGACGTCGTCATCGACGCGGCGAGCATCGAGACCCACAACCCGCAGCGCGACGCGCACCTGCGCTCCCAGGACTTCCTCGCCGTCGACGAGCACCCGCAGCTGCAGTTCTCCAGCACCCGTTTCGTCGTGCGGGCGGGCAACTCCTGGACGATCGACGGCGACCTGACGATCCGCGGGCGCACCAACGACGTGCGCCTCGAGACGACCTACCTGGGCACCCAGACCTGGAACGGCACGCGGATCGGCGCCACGGCGACCACCTCGCTGCACCGCGAGCACTTCACCCTGAACTGGCAGCAGATGGTCGCCCGCGGCGTGCCCGTCGTCGGCTCGACGATCCAGATCCACCTCGACGTGCAGGCGGTCCTGCAGCTCTAGTGCTTGCGTGACGCAAGCCACCGCCCTACCGTGCTTGCTTCACGCAAGTCGACGGACGAGGTGAGGACGATGGCGTTACCGGACGTGGTCTCGCGGGAGGAGTGGCTGGTCGCGCGGCGGGCGCTCCTGGAGCGTGAGAAGGAGATGGCACGGGCACGGGACGTGCTCAACGCCGACCGGCGGCGGTTGCCGATGGTGCGGGTCGAGCCGGACTACCGCTTCACCGGTCCGGACGGCGAGGTCGGGCTGCTCGACCTGTTCGGCGGGCACCGGCAGCTCGTGCTGCAGCACTTCATGTTCGATCCGGCGTGGGACGTGCCCTGCCACAGCTGCAGCGCCATGGCCGCCGACAACGGCGAGGGCGTGCGGGAGCACCTCGCCCGGCGCGACACCGCCTTCGCCGCCGTGTCGCGGGCGCCGTTCCCGCGGTTGGAGGCTGTCGCCTCCGCCCGGGGCTGGACGTTCCCCTGGTACTCGTCGGCGGGCAGCAGCTTCAACCACGACTTCCACGTCACACTCGACGCCTCCGTCACGCCCGTGAGCTACAACTTCCGCGACGCCGACGAGCTCGCCGCGACCGGCTCCGACTGGATGCTCGACTACGTGGGCGAGCAGCCCGGCATCAGCGCGTTCCTGCGCGACGGCGACGACGTGTTCCACACCTACGCCACCTACGGCCGCGGGGTCGAGGCGATGATGCACGCCTACCACCTGCTCGACCTCACGGCGCTGGGCCGGCAGGAGGACTGGGAGGAGCCCACGGGACGGGCGCCGGTCGTGCACGAGGCGGACCCGGGGTTCCGGAGCTGATGGGCGTTCTTGAACGGCGCGTGGTTGTCGGGGGTGCGCGCTAGCCTCGGGTCATGTTCGAACAGGTGTTCGCATCGCTGCCGGAGGGGCTCGCCACGACCCCACCCGGCGCGACGTTGGGCGCCCTGTTGGAGCAGGTCGATCCGCGGGCCGTGTCGCCGCGCGACAGCGTGACGCTCGCGCTCGCCTGGCGCCGGCAGCTCTCGCACCACGAGGCCCGGTACGCCCGCGCCGCCCGCGAGGCGGCGCTCGCCGATCCCGATCTGCCGGGCGGGCGCCGCGAGGGCTACGGCGACTTCGGCGCCGACGAGCTGCGGGTCGCGCTCGTCGAGTCGCGCACCCGGGTGTCGAAGCTCCTGCACCAGGCCCGGACCGCGATCGAGGCGATCCCCCAGCTCTGGGCCGCCTGGGACGCCGGGCTGATCGACACCGACCGGGTGCGCCTCTGCGTCACCTGGACGTCCTCGCTCTCGGCGGAGCACGCCGCGAGCGTGGTGCGCCGGGTGCTGCCGGAGGCGCCGGCGCTGACGCTCGCGGGTCTGATCGAGCGCCTGCAGCAGCTGGCCACCGCGCTCGACCCCCTCTGGGCGGAGCGGCTCTACGAGAACTCCCGCCGCCAGCGGCGGGTGCGGGCGCGGCGTACCGGGTCGGGCACGGTCAACCTCTCGGGGCTCGACCTGCCGCTCGACGCCGGGGCGCTCTCCACCGCCCATGTCGAGGCGCTCGCCCTGCGTGCCAAGGCCCTGGGACACCCGGGGCTGATCGACACGATCCGCGCCGACATCTACCTCGCGCTGCTGAGTCCCCGGCCCGAGGGCTGGGACGACGACGCCCTCGTGGCCCATGTGGCGGCGAACGCCTGCCCAACCGATCCCCGCGGTCGCCGGACCCCGGTGCACGTCGGCGGGCCCCCGGCCGGCCGGTGAGCCAGCCGACGACCACGCCGAGGCCGGCCCCGGGGATGCGGAGCGGGCCACGCCGAGCCGGACGACCCCGAGCCGGACGACCCCGAGCCGGACGACCCCGAGCCGGACGACCCCGAGCCGGAGAGCGCCGAGCCGGAGGGCACCGACGACGAGCGCGATGCCCCCTCCCACGTCCGGGGCGGCGGCACCCGGCGGTCGCGCATCGAGCTCCGGGTCGGCCTGCTGACCCTGCTCGGCGCCGACGAGAAGCCCGGGTTCCTGCCCGGCTACGGGGTCGTCCACGCGCCGTTCGCGCGGAACTTCGCCCGCCAGCTGTGCGCGGCGGAGTGGCGGGTGGCGGTCACCGACGAGGAGGGCCGGCTGATCGCCGCGCTCCTCACCCGGCGCCGGCCCCCGGGGTACGCGACGACGCCCATCGACGTCCCGCCGGTCGTGCCGCATCCGGTCGTCGAGCTGCACGTCCGCGCGTCCGAGCTCGCCGTCCTGCGCCTCCGCGATCACCCGGCCTGGGTCCCGATGCTGACCGATCTCCAGGAGCAGCTCGGGGTGTGGCGGCCACCCGAGCCCCGCACGCCCGACGACGCGCAACGACGCGTCCCTCCCGCCGCGCTGGCCCGGTGGATCCAGATGCGGGACCGCACGTGCGTGTTCCCGCCCTGCCGGGCGTCGGCGCTGACCGCGGACATCGACCACACGGTCGCCGTCGTCCACGACGGGCCCACGGCGGGCCCGAACCTCGCCGCGGCGTGCCGGCACGATCACCGCGTCAAGCACGAGGGCGGCTGGCACCTCGCCCAGCCCGAGGCGGGGACGTTCGTCTGGACCAGCCCCACCGGCCACTCCTACGAGCGTTCGCCCCGCCCCGTCATCCCCGACGTCCCGGACCCCGCGCCGGGCCGGTACCGCTCGAGCACCGCCCCGGAAGGGCTGGCGTCGGACGAGCCGATCTGGACCGACGACCCCTACCCGACCGACGCCCCCACCAGCCGACCACCACCCGCTGGTCCACCGCCCGGGGGCCCGCCGCCCCGCGCCGCCCGCCTGCCCGACGAGCCGCCGTTCTGAGCCGACCCCCCGTCGTGATCGGGCCTGGACGTCGTCGACGTCTGCCCTTGGCGGTGCTCCGAGCGCCCGACTCACCTGTCGCTCCTCGTCGGGGTGGACCGGCTCCCGGCGCCGCCGGACGCCACTGCGGACCACACCGCGGACCGCACCGCGGACCGCACCACGACCCCACCGTGGACCGCACCGCAGCCGGCACCACGGGCGCGACGTAGGGTTCCGCGACGTGCGTCTGGTCCTCGCTTCCGCGTCCCCGGCCCGTCTGGCGATCCTGCGGGCGGCGGGTGTGGAACCCCTGGTCGAGGTGTCCGACGTCGACGAGGACGCGCTCCTCGCCGAGCTGGGGGCGGACGCCGAGCCGGTCGACACCGTCACCGCGCTGGCGCTCGCGAAAGCCCGCAGCGTGGCCGCGCGGATCGCCGCGACCGAGCGCGAGTGCATCGTCATCGGCGCCGACTCGATGCTGTTCCTCGAGGGCGAGCTCGTCGGCAAGCCGCGCGACGTCGACGCCGCCCGGGGGCGCTGGGACCAGATGGCCGGCCGCAGCGCCGAGCTGTTCACCGGGCACGCGCTGGTCGCGGTCGGCGGTGGCGAGCTCGGGCGCGAGGTCATCGGCCACGCCCGCACGGCCGTCGCCTTCGGGGTGCCGACCACCGGAGAGCTGGAGGCCTACCTCGCCACCGGCGAGCCGCTGGCCGTGGCGGGTGCGTTCACGCTCGACGGGCGCGGCGGCTGGTTCGTCGAGGGCGTCGAGGGCGACCCGTCGAACGTGGTCGGTCTGAGCCTGCCGCTGACCCGGCGCCTGCTCGCCGAGATCGGGATCGGCGTCGACGCCCTCTGGGCGCGCACCGGCTAGAGCACGGACCGGTCAGGGCGCGGGCACCGGCTCGTCGAGGCGCAGGGAGCGCACCACCTCGTCGGCGGCGTCACCCTCGGCGTCGATGTCCGGCGCCGGCCGCGCGACCGCCAGCACCGTCACGGTGCGGCCCGGTGCGGCGAGGGCGCTGACGCGCACCAGGGCGCCGTCGAGCGCGCCGCCCTCGACGCGGCGCACCGAGGTGCGGGTCGGCAGGTCCGCGATCGCCGCGTCGTTGTCGGTGAGGGCGCCGGTCTCGGCACCCGGTGCGAGCAGGTCGGCGTAGGCGTCGGCCAGCCGGCGCGCCTCGGCCGCGAGGGCGTCCTCCTGGGCGGGGTCGGGCCGCGCCGGGTCGGCGCGCGGCGGTACCCGCTCGGGGTCGGCGAGGCCGACGAGCACGACGGTGCCCGCGCCGCGGCGCAGGATCGTCGCGCCCTCGAAGCGCCCGGGCGGCACCTCGACGACGTCCTGGGTCGGCGCCACCCGCCAGCCGGGAAGGACGGCCAGGGTCGTCGCGGTGCCCGCGTCGGAGACACGTCCGGGCCCCGGACCCGCAACCGGCTCGGCGGGGGACTCAGAGGGCTCGGCAGGCTCCTCGGAACCGGTCGCCGCGGCCGGGGAGGGCGCGGGAGGCACGTCGCTCTCCGACGTCCCCGCCCCGTCCTCCGCGGCGAGGCGCGAGGCGATCGAGCGGTCGGCGCCGACGGCGCCCGCGATCACCGCGACGAGGCCCGCCAGGACCAGCACGGACACGCACGCGGCCACGGACCGCCACCACCAAGGCCTCATCGATCGCCGACGGTATCCGCGCAACCGGTGTGATCCGCACCCGGGCACCGGGAACACACGGTCACCCCGTGGTCACGCATGTGGTCATGACCACGCCCGGGAGGAACCACGGAGGCGACCGGAGTACGAGAGAGTGACCCCGGCGGACGCCCGTCCGGCCGCCCCTACACTGCCCCGACCGCCCCCGGCTCAGCGACGATCCCCAGGAGGTCTCCCGATGGCCGCGTCCGCCCCCTCGGGGTTCGACCCGCTGCACACCGTCCTCGTCGCCAACCGCGGCGAGATCGCGGTGCGGGTGGTGCGCGCGTGTGCCGACGCGGGCCTGGCCAGCGTGGCCGTCTACGCCGACCCGGACCGCGACGCCCCGCACGTGCGGATGGCCGATCAGGCGTTCGCGCTCGGTGGCGAGACCGCGGCGGACTCCTACCTGGACGTCGAGAAGCTGCTGAAGGCCGCGCGCGACTCGGGCGCGAACGCGGTGCACCCCGGCTACGGCTTCCTCTCCGAGAACGCCGACTTCGCGCAGGCGGTGATCGACGCCGGGCTGATCTGGGTCGGGCCCTCGCCGCAGGCCATCCGCGACCTGGGCGACAAGGTCACCGCCCGCAAGATCGCCGAGCGCTCGGGCGCACCGCTCGTGCCCGGCACGAAGGACCCGGTCGCCGACGCCGACGAGGTCATCGCGTTCGCCGACGAGCACGGGCTGCCGGTGGCCATCAAGGCCGCGTTCGGCGGCGGCGGGCGCGGCATGCGCGTGGCGCGCGAGCGCGAGGAGATCGCCGAGATGTTCGACGCCGCGGTGCGCGAGGCCGTCTCGGCGTTCGGGCGCGGCGAGTCGTTCGTCGAGCGCTACCTGGACCGCCCGCGCCACGTCGAGGCGCAGGTCCTCGCCGACCAGCACGGGCACTGCATCGTCGTGGGCACCCGCGACTGCTCGCTGCAGCGTCGTCACCAGAAGCTCGTGGAGGAGGGGCCGGCGCCGTTCCTGTCCGACGAGCAGCGCAAGCGCATCCACACCTCGGCGCGCGACATCTGCGTCGAGGCCGGCTACTCGGGCGCGGGCACCGTCGAGTTCCTCGTGGGCGAGGACGGCACGATCTCGTTCCTCGAGGTCAACACCCGCCTGCAGGTCGAGCACCCCGTCTCCGAGGAGACCAGCGGGATCGACCTGGTGCTCGAGCAGTTCCGGATCGCGGCGGGCCAGGAGCTCCGGTTCTCCGAGGACCCGACGCCGCGCGGGCACTCCATCGAGTTCCGGATCAACGGCGAGGACGCGGGGCGCGGCTTCCTGCCCGCGCCCGGCACCGTCACCCGCTTCGTCGCCCCCGACGGCCCCGGCGTCCGCGTCGACTCGGGCGTCGAGACCGGCACCGTGATCGGCGGGCAGTTCGACTCGATGGTCGGCAAGCTCATCGTCACCGGCGAGGACCGCGAGCAGGCCATCGCCCGCTCGCGCCGGGCCCTCGCCGAGCTCGTCGTGGAGGGCCTGCCGACGGTCATCCCGTTCCACCGCGTGGTCCTGGAGGATCCGGCGTTCACCGCGCCCGAGGGCGCCGAGTCGTTCGTGGTCCACACCCGGTGGATCGAGACCGAGTTCGACAACCAGATCGAGCCGTTCCAGGCCGCCGAGCCGGCCGAGGACGACGACGAGGAGGCCGCGCCGCGGCAGACGGTGGTCGTCGAGGTCGGCGGCAAGCGCCTCGAGGTCTCGCTCCCGGGCGACCTCGCGATCGGCGGCGGGGGCGGCGGCCGCGGCGCCGCGCCGAAGAAGAAGTCGCGCAAGCGCTCCGGCGGCGGCGCGAAGGTGTCCGGCGACGCGATCACCGCGCCGATGCAGGGCACCGTCGTCAAGGTCGCGGTCTCCGAGGGCGACACGGTCGCGGCCGGCGACCTCGTCGTGGTCGTCGAGGCCATGAAGATGGAGAACCCGGTCACCGCCCACAAGGACGGCGTCGTCACCGGCCTCACCCTCGAGGCCGGCGCCAGCGTCAACCAGGGTGCCGTGATCTGCGAGATCCCCGACGCCGGCTGAGCGCGGCGCATACTTGCTCCATGGCCGACGTCGGGGCGCACGAGCGGGAGCTCGCCATGGAGGCTCTCGACGCGCACCGGCGTGCCGGGCGCCTCGAGCGCGAGGAGCACGCCAACCGCTGCGCCGCGGCCTCGCGGGCCGGCTCGCGCTCCCAGCTCGACGCCCTGTTCCGGGACCTGCCGGAGCCGCACCCGGCGTACCCGTCCGGCGCCCCCGCCGCGCCGTCCCCGGTCCCGTCGGGCCCGCCCGCGGCCCCGGACCTGCCGGAGCTGGTGGCGCCGACCGGGGCCGCCGTCGCCCGGCACGCGGGCATGATCTCGATGCTGACGCCGGTCGCCGCCGCGCTCCTCTTCGCGGTGAGCGGCGGGCGGTTCCCGTGGGTCTTCCTCCTCGTCCCGATCGTCATCGCGGCCGTGGCCTTCGTCTCCCACCGCCACCAGCAGTAGGGCGTTCGCGCTCGGCGCAATCTCTCCCGGGCCCGGAACACGGACGCCTGACCAGGCGTTGATCCCGTCGTTCGCCGGGCGTGGCGTCGCTGCACGCCCGGCCGGCCCCCGTCCGTAAACCGCTCGCCTGTCGGGGGTCCGTGTGATGCTCTTCCAGACCGGCCGTGACCGCCACGGCCGTCGCCCTGAGGGGGAACGATGACCGGCCAGACCCCAGGCGGGTCCGACACCGCCGGACCCACCACCACGAGTGGGTCCGCGCGGCCGATGGTGATCATCATGACGCTCGTCGTCTCGGCGTTCGTGATGATCCTCAACGAGACCATCCTCAGCGTGGCGCTGCCGCACCTCACCGGTGACCTCGGCGTGTCGGCCACGACGGTGCAGTGGCTGACCAGCGGGTTCCTGCTCACGATGGGCGTGGTCATCCCGACCACCGGCTACATCCTGCAGCGGTTCACGCCGCGCCAGGTCTTCCTGGCCGCGATGACCCTGTTCAGCCTCGGCACGCTGATCTGTGCGCTGTCGCCCGGCTTCCCGCTGCTGCTCGCCGGCCGCATCGTGCAGGCCACCGGCACGGCGGTGATGATCCCGCTGCTCATGACCTCGGTCATGAAGCTGATCCCGGCCGACCGGCGCGGCGCGACGATGGGCACGATCTCGATCGTCATCGCCGTCGCGCCCGCGATCGGGCCGACCATCGGCGGGCTGATCCTCACCTCGCTCGACTGGCGCTGGATGTTCTGGAGCGTGCTGCCCCTCTCGGTGGCCGCGCTCGTCGTCGGCTTCGTGATCTTCAGGCTGTCCAGTGAGACCCGGTCGACGCCGCTCGACCTGCTCTCGGTGGCCCTCTCGGCGGTGGGCTTCGGCGGCATCGTCTACGGGTTCTCCACGCTCGGGCACGGCGGCGACGCCGCGCTCCCGCCGTGGGCCGCGCTGGTGATCGGCGTCGTCTCGCTGGTCGTGTTCATCGCGCGCCAGATGAAGCTCCAGCGCACCGAGTCGGCGCTGCTCGACCTGCGCCCGTTCGGCCACAAGCCGTTCGTCGTCGCGATCATCCTGTCGGCCCTGCTGTTCATGACCCTGCTGGGCGCGGGCGCGATCCTGCTGCCGATCTACCTGCAGAACGTGCTCGGGGCGAGCGCGGCCGTCACCGGCCTCGCCGTGCTGCCCGGTGGTCTGCTGCTCGGCTTCATGGGCCGTCCGGTCGGTCGGCTGTTCGACCGCGTCGGCGCCCGGCCGCTCGTGATCCCGGGCGCCATCGGGCTCGCGGTCTCGATGTGGCTCTTCGCCGCACTGGGTGCCTCGGCGTCCCTGTGGATGGTCATCGTGGTCCACCTGGTGCTCATGGCGTCGCTCGGCCTGATGATGACGCCGCTGCTCACCGAGGGGCTCTCGGTGCTCCCCGAGAACCTCTACTCGCACGGCAGCGCGATCCTCACGACGCTCCAGCAGGTCGCGGGCGCGGCGGGCACGGCCGGCTTCGTCACCATCGCGGCCATCGGGTCGACGGCGGCCACCGGATCGCCGGACGCGGCCGGCCTCCGGCTCGCGTTCATGGCCGCCGGGGTCATCGGGCTGATCGCCGTCGGCGTCTCGTTCATGGTGCGGCCGAAGTCGGAGCGCACCGAGGCCGACATCGAGAACGTCGGCACCGACGAGACCTCGCCGGCGCCGGTCGCGGGGCACTGAGCCCCGTCAGAGCAGGAGCGCCACCGCGCCGACGGTGGTGAACGCCGTGCGCACGAGGTGCGCGCGCACCCACGGACGCTCGAAGGCCTCGCGGGCCCGGACGATGTCGCCGGCATCGTCCGGGTCCGCACGATCGAGCGCGGTGTTGAGCGGGATGTTCACCGCCACCGTCGTGACGATCGACGCGACCTGCAGCACGGCGCCCACGAGGACGGCGAGCACCGGCGCGCCCGCCAGCAGGGCCAGCACCAGCGCCACGACCGCCACCCCGGGCGCGCCGAGGAACAGCACCACGAACGCCGGCCGGACGATCACGCGGTTGACCGTCTGCATCACCGACACGAGCACCCGATCGGGCAGGCGGGCCAGTGACGGCATGATCACCACGCTGAACGCGAGGTAGAAGCCCGCGAGCAGGGCGGACAGCACGCCCGCGAGCAGCGTCACGGCCGGGATCGCGATCGTCATACCGACAGCACAGCGCCCGGCACCGGCCGCAGCCAGTGCCGGGCGTCCGGCGTCCGTGCCCCTCCGTCCGGAGCGAGGGCGTCCTCGACTGCGCCGGACGCAGCGAGGGTGACCCTCGCTCCCCCCTCGGGAGGGTGCGCTCTCAGCCGGTGCCGAGCGCCGCGAGCCTCGGGGCCCGCGGGTCCGGTGCGGCGACGCGCAGCTTGTCGGCCTCGACGTCGGTGTCGACCGACTGCGAGTCGCGCTCGGCCTCCACACGCTCGATGTACGAACGCACCTCGAGGTCGCGCTGCTCGTCGGACCAGCCCAGCAGGGTCGCCATCTGCGCCCCGACGGCCTCGGCCGAGTCGACGCCGCGGTGGGCGTACTCGATCGAGATGCGGGTGCGGCGGGTGAGGACGTCGTCGAGGTGGATGGCGCCCTCGTAGGCGACCGCGTAGGCGATCTCCACGCGCAGGTAGTCCGACGAGGCCGGCACCGGCTCGAGCAGCGACGGGTCGTCGTCGCCCATGGCCAGCAGGCCGTGCAGCAGCGAGCCGTAGCGGTCGAGCAGGTGGCGCACGCGGTGCGGGTGCAGCCCGTGCTGCTTCCCGAGCTGCTCGGCCTGGTTGACCAGCGCGAAGTAGCCGTCCGCGCCGATGAGCGGCACGCGATCGGTGACCGAGGGCGCGACCCGGGTGGGGATGTCCTCGGCCGCGGCGTCGATCGCGTCGGCGGCCATCACGCGGTAGGTCGTGTACTTGCCGCCCGCGATCGCCACGAGACCGGGCATCACCCGGGAGACGGCGTGCTCGCGGGAGAGCTTCGAGGTCTCCTCGCTCTCCCCGGCCAGCAGCGGCCGCAGACCCGCGTAGACGCCCTCGATGTCGTCGTGCGACAGGGGCGTCACCAGCACGGAGTTGACGTGCTCGAGCAGGTAGTCGAGGTCCTTGCGCGTGGCCGCGGGGTGGGCCAGGTCGAGGTTCCAGTCGGTGTCGGTGGTGCCGACGATCCAGTGGTTGCGCCACGGGATGACGAACAGCACCGACTTCTCGGTGCGCAGGATCATGCCCGTGTCCGACGGGATCTTGTCGCGGGCGACGAGGAAGTGCACGCCCTTCGAGGCCTTGACCCGGAAGCGGCCGCGGGTGCCCGCGGCGTGCTGCATCTGGTCGGTCCACACGCCGGTGCAGTTGACCACCACCGACGCGCGGACGTCGGTCTCGCGCCCGGTCTCGACGTCCCGCACGCGGACGCCGGCGACCCGGTCGACCTCGTGGAGGAACTCGACGACCTGGGTGGAGGTGCGGACGACGGCGCCGTACTGGGCGGCCGTGCGGCCCACCATCATCGTGTGGCGGGCGTCGTCGGCCTGGGCGTCGAAGTAGCGGATCGCCCCCACCAGCGCGCTGCGCTTGAGCGCCGGCGCCATCCGCAGCGCCCCGGACCGGGTCAGCTGCTTCTGGTGCGGCAGCGAGCTCTTGCCGCCGATCGTGTCGTAGAGCGTGACGCCGGCCGTGACGTACGGGCGCTCCCAGTGCTTGGTCAGCGGGTACAGGAAGCTGACCGGCTTGATCAGGTGCGGGGCGAGGCGGGTCAGGCTCAGCTCACGCTCCCTCAGGGCCTCGCGCACCAGCCCGAAGTCCAGCTGCTCCAGGTAGCGCAGCCCGCCGTGGAAGAGCTTCGACGACCGGCTCGACGTGCCCGAGGCGAGGTCACGGGCCTCGACGAGGGCGACCTTCAGCCCGCGGGTCGCGGCGTCGAGCGCCGCCCCGGTACCTACCACACCGCCGCCGACCACGACGACGTCGAACTGCTCGGAGGCGAGGCGGTCCCACGACCGCGCCCGGTCCCCCGGCCCCAGACGGGCGGGCTCCGCCGCCGCGTCCAGCTCCTCGGCCGGCGCGGCCGTCCCGGCGTCCGGGCCGGCCGCGCTGCCGTCCTGCGTGCCTCGTCCAGCGTCCACGTCCGACCCCTCTCTGCCGATGCTGTCTCCGAGGTGGCACAGGGCCCGTCCGCGCGCCGCTGACGAGCCGCGGGCGCCGGCGCCCCCGAGGACGCTCTCGTGTTCCACGCTAACGCGCCGTCGCCACTGCAGCACCGTGCAGCCGGGCCAGCTCCCTGCTCCTTCCCCCACATGGAGTGCCCCGAGTCGGACCACGCCACCCTGAGATCGGCCGCAAGCGTTTACACGTGTGGAACACGCCACTAGCGTCCTGACGATCACGTCCGGCCTCGACTCCCACTGGGTCGGGTTTCGGACGCGGCATCAGGGGTAACGGGTCGCCGTCCGACAGGAGCCGTCGTGGGCGCTGGAAGCATCATTCTCTCGGAGTTCCTCGGCACCATGGTGCTGCTCCTCTTCGGGTGCGGCGTGGTGGCGAACGTCCTCCTCACCCGCACCAATGCCGACGGGGACACGGCATCCTGGGTGCTCATCACCTTCGGCTGGGGCTTCGGCGTCTTCGCCGGCGCCAGCATCGCCGACGCGTCCGGCGGCGCGATCAACCCCGCCGTCACCCTCGCGAGCGCCATCAACGGCGGCACGCCGTGGGCACAGGTGCCCTGGTACCTCATCGGCCAGTTCCTGGGTGCCTTCGTCGGCGCGACGCTCGCCTGGCTGGTCTACAAGCTGCAGTTCGACGCGAACGAGGACAACTCGGGCACGCTGAACATCTTCTCGACCAACCCGCCGATCAAGAAGCCGGTGTGGAACATGGTCACCGAGATCATCGCGACGTTCGCGCTGGTCCTCTTCCTGCTCGTCAACCCCTACGGCTCCAGCCCGGCGATCTACGGCGCCGCCGCCGCGGTCGTCATGGGTATCGGCCAGGCGCTCGGTGGGCCGACCGGCTACGCCATCAACCCGGCCCGTGACCTCGGGCCGCGCATCGCCTACGCCGTGCTGCCGATCCGCGGCAAGGGGCGCCCCGACTGGGGCTACTCGTGGGTCCCGGTGATCGGCCCGCTGATCGGCGCCGTGCTGGCCGCGCTCGTCGCGATCGTCGCCCCGGTCTCCGCGACCTGATCCCCGGCCGCCCCCGGACCCGCGGCGGCCCCTGCCTTCCGTCCGTCCCGACTCGCCAGGGAGCTCTCGCATGACCCAGTACGTCGCCGCGATCGACCAGGGCACGACGTCGACCCGATGCATGATCTTCGATCACTCGGGTCAGGTCGTCGCGGTCGATCAGCTCGAGCACCAGCAGATCTTCCCCAAGGCGGGGTGGGTGGAGCACGACGCCTCGGAGATCTGGACCAACACCCGCCAGGTCTGCGGTGGGGCCCTCGCCCGCGCCGACCTCGACGCGACCTCGATCGCCGCGGTCGGCATCACCAACCAGCGCGAGACCACGGTCATCTGGGACAAGTCGACCGGCGAGCCCATCCACAACGCCATCGTCTGGCAGGACACGCGCACACAGGCCATCTGCGAGGAGCTCGGCGCCCTCGGCGGCGGCGCCGAGCGCTACCGCGCGAAGACGGGTCTGCCCCTGGCCACCTACTTCGCGGGTCCGAAGGCGCGGTGGATCCTCGACAACGTCGACGGCGCCCGCGAGCGGGCCGAGCGCGGCGAGCTCGCGTTCGGGACGATGGACACCTGGGTGCTGTGGAACGCCACCGGCGGCACCGAGGGCGGGTTGCACGTCACCGACCCGACCAACGCGTCGCGCACGCTGCTGATGAACATCGACACCCTGGAGTGGGACCCGCAGCTCTGCGAGGAGATCGGGGTGCCGATGGCGATGCTCCCCGAGATCCGGTCCTCCTCGGAGAACTACGCCCCGATCCGGGCCCGCGGCACGTTCCGCGACGTCCCGGTCGCCGGCATCCTCGGCGACCAGCAGGCGGCGACGTTCGGGCAGGCCTGCCTGGCCGTCGGCGAGGCCAAGAACACCTACGGCACCGGCAACTTCGTGCTGCTCAACACCGGCACCGAGAAGGTCGAGTCGAAGAACGGCCTGCTGACCACCGTCTGCTACAAGATCGGCGACGCCCCGCAGGTCTACGCGCTCGAGGGTTCGATCGCCGTCACCGGCTCGCTGGTGCAGTGGATGCGCGACAACCTCGGGATCATCTCGTCGGCGCCGGAGATCGAGGAGCTCGCCAAGAGCGTCGACGACAACGGCGGGGCCTACTTCGTGCCGGCGTTCTCGGGCCTGTTCGCGCCGTACTGGCGCGCCGACGCCCGCGGCGCGATCGTCGGGCTCACCCGCTACGTCAACAAGGGCCACCTCGCCCGCGCGGTGCTCGAGGCGACGGCGTTCCAGACCCGCGAGGTCATCGACGCCATGAACGCCGACTCCGGCGTGCCCCTGACGACGCTCAAGGTCGACGGCGGCATGGTCGGCAACGAGGTCCTCATGCAGTTCCAGGCCGACCTGCTCGGCGTCGAGGTCATCCGGCCCCAGGTCGCCGAGACCACGGCCCTTGGTGCCGCCTACGCGGCCGGGCTCGCCGTCGGGTTCTGGGACTCCGAGCAGGACATCCGCGACAACTGGGCCCAGGACAAGGTCTGGAACCCGCAGATGGACCCGGCCCTGCGCGACGAGACCTACGCGCAGTGGAAGAAGGCGGTCACCCGCACCTTCGACTGGGTGTGACCGGCAGGTCGCCCGAGCGGCCGGTCCCGGCACGAGGGCGCCGACACGGGCACGCCGCGCCGGCGCCCGGGTCGGTGCCGGTCCGACCTCCGCGCCCCGCCCATGGGGGGGACGGGCGGGACGAGCTGTCGTCGACGGCCGCTCGGGCGACACCGTCCACTGTCGTCGGCCACGGAGGCCCTCGCCCCAGGCAGAATCCCTAGTCGTCCGTCGCTCCGGGGGGAGGACGCGTGGAGGGTGTCGGTCGCGGCGTCGAGCTCGGCCGTCTGCTCGACGTGGCGCGGCGGGTCCGCACCGCCACCCCGCCCCCGGTCCTGATCACCGGGCCGGCCGGGATCGGCAAGTCCGAGCTCGTCGACCGGCTGCGCCGGCACGTCGAGGGTCCCGACGGCCCGGCCGGTCCCGACGGGATGACCGTGGTGCGGGCGGTGGCCCCCGACGTCGAGGTGAGCCGTCCCGGCGCGCTGCTCGAGGGCTGCCTCGCGGCCGCCCGCGCGGCCGGCGCCCGGCCCGACGACGTCCCGACGGGTCCGTCGCGCCCGGGGGCGGCGGCGCTGCTCGCGGCCCTCGAGGACCTGGCCGACCGCCGACCCGTGCTGCTCGTCGCGGACGACCTGCACCGCGCGGACCCCGAGTCGCTGGCGACGCTGCGGCGCCTGCTGCACCGCCTGGCCCCGCTGCGCGTGATGACCGTGCTCGCCGGTCACGACCGGCCCGACGACTGGCTCGAGCCCCCGCCCGGCGACGCGTGGCCCGAGGACACCGTGCGGCTGACCCTCCGCGGGCTCACCGACGCCGAGGTCGCCGAGCTGGCCCGGGAGATCGACCCCCACGTGACGCCGTGGACGGTCGCGCGCCTGCGCGAGGAGACCGACGGCAACCCGATGTACCTGCGCGCGGTGCTCGCCGACAGGCACTCCACGGACGGGGACCTCGCGGGCCGCTACCGGCTCGGGCGCCCGCGCCCACCCGGATCGCTCGCCGCGGGCCTGCGGCGGCGGCTGGCCGGCGCCCCGCCGAGGGCCCGGGAGGCGCTCGAGGCCCTGGCCGTCCTGGGCGAGCCGGCGTCGGTGCACGTCCTGCGCACCCTGACCGGCCACGACACGGTGTCCGAGGACTGCGCCCCGGCGGTGCGGGAGGGGCTCCTCGAGGCGCAGGTCGACGAGACCGACGAGATCCTCTCCTACCGGTCCGCCCTCGTCCGCGACGCCGTGTACGGGAGCCTCCCGGCCGCCCGGCGCCGCGCCCTGCACCGGCACGCCGCCGACCTCACCGGCGGCACCGCGCACTGGCGCCACCTCGTGGGGAGCACCGACGGTCCCGACGCCGATCTCGCCGACGCCCTGGAGAAGGCGGCGACCGGCGAGTTCGAGCAGGGCGCCCTGGTCGCGGCGGCGGAGTACCTCCTGTGGGCCGCCGCGCGCAGCGCCGACGAGGGCGCCCGGGCCGCTCGCCTCACCGAGGGCGTCCGCCTGCTGGTGCACGCGGCGCGGGAGGGCCACGCCCTGACGCACACCGCCGAGATCCAGGCGCTCCCCGACGGTCCGGCGCGCTCGGAGCTGCTCGGGCTGCTGGCCTTCGCCCGCGACGAGGTCACCGCCTCGCGTGACCTGTTGGTCGCGGCGCGGGCCGGGATGGTCGACGGGGCGGTGCCGGGCGAGTCCGTCGCGCGCCTCGACCTCGAGCTGGCCTACGTCCACTGCCAGCTCGGCGACGGGGAGGCGGCCGTGCGCGCGGCCGACGACGCCCGCCGCCAGATCCCCGCGCAGCACCGGCTGGTGCCCCTCGCCCGCGCCTTCCTCGCCGCCGGCACGGCCCTCACCGACGGCCCCGTGCGCGGCCTCGAGCACCTCGCCTTCCTGCCGGCGTCGCCGGCGCGCGCCACCCCCTACGAGCTCGCCGCCCTCACCCAGCGCGGCACCCTCAACGGGCTCCTCGGCCGGCTCGCCCCGGCGTGCGCCGACCTGACCGTCGTCGCCCGGCGCCGGGGCACCCCGCTCGCCCACCTGCTCGGGGTGTCCGCCCAGGTCCACCTCATCTGGTGCGACTACCTGCTCGGCGAGTGGGACGCCGCCCGCCGCGAGCTCGAGGTCGCCGTCGAGGCCGTCACGCGCCACGGACGCAGCGTCGACCACGCCACGCTCTGGTCGCTCTCGTCGATCCTGCACGCCGGGCGTGGCGAGTACGACGCCGCGCGCGCCGACCTGGCGCGCGCCCGGATGCTGGCCGAGGCCGCCGACTTCCTCGGGCCCCGGATCCACCTCACGCTGGCCGACGCCGCCATCGCGCAGGCCGAGGGCCGCGCCGGGGACGTCGCGAGCACGCTGAGCGCGCTGACGCCCGACGAGGTCGAGCCCGACCGCGTCCAGCTGTACTCGGGGTGGTGGCTCCCGGCGCTGGTCGACAGCCACCTCGACACCGGACGGCTGGACAGCGCGGCGCGGGCCCTCGCCGCGCTCGACCGGGTGCCGTCGGCGGGCAGCTGCCTGCCGGTCGCGCGGGCCTGGCTCGCCGGTCGGCTCGCGGCGGCCCTCGGCGACCTCGCCGGAGCGCGCCGGGCCTTCGAGGCCGGCCTCGCGCTGCCGGCCGAGGGCGGCGAACCCGGCTGGTACCGGACGCGGCTGCGCCACGCGTACGGGACGACGCTCGTGCTCGCCGGCCACCGGTCCGCGGGCCGGACCGCCCTCGACGCCGCGGCGGACGCCTTCAGCCGCCTCGGCGCCCGCCCGTTCCTGGAGCGCTGCCTGGCGGACCTCGCGGACGCGGCGGATCCCGCCGACCCGGCCGTCGGGGCCACTCCGGCCCGCGGGCGCTGGGCCGACGACCTCACCGACCGCGAGCGGGAGGTCACGACGCTCGTCGGGCGCGGGTGGACGAACCCCGAGATCGCCGCCGAGCTGTTCGTCTCGACCAAGACCGTCGAGTACCACCTGCGCAACGTCTACGGGAAGCTCGGCCTCCGCGGCCGGCGCGCGCTGCGCGATCGGGTGCAGAGCCGCTGACCAGCAGGAACTAGTCCAAGTCGTCGTGCTGCATCAGGCGACGGCCCGCCTCGGTGACCGAGCCCGAGAGCGACGGGTAGATCGAGAACGTGTGGGCGAGGTCGTTCACCGTCAGGTTGTTCTGCACGGCCATGGCCAGCGGGAGGATCAGCTCGCTGGCCACCGGCGCCACGATCACCCCGCCGATGACGACGCCCGTCGCCGGCCGGCAGAACACCTTGACGAAGCCCTCGCGCAGGCCGGACATCTTCGCCCTCGGGTTCGTGCCCAGCGGCATGATGACCTCGCGGGCGTGGAACTCCCCGCTCTCCACCTGGGCGTGGCTGATGCCGACGGTGGCGACCTCGGGGCGGGTGAACACCGCCGAGGCGACGGTCTTGAGACGCAGCGGGGCGACGCCCTCGCCCAACGCGTGCCACATGGCGATCCGGCCCTGCATCGCGGCCACCGACGCGAGCGGCAGCAGGCCGGTGCAGTCGCCGGCGGCGTAGACGCCGGGGATCGCGGTGCGGGAGACGCGGTCGACGTCGATGTGACCGCTCTCGCGCAGCTCCAGGCCGATGTTGGCGGCGCCGATGTCGGCGGTGTTCGGCACCGAGCCGACGGTCATCAGCGCGTGCGACCCCTCGACGTCCCGCCCGTCGGACAGCGTCACCCGCACCCCGTCGGCGGTGGCGACGACCTTGTCGGCCCGCGAGCGCGGCTCGATCGTCACGCCGCGCTCGGTGAACACCTCCTCGAGCGTCGTCGCGGCGTCGGGGTCCTCGTGCGGCAGGACGCGGTCGCGGCTGGAGATCAGCGTGACGGGCACGCCCAGCTCGGCGTAGGCGGAGACGAACTCGGCGCCGGTGACCCCGGAGCCGACCACGATGAGGTGCTCGGGCAGCGCCTCGAGGTCGTAGATCTGGCGCCAGGTCAGGATCCGCTTCCCGTCCGGCTGCGCGTCGGGCAGCACGCGCGGGGACGCCCCGGTGGCGACGAGGGCGACGTCCGCGGTGACCGTCTCGGTGGAGCCGTCGGGGTACGCGATACAGACGTCGTGGGTGGCGCTGCTGCGGTCGCTCTCCTCGAACCACGCGCGGCCCTGCACGACGCGCACGCCCTCGGCCTGCAGCTTCGTGCGCACGTCGGCGGACTGGGCGAGGGCGAGCCCGTGCACACGGGCGTTGACGCGCGGCAGGTCGACGCGCGGGTCGTCGACGTCGACGCCCATCTCGGCCGTCGCGCGGAACCCGGCGCGGACCCCCGCCGAGGCGATGAAGGTCTTGGAGGGCACGCAGTCGTACGCCACGCAGTTGCCGCCGAGGCTGTCCTCCTCGACGACGGTGACGTCGGCCTCGTGCTGGGCGGCGACGAGGGCCGCTTCGTACCCGGCCGGCCCTCCACCGAGGATGACGATGCGGGTCATGCGGTGCTCCTCCTGCAACCTGTGGTGACTCCCAGTGTCCCCCGCCCCGACGACCGGTACGCACCGACCGTGTTCCGGAACTCGACGGACCGGGTCGCGGCCGGAGCCCACCCTGGCTGACTACCCTGTCCGCCGTGCCGCTCTACGCCGCGTACGGATCCAACATGGACCCCGAGCAGATGATGCAACGGGCGCCCCATTCCCCGATGTCGGGGACGGGGTGGCTCGAGGGGTGGCGCCTGACCTTCGGCGGGGAGGACCTCGGTTGGGAGGGCGCCCTCTCCACCGTCGTCGAGGAGCCCGACTCCCGCGTGTTCGTCGTGCTCTACGACGTCAGCCCGCTCGACGTCGACCAGCTCGACCGCTGGGAGGGGGGCGAGCTGGGGATGCACAAGAAGCTCCGGCTGCGCATCCAGACGATGGACGGGCCGCAGCTCGCCTGGGTCTACGTCCTCGACGCCTACGAGGGCGGCCTGCCGTCGGCCCGCTACATCGGGGTGCTCTCCGACGCCGCCGAGGGCGCCGGAGCCCCCGACGACTACGTGCGCGCCCTGCGCGAGCGCCCCTGCCGCTCCGTCGGCCCAGGGCCCGGCTCGGAGCCCTAGAGAGCTGACTCCGGTGACGAGACCCGCGCTCAGCGCGGGTTCCGCCACCGACGTCGCTCAGCTGTTGTAGCCGGCGCGGCGCAGGGCCTCGGCCATGGCGCCGTTGGTGGGCGCGGGCCGACGGTCGCGCGAGCCACGCTGGTCGCGGCCCCCCTGACCGCCCTGGCCGGGCTTGCCGCGGTCGCCACCCCGGGCCCGGTCCCCGCCCTTGCCCCGGTCGTCCCGGCCCTGGCCACCGCGCTCGCCCGGGCCGCCCTGGCCCCGGCCGCCGTCACGCCGGCCCCGGCCGCCGCGCTCGCCGGGCTTCTGGTCAGCAGCCTTCTGGTCAGCAGCCTTCTGGTCGCCGGGCTTCTGGTCGCCGGGCTTCTGGTCGGCGGGCTTCTGCTCGGCCGGCGCCTCCGCGGCCGTGGCCTGGGCGGCCGGCGTCTGCTCGGCGGGCTTCGGCTCGCCCTGGCCCCGTCCGCCGCCCCGGCCCCCACGACCACCGCGGCGTCGGCGCTCGCCGCCGCCCTCGGTCGGGGTGGTGGTGGCGTCGGAGGGCGTCGCCTCGGTCGCCGACCCGGCACCCGGACGTCCACGCCCCCCACGGCCGCGGCCACCCCGGCCGCCGCCGCCGGCTCCACCGGGGCGCGCGCCGCCGGTCTCGGCGGGCTGCTCCTCGTCGAGGCGCAGGGTCAGCGAGATGCGCTTGCGCTCGACGTCGACGTCGAGCACCCGCACGCGGACGACGTCGCCCGGGCCGACCACCGAGCGGGGGTCCGAGACGAAGTCCCTCGACATCGCCGAGATGTGCACCAGGCCGTCCTGGTGCACGCCCACGTCGACGAACGCGCCGAACGCCGCGACGTTGGTGACCTGGCCCTCGAGCACCATGCCCGGCGTCAGGTCGGTGATCGCCTCGACGCCCTCGGCGAACTCCGCGGTGGTGAACTCGGGGCGCGGGTCACGTCCGGGCTTGTCCAGCTCGGCGAGGATGTCGACGACGGTCGGGCGCCCGACGCGCTCGTCGGTGAAGGTGTCGGGGTCCAGGCTCGTGAGCAGGGCGGTGTTGCCCACGAGGCCCTCGACGTCGAGGCCCGTCGACTCCGCGATGCGGTGCACCACCGGGTACGACTCCGGGTGCACCGCCGAGCGGTCGAGCGGGTCGGGGCCGCCGGAGATGCGCAGGAAGCCCGCGCTCTGCTCGAACGCCTTGGCGCCCAGACGCGGTACCTCGCGCAGCGCGGTGCGCGACGCGAACGGCCCGTGCTCGTCGCGGTAGCCGACGATCGTGGTGGCGAGCCCGGTGCTGATGCCCGACACGCGGCGCAGCAGCGGCGCCGAGGCCGTGTTGACGTCGACGCCCACGGCGTTCACCGCGTCCTCGACGACGGCGTCCAGCGAGCGCGACAGGGCCGTGCCGGCGATGTCGTGCTGGTACTGCCCGACGCCGATCGACTTCGGGTCGATCTTCACGAGCTCGGCCAGCGGGTCCTGCAGGCGCCGCGCGATCGAGACCGCGCCGCGCAGTGACACGTCGAGGTCGGGCAGCTCGGCCGACGCCTGCTCCGAGGCGGAGTAGACCGACGCGCCGGCCTCGGAGACCACCGCGGCGGTGAGCCCGAGGTCGGGCTCGCGGGCGATGAGGTCGCGGACCAGGGCGTGGGTCTCGCGCGAGGCCGTGCCGTTGCCGATGGCGACCAGCTCGACACCGTGCTCGCGGGCCAGCTCGCCCAGGCGGGTGCGCGAGGCCTCCCACTGCCGGCGCGGGACGTGCGGGTGGATCGTGTCGGTGGCGACGACCTTGCCCGTGCCGTCGATGACCGCGACCTTCACGCCGGTGCGCAGGCCCGGGTCGAGGCCGAGGGTGGGTCGGGCGCCCGCGGGGGCGGCGAGCAGCAGGTCGCGCAGGTTGCCGGCGAACACCAGCACCGCGCCCTCCTCGGCCACCTCGCGGAGCCGCACCCGCAGGTCGACGACCAGGCGGGACAGGATGCGCGTGCGCCACGCCCAGCGCACGGCGTCGGTGAGCCAGCGGTCGGCGGGTCGGCCGCGGTCGGCGACGCCCACGGCCGCGGCGATGCGCGACAGGTAGACGTCGGAGATCGCGGTCTCCTCGTCGTCCGCCGCGAGCGGGTCCAGCGAGAGCGCCAGCACCTCCTCGGTCTCCCCGCGCAGCACGGCGAGGATCCGGTGCGACGGCAGGCGGGTGAACTTCTCGTCGAAGGCGCCGTAGTCGGAGAACTTCGCGGCCGCGGTGTCGCCCTCGCCGCCGCGTCCGTCGCGGTAGGTGGCCGTGAGCCGGCCGCGACGCCACATCTGCTCGCGCAGCTCGCCCACGAGGTCGGCGTCCTCCGCCCAGCGCTCGACGAGGATCGCGCGGGCGCCGTCGAGGGCGGCGTCGCGGTCGGGCACGCCGTGGTCCGGGTCGACGTAGGCGCCGGCCGCGGTGCGCGGGATGTGCGTGGGGTCGGTGAGCAGCGCGTCGGCCAGCGGCTCGAGGCCGGCCTCGCGGGCGATCGCGGCCTTCGTGCGCCGCTTCGGCTTGAACGGGAGGTAGACGTCCTCAAGGCGGCTCTTCGTCTCCGCACCGAGGATGCGCGCGGCGAGCTCGTCGTCCAGCTTGCCCTGGCCGCGGACCGACTCGAGCACCGCGGCGCGGCGCTCCTCGAGCTCGCGCAGGTAGGTCAGGCGCTCCTCGAGCGTGCGCAGCTGCGCGTCGTCGAGACCGTCCGTCGCCTCCTTGCGGTAGCGGGCGACGAACGGCACCGTCGCGCCGCCGTCGAGGAGCTCGACCGCGGCGCGCACCCGGCTCTCGGCGACGCCGAGCTCGTCGGCGATGCGGCGGGTGACCGGGGGCAGGACAGGGGCGACGGACACGCCCGGACCACCCTCTTCGGTGGTCGGGACGTCCGTGGCGGTCACCGTTGCATCGCTCACGGCCGCCATCGTGCCCGACCGTTCGCCGGGCGCGCCAAGCAGATGCGTCCGGGTCAGCCCGCGAGGGTGGCCAGCGCGGCGTGCGCCAGCGTCCGCACACCGACCGGCAGGGCACGCTCGTCGAGGTCGAACGTGGGCTGGTGCAGGTCGGACATGTCGCCCGACCCCGACCAGACGCCGAGACGGCCCATCGCGCCCGGGACGTGCTCGAGGTACCAGCCGAAGTCCTCGCCGCCGCTGGACTGCTCGGTGCCGACCGCGGCGTCGAGCCCGACGGCCCGCTCGGCCGCGCGGGCCAGCAGGTCGGCCGAGACGGCGTCGTTGACCACCGGCGGGACGCCGCGGCGGTGCTCGAGCACGTAGCCGACGCCGGTGGGCGCGAGCAGCGCGGTGACCAGCGAGCGCACCAGCGGCTCGAGCTCGTTCCACGTCGCGTGCTGGGCGGTGCGCAGCGTGCCGCCGAGCATGCCCTGCTGCGGGACGGCGTTCGTGGCGTTGCCGGCCTGGACGGTGCCCCAGACCAGGACGGTGCCCGAGCGCGGGTCGACCCGGCGGGAGAGCAGGTCGGGCAGGCCGGTGATCACGGTGCCGAGCGCGTGCACGAGGTCGGCGGTCAGGTGCGGGCGCGAGGTGTGCCCGCCGGGCGAGGTGAGGCGCAGCTCGAGCATGTCGCACGCCGAGGTGATCGCCCCGGTGCGCGTGCCGACCTTGCCGACCTCGAGACGCGGGTCGCAGTGCAGCGCGAAGATGCGGTCGACCCCGTCGAGGCCGTCGGCGGCGATGACGTCGAGCGCGCCCCCGGGCTGCACCTCCTCGGCGGGCTGGAAGATCAGCCGCACCCGGCCGGGCAGCTCCTCCGGGGACGCGGCCAGCGCGAGCCCGGCGCCGAGCACCATGGCGGTGTGGGCGTCGTGGCCGCACATGTGCGCGACACCCGGCACCTGGGACGCCCAGGGCACCTCGGTCTGCTCGGTGAGCGGCAGGGCGTCGATGTCGGCGCGCAGGGCCACCGTGCGCGGCCCCTCGCCGATGTCGCAGACCAGGCCCGTACCGGGCAGGAGCCGGGGACGCAGGCCCGCGGCGACCAGGGTCTCGGCCACCAGGCGGGTGGTTTCGTGCTCGCGGCGGGCGAGCTCGGGGCGGGCGTGGATGGCCCGACGCCAGGAGACGACGTCGTCGGCGTGCGCGGCGAGCCAGCGGTCGATCCACTCCGGGCCGTGGCCCGCGCCGAGATCGGCCACGGGGGCCGTCACCGGGCGTGGCTGTGCCAGAGTCATCGAACACACCTCCTGTGCCGAACCCGTTGCGAGTCCGACTGTCCGGCCCAGCATGCCTGCGCCGGACGGCGGTTGTGGGCAACGAGACCGCCCTCGCGCCGAGGGGTCGCGACCGCTCTGTGTGCGGCGGACCACCCCACCGGACGGTCCGACGAACGGGCGGACGGTGCTGGTCACCGGTGTGCCGGGCCGCTGCCCGGCGGTCGCCGCCCGTCCGTCGCACGTCGTTCGTCACGGGGTACCCCGGGGGCGGTCCGCCCAACGGTCGGCGTTGCCATGATGGGGACGTGACCCCCGGACCCGCCGACGCCCCCGGTCCCCGCCGGCTCGTCGGGCGCTACCGCCTCGAGCACGAGCTCGGCCGCGGCGCCATGGGCACCGTGTGGTCCGCGTACGACGAGGTCCTGCACCGCGCCGTCGCGGTCAAGGAGGTGCGGCTGTCGTCCGTGCCGGTCAACGAGCGCGGCATCGTCCGGGAGCGGACGCTGCGCGAGGCCCGGGCCACCGCGATGCTCAGCCACCCCAACGTCGTCACCCTCTACGACGTCGTCGAGGTCAACTCCGAGCCCTACGTCGTCATGGAGCTGCTGCCCTCCCGCAGCCTCGCGAGCTACATCGGCGAGCGCGGCACGCTCACCCAGCCCGAGGCGGCCGAGATCGGCTCGGCGGTGGCGTCGGCGCTGACGACGGCCCACCGGGCGGGCATCACGCACCGCGACGTCAAGCCCGGCAACGTGCTGATCGGCGAGAACGGGCAGATCAAGCTCACCGACTTCGGGATCGCCCGCAACGCGGCCGAGCAGTCGATGACGCAGACGGGCACCGTGCTCGGCTCCCCGCCCTACATCGCGCCCGAGGTGGCGATGGGCCGCGCGGTCGGGCCGGCCGCCGACCTCTGGGGGCTCGGCGCCACCCTCTTCGCCTGCCTCGAGGGACGCCCGCCCTACGACGCCGGCGACCCCGTCGGCACGGTCACCGAGGTCGTGCACGGCGACGTCCCGGTGCCCACCGGCCGCGGGCCCGTCGTCGACGTCATCCGGGGCCTCATGATCAAGGACCCGGCGCTGCGCATGCCGCTCGCCGCCGTCCGCCGGCGCCTGCGCCCGCTGCTGTCCGACCCCGAGGGGCCCGTCCTCGACGCTCCGTCGGCGCCGCGCACCGCCGCGTTCCGGGTGCCGCGGGCGGGCGAGGTCAGCGACCAGGCCGGGATCATGCCGGTCCCGGCGTCCTCCTCGCGGGGGCCGGCCGGGACGCTGGTCGAGGGGTCGCCGGACGCTCCGGGCGAGGTGCCGGCGGGCCCGCGCCCGACGCCGGACGCCAAGCCCTCCCCCACCCCGCGGACCGGGACCGAGGCCGGGAGCGGGTCCGCCGCGGCGGCCGACGAGGACGCCGCGGTGGACAAGGGCGGCGTCGCCGACCCGTCGCCGGAGGCGCCCGGGAAGAAGGACGAGGCGCAGGACGAAGCGGTCTCGGGCGAGCAGGCGGCCGCCGGCGCAGCGGTGGCGACGGGCGCGGCGGTGGCGGCGAGTGCCGCCGGCGAGGACGGCGGTGGCGAGAAGGCCGAGGCGCCGGCCGAGGGGGCCGAAGGGGCCGAGGAGCCGGCCGAGGCCGGGCCCGCGGCGGACGAGGCGACGCCCGGCGCGGCGTCCGAGGTCGAGGCTCCCGAGGTCGAGGCTCCCGAGGACGCCGAGGTCGAGTCCGGCGGCGGGGCGTCCGGGGACGAGGTCGTCGAGGCCACCCCCGTCAAGTCGGCCCCCGTCGAGTCGGCCCCCGTCGAGTCCACCCCCGTCGAGTCCGCCCCCGTCGAGTCCGCCCCCGTCAAGTCTGCCGAGGTCTCCGCGGGCACGGACGAGAAGGACGAGCCCACCGAGGCTGCGTCCACCGAGGAGAAGACGGAGGTCGAGGAGCCCGACGCCCCGGAGGCCTCCGGGGCGGCCGCCGACGACGCGGCCCCCGCGAGCACGGACACCGAGGGCCCGGAGGCGGAGCCCGCCGAGAAGACGGCGGGCGCCGACGAGGCCGACGACGACCCATCACCCGCGACGGCGGCCGACGGCGAGGATGCCGAGGCGGAGGGGCCTGCCGACGCCCCGTCCGAGAAGTCCGAGAAGACGTCCGAGGCCACGGCGGACGAGGCGGACGCACCCGAGCCCGCCGCCGACAAGCCCGCCGACAAGCCCGCCGCCGACAAGCCCGCCGAGAAGCCCGCGCCCGCCACCCCGGGCAACGGCCGGGCCCGGCCGGCGGCGGCGCGGGCCGCGGTGTCGGCACCGGGCGACGCCGAGACCACGATGGTCGCCGCCCCGCGGGTGCCGCGCTCCGAGGACGTCACGCGGGCGGTGCGCCGCCCGCCGGCTCCGCCGCCGCGCACGGTCGGGCCGCCGACGCCCGGGCGCTGGACGCCGCCCGCCGGGGCCCCGGCCCCGGGGTGGCGGCCCCCGCCCCAGCGGCCCGCCGCCGCGGCTCCGGGCGGGCCCAACGCCACCGGTCAGCGGCTGGCCGCCGACCCGGGCCCGCTGCCGTTCACGCCGTCGGCGCGGCCGGCACCGGCGCCGCGCCGGTCGCCGTGGGCCGTGGCCGGGGTGGTCGCGCTGCTCGTGCTGATGGCCGCGCTCGGGGCGATCGGGGCGTACGCGTTGACCCGCTCGCTGGCCGGCCAGGGGGCGCTGTCGACGGATCTCACGCCCTCGGGGCCCGAGGTCGCGGGCACGGTGCTCGTCGCGCACGCCGACACCGACCAGCGCTACGCGGGCACCGGCCTGGACTTCAGTGCCCTGGTGCCCGCCGGGTGGCAGCAGTTCCGGCTCGAGCAGCCCGGCGGTGACGTCACGGTGCGCTTCGTGTCGCCGGACGCGGCCCGCGAGCTGCGGATCGACCGCGTCACCGGCTTCTATCCGTCCCAGCGCGCCGCGGACTACGTCGCGCTGCTCTCGCGGCCCGACAGCCTGGGCGTGGACGGCTCGTCCGTCGGCCCGGTGGAGACGGTCGGCGCGGGCACCCCGGGCGGGGAGTCGCCCCAGCAGACCGTCTACCGCACCACCTCCGGGCCGACCGACGACCGGACGACGTGGACGCGCCTCGTGCCGTCGGGCACCAGCCTGTGGGTGATCCGGCTGACCGCCACGAGCACCGACGTCATCGGGGCACCCGACCAGTTCCAGGCCGTCGCCGACAGCTTCGCCGCACCGCCCCCCTAGGCTCGCCGCCGATGACCGACATCGAGCCGCTCGCGCCGCCCCGTCCCTCCGCCGAGGAGGCCGCGTCCGAGCTGGCCCGACGGACGGGTGCTCTGACCCACGACGTCGCGGTGGTGCTCGGTTCCGGCTGGGGCCCTGCGGCCGACGCGTTCGGCCCGCCCGTCGCCGAGATCCCGTTCTCCGAGCTGCCCGGCTTCACCCCGCCCGGCGCACCCGACCACGCCGGGGTGGCGCGCTCGGTGGAGCTCGGCGGCCGGCGTGTGCTGGTGCTCCTCGGGCGCACGCACCTCTACGAGGGCCACGGCCCGGAGCAGGTCGTGCACCCGGTGCGGACGGCCTGTGCGGCCGGCGCCACGAGCGTGGTGCTGACGAACGCCGCCGGCGGGATCGACCCCTCCTACGCGGTCGGCCAGCCGGTGCTGATCGCCGACCACCTGAACCTCACGGGCCGCTCGCCGCTCCTCGGGCCCGAGTTCGTCGACCTCACCGGCGCCTACGACCCGGGGCTGCGCGCCCTTGCCCGCGGGATCGACCCGGACCTCGCCGAGGGCGTGTACGCGGGGCTGCCCGGCCCGCACTTCGAGACCCCGGCCGAGATCCGCATGCTGGCCACCCTGGGCGCCGACCTCGTCGGGATGTCGACGGTGCTCGAGACCATCGCCGTGCGCGCCGCCGGGGTGCGGGTCGCGGGGGTCGCGCTGGTGAGCAACCCGGCGGCGGGCACCACGGACGCGCCCGTCGACCACCTCGCCGTCATCGACGCCGTCCACGCCTCCGCCGCGCGCACCGGCGCGCTCCTGGTGCGGCTCGTCGAGGCCGCGCTGCAGGAGAGCCCGACCCCGTGACCCGGGTGCTCGTCGTCCACCACACCCCCTCGCCGAGCCTGCACGAGCTGCTGGGCGCCGTCGTCGAGGGCGCGGGCACCGACGAGATCGAGGCCGAGGTGGCGGTCGTCCGCCGGCCCGCCCTCACCGCCGGCGCCGCGGACGCGCTGGCCTGCGACGGCATCGTGCTCGGCACGCCGGCGAACATCGGGACGATGTCGGGCGCGCTCAAGCACTTCTTCGACCAGATCTACTACCCGTGCCTGGACGCGACCGCCGGGCGCCCGTTCGGGCTGTACGTGCACGGCGCGTCGGACGTCGCCGGCGCCGTCCGCGACGTCCTGCGGATCACCGGCGCGCTCGGGTGGGAGCAGGTCGCCGAGGTCTGCGAGTCCACCGGCGAGATCGGCAGCGCCGAGCGCGAGGCGGCGTGGGAGCTCGGCGCCACGGTGGCGCTGCGGGCGGCGGAGCGAACGGGGAGTTCGGACGCCTAGAAGCAGCGAACCGCCCGTTCGTTGCGAGGAGGCGGGCATGCACGCCGACCCCGGGGCGTTGCGCGGGGCATGACATCGAAGGTCGTGCAGTACCGCCGCTACGGCGGTCCCGAGGTCCTCGAGCTCGTCGACCGTGAGGACCCGACGCCCGGCCCGGGCCAGGTCCGCGTGGCCGTGCGCGCCGCCGCCGTCAACCCGCTGGACTGGAAGCTCCGCGGCGGCGGGATGGCGTCCGGGGACGCGCCGGACGAGCCCCAGGTGCCCGGGTACGACGTCGCCGGCGTCGTCGACGCGCTCGGCGAGGGCGTCACGGAGTTCGCCGTGGGCGACGAGGTCGTCGGCAAGGCCACCGGCGGCGGCTACGCCGAGGAGGTCGTGGCCAAGGTCCGGGCCCTCGTGCGCAAGCCCACCGAGGTGGGGTGGGAGACCGCCGCGGCCCTGCCGGTGGTCGCGACCACGGCGTACCGCGCGCTCGCCCTGCTGGGCCTCGGCGAGGGCGACCACACCGGCACCACGATCGTCATCGACGGCGCGGCCGGGTCCGTCGGCGTGTTCGCGGTGCAGCTCGCGGTGGCCCGCGGGGCGACGGTGATCGGCAGCGCGGGCGAGGCCCACCAGGACGAGGTGCGCGCGCTCGGCGCCACCCCGGTGGTCTACGGCGAGGGCCTCGCCGACCGGGTCCGGGCGGTGGCCCCCGACGGCGTCGACCTGGGCTTCGACACCTCGGGCTACGGCGGGCTCCGCGACCTCGTCGCGCTCACGGGCTCCCCGGAGAAGGCGATCACGATCGCCGACTACGCCGGCGCGCAGGAGCTCGGCGTCACGTTCACCTCCGGCGGCGACCCGGACGACGAGAGCCGCGCCCTGACCGAGGCCCTCGACCTGCTCGCCGCCGGGCGGCTGCGCGCGCCGACCGTCGTCACCTACCCGCTCGCCGAGGCGGGCAAGGCACAGGACGACAACCAGACCCGCCGCGTGGCCGGCAAGCTCGTCCTACTTCCGTAGCTGCACCGTCGCGTCGTAGAGCGCCTTCGTCGAGACGCCGTGGACGGTCGCGACGTCGCGTGCGGCGTCCTTGAGGCGCCGGCCGTCGGCGACGAGCCCGAGGACCTCCTCCGCGAGGTCCTCGGGCTCCGGCGTCACCACGACCGCCGGGCCGAGCACCACGGTCACCTCTCCCAGCACGTCCCGGGCGCCCGCCCACGCCGCGAGGTCGGCGAGCGGACCGCGCACGACCTCCTCGTGGGTCTTGGTCAGCTCCCGGCACACCGCGCCGGCGCGGTCCCCGCCGAGCACCTCCACGGCCACGGCCAGCAGGGACGCGAGGCGGCGCGGGGACTCGAAGAACACCACGGTGCGGCGTTCACCGGCGAGCTCCCGGAACCAGCTCCGGCGCTTCCCGTCGGTGCGCGGGGCGAAGCCCTCGAAGCAGAAGCGGTCGGTCGGCAGGCCGGAGACCGCGAGCGCCATCAGCACCGCGGACGGCCCGGGCAGGCAGCGCACGGCGAGCCCGGCGTCGAGGCACGCCGTGACGACCCGGTAGCCGGGGTCCGACACGCTCGGCATCCCGCCGTCGGTGACCAGCAGGACGGTCGCGCCGCCGCGCACCTCCTCGACCAGGCCGGGCGTGCGCGCGACCTCGTTGTCCTCGCGGAAGGTGACGACCCGCCCGCCCACGCCGACGCCGAGGTCGGACGCCAACCGGGCGAGCCTGCGGGTGTCCTCCGCGGCGACGACGTCGGCCGTCGCCAGCGCGGCGCGCAGCCGCGCGGAGGCGTCCGCGGGGTCACCCAGCGGGACACCCGCCAGGAGGAGCACTCCGTCCGCACCCCCTTCTGACATCCCAGGCATCCCCGAGACCATACGATCGGCAGCCGTGACGGCCACCATCGCGCGCCCGACGCCGGACGCGGCGAGCGTGCTCCCGTCGCCGAGGGACGCGCCGGCCGTCGCCCAGCTGCTCGGGCGACCGATGCCCACCGACCGCCTGCGCGGCTGGATCGTCGCGCTCGTCCTCACCGTCGTCGGCGGGATCGTGCGGTTCTGGAACGTCGGGTGGCCCACCGACCAGGGCACCCCGATCTTCGACGAGAAGCACTACGTGCCCCAGGCCTGGCAGGTCCTGCGCAACGGCGGGTACGAGGACAACCCGGGCTACGAGCTGGTGGTCCACCCGCCGCTGTCCAAGCAGCTCATGGCGGTCGGCCAGTGGGTGTTCGGGTACGACCCGGTGGGCTGGCGCGCTGCGTCGGCGCTGGCCGGCACGATCGCGATCCTGGCGATCGTCCGGGTGGCCCGGCGCCTCACCCGCTCCACGCTGCTCGGCGCCCTCGCCGGCGTCCTGCTGATCGCCGACGGCGTCAGCCACGTGTCCGCGCGCGTCGGGATGATCGACATCTTCCCGGCGCTGTTCGTGCTGCTCGCGTTCGCGGCGATCCTGGTCGACCGCGACGACGTGCGGGCCCGGCTCGCGGTGGTCGTCGCGGAGGGCCGCATCGCGCAGACCGTGTACGGGCCGCGCCTCGGTGTGCGGTGGTGGCGCCTGGCCGCCGGCGCGTGCCTCGGGCTCTCGCTCGCCGCGAAGTGGTCGGGCCTGTACTACATCGTCTTCTTCGGCGCCCTGCTGATCGGCTTCGACATGGCCGCCCGACGGGCCGCGGGTGTCGCGCGCCCGTTCGTCGGCACGTTCGTCCGCGACGTCGCACCGGCCGTGTGGGCGTTCCTCGCCGTCCCGGTGCTGTTCTACCTCGCGAGCTGGCTGCCCTGGATCGCCAGCGAGACCGGCACCGACCGGCACGCCGTCGGACAGCAGCTTCCCGTCGGCGGAGCGGCGGCGTTCCTGCCCGACTGGCTGCGCGGGCTGGCGTACTACAGCACCAAGGTGCTGGAGTTCCACGCCACGCTCGACACCCCGCGCGGGTCGCCGCACCCCTGGGAGTCCAAGCCGTGGACGTGGCCGATGGGGCTGCGCCCGATGCTCTACTCCTACGAGTCCGGCACCGCCGAGGCCGGCTGCGGCGGCCCGTCGTGCGTGTCCGCGGTGATGCTGATCGGGACGCCCGCCCTGTGGTGGGCGTCGGTGCCGGCGCTCGGCTGGTCGATCTGGCGCGTCGTGACGACGTTCGACTGGCGCCACGCCGCGGTGCTCGTGGGCTACGGCGCGGGCTTCCTGCCGTGGTTCACCAACCTCGACCGCCAGATGTACTTCTTCTACATGACGCCGGTGGCGCCGTTCCTGGTCCTGGCGGTGGTGCTGGCCCTCGGGGAGTTCCTCGGCCGGCGGGAGCAGGGGCTCGAACGACGGCGGGTCGGGACGCTCGTGGTCGGCATCTACACCGGCCTCGTCGTCGCCAACTTCGCGTGGCTGTGGCCGATCCTCGTCGGGGCCTGGATCACCGCCGACCGCTGGAACGCGGAGCTGTGGTTGCCGTCCTGGCGCTGACCGGTTCGCCGAGGTCGCGGACGCCCACGACCGTCGGCCGACGAGACACGGGAGCAGCGCCGGGAGGTCAGGCGCGGCGGGCCGTCACGAGCCAGGTCGCCGACGCCAGCGCGACGCCGTCGGGGCCCTCGTGCTCCTGCAGGGTCGTGCGCAGCGCGTCGGACGCCTGCTCCTGCTCGGCCGGTGTGCGCCCCGCGAGCATCCAGCCGAGGAGTCCGAGGACGAACGCGTGGGCCTCCTCGGCATCGCGCCCGTAGACCATCGGGCGCGCCAGCCCCTCGCACCGGACGTCGGCGAACCCCGCGTCCCCGAGCACGGCACGCACCTCATCGGGGTCGGCGAGCGAGAACGGACCGGGTGCCCCGCGCGGCGGCGCCGGAGGCTCCCGGCCGGCCAGGGCCCTGGCGAAGGCGCCGATCCACTCGTTGCGCACCGCGGACTGCCAGGTCAGCAGCGTGAGCCGCCCATCGGGGCGCAGGGCACGGGCCAGGTTCGCGAAGGCGACGTCGGGCCGGCCGAAGAACATGGCGCCGGTGCGGCTGATCACCGCGTCGACCCCGGCCGTCGGGAACGGGTGGACCTGGGCGTCGGCGCGCTCGAACCGCGCGTTGGGCACGCCCTCGCGCTCCGCCAGGGCACGGGCCAGGTCGATCATGCGGCCGGAGAGGTCGATCCCGAGGGCCTCCCCCGCAGGGGCCGCCCGGGCCGCGGCGCGCGTCGTCAGGCCGGTGCCGCACCCGACGTCGAGCACCCGGTCGTCGGTGCCGATCCCGGCCGCGGCGTGGAAGTCGGGCTGGTAGTGGCGCAGGGCGTCGTCGAACTGCTCGGCGTGCGTGGCCCAGTAGGCGCCCTCCGTGCCGTCCCAGGCCTGTTCCTGGGCGTGGTTGGTGGGGTCGACGCGGGTCGAGGTGAGACTCATGGTGGCACTCCGATACTCTCTTGGGGAGTATTAATGTCGTCCCAAGGGGAGTACATGTCAAGCCCGCGTCCGACGAGCACGACGTTCGCCGTCCTCGGCCTCCTCGCGGTGCGGCCCTGGAGCACCTACGAGCTCACGCAGCAGATGGACCGCAGCCTGGGCCGGATGTGGCCGCGGGCGGCGAGCAAGCTCTATGAGGAGCCCAAGAAGCTCGTGACGCTCGGCTACGCGTCCGCGGAGACCGAGAACGTCGGGAAGCGGCCACGCACCGTCTACTCGATCACCGAAGAGGGCCGCACCGCACTCGCCGGCTGGCTCGCCGAGCCCGGCGAGGGTCCGGTCGTGGAGTTCGAGCAGCTGGTGAAGCTCAGCTTCGCCGAGCACGGGACCCGGGCCGACGCCCTGCGCACGGTCGCCGCCGCGCGCGCCTGGGCGGAGCGGCAGAACGTCGAGAACCTCGTGGCGGCGCGGGAGTACGCGACCGGCGAAGGACCGTTCCAGGACCGCGCGGCCCAGGGCATGCTCGCCGGCGCGTTCTTCACCGAGCTCTACGCGACCGTGGCGCGGTGGGCGGACTGGGCGAGCGAGCAGATCGAGGCCTGGCCCGAGGACCCGGCCGACGCCGTCGCCGATCCGGCGGAGCTCGCGGCGATCGCCCGGCGAGCCGACTGGTGATCCGGAGAAGGAAAGAGTGGAGCTGAGGGGAATCGAACCCCTGACCTACTCGATGCGAACGAGTCGCGCTACCAACTGCGCCACAGCCCCTGGTGCGATGACGACTCTAGCAACGCCGTCGATCGCGACCGGATGCCGGGTCAGGCCCCGGCGGCCCGCCGGTAGCCGTAGGAGCGCTCGCCGTCGAGGTCGTGGAACGCCGGGTCGTCGTCGGTGTCGTCGACCAGCTCGAGGTCGTCGGGCACGGGCGGCGCCGGCGTGCGCGGAGCCGCCCAGCGGGGCGAGGACGCGGCGCGGAGCTCCTCGTCCTCGAACCGGACCTGCTCGTCGTCATCGAGGTCGTCGGCGTCGTACTCCCCGTCGATCCAGTCCTGCTCGCGCATCGCGGCCATCCGAGCTTCGTGCTCGGCCTGACGGGCGCGACGGGCCTCCAGCGCGCGCCGCTCCCCGGAGAGGCGGGCGGCCCGGCGGACACGCACCTCCTCCTCGATGCGCGTCTGGCGGCGCAGGAAGGCCAGGTAGCCGACCAGGATGACGTCGGCGGCCGCGTGCAGCCACCACATGGCGCTGGAGACGACCAGCGCGGCCAGCGCCGAGAGCACCGCCACCGCGATCAGGCCGAGCGCGACGCGCTGGCGGAACGTGTAGCGGGCGCGCGCCGCGGCGGCCGCGGCGTCGGGGTCGAAGCCGCCCCGCCCCGGCCGGTAGGTGCGCAGGGCACGCTCGGCGACGGGCTCGTCGTCCTCGAGGTCCTCGTCGAGGTACTCGTCGTCGAGGTACTCGTCCTCGAGGTACTCGTCGTCGTCCGGGTGCGGGGCCCGACGCAGGACCCGCTCGCGCCCGGCGGGGCGGGGGTCGTCGTCGTACTCGTCGAGCTCGGCCCGCTCGTCGTCGAGGTCCTCGAGGTCGTCGAGGTCCTCGACGTTCTGGGCGTCGAGGTCGAGCTCGGCGTCGAGGGCCTCGGGGGTCTCGTCCGCGCGCTCGGCCAGCACCGTGCCGGTCGCGGTGCCGCCCGTGCCACCTCCGGCCGCCACCGTGCGTCCGGTACGTGCGTCCGCCTGCGCAGTGGTCACGGGGACCTCCTCGATCAGGGGTGCGCCCGCCGTCCGCGGCAGCACCCGGGCACTCAGATCGGCCTCGGCGGGGCGGGGAACCATCTGGCGACGCCGGGCCACGACCGGGACGAGGACCACCAGCCACGCCAGGACCAGGGCCGCGAACACGACCGAGCTCGGCACCGCACACCCCCCACCTGGGACGACCGCGACGGACCGGATCCGGTTCGTCGCAGGCGCCACGCTAGTCACACGAGCCCCGTGGGCCTCGTAGCCGACACGGCGTGTCGTGTGCGAGCGGTGACGAGATCCCTCCAGTAGGGGAACCGGACGCCAGCAGGTTTGGGTCCCTTAGCACTCGACCGGATGGTCCGGAAGTCTCAACCCCTCGGCCATGTGGGTGTCACTCTCGATCTCGCTCGGCGAGGCCGTCCCGGAGCACCCGGGCGACCAGGCCGTCGGGCAGCACGTCCTCCTCGGTGACGGCGAGGACGAGGTGGTCGCGCCAGTCGCCGTCGACCTCCAGGTACCGGCGCAGCAGCCCCTCCTCGCGGAAGCCGAGCTTCGCGAGCACCCGCCGGCTGCGCACGTTCTCCGGTCGCACCGTCGCCTCGATGCGGTGCAGGCCGACGCGGGCGAAGCAGTGGTCGACGGCCAGCGCGACGGCCGCCGTCGCGACGCCGCCGCCCGCGACCTGCGCGCTCACCCAGTAGCCGACGTAGGCCGAGAGCAACGGCTCGCGCACCACGTTGCCGATCACGACCTGGCCGGCGAACTCGCCGTCGACGAGCAGCGTGAACGGCAGCGCCTGGCCCGCGCGTCCCATCGAGCGCAGCGCGCTCCACCGCGCCGGCCACTCCGAGAGCGCGTTGCGCTCCGCCCACGGGCCGGGCAGCGTCGGCTCCCACGGCGCGAGGTGCTCCTCGTCCCGCTGCCGGATCCGCGACCAGGCCCGGCCGTCCCGCAGGCGCACCGGCCGCAGCTCGACGACGCCCGCCGGCACCCTCAGGGTCCGGGTGCGCGCGGGCCAGCCGGGGTGGCGCCCGGTCGGCCGGGGCCCGCCCCACGGGGGTCGGGACACGCGCGTCAGGTGCGCGGCGCGAGGAAGGACACCCGCACGGGGGCGTCCATGCCGACCTCGGTGGTGTCCTCGCCGATCACGATGAGCGCGTTGGCCTCCGCGAGCGAGGACAGCAGGTGGGAGTCCGATCCGCCCAGGGGCTGGGCGAGGTAGTCGGCGGTCCCGCGGTCGCGCAGCAGGCGCCCGCGCACGTAGCTGCGGCGCCCGGGCGGGGACGTCACCGGCGAGAGCAGGGAGGCGGTGACCTCGCGGCGGTGCAGCTCCTGGCGGCCCAGCGCCAGCCGGATGAGCGGGCGCACGAGCACCTCGAACGCGACGAGCGCCGACACCGGGTTCGCGGGGAGCAGGAACGTCGGGATCTCCTCGGCGCCGAGCCGACCGAAGCCCTGGACGGAGCCGGGGTGCATGGCCACCCGCGAGATGTCGACGGACCCGAG
Organism: Actinomycetospora callitridis; assembly: GCF_028737265.1. GTDB lineage: Bacteria > Actinomycetota > Actinomycetes > Mycobacteriales > Pseudonocardiaceae > Actinomycetospora > Actinomycetospora callitridis. Next base: position 438,103 of record NZ_JAQZAK010000001.1, on the reverse strand, counting down.
CGCCGACAGCGTGTCCTGGACGTCCTCCCCCAGGCGCCCGCCGACGCCGCCCGCGAGGACGACGATCTCGGAGCGCGCGAGCGCCGACTCGACCGCCTCGCGCAGCGCCGTCGCGTCGGCGGAGACGAGGGGCAGGCGCGTGACCTCGGCGCCGGCGTCCGCGGCCGCGGCGGCCAGGGCGTAGGAGTTGACGTCGACGACCTGGCCGGTGCCGGGCGTGCGGTCGAGGTCGACCAGCTCGTCGCCGACCGCGAGCACCGACACCCGCGGGCGAGGGTGCACGAGCACCTTGGTGCGCCCGACCGCGGCCAGCAGGCCCACCTGGGCGGGGCCGACGGTGGCGCCGCGGCGGACGGCGACGTCCCCGGGGGCCACGTCCTCGCCGACCCGGCGCACCCAGGCCGCCGACGGCACGGGCGTCTTGACGGTGAGCCGGGCCCGGTGCCCGGTGCCCTTGCTGCCCGGGTCGTCGGCCGCGTCGGTGTGGTCGTGCGGGACGACGGCGTCGGCCAGCGTCGGCAGGGGCGCGCCGGTGGCGACCCGCACGGCCTGGCCGGGCTGGAGGCGGTGCGCCTGCCGGGACCCGACCGCGACCTCGCCCACCACGGGCAGCTCGACGGGCTCCTCGGCCGCGGCGCGCACGTCGACGCTGCGCACGGCGAACCCGTCGACGGCCGCCTGGTCGAACCCGGGCAGCGCCCGGTCGGCGACGACCTCCTCGGCGCACAGCAGGCCCTGCGCGGAGGAGATGTCGACCCGGATCGGCGCGGGGCGGACCGCGGCGTCGAGCACACGGCGCAGCTGGGCCTCGACCGTCCTCACCGCCTGCGCCTTCCCTCTGGCCGGCTCCTCATGCGCACCATCGTCCTACGCCGGGCGTCGGGCGGAGGGGACCGACGCGCCCGATATCGTGGGACGGGTCCCGCGCCCCGTTGGTGAGAGAGCCGCATGACCTACGTCGACGCCGCCCTGGCGACCCTGACCGAGCGTGACGCGCACCCCGCGGAGGTCGAGGCCTTCCGCCGTCGCCTCGAGCAGCTGGCCAAGCCGGAGAGCGCCGTCGTGCCCGGGGACGAGCTCTCCGAGGTGGGCGACCTGCCCGCCCTCGACGACCTCGGCGAGCCGGACGACGCCGCGGCGCGCGACGCGCTGGACCGCCTCGCCGTGATCAAGCTCAACGGCGGCCTCGGCACGAGCATGGGCCTCGCGGGCCCCAAGTCGCTGCTGGAGATCAAGCCCGGCACGAGCTTCCTCGACGCCGTCGCCCGCCAGACCCTCGCGCTGCGCGAGCGCCACGGCGCGCGCCTGCCGCTGCTGGTGATGAACTCCGAGGGCACCCGCGAGCCCTCGCTCGCCGCGCTGCGCCGGCACGAGGGCCTCGAGGACCCCGAGCTGCCGCTGGACTTCCTGCAGGGCTCCGAGCCCAAGCTGCGCGCCGACGACTGGCACCCCGTCTCGTGGCCGGCCGACCCGCGCCTCGAGTGGTGCCCGCCGGGGCACGGCGACCTCTACACCGCGCTCGCCGCGTCCGGGACCCTCGAGGCGCTGCTCGCGGCCGGCGTGCGCTGGTGCTTCGTGTCGAACTCCGACAACCTCGGCGCGATCCCCGACGTGCGGATCGCGGCGTGGATGGCCGAGCAGGGCGTGCCGTTCGCGCTCGAGGTGGCCCGCCGCACCCCGATGGACCGCAAGGGCGGGCACCTCGCCCGCCGCGACGGCGCCCTCGTGCTGCGCGAGACCGCCCAGGTGCCCGACGGCGACGACTCGTTCACCGACATCGAGCAGTTCTGCTTCTTCAACACCAACAACCTGTGGTTCGACCTCGAGCACCTGCGCACGCTCCAGCAGGCCGATCCGGCGGCGCCGTACCTGCCACTGATCGTCAACAAGAAGACCGTCGACCCCACGGACAAGTCGTCGACGGCCGTGCTGCAGCTCGAGACCGCGATGGGCGCGGCGATCGGGTCGATCGAGGACGCGCGGGCGATCGAGGTGCCGCGCAACCGGTTCGCGCCGGTCAAGACCACCGACGACCTGCTCGTCGCGCGCTCGGACCTCTACGACCTCACCGACGACGGCCGGATGGTGCCCACGCGCGCCGACTTCCCGACCGTCGGCCTGGAGAAGGCCCGGTTCGGGATGCTCGACGACTTCGAGCGCCGGTTCGCGGGCGGGGCGCCGTCGCTGGCGCGCGCGTCGTCGCTGACCGTCTCGGGGGACGTCACCTTCGGGGCCGACGTCACCGTCGAGGGCGACGTGACGGTCGAGGGGCCGCGCCACGTCGACGACGGCGAGACGCTGCGGGGGTGACCCGCTCGAAGGCCGAGTGGCGCCGCCCGCTGCTGGCGGCACGGCGCGGCCGTCCCGACGAGGCGCGCCGGGCCGACGCGGCGGCGCTGGCGGCGGGGCTCCCCGGGGTGCTCGACGGGGTCGACGACCCGGTGTGCCTGTTCGTCGCCGTGCGCGGCGAGCCGGGCGCGACCCCCGACGGCGCGCTGCCCGTGCTCGACGCCGCCCGCGCGCTCGGGCGTCGCGTGCTCCTGCCCGTGACGGTGGGCGGGGCGCCGCTGGACTGGGCTCCGTACGAGGGTCCCGGTTCTCTCGGTCCCGGACCCCACGGCCTCCTCGAGCCCACGGGACCGCGCCTGGGTCCCTCCGCTGTGGCCGACGCCGGCCTCGTCGTCGTCCCGGCGCTGGCCGTCGACCACCGCGGCGTGCGCCTCGGCCGCGGCGGCGGGCACTACGACCGCACGCTGCCCCTCACGGGCGCCGCGACCCGCCTGGTGGCCCTCGTGGGCGACGACGAGCTGGTCGAGGGCCCCCTGCCCGCCGAGCCCCACGACGTCGCCGTCCACGCCGTCTGGCGCCCCCGCGCGGGCGTCACCTCGCTCCCGATCTCGCCGGCGTCGTGGTCAGCCCGGGGGCCACGCTGACGTTCATCGTCAGGAAATCCCCCCGCTCGCGGCGACGAGGCCGCGTCCACCACCCACGGAACAGCCGTGACCCTCGCGGCGTTGGCACTCGGGTGGCGCGAGTGCCATCTACACTGCGCGCGGACATCACCACCCCCGCCCGTCCGCGGGGGCGGACGAGAACGGGAGTGCACGTGCCGACCTACCCCTACGCCTGCACCGCTTGCGATCACCGCTTCGAGCAGGTCCAGGCGTTCTCCGACCCCTCGCTGACCGAGTGCCCCGTGTGCGGCGGACGTCTGCGCAAGGTGTTCTCGTCGGTCGGGATCGTCTTCAAGGGCAGCGGCTTCTACCGCAACGACGCCCGTGCCGGCTCCGGCGCGAACTCGGAGAAGGCCCCGGCGTCGGCGGAGTCCGGCTCGGGCGAGTCGAAGGGCTCGGGCGAGTCGACGAGCACCAAGACCGAGACGAAGAGCTCGTCGGACTCCGGCAGCAGCTCCGGCTCGAGCACCTCGAGCACCGCGTCGAGCTCGTCCGGGTCGTCGGGATCCTCGAGCTCGTCGGGATCGTCCGCGAAGTCGGCCTGAGGGCCTGGAACCTGCCCGGAGAGGGTCGAGGGGTGGTCCGGGACATCGGCCCCGAGCCGACGTCCCGGACCTGCCCGACGCCCACCCGCTCCCCAGCGGCCGGCATCGAGGTCCTCGCACCCTGTATGACGGCTCACACGCCCGGATGGTTCCCCTGATCGAGCAGGACCACCCTTTCGGGTGACAGCCGCGAGGTTTCAGGGCTGGTCCAGAAGGATCAGAGCGGTCGGCGACGGGACCCGGGGCTCGTCCCCGAGGTGTCCCGCGGACCGCCCTCCTGGGCCGCCAGCAGCGGCGAGCGCGACAACAGGAACACGCCCACCGTCATCAGGCCGGCCCCGACGAACCCGCCGAGCAGGGCCGCGCCGCCGTTGACCTCCTCGCCGAGCAGCCAGATGCCCCACGTCGACGAGAGCAGCGGGTTGCCGAGGATCAGGCCCGGCTGGGACGCGAGCAGACGCCCCGCCCGCAGCGCGTACTGGAGCGTCAGGAACGCCGCCGGCGCGACGGGCAGGAGCAGGTAGCTCTGCCAGGTCGTCAGCACCCCGCCGATCCCGCCGAGCGCCAGCGCCTCGGACATCGCCTTGACGATCACCGCCACGAAGCCCGAGCCGATGCCGGCGGCGATGCCGTACCAGGCGGCGCGGGCCACGGGACGCGACCGCTCGGCGATCGTGCTGGCCCCGCCCAGGAGGCCCAGGGTCACGATCGTGCCGAGGATCCACGTCACGGCCCCGGCGCCCAGGGCGTCGCCACCGCTGGGCTGCAGGCTGACGAGCAGGACGACGAGACCGATGGACATGATCGCCACGGCGATCCACTCGCGCCGCCGCAGCGCACCGCCGAGCACGAACCAACCGAGCAGCAGCGTGAACGGCAGCTCCATGACCAGCACGGGCTGCACCAGGGCGATCGACCCGAGGCTCAGCGCGACCGCCTGCAGCCCGACCGCGACGCAGAAGATCGAGGTCCCGACCAGCCACGCGGGCCGCTGGACCATGTCGCGCAGGGTGCCGGCGCTGATCCCGCGGGAACGGGCGCTGTCCTGCGCCGCCTTGCGCTGCAGGACGAGGGCCATCGCGTTGGCGATCGTGGCCAGGAGCACGAGCACCACGGCCATGCCAGCGCCCGCCTCTTCCCGCTCCCGGCCCCCCGTGGACGGGTCGCCCTCGGCCGCAAACTACCGCCCGGTCCGGTGCGCCCGCCGCGCCGGGCCGCTGGTCGGGATGATCACCGCACGGTCGACGGCCACGGGCGGTTGGTCCGGCCGCCGTCCCCATCGTCCGGATGCGTCCACAGGCCCACAGACAGGACTGGGTGTCCCGCGGGCGCCCGCCCTAGCGTCGGGACCGTGGCGGACGAGACCAGGCAGGGCCCTCGACGGTGGCGGCTGCCGCCGCCGGGGTGGCGACGGACCGTGGCGCTGCGGCGCGCCGCCGCCGGGCTGCTCGTGGTGCTCGCGCTCGGGCTCCTCGCGGCGCCGTCGGTCGCGCCGGCCGGCACGCCCGTGCTCGTCGCCGCCCGCGACCTCGCGCCGGGGGTCGCGCTCGGCCCCGCGGACGTGGCGGTGCGGCTGCTCCCGGGCGAGCTGGTGCCGGCCGGGGCGTTCGCCGAGCCGGGCGCGGTCGCCGGGCGTCAGGTGGTCGGCGGGGTCCGGGCCGGCGAGGCGCTGACCGACGTCCGGCTGCTGGGCCCGGTCGCCGCCGTCGCCGCGGCCGGGGTGCCCGACGCCGCCGGAGTACCGGTGCGCCTCGCCGACGCGGGCGTGGCCGCGCTGCTCACGCCGGGGACGCGCGTCGACCTCGTGGCGGCGGGCGCCGACGACGCCGGGGCCGTCGCGGCCGACCCCGCTCTCCTCGCCCCCGGCGCGGTGGTGCTCGCCGTGCTCCCCGCGCCCGAGCGCACGGCGGGCTCGGCGCCCGTGGTGGTGGTCGCCCTCCCGGCGGCGCTCGCCGCGCGGGTGGCGACGGTGTCGCTGCGGGAGGAGGTCACCGTGACCCTGCGATGAGGATCAGGGGCAGATGAGGATCAGGGCCGGTCGTGGTGCGGCGGGCGCTCGGCGTCGTAGCGGCGACGGTCGTCGTCGCCCGCCGGGACGTCCGAGGGGTCGCGCTCGTCGGTGGACGACACCGGGTCGTCGCCGAAGATCGCGGCCCGGCGGGCGGCGCGCCGCCGGGCCTCCTCCGCGTCCTCCCGCCCGCCGGAGCTCAGTGCTCTTCCATCCCCGAGAGCTCGGCGATCACGTGTGAGATCAGCGGCGTGAGCGTGGCCATGCCGTCGCGGACCGCCGCGCGCGACGACGCGAGGTTCACCACGAGGGTGCTGCCCGAGACACCGACCAGCCCGCGCGAGAGCCCGGCGTCGACGGCGCCGGCGGCGAGGCCGGACGCCCGGATGGCCTCGGCGATGCCGGGGATGGGGCGGTCGAGCACGCCGGCGGTCGCGTCGGAGGTCACCGCGCGCGGCGACACCCCGGTGCCGCCGACGGTGACGACGAGGTCGACACCGCCGATCACCGCGGTGTTGAGCGCGTTGCGGATGGCGACCGACTCCCCGGGCACCACGATCGTCCCGTCCACGACGAGCCCGGCCTCACCGAGGAGCTCGGTGACCAGCGGACCGATCGAGTCCGAGCTCTCCCCCCGGCTGACCCGGTCGTCGACGACGACGACGAGGGCTCGCCCCAGCAACTCCTCCGTGCCGCCGTGCAGCGGCTGGTTCTCCATGGCGCCCAACGTAGTAGGGGTGGATCCGGTGGCGCCGGGCGGTCGTTAGCGTTTCCGGGGTGCGCGTACTCCTGACGGGCGGTGCCGGGTTCATCGGCTCCCACATCGCCGATCTGCTGGTCGAGCGGGGTCACACCCCGGTGCTGCTCGACGCCCTGCTCCCCCAGGCGCACGCGGCGGGCAAGGCGCCCGCCTGGCTCGACCGCCACGAGGTCGTGCACGGCGACGTCCGCGACGCGGGCCTGCTCGACCGGCTGCTCCCCCAGGTCGACACCGTCTGCCACCAGGCCGCGATGGTCGGCCACGGCGTCGACCCCAACGACGGCCCGGACTTCACCGAGAACAACGACGTCGCGACGTCGGTCCTGCTCGCGGCCATGTTCCGGTCCGGGCACCGCGACCTCGTGATGGCGAGCTCGATGGTCGTCTACGGCGAGGGCCGCTACTCCTGCCCCGAGCACGGGGTCGTCCCGGCCCCCGCGCGCACCCAGGCCGACGTCGACGCGGGCCGCTACGACCTCCCGTGCCCGCACTGCGGCCGCGACCTCGGCGGTGAGCTGATCCCCGAGGACGCCCCGCTCGAGCCCCGCAGCACCTACGCCGCCACGAAGCTCGCCCAGGAGCACCTCGCCGTCGCGTGGGCGCGCGCCACCGGCGGGCGGGTGTGGGCGATGCGCTACCACAACGTCTACGGCCCGCGGATGCCGCAGAACACGCCCTACGCGGGCGTCGCGTCGATCTTCCGGTCGTCCCTCGAGCGCGGCGAGGCCCCCCGCGTGATGGAGGACGGCCGCCAGCGCCGGGACTTCGTGCACGTCGGCGACGTCGCCGAGGCCAACCTCGCCGCGTTGGAGACCCCCGCGGAGGAGGGACGCTGCGTCCCGCTCAACGTGTGCTCGGGCGAGGTGCGCACCATCGGCGACCTGGCGACGACGCTCGCCGCCGCCATGGACGGGCCGGCGCCGCAGGTGGTCGGCGGCGCGCGACCCGGCGACGTCCGCCACGTCACCGCCGACCCGGCCCGCGCCGCCGAGCTGCTCGGCTACCGCGCGGGCACCCGCTTCGCGGACGGGATCGCCGCCTTCGCCACGGACCCGCTGCGCGACGCCGTCGGCTGACCAGCGGCGCGCGAACGGGGACTTCGCGCGCGTAGAAGCAGCGAGATACCCGTTCGTTGCGAGGACCCGGCGAGCTAGCTACCAGACCGTCAGCAGCAGGTGGTTGATCGCGAGCGCCAGGGTGGCCTGGGCGAGCAGCCACCAGCGCGCCGACGGGCGCGGGAGCAGGGCGGCGAGGGGCACGATCCAGACCGCGAACGGCAGCCAGATCCGCTCGACCTCGGACTTCGAGAGCCCCGAGAGGTCGGCGACGGCGATGGCGATCAGCCCCGCCGCGGCGAGGGCCAGCAGGGCGTGCGGCACGGCGCGCGGACGCCACGCCGCGCGCCGCAGGCCCGCGACGACGGCCGGGCCGAGCACCAGCAGCAGCGCCGCGAGGTTGCCCCACGCCCAGTACTCGTACGGGCGCAGGAGTCCGTACTCGCCCTCCTGGTAGTACCGGACCGTCACCTGCTCGTAGCCCTCGTACCACCAGAAACCGGCGGCGGCGAAGGCGGCGACCACGGCCGCGGCGCCGATCCCACCGGTGATCAACGGGAGGATCCGGCGGCTCACCAGCGCGACGGCGACGGGCAGGAGCCCGGCGAGCACGAGCCCGTAGGAGAAGAAGAGCGAGAGCCCGAGGACGACGCCCGCGAGCAGGCACAGCGCGTGCCCCCCGAGACCGCGGCGCACCGCGCCGAGCGCGAGCAGCGCGACGCCCCAGGCCAGGATCGCCGCGAACATCCCGTCCGCCGAGACGCCCACCCACACCGCGCCCGGGAACAGGACGCCGAAGGGCAGGTAGGTGCGGGCGAGGTCGCGGTCGCCCAGCGCCGCGAGGGTGATCGCCACCGCGACCACCGCCGATGCCCCGATCGCCGCCGTGACGGCGCCGGCGTACTCGCCGCCCGGGAAGCCCGCGCGGTCGAGCAGGACGTAGAAGATCGTCGCCGCGGGCGGGTGACCCGACGCGTGCGTCACCAGCGTGTCCGGGGTCTGCCCCGCGATCCGCTCGGCGAACGTCTGCAGGAAGACCGCGATGTCCGGGGTGCGGGGGATCTCGGCGAGGTACTCGGTGGGCGTCGCCAGCCGTTCGGCGACCCCGACGAACCACCCGTCGATCGTCGCGAGGGCGAAGGTCCACGCCAGTGACGCGACGTAGGCCACGGCGAGGAGCGGGCCCCAGCGGCACGACCGGGCGACGGCGGGACCACCGAGCGCGACGACGAGGGCCACCAGGACCGCCGGGACGGTGCCCGGACCGACGTGCGGGAGCCACTGCGCCAGCAGCGGGGGCCAGCCGACGAGCACGGGCACGCCGGCGTCGACCAGGGCCCAGCCGACGAGCGCCGACGCCGTGACCAGCAGCGATGCCACGGCGACCGCCAGCAGGTCGCCGCGCAGGCGGAAGGGGCGGCGGGGCGTGGACGAGGGCTCGTCGGCGGCGCCGGGGCGGTCCCGCAACACGGTCGTCATCACCGGCGGACAGTACGGACGCGCGGTGACCCCCCGGTGAGGAGGGCCGCACGGGCGCCCCTGGTCACCCGTCCGGGGGCGGATGGTGTGGTCCCGATCGGTCGTGGGCGACCGGACCCCGAACGGCGGGCTCACCGGTGACCTCATAGCGTGACCGGGTGGATGGTCGCGTGGACGTGGTGCTGCCCTGTCTCGACGAGGTCGAAGCGCTGCCGGGGGTCCTCGCCGCCCTGCCCGAGGGGTTCGACGCGGTGGTCTGCGACAACGGCTCGACCGACGGCACCCCCGAGCTCGCCGAGCGCCTCGGCGCCCTCGTCGTCCGGGAGGCCCGCAAGGGCTACGGCGCGGCGGTGCACACCGGCCTGGAGGCGACGCGCACCGACGTGGTCGCCGTGATCGACGCCGACGGCTCCCTCGACCCGGCCGAGCTCCCGGCCATGGTGCGCCTGCTGCTCGACACCGACGCCGACCTCGTCGTCGGCCGCCGCGTCCCCTCGTCGCGCGGGGTCTGGCCCTGGCACGCGCGGGCCGGGAACCTCGTGCTCTCCGGCCTCATGCGGGCCCGCGGGGTGGGCGTGCGCGACATCGCCCCGATCCGCGTCGCCCGCCGGCAGGCCCTGCTCGACCTCGGGATCACCGACCGCGCCTTCGGCTATCCCCTCGAGCTGCTCATCCGTGCAGGCGCGGCCCGCTGGCGCATCCGCGAGGTCGACGTCGCCTACCGGCCGCGGGCGGGCGGGCGGTCGAAGGTCTCCGGCTCCGTGCGCGGCACCGTGCGCGCGGTGCGGGACATGGCCAAGGCCGTCGCTCGCACCCGTCCGGCGACCGCCGGGCGCATCGACGGCCGCAGCACCACCCGATGAGCGGGTCGGTCGAACCGATCACGAGCCCGCGCACGAACGCGCCCACCATGCGGACCACTGCGCCGGTGACGAGGGTCGTCCTCGTCCTCGCGAAGGCCCCTGTGGCCGGCCGGGCGAAGACCCGGCTCATCCCCGCGGCGACCCCGGCCGGTGCGGCCGGCATCGCCGCCGCGGCCCTGCTCGACACGCTCGACGCCGCCCGCTCGGTGCCCGACGCCCGCGTCGTCGTGGCCCTCGAGGGTGACGTCGCCCGGGCGGAGCGCCGCGCCGAGCTGGTCGACGCGCTGGCCGGCACCGTCGTCGTCCCCCAGCGCGGCGACACCCTGGGCGAGCGGATCACCGCGGCGCACGCCGACGTCGCCGAGCTCTTCCCCGCCGCGGTGAGCGTGCAGATCGGGATGGACACCCCCCAGGTGGACGCCGCGCTGCTCACCGATGCGCTCGACCTCGTCACCGCCGACGCGGACGCCGCCCTGGGCCTCGCCCTCGACGGCGGGTGGTGGGCCCTGGCCCTCGCCGAACCGCGCCGGGCCCGGCACATCGCCGACGTCCCCACCTCGCGGGACGACACCGGTGTGGCCACCCTCTCGGCGCTGCGCGCGGGCCACCCGGGGCTCTCACCCGCCCGGGTGCTCGAGCTGCCGCCGCTCTCGGACGTCGACACCCCTGACGACGCCGTCGCCGTCGCCGACCTCGTCCCCTCCGGCCGCTTCGCCCGTGCGGTCTCGGACCTGCTCCCCCTTTCCGGAGGCCTCCCACGATGACCCGCGTGACGTCCGCCCCCGACGAGGCCGCCCTGTTCCTCCAGGCGCGCCCGGCCGACGCGGGCTCGGTGTTCGACGCCGCCCTCGCGGGCCACTGCCAGCGCCTGGTGCGTGGCGACGGGGTCGTGCTGCCGCTCGCCGTCCAGCGCTGGCACGACGACGCCGACGACGACGACGCCTGGCTGCTCGGGCGGTGCACCGGCCCGACGCTCGACCTCGGCTGCGGCCCCGGCCGCCTGGTGGTGGCGCTCGCGGACCGCGGCGTGCCGGCCCTGGGTGTCGACGTGTCCGTGCAGGCCATCCAGCGCTGCCTCGAGCGCGGCGCCGCCGTGCTGCACCGCGACGCGTTCGAGCGCCTGCCGGGCGAGGGCCGCTGGCAGCACGTCGTGCTCGCCGACGGCAACATCGGCATCGGCGGGGACCCGGTCACATTGCTGCGCCGCTGCCGCGCCCTGCTCGCCGACGGCGGCAGCGTGCTGCTCGAGCTCGAGGCCGGTGCCGCCCTCTGGTGCGGCACGGCCTACCTGGAGACCACCGAGACGGCCGACACCTCGGCGGACCCGCTGACCGTCCTCGACCCCTTCGTCGACGGCGGCCCCTGGTTCCCCTGGGCCGTGCTCGGACCGCTCGCCGTGGACGACGTGGCGGCCGAGGCCGGCCTCGTCGTCGTCGCGCGCGCCGAGGGCGAGCGGTGCTTCGTGGAGCTCGTCCCCGCCTGACGTCGGGGCGGGCCGGCGGGCCTCAGCGCCCGCCGATCACCCGGCTCCCGAGCGTGACGGTGACCTGCCGCGGGGCCCCGCCGGGCGTCTGCAGGGCGAGGGTGACGGTCTGCCCCGGCGGCCGCGACTGGATCGCCGCGACGAACGCGTTGGCGTCCTCGATCACGCGGTTGTCCACGCCGACGACGACGTCGCCGGCGACGATGCCCGCCGTCTGGGCGGGCGATCCCGGCTGCACGTCGGCCATCGCGGCGCCGCGCGGCTGGGCGTCGGCCACCCCGACGCCGATGACGGCCTGGGTCGCCTGGCCGGTGTCGACGAGCTCGGTGGCCAGGCGGCGCGCCTGGTTGATCGGGATCGCGAACCCGAGGCCGATCGAGCCGGCCTCCTGGCCCGTGCCGCCCGTGACGCTGGCGATCGCGGTGTTGACCCCGATCACGCGGCCCTGATCGTCGACGAGCGGGCCGCCGGAGTTGCCGGGGTTGATCGCCGCGTCGGTCTGGATCGCGTCGAGGACGCTGCTCTGGCCCGAGCCGGAGCCGCCGGCCTGCACGGGGCGCTGGAGCGCACTGATGATGCCGGTGGTCACCGTGCCGGAGAGCCCCAGCGGGGAGCCGACCGCGATGACGGTCTGGCCCTGCGACAGCTCGTCGGAGTTGCCGAGGCTCGCGGCCCGCAGGTTGGTGACGCCGCTCGCCCGCACGACCGCGATGTCCGCCGCCGGTGCGGTGCCGACGATCTGGACGGGCGCGGCGCGGCCGTCGGAGAAGATCGCCTCCAGGCCACCGCCCTGGCCGGCCTGCAGGACGTGGTTGTTGGTCATGATCAGGCCGTCGGCCGAGAGCACGACCCCCGAGCCCTCGCCGGCCGCGCCACGGATCTGCACGGCGCTGGGCAGCACGTTGGCCGCCACCGCCTCGATCGACCCGGGCTCCGCGTCGGTGGGTCCCTCGTTCGGCACGGGCTCGTCGAGCGCGGTGCCCTGCGAGGAGCTCGACGAGCCGCCGATGCCGCCGATGGCCACGGCCGACAGGGCGCCGCCGATGAGGCCCGCGACCAGCGCCAGGGCGACCAGCGCGAGGGTCCCGGGCCGCCGCCGCGGCGGGGTGGGTCCGCCGCCCCCGGGGGCTCCGCCGCCGCCCCAGCCGCCGCCCGGGTCGCGGGGGTGCCCGCCGGGCGGGGTGGCGGGCCCGGCGCCCGTGGCGCCCCAGCCGTACCCACCGTGATCGGTCGGCGGGCCCTGGGCGGGGCCGCCGTAGCTCCCCTGTCCGCCGTAGCCACCCGGACCGTCGTAGGTGCCGACGGGCGCCTCGCGGGTCTGCGGCGCGGTCGCGGGGTAGGACGGCATCGGGCCGAAGGCCGTCGCACCGGCCGCACCGGCCGCGCCGGAGGGCCCGAGGCCCTGGGGCTGCTGGGTGACCTGGGTGGGCGCGCTGTAGGGCGAGGCACCGCCGGTGGCCTGTGTCCCGGGCTGGGTGTCGTACTCGCGGCCCGTGCCCTCGGCCCAGCGCACACCGCCGGGCCCGGCCGGGCGGCCGGCCGGGCCGTCACCGCCGTCGGGACCTGTGGCCGTCGGGCCCGTCGCTGTGGACGACGGCGTCGACGCGGGGCCCGTGGGAGCGGTGGACGTCGGTCCGGGCGGCACGTCGGATCCCGACGGGCCGGACCCTCCCGGGGCGGCGGACGCGGCGTCGTTCTCGCTCATCCCCCCAGCCTCTCGCACCGACCCCGTGCTTCGCCCACACGGGCGCCGTCGACCTCATGGGGGAAGCTGGTGGGGTGGAGCGTCTCGGAGCCGGCCCGACGAGCGGTGGCCGGACGACCCTCGAGGACCCGGCCCACACCTCGGCCGACGGGTCCGTGGCACCCACCGGTCCGCCCGGCGAGCGGCGCGACGACGAGGAGGAGGCCCCGCCCGGCCTCATCCGCCACGTCCTGCAGGGCATCCCGCTGCGCCGGCGGGTGGGCATCCTCGTCTCGGTCGGCGGCGGGCTGCTCGTCGCGCTGATCGCCGCCGCGGTGTTCTTCACCGCGCAGCGCGCGCTCTACGACCAGCTCGACGAGAGCCTGGTGCAGCGCGCGACGGTCGCGGCGTCCGGTGACCTCGCCGATCCGTCGCTGCTGCTGAGGGTCTCGTCCGACGCGCTCGCCGCCGGCGAGGTGCGGGTGGCGATCGTGACCGCCGGCGGCGAGTTCGTGACGCTGCGGGGCAGCAGCCCGCCCCTCGGCGCCGCCGAGGTGTCCGCCGCCCGCCAGAACCCGCCGACGTCGGTGCGCACCGGGGTGATCGACGGCGAGGTCTACCGGGTCGTCGCCGTCTACGCGGGCGAGGACCGGGCGCTCGTGCTGGCCCAGGAGCTCGACCCGACGCGGCGGACGCTGTCGAAGCTCGCCGTCGTGCTCCTCGTCGCCGGCGCCTCGGGCGTCCTGCTCGCCGCGCTGACCGGCGTGGCCATCGCCCGCGCCGGGCTCCGGCCCGTCGAGCGGCTGATCTCGGCGACCGAGCGCGTCGCCCGCACCGGCGACCTGCGTCCGATCCCGGTCACCGGAGGCGACGAGATCGCCCGCCTGACCAGCAGTTTCAATGCGATGCTCGCAGCGCTCTCGTCGTCCATCGACCGACAACGCCGGCTCGTGGCCGACGCCGGGCACGAGCTGCGCACGCCGCTGACCTCGCTGCGGACGAACCTCGAGCTGCTGATGGCGTCCGAGCAGGCGTCGCAGCGTCCCGACGCGCCCCGGCTCTCCGAGCAGGACCGCGCCGAGCTGCAGGCCGACCTGCGCGCGCAGGTCGATGAGCTCGCCAACCTCATCGGCGACGTCGTCGAGCTCGCCCGCGACGACCCGCCCGAGGTGGCCGCCGAGCCCCTCGACCTCGCCGACGTCGTGGAGCGCGCGCTCGACCGGGCCCGGCGCCGCGGCGTGGCCGAGAACGTGACCTTCGACGTCGACCTCGCGTCGTGCGAGGTCACCGGGGACGCCAACGCCCTCGAGCGCGCGGCCCTCAACCTGCTCGACAACGCCGCCAAGTGGAGCCCGCCGGGCGGAACGGTGCGGGTGACGCTGCGGGCCGGCGTCGCCCCGGAACGTCCCGGCACCGCGGTGCTCGAGGTGGCCGACGCGGGCCCCGGGATCGCCGACGAGGAGCTCGACCTGGTCTTCGAGCGCTTCTACCGCTCGCTGGACGCCCGCACGATGAGCGGCTCGGGGCTCGGGCTCTCGATCGTCGCCCAGGTCGCCGAGCGCCACCACGGCGGCGTCTCCGCCGGCCGCGCCCCCGAGGGCGGCGCGCTCCTGCGCTTCTGGATCCCGCGCAGCTGACGTGAGCGAAGTTCCCGGCCATAGCCGTGAACTTCGCTCACGGGTCAGGGCGGTGTCTCGCGCAGGACGTAGCCGACCCCGCGGACGGTGTGGATGAGGCGGGGCTCGGCCTCCGCCTCGGTCTTGCGGCGCAGGTAGCCGACGTAGACCTCGAGGGCGTTGCCGGTGGTCGGGAAGTCGTAGCCCCAGACGTCCTCGAGGATGCGGCTGCGCGTCAGAACGCGGCGCGGGTTGGCCATGAACAGCTCGAGCAGCGAGAACTCGGTGCGCGTGAGGCTGATCGGGCGCTCGCCGCGGCGGACCTCGCGGGTGACGGGGTCGAGCGAGAGGTCGGCGAAGCGCAGGGGCTCGGGGTCGGGAGTGCCCGGCTCGTCGGGCACCCGGCGACGCAGCAGCGCCCGCAGCCGGGCGAGGAGCTCCTCGAGCGCGAAGGGCTTGGCGAGGTAGTCGTCGGCGCCGGCGTCGAGGCCCGCCACGCGGTCGGAGACCGCCTCGCGGGCGGTGAGCACCAGCACGGGGATGTCGTCGCCGGCGTTGCGCAGCCGCCGGCACACCTCGAGGCCGTCGACCCGCGGCATCATCACGTCGAGCACGAGGGCGTCGGGGCGCTGGCCGTTCTCGCCGGACATGGCGTCCAGCGCCTGCTGCCCGTCCGCCGCGAGCTCGACCTGGTAGCCGTTGAAGGCGAGCGAGCGGCGCAGGGAGTCCCGCACGGCCCGGTCGTCGTCCGCGACGAGGATGCGCATGTCGGACAGTGTGACCGCACGGCCTGAGACAGCCCTGAGACGAGAGCATCAGACTCACCCGTTCGGCACAGTGTCCGGTCTGTCCGATCCGACACACGGTGACGCCACGCCGCGCAGCGGGACCGAGACCGATTCGACACCCGCGACACGCAACCCGCAGAGCGTCCCCGGCGTCTCGCTCGGATGAGGATGTCCGGGGAGAATCTCCCCGGAACGGGATTTGGGGGCGGTGTGGCGAGGACGGAGCGCGCTCGTGGAGCGCGGGGACATGGGCTCGATCGGGCGTCGACGGGACCGATCGTGGTCCTGCTGGCGTTGGTCGCCCTGCTGGGTGGCTGCGCCGGGGTGACGTCGGCCCCGCCGCCGCCCGTGCCCCCGGTCGCGCTCGCCGCCTCGGTGGCGCCGGGCGCGGTGGACGTCGCGCCCGCCGAGCCGCTCGTCGTGTCGGCGGCGGGCGGGCGGCTGACCTCGGTCACCGTCACGCCCGCGGGCGCGCCCGCCCTCACCGGCACCCTCGACCCGACCGGCACGCGCTGGACCAGCGCCACGCTGGCCTACGGCACCGAGTACCGGGTGCAGGCCGTCGGCGTCGACGAGCGCGGCGGCCCCGGCGCCCCGCTCGACCAGACCTTCCGCACGGTCGACCCCGAGCAGACGCTGGAGATCGCGAGCATCCGGCCCACCGACGGTCAGACCGTCGGCGTCGCCATGCCGATCTCGATCACCTTCGACGCGCCGGTCACCGACCGCGCGGCGGTCGAACGGCGCGTCTCGGTCGCCACCTCGGTGCCCACCGAGGGCTCCTTCCGGTGGATGTCCGACGAGCAGCTCAACTGGCGCCCGAAGGAGTACTGGCGCCCCGGCACGCAGGTCACCGTCGAGGCGCGCCTGTTCGGCGTCGACGGCGGCGAGGGCCTCTACGGCGCCGAGGACCGCTCGTTCTCCTTCACCGTCGGCCGCGACCAGCGCGCTCGCGGCGACGTGAACGCCCACACCCTCGTGCTCTACCAGGACGGGCAGGAGCTGCGGAGCCTGCCGGCGTCCTACGGCCGCGACATCTACCCGACGCAGTACGGCGTCCACGTCGCGTTCGAGAAGCACGAGGTCAAGCGGATGCGCTCGGACACGTGGGGCGGCCCGGGCGAGGGCCAGCCCGGGTTCTACGACCAGAACCTGCCGCTGGCCGTCCGCATCTCGAACAACGGCGAGTTCGTGCACGTCAACCCGGACTCGGTCAGCGCCCAGGGGCGCCGCAACGTCTCGCACGGCTGCGTCAACCTGTCCCCGGCCAACGGCGAGTTCTTCTACAACTGGGTGCAGATGGGCGACCCGGTGGAGATCGTCGGCTCCAGCCGCCCGCTGACCACCCGTGACGGGGACATCGCCGACTGGACGATCCCGTGGGAGGAGTACCGCCAGGGCTCGGCGCTGCCGTAGGCGACCGGCTCCGGGGTCACCGACGGCTGCGCCGCGAGGTCAGAACTCGACCCGCACGAGCCCGAGGACCTCGGCGCGCCAGTCGGCGTAGGCCTTGCCGATGGCCTGGCGCTCGCCGGTCTGGTCGGCGTCCGACTCGCTCCCGCCCTCGCTGAGGATCTTCGTGGCGATGTCCGTCGCGGACCACTCGGGCCCGGCCGTGCGCACCCGCAGGTGGCTCGGGGCGCGCTCGGCCCGCAGGGCGTGGGCGAGCACCCGCATCAGCGCGGTCCGCGCCTCCTGGTCGTCGGGCGCGTCGGAGTCGACGTTCGTCTGCCCACCGACGAGCAGGACGTTCGCCGACTCGGCCAGCGTCGGCAGCACCGTCTCGGCGGCCCGGAAACGGCTGAGCAGGCCCTCGGACAGGAACTGCTCGACGCGGGAGACGAGGCTGCCGCCGGTCCGCGGGGTCATCGCCACCGGCAGCTGCACGTACCCGTCGAACGTCTTGTCGCGGACGGCCTCGCCCAGGCGGTCCAGGGTGTCGACCACCGTGGTCTCCGCCCCGGCCGCCTCGATGGCCTTCGCCACCTCTGCCAGTCGTTCGCCGCCACCGGTCACCAACACCGTCGTCATGGCGCGTGACCCTAATCGGCGCCCAGGACATTCGGCACGGACGACTCCGGCAGAGTTGCCCACGGGATCACAGGTCGGGCTCTCTCCACCGCCGTGTACATCGCCACCACCCGCGCCGCGGCGTCGGCCATCTCCTCGCGCAGCGCCGCCGGCTCGAGCACCTCGACCGCCTCGCCGTAGCCCAGGAGGCCGGCCCGGGCGCCGATGAGCGACCGGAACGGTGCCACGAGGATCTCCCGCCCGTCGGGGGCGATGCCCTCGGTGCGCCACGGACCGGCGAGCACGGCCAGGTGGACGCGGCGCAGGGTCGGCGCCCACGCCGGGTCGACGAGGAGCCGGACCTCGACCTCGGCGGTCGGCGTCTCGAGGCGCTCGCGGAGCTCGGCCCACACCTCGGCGAGGTCGCGCTCGTCGGGGCGCCGCGCAGGCGTCCCGGTGGCGGCCACGGCCCGCACCCGGCTGACGCGGTACATCTTGGGCTGACCACGGTGCGCCGCGACGAGGTACCAGGTGCCGGCCTTGCTGACCAGCCCGTACGGGTCGACGGTGCGCCACGTGGCGTGCGCCGCGTCGCCCGTCGCGTACCGCAGCCGCACGCGCTCGTCGGCGACGAGCGCGGCGTCCAGCGCCGGAAGCGCGGGCAGCTCCTCGGGCGCGCGCCGCCACCCCTGGTGCTCGACGAGCAGGCGCCGCCGGGCGCGGTCGACCCCCTCGCGCCGGGCGTCGGGCAGCGCGGCCAGCAGCTTGCGCGACGCCGAGGCCAGCGAGGACCCGAGCGCGCCCCCGTCGGCCGACGACCCGAGCGCCACGAGGGCGCGCAGCTCCTCGTCGGTCATGCCGGTGACGTCGGTGCGGTAGCCCTCGAGCAGGGCGACGCCCCCGTGGCGTCCGCGCTCGCAGTACACCGGCACCCCCGCCGCCGAGAGCGCCTCGACGTCGCGGGACACCGTGCGCCTCGAGACCTCCAGGCGCCGGGCGATCTCGGGCGCGGGCAGGCGTCCGTGGCTCTGCAGGAGCAGCAGCGTGGCGAGCAGACGGTCCGAGCGCACGTCGTCGAGAATGCCCGAGAAACAGGACAGTAGGTGGCGTGTATCGGCGAGCAGCATGCTCCTCATGACCGCCGCCACCACCGCCCCCACCGTGGGCACCGCCGCCGCGCACATCCTCCGGCCGCTCGGCCCGTTCGACCTCGAGCGCACCCGCGACTTCGTCGGGCGCTGGGACCCGATCACGCGGCACACGCCCGGACCCGGAGAGCCCCTGCGCCTCACCGCCCCGCTCGACGGCGACCAGCGCCCCGTGGCCTTCGCCCTGCGCCAGGCCGGGCCCGACGCCGAGGTGCACGTCGAGATCGCCGGCGCCGACGGCGCGGAGGAGGTCGCGCTCGCCCAGATCGCGCGCCTGCTCTCGCTGGACCACGACGCCCGCGACTACCCCGAGGTCGGGCGGCGCGTCCCGGCCGTCGGCGCGCTGATGGACGAGCACCGCGGCCTGCGGCCGACGCTCTTCGGCGCGCCCTACGAGGCCGCGGCGTGGGGCGTGATCTCGGCGCGGATCAGCAGGCGCCAGGCCGGCACGATCTTCCGGCGGCTCTCGGTCGCGCACGGCGAGGTGCTCTCCGTCGCCGGCGCCGAGGTCGACGCGTTCCCCCGGCCCGAGGCCCTGCGCGCGCTGCAGGAGTTCCCGGGGCTCGCGCAGGAGAAGGTGCACCGCCTGCACGGGATCGCCGACGCCGCGCTGGCCGGCGACCTCGAGGTCGCGCGGCTGCGCGCCCTGGGCCCGGACGGTGCCCGCGCGGCGCTGCGCCGGTTGCGCGGGATCGGCGAGTTCTGGGCGTCGGGGATCTGGCTGCGCGCGTGCGGCGTCGTCGACGAGTTCCCCGACGAGCCCCGCTGCCGCGCCGTGCTCGCCCGGATCCACGACCGCCACCCCGACGACCCGCTCGACGACCTGATCGAGCGCCTCCGCCCCTACCGCACCTGGACCGCGCTCCTCCTGCGCGTGGCCGGCTGACAACGAACCCCGAGAAGGAGATCGACATGACCGCTCCCGACCCCCGCCCCCTGCTCACCCGCGCCCTCGACCAGGTCGGCGACCTGGTCGCCGGCACCGCGCCCGACGCCCTCGACCGCCCCACCCCGTGCGACGACTGGGACGTCCGCACCCTGCTCGACCACCTCGTCGGCGTGCACCGCCGCATCGCCCACGTCGGCGCCGGGGGCCTGTTCTCCGAGATCGATTCCATGCCCGAGGTCGCCGCGGGCCGCCACCTCGCCGAGCTGACCGCCGCGCGCGCCGACGTCGACGCGTCGTGGGGTCTCGACGGCCCCGACGCCGCGGTGCTCGACCGCGTCCTCACCGTCCCCTGGGGCACGATGCCGGGCCGGTTCGTCGGGTTCGGCTACGTCCAGGAGCTCACCGTCCACGCCTGGGACCTCGCGGCGGCCACCGGCCGCACCGCAGGGCTCGACGACGACCTCGCCGCCGCGATCGAGGACACTGCGCGCCGGGTGCTGCCGGCCGAGCCCCGCGGCGGGCCGATCCCGTTCGGGCCGCCCGTCGCCGTCGCCGGCGACGCCGCGCCGACCGTCCGGTTGATCGCGTGGCTGGGTCGCGACCCGTCGTTCGCGACGGACGGGGCGACCGCCGGGCGGTAGTCGGCATCCCGGGATGCGCGAGGAGGTGGCCGTCGGACGGGCTCCATCCGTTCCGGGCACGTACTATCTGGGGCGGGTGCGGCGGACGGGGCCAGGGGGACCGTCCCGGGACCGGATGCGCCCGAGGACCGGATGACGAGGTGGGCCGTGACCAGGTCGGCGAGCGCGAACGGCGGCCAGGGCGGAGCCCGGGGCCGGGTGCGGATGAGTCCGCCCCCGGACCTCGTGGCGGCCCCCGGCTACGGCGCGCGGCGGCTCTACCAGGCCTACCTCGCGGCCTGGAACCGTCACGTCGACGCCGTGCTCACCGGCCCGCAGTTCGCCGTGCTCTCGGCGATCCGGGCCCACCCCGACGCCGACCAGACCGCCCTGGCCGGTGCGGTCGCCCTCGACACCTCGACGATGGCCGACGTCTGCCGCCGCATGGAGCGCCGCGGGCTCATCACGCGCACGGCCGCGCCGCACGACGCGCGGGCGAAGGTCCTGACGCTCACCGAGGACGGCGCCGCGGCCCTCGCCGAGACCAACCGCCGCGCCCGCGCCCTCGACGAGGCACTGCTCGACGGCTGCCCGCCCGAGCAGCGCCCGCAGATCGCGTCCCTGCTCAACGACCTCGGGCAGCAGTGGGAGCGCGTCGCCGAGCGCGACGCGCTCTGAGGGGTCCGCGCGGACCAACACCCCGGGTTCCCCGGGCGGAGCCGGCTCCTCCCGCCGGCCCCTGATTCCGTGACGGGTTCGTTTCGAGATGCGCCCAGGTATTGCGTCCTCGGATAGTACGTGCTCGGATTGAACTCGAGCGAACGTGAAGTGCGACACCGGGAGGCGGCCAGATGGCGAGCCAGTCGTTCGAGGTCACCATCGTCGGCGGAGGTCTGGGCGGGCTCTGCGCGGCGCTGTCCCTGCGCCAGCGGGGCCTGCGGGTCACCGTCGTGGAGGCCGCGCCGGAGCTGGGCGAGATCGGCGCCGGCATCCAGACCGCCCCCAACGCGAGCCGCATCCTGATCGGGCTGGGGCTGCGCCCCCAGCTCGAGGCGATCCGGACCCAGCCCGAGGACCAGGTCCGCCGGCGCTGGGCGGACGGCAGCATCATCGCCCAGCTGCCCCTGGGCCAGCGGGTCATCGACCAGTACGGCGCCCCGTACTGGCACTACCACCGCGCCGACCTGCACCGCGTGCTGCTCGACGCCTGCGCCGACCCCGAGCTCCCGGGCCCGACGGTCGTCCTCGCGACCGGCGCGAAGGTCGTCGAGCTGGACCGCACCGACCCGTCGCGGCCGGTCGCGGTCGCCGAGGACGGGCGCCGCTTCGCCGGCGACGTGCTCGTCGGCGCCGACGGCATCCGCTCGGCGGTGCGCGACCTCGCCGGTTTCGAGGACTCGCTCGTGTTCTCCGGCGAGATGGCCTACCGCGCCCTGATCCCCGGCGACCTGATCGCCGCGGACCCGGCCACCCGCTTCCTCGTCGACCGCTACCACTCCACGATCTGGTACGGGCCCGACAAGCACCTCGTGCACTACATCATCCGCGGCGGGCAGTACCTCAACGTCGTCGCGATCGTGCCGTGCACCGACACCATCGAGCGCGACTGGAGCGGCCCGGCGACGCCCGAGCAGCTCGCGGCCGACTTCGGCGACTGGGACGACCGCGTCCCGGCGATGCTCTCGAAGGCCAAGCCCGAGGACGTCTCGGTGTGGGCGATGTACCGGCGGCGCCGCGACCCGGTGTGGGTCGACGGCCGGGTGGCGCTGCTCGGCGACGCCTGCCACGCCATGCTCCCGTACCAGGCCCAGGGCGCGTCCCAGTCGATGGAGGACGCCGCCGTGCTGGCCGAGGAGCTGGGCCGGGTGACCCGCGACGGCATCGACGCCGCGCTCGTGCGCTACGTCGACCGGCGCGCCAAGCACGCCGGGATGGTGCAGGACGCCTCGCTGCAGAACATGGCCTTCTACCACCTGCCCGACGGCCCGGAGCAGCGCGAACGCGACGAGAAGCTGCGCCGCTTCGACGGCGAGTCCGACCTGTCGTACGACTGGCTGTGGAACGGCAGCCCGCTGCACGACCCCGACACCGAGTCCATCCACTACCAGTTCGCCCGCTGACGCGCGGACCGATCAACCACCCACCCGCGACGGGAGCGAACGCAATGCGCACCGGAGACCAGATCGTCCAGGACCTGCCCTGGCGCTGGGGAGTCCAGGGGAAGATCTTCCTCATCGGCGGCCTCGGCTACATGTTCGACGCCTGGGACGTCGCCCTCAACGGGTTCCTCACCCCGCTGGTCGGCACCGAGTTCGGGCTCACGGCGGGCCAGAAGGGCCTCGTCGCGACGGCGAACCTCATCGGCATGGCCGTCGGCGCCGTCGCCTGGGGCACGGTGGCCGACCGCATCGGGCGCAAGAAGGCCTTCAGCATCACGCTGCTGATCTTCGCGCTGTTCTCGGTGCTCGGGGCCCTCTCGCCGAACATCGAGATGTTCCTGGCGCTGCGCTTCCTCGCCGGCGTCGGGCTCGGCGGCTGCATCCCGGTGGACTACGCGATCGTCAGCGAGTTCTCGCCGCGCAAGAGCCGCGGGCGCGTGCTCTCGGCGATGGACGGCTGGTGGCCGATCGGCGCCACCCTTGCCGGCGTCTCGGCGACGCTGCTCGTCCCCGTCGACGGCAACTGGCGCTGGATGCTCGTGCTGATGATCCTGCCGGCGCTGCTGCTGTTCTGGATCCGCCGCGGCGTGCCGGAGTCGCCGCTCTACCTCTCGCGGATGGGCCGTGAGGACGAGGCGCGTGTCGTGATCGACGACCTCGTCGCCCGCACCGGCACCACCCCCGAGCCCTACGTCATCCCGGCCGCCGTCGCCGAGGACAAGCGGGGCGGCGCCTGGGCCGCCGCGGTCGACCAGCTGCGCCGCGTCTGGGCGTTCAACCCGAAGATCACCGCGGTCGCGTGGTCGCTGTTCATCGCGGTCATGCTCGTCTACTACGCCGCGCTGAGCTGGATGCCCTCGATCCTGCGGGCGCAGGGCTTCGGCGAGATCGCCGCGTTCGCCTCGACGACCCTGATGAACGCGCTGGGCATCGTCGGTGTCGCGATCTCGGTGCTGGTCGTCGACCGCTACGGCCGCAAGCGCGTCATCGCCATCGCCGGCCCCGTGGCCTCGGCGACCCTGGTCCTGTTCTCCCTGCTGCTCGGCACGCCGACGCTCGCCGTCATCGCGATCGGCGCGTTCGGGATGTTCGCGCTGATCGTCATCCCGGTCATGTACGCCTACGTCTCCGAGCTCTACCCGACCGAGCTGCGCGCCTCGGGCTTCGGCTGGGCGTCGTCCTCGAGCCGGGCGATCACCGGCTTCGCCCCGCTGCTGTTCGGCAGCGTGCTCTGGCCGGTGCTCGGCCTGCCGCTGACGTTCACGCTGCTCGGCCTGCTCGTCGTGGCCGCGGTGGTCTTCATGTGGGTGGCGGCGCCCGAGACCGCGGGCCGCGAGCTGGACCGGATCACGACCGACGTGCCGGACGAGCCCGCCGCGACCACCACGGACGCCGAGCGCACCCGCGCCTGAGCGCGCCCCGTTCCGCGCGAAGGGCACCATCGACCGGACAGAGCGGCCGATGGTGCCCTTCGCCGGGACGCCGCCCGCACCCGGAGCCCACACTCGGCAGCCCACACCCGGACAGGAGGCCCGCGACGTGAAGCCCGCCGCGTTCACCTACCACCGCGCGCACGACGTCACCGACGCCGTCGGGCTGCTCACCGACCTCGCCGCGGCGGGCGAGGACCCGAAGCTCATCGCCGGCGGGCAGAGCCTCATGCCGATGATGAACTTCCGCCTCGCGCGCCCGTCCGCGCTGGTCGACCTCGGCCCGCTGCGCCGGATGCCGTCGATGACCGCCCTCGACGCGGAGGCGGGGACCCTGACCCTCGGCGCGCTCGTCACCCACCACGCCGTGGAGACCGCGACGCTCCCGGACGGCTTCGCCGTGCTCGCGCGGGCCATGCGCTGGGTCGGGCACCTGCCGATCCGCAGCCGGGGCACGGTCGCCGGCAGCCTCGTGCACGGCGACGCCACCGCCGAGTGGTGCCTGCTCGCGCTGCTGCTCGACGCGGTGGTCGTCACCGAGGGCCCGTCGGGGCGGCGCGAGATCCCCGCCGACGAGCTCTTCCACGGCTTCTACGCGACGGCGGTCGAGCCCGACGAGGTCGTCGTCGAGGTGCGGTTCACCCGGCCCGCCCCGCACGCCGCGCTCAGCGAGTTCGCCCGTCGGCACGGGGACTTCGCGATCGTGGACGCGGCGGTCGCGCTGGACCTCGACGGAGACGTGACACCCGAGCAGGTCAGCGGCGGGCGCGTGGTCCTCGGCGGCGTGGCGCCCGCGCCGGTGCGGGTGCCGGAGGCCGAGGCGGTCCTCGCGGCCGGCGGCGCGCCGGGCCCGGAGCTGTTCGCCGCCGTCGCCGACGCCGCGGCCGCCGCGATCGACCCGCCCAACGACCCGCAGGTCACCGCCGCCTACCGCCGCCGGCTCACCCGCACGCTCGTCGCCGACGCCTGCGCCCAGGCCGCGGGAGGCCCCCGATGACCACGACCGACCTGCCCGGCGTCCCGCCCGACGTCGACCCCGACCAGCCCGAGCGCGGGGAACGGCCCGCCACCGAGCCCCGCTTCGACGGCCGCCGGGGCCGCTGGGTCGGCGCGTCGATCCCCCGGCACGAGGACCCGCGCCTGCTCACCGGGCGCGGCCGCTTCGTCGACGACATCGCGCTGTCCGGGATGCTGCACGCGGGCTTCGTGCGCGCCACGGTCGCGCACGCCGCGATCACGGAGCTGGACCTCACCGCGACCCGCGAGGTCCACGGCGTCGTCGCGGCCTACGACGCCGCGGACCTGGCGCTCGGCGACATCGTCGCCGTCCTCGACCGGCCCCCCGAGGAGTTCACGCCCACCGCGATGCCGATCCTCGCCCGCGGCAAGGTGCGCTTCGTCGGCGAGCCGCTGGCGCTCGTCGTCGCCCACGACCCGTACGCCGTGGAGGACGGCATCGAGGCCGCCCGCGTCTCCTACGACGCGCTCGACGCCGTCGTCTCCGAGGAGACGGCGCTCGCCCCCGGTGCGCCCGCGGTGCACGAGGAGGCCCCCGACAACGTGCTGCTCGACGTCTCGATGTTCGACACCCCGGGGGTGGACGAGGCGTTCGCGGACGCCGCCCTCACGGTCGACGTCACCACCCGCAGCGGCCGGCAGAACGCGCTGCCGCTGGAGACCCGGGGCGTCGTCGCGTCGTGGGACGCGCGGGACGACCAGCTGCTCGTGCAGACCTGCTCGCAGGTGCCCCACCAGGTCCGCACGATGCTCGCGCGCTCGCTGCGGATCGCGGAGCGGACGGTGCGGGTGACCGTGCCGGACATGGGCGGCGGGTTCGGGCAGAAGTGCGTCGTCGGGCGCGAGGAGATCGCCGTCGCGGCCGCCGCGCAGCGTCTCGACCGTCCCGTGAAGTGGATCGAGGACCGGCGCGAGGCGCTCACCGCCGGGTTCCTGGCGCGCGAGCAGCGGTACCGGACGCGCGCGGCGTTCGACGCCG
This sequence comes from Actinomycetospora callitridis, assembly GCF_028737265.1. Taxonomy (GTDB): domain Bacteria; phylum Actinomycetota; class Actinomycetes; order Mycobacteriales; family Pseudonocardiaceae; genus Actinomycetospora; species Actinomycetospora callitridis. The sequence goes on along the minus strand of NZ_JAQZAK010000001.1, from coordinate 412,616 downwards.
ACGGGCGGATCACCGCGCTCGACGTCGACGTCGTCTGCGACATGGGCGCCTACTCCTGCTACCCCTTCACCGCGGGCATCGAGCCGCTGATGGCCTCGGCGGAGATGCCCAGCGTGTACCGGGTGCCGGCGTACCGGGTCCGGGGCCGCGCGATCACCAGCAACAAGGCCCCCACTGCGCCCTACCGTGGGGTGAGCCGCCCGCAGTACGTCATGGCGATCGAGCGCGTGATGGAGCGCGCAGCGCGCGAGCTGGGCCTGGACCCGGTCGAGGTCCGCCGTCGCAACGTCATCACGGAGTTCCCGTACACGGGCGTCAACGGGGTCACCTACGACCCCGGCACCTATCTCGAGTCGCTCGACCTCGCCGAGGCGACGATCCGCGACGAGGGCTGGTACGAGGCGCGGGAGGAGGCCGATCGACAGGGGGACCGGCACCTCGGGATCGGCTTCTGCTGCTTCTCCGAGCGCACCGGCTACGGGTCCGAGGCCTTCGCGAAGCGCAAGATGACCGTCGTCCCCGGGTTCGACCTCTCCGAGATCCGCATGGACACCACCGGCTCGGTGGTCGTCACCAGCGGCACGATGAACCACGGGCAGTCCCACGAGACGACGTTCGCGCAGATCGTCGCCGACCGGCTCGGGCTCGACGTCGCGCGCGTGAAGCTGCGCCAGGGCGACACCGAGCGCATCGCCTACGGCTGGGGCACGTTCGCCTCGCGCTCGGTGACGATCGGTGGTTCCGCGGTCGCACTGGCCTCGGAGCGGCTCGGCGAGCTGCTGTGCCGGATCGCCGCGCACCTGCTGGAGACCCGCCCGGACAACGTCGCGCTGGACGGGGACGGCGGGGTGGTCCAGCTCGACGACCCGGCGCGCCGGCTGCCGTTCGAGGACATCGCCGACGTCGCCCACCTGCGCTCGCACCTGCTGCCGAAGGACGTCGAGCCCGCGCTCACCGCGACGGCGAGCTTCGACGTCCCCGGCGACGGGACGTTCTCCAACGCCACCCACGCCGTCGTCGTCGAGGCCGACCCGGGCACCGGCGAGATCCGGATCCTGCGCTACGTCTGCGTGGAGGACTGCGGGGTCGTGATCAACCCGAAGGTCGTCGACGGGCAGTGCCGCGGCGGGATCGCGCAGGGCATCGCCGGCGCGCTGTTCGAGGAGGTCACCTACGACGGCCACGGCGAGCCGTCGGCGGCCTCGTTCATCGACTACCTGGTGCCGACGGCCACGGAGATCCCCGACGTCTCGATCCAGCACCTCGAGACGCCGTGCGCGTTCACCGCCAACGGCGCGAAGGGCGCCGGCGAGGGCGGCACGATCGGCGCGCCGGCCGCGGTGCTCAACGCCGTCAACGACGCGCTGCGCCACACCGGCGTCGAGCTCGACACCACCCCGATCCACCCCAGCACCGTGCTGGCCGCACTGGAGGGCGAGCTGTGAGGGATCCGCACCTGCTGGCGCTCACGGTCAACGACGAGGAGCACGAGGTCGTCGTCGAGCCCCGACGCACGCTCGCCGACGTCCTGCGCCACGACCTGCTCCTCACCGGCACCCACGTCGGCTGCGAGCACGGGGTGTGCGGGGCGTGCACCGTGCTGCTCGACGACGCCCCGGTCCGCGCGTGCCTCGTCTTCGCCGTCCAGGCGGAGGGGTCGTCGGTGCGCACCGTGGAGTCGCTCGCGGACCACGGTGAGCTCTCCGACCTCCAGCAGGCGTTCTCGGACCACCACGGGCTGCAGTGCGGCTTCTGCACGCCCGGCTTCCTCATGCTGGCCGAGGGGGTGCTGGCCGAGCAGCCGGACGCCTCCCGCGAGGAGATCCGCGAGGGGCTGTCGGCGAACCTGTGCCGCTGCACCGGCTACCAGACCATCGTCGATGCGGTGCACGCGACGGCGTGCGCCCGCCGGGAGGCTGCTCCGTGATCCTCGAGAACAAGCTCGACGTGCCCGCCGACCCGGACGCGGTGTTCGCGCTGCTGGGCGACGTCGAGCGCGTCGCCGGGTGCCTGCCGGGCGCGACGCTGGAGGGCCGTGACGGCGAGGCGTACACGGGCCGCGTGAAGGTCAAGGTCGGCCCGATCAGCGCCGCCTACGCCGGCACCCTGCGCTTCACCGACGTCTCCCCCGACCAGCGGACCCTGCGCCTGTCGGCCCGCGCGTCCGACGCCCACGGCGCGGGCGACGCGGAGGCCGACGTCGTCCTGTCGGTGCTCGAGGCCCCCGGCGGCTCGACCCTCGACCTGCACACCGACCTCCTGGTGCGCGGCAAGATCGCCCAGTTCGGCAAGGGCGCGATCACCACCGTCTCCAGCCGCCTGCTCGACCAGTTCGCCCGCAACCTCGCCGGCGAGCTGCAGGAGGGATCGGGCACCTCCGGTGCAAGCCCTGCGTCCTCGCTTGCACTGGGTGCGCGTGAATCCGCTTCGTCGGCACCCGGTCCCGCTCGCGAGGAGGCACTCGACGGCCTCGCGATGCTCCTGCCCCCGGGCACCGGGCGCTGGGCCGCGCTGGCGGGCGCCCTCGGGGTGGGCCTGTTCCAGGGCTACCTGCTCGGCCGCCTGCGCGGACAGAAGATGCTGATCGAGGAGCTGCGACGCCATGCCCGACGCTGAGGGTCTGCACGGCCGGGCCACCGACGACGTCTACGACCGCGCCGGCTTCGGGGCCACGGTCCCCCGCGGACCCCGTCCCGCCCTGGTGGTCGTCGACCTCACCCGCGGCTTCACCGAGCCCGGCTTCCCGCTGGGCGCCGACCTGACCGCCGAGGTCGCCGCGGCCGCCCAGCTCATCGAGGTCGCCCACCGGCGCGACGTCCCGGTGATCGCCACCGCCGTCTCGTTCACCGCCGCCGAGGCCGACGGCGACGCCGTCGCCTGGCTGCGCAAGGCCCCGGGCGTCGGCGCGCTCCGGGAGGGCACCGACGCCGTCGCCCTCGACGAGCGTCTCGGCCTCGCCCCCGACGACCACCGGATCCTCAAGAAGGGCGCCTCGGCGTTCCACGGCTCCTCGCTCGCCGCGCTGCTCGCTGGCCTGCGCATCGACACCGCCGTCGTCTGCGGCGCCACCACCTCCGGCTGCGTGCGCGCCACCGCCGTCGACGCCGTGCAGAGCGGGTTCGACACGCTCGTGGTGGCCGACGCGTGCGGCGATCGCGCCCGCGGCCCGCACGACGCCGCCCTGTTCGATCTCCAGGCGAAGTACGCCGACGTCGTCACACTGGACGACGCCGTGTCCTACCTCGACGACCCCTTCCGGAAGGCCGACCGTTGACCCTCGAGTCCCCCGACGCCCGCGTCCTCACCCAGCCGGCCCTGGCCGACCTCGCCGACGTCCCGGCGGTGAGCCGCTGGGTGCGGTCGGGGGACGTGCGCCTGCACGTCCTCGACTACGGCCCCGCCGACGGCGTCCCCCTGGTGATCGTCCCCGGCATCACGAGCCCCGCGATCGCCATGGACTTCGTCGCCCGCGAGCTCATCGACCTGGTGCGGCCGCTCGTCCTCGACGTCCGCGGTCGCGGTCTGTCCGACAGCGGGGACGCCTGGGACCTCGACACCTACGCCGGCGACGTCGCCGCGGTGATCGACGCCCTCGAGCTGGGCCGCCCGCTCGTGCTCGGGCACTCCATGGGCGCGCGGATCACCGCCGTCGCCGCCACCCGCCTCGACCTGCGCGCGACGGTGCTCGTCGACCCGCCGATGAGCGGCCCGGGGCGCGGGCCGTACCCCACCACGCTCGAGGCCTTCCTCGGCCAGCTCGACCAGGCCCGCCGCGGCACGGACGCCGACGAGGTCGCCGCGTCCTGGCCCCGCTGGCCCCGCCGCGAGCAGGAGCTGCGCGCGCGCTGGATGGGCTCGATCTCGCGCGACGCGATCGTCGCCACGCACGCGGGCTTCGAGTCCGACGACTTCTTCGCCGTCTGGCCCGCGGTACCCGCGCCGACCGTGCTGATCCACGGCGGCGACAGCCCGGTCGTCACCGCCGCCGGCGCCGAGGAGGCCGCGAAGGCGAACCCGGAGGCGTCGGTCGTCGAGGTCCCCGGCACCGGCCACATGGTCTTCTGGGACGAGCCCGCCGCCGCCCGCACCACCGTGCGCGGCGCGCTGCACTCGCTGCTCTGACACGACGGGCACGTTCCGCAGGCTCCGACGCCGGTCGGTCCTGCGGAACGTGCCCCTCGTGATCAGGCCACGCGCGTGACGGCCCCCGGATCGCGGACGCTGCCGGAGAGCAGCGCGCCCGCGCCGGGGACGTGGGTGGAGAGGCCGAGCTCGGAGAGGATCCGGAACGTCGTCGCCGTGGCCGCGGAGAGCACCGGGATGCCGACCTCGTCCTGCACGGCCTGGACCACGGGCAGCGAGGGCATCTGCACGCAGCACGAGAGCACGAGCGCGTCGGCACCCGTCAGGTCGAGCTTCTTGTAGTGCTCCCGCAGGTCGGCCGGGTCGAGGCGCGCGACGGCGAGGTTGTCGGGCACCTCGAGCGACAGGGAGTCGACGACCTCGATGCCGGCGTCCTCCAGGTACGCCACCACGGCGGCGGTCAGCGGCTTCATGTACGGGGTCACGATCGCCACCCGCCGCGCGTCGAGCGCCGCGAGCCCCGAGAGCAGGGCGCCCGCCGACGAGATCACCGGGGCGTCGGAGCCCTCGGCGCGCAGGGCGCCGGTGATGTCGTCCTCCGCCGTGCAGTGGAACCCCGGCCCCTGGGCCATGATCGCCACGAGACAGGCGGTGGCGACGACGTCGGGGCGGGCGTCCGCGAGCTCGGTGGCCGCGCGGACCGCCTGGGCGTTCATCGCCTGGAGCTGCTCCGGGGTCACGTGCTGCATGCGCGCCCGCGCGGCGTGGAAGACGAACCGGTCCTCCGGGATCGCCTGCTCCCGCGCCGCCAGCATCCGCGGCAGCTCGGTCTCCATCGTCAGGTTGGAGCTCGGGACGATCATGCCGATGTGGTGGTCGGTCATCGGACCCCCGCGGGACGCATCTCCGGAATCGTCAGCCCACCCTTGTCCACGATCAGCTCGTCGTCCAGGTAGAGGCTGTTGCCGCGCATTGGGATGTCGAAGTGGCACGGGGTGTCGTTCGGACCGCCGAGCTCGTTGTTCGGGCCGATCGAGAACATGACGTTGCCGTAGAAGCTGCGCAGCTCCATGCCCATGCCGCCACCGAACTGCGTGAGCCCGTGCCAGTGCGCGCGCTCGTCGAGACCCCAGCCGACGTGGGACATGCCGTAGCCCCGCGGGTCGTCGAAGCTCTGGATGTAGGAGCTCAACAGGTCCGCGTCGAGGCTGACACCCCCATCTTGGCTGCGGATGTCGCGGATGAAGCCCTGCTCGATCGTCAGCGTCACCGGGGTCTGCACGTAGGTGTTGAACGGCAGCAGCACATCGCCGGGCGAGAGCACGATCTGACCGTCGACACCGTCGTCGGCGCCGCCGGTGAACACGAACGCCGCCGGCCAGTGGTCCCAGCGGCCGGGGGTGTCGGTGTAGCCGTACTCGCTCATCGTCGGGTAGACCCCGAGCCGGTAGGTGACGTCGGTGCCGGCCGGGCTCGTGATCCGCATCGTCGAGGCCTTGGCCAGCAGGTCCGCGCCGTACTCGACGCGCTCGCGCAGCTCGGTGGTCGGCATCAACCGGGCCAGCAGCTCCGGCGGCTCGACCGCGGTCAGGATGCGGGTGCCCGCGTCCTGGATCGCGAACTGCTCGGGGCTGAAGAGCAGGAAGGTGCAGTCGACGAGCATGTCGACCGACTTCAGCGCCTCCACCGCCAGCGGGATGTCCCCCAGACCGGAGTCGCCGACCGCCCACGCGCCCGACGCGCTCGCCGGCGGGGGCAGCCGCAGGTGGAAGGTCGCCGCCCCGAGCTGCTGCGCCGCCCACAGGAACGCGTCGGCGTACTCCCCGCGCTCCGCGCCCCGGGTCAGCACGGCGACGGTCTCGCCCTCGTGCACCCCGGAGAGCTTGAGCTGCTGCAGGCAGATGTCGTTGAACAGGTTCTGGTCCATCGGTCGACCACCTCCAGCTCAATCCGAGCACGTACTATCCGAGCACGCAAGGTCTGCAACGGGATCGTCATCGAGGTGGGGCCGCACGGCGGAGCCCACGCGTCCGTCCCGGGACCGCGGCCTAGGCTGCCCCGATGGCCCCGGAGGACGAACGCATCGCCCTGTTCCTCGACTACGAGAACCTGGCCATCGGCGCCCGCGACGGGCTCGGCGTGAGCCCGTTCGACTTCGGGCCGGTCGCCGACGCGCTGGCCGAGCGCGGTCGTGTGGTGACGCGGCGGGCGTACGCGGACTGGTCGTCGTTCGACGAGGACCGCCGGCTGCTGGCCCGCGCGCAGGTCGAGCTCATCGAGATCCCACAGCGCATCGGCGGCTCCCGCAAGAACGCCGCCGACATCAAGATGGCCGTCGACGCGATCGAGCTCGCCTACGAGCGCGAGTTCGTCACGACGTTCGCCATCGGCACCGGCGACTCCGACTTCACGCCGCTGATGCACAAGCTGCGCGAGATGGACAAGCGCGTCATCGGCATCGGCGTGCAGTCCTCGACCTCGAAGCTGCTCCCCGCCGCGTGCGACGAGTTCCTGTTCTACGACCGCCTGCCCGGGGTCGAGGGCCGTCCGGTCCCCCCGAAGACCTCGCGGCGACGTCCGGCCGCGGCGACGGCCACCCTCGCCGCCGAGCCGGTGCCCGTCGAGCCGGAGCCGGTCGCGGCCCCGGCGGCCGAGGAGACCACGGCCGGCGGGTCCGACACCGACGTCACCGCGGTCGTGACCAGCACGCTCGCCGGCCTCGCGCGGGCCACCGACGGGCCCGTCCGCGCGTCGACCCTCAAGCGCGCGATCCTCCGCAAGGACCCCACGTTCGACGAGGGCGACCAGGGATTCCGCGGCTTCGGCGAGCTCCTGCGCCACCTCGAGGGCCGGGGCGTGCTCGCGCTCGCGCCAGGCACCGCCGCCGGCGACCCCGAGGTGTCGTTCCCCGAGGACACCTCGGCCGAGGACGAGGCGTTCGCCCTGTTCGCCACCACCGTCCGCGACCTGGAGGCCTCCGCGGGCGCGCCGCCCCAGCTCTCCGGTCTCAAGGACCAGATGCGCAAGCGCGACCCCGGCTTCTCCGAGAAGCGCTACGGGTTCAACGGCTTCCTGTCCTTCGCCCGCGCCGCGCGCGCCCGCGACCTCGTGACGATGGACTGGGACGAGGGGCGCGGCGACTACCAGCTGTCGGTGTACTGAGCTGATGGCCTCCGGCCACGTGAGTGCTCTGGGTCGTCCCGGCGACCCGAATCACTCACGTGGCGGAGCCCTCGCGTCTCACCGGTGCTGGCGTCGGCTCCCGCCGTGCCAGTCCTCGGTGATGCCGACCTGGTCGGTGGAGACGCCGAACGACGGCAGCTGCGGCTGCTCGCGCAGGCTGCGCTTGAGCTCGGCGAAGCCGGGGAAGCGGGCCAGTCCGACGGCGTGGTCCCACAGCTCGCCCGCCTGCTCCTCGGTGGGCATCCGACTGATCACCGGCCCGAAGAACGCCAGCCCGTCGGGCGGGTCGACCTGGATGATCGGCGTCCCGACGTCGCGCCCGGTCAGCGCCAGGGCCTCGTCGGTCTCGGCCTGCACGACCTCGTCCCACGTGCTGTCCTCGAGGGCCTCGGTGAGCGTGGTCGGCAGGCCGGCGGTGGCCAGCACCGCCGCGACGAACGCCTCGGAGCCCTGACGCTCGCGCGCGTTCGCGGTGTCGGGCACCGGCTCCTGCTCGAAGACGTGGTGGCCGAACGCCTCCTGCAGGCGGTCGAGAGCCTCCGCGCCGTGCTCCTTGCGCACCCGCGCCGCGACCCGCAGCATCCGCAGCCCCGCCGTGTGCCCGGCCTCGTACTCCGGCGGGAACTGCGCGTCGTAGTCGACGCCGGCGTTGAGCAGCCGCAGCGAGATGAAGCGCCACTCGATGGCGAGGTCGCGCTGGGTGGCCGCCAGACGCAGCCACTTGCTGGTCATCCAGCAGAACGGGCAGACCGGGTCGAACCAGAGGCGGACGTCCATGAGGCGAGCCTAGAACGGCCTCGTGCGTGATCTTCTGAGCTATTGCTCAGAAGATCACGCACGAGGCGTCGGTCAGCGCTTCGTCCAGGTGCAGTTCCCGCTGAACTTCACGTAGGCATCGCTCGACTTGATGCTCACGGAACTCGGGCCGTCCTCGTTGCCGTTGGCGATGATCGAGTCGAACTCGCCGTCGTTGGACGTCAGGCGCTCCCAGTAGCACCAGTCGGACCCGCTCGTGCGGTAATTGCCGGGCTGGATCTCTGTGCCGACCTCGTAGGTCCCGGCCGAGAAGCTCGTGCCGGCGGCAGGCGTCGTTGCGCTACTGGAGGCGGGCGGCGAGGCCTGCACGGTGACCGTCGGGCCCGGGACGGTCACGGTGGGGCCGGGGACGGTGACGGTCGGCCCGGGCACGGTGACCGTGCGGGTAGTGACGATCGGCGCAGGCTGGGCCACCGGCTGGGCCTGCACCGTCGAGTTCGACGTACCCATGGCGAGGCCGATGAAGTAGGCGGCGAAGAGCCCGGCGAGGACCGCGAGGATGCGGCCGGCCTTCGGCTTCTTCGGCTCCGGGGCCGGCTGGGCGTGCGGCGGGGACTGGTCGAGACGTGAGGTCACATCGACTCCGTCGGTCAGGGTTGCCCTGAGGGCAACCAAGCTTGCGTGGTTCGCAACTGACGGATCGACTCGATCACACAACGCGTTAGAGAATTCGAAGACGTTCACTCCGAAGAGTGAGGGCGGCCCGGCGACGACGGAGTGCGAACCACGCGGCGCCGGGCCACCGGGTGCATCGTTGCAGATCACAAAGCTGCATCCGCACCGACACCCGATGTCACGTTCGGTAACCGGTCAGCCTCGTCCCGGTCGACAGCGCCCCGCGAGGACGCCGAGACCCGGCCCCTCGAGCTCGTCGAGCGCATCGGGGCGCCCCGAGGCCGCCATCAGCAGTGCCTCGGCGGGACCGTGGACCTCGGTGCCACGCCCCGACGACCAGTCGAGGTCGGTCGCGACGAGACGCAGGCCGCGGGTCCGCACGAACGCCCGGATCGGCACGGCGACCATCGCGAAGTCGAGGACCGCCCGCAGCCGCTCCGGCGGGATCTCGCGCGGTAGGCCGAGCGGGCGGCGGATGTCCTGCTGGTGGATCGCCCCGTCCGTGAGGGCGATCCGGTTCCCGAACCGCGCGGGCAGCCCCGCCGGCGTCTCGTACCGGCGCACGAGGTCGAGCAGCCCGCGGGGATCGAGGTCGCGCAGGTCCTCGACCACGCGCTGGTTCGCCCCGTCCGGAGAGAAGCCGGAGCGCACGAGGGTCCTCGCGAACCCGGTCATGCCTTCGAGGTCGTACCCGATGACGTGCGCGACGACGTCGCGGACCCGCCACGCGGTGCACAGCGTCGGGGCGTCCCACTGCTCGGGCGTGAGGGTCGCGAGGAACGCGGCGAACTCCGCCCGCTCCTCGCGGGCCAGCGCACGGGTGTCGGCCATGACCGGGATCGTCCCGCTCCTCGGGCGACGGGCAAAGCACGGCTAGTTCAGTTGTTTTTTTCAAGCGACTCTGTCTACGGTCGCCCCATGCCTCCCGATGTGACCGTGCCCCTTCGGCACCTGCTCGACATGGACATCACCTTCGAGGCGGTGCCCCATTTCGCCACGCCCCGTGGCCAGCGGATGCTGCTGGCCGCCCGGTCCGGCCGGTTCGAGGGTCCCGGCCTCGCCGGCGACGTGCTGCCGGGTAGTGCGGACTGGCTCTCGGTCGGCGACGACGGCATCGGCCGGATCGACGTCCGCGCGGTCCTGCGGACCGACCTGGGCGACCACATCGGGCTCTCGGTCACCGGGCGGGCCGTGCTCGGCGAGCACACCGCGCGGTTCCTCGCCGGTGAACGGGTCACCGCCGACGAGGCCTACCTGCGGACCCACCCGCTCTTCGAGACCGCGTCCCCGGCCCACACGTACCTCAACGGTCTCGCGACCGTCGCCTGGTGCGACATCGCGCTGACCGGCATCCGCTACCGCGTCTACGCCGTGAGCTGAGGAGACATCGTGGACCTCGTTCCCCTGACCGTCGTGCCCGTCTGGGCCTGGGTCGTCGTCCTCGCCGGCGTGTTCGGCCTGCTCGGCACGTTCGTCGCGGCCCTGCCCCGCGCGGCCCGCCCGCTCGCCGCCGCCGCCCTCGCGGCCTGGGTGGCACTCACGGGCGCGCTCGCCGTGGGCGGGGCGTTCGTCGAGGACGTGCCGTGGATCGGCCCGACGATCGTCGTCGCCGTGGCGCTCACGTGGCTCGGCCTGCGACGACTCGGCAGCGGCGTCGACCTCGTCGCCCTCACCGCCGGGCAGACGTTCCGCGTCGTCGGCGGCGTGTTCGTCGTGCTGTGGCTGGTCGGCACGCTGCCGCCGGCGTTCGCGCTGCCCGCCGGGCTGGGCGACATCGCGATCGGGCTCGCCGCGCCCGTGATCGCCCGCCGGCTCCGTCGGGGCGACCTCCGCGGGGTCCGCGCGTTCCACGTGCTCGGCATCGTCGACCTCGTCGTCGCGGTGGGCACCGGGTTCCTGTCGGCACCGGGGCCGCTCGGCGTGCTCGCGGGCGGCCCGACGACGTCCGTGGCGCTCACGGCGCTCCCGCTCGCGCTGATCCCCACCACGCTCGTGCCGCTGTCGATCGCCGTGCACCTCCACGTCCTGGGGCGGCTCCCGGTGGCGGGCCCGGTGGGACTGCGTTCCTAGGCTCCTGTCCATGGCCGGCCGGTACGACCAGTTCTGCGCGATCGCGACCGCGCTCGACACCGTCGGCGACCGGTGGACGCTGCTGGTGGTCCGCGAGCTCCTCGCCGGGCCGCGACGCCACGGGGCGCTCGCCCGCGACCTGCCGGGCATCGCCACGAACATGCTCGCCGACCGCCTTCGCCGGCTCGAGGACGACGGGCTCGTCGAGCAGGTGGAGCAGGCCGGTCAGGACGGGCGGGCACGCACCTACCGGCTGACCGCGGCGGGCCGCGAGCTCGAGCCGGTGATCGCGGCGCTGGCCCGCTTCGGGGTCACCCGGCTCCCCGCCGACTCCGACGGCCTGGCGTTCCGGCCGGGGTGGCTCGCGCTCGCCGTCCGGCTGCTGATGCGCCCCGACGCGCTCGACGAGGACGTCGTCCTGCGCTGCGAGAGCGCCCGCGGTGTCGCGCAGCTTCGCCTCGGGCCCTCCGGAGCCGTCGACGACCCCGACGCCGCGCCCGACGTCGTGCTGCGCGGCGACCCGGGCGTCCTGCTCGCCGCCCTCCGCGACCCCCGGCGGGCGGTGGAGCTCGCCGCTTCCGGGGACCTCGAGGTCACCGGCACCCCCGCCGCCCGTCGTCGTCTCGCCGCCGCCCTCGCCCTGCCCACCCCTGAGGAGACCCCGTGACCGCCTACTGGATCAACTACTTCACCACCGTGCACGACCAGGAGAAGGTCGCGGCCTACGCCGCCCTCGCCGGGCCCGCGATCACGCAGGCCGGCGGGCGCTTCCTGGCGCGCGGCCCCGCGGCCGCCGTCTTCGAGGGCGCCGGGACGGTGCAGCGCACCACGCTCATCGCGTTCCCGGACGCCGACGCCGCGGTGGCCGCGTACCACTCCCCCGCCTACCAGGAGGCCCTGCGCGCCCTGGGCGACGGCGCGGAGCGGGAGATCCGGATCGTGGAGGGGCTCCCCGACTAACCGCCGCCGATCGCCGACTGCAGCCGGCGCATCCCGGCGAGCCAGCGCTCGTAGTCCTCGCCCTTGCGCCGGAAGTACGTGAGCACCTCGGGATGCGGCAGGACGAGGAACTCCTCGCGCCCGATCCCCTCGACGACGGCCGCGGCGACGGCCTCGGGCGTGAGCACCTCGCCCGCCGCCTTCACCGTCCCCGTCGCCAGCGCGCCCATGCCGTCCGGGTCGGCCTCGAGCATCGGCGTCGCCACGCCCATGGGGCAGACGGTGCTGACGCGGACACCGCGCGCGCCGTACGTGACCGAGAGCCACTCGGCGAACGCCACCGCCGCGTGCTTGCTCACCGCGTAGGGTGCCGAGCCGATCTGGGTCAGCAGCCCCGCCGCCGACGCCGTCGAGACGAAGTAGCCCTCGCCGCGCTCCAGCCACCCGGGAAGCAGCAGCTTCGCGGCGGTGATGTGGGCGCGCAGGTTGACGTCGAGCACCGTGTCCCAGACGGCGTCGGGGGTCTCGACGGGGTCCGTGCCGGCACCGACGCCCGCATTGGCGAGGTAGACGTCGACCGGCCCGACCTCGTCCAGCAACGCGGCGGTCGCGTCGGCGTCGGTGACGTCGAGCGCACGCGTCACCGCCGCACCCTCGACCTCCGGGGCGTCGCGGTCGGTGGCCACCACGCGGGCGCCGGCCTCGGCGAGAGCGGCGACCAGCGCCCGCCCGATCCCCCCGCCGGCCCCGGTGACGACGGCCGTGCGATCACGCAGCTCCACTAGACCGTCTCGATGATCGTCGCGTTGGACTGGCCGCCGCCCTCGCACATCGTCTGCAGACCGCGCCTGCCGCCGGTGCGCCGCAGCTCGTGGATCAGCTTGGTCGCGAGGATCGCGCCCGTCGCGCCGAGCGGGTGGCCCATCGCGATGGCGCCGCCGTTGACGTTGGTGCGCGCGAGGTCCGCGCCGGTCTCGTGCGCCCAGGCGAGCACGACGGACGCGAACGCCTCGTTGCACTCGACGAGGTCGATGTCGTCGATCGTCAGCCCGGCACGGCGCAGCGCGTCCCGCGTCGCCGGGATGGGGCCGGTGAGCATGAGCACCGGGTCCTCGCCCACCACCGACAGCGTCGTCACCTTCGCGACCGGCGTGAGTCCGTGGGTGCGCACGGCGTCCTCGGACGCGACGAGCAGCGCGGCGGCACCGACCGAGACCTGGCTGGAGACGGCGGCGGTCAGGGCGTAGCCCTCGCGCAGCGGCGGCAGCGTGGACATCTTCTCGACGTTCGCGTCGGGGCGGATGCCCTCGTCGCGGTCGAGCCCCTCGAGCGCCGCGATCTGCGAGGTGAAGCGGCCCTCGTCGGTGGCGCTGGCGGCGCGGCGGTGACTCTCGACCGCGAACTCCTCCATGCGCTCCCGGCCGATGTCCCACTTCTCGGCGATCAGCTGCGCCCCGCGGAACTGGCTGATCTCCTGCTCGCCGTAACGCTCGATCCAGCCCGCGCCCTCGCGCCGGGTGCCCATGCGCTCGAGTACGGAGGCGTTGGCGTCGATCGGGACGATGGCCATGTTCTCGACGCCCGCCGCGATCACCATGTCCTGTGTGCCCGAGAGCACGGCCTGCGCGGCGAAGTGCAGCGCCTGCTGGGACGACCCGCAGGCACGGTTGATCGTCGTCCCGGGCACGTGCTCGGGGAAGCCGGCCGATAGCCACGCGGTGCGCCCGATGACCCCGGCCTGCGGGCCCAGCTGGCTCACGCAGCCCATGAGGACGTCGTCGACGGCGCCCGGGTCGATGCCCGTGCGCTCCACGAGGGCCTTCAACGCGTGCGCGCCCAGGTCGGCGGGGTGCACGTCGGCGAGCGCGCCCTTGCGCGTCCCGACCGGTGTGCGGACGGCGTCGACGATGTACGCCTCGGTCAGGGGCACCTGGTTCTCCTCGTCGGATCGAGCGCGGCGCGATCGAGCGCGTGGCGTTACGGACGTCCAGTGTCTGCGACGCCACGCCGCTGACACCAGAGGTGCCGCGTCACCCCGCCGCGCGGGCCTCGCGCACCAGGCGCCGGGCCCGGGCGATCTCGGGCGGGGCGGGGATGTCGGGGAGCAGGTCCGACGCCGTCCGGAGCGCCTTGAGGGCGAGGGTGACGCCGAGGTCGGTCGTCGGCAGGCCCGGCAGGCCGTACATCCGGCGCGCCCACCGGGGCAGGGTCGTGAAGGACACCGCGGCGATCGACGAGAGGGCCAGGGCGACCCCCGTCGGCGCGCTCGGCTGCGGGGTGAGCAGGCCGCCCACACCGCGCCGCGCCTCGTCGGTGAGCGCCAGCTCGGGGCGCACGCGGTCGAAGTAGGCGGCGAGTTCGGCCCGCGACGCCGGCACGATCGCGGGGTCGAGGCCCACCACCTCGGCCGCGCGCACGCTCTCCGCGACGTAGGTGTCGGCCTCGGCGTCGTCGACCACCCCGGCCCGGCGGGCGACGTCGACGTACGAGTCGATCTCGGCGTTGTGCACCCAGAGCAGGTTCTCGGGGTCGTCGAGCGCGAACGACGTGCCGTCCGGGGCGCGGCCCTTCAGGGTCGCGTGCATCCGCCGCACCCGCGCCCCGGCGGCCTCGACGTCGTCGTGGGTGCCGAAGGTGCGGGTGCCGACGAAGCCGACCGTGCGCTGGAACCGCGGCCAGGCCTTCTTCGGGTCGAACAGCGCGGAGTTCTGGAACGTCCCGCGCATGACCCGGGGGTGCAGCGACTGCAGCAGCAGCGCCCGCATCCCCGCCACCCAGAGCACGGGCTCCAGCTGGACCCGCCACGTCACCGACGACGGCCCGAACAGCCCGTGGTCGATCTCGTCCGTGCCCGTGCTCCCGACATCCACCGCCATACCGGTGGGGTCACCGATCCGGGTCGGTCCAACCCCGTTCGTGGCCCGTTCGACGCCGCGTCCTGCGGGTCAGTCCCGCGCGAGCTGCGCCGCCTTCTTCTCCACCTTCGCCTCCGCCTGCGCCGCGCGCTTCTCGGCCTTACGCACCGCCTTCTCGGCGTTCTTCGTCGCCTTCTTCTCCGCGCGTCGCTGCCCGTTGCCGAGCAGCAGTGCGGCGCCGATGCCCATCATCCAGATGTCCTTGGCGATGGGCGTGCCCTGCTGGGTGGGGCGCAGGCGCCCGTCGTGCATGCCCGGCGTCCGCAGGTAGAGCCCGAGCATCCCCGCGGAGAAGCCGGTCAGCGCGGCGCCGGCGAGGCGGCCGGGGACGAACGGCGCGAGGAGCGTGGCGCCCACGGCCATCTCGCCCACGGCGAGGGCCTTGAGGAACGTGGGCGGGTCCATGTCCTTGAGGAACGGGTAGGTGCCGGACGCGAAGCCGTGCAGCCCGGCCGCGGTCTCCTCGTCGCCGGACCACTTCTGGAGGCCGGAGTTGAGGATGAAGGCACCGGTGGCGAGACGCTGCGGCACCTGGGCGAGGTCGACAGAGGTCATGGCCTGATCGTGCGCCTGTGGTTCCGCGCGCGCCACCATGGGGGTCGATCCCACTAGGCTCCCGCGCGTGTCCGCCACGGACCCGGGCCCCCGATGACCATGCTGCCGATCTGGTTGCTGTTCGTCCTGTTCGTGATCGTGGTCCCGCTGCTGGTCACCGGGCTCCAGGTGCTTGTCCGCCGGCAGTGGCCGCACCTCGCCGAGGGCGAGCACAACGACGTCGCGGGCTACCTCATCGCGATCGTCGGCGTCATCTACGCCGTGCTCCTGGCGTTCGTCGTCGTCGTCACGTGGCAGCAGTTCAGCCAGGCGTCGAATGTCGTCGGGCAGGAGGCGAGCGCGCTGCGCGGGCTCTACCGCGAGACCGTCGCCTTCCCCCCGGAGGTCCGCGAGCGCGTCCAGGGCGACGTGCGCGACTACGCCGCGGCCGTGGTGACGTACGAGTGGCCGGCGATGGGTCGTGGCGAGCCCGGCTCGCCGGCGGTCGCGGCGGTACTCGACCGCACCGCGGAGCACCTCGCCACGCTGCCGGCCGACACGGCCATCCAGCAGGCGTACGTCGCCGTCGAGGCCGACCGGTTCGCCGACGTCCTCTCGTTCCGCTCGCAACGCCTCGACTTCGTCGGGCAGGGGCTCCCCGGCGTCCTGTGGGTCGCGCTGGTCCTCGGCGGCGTGGTCACGATCGGCTTCGGGATGATCTTCGGGCTGCGCAGCACGTCCCTGCACCTGTTCATGACGGGCAGCCTCGCGGCGACGATCGGCGTGCTGCTCTTCGTGGCGATCGCGATCGACCAGCCGTTCCTCGGCGACGTCGCCGTCCAACCCGCGCCCCTGGAACGCGTGCTGTCCGACTTCTCGCGCTGAGGCTCACTCGGACGGGCCGGGCACCAGCCGCGGGAGGATCTCGCCGACCCCGCCGCGCAGCACCACCGTGGCGACGTCGTCGTACGGCGTCGGCTCGGCGTTGACGATGACCACCGCGGCGCCGGCGGCCGCGGCGAGGTCGACGACGCCGGCCGCCGGGTGCACGCCCAGCGACGTCCCGACGGCGAGCAGGACGTCGGTGTCGACCGCGGCCCGCCGGGCCCGCATCAGCACGCCGACGTCGAGCTCCTGGCCGAAGGAGATGGTCGCCGATTTCAGGACACCGCCGCAGTGCAGGCACGGCGGGTCGTCCTCGCCGGCGGCGACGCGGGCCAGCGTCTCGGCCATCGGGGCGCGGGCACCGCAGGACAGGCACTCCGTGTGGTGCATCGTCCCGTGCAGCTCGACGACGAGCTCGGGCGACGACCCGGCGGCCTGGTGCAGCTCGTCGATGTTCTGGGTGAGCAGCGCGAGCAGCCGCCCCGAGCGCTCGAGGTCGACCAGCGCGGCGTGCGCGGGGCCGGGGCGCGCGGTCCAGACGGGGTGGGTCGCGCGCTGCCGCCAGGCCTCGCGCCGCACCTCCGGGTCGGAGACGTAGGCCTGGAGCGACGAGAGGCGCTCGGCCGCGGGGTTGCGCGTCCACACGCCCTGCGGCCCGCGGAAGTCGGGGATGCCGGAGTCCGTGGACACCCCCGCGCCGCTGAGCACGGTCACGCGCCGGGCGCGCGCGACGAGCTCCGCCGCGTGCGCCACCTCCCGGTCCGGAGCGTCGTCACGCATGCGCACACGGTCGCATGTTCGCTGGATCGGGTGGCGCGTGTAACGCAGGCATGATTCACCCCGACCTCACCCATGCGGCGTCGCGAGCACCTCCGGGTGATGGAACCCCCGGCTCGCGTCGCGGAGTGGAGGGGTGTCGTGGGGACCCACCGCAACACGTCGTCTCGAGTCATCGGTGTGCACAGCCTCCCGACGGCCGTCATCTCGCTGGTCCAGGAGCAGGCCGAGGTCCGCGGGCTCGTCCGTGACCCGCTGCCGGAGGTCACGCACGCGGTGCGCACCGACGAGGTCGTCGAGTCCGGCCGGTGGTTCGGCCGCAGCCGCACGCGTCGGCGCACCGTCGAGCTGCTGCTCACCCCGGACGTCCTCGTGGTGACCGACCGCGATCCCGACCGGGAGGGCGTGGACCCCGACGCGCAGGTGACCTTCCACCGGGTGCACCAGCTCGAGGTCACCGCGGTCGACGTGCCGGAGCCGGGCCTGAGCCTGCTCAGCACGCCCGTCGGCTCGACGGAGCGCAGCTCCCGGCACGTGCCGTCCGACGGGGGCCCCGAGGTCGCCCGCTTCCACGGGGCCGTCCTCGACGCCGCCGAGCGCTCGCGCCGCGTCGCCGACGTCGCCTCGTCGGCCGTCCCGTCGTCGCGCGCGCCCTCGGACGCGGAGTCGGTCGGCTCCTACTCGCGCGAGCTGTCCTGATCCATCAGGCCCCGTCGTGACGAACCGGATCGCGACGTGACATGAGCGGTGACGGCCCCGCCGGCGCTGTCTGCTCAACCCTCGGCGAGGCCGCCCCGATCGCCGGCCGACGGCCGGCGATGGCCGGGCATTTCCCGATCCGTCCCACTGTCGAAACGGGATCGGGCGCCCCTCAGTCGATGCCGCGCTCGGCGGGATCGCTCTCGATCGCCTCTCCCCTGTGCGCGCCGAGCCCGAGGGCGTCGTCGAACCAGACGGCGAGGGTCAGCGAGCGCTCGGTGCCGATCTCGATGAGCTCGTTCCGCACGGTCAGCGCGTGGGAGCGGGTCGCGGCGAACGGGTGGGCCGCCCCGGAGCCCAGGTCCACCAGGGTCCCAGCGTGGTGCCTGATCAGGTCCACGCGCGCGATGTCCGGGTCGTCCGCGCCCCCTTCCTCGGCCCAGCGCAGGACCTGGTCGGCGGCGACCCGGATGCGGTCGATGTCCACCCGGTCGATCTCGGCGTGGACGTGGGGCTCGGCGTCGTGGGAGGTGCTCATCGCTCACTTCCGGGGGAGGTGCCGACCACGGGCTCCGGGTCGGCCGGTGCACGGCAGAGTGCGTGTACGGAGTCGCCGAGGCCCTCGGCGTCGGCCGGTGCGGCCGCGCTCAGCAGGGCCGTGAACTGCTCGCGGTGTGCCCCGCCCAGCGAGACCGCGAGGCCGGTGGCCCCCGCGGTCAGGGCCTGCAGGCCGTCGAGGGCGGCCCGGTGGCACTCGGTCACGCCGGTCATGTCGATGTGGAGCCTCGTCTGCCCGCTCCCGTACAGCAGCCGGCAGTAGTCCAGGAGGCTCTTCGTCTCGGACGCGTCGAGCGGTCCGGCGAGGACGAGCGTGCGCGGAGTGTGTGCGTACACGGAGCGACCGGACCCCCTCGACCAGCGTTCACCGCGCTCCGGGCGCGCGTGTCGTGCCGTCCGGCGGGGTCCGAGCCGGGACGCGTTCGAACAGCGTCGCGCAGCGCCGCCGTTTGGTCCAGCCTCCGCAGGAGTTGCGGACACGCGGCTCACCGGTGTTCGGCCCTGCGCACGATCCGGTCGAGGACGAGGGCCAGCGCGGGCCAGCCGGCGCGGCCGCGGCGGGTCACCGCGTAGGCGCGGAGCCGGACGCCGGGTGCGGTGAGCGCGAGGACCTCGACACCGGGACGGGGACGGCGGTCGCGCGGCAGGAGACCGACGCCGAGCCCGGCGAGGATGAGGTCCTCGACGAGCTCGAGGCTGTCCGCCTCGTGGGTCAGGCGCGGCGCCACGCCGGCCATCGAGGCGAGGGTGCGCAGCACCTGTTCGTCGGCCCGGTTGCGGGAGTTGCCGATCCAGTCCCGGTGGGCGAACGCCGCGACCACCCCGAGGGCGTCGAGCGCGTCGGCGGCGGACGGCACCTCCTCGCTCGGGACCGCGAGCCCCCAGTCCGCCGACCACAGCGGGACCGCGGAGAGGTCGGGGTCGAGCGCGGCGGGAGCCAGGTCGTAGTCGTAGGTCAGGGCGAGGTCGATCTCGTCGGCGGCGAGCATCGCGTGCGCCTCGGCGGGCTCGTACTCGCGGATCGTCAGCGCCACCTGCGGGTGGGTCGTGGCCAGCGCGGTGACGGTCGGGACCACCGCCCGTCGAACGGCCGTCGCGAACCCGGCCACGCGGACGACCCCGTGCGGCTCGGCGTCCGGGTCGAGGTCGAGCTCGGCGGTCTCGATCGCGGCGAGGATCGTGCGGGCGTGCTCGGCCAGACGCCGACCCTCCGGGGTGAGCCGGGACCGGCGTCCCGCCGGCTCCACCAGGGCCGCGCCGACCTCCCGCGCCAGCGCGGCGATCTGCTGCGAGACCACCGACGTGCTGGTGCCCAGCACCTCCGCCACCACCCGCATCGAGCCGTGCCGCGCGAACTCCACGAGATAGGGCAGGCGACGGGTGTCCACGCCGGCCATCGTCCGTGATCTGCGGACATCGCGTCCATGATTCTCACGTGGACGCGAACGGTTCGCTCGCCTTCACTGGTCGTCGTGGCCGCCCCGACCTCCCCGCTCGTCCTCCCGTCCTCGCCCCGCACCGGCGCCCTCATGGCGACGGGCTCGATGCTGTGCGTCCAGATCGGGCTCGCCGTCTCCGTCGGCCTCTTCGACCGGATCGGGTCGACGGGTACGGCGGCGCTGCGGCTGCTCTGGGCCGGGCTCCTGCTCGCCGTGATCGCGCGTCCGAGGCCGTCGGCGTTCACCCGGTCCGGGTTCGCGGCCGCCGTCGCACTCGGCACCGTGACCGCCGGCCTGACGATCCTGTTCACCGAGGCGCTCGCGCGCATCCCGCTGGGCACGGCGGCAGCGCTGGAGTTCCTCGGCCCGCTCGGGGTCGCGCTGCTCCGGGGCCGGGGACGGGCGCGCGGCTGGGCCCTGCTCGCCGCGCTCGGCGTCGTCCTGCTGACCAACCCCTGGCAGAGCGGCCTCGACCCGGCCGGCGTCGCCTTCGCCCTCGCCGCCGCGGCCTGCTGGGCCGGCTACATCCTGCTGACCCAGCGCGTGGGCGACCAGGTCACCGGCCTGACGGGGCTCGGGGTGTCGATGCCGGTGGCCGGGCTGGTCGCGACCGTCGTCGCCGGGCCGAGCCTGGTGGGAAGCGTCTCGACGGGGGCTCTGGACCTGTCCGTGCTGCTCGCGGGCCTCGGGATCGCCCTGCTGCTCCCCGTCGTGCCCTTCAGCCTCGAGCTCCTGGCGCTGCGCCGGCTGACCACGGCCGCCTTCGGCACGCTGATGTGCCTCGAGCCCGCGATCGCCCTCGGGGTCGGGGTGCTCTTCCTGAGCCAGACGCCGTCACCGGCCGCGGCGGCCGGCGTCGCGGCCGTCGTCCTCGCGGGGATCGGTGCGGAACGGGCGGGGGCGCGGGGCGCTCAGTTCTCCACGAGTGCGTCGTAGCCGAGCACGCTCGCGGCGCCGTCGAGGTAGGCCTGCCGGTACGCCGGTGGAATCCACTCGGCGGTCCGGAAGACGGCGAGCGCCGCGCTGTCGAAGGTGTCGTCGAGGTGCACCTGGGCGCGGGCGCCGCTGTCGTCCTGCTCGCCCGGAGGCTGGGCGCCGTTCGGTGAGTCGGCCACGAGAGACCAGGGTGCACGTGTCCCGCCCCGGGATCCACCTCACTATCGGGGAGTGTCGCGGCCCGGTTGAGGCAGCAAGCGCTTGCTCCCGATCTCCCACCGACGTGAGGACGACGACCGGCGACGACGGTCGTGGGCGCTAGAGTGCACGCGGGCCCCCGTAGCTCAGGGGATAGAGCACCGCTCTCCTAAAGCGGGTGTCGCAGGTTCGAATCCTGCCGGGGGCGCCCTCCGCGGTCCGTCTTCACCCTCTTCGATCCGGCGCACTACGAGCTCGACGACGGCTATCTCGAGACGACCCTGTCCGACGACTCGCGCATGCCGCTGCGGTTCTTCGTCGCGTACGACAACGCCTGGTGGTTCGAGATCGTCACCGCCGTCGACGTCCCAGCCGTCGGCTACGACCCGGACAGCGACTCGGGCTTCATCGTCCTCGACATCCACTACGGGGACGACCTCCTGCGGGCCATGCAGCACGTGCACTTCGGCGCATCGTCGATCAACCGGATCCGGACCTACGCGGCGGGCGCGTTCTTCAGCCGAGCTCGGCCCTTGATCGAGCTCGACGCCCACGGCAACCGCTTCTGGCTCGAGACCGGCTACCACCTGCGCCAGTCCACCCTCGCCGGTCAGACCTTCCTCGACGGCGCCACGGGTCGCGAGTTCGCCACCCGCGAACCCACCGCCGCCCCGGTCGCGCGCATCCGGGCCAACCTCGACGAGCTGCTCACCCGACTCTGACGCACGCCAAGGCGTCGCGCGCGGCGGGTGCCGCCACCAGCACCTCGGCGGGGGCCGCGGTCCCGCACCGCTCCCCCTCGCTCCGGGCGAGCGAGGCCAGTGCCGGCCCGGCCGCCGCGACGGACCCGAACTGGAACGGCACCTGGGTCGCGTAGCAGGCCACGGCCCGGATCTTGCGGTCGAGCACCTCGGTCACGTCCACTGCGATCTCCGGACCGCGCACGTGCGCCATGGGAAGCGCGTCGGGCCCGCGGACGACGTACGGGGTGTCGCGCCACCAGGCCCGGCGGTCCTCGCCCACGAGATCGGCCACCACCGCGCCGACCCACTGGTGGTCGACGTGGTCGCCGAGGGCCTGCGGGGCCAGGACGAGGTCGGCACCGTCGATGACGGGTGCCAGTGCCTCGGCGAGTGCGGGGCCGACGTCGTCGCCGCCGTGCCGGCCGGCGAAGAGGTCGGCGGGGCTGTCGTAGCCCCGGTGCGGTGCCTCGAGCAGGTCGAGGTGACGGCCCGCGACCCCGAGAATCTGCAGGGCCTCCCGGTCCTCCTCGCGGCGCAGCGCCATGTAGTCGACGTCGGCCGCCAGCCCCTTGTCGAGCTGGGTCGACAGCGCGAACGGTGTCGCCGTGGCCGGGTCGACCGAGCCGGTGAAGCAGGTGACGACCTCGATCTGCGAGCCGGTCTCCCCGAGGCGCGCGAGGGTCCCCCCGATCGAGAACACGGCGTCGTCGAGGTGCGGGCTGACCGCTACCACCCTCACAGCAGGTGCGGCGCCGCGCGGAAGCGGCAGTCGGCGTCGACGGGCGGGTCGGCGATGGCGGGCACCGGCACGTCGCGCACCAGGTCGTACACCGACGTCACGCGGTCGGCGATCACCGGCCAGGACCAGACGGCCCGCACCTCGTCGAGGGCGCGGCGGGCCATGCCGACCCGGAGCTCCTCGCCGTCGAGCACCCGCACGATCCCGTCCGCCAGGGCCCGCGGGTCCTTCGCCGGGACGAGCACGCCGTTGTCGTCGGGCCGCACGCAGTCGCGCACCCCGACGACGTCGGTGGACACGACGGGCAGCCCCGAGGCCATCGCCTCGAGGATCGTGTTGGAGAACCCCTCGGCGTAGGTCGGGCTGACGAACACGTCCCCGCGCCCGTACACCTCGTGCGCCTGCTCGTAGAGCGTGTAGCCCAGCTGCTCGACGTGGTCGGCGAGCCCGAGCTCGGTGACCCGCTCGGCGACGAGGGCGGTGTCGGGCCCGATCCCGGAGACGAGGAGACGCACCCCGCGGCCGTCGTCGAGCAGCATGCGGTGCGCCTCGAGCAGGTCGAGCACGCCCTTCCGGGCGTCGACGCGACCGTGGTAGAGCAGCGTGGGCGGGTCGCCGAGCGCGCCCGGCTCGCCGTGCGGGGTGAAGCGCTCGGTGTCGGTGGCGCCGGAGACGATCGTCCAGCGGGCCGGGGCGACGTCGTGGCGGGCGGACACCTCGGCGGCGAACGACGGCGAGCCGATGACCAGCGCCGGGGCGTGGGTGAACACCGCACGGACCAGCTCACGGTGGGTGGCGCAGCAGGTGCCCACCCAGTGCCCGTCACCGCCCTGCACGCTGACCGCGGCGGGCAGGCCGAGCTCGTGCGCGGCGCGCAGGACCGCGAGCCCGTTGGGGTAGGCGTACTGGGCGTGCAGCACGTCGAACGGGCGCTCCGCGTGGAGCCGGGCGATGGTCGCCTGCATCGTCGCGACATCGGCCTCGAAGTCGGCGGGCCGGCCCTCGGCGACCTCCTGCTCGCCGTGCGCCTCCAGCGCCACGACCTCCACGCCGGCGGGGATGCGGTCGGGCGGCGGGGGGCCGCCGCCGTAGACCGCGCGTCCCGTCGGGTCCCCCCGGTACTGGGAGATCATCGTGACGTCGTGGCCCGCGCGCACGAGGTGGCGCAGCAGGTTCTCCGCGTACGCGCTCATGCCCGACACCGCGGGCCAGTAGCGGCGGGAGACGAAGCAGATCCTCACGTGACCTCCATGGCTCGCAGCGTCTCGATGGCCCGGGGCACGAGCTGGTCGGCGCGGTGGGAGTCGCGGGACAGCTCGAGGCTGACCAGACCGCGGTGCCCGACCTCGCGCAGGGCCCCGACGACGGCCGGCAGGTCCATGTCCCCCTCGCCCGGGGCGCGGTGGTCGTGGACACCGCGCGGCATGTCCTCCACGGCGACCGCGCCGAGCAGCGGGGCGAACTCGCGGACCGCGCCCTCGGGCGACCAGCGCCCCGAGACGATGCAGTGGCCGGTGTCGAGGGCCATCGACACCTCGGGGACGTCGAGAGCCAGCCGCATCCAGTCGTCGCAGTCGTCGACGAGCATGCCGGGCTCCGGTTCGACGGCGATCGTGACGCCGCGCGCGCGGGCGTGCTCGGCCACCGCGGTCACGCCCTCGACGAGCCACGTCCAGGCCTCGTCGCGGTCGAGGTCCGCGCCGAGCACCCCGGCCCAGAACGACACGGCCTCGCTGCCGAGGTCGGCGGCGACGTCGACGCACAGCCGCAGGAAGTCGACCCGCCGGGCCCGGTCGGCGGCGTCGGCGCTGACCAGCGTCGGGTGGTGCTTGCGTCGCGGGTCGAGCAGGAAGCGCGCACCCGTCTCGACGACGCTGCCCAGGCCCAGCTCGCCGAGCCGGTCGGCGAGGGCCGCGGTGCGCCGGGCGAGGTCGGGGGCGAACGGGTCGTGGTGGGCGACGTCGAGGGTGAGCGCGACGCCGGCGTAGCCGTGGTCGGCGAGCAGGGCGAGCGCGTCGTCCAACCGGTGCGAGGAGAGCCCGTTGGTGTTGTACGCCCAGCGCAGCGGGGGTGTCGGGGCGCTCATCGCAGCTCCACCTCCTCCCCCGCGGCCGCCCTGCCCACCGCGTGTCGGGTCGGTTCGCGGTAGAGCGGGTAGAGGTCGCCGACGACCGCGTCGACGCGGTCGCGGTCCAGCCACGCACGGTCGCTGCCGTGGTCGGCGGCCAGCCGCTGCGCGTCGTCCTCGGTCATCACCACGGGCAGCGCCCCGGGGTGCGGCGGGTCCCCCAGCCCGACGAGCCCGGCGGCCGGGTCGTCGGGGTCGCCCGCCCGCTCGAGCAGCCGCTCGACCCCCCGCCGGCCGATGCGCCCGTAGGACATCGTCTCGACCTCCAGGCCGGGCACGATCGCCTTGACCGCGCACGCGCTGTCGCTGCGTGCCACGACCGCGAGCACGTCGAACCCCTCGAGCCGGCCGAGCAGGTCGTCGAGCAGCGCCGCGGGCTCGTCGAGCGCGCCGGGTGCCACGGTGGGCAGCGCGTCGAACGCCATGCGGGAGCGTTCCGCGAGCACCGTCGGCTCCAGCAGCGTCCGCAGCTCGCGGGCGCTGCGGCCGGTCCAGTCCCGCATCGCCCGGAAGGCGCGCCCCTCCTGGGGCGGCAGCGGGTGGGCGAGCTCGCGCTCCCAGTACGTCCCGGGCGCGAGCGGGCGGACCTGGTCGAGGCCGGCGTGCGCGAAGACCTTGCGCACCCGCGCGGAGCAGAACTCCAGGAGCGCCTTCTGCAGGGCGACCTCGCGGTCGGGGTGGGCGGCCTCGCCGCACGCGGTGAGCGCGATCGGGTGCGGGGCGTCCGCGTCGGTGACGTCGTGCCCGACCACGTGCAGGTCGGTCACCCCGAACGCGGTGGCGGCGAGCTTCCCGACGACGCGGATCCCGGCGTCGCGCAGGTGTGCCAGCAGCCGGCGCGTGTCGGGGTCGCGCACCAGCTCGTCGTCGGGTCCCGTGTCGATCACGATGCCCCGGTCCACGGCGCGGAAGGCGGTGGCGTTGCCGTCGCGCTGGAGGAGCTCACCCAGGGCGTGTCCGAGCGCGCGCTCGACGGTGTCGCCGGCCCCGCACCCGTTGGTGATGACGGTGATCAGCCGCTCGGACGGGTCCTGCCACGGCAGGTCGACGGGGTACGCGGCGGCGAACTCGGCCGGGACGAGCACGGTCTCGCCCGTCCGGACCCGGGTGGCGGGCACCCACCAGCGCGGCGCGTCGGGATCGACGACGGCGCCGGCGGGCAGGGTGAGCGCGACCGGGTCGACCACCCCGTCCGCGCCGTGCCGCGCGCGCAGGGCGCGGTACGAGTCCCGGGTGCGGGGCAGGTCGCGCAGGTGCCGGGAGAGCAGCATCTCCTCGATGAGCTCCGCGTGGGCGGCCACACGGGCCCGGGCTGCGGAGAGCCCGTAGCCGAACGACCCGGAGCGCGGCCAGGTGCCGCCGGGGTCGGCGAAGTCGGCGGCGACGACGTGGACCCCGGTGCGGTCGGCCCCCCCGAGGGTGAAGTCGCCGGCCTCACCCGCGGGCAGCGCGTCGTCGTAGGCCCGGGTGACGGCGTCCAGGTCCGCCGGGGCGTCCACCGTCACGAGAGCTCCTCCAGCGGGATCGGTCCGGCCACCGGACGCCCGGCGAGGAGCCGGTCGTAGAGCGCGAGGACATGGGCGGTCGTGACGCCGTCGACGAACTCGAACGGGGTGGCGACGGCGTCGAACTCCAGCTCGCCGATCACCTTGCGCGCGTCCCGGATCTCCTGGTGCGACAGCGGGATCTGGGCGTGGAACGCCTTGTGGGCCGAGAGACCCGTCGGGCGGCCGGCGTCGTCCAGGCTCGCCTTGAGCATGTCGCCGCAGAACAGGACGCGGCGCCGCTCGTCGTGCAGCACCATGTGCCCGTCGAAGTGGCCGCCGGTGCGGTGGGCGACGAGGCCGGGGGCGAACTCGTGGCGGTCGTCGAGCGGCCACGTCACCCGGAACGTCTTGGTCCACTCCAGGTCGCGGACCCCGATGGCGAGGATCTCCGGCTCGAGGGCGTCCTGCAGCTGGAACAGCGCGCCGTACCCGTGGACGTGGCTGGCCGCGAGCGCGGCGAGCCCGCCCCGGCGCTGCAGCTCGGCGAGGGCCTCGTCGGGGTAGAAGCCCGCGCCCTCCCAGCCGACCAGGCCCTCGTCGGTCTCGATCACCCAGCCGCAGGTGCCGAGGCCGACCTGCGGCTCGCACCAGTAGCCGGTGATGCCGGGGCGGACCTCGGCCCACCGGGCCTCCCGGCCGGGGGCGATCTCGTCGAGGGACCGGAAGTCCCAGCCGTCGTCGGGTAGGGCGTTGCGGACGTCGGTGCACACCGGGCACGACGGCGGCGTCGCGAACCAGCGCTGCCAGTGCCCGCAGTTCGTGCACGTCCAGGGGGTCAGGGGCACGGTGCCTCCTTCTCGAGGGTGTGCAGCAGCAGTTCGTGCAGGGCGAGGTCCCGCGCGAGCGGGAAGGGCCAGTCGCGGTCGCCGCGGACCGCGG
Organism: Actinomycetospora callitridis; assembly: GCF_028737265.1. GTDB lineage: Bacteria > Actinomycetota > Actinomycetes > Mycobacteriales > Pseudonocardiaceae > Actinomycetospora > Actinomycetospora callitridis. The sequence goes on along the minus strand of NZ_JAQZAK010000001.1, from coordinate 385,933 downwards.
CGCCGAAGGCGGCGACCTGGCGGTCGAACGGCCCGTCGGGGTCGAAGGCCACCGCCTCGGCGGCGCCCGTCGCGGCGTCGACGAACGTCAGCGAGCCGCCCGCGACCTGGCCCAGCGTGTTCTCGGCGACGAGCTGGCCGCGGGTGCCGACGACCTCGAGGCGCCGGCGGGGCAGCGCGTCGGGCAGGCAGAAGCTGACGTGCGCGGTGACGATCGTCCCCGACGCGGTGGCCCCCACCAGCGCGGCGCTGTCGTCCGCGGCGGGGTCGGTGTAGGGGTGCACGCGGCGTCGCGTGACCGCGGTGAGCGAGGTGAGGTCCTCCCCGAGCAGCGTCCCGACGAGGTCGATGCCGTGCGGGGCGAGGTCGATCGCGGCGCCGCCGCCCGCCAGCGCCGTGTCCACTCGCCAGTTGCTGCCGTCGGAGGGCGTGTGCGGCGGCAACCACTCCGGCGGCAGCCAGCAGCCGTAGACGATCCGGACCGCGGTCACGGTGCCCAGCCGTCCCTCGGCGACGAGATCGGCGGCGCGCTGGTGCGCGGGATGGAAGCGCTGGTCGAACGCGGTGCCCGCGAGCCCGTCGCCGACCGCCGCGACCATCGCGGCGGCGTCGTCGACCGTGTGGGCCATCGGCTTCTCGCACAGCACCGGCACCCCGGCCGCGGCGACGGCCCGCACCACCGGCAGGTGGGCGTGGTTGGGCGTCGCGACGTAGACCGCGTCGAGGCCGTCGAGGGCGAGGAGCTCCGCGAGGTCGGTGGTGGTGACGACGCCGTCGCCGACCGCCGCGAGCGCCTCGGGGTCGCGGTCGCACACGGCGACGACGTGCGCGTGCGGGTCGGCGGCGACGGCCGGGAGCACGTGGTCGCGGGCCACCCAGCCGAGCCCGACCACGCCCCACCCCGTCACGGCACTCACCAGCGGTCCGGCAGCTCGACGAGGACCCGGCGCCGTGCCGCCTCGTCCCGGCCCATCCCCACGGGGACGTGCTCGGGGAGGTAGGCCGCGACGCGGTCGCCGTACTCGTCGGCCCACCGCGGGTTCGGCCACCTCCGCACGCCGCCGCGGTAGAGCGGGTTCGGGTGCAGCTCGGCGCCGGGAGCCGGCCCGAGGAGATCCGGCCGCGGCGGCGCACCGGCCCGGTCGAGGGCGAGGGCGACCGCCTCGGTGGCGCGCAGCGCGCCGGGCTCCGCGGGACGGGCGGGACGGGCGGCCAGCGCGGCCGCGGTCAGCTCCTCCTCGGCGTAGGTCAGGGCTCCGGGCAGCAGCCCGGCCCACGCGGGCACGGAACGGGGGTGGCCGGCGGCCCCGAGGGGGTGCTCGACGTTGTGGCAGTGCGCCGCCAGGACCGCTCCGCCCGACCCGGCGAGGTCGCCGGCGCGGCGCAGGACGTCCCCGGGGTCGTCGAGGAAGTAGAGCGTGTCGTGGCAGGACACCCAGGCGTCCCCGTCGGGCACGATCGGCCAGCCGGCCCGCAGGTCGGCGCAGACGAGCCGGACGTGCGCGTGGGGCGGCAGCACGAAGCGCCGCGCGAGCCAGAGCTTGGCGAAGACGATGTCGACGCCGGTCGCCGCCGGGGGCTCCCCCGGCTCGAGCGCGAGGCGGCGCAGCAGGTGCCCGGCTCCGCAGGCGAGGTCGACCACCGCGCGGCCCGCCGGCGGGTGCGTCGCCACCAGCGCGGTGACCGCCAGCCCCGACGGGTCGTGGTCGCGGTGCAGGAAGTAGTCGCCGACGCGTCCGAGGCCCAGCGCCGCGACGGCGTCGCGCAGTGTGGTGCCCGGGTCCGCGGCCGCCCGGTAGGCGTCGGCGAGGGCATCCGGCGGGGGTGGCGGCTGGTCCCACCAGTCGTCGTTGTCGGCGAGCAGCGCCGCGGCGGCCTCGGTGACCCGACCGTCGTCGAGCGCGGCGAGGGCGGTCGCGACGAGCTCGTCGCGACCGACCCGCAGGTACGGGATCCCGTCGAACACCGGCCAGCGGCGAGCACCGTCGGAGAGCGAGTGCGGGGTGTCGGGCGTCAGCGGGCGCCCCGACACGGGGTCGTGGAGTGCGGTCACGGCACCAATCCCGCCTCGGCGAGCACGGCGTCGTGGTACGCCGAGACCGGCGAGTCGTGCACGAGCTCGAGGTCGACCAGTGCGTCGCGGGCCGTGAACGCGGCGGCCCGGGCGTGGTGGTGGACCTGCAGCACGCGGTCGAGCACGTCGGCGGCGTGGAAGGCGCGACCGAGCGGACCGTCGGCGTCGGCCCGGGCCGTGAGCAGGTCCCGCACGCGCGCGGCGAGGGCGTCGGGCAGCGTCCCGAGCTCCCGCTCGGTGAGCCGCTCCAGCATCGGCTCGAGGTGCTCGCCGAGCAGCATCTCGCCCGCGAACCCCGCGTCGGGCAGCGCCACGTTGTGCAGGTGGTGGGCCAGACCGAGCAGGAAGGCGTCGCCCGGCTCCGCGCCCGTTTCCCCCGCCAGCAGCGCGCCGCACACCGCGACCGCCCAGCAGTGCTCGCCGTGGTCCTCGGGGGGTTCGACGATCAGGCGCGGCCGCCCGGGGGCGGTCGCGCCCGCGCGGGGCTGGTCGACGAGCGTCGCCGCGAACGCCGGGGTGGGCCCGGCGTCCTCGGTGGGGTCGGGTGCGGCCGCCAGCAGGGCGCACAGCCCCTCGGGCAGCGCGGCGCCGACCTCCTCGATCGCCCGCGTCCGCACCGCCCGCGCCTGGTCCGCGGTGAGTCCGGCGTCGCACAGCACCGGGCCGTCGAGTCCGGCGAGCCGCGCCCCCGCGACGGCGGCGGCGCACTCGCTCGCGGTGACCCTCGCCGGGTCCTCGCCCGCGACGAGCGCCGACCACGCGCGCAGGAAGGCGTGGTCGGCGATCGAGCCGGGACGGCCGGCCACGTGCACCCGCTTGAGGTCACCGATCTCCCGGAACAGCCCGACGAGGTCGCCCAGGCCCCTCGGCACGCCGAGCGTGTCGGGCTCGTGGGCCGTGCCCACAGGGCTCACCGGGCGAGCCACTCGTGCAGCACCTGCTCCTGGCGGTAGAGCGCGTGCTCCGGCTGCGAGCCGTCGCGGGTGATCGGCGCCTTGAAGAAGAAGCCGAGCTGCTCCTGGGCCCCGCCCTCGCCGCGCCGGGCGGCCTCGTCGACCAGACGCACCAGCTCGAGCACCAGTGGCGCGGCCAGCACCGAGTCGCGGCACAGGAAGTCGACCTTGACCTGCATCCGCTGGCCGAGGAACCCGACGAGGTCGATGTTGTCCCAGGCCTCCTTCTCGTCCCCGCGCGGTCGGTAGTAGTCGATGCGGACGACGTGGTCGTCGACGGGGTAGCCGAGCATGGAGTCCAGGACGGTGCCCTTGGTGTTGACCTTGCTCGCGAGCGAGTCGGCGTCGTCGAGGATCTCGCCGTCGCGGTTGCCGAGGATGTTGGTCGAGTACCACCCGTCGACCTGCAGTGCGCGCGACCGGAACGCCGGGGCGAGGACGGTCTTCATCATCGTCTGCCCGGTCTTGCCGTCCTTACCGGCCACCGGCACACCGCGTCGCGCGGCGAGCTCCCGCAGCGCGGGGATGTCGGCCGACGCGCTCGGCGTGAAGTTCACGTACGGGCAGTCCGAGGCGATCGCGGCGTAGGCGTACACCATGCTCGGGCTGACGACCGGGTCGTCGTCGTCCAGCGCGGCCTCGAAGGCCTCCGGGTCCTGCAGGGCCGGCAGCGTCAGGTCTGGCCAGCGCTCGGTGGACGCGAGGTTGACCACGACGACGCGGTCGAGACCGTTCTCCGAGCGGAAGCGCTCGAGGTCCTCGCGGACCCGGTCGACGCGCCCCCGCACCGACCCGACCGGCACCACGTTGGCCCCGGCGGCGTTGCGGCAGTACTCCGGGTCGGCCACCGCGGGCCAGGGCGTGATGCTCTCGAGCGCCGCGCCCGCCGCCTCGATCTGGCGTGCGTCCAGCACGCGGTGCACGTGGGCGGCCTTGGCGAGGTCGTCACCGTCCACGTCCCAGCCACCGAAGACCAGCGAGGTGTACGGCACGAGGTCGGCGACCTCGGCCAGCGGGAGCCCCTCGACGCCGGAGGCCCCGACCTTCAACAGCTCGACCCCGGCGACGGCGGTCGTCGCGACCGCCCCTCCCAGCCCGACGACCGCCACCCCGACCTTGCGCTGTTCGTCCGACACCCGACGTCCTCCTCGACCTGACATCCCGAAACGGGGTGCGTCGCGGGCGCATGACGTCCCGATCTCGACGCGCGACTCGTGGTCCGTGGGTGGCGCGTGGGCTCGGCCTCCCATCCCCGGGGGCCCCGTGATCGGAAGAGGTGAAACCTCGCTGTGAGCGGGGTAGCCGGGTCGGTGCAGCTCCTCGTGCTCGGCGGTGGCGGCTTCCTCGGCCGCCACATCGCCACCGCAGCCGTCCGCGCCGGCCACGACGTCACGGTCTTCTCCCGCGCCGGCACGGCGCCCGTCGACGGCGTCGAGGCGCTCGCCGGCGACCGGTACGACGACCTCACCGCGCTGCACGGACGGACCTGGGACGCCGTGCTCGACACCTTCTCCGACCCCGACGCGGTGTCCGCGACGGCCTCGCTGCTGTCCGGCCCGGTGGGCGCGTACGGCTACGTCTCGGGCATGAGCGTCTACCACCCCGCGGGCCCCGCGGTCCCGGGCGCCGGGGACCCGGTCCGCCGCGAGGGCGAGGCCACCGAGGACGACCCCCTCCAGGAGCGCTCGCTCGCCAAGCTCGCCGCCGAGGCCGCCCTCGCCGAGCGCTTCGACGGGCCGACAGCGATCCTGCGGGTGGGGGTCCTGGTCGGCCCGCACGACCCCACCGATCGGTTCACCTGGTGGCCGGTCCGCCTGGACCGCGCCCTCGCCGGGGACGCCGAGCGCACGGTGCTCGCCCCCGGCGACCCCGACCGCGTCGTGCAGTACACCGACGCCCGCGACGTCGCCGAGTTCGCGGTCGCGGTCCTCGACCGGCGCGGCGAGGGGGTCTTCGACACGGTGGGCCCGGGCCGGGCGCAGCCGCTCTCGGCGGTGCTCGACGCCTGCCTGCGCGCGGCGGGAGGCGCGCCGGGCGACGTCGACTGGGTGTGGGCGGGCGAGCGGTACCTGCGCGAGAACCTGCGGGACGTCGAGGAGGAGCAGCGGCCGCTCTGGTTCCCCGAGGACCAGATCCCGCAGGACGCGATCGACGCGTCGGGGGCGATCAGGCAGGGGCTGCGGTTCCGGCCCGCCGAGGAGACCGCGCGGGACGTGCTGGCGCAGCTCCGCGCGGAGGGGCGCACCGAGCTGACGGCCGGCCTCGACCCGGATCGGGAGCGAGCGCTCGTCGAGGGGTGGGTCGGCGTCTGAGGTTTGCGCGGGCGGCTCCCCGCCGACCATCGCCTGCGTGACCGACGACTACGCGCACTGGCAGGACGTCACCACCCGCTGGAACGACAACGACATGTACGGCCACCTGAACAACGTGGTGCACCACTCGATCATGGACACCGTCGTGAACCGGTGGCTGATCGAGAACGGGTGCCTCGACCCGCTGGGGGACGACACCATCGGCCTGGTGAAGGAGGTCCACTGCGAGTACCACGCACAGGCCGGGTTCCCCGACGTGGTGTCGGTCGGCCTGCGGGTCGGTGAGCTGGGGCGGTCGAGCGTGCGGTTCGAGGTCGGGATGTGCCGCAGCGACGGCACGCTCTTCTTCACCGGCCACTTCGTGCACGCGTTCGTCGACCGCCGCTCGCAGGAGCCCGTGGCGATCGAGGGCGAGCGCCGGGCGGCGCTGGAGGGCCTCCGATGATGCGACGCCAGTGAACGGCAAGCCCGCCCCATCACTCGCCTGACCAGCATCTCCGGTCAGTTCACGCCGCGTCGGTGACCGGCCCAATAGGGCTCGCGAAGCCGGAACTTCTGCACCTTCCCGGTCGCCGTGCGGGGGATGGCGTCGCGGAACTCGACCGTCGTCGGGGCCTTGAACCCGGCCAGGCGTTGTTTGCAGTGGGCGACGATGTCTTGCTCGCTGATCTCGGTGCCGGGGGTCCGGACAACGAGTGCCTTGATCGTCTCGCCCCACCTCTCATCGGGCACGCCGATCACGGCCACTTCGGCGACCTCGGTCAGATGGGAGATGCAGTCCTCGACCTCGATCGACGACACGTTCTCCCCGCCGGTAATGATCACATCCTTCTTCCTGTCCGAGATCGTCAAGTGGCCTTCATCGTCGATCGAGCCGCCGTCGCCGGTGTGGAACCACCCGCTCGCCAGCGCCTCGGACGTGGCGTCGGGATTTTCCCAGTAGCGGTCCAGGACGACGTTGGAACGGACGAGCACCTCCCCGACGTCCGAGATCTTCACCTGCACGCCGAGTGCCGGTGCACCGGCGCGTCCCAACCGGTGTGCGCGTTCCCGGGCGGGAAGTGCGGTGTCGGCCGGCCGCGTCCGGTTGAAGGTGACGATCGGCGACGTCTCGGTCAGCCCATAGATCTGGATGAACTCCCAGCCCAGTTCCTCGTCGATGCGCTGGATCATCCGCGTCGGCGGCGGCGCGCCGGCGCACACGATCCGTACGCGTCCCCGACCGGGGACGTCACCATCCCACGTGGCGGCAGCGTCGAGCACCGCGTTCCACACAGCGGGGGCTCCGCACATGACCGTGACACCGTGCTCGTCCACGCGGCGGAGAACCTCGGCACCGGCCACCTTGCGCAGCACCACCTGCTTGGCCCCGAGCCCGGCCAGCGGGTACGGCAATCCCCATCCGTTGGCGTGGAACATGGGTAGCGTGTGCAGGTAGACGTCGCGTTCCCAGAGGCGAAGGTGCATGCCGAAGCTCATGGCGTTGACCCAGATGTTGCGGTGCGTGATCTGCACACCCTTGGGACGAGCCGTCGTTCCCGAGGTGTAGTTGATCGTCGCCGTCGCGTCCTCCTGCGGGTCCGACCATGCGCAGGGCGCGACATCGAACCGCATCACGTGCTCGTCGGTCTCCCCACCCAGCACGAACCGATGCCGAGCCTGAACCGTCTTGAGCGGCTCGTCGAGCTCTGGGTCGACGAACAGTGCCGACGCCCCGGACTGTCGGACGATGTAGTCGACTTCCTCGGCGCGGAGGCGGAAGTTCACGGGGACGCAGACCCGCCCGCTGGACGGCACCGCGTACATCAGTTCGAGCAGCCTGGTGGCGTTGTGGCTCACCACGGCGACCCGCTCGCCCTCGCCGACGCCGAGCCCGTCCAGGCCGGCTTGCCAGGCGCGGACGCGCATGAGCAGGTCGGCGTACGTCATCGTCCGCACCGGAGCCCCGGGCTGGACGGGCTCGTCGACGACGGCGACGGCATTCGCGCTGACGGCCTCCGCCCGATCCAGGAAGTCATTGACGGTCAGTGGCACACGCATGGGCTGGCCTCCGTGTCTGGCGGACTCTGCGGGTGAGGCAGCCGGTCGGCTCGCCAGGTGTCCCGTCCCGTCCTTCTCGTCACCGTCCTCGGGCAACGGACACCCTGCGGGCACAGCGACATCACCGGCAGGTTGCTGTCCGGGGTCCGAGTGGCCGCCATCACCACCTCCTCCCGAGCGGCGACGCGGGCGACGAGCGCCCTCCACGGGCGTCGCCCACCGAGACGGCGCGCGAGCCGACTGAGCGCCGTCCCGGCCTGACAGCGGCTGCCGACGCGGGACCGCGTCGCCGGAGGCCCACGACCCACCCGTGTCCTGCTCGGCACCGGGCGGGCCGGGGACTGCAGAACGTCGCCGACCACCGTCGCGGTCGACCGCGGACCTCTCCTTCCGGTGACACAAGGCTTGTCGTGCGGCCACGGAACTCGCGCCGCGACGCCACAGACCGCGTCGGAGAACCGGTCGACCCTGGGTGCAGGCCGGCACGCCCACCACCGTGCCGCACTGCACCTCGCCGGAGGACCACCATGACCGCTACGCACTCGTCCGCCCCGCCGACACCGGCTCCGGAGGACGACGTCCCCGTCGACGCCCCCTCGGTCGCACCGGTCCCGCTGACCTACGACCACCTCGCCCGCACGGCGGGTCGCCGCTGGTACCACGGTCCTCTGGCGCTGCTGTCGGTCGTCGTCGTGGGCCTGCTGTTCGTGCTCGTGGTCGGGTTCACGTCCGGCCTGGCTGCGGTGATCGCGGGCATCCCCCTCGGCGCCGACGCCCTCCCGATCGACCCCGGCTGGTCGGCCGCGGTCATCTTGGTGACCGTCGCCGCCGCCCTGCCCGCGGTGCTGCTGGTCGTGCGGTTCGTGGAGCGGCGGCGGCCCGGGACGCTGTCGTCGGTCACCGGGCGCCTGCGCGGTCGCTGGCTCGCCGTGTGCCTGGTCCCCGCGCTCGCGGTGTCCGTCCTCGCCGGCCTGGTGGCCGAGCTCGTCGACCCGACCGAGGGCACCTTCGCGGGCTGGTCGTCGTTCCTCGGGGTCGCCGTCGTGGCCCTGGTGCTCACACCGTTCCAGGTCGCGGCCGAGGAGTACCTGTTCCGGGGCTGGATCGTGCAGACGTTCGGCGCCGTCGTCCGCAGCCCGTGGCCCGGCGTCGCCGTGAGTGCTGTCCTGTTCGCGCTGGTCCACGAGGGTGCGACGGCGAGCGCGTGGGGCTTCGCCGACCTCGTGGTGTTCGCGGTCGCGCTCTCGCTCGTGACCCTGCGCACCGGCGGCCTCGAGGCGGCCCTGGCTCTGCACATGGTCCACAACGCCGTCAGCTGGGTCGTCTCGGCCGCCTACGGCGCGACCGGCTCCATCGCCGACTACACCGAGGTCGGAGCCGGGGTGTTCGTCCTCTCGGCGCTTGGGATGGTGGTCTCCGTGACCGCCGTGCTGGCGCTGGCGCGGCGCCGGGGCGTCGAGACCACGGGTGTGGCGTCTCCCCGGGAGTGACCCCGAGGCCGATCAGGAATCGGCCGCCCCGTCGTCGGTCCTCGTAGCCCCTGACCCCGGTGGAAGGATCGACGACCATGACCGACGCCGCACCATCGGGCGCCGACGAGGCCGCGGTGCTCGCGGCGATCCGCTCGGGCGACACGGCGCGGTTCGCGTCCCTCACGGAGCGCCACCGGCGTGAGCTGCAGGTGCACTGCTACCGGATGCTCGCGAACTACGAGGACGCCCAGGACCTGACGCAGGAGACGTTCCTGCGGGCGTGGAACAAACGGGAGTCGTTCCAGGGCCGCGCCGCGCTGCGGACCTGGCTGTACCGGATCGCGACGAACGCCTGCCTCGACTTCCTGGAGAAGCGCAACGACCGCACACCCGTCCCGTCCGAGCTGGCGGACCCCGCCTCCGAGCTGCTGTACCTGCAGCCCTACCCCGACCGGATGCTCCCCGAGGACCCGCAGGAATCGGTGGTGGCGCGGGAGACGATCGAGCTGGCGTTCATCGTCGCCGTCCAGCACCTGCCGCCGCGGCAGCGGGCGGTGCTCGTCCTGCGCGACGTCCTCGGCTGGCCGGCGTCGACGGCCGCCGACGCCCTCGACCTGACCGTCGCCTCGGTGACCAGCGCGCTGCAGCGGGCCCGCGTGACGATGCGCGAGCAGCTGCCCGACCGCCGCCTCGACTGGCGCAGCCCCGCCACCCACGAGCTGTCCGACGACGAGCGCGCCGTGGTGCGGTCGTACATCGACGCCCACGAGCGCAACGACCTCGACGGGCTGACGGCCCTGCTGCGCGAGGACCTGCGCTTCGCGATGCTGCCCGAGCTGGGCCCCGTGCTCATGACGGCCGAGGACGCGGTGGACGGCTGGGTCTCCGGCGGACTCTTCGAGCGCGGCCACGACGACTGGCGCGGTACCACCACGACGGTCAACCACATGCCCGCCGCCGTGCTGTACCTCCGCGCGCCCGACGACCCGGAGTACCGGTTGTTCGCCCTCGCGGTCCTGCACGTCGTCGACGGGAGGATCGCCGAGCTCCTCGGGTTCGACGCCGCCGACCAGCCGTGGCTGGGACTGCCCGCGACGCTGTGATCATCTCCTCGTCTCGTACCGGGTCAGCAGCACCCCGCCGGGGAACGTCCGCGTCTCGACCAGGTCCAGGTCCACCCAGCTGTCCAGGGTCGTGAAGAACGGCGTGCCGCCACCCACGAGGACCGGGTGGGTGACGATCGCGTACTCGTCGATCAGCCCGGACCGCATCGCTGCTCCCGCGAGCGTCGCCCCGCAGATGTCCATGGGGCCGCCGTCCTCGGCCTTGAGCCGGGTGATCTCGGCGACCGCGTCGCCGGTGACCAGCCGGGTGTTCCCGTCGACCTCGTCGATCGTCGAGGAGAACACCACCTTCGGCATGTCCCGCCAGCGTCGCGCGAACTCGATCACCGCCGGTGTGGCGTCCGGCTGCTCGTCGGCCGTCGTCCAGGAGGAGCTCATGGCCTCCCACAGCTTGCGTCCGTAGAGCGCCAGGCCCGTCGCCTCCACCCGGTCGGACCACCACCGGAAGAACTCGTCGCCCGGCGACGAGTCCGGTCCGTCTCCCCCGCTCCAGCCGAGATCGTCGCCGGTCGCGGCGATGTAGCCGTCCAGTGTCACGTTCATGCCGTAGATCAGTTTCCGCATGGTGCCCCTCCCGTGGGTCGATCCCACAGGTACCGACGGGCGGGGGGCGGGAACCTGATCGGTCCGCGCCACGGGGACTCAGCCGACGAGCGCGGCGCGGGTGCCCGCGGCGATCGCCAGGTCCTCGCGGGCGGCCACCACGAACGACGCCACCGGGGCGCCCGCGGCGCCGATGTCGGTGTCGCCGTCGGCGGTGTCGTTCCTCGCCTCGTCGACGTCCACGCCGAGGAAGGCGAGCCGCTCGGCCGCGCGGCGCCGCACGAGGGGCGCCCTCTCCCCCACCCCGCCGGTGAACGCCAGGACGTCGAGGCCGCCGGCTGCGGCGGCCATCGAGGCGATGCCGCCCACCAGGCGGTGCAGGTAGACCTCGAGCGCGAGCGTCGCGGCCGGCTCGTCCCGCGCGACCGCGGCGACGATCGCGCGCATGTCCGCCGTCCCGGCGAGCGCCGACAGCCCGGACCGTGACTCCAGCGCCGTCGCGATCTCGTGCGGGGCGAGGCCCTCGTGCTCCTCCAGCCAGAGGACGAGTCCGGGGTCCACGCTCCCGGAGCGGGTGGCCATGACCAGGCCCTCGAGCGGGGTGAACCCCATGGTCGTGTCGACGCTGCGGCCGTCCACCACCGCGGCGAGGGACGCTCCGGCGCCGAGGTGGCAGGTGACCACCCGCTGGTCGGTCCGCCCCGTCAGATCGGCCACCCGTCCGGCGCAGTAGCCGTGGGAGAGCCCGTGGAAGCCGTACCGGCGGATCGCGTAGCGCTCGCGCCACTGCGCCGGGACGGCGTAGGTCGCGGCGGCGTCCGGGATCGTGGCGTGGAAGGCGGTGTCGAAGCAGGCGACCGCGGGCACGTCCGGCAGGAGCCGGGACACGGCGTCGAGCCCGGCGAGGGACTTCGGCTGGTGCAGCGGCGCGAGGGAGCCGAGCTCCTCCAGGGCGTGCCGGACCTGCGCGTCGATCACGGTGGGCCGGGTGAACCGGGTGCCGCCGTGGACGACCCGGTGGCCCACCGCGTCGGGCGTCGCCCAGCCGTCGAGCAGGGCCGTCAGGTCGTCGCCGGCCACACCGTCCGGCCCCGCCTCCACGTCCGCCGCCTGCTCGACGGTGTCGTCCCCGCCGAGCAGGCGCAGCTTGAGGCTGGACGAGCCGGCGTTGACGACGAGGACCCGGCTCACTCCCAGGTCCACCCGGAGATCGCCGGGTCGTCCTCGCCGTGCTCGCGGGTGTAGCGGCGGGCGGCGAGCCGGGCGTCCTCCATGCGCTGGCGGAGGACCGCGGCGTTGCTGCCGAGGGCCGGGACGCGGTCGATGACGTCCATGACGAGGTGGAAGCGGTCCAGGTCGTTGAGCATCACCATGTCGAAGGGCGTGGTCGTCGTGCCCTCCTCCTTGTAGCCACGGACGTGCAGGTTGTGGTGGTTGCTCCGGGAGTAGGTGAGCCGGTGGATGAGCCACGGGTAGCCGTGGAAGGCGAAGATCACCGGCTTGTCCGGGGTGAAGAGCGCGTCGAAGTCCCTGTCCGACATGCCGTGCGGGTGCTCGCTGGCGGGCTGCAGCCGCATCAGGTCGACCACGTTCACCACCCGCACCTTGAGATCCGGGGTGTGCTCGCGCAGCAGCTTCGCCGCGGCGAGGGTCTCCAGGGTCGGGATGTCTCCGGCGCAGGCGAGGACGACGTCCGGCTCGCCCTCGGTGTTCCCGGCCCACTCCCAGATGCCGACGCCCCGGATGCAGTGGGCGATCGCCTGGTCCATCGCCAGGTAGGTGAGCTGCGGCTGCTTCCCCGCGACGATCACGTTGATGTAGTGCCTGCTGCGCAGGCAGTGGTCGCCCACCGACAGCAGCGTGTTGGTGTCCGGCGGGAGGTAGACCCGGACGATCTCCGCCTTCTTGTTGATCACGTGGTCCAGGAAGCCGGGGTCCTGGTGCGAGAACCCGTTGTGGTCCTGACGCCAGACGTGCGAGGAGAGCAGGTAGTTCAGGGACGCGATCGGTGCGCGCCACGGGATGCCGAGCGTCGTCTTGAGCCACTTGGCGTGCTGGTTGAGCATCGAGTCGACGATGTGGATGAACGCCTCGTAGCTGGTGAACAGACCGTGCCGTCCGGTCAGCAGGTAGCCCTCGAGCCAGCCCTGGCACAGGTGCTCGGAGAGGACCTCCATCACCCGGCCGCCGGGGGCGAGGTGGTCGTCCCCGTCGACCACGGTGGCGTTCCAGGCCCGGTCCGTCACGTCGAACGCCGCCTGCAGCCGGTTGGACGCGACCTCGTCGGGCCCGAAGAGCCGGAAGCGGTCGTCGTTGCGGGCGACGATGTCCCGGAGGAACTCGCCCAGGACGGTGGTCGCCTCGCTCGTCGACGCGGCCGGCTTCTCCACCGGGACGGCGTAGTCGCGGAAGTCCGGCATCGCGAGGTCCCGGAGGAGGCGGCCGCCGTTGGCGTGCGGGTTGGCGCTCATCCGCCGATCCCCCTCGGGCGCGAGCGCGCGGAGCTCCGGGACGAGGCGGCCCTCGGCGTCGAAGAGCTCCTCGGGCCGGTAGCTGCGCATCCACTCCTCGAGCTGGGCCCGGTGCCGGCGGTCGGTGCGCGTTCCGGCGAGCGGGACCTGGTGGGAGCGGAAGGTGCCCTCCACCTGCTTCCCGTCGACCTCCTTCGGCCCCGTCCAGCCCTTGGGCGTCCGCAGCACGATCATCGGCCAGGCGGGGCGCGTGGAGCCCGGATCGGCCTTGATGGCGGCGATGTCGTCCAGGACGGTGTCGAGGGTGGCGGCCAGCTCCTGGTGCACGGCGGACGGCTCGTCGCCGACGACGAAGTGCGGCGTGTGGCCGTAGCCGCGCAGCAGCGACGCGAGCTCGTCGTCGGGGATGCGGGCGAGCACCGTCGGGTTGGCGATCTTGTAGCCGTTGAGGTGCAGCACGGGCAGCACGACGCCGTCGCGGCGCGGGTCGAGGAACTTGTTCGAGTGCCAGCTCGCGGCGAGCGGCCCGGTCTCCGCCTCACCGTCGCCGACCACGCACAGCGCCAGCAGGTCCGGGTTGTCGAACACCGCGCCGTAGGCGTGCACGAGCGCGTAGCCGAGCTCGCCGCCCTCGTGGATCGAGCCCGGCGTCTCCGGCGCGACGTGGCTGGGGATGCCGCCCGGGAAGGAGAACTGCCGGAACAGCGCCCGCATCCCGTCGACGTCCTCGCCGAGGCTCGAGTAGACCTCGCTGTAGGTGCCCTCCAGGTACGCGTTCGCGACGAGCCCCGGCCCGCCGTGCCCGGGCCCGGTCACGTAGAGCGTGTCCAGGTCCCGCTGCCGGATCGCCCGGTTCATGTGCGCGTAGAGGAGGTTGAGGCCCGGGGTCGTGCCCCAGTGGCCCAGCAGCCGCGGCTTGACGTGCTCCGGGCGCAGCGGTTCCCGCAGCAGCGGGTTGTCCAGCAGGTAGATCTGCCCGACGGAGAGGTAGTTCGCCGCCCGCCAGTACGCGTCGATCAGGGCCAGGTCGTCAGCGGTCGCCGGCTGGGACATCCCGGTGCTCCTCGCGTCGAGCGATCAGGAGCGGAACGTAGCCCTCCGCGACGGCCCCCGGCGAGCGCCGAACGGCCCTGCCGGTGCCGGTGAGCAGGCTCCGACCGCGACCCTGGTAGCAGCCCTCGTCCCCGTGGTAGACCCTTCACGGGAGGTCGACGATGACGCGCCTGGGTGCGGAGGACGACGTCTTCGATCCGACGGTCTTCGCCCGCGGGGTGCCGCACGAGGCGCTGCGGCGGCTGCGGGACGAGCGGCCGGTCGCCTGGCAGGACGAGCACGCCGTCGGCGACTGGCCCGCGGGCCCCGGCTTCTGGGCCGTCACGCGCTACGACGACGTCCGGTACGTCCTGCGCACCCCGGAGGTCTTCAGCTCCGCGCGGGGCGCGACCCAGATCCGCGATCCCGAGCCCGAGGACCTGCCGTTCCTCCGCCGCATGATCCTCAACATGGACCCGCCGGAGCACCAGCGGCTCCGGAAGCTCGTGACGGCCGCGTTCACGCGCCGGCGCCTCCAGCGCTTCACCGACGACGTCGCCGCCCGTGCTCGCGGCCTGCTGGCGGACGTGGCCGGCGCCGGGGCGTGCGATCTGCCCCGCCAGGTCACCGACGACTTCCCGCTGGCCAACCTCGCCGAGCTCATGGGCGTCCCCGGGTCCGACCGGCACCTGCTGCTCGAGTGGACCAACCGCGTGATCGGCTACCAGGACGACGAGCACGCGCAGGTCGTCCGCGACGAGCGTGGGCGGCCGGTGAACCCGCGGTCGCCGGCGATGCTCGCCGAGATGTTCGCCTACGCGGGCGAGCTGGCCGACCACAAGCGTCGCCACCCCGCCGACGACGTCATGACCGCGCTCGTCGAGGCCCGGGTCGACGGCGAGTCGCTCGACGACACCGAGCTGCAGATGTTCTTCTTCCTGCTCACGATCGCCGGCAACGACACCGTGCGCTCCGCGCTGCCCGGCGGCGTCCTGGCGCTCGTCGAGCACCCCGGGCAGTACCGCCGCCTTCGCGAGGACCGCTCGTTGCTGCCGGGCGCGCTCGAGGAGATGCTGCGCTGGCACCCGCCGGTGCTGACCTTCCGTCGCACCGCGGCGCGGGACACGACGCTGGGCGGGGTCGAGATCGCGGCGGGCGACAAGGTCGTCGTCTACCACGTGTCCGCGCACCACGACGAACGCCACTTCGCCGACCCGTTCCGCTTCGACGTCGCCCGCGACCCCTGCGACCACCTCGCGTTCGGCCAGGGCCCGCACCTCTGCCTGGGCGCGCAGTTCGCGCGCCTGCAGATGCGGGAGTTCTTCACCGCGTTCCTCGACCTGTTGCCCGAGGTCGAGCTCGACGGCGCCCCGCGGCGGCTGACGTCGAACTTCATCAACGGCCTGACGCGTCTGCCGCTGCGCTGGTGACCAGGAGGAGCACATGTACTACCAACGGGTCGGGGACGTGCCCCCGAAGCGCCACACCCAGCACCGGCACGCCTCCGGAGCCCTGCACGCCGAGGAGGTCATGGGCGAGGAGGGCTTCAGCTCGGACTCCTCGATCCTCTACCACCTCGCGATCCCCTCGGCGATCGTCGATGCGACCCCGTGGACGCCCGGCGACCTCACCACGACGACGAACCAGCCGCTGCTGCCGCGGCACCTCGAGCTGCACGGCCTCTTCCCCGGTCAGGAGTGGAAGGCCGCCGACCCCGTGACGAGCCGGCGGCTCGTGCTCGGGAACGCGGACGTCCGCATCTCCTACGTCGTGGCCGGGGAGACGTCGCCGCTCTACCGCAATGCGGTCGGCGACGAGTGCGTCTACGTCGAGTCCGGGCAGGGCGTGGTCGAGACGGTCTTCGGCACGCTCCCGGTCACCGGCGGCGACTACGTGCTCCTGCCCCGTGCGACCACCCACCGCTGGCTCCCGCGCGGCGACGAGCCGCTGCGCTGCTACGTGATCGAGGCCAACTCGCACATCGCGCCACCCGCCCGGTACCTGTCGCGCTACGGCCAGTTCCTCGAGACGGCGCCCTACTGCGAGCGCGACATCCAGGGGCCGGACGGGCCGCTGGTCGCCGACGAGCTCCACGCGGACGTGGAGGTGTTCGTCAAGCACCGCGACTCCCGCGGCGGCGTCACCGGCACCCGCTACGTCGTGCCGACCCACCCGTTCGACGTCGTCGGCTGGGACGGCTGCCTCTACCCGTACACGTTCGCCGTGGCCGACTTCGAGCCGATCACCGGACGGGTGCACCAGCCCCCGCCGGTGCACCAGGTCTTCGAGGGCGCCGGCTTCGTGATCTGCAACTTCGTGCCCCGCAAGGTCGACTACCACCCGCTGTCGGTGCCGGTGCCCTACTACCACTCCAACGTCGACTCCGACGAGGTCATGTTCTACTGCGGCGGGAACTACGAGGCCCGGAAGGGCTCGGGCATCGGGCAGGGCTCGGTGAGCCTGCACCCCGGCGGCCACTCGCACGGGCCGCAGCCGGGCGCCGTCGAGCGATCCCTCGGTGCGGAGTCGTTCGACGAGCTCGCGGTCATGGTCGACACGTTCCGTCCCCTCGAGCTGGGCGAGGGCGGGGTCGCGTCCGACGACGGGCGCTACGCCTGGACGTGGGCGGGTCGCGGACCGGCGCGGTGACCCCGGACGACGGCTGGGGCCTCGACAACCTGCCCTACGGCGTCGTCGACGCCGGCGACGGCCGCCGGCTCGGCGTGGCCCTCGGCGACGAAGTGATCGACGTCGGCGCCCTCGCCGCGGCCCACGGGTCGCCGCTGGTCGACGTCCTCGACGTGCCCTCGCTGGACCCGCTGCTCGCCGGGACCCCGGCGCTGTGGCGTCGGGTGCGCGAGGCCCTCACCGGCTGGCTGGGATCTCCCGGGTGGCGGACCGTCCGCTCGCCGCGACCCCTGCACCACCGGCGCGACGCGGTGACGATGCACCTGCCCTTCACCGTCGGCGACTACGTCGACTTCTACGCGAGCGAGCACCACGCCACGAACGTCGGCCGGATCCTGCGCCCCGGGTCGCCCACCCTGGCGCCGAACTGGAAGCACCTGCCCGTCGCCTACCACGGGCGGGCCGGGTCGGTCGTCGTCTCGGGCACGCCCGTGCGCCGGCCGAACGGGCAGCGCCGGACCGACGACGGGCCGCCGACGTACGGGCCGACCGAGCGCCTCGACATCGAGGCCGAGGTCGGGTTCGTGATCGGCGGGCACAGCGCGCTCGGGGAGCCGATCCCGGTCGGCGAGGCCGCCGACCACCTCTTCGGGGTGGTGCTGGTGAACGACTGGTCCGCCCGCGACGTGCAGGCCTGGGAGTACGTGCCGCTGGGCCCGTTCCTCGGCAAGTCGTTCGCGACGTCGATCTCGGCGTGGGTGGTGCCGTGGGCGGCGCTCGAGCACGCGCGCCTCGACCCACCCCCGCGGGACGTGCCCCTGCTGCCCCACCTCGTCGACCCCGGGGACGCCGCCCTGGACCTCGCCCTCGAGGTCCGTCTCAACGGGCACGTGATCTCCCGTCCGCCGTTCCGGACCACCTACTGGACCGCCGCCCAGCAGCTCGCCCACCTGACGTCCAACGGGGCGCCGACGCGACCCGGCGATCTCTTCGCCAGCGGGACGGTCAGCGGTCCGGCGCCCGACGAGTACGGGTCGCTGCTCGAGCTGAGCTGGGGCGGCCGTGAGCCGCTCACGCTCCCCGACGGGAGCCTCCGCAGCTTCCTCGCCGACGGGGACGAGGTCACCATCACCGCCCGGGCCCCGGGACCCCGAGGTCGGACGATCGCGCTGGGCCCCGTCACCGGCGTCGTCACGGCCGCCGGCTGACCCTTCAGCGGGTGCCGGGCGACAGGGAGCGCAGCAGCATCGCCTCGGCGAGCACGCAGCGCCCGAACATCCCCAGGTCGAGGCTCTCGTCGACGCCGTGCCAGCGGCTGGCCGGGTCGCCCACGCCGGTGACCAGCACCGCCGCGCCGGGGAAGGTCCGCGCGAACTCGGCGATGAACGGGATCGTGCCGCCCATGCCCATCTCGACCGTGCCGTGGCCGAACGCGGCGGACAGCGCCTCGCGAGCGAGGTCGTAGACGTCGCCGGTGGCCTCGAGCGCGAAGGGCTCGCCGCTGGCGCGGGTGGAGACCTCGAGGTGGGCGCCCCACGGGACGTGGCGGCGCAGGTGCTCGGTGACGGCCTCGACGGCGCGCCCCGACTCGTCGCCGGGAGCCAGCCGAACGCTGACCATCGCGCGGGCGCGCGGCAGCAGGATGTTCGCCGACCCGTCCACGGCCGGCGCGTCGATGCCGAGCACGGCGATCGCCGGCTTGTGGGCGAGGCGCTCGGTGATCGTCCCGGTGCCGAGGGGCTCGACACCGTCGAGCAGGCCGGCGTCGCCGCGGAAGGTGTCCTCCTCGACGTCGGGCGCCTCTGACGACCCGACCGTCAGGCCCGCGACGGCGACCTCGCCCTTGTCGTCGTGCAGCGTCGCGAGCAGGCGACACAGGGCGGTCAGGGCGTCGCCCGCGGGGCCGCCGAACATCCCGGAGTGCACCGCGCGCTCGAGCATCGAGACCTCGACGACGATGTTCGCCAGGCCGCGCAGGCTCGTGGTGAGCGCGGGGACGTCGACGGCGGGGTTGGCGGCGTCGGCGATCACGATGACGTCGGCCGCGAGGGAGTCGCGGTGCTCGGCGAGCAGCGCGGGCAGCGTCGGCGACCCGGACTCCTCCTCGCCCTCGACGAACAGCAGCACGCCCACCGGCGGCCGGCCGTCGAAGGCCCGCAGGGTGGCGAGGTGGGTCATGACGCCGGCCTTGTCGTCGGCGGCCCCACGCCCGTACAGGCGGCCGTCGCGCTCGTGGGGCTCGAACGGCGCCGTGGTCCACAGCTCGTCGCCGCCGGTCGGCTGGACGTCGTGGTGGGCGTAGAGCATGACGGTCGGGGCGCCGTCGGGGGCGGGCCAGTGCGCGACGACGGCCGGCGCCCCGCCCTCGGCGGCGATGACGTCGACGCGCTGCGCCCCGGCCCCCCGGGCGAGGGTGGCGACCGCGTCGGCCGAGCGGCGGGTGTCCTCGGCGTGGGCCGGGTCGGCCCAGATGCTCGGGATGCGCACCAGCGCCTCGAGGTCGGCGCGGGCGTCGGGGAGCACGGCGTCCACCGCGGCACGCAGGTCTGCAGGGGGCTCGGACGGCGTCGGGGACGACATGCCGTGAGCCTACGAGCGGCACTCACATGTGCGCGGCGACCTCGCCCATCTCCGACCAGTCCACGCCCGCGGGCAGTTCCTGGTAGACGATCTTCGGGACGCGCGCGACCACCGACGGGAGCCAGCCGAAGAACCACTGGGCGTGGGCCGAGGACACGTGGGCCTCGCCGGCGGCCTGGTCGCGGTAGTTCGCCACCACGACGTACTCGTCGCCGCCCTCGACGCTCTCGTAGCACGTGAAGTGCAGGTTGCCGGGCTCCTCGCGGACCCGGGCGCTGTAGCGCCGGATGCCCTCGAGGAAGGCGTCGCGCCGGTCCGGACGGACGTCGATGCTGATCACGATGAAGATCACGGATCCCGGCTCCCCTACAGCCCGTAGGTCTCGAGCAGGCGCAGCCAGACCTCGCTCATGGTCGGGAACGAGGGCACGGCGTGCCAGAGGCGCTCCAGCGGCACCTCGCCGACGACAGCGATCGTCGCCGCGTGCACCATGTCCGCGACGTCCTGCCCGACGAAGGTCGCGCCGACGATCACGCCGCGGTCGGTGTCGACGACGAGCGTGGCGACGCCGTCGTACCCGTCGGCCTGCAGCGCGGCGCCGGCGACGTTGCCGATCTCGTAGCTCACCGCGCGCACCGGCAATCCGGCCTTGCGCGCCGACGCCTCGGTGTGACCCACCGACGCCACCTGCGGGTCGGTGAAGATCACCTGCGGGACGGCGGTGTGCTCGGCCGTGGTGGCGTGGTGGGAGTACCGGCCGCCGAGCTCCTGGCCGCGCGAGCGGGCGACGATCACGTCGCCGCAGATCCGCGCCTGGTACTTGCCCATGTGCGTGAGCTGAGCGCCGGTGGAGGCGTCGCCGACCGCGTAGAGCCAGTCGTCGAGCACCGTCGTCGCGTCGTCGGCCGCGAGGTGGGTGCCGGGCTCGAGCCCGACCGTGTCGAGCCCGATGTCGGAGGTCGCGGGCCGGCGCCCGGCGGCCACGAGCAGCTCGGCGCCGCGCACCTCCGAACCGTCGCCGAGCGTCGCGGCGACGTCCGGGCCGACGCGGCGGACCGCGGTCATCGAGGTGGAGAGCCGCACGTCGACGCCGTCGGCCTCGAGCGCGGCCTGCACGCGGCGCCCCGCCTCCGGCTCGGTGGTCGGCAGGAGCCGGTCGCCGTGCTGGACGAGCGTGACCTGCGCGCCGAGACGCTGGTAGACCGTCGCCATCTCGACCCCGACCACGCCGCCGCCGAGGATGAGCAGCGACGCCGGGATCTCCTTGACCTGGGTGGCCTCCTGGTTGGTCCAGGCGTTCACCGTGTCCAGGCCGTCGACCGGCGGGAACGCCGGCACCGACCCGGTGGCGACGACGACGTACCGGGCACCGACCGAGGTCGTGGTGCCGTCGTGGTGGGCGACCTCGACGGCGCGCTCGCCGGTGAGCCGCCCGCGCCCGCGCAGCAGCGTGATGCCGGCGCCGGAGAGCCAGCCGGCCTGCCCGGAGTCGTCCGGGCCCGCGAACCGGTCGCGGCGCTCCAGGACCTTCGCGACGTCGATCGGGCCGGCCTCGACGCCGGGCACGCGCTGCGCCGCGGCGAGCAGGTCGACCGGGCGCAGCAGCGCCTTCGACGGGATGCACGCGTAGTAGGAGCACTCGCCCCCGACCAGCCGGTCCTCGACGATCGCCGCGGAGAGCCCCTGCCGGTGGGCGCGGTCGGCGACGTTCTCGCCCACCGGGCCGGCCCCGATCACCACGACGTCCACGTCGAGATCGCTCATCCGTCCGTCTCCTCCTCGGTCGTCGTCACGCCGTGCGCGAGTCTGCCCCTCACGCGGCGGGAGTGCGCCCACCACACACGGAACGGGGAGACGCCGGAGGCGCGGCATACTCGCCGCCATGAGCACAGACGGTGGCGCCGGCGTGGTCCTCGTCGGCTTCGACGGCTCGCGGGAGGCGTCCCGGGCGATCGCGGTCGGCGCGCGCGTGCTGCCCGACCTCGCCGCCCGTGTCGTGAACGTGTGGGCGCCACCCGGCGCCGACCCGGCGCTGCGCGAGCGGGTGACCCACCACACCGGCCGGCTGGGCGACCTCGGCGACCTCATGCTGCGGGAGTGCGGCATCGACGCCGAGCACGTCGCCGCCGACGGGACGGCCCTGGCCCGCGCGGCCGGCTGGTCGGCGGAGCCGCTCACCCGCCGCTCCTACGGCGACCCGGGCGCCGAGCTCGCCCTCCTCGCCGCCGAGCTGCGGCCCGCCGCGATGGTGGTCGGCTCGCGCGGCCTCGGCGGGGCGTCCGCGCTGCTGGGCAGCGTCTCCGACCTCGCCGTGCACCACAGCCCCGTCCCGGTGCTGGTCGTGCCCCCGTTGCTGAGCTGGGAACGCGCCCGCGCGGCGACGGGCCCGGTGGTGATCGCCCAGGACGGGTCCGAGGGCGCGGCCCGTGCGGGGGCGGCGGCGGCGGCGCTGCTGCCCGGCCGCGAGCGGATCGACGTCCACGTCACCGCGTCCGTGGACGAGGAGGGCGGCCCGCCGGACGCCGTGTCCGTGCGCGCGCACGGGTGGGGCCCCCGGGCGACCGCCGAGGCGCTCGGCGCCGAGGCCGCCGCACGCAAGGCCGGTGTGATCGTCGTCGGCTCGCGGGGAGGCTCGACGCTGCGCCAGCTGGTGCTGGGCAGCACCGCCATGGCCGTGCTCCACCACGCCCACCGGCCCGTCCTGGTGGCGCCGGCCCCCGAGTCCTGAGCCCGCCACGACTCAGCCCGTGACGCGCTCCACCAGCGACACCGGGTCGGCGGGCGGGTGCTCACCGCGCCAGGCGACGTGCTGGTCCGGCCGGACGAGCAGGGCCTCGTCCCCGCACGGCCGCGGCGCGACGGCCAGCGGCACGCCGCGCCGGGCGCAGGCGTCGACCAGCGCCTCGCCCGCGAAGCCGGGGGGCGTCAGCAGCGTGAACCCCGCGCCGAGGACGTCGTAGAGCGACCGGCCGTCGGGCAGCCAGGCGTGGCGCAGCCGGTCGCCCGCCCCGTCGGCCACCACCGGCGAGCCCGCCACCCCGACGTCGAGGACGAGGTCGAGCGCGTGGAACTCGGCGCTCTTCGCGTCCTGGATCCGCTGGTGGGCGAGCCGGCGGGCGGTGTCCCCGGCCGGGGTGTCCGCCTCGAGGTCGTCGGCGACGAGGTCGCCGGACAGCGTCCGCATGTTCTCGCTCGCGGCCTTCACGACGCGGTCCTGGACGGGGCGCCGCTCGGCCTCGTAGCTCTCGAGCAGCCCCGGCCCGCCCCACCCCTGCAGGACGGCGGCGAGCTTCCAGCCCAGGTCGACGGCGTCGCCGATCCCGGTGTTGAGCCCGTGCCCGCCGAACGGCGGGTTGAGGTGGGCGGCGTCCCCGGCGAGGAACACCCGCCCCACGCGCGCCCGGTCGACGAGCTGCATGCGCGCCGTCCACGGGTCGGTGGAGAGCACCTCGGCGCCGACGGGCGCGCCCGCCGCCGCGTCGACCAACGCCGCGCCGTCGCGCTCGCCGGTCGCGCGGTCGACGCCGAACGCGATGACCCACCAGGTGCCGTCGGCCGGATCGAGCGGGCCGAGCAGCGCGGGCGCCTCCGGGTTGACCGTCCAGTACTGCACCGCCGGCCCGTGCGGCACGCGCTCGGCGAGGCCGGGCGCCCGGAAGACCATCCCGAAGTTCGGGCGCAGCGCGTGCTCGCCCACGTAGTCCGCGCCGACGAGCTCGCGTACCGCGCTGCGCGGCCCGTCGCACCCGAGGACGTGGTCGGCCCGGACCGACTCGCCGTCGTCCAGGCGCACCGTCACCCCGTCCGCGTCCTGCACCAGCCCGGTGACGCGGGAGCCCAGCGCGAGCGTCACCGTGTCGAGCCCGAGGACGACCTCCCGGAGCAGCTCCTCGAGGACGTACTGCGGCGCCTGCTGGCCGACCTCCGGGAAGCGGTCGCCCTGCGCCGCGAGGCCGAGCACCCCGGTGAAGCGCGAGAGCTCGCGGCCCACCAGCGACGTGCAGAACACGACGTCCGTGGAGAACCCGCGCGGCAGCGGGGCCCGGTCGCGCAACCGGTCGGCGATCCCCCACCGGCGCAGGTGCTCCATCGTGCGCACATTGACCGTCTTGCACCGGGGCCGGGCGTGCGACACCGTCGCGCGCGGCTCGACCACGAGGCACTCGACGCCGCGCCGGCCGAGCTCCACCGCGGCCGCAAGCCCGACCGGGCCGCCGCCGGCGACGAGCACCTGGGTGGAGCGCACGGCCTAGTAGACCTCGGGCAGCAGGATGTCGGCGGGCACGACCTCCGGCCGGTACTTCCCGGCGCGCGCCCCCTCGTGGATTTCGCTCTGGGACACGCCTTGCGCCCGGGCCTCGACGAGCTTGTCGGGGTCGAACCACTCGCCGATGGGGTTCTCGGCGAACTCGCGCGACGCCCAGATCCACTCCTTGGAGACCGCCCAGTCGCCGAAGGCGTCGAACTGGATCTCGACGCCGTTGCCCTCGGGGTCGGCGTAGTACATCGACATCGTGATGCCGTGGTCGAGGCACATGAACGGCGTGATGCCGTGGTCGCGCAGCCGCTCGTAGTTGTCGAGCCACTGGCCGAACGAGCCGTACTCGAAGGCCGTGTGGTGGAGGCCGGCGCTGGTCGGCTTGTCCACCGGGCGGTGCACGGCGGGGTGGGCGATGAGCGCGATGCGGTGGTTGGCCTCGTCATTGGTCAGCCAGGCCGCGCTCTCGGCGTAGTGGACGGGGTACAGCCCGCAGACCAGGCCGTACCAGCGGACCATCTCGTCCAGCTCCAGCGTCAGGAACGTGGCGTGGTGCAGCTTCGGCGGGATGATCGGGGCCTGCAGGTGCTCTCCGGCCATGATGTCTCCTATCGGTCGAGGGTCGCGACGAAGTCGAGGACGGCCTCGACGTACTGCTTCGGCAGGTGCTCGTGCATCGAGTGCGGCGCGTCCGGGAAGTCGCGGTACTCGATCCGCGCGCCGGCGGCGGTGACGATCTCCCGAGCGCGTCGGGCCTGGTCGTCGGACGACGCCCCGACGAGGCGGCCCGTCGCGGCGTCGACGCTGCGGAAGTGGTGCGTCAGCAGCACCGGGACGCGGACCTGCTCGAGCATCGTCACGTGGTCGCACGACGCGGTCGCGGTGCCGGAGACGAACGCCCGGCCCCACTCCGGGTCGTACTCCCGCAGGTTCTGCGGCGGGCCGTCGGCGGGGCCCGCCGCGGGATCGGCATCGGGGTCCGGCGGGATCATCGCGGCCAGGTGGACCAACATCGGCACCGGGATCTCGGCCGGGAACGCCCGCATGAGCCCCGTCCAGTCGCCGATCGACCACTGGTCGCCGAGCCACTTGTTCCACGCCGCGAAGACCGGCCCGATGGCCTGGTGGATGCTCTGCCCGATCGCCGGCGTGGTCTGGCTGGAGAACAGCGGCGGGTCCTCCCAGACCGCGGCGCGGATCTGGCCGGGCTTCGCGTACGCCGAGAGCCAGGCCGAGAGGATCCCGCCGGAGGACATCCCGCTGACCAGCGTCTCCCGCCCGATCACCAGGTCGATGAAGCGGACGAGGTCGTTGCCGAAGTTGTCGATCGTGTAGCGGCCCGGCGTCCACGTCGACCGTCCCTGCCCGCGCAGGTCGACGGCGTGCACGTGGAAGTGCTCGGCGAGCAGCGGCATCGCCGGCTCGTAGCCCCACCACGACTCGGACTGCCCAGGGATCAGCAGCAGCGCGGGTAGCGACGGGTCGCCGGCGACGGCGTAGTTCATGCGGACCTCGCCGAGGTCCACGGTCTGCTCGGGGTAGGCGTGCGGGACGAAGGTCGCCGCGCGGTCCGCGGCCTCGAGGATCGTCATGCCCTGCTCCCACTCGGGTTCTCGGCGGTCACGAAGCGGTGCTGCATCTGACCGATGCCGGCGCACCAGGTGACGAGCTCGTCGCCGTCGCCGAGGAAGCGCGGCGGGGTCCGCCCGGCGCCGATGCCGGCCGGGGTGCCGGTGAAGACGACGTCGCCGGGCAGCAGCGTGACGATCGCCGAGAGCTCGGCGACCAGGTCCGGGACCGAGAAGATCATCGCCCCGGTGCGGCCCTTCTGGACGCTCTCGCCGTTGACGAGGCAGCCCAGCTCCAGGTCGTCGGGGTCGAGGCCCGCCGCGCGGAGCTCGTCGACGCTGACGAGGGCCGGACCCATGGGTGAGAACCCGGGGTACGACTTGCCCATCCCGAACTGCGGGGGCGGCGCGGCGAACTGGGTGACGCGGTCGGAGATGTCCTGGCCGACGGTCAGCCCGGCGACGTGGTCCCACCCCTGCGCCGCCGGGATGTGGTGGCCGCCCGTGCCGATGACGGCGACGAGCTCGACCTCCCAGTCGACGTTGCCGGGCGAGAGCCGGACGTCGCCCTGGGGTCCGGTGAAGCTCGACGCGTACTTGGTGAACACCAGCGGCGTGGTCGGCAGCTCCATGCCCGACTCGGCGGCGTGGTCGCGGTAGTTCAGCCCCACGGCGAACACCTGCGGAGGCCGCGGGGCGACCGGGCCGAGGGCGCCCGGGCCGAGCGGCACGGCGGCGGCGAGGTCCGCCGCGTCGGCCCACTCCCGGAACTCGGCCCACCGGTCGTAGACGGTCTGCGGGTCGGCGGCGAAACGGCCGTCGCTGGCCCGCTCCACGTCGAGACCACGCAGGCCCCCCGACGACTCGGCGTCGGGCTCCACCAGGGCCAGCCGGCCCGCGTGATTCGCGATGCGCACGTGTGTCCTTCCTTCTCCAGAGGCTCTAGACGAGAGCCGTCACGCCGTCGGTCAGGCCGAGCAGCGCCCGGCCGTAGACCTCCGACGAGATGGCTGGGCTGATGACGGCGTGCCGGGAGGCGACCTCGGAATCGCGCCAGATCCGCTGCATCGGGCTGACCTCGGCGAACGAGCCCGCTCCGTGCGCCGAGACCAGCGTGCGGATCGCCTCGC
The DNA here is from genome assembly GCF_028737265.1 of Actinomycetospora callitridis. Classification (GTDB taxonomy): domain Bacteria; phylum Actinomycetota; class Actinomycetes; order Mycobacteriales; family Pseudonocardiaceae; genus Actinomycetospora; species Actinomycetospora callitridis. Next base: position 359,749 of record NZ_JAQZAK010000001.1, on the reverse strand, counting down.
GGGCGTTCTCGATGGCGGCCCCGGTGTCCATCCGGACCCGCGCCCGGGCGGCGTAGTCGGGGTAGACGCCGTCGACGGCCGCCTGGTCGATGTCGGCGGCCGCGCGGTAGGCGAACAGGTGCGCCGCGTCGATGAGGGAGGCCGCCTTCGCCACCGCGAGCTGCACGGTCGGCGCCTCGGTCTGGGTGTCGTAGAACGTGTAGGAGATGCCGCGCTTCGGCGCCTTCTCGAGCACCAGGTCCAGGGCCGCCTGGGCCAGGCCGAGCTGCGGGCCGGCGAGCACGATGGCGGCGACCGGGATGAACGCCGACCGGTAGAGCGCCTCGTCGGTGTGCTCGGTGGCGTAGCGCCCGCCGATCGCGGCCGGGATCGAGATGACCCGGTGGTCGGGCACCAGGACGTCGCGCGCGACCAGCGTGTTCGAGCCGGTGCCGCGCATGCCGGCGACGAACCAGGTGTCCTCGATCGACAGGTCGGTCATCGGCACCAGCGCCAGGCCCTGGTCGACGACCTCGCCGTGCTCGTCCGGCACGGGGAACCCGACCACGGCCCACTGCGCGTGCAGGCAGCCCGACGCCCAGCCCCAGGAGCCGGTCAGCCGGTAGCCGCCGTCGACGCGTGTCGCCTCCGCCGTGGGCGCGAGCACCCCGGCGATGCGGTTGCCGGGCGAGCCCTCGAGCACGTCGCGCTGCGCCTGGTCGGGGAACAGGCCCGCGAAGAACGCGCAGACGTTCATGAGCGTCGTCGCCCAGGCGGTCGAGCCGCAGCCGCGGGCGAGCTCGCGGGACACCTCGAGCTTCGTGCGGATGTCGGTCTCGAGCCCGCCGAGCCGCCTCGGCCGCGTGATCGAGAAGAGGCCGGCCTCGTCGATCAGGGCGATGTTCTCCTCGACCACCCGCCGCTCGGCCTCGGTGCGGGGTGCGTTGCGGGCGAGCACCGGGACGATCTCGCGGGCCCGTCCCACCAGGTCCGCCCGTAGGGCACGCGCCTCGTCGGACGTCCCGGGGCGGTCGAGGGAACAGCCTGGTGTCGACGGCGAGGACATGGGCACCTCCGGGTCGGTGGTCACGGCGGCGTGACGCGGGCCACCACGACGCTAGGGCGCTAACTTATAAGATGTCAATCTGCGCTAGGCTGCTCGCCGTGACGGTGGACGGGGTCTCGGGCGTGCAGTCGGTGGCGGCGCGCAAGGCGTCGGCGGTGGACCTCGTGCTGCACGAGATCCGCCGTTCGATCCTGTCCGGGGCGCTGCCGCCGGGTCAGCCGTTCACCGTGCCCGCGCTCACCGAACGCCTCGGCGTCAGCCACGTCCCGGTCCGCGAGGCCCTGCGCCAGCTCGAGGCCCAGGGGCTCGTGACCCTGAGCCCCTCGCGTAGCGCGACGGTCACCCCGCTCGACGCCGAGGACCTGCGCGCGCTCTACCGGCTGCGCACCACCGTCGAGCCCGAGCTCGCGGCGCTGTCGGCACCGCACCGCACCGACGCCGAGATCGCCGAGCTCGACGGGATGGTCCGCGCGACGTTCGGCGACGTCCTCGGCGAGGCGTTCTGGGAGCCGCACCGCGCGTTCCACGCCGCGATGATCGAACCGGCTGCGAGCGACTGGGACCGGCGCATGCTCGCCCCGCTCTGGGACGCCTCCGAGCGCTACACGCGGCTGGTCTTCGATCCCGTCGAGGCGCCCGAGTCGTTCGCGACCCGCCGCGCCCACGCCCACGACGAGCTCGTCGACGCCGCCCGGTCGCGCGATCCGGAGACGGTCCGCGCCGCCGTCCGCGAGCACCTGGAGAACAACCTCGCGACGATGCTCGCGGAGATGAGCACCATCGACACCTCACGCCGGCGGCTCTGGAGCGGTCGCGACGCCACCGCCTGAGACGAGCACGGCCGCCGTGGGGGGCTCCGGCGGCGCCTGCGGACCGTCCAGCGCGCGGAACGCCGGCACGACGAGGGCGACGATCGCAGTGCCGCCGGCGAGCGCGGCGATCACGACCCCGGCAGCGGGCAGCCCGGCCGTCGCGGCCACGGCGGCGAGCGGGGCGCTGGTCAGGGCGGGCGCGGAGAGCATGACGGTGTTCTGCGCGCCGAGCACCCGGCCGCGCATCGCATCGGGGGTGGCCTCGACCGTCAGGACGCCGAGCACGGCCGAGGCCGGCGCGTTCGTGAGCCCGACCAGCGCCGCACCGGCGAGGACCAGCCACGGCGAGGCCATGCTGCCGACGGCGACGAACCCGACGAGGGTGCCGGTCATGCCGATCACGAACCAGGTGCGTCGGCGCACCCGGCCGGTGGTGGCGGCGTAGAGCGCGGAGCCGGCGACGCTGCCGGCCGCGATCGCGCTCAGGGTCAGCCCGGTGAGCGCCGGGAGGTCCTCGGCGGTGAAGTAGGCGGGCATCAGCGTGCTCTGCAGGGAGCTCAGGACGGCGACGAAGGTCGCGCCGACGAGCGTGGCACCGAGCACGAGGCGGTGGCGGACGAGGAACCGCCAGGAGACGACGAGGTCGGTGACGGCGCGGCGCACCGCCCCGCCGGGCCGGGTGCGGTCGCGCGGTCCGACGACACCGACCCGCGGATCGAGCACGACCGTCAGCACCGCAGCCGCGACGCTCGTGGCGGCGGTGGTCAGCACGAGGGCGGGCGACGGTCCGAACAGCCCGACGAGCAGGCCGCCCAGCCCGGGCCCGGCCAGCAGCAGGACGTTGCCGACGGTCTCGCGGGTGGCGATCAGGCGGTCCAGGCGCCCCGGGCGGACGTCACCGAGGCGCGCGAGGACGGGCAGCACCGACTCCTGGGCGGTCATGCCCGGCACGCGGACGACCGCTCCGATCAGACCGAGCACCAGGAACGCGGTCATGTCCAGGCCCCACAGCGCGTCCACCACCGGGAGCGCGGTCAGCGAGAGCGCGGAGAGCAGGTCGGAGACGACCACCACGACGCGCCGGTCGATGCGGTCGACGAGCAGGCCCGAGAGGAGCCCGGTCGCCGCCGCGGCCGCCGTCGTCACGGTCGCGAGCACGCCGGCCGCGAGCACGTCGCCGGTGCGCTCGAGCACGAGCAGCGGCATCACGACGCCGGCGATGCCGGCGCCGAGCAGGGACATGCCGTACGAGGCGAACCAGACGGCGGGGCTGCGGCGCATTTCCGACCTCCCGGGTGCGAGCTGCACCCAGGGGACGCCGTGCCGTCGCGGCACCCTCAAGACCGCGTGAGCCCGACCACCCCGCCGGGCCTGCGCGACGGCACGCCGAACGGGCAGCCCTCGGCGCACGAACCGTCTCGTGACGGCCGACGATGTCCAGGGGGACCCGCGATGCTCGACGACGACGAACGCACGGTGCTCGAGGAGACCGAACGGGCGCTCGCCCGCGACGATCCCTCCCTGGCGCGGCGGATGCGCCGGCCCGGTGTCCGTCGTCGACGGGCGGCGCGCGGGCGAGCCGCCGTCGTGCTCGTGACCGTGGCGCTGGTCGTCGGGCTCTTCTGGCTCGCGCTCCCCGGGCAGGCCCTGCTCGTGGTGATGGTGGGCGTCGGCGCCCTGGTCGGCCTGGGCTGGCGCCCCCGGCTCGAGGGGATCACCACGGCGCTGCGTCCCGAGCGCCGCGAGCCGTGACGGCGGTCTACGCCGCGGTCACCTGCTGCGCGGGCGCGGCGGAGGCCTCCACCGTCACGGTCTCCTGGACGTAGGCGACGCCCTCGACGACGTGCACCTCGTGGGTGCGCACCGGCTTCTTCGCCGGCGGGCCGCTGGGGCGACCCGTGCGCAGGTCGAAGCACGCCGCGTGCAGCGGGCACTCGACCGCGCAGCCCTCGAGCCAGCCGTCGGACAACGACGCGTCCTGGTGGGTGCACGTGTCGTCGATGGCATAGAGATCGCCGTCCACGTTGAAGACCGCGATGGCCACCGAGCCCTGCACCCGCACCGACTCCCCCACGGGGATGTCGGCCAGCTCCGCCACGTAGATCATGTCGAGCTCCTGTTGCGCTATGCGCATCGAGTCCTGTAATCCGCAACACCAGGGTGAGGCTTCGAAAGTCGGCCGTCAACCTCAGTGACCGACGTCGCCACGAGATGTCTCACGACGAGCATCGAACATTGATATTCCACTGATATTTCGAACACGCTACGATGGGCGTCCCATGTCCTCGCAGCGACCGCCTCCGGGCCACGGTGTCGCCCGGGCTGTCGAGGGCGAGCACACCCTGCGGCGTGCGACGGCCGCCGCGGCGATCGGCAACGTCGCCGAGTGGTACGACTTCGGGATCTACTCCTACCTGGCCGGCGCGGTCCTGAGCAGGGTGTTCTTCCCCGACGCGGGCCCGTGGGCCACCGTCTACACGCTCGGCGCCTTCGCCGCCGCGTTCCTCATGCGCCCGCTCGGAGGCCTGGTCTTCGGCCCGCTGGGCGACCGCATCGGCCGCACCCGCGTGCTCTCGATGACGGTGCTCCTCATGGCGGTGGCGACCGTGCTGCTCGGGCTCGTCCCGACGCACGGCGCGCTCGGCGCGGCGGCCCCGGTCCTCGTGCTGGTGATCCGCATGCTGCAGGGGTTCTCGGCGGGCGGGGAGTACACCGGCGCGCTCACGATGATCGCCGAGTACTCCCCGGACACGCGTCGCGGCGTGTTCGGGAGCTGGCTGGAGTTCGGCACCATCACCGGCTACACGCTCGGGGCGGGCGTGAGCGCGGCCGTCATCGGCCTCCTGCCCGACGACGACCTCCTCGCCTGGGGCTGGCGCCTGCCGTTCCTGCTGGCGCTGCCCCTCGGGGTCGTCGGCATCTACCTGCGCCTGCGCCTCGAGGACACCCCGGCGTTCCGGCAGCTCATGGAGCGCTCCCCCGCGCTGGCGACGATGCCGCTGCGGCGCGCCCTGCACATCCTCGTCCGCCGCCACCGCCGCGCGCTCGTCGTGGCCGGTGGCCTGATCGTGGCCTGGAACATCGCCAACTACGTGATGACCAGCTACGTGCCGACCTACCTCACCAGCACCCTGGCCGAGCACGGCGAGACGGGCACGGGGAAGGCCACGTCGACGCTGCTGCAGGTGATCGTCATGGTCGCGATGCTCGCGGTCATCACCTCGCTGGGCCGGCTCTCCGACCGCGTCGGACGCCGGCCGGTGCTGCTCGCCGGGAGCCTCTCGCTGGTCGTCCTCGGCCTGCCGTCGGTCTGGCTGCTGCGCCAGGGTCTCGGCGGTCAGCTCGCGGGCCTCGTCCTGATGGGCGCGAGCCTCGTGTGCTTCGCCGCGGTCGCCCCGTCGACGCTGCCGGCGATGTTCCCGACGCTCGTGCGCTACGGCGGCCTGGCCCTGACGTTCAACGTCTCCGTCTCGGTGTTCGCCGGCACCGCACCGACCGTCATCGCCGCGGCGACGACGGCCACCGGGAACCTCGACTGGCCGGGCTACTACCTCGTGGCGGCGGGGGTGGTCGGCGTGGTCAGCGTGGCGTTCCTGCGGGAATCCGCCGGTCAGCCGCTCGCGGGCGCCGCGCCGCTCACCTCGAGCGCCGAGCTCCCGCCGCTGCCGGTGTCGGCGGACGGCGTGCCCCTGGAACGCCCGGGCGAGTAGCCCACCCCCGGGAGCCCCCTACGCGGGGCGCCGGAGCTCGGTGCGGCGGAAGCGCCCGAACATGCGCGGGTTGCCCATCCCGAAGATGCCGGTCGTGGTCCCGGAGCCGTCGGTGTAGCGCGCGACGAACCGGCCGTCGGCGACGTCGCCGTCGACGATCTCCACCTCGTCGTCGACGGACGGGTGCCCGGCGAGCTGCAGCATCCGCCCGTACTGCTCGGACCACACGTAGCCGCTGGGCCGGAAGGTCGCGCTGCCGCGCCCACCGAGCAGGTTGGCCGCCGCGACGGCGGCCTGCTCCCCCGCGCTGGTCCAGTGCTCGTGGCGGTGGGTGCGCGCCTCGGCCCCGTCGCTCCAGCGGGCGACGTCGCCGACGGCCACGACGGTCGGGAGGTCGGTGACCAGGCCCGTGTCGGTGCGCACGCCGCGGTCCAGCGCGACGCCCGACCCCTCGAGCCACTCGGTGTTCGGGACGATGCCGATGCCCACCACCACGATGTCGGCCTTCACCGTGCTCCCGTCGCCCAGCTCGACGCCGACGACCCGGCGACCCTCGCCGCTCGGGACCGTCGCCAGCCCCGCGACGGCGGCGCCGACCTGCAGGGACGTGCCGTGCGCGGCGTGCAGGTCGACGCAGCTGCGGGCGATGCGGCGGCCGAGCGCGGGCGCCAGCGGCAGATCGGTGCCGTCGAGGACGGTCACCTCGAGGCCGAGCGCGCGGCACGTCGACGCCACCTCGGCGCCGATGAAGCCGGCCCCGACGATCGCCACCCGCGGGGCGCCGTCGCGCAGGGCCGCCCGGAGCGCCACGGCGTCGTCGAGGGTCCGCAGGACGTGCACGCCCTCGACGCCCTCGGTGCCCGGCAGGCGGCGGGCCCGCCCGCCGGTGGCGAGGACGACGCCGTCGGCGCGGACGTCGGAGCCGTCCGCGAGCACGACGCGCCCGCCCGCGGCGTCGAGCCGGGACGCCGTGACACCGAGCCGCAGCTCCAGCGCCAGCTCGTCGTCGTCGGTCGGGTCGAGCAGGCCGATCCCGTCCTCGTCGACGCTGCCGTCGAGGAATCCCTTCGACAGCGGCGGCCGGTCGTAGGGCCGGTGCACGTCGTCGCCGACGAGCACCAGCCGTCCGTCGTAGCCCGCGGCGCGCAGGGCCTCGGCGGACCGGACCCCGGCGACGGACCCTCCCACGATCGCGATGGTCTTCATGCGGCCTCCTGGTCGGCCTGCGGTACTGGGGAGTGGCGCGCGGGTCGCGCGCGCGTGTCCTCACGCCCCCGCGTGGCCGTCGGGCCCGGGGTCGGGAGGTCTCGGGGGACGACCGGTCGAGCGGCGTCGCTGACGACCGGTGAGCGAACACCCACGGGCTGGAGTGCGTTGCGTGATGAGAAACGCGATGCTCATCCCGCAACAAGTGACGGTGGGAGAGACGGAACCGCTTGTCAAGAGGCGTCCTGCCCGAGATCCGTCGACGGACGGGCCGACGTCACCGGCGCGGACCCTTGACAACACGACTCGGCGATCGGACCGTGTGTGTTGCGTACTGCGAACCACGTTGTTTCATGCGCAACAAACGCGCACCATCCCCGCCACGGCGCCGTCGCCCCGCCCCTGCCGCACTCCGAGGAGCACGGATTCAATGACCACTGGAGAGATGGCACCGACGGTGTCGGGGTTGCCGACGAGCCTGCGGGGCACGCTGCCGGGCCGGTACTACACCGACCCGACGATCTTCGCGGCCGAGCAGGCGCTGATCTTCGAGACGCACTGGTTCTGCGCGGTGCTCGCCACCGACATCCCGGCCGCCGGCGCCTTCGAGACCGTCCAGGTCGGTCGCGAGAGCGTCATCGTCGCCCGCGGACGCGACGGCGCGGTCAACGCCTACCTCAACGTCTGCCGCCACCGCGGCGCACGGCTGTGCACCGAGGAGAAGGGTGCCGTCCGCCGGTCCTTCCAGTGCCCGTACCACGCCTGGACCTACGGCCTCGACGGCAAGCTCATCGCCGCGCCCAACATCGGGGACATGCCGGACGTCGACCGCGTCGAGTTCGGCCTCCACCGCGTGCACGTGCGCGAGTGGCTCGGCTACGTCTGGCTGTGCCTGGCCGACGAGCCGCCGTCCTTCGAGGACACGGTGGTCGCCGACGTCGACGAGCGGCTGGGCTCCCCCGACGCGATCGTCGGCTACCAGGTGGCCGATCTGAAGCTGGGGCGGCGTATCGAGTACGACGTGGCGGCGAACTGGAAGCAGATCGTCGAGAACTTCATGGAGTGCTACCACTGCGCGACGATCCACCCGGAGCTCACCGAGGTCCTCCCCGAGTTCGCCGACGGCCTCGCCGCGCAGTACTTCGTCGGCCACGGTGCCGCATTCGGCGACGACGTCGCGGGGTTCACCGTCGACGGCTCGGAAGGCCTCGATCGCATTCCCGGCGTCGCCGAGGACCAGGACCGGCGCTATTACGCCATCACCGTCCGGCCCCAGGTCTTCATCAATCTCGTCCCCGACCACGTCGTGTTCCACCGCATGTTCCCGCTCTCGCCCACGCGCACCCTCGTGCGCTGCGACTGGCTCTACCTCCCCGAGGTGGTCGACTCGGGCGCCGACATCGAGCGCTCGGTGGAGCTCTTCCACCGGGTCAACCAGCAGGACTTCGACGCCTGCGAGCGCTGCCAGGTGGCGATGGACTCCCGCGCCTACGCGCGCGGCGGCGTGCTCGTCCCGAGCGAGCACCACATCGGCGAGTTCCACGACTGGGTCCAGAAGAAGACCGACTGACCGTCCACCGTCCCGACCAGCACCGACACGAGGATCACACCATGCACCCTGTCTCCCCCGGGAGCCCCTCCGACGACGCCGACCCGCTCGCGACCGCGGCGGGCCCGACGCGCTACCGCGACGCGTTCGCCGTGACCGACGAGCTCTCCGTGCACGGCAGCGACTGCGTCTGCCCGACCTGCGCCGGCCGTCTCACCGGCCTGCTGAACGAGCTCGCGCAGGCCATCCGGCGCGACTCGACCGACTGAACGCATTTCCCGGGATTCCGCCGCGAATTGCGGGGAAAGGTCGGCCCATCCACGGACGAATGCGGTGACGGAGCTCCACCTACTGTCAGGTAGCATATGATGATGTCTGCGACGCGGGGGCCGGAGGAATCCACGGAGAAGGCATCCTCGGTCCAATCGGTCGACCGCGCGATCTCGATCCTCGAACTCGTGGCCACCCGCGGCGAGGTCGGGATCACCGAGATCGCCGACGAGCTCGACGTCCACAAGTCGACGGCCTCCCGCCTCGTCGCCGCGCTGCAGCACCGCAACCTGCTCGAGCAGCTCTCCGAGCGGGGCAAGTACACCCTGAGCTTCGGCATCGTGCGGCTCGCCGCGGCCACCACGGCCCGCCTCGACGTGGCGCGGCTCGGCCAGCCGATCTGCCAGCGCCTCGCGGAGAGCCTGGGCGAGACCGTCAACATCGCCGTCCACGACGGCGAGGCCGGCATCACGGTCGCCCAGGAGGACGGCACGGCCGCCATCACGTCGCAGAACTGGGTGGGCCGCCGGACTCCCCTGCACGCCTCGTCCGCGGGCAAGGTGCTGCTCGCGTGGATGACCGAGGACGAGCGGCGGCAGGTGCTGCGCAAGAAGCTCACGCGGTTCACCGACGACACCATCGTCACCGCCACCGACCTGCGCGCCGAGCTCGCCCGCGTGCTCGACGAGGGCCACGCCCGCTCGTTCGAGGAGCTCGAGGTCGGGATGCACGCCGTGGGGGTGCCGGTCTTCTCCTTCGACGGCACCGTCGGCTCGGCCCTGAGCGCCACCGGCCCGGCCTACCGGCTCCCGCGCCGCCGGGCCCGCGCCATCGTCGGCGAGCTCCGCGAGGGTGCCGCCGAGCTGTCGGCGAAGCTCGGGTACCGGGGCGAGACCTAGCGGAACACCCTCTGGCGGAAGGCCCCTCTAGCGGAACACCACCGTGCGGTGCCCGTCCACGAGCACCCGCCGCTGGCAGTGCCAGCGCACGGCCCGCGAGAGCGCCAGCGCCTCGGCGTCGCGCCCGACGGTCTGCAGGGCCTCGGGGTCGTAGGAGTGGTCGATGCGGACCACCTCCTGCTCGATGATCGGCCCCTCGTCGAGGTCCGGGGTGACGTAGTGCGCGGTCGCGCCGACGAGCTTCACCCCGCGGTCGTAGGCCTGGTGGTAGGGCTTCGCGCCCACGAAGCCGGGCAGAAAGGAGTGGTGGATGTTGATGGCCCGCCCGCGCAGCGCCACGCAGGTCCGGTCGGAGAGGATCTGCATTTAGCGGGCGAGCACGACGAGCTCGACATCGAGGTCGTCGACGAGGGCGAGCAGCTCGGCCTCGGCGTCCGCCTTCGTCGCCGGGGACACGGGCACGTGGAAGAACGGCAGGCCGGCGGACTCGGCCATGGCGCGCAGGTCCTCGTGGTTGGAGATGACGCCCACCAGCTCGCCGTCGAGGCTGCCGGTGCGCCAGCGGAAGATCAGGTCGTTGAGGCAGTGTCCCGACTTCGACACCATGACCAGCACGCGCACGTCGCGGCGCGGGTGGAAGGCGTACTCCATCCCGAAGGCGGTGGCGACGTCGGCGAAGCCCGCGGCCAGGGTGTCGAGCTCGGTGTCGGTCGACGCCCGGGTGCGCATGAACAGGCGCCCGCTCACGGCGTCGTCGAACTGCTGGTGCTCGACGATGTCGCAGCCGTACGCGCCGAGGTGGCTGCTCACGGCCTGCACGATGCCGGCCCGGTTCGGGCAGCTCAGGGTCAGGACGAACGGATCGGTCACGGGGTCCTCGTTCGGTTCGGGATCAGCACTCGATGACGTTGAGAGCCAGCCCTCCGCGGGCGGTCTCCTTGTACTTGACCGACATGTCGGCGCCGGTCTCCCGCATGGTCTTGATGGCCTTGTCGAGCGAGACGTGGTGGACGCCGTCGCCGCGGCGGGCCATGCGTGCCGCGGTGATGGCCTTGACCGACGCGACGGCGTTGCGCTCGATGCAGGGGATCTGGACCAGGCCGCCGACCGGGTCGCAGGTCAGCCCCAGGTTGTGCTCGATCCCGATCTCGGCGGCGTTCTCGACCTGCTCGGGGGAACAGCCGAGGAGCTCGGCGAACCCGGCCGCGGCCATCGAGCACGCCGAGCCGACCTCGCCCTGGCACCCGACCTCGGCGCCGGAGATCGACGCGTTCCTCTTGAACAGCAGCCCGATCGCGGCGGCGGTGAGCAGGAAGCGCACGACGGCGTCGTCGTCGAACCCGCGGACGGTGTTCGCCGCGTGGTGCAGGACCGCGGGCACGATGCCGGCCGCGCCGTTGGTGGGGGCGGTGACCACCCGGCCGCCGGCGGCGTTCTCCTCGTTGACGGCCAGGGCGTAGAGGGTGACGCGGTCCATCGGCTCCGCGGCGTCGGTCTCCGCGTCGAGGTGACGCCGCAGCTCGGGGGCGCGCCGGCGCACGCGCAGACCCCCGGGCAGCACCCCGCCCGTGGTCGTGCCGCGCTCGACGCACTCGCGCATCACCGACCAGAGGTGCAGCAGGCCCGCCCGGGTCTCCTGCTCGGGGCGCCAGACGGCCTCGTTCGCGAGCATCACGTCGCTGATCCGCAGGCCGTGCTCCCGTGCGCGGGCGACCAGCTGGTCCCCGGAGTCGAAGGGGTGGGGCACGGGCGTCGGGTCCTCGCGGAGCACGGGCTCGCCCGTCTCGTCCTCGTCGAGGACGAAGCCGCCGCCGACCGAGTAGTACTCGCGGCGGTCGACGGGACGACCCTCGGCGTCGAGGGCGAGGAACACCATGCCGTTGCTGTGGAAGGACAGCCGCCCCCTGCGGTGGAGCACGACGTCGTCGTCGACCGAGAACGCCACCGTGTGCTTGCCGCCGAGGGCGATCCGCCCCCCGGACCGCACGGCCGCGACGATCGGCTCCGCCTCCACCGGGTCGACGAGGTGGGGCTGCTGGCCGCTGAGGCCGAGGACGACGGCGGGGACGCTGCCGTGGCCGTGCCCGGTGGCGCCCAGGGAGCCGAACAGCTCGCAGCGCACCGTCGCGACACGCTCGAGGAGGCCGGTGTCGTGCAGCCGCGAGACGAACAGGAAGGCGGCGCGCATCGGGCCCACGGTGTGCGAGCTGGACGGGCCGATCCCGACCTTGAACAGGTCGAACACCGAGATGGCCATGGAGCACCCCTGACGATCGCAGGGCGGTTGAGGCCAAACTAGTATATCAGTTATGGCTCCAGACCGGAAGAGTTGCTCCATCTGTTGTAGGCTCCGCCCGTGAGCGTCCTCAGCGATGAGCAGGAGACCGGTCCGCCCCTGTCGCTCTCCGAGCGTGCCTACACGGCGATCCAGGACAAATTGATCATGCTGGAGATCCCACCCATGGCGCCGATCGACGAGGTCGCCCTGGTGGAGTCGCTGGAGGTGGGACGCACGCCGGTGCGCGAAGCGCTCAAGCGTCTCGAGGTCGACCGGCTAGTGGTCTCCTACCCCCGGCGCGGGACCTTCGCGACGGCCGTGGACATCACGGACCTGGCCTACATCTCCGACATCCGGGTCCAGCTCGAGCCGCTGGCGGCGCGCCGCGCGGCCGAGAACGCCGCGACGTCCACCGCGCTGCGCGCGGAGCTCGAGGACCTCGCGGACGCCACCGACGCGCTCGACATCCCGGAGCTGACCCGCGACGAGCTGATGCGCTGGGACCTGCGGGTGCACCGTTCGGTCTACCGGGCGGCCGGCAACCCGCACCTCGAGGACACCCTCGTGCGCTACGACAACCTGGCGACCCGGATCTTCTGCATCTTCCTCGACCGCATGACCGACTTCGTCTCCCACGTCGAGGAGCACGCGGGCCTGCTCCGCGCGATCGCCGAGGGCGACGCCGACGGCGCGGCCCGCAAGGCCCGCCACCACGTGCAGGGCTTCGAGAAGGCGATCCGCGCCGTCATCTAGGGCCGTCATCGACCCGTGAGCGAAGTTCCCGGCTATAGCCGGGAACTTCGCTCACGTGGTCAGCGCAGGATCTGCTCCCGCACGACGGCGGTCAGCTTCGCGGCGCGCAGGACGAGGTCGTCGACGGGCTCGATCGCGGTGAGGAGCCGCTCCCGCTCGCCGGGATCGGTGATCCCGACGAGGTCCACCTCGACCTCGACCCGGGCGGTGCCCGCCGCGGCGCGCACCGCCTCGGACGCCGCCGCGAGGTCGGCGACGGCCGTGCGGCGGGCCACCGGGCGGATCGACTCCGCGAGGGTCAGGACCTGGTCGGCGACGGCGATGACCTCCACGCAGAACCGTCCCGGTCCTGCGGGCCCGGTGCCGTCGGCGTCACCGGCGGCCAGGGTCAGCGCGGTCTCGCGCAGCTCGTCGGCCCGCTCCGGCGAGGACGCGACCCCGCTGTCGCGCGCGACCTTGGCGACGAGCGCCGCCCCCTGGGCGGCATGCAGCGCCGCGCCCGTCCGGCCGCCCGGAGCGGGGCTCCGGGCGGCGAGGGACTCCAGGAAGTGCTCGACGGTCTCGGTGCGCACGCGACGCCCTCTCTGACGAAGGACCCGCCGGGGATCAGCGCCGGATGCGCGCCATCTCCGGGTCGACGAGCGGCTCGGCGGCCACCGTCGCGCAGACGGGTTGCCCGAAATACTCGATCGACACCGAGGTGCCGACCTCCAGTCCGGCGGGCAGCCAGGCGTAGGCCACGGGACGCCCGACGGTGTGCCCGAAGGCCGCCGAGGTGACGTAGCCGGCGGGGACGCCGTCGACGAGCACCGGCTCGTGGCCGACGACCACGCTGCGCCCGTCGTCGACGGTCAGGCAGGTCAGGGAGCGGGTCGGCGCGGCGCAGCCCTCGAGGGCGGCGCGGCCGACGAAGTCGCCCTTGGTCTGCGGACGCACCGCGAACCCGACCCCGGCCTCGTAGGGGTCGTGCTCGCTGGTCATGTCCGTGCCCCAGCTGCGGTAGCCCTTCTCCAGGCGCAGGCTGTTGAACGCCGCCCGGCCCGCGGCCACGACGCCCAGCGGCTGCCCGGCCCGCCACAGGACGTCCCAGAGCCGCTGCCCGTACTCGGCGGACGCATAGATCTCCCAGCCGAGCTCGCCGACGTACGACAGGCGCATCGCCGTCACCGGGATGCCGGCGATCTGCCCCTGCACGCAGCGGAAGTACTTCAGCCCCTCGTGCGAGAGGTCGGTCGAGGTCAGCGGCTGCACGAGGTCCCGCGCGAGCGGCCCCCAGACACCGACGCAGCAGGTCCCGCCGGTGACGTCGCGGACCGACACGCCGCCCTCGCCGGCCGCCTCCTGCTGCAGGTGGTGCACGTCGAGCGGGCCGTTGGCGCCGACCTGGAAGAGGTCGGGCCCGAGGCGGGCGACGGTGAGGTCGCTGCGGATGCCGCCGGCCTCGTCGAGGGCGAGCGTGTAGGTGACCGCGCCGACGGACTTGTCCATCTTCCCCGTGGTGAGCCGGTCGAGGAACGCCAGCGCGCCCGCGCCGGAGACCTCGATGCGGGTCAACGGGGTCATGTCGTACATCGCCACCGCGGTGCGCGTCCTCCACGCCTCGGCCGCGACGATCGGCGAGTCGAACATCCCCGACCACGGGTCGCGGGCCACCGGCGCCCACTCGGGCGGCAGGTCGGCGACCAGCGGGGCGTTGGCCTCGTACCAGTGCGGGCGCTCCCAGCCGTGGGACTCGAGGAACACCGCCCCGAGCTCCTTCTGCCGCGCGTGGAACGGGCTCACGCGCAGGTCGCGGGGCGCGAGGCGCGGCTGGAGCGGGTGCACGATGTCGTAGATCTCGACGAAGTTCTGCTGCGCGGTCCCCGAGACGTAGTCGTCGGCGGTCTGGAACTCCTCGAAGCGGTGCACCGAGCAGCCGTGCAGGTCGATCTCGCTGCGCCCGTCGACCAGGAGCTGCGCGACGCTGCGGGCGACCCCGGCGGAGTGGGTCACCCACACCGCCTCGGCGATCCAGAAGCCCGCGACGTCCGTCGACTCCCCGATCAGCGGCCCGCCGTCCGGGGTGAACGAGAAGATGCCGTTGAAGCCGGTGTCGACCTTGGTGTCCTGCAGCGACGGCAGCAGCAGACGGCTCTGCTCCCACTGGGCCGCGAAGTCGTCCTCGGTGAACGGCATCATCGAGGGCTGGCGCGCCTCGCTGACGTCGTCGACCTCGGGCAGCTCGTGCAGCGAGACGGGCATCGGACGGTGGGCGTAGGAGCCGATGCCGATGCGGTCGTTGTGCTCGCGGTAGTACAGGTCCTGGTCCTGGTGGCGCAGGATCGGCAGCCGCGCCTCGCTCGCCTCGTCGTTGCGGCCGACCAGCTCGGGCACCTGACCGGTGAACACGTACTGGTGCGCCAGCGGCAGCAGCGGCACGCGCATGCCGACCATATCCCCGATCGCCTGCCCCCAGAAGCCGGCACAGGAGACGACGACGTCGGCCGGGACCTCGCCCTGGTCGGTCTGCACGCCGGTGACCCGCCCGCCCTGCTGGGAGATGCCGGTGACCCGCGTGGAGCCGCGGAACACCGCCCCGCGGGACTCCGCGCGCCGCATGAGCGCCGTGACGGCGCGCGCGGCCTTGGCCAGCCCGTCGGTGGGGGTGTGGAGACCGCCGAGGATGCGCTTGGGGTCGATCAGCGGGTGCCGGCGGACGCACTCGTCGACGTCGACGACCTCGGCGGGGATGCCGCGGGCGGTGGCCCAGCCCTGCTTGCGGTGCAGGTCGGCGAGGCGCTCGGCGGTGGTGGCGACCTCGAGCCCGCCGACCTGGTTGAAGCACCAGGCGCCGTCGACCTCGAGCCCGAGGAACTTCTCGACGGTGTAGGACGCGAACGCGCTCATCGTCCGCGACGCGTTGGTCTGGAACACCAGGCCGGGGGCGTGGGACGTCGAGCCGCCGGTGAGCGGCAGCGGTCCCTGGTCGAGGACGGTGACGTCGGTCCAGCCGCGCTCGGTGAGCTCGTCGGCGAGGTTCGCGCCGACGATCCCGGCTCCGATGACGACGACGCGGGGGGTGGTGCTCATGGCGTCTCTTTTCGGGGGTCGTGTCGAGGTCTCAGGACGGGCGGCGGAACTCCTGCGCGGCGTCGACGAGCCAGTCGACGACGTAGCCCGCGAAGGAGGGACGGACGAACAGCTGGAGGTCGTCGTCGGCGAGGGCGACGAGCAGCACGCCCGCCTGGCCGAGCAGGGTCTGGGCGCAGCGCCCGCGTGGGAACGACGCGGGGCGCAGGTCGATCGCGCACCCGGAGGCGAGTAGCGGGCGGGCCGAGGCGCCCCGCACCCGCACCGTCGTGCGCTGCGCGGACACGTCGACGGCCGCGCCGCCGAACGGGGCGGCGGCCTCGTCGAGGCCGAACTCCCAGTCCTCGGGCCGGGCCGCCGCGCTCGTCAGCAGCCACTCGTCGGGGCCGAGGCGCAGGGCCTGCCCGGCGGCGAGCCCGGTCCACGTGTCGGGCTGCGGCGGCAGCGGGCCGCCGGCCACCTCCGCGACGGCGGCGGGCCCGGGCCCGGCGGGGTCGAGCCGCAGGTCGACGGCCGCGAGCGGCGCCTCGAGCTCGAGGGCCACGCCGTCGAGCTCCGCGGAGAGCTCCGCCAGCAGGGTGCGCCGCGTCTCGAGCGGGTGTCGGACGAGCATGGAGGTGTCAGCCATCGCGGCGCGCTCCTTCGGGGTCGACCAGCACGGTCTCGCCGATCAGTGCGGGCACCAGCTCGCCCGCGACGGGGACGCCGACGACCTCACCGATGCGCTCCCGCCCGCCCTTGACCAGGGCGAGCGCGAACGGTCGGTCGAGGGCGGCGCTGTGGTAGCTCGAGGTGACGTGCCCGAGCATCGGGACGGGCGGCGCGGGCAGCCGCCCGTCGTCGGCGAAGCGCACGATCTGCGAGCCCTCGGGCAGCTTCGTCGCGGCGTCGGTCGGCAGGAGCGACACGAGCTGCTTGCGCAGCGGGTCCTGGTTCTGGGGGCGGCCGAAGGAGCGCCGGCCGACGAAGTCGGGCTTCTTCTTCGACACCGCCCACGCCATGCCGAGGTCGTGCGGCGAGACCGTGCCGTCCGTGTCCTGCCCGATGATCGGGTAGCCCTTCTCGGCTCGCAGGACGTGCATCGTCTCGGTGCCGTAGGGCGTGATCCCGTGGTCGCGGCCGGCCTCGAGCAGGCGCGCCCACACCGCCGGCGCGTACCAGGCGCTGACGCTGACCTCGAACGCCAGCTCGCCCGAGAACGAGATGCGGGCCAGCCGCACGGGCACCCCGTCGAGGGCGGTGTCGTGCCAGGTCATGAAGCCGAAGGCCTCGTTGGAGACATCCAGATCCGCGAAGACCGCGCCCACGACGTCGCGGGAGCGGGGACCCGCCACCGCGAAGATCGACCACTGCTCGGTCACCGAGGTCAGCCGCACCCGAAGCTCCGG
Source organism: Actinomycetospora callitridis (assembly GCF_028737265.1). Classification (GTDB taxonomy): domain Bacteria; phylum Actinomycetota; class Actinomycetes; order Mycobacteriales; family Pseudonocardiaceae; genus Actinomycetospora; species Actinomycetospora callitridis. The sequence goes on along the minus strand of NZ_JAQZAK010000001.1, from coordinate 342,770 downwards.
CCACTCGGTCTGGAGCCACTCCTCCATCCAGTCGAGGACGGCGGCGGCGTTGCCGGTGGTGGTGGTGACGAGGAAGCGGTCGTCGGCCAGGCGCAGGACGGTGCCGTCGTCGAAGACCATGCCGTCGTTGCCGCACATGACGCCGTAGCGCACGCGCCCGACCTTCAGGCTCGACATCATGTTCGTGTAGAGCCGGTCGAGCAGGACCGCCGCGTCGGGACCGCGCACGTCGATCTTGCCCAGCGTCGAGGCGTCCATGATGCCGACCGAGGTCCGCACGGCGGCGCACTCGCGCAACACCGCGTCGGTCATGTTCTCCCCGGGGTGCGGGTAGTGCCGCGCACGCTTCCACTGGCCGACGTCCTCGAACTCCGCGCCGGCCGCGACGTGCCGGTCGTGGATCGGGGTGGTGCGCACGGGGTCGAAGAGGTCGCCGCGCTCCCGCCCGGCCAGCGCGGCGAACGCGACCGGCGTGTAGGGCGGCCGGAACGTGGTCGTCCCGAGGTCCTCGACGGGCCGGCCCAGGAGCTCCGCGGTGATGCCGGAGGCGATCACACCGGAGGTCTTGCCCTGGTCGTGCGCCGTGCCGATCGTCGTGTAGCGCTTCACGTGCTCCACCGACGTCATCCCGGCGCCGACGGCGCGGGCGATGTCGGCGACGGTGGCGTCACGCTGGATGTCGACGAACTGGCGGGTGGGATCGCCGTCGGTGCGCCAGAGCACCGCCGTCGGGTCGCGGGGCTCCTCGTTCGCCGGCGGCGCTCCCACACCGCCCGCCTGGCGCAGGATGTCCGCCAGACCGAAGGTGCCGTCGGCGGCGCCGATCACCTCGACGCCCGGGCGGGGCGCGGCCGGCCGGAAGGCGCCCAGCGACGGGTCGTAGGCCAGCCGGCCGCCGACGTGGCTGAACAGGTGCGCGGTGGGGTTCCAGCCGCCGCTGGTCAGCAGCAGGTCGCAGGCGACCTCGCGGCGCTCGGGGCCGACGAGGGCGGCGGTGATGCGGTCCTCCCCCCGGGTGCCGTGGACGTGGGTGTTCGCCGTGACGGCGATGCCCCGGTCGGCGCATCGGCGGGACCAGAGCGTGGGAGCCGTCGCCCGGGCGTCGAGCACCTGGACCGAGGCGCCGGCGTCGTGCAGGTCGACCGCTGCGGCGTAGGCGGCGTCGTCGCTGGTGAAGACGACGACCTCGCGACCGGCGAGCACGCCGTACCGGTGCAGGAAGTCCCGCGCCGACGCGGCGAGCATGATGCCCGGGCGGTCGTTGTCCTCGAGCACGATGGGGCGCTCGATCGCGCCGGCCGCGACCACGATCCGGGCGGCGCGGATGCGGTGCACCCGCTGGCGCGAGCGCCGCGCGAGGCCGCCGTCGTCGGTGTGTGAGGTGCGCCGCTCGAGGGCGAGCACGAAGCCGTCGTCGTAGTGTCCGAAGGCCGTCGTGCGCTGCAGGTGCGTGACGTTCGGCGATGTCGTGAGCTCGGCGACGATCTCGTCGACGACGTCCAGGGAGGGTCGGCCGTCGATCGTCTCGGTACCGGTGAGCGTGCCACCGGCGGTGGGGCGGTCGTCGACGAGGACGACGTCGTCGCCGCGTCGGGCCGCGGTGCGGGCGGCGACGAGCCCGGCCGGGCCGGCGCCGATCACCAGGACGTCGCAGTGGGTGTGCAGGCGGTCGTAGCGGGCGAGGTCGGGGACCTCGGAGAGCCGGCCCTGCCCGTTCACGCCGCGGGCGACGAGCCCGTCGGTGGCCTCGACGGTCGTGGCCAGCAGCATCGGCTCCGGGAACGGCTCCTCGACCTGCACCAGGCCCGTCGGGTCCTCGGTCCACGAGGCGCCGATGCCGCGGGGCCGCCCCAGCTTGACGCCCGTGTTGGCCGGGCGGGCGTCGTGCGCGAGCAGCACCGAGGCCAGCGAGTCGCCGGGGTGGCCCGTGTAGGCGGCGCCGTCCACGGTGACCGTGACGTGGCGGCTGCGGTCGATGCGGCCGTAGCCCTCGATGCGGCTCATGGCGTGGCCTCCGGGAGGACGGACGTGCGCGCGGTCGTGGCGGAGAGGGGTCCGACGGAGAGGAACTCGTAGGTCCGGGTGTCGCGCACGGCCCCGAACCAGCGGCGGCAGCCGGCGCTGTGGACCCAACGCTCGGCGAACGGCCCCTTCGGGTTGTCGCGGAAGAACACGAAGCGGGCCCACTGCTCGTCGGACAGCGACGCGGGGTCGGCCGGGTAGGCGACGGCGGCCTGGCCGCCGTAGGAGAACTCGATCTCCTCGCGGGGGCCGCACCAGGGGCAGGCGATGAGCTGCATCAGGACTCTCCCGTCTCGGAGGTTCAGTGGGCCACGGCGGCGGCGCCGTGCTCGTCGACGAGGGCTCCGGTGACGAAGCGGTCGAGGCCGAAGGGGGCGACGAGCGGGTGGGGACGGCCGTGCGCGACGGTGTCGGCGAACGCCCAGCCCAGGCCCGGGGTGGCCTTGAAGCCGCCGGTGCCCCAGCCACAGTTGAGGAAGACGTTCTCGTAGGGCGTGGCGCCGACGATCGGGCTCGCGTCCGGCGTGACGTCGACGACGCCGGCCCAGCTGCGCAGCAGGTGGGCCCGGGCGAACACCGGGAAGAGCTCGACCGCGGCCGCCATCTGGCGCTCGATGATGTGGAACGCGCCCCGCTGGCCGTAGCCGTTGTAGGTGTCCACGCCCGCGCCCATCACCAGTTCGCCCTTGTGAGCCTGGGAGACGTACACGTGCACGGCGTTCGACATGACGATCGTCGGGTGCACGGGCTCGAGGAGCTCCGAGACCAGCGCCTGCAGCGGGTGGGACTGCAGCGGCGCGGGCACGCCGAGCATGTCCAGCAGCACCGAGGTGTGGCCCGCCGCGCAGAGCGCGACGGTGCCGGCGGCGATGTCCCCGCGGGTCGTGCGCACGCCGGTGACGCGGTCGCCGTCGGCCACGAAGCCCGTGACCTCGCAGTTCTCGATGATGTCGATGCCGGCCTCGCTCGCCCGGCGCGCGAAGCCCCACGCGACGTAGTCGTGCTTCGCGATCCCCGCGCGGGCCTGGAACGTCGCGCCCTGCACCGGGTAGCGGATGTCGCCCGAGACGTTGACGATCGGGCAGACCTTCGCGACCTCGTCGGGGTCGAGCCACTCGGCGTCGATCCCGTTGAGCTTGTTGGCCTCGACGCGGCGCACCGAGTCGCGCACGTCCTGCTCGGTGTGCGCGAGGTTGAGCACCCCGCGCTGGCTGAACAGGATCGGGTAGCCCAGGTCCTCCTCGAGGCCCTCCCACAGCTTGAGCGCGTGCTCGTAGATGCCGGCCGACTCGTCCCAGAGGTAGTTCGAGCGGATCAGCGTGGTGTTGCGGGCCATGTTCCCGCCCGCCAGCCAGCCCTTCTCGAGCACGGCGACGTTCGTGATGCCGAGCTTCGCGAGGTAGTGGGCCGTGGCCAGCCCGTGTCCGCCGCCGCCGACGATGACGACGTCGTAGGACCTCTTCGGTTCGGCGCTGCGCCAGAGGGACTCCTGGTGCTCGGGCAGGTCGGCGCCCGGCGGGGTGGGCGCGGTCGTGGGTGCGGTCGTGCCTGCGTGCGTCATGCCGGCAGCTCCGGGTAGAGGGGGTGGCGGTCGGCGAGGGCGGCGACGCGGTCGGCGAGGGCGTCCAGCTCGGACTCCGTCACCTGCGGCCGCAGGGCCCGGGCGATGACGTCGGACACGGCGGCGAAGTCCTCGTCGCCGAAGCCGCGCGCCGCGAGGGCGGCGGTGCCGATGCGGACGCCGGAGCTGACCATCGGCGGACGGGGGTCGAAGGGCACCGCGTTGCGGTTGACCGTGATGCCGACGCGGTGCAGCCGGTCCTCGGCCTGCTTCCCGTCGAGGTCGGAGTCGCGCAGGTCGACCAGCACCAGGTGGACGTCGGTGCCGCCGGAGACGACGCCGATGCCGTCCTCGGCCACGAGGCGCTCCGCGAGCAGGCGGGCACCGGCGAGCGTGCGCACCTGGCGCTCGCGGAACTCGGGCTCCGCGGCGAGCTTGAACGCGACGGCCTTGGCGGCGATCACGTGCTCGAGCGGGCCGCCCTGCTGACCGGGGAAGACGCTCGAGTTCAGCTTCTTGGCGAGCTCCCGGGTGCCCGCCAGGATCACCCCGCCGCGGGGGCCGCCGAGGGTCTTGTGGGTCGTCGAGGTGACGACGTGCGCGTGCGGCACCGGCGAGGGGTGCAGGCCCGCCGCGACGAGGCCGGCGAAGTGGGCCATGTCGACCATGAGCCAGGCACCGACCGCGTCGGCGATCCGGCGGAACTCCGCGAAGTCCTGCTGCCGCGGGTAGGCCGACCAGCCGGCGATGATCAGTGCCGGGCGGCGCTCGTGGGCGAGCCGGGATACCTCGGCCATGTCGACGCGGTGGTCGTCGGCGCGCACGTGGTAGGCGGCGACGTCGTAGAGGCGCCCCGAGAAGTTCAGGTGCATCCCGTGTGTGAGGTGGCCGCCGTGCGCCAGGTCCAGGCCGAGGATCGTGTCGCCGGGCGACAGCAGCGCAGCCATCACCGCGGCGTTGGCCTGGGCCCCGGAGTGGGGCTGGACGTTGGCGTACTCGGCCCCGAACAGCGCCTTCAGGCGGTCGATCGCGAGCTGCTCGACGACGTCGACGTGCTCGCAGCCGCCGTAGTAGCGCCGGCCCGGGTAGCCCTCGGCGTACTTGTTGGTCAGGACCGAGCCCTGCGCCTCCATCACCGCCCGGGGCGCGAAGTTCTCGCTCGCGATCATCTCGAGCGTCCGGTGCTGACGGCTCCGCTCGTCGGCGATCCGGGCGTGCACCTCGGGATCCGCCTGCGCGAGCGACCGGTCGAGGACCGACGCGACGGGCGTCCGACCCTCGGGGGCGATTGTGACCGACATCCGCGATCCTCATCGTAGCCAATTGATATATCTGCTGGCGCAGACTGTAGACACAGCGGGTCGGCAGGGTCAACACTCGTGCCGTCGCCGACGACAGGACGGAGGTCAGGGGATGACGACGGAGACGTCAGGGGACGCGAGGGTCGCGGCCGGGAGCGCCGCCGACTGGTGGGAGGCCGGCTTCGAGATGGGCCGCCTCGACCAGCAGCTCGCCGCGCGGGTGCTCCCGGACCGGGTCGGGCTGACGATCCGCCGGGTCAACCGCGGCGGCGCCGAGGTGATCGCCCGGCGGCGCGGCTACGCGCTGCACGTCCAGGAGGTCGAGGAGCCCGATGCCCTGTGGGCGGAGTTCTGGCCGATGGACGAGCGCCCCTGACGGCTGGAGCCGCCCGTCAGGAGCCGTTCAGGGCGAGGTCAGCTCGAACCAGACCCGCTTGCCCCCGTCGCGCTCCTCGCTGCCCCACCGGTCGGCCAGCTCCGCGACGATCTGCATCCCGCGGCCCCGCGGGGCGGTGTGGTCGAGCTCCCGGACCACCGGGCGGATGGTCGAGCCGTCGGCGAGCCCGACCCGCAGCCACCCGTCGGAGACGGTGACGTCGAGCTCGAGGACGACGTCGCTGCCGGCGTGGTCGACGGCGTTGGAGATGAGCTCGGTGACGAGGACCTTCGCGTCGACGTGCAGCGTCGCGTCGAGCGACCACGCGTCGAAGAGCTCCCCGAGCAGGCGGCGGGCCCGACCGGGAGCGTGTGGCGACGGCGGGAACTCGAACGACGCGCGGAACGTGCCCACAGCCGTGGCCTCCCCGGTGCCGGTGTCTCGACGCCCTCCAGTGTCTCGCGCGACCGGTCGGGGATGGCGCCGGGTCCGTGGTGCGGGCGAGGATCGTCGGCGATGACCATCCACGGGTCCCACTGGGGCGCCTTCCGCCCGCGTGTCGAGAGCGGGCGCCTCGTCGAGGCCGTCCCGTTCGAGGGCGACACCGACCCCTCGCCGCTGCTGCGCTCGGTGCCCGGCGCGGTGCACGCCGGCAACCGCGTCACGCGGCCCGCCGTGCGCGGGTCGTGGCTGGACGGCACCGGCGGTCGGCGCGGCGCCGACCCGTTCGTCGAGGTGTCCTGGGAGACCGCGCTCGACCTGGTGGCCGGCGAGCTGCGCCGGGTCCACGCCGAGCACGGCCCGGAGGCGGTGTTCGGCGGCTCCTACGGGTGGTCGAGCGCCGGGCGGCTGCACCACGCGAAGACCCAGCTCAACCACTTCCTCGCCTGCGCCGGCGGCTACTCGGGCCAGGTGTCGAACTACAGCTACGGGGCCGCCGAGCGGCTCCTGCCCCACGTCCTCGGGGACACCGCCCCCGTCACCGGGCAGGTCGCGACCTGGGACGACATCGCCGCGCACACCGACACCGTGCTCATGCTCGGGGGCTTCCCGGCGAAGAACGTGCAGCTGGAGTCCGGGGGCACCGGGGACCACACCGCGCGCCTCGGGCTGGCGCGGGCGCTCGAGGCCGGCACCCGGGTCGTCAACGTCAACCCGGTCCGCAGCGACGCCCCCGACCACCCCCGCGTCGACTGGGTCCCGGTGCGGCCCGGCAGCGACACCGCGCTCCTGCTGGCCCTGATGCGCCGCCTCGACGTCCTGGGCGCCGTCGACGAGGAGTTCGTGGCGCGGTGCACCGTGGGCGACGACCGCCTGCGCGCCTACCTGCGCGGGGACGTCGACGGGCTCGACAAGACGCCCGCCTGGGCCGCGGCGCTCACCGGCGTGCCCGCCGCGACGATCGAGGGTCTCGCCGACCGGCTGCGCACGGGGCGCACCCTCATCACGGCCACCTGGGCGCTGCAGCGGGCCGAGCACGGCGAGCAGCCCTACTGGGCCGTGGTCGCCCTCGCCGCCTACCTCGGGCAGATCGGCCTGCCCGGCGGCGGGTTCGGGTTCGGGTACGGCTGCGTCGCACGCTTCGGCGCCACGTACCGGACGTTCGGGACGCCGGCCTTCACCGCGCGCTACAACGACTGCCCCGTGCGGGTCCCCGTCGCGCGCCTGAGCGACATGCTGCTGCACCCCGGCGAGGAGTACGCGTTCGACGGGGCCGTGCACCGCTACCCGGACGTGCGGCTCGTCTACTGGGCCGGCGGCAACCCGTTCCACCACCACCAGGACCTCAACCGCCTCGCCCGGGCCTGGCAGCGCCCCGAGACGGTGGTCGTCCACGAGCCGTGGTGGACCCCGACCGCACGCATGGCCGACATCGTCCTGCCCGCCACCACCACCCTCGAGCGCGACGACATCGGGGCCGCCTCGGGGGAACCGTGGCTGATCGCGATGCAGCGCAGCGTGGACGCGCCGGGCGAGGCCCGCAACGACCGGACGATCTTCGCGGCCCTGGCCGAGCGGCTCGGTGTCGCGGACGCGTACACCGGTGGGCTCGACGACGCCGGGGCGCTGCGGGCGATGTACGACCGGGCCCGGCGCTCCGCCGCCGAGCACGGCCACCCGATCCCCGACTTCGACACCTTCTGGGCCACCGGGCACCACCGCTACGACCTGCCCGCGCCCCCACCGCCGTACGCGGCGTTCCGGCGGTCCCCGTCCGCGGCCCCGCTGGCGACACCGTCGGGACGGATCGAGCTGTTCTCCGCGACGATCGACGGGTTCGGCTACGACGAGTGCCCCGGCCACCCGACGTGGCTGCCGCCCACGGAGTGGGCCGGGAGCGCGACGGAGCGCTTCCCGATCCACCTGCTCTCGCCCCAGCCGGGCACCCGCCTGCACAGCCAGCTCGACATGGGCCCGGTGAGCACGGAGTCGAAGGTCGCGGGCCGGGAGCCGTGCGTGGTGAACGCCGCGGACGCGGCGGCGCGGGGCATCGCCGACGGCGACGTGCTGCGCCTGTGGAACGAGCGCGGCGAGACGTTCGTGGGCGCGGTGGTGTCCGACGACGTCCTCCCCGGCGTGGCCCTCCTGGCCACCGGCGCCTGGTACACCCCGCTCGACCCGGCCGCCGACGACAGCCCCGAGCTGCACGGCAACCCGAACGTCCTGACCCGCGACGTCCCCACCTCGCGCCTCTCGCAGGGCACGAGCGCCCAGACGGTGCTCGTGGAGATCGCCCGCGCCGAGAGCCCGGCCCCCTACCGCGACCCACACTCGCTGCCCGCGTTCGCGCTGCGAGGGGCACGTTCGGCAGGCGGCGGCGCTCGTTGATCATGTCGAACGTGCCGCTCGTGGCCGAACGCCTCGGGCCGGCGCGCGGCCTACGGCGACGGGTGGACCTCCCCACGAAGCTTCGGATTCCGAAGTATCGATCGGCGTGGGACGGATCGCCTCCACAGGACGAGATCCGTGATCGCGCGCGCAGGCGCGACAGGCCAAGCTGTGCCCGTGACTCGCGCCGCCGCGGTGTCGACGCCCGCGCGGGCGTTGTGGATCGTCGTGTTCGTCGTCGCCTACGGGACGAACGTGCCGACGCCCCTGCTGCTGGTCTACCGGGACACGCTCGGACTCGGTCCCACCGCCCTGACCGCCGCCTTCGGCGTCTACGCCGCGGGGCTCATCCCGGCGCTGCTGCTGTCGGGGCCGGCGTCCGACCGCCTCGGACGACGCGCGGTCGTGGTGCCGTTCGTCGTGCTCGCCGGCCTCGTGTCGCTGCTGTTCCTCGGGGCCGCGTCGTCGGTGGCGGTGCTCTTCCTCGGTCGGTTCCTCCAGGGCGCCGTGTCCGGGGTGGTGTTCAGCGTCGGGACGGCGTGGCTGGGCGAGCTGGTCGGCGAGCCGGGGCGCTCGGCGCGGCTCACGACCGTCGCGCTCGCCGCGGGCTGGGCGCTCGGGCCGCTGTTCACGGGGCTGCTGGCGCAGTGGGCGCCCGCCCCGACGGTGCTGCCGTACCTGCTGCACGTCGTCCTCATGATCGGCGCGATCGCCCTGCTGCGCGGCATCCCCGACACCCTCCCGCCGGACCGCCGGCGCCACGGCGGTCCCGTCGTGAACCTCGGGGTGCCGGTGGACGCCCGGCGGCCGTTCGCGCTGGTCGTCGTCCCGGTCGCGATCGGGGTGTTCGCCTTCCCGTCCACCGCGGTCACCCTGCTGCCACTGCTGCTCACCCCGCAGATGCCGTCGATCGCCGTCGCCGTCACCGGCCTGGTGGCGGGTCTGACCCTGGCGACGGGCGCGCTCGTGCCGCCGCTGGCCCGGCGCCTCGGGGCGGAGCGGGCGGGCCCGGTGGGTCTGGGGATCGGCGCGGTCGGGCTCGGGATCGCCCTCCTCGGGGTCGCGCTGACGGCGTGGCCGCTGCTCGTGCCCGTGGCGCTGCTGCTCGGCGTGGGCTACGGGCTGTGCCTGGCGTCGGGGCTGACGACGGTCGCGCGGCTCGCGGCCCCGAGCGAGCGCGGCGCACTCACCGGCACGTTCTACGCCTGCGCCTACCTCGGCTTCGGGGTGCCGTACCTGCTCTCGGCCCTCGCCGGCGCCGGCGGTCTCGCCGGGCCGCTCGCCGGGCTGGCGATCGTCTCGGCAGTGGCGGCGCTGCTGCTCGGGCTGCCCGCCGCGCGACGGCTCGTCACGCCCTGACCTGCACCGTCCGGCCTGCACCGTCGGGCTACCTCCCCTGGGTCCGACGCCCGAATTGTGGTAACCAGTTCCGTCACCGCACCGTGCACCGCGCACGGTCCCCGGGCAGGGAGACGGACATGTCCCACGCTGCGCGCCCGGCGCGTCCCGCCAGCAGCTCGTCCCGCTCGGTCATGGTGTGGCGGCTGCTCAGCGCCCTCGCCCTGCTGGCGATGGGCGGCATCCACCTCTACCTGGTGCTCACGAGCACCGGCGGCGTGCTCGGCATGCTGTTCGTCCTCAACGCGATCGGCGGCCTCGTGCTGGCGATCGCGATCACCGTGCTGCAGGGACGGCTCCTGCAGGTCGCCACGGTGCTGGGCCTGCTGTTCATGGCGGGCACGCTGGCCGCGCTGGTGGTCGCCCTGACGGTCGGGCTCTTCGGGATCGAGTCCAGCCTGGACTACGCCCTGGCGCCGACCACCCTCGTCGTCGAGACGGCCGGCACGATCGTCCTGCTGATCACCACTGCACTCGTCCTGCGCCGCTGACGGGCCCGCCGGATCAGGCGGGTGGGCGGCCCGGGACCCAGCCCTTGACGAAGGCGAAGTGGTCCTCGAACCGCAGCACCGGGGTGTCCCGGTAGGACCGCCGGAACTGCGCGATGCCCTCCTGCAGCTCCTCGTCCGAGAACTCGCCGAGCACCGACATGTACCGCGCCTCGAGCATGCGGACGTAGCGCTCGCGCTCGATGGCCACGTGGAACGTCCGCTGGCTCACCGACGCCCGGAGCCCGGCTGCGGACACGATCTCCTGGATGTCGGCGGGGTCCGGCTGCAGCTCCCCGAAGCGCTCGTGCGCCGCCCGGAACAGCGGGTGGTGGATGGCCTTCGGCAGCATCACGACGAGGATGCGGCCGTGGCGTGACAGGAGCCGGACGAGACCGTCGAGCGTCCCGCGCCGATCCGTCATGTGGTGGATCGACTCCTTGATGATCATCGCGTCCAGCGGCGCCGACTCCGGGAGCGCGACGCGTCCGGACGCCAGGTCCTCGGCGCTGGCGTGCAGCGGCTGCAGGGACGGCGACCTCGGGAGCTGATCGAGCATCGCCGACACCGGGTCGACGCACAGCACGGGCCGGGTCGGGCGGACGTCGTCGGCGATGTGGCGCGTGTAGAGGCCGGTGCCGCAGCCGATGTCGGCGATCGCGTCGGAGCGCGTCAGGCGCAGCGCGTCGCTCATGGCGTGGGCGAGCTGCCGGACGTAGTCGGGGTCGTAGGTCCAGTGGTCGTTGTAGGTCGCGGCCACGCGCTCGTAGTGCTCGGCGATCTGTTCGGTCACGGCGGACTCCCCTCGCGCGTTCCTGGACGGCGGTGTCGCGGCGACAGCCTGACAGGTCGGCGGCCCGGTGGCGGAACCCTGCTCCTGCGCCGACAGCGCCTCTAGGGTGCGGCGCATGGTCCACGGTGAGCCCCAGCCGGTCCTGGCCCCGATCACGGAGGCGTCGATCTTCCTGACGCTGACGTTCGACGCCGGGGGCGACGCGGCGGCGGTGCGCGATGTGCTGTCCGACGTCGCCGGCCTCAAGCGCTCGGTCGGGTTCCGGCTCCCGGAGGGCGAGCTCACCTGCGTCGTCGGGATCGGGTCGCAGGCCTGGGACCGGCTGTTCGGCGGCCCGCGCCCGGCGTCCCTGCACCCGTTCCGCGCCCTGCACGGTGCGCACGAGGCGCCGTCGACGCCCGGAGACCTCCTGTTCCATCTCCGCGCCCACCGCCTGGACATGTGCTTCGAGCTGGCCCAGCTGCTGGTCACGCGCCTGCGGCCGCACGCCACCGTCGTCGACGAGGTCCACGGGTTCCGCTTCTTCGACGAGCGCGACCTGCTCGGCTTCGTCGACGGCACCGAGAACCCCGACGGCGCCGCGGCCCGCGAGGCGGTGCTCGTCGGCGACGAGGACCCCGGGTTCGCCGGCGGCAGCTACGTGATCACCCAGAAGTACCTGCACGACATGGACGGCTGGAACGCGCTCACCGTCGAGGAGCAGGAGCGCGCGATCGGCCGGACCAAGCTCCAGGACATCGAGATCCCCGACGACCAGAAGGCGCCGAACTCGCACGTCGCGCTGAACGTCATCGAGGACGAGAACGGGCAGGAACAGCAGATCCTGCGCGTCAACATGCCCTTCGGCCACGTCGGCGCCGGGGAGTACGGCACCTACTTCATCGGCTACGCCCGGGATCCCGGGGTCACCGAGCGGATGCTGGAGAACATGTTCGTCGGCACCGCCGAGGGCCACCACGACCGCATCCTCGACTTCTCCACCGCGGTCACCGGCGCCCTCTACCACGTGCCGACGGCCGACTTCCTCGACGACCCGCCCGACGGTCCCTCGGACTCGTGATCGACGACGAGGCGCTCGCCGCGACGTCCGTCGGCGAGCGGCGGGCGCCGGCGTGCTCCGCAGGCGGATGCCGTGACCCGTCCCTCCTGGCGCGGCCCTGCGCCCGACGGGCCTCAGGCGCGCGGCTGCGGCCCGTAGTCCGCGAACGCCGCCGTGGCGCCCGCGATCTGCGCCTCGTCGAGCAGGCGCGGCTCGCCGAGCTTCCGGGCCTCGACGTAGAGCCGGCAGAGCCACTCGAGGTACTCGGTGCGCGTGTAGGCCTGCGCGAGGTCGGCGCCGTACGAGGTGGCGCCGTGGTTCGCGAGGATCACCGCGGACCGCCCGGCCAGGCCCTCGACCCCGAGCCGGGCGAGCTCCTCGGTGCCGTACGGCGCGTAGGGCACGACGCGGACCGGGCCGCCCAGGTGCGCGATGATGTAGTGGATCGCGGGGAGCTCGTCGACCAGCGTCGAGAGGACCGTCGCGAACACCGGGTGGGTGTGCACGACCGCCGTGGCGTCGGTCTCCCGGTACACCGCGGTGTGCATCGGCAGCTCCGACGACGGCCGCAGCCGCGCGTCGACGGGCCGGCCATCGAGGTCCACGACGCTGACCGTCTCGGGGGTCAGCTGGTCGTAGGGCAGCCCGCTCGGGGTGATCGCGAGGAGGTCGCCGGCGCGGACCGAGAGGTTCCCCGAGGTGCCGACGGTGAGGGCGTCGGCGTCCATCCGCCGGGCGTGGGCGACGACGGCCTCGCGCTCGTCGCGCAGCTTCACCGAGCGGCTCCCGAGGTCACCGGCGCTGGAGCCGGCGCCGGGACCTCGACCGTCCAGACACCGTCCCGGAACGTCGCCGCCTCGGTGACCACCGCGGCGAGCAGCGCGCCGGGCGTGACGTCGAAGGCGGGGTTGTAGACCGGGGTGTCCGGCGGCGCCGTCGGCACGCCCGCGACGGTGCGGACCTCGTCGGCCGCCCGCTCCTCGATGACGATGTCGGCGCCCGACGGCGTCGCGTGGTCGACGGTCGACTCGGGCGCCACCACGACCACCGGGACGCCGTGGCGCGCCGCGGCGCAGGCGTGCGCGTAGGTGCCGATCTTGTTGGCGGCGTCGCCGTTGGCCGCGACGCGGTCGGCGCCGACGATCACGACGTCGACCAGCCCCCGCGCGATCGCCGACGGGCCCGCCGAGTCGACGCACAGCCGGTGCGCCACGCCCATCTCCCGCAGCTCCCACACCGTGAGCCGCGCCCCCTGGAGCAGCGGGCGGGTCTCGCAGGCCAGCACCTCGGCGATCCGGCCCCGCCCGGCGAGCTCGCGGACCGCTCCGAGCCCGGTGCCCCAGGCGACGGCGGCGAGCGCCCCGGAGTTGCAGTGGGTCAGCACCCGCAGCGGGCGGTCGGGACACAGCGCGGTGACGAGGTCCGCGGCGCGCCGGCCCATCCGCCGGTTGGTCGCCTCGTCCTCGTCGAGGAGCGCGCACGCCTCGGCGAGCACGGCGTCGGGACCGTCATCGAGCCGTGCCAGGGCCCGCTGCACGCCGCGCCGCAGGTTCACCGCGGTCGGACGGACCGCCGCGACCCGCTCCGCCTCGTCGCGCACCCGGGCGGGGTCGCCCGCGTGACGACGGGCGGCGAGCGCGACCCCCAGCGCCCCGGCCGCGCCCAGCGCGGGCGCGCCGCGGATCGTCAGGTCGGCGATCGCCGCCACCAGCTCGTCCACGGTCGCGAGCCGGCGGATCCGGTACTCGCCCGGCAGCGCGCGCTGGTCGACGGCGCTGACGGCGCCCTCGCCCGAGCCGTCCCAGTCCACCGTGCGGTCCATGCCACCACTCTCGTCGCGACCCGGGTACGGGCGCCAGCGACCTGACGGTGTCGCCCGGAGATCAGGCCGGCTGGGCCCCGCTGCGGGCGGCCTCCCGCATGTCACCCAGGACGGCCTCCTGGTCCGGCGTCGTCGGGCGCGGGGCGGCCGGGGAGATGCCGCCCTTGTCCCGGTTCATCAGCAGGGGGATGTCGGGCTCGTCGCCGTCGCCCACCCGCGCCATCGACCAGCGACCGAACACCCGCTCGGCGGCGGGGTCCTCGCTGATGATCGCGACGCGCTCGTGGCGGGCGTCGCGGTGGATGCGGTCGTAGAGATCGCGCACCACGGTCTCGTCGCCCTCGAGGGTCTGCACGAAGAACTCGTCCCACACGAGCAGCGCGCCGGTCACGCCGAGGCGCTTGTTGTTCGACCGGGCGACGCTGAAGATCTCCCCCAGCTCGGCCTTGCGGACGTCGGACGTGATCCGCATGTGGCTGCGGTAGATCAGCCGGAAGACGGTCTCGGACGCAGCGGGGGTGTCCACCATGGCTTCGGGCTCCTGGTCACGTCGGGGCGGGACGGGCCCGGTGGGCCACGACGGCGACGCTAGCTGATCGTGACCCGGAGCACACCGGTCCGGGTGGTCAGCGCCCGTCCAGCACCGCGATCGGCGCGGTGGGCTGGTGGGTCGCGTAGCGCCGCGGGCGCCCGTCGCGCGGGGGTGGCGTCGACGTCGGCACGCCGCGGGTGTCGGCGGAGGCGAGGATCTCGGCCCCGAACGCCCACCCGGTCCGGCGGGCGGTGCGCGCGGCCTCGGCGAGGTCCTCGAGCGGCCGGCCGCTCACGCCCTCGGCCACCGGCCTCGACCCGGGACGCGGCCCGGCGGGACCCATCTCGGGCCGCGCCTCGGGCACGACCGGCGCCCGGGTCTCCGCGCGGTGGGAGCCGTGGGCCTCCTGGACCACGGGCGGTCCGTCGTGACGCCGGGTCGACCGGCCCTTCCGATGGTGCCCCATCGCCGACGCTCCTCGGGGTGAGCCGTGCCGTGACGCCGTGCCGTCACCACCGAGAACGAGCGACCCGCCGAAAGGCGACGGGGATCGGACGAGGGCTACAGGCCGTGCCCCGGGATCCACGACGTGCCCGCCAGCGGCACCCGGGCCATGGCGGCCGCCTCGATGGTCAGCGCGACCAGGTCCTCGGGCTCGAGGTGGCGCACGTGCCCCTTCCCGCAGGCGCGGGCGAGCGTCTGGGCCTCCATGGTCAGCACCCGCAGGTAGTTCGCCACGCGGCGCCCGCCCTCGACGGGGTCGAGCCGCGCGGACAGCTCGGGATCCTGGGTGGTGATCCCGGCCGGGTCGCGCCCGTCCTGGAAGTCGTCGTAGTACCCGGCCCCCGACCCGAGCGCCTCGTACTCCGCGGCGTACTGCGGGTCGTTGTCGCCCAGGGCGATCAGGGCGGCGGTGCCGATCGCGACGGCGTCGGCGCCCAGGGCCATCGCCTTCGCCACGTCGGCGCCGGTGCGGATGCCGCCCGAGACGATGAGCTGCACCTTCCGGTGCACGCCGAGCTCCTGCAGCGCCAGCGCGGCCTGCGGGATCGCGGCGAGGATCGGGATGCCGACGTGCTCGATGAACACCTCCTGCGTGGCGGCCGTGCCGCCCTGCATCCCGTCCACCACCACGACGTCGGCGCCCGCGGCCACGGCGAGCTTCACGTCGTAGTACGTGCGGGTCGCGCCGACCTTGACGTAGATCGGCTTCTCCCAGTCGGTGATCTCCCGCAGCTCGCCGATCTTGATGGCGAGGTCGTCGGGACCCGTCCAGTCGGGGTGCCGGCACGCCGAGCGCTGGTCGATACCGGGCGGCAGCGTCCGCATCTCGGCGACGCGGTCGGAGATCTTCTGGCCGAGCAGCATCCCGCCGCCGCCGGGCTTGGCGCCCTGACCGAGCACGACCTCGATCGCGTCCGCGGCCCGCAGGTGGTCGGGGTTCATCCCGTACCGGCTCGGGAGCAGCTGGTAGACGAGCGTCTTGGACTCGCCGCGCTCCTCGTCGGTCATGCCGCCGTCGCCGGTCGTGGTCGACGTGCCGACCTCGCTGGCCCCACGCCCGAGGGCCTCCTTGGCCTGGGCGGAGAGCGCGCCGAAGCTCATGCCGGCGATCGTGACGGGGATGTCGAGGTGCAGGGGCCGCGTGGCGTGGCGGTCGCCGAGCACGACATCGGTGTCGCAGCGCTCGCGGTAGCCCTCGAGCGGGTAGCGCGACATCGACGCCCCGAGCACCAGCAGGTCGTCGAAGTGCGGTACGGCGCGCTTGGCGCCCCAGCCGCGGATGTCGTAGACGCCCGTGCGGGCGGCGTGCTGGATCGCGGCGATCGTGGCGCGGTCGAACGTGGCCGACTCGCGCAGCCCCCGCTCGGCGGGATCCTTCATCGGGTCGAGCTCCGCTCCGCGTCTGCCGCCGTCAGTAGCCCCGCCATCAGTAGCTCCCGTGGTCGCCGGTGAAGTGGTAGAGCCCGCGGGCCGAACCGAAGCGCCGGAACTCCTCGGGCCGATGATCGAGTCCGGCGGCGTCGAGCAGCTCTCCGAGCTCGGCGACGTGCTCGTCGCGCAGCGGCTTCTCGACGCAGTCGGCGCCGAGGGTCCCGACGGAGCCGCGGACGTAGAGCCGCGCCTCGTAGATCGAGTCGCCCAGCCCGTCGCCGGCGTCGCCGCAGACGACGAGCCGCCCCGCCTGCGCCATGAACGCGCTCATCGGGCCGACGGAACCGCCGACGACGATGTCGATGCCCTTCATCGAGATCCCGCAGCGCATCGACGCCGAGCCCTCGATCACGAGCAGCCCGCCGCGCCCGGTGGCCCCGGCGGACTGCGATGCGTCGCCGCGCACCCGCACGGAGCCCGACATCATGTTCTCCGCGACGCCGTTGCCCGCCGAACCGTCGACGACCACCCGGCCGAGCTTGTTCATCCCCGCGCAGAAGTAGCCGGCGTGGCCGCGCACCGCGACGTCGATCTCGTCGTGGATGCCGGCGCCGAGGGAGTGCGCGCCCTGCGGGTGGAGCACCTCGTAGGAGGTCGCGGTCGGGGCGTGGAGCTCGGCGTTGAGCGCGCGGACCGTCGTCTCGTGCAGGTCGAACACCACGGGGGACCGGGCGTCCGCCTCGGCCCGGCTCAGCGCTGCCATGCGTAGACCTTGCCGGGATCGGGCTCGAAGACGCGGGCCTCGTCGATCCCGGGGAGGTCCGCCAGCGCGCGGAACTCCGACGCCATGGCCACCCAGCGGGGGTGCTCGGCGATCACGGCCGGCTTGCACGCGATCTCGTCGCGCACCACGGCGAAGCCGTCGGCGGTGGTGACGAGCAGCGTGTAGAAGCCGTCGAAGGTCTCGCCGAGCCGCAGCAGGGCCTTCTCGAGGTCGTCGCCCTCGGCGAGACAGGCCGCGACGAAGCGGGCGCCGACCTCGGAGTCGTTCTCCGAGTCGAACGTGACGCCCTGGCGCTCGAGCTCGCGGCGGATCGTGGCGTGGTTGGAGAACGAGCCGTTGTGCACGAGGCACTGGTCGGCGCCGACCGAGTACGGGTGGCAGCCCTCGGGGTTGATCGCCGACTCGGTGGCCATGCGGGTGTGGGCGACGCCCTGCCAGCCGCTGACCTCGCGGAGCCCGTAGGTGCGGGCGAGATCCTGCGGGTGCCCGGCACCCTTGTAGACGACGAGGTCGTTGCCGCTGCCCACCACGAGCGCCTCGGGCGCCGCGGCGGCGACGGCGGCCGTGAGCGCCTCGACCCCGACCGGCGCGCTGAGCACCGTGGTGTCCCCCGCCACCTGCGCGGTGACGGTCGGCGTGCCCGGCAGGAGGGCACCCGCCGACGCCGCGAGGTCGCCGGGCGCCCGCAGCACGGACACCGCGGAGTGGCCCTCCGGGTTGCGCTCCCCGTCGCCGTAGACCGCGATGCCCACCGAGTCGGGCCCGCGCTCGGAGACCCCGCAGAGCATGTCGTCGAGGAGGCGACCGAGCATCGGCGCCAGCTCGGGGTCGCGGAGGTGGAGACCGATGATTCCGCACATGGGAGTCGGGCCTTCCTGCGATCGGGGACTACTGCTGCGAAATTACGTTGCTTCGTACGAAACGTCGAGTGGCCCAGGTGTAGGCGTCCAGCAGGCTGATCGCGTACACGAACAGCCCGCCGGCGAGGCGCCCGACCAGCGAGATCTCCGGTGTCGTGAGCTGCCAGGTGATCGCACCCAGGAGCACCGTGTAGAAGGCGAACATGAGGCCCCGCACGGGCATGCGGAGGAGCACGTGACCCATCCCGGGGAGCACGACGGCGACGGCCAGCACCAGCCAGGAGCGGGTCACGACAGGACCTCCCCGGCCGACACGCGGTCACCGGTCGCGTCCAGCACCGCCACCGCCCGCAGCACCGCGTCGGGGTCGACGCGCGGGTGGTCGAACACCGCGCGCCGCGCGCTCCGGTAGCTCGCCTGGTCGCCCTCGGCGACCCGCAGGACCACCCGGAGCCCGCCCCGGCCCACGCCCAGCTCCTTGGTCGCGGGGTCCCCGCAGAGCTCCGTCGCGGGCGCGATCAGGTCGGCCAGCACCTCGGGCGACGGCGCCCGGTCCGCCGACGCGCACGCGACGCGCACCGGGCGGGGCAGCCCGGGCGGCGGCGCCAGCTCGTGGGCGAACCCCGCGTCCGGCGAGAAGAACTCGGTGCCCAACGGGCGCAGCAGGACGTTCACCGTGCCCTCGACCGCCAGGGCGCGGTGCACGACGAGCTCCACCCAGAGCACGGGCAGCTTGCGCAGCGTCACCGCGTCGACGATCGGCCGCAGGGTCACGGGGTGGCCGCCGAGACGGCCGGTGAGCACCGGGTAGCCGCCGCTCTCGCGGGTGAGGCGCGCGTCCTGCACCCGCGGCACCACCCGCTCGAAGAGCCGCGCGCGGTCCGCGGCGTCGGCACGCTGCGACCGTCGGTGCAGGACCGAGAGGACCACGACCGCCACGACGATCACCACCAGGGCGCCGGTCATGCTCAGTACCCCTCGGGACGCGGCAGGTCGGCGGTGAACTGCGCCCCCCGTCGCACGAACTTGTAGCGCCGGAGCACGAACCAGATCGACGCCAGCAGGTAGAAGGCCAGGATCGACAGGAGCGCGGCGCCGTAGCCCAGGAACGTCGCGAAGAAGACGACGGCCGAGAGCGCGAGCAGGGCGATCGCCGGCGCCGGGTGCAGGGGCAGCGTGTAGGCCCGGGTGATCTTGCCCAGCGGCCACAGCCGCCGGAAGCGGATGAAGCTCGGCCCCATGAAGCTGTACATGAGCAGCCCCGAGAGGATCGAGAACGTGATCACCGTCGACAGCAGCGTCGGCTCGGAGAGCAGGACCGGCAGCAGCGCGAAGGCGATCGCCACCGGGACGAGGAACACGATCGCCCGGAACGGCGTGTGGTACTTCGGGTGCACCGCGCCGAACCACTCCGGCAGGTAGCGGTCGCGGCCCATCGAGAACCACGCCCGCGAGGCGTCGTTGATGCACCCGTTGGCCGAGGCGAGCGTGGCGCACAGCGTCCCCAGCAGGAGCAGCACGACCAGGACGTCCTGCCCCGAGACGAGCGCGGCGTCGAACAACGGCGTGATCGCCGTGCCCAGGTAGTGCCACGGCAGCGTCCCGGCGCAGACGAACCACGTCAGGGAGGCCGCGATGATCAGGGTCATGATCCCGGCGAGGCTGCCCAGCGGCACCGAGCGCGGCGCCGAGCGGCACTCCTCCGCGGCCTGCGCGGTGCCCTCGATGCCGAGGTAGAACCACATGCCGAACTGGAAGGCCGCGATCACGCCGATCCACCCGTAGGGCAGGGCGTTCGTCGCGTCCCCCGCGAGGCCGGCCAGGTCGAGCTCGCCCGACGGCGACCACGCCCGCAGGCCGACGAACAGCACGAGGATCGTCGCGAACGCGAACCCGGTGATGACGAGGTTGAGCGTCAGCGAGGCGAACACCCCGCGGTAGTTGAGGAACGCCAGGGCGAGGATCGCGAGTACCGCGAAGGGATAGGGCGAGAGCTCCTGCTCGCTGCCCATGAGCCCGGACAGGGTGCTCAGCAGGTCGGACAGGACGTTGGCGTTGGCCGCCTCGAGCATGGTGTACGCGAGCGTCAGGTAGAGCCCGACGTTGAACGCCATCAACGGCCCGACGGTGTGCTTGGCCTGCGCGTACTGCCCGCCGGCGGCCGGGATCGCCGAGGTGACCTCGGAATTGATCATGACGATGCACGTGTAGAGCAGCCCGACGACCCAGCAGGCGACCAGGGCGCCGTACATACCGCCCTTCTCCACCGCGAAGTTCCAGCCCATGAACTCGCCGACGAGCACGATCCCGACCCCGAGGGCCCAGATGTGCATCGGCGCGAGCACCTTGCGCAGGGCCGGCCGCTCCTGGGCCGCGGTGGTCGACGGTGCGGCGACGGGGGCGTCCTCGGTGGCGCTCATGCCGACCTCACCCCCGACCCCTCGACGGTGCCCGGCGGCTCCTCGAGCGGGTCCGGCGCGTTCACCAGGGTCGACTCGTCGTGGTGACGGGCGACCTTGAGGACGTCGAGGACCAGCCAGCCCGCGATGAGCGCACTGACCACCCAAGCGATCAGTTCCACCACGGCCACGGTGCTCATGACTGCCTCCCGGACTCGCCGTCGACGTCGCTGGGCCCGAACTTCTCCTCCACGACCTCGCGGTACTCGCGGAACGACACGCGGTAGACGAAGCCGAGGTAGAGGGCGAGCAGCACCGCCGTCCCGAGCAGGGCCAGGACGTCGATCTCGTACTTGTCGGCGCCGGCCTGGTTCGCCTCGACGCCCGCCGAGATCGTCTCCAGGTCGGCGACACCGGTGTCGATCATCTTCTGGTACTGCACGCGCTCGCCCGGCGTGATGGGGAGCTCGGCCAGCGGACGCACGGCGCCGCCGCCGGTGTCCTCGGACTCGATCAGATAGGTCGTCCCGAACAGGGTCACGAAGATCAGCGCGAGGACGACGAACGCGTCCAGGAGCTGGCCCCGGACCGACTGCTTCGGCGGCTCGTAGGCCGCCCGCCGCCCGGCGTCCGCGGTCACGAGACGCTCCCGTGCTTCGCGGCCCGCTGGGCGTCGAGGTTCTCGATGTCGGGTCGGTAGACCTGGTCCTTCGCCGCCCGGTAGCGCCGGATCAGCGCCGCGGCCGAGGCGGTGTTCAGGCCGCCGAGCGCCACCATCGCGACGCCGAGGACCACCAGCAGCGTGGTCCCGGGCACCGTGGGCGCCGCGGCGAGGAAGACGAACACCAGCACCACCCACATGGCGACGGTGCTGCCGATCGCGAGGAGCCGGTCGCGGCGCAACAGCCCCGCGATGCGGTCGTCGAGTGAGCTCATGACCGTGCCTCCGATCGCGCCGTGGCCGCCGTGGGCACGGGTCGATGACGGGGTCCGCTGCCGGGCCGGCGCGAGCGGCCCCGCATTGGTCTCATCTGCAGACCAAGAACGAGCTGACAATAAGAGACCCACGCCACACCGTGTCAACCCCATGTGAGGTCACGACCGTCAGTCGGTGGGCCACTCCGCGTCGTCGGCGGCGCCGAACACGATGAACCGCAGCTGGCGGCGCGCCCGCTCGAGGTGCGCCCGCATGGCCTCGGCGGCCTCGCCCTCGTGACCGGCCGCGACGGCCTCGTAGATCGCCTGGTGGTCGCGGAGCGTCTCCTCGACCGGCTCCCGGAACGGCAGGAGGTCGCGGGGACTGAAGAGCTCACCGCGCGCGGCCTCGACGGCCTCCTCGAGCCGCTCGTTGCCGGCGGCGCGGGCCAGCGCGACGTGGAAGCGGGAGTCGGCCTGCCGGAAGGCCGTGCGCCCGATGACCCCGCTGAGCGCCGCGATCGCGTCGCGGATCGGCACGAGGCCGGCCTCGGTGTGCCGGCGGGCGGCGAGCGTGGCGGTCTCGGTCTCGAGCGCGATGCGGAAGTCGAGGATGTCGTCCATCTCGCCGACCTGCTCGCGCATCCGGGACCGCCAGGCCTCGGCCGGGCGCCGCAGTTCGGTGACGTACGTGCCGCCGGTGGAGCCCCGCCGGACCTCGACGTAGCCGTCCTCGCGCAGCTGCCGGATCGCCTCCCGCAGGCTGATCCGTGCGACGCCCAGCTGCTCGGCGAGATCCCGCTCCGCGGGCAGGCGCTCCCCCGGGCTCACGTCGCCGCGGTGGATGCGCATCCGGAGGTGGTCGGCCACGGCCTGGGCCAGCGTCGTGGAGGTGACCTGCCGGGCCATGGCGGGAGGCTACCGCGTTCCGGTCACGGTGCGTGTCCGAGCAGACGGGTTGTGCGCGGGCGACCGTGACGGGGTTGACACCTTTCGGCGCGGGCGTGAATGGTTCTAAGTCCACACCTTCCCGGGGAGGCGGCATGGACTCTGCTGACGACAGGGCACGCAGCGACCTGCGGGAACGCGCCGAGGCGGACGGCATCGAGTTCTTCCTGGCGATGTTCGTGGACCTGCACGGGAAGCCGTGCGCGAAGGCCATCCCGTTCTCGTCGTTCGACCTGCTCATGGACGGCGGGGCCGGGTTCGCCGGCTACGCCGCGGGCGACCTCGGGCAGTCGCCGGCCGACCCGGACGTGCTCGTCGTCCCGGACCCGGCGTCCTACACGCCCCTGCCCTGGAAGCCGGGCGTCGCGGTGCTGCACTGCGACCCGCACGTCGAGGGCAAGCCCTGGCCCTACGCCCCGCGCGTGATCCTGCGCCGCCAGCTCGCGGAGCTCGCGGAGAAGCGCGGCTGGGTGCTCAAGACCGGCACCGAGCTGGAGTACAGCCTGCTGCGCCGCCGTGAGGACGGGACGCTGGAGGTCGCCGACCCGCTCGACACCGCCGCGAAGCCCTGTTACGAGGTCAAGGGCCTGACGCGGATGTGGGACCACTTGTCCACCGTGTCGCGGAACCTCAACACCCTCGGCTGGGGCAACTACGCGAACGACCACGAGGACGGCACCGGCCAGTTCGAGAACAACTGGCACTACTCGGATGCGCTGACCACGGCCGACCGCACCATCTTCTTCCGGTACATGATCCACATGCTGGCGCACGACGCCGGCATGGTCGCCACGTTCATGCCCAAGCCGTTCAGCAACGTCACCGGCAACGGGCTGCACATCCACCAGAGCCTGTGGTCGCAGGACGACACGCCGCTGTTCGAGGACGAGTCCGACCCGCTGGGCCTCTCGCCGCTCGCCCGCCACTACCTGGGCGGGCTGCTCGAGCACGGCCGGGCGGTCGCCGGGATCATCTGCCCGACGGTCAACTCCTACAAGCGCATCGGCGTCGGCGCCCCGACCTCCGGCTCCACCTGGGCCCCGGCGTACGTGGCCTACGGCGGCAACAACCGCTCGGTGATGCTGCGCGTCCCCGAGGGCGGACGCATCGAGCACCGGGGGGTCGACGGCTCCGCCAACCCCTACCTCGCCGCCACCGCCCTGCTGGCGGCCGGCCTCGACGGCATCGACCGCGAGATCGACCCGGGCGCCTGCACCGACGACAACCTCTTCGCCCTGCACTCCGACGAGGTGCGCGCCCGCGGCATCAAGCACCTCCCGAAGACGCTGGACCGCGCGGTCGAGGAGCTCGTCGAGGACGACGTCCTGCGCGCCGCGCTGGGCAAGACCACGGGCGGCGACTTCATCGACTACTTCGCCGCGGTCAAGCAGCAGGAGTTCGACGAGTACCACGCGTCCGTGTCGGACTGGGAGGTCCGGCGGTACCTCACGCAGGCCTGAGAACCGGTGCGCGACTTCCCGGCCCGCAACCCTCGGAAGGACCCCGGGTGACCAGCACGAACGGCAACGGCCACCGCAACGGCATCGGGCGCGTGCGGGGCTACTCGGCGTGGAGCCTCCTGCGCCACGGGCTCTCGCGCTCCGACTGGCCGCGGGCCTGGCACGACCGGGAGCTGCGCCCCAGCTACGACGCCGTGATCATCGGCGGCGGGGTGCACGGCCTGGCCACCGCGTACTACCTCGCGAAGAACCACGGCATGACGAACGTGGCGGTGCTGGACAGGTCCTACATCGGCGGCGGCGGGTCGGGCCGCAACACCTCGATCCTGCGCTCGAACTACCTCACGCCCGAGGGCGTGCGCTTCTACGACCGCTCGGTGAAGCTCTACGAGCACCTGGCCGCGGATCTGAACTTCAACGTCATGTTCTCCCAGCGCGGGCACCTCACGCTGGCGCACAACGACGCGTCGATGCGCACGATGGCCTGGCGCACCGAGGTCAACAAGCTCCAGGGCGTCGAGTCCGCGGTGATCGGGCCGGGCGAGGTGAAGGAGCTCGTGCCGTACCTCGACACCTCGGCCGAGACCCGCTATCCGATCCTCGGCGCGCTGTACCACCCGCCGGGCGGCGTGGTCCGCCACGACGCGGTGGTGTGGGGCTACGCCCGCGCCGCCGACGCGCACGGCGTGCACATCCACCAGAAGACCGAGGTCACCGGGATCGACGTCGAGCGCGGGCGCGTCACCGGCGTGCAGACCACCCGCGGGCGGATCGCGACGCCGGTGGTGCTCAACGCCACCGCGGGCTGGTCCAGCCTCATCTCGGACATGGCCGGGGTGGCCATGCCGGTGCAGACGTTCCCGCTGCAGGCCGCGGTCACCGAGCCGGTCCGCCCATTCCTCGACACCGTCGTCGTCTCGGGGACGCTGCACGTGTACGTCAGCCAGACCGACCGTGGCGAGCTGGTGTTCGGTGCGAGCGTCGACCCCTTCGCGTCGTACTCGATGCGCGGCTCGCTGGAGTTCACCGAGGGCATCGCCGGGCACGTCCTGGAGCTCATGCCGGCGCTCGCGAAGATGCGCCTGCTGCGCCAGTGGGCCGGGCTCTGCGACATGACACCGGACTACTCCCCGATCATGGGCCCGACGCCGGTCGAGGGCTTCTACGTCGACGTCGGGTGGGGCACCTACGGCTTCAAGGCCGGCCCGGTCTCCGGGGAGGCGATGGCGGCCTGTCTCGCCGAGGGCAAGCCGCCGGAGATCATCTCGGCCTTCGGGCTGGACCGCTTCCTCTCCGGGCGGCTCGTCGGGGAGAAGGGGGCGGCCGCGGTGGGCCACTAGTCGCCGGCGCCCCTCGTCCTTCGCCCGTCATGAGGTGACCTGTCGTGATGCTGCTTCCCTGCCCCTGGTGCGGGCCCCGCAACGCCGGAGAGTTCAAGTACGCCGGTGAGGGCGGCGCGCGACCCGACCCGGCGACGACGACGCCCGAGGAGTGGCGGCGCTACCTGTACTTCCACGCCAACACCCGCGGCTGGGTCACCGAGAGCTGGTACCACGGCGCCGGCTGCCGCCGCTGGCTCGTCGTGGAGCGGCACACGCTCACGCACGAGGTCCGCGAGGTCCGGGACGCCGTGCAGGTCGCCCGGGAGGGAGCCCGATGAGCATCCTGCCGACGACACGGCGCCGCGGCGCCGACGACGCCACCGACCGGCGCCTCCCGCCCCGCGAGGGCGAGGTCATCGACCGGCGGCGCACCGTCGGTTTCACCTGGAACGGCACCCGCTACACGGGCCACCCCGGCGACACGATCGTCTCGGCGCTCGCGGCCGCGGGCGAGCGCGTGTTCTCGCGCAGCTACAAGTACCACCGGCCCCGCGGGCTGCTCACCGCGAGCTACCTCGACCCGGGCACCATGGTGCAGGTCGGCGACGAGCCGAACGTCCGCGGCGCGCACCGCCTGCTCACCCCGGGCCTCGAGGTCAGCTCGCAGAACACCTGGCCGTCCCTGCGCTTCGACGTCAAGGCCGTCAACGGGCTCGCCGAGCGGTTCCTGGCCACCGGCTTCTACTACAAGACGTTCATCAAGCCCGAGCGGCTGTGGCCCGCGTACGAGAAGGTCCTGCGCACCTTCGTGCACGCCGGCGAGGTGCCGCCCGACACCGACCGCGGCTACTACGACAAGCGCCACGCCCACCCCGACGTGGTGGTCGCCGGCGGCGGACCCGCGGGGATGGCCGCCGCGGTGGCGGCCGCCCGCGCCGGCGCGTCGGTGATGCTCGTCGAGGAGGAGCACCAGCTCGGCGGGCACCTGCGCTGGGGCGGGCCGGGCGACCGGGCGGCGCTCCGGGATCTCCGCGCCCAGGTCGCCGCGCAGCCCGGCATCGAGGTGCTCACCGACTCGGTGGTCGCCGCCCGCTACGACGACAACTGGATCCCGATCGTGCAGCGCAGCCTGCCCGGCGTCGACGAGCGGCTGATCAAGGCCCGGGCGGGCGCGTTGGTCGTGGCCCCGGGGCTGATCGAGCGCCCCTACGTCTTCGCCGGCAACGACCTGCCCGGCGTGGTGCTCTCGACCGCCGTGCGACGGCTGATCAACCTCTGGGCGGTGCAGCCGGGGCAGCGCGCCGTGGTGCTCACCGCGAACCCCGAGGGCGACGCCGCGATCGCCGACCTCGAGGACGCGGGCGTGGAGGTCGCCGCCGTCGTCGACGCGCGCCGGGGCGAGACGATCACCGCCGCCCACGGGCGGCAGGGGGTGCGCGCGGTCGAGCTGGGCGACGGCAGCCGGGTCGAGGCCGACCTGCTCGTCACCGCCGTGGGGTGGACCGCGCCGACGTCGTTGCTCAACCAGTCCGGCGACAACCCCGTCTACGACCCGCGCACCGCGCGGTTCCGGCCCGACCCGGCGCGCATGCCCGAGGACGTGCTGGCCGCCGGCGGGATCGTCGGCGAGGGCGACGTCGCGCAGGTGGTGGAGCACGCCGACGCGGTGGGCCGCGAGGCGGCGCGGCGGGCGCTGCGGACAGCGGGGACCGCCGTGACCGTCCCGGATCTGGCCGTGGCCGACCACCCCGAACTGTTCACGAACGGCACCGGCGGCTTCGTCGACCTCTCCGAGGACGTCTCGGCCAAGGACATCATCACCGCCGCGGCGGAGGGCTACGACTCGGTCGAGCTCGTCAAGCGCTACACCACCGCCACCATGGGGCCCGGCCAGGGCAAGCTCGAGACGGTCAACACCGTCGCGGTCCTCGCCGAGGCCACCGGCAGCACGATCGCGGAGACGGGCACCACCACGTGGCGCCCGATGTACGCGCCGGTGACCCTGGGCGCGCTCGCCGGCCGGCCGCGCGAACCCGTGCGGTACTCCCCGATGCAGCCGTGGCACGAGCGCCACGGCGCGGTCCCGCTCGTCGCCGGCCAGTGGATCCGTCCCGACCACTACGGCGACCCCGCCGGCGAGGTGACGGCCGTGCGCACCGCGGTCGGGCTCATCGACGTCACCCCCATCGGCAAGCTCGACCTGCGCGGGCCGGACGTACCGGAGCTGCTCGAGCTGCTCTACGTCAACAAGTGGCAGAAGCTCGGCGTCGGCCGCGTGCGCTACGGGGTCATGTGCGCCGAGGACGGGGTGGTGCTCGACGACGGCGTCACCGGACGCCTGGGCGAGCAGCACTACCTCATGTCGACGACGTCCTCGGGTGCCGCCGCGGTGTGGGAGTGGGCGGAGCGCTGGCTGCAGACGGCACGCCCGCAGTGGCAGGTGCACGTCACCCCGGTGACCACGGCGTACGCGAGCATCAACGTCGCCGGGCCCCGGTCGCGCGAACTGCTCGGCCGGCTCACCGACCTGGACCTGGGGTCCGAATCCTTCGGCTACATGAGCGTCCGCACCGGCACGGTGGCCGGCGTCGCCGACTGCGTGCTCTGGCGGATCGGGTTCACCGGCGAGCTGTCCTTCGAGGTCCACGTGCCGGCCGCGTACGGCCTGCACGTGTGGGAACAGCTGATGGCCGCCGGCGAGGACCTCGGCGTGCGCCCCTTCGGCGTGGAGGCGCAGCGCGTCCTGCGCCTGGAGAAGGGGCACGCGATCGTCGGGCAGGACACCGACGGCCTGACCCAGGGCTTCAGTGCCGGTGTCGACGAGCTGATCAAGCTCGACAAGCCGGACTTCGTCGGCAAGCCTGAGCTGGTGTGGCAGCACGGCCGCGACACCCACCCGCGCCTGGTCGGCCTGCGCACGCTCGACGGGACGATCGTGCCCCCGGAGGCCAGCCAGATCCTCGACCGCGCCGGCGGCATCGCCGGGCGCGTGACGTCCAGCCGGATGTCCCCGACGCTCGGGCGCTCGATCGGGCTGGCCCAGCTCGACCGCGAGCTGGCGGCCGTCGGCACCCGTGTCACCGTCCGCCTGCCCGACGGGCGCGACGTCGTCGCCGAGGTGACCGACCGCGTCCACGTCGACCCCGAAGGAGAGCGCCAGCGTGTCTGACACCGCTGCACCCCTGGCACGCAGCCCGATCGCCCCCTCCCCCGCCACCGTCCTCGACGGGTGGGAGGTCAGCGCGCGCGCCGCGACCGGCGCGTCCACGCTCTCGGACGAGACCCCGCTCGCGAAGGTGCTCGTCCGCGCCCCCTTCGACGGTGCGGGTCGCGAGGCCCTGGGCGTGGGGTTCGGGCGCACGCTGCGCACCGACCTCGGGTCCGGAGCGGTGCTGCTCGTCGGGTCCGCCCCCGGGGAGTGGCTCGCGCTCGGCGCGCCGGGCACGGCCCCGGCGCTGCGCACCGCCCTCGAGGAGCGCCTGGCCGGCACCGGCGAGCTCACGTCGGTCCTCGACCTCACCCACGGCCGCGCGCTGGTGCGGCTGCAGGGCCCGGCGGCCACCGCCGTCCTGGCCGGCGTCTGCGCGATCGACCTCGCCGACACCGTCACCCCCGACGGGACGGCGCTGCGGACGTCGGTCGCGGCCGTGGTCACCGACGTCGTGCGCGACGACGTCGCCGGCGTGCGGTCCTACCTGCTGCACTGCGAGCGCTCGTCGGGCCAGTACCTGTGGGACGCGCTGCTCGACGCCGGCTCCCGCTCCGCGGTGGAGGTCACCGGCTTCCGGGGGCTCGGGTCCGGCGGGACGGCCCGGTGAGCGACACCGACGTCGGGCGGCTGGTGGTCTCCTGCCGCGACCAGCCCGGACTGGTGGCGGCGATCAGCTCGTTCCTGCACGCGCACAACGCGACGATCGTGCAGTCCGACCAGGACACCACCGACCCCGAGGGCGGGCACTTCGTCATGCGGCTGGTCTTCCGGCTGCCGGGCCTCGAGGAGGCCCTCGACGAGCTCACCGCCGAGTTCGGCGAGGAGGTGGCCGACCGCTACGACATCACCTTCCGGCTGCGCATCGCCGCCGAGCGCACGCGGGTCGCGGTGTTCGTCTCGAAGCTCGACCACTGCCTGCTCGACCTGCTGTGGCGGCAGCGCCGCGGCGAGCTCGGCGTCGACATCGTCCAGGTCGTGTCGAACCACCCCGACCTCGCCGACGAGGTCGCCCGGTTCGGCGTGCCCTACGCGCACATCCCCGTCACGCGGGACACCAAGGACGTCGCCGAGAAGCAGCAGATCGAGCTGCTCGACGGCCGCGTCGACCTCGTCGTCCTCGCCCGCTACATGCAGATCCTGAGCGGCGGCTTCCTCAACGCCCTCGGCGTGCCCGCGATCAACATCCACCACTCGTTCCTGCCGGCGTTCGTCGGCGCCGGGCCCTACGCGCAGGCGAAGGAGCGCGGGGTGAAGCTGGTCGGCGCCACGGCGCACTACGTCACCGAGGACCTCGACCAGGGCCCGATCATCGAGCAGGACGTCGCCCGCGTCTCGCACCGCGACACCGTCGCCGACATCACCCGCCGCGGCGCGGACGTCGAGCGCAGCGTGCTGGCCCGCGCCGTCGCCGCGCACTGCGCCGACCGCGTCGTCGTCACGGGACGGACGACGCTCGTCTTCTGATTCTCAGCCCAGGTCGTTCGTCCGGAACGTGTCGCAGCGGGCGGGGTCGCCGGTGGTGAACCCCGTGGTGAGCCACTTCTTGCGCTGCGCCGACGTGCCGTGGGTGAACGAGTCGGGGTCGACGGTGCCGCCGCCGAGCTGGCCCTGGATGTAGTCGTCGCCGATGCGCGTCGCGGCGTCGACCGCGGTGTCGAGGTCGGCCTGGGTGATCTCGGTGATGAACGCGGGCCGCCCACCCTGTGGCCTGGTCGCGTTGTTCATCCAGACGCCGGCGTAGCAGTCGGCCTGCAGCTCGACGCGCACCGCCGCCGACGACGCGCCCTGCCGGGCCGACGCGGACTCGGTGGTGCCGAGGGTGCCGAGCTGGTCCTGCACGTGGTGGCCGTACTCGTGGGCGAGCACGTAGGCGTTGGCCAGCGGGCCGCCCTGAGCGCCGAACTGCTGGCGCAGCTGGTCGTAGAAGGTCAGGTCGATGTACACGAGGTCGTCGGCCGGGCAGTAGAACGGCCCGGAGCTGGAGTCGGCGCTGCCGCAGCGGGTGTTCACCCGGCCGCTGAAGAACACGGTGTCGACGTTCTGGTAGCGCGGCTGCGCGCCCCGCACCCTCGACGCGATCTGCGCGTAGCCACCGCCCGCCCAGTACGCCTGGATCGAGTTGATGTCGGCGACGATCGCGCAGTCGGGGTTGGTGTTCGCGTCCGCGCCGGTGCGGCACTCGCCGGCCAGCTCCGACGTGCCCGCCACCGCCGGCCCGCCGGGTTCGCCGAACGCGCCCGCGATCGACGACCCCTGGCCGCCCCCGCCACCGAGGAACGTCACGGCGAGGAAGCCGACCACCACGACGACGATGAGGACCCAGCTGACCTTGCCGCTGCGTCCGCGGAAGAGCAGCCCGATGAGCAGCGGCAGGAGGCCGCCACCACCGCCCCCGCCGAGTCCCCCGAAGCCCGAGCCGGACCCGCCCTGGCCACGGGTGTCCGTGACCTCGGAGGCGTCGAGCTGGGCGTCGTCGTCGTAGCGCATCGGCAGGCCCGTCGGGGTGGAGGGAGGTGTGGAGCCCTGATCCTGGCCCAGACCGGGCCGTCGGCGCGCGCATCGCCGTGAGGCGCCCGCGCCGAGATCCGGTTCCGGCGGAAAAGTC
Source organism: Actinomycetospora callitridis (assembly GCF_028737265.1). Taxonomy (GTDB): domain Bacteria; phylum Actinomycetota; class Actinomycetes; order Mycobacteriales; family Pseudonocardiaceae; genus Actinomycetospora; species Actinomycetospora callitridis. The sequence continues at coordinate 312,230 of NZ_JAQZAK010000001.1, read as the reverse complement.
CTGATCACGGACGTGATCGAGCTTGTTCGCCGACACAGTTTAATGATCTTGACAGGCGTCCGTTACCGTCCCGTGATCGAAGTCGTTAGTCCTTCAAGCGCTATGGACTACACCGAACGGCTCCACCACGCCGAAAGGACCGCGATGCCGGCCAAGCACCGCTCCGCCCCGCGACCGTCCCGCCGACCGGCGGACAGGACGCGGCCCACCGTCGCCGGCATGGAGCGTCGCCGCTTCCTCGGGTACCTGATCGCCGCCCCGACCCTCGCGGTCGGCGTGAAGCTGACCGCCGACTCGGTCCTCGAGGCCAACGCGCTGCCCTCGCCGGCCCCCGAGGTGTCGGAGGTCTACGACCTGTCCGACCTGCTGCTGGACTCCACCCGCGCGACGGCGAACCTCATCACCGTCGTCGTCAACGAGGACGGCACCGTCTCGTTCAGCATCCCGCGGGCCGAGAGCGGCCAGGGCATCACGACGACGGCGGCGGTGCTCATCGCCGAGGAGATGGGCATCGACGTCTCCGACGTCAACGTCACCCTCGCCGACGCGCGCCCCGAGCTGCTGTTCAACCAGCAGACCCAGGGTTCGGCGTCGGTCATCTCCATCTACACGCCGGTCCGGGTGGCGGCGGCGCTGGCCCGCGGGCAACTCGTCGAGGCGGCGGCGACGATCCTCGGCGACGAGGCCGAGAACCTGCGCACCACCGGCGGCCGGGTGCTCTCCACCGCCGGGTCGAGCGTCCCGTTCGCCGAGCTGGCCACCGCGGCGGCGAACTCCGTGACGCGGGAGGCGATCACCGAGCTCAAGCCGGTCGACGACTTCACCGTCATCGGCACCGACACGCGCCGCGACGACGTGCGCGCGGCGGTGACCGGGAGCAAGAAGTACACGATGGACCTCGACGTCCCCGACGCACTGCCGACCATGATCGCCCGGCCGCCGACGATCAAGGGGACCGTGGAGTCGGTCAACAACCTCGACCAGGTCCGCACCATGCCCGGGGTCACCGACGTCGTCGAGATCTCCACCGACGCGGAGCCCGGCCGGGGGACCACCTCGTCCGCGGTCGCGGTGCGCGCCCGGACGTTCGGGCAGTGCATCGACGCGGTCAACGCCCTGGACATCACCTGGGGCGGGGGCAACGTCGACGACGAGTCGGACGAGACGATCCTCGAGCAGCTGCGCGCGGCCGACGCGCCGGCCAACCTGCCCTCGCCGACCCCGCTGGACGAGGTGGGCGGAGTGGTCCCCCTCGCCACCGACGCCCTCGGGGCCGTCGGCCCGGTCGAGGCGCTCGAGCAGGAGTTCGTCTTCTACTGGCGCAGCAACGCCGCGATGGAGCCCAACGTCGCCATCGCCGACGTCCGCGACGGCGAGGCGGAGGTCTGGACGCCCAGCCAGATCCCGATCGTCACCCAGAGCCAGCTCGCCCAGGTCCTCGGCATGACCCCGGCCCAGGTGACCGTCCACGTCCCCCGCGGCGGCGGCGCCTTCGGTCGCCGGCTCTTCAGCGACGCCGCGCTCGACGCCGCGCGCGTGTCGCAGGAGATCGGCAAGCCCGTGCGGCTCATGTGGCACCGCGCCGACGAGTGCCGGGCCGGCCGCGTCCACCCGATGTGCATCTCGCGGGTGAAGGCCACCTACAGCCCGGGCCTCGGCGAGGTCGTCAGCTTCGAGCAGCGGCAGACGAGCGTCGCCACCGACTACACCGAGTCCTTCGGCGACATGATCACGTCGCAGGCCGCGAAGCTGCCGTTCGCCAACGAGCTCACGCTCTCGCAGACCGTCTTCCTGCTGACCGCCAGCGTGCCGTACGACCTCGGCGCCATCGTGTTCGGCTACAACGAGATCTTCGACTTCGACCGGTTCGCCACCGGCAGCGTCCGCAACCTCAACAACCAGGACTTCCGGCCCGCGCAGGAGCTCATGGTCGACCAGCTCGCCGAGCGCCTGGGCAAGGACCCGATGGACTTCCGGATCAACCGCGTCGAGGACGAGCGGGCCAAGGCCGTCCTGGAGGCGGTCCGGGACGAGGGCGACTGGGGCCGGGACCTGCCCGAGGGCGTCGCCCAGGGCGTCGTCGTGCACAACGAGTACAAGGGCTCGGTCGCCGTGCTCGCCGAGGTCGACACGCGTCCGGCGACGGCCGAGCGCGAGATCCGCGGGGCCACCACCGGCCCGCGGGTCCGCAAGGTCACCGTGGCCGTCGACGTGGGCCTGGCCATCAACCCGCTCGGCCTCAAGGCCCAGATGGAGGGCGGGGTCATGACCGGGATCTCCCACGTGTTCACCGGCAGCCTGCACCTGCGCGACGGCAACTTCCTCGAGGGCAGCTGGGACGACTACCGCTACACCCGGCACTGGAACGCCCCGCCGGAGATCGACGTGATCGTCATGCCGCCCAGCGGCGACCGGCCCGGCGGCGCCGGCGAGCTCGCCGTGGGTGCGGCGACGGCCGCGGTGGCCTGCGCCTACGCCCGGGCCGTCGGGGAGATGCCCACCAGCTTCCCGATCGGCCACACCAAGGACGTGCCGTTCGAGGTCAAGAAGTTCGTCCCGCCGCTGCCCCCGTCCCCCACGGACGGCCTCACGGCGTACCCGACGCCGTCCGCGGCCGGCCCGGCGTTCAACCCCGCGAGCTGAGGAGCCCCGCATGCCTCCCCGCACCTTCAAGGTCAACGGCCGCCCCGTGACGGTCGACATCGAGGACGACGTGCGCCTGCTCTGGGTGCTGCGCGACGTCCTCGGCATCACCGGGCCCAAGTACGGCTGCGGCATCAACGTCTGCAAGGCCTGCACCAGCCACATCAACGGCCGGGCGTTCAACCCCTGCTCGGTGCCGGTCAGCGCGATCCAGCCCACCGACGAGGTCACCACGATCGAGGGCCTCCCCGACACCGTCGGCGCCGACCTGCACCCGATGCAGGAGGCGTGGATCGACCGGGACGTCCCGCAGTGCGGCTACTGCCAGCCCGGCCAGATCATGGCCGCCGTCGACCTCGTGAAGAAGGTCGAGGCCGACGGCGGATCGATCACCGACGACGACATCGACGAGATCCGCAACATGTGCGCCTGCGGCACGTACTCCCGCATCCGGGAGGCCATCAAGCAGGGCGCCGAGAACATGTAGCGCTCCTGCTCCCCCGTCTCCACCCCGCTCCCCCTGATCTCTGTCGGAAGGAACCGTCATGACCGGAGCCCTCAGCCCCACCCACTGGCTGGTCATCCTCGTCGTCGTCCTGCTGCTCTTCGGCGCCAAGCGCATGCCCGACGCCGCCCGCGGCATCGGCCGGTCGCTGCGCATCTTCAAGGCCGAGACCAAGGCCCTGACCGACGACGGTGAGTCCCCGGCGCCCGCACCGGCGCCCGCCGCCGTCGAGGCCGGGCCCGCGCGGCCCGCCGGCATGACGCCGGCGGCCGACCCCGCCCCGGCGAGGTCCACCGACGCCTCGACGGTCTAGGCCGTGCCGGACCTGGGGCGGCTGCGGTCGAGCCGGTGGTGGCCCGGCCGCCGGCGCCGGAACCCCGACGCCACGATGTCGGTGCTCGACCACCTGCTCGAGCTGCGTCGCCGACTTGCCTGGGCGCTGCTCGCGGTGGCGGTCGGCACGGTGGCCGGGTTCGTCTGGTACGAGAACGCGGTCTTCGGGGCGCCCACCCTGGGCGCCCTGCTGCTCGAGCCCTACTGCTCCCTGCCGTCGACGGCGCGCGCCGGGTTGGGCGCCGGCGAGTGCCGGCTGCTCGCCACCGGACCGTTCGACCAGTTCGTCCTGCGGCTCAAGGTCGCGATCACCGCCGGCGTGGTCCTGTCCTCGCCGGGGTGGCTCGGGCAGCTGTGGGCGTTCGTCACCCCCGGGCTGCGGCGCCGCGAGCGCCGGGGCGCGGTGCTGTTCGTCAGCAGTGCCTCGGTGCTCTTCGCCGGGGGCGCGGTGATCGCGTACCTCGTCGTCGCCGAGGCGCTCGGGTTCCTGCTCATGGTCGGCAACAGCGTCCAGACCACGGCGTTGCGCGGCGACGAGTACTACTCGCTGGTCCTGTCCCTCATGGTGGTCTTCGGCGTCGCGTTCCTGACCCCGCTCGTGGTGATCATGCTGAACCGCGTCGGGGTCGTCTCCTACCGGAAGCTGGCGAGCTGGCGCCGCGGCATGATCTTCGGCGCGTTCCTGTTCGCCGGGGTCGCGACGCCCGGCGGCGACCCGATCTCCATGGCGGTGCTGGGCGCCGCGCTCTGCGTGCTGCTCGAGGCCGCCACCCAGGTCTGCCGGCTGCACGACCGACGCCGCGCCCGCCGCGACCCCGGCTGGGAGGACCTCGACGACGACCAGCCGTCGCCCCTCGAGAAGGAGGTGAGGTAGCCGTGTTCGGGATGAGCATGGGTGAGCTGCTCCTGCTCGCCCTCGTCGGCTTCTTCGTGATCGGCCCGGAGCGGCTCCCCGCCGCGATCCGCGCGGTGGCCGGGATGGCCACCCAGGCCAAGCAGTACGCCACGGCGGTCAAGGACCAGGTGGGCGAGGCCGCCGACCTCGCCGAGGTCCGTCGCCAGCTCGACGAGCTGCGCGAGCCGCTCGCCGAGATCCGCTCGGCGGACCCGCGCCGTGCCTGGCGCGAGGCGTTGCGGGACGAGCCCGCCGCGCCGGCACCCGCCCCCCGGCCCGTCCGGCGGTCGGGGAGGCCGGGGATGCCGGTGGCCCCGCCCGCAGGAGCGGCGAGCGAGGCCCCGGTGCCGTAGCGCCTCGCCGCGCACGCCGGGGCGCGGCAGGATGCCGGCATGCAGGTCGTGATCCACCGACCGACCGACCGGGACGGTGAGGTGACGGTGGAGGAGCTCGACGCCGTCGTGATCGGCGCGGGCGTCGCCGGGCTGTACCAGCTGCACCTGCTGCGCGCGCAGGGTCTGCGCGTGCGCGCCTACGACGCCGCCGAGGACGTCGGGGGCTCGTGGTGGTGGCACGGCTACCCGGGCTCACATCTCGACTCCGAGGGGCCCGGGTACCAGTACCTGTTCTCCGAGGAGCTCTACCGCGACTGGGGCTGGAGCGAGCGCTACCCCGCCGGGTACGAGGTGCAGCGGTGGCTGCGGTTCGTCACCGACCGGCTCGACCTCCGCCGCGACCTCCGCCTCGGCACCCGGATCGTCGACCTGCACCTCGACGAGGAGCGCGGCCGCTGGACCGTGCGCACCGACCGTGGCGAGACCCTCGACACGCGGTTCGTCGTCGCCTGCACGGGCCTGCTGCCGGAGCGGACCATCGACCTGATCGGCGGGGGCTTCGCGGGACCGGTCCTCGACACCGCGCACTGGCCGGAGGGCCGGTACGACCTCACCGGACAGCGGGTCGGCGTCCTCGGGAGCGGCGCGGCGGCGGTCCAGCTCGTGCCGACGATCGTCGATCAGGTGTCCCGGCTGACGGTCTTCGCCACCCGTCCCGTCGACCTCCTGCCCCGCGCGAACCCGGTGTTCGGCTGGCGCGAGCGGGACGCCTACCGGAGCCGGTTCGCCGCGCTCCGCGACACCGTCGTCCACACCCTCACCGGCGACGAGGAGCGCGCGCCGGTGCTCGGCGACGGGACGAGGTCGGCGTGGACGGGTGCCCTCGGCGCTCCTGGGGACGCGGGCGAGGCCGTGCGGGCGGCGATGCGCGCACGGCTGTCCGATCCCGGCCTCGCCGACGTGCTCGTGCCGCGGGGCGTGTTCGGGGTGCGGCCCGTCCGCCTGGACTCCGGCTACCTCGAGGTGTTCGGCCGCGACGACGTCGACCTCGTCGACCTGGCGCACACGCCGATCGACCGCCTCGTCCCCGAGGGGATCGAGCTGTCCGACGGCACGGTGCACGCGCTCGACGTGATCGTCCTGACCTCGACGTTCGACGGCGGACCGGACGCCCTGACGCGGGTCGACGTGCGCGGACGCGGCGGGCAGGTGCTGGCCGAGGAGTGGGGACGGGAGGCGCGCAGCACGCTGGGGCTCGCGAAGCACGGCTACCCGAACCTGTTCACCACCGCCGCCCCGCTCACGCCGCCGTCCGACCGGTGCCTCATGACGACCTGCCGGCAGGTGCAGGTCGAGTGGATCGCGCAGGCGATCGCCGACCTGCGCGCCGCGGGCGTCGGCACGCTGGAGGCGACGGCGGCGGGCGAGGACGCCTGGATCGCCCACCACCACGAGGTCGCCGGCACGATGCCCGTCGCGTCGTCGTCCGACTACGCCGGCGGCATCGGCCTCTACCGGGAGCGGTGCCTGCGCGAGGCCGCCGCCGGCTACCCCTCCTTCCGCCGTGCCTGAGCCGGCAGAGGTCTGGGTGGTGGCAGGGCCGCCCGGGTCGGGGAAATCGACGGTGGCCGACCGGCTGCTGGCCCTGCTGCAGCCCGTGCCGGCCCTGCTGGACAAGGACACGATGTACGGCGGCTTCGTGTCCGCGACGCTGGCGGCGGCCGGGCGTCCTCCCGGCGAGCGCGAGGGGCCCTGGTACGACGAGCACGTCAAGGTGCACGAGTACGGCGGGATGACCGCCGTCGCCCGGGAGATCCGTGCCCGCGGGTGCCCGGTGCTGCTGAGCGCACCGTTCACGGGCCAGATCCGGGACCTCGGGCGCTGGCGGAGGTGGGTGGACGAGCTCGGCGGCGAGCCCGTGCACCTGGTCTGGGTCGCGTCGGACGCCGCCACGCTGCGCCGGCGGATCGCATCGAGGGGCCGGGACCACGACGCGGGCAAGCTCGCGTCCTTCGACGCCTTCGCCGCGCGGATGCAGCCGGACGTCCCGCCGCCGGTGCCCCACCTCGCGGTCGACAACCGCACCGACGGCCCCGAGGGCATCGACGCCCAGCTGCGGGCGGGGTGGGGCCGAGAGTGACCGGCCGGACGCTTCGAAATCCGAAGCTTCCGGGCTTCGGGCCGGCCTGCTGCGGGCCGACGCCCGGGCCTGACCGAGGAGGCCGCCACACCCGACTCCGGGGGCCGAGGACCACCAGCTGGAAGCTTCGAAAACCGAAGCGTCCTCCGGGACGGGGTCGACCTGCCGTCGAAGCCCGGGGACGAGGAGGGAGCCCACGCGCCGCGTCGCCGCGTCGGGAGGGGTTGGCTACCGCGCCTCGGTCAGCACCCCCGCGAAGAAGGCCGCCAGTTCGGCGTGCGCGTCCAGCGGCAGGACGTGCGCCACGTACTGGTCCGGGCGCACGATCACCGCGCAGCCCGCGCGGTCGATCCCGCGCAGGTCGAAGACGTCGACGGCGGGGTCGGGGCAGAAGGCCTTCTCGTAGTCGACGAGACCGAAGCGCCCCTTGCGCGGGAGCAGGGCCGGCGGCAGGTCGGTGACGGCGAGGTCGCGGTGCCCCTGCTGGAACACCGCCCGGACGTCGATCACCTCGTCGGGCTCGGCGCCGGGCGGGGTGTGGCGCACGACCGGGGACGCCGGCGAGGCGAGGAACGCGCACAGCGCGCGGAGCCGGGACCCGTCGCGGTCGGCGAAGAGGTGGAGCCGCCAGGCGCCGTCGGCCCGGGCGACGTGCCCGAGGTGCATCGGCTTGGCGTCGGCCAGCCGGATCACCGGCGCGGAGTGGAACCGCATGCCCACCGGCAGACCCTCGGCGAGGTGCTGGTGCGGCGCGCCGGACGTGATCATCGACGGCGCGTAGCGGACCGCGACGCCCGCGGTGAAGCGGCCCTGGTCCCGGAAGTAGCGCTGGAACTTCTCCGGGTCCGCCCCCTGCCCCCCGGGGTGGGCGCTGAACATGGCCGCGAACTCGCGGTCGAAGTCGATCAGCTCCCGCGCGACCTCGTGGCGCTCCTCGGAGTAGGTGTGCAGCAGCTCCGGGCGCGCCCGGCCCCGCAGGACGGCGGCGAGCTTCCAGCCGAGGTTCCACGTGTCGGCCATCGACACGTTCATCCCCTGGCCGGCCTTCGCGCTGTGGGTGTGGCAGGCGTCGCCGGCGATGAACACCCGCGGCAGACGGTCCTCGGAGCCGGCGGGCACGTCGTCGAACCTGTCGCAGAGCCGCTGCCCGACCTCGTACACCGACCACCACCCGACGTCGCGCACCTCGAGCACGTACGGGTGGAGGATCCGGTTGGCGACGGCCGCGAGCGTCTCGGGCGTGACGTCGCGGACGCCGTCGACGGAGTCCAGCTCGATGTAGAGCCGCACCATGTACCCGCCCTCGCGCGGGATGACCAGGATGCTGCCCTCGGCGGAGGTGATCGCGCTCTTGAGCCGGATGTCGGGGAAGTCGGTGACGGCCAGGACGTCCATGACGCCCCAGGCCTGGTTCATCGGGTCGCCGACGAGCTCCCGGCCGATCGCGGTGCGGGTGGCGCTGCGGGCGCCGTCGCACCCGACGACGTAGCGGGCCCGGATCGTCGACGTCTCGCCGGTCGCCTCGCCGCCCTCGACGTGCGCGAGCGTCACCGTCACCGGCTCGTCGCCGGTCGCGACCGCGATCCCGTCCACCTGCAGGCCGTAGAGGGGCTCGAGCCGGGCCGCCGACCGCGCCATGTGCTCGCGCAGGTAGGTGAGCATCCGCGCCTGGTTGACGATCACGTGCGGCATCTCGGACAGGTCGTCCTCGACGTCCTGGATCCGGCCGGTGCGCCTGATGGCGGAGGGGTCGTCGGGGTCCGGGCGCCAGAAGGCCACCTCGTTGACCTGGTAGCCCTCGGCGATGACGCGGTCGGCGAGGCCGAACGCCCCGAACATCTCGACGGTGCGGCACGCGACCCCGTCGGCCTGCCCGATCTCGAGCGGGCCGTCCCGGCGGTCGACGACCACCGTGCGGAGGTCGGGGAAGCTCGCCATCTGCGTCGCCAGCACGAGGCCGGCCGGCCCGCACCCGACGACGAGGACGTCCGTGGTCTCCGGGAGCCCGTCCGGGCGGTCGCGCACCGAGGGATGCGGCTCCTCGAGGAACGGATCGCCCGTCCGGTAGCCGTCGACGTAGAACTGGACCACGTACCCACCGTAGGAGCGTTTCTGCCCCTGGACCGCGCCCTGCGTCGCGCAGTTCCTTCGCGAAACGCCATTTCGGCCCGGAAGTGGCGACGTGGTGTCGTCCATCGGCACCCCGCGGGCGAGCGTCGGGTGTCTCAGGCGTCGACGGCGTCGTCCGCCTTCGCGGCGCCTCGGGAGCCCATCGGCTGCGGGGGCCCGCGCGTGGTGTCCTGCTCCGTCTGGTACTCGGCCTCCGAGTTCACCTCGGCGCCGAGCAGCACGATGTAGCTGGTCAGGTAGAGCCACAGCAGGAACACGACGACGCCGGCGAGGGCGCCGTAGGTCTTGTTGTAGCTGCCGAAGTTGTCGACGTAGAGGCTGAAGGCCACGCTGCCGACGACCCACAGCAGCGTCGCGACGACCGACCCCGGGGTCACCCACCGGAAGCGCGGGGCGTCGCGGTCCGGGGCCACGCGGTACACCACGGCGAGCCCGAGGACGACGAGCCCGACGAGCAGCACCCAGCGCACGACCTGCGCGAGGATGCGGCCCGCCGTCCCGAGTCCGTCGAGCAGGACCGGGGCGACGGCCACGAGCGCGACGGCCACGACGACGAACAGGATCGCTCCGACCGTCAGCGCCAGCGCGAGGGCCCGCAGCTTCACGGCGCTGCGGCCCTCGTCCTCGTCGTAGGCGATGTTGATCGCCGCCATCAGGTTCTGCGTGCCGCTCGACGCGCTGAACAGGGCCGCGAGCACCGAGATGACGAGCCCGACGGTCAGGCTCCCGGTGCCGGCGTTCACGACCGACGCGATCTGGCCGACCACCAGGTCCCGGGCACTGGCGGGCAGCGCCGAGCTGAGGTTCTCGATCGTCGCCGCGACCTGGGCGGGGTCGGCGACGAGCCCGTAGAGCGACACGAGGGCGATGAGCGCCGGGATGATCGCGAGGAAGCCGAAGAAGGCGACACCGCCCGCGAGCATGCTCACGTTGTCGGCGCTGCTCTCGGCGAAGGCGCGGCGGACGATCTGCCACCAGCCACGCGCCGGCACCTCCTGCGGAGATCGCGCGCGTGCCCCGGGCACGCCCGGCGCCTCGCCGGAGGTCCCGGTCGCGGGCACCGGTGGGCGGCGGGACGGGCCGTCCTGGTCGGGACTCCGCACGATCTGGCGGACGACGAGCACGGCGGAGAGCAGTCGGATGACGGCACCCACGATGGCCCTCCTCGGGGATCGGATGCCGCCGCAGATACCCGATACGTGCCCGGTCCCACCATCGAGTGGTGTGACGCCTCCGCGCCGCCGGGCCGGACACGACGAACGGGGGACGAAACGGTTACCGCCGACGCCGATCGGGGACCACGGGTATTCCGCGACCGATTGAGGAGAAGGAGAACCGTATGCCACCCGCATCGTCCGGAGGCGGTGGATTCAATATTCTGCAGAGCCTGCAGAATGCCTTCACCACCCTGCTGAACTACGTACCGAACATCATCGGTGCGCTGCTCGTCCTGCTCATCGGTTACATCATCGCGCGGCTCCTCCGGGCCGGGATCACGAAGCTGCTGCGGCGCGTCCGCCTCGACGAGCGGCTGACCCACGGCCGCGGTGGCGAGTACGTCGGACGCTTCTCCCCCGACGGCAGCCCGTCCAAGCTCGTCGGTCTGGTCGTGCAGTGGGTGCTGCTCGTCTTCGTCATCGTCTCCGCGGTCGGGACGCTGAACATCCCCGCCGTCACCGGGTTCGTGAACCTGGTGCTCTCGTACCTGCCGAACGTCCTCGCCGCCGTGCTGATCTTCCTGGTCGCCGCGGCGATCGCCGCCGCCGTCGGTGGACTCGTGCACCGCACCATGGGCGACACGCCCACCGGCCGGGTGGCGCGCAGCGCCGCCCCGACGCTGGTCATGGCCATCGCCGTCTTCATGATCCTCAACCAGCTCGGCATCGCGCAGACGATCGTCACCGCCACCTACATCGCCCTGATCGGCGCGGTCGCGCTGGGCTCGGCGCTCGCGTTCGGTCTCGGCGGGCGTGACGCCGCCGCCGACCTGATCAACTCCGGCTACCGCAAGGCCCAGCAGCAGTCCGACCAGGTGCAGCGCGACATGCAGGTCGGGCGCGAGCGGGCCGAGGCGGACGCCCGGGCCCACGCCCCGAGCGGGATGCGCGGCAACGGGCACGACGGTGCTCACGACGGGGGGGCTCCCCCGACCGCGCCGACGCCGCCGCAGGGGACGGCCGTCCCCGGGGGCAACCCGTACGCCCAGCCCGGTCAGGCGGGTCCGGCGACCCGGCCCGGCGACCCCTACGGCGCCGGCGCCACCGAGCCCGTGTCGCCCGGCACCCCGCCGGGAGGCGCTCCTCGGCGCTGACGCCCCGACGACCCGCACGACCGCCCCGGCGCGCCCCGCGTGCCGGGCGGTCGTGTGTCCGGCGGCGTCGCGACGACTCCGCCGGGAGTGCTGCGGAATGCTTCGGTTGCGGGAACGTCAGGTCGGCGGCGCGAGCTCGTGACGCGCGCCGACCCACGTCGCGATCCGCTCCGCGGCGAGCGCGTTGCCCGTGGGTTCCCCGGGCGCGATCGCGCCGCCGAAGTGCGTCCCGCGCACGCTCTCGTGCGTGAGGTCGGTGCTGCCGAGCGCGGCGACCATGCGGCGCGAATCGGACGGGAAGGCGGCCTGGTCGCCGGTGAGCTCGAGGAACAGCGTCGGCACCGTGACGCCGGGCGCGCACCGCACGAAGTCGGCGTTCGAGCTCAGGCCCGACCACGTCGAGAGCCACGCCTCCGGCGTCGTCAGCCGGCCGAACCCGACCTGCCCGTAGTTGATGAGGTCGGGCCGGGCGCCGAAGAGCGAGCCGTAGGGCCGGTCGCTCGGGTCGAGCGAGAGGTCGACCGTGCGGGGGTCGGCGTCGGTGCGGAACACCGTCATGATCTCCGGCGCCAGCGCCCGACGACGATCCGCGACCGCACCCGTGCGCTTGTGCAGGGCCCGCGCCTCGGCGGTGCGGGCGAGGTGCGCCTGGGCCCGTGCGTCGAGGCGGGCGACACGCGCGACCTGCGCCGCCCGGTAGCGCTCGAGGAACTCCGCGGAGTACGAGGCGCTGGTGGGCGGCTCGGCGAAGCCGTTGCGGGGGTCGAACGCGTCGAGCTCGGGCACCGCGGCGAGGGGGTCGGTCTCGTCGGCGACCGAGGGGTCGATGCAGCCGAGCAGCAGGCGCCCCTGCCCCGGGTGCGGAGCGAGGAACACGACGCCGTCGACCGTCGGCATCGTCGCGTCGGCGAGCGCCGTCGGCCGCCCGCCCGGCGTCGTCGCGATCCGGTCGGCGCCCGCCAGCCCGGCCTGCTCGAGGTAGAAGGCGAAGAGCGTGCCGCCGCCGGAGTGCCCGAGCGGGACGATCGAGGTGTAGCCCTGCTCGCGCAGGAGCACCATGCCGGCCGCGACGTCGAGCAGCGCCTGCTCGTGCACCAGCGTCAGGTCGTTGTTGACCGAGCGGGTGTGCTGGGTCCACACCGCCGTCCCGGCCGCGAGCAGGTGTGGGACCAGCGCGTGATGGGTGACGTCCTGGCGCGGGTGCACCAGGGCGACGACCGTCCGCGCGCCCGGCACCGTCGCGAGCACACCGCGCACCGTGGCGCCGTCGGCGGTGGTCAGCTCGTGGACGCTCGTGACCGTCGCGGCCGGACGCTCGTCCACCGCGACGTAGCGCCCCGCACCGAGGCGGGTCGGAGCGCTCATGCCGGGTCGACCCGCAGGGCGTCCTTGTCGTGCTGCACCACCGTGCCGCCGGCCACGCCCGCGATGCAGCTGTACCAGACCGCGTGCCGGCAGCCGGTGGCGCGACGGTCGACGACGATCGACTCGTCGGCGGTGATCTCGAAGTACGGGCCAACCCTGCCGACGGCCGCGCCCGCCTCCGCCGCGACCTTGGCCACCGACGTGTTCTCGGGGACGTCGAGGACGTAGAACGCGGTCATCGGTCGGCCTGCGCGAGCTCGCGCTGCGCCTGCTCCCACGCGCCGGCCCGCTCGACGATCAGCTCGGCCTTGCGGGCGAGGAGCTTGCCGAACGACGGCTCGGGCTCGGCGACCACGTCGAGCAGCGCGTCGATCGTCAGGGTCGCGTCGAGGTCCTCCTGCGGCGTCACGGGACGCATCGCGCGGGTGAACTCGACCATGTAGCCGTTGGGGTCGTGCGTGTAGATCGACTCGATCGTCTCGTGCTGGATCTGCATCTCGACCGGCCACGAGGAGTCGTCGAGCCGTCGGCGGTACTCGAGGAGGTCGTCCTGGTCGTCGACGTGGATGGCGAGGTGACGCGAGCGCACGAAGAACTCCGGCACCTCGGGCCCGAAGCCGGCGTAGACGTCGCCGCGCGCCTGGTCGTGGATCGGCTCGAGGCCGAAGTAGTAGAAGAACGCGATCCGGTCGTCGTTGCCGATGTCGAAGAAGAAGTGGATGAAGTCCGGGTGGTCCTCCGGGCCCCAGCCCGCGGCACAGATCGAGTGCACGACCGGGAAGCCGAGGACGTCGCGGTAGAAGCGCACCGTCCCGGCGGGATCGAACGTCGGGAACGCCGTGTGGTCCACGCCGCGGACCTTGTGCTCGAGTGTCATCGTCGAACCTCCTGCCCTCAGGCTAGGAGAGCTCGACGCAAGCGTCAATCTTTCGACGTTGTCGTCGTACCGCGCTGCCTGGGAGTAGTCCGGTGATAGGGCCGAACTATCACCGGGCGCGATCTTTCGTCTTTGACCCGCGCTACGGCACCTCCTTGACTGGTCCGGGGCCGCACCGGGCGGCCCGACCCCGGGGAGGAGGTCCGGCGTGCCCGCGTTCGTCGACCGCACGAGAGCCGGCAGTGTCGTCCGTCTGACCCTGTGCCACGAGAGCCGCGGCAACGCCGTGTCGGTCGACCTCCTCGAAGACCTCGACCGTCGGCTCGAGGAGATCGAGGCCGACCACTCGGTCCGCGTGGTCGTCCTGACCGGCCGGGGCCGCGCGTTCTCGGTGGGTGCCGACCTCGCGGCTCCCCCCGAGCAGCGGTGGCTGCGGCGGGACACCGTCGCCGCCGACCTGTCCCGGCTCCGCCGAGCGACGCGCATCGTCGAGCGCCTGCACCTCCTGCCGTCGGTGACCGTGGCGGCGGTCAACGGGGCCTGCGCGGGCGCCGGCCTCGCGCTCGCCCTGGCCTGCGACCTCCGTGTCGCCACCTAGGGGGCGGTGGTCAACACCGCCTTCCTCAGCGCCGGGCTGCCCGGCGACTTCGGCGGGATCTGGTTCGCGACCCGCATGCTCGGTGCCGCCCGCGCCCGGGAGCTCTTCCTCCTGCCGGGCAAGCTCTCGGCGTCCGCCGCGGCGGACGCCGGCCTGGTCTCGCGGGTCGTTCCGGACGACGGTCTCGAGGCGGCGACCGACGACCTCGCCCGCCGCCTCGCGGCGAACGCCCCGGGTGCCGCACGGGCGATGAAGCAGAACCTGCAGACGGCCGCGACGACGACGCTCGCCGACTACCTCCGTGTGGAGAGCGAGCGCATGGTCGCCGGCTTCCACGGCGACGAGGCCCCCGAGGCGGCCCGGGCGTTCCTCGAGCGCCGGACGCCGGTTTACGCCGACGGCAAGGAGGTCGCCGCCGGGACGTGAACGACGCCCGCGGCGGCGAGCGCGTCCACCTCGTCCGGGGTGCAGCCGATCTCGGCGAGGACGTCCGCGGTGTGCTCCCCGAGCGCAGGGGCGTGGCGCGCCCGAGCCGGCCGGCCGTCGCCGTCCCGCCAGGGCACACCGACGACGCGGTGGGGACCCGCTGCCGTGGAGACCTCCGTGAAGATGCCGGTGGCCAGCACGTCGGGGTTGCGCTCGACCTGCTCGTAGGAGTCGATCGACGCGGCGACGAGTCCGTGGCCGACGAGCAGGTCGAGTGCCGCACGGCGGGGCATCGCCCCGAACGCGACGGAGAGCTCGGCGAGCAGGGCGTCCCGGTGGACGACGCGGTCGGCGTTCGTGGCGAACCGCGGGTCCTCGGCGAGGTCCGGTCGCTCCAGGACGGCGCACAGGCGCGCGAAGTGGGCCGGGGTGTAGGCCGACACCACGATCGGTCCGTCGGCGGTGTCGACGAGATCGGCGGCGGGCGCCACGGTCGGCTGCCCGTTCCCCTTGCGGCTCGGTGGCTGACCGGTGGCGAAGTACTCACCCCACACCGTGCCCTGCAGAGCGATCGCCACCTCGAGCAGCGACACCTCCACGTGCCGCCCCTCACCGAAGCGCAGCCGGCCGATGTAGGCGGCGAGCACCGCCTCGGCGAGCACGTGTCCGGCCGCGGCGTCGACCACCGGGAAACCGACGCGCTGCGGGGGTCCGCCCGACTCGCCGGTGATCCACATGATCCCGCTCTCCGCCTGCGCCGCGATGTCGAAGCCAGGACGGTGCGCCGACGGCCCGGACCGGCCGAAGCCGGTGACCGTGCCGTACACGACCGTCGGGTTGGCCCGCCGGACGGCCGCCGGGCCGAGGCCCGCGGCGTCGAGGGCCCCGTGCCGCGAGTTCTGCAGCACGATGTCGGCGCGTTCGACGAGCCGCTGCGCGAGACGGCGACCGTCCGCCGAGCGCAGGTCCACCGCGATCGCGCGCTTCCCGCCGTTGTGGGTCCGCACCATCGCGTCGCCGTAGACACCGATGTGCCGTGCACCCTCCCCCGCGACCGGTTCGAGCTTGACGACGTCGGCACCCATCTCCACGAGCGCCTGGCCCGCGACGGGAGCAGCGATGAACTGGCCGAGGTCGACGACCCGGACCCCGGAGAGCGGGGCGGTCACGCGGTCGCCCGCTCGAGCCGGGCGGCGTCGCGCTCCGGGTCGATCAGCGGGACCGAGAGCAGGCCCCCGACGACGATGACCACGCCGCTGATGGCGAACCCGACCCCGTACCCGGCCGCGCCGCCACCGGCGCCCTCGACGGCGAAGCCCAGGACGAGCGGGGCGATCACCCCGGCCATGCTGTAGATCGCCACCAGGACGCCGAGCACCGCGCCCCGGTGGGCCGGGTCGACCAGGTCGGCGACGACGGTGAGCGCGACGCCGTAGGACGCCGAGTTCAGCGAGAACGCCAGGACGGTGAACACCATCTGGGCGAGGCCCGGCCCGACGACGGTGAGGAGGACCATGCACGCCCCGCCCGTGACCACGAAGGCGGCCGAGAGCCAACCGCGCGCGATGCGGCGGGCGACGCCCCGGGCGACCATCCGGTTCGACAGCAGTCCGGCGCCGATGGCCGCGACCGCGGCGACGGCGTACGGGAGGGTGACCAGCCGGCCGGCGCTCGTGGTGTCGTAACCGAGGCCCTGCTCGAGGTACAGCGGCAGCCAGGACACCCGCAGCGTCGTGGTCCAGTAGCCGACGAAGGTGAGCAGGCCGACGCCGAGGATCGTCGGGGTGGCGAGCTGCCGGCCCACGAGGCGCCAGTCGGTGCGCTTCCGGGGAGCGTCCGCCGCGGCCGTCTCCTCCGGGGAGGGCCGGCCGAGGACGGCCCACGCCACCACCCACAGCAGGCCGAGGACGATCAGGACGCCGAACGCGGCGTGCCAGCTCCACGCCACGATGACCCAGGTGAGCACGGGTGCGGCGACGAGCGGGCCGACGGAACTGCCGGCGCTGATGACCCCGGCCGGCAGGGCCCGCTTCTCGGCCGGGAACCACGAGTGCACGACGTGGGTGGCGAGCGCGTAGGCCGGACCCTCGGCGAACCCGAGCACGACGCGGCAGGCGAGCAGGACACCGAAGCTCACCGGCGTCAGCAGCGGCACCATCGTGAGCACCCAGACGACCATGAGCGCCGGCATGAGCCAGCGCGTGGAGACCCGGATGCTCAGCGCGCCGACGATCAGCGCACCGGCCGCGAAGAGCCAGAAGAAGGCGCTCTGCACCAGGCCGAACTCGGCCGGACCGATGCCGAGGTCGCGCATGACCCGGCTCCCGGCGAAGCCCAGGACGGACTTGTCGGCGAAGTTGAGGACCATGAACGCGAAGGCGAGCGCGGTCGCCGTCCACGCTCCACGCCGGACGCCGGCGGAGGTCCGGCCCGGGGTGGCGACGTCGACGTCGGGCGTGGGCGGCATGGGGGTGCTCCCGCGGATCGAGAGACCGCGCGGTGTGCGCGATGTGTGGCGCAAGTCAAGGACACTGCTTCGACAGGGTCAAAGACGTGCTGAGCGGCCCACTGATCGGCGATGCCTATCGATCCTCGTGGGCGGGCACGGGCGGGTCCGAGGCGAACCCCGACCGCAGTCGGTGACGCACCGACCGCTCGGTGGAGGCCGCCGCCTCGATCAGGCCTGCCCCGGCCCGGCGTCGCCGGTCGACCGCCCGGCTCCACGACGCGACGCCGTCGCGGGTGTGGGCCAGGAACGCCGCGGCCGCCGCGGTGAGGGCGCCCGGGCGGTGGAGCAGGCCCACCTCCCGGGTCAGGGGCGGATCCAGCTCGCGCACCACGGCGTCGTGCAGCCGCGCGTCGAGAGCGAGACGCAGCGGCACCACGGCCGCGCCCGCGCCGTTGAGGACCATCGGGATGACGGCGCCGCGCTGTGGGACCTCGACCGCGACCGACGGCTCGACCCCGTGGGCGCGCAGCGTCGACTCCACCCACTCCCGCGTGGTCGCGTGCCGCTCCCCCATCACGAGGGGGACGCCGCTCAGGGAGGGCAACGACACCGTCGGCGGGAGCGCCTCCTCGGTGCCGGGCGGGGTGATCAGCACGAAGTGCTGGGTGAGGAGCCGCTCCTGGGTCAGGTACTCCTCCGGCAGCGGCAGGACCGTCACGCCGATCTCGCACTCGCCCGTGCGCACCAGGTCGGCCACCTGTGCCGCGTAGCCGCGTTCCTCGACCCGGGCCGTGACCCCACGGTTGGCCACCCGGAACCGCGCGACCCAGATCGCGGTCGGGTCGGCGGAGAGGTCGGCGAGCGAGGCCACGTCGAGCCGGCCGGCCTCCACGTCGGCGACCTCGCGGACGGCGTCGTGGGCGGCGTCGAGGGTCCGCAACATCTGGCGGGCGGGACCGATCAGTGCTTCCCCCGCGGGCGCGAGCACGAGCCGGCGACCGATGCGGTGGAAGAGGTCCGCCCCGAGATCGTGCTCGAGCTTGCGGATGGCCTGGCTCAGCGACGGCTGGGCGACGTGCAGGGCAGCAGCCGCCCGGTGTACGCCCCCTTCCTCGACGACGGCGAGGAAGTAGCGGAGTTGCCGCAGGTCCACGTGGCGACCGTACGGCGTTCCGTCGGTCGGAGCGGGCGCCTCAGTGCCCGTCCGAGCCCTTCGTGATCACGCTCTCCAGGTAGTCCAGGTCCTGGCGCAACAGCCGCAGCGCGGCCGCGGGGTCGTCGGGACGCGGCGCGTCGGGCGTGCGGTCGGGGGCCTGCGCGACCAGCGCGAACGCCATCTCCGCCATCTGCTCCGCGACCTCCTCGGGCGACTGCGGACCCGCGGGGTTGAACCACCACGCGACCCAGTTGCACATGCCGATCAGGGCGAGCGCGGTCGTCCGCACCGGGCGCGGGCGGAACTCGCCGCTGCGGACGCCCTGGTCGACGATGCGACCGAACCCGTCGAGCACGCGGCGCTTCGCGGCCTCGTGGGCGACGGCGAGGTCGTCGGGGAGCTCCGACTCCGACCGGATCACCAGCTGGAACCGCGCCGCGTGCCGGGCCTGCTGCCCGGCGATGAGCCGGACGAGCTCGCGCAGTTTGGTCGGCGCGTCGGCGTCGCGGTCGGCGATCTCCTCCGTGGCCGCCGCCGGGGCCTCGGTGATCTCGGTGACGAGCCGCGCGAGCAGCTCGTCCTTGTTCTTGACGTAGTAGTAGAGCGACGGCCGCGTCATGCCCATGGCGTCGGCGATGTCCTGCAGGCTCGTACCCGCGAAGCCGCGCTCGGCGAAGAGCCGCGTGGCCTGCTCGTAGATCTGGGCCTCGACCAGCTCGCGACGAGGCCTCCGGACAGGGGCCTCGTCCGACTGTCCCGGCGCGCTCATGAGCGGTGACGATACGGCGGGCACCTGCGCCCACGCTCGGGGCAGACAGGGAGCGAGACATTCACAAGTAGCTCCTTGCACAAATGGAAACTTGTCGTCAGACTCGGCAGGTGCCTCCCTCGCCCACGGCTCCCGAGCACGACCTCGACACGGCTTTCGCCGCCCTGAGCGACCCCGTCAGGCGCTCCTTGGTGACTCGTCTCGCCCACGGCGACGCGACGGTCGGAGAGCTCGCCCAGCCGTTCAGCCTGACCCAGCAGGCGATCTCCCATCATGTCGCCGTCCTGCGCCGCTGCGGCCTCATCGAGCAGCGGCGCGAGGGCACCCGGCGGCCCTGCCGCCTCCGGGTGCAGAACCTCACGCTGCTCCGGACGTGGATCGACGACCAGCGCCAGGTCTGGGACGACCGGCTCGACGCCCTCGAGCAGCACCTCGACCGTGAACGCCCCCACCAGCGCGGCGGGGCGGGTCGTTGAGCGCCGGCGCCACGCTGCACGGCGACGAGCTGATCGCCCGACGCCACCTCGCGGCAGACCCCGAACGCGTCTGGGTCGCCTTCACGTCCCCCGAGGGCATCGCGGCGTTCTGGGGCGGCACGCACGCGACCGTGGCACCCGCGTCCGTGACCGTCGATCCACGCCCCGGTGGCGAGCTGGCGCTCGAGACCCGCGGGCCCGACGGCTCGAGCCGATGGCTCCGATTCGTCTACATCAGCGTCGCCGCCCCGCGTGAACTCGTCTTCGACGAGCCGGTGACCGGCCTGCGGACCACGGTCACCCTCGACCCCGTCGGCGACGGCACCGATCTCACTGTGCAGCAGCGTCGTCTGCCTCCCGAACTGCGCACGGCCCGGGCGGCCGACGGGCTCGCTGCGATCCTCGACGCCCTCGCAGCACACCTGGAGCAGGGCGAGACCGGACCGGGACCCGAAGCACCATGAACGCTCACTACGCACAGATCGACGCCGACCAGATGATCGAGGAGAAGCGCGTGACAGGCATCGCGAGCACCATCGACGGGGCGACCCAGCGCGACGTCGTCGCGCAGTACTTCGACGGTTTCCGGACCAGCGACCATCCGCGGATCCTGGCCACTCTCGCCGACGACGTCGAATGGGTCATCCACGGGCACCGCACCACCATCGGCAAGTCGCAGTTCGACAGCGAGATCGAGAATCCCGCTTTCACCGGCAGTCCGGAACTGGATGTCCAGCGCGTCCACGAGGACGGGAACGTCGTCGTCACCACCGGCGAGGGTCGTGGCGCGACGGTCGAGCACGGGCCGTTCCACTTCGCCTTCAACGACGTGTTCACGTTCCGCGACGGCCTCATCGCCCGCGTCGACTCCTACGTCGTCCCGCTGACCTGAACGGCAGGGGACAGGGGACTCACCGGGGTGCTTCCGCCCCTGCTCTCCCTGCGAGCAGCAGGCCGGCGTCAGGCAGCTCCGTCGGCAGGCCCAGCGCACGGAGCAGACAGAACGCACCGGCGGTCGCGGCCGAGAGCACCGGGAGCCCGAGCTCGGCCTCGGCGACGGCCACCAGTGGCAGCGAGGGCATCTGGACGCAGCAGGAGATCACCAGGGCGTCGGCGCCGGACAGGTCGAGCCCGCGGACGGCGCTGAGCACCCGGTCGCCCGGGATGCAGCCGACCTCGGCGTTGTCGCCGACCTCGAGCGCCACCCAGTCGACGACCTCGACGCCCTCCGCCTCGAGGTACGCGACGACCAGCTCGGCCAGCGGCCGCAGGTAGGGCATGACGAGCGCGACCCGGTGGTACGACGCGGCGGCGAGGGCCTCGACCAGGGCGCCGGCGCTCGACACCAGCCCGGCCGGCAGACCGCGCTCCGCGAGCTGCGCGGCGACCTCCGTCTCGACCCGCCGGTGCTCGCCCGCGCCCTGCGCCATGACCGCGACGAGGCAGGCGTAGAGCAGCGCGTCGACCCCGGCGTCGGCGAGCTCGTCGACGCAGCGCCCGCGCTGGGCGTTCATCGCGACGAGCTCCTCGGGCGAGACCGTGTGCATGCGCATCCGGCTGCCGTGGAAGGAGAACGTGGCGCTCGCGTGGCGGGCCAGCAGGGCCGGGACCTCGGTCTCCACGGTGACGTTCGAGCTGGGGACGATCATCCCGATGCGGTGGTGGCTCACGGGTTCTCCAGACGCGTGGCGATGTCGGCGGCCATGGCCAACTTGTCGAGCTTCCCGACCTTCGTCCGCGGCAGGGCCTCCAGGAGCTCCACGCGCTCCGGCCACTTGTACTTCGCGACGTCGAGGGCGCGGAGGTGGTGCTGCAGGTCGGTGAGGGTGACGGGGGTGCCGTCGGTGGCGAGGTAGGCGCAGCCCCGTTCCCCCAGCCGCGGGTCGGGCATCGCGACGAGGGCCGCCTCGACGACGTGCGGATGGGCGAGCAGCAGCAGCTCGACCTCCTCGGCGCTGATCTTCTCGCCGCCCCGGTTGATGAGGTCCTTGATGCGGCCCTCGACCGAGAACGCGCGGAGCCCGTCGATCGTCGTGGCCTTCGCGAGGTCGCCCGTGCGGTAGAAGCCGTCGGCGGTGAAGGCCTCCGGTCTGTTGATCCCGTAGTAGGCGCGCAGCGTGTACGGGCCCCGGCAGCACAGCTCGCCCACCTCGCCGTCGGGGACCTCGTCCTCGCCCCCGGGCTCGAGCAGCCGGACCTCGTCGAGCGGGGAGATCGGTGTCCCGACCGTGGTGCGGCGCAGCTCCGGGGACGCGTCGAGCGGCGTCACCAGGAACATGCCCTCGGCCATCCCGAAGAGCTGGCCGACCGCGACGCCGTCCCGCCCGGTCGCCGCGAAGAGCTCCTCGGAGACCTTCGCGCCGGAGAGGACGACCGTGCGCAGCGACCCCGCGAGCGCGGGGTAGAGCGGGTGCTCGGGTGCGCGGTAGTGGACGTGCCCGAACAGCACCACCGTGGTGCGTTCGGCGACGAGCACCGGCATGGCCGTCTCGAGGTCGTGGTCGGTGAGCACGAGGCACGCGCCGACGCTGTGCGGGGCGTGGACGCCGCACACGATGCCGGCGTTGTGGATGATCGGGATGAGGTGACCGACGCGGTCGTCGGCACCCCAGCCGAGGAACGCGGCATAGGCCCGGGCGTTGTACCAGTACTCGGCGTGCAGGCGCGGGATCAGCTTGGGCACCCCCGTGGTGCCGCCGGAGAGCTGGAAGACCGCGACGTCGTCGGGATCGATCGCCCGCTGGATCGCCTCGACGCGTCGACGGGCCTCGGTGGGGTCGACCTCGGCGACGGGCAGGTCGCCGAGGACGAGGACGTGGCGCACCGTCGGGTGCTCGCGCGCCTGCTCGTGGGCGAACGCGACGAGGTCGGTGCCCCGCGTACCGGCCTCCACGAGGTGCGCCCGCGCGCCGACCGCCCGGCTGATGTGGGCGATCTCGTGGCCGCGGTGCGCGGCGAGGGTCGCGACCGGCACGAGCCCGGCCTTGAGCAGCGCATACCAGGCCACGACGGCCTCGAGGCGGTTCGTGATCTGGACGATCACGGGGTCGCCCGGTTGGAGGCCGAGGTCGGCGAGGCCGACGGCGATGCGGTCGGTGCAGGCGTCGAGCTCGGCGTAGGTCAGCCGTCCCTCCCCCGTCACCACGGCGGCGTTCCCGGGGTGGGCGACCGCGACGGCGTGGAACTCGTCGGCGACCGTCCGGGTCCCCCAGAGACCCGCGTCCCGGTAGGTGGCCGCGACCTCGGTCGGGAAGTACTGCTGCGTGGCGGTCATCGAGTCCCTCCCCCGTCGCTGCGCTCGCCCCGGACCTTCTTCCCGTCGCTGCGCTCGCCCCGGACCTTCTTCCCGTCGCTGCGCTCGCACCGGAACGCCACCAGGTGCGCCCGGTCCGCGGCGAGGCCGTCGGCCAGGTCGGCGCGCAGCTCGTCGGGTCCCGCGACGACGACGAGCGCGTCCGTCCGGCGGCGGAGACGCTCGGCGACCTCGAGGCGCGTGAGCAGACTCGAGCGGTCGTCCCCGCCCGTGAGCCAGACGCAGCCGGTGACCGTCCCGCCGCGACGCACCGCGTCCTCGACGACCGCCTCCGAGCCGGCGGGCCGGGCGTCGGTGCCCACGTCGAGGACGGTGGCATCGAGCGCACCAGGGTCGTCGGCGACCACCCGGGAGTCGAACCCCCGGGCCCCGACGGCGGCGTCCCCCGCGACGGGTTCCTGTCCCGGCGTCGAGGGTCGCCACGGCCGTGCGAGCACCCACTCCGCCAGGGAGTCACCGCTCGGCTCCTCCCCCGACCACTGAGCGAGCGCGGCGTGCACCACCTCGGGTGACCCCGCCGCGAACCGATCGAGCGGCACATTGCCGGATCGGCTCATGTAGGCGACCAATAGTTGCTCGACCGGGAGCTCGAGACGCTCCGGGAACGTGTCCCACCACCGCCGCGAGCGTTCCGCGATGTCCTGGATGCGACCGACCGCGGGACGGCGCGCCTCGGCGTACGCGGTCAGGGCCGCGTCGAGGTCGTCCCCGGTGTCCAGGGCCGTGACCAGCGCGATCGCGTCCTCCATCGCGAGCTTCGTCCCCGAGCCGACGGAGTAGTGCGCCGTGTGCGCCGCGTCCCCGAGCAGCACGGTGCGCCGGTCGTGCCAGCGCGCGCAGCGCACCGTCCGGAACCGCAGCCAGCGCGTCCGGTTCCCGATCAGCCGGTGCCCGTCCAGGTGCGGCGCGAACACGTCGGAGAGGTAGTCGAGCGCGGCGTCGTCGGAGGCGTCGGCCGGCGTGGTCTCGGTGCTCTCCCTGAACCCCGCCTTCCGCCACGTCGCCTCGTCGGTCTCGACGAGGAACGTGCTGCGGTCCGGCGCGTACGGGTAGGCGTGCGTCACGAACACGCCGTGCTCCGTGCGCTCCGGCGCGAACAGCGCATGGTCCAGGGCGACGTCCGTCCCGGCCCACAGGTACCAGCCCGTCCCGGGCTCGACCTCGGCGCCGAACGCCTCCGGGGACGCCGAGCGCGTCGCGCTCCCCACCCCGTCCGCGGCGATCACCAGGTCGGCGTCGAGCTCGTCGGCGGTGCGCCGCACCCCGAACTCGAGCTTCACCCCGGCGTCCTCGGCGTGGCGCTGGAGCACGCTCCGGAGGTCCGCGCGCCCGACGGCGACCAGGCTCGACACGCTCATCCCGGCCTCCCGGGCGCCGACGCGCATCCGCATGTCGTGGGAGTAGGAGCCCGCGAGGATGTCGCGCAGGGTCGCGGGGTCCGCCTCCTCGAGGCGACGTTGGGTCCGGGCGGCCAGCCCGACCCCGAAGCCGAAGGTCTCGTCGGGCACGCCCTGCTCGTGCACGACGACCTCGGTCCCGGGACGGGCGAGCTTCAGCAGCCGTGCGGCGTAGAGCCCGCCGGGGCCCCCACCGAGCACGGCGACGCGGTGCAGCATCTCCGGGTGCTCCTACCGGCCCGCGTCGGCGAGGACGCGGCTCGCGCGAGTGATGTCGTCGACGTGGTCGACCGGGACGACCGCGGTGGAGATCGCGGTGAAGCAGCCCGGGCAGCAGTACTGGCGGAACTGCACGGCCTGGTCGACGTAGAAGTCGGCGTCGGGCGCGATCTGCGGTCCGGCGTCGGTGGCCGGGCCCTCGTAGCGCACGAGGTCCAGCGCGCCCTCCGTGCCCGTGCCGAGCAACGTCGCGCAGTGCCGGCACGCCACCTGCTGGTCCGCGCCCGCCCCGACCGTGACGAGGTTGTCGTCGAGGCGACGCCCGCCGGAGACGTCGATGGTGGCGCGCCGACCAACACCGGACACGGCACGCGACCGCCGCGCGTCCCGCATCTCCCCCCGCAGCCGCTCGGTGGCCGGGAGGTCGGGGGCACCGCTGCCGTCGAGGACGACGCCGTAGGCCGCCGGCGCGTTCTGCGCGCCGACCTTGAGCTCGCGCACGTCGCGGGCGACGTCCTCGGGGTCACGGGTCAGGGGGTCGCCGTACCCGCCGCCGCCCTGCCAGAACATCGTGAACACCTCGCCGGGAGCCACGTAGGTCTCGCCGTAGCAGGGACAGGTCTCCTGCTCGCCGCCGATCTCGTCGAGGTCCGCGGGCAGCCGCCCGTCGGCGAGCACGGCGGACAGGTCGCTGCCGCGCGCGATCCGCTCGACGCCGGTGTTGCCGGGGTAGCCGCCGGCCAGGCCGTTGTTCTGGCTGACGGCCTTGCCCGCCGACGCCAGCACGAGACCGATCGGGAAGCTCGTCCCGTGCGGGGTGATCGCCATCGACGCGGACACCCCGCCGCGCCGCCGGCCCGGGCCGCCGGAGTCGGGCTCCTCGCGGCGCCACAGCGCGAGCACCGGGTAGAGGAACTCCGTCATCTCGACGTCCGGCACCCGCCCCATCGGGATGCAGAACAGCCCTCCGGTGTCCATGCCGTCGGCCTCGGGCTGCGCGCCGTAGCCGCCGGCCATCGGGTCCATCATGATCGACAGGAACGGGTTCGGGACCGGCCCGCGCTCGTCGAGACCCGCGATGACGGCCGTGTCCCAGGTACCGCAGCACGTCGCCTGGACGTGCATGCCCGGCTCCGGCGACTGGTCGAGCATCTGCGAGAGGCACTCGGCGACGAGGTTGCCGGTGAGCCAGGCGGGCCCGATCGGGCCGCGGCTGACCGCCGCCGGGAAGCTCGCGTTGTTGATCGTGCCTTCCTCGGCGACGAGGTCGAAGCAGCGCATCAGCCCGCCCGCCGACCACGGGATGTCGCCCGCGAGCAGCGGCAGCAGGGCGAGCATGACCCCGCCGCGCATGCCCGCGTAGGTGCAGTTGATGACGCCGGTCTGCGGGTCGGTGCCGGTGAAGTCGAACGTCAGGTGGTCGTCGTCCTTGGACATCGCCACCGTGATCTTGTGCAGGTTCCGGTCGCCGGTGTGGGACTGGTCCTGGTAGCCGGTGGCGCGCCACGTGCCGTTCGGCAGGCCGCGGAGCTTGCCGCGCAGGCGCGACTCGGCGTCGGTCATCATCCGCTTCATGACGGCCTTGACGGTGTCCGCGCCGTACTGCGCGATGACGGCGAGCAGGCGGTCACGCCCGACGGTGTTGGCGCCGACCTTCGCGCGCAGGTCGAGCCCGATCATCAGCGGCACCCGGGAGCGGCGCACCCACATGTCGGCGACGTCGTCCTGCAGGAGGCCGTCGCGCACGACCTTCGTCGGCGGGGTGGGCAGCGACTCGGAGAACACGTCCTGCGCGGCCGGGGAGAACGAGCCGAGGCCGACGCCACCCAGGTCGGGCTGGTGCGCGATCGCCGAGGTCCAGCCGAAGAGCTTTCCCTCCCAGAACACGGGCTGGTAGACCATCGCGTCGTTCTGGTGCAGCCCGCCGCCGACCCACGGGTCGTTGCACAGGAACATGTCGCCCTCGGCGATGCCGGGGTTGGTCGCGCGGTGCTGCAGGGTCCAGTAGATGGCCAGGTCGACGGCGCCGACGAGCATCGTGTTGTAGAGCCCGACCTGCACCTCCTGGCCGAGCTCGTCCGAGACCGCGAAGTCGAAGTCGTTGGCGTCGGTGACGATCGGCGAGCCGGACATGCGCTTGAGCGCCTCGCCCATCTCGTCGGTGACCGACCAGAGGCGGTGGCGCACGACCTCGTAGGTCAGCGGGTCGAGCGCGTCGATCTGCTCCTGGGTCACCGTGTGCACCGGGAGGCTCGCGGGCAACGACGCGGCGAGCGTGGCGGGGTCGACGGGGCGGCTCGAGAACCTCTCGGAGCCGGGGACGGCCATGGCCATGGGTCAGGCTCCTTCGGGAGACACGGCGTCGGAGGACACAGCGGGGCGGAGGGTGAGGTTGCCGAGCCCGTCGACGGTGCCGGTGCGTCCGGCGGGGACGACGACGGTGGTCGTCGGCACCTCGACGATCGCGGGGCCGGTGAGAACGTGGCCCGCGCGCAGGGCGGCGTAGTCGTAGACGGGGGTGTCCTCGAAGCCGCGGGTGATGTCGAGGTGCACGGGGCGCCGGCCCGTCTCGGCGGCGGCCGGGTCGGGGCCGTCGGCGGCGGGCAGCGCGGGGAGCTCCGGCGAGAACGGCAGGACGCCGCGGCCGCGCACGCGGTAGGTGATCGCCTGGACGCCGGCCTCGCGGAAGCCGGAGCCGGGGCCGAACAGCTCGGCGTAGCGGGTCTCGAAGTGGGTGGCCGCCTCGTCGAGCGCGGCCTGGTCGAGGGGTCCGCCGGTGACCGGGACCGTGACCTCGGCGAGCTGCATCGCGTAGCGCATGTCGATCTCGCGGTGGATCTCGACCGACTCGAACGTGAGCCCCTGGCGGTCGAGGCCCTGGCGCACCTGGTCCTCGAGCTGCGCGAAGTTCTTCTCCGCGCGCACGGCGTCGACGGGCAGCTGGGCGGGGTCCGACAGCTCGCTCGCGAGCTCGATGTCCGACGCCGCGAGCCCGTAGGCGGAGAACGCCGAGGCGACGGCGCCGAGCGGTACGACGACCTCGTCGACGCCGAGGTGGGCGGCGTACGCGGCGCAGAACGCGGGCCCGGAGCCGCCGAAGGCGTAGAGCACGAAGGTGCGCGGGTCGTAGCCGGCCTCGACCACGGTCTTGCGCAGCAGGTCGCCGGTCTGGGCGTTCTGCGCGGCGTGGATCGCGGCCGCGGCGTCCTCCACCGACAGCCCCAGCGGCTCGGCGACCCGGACGCGGATGGCCTCGCGCGCCCTCTCGAGGGAGAGCGCCTTGCGCCCGCCCAGCAGGCCACGCTCCGGGAGGATCCCGAGCACGAGGTTGGCGTCGGTGTTGGTCGGCTCGGTGCCGCCCTGGTCGTACGAGGCGGGGCCGGGCACGGCGCCCGCGCTCTCCGGCCCGATGCGCAGATTGCCGCCGGCGTCGACCCACGCGATCGCCCCGCCGCCGGAGCCGATGGCGTGTACGCGCAGCGTCGGGACGTTGATCGGGTGGTGGTTGATGACGGTGGTCGTCTCGCGCTCGGGACGGCCGTCGACGACGATGCCGACGAGGAACGTCGTGCCGCCGACGTCGGTGGAGATGATGTTGCGGTGGCCGAGCTTGCGGCCCAGCGCCATCGAGCCGACCACGCCACCGGTGAGCACCGAGCCGACCGTGCTGATGGCCTGCGCCGGGGCCTCCGCCGCCGCCACGGCACCGCCGTTGCTCTGCATCACCAGCAGCGGCCCGGCGAGACCGCGCTCCCGCAACGCGGACTCCAACGATGTCAGGTAGTCGCGCAATCCAGGACCGACCTGCGTGCTCATGATGGTGGTGGAATTGCGCGCGAACTCGCGGATGCGCGGACTGACCTCGCTGGAGAGCGCGACGTACACGTCCGGGTCGATCTCGTGCACGAGTTCGCGGAGGCGGCGCTCGTGCACCGGGTTGCGGAACGACCACAGCAGCGACACCGCGATCGCCCGGACGCCGTCGGCGAGCAGCGCGCGGATCCGCTCGCGTGCGCCGTCCTCGTCGAGCGCGACGACGACCTCGCCGTCGCGGTCGAGCCGCTCGACGACCTCGAGGGCGTGGCGCTTCGGGAGCAGGTGGTGCTGCTTGTCCTGTTCGAGCACGTGCTGGAGCTCGTGCGGCGAGCGCCCGAGGTAGCGGCCCTCGACGTTCATGATGAAGATCGAGTCCCGGTGCCCCTGGGTGGTCAGGAAGCCGACCTCGGGTACCTGCCGGGTCACCAGCGCGTTCAACGACGACGTCGTCCCGTGGGCGATGTGGTGCGTCTCGGCCAGCATCTCCTCCACGGGACGACCCAACTGCTCGGCGAGCAGCTCGAGCACGTCGAGCACCCCGCGCGAGTAGTCCGGCGGCGTCGACGGGGCCTTGGCCGCGACCACCGACCCCGACTCGTCGTCGAGCACCACATCGGTGAACGTGCCGCCCACGTCGACGCCGATCACGTAGGCCATGGCCACTCTCCTCGTTGAGCCGGAGCGTGACCCGAGCCACGCGTTTGACGGTGTCGTTGACTATCTGACACCAGCGAAGGCACGTCAAGGGGAGCGACGACCCCAGGAGCTCCACGCCGAGCTCCTGGGCTCAGCCACGCACGACACTTCGGTTCTCGAAGTGTCGTGCGTGGACGACTCGGTCTCCCGCCGCCGTCCGGGGCATCAGCCCTCCCCGACCTCCAGGAACGTCGTCACGACGTCGAGCACGAGCGCCGTGCGGGCCATGCCGTTGAAGTGCGTCGTGCCCGGGAAGACCGCGAGCTGCGAGGCCGGGACGCCGACGAAGTCGCCGTTGACGTCGCCGCCGCGCAGGCGCAGGAAGCGCACCGCGTGCTCGAGGTGGACCGCGTCGCAGTCGCCCACCGTCATCAGCGTGGGCGCCGCGATGCCCTCGATCTGCGCGTCGCTCCAGCCCGGTCCGCCGTCGAACGCACCGAGCTTGTCGAGCAGCCCCTGCAGGCCCTCGGGGTGCGGCGACTTCGCGCGGTAGGAGTCCGCCATCGGCGTCCCCTCGATCATCTCGACCGTCATCTCCCCGACGGCGGCGTTCTCGGGGCGCATGCCGTCGGGGGTGAAGGACACCGACGACACGACGGCGCGACGCACCAGCCCCGGGTGGTTCACCAGGAGCTCCAGCGCCACCGCGCCGCCGACGCTGAAGCCGAACACGTCGACCTGCCCGACGCCGAGGTGCGCCAGCAGCGCGACGACGTCACCCGCGAGGGCGGCACTCGAGAGCGGCCGGTCGAGGTCATTCGTGCGCCCGTGTCCCTGGAAGTCGGTCGCGATGACCCGCCGGTCCGCCGACAGGCCGGGCAGCACCGCACCGAACTGCAGGTCGATGTCGAACAGGCCGCCGTGCAGGAGCAGCAGGGGCGTGCCGTCGGCGTCCGCGGGGCCGTGGAGCTCGTAGTACATCTGCAGGTCGCCGACGGGGGCGTAGCCGGTGCTGGTCGGGGTGCTGGTCGGGGTGCTCATCGGGGGCTCCTCGGGGTGGGGCGGAGAGGGTCTCGCCCGGGCGTCGAACGACGCCGCCCCGTTTCGACAGCGGCCCCCGAGAAGTGTCGCGAGGACTTTTCTCCTCAGGCCCCGAAGGCCTCCATCCCCCTCTTGAGGGCGGGCAGCAGCAGCGTCCGCGGGGCGAGGCGCCCGCCGGCGACGGAGAGCTGGTTGACCAGCCCCGGGGTGACGCTGCGGTCGCCGCGCGCCATCGCCGCGACACCCGCCTCGGCGACGTCCGCGGCCTCTCCGACGACGAGGTCCGGCACCCGGTCGAACGCGTCGGTGCCGGCCGCCTCGGCGAACCCGGTCCGCGTGAGGCCGGGGCTGAGCGCGGTCAGGGTGATGCCGGTGCCGGCGAGCTCGGCGTGCACGGCCTCGGAGAACGACTGCACGAACGCCTTGCTCGCGGCGTAGCTCGCCGCACCCGGCAGGGGCTGGAACGCGCTGATCGAGGAGACGTTGAGGATCGCCCCGGGGCGGTCCTCGCGCACACGACGGGTGAGCGCACCGACCGCGGCCACCGTGAGGTCGTGCAGCGCGAGCACGTTGAGCCGGACCAGCCCGTCGAGCGCGGCGCGGCGCTCCGCGTCCCCGGCGAGGTCGGCGACCCGGCCGGTGACGCCGAAGCCGGCGGCGTTGACCAGACCGACCACGCGGTCGTCGTCGAGCAGGTCCCGGGTGAGGGTGAGGCCCGCGTCGGTGCCGAGGTCCGCGGCGTGCACCTCGGAGGCTTGCCCGGAGACCGCGCGCAGCTCCCCGGCGAGCTCGGTCAGCGCGTCGCCGCGACGGGCGACGAGCACGGTCGGGTGGCCGCGCCCGGCGAGCACCCGGGCGACGGCGGCACCGATGCCCGACGAGGCTCCGGTGACGAGGACGGCGGCGTCGGGTCCCGGCGGCGGCAGCGACATGGCGGTCGAGTACCCGCTCGGGTTGCGTTCGACCGCGCTCGAAGGCCTAGCGTCGAGGAGTGCCAGGATCGATCATGGGAACGGCCGTGCGCCGTGTCGAGGACCCCGAGCTCCTCCGCGGCCACGCCACGTACGTCGACAACATCGTGCCGGACGGAGCGCTGCACTGCGTCTTCGTCCGCTCCCCGCTCGCGCACGCCCGGCTGGGCGCCGTGGACACCGCGAAGGCGCGCGAGGCACCGGGCGTGGTGACGGTCCTGACCGGCGAGGACCTCACGGATCTGCCCGACCACCGCCCGTTCATGGTGCTCAACGACGACTGCGCGCGCCCCCTGCTGGCCCGCGGCAAGGTGCGTTTCGTGGGCGACACGGTCGCGGCGGTCGTCGCCACCACGCGCGCCGCCGCCGTGGACGCCGCCGAGCTCGTCGAGGTCGACTACGACCCGCTCGAGCCCGTCGTCGACCCCGAGGCCGCGCTGGCCGACGGGGCGCCGCTGCAGTTCGAGGAGCTCGGCAGCAACCTCGCCGCCGGCGTCCGCGACCCCGACGACGTCGCCCCGCTCGAGGGGGCCGACGTCGTGGTGCGCGCGCGGATCGTCAACCAGCGCCTCGCCGTGGCGCCGATGGAGGGGAACGCGGTCACGGCGGCGCCCGGCGACGGGTACGAGATGACGATCCACGTCTCCACCCAGATGCCGCACGGGCTGCGCGGGCAGGTCGCGCGCCAGTGGGGATGGGACCCCGAGCGCGTGCGCGTGGTCGCCCCGCACGTCGGCGGCGGCTTCGGCGGCAAGGCCGGACTGGCGCCCGAGCACGCGGTGGTGATCGAGGCGGCGCGACAGCTCAGGCGCGCGGTGACGTGGACCGAGACGCGCTCGGAGAACCTCACGGCGATGCCGCACGGCCGCGGGCAGGTGCAGTACGGCGAGCTCGGGCTGCGCCGCGACGGCACGATCGTCGGCCTGCGCGCGCGGGTGGTCGGCGACGCGGGCGCGTACGCCGGGTTCGGCGGCGCGCTCACCCTCGGGCCCACACGCAACATGGCGCAGGGCGTCTACCGCATCCCCACCATCGCCTACGACGGCGCCGCCGTGCTGACCACGACGACGCCGATGGGCGCGTTCCGCGGGGCCGGGCGGCCCGAGGCGGCGGCGATGCTCGAGCGGCTGGTGGACATGGCCGCGCACGAGCTCGACATGGACCCGGCCGCGCTGCGCCGCGCCAATTTCCTGCAGCCCGACGAGTTCCCGGTGACCACGCGCACGGGCTCCCTCTACGACTCCGGCGAGTACGAGAAGGCGCTCGACGAGGCGCTGCGCATCGCCGGCTACGACGAGCTGCGCCGCGACCAGGCGGCCCGCCGCGCGCGCGGTGACCGCGTCGCGCTCGGCATCGGGCTGGCCGTGTACGTCGAGGTCACCGCCGGTGGCGGTGGCGCGGAGTACGGCGCCGTGAGCGTCGACGACGACGGCGGCGCAACGGTGTCCGTCGGCACCTCCGGGCACGGCCAGGGCCATGCGACGTCGTTCGCGATGATCGTCGCCGACCGCCTCGGCGTCCCGATGGACCAGGTGCGCTTCGTCCAGTCCGACACCGCCTCGGTGCCGCGCGGTGGCGGCACCGGTGGCTCCCGCTCACTGCAGCTCGCGGGCTCGAGCGTGCTCGTCGCGGCCGACACCGTGCTGTCCCGGGCGCGTGAGGTCGTCGCCGCCGCACTGGAGGCCGACCCCGGCGACATCACCGCGGTGGACGACACCGGCGTCGTCGGTCTGGGCGTCGCCGGGGTGCCCGACCGCGTGCTCACGTGGCGCGAGGTCGCCGCCGCCGCGGCCGAGCAGGGCGTGTCGCTGACCGAGGTCCGCGACGAGAGCCAGCCCGGTGCCACGTACCCGTTCGGCGCGCACGTGTCGGTCGTCGAGGTCGACCTCGACACCGGCCGCGTGACGCCCGTGCGCCACGTCGCCGTCGACGACTGCGGCACCGTGCTCAACCCGACGCTCGTCGCCGGTCAGCAGCACGGCGGGCTCGCGCAGGGCATCTCGCAGGCGCTGTGGGAGGGCTTCTCCTACGACGACGACGGCAACCCGACGTCGGGAACCTTCGCCGCCTACGTGCTGCCCACCGCGGCCGAGCTCCCGACCTACGAGGTCGCGAGTACCGAGACACCGACGCCCTACAACCCGCTCGGCGCGAAGGGGATCGGCGAGGCCGCGACGATCGGTTCGACGCCCGCGGTGCAGAACGCGGTCGTCGACGCCCTCGCTCCCCTGGGCGTGCGCCACGTCGACATGCCGCTCACTCCCGAGCGGGTCTGGCGGGCGATCCACGAGGCCGAGAACGGGACCCCGGCCGACCCCTGGACGGAGCCGCCGGCGTTCTTCGCCGACCTGCCCGTGCGCGGCGCGTCGGCCGACCCGGAGGCGGCTGCAGTGGACGTCTAGGGGGAACGTCTAGGGGGTGGACGTCTAGCGCTGGGTCTCGTGTTCACCGGGGACCCCGCCGCACGCGGCCCACACCATCGCCGCGGTGCGCGCCGCCCAGTCGTCGGCCAGGGGCTCTCCGCGCGCGGCGTGGGCCAGCCAGGAACCGGTCAGCAGGTCCTCGGCGGTCGCCTGGTCGGCCTGCGCACGCAACGCCCCCGAGTCCACCCCGGCGCGCAGGCACTCGCGGAGCCGGTGGCGGCGCGGTTCGACCAGCCGGCGCCGGATCTCCTCGCACACCCGGACGTCGGTGCCCTCGACCAGGGCGACCGCGACGAGGGCGGTCGCGTCGGTGTCGACGACGAAGCGCCGGAACCGCGCCAGCTCTCCGACGAGATCGGCGAACGGGTCGCCCGAGGACGCGGGGGGAGGGCCGTGGGTGATCGTCCCGAGCGCCGCGACGGCCAGTTCGGTGCGGTCCGCCCACCGCCGGTAGACCGCAGCGCGCGTCGTCCCGGCCTCCTCGGCCACGGCAGCGACCGAGAGCCCGCGCAGTCCGACGGTGCGCAGGTGACGCAGGGCCACCTCGAGGACGTGCCGGTCGATCTCGGCGTTGCGCGGCCGCCCGCCCACGTGTCCCCCGACGTGTGCGGGACCGTCGCCCGACGCTGCGGCCCTGATCCGGGGCGCCGCGGGCGGGCGTGCGCGATCGCGCTCGGCGGAAGACACGACGTGTAGGTGACCCTCGGGTACCGATACACAAACGTGTCGTATCGATGCCCCGCGCCATGACGCACCGTTGCTCACGCTCGCCTCACGCCGACACGCCGTCTGCTGGGCCGTCCGAGTGACGAACGTGGCCCGGGTGCGTGCTCCATCCGGTGTCAGTGACACGTAGCGTGTTGCTCCTCGCGATGTGGCACAGCTAACGTTTCGGCTCGATTCGATACAAAGCTGCGGTGTATCGCCCCGCGGGGAGCTGGACGGGCGACGAGCACCGCGGGAGGGACCGGACATGATCACGAACCGCGACCTGGACGTCATCGGGCTCCGCGACCTCGCCGCGGCAGCGCCCCCCACCGCCGACCCGCGCGTCGTCGTCCCGCCGGTGGCCGCCACCGAGTACGAGCTGGTCAGCGAGCCGCTCGCCTACGCCGAGGGATGGTCGCTGGTGTGCCGTCGCGGTGGCCGCGTGGCCTGGTCGATCCCCCTGGCGCCGCGCGGCGCGGCGCCCCGGGTGCGTCCCGCGGTCGCGCAGGCCGTCGCGGTGCGCGTGCTCTCCGAGCAGGGTGTGTTCGTCAGCGGCTGGAACCACATGGACGACGGCGACGACACCGACGGCTACCGCCGCTTCGCGGCACGCCTGCCGCACGGGGCGTCGGTGCTCGCCTGAGCAGGTCCGCGACACACCGTTCCCGTCAAGGGCTCGCCTCACGGGCCCGAACAGGTAATCATGGTCCTGTCGTGGGAGGCGGGAGGGTCGAGCATGAATGCTGAACTGCTGGCTCACCGCGTCGTCGAGCTGATCGAGGGTGCGTCCTTCCCCCACCTCGACCCGACGTCCGTCATCGGCGTCATCGCCCTGCTCCTGGCGGGCGCCGGCCTGGTCACCGTCCGGGACTACGCCCTCGGCGGCGACCTCCGCCTGCCGCTGCTGGCCGCGGAGCCGTTCCCGCGCGTCGAGGCGTCGATCGGCGTGGTGCCGGCGCTGGGTGGGCTGACGGAACCCGTGGAGCGGCAGTTGCACCACGCAGCACAGCACCCTGCGGTCGACCTCGTCGTCCTGGTCACCACCGCCGCCGAGTCCGGGCTCCTGCCCCGGCGGATCGACGGCGTGCCGGTCCTGACCGCCGTGGCCGGCGCGCGGGCCGACCAGACCACCTGAGGCGTCCCCCGGTCCGCTTCGACCGGAGGACCGTGATCCTGCGTCGCCAGGAATCGGCCGATCACGAGGCCGAGGCCGCAGCTCACCACCGTCCAGGACGCCGCACCGAGATAGATCCACGCAGCGACACCCACAGAAATCCCCCCGGTACTCGCGTCCGACGTCGATGGGGAACGAACCCGCGACGACCGAGGCCGAGGTCCGGGGCCACATCGTCAGGCGCAGATAACAATCGCGACTTGAGACTAAGAGCCGCACTTCCGCGTGACAAGCCACCAACGGGGTCGGCGATGTGACGTTGAGTCGTCACTCTCGTGCACTTCTCACCGAGCGTCACCGTCTCGCCGAGATCTCTTGCGGAAGATCCACGTTCGGGCGCCGCAGAGAGACCGGTCGGTGACAGAAGGTGGACAGCATCGGGAGGCGAGACCGTAGGGTGCGGCCTCGTGGAGCGGAGCCTGGGCGAGATCGTCCGAGAGGCGATGCAGCGGCGCGGCGTGAACATCAAGCAGCTCGCGCGACTCACCGCCGAGCTCGGCGACCCGGTGTCGGAGGGCACCGTCCACAACGTCCTGAAGAGTCGGGTCTCGCACTCGCGCTACGACACGATCAGGCCGCTCTGTTCGGCCCTGGATCTGGACTACAACGCGGTGCTCGCCGAGCTCCGACGCCCGGTCCACCAGGTCCGCACCCTGCCCGAGGACTTCCACCACCTGACCGACGACCAGTGGCGTTCGCTGGTGGAGCTGGCCAAGCAGTTCCGCATCGCCAACGAAGGTCGTCAGCGCTCCGTCGGCAACGCCGACGGACCCAGCCCCGAGAGCACCCTGGAGAACTGATCCGGCGGGCGGCTCAGCCGAGCAGGGTCCGCCGGAGTGCCAGGAGATGCTCCGCCAGCGACGCGAGATCCTCGGCGCTCATCCCCATCTCGCCCGGCTGTTCGGGGTTGTCGACCTGGAGGACGACGACGGGGGTCTCCTCGCTGCTGTCCTGGTAGGAGACGTGCCGCAACCATCCGGTCACCGCGACATCGGGCATGTAGGTAGGGCGCCACTCGAAGAGCCTCGACACGTGCTCGACACCGCCGACGGCGCCGGGCCGGTCGAACTGGCACCACGCGGGATGGCTCGTGTCGTCCAGTTCGTCGCCGAGGACCTGGGCGAACGTCGGTCCGGCATCGTCCGGCCCGGGACGGTCACCCATCAGCGCTCCTCTCGACGACGATCCCGCGCCCACACCGGCCTCTGTCCGTGACCGGGATGTGACTATGCGTGCCCCCGCACAGGAGGTTCGCAGCGAAGGCCCTCCGCGTTACGCCTCGGACCGAATTGGAACTTGGTGCCGGCAGAATCCGTGCGTCCTTGCACGGCCCGTCAAGTACAGTGATGCCGAAGAGAGAGCCACAGTAGACGGAGCAGTGGCGCTTCGCGAGTCCTCGCCGGGTTCGGCGCCCGCGACCGCTCGTCGTGGTGCGAGGTGAGCGAGAGCAGTGTCCGAGGATGACGCGAGCGGGTACGGCGGCCCCGCGATGCCTCTGCACGAGCTCATCCGCGCTCGCATGCGGGATCGCGGATGGTCCTACAGCGACCTCGAGCGCATCTCCGACAAGGCGCTCACACGCGGCCGCTGGCAACAGCTCGGCTCCGGGGTCCCGCAACGGAGGTTCCCGGACCCGGAGTCGCTGACGGTCATGGCGCGGGTCCTGGACGTCGACATCACGACGGTCGTCCTCGCGGCGGCGCAGACGGTCGGCCTCGACGTCGTCCGTCGGGACAACGCGTTCTCCGAGCTGCTGCCGGAACGGACGGAGCGACTCTCGGAGGGCATGCGCGACGCCATCCTGACCCTGATCCGTGCTGCCGTCGCCGAGGCGTCGGCGGACGAGGGCCTCGCCGGCGCCCGGTCGGACTCCCTCGGCGGGCTGCGGTTGGGGTGGCCGAAGAGCACTGCCCCGTCCGAGACCTCGGGGGCATCGCCGGAGGCGTCCGAGTCGTCGTAGTCGTCGGGGTGAGGCCGGGCCTCAGCTCCGCACCAGTCGCAGCGACGGCGAGGGCGTCGCGAAGTCGGCGGCCTGCACACCGAAGCTCAGGACCTTGAGCAGGTCGAGCATCGCCCAGCAGTGGTCCTCCGCGGAGCTTCCCGTGTCGAGCTCGAGGGTCCAGGCTGCGGCTGTGGTGTCCAGCAGGGCGACGTTGCCGACCAGGGGTGCGTAGGACACCGTGAGCACGGCACGCAACCCCCTGACCAGCACTCTCTCGGCATCGAGACTGTGAGTGCTCTGGTCGCGCACGAGGCCCCCTCGGTCGGGCGACGATCGCGCCTGGAGACCCGGGGACCAGGGCTCTCGCTGCACTGAAGCGCAGAACACGATTGTGTTAATGAGCCTACCGCATCGTGGCATCCGCCACGCGCCGTGAGGTCGGTCGAGCGCCTAACGGGGCGAGTCCCCGCGCTGGGCGATCAGGGCGGCACGCAGGCTCAGGAGACGGCCGGCGAAGGTCGCGAGGTCCTCCGCCGTCAGGGCGACCTCGCCGGGCTGCGACGAGTTGTCGATACGGACGGTCGCCGTGGGGATCTCGGTGCCCCCGTCGAGATAGACGACCTGGCGGAGCAGGTCGACGATCGCGACCTCGTGCTCGTACGCCGGGCGCCACTGATGAGCCCGAGAGGCGTGCTCCACACCGTCGAACTCGGCGGCGGCGTCCTCGTCGCACCACCGTGGGTGGACCACCCCGGGCGAGGCTTCTCGTCCGGCCACGTCCGAGGAGGGAGTCGTACCCCTGCAAACACCCATGCCGATCCCCTCGCCGCGTGCGCATGACGACAGGCACCGGGGACTCGGGTACGACGTCTGGCTCAACCCTCACCTCCGCAGGACGCTGCGGCAATACGCCAACGAGGGAGTCTCACGGCTCAACTGCGCACTACGTCACTACTCTCCGCACGATCTGACTTCGTCGAGTGAGCCGGCGGGCGTCCGGTCGACGACCCCGGCGGGCGCCGGGTGACCTTTCGCCGGGTGGCCTTTCGCCGGCGCCGCGCCGCCGGCGCGGACAGGATGAGTCGGCGGGCGGTCTCCGCGGGAATGAACGCCAGATAGAGCGTGAGCATGAGCATCGTGAAGAACCCCACCATGATCGAGAACGCGATCGACAGGTGGAGGGAGACCCCGAGCGCGAGCACCCAGGGACGCAGGGTGCGGTTCCACACGAGAATCGCGAGCGCGAGCTCGAGCAGCAGGGTGCCGAAAGTCAGTATTTCGGACAGGACGACCGAGTCGGTGAGGAAACCCGGTGTCGCGAAACGATGGATGTCGTCGATACGCAACGCGTACGACACCGCTGTCCCGTCACGCCACCGATCCCCCTGCAGTTTCCCCCACAGGGTCGCGAAGTAGATGACGCTGAGCTGGATCTGCATCAACCTCAGCGCCCAGGGCGCCCGCAGCGGGAACTCCCAGAACCGTTCCCGCGCGTGGCGCCAACGGTCGACCGAGAGGGCGGCGCCGGCCGGGGAGAACACGAGGTAGAACGCCAGGGTGCGCAGCAGGACGTCCCCGGCGTTGAGGATGTAGGGATCCCGACGCTCGAACGACAACACCCCGACGAACAGCAGGATCGTGGCCAGCCGCGTCCGGAACCCGATCATGACGCCGATCGCGCCGAGCAGGGTCACGACCCACAGAGAGATGACCACCGGGGCACTGGTGGAGACACCCAGGAGTGTCCAGGCCCCGGGACCGAGCTCCGGCTGCACCGGGAGCACGCCGCGGGGTCCGTAGAACGTCAGCAGGGTCGGGAGCTGCGACAACGTCCACAGGGTCGCCACGAAACCGAACACGATCCGGACGAGGGCGATGGTCGAGGTCGGCTCCGGCCGGAACCAGAACGTGTTCCAGCCCGTGCGGACCCGGTCCCATGTCGCGGTCATCGTGCCGTCACCGGCGCCGTGTAGAAGTCGCGATCGACGAAGGGCAGGGCGTCCGGCTGCACCCCGGGCGGCAGGTTCGTCGACGACCGACGGAGGAGAGTGACCCGCACGGGCTCGTTGCCCTCGCTGCGATCCTCGCCGACGACCCACTCGGCGTACGGCCTCCAGAGCGCACGACCCCCGCCGGGCTCGGTGAGGCTCTCTCCGTATTTCTGCCACCGGTATCCCCAGTACTCCGACGGTCCGACACCGGTGGGGATCGGACGGAACGCGACGGAACCGTCGATCCGCTCGACGCGAGCAAGGATGTAGGCGGTCTCCTGACGCGGGTTCGGCGAGAAGATCGACCAGGTCTGGTCCAACCCGGTCAGGTTCAGATACGGCCGCGCCGCCGCCATGAGGCCACCCTTGAGCACCGAGTCCGGCATGTTCTGGACCAGGACCGCCCCGACCGTGACCACCACGAAAAGGGTGATGACGATTCGCCGACGACGGGAGAGAGCGCGGTGCGGGGGCGCCTGTGCATTGTCGGAACGGTCGGTGTCCGTCGATTCCTCGTTCACATTCACATCCGTGTCCACTTCGACAGCACCGATGGGTGGGCATCCGAACTCGCCCGCCCCGACCGAGTGAGAACCACTCACTGCGAAAGGCTCCGACCTCGTGTCCACGAGGTCGGAGCCATTCGCCTACGGCGTCCTACAGCCCCAGGACCTCCATCACGATCAGAGCCGGCGTGACCAGCCCTGCCGTCGGAGCCCTGAGCGACTCGGTCGCCGGAGCCTCCTCAGTGGCCGGAGCCTCCTCAGTGGCCGAAGCCTCCTCAGTGGCCGGAGCCTCCTCAGTGGCCGGAGCCTCCTCAGTGGCCGGAGCCTCCTCAGTGGCCGGAGCCTCCTCGGTCGCCGGAGCCTCCGCGGTCGCCGGAGCCTCCTCGGTCGCCGGAGCCTCCGCGGTCGCCGGAGCCTCCTCGGTCGCCGGAGCCTCCTCGGTCGCCGGAGCCTCCTCGGTCGCCGGAGCCTCCTCGGTCGCCGGAGCCTCCTCGGTCGCCGGAGCCTCCTCGGTCGCCGGAGCCTCCTCAGTGGCCGGAGCCTCCTCAGTGGCCGGAGCCTCCTCAGTGGCCGGAGCCTCCTCAGTGGCCGGAGCCTCCTCAGTGGCCGGAGCAATCGGGGCATCGGCGTCAGGCACGATCGGCTCGTCGACCAAGGGACCGTCTGTTGACGGTGCGGTCCGGGCATTCGCTCCAGGAGCCAGATCCGGGGTCGGGGTCTGATCACCCTCGTCGATGGTGTTCGCGCCCGTGCCGGCCACGATCACATCGAAGCCGGCGCTGCCGGTGATGATGTTGTCGCCGTTGCCCGCGGTGATGGTGTCGTCGCCCTCGCTGCCGGTGAGGGTGTTGTTGCCATCGCCGGCAGTGATGACGTCGGCGCTGGCACCGCCGGTGATCGTGTTGTTGCCACCCCCGCCGTCAAGGTTGTCGGCGTAGATCGTTCCGGTGATGGTGTCGTTGCCGTCGCCACCGATGACCGTCACGCCTGCGGTGGCGTTCGTGCAGTCGATGGTGTCGTTACCGGACGTTCCGGTGATGACGTTGCCGTCCTGCGTGACTCCCTCGCTGAGGTCACAGCCCGTGGCGGTGCCGCCGGTCGTGCCGGTCGTGGCTGTCGTGCCGGTCGTGGCTGTCGTGGCTGTCGTGCCGGTCGTGGCTGTCGTCCCGGTCGTGCCGCCGGCCGTGGTGGCCGTCGTGCCGGTCGAGGCTGTCGTGCCGCCGGCGGTCGTGCCACCGGCAGTGGTGGCCGTCGTGCCGGTCGAGGCGGTCGTCCCGGTCGTGCCACCGGCGGTCGTTCCGCCAGCGGTCGTGCCGCCAGCGGTCGTGCCGCCAGCGGTCGTCCCGCCAGCCGTCGTGCCGGCAGTCGTGCCACCAGCAGTCGTGCCGCCAGCCGTCGTGCCGGCAGTCGTGCCACCAGCCGTCGTGCCACCAGCAGTCGTGCCGCCAGCAGTGGTCCCACCGGCAGTGGTCCCGCCAGCCGTCGTACCACCGGCAGTCGTGCCGCCAGCGGTCGTCCCACCAGCAGTCGTGCCACCGGCAGTCGTGCCACCAGCCGTGGTCCCACCGGCAGTGGTCCCGCCAGCAGTCGTGCCGCCAGCCGTCGTGCCACCCGCGGTCGTGCCACCCGCGGTCGTGCCACCCGCGGTCGTGCCACCCGCGGTCGTGCCACCCGCGGTCGTGCCACCGGCAGTCGTGCCGCCAGCGGTCGTGCCGCCAGCCGTCGTGCCACCGGCAGTTGTGCCACCAGCCGTGGTCCCACCGGCAGTGGTCCCGCCAGCAGTCGTGCCACCGGCCGTCGTGCCACCGGCCGTCGTGCCACCGTCCGTCGTGCCGCCAGCCGTCGTGCCGCCAGCCGTCGTGCCACCGGCCGTCGTGCCACCGGCCGTCGTGCCACCGGCCGTCGTGCCACCGGCCGTCGTGCCACCGGCCGTCGTGCCACCGGCCGTCGTGCCGCCAGCCGTCGTGCCGCCAGCCGTCGTGCCGCCAGCCGTCGTGCCGCCAGCCGTCGTGCCGCCAGCCGTCGTGCCGCCAGCCGTCGTCCCACCAGCCGTCGTCCCACCAGCCGTCGTCCCACCAGCCGTCGTCCCACCAGCGGTCGTGCCACCAGCAGTGGTCCCGCCAGCAGTGGTCCCGGTCGTGCTGCCGCCCGGTGTCACGTAGTCCCGGTCACCGTGGCTCCCGGTGGGCCGGGTCATCGTCTCGTTCGTCGGCGTCACCAGGGCGAACTCGTCGATGCGGTGATCCGACGCGCTGATCGAGTCGACGTCGTCGGAGGAGAGGCCCTCCCAGGTGTCGCCCGTGAGGCCGGCCGGCCCGTTCTGCACCGACCCCTCGAGCGGGTTCCCGCACGCACAGCGGACCTGGGGCACGCCGAACTCGTCGACCATGACCGCGGTCCCGGCCTGGAGAACGGCCTGGAACGGGGTGGCGCTGCCGTTGGAGAACCCGTTGTTCGTCACCGCCGTGTCCGCGCGGAGCGTGACCGGCGTCAGTGCGTCGAGGTAGCCTCCGATGTCGGCGGGCGCAATCCGCTGGGCGGCGGCGAACGCGTTGCCGCGGTCCGGGTTGGCCTGCAGGAACGAGGCCATCGAGGCGCTGTCGCAGGCGTTGTCGCGAGTGCCGCCGTAGAGGCCGGGGGTGGCGCCCGAGACGGCGCCGACGGAGGCGGCCGGCAGGACGGGGTCGAGCCCGCCCGCCGCGGGAGGTGCGAAGGGGTCCAGCCCGGGCGTGGCCGCGGACTGGGCCACCAGGGCGGGTGGAGCCGCCACGGCGGAGGGCGCGGGGTCGGCGGCCACGGCGGTGCCGACGGCGCCGCCGCATATCAGTCCGGCCACCGCGAAGGTGGTCAGTATCGGTCGGTACTTCACATCGGCTTCTCTCGTCGCTGACCGGTGTCAGCACGCAGACGTGCGGGGTGTCTTCTCTCGCTTGACAAACAACACAGTGTGGCTTGTAGCTCTTAGTGTCAAGCGCAAGCATCGATTTGCCCAATGTGGCTAACAGAGCGCACCGAGGAGGGACCGCTCGTCGCGGCCTGTAGGAATTGCCGCCGGCGGCGAGGACCCGAGCCCGGTGCAGCGAAAGGGACGGGCGACCCCCGGAGCGAGCCACCCGTTCGGCTCAGCAGGCTCGACGAGATCGTTACCCACCGGGAGTGGGAACTCCGGGTCCGGACTCTTGAGTCCTCCGCCTGCCTCTCTCAAGATGACGCACAGTCATCGTCTTCAGGAGGCCTCGCCGTGCAGAAAGCTGCCATCTTCCTCGGGTTCGTCCCCTGGATCGTCTTCAGCGTGGTCGCCGGACCCAGCACCTGGATGTGGGCGGCCCTCGCGGCGCTGCTCTGCTCGTTGATCCTCTCGGTGCCCAGCTGGCGCAGCACCCGCTCGATCAGCGTCCTCGACGCCGCGGGCCTCCTCTTCTTCGGCGTGCTGGTGGTGCTCGCGCTGACGCTGGACCGCGCGACCCTGCAGCCGATCGAGGACCGCGCCCAGATGCTCTCGAGCATCGTGATCGCGCTCGTCGCCCTCGGGTCGCTGGCGGTGGGCCGTCCGTTCACCGAGTACTACGCACGGCAGCAGACGCCGCGTGAGTACTGGAACAGCCCGACCTTCAAGCAGATCAACCGTGTGATCACCGCGGTGTGGGGTCTGGTGTTCGTCCTCAACGCGCTCTGTGACGCGGCCGTCGCGTACCTCGGTGTGACCTCGGACGTCTTCAACTGGGTGGTGCCGATCGTCGCGATCGTCGCCGCGGTGAAGTTCACGGGCTGGTACCCCGACCACGTCACCGGTCGGCACCAGCCGCAGGGCGCCCACGAGGCATCCGCCCCGCCCGCCCAGCCGGCATGAGGCACGCGCGATGACCGCCATCGTGCCGAGCGCCCCGTCACCGGGCGCACCACCTCCCGTCGATGCCGCGCACGACCCGCACCTCTCAGGCCTCTTCGAGCCGGTGATCGACGAGATCGACGCCGGCGACCTCGAGGTCGTCGGCGAGCTCCCGTCCGAGATGGACGGGATGTACCTGCGCAACGGGCCCAACCCGCGCTTCACGCCCCTCGGGTCCTACGTGTTCCCGCTCGAGGGCGACGGCATGGTGCACGGGCTCTGGGTGTCGGGCGGGAAGGCCCGGTACGCGAACCGCTTCGTG
This sequence comes from Actinomycetospora callitridis, assembly GCF_028737265.1. Classification (GTDB taxonomy): domain Bacteria; phylum Actinomycetota; class Actinomycetes; order Mycobacteriales; family Pseudonocardiaceae; genus Actinomycetospora; species Actinomycetospora callitridis. The sequence continues at coordinate 268,534 of NZ_JAQZAK010000001.1, read as the reverse complement.
CACACCCCGATGCTCGACGCCGAGATCGCCGCCGGCCGCGCACTGTGGGGCGGGCTGATGACGGGCTACACGCCGGGTGCCGAGGAGGTCGGCCCGGCGCTCGCGGGGGCCATGAAGGACCTGCCCGACATCAACGTCGTGCGCCACGGCGGGAGGCTGCTCGCGCTCGCGGAGTCGGCGCCGCCCTACGCGCTGACCCCGGAACTCGCGACGCGCGGGCGGGAGACCTTCGGCGGTTCGCTGCCCGCGGGCCTCTGCGCCCACCCGAAGGTCGATCCGCGCACCGGCGAGATGGTGGTGTTCTGCTACGGGCTCGAGGCGCCGTACCTCACGTGGTCGGTGCTCGGTCCCGACGGCAGCGCGCGGCGCACGCCGACGGCGGTGCCCGACGTCGACGTCCCGGTGATGATCCACGACATGGCGCTCACCGAGCGCTTCGTCGTGCTCGTGCTCGGCCCGATGTACTTCGACGTGGCGGCGGCGATGCGCGGCGGGTCGCTGCTGTCCTGGCGGCCCGAGGACGGCACGCGGATCGCGCTGATCCCCCGCGACGGCGGACCGATGCGCTGGGCACACACCGAGGCGTTCTGGTCGTGGCACAGCGCCAACGCCTACGACACGGACGACGGCGGCGTCGTCCTGGACTACGTCGAGTGGTCCCGGCCGGGCGGCCTGTCCCCGAACACGGGCCCGGTCGTCGGCGGTCTCTCGCGGGCCGTGATCGACCCGGAACGCGGTGCGATCACGCGGGACTTCCTCATCGACCCGCACGGGATGGAGTTCCCGCGCGTCGACGACCGTCGGCTCGGGCAGCGCCACGACGTCGTGGCGCTCGGCACGAAGACGGGGCGCCACGAGCTCGCGGGCGGCGAGTTCGACGCGGTGCTCTGGGTCGACACCGCGGCCGGCCGCAGCGTCACGTGGGACGCCGGTGATCTGTCGGTCGGCGAGCCGTGCTTCGTCCCACGGCCGGGCGATGACGACGCCACCCACGGCTGGTGGGTCACGTTCGCGACCGACCGCACCGACCGGTCGAGCTGGTTCGTGGTCTTCCCGGGCGCCGACCCGGGCTCCGGGCCGGTGGCCCGCGTCCGCATCCCCGTGCGCGTCCCGCTCGGGCTGCACGGGGCGTGGCTGCCGACGGAGGAGTAGCGCACCACGAACGAGGGACGCCCCGGCTGCGACGTGCGCAGCCGGGGCGTCCCTCGTTCCGTGCGTGGACTACTTGACGTCGTAGCGGTCCAGCATCATGACCTTGTCCCAGGCGGCGACGAAGTCGCGGACGAACTTCTCCTCCGACCCGTTCTCGGCGTAGATCTCCGCGAGGGCGCGCAGCTCGGAGTTCGAGCTGAACACGAGGTCGTTGCGGGTGCCGGTCCAGTGGATCTCACCGTCGGTGCCGCGGGCCTCGTAGAGCCCCTCCTCCTCGGCGACCTTCGCCCAGGTGGTGTTCATGTCGAGCAGGTTGGTGAAGAAGTCGTTCGTGAGCTGCCCGACCCGGTCGGTGAACACCCCGTGCGACGCACCGGCGGTGTTCGCGCCGAGCACCCGCAGACCGCCGACGAGCACGGTCATCTCGGGGGCCGAGAGGTTGAGCAGGTTCGCGCGGTCCACCAGCAGGTACTCGGCGGGGAGCTGGTGGCCCTTGCCGAGGTAGTTGCGGAACCCGTCGGCGTTCGGCTCGAGGTGGGTGAACGAGTCGACGTCCGTCCACTCCAGCGAGGCGTCGGTGCGGCCCGGGGTGAACGGGACCGACACGTCGAACCCGGCGTCGTGCGCCGCCTTCTCCACCGCGGCGCAGCCGCCGAGGACGATGAGGTCGGCGAGCGAGACCTGCGTGCCGGAGGCGTTGAACGACGACTGGACGCCCTCGAGGGCCGACAGCGTGCGGCGCAGCTCCTGCGGGTCGTTGACCTCCCAGTCGATCTGCGGGTCGAGACGCACGCGCGCACCGTTGGCGCCGCCGCGCTTGTCGCCGATCCGGAACGTCGACGCCGACGCCCAGGCCGCCTTGACGAGCTGGGAGACGGTGAGGTCGGTGTCGAGGATCTGCTTCTTCAGCTCCGCGATCTCGGTGGAGCCGACGAGCGGGCCCTCGTGCGCGGGCACCGGGTCCTGCCAGATCAGCGTCTCGTCCGGCACCCACGGGCCGACGTAGCGCTGGATCGGGCCCATGTCGCGGTGGGTCAGCTTGAACCAGGCGCGCGCGAACGCGTCGGCGAACTCGTCGGGGTTCTCGTGGAACCGCTTCGAGATCTCACCGTAGATCGGGTCGACCTTCAGCGAGAGATCGGTGACGAGCATCGTGGGCTGGCGGGTGAGCTCGCCGGTCTCCGGGTCGGGCACGGTGTTCGCGCCGCCGCCGTCCACCGGGCGGTACTGCCACGCGCCGGCCGGCGACTTGTGGAGCTCCCACTCGTAGCCGAACAGGTTGTCGAAGTACCCGTTGCTCCACTGCACCGGCGTGGAGGTCCAGGTGACCTCCAGGCCGGAGGTGATCGTGTCGCGGCCCTTGCCCTTGCCGAAGCTCTGCCGCCAGCCGAGGCCGCCCTCCTCGATGGAGGCGCCCTCGGGCTCGGGGCCGACGTACTGCTCGGGGTCGGCCGCGCCGTGGGTCTTGCCGAAGGTGTGGCCACCGGCGATGAGGGCGACGGTCTCCTCGTCGTTCATCGCCATCCGGCCGAAGGTCTCGCGGATGTCGCGCGCCGCGGCCAGCGGGTCGGGGTTGCCGTCCGGGCCCTCCGGGTTGACGTAGATGAGGCCCATCTGCGAGGCCCCGAGGGGCTTCTCGAGCTCGCGGTCGCCGGTGTAGCGCTGGTCGCCGCCGAGCCAGTAGTTCTCCGGGCCCCAGTAGGTCTCGTTGTCGGGCTCGAAGACGTCGGGGCGCCCGCCGGCGAAGCCGAAGGTCTGCAGGCCCATCGTGTCCAGCGACCGGTTGCCGGCGAGGATCAGCAGGTCGGCCCAGGAGACCTTCTTGCCCCACTTCTGCTTGACCGGCCAGAGCAGACGGCGGGCCTTGTCCAGGTTGCCGTTGTCCGGCCAGCTGTTCAGCGGGGCGAAGCGCTGCATGCCCATGCCGGCGCCGCCGCGGCCGTCGGCCAGGCGGTAGGTGCCGGCCGAGTGCCAGGCCAGACGGATCATGAAGCCGCCGTAGTGGCCGAAGTCGGCGGGCCACCAGTCCTGGCTCGTCGTCAGGACCTCGTCGACGTCGGCGGCGAGCGCGTCGAGGTCGACGGTCGCGAATTCCTTCGCGTAGTCGAAGTCGGGGTCCATCGGGTTGGAGACGGACGTGTGCGAGCGCAGGACGCGGAGGTTGAGCTGGTTCGGCCACCAGTCGACGTTGCCGCCGCCCTCGGTCGGGTGCGCGAGGCGACCGTGGTTGACCGGGCAGCCCCCGGCGTCCTCCGTGTTCATCTCGGTCTCGCGGGTCACGTGTTCTGACACGAGGAAGTCCTCCGGGTCACTGGGTGGTCAGCGGTGGTCGGTGCGGTGCTCGGTGCGGTGCTCGAGGTGGTGGGCCGGGCCGTCGCGGTCGCCCCGGTGGGGGTGCGGTCGGCGCGGACACGGGCCGCAGTGTCGCGCCTATTCTGGAACGAATCAAGAATCGGGGCGCGATGAGCATCATCTGCGTCGTCAGGTCTGGCCGCCGTGCGGCCCCTCGGTCACAGTGGCGGGGTCGGCGCGCGCGCCGGCGTGCCCATGATCGTCGCCCGTGCCCCGGAGGCAGCATGACCAAGCTCGTGTACTCGTTCGGCGAGGGCAACAAGGACCAGAAGGACCTGCTCGGAGGGAAGGGCGCGAACCTCGCCGAGATGACGAACCTCGGTCTGCCGGTGCCGCCCGGGTTCACCATCACCACCGAGGCCTGCCGGGCCTACCTCGTCGACGGTCACGAGCCCGCCGGCCTCGCCGACGAGGTCACCGAGCACCTCGTCGCGCTCGAGAAGACGATGGGCAAGCAGCTCGGCCAGGCCGACGACCCGCTGCTGGTGTCCGTCCGCTCCGGGGCCAAGTTCTCGATGCCCGGGATGATGGAGACCGTCCTCAACGTCGGCCTCAACGACGCGTCGGTCGAGGGCCTCTCCGCGCAGTCCGGCGACGCGCGCTTCGCCTGGGACTCCTACCGCCGCCTCGTGCAGATGTTCGGCGCGACGGTGCTGGACATCGAGGGCGAGCACTTCGCCGAGGCGCTCGAGCAGGCGAAGAAGGCCAAGGGCACCACGAACGACCTCGACCTCGACGCCGACGACCTGCGCGCGCTCGTCGACGCGTTCAAGGGCCTCACCCGCGAGCACGCCGGCCGGGACTTCCCGCAGGACCCGCGCGAACAGCTCGACCTCGCCGTCCGCGCCGTCTTCGACTCCTGGAACTCCCCCCGCGCCAACGTCTACCGCCGCCAGGAGCGCATCCCCGCCGACCTCGGCACCGCGGTCAGCGTGTGCTCGATGGTGTTCGGCAACCTCGGGATGGACTCCGGCACCGGCGTGGCCTTCACCCGCGACCCCGCGTCCGGCGCGCGCGGCGTGTACGGCGACTACCTCCAGAACGCGCAGGGCGAGGACGTCGTCGCGGGCATCCGCAACACCCTGGCGCTCACCGAGCTGGAGCGGATCGACAAGGCGTCGTACGACCAGCTCATGGAGATCATGACGACGCTGGAGAACCACTACCGCGACCTGTGCGACATCGAGTTCACGATCGAGCGCGGGAAGCTCTGGATGCTCCAGACCCGGGTCGGCAAGCGCACCGCCGCGGCGGCGTTCACCGTCGCCTGCCAGCTCGTCGACGAGGGCCTCATCGGCATGGACGAGGCCCTCGACCGCGTCAGCGGCGCGCAGCTGGCGAACCTGATGTTCCCCCGGTTCGACCGCGACGCGACCAAGGAGCTGCTGACCACCGGCATGAACGCCTCGCCGGGCGCCGCGGGCGGGGCCGCCGTGTTCGACTCCGCCACGGCGGTACGGCGGGCGAAGGCCGGCGAGAAGGTCATCCTGGTCCGCCGCGAGACGACCCCCGACGACCTCGACGGCATGATCGCCGCCCAGGGCGTGCTCACCAGCCGGGGCGGGCGGACGTCGCACGCGGCCGTCGTCGCCCGCGGCATGGGCAAGACCGCGGTGTGCGGCGCCGAGGAGCTCGAGGTCGACGTCCGCGCGAAGAAGATCACGCTGCCGGACGGGCGCGAGGTCGTCGAGGGCGACGTGCTCTCGATCGACGGCACGAACGGCGAGGTCTACCTCGGCGAGGTGCCCGTCGTCGCGAGCCCCGTCATGGCCTACTTCGAGGGGTCCACGGGGCTCGCCGAGAACGACGACCTCGTCGCGGCGGTGGACCGGATCATGCGCCACGCCGACTCCCTGCGGCGCCTGCGCGTGCGCGTCAACGCCGACACCGGCGAGGACTGCGCCACCGCCCGGACCTTCGGCGCCGAGGGCGTCGGGCTCTGCCGCACCGAGCACATGTTCCTCGGCGAGCGCCGGGAGCTGGTGGAGACGCTCGTGCTCGCCGAGACCCGCGACCAGCGCGAGGAGGCCCTCGCGGCCCTGCTGCCGCTGCAGATCGAGGACTTCACCGCGATCTACCGGGCGATGGAGGGCCTGCCGGTGACCATCCGGCTGCTCGACCCGCCGCTGCACGAGTTCCTGCCCGATCTCACCGACCTCTCGGTCGAGGTCGCCCTCGACCGCGAGCGCGGCGAGCTCACCACCGAGAAGGAGGAGCTGCTCGCGTCGGTGCGCCGGCTCCACGAGCAGAACCCCATGCTCGGGCTGCGCGGCGTACGGCTCGGCATCGCGGTGCCAGGGCTGTTCGCCATGCAGGTCCGCGCGATCACCCGGGCCGCGGCCGCGCTCGCCGCCGAGGGCGTCGAGGTGCTGCCCGAGATCATGGTGCCGCTGGTCGGGACCGTGCAGGAGCTGCAGGCCGTCGCCGCGGAGATCGCGGAGGTGGTGGCGGAGCCGGAGTCCCACGTGAACGGGGCGCCGGTCCCCCACCAGGTGGGGACGATGATCGAGCTGCCGCGCGCCGCACTCGTGGCGGCACAGATCGCCGAGGTCGCCGAGTTCTTCTCCTTCGGCACCAACGACCTCACCCAGACCACCTGGGGCTTCTCCCGCGACGACGTCGAGAGCTCGTTCTTCTCCGACTACCTCGAGTCGGGCATCTTCGGGGTCTCGCCGTTCGAGTCGCTCGACGTCGAGGGCGTCGGCGAGCTCGTCGAGATCGCGTCGTGGCGCGGTCGTGAGGTGCGTCCCGGCCTCAAGCTCGGCATCTGCGGCGAGCACGGAGGCGACCCGGACTCGGTGCACTTCTTCCACCGGGCGGGGCTGGACTACGTGTCCTGCTCCCCGTTCCGCATCCCGGTGGCCCGTCTCGAGGGCGGGCGGGCCGTGGTGGCGGACGCCACGGGCTGACCGTCGCGGTACCGTCGGTACCTGCTATATAGGGTCGGGGGCATGGACGAGCCCCCGGAGCGCGGGACCGTGCACCGCGACTTCCGGCCGGCGACGAAGGCGCTCGTCGGCGCCCTCGTGGTCGTCTCGAACGTCGTGGGGGCGGCGATCGTGCTCGCGGTGGCCGGGTGGCTCCTCCCGACCCAGAACCTGGTGCCCGACCTCGACGACACCCTCGACCGCAACCTCTGGGCGTTCGGCTTCTACCTCGCGTTCGCGGTCGTCGTCGGCCTCGTCTGGGGCTTCGTGTGGGTGCACGTGCCCCCGCAGCCGGACCCGGACGCCGGCGACGACGCCTGGCGGGCGCACGGCCGGCAGGCGCGCAGCGCGGTCCTCGCGGCGCCCCTGCGCATCACCGTCGTCCAGGCCGTCCCGTGGATCGTCGCCGTGCCGCTCTTCGCGACGATCAACGCGTTCTCCTCGCTGACCGTCGCCCTCACCGTCGCGTGCGTCGTCGCCCTCGGCGGCGTCGCGACGGTCGCCGTCGCCTACCGCCTCAGCGAGCTCGCCCTGCGCGGCGAGGTGGCGCGGGTGCTCGCCGAGGACCCGCCCGACCGACTCGGCCTGGTGCCCGGCGTGGTGGCCCGGTCGCTGAGCGCCTGGACGCTCGGGACCGGTGTCCCGCTGCTCGGCATCGCCCTCGCCGCCGCCGCGTCGCTGGTGTTCCGCGACTACTACACGGTGACGCGGCTCGGGGTCGTCGTGCTGGTGCTGGCCGCGGTCGCGCTGGCGGTCGGGTTCCTGCTCGCGGCGCTGACGTCGACGTCGATCGCCGGGCCGGTCATGGACGTCCGGCGGGCGCTGCGGCGGGTGCAGGACGGCGAGCTCGGGACCCGGGTGCAGATCTCGGACGCCTCGGAGCTGGGGATGCTGCAGGCCGGGTTCAACGAGATGGCGTCGGGGCTGCGCGAGCGCGACCGCATCCGCGAGCTGTTCGGCCGTCAGGTCGGCGAAGGGGTCGCGCGCTCCGCGCTCGCGGGCGAGATCGAGCTCGGCGGCGAGGTGCGCGAGGTCGCGGTGCTGTTCGTCGACCTCGTCGGGTCCACCGAGATGGCGTTCGAGCACCCGCCCCACGAGGTCGTCGCCGTGCTCAACGCCTTCTTCGCCGAGGTGGTCGACGTCGTCGAGAGCCACCGTGGGTGGATCAACAAGTTCGAGGGCGACGCGGCGCTGGCGGTGTTCGGGGCGCCGGACGACCTGGAGGACGCCGCGGGGTGCGCGCTCGCCGCCGCCCGCGCGCTGGCCGAGCGCCTCGACGCGCGCACCGCCACCACCACGGCCCCCGCAACCGCCGGCATCGCCGTCTCCGCAGGCCCGACGCTGGCGGGCAACATCGGTGACGCCCGCCGCTACGAGTACACCGTGATCGGCGACCCGGTGAACGAGGCCGCGCGCCTGTGCGACGTCGCGAAGGGCCTCCGGGGCCTCGTCGCCGCCTCCGACGCGGCGATCGGCCGGGCCGGCGCGGAGGAGGCCGGGCGCTGGACCGAGGTCGACGTCCTGCGGCTGCGCGGCCGCAAGCGGGCGACCCGCGTGCACGCACCGAGCGACCGGGCCGGCGACGACTAACGCAGCGGGTGCCGCGGGACCGAGCGCAGGTTGGACCGGGCGAGGTCGACCATCTTCCCGACGCCGCCGGCGAGCACGGTCCGCATGCCGGCGAGGGCGAAGCCGCGCACCTGCTCCGCGGTGACGTGCGGGGGGATCGACAGGGCGTTCGGGTCGGTGCGCACGTCGACCAGGGACGGGCCGCGGTGGTCGAGGGCCGCGCGCAGGGCACCGCGCAGCTCGTGCGGATCGGTGACCGTGACGGCGTGCAGCCCGGCGGCCGCGGCGATCGCCCCGAGGTCCGCGGGCCCGTGGTCGGTCTGGAACGACGGGAAGCCGGCGACCATCATCTCCAGGCGGATCATGCCGAGCGCGCCATTGTTGAACGCGACGACGGTGAGGTCGAGGTCCTGCTCGACAGTGGTGAGCAGCTCGCCCATCAGCATCGTCAGCCCGCCGTCGCCGGACATGGAGACGACCTGGCGGCCGGGCTGGGAGATCGCCGCGCCGATCGCGTGCGGCAGCGCGTTGGCCATCGTCCCGTGCCGGAAGGAGCCGAGGATCCGCCGGCGGCCGGTGGGCGTGATGTAGCGGGCGGCCCAGACGTTGCACATGCCGGTGTCGACGGTGACGACGGCGTCGTCGGTCAGCTCCTCGTCGAGCACCGAGGCCACGTACTCGGGGTGCACCGGCCGGTGGTCCTCGACGCGCTGCGTGTAGGCGTCGACGACGTGCTCGAGCGCGTCGGCGTGGTGGCGCAGCATCCGGTCGAGGAACGTGCGGTCGGTCTTCTCGTCGAGCAGCGGCAGCAGCGCGCGCACGGTGGCGCGGACGTCGCCCTCGACGCCGAGGTCGAGCACGGTGCGCCGCCCGAGGTGCCGCGCGTCGCGGTCGACCTGCACGGTGTGCGCCTGCGGCAGGAACCCGTCGTAGGGGAAGTCGGTGCCGAGCAGCACGAGCAGGTCGGCCTCGTGGCTGGCCTCGAAGCAGGCGCCGTAGCCCAGGAGCCCGCTCATCCCCACGTCGTAGGGGTTGTCGTACTGGATCCACTCCTTGCCGCCGAGGGAGTGGCCCACCGGCGCCTTGACCTTCTCGGCCAGCGCGAGGACCTCGTCGCGGGCCTCCCGCACCCCGGCGCCGACGAACAGCGTCACCGACGACGCGCGGTTCACCCGCTCCGCCAGGGCCTCGACGCGGTCGGCGGCCGGCGTGACGACCGCGGACGGCGCCACGAGGTCGCCCTGACCGGTGGGGTGCGCCGCCGCCTCGGCGGTGATGTCGCCGGGGATCACGAGCACCGAGACCCCGCGGTCGGCCAGCGCGGTCTGCATCGCGATGCGCTGCAGGCGCGGCAGCTGCTGCGGGCGCGAGACCAGCTCGACCCACGAGGAGCACTCGGCGAACAACGAGGTCGGATGGGTCTCCTGGAAGTAGGTCGTGCCGATCTGGACCGACGGGATGTGCGAGGCGATCGCGAGCACCGGGGCGCCGGAGCGATGGGCGTCGTAGAGGCCCTGGATCATGTGCGTGTTGCCGGGCCCGCAGCTCCCCGCGCACACGGCGAGCGTGCCGGTGAGCTGGGCCTCCGCGGCCGCGGCCAGCGCGCCGGCCTCCTCGTTGTGCACGTGGATCCAGTCGATCCCGCCCTCGGCCGCGCCGCCCGAGCGCCGCACGGCATCGACGATCGGGTTGAGGCTGTCGCCGACGAGCCCGTAGATCCTCCGGACTCCCGACTGGATCAGGACCTCGATGAGCTGGTCGGCGACGGTGTGAGCCATGGCCTGATCTTCCACCCGCTCGACGCGGCGGCGCACGCGTGCTCTCACCCGACCGTGACCGACGGGTGGGACGGCGGGCGTGCTTCGCTGTCGGACGTGACGGACCAGGACGTGGCCGACCGCGACGCCGGGCCGGCCGGACCGCGCCGATCCGGGCCGCTCGGCGTCGTCGCGCTGGTCGTCCTCGCCGCGGCGTCGCTGTTCCTCGTCGTGGCGGCGCTGACCGCGCTCGTCCCCGGGTCGTCGCTGCTCGGCGCGCAGGGCTCGCCGGTGGTGGTGGTCGTGTGGGGGCCGCCGCTGCTGCTCCTCGGCCTCGTCGTCACGGCCGGGGCCTGGCTGCTGCGCCGGACCCGGCGGACGGTCCCGGCCACGGTCATGGCCGCCGTCGCCACCGTCGCGACCCTGGCGCTCGCCGGGGCCGTCGGCGCCGTCGTGGCGGCGACGCTCGGCGGCGGCGGGAGCGTCGACCCGCTGCGCGCCGTCGCCCTGCCCGCCCCGCCCGCCGCCGAGCCCGACGCGCACCCGATCTACCTGACGACCCCCGAGGGCGAGGACCTGCACCTGTCGGTCCTGCGGCCGCGCGCGACCACCCCGGCGCCCGTCTTCGTGTGGGTGCACGGCGGCGGGTGGCGCACCGGCTCCGAGCTCGACCGCACCCCGGATTTCCGGCGACTCGCCGACGAGGGCTGGCTCGTCGTCTCCGTCGAGTACACGCTCACCCGCCCGGGGCGCCCGACGTGGGACGTCGCCGGCCCCCAGGTCGCCTGCGCGCTCTCCCGCGTCGCCGAGCACGCCGCGGAGCAGGGTGGCGACGCCCGCCGGCTCGTGATCGGCGGCGACTCGGCGGGCGGCCAGCTCGCCCTGTCCGTGGGCTACGGCGCCGCGGCCGGCACGCAGACCGCGGCGTGCGCGTCGCCGGTGCCCGTGCCGGTCCCGCGTGCGATCGCCACCCTCTATCCGGCGGTGGACCTCGCCGACACCTATCGCCACGGGCGGGGCGCGCGGGAGTTCGCCGTCGGCTACACCGGCGGTACCCCCGAGCAGGTGCCCGAGCGCTACCGGGCGGTCTCCGCCGCCGACGCCCTCGCGGCGGTCCCGGGGGCCGCCCCACCGACCCTGCTGATCGTGCCGGCGCGCGACCGCCTCGTCCCGCCGTCCGGCGCCGACGGCTTCGTCGACGCCGCGCGGGACGCCGGGGTCCTCGTCGAGCGCGTCGACGTCCCGTTCGCCGACCACGCCTTCGACACGGGCCCGGACGGCTCGCTCGGGCACCAGGCCGCGTTCTCGGTGCTCGGGCGCTGGGCGGGCGACCAGGTCGGGTTGCCGCGGTGAACTGCTTCCCGTGATCGGGTAGGCCCGCGGCGTGGAGCGCTTCGACGGGTGGATCGCCGGCCTCGGCACGTCGGCCGGGCTGCGCGTGGTGATCGGGCACTGGCCGACGTCACCGCTCGGGGCGTTCACCGACGTCATGGTCGAGCGTCCCGACGGCCACCGGATCCTCCTGGCCCCCGACGAGCGGGTCGCGGAGTTCGTCGGCGCCACGTACACGTTCGACGAGACGCGCCTCGGGGCGGTGACGCACGAGGAGTTCGGGGACTGCCACCGGGTCGTCACCGACGACCTGGAGGTGACGCTGCGGGTCGGCGGGCGCCCGGCGCTCGGGTGGCTGCTGCGCGCGGTGCCGTCGCGGTTGGCCGCCGCGCCGCGCTGGATCGCCGCCCTCGACGCGATCGCGCGCCGGGTGCTGCCCGGCGTCCGCACGGTCGGCACCGCCGGGGGCGGGCGCACCGAGTACTACGGCGCCCGCGACCTGCACCGGGTCGTCGACGCCGCGGTGACGTTCGAGGGCCGCGACCAGGGCGCGCTCGGACCGGTGCGCCCGCCCGTGCACTTCGGCTTCGGCTCGACGCCCACGGCGCCGTCGCTGGTGCGGATCACGACGCTGATCCGGCGTGACGATCAGCCGACGTGGTTAACCTCGGATCCATGACCGTCGCCGACACCCGGCCGCTGTTCGCTCTCGACGACTGGTTCGTCCGCGACCTCGGGGGCCTCTACCAGGCGTGGCAGGCGGCGCCCTCGCCGTCGCCGGAGCTCGTCGCGCTCAACGAGGAGCTCGCCGGCGAGCTCGGGCTCGACGCCGAGGCGCTGCGCAGCCCCGAGGGCGTCGCCGTGCTCGCCGGCGCGGCCGTGCCCGCCGGCGCGACGCCGGTGGCGCAGGCCTACGCCGGCCACCAGTTCGGCAACTACTCCCCGCGCCTCGGTGACGGCCGGGCGCTGCTGCTCGGCGAGCTCACCGACACCGCGGGCCGGCGGCGCGACCTGCACCTCAAGGGCTCGGGCCGCACACCGTTCGCGCGCGGCGGGGACGGCAGGGCGCCGCTCGCGCCGATGCTGCGCGAATACGTGATCGGCGAGGCGATGCACGCGCTGGGCGTCCCGACGACGCGGGCACTCGCCGTCGTCACCACCGGCGAGAGCGTGACCCGCGAGACGACGCAGCCCGGTGCGGTGTTGGCGCGGATCGCGTCGAGCCACCTGCGGGTGGGCTCGTTCCAGTACGCCGCGGCGACCGGCGACGCCGACCTCCTGCGCCGCCTCACCGACCACGCGATCACGCGCCACCACCCGGCGGCGGCGCAGGCCGAGCGCCCGGCGCTCGCGCTGCTCGAGGCCGTCGTCGAGGCCCAGGCGTCGCTGATCGCGCAGTGGATGGACGTCGGGTTCGTGCACGGCGTCATGAACACCGACAACATGACGATCTCCGGCGAGACCATCGACTACGGGCCCTGCGCCTTCATGGACGCCTACGACCCGGCCACGGTGTACAGCTCCATCGACCACGGCGGGCGGTACGCCTACGGCCGTCAGCCCGCGGTCGCGCAGTGGAACCTCGCGCGGTTCGCCGAGAGCCTGCTGTCACTGATCGATGACGACGCCGACACCGCGGTGCAGCTCGCCACCGACGCCGTGTCGGCGTTCGGCGAGCGCTACACGCAGCACCGGTCGGCCGGTCTGCACGCCAAGCTCGGGCTCACCGAGGAGCACCCGGAGCTGGTCGAGGACCTGGTCACGCTGATGGCCGACCAGCACCCCGACCACACGCGGTTCTTCCGGGCGCTCTCGTCGGCCGCCCGCGGGGACGACGCCCCGGTGCGTGACCTCGTGATCGACCGGGAGGCCGTCGACGCGTGGCTGGAGCGCTGGCACGCCGCGCTGGCCGGCGACACCCGGCCCGCCGCGGAGATCGCCGACGCCATGGACCGCCTCAACCCGGTCTACATCCCCCGCAACCACCAGGTCGAGGCCGCGCTCGCCGCGGCCGTCGACGGCGACCTCGGGCCGTTCCACCGCCTGGTCGCGGTGCTCGCCGACCCGTTCACCGAGCAGCCGGGCCAGGAGGCCTACGCGGCCCCCGACCCGGCCGGCTCCGCGGCGTACGTGACCTACTGCGGGACCTGAGCCGAGGTGGCCGCGCCCGCCGCGGCGCCCTCGGGGGCCCGGGTGAGGGTGGCGAGGTGGAGGGCGAGCGCCTCCGCCGTGAGCGGGCGCGCGGTCCAGCCGACGTAGCCGTCGGGCCGGACGAGCACCGCGTCGCCGCCCCGCACCCCGTAGGTGGCCGCGAGGTCCCCGGCGCCGTCGAGCAGGTACGGCTCGCCGGTGGCGTCCAGCGCGGGCCCGAGGTCCGGGGCGCCGACCACGTGGACGCGCACCGGCAGGGCACTCGCGGCCGCGACCGCCCGCGCGGCGGCGACCTCGGCGAGCTGGTCGAGGTCGTCGACGTAGGCGAGCAGCGCGAACTCCGTCGCCGCGAGCACGGCGTGCAGGCGCAGCGGGTCGGTGACCGTGGGCCGGCGCAGGCCGCGGGCGTCGGGCGCCCGCTCGCCGGGGAGCACCCCGAGGGCGGCCCCCGCGGCCCCGACGATCGGGCTGACCGGGTAGCTCACCAGCAGCTGCGCCTCGCGCCGCATCATCGTCGCCGGGTCGTCGGCGTCGAAGCCCTGCCGCGCCTGGCGCACGGTGCGCCCGACGACCTCCTCGCCCACCGGGTGGCGCTCGAGGTGGTAGCTCTCCAGCAGCGTGGGCTCCGCGATGCCGTCGACGACGAGCGCGAGCTTCCACGCGAGGTTGAGGGCGTCCTGGATGCCGGTGTTCATGCCCTGCCCGCCGGTGGGCGGGTGGATGTGCGCGGCGTCGCCCGCGATGAACACGCGCCCGACCCCGTAGCGGTCGGCGAGCCGGTGGCTGATGCGGAACACCGACGACCAGCGCAGGTCGGAGACGGTCGTCGGCTCCGGGGCGAGGCGGTCGACGACGGCCTGGAGGTGGTGCAGCTCGGGGGCGTGGCCGGACTCCAGGCCGTGGACGACGTCGTCGGCGGGAGCGGAGCCGGCATGGGCCGCCGCCGGGCGGGTGCTGAGCTCGGGCGGGGCGAGCATCGAGATGCGGTAGCGCCCGTGCTCGGGGAGCGGGATGGCGACGAGGATGTCGTCCGGGCCGTCGGGGACGGTGCGCGTCAGCCGGACGCCGAAGCCCGGCGGCAGCGACCAGTCGAGCACGACGTCGCCGAGCATGTACTCCTCGGCGAACGCGTCGCCCTCGAAGGCGAGCCCGAGCCCCTTGCGCACCACGCTGTGGGCGCCGTCGGCCCCCACGAGGTAGGACACCCGCACGGTCTCCTCGCCCGCGGACGTGCGGATCTGCGCGGTCACCCCGTCGGCGTCCTGGGAGAAGCCGACCAGGGAGGCCCCGCGCTCGACGGTGCCGCCGTGGCGGTGCAGCTCCTCGGCGAGCAGGCGCTCGGTCGTGTACTGGGGCAGGGACGTGAAGCCGTACGGCACGTCCGGGGGCAGGTGGAGCTCCAGGCGCGCGACCTCGACGCCGTCGACGTGCACGATCTGCCCGCGCATCGTCTGGACCTCGTCGAGCGCCGCGGTCAGCATGCCGGTGCGCTCCCAGTGCTCCAGCGTCCGCGGCTGGAGCCCGACGGCCTTGGCGTAGTGCCTCGGCTGCTCGAGCGTGTCGATCACCCGGACCGCCACCCCGCGCCGCGCCAGCTCCACCGCCGCGGTCAGGCCGACGGGGCCGGCCCCCGCCACCAGGACGTCCTGCGCCTCGTCCGCCATGCCCACTCCGTTTCGTCACCTTCTGTCACCGACATCGGCCGCTCAGACCGGCTCCTGCGTCGACGACTGCTCTGTTCGTGGAACAGTGAGATCCACCTGTCACCTGGAGTACAACCGAGACCCGTCCGGGCGTCAACGACCCCGGTAGGACGTCCACCCGGAATAGCCGCGCCGCCCCAGCGGTTCTGCGGGATGTAAGTTGAATCGTCAACTAAAGGAGCGCAGGGCCATGCAGTTCGGTGTCTTCTCGGTCAGCGACATCACCCCCGACCCGACGACCGGCCTCGCCCCCACCGAGGCCGAGCGGCTGCAGGCCGTCCTGCGCATCGCGGAGAAGACCGAGGAGGTCGGCCTCGACGTCTTCGCCCTCGGCGAGCACCACAACCCGCCGTTCATGTCGTCCTCGCCCACGACGACGCTCGGCTACCTGGCCGGACGCACGGAGCGCCTGCAGCTCTCCACCGCCACGACGCTGATCACCACCAACGACCCGGTGAAGATCGCCGAGGACTACGCGATGCTGCAGCACGTCTCCGGCGGCCGCGTCGACCTCACGCTCGGGCGCGGCAACACCGGCCCCGTCTACCCCTGGTTCGGCCAGGACATCCGTCAGGGCATCCCGCTGGCGGTGGAGAACTACGCGCTGCTGCGCCGGCTGTGGGACTCCGACGTCGTCGACTGGGAGGGGACGTTCCGCACGCCGCTGCAGGGCTTCACCTCCACCCCGCGCCCCCTCGACGGCGTCGCGCCGTTCGTCTGGCACGGCTCGATCCGCAGCCCCGAGATCGCCGAGCAGGCCGCCTTCTACGGCGACGGCTACTTCGGAAACCACATCTTCTGGCCCGCCGACCACACCCGGCGCATGGTCGACTTCTACCGCCGTCGCTTCGAGCACCACGGCCACGGCGACGCCGACCGGGCGATCGTCGGGCTCGGCGGCCAGGTGTTCGTGCGGAAGAACTCGCAGGACGCCGTCCGCGAGTTCCGGCCGTACTTCGACAACGCCCCGGTCTACGGGCACGGGCCGTCGCTCGAGGACTTCACCCGCGAGACGCCGCTGACCGTCGGCAGCCCGCAGGAGGTCATCGACCGGACGCTCGGGTTCCGCGACTACGTCGGCGACTACCAGCGCCAGCTGTTCCTCATCGACCACGCCGGGCTGCCGCTCAAGACGGTGCTCGAGCAGCTGGACATCCTCGGCGAGGAGGTCGTGCCGGTGCTGCGCCGCGAGTTCGCGGCCCGCAAGCCCGCGCACGTGCCCGACGCCCCCACCCACGAGTCGCTCGTGGCGGCTCGCCTCGCCCAGGAGGTGACGGTCTGATGACCACCCGCACCCTCGCCGTCGTCAGCGCCGGGCTCTCGTCGCCGT
Organism: Actinomycetospora callitridis; assembly: GCF_028737265.1. GTDB lineage: Bacteria > Actinomycetota > Actinomycetes > Mycobacteriales > Pseudonocardiaceae > Actinomycetospora > Actinomycetospora callitridis. The sequence goes on along the minus strand of NZ_JAQZAK010000001.1, from coordinate 252,261 downwards.
CGTCGACGCGGCTGCTGGCCGACCGCCTCGCCGACGCGACGACCGCGGCCCTGCGCGAGCGCGGGGTCGAGGTCCGCGTCGAGGTCGTCGAGCTGCGCGAGCACGCCCGCGACCTCGCCGACCACCTCGTCACCGGCTTCCCGAACGCCGCGCTGCGCCCGGTGCTCGACACCGTCGCCGGCGCCGACGGCGTGATCGCCGTGACGCCGATCTTCTCGGCGTCCTACAGCGGCCTGTTCAAGACGTTCGTCGACGTCCTTGACCGGGGGGCCCTCGACGGCACGCCGGTGCTGCTCGGCGCCACCGCGGGGACGGCGCGCCACCAGCTGGCGCTGGACCACGCGATGCGCCCGCTGTTCTCCTACCTGCACGCCGCCGTCGTGCCCACCGCGGTGTTCGCCGCGTCCGAGGACTGGGGCGCCGGCGGGGTCGGCAGCGAGCTGGGCGCGCGCATCGAGCGCGCCGGCGCCGAACTCGCCGCGGCGGTCGCCGCCCGGCCGGCGTCGGGCCCGGCCGACCCCTTCGCCGACGTCCCCGACTTCACCGCCCTGCTGTCCCGCTGACCCCGCTCCACCCGAGAGGTACGCCCATGAGCACCGACATCGAGACCCGCCGCGCCGCCGTCCGCGAGCGCTACCTGCGTCCCGTCGGCGAGCGGCCGGCGTCCACCGCCCGCGGCCTGCACCACACGGCGCTCGTGTCGAGCGACGTCGAGCGGACGGTGGCGTTCTACCAGGACGTCCTCGGCTTCCCGCTCACCGAGCTGATCGACAACCGCGACTACCCCGGCTCGTCGCACTTCTTCCACGACATCGGCAACGGCAACCTGCTCGCGTTCTTCGACTTCCCCGGCCTCGATCTCGGCCCGTACGCCGAGGTGCTCGGCGGGCTGCACCACGTCGCGATCAGCGTCGACCCGGCCCGCTGGGAGGAGCTCGTGGGGCGCCTCGCCGACGCCGGGGTCGAGCACGAGGTGCACAGCGGCGTCTCGGTGTACTTCCGCGACCCCGACGGCGCGCGCATCGAGCTGATCTCCGACCCGCTCGGCGAGATGTACGGGCACCAGGTGCTCTAGCGGACCGGCACCGGGACCCGGTCGCCGCTCGAGGCCACCGACGCCGGCCGCGGCGGGATGGCCCCGACGATCACCCGGCGACGGACGGCACGGCCGTGGGTGCCGAGGACACGGCGCTCAATTAAAGCACTCGATTGACAGATGCGAGGTGGGGTCGTTCACTCGGTGCCGTGCCCGCCAAGGCCCGGACCGACCGCAACGCCCGGACCGACCGCAACGCCCACACCCGGACGACCATCCTCGACGCCGCCGAGCGCCTGTTCGCCGAGCACGGCGTCCACGGGGTGTCCAACCGGCAGGTCGCCGACGCCGCAGGCCAGGGCAACACCGCGGTGGTCGGCTACCACTTCGGCACCAAGGCCGACCTCGTCCGCGCCATCGTGCGGCGCCACACGACGGCGATCGAGCGCACGCGCGAGGAGATGGTCGAGCAGGTCGCGGGCAGCGACGACCTGCGCGACTGGCTCGCATGCCTCGTGCGCCCGGCGTTCGACCACCTCGCCACGCTGGGATCGCCGACCTGGTACGCCCGCTTCGGCGCACAGGTGATGACCGACCCCGCGCTGCGCGAGATCCTCGTCGACGAGTCGCTGTCGTCGCCGGCGCTGCTGCGCATCCTCGACGGGCTGCACGCCTGCCTGCCGAGCCTGCCCCCCGCGGTGTTCCGCGAGCGCGGCGACGTCGCGCGCCACCTGCTCGTGCACGTCCCCGTCGAGCGCGAGCGCGCCCTCGCCGACGGCGCCCCCACCACCCGGGCGACCTGGGCCGACACCGCCACCGGCCTCGTCGACGTGCTCATCGGCGTCTGGCTCGCGCCCGTGACCGCCACCCCGGACCACCCGACGGCAGACCAGGAGCCCGTGTGACCCCCTCCCCCGGCACCACCACCCCCCTCGACCTCCGGCGCACCGGCTTCGGCCCGGCCCCGGACGCCGAGGAGCTGCGGGACGGCGCCGGGATCGCCCGGGTGCCGACGCCGTTCGGCCCGCCGGCGTGGCTGCTGACCCGGCAGGCCGACGTCCGCCGGATGCTCGGCGACGCCGACACGTTCGCCAACGGCTGGACCCCGGACGACCTCGCGGGTGAGGTCCGACGCGACCCCCGCCAGCTCTCCGGGGACCGCACCGGCAACCTGCTCTCGCTCGACCCGCCGGAGCACACGCGGCTGCGCAGGATGCTCGCCGGCGAGTTCACCGTGCGCCGCATGCGCCGCCTGGAGCCGCGGATCGTCGAGATCGTCGACCACCACCTCGACGCCCTCGAGCGGTCCGGCGCGCCCGCCGACCTCGTCGCGCAGTACGCGCTCCCGATCCCGTCGCTCGTCATCTGCGAGCTGCTCGGCGTCCCGCCGGGCGACCAGGACGAGTTCCAGGCGCGCACGAGTGCCCAGCTCGACACGGGGCTGCCGGAGGAGCGACGCGTGGCGCTCGCCGCCGAGGCCCTGGCCTACATGCAGACCCTGGTGGCCCGGGCGCGGCGGAATCCGGGCGACGACCTCATCGGCATGCTCCTGCGCGAGCACGCCGACGACCTCACCTCCGACGAGCTCGTCGGCATCGCGAACCTGCTGCTGGTCGCCGGGCACGAGACGACGGCCAACATGCTCGGTCTCGGCACGCTCGCCCTGCTCCGCCACCCCGACCAGCTCGCCGCGGTGCGCGACGACGACGACGCGGTGGCGCCCGCCGTCGAGGAGCTGATGCGCTGGCTGTCGATCGTCTCGAGCGGCTCGCCGCGCCTCGCGCTGCGCGACGTCGAGATCGAGGGCGCGACGATCCACCGCGGCGACCTCGTGGTGTTCAACCTGCCGGCCGCCAACCGCGACCCGGCGGTCGGCGACGACCCCGACCGCCTCGACGTCACCCGGGACGCCACGCCGCACGTCGCCTTCGGGCACGGCGTGCACCACTGCCTCGGCGCACCACTGGCCCGCATGGAGATGCGGATCGCCTTCCCGGCCCTGCTGCGCCGCTTCCCGACGCTGCACCTGGCGATCCCCGACGACGAGGTCGCCTGGGCCACCCAGCACGCCATCCACGGGCTGGAGCGCCTGCCCGTCGCCTGGTGAAGGGTGCGTCGGGCGGCGACCCCAGTCGAGCGGTAGGTGCCGCCGACACCTCGCGCCAACGCTTCGATGACCGAAGCGTTGGCGAGGGATCCCACTGGACCACGCCCCGCGAAGCAGCCGACGGTCCAGAGAACGCTTCGGTTTTCGAAGCGTCCCTGGCAGGTCGGTCGAGGTCGGGCCGCGACCCGGTCGAAATGGAGGGTGCTGGCCACCCCTCGCGCCCACGCTTCGATTTCCGAAGCTTCCTCCGCGGGGTCGGGACCGTCCCTCAGAGCGACGACCAGAAGTCCACGAGCACGCGGGCGGCTCGGTGCGGGTCCTCGGCCAACCACCAGTGCCCCAGGCCGTCGAGCACCGCGACGCGAGCACCCGCGCGCTCGGCCATCGCACGGCGCTGGGCGTCCGTGCCCACGACATGGTCGCCGGTGGCGATCACGGCGAGTCCGGGACGCCGTGCGGCCGCCGCCAGCCCCGCGCCCTCGGAGGCCATCCGCGGCGGCACGAGCGAGCGGTAGTGCGTGAGGATCGCGCGCCCCATGGCCTCGTCCTGGCCCGCGACCACCTCCGTCGCCACCGCCTCGGGCATCCCGCGACCGACGAGCAGGGCCACCACGGCCTCCACGTCACGGTCGGGGCCGAAGCGCTCGGCCACGTCGGACTCGCCGACGCCGGGCGTCTGCCAGCGCTGCGCGAGCTCGTGCCAGACGTAGTCGGGCGCGAAGCTCCCGATGACGTCGCTGACCCAGCTGCGCAGCAGGTCCGGCCGGGTCATCGCCACCCGCAGCGTGTGGCCGCCACCGAGGTCGTGGCCGACGAGGTCGACCGGGCCGTGCTCCGCGACGAGCGCCTCCAGCTCGCCGACGAGCCAGTCGCGGTAGGCCTCCGGGGTCGCCGGGAAGTCGTCGGGCAGCGGCGCCCCGAAGCCGGGCGGGGAGAGGCGCACCACCTGCTCCCCCGGCACACCGAGCGTCCCGAGCGTCTCCAGCAGGGGGTCCCAGACGGCCGCGGTCTCGGGGTTGCCGTGGACCAGCACCGTCGTCATGCCGCCCCCGTCACCGGCACGGTCGGCTGGAGGACCGCCTCGACGAGCGCCTCGGCGCGCAGGTGCTCGATCCGCTGGTAGGCGGGGTCGCGGATCATCGCGACGAAGTGCTCCCGGCTCGGGTAGCGCACCAGGAGCACCATGTCCCAGGCCTGCCCCTCCTCGGCCGCCAGGGCGCGTCCGCCCTCCCCGAGGTAGGTGATCTGCACGCCGTGGCGCGCGCTCACCGCCCCCACCGCGTCGACGTAGCGCTGGTAGCTCTCCCGGCCGCCGTCGGGCCGGAAGCGCAACAGGTTCAGCATCACCACGGGCCCGCCGGGGTCCTCCGCCAGCAGGGTGTCCAGGGCGCTGTCCTCGAACTCGATCACTGTGTGTCCTCTCGTCGAGAGCCACCCTCACATACTTGTCGGCTGACACGCAAGTAGTGCGCTACGCTCCTGGCCATGCCCACCCAGCAGGAACGTCGGGAGCGCACCGAGGCGGCGCTCGTGGCCGCGGCCGCCGAGCTGGTCGTCGAGTCCGGGGTCCGCGCGCTCACGCTGGCGAAGGTCGGCGAGCGGGCCGGGTACAGCCGCGGGATCGTCACCCACCAGTTCGGCTCCAAGCAGGGCCTCGTCGACGCCCTCTCCCGCGCGATCCAGGGCGGTTTCGTCCCGGGCCTCGAGGAGATGCCGCCGGGCCTCGAGCGGCTGCTCGCGCTCGTCGACGGGTACCTGCACGCGCTCACGGGCCTCGGCACCGCCAACCGCGCCTTCCTGCTGCTCTGGGCCGAGGCCGCCACCGCCTCCGAGCTCGCGGCGACCTTCCGCGAGCGCGACCGCGGCTTCCGCGCCGACCTCCGCGAGGACGTCGAGGCCGGCGTCGCCGCGGGCGACATCCGCGCGGACACGGACCCGGACGCCGTCGCCGTCGCCGTCGTCGGCCAGCTGCGCGGCATCGGCATGCAGCGCCTGCTCGATCCCGAGGGCGTGGACACCGAGCGCCTGCGCGCCCAGGTGCCCGCGCAGTGGCGCCGCGCCCTGACGCCCGGCTGACCGGCGCCCCTTCAGGTCCGCTCCAGGTCCGGCCGGGATCATGACCGCGTGCGAGCCACCGGGGACACCGACCGATGACGACGGCGACCGTCGAGGGCCTCACCGACGCCCGGGCGCGCGAGCTCGCGCGGGAGGGGAAGGCGAACGCGCCGGTCTCCGGCTCCGGGCGCACCACCGCGCGCATCCTGCGCACGACCGTCTTCTCCTTCTACAACAACACGCTCTTCGTCATCGGGTTCGCGCTGCTCGCGCTCGGGCGCTACAGCGACGCGCTGGTCAGCGTGGGTCTCGGCATCATCAACGCGGCCCTCGCGGCGTTCCAGGAGCTGCGGGCGAAGCGCCAGCTCGACCGGCTGCAGCTCCTCGCGCGCGAGCCCGTGACGGTGGTGCGCGACGGCGTCGAGCGGTCGGTGCCGCCGTCCGAGGTGGTCGTCGGCGACCTCGTGCGGCTGCGCAGCGGCGCGCAGATCGTGGTGGACGGGCCCTTGGTGGCCGGCGGTCTCGAGGCCGACGAGTCCCTGCTGACCGGCGAGTCCGACCCGGTCGCCAAGGCGGTCGGGGACCCGCTGCTCTCGGGCAGCTCCTGCTCCGGCGGCGAGGGACTGCAGCGCGCCGAGGGCGTCGGCGTCGACAGCCACGCCGGGCGGCTGACGATCGCCGCGCGCGAGGACACCACCGGGCTCACCCCGCTGCAGCGGCGGATCGACCTCGTCGTGCGCCTGCTCATCCTGCTGGTCCTGCTGATGAGCGGCGCGATCCTCGCCCAGGCCGCGCTCGACGGTTCGACGGTGCTGCGCTTCGTACAGACCTCCGCGGTGCTCTCGGGCCTCGTCCCCTACGGCCTGTTCTTCCTCATCGCCGTCGCCTACGCGGTCGGGGCCGCGCGCATCGGCGGGCGCGGGGCGCTCGTGCAGCAGACCAACGCCGTCGAGGCGATCAGCCGCGTCGACGTCGTGTGCACCGACAAGACCGGGACGCTGACCAGCGGACGGCTCGCGCTGGTGGAGGTCGTGCCCGCGGGGGGCGACGAGGCGGGCGCGCGGGCGCTGCTCGGGACCTTCGCCCGCTCGGTCGCGAGCACCAACGCCACCACCACCGCCCTGGCCGCGGACACGTCGCTGGCCGGCGACCCCGCCGAGGTGCTCGACGAGGTCGAGTTCCGCTCGTCGCTGCGCTGGAGCGGGATCACGCTCGCCGACGGCACCGCCCTCGTCCTCGGCGCGCCGTCCACGGTGCGTCCGGCCCTGGCCGACGCCGCGGTGGTCTCCGAGGACGCGGTCCGCCGGCGCACGGGCGAGGGCCTGCGCGTGCTCGTGCTGGCACGCGGGGAGGGCGCGCTCCACGACGCCGACGGACGGCCCCGGCTGCCGCGCCTGCGCGCGGTCGCGCTCGTCGCGCTGGCCGACGAGCTGCGCGAGGGCGTCACCGACGTCCTCACCGGCCTCGCCGCCGAGGGTGTCGCGGTCAAGGTCGTCTCCGGCGACGACCCCGACACCGTCGCCGCCCTCGCCCGCCGCGCGGGCCTCGACGCACCCGCGATGGCCGGGCCGGCGCTCGCCCGGCTCGAGGGCCCCGACACCGACGCCTTCGACGAGGCCGTCGCCACCCACGGGGTCTTCGGGCGGATCGCCCCGGAGCAGAAGGAGCAGATCGTCGCGTCGCTGCGCCGCCGCGGGCACCAGGTGGCGATGGTGGGCGACGGCGTCAACGACGCCCGCGCACTCAAGCGTGCGCAGGTCGGGGTGGCGATGCGCTCGGGCAGCTCGGTGACCCGGGACGTCGCCGACATCGTGCTGCTCGACGACTCGTTCGCCACGCTGCCACCCGCCCGCACCGAGGGCCGCCGGATCATCGCCGGCGTCGGCTCGTCGATGTACCTGTTCCTGTCGCGGGTGGCGACCCAGATGCTCGTCATCCTCACCGTGACGCTGCTCGGGCTCGGCTTCCCCTACACGCCGACACAGGTGGGTCTGACGCTGTTCACCGTCGGCGTGCCGACCTTCTTCATGACGCTGTGGGCCCGTCCGAAGCCGCCCGACGACGACCTGCTGGTGTCGCTGGCACGGTTCGTCATCCCGGTCGGCGTGCTCACCGCCGGCTTCGCCACCGCGATCTACGCCTACCTCTACCGCCGGATCGCCGACGGCTTCACCGGCACGCCGTTCCCGCAGGCGATCACGCTGTTCGAGCAGTACACCGGGCTGACCTACGGGGTGGACGCCGACTTCGTCGAGGCCTCGGCCACCCTCGGCGCCCAGTCGGCGATGTCGGTGTTCGTCTCGAGCACGGCGATCGTGCTGATCCTGCTGCTCGAACCCCCGCACCGGATCTTCACCGCCTGGGCGCCGGTGAGCAGCGACCGCCGCCCCACCTGGCTCGCGCTCGGCCTGTTCGCCGCCTTCGCGGTCGTGCTCGTCGTCCCGGCCACCCGGGAGTACTTCGGGCTCACCGCGCCCGACCCGCCCGTCGTGGAGATTCCCGCGATCGCACTGGTGCTGTGGTTCGTCACGCTGAGCGTCGCATTGCGGTACCGGGTGCTCGAACGCGTCCTCGGCCTCCGCCCGCGGCCTGCCCCGGAGGTCCCGACCACTCCCTGACCGGACGAGCGCTGCACCGATCCGGTGCTTTCTCGGTACAGGCCTGCCCCACATGGCGACCAGGGCGTGATCTGGACCACCATCGCTGGTGCCGTGTTCAGTCCGTGAGCGACGGCCGTCCCTCCGTACTCGTCCGGTACGCCCCGAGTGGTCCCGAGTACGGCCCCGGTGGTGGATCAGGAGGTCCCCGCCCATGTGGCACCTGCACTGGCGTGCTGACGCACGCCACCCCCACGGCGTCGACACGGTCGACGGTGGGAGCACGACCGGCACCGACGGCCGGCCCGGGCGTCGTCGGCGCGCGAGCGGCTCGACGCCGTTGCGCGGCACGTTCCAGCACGTCCGGAGCGACACCCCCGACGCGGCGATGGCCGCCGACGTCCCCGAGTCGGTGCGTGTCCGTGGTCGCTGACAAGTCCGCCGGCCTCGACGCCGACACCCTCGCCTTCACCCTGGCCGACCCCGGCGCCGAGACCTGCCGCGAGGTCGCGCGCGCCCTCGCGCCGTTCACGCGCCCGGACCGCGGGCTGGTCCTGTCCGGCTCCGCGGCCGCGGCGCTCGCCGAGGTCTTCCGGCGGCTCGCCCGCGACGGGGAGGTGCCCGACGTCGCGGTCCGGGCGGCCCGGCGGCTCCTCACCGACGTCGCGGGGGCCGAGAGCGGGGGCGAGGACCGGACACGCGCCGGGACCTCGACGGGCACGGCCCCCACCCCGCGGTCACCGAGCGACCGGGACCCGCAGGCCCTGGCCGCCCGGTGACCGGGGCCTTCACACCGGGGCAGCTCACACCGGGGTGACCTCGACCCGGGTGTCCGAGAACGTCGGAGCGTTGCCGAGGTCGGCGAAGACGAACGGGTTGACCGCGTTCACCGTGCTGCCGTCCTTGGCGTTCTTCGCCCACGAGCCCATCGGGCACACGACGACGCCGACGGAGACCTCGTCGGAGACGTCGGCGAGCGCGACGAACCGGCCGCGGTCGTTGGACACCTCGACGTAGCGTCCGTCGGTGATGCCACGCGCCTCGGCGTCGGCGGGGTGGATGGTCACCTTCTGCTCGCCCTGCACGCGCTTCTGCATCGCCTGGTCGCCCGCGCTGGAGTTGATGTAGGCGTGCGACTTCGGCGAGAGCAGGTTCAGCGGGTAGACCTCACCGGTCTCGCGCGGCGCGATGTAGTGCGGCAGCGGGTCGACGGTGCCGCCGGGCTGGAACTCCTCGCAGAGCTGCCGGAACAGCGGGACGACGAAGTTGCCGGCCGCCTCGAGCGCCGACGAGCGGAACTCGGTCTTGCCCGAGGGCGTCGGGAAGTTCCCCTCGGCGTGCGGGGCGTACGCGTCGGGGCCCGGCAGGTTCAGCCGCGCCCACCCCGTCTCACGCAGCGAGTCGAGGGTGATGCCCTCCATCGCCGGCGCCGACCAGTCGTAGGCCTGCGCCAGCAGCTCCTCGTCGGTCAGGCGGAAGTACTCGTCGTCGAAGCCCATGCGGGCCGCGAGCCGCCGGAACAGCTCGGTGTTGGGGATCGACTCCCCCTCCGGCTCGACGGCGGGGACGTTGAGGGTGACGTAGAAGTGGCCCCAGCTGAACATCAGGTCGTGCTGCTCGAGCTGGGTCGTCGCGGGCAGGACGATGTCGGCGTAGCGCGCGGTGTCGGTGAGGAAGTGGTCGCTGACCACCGTGAACAGGTCCTCGCGGGCCAGCCCCCGCGCGATCTTCTCCTGCTCGGGGGCCACGACCATAGGGTTCGAGTTGTAGACCATGAGCGCGGTGACCGGCGGGTCGAGCGCTCCGTCGTTCCCCGTCGCTCCGCTCGCCCCGGCCTCCCCGGTGAGCGCCTGACCCAGCAGGAACTGGTTGACCACCCGGGTGCCCGGGGTGGCGAGCTCGGGGTGGATGAACGCCGGCCAGTTGACCGGGTGCGCCCAGAGCGGCAGCTGCAGCAGCCCGCCCCCGACGTGGCGCCAGGCGCCGACCAGCGCGGGCAGGCAGGCGAGCGACCGCACGGTCTGGCCGCCGCCGGCGTGACGCTCGATCGCGACGCCGATGCGGATGACGGCCGGGTCGGTGGTGGCGTACTCGCGGGCCAGCGTGCGGATGTCCTCGGCGGGGACGCCGGTCTCCTCCGACGCCCACTCCGGGGTGGCCGTGCGCACGCGCTCGGCGAGCTCGTCGAACCCGACGGTGTGGTCGCGGACGTACGCCTCGTCGTGCAGCCCCTCGCTGATGATCACGTTCATCATCGCCAGGGCGAGGGCGCCGTCGGTGCCGGGCCGCAGCGGGATGTGCCAGTCGGCGCGCTGCGCGGTGCGGTGGCGCACGGGGTCGATGCAAACGACCTTCGCGCCGCGCTTCTGCGCCTCGGCGATCACCGGCCACAGGTGCAGGTTCGTCGAGATGGTGTTCGACGCCCAGATGATGATGTAGCGCGCGTGGACCAGGCTCTCGGGGTCGACGCCCGCCGTCGCCCCGATCGTGGCCACGTGGGCGGTGCAGGAGCCCGAGTCGCAGTACGTGCGCTCGGTGATCGTCGCGCCGAGCTTGTTGAAGAAGGCGTCCCCCACCGACAGGCCGTTGAGGATGCCCTGGGTGCCGAGGTAGCTGACCGGCATGACGGTCTCGGGACCGTGCTCGGCGATCCTCGCCCGGAAGGTGTCGGCGATGGTGTCCAGCGCCTCGTCCCAGGAGATCTCCTCGAACCGGCCGCTGCCCTTGGGCCCGGTGCGTCGCATCGGGTGGAGCAGACGATCGGGGCTGTAGGTCTTCTCCTGGTAGTTGTTGACCTTCACGCACAGCCCGCCGCGGGTGAACGGGTGCTCCGGGTCCCCCGCGACCTTCGTCGCGCGGCCGTCCTCGACGGTGACGAGCATGGCGCAGGTGTCGGGGCAGTCGTGCGGACACGCGGCACGCACGATGGTCGTGGTGGGTGTGATCGGCAGGTCGTCCAGTGCGGTCACGGGCGCTCCCGGGGTCGGCGCGAGTGGTGGTGCCTCGCTGTGGTGGTGGTCCGGGCGGTCGGCGACGACCGTCACACCGGAGCCTGGCCGCGTCCGGGGGTCGGCGCTTGTCGCTGCGCGACGGATCGCCCACGCAGGGTTTGACCATGGCGTGGTGGGCTTCTAGCGTCGGAGGACTTCGTCGAGCACCTCTGCGAGCCGCCCGTGGCGACCACCACACGCCCCGTGGGCCCGTTCCCGCGGCCCCGCGCGGTGGCGCACGTCCCGGACGCCACCGACGTGCACGGGGCGACCGACCGCCTCGACGGCTGGCGAGACCTGATCCGCGAGCACTTCGTCGCCCTCGACGTGAACGCCCAGCGGGACACCCCGTTCGACGGGGCCGTCCGCAGCAGCCTCGTCGGGCACCTCGCGGTGGCGACGGTCGACTCGACCGACCAGCAATGTGTCCGCACGCCCGGCCTCGCCCGCCACGATCCCGACGACTACCTGCAGGTCGGCCTCATCGCCCGGGGTCACGCCGTGGTGCGCCAGGACGGCCGGGAGGCGCCGTTGGGCCCCGGGGCCTGGTCGGTCTACGAGACGGGGCGCCCGTTCGCGTGGAGGTTCCACGGACCGTGGCGGATGCTGGTGTTCACCTGGCCCCGCGACCTGCTCGGCATCTCCCCCGACACCTCCCGCGCGGCCACGGCCCGGGCGCTCGGCGGTGACCGCCTCGGCGGGATCGTCGGCCGGACGCTCGCGGACGTCGTCGCCGCGCCGCCGGAGCTCTCCCCCGCCGCGGCCGAGCGCCTGGCGACCGAGCTGGGCGACCTCGTCGGCACGGTGGTGGGCGAGGCGCTGCGCCGCGACGAGATCACGGGGACGCGGGGCGCGGCCGATCTCCGCGCCCGCGTGGAGGCGTTCGTCGCCGAGCACCTCGAGGACCCCGACCTCAGCCCCGAGACGATCGCCCGCGCGCACTTCGTCTCGACCCGCCAGCTGCACCGCGCCTTCGCCGACGCCTCGACGACGGTGAGCCGCCTCGTCCGCCGGCGACGCCTCGAGCACGGGCGCCGCGAGCTCGCCGACCCGCGTCTCGGCGGCGTCTCGGTCACCGACGTCGCGCTGCGCTGCGGCTTCGGCGACCTCGCCTCGTTCAGCCGCGCGTTCAAGGAGACGTTCCACGAGCCGCCGAGCACCTTCCGGCGTCGTCACGGCGCGTGACCGCCTTCTCGCGGAGAAAATTGTCGGTCGTCGCGGAACATCCCCAGCTCCTCGCGTCGTCACAGTGCCGAGAGCCCACCAGCCGGGCACCGCGAACAGACCGAGAGTGAGCAAACCATGAGCGCCGAGACCTACTCCTTCAGCAACGGCACCGTCTACCACGCCGACGGCACCGTGGCCGGCACCTACACCACCGACGCCGCCGGCAACATCGACTCGGTGTCCACCGACGAGGACGGCAACGGCGCCGTCGACACCGTCATCGCCGACACCGACCACAACGGCTCCTTCGAGTCCGCCGTCGTCGACACGAACGCCGACGGCTACGGCGAGGTCGTCCTGGTCGACACCGACAACGACGGCGACTTCGACACCTCCGCGGTCGACACCGACGCCGACGGCACCTTCGAGACCACCGCCTACGACCCCAACGGCTTCTGACCCGTGAGCGAAGTTCCCGGCCATAGCCGGGAACTTCACTCACGGAGGGTCCGGCGGCTTCTGAGCTACGTGCGTGATCTTCTGAGCCACCACTCAGAAGATCACGCACGTGTGGCCCGGGAGACGGATCACCCCGCGGATTCCGGGGAGGGGACCGGCCGGTAGGTTTCTCCGCGCCAAGCACGGTGGTTGAGACGATCACGCCACCGGTGGAGCTCCCCGGCGTGCCCTCGTGCCGCCCGGGGCGAGTCCCCGGGAGTGAACGCATGCCCGCCGTCGGCGACCCCCGTCCGTCCGCCGTCCCGGACCCCGGGCTGAACGTGGTCGCGGGCGCGATCGGCCGGCTCGCCGAGGCGCCCCCCAACACCGACGCGACCGACCGCGCCCTGTGGGCGGCCACCGGGCAGGCGCTGTCCGCCGCCCCCGGCGTCGCCGGGCGCGGTCTCACCGTGCTCCGCGACGGCACCCCGCTGTCGATCATGCGCGACCGCGCCCCGTTCAGCCGGCTCGAGGAGGTCCAGTACGCCGCGGACGCCGGGCCGGTCCCGGTCGCGCTGCGCGAGCACCGGGTCGTGGCCGTCGACACCCGCGCGGCGCGGTCCTGGGCGCCCTACGCGTCCTGCGCGGAGGAGCTCGGGGTCCGCTCCTGCCTGGTCGTGCCGCTCTCGGCCGCCGGCGAGGTGCTCGGCAGCCTGAACCTCTACGCCACCGATCCCGACGCCGACCTGCGCGCGGCCGTACCGATCGCGCGGCTCGCGGCCGACCTCGCCTCCACCGCCCTCGCCGCCGTCGCCCGCCACGCCGCGATGGCGAAGCTGGCCGAGGAGCTGCGCACCGCGCTCGAGTCGCGCGCGGTCATCGAGCAGGCGAAGGGCCTGCTCATGGCGCGCGGCACGAGCGACGGCGAGGCCTTCGCGCGGCTGCGGAGGCTCTCGCAGAACCACAACATCAAGCTCCGCGAGGTGGCCGCGCTCGTCGTCGACCTCGCGCAGCCGTGAATTTCAGGGCGCCGAGAACGCGAACCCGGGATAGCCGTCGGCGGCCAGCTGGTCGCAGTGCTGCCGGTAGGCCCCGACACCGCCGATGTAGGCCATGAACACCCGCGGCTTGCCGGGCACGTTGGAGCCCATGTACCAGGAGTCCGCCTGCGGGTAGAGCGTGTAGTCGCCGACCTCGCGGACGTGGTCGGTCCAGGCCCGCTCGGCCTCGTCGGTGGACTCGACGACGGTGTCCCCGCGCTGGTGGGCGTGGTGGACGGCGTCGGCGACGAAGTCCACGTGCTGCTCGATCGACACCATCATGTTCGACAGCACCGACGGGCTGCCGGGCCCGGTGATCGTGTAGAGGTTCGGGAACCCGGCGACCTGCAGGCCGAGGTGGGAGACGGGGCCGTCGGCCCACTTGTCGGTGAGCGCCCGCCCCTCCCGCCCGCGGATGTCGATCGCGGCCAGCGACCCGGTCATGGCGTCGAACCCGGTGGCGAACACGAGGTCGTCGACCTCGTACTCCCGCTCGCCGGTGCGCACGCCGCGCTCGGTGACCTCGGTCAGCGGGGCCTTCTTCAGGTCGACCAGGTGCACGTGCTCGCGGTTGAACGTCGCGTAGTACCCGGAGTCGAGGCAGGGGCGCTTGGTGCCGAAGGGGTGGTCGCGCGGGCACAACGTCTCGGCGGTCTCCGGGTCGTCGACGATCTCGCGGATCTTGCCGCGGACGAACTCCGCGGCGGTCTCGTTGGCGGCGGGGTCGACGATGCTGTCGGTGTACGAGGTGAGCAGCCCGACCAGGTTGCGCCCCCAGGTCGACTCGTACTGCGCGCGGCGCTCCTCCGGGTCGACCTCCAGCGCCGACTTCGTGGCCTCGGGCACGGGGACGCCGAAGCCCGACTCCCGCGCCGCCCGCCGGTGCTCGGGGTAGGTCTGCTTGCGCTGCGCCTGGGCCTCGTCGGAGAGCGGGGCGTTGTTCGCCGGCATGCTGAAGTTCGCCGTCCGCTGGAAGACCGTGAGGTCGGCGGCCTCGTCGGCGATCAGCGGGATGGCCTGGATGCCCGACGAGCCGGTGCCGATGACGGCGACGCGACGCCCGGTGAAGTCGACGCCCTCGTGCGGCCAGTGCGCCGTGTGCAGGGTCCGTCCCGCGAACCGGTCGATGCCCGGGATCTCCGGCAGCTTCGAGGTGGACAGGCAGCCGGTGGCCATCACCAGCTGCTCGGTGTCCCACCGCTCGCCCGACTCCGTCGTCACCGTCCAGCGGCCCTCGGCGTCGCGGAAGTGCGCCGACGCGACGCGGGTGTCGAGGCGGACGCCGTCGCGCAGGCCGAAGCGGTCGGCCACGTGGTGGACGTAGCGCAGGATCTCGGGCTGGGTCGGGTACTTCTCCGACCAGTCCCACTCCTGCTCGAGCTCCGGGGAGAACGAGTAGGAGTACTCCATGCTCTCGACGTCGCAGCGCGCGCCCGGGTAGCGGTTCCAGAACCAGGTGCCGCCGATGTCGCCGCCGGCCTCGAGCACGACGGCGTCGAGCCCGAGGCCGCGGAAGCGGTGCAGCATGTAGAGACCGGACAGGCCGGCGCCGACGACGAGGGCGTCGACGCGCCGGACGGCGGTGTCGGGACGGGTGGACTGCGTGAGGGTGTCGGTCACTGCGGTCACCTCCGGGTGAGCGGGGCCCTGATCGGGACGGCTGAGCTCAGGACGTCAGCTGCTTCGCGATCTGCTCGACGACGAAGTCCATCCCGACGGCGGCGCCGGGCAGGGTCAGCAGGGTGAAGAACCCGTGCATCTGGGCGGGGACGAGCAGCGTCGCGACGCTGGTCCCGGCCTCGGAGAGGCGGTCGGCGTAGGCCTGGCCCTCGTCGCGCAGCGGGTCGTGCTCGGCGAGCAGGACGGCCGCGGGGGGTAGCCCGCCGAGGTCCTCGGCGCGCAGAGGCGACGCGTCGGGCTCGCCCCGCTGCGCCGGGTCCGGGGCGTAGTGGCCCCAGAACCAGATCATGGCGGCGCGGCTGACGAGCAGCTGGTTGGCGGGGTCGACGTACGACGGCCGGTCGACGTTCGCGTCGGTGACGGGGTAGACGAGCACCTGCCCGGCGAGCGCCGGACCGCCGGCGTCGCGGGCGCGGCGGGCCACGACGGCGGCGAGGTTCCCGCCCGCCGAGTCGCCGGCGACGATCACCGGGACGCGTGCGCCGGCCAGCGTCTCGACGTGCTCGTCGACCCAGCGCAGCGCCGCCCACGCGTCGTCGACCGCCGTCGGGTACCGGTGCTCGGGCGCGAGCCGGTAGTCCACGAGCACCACGACGCAGCCGGTGCGCACGGCGAGGGTGCGACCGAGCGTCTCGACCTCGTCGAGCGCGCCGATCACCCAGCCCCCTCCGTGGTAGTAGACGACGACGCCGCGCGGGGTGCCCCCGGGCACGATCACCCGCACCGGGACGGGCGCCTCGGCCGGCTCCACGACGTGCTCGACGTCCGGCCCCGGCCCGTACATCTCGGCCAGCGCCGGCCCGAGACTGCGGGCCTGTTCCGGGGTCATGTCGCTGATGGGGGGCAGGCCGCTCTCCCCCAGCTGCGTCAGCAGCGCCGTGCTCGCCTCGTCGAGAGCCATGCACCCCGTCCCTTCGCTACCAAACGGCCGTTAGTTTAGTGTGGCGTGGTCCCGCTCACAACGGGTCGGGCCCACCGCGCGTGCCCGGTCACCGCCGCTCGGCTGTCGGCGTGCCGCAGGGCGAAGGCCCCGTCGTCGTACGCCACGGGCGTGACGACGTCGCCCGCGACCACCGTCGCGCGGAAACGGGCGTCGAACCCGAGCAGCGGCGCGTCCGGGTGGCGGGCGGTGAGGAAGCCCAGCGCGTAGGCGAGGTTCGCCGGGCCCTGGTTGACGCACGCCCGCCCGAACCCCAGCGCGGCCGCGGCGTCGGGGTCGAGGTGGATGGGGTTCGGGTCGCGCAGCAGGAGCGCCATCAGCTTCATCTCGTCGGCGCGGACGGTGAGCGGCTCGCCGGCGTGCCCAAGACCGGTGTGTCCGGCACCGGTGGGGGTCGGCGCCGCCGTCTCCGTCCGTGGGCCCTCCGGCGGCGCCACCACGTCACGGCGCGGCAGCAGGAAGCCGTAGGTCGCCGTGAGCACCGGGGCCCCGTCGCCCCGGACGAGATCGAGGACCACCTCGACCTCATCGACGGCGCCGAGCAGGCGGGACCGACGTCGCCGGACCGTGGTGACGCCGCCCCGCACCTCGTGGTCGACGCCGAGCACCAGGGGGCCCGCGCACCGGGCGCCGAACGTGCCGAGCAGCGGCCCCGTGTCGAGCGGGCAGCCGAGGGTCTCGAACAGCGCGGCGAGGGTCAGGCCCATGCCCCGCTGCGGCGCGAGGAACGCCCAGATCGGGTGCGGGCGCGGCGACCGGGGCGACCGCACGGCGTCGTGCAGGAGCAGGCTCTCGTAGCCCTCGACCCGGGAGGTGCCCCCGGGCAGCCGGAGGCCGGCGAGGTCCTCGGGCGCCGTCACACGCGGCTCGCCGGGCGCGGCGCCTCGGTGACCCCGGCCGCGGCCAGCTCCTCGGCGATCCGCGCCCGGAGTGCCACCTTGCGGATCTTCGTGCCGGACATCGGCCACTCCGCCACGAAGCGCACGTAGCGCGGCACGCGGAAGCTCGCGATGCGCCCGACGCAGTGCGCGATGAGCTCCTCGGCGGTGGCGGACGCCCCGGAGGCGAGCTGCACGAACGCCGCCGGCACCTCCACGTAGCGCGCGTCCGGGGCGGCGACCACGGCCACCACCCCGACCGCGGGGTGGGTGAGCAGGTGGTTCTCGATCTCGGCGGCCGACACGTTCTCGCCGCCGACCTTGAGCATGTCCTTGAGCCGGGAGCGGAACGTGACCCGCCCGTCGGCGTCGACGGTGACGACGTCGCCGGTGTGTACCCAGCCCTGCGCGTCGATCGTCGCGGCCGTCGCCTCGGGATCCCGGAAGTAGCCGTCGAACGCCGTCGGGCCCCGGAAGAGCAGCTCACCGGGGGTGTCGGGCGGCAGGTCGGCGCCGGTGTCCGGGTCGACGACGCGCACCGCCATGCCCGGCATCGGGTGCCCGCCGGTGGTCAGGCGCGCCTCGAGCGGGTCGTCGAGGTGGCCGAGGGCGAGGAACGCGGACGACTCGGTCATCGCCACGCAGGAGACGTGCACGGCCTGCGGCACGCGCGCCGCCATCGCCCGCAGCCGCTCGGGGACGCCGACGGCCATGACGAGCCGGATGCGGTGCAGGTCCCGCTCGGGCCAGTCCGGCCGGTCGAGCACCGGCAGCCAGATCGTCTCGAAGGCCGCGAGCGCGACGGTGATCCGCTCGGCCTCGAGCAGGGCGGGGGTGGACACGGGGTCGAAGTGCCCGGGGTGGACGAACGCGGCGCGCGCGGTGAGCGCGGCGACGGCGAAGGTGATCCCGCCGCCGTGGAAGAGCGGGATGGCGGTCCAGATCCGGTCGTCCGGGCCCAGCGCCATCCGCTCCGCGATCCCGGCCGCGAGCCGGACCAGCGCCTCGTGCGAGAGCAGCGCGCCCTTCGGCGCGGCGGTGGTGCCGGAGGTGTAGACGAGCACGGCGGGGTCGCGGACGCGGGTGCCGGCCTCGGCCCTCGCGACGTCGGCGGCCTCCCCGCCGGTGAGGTCGGCGAGCGTCACCAGCGCCCGCAGCTCCGGCGTCGGGCCGCTCCCGACTGCGCCGCGCGCCAGGTCGGCGAGGTCGGGGGCGCCTTGCCTCGGCGGCGCCGTCACCAGGAGCGCGGCGCCGGAGTGCACGACGACGTGGCGGACCTCGTCGGGCCGGTAGCGGGCGTTGACCGGCACGGCGACCGCTCCGACGCGCGTCACGGCGAGCAGCAGGGCGACGAGGTCGGCCGAGGCGGGCAGCAGCAGGGCCACCCGGTCGCCCGCCGTCACGCCGAGCGCGAGCAGCGCGGCGGCGTGGTGCACGGAGCGCTCCGCGAGGGCGCCGACGGTCAGGCGCTCGCCGTCGGCGAACACCAGCGCCTCGGCGTCGGGCTCGGCCGCCGCGGACTCGTCGACCAGCTCGAAGAGCGTGGTGACCCGCGGTCTCACGGCCGGCTCGCCGTCTCGACGGTCGCGCTGCCGTCGTGCACCACCGGCAGCGACGTCTGGGCCCGCGAGGCGATCGTGGGCAGGTACTCCGGCTCGCCCTCGACCCGCAGCCCCGGCAGGCGGCGCAGCAGCGTGCCGACGGCGATCCGGGTCTCGATGCGGGCGAGCTGGGCGCCGATGCAGGCGTGGACGCCGCGCCCGAAGGCGATGTGGGTGGCGCGGGAGCGCGCGAGGTCGACGGTGTCGGGGTCGGCGAACCGCTCGGGGTCCCGGTTGGCCCCGCAGAGCACGAGGTAGACGCGCTCGCCCGCCCGGATGGTGCGCCCGCGCAGCTCGTGGTCCTCGATCACCCAGCGGACCAGCACCTTGATCGGCCCCACGAGCCGCAGCGCCTCCTCGACCGCGGGGGCGACGAGGGCCGGGTCGTCGCGCACCCGGTCGCGCAGCTCCGTGTCGGCGGTCAGCAGGCGGACGGCGTTGGCGATGGCGTTGGTGGTGGTCTCGTGCCCGGCGAACAGCAGCAGCGCGCACATGCCGACGAGCTCGTCGTCGGAGAGGCCCGATCCGTCCGACCGGTCGTCCCCCGTGATCATCGCCGAGAGCATGTCGCCGCTCGGCTCGCGGCGGCGGTGCGCGACGAGGGCGCGGAAGTACTCGGCCATCTCCTCCAGCCCGCGCAGCGCCCGCTCGTGACGGTCCGGGCGCGCGTCGCCGCCGGCACCGAAGGCGACGAGGGCGAGCTCGTCGGACCAGGAGCGGAACCGGTCGCGGTCCTCGGGCGGGGCGCCGAGCATCTCGGCGATGACGATCGCGGGCAGCGGGTAGGCGACGCCCGCGACGAGGTCCGTCCCGCCCTCGGCGAGGAACGCGTCGAGGAGGTCGTCGACCAGCGTCTGGATGCGCTCCTCCATCGCCGCGATCTGCTGCTGCTTGAAGGCCGCGCCGGCCAGGCGCCGCAGCCGGGTGTGGGCGGGCGGGTCGGTGACGACCATCCACTCGCTGATCAGCCCGAGCATCTTCTGCGACGCGTCGCCCGACGGCTCGTCCCGCGCCGACATGAGCGGGCGGACCCGGTCCGACGAGAGCGCCGGGTTCTTGAACGCCGCGACGACGTCGTCGAAGCGCGTGAGGAGCCAGGCGCGGTGGGTCGGGCTCCAGTGCACGGGGTCGTGGGCGCGCAGGACCGCGGCGGCCCCGTCGGGATCGGCCACGGCCTCCGGGGTCAGCAGGTCGTCGGGCAGGTCGTTCACGGGGTGCCTCCCACCGGGACGGGCGTCGTGGCACGGACGTCGACGAGGCCCGGGCGCAGCACGTCGGTGACCAGCTCGAGGTGCCGGTCGACCACCTCGCCCGGCAGCCCACCGAGGTCGGCGAAGCAGAAGACGTCGGTGACGGGGAAGCCCTCGAGCGCGGCGAGCTGCTCGCGGACCGCGGCGACGGCGTCCTCACCGGTGAGGACGCGCAGCCTCGGGAAGGTGGTGTCGCCGGGCTTCGGGGCCGCGTCGTCGTTGCCCTGGTACGACTCCCGGTTGCGGCGGGCGGCCGCGCGGACCTCGGCCTTCGCGGCGTCCGGGTCGTCGGCGAGCAGGACGTTCACCAGGCCGCCGAGCCGGCCCTGCTCCCGCGGCCACCCGCCGGCGGCGAGCCCCTCGGCGTAGGGGGCGACCAGGGCCGGGTCGAGCCAGAGCAGCCCGGCGCCGACCCGTCCCGCCAGCCGGGCCCCGCGGGGACCGCGCGCGCCGACCCAGGTGGGCAGCGGGTCCTGCACGGGCGCCGGCGTCACGGTGCCGTCGGCCCACAGCCCGGGCAGGCGGCGCAGGTGGTCCTCGAGCGTCGTGTAGCGGGCGCGGTGGTCCGCGCCGACCCGCGCGAACTCCTCGGCCCGCCAGCCCGCCCCGACGCCGAGCTCGAGCCGGCCGCCGGAGACGAGGTCGACCACGGCCGCCTGCTCGGCGAGGGTCTCGACGGGGAGCATCGGCGCGATCACGACGCCGGTGCCGATCCGCAGGGTGTGCGTGCGCGCAGCGATCGCGGCGGCGGCGGTCAGCGGGGCGGGGAGGTAGCCGTCGGCGAACCCGTGGTGCTCGGTGACCCACGCGGCCTCGAGCCCGCGGCGCTCGGCGTCGGCGACGCGGTCGAGCGTGCGGCGGTAGACGTCGGCGCCCGACGCACCCGGCGGGATGCGCAGGTCGAGGTAGAGCCCGACGCGTGTCACCGCGTGGCCCCGGCAGGCGTGAGGGCGCGCAGGAGCCCGAGGCGGTCGCGGACGACGTGTCCGGCGACGACCCGTCCGTCGGCGACGGCGACGACCGCCGCGGCGTGGAGCGTCGCGGGCGCACCGACGTGCTCGTCGGCCCCGTCGAGGCCCCCGCGGAACGCCCCCGACACCGTCACGTGGACCGCGGCCCGGTCGCCGGCGCTGAACAGGTCGTCGACCACCACGGCGTCGGGCTCCACGAGCGTCGCGGGGTGCCGGCCGTCGTCCACGACGACGCCGCCCAGCGTCGGCATCCCCTGCTCCGCCCAGGCCCGAGCGACCCGCTCGGTGCCGGCGTCGGGCTCCCGGGCCACGGTGTCCCAGGGCGCCGGGGCGGGCGGGGGCACCGTGTCGGGCACGCCCTCGGCGAGCTGGCGGCGGCGGGCGAGGTAGTCCTGCTCGACGCGGTTGGCGGTCAGCCGCCGCCCGTTCCAGGCGTACAGCCCGATCCCGCCCCACACCGCGACGGCCCCGTCGTGGCGCACCGAGGCGCCGTGCTCGGAGAAGCGCAGGGCGAGGCGCTCGCCGTTGCTCACCACCTCGTGGACCGTGAGCCCGAGCCCGGGGAACTGCTCGAGCTGCTTGCGCGTCGCGGGCTTGTAGGCCTCCTCGCGGCCGGCGACGACGTGCGGGCCCATGCGCAGGACGTAGTCCGGCTCCATGATCTCGTCGCAGACGGCGAGGTCGTGGGAGTTCGTGTAGTCGACGACGTAGCGGCGCATCAGGGCCACGAAGGGGTCCATCAGCGTCCCTCGAACCGCGGCGGGCGCTTCTCGGTGAAGGCGGCGATGCCCTCGGCGGTGTCGGCGGTCTCCTGCAGCATCGTGACCGCTTCGAGCGAGTAGCCGGTCTCCCCGCGATCGACCCCCCGGTTGATCATCTGCTTGCCGACGCGCACCGCCAGCGGCGCGGCGCGGGCGATGCGCTCGCCGAGCGCGACGGCCTCGTCGAGCAGGGTGTCGTGGGGCACCACCCGCTGCACCAGGCCGATGCGCTCGGCCTGCGCGGCGTCGACGCGCTCGCCGGCGAGCACCATCCACTTCGTCCAGTGCCGGCCCATCACCGCGGGCCCGCGCAGCACCCCGAAGCCGGGCACGAGCCCGATCGCGCTCTCGGGCATCGCGAAGCTCGCGCGGTCGGAGGCGAGCACGAGGTCGCAGGCCAGCGCGAGCTCGCAGCCGCCGCCGAAGGCGTAGCCGTTGACGGCGGCGACGACGGGCAGCGCGCACTCCTCGACCGCCGCGAACGTGCGCAGGCAGTCGGCCTGGAACGCGCGCTTGGCCGCCGCGCCGTCGAGGTCGCCGAAGCCGGCGATGTCCCCGCCGGCGGAGAACGCCTTGTCGCCGGCCCCGGTGAGCACCACCGCGCGCGTCGTGCCGTCCGCCTCGAGGCGGGCGAGCGCCTCGCGCATCTGGGGCCAGAACGCCTCGGTGAGCGCGTTGTGCTTCTCCGGCCGGTCGAGGTGGATGACCGCGACCGGTCCGTCGGCCTTGACGGTGATCTCGGTGTACTCGGCGTGCGTCACGATCGACCTCCCCGGTGGCCCACCCGGTGCGGCCGCTCCCCCCAGGCGATCTCGATGCTCGTGGCGATCACGTGCCGCGTGGCGGCCGGCGCGATGACGTCGTCCAGCGACAGGTGCGCCGCGGCCTCCCACGGCTCGGACTCGGCGACCCACTCGGCGGTCAGCTCGGCGGCCCGCACGTCGCGGGCGTCCGGGCCCTCGTCGGCGAGGAGCCGGTCGAGGGCGCGGCGGTGCACGGTGCGGATGCCGGTCTCGGGCGCCATGAAGCCCATCTCCGCCGTGGGCCAGGCGTAGAGGAAGTCGGGGCCGGTCGGGCGCCCGCCCATGGCGAAGTGCCCGCCGCCGTAGGCCTTGCGCAGCACGACCCCGACCCGCGGGACCGACGCCCGCGCGATGCGCGAGACGGTGCGCTCGTAGGCGTGCAGGATCCCCGAGCGCTCGGCCTGGCTGCCGATCATCAGCCCCGGGACGTCGTGCAGGAACACCAGCGGCAGCCCGAACGTGTCGCACAGGTCGACGAAGTCGTGCTCCTTGGCCAGCGAGTCCGCATCGAGCGCGCCCGCGCGCACGAGCGGCTGGTTGGCGATGATCCCCACCGGCCGACCCTCGATGCGGGCCAGCGCGCAGAGCAGGCTCGGCCCCCACCCGTCGGCCCACGGCAGCACGGACTCCGCGTCGGCGACGGCGGCGAGCACCTCGCGCATGTCGTAGCCCGCGCGGGCGCCGGTGGGGACGACGTCGGCGAGCTCGGCCGGGTCGCGGGCCGGCGCCACGGGCTCCGACGCCGGCGCCGGGAGCGCGGCGTTCGAGGGCAGGTAGGACAGGAAGGCGCCGAGGGCGTCGAGCGCGTCGGCCTCGGTGTCGACGACGAGGTGGGCGTTGCCGGCGGCCGTCGCGGCCTCGGGGCCGCCGAGCTCGTCGTCGGTGACGCGCTCGCCGATCGCGGGCTCGACCACCGACGGCCCGGACAGGGCCACGGACGACCCGCGGGTCATGACGACGTAGTGGGCGGTGGCGGCGTGCAGCGCCGAGTCGCCGTAGGACGGGCCGAGGACCGCCGCCGCCCGCGGCACCGCGGGGCTGCCGTCGGTGGCGCCGAGGAAGCTGGTGAAGTCGAGCGGGAGACCGGAGAACCGCCAGCCCATGACGTCGGGCATCCGTCCGCCGTCGGCGTCGCAGAGCAGCACGAGCGGGAAGCCGCCGTGCTGGGCGTGCTCGATGAGCCGGCCCTGCTTGCGCATGCTGATCGGCGCCGTCGTGCCGGCGACGGCGGTGGCGTCGATCCCGATGACGCCGACCCGGCGCCCGTCGAGCGTGCCGAACCCGGTCACCACGGCGTCGCCGGGCACCGGCTTCTCGCGGCGGATCTCCGGCTCGGCGAGCGCGCCGATCTCGAACCAGGTGCCGGGGTCGACGAGCGCGGCGACCCGGTCGCGGACGACCATCCGGCCCGACGCCCGGTGCTTCGCGATCGCCTGCTCGCCGCCCATCGCCTCGGCGGCCTCGCGCCGGCGGGCCAGCTCGTCCAGCGCCTCGGTCATGCCGGACCGTGCCGCGTCGGGTGCCGTGGCGTCGGGGGCCTCGTGCGCGGGGGTCTGCCCGTGCGGCACCGGCCCCTGGCCGTTGGCGACTGGCACCGTTCCTCCCCGCGTGACGTGGCTCTCCCGGCGACCGTAATCTACCATCCGGTCGTTTGGTAGATGGCGCACCAGAGGAGGCCGCTCATGGAGCGTGTGGGGCCCGGCCCGGTGCTCGTCGCCAACCGCGGTGAGGTCGCCGTGCGCATCCTGCGGGCTTGCCGCGAGCTGCGCCTGCCCTCGATCGTGGTCTACACCGACGTCGACGCGGGCGCGCTGCCCACCCGGGTCGCGGACACCGCGGTGCGCGTGGCGTCGTACCTCGACGTCGACGCCGTCGTCGGTGCGGCGCTCGCCCACGGTGCGCGGGCCGTGCACCCGGGCTACGGCCTGCTCGCCGAGGACGCGGGGTTCGCGCGGGCGGTCACCGACGCCGGCCTGGTGTTCGTCGGCCCGCCCGCGGAGGTGGTGGCGGCCATGGGCGACAAGGTGCGCGCGCGGGCGCTCGCGCGGGAGTGTGCGGTGCCGGTGCTGGACGGCACCGACGAGGCGGTCGAGGCCGTCGACGCCGGGGACGCCGCCGCGCGGATCGGCTTCCCGTTGCTGGTCAAGGCCGCGCACGGCGGCGGGGGACGCGGGATGCGGGTCGTCGCAGGCCCCGACGAGCTGCCCGGCGCCCTGGCCGCCGCGGGCCGCGAGGCGGCCGCCGCGTTCGGGCGGGGCGAGGTGTTCCTCGAGCGTCACGTCGCCCGCGCGCGCCACGTCGAGGTGCAGGTCCTCGCCGACCACCACGGCGCCGTCGCCGTCCTCGGTGACCGCGACTGCACCGTGCAGCGCCGCCACCAGAAGCTGCTCGAGGAGGCGCCCGCCCCCGACCTGCCCGACGCCGTGCGCACCGAGCTGCACGCGGCCGCCCGGCGGCTCGCGGCGACCGTCGGGTACCGCGGCGCGGGCACCGTGGAGTTCCTCGTCGACCGCGACACCGGCGCCCCGGCGTTCCTCGAGATGAACACCCGGCTGCAGGTCGAGCACGGGGTCACCGAGATGGTCACGGGCGTCGACCTCGTGGTCGCCCAGCTCCGGATCGCGGACGGGGAGCCGCTCGACGAGGTCCTGGGGGGCGCGGTCCTCGATGGCCGGGTCGTCGTGCGGGGCCACGCGGTCCAGGCGCGGATCGCCGCCGAGGACCCGTGGGAGGGCTTCCGCCCGGCGCCGGGGCGGGTCGGGGCGCTGACGCTGCCGTCGGGGCCGTGGGTGCGCTGCGACCTGGGCGTGGAGGCGGGGGACGCGGTGCCCGGGGCGTACGACTCGCTGCTCGGCAAGGTGCACGCCTGGGGCCCGGACCGCGCCACCGCGTGCGCCCGCCTGGCCGCCGCGCTCGACGACCTCGTCCTCACCGGCGTGCCCACCACCGCGCCCTACCTGCGCGCGGTGCTCGACCGCCCCGACCACGCCGCGATGGAGCACGACACCGGCAGCGTCGAGCGGGACTGGGCGCCGGAGGCCACGGCCCGACCGACGCTCGCGCCGACCGGGGAGCCCGCCACCGCCCGCGCCGTCCACCTCGCCACCGACCGCGACCCGCTGGCGCTGCGCGTCCCCCGCCACCGCGCGGGCGCGACGGGTACCGCCACCGCCGCGGTGGCGTCCCGCCCGGAGCGCAGCGGACCGGCCCTGGGGTCGACGCCGACCGGCGACCCGGTGGCGCCGATGGACGCGACCGTCGTCGAGGTCGTCGTCGCGCCGGGCGACGACGTCGCCGCCGGCGCGGTGCTCGTCGTGCTGGAGGCGATGAAGATGGAGCTCCCGGTCCGGGCGTCCCGGGCGACCCGCGTGGACGTCGTGCACGTCGCGCCGGGCGACCGCGTCACGGCCGGGGACGCGCTGGTCGCGGTGACCCCAGCGGTGCCCGAGCCATGAGTGTCGACGTCCCGGCGACCTCGCCCGAGATCACGGGCACCTGATCCCCGTCCCGGCGCCAACGCGCGTGGATGACGCGCCCCTGATCTCCCACGGTGCACCGCCCCGCTCATGATCAACGGGGAGTTCGCGCGCGTAGAAGCAGCGAACAGCGCGTTCGTTGCAACAGGAGGGGCGCGCGTCAGGCCCCGACGGCCGCCTCGCGCGCCACGAGGGCGTCGGCGGTGGCGACGCCGTGCACCGCCATCGCCGCGAGCTGGGCGGCGATCTCCTCGGGGGTCGAGGGGCCGTCGGCCCGGAACCAGCGGTACACCCAGTTCGTCGAGCCGAGGATGGACAGCCCGGCCACCCGGGGGTCGACGTCCGGACGGGCCAGGCCCTCGTTCTGGGCCTCGGCGACGAGGTCGCGGAAGACGCCCTGGTAGGCGTGGCCGCTGCCGAGGATCTCCTCGCGGCGCGCGGTCGGCAGCGCCTCGAGCTCGTGCAGGAACACCGCCGTCGGCACGAGGTTGCGGCAGGCGTGCTCGACGTGGGCGCGGATGGTGCGCTCGAGGCGGTCCAGGGGGTCGCCCTCGGAGGCGGCCGCGGCGCGCACCACGGCGTAGCCCTCCCGGTGCACCTCGCTGATCACCTCGAAGAGCAGGTCCTCCTTGGACTGGATGTAGTAGTAGAGGCTGCCCTTGAGCATCCCCAGGCGGTCGGCGATGTCCTGCAGCGAGGCGCCGTCGTAGCCCTTCTCGTAGAACACCTGGGTGGCCACCTCGAGCAGCTGCGCCCAGCGTTCCTCACGGGGCTTGCGCTCCCCGGCGGCCCGGCGCTCGCTACGTCCCGCCGGGCGGCGGTCCTGTGCCATGGTCTGCTCCCTGGTCGAGACGCTCACGACGACGCCCCGGTGCGCCCGACCACCATACGGTCGTTAGGTTGCCCGGAGCGGCTCACCCCGCCGTGCGGCTCACCCCGCCGTCAGGTGGCGACGCGACAGCCGCGGCGCCTCGGTGATCCCGCGGTCGGTCAGGTCCGCCGCGATCCTCTCGCGCAGCGCCCCCTTCTGGATCTTCGTGCCGGACATGGGCCAGGCGTCGACGAACTCGACGTAGCGCGGCGCCTTGTACGTCGCGAGCGCCTCCAGGCAGTGGTCGACGAGCTCGCGACCGAGGGCCTCCCGGTCGGCGTCCCGGAACGCCGGCGCCAGCTCGACGAACGCGGCGGCGACCTCGCCCAGACGGGCGTCGGGGGCTGCGACCACCGCCACGACCCCGACCGCGGGGTGCTCGGCGAGACGTCCCTCCACCTCGGCCGCCGCGACGTTCTCCCCGCCGACCTTGAGCATGTCCTTGAGTCGGCTGACGAACGTGAACCGGCCGGCGGCGTCGCGGCGCACGAGGTCGCCGGTGTGGAACCAGCCGTCGGCGTCGATGCGCTCGGCCGTCGTTCCGGGGTCCCCGTGGTAGTACGCCATCCGCGAGACGCCGCGGTGCAGGAACTCGCCGACCTCGCCCGGCGCGCACTCCCGGCCGGTCTCGGGGTCGCGGACCGTCGCCTCCATCCCGGTCAGCGGCACCCCGCTCGTGCCCGCCCGCGCCTCGGGTGGGTCGTCCACCGAGCCCACGCAGCAGAAGCCGGCCGACTCCGTCCCGCCCAGGCACGAGATCTGCACCGCGGTCGGCAGCCTCGCCTGCATCGCGGCCATCCGCTCGGCGGGCCCCACGTTGATCACCGTGCGCAGGTCCGGGACCGCCGCCGGCACGAACTCGGGGTGGTCGAGCACCGGCAGCCAGATCGTGTCGAACGCCGGGAACGCGACGGTGGCGCGCTCGTCGACGAGCTGCCGCCACGCGACGTCCGGGGCGAACGCGCCGACGTGCACGAGCGTGCAGGCCGCCGCCAGCGAGCCCATGAGCAGGTCGATCCCGCCGCAGTGGTGCAGCGGCAGCGGGGTCCAGAACCTGTCGTCGGGTGTCAGGCGCAGCCGCTCGACGAGGTTCTCCCCGAGCGCGGCGTAGGCGGCGTGCGTGTGCACGCAGCCGCGCGGGCGCGACGTCGTCCCGGAGGTGTAGAGCAGGATCATCGGGTCGTCCGGGGCGACGTCCACGGCGGGCGCGTCGTCCGGGTGCCCGGCCAGCTCGGCGGGCGTCGTGGCGCCCACGCCGGCGAGCCCGAGGAGCTCGGGGGACGCCACCACCACGGCGGGGTCCGCGTCGTCGCGCAGCCACGCCACCTCGTCGGGCGTGCCGCGGTGGTTGACCGGCGTGGGCACCGCGCCGAGCATCGCCGCCGCCACCGTGCCCACCACGGCGTCCAGCCCGCCGGGCAGCACGAGCAGCACCCGGTCCCCCCGGCGCACCCCGCGGGCGTGCAGCCCGGCCGCCCACGACCGGGCCGTCTCCCGGACCGCGGGCCAGGTCGCCCGCTCGGTGGGGAAGACGACCTCGCGCGTCGGCGAGCGCTCCGCCGCGTCGTCGAGCAGGTCGGGCAGGGTGCGCCGCACCCTCACGCCGGCACCTCCTGCCCCGGCATCGTCACGGAGCCGCCGAGGGCCTCGACCAGCGTGATCGGGTCGAAGTGCTCGGCGAACCAGGTGATCACCCCGGCGCGCACCTGGAACCTCGCGATGTAGGAGTTCCGGTAGGGCCTGTCGGTGGTGAGGATGCGCGCGTCGCTGGCGTACTGCGCGACGATCGAGCCCGGGTCGTCGGCCAGCGCGTCGAGCCGGTAGTCGTGGAAGCGCAGCGGCGTGATCATCGCGGGCAGGCCGGCGAAGAACGCCGTGACGTCGTCCTTGCCCTCGACCCGCCGCGGGAACCCCGGCGGCGCGTACGGCAGGTCCATGACGACGTCGGCGGCGAACGTCTCCGCGAGCGCGTCGAGGTCCAGGGCCCCGACCGCGTCGAGGTAGCGCCGCACGACCTCCGTGGCGTCGCGGCTCATGCCCCGAACCCCTCCATCTGCGGGGCCGTCAACGGCGAGATCACGCGGCTGGCGATCTTCCAGCCGTCCGCCGTGCGCCGGTAGGTGTCGACGTTCAGGGCCGCCGCCCTGATCGACGCCCCGCCCGTCGTACGTCCTTCGGCGAGCACGTAGTTGGTGCCGTGCGCGTGGTCGTCGTCGTCGAACTCGACGACGTGGTTGGTCATGATGTGGAACTGCTCGGCCATCGACCCGGCGTCGCGCTCGAAGAACGCCAGGACCTGGTCGCGGCCCTCGTAGCGCTCCAGCCCCACGCCCGTCGCGTCCCACACCGCGTCGTCGGTGTAGGCCGACAGCGCCTCCTTGGGGTCGAAACGGTCCAGCCCGCGCGCGTAGAGATACGTCGCCTGGACGATCTCGGCGCGGTCGTCGGCGTTCGGCATCGGTGTCCCCGTCAGTCGTAGATGATCACGCCGCGCACGTTCTTGCCGTCGTGCATGTCGCGGAACGCCTGGTTGATGTCGTCGAGCGTGTAGGTGCGGGTGATCAGCTCGTCGAGCTTCAGCTCGCCGCGCAGGTAGAGGTCGGCGAGCAGCGGCACGTCGGTGCGGCTCGTGGTCGTGCCGTAGAGGGAGCCCTGCAGCCGCTTGCCGGACATGGCGAACGTGAACAGGTCGAACGGCACGTCGCGCTGCAGCACGGGGGCGGCGCCGGTGAGCACCATCGTGCCGCCGCGCCGCGTCATCTCCTGCGCGGGGTTCATGAGGTCGCCGGTGACCACGCCGACGGTGATGATCACGCGGTCGGCGCCCTGGCCGTTCGTCAGGCCCTCGACGATCTGCCCGGCCTCCTCGTAGTCCTTCGCGACGTGGGTGGCGCCGAACTCGACGGCCTTCTCGCGCTTGAACGGCGCGGGGTCGACGGCGACGACGTGGCGGGCGCCCTTGTGCCGCGCACCCTGCAGCGCGTTCATCCCGACGCCGCCGGTGCCGACCACCACGACGGTGTCGCCGAGCTCGATCTCGGCGGCGTACACCGACGAGCCCCAGCCCGTCGGCACCCCGCACCCGATGAGCGCGGCCTTGTCCAGCGGCATCTCCTCGGGGATCGGGACCACGGCGTCGAGCGGGGCGACGACATAGGGCGCGAACGTCCCGAGGTAGGACATGCACCCCACGCCCTGGCCACGCGCGTGCACCCGGTGCGTGCCGTCGGGCGCCACGCCGGCGAGCACACCGGCGCCCAGCTCGCACATGTTCGACTTGCCCTTGACGCACATCCGGCACCGCCCGCACGAGGGCAGGAACGACAGGACGACGTGGTCGCCGGGCTTCACCGCCGTGACGCCCGGGCCGACCTCCTCGACGATCCCGGCGCCCTCGTGCCCTCCGAGCACCGGCGACCACGGCAGCGGGATGTCACCGGTGTCGAGGTGGTCGTCGGAGTGGCAGACGCCCGACGCCGCCAGCTTGATCAGCGCCTCGTGGGCCTTCGGCGGGTCGAGCTCGATCTCCTCGACGCTCCACCCCGACCGTGTGCCGGGTTCCCAGAGCAGGGCTCCTCGTGTCTTCACTGGTCACTCCACTCGTCGGGGGTGCTCACTTGATCGCCGCGCCGGCGTCGACGGGCAGCGTCGCGCCGGTGATGTAGCGGGCCTCGTCGGACAGCAGGAACAGCACGGCGTTCGCGACGTCCACGGACTCGATCCACGGGATCTCGAGCGCGTTGAGCGACGTGAACCCGGCGATCGCCTTGTCCTGCGTGGGCTCCGGGTCGCCGGGCGCGAACATCCCCCACGTCCCCGGGTTCTGGATCATGTGCGTGTCGACGTTCGTCGGGTGCACGGTGTTGACGCGGACGCGGTGGGGCGCGAGCTCGTTGGCGAGGTTGCGCATCAGGCCGACGATCCCGTGCTTCGCCGAGACGTAGTGGCCGACCTGCTGGATGCCCTTGAAGCCGCCGATCGAGCTGGTGAACACCATGGCCCCGCCGCGGTCACCCTCGATGAGCTGCGGGATCGCGGCCTTGGCGGTGTGCCAGACGCCGGTGAGGTTGACGTCGATCATGTCCTGCCACGTCGCCTCGTCGAGCTCCCACGCGCGCCCGTAGCTCGCGATGCCCGCGTTGGCGACGACGCCGTCGAGCCGCCCGAGCTCCGCGACGCCGTCGGCCACGGCCGCGTCCAGCGCCGCCTGGTCGCGGACGTCGGCGACCCGGGCGACGACCCGGCGGTCGAGCTTCTCGACCTCGACGACGGTCTGGTCGAGGTCCTCGCGCGTCGCCGGCGGATACTTGCCGACGACGGTGTCGATCCCCGCGCAGAGGTCGACCGCGATGATGTCGGCGCCCTCCTGCGCGAGCCGGACCGCGTGCGCGCGACCCTGACCGCGCGCCGCCCCGGTGACGAGGACGACCTTGCCCTCCATGCGTCCGGTCACGAGATCTTCTCCTTCAGACCGAGCGCCCGCGCTCGCCCCAGTACGGGGCGCGCAGGTCGCGCTTGAGGATCTTGCCGGTGGGCGCCTTGGGCAGCTCGGGGACGAACTCCACCGAGCGCGGCTTCTGGTACGACGCGAGGTGCGCCCGGGCGGTCTCGACGATGTCGGACTCCGTCGCGCTCGTGCCCGGCTTGAGCACGACGAACGCCTTGACGCTCTCGCCCCACTCCTCGTCCGGGACGCCGATGACCGCGCACTCCAGGACCGCCGGGTGGTGGTTGACGGCCTCCTCGACCTGCACCGAGTAGATGTTCTCGCCGCCCGAGATGATCATGTCCTTGGCGCGGTCGACGATGAACACGTAGCGGTCGGGGTCCCAGGTGGCGAGGTCGCCGGTCCACATCCAGCCGTCGCGCAGCGTGTCGGCGGTGAGGTCGGGGCGGTTCCAGTAGCCGGCCATGTTGGCCTCGGAGCGCACGACGATCTGGCCGACCGTGGCCCCGTCCGTCGGCACCGGGCGGCCGTCGAGGTCGACGACCCGCACCGACGTCACGAAGCCCTCGCGCCCGCACGACTGCAGCCGCTCGGGGTGGACCCCGTTGACCGCGGCGTGGTGGTCCTCCTGGGAGAGGAAGCACATCGTCGTGCCCTCGGTCTGCCCGTAGCCCTGGATCAGCGTGCACGGGAAGGCCTGCAGCGCGTTCTTGACCACCGCCGAGGGCATCGGCCCGCCGCCGTACTGGATGTTGCGCAGGCTCGCGATGTCGTAGCCCGAGAAACCGGGCACGGCCATCATCCAGTTGAGCATCGTGGTGATGCCGAGGAACGCCGAGACGCGCTCCGCCTCGATGATCTCCAGGGACCGCTTGGCCTCGAAGTTCATGAGCACCAGCGGGCAGCCGTGGCGCATGTAGTTCATCGAGAGCACCACGGGGATGTGGTACATCTGGCCGGTCAGCATGTAGACGTCGGTCGGGACGATGCGCTCGGCGACGGTCTGGTTGAGCATCCCGAACGACGCGCTGCGGTGGGTGTGCAGCGCGCCCTTGGAGGCGCCGGTGGTGCCGCCCGTGTAGAGGATGAAGAACGGGTCGTCGTCCCCGACGCTCGCCGAGTCGGTCGGCTCGTCGTCCGACGACGCGGCCAGCAGGTCCTCGTACGACCCGTCGCCGCCCGGCCCGTACGACAGCCAGTGCTCGACGTCCACCTGCGTCGCGAGCTCGCGCCCGGCGTCGGTCCACTCCCCCGCGACGACGATCGCGCGCGGCGCCCCGTCGGCGACGATGCGGGACAGCTCGCCCACCCCGAGACGCCAGTTCAGGGGCTGGACGACGAGGCCCGCACGCCCGGCCGCGTAGTAGATCTCCTGGAACTCGGTGGAGTTCTTCGCGAGCACGGCCACGCGGTCGCCACGCTGCAGCGCCAGGCCGTCGGGGCGCGGGCCGCGCAGGCCGTTGGCGAGGCGGCGGACGCGCTCGTCGAGCTCGGCCCAGGTGGTGCGGCGCTCGGTCGTGGTGTCGACGACGGCGTCACCGCGCGGGGTCAGCGCCGCCCACTTCTCGGGGATGCGGCCGATGTTGACCATGGTCAGTAGGGGAGGTCGAGGTAGACGTAGCGGTCGGCGATGAACCAGGCGCCGTCCCGGTGGACGAGCTGGTCGCGGTACCAGCCGCTGGAGAGCACCCGGATCGCGCCGTCCTCGATCGAGAGCAGCGTCAGGTTGGTGACCGTGATGGCCTCGTCGTCGGTGTCCTTCTCGAACCAGAGGTTCGACAGGTTGTGCCGGCGCTGGTCGGTCTGCGCGGCCATCGAGTCGGCGTGCAGCGATCGGATCGCCGCCCGGCCCTCGAACGGGCCGACCAGGTCGCCGTCGCGCCCGATGCGCAGGCTCATGCGGGCGTCCTCGGTGAAGCAGGACGCGATGAGGTCGGGGTCGGCCTCGTCGTAGCCCCAGGAGGCCTTGCCGAGGAGGTTCTCGATGTGGGGGCGTGCGGTCATGGTCGTTCCTCCGCTGCGGGCGTGAACTGGAGGTGCAGGCTGCTCGGGGCTCGGGTGAACACCCCGGACTCCGGCGGCGGGGCGCCGTCGGCGAAGCGGATGTCGGTCATCGCGTCGAGGAGGTCGTTGACCCCGACCTCGATCTCGAACAGCGACAGCAGCGCCCCGACGCAGAAGTGCCGTCCGAGGCAGAAGGCGAGGTGGTCGGCCGCGGCGGAGAATGCGCGCGACCCGTCGAGGTCCGCGCGCAGGACGTCGAACACCTCGGGCCGGTCGAAGCGGCGATCGTCGCGGTTGGCGGCGCCGATGAGGCACGTGACCGTCCGGCCCGCCTCGACGATCCCGCCCGAGAGCGCCACGTCCTCCGCGGGCTGCCGCATGATCATGTGCACCGGTGGCGACCAGCGCAGCGTCTCGGCGAACGCGGCGGGGATCAGCGACCGGTCGGCGCGCACCGCCTCGAGCTGCTCGGGATGGGCGACGAGGTTGGCCACCAGGCTCGTGACGGCCTTGTCGGTGGTCTCGCCGCCCGCGGTCAGTAGCAGGCTGCAGAACGCCTTGATCTCCTCGTCGGTCATCGACTCGCCGTCGATCTCGGCCGCGCAGAGCGTGGAGAGCAGGTCGTCGCCGGGGTTCGCGCGACGCTCCCGGATCGCCGGGATCATGTACTGCTCGAACTCGTCCTTGGTCCGCAGACCCTCCGCGGCCACGGCCTCGTCGCCGGCGAGGTTCCCGAGGAACCCCATGATCGACGTGTACCAGGCGTGGAAGCGGGCGTGGTCGGTGCGCGGGAGCCCGAGCATGTCGACGATGACGTTGATCGGGAAGCGCGTCGCGAAGGCGTCGACGAGGTCGACCCGACCCTCGTTCCGGAACGCGTCCACGAGCTCGCGCGAGTTGCGCCGGATCGTCGGCCCGAACTGCTCCTGCAGCGCCTTCCCGCGGAACGCCGGCGCCACCAGCGCGCGGTGCATGGAGTGCTCGCGGCCCTCCATCTGCAGGATCGTGCGCCCGTGCACCGGCTCGAGCTGCCAGGCGTAGTTCTCGCTCGTGAACACGGGCTCCTTGAACGCCCGCTGCACGTCGTCGTAGCGGCTGATCACGTATGTCTGCATCGCGTCGTGCCACACGAGCGGGAACTCGTCGCGGAGCAACCGGTACGCCGCGTACGGGTCCCGGGCGAACTCCGCCGAGAGGATGTCCGGCGGTTCGAGCGTGGCCGTCATGGGTCCCCCGACCTGCGCAGACGTCGATGTCGCGCTATCTACCGATCGTTTGGTACGCGTCGAGAGACTAGCATCACACCCCTCCGGGTCAAGGGCGATCCCGGTGGCCCGGGCGACGTCGTCCATCCGGTGATCAGCAGACCGAAAGTGACCGTCGAGGGACCCGCGCGGGTGCCTTTCCGCCTGGTGATCATGGGAAGGGGACGGCGAGCTCGCGGGCACGCCGCGCGAGGGCCACGCGGACCCGGTGGACGAACCCGCGTGGGTCGACGAACAGGTCGTGGGCCGTCACCGGGAGCACGAGCCATCCGCACCCGGCCAGCTCGGTGGTCCGCACGGCGTCTCGTCGCCACTGCTTCTTCTCGGTGCGGTGGTGGTCGCCCTGGTACTCGAGGGCCGTCAGCAATTCACGCCAGCCGAAGTCGACGCGCCCGACGAACCACCCGGCGTCGTCGTGCACGACGAGCTGCGGGACCGGCTGTGGGATGGGCGCGGCGCGCAGGATCAGACGCATCCTGGTCTCCGGTGGCGACTCCGCCCGC
This sequence comes from Actinomycetospora callitridis, assembly GCF_028737265.1. GTDB lineage: Bacteria > Actinomycetota > Actinomycetes > Mycobacteriales > Pseudonocardiaceae > Actinomycetospora > Actinomycetospora callitridis. The sequence goes on along the minus strand of NZ_JAQZAK010000001.1, from coordinate 217,381 downwards.
GCGTCGGCGTCCGCCACCACGGCCACCAGCCGGCGTCGACCTCGCGGGTTGTCGCGCAGGACCGGGTGGTCGAGCAGCTCGTCGGGGTGGAACCCGAACGCGTGCGCCAGCGCGTCGACGGCGATCACCCCGTCGACGTGGCCCGCGCGGGACGCGAGGTCCACCGCGGTCCGTATCGGTGACGTCACCGGCACACCGTCGACGCACCCCACCTCGCGCTCGCCGAGCACGTCCTGCCTCAGGAGCAGGCCCGCGCGGGCGCGTCGGACATGCCGCGGGCCGACGACGAGCTCGACCGGCCTGGCGCCCTCGGGGGCGGCGTCCACCCCGTGCACGAGGAGCGCCGACCATCCGCCGACGACCGCGCCGGGCACCTCGAGTGCTGCGGCGCGGACCCGCATCCGGTCGTCGACCGGCACGTCGGCGGCTACGTACGTGTCCCGCCCGAGCTCGCGGAAGCCGGGGCCACGCAGGCGCCGGCGGGTGGTGAGGCCGGCGCCGATCGCCGCCGACCCGCGGAAGGGGATGTCGAGGTCCACACGGGGTTGGAGTGGCGCCGGGGGCCCACGGTTCCGTCCAATCGCCCATCTCGTGATCACCAGACCGAGAAGCACCTCGTGGTGCCGGCTCCGGGTGTCTTTCCGCCTGGTGATCACGGGCAGGGGGCGCGGGAGGGCGAGCGGCCCGTCGGCGCGGTCACCCCCGCAGCGGCGCGATCACCTGCTCGGCGAAGCGGAGCACGGGCTCGGTGGAGGCCGGGTTGCCGAAGTCCATGACGAAGTGGTCGACGCCGACCTCGACCTTCGCGGCGAGCTCCTCCACGAGCCGGGAGGAATCGTCGTCGCTCTCGGGCAGCGCGCGCTCGAGGGTCACCGACACCTCGATCGCGTCCGGGTCGCGGCCGGCGCCCTCCGCCGCGCGCCGGACGATGTCGTAGCGGCGGACGAAGTCCTCCGGCTCCCCCTTGAACGGGCCGTTCCACATGTCGGCGAGCCGCCCGGCCAGGGGCAGCCCGATCTGCTCGCCGGCGGCGCCGACGCAGACGCGCGGCGGCGGGTCGGTCAGCGGCGGAGCCGCGGCGCCCTCGATGCGGTAGTGCCGGCCCTCGAAGGACGGGTCGATCTCGGTCCACATCCGCCGGCAGATCGTGATCGCCTCCTCCAGCTGCGCGAAACGCACCGCGGGCCGGGGGAACTCGTAGCCGTAGGCCTCGTACTCGGGCTCGCGCCAGCCGGCGCCGATGCCCAGCACGAAACGCCCGCCGCTGAGGTACTGCAGGGTCGCCGCCATCTTCGCCAGCAGCGGCGGGTGGCGGTAGCCGACGCCGAGCACGTGGTGGCAGAGCTCGACGCCCTCGTGGCGCGCCGCGAGCCACGTCAGCGTCGTCCACGCCTCGAGGAACGGGTCGGACTTCTGGTCGAAGCCCCAGAAGTGGTCGGCGATCCACAGCGAGTCGAAGTGCGGCAGCGCCGTCGGGAGGATCTCGGTGTCCTGGTCCGCGGCGATGGGTCGGTGGTCGCTCCACCTGTTCCCGATCACCGGGGAGAGCCAGCCGAACTTGGGAGTGGTCGCCACCGGGGCATCATGCCGCTTGACCCCGACCCCGCGCCCTTGCCACGCTCTCGAACGGTCGTTTGGTAGACGGGAGGCCCTCGTGGCGAAGTACGACGTCGTGGTCATCGGAGCCGGTGCGGCGGGGCTGACGGCGGCGTCGTTGCTCGCCGTCGAGGGCAAGAGCGTGTGCCTGCTCGAACGGTCGCCGTACCTGGGCGGACGCGGCATGGCGGTGCCCGACGAGGGGTTCACCGTCAACGTCGGCGGCCACCTCATCGAGGACCCGGGCTCGGGGCTGACGAAGGTCTTCGAGCACGTCGGCAAGACGCTGCAGCACGGCGAGGTCTCCGCCGAGATGCCCGTCTGGGACCACGAGAACAACCGCTGGGGCTCGATCCGGGACCGCTACTCGGGCAGCAAGGGCGAGCTGAAGAAGGTCATCAAGGCGCTGCTGAACACCGAGTGGGACGAGCTCGACCGGTGGGACGACCGCCCGCTGCGCCAGTGGCTGCACCAGCACACCGACGACCAGGGTGTCGTCGACCTCTTCGAGTTCATCACCGTCCTCGAGTGCATGACCGACAACTGGTGGGACCACTCCGCCAGCGACAACCTCTTCGTCCGCAAGATGCACTTCGCCGAGCGGGGCACGGCGGCCTACTCCTGCTGGCCCGGCCAGGGCTGGGACGGCATGTGGGCCGACCTCGCGGACGCGTTCAAGGCCGCCGGCGGCGACCTGCGGCTCTCCACCCCCGTCGAGCGCGTCGTCATCGAGGACCGCCAGGTCAAGGGCGTCGCGATCGCGCGGCAGCCGCGCGTGCTGCCCAACGAGTTCTTCGAGGAGGAGATCCTCGAGGCCGACCACGTGATCTGCACCCTGCCCGTGTGGCACGTGCTCAACGTCGTCGACGAGGGCGACCTCCCCGACTGGTACGCCGCGCAGATCAAGTTCCTGGCCCAGGACCAGTTCCGCATCTCGTGGCTCGGGCTCTACCTGGCCACCGAGGAGCCCGTCCACCAGTACGACCCGCGCGAGCTCTCGACGTGGCTGCGCACGCCGAACACGGCGCTCAGCGGCTTCATGTTCAACCAGACCGCGATGGACCCCTCGTGCTCGCCGGAGGGCACGCAGCTGCACGTCATGGGCGGCATCTTCCCGGGCGAGAAGGGCCGCGACCGCGCCTGGCTGCGGCAGCAGATGGAGCAGTTCGAGGCCGACGTCACCGAGATGTGGCCGGGGTTCGCGAAGTCCGTCTGGCGCCGCAGGCACCTCGTCTTCGAGCCGAGCTTCGGCGTGATCCAGAAGCCCGGGCTCGTGGGCATGTACCGGCCGCACTGGCGCCCGCCGGGCACCGAGGGCCTGTGGTTCGCCGGCGAGACCTTCCGCAGCCGGGGCATCGGCACCGACCGCGCCGCGCGGGCCGCCGTCACCGTCGTCGAGGAGTACCTCGGCCGGCGCCTGTCGACCTTCGGTGACGGGTGGCGCTACTGATGGCGAGGCTCGAACTGGGCGTCCCCGGGCAGATCATGCCGCCGGCCGAGGCGGCGGTGAAGTTCGCGAAGCGCAGCGAGGACGAGGGCTTCGACGCCGTCTGGTGGCCCGACCACCTCATGGGCTGGCACCCCGACACCATGTGGACGCCCGACCTCACGCCGCTGGCGGACCTCCAGCCCAACCCCCACGTCTACTTCGACCCCGCGGTGATGATGGGCGTGGTCGGCGCGGCGACCGAGCGGATCAAGGTCGGGGTCTGCGTCACCGACCTCATCCGCCGCCACCCCGCGATGGCCGCCCAGACCGCGCTGACGCTGGACCACGTCACGAAGGGCCGCGCGATCATCGGCCTCGGCAGCGGCGAGCAGCTCAACGCGACGCCCTACGGGATGCCGTTCGACAAGCCCGTCGCCCGCCTCGACGAGGGCATCGACGTCATGCGCCTGCTCATGGACGCCGACGGCCCGGTCGACTTCGAGGGCCGGTTCCACCGTCTCGACAAGGCCGTCCTCGGCCTGCGCCCCCACGGCGGGACGCCCCCGGAGATCTGGACCGCCGCCCACGGCCCGCGGATGCTGCGCCTGACCGGGCGCAAGGCGGACGGCTGGCTGCCCACCAAGCTCTCGCCGGACGACTACGGCAGCGCCCTGGGCACGATCCGCACGTCCGCCGACGAGGCCGGCCGCGACGCCGACGCGATCACCCCGGGGATGCTCGGCTACGTCCTCATGGGTCCCGACGCCGAGACCGTGCAGCGGCTCACCGAGGCCCCGCTCGTCCGGGCGCTGTGCGTGCTGCTGCCCGCGCAGGTGTTCCGCGACCTCGGGGTCGAGGGTCCCTACCCGGACGGCAGCGGCTTCCACGACTTCATCCCCACGGCGATCGACCGGGCCGAGTCCCTGCGGATCATCGACGCGATCCCGCCCGCCGTGGTGCGCCACTACGCGTTCTGCGGCACGCCCGACGAGGTCGCCGAGCAGGTCGAGGAGTACGTCGAGAAGGGCCTGCGCCACCTCGTCATGTGGAACATCACCGCGTTCGGCGACCCGAGCCTGGCGCGCTGGTCGTTCGGCGCGATGTCCGAGCTGCGCAAGAGGCTCGCCCCGTGACGCCGCCGGCGGTCGAGCGCTACTTCGCCGCGGTCAACGACGAGGACTGGGCGACGATCCGCGACGTCTTCGCCCCCGACGCCGAGCTGCGCAGCGTCGGGGCGCCGACCCGGACCGGGCGCGAGGAGATCGCCGACCACTTCCCGGAGGTGCTCGCCGCGCTGCCCGTGCACCACGACGAGCCGACCCGGGTGGTCGTGGCGGGCACCGTCGTCCTCGTCGAGATCCACTTCAGCGGCCGGACCCCGGCGGGCGACCCCGTCGAGTTCGACGCCGTGGACGTCTTCGACCTCACCGACGACGGGACGCGGATCGCACGCCTCTCCACCTGGTACGACACGGCCGCGGTCGGGCGCATGGTGCGTGCCACGTGACCGTGCTGCGCGGGCTCGGCGTCACCCTGCCGGTCGACGAGGGCCTCACCGCAGGCCAGTACCTCGACCTCGCCCGCCTCGCAGAGCACCACGGCTACACCGACGTCCTCGTCGGCGAGGTGGCCGGGCCCGAGGTGTTCTCCATGCTCGGGATGATCGCCGCGTCCACGTCCCGCATCCGGCTCGGCAGCGGGATCGTCGGCGTCTACCCCCGCACCGCCGTGCTCACCGCCATGGGCTTCACGACGCTCGCCTCGCTCGCCCCCGGCCGGGTGCTCGCCGGGCTGGGTGCCTCCAGCCCGATCATCGTCGAGCAGTGGCACGGCCTGGGGTTCGACGCCCCCCGCGCCCGGATCGAGGAGTACGTCGCCACGATGCGCACGATCTTCCGCGGGGAGCGCACGGACGTCGACGGCGCGCACGTGCGCTCGCACGGCTTCCGCGCGGGGCTGGGTCCCGTCGACGTCCCGATCGTGCTCGCCGCGATGAACCCGCGGATGCTGCGCCTCGCCGGCGCGATCGCCGACGTCGCGTTCCTGACCTGGACCCCGCCCGACGAGTACGGGCCGAAGATCGCCCTGGTCCGCGAGGGCGCGCGCGACGCCGGCCGCGACCCCGACGAGGTCGGCATCGCCGCGTCGTTCTGGGCCTACGCCGGCGACCGCGTCGACGAGGCGCGCGAGCGGATGCGCCGCTTCGTGCTGCAGTACGCGATGGTGCCGACGCACCGGCCGTCGTTCCGCGCGAGCCTCTCCGGGCTCGACCGCGCCGCCGACGCCTGGGCGGGCGGCGACCGCGAGGCGGCGCTGCGGGCGGTCGACGACGACGCCGTGGCCGCGATGTGCGCGCTCGGCACCGGCGACGACGTCGCCGCGCGCGTCGCCGCCCTGCGAGACGCCGGCGTCGACCTGCCGATCGCCCTGACCCCCGGCGCCGAGCCCGGGGACGCCGACGGCCCGGCCCAGACCATCGCCCGCGTGGCCGACGCCGCGGCGGTGCGGTCGTGATCCCGGGGACGCCGGCGACGCCGGCACTCCCGCCCGACGCCGGCGTCCTGCGCATGGACCACGTCGCCGTCGCCGTCGCCGACCCGCGCGAGGGCGCCGCCCTGTTCGGCGACACCCTCGGCGGGCGCTTCCTGTTCGGCGGCGACAACGACCACCAGGGCATCCGCGTCGCGCAGTTCGTCCTGCCCGGCGGGATGAAGATCGAGCTGATCTCGCCGCTGCGCGACGACGCCCCTGTCGCCCGGTTCCTCGAGAAGCGGGGCCCCGGCGTCCACCACATCACCCTGGTCGTCGCCGACGTCGAGGTGGCCGTGGCCCGCCTCGAGGGCCACGGCTACGAGGTCGTCGACGTGGACGTCCGCAACCCCGCCTGGCGTGAGGCCTTCGTGCGGCCCCGCTCGGGCTGCGGCACCCTGCTCCAGCTCGCGGACACCACGCTGCGGTGGGACGAGCCCGCCGAGGGCATCACGCTCGAGGACGTGCTCGCCGGTCGCGTCGTCTTCACCGACGACGAACGGGCGGTGCTGCGGGAGGCCCCGAGCTGACCTACTCCCAGGTCTGGCGGCGCTTGTACTGCGCCATCACCTCGTGCGGGAGCGGTCCGTTCGTCGGCACCGCCAGGCCCTGCTGGCGGGCCCACAGCCGGGCCGCCTCGACCATGCCGTGCACGTTGCCCTGCCGTGCGGGCTGGTCGTCGTCGTGCCGCTCGCGGGGAGCCGTGGGTTCGCGTCGCGCGTCGTCGGACATCGGTCCACCTCCGATGACATGGTCGTCACCGTCGTCGGGACATCACCGCCCCTGACGGGCGGCACCTCCGAGGTTACCCACGTCACACCGGCCGTCGACCCCTCCCCACCATTCGGAGGGGTGCCTCTCGGACCTCTGCCGGCACGACGAGGAGGACGACGGCACGACCCGACCGATGACTCGGTGCCGCGCCGTCCGTCCCATCCCCATGAGCACCCGACCGATCGACCTCGCCCCCGCCGCGGCGCCGCTGGCCGCCCTCGTCACGGCCACGGACGACGACGGCCTGCGCACGCCGACCCCGTGCGCCGACTGGACGGTCGCCGACCTGCTCGACCACCTCGACGTCGTCGCCGGCGGGTTCGCCGCGCTGGCCCGCGGAGACGACGACCCCGGCCCGGGGACCGGCCCCCGGGAAGCCGGGCGGTGGGAGGTCGGGCGCCGTGGGGCGCTCGCGACCAGGATCGGGGCGATGGCCGAGGCGTGGCGCGATCCCGCCGCGTGGGAGGGCACGGCCGGCGCGCCCGGCGGGCCGGAGCTCCCGCGTCCGACGTGGGCGCTCATCGGGCTCACCGAGCTCGTCGTGCACGCATGGGATCTCGCCCGCGCCCTCGACCGTCCCGCCCCCGAGCTACCCGACGAGACCCTGCGGGCGTGCCTCGACCACGTCACGGTGTTCGTACCGGCCGCGCCGCTCCCCGAGCTGTGGGGCGACCCCGTCACCCCCGGCGACGATGCCGGAATGCTCGACCGGATCGTGGCCGTCACGGGTCGCACGCCGTAGGAGCACCCCGGGCCCGACAGGTCCGGTACCTCCCGGCTGTCAGGATCACGGGGTGGACGTCGCGCTGAACATCGCGCTGGTGCTGGTGTTCGTGCTCGTGGGCGGATTCTTCGCCGCGGCCGAGATCGCGCTGGTGGCGCTGCGCCCGGGCCAGGTGAGCGCGCTGGGCGAGCGGGGCGGGCGCGGCCGGGCCGTCGCGAAGCTGCGCGGCGACTCCAACCGGTTCCTGTCCGCGGTCCAGATCGGCGTGACGTTCACCGGCTTCTTCGCCTCGAGCTACGGCGGCGCGACGATCGCGACGCGGCTCGAGCCGGTGCTCGCGGGCTGGGGCCTGCCGGTGGCGCTGGCCGCCACCGTCGCGCTGCTCGTCGTCACCGCGCTCGTGTCGTACCTGTCGCTCGTGGCCGGCGAACTGGTGCCCAAGCGCCTGGCCCTGCAGCAGCCCGAGCGGGTGGCGCTCGTCGCGGCGCCGCTGCTCGACCGGCTGGCGACCCTGACCCGGCCGCTGATCTGGCTGCTCTCGCGCTCGACCAACGCGGTCGTGCGCGTGCTCGGGGTCGACCCGAAGGACCCCGGCGACGAGGTCAGCCAGGACGAGCTGCGCGACATGGTGCGCACCACGAGCACGCTCACCGACGCCGAGCGCCGCCTGCTCTCGGACGCCTTCGCGGTGACCGACCGCGTGATCAGCGAGGTCATGGTGCCGCGCACCGAGGTCGACTTCCTCTCCGCCGACGACACCGCCGCCGACGCCGTCGACCACGTCAGCGACCGCCCGCACTCCCGCTACCCCGTCACCGGCGAGTCGGTGGACGACGTCATCGGCTTCGTGCACGTCCGCGACCTGCTCACGGCCCGCCCACGCCCGGACGGCACGCCGCCCGTGCTGCGCGACCTCGCCCGCCCCGTGACCGTGGTGCCCGGCGGGAAGCCGGTGCTCGACACCCTGACCCTGCTGCGCCGCGGGGGCGGGCACCTCGCGGTGGTGATCGACGAGTACGGCGGCACCGACGGGATCGTCACCGTCGAGGACCTCGTCGAGGAGATCGTCGGCGAGATCCAGGACGAGTACGACCCCGCCGTGCCGGTGCGCCCCCGCCACGAGGGCACCTACGACGTCGACGGCCTGCTGCACCGCAGTGACGTCACCGAACTGACCGGCATCGAGCTGCCCGACGGGCCCTACGACACCCTCGGCGGGTTCGTCCTGCACCGGCTCGGACGCACGCCCGATGTCGGCGACGTCGTCGAGGCGCTCGGCCACCGGTTCGAGGTGGTCACCGTCGACGGCCACCGCGTGGAGCGGGTGCGCATCACCCCGCTGGTGAGCGACGCGCCCGCCGAGCCCTAGACCTGCCCTAGATCTCCAGGCCCTTCGGCGGGCCGGCGAGGGCCTCCTTGAGCGCGCGGGCCGGACCGTCGGCGAGCACCTCCTCCTCGCCCGCGGCCACCGCGTCGAGGATCCGGTCGGCGACGTCGACGGCGGCGACCTTCGGGACGTCGAGGTGGGCGACCATGTCGGTGTCCATGAAGCCGAGGTGCACGCCGACCACCAGCGTGCCCTGCTCGCGGAGCTCGGCGCGGGCGGTGTTGGTGAACGACCACGCCGCCGCCTTGCTCGCCGAGTAGGCCCCGGCCCCGGGCATCGCCGCCCACGAGAGGGCGGACAGCACCGAGACGGCCGCGCCCCCGCCGCGCGCGGCGAGCACCGGGGCGAACGCCCGCAGCATCGCGACCGGGCCCCAGTAGTTGGTCTCCATCTCGGCGCGGGCGCGCTCGGGATCGGCCGTGAGCAGCGAGCCGGCCCCGCTCACCCCCGCGTTGTTGACGAGCAGGTCGACGTCGTCGGCGCGCTCGGCGACCGCCCGGATCGACGCGAGGTCGGTGACGTCGAGGCGCAGCGGCACGACGCGCGGGTCCTTGTGCGCGGCCGTGCGGGGGTCACGCGCCGCGGCGTAGACGGTGCCCGCGCCGCGCGCGAGCAGCCCCTCCACGAGCGCGGCGCCGAGGCCGCGGTTCGCCCCGGTGACCAGCACGTTCGCTCCTGAAATGATCACTGGTCGATCCTCTCCACGATCGTGGCGTTCGCGGTGCCGCCGGCCTCGCACATGGTCTGCAGGCCGTAGCGCCCGCCGGTCTGCTCGAGCACCCCGAGCAGGGTGGTGGCGAGCCGGGCGCCGCTCGCGCCCAGCGGGTGGCCGATGCTGATCGCACCGCCGTGGACGTTGACCTTCCGCGGGTCGGCGCCGGTCTCGGCGAGCCAGGCCAGGACCACCGACGCGAACGCCTCGTTGACCTCGAAGGCGTCGATGTCGCCGATCGCGAGGCCGGCGCGGGCGAGCACCTTCGCGGTGGCCGGGATGATGCCGGTGAGCATGAGGATCGGGTCGTCGCCGGTGACCGTCGCGGTGTGCACCCGCGCGCGTGGCGTCCAGCCGTGGGCGGCGGCGATCTCGGAGGTCGTGACGAGCAGGGCCGCGGCACCGTCGTTGTACGGGCTCGCGTTGCCGGCGGTGACCGTCCAGTCGATGTCGCCGAAGCGCTCGGTCCAGCGCGGGTCGGCGAACGGGGTGCGCAGCGTCGCCAGCGCCTCGGCCGTCGTGCCGGGCCGGACCGTCTCGTCGGTCTCGAGCTGACCGACCGACCCGTCCGCGCGCGTCGTCTTCAGCGGCGCGACCTCGCCGGCGAAGCGGCCGTCGGCCCAGGCGCTCGCCGCGCGCTGGTGGCTCGCGAGCGCGAACTCGTCGAGCTGCCCGCGCGACAGGCCCCAGCGGCGCGCGATGAGCTCGGCGCTCACGCCCTGCGGGATGAGCCCCGGCGCGTAGCGGGCGCCGACCGCCGCCCCCGCGACATCCTGGGCGACCCCGTCCACCCGCGTCTGGCTGCCGATCGGGATGCGCGACATCGACTCGACGCCCGAGGCGATCGCGATGTCGTAGCCGCCCGCGACGACGCCCTGCGCCGCGAACGACAGCGCCTGCTGGCTGGAGCCGCACTGGCGGTCGACCGTCACCCCCGGCACCGACTCCGGGAAGCCCGCGGCCAGCGCCGCGAACCGCGTCGTGTTGCCGCTCTGCTCGCCGACCTGCCCGACCGCGCCGCCCACGACGTCGTCGACCTCGGCGGGGTCCAGCCCCGTCCGCTCGACGAGCGACCGCAGCACGTGCGCGTGCAGGTCCACCGGGTGCACCCCGGCGTAGGCGCCGCCGGGCTTGCCCCGGCCCAGCGGGGTGCGCACCGCGTCGACGATGACCGCGTCCCTCATGGTTCCTCCTCGGTGTCGGACCGGCGCCGGACCCGGATGAAGCGGACCACACGGTCCCGGACCGATTGGTCCCGATCCTGCGCCGGGTGGCGATCGCCGTCAACGCCCGGTGCCGCGGGTCACGGGCGTCCCGCCGCGCGCAGGAGCAGGATGGAGGCGGATCGGGGGCCGGATCGCACGTGAGGAGACCGATGGACGACGAGAGCGACGTCCGGGTGGACGAGGACCCCGACCGCGGGGAGTTCGTGCTGCGCGTCGACGGCGTCGAGGCGGGTCACGTGACCGTGCGGCGCCGGCGGGGCCACGAGACGCCGGGCGCGATCGTGCTGATCCACACCGAGGTCGACGAGGCCTTCGGCGGGCGCGGCCTGGCCGGTCGCCTCGTGCAGGCGGTGTTCGACGCCGCCCGCGCCGAGGGGGTCGCCGTCGTCCCCCGCTGTCCCTACGCGCAGCGCTGGCTGCGCACCCACCGCGAGTACCTCGCCGACGTGCCGCCGGACGATCGGCGCTCGCTCGGCCTGGACGCACCGACCGAGGAGGCGTCGTGAGCTACCCCGAGAACGGCCCCGAGATCGACCCGCACGCCCAGCCCTCCGGCACGGGCTGCGTGGAGTGCGACGCGACGGGCGGGTGGTGGTTCCACCTGCGTCGCTGCGCCGCCTGCGGGCACATCGGCTGCTGCGACTCCTCGCCCGGGCAGCACGCCACCCACCACGCCCGCGACGCCGGACACCCGGTCCTCACGAGCTTCGAGCCCGGCGAGGACTGGTTCTTCGACGACCGCGACGGGACGGTGTCCCACGGCCCGGTGCTCGCCGGCCCGCGGCACCACCCCGCCGACCAGGGCACCCCGGGCCCGACCGACCGCGTGCCGCGGGACTGGCAGCGCCGACTCCATTGAGCCGGGGCGCTATCCCGTGGGGCCGAAGCGTTCCACGCGGATGCTGCCCTCGGGCTGGCCGGCGTCGACGAGCAGCGTCTCCATCGCGCCGGTGAAGCGCGCGGATCCGCAGAGGTAGACCGTGGCGGCCGGGTCGACCAGCTCCGCGATCGCGGCCGCGTCGAGGCGCCCGGCGTGCTCGCCCGGTTCGCGGGTGAGCGCGATCCGGGCGCCGGCGGCCTCGAGCTCGTCGGCGTAGGGCAGCCGCGCGCGGGTGGTGGCGCTGACCGCGAGCCGCAGCCGCTCCGGATGCCCCAGGTCGGTGGCGTTCCGCAGCATCCCGACCAGCGGGGCCACCCCGCTGCCGCCGCCGATCGCGACGGCCGGGGTGCGCCCGCGCCAGACGAACCAGCGCCCGATCGGGCCGCGGACCTCGAGCTCGTCGCCGGGCTCGACGACGTCGGCGAGATAGCCCGACACCTCGCCGTCGGAGATGCGCTCGACGAACAGCTCCACGAGCTCGTCGCCCGGGGCCGACGCGACCGAGTACGAGCGCTGCGCGGTGTAGCCGTCGGGAGCACGCAGGCGCACCACGTAGTGCTGGCCCGGGAGGTGCTGGACGCGCTCGGGCACGGCCAGGCGCAGCACCACCGCGTCGACGGCCGGGTGGGCGACCTCGACCACCCGCGCGTCGCGCCACTTCGCCGCCGCGCGCCGGTCGTTCGGCCCGCCCGCGTGGTCCTCGGGCGCGCCGAACTGGTCGTCAGTCCCCGTCGAAGCGCTGCTCACGCCAGGGATCGCCTCGCTCGTGATAGCCGTTCACCTCCCAGAAACCGGGCTCGTCGTGGTCCAGCAACGTGATCTTCGAGATCCACTTCGCGGACTTCCAGAAGTACAGGTGCGGCACCAGCATCCGCACCGGCCCGCCGTGCTCCCGGGTCAACGGCTTGCCCTCGTGCTCCCACACCAGCCACGCCTTGCCGCCGGTGACGTCCTCGATCGGGAGGTTGGTGGTGTAGCCGGTGGTGGAGGTCTCGACGATGTACGTCGCCTCCGGGCGCACCCCCACCGCGTTGAACAGGGTGTCCAGCGAGATGCCCGTGAAGTTGGTGTCGAGCTTCGACCACGTCGTCACACAGTGGATGTCCCCGGCGTACACCGACGGCGGCAACAACCGCAGCTCCTTGAGCGTCCACGTCGTCGGGGTGTCGACCAGCCCGTCGACGGTGACGCTCCACTTGTCGGCGTCCACCCGCGGCGTGGCCTCGGCCGTCAGCACCGGCCACCCCGCCCCGACGTCGTACTGCCCGGGCGGCAGGCGCGGATCGCGCTCCTTGCGCCGTCCCAGGAAACCGCGGGTGGTCGCCACGATCATCACTCCGTCTCATGTGCGTTCCGGCCAGGACGGGCCGCGTCGCCCGGCGTCGACACTAACCAGTCCGGAGCCCCCGGAGGTGCCCGCGAACGGCCCAGCGCGGGCGTGACCCCGATGACGCCCCGTACTGGACGCGTCACGCCGGCAGGGACCACGATGAGTTCCGGGCCCCGACGCGAGGCGGCGTCGACCGATCGACGTGCCCGCCCGCGGCCCGCCGAGAGGACTGATATGCGCTCGATCGAGACCGTGACCCTGGACGACGCCCGTCGCGTCGTCGCCGCCGGTGAGAAGGAGGCAGCGAGCCAGGGCCAGCCGATGAACATCGCCGTGGTCGACGCGGGTGGCGTCCTCGTGACGCACATCCGCCAGGACGGCGCCTGGATCGGCAGCGTCGACGTCGCGATCAACAAGGCGTTCAGCGCCCGCGCGTTCGACGTCTCCACCCAGGGGCTCAGCGAGAACGCCCAGCCCGGCGGGCAGTTCTACGGCATCCAGGACTCGAACCACGGCCGCATCATGATCTTCGCGGGCGGCGTCCCGCTGATGTCCGGCGACGCCGTCGTCGGCGCCGTGGGCGTCAGCGGGGGCACCGGCGAGCAGGACCAGGCCGTGGCCACCGCGGCGGCCGCCGCTCTCTGAGCGCGACCGGAGGCTGACCGGAGGCTGCGGCCGACGGCGTCGGTGACGTCGAGCCGGAGTCCCGTTCGCGACCACCGTGTCGCGGCGGCGCTCCGGCCGATGGCACCCCGGCATCACGGCCGCACCGATCGGCATGACCGGGGAACATCCCGGGCCCCGCGGCGTTGATCCGGGTGCCGCGTCCCGGGAGGAACCGCCATGCCCACACCCGACGTCCCGCTCGAGAAGCTGGGCTTCCTCACCCTCGGCCTGTTCGACGGGGACGACCCCGGCCCCGGCATGGAGAGCACGCTGGAGGTCATCGAGCTCGGCGACCAGCTCGGGTTCGACAGCGCCTACCTGCGCCACCGCCACTTCCAGACCGGCATCTCCTCGCCGATCGCGATCATGGCCGCCGCGTCGCAGCGCACGTCGCGCATCGCGATGGGCACCGCCGTCACGCCCCTGGGGTGGGAGAACCCGCTGCGGATGGCCGAGGACCTCGCGACCGTCGACATCCTGTCCGGCGGGCGTCTCGAACCCGGCTTCAGCGTCGGCCCGCCGATCCACTGGGACGACGTCAAGGGCGCGCTCTACCCCGACACCGCGGACGTCGAGGACCTCTCCTACGAGCGGGTGGCGCGGCTGCTGCGGATGGTGCGCGGCGAGCCGGTGAGCACGTTCTCGGGCACCCAGGGCTTCGAGGAGTTCTCGGCACGGGTCGAGCCGCACTCCCCCGGTCTCGCCGACCGCATCTGGTACGGCGCGGGCAGCAGGCGCTCGACGCAGTGGGCCGCCGAGCAGGGTCTGAACCTGCTCACCAGCAACATCATCAAGCCCGAGGACAGCGACCTCGAGACCGACGGGAAGTGGGACTTCGCGGCGATCCAGCAGCGCCAGATCGCGCTGTTCAAGGCGCACCACCCCGCCGGCGAGTCCGCCCGGGTGTCGCAGGGCCTGGTCGTGATCCCCACCGACTCGGCCACCGCGGAGCAGCGCGCGAAGTACGAGGCCTTCGTCGAGAAGCGCACCCCGCGCACCGCCGCGCCGCTGGGCCCGCCCGGGCCGGGGCTGCTCGCGGCGCCCGACGTCCTCGGCACGTCCGAGGAGGTCGCCGAGAAGCTGTACACCGACCCGGCGTTCCGCGAGGTGCGCGAGGTCGTGTTCGCGCTGCCGTTCACGTTCGAGCACGCCGACTACGTCCAGATCCTCACCGACATGGCCACCAGGCTGGGGCCGGCGCTGGGGTGGAAGGCCGCCGCGTAGATGACCGACCACGCCGAGCGCGTCGGCCTGGGCCCGGTGCTCGCGGAGCTGACCGCGCCGAGGGCTGAGTTCGCGATGGTCGCCGCGACGGTCGACGGCGTCCCCATGCGCGTCCACCGGCGCGGCCCACACACGCTGCGGGAGCTCTACCTGACGGCGCCCGCCCCGGACGACCGCGTCTTCACCGTCTACGGCGACGACCGCCGCACCTACGGCGAGCACCGGCGCGCGGTGGCGGGGCTCGCCGCGTGGCTGGTCGAGGAGCAGGGCCTGCGTCCGGGCGACCGGGTGGCGATCGCGATGCGCAACGTGCCCGAGTGGACCGTGGCGTTCTGGGCGGCGATGGTCGCGGGCCTCGTCGCCGTGCCGCTCAACGCGTGGTGGACCGGCGACCAGCTCGCCGGCGCGCTCGAGCACGCCGGCGCGCGGGTGCTGGTCGCCGACCCGGAGCGGGTCACCGCGCTCGCGGGTCACGTGGACCTCCCGCCGATCGTGCGGGTGCGGGGCGAGGGCCCGGCCCCGGCCGGCGTGGTGGCGTGGGAGGACGTCGTGCGGCCGTCCGACCAGGCGCCGCCCGCGGTGGACGTCGCGCCGGACGACACCGCGACGCTCATCTACACGTCCGGCACCACGGGACGGCCGAAGGGCGTCGTCAGCAGCCACCGCAACCACGTGACGAACGCGCTGAACGTCGCGTGCCTCGGCCGTGCCGTCGCGCTGGCCGCCGCGCGGCGGGGCGATGCGGTGACCGCGCCCGCCCGTCCCGGCACGCTGCTGGCCTACCCGATGTTCCACATCGCCGGGCTCAACGGCCTCTACGGCGCCGTGCTGTCCGGCGCGACGCTCGCCCTGATGCACCACTGGGACCCCGGCGAGGCGCTGCGCCTCATCGCCTCCGAGCAGCTGACCACCGCGTCCGGCGTGCCCGCGGTGCTGCGCGACGTCGTCGAGCTGGCCGTCGACCACCCGCGCGAGACCGCCTCGCTCACCCGCATCGCCATGGGCGGCGCGCCGATCCCGCCGCCCCTGGTGGCGCGCGTGGCCACCGAGCTCGCGGGACGGGCGTCGGCGGCCAACGGGTACGGCGCCACGGAGACCACGTCGGCGATCTGCGCCAACACCGGCGCCGACTACGCCGCGCACCCCGACAGCGTCGGCCGCCCGGTACCCGGCGCGGAGCTGCGGGTCGTCGACCCGGCCACGGACACCGAGGTGCCCGACGGCGTGGTGGGCGAGCTGTGCTTCCGCGGCCCCCAGATCATGCGCGGCTACTGGCGCGACGCCGAGGCCACCGCGGCCGTGCTGCGCGACGGGTGGCTGTCCTCCGGTGACCTCGGGCTCCGCCGCGAGGGATGGGTGTTCGTCGTCGACCGCGCGAAGGACGTCATCGTGCGCGGCGGCGAGAACGTCTACTGCGGCGAGGTCGAGGCCGCGCTGCTCGCGCAGCCGGGCGTGCACGAGGCCGCCGTCGTCGGGATCCCGCACCCGCGCCTCGGCGAGGACGTGGCCGCCGTGCTCGTCGCCGCCCCCGGCAGCGCGCCCGACACCGGTGCGCTGCAGGAGGCCCTGGGCCGGACGCTGCCCTCGTTCGCCGTGCCCGGCACGGTGATCTGGCGTGGGGACCCGCTGCCCCGCACCGCGACCGGCAAGGTCCTCAAGGACACCCTGCGCGGCGAGCTGGCGGAGCCCCCTCAGAGTCCGTAGGACTTGCCGATGATGTCGCGCTGGATCTCGCTCGTGCCGCCGTACACGGTCGAGACGACGCTCTGGCGCAGCAGGCGCTCCATGCCGTACTCGGTGGCGTAGCCGTAGCCGCCGAGCATCTGCATGCCCTCGAGCGAGAGGTGCTTGGCCAGCTCGGTGGCCTTGAGCTTGGCCATCGACGCCTCGCGCGGGAACAGCGCGCCCGGGTTCGCATCGATGGTGCGCGCGGTGTCGTGCACCAGCAGCTTCGTGGCCGCGAGCTCGGTGGCGTTGTCGGCGATGCGGTGGCGCATGGCCTGGAAGCTGCCGACCGGCCGGCCGAACTGGTGGCGCTCCTTGACGTAGGCGACGGTGTCGTCGAACGCGCGGCGCGCGAGCCCGAGCATCAGCCCGGCGAGGATCATGCGCTCCAGGTTGAGCCCGGCCATGAGCTGGCGCCAGCCCTGCCCCTCGGTGCCCACGACGGCGTCGGCGGGCAGGTGGCAGTCGGTGAAGTAGAGGTCGTTGACCTCCTTGCCGCCCATCGTCTCGATGCCGTGCATCTCGAGCCCGTCGGCGTCGGTGGGCACCATGAACATCGTCAGGCCGTCGTGCTTGCCCCCCTCGGTCGAGGTGCGCGCCACCAACAGGATGTGCTTCGAGATGTGCGCGTTGGAGCACCACGTCTTCTGGCCGTTGACCACCCAGCCGTTCTCGGTCTTCTCGGCCCTGCAGGTCAGGCCGCCGACGTCGGACCCGGCGCCCGGCTCGGACATGGAGATCGCCAGCAGCTCCCCGTTGATCACGTCGCCGAGCAGCTGCTGCTTCTGCTCCTCGGAGCCGCTGCGCTCCAGCGCCGCCGCGGTGATGATCGTCGTGCCGAAGCCGCCGATGGGGATCTGGTGGTACGAGGTCTCCTCGAGGAAGACGAGCAGGTCGGTCATCGACCCGCCGGAGCCGCCGTACGCCTCGGGCAGCGCGATGCCGAGCCAGCCCTGGTCGGCCATCTTGCGATAGACCTCCATCGAGTGCGGGCCCTCGACGGTCAGCTCGTCGCGACGTGCCTTGTCGGGCACCTCGCGGCGGGCGAACTCGCCGATCGCGTTCGCGAGGTCCTGCTGTTCCTCGGTCAGGGTGACGGGCATCGTCGGCCTCCAGCGGTGTCGGCGTCGGTCTGGTGTCAGGTCTCGTCCCAGAAGCCCACGGCTTCCAGGTGGGCAACGAGCAGGTCGCGGCCGTCGAGGACGTGGCCCTCCATCGCCGCGCGGGCGGTGTCGGGGTCGCCCGCGGCGAGCGCGTCGAGCAGGGTGCGGTGCGCGGCGACGGTGGCGGTGCGCCAGGCGCGGCGGTCGGTGTAGAAGCGCGGGGGCAGGTAGTGCGCCGCGCGCCCGACGAGCCAGGCGAGCTTGCGGGCGCCCGAGGCGCGGTTGAGCGCGGCGTGGAAGCGGCGCTCGGCCTGGGCGAGGTCGCCGGGCTCGCCGGCCTCGATGAGCGCGTCCACCTCCGCGGCGCGCGCCCGCAGCCCCGCGAGGCCCTCGGCGTCGAGCGCGCCGGCGGCGCGGGCCGCGAGCTCGCCGGTGATGCGGGCCTGTACGTCGAACAGGTCGACGACGTCGGCGCGGTCCAGCGGCGCGACCACGAACCCGCGCCGGGGAAGCGCCCGCACCATGTCGTCGGCGCGCAGGGCCTGCAGGGCCTCGCGCACGGGCGTGGGGCTGACGCCGAGCTCGACGGCCAGGCGGTCGGGGCGCAGGAAGGTGCCGGGGCGCAGGTCGCCGGCGAGGATCCGCTCGCGGAGCTGGAGCTCCACGCGCTCGGGCAGCGCCGGGGCGTCGCCGAGCAGACCGGTGTCCACGAGGGCGACCATATCCTATGGGATTTGTCGCGGCGAGCGGGCGATTCGGGTCCATGATCGACGCGGATTTTCTAGCGTTGAGTGCCAGCGTGGACGCAGGGCTTGCATGTCGGCGGGCTGTCAAGCCGCAACACCTCAGCCCGGCTCGTCCGCCGCGACGAGGGCGAGGCCGAGGAGCAGGCGGTCGCGGGCGTCGGCGGGACGGCGGCCGGTGAGCGCCTCGATCCGCGCGAGCCGGTACATGACCGTGTTGCGATGGCAGTACAGGGCGGACGCGGCGTGCGAGGGCGAGCCGTCGGCGTCGAGGACGGCGCGCAGGGTGGCGAGCAGCGTGGCGCGCTCGGGCGCGGGCAGGTCGAGCAGGTCGCCCAGCGCGGCGCGGCGCAGCCGGGGCACGAGGTCCGGCGCCTCGCCGAGCAGGGCCTCGGGCAGCCGCTCGTCGAGCCCGGCGACGGCGCCCGTGCCGAGCGGGAGCGTCCGGGCCGCGAGCCGCGCCCACCGGTGGGCGACGTCGAGCTCGCCGAGCCCCCGCACCACCGGGGACACGCCCACCGGTCCCTGGGCGCGCCGGCGCAGCGCCGCGAGCACCGCGGGGATCGCGGCCGACGCGTCCTCGGGCGGCACGACCACGCCGACGACCTCGGCGGCGCGGGCGTGCCAGATCGAGGGCGCGACGCCGGCGAGGGCCTCGGCCGGACCGGGCAACGGGTCGTCGTCGGCGTCGGCGAAGGGCGCGACGACGCAGAGGATCTCGGCGTCCTCGCCCACATCGAGCACCCGGGCGGCGTCCCGGGCCGCGCCGGGCTCGCGGCCGCGCCCGGCGAGCAGGCCCTCGAGCACCGCCCAGCGCCGGCCCAGCTCGAGGCCGCGCAGCCGCGTCTCCTCGCGCCGGTAGGCGTCGACGAGACGGTCGGAGCTCGCGTCGAGGATGCGCCACACGTCGTCGGCGACGACGAGCAGCGCCGCGTCGTGCACCCCGGCGAAGCGCTCCTGCGACACCGCCCGCATCCGCTCCCACACCAGCCGCCCGCACTGGCGGTAGGCGCGCAGCACGACCTCGAGCGGCACGCCCTGGCGCGCCCGGCGACGACCGGTGTCGACGGTGAGCGCGGCCGCGTCGACGTCGACGGGCAGGTCGCCGGCGAGCTGGGTGAGCAGCCGCTCGAGGCTCGCCCGGCACGTCGCGCGCAGGTCGTCGCGCACCGGGACGCCGAGCACCCCGTAGACGTCCTCCCGCTCGAGGATCCGTCGGGTGAGCCGGTCGGCGAGGTCGTCGACGTCCTCCAGCAGCGCCCGGCACAGCACGGTGAGCGTGTCCCGGGCGGCGTCCGGGCGGACGGGAGCGGCCATCGCCGAAGCATGCCGCGCCACCGACGGTGCGGTCCACGTCACATCTTGTGCTCCGCGCCCAGGTCCGGCGACGACTGGTCCGATCGGGCGACGGAGGCCACCGACCCTCGGCCGTGGGCGGGCCGGGCCCGGATCATCCGGGCATGGCCTTCGTCGTCGGCTTCCTGCCCTGGATCGTCTACTGGGTCCTCGTCGGCAACGTCCCCTTCCAGCTCGCGGTGCTGGTGGCCGTGCCCGTCTCCGGGCTGGCGCTGCTGGTCGGGCGGCTCCGGCGCCTCCCCGGCCGGACGCTCGACACCGGCACGCTCGCGGTCTTCGTCGTCCTCGCCGTCCTGGCGTTCGTGGTCCCCGACGACGTGCTCGAGCGCTGGCTGCAGCCGCTGGGCAACGCCGGCCTGCTCGCCGTCGTGCTCGCGGGCCTGGCCGTCGGACGCCCGTTCGTCCTGGACTACGCGACACCGACCGTCGACGCCGACACCGCCCGCACCGACGGCTTCCGCGCGATCACCACGGCGATGACCTGGCTGTGGGCCGGGCTGTTCGCGGTGATGACGCTGCTCTCGGCGATCCCCCCGATCGTCGACGGGTCGGCCACCATGCTGGATTCGACCGACACCCTGTCGATCCTCTGCTACTGGGTGGCGCCGTTCGTGCTGCTCGGGCTGGGCGGCACGATCTCGGGAGCCTTCCCGCCGTGGTTCGCGTCGCGGTCGGCGGAGGTCGACGCCCGCTCGGCGGGCAACCCGGCGCCGGTGGCCCAG
The DNA here is from genome assembly GCF_028737265.1 of Actinomycetospora callitridis. GTDB lineage: Bacteria > Actinomycetota > Actinomycetes > Mycobacteriales > Pseudonocardiaceae > Actinomycetospora > Actinomycetospora callitridis. Next base: position 197,255 of record NZ_JAQZAK010000001.1, on the reverse strand, counting down.
GGCGCCCCGCCGCCCGACGCGTCCGACGGGCTGGAGATCGACCTCGCCGTCGACCGGCGCCACGACGAGCCGTTCGACCTCGTCGTGCGCGGCGCCGACGGGCCCGTCGAGCTGGAGGTCGAGGGCACCGACCTCGTCGGCCGCACGTGGCGCTCGCACGCGACGCTGCCCGCCGGCGCCGACGGTGTCGTGGACGCGGACCGGACCACCCCCACCGACGGCGACTGGGACGCTCCCGACGGCGACGCCCCGATCTGGGCGATGCGCTGCGTCGGCGCGCCCGAGGGTGCCGACCCCACGCCCTCGATGTTCCTCCCGCCCGTCGAGCCGTGGCAGGTCACGGTGCGGGCCCGCTCGGACGGACGCTCCGCGACGCGCACCGTCCGGCGGCACACGGCCGGTCCCGGCGTGCGGATCGAGACCGTGCACCTCAGGGGCCGCGTCGCCCACCTCGCGCTCCCCGCCGACGCGTCCGCCGGCGACCGGCTGGCCGCGGTCGCGTGCTTCGGCGGCTCCGAGGGCGGGTCGGACTCCCAGCTCGGGCTCGCGGCGGCGCTGGCCTCGCGGGGCCTGGTGGCGCTCGCGGCCTCGTGGATCACCGAGGAGGACGCCGCGAGGGCGGTCCGGGAGGTGCCGCTGGAGCGGTTCGCGGAGGCCTTCGAGCTCCTCGCCGGCCACGCCGCGGTCGACCCCGCGCGGGTGGGCGCGACGGCGATCTCGCGCGGCTCCGAGGGGGTCCTCGCCGCCGCGGTCGCGGGGCTCGTCCACCCCACCGCGCTGGTGCTGGTCAGCCCGAGCAGCGTCACGTGGCAGGCGGTCGGCGGCGGTGGCGAGGTGCCCGGCACCCCCTCCTGGACGCTGCGCGGCGCCCCGCTGCCGTGGCAGCCCCTCCCGAGCGGCGTGCTCATGACGCAGCTCGTGCGCAACGCGATCGGCGTCCGCCGCGACGCCGCCGCGCACCGACCGACCCTGCTGCGACTGCGCCCGGCCTACGAGGCGGGCCTCGCACGGGGCACGGGTGATCTGCCCGACGCGGCCATCGCGGCCGAGGACGTCCGCTGCCCCCTGCTCGTCCTCACCGGCGACGACGACGCACTCTGGCCGTCGGGCCCGATGGCGCAGACCCTGCTGGCGCGCCGCGCCCGCGTCGACGACCAGCACCACGCCTTCCCCGGCGCCGGGCACCTGATCCGGTGCGCGCTGCTGCCCACCGAGGCGCCGTGGAGCGGGGGCATCGCGTTCGGCGGCACACGGCCCGGGCTGGCGGCCGCGCAGAAGGAGGCGACGGACCTGGTGACCGCGTTCCTCGTCCAGTACACCGGCGTGGGGGCGCGCGCCTGAGCTCAGCGTTTCGCGGGCTTGCCCCGCCAGGCGAGCGAGCGGGCGTCGAGCGCGCGCACCAGCGCGTCGCCCTCGACGAGCATCCGCTCCCCCTGCGCCACCGCGTGCGCGAGGCGGTCGTCGTCGAGACGGCGGTACGCGGCGCCGCGACCACGGCCGAGGACGTCGTACCAGCACGCGCCCACGGCGTCGTCGAGCAGCACGCGGCCGAAGCAGTGGTCGTGGCGCAGGGTCCAACCGTCGCGCGCCCCGGCCGCGGGCAGGTCCCGGTCGACGAGCTCGCGGTAGCGGCACAGGAGGTCGTCCCGGTCGGTCACGGGGCGGGATACCCGACCGACCGGGGACGACCCCCCATGGGCGTCAACGGCGGCGGCGCGCCTCGTCGGTGGCCTCGGCCAGCTCGAGGGCCTCGGCCTTGCGCTGCGCGGCCTCGCGCTCGGCGGCGACGGCCTCGGACTCCTCGGCCACCCGCGTGCGGTGGGCCTCCTGCGCGTGCTCGTCGGCGCGCTCCTGCGCCTTCTGCTCGTCGCGCCGGGCCTGCTCCTTGCGCTTCTCCTCGCGCTGCTCGGCCTCCTGCGCGCGCTGCCGGCGCTGCTCCTCCAGCTGCTGCTTCTGCTCCTGCGCCTGGTCCCGGACCTGCTCGCGCTCCTGCTGGTCCTCCTCGCGCCGGCGCTGCATCCGGTCGTCGGCGACCTCGCGTCGCGCGTCCGCCGCCCGGTCCCGCTCCGCGGCCTCGGTGCGCTGCTGCACCCGGGCCTCCTTCACGTGACCCTGCGCGGCCAGCTCCGGGTCCCCGAGCAGCGAGCCCAGCAGCCCGCGCACCGTCGCCTCGACGCTGTCGAGGGCGAGCGTCGGACCCCATTCACGGTTGTTGCCGTTCCCGGTCACCTGCGCGAGCAGGTCGACCGGCACGCGCGCCGCGCCGAAGCCCAGCGACACGATCGTCCGCGGCACCGCGGCCACCGGATTGGTCATCTCAGGAGTCCTCCTCGACGTCCTCGAGCACGGCCGCGTCGCGACGGGCCTGCTCGGCTCGCACTTCCTCGTCCTGCGCGCGCCCCTCGGCGGCGGCGCGCTCGTGCACCGCGTCCACCTCGTCGCGCCGCAGGTCCTGCTCGCGGGCCTGCGCGACCTGCTCGGTGGCCTGCCGGCGCACCGCGGTGTCCCGGGCGGCCTGCTGCTGCTCGGCCTGCCGGTCCTGCTCGGCGCGCTCCTCCCGCGCAGCGGCGGCGTCCTCGGCCGCCAGGCGCTCGCGCTCGACCCGGAGCTCCTCCTCGCGGGCGGTGGCCTCGGCCTCCTCGCGCTTCTGCGCGGCGAACTCGTCGGCGCGACGGGCCTCCTTCGCCGCGTCCGCCTTCTCCTGCTGGAGCTCACCCTCGGCGCGCAGGTCCTGGTTGTCGGTGATCGCTCCGGCCGCCTGCTTGGCGGCGCCGGCGATGCGCTGACCCGCGCGCGTCGCCTTCGTGGACTCGCTGGGGTCGGCCATGGGCTTCCTCCTGCTCGAACGACGCCAACGGCGCTGACGAGCGGTGGTACCCACTGGGCCGACAGGTCGATCCCCCGACCCGACCCGGATCGCGGCGTACGGGGATCGCGGCGTACGGGGACGGCGGGACGGGCACGCTGCAGGATGACGACAGCACCGCCCGCGACCCGCGAGCCGACGGCTCCCGACCCGGCCCAGGTCCGCGACAGCGGCCCCGACGGCCTCACCCTCTGGCTGCCGCTGCTGGGCTCGGTCGAGATGTCGCGTCCCGAGCTCGCCTACGTCGGCGGGATCGCCGGGCTCACGGCCCTGGGCCTCCTCGAGTGGCCGATCGCCCTGGTCATCGCGGGCGGCCACGTCCTCTCGGCCGACCGCAGCAGCCGGGCGATCCGCGACCTCGGGAACGCGATGACCCGACGAACGACGGCCTGACCGTCTACGCGAGCTCCGCGCGCAGCAGCGCCGCCCCGGCGGCGAGCGCGCGCATCTTGCCCTCGGCGGCGTCGCGCGGCAGGTACTTCAGCCCGCAGTCGGGGGCGAGGACGACCTGCTCCGGCGGGAGCAGCTCGAGGGCGCGACGGGCGCGGCCGGCGACGGTCTCGGCCGACTCGACCGCCGGGTTGGACAGGTCGAGCACCCCGAGGATGATCGTCTTGTCGGTGAGGTCGCGCAGCACCCCGAGGTCGAGCCCGGACTGCGCGGACTCGATGGAGATCTGCTGGACCGGGCTGCCCGCGAGCTCGGGCAGGAACGAGTACCCCTCGGGCCGCTCGTGGATGATCGCGGCGTAGCCGAAGCAGATGTGCACCGCCGTGGTGCCGGTGACGCCGTCGAGCGCGGCGTTCAGCGCCGCCAGCCCGTAGGCCCGCGCGGCCTCCGGGCGTGCCTGCATGTACGGCTCGTCGATCTGCACGACGTCCGCCCCGGCGGCGAAGAGGTCGCGGACCTCCGCGTTCACCACCGCGGCGTACGCCATCGCCGCGGCCTCCGGGTCGCCGTAGTGGTCGTCCTGGGCCTGCTGGGACATCGTGAACGGCCCGGGCACGGTCATCTTGATCGTGTGGTCGGTCGCCGCGCGCAGGAAGCGCAGGTCGTCGACCTGGATCGGCTCCGGCCGCCCGATCGGGCCGGTGATGCGCGGGACCGGGTTCGGGTGCCCGCTCCGGTCCAGCGCGCTGCCCGGGTTGTCGACGTCCACGCCGTCGAGTGCCGTGGCGAAGTGGTTCGAGTAGCTCTCGCGACGGATCTCGCCGTCGGTGAGGACGTCCAGCCCGGCGTCCTCCTGGGCCTTGATCGCCAGCAGCGTGGCGTCGTCCTGGGCCTGCGCGAGGAACTCCGGGGCGACCCGCCACAGCTCCTTGGCCCGCACCCGCGGGGGGAAGCGCCCCGCGAGCTTGGCGCGGTCGATGAGCCAGTCGGGCTGGGCGTAGCTGCCGACCAACGAGGTCGGCAGCAGGGGCAGGGTCGGCACGGGGGCTCCTCGGGGGTGTCGGTCAGGCGGCCGGCTGCAGCACGAAGTCGTACGCGGCCTCGCACCACGGGACGTCGCTGTGCCCGCCGTCGGGCGTCGGGCCGGGCTCGCGCTCGGTGAAGGTCACGACCAGCTCGCGCTTGACGCCGAAGACGACGTCGCTGTCGAGGTACTGCGCCCCCTCGCGGAAGAGGTGCGTGATCAGTGGCTCGAAGCCGGGCACGTTGAGCAGGAAGTGCACGTGGGCGGGCCGGTAGTGGCTGATGTCGGTCTTCGAGATGAGGCTGCCGACCGGCCCGTCCATGGGGATCGCGTAGCCGAGCGGGGCGATCGTGCGGACGCAGTACGTGCCGTCCTCGCGGGCGGTGTACTTCCCGCGCAGGCGCGCCTCGTCGACGTCGAGCTGCGACTCGTAGGCGCCGTCGGAGTCCGCCTGCCAGACGTCGAGCACCGCGCCGGGGATCGGCGCGCCGTCGAGCGCACGCACGGTGCCGTGGACGTAGAGCGGGGTGCCGGACAGGCCCTGCGACATGTCCGCGCCGTAGCCGAGCTCCGGCGAGCCCTCGATGTGGAACGGGCCGAGCACGGTGGCGGGTGTCGCGCCCTCGGCGAAGCGGTGGTTCTGCTGCACGACCAGCATCGACAGGCCCAGCACGTCGGAGGTGAGGATGAACTCCTCGCGCTTGTCGTCGCTGATCTGCCCGACCTCGGTGAGCCAGCGCACCGCGGCCATCCACTCCGCCTCGGTCAGCCGGGTCTCGCGCGCGAACGCGTGGAGGTGGCGGACGAGCGCGCTCATCAGCTCCGCCGTGCGCGGGTCGTGCGCCGTGCCCCAGCGGGCCGCGGCGAGGTCGGTGATCGTGTCCTCGGTGACAACAGTGGGGGTGACCGGGTGCGCCATCGCGCCCTCCTGGTGGCTAGAGGTCGGCTCGGCCAAGAGAGGTCGGCCTGTAGGGGTCAGGATCCGTCGGACGGTTGTTGCGGTCCACCGACAGGAAGATGTCGTTGGCGACGGGGTGGCGCAGCTCCTCGGCGAGCTGGCCGATGAGCCCCGCCGTGCGGGCCAGCAGGGCGAACGCGCGCAGCAGCTCGAGCGGCAGGCCGAGGTCGGCGAGCGCCGCCCCGCACACCCCGGCGCCGTTGAGCGGCAGGGTCTTGCCGAGCACCTGCGGGTGCACCCGCCCGATCGCGGCGAACAGCGCCAGGTGCGGGCCGAACAGGCCCTCCTCGGTCGCGATCTCCATGAGCCGCGGGGTGCGCGGGTCGCCGTCCTTGTGGACGTGGTGACCGAGGCCGGGGACGAACTTCCCGGCCGCCCGCTGCGCCGTCACGGTCTCCAGGGCGAGGGCGTCCCAGCCGGCGTCGTCCGTGGGGATCGTGTTCTCCACCAGCACCGCGTGCAGGAACCGCCCGCAGTCCTCGGTGACCCCGAGGAACCGCGAGCCCCCCGCCAGCAGGCCCGCGGCGAGCGCGCCCTGCACGGAGTCGGGCGCGGACAGGAGGGCGAGCCTGCTGATGATCGCGGTGGGCGTGTAGCCGTGGTCGGCGAGCGCCGCGAGCACCGCCTCGAACACCCGGGTCTCCCCCGGCGTCGGGCGCCGCTGGGTCGCGAGCCAGAACGCGAGCTCGCCGAACGACACCTCGCCCATCACGTCGCGGGCGAGGTCGTGCCCGAGCAGCGTGATCTCGTCCTTGGAGGCCGCGCCCAGAGCCGTCGGGTACAGCGCCGTGGGCTGTGGGCCGGTGGGGTCCTCGGTCATGCCTGCCCCTCCGGTGTCGTCAGCCAGCGACGCAGCTCCGCGCCGTGCTCGTCGAGCTCCGGCGGCGGCAGCTCGTAGACCGCCGGCGTGCCGGAGAAGCGGATGGGGTTGCGGGTGGTGGGCACCGCGCGCTCCCCCTCCCCGACGCTGACGATCGGGTCGAGTCCGAAGCGCTCGGCGATGGCGAAGCCGCCGGCCACGGAGTTGATCGGCCCGCACGGCACCCCGGCGTCGACGAGGAGGTCGAACCACTCCTCCGCGCCCTTCGCCGAGAGCGCCTCGATCAGGATCGGGCGCAGCTCCTCGCGGTGCTCGGTGCGGTCGGCGTTGCGCAGGAACCGCGGGTCGTCGGCCAGCTCGGGCAGCCCGAGCACGGCGACCAGCTTGCGGAACAGTCCGTCGTTGGCGGCGGCGACGATGAGGTCGTTGTCGGCCGTCGGCAGCGGCTCGTAGGGCACGACGCTGGGGTGGGCGTTGCCCATCCGCGTGGGGACGACGCCGCCCGCGGCGTAGGCCGAGCTCTGGTTGACCATCCCGGACATCGCCGAGCCGAGCAGGCTGACCTCGACGTGCTGGCCCTTCCCCGTGGCGTCGCGGTGGCGCAGCGCGGCCAGGATGCCGATGAGCGCGTCCTTGCCCGCCATCACGTCGAAGATCGAGATGCCGGCGCGGAACGGCGGGCCGTCGGGGGCGCCGGTGAGGCTCATCAGCCCGGACACCGCCTGGACCATGAGGTCGTAGCCCGGCACGTGCCCGCCGCCGGTGGACCCGAAGCCCGAGATCGAGGCGTAGACGAGCCCCGGGTTGTCGGCCACGACGGATTCGTAGTCCAGCCCGTACTTGGTCATGCCGCCCGGGCGCAGGTTCTCGATGAGGACGTCGGCGCGGCGGGCGAGCTCCTTGCCCACCGCGACGTCCCCGGCGTCGCGCAGGTCGAGCGCGATCGAGCGCTTCCCGCGGTTGATCCCGAGGTAGTAGGTCGACGTCTCGTCGCGCTTCGGCGGCATCCAGGTGCGCGTCTCGTCGCCCTGCGGCGACTCGACCTTGATCACCTCGGCACCCAGGTCCGCCAGCAGCATCGTCGCGTAGGGCCCGGCCAGCACCCGCGAGAAGTCGGCCACCACCAGCCCGGCCAGCGGCCCGCCGCCGGTCCCCTCGGAGTGGTCCTCCGACGCCATCCTCACGCCTCCGTCCGACAGCCGGACACTTGTCCGTCGACGCGGAGCCTGCTCGCGGTCGGCGAGATCGTCAAGGCCGCCGGGCGAGCCGGGTCAGCAGGGCCACTGCCGCGTCCACCTCGTCGTCGGCCACCTCGTGGTCCCGTCCGGGCTGGACGCGCAGCTCGGCGTCGGCGCCGCGCGCACGCAGCTCGGCGACCATCTCCTCGGTGTCCGCGAGCGGCACCCACGCGTCGGCGTCGCCGTTGGTGACCAGCACCGGGAGACCGCGCAGGGGCACGGGGTCCGGCGTCGACGGGGGCAGCGACCGGTCGGTGCCGGGCGGACCGAACGCGGCGCCGGTCCAGATCACCGCGCCCGCCCAGCGGCGGGGCCTGCGCAGCAGGTGGTCGGCGACGAGGCACGCACCCTGCGAGAACCCGGCGAGCACCAGGGACCCGGCGTCGGCGCCGCGGGCGACGAGGGCGTCGGCGAGCCCGTCGACGACGTCGGCCGCGCGGTCGCGCTCGGCGAGGGTCCCGGCGTCGGGGTCGTGGACGCGCCCGGCGTACCAGGACCGGCCGGGGGCGGCCGGGAGCACCCAGGTGACGGCGACGCCGTCGAGCCGCGGGGCGAGGCGCGTCAGCACGTGGTCGTGCATCCAGCCGGGGTCCTGGTCGCGGCCGTGCAGCAGCACCACCGCGAGCGATCCCGTGCCCACCGGTGCCCCGTGGACCTCGATCCCCGGCGCCGCGAGGGCAGGGTCGGGGGTGGGGTCGGGGGTGTTCACGTGCCGGACGTCCCGCTCCACATCGCCCGACGGTAGGCCACCGGCGTGCGCCCGGTCGCGGCCTTGACCAGCTGCCCGAACCGCGTCGCGTTGGCGAACCCCCAGCGCGACGCGATCGCCGACACCGGCGTGGGGCCCTGCCCCGGGTCGGCGAGGTCGGCCAGGCACCGGTCCAGGCGGCGCTCGCGGATGGTGCCCGCGACGGTGCGCCCGTCCTCGGCGAACAGGGCGTGCAGGTGGCGGGGCGAGATGAACACCGCCGCCGCGACGGCCCGCGGCGAGAGCGTCGGGTCGGCGAGGTGGGCGTCGATGTGGCGGTCGATCCGCGCGCGCAGCTCCGCGTGCGGGTCGGGCGTGGAGAGCAGTCCGCGGCGCGCGAGCTCGTCGTCGAAGAGGGCGCGGGCGAGCTCGGTGGCGTGCCGGGCGCCGGCGAGCAGCGGCGCGGAACCGGCGTCGCCGACCGACCTCTCCAGCCCCTCGTGCAGCCCGGTGAGCAGGCCCGCGACGGCCGGGGCGAGGCCGTGGGCGGCGTCCAGCGTCGTGGCCGTCAGCTCCCCGGCGCCGCGGTGCGCCCCGAGGCCGTCGGTGGGGAAGCGGAAGCACAGGCTGCGGTAGCCCTCCCCGCTGACGATCTCCACGGGGCGGCCGGAGTCGTAGAAGACCATGTCGCCGGGCCCCACGCGGGCGGTCCGGTCGTCCTGCCGGAACCGTGCGGTGCCCGCGAGCTGGAGCGAGAGCAGGTAGTCGGCAGGCCCGTCGTCGATGTGCTCGGCCGACCGCACGGCACGGTGGGGGCGGGAGGTCATCGCGATGAGCGAGGTGTCACCCAGCCGGCGGCGGCTGATGCTGCCGCGGAAGCGCTCGGGCGCCGTGCACTCGACGTGGAACGGCAGCAGGGCCCCGGTGACGGCACCCCGCCAGGCATCGACGTCCCGGACCTCGTCGTCCATACCGTCGTCCCTGCACCGGGTGGAGATGTCCGTGCACTCTAGCGAGAGCCACGAGACGCGGGCCACATCTAGCGTCTCCGGACAGACCTGCCACGAGGAGGACCGGTGTCCCACATCCGCGGTTCGCACCACACGACGTTGTCGGTGTCCGGCGCCCAGGAGGACGTCGACTTCCACGTCGGCACCCTGGGCATGCGGTTCATCAAGCGCACGGTGCTGTTCGACGGCTCGCTGCCGATCTACCACCTGTACTACTCGAACGCGGCCGGCGACCCGTCGGCGGTCCTGACGACCTTCCCGTGGCGCCAGGCCGGGCTCGTCGGGCGCCGCGGCACGAACCAGGCGCGCGAGGTGCTCCTGGCGGTGCCGGCGGACTCCCTGGACTTCTGGGCGAGCCGCCTCGCCGAGCGCGGCGTCGAGGCCACGAGCACCGAGGTGTTCGACCGGCGGCGCCTGGAGTTCCGCCACCCCTGCGGTATCGAGTACGCGCTCGTCCCCGCCGACGCCGACTCCAGGGTCGGTCATCCCGGGCAGGGCGTCCCGCCGGAGTACGCGATCCACGGCATCCACGGCGTCGGCATCCACGTCGCCACGCCCGAGCGGATGATCGAGTTCTCCGACGAGGTGTTCCACTCGCAGGGCAAGCTCGTCGAGGACGGCGACCGCGCCGCGTACCAGGTCGGGCAGGACCCCGTCGGCAACCACGTCGAGCTGATCGCCGACAACGGCGAGGAGCAGGGCACCTGGCGCTACGGCGCGGGCACCTTCCACCACGTCGCCTGGAACCTCGAGACCCTCGAGAACCAGGACGCGCTCAAGTTCGACATCGAGGGCAACGGCTACACCGACATCTCCGAGCTCAAGGACCGCAAGTACTTCAAGTCGGTCTACGTGCGCACCCCGTCCGGGGCCCTGTTCGAGCTCGCCGTCACCCACGCCGAGGGCGGCTGGACCTGCGACGAGTCCCCGCACGAGCTCGGGACGCGCTTCCAGCTCCCCGAGCAGTTCGAGGACCGCCGCGAGGAGATCTTCTCGAAGCTCGAGCCGATCGAGACGCCGGTGGAGCCGGACGAGGAGGAGTCGTGACCGACCAGATGGTCCGGCCCGACACAGGGCTGCACGTCAGCGACCGGTTCGACGAGGTCATGGCGCGGATCGACGAGCTCGACCCGCTCCTGCGCGCCGAGGCCCGGGACAACGAGGAGGGCTCCCGCCTCACCCCGGAGGTGGCGGAGGCCCTGCACGCGAGCGGCCTCTACGCGATGAGCATGCCGCGCGAGCTCGACGGGATGGAGCTCGCGCCGCGCCAGGTGATCGCGGCGATCGAGGCCCTCGCCCGGGCCGACGCGTCCACCGGCTGGGTGGTGATGACGCTGCAGATGGCCATCGGCACCACGGCGGCCTACCTCGGGCGGGAGCCCTTCGCCGACCTCGTCGCCGCGCACGGCGACCGCACCCTCGCGGCGGGCCAGGGCACGCGGCCGGGACGGGCGCGCGCCGTCGACGGCGGGTTCCTGCTGTCCGGCTCGTGGTCGTTCGCCTCGGGGCTGCACCACGCCACGCACATCCACACCGCGGCGATGGTGGACACCGGGGAGGTGCGGGTCTTCACCCTGCCCAAGGAGCAGGTGACGATCGTCGACGACTGGGACGTCATGGGGCTGCGGGCCACCGGCAGCGTCGACTACCACTGCGAGGACGTCTTCGTCCCCGTCGAGTACACCTACGTCGCGACCACCACCGAGCCGCTGCTCGGCGGGGCGGTGTTCCGGCTGGGACTCGCGAACTTCGCGAGCCTCCAGCACGTCGGCTGGGCCCTCGGCGTCGGACGGCGCCTGCTCGACGAGATGCAGGAGGTCGCGGTGGCGAAGACCGGGACGCGCAACGCCGGGGTCGACACCGCCGAGTTCCACGCCGACTACGCCCGCGCGGAGGCGACGCTGCGCTCGGCGCGCGCCTGGAACATGGAGGTGTGGGCCGACGTCGAGGCCACCCTCGACCGCGGCGAGCACCTCAGCGCCGACCAGGAGACGCTCCTGCGGCTCGCCCTGCACACGGCGACCACCGCGGCCCAGGACGTCGGGCGGACCGTCTACCAGTGGGCGGGTACCACCGCGCTGCGCAGCGGAGACCTCAACCGCGTCTTCCGCGACCTGCACGGCGGCACCCAGCACGTCACGTCCGGGCCGGCGGTCCGGCACGGGTGCGGGCGCCGCCTGGCGGGGCTGGCGCCCGGCGCGACGTGGGTGTTCCTCGACCTGGTGGATCCGGACTGAGTCCCTCAGGACGCCGGCGCCGTGACCCTCGGCAGCCTCTCCCGGCTCGCGAAGTCCGCGGAGATGTCGCCCGCGGCCTGCAGCAACAGGGGTAGGTGGTGCTCGAGGAGGTGGGCCACCGAGGTCTCGGCGGCGTGGCAGTTGACGTTGACCCCGGCGATCACGCGGCCCTCGCCGTCGCGCAGGGGTGCAGCCACCGAGCGGATGCCCGGGGCCAGCTGCTCGTCGGTGAGCGCCCAGCCGCGGGCCCGCACCTCGCGCAGCGCCGCGTCGCGCTCCTCGCGGTCGGGACGCCAGCGCGCGACCAGGCCGGAGCGGGTGGGCTCGGCGAGGACGCGCTCGAGCTCGTCGGGCGCCAGGGCGGCGAGCTGCACCTTGCCGAGCGACGTCGGCAGCGCAGGAAAGCGCGTGCCGATCTGCACGGTCAGCGACACGATCTTGGGGACGGCCACGCGCGCGACGTAGACGATGTCGGAGCCGTCGAGCTGGGCGACGGAGCAGGACTCCCCGGTGCGCTCCACCAGGCGTTCGAGGTGCGGGCGCGCGACGTCCCACAGGCCCAGCGCGTCGACGTAGGCGACGCCGAGGTCGAGCACCCGGGGCGTCAGGGTGAAGCCGCGCTCGCCGGCGCGGACGTACCCCAGCTCGGTGAGGGTGAGCAGGATGCGCCGCGCCGTGGGGCGTGCGAGCCCGGTCGCGGCGGCCACCTCGGCGAGCGTCATCACCGGGCGCCCGGCCTTGAACGCGGTGATCACGTCCAGGCCGCGCGCGAGGGCCTCGATGAAGTCCGGGCCCGCTCCGTCCCGTGGCACGGGCACCACCCTCCTCGAGGTCCGGGTGGCGGGAGCGTAACCGCACGTCCGCCTGGCGGACAGCACCCGCGGTTTCCGGTCACCGGGTCGCGCGTGTCGGGTCGTTGACAGCTGCACCATCGCTGGACGACAGTGACCCACATCATCTGACCGTCTACCGGACATCCGTCCGCGAGTGACGAGGAGCCCGTCCATGAGCCAGCCCGAGCGGCGCCCCGTCGTCCTGCGCGGCGGCACCGTGCTCACCGTCGACGCCGGGCACACCGTGCTCGAGGGCCACGACGTGCTCGTCGTCGACGACCGCATCGCCGGCATCGGTGTCGACCTCGAGGTGCCGGCGGGCACCGAGGAGATCGACGCGCGCGGCGGCATCGTCATGCCCGGAATGGTCGACACCCATCGGCACATGTGGCAGACGGCCATGCGCGGCTACGGCGCCGACTGGACGCTCACGCAGTACTTCGTCTGGTACTACCTCGAGCACGGCCGCAAGTTCCGCCCGCAGGACGTGCACGCGGGCAACCTGGTCGCCGCCATCGAGGCGATCGACGCCGGCGTCACCACCTGCGTCGACTGGTCGCACGGGCTGCAGACCACCCAGCACGCCGACGCCGCGGTCGACGCCCTCGCCGCCGTGCCCGGCCGCTTCCTGCTCGCCTACGGCAACATCCAGGACGCGCCCGCGAACTGGACGGGGACCTCCGAGCTCCGCGACTTCCTCGACCGGCGCCGCGGCGACGTCGAGGGCTTCCAGCTCGCGTTCGACGTCACCGGCGACCCGTCGTTCCCGGAGAAGCCGGCGTTCGAGGTCGCCCGCGACCTCGGCCTCCCGGTGACCACCCACGCCGGCGTCTGGGGCGCGACCAACGACGACGGCATCCGGCTGATGTACGAGCACGGCTTCATGGCGCCGGAGACGATCTACGTCCACGCGGCGACGCTGTCGGCCGACTCGTACCACCGGATCGCCGCCACCGGCGGCTCGGTGTCGGTGTCCACCGAGAGCGAGCAGAGCGCCGGCCAGGGCTACCCGCCCACCTGGGCGTTGCGCAGCCACGACATCCCGGTCTCCCTGTCGATGGACACGTCGGTGTGGTGGTCGGGCGATCTGTTCACCGCGATGCGCTCGACCCTCGGCGCCGACCGCTCCCGCGAGCACCTCGAGGCCCACGCCCGCGGCGAGACCGTCACCCACGCCGCGCTGCGGGCCGAGCACGTGGTCGACATGGCCACCCGCGGCGGCGCCCGGGCCCTCGGACGCGAGGCCGACCTCGGCAGCGTCGAGGTGGGCAAGAAGGCCGACCTCGTGCTGATCCGCAACGAACACTCGCCGGTGAGCTTCCCGATCCTGCACCCGCACGGGCACGTCGCGTTCCAGGCCCAGCGCGGCGACGTCGAGGCCGTGCTCGTCGACGGCCGCGTCGTCAAGCGCGACCACCGCCTCGTCGGCGTCGACCTGGCCGCTGCGCGGCGCGCGGTGGAGGAGACGGTCGACCACCTGCGCGGCGAGCTCGGCGAGGAGGCGTGGGGTCAGGGCATGAACCCCGACATCCCCGAGACGAAGATCCTCGACAACCCGTACCAGTACACCGACTACCGCTCCGCGGCGACGCACGGCGCCTGAACCCCCTCGGGCGCCGAGGCGCGCGGCGGCCTCCGTCCCGGGACCCGGGGCGGGGGCCGTCGTGTCATCCCGGGTCCTTCTCCGGGTCTTTCTCCGGGTCTCCTTCCGGGTCCACGCCCGCGTAGGCGTGGGCGAACCAGCGCCGCAGCAGGGGATCGTGCTGCAGCGTCGACACCCAGCCCTCGCGCAGGCCCAGCCCGAAGCCGTCACGGTCGCCCCCGGCGCCGGGCGGGGCGGTGATGACGCGCAGGAACCAGTCGGAGAACGCCTCGGTCCGCCAGATCACGGGCAGGCGGGTGTCGCTGTAGCGCTCCGCCCGGGCGCCGTCGCGCTGCGGCCCGTACTGCTCGATCAATCCGTGGGCGAGCTCGACGGCGTCACCCAGCGCGAGGTTCATGCCCTTGCCGCCGGCGGGGGTGATCAGGTGCGCGGCGTCGCCGACGAGGAACACCCGCCCGTGCTGCATCGGCGTCGTCACCCGGACCCGGAGGTCGAGGACGTCGACCTCGGGCAGGTCGACGTCGCCGAGGTCCGCGCCGAGGCGCCGGCCCAGCTCGTCGCGCAGCCGCGGGGCGGGCCAGTCGGCGGCGGTGTCGCCGGCAGGCACCTCGAGGTAGAGCCGGGTGACGTCGGGCAGCCGGCGCATGTGCGCGGCGTAGCCCCGGGGGTGGGCGGCGTAGATGGTGTGGTCGACCAGGGGCGGCATCGCGGCGCTGATCACGAGGAACCGCATGGGGTGGTGGCGGTCGTGGACGCTCAGGTGCCCCCGTAGTGAGCGCGCCACCGCACTGCCCGCGCCGTCGCACCCGACGACGGTGTCGGCGTGGATCTCCTGCGGCCCGTCCGGCCCGGTCACCGAGAGCCGCGCCCCGTCCTCGTCCTGCTCGACGGCCGTGACCCGGTGCTCGAAGAGGATCGAGCCGCCCTCGTCGAGGAAGGAGGCGGCCACCCGCGCGACCAGCTCGTGCTGCGGGAAGACGTAGTGCGGGCGGCCGCCGGTGATCTCGGCGTAGTCGACGACGACCGACTCGTCGGCGGTGCGGAACTCGCAACGCCGGTTCTCGGCCGCGAACGGCAGGACGGTGTCGCCGAGGCCCTCCGCGGTGAGCATCTGCACCGTCCGGTACTCGACGATGCCGGCCTTCGGCAGGAGGCCCAGCTCGGCCTGCGGCTGGGACTCGACGACCGTCGTCGCCACCCCCGCCCGCTGCAGGAGCCAGGCGAGCACCAGCCCCGCGGGGCCGGCGCCGACGACGACCACGTCCGTACGCACGGGGACACCTTCGCTGCCACCGCCGCCCCCGCGCAGCACGACTCCCGGGGAGCGGGAGGTTCGGCGATCACCCGAGCGACTCGCCGCACCCATCTCCGGCGGCTCCGGGTGACCACGGCGCCCGTCATCCCGCGCGCGGCCAGGAGCCGACCGCCCGCGGATCGGCCTCGCGCCGTCGCCACGAGTCGACGTCCCGGGGCCAGTCGTCGGTCGGGCGTTCCCACGAGGGCGGGTCGAGCTCGGGCGGCCGCACCCACCAGCGGTGTCCGGACGGCGAGGTCCAGATGATCACCGCCTCGCCGCCGCCCTCGGGATCCGGACCGAGCTCGGCCGTCCAGTCGGACAACGTCTTGAGCCGGTGGTGTCGCCGGCACTCCGGCTTGAGCCTGTCGGCGCGCGTCGGCCCGGCACCGCCCCCCGGACGGCCGTGCTCGTACGGAACGACGTGGTCGAGGTCGCAGCGGGCCGCCGGCACCCGGCAGCCGGGTGCCGCGCAGGTCATGTCCCGGGCGCGCACGAACTCCTGCATCGACCCGGGTGGTCGGTAGCGCCGGGCGTCGAGATGGGAGGCCGTTCCGGTGACGGGGTCGGTGAGGAGCCGCCGCCACCAGGAGTCCGGGTCGCCCGCCAACCGGCGACCCATCTCGGCCGGGATCGGGCCGTGGCCCTCGAGCTCCGCGGGCCGGTCGGAGAAGCCGGCCAGCACGTCCCACCCGATGGTCACCCGGACCTCGGCGCGCACCGGTGTCCGAGCACCGACCCGCACGCCCCGCACCGGGTCGCGCTGGTACTCGGAGGGCGAGGTCCGGGGGTCGGCGTTGGCGTTGGCGTTGGGAGGGCTGGCCACCGGGTCGCCGTCGCAGCTCGCGGTCGGACTCGGCTCGTCCGTCGCCACGTCCGTCGGCCCGGCGGGCGCCGCGTCGGCCGCCTCATCGGTCGGCTCGGCGGGCGCCGTGTCCGTCGCCTCGCCGGCCGCCTCGTTCGACAGGTCGCCGCCGACGCCGCCGCCTCCCGCCCCCTCAGCACCGCAGGAGCAGTCGCCCGCGCAGTCACCCTGACGGGCGGTGGCGCCGTCGAGGACGAGGTCGCGGGTGGTGTCGGCGCGCTTCTGCGCGAGAGTGCGCTTCTCGCCGTCGGGCCCGTCGCCGGCGCGACGGGCGAAGCCGTCGATCACCGCGTAGACCCCGCGGGCCTCGTCGGCGGGCAGGCGCAGCTGCAGGACACCGATGGCGCCGTGGTCGTCCGACCAGTACCGCAGATCGCGGTCCTTCCGCGCCTGCTCGGGCCGGCGGCGCAACTGGTCGGGATCGAGCCGGGTGACGATGCGACGCACCAGGTCGCGCAGCTGGGTCGGCGTCCGGTCGCGCGCCGGCCGGGACCACAGCTCGGCGTCCACGGCGCGCGCCGTCCCCGGGTCGCACAGCTCGGTCTGCTCGATCACGACCCGCACGTGCGACATCGAGATCTGCCCGGCCTCGAGCGCGTCGAGGGTTCGGGGCAGCTGGTCGATCAGGGTCTCGGCCTGGCAGATGCGGATCTCTCCCGTGCGCGGCGCGACCCGGGCGAGCGTGGCGACCTCCATCGCCACGGCCTCCGACACCAGCTCTGCCTGCCCGGCACCTCGAACACGGCCCTGACGGGCGTGGAGGTACTCGCCGGTCTCGCGGTAGAGGTGACCGGTCGCCCAGTTCGCGATCGCCTCCCAGCCCGCGAGACGTTCGGCGGCGTCGTGGCCCTCGTCGTCCACGAGGTCGACGGCCTCGGAACCGGCCAGCGCCGCCGCGAGCTCGGGCCCGGGAACCCACGACGACCACAGCGGCACGACGGACGGACGTGGCTCCTCCGCCACCGCCGCATAGCCGCTGTCGAACATGTGTTCGATGATACCAGTCACACGGCCCCGGGTGGGGCGATGAACAGCATTGCCGTCACGCGTCCCCGGACGACGGTCGGGCACCAGCGGGAAGGCCCTCCAGCACCCCGCTCCAGCACTGCGCCCTCGCTCCGATTCGGTTGGACAGGACCACGAGGGGACGCGCGTCGCGGGGAAGGACCAGACGACGTGACCGGGGCCCGCGCGAAAGCCGCCCGTACCTGACGGAGCCCGTCCCCGACGTCGGCCACGGCACAGCACCGACCCGGACCAGGCACCACGAGTCGTGCAGCCTCAGCGGGTCGCTGTCACAGAGCACGACCTGCCCACCGTGCTCGAGCGCCTGGGCCTGCTGCCACCGTCCGGCGACCACCTCGACCCAGTAGGCGGCCCGCCCGGCCTCGTCCCCGCCGTCGGGCTCGTCTCCCGTCGGGGCGTACTCCGCCACGACGGGGAGCCCCGGCCGCGCTCGGACCCTCGACGGCGACGATCACCAGCCCGTCATCTCCAGCAGCCCGGACGCGCCGTTACACGCGGCAACGCCGAGGCAGTCCGGCGGCAACCACCAGGCAACAGGCCCTGCGCATCGTGGGGATCACCGGTCGACGTCGACCCCGATCCCGATCCCGCTCTCACGTGACGCAGGAGTGATCATGGCGCTGTCCACCGACACGGCCCCGGAGAACCGGTTCTCGCGACACCGCCCGACCGGCCCCGAGGACCTGGCCGGGGGGCACTGGCCGGTGGTGGTCGTGGGTGGCGGGCAGGCCGGGCTGTCGATGAGCCGGTGCCTGCAGCGCCGCGGGGTGGACCACGTCGTGCTGGAGCGCGCCGTGGTG
The DNA here is from genome assembly GCF_028737265.1 of Actinomycetospora callitridis. Lineage (GTDB taxonomy): Bacteria > Actinomycetota > Actinomycetes > Mycobacteriales > Pseudonocardiaceae > Actinomycetospora > Actinomycetospora callitridis. Next base: position 179,603 of record NZ_JAQZAK010000001.1, on the reverse strand, counting down.
GCGCACTCGTGGAAGACCTACCGGTGGGACACGTTCTGCCTCGTCACGCCGAACTGGCAGTGTCAGCTGCCCGACTTCCCGTACGCCGGGGAGGACCCGCACGGGTTCATGGTCCGCGACCAGATCGTCGACTACCTCGAGGCGTACCGCGCGTTCATCGAGCCACCGGTGGTCGAGGGCGTCGAGGTCACGCGGCTCGCCCGCGACGACCGCGGCACCTACCGGGTGACGACGACCGCGGGCGAGCTGACCGCCGACCAGGTCGTCGTGGCCACCGGCGGGTACCACACGCCGATCACCCCGCCGATGTCCCAGCCGCTGCCGGCCGGGATCACCCAGGTGCAGTCGCAGGACTACAAGTCCGGCGCACAGCTGCCGCCCGGCGAGGTGCTGGTGGTCGGGAGCGGCCAGTCCGGCGCGCAGATCGCGGAGGACCTGCACCTCGAGGGCCGCACGGTGCACCTCGTCGTCGGCGACGCCCCGCGGGTCGCGCGCTTCTACCGCGGCCGCGACGTCACCGACTGGCTCGCGGAGATGGGCTACTACGACATGCCCGTCACCGAGCACCCGCGCCGCGAGGCCGTCCCCGCCCAGGCCAACCACTACGTCACCGGGCGCGACGGCGGCCGCGACATCGACCTGCGGGCGCACGCGAGGGACGGCATGAGGCTCTACGGCCTCATGACCGACCACCGCGACGGGAAGCTGCACTTCAACGCGGACCTCACCGAGCGGCTGGACCACGCCGACGAGGTCTCCGAGTCGATCAAGGACACGATCGACAAGTACATCGCGCGGGAGCAGCTCGACGTCCCGGCCGAGGAGCGCTACACGCCGGTGTGGCGCCCCGGGGCCGAGACGACCGAGCTGGCGCTGGCGGACACCGGCATCACCTCGGTGGTCTGGTGCATCGGCTTCCGCCAGGACTTCCGGTGGGTCGACGTGCCGGTGTTCACCGGCCGCGGCGCGCCGACCCACACCCGCGGCGTCACCAGCTCGCCCGGGCTCTACTTCCTGGGCCTGCCGTGGCAGTGGACCTGGGGCTCGGGCCGGTTCTCGGGCGTCGGGCGTGACGCCGAGTACCTCGCCGAACGCATCCGCTCCCAGCGCGGCCTGACGAGCACGGGGCCCCGCGGGGACGTCTGCAACGTCCTCGCGCTGGGCTCGTGACTCAGGCCTGGTTCGGCCCCGGGTGTCCCGGGGTGGTCGCCGGGGCCGGCGGGGTCTGCGGCGTGTCCGGGCTGTCCGAGCCCGTGGCGTTGACCGCGCCCGCGCTGCGCGGCAGGCCGCGGGCCTGACGACGCTGCGAGGCCTCGCGCATCTTCTTCGCCGGCAGCGACAGCCGCCAGATCGAGCGCGTGGCCTGCCAGAACTGCCGCGGGAACGACCCGGTGGTGTAGGGCAGGTCGTACTTCTCGCACAGTGCGAGGACACGCTCCTGGATCTCGGGGTACCGGTTGCACGGCAGGTCCGGGTACAGGTGGTGCTCGATCTGGTAGCCGAGGCTGCCGGACATGATGTGCATGAGCCGGTTGCCCGTGAAGTTCGCCGAGCCGAGCAGCTGGCGCAGGTACCACTCGCCCTGCGTCTCGTTCTCCAGCTCCTCCTCGGTGAACACCTCGGCGCCGTCGGGGAAGTGACCGCAGAAGATGATCGCGTAGGACCAGATGTTGCGGATGATGTTCGCCGTGAAGTTCGCCGTCGCCGTGGGGACGAAGTTCTTGCCGGCCAGGGCGGGGAACAGGGCGTAGTCCTTGCCGATCTGGCGCGCCTGCTTGCGGGCGATGCCCTCGAGCTTGCGCTTGAACTCCTCCGGGTCCTCGAGCTGCATCTTCCGCAGGCCCTCGATGTCGAGGTCGTGCAGGGACACGCCGTACTCGAACGCCAGCATCAGCAGCGTGTTCACCACGGGCTGCGTCAGGTAGTACGGGTGCCACGGCTGGTCGGACCGGACGCGGAGGATCTCGTACCCGACGTCCTTGTCCTTGCCGATGACGTTCGTGTACGTGTGGTGCAGGTAGTTGTGGGAGTGCTTCCACTGGTCGGACGGGCAGACGTTGTCCCACTCCCACGTCGCCGAGTGGATCTCCGGATCGTTCATCCAGTCGAACTGGCCGTGCATGACGTTGTGGCCGATCTCCATGTTCTCGAGGATCTTGGCCACGGACAGCGTCAGCGCCCCGGCCCACCACAGTTCGCGGCGGTGGCTGCCGAAGAGCATCGCCCGGCCCGCCACGTTGAGGCGGCGCTGGATCGTGATGAGTCGGCGGATGTAGGCGGAGTCCTCGTCGCCGCGCTTCTCCTCGAAGTCGGCGCGAATCTGGTCGAACTCGCGGCCGAGGGCCTCCACGTCCGCCTCACTGAGGTGGGCGAACTCCTTGACGTCGGCGATGGCCATGGTCTGTTCCTCTCCGGCGGGGACGTGGGACCTGGTCGGGCGGGAAACGGGGTCAGATGTCGAGGACGACGTCGCCTGCGGCGGCGCCGATGCATGTCTGGACCTTGACGGCGTCCCAGTCGGCGCCGCCCGTGCCGTCGGCACGGTGCTCGGTGCCGTCGCGCAGGTCGCGGACGACGCCCTGGCGCAGCGGGACGACGCAGGTGTGGCAGATGCCCATGCGGCATCCGAACGGGAGCTGCAGGCCGGCCTGCTCGCCGGCCTCGAGCAGCGTGGTGGCGCCGTCGATCTCGATCTCGACGTCGGACTGCTTGAACGACACGGTGCCGCCCTCGGCCTCGCCACCGGCGAGGTCGACCGAGAAGCGCTCGAGGTGCAGCTGCTCGTCGAGGCCGGCGTCGGACCACACGCGCTCGGCGTCGTCGAGCAGCGCGTTCGGCCCGCACACCCAGGCCTGGCGCTCCTGCCAGTCGGGGCAGAGGTCGGACAGGTTGTCGAGGTCGAGGTGACCGTCGGTGCGGGTGAACTGCTTGTGCACCCGCAGGTGCTCGTGCTTCTCGGACAACTGATCGAGCTCGCGAGAGAAGAGCAGGCTCTCCTCGTCCGGCGCCGAGTGGGCGACGAGGACGTCGGGCATCGTGCCGCGGCGGTCGAGGGTGCGGAGCATCGCGATGATCGGCGTGACGCCGCTGCCGCCGGTGAGGAACAGAATCTTCTTGGGCGGCGGGTCGGGAAGGACGAACTCACCGCTCGGCGGCGCGAGGCGCACGATGGTGCCCGGCTCGAGACCACCGACGAGGTGCTGGGACATGAAGCCCTCGGGCATCGCCTTGACCGTCACCGACAGGTGACCCTGGTCCCGCTTGGGCGGCGAGGTCAGCGAGTAGGACCGCCAGTGGAAGCGCCCGTCCACCTGGACCGCGATGCCCACGTACTGGCCGGGCTGGTGGTCGAACGACCAGCCCCAGCCGGGCTTGATGACGAGGGTGACCGCGTCCTCGGTCTCGGGCACGACCTTGATGACCTTGCCGCGCAGCTCGCGGGCCGACCAGAGCGGGTTGACCAGCGACGAGAGGTAGTCGTCGGGGAGCAGCGGGGTGGTGAAGCGGGACGCCACCTTGCGGAGGCGCCGCACTCCGCGAGGGAGTCGGCCGGCGGTCTGTCCATCGCTCACGTCGCTCACCTCCGCCACGCTACATGGAACCCTCGGTACCGGGAACTAGGGGTTACACGTACAGGTTGTCCTTCGGGCACGGATGACCTTTCGACGGCGACATGAAACACGATCACGTGTCATATGTCGCCCCGAGATGTCATGCGACCCGTCGTTAGCGTGGTGGTCGTGGACACCGGGCCCGAGATGACGGTCGCCGTACTCGCCCGGCGGGCGGGGATGACCGTGCGCAACGTCCGCGCGCACGCCGCCCGGGGCCTGCTGCCCCCTCCCCACCTGCAGGGACGCACCGGGTACTACGGACCCGAGCACCTCGCGCGCCTCGACCTCATCGCCCAGCTGCAGGAGCAGGGGTTCGCGCTCGCCGCGATCGAGCGCCTCGTCACCGCGACCCCGCGGCAGTCCGCGGAGGAGGCGCTCGCCCAGTACCTGCACATGCTCGCGCCCTGGGCCCCGGAGCCGCCGCTGGAGATGCCGCTCGCGGACCTGCCGGGCTGGCTCGGGGTGGCGGTGGACGAGGGGACCTGGGGCTCGCTGGTGGACGCGCGCCTCGTGCAGACCCTCGACGACGGGCGCGTGCGCGTCCCCAACCCCGGGCTCGTGCGGGCCGGGGCCGAGGCCGTCCGCCTCGGGATGCCGCTGAGCGCCCTCGTCGACCTGCACGAGGAGCTGACGACGCACGTCGGCGCGGTGACGGAGAGCTTCATCGACCTGTTCCGGCGCACGGTGTGGGCCGACCACGTCCGCGCCGGCCTCCCCCACGAGCGCCACGGGCAGGTCCTCGACGTCGTCGGCGCCCTGCAGCCCGTGGCCGCGCAGGCCCTGCTCGCGGCGTTCCGCGAGGAGATGCCGCGGGCGATCTCGGGCTTTCTCGACGAGGTCTCCGACGCGTTCGAGTCGGGCTCCGCGGGCCCGGCCGGATCCGGCCCCGGGGGCAGCCCGTCTCCGGCAGACTCGGACAGGTGAGCGAGACAACGGTCAGTCCCGATCTGACGGACGACCTCGCCCTGGCCCGGGCCGGCGACGACGACGCCTTCGGTCGCCTGGTGTCGCCGCTGCGCCGCGAGCTGCACGCACACTGCTACCGGATGCTCGGCTCGGCCCACGACGCCGACGACGCCCTGCAGGACGCGCTGGTGCGCGCCTGGCGCAAGCTCGGCACGTTCGAGGGCCGGAGCTCGGTGCGCACCTGGCTGTACACGGTGGCCACCCGCACGTGCCTCGACCTCGTCGACGCCCGGGGCCGCCGCGCGCTGCCCGTCGACCTCGGGCCCGCGAGCGACCGCGTCACCACCGGGGACGTCCCGGTCACCGAGGTCGCGTGGCTCGGTCCCTACCCCGACGAGCCGGGCGCCCGCGCCGAGGAGCGCGAGTCGGTGGAGCTGGCGTTCGTCGCGGCCCTGCAGCACCTGCCGGGCAACCAGCGGGCGGCGCTCGTGCTGTTCGAGGTGCTCGGCTTCTCGGCCGCCGAGATCGCCACGACGATGGACACGTCCACGGCGTCGGTGAACTCGGCGCTGCAGCGGGCCCGCAAGCTGGTCGCCGAGAAGGTGCCGTCGGCGAGCCAGCAGCGCACGCTGCGCGAGATCGACGACGACCGCCTGCGCGAGGTCGTCCACGGCTACTCGTCGGCGCTCGAGCGCGGCGACGCCGAGGCGCTCGTCGCCCTGCTCACCGAGGACGTCACCTGGTCGATGCCGCCCATGGCGCACTGGTACGCGGGCATCGGGCCGGTCACGGCGTTCGCGCGCGCCGTACCGCTCGGCGGCGACTGCGGCTCGTGGCGCCACCTCGAGGTCACCGCCAACGGCCAGCTCGCCGTCGCCTCGTACCGGCGCGCTCCCGACGAGCCCGCGGACGCCCCGCACACCCCCTGGTCGATCGACGTCCTCACCCTGCGCGGCGACCGCATCGCCGAGGTCACCTCGTTCGTCGGCGCCGAGCACCACGCGCGCTTCGGGCTGCCCGACTCCCTGCCGTGACCGCCCCGGGCAACGCCGCCCAGGCCGAGGCGTGGGACGGGGGGACCGGCGCGTTCTGGGCGGAGCACGCCGACCGCTTCGACGCCGCCGTGGCCGCGCACCACCCGCCGTTCCTCGGGGCGGCGGCGATCGCGGCGGGCGAGACGGTGCTCGACGTCGGCTGCGGCGCGGGCCGGACGTCGCTCGACGCGGCACGGGCGGCGGCGCCCGGGCACGTCACCGGCGTCGACCTCTCGACGCGCCTGCTCGGGATCGCCCGGCAGCGCGCCGCGGCCGCCGGGCTCGACACCGTCACCTTCGAGCACGCCGACGCCCAGGTGCACCCGTTCCCCGCCGGCGGCACGGACGTCGTCGTCAGCCGGCACGGTGCGATGTTCTTCGCGGACCCCGTGGCGGCGTTCGCGAACCTCGCCCGCGCCCTGCGCCCGGGCGGCCGGATGGTGCTGCTCACCTGGCAGGGCCTCGAGCACCAGGAGTGGCTGCGCTCGTTCCTCACGATCCTCGCGGCCGGGCGCGAGGTGGCGTTCCCGCCCGCGCAGGGCCCGAGCCCGCTGTCGCTGTCGGTGCCCGCCCGCGTGGACGCGGTGCTCCGGGAGGCCGGGTTCACCGACGTCGAGTTCATGGCCCACCGCGCGCCGATGGTGTTCGGCGCCGACCCCGACGACGCGCTGGGCTACGTGGCCGGTCAGCAGGCGGGGCTGCTCGCCGACCTCGACCCGACGGCCCGCCACGACGCCCTCGCCGCCCTGCGCGCGGACCTCGTCGCCCACCACCACGCCGGAGGCGTCCGGTACGACGCGGCGACCTGGATCGTGCGCGCCCGACGACCGTGACGTGGGGGTCTTCCTGACGACTGACGTCAGCCTGGCCCCCGGGCTGACCTACCGCACCGTCGTCTCCGTCCGCGCGAGCTTCGAGGACATGGGGGTGTCGGGGAACGAGCGCGCGGTGCGCTTGAGCTCGGCGAAGCCGCCCCACTCGCCCAGCGTCTGCACGGCGTCCCACAGGCGCAGGGCGTCCTCGCCACGCGGCGGCGCGTCGATCACGGGGCCGAAGAGGGCGGGGCCGTCCGGTGGGCTGAACGACAGGATCGGCGTCCCGACCCCGCCCCCGCAGCGGTCGACCGCCTCCTGGGTCTCGGCGCGCAGGTCGTCGTCGCGGGAGGTGTCGTGCGCGGCGTCGGCCAGTCGGTGGGCAGCCCGACGCGCTCGAGGGCCGGGCGCAGGTCGCGCCGGCGGGCCATCTCGTGCATGACGGCCTCGAAGTCGTCGCCCTCGGGCGGGTCGGCGTCCCAGACGAGCTCTCCGAGCGCGGTGTAGAGGTCGCCGACGACCTCCGCCCCGTGGGCCTCCCGAGCCGCGTGCACCACGCGCAGCATCTCGAGGCCGCGGACGTGGCTGTCGGGGTACTCCGGCGACGCCTTCTTCCGCTCCTCGTAGCTGATCTCCTCGTTGAGGATCGCGAGCGAGAGCGGTCGCCACGTCACCTCCGTGGGGCGCTGGCGCGCGACCTCGACGACCCACCGCGAGGTCACCCAGCAGAACGGGCAGATCGGGTCGAAGAAGAACTCGAGTCGATCGCTCATGGGGCCGGATACCCGGGAGCCCGGACCGGCATGGGCCCTCGCGGAGACGCTTCGGTTCTCGAAGCGTCGTCGCTCAGGGTGTCTCATCCGCCCCGGGTAGCCGAGAAGCATGACCACCGGGACGGCGCGCCGGCTCCGGGCCCTCGACGGCGCGCGGCTGACGCTCGACCGCGCCGACATGCTCGACGGCGCGGCCCCGGGCCCGGTCGAGCTCGTGGTGCCGAGCTTCCTCGTCGAGCACGACGACGGCCTCGTCCTGCTCGACACCGGGCTCGCGCCGGAGGCCGCGGACGACCCCGTCGGCACCTACGGCGAGATCGGCGAGAAGGTCCGGATGACCCCGGCGCAGCGCCTCGACCGGCAGCTCGCCGCCGCGGGCGTCGAACCCGGCGACATCACGCACGTCGCGCTCTCCCACGTGCACTTCGACCACACGGGCGGGCTGCGCCACGTCCCGCACGCCCGGTTCGTGCTCGGCGCGGGCGACCGGGGCGCGGTCGACGGCAGCGACCCCGCCGTCGCGGCGCTCGCCCGGCCCGAGGACCTCGACCCGGTCCGCGACGCCGGCTGGACCTTCGTCGACGGCGACCTCGACCTCTTCGGCGACGGCTCGGTCGTCGTGCTCGCGATGCCGGGACACACGCCGGGGAACACGAGCCTCCTGGTCCGGCTCCCGGCGGGCACGCTGCTCCTCGCCGGCGACACCTCACACCTGCACGAGGCGATCCGGGCGCCCGCGCCCATGGCCGCCGACACCGACCGGCGCCTCGCCCTCACCTCGCTCCAGCGCCTGATCGGGCTCGCCGCGACCCACGACGCCGCGATCTGGGTGACCCACGATCCCGAGGACTGGGCGCGCTTCGGGGCACCCGGCGCGATCAGCGGAAGCCGGCCGTGACCCCGCCGTCGATGGAGATGTTCTGCCCGGTGACCCACACCGACTCGTCGGAGGCCAGGTAGACCGCCAGGTGGGCGATGTCGAGCCCGGTGCCGGGCCGCTGGATCAGATGGAACCCCATCTGGAACGCCCGCAGCTCGTCGCCGACGAACTGGTCGGTGGCCGGGGAGGTGACGAAGCCCGGCGAGATCGTGTTGACCCGGACGCCCCGCTCGGCCCCCTCGGCCGCCAGCGAGCGCGTCATCGCGATGACCCCGCCCTTGGCCGCCGAGTGCGCGACCTGCCCGAGCGGTGCGATGCCGCGCAGCCCGGACATCGAGGCCGTGTTGATCACCGAGGCGTTGCCGGTGGCCAGCAGGTGCGGCCAGGCGGGCCGGGTGGTGTGGAAGACGATGTCCAGCTCGACGTGGAGCACGTGGCGCCAGAGGTCGAGCGTCATCTGGTCGAACGGCGCGAACCCCGCGCCCGCGGCGTTGTTGTAGAGGACGTCGATGCCGCCGAGCCGCGCGGCGCTCTCCTCGATCCAGCGCTCCGCCGCCACCGGGTCCGCGAGGTCGACCGTGTGGCCGGCGACGTCGAACCCCTCGGCCGCGAGCGGGCCCGCCGTGCGCTCGGCCGCGCCGGGCTGCACGTCGCACCCGACGACCCGCGCACCCTCCCGGAGGAACACCGCCTGGGCCGCCTCCCCCTGCCCGCCGGCGGTGCCGGTGATCAGCACCCGCTTCCCGGCCAGGCGCCCGCCGGGCGGCGCGGAGGGGGCGGTCGCGGGGAAACGCGCGGGCGTGGCGTCCGTCGGCACTGTGGTCACGCGTCTAGAGTGTGCACACTTGTGCGTGACCGTCAACACACCCGTCCCGTCAGGCCGGGGCCGCCGCCGGGTCGTACGGGAGCGCGGTGGTGTCGAACGCGTCGCGGGCGAAGGTCGGGTCGCCCCACCCGCTCTGCGGGCCCTTCGCCGTCCAGGACGCGTACTCGTACATCGAGACGATCTCGCCGTCGGCGACCTCGAAGACGAACACGAAGTGGTTGGCCACCACCTCGGTGTCGAGCGTCCCCTCCACCCGGCTCTCGACGACGACGAGCGGGCCGTTCGCCGCCAGGCGCTTGCCCTCGAGCACCGCGCCCCGGACCTTCTCCCTATGCCGGCTGTTGAACATCTGCCGCGCGACGTCCTTGCCCCGCAGGACCCCCTCCGGCGCGCCGACCTCGGTGGAGGGCACGGGGATCATGATCCGGACCTCCTCGGCCAGCAGGGCCAGGAAGTCGTCCCAGTCCCCCGTGGCCGCGCCGCGCTGGATGCCGGCGAAGGCCGCGACGGCCACCTCCACCGCCGCCTCGTCGGGGGGTGCGATCTCGGGTCGCGCCATGGTGGACCTCCCTGTCCGTGCCGCTCGTGCGCCGGAGTCTGGGTCCGGTGGTCCGCCGGCCCCGCACGGGCGTCCCGGTAAGCGGGACTGCCGTGGACGATTGACACCTGCTACAACTGTATGCACCCTGAGTGGTCCCCATCACTGTCGAGACGGGAGGCCCCGGTGTGATCGAGCTGGTCGACATCGCCTACGTCCGCTCCGGCGCGGCCGACCTCGCGGGCGCGGTGCATTTCGCGACCGAGGTGGTCGGGCTCGAGCACGTCGACGGCGGCGAGCCGGGCGTCGCCCACCTGCGTGCGGACTCCCGGCACCACTGCCTGGCGTTCGTCGAGGGGGTGTCGGGCGTCATCGCCTCGGCGTTCACCGTCGACGGCCCCGGCGCGCTCGCGCTGGCGGAGACCGAGCTGGAGAGCCGGGGGGTCACGGTGTGGCGCGGTGGACCGGCCGAGGCCCGGTCGCGGCGGGTCGGCGAGCTGATCGGGTTCGACGACCCGTTCGGCAACCGGATCGAGCTGGTCTGCGGGCAGCAGACCCTCGCCCGCCCGGTGCGGCCGGGCCGGGGGTCGGGCATCACCGAGTTCGGCCACCTCTGCCTCGACGCCCCCGACGTCGCCGAGGCCCACCGGTTCTGGTCGACGACCTTCAACGCGCGGGCCTCGGACTGGATCGGCGACGCGGCCTGCCTGATGCGCATCGACGAGGTCCACCACAAGCTCGCGGTGTTCCAGGGCGACCGTCCCGGCCTGTGCCACGTGAACTTCCAGGTCGCCGAGCTCGACGACGTCTTCCGCAACTGGCACCACCTGCAGGAGCAGGGCGTGCTCATCGAGATGGGCCCGGGACGACACCCGCAGTCGGGCGCGGTGTTCCTCTACTTCCTCGGACCCGAGGGCCTGACCTACGAGTACTCGTACGGCGTCCGCCGGATCACCGACGAGGCGGCCTGGCGACCCCGGTACTTCGATCCCGCCGAGCGCGGGTCGATCGACATGTGGCTCGGTCCGACGCAGAAACCCGTCACACAACCCCAGGTGACACCACCCCAGGTCACCCCACCCCTGGTGCTCCCGGAGGCCGTTCACCCATGATCTTCGTGACGCACGCGCTACCCGTGAACTCCCCGGGCGAGCCGCTGATCACGCGCGACGCCCTGTGGGACGGGCTGGTGCGCAAGGCGGAGAACGCGCTGCCGTTCGTCCCGTCGATGACCGACTGCACGGTCACCGCCCGGTACAGCGACACCGTGTTCGACCGCGACATCGTGTTCAAGGGCCAGGCGTTCTCCGAGCGGATCACCCTCGAGCACCCGCACCGCGTGGTGTTCACCCGCATCGCCGGGCCGGTGCTGGGCACGATCGCGAACGAGATCGAGGGTGCCGACCCCGACGACGGCGGTCCGGACGACCTGACGCTGCGGTTCAGCTTCGCGCTGACCGTGGCCGGCGAGCCGGGCGGGTCGGCGGGCGAGAAGGCCCACGCCGACCAGATGACCGACAGCTACCGCGCCGCGGTGGCCGCCACGCTCGGCGCCGTCCGCAAGATCGCCGCCGGCGCCGCCGTCTGAGCCCACCCGCCTGACCACTTCCTGGGAGCAACCATGTCCGACTGGGTCACCGACTACTACGCCGACGTCGACGCCCTGCGTCTCGAGCCGTTCGTCGCGCGCCACGCGGAGGATGCCGTGGTGACCTTCGGCAACCAGCCGCCGACGGTCGGCGTCGCCGCCATCCACGACGCCTTCGAGGGCTTCTGGTCGATGATCGGCGGGATGCGCCACGAGGTCCACCACCGCTGGGACGAGAACGACGGCGCGACCGCGATCCTCGAGGTGACCACCCACTACACGACCAAGGGCGGCGCCCACGTGTCGATGCCGTGCGTGTCGATCCTCGACCGCACCCCGCAGGGCCTGGTTTCCTCGTTGCGCATCCACATCGATCTCGCGCCCCTGTTCGCCGCGATCGAGGCCGAATCCCAGGAGGCCGCACCGGTCCCGTGACACTCGACGAGATTCGCGAGCAGGTCGCGCTCGCGGCGCGGACGCTGGCCCGGCACGGGCTGGTCACCGCGTTCGGGCACGTGTCCGCGCGCGTCGGCGACCTCGTGGTGATCACCCCGCCGATCGCGCCGGGCGACGTCACCGCCGACGCGCTGGTGACGCTCGACGCGGCCGCCGGGGAGCTGCCGGCGGGCACCGCCCCGGAGACCTGGGCGCACCTCGCGATCTACCGGGCGCGCCCCGACGTCGGCGCCGTGGCGCGCGCCCAGCCCGAGTCGGCCTTCGCCGCGTCGGCGATCGCGACCGAGCTGGTCCCGCTGCACGGGCACGCGTCCTGGCTCGGGCGCCGCATCCCGGTGCACGGCTCCGCGCGGCTGCTGCGCGACCGGGAGCGCGCCGAGGCCGCCGCCGACACCCTCGCCGACGAGGACGCCGTGCTCCTGCGGGGCAACGGCGCGCTCACCGTGGGCGCGGACCCCGGGGCGGCGGTGGCCCGGATGTGGCTGCTCGAGGCCACGTGCCGGGTGCACCTCACGACCGTCGGGCACGGGCCGCGGGCCCTCACCGTCGACGAGATCGACGCGTGGCGCGCGGCCGCCCCGCCCCTGATGGAGCGGTTGTGGCGTCACCTCGCAGGGCTGCCGTGAGCGCGTCTGCATACACTCCGGCGGTGTCGATCGGCGAGCTCCTGGGGGGCCGGGCGGGGCTGCGCATCAACGACCCGCGCCAGACGAGCGTCAGCGTGCACGCGTACCTGCGCGACCTGATCATCTCCGGCGCGCTGCCGCCCGGCACCCAGCTCAAGCAGGCCGAGCTCGCGCGCGTCCTCGCGGTGTCGCGCACGCCGCTGCGCGAGGCGTTCCGGATGCTGCAGGAGGAGGGGCTCATCTCCTCCGAGCCCAACCAGCGCAGCCACGTCCTCGGGCTCGACGCCGAGGAGCTGGACTCGCTCTACGCCGCCCGGATCACGCTCGAGTCGCTCGGCGCGCGCCTGACCGCCGGTCGGCTGAGCCGCGAGGAGATCCGGGGCGCGACGTCGGCGTTCAAGGAGATGGAGCGCACCTACCGGGCCGGCGACATGGCCAGCTGGACCGTCGCCCACCGCGGCTTCCACCGCCTGCTGGTCGGGCGCTGCGGCGCGACCGTGCTGCGCACCATCAACTCGTACGCCGAGCAGAGCGAGCGCTACGTGCGCATCGACCAGGCCCAGCACCGGACCGACTTCGGGGCCCGGCAGCGCGAGCACCAGGCGATCTTCGACGCCGTGCGCGACGCCGACCCCGACGCCGCGGTCGCCGAGATGGCGCGCCACCTCGCCGGCACGGCCCGGCGCGTGGTCGACGGCCACGCCCCGGGCCACGGCACACCGTGCGTCGACGGGGCGCTGGCGCTGCTGCTGGGCGGTCGAGCAGCGGTCAGTGATCCAGACTCGGCGGGTCGATCGGCCCCCACTGGTTGACCGTGGCGAGGTCGACCTCCCAGGTCCGCGGGTACATCGGGAACTCCTCGTGCCAGGGGCGCGGTTCCCAGTGGCCCTTGGCCTCGTCGACCACGACGTCGATCTGGGTGAACAGCTCGATGACGTTGCCGTCGGGGTCGCGGTGGTAGGTGAACAGGTTGTGGCCCGGCCCGTGGCGGCCCGGCCCCCAGTGCAGCCGGTAACCGTGCTTGGCGAGGTGGTCGAGCATCGAGATCAGGTGGTCGGGGCTGCGCATCTCGTAGGCGACGTGGTGCATGCCGGAGTACTTCTGGCTGGCCATGAAGTTGGCCGCGTGGTGGTCGGCGTTGCAGCGCATGAAGACGAAGAAGTCGCCGACGGTGTCCGACCACCGGAAGCCGAGCAGGTCCTGGTAGAAGGACTGCATGGTCGCCAGCTCGGGGGTGTAGGCCGCGACGTGGCCGAGCTTGGTGGGGCGCAGGGGCGTGAAGCCCTGGACGCCGCTGGGGTCCTGCGAGGTCGCCAGGTGCAGCGCGACCCCGGTCATCGGCTCCTCGAGCACCAGGACGTCGGGCGTGCCCGGTCCGATGTCGCTGCGCCGCTCGGTGACGTACCCGGCGTCCTTGAGCCGCTGCTCGGCGCTGTCCAGGTCCTCCCAGAGCTCGTAGCCGACCACCTGACGGGCCTTGGTCTCGCCCTTCGTGACGACCACGCAGTGGTGGTCGGAGCCGGTGGTGAGGAACGCCCCGCGGTCGTCGCCCTCGACGAGCACGAAGTCCAGGACCGTCGTGTAGTACTCGACGAGCCGCTCGACGTCCGGGGTCTCGAAGCCGACGTAGCCGAGCTTCGAGACGTTCACCGTGCCCATGACCTGTCCTCTCGTTCGATGACGGGGTTGTGCAGCGCGCCGACGCCCTCGACCTCGGCGACGGTCTCGTCGCCGGGCGCCAGGAACTCGCCGCGGGGGAAGCCGACCCCGGCCGGGGTGCCGGTGGCGATGACGTCGCCGGGCTCGAGGGTCACCGCCCGGCTCGCGGCGGCGATCAGCTGATCGATCGGGGTCACCATGTCGGTGGTGCTCGAGTCCTGCTTCACCACGCCGTTGACCGACAGGCGCAACGCCACCCGCTGCGGGTCGTCGACCATCCACGACGGCACGATCCCCGGCCCCGTGGGGCAGAACGTGTCGCCGGCCTTGGCGCCGACCCAGTCGTGCCCGAACGGCGGCGCGATCGCGCCGGCGCGGTCGAGCAGGTCGCGCGACGAGACGTCGTTGACGACCGTCCAGCCGGCGACGACGTCGAGCGCGTGCTCCACCGGCACGTCGACGCACCGGCGGCCGATCACGGCGGCGAGCTCGACCTCCCAGTCGATCTTCCGGCCGGCCCGCGGGGGCAGCACGATCGGCTCGCCCGGCCCGACCACCGACGTCGTCGGGGGCTTGAAGAAGAAGTACGGCTCGACCGGGCCCGGAGGGCGGTCCACGCCCATCTCGGCGAGGTGGGCGTAGTAGTTCGCCCCCGCGCAGAGCACCTTCGGCGGGTAGAGCAGCGGCGCGAGCAGCACGGCGCCCTCCACGGGCGCGAGCCGGTCGGGGTCGAGGCCGCGCAGGACCGGGGCCAGGGTGTCCCACTCCCCCAGCACCTCGAGCATCGTCCGGCCGGCGAGCTCGTCGGGCGCCCGGCGGATCACCCCACCGGCACGGATGCCGACCTCGGACTTCGCCGCGTCACCCTGGTGGTGGGTGACGAGCATCCACGGCGCCTCGCGCACGCGTCCTCCCCTGCTCTGTTCGGACTCAGGCCTGGCCCGTGATCAGCACGATCCGGCCCATGTTGTCGTCGGCCTCGAGGAACCGGTGCGCCTCGGCCGCCTCCGCCAGTGGGAACGCGCGGTCGACGACGGGCCGGAACCCGCGCGCGACCTCCGCCCACAGCGCCAGGGCGCTCGCGTCGTTGCCCGTGCGGACACCGAGGATCCGCTGGTTGAGCGTGTAGAGCCGGGCCAGGTTCAGCGGCACCGTCCCGCCGAGGAACGCCCCGGACGAGACGAGCACGCCCTGCGGGGCGAGGACGTCGGTGAGGCGGGCGAAGATGTCCGGGTCGCCCAGGTCGTCGACGGCCACGGCGACGCCGGCCCCGCCGGTCAGCGCGCGGACCTCGTCGACGAAGCCCTCGGCGGTGGGGTCGAGCGCCGCCTCGAGGCCCATCGCGAGGAGCCGCTCGCGCTTCCAGGCCGCTCGGGAGGTGCCGATGACGCGCGCACCGAGGTGGCGGGCGAGCTCGGCGGTGGTGGACCCGAGGGCCGACGCCGCGCCCGCCACGAGCACCCAGTCGCCCGTGCGCAGGCCCGCCTGGCGCAGCTGGTTCATCGCGACCGGCCCGGCGAGGGCGACGCCCGCGGCGGTCGCCGGGTCCAGGTCGTCGGGCAGCGACCAGACCGCGTCCGCGCCGACCGCGGTGTACTCGGCGTAGGCGCCCCGGGAGTGCACGCCGTCGATCCGCAGCGTCGGGCAGGCCTCCTTGCTGCCCGACAGGCACGCTTCGCAGTTGCCGCAGCCGAGCACGGGCCAGACGGCGACGTGCTGGCCGACGTCGATCTCGCTCACGCCCGTCTCGACCCCTGGACCGACCGCGACCACCGTGCCCGCGTGCTCCACCCCGAGGACGTGGGGCAGCTCCGGCATGACGGGGTGCCGGCCCGCGCGCAGGGAGACGTCGAGGAAGCGCCCGACGCACACCGCCGCGACCCGCACGAGGACCTCGCCGGGCCCCACCTCCGGGACGTCCACCGTATCGACGCGCAGCACGTCCGGCGGGCCGAAGGCGTCGAACACGACCGCCGACATGGTGCGCGGCAGCTCACGCGGCACCGACGGCCACGCGGCGGGGACGGGTCTCGCGGAGAGGGTCGTCATCGACAGGCTCCTTCCCTGGGCGGCTCATAGTGCACACACTTTGAGGGCCCGCGCAATGCGCTCCGGGAGCCTGCGCCGGTCTACCGGGGAACGCGGTAGCGCAGGTGCGTGACGCGGCGGCCCGGCACCGAGACGTAGGGGTCCTCGAGCACGACCTCGGGGGCGTCCTCGCCGAAGAAGCGCTTCCCGCGCCCGAGCACGACGGGCACCAGGGAGATCTCGACCTCGTCGACGAGGCCGGCCGCCAGCGCCTGCCCGCCCACGTCCCCGGCCGTCACCGTGACGTCGGCGTCGCCCGCGAGCTCCTTCGCGGTCGCCACCGCGGCCTCGACGCCCTCGGTGACGAAGGTGAACGGGGCGGTGTCGAGGTACGGCCAGTCGGTGGGCACGGAGTGCGTCAGCACGACGACGTGGTCGCCGGCCGGCGGGCGCCCGTCCCAACCGTTGGTGTGGTCGAAGAGGTGCCGACCGCAGACGCCGGCGCGGACCTTCCCCCACTGCTCGCGGATCCAGGTGGCGCTCGCCTCGGTGGTCCGGAAGACGCGGTCCTCGTCGGCCGCGGTCACCTCCTCGGTCCCGGCGCCGAACCAGTCGAACAGCGGGCCCACCGAGTCGTCGGGTCGGGCGATGAAGCCGTCGAGCGACATCGTCGCCACCAGCAGCACGGTCATGGGCGCTTATTCAACCACAAAGTTGAGCAACCGGAGACCCCCGTCACACGTCCTCGTTTGGTAGACCGGCACGCGGCACGGAGTCGTGCCGGCGTCGTGTGCGAGGGGTAGTGCGGTGGAGTTCCGGCAGTCGAACAAGTTGCGCGACGTCTGTTACGAGATCCGCGGCCCGGTGGTCGAGCAGGCGAACCTGCTGGAGGAGGCGGGGCACAGCGTCCTGCGCCTCAACACCGGCAACCCGGCGCTCTTCGACTTCGAGGCGCCCGAGGAGATCGTCCAGGACATGATCCGGATGCTCCCGCAGGCGCACGGCTACACCGACTCGCGTGGCGTGCTGCCCGCGCGGCGCGCGGTCGCCGGGCGCTACCAGGCGCGCGGGCTCGACGTCGACGTCGACGACGTCTTCCTCGGCAACGGCGTCTCCGAGCTGATCTCGATGGCCGTCCAGGCCCTGGTGGAGGACGGCGACGAGGTCCTCGTGCCCGCGCCGGACTACCCGTTGTGGACCGCGGTGGCCACGCTCGCCGGCGGGCGCGCCGTGCACTACCGCTGCGACGAGTCGGCGGACTGGTTCCCCGACCTCGACGACGTCGCCGCGAAGATCAGCGACCGCACCAAGGCGCTGGTGATCATCAACCCGAACAACCCGACCGGCGCGGTCTACTCGAAGGAGGTCCTCGAGGGCCTGCTCGACCTCGCGCGCCGGCACGGGCTGATGGTGATGGCCGACGAGATCTACGACCAGGTGCTCTACGACGACGCGGTGCACCACGACATCGCCTCCCTCGCGCCGGACCTCGTCGTGCTCACGTTCTCGGGGCTCTCGAAGACCCACCGCGTCGCCGGCTTCCGGTCGGGCTGGCTGGTGGTCACCGGGCCGCGCCATCACGCCCGCGACTACCTCGAGGGCCTGGCGATGCTGGCCTCGATGCGCCTGTGCGCGAACACCCCGGCGCAGTACGCGATCCAGGCCGCGCTGGGCGGGCGCCAGACGATCGGCGACCTCACCGCCCCGGGCGGGCGGCTCTACGAGCAGCGCGAGCGGGCGTGGACGGGCCTCAACGCCATCCCCGGCGTCTCCTGCGTCAAGCCCCGCGGCGCGCTCTACGCGTTCCCGCGCCTCGACCCCGAGCGCTACCCGATCAAGGACGACGAGCAGTTCGTGCTCGACCTGCTGCGCGAGGAGAAGATCCAGGTCGTGCAGGGCACGGGCTTCAACTGGCCCACGCCCGACCACTTCCGGATCCTCACCCTCCCCCACGCCGAGACCCTCGACGACGCGATCACGCGGATCGGGAGGTTCCTGGAGACCTACCGCCAGGAGTGAGCCGGGCGACGTCGGACACGCGGTACCACCGGTATCGGGTACTGTCGGTACCTCCTACTGAAGGAGGACGACCCATGCTGGGCGACATCGCCGGTACCGCGCCCCTGCGCGAGGCCCTGGAGACCACGAACACCCTGCTCGAGCAGGTCCTCGAGGAGCTGCGGCGCGTGAACGCCGACGGCCTCGTCACCGTCGCGCAGGAGCTGCGCGCGATCCAGGACGCCCTGCCGACCGGGAGCACGTCCGCCGCCTGAGCGGAGGCGCGCGACGGGTCCCGCCCCGAGCGGGCCCGTCGCCCCCGCCGAGGAGCACGTTTCGGCCGTCCCCCCGTGGTCACCCCCCTCGCGGCGCCCAACCCTGCGCGTCCGCATCGAAAGGGACACCCCGGTGACCGCACTCCTCTTCGGCTCGATCAGCAGCGTCGCCGACTCCTCCGAACTCCAGCGCGAGGCCTTCAACGAGGCCTTCGCCGAGCACGGCCTGGACTGGCACTGGGACCGCGACGACTACCGCTCCCGTCTCGGGAAGGCGGGCGGCGAGGCCCGCATCGCCGACGAGGCGACGGCCCGTGGCGAGGACGTCGACGCCGCCGCGGTGCACGCCACGAAGTCGCGCATCTTCCGGGAGAAGCTGCGCACGCAGGCTCCGGCACCCCGCCCCGGCGTGCTCGATGCGCTGCGCGCGGCCAAGAGCCAGGGCTGGAAGACCGGGTTCGTCACGACGACGTCCCGCGACAACGTCCTCGCCCTGCTCGACGGGCTGCAGGCGACGATCCGTCCCGAGGACTTCGACGTCGTCGTCGCCTCCGACCAGGTCGACACCCCCAAGCCCGACCCCGCCGCCTACGCCCTCGCGCTGACGACCCTCGGTGAGGACGCCGGCGCCGCCGTGGCCATCGAGGACAACGCCGACGGCGTCCGCGCCGCCGCCGCGGCCGGGGTCACCTGCGTCGCCTTCCCGAACGAGAACACCGCCGGCGGCGAGTTCCCCGGGGCGGCGCGCCGTCTCGACCGTCTGACCGTCGACGACCTCACCTCCCTCACCGCGGCCTAGCAGCCCCTCTCCGCACCACCCGTCGACCGCCGGCCACCTGGCGGTCCGATGGCGCACGCCCACATCACCCCGTTCAACCAGTTTCGGGAGACCGCGCCCATGACCGCCCAGCCGACACTCACGGCCACCGACACCGCCTTCCACGTCGAGGGTTACCAGAAGATCGACTACTCGCTCACCCTCGTCGACGGCGTGTTCGCGCCGGAGAACACCGGCCTGGCGGACGCCTACCGTCCCTACGGCCGCTGCCTCGCCGTCGTGGACGCGACCGTGGCCGAGCTGCACGGCGACGCGATGGCCGCCTACTTCGACCACCACGGCATCGACCTCACCGTCTTCGCCATCGCGATCGACGAGGCCGACAAGACCCTGCGCACCGCGGAGCGCATCGTCGACGCGTTCGGCGACTTCGGGCTGGTCCGTACCGAGCCCGTGCTCGTCGTCGGCGGTGGCCTGACCACCGACGTCGCCGGCTTCGCGTGCTCGATCTTCCGGCGCTCCACCGACTACATCCGCATCCCGACCACGCTCATCGGGCTCGTCGACGCCAGCGTCGCGATCAAGGTCGCGGTGAACCACGGCAAGGCGAAGAACCGGCTCGGGGCCTTCCACGCGTCGCGCCAGGTGCTGCTCGACTTCTCGTTCCTCCCGAGCCTGCCCGTCGAGCAGGTGCGCAACGGCATGGCCGAGCTCATCAAGATCGCCGTGGTGGGCAACGAGAGCATCTTCGAGCTGCTCGAGAAGTACGGCGAGGACCTGCTGGCGACCGGTTTCGGGCACCGGGACGGCTCGCCGGAGCTGCGCGAGGTCACGCACCGGCTGACCTACGACGCCATCGAGACGATGCTGCGCCTCGAGGTGCCGAACCTCCAGGAGCTCGACCTCGACCGCGTCATCGCCTTCGGCCACACCTGGAGCCCGACGCTCGAGCTCTCCGGCGACGAGCCCTTCTTCCACGGGCACGCGATCAGCGTCGACATGGCGCTCTCGACCACGCTCGCGCAGCGCCGCGGCTACATCACCGAGTCGGCCCGCGACCGGATCCTCGGGCTGATGAGCCGCCTCGGGCTCTCCCTCGACAGCCCCCTGCTGACCCCGGAGGTGCTGGCCAAGGGCACCGACTCGATCCTGCAGACCCGCGACGGCAAGCTGCGCGCCGCGGTCCCGCGCCCGATCGGGACGACGCACTTCGTCAACGACCTGGGCGCCGACGAGCTCGAGGAGACGCTCGTCGCGCACCGCGCCCTGGTGGCCGGCCACCCCCGCGCGGGCGCGGGTGTGGACCCGTTCCGGCGATGAGTGCGCCGGCCCGCACGTCCGGTCCCCGGCCGGTGACCCCGGTCGGCATCCTCGCCGCCACGCTCGACCGGATCGCCGGCGGTCTCGACGGCGTGGCGGACGTGCCCGACGACGTCCGCGCCGACCTGCGCCGGGCGCAGGAGCTCGCCGGCGGGCTCGACCCGTACCTCGAGCGCTGCACCACGCCGGAGTCGTCCGCGCTCGCCCGGCTCGCCGCGGTGACGCACGAGCACGACTGGGCGGGGCGCGACCCCGGGGCGGTGTTCCTCGAGCAGGAGATGCTCTCGGGGCACGTCGAGGGGCAGGCGCTGAAGATGCTGGTCGGCGCCACGCGGGCCCGGCGGGTGCTGGAGATCGGCCTGTTCACCGGGTACTCGGCGCTCGCCATGGCCGAGGCCCTGCCCGTCGACGGGCGGCTGGTGGCGTGCGAGCTCGACGCCGGGGTCGCCGACCTCGCCCGGCGGGCGTTCTCGGAGTCCCCGGCCGGCGGGCGCATCACCGTCGAGGTCGGGCCGGCCGCCGACACCCTCGCCGCGCTGGCCGCGGCCGGCGAGGAGTTCGACCTCGTGTTCGTCGACGCTGACAAGGCGGGCTACGCGGGCTACCTCGCGACGCTCCTCGACACGGGGCTGCTCGCCCCGCACGGCCTGGTCGCGGTCGACAACACGCTCATGCAGGGCGCGCCGTGGGTCTCCGGGGACCGCGGCGCGAACGGGGACGCCATCGCCGGGTTCAACGACACCGTCGCCGCCGACCCGCGCGTCGAGCAGGTGCTCCTGCCGCTGCGCGACGGCCTGACCCTGATCCGCCGGAGCGGGTGAGGAGCACCGTGCCGACCACCGCACTGCAGCCGATCGGCGTCGAGGTCACCGGCCTCGACCTCGCCACGGCCGACGACGCCCGGATCGACGAGCTGCGCACCCTGCTCGCCGAGCACGGCGTCGTCGTCGTGTCCGGCCAGGAGGGGCTCGACGACGACGGCCTCGCGGTGCTCCGGCGCCGCGTCGGGGACGTCCTGGCCGCGCCGGAACGCGGGGGCGAGGCGCTCTTCGGCGACCGGTACCGCGCCTACGAGACCCTGTCGTCGGACATCCGCATGCACCTCGCGGGCCGCACCATCACCGATCGGGCCGGCGCCGAGCACCCGCTATTCCGGCGGCACCCGGACACCGGGCGCACCGCGCTGCACCTCGTCGCGCCCGAGCGCGGCGCGGAGATCAGCGGGATGGACGGCGGCGCGTCGCGGACGACGATCGGCTTCCTGTACGAGCACGCCACGGCCGCGGACACCGCCTACCGGCACACCTGGCGCCCGGGCGACGTCGTCCTCTGGGACCACGACCGCGTCCTGCACCGCGAGACGGTGGTGGCCCCGTGACCCTGCGCAGCGTCCTCACCCACGCCCCGAAGACCCTCGGCGCGCTCGCCCTGCTGACCGTCCCGCTCCCGGTGACGCTCGCGGCCACGGGGGCGGCGCTGGTGCGCTCGCTGCTGGTCCCGCCGCGGCGCACGGTGGCCGTCGACCCGCGCACCGTGCTCGTCAGCGGCGGCAAGATGACCAAGGCCCTGGCGCTGGCGCGTGCGTTCCACGCCGCGGGCCACCGGGTGGTGCTGGTCGAGTCGGCGAAGTACCGGTTCACCGGGCACCGCTTCTCGCGGGCGGTCGACGCCTTCCATGTGGTGCCGGAGCCCGGCGCGCCCGGCTACGTCGAGGCGCTGCGCGACGTCGTGGTCGCCGAGGGCGTCGACGTGTGGGTGCCGGTCTGCAGCCCGGCGGCGAGTCGGTACGACTCGCTGGCGAAGCCGGTGCTCGCCGAGTTCTGCGAGGTGCTGCACCCCGACCCCGAGGTGCTGCGCATCCTCGACGACAAGGACCGCTTCGCCGAGGCCGCCGACACGCTCGGCCTGCCCGTCCCCGAGACCCACCGGGTGACCGCGGCGAAGCAGGTCGAGGACTTCGACTTCGACGCGCAGCCCGGGCCCTGGATCCTCAAGAGCGTCCCGTACGACCCGGTCGCGCGGCTCGACCTCACGACGCTCCCGCGCCCCACGGTGGCCGAGACCGAGGAGTTCGCCCGGTCGAAGCCGATGTCCGCGGACACGCCCTGGATCCTCCAGGAGTTCACCCCGGGCCGGGAGTACTGCACCCACAGCACCGTGCGGGACGGCCGCGTGCAGGTCTGGGCGTGCTGCGAGTCGTCGGCGTTCCAGCTCAACTACGCGATGGTCGACAAGCCGGAGATCGAGGAGTGGGTGCGCCGCTTCGTCGGGGCGCTGCGCGTCAGCGGGCAGCTGTCGTTCGACTTCATCGAGACCCCGGAGGGCGACCTCGTCGCTCTCGAGTGCAACCCGCGGACGCACTCGGCGATCACGATGTTCCACCGCGACGCCGAGGCCCTCGCCCGGGCCTACCTCGACGACCTGGACCCCGACGAGGGCCCGCTGACGCCTCGCCCGGACAGCCGCCCGACCTACTGGCTCTACCACGAGCTGTGGCGGATGATCTCGCGTCCGTCGACGGCCCTCGAGCGCCTCGACGCGATCCGGCGCGGCACCGACGCCGTCTTCGACCGGGACGATCCGCTGCCGTTCCTGCTGCTCCACCACCTGCAGATCCCGTCGCTGCTGCTGCGCAACCTCGTCACCGGCCGGCCGTGGATCCGCGTGGACGTCAACATCGGCAAGCTCGTCGAGCCGGCGGGGGACTGACGTGACCGCCCTGCGCGTGCTGCACCTCGCCGGGTCCGCCGTGAGCGACTTCCACGCCGACCTCTCGCTGACCTACGCCCGCGGCTGCCTCGCGGCCACCGCCGACCCGCAGCGCTACGAGGCCCACCCCGCCGTCGTCTCCCCCGACGGCCGGTGGCGCTTCCCGGCGTCCTTCGACGCCGACGTGATCGCCGCCGCGACGCCCTTCGAGCCGGCCGACGCCCTCGCCCACCTGGGCGTCCTCGGCCTCGACGTCGTGCTCCCCCAGATGTTCTGCCGGCCCGGCATGACGTCCTACCGCTCGCTGTTCGAGGTGCTGGGCGTGCCCGTCGTCGGCAATACCGGCGAGGTCATGGCGATCGGTGCGCGCAAGGCCGCGGCCAAGGCGATGGTCGCCGCGGCGGGCGTCGACGTCCCGGCCGGTGAGGTCCTGCGGCGCGGGGACCGGCCGACCGTCGCGCCGCCCGCCGTGGTGAAGCCTGCGGACGCCGACAACTCGCTCGGGGTGACGTTGGTGCGCACCGCGGACGGCTTTCCCGGCGCCCTCCACGACGCGTTCGCGCACTCCTCGGAGGTCCTGGTCGAGGAGTTCGTGCCGCTCGGGCGCGAGGTGCGCTGCGGGCTGGTGGAGCGGGACGGCGAGCTCGTCGGCCTGCCGCTGGAGGAGTACCTCCTCGACGGGACGACCCGGCCCGTCCGCTCCTACGACGACAAGCTCGCGCCCTCCGACACCGGTCTGCGGCTCGTCGCCAAGGACGACCCGGACGTCGTGATCGTCGACCCCGAGGACCCTGTGACCGCCCGGGTGTGGGACGCCGCGCGCCGCTGCCACGTGGCGCTCGGGTGCCGGGACCACTCGCTGTTCGACTTCCGCATCGACCCCACGGGGCGTCCGGTGTTCCTCGAGGCGAGCCTCTACTGCTCCTTCGCGCCCTCCAGCGTCCTCGCCGTCATGGCCGCCGCGGGCGGGATCGCGCTGGACGAGCTGCTGGCCACCGCGGTCACGGGTGCGCTGAAGCGCCGGTGACGCGTGCTGATCGAGATCGCGGTCGGCGACACGGTTGAAGTTGCCTGAGATCGGCAACAACATCAGAGTGGCTCTCACCGAGTCGCATCAGTTGACCGTTCGGAGACACGCATGGCGGAGTACACGCTCCCCGATCTGCCCTACGACTACGGCGCCCTCGAGCCGCACATCTCGGGCAAGATCATGGAGCTGCACCACGACAAGCACCACAACACCTACGTCACCGGGCTGAACACGGCGATCGACGCCCTCGCGGAGGCCCGCGAGCAGGACACGATCGGCACGACGGCGCTGCTGTGGGAGAAGAACCTCGCCTTCAACTACGGCGGGCACATCAACCACTCGGTGTTCTGGCACAACCTCAGCCCGGACGGCGGCGACAAGCCGACCGGTGAGCTCGCCTCGGCGATCGACCGCGACTTCGGGTCGTTCGACCTCTTCCAGAAGCACTTCACCTCGGTGGCCACGAGCATCCAGGGCTCGGGCTGGGCGATCCTCGGCGTGGACACGCTGGCGCAGAAGCTGCGCATCTTCCAGCTCTACGACCAGCAGGCGAACGTGCCGCTGGGCATCGTCCCGGTGGTCATGCTCGACATGTGGGAGCACGCCTTCTACCTGGACTACCTGAACGTCAAGCCGGACTACGTCAAGGCCTGGTGGAACGTCGTGAACTGGGCCGACGCCGCCCAGCGCTACGAGAAGGCGCAGGGCGTCTCGATCGTCTGACACCCCCGATCTCGCGCGGTGATCGTTCCGACAAGCGTCCGCCGCGCGGCGCGCGACGACCCCTCGAGCCCTCGGGCCGGGGGGTCGTCGTGTGCCTGCGGCATGTGAGCACTTCGAGGTACCGGAGCACTTCGAAGTGCTCACGTGCGCGGTAGCGCACCCAGCAGCTCGGCGCGGATCTCGGGACGGCCGGCGGCGACGAGGGTGAACGCCGCCTCGCGGGCCAGCCGCCGGGCCGGGTGGCGCCCGACGATCGCGCGGCTGCCCACCGCGACAGTCAGCGTCGCGGCCGCGCGCACCGCCAGCTCCGAGGCGGCGGCGCGCGCGGCCGGCAGGCGGGCGGCGTCGGCGAGCCCCGCGTCGAGGTCGTCCCGTGCGGCGTCGAGAGCCTTGCGCAGCGCCTCCGCGACCCCCGGCTCGCCGGCCTCCTCGACGAGCGCGGCGCACCGCCGGGCCACCCCCAGCGCGAGGCAGCCGTTGACCCGCGCGCCGGCGTGGCGGGCCGCGAGGAACTCGGCGCGCGTGGGCGTCGCCACCACCGCGTCGTCGCCCACCGACCAGCCGTCGACGTCGAGGCGGACGGTCCGGCTCCCGTCGGCCGCGGCGAGGTCGAGGGGGTGCACGGTGACGCCGGGGGCGGGCCGCGCGGGGACGAGGACGGACACCACGCGGGCCCGGTCGTCGGCGTCGTCCTCGGCCTCGTCGTCGTGGGCGTCGGCCGTCGCCGCGTCCCGGGCGGAGACCAGCAGCAGGTCGACGATGCCCCAGCCGGTGACCAGCGGCGCCACGCCGTCGAGCCGCCAGCCGCCGTCCACCCGCGTCGCCCACAGCTTCGGCGGCTGCGGGATCGCGCCGGCGAAGGCCACCCCGCAGCGGGTTGTGCCCCGCACGGCGCCGGCGAGGTGGCGCTCGCGCAGGGCGGCGTTCGTGGTGCCGGCCAGCCCGCGCACCACGCCGTGGTGCTGCATCCACGTGAAGGTCGTGGCGAGGCAGGCGCCGGCGAGGGTCTCGACGATGCCGAGGAAGTCCTCGAACCCGACGTCCGGCCCGCCGAGCTCGGGCGGGGCCGCCAGCCCGTAGAGCCCGGCGTCGGCCAGGGCGCGGAAGTGGCCCTCCGGGATCGTCGCGGTCGCGTCGACCTCGTCGGCCGCGGGGAGCAGCACGTCGGCAGCCACGTCCCGGGCCCGGTCCAGCACGTCACCCATGACACGCGAGGATAGCTGTCGGCGACCAGCAAGTAAGGCTAGCCTCACCTACGTGCCCTCGCTCCCCGCTCCCCTCGCCGCCCGCGCCGAGCGCTGGTTCGGACGGCCCGCGACCGTCGTCGAGATCACCGAGCTCTCCCCCGGCCTGGTCCGGGTCGGGTTCGCCGGTCCGCCCTGGCGGGGACGCTCCTGGGTCCGCGGCCAGGAGGTCGAGTTCCGGGTCGGCGACCGCGAGTTCCGGCACTACACCCCCGCCGACGTCGATCCCGACAGCGGGCGGTTCGACGTCGTGTTCGTCCGCCACGGGGACGCGCCGGGGACGGCGTGGCTCGCCGGGCTGGGCGTCGGCTCCGAGGTCGGCGTGATGGGCCCCGGCGGCGGCCTGCGTCGTGAGCCCGACCGCCGCGAGCTCTTCCTCGGCGACGCCACCGCCCTCGGGCTGTTCGCCGCGCTGATGCCGACCTCGCGCGACGCGAGCGGCGCGGTGGAGGTGCCCGCCGAGGACGTCGCCGCGGCCGCCGCCCTCGTCCCGAGCCTCGCTGTCGTCGTCACCGGGGCCGCCCCCGGCAGCGCGCTCGACTCCTGGCTCGGCGTGCACGCCGACGACCTCGTCCGCGAGAACGAGCCCCCGCCCGAGCAGGCCTGCCTCGCCGGGCACGTCGGGACGATCGACCTGCTCCGCCGCCGGATCCGCACCGAGTTCGGCCTCCCCCGGCGCGCCGTGGCCACCAAGGCGCACTGGTCCGAGGGCAGGCGGGGCCTGTGACGGCGCGGTGACGGCAATGAGCGACCCTCTGAACCGCGCCGCCCCCGGCTACGCTCAGGGCATGACCGGACCGGCCGCGCAGCGCACGGTGGCGGTCGACGACTACATCAAGGCCATCTACGCCTGCGACGAGCGCGGCGAGGGCCCGGCCACGACGACCGGCCTCGCCCGGCGTCTCGGGGTCGGCGCGTCCTCCGTCTCGGGCATGCTGCGCAAGCTGGCCGAGCAGGGGTTCATCGAGCACCGGCCCTACGGCGGGGTGCGGCTCACCGCCGACGGCACGAGCGCCGCGCTGGACGTCCTGCGCCGGCACCGGCTCCTCGAGACCTACCTCGTCCGCGAGCTGGGCTACGGCTGGGACGAGGTGCACGACGAGGCCGAGGTGCTCGAGCACCACGTGTCGCCGACGCTGCTCGACCGCATGGACGCCCGGCTGGGCCACCCGCGCTTCGACCCGCACGGCGATCCGATCCCGGCCGCCGACGGCACCGTCGCCACCTTCTCCGGCCGCCGGTTCGCCACGCTCGAGCCCGGCGACCACGGCCGGCTCGTCCGCGTCGACGACACCGAGCCCGCGATGCTCACCTGGCTGCGCGAGCAGTCGATCGCGCTCGAGGTGCGCCTGGAGCTCGTCTCCCGCCGCCCGTTCGGCGGACCTTTCCTGGTGCGGGTCTCGGACGGGACGGCGGCGGACGCCGGACGCGAGATCGACCTCGGGCCGGAGCTCGCCGACTCGTTGTGGGTCGACGATGTCGTCGAAGGGGTGTTCCACCGGGCGCAGGCGACGTAGAGTTCGGCCAGCCGAACTTTCAGTCTCCAGCGCGGCGAAGTCGCCGCCGGACCCCGAGGTGGTGGCATGACGCTCGACGAGATGCCTCGCGACCGGCGTGGTGTGGTGACCGCCCTGGACACCCGGGGCGCCGAGCGCCGCCGGCTCATGGACCTCGGCCTGCTGCCCGGGGTCTCGATCAGCGCCGAGCTCCGCAGCCCGCTGGGCGACCCCACGGCCTACGAGGTGCGCGGCACCCTCGTGGTGCTCCGCGGCCACCAGGCCCGCACGGTGCACGTCGAGCTCGAGGACCGCTGACCGTGGGCGGCCCGGGAGGGGGCACCGAGGACCTCCCGACGCCGCGGCCCCGCCCGGCGCAGGACACCCACGACTCCCACGACGCGGCCCCGGGCTGCGCCTCCTGCGCGCTGTCGAGCGGCGGGGCCCGGCTCGCCCGGCTCGGGCTCGCGCCGGGACGCCACGACCACGTCGTCGCCCTCGCGGGCAACCCGAACACCGGCAAGAGCACCGTCTTCAACGCGCTGACCGGCCTGCGCCAGCACGTCGGCAACTGGTCGGGCAAGACGGTGGCGCGCGCCGAGGGCGGCTTCACCTACGGCGGTGCCCGCTACCGGATCGTCGACCTGCCCGGCACCTACTCGCTGCTGTCCACCAGCGCCGACGAGGACGTCGCCCGCGACGCGCTGCTCTTCGGGCGGCCCGACGTCGTCGTGGTGGTCGTCGACGCGACGCGCCTCGAGCGCAACCTCCCGCTGGTGCTGCAGATCCGCCAGATCACCGGACGCGTCGTCGTCGCCCTGAACCTCGTCGACGAGGCGCGACGCCACGGCCTCACGGTCGACGCCCGGCACCTGACCCGCGAGCTCGGCGTCCCCGTCGTCCCGATGGCCGCGCGCCGCAACGAGGGCATCCCGGAGCTGCTCGCGGCGATCGCGCAGGTCGCGGGCACCCGGGACGCGCCGGCGCCCCTGCGCCTCGTGCACAAGGACCCGGCGCTGGAGGAGGCGGTGGCCGACCTCGCCGGCCGCGTCGCCGGACAGTTCCCCGGCGTGCCCAACGCCCGGTGGGTGGCCCTGCGCCTGCTCGAGGGCGACCCGGGCATCGAGGCCGCGGTCCGCGACGGGACGCTCGGCGAGCTGGCCACCCCGGCGGCCCCCGTGGAGCGCGCGGGATGAGCAGCGACCTCCTCGACGAGGCGGCCCGGCTGCGCCGCGCGCTGCCCGACGACGTCGGCGACCGCGTCGTCGAGTCCCTCTACACCGACGCCGCCCGGCTCGCGTCCACCAGCGTCGACCGCGACGACGCCCGCGCGCGCCTCACCCTCGACCGGGCGCTCGACCGCATCCTCACCCACCGCGTGTGGGGCTTCGTCGCCATGGGCGTCCTGTTCTTCGGCGTCTTCTGGTTCACCATCGCCGGCGCGGCGGTGCCCTCGGACCTTCTCTACGTCCTGCTGGTCGAGAACGGCCACGCCTGGCTGCGCGACGTCTTCGTCGCGGCCGGGGCGCCGGCGTTCGTCACCGGTCTGCTCGTCGACGGCGTCTACCTCGCCACCGCGTGGGTGGTCGCGGTGATGCTGCCGCCGATGGCGATCTTCTTCCCGCTGTTCACGCTGCTCGAGGACTTCGGCTACCTGCCGCGCGTCGCGTTCAACCTCGACCGGCTCTTCGCGCGGTCCGGGGCGCACGGCAAGCAGGCGCTCACGATGATGATGGGCTACGGCTGCAACGCCGCCGGCGTCACCGCGACGCGGATCATCGACAGCCGCCGCGAGCGGCTGATCGCGATCATCACCAACAACTTCAGCATCTGCAACGGACGCTGGCCGACCCTGATCCTGATGGGGACGATCTTCGTCGGGGCCGTGGTGCCGCCGGGGCTCGCGGGGCTCGTCGCGGCCGGCAGCGTCGTCGCCGTCGTCATCCTCGGCATCGGCGTCACGCTCGCGGTGTCGTGGACGCTCTCGCGCACGGTGCTGCGCGGCGAGAGCTCGGTGTACTCCCTGGAGCTGCCGCCCTACCGGCCGCCGCAGCTCTGGCGCACGCTCTGGACCAGCATCGTCGACCGCACGCTCAAGGTCCTGAAGCGCGCGCTGATGATGGCGGCGCCGGCCGGCGCGGTGATCTGGCTGATCGGCAACGTCCACCTCGGCGACGCGAGCCTCGCCGCGCACCTCGTGAACGCCCTCGAGCCGCTCGGCTGGGTGCTGGGCCTCAACGGCGTGATCCTGCTGGCCTACCTCGTGGCCGTGCCCGCCAACGAGATCATCATCCCGACGATCATCATGCTGACCCTGACGCTCGGCGCGAACACCGTCGGCGCGGCGCCCGGCGTGATGCTCGAGCTGGGCGACGACGCCGCCGTCGGCTCCGTGCTCGTCACCACCGGCGGCTGGACGCTGCTCACCGCCGTGAACCTCATGCTGTTCACCCTGCTGCACAACCCCTGCAGCACGACGGTGCTGACGATCTGGAAGGAGACCCGCAGCGCCCGCTGGACGGCCGTGGCGACGCTCCTGCCGATCGCGCTGGGGTTCATCGTGTGCGCGTCCGTCGCGGGCGTGGTCCGCGCGTTCGGCTAGCGCCTCCTGCGTGGACGACGTCGGCCCCGGACCTCGCGCGGGGCGAGGGCCGGGGCCGACGGGTCGAACGGCTCGACTCAGACCGCGGAGGCCTCCGGGGCCCGGCCGGCGGTCTCGTTCTTGGCGAGCCGGCGCTCCACCAGGCCGCCGAACACGAGACCGAGGACGCCCCACAGCAGCGCCTGCGCAGTGAAGGACGCGACGCGGAAGTGGTAGAGGACGTCGGCGTCGAAGCCCGGGTAGAGGATCGCCCCCGAGGCGTCCCGCAGCGGCAGTGGCGTCTCGGTGACCCGCGGGCCGCTCTCGACGACGTTGATCGTCAGCTCGCCGAGACCCGGCAGCACCGACATCAGGATCCCCGCGAGGGCGACGTACACGACACCGCCGACCAGGACGGCGTTCCACGTCCCGAGGCGCTCCCGCAGCAGCCGGGTGACGGCGACCGCGGCGGCGAGGAACACCAGCGAGCCGATCACCATCACCAGGTACAGCGCGGTGCGGTCGCCGATGGTCTCGTCGCTGCCCACCGCCGGCGGGCTGGCCGGGTACTTGACGAACGGCGTCGCGTAGATCGTCAGGAAGCCGGCGCCGGCCACCAGGAGCGCGAGCACCCGCGGCCGCAGGGCCACCCGGCCGTGCAGCAGCGTGTACGCGACGGCGAACAGCAGGCCGACGGCGATCCCGATGCCGACCATCCCGATGCCGACCCCGAGGGTGGCCTGGACGCCACGGCTGACGATCTCCTCCTCGCCACCGCCGGCCGGGGCCGCCCCGCCCGCGACGGCCAGGGCCTCCTCGGCCTCGCCGCGACCCTCCTCGTAGGCGATCGCGGCGTTGATCTGCGGCTCGGCGAACACGAGCGCGAACAGCCAGGCGACGAGCCCGGCAACGCCGCCGGCGATGACGCCACGGAGCACGAACGAGCGTGCCTCCATCAGGACCCTCTCCTCCCTCGGGACTCCGGTGCCGACCGAGCCGGACTCAGTGGCAGGGGAAGCCGAGGAAGTGACGGGCGTCGTGGACGAGCTCGTGGACGTAGCTCGTGTCGCCGAAGACCGAGACGGCGCCCTGGTCGATGCCGATGAAGAAGTAGAGCGCCAGTCCGACGAGGACGGCACTGATCA
Source organism: Actinomycetospora callitridis (assembly GCF_028737265.1). Taxonomy (GTDB): domain Bacteria; phylum Actinomycetota; class Actinomycetes; order Mycobacteriales; family Pseudonocardiaceae; genus Actinomycetospora; species Actinomycetospora callitridis. The sequence goes on along the minus strand of NZ_JAQZAK010000001.1, from coordinate 148,564 downwards.
GCCAGGGCAGGGTCTCCGACGCGGGGACGGCGGTGGCCTTGGCGCGGGCGACGGCACCGGCAGTGGTCACAGGGTTCTCCTCGATGCGCACGACGACGTCGCCGTCCACACCGGGCGGCGACGGTTGCGAACGTAGGTGGCTCGCGCAACGATCGTCAACACCTCAGCAGGTGATGAGGTATGTCTCCTGAGCAGCGCGTGCCACACCCCGGGGGCGGGCGCTCCCACCTTGTCTACTGCATCTAGTTGGCAACGGATGCAGACATGCTTCTGCGTGGTTGCGTTGTAACGCACAGCTCGCACCTCCCCAGAGCTGGCATAGGGTCTCGGCCGATGTCGACCTCCGCGATCGTCGAGATCCGTGATCTCCGGGTGCTCGTCGGCGGGATTCCCGGGGTCGACGGTCTCGCCCTCCGGATCGGGGACGGCGAGCGGTGGGGCCTCGTCGGGCCGTCGGGCGCGGGCAAGTCCCTGACCGCCGCCGCCGTCGCCGGCCTGATGCCCCCCGGGGCGACGGCGACCGGCAGCGTGCGCGTCGCGGGCACCGAGCTGGTCGGCGCGTCCGAGCCCGCGCTCGCCGACGTCCGGGGGAGCGGCGTCGCGCTCGTCGCCCAGGACTCCGCGGTGGCCCTGCACCCGCTGCTGCCGGTCGGCCGCCAGCTCGCCATGCCGCTGCGTCGCCACCAGGGACTCGACCGCGCCGGGGCCCGGGCGCGGACGGCCGAGCTCCTCGCCGAGGTCGACCTGCCCGCCGAGCTGGCGCGGGCCCGTCCTGCGCAGCTCTCCGGCGGGCAACGTCAGCGGGTCGCCCTCGCCGCCGCGCTGGCCTGCCGGCCCCGTCTGCTCGTGGCCGACGAGCCGACCGCCGCGCTCGACCCGCCCGTGGCCCGCGCCCTGCTCGACCGGGTCGACCGCTCCCTGGCCGCCGCCGGGACCGCGCTGCTCCTCGTCACCCACGACCTCGGGGTGCTCGCCGCGGTGTGCGAACACGTGGTGGTGCTCGCCGGCGGGCGCGTCGTCGAGTCCGGCACCGTGCCCGAGGTCCTCGCCGCGCCGGAGCACGAGGTCACGCGCGAGCTGGTGGAGGCCGCGCGGCTGTCGGTGCCGGAGGTGCGGGCATGACGGCCACGTTCGCGCTCGAGGGTGTGGTTCGCCGCTACTCCGTGCCCGGCGACCGGCCGTGGCGCCGGGTGGCGCGCACGGCGCTCGACGGGGTCGACCTCGCCGTCCCCGTCGGGCGCGACCTCGCGATCGTGGGGGCCTCCGGCTCGGGCAAGTCGACGCTGCTGCGGCTGCTGCTCGCCCTCGAGGCGCCGGACACGGGCCAGGTCCGGTTCCGCGGCGAGGCGGTGTCTCCCCGCTCGCCGGGAGCCCTGCGGCGCTCGGTCGGCGTCGTCCCCCAGGACCCCGGCAGCTCGCTCGACCCGCGGCTGCCCGTCGGCGCGAGCATCCGCGAACCCCTCGAGTGCCTGGGCGTCGACGGCGACCACGGGGCCCGGGTCGCCCAGCTCCTCGACGCCGTCGGCCTCGACCCGGCCGTCGCCGAACGCCGGCCCGCCGCGTTCTCCGGCGGCGAGCGCCAGCGCATCGCCCTGGCCCGCGCGCTCGCGCCGCGTCCGGACGTCCTGATCGCCGACGAGCCGTTCAGCGCCGTCGACCCCACGACCCGGCGCCGCCTGGTGGCGCTCGTCGGCGACCTCACCCGGGCGTCGGGGACCCAGCTGCTGCTCGTGAGCCACGACCTCGGCATCGCGTCGCGGCTCTGCGCCGACGTCGCGGTGCTGGACGCGGGACGGGTCGTCGAGACCGGCCCGATCGCCGCGGTGTTCGCGCGTCCCGCCGCCGACGCCACCCGTGTCCTGCTCGGCGCCGTGCTCGGGGTGGGAGTCGGATGAGGGCCCTGCTGCGCCGCTGGTCGGTGCTCGGACGGCTCTCCGAGCTGCCCGGCCCGATCCGGCTGATCGTGCTCGGTCAGCTCGCCTTCAACACCGGCTTCTATCTGGTGCTGCCGTTCTTCGCGCTGCACCTCACCCGCGACCTCGGGCTCGGCGGCGCACTCGTCGGGCTCCTGCTCGGCCTGCGCACGTTCAGCCAGCAGGGTCTGTTCTTCCTCGGCGGCGCGCTCGCCGACCACTTCGGCACCCGCCCGGTCGCGCTCACCGGGTTCGTCGTGCGGATCCTCGGGTTCCTGCTCCTCGCACTGGCCGACGGCGCGGTCCTGCTCGTCGCCGGGACGGTCGCGACGGGCTTCGCCGCGGCCCTGTTCTCCCCGGCCGTCGAGGCCGAGCTGGCCCGGCGCGCCGGGGAGCTGGAGCGCGAGGACGGGCCGACGCGTAGCGAGGCGTTCGCGATGTTCGGCGTCGCCGGCGAGGTCGGCGTCGTCCTCGGCCCGGTGCTCGGGTCGCTGCTGCTGACCGTCGACTTCGCGGCCACCGCGCTCGCCGCGGCCGGGGTGTTCGTCGTCGTCCTCGTCGCCTTCGCCCGCGGGATGCCGCGACGGCCGGCGGCGCACGCCGGTGAGCCCGTGCTCGCGGGGTGGGGCGAGGTGCTGCGCAACCCCGCGTTCCTCGCGTTCACCGCGTCCTACTCGACCTGGCTGCTCAGCTACAACCAGCTCTACCTCACGCTGCCCGTCGAGCTGGAGCGCGTCGGGGCGGGCGGGCTGCTCGGCCTGCTCTTCGTCCTGTCCGCGGTGCTCGTGGTGCTCGGGCAGATCCCGCTGGCCGCGCTGGTGCGCCGCCGTCTCGGTGCCCGCGCGCTGCCCGGGGGGTTCGGCGTGCTCGCCCTCGCCTTCGCGGCGACCGCCGTGCTCATCGGGCTCGGGACGGCGGGCCCGGTGCCCGCGGTCGTCTTCGTCGTGCTGCTGACGCTCGGGCAGATGACCGTCGTACCGGTGGCGCAGGACGCCGTCGGCCGCCTCGCCGGCGAACGGCGCCTCGGCGCGTACTTCGGCGTGCTCGCCTCGGGCGGCGGCCTCGCCGTGCTCGGCGGGAGCGCCCTGCTCGGCGCCCTGCTCGAGGCCGGGGGCCCGCCCGCCCTGCCGTGGGCCGTCACCGCCGCCCTGCCCCTGGCCAGCGCCGTCGTCATGGGCATCCTCGTGCGCCGCGTCCCCGCCCTGCAGCCCGACCCGCCCCTGACCCCCGCCGAGAGGAACTCCCGATGACCCGCCGGCTGGCCGTCCTCCTGGCCGTCCTCGGTCTCGCCCTCACCGGCTGCTTCAGCGGATCCGGGGGCGGCGACGCCGCCGACGGCCGGCTGCGGGTGGGTCTGTCCTTCCCGCCCACGTCGGGCCTCTCGCCGTACGGCAACGAGGCGACGCTCGCCACACGGCTCGGCGTCACCGAGCCGCTGGTGGTCCTCGAGGGCGGCACGCCGACGCCGGCGCTCGCGACGGCCTGGACCCGGGTCGCGCCCACGGAGTGGCGCTTCACCGTGCGTCCCGGCGTCACCTTCCACGACGGCTCGCCGCTGACCCCGGACGCGGTCGTCGGCAGCCTCACCCGCGCCGCCGCGGCCACCCCGACGCCCCGCGCGCTGGCCTCGCTCGCCGGGACGGGACCGGCCCTCACCGCGCGGGCCGACGGCCCCGACGGCGTCGTGGTGACGACACCCGCGCCCGACCCGGTGCTCCCCCAGCGCCTGGCGTCGCCGGAGCTCGTGATCCTCGCGCCCGGCGCCTACGCCGACCCCACCCGCCCGAGCCCCGTCCGCGCCGGCACCGGTCCGTTCGTGCTCACCCGCGTCGACAGCTCCACCGGGGCCGCCCTCGACGCCAACCCGAGGTCGTGGCGCGGCCCGGTGGCCGCGCCCGGCATCGACGCGCGCTTCCTCGCCGACGGCGTCGCCCGCGCCAACGGCCTGCGGGCCGGGGAGCTGGACGTCGCGGAGGCGATCCCGGTCTCGCAGGTGGCCGCGATCGCGCCGCCGCAGCAGGTGGTCGGCGTCCCGCTGCCGCGCAGCGTCGCGGTGTACCTCGACCAGCGGTCGCCGGTGTTCGCCGACCCCGGGGTGCGTGCCGCGGCCCGTACCGCGATCGGTGCCGTCGACGTCGCCGGCACGATCTACGAGGGGCGCGCGGACGCCGCCGCCGGCCTGTTCGGTCCGGCCACCCCCTGGGCAGGCGCCCGTCCCCCGCATCCCGTGACGGCCCCTGGTGCGGTCGCCGGGCAGCGAATCCGCCTCGCGACCTACTCCGACCGCGCCGAGCTCCCCGAGATCGCCGCGGCCGACGCCGACGCCCTGCGTCGCGGCGGGTTCACCGTCGACGTCACCGTGCTCGAGAGCTCGGCGTTCGAGGCCCGGCTCGGTACCGGCGCCTTCGACGCGGTGATCATCAGCCGCTCGCAGCAGCTCGACACCGGCGACCCGGTGGGCTACCTGGCCAGCGACTTCTCGTGCGCCGGCAGCTACAACCAGGCCCGCTACTGCGATCCCGCCACCGACGCGCTCCTCGCGACGGGCGCGGCGGCCAGCGACGTCGAGGCCCGGCGACGCGCCGCGCTCGAGGTCGAGGGCCGGGTGCTCGAAGCCGACGCGGTCGTCCCGCACGTCACCGAGCGCGCGCGGGTCGGCGTGGGCGCCGGCGTGACCGGGGTGGCCGAGGACCCGGACGAGCAGTTCCTGATCACCGGTTCCACCCGGCGATGACCGCCGCTCGGCGCCTCCTGCCCTGGGCCTCCGCCGGCCTCGCGGTGGTGGTGCTGACCGTCGTGCTCGCCGCGCTGCCGTGGCTGTGGGACTCCGATCCCGCCGCGACCGTCCTGCGGACCCGCTACCCCGAGCGCGGGGTCGACCCGGCCACGCTCGACGCCCTGCGCGCCGAGCTGGACCTGCCGACGAACCCGGTCGGCGGGGCGCTCGGTTGGCTCGGCGGGGTGCTGACCGGCGACCTCGGCACCTCGTGGGTCTCGCGGGGCCCGGTCGCCCCGGAGGTGCTCACGGCGATCGGGGTCTCGCTGACGCTGGCCGTCGCGGCCGCGGTCGTCGCCGCCGTCGCGGCGCTCGGTCTGCTCGCGCCGGGCGTGTCGCGGTCGGTCCGCCGCGGGACCGGCGACGCCGGACGCGGCTCCGCCGTCCTCGCCTCGGTGCTGGGTGCGGTGCCCGAGATCGCGCTGGGCGCCGTGCTCGTCGCCGTCGTCGCCGTCGCGTGGGGTCTGCTGCCCAGCACGGGGTTCTCCGGTCCGGCGCACCTCGTGCTCCCGGCGCTCGCGCTCGGCCTGCCCGCGGGCGGCCTGCTCGCGCGGATGCTGTCGTCGGCGACGGAATCGGCGCTGGCCGAGCCGTGGGTGCGCACGTGGCGCTCGTGGGGCACGACGCCGGCGACGATCGCGCTCGGCGTCGCCCGGCGGGCGGTGGCCACGGCGGTGCCCCAGATCGCGCTGCTGGTCGTCGGCCTGCTCGGGAGCGCCGTCGCCGTCGAGCAGCTCTTCGGCGTGCCCGGCGTCGGTTCGACCGCGCTGGACGCCGTGCTCGCCCAGGACCTGCCCGTCGCCCAGGCCGCCGTGATGCTGCTGGTGCTGCTCGGGCTGGGCCTCGGCGGCGTCGGGGTGCTCGCCCACCGGGCGCTGCTCGGGCCGGCGCGCTCGGGCGGCGAGCTCCCGGCGGGCGTGCCGTTTCCCGGTGGACGAGGGAGCTCCTGGGCCCCGTGGGCCGCGGCCGGGGTGCTCGCCGCGGTCGTGCTGGCCGGCCTGCCCCGCGACCCGTCGGCCGTGGTCGAGGGGCGCCGGCTCGCCGCGCCGTCGTGGTCGGCGCCGCTGGGTGCCGACGCGCTCGGCCGCGACCTGTGGGCCCGGGTCGCGCACGGCGCCCTGCTCACGGTCGGCACCGCGGTCGCGGTGACCGCGGCGTGCCTGGTCGTCGGCCTGCTCATCGGCGTCGGGGCGCGGTCGACCCGCGCCGGGGCGGCGGACGTGCTCAACGCGCTGCCGCCCGTCGTCGTCGGGCTCGTCGTCGCCGCGATCGCCGGGCCCGGCCTGCTCGGCGCGGCGATCGCCGTCGCGGCGGTCGGCTGGGTGCCCCTCGCCGTACACGCGCGGACGCTCGCCGCCGAGGCCCGCGTCTCGGGCTACGTCCGGGCCGCGGTCCTGGCCGGTGCGTCGCCCGCCCGCGTCGCCCGGCGTCACGTGCTGCCCGCGGTCGTCGGACCGGTGATGCGCCACGGGCTGGCGCGGGTGCCGCACGCCGCGCTCGGGATCGCCGCGCTGAGCTTCCTCGGCCTGGGTGCGGCGCCCGATTCGCCGGAGTGGGGCGCGGTGCTCGCGGACTCCCTGGCCTACGTCGAGCGCGCGCCGTGGACGATCATCGCCCCGGCCACCGGGCTCGTGCTGCTCGCCGTCGTGGTGGCCCTCGTGCGCGAGACCCGGACCAGCAGTTAGGAAGCACCCGTGCGACTGCACCTGCTCGCCCACGCCGCCACCGAGGCCTCCCGGGCCGCCCGCTTCCCACGCGACGAGCCGCTCGACGCCGGAGGCCGGCGCACCGCGGGCGAGCTCGCGGGACGTCTCCGGGAGCCGGACCTCCTGTGGTGCGCGCCGTCGGCCCGGTGTCGGGAGACGACGGCGCTCGCGCTGCCGGGCCGGGAGCCCGACGCCGACGCCCCGACCGGGCCCGATCCCGGGGCCTGGGCCGGACGGTCCCCCGCCGACCTGGCCGCCGGGGACCCCGCCGCGCTGCAGGCCTGGATGATCGACGCCGAGGCGGGGCCGCCCGGGGGCGAATCACTGCGGGCCCTCGTCGACCGGGTCGCCGGCTGGATGGACGGTCTGCCGGGCGAGGAACGCTCCGTCGGCCTCGCCGTCGTCGACCCGCCCGTCGTCCGGGCCGCCGTCGCCCACGCGCTCGGGGCCGGACCGGCCGGGGCGTGGCGCGTGGACGTGGCCCCGCTCACCCTCGCCGTGCTCACCGGACGCGGCGGGCGGTGGAACCTGCGTTCGCTCGGGGCGGCCGGTTGTGTGCCGCCGATTCGCGAGCCCGGCCTCGATCACCCACACTGACGTCGTGTGAAGCCAGTCACCCTCGTCGACGCCGCGGCGACGGGTCTCGACGACACCGTCACCGCGCTCCTGCACGTCTCCCCCACGCCGGGCTGGGACGAGATCGACGTCGCCTTCTGGAGCGCCTGTCGCCACGGGCACCGGGAGTGCGCGGAGATCCTCCTGCGGCACGGGGCGGAGCTGAACCGCTGCCAGCCCTCGTACGACGGGACGCCCCTGGACGCCGCCGTCCAGGGCGGGGCGGACGACATCGCCCGGTGGCTGCGCACCCTGGGCGGGGCACCCGCGCGGAACCTGCGGCCCCCGGAACAGACCTACGCGCGGCGCACCAGGTAGGTGTCCATCAGCCAGCCCTTGCGCTCCCGGTGCTCGATGCGGGCCGCGAGGATCTCCTCGCGCACGTCGCCGACGCGTCCCGAGATCAGCACCTCGTCGCCGGTGCCCACGTAGGCGCCCCAGTAGACGGTCGCGTCGTCGGGCAGGTGCTCGAGCCCGTGCGCCTTCGACCCGTCGAGCATGACGACGAGGTCGGCCTCGCCGGAGTCCACGCTGTCGTCGAGGACGCGTCGCGCCGGTGTGATCGTCGCGGCGCGGGCGGTGCGGGTCAGCGTCGTGCGGTGAGCCGCGGCCAGCACCGACGGCGCCCCGAGACCGGGCACCACCCGCCAGTCGAGGTCCACCCGGCCGCGGGCGTCGAGGCGGTGGAGCATCTCGACGGTGCCGTCGTAGATCGCCGGGTCGCCCCACACGAGCAGGCCGCAGGAGCCGCCGTCGGGCACCTCGTCGAGCAGGGTCTGCTCGTAGAGGGCCGCGCGCTCGTCGCGCCAGCGCTCGGTGGCGCCCTCGTAGTCGGCGGAGGCACGGTCGCGCACGGCGTCGTCGCGCTCGACCACCCGGGCCTGGGGCGCGAAGCGCTGGACGATCGCCGCCCGGATCGCGGTCAGCTCGTCGGCGGGCCCGGGCTTGTGCAGGAGCACCACCACGTCGACCCCGCCGAGCGCCTCCACCGCGTCCAGGGTCAGCTGACCCGGGTCGCCCAGCCCGATCCCGACCACCTGCACCGTCCGCACGGCACGCACGCTCTCACGCCGGGTCACCCCCGCCGAGACGGCGAGCGTCACATCCCGAGGATGGGCGGGGTGTGGGCCTTCGTGCTGTCCTCGCTCGTCCCCGCCGACACCGGCGTCGTGTGGCGGCGGGTGGTCACCCCGGAGGGCATCAACGACGAGATGCGGCCGTGGATGACGATGTCGTTCCCCCGGGACGCGGACGTCCGGAGCATCGAGGCCGTCCGTGTGGGCGAGCCCCTCGGACGCGCCCGGCTGCGACTGTTCGGGGTCGTCCCGTTCGACCACGACGATCTCGTGATCACCGAGCTCGAGCCGGGGCGACGTTTCCTCGAGGAGTCGACGATGGCCTCGATGCGCCGCTGGGTCCACGAGCGGACCGTGGCACCCGCTCCGAACGGCGCCACGACGATCACCGACCGCGTGACCTTCGAGCCGCGGGCCCTCCTGAGGTGGGCGGGGCCGGTGCTGCGACCGGTCCTGGTCGCCTTCTTCGCCCACCGCCAGCGTCGCCTCGTGCGCCGGTTCGCGGTGCGGTGATCACGGCGTCGGCGCCGCCGCGGGGGCCACGTCGACCGTCACCGGCACAGTGATGATCTGCCAGTCGCGCTGCACCTGGACCCACAGCGCGTAGCGGCCGGCGCGCGGGAAGGTGTAGTCGAAGCCGACCTGCGGGCCGTACGTGCCGGCGGGTCCCGCCGCGCCCATGTCGTGGACGTGCCCGAACGCCGACGCGGGATCGCCCGGGTCGGGCACGCCACGCAGACCGGGACCGAGCAGCATCAGGTGGCCCCCCATGCCCAGCCAGCCCTGGAGATCGGTCACCGGGGCGCCACCGCCCCCGGTGAAGGCGACCGAGACGCGGGTGGGCCGACCGGCGACGGCGGCCGGGGCGATCACCTCGGCGTCCGTGCCGGCGACCTCGCGGACCCCCGCGCCCGGGGCGGCCGGGGTCGCCGGAGCCGCGGGCCCGCCCACGTCGAACGCCGTGCGGGCGACCTGGTGGCCGCCGTCCCCGGCGCGCTCCATCTCGGCGAAGACGCCGTAGCGCCCGCCGGTCGCCGGCTGCACGCGGACCACGTAGCGACCGGGAGCGATCCGGACCGGGTGGACGTGCGCCAGCCGCCCGTCCGGGCCGATCACCGCGAGGTGGATCAGGGCGTCGTCGTGGATCGTGAGGTCGTCCACCGCGGCGCCGGTGGAGCCGTCGGTGAGGTCGAGCTCGAGATCGGTCGGGGCGCCGGCCTGCGCGCCGGGGCCGGTCCGGGCCGTGACGACGACGGCTCCGGGACCCATGGCCGACATGTCCGATGCGGGCGTCCCAGCCGTGGCCGGCAACGCGCCGCCACCGTGACCCGCGTGGCCCCCGGCCGGCGCCGCCGCCGGGTCCACCGGCGCCGCGGCCGGCGTGGCGGCCGCCGAGGTCGCCGGCGCCGTCGCCACGGCGGTCGCGGCGATCGTCAGGCCGACGATCGCGGCCGCGCCGAGCGCGAGGGCCAGGCGGGGACGCTGCCGCACGCTCGGGGCCAGGGCCGCGATCAGGGCGACGACGCCGAGCACCGCGCCGATCCGCACGGCCCACACCCACCCGGGAGTCGGGGCGGGGGCGGCGACCGTGATCGGGATCCGGGCGACGGTCGCGCCGTCGGCGACCGCGATCTCCCAGGCGCCGACCCCGTCGGCGGTCAGGACGACCTCGTGCGGCTGCCCGACGGGCGCCCCGGGCGCGACGACCGGCGCCGTCGCCGGGCCCTCGCCCGGGCGGACGGCCGCGAGCGTGACGTCACCCGGGGGCGCCTCGCCGCGCGGGAGCACCACCACCGGCATGCGCCCGCCGCCCTCGGGTGGCGCGGTGATCGTGAGGGCGAGCGTGCGCGCACCGAGCGAGAGCTCGATGCGCTGGACGCCGACCGGGGTGGACTCGTGGGCCGAGGCCACCGGGGCGAGCAGCGCGGTGAGCGCGGCCAGCAGGACGACCAGGGCACAGGCCCGGACTCGCGGCGCGATCACGGCGCACACCGTAGCGACACCTCAGCGATCGATGAGGTGAACCGTGACGACAACTGCTCCGTAACGCTCAGCGCGTTCCACCGATTCCTCTCCAGAACGACACGCCTGCGTGAGAGGTCGGGGAGCATGGAGACGACGACCCAGGAGCCGGAGACCCCGGAGCCGGTTGCTGAGGACGTCGACGAACCGGCCCCGATGAGCCGCGGCAAGTACTTCGGCATCTCGGCGCTCATCGTGCTGACCCTGCTGGGGATGCTCGCCAGCACCGCCCCGAAGTCGGAGATCAAGAACGGGCTGCTCGACCTGACCCGGCCCTTCCTGCTGGTGACCGGTCTCGACCAGGCGTGGGGCGTCTTCGCCCCGAGTCCGCCCCGCACGACGAACCTGGTCGTGGCACGCGTCGACCGCGTGGACGGCACCGTCGGTGTCTACCCGCTGGAGGGCAGCGACGGGCTCGCCGAGTACTGGGACTACCGCTGGCGCAAGTACGGCGAGCAGCTGTGGAAGAAGCGCGCGGCGGAGCGAGAGCGCACGGCCTTCGCGGGGTGGATCGCGGACCAGGACCGCGCCACCGGGCACCAGCCGGTGCGCGTGACGTTGGTGCGCGTCAACCACGCGAACCCCCCACCAGGAAGCCCGGAGCCCAGTGGCGGAACGTGGCGGGACATCCCCTTCTTCACCGTGCCGGTGAGTCAGCGATGACCCGGCCCTGGACCCGTCTGCGCCACGGGTGGGACCGCTTCTGGTTCGCCCCGCGGTCCACGGCCCCCGTCGAGGTCCTCCGCATTGCCTTCGGGTTCCTCGCGACCCTCTGGATGCTGTCACTCATCCCCATCCTCGAACCATTCTTCGGCCACGAGGGCGCCATCCCGGTGCGCGAATTGGCACCCGGCGTGTGGACGCTGTTCACCCTGGTTCAGGGTTCGCCGCTGATCTGGGTTCTGTGGTCGGCGGGCGTGCTCGGCGCGGTCGCGCTCACCGTCGGCTTCCGCACGCGGCTGGCGGCCTTGGTGGTGTTCGTGGTGATGATGTCGGTGAGCCGGTCCGCCCCGCTCGCGTTCAACGCCGGCGACGGACTGCTGCGAGTCATCGCCTTCTACCTGCTCCTGATGCCGGCGGGGTCCGCGGTATCGGTGGACCGATGGCGCGCCGACCCCGGACGTCTGTGGACCTTCCCTCGTCGAGCGCCGTGGGCCCTGCGGCTCGCGCAGATCCAGCTCAGCGTCATCTACATCTCCACCGTCTGGGAGAAGGCGGCCGGCGGAGGCTGGCGCGACGGCACGGCGGTCTCGTACGCCGTGCGCATCGGTGAGGTCAGCCGCCTCCCGGTGCCGTCGTTCATCACGAACTCGCCGCTCCTCACCGAGCTGGCGACCTACGGCACGGTCGCCGCGGAGCTGGCCATCGGCGTCCTCGTGTGGAACCGGGCAGCCCGGCCCTGGGTGCTCGCCCTCGGTGTCCTCCTCCATCTCTCCATCGAGCTCACCCTCGCCGTCGGCTTCTTCAGCCTGGCGATCGTGACCCTCTACCTCGCCTTCCTCCCACCCGAGCGTGCCGAGCAGGTCCTGTGGTGGGTGCGTGACCGGCTCGCGCGGCGGCGTCGACGACGTCCGGTGGCGGAGCCGGCGGCCGAGGAGGAGCCAGGAGAACGAACGGTCCCGGAGGCCCGCGAGCCCTCGGACCCGGAAGCGGAGTCGGCTCCGGAACCGGAACCGGTCCTCGTCCCCGGGGGCAGCGTGATCGCGTCATCGGCGGAGAGCGCTGTCCGGCGCCTGAGCTAACGCTTTCGTCACGATGCGACGGATGAGTAACAACGAACGGGTGATCGCCGACAGGGACATGTCGACGGGGCGACGGTCAGCGCACGGATCAGGCCGGTACGGGCCGGGGACTGGAGAGAGGGTATGAACAGTCAAGGAAGAGGTCAGCGGTTCCTGGTGCTCGGGGCCGGGGTGCTGCTCATCGGATCGCTCGGGGTCGGATCGGCGTCCGCCACCGACTACACCGGCGGCAACACCTGCGTCGAGGTGTCGAGCTACGACCACCCCCGCCACGACGGCAACGGCGACGGCTCCACGGACAGCAGCACCGACAGCTCCACGGACAGCAGCACCGACAGCCCGCTCGACGCCCTCACCGACACCCTGACCGACCTCGTCGACGGTCTCCCGACCACGGACCTGCCGACGACAGACCTCCCGACCACGGACCTGCCGACCACGGACCTCCCGACCACGGACCTGCCGACCACGGACCTCCCGACCACGGACCTGCCGACCACGGACCTGCCGACCACGGACCTCCCGACCACGGACCTGCCGACCACGGACCTCCCGACCACGGACCTGCCGACCACGGACCTCCCGACCACGGACCTCCCGATCGGTGGTCTCGGCGGCGGGTCGGGCCCCAGCGAGACGCAGGGCCTCCGGGCGGCGGAGCCGACGACGGACTCGGGTTCGGGCAGCGACGCGGACACGGACGCCGACATCGACACGAGCGGCGCCACCCTCACCACGACCGACGAGGGCGACAACTACGGCTCGGGCTACCGCCACGGCTCCGGCTACAGCCACGCCCGCACCGTCTGCTACTTCAACAGCACGGTGAACCACTACTGGTACGACTACCGCCCCGTCGGTGAGGTGTACGCGACCCAGGTCAAGCGTGTGCCGTCCGGCGGCGTCGACACGGGGAACTGAGCGAGCGGATGAGCATCACCGACAAGGGCCCGGAGCAGAAGTCCGGGATCTCGATGACGAACGTCTCGATCGGTCTGATCGTCGTCCTGGTGGGCCTGGCCCTGGTCGTCGGGATGAACTCGTCCGGTCCCTCGGGCTTCGGTTCGCCCGCGCCGCTGGCCGCCTCGGCCCCGACCCGGGTCACCGTGCCGTCGATCTCCGCGGAGTCGTCGCTCGTCCCGACCGGGCTCCAGGAGAACGGCAGCCTCGAGGTGCCGCCGGTCTCCGAGCCGATGCAGGCGTCGTGGTTCGACCAGAGCCCGACGCCGGGTGAGGTCGGGCCGAGCATCGTCCTCGGTCACGTCAACGGCGGCGGCCGGCCGGGCATCTTCGTGAACCTGAAGGACGTGGTCGCCGGCGCGCAGGTCTTCATCGACCGTGCCGACGGCCAGCGCGCCGTGTTCGAGGTGTCGCGGGTGGACACGATCCCGAAGGACTCGTTCCCGACGGACGCGGTTTACAACGACACCGCCAACCCCCAGCTGCGGCTCATCACCTGCGGCGGGGACTACGACCGGAGCGCCCGGTCGTACCTCTCCAACGTGATCGTCTACGCCGACTTCGTCGAGGTGCAGAAGATCTGACCGGCGGCCGAGGGCCCGGGGCGAGCACGATCCGCCCCGGGCCCTCGGCCGTTCCCGGGGTCGCTCCGGACCCGGTCGGCCGATCCGACGGCCCGCTGTCCGCCGTGACGACGAGCGGGAGGATGCGCGGGTGCCCGGCGACACCGATCCCTCCCGACTTCTCGCCGGGATGGACCCGGTGCTGCACGCCGACCGCTACGTGTTCGTCTCCGTGCCCGAGCTCCCCGACGGGCTCGTGCCGCTCGCGACGATGCGCGAGGACGAGGGGCTCTCGGCGGTGGTGACCTCCGACGACGCCGACGCCCACGACCTGGTCGGCGCGTTCCCCTGCGCGGGGATCACCCTGCGCGTGGCCTCGGCCCTCGAGGCCGTCGGCTTCCTCGCCGTGATCACCCGGGTGCTCGCGGACGCCGGGATCGGCACCAACCCCGTCGCCGGCTTCCACCACGACCACCTGTTCGTGCCGTGGGAGCGCCGCGACGACGCGATGGCGGTGCTGCGGGAGCTCGCCGAGATGTCGTGACGGCTAGACCGGCGGCTCGGGGTCGTACTGGATGCCCCGGCGGACCTGCCGGGCGCGCTCGACGCCGACGAGGCGCACGACGAGGTGGAACGCCATGTCGATGCCGGCCGAGACGCCGGCGCTGGTGATCACGTCACCGGAGTCGACGTAGCGGTCGTCGCGGCGGACCTCGACGCTCGGATCGAGCTGGGCGAGGGTGTCGAGCTGGCCGTGGTACGTCGTGGCGGGACGGTCGGTGAGCAGGCCGGCGGCGGCGTAGACGAGCGAGCCGGTGCACACGCTGGTCATCAGCGGCACGTCGCGGCGCCAGGCCCGCACGCGGTCGAGGTGTGCAGGGTCCTCGACCTGGGGCCGCGTGCCGCGCCCACCCGGGTGCAGGAGCACCTCGAGCGGCCCGACGTCGTCGGCCGAGTGCTGCGGGACGATCGTCATGCCCTTCGCGCAGGTCACCGGCCCGCCATCCACCGAGAAGAGGGTCGCGGCGTAGCCATCCTCGGGGAAGTTCGCCGTCCACCACGACAGGACCTCCCACGGACCCACGGCGTCGAGCTCCTCGACGCCGTCGAACAGCAGGATCCCCACTCGCTTCACCTCGGGTGCGCTCACGGCTCCAGCATGCCGCGTCACACCGGGCCGACGGGACGTGAAAACGCGGGCGCCGAGCCCGACCCCGCGCGCCCGCGGCACCTCGTCACGGAGGTGGGGCGGGGGTACCGCTTCGAGCCGTGAGCAGGCCGCCGGCCGTGACCAGGAGGAGCGCGGCCAGCCCGACGAGGACGGCGGTCAGGCTGACGAGCCCGAGGAGCAGGCCCACGACGGCCGGGGCGATCACCGCGGCGAGCGCCCCGACGGCGACGACGACCGTCAGCGCCTCGCCCGACCGGTCCGGGGCGATCTCGGCGGTCCACACGGCGAGCACGGCGGCCCCGCCCATGATCCCGGGCGCGAACACGACCGCGGCGCCGAGCGCGACGAGGGCGGACCCGGCGCCCGCGCCGAGGATCACCAGCGACGCGGCGATCGACAGCAGGCACGCGGCGGCGACGCGGACCGTCCCGAACCGCGCGCACCAGCCGCCCGTGCCGAGCGCGACGAGGCCGACCACCCCGACCAGGGCGTAGAGCACGCCGGCGAGCCCGGCGTCGAGCCCGCCGCGGCGCAGCATGTCGGCGGCCCAGGTGAAGAACGTCGTGACGCCGACGTGGAAGGCCACCGAGTAGAGAGTCGGGACCGCGAGGCCGCGCAGCGGGATCCGTCCCGCCGGCCCGGTGCGCGAGGGTCGCACCGCGGGCGTCCCCCGCAGGTTCAGCAGGCCCGCCGCCGCGGACGCGACCGCGATCGCCACCCACACCAGCCGCCAGCCGGGCACGGCCATCACCGCGAGCGCGACGAGCCCGGAGACCACCAGGCCCCCGCTCGTCCCGGTGCTGATCACGGCCAGGACCCGCGGGCGGCGGGGGGCGTCGACGACGGCGGCCGCGAGGTCGGAGTACGCCGGCCACACCCACCCCGCGGCGCTGCCGGCGAGCACGGTGCCGACCGCGAGCACCGCCGGCGACGGCGCCACCGCGGCGAGGATGCCGCCGATGACGCCGCACACGCTCCCGACCGTCGTCGGGGCCCGCGGC
Organism: Actinomycetospora callitridis; assembly: GCF_028737265.1. GTDB lineage: Bacteria > Actinomycetota > Actinomycetes > Mycobacteriales > Pseudonocardiaceae > Actinomycetospora > Actinomycetospora callitridis. Next base: position 133,019 of record NZ_JAQZAK010000001.1, on the reverse strand, counting down.
CCCAGGCGGCGGCTCAGCACGGGCGCGAGCAGCAGACCCGCGAGGTAGCCGGCGAAGGACGCGGAGGCGATGAGGCCGAGGACGGCGTCGTCCAGACCGTCCGCCGAGAGCGACGGGTCCCCGCGCAGCGCCGGGAGCGTCAGACCGAACGCGTACCGGCCCATCCCGTAGGCCACGCCCACCACCGCGGCGCCGGCGACGGTGAGGCGGAGCTCCGGGGATCGCGGCACCGGCCGATGGTCACAGCACCGGCACGGGTCGGCCACACCGATCGGGAGGCGGGCGGGTTCTCCCCCCTCGCGGAGCGCGCTAGGTCTTCACCGCCAGCACGGGCACGTCGGCCTCGAGCAGCAGCCGCTGCGCGACGTCGCCGAGGAACGCCTTCCCCACCGGGCTGCGGCGGCGGACGCCGATGACCAGCAGGTCGACGTCGGTGTCCGCCTCCAGCCGCTCGAGCACCGCGTCACCGTCCTCGACCCCGGACGTGCGGTCGACGACGGTGACCGTCGCGCCGGCCGGGACGGTGAGGGGGCCGACACCCAGGTTCAGCGCCACCACCGCGGTGTCCCGCCAGGCCGCCTCGGCCAGCGCGGCGCCGAGCGCCACGGCCCCCGTGCCGTCGTCGGTGACGGCCACCAAGATCGTCATCGATCCCCCGAGATGTCTGAGCCGACCACGCTACGGTGTGTACCTCGGCGAGCACGCGGGGACACGTTCCGTCTGTAGTGTGCGATACAGACCTCAATCTTCCTGAACCGGACACTCGGCGTACCCGTACGAACGTTCAGGAGGCTCCGTGAGTCAGAGCGACGCCGCGCCCGCCGGCGCGTCACCACCCATGCGCCGCATCGCGATCGCGAGCATGACCGGCACGGTGATCGAGTTCTACGACTTCTTCATCTACGGCACCGCCGCCGCGCTCGTGTTCAACAAGGTCTTCTTCCCCTCGCTCGGGGCGGCGGCCGGCACGGCGCTGGCACTCGCGACGTTCGGCGTGGCCTTCGTGGCCCGCCCGTTCGGCTCGGTGCTCTTCGGGCACTTCGGCGACAAGCTCGGCCGTAAGCGCACGCTCGTGACGACGCTGCTGGTCATGGGCCTCTCGACGTTGGCCATCGGCCTGCTGCCCACCACCGGTGCCATCGGCATCGCCGCGCCGATCCTGCTCGTGCTGCTGCGCATCCTGCAGGGCCTCGCGGTCGGCGGGGAGTGGGCCGGCGCGACGCTGCTCACCGCGGAGAACTCGCCGGGCAAGATGCGCGGCAAGTACGCACTGTTCCCGCAGCTCGGCCCGTCGCTGGCCTTCGCCCTGGCCAGCGCCACCTTCCTGACCACCGCGCTCACCATGAGCAACGAGGCGTTCCTGGCCTGGGGCTGGCGGGTGCCGTTCATCGGCAGCGTGGTCCTGGTCGCCGTCGGTCTCTACGTGCGGCTCGCCATCACGGAGACCGCGGCGTTCATGGCCCGGGAGAAGACGACGAGCACGCGCATGCCGGTCATGGAGGTGCTGAGCACGCACACGGGCCGGGTACTGCTCGGTGCGGGCTCGACGATGGCCGTGTTCGCGTTCTTCTACATCGGCGTCACCTACCTGACGAGCTACGGCACGCAGGAGCTCGGACTGCCGCGCACCACGGTGCTCGCGATGGGGATCATCGGCGGCCTCGTCTTCGCCGCGACCACCATCGTGGGCGCGATCCTGTCCGACCGCGTCGGGCGGCGAAAGATGATCATCATCGGCAACGCGTCCGCCATCGTCGGCGGCATCATCGCGTTCCCGATCCTCGACATCGGCACCGCGTGGGCGTTCGGGCTGGGGCTCTCGCTGGTGCTCGGCGTCGTCGGCATCGCCTACGGTCCGCAGGGCGCACAGCTCCCGGAGCTCTTCCCGACGCACTACCGCTACACCGGCGCGGGCCTGTCCTACAACCTCGCCGGCGTGCTCGGCGGCGGCGTCGTCCCGCTGATCGCCACCGCACTGGTGGCGGGACTGGGGTCGAGCCTCGCGATCGGTGTGCTGCTCGCGGGCCTGTCGGTGATCAGCCTCCTGTGCACCATCGCGCTGCCCGACACCAACGCCGAGTCCATCTCCTCCACGCCCGTCCGCGCGGCAGCCTGAGCACGGCCGGACGAGCGTCCCTTCCGGGACGCTCGTCCGGCCCGTAGCCTGCCCTCACCCGCGCTCCGGCGGACGGATCGGAGGACGGCGATGGCTCCGCACGACGTTCCACCCTCGCCGACCGTCTCGCCCTTCCTGCTCGGCGAGCCCGGTGCCGTCAGCCGGCGGATCGAGGCGCTCGGCGTCCCGCGCCCCGTCCGCGCCGGTGAGCACCTCTACCGGCAGGGCGAGCCGTCGTCGTCGTTCCACGTCGTGGTCAGCGGCCGCGTCCGGATCCACATGCTGCGTCCCGACGGCACGGTGCGGGTGATCTCCTGGGCCGAACCGGGCGCGAGCCTGGGCGAGGGCGTCTGCTTCGACGGCGGCCTCAACCAGGTGTCGGCCACCGCGATCACGCCGTGCGAGCTGCTCGCCGTCGGTCGCGACGCCCTGGTCGCCGCCGCCCGCGACGACCCGGAGCTGCTCGTCGAGGTCGTCCGCCGGGTGTCCCACAAGCAGCGGGTGCTGCACCTGCACGTGTTCCTCGACGGCCTGCCCGCCCGCGAGCGGGTGATCCTGCTGCTCGGGCACCTCGTCGAGGCCTACGGCAACGGGGCGCTCGGGACGTCGGCGCGCCTGTCCGTGCGGCCGCCGGTGGACGAGCTCGCGCTCATGGTCGGGCTGACCCGGGTGACGCTCAGCCGCGAGCTCTCGCGCCTCGTCGCCGAGGGCGTGCTGGTCAAGGACGGACGCAGCATCGTGGTGCGCGACCTGCCGACCCTGCGGCGGCGCGTGGACGCGGTCGCCGTCTAGGGCGCACCGGCCTCAGCGCATCAGCGGGCGCATCCGGTGCAGGACGATGCGCACGGCCAGCGGGGCGCCGGCCGGCAGCAGGGTCGAGCCCAGGGCGCCGATGACCAACAGGACGACGGACCCCGTGTGGACCCCGACCGCGAGGGGCAGGACACCGACCAGCAGGGTGCTCACCAGTCCCGCGAGCAGCATCAGGTGACCGACGCCGAGACGGCGCGCCCTGGGGACGCTGACCCGGCGGACGAACCGCGGGTCCTGGACCGCCAGCGCGCGCACCATCGCGTCGAAGGGGGCGCGGTAGGGGTCGACGGCCCGTTCGGCGGCGATCTCCTCGGCGGCCCGGTCCGGCTCCTCTGGCTGCTCCACCTTGACAGGATGCGTCAGGGGCCGGGGGCTCACACCGTGTCCTCGACCACCGACACCTGGCGTCGACCAGCGGAAATGCGGCGGGCACCTCGTCACGTCCCGGCCCCGCGCGGGCGCCCTCGCCGCACGACGGCGACCGCCGGGCCGACGGGGGCCGTGGACGACGCCGTCGGACCGGCCGCCGACCGCCCCGTTCACCGTGCTCCGGCCCGCCGGAGCACCTCCTCGATCGCCCCGCCGAGGCCCTCGCTGGAGTCGCCGACGATCGCGCGCAGGTAGATGCCGTCGCCCACCGCGGCCACCAGGTCGGCGGCGAACGGGTCGCCGAGCTCCTCGGTGAGCGCCGTCCGCCACCCCGCCAGGCAGCGGCGTGTCGCCTCTGCCGCGCGGGGCTCGGTGGTCGCGAGCTTGATCAGCGCGACCGTCGCCCGGTAGACGGGGCTCGCGGCGGCCGGCTCGTCGATCGACGTGCGCAGGTAGTACCGCGCGACGCCCTCCGGGGCGGACCGGGCCGCGGCGAGGTCGTCGTCGTTGAGCGCCCGGGCCCGCGCCAGCAGCCCCTCGAGCAGGGCCTCCCGCGACCCGAAGTGGTAGAGCAGCCCGCCCTTGGACACCCCCGCGGCGCTCGCGACGGCGTCGAGCGTCACGGTCTCGGGACCGGAGGTCACGACGAGGTCCGTGTACGCGTCGAGGATCCGGTCGCGCTGTGACGGGCGTGGCACGGCGTTGACAGTAGACCGTCCAGCCGGTGTAGTTTCACCGTCGTCGGAAACTACACCGTCTGGACGGTGTAGACACTTGTGCTCCCGCTCGGAGGCTCGCCATGTCCCGCCGGTCGCCCGCGATCGCGCTGGCCGCACTCGTCCTGCCGGTGCTGCTCATCAGCATCGACATGACGGTGCTGGGCGCGGCACTGCCGGTGCTCGCGGAGGACCTGGACCCCGGGGCCGCCGAGCAGCTCTGGATCGTCGACGCGTACTCGTTCGTGCTCGCCGGCCTGCTCGTCACCATGGGCACGCTCGGCGACCGCGTCGGGCGACGCCGCCTGCTGATGTGGGGCGCCGCGGCCTTCGGCATCGCCTCGGTGCTCGCGGCGTTCGCGCCCACGGCCGGCACGCTCGTCGTCGCCCGCGCCCTGCTGGGCCTCGGCGGGGCGACGCTCATGCCCTCGACGTTCTCGCTGATCAAGACCACGTTCCCCGAGCCGGGCCGCCGGGCCACCGCCGTCGCCGTGTGGTCGGCCGCGTTCTCCGGCGGCGCGGCGGCGGGTCCCGTGGTCGCGGGCGTGCTGCTCGAGCACTTCTGGTGGGGCTCGGTCTTCCTGATCAACGTCCCGGTGATCGTGCTGCTGCTGGCGGTCGGCCCGTTCGTCCTGCCCGAGAGCCGGGACCCGCATCCGGGCCCGTTCGACCTCGCCTCGGCGGCGCTGTCGCTCGTCGCGATGTTCCCGCTGGTGTCCGCCCTCAAGACCGTCGCGACCGAGGGCCCGACCGTCGGGGCGGCGCTCTCCGCCGTCGTGGGCGTCGTCGCGGGCACGCTGTTCGTCCGGCGCCAGCGCCGCCTCGCGCACCCGCTCCTGGACCTCGGGCTGTTCTCCCGCCCGTCGTTCTCGGTGTCCGTGACGACGAACCTGCTCGGCGTGTTCGCGCTGGTCGGCCTGCTCCTGCTGCTGCCGCAGTACCTGCAGTCGGTGCTCGGCTACTCCCCGCTCGAGGCCGCGCTGTGGATGCTGCCCGGCTCCGTCGCCGGGGTGACCGGCGCGCTCCTGGCCACGCGCATGGCGCGCCGGCTCACGCCGCCCGCGCTCGTCGGGCTCGGGCTCGGGTCCGCCGCGACGGGCCTCGCCCTCGTCGCCGTCCTCGGCGGGCTCGCCGGGGTCGTGGTCGGGTTCGCACTGCTCGGAGCGGGCGTCGCGCTCTCGGAGGCCCTGACCAACGACCTGATCCTGGCCGCCGCCCCGGCCGACCGGGCCGGTGCCGCCTCGGCGATCTCCGAGACGGGCTACGAGCTCGGCGGAGCGCTGGGCACCGCGGTGCTCGGCAGCCTCGCCGCGGCCGTCTTCACCGCGCGGACGGGGCAGGAGACCCTCGGCGGCGCGATCGCCCACGCCGGGGCGCTGGAGCCCGGAGCCGGCGACGCGCTCGTCACCGCGTCACGGGAGGCGTTCGTCGTCGGCATGCAGGGCGCCGCGGCGCTCGGTGCCGCCGTCCTGACGCTGACCGCTCTCGGGGCGTGGCGACTGCTGCAGCGGGCGGCGGCCTCCGCGGAGCGCGAGCCGGTCGGGGTCTGACCCGGCCGGCCCGGCGCCGCGGTCCACCGGTGTCCCTCTCAGCGGGGCTCGATCTCGCCCATCTCGCCCCAGCCGTCCTGCGGGACGTTCTGGACGTTGATGATCTTCGGCTTCTGCGAGACCCAGTCGGGCGCCTGCGCGACGAACGTCCGGAAGTGGTCGGACTGGACGTGCGCGTCGCCGGCGTCGTCCTGGAACGCCTCGACGAGGACGTACGTGTTGTCCTCCTCGAGGTGCCGGGACCACTCGAAGAAGATGTTGCCGGGCTCCTGGCGCACCGCGTCGGTGAAGTCCTTGACCAGGGACGGGAACTGCTCGGCGTACTCCGGCTTCACGGTCCACTTGACGTTGATCAGGATCAAGGCCGTCTCTCCACATCGTCCGGGGTCGGGGTGCGGTGCGCATCCTCGCGCGGCGGAGCGGGGGTCCGCCACGGACCGTTCCGATCGCCGTCCGCCGGGGCCACACTGGGAGGGTGGAGCCGGTGTCGGACGGACGGTCGGGGGTGCCCGGCGCCGCTCTGCGCGGGCACGTCGCCTACCACGGCTACGACTTGCGCGGCGGCCCGCCGGGCGTGCACCGCGGCCTGCCCTCGCCGTACCTGACACTGATCGTCACGTTCGGCGAGCCGCTGGTCATGCGCACGCCGGACGGCGGTCTGGCCCGGCGCCGCACGGCGATCGGCGGGCTGCACACGACGCCCGAGGAGATCGTCCATGACGGGCGCCAGTCCGGGGTGCACGTCGTGCTCGACCCCCTCGCGGCGCGGGCCCTGCTCGGGCGGCCCGCCTCGGACCTCGCTGGGATCACCGTCGACGGCGACGACGTCCTCGGCGCCGTGACGCGCGAGATGGAGGAGCGGGTCGAGGCCGCCGAGGGCTGGGACGGGCGCTTCGCCGTGCTCGACGACGTCCTGCAGCGAGCGCTGGCCGTCGACTCCCCGGGGCGCCCGGTCGCGCCCGAGGTGCGCCGTGCCTGGCGTCGGCTCGTGGGGTCGGCCGGCACGGTGCCCGTGCACGCGCTCGCCGACGAGGTCGGCTGGAGCGAGCGTCACCTCGGCCAGCGCTTCCGCGCCGAGATCGGCGTGGCCCCGAAGGTCGCGGGGCGGATGGCCCGCTTCGACCGCGCCCGGCGCCGCCTCGCCGCCCGCGCGGTCGCCGGCGGGCCCCTCGGGCTCGCGGACATCGCCGCCGACGGGGGCTACGCCGACCAGGCCCACCTCACGCGGGAGTTCGGCGCGCTCGCCGGCTGCTCGCCCACCCGCTGGCTCGCCGAGGAGATCGGGAACGTCCAAGACGCCGGGACCCCCGACACGGCACCGTGAGCACCATGGACACCTCCTCCACGACCGACGCCAAGACCCCACCGCCCCAGATCTGGCCCACGCTCGCGGCCCGGGACGCCCGCGCCCTCATGGCGTTCCTGACCGAGGTCCTCGGGTTCGTCGAGGTCGTCGCGTACGCCGACGACTCCGGCGTCGTGCAGCACGCCGAGCTGGCCTGGCCCAGCGGCGGCGGGATCATGATGGGCCAGCAGCGCCCGGGCACCGACGTGCGCGCGACGTCCTCCGGCTCGTTCACCGCCTACGTCGTCGTGCCCGACGCCGCCGAGATCGACGCCATCGCCGCGCGGGTCCGGGATCACGGCGGCGGCGAGGTCACCCAGGGCCCCTACGACACCGACTACGGCTCCCACGACGTCGCCGTGCGCGACCCGGAGGGCAACCACTGGCAGTTCGGCACGTATCACGGCGCGCCCCGGCCCTGAGCGTCGCGGACACCTCGGTTTCCGAAGCATCGGGCCGGGCCGGAGGACGGTGGCCGACCGACCGACCGCGCGGCCGACGGACGCCCGCCGTGAGTCCTCCCACGGACGCTTCGGTTCTCGAAGCGTTCTCCGGTCGGCTCAGCAGAGGTCGTCCGACCGGCCGCCGGGGATGACGTGGTGGTGATCGGCGGAGCGGCGTGCCATCAGACGGGGAACGACAGGTGCTGGTGGATCATCGACCAGCCCTCGCTCGTGCGGCGGAAGACCCGGGTGCCGCGGGAGAGCACCGGCTCGGCGTCGGGGCCGGGCGTGATGTGGTCGATGCCCCACGAGACCGCGATGTCGCCGCCGGCGACGACCCGGAGGTCCGGGATCTCCCAGCGGACCGACTCCGGCGAGGCCTCGAGCCCGGCCCGGCAGACCTCGCGGACGTCGTCGATGCCGACGTACTCCAGCGGGCCCTCGTGCTCGTAGGAGACGATGTCGTCGGCGATCGGCGCGACGAGCGCGTCGAGGTCGCCGGCGGCGGTGTCCTGCGCCCACTTCCGATGCACGTCGCGCACCGCCTGCTGGTCCTCCTCCACGATGTGGCTCTCGTCGGGGAACGAGTGGTGCTCGTGCACCACCACCCAGCGGCCCTCCTCGCGGCGCAGGCCGAGGGTGAGCCGCAGCCGGAGGTCGGGGCGGGCGGCGACGGCCTCGGGGGTGTCGCAGCGCAGGAGGGCGTGGGCGAACGCGACGTCGTCGCCCGCGGTGACGTCCAGCTCGACGATGTCGAAGCACCCGCCGGAGGCCTGGAACTCGAAGAACGGGGGCCAGGCCGCGGTGTAGGCGGCGAGACCGCGGATCCCGTCCTGGGGCGGGGGCACGTCGAACATGACGATGTCCTCGGCGTGGTCGGCGACCACGGTCTCGAGGTCGCCGACGTGCACGGCGTGGGCCCAGCGCTCGATCAGCTCGCGGACCTCGCGCTCGGCGTCGTTGTCGGCCATGGGGCTGTCCTCCCGGGTTCGGATGGCGTCCTCAACCGGTGGAACTCCCGCGGCCGGCCCGACTCATCGGCGGGACCGGAAACTCACGTCGCCAGGAACGCCGCCGGGGGCAGCGCGGCCGGGTCGGCGGTGGCCCAGCGGCCGGGCTCGGGGCCGAGCGAGGCGAGCAGGCGGATCTGGTCGGCGCACCACGGCGAGATCCCCGACCAGCGATCGGCGAGGACCTCATCGCGGAACGGCGCCCACGGCACGGTACGGATCTCGTCGACCTCGCCGGGGTCCGGCTCGCGGGGCACGTCGTGGGTGCGGGCGACGAAGACGGGACACATCTCGTTCTCGCGCACACCGCCCTGCTCGGCGTCGTACCGGAAGCCGGGCAGGACGAGGCGCAGGCCGTCGAGGTCGATCCCGAGCTCCTGGCGCCCGCGACGGCGGACGGCCTCGTCCATCGGCTCGTCCGGCGCGGGGTGGCCGCAGAACGAGTTGGTCCACACGCCGGGGAAGGTCCTCTTGCTGCGCGCACGCCGGGTCAGCAGCAGGTCGCCGCGCCCGTCGAACACGTAGCAGGAGAACGCGAGGTGCAAGGGCGTGGCGTCGTGGTGGACCTCGGCCTTCGCCGCCGTCCCCGTCGCCGCCCCGGACTCGTCGAGAAGCACGACCCGTTCGATGATCCCCATAACGGACACAGCTTCCCCTGCGCCCCGCGCGGCGGCACCTCGAAGCGCCGACGACTCACGCGACCGGGAGGCCGGGGACCTGAGCCGGATCCCGTCGCCGCTGGTCACGCGCTCGACCGGAGCGCGGAGGGGCGAAACGTGGTATCCAGGAGAGATCGGTGGCCCCGGGCTCGTCCCTCGAGCCCGGGGCCACCTCTCGCCGCTGCCGCTGGCGCCACCACAACACCGCGCAGCGATGAGGCAAGCCTAACCTCATCCACGGCGGCCGCGCCACCCCCCTTTTCACCAGGGCCCGTGTGGTCCGTGCCTCCCGCCGTGGCCGTGCCCGTGGCCCCCGGGCCCGCGTCCGTGCCAGCGCCCGTGCCGCGCGCCGAGCACCAGGAACAGCAGCGGGAGCACCAGCAGGCCGCCGGCCGACCCCGTCGCCGCCGCGCCCACGAGGAGCGCCGGCAGCACGAGCACGAGCACCATCACCAGCGCGATGCCGAGGGCCGGACCGGCCGGGGCGGGCCGGCGGTCCCGGACCTGCTCGGGCACGGGCGACGGCGCCGCCGGCACCGGGGGCGAGGGTGCGACGTGGGGGTGGGGCAACGGCGGGTGCGGCGCCGGCAGGTCGAGGAACAGGGGTTCCAGGTCGGAACGGTGGACCGCGACGGCCGCGCGGGCGGACCGTTCGCCGAACTCGTCGATGTCGAGGCGCCCCGCCTCGAGGTGCGTGCCCAGGGCCTGCAGAGCGGCGGCGCGCTCGGCGTCGCTCACCCGCAGGTCCGGTGGCCCGCTCCGCTCGGGCAGGCGTGACCGGTGCTCCTCCGGGTCGCCCCGCCCCTCGCGCTCGGCTGCTCCCTCGGTGTCCACGGCGCCTCCTCCTGCCGGGCGCGGCGGCCCCGTCCGCGTCACCCGGCCCCACCATCGTGCGCTCCCGGGCGCCGGATCGCCGTGAGGATCACGCGCGGACTGAGGGCAGGCTCAGTTTTCTGGAATCATTCCATTCTTCGTGGGACCCTGGGGGCATGCGCGAGACGGTGAGCAGCTCCGGGACCCCGGGCGAGGTCCACCCCGAGCCGCACGGCGGCGAGCTCTCCCAGCGGCTCAACGCCCTGCGCGCCGGCGTGCTCGGCGCCAACGACGGGATCGTGTCGACGGCGGGCATCGTCGTCGGCGTCGCCGGCGCGACGGTCGAGCGCGCCCCCATCGTCACCGCCGGGATCGCGGGCCTCGTGGCGGGCGCGGTCTCGATGGCCCTCGGCGAGTACGTCTCGGTGTCCAGCCAGCGCGACTCCGAGCGCGCCCAGCTGGCGAAGGAGAAGCGCGAGCTGCGCGAGACGCCCGACGAGGAGCTCGAGGAGCTCACCGAGCTGTACGAGGCGAAGGGCCTCTCGCGGGCGACCGCGCGGCAGGTGGCCGTCGAGCTCACCGAGCACGACGCGCTCTCCGCCCACGTCGACGCCGAGCTCCACCTCGACCCCGACGAGCTGACCAGCCCCTGGCGGGCGGCGGGCGCCTCGGCGGTGGCGTTCACGCTCGGCGCGCTGCTGCCGCTGATCGCCGTGATCGCGACCCCGCCGACGTGGCGGGTCCCCGTCACCGTCGCGGTGGTGCTCGTCGCCCTCGGGCTCGCCGGCTGGGTCGGCGCCCGGCTCGGCGGCGCGACCCCGAGGCGGGCGGTGCTGCGGGTGATGGTCGGCGGCGCCCTGGGCCTCGCCGCGACCTACGGCATCGGCTACCTGGTGGGCGGCGCGGTCGGCTGAGCGTCCCCGGCGGCCCGCAGGTAGCGCGCGGCCACCACCCGCAGCTCCTCGGACAGGGCGTCGGGCGATTCGACGGTGAACTCCGTACCGAGCCCGAGCAGGATGATCGTCGCGGCGCGGGCGTCGTCCGTGGACAGCGACACCCGGCAGGCGTCCGGCCCGTCGGGCTCGATGCGTACCTGGTCGGTCCAGATCGTCGCCCGCACCTGCTCGGCCGACGCCTCCACGCGCACGACGCAGCGGAACGGCCGGACGTCGGCGACGCGGTCGGAGACGAACGCCGCCGGGTCGCCGCCCGGGATCTCGCGCGGGGCGAACCGCGGGCCGGTCGGGAGCCCGTCCGGCGCCAGCCGCGGCGTGAGGCGGTCGACGCGCAGGGTGCGCCAGTCCTCGCGGTCGCGGTCCCAGGCCACGAGGTACCAGCGCCGACCCCAGGCGACGAGGTGGATCGGCTCGATGCGCCGACGGGTCGCCGCTCCGTCGCGTGCGATGTAGTCGATCTCGAGCACACGGCGGTCGCGGCACGCCCCGCCCACGACGGCGAGCACCGAGGGGTCGACGGTCGGCGCGACGCGCGGCGCCACGATCGCCACCGGCATCGCCGAGACCCGGTGCCGCAGGCGCGCGGGCAGGATCCGCTCGAGCTTGACCAGCGCCGCCAGCGCCGTCTCCCCCGTGCCCGCCACCCCGGACCCGGCCGCGGTCCGCAGCGTCACCGCGACCGCGACGGCCTCGTCGTCGTCGAGCAGCAGCGGCGGCAGCGCGGCCCCGGAGCCGAGGCGGTAGCCGCCGCCGGGGCCGAAGCCGACCTCGACCGGGTAGTCGAGCCCGCGGAGCTTGTCGACGTCCCGGCGCACGGTGCGGGTGGTGATGCCGAGGCGCTCGGCGAGCTCCGGTCCGGTCCACTCCGGGCGGGCCTGCAGCAGCGAGAGCAGGCGCAGCAGGCGGGCGGAGGTCTCGAGCACCCGCTCAGTGTGCCCCGCGAGGCGGACGGGAACGGTCCGCTATCCCCGGAACCCCTCGCGCGCGCCGTCCAGACCCTCGAGCAGCGCCGGCACGTCGGACCACGTGGTGACCAGCGAGAACCCGTCGGCCGCCCGGGCGGCGGCGTACTGCGCGCGGGTGGCGTGCACGGCCGCGCGCGTACCTGCGGCGGCGCAGGCGTCGAGGACGCGCCGGAACGCGTCGTGGATCGCGGGCTCCTCGCGGTTCTGGGCGGGGCCGAGCCCGAGGGCGACGCCGAGGTCGCCGGGGCCGACGAACAGCCCGTCCAGGCCCGGCACCGCGGCGATCTCGCCGGCCCGGTCCAGGGCGTCGGCCGTCTCGATCATGGCGAACACGAGGACGGAGCCGGCGGAGCCCACGGGATCGGCGCCGGGACGCAGCGCCGTGCGCACGGGCCCGAACGAGCGGCGCCCGGCCGGCGGGTAGCGGCACGCGGCCACGAGCTCGGTGGCCGTCGCGACGTCGGAGACCATCGGGGCGATCACGCCGCGGACGCCGAGGTCGAGCACGAACCCCACGCTCGCGTCGTCGACCGAGGGCAGGCGCACCAGCGGGGCGAGCCCGTGCGCGTCGACGGCACGGACCGCGGCGGCGGTCGACGCGCGGTCGAACAGGCCGTGCTGGAGGTCGAGGGTCAGGGCGTCGAGGACGTCGTGCCCGGCGGCGTACGCGGCCACGACCTCGACGAGGTGGGCGTCCGGGACGGTGAGCCAGCCGTTGCGTGCCGCACGGCCCGCGGACCAGGCCGCGTGCACCGTGTCGAGAGGGCCCGTGTCGAGGGGGTCTGCCACCCGTCCACCCTCCCCGTCAGCGCCGAGCCGAGACGTCGCTCACCTTCTCACGACTACTCCGTTCGAGGGCGGCGGACGGGTGTTCCGTGCCCGTACGATCGGCGGCGATGGCCGCTCCCTCCCGTGCCCCCTCCCGCACTGCCTCCCGAACGGGGCGCACGACCCCGACCCCCCGGTTCACGTTCGCGCGCGACACCGCGTACCGGATCACCGTGCGGGGCGAGGGCGGCGAGCGGCAGGACCACGCGCTCGACGCCTACCAGGGCTGGATCGCCGGCCCCGACGGCATCCGCCACCGGTTCGGGGCGCACCCGCGCACCCGCACCGAGCTGCGTGACGACACCATCCGGACCGTCGTCGGCCCCTGAGACACGTCACGGCGGCACCTCACGGCCCGGCTCCTGCGGGCACGCCGACCGGACCCGGTGGGCGGGCGCATGCGGGGTACGCCCGTCCACCGGGTCCGGTCGACCCGTCCTTCCTCCTGCCCCGCTGACCTCCTGCCGCCTCCGACCCGGCGGGACGTCGTCGGGTGTCTCCCCCCGGCAGCTGCCTCAGGAGACGAGGCCGCAGCGGAAGCCCTGCGCGACCGCCTGGGCCCGGTCGGCCGCCGAGAGCTTGCGGAACAGCCGACGGGCGTGGGTCTTCACCGTGTCCTCGGACAGGTAGAGCTCGCGGCCGATCTGGCCGTTGCTCTTGCCCTGGCTCATCCCGCGCAGGACCTGCATCTCGCGCTCGGTGAGGTTGACGCCCGCGCCCGGCTGCGCACCGCGCTGCATGGGCATGGCGCCGACCTCGGCGCCCGCGGCGGAGTGGGCGAGCGCGGCGACCAGCTCGGGACGCGAGGCGTCCCAGCGCAGGTAGCCGCGGGCGCCGCCGGCGATCGCGGCGGCGATGCTGCCGCCGTCGTCCGGGGCGCCGAAGACCATGACGTTGGCCTGGGGGTGCGCGGCCATGAGGCGACGGGTCGCCTCGGCGCCCGAGGCCACGGCGCGCTGCGTCCCGACGAAGACGACGTCCGCGCTCTGGCGGGCGTAGCGGGTGAGCAGCTCGTCGGCCGTGGACACACAGTCGATGCGCTGGACGCCGGGGACCGCGGACATGACGCGCGTCAGTCCCTCGCGGACACTGCGCCGGTCGTCGCAGATCAGAACCGTCCTCATACAGACTCCGTCCGAGATGGGGAGACCGCCCGTGCTGGGCGCTGTCCCTCTCATCGGTCGTCCCACCCGTCCGCTTGACCCCCGAATGACAAAGGCGTGGTTATGAACCCCCGATGGAGTGGCGCATGAACGCCCGCCGCGTGCTGGTCGTCAACGGGCCCAACCTCAACCTCCTGGGCCGCCGGGAACCCGAGGTCTACGGCACCGACACCCTGTCCGACCTGGAGGAGCGCTGCCGGCGCACCGCCGCCGAGCTCGGTCTGGAGGTCGACGCGCGCCAGAGCAACCACGAGGGCGTGCTCATCGACACCGTCCAGGAGGCCATGACCGGCCACGGCGGAGTGATCATCAATCCGGGCGGCTACACCCACACGTCCGTGGCCCTGCGCGACGCGCTGGCCGCCCTGCCGGTCCCGGTGGTCGAGGTGCACCTGTCGAACGTGCACGCCCGCGAGGCGTTCCGGTCGCACTCCTACGTGTCCCCGGTGGCCACGGCCGTGATCGCCGGGGCCGGGGTGACGGGGTACGACCTGGCGCTGCGCTTCCTCGCCGAACGACTCGTGCGCCAGATCTGATGCGTCAGAGCTGAGCCCGCGTCGCGAGCGCGGCCAGCTCGCCCGCGAGGGCGTCGGGGAACTGCAGGGGCAGGAAGTGGCTGCCCGGCAGGCGCACGAGCCGGGCGTCGGGCAGGACGGCCGCGAGCGCCGTCATGTCCGCGGGCGGGGCGAGCGTGTCGAGATCGCCGGACACGATCGTGACGGGCACGTGGAGCGAGCCCAGGTCGTCCGGCGTCGGGTGCTCGGCCGCGGCGAGCACGAGCCGGGAGAACCACGTCCAGTCGTGGCGGGCGAACTCCCGCGCCACCTCGGCCAGGGTGATCATCGGCGCGGCGGAGCCCGTGGGGTCGAGCTGGGCAGGGTCCACGCCGGCGCGCCCGAGGGCGTCGCGGCCCGCGTCCAGGCTCCGGGGCAGCAGGTTGATCAGCCCCGCCGTGGGCGGCCCGACCACCCGCAGCAGCCATCCCCCGATCTGCGCCGCCCGCCGGTGCACGCCCTCGGGCACCTGGGCCGGCAGGGGCGAGAGCTGGGGCAGCACCCGGAACGCGCCCGTCGCCGCGCCGCCGAGGACGAGCAGGCCCGCGACGCGGTCGGGCGCGCGCCGGGCGGCCTCGATCGCGATCGCGACGCCCACCGACCAGCCGACGACGAGGGCCCGGGACATCCCGGCCGCGTCCATGACCGTGAGCAGGTCGTCGACGTGGTCGTGCACGGAGATGCGCGTCTCGTCGTCCGGGCGCGCCGAGCCGCCGAGACCGCGGTGGTGCCAGCTCGTCGCGTGGTAGCCGCAGTCCGCGCCGTGCAGGAACGGCCACGCCGTCGGGCTCGCCCCGAGGCCGTTGGACACGACCACGGGCACGCCCTGCGCGCCGTTGTCCCAGCGGCGCAGGAGCGTCCCGTCGCGGGCGAGCAGGTCCTCCCGGTACTCCGGGTCCTCAGGGGGCGTCACGCGTCACCCGGCCGCGCTGGCGGCGCGCTTCGCGATCTCCTCCTCCGAGAGGTAGTCGCGCGTCTCCTCGAAGGACGACGTCTCGCTCTTGCGCCCCGTGAGGAAGCCGATGCGGATGAAGTCGTCGCCCCCGAAGAAGTGCAGGATCCAGTTGGCGACGACCCGGGCGCGCGTGCGCGTGAGCGGCAGCGCGTAGAGGTGGTAGCCCCGGGTCACGGCCTGGGCGACGATGCCCGTGAGGCGCAGCTTCAGCGGGTGGGCCACCGCCTGGGTGCCGCCGAGGTCGACGACGAGCCCCAGGTCGTGGTGCTTGTACTCGCGCAGCGACTCGCCGCGCAGCGAGGCGACGACGTTGTCCGCGGCGACGACCGCCTGGCGCGTCGCGTGCTGGGCCGTGGGCGGGCAGAGCGTGGAGCCCGGGTCCTCGGCGGTCAGGTCGGGCACGGCGGCTGCGTCGCCGAGCACGAACACCTCGTCGTACCCGTCGAGACGCAGGTCGGTGCCGCACTTGACCCGGCCGCGCACGAGTTCGACACCGAGCTGCTTGACCAGCGGGCTCGCGGTGACGCCGGCGGTCCAGACCAGCGTCTTCGTCGGCAGGGTGTCCCCGTCGGTGAGCGTGACGCTGTCGGCGGTGACCTCCTCGACGCCGGTCTCGAGCCGGACCCCGATGCCGCGGCGGCGCAGCAGGTCGAGGGCCTCCTCGCCGAGGCGCTGCCCGAGCTCGGGCATGAGCCGCGGCGCGATGTCGACGAGGGTCCACTTGACCAGCGTCGGGTCGAGGCGCGGGAAGCGCTTCATCGCGGCGTCGGTGAGCAGCTCGAGGCACGCGGCGGTCTCGGTGCCCGCGTAGCCGCCGCCCACCACGACGAAGTGGCACCGCGCGGCGCGCTCCTCGGGATCGGTCGACGCGTTGGCGAGCTCGAGCTGCGAGAGCACGTGGTCGCGCAGGTAGGCGGCCTCGCCGAGGTTCTTCATCCCCAGCCCGTGCTCCTCGAGCCCCGGGATGTCGAACTGGCGCGTCACGCTGCCCGCGGTGATCACCAGCCGGTCGTAGGGCAGGTCGACGACGTCCTCGCTGATCTTCTTGACCACGGCGACCTTGCGCTGGAGGTCGAGCCCGATCACCTGGCCCGGCAGGCGCTGGGAGCGGTGGATGGCCCGGGGCAGCGGCACGGTGACCGACTGCGCGGTGATCACGCCTGCGGCCACCTGCGGCAGCAGGGGCAGGTAGAGCATGTAGTCGTGGGGGTTGACCACCACGATCTCGACCTCGCCGCGTGCCAGCTCGCCCTTGAGCTCACGTTCGAGGCGCTGGACGCACTTCAAGCCGGCGAACCCCGCGCCGACCACCACGATGCGCTGCGCGCTCATGCGAACGTCCTCCCATCAGTCCCCGAGGGCATTGTCCGCCCGCAAGTGTCGTTCGTGATGATTTCCCCTGGTACCGCGCCCGGACACCTTCCCGGACCGACCGACCGCGCACCCATGACGGCACTCACAACGCCCGACGGTGCGACGGGCGAGCGCGCGCGTGGAGGACATGGTGTCCTCCTCGCGACACCGACCCTGCCCGACCCTCCCCCGCCCGCTCCCCGGTGGAGGCCCGATCCTCCCCGGAGGCCGCGTTGCCGACGACCGTGCTGTTCACCGGCTTCCCCGGGTTCCTCGGCAGCGCCCTGCTGCCGCGCACGCTGCGCCGCTCCGCCGACGCGCAGGCCGTGGCGCTGGTGCAGGAGCGCTGGCTCGACCAGGCGCGCCGGACGCTCGAGCGTCTCGAGGCCACCGAGCCGGCGCTGGCCGGGCGCACCCGCCTCGTCGTCGGCGACATCACCCGGCCGGGGCTCGGCCTCGACGAGGACGAGGCCGCGTCCCTGCGGAGCGGGCGCCTGGAGATCTTCCACCTCGCCGCGGTGTACGACCTGTCCGTCGCCCCCGAGCTCGCCTGGTCGGTGAACGTCGAGGGCACCCGGAACGTGGTCGACCTCGCGCGCGGGGCCGACGAGCTCGTGCGGCTGCAGTACGTCAGCACCTGCTACGTCTCCGGGCGCTACCCGGGCCTCTTCTTCGAGGACGACCTGGAGCTGGGCCAGCGCTTCTCCAACCACTACGAGCACACCAAGCACGAGGCCGAGCGGATCGTCGCCAAGGCGCGCGAGGCCGGCATGCCGGTGACGATCTACCGGCCCTCGGTGGTCGTCGGTGACAGCCGCACGGGCGAGACCCAGAAGTACGACGGGCCGTACTACGCGCTGCAGCTCATCGCCCGCCAGGGACGCGTGGCCGTGATGCCGCTGCCCGGCGACCCCTCGCGCGTCCACTTCAACCTGGTGCCCAGCGACTTCGTCGTCGACGCCATCGCCGCGCTCGCGCCGCACCCGGGCGCCCTCAACCGCACCGTCGCCCTCGCCGCCCCGCACCCGCCGACCGTGCTCGGCATGTGCGAGGCCTTCGCCGCGCACACCGACAAGAAGCTGCGCGTCGTGCCCGTCCCCACCACGCTGTCGCGGTTCTCGATCGACCACCTGCCGGGCGTCGGACGGGTGTTCAAGCTGCCCTCCTCGACGCTGGACTACCTGACCCACCCCACCGACTACGACGTCACCGCGACCACCGCGCTCCTCGCCGAGGTCGGCGTGCGCTGCCCGACCTTTGCCGAGCACGTCGGCGCGATGGTGGCCTACCACCGCGAGCACCCGGACGTCGGCAGTGCTGCCATGGTGTGAGGGGCTGCCATGGTCTGAGGGGCTGCCATGGTCTGAGGGGCCGCCATGGTCCGAGGGCTGCGGGGACGTGAGGGGCAAGGTCCTAGACTGGAGGCGATGGTCGGGCACCCGGCGGGCTCCGCACCGCGCATCGCGCTCCTCGACTCGGGCTGCGGTCTGCTGCCCACCGCGGGCTGGCTGCGCCACCTGCGCCCGGACCTCGCCCTCGACCTCTACCTCGACCCCGAGGGCATGCCGTGGGGCTCGAAGCCCTCGCCCTGGATCGTCGACCGCGTCGTCGGCACCGGGCGCCTCGCCGTCGAGCGCGGCGCGGACGCCGTCGTCGTGCCCTGCAACACCGCGTCGGTGACGGCGGTGGTGCCGCTGCGCGCCGCCCTCGAGCCCGACCGCCCCGTGGTGGCCACCGTCCCCGCGGTGAAGCCGGCCGGGGCCACCGGCGTGCCCTTCGCGGTGTGGGCCACCGAGCGCACCACGGTCAGCGAGTACCAGCGCGACCTGCTCGAGCGCTTCGCCGCGCCCGGCCAGGCCGAGTCGGTCGCCTGCCCCGGCCTCGCGACGGCCGTCGAGCACGCCGACGCCGCGGCGGTGCGCGAGGCCGTCGCCCTCGCCGCCTCCCGCACGCCGGAGCGCTGCCGCTCGGTGGTGCTCGGCTGCACGCACTACCCGCTGGTGGTCGAGGACATCCTCGCCGCGCTGCCGCCCGGGACCGCGCTGCACGACAGCTCGCGCGCCGTGGCCGGGCAGGCGCTGCGGCGCCTCGGCGTGCCCGAGGACCCCTCGCGCGAGCCGGCCGAGGTCCGGGTGCACCTCGGCGGCGACGAGGGGCCGCTGCCCGCGGCCGCGCTCGCCTACCCCGTCGGGCGGGGCCTCGCCCGCGGCGGGCGGATCGGCCGCGACGAGCTGCCGGTCACCGACGAGTCGACCCAGCAGACCCGCCCGGACACCGCGGCCCCGTCGGCGACGCCGGTCTGACTCCCCGGCGCCGGGCCGGGGTCGTAGTGTTCCGCCCGTGATTCCCGCCGAGAACATCCGCGACTGGCGCGGGCGCCCCGTCGTCGACCCCGTCGAGGCGAAGATCGGCGACCTCGAGGCCGTGTACGTCGACACCCTCGGCGATGAGCCGGTGTTCGCGACCATCAAGGTGTCGTCGCTGTTCGGGAAGACCAAGCTCGTGTTCGTGCCGCTCGGCGGGGCCGTCGTCACCCCGGCCCACCTCAAGGTCGCGTTCGGCCGGGAGCTGGTGCGCGAGGCGCCGTTCATCGACCCCGACGGCGAGCTGCACGCCTCCGACGAGCCGGGCGTCTTCAGCCACTACGGGCTGGAGTACCGCACCGGGTCGCTGGGCGAGCGGCGGCTGGCGCGGCGGTAGGTCGGCGCCGGCTCACCGCCGGCATCACCGCACCCCGTCCGCGGCGGCCACGGCCTCCCGGCGGACGCGGTCGACGTAGGCCTGCGAGCGGTTGTAGGCCAGGACGGCGGTACGCCACTCGTCGCCGCGGCGCAGGTCGCGGTCGTCCTCGCAGAGGTAGCGGGCGGCGGCCAGGGCGGCGTCGTCGAGGTCGTCGGGGTCGCTGGCCCCGTCGCCGTCACCGTCGGCCGCGTACAGCGCCCAGGTCGACGGGATGAACTGCAGCGGGCCCACGGCGCGGTCGTAGGTGGTGTCGCCGTCGAGGCGCCCGCCGTCGGTGTCGCGGATCTCGCGGTTCCCGGCCGTGCCGTCGAGCTCCGGGCCGCGCACCGGGTCGCCCGGTCGCCCCTGGTCGTCGAGCGCGGTGCCGCCGAAGCGCCCGTGGTTCGACTCGACACGGCCCAGCCCGGCGAGCGTCACCCACGACACACCGCAGTCCGCGAGCTCGTCGCGGGCGGCGACCTCCGCCGCGGCGTAGGCGACGAGCGCCCGCGCCGGCACACCGGTCGCGGACTCCGCGGCGGCCGCCCAGCTGCGGCGGGCGGCGTCGTCGGCCGGGGCGGGCGCGGCGGCGGGCTGGGCGTAGCCCGGGGCCTCGTCGGGCCCCGGGCGCACCGCCACCACCACGCCGGCCAGCCCGGCCCCGACGAGCAGGACGAGGACCACCGCGGCGGCGAGCAGCATCTCGAGCTGCCGCGCCTCCGCCGGATCGCTGCGTCGCGGACTGCTCACGGGTGCGGACGCTACGGCGACCGGAGTGGCCGCCCGGTCAGGTGGGTCGACCGGCGCACGGGCCCCTCTGACGGAGCAACCGCCCACTGGTACCACCAGGAGTGTCGCCGCTGCGACACGCGCCTCACCCGCACGTCCCCGTCTCACGGGCGCCGGTCACCGACAGACCCCGATCGGTGATCCGTTCGAGTGCGCACGGGCGGCGACTCGTCGTGCAGGCTGTCGCCGCCGCTGAGAACACGCACGGTCGCGGGAGGGCGCTGTGGACATCGACGTCCGGTTGCGCATGTTCACCTGGTTCGCCGACGTCTCCGGGGCCGTCGCGGTCAGCCGCATGGGGCCCGAGGAGATCTCGCGGGCCCGGGCACGGCGCATGAGCCACAACGTGGTCACGTCACGGGTCTTCGGGCCGATGCCGCGCGGGGTGTTCGTCACCGACCGCGTCGCCGACACCGACATCGGCCCGGTCCCGGTGCGCCTCTACCGGCCGCACACCGCCCGCGCGCTGCCCGTCGTCGTCAACTTCCACGGCGGCGGGGGCACGTTGGGGAACCTCGACCAGTCCGACTGGCTGTGTGCCCACGTGGCCTCGCGGGTCGGCGCCCTCGTGGTGTCGGTCGACTACCGCCTGGCGCCCGAGTTCCGCTACCCCGCGGGACGGGAGGACGGCTACGCCGCCGTGTCCTGGGTGGCGCGCCACGCGGCCGCGCTCGGCGCCCGGACCGACCGCCTCGCCGTCATGGGCGACAGCGCGGGCGGCAACCTCGCGGCCGTCGTCTGCCTGCTGGCGCGCGAGGCCGGCCCGGTCATCGACGCGCAGGTCCTGCTCTACCCCGCGCTGGACCTGACGTTCACCCGACCGTCGGTCGAGCGCTTCGCCGACGGGCCGGTGCTCACACGCGCCGACATGGAGGTCTTCCGCACCCACTACCTCGGGGAGGACGGCGACCCGACGGACCCGTTGTGCTCCCCGCTGTTCGCGCCGGACGTCGCGGACCTGCCGCCGGCGCTCGTCGTCACGGCCGCGGTCGACCCGCTGCACGACGACGGCGCCGACTACGTCGCACGCCTGGGCGCGGCCGGTGTGCCGGCGAAGCACACCGACCACGCCCGCGCGGTGCACGGCTTCCTGTCGTTCCCCGGCGTCTGCCGGGCGTCGGCCGCCGCCCTCGACGACGTCTGCGCGGAGCTCACGGTCCGCCTGGCCTGAACCCGACGGGTGCCGTGAGCCCGCGCAGCGGCTCACATGTGCAGGCCGCCGTTGACCGAGTAGACCTGCCCGGTGATGTACTCCGACTCCGGGTCCGCGAGGAACTCGACGACGCGGGCCACCTCGTCGGGCTGCCCGAGGCGGCGCAGCGGGATCCCGGAGACGATCTTCTCGATGGCCTTCTCCGGCACGGCCGCGACCATGTCGGTCTCGATGTAGCCCGGCGCGACGCAGTTGACGGTGACGCCCTTGCGCGCGCCCTCCTGCGCCATCGACATCGTCATGCCGAAGAGGCCGGACTTCGTCGCGGCGTAGTTGACCTGGCCGGCGTTGCCGGCCTCGCCGATGACCGAGCTGATGTTGACGATGCGGCCGCTGCCGCGCTCGGCCATGTGCAGGTAGGCGATCTGCGCCATGTAGAAGGTGCCCGAGAGGTTGACCTGGACCACGCGGTCCCAGTCGTCGACCTCCATCTTGGCGACCATCTTGTCGGCGGTGATGCCGGCGTTGTTCACGAGGACGTCGATGCGTCCGTGCGCCTGCATGACCTCGTCGATCACCCGCTCACAGTCGCCGCGGTCGCCGATGTTGCCCTGGTGGATGGTGATCTGGTCCGGGAACTCGGCCTTGAGCTCCTCGGCCGAGGACGAGTCCGACGAGTAGCCGACACCGACCTTCATCCCGCGTCGGGCGAGACGGGAGCTGATCGCGCGTCCGATCCCGCGCGCGCCCCCGGTCACCAGGGCCACCTGTCCGGTCATGTCTCCCATGC
Source organism: Actinomycetospora callitridis (assembly GCF_028737265.1). Lineage (GTDB taxonomy): Bacteria > Actinomycetota > Actinomycetes > Mycobacteriales > Pseudonocardiaceae > Actinomycetospora > Actinomycetospora callitridis. The sequence goes on along the minus strand of NZ_JAQZAK010000001.1, from coordinate 110,958 downwards.
GTGCTCCTTCGCTGTTCGGCACCGTCGTCGAGGGTGTCTGTACCCGGAGCGTGGTTCGCGCCACACGATCCAGGTGCCATCGAAGTCACAAACCCGTGCCCAGGGGAAGGGAACCGATCGGTCTACCCGTCGGTAGCGCGCCCGTTGCGAAACATCCCAAGCAGCCGTACGTTCCGTGCAGCACCCAGAGCCGGGTGCTGTCGAGCGCCCGGTCCCCGGGCGCGAGGAGGTGCGAGATGACGGCCACCATCGACGAGACGGGCGCTCCGGGCGACCCGCTCGAGGCCCAGTCCGAGGCCCCCAGCCCCGACCCCGCCGCCTACCTGCGCGGGTACCACGCCACCGCGGCGGTCCGCGGCGCGACGGCGATGACCAAGGGCGCCGGCTACGTGCTCCAGCGGGCCCTGACCCAGTCGGTCACGCCCGGGCAGAACACGCGCGACGCCCGCCGCTGGTGGCGCCACGTGCTCACCCGCCGCCGGCCGCAGTGGCACAACGACCACGAGATCGTCTTCGAGACGCCGATCGCGCGGCTGCGCGACTTCTCGCAGGGCTCCACCGACGACGTCGTCCCGACGCTCGTGCTGCCGCCGCAGGCCGGCCACGACTCGTGCATCGTCGACTTCCAGCCCAGCCAGTCGCAGATGATGGTGATCCGCGAGGCGGGCCTGACCCGCGCGTTCACCCTCGACTGGGTCGGCGCGACGCGGGAGACCTCCGGCACCACGATCTCCGACTACATCGCGGTGGTCGACCGCGCCGTCGAGCACTGCCGCGAGACCGTCGGCCGTGACTCGGTCAACCTCGTCGGCGACTGCCAGGGCGGGTGGCTCGCGACGATCTACGCCGCGATGCACCCGGACAAGGTCAACACGCTCACGCTGGCCGGGGCGCCGATCGACTTCCACGCCGGCGAGACGCCCATCGGGGCCTCGTCGCGGGTGATGACCCAGCGCTTCGGGCAGCTGCCCTACCGCGCCATGGTCGCCGCGGGCGGCGGCAACATGCCGGGCTCGTTCGTCCTGGGTGGGTTCATCGCGATCCGCCCGGACGCCGAGATCGCCAAGCACGTCGACCTGCTGAAGAACCTGGACGACCCGGCCGCCATCGCGCGCTACGAGGCGTTCGAGGACTGGTTCAAGCACACCCAGGACGTCCCCGGGGCCTTCTACCTGTGGCTGGTCGAGCACCTGTTCGCGGGAAACGAGCTGATCAACGGGACCCTCGAGGTCGACGGGCGCCGCGTGGACATGCGCGACATCTCCTGCCCGCTGTTCCTGCTGGGCGGCGCGACCGACCACATCACCCCGCCGGTGCAGGTCTTCGCGGCCGCGGACCACGTCTCCACCCCGGCGGACCAGGTCACCCGGCGCACCGCACCGGGCGGCCACCTGGGCCTCTTCATGGGCAACCAGGCCCTGCGCCACGAGTGGCCGCCGCTCATGACCGCGGTCGCCGAGCACTCACGACGCACGGACTGAGCCTGCCCCGGACGACCTGGACCGATTCCGGGGATCGTGCGGTGATCCTTCGCCCGCGACCCTGGGATCGGCCCGGTCGATGTGGGTACGTTCGGTGCACTCCGGCTCGCTCACCGTGGTGGTCGACGTCACGTCGTGATCACACCGGTGATCGGTCGTCTCCGGCCCACCGTCGGGCCACCCATCGACCAGGAGGATCTCCATGCCCGGTTCCGTCATCGTCTCCGGCAAGCGCACCCCCATCGGCAAGCTCTCCGGGGCCTTCGCCGGCATGACCGCCGGTGACCTCGGGGCAGTGGCGATCAAGGGTGCGCTCGAGGCCGCCGGCATCTCCGGCGAGCAGGTCGAGTACGTGATCATGGGCCAGGTCATCCAGGCCGGCAACGGCCAGAACCCGGCGCGCAAGGCGAGCACCGACGCGGGCATCCCGATGTCGACGCCGTCCTTCACCCTCAACAAGGTGTGTCTCTCCGGCCTCGACGCCATCGCGCTGGCCGACCAGATGATCCAGGCCGGCGAGTACGACATCGTCGTGGCCGGCGGCATGGAGTCGATGACCGAGGGCCCCTACCTGCTGCCCAAGGCCCGGCGCGGTTACAAGTACGGCGGCGGGACGATCCTCGACGCCACCGAGTCCGACGGCCTCACCGACGTCTACGACCACGAGTCGATGGGCGCGTCCACCGAGCGCTTCGCCTCCTCCATCGGGCTGAGCCGCGAGGAGATGGACGAGGTCTCGGCCGCGTCGCACCAGCGTGCGGCCGACGCCGCCAAGAACGGCCGCTTCGAGGCCGAGATCGCCCCGGTGCCCGTCCCGCAGCGCAAGGGCGACCCCATCGAGGTCACCGAGGACGAGGGCGTCCGTGGCGACACCACCGCGGAGGGCCTGGGCAAGCTGCGGCCGGCGTTCGCGAAGGAGGGCGCCATCACGGCGGGCAGCTCCTCGCAGGTCTCGGACGGCGCGGCCGCGACGGTCGTCATGTCCGCCCGCAAGGCCGAGGAGCTCGGCATCCGGCCGCTGGCCGAGATCCGCAACCACGGCTGGGTCGCCGGCCCCGACAACTCCCTGCTCTCGCAGCCCTCCAACGCCGCGTTCAAGGCGCTGCGCCGCGAGGGCATCGAGCCCTCGGACGTCTCGCTCTGGGAGATCAACGAGGCGTTCGCGGCGGTCGCCATCCAGTCCGCCCGTGAGCTGGGCCTGCCGTCGGACGCGGTCAACACCGACGGCGGCGCGATCGCGCTCGGCCACCCGGTCGGCGCCACCGGCGCCCGCCTCGCCGTGCACGCGGCCCACGAGCTCCAGCGCCGTGGCGGCGGCTACGCCGTGGCCAGCCTGTGCGGCGGCGGCGGCCAGGGCTCGGCGCTGATCCTGCACGTCTGAGTCCGCGGGCATCTCGGTGTCAGCGGCGTGCCGTCGCTGACACCCATCGTCCGTATTCTTCCGTCGATCACCACGACCCGACGCGGGCGGTCACCACGGTGGCCGCCCGCGTCGGCGTCTCGAGGGAACCGCGGGCGCGGGGCGCGCGTCGAACCGTGTACGGGGCCGCGTCCGGTGGGAGGAGCCGGGCGCGGTCCCGCCCGTCGGTCCCCCCCGGTGGCGGAGGCGACGCGGGGCGTGACCATGCTCGGGTGCGCATGCCAAGGTGGTCGTCCGGGCACAGGTGACCGGTAGCACACGCGAGGAAGACGGAGGCAACATGCCGCAGGAGGTCCGGGGAGTCGTATCCCGGGAGAAGGGCAAGCCGGTCACGGTCGAGACGATCGTCGTCCCCGATCCCGGGCCCGGTGAGGCCGTGGTCAAGGTCCAGGCGTGCGGGGTGTGCCACACCGATCTGCACTACCGCGAGGGCAACATCGAGGACGCCTATCCGTTCCTGCTGGGCCACGAGGCCGCGGGTGTCGTCGAGGCGCTCGGCGAGGGCGACGTGCAGGGGCTCGAGGTCGGCGACTACGTCATCCTCAACTGGCGTGCCGTGTGCGGGGTCTGTCGTGCGTGCCGCAAGGGCAAGCACCACCTGTGCTTCGACACCCACAACGCCGCCCAGTCGATGACGCTCAAGGAGACCGGCGAGGAGCTCAAGCCGGCCCTGGGCATCGGGGCGTTCGCGGAGAAGACGCTGGTGCACTCCGGGCAGTGCACGAAGGTCAACCCGGAGATCGATCCGGCGCAGGCCGGGCTCATCGGCTGCGGGATCATGGCCGGCACGGGCGCGGCGATCAACACCGGTGAGGTGAAGCGCGGCGAGACCGTGGCGGTCATCGGCTGCGGTGGCGTGGGCGACGCGGCGATCGCGGGTGCGGCGCTGGCCGGCGCCACGACGATCATCGCGGTCGACACCGAGGACCGGAAGCTGGAGTGGGCCAAGGGCTTCGGCGCCACCCACGGCGTGAACGCCAAGAACGAGGACCCGGTCGAGCGCATCCGCGAGCTCACCGACGGGTTCGGCGCCGACGTCGTCATCGACGCCGTGGGCATCCCGGCCACGTGGAAGCAGGCCTTCGAGGCCCGCGACCTCGCCGGCCGACTGGTGCTCGTCGGCGTCCCGGCGCCGGACATGAAGCTCGAGGCGGACTTCCAGCCGTTCTTCTCCCACGGAGGGTCGCTGCGGGCGTCCTGGTACGGCGACTGCCTGCCGAGCCGCGACTTCCCGATGCTGGTCGACCTCGCGCTGCAGGGCCGGTTCCCGCTCGACAAGTTCGTCACCGAGCGCATCTCGCTCGACGACGTCGAGCAGGCCTTCGAGAAGATGCACCACGGCGACGTGCTGCGTTCGGTGGTGATCCTGTGACGGCCGAGAAGGTCGGCGAGGGCGTCGAGCACCTGACGACGTCCGGCCAGTTCCAGATCGACGGCAACTCGTTCGACGTCGACAACAACGTCTGGATCATCGGTGACTCGTCCGAGGTCGTCCTCCTGGACGCCCCGCACGACGCCGAGGCGATCAAGAAGGCGGTCGGCGACCGCAACGTCGTGGCCATCCTGTGCACCCACTCGCACAACGACCACGTCAACGCGGCGCCGGCCATCGCGGAGGCGTTCGACGCACCGATCCTGCTCAACCCGGACGACCGGGTGATCTGGAACCTCACGTACCCGGACCGCGAGCCGGACGGCGAGATCACCGACGGCGAGACGTTCACGATCGCCGGGATCGACCTGCGGGCGATCCACACCCCCGGGCACTCCCCAGGGTCGACGGTGTTCTACGCGCCGGACATCGGCACGCTGTTCTCCGGCGACACCCTGTTCAACGGCGGGCCGGGCGCCACCGGGCCGTCGTACTCGGACTTCAACGTGCTCATCGAGCAGCTGGCCGACAAGGTGTTCTCGCTGCCGGGCGACACGATCGTGCGCACCGGCCACGGCGACACCACGAAGGTCGGCGACGAGGCCGCGCGCCTCGAGGAGTACCGCGAGCGGGGCTACTAGAGCTCTGCGTCAGCATCCGGATCACGAGTACCCGGCCGACCCCTACCCCGGGGTCGCGCCGGGTTTCTCGTTCGTGCACCTCGACGCCCACAGCCACCGGCTCGACCCGTCGGCGTCGGCCGGGGCCGGCTGGACCGTGGCGGGCGTCGACCTCGACCGCTGGCTCGCCGACCGCGGCGCGCTGCCGATGACCGGCCGCGTGCCCGTGCTCGCGTTCGGCTCCAACCGGTGTCCCGGCAAGCTGACCTGGCTGCGCGAGCACCTGGGGCTCGCGGGACCGGTCGTCGTGCTGCGGGCGCGGGTCGAGGGGCTCGCGGCGGTGTGGGCCGCCGGCCTGCGTGCCCGCGACAGGGCTCGGCCGGCGACGCTCGCCGCGGTGCCGGGCGCGGTCGAGACCCACGCGGTCTGGATGGCGACGCCCGACCAGGTGGCTGTCCTGGACCACTGCGAGGGACGCGGGGAGCGCTACGACCTGGTGCGCCTGCGGCCGGGGCGTGGCGTCCGCGTGGTCACCGAGGACGGCGCGCGGCTCGACGGGGTCTGGACGTACTGGGCGGGGGCTCCGGTGCGGGCTCCGCTGCTGGTCGACGGGGCCCCGGTGGCGTGCCGGGACGTCGACCAGGAGGCCGCACGCGCGCTCGTCGGGTCGCCCGCGCCGCTCGACCCGGGGTCGGTGACCGTCCAGGACGGGGCGCCGGACCCCGCGGCGTGGCCGGACCGGGTGTTCGTCTACGGAACGCTCATGCCGGGACAGCGGGCCTGGCCCCTCGTCGCGCCGCACGTCGTCGGGGACCCGGAGCCGGCCTGGCTGCCGGGACGCGTCCACGACACCGGGCGGGGCTACCCCGCGCTGCGGCCGGGCGGTCCGGGGCGCGCCCGCGGGACGGTGCTCCGGCTGGCCGATCCGGTCGCGTCGCTCCCGGTGCTCGACGAGTACGAGGGGCCGGACTACCGGCGGGTGCGGGCGCTCGCGCACGGAACGGACGGGTCGGCGCCCGCCTGGCTCTGGACCTGGCGGGGAGAGCTGGCCGGCGCGCCGGTGTCCGGGCTGTGGTCGCCGCCCTAGAGACGCGGGCTCAGAGACGCGTCCGCACGGCGACGAAGCCGGGACGAGGGGCCGGCGTGACCGGGGCGGCGGCCACCGGTGCAACGGGAATCGGGGCGGGGGGAACCGGGACCGGGTCCCTCGGCTCGGCCGGCGACCCGTCCGCCTCCACCCGGCGCCGGACGTGGGCTCCGCGGAGGAGGAGCACGATCCCGGCGACGAACGCGACCCCGGCGAGGGCCAGGGCCCCGGCGGCCACGGGCACGGGGATCCCGGGCAGGCGCGGCACCCCGGGCACGGCCAGCGGCACCGCGCCCAGCAACAGCAGGATCGTCACACCCGCCACCGTCAGCGACCGCATGATCGGCTCTCCTCCGCAACCCGCGAGATCTCGCACTCTGCTCGGGACGTCGCCCCCGCCACCAGATCTCGTTACGACGAACAGGGTCACGATGTGGTCCCGGTCCCCGAGTGGCCCGAGCTGGTGATCTCGGACATCCTGACGCGCCGGCGCGGAGGTGGGAGAGCGATGCTCGAGATCGACGGGGTCTCCAAGCGGTTCGGGTCCACGGTGGCCCTGGACGGGATGACCCTCACCGTGCGCCCGGGCGAGCTCTACGGCTTCGTCGGCGCCAACGGGGCCGGCAAGACGACGACGATGCGGATCGCGCTCGGCGTCCTGGCCGCCGACGCCGGCGAGGTCCGGCTCGACGGGCGCCCGCTCGACGCCGCGTCGCGCCGGCGGATCGGCTACATGCCCGAGGAGCGGGGCCTCTACCCGCGGATGGCCGTCGGGACCCAGCTGCGCTACCTCGCCGAGCTCCGCGGACGGTCGGCCGCCGACGCCCGCGCCGCGGCCGACCGGTGGACCGAGCGCCTCGGGATCGCCGACCGCCGCGGCGACGAGGTCCAGCGCCTGAGCCTGGGCAACCAGCAACGCGTCCAGCTCGCCGCCGCGCTCGTCGCCGACCCGGACGTGCTGGTGCTCGACGAGCCGTTCTCGGGCCTCGATCCCCTGGCCGTCGACGTCATGAGCGACGTCCTGCGCGAGCGCCGCGACGCCGGCGCGCCGGTGGTGTTCTCGTCCCACCAGCTCGAGCTCGTCGAGCGGCTCTGCGACCGCGTCGGCATCGTCCGTGCCGGGCGCGCCGTCGCCGAGGGCACCGTGGAGGAGCTGCGCGACGCCTCGGCCCCCGAGCTCCTCGTCGTCGCGCCGCACGCCACGCCCGGCTGGGCCGACGCCCTGCCCGGCGTCGACGGCACGCGCCTCACGCACCAGGGCACGGTGCTGACGCTCGGCGACCCCTCCGACGCCACGCTGACCACCGTCCTGGACGCGGCCCGCCGGACCGGGCCCGTGCTCGAGTTCCGGCGCCTCCGGCCCCCGCTGTCCGAGATCTACCGGGACACGGTGGCCGACACGCGCCCGCCGGCCCCGTCCGAGGCGCCCGGAGCCGCCGCGTGAACAGCGCCCTGCGTCCCGTGGCGCTCATCGCCCGGCGCGAGTTCGCGTCGCGGGTCAAGGGCCGGGCGTTCGTCGTCGGCACCCTCGTCGTGCTGCTCCTGCTCGGCGTCTACGCGGCGGTGGTGGCCACCCTCGCCTCCGGGGAGGACACCGCACGCGTCGGCGTCACCGGTGCCGCCGTGGCGCTCACCGGCCCCCTGCAGCGCGCGGCGCCCACCGAGGGCCTGTCGCTCACCGTCGTGCCGCAGCCCGACGTCGCCGCGGGCGAGGCGGCCGTGCGCGCGGGCGACCTCGACGCGCTGGTCGGCGGCGACGCGGTCCGCCCGCGGGTGTATGTCGAGTCCGAGCCCGACGCCGCCCTCGAGCGCGTGATCGTCGACGCGACGACGGCCGTGGCCCGCGACGCCTACCTGGTGGGCCGGGGCGTCGACCCGGTCGGGCTGGATGCCGCGGTGGCCGAGTCCGGTCCCGTCGTCGTCTCCGCGGAGCCGCCGGACCCGCAGGCCGGGCAGCGGCTGGGTCTCGGGCTCGCCGGGGCGTTCCTCCTGTTCTTCTCCATCCAGACCTACGGCGCGATGGTCGCGCAGGGAGTGGTCGAGGAGAAGGCGAGCCGGGTCGTCGAGATCGTGCTGTCGTCGGTCCGGCCCTGGCAGCTGCTGCTCGGGAAGGTGCTCGGTCTCGGTGCCGTCGGCCTCCTGCAGCTCGTGGTGCTGGGTGGCGCCGGGCTCGCCGTCGCCGGCGCCGCCGGGGTGCTCTCGGGCGGTGCCGGGCTCGTGTCGACCGTGGTGTCGGTGGTGGTCTGGTACCTGCTCGGCTTCGCGCTCTACGCGACCGTCTTCGCGGCCGCCGGCTCGCTGGTCTCCCGCCAGGAGGACACGCAGAGCGTCCTGTCGCCGATCACGATCACGGTGCTGCTCGGCTTCGTCGTCGGCTTCAACCTCCTGACCTCGGACCCGCGGGGCACGGCGATCACGGTCATCTCGCTGCTGCCGCCGTTCAGCCCCCTCTTCATGCCCGCGCGGATCGCCCTGGGCGTCGCGCCGGTCGGGCAGGTCGTGCTGGCGTTCGCCCTCACGATCGCGTTCACGGCGGCCGTGCTCGCCCTCGGCGGGCGCATCTACGCGAACTCCGTGCTGCGGACCGGAGCCCGGGTCAGCTTCAGAGAGGCGTGGGGCCGGGCCCGGCCGTGACGCACGTGGGTGTGACCGGGGTCGAATTCGCCACGTCCGGCGAGCGTTCCGCACTCGCCGTGAGGGCCGTGCCCTGCAAGGATCATGCGATGCTCCGACGTCCCGCCCGGCTCATGGGCGCCACGATCGCCGTCCTCGCGTTCGTCCTCGCCGGTTGCGGAGGCCTCTCCGGCTCCGGCCAGCCCGCCGCCGAGGGCGGCAGCCTCGCCGCCAGCGGGATCAACCTCGCCGGCCAGACCTACACGGTCGGCGGCCAGGAGTTCGACGAGCAGCTGCTGCTCTGCAAGATGAGCGTGTCGGCCCTGCAGTCGGTGGGCGCGACCGTCAACGACCGCTGCAACATCACCGGCTCCGCCGCGGCCCGTCAGGCCCTGCTCTCCGGCGAGATCGACATGGGCTGGTCCTACACCGGCACCGGGTGGATCACGAACCTCGGCAACACCACGCCGATCCCCGACTCCCAGCAGCAGTACGTCGCCGTGCGGGACCAGGACCTGCAGCGCAACCAGATCGTCTGGACGAACCCCACGCCGTTCAACAACACCTACGCGATCGCCACGACCCGGGCGTTCGCCGACCAGAACAACATCCGCACGACCACGGACTGGGCCAACTTCATCAACAGCGGCAACCCGCAGGCCACCACCTGCGTCGAGGCCGAGTTCGCCAGCCGCAACGACGGCCTGCCGAACCTGCTGACCACCTACGGCGTCACCCGTCCCTACGACGCCCCGCCGGCCCTCACCGTCATCGACACCGGCGCGATCTACCAGGCCACCGCCAACGGCAACCCGTGCTTCTTCGGCGAGGTGTTCACCACCGACGGCCGCATCCCCGCGCTGAACCTCGTGTCGCTGGCCGACGACAAGAACTTCTTCCCGAAGTACAACGCGTCGAACACCATCCGCAAGCAGGTCGTGGACCGGAACCCGGCCGTGGTCCAGGTCTTCGACCAGATCTCGCCGCGCCTGACCGACGACGTGATGCTCAACCTCAACGGCCAGATCTCGTCCCAGGGCCGCGACGCCCAGCAGGTCGCGACCGAGTTCCTCCAGCAGCAGGGCCTCATCGGCGGCTGATCGCACCCGCCTTCCGATCTGGCCGAAGGGCACCATCGCTCGGTTCTCCCGAGTGTTGGTGCCCTTCGTGCGTCGGGGGACGCCGACGCCTCAGAGGGCGTTGAAGCGGGCCAGGGCCTCCTGGCGCTCGGCCTTGTGGTCGACGATCGGGGCCGGGTAGTCGGACGGGGGCTCGGCGAGGGTCCAGGGCTGGTGGACCTTCTTGCCCTCGACGCCGGCGAGCTCGGGCACCCAGCGCCGGACGTACTCGCCCTGCGGGTCGAAGCGCTCCCCCTGGGTCACGGGGTTGAACACGCGGAAGTAGGGCGCGGCGTCGGTGCCCGTGCCCGCGGCCCACTGCCAGCCGTGCTGGTTGGACGCGAGGTCGCCGTCGACGAGCAGGTCGAGGAAGTGCCGCGCGCCCCACCACCACGGCAGGTGCAGGTCCTTGACCAGGAATGATGCGACGGCCATGCGCATGCGGTTGTGCATCCACGCCTCGCCGCGCAGCTGGCGCATCGCGGCGTCGATGGCGGGGAAGCCGGTGCGTCCCTCCTGCCAGGCGCGGAACTTCTCGTCCGCGGACTTCCCGCTGTCGAGGGTGATCCGGTCGAACTTCGGGTCGAAGTTCTCGCGCGCCGAGCGGGGCCAGAACCAGAGCACCGCGGCGTAGAAGTCGCGGAAGCAGAGCTCGTTGCGGTACGACGCCGGGCCCTTCCCCGCGCCCCCCAGGTCCGCGAGCATCGTGCGCGGGTGGATCACGCCGTACTTCAGGTACACCGACATCCGCGACGTCGCCGGCCGGTCGGGACGGTTGCGCAGGTCGTCGTAGTCGGTGAGGTGCTCGTCGACGAACGCCTCCCACTGCTCGCGGGCCGCGCGCTCGCCCGCGGCGGGCAGCTCGGCCTCCAGCGCCTCGTCGTCGGGGATCGTCACGGCCCGCGGGCCGCCGTCCTTCTCGCCCGGGTCCATCCAGTCGACGCTCGACGCGTCGGTGTCGGCGGGCGCCCGCCAGCCGTGCTGCACCCAGGCCCGGCTGAACGGCGTGAAGACCTTGTAGGGCTCGCCGTCGGACTTCGTGATCCGCCCCGGGGCCACGGCGTAGGGCGAGCCCGTACGCACCAGCTCGACGCCACGCTCCCCCAGGGCCTTCTCGACGGCCTCGTCGCGCTCGCGGCCGTAGGGCCCGAAGTCGGCGGCGACGTGCACGCTCCGGGCCGTCACGGCCCCGGCGAGCTCCGGGATCACCTCGGCGGGGTCACCCCGGACGACGAGGAGACGCCCGCCCAGTGACTCGTCGAGGTCGCGCAGGCTGCGGTAGAGGAAGGTCCGCCGGGCCTTGCCGGACGGGCCGAGCAGCGACTCGTCGAGCACGAAGACCGCGAGCGAGCGCTGCGCCCGGGCCGCCGCGGCGTCGAAGATCGGCTGGTCGTGCACCCGGAGGTCACGGCGGAACCACACGATCGCCGTGTCGTCGAGATCGTCGCCCATGAGCAGTGGCTACCCAGGAACGCGCCGAGCACGCCCTGGGCAGCCACCACGTGTGATCAACGGGGAGTTCGTGCGCCTAGATGTAGTGCCCAGCCGCGTTGTTGACGCGGGTGATGGGTGGGTGGCCGTCGAGCGCGGTGTGGGTGCGGTGATGGTTGTAGGTGTGGAGCCAGTCGGGCAAGGCGCCGGCGCGGTCGTTGTTGCTGGCGAAGGGCCGTTGGTAGGCCCACTCGTCGAGCAGGGTCCGGTTGAACCGCTCCGCCTTGCCGTTGGTCTGAGGCCGGTAGCTGCGGGTGAAGCAGGCGCGGGCGCCCACGTCGGTCAGGGCGTGACGCCACGCGGTGGAGCGGTAGGCCAACGCGTTGTCGGTCATGACCCGCTCGATGCGTTCGACGCCGAGATCGGTGAACGCGGCGGCCGCGCGGCGCAGGAAGCCGGCGCAGGTGTCGCCCTTCTCGTCGGGGTGGATCTCGGCGTAGGCCAGGCGGGTGTGGTCGTCTGGCGGCGTGCACGTAGTCGAACCCCACCCGCGGGGCGCTGCGGGTAGCCCGGGCTTGGTCGCTGTCGCGGCCGTGGACTCGCCAGCCGCCGCCGGCGCGTAGCCGACCGAGCTTCTTGACATCAACGTGGAGCAGCTCGCCGGGCCGGTCGCGTTCATAGCGGCGCACCAGCTGCCCGGTCGGGCGGTCCATCCACGCCAGCCGCGAGAGGCCCCGACGGGTGAGCACAGCGTGCACCGTGGAGGCCGGCATGCCGACCAGCGGCGCGATCCGGGCCGGCCCGAGCTTGCGCTGTTGACGCAACTGCACCACCGCGGTCTCGGCTTCGGTACTGGTGCGATGCGGGCACCGGCGCGCCCGGCTCGAGCGGTCGAGCAGCCCGGCCACGCCCTCAGCACGGAAACGGTCGAGCCACTTGTAGCCGGTCGCTCTGGACACTCCGAGCTCGGCGACCACGTGCGCGACCGGGCGCTGCTGATCGAGGACACGCGTCACCAGCAACAACCGGCCGTGCGGTGTCAGACGGGCATTACGGTGGGCCACCGAGACCTCCGGGCGTGGGGCGTGAGCGTCGACAACTCACACCTCGCCCGGAGGTCTCCCTGCGTTCAAGCCACCACGCCGTCAACAACGATCGTGGGCACTACACCTAGAAGCAGCGAACAGCACGTTCGCTGCACCAGGAAGCGCGCCTACCGCTGGTCGAGGTTCACGTACGAGCGCTCGGTGGGCCCGGTGTAGACCTGCCGGGGGCGCCCGATACGGGTGTCCGGGTCGTCGATCATCTCGCGCCAGTGGGCGATCCAGCCCGGGAGGCGGCCGATGGCGAAGAGCACCGTGAACATCTCGGTCGGGAAGCCCATCGCCTGGTAGATCAGGCCGGTGTAGAAGTCGACGTTCGGGTAAAGCTTGCGCTCGACGAAGTAGTCGTCCTCGAGCGCGTACTCCTCGAGTCGCAGGGCGATGTCGAGCATCTGGTCGCCGCCGCCGAGCTTCTCGATGATCCCGCGGGCGGTGTCGCGCACGATCGCCGCGCGGGGGTCGTAGTTCTTGTAGACGCGGTGGCCGAAGCCCATGAGCCGGACGCCCGGCTCCTTGTTCTTGACCTTGCGGACGAACTCGTCGGCGTTGCCCTCGTTGTCGCGGATGCCCTCGAGCATCGTGAGCACCGCGGCGTTGGCGCCGCCGTGCAGCGGGCCGAACAGGGCGTTGATGCCCCCGGAGATCGAGGCGAAGAGGTTGGCCTGGGACGAGCCGATCATGCGCACGGTCGACGTCGAGCAGTTCTGCTCGTGGTCGGCGTGGAGGATGAACAGCATGTCCAGCGCCTTGGCGACGTCCGGGTCGACCTGGTACGGCTCGGCGGGCAGGCCGAAGGTCAGGCGCAGGAAGTTCTCGACCAGGCCCAGCGAGTTGTCCGGGTAGAGGAACGGCTGGCCGATCGAGTTCTTGTAGGCGTAGGCCGCGATCGTCGGGACCTTGGCCAGCAGGCGGACGCTCGAGAGGTCGACGTTCGGCTCGTCGAACGGGTCGAGGGCGCGCTGGTAGAAGGTCGACAGCGCCGAGACCGCCGACGACAGCACCGGCATCGGGTGCGCGTCCACCGGGAAGCCGTCGAAGAACTTCTTCAGGTCCTCGTGCAGCATCGTGTGCCGCTGGATCTGGTCGGTGAACGCCTCGAGCTGCTGCTTGTTCGGCAGCTCGCCGTAGATCAACAGGTAGCTGGTCTCGACGAAGGTGGAGTTCTTCGCCAGGTCCTCGATCGGGTAGCCGCGGTAGCGCAGGATGCCCGCGTCACCGTCGATGTAGGTGATGTCCGAGCGACAGGCGCCGGTGTTCACGTAGCCCGGGTCGAGGGTGATCAGCCCCGTGTCGCCGAGCATCTTCCCGAGCGACACTCCCGAGGCGCCCTCGGTCGCCTCGACGATCTCCATCGTGTGCTCGCCGCCCGGGTACGACAGCGTGGCGGTGCGCTTCTCGGAGTCCTCGCTGGCCATTCGCAGTCAATCCCTCTCACGCTGGTGTGAGCGGGAGGGGCGGCCCGGCCGCCGGGGGTTCTCCCCGCGGCGCGCTCCCGCAGCATCGGGGTCGTTCGAGCGCGAACCGTAGCGCCCGCGCGGCTTGTGACGCATCACGAGGCGGCCCGTTGCCGACAGTGGTGCATGTCACTGTGTGACGGCCATGTTACCGGCGGTCGTTCGAGGCGTCCTCATCCAGCTCGGCGCGCCACGGCGGTTCGGCGCCGGCGCGGGACACGGTCCACGCGGCCGCCCGGGCCGCGAACCCGAGCGCGCCGGCCCACGCGTCGGCGTCGAGGGCCGCGACGGCGGCGCGGTCGAGCGCGTCGTGGTCGGCCAGCCAGGCCAGGAGGGCGGCGTGCACGCTGTCGCCGGCGCCGATCGTGTCCACCAGCGGACCGATCTCGTCCGAGGGCACCGAGACGACCCCGCCGCCGCGCGTGTGCGCGGTGAGTCCGGAGGCGCCGCGGGTGAGCACCACCGCGCCCGCGCCGGCGTCGAGCACGTCCTGGGGCGAGCGACCCCACCGCTCGGCGTCCTCGTCGGACATCTTGACCAGGCCCGCCACCGCGGCGATCCCGTCGAGGCGGGCGACGACGGCGTCGGGGTCGTCGACGAGCCCGGGCCGCAGGTTCGGGTCGAGGCTCACCAGCCGGCCGCGCGCGGCCTCCCGGGCGGCCAGCGCGGCGTAGCGCGACGCCCCGGGCTCGAGCACCAGCGAGAGGGTTCCGACCGCCACGGCGGCGGTGTCCTCGGGGAGCTCGCCGGGGTCGGCGACGAGGCGGTCCGCGGTGCCCTCGACGTGGAACGTGTAGCGGGCGGCGCCGTCGCCGTCGAGCGTCACGACCGCCAGCGTCGTCGGCTCCGGCCCGCGCTGGACGTGCGCGGTGTCGACGCCCTGGGCCTGCAGGCGGGCCACCAGCGCGTCGCCGAACGGGTCCGTCGACAGCCGCGTGAGCATCGTCGTCGGCACGCCGAGGCGGCCCAGCCCGACGGCGGTGTTGAACGGGCCGCCGCCCAGCCGCGGGGCGAGGGGCTGCAGGACGGGGTCGCCGGCGGGGTCCCCGCCGGTCGGCACCAGGTCGACCAGCGCCTCCCCACCGACCACGATCCGCCTGCTCACGCGGCGTCCCGGGCCGCGATCCCCCACGAGAACCTCCACGTCCGCCCCGGCGCGAGGACCTCGAGGTCGGTGCCCGAGTTCAGGGCGTCGGGCGGGCAGGTCATCGGCTCGACGGCGACCGCGCGGCCCCGTCCGTCGAGGTCGTCGGGGGTGAAGACCTGGACCCAGCGCACGTCGGCGTCGGCCCACAGGACCGTCGCCCGTCCGTCGGGGGCACGGAGCACGCCCAGCACGCCGTCGGGCCCGGGGGCGGCGCCGAAGCACGTGTCGAGCGTGAGGTCGGCGACGCGGCGCCCTCCGCGGAGGTCCTCGTCGGCGGTGACCGGCCGGATGCCGGTGGGGATCAGGACGTCGTCGACGTCGACGATCCGGTCGGCGGCCAGGGTGAGCGTGCAGTCGGCGGGCGGGGTGTCACCGACGCGCAGGTAGGGGTGGGCGCCGAGGGCGGCGGGGACGTCGCCGTCACCGGTGTTCGTCAGGGCGTGGGTGACGGTCAGACCGGTGGGGTCGACGGCGTAGGTGGTCGCGACGTGCAGCGGTCCCGGCCAGCCCCACGCCGGGTCCACCTCGGCGGTGAGGGTGACGGAGTCCTCCGCGCGCCCGGCGACCGTCCAGGGGCGGCGCCGCAGGAACCCGTGGCTCGCGTGCCCCCGGGCCGGCTCGGTGACCTCGAGGACGTACTCCTGCCCACACCAGGCGTAGCGCGCCCCGGCGATGCGGTTGGGCCAGGGCACCAGGACCATGCCGGCGCCCATCGGCGGGACCGCGTCGGCGTCGAAGTCCTCCACCCGGGCCCGGCCGTCGACCTCGAGTGCCCGCAGCCCGCCCCCCACCTCGGTGACGACGGCGTGCGTCGCGCCGGCGACGAGGTCGATCTGCTCGCCGGTCGGGTGCACGGCGGGACACGCTAGCGGTTGTGACGATCGGTTTGCGTCGGGCGTTCCCGGGTTTCGCGCACCGGTCGGAACGGACACTGTGCCGGACATGACGGAGGAGACCCCAGGCAGAAGCGGGGCCGAGGCCGGGCGACCGCCCAAGGTGGTCATCGTCGGCGGCGGGTTCGCGGGATTCCAGGCGGCACGATCCCTGGCGAAGCGCATGGGCGACGAGGTGGACATCGTCCTCGTCAGCCCCACCAACTACTTCCTGTACCTCCCCCTGCTGCCGGAGGTGGCCTCCGGCATCCTCGAGCCGCGCCGGATCTCGGTGGCGCTCGCCGCCGCGCTGCCGCGCTGCGTGCGTCACGCCCCCGGGGAGGTCGACGAGCTCGACCTCGACGGGCACAGGATCGGGTGGCTCGACCCCGAGGGCGTGCACCACGAGACGCACTGGGACCGCCTGGTCATCGCGGCCGGCAGCGTGCACAAGGTGCTGCCGGTGCCCGGCGTCACCGAGTACGCGCAGGGCTTCCGCGGCGTCCCCGAGGCGCTCTACCTGCGCGACCACCTCATCCGGCAGGTCGAGCTCGCGGCGATGTGCGAGGACCCCGAGGAGCGCGCCGCGCGCCTGACCGTCGTCGTGGTGGGCGGGGGCTACACGGGCACGGAGGTCACCGCCCAGGGCTACCTGTTCACCAAGGAGCTCGCGGCCAGCCGCGGCCTGGAGGAGGTCCCGCGCTGGGTGCTCGTCAGCCGCGGCGAGATCCTCGCCGGGCTGGCCGGGCACCTCTCGACCACCGCCGACCGCGTGCTGCGCGAGCGCGGCGTCGACGTCCGCACCCACGAGGAGGTCGACGAGGCGACCGGCGACGGGGTGCGTCTCTCGTCCTCCGGCGACCACATCCCCACCCGCACCCTGCTGTGGTGCGTCGGCGTCCGGCCCGACCCGTTGATCGACGACCTCGGGGTGCAGGTCGAGCAGGGCCGGATGGTCGTCGACACCCGGCTGCGCGTCCCCGACCACCCCCACGTGTTCGCCTGTGGGGACGCCGCCGCGGTGCCCGACCGGGCCCGTCCCGGCGAGTACACCGCGATGACCGCGCAGCACGCCGAGCGCCAGGGCCGTCTCGCCGGCCGGAACGTCGCGGCCTCGCTCGGTCACGGGCGGTCGCGGACCTACAAGCACCGCGACCTCGGCTTCGTCGTCGACCTCGGCGGCTTCGACGCGGCGGCCAACCCGCTGGGCGTGCGGCTCACCGGCAAGCCCGCCCACGTCGTCGCCCGCGGCTACCACCTGATCTCGATGCCGGGGAACCGCGTGCGGACGGCCGTGGACTGGCTCCTCGACGCCCTGCTGCCGCGCCAGACCGCCCAGCTCGGGCTCGTGCGCTCCCCCGCCGTGCCGCTGGACTCGGCCTCGCCCGAGGTGCCGCAGCACGGGCTCGGCTTCCCGCACGGCCCCGCGTCGTCCCGGACGGTGGCGCCGGAGGCCGGCGGGGTTCAGTCGTCGGAGACCTTCCCCGGCCGTTCGGGCGGGTCCGCGGAGGCCGCGTCGCCGGAGGGCTCGGTGGAGGGCTCGGTGGAGGGCTCGTCGCCGGCCAGCGGGGCCCGGTAGCGCCAGAAGACCGGGAAGATCGCCACCACGATCACGGTCAGCACGATCACGCCGACGCCGCCGACGAAGGTCGCGACGCCGGTGCCCCAGGCCTCGGCGGCCGGGCCGTGCCACAGGTCGCCGAGGCGGGGCCCGCCCGCCACGACGACGGTGAACACGCCCTGCATGCGCCCGCGCATCTCGTCGGTGGCGACCACCTGCAGCATCGTCTGCCGGAACACGGCGCTGACGAGGTCGGCCGCTCCCGCGAGCGCGAGCAGGGCGACGGCGAGCCAGAGCATCGACGTCAGCCCGGACAGGGCGACGCCGGCACCCCAGGCGCACACGGCGAGCGTCACCGCCACGCCCTGGCGCCGGATGCCGTGCAGGCGCCCCGAGAACAGCCCGCCGAGGGTGGCGCCGATCGCGATCGAGGCGAACAGCGCCCCGAGCGCCGGGCCGCCGCCCGGGGGGTCGCCGAACGTCTGCTCGGCCGCCTCCGGGAACACCGCGCGGGGCATGCCGACGGCCATCGCCACGGTGTCGACGAGGAACGAGACGAGCAGGACCTGGCTCATCGCGATGTAGCGGAAGCCCGCCAGGACACCGCCGATCCCGGCGCTGCGGCGCACCGCCAGGAACACGCCCCGCACGCCGCCCGGCCCGTCGCCGACGGGGAGGCGGGGCAGGTTGAAGGCGGCCCAGATCGAGGCGGTCAGGCAGACCGTGTCGACGAGGTAGAGCGTGCCGACCGACGTGAACGTCAGCGCGACCCCCGCGAGGAGCGGCCCCGCGATCGCCCCGAGCTGGGTCACGGTGAACAGCAGCGTGTTGGCCGCGGGCAGCTGGTCGTTCGGGAGGAGCCGTGGCAGCACCGCCGCCCGGGTGGGCTGGTTGATCGCCAGGAACGCGGTCTGCACCGCGTAGAGGGTGAGCACCTCCCACGGCCCGCCGATCCCGGTGACCGTGACCAGCCCGAGCAGCAGCGACGTCACCGCGAGCCCGGTGCCGGTGAACACCAGCAGCCCACGGCGGTCGACCGCGTCGGCGATCGCGCCGCCCCAGAGCCCGAAGACGATGAGGGGCACCAGCCCGAAGAGCCCCGTCAGGCCGACCCACGCCGACGACCCGGTCAGCTGGTAGAGCTGCGTCGGGACGGCGACGACGGACAGCTGCGCGCCGACGACCGTGACGATCGCGGCGATCCAGAGACGCTTGAAGGCCGGCGTCCGCAGCGGGGTGGTGTCGGCCAGGAAGCCGCGAGCCGTACGTGCCACGGCGGCGATCCTGCGCCCCTACGGCGCGAGGCGCTCCACGACCCACCCCGGATCGGTCCGCCGGAATCGCAGCCGGTCGTGCAGGCGGTCCGTGCGGCCCTGCCAGAACTCGACGTGCGTGGGCACGATCCGCCAGCCGCCCCAGTGCGGCGGCGGCGGGATCTCCTCGTCGTCGGCGAAGCGGTCGGCGACCCCGGCGAGCAGGTCCTCGAGGGCGGCGCGGTCGCGCACGACCGCCGACTGCGGCGACGCCCACGCCCCGAGCTGCGAGCCGCGCGGGCGGGTGCGCCAGTAGGTGAGGGTCTCCTCGCGGGACAGCAGCTCGACGGTGCCGATCACCGTCGCCTGCCGCTGGAGCGCGATCCACGGGAACGTCGCCGACGCCTGGCGGGTCTGGCGCAGCTGGTGGCTCTTCTCCGAGGTGTAGTTGGTGAAGAACGTGACGCCGGCGCCGTCGACGTCCTTGGCCAGCACCGTGCGCGTGGTGAGGCGGCCCTCGTCGTCGCCGGTGGCCAGGACCATCGCATTGGCGTCGGGCAGGCCGGCCTCCCGGGCGGCGCCGATCCAGGCGATCAGCTGCTCGTGCCAGGTGGCGGCGAGGTCCGCGGCGTCGAGCGTCGCCGCCCGGTAGTCCTCGCGCATGCCCGACAGCGCTGTGGTCTCCCCCGCCATCCGTCTCCCTCGCCCGTGCCGTCCGGAATCCAGTGCTGTCCGTGCTGTCCGGAATCCCCGCCGCACCGTAGGCGACGGGGCCGTGCACACCACGTGAGCAGCAACACAAGCCGTCCGGCGACACCTGGAGTTGCCCGCGCGGCGGATCGCGGAGCACGGTGCTGCTGGGCCCACGACCACCCACCCCCGGTGGATCGGCGGGCCCGTCCGGGCAGCGGGGCCCCGACCGGGATCCCGTGCCGCGACGCGAGGAGGATCCCGTTGAGCACCGCCCCCGTCACCGCCCCGGTCACCGCCCCGGGGCCGGCCGTCCCTCCCCCGCCGCCGGGCTTCTCCCCGGGCCTCGAGGGCGTCGTCGCGTTCCGCACCGAGATCGCCGAGCCGGACCGTGACGGCGGGGCCCTGCGCTACCGCGGGGTCGACATCACCGACCTCGTCGGTCACGTGGGGTTCGGCGACGTGTTCGGGCTGCTCGTCGACGGCGACCTCGGGCGCCCGCTGCCCCGCGAGGAGCCGGGGCTCGAGCCGCCGTTCTCGGGCGACGTCCGGGTCGACGTGCAGGCCGGGCTCGCGCTGCTCGGTGCACGCTGGTCGCTGCCGCCCCTGCTCGACGCCACCCCGGAGCGCGCCCGCGACGACCTCGCCCGGAGCGCGACGGCGGCACTCGCCCTCGTCGCCCGCTCGGCCCGCGGCGACGGCCTGCCGCCCGTGCCCGAGGACGAGCTGTCCGCGATCGACGACCCGGTGGCACGCTTCCTGACGCGCTGGCGGGGCGAGGCCGACCCGACGCACGTCCGGGCCCTGGACGCCTACTGGGTCTCGGCCGCCGAGCACGGGCTCAACGCCTCGACCTTCACCGCCCGTGTCGTGGCCTCGACCGGCGCCGACGCCGCCGCCTCGCTCTCCGCGGCGGTCGGCGCGATGTCGGGCCCGCTGCACGGCGGCGCGCCCGCCCGGGTGCTGCCGATGATCGCCGAGGTCGAGCGCACGGGCGACGCCGACGCCGTGGTGGCGGGCATCCTCGACCGCTCCGAGCGCCTCATGGGCTTCGGCCACCGCGTCTACCGCGCGGAGGACCCGCGCGCCCGCGTCCTGCGCCGCACCGCCCGGGAGCTCGCCGCGCCGCGCTTCGAGGCGGCCGCCGCGCTCGAGACGGCCGCGCTGAGCGCCCTGCGCGAGCGCCGACCGGACCGCGCGATCGAGACCAACGTCGAGTTCTGGGCCGCCGTGATGCTCGACCTCGCGGGTGTCCCGGCCGCGGTGATGCCGGCGATGTTCACGTGCGCCCGCACGGCCGGCTGGGCCGCCCACGTCCTCGAGCAGCGCCGCACCGGGCGCCTCGTGCGCCCGTCCGCGCAGTACATCGGGCCTGGCCCGCGGGGCGTGGCGGAGGTGGCGCGGAGCGCCTGAGCCACCCCGGACGTGGCCCACACGACAGCGGTCGTCGCGGGACGCTGGGAGGATGTCCGGCGTGACCACGTCGACCGACACGCTGCAGATTCCCGCCGAGCTCCTGCCCAGTGACGGGCGGTTCGGGTGCGGTCCCTCGAAGGTGCGCCCCGAGCAGCTCGCCCACCTGGCCCAGGCCGGCGACGTGATGGGCACGTCGCACCGCCAGAAGCCGGTCAAGTCGATCGTCGGGCGCGTGCGGTCCGGCCTGCGCGACCTGTTCTCGATCCCCGAGGGCTACGAGGTCGTCCTGGGCGTCGGCGGGACCACCGCCTTCTGGGACGCCGCGGCCGCCGGCCTGGTGCGCGAGCGCAGCCTGCACCTGACCTACGGCGAGTTCTCCTCGAAGTTCGCCTCGGTGACCAAGGGCGCCCCGTTCCTCGCCGACCCGATCGTCGTCTCCGCCGACCCGGGCAGCGCCCCGGAGCCGACCTCCGACCCGAGCGCCGACCTCATCGGCTGGGCCCACAACGAGACCTCGACCGGTGTGGCCGTGCCCGTCACCCGCCCGAGCGGGTCGGGCGACGCGCTCGTCGCGGTCGACGCCACCTCCGGCGCGGGTGGGCTGCCCGTGCAGATCAGCGAGTCCGACGTCTACTACTTCGCGCCCCAGAAGTCGTTCGCCGCCGACGGCGGGCTCTGGATCGCGATCATGTCGCCGGCCGCGCTCGAGCGCGTCGAGCAGATCGACAAGGACCGTCCGGGCGGGCGCTGGATCCCGGAGTTCCTCTCGCTGCCCACCGCGCTGGACAACTCCCGCAAGGACCAGACCTACAACACCCCGGCGGTGGCGACGCTGCTGCTGCTCGCCGACCAGATCGAGTGGATGAACGCCGGCGGCGGGCTCGACTGGGCCACCGGGCGCACCAAGGACTCCTCGGACCGGCTGTACCGGTGGGCCGAGGAGTCGTCGGTCGCGACGCCGTTCGTCGCGGACCCGCAGCACCGCTCGCAGGTCGTCGGCACGGTCGACTTCACCGACGACGTGGACGCCGCCGCCGTCGCGGCCACCCTGCGCGCCAACGGCGTCGTCGACACCGAGCCGTACCGCAAGCTCGGGCGCAACCAGCTGCGCATCGGGATGTTCCCCGCCGTCGAGCCGGACGACGTCACGAAGCTGACCCGGTGCATCGACTGGGTGATCGAGCGCCAGTCGTGAGCAGTCGACTGGGCCGAACGGGCTAGCTCAGTCGCCACGCCCGCCCCGCCCGTGTCTCCCGTCCCACGCAGACGGGAGACACGGGCGGCGCGCCTCCCTCGTCCGAGGAGACCGCTCGCCTAGCGTCGGTGGGCGAGCACCGCGCCCCACCGCCGCCGCAGGGTGGCACCGACGTCCGGGGTCCGGGCCCGCGAGCCGACGGGGAGGCCTGATGCGTCAGCTGCGCGTCGTCGGCCTGGGAGACGACCACGAGACCGTGATCCTCGAGGACCCGATCCGCCACGAGCGCTTCGCGGTGTCGGGGGACGAGCGACTGCGGGCCGCCGCGCGCGGCGACGTCCGGAGGCTGGGGCAGATGGAGATCGAGATCACCAGTCCGCTGAGGCCGCGCGACATCCAGGCCCGGGTGCGGGCCGGCGAGTCGGTCGACGACGTCGCGGCGGCCGGCGGGGTCAGCGCCGCGCACGTCGAGCGCTTCGCCTACCCGGTGCTGCTCGAGCGCGCCCGGGTCGCGGAGATCGCCCGTCGCGCCCACCCGCTGCTCCCCGGCGACGCCGCCCGCACCGACGAGCGCACGCTCGGGGAGATCGTCGCCGCGACGTTCGCCGCCCGCGGCCAGGACCTCGACGACGGCCGGTGGGACGCCAGCAAGGCCGAGGGCGCGTCGTGGATCGTGACGCTGTCCTGGCAGGCGGGACGCTCGGACAACGTCGCCCGCTGGGCATTCAAGCCCGGTGCCGCCGGCGGCACCGTCGACCCGCGCGACGACCCCGCCCGCGAGCTGCTCGGCCAGGAGCCGACCGCGGGCCCGCGCCGCGTCGAGAAGCCGGAGGACCCCGAGGCGGGCGACGGCCCGGACGGCGTCCACGACGTCCACGACGCCCTCGACGAGGCCCTCGAACAGACCCCCGCGATGGCCGCCTCCGGCGACATCGCCCCGCGCCGGCCCGCGGGGTCGGGGCACGGCTCGGCGGCGCATACCTCGTCGGGGCACGCCTCGCCGGGGCATACCTCGTCGGGGCAGGGCACCGGACAGGGCTCCCGTCGGACCGAACGCGGCGCCGCCCGCCGCGGGGGCCGCCCGGCACGCCCGGCGATGCCGCCGGCCTCCGCGTCCCCCCGCGCCGCCTCCTCGGGCGGCGACCAGGTGCCGGTCCCCCGCGCGGGCCGGCGCGACGAGACCGACGCGCCCGCGGTCGACGCCGGGCCGGCCGCGGCCGAGGTCGCCACCCCGACCACCGACCCCGGCGAGGGCAGCCGCCGGGGCCGGCGCGCCCACCCGATCGTCCCGTCGTGGGAGGACGTCCTGCTGGGGACGCGCTCGCCCCGCACCTGACGGGGGCTAGAACGCCGCCACCGCGAGGAACACCAGCGCGAGCCCGGTGCCGACGAGCGTCCCGTACACCGCCCAGCGCCAGGTGGGCACGTGCCGGTTGAGCCACAGGGCCGGCACGAGCCCGGCGACGACCGCGGCGTCGACGGCCAGCCCGATCACGCCGAGGCCGGTGACCAGCGGCGCGGCGAGGGCCAGGTTCGCCAGCAGCACGACCCCGGCCACGAGGGCGACGAGGAGCAGCCCGACGCCCCAGGGGGTCGGTTCGGCGGCCGCGGTGGCCGCGTCGAGCTCCTGGGCCTCGGGGGGCAGGTGGGGTGTCGCGCCGTTGCCGTTCTCGTTCGCCCGCACCGGCAGCGGCGGCACCGGCGGCGGGTGCGGGGTCCGCGTGACGGCCCGGAGCGCCACGCGGTGCCCCGTGACGGGGTCGCAGTAGTCGACGGGCGCGTCCAGCTCCACGGACAGGCGGGCGGCGAGGCGGCGGCCACGGCGGCTGATCGTCTCCGTGGCCGGGTCGGGCGGTGCGGCAGCGGGCAGGACGGCTGCGGGCGGCGCGGCAGCCGGCAGGGCGGGGACCGACGCGGCCACGCGCGCCCACTCCCGCAGCGCGTCGACGAGGTCGGGCGGCAGGCCCCACGTCCGGCCGCCGGCGCCCGTGTCCCCGGACTCGCCCAGCGGCACACCGGCCACCATCGCCCGCCCCCTCTCGGCGCGGACCTCGACGACCTTCACGACGCCGACCCCACCGGGCCCGCCGTGGCGTGGAACGCGACCGCCGCGGCCGTGGCGACGTTGAGCGAGTCGACGTCGCCGGCCATCGGGATGCGGACCCGGACGTCGGCGGCGGCGAGCGCCTCGTCGGACAGCCCCGGGCCCTCGGCGCCGAGCATCAGGGCGACGCGCTCGTGCCCGGCGAGCCCCGCCAGCGCCCCGGGGTCCCCGCCGGGCGTCAGGGACGCGAGCGTGAACCCCGCGCCCCGCAGGGCCGTCACGGCCGCCGCGAGCCCGCACGTCGCGAACGGCACCCGCAGGACGTGGCCCATCGAGACGCGGACACTGCGGCGGTAGAGCGGGTCGGCGCACTCGGGCCCCACGAGCACGGCGTCGACCCCGAGGGCGGCGGCGTTGCGGAAGAGCGCACCGAGGTTCTCGTGGTCGTTGACGCCCTCGAGCAGCGCCACCCGGCGGGCGCCGGCCAGCAGCGCGGCGAGGTCGGGCGCGGGCGCCCGGTCGGCGCTGGCGAGCACGCCCCGGTTGAGGTGGAAGCCGACGACCTCGGCCATCGTCGCGGCGTCGGTGACGTAGGCGGGTACGTCGGCCCCGGCCAGGTCGGGGGCGAGGTCCTCGACGCGGCGGGCCACGCCGAGCAGGGCCCGCGGCGGGTAGGGCGAGGCCAGCAGCCGGCGGACGACCACGGTGCCCTCGGCGAGCACGAGTCCGCGCCCGCCGGGGCGGTCGGGACGTCGGTCGGCGCGGGCGAGATCGCGGAAGTCGGCGAGGCGCGGGTCCGCCGCGTCGTCGACCGCCACCACACGCGCCACGTGCGTATCGTCCCAGACCCGACTGGCGGGATCCGAGGCGGCGAGGCACCGTCCTGGGCGAGCGGAGCGACGGGAGAACACGCGGCGCGCGCGAGCGGCTCGGTGTGTCGTCCGGACCGGGCGGGGCATCCGGGTCCGGCAAGCGCCGCCGCGGGATTCGGCGGGACGGAAGCTCTCCGGGAGCGCCCGGAGACGTGGGAGGCTGGGACCGTGAGCGAGATGCGGGTGGTCGGCGTGCTGGCCGTGGACGACGCGACCCAGCAGGGCGGCGGCTCGGGTGCCGGGTCGGGCGAGAGCCGGCACCCCGTCGTGCTGCTGCAGGAGACCGAGGGCAAGCGCTGCCTCCAGATCTGGATCGGGCTGGCCGAGGCCGAGGCCATCGCCCTCGAGCAGCAGGGACGGCTCCCCGAGCGCCCCCTGACCCACGTCCTGATCTCGGACGTGGTCTCCGCGCTCGGGCGGCGTCTCGAGCGCATCGAGATCACCGAGGTCCGGGGCGGCACGTTCTACGCCGACCTCGTGTTCGACCGCGGGCTGCGGGTCTCGGCGCGGCCCAGCGACTCGATCGCGATCGCGCTGCACGCCGACGTGCCGATCCACGCCACCGAGGGCGTCCTCACCGACGCAGGCGTGGTGGTCGAGGACGACGAGGCCGAGGAGGCCGCGACCACGGCCAGCAGCGCCGGCGGCGCCGACGAGGACGAGGTCGACCGCTTCCGGGCGTTCCTCGACAACATCTCGCCGGAGGACTTCGGGCGCAGCGGCTGACGCGAGGCCGAAGGGCGCACGTGACGATCGTCCCCCTGGCGGCCCAGAGGTCACCCTGTGTCGACGAACGGTCGGCCCCGGACGTGCCCTACGCTGAACGGACTCTTTCCGCGGGCGGACGGCCTCGGCGGGTGGCGTCGATCTCCGGGCTGTGTCAGCGTGTCCGGTCGTCGGGGTTCGCGTGAGTCGGGGGTGTCGCGCCGGTCGTGGCCGGCACCCGGTGGTCGAGTCGGATCGTGGACGGGAGCCGGGCGGGTCATGGGCCAGCACCTCGCCGCCACCCTCTTCACCGCCTCGGACCAGGCTCGGTACCGGCACCGCATCCACCGCTGTCTCGAGGCGTTCGGGCGGATGGTCACCGAGGGCCGGTTCGCCGCGGACGAGCCCAGCACCGGGGTGGAGATCGAGCTCGCCCTGGTCGACGAGGACATGCGCCCGGCGATGCTCAACCACGCCGTGCTCGACCGCTCCGCGTCCGACGTGCTCACCTCAGAGCTCGGCCGCTGGAACCTCGAGATCAACCTTCCGCCGCGGATGCTGCCCGGCACCACCGCCCGTGACCTCGAGAAGGACATGCTCGACGCGGTGTCGAGCGCCGGGGAGTGCGCCCGCGGGGTCGGCGCGAGCGCCGTGACGATCGGCATCCTGCCCACGCTCGGTGCCGAGCACCTCGCGTCCGACCAGCTCACCGAGGACCCGCGCTACGCGCTGCTCAACCGCCAGATGCTCACCGCGCGCGGCGAGCCGTTCCGCCTCGACATCACCGAGCCCCCCGCGGCCCGCGGCGGGCCGTCGGACGGGTCGCCCGCCGAGCACCTCGTGCTCGACGTCGACTCGATCGCGCCCGAGGCGGCCTGCACCTCGCTGCAGCTGCACCTCCAGCTGACCCCCGAGACCTTCCCCGCGTACTGGAACGCCGCGCAGGCCGTCGCCGGCCTGCAGGTGGCGCTCGCGGCGAACTCCCCCTTCCTGCTCGGACGCCGGCTCTGGGCCGAGACGCGGGTGCCGCTGTTCACCCAGGCCGTCGACACCCGGCCCGTGGAGCTGCGCAACCAGGGCGTGCGGCCCCGCGTGTGGTTCGGCGACCGCTGGGCCCACTCGGCCTACGACCTCTTCGAGGAGAACGTCCGCTACTTCGGCGCACTGCTCCCGCTCGCCGAGGACGAGGACCCGTTCTCCGAGCTCGACGCCGGGCGCGCGCCGAGCCTGCACGAGCTGCGGCTGCACAACGGCACGGTGTGGCGCTGGAACCGTCCGGTGTACGACGTCGCCGACGGCGTCGCGCACCTGCGGCTGGAGAACCGCGTGCTGCCCGCCGGCCCCACGGCGGTCGACGCCGTCGCCAACGCGATGTTCTTCTACGGGCTCATCCGCGCGCTCGCGGAGTCCGAGCGCCCGCCGTGGCAGCAGATGTCCTTCGACGCCGCCGAGGCGAACTTCACCGCCGGCGCGCGGCACGGGATCGACGCCGCCCTGTACTGGCCCGGGATCGGCACCGTCCGGGCCGACGAGCTCGCGCTGCGCCGCATGCTGCCGCTGGCGCAGGAGGGCCTCGCGGCCTGGGGTGTCGACGGGTCGGAGGCCGACCGCTACCTGTCGGTGATCGAGGAGCGCTGCGTGCGCCGGTGCACGGGCGCCGCGTGGCAGATCCGGGCCGTGAGCGAGGCCGAGCGCCGCGGCGCCGACCGCCCGACCGCGATCCGGCACATGATGCGCGCCTACCTCGAGGGCATGGAGGCCAACGAGCCCGTGCACACCTGGCCGGGGATCTGAGGTGCCCTTCGGGCTCGTGAGCACTTCGAGGTGCTCGAGCACCTCATAGTGCTCACGAGCCCGAAGGGCACACGGCCCGGTGGAACACCACCCGGCCGAAGGTGCGGGTCCGGCGGGCGACGGCGTCCACGTCGGTGAAGCCGGCGTCGCGCAGCATCGTCGCGACGTCGTCGGCGCCGGCGAGGTGCGGCGAGCCGTGCCCGTGACCGTGCCCGTGACCGTGCCCGTGGCCCTCGCCGTGGTGCGCGAACCAGCCCAGGATCCCGGGGTCGGTGCCGTCGGGGTCGACGAGGTGCAGGCTCCCGCCGGCCGCCAGGACGCGCCGGGCCTCCGCGAGCATCGCCCGCTGCTCCTCGGGCGGCAGGTGGTGGAACATGAACGAGGAGAGCACCCGGTCGACGGTGCCGTCGGCGTACGGGAGCTGGTCGGCGTAGCCGCGCTCCAGGCGCAGGGCGACGCCGTGGCGCGCGGCCTTGCGGCGGGCCAGGTCGAGCACCGCCGGGTCGGGGTCGAGGCCGACGAACGTCGCCCCGGGCGCGACGCGGGCGGCCAGCAGCAGCACCTCGCCGGTGCCCGTGCCGAGCTCCAGCACCGTCTGCCCGGGCGCGACCCCGGCCTGCGCGACGAGCTGCCAGTGGATGGCGCGCGCCCCCAGGACGCGGGTGAACACGTCGTAGGTGGCGGCGGGGGCGCCGAAGCCCATCTCCGGCAGGAACGGGCGCTCGCCGGCGGGCGCGGACCGGGACACGATGGCCTCCGTCAGGGCAGGGGACGGTCTTCGGGGACCTCCCCACCCTGCGGGCGCACCCACCTGCGGACAAGGGACGCAGCATGGGCGGGACGGGACGATCCTCGGTTCCCCTGGTGGGCTTCCGCGGGTCCCGGGCGCCCCGCCGGTGGCGGTGGAGCGCTGGTCCGACGCGACGGCCCGGCACGCGGCGGTCGTCGGCGGGACCCACGCCCACGACTTCCTCGTGCTGCTGCACATCGAGCGCGCTTGGGGGCCGATGCACGTCGACGACCGGGTGTGGGAGCTCGAGGACGGCGACGTCGTGGTGATCGCGCCCGGCACGGTCGTCGCGCCGCCGCGAGCACGGCGTACCGCCGCAGGCGTGGCGACGGGCGGGAACCCAGGCCGCCGTCTAGGCCGCCACGGCCGCCGGCGTCCTCGACCGTCGCCAGACGACCCACAGCCCGGCGATCACCGCGGCCAGCACCGACGCCACCCCGCCGAGCACCAGCGGGGCGCGGCCGCCGAACTCCTCGGCGAGCCAGCCCAGCGCGGGCCCGCCCACCGGGGTGCCGCCGAGGAGCACGAGCATCCACAGCCCCATGACCCGCCCGCGCACGGACTCGTCGACCCCCAGCTGGATCGCGGCGTTGGCGGCGCTGGTGAACAGCAGCTGGGCCGCGCCGGTGGGGATCAGCAGCAGCGCCACGCCCAGGTAGCTCGGCATCAGCCCGGCGGCGGCCTCGCAGACGCCGAAGACCGCGGCGGCCATCAGGACGGTGCGCAGGCGGGGCCTGCCCACGCGGCGCGCGGCGTGGAACGCCCCGAGCAGGCAGCCGACGGCCAGCGCCGAGGTCAGCAGGCCGTAGGACTCCGCGCCGCGGCCGAAGACGTTGCGGGCGACGATCGCGAGCGTCACGAAGAAGTTGATGCCGAGCGTCGACACGAAGAAGACGATCACCAGGAGCAGCACGACGTCGGGGTGGCGCCGGACCTCGCGCAGGCCCGAGAGCACGGCGCCGCGCTCCCGGGGCGCGCGGGCGTAGGCGAACATCTCGGCGGGGCGCATGAGGGCGAGCCCGGTGAGGACCGCGACGAAGGTGATCGCGTTGAGCAGGAACACCCATCCGGTGCCGACCGCGGCGAC
The DNA here is from genome assembly GCF_028737265.1 of Actinomycetospora callitridis. GTDB lineage: Bacteria > Actinomycetota > Actinomycetes > Mycobacteriales > Pseudonocardiaceae > Actinomycetospora > Actinomycetospora callitridis. Next base: position 81,833 of record NZ_JAQZAK010000001.1, on the reverse strand, counting down.
GAGCAGGCCCGCGACCGCCGGGCCGACGACGCGCGCGGTGTTGAACGTCATCGAGTTCAGGGCGACGGCGTTGGCGAGCGCGCCCGACCCGACCATCTCGCCGGCGAACGACTGGCGCACGGGCCCGTCGAGCGCGGAGATGCAGCCGAGGAGCACGCACAGCACGTAGACCTGGGTCAGCGTCACGAGGCCGCCGACGTCGAGCACACCGAGCACGAGCGCGCACGCACCCATGCCGACCTGCAGGCCCATGAGCAGGCGGCGCTTGTCGTAGCGGTCGGCGATCGCGCCGCCCCACAGCGAGAGCAGCAGCGTCGGCCCGAACTGCAGGGCCGCGGCGACGCCGAGGGCGACGGGGCTGCCGCCGGAGAGCTCGAGGACGAGCCAATCCTGGGCCACCCGCTGCATCCAGGTGCCGACGAGCGACACGACCTGGCCCGAGGCGAAGAGCCGGTAGTTGCGGACGCGCAGCGCGGCGAACATGGCGCCGGTCCGGCGGTCGGTGTGGGTGGTGTCGACCTCGCTCACGAGGTCTCGCCGTTCCACACCACGGTCCTGAGCTTACCTAACGAGTTGGGGGTCGGCGGGATGGCGGCGACGGGCGTCGCCACCCCGCCGCACGATCAGGACTTGGTGTCCTCGAGGGCGAACCCGACCTTCAGCGTCACCTGGAAGTGCCCGACCTCGCCGTCCTGCACGTGACCACGGATCTCGACGACCTCGAACCACTCGACCTGACGCAGCGTCGAGGAGGCACGACGGATGGCGCCGCGGATGGCCTCGTCGACGCCCTCCGCCGAGCTGCCGACGATCTCGGTCTTGCTGTACGTGTTGTCCGCCACGCGGGCTCCCTGGTCTCCGACGATGTACTGGTCCTCCGAACCGATACCCGTTCTCCGGCGGACACCCACGTGACGGCGGTCGAGGTGGGATCAGGTCGGCGGCGGACGGACGTGGTCGACGGCCGCGCCGAGCGCGAGGGCGAGGACCTGGAGGTCGCGGTGGAGCCGGGCGAGCATCAGACCGCCCTGGACGGCGGCGAGGACGGCCACGGCCATCTCGCCGGCGTCACGGGCGGGGTCGACGACCCCCTGCGCCTGCCCGCGCGCGAGCAGCGCCGCGATGCGCTCCTGCCACTGCCGGAAGGCCGCGGCCTGGTGCTCACGCCACCGGGGCTCCGCGTCGACCTGGCCGCTGAAGACCCCGAGGGGGCAGGCGAACGGCCCGCCGCCGTCCCGGTGCAGCTCGAGGAGGGACGCCGCCCACGCGTCGACGTCCTCCTGGCCGGCACTGTTCAGTGCCGGCTGGGCGGCCAGCACCCGCTCGAGCTGCCGGTCGATCACGGCCAGCACGAGGTCGGACTTGCCGTCGAAGTAGTGGTAGAGCTGCGACTTCCCGGTGCCGCTGGCCTTCAGGACGTCGCCGATCCCGGTGGCGGCGATCCCCCGCTCGTGCATGAGGTCGGCCGCCGCGTCGACGATCGCCTCCCGCGTCCGTCGGCCCCGCGCCGTCGGGGGACGGTGCGCCGCGTCGAGGCTCATCGGCCCGTCCTCGTCCCCACGGACCGGATTGTACCGATAGGTACAGTCTGCGCTAGGGTCCCGTCATGACGACCGTGCGCCCCACGGACCCGCCCGAGACCGGGTCCGGTCCGCCGCCGCGCGTGGCCGTCGAGCCCGAGTACGGCTTCCCGAGGTCCCTCTTCCGCACCCTGGCCCGGATCCCGGTGCCCCCGCCGGCCGACCCGAGGACGTGGCGCAGTCCGCTGCGCGGGACGTGGCTGACCTCCGTGTTCGGCGCGGTCCTCCTCGTCGGCCTGCCGATCGTGATCATCACGGGGCTGCTCTCCTACATCGCCTACGGACCGCAGTTCGGCCAGGCGATCCCCGCCGACGTCGGCTACCTGCACCTGCCGTACTTCGACTGGCCGTCGAACCCGTCCTGGCTCTACCGGCTCACCCAGGGCCTGCACGTGACGCTCGGGATGATCCTGACGCCGATCGTGCTCGCCAAGCTCTGGTCGGTGGTGCCGAAGCTGTTCGTCTGGCCCCCGGTGCGCAGCCTCGGCGGGCTGCTCGAACGGATCTCGCTGCTGGCCCTGGTCGGCGGCATCCTGTTCGAGTTCGTCACCGGGCTGATGAACGCCCAGTACGACTACTCGTTCGGCTTCAGCTTCTACCTCGCGCACTACTACGGCGCGTGGGTGTTCATCGCCGGCTTCGTCAGCCACGTCGTGCTGAAGGTCCCGACGATGGTCCGGGCCCTGCGCGTGGGTCCGGACGGGAGCGGAGCCTTCGGGCGCTGGCTCAACGACGGCGTCGCCGAGACCGAGCCCGAGCCGATGGACGAGGCGGAGCTCGCCCCGCTCGCCCCGAACCGGCCGACCCTGAGCCGTCGCGGCCTGCTCGCGATGGTCGGCGGCGGCAGCGCGATGGTCGCGGTGCTGAGCGTCGGCCAGACCTGGGACCCCCTGCGTCCGCTCGCGCTGCTCTCCCCGCGCGGGCAGTCCTACGGCACCGGCCCGAACGACTTCCAGATCAACCGCACGCTCGCCGGCTCCGGCATCGACCCGGCGCGGCTCGGTGCGGAGTGGCGGCTGACCCTGCGCGGCGGGGCCACCGAGGTGGCGCTGACCCGCGACCAGCTGCTCGGCATGCCGCTGCACACCGCGACGCTGCCGATCGCGTGCGTCGAGGGTTGGTCGGTGTACCGGACGTGGACGGGCGTCCGCCTGCGTGACCTCGCCGCCCTCGCGGGCGTCCCCGACCCCGCCAACGCCTTCGTGCAGTCCGTCGAGACCAGCGGCGCCTTCGCCCGCGCCACGCTGCAGAACAACCAGGTCCTCAACCCGGACTCGCTGCTCGCCCTGCGCGTCGGCAACCCCGGCGAGGAGACCGTCGACCTCTCGCCCGACCACGGCTTCCCGGCCCGGGTGATCGTCCCGGCGCTCCCCGGGGTGCACAACACCAAGTGGGTCTCGTCGATCGACTTCCGTCCGGGGACGGGCTGATGGCGGCGTTCCTGCGGTCCTGGCGCCGCTTCTACGGCGAGAACCCCCTGCACCTGCTCTCGGTGCTCGGGTGCATCGCCCTCTCCGGGTACGTGGTGTCGCTGGTGTACACCGACCCGAGCGCGATCTGGCTCGCGGTCTGGTTCCTCGGCGCCGTGATCGCCCACGACCTCGTGCTCTACCCCCTCTACGCCCTCGCCGACCAGCCGCTGACGATCAGCCGGTGGGCGCGGCGCCGCTACGGCCCCGAGCGCCCCCCGCGCGTCCCGGCGATCAACCACATCCGCGTGCCGGCGCTGGGCTCGGCCGTCCTCTTCCTCATCTACCTGCCGACGATCACCGGGCGCGGCGAGGACGCGCTGCGGTTCACGTCCGGCCTGAGCACGGCCGGCATCTGGGACCACTGGCTGCTGATCACCGCGATCCTCTTCCTGGGCAGCGCGGTGATCTACGCGGTGCGACTCGGGGTGGCGGCCCGTCGCACCGCCCGGGACGGGGCCGACGTCTAGGCGCCCTCCGGCCGACGGGCCACCGCGGCGAACGTCGCGAGCATGTACTCCGGCCGCATCTCCCAGCCGTCCATCGCCGCGTGGGCGGCCTCCCAGCGGGCGAGGTCGTCGGGGCCCGCGAGCCCGGCGGCGACGAGGGCCTCCCGCGCCGCCCACGCCGGGCCGCGCACACCGGGCGGGACCGGCCCGATCTCGAACCAGCCGCGGAAGTCACGCACCTCGAGGCCGGCCCCGCGCGCCAGCGTCGCCAGCCGCCGACCCACCCGCAGGTCGTTGCCCTGGTCGGCGTGCCAGCGCCGGTAGCGCTCGACCAGGTCGTCGGCGTCGGGCGGGGCCGGCGCGACGCTGGCGCTCAGGGCGTCGACGTCGAGCAGGTAGACGTGCCCGCCGGGGCGCACGAGCCGGGCGAGGTGGTCGACGATCGCCTGCTCGCCGCCGCCGTTGTGGGCCAGGACGTGGCGCAGGACCGCGACGTCGAACGTGCCCTCGGGCAGGCCCGTCGCCTCGGCGCGCGCCTGCCGCACCTCGGCGCCGACGGCGCCCGCCGCGTCCAGGCCGGCGCGGGCCGTCGCCACCGCCTCGGGATCGGCGTCCACGCCCACGACCCGGCCGGCGGGGGCCACGGCCTCCGCGAGCAGGGTGAGCACCGCGCCGGGCCCGCACCCGACGTCCACGGCGCGGGCGCCGGGGCGCAGGCCCGCGAGGTCCCACAGGTCGGCCTCCCGCTCGCGGGCACGCACGGCCATCATCCGGTAGCGCGCGAGCTCGTCGTCGGACAGGCGCAGGGCGTAGCCGGTGGTGCTCACGGCGCACCCACGGGTTCGGCCGGGGCGGTCGGGGCGGTCGGGGCCGGAGGGGTGGCCGCCGGGGCCGTCGACGACGGCGCGGCGGCGGTGAGCGCCCCGGCGCGCTCCTGCGCGACGAGCAGCCGTCGCAGGATCTTGCCGGACGGCGAGGTGGGGATCGCGTCGACGAAGGCGAGCTCGCGCGGGCACTTGTACGCCGCCACGCGGGCGGCGACGTGGGCGAGGATCTCCGCGGTGGTGGTCCTGCCGGCCCCGCAGGCCGCCACCACCACCGCCTTCGGGCGCTCGCCGGCCCGTTCGTCGGGGATCGGGATCACGGCGGCGTCCGCCACCGCGGGGTGGGTCCGCAGCACGGCCTCGACCTCGGCCGGGGCGACCTGCAGGCCCTTGACCTTGATGAGCTCCTTGAGCCGGTCCTCCACGAACAGGTTCCCGGCCGCGTCGATGCGGGCGAGGTCGCCGGTGCGCAGCCAGCCGTCGGCGTCGACCGTCGCGGCGGTGGCCGCGGGGTTGCCGAGGTAGCCGGTCATCAGCTGCGGGCCCCGGACCCAGAGCTCGCCGGTCCCGTCGGCGGGCAGGTCCTCGCCCGTCATGACGTCGACGATCCGGGCCTCGACGCCCGGCAGCAGGACCCCGCACGAGCCCGGCACGATCGGCGCGGCCGTGTCGACCAGCGTGATCGCCGCGACGGCCTCGGTCATCCCGTAGCCCTGGCCGACCGGGGCGCCGACGCGGGCCGCGCACTCCTGCTGGAGATCGGCCGAGAGCGGCGCGGCGCCGCAGCCGACGAGGCGCAGGGACGACAGGTCGACGCGGTCCACCGCGGGGTGGCGCGCCATCGCCAGCACGATCGGCGGCACCACCACGGAGATCGTGAGCCGGTGGGTCTCGATGAGCCCGAGGTAGTCCTCGAGGTCGAAGCGGGGCAGCGTGACGATCGTGCCGCCCGTCCGCAGGGTCACGCCCGCGACGACGTTGAGCCCGACGGCGTGGAAGAACGGGGCGACGGCCATCGCCCGGTCGTCGGCGGTCTGCGCGAGCGCGACCTGCATCTGCGCGACGTTGGTGACGATCGCCCGGTGGGTGAGCATCACGCCCTTGGCCAGCCCCGTCGTGCCCGAGGAGTAGGGCAGCAGGGCGAGGTCGCGCCCGGGGTCGATCAGCGCCACCGGCATCCCCGGGCCCTCGGCGCCCGCGGCGTGGACCTCGGCCCACGCCGTCTCGCCGTCGGCGTCGCCGAGCACGACGATCTCGATCGGCCGGTCCCACAGCGCCCGCGCCGCGCGGACCAGCGGCAGGAACGGCGGGATCGTGAGCACCCACCGGACGCCGCCGTCGCGGAGCTGGGCGGCGATCTCCTCGGGCGTGCAGAGCGGGTTGATGCCGGAGACGACGCCGCCGGCGCTCATCGCCCCGAAGGCGCCGACGAGCCACTCGGGCACGTTCGGCGCGACGATCGCGAGGACGTCCCCGCGGACGAACCCACGGTGGGCCAGCCCTCGCGCGCACCGGAGCACGTCGCGGCGCAGGTCGGCGTAGGTCAGCGAGCGGCCCGACGGGCCGTCGACCACCGCCGGCGCGTTGGCGCGGGCCGCCGGGTGGTCGAGCAGGTACTCGGGCAGGCCGACGTCGGGCACCTCGACGGCGGGCCACCGGCTCCGGTGGATGCGGGCGGCACGGTCGGTGATGGGGATGCGGTGCGGCGCCGTCATCGGGGCCTCCGGAGCGGGTCGGGCCGGCGGACCCGTCCAGCAGACCGGGACCCGGCTCCCGCGGGCGTCGGGGTGGGCCCCCGAGGATTGGCCGACCCGATTAGTCAGATCTCCCGATGGTGGCCGGTCGCGGGGGCCCCTAGCGTCGTTCCCCCCGGGGACGGCGGTGGCCGATGACTGCGACGGAGAGTCGCCCATGACGCGCGCGGCGACGAGGACCGGAGAGGGCGTCCTCGAGCGCGACCACGAGCTGGCCGTGCTCTCGGACGTCCTGCGCGCGGCGGCCTCGGAGCGCGGCGGCCTGGTCTGGGTGGAGGGCCCGGCCGGCATCGGCAAGACCCGGCTGCTCGACGCCGCCCGGGAGCGCGCCGCCGCCCTCGGAATGACCGTCCTCGCGGCGCGCGCCGCCCGCCTGGAGCGCGACTTCGCGTTCGGCGTGGTCCGCGGCCTGTTCGAAGGGCTCGTGGCCCGCAGGCCCGGGCTGCTCGCCGGCGCCGCCCGCCTCGCCGCGCCGGTGGTCTCCTCCGGGCCCGCGACCCCGCGGGGCGGCGGGCCGGACGGCGACACCGACGCCGGGAGCGCCCTGCACGGCCTCTACTGGCTCACCGCGAACCTCGCCGACGCCGGGCCGGTGCTGCTGGTCGTGGACGACGCGCACGTCGCGGACGCGGCCTCGCTGCGGGCGATCGCCTACCTCGCGCGCCGGGTGTCCGAGCTCGGGGTGGCGATCGTGCTGGGCGCCCAGCCGCCCGCCGTGCACACCGCGTCGCCGCTGGTCGACGCCCTGCGCGAGGCCGAGTCGACCACCGTCCTGCGCCCGGCCCCCCTGAGCCGCGACGGGACCGAGGCGCTGGTCGGGTGCCGGTTCCCCGGGTCGCCGGACCCGTCCTTCACCGCCGCGTGCCACGAGGTCACCGGCGGCAACCCGCTGCTGGTCCACGCCCTGCTCGCGGCCGTCGCCGAGGCCGGCGGCGACGCCGACCGGGCGGGTGTCGAGACGGTCGCCGCGCTCGCGCCGGCCGTGGTGGCGACGTTCGTGGCGCGCCGGCTGCGCGAGGCCGGTACCGAGGCCGCGACGGTCGCGCGGGCCGTCGCGCTGCTCGACGGGCGCGCCGAGCTGCGCCACGTGGTGGCCGTGAGCGGGCTCGACCCGGCCGTCGTCGCCCGGGGGGCGCAGACCCTGGTCGGGGCGCAGCTGCTGCACCCGGGCCGCCCGCTGACGTTCGCGCACTCCCTGTTCGCGCAGGCCGTGGCCGACGGCACCGACCCCGCCGAGCGCCACCGCGGGCACCGCCGCGCGGCGGACGCCCTGGCCGCCGACGGCGCCGGGGCCGAGCTCGTGGCCGCGCACCTGCTGCACACCGAGGCGCTCGGCGATCCCGCCGTGGTCGCCCGGCTGCGGGACGCGGGGCGTGCCGCGCTCGCGAAGGGCGTCCCCGAGACCGCGATGACCTACCTGCGGCGCGCCGTCGCCGAGCCCCCGCCGGCCCCGGAGCGGCCCGCGGTGCTGCACGAGCTGGGGGCCGCGACCGCCCGGGTGTCCTACCGCGAGGGCGTGGCGCTGCTCGAGGAGGCCTTCGCCGCCGCCGTGCACCCGTACCGGCGCGGGCTGATCGCCCTGGAGCTCGCCCACGCCCTGAGCGTCACCCTGGCGTTCGAGCGCGCGCTGGCCGTGCTCGACGAGGCCCGGGCCGGGGTCGACGACGGCAGTGACCTGGCCACCGAGCTGGCCGCCGCGACCGTGGGGCTCGCCCGCCGGGACCCCGCGCGTCGCGCCGCGGCCGCCGAGCTCACCCGCGCGCTGCGCCGCGACGGGCGTCTCCCCCGCCGCGGTGGTCCAGCCCTGCTCGCGACGACCGCCCTCGAGGCGCTGCAGACCGACACCGACGCGAGCGCCGTCGACCTCGCCCACGAGGCGCTGGCCGCGACGCTGCGCGAGCACACGCCGGACCCGGGGGTGATCCTGCCGGCGACGATGGTGCTGGTCGCGATCGACCACCTCGCGCCGGTCCGGGCGTGCGCCGAGTCGATCCTCGCCGGTGCGCGGCGTCGCGGGTCGAGCTACGACTTCATCGGGGCGTCCGTCCTGCGCGCCCAGACCCGGTACCTGCAGGGCGAGCTCGTCGAGGCGGAGGCCGACGCGCGCCTCGCCGACGCGCTCGCCGTCGAGCACGAGACCCACTCCGCGCGCCGCTACACCGTCGCCTGGCTGCTGATCGTCCTCGTCGAGCGGGGCCTGGCCGCCGAGGCGCACGCCGCCCTCGCAGCGAGCGGGGTACGCGGCAGCACGGCGTACCTGCTCGCCGCCCGCGGGCGGGTGCACCTGGCGCTGGGGCGCGCGGCCGAGGCCGTCGACGACTTCGTCGCCTGCGGCGAGCGCCTCGCCCACCGCGGCATCCACCATCCCGGCGTGCTGCCCTGGCAGGCGGGCGTGGCCTCGGCCCTGCACCGGCTCGGCCGCGAGGCGGAGGCGGTCGCCGCCGCCGACGAGGCCGTCCGCGTCGCGCGGCGCTTCGCCGCCCCGCGCGCGCTCGGCATCGCCCTGCGGGTCCGCGGCCTGGTGAGCGGGACGACCGCGCCGCTGCGCGAGGCGGTGGTGCTGCTCGAGCCCACGCCGGCGCGCCTCGAGCTCGCGCGGTCGCGGGTCGACCTGGGCGCCGCCCTGCGGCGCGCCAACCACCGTGTCGACGCGCGCACCGAGCTCGCCGCAGGCCAGGACCTCGCCCGGCGCTGCGGCGCCGAGGCCCTCGTCGAACGCGCCGGCGCGGAGCTGCGCGCCGCGGGCGCCCGGCCGCGGCGGATGGCCGTGAGCGGGGCCGACGCGCTCACCGCCAGCGAGCGGCGGGTGGCCGAGCTCGCCGCCGACGGGCTCTCGAACCGCGACGTCGCCCAGGCCCTGTTCGTCACCACCAAGACCGTCGAGACCCACCTCGGGCACGCGTACCGCAAGCTCGGCGTGACCGGGCGGGACGAGCTCGCCGCGCGCCTGCCCTAGAGGGTCCGCTGGTCGACCGGCGGGTGGTCGGCGTGCCGGTGGGTGAGCCACCAGCGCCCGTCGAGGAGCCGGAACCCGTGCGTGACCCGCAGGGTGATCGGCTGGAGCGGGCCCCCGTCCACCCGCGCGACGCCGCGCTCGACGCCGACCGTGAGGCCGAGGCCGCCGCTGACCACGACCACGGTGTACTCGGGCGGCTCCATCGTGCCGTCGCTGAAGCGGGAGGCCACCCACGTGAACGTGCGGGTGACCCGCTCGTGGCCCCGCTCGGTCGTGCCCCAGGCGCCGTAGAGGGTCACGTCGTCGATGTCGGCCCAGAGCGCGGCGTACGGCCCCGGGTCGCCGGCGACGATCGCGTCGAGCGCCACGGCGACGCGGTCGAGGATCGCGAGGAAGTCCGGCGGCGCGCTGACCGCCCCGATGGTCGTCATGGCACCGAGGGTCGACCCCCGCGCCCGTCCTCCGCCTCGGGGCGCCACCCCGAGGTTCCGGCCAGGTGGTCGGGTTTCGTGGCCATCGCCACGAACCCGATCACAGGCGCGGTCAGGCCTGGGCGAGCGCCGGCGCCGGCTCGGCGTCGGGGAGCTCGGCCTCCATCTCGCGGATGATCGGTAGCACCTTCTGGCCGAACTGCTCGATCTCCTCCTTGACGTGCAGGAAGCACAGCAGGGAGAGGTCGACGCCGAGCTTCTTGTACTCGACGAGGCGCTCGGCGACCTGCTCGGCGGTGCCGATCAGCTGGGTCTTGAAGCCGTCGTTGTACTGGACGAGGTCCTCGAACGAGGAGTCCGCCCACATGCCCTTCTTGTCCGACGCCGACGCGCCGGCCTGCTGCACGGCCTGCCGGAAGCCCTCGACCTGCTCGACGTTCGCCTTGTCGACGATCTCGCGCAGGGTGTCGCGGGCCTCCTTCTCGGTGTCCCGGACGATCATGAAGCCGTTGAGCCCGAACTTCACGGTGCGGTCGTGCTCGGCCGCGGTCGCGTTGATGACGTCGAGCTGCTCGGTGACGCCGTCGAAGTCCTTGCCGTTGGAGAAGTAGAAGTCCGACACGCGGCCGGCCATCTTCTGCGCCGCCGTGGAGTTGCCGCCCTGGAAGATCTCCGGGTGCGGGCGCTCCGGGGTGTTCAGGGGCTTGGGCTTCAGCGAGTAGTCGTGGAAGCGGTAGAAGTCGCCCTTGAACTCGAAGTGGTCCTGCTCCCAGATGCCCTTGAGGCAGGAGATGAACTCCTCGGTGCGCCGGTAGCGCTCGTCGTGCTCGAGCCACGGCTCGCCGAAGGCGGTGAACTCGCCCTTGAACCAGCCCGAGACGACGTTCGTGGCGAAGCGGCCGCCCGTCAGGTGGTCGGCGGTGGCCCCGAAGTTGGCGAAGACACCGGGATGCCACATCCCCGGGTGCACGGCGGCCATGACCTTGAGGCGCTCGGTGGCCATCATGATCGCCAGCGACAGCGACGTGGACTCGTGCTGGTACTCGGCGGAGTAGCTCGCCATGTACCGGACCTGCGAGAGCGCGTACTCGAAGCCGTTGTTCTCGGCGGCGATCGCGGTCTCGCGGTTGTAGTCCCAGTTCCAGTCGGTGCGCTGCTCGATGCCGCTGGTGACCAGCCCGCCCGAGACGTTGGGGACCCAGTAGGCGAACTTGAGCGGCTGGGTGGGGATGCCGACGGACACGGCTGTGTGCCTCCTCGAAGAGGGGTGGGGGCGCGCGGGAGGACCGCGCAGGAGATCGGGGGAGGAAGAACGGAGCTCAGCGACAGAGTGTGGTCGCGAGCTTCCCGTGGTCGACGTGCCGACGGCGCGTCAGTGGTGTCCAACCCATCGCGCCCGACGCTTCCGGTACCGCGGGGACCTGTCAACCGGAGCCGGGTACCGGTCACACCCCGGTGACGCGATCAGGACCGGTCGGGACGGCGCCACACGTCGCGGGAGTGCAGGAGCTCGATCTGCTTCTCGGTCACCTCGCGGCGGTACTCCGCGTGGTCGTAGGGCGCGCGGTCGAGGTAGAGGTTCTTCGGGTAGATCGGGTCCCGGTAGATCGCCTGGTACTGCTCGGTCGTGAGGTCCTTGAGCCAGTTGCCGAACTGGGCGCGCGCCCGGAAGTCCCGCAGCGCCCCGATGTCGACGGTGCCCGCCACGTAGGTGGAGTGGCCCGCGTACCCGACCTCGCCGACCACGGAGCCCCGGTAGTCGCAGATCATGCTGGGCGAGCCGAAGGTGTCGATCGGGACGTCGGAGTCCGTGTACAGGTAGTACGTGCCGACCTGGTTGGCGACGACGTACATGTTGTTGTCCAGCGCCCGCGCCCTGTTCTGGATCTCGTAGAAGCCGTTGCCGGCGTGCGGGTGCGGGTACGGGCCGCGGTAGGCCACCTCGCAGCCGTTCATCGCCAGGCCGCGCGCGTTCTCCGGGTAGGACGCCTCGTTGGCCATCATGATCCCGAGGCGCCCGATCTCGGTGTCGGCGACCGGGTAGAAGGCGTCCAGGCCGTCGCCGTAGAGCTCCACCCACCGGTCCCACACGTTGTGCGGGGTCACCGAGTGCTCGACGGGCTGCAGCGGCGTGACCTTGTGGTGGACGAGCACGATCTCCTGCTGCGGGGAGATCGCGAACCCGACGTTGAAGAACCGGCCGGGGAACTCGGGGTGCCGCGCCTTCGCGGTCGCCATCACGTAGGCGTCGTAGGTGGCCGCCATGCGACCGAGCGCGTCGGTCTCCGGACCCGGGATGTCGATCGCGCACTCGCGCGCGAACCACTCGTGGTCGTGATCGAGCACCTCGTCGTTGAAGCCCTGCAGCGCGCCTTCCGGGATGGTGATCAGGCGGACCGGCAGCGCCATCGCCGAGAGCCACGACGCCGCCTTCGCCAGGTGCTCGAGGTGCTCGAGGTTGTGCTTGATCTCGTCCCGGTACCGGATCCCGCGCATCGTCGGGATCAGGCCGACCACCTGGTAGGGCTCGATCACGGGACCGAGTACCTCACAGGCCGAACAGCACCCGCAACGGTGTGACCGCGAAGTAGAGGACGAAGGCGACGGCGACGACCCACATCAGCGGGTGGATCTCGCGGACGCGGCCGGTCGCGGTGCGCAGCAGCACCCAGCTGATGAACCCGGCGCCGATGCCGTTGGCGATCGAGTAGGTGAACGGCATGACGACGATCGTCAGGAACACCGGGAGCGCCACCGAGAAGTCCGACCACTCGATGTCGCGGACGCCGCCGATCATCAGGGCGCCGACGATGACGAGCGCCGGCGCGGCCGCCTCGACCGGGACCACCTCGTAGAGCGGGGTGAAGAACATCGCGGCCAGGAAGAGCAGGCCGGTGACGACGTTGGCGAGCCCGGTGCGGGCCCCCTCGGCGATGCCCGACGCGGACTCCACGAACACGGTGTTGGAGCTCGACGACGCCGCGCCGCCGGCGACCGCGCCGGCACCCTCGACGACGAGCGCGCGGCCGATGTTCGGCAGCTGGCCGCGGTCGTCGAGCAGCCCCGCCTGGCGGCCGAGCCCGGTCATCGTGCCCATCGCGTCGAAGAAGTTGGCGAGCACGAGCGTGAAGACGAGCAGCGTGACCGCCAGCGCGGGCAGCCGGGCGAACGCGCCGAGCGAGACGTCGCCGACGAGCGAGAGGTCGGGCAGCGAGACGATCGACTCGGGCAGCCCGGGGTAGCCGAGGTTCCAGCCCTTCGGGTTCGTGCCGTTGGACGGGCCGACGGCGACGATCGCCTCGACCACGATCGCCAGCACGGTCGTGGCGAGCACCCCGATGAGGATCCCCGCGCGCACCCCGCGGGCGACCAGCACGCCGGTGAGCAGCAGCCCGAAGCAGAACACCGCGGTGGGCCAGGAGGCGATCGAGCCCTCGATGCCGAGCCCGACGGGCACGGTCGTGTTCGCGGCGTCCGGCAGGCGGCGCACGAACCCGGCGTCGACGAACCCGATGAAGGCGATGAACGCGCCGATCCCCGCCGCGATCGCGATCTTGAGCGGATCGGGGATGGCGTTGAACACCGCCGTGCGGAACCCGGTGAGACCGAGGATCACGATGATCACACCGTTGACCACGACGAGGCCCATCGCCTCGGGCCACGTGACCTGCGGGGCGATCGTCACCGCGACGAGTGTGTTGATGCCCAGACCGGTGGCCATCGCGAACGGGAAGTTGGTGACGAGACCGAAGACGATCGTCATGACGCCCGCGACGAGCGCCGTCACCGCGGCGACCTGCGGCACCGAGAGCGTCATCCCGAGCACGTCGCGCTTCGCCGACGGACTCGAGGGATCGAGGCTGCCGAGGATCAGCGGGTTGAGGACCACGATGTAGGCCATCGTCACGAACGTGACGAGCCCACCGCGGACCTCCTGGGAGACGGAGGTCCCGCGCTCGTTGAGGCGGAAGTAGCGCTGCAGCACGGCGGGCAGGCTAGCCGGATCACATCATCCTTATGTGCGTGATCTTCACGGCTCGATCGCCGGGAACATCACTCACGTAGGGTTCCTCGGGTGAACCGGTTCGACCTGCACGCCGAGCCGCCGCCCCTGCCGAAGCGGCTGACCGACCCCGTGCCCGTGATCCTCGCGGGCTCGGCGGTCTGGGCGGCGGTCGCCGTCGTGCTCGGCGTCCTGGCCGCCACGGGCGTGCGGCCCCTCGACGTGTGGTTCGCCGCGACGCTCGTCGGCGTGGGGCTCGGCGTGGTGGGGCTCGCCGTGCTCGCCCTGCAGCGCCGCGCGCTGCGCCGTGGGGTCAAGGGCGCCCAGAAACTGTAGTGGCGGTAGTGGTCGCGGGGCCCGGAGCCCCTGCGCGGCGCCGGTACTCGCTCGGGCTGACGCCCCGGGTCCGCTTGAACGCCGCGCTGAACCCGAACGCGTCGGAGTAGCCGACGGCGTGGGCGACCTCGGTGAGCGTCGCCGACTCCTGCTCGACCAGCCGGTCGGCGGCGAGCGTCATGCGCCAGCGGGTGAGGTAGGTCAGCGGCGGCTCGCCCACCAGGTCGACGAAGCGCTTCGCGAGCGTGGCCCGCGAGACGCCGGCGCGCCCGGCCAGCGAGGAGACCGTCCACGCCGCGGCGGGCTCGGCGTGCAGCAGGCGCAGGGCGTCGCCGACGACCGGGTCGCGCTGGGCGGCGTACCAGGCCGGGGGCTCGCCGCCGGGCCGGTCGAACCACGTGCGGATCGAGCACACGAGCAGCCAGTCGAGGAGCCGGTCGAGCACCACCTGCTGGCCGGGGGTGTCGGTGGCGACCTCGGCGGCGAGGTGCTCCAGCACGGGGTCGCCCTCGCCCCCGGAGTCGACGCGCAGCACGGTCGGCAGGGCGTCGAGCAGCCGCCGGCTGATCTCGCCGCGCACCGGGTAGGCGCCGACGATGAGCGTGGTCGCGTCGGTGGCCCCGGTGTCGCCCGGGTCGTGCCATCCGCGCCGGTGCCGCGTGCCGCCCTCCTCGGGCGCCGTACAGGACTCCCCGCACGCGACCGGCGTCGCCCGGGTGCCGACCTCGTCGACGAAGGTGAACGTCCCCGGCCCGCGCACGATGACGGTGTCGCCGGGGCGCAGCGGCTCGGGAGGGTGACCACCCTCCGGGACGACCCAGCCCCCGCCCCCGAGGACGGCGCACAACGTCAGCGGGGCGCCGTCCACGAAGTGCAGGGACCAGGGCGGGGTCAGGGTCGAGCTACCGAACAGCGAGCCCTGCGCCCGCACCCCGCGGATCATGTCGCCGAACGCGTCCACGCCGCCAGATTAGACGAACGCACAGGCGATCGGGCGCTTCACCTATGGAAACGTCCACCGACGCGGCGTTGACTCGTCGCCATGACCACGGACACCACCCTCGTCCTCGGCGCCACCGGCAAGACCGGCCGGCGGGTCGCCGCCCGCCTGCGACTGCGCGGCGTACCGGTGCGCGCCGCCTCGCGCTCCAGCGAGACCCGCTTCGACTGGTCCGACCCCGCGGGCTGGTCCGGGGCTCTGCAAGGCGTCACGGCGGCCTACGTCGTGCCACCCGGCGTGCCCGGGCCCGTGCACGAGTTCGTCGCGCGGGCCGAGGCCGCCGGCGTCCGGCGCCTGGTCCTGCTCTCCGGGCACGGCGCCGACACGTGGGGCGACTCCCCGTTCGGCCGCGACATGCGCTCGGCCGAGGACGCCGTGCGCGGCTCGGCGCTGGAGTGGACCGTGCTGCGCCCGGCCAACTTCGCGCAGAACTTCGACGAGGAGCTCTGGCACGCCCCGCTGCTCGCCGGCGAGCTGGCCCTCCCGGCCGGGCCCGTGGGCGAGCCGTTCGTCGACCTCGAGGACGTCGCCGACGCTGCGGCCGCGGTGCTCACCGAGCCCGGACGCCACGGCGGGCGCACCTACGAGCTCACGGGGCCGCGCTCGATCACGTTCGGCGAGGCCGTCGACCTGATCTCCCGGGCCACCGGACGCCCCCTGGTCTACAAGCAGATCTCGCCCGCCGAGTACGCCGCGGCGCTGGTCGAGCAGGGCGTGGGCGAGGACGACGCCCACCACGTCGCCGAGATGTTCGTGCTCATGGAGCAGGGCCTCATCGCCGGGACGACCGACGCGCTCGCCGGGCTCCTGGGCCGCGCGCCCCGGACGTTCGAGGACTACGTCCTGCGCACCGCCGTCACGGGGGCGTGGGGACGGTGAGTGACGGACCGAGCGACGAGCACCTGACCCCCGACGACCTCACCTTCCTCGCCCGTCCCCTGCTCGGCTTCCTGACCACGGCCGCGGGGCCGGCACCGCCACCGTCGCGGCCGGTGTGGTTCGAGGCCACCCCGGACGGGACCGTCCAGCTCTTCACCGGGCCGGACACCCTGAAGATCCGGCGCCTGCGGCGCGACCCGCGGGCCGCGCTCATCGTCGCCGCACCGGCCGACGAGCGGGAGCGCTGGGTGTCCGTCGCCGGCCGCGCGACGATCGAGACCGACGGGGCGCACGACCTCGCCGCCCGCCTGGCCGCGCGCTACTGGGACCTCGACGACCCGGTCCGGGCCGCGGACCTCGACGGCCTCCTCGCCGAGGACCAGGTGCGCGTCGTCCTGCACCCGGAGGAGGTCCGCCGCGTCACGTTCTGACGCCTCACCTCCGGGTCAGACCGGGGCGTGGGCCCGGAAGGCGTCGACGTGGTCGCGGGCCCAGTCCGCGAACGTGCGGGGCGGGCGTCCCGTCACCTCCCGCACGGTGTCCACCGGGATCGAGCCGATCGGCGGCGGGTCGTTCTCCAGGGCGATCGTGAACTCGACCGCCTCGGGCGGCAGGCCCGCGGCGACGAGATCGGCGCGCGCCTGCTCCTCGGAGAGCCGGGTGAGCGTCACGGGCCGCCCGAGCGCGTCCGACACGGCGGCGAGCTTCTGCTCGAGCGTCACCGCCTCGCCGCCCGTGAGCACGTACCGGCGTCCGGTGGGCGCCGGGCCGGTGAGCACCGCGAGCGCGACCGCGGCGATGTCCGCCTCGTGCACCGCGGCGCTGGTGCGCCCGCCGTCGTAGACCCGGACCTCGCCGTCGGCGCGGATCGCGTCGGCGTGGTCGAGCGTGTTGGCCATGAACTCGACGGGGCTGAGCAGCGCCCACGGGACACCGGCCGCGTCGAGGGCCGGCTCGAGCGTGCTGGTGTCCCAGCCACCGAGGACGCTCACCCGGCCGACCCCCGCCCCACGCAGCGCCGCCACGATCTCCGGCCCGTTCTCCAGCGCCGCGTAGCCGTCGCCGCCGAAGGTGATCAGGTGGGCGGCCTCGACCCCGTCGAGCAGACGCGCGAAGCCCGCGGCGTCCGTGATGTCGCCGCGCACGACCTCCGCGGCGGCCGGGAGCGCGGCGCGCTCGGGGTCGCGGGTGAGCGCGCGCACCGCGTGCCCCGCCGCGAGCAGCTGGGTCACCAGGGTCCGGCCCACCGTGCCGCTCGCGCCCGTCACCAGGATCGTCATCTCGGGGTCCTCCTCGTCGCTGTGCTGACGAGATCGATCCTCGCGAGAGGGGCGGACAGCTCCGGTCCGCCGTCTAGGACGACAGCGCGGCGATCAGCCCGCGCACCGGATCGTCGGCGTGCACGACGCCGGCATCGTCGACCCACGCGGCCGGGGTGTACTCGACGGGGGCGCCGCCGCGGTCGTCGTCGACGACGAGGACGCGCAGCCGGTCGTGGAGCACGAGCACACCCTCGGGCAGCGGGCGGGCCAGCGCCGCGGCCCAGGCGACGGCCGCCGGCATCTGCTCCCACGGCACGGCGCGGCCACCCTCGCGCACCGTCACGCGCACCCGCTCGGAGGCGGGCGCGAGGTCGAGCAGGTCGGCGAGCACCGCCGGGTCGCCCGTGCCGGGCAGCACGAGCGCCGCGGGCGGGAGCACCGCGACGAGCTGGGCGCGGTCGAGGACCGCGGGCGGCACGGCGCGTCCCGGGGCGGCGTCGCGGACACCACCGTCGGCGGTGCGGACGCGGTCCGGCGGGTCCACGTCGGCGACGGCGACCCGGCCGGCGGCGACGGCCTCGGCCAGCGCGGCGTGCGCGGCGGCCGCGCGCGCCGGGGGCACGGTGCGGGCGGGGTCGGCGAGGCGGGCGAGCAGGTCGGTCGCGTCCTCGGCGCACCGCACCCGGGCCTCGGTGCGCACCCCGACGGCGGCGAGGAACGCCGGGTCCAGGCGCGCCGCGACGTCGTCGGGCACCGGGTCGTAGAGGCCCTCCACCGCGGTGGCCCCGGGCAGGCGCCAGGCCGTCGGCGGGTGCCCGGCCAGGCGCCCGTGACGCCCGAGCCACCACGCCGTGTACGGCCAGGGCCGGGGGTCGCTCGCGGCCTCGACGGGGCGGGCGCCGCCGAGGGCCTCGCGGACCTCGCGGTCGGCGGCGAGCACCGGCCACGCGGCGTCCCAGCGGTCGTCGGCGACGAGCTCGAGGTCCCGGACGGCGACCAGCGGTCCCGGGTCGGGCCCGTCGCCCCCGTGGTCGGCGGCGGGGTCGACCTCCTCGGCCCACCACGTCTCCTCGTCGTCGAGGTCGTGGTCCGGGCCGGCGGGGGCGTCGTCGCGCAGGACGGCGAACCCGTCGAGCACGCCGACGGCGATCAGCGCGTGGCGCGGGTGCGCATCCGCGACCGCCGGGTCGAGCACCCCGAGCGGGCCGTCCGGGTCGACCAGCCCGCGCAGCAGGCCCTCGGGCAGGACGAGCTCGTCGGCGCGGCGGTACCCGCCCGCGGTGTCGCGCAGGGCCAGCGCACCGAGGTCCCGCTCGCCGTGGCCGTCGGCGACCAGGTCCAGCACCAGCGCGGCGAGGGCGTCGAGCCGTGCCCGCCCGTCGGCCTCGGGGCCCTCCTCCGCGTCGTCCACGGAGCGGTCGACGGCCTCGCGCAGCGCCGGGTCGGCGAGCAGCGCGGATCCCTCGAGGGGGCGCGCGCCGAGGGCCACGAGCAGCTCGCGGCCCGCCGGGTCGTCGTCGAGGCCGGGTGCGGCCACGCGCAGCCCGGGGACCGCGGCCGCGGCGAGGCGGGCGGCGAGCGCCTCGTCGCCGCCGGTCAGCAGGACGCCGCGCGCACCCGCGACCACCCGGCCGTCGGCCAGCGGCACCGGCAGGCCCGCGAGCTCCGCGCGCGTCCCGGGTGCGGTGAGCCCGGGCAGGGCGGCGAGGCCCGCGAGGACGCCGCGCCACCACGGCACCGGCCGGTCCAGCCCGGTGAGCGCGTCCACCAGCGCCGCCGGCCCCACGCGGGCGACGCCGACCGCGGCCAGGGCGGCCGCGTGCCGGGGTGCGGCGAGGCGGGCGTCGACGAGCCCCGGCAGGACGTCCGCGAGCCGCTCCGCGAGCGCGGCGAGGACCTCGGGCGGGCCCGCGGGGTCGAGGTCGAGGACCTGCGCGCCGGCGGGCGGGAGGTCCTCGGCGCCGGACGCGGGCGGCAGCCACGGCGCGGTCCGCAGCGCGTCGAGCACCGCGTCGCGCAGCGTCGCGTCGACCGCCGACGCGGGCAGCGCGGGGGCGGGGACGAGGGCGGGGCGCTCCTCGGCGGGACGGGCCCGCACGAGGTCGGGGTAGCGCGCGGCAGCCGCGGCGAGGACGTGCTCGGTGACCGGGCCGTCGCGCACGTGGCGGCGGTCGGGATCGAGCGGCACGGTGGCCAGCAGCCGGGCCGGCAGCGTGGTCCGCTCGTCGGTGGGGGTCGGCGCGTGCAGGACGTCCGGGCGCTCGGGCCCGGCGAGCACCCCGTCCCCGGGCAGCGCCCAGGTGGCCCGCCAGACCGTGCGGGCACGGTCCTCGACGGCGAGGCCGGCGAGCAGCGCGGACGGCACCTCGCCCTCGGCGCGCACGACGTGCCACCGCCGTGCGCCGACGCGGACCGTGTCGCCGTCCTCGGTGCGTCGCACGATCCCGTCGGGCAGGTCGACCGCCGCCAGCGCGGGCAGGGCGAGCAGGAGATCGGGCGCCTGCGCCGCCGCGACGGCCACGAGGTCGTCGGCGTCGAGACCGGCGCGCAGCGGCAGCCGGACCTCCGTGTCGGCGCCCGGCGGGAGCTCCGCCTCGCCGGGTCCGGTGGGCCACACCAGCCGCAGGGCCGGCGCCGCGCCGTCCCGTCGCGCCAGCTCGTCGGCGAGGCCCGGTGCGCCGGTGTCGGCGACGGCGCGCGCCGTGCGGGCGCGGTCGAAGACGACGCCCCCGGCGCGGGTCACGACCCGGGGCGCGTCACTGATCGCCGTCACCGCCGCGAAGCCGACCCCGAAGCGCCCGACACCCCCGGACCCGCGCTTGGCCGACGCGCGCAGCGAGGCCAGGCCCGCGACGCCGTCGGCGTCCAGCGGTGCGCCCGCGTTCGCGACGTGCAGGACGCCGTCGACCGCCCGCACCCGCAGGGTCGTCGTGATCCCGGCGCGCTCGGCGGCGTCGGCGGCGTTCTGCGCCAGCTCGACGAACCACCGGTCGCGGTAGCCCCCGCGCAGGAGGTCCTCCTCCGCGTTGGCGTCCTCGCGGAAGCGCGCCGGGGAGGCGGTCCAGGCGTCGAGCACCGCGCGCCGCAGCGAGGCGGTGTCGAACGGGTCGGCGCCCAGGGCGTCCGTGTCCCCGGTCGGCATCGGCCTAGCTGCGCGATCCGGCGGGCTCGGAGTCCATCTCGACGCCGTCGTCGTAGACGAGGTCCGCGACCGCGATGATCGACCCGCTGTCGACCTGCAGCTCGGAGTGCCCTCCGCAGCCGTACTCGGCGTGCACCACGTGGCCGTCGGCCGGGACGTTGCCGTTGCCGCACACCCCGAACGCGGCGCGCAGCGAGCCGGCGACGGGCAGGTAGAACCCGCAGGTCCCGCAGTGCGCCGACGCCGCGCGGGCCATGTCGGCCCCGGGCCCGAAGTCGCCGTCGGACCAGCGCACCGCCGCGTCCAGGCGTCCTTCGCGGCTCATCACGCGGGGGCGGCCCATGCCGAGCTCGTCGCCGACCTCGCGGACGCCGGGCCCGGGCACGACCTCGTCCTCGGGGAGGTCCTCGTCGTCGGCGTCGAGCACCGCGTGGGCGGGGACGAGGCGCTCGTCGTCCTCCTCGACCGGCAGCAGGTCGCCGGGGCCGAGGTCCTCGGCGCGCACCCGCTCGTGCCACGGCACCCAGCTCGGCGCGACCACGGACTCCGGCCCGGGCAGCAGGACGACCTCGCTGACGTTCACGTCGCCCTCGGGACCGGCGACGGTGACGGCCCAGTACCAGCCGCGGTACCCGGGCTTGTCGGCCGCGAAGTAGTGGGTCGCGGCGTCGGGGACGTCCTCGCCGCGCACCGCGACGACCTCCCCGACCTGGGCGGCGTCGCCGTCGGCGGTCTCGACGGCCGCGACGCGCGCGAGATCGCCCGCGGCGGCCAGGTGGGCGGCCACGGGTGTCTCCGCCGGATCGGCGGTGTCGTGGGTGTCGGTGGCGGACGTCGGGTCGGCGAGCTCGGGGACCACGTCGTCGATTGTGCCCGTCACCCGGCGGTGCGCGAGAGGCGGGCGACGTTGTCGGGGGTTCCGCAGCCCGGCGGGCGGGGATGGCTGAACCGGTGGGTCAGGGTGTCGCCGCCGAGGGTGAGGGTCGCGGTGCCCGACGGGACGCAGGAGCCGGGGACCGGCCACCCGCCCCCACCCCGTCCCCCTCCCGCCACGCCCGGTCGCCCCACGGTCACCGAGGGTGTCCCGGTCGGCGCTCCGGTCGGTCATCATGGACCCGTGACCGGACCGTTCCGGCGCCCGCCCGGCGACGACCCGCGCCACCGGCCGCCGCCCACCCCGCCGCCGGGGTCCGGGCACCATCCGTACGGTCCCCCGCCGCCGCGCCGGCCCGGGCGGCTGCCCCCCACGGCCCGCCAGACCCGCCCGTTCCCCGAGGAGCCCGGCACCGGCCCGGATCCCCGCGACACCGCCGCCGGGCCGCCGGACGACGGGGGCCCCGACGACGACCCCGGTCCCCGCAAGATCACGGTCACGCGGGTCGCGGCCTGGCGGGCCCGGCGCCTGACCCAGCGGGGCGCGCAGGCGTTCCACCGCGCCGCGTCCGCCGACGGCGCCGACCGCTCCGGGCTCACCGCCCTGACCTACGCGTGGATGGCGAACTACGCCTCCGACGCGGCGCTCGCCGTCGCGCTGGCCAACACCCTGTTCTTCTCGGCCGCCAGCGCCGAGAGCAAGGGCAAGGTCGCGCTGTACCTGCTCATCACCGTCGCCCCGTTCGCGCTCGTCGCGCCGGTCATCGGCCCGGCGCTCGACCGGCTGCAGCAGGGCCGGCGCGCGGCGATGGCGGTCTCGACGGCCGGGCAGGGCGTGCTCGCCGTCGTGCTCGCGCTGTGGATGGACACCTGGGTGCTCTATCCGGCGGCGCTCGGGATCATGGTGCTGTCGAAGTCGTTCGGCGTGCTCAAGGCGGCCGTGACCCCGCGCGTGCTCCCACCCGGCATCACCCTCGTGACCACGAACTCCCGGCTCACTGTCTTCGGGCTCGTCGCGTCCGGGGTCGCCGGGGCGGTCGCGGCCGGGATCGCCTGGCTCTTCGGCTCGCCCGGCGCCGCGTGGCTCACCGCGGTGATCTGCCTCGCCGCGGTGTGGCTCTGTCTGCGGATCCCGGCGTGGGTGGAGGTCACCGAGGGTGAGGTGCCGACGACGCTGCTGCCGATCCCCGGGCGCGAGCCCGTCGAACCCCGGCGCGCCCGGATGGGCCGCGACGTCGTCACCGCCCTCTGGGCGAACGGCACGATCCGCAGCCTCACCGGCTTCCTCATGCTGTTCTCGGCGTTCGTGGTCAAGAACGAGACCCCGGGCGCGCCGGGCGACCAGCTGATCCTGCTCGGCGTGGTCGGCGCCGCCGCCGGGGCGGGCGGGTTCCTCGGCAACTTCGTCGGGGCGCGACAACGCTTCGAGCGCCCGCAGATCCTGATCATCGTCAGCCTCGTGCTCGCCCTCGCGGCCGTCGTCGTCGCCGCGTGGGTCACCGGGCTCACCACCGCCGCGGTCGCCGCGCTCGTCGCCGCGACGACGAGTGCGTTGCTCAAGGTGTGCCTGGACGCCGTCGTCCAGCGCGACGTACCCGAGGCGAGCCGGGCGTCGGCGTTCGGCCGCTCCGAGACGATCCTGCAGCTCTCGTGGGTGTTCGGCGGCGCGCTCGGCGTGCTGCTGCCGCCGACGTGGTGGATCGGGTTCACCGTGATCGCGGTCGTGGTGGCCCTCGGTACGGTGCAGACCGTGCTGATCAGCCGGGGTGCGTCGATGCTGCCGCGGAGACGGAGCGCAGCCGAGGGCGACCCCGAGGACGGGGTGGGGCGGTGAGGGCGCTCTCCCGTCGCACGCAGGTGCTGATCGGGCTCGCGGTGCTGGTCGTCGTCGCGGTGGTGGTCGTCCTCGTCGTGCGCGCCACCGCCGGGCCGTCCTCCCCCGGCGACGTCGTCTTCGGCGCGGGCGGGGCGCGCGTGGAGGTCGGCGCCAGCCAGTTCTGCGACATCCAGGTCACCGACTGCGGCTCCGACCCCGAGGCCGCCGGCGTCCTGCGGGTCCCGCCGAACACCCCGCTGACCGTGACGGTTCCCGAGGAGGTCGCGAGCACGCCGTGGCAGCTCGCGTTCACGTTCCGCGACGCCACCGGAGCGGTCCAGCAGGGCCGCAGCCCGGTCTTCGCGCCCGGCACCACCCCGACCTTCACGCTCGTCCTGCCGGCCGCGGCGGACCAGCTCGAGAGCGCCGAGGTCCAGCAGTACGGCGCGCGCATCAGCCAGGGACCGAACGGCCTCGAGTTCGCGACGCGGGCCACGTGGGTACTGAGCATCGACGACCGATGACGTAGCGGGCGAGGCCACCCGGTCCAGGGACGACCCATCGAGTGGCCCTCGCGTGTTTCAGCCGTACGGCCCTGTGCCGGCGGGACGATGGTCGAGAACGTCTGCCTGCACAGGCAGGTCCTCGGGGGGAGCAACACACATGGTCAGGCCCAGCGCTGTCACCGTCCGTCGCCGAGCGCCCCGCGTGCTCGCCACACTGGGCGTCCTCGTCGCCGCCGTCCTGGCGCTCTCGACGGTCACCACGGCCCCGAGCGCCGACGCCGCGACCGTCCTCGGCCAGTTCCGCAACGCCGCCGGACGGTGCCTGGAGAACCTCAACAACGCGACGACGGCGAACAACAAGATCCAGATCAACGCGTGCGGGACCGCGACCAACCAGGCGCAGCAGTTCAGCCGCTGGACCGTCGACGAGTCGATCAGGACGCCGGCCGGGCGCTGCCTGGGCACGCTCAACAATGCGACCGCGGCCGGCACCTCGGTGGTGCTGCAGGCGTGCAATCCGGCCCTGCAGACCCAGCACTGGGTGGTGCGCACCGACGGGCTGGTGGTCAACCGCCAGGCCGTCCGCTGCCTCGCCCCGCTGAACAACTCGGCGACGAGCGGCACGCGCATGGTGATCGCGGCCTGCACCACGTCGACGGCGATGCGCTGGAGCGTCCCGGCGGCCTCGACGCCGACCACCCCGCCGACGACGACCACCACGCGCCCGACCACGACGACCACGACGACCACCACGACCGTCCCGCCGACGACGACCACCACCACGACGCCGCCCGCGGCCGGGCGCGACCCGATCCGCCAGCCGTTCGCGTCGAGCTCGATCTGGAACATGCCGATCGGCAGCGGAGCGGTGTACCGGCCGGCGAACCTGCCGGCGCTCCCCGGAGGCAGCACCGGAGCCCGGGTGCCGCAGGTCGACGACGAGCCGCTGGTGCTGACGCCCACGGCGCCGCTGACGCCGATCCTGGCGAGCCCCGGCGGGTGGGGCGGCAACCGGTGCGTCACCAACCCGACGACGCTCGCCACCGTCCCGATCCCGTCGAACTACGTCCTGCCCAGCGACAACAAGAACCAGAGCGCCGCGTTCCTCGCCGCCGACGGGCGCACGGTCGTGCAGACCCAGCCGCTGGCCCGGTGCGCGGCGGGCGGCCCGGCGACGAGCTACGTGCGGTTCCCCGACCAGGACATCTACGGCCCCGGTGTCCTGGGCTCGCACGGCGGCTCGGGCATGAGCGCGCTCGGCGGCTCGATCCGCGTCGGCGAGCTCCGACCGGGCAGCCAGGGCCCGCGCCACGCCCTCAAGATCAACCTCTACGCCAAGGGCGAGCTCGCCCAGTGCGCGACGCGCGCCGAGTGCTTCCGCTGGCCGGCCGTGAAGTCCGACAGCTACGCGGTCGGCTGGTACGGCGCGAACGGCGGCAACACGAACACCGCGATGCGCATGGGGGCACTGCTCGCCATCCCGCCGTCGGTGAACATCGCGAACATGGGCCTGACCACGGTGCCCGGGCGCCAGATCGCCTGGACGCTGCAGAACTACGGCGCCTACGTCGTCGACGACACCTACGGCCCGTCCTTCGCCCTCAACGCCGAGAACGGCCCGGGCGGCAACACCCGCACGCAGTTCCGCAGCGACTACGGCATGGACTTCGAGGTCTACGCCAGCTCCGCGAACGCCTGGAGCCGCGACATCCAGCGCATCCGCCAGGCGCTCCAGGTCGTCGACAACAACGGCCCGTCGTCCGTCGGCGGGGGCGGCACGCCGCGCCAGCCGCTGCTGCCCGAGCTCGTCGAGCCGCTGATCTCGATCCCGCCGACGATCCCGACCCCGCCGGCGACGACCGAGACCAGCGCCCCCGGGCCCGTCACCTCCACCCCGGCCGTTCCGGGCGGCTGACGCCGCCGGACGGAGCAGGGGCGCTGACCGAATGCGACGCATCGCTGGTCAGCGCCTCTGCGCCACCCCTGAGATCACCCATCCGGACCTTCCCGTGACAGTTCTGTTACTGAACGCTGTCGCGACTGCCGGAGCCTTGGGGGGACCGACTGGTGACGACACCGACCACTTCTTCGTCCGTCCACGGCCGGCGTCACGCGCGGCGCTCGCTCGCCGCGTCCGCGGTGCTCGCCGCCGTCCTCGCGGTCGTCTCCGTCGTGGTGGCACCGTCGGCGGTGGCCGACACCGTCCTCGGCCAGTTCCGGAACGCCGCCGACCGGTGTCTCGAGAACCCGAACAGCGCGACGGCGCCGGGCAGCCGCATCACGGTGAACACCTGCGGCCCCACCACGCCGGAGGCCCAACAGTTCAGCCGCTGGTCGGACGGATCGATCCGGACCCCGGCGAGCCTGTGCCTGGACACCGCGGGCGGCGGGTCCGGCAACAACACCGCCGTCGTCCTCGCGGCCTGCAGCACCGCGGCGACGTCGCAGCGGTGGTCGGTCCGGACCGACGGGACGATCCTCAACCAGAAGGCGAACCGGTGCCTCGCCCCACAGGGCAACGGCGCCACGCCCGGCACCGCGGTGGTCATCACCGGGTGCTCGACGGCGACGGCGCAGCGCTGGACCGTCCCGGCCGTCTCCACCACCACCACCACGACCACGACACCGACCACCACCACGACGACACCGACGACGACGACGACCACCACCCCACCGACGACGACCACGACCACGACCACGACCACGACCACCCCGCCCCCGACCGGCGGGCGTGACCCGCTGCGCCAGCCGTTCGCGTCGACCTCGATCTGGAACATGCCGATCGGCAGCGGCGCCGTGTACGTGCCCGCGAACCTGCCCGCCCTGCCCGGCGGCTCCACGGGCGCGCGGGTCCCCCAGATCGACGACGAGCCGATCGTGCTCACCCCGACCGCCCCGCTGACCCCGATCCGGGCGAGCTCCGGCGGGTGGGGCGGGGACCGGTGCAAGCTCCAGCAGACCACCCTCGCCACCGTCCCGATCCCGGCGGGCTTCGTGCTGCCCAGCAACAACAAGAATGAGAGCGCGTCGTTCCTCGCCGCCGACGGCCGGACGGTGGTCTCGACCCAGCCGCTGGCGCGCTGCGTCGCCGGCGGGCCCGCCTCGAGCTACGTGCGGTACCCCGACCAGGACATCTACGGCCCCGGCATCCAGGGCTCCCACGGCGGCTCGGGCATGAGCGGGCTGGGCGGCTCGATCCGCGTCGGCGAACTGCGCCCCGGCACCACCGAGGGCCCCCGGCACACCCTGAAGATCAACCTGTACGCCCGCGCCGAGCTGGCCCAGTGCGCGACGCGCGCCGAGTGCTTCCGCTGGCCCGCCGTGAAGTCCGACAGCTACGCGGTGGGCTGGTACGGCTCGGTCGGCGGCAACACCAACAACGCCATGCGCATGGGCTCGCTGCTCGCCATCCCGCCGACCGTGGACATCGCGTCGCTGGGTCTCACCACCGAGCCCGGGCGCCAGATCGCCTGGACGCTGCAGAACTACGGCGCCTACGTCGTCGACGACACCTACGGCCCGTCCTTCGCCCTCAACGCCGAGAACGGCCCGGGCGGCAACACCCGCACGCAGTTCCGCAACGACTACGGCATGGACTTCGAGGTCTACGCCAGCTCCGCGAACGCCTGGAGCCGCGACCTGCAGCGCCTGCGCCAGGCCCTCGCCGCCGTCGACAACAACTCCCCCACCAGCGTCGGCGGCGGAGGCACACCGCGCCAGCCGCTGCTGCCCGAGCTGGTGGTGCCGGGCGCGGCCGCGGCGCCGACCTCGGCGACGCCTCCGGCGACCACCGAGACCAGCGCCCCGATCCCGGTCACCTCGACGCCCGCCGTCCCCGCGAACTGACGGGCCGGAGGCCCACCACAGGACGCGGCGCCGGCACGCCACAGACCACGCGACGCAGGAGCGTGGTCTGTGGAACCGGCTTGCCGCGACTCCTAGCCCTCGAGCTCCCGGGCCACCGCGCGCACGACCTCGGCCAGCTGCTTGGTGTGGCGGCGGTCCGGGTAGCGGCCGCGGCGCAGGTCGGGCTGCACCCGGGCCTCCAGAACCTTGATCATGTCGTCGATGAGGCCGTGGAGCTCGTCGGGCGAGCGGCGGGCGGCCTCGGCCACCGAGGGCAGGGGGTCGACGAGGCGGACCTGCAGCGCCTGCGGCCCGCGCCGGCCCTCCGCGATGCCGAACTCGACGCGCTGCCCGGACTTGAGCGCCTCCACCTCACGCGGGAGCGCCCCCTTGGGCACATAGACGTCGGCCCCACCCTCCTGGGTGAGGAAGCCGAAGCCCTTCTCGGCGTCGTACCACTTGACCTTGCCGGTCGGCACCGTCGTCTCCCGTTCTCTGCGCTGAGCCTGCTCACGACGAAGAAGCGCCCCGGCGACCGCCGGAGCGCTGACGTCCAGCTTATCCCCGTCCGGGTACCGCGATTCGGCTGAGCGGACGCCGTCCGGGCGGAGCGAGCAGGTGGGTGCGGGTGGCGCTCAGGCCGTCGCGGTGTTCGAGAGGCCGAGGAGCTCGACGGACTCGGCGCGCATCTCGACCTTGCGGACCTTGCCCGTGACCGTCATCGGGAACTCCTCGACGACGCGGACGTAGCGCGGGATCTTGTAGTGGGCGAGGCGGCCCGAGGAGAACTCCCGGATCGACTCGGCGGTGAGGGGCTCGGTGTTCGGCTTCTGGCGCACCCACGCCATGAGCTCCTCGCCGTAGCGCTCGTCGGGCACCCCGATGACCTGCGCGTCGATGATGTCGGGGTGCGTGTAGAGGAACTCCTCGATCTCGCGCGGGTAGATGTTCTCCCCACCGCGGATGACCATGTCCTTGATCCGGCCGGTGATGTTGATGTAGCCCTCGTCGTCCATGACGCCGAGGTCGCCGGTGTGCATCCAGCGGGCGCGGTCGATCACCTCGGCGGTCTTCTCGGGCTGCTCCCAGTAGCCGAGCATCACCGAGTACCCGCGGGTGCACAGCTCGCCGGGCTCGCCGCGGGGCACGGTGCGCCCGGTCTCCGGGTCGACGATCTTCGACTCGAGGTGGGGCATCGTGCGCCCGACCGTCGACACCCGGCGGTCCAGCGAGTCGTCGGTGCGGGTCTGGGTCGAGACGGGGCTGGTCTCGGTCATCCCGTAGGAGATCGCGACCTCGCTCATGCCCATCCGCTCGACGACCTGCTTCATCACCTCGATGGGGCACGGCGAGCCGGCCATGATCCCGGTGCGCAGGCTGGTGAGGTCGTAGGACTCGAAGTCCTCCAGGCCCAGCTCGGCGATGAACATCGTCGGCACGCCGTAGAGCGAGGTGCAGCGCTCCTCCGCGACCGCCTCGAGCGTCAGCGTGGGGTCGAACCCGGGCGCCGGGATGACCATCGTCGCCCCGGAGCTGGTGCAGGCCAGGTTGCCCATCACCATGCCGAAGCAGTGGTAGAAGGGCACCGGGATGCACACGCGGTCGGCGTCGGAGTAACCGATCAGCTGCCCGACGAAGAAGCCGTTGTTGAGGATGTTGTGGTGCGAGAGCGTCGCGCCCTTGGGGAAGCCCGTCGTCCCGGACGTGTACTGGATGTTGATCGGGTCGTCCGGGGTCAGCTCCGCCTGCACGGCGCGGACGCGCGCGACGTCCCCGGAGCGGTCGAACAGACCCGTCCACTCGTCGGAGTCGATGAGCACGACGCGCTGCAGGGCCGGCCGGTCGCCGCGGACCTCCTCGATCATCGCGGCGTAGTCCGAGCTCTTGAAGCTGCGCGCGGCCACCAGCAGCGACACCCCGGCCTGGTCGAGCACGAACGCGAGCTCGTGGGTGCGGTACGCCGGGTTGATGTTGACCAGGATCGCGCCGATCTTGGCGGTGGCGTACTGCAGCAGCGTCCACGGCGAGCAGTTCGGCGCCCAGATGCCCACACGGTCGCCGACGGCCACCCCGAGCTCGAGCAGGCCCAGCGCCAGCGCGTCGACCTCCGCGACGAACTCCGCCCACGTGTAGCGCTCGCCGCGGGTGCGGTCGACCAGGGCCTCGGCGTCCGGGCGGGCGCCCGCCGTGCGGTCGAGGTTGTCGCCGATCGTGTCCCCGAGCAGGGGGATGTCGGAGATCCCCGACGTGTAGCTGGGCACGAGGGGCTGGGCGGGCGCCGTCACGTCGACCTCCGGGAGCGAACGTTGTGGTGCCGACCACGATGTCACGCGGCCCGACCCCTCGTCACCGGCTGATCGTCCCGGCCGCACGATGTCGCGGAACGGGTCCGCGGCGCAGCGATGAGTTCCCGCCCCGGCGACCGTCCACCCCCCGAGTGCCCCCGACCCGAGAGGCAGGCCCCCATGCGAGCCGCCCAGCGCCGCTACATCGACGAGTTCCTGCCCCACGTGGCGGCGGAGCGCCGCGATCTCGCCGACCAGCTCGAGACCCTCGACGACGCCGCCTGGGCGACCCCGTCGCTCTGCGGGACGTGGACCGCGCACGACGTCCTCGCGCACCTGACCTTCTCGGTCGAGGAGAAGACGCTGCCCCTGCTGGTCGAGGTCGTCCGGGCTCGCGGTGACATGAACGCCGTGTTCGACCGGGAGGCCCGCGAGCGCGCTGCCGCGATGAGCCCGGCGGCGCTGCTCGAGCGGTTGCGCGCCACGGCCGACCACCCGCACCGGCTCGGGCTCAGCGGGCCCACCGACCCGCTGGACGACATCCTGGTCCACGGCCAGGACATCACCCGCCCCCTCGGCCTCGTGCGGCCGATGCCCGTCGAGCGGGTGCTGCTCGTGATCGACGCCTGCTGGGGCAGCCCGGTGTGGGGCACGAAGAAGCGGTTCGCGGGCGTCCGGGCCGTCGCGACCGACGCCGACTGGGCGCGGGGCGAGGGCCCCGAGGTGCGGGGGCCGATCGGCGAGCTGCTGCTCGTCGCCACCGGCCGCCCGGCGGGTCTGGACGCGCTCTCGGGCCCCGGCGTCGCCGAGGTCGCCCGGCGGACGGCGCCGAGCCCGCAGCGCTCGTAGCCCGTCAGCGGTAGACCCGCGTCGTGTGCTCGGTGGTCGCGACGACACGACCACGCTTGATCACGGCGCGGCGGTGCGCGCGGTCCAGGAGGGCGTCGGTGGCGGTGGGCGCGGCCAGCAGGACGAGGTCGGCGACGGCGCCGACGTGCAGGCCGTACCCGTCGCCGATCCCGAGGATCCGCGCGGCGTCGTCGGTCGCCATGCGGATCAGCGTCGCCAGGTCGTCCGGGCCGCCCAGGTGCGCGGTCTGGGCGAGGAACAGCGCGATCTCGAGGACGTCGGCGTTGCCGAACGGGGTGAAGCCGTTGCGGATGTTGTTCGACGACAGGCCGGTGCGCACGCCGGCGTCGAGCAGGTCACGCACGGGAGCGATCCCCCGGCGCACGTTCGCGTCGTCGGAGCGCCCGCCCAGGTGCACGTCGGTGGCCGGGAGCACCACGACGGCGACACCGGCGTCGGCGAGGTCGGCGATGGTGCGCTTCCGCGCGTCGGCGCCCAGGCTCGCCAGCGACGTCATGTGCCCGACGGTGACCCGCCCCGCCATGCCGTGGGCGCGGGTGCGGTCGGCGATGTACCCGGCGAGGGCGTAGCGGGGGTCGGAGGTGTCGTCGGCGAAGTCGGCGTGCAGGTCGACGGGCACCCCGAACCGCTCGGCCAGCGCGAACACGCGGTCGACGTGGTCCCGGCACTCCTCGGGCGTCGATTCCATGTAGCTGCAGCCGCCGACGACGTCGGCACCGGCGCGCAGGCACTCGACGAGCAGGTCCTTGGTGCCCGGGCTCTGCAGGATGCCCTCCTGCGGGAACGCCACGACCTGCAGGTCGACGAGGTCGGCGTGGGACTCCCGGAGCCCGAGCAGCACCTCGAGACCGAGCAGCCCGACGACGGGGTCGACGTCGGCGTGGGCCCGGATCGCGGTCGTGCCGTGGACGACGGCCTGCTCCAGGACCTGCGCGGCCCGCGCGCGGACCCCCTCTCCCGTGAACCCGCGCTTGAGTTCCCGGGTGACCTCGACCGCCCCCGCGAGCGTGCCGTCGACGTTCGGCTTCTCGGCGTCGAGCAGCGCCTTGTCGAGGTGCAGGTGCGGTTCGATCAGCCCGGGGATCACGGCGTCGCCTGCGCAGTCGACGGTCTCCCGGGCGTCGTGGCCGGCCGCGTCCGCCGCTCCGATCGCCACGATCCGCCCGTCCCCGACGGCGATGTCGACCGGCGCGTCACGGCCGGTCACCCGCGCGTTGCGCAGCAGCAGGTCCGTCATCCGCACGCTCCTCGGCCCGTCCGGCGCCGGGACGGCGACGTCGCGCGGGGGTGCCCCCGCGATGCTGGGACGATGCGGGCATGTCCGGACCCCAGCCCGTGACGGTCGACGGCGCCGTGCTGAGCGCCGACGACGTCGAGAAGGCCACCGAGACCCTCGTCGCCACGCTCGCCGACGCCGACGAGGCGGGGTGGTACGGCGCGCTCGAGGTCGAGCGGCCGTGGTCGTCGCACAACCCGCGCCTCGACGGCGAGTTCGCCCGCGCGGGCGCCATCCACCGCTACCTGTGCCGCGAGCTCGCGTCCCTGCTCGTCCTCGGGGCGCGGATCACCGCGCGGGCGTCGCGGCCGCAGCCGCCGTTCGACGACCCCGCGTTCTTCGCCGCGCTCGACGAGGACCGCGTCGACATCCGGGCCAAGAAGCTCTTCCTGTTCTCCCCCGAGCGCATGGCGCTCTCGATCGACCGGATCGGGCACTACACCGGCACCCCGGCCGCGGCCTTCCAGCGCCACGTGCTCTTCACCAACTACGCGATGCACGTCGAGGCGTTCCTCGAGCGCTTCCCCGACGCGGACCGGCCGGCGCGCGAGGGCACGCAGATGCCCGCCTACCACCACCGCACCGAGGCCGGCGACGGCGTGAGCCTCGTGAACATCGGGGTCGGGCCGGCCAACGCGAAGACGGCGACCGACCACATCGCGGTGCTCCGGCCCGACACGATGATCATGATCGGGCACTGCGGCGGGCTGCGGAACCACCAGCAGAAGGGCGACTTCGTGCTGGCCACCGGCTACCAGCGCGCGGACCACGTCCTCGACGAGGTGCTGCCCCTCGACGTGCCCGTGGTCCCGAACCACCGGCTCAACACGTTCCTGCTCGACGCGCTCGCCGCCGCCGGGCGGCCCTACCGCCTCGGCATCGTGCACACCACCGACAACCGCGACTGGGAGTTCAACCAGCAGGCAGCGCTGCGCGCGATGCGCCTGAGCCGCAGCGTCGCCGTCGACATGGAGTCGGCGACGATCGCGACCAACGGCTTCCGCTACCGCGTCCCCCACGCCACCCTGCTGTGCGTCTCGGACAAGCCCCTGCACGGCTCGCCGAAGCTCGCCGCCGGCGCTCAGGAGTTCTACGAGGCCTCCAAGCGCCACCACCTCGACCTCGCGCTGACGGCCCTCGAGTCGGTGCGCCGCGAGCACCCCGAGGGCCTGCCCGGCCAGGAGATCCGCGCCGTCGACGAGCCCCTCTTCGGCGGCCCGCCGGACCTGTGACGGGCCTGCGGCCCACGTGAGGGATGTGGGTCGTCATGACGACCCGACTCACTCACGTGCGACGGAGTCGCCTCCGAACAGGCGACCCGCGCGGGCACGGAAGCCGCGCTCGGTGAGCGCGAGGATCGCCCGCAACGGCGGCGGGGCGTCGGCGACGAGCACCCGGCGCTCGACCGGGGTGGCGTGCGAGACCACCCAGGGCACGACGAACGTGAGCGTGGCGAGCCCGAGCGTGCCGCGGAATCGCTCCTGGAGCCGGGCGTAGTCCTCCACCCGGACCCGGTCGACGATGATCGGGAAGACGTCGCGCTCCTCGTCGGCCACGTGGCGCACGAGGAGGTCCGCCACCTCCCGCAGGACCGCGGCGAGCTCCGGGGTCGCCGCCTCGGCGGTCGCGAGCACGCAGGCCCGGTCGAGCAGGGGGTCGAGCCGCTCGTGGTCCTCGGTGAGCGCGACCAGCGCGGTGCGGTCGCCGGCGATCTCCTCGAGCAGGGGCCAGACGTCGTCGTCCTCCACCCGGTGGTGGTTGAGGATCTCGGACGTGACCCCGCGCAGGTAGCGGCGCAGCAGCCGGAGACGCCGTCGATCCGGGGTCCGCACCAGATCCTCGGCCACGGACGCCAGGCGGGTCATGTCCGTGGTCATGGCGCGGTGCACGACGCGGTAGTCGGTCAGGTCGGGCGCGGGCTCCCCCGGCGTCCGGCTCGTGAGGGCGTTCGGGGTCGTGGTGGTCATGGCACGTCTCCATCGCGTGGAAGGCACTTCCGATGGAGCCACACTAACTCGAATTTAGTCACGGTCAAACCGAATGACTCTCAGCGACCGGACGGATGCACCGCCACCTCGGTGGCCTTCACCGCGAACCACAGCTCGTCGCCCGGCTCGACGCCCAGCTCGGCGACGGCGGCCGGGGTGACGTCGGCGGCCAGCCCCTCCCCCCACGCCGGGCCGCGCCCCGAGGCGCCGGCGCGCAGCCGGACGACCTCGCCCTGCGGCTCCATCGCCGCGAGCCGCACCGGCACGACGTTGCGCGGGCTGCCCGCGGGGCGCTCACGGTGCACGGCCACCGAGCGCGGCGCGAACACCGCGACGGCCGGGTCACCGTGGTCGAGGGGCTCCGAGGCGGCGCCGGAGACCAGGGTCCCGTCGAGGGTGTGGAGCCCACCGGCGCACGCCGTGCCGGTGACGAGGTCGAGGCCGGCGATGCGCGCCGCGAACCCCGAGCGCGGGCGCGCGAGCACCTCGGCCGTCGGACCCTGCTCGACGACCTCGCCGTCCGCCAGCACCACGAGACGGTCGGCGAGGACGACGGCGTCGAGGACGTCGTGGGTGACGAGGAGAACGGTCTGACCTCCCACGACGCTGTCGCGCACGACGCGGCGCAGCACCGCCCGGACGGCGGGCGCCGCGTCGACGTCGAGGGCGGCGAAGGGCTCGTCGAGCAGCAGCAGGTCCGGCTCGACGGCCAGCGCCCGGGCGATCGCCACCCGCTGGGCCTGCCCGCCCGAGAGCTCGGACGGGCGGCGGTCGGCGAGCTCGGCGACGCCCATCTCGGCGAGCCAGCGGTCGGCGACCGCCCCCGCGGCCCGACGACCTTGCCCCGCGCACCGCGGCCCGAAGGCGACGTTCTCGTGCGCGGTCAGGTGCGGGAAGAGCAGCGCCTGCTGGCTGAGCAACCCGACCCGCCGCCGGTGGACGGGCACGGTGATGCCGGCGTCGGTGTCGGTGAGGACCCGGTCGGCGAGGGTCACGGTCGCCGACTCGGGGTCGAACAGGCCCGCCAGCGTCCCGAGCAGCGTCGACTTGCCCGACCCGTTCGGCCCGAGCACCGCGACGACCTCGCCGTGGGCGACCTCGACGGCGACGTCGAGGGTGAAGCCGCCGCGGCGGGTGGTGACGCGGGCGGCGAGGCCCGGGTTGTCGGCGGTGTCGGCGGTGTCGGCGGTGTCGGCGGTGTCGGCGGTGTCCGCGCGAAGGGCACCATCGACCGCTCTCCTTGGCTCACGGTGCCCTTCGCGCGACCCCGGCCCGGCTCCCGCGGCGCTCATCGGACCCCGCTCGCGTCGCGGGTCCGGGTGGCGACGATGACGACGACGGCCACGACGACGAGCAGCAGGGAGAGCGCCACGGCGGAGTCGAGGTCGTCCTGGGAGTCCAGGTAGATCAGCAGCGGGAGGGTGCGGGTGGTGCCCTGCAGGCTGCCGGCGAAGGCGACGGTCGCGCCGAACTCCCCGAGCGCACGGGCGAAGGCCAGCACGGCGCCGGAGACCAGGCCGGGCAGGACGACGGGGATCGTGACGCGGCGCAGGGCGGTCATCGGCGAGGCGCCGAGGGTCGCGGCCACCGCCTCGTAGCGGTCGCCCGCCGTGCGCAGCGCGCCCTCGAGGCTGACCACGAGGAACGGCATGGCGACGAAGGTCTGGGCGATCACCACGGCCACGGTGGAGAACGGCACGGTGACCCCGAACCAGGCGTCGAGCAGCTGCCCGACCGGCCCGGTGCGCCCAAGCAGGAACAGCAGCGTGAGGCCGCCGACCACCGGCGGGAGGACGAGCGGCAGCAGGACGATCGAGCGCCAGACGGGCAGACCGGGCAGGTCCGACCGGGCGAGCACGAGCGCGAGCGGCGTCCCGAACAGCAGGCACAGCGCCGTCGAGGTCAGCCCCGTCTGCAGCGAGAGCCGCAGGGCGTCGAGGGCGGCGTCGCTGGTGATCAGCGTGAGGAAGTTCGGCCAGTCGGCCCGCAGCACCAGCCCCGCGACCGGGACCGCGATCAGCCCGAACCCGACGACCGCGGGCACCCACACCGGCCACGGCAGGGTGTGCCCCGTCGAGCCGGTGCGGCTGCTGCGGGTGCGCGGCGACGAGGGGGCGGCGCGCGTCACCTCAGCCGGAATCCCGCCTGGGTCAGCGCGGCGTCACCCTGGGGCCCGGTGACGAACCGGATCCAGCTGTCGGCGAGGCCGGCGTCCTGGCTGCCGGCGACCGCGCCGATGAGGTAGCTCTGCGCCGCACCCTGGGCGGTGGCCTGCGGGAAGTCGATCCCCTGCACCTGCCCGTCCGCCGACCTCACGTCGGTGACGTAGACGAGGCCCGCGTCGACGTTGCCGGTGGTGACGCGCTGCAGCACGGAGCGGACGTCCTGCTCCTCGCTGACCGGGTCGAGGGTGACGCCCGCCGCGCGCTCGGCGGCCTCGGTGGCGGCGCCGCACGGCACGGCCGGGGCGCAGACCGACTCGGTGACCTGCGGGCCGACGAGGGACGGCAGGCCGGTGACCTGCTTCGGGTTGCCCGGCCGGACCGCGACCTGGAGCTGGTTCGTCGCGTAGGTGACCGGCTGGCCCTGGATGCGGCCGGCCTGCTGCGCGGTCTGCATCGTGCGGGTGCTCGCGGTCGCCAGGACGTCGGCGGGCGCGCCCTGCACGATCTGCTGGGCGAGCGTGTCCGAGCCGCCGAAGTTGAGGCGGACCTCGGTGCCCGGCTCGGCCTGCTCGAACTGGGTCTTGAGCTGTCCGTAGACGTCGGTGAGCGATGCCGCGGCCGAGACGGTGAGCGTGCGCGGGGGCGCCTGCTGCTCGCCGCCGGAGCCCCCGCACGCCGCCACCCCGAGGGCGACGGCGGCGGCCAGGGCCGCGAGGACGAGTCGGGGGACGCGGGTCACGCCATGCCCCCGGGCGTCTCGACGATGATGTGCGTCGCCTTCACGACCGAGACCGCCAGCGAGCCGACCTCGAGCCCGAGCTCCTCGACCGCCTCGGTGCTCATCAGCGACACCACCCGGTGCGGCCCGCACTGCATCTCCACCTGCGACATCACCTTGTCGCTGGCGATCGCGGTGACGAGGCCGACGAAGCGGTTGCGGGCCGAGCGCCCGACGCCCGAGGGGTCCGGGACGCTGTGGGCCTGGGCGCGGGCGAACGCGGCGAGGTCCGCCCCGGCGATGACCTTGCGCCCGCTCGCGTCCATCGAGACCGGCAGGGCGTCCCCGTCGGTCCACCGGCGGACGGTGTCATCGCTGACGCCCAGCAGTCGGGCGGCCTCGGCGATCCGGAAGTGCGTCACGTCCGGGGAGTCTAGAGCCGCCGATGCGCCTGTACAGCCCCGGACCTCGCCGCAGGTCCGGCGCGGCGCCTGCGACGGCGCCGGCGACGGGCGTCACTGCCCTCGCGCGCAGGCCGGGAGCGGTGGGATGGTGCGGGAGTGGACTTCGCACCCAGTGCCGCGGCGCAGGACTACACCGACCGCATGCGGGCCTTCCTCGACGAGGCCGTGCTGCCCGCCGAGAAGGTCTACGAGGAGTGGCGGGAGGAGCGGCGCGGGACGACCGCCGAGCACGAGCTGCCGCCGATCGTCGAGGACCTCAAGGCCGAGGCCCGCCACCGGGGCCTGTGGAACCTCTTCCTGCCCGACGTCTCGGGCCTGTCCAACCTCGAGTACGCGCCGGTCGCCGAGGTGTCGGGCTGGTCGCCGGTCATCGCCCCCGAGGCGATCAACTGCCAGGCGCCGGACACCGGCAACATGGAGACGATGCACCTGTTCGGCACCCCCGAGCAGAAGCAGAACTGGCTCGAGCCCCTGCTCGCCGGCGAGATCCGCTCCGCGTTCGCGATGACGGAGCCCGCGGTCGCCTCCTCGGACGCCACCAACATCACCACCTCGATCCGCCGCGAGGGGGACGAGTACGTCATCACCGGCAAGAAGTGGTGGATCTCCGGCGCGTCCGACCCGCGCTGCCAGATCTTCATCGTCATGGGCAAGACGGACGTCGACGCCCCGACGCACCGCCAGCAGTCGATGGTGCTCGTCCCCCGCGACACCCCGGGGCTGACGATCAGCCGCGCCCTGCCGGTGTTCGGCTACCAGGACCAGCACGGGCACTGCGAGATCGAGCTCAACGAGGTCCGCGTCCCGGTGACGAACCTCCTCGGCGAGGAGGGCGGCGGCTTCGCCATCGCCCAGGCCCGCCTCGGCCCCGGCCGCATCCACCACTGCATGCGCCTCATCGGCATGGCCGAGCGCGCCGTGGACGCCATGGTCCGGCGGGCGAACGAGCGCGTCGCGTTCGGCAAGCCGCTGTCCGAGCAGGGCGTCGTGCGCGAGCAGATCGCGGAGAGCCGCATCGAGATCGAGCAGGCCCGCCTGCTCGTGCTCAAGGCCGCCTGGATGATCGACAACGTCGGCTCGCGCGGCGCGGCCACCGAGATCGCCGCGATCAAGGTGATCTGCCCGCGGATGGCGTGCAGCGTCATCGACCGCGCGATCCAGATCCACGGCGGCGGCGGGGTGTCCGACGACTTCCCGCTGGCCTACGCCTACTCCTGGGCGCGCGCCCTGCGCCTGGCCGACGGCCCGGACGAGGTGCACCTGCGCACCGTCGCGCGCCAGGAGATCAAGGCGCACTGAGTACGTGAGCGATGTTCCCGGCTATAGCCGGGAAGACCACGCACGGGTCAGGCGCGGGCCGAGCGGGCCGAGCGGCTCGGCGCGGGCGAGAACAGGCCCAGGCGCCAGGCGTGGCTGACCGCCTGCGCGCGATCGCTCGCCCCGAGCTTGCGGAACAGGTGCCCGGTGTGGGACTTGACCGTGTGGTCGGAGAGGTAGAGACGCCGGCCGATGTCGGCGTTGGTCAGCCCGCGGCTGACGCCGATGAGCACCTGCACCTCGCGCACGGACAGCTCGAGGCGCTGCTGGGCCTCGAGGTCGACCACCACGTCGCGCAGGGCCCCGTCGCCCACCATCTCGCCGGCGGGGGCGCCCGCGGGGCGCGGCACGAGGTCGTCGCCCGCCGCCGTCGACGCCGCGCTGCGCACGAGTGTGCGGATCATCGCGCGCGGTGCGTCCCAGCGCAGGAAGCCCGCGGCCCCCTCCGCGAGGGCCTGCTGGGCGGGCGCGTCGGCGCCCGCCGAGCCCGCCACGAGGACCGCCGCGCCCGGGACGTCGGCGAGGACGCGGCGCACGACCGCCAGCCCGGTCGGCTCGGTCTCGGAGATCCCGACCACCGCGAACGCCCGCGGCGTCGCGGCGAGGCGCGCGAGCAGATCGTCCGCGTCCCGGGCGGCGGCGACCGGGTCGGGGGCGGCGACGGCGCGGACGAGCAGACGCAGGCGACGACGGTCCTGCGGTCGCTCGTCGTGGACCACACAGGTCGCGCCGGTCCCCCCGTCGTCAGACACCCCGGTAGAGGTACCTCATCGGGACGATCTCCGGTGCAACGACGCGCCACGCGACGATCCAGGGAATGACAGGGGTGTAAGTCGCCGGATCGGGTATCACCCACATGCGTCTCGCGTGTTTCGCTTGTCGACGCTGCGTCGACCTTCTTGCATGGGCGCCGACCGTCCTCCACTCGCGGGGGACACCGACGACTGAGGAGTGCCCATGCCGGGTCGCCGTGTCCTGCTCGCCGCGGTCGCGGTGGGCGCGGCCCTCGCGGCAGGCCTCATCGCCCCGTCGGCCTCCGCCCTGCCGACGAGCGAGTCGTGGGCCGCCGAGCTCGCGGTGGACGGTGGCGACGACAGCAACGTCGTCGTCCGCGATGAGGCGGTGCGCCTGGGCGATCTGGCGCCGCGCCGCACCTCCACCGGTGACGTGCCGGCCGAGGGCGACCTGCTCCTCGCCCCGCGCCGTCCGGCCGCCGTCACCGACCGGGTCGCGGCCGAGGTGACCGCCGACGTGCCCGCGGGCGCGCAGGTGATCGTCGCGGTGCGCGGCATCCGGGACGACGGCACGTGGGGCGAGTGGGACGAGGCGGACGCGGGCGATCCCGCGCAGCTCTCCGAGCTGACGTCGGAGATCCAGGTCCGGATCACGCTCGTCGCGTCGGCCGACGGCCGGAGCCCGGCCCTGCGCCGGCTCTGGCTGACCGCCGACCGTTCGCCCGTCGGCTTCGGCGTCCCGGCCCCGGCCACCGCGCTCACCTCCCGCGTCTTCGCGACCCGGATCGGGCTCGTCGGCAACGACACCGCCAACGGCCACGAGGTCGAGCGCAACGACCGCTTCGTCGCCCTGCCCTCGCGCCGCGGCCTGAGCCCGCGCGGCGGCGGCGACTACACGGTGCGCGTCTGCTCCACTGCCACGCGCTGCACCTGGGCGCCGGTGTGGGACGTCGGCCCCTGGAACACGCGCGACGACTACTGGAACCCGCCGGAGGTGCGCCGGACCTTCGCCGACCTGCCCCGTGGACGCCCCGCCGCGGAGGCCGCCTTCGTCGACGGCTACCGCAACGGCCGCGACGCCACCGGGCGCCGCGTGACCAACCCCGCCGGCATCGACCTCGCCGACGGCACGTTCCGCGACGACCTCGGGCTCACCGACAACGCCTGGGTCACCGTCACCTACCTGTGGACCGGGCGCGGCCCGTCGGGCACGGCGCTCGACCGACGCACGCGGCTCGACGTCCGGGCCGCCCCGGCGCCCGACGCCGCGGTCGTCGGCTCCGTCGCCCCGCAGGCACGCATGTCCTACGAGTGCGCGGCGCAGGCCGCGGGCGGTCGCACCGGGGTCGGCACCCGCTGGATCCGCCTCGGCACCGCCCAGTACGTCCCGGCCGAGCTCGTGGAGGCACGCGATGTCCCGTCCTGCTGATCCCTCCGTGCGGGGTGGCGCGCTCGCCGTCGCCGCCGGGGCCCTCGGACTCGCCGTGGTCCTCGCCGTCCCCGCCGCCGCGGCCACGCCGACGCCCGGCGAGAGCTGGTCCGCCGAGATCGCCCTCGAGGGCGGCGACGACCGGGGCGTCGTGCTCACCGACGGCGCCGTCCGGCTCGACGGCGTCCCGAACGGCGAGGTCGTGCTCGCGCCGCGACGCACCCTCGGGCTCGTCGACGGCATCGCCGGCGTTCCCGCGGTCGACGTGCCCCGCGGCGCGGCCGTCGTCGTCGAGGCCCGTGGCCTGCAGCGCGACGGACGCTGGGGTGACTGGGTGCGGGTGCCCCGGGAAGGCGCCGCCGACCTCGGCGACCCGACCGGCGAGATCGGGATCCGCATCCTGCTGCGCCGCGCCGACGGCGGCGAGAGCCCGGTCCTGCGCGGGCTGTGGCTGACGACCACCGCCGCGGCCCCACCGACCAGCGTGACCACCCGGACCTCGACCGTCACCGTCTCGCCCAGCACGCGACCGACGACCACGACCACCACCACCACCGAGCCGACGACCACCACCACGCGGCCGACCACGACCACCACCCGGCCGACCACGACGACCACCTCGGCGACGCCCACGAGCACGACGACCACGGCGCCCCCGTCGTCGACCACGACCACAAGGCCGACGACCACCACCACGACGCCGCCGGTGACGACGAGGACGACCACGACGCCGCCGGTGACGACGACCACGTCGGCCACCGCGACGACCACCTCCGAGCCCGAGCCGACCACCGAGCCCGAGCCGACCACCGAGCCCGAGCCGACCACCGAGCCCGAGCCGACCACCGAGCCCGAGCCGACCACCGAGCCCGAGCCGACCACCGAGCCCGAGCCGACCACCGAGCCCGAGCCGACGACCACCACGCCGACGAGCACCACCACGACGACCACGACCACCCCGCCGGTGATCCCGCCGCCGGGCCTCGTGCCTCCGGGCCTGCCGGCGCTGCCCACGACGCTGCCGGTGCCCGTCCCCGTGGCGACGTCGGACGCGGGCGAGACGAGCTCCTGGTGGGGCTCGGACCTGATGGGCTGGCTGGCGCGGGCGTTCTGAGCCCCGCTCGCATGGAGCGAGGGTCACCTCGAGTGCGTGGTGCGCAGCGAAGGACGCCCTCGCTGCCTCACCCGGCGCGCGTCAGCCCGGCACGCCGACCGTCTGCGCCGTGAGCACGCCGTCGACGTCGCGCACGCCGATCAGGCTCACACGGGTCCCGCGGGGCAGCGCCGTCACCGGGCCCGGGCGCGGCTCCTGGTCGACGACGCGCGTGGCGGGCGAGGTCCGCACCGCGATCAGCCGCCCCTCCGGGGTGCGGACGGCGAGCAGCCCGTCGGACGTGCTCTCGAGCGTTCCCACGAGCGGCGTGCCCTCACCCGCGGGTGGAGGACAGGTCTCGCAGCCGACGGCGAGGTGGCGGTCCGCGATCACCCCGCCGACGCCGCCGAGGACGAACGCCGTGAGCACCGCCAGCCCGATCACCCAGCGCCGTGGTCGGCGACGTCGATCCGTCGGGGGCGGGGGCAGCGGCTCCCCGCGGGGGTCGGTCTCGTACTCCGCGGGCAGGTAGTCGTCACGGCGGTCGTCGGGGTAGTCGGGGTGGTCCGCGTACTCGTCGCGCCCGCTCACGGCCGCGGCTCCTCGCCGTCGCGCGGGACCAGCACCCGGTCGCCGAGGCGGAGGCCCTCGCGCACCTCGATCGAGGTCGCGTCGGCGATGCCGGTGGTGACGGTGACGAGCCGGTTCGGGCCCCGGCCGTCGGGCGGGGGCGTGAGGACGGTGCCGCGGTTCGGGCCGGTGGGCCGCACCGCCGACGGCGGCACCACGAGCACGCCGACGGCCCGGCTGACGAGGATGCGGACGTCGGCCGCCTGGCCGACGCGCATCGTCTCCGGCGGGAGGGCGGTGGCGACGGTGACGCCGTAGGCGCCGTCCGGACCGGGCGCGGGCTCGACGCCCACGACCTCGCCGAAGACCGTCGGGCCGACCCCGTCGACGGCCGCGGCCGCGGCCTGACCCGGGGCGACACGGGCGACGTCGCGGGGTGCCACCGACGCGCGGACGACGAGGGCGCCGAGGTCGGCGAGGCGCACGAACGGCCGGCGGCTGGGCGCGTCGTCCGGGGTGGGCGCGCCGGCGAGCACGCGGTCACCGACCTGCCCGGCAACGGCGGTCACCGTGCCGTCGCGCGGG
Source organism: Actinomycetospora callitridis (assembly GCF_028737265.1). Classification (GTDB taxonomy): domain Bacteria; phylum Actinomycetota; class Actinomycetes; order Mycobacteriales; family Pseudonocardiaceae; genus Actinomycetospora; species Actinomycetospora callitridis. The sequence continues at coordinate 39,213 of NZ_JAQZAK010000001.1, read as the reverse complement.
GCCCGCAGGACGGTGCCGTCGAGGACGCGGGTCGCCTCGGCGAGCTCCGCGCGGTCGCGCGCGGCCGTCGTCTCGAGGCGCCCGAGCAGCACCGTGTCGGAGGGGACGGCGTTGCGGGCGGCCTGGAGGTCGCGGACGGAGGCCCCGACGGCGACCTGGGCGGCGCTGACCCGCGCGCGCGTCGGGCCGTCGTCGAGGGTGGCGAGCACGTCCCCCGCGCGGACGACGGTGCCCGGCACGACGGGGATCGTCGTGACCTCGCCGCTCACCGCGAACGACACCTCGGACTCGCCCGCGCTGCGCACCGCGCCCGGGACGCGGACCTCGGTGACGACGTCGGCCCGCACGACCGGCACCACGGACGCCGACGAGCCGGCCAGCAGCTGGGGCTGGCGCAGCAGGGTCCAGGTGCCGGCGACCCCGGCGACGAGCAGGAGCACGAGCACGGTCGGCAGCAGCCAGCCCAGGCGGCGCCGACCGGTGGACATGGTCGCTGACGGTAGTGGGCGGCGACGCCCCGTCCGCGGAACCGATCGCCCGGGCGTGTCAGGGCGGCCGACGGCGCGTCAGTCGGCGATCAGTCGGCGATGGCGACGAGGTGCCCGACGGTGTCCCGGTCGGCGGCCGCGCGCAGGATCTCCGTGGCGACGTCGGCGCGGGCCACCCGGTGCCCGCCGGCGAGGTGGCGGTCGAGGGCGCGCCGGTAGCGACCGGTGCGGGGGCCGTCCGTGAGCCGCGGCGGGCGCACGATCGTCCAGTCCAGCCCGCTCGCGCGGACGATCTCCTCCATCCGGGTCAGGTCGGCGTAGTGGTCGCGCAGCACCCACTGCAGGATCGGCTTGACCAGCCCGCGCAGGAGTGGGCCGTCGCCCTCGCCCGGGAGCCCGGCCGCGCTCACGACGAGGAGACGACGGACCCCGGTGCGGCGCATCGCCGCGATCGCCGCACCCACCCCGTCGCTGCACACGCTCGTCGGCCCGCGCCCCCGCGTGCCCAGCGCCGACACCACGACGTCGGCCCCGCGGACCGCGTCCTCGATCACCCCGTCCTCGTCGAACCCGGCCCGCACCACCTCCACCCCGGGCGGCACCACCGAGCCCGTGCGGGCCACGGCCACCACCTCGTCGCCCTCGGCGAGGGCCTGCGCCACGACTTCCCGCCCGGTCCCTCCCGACGCCCCGAACACCACGATCCGCACGGCCCCTCCTTGGTTAGTGAGCACTCACCAACTTAGAATGACGGGGTGCCCCGGACCCGGTCAAGCACCTCGACGCGCGAGCGCATCCTCGACGCGGCGCTCGCGGTCATGCGCTCGCACGGCGTCGCCCGCGCCACGACGAAGGAGATCGCGCGCGAGGCGGGCTTCTCCGAGGCCGCGCTCTACAAGCACTTCGACGACAAGACGGCGCTCTTCGTCGCCGTCCTCGTCGAGCGGGTGCCCTCGCGACTGGGCGAGGTCCTCGACGGCCTACCCGACCGCGTCGGCACCGGCGACCTCGAGGAGATCCTCGCCGAGGTGGCCCACGAGGCGCTGGCGTTCTACGGCGAGACCTTCCCCATCGCGGCCTCGGTGTTCTCCGAGCCCGCGGTGCTCACCGCCCACCGGGCTGCGCTCGACCGCCTGGGCACCGGTCCGCACGTCGTGTTCGACGCGGTCGCGGACTACCTGGCGGGCGAGGCACGGGCCGGGCGGGTCGACCCCGCCGCCGACCCCAGGGCCGCGGCGCTGCTCCTGCTCGGCGCGTGCCAGGCCTCGGCGTTCCTGACGGCCTTCCGCGGCAACGGCCCGCCCCCGGACGCCGCCGCCGAGACCGCCTCCGCCGAGGCCGCCTCCGCCGAGGCCGAGGCGCTCGCCCGCGCCGCCGTCCGGGGGCTGCGGGGGCCGTAGACGTGTGGGCGCCGGCCCCGACGGGCACTACGGTCCTCTCAGGCCGGTCCGGCGCCCCTGGTGCGCCTCTCCAGAGGGACCAATTCTCCGCACCGCACACCGCAGTTGCGATCTCCTCGCGGCGCGGTGCCCGCATCTGCGGAGGGAGCCTGCGACCTGCGGAGACGCCGACCACTCGCGGTCGTCGACGCGGTTAGGGTGGGAAGTGATGAGCGTTCTCGACCTCGGTGTGCCGGCCGTCCCCGGGTCCGCCACCGCCACCACGGACACCTCAGGGCGGCCTGACGACGCGCGTCTGGTCGACTCCTGGGGCCGTGTGGCCACCGATCTGCGGGTGTCGCTGACCGACCGCTGCAACCTGCGCTGCACCTACTGCATGCCCGCCGAGGGCCTGGAGTGGATGCCGAGCGAGGAGGCGCTCACCGACGAGGAGGTCGTGCGCCTCGTGCGGGTCGCCGTCGAGCGCCTCGGCGTCCAGGAGATCCGGTTCACCGGCGGCGAGCCCCTCCTGCGCAAGGGCCTCGAGGACATCGTCGCGGCCACCGCCGCGCTGACGCCCCGGCCCGAGATGTCGGTGACCACCAACGCGCTCGGCCTCACGCGTCGCGCGGCCGGTCTCGCGGCCGCCGGGCTGGACCGGGTCAACGCCTCGCTGGACACGCTGCGCCGCGACCGCTTCGCCGAGATCACGCGGCGCGACCGGCTCGACGACGTCCTCACCGGCCTGCGGGCCGCCCGCGAGCACGGCCTCGACCCCATCAAGATCAATACGGTGCTCATGCCCGGCCTCAACGACGACGAGGCGCCCGACCTCCTGGCCTGGGCGCTCGAGGAGGGCTACGAGCTGCGCATCATCGAGCAGATGCCCCTCGACGCCGGACACTCGTGGCAGCGCGACCGCATGATCACCGCCGAGCAGATCCTCGCCTCGCTGCGCACGCGGTTCACGCTCTCCGACGACCCGGCCGAGCGCGGCGGCGCCCCCGCCGAGCGCTTCCTCGTCGACGGGTGGACCGGCCACGACGGCACCCCGGCCAAGGTCGGTGTGATCGCCTCGGTCACACGGCCGTTCTGCGGCAACTGCGACCGCACGCGACTCACCGCCGACGGGCAGGTGCGCAACTGCCTGTTCTCGCGGACCGAGAACGACCTGCGACGGTTCCTGCGCGGCGGCGGCTCCGACGAGGAGATCGCCGACGCGTGGCGCGTGGCCATGTGGGGCAAGAAGCCCGGCCACGGCATCGACGAGCCCGGGTTCCTGCAGCCCGACCGGCCCATGAGTGCGATCGGAGGATGATGACCGCTCCCACCGCTCCCACCACCGCCGCGACGGCCCCGCCCGTCAGCGTCACCGTGCGGTACTTCGCCGGCGCCAAGGCCGCCGCCGGCACGCGCAGCGAGGACGTCACGGTCCCCGCCGGCGCCACCGTCGACGACCTGATCACGGCATTGGCCGCCGACCACGGCGACGCGCTCGCCCGCGTGCTCGCCGCCGCCAGCTTCCTGCTCGACGAGGTGGCCGTCCGCGACCGGACCCTGGTCCTCGCCGAGGGCGCGGTCGTCGACGTCCTGCCGCCCTTCGCCGGCGGCTGACCGCCACGCCCGAACGCGCCACGCACCGGCCCGCCGAGGTGTTCTCCAGGACATGAGCATCGTCCACGGCACCCCTCTCGGGCCTCTGCACCTCGACGCCTCGCCGCGCGGGCTGACGCTGCTCGGGTTCTCCCCCGCCGCGTCCGACGAGCCGCGTGACGCGGACGCCGAGCGCGTCCTCGACCTCGCCCGCCGCGAGATCGACGCCTACTTCGCGGGCACGCTGCGGGAGTTCACCGTCCCCGTCGACCTCGACGCCCACCCCGCGTGGGACCGCCGGGTGCTCGACGGCCTGGCCTCGGTCGGCTACGGCGAGACCGTGAGCTACGGCAAGCTCGCCGCGGCGGTGGGCCTCGAGCCCGTCGACGCCCGGCGGGTGGGCGGGGCGATGGCCCGCAACCCCGTCGCGATCGTCGTGCCGTGCCACCGCGTGGTCGGCGCCGACGGCAGCCTCACCGGCTACGCGGGCGGGCTCGAGCGCAAGCGCACCCTGCTCGACCTCGAGGGCCGCGACCAGCTCCTGTTCTGATCCTCGACAGGATGACGCGGGTCAGTAGCCGCGACGCAGGTCGGCCAGCTCCTCGAGCACCAGGCAGACGTCGTCGACGTCCTCGACCTCGTAGGGCGCCTCGGCGGCGACACCGATGATCACGTCGTCGGCGCCCGGCTCGTGGTCGGGGACCAGACCGACGGCGACGACGGCCGTCGCGCCGACCTCGTCGCGCAGCGCCGCGACGCCTTCGGGCGCGACGACGCGCGCGCCGCCCTTCGCGCCGGACAGGAACATCAGCTCGGCGACCTCGTCGGCCGGCCGGTCCGACACCACGGCGACGGTCGTGTCGCTCAGGGCCACGAGGACGTTGAGCGCCTCGGAGGACTGCTGCTCCGCCCGGGCCTGCGCGGGGTCGCCCTCCTCGGCGGCGAGCGCGCCGTCGAAGACGCACGCCACGAGCAGGGTCGGCGTCTCCGCCACCCGGCCGAGCGCGCTCCAGAGGGCGTCGTCCGCCGCCACGGCCACCTCCTCGGGCGAGGCCGTGATCAGCCTGGCATGACGTTGACGGCGTGGTCCAGCGCCGCCCAGAGGTACTGCGTCGCGTAGGCCCGGTACGGGCGCCAGGCCTCGGCGCGGGCGACGAGGTCGCGGTCCTTCGTCGGCAGCCCGAGGCGTTCGGCGGCCACGCGGACGCCGAGGTCGGTGGGCAGGAACGCGTCCGTGTCGCCCAGGGCGCGCATCGCCACCGAGTCGACGGTCCACGGCCCGATCCCCGGCAGCGCGCCGAGCGCGGCGCGGGATCCGGCGACGTCGGCCGGGTCGAGGACGACGGCACCGTCGGCGAGGGCGGCGACGAGCGTCAGCAACGTCCGCCGCCGGGTCCGGGGCATCGCCAGCTCCTCGGGGTCGACGGCCGTGAGCGCGGGCGACGACGGGAAGAGGTGGGTGAGCGTGCTGCCGGGTCCGGCGAGGTCCTCGGGCAGCGGCGTGCCGTACCCGCGCACGAGACGGCCGGCGTGGGTGCGGGCGGCGGCGGTGGAGACCTGCTGCCCGAGGACCGCGCGCACCGCGAACTCCTCGGGGTCGGGCGCGCCGGGGACCCGCCGGCCGGGCGCGGCGTCGACCAGCGGGGCCAGCACGGGCTCGGCGCGCAGGGTGTCGTCGACGGCCACCGGGTCGGCGTCGAGGTCGAGGAGGCGCCGGGCGATGCGCTCGGCCGCGTCGGCGTCGGCGGGGTCGGTGAGGGTCAGGGTGGCGTCGATGCCGGCCTCGCCGGGCCGCAGCGCGACCACCCCCGGCCCGCCGGGCAGGGCGAGCGTGCGGCGGTAGGCGCCGTCGTGCCACTCCTCGACGCCGGGTACGGCCGTCGCGACCAGGTGGCCGAACAGGTTGTCCGGGCACAGCGGCGCGGTGAAGCCGAGCGTCCGGTGCACACGCGCATGGTGTCCGATCGGTCCAAGCCCCGCGCCGCGGGCGGTCCCTACGGTGTCGTCCATGCCTCCGCGTCTCGCCGTCGTCGAGCTCGTCGTCTCCGACATGGCCGCCTCGCTCGCCTTCTACCGCCGCCTGGGCCTCGACGCGCCGCCCGAGGCCGACACCGCGCCCCACGTCGAGGTCGAGCTCGCCGGCGGGCTGCGCTTCGCGTTCGACACCGTGGACACCGTCCGGTCCTTCGACCCGTCCTGGACGGAACCGACCGGCGGGCCGCGGCGCTCCGTGGCGTTCGCGTGCGACTCCCCCGCCGAGGTCGACGCGCTCTATGCCGAGCTCGTCGGGGCCGGGTACCACGGCGCGCTCGAGCCCTGGGACGCGTTCTGGGGCATGCGCTACGCCGTCGTCGACGACCCCGACGGGGCGCCGGTGGATCTCTTCGCCGCGCTACCGCAGTAGGAGCTCCGTCGGCGTGGTGTCGGCGAGGGTGCGGACCTCCCGGGCGAGGTGCGGCTGGTCGGCGAAGCCCTCGACGGCGGCCACCTCGGCCCACGGGGTGCCCGCCCGCGCCCGGGCCAGCGCGCGCTGCAGGCGCAGGATGCGCCCGAGGTGCTGGGGGCCGTAGCCGAACACCGGCAGGCAGCGCCGGTGCAGCGTGCGGGTGGTGGTGCCCAGCGCATCGGCGAGCCCGGCGACGTCGGCGCCGCGCGCCAGCGCGGAGAAGACGCGGGCGCCGAAGGGGTCGTCGCTCGCCGGGACCGTGCCGGCGACGTCGCGGAACGCCCGCACGGGGTCCTCGGCGGCGCGCTCGGCGAGCTCGCGTGCGGCGGCGTCGGACCACACCGCCTCGAGGGACACCGTGGTGTCGCGCAGCTCGTCGGCGCGGACACCCAGGCTCACGGGACCGCGCCCGTGGGAGAAGCGCAGGCCGACATGCCGCGCGCCGCCGCCGTCGTGGCGGCGGGCCCCGGCGTCGGGGCCGGCGACGACCAGCGCGCGGCCGTTCCAGATCAGGTCGAGGCAGCCGTCGGGCAGGATCGTCGTTGCGCCGCCGTCGCTCGCCCAGAGCACCATCCCGGGCCCGACCGGTCGCTCGCGGTAGCCCCCCACGGGTCCATGGTGCCCGTCAGCCGACGAGGTCGCGATAGGCCCGCCAGTGCCCGGCGGGGGTCTCGACGGAGCGCGCGGCCAGGACGGCGTGGGCGACGGCGCGGGTCACACAGTCGGCGCCGGCGGTGAGCAGCTCCTGCACCGCGGCGAGGTCCGGGGCGGCGCGCCCGGTGGTCGCGAGGCCGAAGAACGTGTCGCCGTCGGTCATGCCGTGGGCGGGGCGCACGGCACGGGCGAGGCCGCTCTGCCCGACCGCGGCGAGCTTGGCGCACTGCGCGACGCTCAGCCCGGCGTCGGTGGCCACGACGCCGATCGTGGTGTTCAGCGTCGGCGGCGCGGCGGCCTCGCGCAGGGCCGCCAGCAGCGCGGTCCGGTCGGCGGGCAGGGCCGGGGGCTCGACGTCGCCCGGGTGCAGGTGGCGGGCGGCCCACAGCTCGCCGGTGGCCGGGTCGACGGCCGAGCCCGCGGCGTTGGCCACGACGAGGGCGGCCACCACCGTGCCGTCCGAGAGCACCGACGAGGCGGAGCCGACCCCGCCCTTCAGCCCGCCGACGACCGTGCCGCGCCCGGCGCCGACCACGCCCTGCGCCGGCGGCGCGTCGGTGCAGGCGGCGAGGGCCTGCGCGCCGGTCTCCGCGGTCGGGCGCGCCGCGAACCGGCCACCGCGCCCGAGGTCGAACACCACGGCCGCGGGGACGACGGGCACGACCTCGCCGGGCCCCCGGCCGACGGGGAAACCGCGGCCGGCGGCCCCGAGCGCGTCGGCCACCCCGGAGGCGGCCGCGAGCCCGTAGGCGCTCCCGCCGGTGAGCACCACGGCGTGGATGCGCTCGACGAGCGTGCGCGGGTCGAGCGCGTCGGTCTCGCGGGTGCCGGGGCCGCCGCCGCGGACGTCGACACCCGCGACCGCGCCCTCGGGTCCGGGCAGCACGACCGTCGTGCCCGACAGCGCGCCCTCGCCCTCGAGGTCCGCGTGCCCGACCTGCAGACCGGGGACGTCGACGAGCGTGTTCGTGGCGCCGGGGTACACGGCGGACAGCCTGTCACCTGCCGTCGACGACGGCGCGCAGCTCGCGGGCGGCGGCCCCGGGTTCCGCCGCGGCGGCGATCGCCGAGCTCACGGCGAGGCCGGGGACGCCGGTCGCGAGCACCTCGGCGGCGTTGTCCGCGTGCACCCCGCCGATCGCGACCGCCGTGACGCCGAGCCCGGCCGCGGCCTCCCACAGGCGACGCAGACCATCGACACCGGTGGCGGGCGCGGCGTCGGGCTTCGTGGCGGTGGTGAACACGGGGCCGATGCCGAGCAGGTCCACGACGCCGGGCCCGAGGTGGCGGGCGACGTCGAGGTCGTCGGGTCCGGTGACCGACCAGCCGAGGGAGAGGTCCGGTCCCGCGACGCGACGGGCGGCACCGGGCGGGGCGTCGTGTCGCCCCAGGTGCACGCCGTCGGCGCCGGCCGCGAGGGCGACGTCGAGACGGTCGTCGACGACGACCGCGACGCCCGAGCCGGCCAGGGTGTCGATCACGGCCCGGGTGGCGTCGCACAGCTCGCGGCCGGTGGCTCCGGGCGCCCGGACCTGGACGGCGGTGACCCCGCCGGCGACGGCGTCGCGGACGACCGCGAGCGGGTCCGCCGGCCCGTGCACGGGGTCGAGGACCAGGTAGAGGCGCGGGTCGAGGGCCGTCACGCCGGGTCGATGAGGGTGCCGGCCGCGGTGGCACCCCGGGCGTCGAGGGCCGCGAGCGCGTCGAGCCAGGCCGGCACGAACGAGCCCGGCCCGCGGGCCGCGACCCCGGCGGCCGCCCCGCACGCCCCCACGACGGCGTGGGCCGCGACGGTGGCGGCGACCGGGTCGTCCCCGGTGCTCCGGGCGGCCGCGAGGAAGGCCGCGGTGATGGCCCCGAGCGCGCATCCCATCGCGGTCACCCGCCCCATGAGCGGATGCCCGCCGTGGACGTGGAGGACCGTGGTCCCGTCGGTGATCCGGTCGACCGGGCCGCTGACCGCGACGACACCCTCGCACCGCCGCGCGAGCTCGTCGGCCGCGTCGGCGGCGTCGTCGACCGCGACGGTCGCATCGACCCCGCGGCCACGGCCCTCACGGCCGGCGAGGGCGAGGATCTCCGAGGCGTTGCCCCGCACCACGGCCGGCCGGAGCTCGAGCAGGCCTCGGGCCACGTCGGTGCGCATGGTCAGCGGGCCGACCCCGACCGGATCGAGCAGCCACGGCGTCCCGGCGTCGCGGGCGGCCGAGGCCGCGGCCCGCATGCCGTCCGCGCGCTCCGGCGTCATCGTGCCGGTGTTCACCACGAGCGCCCCGGCGACCGCGGCGAGCTCGGCGGCCTCGGCCTGGTCCTCGACCATCGCCGGCGAGGCCCCGAGGGCGAGCAGCGCGTTGGCCGAGAGGTTCGTGGCCACGAGGTTGGTCACGCAGTGCACCAGCGGCGTCTCGTCGTGGACAGTGCTCAGCAGCGAGCTCGTGGACGCGGTCATCTCCCGGGCCTAGCCGTTCACGGTCGCCGCTCAACCCTCGCCGGAACGAGCGAAGGGCACCTTCGGCCGCTCTTGTCGGCCGGAGGTGCCCTTCGATCATGACGAACGTGCCCGGGAACTAGCTCCGCCCGCGGACCACCAGGATGATCGCGATGATCGCGGCGAGGACGCCCGCGCCGATGCCCACGGGGACGAGGCGCTTGAGCACGGCGTCCCGCGAGCTGTCGAGCAGGTCGATCGCCTCGACCTGCTGGCGACGCGGCTGGCTCGGCTGCGCCGCGGCCTGCCCGGAGCCGCTCGCGGCCCCGCCGACCGAGGCGCCGGGCTTGGCGCCCGAGTCGCCCTTGGCGGCCTCGGCCACCGTGGTCGGCATCGCGGCCGCGGCGGGCGCGCCCGAACCGGAGGAGACCGGGGAGGGCGCGGGCGGGCCGGTGACCGGCGCGGCGTCGCCCGAGGCCACGGCCTCCGGCGCGGGGCCGGTGCCGTTGCCGCCGGTGGACCCGGTGTCGGTGCCGCTGACCGTGGCGGCCGCGGGGCCGCCGGCCGTGCTGCTGCCGAACTCGTCGGCCAAGCAGGACGCGAACTGCCCGAGGATCTTGTCGCCGACGTCGGCCATGACGCCGCGCCCGAACTGGGCCGGCTTGCCCGTCACCTGCATCTCGGTGAGGACGTTGACCTTGGTCTTGCCGCCGTCGTCGGTCATCGTCAGCGTGGCCTTGGCCGACGCGGTGCCGTTGCCGCGGGAGTCGCGGCCCTGGGCGTCGACGACGACCTTGTGGTTGGTCTTGTCACGCTCGACGAACGTGCCCTTGCCCTTGTAGGTCATCGAGATCGGGCCGAGCTTCACCTTCACCGTGCCGGTGAAGTCGTCGCCGTCGCGCGAGTCGAGGGTGGCGCCCGGGAAGCACGGAGTGACCTTCTCCGGGTCGTTCAGGGCGTCGAACACGGTGTCGATGTCCACCGGGACGGTGAACTCGTTCTCCAGCTTCACTCGGTACCTCCTGTGCGATCACGACGGCGGCCCGCCCCCGCTGCTGCGGGGGCGGGCCGGGACGTCGCGACGATCGGATCGTCGGACGGGTGGGACCGCGGAGGACTCAGCCCGCGGCGGCGAGGACGGCCCGACCGGTGAGCACCCTGGCGAGGTGCTCGCGGTAGTCGGTACCGGCGTCCGCGTCCGCGGTGGGGCTGGTGCCCTCGGCGGCCGCCTGGGCGGCCTTGCGCACATTGTCCTCGGTGGCGCTCTGGCCGACCAGTGCCGACTCGACGGCCGTGGCGCGCACCGGGACGCCCGCCATGTTGGTCAGCCCGATGCGGGCATCGGAGATCGTGCCCCCGTCGACCTTGATGGTCGCGGCCACGGCCACGATCGACCAGGCCTGGGCGACCCGGTTGAACTTCTCGTACCGCGCGCCCCAACCCGTGTACTTCGGGAAACGGATCTCGGTGAGGAGCTCGGCCTCGCCGATCGCGGTGGAGAAGTAGTCCTCGAAGAAGTCCGCCGCCGCCACGGTGCGGGTGCCGTCGGCCCCCGCGATGACGAACTTCGCCTCGAGGGCCAGCGCCGGCGCGGCGAGGTCGCCGGCCGGGTCGGCGTGGGCGAGGGCCCCGCCGAGGGTGCCGCGGTGGCGCACCTGCGGGTCGGCCACCGTCTTCGTCGCCTCCTGGATGAGGGCGACGTGCTGACGCAGGATGTCGTCACGGGTGACGTCGTGGTGCGACGTCATGGCCCCCACGACGACCTCGTTGCCGTCCTCGCGGACACCCCGCAGCTCCGGGATGCCCCCGAGGTCGATGATCAGCGACGGGTCGGCCATGCGCAGCCGCAGCACCGGCAGCAGGCTCTGGCCGCCGGCGAGGAGCTTGGCGTCGTCGCCGCCGTCGCGCAGGGCCTGCAGCGCCTCCTCGACCGTGGTGGGCCGGACGTAGTCGAACTGGGCCGGGATCACAGGTTGCCTCCCTCGGGCATGTCACGGGCGGTGGAGCCGAGACCGGCACCCGGCGAGGCGACGTTCGCCTCGTCGGCGCGACCGGAGGTCCCCGACGCCTTCTGGATGGCGCTCCAGACGCGGTAGGGGGTGGTCGGCATGTCGATGTCCTTGACGCCGAGGTGCCGGATCGCGTCGAGCACCGAGTTCACGACCGCCGGGGTGGAGGCGATCGTGCCCGCCTCGCCGACGCCCTTGACCCCGAGCGGGTTGGTGGTCGACGCGGTGGTGGTGTTCGCGGTGTCGAAGCTGATGAGGTCCGCCGCGCTCGGCAGCGTGTAGTCGACCAGCGTGCCCGAGAGCAGCGTGCCCTGGTCGTCGTACGCGGCCTCCTCGTAGAGGGCCTGGGCGATGCCCTGCGCCAGGCCACCGTGGACCTGACCCTCGACGATCAGCGGGTTGATCACGTTGCCGACGTCGTCGACGCAGACGTACTTGTACATCGAGACGAACCCGGTCTCGGTGTCGACCTCGACGGCGCAGAGGTGCGTGCCGTGCGGGAACGAGAAGTTCTCCGGGTCGAACGTCGCGTGGGCGTCGATGTCGGGCTCGATGCCCTCCGGGTAGTCGTGGGCGGCGAACACCGCGAGCGCGATGTCCTGGATGCCCACACCCTTGTCGGTGCCCTTGACCGAGAACTTGCCGGCCGAGAACTCGAGGTCGCCCTCGGAGGCCTCGAGCATGTGCGCGGCGATCGGCTTGGCCTTCTCGATGACCTTCTCGGCCGCCTTGACGACGGCGATGCCGCCGACCGCGAGCGAGCGCGAGCCGTAGGTGTCGAGGCCCCGGTAGGACGACTGGGTGTCGCCGTGGAGGATCTCGACGTCGTCGAAGCCGACACCGAGCTGGTCGGCGACGATCTGCGAGAACGCGGTCTCGTGGCCCTGGCCGTGCGGGCTGACGCCGACGACGACCTCGACCTTGCCCGTGGGCAGCATCCGGATGGCCGCGGTCTCCCAGCCACCGGCGCCGTAGTCGAGCGAGCCGAGCACGCGCGAGGGCGCGAGGCCGCACATCTCGGTGAAGGTCGAGATGCCGATGCCGAGCTGCTTGACGTCGCCCCGCCGGCGGCGCTCCGCCTGCTCCCGGCGCAGACCGTCGTAGTCGAACATCTGCATGGCCTGGTCGGTCGCGGCCTCGTAGTTGCCCGTGTCGTAGGTCAGCGTGCTGACCGTCGTGTACGGGAACTCGTCGTGCTTGATCCAGTTCTTCTTCCGGAACTCCATCGGCTCCATGCCGAGCTCCAGGGCGACCTCGTCCATCAGGCGCTCGATGCCGAAGGTGGCCTCCGGACGTCCGGCGCCGCGGTAGGCGTCGGTGAGCGTCTTGGTGGTGAAGACGTTGGTGCAGTCGAACCGGTAGGACGGGATCTTGTAGATCGCGTTGAACATGAACGCGCCGAGGATCGGCACGCCCGGCCCGACGAGGCCGAGGTAGGCGCCCATGTCGGCCAGGAGCTTCACGTCCAGGCCGGTGATCGTGCCGTCCTTGGTGACCGACATCGTCAGGTCCTGGATCTGGTCACGGCCGTGGTGGGCCGTGAGCAGGGACTCCGAGCGGGTCTCGGTCCACTTCACCGGCTTGCCCAGCTTCTGGGCCACCAGCAGGGTGACGACCTCCTCGGGGGCCACGGCGATCTTGCCGCCGAAGCCGCCGCCGACGTCCGGCGCGATGACGCGGATCTTGTGCTCGGGCAGGCCGAGGGTCAGCGCGAGCATCGTCTTGAGGATGTGCGGCACCTGGGTCGAGGACCACATGACGAGCTGCTCGCCCGTGGGGTCGACGACCGTGGAGCGGGGCTCCATGAACACCGGCACGAGGCGCTGCTGGCGGAAGCGGCGACGGACCACGATCTGGTCGTCGTCCGACTCCGCCTTGCTGATGGCCTCCGTCGCGTTGCCGCCGGAGCCCGCCTCGCCCGAGTCGAACACCCACTGGGCGTTCGAGTTCGTGCCCAGCTCCGGGTGCACGAGGGTGGCGCCGTCCTTCAGCGCCTCCTCCATGTCCAGGACCGGCTCGAGCTCGTCGTAGTCGACCTCGACCAGCTCGGCGGCGTCCTTGGCGATCGCCGCGCTGCGCGCGACGACCACGGCGACACCCTCACCGGCGAAGTTCACACGGCTGCCGGCCAGCGCGGGACGCTGGGGCGAACGCATGTCCTTCGTGACCGGCCACGCGCAGGGGAGCTGCACCTGGTCGGCGCCGATGTCGGCGGCCGTGTAGACGCCGACGATGCCCGGCAGCTGCTTGGCCGCCGAGGTGTCGATGCCCTTGATCGTCGCGTGCGCGAACGGGCTGCGGACCATCGCGATGTGCAGCAGGCCGGTGAGGGCCTTGTTGTCGGTCCACTGGGTCCGCCCGGTGATGAGCCGGCGGTCCTCCTTGCGGCGGCGGTCGCGCCCGATCTCCTTGACCGGTGCGTCCGCCGGGTTCTCGGTGGTGGTCATCAGGCGCCCCCGCCGGCCACGGTCTGCTTGGCGCCGGCCTCGGCGGTCGGGGCGGCTCCCGGCTTCATCTTCGAGGCGGCGTCCTGGACGGCGCGCACGATGTTCTGGTAGCCGGTGCAGCGGCAGAGGTTGCCCTCGATGCCCTCGCGGACCTCGTGCTCGGTGGGGTCGGGGTTGTCACCGAGCAGGTCGATCGACTGCATGATCATGCCGGGCGTGCAGTAACCGCACTGCAGTGCGTGGTTGTCGTGGAAGGCCTGCTGCACGGGGTGCAGCTGGCCGTCCCGCTCGAGGCCCTCGATCGTGAGCACCTCGGCGCCGTTGGCCTGGACGGCCAGCACCGAGCAGGACTTCACGCTCATCCCGTCGAGGTGCACGGTGCACGCCCCGCAGTTGCTCGTGTCGCAGCCGATCACCGTGCCCGTCTTGCCGAGCCGTTCACGCAGGTACTGGACGAGCAACATGCGCGGCTCGACGTCGTCCTCGTAGACGAGGCCGTCGACGGTGGTCCGGATGCGTGCCATGGACCTCACTCCTCACTCGGCCGAACGACGTGGCACCGGAGCCCGGACGTCGAGACCGAGGACATGGTGGTGGTGTGTGAACGACGCCCGCCGACTTCGCGCGCGCCTGTGCCCCCATCTCCGGCGTGGTGGCGGACACATCACACCGCCGACCACCGGGCGGCGCAACATCCACTCAGGGGGCGGGTCCCCTACCCGAATGCCCAGGTGGGAGTGGTTACCGACCTGTACACCGCACTCGCGGATCAGACTGCCTTGAACATCCGCGTCTGCGGCTCGACACACGCCGTGGGCAGGCGAATTCCTGCGGAAAAGAACACTCCGGGCGGTAGCCGAACGGTCCGTTCGGAGGGCTCCCACTTCACCCGGGACGCACGCGCCGGCACGGGGCGTGTGCGGTGCGTGGGAGGTGGTGTGGGAGGTGGTACGGGAGGTGGTGTGGGCACGGGGCCGTGCAAGCCCTGCGTCCTCGCTGGCACTCAACGCCAGGATCGCCACATCGTCGCGGCGAGGACACGCCGACGCGGGGTTCAGTGAGGGCGGCGGGCGAGGCGCTCGCGGGCCCAGTGGTGGTAGCCGGCCGGCAGCTCCGGCACCTCGAGGAGGCGGGCCGCACGGTCGCGCTCGTGGTGGACGATCGCGAACACCTCGGCCACGGTGACGCCGTGCGCGGGCCGGTCGACGACCTCGATCGGGTCGCCCGCGGCGAGCGTCCCCGTCGTCGCGACGCGCAGGTACACGCCGGGCCGGACGGCGGCGGTGAAGCGGCGCGGCATGGACCGGTCCCCGGCGCGCAGGCCGAGCTTGAAGCACGGGGTGCGCGGTTGGACGACGACGAGCTCGGCGGTCCCGATCCGCCAGCGCTCGCCGACGACGGCGTCGCGCAGGTCGTAGCCGGCGGTCGTGAGGTTCTGCCCGAAGACCTGGTCGTCGAGCGCGCCGAGCTCGTCGCGCCACCAGGCGAGGTCCTCCTCGCCGTAGGCGTAGACGGACTTCTCCGGACCGCCGTGGCTGACGCGGTCGGCCTGCTCGTCCCCGGCGAGGTTCTCGGGCCCGACCTCGACCGGCCCGTCCACCGGCTCCTTCCAGATGGCGGTGCTCGTCGTCTCGCCGTCGCGGGGTCCCGGGACCTCGCGCGGGAGGCCGACGGCGACGGTGCGGACGATCGAGGTCATCGGTCGGGGCCCTTCCCGCTGAGGTCGGGACGCAGGGGCGCGGCTGTGCGGTGCCGCCACGCGCCCCACCACAGCCCTCCCCCGTAGGCCAGGTCGTCCAGCCGGTGGGCGACGACGTGGCCGACGACGTCGCCCGGCCCGTCGCCGGGCGATCGGAACCGGGCCCAGTCGGCGACGCCCTCGACCACGCCGGCGACGAGCAGCGCGCGGCGGACCCGCCGGGACACCACCGCGCCCACCAGCGCCGCCGGCCACCAGTGCCGCGTGAGGGCCCCGGCCGCCTGCCACGCCGCGCCGCCCAGGCCCCAGGGCGCGAGCACCGCGGCGAGGGTGACGGCGCGTCGGGAGCTCCCCCGGCCCGGACGCGCCAGCCCGCGCGCCAGGCGGGCGGTCGCCAGGAGCGTGACGACGCCGGCGGCGGCGGTGCTCCACCGGCGCTGGACGCCGAGCAGGGTCATGGCGGCCGCGGTCCACGGGGCGAGCGCGACCGGCGGCACGCGGCGCGGGTGGCGCAGGGCCAGCGGGGCGGCGCCGGTGCCGTAGAACGCCTTGCGCTCGAGCCACGCGCCGACGGCGTCGCGGTGCTCGTGCGCCACGCGGGACGACGGTTCGTAGCGCAGGCGCCAGCCGGCGGCGGCGAGGCGCCAGACGAGGTCGACGTCCTCGGCGACGGGCATGTCCTCGGCGAACCCGGCGCCCAGCGCCTCGCGCCGGACGACCAGCGCGGCGCTCGGGACGTAGGCGACGCGGGAGCGGGCGGTCACCGGGGCGGCGCGGGGGCCGAGGTCCAGGCTCGAGCGTCGCTCCTCGTAGCGGGCCACGGTCCGGCGCGCGATCGACGATGCGGCTTTCCTGGCGTTGAGTGCCAGCGAGGACGCAGGGCTTGCATCCGCAGGATGCGGTGTGGCGACGGACGGTGGCGGCGGCGCTTCCCAGGCGACGATGCGAGGGGCGGCGAGGACGACCGCGGGGTCGGCGAGGTGGCCCAGGAGCGGCGCGAGCCAGCCGGGCTCGGGGACGACGTCGGAGTCGAGGAACGCGACGAGCTCGCCGGTCGCGGCGGCGGCCCCGGTGTTGCGGGCGGCGGCGGGGCCGCGGGAGACCGGGTGGCGGACCACCCGCGCGCCGTGGGCGGCGGCCACGCGGGCCGTGGCGTCCGGGTCGGTCGAGCCGTCGTCGACGACGACCACCTCGGCGATCCCCGGCGCGGTCGCCGCGAGCGCACCGAGCAGGCGGGCGAGCTCGCCGGGACGGTCGCGCACGGGCACGACGACCGAGACCGCGCCCGGCGCCGGGGCGTCCGGGTGGCCGGGCTCCGGGTGGGCGACGCCCGCGTCGGTGAGCAGGCGCGCCAGCACCGCGGACGTCGCGTCGGTGACCGTGAGCCGCGCGTCCGGCGCGATCCCGTCCGGGCCGGCGAGGCGCCCGTACGCCGCGGGCGAGAGGTGCAGCACGCGCGGCGGCGAGCCCCCGATCAGCGTGCGGCCGCCGTCGGCGCGCCAGACGCGACGGTCCAGCACGACCGTCCAGCCGTGCGGGGGACGGGTCGGCGTGGCGGGGGCCGCGGGGCTGACGGTGGAGGCGCTGATGGCGGGCGAGTCTAGGCAGCCACGAGGTGCGTCGTCAGCGACCGAGGACACGCAGGACGTCGTCGTCGGTCAGCTGCCCGAAGTCGTCGTAGACGTCGCCGACCGCGCGGAAGTCCGGCGGGACGAGCACGGCGACGACGGTGCCGCCCCAGTCGTCGGCGAGGCGCTCGAGCGCCGGCGGCGCCGCGACCGGCACGCCGAGCACGAGGCTCGACGGGCCACCGGCGGCCAGCGCGCCGAGCGCCGCCCGCGCCGTCATCCCCGTCGCCACGCCGTCGTCGACGAGGACGACGTCCCGCCCCGCCACGCGCCCGCGCCACCCCGACCCGTAGGCCTCCTCGCGTCGCGCGGCCTCGATGCGCTCGGCGGCGACGAGGTCGTCCAGCGCGCCCGGGGTCAGGCCGGCGTTCTGCAGCGCGAGGTCGAACCACACCGGCTCGCCGTCCACGGCCACCGCGCCGAGCCCGGCCTCCGGGCGCTCGAGTGCGGTGATCTTGCGGGCGACGCCGACGTCGACCTCCGCCCCGGCCCCCAGCGCCTCGGCCGCCGCCGCGGCCACCGGTACGCCGCCGCGGGCGAGGCCCACGAGCAGGGGGCGGTGCAGGTCCAGCTCGGCGAGCGCCCGACCGAGAGCCCGGCCGGCGTCGGCGCGATCGGCGAAGGCGGCCACCGACGGAGTCTAGGTCCCGCCGACGATCGACTTCGTGATCTGGCTGAGCGCGACGGGCCGGTCCAGGGCGTCCTCGAGGCCCGCGGTGACCGTCACGAACGCGACCTCCCGGGCCCGCTTCGCCAGGCGGCCGACCACGACGACCCGCTGCCCGGCGGGCGCCGGCCGCAGGTACTGGGTCGAGATCTGGTGGGTGACGGCGTGCTGGGCGGCGGTGAGCGTCGGGAGCACGGCGAGGTACCCGGCGAGCTCGATGGCCGCTCCGAGTGCGGCCGCGTGCGCGGTCGCGGCGGGGGTGACGGCGAGCCCCGCGACGGGCAGCACGACGCCGTCCAGTGGGGCGGAGGGGTCGACGAACTCGACACCCAGGGCGTCGGTCAGTGCGACGGCGAGCGCAGCCTCGGCGCGGGCGAGGAGGTCGTCGCCGGCCAGCGGTCCGGTCATCCGCCCGATCCTGCCGCGGGTCGGTGAACGCGGCGGGTCGGCGCAGCGATGCTGCGTGGACGGGCTCAGGTCAGGCGTCCCGTGGCGTCGTCCACGGCCCACCGCTCGACGGCCGTGACGAGTGCGGCGACGATCACCGAGACCGTCTCGGCGCCCTCGCCGGCAGTCGCGCCGGTCGGGTCGCCGAGCACGCCCGAGGGGCTCACGTCGCGCACCGACCCGGCGCTGATCGCGGGCATGAGCTCGCGCAGCGGGGCCGTGTTGCCGGGGGCGGCGAGGTCCGGGCGCACGGTGTCGGGCGCGAGCGCGAGCATCACGCCGGTCTCGTGGTGCCCGGCGTGCGCGTCCGCGCCGGGGACGCCGCACGGGAACCACGCGACGTCGCGCCCCTCGGAGCGCAGCAGGGCGACCGCGGCGCGCAGGGCGCCGACGTTGCCTCCGTGCCCGTTGACGAGCACGAGCCGGCGGGCGAAGCGGCACGCCGAGCGCCCGAGCTCGACGATCACCGCGGCCAGGATCTCGGTGCCGATCGACACCGTGCCGGGGAAGCTCTCGTGCTCCCCGGACGCGCCGTAGGGCAGGGCCGGGGCCACGGGGAGACCGCTGCGCGCCGCGACCGTCGCCGCGATCGCGGTGTCGGTGCCGAGCGGGAGGTGCGGGCCGTGCTGCTCGGTCGCCCCGACCGGGACGAGCAGCACCGGCACGTCCTCGCACTCCGGCCAGCGGGCATGGGCGATCTCCACGCGCCGACCCTATGTGAGTGATGTTCCCGGCTATAGCCGTGAACTCCGCTCACGGATGCTCTCGCCCGCGGCCGTGCCCTCGCGGATCGCGGCGCCGAGGTCGCGGGGGGCGAGGCAGTCGCCGACGCGGACGACGGGCACGCCCAGCTCCGGCACCTCCGGGGTCGGCGGGCCCGCGTGCACCACCCAGTCGGCGGGCCAGGGCGCCACCTCGCCCCTGAGGTGATCGAGCACGTCGAGGACCGGGCCGGGACGGGCGCCCAGCACCACGCGGTCCGTGTGCTCCACGACCCCGAGGTCGGCGGCCCGACGACGCCAGCGCTCGCGGTCCAGGGTCGGCGCGAGGGCGCCGGCGGCGACGAGCGCCGAGGTCAGCGTGGTCACCGTCGCACCGCGGCGCGCGAGCAGCTCGGCGGTCGACGTCGCCGCGTGCGAGCGCCCCGCGTCGACGACGAGCACGTGCCCGCTCGGGGTGACCCGCCCGGCGAGGACGTCGGTGACGTCGACGACGCGGTCGAGCCCGGACGCCCAGGCGGGCAGGGCGGGCCGGGCGCCGGTCGCGAGGACGACGACGTCGGCGTCCTCGGTGTCCTCCGCAGCCCCGATCGAGCTCCGGAGCCGCACCTCCACCCCCAGCTCGCGGGCCTCGAACGCCAGGTCCGACACGACGTTCACGAGCTCGCCCCGCTCGGGCGCCCGGGCGGCGAGGGCCAGCTGGCCGCCGAGGGCGTCGCCCCGCTCGGCCAGCGTCACCGCGTGCCCGCACCGCGCCGCCGCGACCGCCGCCGCCAGCCCCGCGGGCCCGCCGCCGATCACGAGGACGCGAGCGAACGGGGAGTTCGCGCGCGTAGAAGCAGCGAACGGCCCGTTCGCTGCTTCGTGGCCGGCAGCAGGGTTCACCGCGCACCCCAGGCGCTGGTCGAGGCCCACGCGGGCGATGCACTCCTGGTTGCAGCCGATGCAGCGCCGCACGCGCGCCCCGCGCAGCGCCTTCGCCGCGAAGGACGGGTCGGCGATCTGGCCGCGGACGACGCCGACGAGGTCGCACGACCCCGAGCGCACCGCGTCGAGGGCCTGCGTGGGCGTCGTGAACCGACCCACCCCGATCACCGGCACCGACACCGCGGCGCGCACCGCGGACGGCACGTGCGCCGCGTACCCCGCGGGCACGCCCATCGGCGGCTCGATCAGCGGCAGGGTCCGGGTGGCGACGCCGACCGCGGTGTTGACGTAGTCGACGTGCGCCTCGACGGCGACGGCCAGGCGGACCGCGTCGTCGGCGGTCGAGCCCCCCGGGACTCCCTCGTCGCCCTGCAACCGCACGCCGAGCACCCGGTCGGGCCCGATCGCCTCGCGCACGGCCGCCAGCACCGCCAGCAGGAGCGGCAGCGCCCGCGACGGGGCCAGCTGCCGGATCAACGACGCCTGCGAGCACTGCACCTCGACCCCGTCGAGCCCGCCCGCCGCGACGTGCCCGGCGACGACCCCGAACCCCGCCACGAGCCGCGCCAGCCCGTCCTCGGCGAGCGGGCGCGGGACCTCCCGGAACATCGGGTCGGCCTCGTCGTCGGCGCCGTCCACCGGGGCCCGCGAGTACAGCGACGACGACTGCCCGCCGTTGTGCCCGAGCTGTGCAAACACCAGCGCGCCGTGCGCGTGCACCGCGTCGGCGATCGCGCGGTAGCCCGGGACGACGGCGGGGTCGGTGCCGTCGACGAGCTTCTCGTAGGGCTGGTCGGCGGGGTCGACCGACTGCTCCTCGGTGATGACCAGCCCGGCACCGCCGGCGGCGCGCGCCCCGTAGTACGCGGCGTGCTGGGCGGTGGGGAGGCGCGCCACGGCGGCGTTGGTCAGGTGCGCCGGGAAGGCGATGCGATTGCGCGCCACGAGGGGTCCGAGCCGCACGGGGTCGGCCAGGAGGCTCACGACAGCAATTCCTGCGCGGCGCCCCGACCCTCGCGCACGGCCTCGGCGACGGTGCGCGGGGCGACGGCGTCGCCGACGACGTAGAGATCCGCCCGCGGCGACGGGCCGGCCGGCGCGCGGCGCGGGCCGGCGTCGACGAGCACCGCCGCGGGCAGCGACGTGGTCGCCCCCGTGATGACGTCGGCCACGGTCGCCGAGCCGGACGACCACCCGACCACCCGCGCCTCGGTGACCCGCCGGACGCCGGCGCGCGCGAGGCGGACCTGCGCGTCGACGAGGTCGCCGGTGCGCGCCAGACCGGGGCCGACGAGCACGCCGGGCGCGACGATCGCGACCTCGCGGCCCTCGCCGGCCAGGCGTTCGGCCAGCGCCACGGCCGCGCCGTCGCCGAGGGGGTCGTCGAGCACGACGGGGCCGGGCGGCAGGCCGTCGCGCAGCGCCGCGGCGATCGGCGTCCCACGCCCCGGCCGGTCCACCGCGCCGGTGGCCAGCAGCACGCGGCCGGACGCGGGCACCTCGGCCACGACCCCGAACGCCAGGTCGACACCCAACGCCGACAGCTCACCCGTGTACCACTCGACGAGCCGCGCGAAGCGCTCCCGGCCCGGCAGCCCGGCCACCCACCGCAGCAGGCCGCCGGCGGCGTCGGCACGCTCGACGACCCGCACCGCGCACCCGGCCCGCGCGAGCGTCCGCGCCCCCTCGAGCCCCGCCGGGCCGGCGCCGACGACGAGCACCGGGTCGGCGCGACGGGCGACCACCCGCTCGGGGACCTCCGGCGCCGCGACCGTGCACGAGACCCGCGGGTTGCGGACGTCGCGCGCCCGGCACTCCTGGTTGGTCAGCACGCACGGCCGGGGTGTGTCGCCCGCGCGGACGAGGGCGACGAGGTCGGCGTCGGCGAGCTGGGCGCGGGTCATCTCGACGACGTCGGCGTCGCCGGTGGCCAGCGCGGACCCGGCGTCGGCGGCGTCCACCACGCTCCCCGCCAGCACCATCGCCACGCCCGGCACCCGCAGCTCGGCCAGGAGCGGGCGCAGGAAACCGGGCGGCGTGTGCGCGTCGGGCCGCGTCGCGCCGACCGACAGCGCCGAGCCCCGCACGGGGACGACGAGGTCGACGAGCCCCGCGACCCGCTCGAGGACCGCCCGGGCCGCGCCCGGCGTGATGCCCGCCCACGGCGCGAGCTCGTCGACCGCCAGGCGCAGCCCGACCAGCGCGTCGGCCCCGACGGCGTCGCGCACCGCGCCGAGCACCTCGGCCAGCAGCAGCCCGCGGTCCGCGCCGTACGCGTCGTCGCGCTGGTTGGTCAGCCCGGACAGGAACTGCCGCAGCAGCGCGTGCTGTCCCGCCTGGATCTCGACGCCGTCGCACCCCGCCTCCACGGCCGCCGCGGCAGCGCGGGCGAAGCCGGAGACCACCGCGGCGATCCCGTCGGCGTCCAGCACCGCCGGCACCTCGCCCGAGGCCGGGTCGGGCACCGCCGACGGCGCGCGCAGCGGCCCGCGCGTGTACGCCGACGAGCCCTGACTCCCGGTGTGTCCGAGCCCGGCGAGCACGAGCGTCCGGTAGGGACGGCAGGCGTCCGCGATCGCGGCCCAGCCGTCCGCACACTCGGCGGCGAGCGGCGCGTACTCGTAGGGGTGGTCGTCGGCCACCACGGACGCCACCTCGGTGACCACCACGCCGGCGCCCCCGGCGGCGCGCGCCCGGTAGTGCCCGACGTGGTCGGCGCCGAGCGCCCGCGGCCGCCGCGGGTCGGCGACGTTGGTGACGTGCGGCCCGAAGAGCACGCGGCTGCCCGCCGTCCGCACGCCGAGCACGACCGGATCGCCGAGCACGACCGGGTCGGCGGGCACGGGCGTGACGGTAGCCGTTCTCCACGGGAGCCGAACGCGCCGGCGACTAGGTTGTCCTCCCGTGGCGACCGATGACCCGACGCCCGTGATGCGGGCCGGCGACGCGGACCGCGAGGTCGTCGCCGAGATCCTGCGCACCGCGCTCGGCGAGGGCCGGCTCGATCTCCACGAGGTCGACGAGCGCCTCACCCGCACCTACGCCGCCCGGACCTACGCCGAGCTCGAACCGATCGTCGCGGACCTCCCGGGGGCGACGCTGCCCTGGCGGGCCGCGACCGCACCGGCGACGAGGGACGAACGCCCGCTCACCGTGAGCGCGAGCTGGTCGAGCGAGAAGCGCACCGGCGAGTGGCGCGTACCGGCGCGGATCGTCGCGGAGCCCGCCATGTCCGACGTGAAGCTCGACTTCCGCGAGGCCACGGTCACGGGCACCCGCATCGACCTCGAGGTCCGCGGCGGCATGGGCAGCGTCGTGCTCGTCCTGCCCGACGGCTGGTCGGTCGACACCGAGGACCTGAAGGCGACCTGGGGCACGGTCAAGAACCGCCACCGCGCCCCGGCGGGCCCCGGGCGGCCGACGATCCACGTCACGGGCTCGATCGGCATGGGGACCTTCAAGACCCGCGGGGCGCTCTTCTACGAATGACTCCATCGTGGTGCGAACGGCCCCGTTCGTCCGTCCTTCTGCCACGCACCGTGACCGCGTTACCCGTCTGTGACGAGTCCGACGGCCCGTGGCGGTCGCGTTTCGCGACCGGGGCCGCCGAGGTACTGACACGCCCAGTCCGGCGTCACCACGCCGGACTCCGACGAGCGATGACGCCGTCGACGACGTCCCCGCGGTGCCGATCCACCTCACCGCGTGCCGCCCGGGGACGCCGACGGGGAGAGGCAGCCGATGACGGGAGCCGTCACCGAGGACGCGACCCGGCCACTGCCACGGCACCTGCCACGGCAACCGGGCCCGGACCCGGCGACGGGGCCCTCACGCCTGCCGGAGGCGCGGCTCGAGCACGTCTTCGAGCGCACCGCCGACTCGACGCCCGGGGCGACGGCGGTCGAGCACGAGGGGCGGGCGACCAGCTACGCCGACCTCGACGCGCGCGCCAACCAGCTCGCGCACGTCCTCGCCGACCGCGGCGTGCGGCCCGGCGCCCGGGTGGCGCTGTTCCTCGAGCGCTCGCCGGAGACCTACGTCGCCCTGCTCGGCGCCCTCAAGGCGGGCGCGGCCTTCGTGCCCGTCGACCCCGAGTCGCCCGCCGACCGCCTGGCCTACGTCGCCGACGACGCCGGCGTCGACCTCCTCCTGACCTCCACCGCGCTCGCCGACACCGTCGCGCCGCTGGGCCGCGCCTGGCTCGCCGTCGACGGCGAGGCCGCCACCCTCGACGCCGCCCCCACGCACCGGCCCGTCGACCGCACCCCCGACGACGGCAACGGCGGCGAGCGCACCGACGACCCCACCGCGTACGTGATCTACACGTCCGGCTCGAGCGGGCGCCCCAAGGGCGTCGAGGTCGCGCAGTCGAGCATCACGAACTTCGTCGCGGTCGTGCCGACCGTCTACGACGTGCGGCCCACCGACCGCGTCCACCAGGGCATGACGATCTCCTTCGACTTCTCGATCGAGGAGATCTGGCCGACCTGGGCGGTCGGCGCGACGCTCGTCGTCGGGCCGAACGACGAGCGGCGGCTGGGCGCGGACCTCGCCGATCACCTCGAGCGCGCACGCGTCAGCGTCCTGTACTGCGTGCCGACGCTGCTCGCCACCGTCCCGCGCGACCTGCCCGGGCTGCGCACCGTCCTCGTCGGCGGCGAGGCCTGCCCGGCCGAGCTCGTCGAGCGGTGGAGCGCCCCGGGGCGGCGCCTGCTCAACACCTACGGGCCCACCGAGGCCACGGTGACGGCGACGTGGTGCGAGCTCGTGCCCGACCGCCCGGTCACCATCGGCCGGCCGCTGCCCACCTACGGCGTCGAGCTGCTCGAGGCCGAGGACCCGACGCCGCGTGTCGTGGGCCCGGGCGAGGTCGGCGAGATCGCCCTGGCCGGGCCCGGCGTCGCGCGCGGGTACGTGGGCCTGCCGGAGAAGACCGCCGCGGTGTTCGTCACCCACCCGGGTACCGGCGCCCCCCTCTACCGCACCGGGGACCTCGGTCGGTGGACCGCGGACGGCGAGATCGAGTACCTGGGCCGCGCGGACGCCGAGGTGAAGGTCCGCGGCCACCGCGTCGACCTCGGCGAGATCGAGAGCGTGCTGCTCACCGACCCCGAGGTCGGCAGCGCCGTCGTCGCCCTCGACCCCGGCGGCGGGGGTGACGCCGGTTCCGGGGACCTCGCCGCCTACGTGGTCGGGGAGATCGCCGACGCCGAGGCGCTCACGGCCCGGCTGGTCGCGGCGCTGCGCGAGCGGCTGCCCGCGTACATGATCCCGGCGACCCTCGACGTCCTGGACGAGCTGCCGACGCAGGTCAGCGGCAAGGTCGACCGCGCGCGGCTGCCCGCACCCGCCGGGCGCCGGCTGGTCGCCGCCACCGGCCCGGTGGTGGCCGCGGAGGGCGAGCTCGAGGAGCAGATCGCCGCCGTGTGGGCCGAGGCGTTCGGGCTGGCCCCCGCCGAGCTCTCGGTCGAGGCCGACTTCTTCGACGAGCTCGGTGGCCACTCCCTGCTCGCGGCCACCACCGTGACGCTGCTGCGGGAGCGCGGGGTCGGCGGCAGCCCCGCCGTCCGGGACCTCTACGCGCACCCCTCGGTGCGGGCGCTCGCGACCCACCTGGCCGACGCCGGGTCCGCCACCGCGACCTCCGCGGCGCCCCGGCCCGGTCCGGTCCGGTCCTCGACCCGGCGGGTCGCAGCGGCCGGGACGGCCCAGGCGGCGGTGCTCTACCTGTTCCTGCTCGCCGTGACGCTGCCGGTGAGCTGGGTCTACACGGCCAACGACGGCACGGTCTCGACCGAGGTGCTCGCCCAGGTGCTCGCCGCGGGCGCGGTGGCGTGGCTGGGCGTGCGGTGGCTGCTGCCGGTGCTGCTCGCCCGGCCGCTGGCCGCCGGGATCCGACCGGGCCGGTACCGCCTGTGGGGGGTGACGTTCCTCCGGCTCTGGACCCTCGACCTCGTCCTGCGGCTCGCGCCGCTGCCGGTGCTCGTCGGGTCGCCGCTGCTCGCCCCCTACCTGCGCCTGCTCGGCGCCCGGGTCGGGCGCCGGACCCACGTCGCCACGGCCGACCTCACGCTGCCCCGGATGCTCCACCTCGACGACGACGCCACCGTGGGCTACGGCGCGGCCCTGCACCCGTGGTCGGTCGAGGACGGCCAGGTCGTCGTCGGACCCGTCCGGCTCGACCGTCGCGCCGTGGCCGGCGCCAACACCGTGCTCGCCGCGGGCAGCCGGATCGGCCCCGTCGGGATGCTCGCCGAGCAGTCCGCGCTGGGCCGTGACGAGGTGGTCCCCGCCGGGCGGACCTGGGCGGGCTCGCCCCCGCAGGAGCACGAGACCCAGGACGCGGCGCTGGTCGCCATGCGCGACGCCGGCCCGCTGCCGGGCTGGCGGGCACGGCACCTGGCCGCCGCGCTGGCCGGTCTGGTCGGTCTCGAGGTGCTCTCCATCGCGATGGTCGTGCCCTCGGTGATGCTCGTGTGGTCGGCGCTGCTCGGCTTCGGTGTCCTCGCCGGGTTCGCGGCCACGCTGCTGTCCGGGCCCGTGTTCGTCCTGACGGTCTGCGTGGTGGTGGCGCTCGGGCGCCGCGTCGTCCTGGCGCGCACACCCGTCGGCATCCACCCGGTGCGCTCGTCGCTGGGGCTGCGCAAGTGGATCGCCGACGCGCTGCTGGCGCAGAGCCTGACGTTCACCAACTCGCTCTACGCCACCCTCTACACCGTCCCGTGGCTGCGGCTGCTCGGTGCGCGCGTCGGGCGCGGCGCGGAGGTCTCCACCGCGGCGCACCTCGATCCCGACCTGCTGACCCTCGGCGAGGGGAGCTTCGTCGCCGACATGGCCAGCGTCGGCGCCGCCACGTTCGCCGACGGCCGGATGCTGCTGCGGCCCACGTCCGTCGGCGACCGCGCCTTCGTCGGCAACGCCGCGCTCGTCCCGTCGGGCACCGGCACCGGACACGGCTCGCTGG
Source organism: Actinomycetospora callitridis (assembly GCF_028737265.1). GTDB lineage: Bacteria > Actinomycetota > Actinomycetes > Mycobacteriales > Pseudonocardiaceae > Actinomycetospora > Actinomycetospora callitridis. The sequence continues at coordinate 12,718 of NZ_JAQZAK010000001.1, read as the reverse complement.
TCGGCGTGCACACGGTGCCGCCGCCCGCGGGCGTGCCCGACGGCAGCTCGTGGCTCGGCTCCCCCGCCATGCACCTGCCGCAACGCCAGGACTCCGGGGACCACGACGAGCAGGAGACGTTCCACCCCACCCGGCGGCGGGTGCGCGAGCGCCTGGCCGTCGAATTCGTCCGGGCCACGCTCCCCGCCTCGCTGATCGGGGTCGGGCTCTACCTCTACCTGCTCGCGCTCTCGGCGCTGGCCCGCGGGCGCGACCTGCTGCCGACCGCGCTCGGCGCCCCGGTGATCGCCGCGGCCGCGAGCGTCGCGGTCGTCGCCTACGTCGTCGCGGTGAAGCGCCACGTCGTCGGCACCTACCGGCCGCGCGTCGCGCCGCTGTGGGACCCGTTCGTGCGCCGCACGGAGTTCGTCACCGGGCTCTACGAGGCGGCCGCCGTCCCGACGCTGCTGAGCCTGCTCGTCGGCACCCCGTTCCTGCCGGTGGCCCTGCGCCGCTTCGGGGCGCGCATCGGGCGGCGGACCTACCTCGCCACCACCTACCTCACCGAGTTCGACCTCGTCGAGATCGGCGACGACGCCGCGGTCGGACCGGGGGTGTCCCTGCAGACGCACCTGTTCGAGGACCGCGTCATGAAGATGTCGACGGTCCGCGTCGGCGACGGCGCGACCGTCGGGGCGCGCAGCATCGTGCTCTACGACGCCGGCGTCGGCCGCGACGTCGACCTCGACGGCCTGACCCTGCTGATGAAGGGCGAGGAGCTGGGCGAGGGCACCCGCTGGCGCGGCATCCCCGCCCGTGGGGTGGCGGAACCCGAACCCGAGACCGTCGAACTACCGGTCGTCGGCGACAGGACCGGCGGCCGGATCGGGGAGGCGGCGTGACGGCGCTGGTGTACCGGGGCCCGGCGAGCGTCCCGGGATGTCCCGAGGCCGTCGCGTCCCTGCTGGCCGAGCCGCGGTGGGGCCTCGACGTGCGGTTCGTCGGCCCGCAGGAGGACCTGGCGCTGACCGAGCAGACCCTCGCCCGCGCCGAGATCTACGCCCAGCCCGGCGGCGGGACGCTGCGCCGGGGCTGGCGACGGATGCGGCGCCACCGCCGCGCCGTGCGGAGCTACGTGCACGGCGGCGGGCGCTACCTCGGCTTCTGTCTCGGCGCCTACCTCGCCGGCGAGTCGCCCGGGTTCGGGCTGCTGCCCGGCGACACCGACCAGTACGTCGCCGGCGACGACGCCGTGCTCGACACCGAGGACGACGCGCTGGTCGACGTGGACTGGGGCGGACACCGGCGCACGGTGTTCGCCCAGGACCCGGCGACGTTCGTCCTCGACGAGCGCGCCGACGCCGGCGTGGAGATCCTGGCCCGCTACCCCGACGGGCCCCCGGCGGCCCTCGTCGCCCCGCACGGCCACGGCCGCGTCGGGGTGGTGGGACCGCACCCCGAGGCCACGCCCGACTGGTTCACCGACGCCGGACTGCCCGTCCGCGACGCCCGTGAGCTCGCCCGCGACCTCGTCGACCGCACCCTGGAGCGTGGCCGCCCGTGAAGCTCGCCCTCCTCTCCCTGATCACCGGCCTCGCCGCGCTCGCGGGCTGCTCCGTCGGGCCCGCCGAGGCCGCCGCCCCGTGGGACCAGCGACCCGCCGTCGACCTCGCGATGGACGTCGCGCCCGACCTCCGCAGCGTGACCGGCCGCGAGACGGTGACGTTCACGCCCGACCAGCCGATCTGCGAGCTGGTGTTCCGGGCGTGGCCGAACGCGCCGTCGCCCGCCGGCGAGGGCAACGCGCTGCAGGTGACCGACGCGTCGGTCGGTGGGCGCCCGACGGCGCCGGTCGTGCGGCCCGCCGGGGCGACGGCCGGGGCGCCCGGCACGCTCGTCGAGCTGCCGCTGCCCGCCTGTGTCGGGGCCGGCGAGGTCGTGCGCGCCGAGCTCGGGTTCACCCTGCGCCTGGGTGCCGACGCCGACGAGCGCCTCGGCACCTCCCCCGCCACCGGCACCGCATGGTTCGGCTCGGCGTTCCCGATGCTCGCCTGGGTGCGCGGGCAGGGCTGGATCCGCGACGACGCCGTGCGCATCCCCGGCGAGACCGCGGTCAGCGAGGACTTCCGGCTCGACGCGCTGCGCGTCACCGCCCCGGAGGGCGCGGCGGTCTCGGGCGCCGGACGCGCCGATCCGCCGGCCCCGGGCCCCCGGGCCGGCACCACGACCCACGTCTTCCGGGCCGACGCCGTCCGCGACGTCTCGGTCGCCGTCGGCGCCTACCGCGTCCTCGAGCGCGACATCGCCGGCACGCGGCTGCACCTGTTCACGCCCGTGACCGGCACCCGCACCGACCCGGAGCGGTGGGCCGCCGAGCTCGACGGGGCGGTCCGGCGGCTGCAGGACCTGTTCGGCCCGTTCCCGTACCCGGACCTGTGGGTGGCGATCGCGCCCTCGCAGACCTCGGGCCTCGAGTACCCCGGGGCCCTGCAGTTCGGCGACACCCCGCCGCGGGAGCTCGGGGAGCTGGCCGCCCACGAGCTCGCCCACCAGTGGTTCTACGCGCTGGTGGGCAACGACCAGGGCCGCGACCCGTGGATCGACGAGGCCTTCGCGACCTACGCCCAGGCCGTCGCCACCGGCACGCAGGACAACTACGACCTCGACGACGTCCCCGCACGCCTGCGCGGCCGGCTCGGCGACCCGATGGCCGTCTGGGCCGAGCGGGGCTTCGGGCCCTACAACGTCGGCGTCTACACCCAGGGCGCGGCCGCCCTCGTCGCCGCGCGCGAACAGGCGGGCGAGGACCGCTTCGACGAGGCCGTGCGGGCCTACGTCGCCGCGAACGCCCACCGCGTCGTCACCCCCGACGACGTGGCCCGCGGCTTCGCCGACCTGCCCGCCGTGACCGACCAGCTGACCCGCGCCGGCGCGCTGCGCCCGCCCGGCTGAGCACACCCCCCGAGAAGTCCCGAGGAGCGACAGCGATGGCCCCCACCGAGACCCCGGTGCGCGACCCCGGCACCGCCACGCCGGGCCGCGCCCGGCACGCGGCACCCCTCGTCCCGGGCAGCCGCGGGCGCGTCGTCGGCGTCGACGCCGCCCGAGGCCTGGCGCTGCTCGGGATGATGGCGGTCCACGCCCTCTACGTCTCCGACGCGGCGGGGGCGCCGACCTGGGTCGGGCGGATCGCGTCGGGCAACGCCGCGGCGCTGTTCGCGGTGCTGGCGGGTGTCGGCATCGCGTTCATGAACGGCCGCACCCGTGTCACGGGCGCCGGTCCGGCCCGGCGGGCGGGCGCCGCACTGGTCGCCCGCGCCGCGGTGATCGGGCTGCTGGGGCTCGCTCTCGGGGTCGTCACCGACGCCGAGGTGGCGGCGGTGATCCTCCCCGCCTACGCCGTGCTCTTCGTGCTCGCCGTGCCGCTCGTGCTCCTGCCGACCCCCGTGCTCGTCGGCGGCGCCGTGCTCGGGGCCGCCGGGCTCCCCGCGCTCAGCCACCTCGTGCGCGCCGGGATGCCCCCGCCCGTGCTCGACAACCCGTCGCTGACCCGGCTGGTCACCGACCCGACCGGGCTCCTGCCGGAGCTCCTGCTCACCGGCACCTACCCCGCGCTGACGTGGATCCCCTACCTCGCGATCGGTCTCGCGCTCGGCCGAGCGCACCTGCGCTCGTCCCGGTTCGCCGCCGGGCTCGCGGCCGGCGGCGCGGCCCTCGCGGCGGCCGCGTCCGGCGCGTCGGCGTTTCTGCTCGGGCCCGCCGGCGGCCTCGCGGCCCTCTCCGCGACGTCCGCGACGACCGGCCAGGACCCGGCCGACCTGCAGGCGATCCTCGCCTCCGGCGCCGACGGCACCACCCCGACGACCACGTGGTGGTGGCTCGCGGTGGACGCCCCGCACACCTCGACGCCGCTCGACCTCGCCCGCACCACCGGGATCGCGCTGGCCGTCATCGGGGTCATGCTCTGGCTCGACGCCGCGCACCGCCCGTCCCTGCGCGTCGCCGTGACGGTGCTGCGGGCGCCCCTCGCCGCCGCGGGGGCCATGACGCTGACCCTGTACACGGCGCACGTGCTGTTCCTGAACTCGCCGTTCGACGTCTACGCGCCGGTGCCCGGCTACGTCGTGCAGGTCGTCGCGGTGCTGCTGCTCGGCCTCGCCTGGCGGGCCACCGCGGGGCGCGGACCGCTCGAGACCGTCGCGTCCGCCGCCGGTGCCCGCGCGGCCCGGGCGGTCTCCCCGGAACGAGGGTCCACACCCCCCTGACGTGGGGTTCTCCCTACTCCCCGATCGTCGCCGCGCCGCGAGGCTCATGGTCGTCCCGCTCCTCCACGACCGCGCACACGGAGACGACCATGACCTACCACCTCGGCGTCGACCTCGGCACGACGATCACCACCGCCGCCGTCGCGCGGGACGGGAAGGTCGGCGTCGTCACGCTCGGCGAGCACAGCGCGGCCATGCCCTCGGTCCTGTACTGGGGGGCCTCCGGCCCACCGCTGGTCGGTGACGCCGCCGTGCGGGCGGCCGCGACGGACCCGTCCCGCGCGGCGCGCGAGGTCCGGCCCCGCGTCGCCGACCCGACCCCGCTGCTCCTCGACGGCGCACCCTTCGCGGCCACCGCCCTGCTCGGCGCCATGCTGCGACGCGTCGTCGACCTCGTCGCCGAGCGCGAGGGCGGCGCCCCCGACGGGATCGTGCTGACCCACCCCGCCACCTGGGGCGACGAGGAGCGGGAGGCGTTCGCGGGCGTCGCGGTCAGCCTCGGGCTCGGCGCGGTCTCCCTGGTCTCCGAGCCGGAGGCCGCCGCGGCGCGGTACGCCGCCCGTGAGGGGCTGCGCGACGGCGGCGCGGTCGCCGTCGTCGACCTCGGCGGCGGCAGCGTGGACGCCACCGTCCTCGTGCACCGGGGCGGGGCGTTCACGATCGCCGGACGTCCCGAGGCCGTGCCGTACCCGACCGACACGCACCCCTCCGACGGCGCCGCCGTGGCCGGGCTGCACCGCGCCCTCGCGAGCGCCCGGCGCCTGCCCGGGGACCTCGACGCCGTGGTGCTCGTGGGGTGGAGCACCCGCACCGGCGCGATCGCGGCGGCGCTCGCCGACGAGCTCGGGCGCCCGGTCTCCCTCGAGAACGAGCCCGAGCACACGGTCGCGCTCGGCGCCGCCGGCCTCGCGGCCCGGGGCCAGCAGAACGGGGCCACGACGTCCGTGCCGGTCCCCCGCACCCAGGTGGTCGCCGCGAAGGCGGCGCGCCGACGATCGGCACCTCCGCAGGGCCCGCGGAAGACCGCGAGCCTCCCGGCCGCCCCGGCCGACGCGCACGTTCCGGCACCCGCCCTCGCACCGGCGCCCCGCCGTCGCGCTCCCCGTCGCGGGCTCACCGTCGGCCTCGCCGCGGGGGCGATCGTCCTCGGGATCGTGGGCGGCGGCGCGTTCGCACTGACCGGGGCCGCGTCGCCGGCCGCCGCCTCGGCGCCGCTGCCGCAGGTCTCCTCCGCGCCGCTGCCGGCGCCGGTGACCCCGAGCCCGGCCGCCGACGAGCCCGTCCCGACCACGACGGCGCCGGCGGTCGCCCCGGTCGCCGAGCAGACCACCACCACCACCACCACGACCACCACCGAGCGCGCCTCCCGCCCGGCCACCGGGGGCTCGTCGAGCGGCCAGGGGTCGCCGAGCCGTCCCGGCTCGCACGGAACGACCGGCCACGGCGGCACCACCGGCGGCGGCGAGCACGGCACGGGCGGCGGCTCCGGCCACGGCTCCGGTTCGGGCTCCGGTTCGGGCTCCGGTTCGGGCTCCGGCTCGGGCTCCGGTTCGGGCTCCGGTTCGGGCTCCGGTTCCGGCTCCGGCAGCGGCTCCGGCAGCGGCTCCGGCTCGACGCCGGGCAGCGGCGGCTCGCAGCAGGGCGGCGCAACGCCGAGCCAGTAGGGCCTTACGAACGGACCGCCGTGAGGGCCTCGGCCATGCACGCCGCGGTGAGCAGGGTCGGCCGGTCGAAGGCCTCCCGCACGATCGCCGCACCGGTGACGTCGTGGCGTGCGGTGTCGTCGTTGGTGACCACCACCGTCGCCATCCCGGCGACCAGGGCCGCGCGCAACCCGGGCCCGGAGTCCTCGACCGCCATGGTCCACGTCGCGTCCAGACCGAGGCGCGACAGGGCGAGCAGGTAGGCCGCGGGGTCGGGCTCGAGATCGGTGACGTCGTCGCCGCAGATGACGACCTCGGCGGTGTCCGCGCCGATCAGGTGGGCGAGCAGCGGCTCCACCCACGCACGGCGGCCGGTGGTCGCGACCGCGATCCGCACCCCGTGGGAGCGCAGGTCGTCGAGGAGCTCGGGCAGGCCCGGCCGGGGATCGATCTCGCCGCGCCGGACGATGTCGACGAACAGCTCGGTCTTCGTCCGGTGCACCCGCGCGGCGACCTCGTCGGCCTCGGCCGCCGGGACGCCCTCCTGGCGCAGCGCGTACGCGACCCGCCGGCGCCCGCCGGTGAGCACCATGAGCTCGCGGTAGCGCTCGACGTCCCACCGCAGGTCCACGCCGTGCCGGTCGAAGGCCTCGTTGAACGCGACCCGGTGGCCGTCGCGCTCGGTCTCGGCGAGGGTGCCGTCGACGTCGAAGACGACGGCGGCGGGGAGGTGGGTCACGGCGTTCACCGGGCCGCGTCCGTCAGGTGGTAGAGCAGCAGGAGCTGGGCGATCGCCAGCGGCTCGCTACGGGCGTCGCCGAGGCGCCCGAGGCACTCCGGGGTCGCGGTGTCGGGCTCGCCGAGCGCCGACCAGATCGCCTTCTCCACCGCGAGACTCTCCTCGCGCGGCACGTAGCCGTGCACGTGGAGGGTCTCCACCGGACGACCGTCGGGGTCGCGCTCGAGTTTGAGGTGCATCGCTCGGGTGAGCCCGGACTGCAGCACCTCGTTGAGGTCGGGGTGGTCGATGGTCGGGCGCATCATCAGCGACGCCGACAGGGCCGTGCCCTCGGGGTCGTCACGGCCCTCGATCGGCGCGAACCGGACGACGAGGTCGGCGTTCTGCCGCTGCGGGCGGATGTACGCCGCCGATTCCTCCTCGCGGCGCTCGAGCTCGGCGAGCACCTTCTCCTCGGTGTAGCCGCGCTCGGCCGTGTCGCGCGCGACCTTCCAGCCGCGCCGGATCTCCTCGGGCGGGTCGAGGAACGCGGTGACGTCGAAGCACGCCCGCGAGAGCCTGCTCCACAGCGGGAAGAGCCCCTCGACGATGACGAACTCGGCGGGCTCGACCAGCTCGGGGCGCACCAGCTCGCCCGTGGCGTGGTCGTACACCGGCTTGAGCACCGGGTTGCCCGTCGCGAGCAGCTGCAGGTGCTGCTCCATGATGTCGAGGTGGTTGCCGTCCGGGTGGAGCGCCGTGAACGGCAGCTCCGTGCGCTCCTCCCGGTCGAAGCGGCGGTAGTCGTCGGTGCACAGCGACACGCACCGATCGCGCCCGAGGGCCTCGACGAGCCCGCGGGTCATCGTCGTCTTGCCGGCAGCGCTGTCCCCGGCGATCGCGAGCATCACCGGCCGCTCGACCAGGCCCCGACCGCCGACGCGCCGCATGCGCAAGGACTTGTCGGGCACGAGGTCTCCTGGTGGTTCGACGCCGAGGCTACGACGGCCCCACGTTCAACCCCTCCCCGCGGCGGGGGGCGATGCGGGGGAGAACGGCCATAGGGTGGACCGATGACCGAGACCACAGCGCAACGCGCGGGGCCGCTGCGGGTCGTCGTGGTGGATGACCACGAGATGGTCGTCGTCGGCCTGAAGGCCATGCTCGCGCCGTTCGCCGGCCGGGTCCGCGTGGTCGGCACCGCGAACGGCGCGGAGGAGGCCCTCGACGTCGCCCTCTCCCTGGTCCCCGACATCGTGCTGTGCGATGTCCGCCTGCGCGGCGACAGCGGGCTGGACCTGTGCCGCGCGCTGGCCGAGCGGGCGCCGGGGCAGAAGGTCGTGCTGCTCTCGGTCTACGACGACGAGCAGTACCTCTACCAGGCGCTACGGGCGGGCGCGGCGGGCTACGTGCTCAAGCACACGGGCGGCGAGGAGCTCGTACGCCACCTCGAGCTCGCCGCCGCGGGGACGACCGTCGTCGACGCGATGATGGCCGGGCGGGCGGCGGCATCGGCAGCCCGGATGGAGCGGGACGAGTTCTGGCCCGGCGCGCACCTGGGGCTGACCCAGCGTGAGAGCGAGGTCCTCGCCCTGCTCGTCGCGGGTCACAGCAACCGGGCCATCGCCGGCCAGCTCGTCATCGGCGACGAGACGGTCAAGAGCCACGTGCGCTCGCTGCTGCGCAAGCTGCAGGTCCCGGACCGCACCGCGGCCGTCGCGGCCGCGCTGCGCGAGGGGGTGTTCCGGTGACCACACGGGGGCTGGGTCTCGACGACCCGCAGCGCGAGAACGAGGTCCTGCTCGCCATCATCGAGGCCACGACGAGCGGCCCGGGCGTCGAGCCCCTGGCCGCCGCGGTGGCCCGCGTGATCACCGGGGCCACCGCGACCGACGTCTGCTTCGTGCACGTCCTCGACGACACCGAGCGCTCGCTGACCCTCGCCGGGGCGACGCCGCCGTTCGACGCGCAGGTCGGCCGGGTCCGGCTGCCGCTGGACACCGGCGTCGCGGGCTGGGTCGCGAGCCACCGCGAACCCGCGGTGATCACCGGCGACAAGCGGGCCGACCCGCGCTACGTCGCCATCCCGGAGCTGCACGGCGAGCAGTACACGTCGATGGTGTCGGTGCCGATGGAGAGCGAGCCGGCGGGACTGGCCGGGGTCCTCAACGTGCACACCGTGGCGCACCGGGAGTTCGACGACCGCGACGTCCGCGTGCTCACCGCGATCGGCAGCCTCGTCGCCGGGGCGCTGCACCAGGCGCGGATGCACCGCAGGCTCGCGGCGCGCGAGGAGGCGCACGGCCGGTTCGCCGAGCAGATGATCGCCGCGCAGGAGGCCGAGCGGCAGCGGCTGGCCCGCGACATCCACGACGGCATCTCCCAGCGCCTGGTGACGCTCTCGTACCACCTCGACGCCGTCCGCACGTTCCTCGACCGCGACGACGCCGCGGCGGCCCGGGAGGACCTGACCACGGCGTCGGACATGGTCCTCACCACCCTCGACGAGGCCCGCGCCGCGATCGGGGCGCTGCGCCCGCCCGTCCTCGACGACCTCGGCCTGGCCGGCGCGCTCGCGGCGCTCGCCCGCGGGCTGCCCGACGTGCGGTTGGCCCTCGACCTCGACGACCGCCGACTGCCCGAGCACCTCGAGGTCGCGCTCTACCGGATCGCCCAGGAGACGCTGCAGAACGTCCTCAAGCACGCCCGCGCGGAGGAGGTCACGGTGCGCCTGACCGCCGGATCGACCGGCGTGCGGCTGGAGCTCGCCGACGACGGCGTGGGGTTCGATGTCGCCGACCGGGCGGGCGCGGACGGCACCGGCTACGGCCTCGCCTCGGTCCGCGAGCGCGCGGAGCTCGTCGGGGGCTCGGTCCGGGTCACCTCGCGGCCGGGGACGGGAACGACGGTGACCGTCACGGCACCCGTCGACTCTGAGTTCTTCGACGACGTGTCGCCGGGCAACGCCTGATTGTCCTTCTCAGGGAACACCCCCCACTATCGGGGCATGGCCGACCGATGGAGTGCGGGTGTCATCCCCTACGCGGAGCTGGGTTACTGGCAGCCCGACTACGAACCCAAGGACACCGACATCCTGTGCGCGTTCCGCGTCACGCCGCAGGAGGGGGTGCCGCCGGAGGAGGCGGGGGCCGCGGTCGCCGGTGAATCGAGCACGGCCACGTGGACCGTGGTGTGGACCGACCGCCTCACGACCTTCGATCACTACCAGGCGAAGTGCTACCGCGTCGACGCCGTGCCGGGCGTCGACGGCCAGTGGATCGCCTACATCGCCTACGACCTCGACCTGTTCGAGGAGGGGTCGATCGCGAACCTGACCAGCTCGATCATCGGCAACGTCTTCGGCTTCAAGCCGCTCAAGGCGCTGCGTCTCGAGGACATGCGCATCCCGACGCACTTCGTCAAGACGTTCCAGGGACCGCCGCACGGGATCGTCCAGGAGCGCGAGTACCTCAACAAGTTCGGGCGCCCGCTGCTCGGCGCGACCACCAGGCCCAAGCTCGGGCTCTCGTCGCGCAACTACGGCCGCGTCGTCTACGAGGCCCTGCGCGGCGGCCTGGACTTCACCAGGGACGACGAGAACGTCAGCTCTCAGCCGTCCATGCGCTGGCGGGACCGCTACCTGGCGTGCATGGAGGCGGTGAACAAGGCCCAGGCCGAGACCGGCGAGGTGAAGGGCCACTACCTCAACATCACCGCCGGCGACATGGAGGACATGTACGAGCGGGCCGAGTTCGCGCGCGACCTCGGCAGCGTCATCGTCATGGTCGACCTGACCGTGGGCTACACGGCGATCCAGTCGATGTCGAAGTGGGCTCGGCGCAACGGCGTGATCCTGCACCTGCACCGTGCTGGGCACGCGACCTACACGCGGCAGAAGAACCACGGCGTGAGCTTCCGCGTCATCTCCAAGTGGATGCGCCTCGCCGGCGTCGACCACATCCACGCCGGCGCGGCGGTCGGCAAGCTCGAGGGCGACCCGGCGTCGGTCCACGGCTTCTACGACGTGCTGCGCAAGAACTCGTACACGGCGGACCCGTCGAAGGGACTCTTCTTCGACCAGGAGTGGGCGTCGATGCCGGCGACCCTGCCGGTGGCGGCGGGCGGCATCCACGCCGGGCAGATGCACCAGCTGCTGCACCACCTCGGCGAGGACACGATCCTGCAGTTCGGCGGCAGCACCATCGGCCACCCCATGGGCATCGCCCAGGGCGCCGAGGCCAACCGCGTCGCCGTCGAGGCGATGATCAAGGCTCGGAACGAGGGTCGCGACTACCTGGCCGAGGGCGCGGACATCCTGCGCGAGGCCGGCAAGCGCAACAAGCCGCTCGAGATGGCCCTCTCGACGTGGAGCGACATCACCTTCGACTACGCCTCGACCGACACCGTCGACGCCACCCCGACTCCGTAGGGAGAATCCCGTGCGCCTCACCCAGGGCACCTTCTCGTTCCTGCCGGACCTCACCGACGACGAGATCCGGCTGCAGATCGAGTACGCCCTCGCCCACGAGTGGCCGCTGTCGATCGAGTTCACCGACGACCCGCACCCCCGCAACACCTACTGGGAGATGTGGGGCCTGCCGATGTTCGACCTCCAGGACCCGGACGCGCTGCTCGACGAGGTCCGCGCCTGCCGCGACGAGCACCCGGAGCACTACGTCCGGGTCGTCGCCTACGACGCCTCGCTGGGGCGACAGACCGTCGCGCTGTCGTTCCTGGTCAACCGGCCCTCCGAGGAGCCGGGCCTCCGCCTGGAGCGCCAGGAGGGCAAGGACCGCCAGATCGCCTACACCACCCACGCGTACGCCACCGACCGTCCGTCGGGGCAGCGCTACGGGCGCCACGGCTCGCACGACGGCGCTCGCGGCAACGGCGACGGCCGGGGCTGAGGGACGCACATCGTTCGGGTCCTCCGGGCGCCCGTCGCCGTTGGCCGGGAGGCCGAGGCCCCCCGTGCGGGGTAGCTCGCCCGTACGTGAGTGGGATTCCCGGCGATTGCCGGGAATCCCACTGACGGGGGGATGCTGGCGCGCGTGACCACCACCGCGCGCCCCCGACGAGGCGCTGGGGTGGCACCGGTCTCATTCAGGCCGCGGGGACGTTGCGGTCGATCTCGCGACGTAGTGCGGAGCGGCCCGCGTCGACCCGCGCCGGGTCCCCGGCCCAGGCCGCCAGAGCGGACGAGACCAGCGCCCGGCCGAACGAGAACGTCAACGGCCAGGGCCCGCCCCGCCGGCGGATCGCGGCGAGGTTCGCGGCGGCGGTCTCCGAGGACTGGCCGCCGGAGAGGAACGCGACCCCGGCCAGCTCCGGGCGCATCGTGGCGCGCAGGGTGTCGACGGTCGCGCGGGCGACCTCGTACGGGTCGGCGGGCTGCCGCGAGCCCTCGCCCGAGGTGACCATGTTCGGCTTGAGCACCATCGCGGCCGGGTCGACCCCGGCGGCCTCGAGCGCGCGGCCGAGCGTCGCCAGCGTCCGCGCGGTACCCGCGGCGCACACCTCGAGCCGGTGCCCGCCCGCGGACAGCACCTCCGGCTCGACGATCGGCACGAGGCCGCCGTCCTGGCAGACGCGGGCGTAGCGGGCCAGGGCCTCGGCGTTCGCGTCGAGCGCCCGGACCGACGGACGGCCCGCGCCGAGGTGCAGGACGGCCCGCCACTTGGCGAACGTCGCCCCGAGCGCCACGTACTCCGCGACCCGCTCGGCGAGGCCGTCGAGCCCCTCGGTGAGGGTCTCCCCGTCGTCGGGGCCGTCGAGCGCCACCGTGCCGGTGTCGACCTTGATGCCGGTCTGCAGCCCCGCGTCGGCGAGCGCCCGCGGGAAGGGGCGACCGTCGGCGAGCTGCTGGCGCAGCGTCTCGTCGCACAGGATGACCCCGCTGATGCGGCCGGCCAGGCCCTCACCCGCGACGAGCAGCTCGCGGTACGCCCGGCGGTGCTCCTCGGTCGGCTCGACGCCGACACCCTCGAGGCGTCGCGACATCGTCCTCGGGCTCTCGTCGGCCGCGAGGATGCCGCGACCGCCGGAGACCAGCGACGCGGCGGTCGCGCGGAGGTCGGTGGTGGCGGGGGTGCCGGGGCGGGCGGGGCTGGTGG
>NZ_JAQZAK010000019.1 GCF_028737265.1 Actinomycetospora callitridis | reverse complement strand
TCACGACCGGCGGGCGCACGATCTGAGCGTAGAGCTGACCATCGCCCTGGCGTCGCGAGTGCTGACCCGCCGGCCGCTACCGCAGCCGAGCCTGGCAGACCCGGCCCAGCGAGCCCCATTAGGCGTCCTCCAGTCCCTCGCCGACGGCGCGGAGCACCGGGTGGTCGTGGGCCTGGGCGAGGACGTGCCCGACCGCCAGGGCGGCCGCCACCGGCCAGGCCACGACCTCGAGCGCGGCCAGGCCGCCGATGGCGGCGAGGAAGGCGAGGTTGCCGGTCGGGGGCCACCCGACCGGACCGATCAGCGGGATGTCGACGTGCCAGCCGGTGGTCGCGGCGGTGTCAGGGGTGGCGGGGGCAGGCGCCCCGGGCGGGGTGGTCATTGCCGGGACGTCGCGATCCGCGCGACCTCGGCCGGGTCGATGAGGTGGCTGTGGTCGTCCTCACCGAGGTCGATCTGCACGACGTCGATGCGCCCGTTGAACCGGGAGGCGCCCAGGTAGTCGGCACTGACCGGTGTGCCGTAGTCGTCCCCGATGTCGGTGGTCTCGTCCGCGGAGAACACCATCGGCTGGGTCTGGTCCACGCGGCCGCTCCCGACGGCGCGACCGTCGTAGTAGAGCGTGACGTCGCCGCCCTTCGCGAGGCCGCCGCCGTCGTAGGCGAACTCGGCCCGGAGCTGGTGCGCGCCCGACGGGAGGTCCTCGTCCGCCTCGGTGACGAACTCCGTCATCCCGAGGAGGTTGTAGGTGAACTTGGCGCGGCCGTCGACCACGTAGAGGGCCCAGCCGCCGAACCGGCCGCCCTGGGCCAGGATCACGCCGTTGGTGGCGTCCTTCTCCGGCGTCTCGATCGCGGCGGTGACGGCGAACGACCGGTTCTTGACGTCGAGCACGCTGTGCTCGCTCAGGCGCCGCATCCCGGGGAACAGCACCTGGGTGGTTCCCGTGACCAGCTGCGGGCGTCCGGCGATGGTCGGGTTGAGCCGCTCGAACCGGCGGTCGTCGATGGGGAGGACGTTGTACTTCACGGCCTCGATCAGCCACAGGCGCTGCAGTGCGGCGAGCCGCTCGGGCATCTCCGCGGCGAGGTCGTGCGACTGGGTCCAGTCGGTGGCGCCGTCGTAGAGCTCCCAGACGTCCTCGTCGAGCGGCGGCAGCACCTGGTTCGGCAGCCACGGGGTGCTGTGCCGGGTGACCGCGCTCCAGCCCTTGTAGTAGAGGCCGCGGTTGCCGGCCATCTCGAAGTACTGGAGGTCGTGCCGCTCGGGGGCGTCGGCGTCGTCGAAGCTGTAGACCATGCTCGTGCCCTCGATCGGCGCCTGCTGTGCACCGTTGACGAAGTCGGGCTCCGGGATCCCGGCGGCCTCGAGCACGGTGGGTGCGACGTCGATGACGTGGCAGAACTGTGACCGCGTCCCGCCCCGGCTCCGGATCCCCGCCGGCCAGTGCACGATCGTCCCGTTGCGCGTTCCGCCCCAGTGCGACGCGACCTGCTTGGTCCACTGGTAGGGCGAGCACATGGCCCACGCCCACCCGACCGCGTAGTGGTTGTAGGCGTCCTTCGTCCCGAGCTTGTCCTTCATCGACGCCATGAACTCCGGCGTCTCGATCGCGGCGAGGCCGTTGAAGTTCGCCATCTCGTTGAAGGCGCCGTTGACGGTGCCCTCGGCGGACGCCCCGTTGTCGCCCAGGATGTAGTAGACGAGCGTGTTCTCCAGCGCCCCCATGCTCTCGAGGGTGTCGACGAGCCGGCCGACGTGGTGATCGGTGTGCTCGAGGAAGCCGGCGTAGACCTCCATCTGGCGCTCCAGCACCGGCCTGAGCGCGGGGTCCATGTCGTCCCACGCCGGGATCTGGTCCGGCCGGGGGGTCAGCCGGGCGTCCGCGGGCACCACCCCGTTCTGCTTCTGACGCTCGAGAATCCGTTCCCGTTCGGCGTCCCAGCCGTGGGAGAACTCTCCGGCGTACCTGTCCGACCACTCCGGCGGCACGTGGTGGGGCGCGTGCGTGGCTCCGGGTGCGAAGTACATGAAGAACGGCTTGTCCGGTGCCAGTGCCTTCTGGGCCCGTACCCAGTCGATGGCGTGGTCGGCCAGGTCCTCCGTGAGGTGGTAGCCGTCCTCCGGGGACCTCTCCGGCTCGATCGGCGTCGTGCCCTCGTAGAGGGCGGGGTAGTACTGGTTGTTCTCTCCGCCGATGAAGCCGTAGAAGTACTCGAAGCCACCGCCGCCGGTGGGCCAGGCGTCGAACGGGCCGATCGGCGAGGTCTGCCACGGCGGCACCTCGTGGCACTTGCCGAACTGCGCGGTCGAGTAGCCGTTGAGCTTCAGCGTCGTGGGGACCGCCGCCTTCGTGTTCGGGCGCAGTCCGCTCGAACCGGGCGCGGAGGTCGCGGTCTCGGTGATCATCCCCATGCCGACGGAGTGGTGGTTGCGTCCGCTGAGCAGGGCCGCCCGCGTCGGGGCGCAGAGCGCCGTGGTGTGGAAGCGGTTGTAGGTCAGGCCACCGCGCTGCAGTCGCTCCGCGGTCGGCATCCGCACCGGCCCCCCGAAGGGGCTGCCGGCGCCGAAGCCCACGTCGTCGACCAGGACGACCAGGACGTTCGGCGCGCCGGCCGGGGGGAGCAGCGGCTCGATGGGCGGGAAGGCCGTGTCCGGGTCCTTCGCGTCGTAGGTGAGCACCCCGAGGTGCGGGCGGTCGGGGATCGGCAGAACCCCGCGACGTGCGCCCCGCTCATCCGCCATGTCTCGATCCGCCTTCTCCGTCGCCGCGGCTCGGGTCGGGTGACCCGGGCGAGCCCTCACGGTGCGGCGGGCCGCCGACGCCCGCATCACCCGCTGCGGAGGGGACCTCGCGGGGAGGGCGTCGGGTCGCGGCGAGTCATCTTCCGCGGGTGACGCGCGCGGGTCGCTGCGGAACGACAGTGGTCTCCTCGCCCCCGCCACCCGACGGGAGCACGACGGAGCCGGCCCCGGAGGCCGAAGCCGATGAGGAGTACGACATGACCGACGTGGACGGAGTGCAGAAGGGGGACCGGACCCCCACCTTCGGGGCACAGGCCGCGTATCTCAGGGAGCCGGCTCACTACGGGCACGACACCGACGACTTCAGCGGGTGGGTCTCCTTCGCCGGGATCATGATGATCCTGCTGGGGGCCTTCCAGATCGTCGAGGGCCTCGTGGCGCTCTTCAGCCCCACCTACTTCCTGGTCAGCGAAGAGGGCCTGGTGCTCTCGCTGTCGTTCGCCGGCTGGGGCTGGGTGCACCTGCTGCTCGGCATCCTGATCCTCGCCGCCGGGTTCGCGGTGCTGGCGGGGAAGCCGTGGGGACGGTTCCTCGGGATCGTGCTGGCGGGCCTGAGTGCGCTGGCCAACCTCGTGTTCATCGCCGCCTACCCGATGTGGTCGATCATCATCATCGCCGTCGACGTCGCCGTCATCTACGCGCTGGCGACCGACCGGCGCGGTCGGGAGGCCTGACCACGATCACTCCGACTCACTCACCCCCGGTCGCTCCCGCGACCGGGGGTGAGTGGCGTCCGGGCCCGGTCAGCACCGGGAGCAGGCGCGGCACCGTCCCACGAGGCGGTGAGGTCGACGGTCAGGACCCGGACGCCGACGGCGACCAGTCCCCGCACGGAGCCCGACACCTCGGTGGCCTTCGCGCGGTCCACCTGACCCGTCACCGCCACCGTGGGCCGCTCACCGGGGTACTCGACCACGACGCCCGCGACCGCCGTGTCGTGCGGAGGAGGGGCCGGCTCGTCGGCCTGCGAACCGAATCGTTCGTGAAGCCGCGCGACGTCGGCGATTCCTGGGAACTCACCGGGGCATCCCGGGGAAGAGGGTCACGACGTCGCTCTCACGTCGTCGTCCACGTCGCGACCCGTCCCGTCGCTCTCCGGCCCACTTCCGGCCAGTTCGACGCTCAGGATGGCGGACAGGACCAGGAGGAGGCCCAGGGCGACGAGCCACGAGATCACCGGGACGGCGACGCCGATGAGGCCGTACTCGGCCGAGGCCCGGGAGATCGCGGGGGGCAGGTAGGTCGCGGAGAGACCGAGCACGACGGCCTGACCACATCCGTTGAGCGCCGCGCCCGGGAGCAGCGCCCGCCACCCGACCCGGCCGCCGAGCAGGACGTGCTGGATCGGCCACCACAGCAGGGTGGCCACGACGGCATTGAGGATCAGTTCCACCAGGATGTGACCGTCGACGACGGCGAGCACCGGCCCGAACGCCACGAGGGCGGCGAGCCCGACGATCAGGGCCGTGGACGCCAGGAACCCACGACCCAGGCCGCGGAGCCCCGTGGACGGGAGTCCCCACGCCGAGAGGTAGGCGCGCTGCAGAGCGCGCGTGAAGCCCAGGACCGACACCACGAGCAGGACGGCGCCGACCGCGGTCAACGGCTCGACCGCCGGTCGTCGCGCGACCAGCGCCGTCAGCGCCGTCGCCGCGTCCCCGGACAACCCCAGACTGGCGATCACCGCAGGTCCTGCCGAGGCACGTATCGAGTTCGGGGACAGCGTGGAGACGACGATCAGCACCGGGATCAACCCGGCGAAGGCCTGCGCCGCGAGCGCCAACGCCCGGTCGTACCCGTTGATCGCCATCATGCGCCGCGAGACGCGCAGGACCAGCGCGTCTTCATAGCGCGCCGCGAGGACGCCGACCCGCTGGCGGGTCCTACTGCCTCTCGTGTGCACGCGCCCCCCGTCCGGGACGTCGTCCGTACCCGAGTACCGCGGACAGCGTGGTCGGCGTCGGCCACGCGCGACTCACCCGCAACAGATGAATCCCGAGATGGGGCTCGGAATCATCTGTTCCAGGTGATGTGAGATCGCTGCACCTGCCCACACTGAGGGGCATGACCACACCGCTGGAAGGCGTGGGGCCCTCAGCGGACCCACTCGAACCCGCTCACACGCCGCCGTCCAACGGTCGGCACCGCCCGAAGCGGGAGTCCGCGCCCGTGGCGCCCGGGGGCTTCCCGCGCGGACTGACCCTGTTGCTGGGCATCGCGGCCGCCGTGATCGCGGTGGCCGGGATGCGGGCCACCGCCTGGCTGATCGGCCCGTTGTTCCTCGCCTTGATGATCGTCATCGCGGCGCATCCCGTGCAGCGGTGGGCGCGGCGCAAGGGCTGGCCCACGTGGGTCGCCACGTTGATGCTGATCATCGTCGTCTACGTCGGCCTCCTGGCCCTGGCCGCGGTGCTCATCGTCTCGGTCGGCCAGCTCGCGACCGTGCTGCCCCAGTACAGCGCCCAGTTCGACACGATGCTCGACGGTCTGAGGCAGACGCTCGCCGGATTCGGCGTCGGGCCGGCCCAGATCCAGGCCGCCACGCAGGGCATCAGTCTCAACTCCGTCGCCGGCTTCGTCGGCGGCGTGCTCGCCGGGGTCTCGGGCCTGGCCAGCGTGATCGTTCTCATCCTCGCGCTGCTGCTGTTCTTCATCGCCGACGCCGCCACCTTCGACAAGCGACTCGACAGCATCGCCGGCGACCGTCCGCACATCGTCGGGGCCCTCGACACCTTCGCGCGCGGCACCCGCAGCTACCTCTTCGTCACCACGGTGTTCGGCGCGATCGTCGCGGTGCTCGACGTCATCGCCCTCGAGATCATGGGTGTGCCGCTCGCGATCCTGTGGGGAGTGCTGGCGTTCATCACCAACTACATCCCCAACATCGGCTTCATCTTCGGGCTGATCCCCCCGGCGATCCTCGCGCTGCTGACCGGCGGGTGGTCGTTGTTCGTGATCGTCATCGTCGTCTACAGCCTGCTCAACGTGGTCATCCAGTCGTTGATCCAGCCGCGGTTCATCGGCGACTCGGTCGGTCTCTCGGCGACCGTCACGTTCGTGACGCTGCTGTTCTGGGCCTGGGTGCTCGGTCCACTGGGGGCGTTGCTGGCGATCCCGCTGACCCTCCTGGCCAAGGCCCTGCTCGTCGACATCGACCCGGGCGCGCGGTGGGCCGATGCCCTGATCCGGTCCGATCCGGGGGAGCCGGAGGAGGACGAGGCCGACGAGATCGCCGACGAGGTCGACGGCGCGGTCGTGCCGCCGCCCGAGAAGGTCACCCCGTGACAGCTGGTCCGGGGGTGCGGGGGTGACCACCACCCACGCGCCCCCCCGCGGGCGGGCCGCCGTCGCGCTCGCCCGGGCGCTCGTCTACGCCGTCCTGATCGTCGTGGTCTTCTACGTCGTCCCGCTGCGGATGGCCGTGGACGTCGGGACCCTCCTCCGGCTGGTCGCCGGGCTGGCCGTCCTGGGCGCGCTGATCGCCTGGCAGGTGCGGGGGATCGCGCGCTCGCCGTACCCGTCGCTGCGGGCCCTCGAGACCCTGGCGGTGGCGCTCCCGCTGTTCCTGATGCTGTTCGCGGGGACCTACACCGTCCTGTCCCAGGTGGACCCGGCCTCGTTCTCCGAGCCGATGGCGCGCACCGACGCGGTCTACTTCACGGTCACGGTGTTCGCGACCGTCGGCTTCGGGGACATCTCGCCGGTGTCGACGGCCGCCCGCGTCGTGGTGACCCTCCAGATGCTCGCCAACCTGCTCCTGCTGGGCTTCGTCGTGCGGACCATTCTCAGCGCCGTCGACCGCGGCCGCGGACGCCTCAACGGGACGGCGCCCTGACCGCCGGGCTCATCCGCCGGCCGGGAGGCTCCGGGTGCCGCCGAGGACGAGTGAGACCTCGACGGGGACGTCGGCGTAGCCGGCCGCGTCGAGCGCCTGGCGCAACGGGACGACGTCCGGGCCCGGGGCAGGGCCGAGGGCGTCGATCCGGATCGCCGCCGCGGTCCCCGTGACGGAGACGATCTGCGCGGAGGCCCCGGCCGCCCACTGCTCGGCCACGGGACGCACGCCCGCGACCGTGGTGGCGTCGCGGTAGACCTGGTAGCTGCCCGCCGCGAGCGGCACGGCGACGAGCACCACGAAGCCCGCGACGACCGCGATCGTCCCGCGCCCGAGGCGGCCGACCGGTCGACCGGCCGCCTCCGCGGCCGGCCGGAGCCGGTAGGCGAGGAGCAGCCCGGTGCCCGTCGCGACGATCGCCGCCACGTTCGACGCGAACAGCAGCAGGGCGCCCAGGGCCTGGCCGGGCTCCCCGGACTCGAGCGTCAGCCCGACCACGGCCAGGGGCGGCACGAGCGAGATCGCGATCGCGACGCCCGGCAGCGTGTCCGAGACGTCGTCGCGGACCAGGGCGAACGCGCCCACCAGGCCCGTGGCCAGCGAGGCGACCAGGTCGATGAGGTCGGGGCTGACCCGGGAGGCGACCTCGGAGTTGGTGGCGGCGACCACCGGTTCCGGTACGAGCAGCCCCAGCAGGAACCCGAGCGCCACGACGAGGGCGGCCCCGGCGAGGACGGTGGTGACGCCCCGCAGGATCCGTGCCCGGTCGGCGAGGACGACGGCGAGGGCCGTGCCGAGGATCGGGGTCATCAGCGGCGCGACGATCATCGCGCCGATCACCGTGGCGTCGGAGTCGGCGACGACCCCGGCGCCGGCGATGATCGCCGCCAGCGTCAGCAGCACCCAGAAGGCCGACTGCTTGCGCCGTCCCTCGAGGAAGAGCCGGTCGGCCATGCGATCGATGTCCGCACCCGACACCGCCACCACGCGCATCGGCCCAGCCTCCGGGGCGTGCACCGACGACCGCTTCCCCCGCCGCGGAGGAGACGCGATCTCCCGGCCTGCCGACGTCTCCCGACTCATCCCGATGAGGTGATGCCAGGCGGCGGGTCCCGGCCGAGAGTCGCTGTCGGACGGCGGTGCCCTCGAGGGCTCCGCACGGCGCGACGAGAGGTAGATCGATGGCGACACTGACCGCGGTGAAGTTCCCGACGGCCGTGGGGGCCGACGAGGCCCTGCAGATCCTGGAGCGCCTGCAGCGGGAAGAGGCGATCAGGATCCACGACGGCGCCGTCGTCTCGTGGGTGGACGGGGCGAAGAAGCCCAAGACCCGCCAGCTGAACAACCTCGCCGGATCAGGCGCCCTCGGCGGCGGCTTCTGGGGCCTGCTCTTCGGGCTGATCTTCTTCGTCCCGATCCTGGGGCTCCTCGTGGGTGCCGCGATGGGCGCGGCGTCCGCCTCGCTGGCCGACGTGGGGATCGACGACGACTTCATCAAGGAGGTGCGGGAGAAGGTGACGCCCGGGACCTCCGCGCTGTTCGCGCTGACCTCCGACGGGGTGCCGGACAAGGTGGCCGAGGCCTTCCGGGGCGTGGACGGCGAGCTCCTGCACACCAACCTCTCCGCCGAGCAGGAGGCCCAGCTCCGCGAGGTCTTCTCCGAGGCGCACGCCGTCTGACGGGTCGGGTCGGAGCCGGGGGAAGCACCGGGGGAGAGGACGTGACAGGTGACCGCTGAGGTCGCGCCGCCGGCGAGTGCGGAAGCGCCCATGGCGCCGATGGACGTGCTGCGGTCGCGTCGCTATCTCGGCCTGCTGGGCCTGGCTGCCGTGCTCGGGGTCCCGATCTCGGCCCTCGCCTACGGGTTCCTCCTCCTGACGGCGGCGGTCCAGACCTGGGCGTTCACCACGGCGCCGCTCGCGCTGGGGTACACCGCACCGCCGTTGTGGTGGCCGCTCGTCCCGCTCGGGGTGGCGGGCGTGCTCGTCGCCCCCGTGATCCGGTTCCTGCCGGGCCACGGGGGCGAGTCCCCGGCCGACGGCTTCCACGCCGGCGGGTACCCGGCCGGGCGCGAGCTCGGCGGCATCGCCGCCGCGGCGCTCGCGAGCATCGGGCTCGGCGTGGTCGTCGGGCCGGAGGCGCCGTTGATCGCCCTCGGTGGCGGGCTCGCCGTGCTGGCCGTCCGCCTCGCCCGACGGGGGAACGTGCCGGCCGGCGTCGCCTCGGTGGTCGCGGCCACCGGGAGCTTCGCCGCGGTGAGCACGCTGTTCGGCTCCCCGCTGGCGGCGGCCTTCCTCATGATGGAGGCGGCCGGGCTGGGCGGCGCCACGGCGACGATGGTGCTGGTCCCCGGGCTGCTCGGGGCGGGGATCGGGTCCCTGGTCTTCGTCGGTCTCGGCTCCTGGACCGGCTTCGGGACCTTCTCGCTCGCCGTCTCCGGCCTGCCGCCCGCGGGCGACCCGACCCCCGGCGCACTCGGGTGGGCCGTGGCGGCCGGCGGCGTCGCGGCCCTGCTCTGCTGGGTGATCCGTTCCGCCGCGCTCTGGGTGCGGCCGCTGATCGTGCGGCGCGCGCTGGTCCTGACCCCCGTGCTGGGGTTGGGCATCGCGGCGCTCGCGATCCTCTACGCCGGGGTCACCGGCCATGCCGTCGCCGAGGTGCTGTTCTCCGGGCAGGACGCCCTCGGCCCGTTGCTGCGGGATCCCGCCGCCTACGGCGTCGGCGCGCTGCTGCTCCTCATCGCGTGCAAGGGGCTCGCCTACGCGGGGGCCCTCGCCGGCTTCCGCGGCGGGCCCACGTTCCCGGCGATGTTCATCGGGGCCGCCGGCGGCCTCGCCCTGGCCCACCTGCCCGGTCTCGACGCCCTGTCAGGGGCCGCCATCGGTATGGGCGCGATGACCGTCGGGATGCTCCGCCTGCCGCTGACCTCGGTCCTGCTGGCCACGCTCTTCCTGGGCGCCGACGGCCTGACCGTGATGCCGCTCGTGATCGTCGCGGTGGTGGTCTCCTACCTGGTGACGCTCCGGCTGCCCGATCCCGGCCCCCGCGTCGCGCCCGCCCCGGAGGCGGCCTGATTCATCTCCGCCGGGTGACCCGCTCGCGGGCGCGGGGCGCGACGCTCGTGGAGCGCCGGAGCATCGGCGCGGGACCCGGGTGAAGCCGGGAGAGGAGTCCACGATGCCGCTCGACGACGCGGAACGGTCGGTGCTCGCGGAGACCGAACGGGCCCTGGCCGCGGACGACCCCTCCTTCGCGCGCCGATGGCACCGCGCGTCGGGCGGCGGACGCCGCCGGTCGCGGGCGTACCTCGCCGTCGCGGTCGTCGGGCTGCTGCTGATCGTCGGTCTGTTCTGGCTGGGGCTCCCGGGCCAGGCGCTGATCGTCCTGCTCCTGACGATCGGGGTCCTGCTCGGGGTCGGATGGCGTCCCCGGCTGCCCCAGTCCATCCGGGACGAGCTGACACCCCCGGGACCCCGGACCCCGGACCCCGGTACCTGAGCCCACGGCCCGCGAGAGGCGATCATGCTGCTCTTCATCTACGTCCGGCACATCCGCCGCTACGCCCACGACATCCCCTGGGTCCACATGGGCGTCGCCCTGTTCGGCAACGTCGCGTTCGTCATCGGCAGCCTCTTCTTCCTGTCTCCCGCCCTGACACGGGCCGGCACGTGGCTCTTCGTCGTCGCGTCGTGGGGCCTGCTCATCGGTGTGATCGGCGAGATCCTCGCGCGGTACGAGGCCCGGCAGCGTGCCCAGACCGTCGTCTCGGCGGTTGCCGACCGCGTCGAGTGAGGACCGAGGGCGCCGGCCCACCGCCGGCGCGCGACCCGGAGCGCGATCGCGAGCTCCTGGGTCTGGGGCGGCTCCGACGCCACGGGTGGATCGACCACCTCGTGCGGGCCGCCGTGCAGTACCTCGAGCGGCACGGCGACCACTACGCCGCCGCCATCACCTACTTCAGCGTCGTCGCGCTCGTCCCGCTGCTGATGATCGCCTTCGCTGTCGCCGGACGCGTCCTGCTCGGCGACCCCGAGCTGCTCGAGGACTTCCAGCGGGCGGTGGTCGCGACCGTGGGGCCCGGACTCGCCGCGACGGTCGACCAGCTCGTGGCGGAGGCCCTGCGCCAGAGCGAGACCGTGGGCGTGCTCGGTCTGGTGCTGGGTGTGTACACGGGACTCGTCTGGATGTACCGGGTGCGCGAGGCCCTGTCCGCCCAGTGGGGTCAGCGCACCGCGGGCCCGCCGTACCTCGCGGGCGCCCTCTCCGACAGCGTCGCCCTCCTCGGTCTGGCCCTGGTGCTGGCCGTCGCGCTCGGCCTGACCGCTCTCGGCGACGCCCTCACCGGGACGGTGGCCGGCGACGAGGGCGCCGGCTGGGTCCGCACGATCGTCGCGGCGACGATGGCGCTGGCGCTGTCGCTCGCCGCGAACCTGGTGGTCCTGCTCTGGGTGATCGCGCGCCTGCCCCGGGAACGGCTGCCCCTGCGACGTGCCGTCCGCCCCGCGCTCCTGGCCGCGGTCGGCTTCGAGGCGATCCGGCGGGTCGGGACCGTCTACCTCGGCTGGGTCACCGGCTCCCCGGCCGGCCTCGTGTTCGGGCCGGTCCTCGGCCTGCTGGTGGCGATCTACCTGAGCGCGCGCCTGGTCCTGTTCGCGACGGCGTGGGCGGCGACGCGCGTCGAGGCCTCGCCTCCCGACCCTGCGCCGTCCCACCCCGACCGTGACGAGATCAGAACAGGTCCAGCGCGTGGGCGCGGCGCACCGCGTCCCGTCGACCGGCGGCCCCGAGCTTCCGGTAGACCGCCCGTTGGTGGCTCTTGACCGTGTTGACCGAGACGTACAGCTCGCCGGCGATCTCCGCGTTCGAGAGGGGGCTCGCCAGGTAGCGCAGGGCGGTGCGTTCACGGTCGGTCAACGGGTCGACGATGCCTCGTCGCTCTCCTGCCGCGGCGGACGCCGGCCTCATCCGCTCGACGAGGTCCTCGGCGAACGTGCCCGCAGCCCCTCCCCGCTCCACCCGCAGCGTCAGCAGGGCGGCGAGGTCCGGTTCGGCGAGGAACGGTCGACGCAGGCCCACCGGCGCGGCGGCGAGCAGGGCGTCCTCGAGGAGGGCGAGGGCACGGTCCTCGTCACGGTCCGCGTGGGCGAGGAGAGCCCCGACCACGGCCGCGCCGACCCGCACGCGCGGGTGCGGGCCGACCACCTGCTCCAGCGCCTCCCGGGCGCCGGCGGGCTCTCCCCGCCGGAGCAGGAGCCGGGCGCGCAGGACGGCACCGGCCTCGGTGCGCGGGGGGCCCACCTGGTCGAGCAGAGCGCCGGCCGAGGCGACGTCGCCGGCCTGCGCGTGGAGTCCGGCCCGGACGAGCAGCGACTGCTCGAAGAGGGGCCGCGGGGGGACCCACCCGCCGAGGCGCTCCTCGGTGGCGCGGAGCTCCCCGAGGGCGCGTTCGGGATCACCGGCCACCTCGTGGCGCGCCGCGCGGACGAGCGATCCGGCGAGCCGGACGTGGCGCTCCGGGGCGTGTTCCTCCACCTCGGCCAGGCGTCCGAGCCAGGTGTCGACGGGCAGGTCGCCGCGGTCGAACACCACGCGCGCCATGGTCAGGAACGCCGGCGCGATCTGGAACGTCCTCGTCCACCCGGCCGCCTCCGCGACGGCCACTGCCGACGCGGCGGCCTCCTCGGCCTCCACGAGGTCGCCGCGATCGCAGGCGAGCAGGGCGAGGTGCGCCACGGCGTTCAGCGGCGGGAGGGACAGCGGCTCACCGGGACGATCGGCGACTTCGCGGAGGTGGGCCTCGGCCGTCACGGGATCGCCGGTCCACAGTTCCGCGGTGCCGAGGTTGCTGCGGACGAGGTCCAGGACGGTCCCGGTCTCGGCGATGTCCAGCGCCCGCAGCGCCACGGGGTCGAGAGGGATCCGGGAGTACGCCTCCGACGCCGCCGCGAGGTCACCCGCCACCCGGGCCCGGCCACCCAGGATCAGGTCGTGGTAGAGGTGCAGGCGTTCGCGGCGCGGCCCCGACAGGTCGCGCGAGCCCGTGCGCGCGACCTCGAGGAGCTGCTCGACCCCGGACGGGCGGCCCTGGATCATCCGGGCGGCGGCGAGCGCGGTGGCCAGCTCGGGACGGGCGAGCAGCACGTCGCGGGGCACACCGTCCAGGACACGCTCGAGCTCCCGCGCCGAGCCGCGCAGGACGAGGCCGGGGAGGTGCCGGCTCACCAGCTCGGTGGCCCGCGGCCAGAGCGTCCCGCGGACCGCCGAGCGCAGCGCCTCCAGCGTCATGCCCTGGTCGGCGAACCACTGGGCCGCGCGGCGGTGCAGGTCCCGGCTCTCACGGCGGGGGAGCGGGCGTGCCCGCAGGAGGTCGAGGAGCAGCCGGTGCAGCCGGTACCAGCGACCCGGGCGGCCGAGCGCCTGGACGAAGAGGTGGGAGGCGGCGAGGTCGGCGAGCACCGCGGCACCGTCGCTGCCGCCGGTCAGGGCGTCGGCCAGGTCGACGCAGACGACGTCCACGACGCTGACCGTGGTCAGGAAGTGGACGAGGTCCGGCGGCTGCCGGGCGAGGATCTCCTCCAGGAGGTAGCCGGAGACGCCGTGCTCCTCCCCGGAGAAGGTGGCGACGGCGGCGCCGACGTCGGGGGCGCCGTGCAGGTGCAGGGCGCCCAGGCGCATCCCCGCCGCCCAGCCCTCGGTCCGTTCCACCATGCGCTCGGTCTGCTCGGCGCGGAGCTCCACCCCGAGCTGGGCGTACAGGGCCGCGGCCTCGTCGGGGCGGAACGCGAGGTCCGCCGCCCGGATCCCGGTCACGAGCCCGGTGAGCTGCAGGCGGGACAGGGGCCACGGCGGGTCGCGCCGTGTCGTGATCACCAGCGAGAGCGTCGGGGACGGGCGCTCCACCAGCCGCAGCAGGCCGGCGTGGACCTCCGCGGACGTCACCTCGTGGAGGTTGTCGAGCACGAGGACGAGCGGGCGGTCGGCCTGCTCGAGGGCGTGGACGAGGTCTCCGGGCAGCTCGACGCCCACGGGTGACCGCGCGAGGCGTGCCAGCGCCGGCCCTGCGCGGTCGCCGGCGACCGTCGCGAGCGCGGCGGCCACCGTCGTCCAGAAGGCGCGCACGTCGTCGTCGCCGGCGTCCAGGTTCACCCACGCGACCGCGCGACCGTCGGCGCCCTGCGCGACCCACGAGCCGACGAGCAGGGACTTCCCCCACCCGGCCGCGGCCGCGATCACCGTGGCCCCGCCCGCCGCTCCCTCGCCGATCCGGGCGAGCAGCCGTGGCCGCTCGATGACGTGGGTCGCGACGGGGACGGCGAACTTGGCCGGGTCGCCCGGCCCCGTGGCGGCGGGTGCGGATCCCGTCCCGTCGACGGACCGCTCCCTCGTCCGCGGAGGGCGTGCCATGCGCCCCCCACCCGTGGTCGCCGACGGCTCTCTCGGGGGGCGACAGTACCCGGAGGAGCGCCGGAGATCGCCGGTTCACCCGTCGCGCGCGACGGTGCTCCGGGCGCGATCGCGAGTTCGCGTACACAGGCCCGGCGGGGCGGAGGCGGCGCTCCGTCAGGCCGAGACCGACGGCCGGACCGTCGTCGGCGTCGAGGACGACCGGGCCACCGTCTTCCCGACCTGACGCGCCGTCAGCGGACCGGGGAGCCGGCGTCCGCCGCGACCTCCTGCACCGGCACGGTGTGGGTGGTGGCGGCGGCCGCCGCCGCGTACTCCACGACGGCCGGTCCACGGCGGGCGCGGCGGCGGGCGAGGACGGCGAGGACGATCCCCGTCGCCGAGAAGATCGCCAGAGCCAGGGAGGCGGCGGCGAAGCCGCTCGCGAGCGCGTCCTCCGGCGATGCGCCCTCGCCCTCGCGGGCCAGCCCGACGTTGCCGTAGATCCCGGCGGCCACGGCGGTCATCACGGCACCGCCCACGTAGCGGGCCATGTTCGAGATGCCGGAGGCGGCGCCCACGTCGGCGGGGGGGACGCACGACGTCGAGATCGCGGAGGCCGGGCCGTTGGACAGCCCCAGCCCGACGGCGATCGCGAGGAGCGGGAGGACGAACGTCGCGTAGGTCCAGCTCGGCTGGACGAACACGAGCACGGCGAAGCCGGCCGTGAGCAGCAGGAACCCCGCCGAGATGATCGGCCGGGTGCCGAAGCGGCCCGTCAGCGGCGTGATCGCGGGGGCGACGAGGATGACGAGCGCCGCCACCGGCAGCGAGGCCAGACCTGCCGCGAGGCTCGACATGCCGAGGCCGGCCGGATCCTGGAAGTACAGGCTCATCAGCAGCCCGAGGGCGGCGATCGCGCCGGCGCCGATGAGGATCGCGAGGGTCGAGCCGACCAGCGCCAGGTTCCGGAGCAGCCGCAGGTCGACCAGCGGGGCGGTCACCCGCCCCTCGACGACGACGAAGCCGACGGTGGCCGCCACGGAGATGATCAGGCAGGACAGGGTCGGCACCGAGACCCAGCCCCAGTCGGCGCCCTTGGTCATGGCGAACACGAACGGCACGAGGATCCCCGCGATGAGGGCCGTGCCCGCGACGTCGATCGTGCGGGGCCGGTTCGGGTCGGACGACTCCGCCACGGTGCGCAGGGTGAGCGGCACGCACGCGAGGGCGATGGCGGCGTCGATCCAGAACAGGCCCTGCCACCCGGTGGCCTCGTCGAGGAGACCGCCGACCAGCGGGCCGGCGGCCGCGCCGGCCGCGGCGGCGGCGCCCCAGAGCGCGACCGCGCGCATCTGCTGGCCTCCGGACGAGGCGACCGAGAGCAGGCTCAGGCCGCACGCCAGGATCGTCGCGCCCGCGGCTCCCTGGATGACACGGCCGACCACCACCATCGCGCCCGATCCGGCCAGGGCGATCAGCGCACAGGACGCGATGAAGAGGGCCAGCCCGGCGAGGAACACCTTCCGGCGCCCCAGGATGTCCCCGAGCGCACCGGACGTGACGATCACCGCGGCGCCCACCAGCAGGTAGCCGGTGACGGCCCACTGGAGCAGCTCGATGGAGGTGTCGAGGTCCGCCGCGATCGACGGCAGCAGGATGCTCACGGCCGACGTGTTCGCGTTGACCACGAACGTCGAGACGCAGGCGACGGCGAGCACTCCTCGCCCCGCGCGCAGTCCGCCGACGGGTGTGGTGGTGGCCTCGGTCATGCGTGCACTCTTGCGCCGGGCCCGGGCGCGATCCTCACCCGCCGGGGATGAGGTCAGCGGGTGGTGGGTCCGGGAGCCCGGCGCAGGACCGCGATCAGCCGCCACACCGCGCCGACGGCCCCGAGGCCGCCGAGCACGAGCAGCACGACGGTGCCCCACCCGTCGAGTGCGCCCTGGATCAGGACCGCGTGGCCGACGCCGAGCACCACGACGAGCACGGCGAGGCTCCCGTGCAGGAACCGCCACGTGGCCGGGGACCAGCGCAGGCGCCGCCGCAGCAGCCCGAGCAGGGTCACGACGACGAGCAGCACGGTCGCGAACAGGGCCATGCGCGCCCGCGTGGGCCCGTCGGGTGACATCGAGAACAGGGCGTCGTCCGGGTCCTCCACGAACAGGGCGACGACGTGCAGGGCGACCAGGACCCCGACGATCCCGCCGACGCGGACGTGGACCCCGACGCGGCGCCGGGTCAGCCAGGGCTGCACCGCGAGCGCGGCGACGGCGAGGCACGCCGCCAGGGTCGACACCACGAGCAGCACCGGCGCCCCGACGAGGTGGGGACCCGCGAGGGCGAGGACGACGAGGAACGCCCCGCCGAGCGCGGCCGCGGCCCCGACGACCCGGACCGCGCTCACGACGACGGCACCAGCGTGAGGTCGACGACGGCCAGGGTGTCCTCGGAGTCGACGACGTGGCGCTGGAAGACGGCGCGCCACGGGCCGCTCACGTCGTGGGCCACGTGGACGTTCGGCTCGCCGAACTGGGCGACGGCCGGGTCGGTGTCCACGCGGTAGCGCCCGTCGGGCCCGGTGAGCACCGTCGTGCGGTTCTCGCGCTCACTGCCCAGCGCGGTCTGCAGCCACACCTGCACCGGCACGCCGGGCAGCGGACGGCACGCCGTGTCGCGCACGATCCCCGTGATCACCAGGCCCCGGCCCAGCGGCACGTCGAGCGGGGCGTCGTCGTCGTAGTTGTTGCGGCCGCCGGGGTTGGTCACCGTCGGGGCGCAGATCGCGCCGGGCGGCGCGGCAAGCGTGGCGGGGGCGGGGGCGGGGG
>NZ_JAQZAK010000018.1 GCF_028737265.1 Actinomycetospora callitridis | reverse complement strand
ACTGGCAAACAAGACCAGGTGCACTCAAAGAAACCCAAACCGACACCCGACAACAAACCCCGGATGCCGACGGGAAAAACCCACCAAACATTCAGCACACTGTTGAGTTCTCAAAGGACAACCACACCACCGTACAAGCCGACCCACAGGGCCAGACCTTCCGGAAGGCGACCTTCCTAGCCTAGTTCTCCGCGAGGCCCGAGGGCAACCCCTGATCTCGCGATGACCAGAACTCTACACACGCCCGAAACCTGCCCTCACGCGGGGGGTGGATCAGCGCGTCGTCCCTGGTCACCCGAGGTTCCCCCGCGCCCAGCAGGCGAAACGGCTCAGGCGCCGGCCAGCTCCACCCCGGCGGCGTTGCGCTTGCCCCGTCGCAGGACCAGCCAGCGGCCGTGCAGGAGGTCGCCGTCGGCGGGCGCCCAGTCCTCGGTCTCGATCTTCGCGTTGTTCACGTACGCGCCACCTTCGGCGATCGTGCGCCGGGCCGCGCCCCGCCCGGTGGCGAGGCCGGTCCCGACGAGCATGTCGACGATCGTGGGGCGCTCCGAGCGCTCCGCCGTGTACGACGGGATCTCGGCGACCGCGGCGGCGAGCGTCTCGGCGTCCAGCTCGCGCAGCTCTCCCCGTCCGAACAGCGCGCGGCTCGCGGCCTCGGCCCGCTCGACCTCCTGCTGACCGTGCACCTGCGCCGTCACCGCCCGGGCCAGGGCCCGCTGGGCCTCGCGCGCCTGCGGCTTCTCCTCGGTGAGCCGCTCGAGCTCCTCGATCTCCTCGCGCTCCAGCCACGTGAAAGCGCGCAGGTACGTGCCCACCATCGCGTCCTCGGCCTGGATCCAGAACTGGTAGAAGGCGTAGGGGCTGGTCATGCTCGGGTCGAGCCAGACCGTGCCCGACTCCGTCTTGCCGAACTTGGTGCCGTCGGCCTTCGTGATCAGCGGTGTCCCGAGCGCGTGCAGCGACCGCCCCTCGACGCGGTGGACGAGGTCGGTGCCCGCGGTGAGGTTGCCCCACTGGTCGCTCCCCCCGGTCTGCAGCGTGCAGCCGTACCGGCGGTGGAGCTCGAGGAAGTCGTAGGACTGCAGCAGCTGGTAGGAGAACTCGGCGTAGCTGATGCCCTCGTCGGACTCCATCCGCCGGCTCACCGCCTCCTTGGCGAGCATCCGCCCGACCCGGAAGTGCTTGCCCACGTCGCGCAGGAAGTCCAGCGCGGAGAGGCCCTCGGTCCAGTCGAGGTTGTTGACCAGCAGGGCCGCGTTCTCGCCCGCGTCGAAGTCCAGGAACGGGCGCAGCTGCGCGCCGAGCTTGTCGACCCACTCGGAGACGACCTCACGGTCGTTGAGGACCCGCTCGGACGTCGGCTTCGGATCGCCGATGAGGCCGGTCGCGCCACCGACGAGGGCGATCGGACGGTGCCCGGCGCGCTGGAACCGGGCGAGCGTGAGCCACTGCAGCAGGTGCCCGATGTGGGCGCTGGGCGCGGTGGGGTCGATCCCGGAGTAGAGGGTGACCATCCCGGCGTCGAGGTCGCGGCGCAGGGCGTCGAGGTCGGTGCTCTGGGCGATCAGGCCCCGCCAGGCGAGGTCGTCGAGGAGGTGCGGGCCCCCGGTCGAAGCGGTCACGGCGCCATTCTCGCGCGCGGGCTCACCAGTCGGGACCGTCGGCCCGCGCCCGTCCCGCCTTGTAGGGCGTCACGGCCCGGGAGCCCGCGACCCAGAACCGCCACGGACGCTCCTGGCCCGCCGCGACGCCGACGCGCGGACCGGTGCGGACCTCGGCGTCCGGCACCCGCTGCCCGGTCTCGAGCCGGACCGGCGAGGACGAGGACAGTACGTCGATGCCGTTGTGCTCGCGCCCGAGCCCGAGCAGGGCGCACAGCCGGGCGGGGCCCCGGGCCAGCTCGGCGTCGCGTCCCCGCGCCGTGGGGCGGCGGGCGTGCGCGAGTCCCAGGTCCGAGATCACCTCCCCGGCGCGCAGCAGCACCGCACCGGCCTCGCCCTCGGTGACGCAGACGACGTTGGCGCAGAAGTGCATGCCGTAGACGAAGTAGACGTAGAGGTGCCCGGCCGGTCCCCACATGACGGCGTTGCGCGGGGTCTGTCCCCGGAAGCAGTGCGACCCGGGGTCGTCCGCGCCGCGGTACGCCTCCACCTCGACCACGCGCACGCGCACCTCCCCCTCGGGGGTGTCGGCGACGAGCTCCGCGCCGAGCAGGCGGGGGGCGGCCTCGAGCACGTCGACCGACAGGTCCGAGGCGTCCAGCAGCGTCATCGCCGCTGATCCTCCCCCGCGTGGCCGCACCGTCAGCGCGGCGCCCCCGTCCGCGCGAGGTACTCGTCGGCCCGGATCGCGCGGGGCTCGTCGTACCCGACGGGCAGGTGGACGCGGCCCGAGGTCGTCCGGAAGTACACCTCCCAGGCGTGGAAGGCCAGGAACGCGCGCTCGTCGGACGCCATCACGTCGGCGTAGGCGCGCACGGCGCGGACGTAGCGCGGGTCGTTGTTGTAGCGGCGCAGCGCCCGGTCCACGCCCGTCGCGGTGTCGGCCCCGTTGGCCTGCAGGTAGTTCGCCGCCCCGAGGATCGCGTCGCGGGGGTCGTAGACGTCGCCACCCAGCCCGTAGCTCGCCCAGGTGGACGGCATGAACTGCATCGGTCCGCGCGCCCCGGCCTCGGAGTGCGAGGCGATGCGTCCCATCCGGGACTCGACGAGGTTGACCGCGGCGAGGACGTGCCACGGGACGCCGAAGCGCTGCTCGGCCTCGGCGTAGAGGGCGCGCAGCCGGTCGGGCGGGAGCGGCTCGGCGATGCGCCACGCCGGGAGCTCGTCGCCGGGGGTGCCCTTCGCCATCGCGAGCAGGTCCCGTCCCGCGGTGACGATGCGGTTCGTGACGTCGGCGGGGCCCGGTGGCAGGGCGGCGAGGACGGGGGCGAGCCGCTCGGGGTGGAACGCGAGCTCCTCGTACGCGACCTGGGCGGTCCGGGCCGCGGCCGCGACCTCGCGCGGCGGCCGGGCGGGGTCGGCGATCGTGGCGTGGGCCGTGTCGATCTCCCTGGCCAGGGCCGCGGGGTCGCTGGAGACCGTCGGGCCGTGGGGGCCGATCGCGTCGGTCGACGGTGCCGGTGTGGCGGCCGGGACGGGTGCGGCGGGGGGCGGCGTCGGGGTTGGGTCGGCGCATCCGGCGAGCGCGGCGACCAGGGCGGCGACGACCGCGAGTCGCCGACCCCACCGTCCCCCGTTCACGGTGTCCGAGCGTAACGACGTCGGGCATCCTCGGGCGTGGCCGAGGAGGGCTCATGACCGCGTCCACACGGACGGAGGACCTGCTGCGCGGGCTCCGGGGCCGCTGCCTGGCGCTCCCCGAGGTGACCGAGGGCCCGACGCACGGCGCGCCGACGTGGTTCGTGCGCCGGCGGTCGTTCGTCAAGTTCGTGGATCCCGCCGGCCACCGGCTCGACGAGCGGAGCATCGCGTTCCGGGCGGCGGCGCCGCCCGGGGCCCGCGACGAGCTGATCGCCGCGGACCCCGGGCAGTACTTCGTCCCGCGGTTCGGCGGGCGCGAGTGGGTCGGCATGCGCCTCGACACCCCGGGCCTGGAGTGGGCGGAGGTCGGCGAGATCGTCACCGACGCCTACCGGCGGGTCGCCCCGAGGTTCCTGGTCGCGCGCCTCGACCGCGACCACGGACCGTGAGCCCGAGGTGCCCAGCCCGATCGTCTGCGTGGCCCTGTCGGCGTGTCCCCCGATTCGGACAGACTCGACGTCTGCGACGGTCCGTCGCTGACACGAAGCCGGGTGACCGTCAGCGACGGTCGATCGGGCGCCCGGCCCAGGCGTGGGCCTCGATCGCGGCGGCGAAGACGCGGTCGAGCTGCTCCGACACGCGCTTCGGGGCGGTGCCGCCGTGCGCGTCGCGCGAGGCGATCGAGCCGGCGACCGTGAGCACGGCGCGGACGTCGGGGGTCAGCGCCGGGTCGCACTCGGCCAGCTCGGCGTCGGTGAGCTCGTCGAGCCCCACGCCGCGGGACTCGGCCGCGCGGACGCAGGCGCCCGCCGCGGCGTGGGCCCGGCGGAACGGCACGCCCTGGCGGACCAGCCACTCGGCAAGGTCGGTGGCCAGCGTGAAGCCCGCCGGGGCGAGCTCGGCGAGACGGTCGGTGTGGAACGTCAGCGTCCTGATCATTCCGGCCATCGCCGGGAGGACCATCGCGAGCTGGGCCGCCGAGTCGAACAGCGGCTCCTTGTCCTCCTGCAGGTCCCGGTTGTACGCGAGCGGCAGGGCTTTGAGGGTGGTCATCAGGCCCGCGAGGTTCCCGACGAGCCGGCCGGCCTTGCCGCGCGCGAGCTCCGCGACGTCCGGGTTCTTCTTCTGCGGCATGATCGACGACCCGGTCGACCAGGCGTCCGCGAGCGTCACGTACCCGAACTCCGCGGTCGCCCAGAGGATGACCTCCTCGGCGATCCGGGAGAGGTCCACCGCGATCTGGGCCAGCACGTACGCGCCCTCGGCGGCGAGGTCGCGCGACGC
Source organism: Actinomycetospora callitridis (assembly GCF_028737265.1). Lineage (GTDB taxonomy): Bacteria > Actinomycetota > Actinomycetes > Mycobacteriales > Pseudonocardiaceae > Actinomycetospora > Actinomycetospora callitridis. The sequence continues at coordinate 43,456 of NZ_JAQZAK010000018.1, read as the reverse complement.
CGTCCCGTCGATGGAGTTGTCGACGGCGTCGACGAACCCCAGGTCGTGGGCGACGGCCGCCGGGTCGAGGCCCAGCGAGGTCCCCGCCAGCGCCCCCGACCCGTAGGGCGAGTACGCCAGGCGCCGGTCGAGGTCCCGGCACCGGCCGACGTCCCGCAGCAGGGCCTGGGCGTGCGCCGCCAGGTGGTGGGCCAGCAGCACCGGCTGCGCGTGCTGCAGGTGCGTGCGGCCGGGCATGGCGGCGTCCGGGTACGCGCGGGCCTGGATGAGCAGCGCGTCGACCACACCCGCCACGCCGCGCACCACCTCGCGCAGCTCGTCGCGCAGCCACATCCGCAGCTGGGTGGCGATCTGGTCGTTGCGGGAGCGGCCGGCGCGCAGGCGCCCGCCGACGTCCTCCCCCGCCCGTTCGATGAGACCCCGCTCGAGGGCGGTGTGCACGTCCTCGTCGTCCTCGGCGGGCAGGAACGCGCCGGAGTCGACGTCCTCGGCGAGGCGGCGCAGCCCGTCGAGCATGGCCTCGAGCTGCTCGTCGGTGAGCAGCCCCGCGCCGTGCAGCACCCGGGCGTGGGCGCGGGAGCCGGCGATGTCGTAGGGCGCGAGCACCCAGTCGAACTGCGTCGACTTCGACAGCGCCGCCATCACCGCGTCCGGTCCGGACGCGAACCGCCCGCCCCAGAGGGCAGACCCTTCCGGCATCAGCCCTGGTCCCGCTTCGCCGCGATCTTCGAGGGCAGGCCCCAGAGCTGGACGAAGCCCTTGGCCAGCGACTGGTCGAACAGGTCGCCCTCGTCGTAGGTGGCGAGGTTGAAGTCGTAGAGCGACTTCGCGCTGCGGCGCCCGGTGGGCACCGCGCGACCGCCGTGCAGCGTCATCCGGACCTCGCCGGTGACGTGCTCCTGGGTGGTGTCGACGAAGGCGTCGAGGCTGCGGCGCAGCGGCGAGAACCACAGGCCGTCGTAGACCAGCTCGCCCCAGCGCTGCTCGACCTGGCGCTTGAACCGCGCCTGCTCGCGCTCGACGGTGACGTTCTCGAGCTCCTGGTGGGCGGTGATCAGCGCGATCGCGCCCGGGGCCTCGTAGACCTCGCGGCTCTTGATGCCGACGAGGCGGTCCTCGACCATGTCCAGCCGCCCGATGCCCTGGGCGCCGGCACGCCGATTGAGCTGCTCGATGGCCTGCAGGACCGTGACCTTCTGGCCGTCGATCGTCACCGGCACGCCGGCCTCGAAGCCGACGACGACCTCGTCGGCGTCACGCGGCTCGGCGGGGTTCGCGGTGTAGGAGTAGACGTCCTCGATCGGCCCGTTCCAGATGTCCTCGAGGAAGCCGGTCTCGACCGCGCGGCCCCAGACGTTCTGGTCGATCGAGTACGGCGAACGCTTGTTGACGTCGATCGGCAGCGAGCGCTCCTCGGCCCACTGGATCGCCTTCTCGCGGGTCCAGGCGAAGTCGCGGACCGGGGCGATCACGTCGAGATCCGGCGCGAGCGCGCCGACGCCGACCTCGAAGCGCACCTGGTCGTTGCCCTTGCCGGTGCAGCCGTGGGCGACGGTCGAGGCACCGTGGGCGCGGGCGGCGTCGGCGAGGTGCTTGACGATCAGCGGCCGCGACAGCGCCGACACCAGCGGGTAACGGTCCATGTAGAGCGCGTTGGCCCGCAGCGCCGGCAGGCAGAAGCCCTCGGCGAACTCGTCGCGGGCGTCGGCGACCGCGGCCTCGACGGCCCCGCAGTCCAGGGCGCGCTTGCGGATGACCTCCAGGTCCTCGCCGCCCTGCCCGACGTCGACGGCGACCGCGACGACCTCGCGCCCGGTCTCCTCCGCGATCCAGCCGATGGCGACGGAGGTGTCGAGACCTCCGGAGTACGCCAGCACGATCCGCTCGCTCACTGCTCTCCCTCTTCCTGCTCACGCTCGATGGTCGAGGACGACCGCGCCGTCGTCCGGGTGCTCAACGTCCGCAGCAGCGCCGCGAGACCTGCCCCGTCGAGGGGCTCGCGGGCGACGACGAGCACCGTGTCGTCACCGGCGATACAGCCGACCACCTCGGCCAGGGCCGCGCGGTCCAGTGAGCTGGCCAGGTAGTGCGCGGCCCCCGGTGGGGTGCGCAGCACCGCCAGGTTGCCGGAGTGGTCGGCGGAGACCAGCAGCTCGGCGAGCAGCCGGGACAGTCTGTCGGTGCCTCCGACGACGCCGCGCACCGGGCTGCCGTCGTCGGGCACGACGTAGCGGCCGACACCGCCGTCGGCCCCGCGCAGCTTCACCGCGCCCAGCTCGTCGAGGTCACGCGAGAGCGTGGCCTGGGTGACCTCGACGCCCTCGGACGCGAGCAGCGCCGCGAGCTCCGCCTGGCTGTGCACCTCGCGCTCGGTGAGCAACGAGACGACGCGAGCCTGGCGCGCGGCACGGCTCCCCATCGGCGTGCTCCTCGGGATGCCCCTGGTCTCGGTCATCGCGACCGCTCCAGCAGCCACGCCAGCACCGCCTTCTGGGCGTGCAGGCGGTTCTCGGCCTCGTCCCACACCGCCGACGCGGGCCCGTCGATGACGCCCGCGGTGATCTCGTCCCCGCGGTGGGCGGGCAGGCAGTGCAGGACGGTGACGCCGGCGCCCGCGCGGGCGACCGCGGCCTCGTCGAGGCGGAACGGCTCGAGCACCGCGCGGTCGCGGCCGTCGGACTCCTGCCCCATGGAGGTCCAGGTGTCGGTGACCAGCACGTCCGCGCCGTCGGCCGCGCCCGGGTCGTCGGTGACGGTGACCGAGCCGCCGGTCTCGACGGCGCGCACCCCGGCGTCCTCGACGACCGCCGCGTCGGGGGTGAAGCCCGTCGGCGCGGCGATCCGGACGTGCATGCCGGCGGTGGCGCCGCCGAGCAGCAGCGACCGGGCCATGTTGTTGGCGCCGTCGCCGAGGTAGGTCAGCGTGAGGCCCGCGGTGCAGCCGTGGCGCTCGACGATCGTCTGCAGGTCGGCGAGGACCTGGCACGGGTGGAAGCCGTCGGTCAGCGCGTTGACCACCGGCACCGTCGCGGCGCCGGCCATCTCCTGGATGCGCTCCTCGGTGCTCGTGCGCCACACGATCGCGTCGACGTAGCGCGAGAGCACGCGGGCGGTGTCGGCGATCGTCTCGCCGCGGCCGAACTGGGCGGCGTTCCCGTCGATCATCACGGGCGTGCCGCCGAGGGCGGCGATGCCGACCTCGAACGACACCCGCGTGCGCGTCGACGCCTTGTCGAACACCACCGCGACGGCCCGCGGGCCGGCCAGCGGCGTCCGGGCGAACGGGGCGGCCTTCATCGCCGCGGCGAGCTCCAGCACCTCGGCCTGCTCGGCCGGGGTCAGGTCGTCGTCGCGCAGCAGATGACGGACAGGAGATCCCGCCGAGGCGGAAGCACCCTCGCCGCTCCTCCGTCGCGTCGGGCCTGCTTCGCCGGCGGGTGGCACCGGTGCGTCGGTCGTGGTCACGAGCCCGCCGCCTCCGCGGCGGCCGCGCCCTGGTCGAGCACCTCGGGCAGGACGGCGAGGAAGCCGTCGAGCTGGGCGTCGGTGACCACGACCGGCGGCGCGAGCCGCACCCGCTCCGGGACGGCGTTGTTGATCAGGTAGCCGGACTCGCGGGCCGCGGCGGTGACCTGGGTGGAGATCGGGCTGCGCAGGGCGATCCCGATGAGGATGCCGACCGCGTCGACGTGGTCGACCTGACCGTGGCCCAGACCCTCGATCCGCGTGGCGACGTCGCGACCCAGGGCGGTGGCCCGCTCGAGCAGCCCTTCGGAGGCGATCGTGTCGAGGACGGCGAGCGCCGCGGCGCAGCACACGGGGTTGCCGCCGAAGGTGGTGCCGTGCTGGCCCGGGCCGAGGAGGTCGCCGGCCGCCCCGACCCCGATGCAGGCGCCGATCGGCAGCCCGCCGCCGAGGCCCTTGGCCAGCGTGACGACGTCCGGGACGACGTCGGTCCGCTGGTGGGCGAACCACAGGCCGGTGCGCCCGACACCGGTCTGGACCTCGTCGAGCACGAGCAGGGCGCCGCGCTCGGTGGTGATGTCGCGGGCGGCGCGCAGGTACCCGTCGGCGGGGACGATGACGCCGGCCTCGCCCTGCATCGGCTCGAGGAACACCGCAGCGGTGTCGTCGTCGACGGCCGCGCGCAGCGCCTCGACGTCCCCGTAGGGCACGAACTCCACGCCGGGCACGAGCGGCTCGAACGGCGTCCGCTTGGCCGGCTGCCCCGTCAGCGAGAGCGCGCCCATCGTCCGGCCGTGGAACGCGTTCTCGGCGGCGATGATCTTCGGGCGCCCGGTGCGCCGGGCGATCTTGAAGGCGGTCTCGTTGGCCTCGGCGCCGGAGTTGCAGAACAGCACGCGACCCTCGTGGCCGAGCAGCCCGAGCAGGCGCTCCGCGAGCTCGACGGTCAGGGGGTTGATGACGAGGTTCGACGTGTGGCCCAGCGTCGCGACCTGCCGGGACACCGCCTCGACCACGGCCGGGTGCGCGTGGCCGAGCAGGTTGACCGCGATGCCGCCGAGCAGGTCGAGGTACTCGGTGCCGTCGGCGTCCCACACCCGCGCACCGTCGCCGCGCACGAGGCTGATCGGCGGCGTGCCGTAGTTGTCCATGAGCGAGGCGGCCCACCGACGGCGGAGGTCCTCACCGGCTGCAGCCGTCTCCTTGGCGATCGCCGTCATCGTCAGGCCTCCTTCCCGTCCGTCGGGACGACCATCGTCCCGACCCCTGCGCTGGTGAACACCTCGAGCAGCACCGAGTGCGCGACCCGGCCGTCGATGACGTGGGCGCGCGGGACACCGCCGCGCACGGCCCGCAGGCAGGCCTCCATCTTCGGGATCATCCCGCTGGCCAGGCTCGGCAGGAGCGTGGCGAGCTCGGTGTCGTCGATCTGCGAGCGCAGGCTCGAGCGGTCCGGCCAGTCGGTGTAGAGCCCCTCGACGTCGGTGAGGACGACGAGCTTGCGGGCGCCGAGGGCCTCGGCCAGCGCGGCCGCGGCGGTGTCGGCGTTGACGTTGTGCACGACGCCGTCGACGTCCGGCGCGACCGTCGAGACCACCGGGATGCGCCCGCCCGCCACGAGGTCGAGCACCGCCGCCGGGTTGACGTCGACGACGTCGCCCACCAGCCCGACGTCGACCGCCTCGCCGTCGACGGTCGCGGTGCGCCGGGCCGCGGTGAACAGGCGCGCGTCCTCGCCCGAGAGCCCGACGGCATAGGGGCCGTGGGCGTTGATGAGCCCGACGAGCTCGCGGCCGACCTGGCCGACGAGCACCATCCGCACCACGTCCATGGTCTCGGGCGTGGTGACGCGCAGGCCGCCGCGGAACTCGCCCTCCATGCCGAGCCGCCCGAGCATGCTCGTGATCTGCGGCCCGCCACCGTGGACGACCACGGGGCGGATGCCGGCGAGGCGCAGGAAGACCATGTCCTCGGCGAACGCCCGGCGCAGCGCGTCGTCGGTCATGGCGTTGCCGCCGTACTTGACGACGACCACCGCGCCCTGGAAGCGCTGCAGCCACGGCAGCGCCTCGGCCAGCACGCCGGCCTTGGCGGCAGCCGAGTGGAGACGGTCGGGGACGTCGGCGGGGACGGGGATGGACGTGAGCGTCTGGTCGGTGTCGATGTCGGTCATGTCGAAGCCAGAATCATGATGAATACGCGCTGTTCTCCTCGACGTACGCGTGCGACAGGTCCGTGGTGAGCACGGTGGCCCGCCCGTCGCCCAGCCCGAGGTCGACGTCGACGGTGACCTCCGGGCCGGAGAGGTCGGCCTTCGAACGGTCGCCGACGGCCGCAGCGGCCTCGCAGAGCAGCACGCCGTTCACGGTGACGCTCAGGCTCTGCGGGTCGACGTACGCCTCGCTCGCCCCGACCGCGGCGGCGATCCGGCCCCAGTTGGGGTCGGAGCCGAAGAGCGCGGTCTTCACGAGGCTGTCGCGGGCGATCGTGCGGGCGCCGAGCAGGGCGTCGCGGTCGTCGCGGGCGCCGGTCACGGTGACGGCGATCCGCTTGGTGACGCCCTCGGCGTCGGCCTGCAGCCCCTTCGCGAGCTCGTCGCAGACCTCGGTGAGCACCTCGGTGAAGGCGGCGGCGTCGGCCTCGATCCCGGAGGCCCCGGAGGCGAGCAGCAGGACGGTGTCGTTGGTGCTGGTGGCGCCGTCGATGTCGAGGCGGTCGAACGTCGTCGACGTCGCGGCGCGCAGGGCGGCGTCGGCGGTGGCGGCGTCCACGACGGCGTCGGTGGTGACGACGACGAGCATCGTCGCGAGGCTCGGCGCCATCATCCCGGCGCCCTTGGCGAAGCCGCCGACCGTCCATCCGTGGCGGGTGCGGGCGGCCTGCTTGTCGACGGTGTCGGTGGTGAGCACGGCGGTGGCGGCGGCGGTGCCGGCCTCCTCGCCGTCGGCGAGCTCCGCCGCGGCGGCGTCGACCCCGGCGAGGAGCTTCGACAGCGGCAGGCGCTCGCCGATGAGGCCGGTCGAGCAGACGGCGACCTCGATGGCCCCGCAGCGCAGGACGTCGGCGACCTTCTCGGCGGTGCGGTGGGTGTCGCCGAACCCGTCGGGCCCGGTGCAGGCGTTGGCCCCGCCGGCGTTGAGGACGACGGCGCGCAGGTCGTGCTCGACGAGCACCTGCTGCGACCACAGCACGGGGGCGGCCTTGACCTGGTTGCGGGTGAAGACCCCGGCGGCGACCTGCGTCGGACCGTCGTTGACCACCAGCGCGAGGTCGGGGCGCTCACCGTGCGCCCGCAGGCCGGCGCGGACGCCGGCGGCCCGGAATCCCCGGGCGGCGGTGACGCTCACGGGCTCACTCCTGTCGTCGCGAGCCCGAGGGTCTCGTCGAGCCCCAGGGCGAGGTTGACCGACTGGAACGCGCCGCCGGCGGTGCCCTTGGTGAGGTTGTCGATGACGGCGGTGACGACGAGGCGCCCGGCGTCGGGGTCGACGGCGACCTGGATCTGCACGGCGTTCGACCCGACCACCGACTTGGTCGCGGGCTGGACGCCGGCCGGCAGCAGGTGCACGAACGGTTCGGCGGCGTAGGCCTTGGCGTAGACCTCGCGGGCCTGGTCCTCGGTGACGGCGTCGTCGGCCAGCGGGGCGCTCGCGACGGCGAGGATGCCGCGCGGCATCGGGGCGAGGACGGGGGTGAACGACACCCGCACCGGCTCCGGGCTGACCGTCGCGAGGTTCTGGACGATCTCCGGGGTGTGCCGGTGCCCGCCGCCGACGCCGTACGCGGTGGCCGAGCCCATGACCTCGGAGCCGAGCAGGTGCGCCTTGGCGGCCCGTCCCGCGCCCGAGGTGCCGGAGAAGGCGACGATGCTGATGTCCGGGCGCACGAGCCCGGCCGCCACGGCGGGGAAGGACGCCAGGGTGCTCGCCGTCGGGTAGCAGCCGGGGACGGCGATGCGGCGGCTGCCACGCAGCGCCTCGCGCGCACCGGGCAGCTCGGGCAGGCCGTAGGGCCAGGCGCCGGCGTGCTCGCCGCCGTACCAGCGCTGCCAGGCCGCCGGGTCGGTCAGCCGGTGGTCGGCGCCGCAGTCGACGACGAGCACATCGTCCGGCAGCTGCGCAGCGAGCTCAGCAGAACGCCCGTGCGGCAGGGCGAGGAAGACGACGTCGTGCCCGGCGAGCTGCTCGGACGTGGACTCCGCGATCGTCCGGTCGGCGAGGGTGGGCAGGTGGGGCTGGTGGCCGCCGAGCGCGGTGCCCGCGGACTCCCCCGCCGTCACCGCCCCGATCTCGACCTCGGGGTGGCCCAGGGCGAGCCGCAGCACCTCACCCCCAACGTACCCACTGGCTCCGGCCACGGCGACGCGCATACGCATCACTATGCATGCTCACGGAAATCCATGCAACGAGGGGGTCAGCGACGGCGCCGCCCGGCCCGCCAGGTGAACGTGATCGTCTCGTCCGGGGCGAGATCGCGCCAGCGTTCCCGCAGCGTGCGCAGCTCCTGGACCGCGACCGAGGCCTGCGCCGCCGTGAACGGGCTCGGGCCGGCCTCGGTGATCCCCCACGCCCGGTCCAGCGCCGCCTTCGCCGACGGACCGTCGCCGTCGAGGCTCTGCTGGAGGACGCCGACGACGGTCTCGGCGAGCCGCAGCTCCGCCGCGTTCTCCCGCCGGACGGCGTCGGAGCGCTGCCGGCGGTCGTGGCGCAGGCGGCCGGACACGACCTCGACGCTGTCGAACAGCGCGCCCGCCTGCAGGGAGCCCCAGAGCCCGCGGGTCAGGCCCAGCGCGCGCTCGCCGATGAGGTGGACCGCGTCGTGCGGGACCTCCCCCGTGCGGTCGTAGGAGCGCAGCCGCAGCCGCACCCCGTCCTCCCGGTCGATGAGCGCGAGCGACCCGCCGTCGGGGCGCTTCGAGAACGCGACGTCCACTGCGCCATGCCACCACCGACCGGTGGCGGCGCGCAGGCGATTTCTCCCGCGGTCACTGGCTGGTGTCGCTCGCTGAGCGAGCGATACCAGCCGGTGACGGTCTCAGTTGCGGCGGCTGTGGTCGGCGCTCAGGGAGTGGCGGGGCCTGCTCGTCGACGGGTACGGCGCGCGGGGGCCGCCCGTCGACTCGTCGCGGGCGTCCGTCGGGAACGACGGGTGCGGCTCGCGGAACGACCCGGACGGGCTCGGGTCGCCCACCGGCTCCCCGAACGACAGCGACGGGCTGGGCTCGCGGAACGCGGGCAGCGGGTAGCGGTCGGCGGGGCCGCCCTCGACCGTGTGCTGCTCGGCGAACGGCAGCGACGGGTGCGGCTCCTGCGCGGCGTCCTTCGCGGCGTCCGGCACGGCGGGGACGTCGCCCGACTGCATCACGGCCATCTGCAGGGCCGGGATGCCCTGGGAGTCGGTGGCGCTCCGGAGCGGCTCGGCGGCCGGGTCGACCGGGGCCCGGCGGACGACGGGGCGCGACCCGGTCGCGGACGGGTCGGCGCCCCACGTCGGGATGCCGCCGGTGACCGGGAGGACGGGCAGCTCGCCGGTCTCGCCGGTCGCGTCCTCCTCGACGCGCGGGGCCACCGTCGGCGGTGCGTCGGCGTCGGGCACGGGGGCGGCGTCGCGGCGGCCGACGGCGACGAGGTCCCGGCCGAGCAGGCCGGACACGAGCCAGTCCAGGGCGATGCGCACGGTGCGGTCGGCGGTGGGCATCGCCCACAGGTGGTAGGCGCGGTGGAGCACGAACGCGGGCCACCCGGTCATGCGCAGCGGCCCGATCTGCGCGGCGCCGCGGCGGCGCCCCAGCCCGGCGACCGCGCCGGCGTTCTTGTGGCGGTAGCCGCGCAGCAGGCGCCCGGAGAGGAACGCGTCGACGTTGCGCGCGAGCAGCCGGGCCTGGCGGACGGCGTGCTGGGCGGTCGGGGCAGTGGTGGCCGGTTCGCCGGTGCGGGTGGTCGGGACGGTCACGTCCGGCACCGCGGCACAGTCGCCGGCGGTGAACACGTGGGCGCGGTCGCGCACCTGCAGCGTCGTCGCGCAGCGCACGCGGCCCCGCGCGTCGAGGGGCAGGTCGGTGCGCTCGAGCAGCGGGTTGGGCACGGAGCCGGCCGCGACGACGATCGTGTCGGTGGCGAAGGTCGTCCCGCCGGCGAGCACGACCTGCCCGCCCTCGACGGAACTGATCTTGGCGCCGACCCGCACCTCGATGCCGCGGCGCAGCAGCTGGGCGTGCACGCGGGCGGCGAGCGCCGGGCTGACCTCGGGCATGATCCGCCCGGCCGCCTCGAGCACCACCCAGCGGACCTCCTCGCCGATGTAGGCGGGCTGGTGACGGGCGGCGCGCCGCGTCATGTCCTCGAGCTCGCCGAGCACCTCGAGGCCGGCGAAGCCGCCGCCGATGACCGTGAAGGTGAGCAGGCGCCGGCGCTCGGCGAGGTCGGTCGTCGAGGCGGCGGCGTCCAGGCGGGACAGCACGTGCTCGCGCAGGGCGAGGGCGTCGGTCACCGAACGGAACGGGAGCGCGCGGTCGTCGAGACCGGGGATCGGCAGGCGGCGCGGGGCCGTGCCGGGCGAGACCACGAGCACGTCGTAGGTGAGCTCGCGGGTGCCGCCGTCGGGCAGGCTGACGACCACGCGGCGGCTGGAGTCGTCGACCGCGGCGACCGACCCGGTGATCACGTCGCAGCGTCGCAGGACCCGGCGCAGGGGCACCGTGAGGTGGCGCGGCTCGATCGCGCCGGCCGCCGCCTCGGGCAGGAACGGCTGGTAGGTCATGTGCGCCTGCGGGTCGATCACCGTGATGCCGGCGATGCCGGAGCCCGCGTCGCCCGCGCCGAGGTGGCGCCCGCCCCGCGTGCCGCCGGGGAGCCGCGCCTGCAGCGCCCGCGCCGCCACGAGTCCCGCGTAGCCGCCCCCGACGACGACCACGCGCGCCCCCTCGGCGCCGTCGCCGGTGCGCGCGCCGCGCAGCCGGACGAGGAAGACCACCGCGACGACGCAGAGGAAGCCGCCGAGCGCGGCCGCGCCCCACGCCGGCAGCGCGCCGAACGCCCACAGCAGCGCCACGACCACCGGCCCGATGACGAGCAGCGACCCGCGCCCGACCACGGAGTCCGCGGTGGCCCACCGGCCGCCCGTGTCCGGGGACGGGTCGAGCTGGTGCGGCTCGTCGGGCGCGCTGGACATGCGTGGATCTCCTCGCGATCGGGGTCGAGGCGGTCGGCCCGGGCGATGGGGGAGCCCCCGGGGTCACGACTCGGTCACGCTACGAAGCTCGATCATGTCCGGGGCGCCACCTGAGAACGCAACGCGCCGCGAGCCGTCCATCCACCCGTGCCGCGCGGTCACCGGTCGGGTGATCCTCCGATCGGGGGAGCAGAGGCCCTCATGGCTCTCAGGAACGGCGACGAGCGGTCCTCACGGGAGCCGAGCGTGCGTGCGCGCGACGGCGGTGTCGGACGGCGTCGACGTCTCCCGGAACCGCGTGACCTCCAGCCGCCCCCGGGGCTCCGCCCACGTCCCGACGATCCGGCCCCGGTGGACGACGGTGGAGCGGAACACCCCGTTGCCGCCCGGGACGATGCGGTCGCGCTCGGCGGCGTCGAGGACGTCGTCGCGACCCCGGTAGCCCAGCACGAACTCATCGAAGCCCGGCAGCAGGTGCACCCCGACGGCCTGGCGGCGGTGCGCGGCGAGGAGGTCGGGCACGGCGGGGTCCAGCAGGTACTCGACGCCGTCGACGTCCATCGTGGCGAGGTCGGGGCGCGCGAGCGCGACGCCGGTGCGGGCGTCGGCCGCGGGCAGGCTGGTCCAGAGCGCGAACTCGGCGGCGGGGACGGGCCCGTGCGAGCGGAAGTAGCGGCGCGCCCACTCCCCCAGCGCCTCGTCGCGCTCGAGCGTGCGGGGCGCCGGGATCCAGCGCGCGACGTCGACGATCACGGGCTCGGTGCCGTCACGCACCGGGCCGTCACGGACTGGGCCGTCACGCATCGGGCCGAAGCACAGCACGCCGGTCTGGGCGAGCTCGGCCAGCAGGTGGTAGCCGCGGCCCTTCACCGGCTCGAGCCCCGCCTCCTCCCAGACGGCGAAGAGCTCGGCACGGGTGGCGGGCACGGCGGGGAGGGCCAGCTCGCGGGCCCGGTCGATGTCGGCGTCGGTGAGGCCCAGCTCGACGCGCCGCCGGGCGGCCTGGGCGCGGGCCCGCGGCGTCCCGAGCGGGAGCATCCAGCCGAGGTCCTCGGCCGGGACGAGGTGCAGCGTCCCGCGCATCGGCCAGCTGCGGACGACCTCGCCGGCGTCGCAGGCGGCGACGACCGCCGCCCGCGACCGGCTCGCCGTCCGGAGCGCCACGGACCGGAGCGCACCCGGGAGGTCCTGGGCCTGGACGGCGCCGAGGTGGCGGACGACGTCGGCGACGTCGTCCGCCTGTGTCCCGACGACGCGTTGGGCGACCAGCCGCAGCAGCCCGATCTCGGAGGCGCCCCGGGTGCTCACACCCCGAGATGCTGCCGGAACCACGCGACGGCGGCGGCGTCGGCCTCCGCGGCGTGCGCGGTCTGCGGCGCCGGCTCGAGTCCCGGCTCCTCGGCGAGCGCGTGCCCCATGCCCTCGATCACGACGACGTCGGCGGGGCCGGCGGCGCCCGCCGCGAGGTCCCGGGCGGGACCGAGGAAGGCGGACGCGTCGTCCTCGGACCCCACGACCAGCCGCACCGGCGTCTCCCCCAGCTCGGCGGCCCGGGCGACGTAGTCCATCCGCGCGGCGACGGCGTCGGACTCGGACGACCACCGGTAGTCCACGCCGAAGAGCTCCCCGAGGATCGCGACGACCGGGCGCAGCTGGACCAGGGGGCTCAGCGCCACCAGCGCCGCCACGTCGTCCCGCCGTGTCGCCACCTCCAGCGCGACGCCCGCGCCGGCCGAGCCGCCGAAGAGCCCGAGCGGCCCCGCGGCGCCGAACCGTGCGCGCAACGCCTCCAGAGCCACGTCGAACTCGTCGGCCGCCTGGGCGTTGACCGGCCCGTGCATGAGCATGACCGCGTCCTCGTACCCGCGGCCCAGGAGCTCGTCCATCCCGCCCGCGGGCAGCCGGGCACCCATCATCGGCAGGCCCAGGTAGACCCGCCAGGCGTCGAGCCCGGCCAGCGGCAGCGCCGCGGCGAACGCGGCCTCGCTGCGCGGCGCGTCCATGAGGTGCCAGCCGACGAGCACCGGCGCGTCGGCACGCGGCCCGTTCTCCGGCGGCACGACGACGAACGGCACACCTGCGGCGGTCCCGACCTTGGCAGAGCTGGTGATCACGGCGTTTCCCTCCGTCGAACTGTACGGTGTCCAGCGTACTGGACGGTGTACAGTTCGTCCATGCCCAGGACCCCGGGTCAGCGTGCCGGACTCACGTACGACGCCGTGCTCGCCGCGGCGCGGGATGTGTTCGCCGAGCGCGGACGGGCCGGTCTCTCGATGCGCTCGGTGGCCGCACAGCTGGGCGTCGCCCCCAACGCGCTCTACAGCCACGTCGCGGACAAGACCGCGCTCGTCGACGCCCTGCTCGACGACGTGCTCGGCACCCTCGCTCCCCCGTCGGCCGACGCGGACCCGACGACCGGCCTCCGCGACGTCATGCTCGCGACGTTCGACCTGCTCGTCGCCCGCCCGGGCCTCGTGCCGGCCTACCTCGAGCGCCAGGGCGCGCGCGGCCCCCGTGCGCGGGCGCTGGGCGAGGCGATGACCGTGCTGCTCGCGCGGCTCGGCGTCGGCGAGGACGCGGCCGGGCGCGTGGTGCGGGCGCTGATCGTCCACACCCTCGGCTACGCGGCCCTGGCGACCGCCGACGACGCGACCCTGAGCCCCGCCCAGCTCCGCGCCGACCTCGAGGTCACGCTCGACTGGCTGCTGGTCGGCGCTTCGGGCTCGTGAGGGCCGGCCGGGGCTCGGATGTCCGCTCCCGGGCACGGAGCACGGCGGCGACGGTCAGCACGACCAGGGACAGCACCGGCAGGGGCCCGGTGACCGCGACGCCCAGGACCGTCTCGGCGATCGGGGCGAGGACCGCGAGGGCGAACAGCCACGCCGGCGCCGAACCCGGGCGCCGGACGGTCGCGGCACGACGCGTCCTCCCTCCCGGCTTCGCGACCGAGAGCCAGACCTGCACGGCGAAGGCGCCCGCCATCAGCGTGGCCGCAGCGCCGAGCCCGGCGACGCCGGCGGTACCCCCGCTCGTCACGGTGGTGACCGCCGCGTCCATGCGCGGCGACAGGATGCCGATGCCGAGGTAGAGCTGCCCGGTGGTGAGCACCAGTTTGATCGCCACCCAGCGGTGCAGCCAGAAGCCCCAGCTCGTCGTGGCCGCCAGCAGCAGCCCCGTCGCCGTCGCGATGTTCGCGGAGTACACGAGCAGGGTGGCGTCCAGGAGCTTCGCCGACGTCGCCGCGCCGACCCGGACGGGCGCCGACGCCGGCCCGATGGCCGTGAACAGCAGGACGGCCAGCGCCGCGGCCTGACTCATCCAGCTCACCGACGACGCCACGTGCAGCCACACGAGCAGCTGTCGCCACGTCCGAGCCGACATCGCCGTCCTCCTGTCTACCAACTGGAAGACAGAATGCCGCGGCGTCCGCTCGGGTGTCAACCACGTGGTAGACAGGCGCGGATCGAGTGCGTGGTCCTCTCGGCGTGCTCCCCTGATTGGGACGTCCGACGTCTGCGGCGCCACGCCGCTGACGTCCGAACGCTGCCGTTCAGACGCTGAGCAGGGAGACCAGCTGCTCGACGCCGGCGGCGGCGAGGCCGTCCGGCAGGGGCGCGCGGGTCTGGGCGCCGAGGCAGAACTCCATGAGCAGGCCGGCAGTGGCGTCGGGATCGAGGTCGGCGCGGAGCTCCCCCGCCGCCTGCCCCCGCGCCACGAGCGCGACGAGATAGCCCCGCCACCGGTCCATGTACCGCCCGAGGGAGGCGACGACCTCGTCCGCGTCGCCGTGGCGCAGGAGCTCCAGCATGGCCGCCGTGCGCGCGTCGTCGCCGTAGCCCGCGACCACGCCGTGCAGGACCCCGCGCAGCTCGTCGAGGGCCGTCGTCGCGGTCGAGCGCTCGACCAGCGGGACGGCGATGCCCTCGTAGATCAGGCCGTGGAGCACCGCGGCGACGAGGTCGGCCTTCGTCGGGAAGTAGTAGTGCAGGGTCGCGTGACTGACGCCGACCTCGCGCGCCACCGCCCGCACGCGCAGCGCCGGGAGGCCGTCGCGGGCGATCGTGGCCGTCGCCACCCGCACGATCTCCGCGCGGTGGTCGCCGCCCCCGGTGGCCGCCATGGCTGCTTCGTGCGCTGCGCCTGGACGCGTCAGCGCAGCCGCGCCCCGTGGCGCTCGGCGGCGGTTGCGACGGCGGCGTCGCGGCGGGCGGACGCCTCCTCGAGGGTCAGCGTCCGGTCCGGGGCGCGCAGGCGCAGGGCGAAGGCGAGCGAGCGGTTCCCCTCGCCCACCTGCGGGCCCGTGTAGACGTCGAAGAGCCGCACGTCCTCGACGAGGTCGCCGCCGCCGTCGCGCAGGGCCGTGACCACCGCGTCGGACGGGACGGCCGCGTCGAGCACGAGCGCGACGTCGAGCAGCACCGGCGGGAACGGCGACACCGCCGGCGACGGGCGTGCCTCGACGAGCGGGAGACGGTCGAGCTCGAGCTCCATCGCGCAGGTGCGCGCGGGCAGCCCGAGGGTCTCGAGCACCTTCGGGTGCAGCTCGCCCGCGTGGCCCACGAGGGTGCCGTCGGGCAGGTGCAGCGCCGCGCAGCGTCCGGGGTGCCAGGGCGCGTGCCGGTCGGAGGTCACGGTCAGCTCCGCGCCGTACACCTGGCCGACCAGGCGGGCCGCCTCGATCGCGTCCGCCCAGTCCGCGGGGCGTCCGGGACCCCACCAGCCGGCCCGGTCCCACGCCCCCGCGAGCACCGCACCCACCCGCAGTGGCTGGTCGGGCAGGCCCTCGAGCACGGTCGCGAACGCCGCGTCGTCGGGCCGGGCGTCCACCGGCAGCACCGGGGCCTCGGCCGGGCCGTCGGCGCCGGGCCGCACGACCTGGCCGATCTGGTAGAGCGCGAGGTCCCGCAGGCCGCGCGACACGTTGCGGACCACGGCGTCGAGCAGCCCGGGCAGCAGCGTCGTGGCCATGAGGGCGCGGTCGGCGTCGAGCGGGTTCGCCAGGCGCAGCGCGCGGCGGCGCGGGTCGCCGTCGTCGAGACCCAGCGCGTCGAACACCGACGGCGCGACGAACGGCGACGGCAGCACCTCGTCGTACCCGGCGTCGGCCAGCGCCCGCGACACCTGGCGACGGCGGCGCTGCCCGAGCGTGAGACCGGTGCCGGGGCGCGCGGCCGGCAGCTCCGAGGGGATGCCCGCGTAGCCCTCGAGGCGCAGGACCTCCTCGACGAGGTCGGCGGGGCGGGTGAGGTCGGGGCGCCAGGTCGGCGGGGTGGCGCGCACGCCGGCCTCGCCGCTGCCCCCGGGATCGGCGCCCGCGACCTCGACCGCACAGCCGATCTGGCTCAGCCGCCGCACCACCGCGCCGCGCTCGTAGCGGGTGCCGGCGACGCGGTCGGGCAGGTCGAGGGCCATGAGCACGGGGGCGGGGGCCGGCACGGGGTCGGAGAAGGGGCCCTCGTCGGTGACGCCGGACGACACCGTGGCGCCGCCGTAGTTCGCGAGCAGCCAGGCGGCGCGATCGGTGGCGGCCCGGGCGACCGCGGGGTCGACCTCGCGCTCGAAGCGGCGGGCCGCCTCGCTGGGCAGGCGGTGGCGTCGCGCGGCGCGGGCCACGGACGGCGCGTCCCACGTCGCGGCCTCGAGCAGGACGTCGGCGGTCTCCGGCCCGACCTCGGTGCTGGCGCCGCCCATGATCCCGGCGAGCCCGATCGGCCCGGAGTCGTCGGTGACGAGGACGTCGTCGGGGTCGAGCGCGCGCTGGGCGTCGTCCAGGGTGGTGATCTTCTCATCGGCCCCGGCGCGGCGGACCACGATGTCGCCGCTGAGCCTCGTCGCGTCGTAGGCGTGCATGGGCTGACCGAGCTCGAGCATCACGTAGTTGGTGACGTCGACGGCCAGCGAGATCGGGCGCACCCCGCACAGCAGGAGGCGACGGCGCAGCCACCACGGCGACGGGGCGGTGGGGTCGAGGTCGGTGACCCGGCGGGCGACGAAGCGCCGGCAGCCGGACGCGGGGTCCAGGTGCACGGGCCACGCGTCGCCGTCGGGGGTCGGCAGCTCGAACCCCATGAGGGCCGGGTCGCCGTAGGGCGCGTCGAGCGCGCACGCGAGCTCCCGGGCGACCCCGCGCACCGAGAGCGCGTAGCCGCGGTCGGGCGTCACGGCGATGTCGAGGACCGCGTCGTCCAGGCCGAGCAGCGTCGCGCCGTCGTCGCCGGGGTCGGCGGTGCCGGGCGGGAGCACGAGGATGCCGCTGTGGTCATCGCCGAGGCCCAGCTCGTCGAGCGCGCAGATCATGCCGTCGGAGACGTGCCCGTAGGTCTTCCGGGCCGCGATCGCGAAGTCGCCGGGCAGCACGGCGCCGGGGAGAGCGGCCACGACGAGGTCGCCCTCGACGAAGTTGGTGGCCCCGCAGACGATGCCGCGGGTGCCCGCGCCGTCGCCCTCGGTGTCGTTGTGCTCCGGTCCGACGTCGACCCGGCAGTAGCGGATCGGCTTCTTGAACTCCGTGAGCTCCTCGATCGACGCGACGCGGCCGACGACCAGCGGGCCCGTGGTGGCGGGGATCGGGAGGACGTCCTCGACCTCGAGCCCGACCCGGATCAGCGCCTCGCCGACGGCGTCGGCCGTCAGCGGAGCACCGTCCGGGGGCAGCTGGACGTGCTCGAGGAGCCAGGAGACGGGGACGCGCACTTCGGTCAGGACCTTCCGTGGGTGGGGGTGGCGGAGCGGAGCAGTTCTAGGGTTCAGCCAGGATCACGGTTCGACCGCGAAGGCCGAGGTGAACCGCACGTCGCCCTCGACCATGTCCCGCATGTCGGGCAGGCCGTTGCGGAACTGCAGGGTGCGCTCGAGACCCATGCCGAACGCGAAGCCGGAGTACTTCTCCGCGTCGACGCCGCAGGCCCGCAGGACGTTCGGGTCGACCATGCCGCAGCCGCCCCACTCGACCCAGCCGGCACCGCCGCGCTTCTCCGGGAACCAGACGTCGACCTCGGCCGACGGTTCGGTGAACGGGAAGTACGACGGGCGCAGCCGCGTCACCGACTCCGGGCCGAACATCGCCTGGGCGAACGCGTCGAGCGTGCCCTTGAGGTGGGCCATCGTGATGCCCTCGTCGACGGCCAGCCCCTCGACCTGGTGGAACACCGGGGTGTGGGTGGCGTCCAGCTCGTCGGTGCGGAACGTCCGGCCGGGGCAGACCACGTAGACCGGCAGGTCGCGCGCGAGCAGCGTGCGGATCTGCACCGGCGAGGTGTGGGTGCGCAGCACCTGGCGGGCCTCGGGCGGCTCGACGTGGAACGTGTCCTGCATCGTGCGCGCCGGGTGGTCGGGCAGGAAGTTCAGCGCGTCGAAGTTCAGCCACTCCGACTCGACCTCGGGACCCTCGGCCACCTCGTAGCCCATCCCGATGAAGATGTCGGCGACCCGCTCCGAGATCTGGGTCAGCGGGTGCCGGCTGCCGCGCGCGTGCCGGTCGCCGGGCAGGGTGACGTCGACGGCCTCCTCGGCCAGCACCCGCTCGTCGCGCTCGGTGGAGAGCACCGCGTGGCGCTGGTCGTACTCGGTCTGGATCGCCTGCCGGACCTCGTTGACGCGCTTGCCCGACTCCGAGCGCGCCTGCGGGGGCAGCGCCCCGATCTCGCGGCGCGCGGTGAGCACCGGCGAGCGGTCGCCGAGGTGCGCGGGCTTGAGCGCCGTCAACGCCTCGAGCGTCGTCGCGCCGGCGAAGGCCGCGCTCGCCTCGGCCCGTGCCGCGTCGAGGGTCTCGGGGTCGAGCGCCGCGACCTGCTTGGGGTCGTAGAGGTCGTTGGTGCCGGACATCGAGGTGGTCTCGCTCCTGCCGCTCTCGGGTGCGTCGACGATGGTATCGGAGCAGGTCGAACCCGTTCCGCGACCGCCTCCCGGATCAACCCTCGGAGGCGGCCGGCCCCGACCCCTGCCCGAGAGCCGCCAACCTCGCGCGCACGGTGTCGCCGATGGTCGCCAGGGTGTCCAGCTCGTCCGGCGAGAGGTGGTCCATGAGGACCTCGCGGACGTCGCCGACGTGCTGCGGGGCCGCGGCCTCGATGAGGACCCGGCCCCGATCGGTGAGGGCGACGACGGCCCCGCGCTGGTCGGTGGCGCACGGCTCGCGCGTCACCAGCTCACGCTTCTCCATCCGACCGAGGTGCTGGGACAGCCGGCTCTTCTCCCAGCGCAGCAGCCGGCCGAGCTCGAAGGGCCGCAGCCGCCCCTCCGGCGCCTCCGCCAGGTGGGCCAGGACCTCGTAGTCGGCCCCGGAGAGCCCGCAGCGCGTGCGGAGCCGCCGGTCGAGGAACTCGGAGAGCCCGTCCTGCATGACCATCAGGGCGCGCCAGGCCCGTTGCTCGCGCTCGTCCAACCACCGCGCCTCGTCCACGACCGGCAGCCTAGCGATTGGTTGACGTGTGAACCAACCGGACGTACGTTTCGTTCACACGTGAACTACCGGCTGGGCAGCGAGGAGAGCGAACATGAGGATCGTGACGATCGGGCGGGGGAACATCGGTGGCGGGCTGGCCCGGCTCTGGCGCGCGGCGGGACACGACGTCGAGGAGCTCGGGCGGGACGGCGGGGACGCGTCGGACGCGGACGTCGTCCTCGTCGCCGTGCCGGGCGATCAGGTCACGCCGGCGCTCGGGAAGGTCACCGGCCTCGCCGGGAAGATCGCCATCGACGCGACCAACGTCTTCGGCGACCGGCCGGGCGACGTCCCGTCGAACGCCGAGGAGGTGCAGGCCTCCACCGGCGGGCCGGTGGCCAAGAGCTTCAACATGAACTACGCGAGCCTGTTCGACCGCGTCCGCGAGCAGCGGGTGCGCCCCAGCAACTGGTACGTCGCCGACGACGGCGCCGTCGAGGTCACCGAGACGCTGATCCGCGACGCCGGCTACGACCCCGTCCGCGTCGGCGACCTGTCGCGGGCCCGCGCCTTCGAGCACGCGGTGTGGCTGCTCCTCGCCGCCACGCCGCCCGGTGGGGTCTTCTACCGGTTCGCGCCCCCCGGCGAGCTCTGAGCGGCCCCGCCCGTCAGTGCTGCACGCGCGCCGACGCGTAGAGGCAGACCGCGGCGGCGGTGGCGAGGTTGAGGCTCTCGGCCCGGCCGTGGATCGGGACGCGGACGCGACGGTCCGCGCGGCGGGCGACGGCGTCGTCGAGCCCGTGGGCCTCGCTGCCGAACAGCCAGGCCGTGGGCCCGGCGAGCAGGTCGTCGGCGGTCGCGTCGAGCACGGTGTCGCCGTCGCCCGCGGTGGCCAGCACGGTCAGGCCGCGGGCCCGCAGGGCGTCGAGCACCTCGTCGACGTCGCGGTGGACCGCCACGGGGACGTGGAAGAGGCTGCCCATGCTCGCCCGGACGCACTTGCCGTTGTGGGGGTCGACGGCCTCGCCCGCGAGCACGACGGCGTCGGCGCCCGCGGCGTCGCTGGTGCGCACGACCGTGCCGGCGTTGCCGGGGTCGGCCACGCCGACCAGCACCGCGACCAGGCGAGGGTCGCCGGCGAGGGCCTCGTCCAGGCCGACCGTGACGGTGGAGCACACCGCGGCGACGCCCTGGGGCGTGACGGTCTCGGAGAGGGCGGCCGCGGCCTTGTCGGTGACACGGGCGACCCGCACACCGGCGGCCTCCGCCCGGTCGCCCAGCTCCGGGTGGCGGTCGGCCACCGCGTCGGTGAGGAAGAGGTCGTGCATGCGGCGCTTCTCATGACCGCCCGGGTCGTCCTCGGCCCAGGTCAGCGCGTCCCGCACGGGGCGCAGACCCTCGACCAGGAAACGCCCGGCCTCGAAACGCGCCGCGCGCCGCAGCAGCTTGCGGGCTGCTACGACGCGCGGCGTGCGTTCGGTGAGGAGCTCGCTCAGGCGGCGTCCTCGTTCTTCGCGTTCTTGTCGTCGGGGACCGCCGCCCGGGCGACCTCGACCAGCGCGGTGAACGCGGCCGGGTCGGAGATGGCGATCTCCGAGAGGTTCTTGCGGTCGACCTCGACGCCCGCGAGCTTGAGGCCCTGCATGAACCGGTTGTAGGTCATGTCGTTGGAGCGGGCCGCCGCGTTGATGCGGGTGATCCACAGCTGCCGGAAGTCGCCCTTGCGCTGCTTGCGGTCGCGGTAGGCGTACGTCAGCGAGTGGAGCGTCTGCTCCTTGGCCTTGCGGTAGAGCCGGGAGCGCTGACCGCGGTAGCCGCTGGCCATCTCCAGGGTGGTGCGACGCTTCTTCTGCGCGTTGACCGCGCGCTTCACGCGTGCCACGTGGTCCTGCCTTCGATCTGATCAGGGAGCGGAGGTGATCCGTCCGGGGTGGGTCGGCCGGGGCCGGGGTGGGGCTCAGATACCGGTGAGGCTCAGCTGTTGCCGAGCATGCGCCGGATGCGCCCGGTGTCCTGCGGCGCGACCACGTCGTTGCCGGAGAGCTGGCGGGTCTTGTGGCTGGACTTCTTCTCCAGCAGGTGGCGCTTGCCCGCCCGCTCGCGCAGCAGCTTGCCGGTGCCGGTCACCTTGATGCGCTTCTTGGTGCCGCTGTGCGTCTTGTTCTTCGGCATGTCCTGTCCTTGCTCCTCGTGCGGATCGGGATGCTCCGGAGTCGATCGTCGAGCTCCGCTGCGCTCCGTCTCCTGCCGGGGTGGTCGACGCCTGCACCGTGGTTCTCACGACGGTACGGACGCCCGGGATCCCGGCCGACGCCCACCCGGGGGTGGGTCCGGCCGGTCGTGCGGACCGCTCAGCTCGCCGGCTCGTGCGCGTCCTGGTTGGCTTCCTGGTTCGCGCGCGGCGCCTTCTGCGGCTTCTTGTTCGGCGCGAGCACCATGGTCATGTTGCGACCGTCCTGCTTCGGCGTCGCCTCGACGTAGCCGAGCTCGCCGACGTCCTCGGCGAGACGCTGGAGGAGACGGAAACCCAGCTCCGGGCGCGACTGCTCGCGGCCACGGAACATGATGGTGACCTTGACCTTGTGACCCTGCCCGAGGAAGCGGGTCACATGACCCTTCTTCGTCTCGTAGTCGTGCGGGTCGATCTTCGGCCGGAGCTTCTGCTCCTTGATCACCGTCTGCTGCTGGTTGCGCCGCGACTCGCGAGCCTTCTGCGCGCTCTCGTACTTGAACTTGCCGTAGTCCATGAGCTTGCAGACCGGCGGGCGGGCCTGGGCGGCCACCTCGACCAGGTCGAGGTCGGCCTCGCGGGCCAGGCGCAGGGCGTCCTCGATACGGACGATCCCGACCTGCTCCCCGTTGGGGCCGACCAGTCGCACCTCGGGAACGCGGATGCGCTCGTTGATGCGGGTCTCTGTGCTGATGAGCTCTCCTCGGGTCCGTGACACTGTCTCTGCGACCCTGGCGCGAGGAGCCCCGATGAACGTCGGGCCCCGCGCCACGTCAGGTGGCTGCAGGGCCCACGGTCGACCGATCCCGCGTCCCGTCTCGGGGACGCGTCCACCCCGACACCCACGTGCCACGGTGGCGGACCGGAACCCGCTCGCCTGTGCGGCGGACGGGTGGGAGCCGGGGCTCCACTTGCCGCTCGGTGGACGCAGAACACCCATCGAGCTGGTCGCTCAGGTCACAACGTACCACTGCGCTGCAGTGTTCCCCGGCAGCGGGTCAGCGGGCCTCGCGGGGCGTCACGCCGGGCCCAGGAGCTGGGCGAGGGCCGACTCGGTCAGCCACTCCCGGTGACGCTCCGGGGACCAGCCCATCTCCACCACGAGCAGGTGGTGCATCTCCGGGCTGGCCAGCGCCGCGTAGCGCTCCCCCGCCTCCTGTGCGGTCATCCCGGCCGGGAGCGCCCCGTCGAGCAGGTCCGAGGCCAGGCGGACGATCTCGTCCACCCGTCGGTCCAGGAGCCGTCGGCGCAGGTCGACCGCGAACTCCTCGCGATCCGCCGCGCCCCGGATCACCGCGTGCACCGGACTGGTCCGCTCCAGGGTGCGGCAGCTCGCCGCGACCCAGCCCCGGAGCCGCTCGGCGGCCGTGGGCAGCTCCCGGACCTCGTGGACCCACTGCTGGTGCAGCATCACCGCGCCGTCCGGCCCCGTGATCGCCGCCTCGATGACGCCCTCGAGCAGGCCCCGCTTGCCGCGCAGCGAGGTGTAGATCGTCTCCGGCGAGACCCCGGCCTCCTCGGCGATGGCCGTGACCGTCGTGCGCGCGTACCCGTGCTGCACGAACAGGCGCGTGGCGGCCTCGACGGCGCGCCGTCGTGTGGCCTCCACCTGCTCGGCGCGCACCGGTGAGCGGTACGGGCGCCGCGCCCCCTTGACGTCACCGGCCATTCGGGAACAGTATCACTCAGGTCACTACAGTGTGTCTGTACCCGATTCCTCGGGAGTCGCCATGTCGTCCCAGGTGCTCGGCCCCGGCGGTGGCCGCCGACCGGCCCCGACCCTCGCGATGAAGGTCGAGCCGGACGCCGCGGCCTTCGCGGTCTTCGAGTCGGAGCTCGCCCCGGGCGCGCCGGGGCCGGCGCCGCACCGCCACCTCGTCGACGACGAGGCCTTCTACGTCCTCGCCGGCTCGGTGGCGTTCCTGCTCGACGGCGAGGTCACCACCTGCGGACCGGGCTCCTGCGTCCTCGTCCCTCGCGGCGTGGCGCACGGGTTCGCCAACCCTTCCGCGGAGCCGGCGCGCGTCCTGGTGGTCACCACCCCCGGCGCCACCCGGCTGGTCGAGGGCCTGCACGCCCTGCGGCGCCGGGGTGCGGGGCCCGAGGAGATCGCCGACCTCTACCGCCACCACGACACCGAGCTCGTCGCGATGCCGTCCGGGAGCCCGCGGTGACGGAGGTGTCCGCGTCCCCTGCGACGTCCCCCGCGACGTCCCCCGCGGTGGGCGCCGACCGCGTGCGTCGCGTCGTCTCCGCCGACGGCACCGAGATCGTGCTCGAGCGGGTGACCGACGGGGACCTCGACCTGCTCCTCGTGCCGGGAGGCCCGTCCCGGCGTACCCGCTGGGCGGCCGTGGCCGCCGGCCTGGCGGGTCGGTGGTCGTGCTGGCTCGTCGACCGGCGCGGCAAGGGCGACTCCGGCGACACCGCGCCCTACGCCCTCGAGCGGGAGTACGAGGACCTGGCCGCCGCGGTGACGTCGTTCCCCGGGCCGGTCGCCCTGGCGGGCCACTCCAGCGGCGCGATCTGCGTGCTCGGCGCGGCCGGTCTGGTGACGCCCGCCGCCCTCGTGCTCTACGAGCCGCCCTGGCCGGTCGGACGTCCGCGGGTGCCGGCCGAGCGGATCGACGCGCTCGACGACCTGGTCACACGGGGCGACCGGGAGGCGGCGGTCGCGCTGGCGTTCCGGGAGATGGTGGGCGTCCCCGAGCCCGTGCTCGCGGGCCTGCGGCGCAGCCCGGCGTGGTCGGAGTCGACCGACCTGATCCACACCTGGCCGCGGGAGATGCGGGCGATCGAGGCGCTGCCCGGCGACCTGGGTGTCCTCGCCGGGATCGCCGCCCCCGCGCTCGTGCTCGTCGGTAGCGCCTCCCCCGAGCACCTCCGCGTGTCGTCGTGCGCGGTGGCCGCCGCGCTGCCCTCGGCGACCACCGTCGAGCTGGAGGGCCAGGGCCACTCGGCCCTGGCCACGGCGCCCGACGTGGTGGCCGCCGCGATCCGCGACGGGCTCGGCGATCGCTCCTAGCCGGCCTTGCGTGCGCGAGCGCGGCGCACCGGCGCGATCTCGGGTTCGACGAGGTCGGCCAGGAACTGACCGGTGTAGCTGCCCTCCACGGCCGCGACCTGCTCCGGGGTGCCCTGGGCGACGACGGTGCCACCGTTGTTGCCGCCTTCGGGGCCCATGTCGACCACCCAGTCGCTGACCTTGATGACGTCGAGGTTGTGCTCGATGACGAGGACGGTGTTGCCCTTGTCGACGAGGCCGTTGATGACGCCGAGCAGCTTGCGGATGTCCTCGAAGTGCAGACCCGTGGTCGGCTCGTCGAGGATGTAGATCGTCCGGCCCATCGACCGCTTCTGGAGCTCGGAGGCCAGCTTCACGCGCTGGGCCTCACCGCCGGAGAGCGTCGGGGCCGGCTGCCCGAGCCGGACGTAGCCCAGCCCGACCTCGGTGAGCGTCTGCAGGTGCCGGTGGATCGCGCCGATGGGCTTGAAGAACTCGGCGGCCTCCTCGATCGGCATGTCGAGGACCTCGGCCACGTTCTTGCCCTTGTAGTGCACCTCGAGCGTCTCGCGGTTGTACCGCGCGCCCTTGCAGACCTCGCAGGGCACGTAGACGTCGGGCAGGAAGTTCATCTCGATCTTGATGGTGCCGTCGCCGGCGCACGCCTCGCAGCGCCCGCCCTTGACGTTGAACGAGAACCGCCCGGGCCCGTAGCCGCGGACCTTCGCCTCGTTGGTGGCGGCGAAGAGCTTGCGCATGTGGTCCCACACGCCGGTGTAGGTCGCGGGGTTGGACCGCGGCGTGCGGCCGATCGGCGACTGGTCGACGCGCACCAGCTTGTCGAGGTGCTCGAGGCCGGTGACGCGGGTGTGGCGGCCCGGGACCTGGCGGGCCTTGTTGAGCTTGTTGGCCAGCACCGTCGCGAGGATGTCGTTGACCAGCGTCGACTTGCCCGAGCCCGATACCCCGGTGATCGAGACGAGGCAGCCGAGCGGGAACGCGACGTCGACGTCGTGCAGGTTGTGCTCGCGCGCGCCGACGACGCCGACCTGGCGCGTCCGGTCGATCGGACGGCGGATCTCCGGGATCGGGATCTGCTCCCGGCGCGAGAGGTAGGCCCCGGTGAGCGACTCGGGGCACTTCTCGAGGCCCTCGACCGGGCCGGAGTAGACGACCCGCCCGCCGTGCTCGCCGGCACCGGGCCCGATGTCGACCACCCAGTCCGAGGCGCGGACGGTGTCCTCGTCGTGCTCGACGACGATGAGGGTGTTGCCGAGGTCGCGCAGCCGCGACAGCGTGTCGATCAGCCGGCGGTTGTCGCGCTGGTGGAGCCCGATCGACGGCTCGTCGAGGACGTAGAGCACCCCGACCAGGCCCGACCCGATCTGCGTGGCCAGCCGGATGCGCTGCGCCTCGCCGCCGGACAGCGTCGCCGCCGCGCGGGCCAGCGACAGGTAGTCGAGCCCGACGTCGAGCAGGAAGCCCAGGCGGGCGTCGATCTCCTTGAGCACCGCCCCGGCGATGACCTGCTCGCGCGGCCCGAGCTCGAGGCCCTTCATGAACTCGGCGCAGTCGGCCACCGAGAGCGCGCAGACCTCGGCGATCGAGCGGTCGCCCAGGGTCTCGTGCCGCAGCGTGACCGCGAGGATCTCCGGCTTGAGCCGCGTCCCCCCGCACGCCGGGCACGGCACGTCGCGCATGTAGCCCTCGTAGCGCTCGCGGGCGCTGTCGGACTCCGCCTGGTCGAGCCGGCGCTCGAGGAACGGCACGACGCCCTCGAACGACGCGTAGTACGAGCGCTCGCGGCCGTAGCGGTTGCGGTAGCGCACGTGCACCTGGTCGTCCGAGCCGTGCAGCACGGCCTTCTGCACCCGCGCCGAGAGCTTGCGCCACGGTGCGTCCATACGGAAGCCGACCTGCTCGGAGAGCGCGGTGAGCAGCCGGGTGAAGTACTCGGCGGACTGGCCGATGGCCCAGGGCGCGATGGCGCCGTCGGCGAGCGAGAGCTCGTCGTCGGGCACCAGCAGCTCCGGGTCGACCTCCTTCTTGATGCCCAGGCCGGTGCACGTGGTGCAGGCGCCGTAGGGCGAGTTGAAGGAGAAGGCGCGGGGCTCGAGGTCGTCCACCTGGAGCTGGTGGCCGTTCGGGCAGGCCATCCGCTCGGAGAAGCGGCGCTCGCGGTCCGGGTCGTCGTCGGGGAGGTCGACGAACTCGAGGACGATGATGCCCTCGCCGAGACGCAGCCCGGTCTCGACGGAGTCGGTGAGGCGCTGCTTGGCGCTCGACTTCACCGACAGGCGGTCGACCACGACCGAGATGTCGTGCTTCTCCTGCTTCTTCAGCGTGGGCGGCTCGGACAGTGGATAGACGGTGCCGTCGACCAGCACGCGGGAGTAGCCCTGACCCTGGAGCTGGCTGAACAGGTCGACGTACTCGCCCTTGCGGCCGCGGATGACCGGCGCGAGCACCTGGAAGCGCCGGCCCGGCTCCATGTCGAGCACCTGGTCGACGATCTGCTGGGGCGTCTGCTTCGAGATGATCTCGCCGCACGTCGGGCAGTGGGGCGTACCGGCGCGGGCGTACAGCAGGCGCAGGTAGTCGTAGACCTCGGTGATGGTGCCGACCGTCGAGCGCGGGTTGCGGCTGGTCGACTTCTGGTCGATCGACACGGCGGGCGAGAGGCCCTCGATGAAGTCGACGTCGGGCTTGTCCATCTGCCCGAGGAACTGGCGCGCGTAGGCCGACAGCGACTCGACGTACCGCCGCTGCCCCTCGGCGAAGATCGTGTCGAAGGCGAGGCTGGACTTCCCGGACCCCGAGAGGCCGGTGAAGACGACGAGGCTGTCCCGCGGCAGGTCGAGATCGACGCCCGTGAGGTTGTGCTCACGGGCGCCTTGGACGACGAGACGATCGACCACGTGCAGGGCCTCCTGGTCTCCGGTGAGAGCGCGCCGAGGTGGGGACACACGTCTTCGGCTGCCTCTCCCCCGGCGTTCTCCATGCTAAGAGGGACCCCCGACAACGGCCGTCGGTGGCCGGGTGGGCTCGGCCGGGTGGGGGCTCGGGGCGACGACCGGTCCGGGGCGGCGGGTGCCCGGCGTGTGGCTCAGGGCGCCGGGTAGCGCCGGGCGTACCAGGTGGGCGGTTCGCCGAACAGATCCGTGAAATCGCGCGAGAGGTGCGCCTGGTCGGCGTACCCCAGCTCGGCGGCGAGGCCCGCCCAGTCGGCCCGCGTGCCCGCCTCCCACCGGTCGACGACCTCCTGCAGCCGGTACCGGCGGATGACCCACTTGGGACCCAACCCGACGTGCTCGGAGAACAGGCGCTGGAGGCTGCGCATTCCCAGCCCCGCCGCCGCGGCGAGCCGGTCGACCCGCGCGATCGTGGGATCGGCGGCGACCCGGGCGACGAGCTCGCCGGCCTCCCGCGCCGCGGGTCCGGGACCCTCGGCGGGCAGGTGGGCGCGCAGCCAGTCGGTCATCGCGCCCTCCAGGACGGGCTCGCCGGCCAGCGCCGGCAGGGCGGCCACCTCGACCTCGCGGTCGACGAGCGCGCTCACCGGCCCGTCCGCGAGCGCCCGGAACACCCCCGGCCGGAAGGCGGCGCCCACCACCGAGCCGCGCCCGGCCAGCTCACGCACCATGTGCCGGCTGCGGGGCCCGACGACACGCGGCGGTCCCCTGTCGATGAGCGACACGTGCACCTGCGGCAGCGGCACGATCTTCTGGGCGTAGGGCTCCGCGTACTCCCAGGACGCCGTCCACAGCCGCTCCACCCACGGGGCGAGCTCCGCGTCGGGCTCCTGCACGGCGATCCGCTGGGCCGTGCGCCAGTGCCCGCCGAGCTCGCGGGGGTCCCGCTCGTCGGGTTGTCGCGTTCGTCCATGACCGGGCGCCGGCACGTCACTAGCGTCCTCGTCGTGTTCCCCGACTTCACGCCCCGCCCGCACCTCGTCGCCGCCGCGGCCGCGCCGCACGAGGCCCTCGTCGCCGCGGCCGCCGACCACCTCGACGCTCCCGTCCCCTGCGAGGGCTGGACCGTCCGCGACCTCGCCGAGCACATGCTCACCTGGACACCGGTGCTCGCCGGCGCCGGTCGCGGCGCGCCGCCCGAGCCCGGGGCGCCGACGCTCGAGGGCGACTGGACCGCCGTCCTCGGCAAGGACCGTGACGACCTCGTCGCCGTCTGGAGCGACCCGGCCTCCTGGCAGGGCACCACCACCATGACCAGCTCGGAGCTGCCCTCCACGGTCGTCGGGACGATGACGTTCTGCGAGCTCGTGCTGCACGGCTGGGACCTCGCCCGCGGGCTCGGCGAGACCGCGACCTGGGACGACGCGCTGCTCGAGGAGGCCTACGAGGCGCTCTCCCAGCTCACACCGCTCGGGCGGCAGATGGGGGCCTTCGGCCCCGCCATCGAGGTCGCGCCCGACGCGCCGCTGCTCGACCGCGTCGTCGCCGTCGCGGGGCGTGACCCGTCCTGGCGGCCCTGACCTCCCCGGCGGGGGCAGGATGGTGTCCATGAGCGAGATCGACCCCGCGGACCTGGCCCGGTTGCGGTCGCGGCGGGCCTGGAGCGAGGAGGTCGGCGAGGACCGCGCCGCACGCCGCGCCGAGTGCGCCGCGACTCGCGCGGGCCACCTCGCCGTCGTCGTCGCGTCGGGCGAGGTGCCGCGGTGCGAGCACTGCGGCGAGACGCTGAGCCCGGACGCGCTGCGGAAGGCGGGCTACAAGCCCGCGCGGTCCTGACCGGCACTACCCTTCCGGGCGTGGACCTCCTCGACCAGTACACCGGCCATGTCGAGCCCGCCGGCCCCGCAGCGCGCCGCGACCTCCAGGACGTGTCGATCACCAAGGTGTCGGTCGGCCCGATGGACAACAACGCCTACGTCCTGGTCGACAAGGCCACCGGGCAGGCGCTGCTGATCGACGCGGCGAACGAGACCGACCGGCTGCTCGACACCGTCGACACGGTCGCCTCGCGGGACAAGCTCTCCGCGCTCGCGACGACCCACAGGCACTGGGACCACATCCAGTCGCTCGAGGACGTCGTCGGCGCCGTGCACCCGAGCACCTACGCGCACGAGAAGGACGCCCCGGAGCTGCCCGTCACGCCGGACCACACGGTCGGCGACGACGACACCGTGTCCTTCGGCAACTCGTTCGTCGAGATCATCCACCTCGACGGGCACACGCCCGGCTCGATCGCCCTGCTCTACCGCGACCCGGCCGGCAGCGCCCACATCTTCACCGGCGACTCGCTGTTCCCGGGCGGCCACGGCAAGACCGCGACCCTGGAGCACCACGAGTCGCTGATGAACGACCTCGAGCACAAGGTGTTCAGTCGCCTCGACGACGACACCCACGTCTACCCGGGCCACGGCGACGACACGACCCTGGGCGCCGAGCGCCCGCACCTCCCGGAGTGGCGCGAGCGGGGCTGGTGAGCGGGCTACTCGCGCTCGACCCTCCGTAGCCCGTGCGCGGGCGTCCACCACTCGACGACGAGGCGCGTGGCCCGCTCGTCGAGGTGGGTGTGGACGACCTCGTCGATGTCGGCGTGGAACAGATCGCCGTCCGGCCCCTCGGTGATCGCCCCGGCGACGACGGCCCGACCGGCGATCTTGGCCTCGCCCGGCCACTGCGCCTCGGCGCCCTCGACGGGGTCGACCGTGGCGCTGTGCACGGCGAACCGCGGGT
The DNA here is from genome assembly GCF_028737265.1 of Actinomycetospora callitridis. Classification (GTDB taxonomy): domain Bacteria; phylum Actinomycetota; class Actinomycetes; order Mycobacteriales; family Pseudonocardiaceae; genus Actinomycetospora; species Actinomycetospora callitridis. The sequence continues at coordinate 13,505 of NZ_JAQZAK010000018.1, read as the reverse complement.
CCCGGCGCAGGTCCGCGCCCTTGCGCGCGCCGGGCATCGAGCCGAAGGTCAGCCGACCGTCCTCGAAGACCGTCTCGATCCCCGAGATCCGCGGCGAGCCGTCGGCCCGCAGCGTGGCGAGGGTCTTGTGCTTGTGGGCGTCGAACAGCGCGCGCACCCGCTGCGCGAACTGCGGCGCCGCCTCTTCGACGTCGTGCCAGGCCACCATGCGCCGAGGATGGCACCGGGCACCGACAACCCGGCACGCGCCGAGGCGGTCGACGACCCACTCGTTCGGCGTATCGGCTCGCTAACGATCCGTCGATCTGCTCCGATCGTGCTGCTGACAGGTCGCGCACAACCATCGGGGGATGTCCATGTCGACGCAGGAGAGCTCGCCGCCGCGGGGGCGGACACGGATCGTCGTCGGGGTGCTGGCGGCGCTCCTCGTGGTGGTCGTCGTCCTCGCCGTGCTCGTGCTGACGGGGGTCACCCGCGGCCTGTTCGCCAAGGACATCACCCGCACGGTCCGCAACGACGTCGACGCGAGCGGGCTGGTCGCCGCGCTCGTGTCGTACCCGGACTCGATCCGCGGGGGCACGCTCGCGGGGGGCCAGGCCGAGCTCGGCGTCCAGATCGACCAGGCGGCGCTGCGCGGCGGCGACCCCGCGGCCCAGCCGGCGACGATCGTCCTGCGCACCTACAGCTGCCCGGGCGCCGACGGCAGGCCCGCGACGACCCGCATCACCGTCGAGGGTGCCGACGCCGCCCACGTCGCCCCGCGGCCGGCCACGGCCGGCGGCGGCGTGGCGCTGACCGGCACGTTCGAGATCGTCGGCGTGCAGCCGGTGGCGCCGGGCGCCGCGCCCGAGTGCCGGATCGAGCTCGCCGCACGCTGACCGAACCGTGACGCGGGAGCGGTATCCGCGCCGCACCCCGGCAGGCCAGGCTCGGGTCGTCACGGTCGACGACTTGTGGGAGCGACGATGCGCGAAGACATCTCTTTCGACGCCGAGGGCGCGACGCTGCGCGGGTGGTTCTACGCACCCGACGCCGCGGACGCGAGCGGTGGCCATCCCTGCGTGGTGATGGCGCACGGCTTCTCGGCGGTCAAGGAGCAGCACCTCGACGACTACGCCGAGGTCTTCGCCGCCGCGGGCCTGGCGTGCGTCGTCTACGACAACCGCGGGCTCGGCGCCTCCGACGCCGCGCCGGGCACGCCGCGCCAGGAGATCGACCCCTGGGAGCAGATCCGCGACTACCAGCACGCGATCACCTACGCGCAGGGCCGCGACGACGTCGACGCCGGCCGGATCGGCGTCTGGGGTTCCAGCTACTCCGGCGCCCACGCCTACGTCGTCGGTGCCATCGACCGGCGCGTGAAGGCGGTGTCCGGGCAGGCGCCACTGGTCTCCGGACGGCGATCGTTCGAGTCGCTCGTGCGCATCGACGCGTGGGGACCCACCTGGGACGCGTTCGCCGCCGACCGTCTCGAGCGGGCCCGGGGCGGTTCGCCGGCCATGATGCCGGTGGTCACCGACGATCCGGCCGGGGCCGCCGCGCTGCCGACCGCGGACTCGTACGAGTTCTTCACCCGCACGCAGCGGGAGCGCGCGCCCTCCTGGGAGAACCAGGTGACGCTGCGCTCGATCGAGCTGTTCCAGGGCTACGAGCCGGGCCGGTACCTGCCGCTCATCGCGCCGACGCCCGTGCAGATGGTCGTGGCGCAGGAGGACCGCCTGGTGGCGAGCGAGCTCGCGACGGCGGCCTACGAGACCGCCGCGCACCCGAAGAAGCTGGTCATCGCGCCCGGCGGACACTTCGACGCCTACACGGGCCCGGGCTTCGAGGTCAGCTCCTCCGCCGCCCGGGACTGGTTCGTCGAGCACCTGCGCGTCGGCAAGACCGGCTGAGGCGGCCCGGAGCACCTCAGCTCCAGGCCCACCCCGTCCACCGGGTGACCTCGACGACGATCACCGGCCCCTCGGGCGGCTCCTCGCGGTGCTGGGGGTAGCGGGCGCCGAGCGCCCCGCGGGCCCGCGCGAGCTCCGCCGCGTCGTCGGTGACCGTCGCGACGCCGTCGGCGCGCACCCACCACAGGGCGCTCCAGTCGTCGTCGTAGTGGTCGACGAGCAGCGTGACGCCCGGATTGTCGGCGATGTTGCGCAGCCGCTTGAGCGCGCGGTGGCGCTTGGGCTTGGCGTCCACGGCGATGAGGACGGTGTCGTCCTCGACCGCGAACACGACGGGCACGAGGTGCGGCTGCCCGTCGCCCGCGACCGTGGCCAGACGGGCGACGCGCGCCGCGGCGAACCGGCGGCGCGCGTCGTCGACCTCGAGCGTGGGCACGTCAGCCGACGAGCTTCGCGAGCTCGTCGAGCTCCTTCAGGACGGTGTCGCGGTCGGCGGAGCTCACACCGTAGATGGCCCGGTCGAGGCCGATGCGGCGGTAGCCGTCGAGGGCCTCGGACGAGGTCTCGGCGCCGAACAGCGACATCGGGATGCGGCCGCGACCGGCGTCGGCGGCGCGCTGCTGGAGCGCGTTCGCCCGCTCCTCGAACTGACCGATGTTGTCGGGGCCGACGCGCTGCGGCAGCCAGGCGTCGCCGAAGTCGAGGACGCGGTCCTCGACGCCGGGTCCCATGCCGCCGACGTAGACCGGCGGGTGCGGGTCCTGCACCGGCTTGGGCCAGGCCCAGCTCGGGTCGAAGTCCACGAACTCCCCGTGGAACTCCGCCTCCTCCTTCGTCCACAGCTCCTTCATGGCCTTGATCTGCTCACCCATGAGGCGCATGCGGGTCTTGGGGTTGGTGCCGTGGTCCGCCATCTCCTCGCGGTTCCACCCACCGCCGATCCCGAAGAGGAAGCGTCCTCCCGACAGGCGGTCGAGGCTCGCGACCTCCTTGGCGGTGTTGATCGTGTCGCGCTCGATCACCAGGCAGATGCCGGTGGCCAGCTTGAGCGTCGTCGTCGCGGACGCCGCGGCGGTGAGCGCGACGAAGGGGTCGTAGGTGTGGGAGTACATCCGCGGCAGGTCGCCGCCGCCCGGGTAGGGCGACTCCCGGCTGGTCGGGATGTGGCTGTGCTCGGGGAACCAGAGGGAGTCGAAGCCCCGGGCCTCCACCTCCTTGGCCAGCGCGGCCGGGTCGATGGCGTAGTCGGTCGGGAACATCATGATGCCGTGGTCCACGTCCCGTCGGTTATCCCGTCGCGAGGGACGGCACACTGGGCGGGGATGGAGTCCACACGCGTCGACCGCTGGCTGTGGGCGGTGCGGCTGACCAAGACCCGCGCCGACGCGGCCGAGGCCTGCCGGGGTGGGCACGTGCGCGTCAACGACACCCCGGCCAAGCCCGCCACCGTCGTGAAGCCGGGCGACACGATCCGCACGCGGGTCTACGAGATCCCCCGCATCGTCGAGGTCACCAAGGTCATCGAGAAGCGCGTCGGCGCCCCCGTGGCCGTGACCTGCTACGTCGACCACACCCCGCCGCCTCCTCCGCCGGAGGAACGGCCCGCGCCGGTCGCGGTGCGCGACCGCGGCGCGGGCCGTCCGACCAAGCGGGACCGTCGGCTGATCGACGCCCTACGGGAGAGCGCCGACCCCGACGGGGTGTGAGCGCCGCTCAGAGCGTCGCCGAGAACGACTTGGTCGTCAGACCCCGGCCGCCGATCCAGGGCTCGAAGCCGGCCTGGACGCTCGTCATGAACCACTCGGGCTTGGCGACGCCGCGGCGCTGGGCGTCGGCGACGAACTGGTCGAGCGGGAGGTCGGTGACCTCGAGCGTCGGCTGCCGGCGCACATAGCTGATCGTCGGCAGGTCGATCGCGCCGAGCCAGACGTCCCAGGTCGTGCCGCCGATGCTGACCTCGGCCTTCTTCTCCCCGATCGGCTGCACGCGCGGGGTGTTCTTCAGCCAGATCATCAGCTCGAGACCGGTCGGACGGCCGTTGCGCCGCGGTGTCGGGTCCATCCAGAGGTCGTACGAGACGTTGTAGTCACCCGTCGGCGGCACCGCGACCGACCAGGAGGAGCGCAGCCCCGCGAGCTGCGAGACCGGCTTCGGGAACGGGCTGTCCTTCGTGCAGTTGCCGTAGTTGCAGCCCCAGACCATCGACGGGTACGACGCGGGCTCGTGCTCCTTGTGGTGGTCGGCCGGGTCGACGACGAAGCCGGTGTCGAACGCGGTGATGCACTGCGGGGTGTCGGCGCCCCACACGTTGTTCTGCGCCTCGTAGCGCCCGCCCGCCACCGGGGTGGACTCGGTCTTGCCGCAGACCCGGGTCCCTTCGACGCGGGGTGTCGTGGCCGTCGCCGGGCTCCCGCCCAGCAACACCGAGAGCACGGCCAGGAGCGCCACGATCATCCCGCTCGTCGCCCGTCGTCGACCGTTCATCTGCCGCCATCCTCGCTGCTCGACCGTTCGTCGCGCCTGAAGCTACGTTCGTCGCCGCAGTCGGAGCAGCCTCGTCCCCCGTTCGAACGGGTGGACCTTCCCCCACACGGACCTCAGAGGAGCACTCAGACACCGTTCCGGGTGAGCGCGAACGCGTCGGTGGACAGGCCCTCGCCGCCGATCCAGGGCTCGAAGCCGGCCTGCACGTTGGTGAGGAACCAGGAGGGCTCGACCACGCCGCGCCGGGTGGCGTCGGTGATGAAGTCGCTGATCGGGAGGTCGAGGACGGTGGTGGTCGACTCCTCGCGGACGTAGGAGATCACCGGCAGGCCCTCGTTCTCGCCCTGCCAGATCTCCCAGCGGGCGTCGCCGATCTCGACGTCGGCGCGCTTCGAGCCGATCGGCTGCACACGGTCGGTGCGGTCCAACCAGATCATCAGCTCGGCGCCGGTGTTGGCGCCGTCGCGGCGCGGGGTCGGGTCGAGCCAGACGTCGTAGGCGACGTTGTAGTCGCCGCGGCGCGGGACGGTGACCGCCCAGCTGGAGCGCACGTCCCCGAGGTCGGCCAGCGGGCGCGGGAACGGCGCGTCGCGGGTGCAGGTCCCGTAGTTGCAGCCGACGACGATCGACGGGTAGGCGGCCGGCCCCGAGTCCTTGTCGTGGCTCGCCTGCACCGAGAAGCCGGTGTCGAACGCGGTGGTGCACTGCGGGGTCGTCGCGCCCCAGGCGTTGTTCTGCACCTCGTAGCGCCCGCCGGCCACGGGCACCGACTGGAACTTCCCGCAGATCCGCTGACCCTCGCGCGAGCCCTCCGGGGGCAGCGGCGCGAGCGGACCGCCGGCCCCGGCGCCGTTGACGATCGGGGCCCCGGCGGTCGGGATCGTCAGCGGTGTCCCCTCGGTCTCCTCGCCCGCCCCGCCGCAGCCGGCGAGGACGAGGACGAGGGCCAGTACGGCCACTGCGGCGGCGAGCAGTCGCCGGGCGTCACCCATACGGGGGGAGGCTAACGAGGAGGATCCGGACGCACGGCGGGGGTCGGGACGCGTCGGGCGAGCACGTCGTCGAGCCCGGCGCCGTGGTCCTCAAGGGCGGCGACGATGTCGACGGGCGGGTCTGCGCCCGTGATCACCGCGGCGGCCAGGACGGCGGCCGCCGGCGCGGTCTCGATGCCCGAGCCGCCCTGGCCCGCGAACAGGTGCAGGCCGGGGTGCTCGGGGCGGTCGCCGATCACCAGGGAGCGGTCCGGGGCGAAGGTGCGCAGCCCCGTCCAGCTCGTGACCACCGAGCGCAGGCCCAGCGTCGTCACGTCGTTGACGGCCTCCAGGGCGCGGGCGACGTCGAGCTCCTCGGGACGGGGGTCGCCCGGCTCGGCGGGGGTCTCCTCGGAGGGCGAGACCAGCAGGTACTCGCCCTCCGGTTTGGCGTACCAGTGCTCGCCCACGGAGACGGCGAACGGGTCGTCGCGGCGTACCGGCGCGCCGTCGGGTATCCGGGCGATCGCGATCGTGCGCCGCAGCGGGCGCAGGCCGATCGGCGCGGCGCCGGCGAGGGTGAGCAGACGGTCGGTCCAGGCCCCGGCGGCGAGCACGACCGTGTCGGCGTCGACGTGGTCGTCCCCGATCCCGACGCACCAGCCGGTCGCCGTCGCGTCCAGCGCCGTGACCGGGATACCCGTGCGAATCTCCCCGCCGCGGGCCCGCAGGGTGCGGCGGTAGTGCTCGTGCAGGCCCAACGGGTCGGCGTCCTGGGCGTCCTCGACCACGCCCGCCGCCCGCACGCGGTCCGCCCGCAGCGCCGGCCAGCGCCGGACGACCTTGGCGACGGTGAGCTCGTCGACGGTGCCGAGCGTCAGGATCTCCTCGCGCAGCGTCCGCTCCTCGTCGTCGTCCTGCGCGATGTGCAGGACCGCCCGCGGCCGCAGGAACGAGTGCCCGGCCTCCTCGGCCAGGGCGGCGAAGCGCTCGCGCGAGGCGGCGACGAGCGCGCGGGCGGGCGCCGCGCCGTGGCCCGGGATGTAGCTCGCGGCGGAGCGTCCCGTCGTGTGCCGGGCCAGCTCGCGCTCGCCCTCGACGAGCAGCACGTCACGGTCGCGCGCGAGCTCCGCGGCGACCGACATCCCGGCGATCCCGCCACCGACGACGACCACACCCATGTGAGCGATCTTCCCGGCTATCGCCGAGAACGTCACTCACGGACGGAGGTCGAGGCCCAGATCGAGGACGGGCGCGGAGTGGGTGAGGGCGCCGACGGCGAGGTAGTCGACGCCCGCGGCGGCGTGGGCGGCGGCGGTGTCGAGGGTCAGGCCGCCGGAGACCTCCAGGCCCGTGCCCGGCGCGCGGGCGTCGCGACGCGCCACGGCCTGGGCCGTCTGCGCGGGCGTGAAGTTGTCGAGCAGGATCAGCGCGACGCCGAGCCCGAGGGCCTCGTCGAGCTGCGCGAACGAGTCGACCTCGACCTCGCACGGCAGGTCCGGCGCCGCGGCGCGGGCGGCGGCGAGGGCCGCGGTCACCGACCCCGCGGCGGCGACGTGGTTGTCCTTGATCAGGACCGCGTCGCCGAGCGACATCCGGTGGTTCACGCCGCCCCCGCAGCGCACGGCGTACTTCTGCAACGCCCGCAGCCCGGGGACGGTCTTGCGGGTGTCGCGAATGCGGGCGCGGGTGCCCTCGACGGCGTCGACCCAGGCCGCGGTGGCCGTCGCCACCCCCGAGAGCTGCCCGAGCAGGTTGAGCGCGGTGCGCTCGGCGGTCAGCAGGGTGCGCAGGGGCGCCCGGACGGCGAGGGCGACGTCGCCGGCGGCCAGCCGGTCGCCGTCGGCGCGGGCGTCGAGGATCTCCAGGTCGGGCCCGCAGACCCGCTCGAGCACGCGCACCGCCACCCGGACGCCGGCGAGCGTGCCCGCCGGACGGGTGCGGAACTCCCCCACCGCGACGGCGCCCTCGGGCACGCACGCCTCGGTGGTGGCGTCCGGCCCGTCGCGCAGGTCCTCGTCGAGGGCGCGCGCGACCACCGCGTCCACCTCGGCGGCGTCGAGCGTGTCCGGCAGGGACGAGGTCGTGGTCATGCCGCACCTCCGTGGCGGGCGTCGGTGGTCCCGACGTGCAGCCGCCCGTCGGCGTCGAGCGCGACGGTGCTCGAGGCGCGCTGCCAGTGCTCGTCGGTGGCCGGGTGGTCGGTGCGGACGTGGCAGCCCCGCGTCTCGGTGCGCGACCCGGCCGCGGCGAGCAGGGCGTGCGCGGCGAGGGTCAGGGCGGCGTCCTCGGTCTCGGCGCGGGTCACGGGCAGCCGCAGGGTGCTGGCGGCCTCGACGGCGTCCGAGGCGGCGGCGAGCCCCGCGGCGTCGCGCCCGATCCCGGCGCTGCGGGTCAGCGCGGCACGGAGCACGGCGCGGTCGGCGACGGGCACGGGCCGGGCCCGGGTCTCCGTCGGCTCGGCGAGCCGCCGCGGGCCGGCGAGTGCCCGCGCGACGTCGTCGGCGGCGCGGCGACCCACGACCAGGCCCTCGAGCAGGCTGTTCGAGGCGAGCCGGTTGGCCCCGTGCAGGCCGGTGCGCGCGACCTCCCCCGCCGCCCAGAGCCCCGGCACCCCGGTGCGCCCGTGGGTGTCGGTGACGACGCCGCCGCACGAGTAGTGCGCGGCGGGCCGCACGGGGACCGGGTCGCGGGCGAGGTCGACGCCGATCGCCGCGCAGGAGGCGGCGACCGTCGGGAAGCGCGCGGCGACGTCCGGGACGCCGGTGGCGTCGAGCCAGACGTGGTCGACGCCGAGCGCCGTGATCCGCCGCGTGATCGCGGTGGCGACGACGTCGCGCGGGGCGAGGTCGCCGAGCGGGTGCACGCCGGCCGTGACCGAGGCGCCGGTCGTGTCGCGCAGCACCGCGCCCTCCCCGCGCAGGGCCTCGGTGACGAGCGGGGCGCGGCCGTGGGCTCGCGGTGTGTAGAGCGCCGTCGGGTGGAACTGCACGAACTCGACGTCGGCCAGCGCGGCGCCGGCACGCAGGGCGAGCGCCCAGCCGTCGGCGGTGGCCACGTCGGGGTTGGTCGTCGTCTCGTAGAGCCCGCCGACGCCGCCGGTCGCGAGCAGCACCGCGGGCGCCGCCAACCACCCCGCGCGCCCGTCCGCGTCGCGGACCTCCAGGCCCCGCACGGTGCCGTCGGGGCCCGTGAGCACCGACGACGCCGCGTGGCCGGCGAGCACGGTCAGGCCGGCGCGGTCACCGGCGGCGAGCAGGGCGCGCTCCACCTCGGCGCCGGTCGCGTCCCCGCCGGCGTGCACGACGCGCAGCGCCGAGTGCCCGCCCTCGCGGGTGCGGGCGAGGCGCGCGGCGGGCCCGTCGAAGACCGCGCCCTCGGCGCGCAGCGCGGCGACGGCGGCCGGGCCGGCGGCGAGGATCTCCGCGGCGGCGCCGGCGTCGACCAGCCCGCCGCCGGCCGCGAGCGTGTCGGTGAGGTGGGCGTCGACGGAGTCGTTCCCCTCCTGTGACACCGCGTCGCCGAGCACCACCGCGATGCCGCCCTGGGCCCAGCGCGTGCTCCCGGCGTCCGGGGCGTCCTTGGTGACCACGACGACGCGCAGGCCGCGGCGCTGCGCCGCGAGCGCCGCGGTCAGCCCGGCGACCCCGGAGCCGACGACGACGAGGTCGGCCGTCGTCTCCCACTCACCCGCGCTCACTCCCCGCCCCCGGGCCGCCCGATCTCGATCATCCGCTGGACGGCGCCGCGGGCGCGCTCGGCCGTCTCGAGGTCGACGTGCACCTCGTCGCGCCCCTCGAGCAGCGCCCGGGTCAGCGCCCCCGGCGTGATCATCTTCATGTAGCCGCAGGAGGCGCGGTCGTTGACCGCGCGGAAGTCGACGTCGGGGTTGGCGCGGCGCAGCTGGTGGAGCATGCCGACCTCGGTGGCGACGAGGACGCTGCGCTTGGTGGTGTTCTTCGCGGCGTCGAGCATCCCGCCGGTGGACAGGATGTGGACCTGCTCGGCGGGGACGGCGCCCGCGCCGGCGAGGTAGAGCGCGCTGGTCGCGCAGCCGCACTCGGGGTGCACGAACAGGTCGGCCTCCGGGTCGGCCTGCGCCTGCGCGGTGAGCTCGGCGCCGTTGATGCCGGCGTGGACGTGGCACTCGCCGGCCCAGATGTGCAGGTTCTCCCGGCCGGTGATGCGCTTGACGTGGGCGCCGAGGAACTGGTCGGGCAGGAAGAGGACCTCGAGGTCCTCCGGGATGGACGCCACCACCTCGACGGCGTTCGACGACGTGCAGCAGACGTTCGTCTCGGCCTTCACCGCGGCCGTCGTGTTGACGTAGCTGACGACCACCGCACCCGGGTGCTCGCTCTTCCACTCGCGGAGCTCGTCGGCGCTGATCGAGTCGGCGAGGCTGCAGCCGGCGCGCGCGTCGGGGATGAGCACGGTCTTCTCCGGCGCGAGGATCTTCGCGGTCTCGGCCATGAAGTGGACGCCGCAGAAGACGATCGTGCCCGCGTCGCTCGCGGCGGCGATCCGGCTCAGGGCCAGCGAGTCGCCGGTGTGGTCGGCGACGTCCTGGATCTCGGGGCGTTGGTAGTTGTGCGCGAGCACCACGGCGTCGCGCTCGCGGGCGAGCCTGCGGATCTCGTCGGCCCATCCCGGTCCGGCGGTCAGCGGCCCGACGAGGTCCGTGGCAGCGGTGACGGTCATCGCCGTCTCCTCCCCCGGCGGCCCCTCGGCGTCGAGGGCGGCCGGTCTCGGTGGTTTTCGCCTCGTGGTCGAAAACATGGTCGACCGTACCCGTCACCCCGAGCCCCACGCCAGCACCCGTCACGGGCAGTGACGCGCACCACCGCCCGGAATGTCAGCGGCGTGGCGCTACGGACACCCAGTGTCTGCAGCGCCACGCCGCTGACACCTACGATCACTCTCCGTGGAGACCGCAGGCGAGCAGGGCAACTACGCCCACGACGTGCTCGCCGTCGTCCTGCGCATCACGGGCTCGGTGCCGAGCGTGCTGCTCTGGCAGCGGGCGCGGGAGCCGCACGCCGGCCGGTGGGCGCTGCCCGGGGGTCGGTTGGGGCCCGACGAGGACGTCGAGGCCTCGGTGCGCCGCCACCTCGCCGAGAAGGTCGACCTCGCCGAGGTCGCCCACGTCGAGCAGCTCGGGGTGTTCTCCGACCCCCACCGCGGCCCGCCGCCCCGGCGTGTCGCCACCGCGTTCCTCGGCCTCGTGCCCTCCGACGCCGACCCGGCCGTCCCCGACGACACCGCGTGGCACCCGGTGGACGCGCTGCCGGAGACGGCGTTCGACCACGGGGCGATCACCCGCGACGGCGTCGACCGGCTGCGCGCCAAGCTGTCCTACACGAACATCGGCTTCGCGCTCGCCCCCGACGCCTTCACGGTCTCCGAGCTGCGCGACCTCTACGCCGCGGCGCTCGGGCACCGCGTCTCGGCGACCAACCTGCACCGCGTCCTGACCCGTCGCGGCGTCCTGGTGCCCACCGGCGAGACGGCGCCGCCGGGCCCGAGCGGTGGGCGCCCCGCGGCCATGTACCGGTTCTCCGAGCACGAGTTGCGCGTGACCGATCCCTTCGCCACGCTCCGGCCTCCCGGGGCTGCGGTGTGACGCCACCCGGCGGCGAGGTCCCCGGGGTCGTAGCGTGGTCGACGTGGTCGAGACGCTGCCCCTGTTCCCGCTGGGAACCGTGCTGCTTCCCGGCGCCTCGCTGCCACTGCACGTCTTCGAACCCCGCTACCGCCAGCTCACGATCGACCTGGTGACCGGGACGATCCCGGGCAAGCAGTTCGGGGTGGTCGCGGTGCGGGAGGGCTGGAGCCCCGACGACGGTCGCGAAGGCCTGCACGACGTCGGCTGCACCGCGTCGCTGCGCGAGGTGCGGCGCCTGCCCGACGGGCGCTTCGACCTCCAGACCACCGGCGACCGGCGCTTCCGCCTCGTCGACGTCGACGACTCCACGGCGCCCTACCTCGTCGCCAACGTCGAGTGGCTCCCCGACGACGAGGGCGACACCCCCACCGACCTCGCCCCGTTCGCGATGGCCGCCCGCGCCGCGCACCGCCGCTACTGCACCACCGCCTGGCGCCAGCAGGGCGGCGGGGACGGCGAGATGCCCGCCGACCTCACCGACGAGGCGGCGACCGACGTCGCCGACCCCGAGCTCGCCCACATCCTCGCCGGCGACTGCCTCCTGCCGCTCTCCGATCGCCAGGAGCTGCTCGAGGAGACCTGCCCGAGGCAGCGCCTGCAGCTCATCCGGCGCTCGATGACCCGCGAGGCGGTCCTGCTCGCCGAGCTGCGCGCGGTGTGGGCCCCGAGCGCCAAGTTCGCGGTCGAGCACAGCCCGAACTGAGGCCCGCGCGCTCGTGACCCTCCCCGTCCCGGGCCTCGAGTTCCTCGCCCACGTCGAGGTCGAGCTCGGCGAGCTGCTCGACCTCGGCGTCACCGACGCGGGGCACCGGCGCATCGTCGCGATCGTCGGGGGCACCGTGACCGGCGAGCGCTTCTCGGGCGTCGTCCTGCCCGGCGGCGCCGACTGGCAGGTCGTCCACGACGACGGTGCCGTCACCATCGACACCCGCTACACCCTGCGCGCCGACGACGGCGCCCTCGTCCACATCCGCACCGGCGGGGTGCGCTCCGGGCCGCGCGCGGTGCTCGACGCCCTGGGGCGCGGCGAGGACGTCGACCCGTCGGCGTACTACTTCCGCGTCACGGCGACGTTCGAGACCGCGGCGCCGCAGCACCGCTGGATGACCCGGGTGCTCACGGTCGCCGTGGCCCGCCGACGGGCCTCGGCCGTCGTCTACGACGCCTACACGGTCACCTGAGACGGAGGCCGGGTCAGGACCGGGCGTCTCAGGTCAGCGCGCCGAGCACCGCCCGGTAGGCCTCGGCGGCCGGGCCGATGAGGCCGGCCGGAGCGGTCTCGTCGGTGACGTGGGCCTGCTCGGGCTCGCCGGGACCGAAGACGATCGTGTCGGCGCCGCCGAGGGCGGGGGCGAGCACGCTCGCGTCGGTGAAGTAGGTGGCGTAGCTCGGCGTCCCGCCCCCGAGCAGCTCGACCGTCCGCGTGACCCGCGCCGGGTCGGTGTCGATCAGCGGCAGCTCGACGAGGCGCTCGGTCTCGACGGGGCAGCCCGCGAGCCCGACGGTCGTGGCCTCGGCGGCGTCGGCGGTGTCGCCGGGGACCAGCCGCAGGTCGACGGTGAGCGCGGCCCGGTCCGGCACGACGTTCGGCTGGATGCCGGCGCGCATCATCCCGACGTTCGCGGTCGTCGCGCCGTGCGTCCGGCTCGTCGGCCACCCGTCGTGCTCGTGGATCCGCACCGCGGCGCGGGCCAGGTCGACCAGCGCGTTGTGGCCGAGGTCGGGCCGCGAGCCGTGCGCCGGGACGCCGCGGGCCCGCAGCACGAGCCACAGCACGCCCTTGTGTCCGAGGACGACGCGGTTGGACGTGGGCTCGGCGACGAGCAGCGTCCCGGACGGGGTCAGCGCGTCGGACGGGATCTCGCGGGCGCCCTCGCAGCCGGTCTCCTCGCCGAACGTCAGCACGACCTGCACGCCGCGGCCGCCCGCGCGGACGTGCTCGGCGGCCGCGACGACCGCCGCGGCCACGCCCGCCTTCATGTCGCTGCTCCCCCGCCCGCGCAGCCGTCCGTCGACGACGTCGCCGGCGAGCGGGTCGAACGACCACACGGCCTCGTCGGCGGGCACGGTGTCGAGGTGCCCGGTGAGCGTCACGGGCGTCTCGTCGCCGTGGCGCGCGACGACGTTCGCCCGGCCCGGCCGGGTCTCGTGGACCGCGACGGACAGCCCGGCGTCCTCGAGGTGCCCGGCGAGCAGCGCCGCCGCCGCACTCTCGCCACCGCCCCGGGTGTCGAGACGGACCAGTTCACAGGCCAGGTCGACGGCGTCCGTGCCACTCATGGGTGCCTCCCGCGGGGGTCAGAGCGGGTCGTCCCGCCCCATGTCCTCGTGCCCGTCGACGATGGCAGACAGCACGTACGTCAGCGCCGCCCCGAGGCCCGCGACCAGCGCGATCCACCACGGTCCCGGAGACGGCGGCAGGCTCGTCAGGACGGCGGGCACGGGGGCCCCGGGAGCGCCGGCCGTGCCGAGCGCCCGCGGGTCGACGAGCAC
>NZ_JAQZAK010000017.1 GCF_028737265.1 Actinomycetospora callitridis | reverse complement strand
CCCCGCCCCCCACCCCGCCCCACCGGCAGGCCGGGGCGCCGCATCCCCTGCTCAGACCGCCCCCGTCGCACCCCGGAACGGCGTGTCGACGGGCTCGCGGGGCCCGGAGGCGCCAGGGTCGCGCTCGCGCCCCCCACATCGCCCCACGGGCTCTGAGCAGGCAGAACACCCCGATGGGGGATCACGAGGTCCTCAGGATGGTTTGGTCGTGGGGGATGGTGGGGTATGGTGGTGAGCAGTGGGGCGGACGGGCCTCGCCAGGGAGGTGGGCGCCGTGTTCCTCGGCACCCACACCCCGAGATTGGACGACAAGGGCAGGTTGACCCTGCCCGCGAGGTTCCGGGACGAGCTCGCAGGGGGGCTGATGATCACGAAGGGTCAGGACCACTGCCTCTACGTGTTCCCCCGTGACGAGTTCGAGCAGATGGCCCGCAAGGTGGCCGAGGCGCCGTTCACCGACGAGCGGGTGCGCGCGTACCAGCGCTACCTGTTCGCCGGCACCGACGAGCAGCGCCCCGACTCCCAGGGTCGTATCCCGATCACGGCCGAGCTCCGGCGCTACGCCGGGCTCGACCGCGACTGCACGGTCATCGGGGCGGTCAACCGTCTCGAGATCTGGGACAGCGCGGCGTGGGCGCGGTACCAGGACGAGCACGAAGCCGGCTACGCGCAGGCCCAGCAGGAAGTGCTGCCCGGCGTCTTCTGACGCCGACCGCACCGACAAGCGAACACGTGGCGCCCTCGAGGGGCGCCGGGTCGGGTGCCGTGAGGCCCCGGTCCGCAGGGCGACGGCCCTGGCGCACCTTCCCCGGCGCCAGGTCCGTCGATCTGCGGGCCGGGACGTGACGGCATCCGGCCGCAGCAGCAGACGACCGGGCCGTGCGGCCCGGGACGACGAGTCGGTGGGGGGCGTTCGGTGGACGACGAGGGGCAGGAGCCGCAGTTCGCGCCCGCCCGTCACGTCCCCGTCCTGCTCGACCGCATCGTCTCGCTCTTCGAGCCGGCCCTCGCCGACCGCGACGCCGTGCTCGTCGACGCCACCCTGGGGGCTGCCGGCCACTCCGCCGCGCTGCTTTCTCGGCACTCGAGACTCACTCTTGTAGGTGTTGACCGCGACCGATCGGCGTTGCGGCTCGCTTCTGAACGGCTGAGCGACTACGCCGACCGCACCCACTTCGTCCACGCCGTCTTCGACGCGATCCCCGAGGTCCTCGACGCCCTGGGGTTCGACGGCGTCCAAGGCGTGCTGTTCGACCTCGGCGTGTCCTCGATGCAGCTCGACGAGGACGAGCGCGGGTTCTCCTACGCCCGCGACGCGCCGCTGGACATGCGGATGGACCCGACGACCGGCCCGACCGCGGCCGACGTCCTCAACACCTACGCGCCCGGTGACCTGGTGCGCGTGCTGCACGAGTACGGAGAGGAGCGATCGGCCCGGCGCATCGTCGAGGCCGTCGTGCGCGCCCGGCGGCGGGCTCCGTTGCGGACCAGCGCGGAGCTCGTCGCCCTCCTCGACGAGGCCATCCCGGCCGCCGCCCGCCGCACCGGCGGGAACCCCGCCAAGCGCACGTTCCAGGCGCTGCGGGTGGAGGTCAACGGCGAGCTGGACGCCGTCGCCGGCGCGATCCCGGCCGCGGTCCGCGCGCTGGCCGTCGACGGCCGGGTGGTCGTCATGTCCTACCAGTCCCTCGAGGACCGGATCGTCAAGCGCGTGCTCGCCGAGCACTCGCGCACCAAGGCCCCACCGGACATGCCCATCGTCCGGCCGGAGGACGAGCCCGAGCTGCGCCTGCTGACCCGCGGCGCGGAACGGGCCGATGAGGACGAGATCGCCGCGAACCCACGGGCGGCGTCGGTGCGGCTGCGTGCCGCGCAACGTATTCGGGAGGCCGCATGAGCACCGGGACCCTGACCGGCCCCCGCCCGGGCACGACGAGCACCCGGCCCGCGTCGCGGGACACCGGCACGCGCCGTCCCGCGGCTTCGACACGCCCGGCGCCGAAGCCCGCCACCCGGACGACGGACACGCGCGCCTCCGGCACCGCCCCGTTCGTCCTCCTCATCATGGTGCTGCTCACCGGGGGACTGGTCGCGACGCTGTGGCTCTCGACGGCGGCCGCCGCCGACTCGTACCGGCTCGACGAGGCCCGCCAGGTGGCCCGCGACCTCTCCGAGCAGAGCGAGCGCCTGCACCGCGACGTCGAGGCCGCGCAGTCGGCGCCCGCGCTGGCCGCCGCCGCCCGGGCCCAGGGCATGGTGCCGGCGGGGGAACCCGCGGTGCTGGTGATCGCGCCCGACGGGTCGTCGCAGGTCGTCGGGGACCCGAAGCCCGCCCAGCCACTGGCCCCGCCGCCGGTCGCCGTGCCCGCCACCCCGCCCGCAGGCGCGCAGGACAACGGCGCCCAGGCCGCCGTCGACGGGCAGCCCGCCCCGGCACCGGCCGGCGCCGCCGCGGCGGAGGACCAGCTGGTCGCGGTCCCGGCCGCGACCCCGGACACCACCCCGGACCCGGCGAACTCCGAGACCACCCCCGACTCCGCGGCCGCCGCCGACGACGCCTCGCCGGCGGCACCCTGATGCCGCGCGGCTCCGCCACCATGGGCAGGGCCACCCCGAGCCGGGCCACCCTGAGTCGGCCGCCGGCGCGCGGCCCGGGCGTGCGGGGCCCCGGTGGCCGTCGCCCGTCACCGCCGCCGCCCCCGCCGCGCCAGCCCCGCCGTCGCCCGGCCCCACGGCCGCCGGACCCGCGGCGTCGCCTGCGGGTCGGTCGCGTGATCCTCGTGGCGGTGCTCCTGCTCTGCACCCTCAAGCTCATCGAGGTCCAGGGCCTGCGCGCGGGGGAGCTGTCGGAGGACGCCGCCCGCCAGCGCACGACGAAGCTGGTGGTGCCCGCCGAGCGCGGCGCGATCCTCGACCGCTACGGCACCCCGCTCGCGTTCAGCGTCGAGGCCAAGGCGCTCGTCGCGAACCCCCGGCGCATCACCGAGGACTGGAACGACCCCGCGATCCGCAGCCGGCCGGGCTCGCCGACTCCGGACCAGCGCAAGTCCGCGATCGCCGTCGGCATCGGGCGCATCCTCGGCCTCGACCCCGGCCCGATCTTCGCGTCGCTCACCTCGGACCGCAGCTACGTCGTGCTCGCCCCGCTGGTCGACCCCGGGGCCGCGCGCCAGGTGCGCGAGGAGTTCCCCGAGATCGCCGAGGAGGACCGCGAGTCGCGGCAGTACCCCGCGGGTGACGTCGCCGCGACCGTCGTCGGCAGCGCCGCCTGGAACATGGACCGCCAGAAGATCCGCGGATCGATCGGGCTGGAGAGCGCGCTCGACACCACCCTCGCCGGTCAGGACGGCTACCGCGTCGTCGACACCGCGGAGGGCAGCGACGCCGTCATCCCCGGCACCACGCGCGCCGAGCAGCCCGCGCAGGCGGGCCGCGACATCGTCCTCACCCTCGACACCGACCTGCAGTACGCGGTCGAGCAGCGCCTGCGGGAGTACACGGCCCGCGTCGGCGCCCGCAACGGCAGCGCCGTCGTCCTCGACGCGCACACCGGCCAGGTGCTCTCGATGGCCAACTCCGGGTCGTTCAACCCCGCCTCCCCGGGCGCGCCCGGGGCCCAGCTGAGCAACCCGTCGGTGACGTCGCCGTTCGAGCCGGGCTCGGTCAACAAACTCGTGACGATGGCTGCGGCCCTCGAGGCCGGCGTCGCCCGGCCCGAGGACGTCCTCCAGGTCCCGGGCAGCATCCGCGTCGCCGACCGCACGATCAGCGACGCCTGGTCCCACGGCACGATCAACCTCACGCTCAACGGCGTGCTCGGGCGCTCCTCGAACGTCGGCACGCTGATGACGGCCCAGCGCGTGGGCCCCGACCGGTTCGCGTCGATGCTCGAGTCGCTCGGCATCGGCACCCGGACGGGCATCGAGCTCCCGGGCGAGAGCCCCGGCTCGGTGCCGGCCCGCGAGGACTGGTCGGGCAGCACCTTCGGCAACCTGCCCATCGGCCAGGGCCTCTCGATGACCACCCTGCAGATGGCGAGCATGTACCAGGCCGTCGCCAACGACGGCGTGCGCGTGCCGCCGCGGGTGGTGGAGGCCGAGGTCGGCGCCGACGGCGTCCGCACCCCGTCGCCGACGCCCGGGGGCGTGCGGGCGATGAGCCCGGAGACCGCGCGGACGATGCGCGACATGCTGCAGTCGGTGACCCAGGACGGCCGCGGCGGCAACCGCGGCACGGGGCCGCAGGCGGCGATCCCGGGCTATCCGGTCGCCGGCAAGACGGGGACGGCGCAGCAGGTCGACCCGGGCTGTGGCTGCTACTCCCAGTCGAACTACTGGATCACCTTCGCCGGCATGTTCCCGGCCCAGGACCCCCGTTACGTCGTCGCGCTGATGCTCGACCGCCCGCCGGGCGGCGACTCGGCCGCGCCGCTGTTCCACGACATCGGCGCCTACCTCGCCCAGCACGGGGCCGTGCCGGTGTCCACCGCGCCGCCGCGCCAGGTGCCTCTCACGCTGCCGTGATGCTTCCGTGACTCCCGCTGCAGGCCACAGGGCCTGCGGAGGGACGGCGGAGACGGTGAGTAGCCTTCGCCATCGTGCCCGCCGCACCGCCGAGAACCACCGATGACGCCCCCGGACCCGGTCCGGGGCGGGGTGGTGACGGCACCGCCGGAGCGGCCGCCGCGGGCCCCGACCACGGCCCTCTGCGACCCCTGCGCGTCACGCCCGTGACGGTCACCGAGGTGGTCGCCCGGCTGCGGGAGACCGGCTCCGTGGAGATCGTCGGCGACGCCGACGCCCGGCTCACCGGGGCCACGCTGCGCGCCCACGAGGTACGCCCCGGCGACCTGTTCGCGGCCCTGCCCGGCAGCCGTGCGCACGGCGCCGACTTCGCGGGCGACGCGCTGGCCCGCGGCGCCGCGGCCGTGCTCACCGACGCCGACGGGGCCGCCCGCCCGACGCTCCGCGAGGCCGCCCTCGAGGCCGCCGTGCCCGTCCTCGTGCACCCCGACCCCCGTGCCGCGATCGGGCCCGCCGCGGCACGGATCTACGGCGACCCGTCGACGCGCCTCGACGTGCTCGGCGTGACCGGCACCAGCGGCAAGACGACGACCGTCTACCTGCTCGAGGCGGCGCTCGCGGCGGCCGGGGAAAGCACCGGGCTGATCGGCACCGTCGAGACCCGCCTGGGCGGGCGCCGGCTGCCCAGTGCCTTCACGACGCCCGAGGCGCCCGACCTGCAGGCCCTGCTCGCGACGATGGTCGACGAGGGCGCCACGCACGTCGCCATGGAGGTCTCCAGCCACGCGCTGAGCCTCGGCCGCGTCGGCGGCACCCGGTTCGCGGTCGGCGCGTTCACCAACCTCTCGGCGGAGCACCTCGACTTCCACGCCGACATGGAGGACTACTTCGCGGCCAAGGCGCGCCTGTTCGACGGGCGCTCCGCGGCCGAGGTGGTCTGCATCGACTCGGCGTGGGGGCTGCGCCTGGTCCGCGAGGGCGCCGGGGAGAAGAAGACGGTCACCGTCGGCACCCCCGAGGCCGACTGGCACGCCACCGACGTCGTCGCCCTGCCGGACGGCACGCAGCGGTTCACCGCGCACGGCCCGGACGGGCTCGCGCTGCCGGTCACCCTGCGCCTGCCCGGCGCCTTCAACGTCACCAACGCACTGCTCGCCCTCGCCTGCGGGCACGCCGCGGGCCAGGACCCCGCCGTGCTCGCCCGCGGGCTCGCCCAGGTCCGGGTGCCCGGACGCATGCAGCGCGTCGAGGCCGGCCAGCCGTTCCTCGCCGTCGTCGACTACGCCCACAAGCCGGCCGCGGTCGGCGCCCTGCTCGAGACGCTGCGCGCCCAGGCCGCCGAGACCGGCGGGCGCGTGCTCACCGTCCTGGGCTGCGGCGGTGACCGCGACCGCGCCAAGCGCCCGGTGATGGGCCGGCTGGGCGCCCAGCTCTCCGACCACCTCTGGGTCACCGATGACAACCCGCGCACCGAGGACCCGGCCGCGATCCGTGCCGCCGTGCTCGACGGCGCCCGCGAGGTGCCCGGCGCCCTGGTCGACGAGATCGGCGACCGCCGCGCCGCCATCGCCGCGGCCGTGGCCGAGGCGCGCCCGGGCGACGTCGTCGTGGTCGCCGGCAAGGGCCACGAGACCGGCCAGCAGGTCGGGGCCGAGAAGCTCCCGTTCTCCGACGTCGACGAGCTGGAGCGGGCGCTCGTGCGGACCCAGGGCGGTCACCGGTGATCGAGCTGACCCTCGCCGACGTCGCCCGCGTCACCGGCGGCCGCCTGCACCGTGCGTCGGGCGACGAGCGGATCACCGGCTCCGTCGAGTTCGACAGCCGCGCCGTGACCCCGGGCGGCCTGTTCGTCGCCCTGCCCGGCGAGCGGGTCGACGGGCACGACTTCGTCGACGCCGCGACGGCCGCGGGCGCCGCCGGGGTGCTGGCGGCCCGCGAGGTGGACGCGCCGGCCGTGATCGTGCCGCCGGTGTCGGGGATCTCCAGCTCCTACGTGCTCGCCGCGGACGCCGACGGCGCCGGGGCCGGGGTCCTGGCGGCGCTGGCCGCGCTGGCGCGCCACGTCGTCGACACCCTCGTCGCGGGCGGCCTCTCCGTCGTCGGCATCACGGGCTCGTCGGGCAAGACGTCGACCAAGGACCTCACCGCGCACCTACTGGAAGCCGGGCCGGACGGGAAGGGGGGCCCGACCGTCGCCCCGCCCGGCTCGTTCAACAACGAGCTGGGCCACCCCTGGACCGCGCTGCGCGCCACCCCCGGGACCCGCCACCTCGTCCTCGAGCTCTCCGCCCGCGGGCCCGGCCACGTCGCGGCCCTGTGCCGGGTCGCGCCGCCGCGGATCGGCGTCGTCCTCAACGTCGGCTCGGCCCACCTCGGCGAGTTCGGCTCGCGGGAGGCGATCGCGCAGGCCAAGGGGGAGCTGGTCGAGGCCCTGCCGGCTGCTCAGGACGGCGGCGTCGCCGTCCTCGGCGCCGACGACCCGGTGGTGGCGGCCATGACGCAGCGCACCGCGGCCCGCGTCGTCCACACCGGCCGGGCGCCCGCGGCGACGGTCCGGGCGGTCGACGAGCGCCTCGACGACGCCGGGCGCGCGACGTTCCGGCTGGTCACGCCCGCGGGCGAGACGCCGGTGACCCTCGGGCTGCACGGCGCCCACCACGTCGACAACGCCCTGGCCGCGGCGGCCGTGGCGCTCGAGTCCGGCCTGGACCTCGACACCGTCGCCGCGCGCCTCGCCACCGCGGCGCCCCGCTCGCGCTGGCGCATGGAGCTCACCGAGCGCCCCGACGGCGTCCGCGTGCTCAACGACGCCTACAACGCCAACCCCGAGTCGATGCGTGCCGCGCTGGCGACGCTCGCCGCGATGGGCGGGCGCCACACCGCCGTGCTCGGCGTCATGGCCGAGCTCGGCGACGACGCCCCGCAGGCGCACACGGAGCTCGGCCGCGAGGTCGCCCGCACGGGCGTACAGCGGCTCGTCGTGGTCGGGGGCGACGGCCCGGTGGCCGCGCTGCACGAGGCCGCGACGGCCGGGGGCGTCGACTCCCACCTGGTGCCCGACGCCGCGGCGGCGGCCGACATGATCAGCGCCGGCGTCGCCCCGGGCGACGTCGTCCTGGTGAAGGCCTCCCGCTCGGCGGGACTCGAGCGGGTCGCGGACGCGCTGGTGAACGGGAGAGGAGCCCGATGAGGGGCGTGCTGGTCGCGGCGGGGGTCGCGCTGGCCGTGTCGATCCTGCTGACCCCGTACGTGATCCGGCTGTTCATCAAGCAGGGGTTCGGACAGGAGATCCGCGAGGAAGGGCCGCAGAGCCACCGCGGCAAGCGCGGCACCCCGACGATGGGTGGCGTCGCGATCCTGGTGGCGGTGTGGGCGGGCTACCTCGTCGCCCACCTGGTCGGCGACGTCGCGATCTCGGCGTCCGGCCTGCTCGTGCTGATGCTCATGACGTCGTTGGGTGTCGTCGGCTTCCTCGACGACTTCATCAAGATCCGACGGCAGCGCAACCTGGGCCTGAACAAGACCGCGAAACTGGTCGGCCAGCTCGTCACCGCGGTGCTGTTCGGCGTGCTCGCGCTGCAGTTCCCGGACGAACAGGGGCTGACGCCCGCGTCGCCGAACCTGTCGTTCGTCCGCGACATCGCGGTGGTCAGCCTCGGCGCGGTCGGGTTCGTCGTCTTCTGCTACCTCGTGGTGACGGCGTGGTCGAACGCCGTGAACCTCACCGACGGGCTCGACGGCCTCGCCGCCGGCACGTCGGCGATGGTGCTGGCCACCTATCTGATCGTGTCGTTCTGGCAGTTCCGCAACGCCTGCGGGATGCAGATCGAGGCCGGCTGTTACCAGGTACGGGATCCGCTGGACGTGACGCTCGTGGCGGCCGCGGCGATGGGCGCGTGCATCGGCTTCCTGTGGTGGAACGCGGCGCCGGCCCGCATCTTCATGGGGGACACGGGCTCGTTGGCGCTCGGCGGGCTGTTCGCCGGCCTGTCGATGGTGACCCGCACCGAGCTGCTGCTCGTCGTCCTGGGCGGCGTCTTCGTCGTCGAGGCGCTGTCGGTGGTGCTGCAGGTCGCGGTCTTCCGGACGACGCGACGGCGACCGTTCCGCATGGCTCCGTTCCACCACCACTTCGAGCTCGCGGGCTGGGCCGAGACCACGGTGATCATCCGGTTCTGGCTGCTCGCGGCGATCTGCTGCGCGCTGGGGCTGGGGCTCTTCTACAGCGAATGGCTGGCCGCGTCGGGTGGCTGAGTGGCGTGACCGGCACGTGCTCGTCGCCGGGGCCCGGCGCACCGGGGTCTCCGTCGTCGACGTGCTGCTGCACCTCGGGGCCCGGGTGACGGTCGCGGACGGCGACCAGGCCCAGCTGGACCTGCTCGGCGGCCGCCCGGTGGCCCGCACCCAGGAGCTCGCGGCGCTGCCCAAGGGGTGCGACCTCGTGGTGACCAGCCCCGGCTTCCGCACCGACTCGCCGCTGGCGCTGGCGGCCCGCGCGGCGTCGGTGCCGATGGTCGGCGAGCCGGAGCTCGCCTGGTGGCTCGGTGACGAGCCGGCGATCTGCCCGGTCGGCCCACCGCGCTGGCTCGCGGTCACCGGCACCAACGGCAAGACCACCACCACGACGATGCTCGAGGCGATCCTGCGCGCGGCGGGGGAGGACACCGTCGCCTGCGGCAACATCGGCCTGCCCGTCGTCGACGCGCTGCGGGCGGGCCACCGGGTGCTGGCGGTGGAGCTGTCCAGCTTCCAGCTCGAGTGGTCGCCGTCGGTGCGCCCCTTCGCCGGGGCGGTGCTCAACCTCGCCGAGGACCACCTCGACTGGCACGGCTCGATGGCCGCCTACGGCGCCGCGAAGGCCCGGGTGCTGCGCGGTGACGTCGCGGTCGCGGGCCTCGACGACCGCGAGGCCGCCGCGCTGCTGATCGCCGCGCCGGCCCCGCGCCACGTCGGGTTCACCCGGGGCGAGCCCGGCCCGGGCGAGCTGGGGATCGTCGACGGGCACCTCGTGGACCGCGCGTTCGGTGCTGCCGAGGCCGAGTCCGAGTCCGAGGGCGAGGCCGAGGCCGTGCCGCTCGCGCCGGTCGCCGACGTCGCCCCGCCCGGCCCGCCCGGGGAGCTGAACGCCCTGGCCGCGGCCGCCCTGGCCCGCGCCCACGGGGTGGCGCCCGAGGCGGTGGCCGCCGGTCTGCGCGCGGTGGCCCCCGGCCCGCACCGCGGGGCCGTGGTGGCCGAGGCCGGCGGGGTCCGGTGGGTCGACGACTCCAAGGCCACCAACCCGCACGCCGCCGCCGCGTCCCTCGCCGCGCACCCCCGCGTCGTCTGGGTGGCGGGCGGCCTGCTCAAGGGTGCCGACGTCGGCGAGCTCGTCGTCGCCCACCGCGACCGGCTCGCCGGCGCCGTCGTCCTGGGTCGCGACCGGGACCGCGTCCACGCCGCGCTGACGCGACACGCCCCCGAGGTCCCCGTCCTCGACGTGGGCGGGGGTGACGATGGGCCGGTGAGCGACGACCGGCAGGACCCCGACGCGGGCATGCGCGGGATGACCAGGGCGGCGCGGGCCGCCGCCACCCTGGCCGGGCCCGGCGACACCGTGCTGCTCGCGCCCGCGGCGGCCTCCATGGACATGTTCCGCGACTACGCGGCGCGGGGCGACGCGTTCGCCGCCGCCGCGCGCAGCGTCGCCGGCGGGGTGGGCCCGCACGGGGCGGCGTCGCCCCCCGACCCGGATCCCGCCCCCGAGACCGTGAGCAGGCCCGGCGGCGCAGCGTGAGCGCGCCGGCCCGGCGGCCACGGCAGCGCCCGGCCCGTCCGGGCGTCCTGGCCCAGGCCCGGGCGGCCCTGCACCAGTGGCTCGAACGCCCGCTGACCTCCCTGCACCTCGTGCTCGCGGTGTTCGGGCTGCTCACCGCCCTCGGCCTGGTCATGGTGCTGTCGGCGTCCGCGGTGTCGGCGTACGCCGCGGGCGGCTCGTCCTACGGCGTGTTCTTCCGGCAATCCGTGTTCGCCATGATCGGGCTCGTCCTGTTCTGGGTCGGCGTGCGCGTCCCGCCCCGGCGCCTGCGGGCGGCGAGCCCCTGGCTGCTCGCGGGCTGCCTGGTGCTGCTGGTGCTCGTGCTGGTGCCGGGGCTCGGCGCCATGGTCAACGGCTCGCGCAGCTGGTTCCGCGTCGCGGGGCTGTCGCTGCAGCCCTCGGAGCTCACGAAGATCGCGCTGGCGCTCTGGGGCGCGCACGTCCTCGTCCGCCACCGCCCGCACCCGCGGACCTGGCGCGCCGCGCTGATGCCACTGCTGCCGGTGTCGCTGCTCGTGCTCGTGCTCGTGCTCCTCCAGCCCGACCTCGGCACCACGATCTCGCTGATGATCATCGTGTTCGCCCTGCTGTGGTTCGCCTGCGCGCCGCTGGGCCTGATGGCGTTCATCGTCTCGAGCGGCGTCGTGGCCTCGGTGGTGCTCGGCGTCGTCGCCACCTACCGGCAGAGCCGGATCACCGCGTTCCTCAACCCGGACACGGCCGATCCGCTCGGACCGGCCTACCAGGCGCGCCAGGCGCTGTACTCGCTCGCCGACGGCGGCCTGTTCGGCGCGGGCCTGGGCCAGGGGCGGGCGAAGTGGGACTACCTGCCCAACGCCGACAACGACTTCATCTTCGCGATCATCGGCGAGGAGCTGGGGTTCGTCGGGGCGGGCTCGGTGATCGCCCTGTTCGTCACGCTCGCCTACGTCGGGCTGCGGATCGCCGCCCGCAGCGTCGACCCGTGGATCCGCGTCGTCGCCTCGACGCTCACCGTCTGGCTGGTGGCCCAGGCCTGCATCAACATCGGCTACGTCGTCGGGCTGCTGCCGGTCACCGGCATCCCGCTGCCCCTGGTGTCCTCGGGCGGCACGTCGCTGGCGCTCGCCCTGCTCTCCGGCGGCCTGCTCGCGAACTTCGCCCGCCACGAGCCCGAGGCGGCCGCCGCCCTGCGCGCCCACGGCCAGGGGCGTCTCGCCCGGGCCCTGCGGCTGCCCGAGCCGAGCCTGCCGCGCGCCGCCGCGACCGACCGCCCGGCGCGACGGGACGGGCCCCGGGGAGGGGGCCGGTGAACGCGCCGGGGGCGGCCCCGGACGATGGGGGCATGACGTCGAACGAGCCCTCGGTGGTGGTGGCGGGCGGCGGCAGCGCCGGCCACGTCGAACCGGCCCTGGCCACCGCGGACGCGGTGCGCCGGCTGCGCCCCGACGCCCGGGTCACGGCGCTCGGTACCGAACGCGGTCTCGACACCCGCCTGATCCCGGCGCGCGGCTACCCGCTGGAGCTGATCCCGCCGGTGCCGCTGCCGCGCAAGCCGAACCTCGACCTCGCGAAGCTGCCGCTGCGCGTGGTCCGCTCGGTGCGCCGCACCCGCGCGGTGCTGCGGGAGGTCGGCGCCGACGTCGTCGTCGGCTTCGGCGGCTACGTCTCCCTGCCCGCCTACCTGGCCGCGGCCTCGATGCGCCTGCCGATCGTGGTCCACGAGGCCAACGCCCGCGCCGGCGTGGCCAACAAGGTCGGCGCCCGCTTCGCGCGGGCCGTGTGCGCCGCGGTGCCGGGCAGCGGGCTGGCCGGGGCGGAGGTCATCGGCATCCCGCTGCGCCGCGAGATCACCGAGCTCGACCGGGCCGGGCTGCGCGCGCAGGCCCGCGCGCACTTCGGCCTCGACCCGCAGGGGCCGGTGCTGCTGGTGTTCGGGGGCTCGCAGGGCGCCCGCTCGCTCAACGAGGCGGTGTCCGCGGCGGTCCCGGCGCTCACCGCCGCCGGGGTGTCGGTGCTGCACGCCCACGGGCCCAAGAACACGCCAGCCGTCGGGATCACCGGGGTCGAGGCTCTGTCCTCGTCCCACCCGCCCTACCACCCGGTGCCCTATCTCGAGCGCATGGACCTCGCCTACGCCGCCGCGGACGTCGCGCTGTGCCGGGCCGGCGCGATGACCGTCGCCGAGGTGTCGACGGTCGGGCTGCCCGCGATCTACGTCCCCCTGCCCCACGGCAACGGGGAGCAGGCGCTCAACGCCCGCCCGGTGGTCGACGCCGGCGGCGGCATGCTCGTCGCCGACGCCGAGCTGACCGGCGAGACGGTCTCCTCCCTGGTCACCGGCCTCGTCGGCGACCCCGACCGGCTCGCCGCCACCGCCGCGGCGGCCCGGCGTTCGGGGCACGCGGGGGCGGACGAGACACTGGCCGCCACGGTGCTCGAGGCAGCGGGCGCGAGCGTGAGCGGGAGGACCCGGACATGAGCCCGACGGACCAGGTGGAGCAGCACCACCCCACGGTCGACACGGCCGATGCGGACGTGCCGCCCCTGCCGCAGCTCCTGTCGCGGGTGCACTTCATCGGGGCCGGCGGCGCGGCGATGAGCGGGATCGCCCGCATCCTGCTGGCCCGCGGGGCGATGGTGTCCGGGTCCGACGCCAAGGACTCGCGCGCGGTGCTCGCGCTCCGGGCGCTCGGCGCCGAGGTCGCGGTCGGCCACGACGCGCACAACCTCGACCTCCTGCCCGGCGGGCCCACCTGCCTGGTCACGACGAAGGCCGTGCACCAGGCCGACCCCGACAACCCCGAGCTGCTCGAGGCCGCCGCGCGCGGCATCCCCGTGCTCCACCGCTCCGCGGTGCTCGCCGAGCTCATGGCGGACCACCGCGCCGCGTGCGTGTCGGGCAGCGCGGGCAAGACGTCGACCACGTCGATGCTCGTCGTCGCCCTGCAGGCCTGCGGCACCGACCCGTCGTTCATGATCGGCGGCGATCTGCTGTCGTCGGGGTCGAGCGCCCACCACGGTCTGGGCGACGTCTTCGTCGCCGAGGCCGACGAGAGCGACGGCTCGTTCCTCGCCTACTCGCCGGCCGTCGCGATCGTCACCAACGTCGAGCCCGACCACCTCGACCACCACGGCACCGTCGAGGCCTACGTCGCGGTCTTCGACGCCTTCGCCGCGCGGATCGAGCCGGGCGGGGCCCTCGTGGTCTGCGCCGACGACCCGGGCGCCGCTGCGCTCGGCGTCCGCGCGGAGGAGGCGGGCGTGCGGGTGCGCCGCTACGGGCGCACCGCCAACGGCCCCGAGGACGCGCACGTGCTCGACTACCGCGCCGAGGGCGCGCTCGGGGTGCTCCGCCTCGCGGTGGCGGGGGAGGAGATCGAGCTGCGCCTCGCCGTCCCCGGCGAGCACCAGGCCCTCAACGCCTGCGCCGCCCTGCTCGCGGGCCTCGACCTCGGCGCCCCGCTGGAGGGGCTGCTCGACGGCCTCGCCGGCTTCGACGGCGTGCGCCGGCGCTTCGAGTTCCGCGGCAGCGCCGACGGGGTGCGGGTGTACGACGACTACGCCCACGCGCCCACCAAGGTCGCCGCGCAGCTGCGCGCCGCCCGCCCGGTGCTCGGCGGGACCGGCCGGCTGATCGTGGCCTTCCAGCCGCACCTCTACTCGCGCACCCGCGACTTCGCCGCCGAGTTCGGCGCCGCCCTGTCGCTGGCCGACGAGGTCGTGGTGCTCGACGTCTACGGCGCCCGCGAGCAGCCCGAGCCCGGCGTCAACGGCGAGCTCATCGCCCGCCAGCTCACGCTGCCGCCCGAGCACGTGCACTACGAGCCCTCCTGGGGGCAGGTCCCGGCGCTGCTCGCCGACCTCGCCCGTCCCGGTGACCTCGTCGTCACCATGGGGGCGGGCGACATCACCGTCCTCGGCCCCGAGGTGATCTCCGAGCTGGAGCGCCGCGCGGATCAGACCGAGGCCGGCGTGCCCCCGGGGATCGAGCCGCGGTGACCGGCCCGGCCCGCTCCACCGGACGCCCGGGTCGGGCGGGCCGGTCGGGCCGGGCGGGCCGGGGAGATCGCCCCGAGCGGACGGCCCGGTCCGACGGCGCCGAGCGCCAGGAGCGGGCGCGGCAGCGCCGTACCGGGGGCGCCGGCGCCCGGCCCTCGGGTGCCGCGGCCGGCTCGCCGGGGCGCGCCACGCGGGTCGCCCGCCCCTCGGTGACCCGTCCGGTGCGCCGCCGCCGGAGCCTCTGGGCCGGGCTCGCCGCGGCGCTCGCGCTGGTCGCCGTGCTCGTGTGGCTCACCGTCTGGTCGCCCCTGCTCGACGTCCGCGACGTCGAGGTCGTGGGGGCGGCCCCCGACCAGATCGAGGCGGTGCGCGCGGCCGCCGCCGTCGCGCCGGGCACGTCGCTGCTCTGGCTCGACGGCGACGAGGTGGCGCGGGACGTGCGCACCCTGCCCCGGATCGCGTCGGTCGACGTGTCCCGCGACTACCCGGGGACCGTCGTCGTCTCGGTGACCGAGCGCGAACCGGTGCTCGCGGCCCCCTCGCCCGCCGGCGGGGTGCTGCTGGTCGACGCCACCGGCTTCGGGTACCGCACGATGCCCGAGCGCCCGCCGGGCATCCCGGCCCTCACGCTGCCGCCGGGCATGATCCCGTCGCCCGACGAGCCGGCCACCCGGGCCGCCGCCGACGTGGCCGTGGCCCTGCCCGCGGCGCTGCGGGCCGAGGTCGTCGAGGTGCGCGCCAACGGCCGTTTCGACGTCGGCTTCGTCCTCACCGGCGGCCGCGAGGTCCGCTGGGGCGCCGACGCGGACAACGAGCGCAAGGCCGCGGTCCTCGCCGCCCTGCTGACCCGCCCGGGCGTGGCGTACGACGTCTCGACGCCCGACCTCGCGGTGGTGCGCTGACAACCCTCGAGGAGCACTCGAGAGTGTCGACCGCCCGGCGAGTGGGTGACGTGAGGTGCGGACA
The DNA here is from genome assembly GCF_028737265.1 of Actinomycetospora callitridis. Lineage (GTDB taxonomy): Bacteria > Actinomycetota > Actinomycetes > Mycobacteriales > Pseudonocardiaceae > Actinomycetospora > Actinomycetospora callitridis. The sequence goes on along the minus strand of NZ_JAQZAK010000017.1, from coordinate 36,692 downwards.
CGCCCGGCGCGCCTCGTGGAAATGCCGTGCCACGCCTGCCTACCGTGCGCACGTCGGACAGCGGCCCCTCAACATAAACCTCCAGTCGAGGTCGAGGGTTGCGACACGCCGGACCCGGACGACGACCGCCGCCAGAACCCGCACGAAAGGCGAACTCATGACGCCCCCGCACAACTACCTGGCCGTGATCAAGGTGGTCGGCATCGGTGGTGGCGGCGTCAACGCCGTCAACCGCATGATCGAGGTCGGCCTCAAGGGCGTCGAGTTCATCGCGGTGAACACCGACGCGCAGGCGCTGCTGATGTCCGACGCCGACGTCAAGCTCGACGTCGGTCGCGAGCTCACCCGCGGTCTCGGCGCCGGCGCGGCCCCGGACGTGGGCCGCCGCGCGGCCGAGGACCACCGCGAGGAGATCGAGGAGGTCCTCAAGGGGGCCGACATGGTCTTCGTGACCGCGGGCGAGGGCGGCGGCACCGGCACCGGCGGCGCGCCCGTCGTCGCGAGCATCGCCCGCAAGCTCGGCGCCCTGACGATCGGCGTCGTGACGCGGCCCTTCAACTTCGAGGGCAAGCGCCGCGCCACGCAGGCCGAGAACGGCATCACCGAGCTCCGCAACGAGTGCGACACGCTGATCGTCATCCCCAACGACCGCCTCCTGCAGCTGGGCGACGTGGGCCTCTCGCTGATGGACGCCTTCCGCAGCGCGGACGAGGTGCTCCTCTCCGGTGTCCAGGGCATCACCGACCTGATCACCACCCCCGGCCTGATCAACCTCGACTTCGCCGACGTCAAGAGCGTCATGAGCGGGGCGGGCAGCGCGCTGATGGGGATAGGAGCGGCGCGCGGCGAGAACCGCGCGGTCGAGGCGGCGGGCAAGGCGATCAACTCGCCCCTTCTCGAGGCGTCGATGGACGGCGCGTACGGCGTGCTGCTCTCGATCGCCGGCGGTTCGGACCTCGGCCTGTTCGAGATCAACGAGTCGGCGTCGTTGGTCCAGGAGGCCGCGCACCCCGAGGCGAACATCATCTTCGGGACGGTCATCGACGACTCGCTGGGCGACGAGGTCCGCGTGACCGTCATCGCCGCGGGCTTCGACTCCGGGTCCCCGACGCACAAGAAGCTCGAGCCCCAGGCCCTCGGGTCGACGCAGGGTTCGTCGACGTCCACCGCGAGCGCCCAGGCCGGGCAGGTCCAGCGGCCGCCGGCCGGCACCCACGCCTCCCACGTCTCCCACGTCGGCGGGCCGACGCCCGCGGTCTCGGCGGCCCCGACGGTGCCCGGCTCGACGCCGGCCGTCGACCGCGCGTCGGTGGAGCGTCCGGCGGAGACCCCGGCGGCGGCGACCGCGTCCTCGGGCAACGGCGCCAACGGGTCCCACGGGTCCCCGGCGGCCCCGGCCGCCGCCCCTGCGGCGTCCACCGCCGCCGAGGGCTCCTCGACCACCCCGGCACGCGAGGCGCCGGCCGCCCGCAGCGCGGACGAGGACGACGTGGACGTCCCCTCCTTCATGAGACGCTGAGGGAGTGGCGGTCCGCTCCGGAAGCAGCAGTCCCGCTCGTCACCGCGATCCCGGTGACGGCGGTGCTGATGACGGTGGGAGGCCTCCGGTCCGGATCCGCCGGGTGGTCACCACCCGCGCGGGCGGCCGGTCGGCGGCGCCGTACGACTCGTTCAACCTCGGCGACCACGTCGGCGACGACCCGGCGGCGGTCGCCGCCAACCGACGGCGCCTCGGGAATGGCATCGGCCTGGGTCCCGAGCGCGTGGCGTGGATGAACCAGGTGCACGGCACCGACGTCGCCACCGTCACCTCGGCCGACGGCCCGACCCCCACGGCGGACGCGCTCGTCACCGACCGGCCGCGCCTCGCGCTGGCCGTCGTCGTCGCCGACTGCGTGCCGGTGCTGTTCGCCGACCCCACGGCCGGCGTCGTCGGCGCCGCCCACGCCGGGCGGCGCGGGGCGGCCGACGGGATCCTCGCGCGCACGCTCGAGGCGATGACCGAGCTCGGCGCCGAGAACGAGCACGTCGAGGTCCTCCTCGGCCCCGCGGTCTGCGGCCTCTGCTACGAGGTCCCGGCGGAGATGCGCGACGAGGTGGAGGCCGCGCTGCCCGGCAGCGCCGCCACCACACGGATCGGCACCCCGGGTCTCGACCTGCGCGCCGGGCTGCGCCGGCAGCTGGCCGAGCTGGGCGTCACGCGCGTCGACACCGACACGCGCTGCACCTTCGAGGACGACCAGCTGTTCAGCCACCGCCGCGGGCACCCCACGGGCCGCCTCGCCGCGGTGACGTGGTGGGAGTACCCGCGGCCGTGAGCGAGGCCGTGACGGAGGCGCCGGACGGTGGCGGGCGGCGCGCGGAGCTGGCCGCATCGCTGGCCGCCGTGCGCGAGCGGGTCGCGGCGGCCGCCCGGTCCGCGGGGCGGGACCCCGCCGAGGTCGGGCTGCTCGCCGTCACCAAGACCTGGCCCGCCGAGGACGTCGCGCTGCTCACCGACCTCGGGCTGACGGCCTTCGGGGAGAACAAGGAGCAGGAGGGCGCGGCGAAGGCCGCCGAGCTCGCCGCCCTGCGCCCGGACGTCGCGGCGCAGTGGCACGTCGTGGGCCGCCTGCAGCGCAACAAGGCACGGTCGCTGGTCCGGTGGGCGCACGCGGTGGACTCGGTCGACTCCGCCCGCCTCGTCGACGCCCTCGAGCGCGCCGCCGCGGCCGCCCTCGACGCGGGGGAGCGGACCACCCCGCTCGAGGTCCTCGTGCAGGTGAGCGTCGACGCCGACCCCGGCCGCGGCGGGACGCCGGTCGACGAGGTCCCGGCCCTGGCCGACCGCGTCGCCGACTGCGCGCACCTGCGGCTGGGCGGGGTGATGGCGGTGGCGCCGCAGGACGTCGAGCCGCGCGAGGCCTTCGCCACGGTGTGGGAGGTCGCGCAGGGGGTACGCGCGGCGCACGCGGGTGCGGTGACGCTGTCGGCCGGGATGTCCGGGGATCTGGAGGCAGCCGTCGAGTACGGGTCGACGGTCGTGCGTGTCGGAACGGCCTTGCTCGGGCGGCGGTGAGCTAGCGTCCCCTGTGAGTGAACGACACGGATGTGACTCATGCGCTGCACGGGGCGCGGGGTCCCCGTCGGACAGGGGAGACCGCCATGACCACTCTGCACCGAGTGAAGGCCTACTTCGGCATGGTCCCGGCCGACGAGCTGGACTCGTACGACGGCTACGACGACGACCGGTACGACTCCGAGCGTGACCGTCGCCCCGTCGACCGGCACACCGGCGACCGGCACCCGGTCGACCGCCACCGCTACGCCGCGGACCGCTTCGACGACCGGTTCGACGACCGCGACGGTGGCTACGACCGCTACGGCCGCGGCCGGCGTGACGACCGCGAGGACCGCGACGACCAGGAGCGCTACGACCGGTACGACCGGTACGAGGAGCGCCGGACGCCGCGCCCGCGCGACCCGGAGGTCACGGAGATCCGCCGCGAGGACGTCCGGCGCGAGGAGGAGCCCGCCACCGAGACGGTGTCGCGGGCCGGCCGCGGTCGCAGCTGGGCCCACAACACCGGGCCGAGCCACACCTCGGTGCGTCCCACCACCCACCGCACCCCGCCGTCGCTGTCGTCGGCGGCCTCCACCGGCTCGTCCGGCCCGGCGTCGTCCTCGTCGTCGTCCGACACCGCCGCCACCCCGGCCGTGAAGGGCCCGACGGCGGTGCCGTCGGTCGCCGCCGACCCGGACCCGGCGAGCGGGCCCGCCGAGATCACCTCGCTGCAGCCCAAGAGCTACAACGAGGCCCGGCTCATCGGCGAGCGCTACCGCGACGGCATTCCGGTGATCATGAATCTCACGGAGATGGACGACGCGGGCGCCAAGCGCCTCGTCGACTTCGCCGCCGGCCTCGCCTTCGCCCTGCGCGGCTCCATCGAGAAGGTCACCAACCGCGTGTTCCTGCTCTCACCGCCGAACGTCGAGGTGTCCGCGTCGGACCGTCGGAAGCTGGCCGAGAAGAACTACGCGTCGACCTCCTGAGAGATCTGCCTGAGAGACCTGAGAAGATCGCTCCGGGCGTCGGGTGTCACATCCGCGCCCGCCGGAGCGATGGACGGGGTGTGCGGCGCCCCGAGGGCCTCGCACGGCCGCGCCGCGCGGCCGATCGGGCGATGCGACTTCCGGCGCGCCGGATGGGCATTCCCGTGCGCCGAGCGTGCTCTGAGGGGCTCGCTGCTGCCCTCCGGCCCCGGCGGTCCCAGGATCCGCCCCTGTCACCGCACGTAGAGGGACACGGAACGTCACGACCCGACCGGCGGATCGCCCCCCGACCCGAAAATCGGTAGGTCTGTGGGTTTCCGGGGGCCCGCTCGTGGCGCTGCGTCACCATTCGGGCGTCGAGGGCAGCGCGTCACTGGACCCGTCCATTATGGTTCTGTCGCTCGCAGCGGTCATACTCTGCGAGTGGCGGAGCTCGAAGAGCCCGAGGTACCTGGGGTTCCGCAGCCGAGGAGTGCTTGAGGAGATCCGATGCCGCTGACCCCCGCCGACGTTCACAACGTCGCGTTCAGCAAGCCACCGATCGGGAAACGGGGCTACAACGAGGACGAGGTCGACGCGTTCCTCGACCTCGTCGAGGCCGAGCTCGGCCGGCTGCTGGAAGAGAACAACGACCTGCGCGAGCAGGTGGAGCAGCTCGAGCAGCAGCTCTCGACCGCCCACGCCGATCTCGACGACGCGCGCAGCAAGGCCGCCGCCGCACCGAGCCAGAGCTCGGGTCCGGCCACGCAGGTCTCGGCGCCGCCGCCGAGCCGGCCCGTGGAGGACGCGCCGCGCACCGTGCAGCAGCCGATGCCGCCGCAGCAGCCCCAGCAGCAGCAGCCGATGCCGCAGACGCAGCAGGCCGTCGTGCCCCCGCCGTTCGGCATGTCCGAGCAGGGTGGCCAGGGTGCCGCCGCCAACGGTGGCGACCACCACGTGCAGGCCGCGAAGGTGCTCGGCCTGGCCCAGGAGATGGCCGACCGGCTCACCGCCGAGGCCAAGTCCGAGGCCGACGGCATGCTCACCGACGCGCGCACCAAGTCGGAGCAGCTGCTCTCGGAGGCGCGCACCAAGTCCGACAGCATGGTCAACGAGGCCCGCACGCGCGCCGAGACGATGCTGAACGACGCGCGCACCCGCGCGGAGACCCTCGAGCGGCAGGCCCGTGACAAGGCCTCGACCCTCGAGCGCGACGCGCAGCGCAAGCACAACGAGACGATCAGCCTCATCGAGCAGCAGAAGGGCGGGCTCGAGAAGAAGATCGACGAGCTCCGCACCTTCGAGCGCGAGTACCGCACCCGTCTCAAGACCTACCTCGAGTCGCAGCTGCGCGACCTGGACGGCCGCGGTTCCGCCGCGCCGGACAACGGCCGCAACGGCAGCGGCGGGTACGCCACCAGCGGCTACGGCTCGCGGGCCGAAGCCGGCAGCTAGGGACGCCGCGGCCCGCGCCACCCTCCTCGGAGGTGGCGCGGGTGAGAGGCCCCTCGCCGCCCTGAGGTAGGAGTCCGACCGTTGCTGCTCCTCGTCCTTCTCTGCGTCCTGGTCGCCTTCGGGCTCCTGGTGGTCGCCGTCGTCACCTCGGTGGCGACGTGGGCCTGGGGGTCCGTGGTGGCCAGCGTGCTGGCCGCCGCCCTCCTGATCGCCGACGTCGTCCGTCGACGCAAGCGGGAGCGGGAGGGCCGACGCCCGGCCGACGAGGCTCCTGCCGCGTCCCCCGTCTCGTCCGGATCGTCCACGCCGAGTTCGCCGTCCTCCGGGTTCGCCCCGGGAGTCCACTCCTCGGGCCCGGGACAGGGCTCCCCGGAGACGGCGGCCCCGACGTCGGCCGGTCCGGCCTCGATGCCGGGCGCGCCCGTGCCCCCGGCCCAGGCCGGTGGACGCGGTCCACAGCAGGACGCGGGCACGGTGGCCGTCGGGACGGGGCCGCAGCAGCAGGGCCAGCAGGGTCCGGGTGCGCAGGGGCCTGGTCAGCAGGGTCAGGGCCCGAACGGCCAGGCCGGTCCGGGTGGAGCTGCGCAGGGTGGTGCCGCCCCGCAGGGCCGGCCCGGTGACCAGACCGAGCGCGACGGCAACGCCGGGCGCATCGCCGGTGTGGCCGGTGCCGCCGGTCTCGCCGGCGGCGCGGCGGCGGCCGGCGCGGCCGCCACGCGCGGCGGGGAGACCTCGCCCGGCACCGACCGGACGTCGCGATGGATCACCACCAACGCCCGCCCCGGCTCCGAGCCGTCCCGCGTCGCCGGCGCCCCCCAGGGGTCGCGGCTGCTCGGGACGCTCCCCATGCCCGGCACCCCCGCCGAGGCGCGCCTCGGCGGCGGACCGGCACGGACGGGCACCCCGTCCACCCCGAGCACGTCCACCCCGAGCACCCCGAGCACACCGTCCACCCCGCCCGCACCGTCCACCCCGGGCGGCACGCCGTCCCGCGGTGCGCCCGGACAGCCCGGCGGCGACGAGTCGGCCACCACCCGCCTCGACATGAACGACCTCGCCCGCATGCGGCAGGTCGCGGCCGACGGTGCGCCGCCGGCGGGCCGGTCCGACGCGGGCACCGCCAACGGCGGCCCGCCGTCCGGGCAGCCGCAGGGACCGCCCCACGGCCAGGCTCCGCAGGGCCAGGCTCCGCAGGGCCAGGCTCCGCAGGGCCAGGCTACGCAGGGAGCCGGGCGTCCTCCCGGTGGCCCGCCGCCCGGTGGTCCGCCGGCGGGCGGTCCACCTCCCGGCGGGGCACCGAGCGCCCCGCCACCCCCGCCGCCGGCGTCCCAGCCGGAGGAGGAGGTCGTCGACGACGCCGCCCGCCAGGCGATGGCCGAGCACGACGACGAGGTCCTCGTCATCGACGAGGAACCCCTCTTCCACCTGGGTCGCTGCAGCTACCTGTACGGCCGCGAGGTGATCCCGCTGCCGGCCTCCGAGGCGGTGGAGCTCGGGTTCACGGGCTGCTCCTGGTGCACGCCGGTCGCGGCGCTCACCGGTCCCCGCAGCGCCGACACCCGCCGATGATCGACCCCTGACCCACCTCTGACGGACCACAGCACGAGCGCGACGAGCCGGTGAATCGGGTCATCGCGTCCACATCCCGGGCGAACCGGGCACTCCGCGATCGCTAGGGTCGTGCCCTCCTGGAGGGGAGGGGGCACGCCACGTGGACGATCTGCCCCTCCTGCTCGGCGTCGGTGCGGGCGTCGTCCTCGTCTCGGTGCTCGCGGTGCGCCTGTCCACCCGCGTCGGCCTGCCCTCGCTGCTGATCTACCTCGCGATCGGGGTGGCGCTGGGGGAGTCGGGCCTGGGCATCCGGTTCGACGACGCGGGCCTCACCCAGGCGCTCGGCGTCGCCGCCCTCGTCCTGATCCTCGCCGACGGCGGCCTCTCCACCCGGTGGACGACGGTCCGCCCGGCCCTGGGCCTCGGTGTCGCGCTCTCGACGATCGCGGTGGCCGTGAGCATCGGGGTCACCGGCCTGGCCCTGTGGGCGCTGCTCGGGCTCGACCTGCGGATCGCCTTCCTCTGGGGCGCCGTGCTCTCGTCGACGGACGCGGCCGCGGTGTTCAGCGTGCTGCGCAACCTCGGCCTCAAGGGTCGGCTGGTCGGCGCGCTCGAGCTGGAGTCGGGGCTCAACGACGCCCCGGTGTTCCTCGCCGTGGTGCTGCTGTCGTCCACCGCCGCGCTGAGCTGGACCGACCCGCTGCTGGTGGTCTACGAGCTCGCCGCGGGCGGGCTGCTCGGCGGCGCGCTCGGGCGCCTGGGGGCGCTGGGACTGCGCCGGGCCGCGCTGCCGGCCACCGGGCTCTACCCGCTGGCCACGCTGTCCGTCTGCATCCTGGCCTTCGCCTCGGCGCAGCTCCTGCACGCCTCGGGCCTGCTCGCGACCTACGTCGCGGCGCTCGTCCTCGGGAACTCGACGCTGCCGCACCGCGAGGGCAGCCGGTCGTTCGCCGAGGGTCTGGGCTGGCTCGCCCAGATCGGGCTGTTCGTGCTGCTCGGGCTGTTCGTCTCGCCGGACCGTCTGGGGGCCGCCCTCGTCCCGGCGCTGATCGCCGGCGCGGTCCTGGTGTTCGCGGCCCGCCCGCTCTCGGTCGTCGCGGCGTCCGCGTTCGCGCGCGTGCCGTGGCGCGAGCAGGCCTTCCTGTCGTGGGCCGGTCTGCGCGGGGCCGTGCCGATCGTGCTGGCCCTCATCCCGCTCACCGAGGGCCTGCCCGGGGCCCAGGCCCTCGTGGACGCCGTGTTCGTGCTCGTCGTGGTGCTCGTGCTGGTGCAGGGCACGACGCTGCCGCTCGTCGCCCGTGCCCTCGGGCTCGCCGGGGGGTCGAAGGTCGAGGAGATCGAGGTCGACGCCGCGCCGCTGGACACCCTGCGCGCCGATCTCCTGCAGATGACCGTGCCCGAGGGGTCGAAGATGCACGGCGTCTACGTCCGCGAGCTGCGCCTGCCCGAGGGCTCGGGGCTCAGCCTGGTCGTCCGCGACGGCGCGAGCTTCACGCCGCAGGACGCGAGCCGCATCCAGGAGGGCGACCAGCTGCTCGTCGTCACCACCGAGACCGCGCGGGCCGCCGCCGAGGAGCGCCTGCGCTCGGTCGACCGGTCCGGGCGTCTCGCGCGCTGGCGCGGCGACACCGGCGGGTCCCCGTCGCTGCGCCGGCGGCGGGACGCCGACGACGGGACGGCTCCTGGGACGATGGAGCGGTGAGCAGCGCACCCACCGAGCCGGACAGCGTGCCGGAGGCATCCAGGGACCTCCCGCCGAGACGGCTCGTCACCCTCGCGGTGATCGCGGCGGTGGTGATCTCCCTCGACCTCGTCACCAAGATCGTGATGGTGTCGTGGCTGGCCGACGGCGAGCGGGTGCCGCTGATCGGCGACCTCGTGTCGTTCACCCTGGTCCGCAACCCCGGCGCGGCGTTCTCGTTCGCGACGGGCATGACCTGGGTGCTGACGCTCGTCGCGCTGGCCGTCGTGATCGGGATCGTGCGGTTCGCCCGGCGCCTGCGCTCGCGCGGCTGGGCGGTGGCGCTCGGGCTGGTGCTGGGCGGGGCGCTGGGCAACCTCGTCGACCGCTTCTTCCGCGGACCGGGCCCGCTGCAGGGCCACGTCGTCGACTTCGTCTCCGTCGGCTGGTTCCCGGTGTTCAACGTCGCCGACTCCGCGATCACGATCGGCGGGGTGCTGCTGGTGCTGCTCGCGCTCATGGGCCGCGACCTCGACGGCTCCTCGACCAGGGACGGGGCGACGGCATGAGCCTGCGCACGCTGCCCGTCCCGGACGGGCTCGACGGGATGCGGCTGGATGCCGGGCTCTCGCGGATGCTGGGCCTCTCGCGCACCGTCGTCGCGGAGCTCGCGTCCGACGGCGCGGTCCGGCTCGACGGCGCGCCCGCCGGCAAGTCGGACCGTCTGGTCGCGGGTGCCTGGCTCGAGGTCGAGATCCCGGAGCCGGAGCAGGCCGCCCTCGTCGTCACGGCCGAGGCCGTCGAGGGCCTGGTCGTGCTGCACGAGGACGAGGAGATCGTCGTCGTCGACAAGCCCGTCGGCGTCGCCGTGCACCCGAGCCCCGGCTGGTCGGGGCCGACCGTCGTCGCCGGGCTCGCCGCGCTGGGCATCCGGATCGCCACCGGGGGCGCCGCCGAGCGCCAGGGGGTCGTGCACCGGCTCGACGCCGGCACCACCGGGGTGATGGTGGTGGCGAAGTCGGAGCGCGCCTACTCGGTGCTCAAGCAGGCGTTCCGCGAGCGCACCGTCTCGAAGGTCTACCTCGCGGTGGTGCAGGGCCACCCCGACCCGAGCGAGGGCACGATCGACGCGCCGATCGACCGTCACCCCAAGCACGACTGGCGCTTCGCCGTCGTCACCGACGGCCGGCCCAGCGTGACCCACTACCGCACCCTCGAGGCGTTCCGCGCCGCGTCGCTGCTGGAGGTCGAGCTCGAGACGGGGCGGACCCACCAGATCCGCGTGCACTTCTCCGCGGTGCGCCACCCGTGCGTCGGCGACATCACCTACGGCGCCGACCCGACGCTCGCCCGCACCCTCGGTCTGACCCGCCAGTGGCTGCACGCCCACCGCCTCGGCTTCCACCACCCCGGCGACGGCCGCTGGGTGGAGTACGTCAGCGAGCCGCCCGCCGACCTGGCGGGGGCGCTGGAGACCCTGCGGGCGGCGAGCTGAACACGCCCGGGGACGAGCCCGAGGACGACGCCGACGACGGGCCCGCCCTGCGCTGGCCGACGGTGGCGATCGTGCTCGCCGTCGTGCTGGTGATCGCCCTGCTGACCGCCTGGGTGGCGGGGGCCGGCAGCACGCCGTCGCTGGGCGTGCCCGGCAGCACCGACGCCACCCGTCTCGGGCCGGCGCCGGGGGAGACCGTCACGGGGTACCTGGCCCGCGCCGCCGTGGTGCCGCCGGGCCCGCCCGGGCCGCGTCCCGCGCTGGTGCAGTTCGCGGTCGAGCAGGATCTCCCCGGCGCGGCGGCGGCCGTCGCGGGCACCGGGGCGACGGCGCGGGAGGCCGTGTTCCGGGTGCCGCTGCCGCGGGTGCAGACGGCGTTGCGCGGGGTGTCGCTCGACGCCACGGGCACGGTCGACCCCGTCGCGGCCCTCCGCCTCGCCGAGGCCCGCGCGGGCAACCAGGCGGGGGAGCAGGCGCGGACGTCCTCGGGTCGCCCCGCCGCGGTGGCGGCGGCCGAGTCCGCCCGCCTGTCGGCCGGCTGCGCGTGCGTCGTCGCCCTCGTCGTCGAGACGGACCCGGCCGCGGTCCCCGCCCTGCGCGCCCGGCCCGGGGTGCGGGCGGTGGAGGTCGCCCCGCCCGGGGCGCGGGTCGGGGCGCTCGCGGTGTCGCCGCTGCTGCCGGAACAGACCGACGACGGGCGGGACCCGCCCGAGACCGTCGGTCCGGTGCCCGACGACGGCCCGGTGCCGGCGGGATGACCGCCCGGCGCCTGTGAGGGGTCCGACAACCGACGGCGAGCTCTCCGTCCCTCCGCTCCGGCGTGGTGGAGGACGATGGAGGGTACGACCCTGAGGTACCGCCCGACGGGCCGGTGGTCCGGCTCCTGAATCGAACCGGCCAGCACCGACGGGCACGAGCGCGAGAGGAGCACGGCACCATGACCGCCGATCCGTCGACCCGGGGCGAGCCCACGGGGACGTCGATCACGGATGCCGACCCGCGCCCGCACGTCGTCGTGCTCGGTGCCGGGTTCGCCGGCATCGCCGCCGTCCGCGCCCTGCGCAAGGCACCGGTGCGCGTCACCCTCGTCGACCGGCACAGCTACAGCACGTTCCAGCCGCTGCTCTACCAGGTGGCCACCGGCGCGCTGAACCCCGGCGACATCACCTACGGCGCCCGCGGTTTCGCCGCCCACACCGGCGCGCGCTTCCGCAAGGGCGAGGTCCTGACGATCGACCCGGAGACGCGCACGATCTCCCTCGACGTCGGGCCCGACCTGCACTACGACTACCTCGTCATCGCCAACGGCGTGACCACCAACTACTTCGGGGTGCCCGGGGCGGCCGAGAACGCCTACCCGATCTACACGCGCGCCGAGGCCCTGGCCGTCCGCGACCGCATGACCGGGTACCTCGACCACATCGCCGCCACCGGCGAGCGCCGCGGCGCCTCGGTCGTCGTGGTGGGCGGCGGCGCCACCGGCGTGGAGATGGCGGGCACGCTCGCCGAGCTGCGCAACACCGTGCTGCCCGACCGGTACCCCGAGCTCGACCCGTCCGAGGTCAACGTCGTGCTCGTCGAGATGACGGACCGGGTCCTTCCGCCGTTCGCGCCGCGCCTGCGGGAGTACGCCGCCGCACAGCTGCGGGCGCGGGGTGTCGAGCTGCGTCTCGAGGCCGCGGTCAAGGAGGTCCGGCCGGACTCCGTGCTCCTCGCCGACGGCACCGAGCTCGAGGCCCAGATGACCGTCTGGGCCACCGGCGTCTCCGCGCACGAGCGGGTGAAGAGCTGGGGCCTGCGGCAGGGCAAGGGCGGCCGGATCGTCGTCGGCGGCGACCTCCGCGTGCCGGAGCACCCCGAGATCCTCGTCGCCGGGGACATCGGCGTCATCGAGGACGATCCCCTGCCCCAGCTCGCGCAGCCGGCGCTGCAGAGCGGCGGGCACGCGGGCCGGACGATCGCCCGGCTCCTGGCGGGCGAGCCCACCGAGCGCTTCCACTACAAGGACAAGGGCACGATGGCGACGATCGGGCGCGGCTCGGCCGTGGCCGACATCGCCCACGGGCCCAAGCTCGTCGGCGTGCTGGCGTGGCTCATCTGGATGTTCGTGCACGTCCTCGCTCTATTGGGTAACCGGAACCGGATCATGGTGTCGCTGGGCCTGACCTACCGCTATCTCGCGCAACGGCGCGGGCAGATGGTGGTCGGCGACCCGGGCTGACGCCCGCTGTGACCGAGGCGGCCTGCCTGCGCGTGCCCTCACCGGACATGCGAGGCTCCGCCGCGACCGACCTCGACGACCGAGCAGGAGCTCCGATGGCGCCCACCCCCGTCAACGTCACCGTCACCGGCGCGGCCGGACAGATCGGCTATGCGCTGCTCTTCCGCATCGCCGCCGGCGACCTGCTGGGGGAGGGTGTGCCGGTCCGGCTGCGGCTGCTGGAGATCCCGGACGCCGTCAAGGCCGCCGAGGGCACCGCGCTCGAGCTCAACGACAGCGCCTTCGAGCTCCTCGACGGGATCGACGTCTACGACGACGCCTCCCGGGCGTTCGAGGGCACCAACGTCGGCCTGCTGGTCGGCGCCCGCCCGCGCAGCAAGGGCATGGAGCGCGCCGACCTCCTCGAGGCCAACGGCGGCATCTTCAAGCCGCAGGGCCAGGCGCTCAACGGCGCCGCGGACGACGTCAAGGTGCTCGTCGTCGGCAACCCGGCGAACACCAACGCCCTCATCGCGCGTGCGAACTCCGACGTCCCGGCCGACCGCTTCACCGCGATGACGCGCCTGGACCACAACCGCGCCGTCGGTCAGCTGGCGACGAAGTTCGGCGTGCGCGTCGGCTCGGTCTCCAAGATGACGATCTGGGGCAACCACTCGGCCACCCAGTACCCCGACGTCACCTACGCCGAGGTCGACGGCAAGCCGATCGGCGACCAGGTCGACCGGAGCTGGCTGACCGACGAGTTCATCCCGCGCGTGGCCAAGCGCGGCGCCGAGATCATCGAGGTCCGCGGCGCCTCGTCGGCCGCGTCGGCCGCCGCCGCCGCGATCGACCACGTCCACACCTGGGTCAACGGCACCAAGCCGAACGACTGGACCTCGGCGGCGATCGTCTCCGACGGCTCCTACGGCGTCCCCGAGGGCCTCGTGTCGTCGTTCCCGGTCACGGCCTCGAACGGGAAGTTCGAGATCGTCCAGGGCCTCGACATCAGCGACTTCTCCCGCGAGCGCATCGACGCGTCGGTCAACGAGCTGGCCGAGGAGCGCGAGGCCGTGCAGAAGCTCGGTCTCGTCTGATCCTGGCTGCGTCTGATCCTGGCTGCGTCTGACATCGTTGCCCGCGTGAGCAGCGAACCCGTCGAGGTCTTCCGCGGCGACGAGCTCGCCGAGGGCGACCCGACGCCCGGGATGCGCCGCGAGGTGGCGTTCTCGACCGACGCGTTGTGGGCCGGGCTCGTGCACACCGATCCCGGTGCCTCGTCCGGGTGGCACCACCACGGCGAGCACGAGACGAGCCTGTACGTCGTGCGCGGCGCGATGCGCCTGGAGTTCGGCCCCGGCGGCGGCGACGCCGTCGAGGCCGGACCCGGCGACTTCCTGCGCGTACCGCCCCACACGGTGCACCGCGAGTCGAACCCCACGGGCGAGCGGTCGACCGCCGTCATCGGGCGTGCCGGCGAGGGCCCGCCCACGGTGAACGTCGACGGGCCGGACCCGGCGTAGACCGCGGGTGGGCCGGTCAGGCAACCTGAAAGCCATGAGCCTCGGCGCCGTCCTCACCGCCATCGTGACCCCGTTCGCCCGCGACGGTTCGGTCGACGAGAAGGCCTTCGTCGACCTGATGGGCCACCTGTACGCGAACGGCACCGACGGGCTCGTGGTGTGCGGGACCACCGGCGAGGCGTCGACGCTGTCCACCGAGGAGCACCTGCGCCTCGTCGAACTGGCCGTCGAGCACCGTCCGGCCGGGGCCACCGTCGTCGCCTCCACCGGCTCCAACGACACCCGGCACGCGTGCGAGATGACCGAGCGGGCCACCGCGGCGGGTGCCGACGCGATCCTCTCGGTGACGCCGTACTACAACAAGCCGAACCGGCGGGGCATGCTCGCGCACTTCGGCGAGGTCGCCCGGGCCACCGACAAGCCCGTCGTGCTCTACAACATCCCCTCGCGGTGCGTGGTCGACCTGCCCAACGACCTGCTCGCCGAGCTCGCCCAGATCGAGCGGATCGACTACGTCAAGCAGGCCAACAACGCCAACCTCGCGCCCGTCGACGGCCTGGGGATCTACGCCGGCAACGACGACCTGTTCGGCTCGGTGCTCGAGATGGGCGGCTGCGGCGGGATCCTCGTCGCGAGCCACGTCGTCGGCCCGGCCATGCGCCGCATGGTCGACGAGCCGGACCAGCGCGCCGAGATCGAGGCCTCGCTCAAGCCGCTGTTCGACGCCCTGGGCGTCACCACCAACCCGATCCCGGTCAAGGCGGCCCTCGACCTCCTCGGCCGCCCCGTCGGCGGCCTGCGCCTGCCGATGGTCGAGGCCGACGAGCACGAGCGCGAGGTCGTGCGCGCGGCCCTCGTGGGGGCGGGGCTGCTGTAGCCGAGCGGCGGCACGCGCATGGAGATCACGAGGGCGAGGAGCACCTCACGGGGCTCGTTTCGGTCGCTGGTGCACTGCTGATCTTCTGGCGGGGCCGCGGTGGCGGGGGGTGCGTCGCGGACTTCCTCCCCCTCTCTCGTCCGGCTGGTCGCGGGAGCGGTGGCGGTGGCCGGCGAGGGCGATGGGGCGTGGCTCGACCGGTTGGACGGCGACCGCGAGACCGCGACACGCCCCTGAGCCCACCGCGAAGGGCACGGTGCGCATGATCGTCGGGCGCCGGCCGCTGCCGAACGTGCCCCTCGTGCGCGGAGGCCGGCGCGTTGGTGATCATCAGCCCGCAGGGTCGGTCGATCTCTGTCGTGACCGTGCGGGCTGGCTGACCATCGAGGCCCCCGGCGTTGTCGGGGGTGCGGCGCATGCTGCGACTCGGGACGACCCCGAGGAGGAGCGATGGGCAGGCGCAGGCGCGACGGGCAGCGGCGGGCGGCGAAGGTGGAGGCGCGCCGGAGGCGCCGGGAGGCGATGGTGCGGCCGAGGCGCAGCGGTCACGGGCCCGCCGGCGTGGCGCCCGCGACGTCCCGGTCTCCCCGGATCGGTCCGGCCGAGATCGGCCCCGATCCCGGAGGGTGCGAGGACGACCTCCGGGACGACCTCCAGGACGACGACGACCCCTGGGACGAGTTCGACGACGACCTGGACGACGACCTCGATGACGCTCTCGACGACGAGCCCGGCCCGCTCGAGGCGCTCCAGGACCGCATCCGTGCCGTGGTCGCGGAGACCGTCGAGCGGCGCGACCCCGAGGTCGCCCGCCGGTTCGTCGCGGGGACGCCCCACGACGAGGCCCGCTCCTCGTCGGGCGACCGGACCCTGATCGACCTGTTCGTCGCGTCGTGGCTCCTCAAGGCGCGGCGGCGGCGCTCGGACCCCGACCTGGCCCGCCGGTCCGTCACCTGGGTCGGTGAGCACCTGGGGGAGACGGCGCCGGTTGTGGCGGACGCCGCCCGGATGCTGGGGCCGAAGGCCGCCGAGGCGGCCCGCGAGCACTTCCTCCGGACACCGCTCGACCTCCTCGTCGCCCGCCTCTGGCTGCTGGCCGGGGTGGTCGCGCAGGCCCCGGTGCGCGACCCCGTGCGGATCGACCTCCTGAGCGCCGCCGATGACGTCCACCGACGTGCCCTGGGGCCCCTGTGACACGTGGGACGAGCCCGGATCCGGGCGACACGCCGGGCCCCGGGAGGTGAGCAGCGCGGACGGTCGGAGGGCTCGGGGAGGGGCGTCGCTGTCGGGGGGCGCGGATAGGCTGGGCCCGTCCCCGCCGACCCCGTCCCGCCTCCCGGGACCCCCTCGGCGGCACCCCGTTCCCGGCGCTCCTGGAGGTCCCGCGACGTGACCGGCGACTCGTTCGTTCACCTGCACACGCACACCGAGTTCTCGATGCTCGACGGTGCCGCGCGCCTGGACGACCTGTTCGCCGAGGCCGCGCGCATGGGGATGCCGGCGCTGGCGATGACCGACCACGGCAACACCTTCGGCGCCTACGAGTTCTGGAAGAAGTCGAAGGCGCACGGGGTCAAGCCGATCATCGGCATGGAGGGCTACCTCGCGCCCGGCAGCCGTCACGAGCGCAAGCGGGCCACGCTCGGCGGTCAGGTCATCTCGGACGACAACCCGGGCCAGATGTACACCCACATGACGCTGCTGGCCGAGAACACGGAGGGGATGCACAACCTCTTCCGGCTCTCGAGCCTCGCCAGCCTCGAGGGGTACTACTACAAGCCGCGCATGGATCGCGAGCTGCTCGAGACCTACGGCAAGGGGATCATCGCGACGACGGGCTGCCCGTCGGGCGAGGTGGCGCGCTACCTGCAGCAGGACGACTTCGACGGCGCCTGCCAGGCCGCCAGCGACTACCGCGACATCTTCGGCGCGGAGAACTTCTTCTGCGAGCTCATGGACCACGGCATCGAGATCGAGCGCCGGGTCCGCGACGACCTCTACGACCTCAAGAAGAAGCTCGACCTGCCGGGTCTCGCGACGAACGACCTGCACTACACGTACGCCAAGGACGCGAAGCCGCACGAGGTGCTGCTCTGCGTCCAGACCGGCAAGACGATGAACGACCCGAACCGTTTCCGGTTCGACGCGCAGGACTTCTACCTCAAGAGCGCGCAGGAGATGCGCGCCCAGTGGGACGGCGTCTTCCCCGAGGCGTGCGACAACACCCTGGCCATCGCCGAGCGGGTGCACGTCGAGTTCACCGAGGGCCGCGACCTGCAGCCGGTGGCGCCGGTGCCCGAGGGCGAGACCGAGGGCTCCTGGCTGGTCAAGGAGGTCGAGCGGGGGCTGCACTGGCGGTTCCCGAACGGCGTCCCGGAGAACTACCGCAAGCAGGCCGAGTACGAGGTCTCGGTCATCATGCAGATGGGCTACCCAGGCTACTTCCTGGTGACGGCCGACCTGCTCAACTACGCCCGCTCGGTCAACCTGCGCGTCGGCCCCGGCCGCGGGTCGGCGGCGGGGAGCCTGGTCGCCTACGTCCTCGGCATCACCGACCTCGACCCGATCCACCACAAGCTGATCTTCGAGCGGTTCCTCAACCCCGAGCGCGTCTCCATGCCCGACATCGACATGGACTTCGACGAGCGCCGGCGCGGCGAGATGATCCGCTACGTCACCGAGAAGTACGGCGAAGAGAAGATCGCGCAGATCATCACGTACTCCACGATCAAGGCGAAGGCCGCGATCAAGGACTCCGCGCGCGTGCTCTTCGGGCAGCCGGGCTACGCCGTGGCCGACCGCATCACGAAGTCGATGCCGCCGGCGGTCATGGGCAAGGACATCCCGCTCTCCGGGGTGTTCGACCCCAGCCACAAGCGCTACTCCGAGGCCGCCGAGATGCGTGCCCTGTACGAGTCCGACGCGCAGGTCAAGGAGATCGTCGACACCGCCAAGGACCTCGAGGGCCTCAAGCGGCAGTGGGGCGTGCACGCCGCCGGCGTGATCATGTCCAAGGAACCGCTGATCGACGTCATCCCGATCCAGCGGCGTGAGGCCGACGGCGCCATCATCACGCAGTTCGACATGGGGGTCTGCGAGACCCTCGGCCTGCTGAAGATGGACTTCCTGGGCCTGCGCAACCTCACGATCATCGACGACGCGCTCAACAACATCACGCTCAACGGCAAGGAAGCGCTCGACCTCGACAACCTCGGGCTCGACGACAAGGCCACCTACGAGCTCCTGTCCCGCGGCGAGACGCTCGGGGTGTTCCAGCTCGATGGCGGGCCGATGCGCGACCTCCTGCGCCGCATGGCCCCCACCGAGTTCGACGACATCTCGGCCGTCGGCGCGCTGTACCGGCCCGGCCCGATGGGCGCCAACGCCCACAACGACTACGCCGACCGCAAGAACGGCCGCCAGGAGGTCACGCCGATCCACCCGGAGCTCGCCGAGCCCCTCAAGGAGGTCCTCGGCGAGACCTACGGCCTGATCGTCTACCAGGAACAGGTCATGGCGATCGCCCAGGTGCTCGCGGGCTATTCGCTGGGCAAGGCCGACCTCCTGCGGCGCGCCATGGGCAAGAAGAAGAAGGAGATCCTCGACAAGGAGTACGAGGGTTTCGCCCAGGGCATGAAGGACAACGGCTACTCGGCCGCGGCGATCAAGACGCTGTGGGACATCCTGCTGCCGTTCTCCGACTACGCGTTCAACCGCGCGCACTCCGCGGCCTACGGCGTCGTGTCGTACTGGACGGCGTATCTCAAGGCCAACTACCCCGCGGAGTACATGGCCGCGGTGCTCACCAGCGTCCGCGACGACAAGGACAAGGCGGCGATCTACCTCGCCGAGTGCCGCAGGATGGGCATCACGGTGCTGCCGCCCGACGTCAACGAGTCGGTGCTCAACTTCGCCCCGGTCGGCACCGACATCCGCTTCGGGCTCGGCGCGATCCGCAACGTCGGCACCAACGTCGTCGACGCCATCGTCACCTCCCGCCGCGAGAAGGGCCCCTTCACCGACTTCTCGGACTTCCTGCGCAAGGTCCCGCAGCAGGTCTGCAACAAGAAGACGGTCGAGTCGCTGATCAAGGCGGGCGCCTTCGACTCGCTGGGCCACCCGCGCAAGGGCCTCGCCCTGGTGCACGCCGAGGCCGTCGACGCGGTCATGACCACCAAGAAGGCCGAGGCCGACGGGCAGTTCGACCTCTTCGGGAGCTTCGACGGGCCGGACGAGGGGTCTGCCGACACGACGGGCATGTTCGACGTCAAGGTGCCCGAGGGCGAGTGGGAGCCCAAGCACCGCCTCGCGCTCGAGCGGGAGATGCTCGGTCTCTACGTGTCGGGGCACCCGCTCAACGGCCTCGAGCAGGTCCTCGCCAGCCGGGCCGACACCGCGATCACGAAGATCCTCGAGGGCGACGTCGCCGAGGGCGCGACCGTCACGGTCGGCGGCATCCTCGCCACCGTCACCCGGCGGGTGAACAAGAAGGGCGAGCCCTGGGCGTCGGCGCAGATCGAGGATCTCGCCGGTGGCATCGAGGTGCTGTTCTTCCCGCGCACCTACGCCGCGGTGTCGATCGACGTCGCCGAGGACGCGATCGTGCTGGTCAAGGGCAAGGTCAACAAGCGGGACGACCGCGTCAGCCTGTTCGTGGAGGACCTCGCGGTGCCCGATCTCTCCGGTGGGGTCGGCGGCGCGCCGGTCAAGGTCGTCCTCGAGAGCGCGCGCTGCACCCCGGAGCGGGTCGGCAAGCTCAAGGAGGTCCTCGTCGCCCACCCGGGCCCGAGCGAGGTGCACCTGACGCTCATGGCCGCCAACGGGGCGAGCCACGTGCTGCGTCTCGACGACGGGCTGAAGGTCCAGAACTCCGGCGCCCTCATGGGTGACCTGAAGGCCCTGCTCGGTCCACGCTGTCTGGGCTGAGCACGCTGACGCACGCTGGGAGGAGCCGGTCATGAGCGGTCGGGTGGTCCATTTCGAGGTCCCGTTCGACGACGGCGACCGCGCGCGAGCGTTCTACGGCGCGATCTTCCGGTGGACGCTGCAGGACATGCCCGGCATGGACTACACGATCGCCATGAGCGGCCCCGTCACCGAGACCGGGGAGCCGGAGGAGGCCGGCTTCATCAACGGCGGGATGTTCCAGCGGGGTCCGGACACCCCGCGCAGCCCGGTGCTGGTCGTGGACGTCGGCGACATCGACGAGACCCTCTCCCGGGTCGCCGAGTACGGCGGCACGGTGGTGCAGGGCAAGCAGCCGGTCGGCGAGATGGGCTTCGCCGCGTACTTCCGCGACACCGAGGACAACGTCGTCGGGCTGTGGGAGACCGCGGGCGGCTGAGGGTCGCACCGAGGGTCACCCTGAGGTCACACCGAGAGCCCGTCCCAGGTCCACCGGGGCATCGCCGCTCCCGCCGGGACCTCGGCCCCGGGCGGTGAGTACACGAGGACGTCGGCCACGGCCCACTCCATGTAGGCGCGCAGGCAGGCCCGCAGCTCGGGGTCGTCCGGCACGCCGGCGTCGTCGAGGGCCAGCAGGAAGCACGCGAGGAAGCGGCGCCCGAGGTCGTCGATCTCCCCGTTGCCGCTGTGCAGCCACAGCACGTGCGTCTGGTCGGCGCACCCCCGGGAGTAGCGCGCGGGGCCGCCGAGCACCTCCGCCCAGTAGGCCGCGAGCCGCTCGACGTGCTGCGGGTGCTGGTCGGAGCCCGAGAACGGGTGCTCGAGCTCGGGGTCGGCGAGGCAGCGCCGGTGGTGCGCCCAAGCCAGGGCGAGGAACGCGTCGTCGCCGCCGACGGCGTCGTAGGGCGTCGGTCGTCCTGCTGTGGTCACGTCGGGAAGCGTGACCCGGTCCTGAGCATCCGACAAGCATCGGCCTCTTGACCGGGGCCGGGAACGCGGCGCACGGTCGAGGGATGGCCGCCCCCACGCAGGATCGCAGCACCGACAACGAGATCGCCAAGGACGAGATGTCGGCCTTCAAGCCCTCGCAGGAGGGCATCACGATGCCGCAGCCGCCCACCTTCGCGACCAGTGCCGAGGAGCGCCTGCACCGCAAGCAGCAGCTCGCGGGCGCGTTCCGCATCTTCGGGCGCTTCGGGTTCGGGGAGGGCATCGCCGGCCACATCACGGTCCGCGACCCCGAGGACCCGCACATGTTCTGGGTCAACCCGTTCGGGATGAGCTTCCGGCACATCCGCGTCTCGGACCTCATCGCGGTGAACCACGACGGCGACATCGTGCACGGCAATCGGCCGGTGAACCAGGCGGGCTTCGTCATCCACTCCGCGGTGCACCACGCGCACCCGGAGGTCGTGGCCGCCGCGCACGCGCACTCGGTGTACGGCAAGGCGTGGTCGTCGCTGGCCCGCCCGCTCGACCCGATCACCCAGGACGCCTGCACGCTCTACGAGAACCACGGCGTCGTCACCGAGGGACGCGGAGCCGTCGTGCTCGACCCGGAGGTCGGACGCGCGCTCGCGACCGGCCTGACCGGCCGCAAGATGGTCTTCCACCAGAACCACGGGATCTTCGCCGTCGGGCAGACGGTGGCCGAGGCCGCGTGGTGGTTCATCAACACCGAGCGCAACTGCCAGGCCCAGCTGCTGGCCGAGGCCGCCGGGACGCCGACGCAGATCGACCACGTGAACGCCAAGTTCTCCGCCGAGCAGACCGGCACCGCCTACGCCGGCTGGTTCTCGTTCCAGCCGCTGTGGGACGAGGTCGTCCGGACCGACCCGGACCTCTTCGACTAGCCCTCTCGGCGTGCTCCCCTGACTCCGTACCGGGAGCGCGGGCGAGCGGGCACCGCCCGGCAGGGCAGGATGAGCCCGTGATCGTCGACGCCCACGTCCACGTCGCCCACCTCGCGCGTCTGAAGGTGCCGTGGGACCAGTGGATCGGTCCCGCGGGGGACACGGGCGCGTGGGCGGCGGCCTACGACAGCGAGGGCGCGGCGATCCCGGAGAAGGTCTCGGAGCTGTTCGCCGCGGCCGGCGTCGACCGCGTGCTGCTGTTCTGCGAGTACTCGCCCAAGGCGACCGGGTGGCAGACGATCGAGGACATGCTGCCGCTGGTCGACGCGGACGCGGAGCGGTTCCGGATCGTCGCCAACGTCAACCCGCACGTCCACCACCCGGTGGCCCGGGAGGTCGATCGCCAGCTCGACCTCGGGGCGGTCGCGCTCAAGGTCCACCCCGTGCACGCCGGCATCGCCCCGAACGACCCCCAGCTCTACCCGGCCTACGCACGGTGCGTCGAACGCGGCGTCCCGGTGATCGTGCACACCGGGCCGTCGACGTTCCCCGGCGCCACGGCCCGCTACGGCGACCCCGTGATCCTCGACGACGTGCTGCGCGACTTCCCGGACCTCACGCTCGTGCTCGCCCACGGCGGGCGGGGCTGGAGCTACGACGCCGCGGCGTCGCTCGCGCTCACCCGCGAGAACGTGTGGCTCGACCTCGCCGGCCTGCCCCCGCGCAAGCTGCCCGGGTACTACGAGCGCTTCGGCTTCGACCGCGTCGCCGCCAAGTCGGTGTTCGGCACGGACGCGCCGTCGGCCGACCCGGCCCGCAACATCGCGGCGATCCGCGAGCTCGGCCTCGGCGACGAGCTGACCGCGGGCGTGCTCGGCGAGCACGCCCGCCGCGTCTATCCCGGTCTGGACACCCCGCCCCACCGCGTCTGACCGGGACTGCCCGGGCCGTGTACTGTCCGCGGTGGGGGACCGATCGGTCCGGGACCGCGTGGTCCCGCAGAGGGAAGGAGCGGTCGTGGCACGGACGCCCGCACCCGGCACCCGGGAGCGCATCCTCACCACCGCGTCGCGGCTGTTCTACGAGCACGGCGTCCGGGCCGTCGGGATGAACCAGATCATCACCGAGGCCGGCACCGGCAAGAACCTGCTCTACTCGCACTTCCCGACGAAGTCCGACCTCGTCGCGGCGTACCTGCAGCGCGCGCAGGAGTTCCGGATCGCCGGTGCCCGGCGGGCCCGGGAGTCCGCGGACGGCGACGCCCGCTCGCAGCTGATCGCCACCGTCGCCGAGGTCGCCGCCCTGGTGCAGCACCCCCGCTTCCGCGGGTGCGCGTTCCGCAACTACCTCGCGGAGTTCCCGGACGAGACGGGCAGCGCCGAGACCGACACCGGCGACGACGCCGCCCCCACACCCGCCGGTGTCGCCCGCGACTTCCTCGCCGCCACGCGCGAGGACCTCGCCGCGCAGGTCGCGGCCCTCGACGTCGCCGATCCCGAGCGCCTCACCGAGGAGCTGTGGCTGATCGTCGACGGCCTGTTCCTGCAGGCCGCCTACCGACGCCGCCTGGACGGACGGATCGGGGCGGACGCCGCCGTCGACCTCGCCCGACGCCTCGTCGACGCCGCGATCGGGGACCGATGACCACGTCCCCGCGCACCGTCCTGCTCATCACGTCGGCCGCGGCCTTCCTCTCGAGCCTCGACCTGTTCATCGTCAACATCGCCTTCCCCGACATCCGGGCCGACTTCCCGGGCACGGACCTCGGCGACATCTCCTGGGTCCTCAACGGCTACACGGTGGTGTTCGCGGCCTTCCTCGCCCTCGCGGGGCGCCTGGCCGACCGTGTCGGGCACCGCCGGGTCTTCCTCGTCGGGCTCGCGGTGTTCACGGCCGCCTCGATCGCCTGCGCGGTCGCACCGTCGGTCGGACTGCTCGTCGCCGCGCGGGCGGTGCAGGCCCTCGGCGCCGCGCTCGTCACGCCGACGTCGTTGTCGCTGCTGCTCGCGGCCTACCCCGCCGAGCGCCGCGGGTACGCGGTCGGGGCGTGGGCCTCGATCGGCGCGGTCGCCGCCGCGCTCGGACCCCCGCTCGGCGGCCTGCTCGTCGAGGCGTCCTGGCACTGGGTGTTCCTCGTCAACGTGCCGGTCGGGCTGGTGGCCCTGGTGTGGGGGTTCCGGGTGCTGCCGGACAACGTCGTCGAGGGCGCCGGCCGGCCCGACGTCCTCGGCGCGGTCGGGCTCGTCGTCGGCGTGGGCGCGCTGGCCTACGCGCTGGTCCGCGCGCCCGACCTCGGCTGGGCGTCGGTGCCCGTGATCGTGGGCCTGGCGGTGGCCGTCGTCGGGCTCGCCGGGGTGGTCGCGCGGTCGCGCCGGCACCCGGTCCCGGCGATCGACCTCACCGTCGTCCGCACCCCGGTGGTCGGGCTCGCCGCGCTCACGATGGTCGCGTTCACCACCGGCTTCGCCGGCATGCTCGTCGTCAACGTCCTCTACCTGACCGGCACGTGGGGCTGGTCGGCGCCGGTCGCCGGGCTCGCGCTCGCGGTGGGCCCGGCGGTGGTCGTCGGGGTCGCGCGCCTCTCGGGCCGGCTGACCGCGAGGTTCGGCATCGGCCGCGTCGCGGCCGTCGGCGGGCTGTTCTTCGCCGCGGGACCGGCGTGGTGGGCCCTGCACCTCGGCGTCGAGCCCGACTACGCCCTGTCCAGGTACTTGGGGGGCATGCTGCCCGGCCAGATCGCCACCGGGATCGGGGTGGGGCTCATGCTGCCGACGCTGTCGTCGGTGGTCGGGTCGGCGCTGCCCGCGCACCGGTGGGGCAGCGGTTCGTCCCTCATCAACACCGCCCGCCAGGTCGGCTCGGTGCTCGGCGTCGCGCTGCTGGTGTCGGTGATCGGTACCGGCACCACCGGGCGTCCCGAGGAGCTCGGGCTGGTGCGCGACGGCTGGCTGCTGCTCACGGCGGCCGGGGTGGTCGCCGCGGTCCTCGCGCTCGCCCTGGCCCGGGCGGAACGCCGGCCGGCGCCCGTGGACGTCGTTGAGGTCCGGAGCGTCGGGGATTGCCCGGCGGGGCGAGCGGGGTAATCGAGGTCATGGCCATCGCAACGACGAACCCCGCCACGGGGGAGACCGTCAAGGAGTTCGACGCCCTCACGTCCGAGCAGCTGGAGGAGAAGCTCCAGCGCGCGTGGGACGCGTTCCAGAGTTATCGGGACACCACGTTCGAGCAGCGCGCCGGGTGGCTGCACGCCGCCGCCGACATCTTCGACGCGGAGAACGAGCGCCTGGCCGAGCTCGCCACCCTCGAGATGGGCAAGACCTTCGCGGCGGCCAAGGCCGAGGTCACGAAGTGCGCCCTGGGTTGCCGCTGGTACGCCGACCACGCCGCCGAGGACCTCGCCGACGTCGAGTGGCCGAAGCCGGCCAACGCGTCGGAGAACGCGCGGATCTTCACCCGCTACCAGCCGCTCGGGCCGGTCCTGGCGATCATGCCGTGGAACTTCCCGTACTGGCAGGTGCTGCGCTTCGCGGCCCCGGCGCTCATGGCGGGCAACGTGGGCCTGCTCAAGCACGCGTCGAACGTCCCACAGGTGGCCATGGCCATCGAGGACGTCCTCACCCGCGCGGGCTTCCCCGACGGCGCGTTCCAGACGCTGCTCGTGGGCTCCTCGGTGATCGAGGGGATCATCGACGACGACCGCGTGCGCGCCGTGACGCTGACCGGCAGCGAGCCCGCGGGCCGCGAGGTCGGCGCCCGCGCCGGCCAGAACGTCAAGACCAGCGTGCTGGAGCTCGGCGGCAGCGACCCGTTCATCGTGATGCCGTCGGTCGAGGACCTCGACGCCGTCGTCACGTCCGCCGTGAGCAGCCGCATGCTCAACAACGGCCAGTCCTGCATCAACGCGAAGCGGTTCATCGTCCACGAGCAGATCGCCGACGAGTTCACCCAGAAGCTCGTGGAGAAGATGGAGTCGCTGACGATCGGCGACCCGATGGAGGAGAACACCGACCTCGGGCCGATGTCGCAGGGCAACGGCGTCACCGACCTCGACGAGCAGGTGCAGGACTCGATCAAGGCAGGCGCGCGGCTGCTGACCGGCGGCGAGCGCCTCGACCGCCCGGGCAACTGGTACCCGCCGACGGTCCTCGCCGACATCCCGAAGGACGCCCGCGCCTACCGCGAGGAGCTGTTCGGGCCGGTGGCGCTCGTGTTCCGCGCCCGTGACGCCGACGACGCGATCCGGATCGCCAACGACTCCGACTTCGGGCTGGGCGGCAGCGCCTGGACCACGGACGAGGCCGAGAAGGAGCGCTTCGCCAACGAGGTCGAGTCGGGCATGGTGTACATCAACAAGGTCACCGAGTCGACGCCCGAGGTGCCGTTCGGCGGGGCGAAGAACTCCGGCTACGGCCGCGAGCTCGCGAGCTTCGGGCCCCAGTCGTTCGTCAACGCGAAGACGATCTGGATCCAGTAGCGGACGGGCACTACAGGCCGAGGGCCCCGGCTGCGCGCATCGCGCCCGGGGCCCATTCGGCGTGCCGGCCGTGGAACACCTCGGCGGCGCGGTGGCCCACCCAGGCGTCGGGCAGGAGATCGTCCGGGAGCCCGGGGTCGAGGAACGGGAACCGGCGCCAGGCGTCGACGAGGCGCACCTGCGCGGCGAGGCTCTCGGCGTCGGTGGCGGGCGAGAGGTCGGCGAAGCGGGCGACGAAGTCGTCGTAGCGGGCCGCGAGGTCGCCGAGGTCCCAGGCGCGCGTCGCGAGCTCGGTGGAGGACAGTCCGCCCTCGTACTCGCCGGTGATCACGTGGGCGTCGGCCGGGTCGATCTCGGCGAGGACCTCGCGGACCTCGGCGAGCCGCCCGGTGTCCGTCGAGACCCACATCCCCGCGGCCGGTGAGCCCAGCCCGGCCCAGGCCAGGCGGGTGCGGAGCCGGTGACGGCGGGCGCGCTGCTGCTCGGGGACGCTGGCGACGACCACGAGCCAGCGCCCGTCCCACGCCGGGCGGGCCCGTCCGTGCGCGTAGATACGGGCCGCGCCCTCGGTGAGCAGCCCGTGCCCCCAGGGGGAGAGGTCCCACCGGACCCGGCGCCCGACCCGCTCCGAGGTGAGCATCCCGTCGGCCGCCGTGCGGGCGAGCGCCTGACGTGCGGACTTCTCCTCCACCCCGACGAGGCCGAGGACGTCGACGACGGTCTGGGTCCACACGGGCCGTCCGGCCGGCAGCACGACCTCGCCGAGCACCGTCATCAGCAGGGAGCGCGCGCTCGTGGCCGCGACCTCGCGACGCCGTGAGAACGGGTCGGGCCGCTCCTCGGGCTCGCTCTGATCGGCGGTGGACATCCCCGTGATCCTAAGGCTCGCCGATCGGCTCGCCGTTACGGTGCGCGGATGACGTCGCCGGTCACCTCTGGCCCAGTCCCCGCCGCGTCCCTGCGGGAGCTCGACCGGGCCCACGTCTGGCACCCCTACGGCCCGATGCCCGGGCGGAGCGACCCGCTGGTCGTCCGGTCGGCGCAGGGCGTGCGGCTCACCCTCGACGACGGCCGCGAGCTGGTGGACGGCATGTCGTCGTGGTGGGCCTCGGTGCACGGGTACCGGCACCCCGCGCTCGACGACGCCGTGGTCCGCGCGACGGGATCGATGAGCCACGTGATGTTCGGCGGCCTCACGCACGACCCCGGCGTCGCGATCGCCGAGCGGCTCGTCGCGATCACCCCCGAGCCGCTGCAGCACGTGTTCCTCGCCGACTCGGGCTCGGTGTCGATCGAGGTCGCGATCAAGATGTGCCTGCAGTACCAGCGGGCCCGCGGGCGCCCCGACCGGACACGGATGATGACCTGGCGCGGCGGCTACCACGGCGACACGTTCGCCGCGATGAGCGTGTGCGACCCCGAGGGCGGGATGCACGCCGCCTGGAGCGGGTTCCTGCCGCGACAGGTGTTCGCCGACCGTCCACCGTCAATGTTCGACCCCGCCTACGACGAGCACCTGCGCTCCGTCGCCGAGGCCCACGCCGGCGAGCTGGCGGGCAT
This sequence comes from Actinomycetospora callitridis, assembly GCF_028737265.1. Classification (GTDB taxonomy): domain Bacteria; phylum Actinomycetota; class Actinomycetes; order Mycobacteriales; family Pseudonocardiaceae; genus Actinomycetospora; species Actinomycetospora callitridis. The sequence continues at coordinate 9,107 of NZ_JAQZAK010000017.1, read as the reverse complement.
CGTCGTCGAGCCCGTCGTGCAGGGCGCGGGTGGCATGCGCTTCCACGACCCCCGGCACCTGCGCACGTTGCGGGAGATCGCCGACGCCCACGACCTGGTCCTGGTGTTCGACGAGATCGCCACCGGCTTCGGGCGCACCGGCACGCTGTTCGCGGCCGAGCAGGCCGGGGTCTCGCCGGACGTGATGTGCGTGGGCAAGGCCCTCACCGGCGGCTACCTGACGATGGCCGCCGCGCTCTGCACCTCCGCGGTCGCCACCGCCGTCAGCGAGGGGGAGGCCGGGGGGCTCATGCACGGCCCGACCTTCATGGCCAACCCGTTGGCCGCCACCGTGGCCGCCGCGAGCGTGGACGAGCTGCTGCGACGGGACTGGGCGGGCGAGGTCGCGGGCCTCGGGGCCGGCCTGCGGGAGGCGCTCGCGCCCGCGCGCGGGCTGCCGGGGGTGCGCGACGTGCGGGTGCTCGGCGGGATCGGCGTCGTGCAGCTCGACCACCCCGTCGACGTGCCCGCCGCCCAGGCCGCGGCCGAGGGCGTCGGGGTGTGGCTGCGCCCCTTCCGCGACCTCGTCTACGCCATGCCGCCCTACGTCACGCCCGCCGACGACGTGCTCCGCATCGGGGAGGCGATGGTCGCCGCCGCCGGTGCCGGGTGAGCGGCGATGTGAACGCAGCGTGACGCCGGTGTGAGACCGCGATGAGATGCGGATGAGGCGCTGCGACACGCTCGTCCTCCTCGTCCGATTCGTCCCACTTCACCCGCTCGGCGTAGCGAGCCGCTCGGGCGGGCACGGACCGACCGTGCATGATCAATGCGGGATGTCCTTCTCGGAGCGGGATCACACCCGGACGAGGGACTCGCGGTACCGCCTCGATGCTGCTGATCAGAACCGAACGTAACGATCAACTTCGCGGTCGCACCGGGCGCGGCGGTCGGTAGGGCACAGTGAGCGCAGCGCCTCCGGCCCGCGGCGACGACGCCCGGCCGGTGACTCCGGGTGAACACCGTTCCCCGGACCCGCGAGCGCACCCCGAGCCCCCGGTGATCGACACAGATCACCCCCGCCGGGCCGGTCCACGGCCCCCGACGGAGGACCCATGACCACCGGAGCGACCACCGTCCCCGAGCGGGACAGCCCCTCCTGGCGCGAGAAGCTGCGCGCCGACGTCCCCGCCTCACTCGTCGTCTTCCTCGTCGCCGTGCCGCTCTCGCTGGGCATCGCGGTGGCCTCGGACGCCCCGCTGACCGCGGGGCTGATCGCCGCCGCCGTCGGCGGTCTCGTCGCCGGCGCCCTCGGCGGCTCCCCGCTGCAGGTCAGCGGACCCGCGGCGGGCCTCACCGTCGTCGTCGCCGACCTCGTCGGCCGCTTCGGCTGGGGCGTGACCTGCGCGATCACCGTGGCGGCGGGGCTGCTGCAGGTGCTGTTCGGTCTGACGCGGACCGGCCGCGCGGCGCTGGCGATCTCCCCGGCCGTCGTGCACGGGATGCTCGCGGGCATCGGCGTGACCATCGTGCTCGGTCAGCTGCACGTCGTCCTCGGCGGCGAGCAGCAGGACGACGCGATCGCGAACGTCCTCGAGCTGCCCGGGCAGCTGATCTCCCTGCACGGTCCCGCGACCGCGCTCGGCCTCGCCGTCATCGCGATCCTGCTGATCTGGCCGCGGCTGCCGACGAGCCTGCCCGGCTGGGTGCGTGGCGTCCCCGCGCCGCTGCTCGCCGTCGTCCTCGTCACCGCCGTGGCCGGGCTGTTCGCGATGCCCGTCGAGCGGGTCGAGATCGGTGGCTCGCTGCTCGAGGCGATCACCCCGCCGGTGCTGCCCGAGGGGCAGTGGGGCGCGTTCGCGGTCGGCGTCCTGACCATCGCGATCATCGCGAGCGTCGAGAGCCTGCTCTCGGCCGTCGCCGTCGACCGCATGCACGCCGGGGCGAAGTCCGACCTCGACCGCGAGCTCATCGGCCAGGGCGCCGGCAACACGCTCTCCGGGCTGCTCGGCGGCCTGCCGATCACCGGCGTCATCGTCCGCAGCTCGACGAACGTCGCGGCGGGCGCGAAGAGCCGCGCGTCGGCGGTCCTGCACGGCGTCTGGATCGTCGTCTTCTCGGTGGCGCTGCTCGGGCTCGTCCAGCAGATCCCGATGGCCGTGCTCGCCGGGCTGCTCGTGGTGATCGGCGCGCGGCTGGTGAAGCTCGCGCACATGCGGGAGCTGCACCGCCACGGCGAGCTGCCGGTGTACGTCGTGACGATCCTCGGGGTCGTGGTCACCGACCTGCTCACCGGCGTCGTCGCCGGGCTGGCGCTCGCGCTGCTGCTGGTGCTGCGCCGCGTCGTGTGGGCGTCGATCGAGGTCCAGGGGCCGGCGGCCGACGACCGTCTCGACGGGGAACGTCCGTGGCACGTCGTCGTCGAGGGCGCGCTGTGCTTCCCGTCGATCCCGCGCCTGGCCCGCCGGCTGGGCCAGGTGCCCGCCGGGGCGCCCGTGGTCGTCGACCTCGTCACCGACTACCTTGACCACGCCGCCTACGACCACCTCTCGGAGTGGATCGAGCGCCACGAGCGGGGCGGCGGGCACGTCCGCGTCGACGAGGTCGGGTCGATGGGCCTGCTCGACCGGCGCACGGTGTCGTCCGGCGGCCCGGGTGCCCGGCGTCCCGGGCCCGTGCCGCGGTTCCTGAGCCCGTGGGCGGTGTGGCAGGCGGGGCACGAGGCGACCGGCGGCGGGCACGGCCACGCGCTCGACGCCGGCGAGGATCCCGATGACCCGATCCTCACGGGCCTGCGGGAGTACCACCGCCGCGCCGCCGGCCTCGTCGCGCCGTACCTGTCGGACCTCGCCGACGGCCAGTCCCCGTACGCGCTGTTCCTGACCTGTTCGGACTCGCGGGTCGTGCCGAACGTGCTGACCTCGAGCGGGCCCGGCGACCTGTTCACCGTCCGGAACGTCGGCAACCTCGCCCCGGTCGGCACCGGCGCCGACGCCTCCGTGGGCGCGTCGGTGGAGTACGCCCTCGACGCGCTCGAGGTGCCGACGCTCGTGGTGTGCGGGCACTCCGGCTGCGGCGCGATGACCGCGGCCCTGCACGGCACCGGCGGCGACGGCGTGCTCGGGCGGTGGCTCGACGGTGCCGACGAGAGCATCGACCGGTGGCGCGCGGGCCACCCGGTGGCGGCGCCGGCCGCGGCCCGCGGCGCCTCGGACGTCGACCAGCTGGCGATGGTCAACGTGGCGGTCCAGCTCGACCGCCTCGCGCGGCACCCGACTGTCGCCCGCGCCCTCGCGGAGGGCCGGGTGCGGCTGGTCGGGCTGTACTTCGACATCGCCACGGCGCGCATGTCGGTGCTCGACGGCGACCGCTTCGTCCCCGCGTCGCGGGACCGCCTGGGCGCCGGCGCCGCGGGCACCCCGGGCGACCCCGTCACCGCCGCCTTCCCGACCCCCGACCCGGTCTGACCGGCCCTCACCCGTGAGCGATGTTCCCGGCTACAGCCGGGAACATCGCTCACGTAGGGCGCCTAAGGTGGCGGCCGTGGGCTGGCTGGGCGCGTGGCTGGAGGAGACGGCGGCGGCGCGCGCGGAGGCCGGGCTCCGGCGCACGCTGCGTCCGCGGGAGGCCGACGACCCCGTGGTCGACCTCGCGTCGAACGACTACCTGGGCCTCGCCCGCGACCCCCGTGTCGTCGAGGCCGCCGCCGCGGCGCTGCGGACGTGGGGCGCCGGGTCGACCGGCTCGCGCCTCGTCACCGGCACCACGCGGCTGCACGCCGACCTCGAGGACGCCCTCGCCGCATTCACCGGCAGCGAGGCGGCGCTGGTGTTCTCGTCGGGCTACACCGCCAACCTCGGGGCGGTCACCGCGCTGAGCGGGCGCGGCGCGCTCGTCGTCTCCGACGTCGCCGCCCACGCCTCGCTCGTGGACGCCGCGCGGCTCTCCCGAGCGCGGGTCGAGGTCGCCCGGTGCGCCGACCCCGCGGCCGTCGACGCCGTGCTCGCCGCGCGCCACGAGGCCCGCGCGCTGGTGGTCGTCGACGGCGTCGACAGCGTCGACGGGGCCATCGCGCCGCTCGCGGAGCTCTACGCGGTCTGCCGGGAACGCGGCGCCGTGCTGGTCGTCGACGACGCCCACGGGCTGGGCGTCCGCGGGCCGGGCGGGCGCGGCACGCTCGCCGAGGCCGGTCTCGCCGGCGCACCCGACGTCGTGCTGACCGCCACGCTGTCGAAGTCGCTGGGCAGCCAGGGCGGGGTGGTGCTGGGCGCCCGCGCCGTCACCGAGCACCTCGTGGACGCCGCCCGCCCGTTCATCTTCGACACGGGCCTCGCCCCGGCCGCGGTCGGTGCGGCGCTCGCGGCCCTCGAGGTCGTGCGCGCCGAGCCCGAACGGGTCGCGGCGCTGCACGCGGCGGCCGCGTCGGTGGCGGCGTCCGCCCGCGCGGCGGCCCCCGGCGTCGACGTCCCGGCGCCCACCGCGGCGATGGTGCCCGTCGTCCTCGGTGACCCGGTCGTGGCCCTCACCGCCGCCGCGGCCTGCGCCGAGCACGGCCTGCGCGCCGGCTGCTTCCGCCCGCCGTCGGTGCCCCCGGGCACCTCGCGGCTACGGCTCACGGCCCGGGCCGACCTGACCGCCGACGATCTCGCGCTCGTCGACCAGGTGCTCCACAAGGTCCTGGGACCGGTCGCGTCCGGCCCCTGACGAGGCCCCGACCGGCCGCACCGGGCACCACCGAGCGTCGATCGACTCGTCACGCACCGTGGTGGCGCGGTACCCTCTCGGGCGAGCACCGGGCAGCAGAGGGGGACGCGTGACCGCACCGCTGCGCGCGCGCCCCGACCTGGACGTCCCGGCCTCGCGCCACACGCTCAACGTCGCCGACGCCGTCGACCAGGGGCGGCGGGGTACCGCGTCCTGGGTCGAGCGGGAGCTCGCGCACGGCTCCAAGGTCTTCTACAAGGGCTGGCTGCCCGACGGTCGCCGGCCCGACCAGCACTGGCTCACCGGGCCGGCGGGCCCGCGCGGTGCCCGCGACGCGCTCGTCTCCGGGCAGATGGAGTTCCTCGACATCCCGACCGCGATCGAGCGCTCCGGCGGCACCGCGGACGGCGTGATCGGCCTCTACCGCGGCGAGGTCGAGCGGGCCCTCGACGACCAGTGGCCCACGATCGCCATGACCCAGGAGAGCCCCGAGCTCCCCATGGCCGACAACCCGGCGCTCGTCTCGGAGTACGTCACCTGGGAGGCCGGGTTCGACGCCCTCGCCCAGCGGTGGCCGGTGCGGCTGCTCTGCCAGCTCAGCGTCCCCCTCGAGAGCGAGACCTCGGTGTGGGAGACCGTCGCCGTCCACCACCGCGACGTCGTCGACGGGTTCTGGTCGGCCACCGCGGACGACGCCGGGATCTGGAGCCCGCGCGGTGACCTCGACGCCCACGTCGCCCGCCGCTTCGGCGCCGCGGTGCACGGGGCGCTGCGCGCCGCCCGCCGGCGCGACGAGTGCACCGACCTGCACGTCGACCTCTCCGCGATCGACTTCATGGACGTCGCCTGCGCCCAGATCCTGATGCTCGCGGCGCGCTCGGCCCCGGACGGCCAGCAGATGGTGCTGCACGGCGGCCCGCGGTTCCTGCGCAGGCTCTTCGACGCGGTCGGGCGACCGGTGTCCGTGCGCGAGAGCGAGGACGCGCGGTGACCGGCCCCGGGCTCGTCCACCTCGGGCTGCTCCACGACGGCCCCGAGGACCTCGTCGACAGCGCCGTCGGCGTGGTGCGGCGGGCCCTGGAGGCCGGCGACGACGTCCGCCTCGTCGTCGACCGCCGCACCGTGCGCGCCTTCCGCGAGGCGCTGGGCGACGACGCCGAGGGCGTCACCTTCCCGCCGCCGTCGTCGCTGCTCCCGCCGTCGGCGCCGGGGTTCCTCGCCACCGTGCGGGGCTGGGCCCGCCCGGACCGGCGCACGACGGTGCTGGGCCAGTACCCGGCGACGATGTCGGCGCCGGACTGCGGGTTCGGCGAGGACGCGGTGAACCTCGTCCTCGGCGACCTGCCCCTGACGCTGATCTGCTGCTGCCGGCGCGACCTCGACCCCGACCTGCTCGCCGTCGCCCGGCGCACCCACCCGCTGCTGGCGACGACGGCCGGCCCCGCCGACAACGCCGCCTACCGCACCCCCGCCCCGGCCAGCCCGACGCCGGCCGCGCTCTGGGGGACGGTGGCGGCGCGGCTCGAGGTCGACGGGACCGGGGATCTGGCCGAGGTGCGCCGCCGGGTGGCCGACGTCGCCGGCCGGGCCGGGCTGGAGGGCGACGCCGTGCGCGCCGCGGTGCTCGCCGTGCACGAGGCCGCCGTGCTGGCCTGCCGCGGCAGCGATCCCGAGCCGGCCGGCCTGACCCTGGAGATCCGCGCCCGGCCGGGCAGCACGCTGTTCTCCGAGGTCGTCGGCCCGTGCCGGGCACCGGTGCCCGACGGCGACCCGCTGTCGCACGTCCGGCCGTTCTGCTCGTGCGCCGCCCTGCACGACGACGCGGGCCGGCGCGCGGTCCGGGTGCTGACCACCGTCTGACCCCTCACCGCTGGGCCTGCACCTAGGCTCCCGCGGCGTGCGGACCCTGATCGTCACCGGCACGGGCACCGACGTCGGCAAGACCGTGGTCGTCGCCGCGATCGCCGCCCTCGCCCGCGCGGCGGGGGAGCGGGTCACGGTGGTGAAGCCGGCGCAGACCGGGGTCGGGCCCGCCGACGACGGCGACCTCGCCGAGGTCGTGCGCCTCGCCGGGCCCGTCGACACCGTCGAGCTCGCCCGCTACCCCGAGCCGCTCGCCCCGGCCACCGCCGTCCGGCGGGCCGGCGCGACGCCGGTGATGGCGGCGCAGGTCGTGGACGCGGTGGGCGAGCTGGACGCCGACCTCGTGATCGTCGAGGGCGCCGGCGGTCTGCTCGTGCGGTTCAACGACCTGAACGAGACCCTCGCCGACGTCGCCGCCGGCCTCGACGCGCCCGTCCTGCTCGTCGCGAGCGCCGGGCTCGGGGTGCTCAACACCGCGGCCCTGACGGCCGAGGCCCTCGCCCGTCGCGGGATCCCGCTGGCCGGCGTCGTCGTCGGCGCCTATCCGGCCGACCCCGACCTCGCCGAGCGGACCAACCTCGAGGACCTGCCGCGCGTCACCGGCGCACCGCTGCTCGGGGTCCTGCCCGCCGGTCTGGGCGGGGCCGACCGGGACGCCCTGCTCGCCGCGGCGCGGTGTGGGATCGGTCCCGTCCTCGGTGGTGGGTGGTCCCCGTCCGGAGCATCGTGAGGCACACTGCGGCGCGGGACGGGCACGGGCGGTGCGGTGCGATCATGGTCGTGATCGCGGCCGCGTCGGCACGGACGTCCCGCGACACCGTGTCCGACGAAGGGAGCCCTGCGTGACGGCCGTGGAGACCGGCGGGACCGGTGAGGAGACGGGCGGCGACGGCGTCGAGGAGAGCTCGGCCGTCGTATCCGGGGACGTGCTCGCCGTCGCCCGCGAGCAGGTGCTCGAGCGGGGGGTGGGCCTCACCGAGGACCAGGTCCTGGCCGTCCTGTCGCTGCCGACCGAGCGCCTCGAGGAGGCGCTGAAGCTCGCCCATGACGTCCGGATGCGCTGGTGCGGGCCGGAGGTCGAGGTCGAGGGCATCGTGTCCCTCAAGACCGGCGGCTGCCCCGAGGACTGTCACTTCTGCTCGCAGTCGGGGCTGTTCGAGTCCCCGGTGCGTGCGGCGTGGCTGGACAAGGACCGGCTGGTCGAGGCGGCCAAGCAGACCGCCAAGACCGGGGCCACCGAGTTCTGCATCGTCGCCGCGGTCCGCGGGCCGGACGCGAAGCTCATGGAGCAGGTGCGCGCGGGGATCGCCGCGATCCGCGCCGAGGTCGACATCAACGTCGCCTGCTCGCTGGGGATGCTCACCCAGGACCAGGTGAACGAGCTCGCCGCCATGGGTGTGCACCGGTACAACCACAACCTCGAGACCGCCCGCTCGCACTTCCCCGAGGTCGTCACCACGCACTCCTGGGAGGAGCGCTGGGAGACCCTGCAGATGGTGCGCGCGGCCGGCATGGAGGTCTGCTGCGGCGGGATCGTGGGCATGGGCGAGACGCTGGCGCAGCGCGCGGAGTTCGCGGTGCAGCTCGCGGCGCTCGAGCCCGACGAGGTGCCGCTGAACTTCCTCATCCCGAACCCGGGCACCCCGTTCGCGCACCTCGAGGTGCCCCAGGGCGCGGACGCGCTCATGACCGTCGCCGCGTTCCGCCTCGCGCTGCCGCGCACCGTGCTGCGCTTCGCCGGCGGCCGGGAGCTGACCCTGGGCGACCTGGGGGCTGAGCAGGGGATGCTCGGCGGGGTCAACGCGATCATCGTCGGCAACTACCTGACCAACCTCGGGCGCCCGGCCGAGCAGGACCTCGACATGCTCGAGACCCTCAAGATGCCGATCAAGGCCCTGAACGACACGTTGTGAGCGCCGTCGTGGAGCCGCCCGCCGCCGACGCCGGGGCACAGCCCTTCTGCGCCTGGTGCGGGGGCGCTCGCGCCGAGGGCGACCACGCCGGGTGCGAGCGACGGCTCGCCACCGTCGACCCGCCGCGGCACTGTCCGGTGTGTGCGCGGCGGATGGTCGTGCAGGTCGACCCCGTCGGCTGGACCGCGCGGTGCAGCCGGCACGGGGAGTCGGCGGGGACGAACGGGTTCGCGTGACGGCCGTCGATCCGGGAGACGCAGCGGAGCGGAGCTCGACCATGACCGTGGACGACTTCCTGCCCCTCGAGCCGACGGGCCGGCTCGAGCGGGCCGAGCTGCGCGGGGATCTCCCGGGGGCGCTGCGCTACGCCGCGATCCTCGTCGTGATCGGGCTCCCGCTCGGCGCGCTGTGGGCGTTGCTGGCGCCCGTCGTGCACGTCGTCGCCCTGCCCGGCGCGGGGACGGGCTCGCCGGCGGGGGAGGCCGACCACGCCTTCGACGCCGTGGCGATCCACGTCCTGCTCGTCGCGTCCTTCGGGATCATCGCCGGCGCGGTGGCCTGGCGACGCCGGCACCGGCGTGGCCCGGTGCTGCTGGTGGCCGCCGCCACCGGGTCGCTGGTGGGCGCGGTCCTGGCCGGGCGGGTGGG
>NZ_JAQZAK010000016.1 GCF_028737265.1 Actinomycetospora callitridis | reverse complement strand
GGCAATCGCCTCGTGGGCATCCTGCACGGCTGCCTCAAGACCCGAACCCCCTACGACGAAACCACCGCCTGGGCCCACCGGCACGCCGCCGCCGCTTGACCCCCCAGCCCATGGGATGTCTGAGCGGCGAATCTGCCGACGCCGGGCGTTTGTTGCCCATCCGGCGCGACCCTGGGTGTGATGGGGACCTCACATGACCCTCGGGAGGTCGTCGATGGCCGACACCATGAAGGCACTCGCATTCCTGGGCACCGGGAAGGTCGGGCTCGTCGAGCGTCCGATCCCCACCGCCGGCCCCGGTGATGCGGTCGTCCGGACGACGAAGGCGCTGATCTGCACCTCGGACGTCCACACCGTCGCCGGGCTGCTGCCGGTCCCCGAGGGGCGCCTGCTCGGGCACGAGAGCGTCGGCGTGGTCCACGAGATCGGCGAGGGCGTCACGTCGGTGCAGGTGGGCGACCGCGTCGCGGTCAACGCCGTCACGCCGGACGGCACGTGCGACAACTGCCAGGCCGGCTACACGTCGCAGTGCGGCGGTCCGCTCGGCGGCTACCGCTTCACCGTCCAGAAGGACGGCAACATGGCGGAGTACTTCCACGTCAACGACGCCGACTACAACCTCGCCCCGATCCCCGAGGGCCTCGCCGACGATGTCGCGGTCTACGCCTGCGACATGCTCTCGACGGGGCTCATCGGCTCCGAGAACGCCAACATCCCGGTCGGCGGCTCCGTGGCGATCTTCGCCCAGGGCGCGGTGGGCCTCTCCGCGACGCTCGGCGCCAAGCTCCGGGGCGCGGGGCTGGTGATCACCGTCGAGGGCCTGGCGAACCGGCAGGCCGTGTCCCGGCAGTTCGGCGCCGACGTGGTGATCGACCCGGCGTCGGGCAACGTGGCCGAGCAGATCACGGAGATGACGAACGGCGGGGCGGACTCCACGGTGGAGGCCCTGGGGAACCAGGCCACCTTCGAGGGCGCGCTCTACGCGACACGGCCCGGCGGGACGCTGTCGAACGTCGGGTACCACGGGGAGTCCGGCCCGACGGTCGTCATGCCGCTCGACGCGTGGGGCCTGGGCATGGCCGGCAAGAAGATCGTCACCGACCTGTGCCCCGGCGGCCGCCTGCGCATGGAGCGGCTGATGCGCCTGCTCTCCAACGGCAAGATCGACCCCACGCCGATGACCACGCACACGATGGGCATCGACGACGTCGAGGAGGCCTTCGACATGATGACCCACAAGCGCGACGGGATCATCAAGCCGCTGATCACCTTCTGATCACCCCTCCGGCCCCCGGTCGGCCGGTCCGCCCGGCGGCCGGGGGGCGTTGAGCCGGAAGCCGACGCCCACCAGCCGGACGACGAGGGCGACGGCGGCGCCGACGAGCGTCCACACCAGACCGCCCACGCCCGCCCGTGCGGCCAGCACGACGACCGCGGCACCGAGCATCGCCGGGATCGCGTAGAGCTCGCTGCTCAGGACGCTGGGGACGCGGCGCACGAGGACGTCGCGGATCGTGCCGCCGCCCGCCGCGGTGATCGTGCCGAGCAGGACGGCCTGCCCGGTGCCCGCGCCGTGGACGAGGGCCGTCGTCGCCCCGGTCACGGCGAACAGGCTCAGCCCGAGCGCGTCGAAGACCGTGATCGGCAGGCTGAGGCGCTCGAGCTGCCCGGCCGCCGCGAACGCGACCAGTCCGCCGGCGGTGGCCACGACGAGGTAGCGCCAGTCGCTGAACGTCGCCGGGGGCAGCGCGCCGAGCAGGACGTCGCGCAGGATGCCGCCGCCCAGGGCCGTAATCATCCCGAGCGTCACCACCCCCACGATGTCGAGGCGCGCGAACCGGATCCCGGTGAACGCGCCGTTCAGGGCGAACGCGAACGTCCCGGCGAGGTCCAGGACGAGCGCCGTCGTGACGGCCGCGGGCGATCCGGTCATGCCTCCGTCCATGCCTCCGTCGGTGTCCCCATCAGTGCCCCCGGAACGCCTCGGCCAGCCACCAGGACGGGCCGTCGGAGGTCACCTTCGCGTCGAGCAGCAGCGGGCGGTCGCGCGGGCCGGCGAGCCACTCCCCCACGATCGCGAGGTCCGCGCCCGACCGGACCACGGCCGCCTCGCACCCGTAGCCGCGGGCGATCGCGGCGAGGTCGGTGTCGGGGAAGCGCACGGTCCCGTGGTCGGCGTCGGCGAAGTGGTGGAACTCGGCGCCGTACCCCGCGTCGTCGTAGACCACGACGACCATCCCGAGCCCCCACCGCACGGCCGTCTCGAGCTCGGCGATCCCCATGAGGAACCCGCCGTCGCCGCACGCCGCGACGGCGAGACGGTCCGGCCGGGCCAGCGCGGCCCCGAGGCCGGTGGCGAGGCCGAGCCCGATCGACTGGAAGGCCTGCGTGAGGCAGAAGCCGGCCGCGTCGGGGACGGCGAGGTGGCCCGCCGGGTAGCCCATGAAGTTGCCGGAGTCCACGGCGACGGTCCGCTCGGCGGGCAGCAGCGCGTCGAGCGCCGCCGACAGCGTGCGCGGGTCGATGCGGTCCGACCCGGCGACGTCCGCGGGCGCCGCGTGCCGGCCGTCGGAGGCCAGGCGTCCGGCGACGGCGTCGGTCCGGTAGCCCGCGGAGGTCCCGACGTGCTCGGCGACGTCGCGGGCGGTCGCGGTGACGTCGCCGAGCACGCCCAGGTCGACGGGGCGCTGCGCCCCGAGCGCGTCGGCGGTGTCGTCGACCTGCACCAGCGTGGCGTCGCCGAGCAGCGCCCCGTGCCGGGTGGTCCACATCGTCAGCGAGGCACCCCAGGCGACCACGAGGTCGGCGCCGGTGATCAGCTCGGCGGCCAGCGGGGTGGAGAAGCCCCCGGAGATGCCGAGCGACCACGGGCGGCCGGCGAAGAGCCCGTGCGCCACCGCGGACGTCGCGAGCAGCGCACCGCAGGCGTCGGCGAGCGTCTCGAGCTCCGCGCGGGCGTGCCGTGCGCCGCGGCCGGCGATGAACACCGGGCGCTGCGCGCCGTCGAGCAGCGCGGCGAGCTCGGCCACCGCGCCGCGGTCGGGGCGGGGCGCGCGCCAGGTCGTGCGCGCCGGGGCGGGCGCCGGGTCCGCGGGCGCGGCCTGCACGTCGAGGGGCAGGTTGAGCACGACGGTGCGGCGCTGGTCGCGGCAGGTGCCGTAGGCGCGGACGACGTCCGCGGCCGCCGACGCCGGCGAGTGCACCCGCTCCGCGACGGCGCCGACGGAGCGCGCCACGGCGTCCTGGTCGATGCGGAAGTTCGACCGCACCGCCGCCCCGGCGGTCTCGGCCGCGAGCACCAGCAGCGGCGTGCGGCTCTTCGCCGCCTCGGCGATGCCGGTCAGCGCGTTGGTCAGCCCGCAGCCCTGGTGCAGGGTGACGACGGCGACCTCCCCCGAGGTCCGGGCGTAGGCGTCGGCCATCGTCGCCGCGCCGCCCTCGTGGCGGGCGGCCACATAGGGGACGCCGGCCGCGCGCAGCGCGTTGGTGACGTGGAAGTTGCCGCTGCCGACGACGCCGAACGCGTGCCCGACGCCCAGTTCCGCCAGCAGCGCGCCGACCTGGTCGGCGACCGTCACGCCTCCACCAGCGCCAGGACCCGCGTCGGGCTCCCCGACCCGCCGACGATCGGCAGCGGGCACACCACGAGCACCGCGCCGGTGGCGGGCAGCCGGCCGAGGTTGCGCAGGCTCGTCAGGCCCCACTTGTGCGCGCCCATGAGGAAGTGGTGGCACGCGAACGGCGGGTCGAAGCCGCCCGCGGCGCCCGCGTCGGTGCCCACGGTCTCGACGCCGAACCCCGCCAGCGGCGACTCCTGCGCGATCCAGCGCGCGCACTCGGCGGACACCCCCGGGGTGTGCGGGCCGGACTCGTCGGCGTTCATGAACGCGTCCTGCGTCCCGCCGCGGGCCTCCCACCCGGTGCGGTAGAGCAGCCATCCGCCCTCGGGCAGCGGGCCGTGCTCGGCCTGCCAGGCCTCGATGTGGGCGACCTCGAGCAGGAAGTCGGGGTCGCCGTCGACCTCGCGGCTCATGTCGATGACGACGACCGGCGCGACGAGCAGTCCCATCGGCGCCTGCGAGACGTCGACGCCGTCCCGGCCGGTGACCCAGTGGTTGGGGGCGTCGAGGTGGGTGCCGGTGTGCTCGCCGGTGTGGATGTCGTTCCAGTACCAGGCGGGGCCGCGGTCGTCGTAGCGCGAGAGCTCCTCGAGCCGGAACCGCGAGGTGTTCGCGAACGGCGCGGGCAGCTCGAGGATCGGCGTCGACTCCTGCAGCGGCGTCGTGAGGTCGATGACCTCGACGCTCCCGGAGCGGGTCGCGGTCACGAGGGCGGACAGGACGGACACGGGGTCTCCTCGGTGGGGCGTGCGGGGGCTCAGTAGATGCGGCTCAGTAGATGCGGCTCAGTAGATGCGGCGCAGGCGTGCGGCCAGCGGGCGTCCGTCGGGATCCAGCACCCTGCGGTACGCGGGGCCCGTGATCCAGCGTTGCCGCCAGGTCTGGTCGACCTCCTCGTGCCCGGGGGCGTGGCGACGGAGGCGCCCGCGCGGTCGCGCACCGAGCGCCCCGCCGGCATGCCACGCGTCGAGCGCGGCGACGCGTTCGCGCACGGTGCGCGCGGCGGCGTCGGGGTCGAGCAGGACGGCGTCGTCGGCCTCGAGGTGCTCGCGCATCAGCTCGAGGCGCAGCCGGCGGGCGAAGCCCCTGGCCCCGTCACCCAGGCCCGCCGGGTCCTCGGGGGCACGCCCGTCGCGCTCGGAGTCGAGGATCGCGGCCGCCAGCTCGGAGTCGTGGGTCCAGGAGCGCGTGTTGAAGTTGTTGCTCCCGACCGTGGCCCAGACGTCGTCGACGACGCAGATCTTGGCGTGCACGTAGACCGGGCGCGCCTCGTCGTTCTCGACGTCGAGGATCTGCACGCGGTCGCCGCCGGCCTCGTGGACCATCGCGATCGCCTCGCGCTGACCGACCGACGCCGGGGTCGGGCCGTCGTCGCGGTCGGGGCGCGGGACGACGGCGATGAGGTGCAGCTGCGGGGCCCGGCGCAGCGCGGCGGCGAACACGCGGGCGACGTCGGCGGACCACAGGTACTGGTCCTCGACGTAGACCAGCCGCTGCGCCCGGCCCAGCACCTTGATGAAGGCGCGGGCGAGGCTGCGCTCGCCGCGGGGAGCGAACGGGTGCGCGGGCCGCCGCTGCGGATAGGTGCGCAGGATCTGGATCGCGCACCCTCCCGACCGCGGCGGGTCCGGCGTCGGGTCCGGGAGCGACGACCCCCGCCGGGGCAGGCCGTGGAGGAGGTCGGGGACGACGTGCCAGGGCAGCCGGGCCAGCGGCGCCGGGTCGTCCCACCGCTCGGCGATGACGTCGTGCAGGTCCCGGACGACGGGTCCCCGCAGCTCCACCTGGGCGTCGTGGCGGGGGCTGCGGGTGTACTCGTCGCCCGACGCCGCCGACTGCGGGTCGCCCCGGTGGACGATGTCGTCGCGGGCGCCGAGGACGAGGTCGATGCCGCCGACGTAGGCGACGTCGTCGTCCGGGTCGCGGTGCCGGAGGACGACGATCTTCTGGTGGTGGCTGCCGAGCGGCCGGATCCGCTGGTCGAGCAGCACCTCGCCGCCGGCGGCGAGCACCGCCGCGGCGAGCCGGCGGTTCTGCGCGACGTGGTAGCCGAACACCTCGAGGTGCGAGCGCCACAGCAGCCCGCGCACCTGGGCCCCGCGGCGCGCCGCGCCCGTGAGGACCTCGGCGACCGTCGGTCCGCCGTCGCCGAGCTCCTGGTCGCCGTCGCCGCGCCAGCCGGCGAAGAGCACCAGGTCGCCGTCGCCGGTCGCCGCCACGCGCTCGGTGAGCGCCCGGTAGTAGGCGCTCCCGTGCACCCGCAGGTGCACGGCGTTGCCCTCGGTCCAGGCCCGCAGCCGGGTCGCCGGGTTGTCACGTTCGGCGCGCGTGAGGAACCAGTCCTCGATCCGCGGCGCGCCGCGCCTCGGGCCGATCCCCAGCACGTCGCACAGCCCGGGCAGCAGCTCCTCGCCGTTCGGGGCCTCGACGACGGGCGGGCTGCCGTCGCCACCCGCCGACTGCCGGTCGTCGCCGAGGTCGACGAGCCGGCGCAGCGCGATCACCGCGACCCGCCCCGGGTGGTCGCGGGCGACGTCGGCGAAGAGCTGCGGGTCGTGGCCGGCGTCGTCGCCCACGAGCACGAACGTGGTGTCCGGGTGCCGGGTCAGCAGCCGCTCGATCACGGCGCGCTTGCTCTCCAGACCCGCGCCGAAGAACCAGCCCGTGAAGATGCCGCGCCCGGCCATCAGCACCGTGCCCGGCGGGTAGTGGTCGTGCCGCAGGATCCGCCGCAGCGGGCGGCCGAGCCGGATCGGCAGGGCCGTCAGGAAGAAGACGGAGCCCCCGGCCCCGCCCTCGACCAGCGTCCGCAGCACCCGCTGCATGCCCAGCTGCGACCGGCGGTCCTGCGGGCCCCGGGTGGCCAGCGCGCGCAGCCGGCCCCACTGCCGGCGCAGCGGCGCGATCCGCAGGATGCCGTCGATGTCGTAGACCACCGCGTACATCGGTCGCTCCATGGTCACCGTGCGCATCGTCGCGGGCGGGCGAGCCGAGGACAAGCACCGTCAGGCGGTGGCCGACACCAGCCAGCAGGCGGCGGTGAAGGCCACCTCGTCCCCCCGGACGAACGGGGCGAGGGCCGGGCGGACGCGGTCGGCGACGCGGGCCCTGGTCGCGTCGTCCTGACCGGCGAGCGCGCGGCCGACCGGGCCCATGAGGGTCAGGTAGGCCTCCAGCTCGCTCGCGGGGAAGGTGCACTCGCGGTCGACCGGCTCGACGGTGACCTCGCCCCACCCGGCGCCGCGGAGCATCGCCGCCGTGCGCTCGCCGTCGGCGAGGCCGAACTGGCCCGGGGCCCCGGGGACGGGCAGGGGCACGTCGAGCAGGCCGGCGGCCGCCTCCGGCGCCGCGGTCATGAAGGGGTTCTCCCCGGGGTCACGCCAGACGATCGCGCGCAGCGCGCCGCCGGGCGACGCCGCCGCGCGCAGGTTCGCGAACGCCGTCGGGGGGTCGTCGAAGAACATCACCCCGAACCGGGAGGCGACCACGCGCGGCCCGGGACCGAAGTCGTGGCGCTGCGCGTCGGCGGCGACGAAGGGCACCTCCAGGCCCGCGCGCGCCACCCGCTCGCGGGCCGCGGTCAGCATGGGCTCGGAGACGTCCACCCCCGTCACGGCCGTTCCGGGGCCGAGCCGACGGGCGAGGGCGAGGGTCGTGGCGCCGGTGCCGCACCCGACGTCGATCACCGCGGGGATGCCGGCCGCGGCGTCGGCGACGCGGTCGACCAGGAGCTCCTCCAGCGGGACGTACATGGCGTCGAGCACGCCCTGCAACCGCACCCACGCCCCGCCGCCGGGTCCGTTCCACAGCGCCGCCTGCTCCGTCCCCATCCGCCCGCCTCCCGTCGTCGTGGGACGTGACCCTGCCGCGACAGCGCGATCTCCGCACCTGGTCCCCGCCCCGGCGGCTGGTCCGGGCCCGCGTGCTGGTGGACGCTGGGGTGCGTGGGCACGGAGCTGGGTCCCTATCGCCTGGGCCCGGTGCTGGGCAGGGGCGGGATGGGCGAGGTGTACCGGGCGTGGGACACGCGCCGCGGGCGCTGGGTGGCGCTCAAGCTGCTCAGCCCCCGGTTCGGCGCCGACCCGGCCTACCGGCGCCGGTTCCGGCGCGAGGCGGAGGCCGCGGCGGACCTGCGCGAGCCGCACGTCGTGCCGGTGCACGACTTCGGGGAGATCGACGGCCAGCTGTTCCTCGACATGCGTCTCATCGACGGCACCGATCTCGGCACCGTCCTGGTCGAGGGCCCGCTCGCTCCCCCGCGCGCGGTCGACCTGATCACGCAGGTCGCCGCCGCGCTCGACGCGGCCCATGCGGCCGGCCTGGTCCACCGTGACGTCAAGCCGTCGAACGTGCTGGTGGGGCCGGGCGACTTCGCCCACCTGGCCGACTTCGGCATCGCCCGCTCCACGGGATCGGAGACCGCCGAGGGCTCGGTGATCGGGACGATGGCCTACATGGCCCCCGAGCGGCTGCGGGCCGAGCCCGCCGACGCGCGCTCCGACGTCTACTCCCTCGCCTGCCTGCTGCACGAGTGCCTGACCGGCTCGCCGCCCTTCGTCGCCGACGACCCGTCCGCGCTCGTCGACGCCCACCTCCACCTGCCCCCGCCCGCCCTCACCGACGACTCGATCCCGCCGCCGCTGCGTCGCGTCATCGCCCGCGGCATGGCGAAGGAGCCCTGGGACCGGCCCGCCGGCGCCGGGGCGTTCGCCGCGGAGGCGAGGGCGGCCCTGCACGCGCGGCCGACCGCGCGGCTCGTCCCGGCCGCCCCGTCGGACCGGCTCGTCCGCGGGTGGCGCCGCTGGTCGCCGCGCCTCCCCGGCCGGTGGGGGCGTCGGGTCCTCGGCCTGGCGCTCGCGGTCCTGCTCCTCGTCGTCGGGATCGCCGCGGTGCGCCGCTACGTCGGCGACGGGATCTCCGTCGGGTACAGCCCGGTCGCGGTGGCCTTCAGCGCCGACGGCGGGGACGCCTACATCGCCAACGCGGGCGACCGGTTCGTCGGGGTGTTCGACACCGGCCGGCGGGTCCGGGTCGGCGAGATCCTCCTCGAGGGCGAGACCGTGGGCGCCGTCGCCGACCCCGCGGGCGAGCAGCTGTTCGTCACCACCACCCGTCGCGACCGGCACGCCCTCACCGTGATCGACATGCGCACCTCCGCCGTGGTCGCCGGCGTCGCCCTCCCCCGGCCCCCGGTCGCCGTGCCGGTGGTGAACGCCCGCCGGACGACCGCCTTCGTCCCGACGCCCCGGGGCATCGACGTCATCGACCTGCGGGGACGGGGCGTCGTGGGCACCCTCAACCGGACGGCCACCGGGCTCGCGCCGAGCGCGGACGGCACCCGCCTGCTCACCGTGGACGACCGCCGCGCGACCGCCGAGGTCGTCGACGTCGCCAGCCGCTCCACGGTGACGTCGATCCCCCTCGAGGCGCCGGCACGCAGCGCGGTCGCGTCGCCCGACGGCGCGACGGTCTACCTGGGCAGCGCGGACCCGCGGCACGCCCTGACCGTCGTCGACCCCGTCGCGGGAGCCGTCGTCGACTCCGTGGCGCTGCCGGGTCCCGTCTCGGCGCTGACCGTCTCCCGCGACGGCCGCCGGGCGTTCCTGGCCCTGGCCCCCGCCGACCGGCCGGTGCTCGCCGCCGTCGACACCGACGACCTCCGGCCCGAGGTCGGCTGGTTCATGGAGGAGTTCACCGGCCGGGTCGCGCTCGCCGCCTCCCCGGACCGCCGGGAGGTCTACATCGTCAACACCGACCTCGGGACGTTGACCATCGACGACGTCACGCGGCGGCCGTGACACCGGAGGGGTGACGCACGACTGTTTGCGTTGTCGTTAGCGGTGCTATGGACTGGCGGCCATGCTCCGTGACGCCGACGCCGCGGTGGCGCCACCGAGCGACACCAGCACGGAACCTCCCCTCCGCTGGCTCGTCCCCGTGCTGAGCACGCTGTTCGTGCCGATCTACGCGTCCGGGTTCCTCGCCGGGAAGATCGCCACCGCGCACATGGCGGTGCCGACGGTGCTGCTGTGGCGGTTCCTCATCGCACTGGCCGTGGTGCTCGTCGCCGTCGTCGTGATGCGGCCCGCGATGCCCCGCGGCCGGGCCTGGGTGCACCTCGTGGTGACCGCCCTGCTGCTGCAGGTCGGCCAGTTCAGCTTCGTCTACGCCGGCCTGGCGGAGGGCGTCCCGGCCGGCGTCTCCAGCCTCATCCTCGGGATGGCGCCCCTGCTGGTCGGGCTGCTGACGCCGCTGGTGCTGGCCACACGACTGGGGGCGGCGCCCGTCGTCGGCCTGCTGATCGGGGCCTGCGGTGTCTACATCGTCCTGTCCGACCAGCTCGGCGGGTCGCTCGGCTCGGCGGTCGTGCTCCCGGTGCTCGGGATGCTCTCGATGGCCGCCGGCACGCTCTACCAGAAGCGGTTCAACGACGACACGCCCGTCGCCACGAGCGTGGCCGTGCAGATGGCGGCGTCGCTGGTCGTGACCGTGGCCGCGATGCCCTTCCTCGGCGTCGGCTGGCTGCCCACCGACGCGGCCGGGTGGTGGGTGTCGCTCTGGCTCGGCGTCGTGAACTCGGCCGGCGCGTTCGCGCTCATGTTCCTGCTGCTGCAGTGGCGCTCGACGGTGCACGTGAGCGCCCTGCTCAACCTCGTGCCGGCGACGGTCGCGCTCGCCGCCGTGCCGATCCTGGGCGAGGCCCTGACCGTGAACGCCGTCATCGGCCTCGTCGTCGCCCTCATCGGCATGTACGTGGGCCTCGGGCTCCTCGGCCGGCGGCGCCGAGCACAATCCCTGCCATGAGGCGAGTGGTCTGCCGTGCCTTCGGGCCCGTCGAGGACCTCGAGATCGTCGAGGAACCCGATCCGGAGCCGGGGCCGGGCGAGGTGCTCGTGGAGGTCGAGGCCGCCGGGGTGAGCTTCGTCGACGCCCTGATCGTCCGGGGCGGCTACCAGCTGCGGCCCGACCTGCCGTTCACCCCGGGCACGAGCCTGTGCGGCCGCGTGGCCGCGGTGGGGGCGGGCGTGGGGGCGGACGCCGGGAGCCCGGCCGTCGGCGATCGCGTCGCGGCACTGGTCATGGACTTCGGGGCCCACACCTCGCACGTGACGCTGCCCGCCGGTCGCGTCGCCGCCGTCCCCGACGGCGTCGACCCCGCGGTCGCGGCGACGGCCCTCGAGAGCTACAGCACGCTGCTGTTCGCGGTGACCCACCGCGTCCCCGTCGAGCCGGGCGACCACGTCGTCGTCCTGGGCGCGGGCGGCGGCATCGGGCTCGCGGCGGTCGACGTCGCCCGCAGCCGGGGCGCCCACGTCGTCGCGGTCGCCTCGAGCGAGGAGAAGCAGCGGGCCGCGCTCGCGGCCGGCGCCGAGCACGCCGTCGGGTACACCGACCTCAAGAACGACATCCGGCGCCTCACCGGGGGTGGCGCGCACCTGGTCGTCGACCCCGTCGGCGGGGCCGCCTCCGAGTCGGCCCTGCGCGCCCTGCGGCCCTACGGCCGGTTCGCCGTCCTCGGCTTCACCTCCGGCGAGATCCCGAAGCTGCCCGCCAACGTCGTGCTCATCGGCAACCACGCGGTGGTCGGCGTGGACTGGGGCGACTGGGCGCGCACCGATCCCGACGCCGCCACCGCCCTCGTCGCCGACCTCCTCGCCCGGGTCGCCCGCGGCGAGCTCCGTCCGCCGCGCCCCGCGCTCCGGCGGCTCGACGAGGCCGGCGACGCGCTCGCCCTCTTCGCCCGGCGGGCCGTCACGGGGAAGATCGCGCTGGTGCCCGGCTGAGCGGGGCGTGCACATCCTGAGCCGATGTTGACGGTCGTCGCGCCACCTCACGACGATGCGCGGAGGCGACGACCTCGTGACCTCGCCGACGACTCGAAGGAGCCCGCCGTGATCGTGATCAACATCGTCATGCCGATCCGTCCCGAGAAGACGGACGAGTGGCTGGCCCTCGCCGACTCCTACGCCAAGGACGTCAACTCCGAGGAGGGCTGCCTGTTCTTCAAGTTCTCCCGCAGCCTCACCGACGAGAACGAGTACGTCTGCATCGAGGGCTTCCGCGACGCCGACGCCGGCGCGACCCACGTCCAGCAGCCCTACGTGAAGCAGTTCTTCGACGCCGCCCCCGACCTCGTGTCGGCGCAGCCGCAGATCCTCTACATCGACACGCCCCACGACGGCTTCGGCCCGATGGGCGAGATCCAGCCCCGGTGAACCGTCGGGCCGGCCCGGGGCGTCACCGCGAGCCCTCGGCCGACATCGGCGCCACCACGGCCCGGAAGGTGTCGTCCGGGTCGACACGCCGCTTGACCTCGGCCAGCCGGTCGAGGTCGGTCTCCGAGTAGGCCGAGCGCACCTGCTCCTCGGTGACGTCGGGCCCGGCGAGGAAGTTCAGGCAGGCGCCGCCGGTCCCCCACGGCGCCACGGCCTCGTGCAGACGGGCGAGCGCGGCGCGCAGGGCGTCCACACCGTCGTCGGTCACGGCCCCGCCGGAATAGAGGCAGAACCCGGCGTCGCGCCGCCCCAGGGCGCTCGGCACCGCACCGGGGCGTGCGGCCGCGCCACCGAGATGACGCAGCTCGACGAGGAAGGGCGCGTGCGCGTCGGGGCCGGCGAGCGCGAGCAACGTGTCGACGGTCCCGGTGTCGAGGGTGCGCAGCATCGAGTTCCGGGCGTGGAAGGCCACCGGCGCGGTGGGCTCGGCGTGGATCGTGCCGACCTCCCCGTACGGCATCCCGCGGACGGTGTCGGTCAGCGGGCCGAGCGCACGGAAGGGGGCGACCCAGCGCTCGCCGTCGGCCGCGTCCCCGGTGAAGACGAACCGCACGTGGCTGACGTAGCGCCCGCGCAGCTCGTCGGGCAGGAACGGGAGATCCGGCATGCGGATCAGGAGGATCGACGACCCCATCTCCTCCGGCACCGTCCGGGTCCACTCGGCGTAGGCGTGCAGGACCTCGGCGGACCTCTCCGCGGCGAAGTGCATGCCTCCGCCGTAGAGCCGGCTCACGGGATGGAGGGCGATCTCGAGGGCGACCACGACGCCGAACCGCCCCTTCCCACCGCCACGCAGTGCCCAGAACAGCTCGGTGTCGGCGGTCGGGTCGGCCCCGGCCGTCACACGCCGCAGGTGGCCGTCCGCGGTGACGATCTCCAGCGCACGGACGTGGTCGACGGCGTACCCGAACTGCCGACTCATGAGGGCGACCCCGCCACCGAGGTGGTACGAGACGACACCGACGTCCGGCGCCGAGCCGTTCAGGGGCGCCAGACCGTGCTCGGCGGCCGCGGCCACCAGGGCTCCCGAGCGGACGCCGGCCTCGACCCGGGCGGTCCGCGCCACCGGGTCCACCTCGATGCCGGTCATGCGCGACGTGGTGATCAGGAGGGTGTCGTCGTCCGCGGGCACCGTGGGGCCGTGTCCGGTGGCCTGCACGGCGACGGCCAGGCCGTGCGCGGTCGCGCAGCGGACGGAGGCCACGACGTCGGCGACCCCCGCCGCGCCCACGATCAGCGCGGGACGCTGGTCCACGGAGAGGTTGTAGCCACGCCGTTCGGCGTCGTAACCGGCGTCGTCGGGGGCGAGGACCGGGCCCGCGGTCGCCGGTCGGGTGAGGGTGCGCATGGAAAGGACACTGCTCCCGACGACGTGCGGGAACAACGACACAGCACGCACCGACCGATAACGTGGGTGTGATGGAAAAGCGCGAGATCGAGATCTTTCTGGCGCTGTCCGAGGAGCTGCACTTCGGTCGCACGGCGGCGCGGCTGTTCGTGTCCCAGGCGCGGGTGAGCCAGACGATCGCGGCGCTCGAGCGCCGTCTCGGGGTCCGCCTGTTCGAGCGGACCAGCCGTCGTGTCGCGCTCACGCCGGTGGGCCGGCAGCTGGCGGCCGACGTCCGTGCCGGCCACGAGCGGATCCTCGCCGGGATCGCCACCGCCGTCGCCGCCGGGCGGGGCGTCGACACCGTCGTCACCGTCGGGCTCGAGGCGCCCGCGGTGGCCGACCTCGCCGGCGAGGCGCTCGACCGTGTGCTGCGACGTCGTCCCGGCGTCGATCTCCGCTTCGTGGAGGCCGATTTCGCCGACCCGCTCGCGACACTGCTCCGTGGCGAGATCGACGTCCTGATCACCAACAGCCCTGTCGACGAGCCCGGCGTCGTGGCCGGTCCCGTCGTCGTGCAGGAGCCCGCGGTGCTCGCCGTCCCGGCGGGCCACCTCCTCGCCGACCGGTCCACCGTCTCCCTCGACGACCTCGGCGGACAGGTCGTCCTCCGGGCGGGGCGGCGTCCGCCGCCCTACTGGCGGGACCCTCCCCGGGACTGGCGGACGGCGTCCGGCGAGCCGGTGCGACGCGGCCCCGCGTTCGCCACGTTCCAGGACCTGTTCGGTGCTGTCGCGCGGGGCGAGGGCGTCTGCCCGGTCGCCGCGCACGCGGAGGACTACTTCTCGCGCCCGACCATCGTCTTCGTGCCCTTCGAGCCGGGCTCGCCGCCCGTGACCTGGTGTGCCGCCTGGCGGTGCGGGTCCACGAGCTACTCCGATGCGGGGGCGACCTGACTGATCGGGGCGGCGGGGGTGTGGTCGTCCGCGGAGCCGGGGTCCTGGAACACCAGGACCAGGCCGAGGACGCCGGCCGCGATGGCGAGGACCGCGCCGACGCGGTCCTTCGTGGAGGTCGCGACCGAGAGGATCACCGGCCCCTCACGGGCGTACCCCCGCTCCGCCCGGAGCCAGGCGGCGAGGCGGGACGGCTGCGTGGACCAGGGCATGGGGTCCGCGCCGTCGACCCGGGCCGCGGCCCGGCGGGCGTTGCTCGTCCGGCGCTCGACGACGGCGGCGACCGCGTAGGCCACGGCCAGCGGGAAGAGCGCGACGGTCAGCAGGTCGAGCGGGGCGGCGACCGCCCGGACCAGCCCCGCCAGCAGGCAGGCGGCCGAGACGACGACGCCGCCCTTCCAGCTCCTCAGCCAGGTGAGCACGCCGGATCACCCCCAGATCGCGTCGACCGCGGTCCACACCGCGAGCCCGACCATGATCGCGGCCGCTACGCGGGTCACCCACTTCACCGGGATGTAGCGGCGGACGCGGTCGCCGCCCCACACCGCGAGCGCGGAGACGACCCAGAGCCCGAGCAGGGCACCGATGCCGACGGCGACGGGGTCGCCGTACCGCGCGACCAGCGACGCGGTGATGATCTGCGACGGGTCGGCGAACTCCGAGAGCACGGTGATCCCGAAGGCGGTCAGGACCACGCTCCACGCCGTCCGCGGCGTCTCCTTCAGCGTGACCTCGTCGTCGTCATCGTCGTCCTCCTCGCCCTCCCGCCAGATCAGGAACGCCCCGACGAGGAAGACCAGGGCCAGGACGGCCTCGAGGGGCCGTTCGGGCAGCAGCGCCAGGAGGCTGCCGGCCGCGAGCGCGACCCCGACCTGCACGAGCATCCCGGCGCAGACGCCGACGAGCACCCAGCGCCCCGGGAGGCGGCTGGCGAGCACGAGCGTGACCAGCCCGCTGGTGTCCGCCACCTCCGCCAGGAACACGAGCCCGAAGGTGATGGCGGCCACAGACACCCGGGGATCATCAGCCACGACGGCCGCGACCACAACCACCCGGGCCCTCCCGGCGTCCTCCTGACGGGCGCGCTGCGCCGAGGGGGAGAATGGTTGTAGCGACAAGCAGTTCACCGACCGAAGGACACCGATGACGGACGCCGGTCCCCGCCCCCTGCTGCAGATCATCGTCGCGAGCACCCGCCCCGGGCGGGTCGGTGAGCCGATCGCGCAGTGGTTCGCGTCGTACGCACGGCAGTACGAGGGGTTCGACGTCGAGATCGTCGACCTCGCCGACGTCGACCTGCCGATGTTCGCCGAGCCGGAGCACCCCCGGTTCGGGCGCTACACGCTCGACTCGACGAAGGCGTTCAGCGCCACGATCGCCCGCGCCGACGCCTTCGCGATCGTCCACCCCGAGTACAACCACAGCTACAACGCCGCGCTGAAGAACGCGCTCGACCACCTCAACCAGGAGTGGGCGGGCAAGCCGGTCGCGCTGCTCGGCTACGGCGGCGTGGCGGCGGGGGCGCGGGCCACCGAGGCGCTCTGGCCGGTGCTGGTCGCCCTGCGCATGGTGCCGGTCACGGCGACCGTGCCGATCCCGTTCGCCAGCAAGTTCGTCTCCGGCGAGGGCGAGGCGCGGACCTTCACCCCGCCCGAGGAGACCGAGGCCGGCGCCAAGGCGGCCCTCGACGGGCTCGCCGGGTGGATCGAGACGCTGGGGCTGCGCGGCACCCGCTGATCACGTCGTCCGGCGCCGGAGCTCAGAGCGCCATCCCCAGGCCCGCGGCGCCGAGTCCGGCGAGCACCGAGGCGACGACGTTGAACACCGCCGAGCTCCACGCGCCCTGCTCGGCGAGGCGGACGGTCTCGTAGCCGAGCGTGGACCACGTGCTCAGGGCCCCGCAGAACCCGGTGCCGACCAGCACCGCCACCGCGGGCGGGCTGCCGCCGGCCACCAGCCCCAGGACGAACGAGGCGACGACGTTGACCGTGAACGTCCCCCACGGGAAGCCGGTGCCGTGGGTGGACTGCAGCCACCGGTCGGTGAGGTAGCGGGCCGGGGCGCCGACGGCGGCGCCGAGGACGACCAGCAGGCCGGCGGTGGCGGTCACGGGCGGACCACCGGGCGCCGCAGGCCGACGGCACGGCGGGTGACCGTCAGGCCGAGCACCACCGCCACCAGGGCGGCGACGACGGTGAGGGCGAGGTAGAGGGCGGCCACGGCGAGGTGGGCGCCGTCGACGAGCTGCTGGGCCTCGACGGCGTAGCTGGAGAACGTCGTGAACCCGCCGAGGACGCCGACGCCGAGGAACGGCCGCAGCATCGGGTGGGACTCGCGGGCCTCGGTGACGAGGACCACCAGCACGCCCATGAGCAGGCATCCGCCGACGTTGATCGCGAACGTCGTCGCCGGGAAGCCACCGGGCGGAGCGGGCCACGCGGACTCGAGAGCCCATCGGGCCAGCGCACCGAGCGCGCCGCCGGCCGCGACGGCTCCGGTGATCGCCGCCTGGCTGCGCAGCACCTCGTCTCCCCCCCGTCGTCGAACCCCGTCGTCGAACGCGGTACCCGCCGGTGTCTAGTTTCGTCCGGTGCCGCCCAACATGGCGATCCTGGTGCACGGGACGGTCGCCGTCCTCGGGTCGGCCGCCGCCCTGGCCACCCTGGCCGGTGTCGCGACGGCGAGCCCGCTGATGGCGCTCAACACCGTCGGGTTCGTCGGCTCCGGGGCGCTGTCGTCCGCCGCGGTCTTCTACTCGGTGGCGCTGCTGCGGATCGGGCTGAACAGCGCTCGGAAGGCCGCGACCACGCTGGTCGCGGTGCTCGCCGGCTCCGCGGGGTTCATGACCCTCGTCCTCGTGCTGCTCCTCACCGAGGCGAGGTTCCGCGACGAGGCGTCACGCTTCGGGCTCCACTCGGTGGCGGGTATCGGTGTGCTGGTCGTGCTCGTCACGGCCGTCGCGGTCACCTGGCACGAGCGGTAGCCGGGCGGCGGATCAGGGCCACGGTCTCGCGGACCGCCATGAGCAGCGCGAAGGCCGCGAAGACGAGGCCGAGCACCACCGTGTCCAGCGCCAGACCCAGCAGTGCCCCGGCGACGACCCCGGGCGCCGACGTCAGGCCCAGCAGCCAGCCCCAGCGGGCGGACGCCGTGCCCTGGCGGATGTGCACCCAGGATCCGACGATCGAGTTGGGGATGAACATCAGCAGCGACGTCCCGGCCGCGACGTGCAGCTCGACCCCGAACAGCAGCACCATCGCCGGGACGGCGAGCAGCCCGCCGCCGAGGCCCATCGCGCCCGACCAGGCGCCGATCACGGTCCCGACGACGAGGGTCGCCGGGACGACGAACCACAGGTCGGCGAGCAGACCGGCCGGCAGCAGGGCGTGGGTCAGCAGCGGCAGCCCGAGTGCGTCCACCGAGAACTTCGCGGCCGTCAGCACCAGGATCACGACCAGCAGGACCCGCAGCAGCCGCTCCGACGCGCGGGCCAGGAGGCGCGGCCCGATGAGGCCGCCGAGGGTGCCGCCGACCAGCATCCCGGTGCCGACGCGCAGGTCGACGGCGCCGCCGCCCAGCGCGTAGGCGGCCGAGCCGGCCACGCAGACGCCGATGTTCGCGATCGTCGACGTGCCGTGCACGCGGGCCCGGGACATCGCCGTGAAGCGATCGAGCCCCGCGACGAACAGCACCCCGCCGCCGCCGCCGATCAGGCCACCGACGACCCCGCCGACCACCCCGATGGCCGCGATCCCGCCGCGGGAGCCGCCCTCGATCGGCTCGTCCCGCCGCGTCCGCACGGCGCCACTGTCGTCGATGGTGGTCGCCGGGGCCAGCTCAGTCCGCGGTGCGACGACGACGGGACAGCGGCAGCGCGACGCTGATCGCGACCAGCCACACCACGCCTCCGAAGCGGGCGACGGGCAGCAGCACGGCCAGGGCCGGGACCAGCAGGCTCACCAGCGACAGCACGCCGACGACGGCCACGACGAGCCCGGCGATCGCGAGCCCGCGCGGCACCAGCCGCAGGATCAGGCCCGGGACCGCGAGACCGGCGATCAGCAGCGCCGAGGTGACCGCGAACCCGACGCCGCCGAGCGCGAACGCGAGCGTGGAGAGGGCCCGGACCAGCGCGGCGTCCCCGAGCGGCGCGGCCCCGGCCGCCGTCCACGCGACGAGGCCGCTGAGCAGCAGCGACGCCGCAGCGAGCACGCCCCCGACCAGCCCGATGACCGGTCCGGCGACCCGCGCGCCGAGCGCCTGGAGGCGCTGGGTCACGGAGGCCGTCCACACCGCGAGCGGAGCGGACGCCCCGATCAGCAGCACGGCGGAGACCTGCGCGGCGACCGGGTGCGCCTGCAGCGTCGCCAGCGCGCCGACGGCGTCCTCGGTGGGCAGCGGACCGGCCCAGGTCAGCCCGGCGGCGACGGTCAGTGCGCCGTAGGCCACGGCGGGGATCGGCAGCGGCGGGCCGCCCCGTCCGCGGCGTGCCGAGGGGCGGTCGGTGGCGGCGGTGTCGACGGACATCGCAACTCCTCATCTCGGTAATCGTTACAAGATGTAAGAGTCTTCCTCGGGGAACGGTTCTGTCAATCGATACCGTCCGACCTGTCGATCCCGCCGGGGTCCGTTCGTGGGGAGGCATGAGCATCGACATCGAGTACCTGCCGCCGGCGCGCACGCTGCTCACCGGCCTGGCGATGGTGGAGTCCGCCCGCTGGCACGAGGGGCGGCTCTGGTTCGCGCACTGGGGCGTGGGCGAGGTGGTGGCCGTCGACCTGGACGGCCACGCCGAGGTGATGGCGCCGGGGCCGGCCTCCATGGGCTGGTCGATCGACTGGCTGCCCGACGGCCGCCTGGTCACCACGGGCGGGTCGGTCACCCTGCGCGAGTCCGGAGGGCCGGCGACGACGCTGCGGGACCACGGCGCCAACGAGGTCGTCGTCGACCCGCGCGGCCACGTCTACGTCGACGGCGCCGACTTCGACTTCGCCGGCGGCGCGGCCCCCGAGCCCGGCTGGATCGACCTCGTCGCGCCGGACGGGTCGTCCCGCCGGGTCGCCGAGGACATCCAGTTCCCCAACGGCATGGTCGTGACCCCGGACGGCGGCACGCTCGTCGTGTCCGAGTCGTTCGCGGGCCGGCTGTCGGCGTTCGACATCGGCGAGGACGGCAGCCTCACCGGCCGGCGCGTGTGGGCCGACGGCCTCGGCCCCGACGGCATCGGTGTCGACGCCGAGGGGGCGATCTGGGCCCAGACCGCCGACACGTTCGCCCACTCCCAGCGGCCGGACGCGCCCGGCGGGGCCTGCGTCCGCGTGCTCGACGGCGGGGAGATCACCCACCGGATCGACACCGAGCTGCCCTGCTTCTCGTGCGTCCTCGGCGGCCCGGAGGGCCGCCACCTGTTCCTGCTCTGCAACGAGTTCGAGGGCATCGACAAGCTCGCCGAGGTCCAGGCCCGGCGGTCGTCCCGCATCCTCGTCACCGAGGTGCCGGCGATCAGCCCAGGCGCGCGTGATCGATGATCGCCTCGAAGTCCACGCCGCGCAGCGTTCCGTAGCCGGGGCCCCACCCCGTCCCGAGCCGCGAGGTGACGAACGCGTCGGCGACGGCGGTGGGCGCGTGCTCGACGAGCAGCGCGGCCTGCGCCGCGAGCGCGAGCCGGGTGACCAGGTAGCGCGTGGTGTCCTCGGGCTCGTTCACCAGCTCCTCGATGTCGGCGAGGGCACCGGCGAGCAGCGGGTGCTCGGCCGCGGCGGGCCGGATGTCGTCGAGCACCGGCTCGAGGGCCTTCGGCTCGCGGGCCAGGACGCGCCCGACGTCCATGACCATCATGTTCGAGGTGCCCTCCCAGATCGCGTTCAGCGGTGCCTCGCGGTAGTAGCGCGGCAGCGGGTGCTCCTCGATGTAGGCGTTGCCGCCGATGGACTGGATGACCTCCTCGGTGACCCCCGAGACCCGCCGGCAGTTCCAGAACTTGGCGACGGGCGTGAGCAGGCGGCTCACGAGCTGCTCGGACACGTCGTCCTGGTGGTCCTCGGCGCGCGCCACCCGGAACCCGAGGTGCGCCGCCCCCGCCCACTCCAGGGCCAGGTCGGCGAGCACCGGGGCCTGGATCGGCAGCTGCGAGAGCGGGACGCCGAAGGCGGTGCGGTGGTCGTTGACGTGCAGGGCCTGCGAGAGCGCCGCGCGCATCAGACCCGCGGACCCGATGGCGAAGTCCAGCCGGGTGTACTCGGCCGAGGACAGGATCGTCCGCACGCCCTTGCCCTCCTCGCCGACCAGGAGCGCCTCGGCGTCGTGGTACTCGATCTCCGAGGAGGCGTTGGCGCGGTTGCCGAGCTTGTCCTTGAGCCGGTTGACCCGGATGCCGTTGAGGCTCCCGTCGGCGCGCCGCCGCGGGATGAGCAGGCACGAGACCCCGCCCTCGGTCTGCGCGACGGTGAGGTAGCAGTCGGCCATCGGGACCGAGGCGAACCACTTGTGGCCGTTGACCAGGTACGTCTCCCCCGTCCCGCGCCGGCCGACGGGGCGGGCGACCGTGACGTTGGCCCGCAGGTCGGAGCCGCCGTGCTTCTCGGTCATGAAGTAGCCGATGGTGGCCGCCGACTTCGCGGTGACCGGCACGTCCGCGGGGTCGTAGCCCTCGACGACCACCTTCTCCGCCCACGGCGCGAGCTCGGGCCGGCCACGCAGGATCGGGATCGACGCGTAGGCCATGCCCGTCGGGCAGGCGGTGGAGCCGTCGACCTGGTTCCAGAGGTACGACAGCACCGCGCGTGCCGAGTGCGCGCCGGGCTCGTCGGCGGTCCACGCCAGCGAGTGCACCCCGGAGCCGAAGGCCAGCGACATCAGGTCGTGGTAGCTCGGGTGGAAGTCGACGTCGAAGACCTCGCGGCCCAACCGGTCCAGCGGACGAAGCTCCGGGGTGTGGCGCTGGGCCTTGCGCGCGGTCTCGAGCACCTCCGGGTCCCAGACGCGCGACCCGAGGGCGGAGGCGCGCTCGCGGGCCCACGGCGCGTACCGCTCGACGACCCCGGACGCGATCGCGTCGCCGGCGAAGGCGTCGACCCCGTGGAGGTCCGGGACCAGGTTGTCGTCGGGGATCGGGCGCGGACGGGAGAACGGGGTCTCGTCGACGAGGGTCACGGGGCCATCTGAGCCGCGGTTCACCACGCTCGTCAATCGCCGGCCTGGCAGCGCCGATCGAGGCCGTCGAGCAGCGGGGTCAGTGCGGCGGCGAAGCGATCCGGTTCGCCGAGCAGGGCCAGGTGGCGGGCGCCCGGGAGCCCCGCGATCAGGGAGGTGCGCAGGCGCGCGGCGGTGGCCTGCGCCTGCTCCCGGGTGAAGCTGCCGTCCTCGCCCGCGTAGAGGACCGCGGTGGGGACGGCGATCGTCGTCTCCTGCGCGTCGGTGAGGCCGATGAGCGGCTGCCGCAGGATGCTCGTCAGCGCGTCGACGGCCCCCGGGAGCAGGAACGGCGCGCGCCACCGGTCGATCGCCTCGTCGTCGACCGGGCACCCGGGGCCGCACTGCGCGGCGACGATCGAGCGGATCGGGGCGCGGTGCCGCATCGCCGCGGTGACGAGCGCGGGCGCA
Organism: Actinomycetospora callitridis; assembly: GCF_028737265.1. GTDB lineage: Bacteria > Actinomycetota > Actinomycetes > Mycobacteriales > Pseudonocardiaceae > Actinomycetospora > Actinomycetospora callitridis. The sequence goes on along the minus strand of NZ_JAQZAK010000016.1, from coordinate 48,691 downwards.
ATCGGGTCGACGAGCACCCAGCGGGCCCCGCCGCCGGAGCTCGTGCGGTCGGCCCCGAAGTACGGGGTGCCGTCCCCGTTGGCCGCGACGACGCCGGCGACGCTCTCCGGCGCACGCAGGGCCAGCGACAGGGCGATCGCGACGCCCGACGAGTGCCCGACGACGATCGGGCGCTCGAGCCCGAGAGCGGCGACGAGGCCGACGAGCTGGTCGGTGTCGGACGCGAGGTCGTAGGGCGGCACGCGATCGGTGAACCCGTAGCCGCGCACGTCGTAGGCGTAGACGTCCCGGTCCGCGGCGAGCAGCGGCGCGACCCGCGACCAGACGTAGGTCGACTCCGCGAAGCCCGGCACCAGCACGAGCGGCGCCTTGCCGGACGGCCGCGCGGCGGGCCAGTGCTCGACGTGCGTGCGGACCCCGGCGGCGTCGACGTCGAACCCGGGCGGCGAGACGTCGAGCTGCTCCGGGCTCAGGCGGTCCCAGCCGAGGTAGGCCCCGGACACGGCGAACACCAGCACGACGAGCACCAGGAGGGTCAGGCCGACCCGCCGCGCCCACGTCCACAGCCGACGGCGTCCGCGCACGGCGTCACTGTGCTCGCCCGCCGGTGCCGTTGCCGTGCGGCCCACCTCAGAAGGGTGGGGGCGGGTCGATGAGGGCTTCGCCGCGGCGGTGGGCGGTGTCTGCTGCCGAGTCAGTCGTGTCCGGTGGGAGCGAGGGTGCGAGGTCGTCGGCCTGGTCGTCGTCGTCCTCGTTGTCCTGGTCGTCGTCGGCGGGGTCGAGGGCTTCGTGGGCGGGCAGGGGCCGGGGCCCCTCGCCGGGGTGGGGTGCGGGAAGCGGTTCGGGGAGCGGGTCGATGATGCGGGGTGGTTCGACGGTGTGGCGGGCGCCGGCGCGGGTGGTGATGTGGAACCGGCCCGGGGAGGGCTGGGTGACCCGCCAGCCACCTTCGTGTTTGGTGCGGTGGTGGTGGCGGCACCAGACCCCGCAGTTCCAGGACACGCTCGGGCCGCCGAGGGCGTGGTCGAGGGTGTGGTCGAGGTCGCTGGCATGCGCCGGGCGGCGGCAGCCCGGGGCCACGCAGTGGCGGTCGCGGATGCGCACCCACCGGTCCACCTCGGCGCCGGGATGTCGCCGCCGGGCCTGCGCCGGGGTCGCGGCATGGTCGGGTGGACGACCGGGCGGCTGGTCGGGTGGGTGGTCGGCGGTGAGTCGGTGTTGCAGTTCGTGCAGCATCGGGGCCCACGTGTCGTGGTCGTCGGGGGTGAGGGCGGCCAGCAGCGTTGCCGGAGCCTGGAGCTCGACAATGGCGTTGCTGCCCGTCCCCCGCCGGCGTCCGGGCCGGTGGGGGCCGGCTGGTCGATCCGCCGATCGCGGGCGGCGGCGTGGGAGCAGGACCTGCAGCAGGCGGCCGTCGTCGTCGGTGAGCACCAGCCGCCACTCGCTGCGGCGGTGACGCTCGAGCAACTCGCGGGCGGTGCCGGCGAGCACCGTGCCCCACCCCGGGATGTGGGCCGGCAGGTCGTCGAGCCCGAGCGCGGTCGAGAGCCGCAGCCGGACCTCCACGATTCCTTCCCGCACCACACCCGCCCGAGGGTCGAGGCCCGTGATCAGCTCATCGCCCTCGGCGTCGTCGTCGGTGTCGTCACCGGCGTCCTGGCTGTCGGACCCATCGCCGGCGGGCTCACGCTCATCGGGGCCGCTGTCGTCCCGACCGTCGGGCCCGCCGTCGCCGCCGTCACCGCGGCCGGAGCCCGAAGGACTGGGGTCCTCGGGGGCGCCACCGGGGTCGGGAGCCTCGTCGTCGGCCCAACTGTCGTCATCGGGCCCTTGGTCGTCGTCGGGCCCACGGTCGTCCTCGGGGCCACCGTCGTCGGGGCCACCGTCGTCCTCGGGGCCACCGTCGTCCTCGGGGCCACCGTCGTCCTCGGGGCCACCGTCGTCCTCGGTGTCACCGGCGCCTCCCGCGGGAGCGGGATCGTCATCGTCATCCGGGGCCTCGGCGCCGAGCTCGGCGACCAGCAGCGGCACCAGCTGCTCGTCGGTCAACCCCGCCGCGAACCCGTCGAGCAGCCGCTCGAACACCCTGCCCCGCAGCCACGCCATCCGCCGCGTCACACCACCCCGACGCACCGCCAACGCCAACGCATCCACCCGCGCCATGATCGCCACACCGCTGCTCATCGGCAGATCACAGCCCGACACGTTCGCCGTGCCCGACGGGTTCCGCGACGCCACCACCCGCAGCCGCTTCTCCGCCGCCCGCTCCCGGCGCACCGCCCACTCCGGATCCAGCGCCCCCGCCACCTCCTGCAACCGCGCGATCAACGCCCCCACCGGCAACCCCGGCGCCTCCGGCAACAACACCCGGCACACCTGGTGGGCGTGGTCGTCCGCCAGGTCGCGGGTCCACTCCGAGAACACCCGCGCCTTGGGCTCGTCGAGCTCCCCCGAGCCCATCGCCGCCGCCACCTCCACCAGCCGCCGGTGCAGATCGTCGGCGAACTCCAGACACCGCCCCGCCATCGACCGCGACCACCCCAGCGCCGTCGACACCTCGTCACCGGAGAACTCGTCGACCAACGCCCGCCGGGTCGTCGTGCCGTCCTCCGCCCGCCCGGCCTCGTGCACCGCGGTCAGGAACCGCGCCGCCGCCCGGTTCCGCGCCCGCGCACAACCCCGCAGATACTCGACCGACTCCGCACCGGCCAGGCACGTCGGATCGATCCCCTCCAACGCCGCCACCAGCACCGACCCCGGCGCGAGACCCACCAACCCGGCGACACCACCGGGGGTCGGATCGAGGTCGATGCTCACACCAGCAACGCTAGACCCGACCCCCGACAACGAAGTCGATCATGATCGGCCGACCCCTCAGCGCGGTGCCGACGAGGCAGCCGACCGCAGGCGGCCGCAGGGGGCACACCGCGCGACCCTGCACGCACAGCCCACCGCTCTGCGCGGAGAGGACATTCCGCCCGGACTCCCGCTGCCAGGTTGGGACGACCTGCTCGTCCTCGCGACGGCCCGAGAAAGGGACCCCGTCATGACGCACGCCGCCCGCCCGGCCCCCGACACCATCGTCCTCGTCCACGGCTTCTGGGTGACCCCACGCTCCTGGGAGCAGTGGATCGCCCACTACGAGGCCAAGGGCTACCGGGTGATCGCCCCGGCCTACCCCGGCTTCGAGGTCGAGGTCGAGGCCCTCAACGCCGATCCCTCGCCGGTCGAGGCGCTCACCGTCCCCGCGATCGTCGAGCACTTCGAATCGGTCCTGCGCGGGCTGGAGAGCCCGCCGATCATCATCGGGCACTCGGCGGGCGGGGCGTTCACGCAGATCCTGCTCGACCACGGGTTCGGGGCCGCCGGCGTCGCGCTGAACTCGGCGCCCACCGAGGGCGTGCCGATCATCCCGCTCACCCAGGCCAGGGCCACCTTCCCGGTGCTCAAGAACCCGGCCAACCGGCACCGGGCGATCCGCTACGACTTCGAGCACTGGAACTACGCCTTCACCAACACGTTCCCCGAGGCCGAGGCCCGCGCGCTCTACGAGCGCTACGCGGTGCCGGTGTCCGGCGGCATCATCTTCGAGAGCGCGCTGGCCAACCTGACCCCGGGACACAGCGGGACGTGGGTGAACTACCACAACGAGGACCGGGCGCCGCTGCTGTTCGTCGCCGGCAGCGAGGACAACATCATGCCGCCGAAGATCCAGTGGTCGAACGCCGGGCACTACAAGGGCGAGAAGACCATCACCGAGGTGGTCGAGTTCGGCAGCAAGCCCCACCTCCTGCCCGCCGCGCCCGGCTGGGAGGAGATCGCCGACTACGCCCTGGCCTGGGCCCTGCGCCACGCGACGACCCCGCCCGCGATCGTGCCCGCGCCGGCGGCACCGGCCGAGCCGATGACCGTCTGAGCCGGGTCCCACGACACGACCACGCGACGTGCCCACCGGTGTGCACGTCGTGGTGGTCGTTGACCCCGCCGTCCCGGGGCCCGACGCTGAACGGGACGACCCACGACATCGGGGAGCACCGTGCTCGTTCCCGAGCGGGCCACGAACGCCCCGGAGATCGCGCTGGTCCTGTCCACCGGCGACCCCGGGTCCTGCGCCCTCGTCCTCGTCGACCCGTCCGCCGATGCCCCTCGCGCCCTCCACGTCGACCTCCACGAGCTCGGCCTGCCCCTCGACGTCGTCCGGGCGGCCGCGCCCAGGCTGGGGTCCAGCCCGCTCTATCCCCTCGTCCGCGACCACGTCGTCCGCGTGACCGCCCACGCGCGGACGCTCGCCGACAGTGCCGCCGCCGTGGACCTCGGCCGGGCCTCGGTGCGACTGGTGCGCGCGCTCGTCCTCTCCGCCGCCGAGCAGGCCCGGGCCCTCGACGACGCGACGCCGGCGACCACCGCGGACCGGGTCGACGCCTACGTGCGCACCCACCTCCGCGACCCCGACCTCGCTCCCGCGGAGATCGCCGCCGAGAACGGCATCTCGGTCCGCGCCCTCTACAGGATCTTCGAGGAGCGCGGCGTCGGCCTCGAGCGATCGATCATCGAGCGACGACTCGAGGGCGCCCGGACCGACCTCGCGGCCCCCGGCCGTCGCCACCACTCGATCGCCACCGTGGCCCGCACCTGGGGCTTCGACAACCCGAGCTTCTTCTCGCGGCGCTTCCGCACGGCGTTCGGCGTCACGCCCCGGCAGTGGCGGGACGGGACCGGCGCACCCACTCCGACGGCGTGAGCCCGTAGGCGCTGCGGAACCGCCGGCCGAAGTGGCCGGCGTCGACGAACCCCCATCGGCGCGCCACCGCGAAGATCGTGACGTCGGGTGGCAGGAACGTCAGCTCCCGCCGCACGCGTTCCAGCCGCTCGCGCAGGATCCACGCGGCGAGGGTCTCCTCCTGGTCGCCCCACACGGTGTAGAGCGTGCGGAGCGAGACGTGGTGCGCGGCCGCGATGCGCGCGGGCGTGAGGTCGCGATCGCCCAGGTGGGCCCGGACGTGGGCGACCACCCGCGCGCGCAGCGTCTCCCCCAGGACCTCCCGTTCCCGGTGCCCGGCGGCGGACACGACCAGGGCCCGGGTCAGGTCGGCCGTCGCCGCGCCCAGGTCCGCGGCCACCACAGGGCTCGCCGCGAGCTCGTCGATCGCACCCGACATGTGCACGAGGTGCGCCCGGACCAGGGGCAGCAGATCGCTGGCGGCCAGCCGGGGAACGGCGGCCCGCACGACGTCGACACCGAGGCCGAGGTCGGCGTGGGAGATGTGCGCGACGATCGAGCTCATGCGCGATCCGGCGTGGGAGAACGCGTACGGGCTGGTGAAGTCCACGAGCACCACGCCGTCGCGGCCCAGCCGCTGGTCGGTGCCGTGCGCCGAATACGTGCACCCGCTGCGCGCCAGCGCGATCCCGACGAGCTCGGGGGCGTCGCGGCGCACGTCGCGCGCCGTGCGGGTGAGCGTCAACGCCGTGCCCAGGGTGCGCAGGACGCCGGTGCCGCCGAGCTGCCACGCCTCGGCGCGGACGTCCACGGACTCGGCCGGCGCCTTCATCTCCACACGGCGTCGGACGCCGCTGCGGGCGATCACCTCCTGCACCAGCTCGGCCCGCTCGCCCGGTGGATGGGCGGTGGACTCCAGGACGAGGGTCATGCCCGCTCCCTCCGAGAGGCACACGCCCTTGTGACGCCCCGTCACCGACGACTCGTTCCAACAGGTGAGCATAGGGACGATGCGAACGCGCCGGAAGCACCGACGGTGACCTCGGGTCAGGCGACCGGGTGCGACCCGTCCTCGGCCTTCGGCACGAGCACCTCGCCCTCGAGGCCGTCGGGATCGCGGAAGAACATGCTGAAGGCGGCGCCGAAGTCGTTGACCGTGCCGTCGGAGGCACCCCTGGACATCAGCCGCTCACGGATGGTCGCGAACGCCGGGTAGGACGCGGCGTGGAGCCCGAAGTGGTCCAGGCGTCCGCGGTGCCACATCGGCGTCTGCCGGTCGGCCTCGGCGCTGCTCGGCACGGTGACGACGTTGAGCTCGGTGTGCGGCCCGATCCGCATCACCGTCATCGTCTCCTCGCCGTCCTGGCCGTGCGTCCGGGTCGGCCCGATCTCGGCGTCGAACACCGCCGCGTAGAACTCCCCGAGCCGCGCCGGGTCGTGGGTCAGGCACGCGATGTGGTCCACCCCGCGAAGAAGCACGTCGATCATCCCTTTCGTCACCGAACGTCCCCGGAGCAGGATGTCGCGGCGGCTGGTGCGGAGCCGCGCCGAGCTGCCAGCATCCTCTCGTGGAGTCCACGCAGCCGTGGTTCACGCTCCCGGTCTCGCGCTGGTCGGACCGGGCCGCCGTGGCGGGCCTCCCGGCCAGGGCGGGGGCCACCCGCCACGAGCTGATCCGCGCGGCCGCGGGCCGCTTCGCCTCCCAGGGCTACCACGCGACGTCGCTCGTCCAGGTGGTCGAGGACTGCGGCCGCACCAAGGCGCGCTGTTCTTCCACTTCGGCTCCAAGAGCGCCCTGGGCTGGGCGGTCGTGGACGAGGTCCACGCCTCGTGGGAGGACCTCACCGAGCGCATCGCGACGCGGCACCTCGATCCCCTGCAGACCCTGCTCGTCGTCTACGACGCCCAGATCGCCCGGCTCATGCACGATCCCGTCGTCCAGGGCGGGCTGCGCGTGATGCGCGAGGACCCGGGCATGCAGGCCGATCGGCACAAGTGGGTCGAGGGCTGGCGGGCCGAGAGCGAGGTCCTGCTCGCGCGGGCCCGCGCCGACGGGCTGCTCACCGCCGACACCGACCCGGCGGCGATCAGCACCACGCTGCTCAGCACGGTCGTCGGGCACCACTACCTCGCCGAGGCCCAGCCCGACGGCCCCACCACGTGGGAGCGCATGACCACGACGTGGGTCGGGCTCCTCCCGACCATCGCGGTGCACCCCTGGGTCACGCGCTGGTCGGGCTCGGGCTGGTCGCAGCGGCCCGCGCCGACGGCCGAGCCCTACGAGCGGGCCCGGCGGGTTGGTGTGGCCGACGCAGGGCCGTCATCCGGAACGTCGTGACACCGGACACCGTGACCTCGGCGAGCGATCCGGCTGCGCGCCGTAGGGTCCTCGACGTGACGACCGGGGCGACGTGGGGCGATGTCTTCACGGCGCTGACCGATCGGTCCCACCTCGTCGTCGGCGAGGGCCTCTCGGCCATGATCGACGAGGCCGTCCGGCCCCTCGGGCTGCACGCCGACGTGCTGCTGGTCGACCTCGGTCAGCGGGTGCTCACCTCGGTGCGGGTGGATCCCCCGCCGCCGCAGTCGGTGGAGGGGACCCTCGCCGGGCGGGCGTTCCAGTACGGCGAGTTCGTCGCCGGTTTCAGCGACGACGGTCGCCGGATGCTGTGGGTCCCCATGCTCGACGGCACGGAGCGGGCCGGCGTGGTGAGCCTGGAGCTCGGACCCGAGGTGGTCGACGACCTCGAGTTCCGCCGTCGGTGCTGGACCCTGTCCGGGCTGATGGGGCACATCGCGATCGCGAAACTGCCCTACAGCGACCGCATCCGACGGATCCGCGCCCCCCGACCGCTCACGGTGGCCGCCGAGCTCCTCTGGCAGCTGGTCCCGCCGCGCACCTTCGCCACCCACAACGTCTGCGTCACGGCACTGCTCGAGCCCTACGACCGGGTCGCGGGCGACGGCTACGACTACGTCGTGGACCTCGACACCGCGTACGTCGCGGTGTTCGACGGCGTCGGGCACGACCTCGCCGCGGGCAGTGCGACCGCCCTGGCCGTCAGCGCGATCCGCAACGCCCGCCGCCGGGGCGTCACCGACCTCGCCGCGCTCGCCGTCGAGGCCGACGTCCAGATGCAGGCGGCCGGAGCGCTCCCGCGGTTCGTGACCGCGATCCTGGCCCGGCTGGACCTGCGCACCGGCGAGCTGCGCTACCTCGTCGCCGGCCACCCCCATCCCCTGTTGCTGAGACACGGGCACCTCGTCGGCGCGTTCGGGGCGACACCGCGGCCGCCGCTCGGGGTCGGCGAGCACGCCGCCCCGGTGGAGGAGGCCGTGGAGTGGCTCGAGCCCGGCGACCGCGTGGTGTTCTACTCCGACGGGATCACCGAGGCGCGCGGCGCCGACGGGCGGTTCTTCGGTGAGCGCCGGCTGGTCGACCTCAGCGAACGCGCGGAGCTCGACGAGGTCTCGGCGCCCGAGACCCTGCGACGGCTCGCCGCCGCGGTCCTCGAGCACCAGGGCGGGCTGCTGCAGGACGACGCCACCCTGCTGATGGTGGACTGGTCGGCCACGGCGCACGAGCACCTGCTGCCCTCGGTCGCCCGGGACGTGACGGCATCGACCCCGCCGTCGCAGCGACCGGAGAAGGTCCGGTCCAGCGCGGCCGGGGGCTTCCGCTCGCCCACGGCGTGAGTCAGACGTAGCGGGTCAGGGCGAGGCTGGTGCCCCCCGGGCCGGCCTCGATGGCGACGTCGTCGACCAGCTGCCGCATCATGGTCAGCCCCCGGCCCCGGTGACCGGTCTCGGCCCCCTCGAGCTGCCAGGACCCGTCGTCGGCGACGGTGATGACCAGCCGGTCGTGGGCCTGCGACGCGGTGAGCGTCATGGTGCCGGCGCCGTGTCCGCCGGAGAAGGCGTGGTCGCAGCAGTTCTCGAGCGCCTCCGACGCGGCCAGGACGAGGTCCTCGATCACGTCCGCGTCGAGGTCGTCCCCGCCGAGCCACTGCGCGAGGCGCCGGCGGAGCAGACGGACGTGGCTCCCCTGCGCCGACGTACTGACCTGCAGGGTGTCGGGCCATCGGGGGACGGCGGCGGCGCCGTGGGCGTCCGGGTTCGGCATGGTCCGTCCTGGGTGCCCGATCCGCGACGGACCAACCCACCGATTCCGGTGACGTATTCCCGAGAACAGCGACCCTCCATCTCGACGACAATTCCTCGACGAACTGCAGAATGGTCGGGGTGCGATGTTGAACGCCATTCCTTGCTGACGATTGTTGCCTGTGCTAAACCGACCCGGGCCGTCCAGCCGCGGGCGGTCCATCATCGACAGAAGGGATCGTGGAGCCGGGATGAGCAGGTTCAACGGTGGCCGTCACGTTCTGCCCGAGCCGGAGCAGCCGGCCGGGGTGGTCACCGCCCTCGGGATCGACGAACAATCCGAACCCTTCGAGCCGGTCCGTCCGACGACCGCGCCCGAGGGAGCCCCGAATGTCGTGGTCGTGGTCCTCGACGATCTGGGGTTCGGCAGTTCGAGCGCCTTCGGGGGACCCTGCGACATGCCGACCGCCGATCGGCTCGCCGCCGACGGGCTGCGCTACACCCGCTTCCACGTGACCGCGCTGTGCTCGCCGACGCGCCAGGCGCTGATGACCGGCCGCAACCACCACTCCGTCGGCATGGGCGGCACCACCGAGATGGCCACGTCGGCCCCCGGGTACTCCGGCTTCCGCCCGCGCAGCGCGGCGACGATGGCCCGGACCCTGCAGGGCAACGGGTACTCGACGGCCGCGTTCGGCAAGTGGCACCAGACCCCGCCGTCGGAGATCAGCCCCGTCGGCCCGTTCGACCGCTGGCCCACCGGCGAGGGCTTCGACCACTTCTACGGCTTCATGGCCTGCGAGATGAACCACTGGTACCCCCTGCTCTACCAGGGCACCACGCCGGTCGAGCCCACGCGGCGGCCGGAGGAGGGCTACCACCTCTCCGAGGACCTCGTGGACCACGCCGTCGACTGGGTGCGCACCCAGCGCACCCTGACCCCGGACCGCCCCTTCTTCACCTACCTCGCCTTCGGGGCGTCGCACGCGCCGCTGCACGTCCGCCCGGAGTGGCGGGACCGCTACCGCGGGCGCTTCGACCACGGCTGGGACCGGCAGCGCGAGATGACGCTGGCCCGGCAGAAGGCGCTCGGGGTGGTCCCCCCGGACGCCGAGCTCGCCCCGTGGGCCGAGGAGGTGCCGCACTGGGACGAGCTCAGCGACGACCAGCGCGCGCTGGGGGCGCGGTTCATGGAGACCTTCGCCGGGTTCACCGAGCACGCCGACGCCCAGCTCGGGCGCTTCGTCGACGAGCTGGACCAGCTCGGTGAGCTCGACAACACGATGATCGTCTACCTGATCGGCGACAACGGCGCCTCGGGCGAGGGCGGCCTCGAGGGCACGCTCAACGAGCACCGCCTCGGGCACGGCCTCGTCGACGACCCCGGCGAGATGATCGGGCGCATCGACGAGATCGGCGGCGTCACGAGCTACCCGATCGCCCCGGTGGGCTGGGCGCTGGCGCAGAACACCCCGTACCAGTGGACCAAGCAGGTGGCGTCGCACTTCGGCGGCACCCGCGACGGGCTGGTGGTCCACTGGCCCCGCGGCATCGCCGACGGCGGCGGCCTGCGCCACCAGTTCCACCACGTCATCGACGTGCTCCCGACCGTCCTCGACTGCGCGGGCATCCCCGCCCCGGTCACCGTGGACGGGGTGACGCAGAAGCCCATCGAGGGCACGAGCATGCGGTACACGTTCGACGACGCCGCAGCGCCCGACCGCCGCCGCACCCAGTACTTCGAGATGTGCGGCAACCGCGGCATCTACCACGAGGGCTGGACCGCGGTGACCCGTCACGGCGTCCCGTGGGACATGGTGCCGAAGGCCGGGAAGTCGTTCCGCGACGACGTCTGGGAGCTCTACGACACCACCACCGACTGGAGCCAGGCCCACGACCTCGCCGACCGCCACCCCGAGAAGCTCGCCTCCCTGCGCGAGCTGTTCCTCATCGAGGCGTCGAAGTACCAGGTCTTCCCCCTGGACAACCGCGTCACCGAACGGGAGAACCCGCGGATCGCGGGGCGGCTCGACCTGCTCGGCGACCGCCGCTCGGTGACCTACCACGGGCGGACGCGACGGCTGATCGAGGAGACGACGCCCAACGTCAAGAACCGCTCCCACACGGTGATCGCCGACGTCGACACCGACGGCTCACTGACCGACGGGGTGATCGTCGCCCAGGGCGGGCGCTTCGGGGGCTGGGCGCTCTACTGCCTCGGCGGGCGCGCCTGCTACGTCTACAACTACTTCGGGACCACCAGCCACGTCCTGCGCGCCGAGGACCCGATGACCACCGGGCGCCACGAGGTCCGGATGGACTTCCAGTACGACGGCGGCGGCCTCGGGCGCGGCGGCACCGTCGTGCTCACCGTGGACGACGTGAAGGTCGCCCACGGCACGGTGGACGCCACCATCCCGTACTACTTCTCGTTCGACGAGACCTTCGACGTCGGCGTCGACCTCGGGACCCCCGTGGGCACCGACTACCCGATCGTCGGCAACGCGTTCACCGGGACGGTGCACACGGTGCGGATCGAGCTCGGGGACGCCGGCGACGAGGAGGGGACCGCCGAGGACGGGGGGCTCTACCGGCGGGTGATGGCCGCCCAGTGAGAGGTCAGGTGGCGCAGCGGAACCCGAGGTTCCCCGAGCTGGACTCCGGCGTGTTCGACGACCGCGCCGCCACCCGGAAGCGGTAGCAGTACGAGTCGTGGCAGAGGTACGAGCCGCCGCGCATCACCCGGCTCACGCCCTCCGCCGGCCCCACCGGGTCGGCGGAGGGCGACTCCCGGTAGGTGTCCGGGGAGAACCAGTCGGCGCACCACTCCCAGACGTTGCCCACCATCTGCCAGAGCCCGTGCCCGTTGGGCCGGTAGGTCTTCACGGGCGCGGTCGTCAGGTAGCCGTCCTCCTCGGTGTTCTGGACGGGGAAGCGGCCCTGCCAGATGTTCAGCGGCCACCGCCCGCGGGGCCGGAGCTCGTCGCCCCAGGGGAAGCGGGCGCCCTCGAGCCCGCCGCGCGCGGCGTACTCCCACTCCGCCTCGGTGGGTAGCCGCTTGCCCGCCCACGCGCAGTAGGCCTGCGCGTCGTTCCAGGACACGTGCACCACCGGGTGGTTGGCGCGGTCGCCCACCGACGAGCCGGGTCCCTCCGGTCGCCGCCAGCAGGCGCCCCGCACCCCGAGCCACCACCCGGCGCCGTCGACGCTGGTCGGGACGTCGGCGCGATCCCCCCGGAAGGCCAGGTGGAACACCGCCGACGACCCCCAGCGCTCCGCGTCGGTGACGTAGGAGGTGTCCTTGACGAACGTCGCGAACGCGGCGTTGGTGACCGCGGTGGCGTCGAGCCCGAACGGCGCCAGGGTGACCTCGTGCACCGGGTGCTCGCCGTCGTCGACGTAGCCCTCACCGAAGTGGTCGCCCATGGCGAAGCGCCCACCGGGCAGGGCCACCTGCCCCCGCGTGCTCACGCCCCGATGTTAGAGGTGGCCGGTGTTGAGGGGCTCGTCGCGACCGCGCAGGGCCAGCCACGTCACCACGGCCATGACCGCGGCGGCGACGCCGAGCACGGCGAGAGCCGGCTGGAGACCGCCGACGCCGACCCCGATGCCCGCGATGACCAGCGGGGCGAGGAACTCACCGAGGAACAGGGACCCGGTCCACAGCCCCGTGCCCCGGCCGCGCTGCTCGAAGGAGAGCCGGTTGACCGCCCAGGTCAGCAGGGTCGGCAGCAGCATGCCGGTGCCGAAGCCGGTGATCACGGCGCCGAGGGTGACGACCACGAGGGAGGTCGTGGCGAAGACGACCACCAGGCCGACGGCCGACAGGCCGAACGCGGTCGGCAGCAGGACCCGCGGCGAGAGCCGGGAGATCCGGCCGAACACGATGGCGCCGGCGGCCGTGGCCAGCGACATGACGGCGCTGATGCCGCCGATCACGGCGGTGGAGGTGACGCCGAGGCCGTTGAGGACGAACGAGAGCTCGACGATCAGCGCGTAGAAGACGGCGCCACCGAACAGCGTCACCAGGCACGGCGCAGCCAGCCGCCGCCACGGCACGCCCGCGAGCCGGGCGCCGGTCCGGGCCTCGGCGGTGGGACGGGCCGGCTGCCACAGGGAGCGCGCCATGGGGACGACCAGCAGGATCGCGGCGAAGTACAGCCAGAACGGCGTGCGCCAGCCCGCGGCGCCGAGCGCCCCGCCGAGCCCGAGGAAGACCGTCGCGGAGAGGGTCGCGACCAGCGTCTGCAGCCCGAGGTAGCGGCTGCGCTGCTCGCCCGACCAGTAGTCGCCGATCAGCGTCGTCGCGCAGGTCATGATCGCGGCCTCGCAGACGCCGACCAGGACGCGGCTGCCGAGGATCGCGCCGAGCGAGCCGAGGTACAGCGGTGCCGTGCCGAAGATCGTGTAGCCGACCATCGCGACGAGCAGCAGGCGCTTGCGGTCGAAGCGGTCGGCGATCGCGCCCGCGAACGGCGCCATCAGGCCGATGATCAGCGCGGGCACGGTGAGCACGATCGGGACGAGCACCTCGACGCCCGCCACCGCGGCGAACTCGGCCTGGATCTGCGGCAGGACCGGGGCGATGAGCACGGCGCCGAGCACGGACATGCAGCTCGCCGCGAGCAGCAGGATCAGCTGCGCGCGGCCGGCGGGACGGCCCGTGGCGGGGTCGACGACCGCGTCGCCCGCGGTGGCGGCGGCCCCCGGGACGGGCGGCGTGGTGGGACTGGTGGTCATGGGTGATTGGCTCCTCGGCCCTGAGGTGACACGACCGTTCGTGCTGGTCGGCGGGTTGCGGTGGCCGTCAGGGTGACGGCGCTCTCAGGGGGCGAGGAAGCCCGAAGACCTGATGACGGGTATCGGGGCTGCCGATACTCGTGTCAGACCGTCTCGTGCCGGAGGCGGTCGCGGACGCGGCCGAAGACGGTGCGCAGCCACTGGTGGCCGGTGTCGCGCTCGTAGACCGGGTGCCACCACAGCGCCTCGACCAGCGGCGTCACCGGGAACGGGCAGGGCAGGATCCGGACATCCGCGGCGGCGGCGAGCCGGGCCGCGAGGCGCTGCTGGACGAGCGCGAAACGGTCGGTGCCGGCCACGAGGAACGGCAGGGCGAGGAAGCTCTCGGAGACCGCCACGACCCGGGGCTCGATGCCGACCATGTGGAGCTGCTTGACCGCGGGGGTGAACCGGGTGGGCTCGCGGTAGGTGACGGCCATCGGCAGCGCGTGCAGGTGCTCGAGGGTGAACGTGTCCCCCACGACCTCGTTCCCGGCGCCGACCATGCAGACCCACTGGTCGTCGTAGAGGTCCTGGTGGGGCAGGTCGGTGAGGTAGCCGTGGGGCAGCAGCAGGCCGTCGACCGCGCGGAGGCTCTCGGGCGCGGCGTCGACGGTCTCGGTGCGCATCTGCTGGAACCGCAGGCACACCGACGGCGCCTCGGCGGCGAGCAGCTCGCTCAGCGGCCCGCCCAGCACCGTGGCCGCGTAGTCGGAGACGACGACGGTGAACTCGCGGTCGGAGACGGCCGGGTCGAACTCGGGCTGACCGGCGAAGACCCGCTCGAGGACGCCCACGGCGCCGGTGACGCGCTCGACGAGGTCGGTGGCCAGCGGCGTCAGCTCGTAGCTGTTGCCGACGCGGGTCAGCAGCTCGTCGTCGAAGTGCCGCCGCAGCCGCGACAGGGCCGTGCTCAGGGTGGGCTGGCTCAGGCCGAGGCCGGCCGCCGCCCGGGTGACCGACCGCTCGCGCAGCAGCGCGTCGAGGGAGACGAGCAGGTTCAGGTCGAGGTTCTGCAACGCGACGCTGCGCCGCGCCCTCACCGCTCGCCCATCGGAAATCGCCATACCCCGCATCGTCAGGTTCGTGTTCCCGGATAGTGCTCGGGTCCCGCACGGTGAGGCAACACACACCGAGTCCTCGGGAGGGACCAGCAGTGCCGACTGAGCCGACCGGCGGCGACACCCGCGCCATCCTCGCGGCGGGCCTCGACCCGGCGAAGCCCGAGGACGCGATCGCCGCCACCGTCGCCCGCGTCTCGAACTGGGGCCGCTGGGGTGCCGACGACGTCCTGGGCACCCTGAACCTCCTCGACGACGCCAAGCGCGTGGAGGGCGCCCGGCTCGTGCGCCGGGGTGCGGCGTTCTCGCTGTCGCAACCGTTCGACATGGACGGGCCGCAGCGTGGGTGGCGGCGGCGCACCAACCCCGTGCACACGATGCTCGACACCGGCCGCGAGGCCCTCGACGGCGAGTTCCCGCACGGGCTCGGCGGCGCCGACGACGTCATCGCCATGCCGCTGCAGTGCTCGACCCAGTGGGACGGGCTCGGGCACATCTTCGACCACGGCCACGCCTGGAACGGTCGCGCCGCCGCGGACGTCGTCACCAGCGCGGGCGACCGCGTCACCGGCATCGAGACCGCCGCCGACCGCCTCGCCGGGCGCGGGGTGCTGCTCGACGTCGGCCGTGCCCTCGGCCCCACCACCGGCGCGGGCGCCGGCGAGCTGCCCGACGGCTTCGCGATCACCACCGAGCACCTCGAGCGGACCATCGCCGCCCAGGGCGTCACGGTCGGGCGCGGCGACATCGTCTGCGTGCGCACCGGCCAGTACGCGCGCACCCGCCGCGAGGGCTGGGGCACCTACGCGGGCGGCCCCGCGCCGGGCCTGTCGTTCACCACCGCCGACTGGCTGCACGACACCGAGATCGCCGCGATCGCCACCGACACCTGGGGCTTCGAGGTCCGGCCCAACGAGTTCGACGTCGCCTTCCAGCCCCTGCACCAGATCGCGATCCCCCACCTCGGGCTGTTCATCGGCGAGATGTGGGACCTCGAGGCGCTGGCCGCCGACTGCGCGGCCGATCGCGTCTACGACTTCTGGCTCACCGCCGCACCCCTGCGCATCACCGGAGCCGTCGGCTCCCCCCTCAACCCGCTCGCCGTCAAGTAGGAGGACCTCATGGCTGCGGTCCGATCCGTGCTCGTGGTCGGCGGCGGAGCCGCCGGCTGCGCCACGGCCATCCAGCTCGCCCGCGACGGCGTCGCCGTCGACCTCGTCGAGGTCAAGAACGACGTCACGGCGGTGGGCTCGGGCATCACGCTGCAGGGCAACGCGCTGCGCGTGTTGCGCGATCTGGGCGTGTACGACCACGTCGCCGCCGTCGGCTACGGCTTCGACACCCTCGGATTGCGCGCACCCGACGGCACGGTGCTCGTCGAGATGCCGGACGCGAAGACGGGCGGTCCGGACCTGCCCGCCACCGTCGGCGCCCGGCGCGCCGACCTGGCGCGCGTGCTCGTCGCCCGCGCCCAGGAGGTGGGCGCGAAGCTGCGCTTCGGCACGACCGTCGAGACCCTCGCCCAGGACGACGCCGGCGTCGACGTCGCGTTCTCCGACGGCAGCACCGGGCGCTACGACCTGGTCGTCGGCGCCGACGGCGTCCGGTCGCACGTGCGGTCGCTGATCGGGGTCGACGTGGACGTCGCCCCGCTCGGGATGGGCATCTGGCGGGTGTTCACGCCCCGTCCGGCCGGCCTCGAGCGGACCGACCTCTACTACCACGGCGCCTGCTACATCGCGGGGTACTGCCCGACGGGCGAGGACAGCATCTACGCCTACCTGGTCGAGGACGCGCAGGACCGCTCCGGGCTCACGCCCGAGGAGCAGCTCGAGGTCATGCGCGGGCTCGCCGCGCAGTACCACGGGCCGTGGGACGACATCCGCGCGCTGATGACCGACGCCGCGCGCGTCAACTACACCTGGTTCGAGTGGCACGTCCTCGACGGGCCGTGGCACCGCGGGCGCGTCGTGCTGATCGGCGACGCCGCGCACTCCTGCCCGCCCACCCTCGCCCAGGGCGCCGCCCAGGCCCTCGAGGACGCCGCCGTCCTCGCCGAGGTGCTGCTGGACGCCGACCGCCTCGACGGCACGGTGCTCGACACCTTCACCGACCGCCGTCTCCCCCGCGCCCGCACCGTCGTCGAGAACTCCGTGCAGCTGTCGCGCTGGTTGCTCGACCACGTCCCTCCCCCTGAGAAGGGCGGGGCTGCCGACGTCCCCGGCCTCATGGGCCGCACCGCCGCGCTGCTCTCGCAGCGACCCTGACAGGAGCGACATGGACCGCCTCATCACCCACCTCCGGCACGTCGACCTCGGCGTGCCCGACTTCGACCGCCAGCTCGCCTTCTACACCGACCTGTGGAAGCTGAGCCCCGAGACCACCGACACCGGCATCGCCTTCCTCGCCACCGAGGGCTCGCCGGAGCAGTACCAGGTGCGGCTGCGCGCCGACGCCGAGAAGCGCGTCGACCTCATCGCCTTCGGTGCCGCGTCGGCCGCCGACGTCGACGCCCTGGCCGAGAAGCTGGGCCGCGAGGGCGTCACGCTCGTGTCGACCCCGGACAAGCTGCAGACCCCCGGCGGCGGCTACGGCTTCCGCTTCTTCGACCTCGAGGGCCGCACCGTCGAGGTGTCGTCCGACGTCGCGGTCCGGCAGCACCGCCGCGTCGAGGAGGGCGAGTCGGTGCCGGTGAAGCTCTCCCACGTCGTCATCAACTCGCCGCAGCCCGAGGCGCTGGTGGCCTGGTACGACCGCCACCTCGACTTCAAGCTCTCGGACACCCTGTACTCGCCGCACATGGGCGAGATGATGTGGTTCCTGCGCTGCAACCCCCAGCACCACTCGCTCGCGATCGCGCGCTGCCCGCACGTCTCGCTGCACCACGCGTCGTTCGAGCTGCGCGGCATCGACGAGTACATGCGCGGCACCGGGCGGCTGCTGCGCGCCGGGGTGGAGAAGGTGTGGGGTCCCGGGCGGCACATGGCCGGGAACAACACGTTCTCCTACTTCCTCGACCCCCAGGGCAACACCGTCGAGTACACGACGGAGCTGGAGAACCTCGACGAGGACACCTGGCACCCGAGCCTGCACGACTTCACCGACCCGATGGTCTCCGACCAGTGGGGCACCGCGAACCCGATGAGCGAGTTCGTCGCGAAGAAGTCGTTCAACGACCCTGACCGCGGCGTGTTCGTCGCGCCGCCGGTCTGATGCGCATCGCTTCGGTGCTGCACGACGGCGTCGTGCGTGTGGGCGTCGTCGAGGGCGACGGCGTCCACCTCCTCGACCGCCCCGTCACCGTGCTCGACCTGCTGCGCTCCGGCGACCTGACGGCGGCCGGACGGGACGCGCTGCGCTCCCGCCCGGTCGCCCTCGGGGACGTGCGCCTGCTGGCGCCGCTCGAGCCGCCGACGGTGCGCGACTTCGTCGCGTTCGAGGAGCACGTCGAGGGTGTCCGGAAGTCGATCGACGGCGTGGGCGGCGTGGTGCCCGAGTGGTACGAGGCACCGACGTTCTACTTCACCAACCCCTACGCGGTGATCGGCCCGGACGACGACGTCCCGGTCCCGCCGGGGAGCGCGGTGCTCGATTTCGAGCTCGAGGTCGCCGTGGTGATCGGCCACGAGGGCCGTCACCTGTCCCCGGAGCGGGCGCGCGAGCACATCGCCGGCTACACGATCTTCAACGACTGGTCGGCCCGCGACCTCCAGGCCCGCGAGATGAAGGTCAACCTGGGCCCGGCCAAGGGCAAGGACACCGCAACGACGCTGGGTCCGTGGCTGGTCACGGCCGACGAGCTCGAGCCGTACCGCGACGCCGACGGCTTCCTCGCCCTCGCCATGACCGCGGAGGTCAACGGCCGCGTCGTCGGCCACGACCTGCTCTCGAACATGGGCTGGCCGTTCGAGGACCTGATCGCCTACGCGTCGCGCGGCACCCTCGTGCGCCCCGGCGACGTCCTGGGCTCGGGCACCTGCGGCAACGGCGGCTGCCTCGCCGAGCTCTGGGGCCGCGGCACCTCGCGCGAGGAGCTCCCCCCGCTGCGCCCCGGCGACGTCGTCACCCTGACCGTCGAGGGCCTGGGCACGATCGCCAACCGCGTCGTCCCGGGCGTCGACCCGATCCCGGTCCCCGCCGCCCGCCCGCGTCCCCGCACCCGCCCGTCCGCTGCGCCGGTCGGGTCATGACGAGTGTCAGCGGCGTGACCGCCCACGGTGGCGTGACGTCGATCTCCGACGCGCTGCGCTGACCCCGAATCCCGAGAGGACCCCGAAGTGTTCGAGTACTTCCCCGGCAACTACGTCTGGAACCTGGGCGTGGTCGCCACCCTCAACAGCGGCGGGCTCATCGACGAGGTCGACCGCGCGTGCCGCCCCATCAAGGAGGCCGCGGCCCAGGGCGAGGACGCCGGCACGCCGGACTTCCTGCGCGCCTGGACCGCGCTGACCGACCAGCTCGTCGGCCAGGCCGAGGAGGCCGAGAAGGCCGGGCACACCCGCACCGCCGGGCAGCTCTACTCCCGCGCCACGAACTACCTGTGCCAGGCCGAGCGGATGCTCGCCCACTCCGACGAGAACCGGGTCCCCACCTACCGCCGCGTGCTCGAGCTGGCCCAGAAGGCCTTCGACCTGCAGGACACGCGGATCACCCGCGTCGCGATCCCCTACGAGGGCACCACGCTGCCGGCCTACTTCAGCGCGGCCCCGGCGACCGAAGCGGGACCCGCGCCCGTGGTCATCCTGGTCAACGGGCTCGACTCGGCCAAGGAGCACATGTACAGCTCCGGGCACTGGGCCGAGCTGGCCGCCCGCGGCATCTCCTGCCTCATGCTCGACCAGCCCGGCACCGGCGAGGCGCTGCGCCTGCAGGGTCTGACCGCCCGGATCGATACCGAGGTCTGGGCCGGCGCAGCCGTCGACTTCCTCGAGGCCCGCGACGACGTCGACGCCGACCGCATCGGCATCGTCGGCTGGTCGCTCGGCGGCTACTTCGCGCCGCGCGCCGCCGCGTTCGAGAAGCGCCTCGCCCTCTGCGTCGCGTGGGGCGCCAACCACAACTGGGGCGCGGTGCAGCGCCGGCGCCTCGAGCGCGAGGGCGAGCGGCCGGTGCCGCACTACTGGGAGCACGTGCTCTGGGTGTGGGGCCACGACGACCTCGAGACGTTCATCGAGTTCGCCGACGGGGTGCACCTCGACGGCGTCGTCGAGCACATCACGGTCCCGTTCCTCGTCGCCCACGGCGAGAACGACCGGCAGATCCCGCTGTCCTACGCCCACCGCTCCTACGAGCAGGCGGTGAACAGCCCACGGCGCGAGCTGCGCGTGTTCACCCCCGAGGAGGGCGCGACCGAGCACATCGGGCTCGACCACCTCCCGCACGTCAGCACCTTCGTCGCCGACTGGGTGGCCGACGTCTTCGCCGAGCTCCCTACACGGGCGCGGTCGTGAACACCGGCCAGCCGATCTCCGTGCGCCACGCGGCGGGGTCGGGTGTGTCGCGGGGCCCCACCAGGTAGGTCTCGTGCACGGGGCCGTCGACGAGCAGGACGTGCTCGGCGAGGTGGGCGCCGAGCGCGCCGTAGGTGACGTCGATGTCGTCGTGCGGCCCGGGGTGCACCGTGCGGGCGAGGTGGTCGGTGATGAGCGTCGCGCGCTCGTCGACGTCCGCAGCGAGCAGGCGGGCGATCTCGCGGACCGGCATGTCAGGTCCCGGAACCGGCGGATCACCTGTGCGGTGGGGACCTGGTCGGTGGAGTAGTAGCGGTACCCCGAGTGCGGGTCCACCTGATCGGGCTGCAGCAGCCCGTCCTCGTCGAGGGCCGGATCCAGCGGCTGACGATCCGGTCGGGCGGCACCTGAGGTCGTGTCGGGGTCGTCACGACGCGGAAGGTGCCCCACCCTCGGGGCGTTGACCACGATCATGGCCCCGACACTCCTCGCGCCGGACACCACCGTCGTCCTGAACAACGGCCTGCGCATGCCCCAGCTCGGCTTCGGGGTCTCGGAGGCCCGCGACGCCGAGGCGTCGGTCTCCGAGGCCCTCGAGCAGGGCTACCGCAGCATCGACACCGCCGCGGTCTACGGCAACGAGGAGGGCGTCGGCCGCGCGATCGCGGCGTCGGGCATCCCGCGCGACGAGCTGTTCGTCACCACCAAGGTCTGGCGCGGCCACGAGGGGTGCGCGCACGCCCGGGACTGCGCCGCCGGCAGCCTGGAGCGGCTCGGCCTGGACTTCGTCGACCTCCACCTCGTGCACTGGCCGGCGACCGTGCTCGCCGAGGGCGTGCAGACCTGGGACGGGATGGAGCAGCTGCTCGCCGAGGGCCGCGCCCGGGCGATCGGCGTGTCCAACTTCCGCCCGGGCCACCTGCGGCGCCTGCTCGACCTCGGCGGCACCGTGCCCGCCGTCAACCAGATCGAGCTGCACCCGCACCTGCAGCAGCACGAGCTGCGCGCCCTGCACGCCGCCCTGGGCATCACCACCGAGGCCTGGAGCCCGCTCGGACGCGGCGCCGTCCTCGGCGAGCCGACCCTCGTGGCCGTCGCCGAGCGACTCGGTCGTACGCCGGCCCAGGTCGTGCTGCGCTGGCACCTCCAGCAGGGCACGGTCGTGATCCCCAAGTCCGACAGCCCCGAGCGCATCGCCGGGAACCACGCCCTCTTCGACTTCGCGCTGACCGACGAGGACATGCTGGCGATCGCCGACCTGCACGTCGCCGACGGCGCCGGGCGCATCGGGCCGGTCGCCGACGAGCCGACCGGGGCCTGATCACGGCCCGGGCGCGGTCATCCGCCGGTCAGCGGCAGATGCAGCCGCGGTCCCAGCCGTGGTCGTGGGTGGCCGCACAGAACCGGCGGCCCAGCGCGTCGTGCCCCGACCAGGTGTGCGGGCAGGCGGAGCACGAGGGTTCGCCCGTCCCGTCCAGCACCTGGTCGGTGGGATCCTCGACGACCGAGGCCTCGTGAGTGCCCATGGCATGCCCTTCTCGAGCGGCTGGAGTGGCTCCGGACGCGAGGGGCGACAGCCCGGCGGAGCAGGTACCGGGTCTCGCCGACGCTACGCCGTGTCGTGGGGTGCGCGTAGGCTGAGGTCACTGACGGAGTTGGCCCCGGCACCCGGCGAGCCCCGTTCCCCTCCTGGTGGTCGGAGCTCCCATGGCGTCAGTCGGTCCGAACGTCGACGGTGATGTCCCTCCCGAGCGCATCCTCAAGAGCCACGAGGCCGAGGTCGCCGCGCACCACCTGGCCCGCCGCCGCGCCGTGCCCGTGATCGCCGGGCGTGCCATCGACGCCGACGACTGCCGCGAGCTGCTCCACATGCTGGGGCTCGCCGACGTGGCCGGGCTGCCGTCGATCGACATCCCGCCGCGCCGCTGAGTCACTCCAGGAAGCGCGCCCGGTAGCGGGTGGCGACGACGAGCAGCGCCAGCTCGGCCACCACGGCGACGACCACGAGCTCGGCGTCGAGGTAGCCCAACGCCACGTTGACGCCGGCGAGCGCCAGGACGAGTCCGATCCGGCAGAGGCGGACGCCCGCCCGATCGCGACCGATCACCAGCGCCACCGCCGCGACCAGCAGCAGGACGCCCACGACGGCCTCGCCCGCCGAGGCGACGACGAGCATCGGCGGTCGCGTGCCCGGCGGCACCACCTGGTCGTCGAGGACGATCTGCGTGTCCGGGTCGCTGCTCCACAGGGCGACGAGCACGACGAGGCCGACCAGCGAGAGCAGGCCGAGCAGCGCCGAGCCGGCGGCGAGTACGAGCCGGTGCAGCCAGCGCGGGACGAGCGCCGCCTCGGCCCGGGCGAGGCCCTCGATCCCGGTGCGGGACCGGCTCGGCGCCTCCTCGAGCGGGGCGGCCTCGACGACCGGGCGCAGCGCCGCGGCGTAGGTGACGAGGTCGGGACGGGACGTGTCGGCCTCCAGCGACGCGAGGTCGCGGAGCAGCGCGGCGCGGTCGTGCGGGCGCAGGGCGCCGTCCGCGAGGTCCTTCGACCGGACGGCCACGGAGTAGGCGAGCGCCCGGGGCCGGTCGAGCCGGGCGTGGCGCGTCACCGTCGCCAGCCCGAGCACGCCCAGGAAGACCACGTAGATGATCGGCGCCGCCAGCGGCGTGAAGTAGTCGTTCCGCTGGGTGATGAACTTCCCGACCTCGTCGACGAAGAGCCCGGAGCCGACGCCGACGAGGACCGCGGTGGCCGTCGGCACCCAGCGGTTGCTCCACATCAGGGCGGCGAGGCCGCCGAGCAGCAGGAGCAGCCCGCCCCAGAGGGCGTGGGCGAGGTGGTAGGTCGCCCCGCCGATCTGGGGGTAGCCGGTGAGCGCCAGGTAGAGGCGGGTGACCACCACCGTGACCCCGAAGGCGACGGCCACCAGCCGCACGTTGCGGGCGGCGTCCTCCCGCGGCACGGGACCGCGGAGCCGGCGACGCGCGGGTGCCCCGTCACCGGTCGACGCCGCCACCGCGGACGTGGTCATGGATCACGACCGTAGTGACTCCGGGCGCACCGCGGGGGACGCCCGGCGCTCCGTCCGCCGGGGCGATTGCGAGCGCTCCACCGCGCAGGGGACCCTGTACGTGTGGGCGAACACCCGACGCACCTGGCACTCGACGACCTCGGCGTGGCCCGGGACCTTCCCCGGCCCGGCGGCAAGGACCAGATCCAAGGCGTCCCCTACCGACCGATCCAGTTCCTCGACGACGACCTCCCGACCGCCCTCGAGCGCTCGGCGACCTGGTTGCGGGAGGCCGAGCAGTGGCTCGGTGAGCCCCTCGACGTCATCGCCGTGCACCTCGACTACGACGACGCCAAGGGCTCGCCGTACTACGACCTCAAGCTCCTCTGCAACGAGGAGGACCTGGCGGGCGTGCCGATCGCGATGCGCAAACGGGACAACCACACGGGGTAGGCACACGGGCTAACGGCTCCGGAGCCCGGACGCCTCCACCTGCCCGACGAAGTACCGCACCGACTCGGGCCGGGCGGTGACGCTGAAGTCCAGGTGGTCGGCCGCCTCCCGCCCGGGGAGGGCACGCACGCCCGGGCCCAGCTCGTCGAACTCGACGCGCAGGGTGCCGGCGCCGACCGTGCCGACCTCGCGCAGCGCGGCGATCGGGAACTCCATGCGTCCGGAGTGCTCGCCGTCGAACGTCACCGCCATCGACGTCACGCACAACAGGCCGCGGTCGGTGGTGTGGGGCTCGGTGATGACGGCGCTGAGGATGGCCCGGACCGAGGTCGTCTCCGGCACGGCGGCGAGCGCCTCCGCGAGGTGGCGCTTCGACCGCAGGCGCTCGGCGTCCTTGGCGTGCATGCCGTTCAGGGCCCGGCGCAGGTCCTCGCGCTCGGGCAGCGGCACGGGCGGGGTGCGGGAGAAGAGACCCATGTCGTGGACTCTAGGGACCAGCGGCGGGATTTCTGAACGGACTCTTCCGTCGCGCGTCCGGCCCAACTCCGGTGGTGGCGGTCTGAACCCTCCTGATCAGGGAATCGTGATCACATGGGTGCCGACGACACGGTCAAGAACCGCTCGAAGCAGGTCAAGGGGAAGGCCAAGGAGGTCACGGGCAAGGCCACGGGCAACAAGAAGCTCGAGCGGAGCGGCCAGAAGGACATGGTCGTCGGCGAGGTCAAGGAGCGCGGCAACATCTAGCCCCCACCCTCTGGTCGCCACCCTCTGGGCGGCACCATCTGCTCGCCGCCTGACGGCGACCCGCCCTCGGCCCCATGATGGGGGCGTGGCCACGCGGACGCAGGACACCGAGGTGATCCTCCGCCTGCCGTGCCTGGGTCCCGAGCCGATGCCGGTGGCACAGGCGACGGCCGCGGTCGTCGGGTACGCCCGCGCCCGGCGCTGGCTGCGCTTCCGCTCGCCCGGTACCCCGGAGGGCCGGTGGGTGGAGGTGCCCGCGTTCGGCTGGGCGCGGTTCGACGCGCGTCCCGCGAGCGGGGGGCTCGACGCCGACGTCCTGCTCGCCGAGGGCCTGCACGGACGCCTCGACCAGGCCGGCTGGCACGCCGTACACGACACCCTCGCGGGGATCGGCGGGCTGGTCGACGCCCTCGTCGCCCGGGCCGGCGAGCACCCGTTCTGGGAGCTGTCCGACGAGGAGCTCTCGGTGCTCGGCGAGCCCGGCACCGTCGGGGCGTACCTGCGCCGGATCGGGCAGGAGTCCGGCGCGCACTCCGCGCACGTCCTGGCCGCCCTGCACCACCGGCACCCCGAGCTCGTCCCGCATCTGACCCGGACCACCCGACGCGCGCTGCTCCCCCATCTCGAGGAGGGCGACAGCGGCGTGGAGGCCGTGGTGCGACGGGACCTGCGGGGCAACGCGGACGCGTTCGCCGCGCTGGAGGACGCCGTGGCGGCGGCGACGGGCGACGCCCGTCCGACCCGCCTGCGCCTGCACGACGTGCTGCTCTGGCTGTCGACGACGCTGCGCCTCGCGCACGCCGTCGCGGCCGGAGACCGCCTGCTCAGCGCGGCCGGCGATCCCGGCTGCAGGTCGTGAGCGCCTCGAGCAGCGGAGCGAGGCGGCGACCCTCGGCGGAGAGCGCGTACTCGGTGCGCGGTGGCCGCGCGTCGAGCACCCGCCGTTC
Organism: Actinomycetospora callitridis; assembly: GCF_028737265.1. Taxonomy (GTDB): domain Bacteria; phylum Actinomycetota; class Actinomycetes; order Mycobacteriales; family Pseudonocardiaceae; genus Actinomycetospora; species Actinomycetospora callitridis. The sequence goes on along the minus strand of NZ_JAQZAK010000016.1, from coordinate 23,426 downwards.
GAGCAGCCCCGCCGCCTCGAGGTCGGCCAGGCGCGCCGCGAGCGTCGCGGGCGGCACCTGGCCGAGGGCCTGCTCGAACTCCGAGAACCGGACCGCACCGAGGTGCGCGGCGTAGAGCACCGAGAGCGACCAGCGTCGCTCCAGCAGTGCCGTCAGCGCGCGCACCTCGGGCGGTACCGGCTCCCGTGAGCACATGTCAGGCGGCCACCTCGAGGCTCTGCGGCACGGGCTCCAGGGCCACGTCGAGGACCTCACTGATCGTCATGGACGGGTGGAACTCCAGCTGCGCAGCCACGTCGGCGGGGACGTCGTCGAGGTCGGCGCGGTTGCGCTCCGGGACGACGATCTGCGTCAGGCCCGCCGCGTGCGCGGCCAGCACCTTCTGCTTCACCCCGCCGATCGGCAGGACCCGGCCCTGCAGCGTGAGCTCACCGGTCATCGCGACCGTGTGCCGCACCGGGCGTCCGGTCAGCAGCGACACCAGCGCCGTGGCCATGGTGACGCCGGCCGACGGCCCGTCCTTCGGGGTCGCGCCCGCGGGGACGTGCACGTGGAACGACCGTCCCGAGAACGCGTCCTCGGCGATGCCCAGCTCCGCGGCGTGCGAGCGCACCCACGACAGGGCGATCCGGGCCGACTCCTTCATGACGTCGCCGAGCTGCCCGGTGAGGATCAGGCCCTCGTCGCCCGCCATGCCGGCGGCCTCGATGAAGAGGACGTCACCGCCCGCGCCGGTCACGGCCATGCCGGTCGCGACGCCGGGGACCGCGGTCCGCTCGACGGCCTCGGTGAAGACCTTCTGGCGGCCGAGGTGCTTGCGCACGACCTCGGTGTCGACGACGACCTTCGGCGACCCCGTCGCCACCTCGGTGGCGATCTTGCGGGTCAGCTTGCCCAGCGCGCGGTCGAGCTGCCGGACACCGGACTCGCGGGTGTACTCGGACACCACGAGGCGCAGTGCGGACTCGTCGGCGCTCACGTCGTCCACCGTGAGGCCGGCGCTCGTGATCTGCCGCGGCAGCAGGTGGTCCCGGGCGATGGCGACCTTCTCCTCGACGGTGTAGCCGTCGAAGGAGATGACCTCCATGCGGTCGAGCAGCGGACCCGGGATGGTGTCCAGCTGGTTGGCCGTCGCCAGGAACACGACCTGCGAGAGGTCGATCTCGACGTCGAGGTAGTGGTCGCGGAACGCGTGGTTCTGCGCCGGGTCGAGCACCTCGAGCAGCGCGGCGGACGGGTCGCCGCGCCAGTCGGCGCCGACCTTGTCCACCTCGTCGAGCAGGATCACCGGGTTCATCGTGCCCGCGTCGCGCAGGGCTCGCACCAGGCGCCCCGGCAGGGCGCCGACGTAGGTGCGGCGGTGACCGCGGATCTCGGCCTCGTCGCGGACGCCGCCCAGCGACATCCGGACGAACTCGCGGTTCATCGCCCGCGCGACCGACTCGCCGATCGAGGTCTTGCCGGTACCCGGAGGCCCGACCAGGGTGAGGATCGTCCCGGCCTTCTTGTCGCCCTCGACGCCGCGGTCGCGGCGCAGCTTGCGGACGGCCAGGTACTCGACGATGCGGTCCTTGACGTCCTCGAGGCCGGTGTGGTCGGCGTCGAGCACGGTGCGGGCCGCGGCCGGGTCGAGCTGCTCCTCGGAGACCTTCGACCACGGCAGGGCCAGCAGCCAGTCGAGGTAGGTCCGGATCATCGAGGACTCGCCGGACTGCTCGCCGCCGCGCTCGAGGCGGGCCAGCTCGCGCTCGGCCTGCTCGCGCACGTGGTCCGGCATGCCGGCCTCGGCGATCTTCGCGCGGTAGTCGTCCCCGCCGCCGGACTCGTCGCCCTCGCCCAGCTCCTTGCGGATGGACTCCAGCTGGCGGCGCAGGACGTACTCGCGCTGCTGCTTCGCCGCGCCGGACTCGACGTCCTCGCGCAGCGTCTTGCGCACCTGCAGCTCGGCGAGCCGCTCGCGCTGCAGGCGCAGGGCCAGCTCCAGGCGCTCACGCACGTCGAGCGTCTCGAGCAGGGACACCTTCTCGTCGTAGGGGGTCTCGGGCGCCCAGCCGGCGGTGTCCGCCAGCGCGCCGGGCTCGTCGATGCCGCGCAGGAACGTCGACACGCGGCCGTCGTCGCCGCGCAGCTCGAGGATCTCCTCGACCACCACGCGGTACGTGCTCTCCAGCTCGCGGATCCGGCCGTCGCGGTCCGTGCTGTCCTGGTACGGGGTCACGTCGACGCGCAGGTGACCTGCCTCGTCGGTGTTGCCCGTCCCGGCCCGGCCGCGGTGCACTCCGGTGAGCTGCACGGCGGTCACGCCGTTCGGGAGTCGGGTGCGGCCCGTGACGTCGGCGACCGTGCCCACCGTGGCGAACCGACCCTCGTGGCGTGGGACGAGCAGGACCTGCTCGCCCTCCTCGGCGCCGACCTCGGCGGCCGGGACCACGACGGTCATGCCCGGGAAGATCACGTTGTCGTCGACGGGGACCAGCAGCAGCTCGGTCATTCTCGTCACCCCATCACTCGTACTGATAGCAGCTACAAGTGTTGAAGTGGCTACGGTATTCCGGGCGGGTGCCCTCAGCCGAGCGCCGGGACGACGCCAGCCTTCTGCAACCACCCGAGCCAGTCACCGTGGTGCCAGATCTCGATCGGCGTGCCGTCCCGCCAGGCGATGACGTGGCAGCCGGTGGCCTCCGTGGCCGCACCCGTCGGCGGCCCCGGCAGGAGCCCCGAGTCGCCGGTGAGCGTCCCGCGGCACGACCAGCGGTGAGCGCTGCGGTCGTTGGCGTCGAACGCGTCCTGGACCGTCAGCGAGAAGTCCGGGAAGGCGTCGTGGAAGGCGGACATGAACTGCTTCAGGCCGGCCCGGTCCATGTCGGGGAACGGGGCCAGGTGGTACACGACGTCGGCGGGCAGCAGCTCGTCGACGACGTCCACGTCGCCCGTCTCCCACACCTCGCCGAAGCGTTCGAACGTCTTGGCCGTGTCCGTCATGTCGCCCCTCCTGCCCGGTCACCTGGGCCGAGCAGCGTCCCACCGGCGCGGGACCGTCAGCGATACGCAGACCTACGTAGGGGCGCTCAGGTGGTACGGGGGCGGCTGCCGCCGCGGGGGCGCATGGTGACGCCGGCGTCCATCAGGAGCCGCCGGACGTGGCCGAAGCTCCGGCCGGTGTCCTGCGCGAGGCGCATGAGGCTCTCGCCGGCGGCGTAGCGCTCGACCAGGTACCTCGACAGCACCGCCCGCTCCGACCCGCGGAGCTGCTCACCCGTGTCCGGCACCCAGGTCCCCTTTCCTCGACTGCCGCGACCATAGGCAGGTTCAGGGACCTTCTCCGTGAACTGTCCGGGATTGAGACAGGCCACGTCCCGGCCCGTCGCGGTGCTCGGGCGCCGTGACCGCGACCAGGCCGGCCCCTAGAGCTCCGCCCGCACCAGCGCCGCCCCCTGCGCCATCGCCGCGAGCTTCGCCCGGGCGACGGGGCCGGTGAGGTGCCGGAGCCCGCAGTCGGGGTTGATCACGAGGCGGTCGGCGGGCACGAGGTCGAGGGCCCGGCGGATGCGGGTGGCGACGAGGTCGGGCGTCTCGACCTCGGCGCTCTTCACGTCGATGACGCCCAGCCCGATCGCGCGGTCCCAACCGAACTTCTCGATCACGGGCAGGTCGTCGTCGCCCTTGCGCGCGAACTCCAGGACGAGTTGGTCGACCCGGGCGTCGAGCACGGCCGGGAACAGGAAGTCGTAGTGCCCCTCCCACAGCGGGCGGGCGTAGCGGTTGCCGTAACAGACGTGCAGCGCCCAGCTCGCGTCCACGCCCTCGGTGACCACGTTGACGGCCTCGACGGCCCCGCGCACCTGGTCGGGGTAGCCCGCGAGGAAGGGCTCGTCGATCTGCAGGAGCTCCGCGCCCTGGGCGGCGAGGGCGCGGGCCTCGACGTTGAGCACCCGGGCGATCGCCAGCGCCAGCTCCTGGCGGTCGTCGTAGGCGAGGTTGCGGGCGCGCCGGGCGAGCGAGAACGCGCCGGTGAAGGAGAACTTCACGGGGGCCGCGGTCTGGGAACGGGTGAACGCGAGGTCGTCGGCGAGCCCGAGCACCGGCTCTGCGCGGTCGGTGTCGGTGTCGCCGAACTCGCGCGGGACCGTGATGTCGTAGTAGTCGGACGCGAAGTCCTTGACCGTCTCGGCGAGCTCGACCCCGGGCAGGCGGGCGAGGAGGTAGTCGATGTCGTTGTCCCGGCGCAGCTCGCCGTCGGAGACGATGTCGACGCCCGCGTTCTCCTGGTCACGCAGCGCGGCCTTGATCGCGGTCTCGTGGAGGTCGTCGAGCTGGGCGCGGCTCATGCGCCCGCGGTAGTAGTCGCTGGTCAGCCGCTCCATCCACTCCGGCACCGGATAGGAGCCGACGACGGTGGTCGGGAGCACGGGAAGTCCGGTCATCAGTCCATCACCTGCGCCGACATCGTCACGATGTTGCCGCCACGGCGGTGCGCGAACGGCGCGTACTGCACGTCGAAGCCCCGGCGGCGGGCGACGTGGGCGAGCAGCCGGCCGTTGACCCAGTTGACCACCGAGCCGTCGTACTTCCCGGGCCCGCGGAAGTGCGTGCGGTAGGCCTGGGTCTCGGTGACGAACAGGTCGTGGCACACCAGCTTCCCGTAGGGGTGCAGCAGCGGCAGGGTGTCGACGAAGCTCGCCAGCGCGCCGTTGCTGACGTGCATCCGCAGGTCGGCGCCCGACTCCAGCAGCGGGCGCAGCATCTCGCCGCTCACGCCCGGCGCCAGCGCGTAGAGGTCGAGCCCGCCGAGCGGGACGTAGCGCTCCTCGAGCCGGATCTCCGCCCACACGCGGCGCCAGAAGTCGACCGCTGCGGCGAGGTCCGGGACGTGCGCGGGAGCGGCGTCGACGAGCAGCTCGGGTCCGAGACGCAGCAGCTTGCGCACGAGGCCCGGGAGCTCGCGCGGCTCGGCGTGCACCTGTGCGGCGATCTCCGCGGCGGGCGCGGCCGGCAGGTGCGCGCGGGTCTGCACGCAGTAGGTACGGCCACCGAGCTGGGCGACCTCGTCGGTGGGCAGGTTGTCGTAGACGTTGGAGATGTAGACGAGGAAGACCTTGACCGTGAGGAAACCGAGCGAGGTCCGCGGCCGCGTGGCGTCGAGGACGAACGAGCTGACGTGGTCGCGGTGCTCGGCGACGGTCGCCCGCGCGAGGTCCAGGACGTGCTGCGAGTAGTCGCACATCAGGTAGTGCAGGCGCCGGTAGTAGCCGCGACCGTGGGCCCGGTCGCGGGCGCGGAACTCGTCGAGGAACACCCGAGCCTGGCTGCCGTTGCCGACGCCGAGCTCGACGACGTAGAGCTGGTCGGGCAACGCGCCGGACGCCAGGAGGCCGTCCCACACCTCGAACAGGTCGTCGATCAGTGCCCGGGCACCGTCGCGGTTGCGCGCATCGCTCTCCCCACCGGGCAGCGCTTGCTCGTAACCCTGACCCGTGGCCTCCTCCCACAGGCGCAGGTACGACCAGTACAGGGCGTTGAAGTCCCAGATGCAGCTCCTGCTGCCCGGCCCCCAGTCCTCGAGGTGCACGCGCGCTCCGGGGTCGGCGCCGAGCCGCGCCGCCGTCAGCTCCTTGAGCGCGACACCGCCGCTGCGCCGCAGGTCGACGGCCACCTCGAGGTCGTCGTCGCGCACGCTGATCGGCGTCGGGGTCGGGCCCAGCCCCGTCCCGTCGCACGACAGGATCGGCCGCACGTCGACCACGTCGCGGAAGCTCTGCTTGTACTGCACCCAGTCGCAGACCACCCGGACCCGGTCCAGGTCCGCGTCGTCCTCGCCGAGCGCCTCGAGCACCGGGGTGACCGCGGTGGTGAGGTCCACCGGCGTCGTGCCGCGCAGGCGCGCGTGGGGTCGGAGGTCCACCAGCATGGCGTCAGCCCTCTCCGGGAACGGCGGACAACGCGCGCGGCGGCGCATCGTGGGCGGGCCCGCGATCCGGGGAGAACCCGGCCGCGGCGAGGATGTCGGGGACGCCGCGCTCGTAGCCGAACGCCATGAGGTGCACGCCTGCGACGCCCGGGACCTCGCGGAGCGCGTCGATCGTCTCCACGCACACGCGGATGCCCTCGGCGGCCACGCGGTCGGACGGGACGCCGCGCAGCCGGCGTTCGAGGTGGTCGGGCACGTGGATGCCCGGGACCCCGGTGCGCAGGTACTCCAGCACGCGCAGGGACCGAACCGGGCCGACGCCGGCGAGCACCGCGCAACGCTCCGGGAGCCCGAGGTCCCGGACGTCGGCCATCCAGCGGGCGAACCCGTCGACGTCGAACACGTACTGGGTCTGGGCGAACTCCGCGCCGGCGGCGACCTTCTTCGCGAGCCGCCGCGCGCGGAACGAGGCCGGCGGCGCGAACGGGTTCTCCACCGACCCGATGAGCCAGCCGGGCCGCCCGGCGAGATCGCGCCCGGAGAGCAGCTCGCCCTCGTCGCGCAGCGTCCGGGCGGTCCACGTCAGCTGGACGCCGTCGAGGTCGAAGACGGGCATCGCGTCGGGGTGGTCGCCGTAGCGCGGGTGGTCGCCGGTGAGCAGCAGGACGTTCGGGATGCCGAGCGCGCCCGCGGAGAGCAGGTCGGACTGCAGCGCCATCCGGTTCCGGTCGCGGCAGGTCACCTGCATGATCGGCTCGACGCCGGCGCGCTGGACCAGGACGCTCGCGCCGAGGCTGCCCATGCGCACGTGCGCGCCCTGGTTGTCGGTGACGTTCGCGGCGTCCACCCAGCCCCGCAGCATCTCGGCCTTGGCGACGACGGCGCCGGCGTCGGCACCCCGGGGTGGCCCGATCTCGGCGGTGACGGCGAAGCGGCCGGCGGCGAGGGTCGCGCGCAGCCCGTTCCCAGGACTCGTACTCACCGCGGCGTCAGCCCGAGCTCGCGGCGCAGCAGCGGCCGGTCCTCGCCCGGCGCGGTCCACAGGTCGGCGTCGCGTCCCTGCCAGTAGCTGAGCCAGGAGCTCCGGCCCCACCGGCGGTGGTCGAGCGGTCGCTGCAGGCGGTCCAGGTCCTCGCCGTGGCCGGACGCCTCGGCGCGCTCGTAGGCCGTGACCCAGACGCAGGTCATCTCCGGGTGCACCTCGCAGCGCCCCTCCGGCGAGACGCCCCCGCACGGCCCGTTGCGCAGCTGCTTCGGGCAGGTCTGCGGGCACGCGTAGCCGGTGGCGGGCAGGGCGCACTGCCCGCACATCCGGCATCCGAAGAGGTGTTCCTTGCTGACCCGCTCGCCGCGGGTGAACGCCCGCTCGAGCCCCGGGTGGCGCTCGACGAACGACGCCAGCGCCCGGTAGGCGCCGTTGCGGGCGAGGAGGGCGTGGGCGGCGTAGCTCGCCCGCGCCGAGATCCGGGGGGTGCGCGGGCGGGGCCACGAGGTGTCCGGGACCGGGTCCACACGGGTCCTTCCTGACCACCGAAAGCCGAGGGTGTGACGCGCATCCCAGCCTGGCAGCCCGACGGCGCCGATCCCTCGGGGCCGACACCAAGGTTCGGACGCGCGACCTTGTGGTGTCCGACAAGGGAGCGGGCGCGGTTGGGCCTCCTGGAGCAGCACCGGGCCGGCGTCGACGTCCTACGGTCACGCCGTGGCGCGATCCGGGTCGGGCGAGTCGGTGCTCGAACGCGTCGTGCGCATCCTCGAGGCCTTCACCCCGCGGTCCCCGGTGCTGACCGTCGGGGAGGTCGCCCGCCGCGCCGACCTGCCGGTGGCGACGGCGTCGCGGCTGATCGCGGAGCTCGTCGGGCACGGCCTGCTCTCCCGCGACGAGGACCGCCGCGTGCGGGTCGGGACGCGGCTCTGGGAGCTGGGCTCGCGGGCCTCGCCGACGTCGTCGCTGCGCGAGCTCGCGATGCCGGTGCTCGAGGACCTGCTGCGGGCGGTCGGCCACCACGCGCAGCTCGGGGTGCTCGACGGCGAGGAGGTGCTGTTCGTCGAGCGGCTCTCCGCCGAGCACGCCGTCATCAACTACACCCGGATCGCGGCGCGGCTGCCGCTGCACGCGTCGTCGTCGGGCCTCGTGCTGCTCGCCTACGGCTCCGAGGTGCTCCAGGAGCGCATCCTCGCCGGGACGCTCGCGCGCTTCACGCCGATGACGATCACCGACCCCGGCGAGCTGCGGCGCCGCCTCGCGGACGTGCGCCGCCAGGGGTTCGTGCTCTGCCCCGGCTTCCTCCACGTCGACGCGACGGGCATCGCGGTGCCGGTGCGCGACGAGACCGGCCACGTCGCGGCGGCGGTGTCGGTGATCGTGCCCAACGACGAGCACGCCCGCGGGTACGTCCCGGTGCTCACGGCCGGGGCCCGGCAGATCGAGCGCCGGCTCACGCAGGACCACCCCCCCCCGTGAGCGAAGTTCCCGGCCATAGCCGGGAACTTCGCTCACGTAGGACGTCCCATTGAATGAGAAGGGCGTTCCGACCACGGCGGCGGCCTCGTCATCCTCGGCGCATGGACAGCACCGCCGTCGACCGGCTCGTCGTCACCGGGAAGTCGTCGGCCGCCGAGGGCGTCGCGGTCCTGGAGCTGGCGCGGCCGGACGGGCGCCGGCTGCCGGACTGGACGCCCGGCGCCCACATCGACGTGACGCTCGCGAACGGGGAGACCCGCCAGTACTCGCTCTGCGGGGACCGGTGGGACGCCCACCGCTACCGGGTCGCGGTGCTGCGCGAGGTCGACGGCCGGGGCGGGTCGGCCTACGTCCACGACGAGCTCGCGGCGGGCGACCCGGTGACGCTCGGCGGGCCGCGCAACAACTTCGCGATGGTGCCCTCGGCGCGCTACGTCTTCGTCGCCGGCGGCATCGGGATCACGCCGCTGCTGCCGATGATCAGGCAGGCCGAGCGGGTCGGCGCGGAGTGGACGCTGCTCTACGGCGGCCGCCGGCGCGCCTCGATGGCGTTCCTCGACGACCTCGCCCGGTACGGCGACCGGGTGCACGTGGTGCCCCAGGACGAGGCCGGGCTGCTGCCGCTGGCGTCCTGGCTCGGCGAGCCGCGCACCGACACCGTCGTCTACTGCTGCGGCCCGGCCCCGCTGCTCGCGGCCGTCGAGCAGACGGTCGCCACGGTCGGCTGGGCGCCCCACCGGCTGCGCACCGAGCGGTTCACCGCCACCGAGGTCGGCGCGCCCGTCCGGGACGCCCCGTTCACCGTGGAGCTCACCCGCACCGGCACGACCGTCACGGTCACCCCGCAGATCTCGGTGCTCGCGGCCGCCCGTGACGCCGGGGCGACGACCCTCTCGTCCTGCGAGAAGGGCACCTGCGGCACCTGCGAGACCACCGTGCTCGGCGGTGTGCCCGACCACCGCGACTCGATCCTCGCCGACCACGAGCGCGCGGCCGGGGACTGCATGTTCCCGTGCGTCTCCCGGTCCTGCACCGACCGTCTCGTCCTCGACCTCTGAGAGCGCCTCATGACGACCACCCCCGTGACCAGCACCGCCCTGCCCGCGGTCGCCGCCGTCGACCCGTTCTCCCCCGAAGTGCTCGCCGATCCGCTGCCGTTCCAGGCAGCGCTGCGCGACGCCGGGCCCGTCGTCCCGCTGACCCGCTACGACGACCTGTACGGCATGGGCCGCTACGCCGACGTGCACGCCGCGCTCGTCGACTGGCAGCGGTTCTGCTCGTCGGCCGGGGTCGGCCTGTCGAACTTCCGTCGCGAGGCGCCGTGGCGTCCGCCGTCGCTGCTGCTCGAGGCCGACCCGCCGCACCACGACGCGCCGCGCCGGGTGCTCGCGCCGATCCTCGGCCCGCGGGCGCTGCGCCGGCTGCGCGAGCGGTGGTTCGCCGTGGCCGAGGAGCACGTCGACGCCCTGCTCGCGGGCGCAGGCCCGGTCCTCGAGGTCGACGCCATGCCGGCGCTGGCCGAGGCGTTCCCGCTGCGCGTGTTCCCCGACGCCGTCGGCATCCCCCGCGAGGGCCGCGAGCACCTGCTGCCCTACGGCGACCACCTGTTCAACGCCTTCGGCCCGCCCAACGACCTCGTCGCGAAGGGCGCCCCGCACGTCGCGGAGCACGCCGGCTGGGTCAACGCCCAGTGCGCCCGCGAGGTGCTCTCCGACGACGGCTTCGGCGCGGAGATCTGGGCCGCCGCCGACCGCGGCGACATCACCCACGACCAGGCGCCGCTGGTGGTGCGCTCGCTGCTCTCGGCCGGCGTCGACACCACGGTCCACGGCCTCGGGGCCGTGCTGCGCGCGATGGCCACCCACCCCGGGGCCTGGGACCGGCTGCGCGCCGACCCGACGCTGTCGCGGGTGGCGTTCGAGGAGGCGATCCGCTGGGAGTCGCCGGTCCAGACGTTCTTCCGCACCGCCGAGGTCGACGTGCCGGTGGGCGACACCGTCGTCCCCGAGGGCGCCAAGATCCTGATGTTCCTCGGGTCCGCCAACCACGACCCCCGGCACTGGGACGACCCCGACGCCTTCGACCTCGACCGCGATCCCTCGGGCCACGTCGGCTTCGGGATGGGCCTGCACCAGTGCGTCGGCCAGCACGTCGCCCGCCTCGAGGCCGAGGCACTGCTGACCGCGCTGGCCGCTCGCGTGGCACGGATCGAGGTCGCGGCCGAGCCGACGCGCCACCTCAACAACACGATGCACGCCTTCGCGACCCAGCCGGTGCGCCTACACCTCGCCGGCCTGTGACCATTGACATGGCCGTACTGATTAGTAGGACTTCCGAGTAACCGCGGACCACCGGCACCGTGGAGTGCGGGCGTCGTCCACCACGGCGTGACCGCACCCTCGTGGAGGTCCCCCTCGTGCCGCCAGCCCCCATCGCCGCCCGTCCCGCCCCGGTCATGACCGGGGAACGACTGCTGGGACTCGGCGCGTACCGGCCGCGGCGCACGGTGGACAACGACGAGGTCTGCGCGCCGCTCGAGGACGTCGACCCCGACTGGGTGGTCGCGCGCTCGGGGATCCGGACGCGCCGGTTCGCCGGGGTCGACGAGACCGTCGTGGCCATGTCCACGGCCGCCGCCGGCGACGCCCTCACCGCGGCCGGCCTCACCGCCTCCGCCCTCGACGCCGTGCTCGTCGCGACGATGTCGCCCGACACCGCGTCCCCGCAGGTCTCCACCCGGGTCGCCGCCGAGCTCGGCACGACCGCGCCGGCCTTCGACCTCGGCGCCGCGTGCTCCGGGTTCTGCTACGGCCTCGAGGTGGCGGCCTCGCTCATCCGCGGCGGCACCGCCCGTTACGTGCTCGTCGTCGGCGTCGAGCGCATGAGCGACCTGCTCGACCCGCGCGACCGGGGTACCGCGTTCCTCTTCGGCGACGGGGCCGGGGCGGTCGTCGTCGGGCCCGCCGACGAGCCCGGCATCGGCCCCGTGGCCTGGGGCAGCGACGGCGGTCAGGCCGACCTCATCGTCCACTCCCCCACCTGGCAGGAGGCGGCGCGGGGCGCGGGGGACGGGGTGCCGGGCCTGCGCATGCAGGGGCCCGCGGTCTTCCGCTGGGCCAGCACCCAGATCGCGCCGCTCGCGGAGAAGGCCCTCGCGGCCGCCGGGGTGGGCGTCGACGACCTCGACGCCTTCGTGCCCCACCAGGCCAACAACCGGATCACCGACGGGATCGTGCGCGCCCTGGCCCTGCCCGACGGCGTCGCCGTGGCCCGCGACGTGGTCGACACCGGCAACACCTCGGCCGCCTCGGTGCCGCTCGCGATGCACGCGCTGCTGACGGGTGGCGAGGTCCGGGCCGGCGACCTCGCCCTGGTCTGCGGCTTCGGCGCAGGCCTGACCTACGCCGCCCAGGTGCTCACCCTGCCGCCGGTGGCCCCGTCGTCGGCGCCCCGGGAGGGCTGACCGGCAGGCTCGCCACCTCGTGGCGCCTCACGTGGCCTAGCGGTCGGGTAGGGCCTGCGTCGCCGCCACCGGGTCGTCGCCGGGACTCGCGGTCTGCCGCATGGCCGCCCGGAGCGCCACCCGGCGGAACACCTCGGGGTCCGAGGTCAGCGCCGCCACCCGCCGCCACCGGTCGAGCGTCGTGAAGAGCTCGACGAGGTCGCCGCTGGCCTTCGCGTCGTCCAGCGCCTGCGCGTAGGCCGCGTCGAACTCCGCCCGGTCCTCGGGCGCGAGCACGACGCGGATGGCCGCCGGCGACGCCCCCTTGGCCAGCGGGTGTCCGGGAACCGGCTGCTCGTCGACCGAGTACATCGCCTTCATCGATCCGACAGTAGCCGCCGCCGCCACCTCCGCGCCGCAACCGCATGTCGGATCTCGCGATGTCGAGGGGTGTCGGGGGGCCTCGCTAGCCTCCGACCGAGGTGATGGCGATGACGACGGTGCGCCGGTTGCGGACGGCGGCTCTCGGTCTGGTGCACGCCGAGGAGACGACCGACGACCAGGGACGGGCGACGTTCGCCGTCCACGGGCGGGTGTTCGCGGTGCTCGACGGGAGCCGCGTGCGCCTGCACCTGCCGGCCCCCGACGTCGCCGCGATCACCGCGGCCCACCCGGCCGCCGAGCCCGCACCCGACGGCGTGACGCTGGCCCTGGAGGGGATCGACGGGCAGCAGCTCAACCATTGGGTCCGCCGCGCCTGGGCGTTCCGGGCACCGCCGGAGCTCGCCGAGACCGCGGCCGCCGCGGCGACGGCACGCCCGGGTGAGGTGGGCGACCTGCCGCGGGCGATCGGGCGACCGGCCACCCGCGCGCTGGCCGACGCCGGCGTCACCACCCTCACGCAGGTCGCCGCCGTGCCGCGGGAGGAGCTGCTCGGCCTGCACGGTGTCGGACCCAAGGCCGTCCGGGTGCTGGACGAGGCGCTCGGCCGCGGTGAATCCTCGTGACGCCCCTCCCCCGCACCCTCCTGGAGCGATCACCGTGCGCGTGTCGACGCTGACCCGCTACCCCGTCAAGTCGATGCTCGGCCAGCCGCTCGAGGAGGCCCTGCTCGCCACCGCGGGGCTGCCGCTCGACCGCCGGTACGGGCTGCTCGACGCCACCACCGGGCTCGTCGCGACGGCGAAGCACCCGCGGCTGTGGCGCCGGCTGCTGCAGTACACGGCGTCGGTGGAGGACGACCGCGTGCGCGTCACCGCCCCCGACGGCCACACCCTCGACGTCGACGACCCGAGGCTGTCCGACGAGCTCGCGGCCGACCTGGGCCGCGTCGTCACGATCGCCGCGGCGCGGCCGGGCGGCGCGGAGGTGGAGCGGCCCGACCCGGAGGACGTGCTCGAGCACGGCGTCGAGCACGAGGTCGCGGCGCCCACGCTGGAGATCTCGATGGGCAGCGCCGCGGACACGTTCGTCGACTACGCGCCCGTCCACCTGATCACCACCGCGACCCTGGACCACCTGGGCATGGACGCGCAGCGGTACCGGCCGAACCTCGTCGTCGAGTCCGACACCGAGCCCTTCGCCGAGACCGACTGGGTGGGCCGGGAGCTCACCGCTGGTGAGGCGACGCTGCGCATCGTGCTACCGACGCCGCGCTGCTCGGTGCCGACGCTCGAGCACGGCGACCTGCCCCGGGCCCCCGAGGCGCTGCGCCCGCTGCTGTCCGGCAACCGCGTCGACGTCCCGGGGTTCGGGGTGCTGCCCTGCGCCGGCGTGTACGCGGAGGTGGTGCGCGGCGGCACCGTGCGGCGCGGGGACACGGTCGCGCTCGTCTAGGTTCTCCGATCGCGGGAGGCGCGATGACCATCGAGTTCGCCGACGGGCAGGTCATCACCATCGAGACCTCGGAGCCCGACTTCGTGTTCACCGCCGTCGTGCCGCCCCGGCACGCCGGCCCGCCCGCCCATCGGCACCGCCGCGAGCGCGAGGTGTTCACCGTCGAGTCCGGGCTGCTGATGGTCCGGCTCGGCCGCGAGCGGCACCTGGTGCAGCCCGGCGAGACCGTGAGCGTGCCGCCGGGGACGACGCACGCGTTCGCCAACCCCTTCGACGAGCCGGTCCGGTTGCGGACGGTCGAGACCCCGGCGGGCCCGCTGCAGGCGCAGCTGCGGGCGATGGCGGCCGCGACGGGCGCGCCGCCGCTGCGCGAGCTGGCCCGGATCAACGCCGAGCACGACTGGTCGTTCACCGTGGCCGGGCTCCCCGACGGCCCGCAACGGGTGCTCTGGCGGCTGCTCGCGTGGACCCCGTCCCGGTGACGGCGATCCGCGTCGCCACCTGGAACCTCTGGTGGCGCTTCGGCGACCCCGAGCGCCGCCGCCCCGCGATCACGGCCGTGCTGCGGGAGCTGGACGCCGACGTGGTCGGGCTGCAGGAGGTGTGGTCGCTCGAGGGGGACGACCTGGCGGGCGGGCTCGCCGCCGAGCTCGACCGGCACGTCGCCTTCGCGCCGGTCCCCGACGCCTCGCCCTGGACCGACCGGCTCGGCGACGCCCGCTACGGCCTCGGCAACGCCGTGCTCAGCCGCTGGCCGCTGCGCGACGTGCACACCGAGGTCCTGCCGGCAGGCGGGCAGGCGCAGGTGCTGCTCAGCGTCGTCGCGGACACCCCGGCCGGCTCCCTGCGGTGCGTGACGACCCACCTCACGCCGTCGCTCACCGCGTCGGCCCAGCGGGTCGAGCAGGTCCGGGCCGTCGCGCGGCACGTGGCGACGGCGGACGCGACCGACCTGGCGCCCGTGGTCGTCGGCGACTTCAACGCGGAGCCGGCGTCGGACGAGATGCGCCTGCTCGAGGGACACCTGACCGCGCCGGCGGAGCCTGGACTCCTCCTCGCCGACACCTGGCGCTGGGCCACCGGCAGCGACCGGTGGGACGGGGCCACCTGGCGCCCCGACAACCCGGCCGTCGCCGCCCGCGGCGAGCCGCCCTCGCGCGTCGACCACGTCCTTCTCGGGCTCGGGCGGGGCCGCGTGCCGATTCGGGTCGAACGCGTCGGGCTGTTCGGCACAGGGCCGTGGCACGAGGTGTGGCCCTCCGACCACGCCGGGGTGGTCGTCGATCTGCAGGCCGGGAACCGGGGGTAGGAACTGGTCGGGCCACCCGGATCGGGGGAGGGACCCGACGTGTGGCGCCGGATCGGGCCGGAGAACCATGGGCGCATGGCCGCGGACGATCCCGTCGAGCAACCGGCGGGCACCCCCGACGACGTCGTCGCCGCCTTCGAGGACATCCCCGCCGTGCTGTGGGCGTTCGAGGGCCCCGAGCACCGCGTCGTCGCCGCGAACCGCCTCGCCCGCGCGAGCATGGGCTTCCGCCCCGGGATCGTCGGGCGGCCGATCCGCGAGGTCGCGCCGGAGCTCGACGGCCAGCAGGTGTTCGAGACCCTCGACGAGGTCTGGGCACGCGGCGAGCCGGTGATCGGCGACGAGCGGCGCATCCTCGTCGACCGCGACGGCGACGGCCGCCTCGAGGAGGACTGGTACTCGTACACGTTCGTCCCCACCCACCACCCGGACGGGTCGATGCGGGGCATGACGGTGCACATCGCGCGGGTCACCGACGAGGTGCTGCGCCGGCGGCAGGCCGAGCTCTCGGCCGCGGAGTCCGAGCAGCGCCGGCAGGCCGCGCAGGACGTCGTGCTGACCCTGCAGCGCTCGCTGCTGCCGGCCGGGCTGCCCGTGCTGCCGCAGGTCCGCCTGGCGGCGCGGTACGTGGTGGCCGGGCGGGAGCTCGCCGCGGGCGGCGACTGGTTCGACGCGGTGCCGCTGTCCGACGGGCGGGTGGCGGTCGTGGTCGGCGACGTCGTCGGCCACGGCGCCGCGGCGTCGGCGGCCATGGGCCGGCTGCGGGCCGTCGGGGCGAACGCGCTGGCCGGGGGCCGGGACGTCCTGGGCACCCTCGCCGAGCTCGACCGGTTCGCGGGCCGCGAGCGCGCCACCCGCGCGACCACCGTGTGCGTCGCCGTCCTCGACCCGCGCACCGGGGACCTCGAGGTGGCCGCCGCCGCGCACCCGCCACCGCTGGTGGTCCGCGCGGACGGCACCCCGCGCTGGGTCGAGGTGGCCGCCGGGGCACCGCTCGGGACCGGTGCCGGGGCACCGCGGGTGACGTCCGACCGGCTCGGGCCCGACGACGTCCTCGTCCTCTACACCGACGGCCTCGTCGAGCGGCCGGGGCGCACGCTCGACGACAGCCTCGAGGCCCTCGCCCGCACCGCGGTGGCGGCCGGCCACGAGGCCGTCGAGGACGACGCGACCGTGCCCACCGCGCAGGTCGACCGGATCGCCGCGCTCACCGTCGAGCGGATGGGCTGGACCGGCGGCGGCCACACCGACGACGCCACCCTGCTCGCCGTGCAGCGCACGGCCGAACCGCTGGCCCCGCTCACGCTCGAGGTCGCCCCCGACCCCCGTCGCCTCGGACGGATGCGCCGCGCGGTGGGGGCCTGGCTCGAGCACGCCGGCGTCGGCGAGGACGACGCGATGGCGCTGGTCCACGCGGTGGGCGAGGCCGTCACCAACGCCATCGAGCACGCCTACCCGGAGCCGCCCGCCGACGGCGTGGGCGCCCGCGTCCGGGCGGTGCTCGACGACGAGGGCCGGATGCACGTGACGGTGGCCGATACGGGGCGCTGGCTCCCGGCGCCCGACGACCCGGGCGGTCGCGGGCGCGGCCTGATGATGATGCGGGGGCTCGTCGAGCACGTGGACGTCGCGGCCGGACCCACCGGCACGACGGTGACGATGGTGGCGCCGGTGCACCGCGAGGTCTCCGTGGGCAGCTACGACGACGAGGCCGCGGTCTCGGGCCTGCGCGGCGTCGACCGCGAGCTCACCACCACGGAGCCGGAGCCCGGCGTGCTCGCCGTGGCCGGGCCGATCGACACCGGGACCGTGGAGCGCTTCCGCCACGGGCTGCTCGCCACCGCCCGCGGCGGCGCCCGCGGGCTCACCGTCGACCTCGACGCCGTCACCGTGTTCTCCAGCTCCGCCGTACAGGCGGTCCACGAGCTCCGCGGGGCGCTCCCGGGCCTGCGACTGCGCGCGGGTCGGGGCAGCGTGGCCGGTCGGGTCCTCGACCTCACCGGCCTCTCCGACCTGATCGACGAGGTGCCCGACGGCGCCGCGATGGCCTGACGGCCGCCCGGCACCCACCTGGCACCTGCGTGACACGGACGGGAGCGCGGCGGACAGCGAGCCCTCGTCGGTGGCGCGCCCGCCTCGTGTGACGATGGTCGGCCTGTCCTGCTGGACGCGGTGGAGAAGGAGTGCGTGTGGACGCCCGGGCCGACGATGCGGACGATCCGTCGACCGACGACGAGGTGGTCCACGAACCCGGTGAGATCACGTACGCGGAGCACCTCCACCCCGCGCGCCCACGGGCGCTGCGTCACCGGGCCCGGGTCCGCTCTCCCTTCGAGCGCCGGTCCAGCGCGCGCGACGGCGAGCCGGTGGGCACCAACCCGACGTACGTCTCGTGGCTGCTCTCGGAGTCGATGCTGGCCGACGCCAACACGATCGCCCGCCAGTTCTCCGGCCAGGGCTCGATGTGGCAGAACCCCTACGCCGACCCCGACCCGCGCCTGGCCGTCGACACCGCGTCGGTGTGGTTCACCGCGTACCCGCTGTCGCTGATCACCCGCCCCGGTCAGTCGTTCCTCGCCGCGCTCGGCGAGGAGGAGCTCTGGTCGTCGTTCGCCGACATCGGCATCGAGGCCGTGCACACCGGCCCCGTCAAGCGCGCGGGCGGCATCTCCGGCTGGGGGCACACGCCCAGCGTCGACGGGCACTTCGACCGCATCTCCACGGTCATCGACCCCGCGTTCGGCTCCGAGCAGGAGTTCCGGGCGATGTGCGGGATGGCGACGTTCTACGGCGGCACGATCATCGACGACGTCGTGCCCGGCCACACCGGCAAGGGCGCGGACTTCCGGCTCGCCGAGATGGGCTTCGCCGACTACCCGGGCATCTACCACATGGTCGAGATCGAGCCCGACGACTGGCACTACCTTCCCGACGTCCCGGCCGGCCGCGACTCGATCAACCTCGACGCCGCCACCGAGGAGCGCCTGGAGAAGGCCGGCTACATCATCGGGCGCCTGCAGCGCGTCATCTTCCACGCGCCCGGGGTCAAGGAGACCAACTGGAGCGCGACGGCTGCGGTGGCCGGCGTCGACGGCATCGAGCGCCGCTGGGTGTACCTGCACTACTTCAAGGAGGGCCAGCCCTCGATCAACTGGCTCGACCCGTCGTTCGCGGGCATGCGCCTGACGATCGGCGACGCGCTGCACTCCCTGGCCGACCTCGGGTCGGGGGCCCTGCGCCTCGACGCCAACGGGTTCCTCGGCATCGAGAAGAGCGCGGCGGAGGGCCCGGCCTGGTCGGAGGGCCACCCGCTGTCCGAGGCCGCCAACCACCTCATCGCCAGCATGGTCCGCAAGGTCGGCGGGTTCACCTTCCAGGAGCTGAACCTGACGATGGACGACATCCGCGAGGTCGGCGAGGCCGGCGCGGACCTGTCCTACGACTTCGTCACCCGGCCCGCCTACCACCACGCGCTGGCCACCGGCGACACCGACTTCCTGCGGCTGTGCCTGCGCACGAGCCTGGAGACGGGCATCGACCCGGCCTCGCTCGTGCACGCCCTGCAGAACCACGACGAGATGACCTACGAGCTGGTCCACTGGTCCACCGGGCACCGCGACGACGTCTTCACCTTCCGCGGCGAGCCCGCCACCGGCGCCGAGATCGGCGACACGGTGCGCCGCGAGCTCGCGTCCGCGCTCGCCGGCGAGAACGCTCCCTACAACCTGGTGTTCACCACCAACGGGATCGCCTCCACCTCGGCCACGGTGATCGCCGCCGCCCTCGGCATCCGGCGCCTCGACGACATCACCGACGCCGACGTCGTCGACATCCGCCGCGTGCACCTGCTGCTCGCGATGTACAACGCGATGCAGCCCGGCGTCTTCGCCCTCTCCGGCTGGGACCTCTGCGGCATGCTCACGCTGCCGCCCGAGCAGGTCTCCGACCTGCTCGCCGAGGGCGACACCCGCTGGATCCACCGGGCCGCGCACGACCTCATGGGCCACAACCCCGACGCGACCCGCTCCGCCGAGGGCATGCCGCGCGGGCGCAGCCTCTACGGCTCGGTGCCCGACCAGCTCGCCGACGAGGCGAGCTTCCTGCGCCAGCTCCAGGCGATCCTCGGGGTGCGCAAGCACTACGGCATCGCCACCAGCCGTCAGGTGGACGTCCCCGACGTCAGCCATCGCAGCGTCCTCGTGCTGGTGCACGCCCTCGACGCCGGAGAGCACCCCCGCCACGCGCTCACGATCCTGAACTTCGGCGCCGAGCCCGTGCCCGCCACCGTGCGCTCGACGGTGCTGCCTCCCGGCGGCACCGTGATCGACATGTTCACGCAGGAGGCCGTGGGCGTCGTCGACGACCTGCACGCGGTGGTGATCGACCTCAACCCCCACCAGGGTGTCGCGATGCTGGTGCAGCCGCCGCCCGCTACTTGATCTTCTTCAGAGTGAGGTGCGAGTCGATCCGCGCCAGTCCGGGAGTGCGGGCGAGGCGGTCGACCACGAACGCCTCGTAGGACTCGAGGTCGCGGGTGGCGACGCGCACGAAGTAGTCGGGCAGGCCGAACATGCGGCGGAGCTCGACCACCTCGTCGAACGCCGACACCTCCTCCTCGAAGGCGAGGAAGTCGTCGCGGTGCTTGCTGACGAGGTCGATGTTGACGAGCACCTCGAACCCGCGGCCCTCGACCACGGGGTCGATCTCGGTGCGGTAGCCGATGATGATGCCGTCGTCCTCGAGCCGCCGCACCCGGCGCAGGCACGGCGCCGGCGTGAGCCCGACGCGTTCGGCCAGGTCGACGTTCGGGATACGGCCGTCCCGGCGCAGCTCGTCGAGGATTGCGCGATCGATCTCGTCCACGCACTGATGATGCCGGGGTTGCGACGAGTGCGCATCCACTTCGCCATCGGGTGGCGCGGCATTCGTCCTAACGTTGCCCCATGAGACAGGTCGACCTCCGGGACGCGCTGCGGGACGTCGCCGCTGTGGGCCCGGGCATGGGCGTGCTGGGCACGAGCTTCGGGCTGCTCGTCGTCGGCTCGGGACTCGACTGGTGGTGGGCGCCGGTCTTCAGCGTGGTGGTGTTCGCCGGCTCGCTGGAGTTCCTGCTGGTCGCCCTCGCGGTGGCCGGCACCCCGCTGGCCGCGATCGCCCTCACGACGTTGCTGGTCAACGGGCGGCACGCCTTCTACGGCCTGTCGTTCCCGCTGCACCGGATCCGCAGCCGGACGGGCCGCGTCTACGGCGTCCTCGCGCTCACCGACGAGGCGTACGCGATCTACACGGCCCCTCCCGCCACCTCGCTGTCGGGACCGCGGATCCTGACCGGCCAGGCGCTGATGCAGGCGTGCTGGGTGGGGGGCGGCACGGTCGGCGCCCTGGCCGGCAGCGGGTTCGGCCTGCACCTGCCCGCGCTCGAGTTCGTCTTCACCGCGCTGTTCGTCGTGCTCGCCACCGAGGCCACCGTCGCCGGGCGCGAGGCCACCGGGCCCCTGCTCGCCGTGGCGTGCGCGTTGGTCGCCCAGCTCGTGGCGCCCGGCGAGATGCTGCTGGTCGCGATGGGGCTCTTCGTGGCGTTGCTGCTGGTCCGGCACCGGTTCTCGGCCGCGCGCGAAGCCGCTCGTGCCTGACACCGGCGACCCGGGCACGGGCCACCTCGTCGCGGTCGTCGCGGTCGCGGCCGCGATCACCGTCGCGCTGCGCGCCGCGCCGTTCGCGATGTCGGCGACGCTGCGCTCCTCGGCCCTGGTCGCGGACCTCGCCCGCCACCTACCCGCCGGGATCATGATCATCCTGGTGGTGCACCTGCTGAGCGACGTCCCCCTCGACAGCGCGCTGGTGGGGGTGCGCGAGCTCGTGCCGGTCGCGGTCACCGTCGCCGTCCACCTCTGGCGCCGGAACGCCCTGCTCAGCATGGCGACGGGCACCGCCTCCTACGCGGTGGCGCTGGCGCTCGTCCCGGGCTGACCGTGCCTCAGGGCAGGGCGACCTCGCGGCCGTCGACGACGAACCGCCCGCCCGGGCGCAGCGCCGCCGCGACCGCGGCGAGGGCCCGGCCGTGGTGCGCGGGGTGCCGGCCGTCGAGCACGCCGACCCGCACCGCGAAGGCGAGGTCGAACGGCTCCTCGCCGTCCTCCAGCACCAGGTCCTCCACCGCGACCTGCCGCACACCCATCCGGCCGGCGGCGATCTCGGCCGCGGCGCCCTCGCGGGCCTGACGGACCGCGGTGGCGGACCGGTCGGTCGCCAGGACGAAACCGGGGTCGACCTCGCGGTCGACCCGGGCGGCGACGGCGCGGGCGGCGGCGCCGGGCCCGCACCCGATCTCCAGCACCCGCATCCCCGGCGCGAGCGGCAGCGCGTCCACGACCGCCGCGAGCCGGGGGGACAGTCCGGTCCGCACGCGGTGACGGTAGCGCCGACGACACCTCGCCGGTGCCATGCTGTCGACCATGACCGAGCCGGTCCCGAACCCCTCGCCCCGCATCGGCACGGCCGAGCGCGAGGCCGCCATGGCGGATCTCGGCACGCACCTGGAAGCGGGGCGACTCGACCCCGAGGAGTACGGCGAGCGCAGCGCGAAGGTCACCGAGGCTCGCACCGCGGCCGACCTGGAGCCCCTCTTCGCCGACCTGCCCGAGCCCCGCCCGCACGGAGGGCCGGGCGCGGTGGCGGCCCCGGGGACGGGCACCCCGCCGGCGAACCGGCCCGGGGGCCCGAGCGCCCTCGCCCGGTGGGGACCGGCCGTGAGCGGGGCGCTGCCGATCATCGCGTTGATCCTCTTCTTCACCGTGCCGATCGCGAACTCCTGGGTGTTCTTCCTGCTCATCCCCCTCGGGGGCGCACTCTTCGCCCAGAGCCGCCGTGCCGACGACGGGCGTGGCGACCGGGACGGGTGACCGTGACGACCTGGGTGAGCTGGTCGGGCGGCAAGGACGGCGCTCTCGCGCTCGCCGTGACCCGCGAGCGCGGCCCTATCGCCGGGCTCCACACCACCGTCCTCGCGGGCGGCGAGGTCGCCGCGAGCTACGTCCCGCGGGCGCTCGTCGAGGCGCAGGCGGCGGCGCTCGGGCTGCCCCTGGAGACCGTCGAGCCGCCCTCGCCGTGCCCGGACGAGGCCTACGAGGAGCGCACCGGTGCGTCGTGGGCGGCGCTGCGACGCCGGGGCGCGAGCGAGGTCGTGTACGGCGACCTGTTCCTCGCCGACATCCGCGCCTTCCGCGAGCGGGCCCTCGCCGGGACCGAGCTCACCGCGCGCTTCCCGCTCTGGGAGCGCGCGACGGACGGGCTCGCCCGCGAGATGCTCGACCGCGGGGTGCGCGCGGTCGTGGTCTGTGTCGACCCCAACCGGGTGCCCGCGGAGCTCGCCGGGCGGACGTGGGACGCCGACCTGCTGCGCGCGCTGCCCGAGGACGTCGACCCGTGCGGCGAGAACGGGGAGTTCCACACCCTCGTCACCGACGGACCGGGCTTCGCGCACCCCGTCCCCGTATCCGTCACCGGCACCGCCCTGCGCGACGGGTTCGTGACCGCGGTGCTCCGGACCTGACAGGCTCCCCGCATGGCAGCGCGCTTGCGGGAGATCACCGACGGAGTGCACCTCGGCGCCCTGGCCCCCGCGGAGCTCCTGCAGACGGTCCTGCTCGAGGGTCCGGACGGCGACGTCGTCGTCGACGCCGGGTTCCCCTGGTCGGCGCGCCGGCTCGCCGCCCTGCTGCGCGGTCGTCACATCGTCGAGCACGCCGTCACCCACGCGCACGGCGACCACGTCGGCGCGAGCGCCTGGCTGTGCCGCCAGACCGGCGCGCCGCTCGCGATGGGTGCCGCCGACGCCCCGCTCTTCGAGAGCGGCCGCATCGACACGCACTCCGGGGCGGCCGGGCGCCTCGTGCTCGGTGGGCTGGCCCGGGAACGACGGCCGGTCGACCGCCGGCTGGTCGAGGGCGACCGCGTCGCGGGCTTCGAGGTGCTCGCCGTGCCGGGCCACAGCCCCGGCACCCTCGCGCTGTGGCGGGCCGCGGACGGCGTCCTCGTCGTCGGCGACGGCCCGGTGAACGTGTCCTCGGACCCGACCTCGCCGCGCTGGCTGCCGCTCCCCCGTGGCCTCCACGACGACCCGGCGGTCGCGGACGCCTCGCGTCGCCGGCTCGCCGCGTTGCGCCCGGCGCTCGTGGTGGCCCTGCACGGGCGGCCGGTGGCGTCCCCCGACGCCTGGGCCCGCGCGGTCGGCGCCTGACCCTCCCGGATCACCCCCGTTCGGGCGTAGCGTCGCACGATGGCCAAGGGGAAGAAGAAGCAGCAGACCAACGGCGTCGCGGTGGAGGACGTCGTGTCGGAGGCCCTGACCGCACCCGAGGCCCCGGTGGTGGCCACGACGACGGACGCCCCGGAACCGCCGGACACCCCGGAACCGCCGGACCCCCCGGACCCCCCCAAGCCCCCGAAGCCCCCGAAGCCCCCGAAG
>NZ_JAQZAK010000015.1 GCF_028737265.1 Actinomycetospora callitridis | reverse complement strand
CCTCGCCCGCGTGGCCGAGCTGCACGCCCGCGGCGGCGACCCCGACCGCGCGGCCGCCCTGCTCCTGCGCCACGCCCGCGAGCACCGGGCGGCGGGCGCCCGGTCGGCGGCGCTCGCGGTCCTCGAGCAGGCGACGGCGCTGGCGGGGGAGGGACACCGCGTCCCGGTCGCCCTCGAGCGCGTCGAGGTGCTCGCCCTCGCCGCCCGCACCGACGAGGCGCTGGCCGTCGGCGGGCCCCTGCTCGGCCGCGCGGACGGGCCCGCGCTCGCCGTCTCCCTGGCGCGCGCCTGCGTCGCGGCCGAGCGGTTCGCGGAGGCGCAGGACCTCCTCGCGCGCGCCGAGGCCCCCGACGACCCGCGCGTCCTCGCCGTCGCCGCGCAGGTCGCCGCGGGCACGGGGGAGGTGACGCACGCGGTGGACCTGGCGCGGCGCGCGCTGGTCACCGCTCGGGGTGAGGCCGCCTGCGAGGCCCTCGAGGTCGTCGGGCGGGCGCTGCGGCGCAGCGATCCGGAGGGGTCGGCGGCGGCGTTCCGGCGCGCGGCGGAGATCGCCGAGCGGGACGGACTGACCGACTGGCGCCTCCGCGCGCTCTCCGAGCTGGGCGTCGCGGACATCTTCGGCACCGGCGACGGCGGGTCCCTGCGCCGCGCGCGGGAGCTGGCGCAGGAGGCGGGCCTGATCGGCACCGCGACGATGCTCGAGCTGCAGCTGGTGGCCGTCGACAACGGCCGGCTCGGTCCCGTCGCCGCAGCCGCGCAGGCCGAGCGGGTCGCCGAGCGCGCCGGCCGTCTCGGGCTGCGCGGACCCCGCGCCCAGGCGCTGGGCTTCGTGGCGCGCGGGCGGGTGTTCGACGGTCGCCTCGACGAGGCCGACGCGCTGCTGACCGAGGCGACGGAGCTCGCCGCGAACCCGGTGCACATCGCCAGCGCCCGCGCTCTCGGGCGGGCCCACGACCGCTGGCTCGCCGGCGACACGGCGGCCGCGCTCCTCGCGTACGACGACACCGTGGACCCGCTGCGCCGCGCCGAGGCCACGAGCCCGACCCCGGGGTGGGGGGAGCGGGCGGTGCTGCGCACGGCGGTCGCGCCCGACGATCCCGGCCCGCGGGAGGAGCTGCGCCGGTCCGACGTGCTGGTCCAGGCGCTCAACCGCGGTGCGCTGCACCTTTGCGACGCGGTGGCCGCCGCCGAGCGGGGCGACGACCCCGCACCCGACCTGGCCGCGGCCGACGAGCTCCTGGCCCGGCCCTTCTTCCGTCACCTCCTGCGCTGCTTCCTGCTCGAGCACACCGTCCTCGGCGACCCCGTCCCCGTCCTGCACGAGGCCCTGGCGTGGGCGGCCGGCACCGAGGAGGTGCGGCTCGCGGAGTGGTGTCGTGAGCGGTTGCGGGGCCTCGGGGCGCCGGTGCCGCGCCCGCAGCGCGACGTCGTCGACGTCCCGCCCGCGCTCCGGGCGCGGGGCGTCACCGGGCGGGAGATGGAGGTGCTGCGGCTCGTCGGCGCGGGCCTGGGCAACCCGGAGATCGCCGCGCGACTGCACCTGTCGCGGCGCACCGTCGAGACCCACGTGGCGAACCTGCTGGCCAAGACCGGCGCGGCGAGCCGGGTCGAGCTGCGGAGCCGGCTCCCGCGCTGAGTCCCGGATCCGTGGACCCCTGGATCCGTGAGCCTCACGGATACGCCGCGACACGGCACCGAGCAGGGTCGGAGCCATGACACGGACACACGAGATCACCACCGGCATCGTCGACGTGGGCGACGCCCGACTGCAGTACCGGGAGCGGGGCGCGGGCGCTCCCGTCCTGCTCCTGCACGCCGGAGCCTTCGGCGACTGGTTCGCCCCCGTCTTCGACGAGCCCGCCCTCGACGGGGTGCGCCTCGTCGAGGTGCACCGCGCCGGGTACGGCGAGAGCTCCACCCCGGAGACGCACCTGACCTTCGCCGACCACGCCCGCCAGGCCCGCACGCTGTTGCGCGAGATCGGCATCGAGCGCGCCACATGGGTCGGGCACTCGTCGAGCGCGAGCATGGCGCTGCAGGGCGCGATCGACGCGCCCGAGGCGGTCGCACGGCTGGTGCTCCTGGAGCCGGCGCCGAGCCCGGCCGGACCGTCGTCGGAGGAGCTCGTGCGCACGGCGGTCGGGCCGGCCGTCGGCGCGGCCCAGTCCGGGGACATCCGGGGCGCGGTCGACACGTTCCTGATCGGGGTGGCCGGGCCGGACTGGGCGGCTGTCGCCCGGCAGCGGCTCGGCGTCGACGCGATGGAGCGCATCGTCCGCGACGCCCGCTTCTTCTTCGCCGACGAGGTCGTCGCGGCGATGGAGTGGACGATCGACGAGTCCGTCGCGGCTCGGGTCGGCACCCCGACGACGCTGGTCTACGGCATCGCCGGCGTGACGAAGGCGCACGAGGAGACCACGCGGACGCTGGCCGGCTGGCTGCCGAACGCCGAGCTGATCGCCCTGCCGGGCGTCGGGCACTCGATGCCGCTCGAGGACCCGGCCCTGGTCGCGAGGACGGTGGCTGACGCCATGTGAGCACTTCGAGGTGCTCCAGCACTCCGAAGTGCTCACATGGCCGAAGGCCACCTAGTCGAAGCTGTGCTCGGGGCCCGGGAAGACGCCGTCGCGCACCTCGCGGGCGTAGGAGCCCGCGGCGTCGGCGAGCACCGAGCCCATGTCGGCGTAGCGCTTGACGAACTTCGGCGTGCGCCGCGCGGGGTCGGACAGGCCGACCATGTCGGTCCACACGAGCACCTGGGCGTCGCACTCCGGGCCCGCGCCGATGCCGACGGTCGGGATGGGGACCTCGGCGGTCACCCGCTTGGCGACGTGCGCGGGCACCATCTCGAGCACCACCGCGAACGCGCCGGCCTCGGTGACCGCGCGGGCGTCGGCGAGCATCTTGTCCGCGGCGTCCTCGCCCCGGCCCTGCACCCGGTAGCCGCCGAGGGCGTGCTCGCTCTGCGGGGTGAAGCCCAGGTGCGCCATCACGGGGATGCCGGCGTCGACGATCGCGCGGATGCGGTCGGCGTAGTGCGCGCCGCCCTCGAGCTTCACCGCGTGCGCGCCGCCGCTCTTCATGAACTCGACGGCGGTGGTGACGGCCTGCTCGACCGAGACCTGGTAGCTGCCGAAGGGGAGGTCGGCGACGACGAGGGCGTGGGGGGCGCCGCGCACCACGGCGCGGGTGAGGATCAGCAGCTCCTCGGTGGTCACCGGCACGGTGGTGTCGTAGCCGAGCACGGTGTTGCCGGCGGAGTCGCCGACGAGCAGGACGGGCACGCCCGCCTCGTCGAAGATCCGCGCCGTGTTCACGTCGTAGGCCGTGAGCATCGGCCACCGCTCGCCGCGTGCCTTCATCTCCCGGAGGTGGTGCACGCGGGTGCGGCGACGCTGCGGGGGAGTGGAACCGGGTGACGTCATCGTCGTCCGTCCTTGCCTCGAGGCCCACCGAGCGCGGCGGGTCCCCGGGTCGTCGGGAGGTTGCCGGGCCAACGCTCGCACCGCCGCGGCGACCCGGCCGCCCGCTGGGACCAGCCTCACAGTGCGATGTCGGACACCGCTCACCTCGCCCGGGAAGCCCGTCACCGGACGGTCACGGGGCCCGTGGCAGGGTGACCGCCGTGCGATCCACCGCGAGCCGGCAGCGCCGTCGTCCGAGGGCCCTCGTCGCCGCCGTGGTGGGGATCGCCGCGATCCTGCTCGGGGGATGTGCGCAGGTCGTCCCGGGTGTCGCGGTGCCCGACCCCGCGGGGAGCGCCCCGCCCGGGCTCGAGGCGTTCTACGGCCAGCAGCTCGCCTGGGGTCCCTGCGCGCCGTTCGCCGCCACCGAGGAGGACCGCCAGATCTACGCGGACCCCTCGCTGCAGTGCGCGCGGATGCAGGTGCCGCTCGACTACGCGGCCCCGGACGGCCGGACCGGCACGATCGCGGTGCTGCGCCACGCGGCGCCCGCCTCGCCGGAGCGCATCGGCTCGCTCGTGATCAACCCCGGTGGTCCGGGTGCCTCGGGTATCCAGACCGCCGCCTACCTCTCGACGTCGCTCGCGTCGACCGAGGTCGGGCGCCGCTTCGACGTCGTCGGCTTCGACCCCCGCGGCGTCGGGGAGAGCGAGCCGACGATCCGTTGCCTCGAGGGCCCGGAGCGCGACGCCGACCGCCGGGACGACGACACCGACTCCTCGCCCGCCGGCGTGGCCCAGACCGAGGCCGAGGAGCGCGAGACCGTCGACCGCTGCGCCCAGCGCACCGGCCCGGACGTGCTGGCCAACGTCGGGACGCGCGACGTCGCCCGCGACATGGACGTGCTGCGTGCCGCGCTCGGCGACGCCCGGCTGACCTACCTCGGGTACTCCTACGGCACCCGGATCGGCTCCACCTACGCCGAGCAGTTCCCCCGCAACGTGCGCGCGATGGTGCTCGACGGCGCGCTGGACCCCGACCAGGACCCGGTGACGGAGCTGGTCGAGCAGGGCCGGGGCTTCCAGGGGGCGTTCGACGCCTTCGCCCGCGACTGCACGACCCGCCCGAACTGCCCGCTGGGCCAGGACCCGGCGCAGACGACGGCGGCGTACCAGCAGCTCACCCGCCCGCTGATCACCGCGCCGCTGCCCCTGCGCGACGGCCGGGTGCTCTCCTACGCCGACGCCCAGCAGGGCACGATCAACGCGCTCTACGTCGAGGCGTACTGGCCGCGGCTGGTGCGCGCGCTCAGCGACCTGCGCGCCGGCCAGGGGTCGCAGCTCATGACGCTCGCCGACGAGTACTACGAGCGGAACCCCGACGGCACCTACGCCTCGTCGCAGGACGCCTTCGAGGCCATCCGCTGCGTCGACGACCCGCGCATCACCGACCCCGCGCAGTCGCTGGCCCGCGCGCAGGCCTACAACGAGGTGGCGCCGTTCCTCGACAGCGGCCGCGGCGTCTCGTCGGCGCGCGACAGCTGCGCCTTCTGGCCGGTGCCGCCGACGAGCCAGCCGCACCTGCCGCAGGTGCCGGGCCTGGCGCCGCCCCTGGTCGTCTCGACCACCGGCGACCCCGCGACGCCGTACCAGGCGGGCGTGGAGCTGGCCCGGGCCCTGGGCGGCTCCCTGGTGACGAAGATCGGCGACGAGCACACCGCGGTGTTCCAGAACTCGCCGTGCGTCGACGACATCGCCACGCGCTACCTGATCGACAACACCCCGGCCCCGCCGAACGCGACGTGTCCGGCCACCTAGGCACGCGTGACCCATCCCCGCTTTCGGGGATCTGGAGGCACACCTAGGGTCTGGCCCATGGATCGCCAGCAGGAGTTCGTCCTGCGCACGCTCGAAGAGCGCGACATCCGCTTCGTGCGGCTGTGGTTCACCGACGTGCTGGGATACCTCAAGTCGGTGGCCGTCGCGCCCGCCGAGCTCGAGGGCGCCTTCGCCGAGGGCATCGGGTTCGACGGCTCGGCGATCGAGGGCTTCGCGCGGGTCTACGAGTCGGACATGGTCGCGAAGCCCGACCCGTCGACGTTCCAGGTGCTGCCCTGGGAGACCGCGGGCGGCGGGCACTACTCGGCGCGCATGTTCTGCGACATCACGATGCCCGACGGCTCGCCGTCCTGGGCCGACCCGCGCCACGTGCTGCGCCGCGCGCTCTCGCGCGCCGCCGAGGCCGGGTTCACCTGCTACGTGCACCCCGAGATCGAGTTCTACCTGCTGCGCGACCTGCCCGGCGACGGCACGCCCCCGGTCCCGGCGGACACCGGCGGCTACTTCGACCAGGCCAGCCACGACGCCGCGCCGCACTTCCGGCGCCGGGCGATCGAGTCGCTCGAGGCGATGGGGATCTCGGTGGAGTTCAGCCACCACGAGGGTGGCCCCGGCCAGCAGGAGATCGACCTGCGCTACGCCGACGCCCTGACGATGGCGGACAACATCATGACGTTCCGCTACATCGTCAAGGAGGTCGCGATCACCCAGGGGGTGCGCGCGTCCTTCATGCCCAAGCCGTTCACCGAGCACGCGGGCTCGGCGATGCACACGCACATCAGCCTGTTCGAGGGCGACCACAACGCCTTCCACGACGCCTCGGAGCCCTACGAGCTGTCGAAGACGGGCAAGGCCTTCGTGGCCGGGGTGCTGCGCCACGCCCGCGAGCTCTCGGCGGTGACGAACCAGTTCGTCAACTCCTACAAGCGCCTCATCGTCGGCGGCGAGGCCCCCACCACCGTGTGCTGGGGCCACGCCAACCGCTCGACGCTCGTGCGCGTCCCGATGTACTCGCCGGGCAAGGCCTCGTCGCGCCGCGTCGAGGTGCGCACCATCGACACCGCGGCCAACCCGTACCTGGCCTACGCGGTGATCCTCGGCGCCGGGCTGAAGGGCATCGCCGAGGGCTACGAGCTGCCGCCCGCGGCCGAGGACAACGTCTGGATGCTCTCCGAGGGCGAGCGCCGGGCGATGGGCTACGAGACGCTGCCCCAGAACCTCGACGGCGCGCTCGCGGCGATGGAGCGCTCGGAGCTCATGGCCGAGGTCCTCGGCGAGCACGTCTTCGACTTCTTCCTGCGCAACAAGCGCGCGGAGTGGGACGCCTACCGCCGCAACGTCACGCCCTACGAGCTGGCGACGTACCTGCCGACCCTCTAGACGGCGCTAGACGGGGCGCTCGAAGGTGACCAGCAGGCCCTCCACACCGCCCGGGCCGAGGCGACCCTTGACGTCGGCAGCCGTGATGGCCTTGAGCTGCCAGCCGTCGGCCGCCTCGTCGTTGAGGATCCGCTCGAGCTTGTCGTCGGAGAGCTTGCCGCCCATCAGGCCCTCGCGGACCTGCACGACCTTGTACTGGAAGCGCTGCATGCCCGCGATCCTGCCAGCGGACGGGGCGGGCGGGCGGCAGCACGGGCCCCGTCCTGGAAGGCTCGGGGCATGACCGAGTCCGCGCCGTCGAGCCGCCCCGCCGGACGCACGGGGCGGGCCCCCGCCAGGCTCGGGCTCACCGACCCGGACGCGGGGACGCGGCTCGCCGACCTGGGCTGGTGGGACGGCGACGCCCCCGTCGAGGGCACCGAGCTCGCGGTGTGGGCCCTCGCCCGCAGCCCCGACCCGGATCTCGCGCTGCTGGCGCTCGAGCGCCTGCGCGAATCGCTCGACGAGGGGGAGTGGGCGGCGCTCGCGGAGGCGCTGCGCGGCGACCAGGGCCTGCGCGGCCGCCTGTTCGGCGTGCTCGGGGGCTCGACGGCGCTCGGCGACCACCTCATCGCCCACCCCGAGCGCTGGCGCAGCCTGCAGAGCGAGAGGACACCCGGGCGCACCTACGACCCCTCGGTGCTGCCCGACCTCGCCGAGCGCACCCGCACGTTGATGACCGCGGTGGGCGCCGAGCACGGGGCCGACGTGCCCCGCGCCACGGTGCTCGAGCCCGCCGGGATCGGGGTGCTGCGCCTGGCCTACCGCGACGAGGTGCTGGCCCTCGCCGCCGCCGACCTGCAGTCGGTGTGCGAGCCCGAGCTGCCGGTCGTGCCGGTCGAGGTCGTCGCGGCCCAGCTCGCCGACCTCGCCTCCGCGGGCCTGCGGGCCGCGTTGGCGGTCGCGGACGCCACGGTCGCCGACGCCCTCGGCGCCAAGGACGACCGGCAGCCCGGCGACCCGCTCCCGTGCCGTCTCGGGGTCATCGGGATGGGCAAGTGCGGCGGCCGCGAGCTGAACTACGTCAGCGACATCGACGTGATCTTCGTGTGCGACGGCCCGACGGACGTCGCCACCCGGCTCGCCTCGACGATGATGCGCATCGCCACCGAGGCGTTCCTCGAGGTCGACGCCAACCTGCGTCCCGAGGGGCGGCAGGGGGCGCTGGTCCGCACCCTCGACGGCCACGTGTCGTACTACCGGCGCTGGGCGAAGACCTGGGAGTTCCAGGCGCTGCTCAAGGCCCGCCCGGTCGCCGGCGACGAGGAGCTCGCCCGCGAGTACTGCGAGGCCGTCGACCCCATGGTGTGGAGCGCCGCCGACCGCGACGACTTCGTCGCCGACGTCCGGGCCATGCGCCGTCGCGTGGAGGACCACATCCGCGCCGACCACGCCGACCGCGAGATCAAGCTCGGCCGCGGCGGGCTGCGCGACGTCGAGTTCGCCGTCCAGATGCTGCAGATGGTGCACGGGCGCGGCGACGAGACGATCCGCAGCCAGAACACGCTCGAGGCCCTGGCCGCGCTCGCCGACGGGGGCTACGTCGGACGCGACGACGCCGCCAACCTCGCCGCGTCCTACCGCTTCCTGCGGATGCTCGAGCACCGCGTGCAGCTGCAGAAGATGCGCCGCACCCACCTCTTCCCGTCCGACGGCGACACCGCGGGCCTGCGGTGGCTCGCCCGCGCGGCCAAGCTGCGCGCCGACGGCTCCCGCGACGCCGTGGGGGTGCTCCAGCACGAGCGCTCGCGCCACACGGTGCGCGTGCGCCGGCTGCACGAGAAGCTCTTCTACCGCCCGCTGCTGGAGTCGGTGGCCCGGGTGCCGGGTGAGGACCTGGTGCTCACCAGCGAGTCCGCCAACCGCCGCCTCAAGGCGCTGGGGTGGACGTCGCCGCAGGGCGCACTCGGGCACCTGCAGGCCCTGACCAGCGGGGTCAGCCGCGCGAGCCGCATCCAGCGCGCGCTGCTGCCCGTGCTCCTCGACGAGCTCGGCCACACCGCCGACCCCGACCACGGGCTGCTGGCGTACCGGAAGGTCTCCGAGGCGCTCGCCGACACCCCGTGGTTCCTGGGCTACCTGCGCGACGAGGGCGTGGCCGCCGAGCGGCTGATGCGCGTGCTCGGCACCTCGCGCTGGGTGGCCGAGCTGATGCCGCGCACCCCGGAGGTCCTGCGGCTGCTCGCCGGCGACGGCCCGCGCGCCGATCTCGTGGCCCGCAGGCCCGACGAGGTCGCCGCCTCGCTGCGCAACGCCGTCGGCCGGCACACCGACCCGGCCTCGGCGGGCCAGGTCGGCCGGTCGATGCGCCGCATCGAGCTGGTGCGCGTCGCGTGCGCCGACCTCCTCGGCCTGATCGACGTGACCGCGGTGTGCGAGGCGCTCTCGAGCATCTGGGTGGCGGTGCTGCAGGCCGCGCTCGCGGCCGCCGAGCGGGGGCTCGCCGACGGCGAGGGCCCGCCCCCGGCCCGGATCGCCGTCATCGGGATGGGCCGGCTGGGTGGCGGGGAGCTGGGTTACTCGTCGGACGCCGACGTCCTCTTCGTCTGCGAGCCGGCCGACGGTGTCGACGACGCGGAGGCCGTGCGCCACACGAAGGCCGTCGCCGAGGCCGCGATCGCCGCCCTGGGCGCGCCGAGCCCCGACCCGCCGCTCGAGGTCGACACCAAGCTGCGTCCCGAGGGCCGCAGCGGCCCGCTCGTGCGGACGCTCGCGTCGTACCGGGACTACTACGCGAAGCTCGCGAGCACCTGGGAGTACCAGGCGCTCCTGCGCGCCCGCCCCGTCGCGGGCGACGAGGCGCTCGGCGCGGCGTTCGTCGAGGCCGTCGACCCCTACCGCTACCCGGCCGACGGGCTGCCCGACGCCCAGGCGGTGGAGATCCGGCGCATCAAGGCGCGCGTCGACAACGAGCGCATGCCGCGGCGGGCCGACAAGGCCCTGCACACCAAGCTCGGCACCGGCGGGCTCGCCGACGTCGAGTGGACCGTGCAGCTCCTGCAGCTCCAGCACGCCGGTTCCGTGCCGTCGCTGCGGACGCCGTCGACGCTCGAGGCCCTCGACGCCGCGGCGAAGGCGGGGCTGCTCGACGCGGGCGACGCCGAGGAGCTCGCCGCCGGCTGGACCATGGCGACCCGGGCCCGCGGCGCCGCCACCCTGGTGCGCGGCCGTCCCACCGACGAGGTGCCGCGCTCGGGGCGCGACCTCGCCGCCGTCGCCTCCGCGCTGGGCCACGACGCCGACGCCGACCCCGGCGAGTTCCTCGACGAGTACCGCCGCGTCACCCGCCGCGCCCGCGCCGTCGTCGACCGGGTGTTCTACCTGGTGGACTGACGCCGGGGCTGGTGCACCTCCTGGTGCACCTCCGGTGCAAGCGCTGCGTCCACGCTGGCACTGGACGCCAGGATCGCCACAGGCTCGCTCGAGCGACACGCCGGTCGGTCGCCCGGGGGCGCACCCCTCCGGCCCCGCACGACGGGCACGTTGCGCATGATCACCGAGCCTGCCGAGCTGCCGAACGTGCCCGTCGCGCGCGCTGAGCGACCTGCCCGCCCCGGAACGAGCGAACGGCACCCTCGCTCCGTCGGACGGAGCGAGGGTGCCCTTCGCTGCGGTGCGGCGCCTCAGCAGACGGTGCCCGTGCCCCGCGTGAGGTGCGCCGCGATCGGGGGTGCGTGCGGCCGGGTGGGTGGCGTTCGGGCCGTCGATGACCGACGATCGAACACGTGTTCGATGAGCGCGGTCCGGCGCAGCGCCGCAACGACCGGTCCGGCGCGCTGCAGCGCGACGAGGTCAAGCGCGTCTGGGTCGACCTCGCGATCGCCTACCCGCGCCCGGAGGACCAGCCCGTCCGGCCGATGCCCGAGGGCGTCGACCTCCAGAGTCGCGTCCCCGGCGAGCTGCTCGCCTGGCGCCGCACGACGACGGGGGAGTGGGTGGGCTGGGTGTGCCTGCCCGTCCGGCGTGGCGAGGAGATCCGCTACGTCTACCAGTACGTCGTCGCGGCGGC
This sequence comes from Actinomycetospora callitridis, assembly GCF_028737265.1. Lineage (GTDB taxonomy): Bacteria > Actinomycetota > Actinomycetes > Mycobacteriales > Pseudonocardiaceae > Actinomycetospora > Actinomycetospora callitridis. The sequence continues at coordinate 68,082 of NZ_JAQZAK010000015.1, read as the reverse complement.
CCTGTCGCTGCGCGAGGACGTCCCGGACAAGAGATCACACGACCGTTCTCCCGGCCGCTGAGCGAGCCACTGAGCCGGTCGTGCCAGCATGGCGGGCATGTTCTCGGCTCTCGGTCTCACCACGATGCGCGGCTGTGTGATCGGCTGGGTGATCAGCGCCGTGCTCCTGGTCGTCGGCCTCGTCTTCACGTTCACGCCCCACCCGGTCATCGGGATCGTGATCTTCGCCGTCGGCGTCGTGGGCATCGTCCTCGTGACCCTCGCCGTCCTGCGCGTGCGCAAGGGCCACGCCGGCTGACCCACGGGCCGGGACGCACGACGGCCCGGCCACCACCAGGGTGACCGGGCCGCCGGCACTGCTCAGGAGATCAGCAGTTGTAGTACAGCTCGAACTCGTACGGGTGCGGCCGCAGGCGCAGGCCGGTCACGTCGTCGCGCTTGAGCTCGACCCACTTCTCGATCAGGTCCGAGGTGAACACGCCACCCTCGAGCAGGTAGTCGTGGTCGGCCTCGAGGTTGTTGATCGCGGCGTCCAGGCTGGCCGGGACCTGCGCGATCTCGGCGGCCTCCTCGGGCGGGAGCTCGTAGAGGTCCTTGTCGACCGGCGTCGGCGGCTCGATCTTGTTCCGGATCCCGTCGAGGCCGGCCATCATCATGGCGGCGAAGGCCAGGTACGGGTTGCCCGACGAGTCGGGGCAGCGGAACTCGAGGCGCTTGGCCTTCGGGTTGTCGCCGGTGATCGGGATGCGGACGCACGCCGAGCGGTTGCGGTTCGAGTACACGAGGTTGATCGGGGCCTCGAAGCCGGGCACCAGGCGGTGGTACGAGTTGATCGTCGGGTTCGTGAACGCGACGAGGCTCGGGGCGTGGTGCAGGATGCCGCCGATGTAGTGGCGGCCGAGGTCCGAGAGGCCCGCGTAGCCGTTGGCGTCGTAGAACAGCGGCTCGCCGCCCTTGAACAGCGACTGGTGGCAGTGCATGCCCGAACCGTTGTCGCCGGCGATCGGCTTCGGCATGAACGTGACGGTCTTGCCCGCCTGCCACGCCGTGTTCTTGACGATGTACTTGAACAACTGCAGGTCGTCCGCCGCGTGCAGCAGCGTGTTGAACTTGTAGTTGATCTCGGCCTGACCGCCGGTGCCGACCTCGTGGTGCAGCTTCTCGAGCTCGAAGCCCGAGTTGATGAGGTTGGTGCCGATCGCGGCCCGCAGGTCCGAGCTCTGGTCGGTCGGCTCGACGGGGAAGTACCCGCCCTTCATCGAGACCTTGTTGCCCTTGTTGCCGCCGACCTCGTCGCGACCGGTGTTCCAGTGGCCCTCGATCGAGTCGACCTCGTAGAACGTGCCGTTCGGCTTCGAGTCGTAGCGCACCGAGTCGAAGATGTAGAACTCGGCCTCGGGGCCGAAGAAGCACGTGTCGGCCACGTCGACGGTGGACAGGAACTTCTCCGCCTTGCGGGCCACGTTGCGCGGGTCGCGGCTGTAGGCCTCGAGCGTCAGCGGGTCGTGGACGAAGAAGTTCATGTTCAGGGTCTTCTGGGCCCGGAACGGGTCGATCCGGGACGTCGCCGGGTCGGGCAGCAGCGTCATGTCCGACTCGTTGATGCTCTGGAACCCGGTGATCGACGAGCCGTCGAAGGCCAGGCCGTCGGTGAAGACGCCCTCCTTGAGCTCCGACGCCGGCACCGTGAAGTGCTGCATCTGGCCAGGGAGGTCGCAGAACCGGACGTCGACGTACTTCACCCCCTCGTCGGAGATGTACTTGAAGACCTCGTCCTGATTGTTGAACACCCTCGGTGGCTCCTTCACACGCTTGCCGGGGACGACGGGGGGTCGAGTGGTCAGCGGAGGGCACCGTACCCACCGATCGGGGGCAAGGTCCGTGACCGTTCCAGGTGATCCCGACGCTAGGTCGGTGCTGTTGCTCGCCCGTCACCAGCATGTTTCACAGCAGTTAACGCGCACTGGGTGGCCGCGCGACGACGCAGCGCCCCCGGCCCCCGACGGCCGTAGCCTGTCACGGTGTCGTGGTTTCGTGAATGGCTGGACGGCGCCGGACGACCCGCGCGTGGTGACACGGCCGGTGAGGTGGCCACGGACGGTCCCGCCCCGGCGACCGGACGCACCCGGCCGGCCTCCCCGCCGTCGGGCCCCGGGGAGGCGCCCGACGCCGACGGCTACCCCGGCGAGCGGTTCGGGCTCCCCGAGACCGGCCCCGGCTCCGTGGCCACGCTGCTGCGCCGCGGCGGGCAGTTCCTGCTCGACTCGCTGCTGGCCGGCGTCGTCGCCCTGATCTTCACCTACCCGGCGCCGCCCCAGAACTGGAGCCTGCTGACCTGGGCGATCCTCATGGTCGTGCCGGTGGCGGTGATCGGTGCGACGCCCGCGATGGCGCTGCTGGGGATGCGCGTCGTGCGCCTGGACCGTCCGGAGTCGGCCGGGGTCGGCCTGCTCTGGACCCTGGTGCGCACGGCCTCGGTGTTCTTCATCGTGCCGGCGCTGATCATGGACCGGGACTCGCGCGGCATCCACGACCGTGCCAGTCGCACGGTGGTCATCCGGACCCGCTGACGGCGAGCCACCGCCGAGCTACCGGCGGCGCGCGGTGCGCTGCATGCCCTTCATCTGCTGGGCGCCCTTGGGCATCGGGCCCTTGGGCATCGCCGGCCCGCTGCGGCTGGCCAGAGCGGCGAGGCGCTTCTCGACGGTCTCCATCTGGCTCTTGTCGATGTTGCGCGGAAGCTTGGTGACGTGCCGCTGGAGCTTCGAGAGCGGCACCTGGCCCTCCTCGTCGCCGACGAGGACCTCGTAGATCGGCACCTGCCCGACGATGCGGGCGATGCGCTTCTTCTCCTGCGCGACGAGGCCCTTCGTCCGGTGCGGCACGCCCTCGGCGACCAGGATCACGCCGGGCCGGCCGATGACGCGGTGCACGGCGTCGAGCTGCGTGGTGCCGGCGACGGCCTGGGTGACGCGCCACTGGCCGCGCATGTTGTCGAGCGCCCAGCCGGCGGCGCCGGGCTGGCCCGCGGCCTTCGCGTAGACGTTCTTCTGCACCCGGCGACCGAAGATGATCACGGCCAGGAGGACGCCGAGCAGGACGCCCGTGGGCAGCAGGAACCATTCCTGGCCGATGAGCAGGCCGATGCCGAACAGGACGAGGGCCGTGACGACGACCGCCCCGATCATCAGCGGCAGGAGGAGCTTGTCCTCCTTGCGCTGCATCTGGAACGCCTGCCAGATCTGGCTGAACCGCTCACGGCGCGCGGCCTTCGCGGCCTGCTTGGCGGCCTTCTTCTCTTCCTTGCTCGCCGCACCGGAGCCCTGCTTCGCCATGCGCACCATTCTGCCCTACGGGGGCATCACGCCGTCCACGCAGCGTGGGTCAGGAGCGCGAGCGCGCGAGCACCTCGCCGACCTCCTGGCGGGCCGGTCCCTCCTCGGCGAGCTCGGCCATGCCCTCGGGCAGGGCCTCGCCACGGGCGATCTTCGCCTGCGCGTAGAGGCGCCCGGCGCGGTACGACGAGCGCACGAGCGGCCCGGCCATGACGCCGGGGAAGCCCATCGCGAGCGCCGCGTCCCGGTGCTCCACGAACTCCTCGGGCTTGACCCAGCGCTCCACGGGGTGGTGGCGCAGGCTCGGCCGCAGGTACTGGGTGAGCGTCAGCAGGTCGCAACCGGCGTCGACCAGGTCCTGCATCGTCGTCGTGACCTCGTCGGGCGTCTCGCCCATGCCGAGGATCAGGTTCGACTTGGTGACGAGACCGGCGGCGCGCGCCTTGCGGATCACGTCGAGGGAGCGCTCGTAGCGGAACCCCGGACGGATGCGGCGGAAGATGCGCGGCACGGTCTCGAGGTTGTGCGCCAGCACCTCGGGGGCCGCGTCGAAGACGGGGCCCAGCTGGTCGTCCCGGCCGTCGAAGTCGGGGATGAGCAGCTCGACGCCGGTGCCGGGGTTCTGGGCGTGCACCTGGCGGACGGTCTCGGCGTAGAGCCACGCGCCGCCGTCCTCGAGGTCGTCGCGGGCGACGCCGGTGATCGTCGAGTAGCGCAGGCCCATCTGGCGCACCGACTCGGCGACCTTCTGCGGCTCGAGGCGGTCCAGCGGCGAGGGCTTCCCCGTGTCGATCTGGCAGAAGTCGCACCGCCGGGTGCACTGCTCGCCGCCGATGAGGAAGGTGGCCTCGCGGTCCTCCCAGCACTCGAAGATGTTCGGGCAGCCGGCCTCCTCGCACACCGTGGCGAGACCGGAACCCTTCACGAGGCCCTTGAGCTCGGTGAAGTTCGGTCCGGTGGCCACGCGCGTGCGGATCCACTCCGGCTTGCGCTCGATGGGCGTCTGGGAGTTGCGGACCTCGAGCCGCAACATCTTCCGTCCGCGTGCAAGATCTTGGCTGGGGCCGACCGTCACGTGCCCGACCCTACGCCGCACGGACGTGTCCTTCAGACCGATGTGGGCGGGGAAGGTTCGGACCGTGACGGGATGACTACCCTGATCGTGTGGACCTCCGGATCTTCACAGAGCCCCAACAGGGCGCCGCCTACGAAGATCTGCTCCGCGTCGCGAGGTGTGCTGAAGCGGCGGGCTTCGACGCGTTCTTCCGGTCCGACCACTACCTCGCCATGGGCGACGCGAACGGGCTCCCGGGGCCCACCGACGCCTGGCTGACCCTCGCCGCACTCGCGCGGGAGACGACCACGATCCGCCTCGGGACGCTCATGACCGCCGCCACCTTCCGCCTGCCCGGCCCGCTGGGCATCACGGTGGCGCAGGTCGACCAGATGTCGGGCGGACGCGTCGAGCTCGGCCTGGGCACCGGCTGGTACGAGGCCGAGCACCGGGCCTACGGCATCCCCTTCCCGCCGCTGCGCGAGCGCTTCGGGATGCTCGCGGAGCAGCTGGAGATCCTCACCAGCTCCTGGCGCACCCCGGTCGGCGTCACGTACTCCTTCGCCGGCGAGCACTACACGTTCGACGACAGCCCCGGCCTGCCGAAGCCGCTGCAGACCCCGCACCCGCCGATCATCGTCGGGGGCAACGGGCCGTCGCGGACGCCGAAGCTCGCGGCGGACTTCGCCACCGAGTTCAACATGCCGTTCGCCGGCCTCGACGCCCTCGTCGAGGGCCAGGAGCGCGTCGACACCGTGTGCCGCGAGCGCGGCCGTGACCCGGCGACCCTGGGCCGCTCCACCGCGCAGGTGCTCTGCGTCGGCCGCGACGAGGCCGAGGTCGCCCGCCGCGCGGACGCCATCGGCCGCCGTCCCGACGAGCTGCGCGCCAACGGCATCGCCGGCACCCCGGCCGAGGTCGTCGACAAGATCGGGACGTTCGGCGAGCGCGCGGGGATGCAGCGCCTCTACCTGCAGGTGCTCGACCTCTCCGACCTCGACCACCTCGAGCTCGTGGCGTCGGAAGTGGCCTCCCAGCTCGCGGCGGCCTGAGGGCCCCGCCTGAGCGTCAGCGGGGCCTGAGGCCGCGCCTGAGCGTCAGCGGCGGACCCCTACCGGCGTACTCCCCCGATGCAGACGTCGAGCGTCCGTCATCTTCCGTCGATCACCGAGCAGGGGTGCTCGCGGGTCAGGCCCCGGCCGGTGTGCCCACGCGCACGGTGAGGCCGCCGACGGTGACCTCGCGCGGCTCGTCCACGGTCAGCGTGCGCTCGGTGACCTCGAGGTCGCCCTCCAGGGCCGCCAGCACGGCGTCGCGGGTGGCCGCGCGCACCTCGTCGACGCCCACGCGGCGCCCGAGCTCGGCGGTGAGGCTCGTGACCCCGGCGTCGCGGATGCCGCAGGGCACGATCGCGCCGAACGCCGCGAGGTCGGGGTCGGCGTTGAGGGCGAAGCCGTGCAGTGTGACGCCGCGGGCCACGCGCACGCCGATGGCGGCGATCTTGCGGGCGGGCCCGCGGTCGTCGGCGGGCAGCCACACGCCGCTGCGCCCGTCGATCCGGCCGGTGGTCAGGCCGTAGGAATCACACACGGTGATGAGCGCCTGCTCCAGACGACGGACGTGGTCGACGACGTCGAACGGCTGGGCGAGCCCGATGATCGGGTAGCCGACGAGCTGGCCGGGGCCGTGCCACGTGATCTTGCCGCCGCGGTCGACGTCGATGACGGGCGTGCCGTCGGCCGGGCGCTCCTCGGGCAGCGTGCGCTTGCCCGCCGTGTACACCGAGGGGTGCTCGAGCAGCAGGAGCACGTCGGGGCCGCCGTCGACCCGCGCGGCGGCGTGGGCCCGCTGGCGGTCCCAGGCCTCCTGGTAGTCGACGGTGCCGATCTCGTGCACCTCGACGGGCTCGGCGGCGGCGCGGCTGGAACGGCTCACGGGCTCGACGGTACCCCGGCCCCGAGGTACCGGAGCGCCTCCTGCGCCGTCCGCCGCCCGCTGACCAGCGCGCCCTGCACCGAGGGGGTGTCGCGGTGGTCGCCGGCGACGAAGAGGCCGTCGCCCAGGTCCACGGGGTGCTGCAGGCCGGCCGGGGTCGGCGGGATCGCGGCGGGCAGGGCGCGCGGGACCCGGACCGTCGCCAGCTCGTCCCACGCGCCGACGGGCGTGCCCCAGATGCGGGCGAGCTCGCGGCGCAGCTCGGTCTCCGCCAACGGCTCGGGGCCGAGGACGGTGCTGGCGACGAGGTGCCGGTGGTCGGGGGAGTAGGACGGCGCGGCCGCGGTGAGCACCACGGTGTTGACCACCGGTCCGCCCGCGCCGTCGAGGTGCAGGAGCGCCTGGCGGGTCGGGGGCTCGGCGACCACGTGGTACTGCGTGGTCAGCGCGAACGTGCGCGGTGACGGAACGCGGCCGGGGAGCAGCTGCGAGGCCGCGGTGCCCTCGGCCGCGACGATCACCGCGCCGGCGCGCACCGTGCCGCGTGCCGTCTCCACCAGGCCGGGGCCGACCCGCTCGACGGGGGTGCCGAGGTGCACCGTCCCCGCCGGCAGCCGCGCGGCGAGCTGGGCCGGCACCGCGCCGATGCCGCGCGAGGGCAGCGTCAGGTCGCCGAGGGCGAAGCTGCGCCAGAACAGGGAGAACACCCGCGAGGAGGTCTCCAGGTCGCGGTCGCCGAGCACCCCGTTGAGGAACGGGCGCAGGAACGTCTCGGTCGGCGCGCCGCCGAGGCCCCAGCGGGCGAGCTCGTCGGCGGTCGAGCGCTCGGGGGCGCGGGCCTGGGTCCGGGGCGGCACGACCAGCGAGCGCACGGCCAGCGCGGCGATCCGGGCCTTGGCGCCGACCCCGAGCAGCCGGTCGAGGGCGGTGCGCGGCGCCCACGAGGGGACGCGGCGCGGGTCGGCGAGGCGGTGCAGGCGGCCGTCGGCGTCGCGGACCGCGGCGCCCGGGACGAAGCGGCGCAGGTCGAGGGCGTCGAGGTCGAACGACGCGCGCAGCGCCGGGTACGACGTGTTGAGGATCTGGAACCCGCGGTCGACGAGGAACCCGTCGACGACGTCCGTGCGCACCCGCCCGCCGACACCGTCACCGGCCTCGCACACGACGACCGACCGCCCGGCCCGCGCCACCGTGCGCGCGGCCCGCAGCCCGGCGAGCCCGGCGCCCACCACGACGACGTCGACGGCGTCGGGCAGGGGTTCCGGGACCGTCATCCGTCGAGCACCGCGTGCAGGGCCTCGGAGAGCGTGCCGTGGCGGAACTCGAAGCCCTCGCGCTCGAGGACGCCCGGCAGGACGCGCTGGCTCACGAGCACGCCCTCGTCGGCGAACTGTCCGAGCGCGGCCCGCATGGCGAACCCGGGGACGACCCAGGGCGCGGGGCGGCTCATCTGCTCGCCGAGCACCCGGGTGAACTCGTCGTTGGTGACCGGGTCGGGCCCCGTGGCGTTGAGCGGACCGGAGACCGTGTCGTGCTCGAGCGCCCACACGATCGCGCCGATCTCGTCGTCGAGGGAGATCCACGGCCAGTACTGGGTCCCGGGCCCGAGCTTGCCGCCGAGGCCGAACTGGAACAGCGGCTTGATCCGCCCCATGAGCCCGCCCGACGGGGAGAGCACGAGGCCGGTGCGGACGAGGACGACGCGCGCCCCGCCGTCGGCGGCGGGCTTGGTGGCGGCCTCCCAGTCGCGGCAGAGGTCGGCGAGGAAGCCGGTGCCGCGACGGGCGGTCTCGTCGACGGCCATCGCGCCCGTGTCGCCGTACCAGCCGACCGCCGAGCCGTTGACCAGCGTCGGGACACCGTGCTCGGCGACGGCGCGGGCGAGGACGTCGGTGGGGATCATCCGGCTGTCGCGCAGTTCCTGCTTGCGCGCGCCGGTCCAGCGCTTGTCGCCGATGCCGGCGCCGCACAGGTTGACCACGGCGTCGGCGCCCTCGAGCGCGCCCGGCGCGAGGTGCCCGGCGGCCGGGTCCCAGCCGCGCTCGTCCGGGGCCTGCGGGGTCCGGCGGACGAGACGGACGACCTCGTGCCCGGCCTCCCGCAGGCGGGGGACCAGGGCGGTGCCGATGAGTCCGGAGGACCCGGCGATGACGACGCGCATGGGGTGATCGTCGCGGAGTGTCCGGCCCGACGCGACCCGGGGTCGGCCGTTCGGCCCCGTCGTGGGGTATCCGGCCTGTTCCGCGCGAAGGGCACCGTCGCGCGGCCAGAGCGGCGAGGGGCGCCCTTCGCCGGAACGGCGTGGCTCGGGGCGCGACGACCGAAGGGCACCGTCGCGCGGAGAGAACGCGCGAGGGTGCCCTTCGGTCGGAACAGGAGCGCGAGCTACAGGCCCAGCTCGCCCTCGAAGGCGCCGCCCTCGAGGCGGTCCATGATCGTCGTCAGGAAGCGTGCGGCGTCGGCGCCGTCGACGATGCGGTGGTCGTAGGACAGGCACAGGTAGGCCGTCGAGCGGATGGCGATGACGTCGCCGCCCGAGTCGTCCTGGAGCACCACCGGCTTCTTCACCACGGCGCCGGTGCCGAGGATGCCGACCTGGGGCTGGTTGATGATCGGCGTGTCGATCAGCGCGCCCCGCGAGCCGGTGTTCGTGATGGTGAAGGTGCCGCCCGAGAGCTCGTCCGGCGTGATCTTGTTCGCCCGGGTGCGCTCCGCGACGTCGGTGATCTTGCGGGCGAGCCCGGCGAGGTTGAGGTCCCCGGCGTCGTGGACCACGGGCACGATCAGGCCGGCCGGCGAGTCGACGGCGATGCCCAGGTGCTCGGCACCGTGGTAGGTGACCTCGCCCTTCTCGGTGTCGATCATCGCGTTGACCTGCGGGTGGGCCTTGAGGGCCTCGACGGTGGCCAGCGCCATGAACGGCAGGAACGAGAGCTTCACGCCCTCGCGCTTCTGGAAGTCGGCCTTCGCCCGGTCGCGCAGTCGCGCGATCCGCGTGAGGTCCGCCTCGACCACCGTCGTGAGCTGGGCGGAGATCTGCAGCGACTCCACCATGCGCTTGGCGATCGTGGCGCGGCGCCGCGAGAGCTTCTGCGTGGTGCCGCGCAGCCCCGAGGTGTCCGGCGCGGGCGCGCCGGAGGAGCCACGGGAACCGGACGCCGAGGGCTTCTGCACCTCGCCGCCGTGCACCGCCCCGCCGCCGGAGCCGCCCCCGGCCTGCGCCGCGGCCGGGGCGTCGCCCGCCGGAGTGGCTGCGGCGCTGTCCTGCTCGTCGGCGGCCTTGACGACGTCCTGCTTGCGGATGCGGCCGCCGACGCCGGTGCCGGTCAGCGACGACAGGTCCACGCCGCGCTCGGCGGCGAGCTTGCGCACCAGCGGCGTGACGTACGGCGAGCCGGTCTCCCCGCCCCCGTCGCCCGCGGGGGCCGACGCCCCGTTGCCCTGCGTCGAGGCCTGCGACGGCGCCTTCTGCGCACCCGCGTTCGCGGGCCCGCTCGGGCCGGTGGGCTGCTCGGTCTCGTGCGAGACGTAGTCGTCGGCGCCGGACGCGGCCTGGGCGCCGGCCGGGGCCTCCGCGGGCTCCGGCTCGTTCGGGCGCTCGGGCTCGGGACGCGGGTCCTCGCGCGGCGGGGCGGCCTCGGCCTGCGGCGGCTCGGCCTGCGGCGGCTCGGCCTGCTGCGGCTCGGTCTGCTGGGGCTCGGGCTGCTGCGGCTCCTGCTGGGTGGGGGCCGGCGAGCCCCCGCCCGACGCCTGCGACGCGTCGCCGATCACGGCGAGGGCGCCGCCGACCTCGACGGTGTCGTCCTCGCCGGCGCGCAGCTCGAGCACGGTGCCGGCGACGGGCGAGGGGATCTCGGTGTCGACCTTGTCGGTGGAGACCTCGAGCAGCGGCTCGTCGACCTCGACGGTGTCGCCGACCTGCTTGAGCCAGCGGGTGACCGTGCCCTCGGTGACCGACTCGCCCAGCGCGGGCATCTCGACGGTCGTGCTGGCCCCGCCCGACGAACCGCCGGACGAGCCGCCCGACGAGGACGCCGCCGCGGGCTGGGGCTCGGGCTGGGCCGGCTCCGGCTCCGGCTCGGACTGCTGCTGGTGCTCGGGGGCCGGCTCGGGCTGGGACTCCTGGGCCGGCTGGGACTCCTGGGCCGGCTGGGCCTCACCGCCCGACGATCCGCCGCCCTCGCCCTCGTCGCCGATCACGGCGAGGTCGCCGCCGACCTCGACGGTGTCGTCCTCCTGCGCCACGATCCGCTGCAGCACCCCCGCCTGCGGCGACGGGATCTCGGTGTCGACCTTGTCGGTGGACACCTCGAGCAGGGGCTCGTCGACGTCGACGTGGTCGCCCTCCTGCTTGAGCCAGCGCGTCACCGTGCCCTCGGTGACGCTCTCCCCGAGAGCAGGCATCTGGACGGTGTAGGCCATCGTGCTCGTGACTCCTCGTGCGTGTCTCGGGTGTGGTCAGCGGTGGCCAGGATCAGCCATGACTGTGCAGGGGCTTGCCGGCGAGCGCGAGGTGCGCCTCCCCGAGGGCCTCGTTCTGCGTCGGGTGGGCGTGGACGAGGTTGGCCACGTCGGCGGGCAGCGCCTCCCAGTTGTAGATCAGCTGGGCCTCGCCGACCTGCTCGCCCATGCGCGTGCCGATCATGTGCACGCCGACCACGGGGGCGTCGTCGCTCGTGCCGCCCTTGACGAGCTTGACGGCGCCGGAGGTCTTGAGGATCTGCGACTTGCCGTTGCCGGCGAGGTCGTAGGTGAGGGTCTGCACCTCGCCGTAGACCTCCTTGGCCTGCGCCTCGGTGAGGCCGACCGAGGCGACCTCGGGCTCGCAGTAGGTGACCCGCGGGATGCCCGTCTCGTCGATCACCGGCGGGTTGAGGCCCGCGATCTCCTCGGCGACGAAGATGCCCTGCTGGAAGCCGCGGTGGGCCAGCTGCAGGCCGGGGACGATGTCGCCGACGGCGTAGATGTTGGCCACGCCCGTGTGCAGGCGCTCGTTCGTCGGGACGAAGCCGCGGTCGAGGGTGACGCCGTTCTCCTCGTAGCCGAGGTCGGCGGTGTTCGGGCCGCGGCCGACGGCGACGAGCAGCAGGTCCGCCTCGATCTGCTCGCCGTTCTCCAGGCTGATCGTCACCGAGTCCGCGCTCTGCTCGACGCCGGTGAACTTCGTGCCGGTCTTGAAGGCGATCTTGCGCTTGCGGAACTGGCGCTCGAGCGACTTGGAGAGGAACTCGTCCTCGTTGGGCACGAGGTGCGGCAGGGCCTCGACGATCGTGACCTCGCTGCCGAAGCTCTTCCACACGCTGGCGAACTCGACGCCGATGACGCCACCGCCGAGCACGACGACGCGCTCGGGCACGTAGTCGAGGTTGATGGCCTCGGTGGAGGTGAGCACCCGGCCGCCGAGCTCGAGGCCGGGCAGCGTCTTCGAGTACGAGCCGGAGGCCAGGACGATGTGCCGGCCCTGGTAACGCTGCCCGTCGACCTCGACGGTGTCCTGCCCCACGAGCTTGCCGGCGCCCTCGATCAGCGTGACCTTGTTCGCCTTCACCAGGCCCTGCAGGCCCTTGTAGAGGCGCGCGACGACGTTGTCCTTGTAGGAGTTGACGCCGCTCATGTCGATGCCCGACAGCGAGCTCTTCACGCCGAACTGCTCGCCCTCGCGCGCCGAGTCGGCGACCTCGGCGGCGTGCAGGAGGGCCTTCGTCGGGATGCAGCCGCGGTGCAGACAGGTGCCGCCGACCTTGTCCTTCTCCACCAGCGCGACCGAGAGGCCCAGCTCCGCGGCCCGGAAGGCGCAGGCGTACCCCCCGGACCCGGCTCCGAGGATGATGACGTCGTACGTGTCGCTCACTGCTGCTACTCCCGCGTCGGCGTGTGGCGTGCGGTGGCCCCGGCCCGACATCGTGGTGTCGGGGAGGCGTTGTCCGGGTTCATCCTTCCACCTCCGCGAAACCCCCGCGGCCGACCTCAGCCGTTGCGGGCGATGTCGTCGAGCACGGCGGCGATCGTGCGGACCGGGACGCCGGTGCCGCCCTTGGGCGTGTAGCCGTGCGGACCGCCGGTGTTGAAGGCCGGTCCGGCGATGTCGAGGTGCACCCACGGCACGCCGTCGGCGACGAACTCCCGCAGGAAGATGCCGCCCACGAGCATCCCGCCGAAGCGGTGGTTGGTGACGTTGGCGAGGTCGGCCACCCGCGAGTCGAGGTCGCTGCGCAGCTCGTCGGGCAGCGGCATCGCCCAGCCCCCGTCGCCCGCGGCGACGGCGTGGGCGGCGACCCGGTCGCGGAACTCGTCGGTGCCCATGACCCCGGGCGTCCGCGAGCCGAGGGCGACGAGCTGGGCGCCGGTGAGCGTCGAGGTCTCGAGCAGGTAGTCGGGGGAGTCCTCGCAGGCGCGGGCGATGGCGTCGCCGAGGACGAGACGGCCCTCGGCGTCGGTGTTGAGCACCTCGACGGTCGTGCCGCCGTACATCGTCAGGACGTCGCCGGGGCGGTACGCGGTGCCCGAGGGCATGTTCTCGGCCATCGGCACGGTGGCGACGACCTCGACGTCGAGCCCGAGGTCGGCGGCCAGGCAGGTCGCGGCGACGACCCCGGCGGCCCCGGACATGTCCGAGGTCATGTGGTCCATGTTGGCCGCGGGCTTGATCGAGATGCCGCCCGTGTCGAACGTGATGCCCTTGCCGACGAGGGCGACCTTCTTGCGCGGGTTCGCGGGCGAGTACGTCAGCCGGACCAGCCGCGGCGGCCGCGACGACCCGCCGCCGACGCCCAGGACGCCGCCGTAGCCGTGCTCGGCGAGCGCGGACTCGTCGAGGATCTCCACCGACACCCCGGCGGCCTCGGCCAGGGCACGCGCCCGCTGCGCGAACGCGTCCGGGTAGAGGTCGTTGGGCGGGGTGTTGACGAAGTCGCGGGCGTGGCGGACGGCCTTCGCGACCGCGGCTGCCCGGGTCACCGACGCGTCGTCGTTGCCCACGAGACCGACGATCGCGAGCTCGGTCGGCGCGGTCTCGGGGGCCTTCTTGTAGTCGGTGAAGGCGTAGTCGCCGAGCAGCGTGCCCTCGATCGCGGCAGCGAGGTCGAGCGCGGAGAGCGTGGTGACGATGCTGGCGGCGTGCCCGTGCAGGGTCCGCGCCGCGGCACCGGCCGCACGTCGGACCTGCTCGGCGAGGTCGGGCGTCTCGCCCGCCCCGCCCGTGTCGCCCGGCTCGGCCCCGAGCCCGACGGCGACCACGAGCGGCGCCCCGATCGACCCACGGGTGGGGACGCGGGTGACCTCCTCGGCCTTGCCCGTGCCGCCGAGCAGCGCGACCAGGCCGGGCAGCTCGCCGGCGAGGTCGCCGAGCGCGGACGTCGGGCCGGCCACGACGGGGTCGCCGCCGTCGGTCCCGGGTCGCACGCCGACGACCACGGCGTCCACGTCGGCGAGCGCGTCGGTGCCCGGGTCGGGGCCGAGGAGCTCGAGGTCGGGGGTGCTGCTCACGTGGGGTGTCCTCCTGCGCCGGGCGGTGTCGATCACATGCTAGGACCGGGGCGGCTCCCGTACCGTGCCGCGGGTGTCCGAGACCGTGCCCGACTCACGTCGTAGCCCGCTGCACGATCACCACGTCGCCCTCGGGGCGTCGTTCGCGCCGTTCGGCGGCTGGGAGATGCCCGTCCAGTATTCGGGCACGGTGGCCGAGCACACCGCCACCCGCGAGGCCGTCGGCCTGTTCGACGTCAGCCACCTGGGCAAGGTCCGCATCAGCGGCCCCGGCGCCGCGGCGTTCGTCGACCGCTGCCTGACGAACGACCTGTCGCGGATCGTGCCGGGCAAGGCGCAGTACACGCTGTGCTGCAGCGAGAACGGCGGCGTCGTCGACGACCTGATCCTCTACCTCGTCGGCCCCGACGAGGTCTTCGCCGTCCCGAACGCCGCGAACTCCGCGGGCGTCGGACGGCGCCTCGCCGAGGTCGCCCCGTCCGGGATCACCGTGGCCGACGAGCACGACGACCACGTGGTGCTCGCGGTGCAGGGGCCCGCGTCGCCCGAGGTGCTCGCCGAGGTCGGCCTGCTGACCGATCCCGAGCCGCTGGACTACATGGCCTTCGTCGACGCGGAGTGGGCCGGGCGCCCGGTGCGCGTCTGCCGCACGGGCTACACCGGCGAGCGGGGCTACGAGCTCATCGCGCCGTCGGACGGTGCCGGGGAGCTGTGGGACGCGCTGGCCGCCGTGGTGGCCGAGAAGGGCGGGCTTCCCGCCGGGCTCGGCGCCCGCGACACCCTGCGCACCGAGGCGGGCCTGCCGCTGCACGGCCAGGACCTCGGCCCCGACATCACGCCGCTGCAGGCGCGGTGCGGGTTCGCCGTCGGCTGGAAGAAGGACGAGTTCTGGGGCCGCGAGGCGCTGCTCGCCGAGCGCGAGGCGGGTCCGCGGCGCCGCTCCTGGGGGCTGCGCGCCACCGGTCGCGGCGTGCCGCGCGGGCACATGGCCGTGGTGCAGGGCGACGTCCCCATCGGCGAGACCACGTCCGGCACGTTCTCGCCGACGTTGAAGACGGGGATCGCGCTCGCGCTGCTCGACACCGCGGCGGGCGTCGAGGAGGGCGAGACGCTGACCGTCGACGTCCGCGGCCGGTCGCTCGAGTGCGAGGTCGTCAGCCCGCCTTTCGTCCCCTCGCACGTGCGGTGAGGATGATCGGGTGAGCTTCCCGACCGAGATCCCGGAGTCCGCGCCGGGCGTCTACCGCTTCCGCGCCGAGGCCGAGCAGGCCGGCCCCGCCCTGTTCACCGCGCCGAGCGACGTCGTCGGCGGCGGCTTCGGCCTGTTCGAGAACGCCGCCGTCCCGGGCCGCTGGGGTGCGATCCCGCACTACCACCAGGGGTTCTCCGAGTCGTTCTGGGTGATCTCGGGCCGGCTCGCGGTGATGAGCGGGCAGAAGTGGCAGGTGCTCGAGCACGGCGACTTCGCCCACGTCCCGGTCAACGGTGTGCACGGGTTCCACGCCGTGGGCGAGGAGACGGCCCGCTTCCTCATCCTCTTCGTGCCCGGGGCGCCGCGCGAGGAGTACTTCCGGGGCCTCGTCGAGCTGTTCACCCGCGGCGCGAGCACGGAGGAGATCGACGCCTTCGCCCTCACGTGCGACCAGGTGAACCTCCGCGACTGGCCCCACGACCCGATCCCCACGTGAGCGGAGTTCCCGGCCATAGCCGGGAACTTCGCTCACGGCGGCTCACCACCGGGACCCGTCGCGCACGCTGACGTGCACGTGGTCGAAGTGCCCGCCCGTGGCGTCCTCGGGGTCGTACACGCCACCGCCGGTGTAGGGCCGGCCCCAGCCGTCGCCGGCATCGGAGCTCCCGGCGGCCCAGATGCGGCCCTGCCAGATGACGTACCGGACGTCGAGCTCCCCGGCGTTCTCGCGCAGCCAGTGCGCCACGGCCCAGCCGGCGGCGAGGTCGTCGCCCTCCGGGAACTCGCCGTAGCGGCCGGGGAAGAAGTCGCAGGCGCGCCCCTCGGGGTGGTCGCTCGACGGGTTCCACGTGTGCTCTGACCAGCAGGTGACCGAGCGGATCGGGGCGTCCGCACCCGGCGCGCCGAACCGGGCGACGGCGGCGTCGTGCAGGCGCAGGGCGGTCGGTGTGAGGCAGCCCGACGTGGTCGGGTCCTGCTCGACGCACGACTCCGGCGGCGGGTCCACGGTCTCCCACAGGTCACGGGCGGTCAGCCCTCGCTCGGCGGCGGTCCACCAGAGGAGGCCGCCGAGCAGCGCCAGCGCCAGGAGCGCGCTCGCCCAGAGGGCGGCACGCGTCGTCGTCCCCACGATGGGCCGACGGTAGGCGGCGGAACGCGTGGTGGCCGTGAGGGTCAGCGGCGGCGGCCCGGGCGGTCGGCGGTGTCGTCGAGGTCGACGCCGACGTGCTCGTCGAGCCAGCGTCCGAGGGGCTCGAGACGCCGCCAGGTCTCGGCCACCCGCTCGCGCACGGCGGGCGTGTGCAGCTCGTCGGACGGCGGCCACGAGCGCCGGACGAACAGGCTCTTGTGGCGCAGCAGCTCCAGGCGGGGGTGCTCGGGGTCGACGCCGCGCGGGCGGGACTTCAGCTGCTCGCCGTCGACGGTGAACCCGTCGGCGCGCAGGTCGTCGACGATCTTCTCGAGCTCCGGCCCGTGGCGGTCGTCGTCGATCGCGGCACGGAAGCGCGCGACCTGCGCGGAGGTCATCCGGTAGTAGCCGACGGCCACCATGATCCCGTCGGCCGAGACCTGGACGTAGCGCCCGCCGACGGTCGCGCCGCACTGGACCTTGTAGGGGGTCTTGTCGGCGGCGAAGCGCACGTCGCGGTAGGGGCGGAAGACCTTGCCCGGGCCGAACTCGGGCTCGAGGTCGGCGAGCATCGCGACCATCGGCGCGCGGACGTGGTCGTCGTAGAGCGCCTTGTTGTCGGTCCAGTAGGCCTTGGAGTTGTCGGCCTCGAGGCCCTCGTAGAAGTCGACGACCGCCTCGCCGAAGCCCGGGAACGTCACGGGGCCATCTTTGCGTGTACACACGGGGCGTGCCCGGGAGCGTCCACGAATCGGTGCTCGACGCCATCGGCGCCACCCCGCTCATCCGCCTGCGGCGGGTGACCGAGGGCCTGGCGCCGACGATCTACGTCAAGGCGGAGTGGCAGAACGCCGGCGGGAGCGTCAAGGACCGCGCGGCGCTGTGGATGGTCCGCGCCGCCGAGCGCTCCGGGGCGCTGGGCCCGGGCGGGGTGATCGTCGAGGGCACCTCGGGCAACACCGGGATCGGCCTGGCGCTGGTCGGCGGTTTCCTCGGCTACCGCACGCTCATCGTCGTCCCCGACACCACGGCCGCCGAGAAGATCGCCGCGCTGCGCGCCTACGGCGCCGATGTGGTGCTGACGCCGGGAGGACTGCGCCGCGACGACCCGCGCCACGTCATCAACCTCGCGGCGCGGATCGCCCAGGAGACGCCCGGCGGCTGGCTCGCCGACCAGTACGGCAACCCCGCCAACCCCCGGGCCCACCACGACACCACCGCGCCCGAGATCTGGGAGCAGACCGGCGGCCGCGTGACCTGCTTCGTCGCGGGCATCGGCACCGGCGGCACGCTGTCGGGCACCGGCGCGGCGCTCAAGGAGCGGGGTCCGGTGCGCGTCGTCGGCGTCGACCCCGTGACCTCGGCCTACGGCGGCGGGGACGGCAGCCCGTACTACGTCGAGGCGATCGGCCACTACCGCCACCCCGACACCGTCGACGACCCCTGGCCCGCCAACTGGGACCGGTCGGTGGCCGACGAGATCGTGCGCGTCGACGACCGCACGACGATGCACACCGCCCGCCGCCTGGCCCGCGAGGAGGGCCTGCTTCTCGGGGGCTCGTCGGCGACGGCCGTGGCGGGGGCGCTGGTCGCGGCCCGCGACCTGGGTCCCGACGACGTGGTCGTCGCGATCGCCCCCGACTCCGGGCGGGCCTACCTCTCGAAGTACTTCGACGACGGCTGGCTGCGACGGCTCGGCTTCCTCGACGAGCCGGACGCGGACGTCCCGGGGCCGCTGGTGGGCGACCTGCCGGTCGTCGCGGTGCCGGTCGTGCGCGCGTCCTGGACGGTGGGGCGGGCCCGGGCGGCGCTCGCCGGGACGCCCGGCCCCGCCCCCGTGACCCACGACCGGCCCGACGGCGCGGCGGCCCCGTCGGAGATCCTCGGCGCCGTGAGGGCGGCGGATCTGGACGGTCTGCCCGACGGCGACCCGGTGCGCCACCACGTCCGCCCGGAGCCGCCGAGCCTCGGCGCGGGGGAGGGGGTCGAGGACGCGCGCACCCGTCTGGACGGGGCCGACGCGGCCTGGCTGGTGCGCGACGGACGGGTCGCCGGCCTGGTGACGCGGGCGGCGATCGGTCTTGCCCCGTCGGACTAGGCTGGAACCATGAGTACGGCCTTCGCCCACACCCCGCACCCCGCCCCGGCGACCGCGGAGCGTGTGGCGGAGGTACTCGCCGCACCCGGGTTCGGGAAGTTCTTCACCGACCACATGGTGACGATCTCCTGGGACGCCGCGCGCGGATGGCACGACGCGACCGTCGGGCCGTACCAGGCACTGTCGATGGACCCGGCCGCGGTCGTGCTCCACTACAGCCAGACGATCTTCGAGGGGCTCAAGGCCTACCGCTGGGCCGACGACTCGATCCACGCGTTCCGCCCGACGGCGAACGCGGAGCGCATGGCCCGCTCGGCCGAGCGCCTGGCGATGCCCCCGCTGCCCGAGGAACTGTTCCTCGGCTCGCTGGAGGAGCTGCTCGCCGTCGACGAGCGCTGGGTGCCGGCCGCGGGCGGGGAGGACTCGCTCTACCTGCGGCCCTTCATGATCGGCTCCTCGTCGGGGCTCGGCGTGCGCCCGAGCGAGGAGTACCTCTACATGCTCATCGCGTCCCCGGCCGGCGCGTACTTCCCGCGCGGCCTGGCCCCGGTGACCGTCTGGCTGTCCACCGACTACGTCCGCGCCGTGCCCGGCGGCACCGGCGAGGCCAAGTGCGGCGGCAACTACGCGGCCTCGCTCGCCGCGCAGGCCCAGGCGTCGGCGCAGGGGTGCGACCAGGTGGTCTGGCTCGACGCCCTCGAGCACCGGTGGATCGAGGAGATGGGGGGCATGAACCTCTTCTTCGTGTTCACCGACCCCTCGGGCAACGTCGAGGTCGTCACCCCCGAGCTCTCCGGCTCGCTGCTGCCCGGCGTCACCCGCCGCTCGCTGCTCGAGCTCGCCGAGGAGGAGGGCGCGACGGTCAGCGAGCGCCGGATCTCCACCGACGAGATGGAGAAGGAGAACGCCGCCGGGCGCCTCACCGAGGTGTTCGCCTGCGGCACCGCCGCGGTCATCACCCCGGTCGGCACCGTGAAGTACGAGGGCGGCGAGTACGACATCGCCGACGGCAAGCCGGGCGCGATGACCCAGCGCCTGCGCGAGCGCCTCACCGCCATCCAGCGCGGCGCGGCCCCGGACACCCGGGGCTGGATGACGCGCCTGCGCTGACGCGCGCCGTTCGCCTGGTGGAGCGAACGGGTCGTTCGCTGCTTCTATGCGTACGAACGGGCCGTTCGCTCCAGGCGACGCCTTCTCGGCGCGACGCCGCTGGGCGATCAACGGGGACTTTGCGTGCCTAGAAGCAGCGAACGGCGCGTTCGTTGCGTCAGGCGACGGCGAGCACCGCGAGGGCGACGGTGGCGGCGAGCTCGGCGCAGGCGCCGAACACGTCGCCCGACACGCCCCCGAGGCGCCGGCGGGCGTGAGCCGCGACGAGGACGACGACCACCGCCGCCAGCAGGGCCGCGACCACCGCGCGGAGCCCCAGCACCGGGAACGCGGCGCCGGCGAGCACCACCGCCCACACCGCCGCCCGCCACGCCGGCTGGGTCCCGGCGACCAGGGCACCGAGCCCGTCCGGGGACGCCGCGGGCACGCCCCGCCGCGCCACCCAGGCGAACGCGGCGCGCCCCAGCCCCAGGGCCAGCGCGCCCCCGACGACCGCGGCCACCACGCCCCGCTCCGCCAGCGCCCCGAACGCCGTGGCCTGGATCCCGAGCACCACGACCAGCCAGATGACCGCGAACGCGCCGGTGCCCGGGTCCCGCATCACCGCCAGCGTGCGCGCCGCGTCGCCGTGGCTGCCGAGCCCGTCGGCGAGGTCCGCGAGGCCATCGAGGTGCAGCCCGCGGGTCGCCGCCGCCCCGAGACCGACGACCACGAGCCCCGCGAGCAGCCCCGGCGCCCCGCCGGCGACCAGGCCCGCGGCGCCGGCGCCCAGCAGGGCGCCGAGCACCACGCCCACGACCGGGACCACCGCGAGCGCCACGGCGGCGGCGGGCCGGTCGATCCGCCGCGCGTGCAGGGGCACGACCGTGAACATCGCGACGGCCAGCGTCACCCCGCCGCGGAAGGGGCCGGGCACCTCAGCCGACGCACACCGCGGCGCGCACGAGCCCGACCGCGGTCAGCGCCCCGGTGCCCTGACCGGCGCGCATCGACAGGTCCAGCAGCGGCTCGAGTCCCAGGACGTCGAGCGCGAAGGCCTGCGCGGGCTCGGTGCACCGTGTGCCCGCCGTCCACCAGGCGCGCGCGCCCGGGACCTCGGTGTCGGCGAGCAGCGCGGCCACGGCCGTCGCCGCGCCGTCGAGCAGCACCGGGGTCCGGCGACGGGCGGCCTGGGAGAGGAACCCGACGAGCGCGGCCAGGTCGGCGCCGCCGGCGACCCGCAGCAGGCCCTGGGGATCGCGGCCCACCGCCCGGGCGCGCCGCAGCCCGTCGCGGACCGCCGCGGCCTTGACCATCCACGCGCGGTCGTCGATCCCGCTGCCACGCCCCACGACGGCCACGGGCTCGCGCCCGGTCATCGCGGCCGCGAGCACGGCGACGGGGGTGCTGACGCCGACGGCCAGCTCACCGGCGACGAGCAGGTCGGCGCCCTCGTCGACCTCCTCGTCGGCCACCTCGCGCCCGGCGCGCAGCGCGGCCGCGGCCTGGTCGGCGGTCAGCACGTCCTCGAGGTCGAGGCGACCGCCGCCGCGCACCACGGCGCGGTCGTCGCGCGCGTCCCCGGGCACCGGCGTGGCCAGCCCGACGTCGACGACCCGCAGCCCGGCGCCCGCGGCCTCGGCGAACCGGGCCACCGCGCCCGAGCCGTCGCGCGCGGCGGCCACCCGCGCCACGGTCTCGCCGGGCGCGTGGGCGGAGACACCGGCGGCGGCGATCCCGTGGTCGGCGGCGAACAGCACCGCCCGCACCCGCCGCGGCGCCCGGGCCGGCGCCCGCCCCTGGCAGGCGGCGAGCCACGCGGCGAGCTCCTCGAGGCGCCCGTAGCTCCCGCCGGGCAGCGCCGCGCGGGCCTCCTCGCGGGCGGTCTCGTCGGGGGGCGCGACACCCGCCGGGGCCGAGCTGGCGACCGGGTGCACGCGGTTCCTCCTCCTCGACACGACGATTTCGGCGCGACCGTAGCCGGTCAGCGCAGACGCAGGGGCACCCCGGCCACGAGCAGCCACACCTCGTCGCACACCGCCGCGAGCGCCTGGTTCACCGCGCCGAGCTCGTCCCGGAAGCGGCGTCCGGCGCTCGTCGAGGGCACGACGCCCAGCCCGACCTCGGCCGACACGAGCACCAGCGTCCCGGCGAAGCGTCCGACCGCCGCCGTCAGCGACGCGCGTGCCGCGTCGACCGACGGCGCGTCGCGCTCCCAGCCGGCGTCGTCGAGCAGCCCCGTCACCCAGGTGGCGAGGTCGTCGACGAGCACGGGTTCGCCGGGGTGCGCGTCGAGTATCGCCGGGAGGTCGGCGTCCTCCACCGTCCGCCACCCGGCGGGCCGGCGGGCGCGGTGCTCGGCGACGCGGTCGGCCCACTCGGGGTCGGCGGCCGGGTCGACACCGCGGGCGGTGGCGACGTAGAGCACCGGCGCGTCGGCGTCGAGCATCCCCTCGGCGTACGCGGACTTGCCCGAGCGCGTCCCGCCGAGGACCAGCGTGCGCAGGGTCGCCCTCAGGCGATCGCGGTGCCGCGGGCCACCCGGGGCGCGGGCATCCGCAGGCGGCGCAGCTGGGTGGCGCGCGTGAACGCGTACCAGCCGTAGGACAGGCCGCCGACCTGCTCGTCCGGGAACTTCGCGCGCACCCGCGTCACGACGTAGCGGCCGAGCATGACGCCCTCGAGCGCCATCATCACGAGCATGACCAGGCAGATCAGGCTGCCGGCGGTCTGCACCTGGGGGATCGGGACGATCACCGTCACGAAGATGACGACGGCCAGGGGCATGAAGAGGCCCATGAGGTTGCGCCGGGCGTCGACGAGGTCGCGCGCGTAGGCGCGGGCGGGCCCGCGATCGCGGGGCAGCAGCACCGAGTCGTCGCCGGCCATCATGCGCTTGCGGCGGTCCGCGGAGGCCTTGCGGCGGTCGTCCTTGGTGCCGCGCAGCGCCCGCGCGCGCTTCATGGCCTCGCGCTGGGTCTTGGGGGCCGGCGCCACCGGTCCGCGCCGCTTGCCCTGCGCGTCGCGACGGGCCGGCGTCGGGCGTCCCTTGCCGGTGGTCTGGCGTCCACCGCGCTCGCCGACGACGACCGTCTCGCGGTCGTCGGCCTCGGTGGTCGTGGCGTCGTCGGGCTCGGAGCCCGTCCCGGTCGAGGTGCCACGGCGCAAGAAGTTCACGTTCCCAGAATAGGGCACCCGGACAGGCCTCCCCAGACCGCGAGACCCCTACGGTGCGCCGTATGCGTGTGCTGCTCGCTCCTGACTCCTTCGGCGGCAGTCTGACCGCGGCCGAGGCGGCCACGGCGATGGCCGAGGGGTGGGCCCGGAGCGAGCCGGAGGACACCGCCGTCCTGCTCCCGCTGGCCGACGGCGGTACCGGGTTCGTCGAGGTCCTGCACACCGCGCGCGGCGGCACCCGGCACGAGGTGGAGGTCACGGGTCCGCTCGGGGCGCCGACCTCGGCGACGTGGCTGGAGCTGGACGGGACCGCGTACGTCGAGTCGGCGTCGGCCTGCGGGCTGCACCTCGTCGACGAGCGCACGCCGCGCACCGCGGCGTCGGCGACGAGCCGGGGCGTGGGCGAGCTCATGGCAGCAGCCGCCGGGCACGGGCCGTCCGCGATCGTCGTCGGGCTCGGCGGCTCCGCCTGCACCGACGGCGGGGCCGGGATGCTGGCCGCGCTCGGCGCGGTGGCCCGGGACGCCGACGGGGACGCCCTGCCCGACGGTGGCGGGGCCCTCGCGCGGGCCGCCCGCCTCGACGGACTCGCGGATGTCCGGGCGCGGTTCGAGGGCATCGACCTCGTCGTGGCCGCCGACGTCGACCACGTGCTGACCGGCCCGGAGGGCGCCGCGGCGGTGTTCGGCCCCCAGAAGGGTGCTGACGAGGACACCGTGGCCGCCCTCGACGCGGCGCTGACGGCGTGGGCGGCGGTGCTGGGCGACGGCCTCGCCGACCTCCCCGGGGCCGGCGCCGCCGGCGGGCTGGGCGTGGCGCTCGCGGCGCTCGGGGCCCGCAGGGTCGCCGGCGGGGAGCTGGTCCGCGAGGTCGCGGGCCTCGACGAGGCCCTCGCCCGCGCCGACCTCGTGGTCACCGGTGAGGGACGCCTCGACGCCCAGTCGCTGCACGGCAAGCTCGTCTCGGTGGTGGCCGCGCGGGCCCGTGAGCAGGGCGTCCCGTGTATCGCGCTGGCCGGCCAGGTGGACATGAGCACGGGGGAGGCCCTGGAGGCCGGGCTCGAGGGCGTCTACTCGGTCGCCGCGGACGCGGGTTCCGTCGAGGCCGCCCTCGCCGAGCCCGCCGCCCGGCTGGCCGATCTCGCCGAGGGCGTCGCCAAGCGGTGGGGGGCGCGTCCTCCCGGGTAGCCGGGGTGAGCGCGCGCACGCATGAGCACACGCCCGACGTGTGCGACGATGGAGACCGGCCGCGGGGCCTTCGAGATCATGTGGCGCCCCGAAGGAACACACGGCACCGCGACCGGGTTGTGCGCAGCGGGTAGTGCACAGCGTCCGTCCCGGGAGCTCAAGGGAGAACCATGACCGTCGAGAACCCGACCGCGCCGTCCGCGGTCACCGAGGCCGCGCACGGTGTCGAGCTGACCGACTCCGCCGCCGGCAAGGCGAAGGCCCTGCTCGACCAGGAGGGCCGCAACGACATGTCGCTGCGCATCGCGGTCCAGCCGGGCGGGTGCGCGGGTCTCAAGTACCAGCTCTTCTTCGACGACCGCAGCCTCGACGGCGACCTCAACGTCGACTTCAACGGGCTGACCGTCTCCGTCGACCGCATGAGCGCGCCGTACCTGCAGGGTGCGGTCATCGACTTCGTCGACACCATCGAGAAGCAGGGGTTCACGATCGACAACCCCAACGCCGGCGGGTCCTGCGCCTGCGGCGACAGCTTCAACTGATCCGACAGCACGGTCTGAGAACGCACACCGGCCCCGGACCTCGATCGAGGTCCGGGGCCGTCGTGTGTCCGGGGTGCTACAGGTCGGGGACCTCCGCGGCGACCTTCTGCCGCAGGTCCTCCGGGGGCTGCGCCCCCAACTGGGCGACGACGTGCGAGGCGGCGACCGAGCCGATCCGGCCGGCCACCCCGACGTCGAGCCCGCGGGTCCAGCCGTAGAGGAAGCCGCCCGCGTAGGCGTCGCCGGCACCCGTGGTGTCGACGAGCTCGTCGGCCGGGCGCGCCTCCACCTCCTCGCGGGAGCCGCCGAGGCCGTAGATCGTCGAGCCCTTCGGGCCGTGGGTGACGACGACGACCTCGCAGTTGCCGCCCTGGTCGCGCAGCAGGCCCTCGATCGGGTCGTCCCCGACGAGCGCCGCGACCTCGTCCTCGTCGGCGATGAGGATCTCGACGTTCTCGCGGCACAGCTCGCGGAAGTACTCGCGGTGGCGGTCGACACAGCCGGCGTCCGAGAGCGTCAGGCCGACCTTCGCGTCGCTCTTCGCCGCGGCGTCGACGATCTTGCCGATCGTCCGGCGGGCGTGCTCGGTGTCGGCGAGGTAGCCCTCGATCAGGCTGACCTTGCTGCCGGCGACCTCGTCCTGCTCGATGTCGTCGGGCCCCAGCGCCGTGCAGGCACCGAGGAACGTCGACATCGTGCGCTCGCCGTCGGGCGTCACCATGATCAGGCACCGAGCGGTCGCCGGGCTCCCGGACAGCGCCGGCGTCGTGAACGCGACACCGTGCGAGCGGATCGAGTCGGTGAACGAGCCGCCGAGGCGGTCGTCCGACACCTTGCCGACGTAACCCGTGTCCCCGCCGAGCGCGGCCGCGATGGCGATGGTGTTCGCGACGCTGCCGCCGGAGCGCTCGGTGGTGTCGCCCGCCTCGGCGTACAGCTTCTCGGCCTGGGCCTCGTCGATGAGCGTCATCCCGCCCTTGGGCAGGTCGTGCCCGCGGATGGTGTCGTCGTCGCTGCGGAACAACACGTCGACGATCGCGTTGCCGATTCCCAGTACGTCCATGGATGCCTCTCGCTGGCGGTACGTCCTTCGGACCAACGTTCGACCCTAGGTGAAAGCCGCCATCAGAGGGACCGCACCGTTACGTCCGGCACGTTCACGCATACACCGGGTAGTTCGGCTCCGGGATCGCGGGGCGGATGCGCTCCTCGACGAAGATGCCGTGCCAGAGCATGAACACCAGGATCGTCCAGATCCGCCGCGAGTGGTCGACGGGGCCGGCGCGGTGGTCGTCGATGAGGCGCAGCACGGCGGCCTTGTCGAGGATCGCGTCGGTCTGGGAGTCGCGGACGATCTCCCGGGCCCACTCGAGCATGTCGTGGGCGAGCCAGTGGCGGATCGGCACCGGGAACCCGAGCTTGCGGCGGTTCAGCACGTGGGGCGGCACGATGCCCTCGATCGCCCGGCGCAGCGCGTACTTCGTGGTGCCGTGGGCGACCTTCTGGTCGGTCGGCAGGTGCGACGCGACCTCGAAGACCTCCTTGTCGAGGAACGGCACGCGCAGCTCGAGGGAGTTGGCCATCGTCATCTTGTCGGCCTTGACGAGGATGTCGCCGCGCAGCCAGGTGAAGAGGTCGACGTGCTGCATCCGCGCCACCGGGTCCCAGGAGCCCGAGTCGGCGTAGAGCGGGGCGGTGATGTCGACGTGCGAGAGCTCGGGGTCGTGCCCGCGCAGGACCGCGGCGAGCTGGTCGTTGCGGAAGATGCGCGCGTTGCCGTAGTAGCGCTCCTCGAGGGGGAGCGCGCCGCGGCGCAGGAGGTCCTTGCCGCGCATGCCGTCGGGCAGCTTCGCCGACAGCGACCCGGCGAGCTTGCGCACCGCCCCGGGCAGCTTCTCGAACGGCGCGAGCGAGAGCGGCTCCTTGTAGATCGTGTAGCCGCCGAACAGCTCGTCGGCGCCCTCGCCGGAGAGCACGACCTTCACGTGCTTGCGGGCTTCGCGGGCCACGAACCACAGGGGGACCAGCGCGGGGTCGGCCACCGGGTCGTCGAGGTACCAGACGATGAGCGGCAGCGCGTCCATCATCTCCTGGGCGGTGACGGTGCGGACGACGTGGCGCACGCCGATCGCTTCGGCCGACTCGTGGGCGACGTCGACCTCGGAGTAGCCGTCGCGCTCGAAGCCCGTGGTGAAGGTGATGAGGTCCGGGTTGTGCTCCTTGGCGAGCGCGGCGATGACCGTGGAGTCGATGCCCCCGGAGAGGAACGCGCCCACGGTGACGTCGGCGCGCATGTGCTTGGCCACCGAGTCGCGCAGGACCTCGGTGATCTCGGCGTGCACGCGGGCCTCGTCGTCGACCGGCTTCTCGTCGAAGGTCGGGACGAAGTAGCGCTCCGTCGCCATCGGCTCGCCGGGGGAGACGGTGAAGCTCGTCCCCGACTCGACGCGGCGGATCGAGCGGTGCAGCGAGAGCGGCTCCGGCACGTACTGCAGCTGCAGGTAGTGCTGCAGCGCGGTCGGGTCGGGCGCGGTGGTCGGCTCGCCGAGGCCCTTCGCCAGGTCGAGCAGGCTCTTCTTCTCGCTGGCGAAGGCCACGCCGTGCGGGCCGGCGGAGACGAAGAGGGGCTTGATGCCGAACGGGTCACGGGCGCCGAAGAGCACGCGCTCGTGGGTGTCCCAGATCAGGAACGCGAACATGCCGCGCAGGCGGCGGACCGCGTCGGGACCCCAGACGTCGTAGGCCGCGACGATGGCCTCGGTGTCCCCGTCGGTGACGAACCGTGCGCCGTGGTCGCGCGCCAGCTCCTCGCGCAGCTCGAGGTAGTTGTAGATCTCGCCGTTGAAGACGATGCGGTAGCGATCGCTCGCGTAGGTCAGCGGCTGGTGCGAGCCCTCGACGTCGATGATCGAGAGCCGGTTGAACCCCAGCGCCACGTCGTCGTCGTGCCACACGCCGGACTCGTCCGGCCCGCGGTGGCGCATGCACTCGAGGCTCGCCCGCACCGCGTCGGCACGCGCCGCGCCCTCACCGCCGGGCGTGATCAATCCCATCAGGCCGCACACGCGTCCGCTGACACCTCCGGTTCCGGGGCCACGCCACCGCCCCGACGGGCGGGATGCGCTCAGTATGACGACCGCGATGTGCCGCTCCGTGACACCCCGCGCGCCCCTCCGACAGCGCGTAGTGGCTCGCTCGGATAGTCTCCGCTCCGACGTCGGGGCCCGGGTCGCCGGGCCGCTCGCCGCACCCTCCGGAGCCGTCCTCGGCCCCTGGTCGGACGGCGTGCACCGTGCGAGGAGGAAGGCAGCAGCAGTGCGCCGAGATGGGACGCCGCCCCGGGCCCGCACCGGGCGCGCACGCCGGGTGCTGGGACTGACTGCGGCCGCCGTCGTCGTGGCGGTGACCACCTCCGGGTGCTCGGTGGACGAGGTCCTCCGCTTCGGCTGGCCGGTCGGCGTCACGCCCGAGGCCACGCAGATGCGCACGCTCTGGACCTGGGCCGCGGTCGCCGCCCTGGTCGTCGGCGTCATCGTGTGGGGTCTCACGGCCTGGACCGTCGCCTTCCACCGCAAGCGCGCCGGCGCGTCCGACCTCCCGCGCCAGTTCCAGTACAACCTGCCGCTCGAGCTCGTGCTCACGGTCGTGCCGCTGGTGATCGTCGCGGTGCTCTTCTACTTCACCGTCGTCGTGCAGAACGTCGTCGACCGCGATGCGGAGGGCAACGAACTGCAGGTGACGATCACCGGGTTCCAGTGGAACTGGGAGTTCGGCTATCCGCAGACCATCGCGCCCAACGGGCTCCCGGCCTCCGTCGTCGGCACCACGACCTCCGTGCCGATCCTGGTGCTGCCCGTCGACCGGCCGATCGCGTTCACCCAGGAGTCGAAGGACGTCATCCACTCCTTCTGGGTGCCGGAGTTCCTCTTCAAGCGCGACGTCATGCCGTACCCGGAGGAGAACGACCAGAAGAACACCTGGGTCATCGACCGGATCGAGCGTCCCGGTGCCTTCGTCGGCCGCTGCGCGGAGTTCTGCGGCGCCTACCACTCGATGATGAACTTCGAGGTCCGGGCGCTGCCGCCGGCGCAGTTCGAGCAGTTCCTCCAGATCCGCCAGCGGATCGACCCGCAGACGGGGCAGGGCTTCACCACCAACGCCGCCCTCGCGGCGATGAACTGCGGCGAGCTCTGCAACCCCGAGTCGATCACCACGCAGCCCGCCAACCCGGACCCGACCGCCCGGCAGGCGTTCAAGTGACCGCCCGCCCCACCCTGTCGAGAGCGAGGACCCGGTGAAGGTCGAATCCCGCATCTTCGAGATCCTCACGGTCTTCTGCTTCGTCTGCGCGATCGTGTACGGCATCCTCTCGGGCGAGGAGGTCGGCATCGTCGCCCTGACGCTGACCGGCGGCCTGACCCTCATCGTCGGCACGTACTTCCGCTTCGTCGCCCGGCGGCTCGAGGAGCGGCCCGAGGACAACCCCGAGGCCGAGGTGTCCGACGGCGCCGGCGACCTGGGCTTCTTCAGCCCCGGGAGCTACTGGCCCATCGCCGTCGCGGGCGGCACCGCCCTCACGGGCTTCGGCATCGCGCTGTGGCAGTGGTGGCTGATCGTCCTCGCCGGCGTCGCCCTCATCATCGCCATCTGCGGCCTCGTGTTCGAGTACCACGCGGGTCCCTCGGCGCACTAGGTCGCCCGCGGGTCTCTCGGAGGCCCTCACAGGCCCTCACAGGCCCTCAGACGCCCCCACAGCCCCGCTCCGTCCGCCGGAGCGGGGCTGTGGTGTGTGTGCGCCTGGGTCGGGCGGGCGGGGTCGGTGGAGCGAACGCGCCGTTCGCTGCTTCTATGCGTGCGAACGGCGCGTTCGTGTCAGCGGGGCCCGGCGGGCGCGCTCGGTCGGGAGATCACCAGGTCGAGAGGCCCCGGCAGCGGCACTCGGACGGTGTGTTCTCGCCTGCTGATCGAGGGTCTGGGGCCGGCGGCCCGCGGGCCGTCGGCGACGGAGGTCGAGCGGCGCGGAGGTCGCTGAGCTTGACCCCGAGCGACGAGCACCAGGTGCCCGGCGAGCCGCAGGAGCAGAGCGCGACCGGATGACGAGCCCCGCGGCACCCGCGCCCGTCCCCGGTGAGCGAGCTGGCCGTGGCCTCAGAGGCCCTGTGAGGCGCTCAGGGCATGGGTGGGCGCCTCTCCCGTCCACCCGGAGCCGCTCACGAGCCCGCCGCGCTGTCCTCGGCGTGTCGCTCGAGCGACGCTGTGGCGATCCTGGCGTTCAGTGCCAGCGTGGACGCAGGGCTTGCACCAGCGGTGCACGCCCTCCCGGCGTCCGGGCGCCGGGGGAGGACCCGACAACGACGACGGGCCGGGAGCGTCGATGACGCTCCCGGCCCGTGTCGTGCGGACGATCTACTCCTGGATGTCGCGCGGGCGCCCGGCGTCCGGGCGGCCGGCGAGCTCGCGCTGCTCGCCGGGCTCGACCTCCAGCGGGTCGCCGCCACCGTGACCACCGGTGAGGGCTTCCTGCTCGTCGGCCGGGTCCGGACGGAACCAGCCGCCCTTGAGGGGCTGGCCCGCGGCGCCGAGGTCGTTCATGCGCTTCGGCACCTTGGCGCCCTGGTAGGCGAGCGGGACGGCGTGGCCGTGCTCGTCGACGCCACCCAGCGGCTGGTGCACCTCGACGAACTCACCGTGCGGCAGGCGCTTGATGTGCCCGGTCTCGATGCCGTGCTCGAGCACCTCGCGGTCGCCGCGCTGGAGGCCCAGGCAGATCCGGTAGGTCGCGAAGTAGACGAGCGGCGGGAGCACGAGCAGGCCGATGCGCCCGATCCACGTCATCACGTTCAGGGAGATGTCGAACGTGTAGCCGATGATGTCGTTGCCGCACGCCACGACCAGCCAGAAGTAGAAGGCCATGGCCATCATGCCGGTGGCCGTCCGCACCGGGACGTCACGCGGGCGCTGCAGCAGGTTGTGGTGGGCGTCGTCGCCGGTCAGCTTGCGCTCGATCATCGGGTAGAGCGCGAGCAGCGTGGTGAGGATGCCCATGCCGATCACGGCCGGGAAGAAGATCGCGGGGATCGTGTACCGGCCGAACAGGTACATCTCCCACGACGGCCACAGTCGGACGGCGCCGTCGAACACGGCCATGTACCAGTCGGGCTGCGAGCCCGCTGAGACCTTGGCCGGGTTGTACGGGCCGAGGTTCCAGATCGGGTTGATCTGGAAAATGCCGCCCATCGCCGCCATGAGGCCCACCGAGACGACGGTGAAGCCGCCGGCCTTGGTGGCGAACGTCGGCAGGATGCGGACGCCGACGACGTTGCGCTCGGTGCGGCCCGGGCCGGGGAACTGGGTGTGCTTCTGGAACCACACCAGTGCCACGTGCACCGCGATGACCGCGGTGATGATCCCGGGCAGCAGGAAGACGTGGACGATGTACAGACGCGGGATGATGATGTCGCCCGGGTACTCGCCGCCGAAGATCGCGAACTGCAACCAGGTGCCGATCACGGGGATCGACATGACGATCGCCGAGACGCCCGTGCGGATGCCGGTGCCGGAGAGCAGGTCGTCGGGCAGCGAGTAGCCGATGAAGCCCTCGATCATGCCGGTGAGCAGCAGGACGACGCCGAGGGCCCAGTTGGTCTCGCGCGGGCGGCGGAACGCTCCGGTGAAGAACGTCCGCATCATGTGCGCGATCATCGCCGCGACGTAGAGCAGCGCGGCCCAGTGGTGGACCTGGCGGATGAACAGGCCGCCGCGGACCTCGAACGAGATGTCCAGCGTCGACTCGTACGCCCGGCTCATGGAGACGCCCTGCAGCGGCTGGAACACGCCGCTGTAGGTGACCTCGGTCATCGAGGGGTCGTAGAAGACCGCCAGCCAGGTGCCCGAGATCAGCAGCACGATGAAGGCGTACATGTTGATCTCGCCCAGCATGAACGACCAGTGCGTGGGGAAGACCTTGTTGATCTGACGACGGAGGGGCCCGGCGGGGTGGAACCGGCTGTCCGCCTCGTCAGCGGCGGTGCCGGCGAGCTTCATCGCCGTGCCGCCGCCTCTACGGGTGGGTGTGGTGATCGCACTCATGAGCTTCGCTCCCAGAACGCCGGACCCACCGGTTCGATGAAGTCGCTGCGCGCGTACAGATACCCCTGATCGTCCACCGAGATCGGCAGTTGCGCCAGTGGACGGGTCGCCGGGCCGAAGACGGGCTTGGCGTACTCGTTCGCCTGGAACTGCGACTGGTGACAGGGACAGAGGATGCGGTTGGTCTGGTCCTCGTACAGCGACGTGGGGCAGCCCATGTGGCTGCAGATCTTGGAGTAGGCGAACAACGCCCCGTAGTTGAAGTCCTCCTGGCCGGCCCGCTTGATGACGGTGACGTCGGGCCGCAGGTGGATGAGCATCACGGGCGAGTCGGCCGAGTGGAGCTCCTCGGCGAGCTCCTCCGGGTGCGAGCGCTGGGACTCCTTGAACGGGTAGACCGTCTCGATCGCGCCCGGGGCGAGGTCACCGGGGCGCACGAGCACGACCTGCTCGGACTCACCGGTGTCGCGCCGCAGGTAGACGCGCTCGCCGTCCTCGGAGTGCCACCCCGTGATGAGCAGGGGCGAGTTGGGCCCCTCCTTCCACGGGTTCTTGACGAGCCCCCCGAAGGCGGCCACCAGCACGCCGAGGCCGAGCACCCCGCCGGCGGCACCGATCGACCGGTAGACGAGCTTGCGGCGCGTGATGCCGCTCTGCTGACCCGTCTGGACGAGGCGGGCGGCCGCGGTGCGGCGGTCGACCTCGGAGGACCGGCCGTCGTGACGCTGCTGGATCGTCAGGTCCTCGGGCAGGAGCTTCTTCGAGTAGGCGATCACGCCCATGCCCACCGCGAACACCGAGAGGCCGAAGAGGAACCCGATGACCGGCGTGTAGAGGGAATAGAGCATGCCTCCCTCCTCGCCGGGCCCTCGGTACTCCCAGGGCCAGGCGATGAACGCCACGAGGAAGGCGACGCCCGCCAGGGCGGCGATGATGAACCAGCCCGCGACCTGGCGCTCGGCCCGCTTCTCGGCGCGGGTGCCGGGCACGGGGAACCGCTCGCGGTCCGAGACGACCTCGAGGTCGTCGATCTGGTTGCCCAGACGGACGAGGTCGTCGGTGCTCATCCGGGCGAGCTCGTCGTCCGACGGGATGCGCGGGGTGGCGTCCGAGGGGTGGGGCTCGGTGGGCGCGTTGGCGCCGTGGTCAGCGGGGCGCGTGCTCACTGGCGGGATCCGATCCACAGAGAGATACCGATGAGGGCGGCGAGACCGACGAAGAACGCGACGACACCCTCCGGTACGGGGCCGAAGCCACCGAGCTCCGCGCCGCCGGGGTTCTTCGCGGGGTTCGCGGCGCCCACCGACTTGATGTAGCCGATGATGTCGCGCTTCTCCTCGGGGGAGAGCTGCGTGTCGGCGAAGGTGGGCATGTTGGCCGGGCCCGAGAGCATCGCCGCGTAGATCTGCGACTCGCTCGCCGGGTCGAGGTTCGGCGCGAACTTGCCCTGGGACAGCGCGCCGCCACGGCCGGTGAAGTTGTGGCACGACGCGCAGTTGAGGCGGAAGAGCTCACCGCCGCGACCGAGGTCGCGGCCGCGCAGCGCCTCGCCGCTCTCCTCGGGCGTCACCGGACCGCCGCCGTTGGCCTGGATGAACGCCCCGAGGGCGTCGATCTGGGCCTCGTCGAATCGCGGGGGCTTCCGCTCGGCCGCCGCACCCTGGGCCGCGAGCGGCATCCGGCCGGTGGAGACCTGGTAGTAGACCGAGGCCTCGCCGACGCCGATGAGGCTGGGGCCGCGCCCCTCCACGCCCTGCAGGTTCGTGCCGTGGCACGTGATGCAGGAGTTGTCGTAGATCTGCTGGCCCTCGCGCACGATCGCGGGGTCGGCCGCGAGCGCCTGGTCCGGCTCCGGGGTGAACACCGTGTACAGGCCGCCGACGGCGACCAGCGCGACGCCCAGGGCCAGCATCCCGGACAGGCGCCGGCGCATCTTCGTCCCGCGACGTGCCCGGGTGGGGGCGGATCGCGGCTTCTCGTCACTCATCGGGTGCCCAACCTCGAGCTCTCCTCGGTGGTGGTGCGGTTGGTCCTGCGGGGCTTGCGGGGTCGCCGACACGGGTCAGCGGATGAAGTAGATGACCGCGAACAGGCCGATCCAGACCACGTCCACGAAGTGCCAGTAGTACGAGACGACGATCGCCGCCGTGGCCTGCGCCGGTGTGAACCGACTGAGGAACGTGCGGGCTATGAGCAGGATGAACGCGATCAGACCGCCCGTGACGTGCAGCGCGTGGAACCCGGTCGTGATGTAGAAGACCGACCCGTAGGAGCTGCTGGAGATCGTCGTCGCGTGCTCGGTGACGAGCGTGTGGTACTCGAGGACCTGCCCGAGCACGAAGATCGTGCCCATCACGAACGTGATCGCGTACCAGCGGCGCAGGCCGAACACGTCGCCGCGCTCCGCCGCGAACACGCCGTACTGGCACGTGAACGAGGAGGCCACGAGGATGATCGTGTTCACCAGCGCGTACGGCACGTCGAGCTCGGTGGGTTCCGGTGGCCATCCCTCCGTGGCGTTCGCGCGCGCGACGAAGTACATGGCGAACAGCCCGGCGAAGAACATCAGCTCGCTGGAGAGCCAGATGATGGTCCCCACGCTCACGACGTTGGGCCGGTTGAGGGAGTGAATCCTCGCGCTGAAGGAAGGCGCCGGCGCACCCTGGGCGGTCGTCACGGGCGTCATGATGACACCTCTGCCCGACACCAGCCCGTCGGGGCGAGGGCGGATCGTGCGATGTTCGGGGGACGGTCCGCACCCGTCGCGACCTGCACGCCCCTCACCTGCAGGTTCTCCTACCCGCCGTCGTACGTCGATTCGTCGTACCGATCGCCGGGCGTGGCGCGGCGGGTGGTCGTGGGGCTCGGTGCCGTCGGGCACCGCCGGATAGCATCCGCCCCATGACCGCCCCGAGCCCCACACTCACGGTCGTGGTGATGAGCCATCGTCCGGAGGTGCGCGAGGCCATCTCCAGCGCCGTGGGGCGCCGCCCCGCGCCCGACCTGCCGCGACTGCGCTTCGTCGAGGCGGACAGCATCGGGGACGTCCTCGGCTCCTTCGACGCCGGCGAGATCGATCTCGCGGTCCTCGACGGCGAGGCGCAGCCCACCGGCGGGATGGGGGTGTGCCGCCAGATCAAGAACGAGAGCGACGACCCGCCGCCGATCATCGTCGTCGTCCGGCGCCGCGACGACCACTGGCTCGCGACCTGGTCGCAGGCCGACGCGGTCCTCGTGCAGCCGCTGGACCCGGTGACCGCCGCCGAGACCGTCGCCACCGTCCTGCGGGAGCGGGCCGCGCCCGCCGTCCGCGGGTGACGGCCACGGTGGGGACGCCACCGAGCTGGCCGGGCCTGCTCGGGCGCCTGCTGGCGGGCCACGACCTCGCCGCGGACGACACCGAGTGGGCGATGGACCAGGTGATGTCCGGCGAGGCGTCGCCCGCGCAGGTCGCGGGCTTCGTCGTGGCCCTGCGCGCCAAGGGGGAGACGGCGCCGGAGATCGCGGGGCTGGCGACGGCGATGCTCGCCCACGCCCGGCCCGTCGACGTCCCCGGTCCGGTGGTGGACATCGTCGGCACCGGCGGCGACGGCGCGCACACCGTCAACATCTCGACGATGGCGGCCGTCGTGATGGCCGCGGCCGGTGCCCGCGTCGTCAAGCACGGCGGGCGCGCCGCGTCGTCGCAGAGCGGGTCGGTGGACGTGCTCGAGGCCCTCGGCGTGCCGGTCGACCTCGGTCCCGACGCCGTCGCCCGCTGCGTCGCCGAGGTCGGCATCGGGTTCTGCTTCGCCCAGGTCTTCCACCCGGCCATGCGCCATGCGGGCCCGGTGCGCGGCCAGCTCGGCGTCCCGACCGCGTTCAACCTGCTCGGGCCGCTGACCAACCCGGCCCGCCCTGGCGCGGCGCTGATCGGGTGCGCCGACGTGCGCTTCGCGCCGATCCTCGCCGAGGTGCTCGCCGCCCGCGGGGACCGCGCCGTGGTCGTGCGGGGCGACGACGGGCTCGACGAGGTCACCACCGCGACGACGACCACCGTCTGGCACGCCGGACCGGGCGGGGTGCGGGTGGAGACGCTCGACCCGACCGCCCTGGGCGTGCCGGTCTCCGGCCCCGGGGCGCTGCGGGGCGGGGACGCCGCCCACAACGCCGCGGTGGCCCGCGCGGTGTTCGCGGGCGAGCCCGGAGCGGTCCGCGACGCGGTGCTGCTCAACGCGGGCGCCGCGCTCGCCGCCCACGAGGAGTCGGTCACCGGCACGGCGATGACCGACCTGCACGCCGGCGTGGCGACCGGCATGCGACGGGCCGCCGAGGCGGTCGACTCGGGCGCCGCCGGGGCTCTGCTCGAGCGCTGGTCGGCGGTCGCCCGCGCCGTGCGTGACTGAGGCCGTCTCCCGGGGCGTGACGAGCTAGTCGAGCCCCATCGAGAACGCCGAGGCGTCGTCGCTCGAGGAGTAGGAGCGGAACGCGATGTGCGTGGACGTGCTGCGCACCCCCGACACGCGGCTCAGCCCGCCGGCGATGACGTCCGCGAGCTGCTCGTGCTCCCGGACGCGCACCACGGCGACCAGGTCGACGTCGCCGGCGCAGGAGTAGACCTCCGCGACGCCGTCGAGGTCCGCGATGGCCTGGGCGGTCTCGGGGATGTGGTCGGCGTCGGCGTGGACCAGCACGAAGGCCGTGATCAACGGGCCCTCCTCGTCGCTCGGGTGTGGCTCGGGGACCGGCTGCCCGGCCCCGGGTGCCGAGAGTCTAGGGCGGCTCGCCCGGCGCCCCCGCAGGCTCGCGCCGCGCCTCGCGGGCCCGTCCGACCCACCCGGCCCACGCGCCGGCCCCGGCGGCCGGCATCGCCCACGGGGTGGTGGTGCGGACCATCCGCGTCCCCGGCCGTTCGAGCCAGCGGGTGACGACGGCGACCTCCTCGGGCGGCGCGCCGCACAGCGGGCCGTCGCCGGGGCGCACGGTCTCGGCGGAGGCCACGAGCGCCTCGACCACCGGCATCGGCGGTACGCCCCGGCGGGCACGCCCGGCCGCCGCCAGGCGTCCGTGCCGGACGACCGCGAGGTCCCACCCGCGCTCGCCGTCCGGGCGGGCGGCGATCATCTCCGGCGCCCCGGCCACGGCGGAGAGGCGCTGGACGCGCCCGAGGGCGGCGGCGAGGTCGGCGAGGCGGTCGCGGTGGGCCGCGGCGTCCTCGAAGCGCTCGGCGGCCGCGAGGTCGCCCACCGCCGCCGAGAGCCGGCGCAGCCCCGTGTCGTCGGCCCCGCGGACCAGCGCCCGGGCGTCGTCGACCACGGGCCGGTAGGCCGCGACGTCCACGTGACCCGCGCACGGCGCCCCGCACCGGCCCATCTCGTGCAGCGCGCACGGCGTCCCGGAGGCGCCGCGCGCCGGGATGCGCTGGGTGCACGGCCGCAGCGGGAGGGCGTCCTGCAGGGCCTGGACCGCCGCCACGGCGTCGGGACGGCGCCCGAAGGGCCCGACGGCGTCGGCGCGCGGCGTGCGGACCACCGAGAGCCGCGGGAAGGGCTCGTCGGTGAGCGCGACCCACCAGCCGCGGTGCGGGAAGCTCGAGCGCCGGTTGTAGCGGGGCGCGTGCCCGGCGAGCAGGCGCAGCTCCCGGACCTCGGCCTCGAGGACGTGGGCGCACACCACCCAGTCGACCCGCTCGACCAGCCCGATCATCTCCTTGATGCGCGCCCGCTTGTCGCCGCCGGTGAAGTAGGAGCGCACGCGTCGTCGCAGGTCGCCGCTGGTGCCGACGTAGAGCACCTCGTCGCCCGGCCCGCGGAACAGGTAGACGCCCGGCTGCTCGGGGACGGCGTCGGCCAGGTGGCGCTTGGCGCGCTGGACCGGGCTGACCTCGACCTGCAGCGCCAGGAGGTCCTCGAGCGTCGACACGCCGCGGCCGCCGACGCGCTCGAGCAGCCCGTGCAGGACGTCGACGGTGGCCCGCGCGTCGTCCAGCGCGCGGTGGATCGGGCGCGTGCCCGCGCGGAAGAGCGCCGCCAGGGCCGAGAGCCGGCACGACGGCGCCTCGTCGCGGGACAGGACGCGGCGCCCGAGCCGCGCCGTGCACACCACCGCCGGGCGCGGCCACGACGGGCCGTGACGCCGGCAGGCCGCGCGCAGGTGCCCGACGTCGAACGGCGCGTTGTGGGCCACGAGCACCGCCCCGGCGCAGAACTCCAGCAGGCCGGGCAGGACCGCGGGCAGCCGCGGGGCGTCGCGGACCATCGCCGTCGTGATGCCGGTGAGCGAGACGATCTGCGGGGGCACGGCGACGCCCGGGTCGACGAGCGTCGCGAACTCCCCGACGATCTCGCCGCCGCGCACCTTCACCGCCCCGATCTCGGTGATCGCGTCCGAGTCGGGCGGCCCGCCCGTCGTCTCCAGGTCGACCACGACGAACGTGACGGCCGACAGGGGCGTGCCGAGCTCGCCGAACGAGAGCTGGGGGTCCGGACCGGTGACCGGACGGGCGGGGGCGTCCATCGCGGCGGGACGCTAGGGGTGCCCCCCGACAGTCCCGGGTCGAGCACGCGCCGCACCGGGCTCACCAGCGCGGACGGTGGCCCCGGCAGGGCTAGCCTGGGCGGTCATGGAGGCCGGCGGCGACGGTGCAGCGACGGGGGCACCCGCGGCGGCCGACGACGCGCCCGCCTCCGACGCGCCCACCTCTGGGGAGGCCCCCGGGAACGCGTCCGACGAGGCCGCCCGGGCCGCCGTCCGCGTCCAGCTCCTCGAGCGCGCGCCCGAGGCCGTGCGGGCCAAGGTGGCCGAGCTCGCGTCCGTGGCCGTCGGGCACATGCCCGTCACCGATCTGCCCCCGCCGGTGCGCGCGGTGTCCCGGTTCGCGCCGTCGAAGCGGGCCCGGGCGGGTGCGGGGCCGCTGCTCACGGCGCTGGGGAGCGCGGAGGGGTTCGCCGCGTCCGTCGTCGGCTGGTGGACCGAGGAGCGGCCCGCGCGGTGGCGTCCGGAGGTCCCCGACCCCGTGCACGCCGCGGCCGTCGCCGTGCTCGAGGGCCGGGACGAGGGCTCGGTCCTGGTCCGCGGCCTGGGGGAACGCGCCGACGCCGCGCGCGCCCGCTCCGAGCGTGACGCCGCGGTCGCGAAGGTCGAGAAGCTCGAGGGCGAGGTGCGGCGGCTCAGCGCGGACCGCGAGCAGGCCCGCGCCGCGGTCGAGGCCACCGCCGAGGAGAACCGCGACGAGATCGCGAAGCTGCGCGCCCGCCTGCGCGAGCAGGGCACGCGGGTGCGGCGCGCCGAGGACGAGGCCGCCGAGCTGCGGGCCGCGCGCGACGCGGGCGAGGGCGGGCTGCGCGCCGAGATGGCGGAGCTGCGGCGCGAGCGGGACCGGGCCCGCGACGCCGCGGCCCACGCCGAGGAGCGCGCGCGTCGTGCCGCCGACGAGCTGGCCGGGGTGCGGCGCGCCTCGGTGGAGGCACGGCGCGCCGACGACGCGCGCCTGGCCCTGCTCGTCGACACCGTCGCCGGGGCCGCCGAGGGCCTGCGCCGGGAGCTCGGCCTGCGTCCGGGGGATTCCGGGACGCGGCCCGCGGAGCTGGTCGGGGCGGGGGCGACCGGGGCGGCTCCGAAGGCCCGGGTCACCGACCCGGCCGCGCTCGACCGGCTGCTCGCGCTGCCCGAGGTGCACCTCATGGTCGACGGCTACAACGTCACCAAGACGGGGTGGCCGGAGCTGTCGCTGGCCGCGCAGCGCGAGCGCCTGGTCGCCGCGGTCCAGCCGCTGGCGGCGCGTACGGGTGCCGAGACCACGCTCGTCTTCGACGGGGCGGGGATCACCGGGGTGCCGACGCACTCGGTGCGCGGGGTGCGGGTGCTCTTCAGCGACGCCGGCGTGCTCGCCGACGACCTCATCCGCTCCCTGGTCGGGGCGGAGCCGGAGGGCCGGCCGCTGGTGGTGGTGACGTCCGACCGCGCCGTCGTGGACTCGGTGCGCCGCAGCGGCGCCCACCCGGTGCCCTCGAGCGTCCTGCTGGGCCGGCTCGCGCGCATCTGAGTGCATCCGAGGGGGCCCCGCCCGGTCGCGCGGACCGGCGTTGTCGGGGGTCGCTCCTAGCGTGCGCAGCATGACCCCGGACCTGCCGGGGGCCGAGGGCGTCGAGGCCGTCGAGAGGCCGTCGACACCACTGGGAGGCCGCTGTGCTCATCGACTGCGACACCTGCACGGTGCGGGACATCGCCTGCGACGACTGCGTCGTCGGGGTGCTGCTCGGCACGCCGACGGTCCCGTCCCGGGCCACGCCGTCCACGGACGAGCCCGGCGGCCCGCTGCCGCTGGAGTTCGGTCCGGTGGAGCAGCGCGCGCTCGAGGTCCTGGCCGACCACGGGCTCATCCCGCGGCTGCGGCTGGTGCCCCCGGCGGCGCCGCCGCGCGAACGTCCGGCCGGCGCCGTGGGGGCGCGGCGGGCCCGGGGTGTGGGGTGAACGCGCGCCGCCCGGTGCGCGCCGGGCCGTCCGCCGCCCGGGCGCCCACCGATCGCCGCCGCCGCGTGCGGAGGGCCGAGCACGGTCGGTTAGAGTCCGCGCACCCACCGCTGCCCGAGCACGGCGCGGTGGGCTCCGGATGGTGGCCGTCGGGGGCCGAGACGTCCGGTCCCGGGCCGTCCCGTGCGGATGGCCGGAGGGTCCGGGGTCACGGCTGTGCCGGGCAGCGCAGAGAGGACCCGACGACACCGTGGTGTCTCCCCGCCCCGCGGATCGCGGCGTTCGCCGCCGCCTCTCGGTGGCCGTGGTCGTCACGGCCGTCGTCGCCCTGCTCGGGTCCGGGGCTGGGCTCGGAGCCGGGCCCACGGGGTCCGCGTGGGCCGACCCCATCGTCCCGCCCGGAGCCTCCGACGCCGTCACGTCCCTCGCCCAGGCCAACGCCCGCGCGGCCGACGCCACGGAGGCGTCGCTGGACGCGGAGGAGCAGCTCGGGGTCCGTCGGGGCGAGGCCGACCGCACCCGCGGCGAGGCCGACGCCGCCCGCGAGGTCGCCGACGCCGCCCGCGCCGAGCGCGACGTCGCGTTCACCGCGGTCGATCAGGTCTCCCGCGCCGCCTACCAGGGCGGGCAGCTCGACCCGCTGGGCGCGCTGCTGGGCGCCGAGTCCCCGCAGGCCTACCTGGACCGCACCTCGCTGCTGGACACCATCTCCGAGGAGAACCGTGTCCTGGTCCAGCGCTTCCTCGACGCCACCGCCGTCGCCGAGGGTGCCGAGCGCGACGCCGACGCCCGCGCGCTCGACGCCGAGCGCTCCGCCGCCGACGCGCAGCGCACCGCCGACGACGCCCAGCGCCGCAAGGACGACGCCGACCGCGAGGTCGCCGCGGCCGAGCAGGCCCTCGCCGACGCCTCACCCGAGACCCTGGCCGCGCTGCGCCGCGGTGGCACCACGAACTTCCCCACCGACATCGCCGGCACCGGGATCGCCATCGAGGCACTGAAGATGGCGCTGACCCAGCAGGGCAAGCCCTACCTGTGGGGCGCCACCGGTCCGAGCACCTACGACTGCTCCGGGCTGGTGCAGTGGGCCTACCGCCAGGTCGGGGTCGGGCTGCCGCGGGTGTCGCGCCAGCAGGCCCTGATCGGCATCCCGGTGTCCTTCCCGGACGCCCGGCCCGGCGACCTGCTGTTCTTCAACGAGCCCGTCACCCACGTCGGCTTCTACGTCGGCGACGGCAAGTTCCTCGAGGCCCCGCAGTCCGGCGACGTCGTCAAGGTCTCCGAGGTCCGCCGCAGCCTCTCGGGCGTGCGGCGCGTCGTCCTCTGACCGACCCCGCTGATTGACACGACCGTGGTCCGGGTCACACGCTCCGCACCATGAGCGTCGCCGACACGATCACCGTGCCCCACCTCGGTTCCTCGACCATCGGGTACGCGCTCGCCGCGCCGTACGACGCGTCGCTCCCGACGCTGGTCCTGTCCAACTCGTTCACCACGTCGGTGGATCTCTACCGCCCGCAGTTCGCCGACGAGGAGCTCCGGCGGACCGCCAACCTCCTCGCGATCGAGCCCTACGGCCACGGAAGCACCCGCGCCGGGTACGCCGACTACACCTACTGGGACAGCGCGGCGGCCGCCCTCGGCGTCCTCGACGCCCTCGGCATCGACCGGGCGTTCGTGCTCGGGACCTCCCAGGGCGGCTGGATCGCCGTGCGCATGGCGCTGCTCGCCCCCGACGTCGTCCAGGGCGTCCTCCCGCTCGGCACGTCGATGGACTTCGAGAGCCCGCGGAGCCGCGAGC
The DNA here is from genome assembly GCF_028737265.1 of Actinomycetospora callitridis. GTDB lineage: Bacteria > Actinomycetota > Actinomycetes > Mycobacteriales > Pseudonocardiaceae > Actinomycetospora > Actinomycetospora callitridis. Next base: position 26,518 of record NZ_JAQZAK010000015.1, on the reverse strand, counting down.
TCGGCTGCTGGGACGGCATCTCCTTCTGCACCCCCGCGATCGACGCCCTCGCCGAGCCCGTCGGCGACGACTGGGTGATCCCCGTCGAGCTCGTCGACGCGGTGCTCGCGGAGGGCTTCGGTCCCGACGTGAGTGCGGAGGAGCGGGAGTTCTGGCACGCGACCCACCAGCAGAACTACACCGGCGACGCCGGGCGCAGGCGTCTGCGGACGAGCTCGATCAACCTGCGCGACCGGGACGGGCTGCACGGCAGGCTCGACGAGGTCCGGTGCCCGGTCCTCTGGCTGCACGGCACGGCGGACCCCGTCTACTCGGTGGCCAACGCCCAGGACGAGATCGGCCGCTTCACGCGCTCCCCGGAGGCCGAGCTGCGGGTCGTCGAGGGCGGGCAGCACTTCCTGAGCGCCTCGCACCCCGAGGTCATCGACGCGGCAGCGGTCGAGTTCATCCGTCGCTGGGCCCCGTAGCCCGTCGCGGGGCGCGCGGGGGCCCGTGACACGCTCCCGCGGTGGCGCGCACGCTGCTGGTCACCAACGACTTCCCGCCCCGGCCCGGCGGGATCCAGTCCTACCTCCACGCCCTCGCCACGCATCTGCCGCCCGAGGAGCTGGTGGTGCTCGCGTCCACCTGGGCGCGCTCGCCGGAGGCCGTCGAGGCGTGCCGGACGTTCGACGCGGCGCAGCCCTTCGAGGTGCACCGCCTGCCGACCACGATGATGCTGCCGACGCCCGGCGCCACCCGGCGGGCCGGGGAGCTCGTGCGCTCCCACGGCATCGAGACCGTGTGGTTCGGGGCGGCGGCGCCGCTCGGGCTGATGGCGCCGGCGCTGCGGCGCCGCGGCGCCCGTCGGGTGCTCGCGAGCACCCACGGACACGAGGTCGGCTGGTCGATGCTGCCGGGCAGCCGCCAGGCGCTGCGGCGCATCGGGGGCGACTGCGACGTCGTCACCACCGTCAGCCGCTACACACGCGGCCGCATCGCGCCGGCCCTCGGCCCGGAGGCCGCCCTCGAGCCGCTGCCGTCGGGCATCGACACCGCCCGGTTCCGGCCCGACCCCGGCGCCCGCGAGGCGATCCGCCGCCGACACGGGCTGGGGCAGCGCCCGCTCGTGGTGTGCGTGTCGCGGCTGGTGCGCCGCAAGGGCCAGGACGTGCTGATCGCCGCCCTGCCGCGCCTGCGGACCGCGGTGCCCGGGGCGGCGCTGATGGTCGCCGGCGACGGGCCCGACCGCGACCGGCTGCGTCGGCTCGCGCGCTGCCACGGGGTGGCCGACCACGTGGTGTTCACCGGCCCGATGGCCCCCGACGAGGTCGCGGGGCACCACGCCGCGGCCGACGTCTCCGCGCTGCCCTGCCGCACGCTCGGCGGGGGCCTCGACGTCGAGGGGCTGGGGATCGTGCTCCTCGAGGCCCAGGCGGCCGGGGTGCCCGTGGTCGCCGGGCGCTCCGGTGGCGCGCCCGAGACCGTCCGGCCGGGGGAGACGGGGCGCCTCGTCGACGGCCGCGACGCCACCGACGTCGCCGACACCCTCGCGAGCGTGCTCGCCGACCCCGACGCCGCGCGCGCGATGGGTGAGGCCGGCCGGCGCTGGATGCGCGCCGACTGGACCTGGGACGCCCGCGCCGCCCGCCTGCGCGCGCTGGCCGCCGGCTAGATCCGGCGCGCGAACGGGGAGTTCGCGCGCGTAGAGGCAGCGAACAGCGCGTTCGTTGCGACAGAGAAGCGGCTCAGCGCTGCTCGTACACCGCCTCGATGTCGGCGGCGCGGTTCTCGGTGATGACGTTGCGCTTGAGCTTCATCGTCGGCGTGAGCTCGCCGCTCTCCTCGGTGAAGTCGCTCTCCAGGATGCGCCACTGCTTGATGGCCTCGGCCTTGGAGACGGCGCGGTTGGCGTCGTCGATCGCGCCCGAGATCTCGGCCTGCAGGTCGGCGTCCCCGGCGAGGGTGGCCGCGTCGGAGGCGTCCTTGCCGTGCTCGGAGCTCCAGCCCGGCAGGGCCTCGGGGTCGAGGGTGATCAGCGCGCCGATGTAGGGCCGGTTGTCGCCGACGACGAGGGCCTGGCTGATGAGGCGGTGGGCGCGCACGCGGTCCTCGAGCACCGCGGGGGCGACGTTCTTGCCGCCCGCGGTGACGATGAGCTCCTTCTTGCGGCCGGTGATCGAGAGGTAGCCGTCCTCGTCGAGGCTGCCGAGGTCGCCGGTGTGGAACCAGCCGTCGACGATCGTCGAGGCCGTCGCCTCCTCGTTGTTCCAGTAGCCGCGGAACACCACGTCGCCCTTGGCGAGGATCTCGCCGTCCTCGCCGATCGCGATCGTGACGCCGGGGATGGCCTTGCCGACGGTGCCGACCTTGACCGCCCGGTTCGGGTTCGCGGTGATCGCCGCGCTGGTCTCGGTGAGCCCGTAGCCCTCGTGGATCGGGACGCCGATGCCGCGGAAGAAGTGGCCGATGCGCGCGCCGAGCGCCGAGCCGCCGGAGACCGCGCCGGTGCACTTCCCGCCGAGCGCGGCGCGCAGCTTGCCGTACACGAGCTTGTTGAACAGGGCGTGCTGCAGGCGCAGGACGAGGCCGGGGCCGCCCGCGTCGAGGGACTCGCTGTAGGAGACGGCCGTCGCCTCGGCCATGTCGAAGATCCGGCCCTTGCCGTCGTTGTGCGCCTTGACCTTGGCGCCGTTGTAGACCTTCTCGAACACACGCGGCACGGAGAGCAGGAAGTCCGGCTGGAAGCGGGGCAGCTCGGTGGTCAGCTTCTTCGTGTCGGCGAAGTGGCCGATCGTGTAGCGGTACTCCATCGCGGCGCACTGGATGACGCGCGCGAAGATGTGCGCGAGCGGGAGGAACAGCAGCGTCGAGTTCCCGGGCTGCATGAGGTCCGAGAACGTGTCGGCGACGGCGCGCACCTCGAACAGCAGGTTGCGGTGGGTGATCTCGCAGCCCTTGGGGCGGCCCGTGGTGCCCGAGGTGTAGATCAGCGTCGCGAGGTCGTCGGCGTGCACCGACGTCCGGCGCTGCTCCAGCGTCGCGTCGTCGACGCCCGCACCGGCGTCGCGCAGGGCGCTCACCGCGCCGTCGGCGCCGTCGATCTGCCAGACGTGCTCGAGCTCGGGGAGCTTCTCGCGCAGGTTCTCGACGATGGCGCGGTGCTCGTCGGACTCGACGATCACGCCCTTGGCGCCGGAGTCGGACAGGCACCACTCGACCTGGTCGGACGAGGAGGTCTCGTAGATCGGGAGGGTGACCGCGCCGGCCGCCCAGAGGGCGTAGTCGAGCAGCGTCCACTCGTAGCGCGTGTGGGAGATGAGGCCGACCCGGTCGCCGGGCTGCAGCCCCGCGGCGAGGAAGCCCTTGGCCGCGGTGGCGACCTCGTCACGGAAGGTCGAGAACGTCACGTCCTGCCACTGGTCGTCGACCAGGCGGCGGTAGGCGACGTCGCTGCCGTGCGCCTCGGCGTTGGCCCACGGCGCGGCGGTGAGGTTGTCGTCGTCGGCCACCTTGGCGGTCGCCGGCTCCGTGTACTGCTGCATCTCGCTCCAACTCCTGCCCCGCGCGCCTCGCTGCGTCGGCTGTGACCATAGTCGCGGGGGACTACCTCCCGGTAGCCGGACAATCCGCCCACCCATCGCCACGGAGCCCCGGACGGCGTACGGCACGGGTCCTGTCACGCTGGCGGCGTGGCGACCGTGGACGTGGTGGACGAGACCTTCCTCGCCGTGCCCCCCGAGCGCCTCGCCGCCGAGTTCGCCGACCCCGCCGCCTGGCGCCGGCTCTGGCCGGACCTCGCGCTGCGGGTGTTCACCGACCGGGGCGCGCAGGGCGTGCGCTGGAGCGTCGTCGGTGACGCCTGGACCGGCAGCATGGAGGTGTGGCTCGAGGCCGTCGGCGACGGCACGGTGCTGCACTGGTTCCTGCGGGTCGATCCCGTCGGCGAGCCCCTCTCGCGCCGGGCCGCGACGCGCGAGGGTGTGCGCCGCCAGCGGGCCGCGAAGGCCGTGGCGTTCGCGCTCAAGGACCGGCTGGAGGCCGGGCGGCCGCCCGGTGTGCCGCCCGGCGGGGAGTCCCCGGTCACGTCCGCGTGACGGGGTGAGGCAGGGGTCACGGGTCATGTCCCCGGCCGCACGGCGCGTGCCGCCCGCCGGGGGCGCGGCGGTAGCCTTTCGCGCCATGGCCGACGAGTCGACGCAATCCATCACGATCGCGGCGCCGGCCCCCGACGTCCTCGGGGTCATCGCCGATTTCGACGCCTATCCCGAGTGGGCGGACTCGATCACCGCGGCCACGGTGCTCACCCACGACGACGAGGGACGGCCCGAGCAGGTCCGCTTCTCGCTCGACGCCGGGCCGATCAAGGACACCTACGTGCTGGCCTACGACTGGGTGGACGACGGCGTCACCTGGGATCTGGTGTCGGGCCAGATGCAGCGCTCCCAGCGGGGCCGCTACCGCCTGGCCGAGGACGGGGGGACGACGGAGGTCACGTACACGCTGTCGGTGGACCTCAGCGTCCCGCTGCCGGGCATGCTCAAGCGCCGCGCCGAGAAGCGGATCATGGATCAGGCACTGACCGGGCTGAAGCGCCGCGTGGAGGGCTAGTGCGGGTCCTGCTGTTCACCGGCAAGGGTGGGGTCGGGAAGACCACCACGGCCGCGGCGACGGCGGTGGCGCTCGCGCGGGCCGGGCGCAAGGTGCTGGCCCTGTCGGCGGACCCCGCCCACTCCCTCGGGGACGCCTTCGCCGTGTCCCTCGACGGCACCCCTGCCGAGATCGCCCCCGACACCTTCCCGGGTCTGTTCGCGGCGCACATCGATACCCGCGCGCTCGTCGACGAGGCGTGGGAGCCGCTGCGCACCCAGCTCCGCACCCTGCTCGCCGGCGCCGGGGTCGACGAGATGGTCGCCGACGAGCTGACCGTCCTGCCCGGCGTCGAGGAGCTCCTCGCGCTCGAGGACGTCCGCCGGGCGACGGTCGACGGGCCGTGGGAGGTCGTGGTCGTCGACTGCGGTCCCACGGCGGAGACGCTGCGGCTGCTCGCGCTGCCCGAGGCGCTGGGCTCCTACCTGGAGCGCCTGTTCCCGACCCACCGCCGGGCGGTGCGCGGCGTCCTCGCCGGGATCGCCGGCAGCAGCGCGACCGTGGCCCGGTGGGACGCCGCCGCGGCCTCGCTGTCCCGCCTCGCCGAGCAGCTCGCGGGCCTGCGGGCCCTGCTCGCCGACCACCGCACGACGACCATCCGCCTCGTGCTGACCCCCGAGCGCGTGGTCGCGGCCGAGACCCGGCGCACCCTCACCGCCCTCGCCCTGCACGGGCTGCACGTCGACGGGATGGTGGCCAACCGGCTGGTCCCCGACGCCGGCAAGGGACGCGGCGAGGCCGCGACGTGGGTGCGCGCGCGGCGGGCGGAGCAGGAGGCGGTGCTCGCCGACCTCGTCGGTGCCGGCGGGGACGTGCCCGTGCGTCGGGTGCCCCACCACGCCGGCGAGCCCGTCGGTGTCGACGCCCTCGCGGTGCTCGCCGACACCCTCTACGGCGACGACGACCCGCTCGACGGGCCGGTCGGGCGCGCGCTCGTCGCGGTGCGGCGGACCGCGGGCACCGGCACGCAGCCCGAGAGCGAGTTCGTGCTCGACCTGCACGTCTCGGGGATCGGGGAGGCCGAGGTGGATCTCGCCCGTATCGGCGACGAGCTGGCGGTGACGGTCGACGGCCGCCGCCGCGCCGTGGCCCTGCCGCCCGTGCTCCGGCGCTGCGAGGTCACGGGTGCCGACCTCTCCGACGACCTGCTCTCGGTGGTCTTCCGCCCCGACCGCTCCGTGTGGATGACGTGACCGGGCCCCAGGGCGGGTTCGGGCGCGCCGACCGGGACCACCTCACGGACGAGGCGCGGGCCACGGCGTCCGCGCTGCTCGACTGGCTCGGGACGCGGGTCGACGGGCTCGACGCCGGGATGCCGGACCCCGGGGCGGCGTCGGCGCGCCCGTCCCAGAGCCCCGGGCCGTGCACCTGGTGCCCCATCTGCGCGCTCGTCGCCGCGTTCCGGGGCGAGCAGCCCGAGCTGACCGCCCGCCTCACCGAGCACGCCACGGCGCTGATGGCCCTGCTGCGGCTGATGGTGCAGGCGCACCAGGACCCCTCGCACGGGCACCAGCACGGCCACCACCACGGGCACCACACCGCGACGGAGCCGGCGGCATCCACGACGCCACCCCCACCGCCCGGCTGGCCCGCCGAGTGGGGCGCGTGGGACGGGTGGGGCACGGGTGCGCCCGACCCCGTCCCCGGGGACGCGGCCGGGGTCGACGAGCCCGACATCCCTGGACCGCCGACCCCGGAGCCCGAGAGCCCCCGGCCGGCCCCGACCCCGGCGGGCTCGCGCGCCCACGGCCGGCGTGTGCCGATCCGCCGGTCGTCGCCGCGCTCGGCCGCGTTCCGGGAGCCCTCGACCACCGACGCGCCCGCCACCGGCCCGACCGCCACCGGGCCGACCACCACCGGCCCGACCGCCACCGGGCCGACCGGCCCGGCCGCATCCCGCGGCGCCGCACCCCCGCCCGGGCCGCGTCCCCCGGGTGGCGGACCCCGCCCGGCGCCCCGGCGCCCGAGTGTCGCCTCCGGACCACCGCCCGCCACCGCTGGACCCGAGCGGACCGCCCCCGAGGCGCCGGCCCCGCCCCCCGGGCGGCCCGCGCGCCCGACCGCTCCGCCCGCTGCCGCTCCGCCCGCTGCCGGCCCGCCCGCCGCCGTGCCGCGGCCGTCGGTGCAGCGCATCGCCATCCGGCGGCCCGCGCGCTCCGGCCGGACAGACCGGACAGACCGGACAGAGGGGGACGGGGAGTCCGCCGGCGACACCCCGTGCTGACCGTCGGGGTCGACATCGGCGGCACCTCGGTGCGCGCCGGGGTGATCGACGCCGACGGCACCGTCATCGCCACCGCGGCGACGCCCACGGCCCGCGACGCCGCCGGCCTCGACGACGCGATCGTCGACCTCGTCCGCGGTCTCACCGAGCAGCACCACGTCGGCGCGGTCGGGCTGGCGATCGCCGGGTTCGTCGACCCGGACCGGCGCACCGTGGCGTTCGGCGCCCACCTGCCGTGGCGCGACGACCCCGTGGCCGAACGGCTGGCCGCCCGCCTCGAGCTGCCCGTGGTGATCGAGCACGACGCGAACGCGGCGGGGCTGGCCGAGCACCGGGTCGGCGCGGCCGCGGGCGCCCGGGTGGCCGTCCTCGTCGCCCTCGGCACCGGGATCGGCGCGGCCCTGCTGGTCGACGGGGCCGTGTTCCGCGGGGCCCACGGCGTCGCCCCCGAGCTCGGGCACCTCACGGTCGTCCGGGGCGGCCGGCCCTGCCCGTGCGGCAAGCGTGGCTGCCTCGAGCGCTACTGCAGCGGGACCGCGCTGGGGCGCTCGGCGGAGGAGCTCGTCGCCGACACCGAGGAGTTCTCGGTGCTGCGGGCGCCGTGGGAGCGCGCGCAGCCGATCACCGGCTGGGACGTGGCCCGGGCCGCCGAGGCGGGCGACGTGCTGGCCGGGCGGGTCGTCGACGAGTTCGCCGACTGGCTCGGGCAGGCGCTGTCCCTGGTCGCCGACGTCTTCGACCCCGACGTCGTCGTGGTGGGCGGCGAGGTGTCCGCGTCGTCGACCCTGTTCCTGGACCAGGCGCGCCGCCGCTACGCCGAGGAGGTCACCGGGGGAGCGCACCGCCGGCCGGCCGAGATCCGGCCCGCGACGCTGGGCGGTCGGGCCGGGATGGTGGGCGCCGCCCTCGACGCCCGCGAGCGGTCGGGCGTCTAGAGGATCGCGCCGTCGTCGGAGCCGTCGCCGGCGCCCGCGTCGCGCCCGCGGCGCAGGCCGAACACGAGCCACCCGAGGCCGGCGGTCATCGCCAGCAGCCCGGGCACGATGCCGAGGCCGACGGGCCCGCCGAGCAGGCCCGGGACGGCGAGCAGCACGACCCCGACGATCAGCAGGCCGAGCCCGAGCAGGCTGCTCACGCCGAGGCGCGGCAGCGGAGGGGGCTCCGGGGGCACGAAGTGCTCGTCGTGGGCCGGCTTCGGCGAGGCGCGGGGCACGTCGCGCGCAGGCGGGTCCTGAGCGGGCGGGGTGGCACCCGGACGCGCGGCGGGGCGGGGGACGTCGGCGTCGAACGTGTCGCGCGGCCGGCGCTGGCCGCCGGGGGGCGTCGCGGTGCCGAGCCCGGTGGACGGGTGTTCCCGGCCCGACGCGTCGTCCGGGTCGGGCACCTCGTCCGGCCATCGGGGGGCCCCGGTGGCCGCCCAGTCGGCGACGATCGAGGCGAAGGCCGCGTCGATGTCGTCCGGCACGCCGGGACGGTGGGGATCGCCGACGCCGCTGTCCGCGGGGTCGGGGCGGGTCTCGTCCGGCTCGGGCGCGGTCATGCGGGGGTCCCTGGGGTGGCGACGGCGGTGTCCGTGGCGTGCGATCCGCCGATGCGGTCGTCGTGCACGCGACGGACGAAGGCCAGGCTGTCGGAGAAGATCCTCGGGGCGTCGTTGTCGAGGGTGGCCACGTGGTGGCTGTCGTCGAGCACCACGTCGGTGACGTCGTGCGAGGAGATGCCCTGGAGGACGAGGGTGCTGTTGACCGGCTCCACCACGTGGTCGGTGGGGGAGTGGAACAGCAGGACGGGCAGGCGCACCCGTTCGAGATCGGCGCGCACGAGGCGCCAGAGCGTCGTCAGCGACACCACGGCGCGCGTCGGCAGGCGGTCGTAGGCCAGCTCGGTGACGCCGGGCTTCTTGATGTCGTTCGCGACGCCCGGCACGAAGGGCACGATCCACTGGATGTAGGGCGCGATCGTCGCGTCCTTGCGCAGCGTCGTGACCGACGGGTTGACCAGCGCGATGCCCGCGAGGTCGTCCCCGCGCTCCTGCGCGAGGCGCAGCGTGAGCGTGCCGCCCATCGACTGCCCGAACACGAACACCGACCGGTACTCGCGACGGAGGTCGTCGACGGCGCGCTCGACCTCGCCGTACCAGTCGGTCCAGCGGGTGCGGTTGAGGTCCTGCCAGCGCGTGCCGTGGCCCGGCAGGCGGGGCCCGCGCACGCCGATGCCGTCGGAGGCCAGGAACTCGCCCCACGCCCGCATGCTCTGCGGCGTGCCGGTGAGCCCGTGGCTGAGCACCACGCCGATCTCGCGCGAGCCGTCGCCGGGATCGGAGACGAAGGGCTCGGCTCCGGGCAGGACGGGCACGGTGGATCCTCCGACGAACGGCGTGGGCGGCGCGGCACAGGGACCGCACGAGGCGGTGGGAGCGGATCGGGAACCCTATCGTGGCATGTCCCACACGCCCGGGTCACGCGGTGGTGCCCGTGTCGCGCCGGGCGGTCCACCCGACGGGGTCGCGGGCGGCCGTTCGCATGATCGCCGGGCCTCCGAGGGGGCCGATCGGGTCGTGTGACGGGTGGCGCCGGGACTGTGTCGGGCCGCGGGCGGGCCCTACGCTCGCCCCCAGCGACGAGGGCGGTCGGACGGGAGCGCGAGTGCTGTACTGGATCATGAAGTGGGTGCTGCTCGGCCCGCTCATGCGCGTGGCGTTCCGTCCGCGCGTGGTGGGGGCGGAGAACCTGCCGCGGCGGGGTGGCGCGCTGGTCGCGTCCAACCACCTCGCGGTGCTCGACTCCTTCGTCCTGCCCCTGATGGTGCCGCGCCGGATGGCCTTCCCCGCCAAGGCGGAGTACTTCACGCAGCCCGGCGTGCTCGGCACCCTCAAGCGGTGGTTCTTCACCGGCATGGGCCAGGTCCCGATCGAGCGCGGCAACGGGCGTGCGGCGCGCGCGGCGCTCGACACCGGCATCGGCGTGCTGCGCGAGGGCCGGCTGTTCGGCATCTACCCCGAGGGCACGCGCTCGCCCGACGGCCGGCTGTTCAAGGGCCGCACCGGGGTGGCGCGCATGGCGCTCGAGGCCGGCGTGCCCGTCGTCCCCGTCGCGATGATCGGGACGGACCAGGCGAACCCCGTCGGGTCCCGCTTCTGGCGCCCGGTCCGCATCGGCATCCGCATCGGCGAGCCGCTCGACTTCTCGCGCTACGCCGGCATCACCGACGACCGCCAGGTCGAGCGGGCGATGACCGACGAGATCATGGACGCGGTGCAGCGCCTGTCGGGCCAGGAGTACGTGGACGTCTACGCCAGCACGCTCAAGGACAAGGGCGCGGACGTCGAGGCCGCCTGATCGCGGCGGGGTCCCACCGTCCAGAATCTCCCTCGTGGCCCGGTACTTCTACGACTGCGAGTTCATCGAGGACGGGACCACCATCGAGCTGGTCTCGGTGGGTGTCGTGGACGAGCAGGGCCGCGAGTTCTACGCGATCTCCAAGCAGTTCGACCCCATGCGGGCGGGCCCCTGGGTGCGGCACAACGTCCTCGACAAGCTGCCCCCGATGTCGGACCCGGCGTGGCGCAGCCGCCTGAGCATCCGCGAGGCGTTCTACGAGTTCGTGACCGCCGGCGAGGGCCCCGTGGAGCTCTGGGCCTGGTACGCCGCGTACGACCACGTCGCGATCGCGCAGCTCTGGGGCGCGATGCCCGACCTGCCGCGGGCGCTGCCCCGCTTCACCCGCGACCTTCGCCAGCGCTGGGACGACGTCGGGCGCCCCGAGCTGCCGTCGGCGCCCGCGGACGCCCACGACGCGCTCGCCGACGCCCGCCACAACCTGGCCCGCTGGCAGGTCATCGACGCGCACTGGCGTGCGCTGCACGCGGGCGGCCCGCCGGCCCGGGCGTGATCACAGCGCGTGATCACCCCACCCGGAGGGCCGGGTCGTGGGGAACACGCGGCAGCCGCGTCACCGCCCACTACGCTGGCGGGTGTGAACTGGTCCGTCGACCTGCCCGTGGACGCTCTGCCGGGCCTGCCTCCCCTGCCCACCGCACTGCGGGAACGTCTCGACGCCGCGCTCGCGCGCCCGGCGGCGCAGCAGCCCGACTGGCCCGACCCGGACGCGGTCGCCGAGGTCCGCACCGTCCTCGAGCACGTGCCGCCGATCACCGTGCCCGCCGAGATCGACCGGCTGCAGTCCCAGCTGGCCTCGGTCGCCCGGGGTGAGGCGTTCCTGCTCCAGGGCGGCGACTGCGCGGAGACCTTCGCGGACAACACCGAGCCGCACCTGCGCGGCAACATCCGCACCCTGCTGCAGATGGCGGTCGTGCTGACCTACGGCGCGTCGCTGCCGGTGGTCAAGATCGGGCGGATCGCCGGGCAGTACGCGAAGCCGCGCTCGTCGAACACCGACGCGCTGGGCCTGCCGTCCTACCGGGGCGACATGGTCAACTCGCTGGCCGCGCACGCCGAGCGCCGCATCCCCGACCCGGGCCGCATGATCCGCGCCTACGCCAACGCCGGCGCCGCGATGAACCTGGTCCGTGCCCTGACCTCCGGCGGCATGGCCGACCTGCACGAGGTGCACGAGTGGAACCGGGAGTTCGTGCGCACGTCGGCCGCGGGCGAGCGGTACGAGGCCGTCGCCGCCGAGATCGACCGGGCGCTGCGGTTCATGTCGGCGGCCGGGGTGAACGACCACTCCCTGCGCGGCACCGAGATCTTCGCCAGCCACGAGGCCCTCGTGCTCGACTACGAGCGCGCGCTGCTGCGGCTGGACTCGCGGGTCGAGGCCACCAGCCGTGAGGACGCCCGCCTGTTCTCCCTCGGCGCCCACTTCCTGTGGATCGGCGAGCGCACCCGGGCCCTCGACGGCGCGCACATCGCGTTCGCGGAGCTGCTGGCCAACCCCATCGGCATCAAGATCGGGCCGGGCACCACGCCGGAGCAGGCGGTGGAGTACGTCGAGCGCCTCGACCCGTACCACCAGCCCGGCCGGCTGACGCTGATCTCGCGCATGGGTGCGGGCAAGGTCCGCGACGTGCTGCCGTCGATCGTCGAGAAGGTCACGGGCTCGGGCCACCAGGTCATCTGGCAGTGCGACCCGATGCACGGCAACACCGTCGAGGCGACCACCGGCTACAAGACGCGGCACTTCGACCAGGTCGTCGACGAGGTCCAGGGCTTCTTCGAGGTGCACCAGGGTCTCGGCACCCACCCCGGCGGCATCCACGTCGAGCTCACCGGCGAGGACGTCACCGAGTGCCTCGGCGGCGCCCAGGACATCTCCGACACCGACCTCGCCGGGCGCTACGAGACGGCCTGCGACCCGCGGCTGAACACCCAGCAGTCGCTGGAGCTCGCATTCCTGGTCGCGGAGATGCTCCGGAACTAGCAGCTAGCCCGGGATCCCGAGGCCCCAGCCGGCCGCGCCCGCGGCGACGGTCGCGATCGAGACGAGCAGCAGCCAGGCTCCGAGCAGCCGGCGGGAGCGGGTCCGCGCCCGCCGGCGCTCGATCCGCTCGATGGCCACGTCGACGTCGTCCACCGCGCCGTCGGGGCGACGGCGCACCCCGTGGGCCGGATCAGTGCCGGAGTCGGGTTCGCGGTCGCCGTCGGGCTCGTCCCCGAGGTCGTCCCCGTAGTCGTCCCCGTAGTCGTCCCCGAGGTCGTCGACGTCCTTGTCGTCGACGTCCTCGGGCTCCGCGTCCCACGCCCGGCGCCCGGTCCGGGGCGCCTCGCGGGGCGCGCCGTCGAGGTCGAGCAGCCGCGTCCCCCGCAGCGGCCGGGAGCAGGCGGCGCCGGTGCGGCGCGGGGGCGGCGGCACCGGGTAGTAGGGCAGGTCGGTGTCCATCCGCACCCCGCGGACGGCGGCCAGGAAGGCGCCGGCGTCGGCGAGGCGGGCCTCGGGGTCGCGGTCGGTCGCCGCGAGCACGAGGCGGTCCAGCGCGCGGGGGATGCCGCCGACGACGGACGAGGGCGGCGGGACGTCGTGGTGCACGTGCCGGCGGGCGACCTCCACGGCGTCGTCCCCGCCGTGGGGCGGTACGCCCGTGAGCAGCTCGAACAGCACGATCCCGGCCGCGTAGAGGTCGCTGCGGGCGTCGGCGCGGCCGTCGGTGACCTGCTCGGGGGCCAGGTACGCCACGGTCCCGAGCACCATCTCGCCGGAGCCCTCGGGGTCGTTCGGGTCGGCGGCGTCGGTCTCCCACGCCGCGGCGACCAGCCCGAAGTCGGCGACCTTCACCGACCCGTCGGTGCCGACCAGCACGTTCTCGGGCTTCACGTCGCGGTGGACGAGACCGCGGTCGTGGGCGACCTGCAGGGCGGTGACCACCTGCTCGATGACCGTCAGGGCCGCCGCCGGGTGGAGGCGGACCTGGTCGCGCAGGACGTCGCGCAGCGTCCCGCCCTCGACCAGCTCGAGGACGAGGAAGACGGTGCCGTCGGGGTCGCGCCCCTGGTCGTGCACCGCGACCACGCCGGGGTGCGCGAGACGGGCCGCGGCCCGCGCCTCCCGCTCGAAGCGCCGGACGAAGGCGGGGTCGCCTGCGAGGCCGCGATCGAGGATCTTGATCGCCACCGGACGGTCCAGGCGCAGGTCGCTCCCGCGGTGCACCACCGACATCCCGCCGCGCGCGAGGAGGCCGTCGACGCGGTAGCGCCCCTCCAGCACCGTCCCCGCGGGGTCGGCGGTCGGGACGGACGTCATGGCCCGATGCTACGAGGAGGTCGGTGACCTGCGGGGATTCTCGTGTCCGACGCGCGGCCCCTCGACCGGGTGCGCTTCGCGCACGTGAGCACTTCGGGGTGCTCCAGCACCTCGAAGTGCTCACATGCGCCGGAGGCGCACCCCTAGGCTCTCCGGCCATGACGACCTGGCTCCTGGTGCCCGGCGCGGGCGGCGCGGCCTGGTACTGGCACCGCGTGGTGGAGCTCCTGCGGGCGCGGGGTGACGAGGCGATCGCCGTCGACCTCCCCGCCGACGACCCGGAGGCCGGCGTGCCGCGCTACGTCGAGGTCGCGCTCGAGGCCCTCGGTGGCCGCCCCGACCCCGTCGTGGTCGGGCAGTCGCTGGGCGGGCCCACCGCGGTGGAGATCTGCCGGCGCATCCCCGTGGAGCGGTTGGTGCTGGTCAACGCCATGATCCCCGCGGTGGGGGAGACGCCCGGGCAGTGGTGGACGGGGTCGGGGCACGCGGCGGCGAAGGAGGCCGCGGTCCGCGCCGCGGGCCGCGAGGACGCCGGGTTCGACCCCGAGTGGGAGTTCCTGCACGACGTCCCCGCCGACGTGGTCGCGGCCGGCGCCGAGCACCAGCGCGAGCAGTCCGGTGGCCCGTTCGCCGACGGCTGGTCGCTCCCCGCGTGGCCCGACGTGCCCGTCACGGTCGTCGTGGGACGCGACGACCGCTTCTTCCCGCCCGACTTCCAGATCGGTCTCGCCCGTGCGCGCGCCGGCGTCGAACCGGTGCTCGTGCCCGGCGGGCACCTCGCGGCGCTCGCCCACCCGGAGGCCCTGGTCCGCGACGGTCTGGACACCCCGGGACACACGCGGGCACAAGGGGCCGGAGGAGCCCCACCTCTGGCACAGTGACGCGTGTGACCGAGTCCCTCGCCGCCCTCGTGGGCCACGACATCGAGGTCGTCTCGCTCGCCCAGGTCGCCGAGCGTCTCGGCGTGCCCCGTACGCGCGTCAGTCAGATGATCAAGCAGGGGCAGTTGCTGGGCGTTCGGGACGACGACCGCTGGTCGGTGCCCGCCGCCTTCCTCACCACCGACGGGGTGGTGAAGGGCCTGCCCGGCACCATCCAGGTCCTCCGCGACGGGGGGTACGCCGACGGGGAGATCCTTCGCTGGCTCTTCGCCGACGACGACTCCCTGCCGGGCACCCCCATCGACGCGCTGCGCTCCGACCGGGGTCGCGAGGTCAAGCGTCGCGCCCAGGCGATGGCGTTCTGAACGGGCGCAGTCCGCTCAACGCCTCCCCGAGCAGCCCGTGCCGGCGCAGCGCCGCCGTCAGCCGGGCGGCGCGCCGCACGCCGAGTCGACGCACCAGGGCGGGGGCCAGCGCGGGGCCGGTCCAGGCCCGCACGCGGTCGTCGCCGTCGGTGGGCGTGATCTCCAGCAGCGTCGGCGCGTCCCCCGCGACGCCGGACTCGGCGCACCACGCCGTCACCCGGTAGTCGGCCAGCGGCAGCACCTCGAGGTCCGGCCCGACGGTGTCCGCCACGGTGGTGCCCACCGCCCGGCACCGCGCGCAGGCGGCGTCGACGGCGAGCACGAGGGTCACGCCGCGAGCCGCCGGCGCCACCGCGTCCCGACGGCGTGGGCCAGGCGCGGGAGCGCCACCGCGGCGCGGCGCCCGTTCCCGACGGCCACGCGCCGGCGCAGTACGTCGTAGTCCGCGTCGACGATCTCGTCGAGGATGCCCCCGTAGAGCACGTGCGCGGTCCGCACGCAGGGCCGCGACACCGGGTGGAGCAGGGCGATGCCGCGCTCGGCGCGCCGGTAGACCGCGCGGGTGCGGGCGACGAGGTGGGCCAGGGCCCGCCGGACCCGCGGGTCGGTGCGACCGGTGGTGCGGCACCACGCCAGCAGGTCGCGGTCCACGCCGAACGCCGCGAGCTCCGCGGTCGGCAGGTAGACGCGGCCGCGGTCGAGGTCCTCGCCGACGTCGCGCAGGAAGTTCGTCACCTGGAAGGCGACGCCGAGGTCGGCGGCGTACGGCTCGGCCTCCGCCCGCGGTCCGACCGTCCCGAGCACCGGCAGCACCTGCAGCCCGATGACCGCGGCCGAGCCGTGCACGTAGCCGGCGAGGTCGTCGAACGTCGGGTAGTCGGTGACCGTGAGGTCCATGGCCATCGAGTCCATGAAGTCCTCGAGGTGGCGGTGCTCGATGCCGAAGCGGGCGACGGTGTCGGCCAGCGCGGCGACCACCGGCTCGCCCTCGGTCACGAGCGTCCGCGGGTCGGTACCGGCCAGGCCCCGGCGCATGCGGGCGCGGACCTCCTCGAGCCGCGCGGCGACGGCGGCCGGCGAGGCGTCGGCGTCCGGGTCGTCGACGACGTCGTCGGCCATACGCGCGAAGCCGTAGAGCGCGTGGATCGCCGGGCGCTGGGCCGGGGCGAGCAGGCGCGTGGCGAGGAAGTAGGTCCGGCCGTGCACGGCGTTGAGAGCCCGGCACTGCGTGTAGGCGTCGCGCAGCGCCGGGTCGGTGATGCCGGCGGCGTCCAGCTCGGTGGTGCTCACCCGGTGATCCGCGCCGCCGCGAGCTTGCCCGAGACGAGCACCGTCGGGACGCCGACGCCGGGCGTCGTCCCCGAGCCGGCGAGGACGACGTTGCCCTCGCCGCGCACGAGGTTGCCCGCGCGGAACGGGCCGGTCTGGGCGAACGTGTGCGCCGCCGAGAACGGGGTGCCCGCCGCGAGGCCGAGCCGGCCCCAGTCGTCGGGGGTGATGAGGTGCTCCACAGTGACCTCCCCGCCCGCCCCACCGAGCTCGATACCGCGACCTGCCAAGACCCCGCGCAGCTCGTCGCGGTAGCGCGGGCCGATGCGCTCCCAGTCGAGCGGGGCCTTGTCGGTGTTCGGGGCGGGCGCGAGCACGGACACCAGCTCGTGCCCCTCGGGCGCCAGCGACGGGTCGGTGGCCGTCGGGTGCGTGACCAGCAGCGACGGGTCGGACATCAGCCGGCCCTCGGTGATGATCTCGTCGAACGTGCCCGCCCAGGCGTCGCCGAAGGAGATGGTGTGGTGGCCGAGCCCGGTGCCGGCGGGCACCCCGGCGTGCCACACGAACGCCGACGGCGACCAGCGCATCGGCACCACGCGTCGCGGCGTGCGCCCGAGCAGGCCGTAGGACACGGGGAGATCGCAGGTCAGCACGACGGCGTCGGCGGCGAGGCGATCGCCGTCGGCGGTCGGCTCGCCCGTCGGGACGGTGCGCAGCGCCCGCACCCGCCCGCCGGAGCGCTCCAGCCCGGTGACGGTCGTGCCGTAGCGGAACTCGGCGCCCGCGTCGGCGGCGGCGTCGGCGAGGGCCTGGGGGAGGGCCCGGACCCCGCCCTTCGGGAACGAGACGCCGGCGATCGTGTCCATGTAGGCGATCACCGCGTAGGCGGCGAGGGCCTTGGCCGGCGGGACGCCCGCGTACAGGGCCTGGAAGGAGAAGATGCGCCGCAGGCGCTCGTCGTCGAGGAACTTGGCGATCCTCGCCCCGAGCCGCCCGAAGCCCCCGAGCGCGCCCAGCCGCGCCAGGTCGGGGCCCAGGACGTCGAGCGGCGAGTCGAAGTTCGCGTCGATGAACGTCGCCATCTGCACCTGGTAGAGCTCGGTGAGCCAGGCCCGCAGCCGTCGGTAGCCCTCGGCGTCGGACGCCGAGACCTTCTCGCGGATCTCCTGCTCCATCGCGCCCGGGTCGGTGTGCACGTCGATCGCACTGCCGTCGGCGAACCGTGCGTGGTACGCGGGGTGGAGGTCGACGAGCTCGAGGCGGTCGCCGAGCTTCTCGCCGACGGCGGCCAGGGCCTCCTCGATCAGCTCCGGCATCGTGATCACGGTCGGGCCGGTGTCGAGGCGGAACCCCCTGTCGGCGTGCTGCCCCCCATGGAGGTCGAGGCGGCCGGCGCGCCCGCCGGGGGTGGCGTCGCGCTCGACGATCGTGACGCGACGGCCCGCGCCGAGCAGGTGCAGGGCGGTCGCGAGGCCGGCGAGGCCGGCGCCCACGACGACGACGTGGTCGGTGGGGGACTGGACGGTGCGGGTCACGCGGCTCCTGGGAGGTGGATCAGCGGGCGCGCCGGGTGGCGGCGACGGCCAGATCGGCGAGCCGGTCGGGGGCCGGGACGGCCAGGACCGGGGCGTCGGCACCGCGCACCGCGTCGAGTGCGGAGGCGGTGAGCTCGGTGATGCGGCGCTCGACGTCGTCGACGACGCCGAGGGAGACGAGGGCCTCGCGGGCGGCGGCGACGCCCTCGGGATCGAGGTGGGGGTTGCCCACGGCGCGCTCGACGACCGCGGCCGTCGTGCGGTCGGGGTGGGCGCGGGTCAGCGCGACCAGCAGGGTCAGCTTGCCCTCGCGCAGGTCGTCGCCGGCGGGCTTGCCGGTCACCGCCGGGTCGCCGAACACGCCCAGCAGGTCGTCGCGCAGCTGGAAGGCGATGCCGAGGTCGGTGCCGTACCGGCGCAGCGCGGCGATCGTCGTGTCGTCGGCGCCCGCGATCGCGGCCCCGAGGTGCAGCGGGCGCTCCACGGTGTAGGCCGCGGTCTTGTACCGGCTGATGCGCAGGGCGGTCTCGGGGCTCGAGTCGGACGACGCGTGTCCCTGGACGTCGAGGAACTGGCCGCCGAGCACCTCGGTGCGCATGGCCTGCCACGCCGGGCGGGCGCGGGCGAGCGCGACGGGGTCCACCCCGGACTCGTGGAGCATGTCGTCGGCCCAGGCCAGCGCCACGTCGCCGAGCAGGATCGCGACCGCGGCGCCGAAGCGGGTCGGGTCGCCGGTCCAGGCGGCGCCGGCGTGCCGCGCCGCCCACCGGGCGTGCACGGTGGGCTCGCCGCGGCGCGTCGCGGAGTCGTCGATGAGGTCGTCGTGCACCAGCGCACACGCCTGGATGAGCTCCAGGGCGCTCACGGCGCGCAGCACCGCGGAGGGGTCGTCGAGGCCGCCTGCGGCCCGCCAGCCCCACCACGCGAACGTGGGACGCAGCCGCTTGCCGCCGGCGAGGACGAACCGTGTGAGGTCGTCGACGGCGTCGGCGTACTCCTCGGCGATGTCGGCGCACTCGTCGCGCCGGCCGGCGAGGTAGTCGGCCAGGTCGGCGGTCACCGCGCCGGGCAGGTCGTGCTCGATGGCGCGTCCGCCCTGCTCAGCAGGGCTGCCGAAGGGGTCGCGGGCACCGTTGTCGGCTCGCGTCGAGACTCCGCCGAGCGTCATCCGCACTCTCCCCTCCGGACCGCAAGCGTGTCCGGAACCGGAGCCTAGGGCCGTTCGGCCGACCTGGCCGATCGGGCGGTCCCGGTCACAACGGACCTCCGTAACGACGCCCCGTCACCGTAGGGTCGCCGGATGGCTACTGTGACGGAGCGCATCCAGCGCGGGGTGCCCACGTTCTCGGCGGAGTTCTTCCCGCCCAAGAACGATGAGGGCGAAGCCACACTCTGGCGCACCATCCGCGACCTGGAGCCGCTCGACCCGGCCTTCGTGTCGGTCACCTACGGCGCCGGCGGCTCGAGCCGCGACCGCACCATCCGCACCACCGGTCGCATCGCCACCGACACCACGCTGACGGCGATGGCCCACCTCACCGCGGTCGACGCCTCGCTCGACGACCTGCGCCAGGTGATCGGCTCCTACCTCGCGGCGGGCATCAGCAACGTCCTCGCGATCCGCGGCGACCCTCCCGGGGACAAGGACGCCGACTGGGTGCCGCACCCGGCGGGGCTGAGCTACACCGAGGAGCTCGTCCACATGGTGAACCGCCTGGGCGACTTCTGCGTCGGCGTCGCGGCCTTCCCGTACCTGCACCCGCGCTCGGTCGACGAGGACACCGACACCCGGTTCTTCGTGCAGAAGGTCAAGGCGGGCGCGGAGTTCGCGATCACGCAGATGTTCTACGACGCCGACGAGTTCCTGCGCATGCGCGACCGCATCGCCGCCGCCGGCTGCGACATCCCGGTCATGCCCGGCCTCATGCCGATCACGACGCCGAAGTCGGCCGAGCGCGGCGCGGACTTCTCCGGCGCGCCGCTGCCGAAGCTCATGTCCGAGCGCCTCGACCCCCTCGTCGACGACGCCGCGGGCTACCGCGACGCCGGCATCGACCTGTGCGTCGAGCTGTCCCAGCGGATGTTCGACGAGGGCGTCACGAACATCCACTACATCAGCATGAACCGCTCGCCCGCGGTGGTGGACGTCGTCCAGCGCCTCGGTCTCGTGCCGGCGACGCCCCGCTCCTGACACCGTCCGGCCCCGCCGACCTGCGGGTCGGCGGGGTCAGTGGCCCGATCAGCGGCGTGCGCGTGTGCGGAGCTGGGTGCGCGACGACGCGGCCAGCACCACCACGATCGCGACCGCCACGGCGACCACCGCGAGCAGCAGCAGCGACCAGCCGATCCACGACGGGGCGTCGGGGTCCGGGTACTCGATCACCGCGTTGACGTCGTTGACGGTGCCCGGCTGCAGCGTCCAGCTGATCAGCCCCGGCGTCGCCGTCCCGTCGGTCTGGCGGATCGAGCCCGGGAACGCCATCTTCAGCTGCACGTCGGCGCTCTCCGGCGACACCCGCGTGAGGTCGACCTGGCCGGACACGACCACCCGGTCGCCCGCGCGGCGCATCTGGACCCGGATCGCCTGCGTGCTCGTCGGGCTGATCGAGGGCAGCAGGCGGGTGACCTCGTCGAACGACAGGTCCTCGAACTGCACCTTGGAGCCGATGTAGCCGTCCTGCTCGTAGCGCTCGACCGAGACGTTCCCGCTGAGGTCGTCGGGCACCTGCAGGGGCGGACCCTGCCCGGCGGGGGCACCGTCCGGGGTGGCGATGTCGACGACGCCCGAGACGCGGTCGTCCGGGGAGACGGCCATGCCGGCGCGCACCCGCACGCAGCCCGTGCCGAGGACGCCGACCAGGGCCAGCACCACGGCCAGGAGCACGAGCGTGCGGCGGCGGTTGCTGGTCGCGGGGGTCCCGTTCGAGGGGGCGTGGCTCGGGCGGGTGTCGGTGGTGGTGATGTCGGCTGGGGAAGCGGACGCGGGCACCCGCGCATGGTGCCAGGCGCCCCCGACGGTCCGGGTCAGGCGCGGCCCGGGCGGTGCGGCGTGCCCGGGGCCTCGAGGGGCAGGGTCCGGCCGAGCACCGCGAACGGGCGCGGGTCGCTCGTGAACCGGTGGTGGCGCAGGACGTCGGTGAACCCGAGGCGGCGGTAGAGCGACCACGCGCGCGACGGCGGGTCCGCCTCGGGGGTCGAGAGGAGGACGTGGCGGTTCGTCGGTCGCGCCAGCAGGCGGCGGGCCAGCGCCTCGCCGAGGCCGTCGCCCTGGACGTCGGGCCGCACGTGCAGCTCGGTGAGCTCGAAGTAGTCGTCGAGCACGGTGTCGGCCAGCTCGCGGCCCGCGGCGCCGCCCGCGAGCAGGCCGCGGCGCACCTCCTCGAACCACCACTGGCCCCGCGCGCCCGGGTAGCCGTACGCGATGCCCCACAGCGAGCGGTCGGGCCCGAGCGCGGCCGCGGCGTGCCAGCCCGGACGACGGGAGTGCTCGACCCACATCGGGCGTCGCTGCCGCACCGTGCCGGGCGGATAGCCCATCGCGTGCACGTAGACGGTCAGCGCCTCGTCGAGCCGGGCCCCGAGGTCGTCGGGCGTCAGGTCGACGACCGTCGCGCGGGCCGGCGCGGCGGTCATCGGCCGGCTCCCGCGGCGCGGGGGGAGTCGGAGACGGACACGCCGGTATCTCACCACGCCCCGGCCGCGATCCACGGGTCGATCTCCCCGGGCGGGTGCTCACGGGGTGGTCCGGGATCGCCTCCGAGGGGACCGGCGGATCGACTTGACGGCGCCGGACCGACCGGGTTCACTGGTTCCTATCGAACACGTGTTCGATCGCTCGGACGGCGGGGCGGGGGAAGCGCCCCGCCGTCCGGGAGTGCCGCCGGCTCCCCACGGTGGCAGGCACCCACTCGACCCGGGCCCCGGGTCGAGGAGCACGAGCCGCCGTGGAGGACGCATCGTGGTTCGCAGTCCGTCGCCGGTCCAGGTCCGCTGTGCGGACGGCGACCCGGTCGAGTTCCATCGCCGCCCGAACCGGCGGGACAGTCACTACCTGGTCACCGAGGTGCAGGAACGCTGGATCGAGGAGTCCCGGTGGCCGTTCCTCTCGGCCATGCCGGTGGGGGGCGACCGGTGCCGCTGCTGGCGCGTGCTCGCGTGCCGGTCCGACGAGCCGCACCTGCCGCCCGGCGAGTTCGTGCTGCGCATGCGCTCGGGTCCCGGCGTGTGGGACCTCCGCCGGGCCGGCTACTGACCCCGCTCGCGACGCCCGATGCCCTGAGGAGATCACCATGACCAGCGCTCTCGCCATGCCCGGACTGTTCGACACCACCCCTCTGGAGGCCGCCCCGCGCAGGGCGGCGCCCACCGACGCCGGACCGGCGGTCCCCGCCCCCGCCCGGTCCGGTACGCCGGCGCGGTCGGACGAGCGCGGGGCCCCCACCCGCGCCACCCCGGCCGCGCCGGCTCCGCCGCCGTCGCGCACGGTGGTGCAGCTGCTCGGCGCCGCCCGCGACGAGCTGCGCGCCGCCCAGGCCGAGGACGACGCCGCCGAGCGCTTCCGGGCCGCCCACCTCGGGGCCCTGCGTGCCGCGGCGGCGGTGCTCGCCCTGCGGGCCCGCGCCAAGCGCGCCTCACGCCCCACGGACGCCTGGACGCTGCTGGCGTCCGTCGCGCCCGAGTACGGCGAGTGGGCGGCCTTCTTCGCGGCGCACTCGGCGACGCGCTCGGCCGTCGAGGCCGGGGTGCGGGGCAAGGTGTCCCAGCGCGACGCCGACGACATGGTGCGTCAGGCCGACCTGTTCCTCGCCCTGGTCACGCGCACCGTGGCCGGGCGCGGACGCTGACGGTCAGTCCTCGGGCGTCCGCCGAGCCCGCCCGCGGCCCGAGCGTTTGGTGCGCGAGCGCACGATGCGCCCGAGCAGCGAGTCGAACTGGCTCGCGATCTCGCGGGCACCCGGGGTGTCCCACCGCTGGATCGGCACCCCGGCGCCCTGGGCCTGCTGGACCGCGCTGCGGTCGGGCAGGGCCCCGGAGATGACGAGGGGGCCGAAGAGCTCGCGCAGCTCGCCCAGGCGGAACTCGTGCTCCGAGGAGCGCGCCCGGTACTTGTTCACCAGCACGCCCAGCGGCTGGAGGTCCGGGTTGTTCTCGCGCTCGGCCTGCACGGCCTCGAAGGCGCGCTGTACACCGGACACCGCGAAGATCGTGGGCTCGGTCACCAGGACGGCCCGGTCGACGGCCACGAGGGCGGAGCGGGTCAGCTGGCCGAGCGAGGGCGGGCAGTCGATGAGCACGAGGTCGTACTTCGCCAGCCCCGTCCGGGTGGCGCCGTCCTCATCCTTGGGCAGGTCGCCGAGCAGGCGCGCCAGAGCCCCCAGCCGCTGCGACCCCGGATCGGGGTGGTTGTGACGCTCGATGTCCTCCGAGCCGACGAGGACGTCGAGCTCCTCGCCCCAGGCGCTGGGGGCGATCGACGACGCGAGCAGCGCCGCCGACGGCCGTTCCATGGCCTGGGCGATCGTGGTCTCGGTGGCCTCGGGCTCGAGCGCGGTCGTCGCGTTGCCCTGGGGGTCGAGGTCGACCACCAGGGTCCGCAGACCGGCCCGGAGAGCGGATCCGGCAAGGCCCAGGACGACGGTCGTCTTGCCGACCCCGCCCTTGAGGCTCAGCACCCCGGTGACGTGCACGGGGGGAACCTACCGGTCGGTGCCCCCGCGCACCCGTCACACGTTCTACGGTGTCGCGGTGAGTCGCGCCCCGTCGTTCGCCCCGGTCGACGTCGTCGCGCGCACGCTGCGGGTCGAGCTGACCGCGGCGCGGAGCCGTCGCGACGGCGCGGCACCCCGCGTCCTCGACGTCGGTGGCGGCAGCGGCACCTGGGCGGTGCCCCTGGCCGCCGACGGGTGCGAGGTCACGGTCGTCGACTCCAGCGCCAACGCCCTCGCGGTCCTTCGCAGCCGGGCGCGCGAATCGGGGGTCGCCGGCGGGGTGCGGGCCGTGCAGGGCGACGTGGACGCGCTGGCCGACGTGGTCGCCGACGCCGAGGCCGACCTGGTCCTCGGGCACGGGCTGCTCGAGTACGTCGACGACCCGGCCGAGGCGTGCCGGGCGCTCGCCCTCGCGACCGTGCCCGGTGGGGCGCTCTCGCTGCTCGTCGCCGGCCGGTTCGCCGCGGTGCTCTCGCGGGTCGTGGCCGGTCGCCTCGAGGAGGCGCGCCGGGTGCTCGTCGACCCCTCGGGGCGCTGGGGCCCCGACGACCCGCTGCGCCGGCGCATGGACGTCGAGGAGATCCGCACGCTGGTCGAGGCCGACGGGCAGCTGTCGGTCGAGCGGGTGCAGGGACACCGGGTGCTCGCCGACCTCGTGCCCGACGGCGTGCTCGACACCGGCGGCGCCGTGCCCGACCCCCTCGCCGAGCTCGAGGACATCGCCGCCGGCACCCCGCCGCTGCGCGACATGGCCTCGCAGCTGCACGTTCTCGCGCGGCGGCCGGGCTGAGCACGCCCCCCTCGGGTCACGCCCCCGGCCGGGACGCGGGCTGCGGCATCCTGCACGTCGACATGGACGCGTTCTACGCGTTGGTCGAGATCCGCTCGCGGCCCGAGCTGCGTGGCCGTCCGGTCGTCGTCGGTGGCGGCCCGGAGCGCGGCGTGGTGCTCTCGGCGAGCTACGAGGCCCGGGCCCACGGGGTCCGCTCGGCGATGCCCTCGGCCCGCGCGCACCGGCTGTGCCCGCAGGCCGTCTTCCTGCCGCCGGACTTCGCCGCCTACGCCGAGGTCTCCCGCGCGGTCATGGAGGTGTTCCGCTCGGTCACGCCGCTGGTGCAGCCGCTGAGCCTCGACGAGGCGTTCCTCGACGTGTCCGGCGCGCTGCGGCGTCTCGGGGCGACACCGCTGGAGATCGCGGCGTCGGTCCGCGAGCAGGTCGCCGCCTCCCAGGAGATCACCTGCTCGGTCGGCATCGCGTCGACGATGTTCGTCGCCAAGCTCGCCTCGCGGGTCGCGAAGCCCGACGGGGTGCACCTCGTGCCCGCCGACGGGGTCCGCGCCTTCCTCGACCCGCTGCCGGTCGGCGCGCTGTGGGGCGTCGGGGCGCGGACGGAGGAGGTGCTCGCCCGCCACGGCATCGCGACGGTCGGGGACGTCGCCGCGGCCGGGCTCGCCACGCTCCGGCGGGCGGTGGGGGAGGCCCACGCCGTCCACCTGTTCGCCCTGGCGCGTGGTGTCGACGAGCGGCGGGTCGACCCGCACGGCCGCGAGAAGTCCGCCGGCGCCGAGGAGACGTTCGCCCGCGACCTCGTCGACCGGGCCGTGCTGCGGCGCGAGCTCCTGCGCCTCGCCGACCGCACCGGACGGATGTTGCGCCGGCGCGGAGTGCGGGCGCGGACGGTCGCGCTCAAGGTCCGCTTCGACGACTTCACCACGATCACACGATCGCGGACCCTCCCGGCGCCGACGGATCTCGCCCGTGAGCTGTACGCCACCGCGGGCGAGCTCCTCGACGCCCTCGGCCCGATCGCGCCGGTGCGGCTGCTCGGTGTCCGCGCCGAGGGGCTCGTCCCGGCGGACCGCGCGCCCGAGCAGATCGTCCTCGGCGAGGCCGAGCACGGCTGGTCGGATGCCGAGCGCGCCGCTGACCAGGCCCGATCACGCTTCGGCGTCGCCGCGGTCCGTCCGGCGAGCCTGCTCGGCGATCCGGACCCGACCCGGGCCCGCTCACCCGTCGAGGCCGCGGATCCGGCGCGTGGTGACGGGCCGAATCGTCACCGAGAGCATCCGAGCGTGTCGCGAGCGGCGTCACCGCGGGAGCCGAACGGATGATCAGGAGCGCAACACGCCGGTCCGGGTAGTGGGACTGCCACCGGACTCGTACGATGGGTGTCGGACATCCCGACGATGCCCGCCAGACCCCCCGAGGTCGGGCGTCTTTCCCATTCCGGTGCCGGAGGAGAAACATGCCGCTCTCCGAGCACGAGCAGCGCCTGCTCGAGCAGATCGAGCGCGCCCTCTACGACGAGGACCCGAAGTTCGCGTCCACCGTGCGGGGAGGCAAGCTCCGACGTCCGTCGCGCCGGCGCCGCGTGCAGGGCATCGCCCTCTTCATCATCGGCGTCGTGATGCTCGTGCTGGGCGTCGTCTTCAGCTCCTCCACCGTGGGGATCATCGTCAGCGTCGCGGGCTTCCTCGCGATGTTCGGCGGCGCGATCCTCGCCATCACGTCCTTCGGTGCGCGCAAGAAGGAAGCCGCCGCCGCCGAGGGCGAGGCCCCGGCCGCGACCGAGAAGGAGCGCAGCCGCTTCACCTCGCGGATGGAAGAGCGCTTCCGCCGCCGCTTCGAGCAGGAGTAGCCCTCCGCTCCTCGACGCCCCGACGCGCCGCCGACCCCCGTGGTCGGCGGCGCGTCGTCGTTCCGGGGTCCCGGGCGGCAGTGCTCATGATCAGGGGCACGTCGACACCCCGGAGGCGCGCCGGCGGGTGCACACCGCGCCCTTGATCTCCCGGTGGCCGTCGGCTCGGGGCGCATGATCGCCCCGGGTGCTCCGGCGAGCCCGCCACACGGGCCGGGAGGAGCACCGGGCGCGATCACCGCCCGGGCGACGTCCCCCACCTCGCCCCACCGGGCCGACGAGCGCGTCCCCCACCTCGCCCCACCACCGCGGGCCGTGCCTGCGGCCGCGCGCGACCCGTGATCGCTCCGGGTGCTCCGGCGAGCCCGCCACACGGGCCAGGGGGAGCAGCGGGCGCGATCACCGCCCGGACGACGTCCCCCACCTCGCCCCACCGGCCCGGCGAGCACGTCCCCACCTGGCCCCACCCCCGCGGGCGGTGCCTGCGGCCGCGCGCGGCCCGTGATCGCCGCGGGTGCTCCGGCGAGCCCGCCCCACGGGCCGGGAGGAGCACCGGGGCCGATCATGGC
>NZ_JAQZAK010000014.1 GCF_028737265.1 Actinomycetospora callitridis | reverse complement strand
AGCCGGGAACTTCACTCACGGGTTACTAGAGCGCCACCACGAGCAGGACCGGCACGCTCAGGAACGTCGTGAGCAGTGCGGCGTCGCGGGCCAGCGCCACGCCGGTCTCGAAGCGCACGGCGTAGCCGAAGACGTTCTGCGCGGTCGGGAGGGCGGCGCTGACGACGACGGCGAGGAGCGCCGGGCCGCTCAGCCCGAACGCCGACCCGATCGCCCACGCCAGCACCGGGTGCACGAGGTTCTTGAGCACGATCACCGCGGACAGGCACACGACGTCGTCGTCGCGACCCGGCCGCTGGGCGTGCGCCAGCGACAGGCCGAACGCCAGCAGCATCGCCGGCACCGCGAGGTCGGCCAGCAGCTCGACCGGCGCGAGCAGCCCCTCGGGCGGCCGGAGACCGGCGAGGTTGCAGCCGAGGCCGGCGGCCGTGGCCAGCAGCAGCGGGTTGCGCAGCGGCGCCAGCAGCGACCCCGCGATCCCGGGCCGCTCACCCCGGCGACGGGTGGCGACGACGTCGAGCAGCGTCGTGTACGTCGGCGTCAGCACGGCGAGCTGGAAGATCAGCGACGGCGCGATCTCGGCGGCGCTGCCCAGCGCGTAGGTCGCGATCGGGAGCCCGAGGTTGCCGGCGTTGAGGTAGCCGCTGGCCATCGACCCGACCACGGTCTCGCCGCGCGGCCTGCGTCGCAGCATCCCGACCGGCACGTAGAGCGCGCACACCGTCAGCGCGGCGAGCGCGGTGACCACCAGACCCGTCGAGAGCACCCGCGCCACGTCGGCGCGCAGGAGCGTGACGTAGAGCAGCGCCGGGGTGGCGACGAAGAACGCCGTGCGCGAGAGCGTCTCGGTGGCCGAGTCCGGCAGCAGCCCGAGCCGACCGACGAGCAGCCCGACGGCCACGATCACGGTGATGACGAGGAAGCCCTCCAGCACCCCGCTCACGCGACGACCACGCGCCCGAGGGTAAGAGCGCTGCGCCGCCGGGAGAACGTGCCCTACGGTCCTGTGACCATGGGCATCCTCGATCGCTTCCGACTCGACGACCGCGTCGCCGTGATCACCGGCGCCTCCTCCGGGCTGGGGGCGGTCTTCGCCACCGCGCTCGCCGAGGCGGGCGCCGACGTCGTGCTCGGCGCCCGGCGCACCGAGAAGCTGGAGGACACGCGCAAGGCCGTCGAGGCGCTCGGTCGCCGCGTGGTCGCCGTGGGCACGGACGTCGCCAAGCCCGAGGACTGCCGCGCGCTGGTGGACGCCGGGATGAGCGAGTTCGGGCGGGTCGACATCCTGGTCAACAACGCCGGCATCGGCACCGCGTACCCCGCGACGAAGGAGACCCCGGAGCAGTTCCGCGAGGTCATCGACGTCAACCTCAACGGCTGCTACTGGATGGCGCAGGCCGCCGGCGCGGTGATGCAGCCCGGCAGCAGCATCGTCAACGTCTCCAGCATCCTCGCGCTCACCACCGCCGGGCTCCCGCAGGCCGCGTACTCCGCGTCGAAGGCCGGGCTGATCGGCCTCACCCGCGACCTGGCCCAGCAGTGGACCCCGCGCAAGGGCATCCGCGTCAACGCCCTCGCGCCCGGCTTCTTCACCTCCGAGATGACCGACAGCTACGCCGAGGGCTACCTCGAGAAGATGATGCCGCGCGTCCTCGCCGGGCGGATCGGGGATCCGCAGGAGCTCGCCGCGGCCCTGGTCTTCCTCGTCTCCGACGCGGGGTCCTACGTCACGGGCACCACGATCACGGTCGACGGCGGCGTCACCCAGACCTGACGGGTTCGCCGCGGCTCCCGCGCCGGGTACCTCCCTGGCCATGGACGACACGCTCGACGAGGAGCAGAAGCAGATCGCCCGGGCGGTGCTCGAGCGCGAGGGCCGGGGGTTCGCCGAGGAGATCGGTCTCCGACGGACGAACAACCCCGCGGGGCTGTTCGACCTGCTGGTCACCGCCGTCCTCGTGGCGCCGCGCGGCGAGACCGCGGAGGTGGCCCGGGCCGCCCACGAGGTGACCAACCGGTGGCACACCGCCGCCGACCTCGCGGACGCGGACGAGCAGGACGTCGCCAAGGAGCTCGGCGCGGCCGTCGAGGGCGACGACCACGCCGACGGCGACGACAGCGCCTCCGGCGACGCCGGGACGCTGCGGGCGCTCGCGGTGGCCGTCCGCGACACCTGGGACGGCGACCTGCGCCGCCTGCGCGAGGAGGCCGGGCAGGACCCCGGCCGGGAGCGCGCGCTGCTCACCGATCTGCCCGGTGTGGACGACTCCGTCGCGGACGTCTTCCTGCGCGAGGTGCAGGTGCTCTGGGACGAGGTCTCCCCGTTCGCCGACGACCGGGCCCTGCGGGCGGCGTCGGCCCTCGGGATGGGGGAGTCCGCCGACGACCTCGCCCGCTACGGCGGCGGCGCCGAGAAGGTCGGCCGCCTCGCCGGGGCGCTCGCGCGCATCGAGATCGAGGGCTCCCACGACGAGGTCCGCCGGATGGCGTCCTCGTCCTGAGGCGGGTTACGACGCCGCGCCCGCCCCCGTCGTCTCCGCGGCGGCCAGCGCGGCCGGCAGCACCCGGGCGGCCTCGAGCAGGCTCGGCCCGTACCAGGTGAGCAACCGCCCGCTGACCAGCGCGGACGGGGCCGCGAACGCCTCGGGCCCGTCGTCGGCGGTGAAGCGGTACGGCTCGTCGGGCAGCACGACGAGGTCGTGCGCCGGCAGGTCCGCCGGGTCGAACCGCGGGTAGCGCTCGGGGCTGTCGCCGAGCACGTTCTCGATGCCGAGACGGGCGAGCACGGCGCCGGTGAACGTGTCCGAACCGACCGCCATCCAGGGCTTGCGCCAGATCGGCACCACGGCGTGGCGCGGCCCGTCGGGCAGCGGCAGGGTGTCCCAGGCGACCCGCGCGCCGTCGATCCACGCCGGGCGTTCGAGGCCGCACGCGGCGAGCATCCGCTCCAGCGAGCGCAGCGCGCCGTCGACCGTCCGGATGTCGGTGACGTACACGGCGAGGCCGGCCTCGCGGAGCTTGTCGAGCTCCTCGGGCTTGTTCTCCTCGGCGTTGGCCAGCACGAGGTCGGGGCGCAGCGCGACGATCGTCTCGATGTCGGGGTTCTTCGTGCCCCGCACGCGGGTGACCCCGTGCTCGTCGAGGTCGTCGGGATGGGTGCACCAGTCGGTCGCGCCCACCAGGAGGCCCGGCGCGGTCACGGCGAGCGCCTCGGTGAGCGAGGGGACGAGGCTGACCACCCGGTCGACGGCATCGGGGAGCGCGACACGGCGGTCTTGATCGTCGACGACGTCCATGCCCCCAGGGTGCCACCCGAAGTCATCCGATACCGTCGGTACCGCCATCTTCCCCGTGACCGGAGGCACTCGTCGTGGACCGTTGGGCGTCGGGCATCGACACCGCGTGGCTGCAGCTCGAGCAGCCGACCAACCGGATGGTCGTGCACGGGGTGCTGTTCTGCGACGGACCGGTGGACGTCGCGACGGTGCGCGAGCGGGTGGCGCAACGGTGGGTCGCGGTCTACCCGGGCTTCCGGCAGCGGCCGATCTGGCCCGCCGGCGGTCTCGGTCCGGTCCGGTGGGTCGACGACGAGCCCGACCTCGCCGCGCACATCGACACGGTGACCCTCGCCGCACCCGGTGACGACGCCGCGCTGGCCGAGCACGTCGGCACCCTGATGTCGCGCCCGCTGCCGACCGACCGGCCCTGGTGGGCGATCCACGTGGTCAGCGGCTACCGCGGGGCGGAGGGCGCGGGCGAGGACGGCTCCGCCGTGCTCGTGAGCATCCACCACGGGCTCGCCGACGGCGTCGCGCTCAACCACCTCTTCCACGCACTCGCCGACGAGCCGCCCGGCACCGACGAGGGCACCCCGGTGGCCTACGCCGCGCCCCCGAAGCGCCGGCGCGGGATCCGCGACGTCCGTCTCGTCCGGCGGGAGCTCCCGCAGCGGCTCTCGCGGCTGGGGCGCACGGTCGCACGCTGGCCGAGCCCGGAGGGTCGCGAGGAGCTCGCTGCGACGGGCAGCGCGATCGGGCACTCGACCGCGCTCATCGTCCGGCCGCCCGCCGAGGCCGCGACCGCGCTGCAGGGCGAGCTGGGCACCGCGAAGTCCGCGCGCTGGACCCGGGCCGTCGACCTCGACGCGGTCAAGGCCGTCGGCAAGGAGCACGGGGCGAGCGTCAACGACGTGCTGTGCGCGGCGATCGCGGGCGCGCTGCGGGAGTACCTGGGCGGCGACAGCCCCCGCCTGCGCGCGGTGATGCCGACCAACCTGCGCCGCCTCGACCGCCCGGTGTCGCACTGGTTGGGCAACGAGTTCGGCCTCGTGCTCCCGACGATCCCCACCGACGAGCCGGACCCGGGCCGCCGCGTGGAGCGCGTGCACCGGGTGATGTCGTCGATCAAGCGGACCAACCAGGCGCTGGCGACCTTCATCGGCATCGCCACGGCGGGCCACGGCCGGGCGGCCTGGACCCAGGGCCTCGTGCGCCGCTACGCCGAGGCCGCGAGCCTCATCATCACGAACGTGCCCGGGCCCGTCCGGGAGCTCGAGATCGCCGGGACGCGGGTGCGCGACCTGCTGTTCTGGGTGCCGTGCTCCGGACAGCTCGCGCTGGGCGTGAGCATCCTGAGCTACGCCGGGCGCGTGCGACTCGGGATCGCGGCGGACGACGCCGTGCTGGGCGGCGCCGAGGGCGTGGACCGCTTCCTGGCCGCGCTCGACGGGGAGCTCTCAGCACTCCTGGCCTAGGTCGCGGGCGACCTCGCAGGCCGACGCGGTGTCCGGGTCCACCTCGGCCACCCGTTGCAGGAGGGCGCGCAGGACGTCCTGCTCCTCGGGCGTCAACGGGGCCAGGACGTGCTGCTCGGCCTCGCGCAGCCGGCGCTCGAGGTCGCACAGGCGCGCGCCCCCGGTCTCGGTGAGCACCACGCGACGGGCGCGGCGGTCGGCCGGGTCGGGCCGGCGCTCGACGAGGCCCGCGGCCTGCAGCTCGTCGATCAGGTAGGTCATCACCGTGCGGTCGACGCCCAGCTTCTGGGCCAGCGCGAGCTGGGTGCTCGATTCCTCGCGGGCCGCCGCCACGAGCACCTGGTAGCCGCGCGGGCCACCGGGCAGGCCCGCGACCTGCTCCTGGGCCACCCGCAGGTGAGCGCGCGCGACGCGGCCGAGCGCCCAGCCGAGGTCGGACTCGACGCGCTGCGGAGTGGCCACGATCTCACGATACGCGATCTCACCACCCTTCTGTTGACACGATGGTCTGTCGAGCAGAACATCTAGGAGACAGCACGTCGCCACGATCGGGAGGTCGTTCCCCATGTCCTTGTTCCGCCTGGACAGCAGCATCCGCACCGAGGGCTCGGTGAGCCGCGAGGTGGCCGACACCGTCGAGCAGACGTGGCTCGAGCAGCACCCGGGCAGGACGGTCGTCCGGCGCGACGTCGGCCGCGAGCCCCTGCCCGCCGACCTGTGGACGGCGGCCATGGGTGCCGGCGCGACGCCGGAGGCCGAGCGCACGCCCGAGCAGCGCGCGGCGATCGCCCTGGTGGGCGAGCTGGCCGACGAGGTCGTCGCCGCCGACGCGCTCGTCATCGGCTCGCCGCTCTACAACTTCGGCATCGCCGCCCACCTCAAGACGTGGGTGGACGTGCTCATCACCGACCCGCGCTTCGCGCCCGGGAACCAGCCGCTCGCCGGGCGTCCCGTCGCCCTGGTGGTCTCGCGGGGCGGCGGCTACGGGCCCGGCACCCCGCGCGAGGGCTGGGACCACGGCACCGGCTGGCTGGTCCGGATCCTCGGCGACGTGTGGGGCGGCGACGTCACGGTGATCGAGGCCGAGCTGACCCTCGCCGACACCGTGCCGGCGATGGCCGAGCTGCGCCCCCTGGCCGCCCGCGTGCGCGCCCAGGCCCACGAGACCGCGGGGACGTGGCTCGTGGCGTCCTGAGGTGCGGCTCCGCCGCATGTGAGCACTTCGGAGTGCTCCAGCACTCCGAAGTGCTCACATGCGCGGAGCGCACCGGCCTACATCGAGCGGCGGTACTGCCCGCCCACCTCGAAGAACGCGTCGGTGAGCTGGCCCAGGGTGCAGACGCGGGCCGCGGAGACGAGCTCGGCGAAGACGTTGCCACCCGAGGTGGCCGCGTCCTGGAGCCGGCGCAGCGCCTCGGGGGCGGCGTCGGCATTCCGGGCCTGGAAGTCCTCGACGCGCTGCAGCTGCGAGTTCTTCTCCTCCTCGGTGCCGCGGGAGAGCTCGAGCTCCGGCGCCTCCTGCTCGGCGTCCTCGGGGGGCAGGAAGGTGTTGACTCCGACCAGCGGCAGCGTGCCGTCGTGCTTGCGCGACTCGTAGAGCATCGACTCGTCCTGGATCTTGCCGCGCTGGTAGCCGGTCTCCATGGCGCCCAGGACGCCGCCGCGCTCGGCGATCGAGTCGAACTCCTCGAGCACCGCCTCCTCGACGAGGTCGGTCAGCTCGTCGATGACGAACGAACCCTGCAGCGGGTTCTCGTTCATCGACAGGCCCCACTCGCGGTTGATGATCAGCTGGATGGCCAGCGCGCGGCGCACCGACTCCTGCGACGGGGTGGTGACCGCCTCGTCGTAGGCGTTGGTGTGCAGGGAGTTCGCGTTGTCGTAGAGCGCGCACAGCGCCTGGAGCGTCGTGCGGATGTCGTTGAAGTTCATCTCCTGCGCGTGCAGCGACCGCCCCGAGGTCTGCACGTGGTACTTCAGCTTCTGGCTGCGCTCGCTGGCGCCGTAGCGCTCCCGCATCGCGACGGCCCAGATGCGCCGGGCGACGCGGCCGATCACGGAGTACTCCGCGTCCATGCCGTTCGAGAAGAAGAACGACAGGTTCGGGGCGAAGTCGTCGATGTCCATCCCGCGCGCGAGATAGGACTCGACGTAGGTGAAGCCGTTCGCCAGCGTGAAGGCGAGCTGGCTGATGGGGTTCGCCCCGGCCTCGGCGATGTGGTAGCCGGAGATCGACACCGAGTAGAAGTTGCGGACCTTGTTCTCGATGAACCACTGCTGGATGTCGGCCATCATCCGCAGCGAGAACTCGGTGGAGAAGATGCAGGTGTTCTGGCCCTGGTCCTCCTTGAGGATGTCGGCCTGCACCGTGCCGCGGACGTTCTGGAACGCGTGGGCGGCGAGCTCGGCGCGTTCGTCCTCCGACGGCTCGCGGCCCTCCCGCTCGGTGAACGCGTCGACCTGCTGGTCCACCGCGGTGTTGAGGTAGAAGGCGAGGATCGCCGGCGCCGGGCCGTTGATCGTCATCGACACCGAGGTGGTCGGCGAGGTCAGGTCGAACCCGGAGTAGAGCACCTTCATGTCGTCGAGCGACGCGATCGACACCCCGGAGGTGCCGACCTTGCCGTAGACGTCGGGCGGGGTCGCCGGGTCGTGGCCGTAGAGCGTCACCGAGTCGAACGCGGTCGACAGGCGCTTGGCCGGCGAGTCCTGCGAGAGGTAGTGGAACCGGCGGTTGGTGCGGAACGCGTCGCCCTCGCCGGCGAACATGCGGGCCGGGTCCTCGCCCTCGCGCTTGAACGCGAACACCCCGGCGGTGAACGGGAAGTACCCCGGCAGGTTCTCCCGCCGCAGGAAGCGCAGGATCTCCTCGTCGGCGGTGTAGGGCGGCAGCGAGACGCGGTTGACCTTGTTGCCCGAGAGCGTCTCGCGGGTCAGCTGCGTGCGCAGCTCCTTGTCGCGCACGTGGACGACCATCTCGTCGCCGGCGTAGGCCTCGACCGTCGCGGGCCAGGCGTCCAGCAGCGCCGCGGCCTCACCCGGCAGGTCGCGCTCCGCCTCGGCGAGCGCGTCCGGGAGCGCGCCGGCGTCGCGGTCGCCGAGGGCCTCGGTGGCCCGCCGCAGCGCCTGGCGCTTCTGCGCGGCCGCGACCATCGACTCGGTCCCGCGGTGGTAGTCGCGCACCGTGCCGGCGATGTCGGCGAGGTAGCGCGCGCGCTCGGGCGGGATGGAGGCGGCGTAGTCGGTCGACGTCTTCGTGTCGGGGATCGTCAGGCGCCCGTCGCCCACCGAGAGGCCGAGCCCTGCGAGCATCGAGCGCAGGTGCCCGTAGAGCGCGGTGACGCCGTCGTCGTGGAAGGTCGCGGCGCTGGTGCCGTAGACCGGCATGTCCTCCCACGAGGAGCCGAACGCGTCGCGGTTGCGGACGAGCTGGCGGGCGACGTCGCGGCGGGCGTCGTCGGCGCCGCGGCGCTCGAACTTGTTGATCGCCACGACGTCGGCGAAGTCCAGCATGTCGATCTTCTCGAGCTGCGACGCGGCCCCGAACTCGGGCGTCATGACGTACAGCGACGCGTCGACGTGGTCGACGATCCCGGCGTCGCCCTGGCCGATGCCGGGGGTCTCGACGACGACGAGGTCGACCCCCGAGGCGCGCAGCAGCGCGATCGCGTCGGCGAGGTGCTCCGGCAGCGTGCCGCCGCCGCCCCGCGAGGCCATCGAGCGGAAGTAGACCTGCGGCCCGCCGAGGGAGTTCATGCGGATGCGGTCGCCGAGCAGCGCGCCCCCGCCCTTGCGGCGCGTCGGGTCGACCGCGAGCACCGCGATCCGGAGCTTGTCCTCCTGGTCGAGGCGGAAGCGGCGCACGAGCTCGTCGGTCAGCGACGACTTGCCCGAGCCGCCCGTGCCGGTGATGCCGAGCACCGGGACGGACCGGCCCTCGAGCGTCGAGGCGGCGCGCTCGCGGATCTCGTCGGGCAGCTGCCCGGCCTCGGCCACCGAGAGGGCCCGCGCGAGCGTGGCCGGCTCGCCGGCGAAGACACCGTCCCAGCTGGACGGGGGCTGCGCGCCGAGGTCGACGTCGCAGGTCCGGATCATCGTGTTGATCATCCCCGGCAGGCCCAGGCGCTGGCCGTCGGTGGGGGAGAAGATGTGCTCGACGCCGTGGGCGTGCAGGCGGTCGATCTCGTCCTGGACGATGACGCCCCCGCCGCCGCCGTAGACCTTCACGTGCCCCGCGCCGCGCTCGCGCAGCAGGTCGACGAGGTAGCTGAAGTATTCGACGTGCCCGCCCTGGTACGAGCTGATGGCGACGCCGTGTGCGTCCTCCTGGATCGCGGCGGTGACCACCTCGTCGACCGAGCGGTTGTGCCCGAGGTGGATCACCTCGGCGCCCTGCCGCTGCAGGATCCGCCGCATGATGTTGATCGCCGCGTCGTGCCCGTCGAACAGGCTCGCCGCGGTGACGAAGCGGATCGGGTGGGTCGGGACGTACAGCTCGTCCGTCATCGTTCCTCGCAGTACGGGTCGGCGGGCCTCGACCCAAATAGTAGGACGTCAAAGTGTTTGCCGTCGAGCGACTCGCGTCACTCACGGAGCGAAGCTGACGCTGTGCCGACCGAGTGAAGTAGAGGTCGAAGCGAAGCGATTCTGATTACTGTGCGTGCCACGTGCCCCCGGGCTCACCCCCAGGGCGCCCCCCGCACCCTGCCCTCCCCGGGAGACCGTCATGAGCACCACCGTCCCGCCCTTCGGCTCCTCCGCCCCCGAGGGCGACCCCTCGTCGCGTCCGACCCAGGTGGTCGGTCAGGTCCCGGAGTCGGCTCAGGACACCGCGGTCGGTCGAGCGCCGGCGTACCCGCCCGGCTCCGTACCGCCGGGTCACGACCAGGGGTGGGGCCAGCCTGCTCCCGGCTGGCAGGCCGGCGGCTACCCGCCGCCCGGCTACGGCCCGCCCGGCTACGGCCCGCCCGGCTACGACCAGTCCGGCTACGGTCAGCCCGGCTACGGCCCGCCCGGCCGGCCGCCGACCGGCGGGATGCCCGGCACGGGCTACGGCCCGCCGCCCGCACCCCGGAAGCGCGGCTGGATCGGCTGGCTGCTCGGCGGGATCGCGCTCGTGGTCGTCGCCGGCATCGTCGGCGCCGTCGTGCTGCTCTCCGGCGGCGGCACGATGATCGGGGTGTCGTCGGGGGCGGTCGCGATCCCCGACGCCGACCCCGCGGGCGTCACCAGCGGGATCACCCTCGACGGCTCCGGTGCGGTGCAGAACGTGCACGTCGAGGCGACGATCACGCACCCCTACTCCTGCGACCTCACGGTCACCCTGATCTCTCCCCAGGGCACACGGGTCGAGGTCGCGAACCCGACGTCCTGCACCCGCGCCGACCCGAACCTCGCCGTGAACCTCGACAGCGCGATGCCGGGCAGCCCGCTCGCGCCGCTCGTGGGCCAGGCCGCCGGCGGGGAGTGGCGCCTGCAGGTCGTCGACGGGGTCGGCATCGACCAGGGCACGCTCACCGGCTGGGGCCTGACCGTCCAGAGCGACTGACCCCGCGTCGAGGACCGAAGGACGCCCTCGCTGCCTCCAGGGCAGCGAGGGCGTCCTTCGCTCCGATCACGGGAGCCGGCTCAGGTCGCCGTGCGCTCGGCCTGCAGGGCGAGGACACCGACGAGCGAGCCGGCACCGAGCATCTCGCCGGCCAGGGTGAGGCGCACGGCCTCGGCGAACGGGATCCAGCGCGCCCGGCCCGGCTCGAGGGGGTCGAGCGGGACGTCACCGGGCACGGCGCCGGTCCAGAGGTGCACCGACATCGGCGCGACCGCGGTGCCGGGCAGGGGCTCGAACGCGAGGAGCGTGCGTCCCGGACCGCTGGGCCGCCACCCGGTCTCCTCGGCGGCTTCCCGCGAGGCCGCCGTCATGGGATCCTCACCCGGATCGACGACGCCGCCGGGGAGCTCCCACCCGTCCTGGTCGACCACGTGACGGTGCGTGCGGAGGACGAGGAGCCGGTCCTCCTCGTCGAGCACGAGCGCAACCGCCGCAGCGGGAACTATTACCCGATCCTGCCGGAATCGGTCCCCAGCCGGCGCAGTAACGTCCTCCACTTGCACACGCAGTGTACGTCCGGCGTAGACGGTGTGACGCGAATGGACGATCCAGGAATGGTCCGGTTGCGGAGTGTCCTCGTTCATGTGGCCGGGTAACTGGCTGTCCCCAAGGCTTGATCACTGCACCACCAAGGAGAAAAATTGATCATTCTCGGCGTCATCCTCATCATCATCGGGGCCGTCACCGGCATCTCGATCCTCTACACGATCGGCGCGATCCTCGCGGTCGTCGGTCTCGTGCTGACGATCCTGGGTGCGGTCGGCCGTGGCGTGGGTGGCCGCAAGACCTACTTCTAGTTCGACCCGGATTTCCCGGTGGCCCGTCCCCGCACCCAGGGGACGGGCCGCAGTCGTTTCCGGACCCTCGTCCGATCCTCAGGCCCCGCGCCGTTCCCGCTCCAGGCGCGCGACGAGCTCGCCCGCCGGCTCCTCGGTGACCGTGCGCCAGCCTGTTCCGGCCCACAGGTGCAGCCCGTCGGGGTCCCCGGCCGCCGACGCGGCGGACCGGAGGGGCCGGGTCAGGTGGTGCAGCTCGGGATAGGCCGCGGGAGCCGCCGCCGAGTGTGCGTCGCTGAAGGCGTTGGCCAGCGCCCGCGCCGGCCGGCCCGTGAAGGCCCGGGTGACCACGGTGTCGCGGGACCGGCTCCCCGACCAGCCGAGCAGTGCCGCACGGTGGGTGGCCGACGTCCCGGCCTCGGGGCAGCACAGGAACCCGGTGCCCAGCGCCGCGGCGACCGCCCCCTCGGCGAGGACCCGCGCCACGCCGGCGCCGTCGGTGATCCCGCCCGCGGCGACCAGCGGCAGGTCCGTCGCCGCGCGCACCGCCGGGAGCAGGCGCGCGAGCGGTGCGGCGCCGGCCTCGGGGTCGCCGCCCGCGTCGTGGTGGACGCCCCGGTGCCCACCCGCCTCGGCGCCCTGCACCCACAGCGCGTCGAAGCCCTGCGCCGCGGCCGCCCGGGCCTCGTCCACCGACGTCACCGTGGCCATCAACGCCGCGCCCGTGTCCCGCAACGCCGCGAACCGCGCCGGCGAGGGCAGGGCGAACGTCACCGACACCACCGCCGGGCGATGCCTCGCCAGCACCGCGATCTTCGCGTCGACGGCGTCGTCGTCGGTGCGGGGCTCGCCCAGCGCCACGCCCCGGCGCTCGGCCTCGCCACGCAGCTCGTCGGCGTACGCGGCGACCGCCGTCGCACGGCCGTCCGGGTCGGGGTCGGGGTCCGCGGGCAGGAAGAGGTTGGCGGCCAGGGGGCGGCCGCCACAGGAGGAGAGTTGCTCGTCGAACGCCTCGGCGCTGAGGTAGCCGCCCGCCAGGAACCCCAGCCCACCGGCGTCGCCGACCGCGGCGACCAGGGCGGGGGTGGACGGGCCGCCGGCCATCGGCGCGGCGATCACGGGGACGTCGAGTCGAGGCAGATCCGGCACGTCCGGCATCGTGCCCGAGAAGAGCGGAGGGCTCAGCCCTCGCCGCGGAACGGGAACTCGCGCACCGGCTCCCACGGCCCGCCGCGGTAGCGCCAGAGCGCGAGGCCGGTGACCGTCGCCGCGTAGGGAGCGTGCGACGCGACGAGCTCGGCGAGCGTCGCCTTCGCGGTCTCCGGGTCGACCTTGTTCTGCACCGTGACGTGGTGGTGCGGGCGCCGGCTGTCCTGGCGGGTCAGGTCGCCGGCGAAGCGCCGGGCGATCGCCGCGTGCACGGCGTCGAGCCCGGGGGCCTCGATCCGATAGGCGACGCCGCGCCCCAGCGCGAACGGCGCCCGGACCCGGCCGGCGATCGGCGGGCGGGCCGCGAGTCCGTCCAGCGCGGCGACCACCTCGTCGGCGCGCTCGCCGGGCAGGGCGTGGAACAGCGTCAGGTGCGCGCCGACGACCAGGCGCTTCGACGGGAAGAGGCGTTGACGCTGCGCGTCGAGCTCGGCCTGCGTCTCGGGGTCGAGCAGGGCCGAGACGATCAGTGGATCGGTGTCGGTCACGGTCCCGTGCGCCACCCCTGCGGGTCGTCCCATGCCTGCAGACTGCGCCGGCTGGTGAAGTGGCGCATCTCGCCGGTGCGCGGGTCGGGGAACGACAGTTCGCCCGCCAGCAGCTGCAGCGGCGCGCGGAAGTCGTCGAGCGGGACGTCGCGGACCTCGGGATAGAACGGGTCCCCGAGGATCGGCAGGCCGAGCGAGGCCATGTGCACCCGCAGCTGGTGGGTGCGCCCGGTGCGGGGCGTCAGGAGGTAGCGCGCCCGTTCCTCCCGGGCGTCGAGCAGCTCGACCAGGGTCTCGGCGTTCGGCTCGCCCGGCACCTCCTGCGCGGTGACGACACCCCGCTCCTTGACGATCCGGCTCCGCACGACGCGCGGCAGGTCGACGTCCGGGTCGTGCGGAGCGACGGCCTCGTAGGCCTTCGCGACCCGCCGGTCGCGGAAGAGGTTCTGGTAGGTCCCGCGCCGCGACGGGTCGACGACGAGCAGCAGCAGCCCGGCGGTCACCCGGTCCAGCCGGTGCGCGGGGCTCAGTGCCGGCAGCCCGAGCCGGTCGCGGAGGCGGACGAGCACGGTCTCGCGCACGTGGCGGCCGCGGGGGATCGTGGCGAGGAAGTGCGGCTTGTCGACGACGACGATCTCGTCGTCGCGGTGCACGACGTCGATGTCGAACGGCACCGGCGCCTCGTCGGGGAGATCGCGGTGGAACCACACCACCGACCGCGGCACGAACGGCGTCGTGGGACCCAGCGGGCCGTCGTGGTCGACGATGCGCCCCTCGGCGAGCATTGCGTCGACCCGGGCGGGCGGCACCGGGAGCCGCTCGACGAGGTGGTCGCGCAGCGTCGCCCAGGGCCCCTCGTCGGGCATCCGCACCCGCGCCGGGTCGAGCCCGTGGCGCTGGGGGAGCGGGGGGTCGCGACGGGGCACCTGGCCGAGGTTACGGGCGATCAGATGACGAGGTCGGCGATGTCCCCGGCGTCCTCGTCCAACTCCCTGCTCGCCTCGTCCCGATACCCGTCCCGCTCGTGGGAGGGCCACAACTCGATGGCCTTGTCCCACGCCACTTCCCGGGTCCGCTGCACGAGCATGTCGCCGCCGCGGTTGGCGATGCGGTCGACGATGCCGCCGTCCCGGAGGAGCTTCCCCCATCGCGTCCACGGAGCTCCGTTGTCCTCGCAGAGCTGATCCATGTTGTTGCGGAAGATGGTGTTGATGGCCTGGTAGTCGTCGCGCTGCTCGTCCGCCGTGGAGAGCGGGTCGTCGGGGTGGTCCTCCCACACGTCCAACAGGGCGAACGCGAGATCGAAGTTCACGTGTGCGTTGACCCCGACCACCGCGAAGCGCCACTCCGCGCGGTCCTGCTGCCGGCGCTCGAACAGGATGCGCCAGCACGCGGGGGTCTCGCGGCCGTGCAGCCATGCGTCCAGGGCGTCGAGGTAACGCTGGGCGAACGTGAGGTCGAGCTCGAGGATGAACTGACCGCAGCGGAAGAGCTCGCCCGCCCTCCACTCCTTCACCACGTCCTCCGTGATCGTGGTGTACAGGCGGCTGAAGCACGCGATGCCGTCGCCCTGGCCGGCCTCCGTCTCCGCGGCCGTCGTCGCGATCGCACGGAGGACCTCGATGACCTCCGGTACGTCGGCGGGTCTCCGCGAGGCGAGCGGCTCGAGCTTCTGGTTGTTCTCGTCGAGCGAGTCAGGCACGGGGACCTCGATCGGAGCCGGTGGGACGGGCACGGACGCGCTGGAGCAGGGCGGCGGCCTGGGTGCGCGAGCGGGTGTCGGTCTTGGCGAGCACCCGGGAGACGTGCACGGCGACCGTGCGCTCGCTGATGTAGAGGCGCTGGGCGATCTGCCGGTTGGACAGCCCTTCGGCGAGGACGGCGAGGACCTCGTGCTCGCGCGAGGTCAGCGACGACAGCTCCGGCGCTCGTCGCGACGCCGGCCCGGGTCCGTCGTCGCGGGTGGTGACCACCGCGTCGCCGGCGTGCACGACGTCGAGGCGCGCCCGGCGGGCGAGGCCCGCGATCTCGTCGAGGAACGGCGCCGCGCCCATCGCCGTCGCGGTCTCGGCAGCGGTGCGCAGCGCGCGGGCGGCCTCGCCGCGCCGTGCCCCGGTGGCGAGCAGCGCCTCGGCGCGGCGCAGCAGCGCGTAGGCCGCGGGGTAGGGGTGCAGGAGCGCGCTCCACGCCTGCGCGACCTGCGCCCACGCCAGCGGGTCGGAGGCCCCGGCGGCGCGCCCCGCCTCGGCGTGGCACATGCGGACGTAGGCGAGCACCGTGCGGCGCAGCGCGGGCAGCGTGTGCGGGACCCGCCGTTCGAGGTGGGCGACGTGGCGTTGGAGGCGGTCGAGGGCCGCGCGGTCGGTGGCCATGCCGTGCGCGACCGCCTCGGCCTCGGCCCGCAGCCCGTGCCACACCAGCGGGGCGACGAGGAAGACGTCGTCCGGGGTGTGCTCGGCGACGTCGAGCCCGCGGGCGACGAGGTCGCGGGCGAGGTCCGGCCGGCCCCGCCACATCTCGACCCCGGAGCGCAGCGTCAGCAGCGGGACGCGGTACCGGGACGCGACGGTGCCGCGGCGCGGCGCGAGCGGTGTGGGCTCGGTGGTGTCGCCGGGGTCGGCGACGAAGTGGGTCGGGTCGTCGGTCGCCGGGTCCTCGGCGACGGGGTCCTCGCCGGTGCCGTCGAGGGCGAGGAGGTCGACCGCGCGCAGGTCCTCGTCGGCCGCCCCGAACTCGCCGCGCCCGACCTGCAGCCGGCAGCGGGCCAGACGCACCTCGAGGGCGTCCGCGCCGGTGGGGCTCAGCGCCCAGGCCTCGTCGACGGCGTCGGAGGCCTCCGACCAGCGCCCGAGCCGGAACAGCCCGTTGGCCGTCGTGGCCAGCAGGCGGACCCCGGCCGAGCGGGCCAGGCCGAGGTCGCGCATCCGCGCCACGCCCTGCCGCGCGATCTCGACGCCCTCGTGCAGCTCGCCCAGCGGACCGGAGAGCAGGTCCGCCCACGCCTGGTAGGCGCGCCCCACCGCGGCGCCGTCGCCGGTGCGCTCGGCGATCATCAGACCCTCGGCGACGGCGGCGAGCCCCCGGTCGGGGCTCTCGAGGTAGGCCAGGGCGAAGCCCAGGGTGGCGAGCATCGGGGCCTGCTCGGGCTGCTCCCCGCGGCGGCGGGACACCTCCAGCGCCCGCTCGACCTCCCGCTGGGCGCCCCGGACCTCCCCGGTGACGAGCAGGGCCTCGGCGTGCGCGGCGTGGACGCTCGAGAGGGCGGGGTCGT
Organism: Actinomycetospora callitridis; assembly: GCF_028737265.1. Taxonomy (GTDB): domain Bacteria; phylum Actinomycetota; class Actinomycetes; order Mycobacteriales; family Pseudonocardiaceae; genus Actinomycetospora; species Actinomycetospora callitridis. The sequence goes on along the minus strand of NZ_JAQZAK010000014.1, from coordinate 77,263 downwards.
CGCCGATCCGGGTCGCGGCGAGCCCCGCGTCGTGCAGGACGTGCACCGCGTCGCCCGTCCGGCCCGCGTCGAGCAGCGTGCGCCCGAGCCGCACCGCGGACGGGAGCTCCGTGCGCCCCACGGTCGCGGAGTCGGGCACGAGGCGTCGCAGCAGGTCGACGGCGGCGTCGTACTCGCCCGCCAGGTGGGCGGTGTCCGCGGCGTGGCGCAGCAGCGCGTTGGCCTCGTGATCGGCGGGCGGCAGGGCGCGCGGAGCGTGGGCGCGCGCCACGGTGGCCGGCGCGCGGCGCGCGTCGGAGAGCTCGAGCGCCGCCATCCACTGGCGGTGCGCGGTGCCGAACTCGTGCATCTGCTCGGCGAGCTCCGCCGCGTGCACGACGGCGGGCAGGGCGCGCTCGGGGTCGTCGGCGCGGGCCCAGTGGTGGGCGCGGCGCAGGGCCACGGCGGGGTCGGCGGTGTCCGGGGCGGCGTGGTCGTTCCCGGCGACCCCGTCGAACGCCAGCGCGTAGCGCCGGTGCAGGCTCCGCCGCTCCCCGGGCATCAGTTCGGCGGCGACGACGTCGCGCATGAGGCCGTGGCGCAGCCCGTAGCCCTCGACGTCCGGGTCGACGACCACCATCGCGGCCTCCGCCGACTCGCGCAGCGCCGCGAGCAGCTCGTCCTCGTCCGCGGCGCGCACCACCTCGGCGAGCAGTCGGTGGGACACCGGCTCCTCACCGAGGGACAGCGCTGCCACGACGCGCTGCGCCACCGGGCCGAGACCGGCGAGACGGCCGAGCACCAGGCCGCGTAGCCCGGGGGAGAGGCCGTCGGCGGCGCCTTCGGCGACGGCGGCGAGGGTCTCGGCGACGATGAACGCGTTGCCGCCCGAGCGGCGCCAGACGAGGCCCGCGAGGTCGGCGTCGCCGCCGTCGTCGCGGACGATCGTCGCGACGGCGTCGTGGGGCAGCGGCGAGAGCTCGATGAGGCGGACGGCACGGTCGCGGGCGAGCTCGGGGAGCATCCGGCGCAGCGGGTGGGTGACGTCGAGGGTGTCGGAGCGGGCGGTGGCGACCACCAGGACTCGCTCGTCGGAGAGGTGGGCGACGAGCGACACCACGAGCTCGCGGGTGGTGCGGTCGGCCCAGTGCAGGTCGTCGATCACGAGGAGGACGGGCGCGCGGGCGGCGAGTCCGACGAGGACCCGCCGGACCAGCTCGAGCAGCTGCCCGCCCGAGGGCGCCGGCGTCGTCCCGCCGTCGAGGAGGGGCCGCAGCTCCTCGCGCCACGGCTCGAGGGCGGCGCGGGCGGCGAGCACCCGGTCCGGCGCGTCGTCGGCGGCCCGCGCGAGACGTCGCAGCCCCGTGGCGACGGGCCAGAGCGGCAGCTGCTCGCCGACGTCGACGGCGGAGCCGGTGATGACGATGCCGCCGTCGTCCTCGGCGCGCGCCGCCAGGCCCCGCACCAGCTGGGTCTTGCCGGCGCCCGCGTCGCCGGTGAGCACGACGGTGAGGGCGCTGCCGGCGCGCGCCCGGTCCCAGGAGCGGGCCAGCGCGGCGGCGTCGGTCGCGCGCCAGGGGTCGGCGGCCGCGGCCGTCGTCGTCCCGGCGCCGCCGGGAACACCCCCCTGACCTGGCACGACGACTGACGGTAGGCGGCAGGCAGGACGCCGTCCAGCGGCATGGGCACCGTGCGGGCGGGCTAGTCATTTCTGCTGATGTGCCCGGCGACGGAGATCGGTGAGTCTTGGCGACGAGGGCGGGACGACGGTCGTCGGGGGTCGCTCTGACGTCCTCGCGGTCGCCCTGTGCTCTCCGGCCGGGCGCGCGACGGGAAGGGGAGGCGGGTCGTTGCCGGGCGCCCGGGGGGACGCCCAGCCGACCCGCCTCCCCTTTCCGCGTCGTGCCTACGACCAGAGGCGCGAGGTCGCGATCGCGGCGCCCTCGGAGAGCGCGCGGAACTTCTCCCACACGACGCTCGGGTGCACCTCGGGCGCGTAGCTCGCGCGCGAGGAGAAGCCGCAGTCGGCGGAGGCGAGGACGTTCTCCCGCCCGACGCACGAGGCGTACCAGCCGATCATGTCGGCGATCAGCTCCGGGTGCTCCACGTAGTTCTGGGCGTGGCCGAGCAGGCCGGGGATCAGCACCGCGCCGTCGGGCAGCGCGTTGCGGACCGCGGGGTCCTCCCAGACCTTCCACTCGTGCATGTGCCGCGGGTTCGCGACCTCGAACGAGTAGCCGCCGGCCCGGATGCCGAGCATGTAGGGCGCGACCTCGCCCATGGAGATGTCGTGCACCCGCGGGCCGTGGTTGAGGCCGTAGCAGGTGTGCAGACGGATCTTCTCGATCGGGACGCCGCGCAGGGAGTGGTTGACGATCTCGGCGTGCTCGCGCGCGGTGCGGTCGCGCTCGGCGGGCTCCAGCGTCGGGTCGGAGAGGATCTCGATCAGCCACGGGTCGTCGATCTGCAGGAGGAACCCGGCCTCGATGATCGCCAGGTACTCCTCGCGCAGCGCCTCGCCGACGGCCTCGTAGTACTCGCGGTCGGTGGCGTAGTAGGCGTTGCGCCCGAAGCCGCGCGGCGACGTCGACGGCATGAACGTCTCGACGACGCCGGACACCCCGGCGACCGCCTTGTGCAGGTTGGCGATGTCGGCCTGCAGCTCGTCGTGGCCGATGTAGGAGACGGGCCCCGTGCAGGCGACGCTGACCATCGGCGCCACCGTCTTCGAGTACTTCCCGAGGTAGCCCTCGTAGTACTCCGGGAAGGCGTCGATCTCGAGCTGCCACGACGGCGGCAGCAGCCGCTCGCCCGACGACGCGGGCTCGAAGCCGCCGAGTCGGCGCTGGATGTAGGTCGCGAAGCTGACCTTGCCCATCTCGCCGTCGGTGACGACGTCGATCCCGACCTCGCGCTGCTTCGCGACGACGTCGGCGACCGCGTCGGTCACCTGGCGGGCGAAGAGGTCGGCGTCGTACGGCCGCCCGTGCTCCTTCTCCCGCATGGTGTCCAGCAGGGGTTCGGGCCGGGCGAGGCTGCCGACGTGGGTCGTCAGGACGCGGTCGGTGCTGCGCTGCATGTCCTCGACGCTAGGAGGACGGCGCGGTGCCCGGCATCACGTCGTTCCCGCCACGCGAACACCCCCGGCCCGGTGCAAGCCCTGCGTCCACGCTGGCACTGAAGGCCAGGAAATCCGCCTCGATCATGAGCGGCCTCAGCGCGTCGCGACCAGGGCCGCCGGGAGCGGCGGCGGGACGCGCGCCGGCAGTCCGGCCTCGATCCCGGCGGCGACCTCGAGCAGCCGGCCCTCCGACCAGCGGGTGCCGATCAGCGACAGGCCCAGCGGCAGCCCGTGGGCCCTCGCCATCGGGATGCTGATGCTGGGGTAGCCCGCCGTCGCCGCCGGGCCCGCGGGGCTGACGGCGAAGTGGTCGCCGTTGACGAGGTCGGTGGGCCAGGCCGGGCCGTTGGTCGGGCTGATCAGCGCATCGAGGCGTCCGCCGGCCAGCGCGGCGTCGAGGTCGGCGCGGCTGAGGTCGACCGCCTCCCGTCGCGCGGCGCGGTAGCGGGGGTCGGCGAGGTCGCCCCGGGTCGCCGCGGTCTCCTCGAAGAGCTCCTGGCCGAAGAACGGCATCTCCCGGGGGGCGTTCTCGCGGCCGAACGCGATGAGCTCGGGCAGCGAGCCCGGACCCGAGACGCCCGGCGAGTTCAGGTAGGCGGTGAGGTCGTGGGCGATCTCGAACGGCAGCGCGGCGTTCGATGCCGATCTCGCCCGGGAGGAGCTCGGCAGGTCGACGGGGTCGACGAGCACGGCGCCGAGGCCGCGGAGGCGATCGACCGTGGCGGCGTACGCGGCATCGGTCTCGTCGCTCGCGCCCTGGTCCTGGCGCAGCACGCCGAGGCGGACGCCGGCGAGGGGCCGTGGGGTGGGGGTCGGCGCGACGCGGTGCGCGTCGGCCTCCGCGGTGGCCGGGTCGCTCGGGTCGGTGCCCTGCACGACCGAGAGCACGAGCGCGGCGTCGCGGACCGAGCGCGCGAACGGCCCGGGGGTGTCCTGGGCCGGCGAGTACGGCACGACCCCGCTCCGGCTGGCCAGCCCGACGCCGGGCTTGACGCCGACGACGCCGTTGGTGCCCGCCGGGCAGACGATGGAGCCGGAGGTCTCAGTGCCGAGGGCGACGGGCGCGATCGCGGCCGCCACCGCGACCGCCGAGCCCGAGCTGGATCCGCAGGCCGTGAGGGTGGGGTCGTACGGGTTGCCCGTCGTCGCCCCGGTCGCGCTCCAGCCACTGGCCGACTGCGACGAGCGCGCGCCCGCCCACGCCGTGAGGGTCGTGCTCCCCAGGATCACCGCGCCGGCGTCGCGCAGGCGCCGGACGACCTGGGCCTCCGGCGGGCGCGAGTCGGCCAGCGCGAGGGAGCCCGCCGTCGTCGGCAACGAGGGCCCGACGCTCGTGTTGCCCTTGACCAGCACCGGGATGCCCTCGAGCGGCCCCGTGCGTCCGGTGGCCCGGCGCCCGTCGCTGGCCGCGGCCTGGTCGACCGCCGTCGGGTCCACGGCGAGCACCGAGTGGATCCCCGGGTCGACCGTGCGGATGCGCTCGATCGAGAACGCCGTCAGCGCGGCCGCCGAGAGCCGGCCCTGCGCCATTGCGCTCTGCAGGGTGGCGAGGTCGGCGCTCTGGAGGTCGAGTTCGGCCGCGGGAGCTGCCGCGGTCGGCGCCGTCTCGGTGACCGGGCGGTCGGCGCAGCCGCCGAGCAGGACCGCGAGGACGGCCGTGACGGCGAGCAGGGCCCGGAGACGGGGGTCGGGGGTCATCAGTGGTGGGGGTGCCCGGTCGCGTGGGCCTCGACATCCGTCCCGGTCCCGGAGAGCACCCCGGTCCCGACGTCACCGATCGGGGGTGTCGCGGCTCGCCCGCGGCGACGACGCAGGACGTCGGCGAGACCGAGCGCGAAGGCCGCGAGGACGCAGACGAGGACGACCAGCAGGCCTGCGGCGAGCGCCGTCCCGTACTGCTGCCCGGAGGCGGCCAGCGCGGCGAAGAACACCGTGGCCACCAGGGCGATCCCGATCGACGACCCGATGCGCTGCGACGTCTGCTGCATCCCGCCCGCCGTACCGCCCTGGTCCACGGGGACGTCCTGCAGGGTCAGCGCCTGGTTGGGGGTGATCACGAGCCCGCTCCCGAGCCCCGCGACGAACAGGGGCAGGGCGGTGAGCAGACCCGTCGACGGGTCCGTGCGGGCGCGCACGATGAGCAGGGTCGCGGTGATCCCGGCCGCCATGACGACGGTGCCGGCGACCACGATCGGGCGTCCGACACGCCCGACGATGCGGCCGCCCCACGCCGCGGCCAGGGCCGACCCCACCGCGTACGGCATGGTGGCGAGCCCGGCGAGCAGCGCGGAGTAGCCCAGTCCCTGCTGCAGGTAGACGGTGAGCACGAAGAAGATCGCCGTCGACCCGGCCATGTAGAGCGTGCCGAGGCCGGTGCCGAGGACGTAGCCGGGGCTGCGCAGCACGCGCTCGTTGAGCAGCGGCTCGCCTCCCCGCCGGGCGTACCGGCGTTCCCAGGCCACGAAGGCGACGCCGACGGCCAGCCCGACCCCGGCCGTCCACCACGGCGCGGCGGCCGGGTCGCGCTCGGCGAGCACCACCGGCAGCAGCACCCCGAGCACGGCGAGGCCCAGGAGCACGGCGCCGACCGGGTCGAGCGAGGTCCGTGCCCGCTCGTCCCGCGCCGGGTCGGCCGGGAGCAGACGCGGGGCGAGGACGAGCGCGACGAGCGCGAGGGGCAGGTTGACCAGGAAGATCCAGCGCCATCCCTCCTGCGGTCCGCCGAGCTCGATGAGCAGCCCGCCGAGCAGGGGCCCGACGGCCGTCGACGACGCGTTGACGGCGCCGAAGATCCCGAACGCCGTGCCCCGCTCCGCGCCGGCGAACATCTGCTGGATGAGGCCGAGCAGCTGCGGGTTGACCAGCCCGCCCGCGAGCCCCTGGACGAGACGGGCGACGACGAGCCACAGCGGCGTCGCGGCCAGGCCCGCGGCGAGGCTGGCGAGCGCGAAGAGCACCAGGCCCGCGACGAGCATGCGCTTGCGGCCACGCCCGTCGCCGAGGCGCCCACCGGGGACCAGGGCGAGCCCGAACGTCAGCGTGTAGCCGGCGACGATCCACGAGAGGTCGGTGGGGCTCGCGCCCAGCCCGGCCGTGAACGACGGCAGCGCGACGTTCACGATGCTGACGTCGACGAAGATCATGACGCCGGCGAGCATGCAGACGGCGAGGGCCTTCCACCGTCGCGGGTCGGGCGTCTCCTCGTCGTCCGGGCGCGGGTCGCGCTCGTGATCCGTCGCAGGCACGGTTCCGTGGCTACCCGGGGTGCTGCGCGCTCATGTCGGTGCTGCGGCGGGGCTCACGTCCTCGCCGGCGGCCCGTCGGCGTCGACGGCCAGACGCTGCACGTCCCGGACGATCTCGTCGAACAGCTCGGCGGGCATCGCGTGGGCCATCCCGGGGTGGCCGACGAACCGGGCGCCCGGGATGCGGCGCGCCGTGTCCCGGCCCGCCGTCCAGTGGACCAGCGGGTCGTCGAGACCGGAGATCACCAGCGTGGGAGCCGCGATCGTCGCGAGGCCCGGGAACCGGTGCGCGCGGCCGGCCGCGAGCTGGCGCTGGGTGGTGGCCTGGTCGCGCGGATGTCGGGCGTGGCTGACCCGTGCCGTCTCACGCGCCCACTGCTCCGGGAAGGGGTACGTGGGGGAGGCGCCGACTGCGCGGTAGATCTCCACCAGGGCGTCGACCCGCTCCTCGTCCGTCTCCCCGGGCCGGATGCGGGCCAGGGCGCGGAACACGCCGGGCCGGACGTAGCGCAGCATGCCCAGCACCCCGCTGTCGGCGGGCGCGCCCATGACGCTGACGAGCGACCGCACCCGCTGCGGGTCCTCCATCGCGAGGCCCTGCCCGAGCGCCGCACCCATCGACCCGCCCAGGACGTGCGCGTCCGCCCAGCCGACGGCGTCCATGACGGCGAGCGCGTCGTCGAGCATGTCGCGCGAGGTGTAGGCGGGTGTCACGCCGCCCAGCAGGGCGCGGAACGGACGCGGCCGCGCGATCGGCGCGAAGCTCGTCGAGAGCCCGGTGTCGCGGTTGTCGAAGCGGACCACCGCGAAGCCGGCGTCCACGAGTCGGTCGACGAACCCGTCGGGCCACCAGACCATCTGGAAGTCCAGGCCCATGATCAGCAGGAGCGGGCGGCCGTGCGCGAGGTCCCCGAAGGCCTCGTAGGCGATCGACACCGGGCCGTTCCGCGCGAACTCGACGTCGGCCATGGGGCCCTCCTATCTGCGAACAACGTTAACAGATAGGGTCGACGACGATGAGCCCCGGACCGGCGCGATCCCTCACCGTCCACGGCATCGCGGAGGCGGGCGTCGCGCTCGCGGACGGCGGGGGCCTCGACGCCGTGACCATGCGCTCGGTGGCCCGTGCCGTCGGCACCACCGCGCCGGCGCTGTACCGCTACGTGGCCTCGCGCGAGGAGCTGATCGGTCGCATGGTCGACGTCGTCTCGGCGGCGCTGGACCATCCGGATCCGAGTGGTGACTGGCTGAAGGACGTGCTGGCCGTGGCCGAGCAGCAGGTCGCCCTGCACCGGGCGCACCCGTGGCTGGCGGCGGCGTCGGCACTGCCGTCGCCCCTGGGCCCGCACGTGCTGGACCACGTCGAGTGGGTGATCGCCGTGCTCACGCCGGTCGGGGCCCCCGGTCGCGCGGTGATGGAGGCCGTGGCCCTGACGAACGGCGCGGCGGCGCTGTTCGCGGGCGCGGGGCCCTCGCCGGGACCCGAGCTCTTCCGGGACCTCGAGCCGGACCGCCAGCCCGGGCTCGCGGCGCTCCTGGCCGGCGCGGCCCCGGGCCCGCCGTCGGACGACCTGTTCCGTCGCGTCCTGACGGGCATCCTCACGGCCATGCTGGACGCGCCCGCGAGCCGCTGATCGCGGTCCACACGGCGTGTCGCGCCGGCGACGATGTGGCGATCCTGGCCCTATCGGCGTGCTGTATTGCAGTGCCAGCGTGGACGCAGGGCTTGCACCGGGACGGTGCCACGCGGACTAACTGCGCGCGCGCTCCAGGTCCGCCGAGACGCGGGCGGCGGCGCGGCGGACGCCCTGGACCACCGCCGGCTTGCGGTGCCCCAGCACGCGGGAGGTCGGGGCCACCACCGAGAGCGCCGCCACGGGGTGCGGGCGGCCGCCCCGCATCATCGTGATCGGCGCCGCGATGGAGGACCAGCCGGGCTCGAACTCCTCGCGCGAGGTCGCGTAGCCCTGCTCGCGGGTGGTCGCGAGGATCTGCCGGTAGCGCTGCGGGTCGACCACCGTGAACGGCGTGTACCGGACGAACCCGCGCTCGAGGATCGCCGTGGCCAGCGCGGGGTCGCCCGCGGCGAGCACGCGCCCGGTGCTCGACGAGTGCGCCGGGTTGCGGCGGTGCTCGCTGCGGAAGCGCACGTTCATGCTCGCGGCCTCGGTGCGCTCGACGTAGAGCACGTCGGTGCCGACGACGACGCCGAGCTGGATCGTCTCGCGCAGCAGCTCGCGCAGCTCGCCCATGGCGGGCAGGGCGACGTCGCGGAGCATGAGGCGGTCGACGGCGAGCTGGCCGTACTCGAACAGCCGCAGGCCCAGGCGGTAGCGCCCGGAGCCGGTGCGCTCGAGCAGCCCGCCGGTGGCCAGCGCGGCCAGCATCCGGCAGGCGGTGCTCTTGGCGATCCCGAGGCGGGCGGCCACGCGGGTGGCGCCGAGCTCGGCCTCCTCGGCGAAGCAGTCGAGCACCGCCACGGCGGTGGACACCGACCGCAGCGGGGAGTCGTCCTCGGCCGGCGCGACGGCGGCGTCGAGGTCGAGCGGGGGCAACGACAGCACCGTCATCGGATCAGGCCTCCCCGGTCTCTTCCCATTGGGGGAACTCGTCGGGCGGTGGGACGTTCACCTCGGTGACGCGGTTGCGGTAGGAGACGAACGCGCTGCGTCCGCCCTCGCGCACCTTGACCCGGATCTCCTCGGTGTTCAGCGGCTCGCCGGGGTCGTAGCCGTGCGCCCAGGTGGCGAACGCGCGCATCGGGCCCGAGTGGGTCGCCGCGAGGATGCGGCGGTGGGTCAGCGACCCGTCCTCCTGGGTCGACTCGGTGATCAGCCGGTGGAACCCGCGCCAGAACCGGCGCACGCACATCGCCGGCGGCTCGAAGTACATCATCGGGATCGTGAGCCACTCCTGGATCGGGTCCGCCCCGCCCAGCTGGGTCCGGTAGAAGCGGTCGATCTCGACGAGCCAGCGGGGCCGGTCGCCGACCGCGAGGCGCTCGAGCGTCTCGTTGGTGGCCTGGTACTGGCGGAACGCCGAGGTGACGTCGCGCAGCCCGTCGGGGGTCCAGACGCCGAAGTTGCGCAGCTCCGGGATCGGCTCCGGCCGGGTGATCTCGGCCTCGATGCCCCACATCTCGAGCCCGTCGGTGACGCCGTTGTAGAGCTGGTCGGCGGTCTGGCGGGCGCGGTTGGTGTCGGCGCAGACGAGGCGCACGCTGTCGCCGGCGTCGAAGCGCCGGGCGAGCTCGTGGCCGCGGCGGTGGGCCTGCCAGCCGCCCATCGGCGTCAGCCCGGCGTCGGTGGAGTAGCCCTGGGTGATGCCGTGCCGGATGATCGAGATCTCGCAGACGATCTTCTCGGACGCCCGCCGCTCGACGGGGGCCGCGACCTCCTTGCCCCGGCTGGCCTCGGCGAGCGCCGGCGTGAAGGTCTTCCCGTCGTACTCGACCGTCGCCGTGTCCGCGGCCGCCGAGCCCCGCTCACGGAAGCGGCGCAGGTACAGCGGGGTGTTGTCACCCTCCGGCGGTGCCTCGGGAGAGGGCGGGGCAGCAGACTCCGGCGCTTTGTCCCCACCCCGACGCGAGCGGTAGCGCGACAGGTAGTCCGGGGCCTCGTAGCGGTGGACGGACCGGGCGTCGGGGCGGTTGTCGGTGCTGGTCACGATCTGCCCCTATCAGGAGTGAACAGTGAAGAAGCGCTCGTTGACCTGGCGGTGGTAGTAGAAGATCGCGCGCCCCATCTCCTCCTCGGTCCAGGTGATCGGCTCGAAGTCCGGGTCCACCCAGTAGCCGCCCGTGAAGAGCTCGTTGCGGTTGCCCGCCGGGTCGAAGAAGTAGGTCGTGTAGCCGCGGGTCACGCCGTGGCGCGTGGGGGCCACGTCGATGTTCACGCCGTGGTACGCGAGCGCGTCGGCGGCCTCGCGGATCGCGTTCCAGTCGTCGAGCCAGAACGCGAAGTGGTGCAGCGCCCCGTTCGGGCCCGTGATGACGGCGATGTCGTGCGGGGTGTGCGAGTGCTCGAGGAACGTCGCGAGCTGGTGGCCGTCGTTGGCGAGGATCTGCTCGGTGAGCCGGAACTCGAGCAGCTCGGTGAAGAACGCCGTGAACGCCTCGACGTCCTCGGCCATGACGAACAGGTGGTCCAGGCGCGGCGGCGCGATGCCGATGAGGTCCTGCGGACGCGGCGGCGGGTTCGTCTTCGGCAGCATGTTGCCGATCCGCTCGGTGCCGTGGGTCAGCTCCACGAGGTGCCCCGACGGCGACTCGAAGCGGATCGCCTCGCCCCAGCCCGGGCCGAGCTCGCGGGAGGCGAACCGCTTGACCGGAACGCCGGCCGCCTCGAGCTTCGTCGTGAAGTGGTCGAGGTCAGATGCCTCGTTGAGCTTGAACGACATGTGGTCGAGGCCGTAGGTGGGGGCCTCGCGCAGGATCACCGAGTGGTGCTCACGCTCGTCCCAGCACTTGAGGAAGACCCGCGGGGCGCCGTCGCGCTCGTCGCGGGCGGTCTCGATGAGGCCCAGGACCTCGGTGTAGTAGGCGGTGGCGAGCTCCAGGTCGGGGACCCGGACCTCGACGTGCTGCAGCCGGATGATCCGGTCCGATGTGGTGGCCACGTCTGTCGTCGTCCCCTTTACGTGTGCATCCGCAGGAACCGCTGGCTGATGACGTTCTCGTAGTAGAAGAGGCCCTTGCCGAAGTTGTCCTCGGTCCAGGTGAGGATCTCGGTGTCGGGGTCGACCCAGTAGCCGCCGGTGAAGACCTCGTTCCGGATGCCGAGCGGGTCGAAGAAGTAGATGGTGTTGCCGCGCGTGACGCCGTGGCGCGTCGGGCCCTGGTCGATCTGCACGCCGTTGTAGGCGAGCGTGTCGGCCGCCTTGCGGATCTGGTCCCAGTCGTCGAGCCAGTAGGCCCAGTGGTGCAGGGCGCCGTTGGGGCCGTTGACGATCGCGATGTCGTGCGGGGAGCGGGTGTTGCCCGCGAGCCACACGCCGAGCTGGTGGCCGTTGCCGTCGAGCACCTGCTCGGTCATCCGCATGCCGAGCACGTCGATGAAGAACGCCGCCGACTCCGCGACCTCCTCCGCGTTGACCAGCATGTGGTCCATGCGCGGGGGCGCGATGCCCTGCATGTCGGGCGGCGGGACCGGCGAGGGGTTGTGCTTGCCGAGGATGTTGCCGGTCTTCTCGATGTCCCAGACCAGCTCCATGATCTGGCCGGACGGGACCTCGAAGCGGATCGACTCGCCCTGCCCGATCGCCCCGCCGCGGCTGACCCGCTGCGTCGGGCAGCCGTAGGCCTCGACCTTCTTCTCGAAGTCGTGGAGGTCGTCCTCCTCCTCGACGCGGAACGTGAAGGAGTCCAGCCCCGTGCGCGGGTTGTAGCGCATCCGCAGGGAGTGGTGGTCCTCCTCGTCCCAGCACTTGAGGTAGACCGCGTCGTCGGTGCGCTGCACCTGCTGCAGACCCATCACCTCGGTGTAGTACGCGGTGGAGAGATCGAGGTCTGGCGTGCGGACGTCGACGTGGGCCAGGCGGAGGATTCCCATGCGAGATGCCCTTTCCCGGGCGAGCCGGCTTCCTTGACGCCACGACGCTAACCGCCCTAGCGTTCCGGAAGGAAGACAGTGCGTTCCGCTTTACGGAACGACGGTCGCGGCGAGGGCTTGACGGGAGGGGTCGGCATGGCGGACCCGATGGCGATGCGCAAGGCCGTCGCCGGCTACGTCGAGGGCATCCACCGCGCCTACGTGAAGCAGGCGACGACGTTCCCGCCCGCCGTCCAGGGGCGTCTGCCGCTGCTCGCGGCCGGGCGTCTCACGGTGGCCGCGGTCGGCGCGCGCAACCTGCACATCCTGGCGACGACGGAGGGTCTCGGGCCCCCGCGCGGGCAGGAGGTCGAGGTGCCCGGCGAGTTCGAGGGCCTCGAGTGGACGGTCCGGTTCTACGACCCGGTGGTCGTGCCGGCGCTGGGGCTGATCGACGAGTCCGAGGGGCCGGCGTCGGAGAAGGTCCGCGGCGCGCTGGGGATCGCCACCGTCGTCTACCACGTCGTCACGCAGCCCGGCTCCGGTCTCTCGCCGCACCACGCGGGCCACGTCGGCTCGGGGCTCGCGAGCGCGCACTCCGCCGCGACGCGCGACTTCGAGCGCCTGCGCGATCGTGCCCGCGGGCGCGAGGCGCTGGTCGACGAGATGGAGGGCGCCGCCGTCGCCGGGCTCGCCCGCGCGCAGGTCCTGCTGGCCCGCGCCATCCGACCCCACGACGCGACGGTCGGCGAGGCCGTCGACGCGTCCCTGCGCCCGGGCGCGACCCCGGACCCGGACGGGGTGCGCAAGGTGCTGCTGAAGGCGTTCACCGAGGAACCGGTGTGACCGACGCGCCCCTGCAGACCGTGACCAACGCCGCGCGCCTGCTCAAGGCGTTCCTGACGCGGGAGGAGTCGCTCGGGGTCTCGGAGCTCGCGCGGCGCCTCGGGCTGGGCAAGAGCGCGGTGCACCGGCTGCTCACGACCCTCGCCACCGAGGGGCTGGTCGAGCAGGACCCCGCCACCGGCGGCTACCGGCTCGGTCTCGTCGTCTTCGAGCTCGGCGAGGCGGTGCGCGTCCACATGGACCTGCACGCCGCCGCGGGCTCGGTGCTCGCGCACCTGCGGGAGGAGACCGGCGAGTCCGCGCAGGTCGGGATGCTCGACGGGCACGACGTCGTCTACGTCGACCGCCTCGAGTCCAGCCACGCCCTGCGGCTGTTCACCGAGACCGGCCGGCGCGTGCCCGTGCACTGCACGAGCTCAGGCAAGGTACTGATGGCGTTCGCGTCCGAGCCCGTGCGCGAACGCTTCCTCGCCACCGCGTCCCTGACGCGCCACACCCCGCAGACGATCACCGACCCCGACGAGATGCGCCGGGCGCTCGGCACCGTGCGCGCCCGCGGATGGGCCGACGCCGTCGACGAGCGCGAGATCGGGATCGCCTCCCTGGCCGCGCCCATCCGCGACCGGCACGGCGCCGTGGTCGCCGCCATCGGGATCGGGGCGCCCGTGAGCCGGTTCCGTGCCATGCCCCGCAAGCGTCTGGCCCGCGTCGTCGTCGAGGCCGGCGAGGCCGTGTCCCGGCGTCTGGGCTGGTCGGAGGACGTCATGTCGTTGCAGAAGGAGAGCTGAGTGCCTGTCACCGACGCGGCCGCGAAGGCGCGGGCCCTGTACGAAGCGCGTCGCACCCGCGTGCCGATCCCACCGTTCACCGACACCGAGCCCGACCTCGGCATGGCCGACGGCTACGCGATCCAGCAGGAGCTGGTGCCGCTGCTGCTCGCCGACGGTGACCGGGTGGTGGGGCACAAGGTCGGCGTCACGTCGGCGGCGATGCAGAAGATGATCGGGATCGACACCCCGGACTACGGCCCGGTGCTCTCGTCGACGGTCTACCGCGACGGCGACGCGATCCCGCTCGACCGCTTCATCGCGCCCAAGGTCGAGGCCGAGATCGTGTTCGTGCTCGGGTCGCGCCTGCAGGGGCCCGGGATCACGCCGACCGACGTCGCGCCCGCGATCGCCGGGGCGGCGGCCGCGATGGAGATCGTCGACTCCCGGATCGCCGACTGGCGGATCAAGCTCGCCGACACCGTCGCCGACCTCGCGTCGAACGGCGCGGTCGCGGTCTCGTCGCGGCTCGTGCCGTTGGCGGGGCTCGACACCCGGCTGATCGGGATGACCTTCACCCGCAACGGCGAGCTCGTCGACACGGGCGCCGGAGCCGCCGCGCTGGGTGACCCGCTGGCCGTCGTCGCCTGGCTGGCCAACGTGCTCGGCGAGGCCGGCGCCGCCCTCGAGCCCGGCCACCTGATCATGACCGGCGCGCTCCACGCCGCCGTGCCGCTGAAGGCCGGCGACGTGTTCCGGGCGGAGTTCGACCGACTCGGACCCGTGACGATCCGCGTGAAGGAGACGAGCTGATGGCTTCCGTGGATGTCCACGACCTCGCCGCGCGCCTGACCAAGGCCGTCACCGAGCGCACGGCGATCGAGCCGCTCTCCGACGACGTCGGCGACCTGGACCTCGAGACCGGCTACGCCGTGCAGCGCGTGCTGCGCGAGCAGGCCGGGCCGCGGGTGGGCTGGAAGCTCGGGGTCACGTCGCGGGCCAAGCAGGCCCAGGTCGGGGTGGCCGACCCGGTGTTCGGCTTCCTGCCCGGCACCGGCGCGCTCGACCTCGGCGAGCCGCTGCGCACCGGCGAGCTGATCCAGCCGCGTGCCGAGCCGGAGATCGTGTTCCAGATGGGGCGTGACCTCGCGGGCGAGCACGTCACCGCGTCCGACGTGCTGGGCGCGACCTCGGGCCTCGCCGTGGGCATCGAGATCCTCGACTCCCGGTTCCGCGACTACCGCTTCACGATGGCCGACGTCGTCGCCGACAACACCTCGGCCGCGCGGTTCGTCGTCGGCAGTCCGGTGCCCGCGGCGGGCGTCGACGTCCGGCTGGTCGGCGTGCTGCTGGAGAAGAACGGCGAGCTCGTGGCCACGGCGTCGGGGGCGGCGTCCCTCGGCCACCCGGCCGCCGCCGTCGCCTGGCTCGTGCGCCGTCTCGCGGCGTCGGGCGAGGGCCTCGCCGCCGGCGAGGTGATCCTCTCCGGCGGACTCACCGCCGCCACGCCCGTCGCCCCCGGCGACGTCGTGACCGTGACCATCGACCGTCTCGGGACGGTGGAGCTCGCCTGTACGTGAGTGGAGTTCCCGGCTATGGCCGGGAACTTCGCTCACGGGTGACGAATGGAGGCACTCGGATGCCGCTCGTACAGATCACCCTCGCCCGGGGACGGACCCCCGAGCAGCTCGCCGCGCTCGGGGAGGAGGTCACCGCTGCCGTGTCGCGCGCGGTCGGGGCGCCCGCGGGGAACGTGCGGGTCGTCGTCACCGAGTGCGAGCCCGAGCACTGGTTCGTGGGTGGGGAGTCGCTCGCCGCGTTGAGGGCGTCGGGTCAGAGGTGAGCCTCGTGCGCGTCGACGGGCCGGGCGTCGTCGAGAGTGACGACGGCCGGCGCTTCGTCGCGCTCGAGCTGCCCGACGGGTGGCGGGTGGTCGACGCCCACTGCCCGCACAACCGCGGGCCGCTCGAGCAGGGCTGGGTCCGCGACGGGCGCACGCTCGTCTGCCCGTGGCACTGGTACCGCTTCGACGTCGACACGGGGGAGTGCTCGACCTCGCCGCAGCACGTGCTCGGCGTGCACCCCGTCCGCGAGATCGACGGGCAGGTCTACGCCGACGTCGGGGACCCACCGCGGACGCTGTCCTGGTCCGAACGGCTCCGGGCGCACGCCCAGGAGTGAGGGGTTCGTCCCGGAACGTCCACTCTCGGCGCAAGATCGACGAACGCGCCGGGATTCGCCGGGAACCGTTCGACGGGACCGGGTCCGGTACGGGATGCGACAGGTAAGTTGCCGCGAGTGTCCTCCCCCTTCGGCGGGTCCGGCGACCCGAACCACCCCGAGTCGTTCGGGTCCCAGCCCACCCAGCACGGGCCCCAGGCGGACCCGTCCGCGGCCGGGTACGGGCAGCAGCAGCCGGGTCAGTACGGCCAGTCCGGTCCGCAGCCGTACTACGGGGGCCAGACCGGCGACCCGTCCCAGCAGAGCTACGGGCAGCAGCCCGGGTACGGGCAGCAGGGGTACGGCCAGCAGGGCTATGGCCAGCCCGGCTACGGGCAGCAGGGGTACGGCCAGCCCGGGTACGGACAGCCCTACGGCCAGCAGGGCTACGGGCAGCCCGGCTACGGCCAGCCCTACGGGCAGCCCGGCTACGGGCAGCCGGGCTACGGCTACGGGCCGCCGCCCCAGAAGAAGAACAAGGCCCTGCCCTGGATCCTCGGCGGCGTCGCGCTGCTGGTCGTCCTCGTGGTGGCCATCGTGCTCGTCATCGCCCTCGGCGCGGGCGGCACCGTGACGGGCGCGTCGCAGCGCAGCCTCGCGATCCCGGACTCCAGCCCCGCCGGCGTCACGGACACGATCGAGCTCGACGGTTCCGGCACGGTGTCGGCCATCCAGGTGGGCGTGTCGATCACGCACCCCTATACCTGCGACCTCGTCGTCTCCCTGCGCTCGCCGCAGGGCCAGCAGACGGTCCTGGCCGACAGCAACGACTGCACGCGCGCCAACCCGAACCTCAACCTGCAGCTCGACAGCCGCCAGCCCGGGAGTCCGCTGGCGCCGCTGGTCGGGCAGTCGGTCTCCGGGCCCTGGACGCTGACGGTGTCGGACGGCGTCGCCATCGACCGCGGCAACCTGACCAGCTGGAACATCACCGCCGAGCGGTAGGCCCTGGTCGCGGGCCCGGCGTTGTCGGGGGTCGGCTCTAGAATCGAACACATGAGCGAACGGGTGCTGGGGGTGGTGGAGCGGGAGGCGCTCGACCGTGCCCGTACGCGCCTGGTCGCGTTGCGCGCCGAGCAGTTCCGGTTGTTGGGGGACATCGCCGAGCTGGAGCGGCTCGGGGTGGCCGAGCAGACCGGGGACCGTAGTGCGGTCCGGTTGTTGCAGGAGTGCGGCAATGTGGATCAGCCCGAGGCGAAGCGGCTGGTGGGTGAGGCCGCGGACCTGACGGCCCGGGTGTCGCTGCGCGGTGAGCCGCTACCGCCGCGGTTGCCGGTCACCGCGATCGTGGCCGGGTCGGGGGAGATTCACTCGGGGCACCTCACGGTGATCCGGGAGACGATGACCCGCCTGGATCGGGTCGAGGGGTTGTCGGTGGCCGATTGGTTCGGGGCCGAGCGCACGCTCGCGGAGCACGCCCGGGTGTTGCCGCCGCGGATGCTGCGCCGGTATGCGAAGGCGTTGATCGAGCACTTCGACCCGGACGGTGATGTCCCGCCCGAGGGCGAGGACGCCTGTGATGAGTTGCAGGTGGTGCGCCGACGGGATGGGTCGCTGGCCTTCAAGGGTCGGTTGCATGATCCGAGCGATGCCGAGGCGTTCGTCGAGGTGATCGACGGGCTGGCCGTCCCGTGCGGGCCGGATGATCCGCGCAGCCTGGAGCGTCGCCGTCTCGACGGGCTCAAGGACCTCGTGCACGACGCGCGGCGCCCCGGCGGCCTCGCCGACGACACCCGCCACGAACACCCCGCCACCGGCACTGATGACACCGGGACTGATGACGAGGCCCTGATCCCCGAGCCCCGCCGCCCGGAGCCGTCCCCGCGCCCGGGGTCCTCTCCGCGCCCGGGGGCGGTGGATCGTCCGGGACGTCCCCTGCTGACGATCACGATGGATCACCGGTGGCTGCAGCAGGCGATCGGGCACGGCACCCTGGACTCCGGGGCGCTGGTCGACCCGCACACCGTGCGCCGCCTGGCCTGCGACGCCGAGATCGTCCCGATCGTCCTCGGCTCGAAATCCGAGCCGCTGGACGTGGGGCGGCTGTCGCGCACCGTCACCGACGCCCTGCGGCGCGCGCTGAACCTGCGCGACGGTGGCTGCGCGTTCCCGAGCTGCTCACGGCGGCCGCGGCGTTGCCACGCCCACCACATCCGTGACTGGTTCCACGGTGGTCCGACACGCCTGGACAACCTGGTGCTGCTCTGCCGCTTCCACCACCAGCTGATCCACGCCGGCCACTGGAACGTCGAGATCCAGAACGGGCTGCCGTGGTTCACCCCGCCGCCCTGGATCGACCCCGACCAGCAACCCCGCCTCGGCGGACGACCCCGCGTCCCCCTCTGAGCGCAGGCTCAGTGCTCCGGCTCGTGCCCGATCGCCGTCTCGCCGGTGGTGGTGACCTCGCCCGTCCAGTCGCAGGTCGCGCACCAGCAGTAGAACCGGCGCTGGTCGCCCTCCCAGAACTCGTTGGCGAGCCCGAGGTCCCGTGCGCACTGCGGGCAGAACCGCGGAGCGTCGCGACGATGGGCTTCGACGTCGGCGGCGAACCGCCGGTCGATGCGGGCGCCGGGCGAGCCGTCGGCCTGGGTCACGTCGGCCACGCTCCCACGAGACGGCCTCACCGAGGGATCGTCCCCGAGTCCACCTGCGCGGAGGTCTCCGGAGCGAGGGTGGCCGTGCCGATGCCGCCCACGGGGGTGAACGACGTGCGGCCGGCCTCCTTGTCCGCCGCCACGCGGGCCGCCGCCGTGATGTGCACCTGGCGGATGGCCTCGAGGTCGGGGGAGTAGCGCGTCGACCCCATGTTGCAGAAGTCGAGGGCGAACTCGGCGCCGCCGGCGTGGAACTTGTCCTTCTCGCAAGGCAGGTCGATGCGCTCGTGGGGCTCGCGGATGGTGCCCAGCGGGTCCTCGCCCTTGGCGACGGCCTGCATCGACTGGCGGAACATCTTGCGCAGCAGCGCCACGCCGATGTCCGAGCGGCCGAGGTGCTCCGTGGTCCGGTCGGTGATCCGACCCTGGGTGCACCAGGCCATGATGTCCTGGCCCTCGACGTAGTTCACGACGTGGTGGCCGCGGTCGTCGAACACCGGGATCTCGTAGTCGGGCACCGTCTGCTGCTCGACCGGCTCGTAGCCCTCGGGGGCGTGGACGGTGTAGAGCATGAACCGGGTGGTCGTCCGGTTGATCGGCACGCGGATCTGCATCTGGTGGATGCCGCCACCGCCGACACGCATGTTGTACGGGAAGACGAGCGGGTGCCCGACCTTCCAGTCGTCGTTGTCCTCCGACGCCCCGGCGAGCACGCGGCGCTTGATGATGCCCCACTCGAACGCGTCGAAGCCGATGCGCTGGTGCTTCTTGCCGAACGACGCCGGGGCGACGAAGCCCTCGTGGTTCCCGATGAACTCGAAGTAGCGGCCGTGCAGGTGCTCGACGTGGTGCGGGTCGACCGCGTTCTCCATGACCTGCACGTAGTTGCAGGGGATGTCGGCCCAGCCGATGTCGCGGTACCCGTCCATGACGTAGACGTCGAAGCGGGGGAGCAGCGGCGCCGGGTCCGGTCCGAGGTAGGCCCACACGAGCCCGCCGAGCTCCTCGACCTTCCCGGCGGTGGCGCGCACGCGCTCGGCGAAGTTGGTGTTCTCCTTCTCCGCCGGCTGGTCGGTGCACGCGCCGTCGGTGTCGAACTTCCAGCCGTGGTACGGGCAGCGCAGGCCGTCGCCCTCGACGACGCCGTAGGCCATCGACGCCTTCCGGTGCGGGCAGGGCTCCGGGATGATCCCGTACTTGCCCGACGGCGAGCGCCAGAGCGCGAAGAACTCCCCGAGCAGCTCGACGCGCTTGACGGGGAACTCCTGCAGCTCGCGGGCGAACGCCACCGGGTACCAGTAGCGGCGCAGCACCTCGCCCATCGGCGTACCGGCCTCGACGGCCGTGAGTTCCTCGTTCTGCTCGGCGGTCAGCATGCGGCCCTCCGGGGCGTGTGGCGGTGTCCACGACGCTAGGGAGCCGGCCGGGCGACGAGAAGAGCTGTGTCCCTCTCCGCGGGATGGGGCCCGCGGAGATGCTCACAGCGTGTGTGAGATGGGTCAGGCCGACGCCGAGAAAGTCCGGCGCTGCTGTCGCGTAGCCGGCCCACCGGGTGGCCTCTGGGCGATGAGCGGTTCGTGCAGTTCGTTCGGGACTTCCGCGGTGACGCGTCAGCACGCTCATGGAGTTGCACCGGGCGGGCACGTTGCACGCGGCGGTGCAGTGCAAGACGAGGTTGCCGGAGCTGTCGGCTCCGCCGGCGTCCTGGACCTCGCTCGAGACCCCGAGCTTGATGGCGTTTGTCGGCGCCGCGGTCGGTTGACCCGTTGATGGAGTCGGCGGTGCTGCTGCGCAACGTGCCCACCGACCCGACCGACGGCGCGTTCGACGCCCTGGCCCCCGACGCCGACCACGAGGCGCGCCAGGACCTGGCCGAACGCATGGCCCTGCCCAGCTCGACGTCTTCCGCCGGGTCCAGGCGTTGCTGCGGGTCGAACCTCCGGTGGGCACCGGGACGAGCGGGCGTGAGGTCGGTCAACCCGTAGCGGCGTGCACGGCGGGGGTGCGGCCGGCCCACGGCCGGGCGGTCTCCAGTTCGGAGGCGACGTCGAGGAGGTGGTCCTCGCGGAGGCGTCGGGCGCCGAGCTGGATCCCGACGGGTAGGCCGTCGTCGTCGACGCCGAGCGGAAGGGAGACAGCGGGCTGGCCGGTCCAGTTGTAGAGCGCGGTGAAGCAGATGAGCGGCATCAGGGCGGCGAGGGCGTAGGCGACCGACAGCGGGTCGTCCAGGCTGACGGCGTAGTCGCCGTGGGGCGGGGGCAGGTAGTCGGTCATCGGCGGGGTTCGCCGGGCGACGGTGGGGGTGAGCAGCAGGTCGAGGTCCTGCTCCTCCCACCATCGGTCGAAGGTGACGCAGGTGCGGTGCACGAACTCGGCGAACTCGAGGGCCTGCAGGGCGCTGAAGGAGCGGCCCTGCTCGGCCGTGGTCCACAGCACCGGCCCGACGTCGTCCGGGGTGAGGGGACGGCCGATGATGTCGGCGACGCCGTCCAGGTCGCGCGCCAGCATGATCGGCGCGGGCCCGGACAGGCCGTAGCGCCACTCGTCGGCGAGCAGGTCGTAGCGGGGCTGGTCGACCGGGATCACGGTGTGGCCGAGCTCGGACAGCAGGGTGGCGGTATCGGTCGCGGCGCGGACGCACGCCGCGTCGACGGTCAGCTCGGGCACGTCCGCGAACGGGGTGGTGGTGATCCCGATCCGCAGCCGCGCGCCGTCGCCGCCCGGGCGCAACGGCGGCAGGGGAGGGAGGGGGTCTCCCGGCCGGCGGCCGCCGAGCAGGGGCAGCACCGCGGCGGTGTCGCGCACCGTGCGAGTGAGAACGAAGTCCTCGATCCACGACTGGGCGGTGGAGTTGACGGCGCCGACCAGCGGTCCGGGTGACACCCGCCCGCGGGTGGGCTTGAGCGCGACCAGCCCGCAGAGCGCGGCCGGCATCCGCAGGGAACCACCGCCGTCGTTCCCGTGGGCCATCGGCACCAGCCCGGCCGCGACCGCCGCGGCGGACCCGCTGCTCGACCCGCCGGTGGAGAAGTCGGTGTTCCACGGGTTGCGGGGCATCGTGTGCAGTGCGAGGTCCGGGACGCCGAGCTCCACGCCCTGCAGCGCCGAGGTGCTGCGGCCGAGGAACGCGAAGCCAGCGGCGCGCAGCCCGGCGGCCACGTAGGTGGTCCGGTCCGAGACGTGGCCGCGGTCGCGCAGCAGGCGCAGCCCGCCGTGGCCGTAGGGGTATCCCGCCAGCTCCAGCAGGATGTCCTTGACCAGGATCGGCACCCCCGGGAACGGCGCCCGCGCCGACACGGCGGCGGCGTGGTCGCGGGCGTGGTCGAAGGTCGGGGTGAACACGGCGCCCAGCCGGGGGTCGAGCCGTTCGACGGCCTCGATCGAGGCCTCGACGAGCTCGGTCGGGGTGACCTGGCCCGCGCGGACCAGGTCGGCCTGGGCGGTCGCGTCGAGCCGGGTGAGTCCGGCGCCGTCCATCAGCGGGTTCTCCTTCGTCGGGGTTCGGGCGGCTCGTCGATCAGAGGGCGGGGCGGGCGTCCGCCGGCGGCGTCCGCAGGTGGACGAGGTAGGCGGGCGTCGAGTCGGCGACGCAGACGTTCCTGCCGGCCTCGACGACGGTGTGCTGCTCGCTCTCGACGGTCAGCAGGCTGCTCCCGAGGGCCTCGGCCAGCCGGATCCCGGCGGGGTACGGGGTGGGCGAGTCGCCGGTGATCGAGACGACGAGCGTCGGCGGCAGTCCCTCGACCGGGCCCGAGAAGGGTAGGTCGGCTCCGGCTCGGCGGACCAGACCGCGCAGCTGTCCCGGGGGCCGTCGGGAGAGACGGAGGGGCCGGCGAGCTCCGGGTCGCCGACGAACTCCTCGATGTCGATCAGATCGGGCAGCGGCTCTCGGGGTGGCCGTGCGCTGGTCATCGATTCTCCCGTTGTGGGGGCGGTCGGGGCGAGTCTCACGCAACACCGTGCCGCTGCAGCACAGTCAACCCGATCTGCGGCTCGGTGCGGAACCGGCGCACCGCCGGGCTTGAGTGTGCCCCGGAGGGCACAGTGTCCGATGGGTGCTGGGAGTGATGAACAGGCCAGGGACTCGACCGTGACCCGGACGTCCGACCGCACAGCAGCCGTCCGCTCGAGAACGTGATGTGAACATCATGGAGGGCCGCGAATCGGCGGCGCTGCTGTCGGATCGCGGGGCGTCCTCGGGCGGTGAGCCGTGCGAAGGTCCGCTCGACCACCCATCGTCGCGGGTTGACCGCAAAGCCGCGCTGGCCGGCGGGTTCGCGCCCGATGTGCAGCGTGGTGTTCGGAACGGTCGCGGCCCGGGCGAGCAGGCGTCCGGCGAAGCCGACGTCGGCGAACACGCTCCGCACCGGGTGCCGAGCCGGCCCTCGGCCATACGCAGCTGTTCGCGGTGATCTCGGCTTGTTCCCACTGGTTGACGTACCAGTAGACGGTCTGCCACGGCGGGAAGTCGCCCGGCGTCGCTGGTGTCGGACGGATACCTCGAGTCTCGCGCCGTCCCGTCCAGGGTTGATCAATCCGACCGGGGAGTCAGGCAGATTCGCCGACCAATCTCTGACCGCTCAGGCCGGGGTACTCAGGCCGGGGTCGGCACGACGACCACCTTGCCGCGCAGGGTGCCCGCGTCCGCCTCGGCGTGGACGCCCGCGAGCTCCGCCAGCGGCACGTGGCGGGCGACGTCGATCCGCAGGTCGCCGGCCTCCACCAGGGCGACCAGGTGCGCCAGCTGCTCGGCGTCGTTGCGGACGAAGACGTCGATCGCCCGGACGCCACGGGCCTCGTCGGCGGGGGCCGGCGTCCCTGGCACGGTGTTCACGACGACGCCGCCGTCCCGCACGAGGCCGACCAGCGCACTCAGTTCCGCCGGGGCGATCGAGGCGAGGTTGAGCACGACGTCGACCGGCTCGGTCACCGCGGCCGTCACCTCGGTCGTGGTGTGGTCGACGACCTCGTCGGCCCCTGCTGAGCGCAGCCCGGCACTGCTGCGCGGGCTGCCGACCGCGACGACGTGGGCGCCGGCGTGCTTCGCGAGCTGCACGGCGTAGCCGCCCACGGCGCCGCCCGCGCCGTTGATCAGCACGCGCTGCCCGGCCGTGAGCTTCGCGTCGTCGACCAGCGCCTGCCAGGCGGTGAGGCCCACCATCGGCAGGGCGGCGGCGTCGGTGAGCTCGACGCCGGACGGTGCGCGCGTCAGGACCTCGGCCGGCGCGACGACGTACTCGGCCGCGGCGCCGTCCGCCACCATCGGCAGGAAGCCTACGACCTCCTCGCCGGGGGACAGCCCGTCGACGCCGTCGCCGAGCGCGTCGACCGTGCCGGAGACCTCGATACCGGGCGTGTGCGGCAGCGCCACCGGGAAGGGGCCCTGCAGGTAGCCGCCGCGGATGCCGTCGTCGACGAGGTTGAAGGTCGTGGCGGCGACCCGCACCCGCACCTCCCCGGGCCCGGGGACGGGCTGCTCGACGTCCTCGTACCGGAGCACGTCCGGGCCGCCGTACTCGTGGAAACGCACTGCCTTCACGTCCGGGCCTCGCTTCGCAAGATCGCGTCATGGGATCGCTGTTGCTTCGAACTCGAAGCGCTTCCGACGCTAGCTCTGCTTCGAACTCGAAGCAAGTAGACTCCCGGCGTGCCCGAGCCGCCGCACTCCGTCGACCCGGTACAGCTCGGCGCGTACTTCGCCCTGGTCGAGGTGTCGGACCTGCTGCGGTACGCGATCGAGCAGCAGCTGCGCGAGGCGGGCGGCCTGACCTTCGTGCGCTTCCAGATCCTCATGCGCCTGCGGCTGTCCCCGACCGGCAGCCACCGCATGACCGACCTGGCCGACGCCATCGTCCACAGCCGCAGCGGCCTGACCTACCAGGCCGGACTCCTGGAGAAGGCCGGGCTGGTCGCCCGCGCGCCGTCGGTGGACGACGAGCGCAGCGTCACCCTCACCATCACCGAGGCCGGCCGGGCGCTCCTCGCGACGGTGCTCCCGGGCCACGAGGAGGTCGTCGGTCAGATGCTCTTCGAGCCGCTCTCGCGGGCCGACGCGCAGCGGCTCGCCGACCTGCTGGAGCCGGTGCGCGACCACATGCGCGCGGCCCCGCCGCGCTCAGCGGAGGCGCGGCGCCGCCGCACGTGAGCTCCGGCCGAGCGCCGCCCAGGCCCCGAGGGCGGCGAGGGCCGGGAAGCCGCTGGTCGGCATCAGGACGGTGCCGACGACGCCGGTGGCCGCGAGGACGCCGCCCGCGGCGCGGTCGCCGGGTTGCAACGTGCGCCCGACGCTCCACAGCGCCGGCGCGGCGACGAGGAACCAGAAGGCGGTCGCCCGGTCGCCCCGGTCGGGGACGGCGCCGACGATCCCGGCGGGCCCTCGCTCACGGACCTCCCGGGCGGTCCCGGCGAGGACGTCGCGGTACGTCCAGAGCCCGATCGCGCCGTGTCCCAGGCCCACGACCTGGAGCCACCGACCGGGGCCGCTCACCGGGCACTCTCCGGGGTCGCGACCAGTGCCTCGTCGGCGAGCAGGGCGATCCAGCGGTCGGCGTAGCCGGCCAGCGCGGAGCCCGTGGGGGCGAGCGACGGCGTCGCGTGCACGAGCTGCGCGTGCCCGAGGAAGGCGCTGTAGGACATGACGGCGCGCTCACGGGCGCCGTCCGGGTCGTGGCCGAGGGCGGCGAACTGGTCGGCGAGGTACGCGAGCCGTCGCTGCGTCACCCGCGCCAGGGCCTCGGCGACGTCCGGGTCGTCGACGCTCGCCTGCAGCGCGAGCTCGACGTCGGCCGCAGGACCGGTGGTGCTCTCGAGCGCGGCGAGCAGCAGGGCGCGCAGCCGCTCGCGGGGTCCGGGCATCGCCTCGACCCACGCGATCACGTCCTCGGTCTCGCGGCGCTCCCAGAGCACGAGGGCGGCCCGGACGAGGTCGCCGCGCGAGGAGAAGTGCCAGTAGAAGCTGCCGCGCGTGGCGCCCAGCCGCTTCGCCAGCGGCTCGATCGCCACCGCCGCCGCGCCGCCCTGGCCCATCGCCGCGAGGGCGGTCACCGCCCAGTCATGGGCCGTGAGCTGCCGTTTCTCCGCTATCACGCGTCCGTACAGTACTGTACGGACGCGTGACCGTACAGGGGTGTACGGACGGGGATCAGGGCCGCCGGAAGCGCCGCCGGTAGGCGAGCGGGGACAGGCCGACGTCGTCGGCGAGGTGGGCCCGCAGGGACGCGGCCGTCCCCAGGCCGGCGGCGGTGGCGACGCGGTCGACCGGCAGGTCGCTGCCCTCGAGCAGGCGGCGTGCCCGCGCGACCCGCTGCGCGACGAGCCAGGCGTGCGGCGACGTGCCGGTCTCGGCGCGGAAACGGCGGGTGAAGGTCCGGACGCTCATCGACGCGCGGGCCGCGAGCCCGGCGACGTCCAGGTCGGCGTCGAGGTGCTGCAGCGCCCACGTCCGCACCGCGCTCGTCGCCCCCTCCGGGGCGGCCGGCAGGGGGTGGTCGATGAACTGGGCCTGCCCACCGTCGCGCCACGGCGCGATCACGAGGTGACGGGCGACGGCGTTGGCCACCTCGGCGCCGTGGTCGCGGCGCAGGACGTGCAGGCTGAGGTCCAGGCCCGCGGCGAGGCCCGCGGAGGTGGCGACGTCGCCGTCGTCGAGGAAGAGCACCGATTCGTCGACGTCGAGGTGGGGGTGCAGGCGGCGCAGGTCGTCGGCGCGGGCCCAGTGCGTCGTGACCTTCCGGCCGTCGAGCCGTCCGGACGCGGCGAGCACGAACGCCCCGGTGCAGATCGACATCCAGCGGGCGCCGTCGGGCACCGTGTCGAGGGCGGCGTGCAGTTCCCGCGGCAGGACGCCGTCGCGGCGGGCCGGGACGTAGTGGGTGCCGGGGACGATGACGGTGTCCGCGGCGGCGAGGGCCTCCGGCCCGTGGTCGAGCAGCAGCGAGAAGCCCGCGGTCGACCGGACGGGGCCGGGCTCGAGCCCGCACACCCGCACGTCGTAGAGCGGTGCGCCGTCCCTCTGCGCGGAGCCGAAGACCTGCGGCGGGATCTGCAGGTCGAAGCCGACGACCTCGGGCAGGGCGAGGACGGCGACGACGTGACGTCCGTCGGGAGCGGGCATGGCCGGATTCTTGCACGTTGTG
Source organism: Actinomycetospora callitridis (assembly GCF_028737265.1). Taxonomy (GTDB): domain Bacteria; phylum Actinomycetota; class Actinomycetes; order Mycobacteriales; family Pseudonocardiaceae; genus Actinomycetospora; species Actinomycetospora callitridis. The sequence continues at coordinate 50,829 of NZ_JAQZAK010000014.1, read as the reverse complement.
GCGTTCGGGCCACTGGTTCGGCGATCGTTCCTCGCGCAGGCTCTCTGCTCGTGACCGAGACGCGGCCCGACTCCCCGCCCGCCGTCGACCCACCGGGCCGTCCCTCGGCCTGGCCCTGGGCCGTCGCGGCGACGGCGTTCGTCACCCTGCTCGGGGCGTCGGGGTTCCGGTCGGCGCCCGGGGTGTTCATCGAGCCGCTGCACGCCGAGTTCGGCTGGTCGACGGCGACGATCTCGTCGGCGGTGTCGCTGAACCTGCTGCTCTACGGCGTGATGTCGCCCTTCGCGGCGGCGCTGATGGAGCGCTTCGGCATGCGCCGCGTCGTCTCCGTCGCGCTCGTGCTCGTGGCTGCGGGCAGCGGGCTGACGGTGTTCATGTCGGAGGTCTGGCAGCTCGTCCTGCTCTGGGGCGTGCTCGTCGGGGTGGGCACCGGGTCGATGGCGCTCGCCTTCGTCGCCGTCGTCACCGGGCGGTGGTTCGTGCGCCGGCGCGGGCTGGTGTCCGGGGTGCTCACCGCGGCCCAGGCGGCCGGTGGCCTCGTGTTCCTGCCGCTCATGGCGTCGCTCGCCGGGTCGGTGGGCTGGCGGGGGGCGTCGCTGCTGATCGCGGCGGGCGCGCTGCTCGTCGTGCCGCTGGTGCTGCTGTTCCTGCGCAACCGGCCCTCGGACGTCGGGACGCTCGCCTACGGCGCCGAGCCCGGCGACGTGCAGCCCGAGGAGGTCGTCGTCGGCGGCGCCGTGCGCCGGACCCTCACCGTGCTGCGCGACACCTCCCGGACGGGCACGTTCTGGCTGCTCGCGGGCGGGTTCGCGATCTGCGGGGCGACCACCGTCGGCCTGCTCAACACCCACTTCGTGCCCGCCGCGCACGACCACGGCATGCCCGCCACCACCGCCGCGGGCCTGCTCGCCGTCGTCGGCGTGTTCGACGTCCTGGGCACGATCGCGTCGGGCTGGTTCACCGACCGCGTCGACCCGCGCAAGCTGCTCGCCGTCTACTACGTGCTGCGCGGCGTGTCCCTGGCGTTCCTGCCGTTCCTGCTCGCGCCGTCCGCGGCCCCGCCGCTCTGGGCGTTCATCATCTTCTACGGCCTCGACTGGGTCGCCACCGTGCCGCCGACCGTGGCGCTGTGCCGCGAGCGGTTCGGGGCGCGGGCGCCGATCGTCTTCGGGTGGGTGTTCGCCGCCCACCAGGTCGGCTCCGCGATCGCCGCCGTCGGCGCCGGCCTCGTCCGCGACGTCACCGGCGCCTACGACGGCGCGTGGTGGGGCGCCGGCGCGCTCTGCGTGGTGGCCGCCGGGCTCTCGCTCGCGGTCCGCCGGACGGGAGCACTAGCGTCGGCGAGATGACGATCTCCGTGCACCCGGGCGCCGACGACCGGGACTGGGGCGGGCGCCTGCCCCGCAACGAGGCGATCGACCTCGACGACGACCAGCGCGCCGCCCGCGACGAGATCGTCGGGCGCTCCGCGCGCTGGGCCGAGCGCTCCGGGTTCGCCCCGACCGACGACCAGGGCGGGCTCATCGGGCCGTTCAACGCGTTCACCCTGCGGCCGGGACCCGGCCGGGCGTTCAACCAGTGGGTGCAGACCGACCAGCGCGGATCGTCGCTCTCGACGACCATCCGCGAGGTCGTCATCCTCACCGTCGGCGTCGCGTGGCAGGCCGACTACGAGATCTACGCCCACGTCGCCGTGGCCCGGACCGTCGGGCTCTCGGAGACGGTGATCGCCGGCCTGCGCTCGGGGGATACCGAGGGGTTCTCCCCCGACGAGCTCGCCGCCCACCGCTTCACCGACGAGCTCGTCCGCACCCACCGGGTGTCCGACGCGACCTACGCGGCCGCCGAGGAGGCCTTCGGTCGCGACGGGGTGCTCGACATGGTCCACCTGACCGGCATGTACCTCGCGACCTCGGCGCTGCTCAACGCCTTCGAGGTCCCGGCGCCGCCGATCCCCGGCTAGCGTGCCACTGTGGGACGCCCGAGCTGGGAGCTGAGCTCGGTGCGCAACGCCGCGCGGCTGCTCAAGGAGTTCTCGGTCGCCGACCGCGAGCTGGGGGTCGCCGAGCTCGCCCGGCGGCTGGGGCTCGGCACCAGCACCGTGCACCGGCTGCTCGCGACGCTGGCCGACGAGCGCCTGCTCGAGCGCAGCCCGGAGGGGACCTACCGCCTCGGGCTGGCCGTGCACGAGCTCGGCGCGAGCGTCGCCCCGCACGTGGGGCTGCACGAGGCGGCGATGCCCGCGATGGCCGGGCTGCGCCACGCGACGGGGGAGACCGTGCAGCTCGCGGTGCTCGACGGCATGGACTCGGTGTACGTCGAGCGCCTCGAGAGCCCGTACACGGTCCGGATCTTCGCGCGGGTCGGCACGCGGTTGCCGGCGACGACGACGAGCACGGGCAAGGTGCTGCTCGCCGCCCTCCCCGACGACGAGCTCGAGGCCCGCCTCGCCGGGTGGACCCCGGAGCGCCCGACGCCGCACTCGATCACCGACCCGGCGACCCTGCGCCGGCGCCTGCGCGAGATCGCCGAGCGCGGCTGGGCGGACAACCGCGAGGAGAGCCGGCTCGGCGTCGTCTCGGTGGGTGCGGTGATCCGCGACGGGGCCGGCGAGGGGGTCGCGGCGGTCAGCGTCGCCGTCCCCGTGGACCGCGCGGCGGCGGCGACGATGCGCCGCTACACCACGCTCGTGACCGACACCGCCGACGTGATCACGCGTCGACTGGCTGCTGCCGCAGGAGGCTGACGAAGGCGACGACGCCCAGCAGCGCGACGAGGCCCGCGAAGACCACGCCGGACACCACGAGCCCGAACGCCGCCGACGCGAGGCCCTCGCCGATCACCGGCAGCGAGATCCCGACGTAGAGGACGAGGAAGAAGCTGGACGCCACCTCGCTGCGGCGTTCCGGCGGGGTGCCGGCGTTCACCGCGCCGAGCCCGGCCCGGAAGCTCATGCCCTGGCCGACGCCCGCGACGGCGGCACCGGCGACGAGCAATGGCAGCGACGCCAGTGCGATGGCGGCGCCGACCCCGAGGACGCCGACCACGAGCGCCGCGCAGCCGAGGAGCAGCGCCGGGCGCAGGCGCAGCCGGGACGACGCGATCTGCCCGACCGTCGAGGCCCCGAGCAGCGTGAAGACGACCAGGCCGTCGACGAGGTGGTTCTCGATGCGCAGGACCTGGGTCAGGAAGGAGGGCGAGACGGCCGTGAACAGGCCGAGGACGGCGAACCCCGCGAAGCCGGCGATCGCCGCCCGGACGAACACGCCGCGGACCTCGGGCGGCACCGAGACCTTCTGCGGGCGCCAGCTGACCGGGCCCTCGGAGGTCTCGATCGGCTCGGCCACGAACCAGGTCACCGCGCCCACGAGCAGCACCATCACGATGTGCACCACGTAGGGCAGGTACAGGGGCGCCGGGGCGTACTCGGCGAGGGCGCCCGCGACCACCGGGCCGAGTCCCAGGCCGAGCATGTTCACGCAGGCCGCGAGCAGGCTGTAGCGGGCCTGGCGGCCCTCCGGGGCCAGGTCGACCAGCGCCGCGGTCGCCGTCCCCGTGAAGATGCCGGCCGAGAGGCCGGACAGCACCCGGCCGACGAACAGCGTCGGGATGTTGTCGGGGATGAGGAAGACGGCGCTGGAGGCTGCGGCGAGCGCGAGACCCGGGAGCAGGACCGCGCGCCGGCCGACCTGGTCGGAGAGCCGCCCGAAGAGCAGCAGTGCCGCGATCACGCCGACCGCGTACGCCGCGAAGACCAGCGTCACCATCACCCCGCCGAACCCGAGCTCCTGTTCGTAGATCGGGTAGAGCGGCGTCGGCAGGGTGGCGCCGAGCATCGTGATGAGGAAGGCGAGGGCGACGACGGCGGCCGCGGTCGGTCCGCGGAGCCCTCGCGCGGCGCGGGTGGTGGTCTCGGCCGACGAGCTGATGGCGATCCTCCGTCCGGTCGTGCACGACGGAAGGCGTGTTCCCCGGCCACGGGAGGCGCACGCGCACGTGAGCGATCCCGGTCGCCAGGGCGACCCGGATCACTCACGTGGCTACCGCCCTGGGATCGGCTTCCCGGAGAAGAGGTACTTCTGCGCCAGCGCCACCGGGTCGTAGGTGGCCGGGGTGGCCTCCTCCGGCGCCGCGGTCACGGTCACCGGCCGGGTCTGGACGATGCACACCGGATCGCCCGCGCGACGGTGGCGCCCGATCACCCACTCGACGTCGACGGGGTAGCCGTAGTGCTCCTCGATCGAGCGCACCGCCGAGGCGATCGCCGTGACCTGCTCCTCGTCGAGCACCCGGCGGTCGGCGAGCTTGGCCGGCATGTCGATCTCGGTGACCGCGCCGACCGCGAAGTCGAACGCCGAGACGATCCGCTTGTGCGCGACGTCGTACTTGAGCACCCGACCGTCGGCCTTGCCGATCTCGACGTGGTCGGGGTCCACGAGGCCCTGCACGATCGCCTCGCCCCAGCCCCAGCTGGTCTCGACGACGATGCGGTCGGTCTTGCCGGTCACGGGGTGCACCGAGAACGCCACCCCCGACGCGCGGGCGTGGATGAGCTCGATGACCCCGACGGCGATCGGCATCGCGTGGTGGCTGATGCCCTTGCGCAGCCGGTAGGCGAGCGCGCGCCCGGTGAACAGCGAGCCCCAGCAGTTGCGGACCGCGTCGAGCACCCGCTCGATGCCCGAGACCCCGAGATAGGTGTCGAAGATCCCCGCGAACGAGGCGTCGGCGGCGTCCTCGCCCGTCGCCGACGAGCGCACCGCGACCGGCACGTTGACGTCGACGCAGCGCAGGCACAGCTCCTCGTAGGCCTCGGTGAGCCGACCCGTCAGGTCAGCCCCCACCGGGGTCTCGCGGAACATCTGGCGGATCTCCGCCGACGCCGACTCCACCTCGGCGTCGGTCGGCGACGACCCGAGCCGGTCGATCACCGCGTCGATGCGCTCGTCGAGACCCGACTCCCGGCAGTGCCGGGAGTAGGCGTCGACGGTGACGGCGAAGCCCTGGGGGACCTGCACGCCGGACTGCATCAGCTCGGCGAGCCTGCCCATCTTCGAGCCGCCGGCCGCGATCGCCTGCTGCGGGTCCACCTCATCGATCCAGACGACGGCGTCGCAGCTGTGGGTGGTGGCCTTGCCGGTGCCGTCGGGCTCGCTGACGTCGGCCGCGGTCATGGGTACCTCCGGGGCGGCGGTCACCCGGCGACTCCCGCGGGGGCGTCGGCGGTGGTGTCCGCGGATGTGGTGGTGGCTGCCTTGTTCAGGATGGTGACCGTCCCGGTGGTGCCGTCCACCTCGATCTCGTCGCCGTCCGCGATCGAGATCGTGGCGACGCCCAGCGCCGTGACGGTGGGGACGCCGTACTCGCGGCCGACGATCGCGGCGTGCGAGAGCATGCCGCCGCCGTCGCAGGCCGCACCGGCGATCTTGCCGAAGACCGGCGTCCAGCTCGGCGACGTCGACTCGCAGACCAGGATCGAGCCGGGCTCGAGGCGGTGCATCTCGTCGGAGGACTGCAGGACGCGGGCGATGCCGCGCGCGGTGCCCTTGGCCGCGGGCACGCCCTTCATCACCGTCTGCTTGGCGGCGTCGGGGTTCTGCACGGCCTTGATCGAGCCCGGGTTCAGCCCGAAGATCTCGATGAGGATCGGGTCCTCGACGGCCTCGGGGATCGTCCCCAGCACCTTCGGCATCTCGCTGCGCCGGGCGTGCCAGTGGTCGAAGTACTGGCGGCGCTCGCCGACCAGGCTCTTCAGCTCGCCCTGGTAGGGCTTGCGACCGCTGACGACGTCCATGAGCTCCGGCCAGAACAGGTAGAGCATGTCGTCCTTGTGGTCGGCGTTCTCGCGCCGCGCCAGCTCCTGGCACCCCCACCGCAGGGGCAGCATGACCTTGAGGTCGATGTAGTAGTTGTGGTCGTCCTGCCACCAGGGGAAGTTCGCCTCCTGGTTGGACTGCAGGCCCGCGTCGAAGACGGCCTGCTCCTCGCGGGTCAGGCCGGTGCGCGCGTTCTCGATGGCCTCCTCCCGCTCGGCCATCGCGTTGCGGGCCGCGGCCTCGAAGTCGTGCTCGTCGTCCTTCTTGAGGAAGGTCTTGATCAGCCCGAGGGGGATCGTGTTGTCCTCGATCCAGCTCGGCACCCCGACGTCGCACGTGGCCTCGGCGCGCCAGCCGTAGACCTGCAGGAAGTCGTCGAACTCGGTGAGCCAGGGGCCGGCGCCGGGCTCGCGGCCGAGGGCGGCGCGCAGCTCGTGCGGCTCGTGGGTGTCGAAGACGTGCGACAGACCGGCCGCCCGGGCCCGCATGGCGAGCCGGTACACCTCGCGGTCGGTCTCCATGATCTTGGTGTCCTCGCCCTGGAGGAACTTGCCGATCTCGTTGGGGTTGATCCCCATGTCGGCGCATGCGCCGTAGAAGCCCAGGAAGTTGGCCAGCATCGGGTACATGACGCCGAAGTGGATCTCCATGGCCCGCTTGTGGTAGCGGCGGCCCTTGGTGAGCAGGTCGGTCAGGTCGGGCGTGCCGGCGAAGTCGACGCCGCGGAAGTACTGCCAGGTGCTCTCGAGCTCGTCGCGGCCGCCCTCCCAGATGCTGCGGTAGTTCTGCAGGAAGTGGGGGAGGTTCGTCGCGATGCGGTTGGCCCGCGCGCCGATCTCGTTGGGGTCGGTCTCGGGCAGCGCCGAGCCGTAGAGGTGGGTGCCGGCGAAGCGCGCCGAGACGCCGCGCCCGGGGGGCAGCGGCAGGGACTCGGCCGCGTGCTGGGTGCCCCAGCAGTAGCCGTCGCCGCTCCACAGTGTGGCGGCGAGGGGGGTGAGGCCTCGCGACCAGTGGAAGTCGAGGAACCAGAAGCCCTGCTCGTCACCCGGCTTGAACGGGCTCGCCGGGTCCACGATCCAGGGCATGTCGAAGTGTTCCGGCTTGTACCCCGGGTACCACTCACCCGTGGCGAAGTCGTCCACCGGCACCACGTTGGCCATCTGTTCCTCCTCGACGATGAGCGCCACGTCACCGTTCATCCCAGCGGCAGTGTGAGGCAAGCAACACGTTCCACCCCTGGGAACGTTGCCCGCCGCCGAACGGGCGCCTGGGTGGTCTCCCCGGGTGACGCCTAGGGTCGCGGCCCGTGGAGACGAGCGAACCCCTGGCCGTCGTCGTCGGCGCGACCGGCGCCCTCGGGGGTGCGATCGTGCGCCGCCTGCGCTCCCGCGGCGTCCCGGTGCTGGCCGTGGCCCGCTCGGCGGGGTCGCTCGACGCCCTGAGCGCCGACGACTCGGGCGTCGTGGGGTGCGCGGCGGACATCGGCGATGACGGCGCCCAACAGGCGATCGCCGACGGCCTGACCGTGTGGGACGCGCCCGTCGGGATGGTCGTGCAGGCGGCCGGCCTGCCGGCGGTGGGCGGCCTGGACGTCGTCGAGCCCGCGGCGCTCGGGGCGGCGGTGGCGCTCAAGGTCGGCGGGATGCTGCGCCTCGTCCGCGCCGCCGACCCGTGGCTGGCGGAGGGCTCGCGGCTCGTGGCGCTCGGCGGGCACTACGGCGCCGAGCCGTCGCCGCACGTCCCGGGCGCGGGCGTCACGAACGCCGCGCTGGCGAACCTCGTGCGCCAGCTCGCCGACGCCTACGGGCCGCGGGGGATCACCGCGCACCTCGTCGCCCCCGGCCCGGCCGACACCGACCGCCTGCGCCGGCTCTCCGCCGACCGGGCCGCGGCGCGCGGTGTCGACGTGGAGGACATCCTCGCCGAGCGCTGCGCCGAGTCGCCCCTGGGCGCGCTGGTCACGCCCGAGCAGGTCGGCTGGGCCGTCGCGACCCTCCTCGACCCCGAGGCCTCGGCGCTGACGGGCTCGACCCTGGCCCTGGACATGGGGGCTCGGCGCGGCCTGTAGATCTCGTCGCGTCCTGGCCGGCACCTCAGCCCAACGCCGTCGCGCGGTCGACGACGGCGTCGACGACCGCCGGGCCGTGGCTCAGCGCCGCGTCGTTGTGGTCGGCACCCGGGACGGCGACGACCGGCGCACCGGCGGCGTCGGCCACCGCCCGGCTCTGGGCGGGCGGGACGAGGCTGTCGGCCTCGCCGAGCACGACCGTCGTCGGCACCCCGGCCCGGGCGACCGGCTCGGCGACCGGGAAGCGGTCGGTCAGCAGGGCGCGCACCGGGAGGTAGGGGTAGATCCGCTCGCCGACGGCGGGGAGGTCGACCGACGGCGAGCGCAGGACCATGCCGCCGACCGGCGACTCGGTCGCGAGGCGGGCGACGACCGCCGAGCCCAGGCTCTCGCCGAGGTAGAGCATCCGCTGCGGCGGGACGCCGCGGTCGCGGGCGAGGTGGTCGCGCGCGGCGCGGGCGTCGGCGTACAGGCCCTCTTCGCTCGGGCTCCCCGGGTTGCCGCCGAAGCCGCGGTAGTCGAAGAGCAGCACGTCGAGGCCCCGGGCGCTCAGGGCCGCCGCCAGGGGCGCCCGCATCGAGCGGTCGCCGGCGTTGCCGTTCGCCACCAGCACCGTCACGTCCCGCCGCGGGCCGCTCGCGGGGATGAACCACGCGCCGAGCCGCACGTCGTCGTCCGTGGTCAGCACGACGTCCTGCCCGCGGGCCACGGCCGTCGCCGCCGGCGGCACCGGACCGGGGGAGGGGACGTAGACCAGCTCGCGCTGGAAGAGCCAGAGGCTCCCGACCAGCAGCACGACGACGGTCAGGACCACGCCGACGGCGACGGCGACGCGGCGGATCACCCGCGCAGTGTGCCGCAGCCCGTCGTCCTGGGTCTTTCGTGCCGATATGTCCCTTTCTGGTAGGGATAGCCACCACGAAAGGGTGGTGCTCATGGAGGTCGCACTCGTGGCCGAGGAGGCGGCAGGGGTCCGCACGCTGCAGCGCATCGCGCGCAGCGATCACCGTCTGCGCGTCGTGCTGACGGCGAGCGACGCGACCGCGCCCGGCGTGTCCGTGGCGTCGGCCGCCGCCGAGCTCGGGGTGCCGACGCTGCCCGCCGAGCGCGTCCGCGACCCGGAGCTGGCCGACGACCTCCGCGAGCGGGGCGTCGACGTCCTGCTCAACGTCCACTCGCTGCACCTCGTGCGCCCCGAGGTCCTCGACGCACCCCGCGTCGGCGCGTTCAACCTGCACCCCGGGCCGCTGCCCGAGGTCGCCGGGCTCAACGCCCCCAGCTGGGCCGTGGCACGGGGGCACGAGCAGCACGGCGTGACGCTGCACTGGATGGAGCCCGGCATCGACACCGGTGACGTCGTGGACGAGGTGCGCTTCCCGATCACCCCGGACGACACGGCGCTCACCGTCGCGGTGCGCTGCGTGGCGCACGGGCAGGAGCTCGTCGACCGGCTCCTCGGTCACCTCGAGGACGGCGTCGTGCCCCGGCACCCCCAGGACCACACGGCCCGCCGCTACTTCGGACGCGGTGTGCCGCACGACGGCTGGGTGCCCTGGACGGCCCCGGCCCGCGAGGTCGTCGACTTCGTCCGGGCCTGCGACTACGGGCCCTACCCCTCCCCGTGGGGCGTGCCGCGCACGCTGCGCGACGGTGCCGAGGAGATCGGGGTGGTCCGCGTGGCGGCGACCGGACGGTCGTGCGCGGGTCGTCCCCCCGGCGAGGTGGCCGAGGACGACGAGGGCCCGCTCGTCGCCACCGCGGACGAGTGGGTCCGGCCCCGGCGTCTCGCCGAGGGAGCCGTCCTGCGGCGCGGGGACCGCCTGACGACCCCGAGCACCTGAGGATTCAGACCACCTGGAGGCCCAGGGCGCGACAGACGTCGGCGGCCTGCTCGGTCGACACGATCGCGCCGCGCAGGACCGCGGGCGTCTCCGGGGTGATCTCGCCGAGGTCGGCGCCGCGCAGGTCGGCCCCGGTGAGCCGGGCGTGGGTCAGGTCGGTGCCACGCAGCTTCGAGTCGGTGAGGACGACGTCGCGCAGGTCGGCGCCCGAGAGGTCGGCATCGGAGAGGTCGACGCGGTCGAGGCGCCACCCGCGCAGGTGGGAGTCGGCGAGGCGGGCCAGGGCGAGCGAGCAGCCGTCGACGGTGAAGCTGACCGCGAGGTCGCGCAGGCCCGAGAGGTCGACGCCGACCATCCGGCAGTCGCGGAACGTCGTGTCGGTGAGGTGGGCGCCGACCAGCTGGGCGCGGGAGAGGTCGACGCCGGTGAGGACGGCGTCGGTGAGGTCGGCGTCGAGCATCTGGGCGGCGGCCAGCGACCCGCCGTCCACCCGCACCCCGTCGAGCACCGCGCCGCGCAACCGCACCCCGGTGGCCCGGACGCGGTCGAGCGTCGCGCCGGTGAGGTCGACCCCGGAGAGGTCGAGCTCGTCGAGGACGCAGCGCCGCAGCACCCACGGCGTGCCGTGCCCGCGCTCGAGCCGGTCGCGGACGCGCTCGGGGTCGGCGCCGGTGAGGTCGGCGTCCGTCACCTCGGGGCCGGCGTCCAGGGCGTCGAGGGGATCGGTCACGGTGGCCGAGTCTGCCCGCCGGGGCCGACGGCGCGGGTCCCCGCCCGTCGGGGCCGCCGCCGACGAGGGGCACGTTCGGCATGATCGACTCGTGCGTCCGCCTGCGGAACGTGCCCGTCGTCGCGAGCCGTCAGCCGGGGATCGGTGCACCCGAGGGCACGCCGGCGGCGACGTAGCCCTCGTAGAGTTCCTCCCAGTCAGGGCTGCGCCCGCCCGGCGCCGTGCCCGGCGTCCCGTCGAGCGCGGCGGTGAGGGCCTCGAGGGAGACGTCCCACCCGGCGGCGTTGCGCGACGCCGCGTCCCGCTCGTCCATGAGGTGGGTGAACGTCAGCCGCGACCGGCCGTCGCGCAGCGTCTCGAGGGTGAACCACAGCTCCTCGCCCTCCCACGAGAACGCGACCCGGTGCGGCGGCTCGTGGGCGAGGACCGTGCCGGTCCCGCCGTCGCCGTCGGCCTCGAAGGTGAACGTCACCGTCGCGCCCGCCGACCAGGTCGGCGCCGCGACCTTCGCCGGGAACCAGTGCGCGAGCTCGTCGGGGTCGGTGAGCAGCACGAACACCCGCTCGGCGGGGTGCTGGTACTCGCGGACGAAGCGCAGGGCGGGCCGTCCGTCGATCTCGAGGTAGCTGCCGGTGGGGTTCACGGGGTGTCCTTCCAGACGCCGGGCAGGGGGGAGGTCTCGTCGAGGCGCCGCCCGAGGGCGTCGAGGCTGTCGGACCACATCCGCCGGTAGGGCGCGAGCCAGACGTCGAGCGCGGCCAGCGGCGCCGGGTCGATCTCGTAGACCCGGCGCTGGGCGTCGGCACGCGCGCGCACCAGCCCCGCCTCGCGCAGCACCCGCAGGTGCTTCGACGTGCTGGGCTGGCTGAGGGCCAGGGCGTCGACGAGCTCGCCGACCGCCCGGGGCCGCTCGCGCAGCAGGCCCAGCATCGCCCGCCGGTGCGGGTCGGCGAGCGCCGCCCACGTCCCGGTGTCCGGCTCGGTGGTCACGGCGCCGAGCATGCCTCGTAGGGCATATGCCGCACAAGGTATGAAGCTCAGTTCGGTCGACGGGGAGCGACGTTGCGGTTGGACCGGAACACGTTGTCCCGGTCGTAGGTCTCCTTGATGCGGGCCAGCCGGTCGTACCGGGGACCGTAGGTCGCCCGCACCCTGTCGTCGCCCTCGTCGGCGGTCTGGAAGTTCACGTAGTTCCCACCGGTCGAGAACGGTCGGACGCGCTCCCACCCGGTCCGCACCCAGCCGGGGAACCCCTCCGCGCCCGGGTGGCCCGGCTCCCACATGCCCGTGATCGCGAAGACGAAGCGGGCATCGCGGTTGCCGACCGCGCCGTCGTCTCCCGCGTGGTCGCCGATGGCTCCGCCGAGGTGGAGGAAACCGATCTCGGCCTCCGGGATCGGACACTCCGCGAACAGGTCCCGTGTCGCCCTGAGCAGGTCGTCGGACAGCTCGGCCACGAACTCGTTCTTCCAGTAGTAGTGGTGGCCCTTGGGCTCGCCGTCGTCGAGGTAGGACTGCACCTCGGTGTAGGGCATCGGCCCGACCAGGTCGACGACCGGGTCGGGCACCGCCCGGAGGGGTGCGAGCGCCGCGTCCGCGTCCTCGGGGGCGCCGCTGAAGCAGACGACCATGGCGCAGACCTTCCGGCCGTGCCACGGCTCGGGGACGAACGGGGCCGGCGGGGCGTGCAGCATCAGCATCCAGACGCTGAGCTCCCGGGGAGCCTCGGCGGCGATCGTGCGGTACGCGCGGAGGACGTCGTCGGCCCGGTCGAACGGCCACAGGATGAGCCCGCCGTGGACGATCGGCCCGACCTGATGCAGCCGGAAGGTGAACGAGGTGACGACGCCGAGGTTGGCACCGGCCCCGCGGACCGCCCAGAACAGGTCGGGAGACTCGTCCCGGCTCGCGCGCCGGACCCGGCCGTCGGCCGTGACGATCTCGACCTCGAGGAGGTTGTCCACCGTCCACCCGAACCGCCGGCTCAGGTAGCCCATGCCGCCGCCGAGCGTCAGCCCCGCCACTCCCACCTCCGAGATGAAGCCGAGCGGGGTCGCGAGTCCGTGCAGCTGGGTCTCGCGGTCGACCTCGCCGAGCACGCATCCGGGCTGCACCGTCGCTGTGCGGGCCACCGGGTCGACGTCGATCCCGCGCAGGGCCGACATGTCGAGGGTCAGCCCGCCGTCGACGAGCGCCGTGCCGGCGATGTGGTGGCCCCCGCCCCGGACCGAGAGCGCGAGCCCGTGCTCGCGGGCGGCGTCGACCGCGGCGACGACGTCGGCGGTCCCGGTCGGGCGCACGACCAGGGCCGGCGTCTTGGCGATCATCCCGTTCCAGAGCACGGTCGCGTCCCCGAAGCCGTCGTCTCCCGGACGGAGCAGCGCGCCGCGCAGCTGTGCGCGGAGCCGCTCCACGACCTCGTCGAGCGGGGTCGTGCTCAGGGCAGTGGGTGTGGGTGGTGACATCGATGCCTCACCTCGACGCGGGCGACCGGGGACTCCGCGACGGTAGGAACGACGGGCACGCCGCCGCATCGGGCGGGATGTGCAGGCCGTGCGGGGGTGGCGTGGGCCGTTCTGTGCAGCGGCTACACGAGCCCGTGCTCGTAGGCGTAGGCCGTCGCCGCTGCGCGGGAGGACACGCCGACCTTGGCGAAGATGTTGGCGAGGTGCCGGGCGACGGTCTTCTCACTGAGGACCAGGTCCGCGGCGATGACGCGGTTGGTCCGGCCGGTCGCCACGAGGCGGAGGACCTGCACCTCGCGGTCGGTCAGGCCGCCCACCGGGTCCACCGCGCGGGTCAGCACGGCCACCCGGGCGAGGTCGGGCGCGGCACCGAGCGCAGCGAAGACACGCCGGGCGGCGTCGAGCTCCATCTCCGCAGCGTCGTCGTCACCGAGGTCCCGGCAGGTCATCGCGAGGAGCACCCGGACCCGGGCCGCGTGGTAGGGGACGTCGAGCTGCTGCCACTCACGCCAGGCCGCGCGCAGGGTGGCCAGCGCGTCCACCGGCCGGCCCTCCGCGCGCAGGACGGCTCCCGCCGCCTGGGCCGCCATCGCCCGCAGCAGCTCGACGTCCGACCGTCCGGCGAGCACGGCCAGCTCGTCCGCCGCGGCGCGGGCCGACGGGGTGACGCCGGCCGCCAGGAGGACCTCGACGTGCGCGGCCAGCAGCGCGGGCCGGTCGGGGGCGGGGGCCTCCGCGAGCGCACGCCGCAGCGCCGCGCCCGCCACGTCGCCCCGGCCCTGGGCGAGTCGCAAGAGCGCCAGCCCGGGCTGGGGCTGACGGCCCCACCGGGCGCACTCGCGATAGGCCGCTTCCGCCTCGGTGACACGCCCGTGCAACCGGTGCAGCTCGGCGACCTGGTAGAACGCCCCGCCCGCCGCCGGGTGCCCGGACGGCTCGGCCTCGTGGCGATCCGAGGGGGCGGCGAGGCGCTCGCAGGCCTGACCGGCCGCCGCGGCGGCCTCCGACCAGGCCCCCTGGAGCACCAGGATCTCGGCCCGGTGGACCAGGCACTGGCCCCGGAAGGGGACCAGGTCGGGCTGGGCGGCGCACCACTGCGTCAGCGCCGAGGTCCACGCCCGGGCCCGCCGGAGGTCGAGGATCTCCTGGCAGGCCTGGATCACCGCGCAGTAGGCGATGCCGGCGACGACGGGCGACAGCTCGTCCGCCGTGGCGGCGACCATCACCTCATCGAACAACGCCGCGGCCTCGGGGAACCTGCCCGCCGCGGCCTGCGCCTCGCCCCGCCCGAGTCGTCCGAAGGCGCACAGGTCCGGGTCGCCGAAGCGCTCGCCGAGCCCGCCGACCCGTTCATACGTGGCAGTCGCCGCCGCGGGATCACCCGCGCCCAGCTGCGCGATCGCGACCGGCACGAGCAGATAGCCCTGTTCGGGGCAGTCGTACCGGCCCGCGTCCAGCACCCGGTGCGCGCGACCCAGCCACCCGCCGGCCCGGATCTCCTCGCCGCGGAGCAGCAGACCGAAGCCGAGCCAGAACGCGCACCGGGCGGCCGCGACCTCCTCGCCGCGGCCCAGGCACTCCCGATGACCACGCTCCCGGAGTGCGTCGCACACCCCGTCCCGGCCGGTGAGGTAGGCGGCCGTGGCGAGCCGTTCGAGATCCGCGGTCCCGAGTCCGGCCTCGTCGTCGGCGCGCGACAGCTCGGCGTAGGCCTCCTGCCACCGCCGCCGGCGGAAGGACTCGCGACCGCTGTCGAGCGCGCGCCGGGGTGCGGCGCCGCGCTCGCGGCCGGTCATCTCCCTCGTGCGGCGATCTCGTCCCGCCGCGCCCCGGAGGCGGGTACGCCCCCGATGGCCCAGTCGTCGGGCGGGACCTGGATGATCCGCCCCCGCACCCGCGACCGGGTCGCGCCGAGGACGTCGACGAGCAGGTCGGTCAGGTCGGCGAGGAGACGGTGACGCTGCTCGACCGGCCGGCCCTCGAGGACGATCGCGGTGAAGTACGGCGCCGGCGCGCCACCCGTCGCGCCGCCGACCGCCCAGTGCTCGCGCGGGTGCAGCGTCGCGTAGGCCCGGATGCGCTCGAGCGGCGACTCCAGCACCTCGGCGTAGCGACGGCTCGCGGCCTCCAGCAGGCGGGCGATCGCCGCAGGGGCGTGGTCGCCCTCGACGAGATGGACCTCCAGGACCGGCACGCTCAGCCCTGCTCCCGCTCGCGCGCCAGCTCGAGGGCGATGTCGATGATCATGTCTTCCTGTCCGCCGACGAGGCCGAGCTCGCCGCAGCGGCGCAGGATGTCGGGGACGGGGACCTTGTAGCGCTCGCCGGCGTGCTCGGCGTGGAGCAGGAAGCTCGAGTAGACGCCCGCCCAGCCCTGGGTGATGGCGTTGCGGTCCATCTTGGGCCAGCGGTGCAGGTAGGGGCGGACGACGTCCTCGGCGGCGTCGAGCAGCGCGGTGACGTCGAGCCCGGTCTCGATGCCCATCCGGTCGAACACCGCGGCGATCACCTCGGTGGGCGAGTTCCCCGACCCGGCACCCAGGGCGCACAGCGAGCCGTCGATCTCCTTGACCCCGACCTCGGCGGCGATCACGGAGTTCGCGACGCCGAGGGAGAGGTTCTGGTGGCCGTGGTAGCCGACCCAGGCCTCGTCGCCGACCTCGGCGAGCAGGGCCTCGAAACGTGCGCGGGCGTCGTGCATGAGCAGCGCGCCGGCGGAGTCGGTGACGTACGGGCACTGGCAGCCGGCGTCGACCATGATCCGGGCCTGCTTGGCGAGGTCCTCCGGCGACGTGCGGTGGGCCATCATGAGGAACCCGACGGTCTCCATGCCGAGGTCGCGGGCCACCCCGAAGTGCTGCGGGCTGACGTCGGCCTCGGTGCAGTGGGTGGCGACGCGCACGATCTCGGCGCCGGCGTCGTGGGCGCGGCGCAGATCGTCGACGGTGCCGATGCCGGGCACGAGCAGCACCGCGATCCGGGCCTGGGTGGCCTCCTCGCGGGCCGCCGCGATGAGCTTGAGCTCGTCGGTGTGCGAGAAGCCGTAGTTGAAGCTCGACCCGCCCAGCCCGTCGCCGTGGGTCACCTCGATGACCTCGACCCCGGCCCGGTCCAGGGCGCGGACGGTGTCGCGTACCTGCTCCTCGGTGAACTGGTGGGCCTGGGCGTGGCTGCCGTCGCGCAGCGTCGTGTCGGTGATCCGGACGTCGTGCCGGATTCCGGGTCGTGCTCCCGCGCGCTCGCTCATGCCGCTGCCTCCGTCATCTCCGCCGCCACCAGCTCGCCGACCTGCGCCGCGGCGGCCGTCATGATGTCGAGGTTGCCTGCGTACTCCGGCAGGAAGTCGCCGTTGCCCTTGACCTCGAGGAACACCGCCACGCGCCCGCGCCCACCCCATTTGTCGGTGGGTGGGTCGAACTGCGGCTCGGCGCGCATCGCGTAGCCCGGGACGTACTGCTGGACGCGGGCGACCATCGCGTGCACCGAGGCGGCCACCGCGTCGGTGTCGGCGTCGGGCGGCAGCGAGCAGAACACCGTGTCGCGCATGATCATCGGCGGCTCGACGGGGTTCAGGATGATGATCGCCTTGCCCTTCGCCGCACCCCCGACCTCCTCGACGGCCTTCGCCGTGGTCTCGGTGAACTCGTCGATGTTGGCGCGCGTGCCCGGACCCGCCGAGCGCGACGCCGCCGACGCGACGATCTCGGCGTAGTCCACCGTCGCCACCTGCGAGACCGCCGCGACGATCGGGATCGTCGCCTGGCCGCCGCAGGTGATCATGTTGACGTTCGGGGCGTCGAGGTGGTCGGGCATGTTCACCGCCGGACACACCATCGGTCCGAGGTGCGCGGGCGTCAGGTCGATCGCGCGGATGCCGGCCTCGGCGTAGCGGGGCGCGTTCGCCGCGTGCGCCTTCGCCGAGGTGGCCTCGAAGACGATGCGGGGCAACGGGTCCAGGCGCAGGAGCCAGTCGACGCCCTCGGACGAGGCGGCCACGCCCATCGCCCGGGCCCGCTCCAGCCCCTCGGACTCGACGACGCCGACCATCGCGGTGACCTCGATGCGCGCGCTGCGCGCGAGCTTGGCCAGGAGGTCGGTGCCGATGTTGCCCGGGCCGACGATCGCGGCGGGGACCTTCGCGGGCGCACTCATGCCAGAGCTCATGCCAGCACTCTGGCACCGCTCAGCGCCGGGGTGGAACCACCGCGTTCCGCTCTGTGGGACTGGTGATCGGACTCCGCCGCGGTGCGGGCACCGCGACCGACCTCGCCCCCGGTGTGCACACCGTGAGCCGGGCCCGGCCCGCGGCGGCGACCACGTCCTCCACGGTGCGGCCCAGCACGGCCCGCGTGAACAGACGCGTCGGGCCGGCCACCGAGAGCCCACCGAGCGGGCGGGCGTCGCCGTCGACGACCGCGGCGGCCACCGACGTCCGGCCCGCCTGGAACGACGACGAGACCAGGTAGCCGGCCTCCCGGGCGGCGGCGAGCTCGTCGGCGAGCAGCGTCGGGTCGGGCGGGTCCAGGCCCTCGTCGCGGCACAGCCGCGCGATCCGCTCGTCGACCTCCGCGGGCGCGAGCCGAGCCAGCGCCGCCTTGCCGCAGCCGCCCCGCCATGCCGGCGCGCGCAGGCCGACGCGGTTGTCCATCGTCGCCCGGCCCATCGAGTCCGGCCCGGCCTCGCGGTGCAGGTAGACGACCCAGCCGCCGACGAGCTGCCCGACGTGGACCTCCTGGCCTGCATGGCGCAGCAGCCCGCCCAGGGCGCCCTCGACGGCGGCGACGAGCCCGGTGCGCTCGATGATCTGGCCGGCCAGGCCCACGAGCAGCGGGCCCAGCCGCCAGCCGCGGCCGGGCACGGTCTCGAGCAGCCCCTCGGTCGCGAGCGTCGTGGCGAGCACGTGCACCGTCGAGCGGGGGATGCCGGTGCGGGCGGCCAGCGCGCGGGTGGACAGCACGTCCACGCCCGGGTCGAAGGCGCGCAACAGGGCGGCCGCCTTGCCGACCGCGGACACCATCGGCCGAGTTTCCGCAGCACAGGCAGCCATGTCCAGTCCTCGCCGTGTCCAGCCCTGCGGGACACGACGCTGGGTCCGGGTCGCCCGCCCGCCCTAGCGTCCGCCGGCATGGCCCGCGTCTTCCAGGTCCCGGCCGGCAGCAGCCGGTCCGGTGCGCGGCGCGCGGCGGGGACGCCGGCCGTCCCGGCTCCCGCGCCGGCCCCTGCGTCGGGCGAGCAGAAGGCCGGCATCGTCGCGGGCTACCTCGCGCCCCACCCTCCGCACCTCGTGTACGCGGAGAACCCGCCGCAGAACGAGCCCCGCTCGACGGGCGGCTGGGAGGTCCTGCGCTGGGGCTACGAGGAGCTGCGCCGGCGGCTGCGCGCCCACCGCCCCGACGTGCTCGTGGTGCACGCGCCGCACTGGATCACGATGGTCGGTCACCACGTCAACTGCGTCCCGAACCCGCGCGGGATCTCCGTCGAGCCGATCTTCCCGCACCTGTTCCGGTACCACTACGACTTCCGCACCGACGTGGAGCTCGCCGAGGCGATCGTCGAGGAGGGCGACCGCGCCGGCCTCGTGACCAGCGCGCTGCGCGAGGACGGCGTCCGCGTCGACTACGCGACGATCGGCGCGCTGCACCTGGCGAACCCCGAGTGGGACCTGCCGGTCGTGTCGCTCTCGGCCAACAACAACCCGTACTACTACTCCGACGCCTCCCTCGCCGAGATGGAGACCCTCGGCGCCGCCACCCGCCGCGCGATCGAGCGCACCGGCCGTCGCGCGGTGCTGCTGGGGTCGAACTCGCTGTCGCACCTGCACTGGGACACCGAGCCGGAGCTCCCCGAGGACATGAGCGCCGAGCGCCCGTTCAACCATGCGCAGTACGCGGGCGACATGGAGCTGCTGCAGACCATCCGCGAGGGCCCGACGTCGCGGCTCAAGGACGCCGTCCCGAAGCACATCGAGGCGACGTCGTCGGAGACCAAGGCCGGCAGCCTCACGTGGCTGCTCGCCGCCATGGGCTGGCCCGACATCGCCGGCGACGTCCTGGCCTACGGCACCGTGATCGCGACCGGCAACGCCGTCGTGGAGTGGGTCCCGTGACCCCCGCCGCGCTCGTCCCCGCCATGCCCCACCTGCTGGCCGGCGACCCGGCCCCGAGCTGGGCCGAGCTGGCGCGCGCCACCCGCACCGTCGGCGACCGCCTGCGCGCCGCCGGCGTCGACACCGTCCTGCTGCTCTCGACGCAGTGGTTCACGGTGCTCGGGCACCAGGTGCAGTGCGACGCCCGGCTGCGGGGACGGCGGACCGACGAGAACTGGTACCGCTACGACTACGGGCACCTCGACCACGACCTGGCGATCGACACCGACCTCGCCCACCGCTGGGCCGACGCGATCGACGCCGCCGGCATGCAGGCCCGCCGCACGCTCTACGAGGGCTTCCCCGTCGACACCGGCACGATCGTCGCCTCGCGGCTGCTCGACCCGCACGGGCAGGGCCGCTGGGCGCTGGTCTCGTGCAACCTCTACGCCGAGCCCTCGGCGATGGCGGAGGTCGCGGCGGCCGGGGTGCGGGCCGCGCGCGACCTGGGCCGGACGCTCGGCGTCGTCGCCGTCAGCGGGCTGTCCTCCGGGCTCACGGGGCGCTGGATCACCCCCGCGGAGGACCGCGTCGAGGACGCCCACGACCGCTGGAACCGCAAGGTCCTGGACGCGATCCGGGCCGGCGACCGCGACGAGGTCCTCGCCATGAGCCCGCAGTACGCCGCGGCGGCGCAGGCCGACAGCCAGTTCCGCGCGTTCGCGTTCCTCGACGGTGCCGGGGTGGTCGACGGCCCGGGCGAGGTCCTGGCCTACGGCCCGGTGTGGGGCACGGGGGCGGCGGTCGTGTGGTGGGGCGAGTCAACCGACAAGGAGTCCTGATGGCACGGGCAGTGGGGTTCATCGAGGCCGAGGGGTTCGTGCCGGTGTTCGACGCCGTCGACGCCATGGTCAAGGCGACCGAGGTCGAGGTCCGCGGGGCCGTGCGCCTCGGCGGCGGGCTGGTGGCCGTGGCCGTCACCGGCGACCTCGCAACGGTCGAGGAGGCCGTCGAGGTCGGCGAGGAGGTCGCCCGCGCGGTCTCCGGGCGCGCCGTGAAGTCGATCGTGTTCGCGAGCCCGTGCCTGCCGGTGCAGGCGCTCGCGGGTGACATGGCGATGGTGGGGAGCTGATCGTGGCCGAACGGGGAAGTGGTGCCATCGGGATCCTCGAGACGCGCGGCGTCGTGGCGCTCGCGGCGGGGATCGAGGCGATGATGAAGACCGCCGACGTCGAGACCGTGACCGTCGACCGGGTGTCGAGCGGCTACCTCGCGGTCGCCGTCCGCGGCTCGCTCGCCGCGGTGCGCCAGGCCGTGAACGCCGGGTCCGCCGCCGTCGAGCAGTACGGCGAGCTGCGCGCGGCCCAGGTGTACCCGAAGCCCCACGGGGTGTCGGTCGGGCTGCTCGAGAACGGGAGCGCCGACCGGCTCACGCGCGCGATCGAGTCCTCATGATCCTCGGGGAGGTCGTCGGACGGGTCTGGTCCGAGCGCGCGGTGGACGGGCTCGGTGGTGTGCGCATGGTGCTGGTGCGCGAGCCGGAGTCCGGGGAGCGGCGGGTCGCGGTCGACCTGCTCGACGCCGGGACGGGCTCGACGGTGCTGGTCGCCACCGACGAGGCCGCCGCGGCCGTGACGGGGCGCAGCTGCGTGGACGCGGCCGTGATCGCGCTCGTCGCCGGGTGGGATCAGCCATGAGCCCCCGCAACGACCGCCCCCGCGGGTGCTCCTCCGTCGCACCGCGTCGCCGTCGGCGGTGGTGGCCATGAGCACGCCGTGGATCGTCGGACTCGACGACCCCGCCGCCGCGGACGCCGCCCTCGTCGGCGGGAAGGGCGCCGGGCTGCGTCGCCTGGTGGCCCTGGACGCGCGCGTGCCGACGGGCTTCGTCGTCTCGACCTCCGCGTTCGCCGCGGCGACCGACGGTGCCGACGACCTCGAGGCCTCGCTGCGCGACGTGGGTCCCGACACCCCGGTCGACGTCCTCGAGCAGGCCGCCGGTCGAGCGCGGGCGGCCCTGCTCGACGCCTCGCGGTCCGGTCTCGTCCTCGAGGCCGTGCGGGAGGCGTACACCGCGCTCGTCGGCCCGGACACGCGCGTCGCGGTGCGGTCCTCGGCCGTCGGCGAGGACGCCGCGGGTGCGTCGTTCGCCGGCGAGCACGACACCTACCTGGAGATCCGGGGCCCCGACGCCGTCGCCGACGCGGTGGCGCGCTGCTGGGCGAGCCTCTACACCGCCCGGGCGGTCTCCTACCGCCAGCGGGCGGGCGGGGACGCGGGCGCCATGGCCGTCGTCGTCCAGGAGATGGTCACGGCGCGGGCGGCCGGCGTGTTCATGACGCTCAACCCCGCCAACGGCGACCGGTCGACCGTCGTCTGCGAGGCCGTCTGGGGTCTCGGTGAGCCGCTGGTCTCCGGCGAGGTGACCCCGGACCGCTTCGTCCTGGACAAGATCAGCGGGGAGATCCTGCGCCGGGAGATCGCCGTCAAGCCGACGCGGATGACGCGCACCGACGGCCGGCCGGGCACGGTCGTCGTCGACGTCCCGCCCGAGGACCGCGACCGTCCCTGCCTCGACGACGCCGAGCTCGCCGAGCTGCTCGCCGTCGCTCGACGCGTCGAACGCGACGCCGGGACGCCCCAGGACGGCGAGTTCGCCGTCGCCGACCCGGGCGGACCGTCGCACATCCACCTGCTCCAGACCCGACCCGAGACGGTGTGGAGCACCCGCGCGCCCCGCTCGGCGACCGGCGGGACGGGCGCCGGATCGGCGCTGTCCGCCGTCCTCGCCACCCTCACCCGCACCACCCGGCAGGAAGGCTCCGACCATGGCGGCTGACCGTTTCCCCAGCCCGTTCGAGGTCCCGACGCCGGACGGCGCCGAGGGCTGGGAGTCGATGTACGACTGGTACCACCTGTTCGGTCCGGAGCGCCGCGAGCTCGACGAGCAGCGGTTCTGGTTCGCCGACCGCCTGCACCACCCCGACGTCCTGCACCCCTACGACGAGATCCAGTGCGAGTGCTGGTGGCAGGCGCTCGGCGCGTTCAACACGCGCGTCTTCGCGATGCCGCCGGCGTTCGGCGTCGACCAGCGGATCGTCAACGGGCGCCTCTACGTCACCCCGGTGCCGGCGCCGCCGGAGGACATCGCGGCGCGCGCCGAGGAGTTCGGGAAGCGCGCGGGGCACTACTACGAGCGCTGGGACGCGATCTACGACGAGTGGCGCACCAAGGTCATGGCGAAGCTGGAGGAGATCCGCGCGCTGCGCTTCGACCCGCTGCCCGACCTCGAGCCCGAGGAGACCGTCTACCAGCACACGGGGCACTCCGCGGGGTTCCGCATGATCCGGGACTTCGACCGTCTCGTGCTCACGATGTACGAGACCTACCAGTTCCACTTCGAGCTGCTCAACATCGGCTACGCGGCCTACCTGACGTTCTTCGGGATGTGCCGGGCGGCGTTCCCCGACATCTCCGACCAGTCGATCTCGCGGATGGTCGGCGGCCTGCGGGTGGACCTCTACCGGCCCGACGACGAGCTCAAACGGCTCGCGAAGGAGGCGGTGCGCCTCGGGCTGGCCGAGCGCATCAACGCCACGGAGGACGCGGCGTCGCTGTTCGCCGACCTGCGCTCCGACGCGGCGGGCACCGAGTGGGTGGCCGACTGGGAGCGCACGGCCGACCCGTGGTTCCTCATCAACACCGACCCGGGCCACCCCGGCGGGTACCACACGTACCCGACCTGGGCCGACGACCCGAACATCCCGCTGGCCTCGGTGCGCGAGTACCTGCGCCGGCTCGCCGACGGGACCACGATCGACCGGCCGACCGAGGAGGTCCTCTCCGAGCGCGACCGGATCACCGCGGGCTACCGCGAGCTGCTCCCCGAGGCCGAGCGCGCGACCTTCGACGACACCCTCGCGCTCGCCCGCCAGGTGTTCGTCTACATCGAGGAGCACGTGCTCTACATCGAGCACTGGATGTGGGCGACGTTCTGGGCGAAGTCCCACGAGCTCTCGCGGGCGCTGGCCGCGATGGGCGAGTTCGACGAGCCCGAGGACATGTTCTTCCTGCGCCGCTACGAGGTCGCCGAGGCGATCTACGACTGCGTCGCCGGCTGGTCGGTGGGCTCGCGGCCGCGCGGCGCGGACTACTGGCGTCCGATCATCGCCCGGCGCCGCGAGATCTACACGGCCCTGCGGGCGTGGGAGCCGCCGCCGGCGCTCGGCCCGCCGCCGACGACCATCGACGAGCCGTTCACGGTGATGCTCTGGGGGATCACGACGTCGACGGTGGCCGAGTGGCTGCGCTCGGACTCCGAGGAGGGCGTGCTGCGGGGGACCGCGGGCTCGCCCGGCGTCGTCGAGGGCCCGGTCCGCGTCGTCACCCATCCCTCGGAGCTGCCGTCGATCGAGCCCGGCGACATCCTCGTCTGCCCCGCGACGTCGCCGTCGTGGGCGCCGGTGTTCGGTCGCGTCGCGGCCACGGTCTCCGACGTCGGCGGGATCATGAGCCACACCGCGATCGTCTGCCGCGAGTACGGGCTGCCGGCCGTCGTCGGCACCGGCAACGCCGTCTCGACCCTGCGCACGGGGCAGCGGGTGCGGGTGGACGGGAGCGCCGGAGTGGTGACGGTGCTGGAGCCGGCGTGACGTCCTGTGCGCCACCGCCGGGCGACCGGCCGGGCCCGGCGCCGCCCGTCGACGCGGTCCGGTCGCGCCGTCGCCAGGCACTGCGGCGCACGCGCGGGGCGAGCGGCACCCTGCTGCTGGACATGGGCGGCGTCGTCATCCCGACGCTGTTCGAGTCGACGGCGGTGCCCGGGTTCCCGGCCGGCCCGATCGGCGTCGACGCCGAGTATCGCGCGGTCGAGCGGGGTGAGCTCCAGGAGCGTGACTACTGGGCCAAGCTCACCGCGCGCCGCCCGGACATCGACATCGGGTCGCTGTGGCGCGACTGCTCCTACGTGCGGGCCGAGGTGCTGCGGCTGATCGCGCGGGTGGCCGGGCGCGTGCGGGTCGTCGCGTTCACCAACGACATGGCGCACTGGTTCGGCGACGACTGGCCACGGCGGTTCCCCGCGGTCGCCGAGTTCGACGGTGTGCTCGAGGCGGCGAAGCTCGGGGTGCTCAAGCCCTCGCCGGACGCCTTCCTCGCGGCGGCCTCGGCCCTCGGCGAGGACCCGCGCCGCTGCCTGTTCGTCGACGACCTCGCCGCCAACCTCGACGGCGCCCGCCGGGCCGGGATGGCCGCCGAGCTGTTCGAGGTGACCGACCCGGCAGGATCGACGGCCCGGGTCGCGCGGGCGCTCGGGCTGCCGGCGGACGAGCCGGCGCGTCGGAGGGTGTGGTCGCCGTGAGCAGTCCGGAGGAGAGGTTGGGCGAGCTGGGGCTGGAGCTGCCGCCCCTGCGCCGCCCGGCGGGGCGCTACCGCGGCTGGACGATGGCCGGGGACACGCTGCACCTCGCCGGCCAGGGCGCCGACGGGCACGTCGGGCGCCTGGGCGCGGATCTCGGGGTCGCCGAGGGCTACGCCGCGGCCCGGGGGTGCGCGCTGAACCTGCTGGCCCAGGCCCGCGACGCGCTGGGCTCGCTCGACCGCGTCGCCCAGGTGCTCGTCCTGCGCGGGTACGTCACGTGCACCGACGACTTCACCGACCAGCCGGGCGTCGTCGACGGGGCGTCGGACCTGCTCGCCGAGGTGTTCGGGGCGCGCGGGGAGCACGCGCGCACCGCCATCGGGGTGCGGGCGCTGCCGCGGGGGTTCGCGGTCGAGCTGGACGCGATGGTCCGTGTCCGCTGAGCGCGTGACGTACGGGGACGACCCGTCGCAGTTCGTGGAGGTCAGCCGGGGCTCGGGTGCCGGGACCGTGGTGCTGCTGCACGGCGGGTTCTGGCGCGCCCGGGTCGGGCTCGACCACATCGCGCCGGTCGCGGCGGACCTGCACGCCCGCGGGCACACGGTGTGGAACGTCGAGTACCGGCGCGTCGGGCAGGCCGGGTGGCCCGCCACGCTGGACGACGTCGCGGCGGCGGTGGGCCTGGTCGAGGCGCCGTACGTGGTGGTCGGCCACTCCGCGGGCGGGCACCTGGCGACGTGGGTGGCGTCCCGGGTGCCGGTGGCGGGCGTGGTGTCGCTGGCGGGGGTGCTGACGCTGGCCGACGCCGCGCGCGACGGCGTCGGCGGCACGGCCGTGCCCGACCTCGTGGGCGGGATGCCCGACGCGGTGCCCGAGCGCTACGCCGAGGCCGACCCCGTCGCGCACCTGCCGCTCGGTGTGCCCGTGCGCGCCGTGCACGCCCCCGACGACGACCGCGTGCCGATCGCCGTCAGCCGCCGCTACGTCGCCGCCGCCCGCGCGGCCGGCGACGACGCGGTGTTCGTGGAGGTGCCGGGCGACCACTTCACCGTCGTCGACCCGACCCACCCGACCTGGCCCGTCGTGCTCGGGCAGATCACCGATCTCCTGGGCTGAGTGCAAGCCCTGCGTCCTCGCTGGCACTCAACACCAGGAAATCCGCGTCGATCATGAACTACGCGTGGGGATAGCCCCGGCCCGCGTAGTCGAAGCCGCCGAGCTCGAGGCGGGTGTGGTCGGGCGCCTGGGGCGAGGCGTAGTAGGCGCGGATCTCGGTGATGAGGCCGTCGTCGTCGAACTCGTACCACTCGGCACCGCGCAGGATCACGCCGAGCGAGCCCTTGTGGTGGGTCCACTCGCAGACCGCCTGACGGCGGGGCTCGTCGACGACGATCGCGTCGACGGTCCACGACGACCCCCGCTCCCGCACCGCGGTGGCCCAGCGCTGCGCGATCACGCGGGCGCCCTTCCACGGCCCGTCGTACATGTCCGGCGGGAAGTAGTGGCGCGCGTTGCCCGAGAGGAAGCCGGCGATCCCGTCGGCGTCGCCGGCCGTGCAGGCGTCCATGTAGCCCCGCACCGTCGCCTCCAGCGCTGCCGCCGTGGTGTCGCCGACCGAACCTGCTGCTGCGCTCACCGCGCTCCTTCCGTGGACCCGTGTGGGGCGAGGATGCGGATTTCCTGTCGTTGAGTGCAAGCGTGGACGCAGGGCTTGCACCAGGATGCCCGCGTGGCGGCGAGCGGGCGGGTGCGGCAGGACGAGGTCTACCGGGGCGGGATCGCGGGGCGGCGGCCTGCGGTGCCGACCGCGTTCCCGGCGCTGGAGCGGCGGGCGCGGTGGTCGATGTCGCGCCGCGCGTACGCCTACGTCGCGGGCGGGGCCGGCAGCGAGGAGACGGTCCGCGCCAACCGCGCCGCGTTCGAGCGCCTGCGCGTCGTGCCGCGGATGCTGCGCGGGGTGGGGGAGCGCGACACCTCCGTGGAGCTGTTCGGGCAGCGCCTCGCGCACCCGCTGCTGCTCGCGCCGATCGGGGCGCTCGACCTCGTGCACCGCCGGGCCGACCTCGCCGTCGCCGAGGGGGCCGCGAACGCGGGCGTCCCGATGATCGTCTCGAACCAGGCGGGCTTCCCGATGGAGGAGATCGGGCCGCGCGCCCGGGCCGGGGCGGGCTGGTGGTTCCAGCTCTACTGGTCGACGTCCGACGACCTCGTCGACAGCTTCCTCGCCCGCGCCGAGGCCGCCGGGGCGGGCGCGGTCGTCGTCACCCTCGACACGACGGTGCTCGGCTGGCGCCCCCGCGACCTCGACCTCGGTCACCTGCCGTTCGCCCGCGGCCTGGGCATCGCGCAGTACACGTCGGACCCGGTGTTCGCGAGCCTCACCCGCGAGACCGCCGCGGGTCCGCGCCGCCCGACCCCGCCCCCCACCCCGGCCGCGGTGCGCACGCTGGTGGAGATCAGCCGCAACCATCCCGGGCGCTTCGCCGACAACCTGCGCTCGCCCCTGCCGCGCGCCGCGGTGGAGACGTTCCTGCGGGTCTACTCGCGACCGACGCTGAGCTGGGACGACATCGCGACGCTGCGCTCCCGCACGCGGCTGCCGATCGTGCTCAAGGGCGTCCTGCACCCCGACGACGCCCGGCGCGCGCTCGACGCCGGCGTCGACGGGGTGCTCGTGAGCAATCACGGCGGGCGCCAGGTCGACGGGTCGGTGGCCAGCCTCGACGCCCTGCCCGGCGTCGTCGAGGCCGTCGACGGGCGTGCGCCGGTGCTGCTCGACTCGGGGGTGCGCAGCGGGTCCGACGTCGCCCGCGCGCTCGCCCTCGGCGCGACGGCGGCGTGCCTCGGGCGCCCGTTCGCCTACGGCCTCGCGGTGGCCGGGGCCGCCGGGGTCGCGCAGGTGACCCGCGACGTGCTCGCCGAGCTCGACCTCACGCTCGCGCTCGCCGGCGCGCGGACCCCGGCCGATCTCGAGCTCGCCCCGTTCGCCACCACGGAACCCGGGGTGCCGACGTCGAGGTGATCGCGACAGGGTGGAGCCCATGAGTCGGGTGCTGCTGATCCGCCACGGCGAGACCCACGGCTACTTCGACGACGTCGGGCTCACCGACCACGGCGAGGCGCAGGCGCGGGCCAAGGGCAAGGAGCTCGCCGCCGTCCTGCCCGCCGGGGCGCGGGTGACGATGCCGCACGCGCCGACCGCACGCGGCACGGCGACGGCGGTGACGCTGCGCGAGGTGCTGCTCGCCGAGCTCGGCCCGGACTCCGACGTCTCCGTCGGCGAGCTGGCGCCCGACGCGCGCTTCGACAGCCTCCAGTTCCTCTACGGGGGCGAGGCGCGGGAGTCGTCCGGGGTCGCGAAGCACCGGCTCGGGCTCGAGGGCGAGCTCCCCGACTGGGCGCGCGCCTTCGACCGCTTCGACACCGACTTCGGCGCGGGCTCCAAGCTCGGCGGGCCGATCGACCGCTGGATGGTGTCGACCGACCTGCACTTCGAGCCACCCCAGGTGATCGCCTACCGCGCCTGGGCGGGGATCCGGGCGCAGGAACCGGGCACCGTGGCGCTGGCCAGCTCGCACTCGGCGCTCCTGCGGGCCTTCGCCAGCGCGGCCCTGGGCCACGACGTCGGCGAGCCGGCCAACCTCGAGCACGTCGACGTCGAGATCCACGGGGACCGCGCGACCGTCACCTATCGCGACGAGCAGGCCGAGGTCGACGTCCCGGCCGAGGTGCCGCCGTGGCTGGACCCGGCGTATCTCGACCGGGGGGAGCGCGCCGCGCACCGCTGGTGATCGTCGGGTCGGTGCCCGGGGTGCGGCCCGCGACCGGAGCGTGACGTTTCGGCCCCCCGCGCGGTGCCTATGCCTCAGGGTCCGTACCGCCCGGCCCCGGGAGCAACCGTCATGTCCGTCGCCGACACCCTCGCCCGCTGGCGTGCGCGCCTGACCGGGGAGCACGGTCCCGTCGGGCCGTCCCCGGTGTCCGACCCCTCGGAGTCCGACGCCGGTCACGACCCGCGCACGGCCGCCTCCCGTGTGACCGGGGGCGAGCATCCCGAGAACGAGGGCGACCAGGGCGCGGTCACGGGCACCGGCGAGACCGACGAGTTCGTCGGGCGCGCCGCGGGCCGCGACCTCGGCTACGCCGGCGAGACCGGTGCCGAGGCCCGCCACGAGGCCGAGAAGGGCCGACGATGACCGCCCGGGAGAGCGACGGGGGCCGCTCACGGGTCGGCAACGCCGTACGCCCGCGCCACACCGTCCTCTGGATCCACCGCGTCGCGGCGGTCGTCGTCGCGCTCGTGATCGCGACGATCGGCGTGCTCGGCTTCATCGGCGGGCTCGGCTTCTTCGACACCCAGGGCGCGACGACGTTCGGTGGGCTGTCGACCAACGGGGCGCTGTCCACCATCTCGGTGGTCACGGCGGCGATCCTGCTCGCCGCCGCCATCCGCGGCGGCAAGCTCGCGTCGACGGTCATGATCGTGATCGGCACGCTCTTCCTCGTCTCGGCGTTCGGCAACCTCGCGGTCATGGGCACCCCGTACAACCTGCTGGCGTTCCGGCTGCCCAACGTCTTCTTCTCGATCGGCGCGGGCCTCGTGCTGCTCTTCCTGGGCTCCTACGGGCGCATCTCCTCGAAGCTGCCGCCGGACAACCCGTACCGCCAGGAGCGCGGGGAGGACGACGACGAGCCCGAGGACGCCCACCGGCAGTCCTATCCGTCGTCACCGGCCGAGGCCGACGCGGACGCCGCGATGGCCGAGGCCGCCCGTGCCCTGGCGCAGGGCACCGCCGACGACGAGCAGCGGCGGCGCCTCGCCGCGCTGGACGAGGCCCGCTCCCACGAGGACCGTCGCGCGATCTGGATGCGCTTCGACTCCTCGGGCGGCGGGGACACGACGTCCCACGGCCGCGCCATGGCCTGAGGTCGGGCCTGAGGTCGCCCCTCCTGTCGGAGGGGGCCGATCGGCCTGCTCCGACCTGGTCCGCAGGCCGCGAGACTGATAGACGTGGACGCATGAGCGTGACTGCGTCCCGGGCCGAGGCCACGACGGCCGACTCCGCCGTGCGGATCGAGGTGGACGGGCCGACGGCCGTGCTGACGCTCGACAACCCGCGTCGCCGCAACGCCCTGTCGGTCGCGACCATGCGCGAGCTGCTCGCCGCGATCACCGACGTCTCCGGTCGCGACGGTGTGCGCGTCATCGTCCTGCGCGCCGAGGGACCGGCGTTCTCCGCCGGTCACGACCTCTCCGAGATGATCGACCGGACGCTCGAGGAGGAGCGCGAGGTCTTCTCCGTCTGCACCGACCTCATGAGCGCGGTGCACGCCGTGCCCCAGCCCGTGATCGCCGCCGTGCAGGGCGTGGCGGTGGCCGCCGGGTGCCAGCTCGTGGCCTCGTGCGACCTCGCCGTCGCCGCCGACAACGCCGTCTTCGGCACCCCCGGGGTCAAGATCGGGCTGTTCTGCTCGACGCCGATGGTCGCGGTCACCCGCGCGATCGGACGCAAGCGGGCGATGCAGCTGCTGCTCACCGGCGAGGTCATCGACGCCGCCACGGCCGCCGAGTGGGGGCTGGTGAACCAGGTCGTCGCCCCCGACGAACTCGACGGGGCGGTCGCCCGGATGGCGGCGAAGGTCGCCGACGCCAGCGCGGTCACCCTGCGCATCGGGAAGGAGGCGTTCTACCGGCAGGTCGACCTGCCCGAGGACGCCGCCTACGAGCAGATGCGCGAGACGATGGCGACCAACGCCATGACCTGCGACGCGCAGGAGGGCATGTCCGCCTTCCTGGCGAAGCGGGACCCGGTCTGGCAGCACCACGACTGACCGTTCCGCCCGGCCCGTCCACCCGGCCCGCCCCACTCCGCCGGTCCCACTCCGGCGAGGCACCACACCCGCGAAGCAAAGGAGCTTCATCCCATGGCCTTCCCCGGCCTGCAGCACGTCGCGATCACCGTCTCCGACCTCGACGCCAGCACCCAGTGGTACACCCGGCTCTTCGGCGCGGACCCGGTGCTCGACGAGGACGAGGAGGGCGGCGAGTTCCACCACGTCGTCTACGCCCTCGACGGCGGCCTGCTCTTCGGCCTGCACACGCACATGGGTCGGGAGGCCAAGGACCGCGCCGACGAGCGCCGCACCGGCCTCGACCACATCAGCTTCGGCCTGTCGGGCACCTCCGAGCTCGAGAAGTGGCGCGACCGCCTCGACGAGCTGGGGATCCAGCACGGCGGGATCAAGAAGGCGCACTACGGCTCGGGCGTCTCGTTCCGCGACCCCGACAACATCGCCCTCGAGTTCTTCATCGCGCCCGGCACCTGATCGGCGCTCGCGCACCCCGGAACGACACGAACGCCCTATCGGCGTGCTCAGCCGGACGTTCGCTGCGATAGAGGCAGCGAACGGCGCGTTCGTTCCATCGAGGGGCGGCGAGGGCCAGGCGGCGGCGAGCTCCTCGCGGCGGACGCGGGCCGAGGCGGCACTCGATCAGCGGACGCCGCGGCTCGTCGCGTGGGCCTGGGAGCACGGAGTGGTGGCGGCCGAGCACGGATCGTGATGGTCCTACAAAGCAACTGCGCAGGTCGGTAGACGTATCCGGTGATAGGGTGGCCGTATGGCTGCACGACGGGACTACTTCGACGGCTGCGGCGCCGCCCACGCGCTCGACCTGGTGGGGGAGCGGTGGGCGTTGCTGGTGGTGCGCGAGCTGATGCTCGGGCCCAAGCGTTTCACCGACCTGCGCGTCGGCCTCCCGCACGCCAGCCCCAACGTCCTCTCGCAGCGCCTGCGCGAGCTCGAGGACGCCCGGGTGCTCCGCAGGCGGCGCCTGCCCCCGCCCGCCGCGTCCGCCGTCTACGAGCTCACCGAGTGGGGCCAGGAGCTCGAGCCGGTGCTGCAGTCGCTCGGTCGCTGGGCCGCGCGCTCGCTCCCGGAGTCCGACAGCATCAAGGTCGACTCGTTCATCCTCTCGCTGCGCACCATGTTCGCCCCCGACCAGGCCGGGGACGACGTGGTGACGATGCAGCTCGTGCTCGACGAGCAGCCGTTCCGGGTGCACCTCGGCCGGGGCGCCCTCGAGATCGAGCGCGGCGAGCTGCCCGGCGCCGACGTCACCGTGCGCTGCGCGCCCATCACGCTCGCCGGCATCGTCTACGGCGGCCGCCCGCTCCAGGACGCGCAGGACGACGGCTCGCTGTCCTACACCGGCGACGCGTCGGTGATCGCGCGCCTCGTCGGCGCCGTCCGGATGCCCGAGCCCCTGCCCGCCGAGTCCCAGCCCGCCTGACCGAGGACCCGGTTCAGGGCCGCTGAGGCCACCGCGGCACGAGGTCGGTGTGGTCGCGCGTGCGCCGCAGCGGGAACTGCGGCGCCCGCTTCTCGAGGAACGCCGTGACGCCCTCGGCGGCGTCACCGTCGCGGCCGAGCTCGACGATCGCCCGCGAGTCCAGGGCGTGCGCCTCCCAGGGCGACGACGCGGAGAGCATCGACCACATCATCTGCCGGGTGACCGCCACCGACACCGCCGAGGTGTTCTCGGCGACCTCGCGCGCCAGGGCGTAGGCGGTGTCGAGGAGATCCTCGTCGGGCACGACCTTCGAGACGAGGCGGCCCTCGAGGGCCTCGCGGGCGCCGAACACCCGGCCCGTCATCGCCCACTCCATCGCCTGCGAGATGCCGACGACGCGCGGGAGGAACCAGCTCGACGCGGCCTCGGGCACGATGCCCCGGCGCGCGAAGACGAACCCGAAGCGCGCCGACGCCCCGGCGATGCGGACGTCCATGGGCAGCGTCATCGTCGCCCCGACCCCGACCGCGGGCCCGTTGATCGCGGCGATCACCGGCACCGTCAGGGCGGCGAAGCGCAGGGCCACCACGCCGCCGCGGTCGCGGCCCACGCCGTCGACCTCGCCGTAGCGCTCGGCCTTCTCGCGGCCCCGGGCGTCGAACGTGCTGCCGCCCCCGCCGAGATCGGCACCCGCGCAGAAGGCGCGGCCCCGCCCGGTGATCACCAGCGCCCGCACGGCGTCGTCGGCGTCGATCGCGTCGCAGGCACCCACCAGCTCGTCGCACATCCGGCCGGTGAACGCGTTCATGCGCGCCTCGCGGTCGAGCACGATCGTCGCGATCCCGGCGGCGACCGAATAGTCGATCTCGGTGAACTCCACGCCCCGCAGCCTCTCGGAGGTCGCGGTAACGGTCAACGATGACCGGTACTGGTCCGGACGAGCGATCACGACGCGACGACCGGGTCCCGCGTGTCGCAGAGCGTGGACGCGCCACGGACGGGGTACCACAGTCGGGGAAGGCCGGGTCGGCGTGGCGGTCACCCGATCCCCGCGTCGGCGCCACAGGCGCCCGAGGAGGACCCGTGACGACCGTGATGCCCGAGCGCCCGACGACCCCCGACACCGGCGAGATCGTGCTCGCCGTACCCGCCGGCCCCCGCGCCGCCGCGGTCCTGAGCTGCCGTCTCCACGGCGTCATCGCGGGCGCCGGCCCCGGGGCGTCGCTGACCCTCGTGGTCGAGGCGGGCGACCGGGCCGCCGACCCGGACGTCGCCCGCGTGCTCACCTGCGCCCGCGAGAGCGCCGAGAGCAAGGGCCTCGTCCTCGTCGTGCGGTAGCCACACGTGCTTTCCTGGACGCATGGCGTTCGTCCGGGGTCACGCGCGGGAGTCGGGGTGGGTGGTCAGCCACTACCGACGGCCCCAGCGCGCCGGGGACGACCAGCTCCCGCTGCCCGGGCAGCGGGAGCCCGCCGAGGCTCAGGTCTGTGAGACCACCGAGTCCTCCGACCCGGACCCCGACGACGACCCGGACTCCAGCGTGCGCGCCATCCCGCGCCGCACCGCGTCGACGAGGTAGGGGCGCAGGCGCTCGGGCTCGACGATCCGGTGCACCGAGCCCATCTCCTGGGCGCGGGCCACCGAGTGCTTGGTGTCGAACTCGTCGGCCACCTCGCCGAGCTTCTCCGAGCGCACGACCGGGCGGATCGCGTTCAGCTCCGTGCGCAGCTCGGCGACGTCCTCGCCGCGCTCCAGCCGCTCGCTGATCCGGGCCTCGAGCTCGGCGACGCGCGGGTCGGCGGCGACGCGCTTGGCCACGTCGCCCGCGAAGACCACCGCGGCCGCCGGGGCACCGCCGATCACCGAGGCGTACGAGCCCTCGACCGCGGCGATCTCCATCTGGTCGTTGAGCGTCCCGGAGAACACGACGAAGGCGCCGCCGTGGTAGCGCGAGACCACGCAGAACACGATCGGGCCGTCGAAGTTGACCACCGCCCGGCCGATCTCCGCGCCGTACTCCAGCTGCAGGCCGCGCAGTGACTCCGGCGAGCCGTCGAAGCCCGAGAGGTTGGCCAGCACGACCACCGGACGGTTGCCGCTGGCGGCGTTGATCGCCCGCGCCGTCTTCTTCGACGAGCGGGGGAACAGCGTGCCCGCCGTCCACTGGCCCGGCCCGTCGACCGGCGGCGGACCCCGGCGGGGGAGCGGCTTGGACTCGATGCCGATGAGCTCCACCGGGTTGCCGCCGAGGTGGGCGTCGAGCACGACGACGGACTCCGCGGCGTGCATGTCGGCCCAGCGCTCGAGCGTGGCGTGGTCGGTGTCCGCGACGCCCTTCATCAGCGAGCGGATGTCGAACGGCTTCTTGCGCTCGGCGTTGCTCGCGGGGTCGAAGATCTCGCCGAGCGTCGCGAACCCGTCGCCGTGGTGGGACGCGCTGCGGACGTCGCGGTCGACCGGGTCCCGGCTCGGCGCCGTGCGCGGGAAGCGCTCGCCGGGCACGACGTAGGTGTGCGCGTAGTGCCGCAGCAGCACCTCCACCGCGCCGGAGAGGTCCGGCGCCCAGTACTGGGCCTGCCCGTTCGGCCCCATGATGCGGTCGTAGCCGCCGATGCCGTAGTTGTCCTCGGCCGAGACGCCGCCGGAGTAGTCCAGCGACTGCTTGCCGGTGAGCACCATCGCGGAGTCCGGCGTCATGACCAGGATGCCGCGGGTGTGCATGAGCATCGTCGCCTCGGCGTTCCAGTACGGCTGGGCGCCGACGTTGATGCCCGTGACGACGACGTTGATCTCGCCGCCGTCCTGGGTGAACGTGATGATCGCCCGGAGCACCCGGGAGATCCAGTCCATGTTCTCGGTGCCGGAGTCCATCGCGATCTTGGCGCCGGCCGAGACGGCGTACCACTCGACGGGCACGCCGTGCTCGCGGGCGAGGTCGATCGCGGCGAGGACGCGCCGGCACTCCGGCTCGGCGATGGCCCCGAGCGCGCGTGTCGGGTCGCCGAGCAGCAGCACGCGGGTCAGGCCCTCGGGCTGGCGCCGCGTCGGTGTGGTGACCATGCCGAGCACGATGTTGGCGGTGTTCGCCCCGTAGGGACGGTCGACCGGCACCGGGCGCAGGGTCTCGGGATCGATGTCGTACTCGGTGAACGTGCCGGGCGGTCCGTCGAGGTCGGGGTTGCGCGTGACCAGCGGGACGAGCTCGTAGGGGTAGAGCGCGCCGCGCCGCTCGGCCTTGATCACCTTCTGCGTGTAGGCGTCGAGCTCGCCCATCGGGTGCGACGGCGGCTCGGTCACCCGCAGCGTCAGGCCGGCGCCCGGCGGGCGGGTCATCCGCAGCACGTAGTCGTGCGTCGGCGCCGACGGGTCCTCCGGGGCGCCGTCGCGGGACCGGAACCGCACCATGACCTGCTCGATCCCGAGCGCGTCGGTGCGCGGGGCGAGCGTGCGCACGATGCCGTCGAGCTCGGTGAGGGGCACCTCGACGACGGGCCAGACGTAGAGCAGGACGCGGTTCCAGCGCAGGCCGGCGAGGTCGGAGTCGGCGGCGCGGACCGAGCGCAGGCTGTCGAGCGCCGCGTCGAGCACGGCCTCCACCTGCGGCAGCGCCCGCACGTTCCCGTCGTCGTCGCGCAGCACCGTCAGGTCGCGGACGTCGCCGGTGACGATCAGCCGCCGGTCCTCGGGCACGTTGCGGCCCTGCGCGTGGAACAGGTGGACGTCGGTGGCCGACGGCAGGCGCGTGAGCGTGAAGTCGCGCAGCCGCCACAGCCCGAGCCGCTCGGCGACCATGGGGTGCAGGCCGCGCAGGGTCCGGTCCTCGACGGGCGTGAGCTGGCTGCCGGGACCGGCGCCCTCGGCGGTGTCGGGGCGGAACGTGAACCAGCTCGTCGCGCCGTCGCCCTGGCCGTCGGTGCCCCGGACCCCGACCGTCACCCGGGCGACCGACGCGGGAACCGTCGCGATCTTGTCCTGGATCCGGGCGGCGCGGTCGTCGGGACCGTCGCTGGCCTCCGGCCCCCGCGGGGAGGCGACGTAGAGGTCGATGAGCACCCGGTCGCCGGCCGGCAGGGCCTCGACGAGCTGGTGCAGGTCGGTCGACACCGTCGCCGGGGCGGTGGCGCCCTCGGGCTCGTCGACGGTCGCGACGGTGGCGACGACGACGTAGGAGTGCCCCTCGTGGGTGTAGCGGGCCGTCAGCACCGGGCGGCCGCCGTGCTCGACGACGCGGACGTCGCCGACGTCGCGGATCAGCCCGTAGTACCGCCGGGTCATCACCTCGAGCATCACGGCGTGGTGGCGCTCGGCGAACACCCCGAGGATCGGCTCCCCGGAGGCGACGATGTCGTCGATCTGGGTGGCGCGCTCGTCGGGGTCGTCGGACAGCGCGTCGAGCTCGCTGCGCACCCGGGCCTGGACGCGGGCACGCTCGGACTCGATCAGCGGGGCGTCGAAGCAGCGGAACCGCACCTGGCGGGCGAGGTCGCCGATCTGCGGGTGCCGCACCTGGGTGGCGGCCACCAGGTGGTCGAGCACCGTGCGGTAGGCCTCGCCCTCGCGGGCCGCCGACTCGGGGTGCCGCAGCCGGGCCCCGAGCAGCGCCGCGACCACCGGCTGGAGGGCGCCGGCGCGGCGGTGCGCCAGGAACATGCGGTACAGCGCCGGGCCGAGCAGCTCCGGGGCGCTGTCGAGGTCGGTGACGCCGTAGTGCGCGAGGGCGCGCCGCAGCTTGAGGCGGAACGACTCGGGCAGCACCTCGGCGTCCGGGTCGCGGGAGCGCAGGTAGGCGTACAGGTACTCCTGCGGGTTGCGGGTGGACTCCTCGTCGACGGCGGTGTCGTCGACCTCGCCGCCGCCCTCGAGGCGACGGTTGCGCGAGAGGGCCGAGAGGTCGGCGACGGTGCGCAGGATGTCGATCTCGTCGTGCAGCACGTCGGGGTCGTCCGCGGGGAGCTCGTCGCGGGCGCGGTCGAGGGCGGCGAGCAGCGGGCGGGCCTCGCGCTCGTCGACGTCGTACCCGAGGACGAGGGCGTGGAGGGCGTCCAGCGCGTCGTGGGCCCGCGTGCGGGCGTCGGCCCGGTCGGCGTCGGCGACGGGCGGGGCGAGCGCGGCGAGGCTCACGCGGTCCGCGCCGGAGCCGCCGCCGGTGTCGTCGGCGTCGGGCTCGAGCCGGACGAGCCGGGTGCCGCCCTCGACCTGGGTGTTGGCGTCGACGATGACCTCGGCGACCCGGCCGGAGACCGGCGCCCGCAGCGCGGTCTCGAGCTTCATGCTCTCGACGACGGCGACGGTGTCGCCCTCGGCGACCGTGTCGCCGGGGGAGACGGGGATCGACACCACCATGGCCGGGGCGGGCGCGCGCACGAGCCCGGCCTCGCCGCCGGCGATGCGGTGGACGGCGCCGTCGACCTCGACGAGGTAGTCCGAGCCCTGGGTGACCGAGAGGACGCCGAAGGTCCGGCCGCCGACGGTGAGGCGGCGCTCGAAGCGCCCGGAGCGCTCGACGACCACGTCGACCCCCTCGGGGCCGTCGCCGTCGAGCACCACGCGGTAGTGCGACGGGCGTGTGCGGGCCACTCGCAGCCGGTAGGACTCACCGACGACGCGCACGTCGACCTGGTGCCACACCTCGTGGCCGACCTCGGGGCGCCCGCGCTCGGCGGAGAGGAACAGCCGGCCCTGCTGGCGGAACTCGTGGGCGCCGTGCGCCTCGACCGCGGCGGCCAACAGCGCGATGTCGACGCGGCGCGGCGGCGTGTAGCCCTCGGCCATCATCCTGTCGAGCCACGTGGTGTCCGCGGTGCCCTGCGTGACCTCCGGGCGCGAGAGCAGGTCGAGCAGGAACGCCTTGTTGGTGGTGCCGCCCTCGACGACCACGGCGGTCTGGCGGATCGCGCGCGCCAGCCGGGCCCGGGCCTCGTCGCGGGTGCGTCCCCACGAGATGACCTTCGCGATCATGGAGTCGTACTGCGGCGGGATGACGTCGCCGGTGGCCACGCCCGTGTCGACGCGGATGCCGGGCCCCGCAGGCAGCACGAGGTGGCGGATGGCGCCGGGCGCCGGGGCGAAGCCGTGCTCGGGGTCCTCGGCGGTGAGGCGGGCCTCGATGGCGTGGCCCGAGGCGGGCGGGTTGATCGGGTCCGCCATGACCTCGTCGCCGAGCACGTCGCCGAGCGCCCCGCCCATGGCCACGTGCAGCTGGAGCTTGACGACGTCGACGCCGGTGACGGCCTCGGTGACGGGGTGCTCGACCTGGAGCCGGGTGTTGACCTCCATGAACGACAGGACGTCCTGCGCGGGGTCGTAGAGGAACTCCACGGTGCCCGCGTTGACGTAGCCCGCGGCGCGCGCGAGGTCGGCGGCGCTGCGGCGCAGCAGCCGGTCCTGCTCGGCGTCGAGCGCGGTGGAGGAGGACTCCTCGAGGACCTTCTGGTTGCGCCGCTGCACGCTGCAGTCGCGGACCCCGAGCGTGACGACGCCGCCGTGCGCGTCGGCGACGACCTGCACCTCGACGTGGCGCCCGCCGCTCACCGCGCCCTCGAGGAAGACGGTGCCGTCCCCGGCGGTGCGCTCGCCCTCGGCGGAGGCGCGCGCGAAGGAGTCCTCGAGGTCCTCGGCGCGGGCCACGTACCGGATGCCGCGGCCCCCGCCGCCGGCGGTGGCCTTGACCATGAGCGGGAAGCCGATCTTCTCGGCGGCCTCCTTCGCGGCCTCGGCGTCGGGGACGGGCCCGCCGCTCCAGGGCGCCATCGGGACGCCCACGCTCTCGGCGATCCGCTTGGACTCGATCTTGTCCCCGAGCCGCTGCATCGTCTCGGAGCCCGGGCCCACGAACGTGATCCCGAGGCGCTCGCAGAGGGCGGCGAACTCGGCGCGCTCCGAGACGAAGCCCCAGCCGGGCCACACGGCGTCGGCCCGGCGGGCGACCAGCACGCGCTCGAGCTCGGCGAGGTCGAGGTAGGGCACGGGGCCCATGTCGTCGGGGTCGTCGGGGCCGATGAGCACGGCCTCGTCGGCCTCGCGCACCGCCATCGCGTGGCGATCCACGGCCGTGTGGACGGCGATCGTCCGGATCGGGGGCAGGTCGCCGTCGTGCTCGGCGTTCCACTCCCGGACCGCGTTGATCAATCGCATCGCGGGCTCGCCACGATTGACGATCGCGAGGCGTTGGAACGGACGAGGTGGCGCGCTCACGGTCCGGACCCTAACCGCGACCGGGGGTGCTGTGCGGCCCTCGCGACGGCCTCTAGGCCGGCAGGCGGAAACTCATCAGGCCCGGGACGTGGCCGACGTACACCGCGACGGCCGACCGCCCTGCGTCCGTCCGGGCGTTGTCGGCCTGGCGGCGCAGGAGATCGGTCACCGAGGTACCTCCGTCACGGCCCGCCTCGTGCGCGCCCCGAGCTCTCGTGACGGCGCCCGTCGCGGCGCCCGGCCCGGTGTCCGTCCCGCGGCGGGCGACCTCGGCGAAGATCGGGGTGTCCATCGCGGGCGACGCTAGTGGCGCACCGGGTCGAGCGGTCCCGGCTCGCCCACGATCGGGCGGGTGCGTTCACCCGGGGGAGTCGTCCTGCACATCTCATCCCCGGGGGGTGGGGACGCACGCGGCGCGACTGTCTACGAAGACGGCATGTGCCTGTTCATCATCCTGCTGCTCATCGGGCCGCGAGCGGTCATCCTCGTGTGGGCATTGGTCTCGCCGCTGCAGTGGAGTGCCGTCTTCGGCTCCTTCCTGGTGCCGGTCCTCGGCTTCCTCTTCCTGCCCTGGACGACGCTGACCTACTTCCTCGTGGCCTCCGGCGGTGTCGTCGGCCTCGACTTCCTGTTCCTGGCGCTGGCGCTGGCCGTCGACCTCTCGAGCTACGCCGGCGGCGGCGCCTACCGGCGACGCCGGGCCATGGCGTGAGGGCGTGGGCGGGAATGCGCCGACGTCATCCCGGTGGGGTGATGCCAGGGCCCCGGTGACCGCGCCACGCTCCGGGGGACCCCATCGTCACGGCCGGCCCGGAGGACGTCCCATGGTCCAGCAGCGTTCCGGAGCCGCGGGCGGTTCCGCGGGAGCCGGGGGAGGGGGAGTCCGGCTCGGCGCCGGCGCGATCGCCTCGCTCGTCGGGGTGGTCCTGCTCGCCATCTTCATGATCCAGAACACCGACCGCATCACGCTGACGTTCCTGTTCTGGAGCTTCACCTGGCCGCTGTGGCTGTTCACGGTGGTGACGGCGCTCGTCGGGGCGCTGATCTGGTTCGGGCTCGGTGTGATGCGCCGTCACCGGCGCCGCACCGACCGCCGGGCCGAGCGGCGGGACTGAGGTGAGCGGGCACCGGTACGAGCTGAGGGTCGCGGGACGACTCTCGGAGCGGGCGCGTGACGCGTTCCCCGACACGACCATCGACGTCGTGCCCGCCGAGACCGTCATCTCCACCGACGAGGTCGACGAGTCCGGGCTGCACGGGCTCCTCGCGCTGTGCCGCTCCCTCGGGCTCGAGGTGACGTCGTTCCACCGCGTGGTGCCGTAGGACCCCTCAGTCGTCCTCGGGCGTCCGGCTCGCGCGGGCCGTCGCGTTGCCGAAGTTGGACACGAGACGGGCGACGAGGGTGACCAGGAAGACCTGGCCGAGCAGGGCCTCGAGCACGGCGACGGCCCGTCCGGCGTCGCGGGCGGCGGTGAAGTCGCCGTACCCGAGCGTGGTGAGGGTCGTGAAGCTGAAGTACTGCACCGTGGCGGTGTCGGGGGCCTGGCCGTTCGCGAAGAACGGCGCCGCCCCGAGCCGCGACATCCCCGTGTAGATCTCGGCGAACATCAGCCCGATGAGCAGGTAGGCGCTCAGCGCCCCCGCGATCGTCTGGAGCGTCACGACGCGGTGCCGCAGGATGTGCCGGACGACGAGCACCACGGTGGCGCCGAGGATCAGGGCGAGCCACAGCGCGGCCGCCCCGCGGAACCCGTCCCCGGGGTTCGAGAGCAGCACGGCCAGCGCCCCTACCGAGCCGAGCGTCGCCCCGACCCGCAGCCCCCACACCAGGGGCCGGCCCAGCCGCGCCGCCCGGATGGCCAGGACCAGGGCGCCGAGGTAGAGCAGCACCGTCAGGAGGCTCACCCAGGTGTCGGTCGCCAGCGCGCCCACCAGGTACCCGGCCACGAGCAGGGCGAGGACGAGCCCGTAGTGGCCCCCGCCGGCCGCAGCCGGCTCCTGGACGTCCCCGGTCACCCGATCCCCCCACGCACGAGGGGCACCCTCTCACCCGGTGGCCAGGTCGACGACGCCGACGACCACGAGGTACACCCCGACGAGGACGAACACCGTGACGATCAGGTGCTTCTTGTGGGTCTGGACCCAGGCGGTGAGGCGCGCCGCGCTGTCGCGGGTGGTCTCCGGGTGCCAGGTCCAGGACGCCAGGGCGGCCAGCGGCACCGCGTACCAGAGCAGGTTGTAGACACCGACCTGGAGCAGGCCGCTGACGAGGCCGGGCCGGTCGGCCACGATCGCGGCGAGCGCCCCGAGGTAGAACACGCCCGGCAGGTGGGTGGCCACCCCGGCCACCGCGGCGTTCGTGACGGTCGGCTGGGCGAGGCGTCTCCGCAACGCGCCCGGCGGGCGGGCCGGCCGCTGCGCCGCCGGGCGGTCGGGCGGATCCCGGAACGCGTAGTACAGCGCCATCCCCACCGACGCCGCCCCGAGCACGAGGTAGGCGAGGGCGCGGCCCGTGCTGGTCACCGACGGCGGCGGGGGGCTGACGTGGACGATCGTCACCGCGGCGACGCCGACCGTCAGGCTCAGCGCGAGGCCCGCGAGGATGTAGGCCAGCAGCAGGGGCGTCGGGGACCGGGCCGCGAGGAACGCGTACACCGCGGCCACGGACGTCGGGCGGACCACGCTCGCGAGGCCCAGGACGAGGACGTCGGCGCTCACGGGGCGGACCCTCGCACCACCCGCGCCCCACGGCATCACCCCGGGAGGGTGGCGCGCCGACCCGCCCGGGCCACCGACAGGAATCGTCCGGGCACCCTCCGGAATCGTCGCGGTGTCCCGCGCGCATTTCTGCGCCGAACCGTGGCACCCGAGGATCCGGGAAAACCTGTTCAATGATGTACGACATTCCGGTTTTCCCGGCTCACCCCGGGAGAATGATACTCTCGCCCCGAGGATGAGAGGCGTTCCGAGGCCGGGGGTGGCAATGCCCGCCGCGGACCATGGTGACGCCCACGACGACGTGAAGTACGCCGTTCCCGTCGCGTTGCACGTCGTCGACCGCCCTCGTCTGTACGACCTCCTCGACATCGCCGGGGAATCACCCGTCACGCTCCTGTCCGCCTCCGCGGGGTGGGGCAAGACGGTGCTCGTCGGCTCCTGGCTCACCGCGCGGGCGGTGGAGCGTCCCGCCTGGCTGACGGTCGGCCCCGGGGACGACACCCCCGACACGTTCTGGCGGGCCGTCGCGACGTCCCTGGCGGCGGTCGTGGGCGCGCCGGCGGACGCCCTCCTGCGCCGCGTCGCCGACGACCGGGGGTCGGGCCCGGACCCGGCCGACCGTGTGGCCGACGCCGTGCGCCACGTCGTCGGGCCGGCCGTCCTCGTGCTCGACGACGTCCACCGGGTCACCTCGCCCCGGGTGTGGGCCGGGCTGCAACGACTGGTCACGGCACCGCCCGGGGGGCTGCGCCTGGTGGTGCTCACCCGCCGCGACCCGCCCTGGCCGCTGCACCGGCTGCGGCTCGCCGGACTGCTCGCCGAGGTGCGCGCCGCCGACCTCGCGTTCGTGCCGCCCGAGGCCCGGGAGCTGTTCGCCCTCGTCGGCGTGGAGCTCACGCCCGACCAGCTCGACCTCCTGGTGGCCCGGACCGACGGCTGGGCGGCCGGTCTGCGGCTGGCCGCGTTGCCGCTCCGGGCCCCCGGCGCGGACGTCGCGGGCTTCCTCGCGTCCTTCTCCGGTGACGACCGCACGGTGACGGCCTACCTGCAGAGCGAGGTCCTCGCACCGCAGCCGGAGCGCGTGCTGCGGTTCCTCGAGAAGATCTGCGTCCTCGACCTGGTCTGCGCCGAGCTGGCCGACGCGGTGACCGGCGACCAGGACGGCGCCGCGATGCTGGCCGAGCTGTCGTCGTCGAACCTGTTCCTGCAGTCCGTGGGGGAGGGCGGACGGTGGTTCCGCCTCCCGGGGTTCGTGTCCGACGTCCTGCGCAGCCGGATGGTCGAGCCGCGAGCGCGTCGTGACCTGCACCGACGGGCCGCGGAGTGGTACCGGCGCCGGTCGCTGCCCGATGCGGCCATCCGGCTCGCACTCGCCGGTGGCCTGCTGCCGCTGGCCGCCGAGCTCGTCGGCGTCCACGTCATCGGGCTCGTGCTGCGGGGCCGGGGGCGCGAGCTCGACACGCTGCTCTCCGCGGTGCCCCGCGACGGGTTGCTCACCCACCCCGAGCTCGCCGTGGGGCTGGCGGCCGCCCGGATGGTGCACGGACACGACGAGGAGCTCGCGGACCTGATCGCCGCGGGCGAGGCACGGCTCGGTGCGCTCCCGGCCCTCCGCGCGCGCCGGGTCCGCCTGGTGCTGGACCTGATCGCCCTCGCCGATGCGCGTCTGCGCGGTGACCTGGACGGACTCGCGGCGGCGTGCCGGCGCATCCCCCTCGACCCCGCCGAGCTCGCGGAGCTGGGTCTGGCCGGCTGGGACCTCGT
This sequence comes from Actinomycetospora callitridis, assembly GCF_028737265.1. Lineage (GTDB taxonomy): Bacteria > Actinomycetota > Actinomycetes > Mycobacteriales > Pseudonocardiaceae > Actinomycetospora > Actinomycetospora callitridis. The sequence continues at coordinate 7,500 of NZ_JAQZAK010000014.1, read as the reverse complement.
CCGCGTCCTGACCCTCAGCAACCAGGGCACGGCGGAGCTGTGGCTGGGCGAGCTCGCCGCCGCCGAGGTCCACCTGCGGACCGCGATGGACGCGGAGCCCGCGGCGGGCGTCCTGCTCCCTCGGCTGAACGCCCAGGCCCAGCTGGCCCTGCTGGAGTGCGAACGCGGGCACCTGACGGCGGCACGGACCGAGGCCCGCGAGGTCGTGGCCCGCGCCACCGCGACCGGCTCGACGTCGACCGCGCAGATGGTGTCGGCCTACCTCGCCCTGGCGTGGGCCCACATCGACAGCGGGGAGCTCCCGGAGGCGGACCCGTGGCTGCGGAGCGCCGACGAGGTCGAGGCCGCGGCGCCCGAGCCGCACGTGCAGCTCACCGCGGCCGTCCTGCGGGCGCGGCGGCGGGCCGAGGCCGACCCGGAGGCCGCGCTGCTCGCGCTGCAGACCCGGACCCGGGCGCTCGCCGCCTCCGTCGCGCCGGCGCGACTCCGCGACCGCAGCCTGCTCGCCCAGGCCGAGCTCGCGGAACAGCTCCACGACCCGGTGCGGGGGAGGGCCGCGCTGGCGGGACTGCACGTGCCCACCTCCCCGGAGGCCGTCACCGCCACCGTCGGCATCCTCCTGCTCGAGGGCGATCCCGACGGCGCCGAGCAGCACCTCGCGGCGCTCGACGGCGAGCCGTCGAGCGTGCGTATCCAGGTCACCACCGACCTGCTGTGGGCCCTCACGGCGGTGGCCCGCGGCGACGACGAGCCGGCTCTGCGTGCCCTCGACCGTGCGCTGCGCGCCGCCGCACCCCACCGCCTGCGCCGGCCCTTCACGCTCCGCGCCGACGGTCTGCGCCGGCTGCTGAGCCGGCGGATCGAGCGCGGCACGGGCGCCGCCGCCTTCGCCGTCGAACTGATGACACGCCTGAGCCATCAGCTCGACCCGGGGCGGGAGCCCGCAGCCCCGCCCCCTGCCGCGCTCACCCCGCGGGAAACCGTCATCCTGCGTTACCTCTCGAGCACGCTCGGCAACTCGGAAATCGCGGCGGAATTGAGTGTCTCCATCAATACGGTGAAGACGCACCAGCAGACGGTCTACCGAAAGCTCGGTGTCGGCGGCCGGCGCGAGGCCGTACGCCGCGCGAGGGAGCTCCGGCTCCTCTGATCCACCCCTGATCGACCGGTCATTCCCGATCTCATTTCATGCTCCGAGAATGAGCCCGTCTCACCCTGCGCACCGGACTCTGACAGACGTCTCTTCCACCCCCGGGAGAGAGCTCGCGGAACGGGTGTGGAGGTCGGCATGGTCTCCGACGCCGGTCGGGGCGTCCCCGCGGCGAAGGTCGGTCCACCGGCGCTGCCGACCGGGTTCGTCCCCCGGGACCACCTGAGCGCCCTGGTGGAGGCGGCGGCCGCGGCGGCGCCGGTGACCACGCTGCGCGCCCACGCCGGCGCCGGCAAGACGCTGCTCCTCGCCGACTGGGCCCGGACGTCCCCCGTCGCGACGGCGTGGGTGTCCCTCGACCCGACCGACGACCGGCCGGGGCGCCTCCCCGCCGCGGTGGCCCACGCCGTCGCCGCCTGCGTGCCCGCTCTCGCCGGCGCCCTGGTCGATCCCTCACCGGACGGCCCCGTCGACCCGCTGACCACCGGGCATCTGCTCGGCGTGCTCGACACGCTCCCGGTCGAGGTCCGGCTCGTCCTCGACGACGTCCAGGTGCTCACCGACCCGGCGGTGCTCGACGAGCTCGAGACGATGATCCGCTACCGGCCGGCCCACCTCCGCCTGGTCCTGTCCGGGCGGACTCCGCCGCCGGTCTCCCTGGCCCGCCTGCGGCTGGTGGGCGGCGTCGTCGACCTGCCCGGCGAGCGGTTGCACCTCTCCGTCCCGGAGGCGGCGTCGCTCCTGTCGCGGGGCGGGGCGCGGATGTCGTCGAGCCAGGTGGAGAGGGCGCACGTCCTGACCGGCGGGTGGGCCGCCGGGCTCGGCCTCGTCGCGGCCGCCGCCCGACGGTCCGTCGAGGTGACCGGCCTCCTCGCCGCGTTCCCGCGGGGCGAGCGCGCCACCGCGGCCTACCTGCGTGACGAGGTCCTGGCCGGGCTCCCCGACGACGACCGGACGTTCCTCGAGGACCTCAGCGTGGCGACGGGCGTCGCGCCGTCGCTCGCCGCCGAGCTCAGCGGCCGCGACGACGCCCTCCCGACCCTCGAGCGGCTCGAGCGCGAGACCTCGCTCGTCACCGTCGACCCCCGGGACGGCCACCACGCGATGCCGACGCTGCTGCGTGCGTGGCTCCACGGCGAGCTCGACCGGCGGCCGGCCCACCGGGCCCGGCTCCATGTCCGGGCGGCCGAGTGGTCCGCGGCGAACGATCTCCCCGTGGAGGCCCTCGAGCACGCCCGGGCGGCCGGCGACGATGCGCTCCTGGCCCGGCTGGTCCGCGGCTGGGCCGTCCCGCTCGTCCTCACCGGCGACCGCGAGCCGCTGCGCCGTGCCTGCGCGGCGCTGACGCCTGCCGCCGTGGACGCCGACCCGGGGCTGCGCCTCGTGCTGCCGGCCCTGGACGGCGGCGTGGGGGAGGCGACCGCGGTGGCACTGCGCGGCTCCCCGACGGAGGACGCGGCCGAGCTCCGTGCGCTCCGCGCCGTCGCCGACCTCGCGGCGGCCACCTCCGAGCCCGCGGACCCGTCGGGAGCGCGGACACCCGGCGACGAGCGGGCACGACGCGCCCGTGCCGCCGCGCAGGGGGCGCTGGCCGAGGCGCTCGACGGCGCGACCCGGCTCTTCGTCCTCCGGGACGACCGCGGGGCGGTCGCCACGCTGGTGGCGGCGTCGGCGCGGGCCGCCGAGCTCGGGCACCACCGTCTCGCCCAGCAGTGCGCCGCTCTGCTCGCGACAGCGGCCGTCCTGGACGGCGACGCGTCCGGGATGGTCCGGCACGGCAGGAGGGCGATCGCGGCGACGCCGGCGACCACCGCCGCCCTCGCGGCGAGCGACCCGTGCGGACGGGACGGCTCGGTCTGGTCGGTCTCCGCCCTGTCCTCGCTGGCCTACGGCTCGCTCCTGCGCGGACGGCCGGACGAGGCCCGCCACCACGCGGCCGATCTCCTCGCCCGGGCCGGCGACGGCCTGCACCCGGCCGAGACGCTGCTCATGCACGTCGTCCACGGCGCCGCCGACGTGGACGAGGGACGGTTCGCCCTCGGCCTCGAGGAGATGCAGGGGGCGCGTACGGCGTTCGCGGACCGGGAGCTGGCGGACCCGCAGGCCGCCATGGCGGCGATCCTCGAGCACGAGACCGCGGTCGTGCTGGAGCGCCCCGCGCACGCCCGGGCCGTGCGGCGTTGGCTCGCCGCGCGCCTCGGCCCCACCGGCGAGGTGGCCCTCATGGCCGCCCGCGAGGTCGTCGCGGAACGGGGAACCGTGTCCTCGGATCGTGGGCTCCGTCCGGTGCTCGACGGTGCCGTGCCGACCCTGCTCCCCGAGGCGGCCGTCGAGGCGCTGCTCCTCGCCGCCGGTGAGGCGGAGCTGGCGCAGGACCGTGCCCGCGCCCGTCGCCTCCTGATCGACGCCCTCGACCGTGCCGCTCCGCTCGAGCTGGTGCGCCCGTTCACGCACGCCTCCGGGACGGTGCGGGGGCTCCTGGCGCACCAGGTCGGGAGCTTCGGCGCCGCCGACGGGTTCGCCCGCAGGGCGCTGGCCGCCGGTGTGCGGGGCCGGTCGGCCGGCGCGTCCACCCTCAGCGACCGGGAGTGGACGATCCTGCGGCTGCTGCCCTCGTTGTCGACCACCACCGAGATCGCCGAGGACCTGCGCGTCTCACCGAACACGATCAAGACCCAGGTCGGGGCGATCTACAGCAAGCTCGGGGTGAACGACCGGCGCGCCGCCGTCGTCGCGGCCTACGACGCCGGCCTGCTCTCCGAGATCGAGGGTCCGGGCCGGACCGACCTCCTCCGGTCCGGGTGATGCTGCGCGGCACGCATCCCGTGGATCGTTCCCGGTACCACGCACACAGCGGGCCCCACGGCCTCCGGGAGGACCACGATGACCGACGAACCCAGCGAGATGGGCCCGATCGACTTCCTGGTGATGGAGTTCGACGGCGACCGGCTGACCGGCGAGAGCCTGCCGCTGCTGGTCGACCTGGTCGACCGCGGGATCATCCGCATCCTCGACCTCGTCTTCGTCCGCAAGACCGGCGGCGTCGTCAGCACCCTGACGATCGCCGAGATCGACGCGGAGGAGGGCCTCGACCTCACGGTGTTCGAGGGCGCGTGGTCGGGGCTGGTCGACCAGGACGACATCGACGAGGCCGGCCAGGTCCTCGCGGACGGGCGGGTCGCCGTCCTCGTGGTCTACGAGAACTCGTGGGCCGCACCGCTGGTCGGTGCCCTGCGCCGCAGCGGGGCCGAGGTCGTCGCGGGTGGTCGCATCACGGTCGACGCGCTCGTCGGTGCCCTGGACGCGACCGAGTACGTCGCCTGACCGCCACCACCCCACCAGCGAAAGGACCCTCACCATGCCCGGTCTTCTCCGCGGCCTCGCCCGCACCGCGATGGTCGCGGGCACCGCGACCGCCGTCTCCAACCGCGTCTCGCGACGCCAGGCGGGTCGGTGGGCGGCGCAGGACTACCCGCAGCAGCAGTACCCCCCGCAGGAGTACCAGCAGCAGTACGCCCCGCAGGAGTACCAGCAGCCGCCGCAGGCCCCGCCGCCGGCCGGTGGCGGCTACGACCAGGTGCTCGCGCAGCTCAAGGACCTCGGCGACCTCAAGGCCCAGGGTGTGCTCAGCGAGGCGGAGTTCGAGACCCAGAAGCGCCGCATCCTGGGCGGGTGACCGCCCGCCCTCTAGCCTCGTCCCAGGCGGACGAGGGGAGCGGGCGGCGTGATCCCTCGGGGCAAGACGACCGTGCCGGGCGTACCCCCCGACGTCGTGGCGCGCCCGGAGCTCTTCGCGGGCTTCGACGCAGCGGGGGCGCCGGGCGTCGGGCTCGTGAGCGCGCCCGCCGGATACGGGAAGACCCTCGCGCTCGCCGGGTGGGCCGCCGGCCACGCCCCGACCGCCTGGGTGTCGCTGGACCGTCACGACGATGCCCACCTGCTCTGGTCGGCGATCCTGGCGGCGCTGGTCCGGGACGCGGGGGCCGGCGCCGAGGTGCGCGAGCTCGCTCCGCCGCGGGGAGCGGACGACCGGGACTTCCTCGCCCGGTTCTGCGCTGCGCTCGACGTCCCGGATCCGCCGATCACCCTCGTCCTCGACGACGTCCACGAGGTCGGTGACGCGGCGGCGATGGGCGAGCTGCGGTCGCTCGTCCTGTACCGGCCCCGAGGTCTGCGGCTCCTGCTGTCGAGCCGATTCGACCCTCCGCTGTCGCTCCCGCGCCTGCGGCTCGAGGGCCGGCTGTGGGACCTGCGGGCGGATCGCCTCGCCTTCTCGCCCGCCGAGACCGCCGTCCTCACCGAGCGCGCCGGCCTGACCCTGTCCGCCGACGAGACCCGGCGCCTGCAGAGGCGGACGGGCGGGTGGGCCGCCGGCCTCCGGCTCGCGGTGCAGGCGATGCGGAACGCCGAGTCGCCGGAGGCCTTCCTGGCGGCGTTCTCGGGCGACGACCGCTCGGTCGCCGACTACCTGGTGGGCGAGGTGCTCGACACCCTCCCGGCGCCCACCCGCGAGTTCCTCACCGTCGCGAGCATCACCGACCCGCTGCCCGGGGCGCTGGCCGTGGAGCTCACGGGTCGCGAGGACGCGGTCGAGGTCCTCGAGCGGCTCGAGCGCGAGACGTCGCTCGTGGAGGAGCTCGCCGGGGACCAGCACGAGCACCGCATCCTGGAGCTGCTCCGGACCTACCTGGACGCCGAGCTCCACCGCCGCCGACCCGTCCTGGCCGCGGAGCTGCACGGCCGCGCCGCGCGGTGGTGGGCCGGCCGGGACGTCCCCGTCGCCGCCCTGGGGCACGCCGGCCGCGGGAGCGACCCCGCCCTGCTCGCCGAGCTGCTGGACCGCTTCGCGCTGCGCCTCGCCCTGACCGGGAACCACCCCCCGCTGCGCCGGGCCCTGGCGTCGACGCCGGGCGACGGCCCGCCGGGGGGCACGCCGACGAGCGCGGCCACCGCCCTGGGCGCCGCCCTCGTCCTCGACGCCGAGGACCTCCGGGCGCTGGGTGCGGCCGTCGCGGACGTGCTCACGGCGGGCTCCCCCGACGCCCCGGTCCTCGCCGTGCTGGACGCGCTCGGCCGGGGGCTCGGCGACCTCCTGACGGACGATCTCGACGGCGCCCGCGACGTGCTGGAGGAGGCACGGGCGATCGCCGACCGCCACGGCTTCGACTTCGCGGCCGTGCAGTGCCGGACGCTGCTCGCCTACGTCGCCGCGGTGCAGGGCGACCACGTCGCGGCGCGGACGCACAGCGGCGAGGCGCTGGGGGAGGACGCCGTGGCGCCGGCTCCCCGGCCACCGTGGGAACCGTCGGCGTGGGTGACCCTCGCCCACGTCCTGCACGCCTACGCCGCGCTCCAGCAGGCCGATCCGGAGACCGCCCGGTCGGCGACGGAGGCCGCGCTGAGCCGCCCGGACGAGACCGTGCCGCCGACGCTGCGGTTCGCCCTGCGGGTGCTGGGCGGGGCGGCGCGGGCGGACGCGGGCGAGCCCGCGGACGGGCTGGCGGAGATCCGGCGTGCGCGCACCGAGCTCGCCGGACACCCGCTCCCGGCGCGCCTGGAGGCGCTCGCCGCCCTGCTCGAGCACCGGGCGGCCCTGCGCCTCGGGCACCCGGCGGGCACCCTGGACGGGGCGAGCGGTCTCGCCGCGCGGGACGACACGTCGGCCGAGGTCGCCCTCCTCGCCGCCTGGACCGAGCTCGACCGTGACCGCACCGGCGCGGCCTCGGCCCGTGTCGCCGGGATCGTGGCGGGCACCCAGGTGCCGCTCCTGCCCCACGTCGTCGTCGAGGCGCAGCTGGTGCAGGCGACGGTCGACGCCCGGGCGGCGGACGTCGCCGCCGCCCGCCGCTGCCTCCGGACCGCGCTGGCCACCGCGGGACCACTCGACCTGCTCCGGCCCTTCGTCCAGGCGGGCGAGGAGGTGGGGGCGCTGCTGGCGGAGCACCAGGAGGGGGACGAGCCCTTCGCCGCGCGTGTCCGCGCCGCCCACCGCACTGCCGGCGAACCCCTCGCGAACGCGCGCCTGACCGACCGTGAGCTCGCCGTGCTCGAGCTCCTCCCGTCCCTGATGTCGTCGGACGACATCGCGGCGGCGCTGAGCGTGTCCCGCAGCACCGTCAAGACCCACGTGCAGACGATCTACACCAAGCTCGGGGTGCAGAGCCGGCGGTCGGCGGTGCAGACGGCCCAGGCCCGGGGCCTCCTCTGACCGCGTGCGGTCCCGCTCAGACATCCCATGGGCTGGGGGGTCAAGCGGCGGCGGCGTGCCGGTGGGCCCAGGCGGTGGTTTCGTCGTAGGGGGTTCGGGTCTTGAGGCAGCCGTGCAGGATGCCCACGAGGCGATTGCCGAG
>NZ_JAQZAK010000013.1 GCF_028737265.1 Actinomycetospora callitridis | reverse complement strand
ATTCCCGGCTATAGCCGGGAATTTCGCTCACATGGTCCGGCCCTACGGGAGGGCGGCGCGGTAGACGGCGCGGGCGCGGTCGAGGACGGCGCGGTGGTCGGCGAGCTGGGCGTCGCGGCGGCCGGGGTCGAGGCGGCCCTCCTCGATCACCAGGCGCTCCAGGCGGTCGAGCAGACCCAGGCACCACCGCACGTCGGCCTCCCGGGCGACCTGCCGCCCGCCCACCTCGACGTGCACCGCCGAGGTGTGGGCGAACACCGGCCGTGCGGGGTCCATCGGGTGCGGCCCGCCCCGGGCGCTCGCCGCGAGCCACAGGGGCCCGTCGACCGGGACCTGCGCGGTCAGCGTGACGTCGGGACCGTCGACCGCCCGCCGGGCCAGCTCCCCGTCCGGGCCGTGGAGCACGAGCTCCTGCGCCCCGCTCCCCCGGACCCGCACGCGGACGTCGAGGACGTCGCCCGCCCCGGAGTCCAGCACGGCGCCCGGTCCGGCGCCGTCCACGGTCAACGTCAGGAACGGCCCGTTCGTCGCCACCGTCCGCCCCGCCCGGACGGCGTCGCGGACGGTCTCGGCCGACACTGGGCCGTCGCCCAGGTCGGCGTACATGCGGACCCAGCCCGGGGGGTTCGACGCGACGCCCGGGCCGTGGGCGAACGACAGGAAGACGTCGCTGCCCGCCACGGCCGCGGGGCGCAGGCCGCTGCCGAGCAGACGGTGGAAGAGCTCCGCGCCCGCCGTGTCGTCGAAGCACGACACCACCTCGAGGCCGTCGACCAGCCCGAGGGCCACGTCGGCGACGAGCTCCCGGGCCTCGACCGTCCGGTGCGGGGCGAGGAACGGGCCGTACGGGTCGTCGGGATCGTCACCGAACCCCGCGAACACCGGGTGCGCGTAGGCCACCGAGGCGCCGGCGTCCCGCAGGTCCGCGCAGGCCTCGGCGTTGGGCGGCCAGTCGTGCGGGTGCTCGGTGCCGGGGTGCCCGGTCTGGTAGCGCGCCGGGGGCCGCGACGGCGCGAGGGCGTGCACGTGCCCGAGCAGGTCGTTGCGGAACTCGACGGACGTGCGGGCCACGGCGTCCCCGGTCCACAGGTCCTCGCCGACGGTGCTCTCGAACAGCGCCCGGTCGTAGACGTGCGGGCCGCCGAGGTTGCCGGCGGTGAGGTTCATGAGCTCGAGGCCCTCGCCGCGCTGCATCGCCCGGGCCTGCGCGGGGTCGACCACGAGGTCGCCGGAGTAGTTGAGGTGCACATGCAGGTCGGCCGAGCGCCAGCCCTCGGCGGCCGGGTCGACGAGGCGTTCCGGCTCGAGGTCGACGGTCTCGACGGAGCCCACGGTCACCGTCGTCGTCACCGCCGCGTACTCGGGCCCCCGGGTGCACGTGACCGTGAACGACCCCGCGGGCACCTCCAGCACCGTCTCCCGCGCGTGGAAGTACGGCCGGTGCGCGCCGTCGTGCTTGGGCGGGACGCCCTCGGGCCACCAGCCGCCGCCCGCCTCGTCGACCACCGACCACCGCGACCACGCCGAGCTGCGCACCCGCAGCGACGCCGCGGGCCGCACCTCGATCGCACCGGCGACCTCGAGCGCGCCGACCCCCAGCGCGCCGACCCCCAGCGCGCCGACCCCCAGCGCGCCGACCCGCAGCACCGGCCCGTCGACGTCGACCGTCACCACGGCCGCGCCGCCGGCCCCGACCGTCACCGGGGTCCCGGCCACGTCCAGCTCGGCGTCGACGAGGGCGTCCACGACGACGTCCAGGGTCACCGGGCGCCCGGCGCACGCGAGCCGGGGTGCCCCGACCCGTGGGGTGACGGTGCCGCCGGCGTCGACGTCGAGCACCACGAGCCCCGGCGCGGGCGTGTCCCCGGCGACCCGCCGGATCGCGGCCGGCCAGTCGCCGCCCGTCGCCGCGAGCGCGTCGGTGAGATCGCCGAGACGGGAGAAGCGCGCCAGACGGAAGAACTCCGGTAGCTCGTCGTCCCCCCACCCCCAGCCCTGCCGATCGCGCAGACGCCGGTAGTGGGCGAGCGCCTCGATCGCCGCCGCGGGCAGATCGAGCACCTGGTCGTCGTCACAGCACATCAGCGACAGCAGATCATCAGTGGCTCACCGCGCGGTGAACCCCGCGTCGACGGGGAGCGCCACGCCGGTGACGTAGCGTGCCTCGTCGGAGACCAGCCAGGCCACGGCCGCGGTGACGTCGCGGGGCTCGAGGAGTCCGACGGGCAGCAGGTTGCCGACGTCGGGCACCTCCCCGGCGGGCGGGTCGGAGAACAGGGCGGCGACGGCGTCGTTGAGCACCATCGTCGTCGCGACACCCGACGGGTGCACCGAGTTCACGCGGATCGAGTGCGGCGCGAGCCAGTGCGCCCACCCGCGCACGAGCCCGACCAGCGCGTGCTTGCTCGCGATGTAGCCGTCCATCTGGCCGCTGCCGTCGCCGCCGCGCCCGGACAGGCCCATCGACGAGCTCGTGACGACGACCGCGCCGCCGCGGCCCTGCGCGATCATGGTCGGCGCGGCGGCATGCACGGTGTTCCAGACGCCGACGGTGTTGACGTCGAGCTGGTCGCGGAACGCCTGCGCGGCGCTGACGTCGGGCGACGCCATCCCGATCCCGGCGTTCGCGAGCACGGCGTCCACGCCGCCGAGCTCCTCGACCCCGGCCGTGACGGCCTTGCCGATGGCGTCGGCGTCGCGGACGTCGGCGACGTGGGCGCTCACCCGCCCGCCGTGCTCACGGATGCCCGCGACGGTCTCGTCGAGGTCCTCGCGGGTGGCCATCGGGTAGGCGACGCCGTCGAGCGGCGCGCAGATGTCGACGGCGATCACGTCGGCGCCCTCGGAGGCGAGCCGCAGCGCGTGGCTGCGACCCTGCCCCCGGGCGGCGCCGGTGATGAGCACGACCTTGCCCGCCTGGCGCCCGGTGCGTTCGGTCATGGTGCGACCGTAGCACCGGGTGGTTGCAAAAATGAACCAGGTGGCTAGACGGGGGTCTTCTCCCCCGCCTCGACCGGCACCGAGACGACATTGCCCGCCGGCGGCAGCGGGCAGGTCGCGAACGTGCTGAACGCGCACGGCAGGTTGATCGTGCGGTTCAGGTCGATCCGCACGGTGCCGTCGGCGGCCGGCTCGTCGGTGCTCAGGGTGCGCCCGCCGCCGTAGGTCGAATGCCCGGACGTCGCGTCGCGGAAGTGGAGCTTGAGCTCCCCCGCCTGCCCGGCCAGCGCGACGAGCTCCTGCTCGGCGCCCCCGACCGTGACGCGCACGGTGCCGACGGCCGTCGGGTGGAAGCCCAGGCCGTCGATCACCGTGTCGACGTCGATGCGCTGCGGCACGTCCCAGCGCTCGAACCGCCCGGTGACCACCCACGACGCGTCGACCGGGAACGCCGGCACCCCGGAGAACCGCTGCCGGGTCGGCGCCTGCGGGTCGCGGACCCGCAGCGCGACGTGCTCCTCGCGACGGATCACCTCGACCCGGCGCTCGCCCACGGTCACGAGCACGCCCGGCTTGCCGTCGACGGGCTCGACGCGGGCCGTGCCGTCGACCACGGCGCCGTCGACGACGACGCCGTCCGCAGCCCGGGCCGCGATGTCGGCACCGCCGTCACGCGCCCGCCAGGTGCCCGGCAGATCCTGGTACGAGCGGGGCTCGCCCACCAGCCAGTGCAGCCCGGTGAGGCTGAGCCATCCGTGCGGAGCGCGCAGGACGTCCTCGCGCTCCGCGTGCCAGGCGGCCCACTCGCCGGCGAGGTCCGTGTCCGCGGCGCCGACCGTCGCCGTCACGCCGAGGTCGTCTCGCGGCGCGGCAGCACCCAGCCGGGACGGACGAAGTGGCACGTATAGCCCCAGGGCTGCTTCTGCAGGTAGTCCTGGTGCTCCGGCTCCGCCTCCCAGAAGGCACCGGCCGGCTCCACCTCGGTGACGACCTTGCCGGGCCACAGGCCCGACGCGTCGACGTCGGCGATGGTGTCGCGCGCGACGCGCTCCTGCTCGGGGTTCGTGTAGTAGATGGCCGAGCGGTAGCTGCGGCCGATGTCGTTGCCCTGGCGGTCCCGGGTCGACGGGTCGTGGATCTGGAAGAAGAACTCCAGGATCTCGCGGTAGGAGATCACCTCGTCGTCGAACACGACCTCGACGGCCTCGGCGTGGTCGCCGTGGCGGCGGTAGGTCGCGTTCGGGGTGTTCTCGTCCCCCGAGTAGCCGACCCGGGTGGAGAGGATGCCCGGGCGCTTGCGCAGCAGCTCCTGCGCGCCCCAGAAACATCCACCGGCCAGGATGGCGGTCTGTGTGGCCACTGATGGACCTCCTCGGTCTCGGCGTGCCTACGGGCCAACGCACGCGGGCCGGACGGTGTTCCGCCGACCGCGGACGTCAGGCCTCGCGGCTGACCACCGAGCGGAAGCGGACCGGCGCCTCCAGCAGCTCGTACGGTCCGTGCTCGCCCTCGCCGTCGAGCGCCAGCACGTCCCCGGCGCGCAGCGTGTGGCGGGCGTCCCCGTGGCCGTAGACCAACGCACCCTCGAGGACGTAGAGCACGAGACCCCCGGTGTGCCGTCCCGGCGGGGCCTCGTCCAGCAGGGCGGACACCGGCACCGCGAGCGCGTCGGCCAGCCGCGCGAGGGTGGACAGGCTGCACGACGTCCGGCGGTGCTCGATCTTCGACAGCATCGCCTTGGAGATCCCCGCCCGGGCCGCGAGGGCGCCGTTGGACAGGCCGAGCGCCTCGCGGCGGCGACGGACCTGGGCGGCGACCGTGTCCTCGGGACTCGGTCCGGGCACGGCGTCGGCGAGCGCGTCGGTCATGTCCTCCCGCCCCCGGCCCGATCCCTCCGGCCCGTCGCCCCCCAGCGTCGTCCGACGGGACGTGTCGTGGGTTACGGCGGCGTTTCCGCTCGTCCCCCGACGGGTCGGCCGGGATCGGATGACCGGGGGTGACATGCTCCGCACCGTGAGCGAGCAGCGCATCGAGGTCCCCCGCTGGATCGAGGCCGAGCCGGCGACGATCTTCGACGTCCTGCGCGACCCGCACGGGCACGTCGCCATCGACAGCTCGGGCATGCTCATGCAGGCCACGGGCGAGCCGGTGGAGGCCGTCGGCGACCGCTTCACCGTGCACATGGACCGCGAGGCGCTCGGCGACCGCCCCCTCGGGCGCTACGACGTCGACGTCGTCATCACCGTCTACGAGCCCGACAACGAGATCGCCTGGACGATCGAGGGCCAGGTGCGCCCGTACATCGGGCACGTCTACGGCTACCGCCTCGAGCCCGTCGAGGACGGCACCCGGGTGGTCTCGTACTACGACTGGTCGTCCATCCACCCCGAGTGGGCCGAGCGCGACATCTTCCCGGTGATCTCCGAGCAGGCGCTCAAGGCGACGCTGGGCATCCTCGCCCGCACCGTCGAGAAGCGCTGACCCTGGGCGCCGGTCAGCCCCGCAGGAGGACCTCGGCGCCGACGTCCCAGGTGTCGGTGCGGACCATCAGCTGGACGCGGTCGATCCGGACCGTCAGCGGCAGCCGCGGGGCGAGGGCCTCCTCGGCGGCCCGCAGCGTCGCCAGGGGCGCGGCCCGGCGGAGGCCCACGGTGAGGTGCGGGACGAGCTCGCGCTCCTCGGGGGCCAGGCCGGGGACGTGACGACGGATCCGGTCGGCGATCTCCCGGAACGGCGCCACCGGGTCCGGCGCGAGCCACAGCACCCGCACCCCGAACCACCGCAGCGCCGCGAACGTGCAGGGGAACGGCGCCGTGGGCGCCACCGCCGCGCGCAGGGCGTCGACGGTCGCGGGCGTGACGGCCGCCGGCTCGACGAAGGGGTACACGAGCGTGAGGTGCGCGCCCAGCCCCCGCCGGGCCGTCGGGTCGAGCTCGTCGCGGAACGGCCCGACCAGCCCGTCCGCCCCGGGCACGAGGGCGGCGACCATGGTGCGACGGGCGTGCGGATCGAGCGGGACGGCCGTGACGTCGGCCCCGTGGCTCAGGGGTCCAGCGGCGCGAAGCCGCCGAACGCCCGCCGCCAGCGGTGCGCCTCGTCGCACTGCCACCAACCGCCGACGGGGTCGTCGTCGGCGACCACCCAGTACATGTCGAGACCGCACGAGGGACAGAACATGCGTGACTGTAGGCCCGCCGCCGGACGGGTCCGCAAGTCGTGGGCGAACCACCGCATCGACGCGCGGGGGCCGGCGAGCTCCTGGGCCGGCCGGAACCCGCTGCGCTCGGCCACCCGCAGTGAGGCGGCGTTGTCGGCGTCGATGCGCAGGACGGCCAGGGTGGCCGTGGTCCGGGCCGCCAGGAACGCGCACATCAGCGCGACGGCCCGCGACCCGAACCCGCGGCCCCGCCAGGGCGGGAAGACGCTGTAGGACAGGTTCGCCGCGCCCGCCGGGAGCTCGGGCTGCACGAGCTGGACCTCGGCCGTCCCGGCCAGGGTCCCGGTCGCGGCGTCCCGGACGCCCCAGGCGAGCTTCGTCCCGCCCCGGTACCAGTCGCCGCGCCAGTCCTCGGCGCGCTCGCGGATGTGGCGCCGGGCCGACGCCGGGGTCGCCGGGCCGCCCGCCAGCCGCCGGACGATGGCGTCGTCCTCGCCGGCCACGAGTGCCGCGGCGTCACCGGCGGTCATCACCGCCAGGGTGATCACGCCGTCGGTCAGCATGCGGGCCCCGTGGCGCCTACCCGGCCCGCTCCTCGGTGTAGTCCCGGTCCCGCGTGTAGCGGGGCACGCCGTCCCTGTTCACCCCGGCGTGGGTGTAGACGAGCATCGTGACGCGGTAGATCTCGGTGCCGTCGGGCTCGGTGCGGACGAGCTCCCGCGACCCGACGATCTCGACCTCGGCGGGTGGGCCGCCGTCCGGCCCGGGCGGGCGCTCGACCCCGCCGTCGTAGCGACCGGGGCCGGCGATGACCAGATGCATGCCGGCAGCCTAGGCCCGGTCCTCGTCCAGGAACACGTGCTCCGGGTGGGGATGGCTGAGGAAGTCGTGGTGGGAGATGTCCCAGCCGTAGGCCCCGGCGAGCGCGAACACCAGGATGTCGCCGGCCCGCAGCCGCGCGACCGGGACGTCGCGGGCCAGGACGTCCTTCGGGGTGCACAGCTCCCCCGCCACCGTCACCCGGTCGTCGGTGACCGAGGGCCGGGGCACCGACGGGTTCCAACGCTCCACGGGCAGCACCGTGAACGGATGGCTGTGCTGCCACGAGACGGGCAGGCGGAAGTGGTGGGTCCCGCCCCGCACGAGCGCCCACGCCGTGCCGTGGGTGCGCTTCACGTCCAGCACCTCGACGGCGTAGCTCCCGCACGCCGCGGTGAGGTAGCGCCCGCACTCGAACTGGATCTCGCGCCAGTGGGCGGGGACCGAGTCGACCCAGTCGCCGAGCCCGCGGGTGAAACCGGCCCAGTCGAAGCGGTGGGCGGGGTCCTGGTAGTCGATCCCGATCCCGCCGCCGACGTCGAGCACCTCCACGACGACCCCGAGCTCCTTCTCCCAGCCCACGACGGTGTCGCGGTAGAGACCGAGCATCTCCAGGTGCGTCTCGGCGGAGAGGTTGTTCGACAACGAGTGCAGGTGGAAGCCCGCGAACCGCAGGCCCGGGAGCGTGGTGGCCGCGGTCGTCGCGGCCGGGAGATCGGCCTCGTCGATGCCGAACTGGGTCGGGCGCCCGGCCATCGCCAGGGTGGCCGACGGGAACGGGCCGGCGAGGTTGACGCGCAGCAGCACCTCGACCGTCGTCCCGCGGGCCACGGCCGCGGCGGAGATCCGGTGCAGCTCGAGCACGCTCTCCACGTGCAGGCGCGTGACCGCGGCGTCGAGGGCCTGGCCGATCTCGGCCGGTGTCTTGGCCGGTCCCCCGAAGAGGATCGGCGCGCCGGGGGCGACCGCCCGGACCTTGGCGATCTCGCCGCCGGAGGCGACCTCGAAGCCGGCGACGATCGGCGCGAGTGTCTCGAGGACCGGGGCGGCGCTGTTGGCCTTCATCGCGTAGTACATGCGGCACCGCGGCGGGAGCGCCCTCACCACCCCGGTGACGTGCCGGCGCAGGCCGTCGAGGTCGTAGGCGAACAGGCAGACGGGCTCGTCGCGGGCCGCCCGGTCGCGGAGCAGGGCGTCGAGGGCGGTCACGGAGCTCCCCCGTCGCGGTCGGCACGGTGGACCTCGAGGTGGGCCCGCAGTGCGCGGGCGGCGATCCCGCGCTCCTCGCCGAGCACGAAGGCCCGGACGCCGCGGGCGGCCCACTCCCGGTGGTCGTCGGCGGTCCGGGGGATGGCGCAGAACTCGACGCCGCGCGCCCGGCACGTGTCGGCGATGCGGGCGAGGGCCTCGCGCACGACGGGGTGCCGCGTCTGCCACGGCACGCCGTAGGACTGCGAGAGGTCGGCGGCGCCCTCGAGGACGAGGTCGACGCCGGGCACCGCGAGGATGTCGTCCAGGGCGTCGACGCCCTCGGCGTCCTCGATCATCGCGACGACCATGATCTCGGCGTTGGCCCGGGCGAGGTACTCGCCGAGGTCGAGGCGCCCGAAGCCCGGCACCCGCCCGCCGTTCAGCGACCGCATCCCCTCCGGCGCGTAGCGGGCGGCGCGCACGGCGGCGGCGAGGTCGTCGGGGGTCCGCACGTGCGGGACGACGACCCCCATCGCGCCGGCGTCGAGCGCGCGCAGGATCGCACCGGGGTCGGCCTCCGGGACGCGGACGAACGGGGTGAGGTCCACGGCCTCAGCCGCCCGGATGAGGTTCTCCAGCTCCTGCGGGTCGACGAGCGCGTGCTCGCTGTCGAGGACGACGAAGTCGTAGCCGGCGCACCCGATCATCTCCACCAGCGCCGGGGCGGGGATGGCGCAGAAGAGCCCGTGGACCTCCCGGCCCCCGGCCAGGGCCGCCCGCACCGCGTTGGGGCGCAGCATCAGCGCCCCCCGAACCGGTGCAGCGGGTTGGACACGCGGTGCAGGGCCAGCTCCGTGTCGGGCGTGAGACGGCGGGTGGTCAGCTTCTCGACCTCGAGGGTGGGGGCGAACAGGTCGAACGCCCCGGAGCCGTGCCGCCGGTCGTGGGCCCGGACCCCCGTCGCGACGATCGTCCAGAACTCCGTCTCGTCCATCAGCCCGTGCTCGGCGAGGAACAGTCCGAGCTCGCCGAGGTTGACGAAGAAGAACGCGTCGAGCAGGAAATCGGTCACCTGGGTCGGCTCGTCGGTCTCGACGAACGAGTTCCGGTTGGTGTGGTGCGGCGGCGGCGGGGCGAGCACCGGGGCGTCGTCGGGATCGGCGAGCAGGCGCCGGCAGAACCGGACGCCGTCGTGGAAGTCCTTGAGCGCCACGCGCACGGGCAGGCCGTCGCGCAGCACCAGCGACATGTTCTGGGCGTGCGACTCGAGCGCCACCCCGTGCGCCACCAGCAGGTGCACCAGGGGCAGCGCGACGGCGTCGACGAGGGCCTCGATCCACGTCCGCGCGCCGTGCGCGGTGAGCCAGGGCGCGATCAGCGGGGTGCCGTCGTTCTCGGTCGTCGTCAGACCCGTGACCGGGACCGCCCGCTCCCCCGCGTCGAGCCGCGGCGCGAGGCTCGTGCGCCAGATCGCGGCCAGCGCGCCCTCGGTGTCGGCGCGGACCAGGTCCGACGGGGGCGCCGGGACCACGGCGACGCCGTGGACCTCGCCGAGCACGACCACCCGCGCGTCGCGGGCGAGGTAGTCGTCGCGCGCCACGATCCGGGCCAGCCAGTCGGAGATCGGGGCGGCGTTGCGGACCGTGTGCGGGGCGAGCCCGCGGGACGTGGAGGTGTTCGTGATCGACAGCGCCGTCTTGAGGTGGCTGCGCGCGGGGTCGTCGCGGCAGCTCAGGGTGCGGATGGACTGCTGGGGCGAGAACGGCGCGGGGTCCGGGCCGAGGGCGACCAGGCGGCCGTCGGCGAGCAGGTCGGCGAAGGCCCGGTGGAGGCGCTCGCGCCACTGCCACGGGTGGACGGGCAGCCACACGTAGTCCGCAGGGTCGGCCGGGTGGCCGCCGCCGTCGCGGACCCGGGCGTCGAACGCGGCCGCCGCCGTCGGGCCCAGCTCGGCCCGGGGATCCGGCGGGTCGATCACCGAGGTGGTGACCTCGGCGACCGAGCGGTGCGCGGCGACCCAGAACGGGTGCAGCACCGGGAGGAACTCGGGGCCGAAGGCGAGGTCGTCGTCGAGGTCGAAGCCGATCCGCGACTTGTAGGCCGGGTGGTAGCGGTGCCCGTCGGTGATCAGGCCCTCGAGCGCCTCGTGGTCGGCGTCGGCGAGCAGCTGGTCGCGGCCCGCCCGCACGTACTCGGCCAGCACGTCCTTCACGCGCGTCTCCTCGAGCTCGACGGCGAAGCGCGCCAGCTGCTCGGGGTGCGCACCGCCGAGGATCGCGGCGCCGACCTCGCCCAGGAACTGCGGCAGCGACGCGGCCTCGGCCATCGCGCCGTCGGCGTCCTCGCGACGCACCGGCGCCGCCGCCAGGCGCACGCGGTCGAACCCGACGGCCCGGTCGGCCTCGAAGAGGTAGCGCACGGGGCGCCCGTCGCGGTCGGACCCGGCGATCACGTGCTCCCTGTCGTCCGCCGAGCCGTCCGCCGAGCCGTCCGCCGAGCCGTCCACCGTCACCTCCACCGCGCCCTCGTAGACCAGCGAGGCGAGGGTCTGGCGGAACAGGCGGCGGCGGACCGCGGTCGCGGTGGGTGCGCGCAGCGCGGGCACGAGGACGTCGTCGGCCCGAACGGTCATCCGGCGGCCTTCCTGATCGGGTTGGGCAGGTCGACGTAGAGGGGGCTCTCGCCGCGCCCGGCGAAGCGGCTCAGGAGGTTCGCCTTCGCGGGCAGGGCGGGGCTCGTGAGCAGGTCGGCGGCGTACGGAGCGCCCGGGCCGGTGACCTCCGCGAGCACCTCGGCGACCACCCGCCACAGCGCCGGTTCCCCCGGCGGGAGCGCGGCACCCAGGGCCGCGACCACGCTGCTCAGCCCGTTGACCACGGCGTGGTAGCGGAGCCGCTGCCACGCCTCGTCCTCGTCGTAGACCAGCGGGCTCGCCGCGTCGAGGCCGGCGGGGAGGCGGTCGCGGCTCACGTGCGCACCCTCCATGTCCCGCACCCAGAACCGCGCGGGGACCCCGTCCTCGGTGTGCAGCAGCGTGTTCTGCAGGTGGGCCTCGAACCCCAGGCCGTGCACGCCGAAGATCGCCAGCATCGGCACCAGCGAGACCGCCAGGTACGCCCGCAGCCAGGCCTCGGCGTCACCCCCGGACGCCCGGACCTCGCCCACGAGCGCCGGCTCCTCGCCCCGCGGCCCGGGCTCGAGGAGCCCCGCGAGCACGCGCGGGGCGGCGGGGTCGACGACGAACGGGTTCTCCCGGAACAGGGTGACCAGGTCCTCGGCCTCGTCCTCCCCCACCACGGCCGGGTCGACCCCCCGCCACCCGGTCTCGATCAGCACCTCGAACCCCGGCGCCGGCCACCCCGGCCGCAGGGACGACACCAGCCGGCTCGCGTCGACCGCGCGCCGCGCGTGCTCGACCGGGATGGTGCGCACGAAGTTGGTGATCCGCAGGTGCAGCGGGAGCTTCCAGGCCGTGGGGAACGCGGGGTCGCAGACGGTGCGCACCGACGACGTCGGGTAGACGGGTGCCCCGAGGGGGCCGAGGTCCCGGAGCCGCCCGTCGGCCAGCAGCGCCGACGTCCCCGGCAGCCCGCGCAGGTGCGTGATCTGCCAGGGGTGGACGGGCAGCACCGACCAGCCGTCGGGGGCGTGCACCGCGACGTCGTCGGGGGTCCAGGGGCCGGGCGCGACCCGCTCCTCCACGACGAGGTCGGGGTGGACGGCGAGGTGGTGGCGCCGGAAGGACACCCCGAGCTCGGGGGCGAAGCGGTCCGCGGCCTCGTGGTCGACCCCCTCGATGCTCTTCGGCGCGGGGTGGAAGGGGTGCCCGGTGCGCACGGCCTGCTCGGCGTGCCGGGTCCGGCCCGCCGCGTCCGCCGGCTCCGGGCGGACCGGGGCGGCGAGGTAGCGGGCCGTGCGGGCCACGCTGGTGCGGACCTGCGCGCCCAGGGCCCCCACCCGGTCGGTCGGGGCACGGCACGGGTCCGGCAGGCACGGGTCCGGCAGGCACGGGTCCGGCGGGCACGGGTCCGGCAGGGCCGCGTCGAGCTGGCTGAGCAGGAGGTGGACGAACTCCTCGTGCGACACCGTCCGGGTGTGCGACCCCGTGTCGAGGACGATCTCCTCGCCCCACCGGTGGTGCCCCGACGGCGACCACCCGATCACCTCGGCGACCAGGGCGCCGCTCTCCAGCAGGTCGAGGCGCCAGGGCCCCGGCCCGCCGGGCGGGACCTCGAGCTCCCGCGCCGCCGCGTTGAGCAGCCGCTCGCGCGCGGCGGCCCGGGCCCGGACCACGGCGTCGGCGGGGACGGACGGCGCGGTCATGGGTCCATCCTCCGACGCCGTCCGTCGCGTCACGCCACCCCGGGTGGGAAGCGCTCCCGACGGGACGTGGGAGAAAGCGCGGGAATGGTTCCTCAGCCGTTCAGGAATGCCTCGACGGCGAGCCACACCGCGAACACGAAGAACAGCGCGGCGGCGCCGATCCGGATCGCCTTCTCCGGCAGGTTCCGGCCCAGCACCCGGCCCAGGATGATCGCCAGGCCGTCGGCCATGACCATGCCGATCGTCGAGCCGAGCCAGACGCCCGTGACGCCGCCGGTCCCCGGGTACTGGGTGGCGAGCGTGACGGTGGCGAGCATCGTCTTGTCACCGAGCTCGGCGAGGAAGAACGCGACCCCGGCCGTCACGAACGCGGAGCGCGTGGTGGCGCCGCTCTTCTTCTCCTCGTCGGCGGAGAGCGAGTCGCCGCGCAGGGTCCACAGCCCGAACACGACGAACGCGACGGCCGCCGCGCAGGAGATCCAGAAGGTGGGGAGTGTGGCCCCGAGCAGGTAACCGACGCCGACCGAGACCGCGTGGGTGACCGCCGTGGCCGCGGTGATGCCGAGCAGCACGGGCAGGGCTCGGAAGCGCGTGGCGAACGTCAACGCCATCAGCTGGGACTTGTCACCGAGCTCCGCGACGAAGATGACGGCGAAGCTCATGGCAGCGGCGGCCAGGAAGCCGGTCACGGGGGCGCGCTCCTCTCGGTCGGATCGGACCGAGGGCGCATGCTCCGGCCCGAACCCGATGAACGGGTCGGTGCCGAAGGTCTCGCCCGCCACCGGTGGCACCGGCGGCCGCCGCGGCCGGACGCAGGGCGTCAGTGTGTCGACCGCGATGTTGGGAGCTACTCCCCTTCGCTGCAGCGAACGTAGCACCCGTTCGCCGCGCCCTGCGATTCCCGGTGGCACTCCTCACCGAGGTCGTCGGCGCGAATTCGAATATTCGGTGTGCCGAAATCCCGCATTCGCCGGGGCGGAATCGGTCGGCGGCGAGAAGTGGGCGGTGGTGACGCGCCCGGCGGCGGCGGGCATGATCGCCGTATGGCGACGGTCGAGGAGCTCATGCAGCGCAACCTGCTCGGGGTGTTCAACGAGCGCGACGCCGCGCGCCGCGCCGAGGCGATCGCCGCGGTGTACGCCGAGGACGTCCTGTTCCAGGACCCCGAGGGCCTCGTGCGGGGTCGCGACCAGATCGACTCCAAGGTGTCGGCGCTGCTGGACGGCGCGCCGGACTTCGCGTTCCGCCCCACCTCCTTCGTGCGGGTGAGCGGCGACCTCGGCATGATCTCGTGGGGCTTCGGGCCCGCGGGCGGCGCGCCCGTCGTCACGGGCACCGACATCGGCCTCGTCGAGGACGGCCGCATCGTCCGGCTGCACACCCTGCTGGACTCCGGCTCCTCCTGACCGCCCGCTCGCCATCGGGGAGCATGGGCCATCGGGGAGCATGGGCCGATGCAGCAGGACCGTGAGCGGCTGGCGGGCCTGCCACCGGTGCGGGTGGTGCCGGCCGGGGAGGTCCGGGCGGCGCTGGCCGGGACGCCGACGGTCGTGGTCCTCGACGACGACCCCACCGGCACGCAGACCGTCCGCGACCTCCCGGTGCTCACCCGCTGGAGCGCCGACGACGTCGGCTGGGCCCTCGCGCAGGGGGCGCCGGCGTTCTTCGTCCTGACCAACACCCGCAGCCTCGCCCCCGACGACGCCGCGGCCCGCACCCGCGAGGTCGTGCGGACGTGCCTCGACGTCGCCCGCCGACGCGGCGTCGAGGTGATCGTGGCCAGCCGCAGCGACTCGACACTGCGCGGGCACTTCCCGCTCGAGACCGACGTGGTCGCCGCCGAGGTCGGCGCCGACGCCGTGGTCCTCGCGCCCGCCTTCCCCGACGCCGGGCGGGTCACGCTCGGCGGCGTGCACTGGCTGCGCGAGGGCGACACGCTGACCCCGGTGGCCGAGAGCGAGTTCGCCGCCGACGCCAGCTTCGGCTACCGCCACTCCCGCCTCGCCGACTGGGTCGCCGAGAAGAGCGGCGGGGCGATCCCGGCCGGCGACGTCGCCGAGGTCGGCCTCGGGAGCCTGCGCGCCGGTCCGGTGACGCTGCCCCGGGCCCGGGTGATCGTCCTGGACGCCGTGGTCGACGACGACCTGCGCGCCGGGGTGCTCGCGATCCTCGCCGCCGAGCGGGACGGCGCGCGGTTCGTCTACCGCGTCGGCCCGTCGTTCGTCCGCGCCCGCGTCGGCCAGGGCGAGCAGCCGCCGATCGCCGACGCCGACCTCCGTGACGCCGTCGGGACCGGCCACGGGCTCGTCGTCGTCGGCTCGCACGTGGCCCGCACGAGCCGTCAGCTCGAGCGGCTCGGTGCGCGGCGGGAGCTCGCCCGCGTCGAGATCGACGTCCCGACGGTGCTGGCCTCCGACCGGCACCTCGACGACGTGGTCGCGCAGGTCGCGAGCTCCCTCGAGCACCGCACCACCGTGCTGAGCACCTCGCGCACGCTCGTGACCGGGCGCGACGAGGCCGAGAGCCTGGAGATCGCGCGCCGGGTCAGCGCCGCGCTCACCGGGGTGGTCGGTCGGGTCGTCGCCGCGAGCCCGCCGGCCTACGTCCTCGCGAAGGGCGGGATCACGTCCTCGGACGTCGCGACCGAGTCGTTGCGGGCCGACCGGGCGTGGGTGCGCGGATCGCTGCTGCCGGGGATCGTGTCGCTCTGGGCGCCGGCGAGCGGCCCGCCCCTGGTGGTGTTCGCCGGGAACGTGGGCGGCGAGGACGCGCTCGCCGACGTCGTCGACCGCCTCGAGGAGGCCGCATGCGCGTGATCGTCACCGGCGGGGCCGGGTTCCTCGGGACGCTGCTGTGCCGCCGCCTGCTCGCCGGGCCGGTCGCGCTCGGCGGGGCGGCGCCCGCCGACGTCACGCGGCTCGTCGTCGTCGACCTCGTCGCGCCGGCCGACGACGTCGGCGCCGACCCGCGGGTGGAGCACATCACTATCGACTTCAACGAGGGCGAGCTGAGCCGGACCCTCGGCGACGAGGCGGACGCCGTCTTCCATCTCGCAGGGGTGGTCAGCGGCGCCGCCGAGGCCGATTTCGACCTGGGCATGCGCACCAACCTCGACGGCACCCGCGCGGTCCTCGAGTACGCCCGCGGCCACGCGGTGCCCCC
Organism: Actinomycetospora callitridis; assembly: GCF_028737265.1. GTDB lineage: Bacteria > Actinomycetota > Actinomycetes > Mycobacteriales > Pseudonocardiaceae > Actinomycetospora > Actinomycetospora callitridis. The sequence continues at coordinate 153,873 of NZ_JAQZAK010000013.1, read as the reverse complement.
GGTGCTCGTCTTCACCAGCTCGCTCGCGGTGTTCGGCAGCGATCCGGCGATCGGGCCGGTCGGCCCCGTCGACGACGACACCCTGCCGCGCCCGCAGTCCAGCTACGGGATCCAGAAGTTCGTCGGCGAGCAGCTCGTCGCCGACTACACCCGCAAGGGCTTCGTGCGCGGGCGGAGCGTGCGGCTGATGACGGTGTCGGTGCGACCCGGCCGTCCCAACGCCGCGGCCTCGAGCTTCCTGTCCGGGATCATCCGCGAGCCGCTGGCCGGCGAGCGCGCCGTCTGCCCGGCGCCGCCGGACATGCCGGTCGCGCTCTCCTCGCCGCACCGCACGCTCGACGGCATCCTCCGGGCCGCCGAGGTGGACGACGCCACCTGGGGCAGCCGGACCGCGATGAACCTCCCGGCGCTCACCACCACGCCGCGCGAGATGACCGCGGCCCTCGACCGCGTCGCCGGTCCGGGCACGAGCGCGCTCGTCGACTGGGTCGAGGACCCGGCCGTGGTCGCCATCGTGGGCAGCTGGCCGTCGCGGTTCGAGACCCCGCGCGCGGCGGCGCTGGGCCTGGCCGCCGACACGTCGTACGACCAGATCGTGCGCGCGTACCGGGACGGCTGAGCCCGCGCCCCGCGGGTGCGGGACGCGGGCTCGGGGCCGTCAGAGGTGCGCCCCGTCAGAGGTGCGACAGCACCGCGTCGGCGGTGGAGACCTCGTGGTCCGGCGGGGCCGCCTCGACGTCGATCCAGGTCAGGGTGCCGTCGTCGATGATCGCCGCGTAGCGCGACGACCGGACGCCCAGTCCGAAGTCCGAGGCGTCGATGCTCAGGCCCATCGCCGTGGCGAAGAGCGCGGCGCCGTCGGCGAGCATGATCACGCTGTCGCCGACGCCCTGGTCCTTCGCCCAGGCGCCCATGACGAACGGGTCGTTCACCGACACGCAGACGATCCGGTCGACGCCCTTGGCGCTGATCTCCTGGGCCTTCGCCACGAAGCCCGGGAGGTGCGCGTCGCTGCAGGTCGGGCTGAAGGCGGCGGGCACGCCGAACAGGACGGTGCGCCCCGTTCCGAAGAGCTCGCCGGAACGCACCGGGTTGGCACCGTCGGCGCCGACCGTCGCGAGCGGCACGTCGGGGATCTTGTCTCCCACTGAGATCATCGTTCAGGTTCTCCTTCTGGGAACGGCCGGTCGCCGTCGGGTGTCCGAGTGACGGTTCGTCCTCGCCGACGACCGGGTTCACACTGTCGGTCCCGGACCTCCCACGGAAGGGCCCGCCATGGGCAGGATCGTGCTCTACATGTGGATGTCCCTGGACGGATTCGTCACCGGGCCGGAGGACGGGCCCGATCAGGGCCTGGGGATCGGCGGGGAGCGGCTGCACGAGTCCCTGGTCCTCGCGGTGGGCGACGATCCGGCCACCGCCCGCAGCGACGACGACGTGGACGCCCTCGTGCTCGCCGCGGCGATGACCACCGGCGCGGTCCTGACCGGCCGGCGGACCTTCGACCACGCCGGGCACTGGGGCGGCGACCACCACGACGGTGTCCCGATCATCGTGCTCACCCGCTCCGTCCCGGACGCGCCCGCCCCCGGCCACGCCCGCTACGTCACCGACGTCCGGGAGGCCGCGGCGGCGGCCCGGGAGGCCGCGGGCGAGCGGGACGTGCTGCTGCACGGCGCCGAGGCGGCCCGGGCGTTCCTGCGAGCCGGGGAGATCGACGAGCTGGCGCTGCAGGTGGTGCCCGTCCTGCTCGGGCAGGGGCGGCGCCTGTTCGACGACATGCCCGCCGAGCTCGTCGAGCTCGAGCCGATCCGCACCCTCGACGGGCCGGGGACGGTGGCCCTGCGCTACCGCGTCACGCGAGGTCCCCGAGTGCCCTGACGACGAGGGCGTCGTCGCCGGTGTCGAGCCCGTGCACCACGGCGTAGCAGGGGCCCACGCGCCGCCAGTCGCGGGCGCGGGCGGTCAGGTCGGCGCCGTACGCCGCGATCACGGCCGGGGCGACGCCGGTGTCGAGGAGCAGCCACTCGAGGTCCTTGGCCGGGTCGCCGGCGCGCGCGTCGCCCCAGTCGATGACGCCCGTGATCTCGCTGTCGGCGGCCAGGACGTGCTCGGCCCGGAGGTCGCCGTGGACGACCGCGCCGGCCGGTGCCTCGCGCAGGCGCTCCAGCGCGGCGCGCAGCCGGCGGTCGTCGGGCAGGCGGGGCGCGACCTCGGCCTCGAACCGCGCGACCGCCCGGTCCCGCCACCCGCGGGTCGTCGACGGGTCCGGGAGCCCGTGCGCCACGGCCGCGTCGACGGGGACGTCGTGCGCAGGAACGCCCCGAGCCGCCGCCCCTGGTCGGCGGACGGGGCGTCGAGCGCCGACCCGGGCACCCACGGGTGGCGCACGGTCAGCGGCGTCCCGCCGACAACGACCGGCCGCGGCACGGGGAGCGGGAGCCACGCCGCGAGCCACGGCAGCAGGCGCGCCTCGCGCCGCAGCCCCGCTTCGGCGGCGGGGCGCCGGGCCGTGCGCTCGACCCACCGGCCGTCGACCAGGACGGCGTCGGAGTCCCAGCCCGAGCCGAGCGGCACGCGCCGCGGCGGGCCCACGGCGGTCAGGAGACGGTGCCCGGCCCCGGCGCCGATCTCACTTCCCGGCCTTCTTCGGGATGTAGAGGTCGGTGAGCGTGCCCTCGAACGCCTCGGCGGCCATGCCGATGGTCTCCGAGAGCGTCGGGTGCGGATGGATCGTCAGGCCGATGTCCGCGGCGTCGGCCCCCATCTCGATGGCCAGGGCGGCCTCGGCGATGAGGTCGCCCGCGGCGGGACCGACGATCCCGGCACCGAGGATCCGGTCGGTCTCGGTGTCGAAGAGGACCTTGGTCGAGCCCTCCGAGCGCCCCAGCGACAGCGAGCGCCCGGACGCCGCCCACGGGAACGTCCCCGAGCCGTACGGCAGGCCGCGCGCCTTCGCCTCGGTCTCGGTGACCCCGACCCACGCCACCTCCGGGTCGGTGTAGGCGACCGAGGGGATGCAGCGGGCGTCGAAGGCGCTCTTCTGCCCGGCGGCGACCTCGGCGGCGACCTTGCCCTCGTGGACCGCCTTGTGGGCGAGCATCGGCTGGCCGACGACGTCGCCGATGGCGAAGACGTGCGCGACGTTCGTGCGCATCTGCGCGTCGACCCCGACGAAGCCGCGCTCGTCCACCGAGACCCCGGCGGCGCCGAGGTCCAGCGCGGCGCCGAGGGGACGCCGCCCGACGGCCACGAGCACGGCGTCGAACGTGTCGGTCTCCGGGGCTGTGTTCTTCCCTGTGGCCTCCCCCTCGAACGACACCACGAGACCCTTCTCCGTGGCCTCGACGCCGGTGACCTTGGTGGAGAGGTGGATGTCCTCGTAGCGCGCCCCGATGTGCTTGGCCAGCGGACCCACGATGTCCTTGTCCGCGCCGGGGATGAGCTGGTCCATCAGCTCGACCACGGTGATCCTCGAGCCCAGCTCGGCGTACACCGTCGCCATCTCGAGGCCGATGATCCCGCCGCCGAGGACGAGCAGGCGCTCGGGCACGTCGGCGATCTCGAGCGCCGAGGTCGAGTCGAGCACGCGCGGGTCGTCGTGGGGCACGAACGGCAGGCGGACCGGCTCCGAGCCCGCGGCCACGATGACCTGGTCGAAGCCGACGACGGTGGTCGCGCCGTCGGGCGCGGTGACCTCGAGGCGGTGCGGCGAGAGGAACCGTCCCGTCCCCTGCAGCGTCGAGACCTTCCGCTGCTTGGCCAGGCCCTTCAGCCCGCCGGTCAGCCGGTCGACGACGCCGTCCTTCCACGTGCGGAGCTCGTCGAGGTCGATCTCCGGCGCGCCGAACTTCACGCCGTGCCCGCTCATCTCCTTCGTCTCGGCGATGACCTTGGCCGCGTGCAGCAGTGCCTTCGACGGGATGCAGCCCACGTTGAGGCAGACGCCGCCGAGGGTGTCGCGGGCGTCCACCACCAGGACCTCGAGCCCGAGGTCGGCGGCCCGGAACGCGGCGGTGTAGCCACCCGGCCCGGCGCCGAGCACGACGAGCCCGACGTGCCGATCCTCCGCGCCGTCGGACGCGGCCGCCGGCGCTTCCTGGTTCCGCGACGGCACCCGCTCGGAGGCGCCCGTCTTGGCGACGGGTGCCGGCGTCGCCGGGGCCTCGACGTCGCTCGGCGTCACGACGAGGATCGGCGTGCCCCGCGAGACCGTGTCGCCGACCGCGACGCGGATCTCGGTGACCGTCCCGGCCGTCTCGGCCGGGACGTCCATCGTCGCCTTGTCGGACTCGAGGGTGAGCAACGGCTCGTCGAGGGCGACCTCGCTGCCCACGGCGACGTGGATCTCGATGATGGGGACGTCGGTGAAGTCGCCGATGTCGGGGACCTCGACGACCACGGTGTCAGCCACGGCGAATCTCCTCGGCAGGTGTCACAGCAGCAGGCGGCGCTCGTCGCCCATGGTGTGGGCGAGGTGGCGGGTGAAGCGCGCGGCGAGGGCGCCGTCGATGACGCGGTGGTCGTAGGACAGGCACAGCGGCAGCAGGGTGCGGGGCACGAAGGCCTCGCCGTCCCAGACCGGCGCGACGCGCGAGCGCACGACGCCGAGGATGGCGACCTCGGGCGCGTTGACGATCGGGGTGAACGCCGTGCCGCCGATCCCGCCCAGGCTGGAGATCGTGAACGTACCGCCGCTCATGTCGTCGGCCGTGAGCTTGCCGTCGCGCGCCCGCGCCGACACCTCCCCCAGCTCCTTGGACAGCTCGACGATGCCCTTGCGGTCGACGTCGCGGATGACGGGGACGACCAGCCCGCCCGGGGTGTCGACGGCGACGCCGAGGTGGTAGTAGCGCTTCATGATCAGCGCGTCCTTCTCGGGCGTCAGCGAGCTGTTCAGCGTCGGGTACGCCTTGAGCGCCGAGACCGACGCCTTCATGAGGAACGCGAGCAGCGTGACCCGGTAGCCCCCTGAAGGATCCGTCTTGCCCTGGGTGTCGAGCTCCTTGCGGAAGCGGTCGGTGTCGGTGATGTCGGCGTCGTCGTTGTGCGTGACGTGCGGGACGTTCAGCCACGAGCGGTGCAGGAACGGCCCCGAGATCCGGGTGATCCTCGACAGCGGCTGCGTCTCGACCGGGCCGAACTTCGAGAAGTCCTGCGCCGGGATCTCGGGGATGCCCGAGCCGCCGGACGGGGCCGCGGCCGGGGCCGCTTCCGGGGCCTGGGCGGGGCCGCGGACGTAGGCCAGCAGGTCGGACTTGGTGATCCGTCCCTTGGGCCCCGTGGCCGGCACCTGGTCCAGGTCGACCTCGAACTCGCGGGCCAGCTTGCGCACGCTCGGGCCGGCGTGGACGGGGAGCCCCGAACCGTTGCTCGAGCCGTTGCCCGAGCCGTTGGTGGAGGGTGCGGCCGGAGCCCCCGCGCTCGACGAGGCCTTCTCCGTGTCCGGCTCCTGGGCCGTGACCTCGGCGTCGGCGGCCGCGGGCGCGTCCTTGGGCACCGGGGCAGCCGACTCCGACTCCGGGGACTCGGCCGGGCCGTCCTCCACGGGCTCGCCCTCGGCGGCGTCGAGCCGCAGCACCGGCGTGCCCTGGCTGACGGTGTCGCCGACCGCCACGAGCACCTCGGTGACGCGCCCGGCGTGCGACGACGGCACGTCCATCGTCGCCTTGTCGGACTCCAGCGTGGCCAGCGGATCGTCGACGGCGATCACGTCGCCGACCGCGACGTGGAGCTCGATGATCGGGACGTCGGTGAAGTCGCCGATGTCCGGGACCTCGACCTGGGTTGTGGCGGGGGCCGTCATGGATGCCTCGCGGTCTCGTCGATCTCGTCGGGGGTCAGGCGTGCGCGGGCGCGGGGCGCTCGGGGTCGATGCCGTAGCGCTCGATGGCCTCGGCGACCTTCTCGGTCGGGACGGCGCCGTCGCGGGCCAGGGCGGACAGGGTCGCGACCACCACGTAGCGCCGGTCGACCTCGAAGAAGTCGCGCAGCGCCTTGCGGTAGTCCGAGCGGCCGAAGCCGTCGGTGCCGAGCACGGCGAAGCGGCGGTCGCCCACCCACTCGCGGATCTGGTCGGGGAAGGCGCGCATGTAGTCCGTCGCCGCGACCACCGGCCCGGCCGGGCGGTCGGCCAGGCACTGCTCGACCCAGGAGAGCCGGGGCGTCTCGGTGGGGTGGAGCATGTTCCAGCGGGCGACGTCGATGCCGTCGCGCCGCAGCTCGGTGAAGCTCGGCGCGCTCCACACGTCGGCGACGACGCCCCACTCGTCCTCGAGCATCTCGGCGGCGGCGATCACCTCGCGCAGGATCGTCCCCGAGCCCATGAGCTGGGCGCGCGGCTTCTGCTTGGCGCGGCTCTTCCGGGCCCCCGCGGTGACGGCCGGCGCGCCCTCCCGGAACAGGTAGAGCCCCTTGACGATCCCCTCCTCGACGCCCTCGGGCATCGCCGGGTGGTGGTAGTTCTCGTTCATCAGGGTCAGGTAGTAGAAGACGTCCTCCTGCTCGGCGTACATCCGCCGCAACCCGTCCGCGACGATCACCGCGACCTCGTAGGCGAAGGTCGGGTCGTAGGACACGCAGTTGGGGATCACCGCCGAGAACAGGTGCGAGTGGCCGTCCTCGTGCTGCAGGCCCTCGCCGTTGAGGGTCGTGCGGCCGGCGGTGCCGCCGAGCAGGAACCCGCGGGCGCGCAGGTCGCCCGCGGCCCAGGCGAGGTCGCCGACGCGCTGGAACCCGAACATCGAGTAGTAGATGTAGAACGGGATCATCGGGACGTCGCTGGTGGAGTACGCCGTCGCCGCCGCGATCCACGAGGACATCGCGCCCAGCTCGTTGATGCCCTCCTGGAGCAGCTGGCCGTTCTCCGCCTCCTTGTAGAACATCAGCTTGCCGGCGTCCTCGGGCGTGTAGAGCTGCCCGACCCGGGAGAAGATCCCGAATTGGCGGAACATGCCCTCCATGCCGAACGTGCGCGACTCGTCCGGGACGATCGGCACCACGCGGTTGCCGATCTTCTTGTCCCGCAGCAGCGTGTTGAGGACGCGGACGAACGCCATCGTCGTGGAGTTCTCGCGATCGCCGGAGCCGGCGAGCTGGCCGCCGAAGGCGGAGAGGTCCGGCACCTCCAGGGCCTCCGACGTGCGGCGACGCACGGGGAGCGAGCCACCGAGCGCCTCGCGGTGCTTCCGGAGGTAGATCCCCTCCTCGCTGTCGGGGTCGAAGCGCAGGTAGGGCAGCGACTCGATGGCGTCGTCGTCGATCGAGAGCTCGAAGCGGTCGCGGAAGACCCGCAGGTTCTCCTGCGCCATCTTCTTCTGCTGGTGCGAGATGTTCTGGCCCTCGCCGGCCTCGCCCATGCCGTAGCCCTTGACGGTCTTGGCGAGGATCACCGTGGGCCGGTCGGGCTCGTCCACCGCCGCGGAGTAGGCCGCGTAGATCTTCGACGGGTCGTGCCCGCCGCGCGTCAGCGCCCAGATCTCCTCGTCGGTCCAGTCCTCGACCATGGCCGCGGTCTCCGGGTAGCGGCCGAAGAAGTGCTCACGGACGTAGGCGCCGTCCTTGGACTTGAAGGTCTGGTACTCGCCGTCGACGGTCTCCTCCATGAGACGCCGGAGGTGGCCCCCCTCGTCCCTGGCGAGCAGCTGGTCCCAGCGGCTCCCCCAGATGACCTTGATGACGTTCCAGCCCGCGCCCCGGAAGAGGCCCTCCAGCTCCTGGATGATCTTCCCGTTGCCGCGCACCGGCCCGTCGAGTCGCTGCAGGTTGCAGTTGACGACGAAGATCAGGTTGTCGAGGTGCTCCCGGCCGGCCAGCGAGATCGCGCCCAGCGACTCGGGCTCGTCCATCTCGCCGTCGCCCAGGAACGCCCAGACGTGGCGGTTCTCGGTCTCGGCCAGGCCGCGGCCCTGCAGGTACTTGAGGAAGCGGGCCTGGTAGATCGCCATCAGTGGGCCGAGGCCCATCGAGACGGTCGGGAACTGCCAGAAGTCCGGCATCAGCCACGGGTGCGGGTACGACGAGAGCCCGGTGCCGTCGGCCTCCTGCCGGAAGGAGTCCATCTGCTCCTCGGTGAGGCGGCCCTCGAGGAAGGCGCGCGCGTAGATGCCGGGCGAGGAGTGCCCCTGCATCATCACGAGGTCGCCCCCGTGGCCGGCCGAGGGCGCGTGCCAGAAGTGCTGGAAGCCGGTGTCGTAGAGCGTCGCCGCGGACTGGAAGCTCGCGATGTGCCCGCCGAGCTCGGAAGACTCCTTGTTCGCGCGCAGCACCGTCGCGACGGCGTTCCAGCGGATGGCCGAGCGGATGCGGTGCTCGACCGCGCGGTCACCCGGGTGCGTGGGCTCGTCCTCCACCGCGATCGTGTTGACGTAGGGCGTCGTCGCCGAATAGGGCACGGGCGCGCCGGCCGCGCGGGCCTGCGCGATCAGCTCGTCGAGCAGGTCGTGGGCGCGCTGGGGTCCCTCCACCGCGAGGACCGACTCGAGCGCCTCCCGCCATTCGTCGGTCCCGGTCGGGTCCTGGTCGTCGTCAACCATGCGCGCAGTCCTGTCAGGGCTCGGAGGGTGTGCGGGGAGTGCTCACGTGGCGCCGAATCGTCATCGTCCCCGGGACCCCACCTGGTCGGGGACCCTGCGTCAACCGCCGTTCTGAGCACCGGAAGGTCTGGCTACCCCGCGCGCGGCAGGAGATGTCACGGCTGGGCCCGCCATCTCGTCCTGGGAGACATGAGCACATCGAAGAAGCGGGTCCTGGTCATCGGCGCCGGCTACGCGGGCGCGACGGTCGCCGTGCGGCTGGCCGGCCGCTCGCGCGGGCGGGCCGAGGTCACGGTGGTCAACCCTCGCCCGCAGTTCGTCAACCGGCTCCGGCTGCACCACGTCGCGATCGGCCGCGCGGTGCCCGCCCCCGACCTGCGCCGGATGCTGGGGGCGGGGGTCACCCTCGTGGAGGGCCACGTGACGACGCTCGACCCGGACGCCGGGCGCGCCACGGTCGCCGGGCCCGACGGGGTGCGGCTCCTCGCGTTCGACCGGGTCGTCGTCGCCACGGGCAGCACGACCGCGGCCGCGCCGGTGCCGGGCGGTGAACTCGTCCACGCCGTCGGGGACCTGGAGTCCGCCCACCGGCTGCGCACCGCGTTCGCCGCGCTGCCCGGGGGCACGCCCGTCAGCGTCGTCGGCGGCGGGTTCACGGGCCTCGAGACGGTGGCCGAGCTGGCCGAGAGCCGTCCGGACGTGCCGGTGCGCCTGGTGACCGCGGGCGAGGTCGGCGGGTGGTTCACCCCTCCGGCAGCGGAGCACGTGCGCCGCACGTTGGAGGATCTCGGTGTGGAGGCGCTCGGCGGGGCCCGGGTGCGGGCCGTGGCGCCGGACCGCCTGGTGCTCGAGGACGGCGCCGAGGTGCCGTCCGGGCTCACCGTGTGGTGCGGCGGGTTCGCCGCGCCCCCGCTGGCCCGCGACGCCGGGATCGCCGTCGACGACCGGGGCGCGATCCTCACCGACGCCGCGCTGCGCTCGCTGTCGCACCCGGCGGTCCTGGCCGTCGGCGACGCCGGGCACACGCCCGCGCCGGACGGCGACCGGTTCAGCATGTCGTGCCAGTTCGCGTTCCCGTCCGCCGCGCACGCCGCGGACGCGCTGGTCGGGGACACCGTGATCGGGTTCGACGGTGCGGTCGACGACCGGCCGCTCGACCTCGGCTTCACCGCCCGCTGCGTCAGCCTCGGCCGGCGCCACGCCGTGCTGCAGCCGACCACCGCGACCGACGTGGCCCGGGGACGGGCCGTGACCGGACGCGCGGCCGTGCTGGCCAAGCAGTTCCAGGTCCGGGGCACCGTGTCCGCGATCGGCCTCGAGCGGCGCCTGCCCGGGGCGATCCGCTGGCCGCACGGCGAGCGGCCGGTCCAGGACGCCCCCACGACCGCAGGATCGGCACCGTGACGCGCACCGAGGAGTTCACCGCGCTGCGCCCGCTGCTCTTCGCGATCGCCTACCGGATCCTGGGCAGCGTCAGCGAGGCCGAGGACGCCGTCCAGGAGACGTGGCTGCGCTACGAGTCGTCCGCGATCGAGCCCGCGTCGGTGAAGTCGTACCTGTCGGCCGTGATCACCCGGCTCTCGATCGACGTCCTGCGCTCGGCCCGGGTCCGGCGGGAGTCCTACGTCGGGCCGTGGTTCCCCGAGCCGCTGCTCACCGACCCCTACGAGGACCCGGAACGCTCCGCGGAGCTCGCGGACTCGGTGTCGATGGCGGCGCTGCTGCTGCTCGAGCGCCTGAGCCCGCGGGAGCGGGCGGTGTTCGTGCTCCGGGAGGTGTTCGCGTTCGACTTCCCGGAGATCGCCGCGGCGGTGGGGCGCTCGGAGGCGGCGTGCCGCCAGCTCGCGGTGCGGGCCCGACGGCACATGGAGGAGGGCCGGCCGCGGTTCGCGGCCGACCGGCGGGAGCGCGAGGAGCTCGCCGCCCGGTTCTTCGACGCCTTCGCCGACGGCGACCTCGACGGGCTCCGCGAGCTGCTCGCCCCCGACGTGCAGGCGGTCAGCGACAGCGGCGGCAAGGGCCCGGCACTCGCCCGGCCGGTGGTCGGGTCCGAGAACGTGGCCCGGCTGATCGGCGGGTTCGCCGCCCTCATGCCCGGGGTCGTCGACATGGGCCCGCGCACGATCAACGACCAGCCCGGGGCGATCCTGCGGGACCAGGAAGGCAAGATCGTCGCGATCATCGTGCTCGACGTCCTCGAGGGGCGGATCCAGACGATCCGCACGGTGATCAACCCCGACAAGCTCGAGCACCTGGGCCCGGTCGCCGACGCCTGGGGCGTGCGTGCGGACGCGATCGCCCGACGGCATCGGCGAGACTCCGGGGCGTGAGCTTCTTCGTGCGCCCCGCGGGCACCGGCGACCGGTACGACTTCGACGGCACGACCTTCACGGTGAAGGCGGACGGCGGCGACACGGAGGGACGCGTCGCGGTGATGGAGCAGGAGGCGCCCGCCGGGCTGACGGTGCCGGCGCACACCCACGACGGCGAGGACGAGATGTTCTACGTCCTCTCCGGCGAACTGGCGGGGTTCTGCGGCGACGAGCGCTGGACGGCCTCGGCGGGCGCGTTCCTCTTCCTGCCCCGCGACGTGGAGCACGGCTTCGAGGTGGTGGGCGACGCCCCGGCGCGGGCGCTGACCATCGTCGGCCCGGCGCGGTTCGACGCGCTGGTCATGTCGCAGGGGCGCCGGCTGGACGGGTGATCACTCGATCGCCGCGCGGAGCAACGTCCACAGGGTGCCGCCGAGGGCGTCCGCGGACTCGGCACCGATCTGGGCGCGCAGGCGCTCGTCGACGCCCGCGATGACGCTCGCGGCGGCCCGTCGCAACCGCTGCCCCTCGGCCGTGACGTGCAGCTCGGCCGTCCGGCCGCGCCCGGGGTCGGTGTCCCGCACGACGGCCCCGCGCTGCTCGAGGGCGTGGAGCGTCGCCTGCATGCTCTGCGGCGTGATGCGCGCCCGCCGGGCGAGCTCGCTGTAGGACATGCCCGGGTTCGGCCCGAGGTGACCGAGCGCCGAGAGGTGGCGCAACGAGATCCCCTCGGCCTTGAGCCCGGCCTCGACCTCCTCGCGGATGCGGCCGCCGAGGGTCATCAGCAGGAAGGCGGGGCTCGACGCGGGCGGTACTCCCCCGGCGGCTGCGTGGCTCACGGTCTCCCCTCCTGGCCTCGGTTTCAGTGCCACTGTAGGTTGTTACAGTCAGACTGAAACCAAGGGAGGTGGCGATCATGCGTATCCAGGTCGTGCTGTTCGACGGGTTCGATCCCCTCGACGTCCTCGGCCCGTTCGAGGTCTTCCACATCGGGGCCGGCCTCACCGGCGGCGGGCTGACCGTCGAGCTCGTCAGCGCCGAGGGGCCCCGGCTGGTGCCCAGCGGGCTCGAGGCCGTCTCGCTCACGGCCACCGCGGCGCTGGACCCGGCGGCGGACCTCGTGGTGGTGCCGGGCGCGGTCGGGGCGCTCGCGCTGGGCCCGGAGGTGGACGGCGGCATCGGCCAGCTCCTCGCCCGGGCCGGGTCGAGCGCGCTGGCCGGCCCGCTGCGCGACGCGGTGGGCCGCCAGGGCACGACGGTGGCCACCGTGTGCGGCGGATCCCTGTTGGTGGCGTGGGCCGGACTCGCCGACGGCCGGCCGCTGGTCACCCACGGCCACGGTGCCGACCTGGCGGGCACCGCGGCGCAGCCGGTGGACGCCCGCGTCGTCGACGACGGCGACCTGGTCAGCGCCGGCAACGTCACCAGCGGGCTCGACCTGGCGCTGCACCTGCTCGAGCGGGAGGTCGGCCCCCAGGTCGCCCACGCCGTCGAGCAGGTCATCCGCCACGAGCGGCGCGGCACGGTCTGGCGGCCAGCCGGGGTCGCGGTGACCGGGGCGTGACCGCGGTCCTCCTGTCCCTGCACGTCCTCGTCGCGATCCTGGCCGTCGGCCCGGTGTGCGTGGCGGCGAGCATGTTCCCGCCGGAGGCGCGGCGGGCCGCGACGGACCCGGACGCCGGGGCCCGGCTGCGGGTGCTCGGGCGCATCTGCCGGACCTACGCGGTGATCGGCATCGCCGTCCCGGTGCTCGGCCTCGCCACCGCGCTGGCCATGGGAGTGCTGACCGAGGCCTGGGTGCTCGTGTCGATCGTGCTGACCGCCGCGGCGGCCGGGGTGCTCGCCGGCGTCGTGCTGCCCCGGCAGCGCACGCTGCTCGAGGCGAGCGGGCCGACCGACGCGGTCGCCGCCCTCACCGGGCGCCTCGCCGGGGCCACGGGCGTGTTCAACCTGCTCTGGGCGACGGTGACCGTGCTGATGATCGTGCGCCCGGGGTCGACGACGGGGGTGTGACGCGGGGTCGGCGCCTCAGAGCGGGGCGTCGCGCAGCGCGAGCACCACGCGCATGACCCGCTCGACCGCCGTCTCGAACAAGGCGCCGCGCAGCTCGCCGCGGTCGGCGAGGTTCTGACCCGCGAGCTCGACCATCGTCTCCGGCCCCACCCGCGCGACCAGCAGTGCAGCGACCTCCTCCAGCTCGAGGCCGGGGTTGTCCAGGCGCGTCAGGGCGAACTCGACGATCAGTTCCTCGTCCCGCACGGCGAACCCCTCCCCCTCGATTCCACGGTAGTCGGCCGCTCGCGCGTCCGTCATCCCCGACGGATCGGGGGTCGAGCGCCGAGACGTGGCCGTACCACCCGCGAGCGAGGCGGGCCGCAGGACCTGCTGGGCATGGTCAGGCCGGTAGTGCCGGGCCGAGGAGCAGCCCGCCGTCGATGACGAGCTCCGAACCGGTGATGAAGGCAGCCTCGGGGGAGGCGAGGAAGAGAAGGGCACGGCTGATCTCGTCCGGGTCACCCATCCGCGGGACGGCGAACGGCTCGGGGTCGAAGACCTCGGCGATGGCCGGCACCCCGTCGCCGAGCGGTTCGGTGATCAACGGTGTGGCCACGACCCCCGGGGTGAGTGACACGACGCGGATGCGGTCGCGTCCCAGCTCCAGCGCCGCGGTCCGGGTCAGCCCGCGCACGGCCCACTTCGCGGCGACGTACGGGCCGAAGGCAGCCGTGCCGCCGTGGGCCATCGTCGACGCGACCGTGACGATCACGCCGCCGCCCCCGCGGCGCATCGAGGGAACGACTGCTCGAATCCCGAGCGCGGTCCCCGTGAGGTTCACGGCGGTGACGGCGTCCCACAGGCTGCGGTCGGCGTCCTCGAGCAGCGTCGGCGGGTGCTGCACTCCGGCGTTGGCGACCAGGACCGAGATGGGCCCGAATCGCTGCTCGGCCGCCGCGACCGCGGCCGTCCATTGCTGCTCGTCGGTGACGTCGAGTCGGACCGCGAGCGCTCGCTCTCCGAGCTGCTCGGCCAGCGCGACCCCGGCCGCCTCATCACGCGCAGCGATCACCACGGCAGCACCCTCGCGGTGGAACGCGTGCACGTGGCTGCGCCCCATCCCGCCGGTCGCTCCGGTCACCAGCACCGTCCGTCCCTCGAAACGTCCCATCGTGCCCTCCTCGATCCACGAGGTGAGTCGGTCCGCTCACCTCATGATGAGGCAACCACCCTCAGAGAGGTGAGTCAAGCGGCTCGCCTCGTGGGTCGGGTCTCTGGCAGGATCGGTCGCCATGGAGGGGAACGAGTCGGCGCCGGCCGCACCGTCGGGGGCGGCGCGTTACCACCGCGACCTGGCCCTGAGGAATCGGGCGGCGCTGCTGGGTGCTGCCCGTCGGCTCTTCCTCGATCTCGGCTACGACGGCACCTCGCTGGCGAAGGTCGCCGCAGAGGCCGGGGTCTCGCGGGCCACGCTGTTCAAGCAGTTCCCGACCAAGGCCGAGCTGTTCAGCGCCATGGTGACCACGTCGTGGGCCACCGAGGACGAGCAGGCCCCTCCCGTGCCCGGTGATCCCCTGGCCGCTCTGTCGACGCTCGGCACGCGGTATGCGGACCTGTTGACCCGCCCCGGCATGGCCGACCTGTTCCGCATCGTCATCGCCGAGCTCCCGCGCTTCCCCGAGCTCGGGCGCACGCACTTCGACCTGGGCAAGATGCCGTTCTTCGACTCGGTGCGCGACCACCTGCTCGCCGAGCAGCACGCCGGCACCCTGCAGTTCGAGGACGCCGATCTCGTGACCACCCAGTTCCTCGGCATGATCGCCAACTACGTCCTCTGGCCCCGGATGCTGCTGCTCGACTGGGACCCGGACGCGGCGAGCGTGGCGCGTGCGGTCGAGGAGGCCGCGCTGACCGTCCACGCGCGGCACGCGGTGCCTCCTCCCAGGGCTCGGGGCGGGTGACGAGGCGGCGCAGGTCGATGATCGAGGCGCCGGGCAGCAGCAGCGGGCGTGTCGGCTCGCAGCTCGTCCCGACGGTGCCGGGGGTGACCGGGGCGGTGGCGACGACCGCGGACGCCGGGGTGGGCCTCAGTTCCGAGACCAGGTCTCAGAACGGCGGCGGATCGTCGGCGGAGCTCCGGTCCGGCGCGGTCGTCGGGCCGGTCGTCGGCCCGCCCGACGGCGCGGGCCCGGCGGTCCTCCTGAGGAAGGTCTGGCGCCAGCTGACGTCGTCGGTGTCGGGGCCGGCGTGAGGGCCCTCGGGAGGCAGGGGCCGTGGGCGGTCGGCGGGCCGTGGTCGCGGCAGCGGCTCGAGGATCCTCTTGGGGCGGGTGGTGTGGTGGACGCCCGCGCGGGTGCGGATCGTGAAGTGCCCGGGCGCGGGTTGGCGGATCCGCCAGTGGGCGTGGTGCTTGGCGCGGTGGTGGTGCAGGTCGACGACCCCGAGGTTGGCGTGCACGCTGGGCCCGCCCTGGGCGTGGTCGATGGTGTGGTCGAGCTCGGCGCGGTGGGCGGGGCGGCGGCAGGCGGGCACGATGCAGTGCCGGTCGCGGACCCGGACCCAGCGGTCGGTCTCGGCGCGGGGCCGGCGGCGGATGTGATCGTCGGGGCCTGCCACCGGCGGCCCGTCGCGGCCGGCCCCCAGGCGCTGTCGGAGCTCGGTGAGCAGGGGCGCCCAGTCGCCCGTCCGGGTGCGATGGTCGTCGGGAGTGAGGGCAGCCAGCAGCGTCGTCGGGACCTGGAGCTCGACGATCGCGGTGCACGGCTCGCCCCGTGGTCGGGGCCCGGTATCTCGGTGAGGCCGGGGGCGTCGCCGGGCGAGCAGGACGCGCTGGAGGCGGCCGTCGTCGCCGGTGAGCACGATGCGCCACTCGCCGCCCTGGTGGCGGTGCAGCAGGGTGCGGGCGTCGGGCGCGAGCACGGTGCCGTAGCCGGGCACGGCGGCGGGGTGTTCGTCGAGCCCGAGGGCAGTGGTGAGCCGCAGCCGCAGTTCGGTGGTGCCGGAGCGGACGCGCCCGGAGCGGGGATCGGGGCCCTCGATCATCGGCGGCAGGTGGGGAAGATCGGGGAGGTCCAGGAGGCCCTGCCCGAGGCCGGGCGTGTCGGGCGCGTCGGCCGCCTCGCCGCTGGTCGCGTCGCCGTCGGTCGCGTCGCCGTCGGTCGCGTCGCCGTCGGTCGCGTCGCCGTCGGTCGCGTCGCCGTCGGTCGCGTCGCCGTCGGTCGCGTCGCCGTCGGTCGCGTCGCCGTCGGTCGCGTCGTCGTCGGTCGCGTCGCCGTGGGGTCCCTCGTCCGGTTCGCCGCAGCCGGGTCCCTCGTCCGGCCCGGCACCCTCCGGGCCGCTGTCGTCCGGGCCGCTGTCGTCCGGGCCGCTGTCGTCCGGGCCGCTGTCGTCCGGGCCGCTGTCGTCCGGGCCGCTGTCGTCCGGGCCGCGATCATCGGGGTCACCGTCGGTGGGCCCCTCATCGGCCGGCCCCTCGTCACCCGGCCCCTCGGCGCCGGGATCGGTGGCCTGCCGGTGGTACTCGGCGGCGAGCAGGAGGGCGACGTCCCGGTCGGTGAGCCCGGCGGTCGTCCCGTCCAGCAGGCGTGCGGCGACCTGGGCGCGCACCGTCCCGACCGGCGTCAGCACCCCGAGCCCACGGACCGCCGCGGCCAGCGCGTCGACGCGGTCGCGCATCGCCAGCCCCGTGGGCGCGGCGAGGTCGCACACCGAGAACGTGGCCGTCCCCGTCGGGTTCGGCGAGAGGATGACGCGGGCGTTCTTCTCCGCACGCCGGGCCCGCCGCGCCGCCCACTCGGGATCGAGCGCCGCCGCGGTCTGCTCGATCCGCCGGATCAGCTCCCCCACCGGCAGTTCCGGCGCCTCGGGCAGCACCACCTGGCACACGTGCCGGGCGTGGTCGTCGGCGAGATCGCGGGTCCACTCGCAGAACCGGGTGGCCTTGGGCTCGTCGAGCCACCCCTCCCACAGCGCCTCCCCGACCGCCGGCAACCGGTCGGCCAGGTCCTCGGCCAGATCGAGCTTGCGGCTCGCCATCGTGCGCGACCAGCCCAGCACCGCGGCGACCTCGTCACCGGAGAACTCGTCCACCGCCGCGAGCCGCTCGCACCCCTGGCCCTGCGCCCGCCCCAGGTGGTGCATCGCATCCAGCACCCGAGCCGCGCCTCGGTTCTGGGCCCGGGCACACCCGCGGAGATAGGCAGCGAGATCCTCACCGGTCAGCGCTGCCGGCGACAGACGCTCCAGGGCAGCGACCAGCCCCACCCCGGGCGGCAGGGCATCCAGCTCGGCCGCCGGGCCGGAGCGGACACCCTGGTCGATGCTCACACCCGGAACGCTAGCCGCGACCCCCGACAGTCCCGGGCCGCGGACGACCCCGAGGGCCCCACCGGAAGGTCACAGAGAGATAACGATCCCCAGCTCAGGGGCGCATGGCTCAGCGGACGGACCCGAGGGTCGGTCCGACGGTCCAGTCCCGGAAGGCGACCTCGGCGGGCCGGGTGATCGTGGGCTCGCGGGCCAGGCCGGTCTTCAGGTAGCTGGTCTGGCCGGGATAGAGCGTGCCGCCCGGCGGGTGATAGCAGCCGACCTCCTGCTCGCCGTCCTGCCAGGCGCTGACGCTGCCCTCGTCCGGGTTCGCGGAGAACCGGACCCGGACGACGACGTCCGACCAGCGACCCACCGGCGCCGGACCCAGGCTGCGCGTGAACGTGGACGGGCCCGAGGGGTGGCCGTGGCCGCCGTGCAGGACGAGCTGCCCGTTCCACACCCGCAGGTCGACCGGCGCCGAGCCGGGGCTGTCGTTCTTCCACTGCGTGATCACCTGGCGACTCGAGCCGTCGGCCGGGAAGTCCTCGTCGAGCCGCACGGAGAACGCGAAGTAGAGCTCGTCGCCCTCATTCAGCGCGGGCACGGCGGGTTCGAGCTCGGTGCGCTGGTAGGGACCGGACACCGCGAAGCGCAGCGCGTCGCCGTCCATCCGCGGCGGCGTCGTGCCGACGGTGTTCCACGGGGTGGCGCGGAAGGCTTCGGGGCCGTCGGCGAGCCACAGCGGGGCGGCCGGCGCGGTCGTCTTCGGGGTGGCGACGGCCGGTGTCGGGGTGACGACGGGTCCGTCGCTCTGCGGAGCGGCCGCCACGTCGCGGTCGGGCTCCTCGACACGATCCGACGCCACAGGCGCAGCGGGACCGGGGCCGGGATCGGGACCGGAGCCGCCGTCCGACCCTGGCCGCTGGGACGGCAGGCCGTCCGCGGAGGTGAGCTCGACGGTGGAGGCCAGCGCTCCCCCGGCGACGACGCCGGCGAGCGCCACGGCGGTGAGGTTGCGGGCGTTGCGCGGCGGCCGACGGTGGGAGGTTCCGCCGGTCATCCGACGGAGCCGGGCCTCGACCTCACCGTGACGGTCGAGCAGACGGTGTTGCGACATGAGGTGTTCCTCCTGGTCACCGGAGGATGCCAACGCGTCACGCCCCGACAAACGCTTGTGCGCAATCCGATGTCGCGGCGGCCCATCGAGATACGCCGTCTGCCGCGCAGAGCTACCCGCGGTGACCCACTACCGCCGGGTCACGACCGCCGACCCGGGCCCACCACCCTCCCTCGTGCACAGTGAGCGGATGGCGTCCCGCTCCGATCTCTCCGATGTCTGGTCCGGCACGCTGGTCCTGCCCGGTCGCACCGTCGTCCGCGGACGTGGCGTGCGGGACCCCGTCCCCGGTGGCCTCGAGCCCGACTTCGGCCTCTACCTCGGCGTCGACTACACGCCGCGCTGGGAGCACGAGCGCCTCGAGTGGCCCGACTTCGGCGTCCCGCGCGATCCGCTCGCCGCGGTCCGGGCCATCGAGCGGCTCTACCGACGGGCCCACGGCGGCGAGCACGTCGAGACCGCCTGCAAGGCGGGCAAGGGACGCACCGGCACCGTCGTCGCCTGCCTGGCGATCCTCGACGGCCTCACGCCGAGCCACGCCGTGAGCTGGACGCGCGAGCACTACCACTACCGCGCGGTGCAGACGCCCTGGCAGCGGCGCTGGGTCCTGCGCTTCGCCGAGATGTCGCGTCGACGCGCCTAGGACCGCGCGAAGCCCTGCGCCTGACGCGCCCAGAAGTCGCGGGCCGTGTCGACGTGGGCCCGGTAGCGCAGGTAGCCGTCCGCGTAGCACCCCTGCGCGTCCCGCGAGGGCTCGACGGTCCGCGACGGCGCGGCCCACGCGGCGGGGTCGAGGTCGTCGCCGAGGGCCCGTGCGGCGGTCACTGCCGCTCCCCGCGTGCCGAGACCGGGGTCGTCGGGCACCTCCAGGGGGCGGTCGAGGACGTCGGCGAAGATCTGCGCCCAGGGCCCCGACTGCGACCCGCCGCCGCAGGCCACGAGCCGTCCCCGGGAGTCCGCCGACGAGGACGCGCGCTCGAAGCAGTGCTTGGCGGTGTAGGCGATGCCCTCGCACACGGCGCGGACGACGTCGCCGCGCCCCGTCCCGAGCGTGACGCCCTCGATCTGCCCCCGGGCGCGGGTGTCGACGAACGGGGCCCGCTCCCCCGAGGCGGCCAGGAACGGCAGCGCCGAGACGCCCCCCGCACCCGGGCTCGTGCCCGCGAGCAGGTCCTCGAGGGCGTCGATGCCGACGCCGAGGAAGTCGAGCAGCCAGTCGAGCCCCGCGGTGCCGACCATCGCCGGCATGGCCCGCAGCCAGAGCCCGTCCTCTGGGGTGCAGAGCCACATCCCGGCGGGATCGGGCACCTCGTCCGGGTCGACGCGGTCGGTGAACACCTCGCAGGCCAGCGTGGTGCCGATGATCAGTAGGCCGTCGCCCGGCGTGGAGAGCCCGGCCCCGACCGCGCAGGCCGGCAGGTCGAAGGGCCCACCGGTCACCGGGGTGCCCTCGGGCAGGCCGAGGAGCTCCGCGCCGCGGCGATCGAGGGCGAAGACGGTGCCCGACGGCGCCGGCTCGGCGAGGAGCCCACGCCGCTCGCCGAGCCCGCAGGCGGCGAGCGCACCCTCGTCGTAGGTCCGGGAGACCACGTCGAGGAAGGGCAGCGACGCGTCCGAGGCGTCGACGGTGATCTCCCCGGTGAGGCGCTGGACCAGGGCGTCGACGCAGTAGCCGGCGACCACGGCCCGCTCCAGCGACTCCGGCTCGTCGCGGCCGAGCGCGGTGAGCAGCGGTGCGTGACAGCCGGGGAAGAGGCCGACGCCGGTGCGGCGGTAGACCTCGGCGACGGTGCCGTCGTCCTGCCAGCCGCGGACCACGTCGGCGGCCCGGTCGTCCAGCCAGGAGATCGGCGGGCGCGTCGCGGCGCCGTCGGCGTCGCGCAGCCACAGCCCGTCGCCCTGCCCGGTGAGGGCCAGCGCCCGCACGGGCTCGCCCGCCTCGGCCACCACGCGGCGCACGACGTCGACGACCGAGGACACGACGTCCTCGAGGTCCTGCTCGACGCGGCCGTCGGCGAACTGCTCGAGCCGCGACGCCTGCTCGGCCGAGGCCAGCTTGCGACCGGCGTCGTCGTACGCGTCGGCCTTCGTCATCGACGTCCCGACGTCCACTCCGACGATCACGACGCCACCCCCTCGGTGCGTGCTCGGGCGACCTCGTTCGCCGGGTGCCGCAACGGCTCGCCGCGCAGGAACCGGGCGGCCTCGCCGGCGGCGATGGACGCCGCGCGGTGCGCGGTCTCCTTCGTCGCCCCGGCGAGGTGCGGGGTGGCGACGACGTTCGGCGCGTGGTGCAGGGGCCAGTCGTCGGGGGGCGGTTCGACGTCGTAGACGTCGAGCGCGAGCCCGCCGAGCCGTCCGGAGCGGAGGGCCCCGGCCAGATGGCCAGAATCAATGACGCTGGAGTCGAGCAGGCCGCCGCGGGCCGTGTTGACCAGGACCGCGCCCTCGGGCAGCAGGTCGAGCTCGCGGGCGCCGATCATGCCGCGGGTCTCGTCGGACAGCCGCGCGTGCAGGCTGACGACCGACGAGGAGCGCAGCAGCTCGTCGAGCCCGACGAGCCGGACGCCGTCGGCGCCGGCCGTGGCCTCGGCGGTGTAGGGGTCGGCGACGAGGACGCTCGCGCCGAAGGCACGGAGCACCCGGGCGACGATCCGGCCGATGGCCCCGTACCCCACGAGCCCCACGGTGGCGCCGTCGAGCTCGCGACCCGCCTCGTCGTAGGCGTAGAGATCGCCGCGCCAGAGGCCGTCGCGCAGCTCGCGGTCGGCCATCGGGATGCGGCGCAGCGCGGCGAGCGTCATGCCCACCGCGTACTCGGCCGCGGCCGCCGCGTTGCGTCCGGGCGCCTGGGCGACGGCCACGCCGGCCCGGTCGGCCGCGGCGAGGTCGACGTTGACCGGGCCGCCGCGGGACACCGCGACCATCTCGAGATCGGGGGCCGCGTCGAACACCCGGGCCGTGAACGGCGCCATCTGCGTCAGGCACACGCGCGCACCGTCGAGGGCGGCGACGAGGTCGTCCTCGGTCCCCGACGCCTCCTGCACCCGCGCGCCCTCGGGCCCGACCGGGCCGAAGGGCTCGCGGGGCCAGCCCGCCGTGAGGTGGGCGATGTCGAGGTCACCCACGTCGGGCTCGGCCCGCAGGGCCTCGTCGAACAGGGTGGGGACGACGAACTCGTCCCCGGCAGCGAGTACGCGCGTCATCGGGCGGCTCCGGTGGGGACGCCGTGGAGCAGGGCGAGGATTTCGCGGTGGGCGGCCGGGACGCCGTCGGCGACCCGGGTGGTGAGCTCCATGGCGTCCGGCTTCGGCGGGTAGGTGGGGTTCGGGATCGCGACGACGGTCATGCCGGCGGCGTGGGCGGCACGGATGCCGTTGCCGGAGTCCTCGACGCCGACGCACGCCGCGGGGTCGACACCGAGCCGTCGGGCGGCCTCGAGGTAGACGTCGGGACTCGGCTTGCCGCGCGGGACCTCGGCGCTCGAGACGGTGGCCGTGAACGTGGTGTCGAGCCGGTGGCGCGCGAGGACGGCGTCGAGCAGACGGCGGGCGGCCGAGGTGGCCAGCGCGATCGGCACCCGCTCGGCGACCTCGCGCACCATCACCACCGCGCCGTCGAAGGGCTCCATCCGCCCCTGCTCGAGCGCCTCGACCATGTCGTCGACGACGGCCCGCTCGGCCTCGGCGGGGTCACCGGTGCCGGCGCGACGGGCGAGGTGGTCCGCCCACTCCGGGGCGCTCATGCCCTGGACGTGGCCGGTGTCCTCGGCTGTCCAGGTGACCCCGGACCGGGCCGCGTAGCGGGTCCACATCTCCTCCCAGAGGTGCTCGCTCTCGATGAGCACCCCGTCGAGGTCGAACACCACGGCGGCCGGAGCGAACCGGTCCGCGGGGCCGGGGTCACCGGTCATCGTCTCTCCCCACATCGGCACTGGGAAATTAACATCGCCGATGTGATCGAAGAAAGAGACGATGCGCGACCACCCGCGCCGCACCCGGAGTCGACTGCGGGATGCTGGGAGCCGTGAGCGGCCGACCGCCCCCGCCCCGCGCGGTGCACGCGAGGACCAGCCGCCAGGAGCGGATCGTCGATCACGTGCTGGCGGCGGGCTCGGCGAGCGCGGCCGAGCTGGTGGACCTCACCGGGGTCAGCCTCATGACCGTGCACCGCGACGTCGACGACCTCGCCCGCCGCGGGCTCGTGCGGAAGTACCGCGGCGGCGTGTCGGCCCAGCCGACCTCGGTGTTCGAGGCGCACTCGGAGTACCGGCGGACCGTGCACCGGACCGAGAAGGCGAGGATCGCCGACGCCGCCCTCGCCATGGTGGAGCCGGGCTCCTCGATCATGGTCGACGACTCGACAACGGCGTTGGCCCTGGTCGAGCGCCTGGAGGACGTCGGCCCGCTGACCGTGGTGACGAACTACCTGCCCGCCCTCGAAATCCTCAAGACGATCCCCGACGTGCGCCTGATCGCCCTCGGGGGCGACTACTCACGCACCCACGACTCGTTCGGCGGGATCGCCGCCATGGAGTCGGTCACGCGGATGTCGGTGGACGCGGCGTTCGTGTCCACGTCGTCGATGACCGGCTCGATGACCTACCACCAGGAGCAGGACATCGTGCTGGTCAAGCGCGCGATGCTCGACGCCGCGGCACGCTCGGTGCTGCTCATGGACTCGAGCAAGGCCCCGCGGCGTGCCCTGCACCAGCTCCGGCCGCTCGACGCGTTCGACGCGCTCGTGGTGGACGACGGGGTCGGCGACGAGCTGCTGCTGGAGATGCGCGAGCACGTGGAGGTGACGGTCGCAGCACGCTGAACGGCGCATCGTTCTTGTGAAGTTCACACCGGACTTGGTACATCTGAGACGCTGCTGACGAGCGTGGAGGTCCCGATGGTCCGCTCCGATCGCACCTGGATCGGGATCGACCTCGGCACCCAGAGCGTCCGGGCGGTGGCCGTGGACGACGTCGGCGCGCTGCGGGCCGGGGCCTCGCGCCCGCTCGAGAGCCGGCGCACCGCCGGGCCCGACGGGTCCGCCCGCCACGAGCAGGACCCGGACGCCTGGTGCCGGGCCGTCGACGCCGTGCTCGCCGAGGTGGTCGCCGCGGTCGATCCCGGCTCGGTCGGCGGCCTCGCCGTGGACGGCACGTCGGGCACCGTCGTGCTCGTCGACGACGACGGCACCCCGCTCTCGCCCGGCGTGATGTACGACGACGCCCGCGGGAGCGCCCATGTCGAGCGGGTCCGCGAGGCGGGCGCCGCGGTCTGGGACCGCCTGGGCTACCGCGTCGGCGCCACGTGGGCGCTGCCCACCGTGCTCGCGCTGCGCGACGAGCAGCCCCACAGCCGGGTGAGCCGCGTGCGCCACCAGACCGACGTGATCACCGCCCACCTCGTCGGCCACGACGTCCCCACCGACACGAGCACCGCGCTCAAGACCGGCTACGACGTGCTCGACGGACGGTGGCCCACCGCGGTGCTCGCCGACCTGGGGCTCGACGTCGACGCGCTGCCCGACGTGGTCCTGCCCGGCCAGGCCCTCGGCGGCGTCGGCGCGGAGATCGCGGCGGCCACCGGGCTGCGTCCCGGCACGCCCGTGCTCGCCGGGATGACCGACGGCTGCGCCGCCCAGCTCGGGGCCGGCGCCGTGCGCCCCGGCGACTGGAACGCGGTGCTGGGCACCACGCTCGTCCTCAAGGGCGTCACCGACCACCTGCTGCACGACCCCACCGGCACCGTCTACTGCCACCGCGGGCCCCAGGCCGGCTGGTGGTTCCCGGGCGGGGCGTCGAGCACCGGCGCCGCGGTGCTGGCCGAGCTGGTCGAGCCGTCGCGCTTCGAGGAGCACACCGAGGCCCTGCTCGCCGACCCGCCGGCCGACCTGCCCGTCGTCTACCCCCTCGCGGGCACCGGGGAGCGCTTCCCGTTCGCCGCGCCGGACGCCCGGGGCTTCTGGCTCGACGATGACCGTCCCCGCCCGCTCGACGAGCTGGTCGGCGCCGTCGGGGAGCGCACCGCGTTCGCCGCGCTCGCCGAGGGCGTCGCCTTCGTCGAGCGCCTCTGCATCGACCACATCGCGGCCCTCGGCGCCGACACCGGCGGCCGCCGCACGATCACCGGGGGCGCGACCCGCAACCGGTGGTGGAACCAGCGGCGCGCCGACGTCCTGTCCACGGCGCTGGAGCGCCCCGACCAGGCCGAGCCCGCCGTCGGGATGGCGCTGCTGGCCCGCGCGGCGGTCGACGCCGACGGCGGTGAGCCCGATCTCGTGGCCGCCGCAGCCGCGATGGTGCGCACCGCGGAGATCGTGGAACCACGGGGTACCCCGGCGCTCGACGAGCGCTACACCGCCTTCCGCACCGCGCTCGGGGAGCGCGGCTGGATCACGGAGGACGCCCCATGACCGAGCTGGTCCTCGTCCGCCACGGCGAGACGGTCTGGCACGTCGACAACCGGTACGCGGGCCGCTCGGACGTCGAGCTCACCGACCGGGGCCACGACCAGGCGGCGCAGCTCGCCCGCTGGGCGGCCGAGGCCGGGCTCGACGCCGTCCTCACCTCGCCGCTGCGGCGCGCCCACGAGACCGCCGTCCCGGCCGCGCGGGCCGCGGGTCTGACGTGCCGCGTCGACCGGCGCCTCGTCGAGGTCGACTTCGGCCAGGGCGACGGGCTCACCCGCGACGAGATGCGCGAGGCGTTCCCCGACGCCCTCGAGGCGTTCGTCGCGTGTCCGGCGAGCCACCCCTTCCCCCGGGGCGAGGCCGGTGAGGCCGCCGTCGCGCGCGCCCTGCCGGTGCTCCGCGAGGCGGCCGAGGAGCACCCCGGCGGCCGGGTCCTCGTCGTCGCCCACCAGTCGCTGCTGCGCCTGCTCCTCTGCGAGCTGCTGGAGATCCCGCTCGACCGCTACCGCACGATCTTCCCGCGGCTGGAGAGCGCCGCCCGCACCGTCGTGCGCCTCGACGACGGCGGGGCGCCGGCCCTGCTGGCCCTCAACGTCCGGTGCGACGGACGAAGTCGCTGACGGTCCGCGACCAGTCACGTCTGGTGATCCGGGCACGCGCTTTCGTATGATCCCCGTCACACGGACGACGGACACCCTCCTCGCGGAAGGCCGGTTCCCCCGATGCAGCCTGCTCCGAGCACACGGCCCGCCCCCACCGCGAAGGAGACCCGCCGCGTCGCGGGGGCGACCCTGATCGGCACATCCATCGAGTGGTTCGACTTCTTCGTCTACGGCGCGGCGGCCGCGCTGGTGTTCGGGAAGCTCTTCTTCCCGACGGCGAACCCCCTCACCGGCACCCTGCTCGCGCTCTCGACCTTCGGTGTCGGGTTCATCGCCCGCCCGTTCGGCGGCGTGATCTTCGCGCACTTCGGGGACCGGATCGGCCGCAAGTCGATGCTGGTCCTGTCGGTGGTGATGATGGGCGGCGGCACGTTCCTCGTCGGGCTGCTGCCGACCTACGAGGCGATCGGCATCGCCGCGCCGATCATCCTCGTGCTGCTGCGGATCGTGCAGGGCATCGGTCTCGGTGGCGAGTGGGGCGCGGCGGCGGTGATGGCCGTCGAGTACGCGCCACCGAACCGCCGCGGGTTCTTCGGGAGCTTCCCGCAGACCGGGGTGCCGGCCGGGATGCTCCTCGCGAACCTCTCACTGCTGATCGTCTCGGCCGTCCTGTCCGACGAGGACTTCCTCTCCTGGGGCTGGCGGATCCCGTTCCTGGCGTCGATCGTGCTCGTCGTGGTCGGCATCGTGATCCGGCTGAAGGTGGCCGAGTCGCCGGTCTTCGAGCAGGCCCGGTCGGCCGGGAAGATCGAGCGGCAGCCGGTGATCGCCGTGCTGCGCCGCCAGCCGCTGAACGTCCTGCGCGCCGCGGGTCTGCGCTTCGCCGAGAACAGCACGTTCTACATCCACACCACGTTCGTCCTGACCTACGGGACGATCGTGCTCGGGCTGGCCCGCAGCGACCTCCTGCTCGCGGTCATCATCTCGTCCGCGCTGGGGCTGGTCAGCATCCCGTTCTACGGCTGGGCGTGCGACAAGTACGGGCGACGGCCGGTGGTGCTCTGGGGCTCGGTGGTGCTGCTCGCCATGAGCTGGCCGTACTTCTGGGCGCTGGACACCCGCTCGCTGTTCCTCATCGTGGTGGCGACGGTGATCGCGGTGAACATCGGCAACTCGGCCGTCTACGCGCCGCAGCCGGCCTACTTCTCCGAGCTGTTCGAGCCGGAGGTGCGCTACAGCGGGGCGTCGATCGGGGCGCAGGGCGCGAGCGTGTTCGCCGGCGGGCTGGCCCCGGTGATCGCCACCGCGCTGCTCGACGCGACCGGCGGCTGGGGCTGGATCGCGGTCTACATGTCGGCGATGGTGCTGATCACGATCGTCACGGCGCTGCTCTCGCCGGACCCGTACCTGGCGGCGCTCAAGAGGGGCGAACCGGTCTCGGTGTGACCCGACCGGCCGTCACCGCCAGGATTGTCGGATGACGGTCGGCCCGGCACTGCGCGGTGCGTTGATCGACGACCGGGACGGCCCGTTGCCCGCGATGCTCCTGGCCCTCACCGTGCTGGCCGGGGTCGTCGACGCCGTCAGCATCCTCGCCCTCGACCGCGTCTTCGTGTCGTCGATGACCGGCAACCTCGTCTTCATCGGCATCGGGCTCGCCGGCGTCGAGGGGTTCTCGGTGTTCTCGCCGCTGGTGTCGCTGGGGTCGTTCGTCCTCGGGGTGCTGGCCGGGGCGTGGATCTGCCGGCGCTCGGGCGGCCACCGCGGACGGGCCCTGCGCAACGTGACCGTCTACAAGGCCGTCCTCGCCCTCCCGGTCACGGTCCTCGTGCTGGTCGTGGGCGACGTGCTCCCGGCCGGCGTCCGCACCCTCGTGATCGTGCTGCTGGCCGCCTCGATGGGCGGTCAGCTCGCCCTGATCCGCTACCTCAAGGTCCCCGATCTGCTCACCGTGGTGCTCACGCTGACGATGACCGGGGTGCTCACCGAGCGCGGCGCCGGCCGCGGTGACCCCAAGGTGGTCCGCCGCGGGCTCGCGCTGGTGGCCTTCACCGTCGGCGTCCTCGCCGGCGCGCTCCTCGTCCGGCTCGTCTCCGTGGGCGCCGCGCTGACCTTCGGGCTCGCGATCATCCTGGGCGTCGGTCTGACGATCCACCTGCTGTCGCGACGCGAGGGGGCGTGGGCGACGCCGAGGTAGCCGCAGCGGGACCGCATCCCGCGGCCTACCCTCGGTGTCCGTGATCCCCGCCGCCGTCCGCCCCGCGACGGCCTGAGCCCTGGTGCTCCGCCGCGCGCGCATCCGACCCGCCACGTCCTTCACGACGGCATCGGTCTCGCTGGTCGCGATCTGCGCCGCGGCGGGCGTCCCCGCGCCGCTCTACGTCGTCTACCAGCAGACCTACGGGCTCTCGACGATCGCGCTCACCGGCGCGTTCGCGGTCTACATCCTCCCGCTGCTCGTCGCGCTGCTGTGCTGCGGCAGCCTCTCCGACCACCTGGGTCGGCGGCGCGTCGCCGTCCCGGCGCTCCTCGTGGGCGCGGCGGCGTGCCTGGTCCTCTCGACGGTGGACTCGTCGGCACCCCTGATCATCGGGCGCGCGGCCCAGGGCCTGTCGATCGGCCTCGCCCTCAGCGCGCTCGGGGCGTTCGTCGTCGACCTCGCTCCCCCGTCGCGGCCCGGGCTGGCCGGGGCGATCACCAGCGGCGCGCCCCCCGGGGGCATCGCGATCGGCTCGCTCGCCTCGGGGGCCGCGGTGCAGCTCGCGCCGGAGACCGCGCCCACCGTGTCCTTCCTGGTCACGGCGGGTCTGCTGACGGCGGGCGCCCTGGCGGTGGCGGTGCTGCCCGAGACGATCGCGCGCCGTCCCGGGGCCCTGCAGTCCCTGCGACCGGTGGTCCGTGTCCCGACGAGCGCCCGCCCGCTGTTCCCCGCGGTGTGCCTGCTCATCTCGGCGACCTACGTCCTCGGCGGCTTCACCCAGGCGCTGGCGCCGTCGCTGTCGGTCTCGGTCCTGGGTCGGCACGACCTGTTCAGCGGCGCGGTGGCCGTGGCCGTCTACCACCTGGCCGGTCCCGTGGCGGGGCTCGCCGCGAACCGCCTGCCCCCGTCCCGTGCGCTGACCGGTGGCGCGGCCGGGCTGGTGGTCGGGATCGCGGGCTACATCGCGGCCATCGCCGTCGGGAGCTTCGCGATCTACCTCGTGGGCGCGGTGGTCGCGGGTGCGGGCTTCGGCGTCGCGTTCGCCGGGGCGATGCGGGTCCTGCTCGACCGCAGCCCGGAGGGCGCGCACGCCGGCACCCTCGCCGCGGTCTACCTGTTCTGCTACCTCGCGGCCGCGGTCTCGAGCCTGCTGGCCGGGGTGGCCGTCGAGATCTGGGGCCTCGCCCCGGTGGCGACGGTCCTGTGCGGTCTGGTCATCGCGATGGTCGCGGGCGGGGCGCTGGGGTCGGCGCTCCGACTGCGGACGGCGTGACCTCGAGCGGCTCGTCGACACGCTCGTCGGGGTCCTCGGAACCCCACCACGGAGCGGACGGGACCGCCGCCCCCGCGAGGTCGAGACGCCGCCCCGGGGCCGGCAGGGCGAGCGCCACGCCGTGGGCCGCGGCGGCGCGCAGGGCCCGTTCCGCGGGCTCCGCCCAGGGATGGAACCCCAGCACGAAGGTCGCCCAGTGGATGGGCAGCATCACCCCTCCGCCGAGGTCGACGTGCGCCGCGACGGCCTGCTCCGGGGTCGTGTGGATGTCGGGCCACAGGTCGGCGTAGGCGCCGATCGGGAGCAGCGTCAGGTCGAACGGGCCGTGCTCGTCGCCCGTGCGGGCGTGGGCGCCGGTCGGGCCGGTGTCGCCGCCGACGTAGACCGCGTGCCCCGGGCCGGCCACCTTCCACGCCGCCCACTGCGTGGTGTTGCGGCGGAAGGATCGCCCGGAGAAGTGGCGACACTCCAGGCAGGTCAGGGTCAGGCCGGCGACGTGGACGACGTCGTCCCAGTCGCCCTCGACCACCCGCTCGGGCGGGATGCCCCAGGACCTCAGGTGCGCGCCGACCCCGAGCGGCGCGACGAACACCGCGTCGGTGCGGTCGGCGAGCTCGGTGACCGTCGGACGGTCCAGGTGGTCGTAGTGGTCGTGGCTGAGGAGGACGACGTCGAGGGCGCCCAGCTCCTGCAGCGACGTGGGGACCCCGTGCAGCCGCCGGGGACCGAAGCGGGGCACCGGCGACGTGTACTCGGACCAGACGGGATCGATGAGCACCCGGCGGCCGTCCAATTCGAGCAGCACGGTCGCGTGGCCGAGCCAGGTGACCGCGAGTCCGGAGCGCGCACGCCGGGCGTCGTGCGTGACGAGCGGGATCGGGCCCGGCGGCCTGCCGCGGGGCGACCGGTCGAGCAGCATCGTCGCCAGCTGCCGCAGGGTGAGGTCCGGCCGGGGCAGGCCGGGCTCGCGGTTGGCGAACGCCCCGTTGCGGGCGTGCGGGGACCGGGCCGCCGAGCGACGCAGCTCGGCGCGCGAGGCACCCATGTTGCGACGGATGTGCCGACCGAGGGCGGCGAGGGCGAGCAGGGACGCGGCGACGGCCGCGCGGAGCACGCCGGGGAGCGAGCGGGGCACGGCTCGACGATACGGACGAGATCACCGGGCGCCGACCGCCCCGCACCCCCGGGACACACGGACGAGACGGCGGACGTCACACCGCCCGATGAGCCGCACTCCTTCCCTGTCTCCTAGCAAGAGATTATGTTTCGCAGTACGACACCTCAGGTCCGAGAGAGAGGAACCGCCCGTGTGCGGGATCGTCGGACTCCACCTGCGTGACGCGGAGCTGTACCCGCAGCTCGGCCGCCTGCTCGAGTCGATGCTGTGCGGGGTCGTCGAGCGCGGCCCCGACTCCGCCGGGGTCGCCGTCTACGGCGACACCCGCCGCTGCCCCGAGGGCTACGCCGCCGTCTCGGTGCTCCTGCCGCCGGGCGCGGACACAAGCGGGCTCTCCCTCGACGGGGCCCTGGTCACGCCGGCCGGCGACACGACGATCGTCGCCGCCCCGATCGACGTCGACACCCTGGTCGAGCGCGTGCGGGCGACGTTCCCGACCGCGGTGGTCATCGGCTCGGGCCACGACCTCGCCGTCTACAAGGGCACCGGCCACCCCCGCGACCTCGCCGCGACCTACGACCTCGCGGAGGCCCACGGCTGGCAGGGTCTCGCCCACACGCGCATGGCCACGGAGTCCGCGGTGACCCCGGCCGGCTGCCACCCGTTCTCGGTGGGCCCGGACCAGTGCCTCGTGCACAACGGCTCGTTCTCCAACCACGCGACGATCCGCCGCGAGCTCGAGCGCGAGGGCGTGCGGTTCGACTCGGCGAACGACTCCGAGGTCGGCGCCCGCTTCGTCGCCTCCCGGCTGGCCCAGGGCGAGGACCTCGAGAAGGCGCTGCTCGCGCTGCGCGAGACGTTCGACGGCTTCTACACCCTGCTCGTCACCAGCGCGGACGGCTTCGCCGTGGTCCGCGACCCCATCGCGTGCAAGCCCGCCGTCGTCGCCGAGACCGACGCGTGGGTCGCCATGGCGTCGGAGTTCCGCGCCCTCGCCGGCCTGCCCGGCATCGAGTCCGCCCGCCTCTACGAGCCCGAGCCCGGAAAGGTCTACGCATG
Organism: Actinomycetospora callitridis; assembly: GCF_028737265.1. Lineage (GTDB taxonomy): Bacteria > Actinomycetota > Actinomycetes > Mycobacteriales > Pseudonocardiaceae > Actinomycetospora > Actinomycetospora callitridis. The sequence continues at coordinate 122,951 of NZ_JAQZAK010000013.1, read as the reverse complement.
GACGCGTTCATGAAGGATGGGCTGGCTGGCGACACGATCACGTTCGACCTGGCGTCGGACCCGGTCCGGGCGCTGAACGCCGAGCTCCACGATCCGTCGGGGAAGGTCTACGAGGTCCTCCACCCCGCCGGCGCGCACGCCGTCGCCGCCGGCATCGACCGCGGGATCACCGTCGACGTCCGCGGGCACGCCGGCTACTACGCGGCCGGCATGAACGACGGCGGCATCGTCACCATCCACGGCAACGCCGGCACCGGCGTCGCCGAGAACATGATGTCCGGGACGGTCCGCGTCACCGGGGACGCCTCCCAGTCGGCGGGGGCGACCGCGCACGGCGGGCTGCTCGTCATCGGGGGCTCGGCCTCGATGCGCTGCGGCATCTCGATGAAGGGCGTCGACATCGTCGTCGGCGGCTCCGTGGGCTCCATGAGCGCGTTCATGGCCCAGGCCGGACGGATGGTCGTCTGCGGCGACGCCGGTGACGGCCTCGGCGACTCGATCTACGAGGCCCGGCTCTACGTCCGCGGCACCGTCGGCACCCTCGGCGCGGACTGTGTCGAGAAGCCGATGCGCGACGAGCACCGCGCCGAGCTGGCCGAGCTCCTCGCCGCGGCGGACCTCGACCACGACCCGGGCGGGTTCCGCCGCTACGGCTCGGCCCGGCGTCTCTACCACTTCACCTCCGAGCACTCGGGGAGCTACTGATGGACGCCGCTCAGCGGGGCCTGCGCGAGTCGGCGACCTTCGACCGCGCCACCATCGCCGGTATCCAGCACGCCGCCGCGAGCGGCGTCTACGACATCCGCGGCTGGGGCGCCAAGCGCGCACTCCCCCACTTCGACGACCTGCTCTTCCTCGGCGCCTCGATGTCGCGCTACCCGCTCGAGGGCTACCGCGAGCGCTGCGACACCGACGTCGTGCTCGGCGCCCGGCACGCCAAGTACCCCCTGCACCTCGAGACGCCGGTGACCATCGCCGGGATGAGCTTCGGCGCGCTCTCGGGCCAGGCCAAGGAGGCCCTCGGCCGCGGGGCCGGCGAGGTCGGCACGTCGACCACCACCGGCGACGGCGGCATGACCCCCGAGGAGCGCGACCAGTCGAAGACGCTCGTCTACCAGTACCTGCCGAGCCGCTACGGCATGAACCCGACCGACCTGCGCAAGGCCGACGCCATCGAGGTCGTGCTCGGTCAGGGCGCCAAGCCCGGCGGCGGCGGGATGCTGCTCGGCCAGAAGATCTCCGACCGCGTCGCGGGGATGCGGACGCTGCCCGCGGGCATCGACCAGCGCAGCGCCTGCCGCCACCCCGACTGGACCGGCCCGGACGACCTCGCCATCAAGATCCTCGAGCTGCGGGAGATCACCGACTGGGAGAAGCCGATCTACGTCAAGGTCGGCGCGACGCGGACCTACTACGACGTGAAGCTCGCGGTCGCCGCCGGCGCGGACGTCGTCGTCGTCGACGGGATGCAGGGCGGGACCGCCGCCACCCAGGACGTGTTCATCGAGCACGTCGGCATCCCCACCCTCGCGGCCATCCCCCAGGCCGTGCAGGCGCTCCGGGAGCTCGGGCAGCACCGCCACGGGGTGCAGCTGATCGTCTCCGGCGGCATCCGCACCGGCGCCGACGTCGCCAAGGCGATGGCCCTGGGCGCCGACGCCGTCGCGATCGGCACCGCCGCCCTCATCGCGCTCGGCGACAACGACCCGCGGTACGCCGCCGAGTACGAGGCGCTCGGATCGGCCGCCGGCTACTACGACGACTTCCAGGACGGCCGCGACCCCGCCGGCATCACCACCCAGGACCCCGAGCTCTCGGCGCGGCTCGACCCGGTCCGCGCCGGGAAGCGCCTCGTGAACTACCTGCGGGTGCTGACGATGGAGGCGCAGACGATCGCGCGCGCCTGCGGCAAGTCCCACGTGCAGCACCTCGAGCCCGAGGACCTCGTCGCTCTGACGATCGAGGCCGCCGCCATGGCCCGCGTGCCGCTCGCGGGCACCGACTGGATTCCGGGGCGTGAGCGATGAGCACCAGCACCGACACCGCCGAGGTCGTCGTCGTCGGCGGCGGCCTCGAGGGCTGCGCCACCGCCTGGGCCCTGGCCGAGCGCGGCGTCACCGACGTCGTCATCGTCGAGCGCTCCACCGTGGGCGACGGCGGGACCGGCAAGTCGTCCGGCGTCGTGCGCTGCCACTACGGGGTCGCGTCCCTGGCCGCCATGGCCACCCAGGCGCTGGACGTCTTCGAGAACGCCGAGGAGGTCCTCGGCACGGACGTCGGCTTCCACCAGACCGGCTACGTCGTCGGCGTCGGCCCGCAGAACGTCGAGGCCCTGCACGCGTCGATGGCGAACCAGCGCGCCGTCGGCGTCCGTACCGAGGACATCGACCGCGCCGAGGTCCAGCGCCTGTGGCCGGTGGCCGACCTCGAGCCCTTCGCCGCCTTCGCGTGGGAGGAACGCGGCGGGTACGGCGACGCCTACCAGACCGCCCAGGCCTTCGCCGCGGCCGCGCGCCGGGCAGGCGTCCGGCTCCGGCAGGGCACGACCGTCACCGGGATCCTCTCCGCGGGCGAAGAGGTGACGGGCGTGCAGCTCGCCAACGGCTCGCGGATCCACTCGCGCCGCGTCGTCCTCGCGGCCGGACCGTGGTCGGTGCCGCTGCTCGCCGCGCACGGCGTCGACCTGCCGATCACCGTCCACCGCGAGCAGATCGTGCTCATCGACCCCGGCCAGGACCTCGGGCCGGTGCCCGTGTTCTCCGACCTGGTCTCGCTGCAGTACGTCCGGAGCGAGGCGAGCGCAGCGACGGGGAATCGGGGCAGCGGCGGCGGGGAAATCCTCTTCGGTAACTCCGACCTCGCCGAGCTCGAGCCGGCCGACCCCGACCGGTACTCCAACCAGGCCAGCTCCGACTTCCTCGACCTCGCGGTCGAGAAGGTCGGGACGCGGTTCCCCGGGCTGGAGAACGCGTCGATCGCCTCGACGTACGCCGGCTGCTACGACGTCACCCCGGACTTCAACCCCGCGATCTCCGAGACGCCCGTCGACGGCCTGTTCGTCGCCGCCGGGTTCTCGGGCCACGGATTCAAGATCGCCCCCTCGGTGGGGCGGCTCGTCGCCGACCTCGTCGTCGACGGCAAGAGCCGGGACGTCGACATCCCGGAGTCGGACTTCCGGCTCTCCCGTTTCGCCGAGGGCGACCTGCTGCGCAGCCCCCATCCCTACGTCGGGGCCGGTCAGATGCGGTGACGGCATACTGAGCCCCATGAGCCGCCGCGACGTCCCTGGCCCGAGGGCGAACGGCCCGACGGACACGGACGCCGCCGGTCAGGGTGTCGATCAGGGTGTCGATCAGGGTGTCGATCACGGCCCGGCGGCGCGCGAGGTCGATCGCCCGGCGTCGCAGGAGGGCCGTCTCGAGCGGGCGATCGGCGCGGAGGTACGCGCCCGGCGCCGGGCCTCCGGGGCGACGCTGGCCGAGATGGCGGTGCGCACCGGCATCTCGAAGCCGATGCTCTCGAAGATCGAGCACGCGCAGATCTCGTGCAGCCTCACGACCCTCGCCCGGCTCGCCGACGCCCTCGACATCCCCGTCACCGCCTTCTTCCGGGGCGCCGACGTCGACCGCGAGGCGGTGCACACCCCGGCGGGCGCGGGCGCGCGGATCGTCGCCCGCGGCACCCGCGTGGGTCACGACTACACGCTGCTCGGTGGTCTGCGCGGGCAGCACAAGCGGATGGAGGCACACCTCGTGACGCTCACCGAGCGCAGCGAGGTGTTCCCCCTCTTCCAGCACCCCGGCACCGAGCTGCTCTACATGCTCGAGGGTCACATGATCTACAGCCACGGCGGCGCGAGCTACGACATGCGCCGTGGCGACGCGCTCCAGCTCGACGGCGAGGGCGTCCACGGTCCGACCGAGCTGGTGGAGCTGCCGATCCGCTTCCTGTCCGTCGTCGCCCACCCGGACACGGGCCCGCACGGCGACTGACGGCTGTGGCCTCGGCCACGAGCTCTGGAGTGTGCCGCCACGGCACGGTCGACGGTGGGGTGGACAGCGACCGCACCCGACGGGACGACGACCATGTTCACCACCGACCGGCGGCGCCGGCAGCTCTCGAGGGTCGAGCCCGGCGACGGCAGCCCGATCCAGGACTTCCGCTTCTGGCAGATCCTGAGCCGTTCACTGTTCGCCCTCGAGCTCCCGGACGGCTCCGGGCACCGCCACCTCTTCGAGGTCGACGTCCGGCACCTGGCCGACGGCACCACCGCGAGGAGCCCCGCCTCCCTCTACCGCGACGGCGTGCAGGTCGCCCGCGCGAACCTCCCCGCGACCTTCACGGTGCCCGGCGGCGTCATCGAGGTCGCCACCAGCCAGTACGGGCTCAAACGCATGCACCACGTCACCGACGACGGTGCCGAGCACGTGCTGCGCCCGCACCCGAGGACCCAGGAGGGCCTGCGCGCCCGGTTCGGCGAGCGGTTCCCGCGCACCAGCACCGTCCTCGGTGCCGTGGCCGTCGTCGTCTTCCTGGCCGCGGGCGCGGTCGCGCTCCTGCAGGGCATCGACACGGTGACCCACAGCCCGGTGATCGCCCAGCACCTCGGCACGTTCACCTCGCCGATCCGTCTCTCCACCGGTGGGACGATCGCCGTGGGGCTGGCCGGGGCCCTCGCCGCCACCGAACGCGCCCTGACGTTCCGGAGCCGGTGGCTGATCCGTCGGTGAGCCACGGGCGAGGTCAGTCGAAGATGACGGCCGCTCCGCGTCGCCGCAGGTCGGCGAGGCCGTCCTTCATCGCCTGCAGCTGCTCGGCGGTGTGCCCCGTCCAGCCCTCGAGCTCGCCGACGACGCGGACGGGCTCGCGGGTCCGGTAGGAGCGGGTGGGGTTGCCCGGCAGCTTCTTGTCGGTGACGTTCGGGTCGTCCTCGATCTCGCCCGTGGGCTCGACGAGGTAGATGCGAGGCGGCCCGTCGCCGGGCGCCATCTCGGCGCCCCAGGCCGCGGCGTCGAGCGTGGCGGTCACGTAGACGTGGTTCATGATCCGCCCCGCTTCGTAGTTCGACTCGCGGCCGGCGACCAGCAGGTCGCCGACCGCGAGGTCCGCCCTGGTGCCGTGCAGGAGGACGCCCGGCTCGTGGACCTCGTACGGGGTCGGCCCGCTGCTCGTGCTCTGCTCTCCCGCCATGACCGCTCCCCGGTTCGCCGCTCCCGCTCCGCCTCGCGGGCGGGGATTCTCCGGCGCCGGTGAGGGCTTGCCGCAAGCCCCGGTCCGCGCTATACGTTGATCACGGCAGGGCCAGCATTCACGGCCACCCGGACCGTCACGGACGGAAGCCGGTGTCGATGGTGAGGCGCCCGCCGACCGCCCGCGAGACGCACGCGCAGAGCCGGGTCGAGTCCTCCTGCTCCGCCGCGTCGAGGAAGACGTCCCGGTGGTCGATGACGGGGGCGTCGCCGAGCACCCCGACCGTGCACAGCCCGCACTCGCCACGCAGGCAGTCCCACACCATCTCCACCCCGGCGTCGTGCAGCGCCGCGAGCAGGGTGCGGTCGCGCGGGACGTGCACGGTCAGGCCGTGGTCGCGGACCTCGACGTCGAACGCCTCGGTCGGGTGCCGCCCGGCGGTCCCGAACGTCTCGGTGCGCAGCCTTCGCGCCGGGCGGCCCTGCGCGGCCCAGCACGCCCGTACCGCGTCGGTGAGCCGCGGCGGCCCGCAGACGTACACCTCGCCGTCGGGGTGCAGGCCTGAGATCTCCGCGGCGAGGTCGAGCCGCTCGCCGTCCTCGCCCGCGGCGGTGACGACGGCGTCGCCGAGGAGCCCGCGCAGGTGGTCGACGAACGGCATCGCCGCGCGCCGGCGTCCGGCGTAGGCCAGGCGGACCGGGGCCCCGGTCCGATGCTGCTGGCGGGTCAGGACCTCGGCCATGCCCACCAGCGGGGTGATGCCGATGCCGCCGGCGACGAGCAGGTAGCCGGGTCGTCGCGGGTCGAGCTCGAAGTGGCTGGTGGGGTGACGCAGCTCGAGGCGGTCGCCCGCCGCGAGCCCGTGCACCCGGCGCGAACCGCCGCGACTGTCCGGCAGCAGCTTCACCGCGATGCGGTAGGCGCCGTCCTCGGGCGCCGCGCCGACCACCGAGTACGACCGCACCACCGGGAGCCCGTCGATCTCCAGCGCGAGGTCCAGGTGGCTGCCGGGTGGGTAGGCGCGGGCGCCGTCGTCGGGGACGAGCTCCACCTGGCGCACCTCGTCGGCCACGGCCCGCACCGCGCGGACCCGGGCGCCGACGAAGGTGCTGCTCACGACCCGCTCCGGGCGCGCTCGGCCTCCGCCCGCGCCCGCGCGACCTCGCGCTGCGCGCCGTCGCCGGGGTCGGCGCGGTGGTGCTCGGCGATGTCGCGCTCGGCCTGCGCGCCGGCCTCGGCGTACGAGTCGTCCTCGGCGGCGAGCATCAGGTCGATCATCCGGCGGGCCCACATCGCGCCGCCGTCGATGTTGAGGTTGTAGAACTCCTTGTCCGGGTGCGCGTCGATCGCCCGCTGCTGGGCGGCGAGCACCTCCTCGTCCTCGGCGAACACGCCGGAGACGCCGTCGCGCAGCAGCGTGGTGATCCGCTGGTCGCCGAGCGCGTAGTTGCGGGCGAAGGCCCAGAAGTAGTGCGTGGAGGTGGGCGACTCCGGGGTCATCGTGTTGAGCACGAAGCCGTTGACGCCCTGCGAGCGGTCGCCCTCGGGCGCGCCGGTGCCGGTGGGGGCGACGCCGACGTCGATGGCGATCGTCCCGGGCGGGGTGAAGTGGATGATCTGCCAACGGTCGACGTTCCCGGCCGGCGCCCCGCGCCACTCGAGCTGTCGCGCCCAGAACGGCGGCGCCTCCACGTCGATCATCCAGCGGGTGACGGTCACGGTGCCCTTGCCGTGGGTCACCTCGAACGGCGACTCGGCCACCGACCGGTGTCCGATGCTGCCGCCGTGCACGAACGTCTCGTGGGTGAGGTCCATGAGGTTGTCGACGATCAGCTTGTAGTTGCAGTCCACGTGGATCAGGCGCCCGTCGCCGGCCCAGGCCGGGTCGTCGTTCCAGTGCAGGTCGGGGATCGTCGCCGGGTCGGCGTCGGCGGGGTCGCCGGTCCAGACCCAGACGAAGCGGTGGCGCTCCACGACGGGATACGAGCGCACGCGCGCCGACGGGTTCACCGTCTTCTGCGAGGGCATGAACGTGCAGCGGCCGTCGGCGTCGTAGCGCAGCCCGTGGTAGCCGCACATCACCTCGTCGCCGAGGAGCTTGCCCTCCGACAGCGGCAGCAGGCGGTGCCAGCACGCGTTCTCCAGCGCGCGGGCCTCGCCCGACGGCGTCCGGAACAGCACGAGCGACGCCCCCGCGACGGTGCGCGGGAGCAGGTGGGCGCCCACCTCGACGTCGTAGGCGGCGGCGTACCAGGCGGCGCGGGGCCACTCGCGGCGGGCGAAGGTCTCGGGCGCGGCGCGCAGCGGGCTGGGGGTGGCGGTCACGACGGCTCCTCGGTGGTGGCGGTCGTCAGAGCGTGCGGACGCCCCGCGGCCACCCGCCACGACCCTCCCGGCATCCGGGAGATCGATGTCTCGACCGGGCCGCGCGGTGGTGTCATGACGACGTGGTGGAGCTGGACGTGGACCCGTTCGCCCTCGACGTGCTCGCCGACCCGCTTCCGGTCGACGCCGCAATCCGCGAGGCGGCGCCGTTCGTGTGGCTGCCGGCGCACGGCGTGTGGGCCACCGGCCACCACGAGGAGGTGGCGGCGGCGTTCCGCGACCCGGCGACGTGGTCGTCGGCCGCGGGCACCGGGCTCACCGACATCCGGCGCGGCGAGACGTGGCGCCCGCCGAGCGTCCTGCTCGACGCCGACCCGCCCGCCCACACCCGCGCCCGCCGCGTGATGAACCGCGTGCTGCAGCCGCGGGCCCTCGCCGGGCTGGCCGAGCGCTTCGCGGCCGCGGCCGAGGAGGTCGTCGACGACGCCCTGGCCGCGGGCGAGGTCGATGCCGCGGTCGCGGTGGCCGAGCGGTTCCCGATGACGGTGCTGCCCGACGCGGTCGGCATGGCGCCCGAGGGACGCGAGTACCTGCTGCCCTACGCCGACCTCAACTTCCAGTCGATGGGCCCGCCGGGGGTGCTGCGCGACGAGGCCGAACGCCGCGGCGAGGGCGCCCGGGAGTACGTGGCCTGGCAGATGCGCCGCGAGGCCCTGGCCCCGGACGGGATCGGGGCCGCCATCCACGCCTACGTCGACTCCGGCGACATCACCCCCGACGAGGCCGCGCTCCTGGTGCGCTCCTTCCTCTCCGCGGGGATCGACACGACGATCCTGGCGTTCGCGTCGGTGATCCACGAGCTGGCGCGGCGGCCGGCGCAGTGGGCGGCGCTGCACGCCGACCCGGGCCTCGCACGGGCGGCGTTCGAGGAGGGGCTGCGGTTCCACACGCCCAGCCCGGTGATCGGCCGCACCGCCACCCGCGAGGTCGAGGTCGGTGGTGAGAGCGGGGCCGTGGTCGCCCCCGACACCAAGATCCTGCTCATGCTCGGCGCCGCCAACCGCGACCCGCGACGCTGGGACGACCCCGACGCGTTCGACCTCCACCGTCGGGCCGCCGGCCACACCGCGTTCGGGGCCGGCGTGCACAACTGCGTCGGCCAGGTGATCGCGCGGATGGAGGCCGAGGCCCTGCTCGGGACGCTCGCCCGGCGGGTCGCACGGCTCGAGCCGGCCGGTGGGTCCACGCCGCGTCTGTCGAACTGGCTGCGCGGCTTCGCCTCGGTACCGGTCCGGTTCGTCCCCGCCTGAGCCCATCCGAACCCATTCCGCCCTTCCGGCATCCGGAAAGGTGTGTTGGGTCGATCACAGAGCGTCCCGCAGACTCCGACGCGCCCTCGAGCACACCCGGAGTTGACATGGACGTCACCGACCCGGCACCGCCCGCCACCGCGCCGCCTCCCACGGCCCTGGCGGCCGCCCGGAGCGCGAGCACCGGCCCGGTGGTGGCCCGCGCGCTCGGGCTGCTCGCCGCGTTCTCCGACGACCGCCCGACGATGACGCTCAGCGAGCTCGCCCGCCGCGCCGAGACACCCCTGTCCACCGCCCACCGGCTCGTCGCCGAGCTCGAGGCCTGGGGCGCGGTCGAGCGCAACGGCGCCGGGCGCTACCAGATCGGCCTACGGCTCTGGGAGGTCGGCGCACTCGCGCCGCGCGGGCCCGGGCTGCGCGAGCGCGCCCTGCCCTACCTCGAGGACCTCTGCCAGGTGACCCGCGAGAACGTGCAGCTGGCGGTCCGCGAGGAGGACGAGGTCGTCTACGTCGAGCGGCTCGCCGGCACCCGCGCGGTCGGGGTGCTCACCCGGGTCGGCGGCCGGTTCGCGCTCACCGCCACCGGCGTGGGCCTGGTGCTGCTCGCCCATGCGCCGGCCGACGTCGTCGAGCGGGTGCTCGCCGGGCCGTTCCCGCGCCACACGCCGTGGACGCTCTCCGACCCGGTGCGCATCCGTGAGGCGCTCGCCGCGGTCCGCGAGCGCGGCTACGCCGTCAGCGACCGGCAGGTCACCGCGGACGCCGTCTCCGTCGCCGCACCGATCCGGGACGCCTCCGGCGAGGTCGTCGCCGCCCTGTCGGTGGTCGCGCACCGGGGCACGCCGCCGGTGTCGGTGCTCGCGCCGCTGGTGCGCACCAGCGCGAGCGGCGTCTCGCACGCCCTCGCCGCCCGCCCGGGTCGCCGGCCCGCGCGCCTGCCCGCCTGATCCCCTCCCGATCCCCCGCCTGATCCCCCGCCCGATTCCGACACCTGATGCCCGCCCGCTCCCGATGCCCGAGGAGGGCCCCGTGACCACCACCCCGCCCGACGCCGCACCACCCTCGGGGCGCGAGGTCCGCAAGGTCGCCTTCGCGAGCCTCGTGGGCACGTCCATCGAGTGGTACGACTTCTACATCTACGGCCTCGCCGCCGTCACGGTGTTCGCGCCGCAGTTCTTCCCGAACGTCTCGTCGCTGACCGGCACGCTCGCGGCTTTCGCGACGTTCGCCGTCGGGTTCCTCGCCCGCCCGATCGGCGGCGTGGTCTTCGGTCACCTCGGCGACCGGATCGGCCGCAAGGCCACACTCGTCACGACGCTGGTGACGATGGGTGTGGCCACCACGCTCATCGGTGTCCTGCCCACCTACGCGACGATCGGCGCGCTCGCCCCGATCCTGCTCGTGGTGCTGCGTCTCGTGCAGGGCTTCGCCGTGGGCGGCGAGTGGGGCGGCGCGGTGCTCATCTCGGTGGAGCACGCGCCCGAGTCCAAGCGTGGCTTCTACGGCAGCTTCCCCCAGCTCGGGGTGCCGATCGGCCTGATCGCCTCGAACGCGATGTTCCTCGTGCTGGCCGCCTCGATGTCCACCGAGGCCTTCGGCTCCTGGGGCTGGCGCATCCCGTTCCTGCTCAGCGCGCTGCTCGTCGGCGTCGGGCTCTACGTGCGGCTGCGCATCGAGGAGAGCTCGGAGTTCGTCGCGGTCAAGAAGTCCGGGTCGATGGCCCTGCCGCTGGGGTCGGTGCTGCGCCACCACTTCCCGCAGGTGCTCTGCGGGATCGCGATGTTCACCGGGATCACCGGCATCGGGTACATGGCCGCCACGTACTCCATCCAGTACGGCACCAGCTCGCTCGGGCTGCCGCGGGCCGCGCTCATCGGCATCGTCCTGGTCGTCGCCGTGATCGAGGTGCCGATCATCCTGTGGTTCTCCGCCGCGTCCGACCGGTGGGGGCACGGCCGCACGATCCTCTTCGGCGCCCTGGCCACCGCGGTCGTCGCCGCCGCGTTCCTGCCGCTGCTCGCGAGCGGGTCGTTGATCCTCATCGCCGTCGCGGTGGCCGGTGCGCGCTGGGCGTCGGCCCCGATGTGGGGACCGTCCGGGGCCCTGGCCGCGGAGTGCTACCCCGTCGCGATTCGCTACAGCGGCGCCTCGGTGGGCTACCAGCTCGGGTCGATCGTCGGCGGTGCGCTCGCCCCGATCATCGTCACGCTGCTGCTGGCCTCGCCCCTGGGGATCGTCGGGGCGTCGGGCTACCTCGTGATCATCACCCTGCTGACCGGTGTCGGAGCGATCGCCGCGTCCCGGCTGATCGCCCGCGCTCCCGCCACCGCGAGGGCCGGCGTCTGAGCTCCCGGCCGGCGCGCCTCCGCGCGTCACGTCGGCGAGAGCAGGTCAGGACGAGGCCGAGCCCTCCAGGCCGAGCATCCGCGTCGCGTTCTCCTTGAGGATCAGCGGCCGCACCTCGTCCTTGATCTCGAGCTTCGCGAAGTCGGCCTGCCACCGGTCGGGGGTGAGGACGGGGAAGTCGGAGCCGAACAGCACCTTGCGCTTCAGCAGCGAGTTGGCCGCCTTCACCAGCTGCGGCGGGAAGTACTTCGGCGACCAGCCGGAGAGGTCGATGTAGACGTTGGGCTTGTGCGTGGCGATCGAGATGGCCTCGTCCTGCCACGGCACCGAGGGGTGCGCGAGCACGATCGTCAGGTACGGGAAGTCGGCGGCGACGTCGTCGATCAGCATCGGGTCGGAGTAGCGCAGCTTGATGCCCCGTCCGCCGGGCAGGCCCGCGCCGATCCCGGTCTGCCCGGTGTGGAAGAGCGCGGGGACGCCGAGCTCCTGGATCGCGTCGTAGAGGGGGTAGAAGCGCACGTCGTTCGGCTCGAACGCCTGCAGGCTGGGGTGGAACTTGAAGCCGCGCACCCCGTGCTCGTCGACGAGGCGCCGGGCCCGCGCCACCGCGGCCTTGCCCGCGTGCGGGTCCACGGAGCCGAACGGGATGAGCACGTCGGGGTGCTCGGCGGCCTGGTCGGCGATCTCCTCGCTGGACAGCGGCGGGTGTCCGGTGCCGGCGGGCGCGTCGACGGTGAACACGACCGCGGCGGTGCGCCGGGCGCGGTAGTGCTCGGCGATGTCGGCCACGGTCGGCGTGCGGTCCTGGTCGGCCCGGAAGTACTTCGCCGACGCGTCGAGCAGCTCCTGGTCGACGGAGAAGCAGCCGTGGCTGTCCTGCTCGACGTGGACGTGCACGTCGATGGCGTCCAGCTGGTCGAGGTCCATCAGGGTGTCCTCACGGGTGGTCGGTGCCGGCCGCGGCGGCCGGCAGGGCGGTCAGGACGGGGTCGCGGCGGGCGGGATGCGCCCCTCGCGGGGCTCCGCGAGCGCAGCGAGGCACCGCTCGAGCGCCCGGGCGAAGGACGTGGCCTCGTCGTCACCGAGCGCGGCGATCATGCGCCCCTCGACGTCGTCCACGGCCCGGTGGCACGCGACGAGGGCCTCCTCGCCCCGCTCGGTGAGCCAGGCCCGCAGGATCCGCCGGTTCTCCCCGTCGACGCGACGTTCGATGAGGCCGTCGCGCTCCATCGCCGTCACGAGCAGGTGCATCGCCTGCGGGGTGACGTAGTGGCGCCGTGCGAGCTGCGCCGACGACAGCCCGCCCCGGCGCTCGAGCAGCGACAGCGCCGTGTACTGCTGCAGCGACATCCCGAGCGGCCCCAGGACCTCCTCCATCCGCGACCGCTCGGCCATCTCCAGGCGCTTGACCAGGTACGTCAGGCGCTGACCGCCGGCAACGGCGGTCCGGGTCGCGGGTTCGCTCACGTCCGGCAGCATATCAACAGACTTGATATAGGACGTGGCCTTGACCACTCCGGAGGCGCTCTCTAACGTCAAGTTCCTTGATACTCCGCCGGTCCTGCGGCCGTCTCCCGCCACGAGCAGACAGGGCACCCGCCATGACTCAGACCCACCGATCGGGGCCACAGCTCCGCCGAGCCGTGCTGTCGAGCTACCTCGGTAGCGTCATCGAGTACTACGACTTCCTGCTCTACGCGACGGCTTCGGCGCTCGTGTTCAACAAGGTCTTCTTCTCGAACCTCGACCCGCTGGTGGGCACGGTCGCGAGCTTCGGCACCCTCGCCACCGGCTACATCGCCCGGCCGCTGGGCGGCATCATCTTCGGTCACTTCGGCGACCGGATCGGCCGCAAGAAGATGCTCGTGCTGAGCATGAGCATCATGGGCGTGGGCAGCACCCTGATCGGCCTCCTGCCCACCTACGCCCAGATCGGGGTCTGGGCCCCGATCCTGCTGGTGCTCCTGCGCGTTGTGCAGGGCATCGCGATCGGGGGCGAGTGGGGCGGCGCGGTCCTGATGTCCGCCGAGCACGCCACCTCACGCCGCGGCCTCTGGGCCAGCTTCACCAACGCGGGCGCGCCCAGTGGCCTGGTGCTCTCCAGCCTCGTGCTGGCGGCCTCGGCGTCCTTCACCGGCGAGGCGGCGTTCCTCGTCTGGGGCTGGCGCATCCCATTTCTGCTCAGCGTCGTGCTGCTCGGCGTCGGCCTGTTCGTCCGCCTCCGCGTCGCGGAGACCCCCGTGTTCGAGGACGCCGCGCGGGTGAAGCCGGCGTCGCCGCCGCTGATGGACGTCCTGCGCCACCACCCGCGCAACCTCCTGCTCTCCATCGGCGTCGGGTTCGCCGCGTTCGCCGTCCAGGGCACGCTCACGACGTTCGTCATCTCCTACGCCGTGCAGGCGGGCTTCCCCCGCCCCACCGTGCTCAACGCGCTCACCCTCAGCTCGGTGGTCGCGATCTTCGGGATCATCGGCTTCTCGGCCCTGTCCGACCGCGTCGGCCGGCGACCGGTGGTGCTGGCCGGTGCCGCCGCGACGGGGCTGTTCGCCTTCCTGCTCTTCCCGATGATCGACAGCGGGGCGGTGCTGCTGCTGACCCTCGCGGTGGTCATCGGCCAGGGCGTCCTGCACCCCGCGATGTACGGGCCGCTCGCCGCGCTCTACGCCGAGCTCTTCTCCACCCGGTCCCGCTACACCGGCGCGTCGCTCGGCTACCAGATCGCCGGGATCGGCGCGGGCATCGCGCCCGTCGTCTTCGCCTCGGTGCTCGCCGGCGGCGGCGGATCCGTCACCGTCGCGATCATCCTCGCGGCGTGCTGCCTGCTCACGATCGTCTGCACGGTCTCGCTGCGGGAGACGTCGTCCGACGACCTCGCCGACGATCCGGGGGCCACCACGTCCGACGCCGTGACCCGCTGAGCGCGTTCGGACACGGTCGGGCGGCGCGGCGGCGGCGCTGCCTGGTCGTCCGTGCTCTCCAGTTCGATCTCCCGACAGTGCTGTCGGAGTGATCGGGCCGCCCAACCCTCACGACACTCCGGAGAGATCGAACGGGAGAGCTCCAGCCAGTCGATCCAGAACCGCCGCAGGGAGGCGTTCGAGATCCGGAACTGGGCCGTTCGGACTACGGTGACCGGTCACATCCCGCCCACGCGAGACGGAGACCGCCGGTGACCCTGGTCCTGCACGACGACCTCTTCGACGCCCAGTTCGTCCGCGCTCTCGCGTACACCCGCTCGGGCGGGGCGGAGATCGGCGAGTGCGTGGAGACCGCCCGGCGGATCACGACGACCGACGGCGAGCTCTGGTACCGCGAGTGGCTCGCCACCGCCGAACGCGTGGAGCAGGCCGCGGTGGCGAGCGCGGCGGCCGGCGACTCCGTGAGCGCACGGGACGCCTACCTGCGCGCCTCGAACTACTACCGCACGGCCGGGCTGTTCCTCATGGGCACGCCCGTCGACGACCGGCTGCGCAGCAGCTCCCACAAGCAGACGGAGACCTTCCGGGCAGGTGCGGCGCTGCTGGACGCGCCGCCCGAGATCCTCGCGATCCCCTACGAGGACACCACACTGCCCGGCTACTTCTTCCGCGCCGGGGACGCGGCGGACGACACGCCCCGCCCGACCGTCATCCTCACCAACGGCTACGACGGCACCGTCGAGGAGCTCTACTTCGCCAACGCGGTCGCGGCGCTCGAGCGCGGCTACCACGTCCTCGCCTTCGACGGGCCCGGGCAGGGCTCGGTGATCCTCGACCAGGGGATCCCGTTCCGCCCGGACTGGGAGAACGTCGTCTCGCCGGTGGTCGACGTCGCGGTGGCCCGCCCCGAGGTGGACGCCGAGCGGCTCGTGCTCATCGGTTGGAGCTTCGGCGGCTACACCGCGCCGCGGGCGGCAGGCGGCGAGCACCGCCTCGCCGCCTGCGTCGCCGACTCCGGGCCCTACGACCTCTACGACACCGTCATCGCCCGCATGCCCGGCGTGCTCGCCCACCAGCTCCCTGACGGCAACCGCCTCATGCTGTCGGTGCTGGAGAAGGCCCTCGAGTCGACGATGAAGAAGCCGTCGGCGGGGTGGGCGCTGCGGCGCAACCTCTGGGTGCACGGCGTCGAGGACCCGATGGCCTACGTCGAGCTCGCGCGGGAGTACTCGATGAAGGGCCGCGAGCACCTCGTGCGCTGCCCGACCTTCGTCTGCCGCACCGCAGGCGACGACATCAGCGCGGACGCCCAGAAGCTCGCCGACCACCTCACCTGCCCCACCGAGTTCGTCGAGTTCGGCCACGACGACGACGTCACCGGGCACTGCGAGATGACCGGCCGCGCGGTGTTCCACCAGCGCCTGTACCGCTGGCTCGACGGCGTCCTCGCCGGACGCTAGACGCCCGTGCGCACGGAGTCGTGCCACGGGATCACGAGCTTCTTGACCGTCGTGACCGCGACGTAGAGCAGGGACCCGATCACGGCGAGCAGCACGATCACCGCGAACAGCCGTGGCGCGTCGAGGGCGTTGAGGCTCGACACGACGAGGTAGCCGAGGCCCTCGCTGCCGCCGAGGTACTCCCCCACGATCGCGCCGATCACCGAGAACACGATGGCGACCTCGGCCCCGGCGAACACGTAGGGCAGCGTCGTCGGGAGCTCCATGTTGCGGAACGTCGCCCAGCGTCCGGCGCCGAGCCCGCGCATGACGTCCCGGTGACCGCTGTCGACCGAGCGCACGCCCAACATCACGTTGAGCATGATCGGGAAGAACGCGAGCAGGGCGGCCATGACGATCTTCGAGGTCGGCCCGAAGCCGAACCAGATGACGAAGATCGGCACGAAGGCGACCTTCGGCACGACCTGCAGGGCGACCAGCGCCGGCTGCACCGCCCGCTGCAACCAGGCGACACGGCCGAGCACCGCCCCGACGGCCACCCCCACCAGCAGGGCGATGCCGAACCCGGCGACCACCTCCAGCAGCGTGATGCCGATGTGGCCCCAGATGTCGTCGCCCGCGAGCAGCTCGCCCAGCGCCCCCGCGACGGCGGCCGGCGAGGGGAGGATGAACTCCGAGACCCCGACGACGGAGACCGTGAACTGCCAGACCCCGAGGAGGGCGAGCAGCATGATCGGCCCCGAGACCCAGGGGAGCCGCCGCATCCAGGGCGACTCCGTCTCGCCCGTCGGCTCGGCCGCCGTCACCGCGCCGTCGGTCCTGCTCTCGATGGTCGTCACGGCTCAGTCCTCCTGGTCCAGTTCGCGGCGCAGGGCGACGACGAGCTCGCCGAACCCGGCGGTCGCCTCGACCTCGGCCTCCCGGGGACGGGGCAGGTCCACCGGGGTGATCGAACGGATGCGCCCGGGCCGCGGCGTCAGCAGCACCACGCGGTCCGCGAGGAAGACGGCCTCCGAGATGGAGTGCGTCACGAACACCACCGTCGCCCCGGAGACCGCGTGGATCTGCTGCAGCTCGAGGTTCATCCGGTCCCGGGTCATTGCGTCGAGCGCGCCGAACGGCTCGTCCATGAGCAGGACCGAGGGGTCGCAGGCCAGGGCCCGGGCGATCGCCGCGCGCTGGCGCATGCCGCCCGAGAGCTCCCGCGGATAGGAGTCCTCGAAGCCGGTCAGGCCGACCGTCGCGCACAGCTCGATCGCGCGGGCCCGGCGCTCGCCGCGGGACACCCCGCGCAGCTTGAGCGGCAGGGCGACGTTGTCGACGACGGTGAACCAGGGGAACAGGTTGGCCTCCTGGAAGACCAGGCCGAACTCGGCGAACACGGCGTCGTCGCGCCGACCACCCACCCACGCGGAGCGCCCCCCGGCCTCGACCGTGCCCGTGGTGGGCGCGAGCAGCCCCGAGAGCACCCGCAGCAGGGTCGTCTTCCCGCACCCCGACCGCCCGACCAGGGAGACGAACTCCCCGGCGGCGACGTCGAGGTCGATCCCCGAGAGGGCGTGCACCTCCCCGCTGCGGGTCGGATAGACCTTGTCGACGCCCGCGACGCGCAGGCCGACCGCCCGCCCCGGATCGGGGTGTGCCACCGGAAAGGGCTCCGACCGCCGGACCACGGTCTGCTGGGTCATGGTTGCTCCTGTCCTCGCGGTGCTCACGGTCCCGGCCTCAGGAGGTCCCGGCCGGCGGGATCCCGGTGTCCAGCCACTGCGCCGGGTCCAGGCCCGGGGGCAGCTGGCCGATGCCCGTGATCTCGTCGTAGGTCTGCCGCCAGCGCTGCGGGGAGATCCCCACCGGGGTCTCGCCCCCGGTGTAGGAGTCGACGTAGCCCGCGAGCGCCAGCCGCGCCGTCTCCGGGTCGCCCAGCGCCGGCACCCGGTACTTCGACGAGATCGCGGCCATGGTGTTCCGGAAGCCGTTCGCCTCGTCGGCGACGATGAACCGCACGGCGTCGTCGATGGCCGCCATGTAGCGACGCAGCTTGTCCCGCTCCGCGGGGTCCTGCGCGGTCGCCCGGGAGGTCGCGTAGACCTGCGAGCCCGCGCTGATCGCGTCGTTGGGATCGAACACCACGGCCTCGGGCCGTGTGCGCTGCAGCTGCACGGACGTGTCCAGCGAGACGATGTAGGCGTCGATGCGCCCGGAGGTCAGCAGGTCGAACACCCCGGGGGCGAGCCCGACGACCTGGCGGCGGACCTCGGCGGGCGGCACCCCCGCCGATCCGGCGACGAGGTCGAGGGTGATGGAGCTGGTGCCGCCCTCGGACGGGGTGCCGACGAGCTTGCCGCGGAACTGTGCCGCCTGGGTGATCGGGTCGTCGGCCGCGGAGACCATGCGGATGGTCCCGCGGTGGATGACCTCGCCGAAGGCGACCAGCGGGGCGTTGCGGTTGCCGGCCGCGATCATCGTCTCGATGTCGCCGATCCGGGTCACCTCGGCCGATCCGGCCAGCACGGTCTGGATGGCGGGCGCGGAACCCTGGGTGGTCTCGAAGGTCACGTCGAGTCCCCGCGCGGCGAAGAACCCCTGCGTGTCCGCGATCAGCTCGGCGGAGTAGGACAGCGACTCCAGCGGCAGGATGTTCAGGAACGTCATGCGCTGGCGGCCGTCGTCGGTGGTGTCGCCGCCGCCGCACGCGGTGACCACCGCGCACGCGGCGAGCACCACGGCGAGCAGGCGCAGCAGCCGTCCTCGTCGAGCTCGGATGGGGATCATCGGGGAGCCTCCTCGCGACGGTGCGGTCGGGTCGTGGGCGAACGGGTCCCGGGGGGTGGGGCCGGGGCGCCCCGCTCGAGCAGGAAGGTCCTCGCGGTCCCGCCGAGGACGGCGGCGCGGTCGGCCGGACCGAGTGCGGCGAGCAGGCGCTCCGTGCCGTCGCCGTGGACGTGGGGGTGATCGCCGGCGTAGAGGACGAGCGAGGCCGGGTCGAGGATCTCGAGGGCCTCGGCGAGCTCGTCCGGGTCGGCCGGCAGGTGGGCCGGGGTCGAGGTGAGGCGGACCTGCTCGCGCAGGTACTCCGAGGGCGGGCGGGTCACCCAGGGGACCTCGCGCCAGATGCCCTTCCACTCCTTGTCCAGGCGCCAGAGCAGGGGTGGCAGCCAGGAGAAGCCGCACTCGGCGACGACGACCCGCAGCGCGGGCAGCCGGCCCAGCACCCCCTCGACGACGAGGCTGGTCAGCTGCCCCTGGGCGATCTGCCCCTGGGCCAGGTAGTCCTGCAGATAGGTGTGGGTGAACCCGGTGGTGGTCGCGGCGGAGCCGGCCCGTCCCCAGGCGTGCAGCCCGGCGACGAGGCCGTGCTCGGCGATCGCCTCGAACACCGGCAGGAACCGGCGGTGCCCGTAGCGGTGGTCGTGCCCGCGCACGGGCAGCACGACCTCCACGAACCGAGGATCGCCGGCCCGGCGGTGGATCTCCTCGACGGCGGCCTCCGGATCGCCGGACGGGACGGCGATGCTGCCGCGCAGCCGGGGGTCGTGGTCGAGGAACGTCGCGGTGACCCAGTCGTTGAGGGCCCGGCACAGCGCCGCGTCGTAATAGGGGTTGCGGCTGACGTCGAACGCGGAGGTCGCGCTCAGGACCGCCACGTCGACGGGCGTTCCGCCGGGGGCGGGCACGTCGAGCACCTGGGCACGCAGCGTCGCCACGTCGGCCGGCGCCGGGTCCGTCACGGCGCCCGGCGGGTAGGCGCCGGCCTGCGTCGGGTCCAGGCGCAGCGCGGCACCCTCGACGTAGTCGCGCCAGTAGGCGGGCAGGTACGGCGCGAGGTCGGCCAGGGACGCCGGGGCGACGTGGGTGTCGGTGTCGACCGCTCCCCCGGCGTTCACGGGGCGTCCCCGGGGAGATCCACGCCGTAGAGCGCCGCCGCGTTGCGGGCCATGATCGGGCGCCGGACGTCGGCGGGGAGCACCCGCAGCGCGGTCACCGGGTCGTCGAAGTCCCAGTGCGGGTAGTCCGAGGCGAACAGGATCCGGTCGGTCAGGCCGGCGTGGCGCAGCGTCGTCGCGAGGTGCGCGAGGTTCTCCGGCTCGTCGATCGGCTGGGTGGTGAACCAGCAGTGCTCGCGGACGATCTCCGACGGAGGGCGGTGCAGCCCCGGCACGTCGTCGCGGAACACGGCCCACCCCGAGTCCAGGCCCCACAGCAGCGACGGCAGCCAGGTGATCCCGCCCTCGACGAGCACCAGCCGCAGGTCGGGGAGCTCGTCGAACACCCCGCCGGCGACGAGCGAGGTGAGGGCCATGGCCATCGCGTTGCCGTACCAGCCGTGCTGCTCGAGGTAGAACGACGGCCAGCCGTCGCCGCGGTGGCCCTCGGTCCCGCCGAGGTGCATCCCGATCGGCAGCCCGGCCGCGGCGGCCGCGGCGTAGATCGGCCGGTACTTGGCGTCGGCGACCGGCAGGTGCGAGCCGCTGGGGAAGAGCACCTGGACGAAGCGGGGGTCGCCCGCGCGCCGCTCGATCTCGGCGACGGCGTGCTCGGGCGACTCGTGCGCGATGCAGATGCTGGCGCGCAGCCGGGGCTCGGGGTCGAGGAAGTCCGCGACCTGGATGTCGTTGAGCGCGCGGCACAGGGCAGCGGCGTACGCGGGCTCCTCGGCGCCCCAGGTGTGGCCCTGCAGCGGGATCAGCACGCCGGCGACCAGGTCGTAGGCGTCGAGCAGCTGCTCGCGCAGCAGCCCCAGGTCGCTGCCGGGCGGGCCCGACGACGGGTGGGCGTCGGCGCGCATGCCGCCGTTGCGCACCCGTGGGTAGATCGCGGGCGGCGGGGCCCCGCGCACCCCGAAGCGCTCGTAGCGCCGCCGCCAGGGCGCGGGCAGCTCGACGGCCAGCCGCGCCGGGACCACCGCGGGGTGGATGTCCGCGTCGACGACGGCGGTGCGGGGGCGGCGGCCCGCGGGTCGCGGCGCGGCAGGACCCGGCCCCTCGGCGGGGGCGTGGGTGCCGGGCGCGGAGACGGTGGTCATGCGGTCTCCTCCGGGTCGGTGGGGCGACGTGCGGCGGTGTCGACGACGACCACGCGGTCCTCGACGGTCACCGCGTAGGTGTCGGCGACGTAGGGCCCGGGGACGCGCCCGGTGGCCGGGTCGACGGCGACGACCTCGGTGGCGTAGCTGCGGACGGGCGCCTCGCCCGGACCGAAGTAGGACCGGCCGGTGGTGACGTCGTACTCCCAGCCGTGCCAGGGGCAGGCGACGAACACTCGGTCGGGGTCGAGCGCGACCTCGCCGGGCGCGCCGGCCACGGCGAGGGGCGCGGCGCGGCCCCGGCAGAGGGGCCCGCCCTGGTGCGGGCAGTGGTCGGCGAGCGCGTGGTACTCGTCGCCCACCCGGAAGATCCCGATCGAGCGCCGGCCCACCTGCACCACCCGGTGCTCGCCGGGCGCGAGCTCGTCGGCGCCCATCACCGCGACCTTCACGGCTCCTCCTCGGTGCGCGCCAGGAGCTCGACGACACCCGCGGTCGCGTCGAGCCGGATCCGGTCGCCGGTGCGCAGCACGGCGACCGGGTCGTCGTCGAGGTCGGCGAGGGCGGGCACGCGGGTGACGACGGCCCCGAGGGCGACCTTCGTCGTGGTGACCGCGAAGACCATCCCGATCGGCGCGGTCCCGAGCAGCCGCGTGGTCTGGAAGAAGCCCGACCAGCCCGAGGAACCCTTGGCGCCGGGGAAGACGAGGATCCGGCCGGTGAAGCAGACCCCGGCCAGCGGGTGTCGCGCCTCGGTGATCGTCCCGGTGGCCGGGTCGATGCCGCCCCAGCCCGAGATCGTCTCCGGCGAGACGAGCACCTCGCCGGTGACCACGCCGGGCACGACGGTCCGGCCGCGCAGCACCACCCGGGCCGGGGCCGGTCGCAGGCCCGTCACGAGAGGTCCCCGCGCCAGCGGCCGGTGACCGCGGCGTCGACGCACTCGGCCGTGGTGCCGAACCAGGCCTGGATGCCGAGGATGGCGGGCAGGTAGTGCGCCTGCTTGGCCGAGTCGGTGGCGAACACCCGGGTACCGAGGGGCGCGGCGCGCGACATGGCCGGGCAGGAGTCGGTGAGTACCCGCCCGCCGGCGGCCTCGATGACGGCGGTGTGACCGGAGCGCTCGGCGACCACCGCGAGCGCCCGCGGCGCCATGATCCAGAGCTGGGTGCCGTCGGCCAGGCGACGCCCGTCGAGCGCCCGGGCGACGTCGTGGATCTGGTCGAGCGACGCGTGCGGGCAGCCGAGCAGCACGAAGTCGACGTCGGTGTCGCTGCCCTGGTCGTTGAGGCGTTCGTACGCGGCCCGCTTCTCGGCTTCGCCGAACACCACCGGCTCGGGCACCCGGCGGCCGCCGAACGCCGCGGTCACCGTCGGGGCCTCGGGGGTTACGCCGACGACGTGGTACATCTCGACCCCGCCCGACGAGGCCGCGGCGGCGCCGAAGTGCTTGAGGTCGGTGAGGTCGGGCAGCGCGTGGTCGCCGGTGATCACCGGGCGGGCCTCCTGCACGACGTCGCCGACGGCGTAGCCGAGCAGCCCCCAGTCCCGGAACGAGGAGACCGGCGTGTCCACCCGCACCAGGTGGGTGCCGAGTCGGTGGGCGTCGTGGTGGTTACCCCAGCACGGGATGCGCCCGGTGAGGCTCGCTGCGCCGGTGGAGGCGCCGCCCTCACAGTTGGTGCGGGCCCCGAGCACGCTGTTGGCGTAGACGACGGCCGAGGACTCCATCCACGCGCAGTGCTCGCCGCGCACCGGCAGATTGCCCACCTGGTAGGGCGTGCAGGTCGCGAGCACCGACACCCCGCGGGCGCCGACGAAGGCCTCCCCGTCGGTCTGGAGCTCCACGAACTCCGGCGGGTAGGGCACCGTGCCCACCGAGTCCGGCCCGAAGCCCTGCTGCAGCTGACAGGTCGGCACGGCCATCGGCGGGATCGGCAGCGTCTCGTCCGCGTCGAGGTTGATGATCGAGAACGCACGGTCCCAGCCGCCCTCGGCGACCAGACGGGCCTTGACCGGCGAGGGCTGGGTGGTGGTGCCCGCGACGTTGCGGACGGTGCAGAGGCGCTCGGCGTCGAGGGCCTGCCCGTAGCGCACCAGCAGGTCCATCGCGGCCGCCACCGCCGGGCCCTCCGCGCCGTCGCGCATGCGCTGCTCGTCGTCGGTGAGGATCATCGCTGGCTCGGCTCAGTCATCGACGTTCTCCCGGATGCGGTCGCGGAGCTCGGCGGCCCGATCGGCGTGCACCGCGTGCACGCTGCCGTCGGGACCCGCCATGTCGAGGGCGTGCGCGGCGGCGTGGCCCATCGCGGCGCAGGGCCCCATCACGCGCACGCTCGACAGCGCGGCCGCGTCGCCGTCCACGCAGCGCCCGGCGACGAGCAGGTTCGCGACCTCGGGAGGCGCCATCGAGCGCAGCGGCACGTAGTGCAGGTGGTCCTCGCCGAAGGTCTCCCAGACGTAGCCGTCCGGGGTGTCGTGCAGCTCGATGGGCCAGGCCGTGCGGGCGACGGCGTCCGGAAAGCGGACCCCCGCCCGGACCTCGTCGACGGTGAGCTGGTGGACGGCCTGCACCCAGCGCGTCTGACGACGCCCGGGCAGCCCATAGGAGCGGACGGCGGCCTTGCCGAAGACCTCGGGGAACTCGGCCCGCAGGAACTCGACGACCCGGTCGGCCTGGGCCTTGCCCTCCAGCTGGGCCTCGGCGGCCGCGAACGGGTCGAGCGGCGCCTCGATGTGGGTCATGTTCAGCACGGCGGTTCCCCGGCCGGGGAAGAAGAACGCGAGCCCGTCGTGGCGGCGCAGGCCGTACTCGGCGGCCTTCGCGCCGACCCGGGCGGAGAGGTCCGCGGGGTCGGGCGGCTCCGACTCGTCGAGGTGCTCGACGACGAGCTGCTGGCTCCCGTAGATCTCTCGGTCGGGCAGGCGGCAGGGCAGCCCGGCCGCCCAGCTCAGCGCCGCGTCGCCGCTCGCGTCGACGAAGCCGTGGGCACGCACGTCGACGGGTCCGTACCGGGTGGCGAAGCGGGCGCCGACGACACGGTCGCCCTCGCGATCGACCCCGGCGAGCGACGCCCCGGTGAGCACCTTGATCCCGTGGGCCCGGACGGTGTCCTCCACCCACCGGCCCAGGCGGACCTCGTCGTACCCGACGGTCGTCGTGTGGCCGACGCGGTAGAACAGGTCCCCGCTCGCACCGAGGTCGGCGAAGATGTCCTCGAGGAGCCCGTAGGTCAGCCGGCGGTGCTGCGGCGCGTTGCCGAAGACACCGCAGAACAGGCCGATCAGCGAGTTCACCATCTGACCGCCGAGCACCGGCAGCGAGTCGACGAGGACGACGTCACGACCGAGCTTCGCCGACTCCACCGCCGCCGACAGTCCGGCGATGCCGGCCCCGACGACGCAGACGTCGGCGCGGACCCGGTGGTCGGCCGGATCGGCGGGATGGGCCGGCCCCTCCCGCACCACCGTGCGGACCGGGAGGTCGGTGAGCGGGTGTGGCATGTCACGCACGCTAGGCAGTGCTCTGGACCACACGGAAATAGACAACCGGCCTGCACGGGCATCAACGGCGTCGATACCCCCAGGTCAGGGGCTCACAGCTCCGCCGACAGCTCCACGAGCAGGGACCGCAGCCAGCGGTGCGCGGGGTCGTTGTCGAGGTCGGCGTGCCACCAGAACCGTTCGCAGATCGTGCCGGCGCCGTCCTCGTCGGCGGTGCCGGGGCACTCGCGGACGACCAGCCCGAGGCCCGCGGCGACGTCGCGGGCGAGCCGTTCCTGCACCAGCGCGACCCGGTCGGTGCCGGCCACGAGGTGGGGTACGGCGAGGTAGCTCTCCACCCGCACGCGGGTGTCCGGCTCGACGCCGAGCCGGGTGAACTGGCGGGTGATGGGCGCCGCGGCGGAGAACCCGCGCTCCGGGGCGAAGGGCACGACCCAGGGCATCACGGCCAGCCGTGCCGGGGTCAGCTCCTGGTGCACGGCGGGGTTCGCGGCGTCGATCAGGAGCACCCAACGGTCGGTGAAGAGGTCGACCGAGCGCAGGTCCGGGCGGTCGAAGCGCGCGGCGGGTGGCGCGATCATGCCGTCGATGAGCCTGATCGTCTCGCCGATGTCGGCGGAGAAGGACTCGCGCACCAGCCGCAGTCGCAGTTCCACCCCGGGCGCGCGCCGGGCGAGCGCCGCGGACAGCGTAGTCCCGAGGACGGCGACGGTGTAGTCGGCGATGAGCAGGCTGAAGCCGCGGCGCGAGGCCCGGGGGTCGAAGTGGTGCCCGGTGCCGAACAGGCGCTCCGCCGCGGTGCAGACCCCCTCGACCTGGTCGGCGAGCTGGACCGCGAGAGGCGTGAGGACGTAGCCGCCCGCGTGCCGGGTGAGCAGCTCGTCGTCGAAGTGGCGACGGAGCCGGGACAGCGCGGCGCTGGCGGCCGGCTGGGACACCCCGATGCGGGCGGCGGCCCGCGTGACGTTCCGTTCGCGCAGCAGCTCCCGCAACGACACCAGCAGGTTGAGGTCGAGGTTGGCCAGGTGGGCCGAGGGTGCCCGCACGGCGTGGAGCCTGACCGGCGACGGAGCCCGGCGCCAGGGGTGCGCGGCGCGCCGACAGCTGATCAGCGTCGGCCGGACGGTGCGGGCGACAGCTCGCCGATCGTCTCGTCCAGCAGGTCGAGCACCGCCCGCCACGCGCGGGCGGTGTGGGCGGGGTGGTGCGCCACCCCGGGCACCGTGGGCATCGCGTGGGTCGTGCCCTCGGCCGGAGAACCGTCGGAGTGGGTCGGCGCCGCCCAGAACGCGTGCTGGGCGCCGCCGTAGATGTGGACCCGCCAGTCGACCCGGGCCTCCTGCCACGCCGCGGTGAACGCCAGGACCTGGTCCGGTGTGCACAGCGGGTCCTCCGAGCCCGTGGCGAGCAGGAACGTGGCGCCGACCGCGGCCCAGTCCTCCACGCGGGCCGGCGGCAGGCCGGGATGGACGACGGCGACACCGCGGAACGGCACTCCGGCACGGGTGAGCTCGAGGACGACGGAGCCACCCGCGCCGTACCCCAGGGCGGCGAGCCGGCTCGGGTCGGCACCGGGCTCGGCGAGCAGGACGTCGAGCGCGGCGTGCCCGACGGCCCGCATCCGGTCGGGGTCGCCGATCAGCGGCAGGACCCGCTCCAGCATCGCCTCCGGAGCACCGCCGAACCACCGACCGCCGTGGTAGTCCATCGCCAGGGCCAGGTAGCCGCGCTCGGCGAGGTGGTCGGCGCGGCGGCGCTGGAAGTCGTCGAGGCCGATCCCGTCGTGGCCGATCAGCACCGTGGGCCACGGTCCCGCACCATCCGGTCGGGCCATGTGCCCGACCATCACCAGACCGTCGGCGTCGTACGTGACCTCGCGCGTGGCGACCATGCGCCGACGCTAGCCAGCGTGCCGCGCCCGGAGGCGAGGGTTCGCTCTCGGCCGAACAGGGACGGCGACGCCGCGATCGGCGGCGCGAGCAACGCGGAGGAGCCACGGCTCGTGGGTTAGAACGATCAACGTCTCGGGGTAGATCACCTCTGCCGCCTGTGGGCTGGAGCCGGACCGGACGGTGTGCGCGAGTACGCCGCAGGTCCGGTTCACCAGCGCAGCCGGAGAGGCCGGCCCCGCTTCCGCGCACGCCGCGAGGCGCCGCGGGGGCGGGGTCGCGCCGCCCCACCAGCGGGGACGGAGAGCTGTACGGTGTGGCACAGGTCGACCGCACGGCCGTGACCCGGACACGGGGCGCCTGCTCTGCAGCTCTTCTCCAGTCCCGTACGTCATGTGCATCCCCGACCTCCGCCAGCCGGTCGACAGGGCAGATCGCCGCGCATGTCGCATCGGCTCTGCCGATCAGCGCGCTCGATCATTCGCGCCTCGTGCCCACCGGCCCTCGACGAGCGGGAAGCACCCATGACCTCCGGGCACCACGATCACCTCGTCGCCTCGCTGCGCACCGCGGCCCAGGACCTGGCCCAGCGCCGCAGCGTCCGCGACCTCGAACAGACCCTCGAGCAGATCGTCGCCTCGGCCGTCACCACCGTCCCCGCGGTGGACGCGGGCAGCATCTCGATCACCGAGCACGGCCGCGTCGAGACCCGCCACCCCACCAGCGAGAGCATCCGCAAGCTCGACGAGAAGCAGAGCGAGCTCCACGAGGGCCCGTGCATCACCGCGATCGAGGACCCACCCGAGACCGGCACCGTCGTCGCCCAGGACCTCGCCGGGGCCGACGCCGACCGCTGGCCACGGTTCTCGCCCTACGCCGCCGAAGCCGGCTACCGGGGACTGATGTCGACGCAGCTCTCGGTCGACGGCGGCATCCGGGCCGCGCTGAACCTCTACTCGGCCGAACCCGACGCCTTCGACGACGAAGCACAGACGCTGGCCGGACTGTTCGGCATCCAGGCCGCCGTGCTGCTCTACGGCGCGAACACCGCCATCCACCTGCAGCGCGCGGTCGACAGCCGCGACCTCATCGGGCAGGCCAAGGGTCTGCTGCGCGAGCGCTTCAAGGTCGACGACGAGGGCGCCTTCCAGATGCTGGTGAAGTCCTCCCAGGACACCAACCTGAAGCTCACCGCCGTCGCGCAGTGGCTCCTCGACAACGCCGACACCTCCGGCTCCCGCCCCGAGGCGGGCGGGACACGCCGATAGACCAGCCCTCGGCTGGTCTGCCTCAGAGCAGGCGGGCGTCGGCGAGCCACGCCCTGGCGTCGGGGGCCCCGAGATGGACCAGGTGCAGGGCGATCCCGCTCGTCCGCGCTCGGTCCCGGACCTGCGACAGGACCTCGAGGCCGGCGCCGTCGCAGGCAGGGACGGCCGACAGGTCGACGACGACCACGCTGGGCTCGCGGTCGAACTCGCGCCGGAGGTGTTCGCCGAGCTCCGTGGCGTCCGGTGCGCTCACCGAACCGGAGACGGTGACGATCACGCCGTGCGCGGCGTCGACCGGACGGACGGCGATGACGGCCCCGTCACGACGCGACGGCGCCTCCGATGACAGGGGTACGTGACGATCGGCGGTAGCCATGGGGGGTCTCCTGCAACAGGCCCGGAAGTCGTGACCGGCTGCTGCTGAACCGCCCGGGCCAGGCGGTACCCCGGAAAACCCCCGTCGATCACACGACGCCGCGAGGTGGCTCCGAACGCCTTGGGGGCTGGTCCGGGCGGAGTAGGCAGGGCGCCTCAGGTCCCGGCGAGCAGCGGCAGCACGTGCCCCCGGAAGAACTCGGCGTCGGCCGGGTTCGAGAGCGTCCCCGCGACCTCGTCCTGCGGCACCCACCGCGCCTCCGGATTGGCCGGATCCCGGGGCTGCAGGGCGGTCTCGGAGCTGCGGAACAGGAACAACGTGATCGTCTTGCGCTCGGGCAGACCGTGGCCGAAGCCCCACCGGGTGTACGACCCCAGCTCGCGCACGAGCTCGAGGTCGCCGAGCCCGCACTCTTCGTCGATCTCGCGCCGCGCCGCGTCGAGCACGCCCTCGCCGGCCTCGACGTGGCCCTTGGGCAGCGACCACGTCCGCGCCCGTTGACGGACGACGACCACCCGGCCCTGCGGATCGACGATCACTCCGCCCGCGGCGTGGCTCCGAAACACGGTCGGGGTGTGCCCGGTCGGGCCTCCCCCGACGCGCGACGATCGACGCGCGGTCCTCGGGGGGTTCGGCCAGAATGCCCCTCGATGGACAGCGCTGAGCACGTAGCGATCACAGCTTTCGACGAGGCCGCCCGCGCCCTGGCCGCCGGACGCGATGCCCGGCCGGCCGCCGACAAGGTCAGCGAGGTCGGCAAGCCCGACGTCGCCCAGGCCGTGGCGGCGATGCTCGACGCCGCCGTCCGGCTCCTGCGCTCGGTCGATCTCCAGCCGCCGGCCGCCGGTGGACCGGGCCACTCCATGCAGGCGATCGCCCAGCACATGGACGCCGGCGCCGAGCTCGCCCGCCGCATGGCGTCGAGCCGGGGGTTCGACGACAGCCACGTCACCCACCCGGAGCCGCGCTCCACGAGCGGGTAGACGTCGGCTCTGCCGTCCCGGTCGACACCACGGCGTCCCCGTTCAGTGCACCGCGGCTCAGTGCACCGCGGCTCAGTGCACCGCGGCCTTGAGCGCGACGATGACCGAACCCACGAGGATCGACGCGACGGTCCAGGCCACCCGGACGGCCGGTGGACGGTGCGTGCCGCGCCCGGCGAGGGCGCTGCAGACGGCGAGCGCCGCGACCCCGACCCAGAGCGTGATGTCGATGCGGGTGGAGAGGTCGACGCGCAGCAGCGCCAGCACCAGCAGGACGACGCCTGCCACGAATCCGGGAACCGCAGCCCAGGAGCTGTGCTGCAGCGCCGCCCGGACCTCCTGCGCCGACGGCGCCGCGACGCCGGTGTAGGCACGGCCCACCACCTCGGCGTACGCCTCGGCCAGGAAGATCACGATGCCGGTGCCCGCGACGGTCAGCGCCGTCACCCACGGCCCCGGCTCGTGGTCGCCGAGGTAGGCGAGCACCGACATCGCGATCACGGTGCCGTAGATCGCGGCACGGACCCGGCCGGCGGCGTGCTCGCCCGACCTCGCCGGAGTCGTGGCGGTGCGTTCGACCATGCCGGAAGAGTAGGGCGGCCCACGGGCGGTGCGGCTCCCCCGCGGGGGATGAGCGCACCGCGCACCGCGCCACTCATCCCGCGCGGGTGAACCGGATCGCGGCCCGGGTTCCTAACGTCACCGGCATGTCGGGCCGCCCCGAGCACCGCCGCCGGTCCCGTCCCACCCGCCGATCGCGCCCCGGCGCCGTCACCTGCCCCAGGAGCTCTGCACCATGCTGATGACGGACGGACCACGCGGCGGCGACGTCTCGGACCGGCGCGACTTCGCCGACGCCGACCGCGGCCTGATCGGGACCCTCGAGCCGATGGTGATCACGGCCGCGGACGGCCGCGTCGTGTGGGACATGGACCAGTGGGCGTTCCTCGACGCCGACTGTCCGGACACCGTCGACCCCAGCCTCTGGCGCCAGGCGCAGCTCACCGCGAAGCACGGGCTCTACGAGGTCAGCGAGGGCATCTACCAGGTCCGCGGCTTCGACATGTCCAACATGACCCTCGTCGAGGGCGACCGCGGCATCATCGTCATCGACCCCCTGATCTCGGCCGAGACGGCGGCCGCCGCGCTGGCGCTCTACCGCCGGCACCGCGGCGACCGCCCGGTGTCCGCGGTGATCTACACCCACGCGCACATCGACCACTTCGGCGGCGTCCTCGGGGTGGTCGACGCCGCCACCGACGTCCCGATCATCGCCCCCGAGCACTTCCTCGAGCACGCGGTGTCGGAGAACGTCTACGCCGGCGTCGCCATGCTGCGCCGCAGCTACTACTACGCCGCGGTCCACCTCGCGAAGAGCGCGACCGGGACGCTCGGCGTCGGTCTCGGCGCGGGCGGCTCCACAGGGACCCCTGGTCTGATCGCCCCCACCCTGGAGATCACGCACACCGGCCAGGAGGAGACGGTCGACGGGGTGCGGATGGTCTTCCAGATGACCCCCGGCACCGAGTGCCCGGCCGAGATGAACCTCGCGTTCCCCGACAAGCGGGCGCTGTGCATGGCGGAGAACGCCACCCACAACCTCCACAACCTGCTGACGCTGCGGGGCGCGCAGGTGCGTGACCCCCGCATCTGGTCGCGCTACCTGGCCGAGGCGATCGACCTCTTCGCCCGCGACAGCGACGTCGTGTTCGCCTCGCACCACTGGCCGACCTGGGGCACCGAGGACATCGTCGGCTACCTGACCGAGCAGCGGGACCTCTACGCCTACCTGCACGACCAGACCCTGCGGCTGATCAACAAGGGCTACGTCGCCGCGGAGATCGCCGAGATGATCGAGATGCCGCCGGCCCTGGAGAGGGCCTGGCACACCCACGGCTACTACGGGTCGGTCAACCACAACGTCAAGGCGATCTACCAGCGCTATCTCGGGTGGTACGACGCGAACCCCGCCCACCTCTGGCAGCACCCGCCCGAGGCGGCGGGCAAGCGCTACGTCGCCGCGCTGGGCGGCCAGGAGGCCGCCGTCGCCGCCGCCCGGCGGTTCGGCGCCGACGGCGACCTGCGCTTCGCCGCCGAGCTCGCCAGTCACGCCGTCTTCGCCGAGCCGGACGACCGGGCGGCCCGCGAGGTGCTGGCCGAGGTCCTGGAGCAGCTCGGCTACGGCGCCGAGAACGCGACGTGGCGCAACGCCTACCTCACGGGCGCCCACGAGCTCCGTGCGACGTCGATCGGGCACACCGAGCTCGACTCGTCGGGGATGGCGCCGGCCCTGACCGTCACCCAGCTGTTCGACTCGGTGGCCATCCGTGTCGTCGGGGAGAAGGCCTGGGACGAGGCGTTCGCGATCGGCTGGACCCTGAGCGACACCGGCGAGCACTTCCACATGGAGGTGAGCAACGGCGCTCTCATCCACCACCCCACGGCAGCGAAGCGGGACGCGGACCTGGCCGTGACGCTGACGCGCCCGCAGCTGCTCGCCCTGCTCTCCTCGGGCGCCACCGACGGCGTCGAGCTGGCCGGGGACGCGGGCGTCCTCGCGCGCCTGACCGCGTTGACCGACGCGCCGGACCCCGACTTCGCCATCGTCACGCCCTAGTCCGATCTCGGCAGCTCAGGGCTCTGCGATCAGCTCCAGGGGAACGGCGAGTGGCTGGTCGGGTGCAGCTCCCCGCGCTCGTACCGGGCGAGGCGGAACGGCTCGAGCAGCTCCTGGGGCTCGCCGAGCAGCTCGCGGGCCACGAGGGCGCCGACCCCGATCATCTTGTAGCCGTGGTTGGAGTCGGCGATGACGTAGGCGTTCTCCCGGAACGTGTCGAACACCGGGAAGCTGTCCGGGGTGAAGGCGCCGATCCCGCCGGAGGGCTCCTTGCGGTAGATGTCGCGACGTCCCTCGAAGCGTTTGTGGCAGGCGGCCAGCGCGGAGGTCCACATCCGGACGAAGTCCTCGCCGACGACGAACTCCGGGCTCGCCGTCCCGTACGGGTCGACCGCGACGGTGTCGGCCGGGCGGCCGATCGGCTCCGGTGAGGCGCCGCCCTGCACGCCACCGAAGTGGAAGTCGGGCTTGTAGTAGATGCCCCAGATCCGGTCGGTGATCAACGTCCCGTCGACGTCGTCGTAGAGCGGCGCGTCGGAGTCGACGTGGATCACCGGCGGGAACTCGCCCCGGTTGTCCATGAACTCCTGGGGGTCGACGTCGAGGATTCCCTCCTGCAGTGCCCAGTAGGTCCACATGGGCGCGTCGGGGATGACACGTCCCTCGGGCGTGCGGACCGTGACGGTGCTCGGCAGGTCGAGCATGGCCCAGAGGTCGCGGACCCACGGGCCGGCCGCGGCGACCACGTGCTCGCACCCGATCGCCCCGGCGTCGGTCTCCACCGCCGCGACCCGGCCGCTCTCCAGCCGCATGCCGGTGACGGTCACGCCGGTCGCGATCGTCACCCCGGCGTCGCGCACCTTGTCCGCCAGACCCCGCAGGGATGCCACGTTGTTGGCGTATCCCCCGCGCTTCTCGTGGAGGATCACCGAGACGCCGGGCGCCTGCCAGTCCGAGAACATCTCGTGCATGTACTCGTGGCAGGCCTCGACG
This sequence comes from Actinomycetospora callitridis, assembly GCF_028737265.1. Classification (GTDB taxonomy): domain Bacteria; phylum Actinomycetota; class Actinomycetes; order Mycobacteriales; family Pseudonocardiaceae; genus Actinomycetospora; species Actinomycetospora callitridis. Next base: position 90,749 of record NZ_JAQZAK010000013.1, on the reverse strand, counting down.
CCATCGACGAGCACGGACTCGTAGCCGATCGCCTGCTGCTCGGCGTGGATCTGCACCACGTCGTCGCGCATGGCGTCGGGAGCGGCCTGGATGTAGCCGACGCCGTGGTACGAGAACGCCTCCGGGTCGGACTCCCACACGTCCACCGAGTGCGCCATCAACCGGCGCATCGCGGGCTGGAAGTAGTTGTTGCGGATCACCCCGCACGCCACGCCCGAGGCGCCCGCGCCGATGTCGGTCTTGTCGACGACCAGGACGTCGCCGCCATCCCCGAGGCCGCGCTCCCGCAGCTCCGTGGCGAGGTGCCACGCGGTCGACAGCCCGTGGATCCCGGCGCCGACGATCACGTACCTGGCATTCGGGGGGATGGTCATGTCTCTCACCTGTTCGGTCTGGGGGTTGTCAGGCACAGGAGGCGACGGGCGCGCCGAAGACGCCCTCGTCGGGGACGACGCCGAGACCGGGACCGGTCGGCACCGTGATGCGTCCCTTCTCGATCCGCACCGGGTTCGTCAAGTCGTCGTGCCCGTCCATGAACGGCTCGGCGATCCAGACGCCGTCGAGCAGGCGCGGGTGGACCGTCGCCGCGAGGTGGGCGCAGGCGGCCGCGATGATGTCCCCGCCCCAGGAGTCGTCGCAGGTGTGGGGCAGGGAGCGTGCCTCGCAGACGTCCCGGACGGTGGCCATGGCGCCGAGCCCGCCGAGGCGCGTGACCTTCAGGCCGAACCCGTCGCACACCCCGAGCGAGATCGCCCGGAGCACGTGGCCCACGGACTCGGTGTTCTCGTCGAGGTAGACCGCGTGGTGCAGCTGCCCGCGGATCGCCGCGATCTCCTCCACGGTGTTGCAGGGCTGTTCGAGCACGAGGGGGACGTCGGCGCACTCCCGGCTGAGCCGGAGGGCGTCGCGGGAGGTCAGCGCCCGGTTGGCGTCGACGGCCAGGCGGGTGCAGCCCGTCGCCTCCCACACCTTCCGGACCGTCTCGATGTCGAGGTCGACCGGCCGTCCGCCGATCTTGACCTGGAGCCGGGGGTAGCCCTCGGAGATCTTCTCCACGGCGATGCGGGCGACGTCGTCCGGCTCGCCGACCGTGAGCGAGTAGTAGGCGTCCACCCGGTCGCTCGTCGCGCCGCCCAGGAGATCGCACACCCGCATGCCGTGGGCCTTGCCGACGAGGTCGTACACGGCGATGTCGATCGCCGCCTTGGCGTAGGCGTGGCCGTTCAGGAGCCCGTGCAGCGCCCGCTGGACCGCCAGCGGACCCGTGACGGGGAGTCCGACCAGCCCGGGCGCCATCTGCTGCAACGCCGCGCGTGCCCCCAGGGCGTGGGACGGCGCGTAGGTCGGGCCCACCGGGCACGTCTCCCCCCAGCCGGAGACGCCCGTGTCCGACACGATCTCCACGATCGTCGAGTCCAGCGCCGAGTACGCGCCCTCGGACATGCGGTAGACCGCGCCGCTCAACGGGCGGTCCTTCTGGTACACGTGCACCTCGGCGATGCGCATGGCTCAGAGATCCAGCTCCAGGCGCGGGCAGCCGCGCTCGGCCCGGGAGACGCAGATGAACAGCGTGTCCTGGTCCGCCTTCTCCTCGTCGGTGAGCAGCGAGTCGCGGTGCTCGGCGCGACCGACGAGCAGCGGGGTCTCGCAGGTGCCGCAGGTGCCCTCCCCGCACGAGAAGTCCACGGGCAGCCCGCGCTCCTGCGCGACCTCGAGGATGCTCCGGTCCGGGGGGACGACCAGGGTGACGCCGCTGGACGCGCACGCCACCTCGAAGGCCTCGTCGGCACCGTCCGTCGCGATCGCGCGCGGCGCGAACCGCTCGACACGGAGGCTGCCGGCGGGCCACGCCGTCATCGCGGTGTCCAGCGCGTCGAGCATCGGCTCCGGCCCGCAGGCGTAGACGAGCGTGCTGGGGCGGGGAACCATCAGCTGGCCCCCGAGGTCCAGGAGGCCGACCTCGTCCTGCGGCGCGAGCACGACGCGGTCGCCGTGGGCGGCGAGCTCGTCGCGGAAGGCCATCGAGGTGCGGGTGCGCCCGCCGTAGAGCAGCGTCCACTCCGCGCCCGCGGCCTCCGCCGCCGCGATCATCGGCAGGATCGGGGTGATCCCGATGCCGCCGGCGACGAACACGTAGCGCGGTGCGGGCTCGAGCGCGAAGTGGTTGCGCGGCTCGCCGACCTCGACGATGTCGCCGTCGTGCAGCTTGTCGAACACGTGCTCCGATCCCCCGCGGCTCTCCGGCTCCCGCAGCACGCCGAGACGCCAGCGCTGCCGGTCGCCCGGGTCGGAGCACAGGGAGTACTGGCGGACGAGGTCGTCGGCGAGGGTCACGTCGACGTGGGCGCCCGGCGCCCAGGCGGGGAGCTCGCCCCCGTCGGCGCGGGCGAGGGTCAGGGAGACGACGCCGTCGGCCTCGTCGCGGCGCTCATGGATCATGAGGTCCATCGCGGGTCTCCGTCCTCAGCGCATCTGGCCGGCGCCGACGTAGGGGTGGGGGCTCCGGAGCAGGTCGCCCTCGGCGAAGCGGGAGAGCCGGAAGTCCCGGGCGGGGATGTCGGGGTCGGAGCTCACGCCGTCGCTGACGAGGTCGGCGACGAGCCGCCCGACAGCCGGCGAGATCTTGTAGCCGTGTCCCGAGAAGCCGGCGGCGACGACGAGCCCGTCCAGCGGGGCCGCCGAGATCACCGGGTTGAAGTCGGGCGTGACGTCGTAGCAGCCGGCGTAGCTCGCGGCGATCGCCGGATCGGCCAGACCGGGCAGGCGGTCACCGACCTTCTCGACGGTGAGGTCGACGAACGACGACGTCGCCTGGTTCGAGTACCGGTCGGGGTCGGCCGGCTCGAGGATCGACAGGTCGGAGTTGCCGAAGAGCAGCGTGCCCGCGCCCTCGGGCCGGATGTACTGCAGCGAGACCAGGTCGGAGAACACCGGGACGGGACCGAGGTCCTGGCCGGGGTCGACGAGCACGATCTGCTCGCGGTGCGGGGTGATCGGCAGCTCGATGCCGTGCGCGGCGAGCAGGCCGACCGACCACGGGCCCGCGGCGAGCACCACGTGCTCGGTCGCGATGGCGGTGCCGTCGGCGAGCTCGACGCCGGTGACACGGTCGCCGGACGTGCGGATCGCGGTGGCGGTGGTCCCCTGCCGCAGGCGCGCACCGGCGCGGCGCGCGGCACCCGCGAAGGCCTGCGCGGTCTGGTAGGCGTCGCCGTACCCGCCGCGCTCCTCCCACGCGAAGGCCGCGAAGGGCTCGAGGTCGGCGACGGGCCAGAGCTTGCGCACGTCGGTGTGGTCGATGTCCTCGGTGCGCACGCCGACGGCGCGCTGGTCGGCGACCGAGGCGTGCAGGGCGTCGACGTTCTCCGGCCCGACCCCGACCACGTAGCCGGTCTGGTGGAAGCCGACGTCCGCCCCGAGCACGTCCTCGGCGTTCTCGAACGTCTCCAGGCTGCGGGTGGCCATCGCCGCGAGCGACGAGACCCCGTAGTGGCAGCGCACGACGCCCGACGACTTGCCCGTGCCGCCGGAGCCCACGGTGTCGCGTTCGACGATGGCGATGTCGGTGATGCCGCGCCGGGTCAGCGCCCAGGCCGCGGCGCAGCCCTCGAGGCCGCCGCCGATGATGACGACGTCGGCCGCGTCCGCAGTCACGATGGTTCTCCCTGCTGTGTGGCGTGGTGGGCCGTGGTGGGACCGACGCGGGCGACGACGGTCTTGCTCTTGAGGTAGCTCTCGAGGGCGACGAGCCCGCGCTCGCGGCCGGTGCCGCTGAGCTTGGTTCCGCCGAAGGGGACGGCCGGGCTGCCGGCGAAGTACTCGTTGATCATCACGTAGCCGGCGTCGACCCGGTCGGCGATGCGCAGCGCCCGGTCGATGTCGCGGGTGTGGATGCCGACGCCCAGGCCGTAGTCGGTGGCGTCGGCGAGCTCGACGGCGTGCTCCTCGTCGTCGAACCCGAGCACCGCGAGGACCGGGCCGAAGATCTCCTCGCGGGCGATGCGCATCTCCGGGGTGACGCCGGTGAACACCACGGGGGCGACGAAGTGTCCCGACCCGGGCAGGGCCCGTCGTCGGCCGACCTCGGTGGCGCCCTCGCGGGCGCCCAGCGCGACGTAGTCCGTGACGCGCCTGCGGTGCTCGGCGGACACCATCGGGCCCAGGTCCGGGTCGTCGATCCCGGCGCCGAGGGTGAGCGCGGCGAGCCGGGCGTCGATGCGCTCGACGAGCTCGTCGTGCGCCGCCCGTGCGACCAGCAGGCGGGAGCCGGCGTCGCAGTACTGCCCGCTGTTGGCGGTGAAGCCGGTGACCACCTGCCTCGCGACGTCGTCGAGGTCGGCGTCGGCGAAGACGATCTGCGGGGACTTGCCGCCGAGCTCGGTCACCACGGGCGTGATGTGCTCCGCGGCCGCGCGGAGCACCGCCCGGCCGGTGGCGACCGACCCGGTGAAGGTCAGCGACCCGATGCCCGGATGGGCCGCGAGGGCGGCGCCGGCCTCGGTCCCGAGACCGGTGACGACGTTGACGCTCCCCGGCGGGAGGTCGAGGCCCTCGACGACGTCGGCGAAGCGCAGGGCGGTGAGCGGGGTCTGCTCGGCGGGCTTGACCACCGCGGTGTTCCCGGCAGCCAGCGCCGGCGCGACGCTGCGGCAGAGCATCGACAGCGGCGCGTTCCACGGGACGATGTGCGCGGTGACCCCGACCGGCTCGCGCACGGTGTAGGCGAGCGCGCCGGGCCCGATCGGGATCGTCTCGCCGTGCAGCTTGTCGGCGGCGCCGGCGTAGTAGTCGAGGTAGCCGACGCACCCGGCGATCTCCGAGCGGGCGAGCGACAGCGGCTTGCCGGTGTCGCGGGTCTCGAGACGCGCGAACCCCTCGAGATCGGCGTCGAGCGCCGCGGCGAGGGAGCGCAGCAGCCGCCCGCGCTCGGCCGGTGTCGTCGCACGGGTGCGGCGTGCGGCGGCCCGGGCGGCGGACACCGCGAGGTCGACGTCCTGGGCGTCGCCGCGCGCGACGTGGGCGATCGTCGTCGCGGTGGACGGGTCCTCGACGGGGAGGGGCTCGTGCCGGGACGGCACCCGCTGCCCACCGACGCGGTGCTCGGCGGCCCCGTGGGCCAGGGTGGCGGTCACGGGTCGGGGAACATGCGGGTCATGGTGTCGCCGGGCTCGAGGGCGTCGCCGCCGGGGACGCGCTCGATGCCGACGATCTTGTCGATGACCATGTTCTGGAACCGGTGCAGCGGATCCTCGAAGCGGAAGCACATGCGTCCGCCGCGGTAGGCCGGGTTCTCGAGGCCCTCCTGGACGCGCTCGACGATCTCGAGGTCCTGGCGGTTGACGAGGTCCCAGAACTTCGCGAGCTGCTCGATCCCCTCCTCGGCGGTGTCGTCCCCGCCCGCCGCGTCGAGGGACTCGGGGTGCGCCAGCAGGACGGCGGTCTCGACGGTCCGGTTCGCCGCGACGGGCCGGTTGAACAGCACGAACGCGTGGTTGGGCAGTACGACCAGCGCGGTGCCGGGGAACAGCCACACGAACCGCCCGCTGTCGGCGTCCTGCGGGCCCAGCGTGCTCAGGGCCTTCAGGCCGTCCCAGCCGCCGGCGTCGGTGTTGCGCGACACCGGCGTGGTGCACATGCCCGTGTACAGACCGGGGCCCTGCCAGCGGTAGTGGTCGGAGAACTTGGAGACCTGGTTGAGCTCCGGGTGCACCCAGGGCAGGTGGTAGTACTCCATGAAGTTCTCGCCGATGAGCTTGTAGTTCGCGGCGACGTCGTACGTGCTGGTCCGCTGCGTGACCCACTCGTCGAGCCGGTACTCGGCGAAGCGGTCGGGCAGGTCGCCGAGCTGGGTGGCCAGCGGCGCGGGGTCCGGCGAGAGGTTGACGAAGACGAACAGGCCCCACGATTCGACGGCGACGTCGAGCAGGCCGTAGTCGGCGCGGTCGAAGCCCTTCGCCACCGAGGTGTCGAAGATCGGCTCCTGGCCGGCGGGGACGTCGGAGTCCTCGAACAGCGGCGTCCCGAGACACGTCCCGTCGGTGTCGTAGGTCCAGTTGTGGTACGGGCATCGGATGCGCCCGCGCTTGCCGACCTCGCGGGCGTCGGCGTCGAGCAGCTTCGTCGCGCGGTGGCGGCAGAGGTTGTGGAAGGCGCGCAGCGCGCCGTGCCGGTTGCGGGTGACGAAGATCGACCGGCCGGCGACCTCGACGACGATGCAGGCGCCGGGCTTCGCGACGTCGCTGGTGATGCCGACCGCGACCCAGCTGGTGGCGAACAGCCGCTGCTGCTCGAGCGCGAAGAACTCCGGCGACGTGTAGGCGTCGGGCAGCAGCGTCGAGGCGAGCTCGACGGGCAGGCGGGTCGGCGCATAGGTGCTCTCGTGGGTGAACAGCGCCGGATCGACGGGACGCGCCGGCAGCGCGGCGTACGGATCGACGGCTGCGCTCGTGGTGTCGCTCGTCATGGCTGTCGGGCTCCTCTCGGGCGTGCTCAGGCCGTGGTGGAGCACCGGTGAGGCCGTCGTGGCCTGTGGTGCTCCTGCAGTGTCAGCGTCCTCATTCGTCCGCGTCCATCGAAACGTCGAACCTATGATCTTGTACTGTGAGTACATGATCGATCGGCGTCTACGCGTGCTCCAGGCCATCGCGCGCCACGGCACGGTCACCGCCGCCGCGGAGGTCTGCCGGCTCACGCCGTCGGCGGTCTCGCACCAGATGCAGGCCCTCGCGCGCGAGCTCGACGTCCCTCTCCTCGAGCCGGTCGGACGCAACGTGCGGCTGACCCCGGCCGCCCACACGCTGCTCGAGCACGGCGAGACCCTCACCGCCGCGTGGGAGCAGGCACGCGCCGATCTCGCCGCCCACCGCGCCGGCGCCGTCGGCGGGACGCTGCGCTTCGCGGCGTTCTCCTCGGCCGCCGCGGTCGTCGTCCCCCGCGCCCTCGAGCACCTGCGCACCGAGCACCCCGCGCTGCGCGTGGTCCTGCGCGAGAGCGAGCCCGCACGGTCGTTCGACCTGCTGGCCGCCGACGAGGCCGACGTCGCCGTCATCGTCGCGACGCCGAGCATCCCGCCGGCCTCCGACGCCGCGTTCGAGCAGCACTCGCTGTTCGACGAACCCCTCGACATCCTCGTCGGCCCCGACCACCCCCTGGTCGGCCGGCGCGGCGTCGTCGCCCTCCGCGATCTCGCCGGCGACCCGTGGATCTGCGGCAACGTCGGCCGTGCCTACCACCAGCTCGTCACGCTCGCCTGCACCGCGGCCGGCTTCGCGCCGGACATCGCCCACTACGCCGACGAGTGGGACACCGGCGCCGCGCTCGTCGCCCGCGGCTTCGGCGTCGCCCTGGTCCCCCGTCTCGCCGACCTCCCGGCGCACCACGACACCCGGCGCATCCCGATCACGACCGACCCGGTGCCGACCCGACGCGTCATCGCGGCCGTCCGGGCCGGGTCACAGGACCAGCCGACCATCGCCGCCGGGCTCGACGCCCTGCGGCACGTCACGGAGACGGGGCTGCCGGCGCTGGGACGGTCGTGACCGGGCATTCTCGACGTTCTTCATGTGCCGCGAATCGCGCACCGGGCTCGTCACCGAAATTGTCGGAGGAATGGCGTCGGCGTGCTCATTCCGGTGGCGCGGGCGTCTCCTCTCCCACCTCGGGGTCGGGGGCGGGGTCGACCTCGGGAGCGGGGTCGGGCACGAGGGGCTTCTCGTCCCCCGTCGATTCCTGGTCCGGCGCGACGGGCGACGAGCGGTCGTCGAAGGTCAGCATCGTCTGCTCGGACGGTGCGGCCGGTGTCGGATCGAGCGAGGACGAGCTCTCCGGCGTCGGGATGTCCTGCGTCGGGTTGTCCGGCGTCGGGAGGTCCGGCGTCGCGGTGTCTTCCGCCGGGGTGCGCTGGTTGCCGTCGTCCACCGCCTCGCCCTGGTCCGACGACGCAGCGAGACCCGGAGAGTCCGGACCGGCCGCCCCGGTGGCGGCGTCGGACTCACCCCCGTCCGACGGGACCGATCGGACGACGGCATCCGACGCCGCTGCGGTCGGAGACGCGATCGGCGCCGTCGGCTCGCCTGCCGCACCCGAGGCCGAGGGGACGCCGGCCACCGAGGTGGTCGCCCCGACCGACGGGTCGCGCAGCGTCGAGGTCGTCGCCGCCAACGCAACGGTGGCGGTGTCCTCGAACGCCCTCGCGGGCACCGTGTCGCGATCCGGCCTCGGGCCACCCGCTGGAGGGACCGACCCGTCCTTCTCGAGGGCCAGTCGCAGGACCGTGGCCTCCACCGGGTCGCCGAGGGCGCTGCGACCGGCGTCCAGGGCCCGCAGCATCTCCTCTGCGGCCCGTAGCTGCTGCCAGGCGGTGGCCATCGCGACCTCCGACGCCGACTCCGAGCGGATCACGCCCATCGCGGATCGCAGCGCATCGCGATGCTCGGCGAGCTCCTTCTGCCGCCCGAGCAGGGCGAGGACCGCGCGTGGCGGCGGCCCGTCGCGGCGGGCGACGGAGGAGGTGTCCCATTGCTGCCGGACCTCGTCGGTCCGCTCGAGCTCGGTCTCGATCGCGGCGAGGACGGCCGTGGCCTCTCGCGTCCACGCCGAGCTCCCGGCCGCCACGGAGGTGGCCTCATCGGCCGGGCTCGGGGAGGTATCCGGCGGACCGGCCGGTCTCGTGGTGATCACAGCACCCCCCGCGACAGCGCAGACCGCGAGGGCGCCGACGGCCACCACGCGGCGCGACGGCGTGCCGAGAAGACCCCGCTCACGGCGACCGGACCTGGCGCGGGCGGCTCGGTCGACGCTCTCCGGCAGGTACCCCCGCCACCCCGGCATCTCGTGTCGACCATGGTGAACAGGCATGCCCGTCAGACCTCCCCCGGATGGCGCAGCGGGGTCACCATCTCCCCTCCCGGCGCGCAGGGATAGTCCCGCGCCACAATATTTCCCGCTTTCCTCGCGACATCACAGATCCATTACGGCAATTGTCGGAACGATCGCCCGGCAATCGGGGGCGGTGCAGGCCGGATCTGCTCCGGGGGCTGAACGAATTGTCGACGACACCTCCTCCGCGTCCGGTCGGTGCCGTGGCATCTCCCGAGCTCCCGGCTCTCGACGCGCCGAGGATGCGACGTCACGGATCACGCGCTCTGTCGTGCCGGCGGTGCCCTCGAGGAGCGGCGTCACGGCGATCACCGGCCGGGAGACCAGGGGCGAGGTCGTCGGGGTGGCGATCGGGGCGCAGCCCCCGCCACGAGGAGTGCCGCAGCACCCCGTCGTCGGACCACGACCGGAACCGAGCCTCGGCGACCAGCGTCGGCCGTGTCCACCGCGCGGATCGTTGCTCGGGAACGGGACCGTCGAAGGGGCTCCCGGCCGTCTCGACATCCACGAGCTGGGCGTGGAGCCGGTCGCGCTCGCTGTCGCGCAGGCCGGTGCCGACGTGGCCGATGTAGCGCAGCCCGCCCGTGGGCGTGGGGAGCCCGAGCAGGACGGCGCCCACGGCGCCGGCATGCCGCCCGCGGCCCTCCGCCCAGCCGCCGATCACGGCCTCGGTCGTGCGCCACAGCGGCGTCTTGACCCAGGCCTGCGAGCGGCCCGGCCGGTAGGGCGCGTCGCGGCGCTTGGCGACGATGCCCTCCATGCCGTGGCTCTCGGCCACCTCGAGCGCGGTCCGCGCCTCGAGTCCCTCCAGCACCGGGGACACCACGAGGCCCCGCTGACCGTCGAGGCCGAGCCGCTCGAGCCGCGCACGGCGCTCGAGGTAGGGCAGCCCGAGCAGCGGCTCGTCGTCGCAGCACAGCAGGTCGAAGGCCACGAAGCTGGCCGGCGCTCGGTCGACGAGCTGCGGTGACGGCTTCTGCACCCCCATCCGCAGCTGCAGCCGGTCGAAGCTCGGCCGCGCCGGTGCACCCGCCGACGGATCCGACAGCACGACGATCTCCCCGTCGAGCACGACCCGACGCGTCCCCACGACCGCCGCGAGAGCCCGTGCGACATCGGGGTAGGAGCCCGACACCCGACGGCCGGCCCGGGACACGAGCACCACGGCGTCCGGGCTCGGCGCCTCCACGTAGGCCAGACAGCGCATGCCGTCCCACTTGAGCTCCAACGCCCAGTCCGGCCCGGGAGGGACCGACCCCGCCGTGGCCAGCATCGGCGCCACCCGTTCCAGGCCACGGCCCTGAGGCGGCTGAGCGGAGACACCGGGCACCCACCCGGTCTACCAGCGACCGGTCAGGCCTGAGCAGGCCGCGCCCGGGCATCCTCGGCGCATGCCCGACCTGGACGCGACCACGCGCCGACGCCGCAAGCGGCTCGCGGACGAGTGTGCCGAGGCGAAGGTCTACCGCGACCTCGCGTCGCGACGGACCTCCGAGGACGAGCGGGAGATCCTGCTGGGCCTCGCGGACGCCGAAGAGCGTCACGCCGCCCACTGGCAGGCCCTCCTCGGCGACGAGGCAGGCCCCGCGGCGCGCGGCGACGTGCGCCTGCGACTGCTCGCGCTGCTCGCCCGGCACTTCGGCTCGGTGTTCGTGCTCGCCCTCGCCCAGCGCGCCGAGGGCCGTGCCTCCCAGGACGCGGCGGCCGACGTCGACACCACCCCCGCGATGGTCGCCGATGAACGCGTGCACGCCGAGGTGGTGCGCGGGCTGGCCGCCCGCGGCCGCAAACAGGTATCGGGGACCTTCCGCGCCGCGGTCTTCGGCGCGAACGACGGGCTGGTCAGCAACCTGGCCCTGGTGCTCGGCGTGAGCGGCGGCGGCGTCGGAGCCGGCACCGTGCTGTTGACCGGTCTCGCCGGGCTGCTCTCCGGCGCGCTGTCGATGGGCGCCGGGGAGTACATCTCCGTGCGCTCCCAGCGGGAGCTGCTCGCCGCGTCGACGCCCGACCCGGCGTCGCGCCGGGTCGTCCACGACCTCGACATCGAGGCCAACGAGCTGGCGCTGGTCTACCGGGCGCGCGGGATGAGCGCCGAGGACGCACAGCGCCAGGCCGAGGCCGTGCTCCGCGGCGCCGACGCACGACCCGACCCCGTCCCCGTCCCCGACACCCGGCACGAGGTCGTCGGCACCGGGATCGGCGCCGCCGTGTCGAGCTTCGCCTTCTTCGCCTCCGGCGCGGCGATCCCCGTCCTGCCGTTCCTCGTCGGCCTCGAGGGACCACCTGCCCTGGTCGCCGCGATGGTCCTCGTCGGCCTCGGCCTCCTGCTCACCGGCGCGACGGTCGGGGTGCTCTCCGGAGGACCACCGCTCCGCCGCGGCCTGCGCCAGCTCGCGATCGGTACCGGCGCGGCCACCCTCACCTACCTCCTCGGCCTCCTCGTCGGCGGGGTTGTCGGCTGACGTCGGACGGCCCGCACCGGGTCGCAGCCCGGAGAGGAGCCGATCTCGGTGCAGCCAGCCGTCGTCTCCGCCTCCCGCCGTCACGGCTGAAGGAACCCGAGCGTCCCGCCTGAGCTGCGACGATGAGTTCATGACAGTGGTGGACAACGCCCTCTACGTCGACGGCGAGCGCGTTGCGGGCCCGGACTCCCTCGACCGGACCTTCGGGCTGCTGCACGAATGCCCCGGCGGGGGCCGCAGCTTCGCCTGGATCGGCCTGCTGCGCCCGGACGAGGCCGAGGTCGACCAGGTCGCCGACGAGTTCGAGCTGCCGAAGCTCGCGGTCGAGGACACCGTCGCGGCACACCAGCGCCCCACGCTCGAACGCTACGACGAGACCTTGTTCGTCGTCCTGCGCCCGGCGTGGTACGTCGACGAGACCGACGATGTCCAGGTCGGCGAGGTGCACCTGTTCCTCGGCGAGGACTTCGTCGTCAGCGTCCGGCACGCCGAGACCCCCGACCTGTCCGAGGTGCGCCGCCGCCTGGAGAACGATCCCGACCTGCTTCGGCAAGGCCCGCACGCCGTGCTCTACGCCGTCCTGGACCGCGTCGTCGACGACTACCGCCCGGTCGTCACGGGCCTGCGCGACGACATCGACCAGGTCGAGAACGAGGTCTTCGGGGGCGACCCGAACGTGTCCCAGCGCATCTACCACCTCTCCCGCGAAGTGATCGAGCTCCAGCGCGCGATCGACCCGCTGCGAGCGGTCCTCGAGGACCTGCGCGACGCGACCGAGGACGACCCCAACGCCATCGACCTCCATCGGGGCCTGCGGGATGTCGGTGACCACGTCGAGCAGGTCATCGAGCAGGCCGACGCGTTCCGCCAGCTGCTGGTCAACATCCTCAACGTCAATTCTGCTCTCGTCGGCCAACGCCAGAACGAAGAGATCACCCGACTCACCGAGAGCAGCCTGCAGCAGGGCGAGCAGGTCAAACGCATCTCGTCCTGGGCGGCGATCCTGTTCGCACCCTCGCTCGTCGGAGCGGTCTACGGCATGAACTTCGACAACATGCCCGAACTCGGGTGGACCCTCGGCTACCCCTTCGCACTAGCACTCATGATCGCCGCCTCCCTGGCGCTCTACATTGCGTTCAAGCGACGCAACTGGCTCTGAGAGGGTCGGTGGTCCGGGAGACTCGAGAACGGTCTCCGGGAGAGGGAGGAGTGCTGTCATGAGGGCGTTCGTGGTGGACGAGTACGGCCCGGACGCTCTGCGTGCTGCCGAGGTGCCCGAGCCGACCGTCGGCGACCGCGACGTCCTCGTCGACGTCGCCGCCGCGGGCATCAACCCGCTCGACACGATGATCCGCAACGGCGAGTTCAAGCTCCTGCTCCCCTACCGGCGGCCGTTCACCCTGGGCCACGACGTGGCCGGCGTCGTGATCGCCGTCGGCGCCGAGGTGACCGGGTTCGTCGTCGGCGACGAGGTCTACGCCCGTCCGCGCGACCTGCGCATCGGCACCTTCGCCGAACGGATCGCGATCGACGAGCACGATGTCGCCCACAAGCCTGCGTCGCTCACGCTGGACGAGGCCGCGGCGGTGCCGCTGGTGGCCCTCGCCTCGTGGCAGGCCCTCGTCGAGCTCGCCGCGGTCCGGCCCGGGCAGCGGGTGCTCGTCCACGGCGGCGCCGGCGGGCTCGGTGCCACCGCCGTCCAGCTCGCCCACCACCTCGGCGCGCACGTGGCCGCCACCGCGAGCGCCGCCGACACGGACAAGGTCCGCGGCCTGGGCGCCGACGAGGTCGTCGACTACCGCAGCACCGACTTCGCCGAGGTGCTCAGCGGTCTCGACGTCGTGCTCGACTCGCGTGGCGGCACCACCCTGGAGAAGTCGCTGACCGTCCTGGCACCCGGTGGGCTCGCCATCAGCGTCGTCGGCCCACCCGACCCCGCCTTCGCCCGCCAGCTCGGCAAGCCGCTGCTCGCCCCGGTCATGGCCGTGCTGAGTGCCAAGGTCCGCCGGCGGGCCCGGAAGCTCGGTGTGCGCTACGCGTTCCTGTTCATGCGCGCCGACGGTCCCCGGCTCGCCGAACTCGCCACCCTCTACGACGCCGGCGCGCTGCGCCCCACCCTCGACCGCACCTTCCCCTTCGACCAGACCCCGGCGGCCCTCACCCACGTCGAGCAGGGACGCGCGAAAGGCAAGATCGTCGTGACCCGGTCACCTGCCGAGGCGTGAGCCGCACCCGCCACGTCTCTCCCTCGCGGATGGCATGGCGCTCAGTGGCCTGTCGTCCGACGCTGCTCGCTCGGCCCGAGGGTGAGCTGTCGACGGTGGAAGTCGAAGTGCCGGGTGGGGAAGCGGTAGACGTCGGCGAGGGTCATGTACGGCGTGAAGAACGGGTCCCAGCGTGCCGGGTAGTGCATCCCACGAGCGAGGTCGGCGTCGGTCTCGGCGTCGAGGCGGCGGTGCAGGGCGTCGATGACCCGATCGAACAGCGCGGTCTGCCCGCGTCGCCCCAGGGCGGTGCCGCCTGCCCAGGAGCCGACGTAGTTGACGACGTCGAACGGGCGGGTGCCGGCGTCGAGGACGGCGGCGTAGGCGCGGCTCACGTCGGGCGGCAGCCGCCCGAACAGCCGGACGAGGTTCCCGAGAGCCCGGATGATCAGGTAGCCGAGCAGCATGTGGAACAGCAGTTGCTGGTTGGTCCACCGGGTGCCGTACGAACGGCGCTTCAAGTCGGCGGGCGTCGCCTGCGCGTGCAGGTCGTGGAACGTCGCCCGCGCGCGCTCGAGCTCTTGGTGAACCGCCTGCCGGTCCATCGGTGAAGTGTGCGCCCGGCCGGGTCAGGGGCGCGAGGCCCGGATGATGGCGGAGAAGACGCCGGCGTCGACCTCACGGGTGGTGGTGACGGCGACCTCGGTGAGCCCGGCCTCCTCCAGCTCGGCGCGGTAGGCGCTCTGGCGCAGAACGCCGGAGATGGCCCCGACCGACGCGGCCGCCTCCGCCACGGTGGCCGCGTCGGCCTGGTCGTCGGCCTGGTCGTCGGCGATGAGATCGGAGACCCCGACCCGCCCGCCGGGTCGCAGGACTCGGGCGATCTCGGCGAACACGGCCGGCTTGTCCGCCGACAGGTTGATCACGCAGTTGGAGATGACGACGTCGACCGAGGCGTCGGGGAGCGGGATGGTCTCGATGTGCCCGCGCAGGAACTCGACGTTGGTGGCGCCGTCCTCCCGGGCGTGCTCGCGGGCGAGGTCGAGCATCTCGTCGGTCATGTCCAGGCCGTAGGCGAACCCGTCGGGCCCCACGCGGCGGGCCGAGAGCAGCACATCGAGGCCGGCGCCGGAACCGAGGTCGAGCACGGTCTCCCCGGCGCCGAGCTCCGCGACCGCGAGCGGGTTGCCGCAGCCCAGGCTGGCGGCCCCTGCGCCCCCGGCGTCCGCGAGCTGCGCGGGGTCGTAGGCGTCGCCGCACATTCCCGTCGGGTCGGCCTCGGAGCAGCTCGGGGCCTGGCCGGCCCGGACCTGGCCGGCCGCGGTGGCGTAGCGGGCGCGGACCCGCTCGCGCACCACGGCCGACCGGTCCGCATGATCCGTGGTCACGCGACGCACCCGCAGCCGGACGCGGTCTCGGCCTCGGCGACGGTCACGCCGGGCTCGGTGGACTGCTCGTCGTGCGAGCAGCACGCGGTGACCCCGCAGCACGCCGAGGCCTCGCTCCCGCCGTCGCCGGTGGCGTCGTCGGGCATCGTGGTGATGATCCCGGTGGTGCCGAAGTCCTGGGAGTCCTCCTTGACGGTGTAGACCTCCCACGGCTCGTGGCCGGGGCCCTGCACCCACACCTTGTCCTGGCAGGCGTAGCAACAGGTGGTGTCGTCCTCGACCTGCGTGAACAGGCCGAGCGTCGAGAGGCGCTCGGTGGCGTCGTGGACCTCGTCGGTGGACCCGACCTCGACCCCGAGGTGGTCCATGACCGTGGGGCGGTCGGCCTCGCCCTCCAACAGGACCAGCTTCAGGGGTGGCTCAGCCACCGCGAAGTTGGCGTAGCCGGGGCGGCGCTTGGCCGGCTCCACCCCGAACAGCGAGCTGTAGAAGCGGATCGAGCCCTCCAGGTCGGAGACCCGCAGGGCGAGCTGCACACGGGACATGGTGTCCTCCTCGAACTCCTCCGGCGCCTGTTTTGACGTCGGTCTAACCAGACGTTGCACCTTGGTTCGACACATGTCAAGATAGACGTATGTCGAAGCAGGATGACGAGGAGCGGGTGCTGACCCAGCTCGCCGAGGTCGTGGGGTGCTGCGAGCCGCTGGCCCGCGAGCCGCTCTCGGCGCAGCAGTCGATCGAGCTGGCGCGGGTGTTCAAGGCGATGGGCGACCCGGTGCGGCTGCGGCTGCTCTCGCTCATCGCCTCCCACGTCGGCGGTGAGGCGTGCGTCTGCGACCTCACCGACGTGTTCGACCTGTCCGGGCCCACGATCAGCCACCACCTCAAGGTGCTGCGCGAGGCCGGCCTGATCACCGGGGAGCGCCGTGGCACGTGGGTCTACTACCGCGTGCGCCCCGAGCTGCTCGCCACGGTGTCCGCGGTGCTCGTGCCCGAGAAGGCGGAGGAGCCCCGCTGTGCCTGAGCCACCCGAGGTGCTGTTCGTCTGCGTGCACAACGCCGGGCGATCGCAGATGGCCGCCGCCCTGCTCGACCACCACGCCGCGGGCTCGGTACGGGTGCGCTCCGCCGGCTCCGCGCCCGCCGACTCGATCAACCCGGCCGTCCGGCAGGTCATGGACGAACTCGGGATCGACCTCTCCGACGAGGTCCCCACCGAGCTCACGACCGAGGACGTCGACGCCGCCGACGTCGTGATCACCATGGGCTGCGGCGACGCCTGCCCCGTCTTCCCCGGCAAGCGCTACCTCGACTGGCAGCTCGTCGACCCCGCCGGCAAGGGCGCCGACGACGTCCGCCCGATCCGCGACGACATCGATCGCCGCGTCCGCACGCTGCTCACCGAACTGGCCCCGGGAGACGCGCCCGGCGCCGGGTGACTTCTGGGCCCTGACTTCTGGGCCCTGACTTCCCGGCCGGGACGGAGCACAATGCGCGGTGGTGTGCCGGGAAGCCTGGTCGGCGGCGACAGCGTGCTGACTGCGACCGGGAGGTGGGCCCGATGGCCACCGACGCGACCGGACCCACGCCCCCCGAACCTGTCGGGCGGCGTGCTCCCTCGGACATCCTGATCTCCGGGGCGAGCGTGGCGGGGCCGGTGACCGCCTACTGGCTGCACCGGGCGGGCCACCACGTCACGGTCGTGGAGCAGTCACCGCCGCGGCGCAGGACCGGTGGGCACGCGGTCGACCTGTTCACGCCCGCCATGGACATCATCGAGCGGATGGGGGTGCTCGAGGCGGTCCAGGACCACGCGACCGGCACCGAACGCTTGACCGTCCGGCGCGAGCACACCGGTCGCGAAGCCACGATCGACATGACCCGGTTGATGGGCGCGCTCTCCGACCGCCACGTCGAGATCATGCGCGACGACCTCGGCGCGATCCTCTACGACGCCACCCGGGCGGACGTCGAGTACGTCTTCGACGAGCGGATCACCGGGCTCACCGACGACGGTGTCGCCACCTTCGAGCGCGGACCCGAGCGACGGTTCGACCTCGTGATCGGCGCCGACGGGCTGCACTCCGGGGTGCGGGGGCTCGTGTTCGGCGCCGAGACCGAGTACTCGCGCTGGCTGGGCGGCTACATCGCCGTCGCCTCGATCCCCCGCGGCCGAGGCCCGGCCGGCCACATGACCACCCTGCTCGGGGTGAACCGCATGGTCGGCCTGTACAGCGCGCGCCACATGACCGACGCCCGCGCGTTCTTCCTGTTCCGGCCCGGCGCCGAGCTCGCCTACGACCACCGCGACGTCCCGCGCCAGAAGCAGCTGCTGCGCGAGGCCTTCGGCGACCTCGACGGCGAGGTGCCCCGCCTGCTCGACGAGGTCGACCGGGCACCCGCGTTCTACTTCGACGCGATCACCCAGCTCGCCATGGACCACTGGACCAGGGGGCGGGTGGCCCTCGTCGGCGACGCCGGCTACTGTCCCGGCCCTGCCGTCGGGGGCAGCACCAGCCTCGCCGTGGTCGGCGCCTACACCCTCGCCGGCGAGCTCGCCGCCGCCGGAGGCGATCCCGCGATCGCCTACCCCGCCTACGAAGCGGCGATGCGCGACTACGTCCACCGCAGCCGCGGGTTCGCGACGACGATGGCCCGGCGCCTCGTACCGGGGACGCGTGCCGGCGCGTGGATGCTCACCTCGGGCACCTCACTCCTCACCCACCTGCCGACGGCCCTGGGCCGCCGGCTCGTCGCCCTCGGCAGCGGTGGTCTCGGACTCCACGAGTCGATCGAACTCTGCCACTACCCCGCACTGGCACCCTGACGGAGATCTTCCGCAGCGTCGTCTCGTGGATGGCGTGCCGAGCTGCTAGGGACCGTCGACGAGGTGCTCGATGTCGTCGTTGTGGCCGACGGCGAGGATGACGTCGCCGCCGGACACGACGGTCTCGTTCGTCGCGTAGGTGAAGGAGCCCTCGCCCTTCTTGACCGCGACGACGGTGACGCCGTGCTTGCTGCGGATCTCCGTCTTGCTCAGCGGTACGTCGAGGATCTCCCGGGGCGGACGGAGCTTGGCGAGGGCGAAGTCAGCATCGATCTTCATGTAGTCGAGCACGTTGCCCGAGACGAGGTGAGCCACCCGCTGGCCCATGTCCTGTTCGGGGAACACGACGTGGTGCGCGCCGATCCGTTCGAGGATGCGGCCGTGGTGGGCGCTCGTGGCCTTGGCCCAGATGTCGTCGACCTCGAGGTCGACGAGCAGCGAGGTCACCAGGATGCTGTCCTCCAGGTGGTCCCCGATGGCGACCACGGCCCGGCGGAAGTCGCCCACGCCCAGCTGTTGCAACGCCTCCATGTCGGTGCAGTCGGCGGTCACCGCGTGCGTGAGCTGCGATGACAGGTCCTGCACGGTGCGGTTGACGCTGTCGATCGCGAGCACCTCGGTGCCCTGCCGCTCGAGCTCGAGGGCGATCGCGCTGCCGAAGCGGCCCAGCCCGATCACCACCACCGGCTCGTGGTGCGTGTCAGCCAATGATCGTCCTCTCCTCGGGCCGTTCGTAGTGCCGGGGGCGTTCGCGCAGCGCCAGCGCCGACGCCAGCGCGAGCGGCCCCAACCGGCCCACGAACATCAGCACGACGAGCACCACCTGTCCGGCCGCCGGGAGCTCCGCGGTGATCCCCGTCGAGAGCCCGACCGTACCCAGCGCGGAGAGGACCTCGAAGAGCACGCGGTCGAGGTCCTCGTCGCTGATCCCGAGCACGACGAACGTGGAGGCCACCGCGAGGCCGACGCCGAGCAGGGCCACCGCCAGTGCCTGGCGCTGGTTCGCGGTCGGGATCCGGCGGCGGCCGACGTCCACGTCGCGTTCCCCGCTCATCTCCGCCCACAGGACCGCCGCCAGCAGGCCGAACGTCGTGACCTTGATGCCCCCGGCGGTGCTGGCGCTGCCGCCGCCGATGAACATCAGCACGTCGGTGGCCAGCCAGCTCTCGGGGGTCATCGCCCCGATCTCGACGGCGCTGAAGCCGCCGCTGCGCGGCATGACCGCGGAGAAGAACCCGACCAGCAGCTTCCCGGCCACGCCCATGGGTCCCAACGTCGCCGGGTTGCCGTACTCGAGCACGAGCAGCAGCACGGTGCCGACGACCAGCAGCGCGCCCGAGGTGATGATGGTGATGCGGGTCGTCACCGACCACGACCGCGGCCGCCAGGACCGGGCGAGCTCGAAGATCACCGGGAAGCCGAGCCCTCCGGCGATGACGGCGAGGGCCACCGGGAGCAGCATCCACGGGTCGCCGGCGAACCCGGTCATCCCCTCGGACCACAGCACGAAGCCCGCGTTGTTGAACGCCGACACCGCGTGGAACACGCCCTCCCACACCGCTGTCCACGTCGGCACGTCGTAGGCCGCCGCGAGGCGCAGTGTCAGCGCCACCGCCGTCAGGGCCTCCCCGGCGAGGCTGAAGAGCACGACGTTGCGCAGGACCCGGCGGACGTCGCTGAGGTCCAGGTTGCCGGACTGCGCCCGTGCCACGAGCCGCGCGCGCAACCCCAACCGGCGCGACACCAGCACCACCAGCAGCGACGCGACCGTCATGATGCTCAGCCCGCCGACCTGCATCAGCCCCAGGATCACCACGTGGCCGGCCGGCGACCACGACGTGCCCGTGTCCACGGTGACCAGCCCGGTCACGCACACCGCGGAGGTCGCGGTGAACACGCTGTCCAGGAGGCTCGCGCCCTGCCCGTCGGCCGCGGACACGGGCAGGAGCAGCAGGCCGGTACCGACGGCGACGAGCACCGCGAACGCCGCGACGATGACCTGAGCCGGGTTGCCCGCACGTGGGCGATGACCTCCCGGACGCCGGCGAACCTTCACCACCGCCAGCTACTACCCGGTCGGGGACCTCCGATCCCACCTCACGGCGTCAGCCGCTGAACTGCTGGATGCGGACGTACTCGAGGTGCCGTTCGTACTGGTCGAGGATGTCGTCGGTCAGCTGCCCGTAGGTGTAGCCCATGACGTCGTAGTCCTGGCCGCCGTCCTGCAGGTGGACCTCGAGTCGGGTGTACGTGTCGGTGCCCTTGGGGACCGCGTGGCCGTAGACGGGGATGGGGACCTCCCGCGGGCGGATCCGGTACAGGAACTGGTGTCCCTCCCCCAGGTCGGCGACCAGCTCGACGATCGTCGTGCCGTCGTCGTCGCGGTCCTTCCGCGCGTCCGCCTCCACCCCACGCTCCCGTAGGTGCGTGGCCACCTCCTCCACGGCCGGGAGCGCGACCTCGTCGAGGAACTCCTCCGCACGGTCCCTCCCGGGGAACGACATGGCCCGGTCCAGCCGCTGCCGCCACCCCAGGCCGCCGTGGTGCTGACCGTCGGCCGGACTGCGGCCGGAGATCGACGACCGCAGGGCGTACTGCTGGCTCGCGGCGTGCATGTCCTCCACCCGCAGCGCCTTGTAGAGGCCGTACATGACCAGCAGGATCACGAACGCGAACGGCAGCCCCATGATGATGGTGGCGTTCTGCAGTGCGGGCACGCCGCCGACGAGGAGCATCCCCACGGTGAGCAGGCCGGTGGCCACCGCCCAGAAGATGCGGACCGCCGGCGCCCCGTCCGACTGCGGTGTCTTGAGGTGCGAGCTCAGGTTCGCCATCACCAGTGCGGCCGAGTCGGCCGAGGTCACGTAGAAGAGCAGCCCGACGAAGGTGGCGACCCCGGCGATGAACGGGACCGCCGGGTACTGCGCGAGCAGCTGGTAGAAGCCCTGCGCGTTGTTCTCCATGGTGTTCTGCCCGAACGCCACGTCGCCGCTCCGGATCACCTCGATGGCGCTGTTGCCGAAGATCGAGATCCACATGACGATGTAGCTGAAAGGGATGATCAACGTCCCCGCCACGAACTGGCGGATGGTGCGGCCCCGGGAGATGCGGGCCAGGAACAGGCCGACGAACGACGCCCAGGCGATCCACCACGCCCAGAAGAAGAGCGTCCACGAGCTGAGCCAGTCGACGGGCTGGTCGAAGGCGAACGTCTCGAGCGTCAGCCCGGGGAAGGAGCTGACGAAGTCGCCGACGTTCTGCACGAGTGCGTTGAGCAGGAACACCGTGTTGCCCGCGACGAGCAGGTAGAGGGCCAGCCCGATCGCCAGGAGCACGTTGAGCTGGCTCAGCAGCTTGATGCCGCGGTCCACGCCGCTCACCGCGGACACCGTGGCGATGATGACCGCGACGGCGACCAGCCCGATCTGGGCTCCCGTCCCCTCCGGGATGCCGAACAGGAAGGTCAGCCCGTAGTTGAGCAGCACCACGCCGATCCCGAGCGACGCCGCGACCCCGAAGATCGTGCCGAGGATGGCGGCGAGGTCGACGGCGGTACCGATCCCGCCGTGGATCCGTTTGCCGAAGATCGGGTAGAGCGCGGACCGGATCGCGAGCGGGAGGTTCCGGCGGTAGGCGAAGTAGGCCAGCGCCATGCCCATCAGCGCGTAGAGGCCCCAGCCGCTGATCCCGTAGTGGAACAGGGTCCACACCGTGGCGTCCTCGGCGGCCTGCAGGGTTCCACCCTCACCCCGCGGCGGGGTCAGGTACTGGGTGACCGGCTCCACCACCGCGAAGAACATCAGGTCGGTGCCGATCCCGGCCGCGAACAGCATCGACGCCCACGCGAACGTACTGAACTCGGGGCGCGAGTGCTCCGGGCCGAGCCGGGTCCGTCCGAGGCGGGAGGCGCCCACGACGATCACGAAGACCAGGACGAGCGTGGTGAGCAGGATGTAGAACCAGCCGAACCACTCGGAGGTCCAGCTGACCACCGCACCGATGGTGTCCGAGGCGGAGGTGGGGGCGATGATCGCCCAGAGCGCGACGGCGAGCGTCACCGCGGCGGAGCCGTAGAAGACGACCGGCTTGATCCGGGCGCCGGGCTCGTAGCCCGCCGTCGGCGCATCGGTCTGGACCTCACTCATCGCGCCCTCCACTCGTCACCGCACCACCCGCCCCCGAGCCAGAACCGGACGATTTTCCCACGTCCGCGAATCCGTGCGAAGACACTTCGCTGGGGTTTCGCGGCGGGACGAGGCATAATTGTCCGGGGTGTGCCGGGAAGTCTGGTCGGCGTGAGGGAGTGACGCGCGACCCGAGGACGGCGACCGATGGCCATCGGTGCGGCAGGACCGACACCTCCGGAGCCGTCGCGGCCGCTCAGCGAGCGCGAGAAGGCTGCCCTCGCGCGACTGGAGGCGGACACCCGGCGCGAGGACCCCGAGTGGTGCGACCTCCTCGAGCGCGAGGCGCCACCCCCGCGCAGAGCCGGCCCCCGGGTCCGCGACCTCGTGATCCAGATCGTGGTGGTCGTCGTCCTGGCCGTGGTGCTGCTGCCCACCGCATGGCTGGGCGGCCTCCTCGCCGTGATGGTGCTGGTCGGCCCGCTCGGCGTGGCGTTGTGGGCGATGCGGCGAGGCGTGCTCTGACCTCGACGCGGGGGCCGCCGAGTTCAGCGCGGCTCGGCCTCGGCGCCGCGCCGGCGTGCCGCACGGGCGATGGCGTGACTGGCGACCGGGGCGGTGAGGACCGTGAACACGATGCCGACCGCCGCGTAGGAGATCGTCGCGGCGTTCTCGGTGGCCACCGACGAGGCCAGCACGAAGCACACCCCCGGTCCGGTGGCAAGGCTCTGGGCGTGCAGCTTGCTGTAGGTCCCCTGCATGCGCAGCACGCCGACCAGGGCGATCGTCATCAGGCCCAGGCCGAGCACCAGGAGCAGCCCGCCGACGACGTCGAGCACGACGGAGATCATTCGAGCGGCCCTCCGGTCGCCAGGTAGCGGGCCGTGGCCACGGTCGCGACGAGCGACAGCAGCGCGAGGGCGACCGCGGCGTCGAGGTAGTGCGGCACGCCCCGGAGGTAGGACAGCAGGGCCAACAGCGCCACGACGAGCACGGCCAGCAGATCGAGGGCGATGAGGCGCTGGAGGACGTCCTGACCGCGCAGCAGCGCGAGGCCGCCGACCACGACCAGCACCGTCACCCACACCAGGGCAGGCACCGCGACGAGCGCGGTCACGGGAAGACCCTCTGCTGCCGGCTCCGGTAGGAGGCCATCTGCTCGTCGCGGACGGTCTCGGGATCGTGCGCGTCGAGCACGTGGACCAGCACCGCCCCGCGCTCCTCGTCGACCTCGACGACGACGGTGTTGGGCGTGATGCCGAGGCGGATGCCCCACGCCGCGAACGAGGACGGCGAGGTGGGCCCCGTGGGGAGCCACACCAGTCCCGGGTCCGGGGGCCGGCCGAGGCAGCAGCGGATCACGTCGGCGCTGCCGGTGACGACGTCGACGACCGTGCCGCCGATCAGGGTCGGGACCCCGGCGAGCCGACGCAGCGTCGCCCGGGTCGAGGTCGGGGCCGGGGTCGGGGCCGAGGTCCTCCGGTGACGGCGCCCCACCGCGACGACCAGGGAGGCGAGCACCACGCCCGTCGCGATGTCGCCGAGCTTCGTGCTCGAGACGACCAGCAGGTAGAGGCCCGTGAGCGCGACCACCCTCAGGAGAATCCCGATCATCGCGCGGCTCCGTTCGCTTCAGCGGCCAGGCTGTCGGCGGCGGCGGCTGACAGCGCCGCCAGGGGCTCGGGCCAGATTCCGCCGACGAGCAGGACCAGCGCGAGCGCGACGATGATCGCCCGCAGGGACATCGACCGCGTGTGCTCGCCGCGGGCGTCGTCGCCGGCGGCCGAGACCTCGTCGTCGTCCTCGGCCCAGAACTCGCGCTGGTAGATGAGGAACAGGTAGAGCAGCGACAACGCGCTGCCCAGCACGAGCAGGGCCACGAGGGTGGGACTCCGGGCGTCGACCGCGGTCCGGAAGACGGCGAGCTTGCCGACGAACCCCACCGCGGGCGGGACGCCGGCCACGCTGAGCGCCCCCACGACGAAGGTGCCGGCGACCAGCGGGCCCCGCACCGCCGTCGTCAGGAACAACAAGGTCTTGTTGAGCGCGTTGACCACGCTGTAGAGCACCGCGGCGGCGAGCCCCACCGGGCCCCCCACCCCGACCGCGACGAGCACGTAGCCGACCTGACCGATCGCGGAGTAGGCGAGCATCTCGGCCGGTCGGCGCCGGGCCACCGCCAGGACTCCGCCGTAGACGATGGACGCGGCCCCCAGGACGATCAGGACGGTGGCCGAGAAGCGGAGCTGGTCGGTGAAGATGCCGGCGCCGAAGCGCAGCAGCCCGTACGCCCCGATGTTGGCGACCGCCCCGCTGAGGACGGCCGCGACGGCGGGCCGCGTGTCCGCGTAGACGGTGGGCAGCCAGTAGTGGAACGGGAACAGCCCGAGCTTGACGCTGAAGGCGACGAAGAAACCGACCGCGACGGCGACGGCCGCGCTCGCGGGGACCTCGGCGATCCGTACCGCCACGTCACTCATCGCCAGGGTGCCGGTGACCCGGTAGGTGCCGGCGACCGCGAGCAGGAAGACGAACGACCCGAGCAGGTTGACCGAGGCGAAGATGACCGCGGCCCGCAGTTGGGCGCGCTGCGCGCCGTAAGCGGTCAGCACGTACGCCGCGATCATGGCCATCTCGAAGAACACGTAGAAGTTGAAGACGTCGCCGGTGAGGAACAGGCCGTTCAGGCCGGCCGCGAGGAGGACCAGCAGTCCGGGGAACGTGCGTTCCCGGACGGCGACGACGGCTTCCCCGGCCGCTGCCACGAGCACCACCGAGGCGGACAGCAGGGCGAAGGTCACGCCCAGTGCGTCGGCCCGCAGCACGATGCCCACGCCCGCGGGCCACCCGCCCGTCACGTACTCGACGGCGCCGCCGCGCAGGACGTCGGCGGCGAGCACGGCCAGCACCGCGAGGGTCGCCGCGAGCGCCGCGACGCTCGTCCACGCCACGGCGCGACGACGCCCGTCGAGGACGACGAGCGCCAGCCCGGCGGCCCACGGCACGAGCAGGGCGAGGGTGAGGGCGGTCATTCCGTCTCGTCCCCCGCCCGGCGCCCGGCGCCCTCGGGCTCGCTGACCGCGGGCCGGTCGACGTCGCGCAGCTCGTCGCGCTCGGCCGTCCCGTGCGCGACGACCACCCGGTGGACGAGCGCGAGCAGCAGGGCGAGCGTCCCCATGCCGATGACCAGCGCGGTGAGGGCCAGTGCCTGCGGGAGCGGGTCGCTCAGTGGTCCGCCCTGCTCCGGGTCGATCGCCGCGCGCCCCTCCGACAGGCTCGACCCGATGATCGTGACGATGGCGCACTGGGAGATCAGGGCGATCCCGGCGACGACCCGGACCAGGCTGCGCTGGAGCAGGAGGTACGACCCCGTCCCGAACAGCACGGCGGCGACGGCCGCGATCGCGAGCGTCATGTGGGGTGCTCCTGGTCGGGCTCGGCGAGCTGGTGGACGAGCACGGTGACCACGCCGACCACCAGCAGGAAGATGCCGACGTCGAAGCTGACGGCGGTCATCAGCTCCGCCGTGCCGACGCTCACCACCTTCTCGTCGGGCCCCGGCCGGTGACTGAAGACCGGCTCGTCGAGGGCCAGGGGGAAGAACCCGCTCACCAGGGCGAGCGCGGCTCCCGCGGCCGCCACACGCGGCGCGTGACGCAGGACGGGCAGGGCCTCCTCGGCGCCACGGGCGCCCAGGGCGACCGCGTTCAGCGCCACGGCGAGGCCCACGACCATCCCGGCGGCGAAGCCGTCACCGACCTTCGTATAGCCCTTGACGATCAGGGCGACGGCGACCACCACGCTCGGCCCGAGCAGGAGCCGGGCCACCACCCGCACGATCACCGTCGGGCCCCGGGACGAGCCGGGCGCGGTCACCAGAGCCTCCCCCGCCGCAGGAGCGTGGCCACGCCGACCGCCGCGATGAGCAGGACGGTGATCTCCCCGAGCGTGTCCAGCCCCCGGAAGTCCGCCACGATCACCGTGACGACGTCCTGCCCGTGCGCCGCCGGGGTGAGCCGGATCTGGTCGGCGGACACCGACGGGGCCTCCCGGGGTTCGGACAGGTAGCCCCAGATCACCGCGAAGGCACCGAGGCCCGCGATCGCGCCGATCACGGGATCGCGCCAGCGGCGTCCGGGGCGTGGTCCGGTCTCCCGTCGTGGCTCGGTGCCCGGGAGCCGGGCCAGGGCGGCGAGGAAGACCAGCGTGAGCATGGTCTCGACCAGCACCGCCACCAGCGCGACGTCCGGCGCCGCCCGCAGGGCGTAGACCGCGGCCAGGGCGAACCCGACCGCGGACAGCGCGAGCACGATGCTCAACCGCTCGCGTGTCCGGGCCGCCACGACGGTGGCGACGCCGGTCAGCGCCAGCAGGGGCAGCACGAGCCAGTCGGTCCCCGAGATCGGGCCCACCGAGTACGCCTGGGCGATGGGGGTGGCGGCGAACGCGGCGGCGGCGAGCCCGCCCGCCGGCACCAGCACCGCGGCGATGCTGCTGCGCAGGTCGCGCGTCTCCCAGTCGTGCACCCGGCCGGACCACCGCCGGAGTCCCAGCAGGGACGCGGTGTACGCCCGTCGCGGCCCGACCCGGTCACCGGCCGCCGCGAGGGCGCGCGACACCCGGTCCCGGAGCCCCGTGGCCGCGAGCAGGAGCGCACCCAGGATCCACGCCGCCAGGGCCATGACGTTGGTCGCGCGCAGGTCGAGGTGGTAGGCGGGCGACATGGCGACCGGTGCCGCATGGGAGACGGCGCCGGCGTCCTCGGCGAGCTGCGTGATCGGTGCGGGCAGCACCCCCACGGCGAGCGCCACGAGGGCCAGCAGCACCACCGGGACGACCAGGGCGCGGGAGAGGGCGGCCGGTGCCGTCGTGATCGGGCCGAGGAACAGCCGCATCCAATACCGGCCGATGTAGGCGAAGGTCAGGGCGGCGGCGAGCACGGCGGCGACGACCAGGACCGGGCCCTGCTCCTTCGCGGCCCCGAAGAACAGCTCGTCGGAGAAGAACCCGCCGGTCAGCGGCAGCGCGGCCAGGGTCGCGGCGGCGACACCCGTGGCGCCGGCCAGCAGGGGCAGGCGCCGCCCCAGCCCACCCAGGTGCGACAACCGGTCCTCGCCGGTCGCCGTGGTCACGGCACCGGCGGACAGGAACAACGCACTCTTGGCCACCGCGTGCACGACGACGTAGAACGCGGCCGCGCCGCTCGCGGACGCCCCGACCATGCCGTACAGCGTGACCACGTACCCGTACTGCGAGATCGTCGAGTAGGCCAGCACCTGCTTGAGCTCGTCACGCCCCAGCGCCAGCACCCCGCCGACCGCGATCGACGCCAGGCCGACGATCAGCAGCACCGTGAGCACGACCTCGCTGCGGGCCAGCAGCGGGTGGACACGCCCCAGGACCAGCACGCCGGCGGCCACCATCGCCGCGGAGTGCAGGTACGCCGAGACCGGCGTCGGGGCCTCCATCGCCCGCGGGAGCCAGAAGTGGAGCGGGACCTGGGCGCTCTTGGCCAGCGCCGCCACCGCGATCAGCAGGCCCGCGACCGTGGTCGTCGTCCCCGGCTCCACACGCTCGACCAGCTCCGGGACGGAGAACGTCCCGTAGGTCGCGTAGAGCAGCACCGCACCGGCGAGCAGCGCCACCGCGGGCACGATCGTGACCAGCAGCGCGGTCAGGGCGGCGGTGCGGGCCTCGCGGCGCTCGCGATCGAAGCCGATGAGGAAGTAGGAGCACACCGCGGTGAGGTCGAAGAAGACGAACACCAGCACGAGGTCCGTGGCGGTCGCCAGGCCGACCATCGCCACCGCGAACAGCGCCATCCACGGCCAGAAGCGCCGGCGCTCGGACCGCGGGCGTCGGTGATCGGCGAGGTGTTGCGAGAGGTACCGGGCGCCGTAGCCGAAGACGACCGCACCCACGCCGGTGGCGAGCAGCGCGTACAGCGCCGCGAGCCCGTCGAAGGCGAACTCGAGCCGCACGCCCAGCTTCGGCGCCCAGGGCAGCGACAGCGTGCCACCGCCCCGCAGCCACCCCACCAGGCACACGAGGAAGCCGGCGGCCGCCGCAGCGGAGCACGACCAGCCCTGCCAGTCGCGCTGCGTGTCGGTCGACGGGTCGGCCTCGCCGGTGGTCGCGTCCGACATCAGGTGGCAGCGTCCGGGGCGACCGCACGACGTGTCGCAACGCGATCCGGGAGCGCTCGCGCCGGGAGGGTGGTCACGCCCAGGACATTGCCGACGCCGGGGGTGGCGGAAACGCGTCCCACCGACGGCTGGACGTCGATCACGGGCTGCGGTCGTCGCGCCTCGCGACGTGAGCGCGACCGACCGTCAGCCCGAGGCTCTACGTCTGCTGCGCACGTCCCGCCGTATCGGTGGCGTCCGGGACGGCGGGCGAGTCGCCGCCCGCGGGGAGCTCGGCCCCGAGCTCCTGCCCCTCTCGGACGAGGCCGCTCTCCTCACCGGTCGCGCTCTCGTCCGTGGAGCGTCCTCCCGACCGCAGGGGCGCGGGCGCGTCTCCGGCCGTCCTCGACACGCCACCGGCGTGCTCGAAGAAGCGCAGCAGCTCCACCGGGAACGGCATCACCAGTGTGCTGTTCTTGTCCGACGCCACGTCGGTGACGGTCTGGAGGAGCCGCAGCTGCAGGGCCCCGGGCGTCTCGCCCATGGCCGCGGCGGCCTGCGACAGCTTGGTCGAGGCCTGGAGCTCGCCGTCGGCGTTGATCACGCGGGCGCGCCGGTCGCGCTCGGCCTCGGCCTGCCGGGACATCGAGCGGCGCATCCCTTCGGGCAGGGAGATGTCCTTGATCTCCACCCGGTCGACGCTGATCCCCCAGTCCTCGGTGGGAGCGTCGATGACGTCGCGCAGCTCGCCGTTGATGCGGTCCCGGTCGGAGAGCAACGTGTCGAGATCGGCCCGGCCGATGACCGACCGCAGGGAGGTCTGGGCGACCTGCGACGTCGCCTGCAGGTAGTTCTCCACGTTGATCACGGCTCGGACCGGGTCGTCGACGCGGAAGTACACCACCGCGTCCACCCCGACGGTCACGTTGTCCTGCGTGATCGTTCCCTGCGACGGGACGTCCAGCACGATCGTCTGCACCGGGACCTTCCGCATGCGGTCCGCGATCGGGATCATCACCCGGAGCCCCGGCTGCCGGACCTGGGGCAGCAGACGTCCGAAGCGGAGGACGACTCCCCGCTCGTACTGCTGGACCATCCGCACGCTCGAGGCGATCAGCAGCAGTCCCACCACCGCGATCAGCACGAGCACGATCAGTACGCCGTTCATGAACCCACCCCGTCGATGTGCAGAGGCATCACCGTCGAGGGACGCACCGGAGGGGGACGGACAGGCAGACGGCCCGTCCCGTTCGGCGCGCGCAACAACGGCGACGCCGACCAGACTTCCCGGCACTCCGTCGTCCATTGTGCCCGTCGCGTGTCGATGGCGCGACCGAGCGTGGGAGGTCGAGCCGAGACCGTGTGACGCGCCGCCGGGGTCAGCCGGGCTCCTCGACGACGACGGTGCCCGCGGCGCCGTCGATGCGCACGACCTGCCCGGTCCTGATCAGCTGGGTGGCGTCGCGGACACAGATGACGGCGGGGATGCCGTACTCGCGGGCCACCGTCGGGCCGTGGGCCATGGGTGACCCGGTCTCGGTGACGAGCCCGCCGATCGTCATGAACAGGGGCGTCCAGCCGGGGTCCGTGGTCGGCGCGACGAGAATCTCCCCCGGCTCGACGTGGGCATCGGTGGGGTCGAGCACGACGCGCGCCCGTCCGGTGGCGACACCCGGTGCGGCGGCGGCCCCGACGAGGCTCCCGTCCGCGGCCGGGCCGAGGGGGGCGAGCGCTTCGGGGACGGTGCCGTCGGAGAGCAGGAGCCCGGGGACGCTGCGCCGTGCGGTCTCCCGCACGTACTCGCTGCGCCGGTCGGCGACGGGCGACCGCAGGTCGACGCCGGCGACGGCGTCGAGGGCCTCCCGGAGATCGAGGAACATGATGTCGTCGGCCCGGTCCAGCAGCCCGTGCCCGTGGAGCTCCTCCCCCACCGCGAGGAGCTGGCGGCGCATCTCGGCGAAGGCGTGGAGCCACGCGAACTTGGGCAGCTCGCGCAGCCCGGCGAGAGCACGGGACCGGCGGAGGAAGAACGCGGCACCGACGGCCCGGACCGGGCGGGTGCGGCGGGCGCGGCGCACCAGTTCGTCGATCTTCGCCTCCGCCTCGCGGGACGCGGCGGCGAAGCGCCGATCCGGTGCCTGGGCGGGATCGGTGAGTCGCAGGTAGTTCGCGATCGCGGCGAACACGGGCGTCGGGTCCTCGCTCCAGCGCGGCACGCCGACGTCGATCTCCGCGGCGCTGCGGTGCCCGTACCGGCCCAGGAACCCTTCGAGCCCGAGGTCGGGCAGCGCCCCGGCGCGGTAGCGGGCGGCGAGCTCGGCGGGCGGGGTCGCGAGGAGCAGCTCGCGGTGTGCGCGCGCGTCCGTGGACAGCCGCCACAGCGCCAGGTCCATCTCGGTGGTGACGTTGTGCGGCATCCCCCGCAGGGTCTCGTCGACCTCGCTCTCGGTGGCCACCCCCGCGAGCAGGGCCAGCGCCGCCGATCGGCAGACCATCATCGCGTAGATCGGCCCGAGCATCTCGCCCATCCCGGCGCGCATGAAGGCGCCCTGGACCGCCATCGCGAACCGGACGCGGTCGGCGGCCGCGGTGAGCCCCTCCGGCGGCCGGCTCTCGTGCCGGACCTGCGTGGCCGCGCGCATCGCCCGGGCACGGGCGCGACCCGGGCGCGCGAGGGCCCCGACCAGCCCGACGATCAGGCCCGGCGCCACCCGGGCGGCGACCGGCGCCACCGAGCGCCACCGGAAGGGCCGGCCCCGCACCGGCGCGAAACGGGGGTCCTCCAGTACGCGCTCGAGGGCTGCGGTCACGCGTGGCCCGTAGATCGTCATCGCGGCGGGGAGCCTGGTCCGGGCGCGGCCGTAGCGGACCACCCCGGTCAGGTCGAGGTACATGCGTCCGGCCACGTCGACGATCAGGGGGTGGCCGAAGGGGTCGCTCGGGACGCCGACGCTCTCCAGGTACTGCGCCGTCGCGACCCGCATCGCGGACATGCCCATCGGCGTGAACGGCCGCAGCATGCCCTGCATGTGCCCGGCCTCGAGGTAGACGCGGTCGCCGGGGCGGGGATCCCGGGGCAGCGGGAACAACGTGGTGATCGCCCTGCTCTGGAGCAGCCAGAGCACGCCGTCGCGGTCGAAGGCCCACTCGGCGTCCTGGGGCGCGCCGGTGAGGCGCTGCAGCCGCTCGCCGGCGACCCGCAGCTCCGCGAGCCGGTGCGGGTCCAGGCACCCGCCCGAATCCTCGACCGGCTCCCCCTGCGGCAGGACGTAGTGGTCCGCGGTCACGCTGCCGTCGACGACGGCGTCCCCGAGCCCGGGCACGGCGTCGACGACCATCTCCGTGCGGCACCCGGTGATCGGGTTGGCGGTGAACAGCACGCCGGCCACGGACGGCTCCACCATGCGCTGCACCACGACGCCCATCGCCACCGGCCCGCCGACGGGCGTCGCCTCGCGGTAGGCGATGGCGCGATCGCTGGACAACGACGCCCAGCACCGCTCCACGGCGTCGATCAGCGCGTCCGCGCCCCGGACGTCGAGGACGGTCTCGTGCTGACCGGCGAAGCTGGCGTGCGGCAGGTCCTCGGCGGTCGCGCTCGACCGCACCGCGACCGGCCCCGCACCGAGACGCCGGTAGGCCTCCACGATCTCCCGGCGCACCGCCTCTCCGACGGCATCCCCCGCCCCCTCCTGAGCCGGAGCCGTGACGCAGAACCCCGACGGCACGCGCTCGCCGCTGCGGATCAGTGCCGCGAGTCCCGCGGCCTTGCCGCCGACGAGGTCGGGTCGCTTCGGGTCCACCTCGACCAGATCGACGACGGTCCGGCCGACGGTGAGGGTGGCCATGGGTGCGCTCCATCCGGGATCTCCGACAGAAACGCCGACCAGGCTTCCCGGCACACCGGGTCGGACGGTACTCCGGGCCGTCCGCTGGTCAAGGTCGGGACCTTCGTGGGGAGGGTCGCTCAGACCTGGAGGGCGGCTCCTGCAGTGGGAGCGAGCAGGCCGCGCTCAGGAGATCGCGCCACCCAGCGCCATGAGGTGGCCCAGGCGCTCGTGCTTGGTCCGGAGATAGCGCAGGTTGTCCGGGCCCACGGCCGCGGGGAGGCCGACCCGCTCGAGGATCTCGAGGCCGTAGCCCGCGAGACCGGTGTACTTCGCCGGGTTGTTGGTGATGAGCCGGAGCCGGGAGACCCCGAGGTCGGCGAGGATCTGTGCGCCGGTGCCGTAGCTGCGGGTGTCGACGGGCAGGCCCTGGGCGATGTTGGCGTCGACGGTGTCCAAGCCGGCGTCCTGCAACGCGTAGGCACGGATCTTGTGCGCCAGGCCGATGCCACGACCTTCGTGTCCCCGCAGGTAGACCAGGACCCCGGCGCCCTCGGCGGTGATCGCGCGCAGCGCCTGCTCGAACTGCGCCCCGCAGTCGCAGCGCAGGGAGCCGAGGATGTCGCCGGTCAGGCACTCGCTGTGCACCCGCACGAGAGCACCTCGTGGCGCCCGGCCGGCGGCCGCCGCGTCGCCGTGGACCAGCGCGAGGTGCTCGGTGCCGTCGACCGTGGAGCGGTAGGCGACGGCGCGGAAGGGGCCGAACGCGGTCGGCATCGCGGAGGTCGCCACGCGCTCGACGAAGGTCTCGGTGGCGCGGCGGTGGCGCACCAGGTCGGCGATCGCGACGACCGGCAGATCGTGCTCGGCCGCGAACCGGGCCAGCGCCGCCCCGCGCATCATGCCGCCGTGGTCGTCGACGATCTCGCCGATGACCCCGACCGGCGCGCGGCCGGCGAGCCGGAGCAGGTCCACCGCGGCCTCCGTGTGGCCCGCCCGGACGAGGACACCGCCGTCGCGGGCGCGGAGGGGGAAGACGTGACCGGGACGCCGCAGCTCCTCGGGACGGGTCCCCGGGTCGGCGAGCGCGGCGATGGTGCGTGCCCGGTCGGCGGCCGAGACGCCGGTGCCGGTGCCCTCGTGGTCGACGGTCACGGTGAAGGCGGTGGCGTGGGGGTCGCCGTTCGCCGCGACCATGGGTGGCAGCCCGAGGGCGTCGGCCCGCTCCCCCGTCATCGGGGTGCACACGATGCCGGTGGTGTGGCGGACGACGAACGCGAGCTGGGCGGGCGTCACGGCGTCGGCCGCCACGACGAGGTCGCCCTCGTCCTCGCGCTCGGCGTCGTCGGTCACGACCACCATCCGGCCCGCGGCGAGCGCCGCGACCGCGCGCTGCACCGACGTCGTCGACGGCAGCTCGGCGACGGGCGTACCGGGCTGCGGTGCGGTGTGGTCCATGGCGGAGTCCTCTCGCGCGGCGGGTTCGTGCAGCGACGCTAGGAAAGGGCATGCGCCCGCCACCATCCGTTGCGCGCCGACCGTTGACCGATCCATGCCACCCGCCCTTTTCGGATACGACGCGGCCGTCCGCGGATAGTCCCGGCCCGACGCCCGGATCTACTTTTGCGGTCATGGACGCGCTCTCGACGGACACGACCCGCATCGAATCCGTGCACCTGCGCCACGTGCTCGGCCATTTCGCCTCGGGAATCGTCGTGATCACCGCGATGACCCCGGAGGGGCCCGCCGGATTCACCTGCCAGTCGTTCAGCTCGCTCTCGCTCGACCCGCCGCTCGTCTCGTTCTCGCCCGCCCGGACCTCGAGCACCTGGCCCCGCATCCGGGAGACCGGGCACTTCTGCGTCAACGTGCTGGCCGACGACCACCGTGACCTGAGCACCGCCTTCGCGCGGTCGGGCACCGACAAGTACGCCGGAGTGACCTGGTCGCCCGCGCCCTCCGGCGCTCCGCGCCTCGACGGGGTGGTCGCCTGGGTCGACTGCACCCTGCACGAGGAGTTCCCGGGCGGCGACCACACGATCGTCGTCGGTCGGGTCCGGTCCCTCGACGCCGATCCGACTCTCGCTCCGCTGCTCTTCCACCGCGGTGCGTACGGCGTCCTCGAGGGCGGGGAGCGGGCTTAGCCGCGCGCGCGGAGCGTGTCGCGCGGCAGCTCGCCGAAGCGCTCGCGGTACTGCTGGGCGAAACGGCTCTGGTGCAGGAAGCCCCAGCGCAGCGCCACCTCGGTGACCTGCACGTCGGCGGGGTGCGCACGCAGGAGCTCGGCGCGGACGTGGTCGAGGCGCAGGCGTCGCAGGTAGCTCATCGGGGACTCCCCGAGCTCCTGCTGGAACGTGGCGTGCAGGGTGCGCACGCTCAGGCACCCGACCCGGGCGAGCTCCTGGGGCGTGAGCGGCTCGTCGGCGTGCTGCTCCATGTACTCGAGCACGGGCCCCAGTCGACCGCGGCGCACGGGGTCCGCGGGCGCGGCGAGCGCGTCGCTGTAGCGGTGGCGGCCGGCGTGCAGGAGCTGGGTGACGATGAAGGCCTCGAGCTGCTCGCGCGCCAGAGGCATCTCCCCGAGGCCACCGGGCCGGTCGAGCTCGCGCGCCAGGAACTCGACCGATGACAGCAGCGTGCGGCCGACCGGCGTGGTGAGGTCGACGCCGAAGTCGAAGTCGACGACGTCGTGGACGGGACGTCCGAGCTGGTCGCCCAGGTGCGACTCCAACGTCGACCGGGGAATCTTGAGGTGCCACTGCTCGGCGTCGGCGGACCAGTGCACGGTGGTCGTGTGGTGCGGGAGCAGCACCAGGCCCGACCGGCCCGCCGCCGTGACGCCCCGGGTCCCGTCCGAGCGCTCGCCGTTCGTCGCGCCGGCGATCGTCAGGTTGACGTGGTAGTTGTCCTCGGTCGGCGGCATCACCAGCGTCGCCGGTGCCTGGTAGGTCAGGTAGCCGAAGGTGAAGAGCCGGTCGGAGGTGGCGTTGAGCGTCATCGCGATGTCGCCCGTGGGCGCCCGGAGGTCGTGGGCGAGGTAGACGCGGGCGACGGCCTCGCGGGCCTCGTCGAGGTGCCTGGTGTCGAGCACCGCGTGCCCGGCCAGTCGCCCGGGCGCCGCGCCGGACTCGTCGTCACTACGGATCAACATGCGTCGTCGACACCTCCTCGTGCCGCGGCGAGGTCCCGCTACCGAGAACCGTAGGGGCGTCTCGCGGCGGCGAACAGCCGCAGAGCGCGGCCCGCCATCCGTTGGGTGCACGACCGGCCCCTCCCCCGGTGCGCTCGGACACGGGGCGCACGGAAGGGATCGGGACCTGCTGTTCGCGGATATCGACGGATCCCTCCCCCTCATTAGCGTCGACCGCATCTCATCCGCCGACCGACGAATCGGCGGGACCGACACCGAGGAGGAACGTCGATGACGACATCGCTGGAGGAATTCGGCCTCTTCATCAACGGTAAATCCGTCGCGGCCGGCGCCGGGGGCACGTTCGAGTCGGAGAATCCCTATTCCGGGACACCCTGGGCGCGCCTCGCCGACGGCCGCCCCGAAGACGTCGACGAGGCCGTCGCCGCGGCCCGGACGGCCTTCGAGGGCGAATGGGGGCGGATGACGGGCTTCCAGCGCTCCGCGGTCATCCGGCGGTGCGGCGACGCCATCGCGGCGAACGCCGAGCGCCTGGCCCGCCTCGAGGTCAACGACTCCGGGAAGCTGCTGCGCGAGATGCGCGGGCAGCTGACCAGCCTGCCGCAGTGGTACTACTACTTCGCCGGCCTGGCGGACAAGGTCGAGGGCCGCACCGTGCCCCCGGTCAACCCGAACTACTTCGGCTACACCCAGCGCGAGCCGGTCGGCGTGGTCGGCGCCATCACGCCGTGGAACTCGCCCCTGCTGCTGCTCACGTTCAAGCTGGCCCCGGCGCTGGCGGCGGGCTGCACGATGGTGGTCAAACCGTCCGAGCACTCCCCCGCCTCGACGGTGGCGTTCGCGGAGATCCTCCACGAGGCCGGCCTCCCCGCCGGGGTGCTGAACGTCGTGACCGGCTGGGACCGCGCCACCGGCGAGGCGCTCGCCGCGCACCCCGGCCTCGACAAGATCGCCTTCACCGGATCGACCGCGACCGGCGCGAAGATCGCCCAGGCGGCCGGAGCCAACATCAACCGGGTCACGCTCGAGCTGGGCGGCAAGTCACCCCAGATCGTGTTCCCCGACGCCGATCTCGACGCGGCCGCCAACGGGCTGGTCGCCGGCGTCTTCGCCGCCACCGGGCAGACGTGCATGGCCGGCTCCCGGCTCATCGTCCACGCGGACGTGCACGACGCCCTGGTGGAGAAGGTGGCCGCCCGTGCCGAGGCGATCGTGCTCGGCGACCCCACGGAGACCGCCACCGAGATGGGCCCGGTGGCCAACCGGCCGCAGTACGAGAAGGTGCTGGGCTACCTGCGCGGGGCCGCGGACGAGGGCGCCACCTTCGCCTCCGGCGGCGGGCCCGACGAGCGCGGCGGGCTGTTCGTCCGCCCGACCGTCATCACCGGCGTCACCCCGGAGAACACCGTGGTCCGCGAGGAGGTGTTCGGGCCGGTGCTGGCCGCCTACACGTTCACCGACGAGGACGAGGCCCTCAAGCTCGCCAACGACACGCCCTACGGCCTCGCCGGCGCCGTGTGGACCAAGGACGTGCATCGCGCCCACCGCGTCGCGGCGGGCCTGCGCGCGGGCACCGTCTGGATCAACGCCTACCGCGTGATCGCGCCGAACATGCCCTTCGGTGGCTTCGGTTCGAGCGGCATCGGACGCGAGAACGGCGTCGACGCGATCAACGAGTACACGGAGAACAAGTCCGTGTTCGTGGAGCTCACCGGCGGCACCCGCGACCCCTTCCAGCTCGGCTGACCCCCACCGACGACATCCCACCCGACGAAGGAGACCCCGTGACCGTCACCGCCAACGAGCGCCTCGGGCTCGCCCCCACCGACCCACGGCCGGCGAACGAGACCCGACCGCTGGTCGACCGCACACTCACCAACCCCCTGTTCGGCGACCAGAAGATGAAGCTCGGCCTGTTCGGGGTGAACTGCTCCTACGGGTTGATCATGAGCCACGCCCCCAGCACCTACGAGATCACCTGGGCGCACGCCAAGGAGATCGCCCAGCGCGCCGACCGGATCGGCTTCGACGTCCTCGTGCCCGTCGCCCGCTGGAAGGGCTTCGGCGGCTCCACGAACTTCAACGGCAACTGCTACGAGACCTTCACCTGGGCAGCGGGCATCGCCGAGGCCACCGAACGGATCGCGGTCGCGTCCACCTCGCACCTTCCGACCGTGCACCCGATCGTCGCGTCGAAGATGGCGACCACCGTCGACCACATCTCGGGCGGGCGGTTCGCGCTGAACCTGGTGATGGGCTGGGTCGCCCCCGAGATGGAGATGTTCGGCTCGGAGCAGCGCGAGCACGACGAGCGGTACGCGTTCGGGCAGGACTGGCTGGACTTCGCCGACCGCCTCTGGAGCGAGGAGGGCAGCTTCGCCGTCCACACCCCGTACTTCGACGGCGAGCTGCTCGAGGCCTACCCCAAGCCCCACCAGGCGCCGCGACCGGCGCTGCTCAACGCCGGGAACTCGGCCTCCGGCGTCGAGTTCTCGGCCCGCAACGTCGACATCAACTTCGCGTCGCTCGACACCCTCGAGAACATCCGGGCCTACAGCGACAGGGTGCGCGCCAAGGCACGCGAGGAGTACCAGCGGGACATCCAGGTGATGACCTACGGGCTCGTCGTCTGCCGCGACACCGAGGAGGAGGCGCAGCGCGCGTTCCAGCAGGTCGTCGACGAGGGCGACTGGGGCGCGGCGGGCAACGTCATCAAGATGGCCACCTCCGGGGCCAGCCAGTCGTTCGACCACGCCGCGACCAAGATGCAGGAGCGCTTCATCGCCGGGTGGGGCGGCTACCCCGTCGTCGGCACTCCCGAGCAGGTCACCGAGAAGCTCGCCGAGCTCAACGACGCCGGGATGCAGGGCATGATCTTCGGGCTCATCGACTACAACGAGGAGCTCAAGTACTTCGACGAGAACGTCATGCCGCTGCTCAAGCAGGCGGGTCTGCGTCACTGAGCTGCGGCGGGGCCGCCCGGGGTGGCGCGGACGGCAGCCGCGCCACCCCGGCACGGCACACCTCGAGGGTCAGGTGTCGCTCGGTCGAGCGGGCTCCTGACGCAGGGCGAGCGCCAGGAGCCCGAGCGAGCCGAGCGACAGCAGGGCCGCGATCGGCGGGAGGGCGGGCACCCCGAACAGGTCGACGACCAGCCCGCCCACCACCCCGGACAGTCCCGCCCCGAGGTAGATCGCCGAAGCGCTCAGCGACAGCACCAGCGAACTGCTGGCCGGAGCCAGCTCGATGAGCCGGGTCTGGATCGGTGAGCTGACGACGAACCCGGCCCCGAGCATGAACAGCGCGGCCGCGGCACCCAGCGGCGTGGTGATCGTGAACGGCAGGGTCGCGAGCACCACGGTGAACACGGGCAGCGCCCCGATCAGGGGGCGGCGGCTGCCGAACCGGTCGGTGAGCCGCCCGCCGACGTCGTTGCCGATCAGCCCACCCACCCCGTAGGCGACGAGCACGAGACTCAGCAGCGGGCCGCTGATCCCGGCGGAGGTGGCCAGCAGCGGCGCGATGTAGGTGTAGACCGACAGCACCGACAACAGGCCGAGCACGAGGATGCCGAGCATGGTGAGCACCGCCGGGTCGGCCGCGACGGCGAACCGCGCGCGCAACGAGACGGGAGCGGGCGGCGGCACCCGCGGCAGCAACAGGCGCACCCCGACCGCGCCGACGACGCACAACCCGGCGACGACGGTGAACACGCCGCGGTAGCCGAACGCCCCGCCGAGCAGGGTCCCGGCCGGCACCCCGACGACCAGCGACAACGTGATGCCGGTGAACACCGCGGCGACCGCCCGGCCCTGGCGCTCCGGCGGACTGAGCAGCGTCGCGGCGTGCGTCGCGGCCGGGGTGAAGGCCGCCGCGCCCAGGGCGGTGAGCAGCCGACCCCCGATCAACAGCGGGTAGGTCGGGGCCACCGCCGAGAGTGCGTTGCCCAGCGCCGCGACGGCCAGGGCAGCGATGAGCACCTGGCGGCGCTCCCAGCGACCGAGGACGGTGGCCAGCACCGGCGCCCCGACGGCGTAGACGAGCGCGAAGGCGGTGGTGAGTTGCCCGGCCGCGGCGATCGAGACACCGAGCTCGGCGCTGATCGCAGGCAACACCCCGGCGACGACGTAAGCGCTCGTCCCGACGGCAAACGCTCCCGCGGCGAGCACCGGCAGGCGGAAAGCCGACCCGAACACCGATTGCTCCACCCCGGGAATGTGTCAGGAACGGCGCCTCGAGGACGGGACTGCCCACGAACCACCAGCCCGGGCGGCCGTGACCTCGACCTCCGGGTCGTCCCGTACCCCCGAGGAGCGCTCGGTCCCGGAAGATCTACTCGATGATCCACACCGCCCACGGCAAGAACCCCGCTGACCTGGGCCCTTCGGGAGCGCCGGCGGCGACCTCGCCTGGCAGGTCGACGTCGCGGTCGCCGTCGGCGCGGAGAAGCGCTTCCACCCCGACAAGCAACGGTCCTTCGCCGACATCGGCGTCGACAACCAGGTCCCGAGCCAACACAGCCCGCACCACGGGCACCGATCGGCCTCGTTTCGCGCCAGACCCACACCCGCCTCCTGCCGACAAGATCGCCGGACATGCGCCCGAGTGCGAGACTGCCCGACATCGAACCGGAGGAGAGTGCCGTGCCGTTGCATCCTCAGGCCGCTGCCCTGCTGGAGATCATCGGAGGTGGCCCCCCGCTCGCCGACCAACCGGTCGCGCAGAACCGCGCAGACCTCGAGCAGGCGATCCCGCTCACCGGGGAGCGAACGGATCTGCACGCGGTCGACGACCTCGTGATCTCCGCACCTCACGGCACGATCCCGGTTCGGCTGTACCGGACGCAGGCGACTCCGCAGCCGGTCCTCGTCTACTTCC
Organism: Actinomycetospora callitridis; assembly: GCF_028737265.1. Classification (GTDB taxonomy): domain Bacteria; phylum Actinomycetota; class Actinomycetes; order Mycobacteriales; family Pseudonocardiaceae; genus Actinomycetospora; species Actinomycetospora callitridis. The sequence continues at coordinate 50,886 of NZ_JAQZAK010000013.1, read as the reverse complement.
ACGGGGGCGGCTGGGTCCTCGGTGATCTGGAGATCGCCGACACCACGGCCCGCGACATCGCGGCGGCCGGGAACATCGCGGTGCTCAGCGTCGACTACCGCCTCGCGCCGGAGCACACCTATCCTGCGGCCCACGTCGACGCGGTCGCCGCGACCCGGGCCGTCCTGTCCGGCGACGTGCCGCACGTCGACCCGCTCCGCGTGGCGGTGGGCGGCGACTCCGCGGGCGGGAACCTCGCTGCGCACGTCGCTCAGGAACTCCGCCACGAGTCGGCGTTGCGCCACCAGGTCCTCGTCTACCCCGTGACCCAGGCCGACGTGGGCTCGACGAGCAGCTATCGAGAGTTCGACGAGGGCTACTTCCTCACCGGGGCCAGCATGCGGTACTTCTTCGACACCTACGCGCCCGGCAGCGCTCTCGACGACGCGCGCCTCGCACCGGCCTCGGAACCCGACCTCAGGGGGCTTCCCCCGGCCACCGTCATCACGGCCGAGTTCGACCCGCTGCGCGACGAGGGCGAGGCGTACGCGAAGGCTCTCGAGGCAGCCGGCGTCGTGGTGGAGCTCCGGAGGTTCGACGGGCAGTTCCACCCGTTCCTGTACCTGGCGGGAGCCGTCGACGCCGCCGCCGAGGCACGTCGGTTCGTCGGCGGAGCCCTTCACCGCGCCCTCTCGGGTGCCGCCTAGCGCTCGAGTCTCTGATTTCTGTATGCGGTCCTGGTTCGAAGCGGTTCCGGAGGTCGTCCCGTTCCGACGAGACTCGCCGTCTCGACACCGGCGCGGCCATCCGCTCACCGACCGGACAACGCCGCTCGAGTTCACTCCGGCCCGGCGCCATGGGGTTGGTGCGGGCGACGGCACGGGTAATCCGTAGCACTCCGCGCGTTCGGACCCCCTCCATGCAGGACTGCTGCTGGACACCATCGCGCTCCAGACCCAGCGAGGGCGGTGACCCATGGAGGTCTCGACAGGCAGCTACGTGGTGACCACCGTGGTCGGCCTCATCATCACTGTCGTGGTTGGCCGGCTCCTGCGTCCGGCTGGATACGACCTGCTGAGAGAGGTGCTCGGCGAGCGATCGTCGACGACCTCGCTGAATCGTCTCCTGGTCACCCTGTACTACCTGTTCGCCCTGGGTCTGCTGGCCCTGGTGGCGACCACGAACCCGCTCGGGCTCGACGGCGTCCAGCTGATCATCACGAAGACCGGGATCTTCCTGTTGACCCTCGGGGCGGTGTACGGGTTGACGGTGTTGGCGCTCGTCATCGTGCGCGACCGCCGGCGGACGGAGACGTTGGAGGACGGCTTCCGCGAGCTGTGAACGAACCGAGGGTCGTAGCACGCGACGAGGCACCCCCACCCGTGAGCCCGGACGTCAGCGAGCCGGCGGAGCGGCCGCGAGTCGGTCGAGCGGCGCGTCGAGGTCGGCGCGGGACCACAGGTCGCCGCCGCGGACCGCGGAGCGGATGTCGTGGAGCGCGTGATCGTCGAGGACGGGGTCGCGCTCGAGCATCACCGAGGGCGGCGCGGTGGCCGACCGCGACCTGCCCTGCCGTGGTCCCGCGGCCGAAGGATTCCGCAGGCGTGGGCGCGGACGTCCGCCGGTGCCGACCCGCGTCCACCACCTGACCGAGGTTGTTCCGGCCGACCCCAACGGCGTGGGTCGCCGAGGCGGACCGGCGTGCTTCCCGGCGTAGACGCGCACCCGCCGCACGGCCCCGCCGGGGAGGGTCTCGATCTCACCGCGCTGACGGCGGCGCCCGCGCCCTCCCCAGAGCCTGCGATCACGTCGACCAACGCTGCTACCAGTCTCACGGACGATTTGATGACTGTCGCCAGCCTGACCAGACGACCCGTGAATCCCAGCTCACTGTCGATGGTGGCGCTTCAGGACCCGTGCGCGGTGACTGCGCCATGTGATCGCGCAATCGGGTGCACGTCCCACCTCGGGCGAGCCGCTGGACATGGCCAGCGCCCTGGGGTCGCCGCGAGGAGAACCTCGCCGCCTCCGATCCCACGGCTACTGGACGGATTCCGCCTCTCCGAGGTACCGGCACGGAGCTCACCTGACTGTCTCATCATGTTCTTGCCAACCCACCAGCGGCGTGAGCTGCGACGATCAGCGCCAGGGCACCAGCGGCACGGCAACAATTGACTTGTATGTCAATTTGTGAGTACAGTCACCTCCAGCGCGAGAGGGAGCACTTCGGTGAGGCCGTGGCGCAGTGGTCGTCGGCGTGGACCCCGCGCCGGGCCACCTGAGAACACGCAGCCCCGCGGGAGCAGGACAGAGATCGATCAGCTGCCCGGTCGGGGGATGCGTGCACGGCAGAACCAGTCGTAGGGCGAGGGAGACGAGCACGGTGGCCAGCACTGAGTCGGCGGTACAGAAGTCCCACTACCAGTCGATCACCGACAGGATGGCGGCCGATCCGGGGATGGGCCTGGCGGCCCTGCGCTCCATCTTCGAGGAGCTCGCGGACCTCGCGGCGGAGCCGGAGGACGTCACCTACGCCGAGGTCGACACGGCCGGAGCTCGGGGCATCTGGTGCAAGCCGCTGTCCGGCGCGGCCGACACCGTCATCCTCTACACCCACGGTGGCGGGTTCGTGGGGAACACCGCCAGCAGCCACCGCAAGATGGCGGGGCACCTCGCGAAGGCGGCCGGCGTGGCGACCTTCGTCCTCGACTACGCCCTCGCCCCCGAGCGGCCGTTCCCGTCCCAGGTCGAGGAAACGGTGGCGGCGTACCGCTGGCTCAATGAGCAGGGCTTCCCGACTGACCGCATCGCGGCGGCCGGAGACTCAGCGGGTGGCAACCTGGCCGTCGCGGCGACGCTCAAGCTCCGCGAGCTCGGGGAGCAGCTTCCCGCTGCGATCTGCGCGTTCTCGCCGTGGGTGGACATGGAGCACCTGGGCAAGACGCTCGAGACCAACGCCGACACGGACGCGCTCGTCTCCATGGGCGTGGTCACCCTGATGGGACAGATGTACCTCGGCGAGTCCGGGTCGCCGAGCGACCCCCTGGCCAACCCTCTGCACGCCGACCTCAGCGGGTTGCCCCCGCTGTTCATCGCCGCAGGTGAGCACGAGACGTTGCTCGACGACTCCGAACGCCTCGCCCGGCGCGCTCGCGACGCCGGCGTCTCGGTCGAGTTCACCACCTACCCCGAGCAGCAGCACGTCTTCACCTTCATGGCAGGACGGGCGCCCGAAGCAGATCAAGCAATCTCGGCGGCGGCCACCTGGCTGCGGCCTCATCTCGGGTTGTCCTGAACCCGACGCCGCCGCACCGCCTCGTTGGCACCCGAGCGAAGGAGATCCTTCCGTGTCCGACCCAGAATCCACGTCCGTGGACACCGACGCCGTCGTGGTCGGCGCGGGGTTCGCCGGTATCCGCATGCTCATCGAGCTCCAGAAGCTCGGCCTCTCGGCCGTGGCCCTGGAGGCCGGCTCCGACCTGGGCGGGACCTGGTACTGGAACCGCTACCCGGGCGCCCGCACCGACAGCGAGAGCTGGTCCTACTGCTTCCCGTTCCCGGAGATCGAGCAGGCCTGGAACTGGGTCGAGCGCTACCCCGGTCAGGAGGAGGTCCAGCGCTATATCGGCTTCGTCGCCGACCGCTTCGACGTCCGCCGCAACGTCCGCTTCGGCCAGCGGGTGACCTCAGCGCGCTACGACGACACCGACGCGCAGTGGGCCATCACCACCGAGGACGGCTCGTGCTTCACCTGCACGTACTTCTTCACCGCGCTCGGGCACCTCTCCGTGCCCCAGGAGCCCGCCTTCCCCGGGCGTGACTCCTTCCAGGGCGAGGTGTACCAGACCTCCCAGTGGCCGAAGGAGAAGGTCGACTTCACCGGCAAGCGCGTGGCCGTCATCGGCACAGGAGCGTCGGGTATCCAGGCGATCCCCCACATCGCCCAGGCGGCCAGGCACCTGACGGTCTTCCAGCGCACCCCGAACTACGTCATGCCGGCCCAGAACCACGACCTCGACGACGACTTCCGGCGCACCATCAAGGACTCCTACCCCGAAGTCTGGTCCATGGCACGCAACCACGTGTTCGGCTTCCCCATGGGTCCTGCCGGACGCACGTACGACGACGTGGCCGACGGTGCTGAGCGCGACCGCATCTTCGAGGAGGGTTGGCAGGCCGGCGGGTTCCACTTCGTGTTCGAGACCTTCGACGACCTGATCCTCGACCAGCGGTCGAACGATGCGGCCGCCGAGTTCATCCGCAAGAAGATCCGCGAGACCGTCCACGACCCCGCGACGGCCGAGCTCCTGAGCCCGCGTGGTTACCCCTACGTCTCGAAGCGGCCCCCGTCGGGCACGAACTACTACGAGACCTTCAACCGCGACAACGTCTCGCTGGTCGACATCAGCCAGAACGCCATCGAGACCCTCACCGAGAACGGATTGCGGACCGGGGGCCGGGACTACGAGTTCGACGTCATCGTGTTCGCGACGGGCTTCGACGCCGTCACCGGAGCGATATCCAAGATCGATATCCGCGGCGAGCACGGCGTCGAGCTCAAGGAGCAGTGGAGCGGCGGTCCGGAGACGTTCCTGGGGATCGGCAGCGCTGGTTTCCCCAACATGTTCATGATCTGTGGACCGCAGAGCGCCTACGCGAACATCCCGGTCATCATCGAGAAGGTCGTGGAATGGTTGTCGCGGGCCATCGAGCACATGCGTGAGCACGGCTACCGGTCCATGCAGCCGACCCCGCAGGCGGTCGAGGGGTGGACCAAGCTCGTCTCGGACATCTTCGGCATGACCTTGCTGCCCGCGGGCGAGTCGGCGCACTCCTGGTACCTCGGTGCCAACACCCCGGGGAAGCCTCGACGCGTCCTGTTCTACTTCGGTGGCGCAGCCGGCTACTTCCAGGAACTCGACAAGGTCGCCGACGCCGATTTCGAGGGGTTCGAGTTCTCCCAGACCCCCGCCGTCGCGGTCCGCTGACGCTTCTCGGCAGGACGAGGTCCGATGTTGGTCAAGCCCGCGGCGACCCGCCGTCGGCGGCCTCATCATCGCGCGTGGCGACGACGAGAAGGAACTACGGGCCCTGATGCAGAACGATCCCTTCGTCCGCGCCCGAACTCGCCGACAGGACACCGTCCTGCACAAGTGACCCTTCCGGACAGGACAACCGAGGGAACGACACCATGACCGACCCCGCCGCGCCCCGCGGCTTCGCGACCCTCACGTCGACCACGCTGCCGGAGCTGCTGTCCCACGCCGCTCGGGACGGCGAGGTTCCCTTCCTCCGTTGTCCGGAGCGGACCTGGACCTACACCGAGTTCGCGCACGCCGTCGACCGGTTCGCGAGCGGCCTGCGCGAGCTCGGGATCACCCAGGGGGATCGCGTCGCGATCGCCGCCCCCAACTCGGCGGAATGGCTGATCACCTGGTTCGCGACCGTCAAGGTCGGGGCGGTCCTGGTGACGCTGAACGTGGCCTACCGGGAGCGCGAGTTCGCCTTCATGCTCAACCAGTCCGGCTCGGTGATGCTGCTGACCAGCTCGCAGGACGGAGACTTCGACTTCGTCTCCTTCCTCGACCGTCTCCGTCCGCAGATACCCACCGTCCGACACTTCGTCTTCCTCGGCGGTGCGGGCTTCGCGGGCAGTCACCGGTGGGAGGACCTCCGTGCCCCCGGCGAAGGCCGGGCTGCCGACCCGGACACCGGACCTGTGGCCCCCGAGGACCCTGCGGTCATCCTCTACACGTCGGGGACCACCGGCGAGCCCAAGGGCGCGACGCTCACCCACGCCGGCATCATCGCGTCCGCCCGCGCACAGGCCGAGCACCTCGCCCAGACGTCCGGCGACATCGCGATCGGCCACATGCCCCTCAACCACGTCGGTGGGCTGACCTGCACGATCGCCGCCTCGATGGTGGTCCAGGGCAGCGTGGCGCTCCTGCCCCGCTACAGCCCGGCGCAGGCGCTGGACAGCATCGGGCGCCACGGCGTCACCATCTTCATCGGCGTCCCGACGATGTACGCGAAGATGATGGAACTGCCCGAGTTCGGCGGAGTGGACGTGTCGTCGGTCCGCACGTGCGTCATCGGTGGGTCGAACGTCGAGCCGGCCATGGGCCGGCGCATCATCGACGCCTTCGACGGCGCACGCCTGGCCAACCTGTACGGGCTGTCGGAGACGTCGGGCGGCTGCATCATCTCCGCCGCGGACGACGACCTGGACACCCTGGTGGAGACCCTCGGCGTCCCCATCGGGGACTTCGAGGTCCGCATCGCCGACGACGACAACCACGCCCTGCCGGCCGACGCCGACGGCGAGCTCCAGATCCGGGGCGCCTGCGTCTCCCCCGGTTACTGGGACCTGGAAGCACCGTCGACCTTCCTGCCGGGCGGCTGGCTCGCCACCGGCGACATGGCGCTGCGACGCCCTGACGGACGCGTGACGATGCGCGGCCGGAAGAAGGAGATGTACATCCGCGGCGGCTACAACGTCTACCCCGCCGAGGTCGAGAACGTCATCGCGGGCGAACCCTCGATCGCCATGTGCGCGGTCATCGGCGTGCCCGATGTGGTCAACGGCGAGGTCGGGCACGCCTACGTCGTCCCGGCAGCGGGAGCCACCGCCGATCCGGAGGCGCTGCTCGACCTCTGCCGGACGAAGCTGGCCCGGTACAAGGTCCCCGCCCGGATCCTCGTCGTCGATTCGTTGCCGCTCACCCCGTCCGGAAAGATCAAGAAGGTGGCGCTACGGGACGCGATGGTCGCCCGGTAGCCGCTCGAGCAGCCCTCGGCCGACTCCCTGACTCTCCCTGACCCGATCGTTCTCCCCCCACAATCACCAGGAGGAATCGTGTCCACGGACAAGAACAAGGAAATTGTACGGAACGCCTGCCAGTACATCAGCGACCGCAACTTCCCCGCGTTGTTCGACCTCATCGACGAGGACGGCACCTGGACACTCCCGAATCGGCCGGAGCGCTTCGAGTACGGGGGTCGCTACGACAAGCCGGGCTGGAGGAATCTCCTCGAGGGCTTCCTCAACCCGTTCGACGAGTTCCGCTTCGACGTGCATACCCTCACGGCCGAGGAGGATCGAGTCGTCGTCGAGGCGACCACCGCGGGAGTCGGGCCGGGTGAGGCCAGGTACAACAACAACTACCTGCTGATGTTCAAACTGCGCGACGGGAAGATCTGCGAAGTGACGGAGTCGCTCGACCCGTTCCAGGTCCTCGCCTATGTCGAGCAGATTCCGACCTCGTCGTAGGTCCTCGGTCGAGCTGCCGGGCTGACCGGGCGGGACGGAGGAGGACCCGGCGACCGGCCCGCGCCCACGATCACTGACCGGTACCGCCGACGGACAACGTGAGGATGTGGAGCAGTGAGTGCAGGACGCATCCCGCGTCGCCCGCGGGTCCAGCGGACGCCGAGCGGAAGCACGCGATCGGTGAGGTGGTCGACGTGGCTGTCCTGACCTCGACGCTCGAACCGGCGTCCGATCGCTTCCGGATCGACCGCAGCGCGGCGCTGGCGGCGCTGGCGGACCTCGAGGCCCTGGCCGCCCGGGTCCTCAACGCCGGTGGCGAACGAGCGGTGGCGAAGCACCGGTCTCGCGGGAGCCTGCTCGCTCGTGAACGCATCGACCTGCTGCTCGACCAGGACGCGCCGTTCCTCGAGCTGTCGATGTTCGCCGGCGCCCACGAGCCGGACGAGCAACCGGGCGGACGACTGATCACCGGGATCGGGCCGGTGTGCGGCGTCGAGTGCGTGATCATCGCGAACGAGCCCACGGTGAAGGGCGGATCGCTCAACCCGTCCTCGGTGGCGCGCCAGTTGCGCGCGCTCGACATCGCCGAGCACAACCGGCTGCCCGTGATCAGTCTGGTGCAGTCGGGCGGAGCCGATCTGCCCCGTCAGGAGGAGATCTTCGTCAACGGTGGGCGGACCTTCCGCGAGCTCACCCGGCTCTCGGCGGCGGGTATCCCCACGATCGCGCTGGTGTTCGGCAGCTCGACAGCGGGCGGCGCCTACATGCCGGGCATGAGCGAGTACACGGTGTTCGTCAAGGAGCAGGCGGCGGTCTACCTCGGTGGCCCGCCGCTGGTGAAGATGGCCACCGGCGAGGACGTCGACGACGAGTCGCTGGGTGGGGCCGAGATGCACGCCCGCGAATCCGGGCTGGCCGACTACCTGGCCGTCGACGAGCGGGACGCCCTGCGGATCGGCCGGCAGATCGTCGCCGACCTCGGGTGGCGCAAGCAGGGCCCGGGCCCGTCCCTGCCCGCGGACGAGCCGCTCTTCCCCACCGAGGAGCTCTTGTCCTGTGCCGCCTCCGAGGCGCGGCGCTCGGTCGAGGTCCGCGACGTCCTCGCCCGCGTCCTCGACGGGTCCCGGCTCGACGAGTTCAAGCCGCTCTACGGCACCCAGCTCGTCTGCGGGTGGGGCTCGCTCCACGGCTTCCCGGTCGGGGTCCTCGCGAACAACGGGATCCTGTTCTCCGAGGAGTCCCAGAAGGGCGCGCACTTCATCCAGCTCGCCAACGCGCGGAACATCCCGTTGCTCTTCGTCCAGAACATCACCGGGTTCATGGTGGGTTCCGCGGTCGAGCGCGGCGGCATCATCAAGGACGGCGCCAAGCTGATCAACGCCGTCTCCAACTCCGCCGTCCCGCACCTCACGTTGATGGTCGGCGCGTCGTACGGCGCCGGGAACTACGGGATGTCGGGGCGCGCCTTCGATCCACGGTTCGTGTTCACCTGGCCCAACCACCGCATCGCGGTCATGGGCGGTACCCAGCTCGCCGGCGTCATGTCGATCATCCGCAGAGCTGCGGCCGAGCGATCCGCGAACCCCTACGACGAGGCCACCGACGCAGCGGTCCGAGCCGAGACCGAGGCGATGATCGAGGCGCAGTCGAGCGCGTTGAACGCCACCGGGCACCTGTGGGACGACGGGGTCATCGACCCGCGCCACACCCGCGCGGTCCTCGGGCTCGCGCTCTCCGCGGTGCATTCCGGCCCGGTCGAGGGCACCACCCGATTCGCGCCCTTCCGGATGTGAGGCACTGGTGACCACGATCCGCAGCCTGCTCGTCGCGAACCGGGGCGAGATCGCTCGACGCGTCTTCCGCACGGCCGGCGCACTCGGGATCCGGACGGTCGCGGTGTTCTCCGATCCCGACGCGGACGCCCCCCACGTGCGGGACGCCGACGTGGCCGTCCCGCTCGGTGGCTCGACCAGCACCGAGACGTACCTCGATCTCGAGAAGGTGCTCGACGCCGCGCGCCGTTCCGGAGCCGACGCGATCCACCCGGGCTACGGGTTCCTCTCGGAGAACGCCGAGTTCGCCATGGCGTGCTCCGAGGCCGGCGTCCTCTTCGTCGGGCCCGCCCCCGACTCCATGACGGAGATGGGGCTCAAGGACCGGGCGAAGGAGATCGCCCGTAAGGCCGGGGTCCCGGTCCTACCCGACGCCGTCATCGAGGGCGACGACGAGACCTCGTGGCGCCAGGCCGGCGATCAGGTCGGTTACCCCCTGCTCGTCAAGGCGACCGCGGGGGGCGGAGGCAAGGGCATGCGCCGTGTGGACCGGCCGACCGACCTGGTCGACGCGATCCGGGGCGCCCGCCGCGAAGCAGGGTCGTCGTTCGGCAACACCACGGTGTTCTGCGAACGGTATCTGGCTGTCGCGCGACACATCGAGATCCAGGTGTTCGGCGACGCCCACGGCAACGCGATCCACCTCGGTGAACGCGAATGCTCCGTACAGCGACGACACCAGAAGGTCCTCGAGGAGGCGCCGTCCCCCGCCGTCGACGCGGACCTGCGCGAACGCATGGGGGCGACGGCGGTGTCGCTCGTCCGCGAGCTCGCCTACCTCGGCGCCGGCACCGTGGAGTACCTGCTCGACGACAGGACGGGGGAGTTCTACTTCCTGGAGATGAACACCCGACTCCAGGTCGAGCATCCGGTCACCGAGGAGGTCACCGGCCTCGACCTGGTCCGTCTCCAGCTCGACGTCGCGCAGGGCAAGCCCCTCGGCTTCACACAGCGGGACGTGCACCGGCGGGGGCACGCCCTCGAGGTCCGGCTCTATGCGGAGGACACCACCCGCGGCTTCCTCCCCACACCGGGGCCGCTGTACCGCTACTCGCACCCCGACCTCCCGGGCATCCGCTTCGAGGACGGCGTCGCGGCTCCGGGAGAGATCTCGGCCTACTACGACCCGATGCTCGCGAAGGTCGTCGCCCACGGGGACACCCGCACCGAGGCCGCGATGAAGCTGGCCACAGCCCTCGACGCCACGCAGGTCCACGGCACGATCACCAACCGCGAGTCCCTGGCCGCGCTGCTGCGCGACCCGGACTTCCTCGCCGGCGAGACCCACACCGACTTCCTCGACCGGCACCCCGACCTGTTGCGCCCGCCACACACGATCCCCGATGTCGTGCACCTCGCCGCCGCGGTGGCGGTCGGCGCCGCTCGGCGACGAGTGGCCGCTCCTGTCGCCATCCGTGTCGAGCCCGGCTTCCGACTGATCCCCGGCCGCCCGCTCACATCGGCCACGTGGACGGCCGCGGACGGCCACGAGATCGCGATCGGCTACTCGCTCGGCGCGGCGAGCGGCGATGCCGCGCTCACGCTCGAGGTGGACGGTGAACGCCACGAGCTCCGGTTGCGTGGCCTCGGCACCGACGAGGTCCGGGTGAGGTTCGCGGGCCTCGAGCACCACTGCACGGTCGTCGAGTACGCCGACGGGTCGGTCTGGGTGAACTCCCCCGGGACCCAGACCTCTTGGCGGCAGGAGCCGCGGCTCCCCGACCCCGACGCCGTCGCCACCGGCGGTGGTCCCGTCGCCCCGATGTCGGGGACCGTGGTGCACGTCGGGGTCGAGCCCGGTGACGTGGTGGAGGCCGGCCAGACGCTGGTCGTCCTCGAGGCGATGAAGATGGAGCATCCGGCACTGGCGGCCGGCGCGGGCGTGGTCGACGCGGTCCTCGTCGAGGTCGGACAGTACGTCGAGGCCAAGACGACCCTCGTCACGGTGGTCCCGCGGGAGGACTCATGACCACGACATCGCTGCGGGTCGCCAACTGCTCCGGCTTCTTCGGGGACCGTCTCTCGGCCGCGCGGGAGATGGTCGACGACGGCCCGATCGACGTCCTCACCGGCGACTGGCTGGCCGAGCTCACCATGGGTGTCCTGCTCAAGCAGCGCTACCGCGACCCGGAGGCCGGCTACGCGCGGACCTTCCTCACGCAGCTCGAGGACGTGCTGGCGGACTGCCTGGAGCGCGGAATCCGCATCGTGTCCAACGCCGGCGGCCTCAATCCGCGCGCCTGCGCGGCGAAGGTCGAACGGATCGCCTCGGACCTCGGGCGCACGGTGCGGATCGCGGTCGTGGACGGCGACGACGCCACAGAGGTCGTTCGTCGCGCCCGCGACGACGGTTGGACCGCTCCACACCTGGACACAGGGGAACCGTTCGACGAGCTCGCCGTCGAGGTCGACGTCGCGTCCGCCTACCTCGGATGTTGGGGTATCGCCGAAGCGCTCCAGGAGGGCGCCGAGATCGTCATCACCGGACGCGTGAGCGACGCGTCGGTCATCGCGGGTCCGGCCGCCTGGCACTTCGGGTGGGCGAGAGATGACTGGCACGCGCTCGCGGGAGCCGTCGCCGCAGGCCACGTCATCGAGTGCGGAGCCCAGGCCACCGGCGGGAACTTCTCCTTCTTCTCCGAGGTCCCGGCGCTCGAACGCCCCGGCTTCCCGCTGGCCGAGATCGCGGCCGACGGGTCCGCCGTGATCACCAAGCACCCGGGGACCGGCGGCGCCGTCACCGTGGAGACGGTCACGGCCCAGCTGCTCTACGAGATCGACGGGCCCCGCTACCTCAACCCCGATGTCATCGCACGATTCGACACGCTGACCCTCGAGCAGCAGGGACCGGACCGCGTCCGGATCTCGGGAACGCGGGGCGAGCCGGCCCCGGACGCGGTGAAGGTCGGTCTGATCACGACGCCGGGCCACCGCAACAGCGTCACGTTCGTGATCACGGGCAACGACGTACCGGCGAAGGCGGACCTCGCCCAGCGTGCCCTCTGGGCGGCCATCCCCGGCGGGGAGAAGGGCTTCGACGAGGTCGATGTCCGCCTCCTGCGCGGCGACCGCTCCGACCCCGGGGCGCCCGACGAGGCCACGGCATTGCTGACGGTCAGCGTCTCCAGCCGTGACCGTTCCTCCGTGGCGCAGCTGGCACGCGCGGCCGTCGAGACCGGGCTGAGCAGCTACCCCGGCTTCCACCTCACCGCGCCACCGTCCGGCGGGTCGGCCTACACAGTGTTCTGGCCGACCCTGCTGCCCACCGCGGACTTCCCCCAGACCGTCTCGTTCGAGGGCCGTGAATGGGCGGCGGCACCCCCGCCCACCCGGCCCGTCCCACCCGCTCCACCCACCGCTCCGCCCTCGCCGGTCCGGCCCCCGGCGGGACCCACCCTTCGCTCGTCCTTGGGGACCGTCCTCGGCTCCCGGTCGGGCGACAAGGGTGGCAACGCCACGCTCGGGGTGTGGGCGCGCGACGACCGCACCTACGACTGGCTGACCGGCTGGCTCACCGAGGACCGCTGGCGCGAGCTGCTCCCCCAGGCCGGCGGACTGGCCCTACGGCCGTGGTGGATGCCGAACCTCCGGGCCGCCGGCGTGACCGTCGTGGGTCTCCTCGGGCGGGGCGTGGGAGCGAACCTGCACCTCGACTCGCAGGGCAAGGGGCTCGGCGAGTACCTACGTGCGCGGCACGTCGAGCTTCCTGCCGCGCTCCTCGAGACACCCGGGGCCGCCTGAGGGCCGAGGCACACGCCGCATCGCTGGTGTCAACGAGCTCCCTGCACCAGACGCCCCGACTCGTCGAGCCTCATCCCGATCGCCTGGGCCCAGAGCCTGGTCAGGGTCTCGACAGCCAGCTCCTCGTCGTACGGGACGCCGTGGAAGAACCACAACAACGTGAAGTGCTCGATCATCCCGCCCAACATCGACGCCGCCATCGCGGCATCGAGGTTCGGGTCGGCGAGCCCCTGCTCCTGGAGCCGTCGGATCCCGGCCTCGTTGCGGAGGAGGAACGGCTCGCGGATGCGGAGCTTCAGTTCGCGGAACTGGGGGTCGCGGTAGGCCAGCTCCTCGATCATCGCGATCAGCTGCGCATTGCGTGCCGCCACGACGAGGTACTGGCGGTTGCTCGCCCGGATCTTGTCGACCACGTCCCCGTCGGACTTCGAGCGCGCCTGGGACGCGTTGTACATGTCCCCGGTGACGGAGGTGAACAGCTCGTCGAGCACCGACTCCTTGGAGTCGAAGTAGTGGTAGAAGACCCCGTAGGACGTGCCGGCGCGCTTCGCGATGTCCGAGATGCGCGCGTCGCGGAAACCCAGCTCCTCGAACACCTCGCGGGCAGCGTTGATCAACGCCGCCCGGGTCCGTCGACCTCGCGTCGTCGTCGGGATCGACGACGCGCCGGACAGGAACGCCCCTGCCTGACTCGACCCGGACCCACCGCGTGGGCGTCTCGGTGGGCTGGCCTCCGGTCGGGCCATGGGTTCCTCCCTCGCTCGCTACGGTGATTCTACCGCGGTGCCGTCGTCGCGACCCACGCCACCGACCTTCACGCTGACAGGTGTGTCGACCCGGGACGGGCCGAATGAGCTGGTCAGCGCCGATCGTCACGAGGTCACTCGCAGCAGCGGTGACTTGCGAGTCGACTCGCAGCCGCCACGGGCTGGCCGGCATCGACGCCGACTCCGTCGTCGCTGCCTCCCCCGGGAGTCATCGGCTGGCGGGGTTCAACCGGCGCCACCAAAGGCCTCATGCGCGCGTTATGTGCCCGGTGTCCTTCCGCGTGTCGGTCGCGCGGCAGGGAGAAAAATCCTCGTCGGCTCACGTCGCGGCAACGTCGACCGCACTCGGCGCTGTCACCTCGGCAAGGTCGGCAGGATGAACCGGGCGCACGCGGTGCGTCGCCTCCAGGCATCTCCCGGGCCTCATCACCTCGACCGAGGCCACCGGGGGGCTGGCGTCTCGCCGCTCACGTCGAAGGCATCGCAGGCACGAGTGCACGCGAGGCCACGTCGTTTCCTGTCGGCTGACTCGTGGACTCCGGGCCGTTCGACACGAGCCTCGGGACGACCTAGCGTCACTGAGGCGAGGCGGTCGGACCGCCATCGAGAGGGTCGCACCACGACCCGCTCCACAGCCGACTCGCTCAGCCGCTCGACGGAGATCCATCGAGCGCTGAGCTGCGTCGGGACGACAGGATTCGAACCTGCGACCCCTTGACCCCCAGTCAAGTGCGCTACCAAGCTGCGCCACGTCCCGAACCGCCACGCCCGTGGGCGCGACGCCGGAGACGATACCCCACGGCGCTCCCCCGGCCCGGCCCCGCCCCTGAGCTGAGGCGGTCCCCGAACGCCTCCTCCCCGCGTGATCGGCGTCCCCATGACGGCGGTCACACGTGGGCACAGCCGGACATGGTGTTACCGCTACCTTGGGTATCACTAACCGCAGGTAACAGTGACCCGCGGTACGGCTTGGAGGAGATCATGACGACCGCAGAGAAGGACCTCTCGCACCGGGCGGACGTCGCGACACGGCTGCTCGACTCGTCCGACCAGCTCTCCTACGACCCGGTGCGCGAGGTGGACTGGGACAGCCCGGTCGACCCGCTGCACCACGGGGCCAGCCCGGAGTGGAGCACGCTCTACGGCACGTCCTACTGGGACGAGATGACCGAGGAGCAGCGTGCGGCCCTGACCCGCCAGGAGGCGGCGTCGGTCGCGAGCACCGGCATCTGGTTCGAGATGATCCTGCAGCAGATGGTGATCCGGGACTTCTACGCGAAGGACCCGACGGACCCCGCGTTCCAGTGGGCGCTCACCGAGGTCGCGGACGAGTGCCGGCACTCGATCATGTTCGCGCGCGGCGCGAAGAAGCTCGGTGCGCCGGCGTACCGCCCGCCGCGGTACGTGGTCGAGGGCGGGCGCGTGTTCAAGACCCTCGCCCGGGGCGAGGCCGCCTACGCCGCGATCCTTGTGGCCGAGGAGGTCCTCGACGTCATGCAGCGCGACTGGATGCGCGACGAGCGCGTCGCCCCGTTCGCGCGGACGATCAACAACATCCACGTCGTGGAAGAGGCGCGGCACATGCGCTTCGCCCGCGAGGAGACCCGCGAGCGGCTGCAGGGCGCGGGCGCGGCCCGTCGGCAGTTCAACGCCCTCGTGGTCGCCTTCGCCGGCTTCTTCATCGTCACGAGCATGTGGAACGGCAAGGTCTACGAGAACGCGGGCCTCGACCCGAAGCGCGCGAAGCGCGAGGCCAAGCGCAACCAGAACCACCGCGCCCTGCTCCGCTCGAGCTGCGCCGGCCTCATGGAGTTCCTCGACTCCGCGGGCCTGCTCACCGCGCCGGCCAAGGCGATCTACCGCGCTGCGCACGTCCTCTAGGACACGAGGGGACCTGGCATGCCCTACGCCATCACGCAGTTGTGCTGCACCGACGCCTCGTGCGTGACGGCGTGCCCGGTGAACTGCATCCACCCGACGCCCGACGAGCCCGACTTCGGCACCACCGACATGCTCTACGTCGACCCGCGGACGTGCATCGACTGCGGGGCGTGCGCCGAGGTCTGCCCGGTCGACGCGGTCCACCCCGTCGAGTCGCTGACCGGTGCGCTCGCGGACTACCCGGCGATCAACGCCGACTACTTCGCCGGCACCGAGCCGGCCGGGCCGCCCGAGGGATCCCCGCTCTTCCACGACTGGGGCCCGGTGCGGTTCGACCGCGTGCTGCCGGCCGACTTCCCGGAGCTCGACGTCGCGGTGGTCGGCAGCGGGCCCGCCGGGATGTACACGGTGCAGGACCTGCTCCTGCACACCACGGCCCGCGTCACGCTCTACGACCGGCTCCCGGTCGCGGGCGGTCTCGTGCGGTTCGGGGTGGCGCCCGACCACCCGGACACCAAGCGCATCGGCGAGTCCTTCGCCCGCTACCACGACCACCACCGCCTGCGCCTGCGTCTCGGCACGGACGTCGGCAGCGACGTCGGGGTCGACGAGCTGGCCCGTCGCCACGACGCCGTCGTCTACGCAGTCGGCGCGCCGACCTCGAAGACCCTCGGTGTGCCGGGCGAGGAGCTGGCCGGGAACCTGCCCTCGACGACCGTGGTCGGCTGGTACAACGGCCACCCCGAGATCGGCGCCGGCGCCGTCCCGGTCGACGGGGCGGGCGCGGAGCAGGTCGCGGTGGTCGGCACCGGCAACGTCGCGCTCGACGTCGCCCGGGTGCTCACCGCCGACCCGGCGCGCCTCGCGGACAGCGCCATCGCCCCGGCCGCCCTCGAGCGGCTGCGGTCGAGCCGGGTCCGCGAGGTCGTGCTGCTCGGGCGGCGCGGGCCGGAGCACGCCGCGTACACCCGCGGCGAGCTGCTCGCGCTGCGCCACCGCGACGACCTCGAGGTCGTCGTCGACGACCACGACCCCCGGGTGGGCGAGGCGATCGACGCCGCGGCGCCCGGCGACCACGCGGCGCTGCTGCAGGGCCTGCGGCGTGTCCGCTCCGAGGACGTGCCGCCGACCGGGGGGCGTCGGCGGATCGTCCTGCGGTTCCATGCGCCGACGGAGGCGCTGCTCGGCGACGAGCACGTCGCCGGGATCCGGGTGGGCGGGCCGGACGGGCCGACCGAGCTGCGCGCGGGGCTCGTCGTGCGCGCGGTCGGCCACCGGGGACGTCCGCTCGCGGGCCTGCCGTTCGACGAGGAGACCGGCACCGTCCCGCACCACGCGGGGCGGGTGGACGGTCGCACGGGCACCTACGTGGTGGGCTGGATCAAGCGCGGACCCGGTGGCGGCATCGGCATGAACCGCCGGGACGCCGCCGAGACGGTCGCGTCGCTGATCGAGGACGGGAGGAGCGGGCTGATCGGCGTCCGTCCCCGCCGCGGCCTGCTGCGGCGGCGGGCGACCCGCCCGGTCTGACCGCAGCGCTGCGCGCACGGGTCGTCGCACGACATAGTGGCCGGGTGGCTGCAACGACGCTGACGGCGGCGACCCTGGCCGATCTGCCCGCGGATGTCCCGGGTCCGACCTACGACCGCGGCGCGGTGTCGGTCGGCATCGTGCACTTCGGGGTGGGCGGGTTCCACCGGGCGCACCAGGCGATGTACCTCGACCAGCTCATGCAGCAGGGCAAGGCCCTGGACTGGGGCATCTGCGGGGTCGGCGTCCTCGAGTCCGACAAGAGGATGGCCGAGGTCACCGAGGCGCAGGACGACCTCTACACCCTCGTGCTCAAGCACGCCGACGGCCGGCGCGAGGCGCAGGTGATCGGCTCGATCGTCGACTACCTCTACGCCCCCGAGGATCCCGACGCCGTGCTCGAGCGCATGACCGACCCGGCGACGCGGATCGTCAGCCTCACCGTCACCGAGGGCGGCTATCACAAGAGCGCGAGCACCGGGGAGTTCGACGACCGCGACCCGGCGATCCAGGCCGACATCGCGGCCGAGCCCGGCACTCCCCCGCGCACGACGTTCGGCTACATCGTCGAGGCGCTGCGCCGTCGACGCGACGACGGCACGGGGCCCTTCACCGTGATGTCCTGCGACAACATCCAGGGCAACGGACACGTGGCGCACGCGATGATCACCGCCTACGCGCGGCGGAAGGACCCCGAGCTCGCCGACTGGATCGAGGGCAACGTCCCGTTCCCCAACTCCATGGTCGACCGGATCACCCCGCGCACCACCGACTCCGACCGCGAGGAGCTCGAGGCCGCGACCGGCATCGTCGACGCCTGGCCGGTGGTCTGCGAACCGTTCACGCAGTGGGTGCTCGAGGACCGGTTCGCGGCCGGCCGCCCACCGTTCGAGGACGTCGGCGTCCAGGTCGTCGACGACGTCGAGCCCTACGAGCTCATGAAGCTGCGCCTGCTCAACGCGAGCCACCAGGCCATCGCCTACCTCGGCTACCTCGCCGGATACCGCTACGCCCACGAGGTGGCGGGCGACGAGCTCTTCGCCGGGTTCACCCGCGCCTACATGGACCGCGAGGCGACGCCGACGCTCGCGCCGGTGCCCGGTGTCGACCTCGACGACTACAAGGCCACGCTCATCGAGCGCTTCGCGAACCCGGAAATCCGCGACACGCTCGCCCGGCTGGCCGCGGAGAGCTCCGACCGCATCCCGACCTGGCTGGTGCCGGTGATCCGGATCAATCTGCAGAACAGCCAGGGGGGACAACACGGCGAGCTCGAGCGTTCGGCGCTGATCGTCGCCGCCTGGGCCCGCTACGCCGAGGGCGTCGACGAGCAGGGCGAGCCGATCGAGGTCGTCGACACCGGCCGCGCGGAGGACCGCATCGCCGCCGCCCGCCGGTACCCCGACGAGCCGCTGGCGTTCCTCGCCGACCGCGACCTCTTCGGCGACCTGATCGACGACGAGCGGTTCACGAGCGCCTACCGGGCCCACCTCGACGCCCTGCACGAGCGGGGCGCCCGGGCCACGGTCACCGAGCTGGAGGGCCGGCTCCCCCGTTGAGCTGACCCTGGCTTCACACGTTCGGGCCTGCTGCGGCAGACTTTCGGGCTCCCCCACTCCGTCCCCGGAGGACCGTGGTGCCCCGACCCGCGCGTCCCGCTCCCGGTCGAGCCTGGCCGTTCACCGGACGCGACGCGGAGCTCCGGGCGGTCGCGTCGCTCCTCGAGCGTGACGGCGTCGTCGTGGTCGCCGGCGCCGCCGGGGTGGGCAAGAGCCGGTTGGCGCGCGAGCTCGTCGCCCGTGCGGCGACGGAGGAGACGGTGGCGGTCGCGACGGCGTCCGCGTCGTCCCGCGAGGTGCCCCTGGGGGCGTTCGCCCCCTGGCTGGACGCCGACGACGAGACCGGCGCCGTCTCCGCCCTCGCCCGGGTGGGTGCGGCACTGCGCGCCGAGGGTCCGCGCATGCTGCTGCTCGTCGACGACGCGCACATGCTCGACGACGTCTCCGCCACGCTGGTCCACCAGCTCGCCGTGGAGCACGCGGTCCGGCTGGTCCTCACCGTCCGGACCGGCGAGCCGTGCCCGGAGGCGATCACCGCCGTCTGGAAGGACGGTGTCGGTGAGCGCGTCGAGATGGAGCCGCTCGCCCCCGACGAGGCCGCGGACCTACTGGGCGCCGCCCTGGGCGGCCCGCTCGACGCCCGGGCCCAGCGACGGCTGCACGACACGACGCTCGGCAACGTGCTGTGGCTGCGGCACCTCGTCGACGGCGAGCGTGCGGCACAGCGTCTCGTGGCCGTCGACGGCCACTGGGAATGGCACGGTCCCGTGGCCCTCTCCCCCGCACTCGAGCACCTGCTGGTCGAGCGCATCGGGACCCTCGACGAGGGCGAGCGCCACGTGCTCGACCTCGTCGCCCTCGGGGAGCCCGTCGGGCTGGGCCTGCTCACCGAGCTGGCGACGGCGGGCGACGTCGAGCGTGTCGCGGAACGCGAGCTCATCAGGGTGGTCACGGCGGGCGCCCGATCCGAGGTGCATCTCGCCCACCCCCTCTACGGCGAGGTGACGCGGGCGCGGCTGAGCGTCCCGCGGGCGCGCCGGCTGCGCGGGGAGATCTCCCGCGCGCTGCGCGCCACGGGGGCCCGGCGCGCCGGCGACGATCTCCGGCGCGCCGTCCTCGACCTCGACAGCGACACCCCGCCCGACGCGACGCTCCTGATGCTCGCCGCCGAACAGGCGATGAACCTGACCGACTTCGCGCTCGCCGAGCGCCTCCTGCGCGCCGCGGCGGACGGGGTCGGGGGGTTCGACGCGCACCTCGGCCTCGGCTTCCTGCTCGCCTGGATGATGCGCGCCGAGGAGGCCGAGACCGCCCTCGCCACGGCCACCGCGGCCGCGGCCACCGAGGCCGAACGGGCCCGCGCCGTGCTCGCCCGCGCCCACGTCCTGATGTTCATCCTCGACCGGGGCGACGACGCGCGCGCCCTCCTGGACCGCGAGGGCGTCGACGCCGCAGGCGCGCCGCTGCCCGAATCGCTCGCGTTCCGCGCCGCGCTGCTGGTCGGCTCCGGGGACGTCGGCCCGGGCATCGAGACGGCGACCTCGGCGCTCGACCGGCCGGGCGCGTCCCCGCAGACGTCGACCTGGGCGTGCTGGGCCGCGGCCTACGGCGAGGCCTTCGCGGGCGGGCGGAGCGACCGGGTGCGCGAGCTCGTGGCCCGGGGCATGGACGCCGCACGACGGGCGCCGGAGCTCGGGGCGATGCTGGGCAACCTCGGCTTCGCCGAGATCCTCGACGCCGGCTACTCGGGCGTCCTCGACGGGCCGTCGGCGCGCCTCGCCTGGGTGGACGACCTGCCCGGGCAGCACGGGGCGACCTGGTCGGCGCTCTACCACGGGCGGCTCGCGCTGGAGGCCGGTCGCGCCGCGACGGCCCGGCGCCTGCTCGAGAGCATCCTCCCGACCTTCCCCGGCCACGGGGGCGGCTGGACGGCCTGGTTCCACGCCATGATCGCCCAGGCGCGCGCCCAGCTCGGGGACGCCGACGGTGCCGCGGAGTCCCTCCGGCACAGCGAGCAGACCCGCCACCCCGTGCTCCGGGCCGACGAGGGCGACGCCGCCCTGGCCCACGTCTGGATCGCGGCGGCCCGCGGGTCGGCACACGAGGCCGTGGCCGCGGCCCGGCGCCTGTCGGTCACCGCGGCGTCCCGTGGCCAGCGGGCGCTCGAGCTGGTGGCCCGGCACGCCGCCGTGCGGGCCGGCGACCGCGACCAGGAGGCGCCGCTGCGGGCGCTCGCCGAGACCCTCGGCACCCCGCGCGCCCGAGCGGCCGCGGTCCACGCCGCCGGTCTCGCCGCCCAGGACCCGCACGCCCTGCTCGCCGCGGCCGACGACCTGGAGGCGTGCGGGCTCCTCCTGGCCGCGGCCGACGCGGCGGCGCACGCGGCGGGGGCTGCCCGCGACCAGGGGCAACTCGCGCTCGGCGGCGACGCCGCGGACCGGGCAGGCGCCCTGGCCGAGCGCTGCGAGGGCGCGAGCACCCCGGCGCTCGCGCTGGCGCGGGCTCCTCTCCCGGTCAGCAGCCGCGAGCGGGAGGTGGCCGTGCTGGCCGCCGAGGGCCTGTCCAACCGTCAGATCGCGGCACGCCTGCACGTCTCGGTGCGCACCGTCGAGAGCCACATCTACCGCGCGTGCACCCGCCTCGGCCTCGCCGACCGCGCCGCCCTCGCCGCCGCCGTGGTGCCGTCACGCCGCTCGTGACGACCGGGGCACCGGCAACACGGTGCCGGAGACCTCAGCCGGCCCCGGCAGCCACCGGCCGCTGCGGGTCACGGCCCGCGAGCGTGAGCACGCGATCGAGCTCGCCGGCACCCCGCGGCTCGACGACCGGGCCGTAGAGCCCCGCGCGGCCCTCCTGCGGGACGTGCTCGAAGCCGGCGACGAACTCCGCGACGATCGCGAGGTCCTCGTCGCGGACGGTGAAGTCGGCGCCGATCGACTGCGCGAGGTCCCACCCGTGGAGCACGAGCTCCTCGCTGGCCACGACACCGAGCTGCGCCCGGGGCATCGTCAGCCCGCCCGCACTGCCCTCGCCCTCCCACGCCGACGGCTCGCGCCACGCAGCGGCCAGGTCGGCGAGGCGCGCGTCGGCCACACCACGCCAGTCTGGCGGGAGCTCGGCGGGCGGCCCGCCCGCCTGCCCCGCCTCGTGCCGTGCGACGCCGATGAAGTGGGCACTGAAGGCGAGCAGGTGGCCGAGCAGGTCGCGCACCGTCCACGTCCCGCACGGGGTGGGCCGGTCGAGGTGGTCGTCGGGCACGAGAGCGACCAGACGGGCCATCTCCTGTGCGGCAGGGCCGAGATCGTGCACGTCGATCACTCCTCAGGACGTGTTGGTCCTGGAAATGTATCAGCGTCCGCGCCCGCCGCGCTTCCCCTTCTCGCGGACGCGCACGTTGATCTGCACCGGGGTGCCGGTCAGCGGGAACGTCTCGCGCAGCTTGCGCTCGAGGTAGCGCCGGTAGCCGGCCTCGAGGAAGCCCGAGGTGAACAGCACGAACGTCGGCGGCCGGTTCTGCGCCTGCGTCGCGTAGAGGATCTTCGGCTGCTTGCCGCCGCGCACGGGCGGGGGCGTCGCGGCGACGATGTCGGCGAGCCACTGGTTGAGCTGGCCGGTGGGCACGCGGCGGTCCCAGTTCTCCAGCGCGGTGCGCATGGCGGGCGCGAGCTTGCGCACCGACCGCCCCGTCTTCGCCGAGATGTTGATCCGCTCGACCCAGGGGAAGCGCACGAGTGCCCGCTCGAGCTCGCGGACCATGGCGTCGCGGCGGTCGTCGTCGACGAGATCCCACTTGTTCATGGCCAGCACGAGGGCCCGGCCGGCGTCGGCGACCTGGGAGGCCACGCGGAGATCCTGCTCGCTGATCGGCTCCGAGGCGTCGAGCAGCAGCACCGTGACCTCGGCGGCCTCGATCGCGGCCTTCGTGCGCAGCGAGGCGTAGTACTCGGTGCCCGACGCCTGGCCGACCTTGCGCCGCAGGCCTGCGGTGTCGACGAGCTTCCACATCTCGCCGTCGATCTCGACGAGCGAGTCGACCGGGTCGGTGGTCGTGCCCGCGGTCGAGTCGACCACCGAGCGCGACTCGCCGGTGAGCTGGTTGAGCAGGCTGGACTTGCCGACGTTGGGCTTGCCGACCAGCGCCACCCGTCGCGGCCCCCCCTCGAGCAGGAGGCCGTCGTCACGGGGGCTCTCGGGCATGGCCTCGAGCACCAGGTCGAGCAGGTCGCCCGACCCGCGGCCGTGCAGACCCGAGACGGGGTGCGGCTCGCCGAGCCCGAGGCGCCACAGGGCCGAGAGCTCGCCCTCGGCCCGCATGTCGTCCACCTTGGTCGCGGCCAGGATCACCGGGCGGTCCGAGCGGCGCAGCGTGCGCGCCACGGCCTCGTCGACCGCCGTCGCGCCGACCTGGCCGTCGACGACGAGCAGGATGACGTCGGCTGTGGCCATCGCCGTCTCCGCCTGCGCCGAGATGGCGGCCTGCATGCCCTTCGCGCCGGGCTCCCAGCCGCCCGTGTCGAGCAGCGTGAACCGCCGCCCGTTCCACAGGGCGTCGTAGGCCACCCGGTCGCGCGTCACGCCGGAGACGTCCTGGACGACGGCCTCGCGGCGTCCCAGGATGCGGTTCACCAGCGTCGATTTGCCCACGTTGGGGCGCCCGACCACGGCGAGCACCGGCTGGACCGGCGCTCCGTCGTCGTCGGGCAGGTCGCCCGTGCCTTCGCCGAGCAGCGAAGCGGGCAGGTCCTGCGTCACGTCATCCTCCTATGTGGCCGACTCCTGCGTCGGCGAGGCCGGTGACCAGTCCGCGGTCCTCGGCCAGTTCCTGCAGGCGTGCGAGCACGCCGTCGATGTCCAGTGTCGAGGTGTCGACCTCGACCGCGTCCTCCGCGGGGCGCAGCGGGGACGCCGTGCGGGAGGAGTCGAGCCGGTCGCGACGGGCGAGGTCGGCCTGCGTGTCCGGTGCTCCCGCCCGTCCGGCGGCGGTGTTCTCCGCGTCGCGCCGGCCCGCGCGGACCAGCTCGGAGGCGGTGAGGAAGACCTTCAGGCCCGCCTCGGGCGTCACGACGGTGCCGATGTCGCGGCCCTCGACGACGATCCCGCCGCCGTCCTCGACGACCTCGGCGACGATCCGCCGCTGCTCGTCCACCAGGTGCTCGCGGACGGCCGTGAGCGCGGAGACCGCGGACACCGCCGCGGTCACCTGCGTGCCCCGGATCTCGGCGTCCACGTCCTCACCGTCGAGGCGAACACGCGGCTCGGCGGGGTCGGTCGAGAGCTCCACCCGGGCCCCGAGCGCCACGGCGACCACGTCGTCGTTGCCCTCGGCGGCCGTCTTCGCGACGTCGAGCGGCACGTCGGAGCGCAGCACCGCGAGCGTCGCCGCGCGGTACATCGCCCCGGTGTCGAGGTAGCGCGCGTCCAGGCGCATCGCCAGCCCGCGTGCGGTGGTCGACTTGCCCGTGCCGGAGGGGCCGTCGACGGCCACCACCCCGCGCAGCATCCCGTGCATGCCGTCCCGCCTCCCGAACGTCGCCCGCACCCCGTTCGGAAGTCCATTGTGCCCTGCGCTGCAGGGCCCTGTCCGGTGCGGGTGGGGGCGGTCTCCTCCCGTCGACCGCTACAAGCCCACGGCCCGGTACAGCGCGCCCACCTCGTCGCGCCCCAGCTTGCGCAGGGTGCCCGGGCGCTGCTCGCCGAGGCGGACGTCGCCCACCGCGGTGCGCACGAGGCGCTGCACGGGCTTGTCGACGGCCTCGAGCATGCGGCGCACGATGTGCTTGCGGCCCTCGTGCAGCACGACCTCGACCATGACGCGGGCGCCGTCGCGGTCGATGACCTTGAAGCTGTCGACGGCCGCGGGGCCGTCGTCGAGCTCGACGCCGGCGCGCAGCTGGCGGCCCAGGTCCTTCGGGATCGGGGCGCGGACCTCGGCGAGGTAGGTCTTGGGCACCTCGTAGGACGGGTGCATGAGGCGGTTGGCCAGCTCGCCGTCGTTGGTCAGCAGCAGCAGGCCCTCGGTGGCCGCGTCGAGGCGCCCGACGTGGAACAGCCGCTGCCCCTCCGACTTCTCCAGGATGACGTCGCCGACGCAGCGGCGACCCTGGTCGTCCCACATCGTCGAGAGCATCCCCTCGGGCTTGTTCAGCGCGAAGTGGACGGTCTCGTGGTCGGTGACGATGCGGTCGCCGTCGACGTGGATCACGGAGCGGTCGGGGTCGACCCGCAGCCCCATCTCCTTGACGACCTTGCCGTCGACCTCGACGCGGCCCTGCCGCATCAGGATCTCCGCCTGTCGCCGCGAGGCGACACCCGCCTCGGCCAGCACCTTCTGCAGGCGGATCCCCTCACCGCCCTCACCCGACTCGCCCACACCACTCCCCTGCTCGATCAGTCCTCCAGCGTACGCAGGCCTGCTCGTCACATCTGCGGCGCGGCCTGCGACTACCTGTCGAGACCCCGGTGGGGATTCTCAGGCGCAGACCCGAGGAGGAGCCGTGCTCGGACGCAGGACCTTCACCCGTGACGAGATCGACCAGGCGCGCAAGGCCGTCGCCACCCAGCTGGCCGCGCTGCGCACGTACGACGACCCGGAGCTCGGCAACGTCGTGCTCCTCGCGCTCGACCGGCGCTTCGTGCACCGCGTGCGGCCCGTCTCGGGAAAGGACACCAACCCGGTCACCGAGCTCGAGCTGGTGGCCGGGTCGCTCGTCGAGCACGAGGGCGTGTTCACGACCAACACGGCCGTGAAGTACGTCGTCGACCGCTCGGTGCTGGGGCTGCGCGACGGCGACCGCATCGCGCCCGACGCCGACGCCGTCGAGCGCCTGGCCGACGCGTTCCTCGCCGAGCTGGAGGTGCGCTTCCTCGACGCCGGCTGAGGGAGACCCCTTAGCGCATGCCGTCCCAGACCGCCTGCTCCGGGCCGTCGGGGGCGTCGGTGGTCGTGTCCTGCGTGTCGAAGACCCGGGTGGTCGGGGTCGACGCGGTGTAGGCCGGCCAGCCGGGGTCGCCGTCGCGGGCGAAGGCCACCCACGCCGTGCGCATCCGCGCCGCGAGGGCCCGGGTCTCGTCGGTGTCGGGCACCGCGAGCGCGGCCGTGTCGACCCGTCCCACGGTGTCGAAGACGAACGGGAGCTCCATCGCGTGGCTCGCGCCGAGGCGCCCGTCGTGTCCCGGCGAGCGCCAGTCGAAGCGGTACCGCCAGGTCGAGCCGGTGTGCGCGTCGGCGAGCCGGCGGGTCGGGACGCCGAACATCCAGTCGGTCCCCACGGCGTCGGCCACCTGGGCGGGCGTCGTGCCCCGTCCCGCGGCGCGGTAGGCCGCGACGACGTCGGCCGGGTCGGGATGCAGGCGGCCGACCGCGGCGAGCAGACCGTCCTCGTCGGGCTCGGGAACCCCGAGCACGTCGAAGACCATGCGGTAGAGCGCCATCTCGTCGGCGTTGCTGCCCACCAGCAGGTCGACCTCCCCCGCGGCGCCGGCGGCGATCGCGTCGACCGGCTGCCGGTCCAGCAGCTCGCCGTCGAGCACCGGGCCGAGCGGCGCGAGGCCCATCAGCGGGTCGCGCAGGCCGTCGACGGCGAGGTCGGGCGGGTGCGCGGCGAGGCGCCCGACCGCCGCGACGAGGCCCTCGTCCGGGACCTCGACGAGGTCCGCGGGCGCGACGCCGAGGTCGGCGGCGAGCGCGGCGGTGGTCACCGCGGCCTGCTCGCAGGCGAGGACGTGCGATCCCCCGCCGCTCTGCACGATCGCGCGCCGCACGAGTCCCGGCGGCGCGGCCGCGAGGAGGGCGGCGAGGCTCAGGGCGCCCGCGGACTCGCCGAACACCGTGATCCGGTCGGCGTCGCCGCCGAACGCCGCGGCGTTGGCGTGCACCCAGGCCAGCGCGGCGATCTGGTCGTGGAGCCCG
Organism: Actinomycetospora callitridis; assembly: GCF_028737265.1. Lineage (GTDB taxonomy): Bacteria > Actinomycetota > Actinomycetes > Mycobacteriales > Pseudonocardiaceae > Actinomycetospora > Actinomycetospora callitridis. The sequence goes on along the minus strand of NZ_JAQZAK010000013.1, from coordinate 24,415 downwards.
CGGTTCGCGAGCACGCCGGGGAGGTCGGCGAAGCCGGGGACCCCGAGCCGGTAGTTCACGGAGACGACCACCGCGCCCTCGCGCGCCAGGGCGGTCCCGTCGTAGATCGTCGCCCGCGAGGCGCCGCTGACGAAGGCCCCGCCGTGCAGGAAGACCAGGACCGGCAGCCGGTCGGCGGTGTCCGGGGCGCGCACGTCGGCGGTGAGGTAGTCCGAGCCCGGGATCCAGCCCGGCCCGGTCACGGGGCTCAGCGCGGGCATCCCCGGGCGGTCGGTGGGCAGCTGCGGGGCCGTCGGGCCCGCGGTGGTCGCGTCCCGCTCCCCCTCCCACACGGCGGGTTCGGGACGGGAGAAGCGGCGGGGTCCCACGGGTGCCGCGGCGTAGGGCACGCCGAGGAAGCTCGCCACCCCGTCGTCGATGCGGCCCCGGATCGCGCCGCCGGTGGTCTTGCGGAGTTCCTGCACGGACCCCACGTTCCCTGCACAACGAGAACTACTCGTCGATGTCGTCCACGTCCGGCAGGAGGGGGGCGATCGGCGGCAGGTCGTCGACGGAATCCAGGCCCAGGCGCTCGAGGAACAGCTCGGTGGTGCGGTACAGCGTCCCGCCGCCCGCGCCGTCCGTCCCCGCCTCGGTGATGAGCCCGCGGGCGGCCAGCGTGCGCATGACCCCGTCGACGTTCACCCCGCGCACCGCCGCGACCCGGGAGCGCGTCACCGGCTGGCGGTAGGCGACGACGGCCAGCGTCTCCAGCGCCGCGCGCGTCAGGCGGGTGCGCTGCCCGTCGAGGACGAAGCGCTCGACGTACGGGGCGAAGCGGTCGCGGCTGTAGAGACGCCAGCCGTCGCCGGTCGACCGCAGCTCCATCCCGCGCCCGCGCTCGGTGTACTCGGCGGCGAGCCCCTCGAGGGCGTCCTTGACCCGCGGGATCGACTGGCCCAGGACGTCGGCGAGCTGGACGGTCGGGGCCGGGGTGTCGACGACGAGCAGCACCGCCTCCAGCGCCGCGAGGAGCTCCTCGTCGGACGCCAGGGCCTCCTCGATCTCCTCGAGGGGATCCGTCACTCGTCCTCCTCGACCAGGCCCGCCGTGTCTGCCGAGCTCCGCTCCGCTTCGTCGGTGGCGCTCCCCGCGTCACCGCCCGGCGCCCAGCGCACCCGCAGCTCGGCGAACGCCTCGGGCTGGTCGAGCGCGACGTCCCGGGAGCGGTACATCTCCAGCACGGCGAGGAAGCGTCCCACGACCTCGATGCCGTGCTCGCAGTCCTCGACGAGCTCGGCGAACGTCGCCGTCCCCCGCCGGCGCAGGCGACCCGACAGGATCTCGACCTGCTCGGGCACCGAGACCGTCGACGCGTGCAGGTGGTCGAGACCCACCGTCGGCGGCGGGACCGGGCGGAAGACCGCGGCGGCCAGCTCCGCGAACCCCTCGGCGTCGACGCCGAGCTGGACCGGCGGGAGCAGCTCGGCGTAGCGGGGCTCGAGCGTCACCGCCCGCGGGTAGCGCATGCGCGCCGCACCCTCGAGCTCGCGGAACAGCGCCGCCACCTGCTGGTAGGCGCGGTACTGCAGCAGGCGCGCGAACAGGACGTCGCGGGCCTCGAGCAGCGCGAGGTCCTCCTCGTCCTCCACCTCGGCCTGCGGGAGCAGGCGCGCGGCCTTGAGGTCGAGCAGGGTCGCCGCGACGACCAGGAAGCCCGTGGTCTCCTCGAGGTCGGCGTCGTCGCCCAGGGCGGCGGTGTAGGCGATGAAGTCGTCGGTGACGCGGCTCAGGGCCACTTCGGTCACGTCGAGCTCGTGGCGCCCGATCAGCTGGAGCAGCAGGTCGAACGGCCCGGTGAAGTTGTGCAGGCTGACCTGGAAGCGGCTCCGCTCGGGCGCCTGGGTCGCCCGGGGTGCTTCGGGGGCCAGCGTCACCGGGCGATGACCTCACGGGCGAGGGCGCGGTAGGCCTCGGCGCCTGCGGACTTCGTGGCCCACCGCGTGATCGGTTCCCCGGCCACGGTGGTCTCGGGGAAGCGGACCGTCCGGTTGATGACGGCGTCGAACACGAGCTCGCCGAAGGCCTCCACGACGCGCGTCATCACCTCGCGGGTGTGCAGCGTGCGGGGGTCGTACATGGTGGCCAGGATGCCGGTGATCTCGAGCTTGGGGTTCAGCCGGTCCTGGACCTTCTCGATCGTGTCCATCAGCAGGGCCACGCCGCGGAGGCTGAAGAACTCGCACTCGAGCGGGATCAGCACGCCGTCGGCGCAGGCCAGGGCGTTGACCGTGAGCAGCCCCAGCGACGGCTGGCAGTCGACGAGGACGTAGTCGTAGCGGTCGAGCACCGGGGCGAGGCAGCGCCCGAGGGTCTGCTCCCGGCCGACCTCGGTGACCAGCTGGACCTCTGCGGCGGAGAGGTCGATGTTCGACGGCAGCAGGTCCATCCCGTCGACCGACGTCGGCATGATGACCTCGTCGATGGTGGTCTTCCGCTCGACGATGAGGTTGTAGATGGTCTGGTCGAGCTGGTGCGGCTGGACGCCGAGGCCGACCGACAGCGCGCCCTGCGGGTCGAAGTCGACGAGCAGCACCCGTCGCCCGTACTCCGCGAGCGCGGCGCCGAGGTTGATCGTCGACGTCGTCTTGCCGACGCCACCCTTCTGGTTGCACATCGCGAGGACCGTCGCCGGGCCGTGGCCGTCGAGGGGGCCCGGGACGGGCACCTCGCGTCGTGGGCGACCGGGCGGGACCTCGTCCACGGTCTCCTTCACCGGCCCGGGGGGCACGGGTTCTGTGCGTTGTGGTGGTTCTGGGGCGTCGGGATCGGGTGACCAGAGGACCGCCTGTGGGTTCCCCATCGCGGTGCCCCTCCCTCGCGTGCCCGGTCGAGTACTCGTGCGATCAGCCTAGGAGTCGCCACGTGCGTGTCCGTGCGCGACTCGCCGGGGTGTCGGCGCCTTCACCGGACTGTCACCCGGTGCGACGGGCAGCCCGATTCGTAGCGATCTCCCGGTCACCGGAAGCGCCCGTGACCCGTCCTGTGACGGCTCACATACTGTCCGCCACCGACCACCCCGACGAGGACGTGCGTGATGACGACCGAGCCCCGAGCCGCGACCAGCGGCTCCACCGCCCGCGACGCCGCGACCGGGTGGGTCCGCCCACTCTGCTGGACCGCGGTCGCCCTGGAGGGCTTCGACCTCGTCGTGCTCGGCGTGGTCATGCCCGTCCTGCTCCGGGACCCCGCCTGGGACCTCGACCCCGCCGGCGCCTCGGTGGTCGTCACCGTCGGCCTGCTCGGCGTGATGGTCGGCGCGCTGGCCGTCGGCCCGATCGCCGACGTGATCGGCCGCCGGGCGACCATGATCGGCACCGTGACCGGGTTCTCCGTGCTCACCCTGGCCTGCGCGTTCGCGCCGAACCCGGAGGTCCTCGGCGGCCTGCGCTTCCTCGCCGGCCTCGGGCTCGGCGGCGTGCTGCCCGTGGCCCTCGCCCTGGTCGCCGAGTACGCCCCGCCCGGGCGCGGCAGCAGCTCCACGACGATCCTCATGACCGGCTACCACGTCGGCGCCGTCCTGACGGCTCTCCTCGGCATCCTGCTCATCGCGCCGTTCGGCTGGCCGGCGATGTTCGTCGCCGGCACGGTGCCCGCGCTGATCCTCGTGCCGCTCCTCTGGGCCAAGCTCCCCGAGTCCGCCGCGTTCCTGGCCCGCCGTCAGGACGGTGGCAGCCGGGACAGCAGCTGGCGCGCCGAGCGCCGGAACCCGCTGACCACGCTCTTCCGCGACGGTTTCGCGCGCCCGACGATCGCCTTCTGGATCTCCTCGTTCATGGGCCTGCTGCTGGTCTACGGCCTCAACACCTGGCTGCCGGAGATCATGCGGTCGGCGGGCTACGAGCTGGGCGCGGCCCTCGCGCTGTTGCTCGTGCTCAACATCGGCGCCATCCTCGGGCTGCTGCTCGCGGGCACCGTGGCCAACCGGATCGGCGTGCGCCCGGCGACCATCGCCTGGTTCTCCGCCGCGACCCTGTTCCTGGCCCTGCTCTCGATCCGCCTGCCGGGGGTCGGGGTGTACGTCAGCGTGCTGCTCGCGGGCATCTTCGTCTTCTCGGCCCAGGTGCTGGTGTACGCGTACGTCTCGCAGCTCTACCCGGCCGAGGCCCGCGGGACCGCGCTCGGCACCGCCAGCGGCGTCGGCCGTCTCGGGGCCATCGCCGGCCCGATCATCGGCGGCGCCCTGCTCCAGGCGGGCATCGCCTACCCGTGGGGCTTCTACGCCTTCGCCGTCGTCGCCGCCCTCGGCGCCCTCGGCGTGGTCCTGGTGGGTCGGGCGCCTGCTCCTACGTGAGTGGAATTCCCGGCTATGGCCGGGAACTCCACTCACGGGTCGGCGAGGTAGCGCACGACCGCCGTGGCGATCTGGTCGGCGACGTCGTCGGGCGTGTGCAGGGGCAGCACGAGGTGGCTGATCGTCAGCCGCGCCGCGATCTCCGCGGCCGACGACGCCGTGGCCGGGTCGAGCTCCGGGCGGCGCCGCAGGAGGAAGCGGGCGGCACGGTCGCGCGCCGCCACCACCAGCGGCTCGGCCTCGGTGGTCAGCAGCGGGAGCAGGTCGCCGGCGCCCTGCCCGGTGAGCAGGACCCGCAGGAGCGGGTCGCGCGCGACCGTGTCGAGCGTCGTGCGCACCGCCCCGGTCCACGCGCGGTGGAGGTCGTCCTCGCCGTCGAGGGCGGCCTCGAGGTCGGCCAGGAACTCCTCGGTCCGCCGCAGCACCAGCGCCGCGGCCAGCCCCTGCTTGCTCGCGAACTCGTTGTAGAGGGTCTGGCGACTGACACCGATGCCGTCGGCCACGTCCTGCAGCCGCAGCCCGCGCCAGCCCCCGGCCACGAGCAGCTCGGCGGCCCGCTCGAGGGCGTCGTCGCGCACGAGGCCGCGGGCGCGGTCGGTGAACGAGCTGGGCACGGCGCCGGACGATAGCGGATTCTCGACACGAACGTCGAACGCGTCCTCGGCGTGGACACAGAAGCCAGTTGTGTCTACCGTTCGCGGCTGTCGGGAGTCCCTGGAGGTAGCCGTGTCCGCGGTCCGCACCGTGACGGGCGAGCGCCTGTCGTCCGCCGTCCTCGCGCCGATGCCGCCGGGCGTCGACCGCCGTCTGCTCGAGCGGATGCGTCCGCGGGAGGTCCGGCCGCTGGCCGAGCCCCCGGCGGGCTCCGGTCTCGCGCCGGTGCCGGGCACGCCCGGCCCGCCGGTGCTCGGGCACACGCTGTCCTACATCCGCTACGGCCACGCCTTCACCCGCGCGCGCCACGCGGCGCTCGGGCCGGTGTCCTGGTGCGGGTTCGTCGGCGAGGACGTCGTGATCGCGGCCGGCCCCGACGCCACCCACGCGGTGCTCACCAACCCCGACAAGGCCTACTCGCAGGACGGGTGGCGCTTCCTCGTCGACGACTTCTTCCACCGCGGGCTGATGCTGCTCGACGGCGACGACCACCGTACCCACCGGCGGGTCATGCAGGAGGCCTTCACGGCCGCCCGGGTCCGCGGCTACGTCGACCGGACGGTCCCCGTCCTGCGCGAGACGATCCCCACCTGGCCGACCGACCGGCAGGTGCGCGTCTACCCGATGCTCAAGCGCCTGACCCTTGACGTCGCCACCCGCGTCTTCATGGACGGGCGCTCCGGGCCGGAGGCCGAGGCGGTCAACCGGGCGTTCATGGACTGCGTGCAGGCGGCCAGCGCGATCGTGCGCCGCGACCTGCCCGGCACCCGCTACCGCGCGGGGCTGCGGGGACGCGCCCTGCTCGAGCGCTACTTCACCGAGGCCCTGCCGGCCAAGCGCGCCGGTGACGGCGACGACCTGTTCTCCGCGCTCTGCCGGGCCCGGACCCCGGAGGGCGAGGCGTTCAGCGACGCCGACGTCGTCAACCACATGATCTTCCTGATGATGGCCGCGCACGACACCTCGACGATCACCAGCGCGGCCGCCGCCTACTACCTGGCGGCGAACCCGGAGTGGCAGGAGCGGGCCCGGGCGGAGTCGCTCGCGCTCGGCGACGCGCCCCCCGACGCGGCGGCGCTGCAGTCGCTGGGCACGCTGGACCTGGTCATAAAGGAGTCGCTGCGCCTCGCCGCGCCCGTGCCGATCGTCATGCGCCGGACCGTCCGCGACACCGCGCTGCTGGGTCACCACATCCCGGAGGGCCAGCTGGTGATGGTCGCGGGCGCGGTGAACCACCACGACCCGGCGATCTGGACCGACCCCGACACCTTCGACCCCGAGCGCTTCGCCGAGCACCGCCGCGAGGACCGCGCGCACCGCGACGCCTGGATCCCGTTCGGCGGCGGCGTGCACAAGTGCCTGGGCATGCTGTTCGGCTCGCTCGAGGTGACGGCGATCCTGCACGAGCTGCTGCGCCACCACCGCATCACCGTCGCGCCGGGCTACCGGCCGCGCTGGGACAACACCTCGCTACCCGTCCCCGCCGACGGCCTCCCCCTGCGCCTGGAGCCGTTGCGCTGAACGGCCTATGTGAGTGATTTTCCCGGCTATAGCCGGGAAAATCACTCACATACGGGCGCGCGGGTGTGCCATCGCGAAGACCTCGCGCAGGGTGTCGACGGTGACCTGGGTGTAGATCTGCGTCGTGGTCACCGAGGCGTGGCCGAGCAGCTCCTGCACGACGCGCAGGTCGGCGCCGCCGTCGAGCAGGTGGGTGGCGAACGAGTGGCGCAGGGTGTGCGGGGAGATCGCCACGTCGAGGCCCGCGCGGTCGGCGGCCTCGCGCAGCGTGGCCCAGGCGCTCTGGCGCGACAGGCGCGCCCCGCGCGCGTTGAGGAACAGCGCCGGCGTCCCCCGCCCCCGCGCCGCCAGCGCCGGGCGGGCCCGCACCCGGTAGGCCTCGAGCGCGGCGATCGCCGGGCGGCCGATCGGCACGATCCGTTCCTTGCCGCCCTTGCCGGCCAGGCGCACCGAGCGCACGGTGACGTCGACGTCGTCGAGATCCAGACCCACCGCCTCGGTGATCCGGGCGCCGGTGGAGTACAGCAGCTCGTGCAGGGCGCGGTCGCGGACCCCGCCGACGTCGTCGCCGTCGCCGCCCCGGACCGACAGCAGCCGGTCGACGGTGGCGACGTCGAGCGCCTTGGGCAGCCGGCGCGGCGGGGACGGCGGGTGCACCTCGCGCGCCACGTCCACCGCGACCAGGCCCTCGGCCAGCGCGAACCGGTGCAGCCCGCGCACCGCGACCACCGCGCGGGTCGCCGACGCCGTCGACAGCGCCGAGCCGCCGTCACGCCCGGTGCGCAGGGCGACGAGGAAGTCGCCGACGTGGCGCTCGGTGACGTCAGCGAGGTCGGTGACCCCGGCCGCCTCGAGGTGCTCCAGGTAGCGCCGCAGGTCACGGCGGTACGAGGTCAGCGTGTTCTCCGCCGTGCCCCGCTCGACCAGCAGGTGGTCGAGGTAGGTGTCGACGGCCGTCGCGGGCCTCGTCACGCCGGGTCCTCCACCCCCGGGAGCACCTCGGACAGCGGTCGCACCGGCAGGTCGTGCGCGGCGCCGACGGCGGGCGTGACGAGCTCGCCCTCGACCACGTTCACGCCCTTGGCGAGCGCCGGGTCCGCCTTGGCCGCCCCCGCGAGGCCGTGGTCGGCGAGCGCGACGACGTAGGGCAGCGTCACGCCGGTGAGCGCCCGGGTCGAGGTCGTCGGCACCGCGCCGGGCACGTTGGCGACGCAGTAGAAGATCGAGTCGTGCACGCGGTAGGTCGGCTCGGCGTGCGTCGTCGGGCGGGTGTCCTCGAAGCACCCGCCCTGGTCGACGGCCAGGTCGACGAGCACCGACCCGCTGCGCATCTCGCCGACCAGCCGATTCGGCACGAGGACGGGCGCCTTCGCGCCGGGCACCAGCACCGCGCCGATGACGAGGTCCGCCTCCTGGCAGGCCCGCTCGATCTCCGGGGTGCTCGACAGCACCGTGCGCACCGCCCCGTTGAAGATCTCGTCGACGCGGCGCAGCGCCTTCACGCTGACGTCGAGGACCTCCACCGACGCCCGCAGGCCCACCGCGATCGTCACCGCGGCCAGCCCGGACGTCCCGGCGCCGATCACCGCGACCCGCCCCGGCCGCACCCCGGGGACGCCGCCGAGCAGCACGCCGCGTCCGCCCTGCGCGTTCTCGAGGTGGTGCGCGCCGACCTGCGGCGCCATGCGCCCGGCGATCTCGCTCATCGGCGCGAGCAGCGGCAGCACCCCGTCGGGGGTCTGCACCGTCTCGTAGGCGACGGCCGTCGCGCCGGCGTCGAGCAGCGCCGTCGTGCACTCCCGCGACGCCGCGAGGTGCAGGTAGGTGAACAGGACCTGGTCGCGACGCAGCCGGTGGTACTCCGACGGGACGGGCTCCTTGACCTTGAGCAGCAGGTCGGCCGAGGCCCACACCTCGTCGGCGGTGTCGATGACGCGGGCACCCGCGTCGCGGAACGCCTCGTCGGTGATCGCCGACCCGACGCCCGCCCCCGTCTCCACGAGGACCTCGTGGCCGCGCCGGACGAGCTCGGTGACACCGATGGCCGTGAGCGCCACCCGGTCCTCGTGGTCCTTGACCTCGCGTGGAACGCCAACCCGCATGCCGGCTCCTCCCTCGGGGAGCGCGACTCTAGCCCCGCCACCAGGCCCCTCGTCGATCTCCGGCCCGCCTGTCGTCGCACGCTGGCACGATGCGGCGATGGGCACGACACCGCGTCCCGACGACGTCGCGGACGTGATCCCCCTCGTCCGACCGGCGCGGTGGGACTGGGTGCCGCGGACGAAGCTGTTCCGCCCGCCGACGGTCGCGGACACCGTGCTCGATCCCGACCTGCTGGACCGGACCGCGCGGGCCGTGGACGACGTCCCCGTGACGACGATCGTCGCGACGGCGGGCGCCGGGAAGAGCACGCTCGCCTCCGCGGTGGTCGAACGCACCGGGCGTCGCGCGGCGTGGTTGCGGTTCGACGAGCTCGACGACGACCCGGCGAGCGTCGTCGAGCTCCTCGTCCGGGCCCTCGACCCGCTGGTCGAGGGCGGGTGCGCCGGCTCGCGCCAGCTGCTCGACACCGGCCTGCCCGCCGCGGCGGACCCGCGGCGCGCCGTCGGGGTGCTGGTCAACGACCTCGTCGTCGCCGGGCCGCCCCCGCTGCTCCTGGTGCTCGACGACCTGCACACGGTCGGCGACGCGGGCCCGGTGCTCGACTACCTCGTCGCCAACCTCCCGCCCGCGCTGCACCTGCTGATCACCGCCCGCCGCGACCCGCCCGTGCCGGCGGCGCGCCTGCGCGCCCGGGGGCAGCTGCACGAGGTCCGCGACGCCGACCTGCGCATCTCGCCCGAGCGCGCCGCGATCCTGCTCAACGACCACCTCGGGCTGGGCCTGTCCCCCGAGCGCGTGCGCGAGGTGGTGGCGACGGCGGACGGCTGGGTGACCGGTGTCCGCCTGCTCGGCACCTCGCCGGAGGCGCTCGACGACTACCTCGACAGCGAGATCCTCGGCGACGGGACGCCCGACCTGCGGCGCTTCCTCCTCGACACCGCCGTCCTCGACGTCCTGGAGCCCGACGTCTGCACGGCGGTGACCGGCCGTGACGACGCCACGTCCCTGCTCACCGCCACCCGGGCCCGGCTCGGCCCGTTGGTGCTCGTGGCCGACGACCGGGGGCACCGGCCGGTCCTGCGGCACCACGACCTGCTCCGCGCGGCCCTGCGCCGCACGCTCACCGTCGAGGACCCCGCGCGGGTCCCGGCGCTGCACCGCGCCGCCGCCGGGGCCGTCACCGACCCGGCCCGCCGCGTGGAGCACCTGCTGGCCGCGGGGTCCGGCGCGGAGGCCGCCGACGCCGTCGCCGCGCTCGCCGGCACCGATTTCCCCCGACCCGCCGAGCTGCACCACCTCGAGACGTGGATCCGGCGCCTGCCGCCCGCCGAGGTCACCGCCCGGCCCCGCCTCGGGGTGCTCGCCGGGTTCGCCGCCGTGCAGCGCGGCCGGCTCGCCGAGGCGAGGGCCCTGCTCGAGCCCGCCCTCGAGGGCGCCGCCGCCGGTACCGCGCGGGCCGACCGCGTGACGCACTGGCTCGCCGCCCGTGCGCTGCACGTCGCCACCTCCGACCACGCGCGCCTGGTGCCGGTCCTGGCCGCCCTCGAGGACGACCCGGCGTTCGCCGACCTCTCCCCCGCCGCCCGCGTCGAGCACCACCTCTCCCGGGCGTACGCCGCGACGTTCACCGGGGACCCGTCGGCGGCCTTCGCGCGGACGCGGGAGGCGGTCGCCCTGGCCGCGGGGTCCGGCGACGACACCGCGACGGAGGTCCTCGCGCGGCACCTCAGCCCGCTGCTGATCGCCCACGAGGGCGGCATGGACCTCGTCGCGGAGCACATCGCCCGGACCACCGCCCGCACCACCGCCATGCACACCGCACCCAGTCCTCTCGTCCGGCTGGGCCTGCTCCTGCAGCGCGCCTACGTCGCCCTGCTCGCGGGACGGTGGGACGAGGCGCGCGCGGCCGCCGCGGAGGCGGGGGATCTGCCCGAGCGACTCGGCGGCCTGCCCTACCTGCGCGCCACGCTCGACTGGGTTGAGGCCGCCGTCGCCCATGCGCACGGCGACCTCGTGCTCGCCGAGGCCCGCTGCCGGCCCGCGGCCGCCACCGACCTGGACCGCGAGCTCCTGCCGGTGCGCCGGGCGCTGCTCGCCCGCACCCTGCGCCGCCGCGGCCGGACCGCAGATCTCGCCGAGCTCGCCGAGCTCGCCCGCGTTGCGCCGGACCACGACCCGCTCGCCGCCGCTGCAGCGGCCTCGGTCCGTGCGCAGCACGCGCTGGCGACGGGTGACGCGGCGGCGGCCGTGGAGCACCTGAGCGACCGCACCCTGCTCCTCGCGCCGTTCGTGGTGCCGCTGCCCCTCGACCGTGCCCTCGCCCTCGCCGCCGCCGGCCGTCACGCCGAGGCCGTCGCGGGGGTCCGGGAGATGGTGGAGATCGCGCGCCGGTGGCGGATGCCCGGGCTGCTCGCCCTCGCCGGGGACGAGGCGCGGCCCCTGCTGGAGGAGGTCGGCGGACCCACGGTCAGCACCGCGCTCGCCGCGCTCGACGGTCCGGCCGGGCCGGCTCCGGTGCCGGTGCCCGGTGGCGGCGAGGTCCTCTCGGGCCGCGAGGTGGAGGTGCTGCGCCTGCTCGCCGACGGCGCCTCCAACCGGAGCGTCGCGGAGCGGCTGGTGGTCAGCGAGAACACCGTCAAGACCCACGTCCGGCACCTGCTCACGAAGCTGGGCGCGGGCTCACGCGGCGAGGCCGTCGCCCTCGCCCGCCGACACCACCTGCTCTGAGCACCGATCACCCGCGCCGGATCACCACCCCGCTCACCCGCGATCGTCATTCCGGGCGATGGGCCGGAGGCGCCGCCCCGGTGGACTGGTCCGCATGAACAGCACACCGCTCGAGCGCGTGAGCGGCACCGCCGCGCTCCTCGCCCCCGTCCTCCTCCTCGCCAGCACCGTCGCGTTCTCCACGCTCGGTGGCGGCATCGGCGTCGGTGCCGTCGCCGGCGTGGCCCTCGTCTTCGCCATGATCATGTTCGCGATCGCGCTCGTCGGGCTCGCCCGCCGGGCCGAGCCCGTGGCCCCACGCGCCGCGGCCGCCGTCACCGCCTTCGGGCTCGCCGGGACCGCCGGGGGCGTCGGGTTCGGCATCGACAGCATCCAGGCGCAGCTGTTCGGGACACCCGGGCTCGACGAGGTGAGCCTCGCGGGCGTGATCGCCCTGCGGGTGGGCGTGCTCTTCCCGCTGTCGATGATCGCGCTGGCCGTGCTGCTGGGCGTCACCGGGCGGGCACCGCGTGCCCTGGCCGCGACGCTGGCCGTGGCCGCGGCGCTGTTCCCGGTCGCCCGGATCGGCGGGCTGCTGCCGGTCGGGATCGCGTCGGACCTGTTGTTCGTCGCCGCCATGGGCGGGCTCGGTCTGGGCCTGATCCGGGGTACGTCCCGCCCGGCGCGACAGGACCGCCGGGAGCCCGTCGCCGCCTGACCCCCCGACATCACACCACCGACCCACCGCCGGTACGCCCCCTCGGGCGTGCCGTCGGTGTGTGTGCGGGGCGGAGATTGACCACCGTGCGCCTCGGGACCACGCTGCCGCAGTTCGGGAACGCCCTCGACGAGGCCGCGCTGGACCTGATCCGCGAGGTGCTGCGAGAGACGAGCTGACGTCGCCGGCGGGTGATCGATGCCGTGATCAACGGGGACTCCGCGCGCGTAGAAGCAGCGAACCGCCCGTTCGTTGCGACGCCTAGCGCGCGGCGCGCCTCGCCGCGTACTCGGTCGGGCGGTCGACCCAGGGCGCGTCGACGGGGCGCGGCGTGAACCGGCCGGCCACGACCTCCGCGGCCGCGAACACGCCCGCGACGCACGGACCGTTCACCAGCGCACCCGACATCGCGCCGGCCACGAGGTCGTCGAGGGGCACCCGGCGGATCACCAGGTCGGCCTCCTCGTCGCCGCCGCCAGGCGGGCGGTCCACCGAGCGCAGGCCCCGGGCGAGGTACACGCGCACCGACTCGTCGGCGAAGCCCGGGCAGCCCGAGATGTCGACGAGCGTGGACCACTCGTCGGCCGCGACCCCGACCTCCTCGACGAGCTCGCGCTTCGCCGCCTCGACGGGGTCCTCGCCCTGGCCGTCGAGCAGGCCCGCCGGCATCTCCCACAGACGCCGCCCGAGCGCGGGGCGGTACTGGTAGATCATGACCAGGCGGTCGTCCTCGTCGAGCGCGGCGACCGCGACGGCGCCGAAGTGCTCGACCTTCTCCCGCCCGGCGATCCGGCCGCCGGGCATGCGCACGTCGTCGCGCCGCAGCGCGAAGATCGGCCCCTCGTAGAGCGTCTCGGTGCCCTCGACCGTGAAGTCGTGGGGCGGACGGCCGCCGTGGGGGTCGGCGAGCGAGTCGGGCGTGACCGGGGGTCGCGTCACGAGGACGCCGCCGCCGGGATGTCGACGCCGTCGACACGCGCTTCGGAGTCGGGCTCCAGATCCGTCCCCGTCCCGAGGTCCAGGCGCTCCGAGGCGACGTGGCGCAGGGACGCGGCGACGAAGGCGCGGAACAGCGGGTGCGCGCGGGTCGGCCGGCTCTTGAGCTCCGGGTGCGCCTGGGTGCCGACGAAGAACGGGTGCTTGTCGCGCGGCAGCTCGACGAACTCGACCAGCGACCCGTCCGGCGACGTCCCCGAGAACACGAGGCCGGCCCCGACGAGACGGTCGCGGTAGGCGTTGTTGACCTCGTAGCGGTGGCGGTGGCGCTCGGTGACCTTCCCGGTGCCGTACGCGGCGCGCACGACCGTCTCCGGGGCGAGCACCGCGGGCCAGGACCCCAGCCGCATGGTGCCGCCCATGTCGCGCTCGCCGGCGACGACGTCGGTCTGGTCGGCCATCGTGGAGATCACCGGGTGCGGGGTGCTCTCGTCGAACTCCGCGGAGTTCGCGCCCTCGAGCCCGGCCATGGTCCGCGCGGCGTGGATGACCATGCACTGCAGCCCCAGGCACAGGCCGAGCGTCGGGATCCCGTTGCGGTGCGCGTGCGCCAGGGCGCCGAGCTTGCCCTCGATGCCCCGGATGCCGAAGCCGCCGGGGATCAGGACCCCGGACACGCCCTTCAGCGCCGCCGCCGCACCCGACGGCGTCTCGCACGAGTCGGACGGGACCCAGCGGACGGCGACGCGGGCGCGGTGCGCGAAGCCGCCGGCGCGGACCGCCTCGGTGACCGAGAGGTAGGCGTCGGGCAGGTCCACGTACTTGCCGACGATCGCGATCTCGACCGTCTCGGTGGGGTGGTGGACCCGCTCGAGCAGGTCGCCCCAGACCGTCCAGTCGACGTCGCGGAACGGCAGGCCGAGACGACGGACGACGTAGGCGTCGAGGCCCTCACCGTGCAGCACCTTGGGGATGTCGTAGATCGACGGGGCGTCCGGGCAGGCGACGACCCCGTCCTCCTCGACGTCGCACATGAGGCTGATCTTGCGGGTCATCTCCTCGGGGATCGCACGGTCCGCGCGCAGCACCAGCCCGTCGGGCTGGATACCGATGTTGCGCAGCGCGGCCACCGAGTGCTGCGTGGGCTTGGTCTTCAGCTCGCCCGACGGGGCCAGGAACGGCACCAGCGAGACGTGCAGGAAGAAGCAGTTGTCCCGGCCGACCTCGTGGCGCAGCTGGCGGGCGGCCTCGAGGAACGGCAGCGACTCGATGTCGCCGACGGTGCCGCCGACCTCGGTGATGACGACGTCGGGCGCCGGGTCGGCGGTGCGCATCGCGAGGACCCGCGACTTGATCTCGTCGGTGATGTGTGGGATGACCTGCACGGTGTCGCCGAGGTACTCGCCGCGCCGCTCCTTGGCGATGACGCTCGAGTACACCTGCCCCGTCGTCACGTTCGCGCGCGCCGAGAGGTCGCGGTCGAGGAAGCGCTCGTAGTGCCCGATGTCCAGGTCGGTCTCGGCGCCGTCCTCGGTGACGAAGACCTCGCCGTGCTGGAACGGGTTCATCGTGCCGGGGTCGACGTTGAGGTACGGGTCGAGCTTCTGCATCGTCACCCGCAGCCCGCGGGCGGTGAGCAGCTGGCCCAGGCTCGAGGCCGTCAGCCCCTTGCCGAGCGACGAGGCGACCCCGCCGGTGACGAACACGTGCTTGGTGGTGCGCGCCGGCTGCACGGTCACACCACCGGGCCGTGCGCGAGGGCCGTTCGAGCGATCCTCGGTCCAGGCAGTCCGCGATCCACGGGGCTCAATGCTAACCCCGTGTCGCCGCCCCGCCCGGGTGACCCCGCTCTACGGGGCCGGTGCCGTCTGCGGGGTGAACGTTCCCGCGACCGGGCCGAAGAGCCCGGTGCGCCCGTCGGCCTGCTCGCGCAGCGCGAGGACCGTCGCCACCTGCGACGACGGGACCTCGAGCCCGTCGACGGTCGAGAGCCCGCTGCGCAGGGCGGAGTCGTTGCGGACGGCGGTGACGGCGCCCGAGCCGGTGCGCCCGGCGAGCACCGCGCCGGCCCCGACGCGGTCCAGTTCGCCGGTCATGCGGGCCAGGGTGCTGTCGCGGGCGGGGTCGGCGCCCCCGCCGGTGACGACGAGCGCGAGCTCGCCCGGCGCCGGGTCGAGCGCGTCGGGCGCCTGCACGTACCCGGCCTCGCTCAGCGCCTGGAGCGCCGTCCGGGTCTCGGGCCCCGTGGTCTGCTCGTCCATGCCGCCGGGGCGGGCGACGAGCAGCGCCCCGAGCAGCGAGCCGGTGAGCGCGCCGGTGTCGGTGGTGGTCGGCAGCTGCGCCCCGGCGGGCAGGAGCCGCGGGACGAGCGCGCGCAGCGCGTCGGCCCGGTCGGGGGCCAGCGCGGCGTCGGTCAGCACGAGTCGACCGGTGACGCGTCCGCCGGCGCGGGTGACGAGCTCGGAGACGGTGGCGACGTCGGCCGGGTCGGCGCCGGGCGCGGCGACGACCGCGACGCCCCGGCCCGGGAGCACGCCCGCGACGGTCGACGGGGCGCCGGCCGCGACGAGGCGCTCGGTGGCCTGCAGGCGGGTGTCGACGGCGGCGCGGTCGCCGCGCAGGGCGACGACCTGGCCGGCGAGCTCGTCGCGGTCGGTGGTCAGGGCGCCGAGCACGCGGCCCGAGAGCGCCGACGCGCCGAGGACGACGCCGAGGGCGAGCGCGAGCAGGATCGCCGCGATCGAGACGACGTGGTAGCGCAGCGACATCATCCCCCGACCCCCTGGAACGCGGCCAGGACGGCGAGCCACCCCTCGCGCACGAGCATCACGATGGGCTCGGCGAGCCCGCTGGCCAGCAGCGCCGCGGCGCCGACCGCCGCCACGGCGAGCAGCAGCAACAGCACCGCGCCGGTGGTGACCCGGTGACGGTGCAGGGACGCCACGGCCGCCCCGTCCACCAGCGTCGGCCCCAGCCGCAGCCGCGTCAGGACGGTCGACGGGTTGCTGCCCGAGCGGCCACGGTCGAGGAAGCCGGTGAGCGTGCCGTCGAACCCGCACGCCACCACGAGCGACGCCCCGTGGCGGTGCGCCAGGAGCAGCGCCATGTCCTCCGGGTTCGCCGACGACGGGAACCCGACCGGGTCGATGCCGGCGTCCTGCAGCCGCGCGAGCCCCGCGATGTGCCCGTCGAGGTCGGCGGGGATCACGACGTCGACGGCCTTGCGGGCCAGCTCGGGGTCGATCTCCAATGCGGTGCCGACCACCACGACCGGCGTGTGGCCGGCCTCGCGCAGGGCCTCGGCACCGCTGCCGACGCCGACCAGGACCGGGCGTTCCTCGCGGATGAAGTGCTTGAGGCGCCGCAGCTCGGCGGCGCGATCCGCGCCCGGGGCGACCACCAGCACGGTGCGGCCGTACACCGCGGTCTCGAGGCCGGGGACCCCGACGCCGTCGAGCAGCATCGCCCGCTCGCGCCCCATGAACTCGGTGGTGTTCGCCGAGAACGCCTCGAGCTGCGAGGCCAGGCCCGAGCGGGCCTCCCCGAGCTGGTCGGCCACCGTCTCGGGGGTCTGGGAGAAGCCGCGGGCGACCTCCTGGTCGCCGAGGTAGACCCCGCCGTCGTGCAGCCGCACCGCGGCGCCGTCACGGACCCGGCGCAGCACGGCCTCGCCGACGTCGTCGACGAGCGCCACGCCGGCGTCGGTGAGGATCTCCGGGCCGAGGTTCGGGTAGCGCCCCGAGATCGACGGCGAGACGTTGACGACTCCGGCCACCCCGGCGTCGACGAGCGCGTGCGCCGTCGCGCGGTCCAGGTCGACCTGGTCGATCACCGCGATGTCCCCGCGGCCCACCCGGCGGAGCAGCTCCGGGGCGAGCGCGCCGCCCGAACGTCCCCCGAGGCGCGCCGTGCCGACGACACCGACCGGTGCGTCCTTGGTGCGTCCCCGTGGCCACTTCATGCCCGCCACCCCGCGCCACTGCCACGACCCATGCCTCCGATCGTCGCCGGAGGGGCCGGATGTGCGGCGCCGACGCGCCGGACCGGGGTCCCGGGGTCACCCGGCCCGGCGACTCCGGCGGCCTCCGCTACGCCGCGTGGCGGCACCGCGCTCGATCGGGGTGGGCGCCGCGCCGTCCCCGGTGCTCGACGCGCGGTCGGCCGCCGCGGCGGCGAGCAGCTCCTCGGCGTGGGCGCGTCCGGTCTCGGTCTCCTCGGTGCCCGCGAGCATGCGGGCGAGCTCGACCACGCGGTCGCCGTCGGAGATCGTGCGGACCGCGCTGCGCGTCACGCCGTGCTCGTCGGTGCCCGTGACGGCCTGCAGCCCGCCCTTGTCGACCACGAGGTGCCGGTCGGCGTATGCGGCCACCTGCGCGAGGTGGGTGACGACGACGACCTGGTGGGTGGCGGCCAGCCGGGCGAGCCGGCGTCCGACCTCCACCGCCGCGCGCCCGCCGACCCCGGCGTCGACCTCGTCGAACACCAGCGTCGGCGTGGTGTCGGCGCCGGCGAGCACGACCTCGACCGCGAGCATCACCCGTGAGAGCTCACCGCCCGAGGCGCCCTTGTGCACCGGCAGGGGCGGGGCGCCGGCGTGCGGGGTGAGCAGCAGCTCCACCTCGTCGACGCCGTCGGGACCGGCCACCACGCGGCGTCCGTCGACGTCGAGCGCCTGCGGGTCGGCGCCGGTCGCCTCCTTCACCCCGACCGCGAGCGCCACCGACGCCGCGCCCATGGCCAGGCCGTCGAGCTCGGCGGACACGGCGGCGCCGAAGCGGTCGGCGGCCTCGCGGCGCGCAACCGAGACCGTGGCTGCGTGCTCGGCGAGCTCGCGGGCCAGCTGCTCGGCCTCGGCGGCCAGGGCGGCGAGCGCCTCGTCGGAGGTGTCGAGGCCGGCGAGGCGCTCGCGCGCGGACGTCGCCCACTCCAGGACGCCGTCGACGTCGGCCGCGTACTTGCGCGTGAGGCTCTTGAGGGCGGCCTGGCGTTCCAGCACCTGCTCGAGACGCTGCGGGTCGGCCTCGAGGCGCGCGAGGTAGTCGGTGAGCTCCGCGGCGGCGTCCCCAAGCAGCGCGGCGGCCTCGGCCAGGCGCGGATCGAGCCCGGCGAGCGCCGGGTCGTCGCTGCCCTGCACACGCCGGCGGGCCTCGCCCAGCAGCCCCACCGCGTCAGGCTCCTCCCCGACCCCGTCGGGCGGGCCCGCGAGCGCGGCGAGCGCCGCGGTGGCGGCGGCCCGGAGATCGTCGGCGTCGGCGAGCCGGCGGGCCTCGGCGACGAGATCGGCGTCCTCGCCGGGCTGCGGGTCGACCGACTCGATCTCGGTGAGACCGTGGCGCAGCATGTCCGACTCGCGGGTGAGCTCGCGGGCCTTCTCGCGGCGCCGGGTCAGCTCGGTGGTCGCCGTGCGCCACGCCGTCCGCGTGCGGCGGTAGGCCGCCAGCGGCTCGGCGACGGCGGCGCCCGCGAAGCGGTCGAGCACGGCGCGCTGCTCGGACGCGCGCAGGAGGCGCAGGGCCTCGTGCTGGCCGTGGACGGCGAGCGCGGCGTCGGTGACGTCGGAGAGCACGGCCATCGGCACCGAGCGACCGCCGAGGTGCGCCCGCGAGCGGCCGTCGGCCGAGACGGTGCGCGCGGCGATCAGGCTGCCGTCGTCGTCGAGCGCGGCGCCCGCGTCGGTGGCGAGCCGGACCGCGGAGCGGGGCTCGCCGTCGGGGGTCTCCTCGCCGGTCGCGTCAGCACCGTCGGCCTCCTCGGCCAGGTCGTCCGGGGTGGGCAGCAGGAAGCGCCCCTCCACCATGGCCCGCCCGGCACCGCGACGGACGCGCGAGGAGTCCGCACGACCACCGCCCAGGAGGTGCAACCCGGTGACCACCATCGTCTTCCCGGCCCCGGTCTCCCCGGTGACCACGGTGAGGCCGGGGTGCAGATCGAGGGTCGCGTCCTCGATGACCCCGAGGGCCTGGATCCTCAGCTCGGCGAGCACGGGCCTCACGATAACCAGGGCCCCCGACGCCGCGGGGCCGAACACGCCGATCCGATCGAACACATGGTCGAACGGTCGGTGTCCGGCGGTCGACGGGGCTCAGTGCGTCCGGCCGCGCCAGCCCTGCACCGGGAGCCCGAACTTGCGGACCAGCCGGTCGGTGAACGGCTGGACGCGCAGCCGGGCGAGCAGGACGGGGTTGCGGCCCCGGACCACCTCGACGCGCGCCCCGGGCGGCAGCTCGATGGTGCGGCGCCCGTCGCAGACGAGCACGCCCGCGTCGCCGCGGCCCGACACCTCCAGCGCCACCCGCGAGTCCGGCGAGATCACCAGCGGCCGGGCGAACAGCGCGTGCGCGTTGCTGGGCACCAGCAGCATCGCCTGGACCTCCGGCCACACCACCGGCCCGCCCGCGGAGAACGCATAGGCCGTGGAGCCGGTGGGCGTCGCGCAGAGCACGCCGTCGCACGCGAACTCCGACACCGGGCGGCTGTCGACCTCGAGCACGATGTCGAGCAGGCGCGCCCAGTTCATCTTCTCGACGATCGCCTCGTTGAGCGCCCAGGTCCGGCCCAGCTCGGTGCCGTTCTGGTGGGCGACCACGTCGACGGTCATGCGCTCCTCGACGCGGTACGTGCGCCCGACGACCGCGTCGAGCACCTCGTCGAGGTCGTCGATGTCGGCCTCGGCGAGGAAGCCGACCCGCCCGAGGTTCACCCCGAGCATCGGCACCCGGGCGTGCCGGGCGAGCTCGGCCGCGCGCAGCAGCGTCCCGTCGCCACCGAGCACCAGGACGATCTCCATGCCGAAGGCGGCGTCGGAGTCGGCCTCGACCTTGCGCGGGCGCTGGGACTCGGGCAGCTCGTCGAACAGGCCCTCGTCGGTGGAGTACTCGTCGGGCAGCACCCGCAGCGCGAAACCGGCCTCGGCCAGCCGGCGGGCGGCCTGGATCGCCACCTTGCGCGTCGCCTCGCGGCCGGTGTGCACCACCAGCAGCGCGTCGCGCGTCCCGTCCGGGGACGCGATGTCCTGCGCGTGCGCCCTGCGCGTCGGCGCGGACGCGGCCCCGTCGACCCCGGTCACCGGCGCTCCTCCCCGTCGTCCGCTCATGCCGGCCCCTGCTCGACGGCACGCCGCACGAGCGCCTCGTCGTCAGTCTGGGTGCTCGCCGGCTCGTCCGCCGTGTGATCGGCGGCTCGGCGCAGCCAGCAGAAGTACTCCACGTTGCCCGACGGCCCGGGCAGCGGGCTGGCGACGACGTCGCGCAGCGCGAGACCCCGCGTGCGG
Organism: Actinomycetospora callitridis; assembly: GCF_028737265.1. Classification (GTDB taxonomy): domain Bacteria; phylum Actinomycetota; class Actinomycetes; order Mycobacteriales; family Pseudonocardiaceae; genus Actinomycetospora; species Actinomycetospora callitridis. Next base: position 4,174 of record NZ_JAQZAK010000013.1, on the reverse strand, counting down.
GCGGCGGCGACCACGTCCAGCACGGCCGACGCGCGCAGCTCCGGGTCGCGGACGACACCGCCGGATCCCAGCCGCTCGCGGCCGACCTCGAACTGCGGCTTCACCATCGGCACCAGGTCCCCGCCGGGCACGGTGCACGCGACCAGGGCGTCGAGGACGAGGCCCAGGGAGATGAACGACAGGTCGGCGACGACGAGGTCCACCGGCCCCCCAATGTCCTCGGGGGCCAGCGACCGGACGTTGACGCGGTCGTGCACCGCGACCCGCGGGTCGGTCTGCAGCGCCCACACCAGCTGCCCGTAGCCGACGTCGACGGCGACCACCTCGCGGGCACCCCGCCTCAGGAGCACGTCGGTGAACCCGCCGGTCGACGCGCCGGCGTCGAGACAGCGGCGACCGTCGACGGCGAGGCCCTGCGGCGCGAACGCCTCGAGCGCGCCGAGCAGCTTCTGCGCACCCCGTGACGCCCAGCCCGGGTCGTCGACGTCGTCGCGCACGACCACGGCCGCGGCGGTCTCGACGGCCGTCGCCGGCTTCGTCGCGACCGAGCCACCGACCGTCACCCGGCCGTCGGCGATGAGCCCGGCGGCGTGCTCGCGCGAGCGCGCGAGGCCGCGCCGGACCAGCTCCGCGTCGAGTCGCAGCCGGCGCGCGGTCGACCGGGCCACCGCGGTCAGGTCCGGTCCACGTCGGCCAGCACGGCGACCATCGCGTCGTGCACGGCCTCGAAGCGGGCGGCGTGCTCGGCCGGGTCGAACGTCTCGTCGGGTGCGTCGGCGGACGGGAGGGCACCCACCGCCCCGCGCAGGACGGCCAGGGGCTCGGCGTCGGCCGTGGTGGCGTCGCCGGGCTCGGTCATGGCGTGTCCTCCGACGTCGGGACGGTGGTCCTGTCGCCGTCCACGCTAACGCGTCACCCGGGCGCGAGCCCGAGGGTGCTGATCATCTTCTCGGCACGGTCGTCGGCGGCGCGGACCTCGGCGCCGCCGGCCGGCGCGTCCCACGCCACCCGGCACAGGGCCCGCAGGGCGCCGGCGGTGTCGTCGTCGGCGCCCGAGGCGAGCACGACGACGCCGTCCTCACGGCTCGCCGTCCAGCCGCCGGTGTCGCCGTCGAGCACGCGGATGGCGTCGAGATCCCCGCCGAGGACCTGCAGGTCGGGGCCGAGGTACGTCGGACGCTGCTCGGGCGGCGCGCCGAGGACGTCGGCGGCCGTCGACACGCCGGTGAGGACGAGCAGGCTGTCGGCGTCGACGGCGTGGCCGCCGGCGATGTCGGTGTCCAGGCGGTCCCCGATCACCAGGGGACGCTGCGCCCCGGCACGCTCGATGGCCTGGCGCAGCAGGGGTGCCGCCGGCTTGCCGGCCACCTCGGGCTCGCGACGGCACGCGGTGCGCAGCACGGCCACCATCGACCCGTTGCCCGGCAGGAAGCCCCGCTCGTTGGGCAGCGTGGGGTCGACGTTGCAGGCCACCCAGTGCGCGCCACGGTTCAGGGCGAGCGCCGCCTCGGCGAGGATGCGCCAGCCCGTGTCGGGCGAGTGGCCCTGCACCACCGCGACCGGCGTGTCCTCCTCGGAACGCACGGGCCTCAGTCCGACGAGACGGATCTCCTCGGCCAGCGCCTCGGCGCCGACGACGAGCACCGGCGCCCCGGGCTCGCAGTGCTCCGCGACGACCGCCGCGCCCGCCTGGGCGCTGGTCACGACGTCGTCGGGCTCCAGCGTCAGGCCCAGCTCGCGCAGGTGCTCGGCCACCTCGTCGGGGCCGCGCGAGGCGTTGTTCGTGACGTAGGAGACGGTCGCGCCGCGGCGTGCGGCCTCGAGGCTCTCGACGGCCCCGTCGATCGCGTCCGGTCCGCGGTAGACCGTGCCGTCGAGGTCGACGAGCAGCGCGTCGTAGCCGCTCACGCCGTCGGCCCCGCCGGGTCGGCGTCGGCGTCGCTGTCGTCGGCGTCGCTGTCGTCGGCGTCGCTGTCGGCGGCGTCGCCGTCGTCGGCGTCGCCGTCGTCGGTATCGCTGTCGTCGGCCGGGGCCTCGGCGGTCCCGGTCTCGGCCTCCGCCGCGACGACTCCTTCGCCGGCGCCGAGCATGATGGCGCGCTCCTCGGCGTCCGTCTCGCCCTCGACGTCGGTGCCGGCGGCCTCGAGGAACGCCCGGATGGCGTCGTCGGTACGGCCGGCGGCCTGGAGCGCCTCGGCGTAGGCGTAGAAGAGGCGTGGCACCCAGGGCTCGTCGCGCGACGCGTCGAGCTCGGGCACCTGCAGGCCGACGACGGCGGCGTCGGCCTCGCCGAGGTCGCGTCGCGCGCCCGAGACCACGATCAGCAGCTCGACGGCCTCCTCGGGCTCGAGGTCGCGGGCCTCGGGGCTGCGCGAGAGCTCGATCGCGCGCTCCGGGCGACCCAGGGCGCGCTCGGCGTCGGCCATGACCGGCAGGTGACCGTCACCGCCCATCCGCCGGCTCGCACGCAGCTCGGAGAGCGCCTCGGCCCACTCGCCGGCGTGGTAGGCGGCGAGGCCCGACGCCTCGCGGACCATCGCGACCCGGCTCGCCCGGTGCCGCGCGAACCGTGCGTGGGCGAGCGCCGCCTCGGGCTCGTCGTCCACGAGCTCGCCGACCGCGACGAGGTGTCGCGCGACCAGGTCGGCCAGGTCCTTCGGGAGCCCGCGCAGGGCACGCCGCGCCTCCTGGTCGAGGAGCTCGGGCGTGATGTCGTCGGGCAGCGGCGGTGCGACCGGACGTGGAGCGGCGTCCTGGTGGCGCTCGATCGGCGCCTGGACGTGCGCCGTGCGACGCGCGTCGGCGCCACCGCGACGCTCGGGGTCGGCCGCACGCGGGTCGCGACGGCGCTCGTCACGTCCGTCGCCGCGGGCCCCGGCCGGGCGCCCGCCCTGGCGATCGTCGCGGGGACGGTCGTTGCGGGGACGGTCCTGGCGAGGTCGGTCGCCCGAGGGACGGTCGTCCCGCCGGCGGTCGCCGCCACCGGTCGGCCGGTCGCCACGGGGACGGTCGTCGCGCGGGCGGTCGCCACGGGGATGCTCGCTCCCGGGCCGGTCGTCGCGGGGCCGGCCTGTGGTCGGGCGGTCGCCGCGGGACCGGTCGTCACGGGGTCGATCGTCGCGCGGGCGGTCATGGCGAGGCCGATCGCCGCGCGGACGATCGTCACGGGGGCGATCCGACGTGGGCCGGTCGCTGCGGGAGCCGCCGCGCGGGCGGTCGTCACCCCGGTCGTCCGGTCGTCCCCGGGAGTCGGGGCGGCCGCCACCTCGGGCGGCGCCACCACCGTCCCGGGCGGGGCGGCCCCGGTCCGGGCCGCCTCCGGTCGGGTGACCGCCGGAGCCGCCCGGGCCACGACGGGGTCCACCGCGGGCACCGGGTGCGACATCGCCGGAGCGTCCGTTGTCGCGACCGCGCGGACCGGGACCCCGGCCCTCGGAGCGCTCGGTGTCGCGTCCTTCCGGACGACGATCGGCACCACCGCGAGGGCGGTCGCCGCGACCGGCACCCGGGCCGTCGCCACGTCCGCCGCGGTCGTCGCGAGCAGGCCGGTCGCCGTTGCGGGGCCGGCCGGTGCCGCCGCCCTTCGGGGCTCCGCGGTCGCGGCCGGTGGGCGCACGGCGGGGGCCACCCTGCCGGTCGTCCCGCGACGAGCCGGTCGCGCGGCCCTGGCGGGGGCCGTCATCGGCTCCGCGGGAGCCGGCCCCGTCCGACGCATCCGACGACATGGCGGGCCTCCTCAGGGCATGAAAAAGGGCAGGGCTCCGGCCGGAGTCCTGCCCATCATCAGTCTCGCTGTTCAGGGTTCCCTCCTCGCGAGGAGGAGAGGTGTGGGGGTGGTCGGGTGTTCCGGCGGTGTCCTACTCTCCCACGACCTGTCGGTCGCAGTACCATCGGCGCTGGAGGGCTTAGCTTCCGGGTTCGGGATGGGTCCGGGCGTTTCCCCTCCGCTGTGACCACCGGAACACCCCACCACCCCCACGAGCCGGTTGCCCGGTTGTGGGGTGGGGTGTGTGGTCGCTGGGATATGCACAGTGGACGCGAACAGTTTGTTCGTTACGCAGTTGTTTGCCGTGTTCACACACAAGCTCGTCGTGATTGCTTGACGTGTGTGTGGGCAAGTCCTCGGCCTATTAGTACCAGTCCACTGAACGCCTTGCGGCGATTACATGTCTGG
>NZ_JAQZAK010000012.1 GCF_028737265.1 Actinomycetospora callitridis | reverse complement strand
GGACCATCGCGCCCTCGGCGACGTCGTGCCCGGCGATGCCCGGGGTCCACACGTGTCCGGGCGGGAACGCCTCCACGTAGGGCTGGTCCTCGGGGTCGAACGCGCGCAGCTCACTGGCGAAGATCGTCGTCCCGCCCAGCCGCGCCCAGTACAGCGGCTTGATCCCGATCGGGTCGCGCGCCACCGCGCCGCGCCCGTCGGTGTGGGCCATCGCCAACGCGAACATCCCGCGCACCTCGTGCAGCGCCGCCGAGCCGTCGCGCAGCACCAGCCGGAACGCCGACTCGGTGTCCGAATCGGTGGCGAACCGGACCTCCGAGAGCACGTCCCGGATGTCCTCGTGGTTGTAGATCTCGCCGTTGCCGACCACGTAGGCCGAGTCCGTGTCATCGGCGATCGGCTGCTTGCCACCCGTCACGTCCATGATCGACAGACGCTGGTGGCCCAGCCACGCGTTCTCCAACTGGATCCGGCCGGTGTCGTCAGGCCCTCGGTGGTGGATTCGAGCGAGCATCCGCTCGCACTTCTCGGCATCGATCGAACCGTAGGCAGCGACGATTCCGCACACGTGTGCTCACGCATCCTCGTATCGGGGTCGTTGTCCAGACAACCACGATCTACGCCGCGACACGCCGTATCGGGGCACGCGTCACGTGGCCTTAACGGTCAAGGTCGTCAGCGCCAGGCGAACACCGGCTGCTCGAGCCCGTCGACGCGCGTGGTCCGCCCGTGCAGCGCGACCTCGCGGAACTGCAGCAGCACGGCGCCGGTGGGGGCGTGGATGTAGTGGCCGACGAGCGGCATCTGCACCACCGGGCGCGGCGATTCCTCGATCGTCAGGTAGCGCGGCTCGACGTCGAGCTCGTCGAACGTGATGTGGAAGAGCTCGGAGACCTCGTCCGGCGAGGGCACGAGGTCGGCGACCGCGCCGGGCCCGGCCATCACCACCGGGGTGATCACGAAGCCGGAGCGGGTCGGGTAGTCGTCGAGCATCCCGAGGACCGCGTCGGGATCGAGGGTGAGCCCGAGCTCCTCGTCCAGCTCGCGGAGCGCTGCGGTGACCGTGTCCTCGCCGGGGTCGACCGAGCCGCCGGGCAGCGCGAACTGACCCGGGTGGTCGCGCAGCTTCGAGGTGCGCCGGGTCAGCAGCACCCCCGGCCCGCGCTCCGGGTCGTCGAGGACGACGACGGCAACGGCCGCCCGGCGCAGGTCGGGGCGCTCGGCGACGCGCCGGTCGTCGCGGTCGTGGCCGCGGACCCGCGCGGCCACCTCGGCCGCGGTGGGAGGCGTCATCCCCAGAAGATGCCGGTCGGATCGGCGTCGATGATGTCGAGCAGCGGCGCGGGCGAGCCGGCCTTCGTCTCGTCCGGGTAGCGGTGCCAGCGTCCGCTGGAGTCCGGCCAGAGCAGGATCCAGCGGTCCTCGTCGGGCACCAGGCGCAGCTGGGCGAGGGGCTCGGTGGTCCAGTTGGTGCCCAGCTCGGGGAACACGGGCGCCCGCCGGACCGAGATCGTGATGCGGCCGGCGCGCTCGGTGTACGAGATGCGCAGCGAGTCCCGCTGCGCTTCGGGCACGCGACGGGCGCACCACTGCCGCACGAGAGCGCGGTGTTCGTCGGGGACCTCCACGGGCGTCACTGTGACACGCCCGCCCCGGCGCCCGGGAGTGCCCCGCACCACTGATCAGCCAACACCCGACGGCAGGGGCCCGACGACCACCCGGTCCGCGCCGGACCGGCGCGGCCTGCCAGCATGCGCCGTCGAGCAGGGCGGGCGAGGCGGGACGACGACCGGGACGAGAGGGGCGAGGCGTGAGCGCTGGGACACGCCGCGGGAGGGCTGCGCGGACCGGTGCCGGCGCGGTCCTCGGGATCGGGCTCGTGCTCGGTGCGGCCGCGTGCGGCGGCGCCGCCCCGCAGCCCGGCGCGGCCCCGCCGGCCGCCGCGACCTCCGCGGCACCCGCGACGCCGGACCCCGCCGTGCGCCCCTACTGCGACACCGTCACGCGCGTGCAGGGCGAGCAGGCCGCACCCGGCGCGGGCCAGGGCGGGGTGCCGACGTCCTCGGCCGCCGCCCGCCAGCAGGTCGCCGACCTCGTCGCCGTCGCCCCGCCCGAGATCGCCGGCGACTGGCGCACGGTGCAGTCGCTGACCGACCAGGCGCTGGCCTCGCTCGCCGACACCGGCGGCGACCCGTCCCGCATCGACCGCGCGACCCTCGACCGTCTCCAGCGCGAGGCCCAGCCCGCGGTGACCCGCATCCAGGAGGTCACCCAGCAGCGCTGCGGCATCACCTTCCGCCCGCCGGGCTGAGGCAGCGCCGCCGCAGCGAGGGTCACCCTCGCTGCGTCACACGCAGCCGAGGCGTCCCTCGCTCCGGACCCCGAGCCCCGCTGACACTGGCCGCCGAGGCGGCGGGGACCTACGGTCGCGCCCGTGACCGATCCCGTCAGCCGCTTCCCCGTCGTCGAGCTCGACGAGCTCCCCGACGACCTCCGCGAGCGCGTCGGCGCCATCGCCGAGCGCTCGGGGTTCGTGCCCAACATCTTCCGCGCCCTCGGCCACCGGCCGGCGGAGCTGCGGGCGTTCCTCGATTACCACGACGCGCTCATGGAGCGGGAGTCCCCGCTGTCGAAGGCCGAGCGCGAGCTGGTGATCGTCGCGACGTCCGGCGCCAACCACTGCACCTACTGCGTGGTCGCCCACGGCGCGATCCTGCGCATCCGCAGCAAGGAGCCCGAGCTCGCCGACCACGTCGGGATCAACCCCTACGGCGCGGATCTCGACCCGCGTCGGCGCGCGATCGTCGACCTGGCGCTGTCGCTGGCCCTCGAGTCGGCCTCGCTCAGCGAGGACGACCTCGACGACGCCCGTGACGCCGGCCTGTCCGACGAGGAGATCTGGGACATCGGGGCGATCACCGCGCTGTTCGCGATGTCCAACCGTCTCGCGCACCTCACCGCGCTGCGCCCCAACGCCGAGTTCTTCGGCATGGGCCGCGAGCCACGGGGGTAGGCCGCGTCCATGAGCACCACGGTCGCAGTACTCGGCACCGGGATCATGGGCGCGGGGATGACCCGCAGCCTGCTCCGCGAGGGGCTCGAGGTCACGGTCTGGAACCGCAGCACCGAGAAGGCGAAGCCCCTCGCCGACGACGGTGCGCGGGTGGCGGAGACGGCGGCCGACGCGGTCGCCGACGCCGACGTCGTGATCACGATGCTCTTCGACACCGACGCCGTGGCGCAGACGATCGAGCCGGTCCTGCCGCGCTTCCGCGACGGCGCCGTGTGGGTGCAGGCCAGCACGGTGGGCATCGAGGGCACCGACCGGCTCGCCGCGCTCGCGCGCGACGCCGGCGTGCACTACCTCGACACCCCGATGCTGGGCACCAAGGCGCCCGCCGAGAACGGTCAGCTGGTGGTGCTGGCCTCGGGTCCGTCGTCGCTGCGGGACACCGTGGCGCCGGTGTTCGACGCGATCGGCTCACGCACCCAGTGGGTGAGCGAGACGATCGGCGACGCCAGCAGGCTCAAGCTCGCCATCAACGCCTGGATCGGCGTCATGGTCAACGGCATCGCGCAGTCGATCGCGCTCGCCCGCGGGCTGGGGGTCGACCCGCAGCAGTTCCTCGACGCCGTCGACGGCGGCGCGGTGAACGCGCCGTACGTGCAGCTGAAGGGCAAGGCGATGATCGACGGCGACTACACGCCGTCGTTCGAGCTCGACGGCGTCATCAAGGACACCGACCTGATCACCGCGGCGCTGCGCGCGGCCGGCGTGGACACCACGCTGGCCACCGCGGTGCGCGACCGCCTCGCCGCCGCGTCGTCCGACGGCCACGGCAGCGAGGACATGGCCGCCGTCGTCCACGCCTACTAGTCCGTCGCGCCAAGGCGTGCAGCACCTGACGCTCCTTCGTCGCGTCATGTGCTCGAACCGCCGGCGCGCTCCGGTGGTCGCCTACGCTCCGGGGGTGTTGCGGGCCAGGTCGAGGGCGTACTGCGGCCAGAACTCGCCGGCCGCGGGGGCGCCGCGGCAGTCGCCGTCGGAGTCGCCCGGCTCCTTGACCCAGAGGAACGCCGCGACCTGCGGCGACCCGGTGTCGCGGGTGGGCGGGGTGCCGAGCGCACGGCCCGGCGGGTTGCACCAGGTCGGCTGCTCGGGCCCGTTGTAGGTGCCGTTGCCGTTGCGGCTGGTGTCGATGACGTAGCGGGCGCCGCCGAGCTGGTCGGAGACCTGGTTGCCGTAGGCCTCGACCTGCTCGGTCTCCATGAAGTTCGCGACGTTCAGGGCGAAGCCGGCGGCGTCCGAGACCCCCGCCTTGCGCAGCCCGTCGGCGAGCTTGCCGATGTCGGTGACGAAGCCCGGGTTGCCGGCGTCGATGTAGACCTCGCCGCCCGCGCCCTTGAGCGTGCGCACCGCCTCGGCCAGCAGCTCCTCGCGGCCCTCCTGCTCGCCCTGGCCCTCGCAGTTGGTCAGCGTCTGCGGGAGCGCGTCGGGCTCGAGGATCACCACCGAGCGGGTGCCGCCCATGCCGCGGGCGAAGGCGTCCAGCCACTCGCGGTAGGCGCCCTCGTCCCCGGCGCCGCCGCTGGAGTACTGGCCGCAGTCGCGGTTGGGGATGTTGTAGGCCGTGAGGACCGGGGTGCGGCCGGCCGCGCGGGCCTGCGACACCACGCCGGCCACCTCGCCCTCGACGCCGCCGGTCTCGCCGGTGGGCCAGATCGCGAGGGGCTGGCGAGCGATCTTCTCGAGTGCCGCGGCGTCCTCGGTCCGTCCCTCGGAGCGCCACTGCTCGATCTGACGAGCGGCGGACGACGACGGGTCCACCCAGAACTCCGAGGCGGCCGGGGAGACCGGCGGGCCGCCCTCGGACCCTCCCTCGCCGGAGTCACCGCTGCAGGCGGCGACGCCGAGGGCGGTGGCGACGACGGTCACGGCGGCCACCCCGGCCACGAGCCATCCGCGGCGGGGCCTGCGGGAGCCACCGCGGCGCTCGGCGGCGCGGGTCTCGCCACCGCGGGCCTCACTGCGCGGCTCGGCACCGCTCGTCTCGGCACCGCGCGGCTCGGCACCGCGCGGCTCGATCCGGATGGGCTCGGTGTCGGCTTCGGGCATCCCCGGCATCTTCTCCGGCAACTTCGACACCTCCGCTCCACCGCGTCGTCCGTGCGTCTCACGTGCCACCGTCGTGCCACCCCCGGGCCGGTCGTCCATTCGGACCTAGGCTCCCAGGCCACCTCGTGACGCCGGTGTGGGGGGAGGCGCCGCCCGTCGCGGCCGGCCGTCCACTCACCCGTCCGTACTGCGCATCGCGACCGTCGAGGTCCCCGACCCGCCGGGAGCGAGCGACCGAGGTCACGATGCGGCCGCCGGCCCGGCCTCCGGTACCTCGACCCAGCGCGCCTGGGACGGCACACCGCGGTCGTCCACGAGGAAGAGCATGTAGCGGCCCGCGGGCGCGATCGTGCGGTCCTCCGGCATGGTCACCGAGACGCCGGTGTCGGTCTTCGTCATGTCCAGCGCGATCGAGCGCTGCCCGACGTCGGTGACGTGCGTCGACGCCATCGGCGCCATGAGTCGGGCGCTGGTGATGCGCGCGGCGTCGGGCGTCGGGACCTCGGCGGTGCGCCCGAGCGCGAGCGTCGTGGGGGCCTCGCCGACCGTCGGCTGCGCGCCGCGGAACAGGTAGGGCGGCGTGTAGATCTCGATGCGCTGCTCGAACGTGCCCGGGATGGTGCCCGCGGCGTCGTCGAACAGCGGGTCCGAGCCGACGACCATGACGCGCCCGTCGGGCAGCAGCATCGACGCCGAGTGGTAGTTCCGGCCCACCTGCGGGTCCGCGGCGTAGTCGAGGGTGTTGGTCTGCGGCCGGTAGAGGCGCGCGTTGTGGTTGTTCGAGTCGCCCTTGCCGCGGTAGTCGCGTGAGCCGTTGCTGATCAGCAGCGAGTCGTCCGGCAGCGTCGTCAGGTTCGGGTAGCGGGTGCCCTCGGGCAGCATCGGCCCCGGCGTCCACGTCGGGTTCGGGCTCTTGAGGTCGATCGTGTCGATCCGGGCGCTCGACCGAGGGCTCTCGCCGACGCCGCCGCCGCCGACCACGGCCACCCGCTGGTTCTGCACCGGGCCGACCCAGGCCGAGCCCGCGGTCTCCAGCAGATCGGGATCACGCATGCCGGGGATCGGCGTGAAGATGTTGTTCTCGAGGTTCCACATGCCCGGGACGCGGCCGAGCTCCGACGAGCCGTACCCGGCGTTCGCGCCGGAGTAGAACAGCTGGTCCTCGCGCGCGGTCTGGAACAGCGCCGGGTAGGTCGGGAAGTACTGGGTGAGGTCCTTGCGCTCGGTCCAGCGCCGGGTGGCCGGGTCGTAGACCTCGTTCTGGCCGTTCAGGATCTCGCCGGTGCCGTCGAGGCCGGAGACCGCGATGACGCTGCCGTCCGCGAGCGGGGTGAGCGTCGGGTACCAGCGCTTGAAGAACATGTCCCCGACGCGCTCGTAGGTCTCCGTGAACGGGTTGAACTCGTAGGTCTCCTCGATGCCCTGGTAGTCCTGCTTCTCCATGGTCATCGCCTGGCCGAGGGCGTAGATGTTCTGCCCCTCGGCGGGGGTGAGCCCACCGACCGAGTACTGCTTCGGTCCGACGGCCACGTACTGCGGGCCGGGCGCCACGGCCTCGGCGAAGACGATGGTCTCGCTGGCGGTGACCGTCGCGCCGCGTCGCGTCGCGACCTTGTTCGCCGGCTGCACCGTGAACGCGTGGCCGGCGCGGTAGACGAGCCCCTCCGGCGACCGGAACTCCGTGCCGGCGGGGAACGAGCGCGGCGCCGCGTCCGGGTCCTCGTTCTTGACCGTCACGCCGCCGGCGGCGTTGACCACCGCGCCGTCGAGGCGCTCGTAGCGCTGGGTGCCGCCCGCGATCAGCAGGTTGCCGTTGCCCAGGAACGTGTGGCCGGCGCAGAACATGTCGTCGGGCGTGGGGACGACGCGGCTACGTCCGGTCGCGGGGTCGTAGACGAGGCTCTTGAAGGTCCCCGCGTTGAACATGTCCTCCTTGTTGCCGGAACCGGCGATGAGGAGGATGCGCCCCGTCGGGAGCACGGCGGCGTGGATCGCGTTGACCTTCTGGTCGTCGGGGAGGTCCACGACGTCCCACTTGCCGAACTTCTCCTTGTACTCCTGGCTGTTGATCAGCTGCTGGTGCCGGAGCTCGGAGATCCACGCCCACGCCGGCGGGACGTTCACGCCGAGCATGACCGCGGGGACGACGACGAGGAGCAGGAAACGCTTGACCCGCCTGGTCAGCCCCTGCTCGATCAACTCGCCTCCGTCCGTCGCCCTTCGATGTCCGGCGGCACCCCCGCGGGTTCCTGCCGGGCGGGACCGGCCACCGCGGCCAGTGCCACCACACGCACGGCGACCGTCGGTGCATTGACCGAGCCGGTGTCGGCCGCGCGGCTCCCACCGTCTCGTCCGTCGTGTCGCTTTGCTGTTTCGTTACCGATGCTAGACCCCACCGAGACCGGCATCACGGCCTCGGTCCCCTCGGCCTCGAGCTCCGCCGGGGTGGAGAACAGCATCGGCGGACGCTCGCGACGCGGGCCGGGGCGCGGGGTCCGCTCGGGACCACGGCCCGGGGCGGCGTCCGGACGGGGTGCCGGCGACGGCGGGGTCGGACGGCCGATCGGGGTCTCGCCCGGGCGTCCGTCGGGCCGCGGCGCGGGCGGCGGCGGGACCGCACCCTGGTGCTCGGCCGCGGGGGCGACGTAGCGGCCGCCGTGCTCGGCGGCCGCCGGACGCTCGCCCGGACGGACCGGCGGGGCCGGGAACGGGCTGGGTGCCGGACGCGGCGTGGGCCGGGGACGCGGTCCCGGGGCGCCGCCGGGGGGACGTGCTCCCGGCGGGACGGCGGACGGTCCGGGCGGCGGGCCGGCGGGTCGCGGGGGACCCTGCGGACCCTGCGGACCCTGCGGACCCGGGTGGGGTCCGGGCCGCGGCGGCTGGCCGGGCTGGCCCTGCGGTCCGGGCTGGCCCTGCGGTCCGGGCTGGCCCTGCGGTCCGGGCTGGCCGGGCTGGGGCGCCGGGCCCGGCGTGGGGCGCGACCGCGGCACCGGCGACGGCGTCGGGTCCACGACGGGGGTGTCGTCGCGGGCGTGGCGACGGCCCGGGGTGGGCCGGGCGTCCGGGCGGTCCGGGACGGGCCGGTCCCGGCGTCCGTCGCGCGGGGTCGACTTCGGGGCGCCGTCGGACCCGGCCCGGCGGTCGCGACCGGCGAGCGAGGCGGTGCGGACCCAGCCGGCGGGCAGGTCGCCCTCGGAGACGGCCCCGGTGCGGTCGGCCTCGCGCGCTCCGACGCCGGCGGGCACGGCCTCCGGGCGGGGCGAGCGGCGGGTGGCGGTGCCGGCCGCGAGCAGGGCGTCGAGCGCGGCGCGCTCGAGGGACTCGGTGGTGATGCCCGAGCGGCCGTCGGGCAGCACGGCGGGCGGCGCGGCGTCGATGGCCGGCTGGCGCCCGACGATGCGCTCGACCAGGCACAGCACGGGCGGCGCGAGGCAGGCGGCCAGCGCCACGGCGGGCCACAGCAGCACCGCGGGCGCGGCGTAGCCCTGCAGGATCGCGAGCACGATCGCGCCGACGAGCAGCGCCGCCCACTGCAGGTGCCGGCGGAAGGTCAGGATGTGGTCGGCGCTGGACGACAAGCCCTTCGGCGTCACAACGAACTTGGCCGGCAGCCGCAGGATCGTGGCGATCAGGGATGCCGCGAAGATCGGCGCCGCGAAGATCGACATGAGCATGCCCTTGATGCCCGAGGAACCCTCGGGCTCGTAGGGGCTGACGTTGTAGCGGCGGTTGCGCAGGTAGACCCAGAGCTGGAACGCGGTCGCGTCGATGTAGAGCGCCAGCCACAGCTGCACCGGCACGACCACGCCCTGGACGCCCAGGGCCAGGAAGAGGCACGCGTTGACCGCGCCGAGCAACCAGCCGATGGCCATCGACGGGTAGAACGTCGTGATCAGGATGTAGTGCAGCGCCCGGCCCGGCGACAGGCGCGGGAGCCGGAAGATCATCTCCTTGAGCAGCACCTCGAAGGTGCCGCGCGACCAGCGCATCTGCTGGGAGAAGAAGTCGCCCCAGGACGACGGTCCCTCGCCGACCGCCAGCACGTCGGGGGTGTACACCGACTTCCAGCGCCGACCGGACGCCGCGTTGCGCCGCGTGTGGAACTTCAGGCCGGTGGCCATGTCCTCGGTGATCGAGTCCGAGAGGCCGCCGACGGCCCGCAGGGCGCTGATCCGGATGGCGTTGTTCGTGCCGACCAGCATCGCGGCGTTGTAGCGGTTCGCCGCACGCTGGATCAGCGAGTGGAACGGGAACTGCTGCGACTCCGCCGCGCGCGTCACGAACGTCTCGTCGTTGGCGTAGCACTGGGGGCCCACGACGTAGGCGACGTCCGGGTCGCGGAAGTAGCCGAGGATCCGCTCGGCGTAGTTGGGCAGCGGCACGTGGTCGGGGTCGACGGAGAGGAAGACCTCGTACGAGTCGCCGTGCTCGGAGACCCAGGCGTTGTAGTTGCCGTGCTTGGTCTTGGCCTTGAACGCGCCCTTGCGCTGGTTGTACTTCCCGATGCCCTTGCGGGTGAAGTGGTTGACGCCCAGCTCGCGGCACATCGCCTTGACGTCCGGGTCGTCCCCCTCGTCGAGGATCCAGACGTCGAGGATCCCGTCGTACTGGATGCGCAGCGCCGCCTGGAGCGTGCCGCGCACGACGTCGATGGGCTCCTTGCTCGGCACGATCGTCGTGAGGAAGGCGATGCGCTGGTCCGGTCGCGGGGGCACGGGCACCGGGTCGCGGGAGATCACCGAGGCGAGCGACAGCGAGAAGACGTTGATCAGCCGCAGGAGCTCCATGAGGCCGATCGAGCCGATGACGATCCAGTTCGCGTAGATCGCGAAGGTCGAGCCGAAGACCGGCGGCCGGTGCGAGGGGTGCAGCAGCCAGAGGAAGAAGAGGGCCTCGAAGGCGAAGTTCAGACCGGCGACGAGCAGGGACCGGGCGACCCGACCGCGACCGTGCACGGCGTCGACCCCGCGGTAGGCCACCCGGTAGGCGCCCTCGGCGGGGTCGGGCTCGCGGATCGGCCCGGCGAGCTGGGAGAACTCCTGGATGCGTCGGCCGACGACGAGTTCGGACTCGTCGACCTCATCCGGGGGTCGCTCGGCAAGAAGGGTCATCGGCCGTTTCGTCTCGATTCTCGCGACACCGAGTGGTCGGTCGTCACGAGCCTCCCGTCGTCGTCACGGCCCCTCACGGGCCCGCGAGGGGCGGTCGCCGCCGACGTGCGGTCCTCCCGTCGGTCGTCTCCTCGCCGGGACCGTTGTGGTCAACGGTCCGGGAAAACGGTAAGGCCATCACCCACCGTGCTCACCCAGGGGGACGTTCTTCGGCCGGTCCGGGCCCCGGCACCCGGCAACATCGCACAACGTTGACCCGTTCGAGGGAGACCGCACCGTCGTCACTCGCAACGACACCCATCCGTGACCGATGACGCACGGTAGTGCCGTCACGACCGACCGGCGCCACCGGGTGGGAGGTCGTGACGCTGCACGGCGGCCAGTCCGCCGTCGCGGATCTCGGCCGTCATGTAGGTGCAGGCGGGCTCACGACGGCGCTCGGTGGGTGACCCGGGGTTGAGCAGACGGACCCCGCCGGGGGTCGTCGAGTCCCACGGGATGTGGCTGTGCCCGAACACGAGGACGTCGACGGGGGTGTCGCCGTCCGGCCCGAACCGGGCGTCGCAGCGGCGCTCGCGTCCCGTGGCGGCGCCGGTCTCGTGGGTGACCGCCAGGCGCACCCCGTCGATCTCGGCGACCGCCGTCTCCGGGAGCCGCGCGCGCACCGCGTCGCCGTCGTTGTTGCCCCAGCAGGCGACCAGGCGCGCCGACCGCTCCTCGAACGCGTCGAGCAGCTCGGGGTCCATCCAGTCGCCCGCGTGCACCACGACGTCGGCGGCGTCGAGCGCCTCCCAGACGGGGTCGGGCAGGACCCGTCGGGTGGGTCGGCGCACGGGGAGGTGGGTGTCGCTGGTGATCAGCAGCCTGGTGGTCGCGGCGGTCACCGCGGTCACCGCTCCAGCAGCAGCGCGTGCAGCGCGACGAAGGCCACCGGGGAGTAGGGCAGGACGACGAGGGCGGGGCCCGTGGTGCGCAGCCAGGTGCGGGTGCGGCCGGCGCCGAGGTCCTCGATGCCGTGGTCGAGGGTCAGGGTGACCGGCCCGACGCGGACCCGCCACGACCAGGTCCGGGCCTGCTCGTCCACGGCGAGGACCTCGAAGGGGACGTGCACCAGCCCGGCCGCCCGCACCGTGCCCTCGAGGCCGGGACACAGCCGGCGCGGTCCCGACCCGGAGACGGTCACACCGGAGATCTGGGGCGCCCAGCGTGGCCAGCGGTCGAGGTCGGCGTAGCGCTCCCACGCCTGGTCGGCGGGGAGCGGTCCCGTGGCGCGGAGGGTCGTCTGCACGGTCGGAGGCGTACCCGCGACGGGCCTGGACGACGAACACATACTCCGAGTATGGTTTCGACGCACTCTGGTACGTCCATGTACCGACCCGACACCGGGAGGCCCCCGTGGCCCTGTCGTCGCTGCCCTCGTCCGTCGCCGCGTCGGTCGGCCGGTCCGTCGCCTCGTCCGTCGCGTCCTCGTCCTTCGGGACGACGCTGCGGTGGGGCGCCACCCACGGGCTCATGCGCGCGGCGATCCGCCGCCAGGTGCGCGCCGGCAACCCGGACGCCCGCCTGCTGCTCGACCCGGTGATGCAGGCCGACCCGTTCCCCCACTACGAGACCCTGCGGTCGTCGTACCCCTTCGCGCCCGGCGCGTTCGCCCGGCTCACCGTCCACCACGACGTGTCGACGGCGGTGCTGCGCAGCGACGACTTCGGCGTCACGCACCCCACGCAGGTCGTGCCCGCGCCGGCGCGGGCGGCCCTCGCCCTGGCCGGCCCGCCGCGGAACCCGGGCCCGATCGAGCCGCCCTCGATGCTCGCGGTCGACGCGCCGGACCACCCGCGCTACCGCAAGCTCGTCAGCCGGGCCTTCACCGCGCGCCGTGTGGCGGCGCTGCGCGAGCGCACCACCGAGGTCGCCCAGGAGCTCCTCGACGACATGGACCGGGCCGCTCGGGACGGCGACGGCCACACCGTGGACCTCGTCGCGCACTACGCGAGCCTGCTGCCGGTCACCGTGATCAGCGAGATGCTCGGGGTGCCCACGTCGATGCGCGAGCAGTTCCTGAGCTGGGGCGACGGCGCGGCCACCTCGCTCGACATGGGCCTGACCCGGCGGGCGCACGCGAGCATGGAGGCCAACCTCGCGGCGCTGAACGACTGGATGCGCGAGCACCTGCGCCGGCTGCGGCGCGAGCCCGGGGACGACCTGCTCTCGAGCCTCGTCGGCGAGGTCGACGACGACGGCGCGGGCCTGTCCGAACAGGAGCTGGTGTCCACGGCGCTGCTCGTGCTCGCCGCCGGGTTCGAGACGACGGTGAACCTCATCGGCAACGGCACCGCGCAGCTCTTCGCCCACCCCGAGCAGCGCGAACGGCTCGTCGCGGAGCCCGACCTGTGGCCGAACGCCGTCGACGAGATCCTGCGCTTCGACCCTCCTGTCGAGCGCACCGCGCGCCGGGCCAGGCGCGACACCGAGATCGCCGGCACCGCCCTGGCCGAGGGTGACCTCGTGGTGACGGTGCTCGCGGGCGCCAACCGCGACCCGCACGTCTTCGCCGACCCGGGCACGTTCGACGTCGCGCGGGCGAACGCGAAGGAGCACCTCGCGTTCTCCAGCGGGCCGCACTTCTGCCTCGGTGCGCAGCTCGCGCGCATGGAGGGAGAGGTCGCGCTGCGCGCCCTGTTCGAACGCCACCCCCACCTCGCGCCGGCCGGCCCCGCGCGTCGTCGTCCGACGCGCATCCTGCGCGGCTACGCGGAACTGCCCGTGCGGTTGGAGCCGGCGGTCGTCCCGATCACGTGAACGCGCTGTGCCCCGTGATCTCGCGCCCGACGATGAGGGTCTGGATGGTCTCGGTGCCCTCGAAGGTGTGGATCGACTCGATGTCGGCCATGTGCCGCATGACGTGGTTGTCGAGCAGGATCCCGTTGCCGCCGAGCATGTCGCGCGCCTCGGCGAGGATCCACCGCGCCTTGCGGGTGTTGTTCATCTTGGCGAGCCCGGCGATCGTCGGTGCGAGGTCGTCGTCCTCGGCGAGCTGCGCGATCTGCATGCAGTAGAGCTGCATCCCGGTCAGCTCCGCGAGCATCTTCACGAGCTTGTCCTGGATGATCTGGTTCGCGGCGAGCGGCTGCCCGAACTGCTTGCGCTCCAGGACGTAGCGCAGCGCGGCGTCGTAGCCGGCGGTGGCGTGCCCGAGCGCCATCCACGCGCACGTGCCACGGGTGGTGGCCAGCACGCGCCCCGTGTCCTTGAAGCTCTCGGCCCCCGGCAGCCGGTCGCGCTCGGGTACCCGCACGCCGTCGAGGCTGACGTCGGCCTGCCACACCGAGCGCATCGAGCCCTTGCGGGGGATCACGGTGCCCTCGTAGCCGGGTGTCGTGGTGTCGACGAGGAAGCCGAGGACGGTGTTGGTCTCGGTGTCCCGCGCCCAGACGACCGTCCGCCCGGCGATGGAGCCGTTGCCGATCCAGCGCTTGCGCCCGTCGAGGATCCAGTCGTCACCGTCCCGGCGGGCCGTGGTCTCCAGCGACACCGAGTCGGAGCCGTGCTCGGGCTCGGTGAGGCCGAAGGCGCCGACGAGGTCGAGGCGGGCCATCGCGGGCAGGAACTCCTGCTTCTGCTCGTCGGAGCCGAGCATCGCGATGGACTTCATCGCGAGCCCCGACTGCACGGCGTGGAACGTCGCGAGGCTGCCGTCGCCGCGGGCGAGCTCCATGGCCACCAGGCCGCAGGTCAGCGGGTCGTGCCCCGGGCACCCGTAGCCCTCGATGTCGTCGCCGACGATCTCGAGGTCGGGCATCCCGCGGATGACCTCCCACGGCATCTCCGCGGCGTCCCACGCCGCGGGCGCCGCCGGGGACACCACGCGGTCGACGTAGCGGCGGACCGCCATGAACGTCTCCCACTGCGCCTCGTTGAAGCGCCGCCGCACGGAGAAGAAGTCCGTCCCGAGGGCCTCGGTGAGCGGCGCGTCGCTGTCGACCGGCATCGCGGATCAGATCCCCTCGTCGGGGCGGTCGGCCCGCCCGCTCCTGACGGCGGTTCCCCGTGGGCGGGGTCACCACGCCCCGGAGCGCAGGATGACGCCATGACCGCACCCGCCGAGACCGATCCGGCGCGGGTCGTCCGCGCCTTCCTCGCCGACCTCGAGCGCCTCGACGTCGACGCCGCCTGTGCCCGTCTGCACCCCGACGTCGTCTACGAGAACGTGTCGCTGCCCCCGGCACGCGGGCGCGAGGCCACCCGCCGGGTGCTCGGCCTGCTCACGAGCCGCGCCACCGGCTTCCGCGCGGAGAACCACCGCGTGGTCGCCGACGGACCGGTGGTGCTCACCGAGCGGACCGACACCATCGAGGTCGGCCGGCTGCGCACCTCGTTCTGGGTGTGCGGCACGTTCGAGGTGCACGACGGCGTGATCACGCTCTGGCGCGACTACTTCGACTGGGCCGCCGTCACCGGGGCGCTGCTCGCGGGGACGGGCCGGGCGCTGGTGTCGCTGCTGCCGGGCCGGCGCTGACGCCCGTCGGTGTACGCCCGATCGCCCCTGGCCACCGCCTCCGGCCGACGCGGGCGGCACGCCCGGACGGGTGCATCCACACCGGGTCCGTTCGCGCTAACGTCCGCCGGCGACCAGCACGTTCAGCACCGAGCGGGAGGATCGTCATGGCGGGCAAGTTCGAGGTGTACGAGGACAAGGCCGGCAAGTTCCGGTTCCGTCTCAAGGCCAGCAACGGCCAGATCGTCGCGTCCGGCGAGGCCTACGAGACCAAGGCCGCCGCCAAGAAGGGCTGCGAGTCGGTCCAGAAGGCCGCCACCGGCGCGCCCATCGAGGAGAGCGCCTGAGCCGTCGACCCCGAGACGTCCACCCTGGGACGTCGACCCTGGGCCGTCGACCTGGGCCGGACCACCCGTTCGGGTGGTCCGGCCGTGTCACGTTCCCCGGTCGTCCGATAGCCTGGCCACACAGCGAGACGGTTGACAGCCCGGCGCAGCCGGAGGAGCGACACGTTCCTCCGAGCCTGGGCCGGTCGACTCCCTGTCCTCCGTCATCCGCGCGGCGCGCACGACCTGCGGCCGCGCGGTCCACGGCCGGGTCACGCTGGACGTTCGTCCACCCCGTCCGTGGTCGTGGCTCCGGGGGGAGTGGATGGACGGACAGGCACACCGCACCGACGGTGAGCGACGCGACGCGGGCGAGTACCTCGTGGTGGTGGTCGATCGCACCGGGCGGTTCCGCGATGCGTACGGGCCCTACGGCCTGACGGCGGCCCACCACGAGGCCGAACGGCGGCGTCACGCCCTGATCGGCGCGGGCGAGTACGCCGCGGACGTGCGGATCGCGCGCCACCACCCGGTGGCGATCCCGCGACCGCGAGGCCACTGGCGCCTCGGCGAGCCCTGAGCGCCCCGGCGCCGACACGGGCGCCGGGGAGCCACGGGGGCGTCAGGCGATGTGGCGCCCCGAGATGGCGCGGGCGATGACGAGCTGCTGGATCTGCTCGGTGCCCTCGAAGATGTCGTAGATCTTCGAGTCGCGGTGCATCCGCTCGACGGGGTGCTCGCGGGAGTAGCCGGCGCCGCCGAGGATCTGGATCGCGCGCTCGGTGGCCCAGACGGCGACGCGGCCGGCCTTGAGCTTCGACATCGATCCCTCGCCGGCCTCGAAGGCCACGCCGTTGCGGCCCATCCAGGCGGCGCGCCACACGAGCATGCGGGCCGCGTCGATCTCGGTCTTCATGTCCGCGAGCGTGAACGCGATCGACTGGTTGTCGATGATCGGGCGGCCGAACGTCTCGCGGGTCTTCGCGTACTCGAGGGCGTACTCGTAGGCGCCCCGGGCGATCCCGATCGCCTGCGAGCCGACCGTCGGGCGCGAGAGCTCGAAGGTCTGCATCGCCGACGAGCCCTTGGACTTCACGCCCTCGCGGGCGCGGGCCAGGCGCTCGTCGAGCTTCTCCTTGCCGCCGAGGAGGCAGGACCCGGGGACCTTGACGTCGTCGAGGAAGACGTCCGCGGTGTGCGACGCGCGCAGGCCCATCTTCTTGATCTTGCGGGTGGACTCGAGACCCGGGGTGTTCGGCGGGACCACGAACGCCGCCTGGCCGCGAGAGCCCAGCGAGGAGTCGACGACGGCCTGCACGACGTGGATGTTGGCGATGCCGCCGTTGGTCGCCCACGCCTTGGCGCCGGTGAGCGTCCACTCGTCCTTGGCCTCGTCGTACACCGCCCGGGTACGCATCGCCGAGACGTCCGAGCCCGACTCGGGCTCCGAGGAGCAGAACGCCGCCACCTTCACGTCGGCGGCGTCGCCGTAGCACTGGGGGATCCACTCGACCATCTGCTCGGGCGTGCCCGAGGAGAAGATGCCGGCGACGGCGAGGGTGGTGCCGAAGATGGCCATCCCGATGCCGCCGTCGCCCCAGAACAGCTCCTCGTTGACGAGCGGAAGGCTCAGGCCCGTCTCGTCACCCCAGAAGCTGGCCAGGGTCTCGAAGTTGTAGAGCTCGATCTTCGCGGCCTCCTGCAGGACGGGCCACGGGGTCTCCTCGCGCTCGTCCCACTCGGCGGCGGCCGGGCGGATCACCTCGGCGGCGAACCCGTGGGCCCAGTCGCGGAGGTCGTCGTGCTCCTCGGACAGCTCCATGGAGAAGGTCATCGCGGGACTCCTGTCACGCCGAGGGGATCGTGAACATCTTCTGCAGCGCCGTCGCGAACCCGACGTCGCCCGAGACCTTGAGCTTGCGCGTCATGAACAGCGTGATCGGCGACGCGTTGTTCGTGACCACCTTGAGGAACTGCACGCCGTCCATCGAGAGCTCGGTGCGCGGCTCCTCGGCGAGTTCCTCGGACACCTCGCAGGTGCCGTGCTGCATCGCCGTCTGGTAGCTGTTGTCACCCCCGCCGGGGGCGCCCGTGACGTGCCAGTGCACGACCTGGCGCTTCGCGCTCGACCCCTTGGAGGAGTAGAACTCGGCCATCCTGCCGAAGATGGCGTCGAGGACGGGCCGACGCACCTCCGAGGACATGACGGCCTCGAGCTGGCCCTTGCCCGTGCTCTTCACCAGCCGCGCGAACAGGGAGGGGTCGATGTCCTTCGCGCCCCCGCCGGCCAGGCCGTCCCGCAGAGCGCCCACCAGCTCTTCCTCGGAGAGGGACTTGGGGTCGACACTGCGCCCCAGCTCGTTCACGTCGATCTTCTCGGGCACGGTCGACTCCGGCATCGTCGCGGGGTATGCGGTACTGGCGGTCCCGCCATCGAGCCCTACTTTACGCATCGGTAGATTGGATTAGCCAGCGTGACCCCCACCGCACGTCCCGCACGGCAGCGTCTCGCTCCCGAGGTGCGCCGGCGCCAGGTGCTCGACGCCGCCGTCGCGGTGTTCTCGGAGCAGGGGTTCCACGGTGCGTCGATGGACGACGTCGCCGCGCGCGCAGGGCTGTCGAAGCCCATGGTCTACGCCCACGGCGGCAGCAAGGACGAGCTGTTCGCGGCGTGTCTGCAGCGGGAGGCCGAGCGCCTCCTGCGCTCTGTCGAGGCCGCATCGTCCGGGGCGGCCACCGAGGACACGTCGAACGACCCCCAGACCCGGCTCTGGCTCGGCCTGCGCGCCTTCTTCCACGCGCTCACCACCCGCCGTGCGGGCTGGACGGTGCTCTACCGGCAGGCGTCGACGGGCGAGTTCGCCGGCGAGGTCGACGCCCTGCGCGGCCGGATCGTCGCCCAGGCGGCCGCCCTCATGGCCGACGGGCTCGGCATGTCGCAGGAGGCCGTGCGCCCGTACGCGCACACCCTGGTCGGGGCGGCCGAGGGGCTCGCGGACTGGTGGCTGACCGGGCCCGCGCCGGTGACCGGCGACGACGCCGCGGACGTCCTCGCCGGCATGCTCATGTCCGCGGCCTGGCCGGGGCTGGACGCGCTGCGCTCCGGCCGGGTCTGGAGCCCGCCGCAGGACCAGCGGACCGGCCAGGAGCGCCGTATCGGGCCGTATCCGCCCGTCTCGCCCGAGGACTAGAGACACGTAGAGAGCGCGATCGCGTTCTCTCGCCCTGTCTAGAACAGGTCGTAGAGAACCCGAGACGACCCGATCCGCGACACGCCGATCGCGATTTCTCGCGAGGTATCGGGCGGACGCTAGAGAGGTCCATACGCTCGTAGCGCCCAGGCCCGACCCGGAGGTGGCGCATGGACCCCGTGCGGAACCCGTACGCCCCCGGCGCGGGCCAGCGCCCGCCGGAGCTGGCCGGACGTGACCGCGAGCTGGGCGCGTTCGACGTGGTCCTCGAGCGGGTCGCGCGCGGCCGGCCGGAGCGCAGCCTGGTGCTCACGGGCCTGCGCGGGGTCGGCAAGACCGTGCTGCTGGGCGAGCTGCGCTCGATGGCGGTCCGCGCCGGATGGGGCGCGGGCAAGATCGAGGCGCGGCCGGACGCCGACCTGCGCAGGCCCCTGTCCGCCGCACTGCACCGCGCGGTGCGCGACCTCGCCGTGCACCACCGCGCCCCCGACCGCGTCGAGGACGCCCTGGGCGTGCTCAAGGCGTTCGCGCTCAAGGCGACGCCGTCGGACGCGAAGATCAAGGACCGGTGGCAGCCCGGCATCGACGTGCCCGTCAAGAACGGGCGGGCGGACTCGGGCGACATCGAGATCGACCTCGTCGAGCTGTTCGGGGTGTGCGCCGAGCTCGCCGCCGACGTCGGCGTCGGCATCGCGCTGCTGATCGACGAGATGCAGGACCTGCAGCTCGACGACGTGTCCGCCCTGTGCGCGGCGTGCCACGAGCTCTCGCAGTCCGGGGCGCCGCTCGTCGTCGTCGGCGCGGGGCTCCCGCACCTGCCGGCCGTGCTGAGCGCGTCCAAGTCCTACTCCGAGCGGCTGTTCCGCTACGTGAACATCGGCCAGCTGGACCGCGCCGACGCCGACCTCGCGCTCACGGTGCCGGCGAAGCGGGAGGACGCCGAGCTCACCGAGGCCGCCCTCGAGGCGCTCTACGAGGTCTCGGGCGGCTACCCCTACTTCGTGCAGGCCTACGGCAAGGCCGCCTGGGACGCGGCGGTGCAGAGCCCGATCGACGCCGACGACGTGCGCATGGCGGCCCCGGAGGCCGGCACCGAGCTCGCCGTCGGCTTCTTCGGCTCGCGCTACGAGCGCGCGACCCCGGCCGAGCGCGAGTACCTGCAGGGCATGGCCGAGCTGTCCGAGGGCCGCGACGAGCCCGTGACCACGGCCGCGCTGGCCCAGCACCTCGCCCGCAAGCCCTCGTCGCTGTCCCCGGCGCGCGACAGCCTTCTGCGCAAGGGCCTGGTGTTCTCCGCCGAGCGCGGCTGGATCGCGTTCACCGTCCCGCACTTCGGGCGCTTCCTCCTGGGCCGCGACTGAGGTCGGACTAGCCCGGACGAGTGAACTCCCGCGGTCCCGGTAACGCGCCCTCCCCGTCCGCCGACACACCCGACGAGCCCCGTGGCGCTGCCGGACCCCCGACCTGGCAGGGCCACGGGGCCTCCCTCGTTCCGGGCCCGTTCCCCCCGTCAGGCCCGCGTGAGGTCTCCGCGGCCCTGACCCGAGAGGCGATCCGGGCGCCCCGTACGATCCCGGCGTGTCGGATCCCAGGCTGGAGATCCAGATGCTCCACGACCGCGTGATGGTCGCGCCCGCCCAGGGCGACGGCGAGCGACGCAGCAGCGGGGGCATCGTCATCCCGGCGACCGCTCAGACGCCCAAGAAGCTCGTGTGGGGCGACGTGTACGGGACGGGCCAGCACGTCCGCAGTGTCGCGGTGGGGGATCGCGTGCTCTACGGCCAGGACGACCACTTCGAGGTCGACGTGTCCGGACGTTCCTTCGTCGTGCTCCGAGAGCGCGACCTGCACGCCGTCGCGAGCGCGACGACCGAGTCGACGAGAAGTTCGAGCGGAACGGGGCTGTATCTGTGACCTCACCCGGGGGCCGCACACCCGAGGAGACGACCGTCGACCCCTCCGTCGATGATCACCATCGGCACGCCGAGGACATCGACGCCACGGCCGACACCGACGGCTCGGGGCTCGACGAGCCGACGCGGTCGATGCCCCCGGAGCGCGGGGCGGTGACCGACGCCGAGCGCACCGAGTGGATTCCCGTCACCGACGACCGGCCGACGGGCCCCCAGGGGCCACCACCACGGGGTCACGGTGCCCACGAGGCCGGCGACGACTCCTCCGGCGACGGGCGACGCCGCCCCCTGCTCATCGGTGCGGCCGTGGTCGGGCTGCTCGCCGTGCTCTACGTCGGCGACCTGCTGATCTCCTCCACCGACGTGCCCCGCGGGGTCGCCGTCGCCGGGGTCGAGATCGGCGGGATGGGCAAGCCCGAGGCCGAGCAGGCGCTCAACGCCCAGCTCGCGGGTCGGCTCACCCAGCCCGTGACGCTGCAGGCCGGGTCGAGCACCGCCACGATCGATCCGCGTGCGGCGGGCCTCGAGCTCGACGTCGAGGGCACCATCGCCCGCGCCGGCGAGCAGCCCTTCAACCCCTGGACGCGCCTCACCTCGTTGTTCGGCACCCGCGACGTGGCCCCGGTGACGCGGGTCAACGGGTTCGCGCTGGGCCAGGCGCTCGACGGGGTCCGCCCGCAGCTCGACCGCCCCGCCACCGAGGGGACGATCCGCTTCGAGAACCTCGAGCCGGTCGCCGTGCAGTCCGTGCCCGGCCAGGTCGTCGACGGCGCGGTCGCCGCCCAGGCCGTCACCGAGCACTGGCTCGACCCGACCCCGGTCGGCCTGCCGATCGTCGAGGCCCCGGTCACGGTGACGCCCGCCGCCATCCAGGAGGCGCTCGACACCGTCGCCCGTCCCGCCGTCGCGGGCCCGCTGACCGTCGTCGGCGACGGGAAGAACGCGACGGCCACCAGCCGCGCGATCACCACCTTCCTGACCTTCCGTCCCGACGGGCAGGGCGGCCTCACGCCCGGCGTCGACGAGCCCGCGGCGATCGCGGCCGTCGAGCCGCAGCTCCGCACCACCGAGACCGAGCCGCGCGACGCCACCCTCGAGTTCGGCGGGACGACGGCGACCGTCGTGCCGGCCGTCGTCGGCCGCGAGATCGACTGGCCGCGGACCTTCGACGGGATCGTCGAGGCGCTGCGCCGCCCGGACGACGGGACCACCCCGCCGATCTTCACCCCGCCGCCGGTGACGCCCGGGGCGGAGCCGGCGTCCCCGCCGCCCGCGACCGGACGCGCGATCAACGCCGTCTACACGACGACCCAGCCGGAGGTGACCACCGAGTCGCTGCAGGCCCTGGGCCCCGCCACGCTCATCGGGGAGTTCACCACCCGGGGCTTCAAGCCCGACTCCGGGCAGAACATCCGGCGGATCGCGGAGATCGTCAACGGCAAGATCATCGCGCCGGACTCGGTGTTCAGCCTCAACGAGGCGTCGAGCCCCCGCAACGAGGCCAACGGCTTCGTCCCGGCCGGGATCATCGATGACGGCGCCCCGGGCCGCGGCGTCGGCGGCGGCGTCTCCCAGTTCGCGACGACGCTCTTCAACGCGGGCTACCTCGCGGGGCTCGACGACGTCGAGCACAAGGAGCACAGCTACTACATCAGCCGCTACCCGGCGGGCCGCGAGGCGACCGTCTTCGAGGGCTCGATCGACCTGCGGCTCGGCAACGACGGGCCGACGCCGGTGTACATCCGCACCCAGTGGACCCCGTCGTCGATCACGGTGCAGCTCTACGGCATCAAGCGCTTCGAGGTGACCTCGGAGCCCGGGCCGCGGGTGAACCCGACGCCGCCCGGGGTGCGCGACCTCGGCGCCAACCCCGAGTGCAAGCCGTCCCAGGGCTCGGAGGGCTTCACGATCACCGACACCCGGGTGCTGCGCGACGTCCGGACCGGCGAGGTCCGTCGTGAGCCGCGCACGGTGCGCTACGAGCCCCAGCCCACCGTCACCTGCAACGGCCCGTGACCGCCTCCGGATCGACGGGCTCGGCGGGCCCGGGGTCGACCGACTCTCGATCGACCGACTCCCGGTCGGCCGGTGACGCGGCGTCCGACGCCGCGTCCCGCGCCGCCGACCGCGCCCGTGGCGAGCTCGCCGGGCTCGGGCGCTCGGGGGAGGGCGAGGCACCGAGCCGCGCGGTCGAGCTGCTCGGACGCGTCGGACTCGTGGGCTACGGGCTCGTGCACGTGCTCATCGGGGTGATCGCGGCGCAGATCGCGCTCACCGGCGGCGGGCAGGCCGACCAGCAGGGCGCCCTGACCGCGATCGCGGCCGAGCCCTTCGGGTTCGTGGTCCTCGTGGTCGTGGTCGCCGGGCTCGTCGCGTTCGGGGCGTGGCAGGGACTCGCGGCCCTCACCGGCTTCCGCTGGGCCTCGGGCTGGGAGCGCACGCAGCGCCGCATCGGTGCGGGCGCCAAGGCGCTCGGGGTGCTCGCGGTGGCCCTCATCGGCCTGCGCCTGCTCGTCACCGGCTCCTCCGGGTCGAGCAGCGGCGGCTCGCAGCAGGCCACCGCGGGGCTGCTCGCGCTGCCCGCGGGCCAGGTCCTCGTGGGCGTGGTGGGCCTGATCGTCCTCGTGGTCGCCGGCGCCACCGCGTGGTCGGGGATCACGGCCGACTTCGCCGAGGACCTCGACTGGTCGCGGCTGCCCGCGCAGCTGCGGCGACCGGTGCGCTGGCTGGGGATCGTCGGGCACGTCCTGCGCGCCGTCGCCTTCGCCGTGATGGGCGTGCTCTTCGGCGTCGCCGCGATCCGGGCCGACCCGTCCTGGGCCGGTGGCCTGGACGGGGCGCTCAAGACCCTCGCGGGCCAGCCCTACGGGCCGCTGCTCCTGCTCGTCGTCGCGCTGGGCTTCGCCGCGTTCGGCCTCTTCTGCGGCGCCGAGGCCTGGGCCCGCCGCGTGTGACCTCCGGTCACCGACACCGCTCCCGCAGCGCGATCGCGTCGAACGGCGCGTGCACCTTGACGTCGTTGTCGAAGTAGACGACGACGTCGCGCCCCGCCGGGGCGGGTGGCGGCGGGTCGTCGGGCGCCACCGTGTCCGCGGACGTCGGGGCCTCGCCGGCGGCCCAGGCGCGGATCGTCGCCGCCCACCGGTCGAGCGCGTCGGGGGAATAGCCGCTGGCGTAGAGCTCGGTGTCGCCGTGGAGGCGGACGTAGACGAGGTCGGCGGTGACGTCGTCGAGGCACGGGAAGGTGCCGGCGGTGTCCGCGACGACGAGCGCGACGCCGTACCGGCGCAGCTGGGCGACGAAGCCCGGGTCGCGGAAGCTGGCGTGCCGCACCTCCATCGCGTGCCGCAGCGGACGGTCCGCGTCGGTGGTGGTCGCGGGCTCGGGGACCTTGTCGGTGTGCCCCTCGGCCAGCGCCGCGGCCTCGGCGGTGGTGCGCGGCAGCAGCCGCAGGAAGTCCTCGATGCGCTCGGGGTGGTAGCCGAGGTTCGGCGGCAGCTGCCACAGGACGGGCCCGAGCTTGGGGCCGAGGGCCAGCGGGCCGGAGGCGAAGAAGTTCGCGAGGGCCTCCTCGACGCCGCGCAGCTTCTTCATGTGCGTGACGAAGCGCCCGCCCTTGACCGCGAACACGAAGTCGTCGGGCGTGCGCTCCGCCCACGTCCGGTAGCTCGACGCGCGCTGGAGGCTGTAGAACGAGCCGTTGATCTCGACGGTGTCGAGGCGCTCGGCGAGATACTCCAGCTCACGACGCTGGACGAGACCCTCCGGGTAGAACACCCCGCGCCACGGCGGGTAGATCCACCCGGAGGTCCCGATGCGTGTCCGCACGTGAGTGTTCCGGGTCGTCATGACGACCCAGAACACTCACACGGCGACGCCATCACAGCGAGGCGACGTCGAGCTCCATGATCGAGTTCTCGGCGCCCTCGACGATCGTGCGGCGGGAGCTGAGCTCGGGCAGCACGTTGCGGGCGAAGAACCGCGCGACGGCGATCTTGCCCTCGTAGAAGTTCCGGTCGCGCCCGGCGGTGCCGGCGTCGAGCACCTCGCCCGCCACCTCGGCCTGCCGCAGGAGCAGCCAGCCGATGAGCATGTCGCCCACGCTCATCAGGAAGCGGACCGCGTGCTGGCCGACCTTGTAGAGGTTCGTGACGTCCTCCTGCGAGGAGGTCAGGTAGCCGACCATGCTGCCGAGCATCGCCTGCACGTCGCCCAGCGCCGTGGCGAGCAGCGCGCGCTCCTCCTTGAGCCGCCCGTTCCCGCCCTCGGCGTCGAGGAACGCCTGCACCTGGCCGGCGACGTGCATCAGCGCCTGGCCGTTGTCCCGGACGATCTTGCGGAAGAAGAAGTCCTGCGCCTGGATCGCCGTGGTGCCCTCGTACAGCGAGTCGATCTTGGCGTCGCGGATGTACTGCTCGATCGGGTAGTCCTGCAGGTAGCCCGAGCCACCGAGGGTCTGCAGCGACTGGATCAGCTGCTCGGACGCCCGCTCGGAGCCGACGCCCTTGACGATGGGCAGCAGCAGGTCGTTGACCTTCTCCGCGAGGGCGATGTCCTCGTCGGACACCGCGCCGCGGTCCGCGTCGGGAGCCTCACCGAAGCGGATCACGTCCTGGTAGGTCGACGTGAACGTGTAGACGGCGCGCAGGCCCTCGGCGTACGCCTTCTGCAGCATCAGGCTGCGGCGCACGTCCGGGTGGTTGGTGATCGGCACGCGCGGCGCGGTCTTGTCCGTCTGACGCGTGAGGTCCGCGCCCTGGATGCGCTCCTTCGCGTACTCCAGCGCCCGCAGGTAGCCCGTCGAGAGCGTGCCGATGGCCTTGGTGCCGACCATCATCCGGGCGTACTCGATGACCTGGAACATCTGGGCGATGCCGTCGTGGACCTCGCCGAGCAGCCAGCCGGTGGCCGGGACGCCGTTGCCGCCGAAGGTGACCTCGCAGGTCGCCGAGGCGTTGAGACCCATCTTGTGCTCGACATTCGTGACGAAGGCGCCGTTGCGCTCGCCCGGCTCGCCGGTCTCGGGGTCGAAATGGAACTTGGGGACGAGGAACAGCGACAGGCCCTTGGTGCCGGCGCGCGCGCCCTCGGGGCGGGCGAGCACCAGGTGCATGATGTTCTCGTTGAGGTCGCCGGCGTCGCCGGAGGTGATGAAGCGCTTGACGCCCTCGATCGACCAGGTGCCGTCGCCGTTGTCGCGGGCCTTGGTGCGGCCGGCGCCCACGTCGGAGCCCGCGTCGGGCTCGGTGAGCACCATGGTCGCGCCCCAGCCGCGGTCGACCATGAGCTGCGCCCAGTGCTTCTGCTGCTCGGTGCCGTTGCGGTAGACGACCGAGGCGAAGTTCGGGCCCGCCATGTACATGAAGACCGGGGCGTTGGCGCCGAGGATCATCTCGCCGGCGGCCCACTGGACGGTGGGCGGGACGCCCATGCCGCCGATCTCGTTGTCGGCCGAGAGCCGCCACCACTCGCCGTCCCACAGCGTGTGGAACGACTTCTTGATGCCCTCGTCGAGGTGGGCGGTGTGGGTCTGCGGGTCGAAGCGCACCGGGTTGCGGTCACCGGACTCGTAGGAGTCGGCCAGCGGCCCCTCCGCCATCGCCGCCACCTCGCCCAGCAGGGCGCGGGCGGTCTCCTCGTCGGCGTCCGCGAAGGGCCCGGAACCGAAGCGGTCCTGGACGCGGAAGACCTCGAAGAGGTTGAACTCGATGTCGCGGACGTTCGCCCTGTAGTGGCCCATCCCGCCTCGCTCCTGTTCACCACGTGGTGTGCGGTCGGCGTCTCTACCGGCCGGTAACCGCAGAGTATTACTCCGGGGTAACCCTGTCGAGATCGGTCTGGGCCACGTCCACCGTGGGAGACTCGCGCGCAGCGTCCCGGACGGAGGAGCGGTGGCAGGCGACGGGCGACGAGGGCGGCGGTCGTTCGACCTCCGGACCTGGCTCGCCGGCGTCGACCCCGGCCTGACGCGCCTGCGCCTCGCGGCGATCGCCGTCACGTCGATGATCGTCGCGGTCGCGGTGGTGGCCGTCCTGCGCGCGCTGCTCGACCCGTCCGAGCCGGTCACGGTCCTGCTGTTCACCGGCGTCCTGGCGATGATCTCGAACCTCGCGGTCAACGAGCCCACCCTGCCGCGCCGGCGCACGACCACCGCGCTCCTGATCCTGCCCGCGGCGGCGAGCACCGTCGCCGGGGCGTTCGTGGCGCCCTACCCGATCGCGTCCGCGGTCTCGTTCGTCGTCGTCATGGTGGTCGCGGTCTGGGTCCGCCGCTACGGGCCACGTGGCTTCGCGCTCGGCATGGCCGCGTTCATGCCCTTCTTCTTCACCCAGTTCCTCAAGGTCGCGCCCGCGCAGGTGCCCTGGCTGCTGGTCGCGGTGGTCGTGGGCGTCTCGTCGACGCTGCTGCTGCGCGGGGTCGTCTTCGCCGAGCGTCCCGCCCGGACGCTGCGGCGGATGGTGACGGCCTTCCGGGCGCGCGCCCACGCGCTGGTCGGCGAGATCGACGACGTGCTGGTGGAGCTGCCGCGCGAGGGCCCGGACGAGGGCGACCTCGAGAGCGTCCGGAAGGCCCGCGCGCGGTTGCAGGAGGTGGCCCTGCTCGTCGAGGACGCCCTCGAGCAGACCACCGCCGGGCGCGTCTGGCCGGGCCTCGACGACGACACGCTCGCGCTGCGGGTCGCGGACGCGGAGCTCGCCCTCGAGCGCCTGTCGGTGGTCGTGCGACGCCTGGCGCTCCCGCCCGCCGACGGCCCGCCCGAGCCCCTCGACCCGGTCGTCGTCGCGGCGCTGCGCACCGGCGTGGGCCACCTGCGCACCGCGCTGGGGGCCGGCACCGACCAGGCGACGATCCTCGAGGCGGCCGCGGACGCCCGCGCCGCGGTGGCCGGGCTCGTCGCCGACACCCGCGCCGGCGGGGAGCGCGTGCAGCGCACCGCCTTCGCCATCCGGCGGGTGGCCGACGCGATCCACCACGCCCAGCTCGACGCCCCGTCGCCCGCCTCGGCGCCGGGGCCGCGGGAGGCGGGGACGCCGGTGGCCGGGACATCCCGCGGCGCCCCGTCGCCGGACGCGCTGGCCGACCGGCCTGAGCCGGGGAGCACGGTCGACGTGCCCGAGCGCCGCCCCGCCGAGGACGACGTGCGGCCCGAGGAGGAGCCGCCGCGCCCCGCGGGCGGGATCGCCGTCACGACGCGCCAGGCCGTGCAGGTCGGGGTGGCGGCGACGCTCGCGATCGTCGTCAGCGAGTCGATCGCGCCGCAGCGCTGGTACTGGGCGGTGATCGCCGCGTTCGTCGTGTTCGCCGGCACCAACAGCCGCGGCGACCTGCTCACCCGCGGCTGGGGCCGGGTCGTCGGCACGATCGGCGGAGTGGTCGCCGGCATGGGGCTCGCCGCGCTGGTGGGCGACAACCAGGTGCTGTCGCTCGTGCTGCTGTTCGTCGGCGTCTTCCTCGCCCTCTACCTGGTGCGCATCTCGCCGGCGATGCTCGCGTTCTGGATCACCGCGGTGCTCGCGCTGGTCTACGGGCTCATCGGCCAGTTCAGCGTCGAGGTGCTCCTGCTGCGGATCGAGGAGACCGCGATCGGGGCGGCCGCGAGCGTCGTCGCCGCCTTCCTCGTGCTGCCGCGGGGGACGCGCGCGGCCTTCGGGGAGGCGGTGAGCGAGCTCGTCGACGCGATCGACCAGGTGCTCGCCGACGCCACCGACCGGCTGGTGGGCCGCCCGACCACGACGTCCCGGCGGGAGGGCGTGCGGGCGATGGACGACGCGCTGGTGACCCTGCGCCAGCGCGCCCAGCCGCTGGCCGTCCCGCTGGCCCGCCGCCGGGCGCGGTCGAGCTACCAGCGGGGCCTGCGGGTGCTGGTGGTCTGCGACGTCTACGCGCGCTCGCTGGCCCGCAGCGCCGACCACGTCACCGACGCGAGCTGGGCCGCGACGCTCGTGCCGGCCTCGGAGCAGGTGCGGGCGAATCTCGACGGGCTGCGCGACGTCCTCGTGCGCGGCAAGCGCGCCTCGGACGGCGGGCAGGTCCGGGCCCGCTCCGCCGAGCGTCTCGTCGACGCCGCGGAGGAGCACGCCGCCCGGTCCGCCGACGATCCCCACCGGCGCACGGCGATGCTCGGGGTGGCCCGCCTCCTGCGCCGCATCGACCAGGCGGTCGTCGGGCTGGCGGTCGATCTGGGTGCCGCCGAGGACCTCGACAGCGACGACGGAGATCAGTCGCCCAGCACCGCCGCCAGCGCGGGGGTGGCGAACACCCGGTCCGGGTCGTAGTCGTCGCGCACCCGCCGGAAGTCGGGCAGTCGCGGGTAGGCGCGGGCGGTGTCCTCGACGGTCCAGTCGGAGCGCGACGCCCAGTGCGGGCGCCCGCCGTGGGCGCGCAGGACCCGGTAGGCCCGCTCGAGCACCGGGGCGTGGTCGGTGCCACGCGGGACCCGCACGGCCACCCAGGCCGTCGCGCGGTCGTGCGCGGGGTGCAGCCAGCCGGACTCGGGCGCGCCGACGCGCAGGCGGACGGGGAGCCCGACCTCGAGGTGGTCGTCGGCGAGCGCGGCGAACAGCTCCCGGGCGCCCTCGGCGAGCGCCGCCCGGGGCAGCGCCCACTCGGTCTGCTCGTAGCGCACCGCGGGCGGGCTGGAGAGCACCCGGTACATCGGGCCGGTGGCCGAGACCCGGCGCGCGAGTCGCGAGACCGCACGGTTGAACCGCGGGACGAGACGGGGCAGGGCACGCTCGACGACCACCGCGCCCCCGAGCGCGGTGCGCCCGGTGGCGCCGGCCACGGTGACCCCGAGGCTGCGCTCGGGCTCCTCGGTCTCCGCGTCCTCGTCGGTGTCCCCGGTGTCGGTGTGCTCGGGCAGCGGCTCGGCCCACCGGGTCAGCGCGGTGCCCGCCGACGGGAACACCGCGGCCTCCGCGACCGGGTGCTCGGCCCAGAACGCCGGGTCGAGGACCTCCTCGACGGGGCGCGGCGCGCGCGTCACCCGGACCCGGCCGGCCGGGACGACCGCGAGCTCGGCCTCGACCACGATGCCCAGCGCGCCCAGCGAGGTGCGGGCGCCGTCGAGGTCGGCCACGGTCACGTCCCGCAGGCGACCCCGGCCGTCGACGAGACGCAGCCCCGCCACGGCCGCGGACAGCGAGCCGTGCGCGGACCCGCTGCCGTGCATGCCGACGGCGAGCGCGCCCCCGACGGTCGGGGCGGCCAGCTCGAGCGGCGCCTCGAGCGCCAGGTCACGGGACGCGAGCTCCTCGTGCAGCTCGCCGACCGTCGTGCCGGCGCGGACGCGGACCGTCGGCCGTCCGGGGCGTCCGCCGATCCCGGTGACCCCGCGGAACGCCGAGAGGTCGACGTGGACGCCGTCGGTGACCGCGAGCGCGCTGAAGGAGTGCCCGGCGCCGATCGGCCGGACGGTCTGGCCCCGCTCCGCCGCGCGCCGCACCACCGCCGACACGCCGCTGTCGTCGAGCGGGCGCACCGTCGCGGTCGGCCGGCACTGCTGGCCTCCGGACCAGTTCGTCCACACGGACGCCACCCTAGGGGCTCGACGCGGGCGGGATCCGCCGGCGCGGGGGACCGCCGTCTCCGGCGGTCCCCGTGGCGGTCCACACAGACCCGTCGCTGCGCTCGCCCGAATCAGGCCGCGAACTTGCCGATCGCGACGTCCACGCTGTCGGTGAGGGTCTGGCGCACCTTGTCGCC
This sequence comes from Actinomycetospora callitridis, assembly GCF_028737265.1. Taxonomy (GTDB): domain Bacteria; phylum Actinomycetota; class Actinomycetes; order Mycobacteriales; family Pseudonocardiaceae; genus Actinomycetospora; species Actinomycetospora callitridis. The sequence continues at coordinate 154,139 of NZ_JAQZAK010000012.1, read as the reverse complement.
GGTGCCCTCGGTCTGGTCGGTGAGGTCGCTCGTCTTCTCGGCGATCTTGCGGGCGGCCCGGCGGCCACGCCAGCCCAGCGACGGCTTCCCCTCGGTGTCCACCGCGGCCAGGATCAGGCCGCCGAGGATGCTGAGGTTCTTGAGGAACTGCTGCTGGTCGGCCGCCTTCTCCGCCGGGTCGGACTTCTCCCAGAACGGGTGACCCGCGACGGTGGTCGGCACCAACGTCCCGGCCAGGGCCAGCGACGCGAGCCGCGGGAACTTGTTGACGGCCAGCAGCACCCCGGCCCCGATCTTGACGCCGGCGTCGATCCTGACCAGCTGGTGGGGCTCGGACGGGACCTGGTCCGGCAGGCTCGGCGCGGCCTTCTCGAGCAGCGGGGTGGCCTTCTGCACCCGCGGCTCGGGATTGAGCAGGGTGTCGACCCCGCCCTTGATGAAGATGGCGGCCAGCAGGGGCCGGGCGAGACGACGGATGAGCACGGAAGCGACCTCCACGGGGCGCGACGACGACGGCGGGACCGGGCACGCCGGAGGACCGACGGGTCCGCGCGGGTGCCGCAGCATAGCTCCGGCCGTTGCTGCCCGACGGCGGCGTCCGCCCGGAGCGCCGGGTCGCCCGGGACGGACGACCCGACGGACCGGTACCCGTCGGCGGCGTCAGCGACGCAGCGCGTGCCGCCCCGACCGGGTCTCCTCGCGGCGCCAGGTGTGGCGCCCGCCCTCGCGGCCCGCGTCCTCGCGGACGTCGTCCATCGGGCGGCGCCGACGCTCGGCGCGGCGGCGCAGCTCGTCCTCCGGGTTCTCCGCGGCCTCGGGGGCCGGCGGCGGGGGCACGGTCGGCACCTCGCGCAGACCGCGTCCGCGGCGCTGCGCCCACTCCTCGTCCTGGATCGGCAGCGCGCCGGAGCCGGGGTGCGGCTCCGGGACGTGCACGGCGTCCCGGTCGCGCTCGCGCCACGACGGCCGCGGGATGTTCCGCGACCGGTCGACGCTCAGCTCGTGGAAGATCGGCGTCGGGTCGTCCCCGAGCGTCGCCAGCGCCCGGTCATCGACCGGCCGTTCCGTGCGCCGTTCCGTGCGCCGCTCAGGCCGTCGCTGGTCGACGACGGGAGCGCTCCCGGCGTAACCCCGCAGCGCACCCGTCCCGGCCCCCGGCCGGTCGAGCGGCGAGGGCTCCTCCCACACCCACGTGTTGTTCCCGTCCAGTCGCCACCCGCCGGCTCCGCCGAGCGCTCCTCCGGACCCCAGGTCGTCACGCCACACCCACACTTCGACCTCCCCGACTACTGATCCATCGGCCCGTCCGCCGTGGCCGCCGAACGGCCGAATGACGTCGAGCATCTGGCTCCCTCAACGGCAGCTCCTGGAGAGGACTTGGGCCCCGGATCCCGCCGACACGGCCATTCGCCCGCGACACGCCGACGGATCCCCCGGCCGGGTGTCACTCCCTGGAGTGCCTCGGGGTTTCAGGAGGGGGTCTCGTTCGAACGGGGTCGAACGGCAACCGCGCGACACCCCTGGTCCGACACTGCGGCCGGAGCGCCCAGGCACCACGATCGACGTCGTGCGATGCGTGGTGACCGGAGCGACGGGATACATCGGCGGGCGCCTCGCCCCGCGCCTGGCGGCGGAGGGCCACGAGGTGCGCTGCGTCGTGCGCGACCCCGCGAAGATGCGCGACACCCCGTGGGCGCAGGAGGTGGAGATCGTCGCGGGCGACGTCCTCGACGAGGCGTCGATGCGCCGCGCCTGCGAGGGCGCCGACGTCCTGTACTACCTCGTGCACTCGCTCTCCGAGCACGGCTTCGCCGCGGTCGACCGCCGCGCCGCGCTGATCAGCGCGCAGGCCGCCCGCGAGGCCGGCGTGTCGCGGATCGTCTACCTCGGCGGCATGCACCCCGAGGGCGTCGAGCTCTCCGAGCACCTCGCGTCGCGCGCCGAGGTCGGCGAGACCTTCCTGCGCTCGGGCGTCCCGACCGTCATCCTGCAGGCGGCGGTGATCCTCGGGTCGGGGTCGGCGAGCTTCGAGATGCTGCGCTACCTCACCGAGCGCCTGCCGGTGATGCTCACGCCGTCGTGGGTGCACCACCGCGTCCAGCCCATCGCCATCCGCGACGTCCTGCACTACCTGGTCAAGGCGGTGACGCTGCCGCCCGAGATCAACCGGACGTTCGACATCGGCGGCCCCGACGTCCTGACCTACCTGGAGATGATGGAGGGCTTCGCCGAGGTGGCGGAGCTGCCGCGACGGACGATGCTGCCGGTCCCGGTGCTGACCCCGCGCCTGTCGTCGCACTGGGTCAACCTCGTCACCCCGGTGCCCCGCTCGACGGCCGTGCCCCTCATCGACTCGCTCGTCCACGAGGTCGTCGCGGCCGAGCACGACATCGACCAGTTCGTGGCGCAGCCCGAGGGCGGGCTCACCGACTTCCACCGGGCCGTCTCCCTGGCGCTGCAGCGGATCAGCTCCGGCCAGGTGGAGACGCGCTGGTCGGGGGCGAACGCGACGTACGCGCCGTCGGACCCGCTGCCGTCGGACCCCGCGTGGGCGGGCGGCACCGTCTACACCGACAGCCGGGAGCGCCACGCGTCCGCGTCGGCCGAGCACGTGTGGCACGTCGTCACCGGCATCGGCGGCGAGCGCGGCTGGTACTCGTTCCCGCTGGGCTGGTGGGCGCGCGGCGTCATGGACCGGCTCGTCGGCGGGGTCGGGCTGCGCCGTGGCCGCCGGGACGCCGACTCGCTCAAGGTCGGCGACGCCCTGGACTGGTGGCGTGTCGAGGAGTGCGTCGACGAGGGGGTCTCACGTCTCGACCCCGACGAGACCGCGCTGGCCCCGGGCGAGCGGCTGCTGCGCCTGCGCGCGGAGATGAAGGCGCCGGGCCTCGCGTGGCTCGAGCTGCGGGTCGCCCCCACCGAGGACGGCTCGATCTACCGGCAGCGCGCGATCTTCTTCCCGCACGGGCTCGCCGGCCACGCCTACTGGTACGTCATCGCCCCGTTCCACGCCCTGGTCTTCGGGGGCATGGAGCGACGCATCGTGGGCGCCGCCGAGCGTGTCGAGCGCGGCGAGGACCCCGAGCCCCCGACCGGCGTCGTGGCCCGTCTCCGCGACCGGCGCTCACGCCGCGACGCCGAGCGCGCCCGCCCCGTGCTGCGCACGGGGACCTGACGCGCCCGGCCCGGCCCGGCCCGGACTCCCGCCGTCAGGAGCCGGCGGCGTCCAGCGTCGCGACGGTGTCGCGGTCGAGCTCGAGGGTCGCGGCCCCGCAGTTCTCCGCGAGGTGATCCAGCGAGCTGGTGCCCGGGATGGGCAGCATCACCGAGCTGCGCTGCAGCAGCCACGCCAGCGCGACCTGCGCCGGCGTCGCACCGAGCGCGTCGGCGGCACGCGCCGCGGCGTGGCCCGGCTCGGCGAGCTTGCCGGCGTCGGCCGGGGCCCACGGGATGAACCCGATGCCGTGGGCGGTGCAGTGGCGCAGCACGTCGTCCGAGGAGCGGTCGACCAGGTTGTAGCGGTTCTGCACCGAGGCGACGTCGACGATGCGCCCGGCCGCCTCGATCTCCGCGACGGAGACCTGGCTCAGGCCGACCTCGCGGACCTTGCCCTCGCGCTGCAGGTCGGCGAGCAGACCGAACTGCTCGTCGGCGGCGACGTGCGGGTCGATGCGGTGGAGCTGGAAGAGGTCGAGGGTCTCCACGCCGAGGCGGCGCAGGCTCATCTCGGCCTCCTGGCGCAGGTACTCCGGGCGCCCGCAGGGGATCCAGCGGTTCGGTCCGGTGCGCAGCAGGCCCGCCTTGGTGGCCACGGTGATCCCGCGGTACGGGTACAGCGCCTCCCGGATGAGCTCCTCGCTGACGTAGGGCCCGTAGGAGTCCGCGGTGTCGACGAAGTCGACGCCGAGCTCGACCGCCCGCCGCAGGACCGCTACCGCGTTCTCCGGGTCCTTCGGGGGTCCCCAGATGCCCTCGCCGGTCAGGCGCATGGCGCCGTACCCGAGGCGACGCACCCGCAGGTCGTCGCCGAGCGTGAACTCTCCGGAGGCAGACACGGGGCCCGTCTCGACAGCGGTGTCGTCGGTCATGTGCTCACCCTTTCCGGCCGTTTCTTGTCCAGCCGTGACCACCAGCCTGGCATCCCCGGCCGCCGTGTGTCGGGGCGCGTGTCCGATGTCCCATCCACAGGGCGCAGACGTCCCCGATCGGATCACGTCGTGGGCATCCACCGGGCCGTGAGCGCCAGCCCCTCGGCGATCCCCCGGGGCGCGAACCCCAGCGCCCGGGCACGGTCGTCGCGCACCCGGTAGCCCCCGATCCGCCCGTAGACCACCGACCGGTCGGCGAAGGGCGGCGCGCCCTCCGGCAGCTCCGAGCCCTGGGGGAGCGCACGGACACGGTGCGTGCTGCCGGCCGCCCCGCAGTAGGTGTCGAGCACCTCCGGGAACGAGGCGACCTCCCCGCACAGGACGTGGCGACGGCCCGTCTCCCCGCGGTCGTGGACGAGGAGCTGGCCCACCGCGACGTCCTCGGCGAGCACCCAGCCGACGCGGGTGTCGACGATGTCGCCGACCGCCCCCCGGGCCGCCGCCGCGAGGAGCTGGTTGTAGCTCAGGGGGCCGCGCGGCGAGGGGCCGTACACGTTGACCACCGTCGCGACGACGGCGTCGATGCCGCCGGCGCCCACCGCGTCCAGCACGACCTCCTCCGCCTCGGCCTTCGTCGTCGAGTACGGGTCGGTCAGCGCGGTGCCCCCGACGGCGTCCTCGTCGATCACGCAGCCGGGACTGTCGGGATCCGGCACGCAGATCGCCGCGCTGGTCGAGGTGTGCACGAGCCGGCGCACCCCGGCGCGCCGGACGGCGTCGACCACCCGCGCGGTGCCGCCGACGTTGAGCTCGTGCGCCTCCAGACCCGGCGCGCCCACCGCCGCGGCGAGGTGGAAGACGCTCTCGCAGCCGTCCATCGCGCGCACCAGGGCCTCGCCGTCGGCGAGGTCGGCGGGCACCCGTTCCACGCCGTCGGGCAGGACGTCCGCGCGCGCCGGGTCGCGCACGACGGCGCGCACCGCGTGACCCCGCGCGTGCAGCAGCGCGACCACGGCCGACCCGACGAAGCCCGTGGCGCCCGTGACGAGGAACATCGCCGCATCGTGACACGGACCGCGCCCGGATCCACCAGCACCGACGACCGGCCACGGGAGGCCTGGCTGATGACCCCTGACGCGACGACCACCCGGGTCGTCCTCACCACCACCGACTCCGCCGACGAGGCGGAACGGCTGTCCCGCGTGCTCGTCGACGCCCGGCTCGCGGCCTGCGTGCAGATCGCCGGACCGGTGCGCAGCGTGTTCCGGTGGGAGGGCGCCGTGTCGGTCGAGGAGGAGTGGCAGCTCTGGCTCAAGACCGACCTCGCGCGCGTCGAGGACCTCACCGCCCGGCTCCTCGCCGAGCACACCTACGACGTGCCCGAGGTGCTCGTCCTGCCCGTGCTCGGTGGGCACGGGCCGTACCTGGCGTGGGTGACGCAGGAGACGGAGCGGAGCGGAGTCGACTCGTGACGCAGGAGACGAAGCGGAGCGGGAGTCGACCCGGTGACGCAGGAGACCGCGCGTTCGGGAGCCGCTGACGGTTAGCCTCGACAACGATGTCGTCGCCGGGGGTCGCTGCGCGCCCGGCGGCGCTGCGCCGTGGCGACCCCGGCTTCCGCCCGATCGCGGTCGGCCTGTTCTGCGCGGGCTTCACGACGTTCGCGATGCTCTACGCGACCCAGCCGCTGCTGCCGGCGCTCGTCGGCGCCTACGACATCACGCCCGGCACGGCGTCGCTGTCGATCTCGGTCACGACGGCCGCCCTCGCGGTCGGCGTCATCCCCGCGAGCGCCCTGTCGGAACGCTGGGGCCGCCGCCCGGTGATGGTCGGCTCGCTGGCCGCCGCCGTCGTGTTCGGTCTCACCGCCGCCGTCGTCCCCGGGTTCGCGCTGCTGCTGGTCTTCCGCGGGCTCGAGGGGCTCGCGCTCGCCGGGCTCCCCGCGGTCGGCATGGCCTACCTCGCCGACGAGATCGACGGCGAGCACCTCGGCGGCGCGATGGGCCTCTACATCGCGGGCAACTCGGTCGGCGGCTTCGGCGGGCGGATCATCGTCAGCGCGATCGCCGACCTCACCGGGTCGTGGCGCTGGGCCCTCGGCGGGATCGCGCTGGTGTCGGGCGCCTTCCTCGTCGCGTTCGTGCTGGTCCTGCCCGCCTCACGCCGCTTCCGCCCGCGACCCGTCGGCGTGGGGGAGCTGCTCGGCGCCGCCCGCGCCCACCTCCGCGACCCCGTGCTGCGCCGCTTCTACGCCGTGGGCCTGCTCGCCATGGGCGTGTTCGTCTGCGCCTACAACTACGTGACGTTCCTGCTGCTCGGCCCGCCGTTCCGGTTGCCCGCGCTCGTCGTCGGCTTCGTCTTCGTGCTCTACGCCGTCGGCACCGCCACCTCGACCCGCGCCGGCCGCCTCGCCGACCGCCTGGGCCCCCGGCCCGTCCTCCTCGGAGCGGCCGGGGTGGGCGCCCTCGGCGCCGCCGCGATGCTCACGACGTGGCTGGGCGTCGTGATCGTCGGCCTCGCCCTGCTGACCGTCGGCTTCTTCGCCGCGCACACCGTCGCCAGCGCCTGGGTCGGCCGCCGCGCCGTGCACGGGCGCGCCGTCGCCTCGGGCCTCTACCTCGGCGCCTTCTACGTCGGCTCGTCCGTCGGCGGGACGCTCGGCGGCGTCGCCTACGGCGCCGCGGGCTGGCCCGCGACCATCGGCTTCGTGCTCGTGCTGCTCGCCCTGCTGGCGGCCGTCGTGTGGCCGCTGCGCGCCGACCGCCTGGCCTCTCCCGCCTAACCCCGGGCGATGTCGCTGAAGCGGCTGTAGTGCAGCTGGTGGGCGACGGTGATGGTGGCCGTCGGGCCATTGCGGTGCTTGGCCAGGATCAGGTCGGCCTCGCCGGCACGCGGGTCGTCACGCTCGAAGGCGTCGGGACGGCTGATGAGCATGACCATGTCGGCGTCCTGCTCCAGCGACCCCGACTCACGGAGGTCGGAGAGCATCGGCTTCTTGTCGGTGCGCTGCTCGGGACCACGGTTGAGCTGGCTGATCGCGACCAGCGGGACCTCGAGCTCCTTGGCCAGCAGCTTGAGTTGACGCGAGAACTCCGAGACCTCCTGCTGGCGGGACTCGACCTTCTTGCCCGAGGTCATCAGCTGCATGTAGTCGAGGATGATCAGCTTCAGGTCGTGGCGCTGCTTGAGGCGCCGCGCCTTCGCCCGGATCTCCATGATCGTCATGTTGGGGGAGTCGTCGATGAACATCGGCGCCTCGCTGATCTCGCTCATCCGTCGGGCGAGACGCGTCCAGTCGTCGTCGGTCATCGACCCGGAGCGCATGTCGGCCAGGCGGATCTTCGCCTCGGCCGACAGCAGGCGCATGACGATCTCGGTGCGGCTCATCTCCAGCGAGAAGAACGCGGAGGTGAGGCCGTGTTTGATACTCGCCGAGCGAGCAAAATCCATTCCCAGCGTGGATTTCCCGATCCCCGGACGGGCCGCCACGATGATCATCTGGCCCGCGTGCAGGCCGTTGGTGACGTCGTCGAGGTCGGTGAAGCCGGTGGGCACGCCGAACGACACACCACCGCGCGAGGCGATGGCGTCGATCTCGTCCATCGTCGGCTGGAGGACGTCCTCGAGGGCCACGTAGTCCTCGGTGACGCGGCGGTCGGTGACCTCGTAGACGGCGGCCTGGGCGCGGTCGACGACGTCGTCGGTGTCCGCCCCCTCGGAGCCGTGGTAGCCGAGCTGCACGATGCGGGTGCCCGCCTCGACGAGGCGGCGCAGGATCGCGCGGTCGGCGACGATCTCGGCGTAGTAGCCGGCGTTGGCGGCCGTGGGCACCGCGGCGATGAGGGTGTGCAGGTACGGCGCCCCACCGATGCGCAGGAGCTCGCCCCGGCGCTCGAGCTCGGCGGAGACGGTGACGGGGTCGGCGGGCTCGCCGCGGCCGTAGAGGTCCAGCACGCACTCGTAGACCGTCTGGTGGGCCGGACGGTAGAAGTCGTCGGGCTTGAGCATCTCGATGACGTCGGCGATGGCGTCCTTGCTGAGCAGGATCGCGCCGAGCACCGACTGTTCGGCCGGGAGGTCCTGGGGCGGCTGCCGGTCGAACTCGGTGGGCGCAGCGCCCTGTCGGTCCCCACCCCGTCCGGACGTCCCCCGATCGTCCAGTACCGCCACGTCGGTCCCCTCCCTCGCCTCGGACGTGTACCCGGCGGGACACGTCCGTCGAACACACGTTCTAGCAGGGCCCACCGACAGCCCCGACGACACCGGACCGGCCGGCGGCGCTGACACGGTCTCCCGACCGTGTCGACCGCACGCTAGGTCCCCGTCGTGCAGGGCTCCAACAGGCCCTGGGGACGCCCTGGGGACAACACCGGGATCGGTCCACCGAGCACACCCCCGCGGTGGGCACGCAGGTGGGGACAACCTGTGGGCAACCCATGATCTCGAACCATCGCCGCAGGTGGAGGACCTGTGGGCGCTGTGGACAACAAGTGGATGAAGGAGACGTCGGCGCGTCGTCCGCCGCGTGTCGTCCGTGTGTTCACCCGGTCGCGCAGCGTCGCGAGCCGAGCGGGGGCCGGGGCTCGCCGGACGGGGGAGCGGCGGTGCGGACGGGTCGAGCCGGAGATTCCCGGCGGGTCCGTGTCCGGACACACGTCGGGCCCGGACCGTCGTGCGGTCCGGGCCCGAAGTGGTGCGAGGGACGAGGCGGAGCCCGACCCGTCAGCCGCCCTGGACGTCGAGGGGGAGATCCACCGCGACGTCGGGGTGCAGGCGGACCGTGACCTTGTGGTCGCCGGTCGACTTGATGTGCCCGGAGATGGCGACGAACCGCTTGTCGAGGTTCGGGCCGCCCTGCGAGCGCACGGCCGCGACGATGTCGGCCGGGGTGACCGAGCCGAAGAGACGCCCGCCCTGGCCGGCCTTGCCGCTGACCGTGACGGTGCCGAGGCCCTGGATCTGCCCGGCGACCTCCTTGGCGTGGTCCAGGTCGCGGATCCGCTTGCCCTCCTGGGTGCGGCGGATCGTGTCGACCTGCTTCTGGGCGCCGCGGGTGGCCACGATGGCCAGGCCGCGGGGCAGCAGGAAGTTGCGGCCGTAGCCGTCCTTGACCTCGACGGTGTCGCCGGGGCCGCCGAGGTTGGCGACGTCGGCGGTGAGGATGAGCTTCATGTCGTCCTCCCTCAGCGCGCGGTCGACGTGTAGGGCAGGAGCGCCATCTCGCGGGAGTTCTTCACCGCGACCGCGACGTCACGCTGGTGCTGCGAGCAGTTGCCCGACACCCGGCGCGCACGGATCTTCCCGCGGTCGGAGATGTACTTCCGCAGGAGGTTCGTGTCCTTGTAGTCGATCAGCTGGTTCTTGTCCTTGCAGAAGGTGCAGACCTTCTTCTTCGGCTTGCGGATCGGCGGCTTCGCCATGATTCCTTCACTTCCAGGCGTGGTGGCCCGCCGCGCCGTGGGGCGCCGGGTGGGCCGATTCGTACAGGTCGATGCGGGCGGGAGCCCAGGTCAGAACGGGGGCTCGTCGTCGTAGCCGCCACCGCTGCCGCCACCGCCGGAGGACCCGGCGGCCGGAGCGGAGGCCCAGGGGTCGTCGCCCCCGCCGTAGCCCCCACCGGAGCCGGAGCCCCCGCCGGAGCCGCCGGAGCCGTAGCCGCCGTTGCCGCCCCCGCCGCCGTAACCGCCGCCCCCGGAACCCCGAGAGGCCTTGGTGACGGACGCGGTGGCGTAGCGCAGGGACGGGCCGACCTCGTCGACCTCGAGCTCGATGACGGTGCGCTTCTCGCCCTCACGGGTCTCGAAGGACCGCTGCTTGAGCCGCCCCTGCACGATGACGCGGGCCCCGCGGGTGAGCGTCTCGGCGACGTTCTCCGCGGCCTGACGCCAGATGTTGCAGCGCAGGAAGAGGGCCTCGCCGTCCTTCCACTCGCCGCTCTGGCGGTCGAAGGTGCGCGGCGTCGACGCCACGGTGAAGTTGGCGACGGCGGCACCCGACGGCGTGAACCGCAGCTCCGGGTCAGCAGTGAGGTTGCCGACCACGGTGATGACGGTGTCGCCGGCCATCAGGCAGCGCCGGCCTTGCCACGACGCCCGGCGAAGGCGGGGTCGCGGCGCATGACCTTGGTGCGGAGGATCGACTCGTTGAGCGCGAGCTGACGGTCCATCTCCTTGACCGTGGCGGGCTCGCAGTTCACGTCGAGGACGGCGTAGATGCCCTCGGCGTGCTTCTCGATCTCGTAGGCGAGGCGACGGCGGCCCCACACCTCGACGTTCTCGACGGTGCCGCCGTCCTTGCGGACGACGTTGAGGAACGTCTCGAGGGACGGGGCGATGGTGCGCTCGTCGAGGCTCGGCTCGAGGATGACGACCAGTTCGTAGTGGCGCACGAGTACCACTCACCTCCTATGGGCTCAGCGGCCACGGACGATCCGTGACAGGAGGGGTTCTCGGTCCGTCCAGGCTACCGAACCGCCCTGCGAGCGCCCTCACCAGGTCCGACGCAGCGGCGGACCCGGCGGTTCCCGGGAATCCTCAGGCGGGGACGGGCGTGCGCGCGGCGACCGTGGTCCCGGCGTCGACCTCGGCCTGCGCGTCGGTGTCCTCGTCGACGGGCTCGTGGTCCCCGGCCACCTCGGCCGTCACCTGGTCCGCGTCCGCCGGCTCCGCGGCGGCCACAGGCGCGGCGGCAGCGCCACCCACGGACGACGGCGTGACCGCGCGGCCGAGGACGACACGGCGCACCGTGAAGGCCGCGACGCCGGAGAGCGCCAGGACCGCGATGAGCGCCGGCACCCCGACCCCACCCTCGGTGAGGGCGTCGACGGGCAGGGCCTGGACCTGGCTCGCGGTGGTGACCGCGCTGGCCGGGTCGTACCCGAGATAGGCGGGCGAGCCGGCGCGCAGCCCCGGGAAGGCGGAGCCGAGCAGCAGGTTCGGGTCGAAGGCGCGCACACCGGGCGCCGGGCCCGCCGCGCCCTTGAGGAACGACGAGGGCAGCGCGCCGAAGGCGGGCGCGAACGCCGGCGCGGCCGCGGCGGCCTGCTGGGGCGTGAAGGTCGGCGCCGCGGCGGCGGGCGTCGGGACCGCTGCCCGCGAGCGCGGCGCGGTCGTGGCCGCCGAGCGCGGGGCGTCGAGCACGGCGCCGGTGGCCCCGCTGAGCTGCTCGGTGGCCGGGCGCAGCGGCGGCGCGGCCTGGGCGACCTGCTCGCTCACGGGCTCGACGACCTGCACCTGGACGCGGCAGAGGATGCCGCCGACCAGCTGCGTGATCGGCTTCATCCCGGTCCGGACCTCGCGCTCGAACGGCAGGCCGAGCGTCGGGATGATCTTGACGGTCTGCCCCTCCTCCGCGCGCACCGTCTCGCCGCAGCGGGCCTCGACGACGTCGTCGGCGGCGGGGGCCGCGACGGCCGAGCCGGCGCCGAGCAGCAGTGATCCCGTCACCAGGCCGCCGGCGATGAGGCTCGTCAGCAGACGGGGAGGACGCACGGCCATGGAGGAGGACCTTTCTGACGAGCCCGGGGAGACCGGGGCAGGCCCCACTGGGGGAGCGGGCCGTCCCGGCGGCACGTGAACCCAACGAGCGAGTAACCCGGTGGTGACGCCCACCCTCACCCGGCTGCCGGAGCGGCCGACGGGCGACACGCCACCGCAGCCGGACCCGCCCTCATCGAGGGACTCCAGTCCCTCCGCGTGCTCGTCCGAACAGCCCAACCACGGGGTCGAGGAGCGCGTCGACCCGGGCCAACCGACGGGCGTCGTCGGGCGCGTCGTCGAGGACACCGCCGTCCGGGTCGTCCAGACCGCGGGAGAACGAGGGGTCCCGCGGCGTGCGGATCGGGTCGTGCTCGGGACGCAGCACCGACCGGACCACGAGCGCCGCGATGACCAGGACGGCGAGGTCGCGCACGAGCACCGAGCCGTAGAACCAGGGCGCGGGCAGACCCTTCGCGTCGGTGCCGAGGTAGTAGTACATCCGCGGCGCCCAGACCAGCGCGTCGAGCACCATCCACGCGAGCAGCGGGCGCCAGCGCGGGTAGGCCAGGACCGCCAGCGGCACGAGCCACAGCGAGTACTGCGGGCTCCAGACCTTGTTCGTCAGCAGGAACGCGACGATGACGAGGAACGCGATCGCGGCGAACCGGGGCCGGCGCCGCGCGCGCACCACGAGCAGGGCGATCGCCAGGCAGCACACCGCGAACAGGACCGCGCTGACCGCGTTGAGCACGGTGGGGTCCTGCCCGGGGGCGAGCTGCCCGTCGAAGCCGCTCCAGCCCGTGAGCCCGGAGACGACGTTGTAGAGCGAGTCGGGGTCGGCGCCGCGCTGGCCGTTGAGGCGGAAGAACTCCCACCAACCCGCCGGCGCCGCGAGGGCCACCGGGAGGTTGACCAGCCCGACCGCCAGGACCCCGGCCGCGGTCGCCTGCGCCCAGGCCCGCATGCGTCCCGCGCGCAGGCAGAGCAGCAGCAGCGGATACAGCAGGAACAGCGGATAGAGCTTCGCCGCCGCGCCCACACCGAGGATCACGCCCGCGAGCACCGGACGGCGCCGTGCCCACGCGAGCATCCCGAGCGTCGCCGCCGCGACGGCCAGGGTGTCAAAGTTGGTGAACGCGTGGACCGCGACGAGCGGTGACACGGCGGCGAGGGCGGCGTCCCAGGGACGCCCGGGTCGCAGGCGCACCACCGCCCAGACGGTCACCAGCCAGGCCAGGGCGAGCCAGAACGCGGAGAGGTCGAAGTAGACGACCACCGCCAGCCCGCCGGGCAGCAGACCGGCCTCGGCGCCGGCGAGCCAGAGGTCGGCGAGGCGGGCGTTGGCCCACTGGAAGAACCCGGTGAGCACCGGGTACTCCATGTAGCGCACCTGCTCCGAGCCGTCGTCGCGACGGTCGACCCAGGACGTCACATAGGGGATCCCGCCGACGTCGAGGCGCTCGGCGGTGTAGAGCGGGACGGTGTCGGAGTAGCACATCGCCACGTACTGGCGGCCGTCGCGCCAGTCGAGCTCGAGCCCGTTCTGGCCGGGGTACTGCTGCAGGCACGGCGCCTTCGCGAACCAGGCGAGCGCGAGGGTGGCGATCGCCAGCAGCATCACCACGCGCAGCGGCGTGAAGTGACGGGCGCGGCCCGCGACGGCGTGCTCGCCGAGCGGGCCGCCCACGACCGCCGAGAGCGACGCGACGAACGGGTCCTCGTGGGTCGGACGGACGCGCTGGTCCGGGCCGAGCGAGGCGGGATCGTGGGTACGGGCACGCCCCGACGTCGGGACACCGCTGCGCGTGGGCGCCCCGGTCACGGCGTGCCGACCTGAGGGCGCGCGTCAGCCACCGCCGCCATCGTCTGGGGCACCAACAGCATCGCCGCCATCATCGAAGAGGCCGCCGTCCGTAGTGGCATTTCCCTGGTCTTGCTGGTCCTGGTTCTGTTGTTGATCGCCCTGGTTCTGCTGGTCGCCCTGGCCCTGGTCGCCGAAGAAGCCGCCCTGGTCGCCCTGACCCTGGTCGCCCTGACCCTGGTCGCCCTGGTTCGGGTCGCCGCCCTGGTCCTGGTTCTCCGGCGGGCACGGCTGGCCCTCGACGCAGCCCGGCTGGTCGGGCGGCGCCGCCGGCGTGGTCTGCGGCGGGGTGCCGATCGGCCGGAAGTCCGAGAACTGCTCGACCGGGTCGCCGCGCAGGGCGTCGTTCATGTAGCCCTGCCAGATCTGGCCGGGCACGCCGCGCCCGTAGATCGGGCGGCCGTCGCCGTTCTTGATCGGGGTGTTGTCGTCGGTGCCGACCCACACGGCGGTCGAGATCGAGGGGGTGAAGCCGACCATCCAGGCGTCGTTGTTCTGGCCGTCGACCGAGGACTGCACGGTGCCGGTCTTGGACGCCACGGGACGACCGCCCGAGAGCGGGATCTCCGAGTGGTCGGCCACCGGCAGCATCGCCTCGACGACGTTGCGGGCGAGCTGCTGGGTCATCCGCGTCTCGCCGGCCGGCGCGCCCGCGTCGAAGAGCACGCGACCGTCGGCCGTCGTCACCCGGCTCACCAGGTGCGGCCGGTGGTAGACGCCGTCCGCCGCGAACGTCGCGTAGGCCGCGGCCATGTCGCTGGGCCGGACCTCGCGGTCACCCAGCGAGATGCCGCCGCTGGGCGCCTCGAGCGGCGCGGAGACGCCCGCCTGGTGCGCCGCATCGGCGACGCGCTGCGGGCCGACCTGCACGCCGAGCTGGTAGAAGACCGTGTTGATCGACTGGGTCATCGCCGTGCGCAGGTCGCAGTTCCCGCAGTTCTCGCCCTCGTTGTTCTCCACCTCGGTGCCCGCGATCGTCTGCGGGCTCGAGCCGTCGAACGTCGTGCCAAGGCCGATCGGGTTGGGATTGCGCTGGAGCCCGGCGAGCAGCACGAACGGCTTGAACGACGACCCGGGCTGGCGCTCGCTCTGCGCGTAGTCGAAGCCGGACCCGTCCTCGCCGCCGTAGTAGGCCAGCACCGCTCCGGTGCGCGGGTCGACCGACACGAGCGCCGTCCGCAGGTTCGCCGGCTGACCGCGCAGGCGTCGTTCGACCGACTCGACGGCCTGGTCCTGCCGGCGCGGGTCGATCGTCGTCGTGACCTGCAGGCCCTCCTGGTTCACCTGGGTCTCGGTGATGCCGTAGGAGTTCAGCTCCGCGCGCACCGCGGACACGATGTGGCCGCGGTCGTTGTCGGGGATGCCGCTGCGCCGCGGCTGCGGCGGGATCGCGGCCGGGAACGTCTGCGCGCCGCGCTCGGCGGCCGGCAGCCAGTTCTGGCCGACCATCCCGTCGAGGACGAAGGCCCACCGCTGCTCGGACATCCCGCGGTCGACCGCCGGGTCCCAGCGCGACGGCGACTGGATCAGGCCCGCGAGCACGGCGCCCTCGGAGACCGAGAGCTGCGAGACGTCCTTGTCGAAGTACGACTGCGCCGCCGCCTGGATGCCGTAGGCACCGCGACCGAAGTAGATCGTGTTGAGGTAGTTGCCGAGGATCTCCTCCTTGCTCTGCTCCTGGGAGATCTTCGCCGCGATCACCACCTCGCGGTACTTGCGCCACAGCGAGTACTCGTCGCCCACGAGCACGTTCTTCACGTACTGCTGGGTGATCGTCGAGCCGCCGCCGCTGCCTCCGGTGGCCTGGTTGAACGCCGCACGCAGGATGCCGACCGGGTCGAAGCCGAGGTTCGAGTAGAACGACCGGTCCTCGGCCGAGAGCACCGCCTGCTGCACGTGCAGCGGGACCTGGGTGATCGGCACCTTGATCCGGTTGCCCTGCTCGGGCACGAGCGAGGCCAGCGAGGTCCCGTTGGCGTAGGAGATCGTCGCGACCTGGTTGTTGGTCGCGTCGTCGGGCGTCGGCACGCGGAAGAAGATCCAGCCGACGGCGAAGGCCAGGACCGGGCCGAGCACGAGCAGCCCGATCAGCAGGAAGACGATGCGCCGGATGCGGCGCTTGCGGCCCTTCGGCTCGGGCGCGGAGCCGTCGCGTCCCGGGCGGCGCCCGCGGGGCGGCTCGTCGTCGTCCCCGCCCCGACCGGGACGGGCGGGGCGCGGGGACACCGCCGTGCCGGACAGGCCGCCGCCCGCCATCGCCGAGCGCGAGGTGGCGGCCGTCGCGGTGGGGGCCATCGCGCGCGTCGCGCTGCCGGTGCCGTTGCGGCTGCCGGTCCGTCCGCTGTCGTGCGTCAGCAGACGCGGCTCGCGGGTCTGGCCGGCTCCCTCGGGGGGCGTGACCGTGCCGACCGCGCTGCGCCGCGTCGCGCCGACGGCCTCGGTGTCGGTGACGGTCGGCTCGTCGAAGGCCGAGTGGTGGGTGGGGTTCTGCGACGGGGGCACCGGGCGCCAGCCTGCGGGCAGGGCGCCGTCGGGGGCGGGGGACTGGGGAGGGCGTGCGGGGCGGCCCTGTCCTCCGTTGCGTGGACCGGGGGAACCCTGCGGAGGACGGGGCGGTCCGGGCGGTGGGCCGGGTGGGCCCTGCGCCGTGCGCGGTGGGCCGGGCGGGGCACCTCGTGCGTCACCTCGCCCGTCTCCGGGGGACGGCGGTCCGGGCGGGGTGGCGCCGGGTCTGGCACCGGGGGGTCGTGCTCCCCCGCGGTCCGTGCGCCGCTCGTCGTCCACCGATCGCCTCCCGGTTCCGGGTGGTTCTCTCCGAACCGTCAGGGCGAGGCGGTCCGGCGCCGCCGGCGGCCCCCTCCCGACGCGTCGTCGGTTCCCAGGACGTATGACTGTACGAGGTGGTTCCACCGGCACGACCGGCAGACCTCCACGACGTGCACGGTGAACTCGCTGATCGCATCCGCCAACCGGCTGATCTCGTCGGCAGACCGGGCGGATCCTGCGGCCCCGCCGAGGCGTTCCCCGAAGATCCAGTGCACCTCGACGAGGGGATCGCGCCGGCAGAGCGGGCAGGTCCGGGTGGTCGGGCGACCGTGGTGCGAGGCGGCCTGGAGCAGGTAGACCCCCGCGTCGCAGGCGTCGGCGGTGGTCACGCGGCCCGCCGACACGTCGGCCAGGAGCGCACGGCGCTGCAACGCGTAGTCGACCACCTGACGGACTCCCGGCACGGGGACCAGCGTAGCCACCACGGCACCGGACGTCCCCTGCTCCGGCGAGGTCCCGACGCCCGGCGCGGGTGTGACGTGATCGTGGATGCCCGACGCCTGATGTATCGGTCCGATATGGTCGGGCGGTGCTCGCGGAGATCGCCGCGGGCGATCCGGTGGCCGAGGGGGTGTCCGTGCTCGAGCTCGCGGTGCTCGGCCTGCTCCACGAGTCGCCGATGCACGGCTACCAGCTGCGCAAGCAGCTGCACGCCCGCCTCGGGACCTTCCGCGCCTTCTCCTGGGGGTCGCTCTACCCGACCCTGCGCCGGCTCCAACGTGCCGGCCTGATCGCCGAGACCGACGAGCCGCCCCCGGACGACACCGCCGACGAGGGCGAGCCGGCCGGGTCCGCCCGGTCGCGGCCGGCCTCGCGGGGCTCGTGGGGGCGACGCGGCCGCCGGACGTTCGAGCTCACCGCCGAGGGCAAGGACCGGTTCGAGGAGCTCCTCGGCGACGCCGGCCCGCAGACCTGGGACGACGAGAGCTTCGGCGTCCACCTGGCCTTCTTCTCGCGGACGCCGGTCGAGGTGCGGATGCGCATCCTCGAGGGACGGCGCCGTCGCGTGGAGGAGCGCCGTGAGGGCCTGCGGTCGACCCTGGGCCGCGCGGGCGAGCAGATCGACCACTACACCCGCGAGCTCCACCGCATCGGCCTGGAATCCACCGAGCGCGAGGTCCGGTGGCTCAACGAGCTCATCGCCGCCGAGCAGGCCGCGGAACCGGTGGCCGACACACGGCCCCCCGGCTCCCCCGATACCGGCCCCGATACCGGCCCCGATCCCGGGCCCGACTCCAGCCCCGACGAC
Source organism: Actinomycetospora callitridis (assembly GCF_028737265.1). Classification (GTDB taxonomy): domain Bacteria; phylum Actinomycetota; class Actinomycetes; order Mycobacteriales; family Pseudonocardiaceae; genus Actinomycetospora; species Actinomycetospora callitridis. Next base: position 136,637 of record NZ_JAQZAK010000012.1, on the reverse strand, counting down.
GGCGGCACCCGTCCGCCGTCACCCCGCGACGCCTGAGCCCCAGGTCCGTCCGACACCTGTCACCGAGGAAGAGACAAGAGGAGAACTGCCATGGGTTCGGTCCGAGTGGCGATCGTGGGCGTGGGGAACTGCGCCTCTTCACTCGTACAGGGCGTGCAGTACTACGCCGACGCCGACCCGGCCGCGCGCGTGCCGGGCCTCATGCACGTCGACTTCGGCGGCTACCACGTGGGCGACCTCGAGTTCGTCGCCGCGTTCGACGTGGACGCCAAGAAGGTCGGCCAGGACCTCGCCGACGCGATCTCCGCGTCCGAGAACAACACCATCAAGATCGCGGACGTCCCGCCGACCGGCGTGACGGTCCAGCGCGGCCACACCCTCGACGGTCTCGGGAAGTACTACCGCGAGATCATCACCGAGGCCGACGGCGACCCCGTCGACGTCGTCGCCGCCCTGCGCGAGGCCCGCGCCGACGTGCTCGTGTCCTACCTGCCGGTGGGCAGCGAGGACGCCGACAAGTTCTACGCGCAGTGCGCCATCGACGCGGGCGTCGCCTTCGTCAACGCCCTGCCGGTGTTCATCGCCTCCGACCCCGAGTGGGCGGCCAAGTTCACCGCGGCCGGCGTGCCGATCGTCGGCGACGACATCAAGTCGCAGGTCGGCGCGACGATCACCCACCGCGTGCTCGCCAAGCTCTTCGAGGACCGCGGCGTGCAGCTCGACCGCACGATGCAGCTCAACGTCGGCGGCAACATGGACTTCCAGAACATGCTCGAGCGCGAGCGCCTGGAGTCGAAGAAGACGTCCAAGACCCAGTCGGTGACCTCGCAGGTGGACCGCGAGATGGGCAAGGGCAACGTCCACATCGGCCCGTCGGACCACGTGCCGTGGCTCGACGACCGCAAGTGGGCCTACGTGCGCCTCGAGGGCCGCGCGTTCGGCGACGTCCCGCTGTCGCTCGAGTACAAGCTCGAGGTCTGGGACTCCCCGAACTCCGCGGGCATCATCATCGACGCCGTCCGCGCCGCGAAGATCGCGATGGACCGCGGTATCGGTGGCCCGCTGCTCGGCGCGTCGTCGTACTTCATGAAGTCCCCGCCCGAGCAGTACCGCGACTCGATCGCCTACGACCGCGTCGAGTCGTTCATCCGCGGCGAGGACAGCTGACCGCACGCGGGCCTGGTTTTCGCGCGAAGGGCACCTCCAGCCGGAGAGAGCGGCGGGAGGTGCCCTTCGCTGTTTCGTGGTGATCACCGGCGGCGGATGGCCGGAGGCGGGCGGGCGCGCGCCTGGGCGAGTGCCTCCCGGAGCAGCCGCTGGATCTCGATCGCCAGCGCGCCGGCGACGAACCCGTCGACGCAGGCGAGGAATCGGTCGAAACGGCGACGCCCCGCTGGGCGCGACCCCGAAGAGCGAAGGGCACCCCTCGCCGCTCCATCCGGCTGATGGTGCCTTCGCGCGGAACTCGCGGACGCGCTCCGGCGTCAGCGGACGACGTTCACCAGGCGCCCGGGGACGACGATGACCTTGCGCGGCTCGGCGCCCGCGAGCAGCTCGGCGACTTTCGGGTCGGCGAGGGCCGCGGTGCGGACCTCGTCCTCGCCGGCCGCCGCGGGCACGGTGATGCGCGAGCGCACCTTGCCGTTGACCTGGATCGGGTACTCGGTCGAGTCCTCGACCAGCAGGGCCGGGTCGGCCTCGGGGAACGGCGCGAACGCGAGCGTGTCCGGGTGCCCGAGACGCGACCACAGCTCCTCGGCCAGGTGCGGGCACAGCGGCGCGAGCATGAGCACCAGCGGCTCGAGCACCGAGCGGGGCGTGCCGCCCGACGGGTAGGTCTTCGTCAGGTGGTTGGCCAGCTCGATGAGCTTCGCGACCGCGGTGTTGTAGTGCATCGCGGGCAGGTCGGTGCGCACGCCGTCGATCGCGCGGTGCAGCGCGGTGAGGGTGTCGCGGTCGGGCTCGGTGTCGGCGACGCGCAGGTCGCCCGTCTGCTCGTCGATCACCAGGCGCCACACCCGCTGCAGGAAGCGGTGCGAGCCGACGACGTCGCGGGTCGACCAGGGGCGCGAGGCCTCCATCGGTCCGGTGGACATCTCGTAGAGCCGGAAGGTGTCGGCGCCGTAGGCGTCGCACATCTCGTCGGGGGTCACCACGTTCCGCAGCGACTTGCCCATCTTCCCGTACTCCTGGCGCACGGACTCGCCGTTCCACGTGAATCCGGACGCCGCGTCACCCGCCACCTCCTCGGCCGGCACGTAGACGCCGCGCGCGTCGGTGTAGGCCCAGGCCTGGACGTAGCCCTGGTTGAACAGGCGCCGGAAGGGCTCCGAGGACGAGACGTGGCCGAGGTCGAAGAGCACCTTGTGCCAGAAGCGCGCGTAGAGCAGGTGCAGCACCGCGTGCTCGACGCCGCCGACGTAGAGGTCGACGCCGCCCGGGTCGCCCGGCCCCTGCGGACCCAGCCAGTAGCGCTCGACGTCGGGATCGACGAAGCGCTCGGTGTTGTGCGGGTCGAGGTAGCGCAGGTAGTACCAGCAGGAGCCGGCCCACTGCGGCATCGTGTTGGTTTCGCGCAGGTACTCGGTCCAGCCGTGCTCGGGGTCCGAGGCGAGGTCGGCCTCGAACGCGACCCACTCGGTGGCGCGGGCCAGCGGGGACTCCGGCGAGGAGTCCCGGTCGTCCGGCGCGAACGACTTCGGTGAGTAGTCCTCGACGTCGGGCAGCAGGACGGGCAGGTCGGCGTCGGGCAGCGCGCGCGGGATCGAGGGCCCGCCGTCGGTCTCGCCCTCCGCGACGTAAGCGACCGGAAACGGCTCGCCCCAGTAGCGCTGGCGGGAGAACAGCCAGTCGCGCAGCTTGTACTGCACCACCGACTCGCCGGCCCCGCGGGCGGCCAGCCACGCGACGATCGCCGTCTTGGCCGCGTCGACGTCCAGGCCGTTGAGGCTGACCTCGTCGTTCGCGGAGTTGATGGCCACGCCCGCGCCGACGTAGGCCTCGCCGTCGAAGTCCTCCGGCGGCTGCACGGTCCGGCGGATCGGCAGGCCGAAGACGGTCGCGAAGTCCCAGTCGCGCTGGTCCTGGCCCGGCACGGCCATGATCGCGCCGGTGCCGTAGCCCATGAGGACGTAGTCGGCGACGAAGACGGGCAGCGCCTCGCCGTTGACCGGGTTGGTGGCCCACGCCCCGGCGAAGACACCGGTCTTGTCGCGGGCCTCCTGGCGCTCGAGGTCCGAGCGCGACGCGACGACGCTGCGGTACTGCGCGACCGCGTCGGCCGGGGTGTCGGCGCCGCCGGTCCAGCGCCCGTCGAGCTCCTCGCCGGTGGGCGGCGACGGCCAGGCGGCCGGGACCAGCGCGTCGACCATCGGGTGCTCGGGGGCCAGCACGAGGTACGTGGCGCCGAACAGGGTGTCCGGGCGGGTGGTGAAGACCTCGATGTCGCCGGCGTCCGACGCGAAGCGCACCTGCGCGCCCTGCGAGCGCCCGATCCAGTTGCGCTGCATCGCCTTGACCGAGTCCGGCCAGTCGATGCCGTCGAGGTCGTCGGCCAGGCGGTCGGCGTAGGAGGTGATCCGCATCATCCACTGGCGCAGGTTGCGCCGGAAGACGGGGAAGTTGCCGCGCTCGGAGCGCCCGTCGGCGGTGACCTCCTCGTTGGAGAGCACCGTGCCCAGCGCCGGGCACCAGTTGACCGGGGCGTCGGCGAGGTAGGCGAGGCGATGGTCGTCGAGGACGCGGTCCTGCTCGGGACGCGACAGCGTCGCCCAGTCGCGGCCGTCGGGCAGCGCGCGGATGCCCGCCGCCAGCTCCTCCTCGAGCTCCGTGATCGGGCGCGCGCGGTCGGCCTCGGCGTCGTACCAGGCGCCGTGGATCTGCAGGAAGATCCACTGCGTCCACCGGTAGAAGTCGATGTCCGTGGTGGACACCGAACGGTGCTGGTCGTGCGCGAGACCGAGCTGGCGGATCTGCTGGCGGTAGCGCGCGATGTTCGCCTCGGTCGTCGTGCGCGGGTGCGTGCCCGTCTGCACCGCGTACTGCTCGGCCGGCAGGCCGAACGCGTCGAAGCCCATCGTGTGCAGCACCGTGCGACCGGTCATGCGCAGGTAGCGGCCGAGGACGTCGGTCCCGATGAACCCCAGCGGGTGCCCGACGTGCAGGCCCGAGCCGGAGGGGTACGGGAACATGTCCATCAGGTAGAACTTCTCGCCGGCCGGCGCGGGGGGCGGGTTCGGCACGGCGAACGTGTCCGCGGCCTCCCAGCGGTCCTGCCAGCGACGCTCGATCGCTCCGGCGAGCGCGGCGGTGTAGCGGTGGGGCGGCACACCGGAGGCACTCTCGGCGTCGGGTCGCACGTCCGGCGCCACCTCGGGCTCGGCGGTCACGGGGGTTCCTCCTGGTCTCGACCGGCGGTCCTCGCCCTCCGGATGCGGCCGGTCGGCACCTGCCACGGCATCCGCCGTCGACCCGGGGCCACGCCCCGGCAAGGGGGGCACCGCGGATCCCGCGAGGACCACATCGAGCCTACTCTGGGGGTGTGATCGTCCCGGCCCTGGTCCTGACCCTCGCGGCGCTCGTCGTGGGCGGCGCCGGCGCGCTCGCCCTCGTCCACCGGCTGCCCCGCAACCGCGTGCTCGGGGTGCGGACGCTGTGGACCATGGGCAGCGTCGACGCCTTCCGCCGCGCGAACCGTGCCGCCGCGCCGGCGTTCGTCGGCGCGGGCCTGGTCGGGCTCGCGGGGGCCGGCGCGGCGCTGCTGTCGGCGACGACGGTCGCGGGCGTGACGATGCTGGTGCTCGGCGGCCTCGGGCTCGTCGGGCTGCTGGGGGCCGGCGGCATCGTGGGCGCGCGCTTCGCGGCCGCCGAGGAGGCCGAGCACGAGGCCCTCGCCGCCCTGCCGCCGACGTCGTGCATGCCGCCCGAGCCGGCTGAGCCGGACTGCGCACCCGCCGCCGGGGTGTGCGGCGGCTCGTGCGCGATCTGCCCGCGCGACCGGACACAGGCCTGACTCACCAGCCCCAGGTGCCCGGGCTGCCCTTGAAGGGGCCGACGACGTCCGCGGTGATCCATCCGCCGTAGAACCCGCCGGGCTGGGGCTCGACGCGCTCGCCGTCGAGGGTGATCTCGTCGAACGGCGCGGGGTAGAGCGCGACGCGGTCGGCGAGCACGGGGTAGACGGCGTCCTCCGGGTACCACCAACCGACGTCGCGCAGCGGCTCCACGCCGGGCACGACGATGTCGACGTAGCGCGCCGTGCCCTTCCACTCGCACACCGTCCGTCGCTGGGCGGGACGCAGGACGCCCTCGGTGAACGCGGTGCGCGGCAGGTACCAGGTCGGTGGGTGGCTGGTCTCGAGCACGCGGACCACGTCGTCGGTGTCGGCGACGACCGTGCCGCCGTGGGTCACGATCGCGCGCCGGCGCACCGCCTCGGCCCGCGGCGGGCGGGGGTAGTCCCACACCGATTCCTGCCCCGGACCTGGCTCGACACGTCGCACAGCCCTGACGCTAGGCGCGGTCGGCGGCCCCGGCGCGGCGAGCGAACGGGGAGTTCGCGCGCGTAGAAGCAGCGAACAGCGCGTTCGTTGCTTCCGGGGACTAGTTCCGCCGGGGCTCGGCGAGGTGGGTGGCGAGGAGGGCGAGGGGGACGCCCTGGCGGCGCAGGACGCCACCCCAGAGGTCGTAGCCGGGCGGGGCCAGGACGTCGTCGGGCAGGGCGGGGACGACGTACCAGTCGCCGCGCCCGATCTCGCCGGCGAGCTGGCCCCGGTCCCAGCCCGAGTAGCCCGCGAACACGCGCAGGCCCCGGACGCGGGGGGCGAGGTCGTCGGGGTCGCCGTCGAGGTCCACGAGCGCCACGGGGCCGCGGACGCCGACCACGCCGCCGGTGCGCGCCGGGTCCTCGCCGGCGCGCAGGGCCGCGAGGCACAGGGCCGTGCGCTGCTCGACCGGGCCGCCGACGAACACGGCGTGCGGCGTCGAGGTGTGCGGGCCCCACGTGGGCAGGACGTCGGCCACCGAGACCTCGCTGGGGCGGTTGAGCACGACGCCGAGGGTGCCGGCGGGCCGGTGGTCGATCACGAACACGACCGACCGCGCGAAGTTGGGGTCCGTCAGGGTCGGCGCGGCGACGAGGAGCGTCCCCGCCTCGACCTCGGCCTGCTGATGTTCCTCCACACCACTGGCCACGACGCCCATCGTCGCACCGCCGGGAGGGCGGGCGGCAGGCACGGTGGGGTGTTCGGCGGCACGCGTGCCGGGCGCGTCACCGCGCGGTCACACACGGGTGACAGCGGCGTCGCGGGCACCGGGGGAACGGCCGCCGGGGTCTGCGCCGGGCGGACGCCGGAGCACCACGCGGCAGGACCCAACGGACGCGTAGCGTGGGCGCCCGTGCCCGTCGCGTCCGATACGACCGCAACCACGGTCGGGGGCGCGTCGCCGGCCACGGGACGCACCGGACGCCTCCGCGAGCTGCTCCTGCACCCCGGATTCGGCCGCCTGCTGACGGTCCGGCTGGCCGCCCAGTGGGGCGACGGCGTGTTCCAGGCCGCGCTGGGCGGGCTGGTGCTGTTCAGCCCCGAGCGCGAGGCCGACCCGGTCATGGTCGCCCTCGGCCTGGCGACGGTCCTGCTCCCGTACTCCCTGATCGGCCCGTTCGCCGGCGCCCTGCTCGACCGCTGGGACCGGCGGCGCGTCCTCGTGGTCGCGGGCGCCCTGCGCGGCGTGCTGACGCTCGCCACCGCCGGCGTCGTGCTCGCCGGGATCACCGGCCCACCCCTCTACCTCGGCGCGCTGGCGACGATCGGGGTGAGCCGCTTCATCCAGGCCGGGCTCTCCGCCGCGCTGCCCCACGTCGTGTCCTCCGAGCACCTCGTCGGCGCGAACTCCCTGGTCACGACGTCCGGGGCGGTCGCCGCCGCGATCGGCGCCGGCTGCGCCATCGGCCTGCGCGGGCTCCTCGGCCCGGCGGACGTCGACGCCGCGTGGACGACGATGGTCGCGGGCATCGGGTCGGTGGTCATCGTCGTGGTGGCGACGACGATCGCCCGCGGCTCGCTGGGTCCCGACGAGCGCCGCGAGGCCGCGCAGGCCCTGCGCGCGGTGGCCTCGGGGCTCGCCGACGGCGCCCGGGCCGCCCGTGAGGCCCCCGGCGTCGTCGCCGCGTTCTGCGCGGTCGCTGCGCACCGCCTCGCGTTCGGTGTCACGACGCTCGTGGTGCTGCTGCTCATGCGCAACTCGCTCACCGACGTCGGGCCGTTGAAGGCCGGGATCGCCGGCCTGGGCGAGGTGGTGGTGGCCGCGGCCGCCGGTCTCGGCGTCGCCGCGGTGGTGACGCCGTGGCTCACCGGGCGGGTGGGGCGCACCGGCACCGTGCGGATCATGCTCGTGCTCGCCGCGGTAGCCCTGCTCTCGCTCGGCCTGCCGATGACGCTGCCGACGATCCTCGGCGGGTCGTTCGTGCTCGGGCTCGTGGGCCAGGCGATCAAGCTGTGCTCCGACGCCGCGGTGCAGACGGAGGTGGGCGACGCGGTGCGCGGGCGGGTGTTCTCGCTGTCGGACACCACGTTCAACGTCACCTACGTCGCCGCCGTCGCCGGCGCCGCGTTCCTCGCCCCGCCGAGTGGCCGCTCGCCGCTCCTGCTGGCGCTCGCCGCCGGCCTCTACCTGCTCGGCCTGGTGGTGCACGAGCTCGCCCTGCGCAGCCGGGCGTGCGGGCCGGCTCAGGGCGGCACCCAGCCGGCCGCCCCCTCGGCGACCAGCGTGTCCACCGCCCCGTCGGCATCGGTGTCGGTGAGCAGCACGTCCCAGCGGGCCGAGGGCGATCCCGGCTCGGTGGACAGGGCCGACGACAGGTAGGCGAGCTCCGCCCGGCCGTCGTGGTCGGCGTCGACGAGCAGCTGCTCGGCGCGCCCGTCGCCGTCGAGGTCGCACACCACCTCGGTGCCGTCCTCGTGGTCGGCCTCCACGGTCGCGCCGTCGAGCACCCCGTCGCCGTCGGTGTCGACCGCGGGCGCGGCGCTCGCGGACCGGCCGCGCACGTCGCTCCAGGTCAGCGCGGCGCCGGCCGTCGCCGGGCCGGGCCCGGCCGCGAACGGCACGCGCGCGTCCCACAGCCCCCGCCCCGACGGGTCGGCGTAGGCGTGGTCGGGGCGGCCGTCGTCGTCGAGGTCGAGCACCGAGCGGTCGGCGGCGCCGTCGCCGTCGGCGTCCCAGAGGGCGTCGTCGACGCGCCCGTCGCCGTCGAAGTCGAGGGCCACGGCGTCCCGGAGGCCTGCCGGGCCCAGCGCGACGTCGGCGGGGGAGACGTGGTGGTGCACCGGGTCCTGCCCGGTGCCGAAGACGTAACTGATCGCAGGGGATCCCACACGGGGTTCGACGCAGGCGCCCCCCGACCGGTTCCGTCAGCTCTCCGGTTCCCCCTCGTCGCCGGGAGCCCCGATCCCCTCTTCGGCTGCCCACCGCAACAGTTCCGCGCGGGCCTCGTCGTCGTCGAGCGGGCCGCGCTCGAGACGGACCTCCTTGAGGTGCCGCCACGCCCGCCCGACCAGCGGACCCGGCGGGATCCCGAGCAGCTCCATGATCGCGTTGCCGTCGAGGTCGGGGCGGACGCGGGCGAGGTCCTCCTCCTCCGCGATCCGGGCGATCCGCTCCTCGAGGTCGTCGTACGACCGCTGCAGGGCCGCGGCCCGGCGCTTGTTGCGCGTCGTCGAGTCCGAGCGCACGAGCTTGTGCAGCCGCTCCAGCAGGGGGCCGGCGTCGGTGACGTAGCGGCGCACCGCGGAGTCGGTCCACTCGCCCTTGCCGTAGCCGTGGAAGCGCAGGTGCAGGAACACCAGCTGGGCGACGTCCTCGATGACCTGCTTCGGGTAGCGCAGCTCACGCAAGCGCTTGCGGGTCATCTTGGCCCCGACCACCTCGTGGTGGTGGAAGCTCACCCGCGTCCCCGGCTCGACCTTGCGCGTCGCCGGCTTGCCGATGTCGTGCAGCAGCGCGGCGAGGCGCAGGACGAGGTCCGGCCCGTCGGTCTCGCGGCCGATGGCCTGCTCCATCACCGTCAGCGAGTGCTCGTAGACGTCCTTGTGCTGGGCGTGCTCGTCGATCTCCAGGCGCATCGCCGGCACCTCGGGCAGCACGACGTCGGCGAGCCCGGTGTCGACCATGAGCTCGATCCCGCGCCGGGGGTGCGCGCCGAGCATCAGCTTCGAGAGCTCCGCCTGCACCCGCTCCGCGGTGATCCGTCCGAGCTGGGGCGCCATCGCCTCCATCGCCGCGCGCACCCGCGGCGCGACCTCGAACCCGAGCTGGGAGACGAAGCGGGCCCCGCGCAGCAGGCGCAGCGGGTCGTCGCCGAAGGACGTCTCCGGGTCGGTGGGGGTGTCGAGGACGCCGCGGGCCAGGGCGGCGAGCCCGCCGTACGGGTCGACGAAGGTGCGGTCCGGCAGCGACAACGCCATGGCGTTCGCCGTGAAGTCACGGCGGACGAGGTCGCCCTCGACGGAGTCGCCGAACGCGACGACGGGGTTGCGGCTCACGCCGTCGTAGGCGTCGGCGCGGAAGGTGGTGATCTCGCAGGTCACGCCGCGCCGGACGGCGCCCACGGTGCCGAAGGCGATGCCGGTGTCCCACACGGCCTCGGCCCATCCGGACACCAGGGCCTGGATCTGCTCGGGCCGCGCGTCGGTGGTGAAGTCGAGGTCCGGCGACAGCCGTCCCAGCAGCGCGTCCCGGACGCTGCCGCCCACGAGGTAGAGCCGGTGTCCGGCCGCCGCGAACCGCTCGGCGAGGTCGTCGGCGACCGGCGAGTAGCGCAGCATCTCCACCACCGCCGTGTGATCGGCGCCGGTGGACGTGGAGGGGGCCTGGGCGGGAACGGGCACGGCAGGTCACCGTACCGCGACGGCGGGCCGGGGACGGGACACCGGCCGGACACGGGGGCACGACCCGGGCGACACCTCGCCGTCGGACGGCCGACACATCCCCGTCACCGCCCGGGCGCCGTACGATCGCGATCGTGTCCACCCCGTCGCGACGGTCCGGCGACCGGCGCCGACGGGGCTCCCGGCGGCGGATGCGCACGGTCGACGAGACCTCGGCGGGCGGCCTCGTCGTCGACGCCTCCGGCGCCCGTGCCGCCCTCATCGGCCGGCTCGACCGTCGCGGTCGCCTGCTCTGGTCGCTGCCGAAGGGCCACCTGGAGGACGGCGAGACCGCCGAGCAGGCCGCGGTGCGGGAGGTCGAGGAGGAGACCGGCATCATCGCGTCCGTGCGGGCGTTCCTCGGCAGCATCGACTACTGGTTCGTGGCCGAGGACCGCCGGATCCACAAGACCGTGCACCACTACCTGCTCTCGGCCCACGGCGGCGAGCTCTCCGACGCCGACGTCGAGGTCACCGAGGTCGCGTGGGTGCCGCTGGCCGAGCTGGACACGCGGCTCGCCTACGCCGACGAACGCCGGCTCGTCCGGCGCGCGGCCCAAATCCTGGAGGAGTCGGCGTGAGGGCTCCCCGCCGACCGCGGGGAGCCCTCCGTCGTGCCGTCCTCGTCCTCGCGTTCCTGCTCCCCCTCGCCCTGGTCGGCCCGGGTGCCCTGACGGCCCCGGCGGCGGGCGCGGCCGAGCCGCCCGCGGTGGGTGACGAGCCGGTCGCGGTGGTGCTCGACGGCATGGCGCCGCGCGTGGTCACGGCGGACGGCCCCGGCGAGCTGGTGGTCTCGGGACGGGTGGTCAACCGCTCCGCGGTCCCGGTGCGCGACCTCGGGGTGCGCCTGGAGCGCGGCGCGGCCCTGTCCGGCGGCCGGGCCGCGCTCGGCGCGCTCGGCGGCGACGAGTCCTCCCAGGCCGTCCGCACCGGCTTCACCGAGATCGCCGGGGTGCTCGCGCCGGGCCAGGAGGTGCCGTTCACGCGGCGTGTGCCGCTGGTGGGCGACGCCGCCCGCTCGCTCGCCCTCGCCGGTCCCGGCGTCCACCCGCTGCTCGTGAACGCGAACGGTGCCCTCGGCTCCGGTGGCGCGACGCGCCTCGGCGCGGTCCGCCTGCTGCTCCCGGTCCTCGGCGTGCCGGGCGGCGGCCCCGTCGCCGCGCCCGCGATCGGCCGGGCCGCCGGCGTCTCCGTGCTCTACCCGCTGGCCGACCGCCCGCGGCGCGTCCCCGTGGTGCCGGGCGCACCGACCCTGCTCGCCGACGACGACCTGGCGACGTCGTTCGCCCCCGGCGGGCGCCTCGCGGGCCTGGTCGACGCGCTCGGACGCAGCGCGCCCGCGGGGTCCGCCGCCGCCCGGTCGGTCTGCCTCGCCGTCGACGCCGACCTGCTCGAGACCGCCGAGGCCATGAGCGCCGGCTACCGGGTGCGCACGCCGGACGGGGGCTCGGTCGCCGGCGCGGGCGCCGATGCCGCCGGGCGGTGGCTGGACGCGCTGCGCGCCCAGGCCCGCGGGCGGTGCGTGACCGCGCTGCCGTACGCCGGCACCGACCTCGTCGCCACGGCCCGCGGCAACCTCACCGACCTGACCACCGCCGCCGTCGCCACCGGGACGCGCCGCGTCGCCGAGCTGCTCGGCACCACGCCGGTCCCGGACACCGTGTGGCCTGCCGACGGGGTGGTCGACGAGCGCAGCCTCGCCGACCTCACCGGGGGCGGCACCCGGTCGCTGCTCCTCGACGGCGACGCGCTCGAGGGCGGGCTGCCCGCGGGTGCCCTCGGCCGCCTCCCCGGCCCGCCCGGGGCCGCGGCCACCGCCGTCGGCCTCGACCCGCTCGCCGCCACCGCGCTCGCGCCCCGTGCCGGCGGGCGCGACGGCGGCGACTCCACGAGCCCCGCGGGCACCTCGGGCGCCCTCGCCACCCAGGACGCCGTCGGGATCCTCGCCCTGCGCGCGCTGCAGGAGACCCCCGACGACGAGGTCCCGCCCGTCGACGTCGTCGCCCCGCCGCTCGACTGGGCCGCGAGCACCGCCGAGGCGGGCGCCCTGCTCGGCGCCGTCGACGACCTGACGCGGCTCGGGCTCGCCCGCCCCCTCGACCTCGGCACCCTGCTCGGCGGGGTCGGGCCCACGACGCCGCTGCCCGCCACCTCGCCGTCGGCGCCGGCCGACGCGGTCGACGCGATCGGGGAGACGGTGCTCACCCGGGCCGGCGAGGTCCGCGACCGCCAGCGGGAGCTGCTGGCCGCCACCGAGCGCGACGGCGTCGGCGCCCCCTCGCCGTCGGACTTCGTCGAGCCGCTCACCGACGGGGTCCTGCGCAGCCTCTCCGCGGCGTGGCGCGACGACCCGGCGGCCCAGGAGGCCGCGATCGGCGGCGTCGAGCGGCAGATCGACGAGCTGCGCTCGCTGGTGCGGGTCGTGCAGCCCGCCGGCTCCTACTCGCTGGGCAGCAACGACGCGCCCCTGCTCCTCACCGTCGAGAACCGGCTGCCGGTGGCCGTCCGGGTCGAGGTCGTGCTCGAGCCCACGAACGGGTTGCGGACCGGGCCGCTGCCCGTCATCACGGTGCCGGCGTTCGGCAGCCGCCAGGTGCAGGTCGAGGTCGAGGTGACCCGTGCGGGGCAGTTCGCGGTGGACGCGCAGGCCCGGACACCGGGGGGTGAACCTCTCGGGCCCTCGGCTCGTCTGCTGCTGCGATCGACCGCCTACGGCACGATCACGGTGTGGTTGACCGCGTCCGCAGCCGTCGTGCTGGTGATCCTGGCGAGCGTACGGATCGCTCGCCGGGTGCGGGCGGCGCGCCGGTCCCGGCGCAACCACCGTCACCGGGGACCGGGCCCGCCGACCGACGTGCTGGACCTGACGAACCGCGAGCTGCAGAAACGGTGACCTCCCGCGAGCCCGACGAGGACCGCGACGACGCAGGCCCCGCCGCCGACCCCGCTGCCGAGACCGGCCGCGAGGTCCCGGACGTCGTCCCGCCGCCGCCCCCGTCGGACGCGCGCCCCGAGACCCGTCCGGGTGGCCTCAGCGTGCCCGGCGGCCCCGCCGACCGTCCGGCCGCGCCGGTCGTTCCGCCCGGGCCCCCCGCCGGCCCGGCCCCCGCCGGCCCGGCCCCCGCCGGCCCGGCCCCCGCTGGCCCGGCCCCCGCTGGCCCGGCCCCCGCTGGCCCGGCCCCCGCTGGCCCGGCCCCCTCCGGACAGCCCCGCGGCGGGCCACCCGGTCCGCCCGCACGCCCGCCGACACCCCCGCCGGCACCCCCGCACGGGCCCGGACCCGCGGGAGCGCCCGGCGTGCCCCGCCCGCCGGCCGGGCCCCCCGGGCCGCCGCGCACGCCAGGACGGCCCCCGCCGGCCGGTGCCGGACGCCCGCCACCGCCCGGACCACCCCCGGGCCCGCCACCCGGCCCGCCGCCGGGACCGCCCGGTCCGCCGCCGGGCCCCCCGCCCGCGGACCCCACCCGGCCCCTGCCCCGCGGCGGACCGCCGCCCCGCCCTCCCGGCTCGCCCGCCGGCGCGGCCGCCTCCGAACCGTCGACCACCGGTCTGACGGCCCCCACCGCCGCGATGGAGGCGGCCGAGGCCGCGTCCGCCGCGCCCGGGATCCGTGACGAGCGCACCGTGCGCGTCGCCCGTCCGGCCCCGCTCGCCTCGTGGAGCGTGGCCGGCTCGAACGACGAGACCGTCCTGCTCCCGCGCCCGCCGCTCGAGCAGGACGCGCCGGCCGTCCCGGCCCCGCGCTCGCCGGTCGACGACGCCGGCCGCGACGACAAGGCCCTGGTCAAGGCGTCCGGCGGCATGGCCGTCGCCACGCTGGTCAGCCGCCTGACCGGGTTCCTGCGGACCCTCGGGCTGACCGCGATCGTCGGCCTCAACCTCGTCGGCAGCGCCTTCAACGTGGCGAACACCCTGCCGAACATCATCTTCGAGCTGCTGCTCGGCGGCGTCCTGACCAGCGTCGTCATCCCGGTGCTGGTCCAGGCGGCCAAGGAGGACGGCGACGACGGCGAGGGGTTCGCCCAGAAGCTGCTCTCCGGAGCCTCCGTCGGCCTCGCCCTGGCCACCGGGATCGCGGTGGTCGCCGCACCCCTGCTGATCCGGCCCTACCTCGACCCGGGCACCGACCTCGAGCTGGCCACCGACTTCGCCTACCTGCTGCTCCCGCAGATCTTCTTCTACGGCATGGGCGCGCTGTTCGGGGCGATCCTCAACTCGCGGGCCAACTTCGGTCCCGCCGCCTGGGCGCCGGTGCTCAACAACGTCGTCGCGCTCATCGCGCTCGGCATCTACGCCTTCCTCCCGTCGCCCGAGGTGGGCATCTCCACCACGCAGCTGCTCGTGCTCGGGATCGGCAGCACGCTCGGCATCGTCGTCCAGGCCGGCGTGATGCTCCCGGCCATGCGCCGGGTCGGCTTCCGCTGGAAGTGGCGCTTCGGCTGGGACCAGCGGCTCAGCGCGTTCGGCGGGTTGGCCGCCTGGGTCGTGGGCTACGTCCTCGTCAGCCAGGTCGGCCTCGCCGCGATCCTGCGCGTCGCGTCGGGCTCGAGCGACGGCGGACCCGCCGTCTACAGCTACGCCTGGCTCCTCATCCAGGTGCCGTACGGCGTCCTCGGGGTCTCGCTGCTCACCGCGCTCATGCCCCGGATGAGTGCCGCCGCCGCGAACGGCCGCCTCGACCAGGTCGTCTCCGACCTCTCGCTCGGCTCGCGGCTCTCGACGGTCACCCTGCTGCCGATGAGTGCGCTGCTCACGGTGTTCGGCTCGCAGCTCGGCATCGCGCTGTTCAGCATCGGGCGCTCCGGCCCCGAGGGCGCCGCCTCGCTCGGTGGCGCCATGGCCGCGTCGGCGTTCGGGCTGGTGCCGATGGCGGTCGTCATGCTCCAGATGCGCGTCTTCTATGCGATGAACGACGCCCGCACCCCGACGCTCATCATGGTCGTCATCACCGCGGTCAAGGTCCCGATGGCCTACCTCTGCCCGGTGCTCCTGCCGCCGGAGCAGGTCGTGCTCGGGCTGGCCGCGGTGAACGCGTTCGGGTTCGTCGTCGGCCTGGTCGTCGGCAACATCTGGCTGCGGGTGCGCATCGGGCACCTCGACACCCGCCGGGTGCTCCGGACCTTCGTCCTGACCCTCCTGGCCTCGCTCGTGGCCGTCCTCGTCGCCGTGCTCTGCGTCACGCTGCTCGAGCGCCTCGTCGGCGGCGGCGTCTCGCTCGTCCTGCGGTCGTGGCTCGTGCTGGTGGTCGGATCGAGTGTCTTCCTCGTGGTGGTCGCGGTGGCCATGCGCGTGCTCAAGGTGCCCGAGCTCGACCCCGTGGTGTCGCGGCTGCGGCGCCTGGTCGGACGGGGCCGCGCGCCGGCGCCGTGACACGGCGGCGTCACAGCGGCCATCGGGGTGGTCCCGGCCGCCCGGCGCAACCAGGACCGGTGCCCCGGCGTCCCCCGAGGCGGTACCGGAGTCCCGTAGGCTCCGACGTCGTCGAGGGGGAGGTGAGGGACGTGGCCGGCGAGCCGTCGGGGGAGCGCACGTCCACCGGCCCCGCGTCCGACGCGGCCGGGCCCGCGACGCCGGAGCGTGACACGCCCGGCCGCGACGCGCCGCCGACGCCCACCGCGCCGCCCTCCACGCCCGCCCGCACGGGTGTCGGGATCGACGGGCCCACCGCCCACGTCGCCCGCGCCTCCGACCGGCCTGCCGGGGACGGCGGCGCGTCGTCCTCCCACGGCAGCACGAACGGCGCCACCAACGGCAGCACCGGCACCGTCGCTCCCGGCGCGCCGAGCACCTCCGGGGGCGCGGGCCGTGCCCCGCGGGGTCCCGCCGCGCGCAGGCCCGGACCCGGCGGCCCGCCCGGGCCCCCGTCCGGACCGTTCCCGGCGCCGCCCCGCCGCCCCGGCCGCGGCGCCCCGGGGCGTCCGGCCGCCGGGCCGCTGATGCCCGGCACCCTGCTCGCCGACCGCTACCGCCTCGTGGCCGAGGTCGGCCGCGACCGCAGCGCCGAGGCGGCGATGTGGAAGGCCCGGGACGTCATGCTGGAGCGCGACGTCGCCATCACCCTGCTCGTCGGGACGTGGCAGGGCGACGCCCGCGCCTCGGCGGCGCTGTCGCGGGCCACGCGGTCCGCGCACTTCGAGCACCCGCACGCGGCGCGCATCCTCGACGTCGTCCGCCCCGGCGGCAGTCCGCTGCCCACCGGCGTGCTCGGGGCCGCGGTCGCCGAGTGGACCCCGGGCCGCGACCTCGTCGAGCTCGTCGCCGACGGTCCCCTGCGCCCCAGCACCGCGCTGCGCGTCATCGAGCCGCTGGCCGACGCGGTGGCCGCGGCCCACCGCTCCGGTCTCGTCCTCGGCCTCGACCACCCGCAGCGCGTGCGCGTCAGCACGCGGGCGGCGACGCGGCTCGCCTTCCCGATGCCGCGCGGCGAGGCCACGAACGCCGACGACGTCCACGGGCTCGGCGCGCTGCTCTACCTCATGCTCACCGCCCGCTGGCCCGGCCCCGAGGGCAGCCAGGCCCCGGCCGGCCTGCGGCTCGCCCCGCACGCGCCCGGCGGGGGCCCGGTGCCCGCGCGCCAGCTGCGGCCCGACCTGCCGGTCGAGCTCGCCGCGCTGGTCGACCGCACGCTCGACGAGGACGGCGGCATCCGGACGGCGGCCGCGGTGCACCGTCTCGTCACGCAGATGCGCGAGGGCCTCGAGGACGACGGCGTGCTGCTGCCGGTCCTCGAGAACGGCCAGACGATCGACGCCGACGACCCCACCGAGGTGTGGCACGACGACGCCGTGCCCGAGCCCGGCCCCGACCCGGCGCGGCGCCGCAAGCTGCGCATCGGCGTGACCGCCCTGGTCCTCGCGACGCTCGCGATCCTCGGCTTCGTCACCTACCAGGTGATCACCGTCGTGGCGGGCGGCGGCTCGTCCGGACCCCCCGTGGTCGTGATCCCCGAGACCGCGGCGCCCGCGCCGGCGCCGGTCCCCGCCCCCGCCTCACCGTCGCCGGCCCCCGTCTCGCCGCCGCCCCCGGTGGCCGGCGGGCCGGTGCAGCTCTCGAGCGTCGCCGTCTACAGCCCGGCCGGCAGCCCGGACAACCCGACGCGGATCAATCGCGCCGCCGACAACGACCCGTCGACGACGTGGTCCACCTCCGAGTACCGCCAGCAGCTCCCGGCGCTCAAGCCCGGGATCGGGATGATGAGCACGTTCACCACGCCGGCCTCGGTGGCGTCGGTGACGGTGCGCTCGCCCAGCCCGGGAACGCGCATCGAGGTCCGCAGTGCGCCCACCGCCGACGTCCCGCTGGCCCAGACCCAGCTCCTCGGCGCCGGGCAGGTGGAGGGGGACGTGCTGGTCATCCCGCTGCAGGCCGCGCCGCCCACCGGCAACCTGCTGATCTGGATCACGGCGCTGGGGCAGGACGACGACGACCGGTACGTCAGCGAGCTGGCCGACGTCAGCATCCAGCGCGCCGGACCCTGATCGGAGCGGGCTTCCCCGAACGGCCACGGCGGGCGGCGCCCGCTCGCTAGCGTCACCTCCCGTGCCCGACCCGCGCAGCGATCGCGAGCTCCTCGCCGCGCACGTCGCCGGGCAGGACGGCGCCTTCGACGAGATCGTCCGCCGCTACGCCGATCGGCTGTGGCTGCTGGCGTTCCGCACGCTGGACCACCGCGAGGACGCCGCGGACGCGGTCCAGGAGACGTTCGTGTCCGCGCTGCGCGGCGCCGCCCGCTACCGCGGCGAGTCCGAGGTCTCCACCTGGCTCTACCGGATCACGATGAACGCCTGCCTCGACCGGATCCGGCGTCGCCGCACGCGCTCCACCGAGCCCCTCGCCGGCCACGACCTGCCCACCCCGCGGGACGGCGTCGACGACCAGCTCACCCGACTCACCGTCGCGGACGCCCTCGCGACCCTGCCCGACGGCCAGCGCCTGGCCGTGGTGCTCGTCGACGTTCATGGGTTCTCCATCACCGAGGCGGCGCGGATCCTCGGGGTGCGGGAGGGCACGGTGAAGAGCCGCTGTGCCCGGGCGCGGGGCCGCCTGGCGGGCCTCCTGGGCCACCTGCGGCCACGTCACCCGACGACGGTGCCGGGTGACCGGGAGGACGCCGGGAACGGCGGGGCCGCCGGCGACGTCCAAACCACGAGGAGCGCGACCAGGGCCGACCGGACAGGAGGCGGACCGTGACCGACGACCAGCACGCCGCCGACGACCGCGCAGGCGAGCCGCCCGACCTGCCCGACCTGCCCGACCCGGAGGACCCCGCCGTGGCCACCGCGCTGGCCCGCACGCGCGCCGATCTCGCCGCGTACGGCGAGCGCACGCCACCGATGCCCTCCGGCCTGCTCGCCGACATCGACGCCGCCCTCGCGGCCGAGCGCGGCGGGGTGCCCGCCGACACACCCGGACCGACCACCGCCGACTCGCCCGGCCCGGGCCGGCGGACGGGCCGACGCACCGTCCTGGTCCTCGTCGCGGCCGCCGCCGTGGTCGCGGCGGTCCTCGTCGGGGTGCTCACCACCACGGCGCCGGCCGGTGCCCCGGCCCCGAGCGCCCTGCCGACCACCCCGGCCCCCGAGGTGCCCGTCCTGGCCGGGGGCGACGGGCCGTCGGCGCTGCGGGCCGGTCTGGGCCGCTCCGACTACGGACCGCTCGGCGATCCGGGACGACTCGCGGGCTGCCTGGGGGCGCACGGGGTCCCCGCCGGCTCTCGACCGGTCGGCGCACGCCAGGTCGTCGTGGACGGCCGGGCGGGCGTGCTGTTCGTGCTGCCCACCGGGGTGGCCGCCCGGTTCCGGGTGCTCGTCGTGGAGCCCGGTTGCGCGGCCGGGGCACCGCTCACCCTGTCCGACACGCTCGTCGGCCGGTGAGCGGCACCGCACGGGGAATCCTGTGGCCGTCCCGGGCGTTGACGCACACGTGAGCGACCAGACCATCCACGACGTCATCATCGTGGGCTCGGGACCGGCCGGGTACACCGCCGCGGTGTACTCCTCGCGCGCCCAGCTCGACGTGGTGGTCTTCGAGGGCAGCCAGTTCGGCGGCGCCCTGATGACCACGACGGGAGTCGAGAACTACCCGGGCTTCGCGGACGAGATCCAGGGCCCCGAGCTCATGGACCGCATGCGACGCCAGGCGGAGCGCTTCGGCGCGCAGCTGCGGCCGGAGGACGTCGAGTCCCTCGACCTCACCGGCGACGTGAAGTCGGTGCGTGTCAACGGCACCGACCACCGCGCGAAGGCGGTCATCCTGGCGATGGGCGCGCAGGCCCGCTACCTGGGCGTTCCCGGCGAGCAGAAGCTGCTGGGGCGCGGCGTGAGCGCCTGTGCGACCTGTGACGGCTTCTTCTTCCGCGACCACGACATCGTCGTGGTCGGCGGCGGCGACTCCGCGATGGAGGAAGCCACCTTCCTCTCCCGGTTCGCCAGCTCGGTCACGATCCTGCACCGGCGCAGCGAGTTCCGGGCCTCCGGGATCATGCTGGAGCGTGCGCGCCAGGACCCGAAGATCACCATCCGGACGAACACGGTGGTCGAGGAGGTCCTCGGCGACACGACCGTCGAGGGTGTGCGGGTGCGCGACACCGTCACCGGCGAGGAGGAGACGCTGGCCGTGACCGGCTTCTTCGTCGCCGTGGGCCACGACCCGCGCTCCGGGCTCGTCCGCGACGTCGTCGACACCGACGACGAGGGCTACGTCCGCGTGGCGCTGCCCGGCACCGGCACCAACATCCCCGGCGTCTTCGCCTGTGGGGACCTCGTCGACCACACCTACCGCCAGGCCATCACCGCGGCCGGCAGCGGCTGCCAGGCGTCGCTCGACGCCGAGCGCTGGCTCGCCGAGACCGCCGACGCGGCCGTCGACACCGCCCCGCCGCCCACCCCCGGGGTGGACGGTGGGCAGGTGGACGGCCTGGCCTCGATCGGCGCCTCGACCGGGGGCTCCGACACCCCGCGCAGCAACGGTGGTTCGGTGGACGAGGGATCCCCCGAGCCCGCCGGAGACGCCGTTCCCGCTCCCTCCTGATCCCGTTCGACCCGCTCCACCGGAAGGAAACCAGCGCATGAGCGCCCCCGTGAACGTCACCGACGCCACTTTCGCCGACCAGGTGCTCGGCAGCGACAAGCCCGTCGTCGTCGACTTCTGGGCCACCTGGTGCGGCCCCTGCAAGATGGTCGCCCCGGTGCTGGAGGAGATCGCCGCGGAGCACGGCGACAAGCTGACGGTGGCCAAGCTCGACATCGACCAGAACCCGGCCACGGCGCGGGACTACCAGGTCATGTCGATCCCGACGCTGCTCGTCTTCCAGGACGGCAAGCCGGTCAAGCAGATCGTCGGCGCCAAGCCGAAGTCGGTCCTGCTCGACGACCTCTCCGACGTCCTGGCCTGACGGTCCACGTCGGTCTGATCGCTGCCGCTCGTCGCACCGGCGCCGGGGGGCCGCCCTCCGTGGCGGCCGCCCGGCGCTTGGGCGTGTCCGCCCGTCGTGGCCCGACCGTGACCCCCCGCGGCGCCCCGCTGCGCGGCGGGACGGTCCCGGCAGGGCACAATGAGGCGCCAGTGAAGTGCGACCACACCTGGCGCCCGGCCCCCGGGCGCGACGATCGGGAGCGAACTGCATGCAGCTGCTGAGCCGCGGTGACGCCGGCCCGCCGGTCGCCGAGGTCCGCGCAGCACTGGAGGCGCTCGGCATCGTGGAGCCCACGGGCCCCGGCCCGGTGCTGTTCGACGAGCAGCTCGAGCACGCCGTCCGCATCTTCCAGCAGCGCCGTGGCCTGATCACCGACGGCATCGTCGGGCCCGCCACGTACCGCGCCCTGCGCGACGCGCGCTGGGCCCTGGGCGACCGGATGCTGCTGCTCAACGCCGCGTCCCCCCTCACAGGGGACGACGTCTTCGCCCTCCAGGAGCGACTCCTGGAGCTCGGCTACGACTCCGGGCGCGCCGACGGCGTGTTCGGCCGGCAGACCGAGCAGGCCCTGCGCGGCTTCCAGCGCGACTACGGCATGAGCCCCGACGGCATGTGCGGGCCCCGCACGCTGCGTCACCTCGGCTACCTCGGCCGCAAGGTCACCGGTGGCCGCCCGGGCCTGCTGCGCGAGCAGGAGCGCCTGCACCGCGCCGGCCCCCGGCTCTCGGGCAAGCGCATCGTCATCGACCCGGGCCACGGCGGCGCCGACCGCGGCGTGTCCGTGGGCAGCGGGGCCGACGCCATCACCGAGGCGGGGCTGGTCGACGACATCGGCCGCCGCCTCGAGGGCCGCATGGCCGCCGCCGGCATGGAGGCGCTGCTCTCCCACGGCCCGAACGACTGCCCGACCGACGCCGAGCGCGCCGGCTTCGCGAACTCCGCGGGTGCCGACGTCGTGCTCTCGCTGCACGTCGACGCCAACGCGAGCCCCGCCGCCAACGGCCTCGCCGCGTTCCACTTCGGCACCGGCACGGGCGCCACCTCCACGGTGGGCGAGGCGCTCGCGGGCTTCATCCACCGCGAGCTGCTCGCCCGCACCCGCATGCTCGACTGCGGCGTGCACCCGCGGCCCTGGGAGCTGCTGCGTCTCACGCGCATGCCCGCGGTGCGCGTCGAGATGGGCTACCTCACCAACGAGCGCGACCGCGCCGCGCTGCTCGACCCCGGCTTCCGGGACGTCGTCGCCGAGGGCATCCTCGTCGCGGTCAAGCGGCTCTACCTGCTCGGCCAGGACGACAAGCCCACCGGCACCTTCACCTGGGCCGAGGTCCTCCAGCGCGAGAGCAACCGCCCCGCCGGGGTGTGAGCCACCCCCGGCGGGCCGGGAGGTCGGTCAGGACCCCGAGCACACCCGTGCGGGCTGCGGCGACGCCGCCGGGGCCGTCGAGATCGTCACCGAGCCCAGCAGCTGGGCGATGGCGGCCTCGACGTCCTCCTTCCAGTTGAAGCCGGTCTGCATCTCGTAGCGCAGCCGCGGCCAGCGTGCGTGCGGCGCCACGGTCTTGAAGCCGACGTTGCGCAGGAACGCCGCCGGCAGCACGCAGGTCGGTGTGCCGCGCTCGGTGCGACCGTGGGCCTCGGCGCGGGGGCGCTCGGCGTCGTCACCGAACGCCTCGACGGCCTTGACGCCGCGGCGGGTCAGGTCGCGCACGACGTCCTGGACGAGCAGGCGGCCGATGCCCTCGCCGGCGAAGTCCGGCATCACGTGCACGCCGCACAGCAGGACCGCGTCCGCGGAGACCGGCGACGTGGGGAACGCCGCGGCGCGCGGCACCACGTTGGGCGGCGCGAAGAACGCGAAGCCGGCCGGGACGCCGTCGACGTGGGCGATCCGCCCGCAGGAGCCCCACTCGAGCAGGACGCCGGAGACCCAGGCCTCCTTCTCGAGCTCGACCGTGCCGAACTCCTCGGCCTGGTCGCTCAGGTGCGGCGGGATCTCCCAGTACACGCAGCGCCGACACTGCTTGGGCAGCTCCTCGATGTTGTCGAGAGTGACCCCGACACAGCTCCGCGACACGCGACCCGCCTTCCCCGACCGTCTTCGTCCGAGAGGATACGGTGCCCGGTTCGCCGGGTCCCGATCACGGGGTCGCCCGTCCGGACGACCACCTCTCGTGTCGTGCGATGACGCGGCCCCGACCAGGCGCCCGGTCTCTCCGTCGATCTCAGGGCGCCCCCAGATCGACGGAGAGGGCCCCGCCGACCACCCCCGAGGTCAGGAGCCCGAGGAGGGGTCCCGACCCATCAGGCGCGCGATGCGCTCCAGATCGTCCACCGAGCCGAACTCGACGACGATCCGTCCCTTGCGCTGGCCGAGCTCGACCTTCACGCGGGTGTCGAACGTGTCGGAGAGCCGCTCGGCCAGGTCCTGGAGTCCCGGCGCGTGCATCGGCTTGCGCGCCGGTGCCCGCTTGCCCGCGTTCGGCGTGCCGCCGCGCGCGAGCGTGACGGCCTCCTCCGCCGCGCGCACCGAGAGCCCCTCGGCGACGATGCGGGCCGCCAGCTCCTCCTGCGCGCCCGGGTCCTCGAGACCGAGCAGCGCCCGCGCGTGGCCCGCGGACAGCACGCCCGCCGCGACCCGGCGCTGCACCGCCACGGGCAGCCGCAGCAGGCGGATGGTGTTGGTGATGGCCGGGCGGCTGCGCCCGATGCGGTCGGCGAGCTGCTCGTGCGTGACGTCGAACTCGGTGAGCAGCTGCTGGTAGGCCGCCGCCTCCTCCAGCGGGTTGAGCTGGGCCCGGTGGATGTTCTCGAGCAGCGCGTCCCGCAGGAGCGTGTCGTCCGGCGTGTGCCGCACGATCGCGGGGATGAGCTCCAGGCCCACGCGCTGCGCGGCGCGCCAGCGCCGCTCGCCCATGACGAGCTCGTGGGTGAGGGACGGGCCGCCGTCCGCACCCGCCTCGGGCACGGCGAGCTCGCGGACCACGATCGGCTGCAGGAGCCCGAACTCGCGGATCGAGTGCTCGAGCTCGACGAGGGCCTCCTCGTCGAAGACCTGGCGCGGCTGCCGGGAGTTGGGGCGGATCCCGTCGATCCGCACCTCGCGGTACACCGCGCCGGCCACCTCGCCCGAGGCCTCGCCCGGGACCATGGCGGCGATGTCCGCCGTGTTTCCCGTGGAACCATCACCGGTCGTGGCGAGGTCGCCGGGCTCCTCGTCGGACCGTCGGGCGCCGAAGACGACGTCGGCGGCGCGGTTGCCGAGCCCGTGCCGCGACGGGGCGGGGGCGGCGTCCTCCGGCGGGCCGGTGGGGATGAGCGCGGCGAGACCGCGTCCCAGCCCGCCACGCCGCTCGGTGCGCGCGGGTCCGTTCATCGTCGACGGGCCCCCGGCGTCCTGTCGCTCGCTCATCGCGCCCCCTCGGCACCCTCGGTCTGACGACGCACACCGCTGCGCGCGGCGACCTCGCGGGCCGCGTCGAGATAGCTCATGGCCCCGCGCGAGCCCGGGTCGTAGGTCAGCACGGTCTGGCCGAAGCCGGGCGCCTCGGACACCTTGACGCTGCGGGGGATGACCGTGCGGAGCACGACCTCGCCGAAGTGGGTGCGCACCTCGGAGGTCACCTGGTCGGCGAGCTTGGTGCGCCCGTCGTACATCGTCAGCAGGATCGTCGAGACGTGCAGCCGCGGGTTGAGGTGCGACTGCACGAGCGCGATGTTGTTGAGGAGCTGGCTCAGGCCCTCGAGCGCGTAGTACTCGCACTGGATCGGGATGAGGATCTCGGGCGCCGCGACCATCGCGTTCAGCGTGAGCAGCCCGAGCGACGGCGGGCAGTCGATGAGCACGTAGTCGACGTCGAGCCGGTCCAGCGCCTCGGTGGTCAGCGCGTTCTTCAGCCGCGACTCGCGGTTCATCATCGAGACGAGCTCGATCTCCGAGCCGGCGAGGTCGATCGTCGCCGGGACGCAGAGCAGGTCCGGGGAGCGCTCGCAGACCGCGGCGGCCTCGTCGATGGTCATCTCGCCCAGGAGGACCTCGTAGACCGAGGGCGT
Organism: Actinomycetospora callitridis; assembly: GCF_028737265.1. Taxonomy (GTDB): domain Bacteria; phylum Actinomycetota; class Actinomycetes; order Mycobacteriales; family Pseudonocardiaceae; genus Actinomycetospora; species Actinomycetospora callitridis. Next base: position 112,247 of record NZ_JAQZAK010000012.1, on the reverse strand, counting down.
CCCGCTGCGGTGGTCGACGCCCAGTGCCGTGCTCGCGTTGCCCTGGGGGTCGAGGTCGATCAGGAGCACCCTGGCCCCGTGCAGCGCGAGCGCGGCCGCGAGGTTGACGGCGCTGGTGGTCTTGCCGACGCCGCCCTTCTGGTTGGCGACGGTGATGACCCGGCGCTCGCTGGGGCGGGGGAGACGGTGGTCCTCGGGGTGCAGGACGCGCGCCGCACGGGCGGCCTCCTCCGCGATCGGGGTCAGCCCCTCGTCGCCACCCGGGTAGAGCACCTCACCCGCGCCGAGCACTCCGGCACCGGCGCTCGCGGCGGCGTCGCTGACCGCCTCGCGGACCTTCTCCGCGGACGGGCGCTCGCCGGAGCGAGCGGTTTCACGTGGAACGGTGCGGCCGGACGTCGGTCGATCGGTCACGGGCTCGATCCTTCCTGCCGCGTGCGCGGCGTCCGGCACCGGGGGACGGGCCGCGTCGCTCGCTCCGGCTTACCAGCACGACGGTGGTGGCGGCGTCTCCCACGCCGCACCGCACCACCCGGGGGTCCTCCCCGCCCGCCGCGCGAATCTCCTTCAGGTCGCGCTCCACCTCACCGGCGGCGCTCGCGCCCTTCATCGCCGCCAGGGTCCCACCCGGCCTCACCAGAGGGAGCGTCCAGGTGGTCAGTCGCCCCATCGGGGCCACGGCGCGGGCCGTGACGACGTCGCTCTCCCCGCACTGGCGGCGGGCCTCCCGCTCCTCGGCCCGGCCCCGGACGACGGCGACCGGGAGCCCGAGCTCGGCGATCACCTCCTCGAGCCACGCCACCCGGCGGGCCATCGGCTCGAGGAGCGTGATGTGGAGGTCCGGGCGCGCGAGCGCCAGCGGGATGCCGGGGAGTCCGGCGCCGGAACCGACGTCGACCACGGTGGCGTCGAGCGGGAGGACCTCGCCGACCGCCGCGCTGTTGAGCACGTGGCGTTCCCACAGGCGGGGGAGCTCGCGCGGGCCGATGACGCCCTGGTCCTGACCGGGGCCGGCGAGCATCGCGACGTAGCGCTCCGCGGCCGCCAGGCGGTCACCGAACACCGCCGACGCAGCCGCGGGCGGAGCGGGCACCTCCCCGGCGGCGGTCGGGGCCGGCTCGCCCGGGCCGGCCCCGTCCGCGGACTCCCCACGGGTGGTGCTCATGCCCGTGTTCCACGTGGAACGTCCGGAGCCGGACCCCTCGTGCGCGCCACGGCGTGCTCAGCCTTCTGTCGGGTGGACCACGACGCGACGGCGGGGCTCCTCGCCCTCGCTCTCGCTGCGCACCCCGCTGATCCCGGCCACCGCGTCGTGCACGATCTTGCGCTCGAACGGCGTCATGGGCCGTAGGCGCTGGAGGTGCCCGGTGTCCTTCGCTTCCGAGGCGGCGGTGCGTCCGAGGTCGGTGAGCTCCGACCGGCGCTGCGAGCGCCAGCCGGCGACGTCGAGCATGAGGCGGTTGCGGGTGCCGGTCGACTGCTGCACCGCCAGGCGCGTGAGTTCCTGCAGCGCCTCGAGGACGTCGCCGCGGGCGCCGACGAGCTTCTCGAGGTCCTTGCCGCCGTCCACGCTGACGACGGCGCGCCCGGCCTCGACGTCGAGATCGATGTCCCCGTCGAAGTCGAGGATGTCGAGCAGCCGCTCGAGGTAGTCACCCGCGATGTCGCCCTCGCGGACCAGCTGGTCCTCCGAGCTGCGCTCCGCGCGCGACGCGTCCTCCGGGGGCCTCCCGGTCTCCGCGCCGGCCTCCGCCCCGGTCTGGTCCTCCGCCTGGTCCTGGTCCTGCGACGTCACCGTCTCCGACACGCCGTCTCCTTCCGCCGGGCCCCACCGGGGCCTCTCCTGGCACGCGTCGCGCCGACCGTCGCGCGCGTGCGGGTTCGTGGTCCGGTCCGCGCTGCGGGTGACGCGCGTCGGGCCGGGGTCGCGACGGCCCGGAGGCCGTCCGCGTGGCTCTACTTCTTCTTCTTGTTGTTCGGGCGCTTGCCCTGGCCCGACGACGCGAGCTGTCCGTTCTTGGCGCCCGCGCCGTTGCCGCCGCCCTTGCCGCCGTTCTTCGCGGAGCCGTGGGGGGAGCCGTTGCCGGACCCGTTCGCCGAGCCGTTCGCCCCGACCTTGCCGGGGGAGGCGTTGCCCGAGGTCTGCCGTCCGCCCGAGCGGGCGGGTCCGACCTTGCCGGGGGCACGGCGGCCCGAGCCGCCTCCGGCCTTCTTGTTGGCGGGCTTCGCGCCGGGCTTCGGTGCGGCGCTGGGCGCGGGGCCCTCGACGACCTCGCCGTCGGCCACGAGGTCGTCGCTCACGTCGGCGTCGGCGTCCGCCGCGCGCTGGCGCTGCGGCTTCTGACCGGGCCGCGGGGCGAGCGCGTCACGCTGCTCGCGCGCCTGCTCGCGCTTCTCCTCCTCCTCGCGGGCGATCTTGCGGTAGATGAGGAACTGCTGGGTGAGCGTCCAGGTGTTCTGGCTCAGGAAGTAGATGAGGATCGCGATCGGGAAGAAGACACCGAAGACCAGCAGACCGGCCGGGAACAGCCACATCGTGATCTTGCCCATGATCGCCGCCTGCGGGTTCGCCGCGGCCGCCGGGCTCTGGTGCTGCTGCGAGACGCGCGCGGTGAAGTGGGTGGCGACCGCCGCGAGGATCATCAGCGGGAGGGCCACCGGCAGGACGTGGGCCTGGAAGTCACCGAAGTTGAAGCTGAAGGTGCCCAGCGACTGCATCCCGCCGGCGACCGCCTCGTTCAGCCGCACGCCGAAGATGTCGGCGTTGGTGAACGACTCGATGTCGGCGCGGTCGAAGACGTAGTTGTACGGGTAGTTCGGCTGGAACCCGCGGAGCACGTGGAACAGGCCGATGAAGACCGGCAGCTGCACCAGGAGGGGGAGACAGCCGCCGAGGGGGTTGACCCCGTGCTCCTTCTGGAGCTTCTGCATCTCCTCGGCGAGCTTGGTGCGGTCGTTCTTGTACTTCTCCTGCAGCTTCTTGATCTGCGGCTGGAACTCCTGCATCTTGCGCATCGAGCGCACCTGGCTGATGAACGGCTTGATCAGCAGGGCCCGGAGCGTGAAGACGAGGAAGATCACCGACAGCGCCCAGCCGAGGCCACTGGCGGGACCGAGGAGGAAGCCGAACACCTCGTGCCAGAACCACATGATGGCCGACACCGGGTAGTAGATGAAGTTCAGCACGACTCTCGCTCCTCGGTGTGGGGGTCAGCCCCCGTGTCGGTGGCGCGGCGGGGCCACCCGCACCACGTCCGGTGCCCGCGGGGTGGCACCGGGTCCAGGCCTCCAGGGTGCCAGGGGGCGCACTTGGCCACCCTGACCAGGGTCAACCCCGTGCCGATCACGACCCCGTGGGTGCGCAGCGCGTCGATCCCGTAGGCGCTGCAGGTGGGGTGGAAGCGGCACGAGGGCGGGAACATCGGCGAGATCCAGCGCCGGTAGAAGCCCAGCACCGCGACGAGCACCCGGACCGCGATCGACGGCCGGGCCGCGGGGGTGTCAGCGGGGGTGTCGGGGCCGTCTGCGGGGAGATCCGGGGCGGCAGGAGGCACCGGGGATCCCGTCGCCGGTGCGGCGCGCACCGGTGCTCGGTCCTCCACCGATGCCGTCCTCCTCGTCTCCGACCGGACCGTCCGCCGGGCGGACGACAGTCGTCGCCTCCATGGTGCCTGTCCACGGGCCCGGAAGCGACCGCCGCCCGAACGTGTCCGGAGCACCGTGGGAGCATCCGCGCCGTGTCGATCGCCGGAGGCCCTCCCACCGAACGGACCGCCCGGGGCACCCGCCGTTCGCGCGTCGTCCGCTCCGCCCTCTCGGCCGTCGCCCGCCGGGGCTCGGTCGTCGAGAAGGAGATCCTCGGCCTGGCCGACGTCGTCGGGCCGGGCGACGTCTGCCTCGACGTCGGAGCCGAGTTCGGTCTCTACACGCACGTGCTCGCCGACCTCGTCGGACCCGACGGCGCCGTGCACGCCTTCGAGCCCCAGCACGGGGCCCACCGGGCGCTCGGGCTCGGCGTGCGCGCGGCCGGCCTGTCCTGGGTGTCGCTGCACCGCATCGCCCTCGGCGCGACGCCCGGGACGGCGCACCTCTCGGTGCCCCGGCGACGCGGTCTGCCCGTGCACGGCCGGGCCTACCTCACCGCGGGGGCGCGGGACGCCGGCCCGAACCGCGAGTTCGCCGGGCACCGGCTGGAGTCCGTGGCCGTCGAGACCCTCGACTCGATCGTCGCCGACCTCGGCATCGAGCGCGTGACCCTGGTGAAGGCCGATGTCGAGGGTGCCGAGGGGGCGCTGCTGGACGGCGCCGCGGGCCTGCTCGCGACTCACCGCCCGCACCTGCTGCTCGAGATCGAGGACCGCCACACCCGCAAGTACGGCGTGGGCGCCGACGAGCTCTTCGCCCGCCTCACCGGCGCGCTCGGGTACCGGGCGCACACCTGGTCCGCCGGCAGGAGGATGGCAGGGGCCTGGCGGCCCGTCGCGGGGATCGTCGACACCGAGCGCAACTACCTCTTCAGTCCGTGAGCCGCGGCCCGGTGAGACCCAGCCGCGCGAGGGCGGCGTCGAGGTCGTCACCGAGCTCCGACGAGGTCGCGCCCGCCGCGGCGGGCTGAGCGCGGATCACCAGGTCGGTGCCGGGCGGCAGGCTCTCGAGGCGCGGGCGCAGCAGGTGGCGCAGCTGCCGGCTCACGCGGTGGCGCGTGACGGCCGGGCCGACGCCCCGTCCCACGACGAGGCCGGCCCGGGCGGGGTGCTCCGGTGCGGACGCCGTGGACGCCGTCGGGGCCGCGAGCGCGTGCACCACGAGGCGGCGACGCCCGGCGCGACGGCCCCGGCGCAGCACGAGGCGGAAGTCCTGGGGCCGCGTGATGCGGCGGGGGCGGGGGAGCACGGCAGCGGGAGGGGCGCAGACACGGCACCGACGCGGCAGCACCGGACGACGCGGGGCCCGACACACGACGACGGGACCGCGTCCGGAGGGAGCGGTCCCGTCGAGGAGTTCGTGCCGGCCGCTCGGGCCGGTGGCGCCGATCAGGCGCTGAGCTGGTCGCGGCCCTTGCGGCGACGGGCGGCGAGGATCGCTCGGCCGGCGCGCGTGCGCATGCGCAGCCGGAAGCCGTGCGTCTTGGAACGCCGACGGTTGTTCGGCTGGAACGTGCGCTTGCCCTTGGCCACTTTCGGGTTCTCCTGCTCCCACGCGCCACGTGATCGCGGCGCCACGGTCAGTGCCGACCACCCCTCGGGTGCCGACTCCGGTCGGGACAAGGGTAGCCGGTGGCGGGCCGAGGACGCGCACCCCGGTCGCCGCACGGCCCACACCGCCGTCCGGGGGGAGGTTGTGGGCCCTGCCGGACGCTTGTTAGCGTCCTTCACCCGTCGAGGACGCGGCCTTCGCCCCGCGCTCACCGTGCCGTCGACCGGAACCGAGCCCGGGCGCCGGGGGGCCGCCCCGCACCCGCGCGCCACCGTCCGTACGACGTCGTGCACAGTTGTGGACAGAACTGTGGATGCGTGCGCCTTCGGCCGGTCGGGCGAGCGCACACAGCGGGCAGGGGACGGAGGGGGTGCCCGGTGTCGGACCAGCTCTTCGACCTCGACGAGACCTGGGGCCAGGTCGTCGCCGAACTCACCGCGGGCTCCGTCGAGGGTGCCGCGCTCTCCCCCCAGCAGCGTGCCTGGGTACGGGTGACGCGCCCCCTCGGGCTCCTCGACGACACCGCCCTGCTGGCCGCCCCGAGCGAGTTCGCCAAGGAGGCCATCGAGCGCGCGCTGCGCGACCCGATCGTCGCCGCGCTCTCCCGCCACATCGGCCGGCCGGTCTCGCTGGCGGTGCGGGTGGACCACAGCGCCCGCCCCGCCCCCGAGGTCGGGCCGACCACGTCCCCGCTGCCGCGGCTCTCGATGCCGTCGTCCGACGGCGACCACGCCGGCAACGGGCACCACGGCCCGGACACCGGGTACCTGTCGGCCACCACCTCGTCCCACCGCGCCGAGGCGATCGCCGCGGCCGCCGGGGTCGGGCGCGTGACGCACAACCCGGACCGGTCGCACCCCGAGGAAGAGGTCGACGAGGTCCGCGACGGGCTCGCCGCGGTGCAGGAGATCTGGCCTCCGCGCGGGCCCGGCGAGCCGATGGGCGGGATGCGCGACACCGGCCCCGACCCGGCCCGCGGCGCACCGCGCTCCCAGACACGGCTCAACGAGAAGTACACGTTCGACACGTTCGTCATCGGCGCCTCGAACCGCTTCGCGCACGCCGCCGCCGTCGCGGTGTCCGAGGCCCCGGCGCGCGCCTACAACCCGCTGTTCGTCTGGGGCGACTCCGGACTCGGCAAGACGCACCTGCTGCACGCCGTCGGGCACTACGCCCAGCGCCTGTTCGCCGGCATGCGCGTGCGCTACGTGTCCACCGAGGAGTTCACGAACGACTTCATCAACTCGCTGCGCGACGACCGCAAGGTGGCGTTCCAGCGCCGCTACCGCGACGTCGACGTGCTGCTGGTGGACGACATCCAGTTCCTGGAGGGCAAGGAAGGCACCCAGGAGGAGTTCTTCCACACCTTCAACACCCTGCACAACGCGAACAAGCAGATCGTCGTGTCCTCCGACCGGCCGCCCAAGCGGCTGGAGACGCTCGAGGACCGCCTGCGCACCCGCTTCGAGTGGGGCCTGATCACCGACATCCAGCCGCCCGAGCTCGAGACGCGCATCGCGATCCTGCGCAAGAAGGCCGCCGGCGAGCGGATGGCCGCGCCGCCCGAGGTGCTCGAGTTCATCGCCGACCGCATCGAGCGCAACATCCGCGAGCTCGAGGGCGCCCTGATCCGCGTGACGGCCTTCGCGTCGCTCAACCGGCAGCCCATCGACCTCCAGCTCGCCGAGATCGTCCTGCGCGACCTCATCCCCGACTCCCGCCAGTCGGAGATCACCGCGCCGACGATCATGGCCGTGACCGCCGAGTTCTACTCGGTGTCCATCGACGACCTCTGCGGGCCGGGCAAGACCAAGGCCCTCGCGCTGAGCCGGCAGATCGCGATGTACCTCTGCCGCGAGCTCACCGACCTCTCCCTGCCGCGCATCGGCCAGATGTTCGGCAACCGCGACCACACCACGGTCATGCACGCGGACAAGAAGATCCGCAAGGAGATGGCCGAGCGCCGCCGGACCTACGAGCAGGTCCAGGAGCTCACCGCGCGCATCAAGCAGCGCGCCCGCGGCTGAGCCGCCTTCTCCCACCGTGCGCACCCTCCGGGCCCTGGGCGGGGCCGCCCAGGACGAGCGAGGGCGTCCTTCGCTGCCTCCCACGCAGCCAGGGTGACCCTCGCTCCGGTGCGCTCGTGGCCGCGCCGCCCGCACGGGTCCGGTTCGTCACGCTGCGTCGAGCGATGCCCCTCCTCGGGCGACGCTGTGTGACCACAGGAAGCACCGGCCCCGCGCCGAGTCGTCGCCGATCATCGACGAACACCGAAGTCGGTAGCACATTGCGATCGTTCGACTCCCGATCGACCCACAGCTGGGGACAAGTCTGTGGACATCCGTCCGGCAGCGGTGGAGGGAGATGAGAAAGGAGGGCGCCGGCGGGCTCTGTCCACCGGACACGCCGATCCGTCCCCGGATCCGGGCATCCGCCGCGCCGAGTGATCCCCACGGCGCCGCGCCGCCCCACCTGCGGCGACGTCCGCCGTCCACAGCGTGCACAGGACCTATTACTCCTACTGTCTTTCCCTTCTTAGAGAACTACAGAAGAACAGGTGGTGTGGACGGGTCGATCGGCTCGCCGAACGATCGGGGCCGGAGTACCCGATCGGCTCGGATCGGGACCGGGCCCGGAGTGTCGGACCCCTCCTGCACGCTCTACCGTGATGCACCCGCGCCGGGGTGCGTCCCAGCCGGCAAGTCCAGACCGCCAGCACCACCTGGCACAGACCGGCCCACAGGGGGAGGACCCGCGATGAAGTTCCGCGTCGAACGAGACGCCCTCGCCGACGCCGTGGCCTTCGTCGCCCGCAGCCTCCCGAGCCGCGCGCCGGTCCCGGTGCTCGGCGGCGTCCTGCTCGACACCGAGGGCGACGGCACGCTGACCGTCTCCGGCTTCGACTACGAGGTCTCCGCACGGGTCGAGGTGCCGGCGATGATCGGCGACGCCGGGCGCGCGCTGGTCTCGGGCCGCCTGCTCGCCGACATCACGCGGGCCCTGCCGCCGCACCCCGTCGACGTCACGGTCGACGGGCCGCGCGCCACCATCGCCTGCGGCAACGCCCGGTTCAGCCTCCCGACGATGTCGGCCGAGGACTACCCGCAGCTGCCCGACATGCCGCCGGTCGCCGGGGCCCTCGCGCCCGAGGTGTTCGCCCAGGCCGTCTCGCAGGTGGCCGTGGCCGCCGGCCGGGACGACACGCTGCCGATGCTCACCGGCATCCGCATCGAGATCGACGGCTCGACGCTCACGCTCGCGGCCACCGACCGCTTCCGCCTCGCCGTCCGGGAGTTCACCTGGGAGCCGGGCGAGAGCGCGGGCGGCGGCGAGTCCGGCGAGGTCGCGCTGCTCGCCCCGGCCAAGACCCTGGCGGAAGCGGCCAAGACGCTCACGTCGTCGGGCTCGCGGATCGAGCTCGCGCTGGCACGCGGCGACGGGCTGCTCGGCCTCGCCGGCGGCGGGCGCCGGTCGACGACGCGTCTGCTCGACGCCGAGTTCCCGCGCTACCGCCAGCTACTGCCCAAGGAGCACACGTCGGCGGCGGTGCTCGAGATCGCCCCGCTCGTCGAGGCCATCAAGCGCGTCTCGCTGGTGGCCGAGCGCGGCACCCAGGTCCGCCTGGAGTTCGCCGACGACACCCTGCGGCTCACGGCCGGCGGCGACGACGAGGGCAGCGCGGAGGAGGAGATCTCCTGCCGTTTCGTCGGCGAGCCGCTGACGATCGCGTTCAACCCGGGCTACCTGCTCGACGGCCTCTCCGCGCTGGGCGCCGAGCACGCCCACCTCTCGTTCACGACGCCCAGCCGCCCGGCGCTGCTGCGCCCGGCGATGCCGCCCGGCGAGGACGCGGCCGCCGCGTCCGGCGACGGTGCCGAGCCCGCGGGCGGCGGTGCCACCGCGGTCGAGCCCGGACCGGGTGACGCCGTGGACGATCTCCCCGAGCCCCGTCCCGGGTATCTCTACCTCCTGATGCCGGTGCGGCTGCCGGGCTGAGCCCGAGCCGCCCCGCACCCACACCCGAGCCCAGGAGCCGTCCCAGCGGGCGGCCGACCGAGAGGAACGTGACGTGCAGCTGGGGATGGTCGGGCTCGGACGCATGGGCGGCAACATGGCCGAACGGCTCCGGTCCGCCGGGCACGAGGTCGTCGGGTACGCCAACGACGGGTCCGGTGACGTGCAGTCGCTGGACGAGCTGGTCAAGGCACTCTCCGCGCCGCGCACGGTGTGGCTGATGGTCCCGGCGGGCTCCGCCACCCACTCGACGGTGCAGAACCTCGCCGAGCTGCTCGAGGCCGACGACCTGGTGATCGACGGCGGCAACAGCAAGTTCACCGACGACACCGCCCACGCCGAGCTGCTCGACGGCCACGGCATCCGCTACGTCGACTGCGGCGTCTCGGGCGGCGTCTGGGGCCGCACCGAGGGCTACGGGCTCATGGCCGGGGGCGACCCCGCCGACATCGAGCGGCTGCTGCCGGTGTTCGACGCCCTGCGTCCGGAGGGACCGCGCGAGGAGGGCTTCGTCCACGCCGGCCCGGTCGGGGCGGGCCACTACGCGAAGATGGTCCACAACGGCGTGGAGTACGGCCTCATGCAGGCCTACGCCGAGGGCTACGAGCTGCTCAGCGCCGGCGGCCCCGTGGACAACGTCGGCGCGGTGATGAAGGCGTGGAGCCGCGGCACCGTGGTGCGCAGCTGGCTGCTCGACCTCATGGTGCTGGCGCTCGAGGCGGATCCGCACCTCGACGCGATCACCGGCTACGCCGAGGACTCGGGCGAGGGCCGCTGGACCGTGGACGAAGCCATCAAGCACGCCGTGCCGGCCCCGGTGATCTCGGCGGCGCTGTTCGCGCGGTTCGCCTCCCGCCAGATCGACTCGCCGGCCATGAAGGCGGTCGCGGCCCTGCGCGCCCAGTTCGGCGGCCACGCCACCCACAAGGCGGGCGACGCCGCCAACGAGCCGCCGACAGGCGGCTGACCGGGCCCCCTGGGCGAGCGGAGCGACGGGAGGGCGGCCGGGGGGGCGAGCGGAGCGACGGGAGGGCGGCCGGGGGGCGAGCGGAGCGACGGGAGAGTGGATGTACGTCAGACACCTCTCGGTCACCGATTTCCGCTCCTGGGAGCAGGCCGACCTGGACTTCGCGCCGGGGGTCTCGGTGCTGGTCGGGGCCAACGGCCAGGGCAAGACGAACCTCGTCGAGGCGGTGGGCTATCTCGCCACCCTCGCGTCGCACCGGGTGGCCGGCGACGCCCCGCTGATCCGGCGGGACGCGAGCTCGGCGAGCATCCGCGCGGTGGCCGTCAACGAGGGCCGCGAGCTCACCGTGCAGGTCGAGATCGCGAGCGGGAAGGCCAACCGTGCCCGCGTCAACCGCTCGCCGGTGCGCAGCCCCCGCGAGGTGCTCGGCATCGTGCGCACGGTCGTGTTCGCGCCCGAGGACCTCGCGCTGGTGCGGGGCGACCCCGGCGAGCGCCGCCGCTTCCTCGACGACCTGCTCGTCGCCCGCGCGCCGCGCTGGGCCGGGGCGCGGGCCGACTACGACAAGGTGCTGCGCCAGCGCTCGGCCCTGCTCAAGACCGCCCGCCACGCCCGCGGCGACACGAGCACCCTGGACGTGTGGGACGCCCATCTCGCCCGCGCCGGGGCGGTGCTCGTCGCCGGGCGCCTCGAGCTCACCGCCGCCCTGGCCCCGCACGTGCGGGACGCCTACGCCGCGGTGGCGCCGGAGTCCGAGCCGGTGGGGGCGCGCTACCGCTCGCGCGCCGAGGCGGTGGACGCCCTGGGCGGCGAGGCAGCGCCGTCCACGCCTGAGGAGATCGAGGTGCTGCTGCTCGACGAGATGCGCCGGCGCCGCACCCAGGAGATCGAGCGCGGGGTGTGCCTCGTCGGCCCGCACCGCGACGACCTCGAGCTCACGCTCGGCACGGGCCCGGCGAAGGGGTACGCCAGCCACGGGGAGTCGTGGTCGCTGGCGCTCGCGCTGCGCCTGGGGGCGTTCGAGCTGCTCCGGGGTGAGGGCTCCGAACCCGTCCTGATCCTCGACGACGTCTTCGCGGAGCTGGACGTCCGACGGCGCCGCGCGCTCGCGCGGACCGCGGTGAACGCGGAGCAGGTGCTCGTCACCGCCGCGGTGGACGACGATGTCCCGGATGACCTGCAGGGGGCACGCTTCGTGGTCGATTCGGGCACGGTGCGTGAGATGAGTGCGGCGGCACGGACGACAGGGGGTGCGCCTGGTGGGCCGGACGCGTGACAACGGTGGAGGTCCTGGGGACAGACCTGTGGATGCTGTGGACAACTCCCCGAACAGATCCTCGGGAGCCCCCCGCACCGGCCCGGATCCGGGCCGCGAGCAGGGACGGCGCCCCGGGGACGCTGTCCACACACCCGAACGGCTGTCGGACGGGGGCAATCCGGACGACCGGAGCACCCCTGCGAGCGGGGGCACGGGCGAGGAGAAGCGGGGCGCGGACCTCGCCCGCGACGCCCTCGCCGCCGCCCGGGCCGCGAGCGCCGCGCGTCGTGCCGCCGGCGGGGGTGCGGCGGGGATCCGCAAGCCGGTGCGTCGCACCGGGACGGGCATGGGCCGCCCGCGCCGTCGTGGCTGGTCGGGCTCGGGTGCCGACGAGCGCGACCCGCAGATGCTCGGGCGGCTGGCGTCCCGGCTGTCCGGTGACCGCGGGTGGGCGCCGCGGCTCGCGAACGGGTCGGTCTTCGGGCGGTGGGCCGAGCTGGTGGGCGAGGAGGTCGCCGAGCACGCCCGTCCCGTCTCCCTGCGCGACGGCGTCCTCACCGTCGCGGCCGACTCGACGGCCTGGGCCACCCAGCTGCGCCTGCTGCAGCGCCAGCTGATCGGGAAGCTGGCCGCCGGGCTCGGCGACGGGGTCGTGAAGACGATGCGCATCCACGGCCCGACCGCGCCGAGCTGGCGTCGCGGGCCCCGCCACGTCTCGGGCCGCGGACCGCGCGACACGTACGGCTGACGATCCACGTGGCCGTCCGACGACGGGCCGTCAGAGGCGCGCGGGACGCCTCGCGGCCGGTCGGACCCTCCCGATGGCGATTCGTGCGCCGTGTGACGCGCTGAGCCGCGTGCCCGGGCCGTTCTGGGATGGGTGACCCGGTAGACTGGAGGCAGATGTTCCGCCCGCGCGCGATGCGCACGGGCCGTGTCCACGCGAGGGAGACACCAGAGCCCGTGGCAGCCGCACCGAACTCGGCCCAGAAGAAGAACAACGGGGACTACAGCGCCTCGTCCATCACCGTCCTCGAGGGCCTCGAGGCAGTCCGCAAGCGGCCCGGCATGTACATCGGCTCCACGGGCGAGCGCGGGCTCCACCACCTCATCTGGGAAGCCGTCGACAACTCCGTCGACGAGGCGATGGCCGGCTACGCCAGCAGCGTGTCGGTGACGCTGCAGGCGGACGGCGGGATCGCCGTCGTCGACGACGGCCGCGGCATCCCGGTCGACGAGCACCCGGTGGAGAAGAAGCCCGCCGTCGAGATGGTCATGACCATGCTCCACGCCGGCGGCAAGTTCGACGACAAGTCGTACGCGGTCTCCGGCGGTCTGCACGGCGTCGGCATCAGCGTCGTGAACGCGCTGTCGACCGCGCTCGACGTCGAGATCCACCGCGACGGCCAGATCTGGACCCAGCACTACGACCACTCGGTGCCCGGCCCGCTCAACCAGGTCGGCAAGACCAAGAAGACCGGTACGTCGATCACCTTCTGGGCCGACCCGACGATCTTCGAGTCGACCACCTACAACTTCGAGACGATCTCGCGCCGCCTGCAGGAGATGGCCTTCCTCAACAAGGGCCTGACCATCCACCTGCGCGACGAGCGCAAGCCCGAGGGCGCCGACGCCGACGGCACCGATCTCGACGAGGTCCCGGACGCCGAGGGCTACGTCTCGAAGGTCACGGAGCGCACGTTCCACTACCCGGGCGGCCTCGAGGACTTCGTCGCCCACATCAACCACGCCAAGGACCCGATCCACCGCAAGCCGGTGGGGTTCCAGGCGGAGGGCACCGGCCACCAGGTCGAGGTCGCGATGCAGTGGAACTCGGGCTACTCCGAGTCCGTCTACACCTTCTGCAACACGATCAACACCACCGAGGGCGGCACCCACGAGGAGGGCTTCCGCTCCGCGCTCACCGCGACGGTCAACCGCTACGCGCGGGACAAGAAGCTCATCAAGGACAAGGACCCGGCGCTCACCGGCGACGACATCCGCGAGGGGCTCGCCGCGATCGTGTCGGTGAAGGTCGCCGAGCCGCAGTTCGAGGGCCAGACCAAGACCAAGCTCGGCAACACCGAGGTGCGCTCGTTCGTCCAGAAGGTGTGCAACGAGCACCTCGGCGACTGGTTCGAGTCCAACCCCGCCGAGGCCAAGACCATCATCAACAAGGCGGTCGGCTCGGCCCAGGCCCGGCTCGCGGCCCGCAAGGCCCGCGAGCTCGTGCGCCGCAAGACGGCCGGTGACCTCGGCGGCCTGCCCGGCAAGCTCGCCGACTGCCGCAGCAACGACCCCGAGCGCAGCGAGGTCTACATCGTCGAGGGCGACTCGGCGGGCGGCTCGGCCAAGTCGGGGCGCGACTCGATGTTCCAAGCGATCCTCCCGATCCGAGGGAAGATCATCAACGTCGAGAAGGCCCGGATCGACCGCGTCCTCAAGAACAACGAGGTCCAGTCGATCATCACGGCGCTCGGCGCGGGCATCCACGACGAGTTCGACCTCAGCAAGCTGCGCTATCACAAGATCGTGCTGATGGCCGACGCCGACGTGGACGGCCAGCACATCCGCACCCTGCTGCTGACGCTGCTGTTCCGATTCATGCGCCCGCTCGTGGAGAACGGGCACGTGTTCCTGGCGATGCCCCCGCTGTACAAGATCAAGTGGGGTGGCCGGAACGCCGAGCCGGAGTTCGCCTACAGCGACCGCGAGCGCGACAGCCTGATCGAGGCCGGGCGCGCCGCCGGCAAGAAGATCAACAAGGACGACGGTGTCCAGCGCTACAAGGGCCTCGGCGAGATGAACGCCAAGGAGCTGTGGGAGACCACGATGGACCCGGCGACCCGGCTGATGCAGCGGGTCACGCTGGACGACGCCGCCACGGCGGACGAGCTCTTCAGCGTGCTCATGGGCGAGGACGTCGAGTCCCGGCGCTCGTTCATCACCCGCAACGCGAAGGACGTGCGCTTCCTCGACGTGTAGTCGAGGTCGAGGTCGAATCGAGCCTCGAAGGCCCGGGCGCCGCGGGATGTTTCCCGTGGAACCCGGGCCCTCGTCGTGTGCGGGGTGTGCGGACGGCCCCGTTCCGGACGCTCGTCGTCGTGCACACGGCCCAGTTCTGGGACGGGTTCTTTGCCGGTCCTTGACCTTGTCGTGGGCTGGTCGTCTCATGACCGGGCACCCCGACGACGAGGAGCACGCCATGGTCACCGACGCCTCCGGGCCCGACACCGTCGGCGGCGACCGCCCCGGCCCCTCGCTGCGCGTCCCCCGCAAGGTCGCGATGGCCAGCCTGGTCGGCACCACCATCGAGTGGTTCGACTTCTTCATCTACGGCACCGCGGCCGCGCTGGTGTTCGGGAAGCTGTTCTTCCCGTCCGCCTCGCCCACCGCCGGCACCATCGCCGCCTTCGGCACCTTCGCGGCCGGCTTCCTCGCCCGGCCCTTCGGCGGCGCGGTCTTCGCGCACTTCGGCGACCGCGTGGGTCGCAAGCCCATGCTCGTGTGGTCGCTGCTGCTCATGGGTGCCTGCACGGTGGCGATCGGGCTGCTGCCCAGCTACGGCGCCATCGGCGTCGCGGCCCCGATCCTGCTCGTGGTGCTGCGCATCGGGCAGGGCTTCGGCGTCGGCGGGGAGTGGGGCGGCGCCGCGCTCATGGCCGTCGAGAACGCGCCCCCGAACCGTCGCGGCTTCTACGGGAGCTGGCCGCAGGTCGGCGTGCCGCTCGGCCTCGTGTGCGGCACGGGGGCGTTCCTCATCCTCGACCTCACGTTGACCGAGGAGCAGTTCCTGTCGTGGGGCTGGCGCGTCCCGTTCCTGGCCAGTGCCGCGCTCATCGCCGTCGGGATGTGGATCCGCCTGACCGTGGCCGAGAGCCCGGTGTTCCGCGAGTCCATGGAGACGAAGGCCGCGGCGCGGATGCCGGTGGTCGAGGCGTTCCGCACCTACCCGAAGGAGATCCTGCTCGCCGCCGGGTCGTTCCTCGCCACCAACGCGACCTTCTACGTCGGCTCGGTCTGGCTGGTCTCCTACGCCACGACGACCCTGGGCTACGACCGCACCGAGATCCTCGCGGCGAACACCGCGCTGTCCGCCTCCGACATCCCGATGATCCTGCTGCTCGGCCTGCTCTCGGACTACGTGGGCCGACGACGGATGTTCCTCGCCGGCATGGGGCTGCTCGCGGTGTTCGGCATCCCGTACTTCCTGCTCGTCGGCACGGGCAACCTCGCGCTGTTCATCCTCGGCGGCCTCGTCGTGCAGGCCTGCCGGAGCGCGGTCTACGGGCCGCAGTCGGCCTACTTCGCCGAACAGTTCCCCACCCGCCTCCGCTACAGCGGCGCGTCGCTGGCCTACCAGCTCGCCTCGATCCTCGGCGGGATCGCGCCGACGATCTGCGCCGTGCTGGTGGCCTGGACGGGCAGCCTGATGTCCGTCGCCATCTACGTCGTGGGCATGGCGCTGATCTCCCTCGCCTGCTCGTACGCCATGACCGAGACCCTCTCCCGCGGCCTGCTCGACGACCCGCGGGCACCCCAGGACGCCACCGCGGGCCGCTCCGCCGACTGATCCCCGGGCGCGGTCACGGACGCGGTCACGGACGCGCCGCCGGGGGAACCGGGAGTGCGTCGGCGTCGTCGGTAGAATCGGGTGGTTGGGTCCACGGCCGCGCTGGTCGCGGGCCCGGTGAACGGGCCGCCCCCCTCGAGACGACGCGGTGTCCGCCGCGCCCGGGGCGCCAGAAGGGGAGACCGACCGCGTGACCGAGACGACCCTGCCTCCTGACTCCGGCGAGCGCATCGAGCCGGTCGACATCCAGCAGGAGATGCAGCGCTCCTACATCGACTACGCGATGTCGGTCATCGTGGGTCGGGCGCTGCCCCTGGTGGAGGACGGGCTCAAGCCGGTCCACCGCCGCGTCCTGTACTCGATGTACGACTCCGGGTTCCGGCCCGACCGCAGCTACGTGAAGTGCGCCCGCGTCGTCGGCGACGTCATGGGCAACTACCACCCGCACGGCGACTCGGCGATCTACGACGCCCTCGTGCGCCTGGCCCAGCCGTGGTCGATGCGCTACCCGCTGATCGACGGCCAGGGCAACTTCGGCTCGCCGGGCAACGACCCCGCCGCCGCCATGCGCTACACCGAGTGCCGGCTGACGCCGCTCGCGATGTCGATGCTCGCGGACATCGACGAGGAGACCGTCGACTTCGCGGACAACTACGACGGTCGCACCCAGGAGCCGACGGTCCTCCCGGGCCGCGTGCCCAACCTGCTGATCAACGGCAGCGCGGGGATCGCCGTCGGCATGGCCACCAACATGCCGCCGCACAACCTGCGCGAGGTGGCCGCGGGCGCGATGTGGGCGCTCGACAACTCCGAGGCCTCGGAGGAGGAGACCCTCGAGGCCCTCATGGGCTTCATCAAGGGTCCGGACTTCCCCACCGCCGGCCTCGTCGTCGGCTCCGACGGCATCGAGTCGGCCTACCGCACCGGACGCGGTTCGATCCGCATGCGCGCGGTGGTCGAGGCCGAGGAGGACGCCAAGGGCCGCACGATCCTGGTGGTCACCGAGCTGCCCTACCAGGTCAACCCGGACTCGCTCATCGAGTCGATCGCGACGCTCGTGCGCGACGGGCGCATCGCGGGCATCGCCGAGATCAACGACGAATCGTCGGACCGCGTGGGCCGCCGCATCGTCATCACGCTGCGCCGCGACGCCGTCGCGAAGGTCGTGCTGAACAACCTCTACAAGCACACGCAGCTGCAGTACAGCTTCGGCGTCAACATGCTCTCGATCGTCGACGGCGTGCCGCGCACCCTGCGGCTCGACCAGATGATCCGGCACTGGATCCGCCACCAGATCGACGTCATCGTCCGGCGCACGCGCTACCGCCTGCGCAAGGCCGAGGAGCGGGCCCACATCCTGCGCGGGCTGGTGAAGGCCCTCGACGCGCTCGACGAGGTCATCGCGCTGATCCGCGCGTCGGAGACCGTCGACGTCGCGCGCTCCGGCCTGATGGACCTGCTCGAGATCGACGAGATCCAGGCCCAGGCGATCCTGGACATGCAGCTGCGTCGCCTGGCCGCCCTCGAGCGCCAGAAGATCATCGACGAGCTGGCCGAGATCGAGGAGACGATCCGCGACCTCGAGGACATCCTCGCCCGCCCGGAGCGGCAGCGACAGATCGTCCGCGACGAGCTCGGTGAGATCGTCGAGAAGTACGGTGACGATCGCCTGACGCGTCTCGTCGGCTACGACGGCGAGGTCGCCGACGCCGACCTCATCGCGGTCGAGGACGTCGTCGTCACCATCACGCGCACCGGCTACGCGAAGCGCACCAAGACCGACCTCTACCGCGCGCAGAAGCGCGGCGGTCGCGGTGTCCAGGGCGCGACGCTCAAGCAGGACGACCTCGTGGCGCACTTCTTCGTGTGCTCCACGCACGACTGGCTGCTCTTCTTCACCAACAAGGGCCGGGTGTACCGGGCCAAGGCCTACGAGCTGCCCGAGGCCAACCGCAACGCCCGCGGCCAGCACGTGGCGAACCTCCTCGCGTTCCAGCCCGAGGAGCAGATCGCCCAGGTCATGCACATCAAGGACTACGACGCGGCGCCGTACCTGGTGCTCGCGACGAAGGCCGGCCTGGTGAAGAAGTCGCGCCTCACCGACTTCGACTCCAACCGCGCCGGCGGTCTCATCGGCATCAACCTGCGCGAGAGCGACGAGCTCGTCGGCGCGGTGCTGTGCTCCGGTGACGACGACCTGCTCCTGGTCTCCGCCGAGGGGCAGTCGATCCGCTTCACGGCCACCGACGACGCGCTGCGTCCGATGGGCCGGGCGACGTCCGGCGTCACCGGCATGCGCTTCAACTCCGGCGACGAGCTGCTCTCGCTCGGCGTGGTGCGCGAAGGGACGTTCCTGCTGGTCGCCACCGGCGGGGGCTACGCGAAGCGCACGCCGATCGACGAGTACCCGGTGCAGGGTCGCGGCGGCAAGGGCGTGCTGACCCTGCAGTACGACCGGCGTCGCGGGACCCTCGTCGGTGCCTTGATCGTCGAGCTCGACGACGAGCTCTACGCGATCACGACCAGCGGCGGGGTGATCCGGACGACGGCCAAGTCGGTGCGCAAGGCGGGTCGCCAGACGAAGGGGGTGCGCCTGATGAACCTCGGGGAGACCGGCACCCTGCTCGCCATCGCGCGCAACGCCGAGGAGGCGGCCGATCCCGACGCGGGCGGCCCGACCTCCCCGCCGCAGCCCTGATCCCTGATCCCGTCACCGACCGACGAGACGAGTCCTCGTGAGCACACCGAGCAAGCCGGACGACCCGGACCCCGCCCCGTCGTCGGAGACGTCGGGCAAGGGTGGGGCGCGGACGAGCACCGAGGAGGCCGCTCCGGCGGAGTCGACCACGCGGGTTCCGGCCGTCGAGGACGACGGGAGCCCGAAGGGCTCGTCGGGCACCGCGTCGGGCAAGGGGACGCCGAGCACCGACAAGCCCGGCACGGAGGCACCGGCCACGGAGACGTCCGGGACCTCCCCGACGACTCAGACCTCCGAGGCGCCGGACGCCTCCGGGGAGTCGACGTCCTCCTCCGGCGGCTCGGCCGGTCCGCCGCCGCCGTGGCAGCGCGGCGGCGCGGCCACCGGTCCGCCGTCGGGTCCCGTGCCGAACGCGGGGCGGCCCGGTCCGCGTCCGGCCGGCCCGCCCACCCCGGCCGGGGGCCAGCCGCGGGCCGGCGGTCCTCCCGGTGGCGCCCACCCGCCGTCGGGTCCGTTCCAGCGACCCGGCGGTCCGGGACCGCACGGCGGCCCGGGCGGTCCGGGCGGTCCGGCCAACGGCCGTCCTCCGCAGGAGGGCATGGGCACGCCGGCCGGCGGCATCACCGCCGCCGTGCGGACGTCGGCGCCCACCGGGACCGGCCGCCCCGGCGGCACGGGTGACGGCGGGGGCGCCGGGCAGCCGGCCTCGTCGGGCATCGACGCGCCCACCAACCAGCTCTCCCCGGAGCAGCTGGGCCTGCGCGGCCGCGAGTCCGACGAGCCACGTCGCGAGCCCGACGACGTCGCCGAGCTCGCGGCGGGACGTCCTCGCAGCAGCAAGGCGCCCCGCCGGGCGAGCCTGCAGGTACGGCGCTTCGACCCGTGGTCGGTGCTGAAGCTCGCCCTCGTGCTCGGCGTCGCGCTGTTCTTCGTGTGGATGTTCGCGGTCGGCGTGCTCTACGCCGTGCTCGACGGCATGGGCGTGTGGGCGCAGCTCAACGGCACCTACCAGGACCTCACGTCGGACTCCGGTGGCGGCGGCGAGCTCATCACCGCGGGCGGCGTCTTCGGCGTCGCGGCGGTCATCGGCGTCGTGAACATCATCCTGTTCACCGCGCTCGCGAGCGTGTCGGCGTTCATCTACAACATCTCGGCCGACGTCGCGGGAGGCATCGAGGTCACGCTCTCGGAGCGCGACTGACGGCCTCGGGGCGGGTGCTCCGCGCCCGGTGCCCGTCGGGTACCGTGGCGTTCGCACCCGGGTTCGTCCCCGCGAGGGCCCATAGCTCAGTTGGTTAGAGCGCGTCGCTGATAACGACGAGGTCGCTGGTTCAAATCCAGCTGGGCCCACCCACTCGGTGCCACCTCACCGGACACGAGAACGGCCCCGGAGCATCGCGCTCCGGGGCCGTTCTTCGTCGGTGCTGCGTGGGTCTGCCGGTCAGCCGGAGAACGACGCGGCGTGGTCGGAACCCTTGCGCTGGGCCTCCCAGGCCTCGACCACGTTGTTCGGCACGCGGCCGCGGTCGGAGACCTCGAATCCGTGGCCCTTGGCCCACTCGCGGATCTGCTTGGAGGTCTCGCGGTCGTAACCGCCGGGGGACGTCGCCCGCGGGGTGCCGGTGCCGGCGCCCGAGCGACGACGGCCGTTGCCGCCGGCGGAGGAACGCCGACCGCCGGTGCGGCGCGCGGCGGCGACGTACTCCGCGAGCGCGTCCCGGAGCCGGGCGCTGTTCTTGTCGTCGAGGTCGATCTCGTACGTCACCCCGTCGAGCGCGAACTCGACCGTGGTGATGTCCTCGGCCTCTTCGCCGGTCAGGTCGTCGACCAGGGTGACGATGGTCTTCTGGGCCATGGCGGGCGTGACTCCTCACTTGTCCATGGAATCGACGCGGTGTCGTTCGATGTCACTCGACATTAGCAAAGGAAAGGGCGCCTGATCGCACCGCACTCCTTTCGTGCCCCGGACGTCACTCCCCGGGCGACAAATACGAGACCAGACCGTTCAGTCCGGCGCCGAACACATCGCGGCCGAACAGAGTACAGAGCTGCTCGCTGTCGGCGAGATGGCAGTCGAACACGACGCCCCACACGACGAAGGATTCCCCGGTCGTGGTCACGGGGAAGACCCGGACCGTGGATCGGTAGTCCTCGACCGGGAACGGCGAATCGAGGATCGCGTAGGTCAGACGTCGTTCCCGGTCGTCGAGGGCGACGAGTCGTTCGCGCACGGTTCCGCCGTCGCCGAGGGTCAGACGGCGCACGGCGCCGATCTGGTCGCCGCGCAGGTCGCCCTCCAGTTCGCTGGCCTCGATCGCCGGGACCCAGGACGGCAGACCGTCGAAGTCGCGGATCGCGCGCCACACGGTGTCGACGTCGGCGGGGATGACGGCGCTGCTGGTCACCTCGGGCATCAGGCGTGCTCCTCGTCGTTCGGGTGGTCGTTCGGGTGGTCGTTCCGGTGGTCGGGCCGCAGGGCGACGAACGCCCGGGTCGTGGCGGTCAGGGCCTGCTCGGTGGGCAGGCGCTCCATGCTGCTGGCGCCGTAGAAGCCGTGGCAGGTACGCGTGCGGGACAGGACGTACGCCGCGTCCTCGGGCGACGAGACGGGGCCGCCGTGGACGAGCACGAGGACGTCGTCGCGGACCTCGCGGGCGGCGGCCGCCCATTCGTCGACGAGTGCGACGCAGTCGTCCAACGACTTCGCGGTCTGCGCGCCGATCGATCCGCCGGTGGTGAGGCCCATGTGACACACGACGACGTCCGCGCCGGCGGCGGTCATCGCACGGGCGTCGTCGACGGAGAACACGTAGGGCGTGGTGAGCAGATCCTCGTCGTGCGCGGCGGCGACCAGCTCGACCTCGCGGTCGAACCCCATCCCGGTCTCCTCGAGATTCACCCGGAAGGTGCCGTCGATGAGTCCGACCGTCGGGAAGTTCTGGATGCCGGCGAAGCCGAGTTCGCGCAGCTCGCGCAGGAACCGCGTACGCAGCAGGAACGGGTCGGTGCCGTTCACGCCGGCCAGCACCGGGGTGTGCCGGACGACGGGGATGACCTCGCGCGCCATCTCCACGACGATGTCGTTGGCGTTGCCGTAGGCGAGCAATCCGGCGAGCGAACCCCGCCCGGCCATCCGATATCGCCCGGAATTGTAGATGACGATGAGGTCGATCCCGCCCTCTTCCTCGCAGCGGGCGGACAGGCCGGTGCCGGCGCCGCCGCCGACGATCGGCTCGCCACGACCGACCTTGGCGCGGAGGCGCTCGACGATCTCGGCGCGGGTCACGGGCGTCCTCCGGTGATCTCCTCGAGCGCGGCGACGAGGGTCGCGGCGAACTCGGGGTCGTTGACGTGGTGCGGGCTCTCGACGATCCGGTGGTCGTCGTCGACGCGGACCCGCTCGCGCAGGGTGTCGAACAGCGCGGCGTCCGCCTCGGCGTCGGCGAAGGGCATGCCGGGCGCGTCCAGGGCCGAGACGCCGCCCGTCGGCAGGACGAGGCGCACCGGTCCGGGGCAGGCGTTGAGCTTGTCGGCCAGGAACTCCGCGGCGGCGCGGCACTCCTCGGGGGTCGTGCGCATCAGGGTCACCTGCGCGTTGTGCTCGTAGAGCGTCCGGCCCCGGAACTGCTCGGGCACGGTGTCGGGCGCCCCGAAGTTGACCATGTCCAGCGCCCCGACCGAGCCCACCCACGGCACCCCGGTGCGGGCGATCGCACCGAGACGGTCCTCGGTGGCGGCCATGATCCCGCCGACGACGAGGTCCGCGATCTCCGTCGTGCTGACGTCGACGACGGCCTCGACCAGACGGTCGTCGACGAGCTTCTCCATCGCGCGCCCGCCCGTGCCGGTGGCGTGGAAGACGAGGCAGTCCCAGCGGTCGGCGACCGCCTCGGTCACGGCGGAGACGCACGGCGTCGTGACCCCGAACATCGTCAGCCCGAGCGCCGGCTTGTCCTGCGCCTCCGGCACGGGTGCCGCGATGGCCCCGCCCAGGGCGTGCGCGGCGTTGGACAGCACCCGCCGGCTGATGCGGTTGAGCCCCGCGACATCGGTGACCGAGTACATGAGCGTCAGGTCCACCGAGCCGACGTACGGCGCGACGTTCCCCGAGGCCACCGTCGACACCACGATCTTCGGGACACCCACCGGGAGACGCTGCAGGGCAGGTGTCACGAGGGCGGTGCCCCCGGATCCGCCGAGCGCGAGCACGCCCGCGAGGTCGTCGCGGGCCGGGAGCCACCGCTCCAGCGCCTCGCTCATCGCCGACACCGAGCTCCCGCGGTCGCCGGTGAACGCCTCCGCACCGGCCACCTCCCGCGGCCCGACATCGGCGGCGGTCGCGTCGGGATCGGAGGTGCCGACGTCGACAGTCGTCACCTCGTGACCCGCATCCCGCAGGAGCCTGGCGACGTAGCGCAGCTCCTCGCCCTTCGTGTCGAAGGTGCCCACCACGTAGGCACGACCCGTCCCAGCCATCCGCGCTCCCGTCCACGACACCGTCGTCCGCCGGGACGGTTCCTACCGCCCGCGCCCGGTCGCGCGCGACCGGCGGGCGGCGCCGGCCCCTGAGGTACCGTGAACGGGTCGTCGACGGGAGGAGTGCGGTGAAGACCGTCGTTGCTCTCGCCCTGGCCGCCGGGGCCGCCCTGCTGATCCGACGACAGCGGGACCAGAACCCCGCCAAGGAGGTCTGGCGCGACGCGACGAGGCCGTCGACGTCGTCCTAGCCCCCTCGGGGACGTAGCTCAATTGGCAGAGCACCGCCTTTGCAAGGCGGGGGTTGAGGGTTCGATTCCCTTCGTCTCCACCCACCGTGACCAGCACAGACGTTGGTCCGAACCGGGTAACTTCCTCGCTCGTGGCACGGTTTGTGGCACGAGCTGACCTACCTTCCTGCTCATGGCGAAGGCTGCGCGCCCTTCTTCGCGCGATAAGGGCAACATCGAGCTGCTCCCGAGTGGAGCGATGCGGGTGCGCGTCTACGCCGGCCAGGACCCGGTCACGAAGCGACGACACAGCCTCGTCGAGACGGTTCCGGCCGGACCCAAGGCATGGGAGCGAGCCGAGGAGATCCGTCTCGGCTTCCTCGCCGACATCCGGAAGAGGCGCAACCCGCAGACGACGGCCACCGTCAACCAGCTGCTCGACCGTTACCTCGACCAGCACACCGGCGGCCGTCGCACGGTCGAGGGCTACCGGGAGTACGTCGACAAGCACGTTCGCCCGTTCATCGGCAAGTCGAAGGTCGGCTCGCTCGACGCCGAGATCCTGGATTCGCTCTACGCCGAGATGCGGCGGTGCCGCGAGCACTGCCGCGACCGTCGAGGAGTCGATCACCGCACGACCCACCCTCACGAGTGCGATGTTCGGTGTCGACCGCATCGGTGCCGGTCGCTCGGGGCCGCGACGATCCGCAAGATTCACTACATCCTGAGCGGCGCCTACAAGCGTGCGGTGCGGTGGCGGTGGGTGGGCTCGAGCCCGATGGACCAGGCCGAGCCCCCGCCGGTGCCCGCACCCGACCCGCAGCCGCCGACACCCGAGGAAGCCGCGCGGCTCGTCGCCGAGGCGGGGCGCCGCGACCCCGACTGGGGGATGGTCGTATGGCTTCTGATGGTCACCGGCGCTCGCCGGGGAGAAGTTTGCGGGCTGCGTTGGCGGTACGTCGACCTCGAGCGAGGCGTGATCACGATTCGGCGCGCGATCGCCGAGGTCCGGAGCGAGACCGAGGAGAAGGACACCAAGACCCATCAGCGCCGCCACGTCACCATCGACCCCGGCACCGTCGAAGCCCTCGCCGAACATCGCCGCCGGTGGGAGGAGCGCTGCGCGGCTCTCGAGGTCGAGCTGTCGCCGGATGCGTTCGTCTTCTCACCCTCGCCGACGGGAGCGACGCACCTGACGCCGTCCTCGGTGACCCAGCGGTACAGCAAGATGGCCGACCGGCTCGGCATCGACACCCACCTCCACAACCTCCGGCACTACACGGCGACCGAGCTCATCGCCGGTGGCGTGGACGTCCGCACGGTCGCGGGCCGGCTCGGCCACGGCGGTGGGGGTACGACGACGCTTCGCGTCTATGCAGCATGGGTGGCCGAGGCGGACCAGCGGGCGGCGCAGGGGCTGGCCGAGCGTCTGCCCGAGCGCCCTGCGCCCCCAGAGATCGACGACGTCGAGCGCGCCAAGGCGGACCCGCGATACCCGTTCGAGCACATTGCGGTGGCGCTGCGCGACCGCATCGCCGCCGGCGAGTGGCCGGTCGGCGCCCAGCTTCCGACAGGGAAGCAGCTCGGCATCGACTTCGGCGTCTCGACTGCGACTGCTCAGCGAGCCGTGACTCTGTTGCAGGTCTGGGGTCTCGTCGAGGTGAGTCGTGGTCGGCGACCCAGCGTGCTCGCTCCCCAGGCGCGACTCGACCTAGGTCCTGCTGCGCACGACCCTATCGACGGCTCCTGGGGCAGTGGCTCAGCTCCACCCACGAGCGACGGCCCAGAGGCTGAGCCCACGACCTTGTCGGCGGAGAACGCGCCACGTCCTGATCGTCCGCATGGGTGCGCAGAGTGCATGCCGGACGGGTTCGAGTCCATCGAACAGGTGTACGACGCCGGTAGGTCGGTCAGCAGTCGGGGCCAACAGCGACCTGGTGCACGCGTCCGACATTGATACTGGGAGCGTGAAGGTCGAGCTGCTCTACTTCGTCGGCTGCCCAAACGCGGAGAAGTACCTTCCCCACCTGCGGGATCTCCGTCGCGATGACGAGCCACCAGCTCGTCGAGCGCGAGATCAACGACGAGGCGCAGGCCGTCGCCGAGTCCTTCTTGGGTTCTCCGACCGTCCGCGTCGACGGCCGCGACGTGGAGACTGGAGCCGTCGAACGGACTGACTTCGGTATGTCCTGCCGGATCTATCTGACCGTTGACGGGTCGCGCGGCACTCCTCCTGACGAGTGGGTGCGGCGTGCTCTTGGTGTGGGTGAGCGCTGAGCCGGCCCGTGCGCTCAGTCGCCGCAGCCGAGTCGGATCACGTTGCCGCTCGGGTCGGTCAGCGTGAACTCGCGCATGCCCCACGGCTCGTCCCGAACGTCCGACACCGGCATCTCGGCAGCGGCGAGGGCCTCGTGCAGCGCGTCGATGCCCGGTATGTGCAGGTAACAGCCCGCCATGTTGGCTGAGCTGTCCATTTCAGGGCGATGGTCCAGGTGGATCACCTCGCCGCCGAGATGGCGCACGAAGGCGTAACCGCCGCCCTCGTACTGCTCGACCGTCAGGTGGGGAAGCCGCGACCAGAACTCCAACGCTTCGTCCATGTCCCTGACCGGGAGGATCGGGATGGCCACCAGGCGCGGGGTCATGGCGCTCAGTGTCCCTGGAGGCCACCGGGTCCTGGAGCGCGTAGTCGTTCACCGCTGCTCGTTCGGCTCGAGGGTGAGCTGTCGGCGGTGGAAGTCGAAGTGCTGGGTGGGGAAGCGGTAGACGTCGGCGAGGGTCATGTACGGCCTGAAGAACGGGTCCCAACGTGTGGGGTAGTGCATGCCCCGGGAGAGGTCGGCGTCGGTCTCGGCGTCGAGGCGGCGGTGCAGGGCGTCGATGACGCGGTCGAACAGGGCGGTCTGTCCGCGACGGCCCAAGGTGGTGCCGCCGGCCCAGGAGCCGAGGAAGTTGGCGACGTCGAACGGGCGGGTGCCGGCGTCGAGGACGGCGGCGTAGGCGCGGCTCACGCCGGGTGGCAGCCGGCCGAACAGCCGGACGAGGTTCCCGAGAGCCCGGATGATCAGGTAACCGAGCAGCATGTGGAACAGCAGCTGCTGGTTGGTCCACCGGGTGCCGTCCGAACGGCGCTTCAAGTCGGCAGGTGTCGCCTGCGCGTGCAGCTCGTGGAAGGCCGACCGCGCGCGCTCAAGCTCCTGGTGAACCGCCTGCCGGTCCATCCAGGGAGTGTGCGCCTGGCTGGATCAGGGGCGCGAGGCCTGAATGATGGCTGAGAAGACGCCGGCGGCGACCTCACCGGTGGCGGTGACGGCGACCTCGGTGAGCCCGGCCTCCTCCATCTCGGCGCGGTAGGCGCTCCGACCCAGGACACCGGTGATGGCCCCGACCGATGCGGCCGCTTCGTCGAGGGTGGCCGGGTCAGCGTGGTCGTCGCCGACGAGATCGGACACCCCGACCCGCCCGCCGGGTCGCAGGACGCGGGCGATCTCGGCGAACACGGCTGGCTTGTCCGCCGACAGGTTGATCACGCAGTTGGAGATGACGACGTCGACCGAGGCATCCGGCAGCGGGATGGCCTCGATGTGCCCGCGCAGGAACTCGACGTTGGTGGCGCCGGCCTCCCGGGCGTGCTCGCGGGCGAGGCCGAGCATCTCGTCGGTCATGTCCAGCCCGTAGGCGAACCCGTCGGGCCCCACGCGGCGGGCCGAGAGCAGCACATCGAGGCCGGCGCCGGAACCGAGGTCGAGCACGGTCTCCCCGGTGACAAGCTCCGCGACCGCGAGCGGGTTGCCGCAGCCCAGGCTGGCGGCGCCTGCACCCCCGGCGTCCGCGAGCTGCGCGGGGTCGTAGGCGTCGCCGCACAGACCCGTCGGGTCGGCCTCCGAGCAGCTCGGTGTCCGGCCGGCGCGGACCTGGCCGGCCGCGGTGGCGTAGCGGGCGCGGACCCGCTCGCGCGCACCGGCTGACCCGTCCTGCGTCATCTCACGCATCCGCACCAGACGCGGTCTTGGCTTCGGTGACGGTCACGCCGGGCTCGATCGGCGCCTCGTCGTGCGAGCAGCAGGCGGTCTGGCCGGTGGCGCTCTCGGCGCTGGCGTCGTCGGGCATCGTGGTGATGATCCCGTTGGTGCCGAAGTCCTGGGAGTCCTCCTTGACGGTGTAGACCTCCCACGGCTCGTGGCCGGGGCCCTGCACCCACACCTTGTCCTGGCGGGCGTAGCAACAGGTGGTGTCGTCCTCGACCTGCGTGAACAGGCCCAGAGTCGAGAGGCGCTCGGTGGCGTCGTGGACCTCGTCGGTGGACGCGACCTCGACCCCGAGGTGGTCCATGACCGTTGGACGGTCCGCCTCGCCCTCGAGTAGCACCAGCTTGAGCGGTGGTTCGGAGACGGCGAAGTTGGCGTAGCCGGGGCGGCGCTTGGCCGGCTCCACCCCGAACAGCGACGAGTAGAAGCGGATCGAGCCCTCCAGGTCGGAGACCCGCAGGGCGAGCTGCACACGGGACATAATGTGCCTCCTAGTGTTCATCTCTTGTTTCGACGTCTGTCGAGGCAGCCAACCTTGCGCCTCGTTTCGACGGGTGTCAAGGTAGATGCATGTCAAAGCAGGGTGACGAGGAGCGGGTGCTGGCCCAGCTCGCCGAGGTCGTGAGGTGCTGCGAGCCGCTGGCCCGTGAACCGCTCTCGGCGCAGCAGTCGATCGAGCTCTCGCGGGTGTTCAAGGCGATGGGCGACCCGGTGCGGCTGCGGCTGCTGTCGCTGATCGCCTCCCACGTCGGCGGCGAGGCGTGTGTCTGCGACTTGACCGACGTGTTCGACCTGTCGGGCCCGACCATCTCGCACCACCTGAAGGTGCTGCGCGAGGCCGGGCTGATCACGGGCGAACGCCGGGGTACGTGGGTGTACTACCGGGTGCGCCCTGAGCTGCTGGCGACCGTGTCCGCGGTGCTCGTGCCCGCCACCGCCCAGGACTCGCCCGCCGCGGTGCCTGCCGGCCGCGAGGCCCTGCCGGTGGTCGAGGCGTGAGCACCGAGAACCTGACCTCGAACGACCCCGGAGAGGCCGGCGTCGTCGCCAAGCTCTCCACCCTCGACCGGTTCCTGCCGATCTGGATTCTCGCCGCGATGGCCGTGGGCCTGCTCGCGGGCCGGCTGATCCCCGGCCTTGGCGAGGCCCTGGGCGCGGTCGCGATCGACGGGGTCTCGCTCCCGATCGCGCTCGGGCTGCTGATCATGATGTATCCAGTGCTGGCGAAGGTCCGCTACGACCGCCTCGACACCGTCACCGGCGACCGTCGGCTGCTGATCTCCTCGCTGATCCTGAACTGGCTGATCGGACCGGCGCTGATGTTCGCCCTGGCGTGGCTGCTGCTGCCCGACCTGCCCGAATACCGCACCGGGCTGATCGTCGTCGGGCTCGCCCGCTGCATCGCCATGGTCATCATCTGGAACGACCTCGCCTGCGGCGACCGCGAAGCCGCCGCCGTGCTCGTCGCGCTCAACTCCGTGTTCCAGGTGATCGCCTTCGGCGCCCTGGGCTGGTTCTACCTCGCCGTGCTGCCCGGCTGGCTCGGGCTCCCGACGGCCGGGCTCGACGTCTCCGCCTGGGCCATCGTCCGCTCGGTACTGATCTTCCTCGGCATCCCGCTGCTCGCGGGCTACCTGACCCGGCGATTGGGAGAGCGGGCGAAGGGACGGGCCTGGTACGAGGACCGCTTCCTGCCGCGCATCGGGCCGTTCGCGCTCTACGGGCTGCTGTTCACCATCGTCGTGCTGTTCGCCCTGCAGGGCGATGCCATCACCAGCCGGCCCCTCGACGTCGTCCGGATCGCCCTGCCGCTGCTGATCTACTTCGCGCTGATGTGGGCCGGCTCCTACGCCCTCGGACGCGCCGTCGGGCTCGGCTACGAACGCACCACCACGCTCGCGTTCACCGCCGCGGGCAACAACTTCGAGCTCGCCATCGCCGTCGCCATCGCCACTTGGGGCGCCACCTCCGGCCAGGCCCTCGCCGGCGTCGTCGGCCCGCTCATCGAGGTGCCGGTCCTGGTCGCGCTGGTCTACGTGTCGCTGTGGCTGCGACGCCGACTCTTCCCGCCCCGCACCGGGGACGTGGAGCCCACCGGATCAGGAGCACGCGGATGAGCCACGACGCCGTCCAACCCGACCCCACCACCGGCCCGGCGAGTCCCGTCGTCCCGCCACGACGCGACCTCGAGGCGCTGAGCCTGCTCTCCGCCGACCACCACCTCGCCCACACCGCCGAGGTGCTCGCCGAACGCTTCGCCGGAGTGTTCTCCCCTGAGACCGTCGCGGCCTGCCTCGTGGAATCGCACGAGCTGCTCTCCACCACCGCGAGAATCACGAGCCACCTGACCGTCCTCTCCGAGCGGTTCGCCCGCGAGCGCCTGACCGCCGCCGCCCAAGCCCAGGGAGCACTGGTGTCCGACGTCCCCGAGGTCCTGTTCGTCTGCGTGCACAACGCCGGCCGATCCCAGATGGCCGCTGCCCTGCTTGATCACCACGCCCAGGGCACGGTCCACGTCCGCTCCGCCGGCTCCACCCCGGCCCACGAGATCAACCCCGCGGTCCGCGAGGTCATGGCCGAACTCGGCCTCGACCTCTCCCGCGAGTTCCCCAAGCCGCTCACCACCGACGTCGTCGAAGCCGCCGACGTCGTCATCACCATGGGCTGCGGCGACGCCTGCCCGATCTTCCCCGGCAAGCGCTACCTCGACTGGGAACTCACCGACCCCGCCGGCAAGGGCGCCAACGACGTCCGCCCCATCCGCGACGACATCGACCAGCGCGTCCGCGAGCTGCTGACCGAGCTGGTACCCGCGCGCACCATGTGACCCGTGGCCGACACCGGCGCCGCCACAGCGGGCAAGAGACGCGCGCTGACCGGCGCCGTCCTGCTCGACCTCGCCGTCAGCCCGCTGTTCGCCTGGGACGTCTTCACCGACTCCCTCGGCCGGGACCTCGGCGTCAGCCACGCACTGCTGGCCGGCGTCTTCTCCGTCGGCCTGGCCGCCTTCATGCTCGGCGTCCTGGTCGGCGGACGGGCCGCGGACACGTTCCCGCCGCGCCGGCTCGCGCTGATCGCCCTCGGCGGCACGATGCTCGGCCTGCTGGGCAGCGCCGTCGCCTCGTCGGTGGTCGTCCTGTTCCTGACCTTCGGCGTCCTGGTCGGCGGCTCCACCGGACTCGGCTACGCCACCGCCGTCCGCGTCGCCGGAACCGTCGCCTCCGGACGCGGTCTCGCCCTCGGCCTGGTCGTCAGCGCCTACGCCGCCGGCACCGCCGTCCTCGCCCCGCTTGCATCAGCGCTGCTGGCCGCCGTGGGTCGCAGCTGGACCTTCGTGGTCCTCGCCGGCACGCTCGGAGTCCTGCTCGCCATCGCGGCCACTCTCGTACCTGGCGCCGCGCCCACCTCGCGTCGACCGCGCGACCGCAGCGTCCGACCGATCCGCCCGAGCCGACCCGTCATCGCGCTGTGGCTGGCCTTCGGCCTCGGCAGCGCTCCCGCTCTCGCGGCCTTCGCCCAGGCCGGAAGCCTCGCCGGAGACGTGGCCGTCGTGACGCTCGCGGTGGTACTGCTCAACCTCGGCAACTTCGCCGGCCGGCTCATCGCCGGCCCCCCTCTCCGACCGCATCGGCCGGCGCGCCGCACTCCACGCCAACTCGGCGCTGCTCGTGCTCGCCTGCATCCCCCTGGCGCTCGGCGCGAGCGGACCCCTCGCCCTGGCTGCCCTGCTCCTGCTCGGCACCCAATACGGGGCGCTCTCGACCCTGACGCCAGCAGCCACCTCGGACGTGGTCCCGCCCGAACGCTTCGGCACCACCTAGGCCTCGTGTTCACCAGCTGGGGCATCGCAGGCCTCGTCGCACCCGTCGGCGCGGCCACGCTCGCCCCGCAGCTCGGCTACGACGGCGTCTTCGTCGCCTTCCTCGTCGTCGCGACCGGGGCCTGGGCATGTGTGCTCGCGTTCACCCGCCTGACCCGGTCTCGAGCTTGACCTTCGAGTCGACTTCGAGGTTTAGCGTCGATGAGGTGAACGGGTTGAAGGTGTCTGAGTTGGCGAGTCGCAGCGGGGTCCCGGCGAGCACGGTGCGCTTCTACGACTCGGAAGGTCTCCTTCCCGCGCGGCGATCGTCCTCGGGCTACCGCCTCTTCGACGACGACGCGGTGGACCGGCTGAACTTCATCGGCACGGCGAAGAGCCTCGGTCTGCCGCTGCCCGAGATACGTCGTCTGCTCGACCCGTGGGAGCACGGCCTGTGCTCGGACGTCCAAGGGGAGCTCGCGCCACTGCTGGAGCGCCACCTCGCCGACACTGAGGAACGCATCGCCCAGCTCCGCGACTTCGCGGGCCGGCTCCAGCGCGCCCAGCAGCAACTCGCGGCCATCGATCGGGACGGTCCCTGCGACCCCTCCTGCGCCTTCCTCGGTCAGGACCATCCGACAGCGCCCAACCTCATGGCGCTGCCCCTCGCGTCTACGAACGACGGTCCCGCCATCGTCTGCACCCTCGACGGCTCCGAGCGCACCGAGCGTGCCGACCGGTGGCAAGCGGCTCTCACCGCGGTGACAGGTCGGGTCGCCATCCCGGACGGGGTCAGGTTGACCTTCGACCCGGCGAGGGCCCACGTCGGCGAACTCGCCGAGCTCGCCGCGGCCGAGTCCGGTTGCTGCAGCTTCTTCGACCTCAGCCTGCACTTCGCCGACCCACCCACCATGGAAGTGCGGGCACCGGCAGACGCCCTGGTCCTCGTCCACGAGCTGTTCGGCGAGCCCGACGCGTGACGCTGCGATCGATCGCTCTCTTCGTCGTCGCGGCGCTGTTCGAGATCGGCGGCGCCTGGTTGGTCGGGCAGGCCGTGCGGGAAGGACGGGCCTGGTGGTTCGCCGCTCTCGGGGTGCTCGCACTCGGCCTCTACGGCTTCGCC
Source organism: Actinomycetospora callitridis (assembly GCF_028737265.1). Taxonomy (GTDB): domain Bacteria; phylum Actinomycetota; class Actinomycetes; order Mycobacteriales; family Pseudonocardiaceae; genus Actinomycetospora; species Actinomycetospora callitridis. The sequence continues at coordinate 79,885 of NZ_JAQZAK010000012.1, read as the reverse complement.
GCCTCGTTCCAACCCAACGCCCAGTTCGGCCGCATTCTTGCCGCCTACGGCGGCATCTTCGTCGCCGGTTCGCTGGCCTGGGGCATGGCGCTCGACGGCTACCGACCTGACCGGTTCGACGTCATCGGCGCAGCGGTGTGCCTGGTCGGAGTAGGGGTCATCATGTACGCCCCGCGGTGACGGGAGCGCTCCGACTGGGAGTACGAACTGAGAGGCGAGAGCTCGTGCGGGCGGGCTCGAGAGCTCGGCACCAGCTCAACGGGTCCGTCGAGGTGGGACGGATACCGACGTCTCCGTCGAGATGACGCACGCGAGCCAGCCGCCTCTAGGCTGCTTCAGATGTCTCTCGAGCCGTCGGATGCCGAACAGCAGGCACGGCACCTCCTCGCAGAGGCACTACCCCGGCGTTGGTCCCATGTGGTTGCCGTTGCCGGGAAGGCTCGGCTCATGGCGCGCGAACTCGGTGAAGACGGCGAGCTCCTCGAGGCGACGGCCTGGGTGCACGACGTCGGGTACGCGCCCGACCTCGCGGGCACCGGTTTCCATCCTCTCGACGGAGCGCGCTACCTCCGCGACCACGGCGCTCCGCAGCGCGTCGTCGACCTCGTCGCCTTTCACTCGTCGGCATGGGCGGAGGCCGAGGAGTTCGGCGTTGCCGACGAGCTCGCCGAGTTCGAAGACGAGCGCACCCTGACCCGCGATCTGCTCTGGTACTGCGACATGACCACCGGGCCGGACGGCACGGACCTCGACTTCGAGGACCGCATGGCTGAGGTGCGGGAGCGCTACGGCCCCGATCACTACGTCACGCGCGCGCTGGATGCCGGCATGGACGAGCGCCGGGCGGCGATCAGTCGATCGCGTGTGTGGCTGACGGCGGTCGGGCTCGCGGATCAGGTGTAGTACGGCGGGGCGTCGGTTCGGAACCCATGGTCGATCCGGAGGCGGATCGACGGGTGGACCTCGATGCCGGCGAGCTCCGCGCGTGGCACCCACACGACCTCGCTCGACTCGTCGCTCGTCCGTGGTGCGCCGGCGACGGGCCGAGCTCGGAAGCAGATGGAGAACTCCTGACGGACCTCGCCGTCGTCGTAGGCCATGACATGGTCGGGATTGGAGTAGATGCCGACGAGGCTCGTCACCTCGACAGTCATCCCAGTCTCTTCTTGGGTTTCGCGGACAACCGTTTGAGTCATCGTCTCACCGAGTTCGTGGCGGCCGCCCGGAAGGGCGTAGTAGCCGTTGTCGGTGCGACGGATCATCAGCAACTGAGCATCCTTGTCGAGCACGAAAGCGCTGACCGCGATGACGATGCTGTTCGGTCGGGGAGCGTCCGGGTCGTTGAAGTGATCGGTTCTGGCCATGCCGCTACCACTCGGCCGGCTTCGACTGTTCCCAGACGTCCACGAAGCTGCCCTCGTAGGTGTCGAACACGTCGCCGGCAGCCAGTTTCCGGAGATGCATTGCCGGTGCGTGCGGACCTGGGACGCCGAAGACGTGCATGTTCACGATCATCTCATCGTCGAACCGGAAGATCGAGTTGTAGAGCGTGGTCTCGTGGAAGCGAAACTCGACGCCCTCGGTGCGGAGGAGCGGTCGATAGCTGACGAGGCCGTACCGGATGCGCGCCCCCAGTACCCCGAGGCCGAGCTTCTCCTCCGCGCTCCGGCGCTCGGTGGCCTCGCTCTCGGGCGCGCCGAAGGCGATCCGCACCGCGACGCCGGCCTCCGCCTTGGCCTTCAACGTCGCGATGAAGCTCGGACGCTCATGGAGGAACTGCCCAGCGTGCACCAGTACGTCGATCCGTGCTGACGCCCGCAGCAGCAGGTCATCCCACAGGCGGGCAGGCACGTCGCTGCGGTGCGGGAAGGTCTCGACGATCTCCGAGGTCGCGGCCTTCTTCTGTCGCTGAGCCGGCACGGCGGCGGGCCACAGGTAGGACTCGCTCCGCCCCACCAGAGCAGCCAGCGCACCTCGATGGCGGGGGTACGGAACCCGATCCTGTGTGAGCCACCGTTCGACGGTCTTCGCGTCGACGCCGACCTGATCGGCTGCGGTGGAGGTCGAGTGCCCAGCGTGCATCAGGGCGTCACGGAGACGCTCGTTGGCCATCTCGGACCTCCGTGCCTTGCCTGGGGACGACTTTATTCTAGCGAAGACGTCCCTAGTTGTCCCGCCTGATGGTGTAGGCGTCCCCTGCTTTTCTCGCACTCTTGCGTTGCCTCGCCGCCACTCGGTGAGCACGGAGGAGCTTCGGAGGACACCGTGACACTCAATGAAAGGACTGCGACGGCGCCGACGTTCTACGACGTGGCCGAGGTCGCCGCAATGTTCAAGATGTCGCGCATGACGGTCTATCGCGCGATCAACTCCGGTGAGCTGCGGGCGATCCGTATCCGTGGTCGGGTGCTGATCCCTGCTGCGGTGATCGATGGACTCGTCGCGGAAGCGACGGCCGAGCGATCGGACGGCGATTCCTCGCTGCTGGGAATGTTCCGTGGAGAGCGGTGATGAGTGTCGGGCTGCTGATTCTCTTCGCGATACTGGGCGCGTTCATCTGCGCGAAGACCCGGTCCGCCGCTGGTGCCGTGGTGTTCTCGCTCGTTGCCCTGGTGCTGTTCATCGGCACACCGGCCGGTCAGGGCCTGCCGGGAGTGATCGGCGGGTTGATGTCGGCCGTGGATCAGGCCACGACGCCTGCCTTGACGGGCGCTTCGGAGACGACCACCGACGGCTGAAGGCTGCCGCGACCTGAGGCGCTCAAGGCCGCGCGGCCACGAACCGAGGCGGAGCGCCGCCGACGACGCCGAATCGTTGGGTCCCGCCGAGCGTGAGCGAGCCGTTCCTCCCGCCTCAAGGGCGCCTGCGGCGCCGCTGCGCGGCCGGACGAGCCCGGCCCTTGACCCCGGAGACCTCGACGCCCCGCGGCGCCCGCACGCGGGGTGGAGGCAACCAGGACGCCTCCACCCGCAACCGGCGGGACCCCACCGCACCCACCTGTGCGACCGACGCAGCTGATCACTTCTGAGGAGAACGACATGAACGAGACGACGCTGACGATCGTCGGCAACCTGACCGATGCCCCGGACCTGCGGTACCTGCCGAGCGGGGCAGGGCGAGCAGGGTTCACGGTCGCCTCCACACCCCGGCGCTTCGACCGCCAGCAGGGCACGTGGACCAATGGCGATGCCCTGTTCCTGCGCTGTGTCGCATGGGGCCCGCTTGCGGAGCACGCCGCAGAGTCGCTGGACAAGGGCGACCGAGTCGTGGTGACCGGTCGGCTGCGGCAGCGGTCGTTCGAGACCGCCGAGGGCCAGCACCGGCAGCTGATCGAGCTCGAGGTCGACGACCTCGGGGTGTCGCTGCGTTATGCCACGGCACGCCCTCAGCGCACGACCGCGCCTGCCGGCCGCGCCGGCGACCCGGAGAGCGCTGAGGCCTCGGCGGAAGAGCTGGTGGGCGGCCATGGCTGACACGAACTGGCAGGTTCGCGCGGCGTGCCGGGGCGTGGATCCGGAGCTGTTCTTCCCGGAGCCGTCGGACGAGCCCCTGGTGCGCACGCAGGTCGCGGCGGCGAAGGCGGTGTGCCGGCGCTGCCCCGTGCGGGAGCAGTGCCTGGCCGAGGCGCTCGAGCGTCTTCCACACGGAGTCGCCGGTGGGTTGACCGAGCACGAGCGTCGACGAGCTCGGGCGCAACGCGAACGCCCCGGGGCGCGAAAGCCGCGGTGGCTGCTTCTCCTCGACGCCGGGTCCTCCTACTCGGAGGTTGCGGCCGAGTACGGGGTGAGCGTCCGCACCATCGCGCGTTGGGCCTCCCGCCTCCCCTCCGAGCAGTCGGCGCCCACTCAAGGGGCTGATCCCCGATGAGCGCGCTCGAGGTGAGTCGACGCGAACAGGCGGCGTGGAGGACCCGCGAGCTCGTGCGCGAGGTGGCGGTCACCGCGTTCGACGCAGCCGAACACCAAGAGCCGATCGAGGGCTTCCACGGGCTCTCCCGTCCCGTGCTGGACGACCCGCTCACCGGAGTGCGGGCGGGACGACTCGTTGCCGACGTCGCGATCGGGGCGCTGCGGAACTCAGCGCTGCGCGCTCGGAGCGCCGGCCACAGCTGGGACGCCATCGGCCATGCCCTCGGGCTCCCCGCCGACGCCGGCGGGAGCACCCGCGATGAGGCGGCGTGGGAGTGGCTCATCGAGCACCGACCTCCACCACCCGCGGCCGGCGTTCAGCTGACTTCAGCGGTGTGGACCTGCACGACGTGCCGCGGTCGGGTCCGCGACACCGGGCCGTTCGCTGCACACCCCGACGACCGGGAGACCGGCCATCACGACGACTGCGCCCGCCGCGCGGCGGCACTCGAGGTGTGGCGCCACGACGTGGAAGGAGACACCGATGCCTAGTCGCAGGCCGGCGCCCAGTGCACGAGTCGGTGAGCCGGCAGAGACGACGCGGCCGCTGCTGCTGGGGGTCGAGCTGGTCCGCGCGGATGTCGCGGCCCCGGTCCTCGGTCTCGTGTTGGGGGACGCGCCGTGCGGTGGGCCGATCACGTGGGCCCTGTTCGTCGACGCGGCGCTGGTCGGACGCACCGACGAGGCGATGACCGACGAGGCCGCCCAGGTGTGGGCGAAGCGCATGACGGGGGAGGGAACGCAGTTCCAGCTCGCCCGCGCTGGCGGCGGCTACTGGCTCGCACACGCCGGCCCAGGCGTGCCTGTGGGCCCGCAGCCCGGCGAGAGCGGGGGGCCGTCATGATCTCGACGCTACTGATCCTGGTGCTGATGGTCGGGTTGACCGCGCTGCTGGTCATCCGCGGCGCGATCCGTCAGGCGCTGGTGTGCGGGGCGTTCACGAGCTTGCCGGCGACGACGCTGGTCCAGGCTCTGCCCTGGCCCGTGTGGGTCATCGCCGGCGCGGTGTTGCTGCTGCTGGGCTGGCACCGCTGGTCACGCTCGCGCGCCACCGTGCTCCGGTGGTCGGCGCGGTCCCGGCGCCGCGCCGGGGTCGCCTCAAGCTTGGACGTGGCCCGTCACGCAGGAACGGTCGCGACCCGCCGACGGGCGTGCACGGTCCGCCCCTCGCTTGCGTCATTGTCGCGGCGGGAGCGACTGGGTGTGCCGACCAGCGCAGTCGGTGTCGAGCTGTGCCGAGTCGGGGTGCAGCGAGTGTGGTCCTCGATCGAGGACGTGACCCTGGTCTTCGGCGGGCCACGCACCGGGAAGACAGGCTGGCTCGCCGGTCGGGTCCTCGACGCCCCCGGCGCCGCGGTCGTCACCTCCACCCGCACCGACCTGCTCGAGCTGTGCGCCCCGATCCGGCAGAAGACCCGCGGGCCGGTGTTCGTGTTCAACCCGGTCGGGCTCGGCGGTCTGCGCTCGACGATCAGCTTCGACCCGCTGACCGGATGCACCGACCCGGTGACCGCGATGGAGCGGGCCACCGACATGGTCTCCGCGACCTCGAGGGCGGGCAGCGGAGACGCGGAGCGATGGGACGCCCAGGCCCGCCGGGTGCTCGCGGCCCTGTTGCACGCGGCCGCGCTCGGCGGCGGGTCGATGCGCGATGTCCTCGGCTGGGTCGCCGACAACGCCCGCGCCGCCCGCGAGGTGCCGGCGCTACTGCGGCGCAGCCAGGTGGAGTCCTTCGAGAAGGCCGCGGAGCAGTTCGTCGAGACCAACGACCGCACCCGCACCTCCATCACCAACTCGATCATGCCGGCGCTGGGGTGGCTCAACCATCCCGACGCCGCAGCCGCCGCAGCGCCGACCGACCAGCCCTTCGACGTGGAGGAGCTGCTCTCCTCGCGGGCCACGGTGTTCCTGCTCGGCGCCGAGGAAGCCGACACCGGGTCGCTGGTATGCGCCCTGACCGGGCACATCGCCCGCGAGGCCCGTCGGCTCGCGGTCGCCAAGCCGTCGGGGCGGCTCGATCCGCCGCTGCTGCTGGCCCTCGACGAGGCGGCGCTGATCAGCCCTGTCCCGTTGGAGAACTGGACCGCAGACATGGGAGGGCGCGGGGTCACGATCATCGCGCCGTTCCAGTCCCGAGCCCAGCTGCTGGCTCGCTACGGGGAACACAAGACCGCCACCATCCTGAACAACACCGGCTCGGTCCTGCTGTTCGGCGGCACCCGCGACCAGGCCGACCTGCAGTTCTGGTCGACCCTGGCCGGCGAGCGCGACGAGCGGATCACCACGACGGACCTGCACGGACGTGTGGCGTCGCGGACGGTGCGCAAGGTGCCGGTGCTCGCGGCGGCGCAGCTCGCGAACCTGCCTGCCGGGAAGGTCGTCGTCTACAGGCGGGGGATCGCCCCGGTGATCGGGCGAGCCCGCATGGCCTGGACCCGATCGGACGTGCGTGCCCAGCGGCAGCTTGTCGCGACCGGATGGCGAGGCCGCTGTCAGCGGGTGCGTGCGTGGGCTGACGTCGGCGTCGCAGCGCTGCGGCGCCGGGTCTCCGCTCCACGCCACCGAGGTCCCGCGATCGGCGCCTGGTGGTACCGGCTGGTCACCGCCCGCCGACGCACGACTCCGGGTCCCACCCCGCGCTCGGAGGACGCGCGGCCACTGGTGATCGACGTCGACCCGGTCGCCCCACCCGTGCTCGGCGAGCAGGACCGCAATCACCACGGTGAGAGGACGTGGATGAGATGACCACGCCGTACACGACACCCGATCCGACGAACGGCCAGCTGACCGGCGCGCAGCACGTGGCCTACCTCGACAGCCGCCCTGACGAGACCTCGCCGTTCAACCCGTCCGCGGAATACGGCGATCCGGACTGGCGCGAGCCGGCCTCGGACGAGGAAGCCCTGGCGCGCACCGCGTGGCTCGAGGAGAACGCCGCATCCGCGCCGGGCTGGTCCCAGCCGCCGACCACCGAGGTCGACGATGCCCTCGACGCAGCCCGCCAGCGGGCCGTCCATTCCGATTGGGCCCACGACCACGACCCGCACGCGTGGGCGGAGTACCGGCGGCTCGAAGCCCTCGCCGAGCTCGCCCCGCCGCCTGAGCAGGACGCCCTCGCCGACCTCGTAGACCGGCCCGGCGATGACCGCGGGCCGTTCACTGACACCCAGGGACGTCGGTGGTCCTCCACCGGTGCCTGGGCGGCCGGAACCTGTGACCCCGCCAAGGCACACGACACCACCCACCCGGACGACCTCGAGCGGCTGCGTCAGCGCATCGAGGACCTGCGCGCCTCGATCGCCGCCCGTGAGGCGAGCGCCGAGGGCGTGGTCGACGGTGAGGAGCGACGCGACCAGCTGGCCCGCTGGAACGACGACGACCACTGCGCCACGGGTGCGATCTCGGACGTACAGCGAGAGACGCAGGGCGACGGCGAGCCGGGGTGGGACCGATGAGCCGCCGCCCACCTGGACAAGCCGGCGGCGGGAGCGACGGCGACGCATTCGCCCGGGTTGAGGCACTCGCTGGCCTCGCCCGCGAGGTCGACGGGCTGCGCCGTAGCCTTGAGGAGCTCCTCGGGACACCGACGCGGGTCGATGACCTGGCGCGCACCGTCGCCCAGCTCGCCGACGCCGTTGCAGCCGCGCCGGCGCGACCTGGCCCGACCGTTGCGCCGTCCTGGCTGGCCGCACCCACCGACTCCGAAGCCCTCGCAGCGCTGCTCGACGAGCTGTGCCGGTGGCTGCACGCGATCTTCCTGCGCTACCCCGACGGTGCCGCGGTCTTGCCCGAATGCTGGCTCTGGCACCCCGACGTCGTCGAGGAGCTGCTCTGGCTCATGTACGCCTGGCGCGCCGCCTACGAGAGCCGGGGAGCCTCGGTGCAGCTAGCCGGGGACTGGCACGATCGCCAACGCCCCGGGGTCGTCCGTCGACTGCGCACCGCGGCCGGCTCGTGCTCCCGAGAACGCCACCAGACCCGACCCGGCTGGAACAGCGCGCCTCTCGGAGCCAGCCCGGTGCCCGGCGCCGAGGCCGCGACCTCGATCGCCTGGTGGTGGGCCGCCGCCCGCGACGACGCGCCCCCGGAGCCGGGCTCCAACGATCCGGCGGAACGCACCGGTTCCGGTATCAGCGCAGCCGTCAACGGCACCTCCCCGCGCAGCGGTTGGTCTCGATGAGCGCCGCCGGCGAGGCCGAGACCCGCGTCGAGCAGCGAGCCCGCGAAAAGGTCGAACACGCTGAATGGGACCGGCTCAGCGACATCTACTTCGCACACATGAATGCGATCGCGCCCGACCAGTTCCACTGCTTCTGCGGCTCCCTCGACGACCTCCGCCAAGCGGTCGCCGATCTGGACCGGCAAGCAGCGCGCGACCCGGCGAGGCAACCCACCGCGGCCCAGGCCGCCGAACACCGTGCCGCCCGCCAGGACGACGAACAGTCCCACCAGAGCCGCCACGAGCAGCTTGCCCGTTGGCATGGCGAAGACCGCGCCGGCGAGCACGCCGCCGCCGACGCGGACGCCGGGTGAGGCCGGTGACCGAGAACCAGCTCGAACCCGACGCCTCGGTAGAACGGGTGTCCCCATCGGGAGCGAAGGGCGCGCTCCTGTGGCTTCCGGGACTGGCCGTCGCGCTCGGCGCAGCCATCGCGACCGCCCACGGCCTGTTCGAGGTCGCCGTCGCCGCCCGGGTACCGACCGGGATCGCCTGGCTCTATCCGCTGATCACCGACGGGCTCGCGCTGGTCGCCTATAGCGCCACCGCCCGGCTCCGCGACGGCGCAGCTCGCTACGCGTGGGTTGTCGTCGTCACCGCCGCCGGGCTCTCCGGGCTCGCCCAGGCCACATACCTCGCCGGCGGACCCACCGTCGAGGTCGCGCCCGCACTGCGCTTCGGGGTCGGCGCCTGGCCGGCCGTCGCCGCAGCCGTGGTCGCCCACCTGCTCTACCTCCTCGCCACCGCCGACCCATCGACGGAGCGAGCCGTTCAGCCGCGCCGGGACCGCAACGAGGCGCTCGACGAGGTGGTCGTTCAGCGCAGCAGCGTTCAGACCGGGCCGTTCACTGCTCCCGCTGTTCAGCCCGAGGCCCTCCCGCCACCCGTACAGGCGGCGCCGAGCGGCGCAACAGAATCAGCCGACCACCGCGATGCAGGAGACGCCTCTGGCGATCCGCCGCGGTCGAGGCCTGCGTCCTCGCCCGCTCGCGACCGGGCTGAGGCCGCCGCGTCGCGGCACGCCCAGCGCCACGGCGCCTGGCCCACCGTCTCCGAGCTCGAGACCGCCGCCGGCGTGTCCCGAGGCACCGCCGCCGTCGCGCTCAAAGCGCTCCGAGACCGACCGCTGCCCCTCCACCTGATCAACATCACCGACCCGAACACCACCGACGAGGCCCAGCCATGACCATCGAAGCGCCGATCACCACGACCAGCAGCACCGACCACGACCAACGACAAGGACAAGAGCAAGAACCAAGAGCACGACCACTTCCCGACACCGATCACTACGCCGAACAGACGACCAGACACGACCAACAAGACACCAAGACGAAAAGATCAAGGGAAAGATCAGAAGACGCACACCTAGGCATCACGATCCGAGGGTGGTGGCCGGCCTTCGGCCGGCTAGAAGAGCCGTCTGCCGCTGAGGTCTGCCCGGACACGCCTCTGTCGATCTTCGCGAGGTCGTCCGGATGCTGAGTGTCTCGTCTGGCTACTCGCCGGACTACCTGCTCAACGAAGTCGCGACCGGCCGCGAGTCCTACTACACCGGTGCGGTCACCGACGGCGAGCCGCCAGGCCGTTGGTGGGGCGCCGGCGCGGAGAAGCTCGGTCTGAGCGGGCTCGTCGATGCCCAGGACATGCGCGGGATCTACGAGCGCTTCCTCGACCCACGGCACGACGGCTTCTCCGACCCGGAGCGGTGGGACGAGGTCCCGACCCTCGGGCATACCGGACGGCGCTACGCCAGCGAGGATGAGTTGTACGCCGCCGCGCTTGAACGAGAGCCCGACGCCAGCGCTGAACGCCGTGCTGAACTACAGGTCGAGGCGGGCAAGCAGGCTCGCCACAACGTCGCCTTCCTCGACGCCACGTTCAGCGTTCAGAAGAGCGTCACCGTGCTGCACACCGCGTTCGAGGCCCAGGAGGTCAAAGCCTGCAATGCCGGCGACGAGGACACAGCAGCGGCGTGGGGCGAGTACCGCCAGGCCGTCGAGGACGCGATCTGGGCGGGCAACAACGCAGCTCTCACGTACCTGCAGGACAAGGCCGGCTACGCCCGCGTCGGGCACCACGGCGGCGCCGCCGGGCGATGGGTCGACGCGCACGGCTGGGTCGTGGCGTCGTTCTTCCAGCACGACTCCCGCGACCACGACCCGCAGCTGCACATTCACAACCCGATCCTCAACCGCGCCCCAGGTGACGAGGACGACGAGTGGCGCACCCTCGACTCGCGGGCGATCCACAAGTTCCGGCCCGCCGCGGCCGCGGTGGGCGAGCGCACCACCGAGGAGCACCTCGCCCGAGCGCTCGGGCTGCGCCTCGCGATGCGCCCGGACGGCAAGGCCCGCGAGGTCGCGGGTATCGACGACACGGTCACCGACCTGTTCTCCTCGCGGCGCCGCGCGGTGACCGAGAAGGCCGCAGAGCTGATCGGCGAGTTCGAAGCGCACCATGATCGGGAAGCCAACGGCCTCGAGCGCGACCGGCTCTCGCGGCAGGCCACCATGGCGACCCGCCAGGCGAAGTCCCACGACGGAGAGACACGCACCCAGTTCCTCGACCGTGTCGACGCCCAGCTGCGCGGCGAGGTCGCCGGCGGGTTGCGCGCCGTCGTCGACGACGTCCTCAGTGCGCGTGAGCAAGACAGGCCGGCGGCGGGAAAGTGGTCACCGAAAGAGGTCCTCGAGACCGCGCTGGCCGATGTCCAGACCCGCAAAGCCGCCTGGACGCGCGCCGACCTCACCCGCGCGATCAACGATGCCCTGCCCGACACCCTCGGACTGACCGACGGCGGCGACGTGGCCGGCCTGCTGGACTGGCTCACCGACGAGGGGCTCGCGCTCTCGACCCCGCTCGATGCCGCCCGACCCGGCGATGCCGCCCTACCCGATGAGCTCCGTTTGGCGAACGGCCGCTCGGCCTATGACGCTCCCGGCGCGAATCTCTACGCCACCCCCGATCACGTCCACACCGAACGCGCGATGACCGCCGCCGCCCGCCGCGGGGACGCCGCCGCGACGCCGGCTGTGATCGCGGACCGGTTCCTCGGTCGGCTCCGGGAGTCTGGCCGCGAGCTCGGCGTGGATCAGGCCGCCGCCGTGCGTGGGGTCCTTACCTCAGGAGCGCGGATCGAGACCCTCGTCGGACCCGCTGGGACAGGCAAGAGCTTCGTCGTCGGCGCCCTCGCCAGAGCCTGGTCGGATCCCGGGCTCCGGGGCGCCGCCGCGGGCCGCGTCTTCGGGCTCGCCACCAGCCAGATCGCCACCGGAATTCTCGCCGACGAAGGCCTCGATGCCCGCAATGTCAAACGCTGGCTCGGCACGCAAGACCGTCTCGCGGTAGGCGCGCAGGTGGACGACACCTCGAGGTGGCGGCTGCGGGCGGGTGACCTCGTCGTGGTCGACGAGTCCGCGATGACCGACACCGCGGCCCTGGCCGCGATTCACGGGCACGTGGATGCCGCCGGGGCGAAGCTTCTCCTGGTCGGCGACCACCGCCAGCTCGCCGCCGTCGGAGCCGGCGGGGCCATGGACCTGCTCGCCCACACTGGCGCGCGTTACGAGCTCACCGAGACCCGCCGCTTCCGTGAAGACTGGGAAGGGCCAGCGTCTCTGCGCCTGCGCGACGGCGACGACACCGTGCTGCGCGACTATCACCGCCACGGGCGACTCGTCGACGCCGGCACCCTCGACGATGCCGAGGCCTCTGCCAGCCGCGCCTGGCTCGCCGACACCCTGGCCGGGCGGCACTCGGTACTCGTGGTCGACACCAACGAGCGAGCCGACCGGCTTGCCGGCGCGCTGCGCGCTGAACTGGTCCGCCTCGGACACGTCGAGGAGCAGGGCGTGCCGCTGGGACGGGACGGCAACGACGCCGGTGTGGGCGACCTCGTCGCCACTCGCCGCAACGGCTGGGAGCTCGCCGGGCATGAGGGCAATCGACGTGGGCCGATCAATCGGGAGACCTACCGCGTCACCGCCGTCGGCGAGGACGGCTCGCTGACCGTGGCCCCCGTCCACGGCTGCGGCTCCGAGGGCGCTGAGGTTCTCGGCGACCCGATGGTTCTGCCCCGCGACTACGTCGCCGCCGACGTGGCGCTGGCCTACGCCGGCACCGTCCACGCGACCCAGGGTCTCACCGTCGACACGAGCCACCTCGTCGCCGGATCAGGCACGAGTCGCGCCGCGAGCTACGTCGGGCTCACTCGCGGCCGAGCGTCCAACACGGCCCACGTCGCCACCATCTCCGGACCCATCGATCCCGCCGACGGCTCGCCCGGAGATCACTCCCTGCACCGCGACCCGGTCGCCGTGATGGCCGGGATCGTGACTCGCGACGACGGCATGGAGTCCGCCTCCGCGCTCACGACGGCGACCGAGTCCGCCACCGAGGCCGGCAGCACCCGCACCGCTGGGGAGCTCTTCAGCGATGCCGCGCACCTGGCCGCTACCGAGCGCACCGGGCGCTGGCTCGACGAGTTGGTCGTCCAGGGCGCCATCACCGGTCACGATCGCGCCCGTCTCGCCGCCGAGGACGGCGCCGCCTCGTTGACGCGCATCCTGCGTCGCGCCGAACTCGCCGGCCACGACCCGGAGAGCATCCTGCGCGAAGCAGTCGCCGACCGGCCCCTCGCGGGCGCGCGCAACCTCACCAACGTCGTCCATGGCCGCATCCGCGACGCCCACACCTTCGATCCCGAGGGCCGCACCTGGACCGACTGGACCCCGACCACTGGCCGGGCCGACTGGGACCGCTATCTGACCTCGCTCGCCGAGGCTGCCGATCGACGCAGCGCCGAGATGGGCGAACAGCTCGCCACGGCCCCGCCACGGTGGCTCACCGATGCTCTGGGTCCGGTTCCCGACTCGCTCGCGGAGCGCGACCAGTGGCAGGACCGGGCGAGGTCCGTCGCCGCCTGGCGCGAGCTCAGCGGCCACGACGCCGACGAGGATGCGCTCGGTCCCGCGCCGGGCCCCGGCAAGGTCGAGGCCTACGCCGCCTACCGTGCGGCCTGGCGCGCCCTCGGCCGCCCTGAGATCGATCGCGAAGAGCTCGAGCTCTCAGACGGCCAGCTCCGGATGCGCGTGCGTGCCCACGAGCGCGAAGCTGCTTGGGCGCCCCGATATGTCGCTAATGAGCTCGCCGGCACCCATCAGGCCGCCACTCGTGCCCAGGAGGACGCGCAGCTCCGGCGGGCTGAGGCCGACGCCTCCACAGCCCCCGACGACCAGAGCCGGCTCCACGGCGAAGCCCAACAGACCGCGACCCTCGCCGGTGCTCTCGAAGCGCGTGCCGCCGAGCTCAGTGAGCTCGACGAGGCCCGCTCCCGGTGGCTGGCCCACACTGCTGGCACCCGAGCCGCCGCCGAACGTGCCAAGGCCGAGCTCGCAGCCCGCCATGCCGATGACGCCGAACCTGAGCAACGCACCACCGCGGCCGAGTGGCTCGCTGCGCACCGAGCAGAGATCGCAGCCGACGAGACTCACCGTGAGGTCACCGACGACGACGTCACGGACCGTCCGAACGACCTTCACCAGCACGAAGACGAGGAGGTGGACCGCGCCCCCGAGGACCGCGACGACGAGGACCACGAGGTCGAGGCGAGCGGGCCCGACATCCGAGAGGTGGCTGCCTCGGAGCCGAGCCCCGTGGCCGAAGACCACGTGCGCGTACCCAGCGCCGACGAGACGTCAGCAGCCGTCGAGAAGGCGAACCGCGCGCTCGCCGAGATCCGCGCTCGCGAGGACGCCGACGCACGAGAGGAAGCCGATTACCGGGCGGAGCAGCTCACACACTGGCAAGCCCGCGACGAGGAGGTCAAGACCTCCGATCCCTCGGACGAGTCTGTCGATGTCACCGACGCCGAGGGCGCCGGCGACCTCGACGAGGTCGACGCGTGAACCACGTCGCTACTTCTCGATCGACACCTGGACCTCGAGCGGTGGAGGACCCTGACGACGCCAGGCCCACCGAAGCGTCGCCCGCACTCCCTCACACCAGCCAGGTCGAGACCGCGCGAGGTGCGGGCGAGTCTCCTCGAGCCGTGCGGCGGCGAGCCACTCCGCCTCGATCAATTCCTCGTACGCCATCGCCGTCCGTCGCGTGGCAGGTGCCGGCGTGGAGTCGGTCAGGCCGTTCGCGAGGCGGGACGGTGCCGTAGCGAGCCATCGGCACGTGGCCGCCACGCCAGCCGCGTACCAACCCTCACCACCCCGAGACACGTCATGGTGATCTCGGTCGGATGCCGCACGCCAGACCGCCACGAACTCGCTACGAGGTACGCGGACGTTGCGTGCGGGAATGGCCGCGACGTCTGCGTCGGTCACCTCCATGGCCGACACGGTGACACCTTGCACCGACACCTGGAAGTCCGATTCGTGCTCTGTGCTCAGAAGTGATCGGCCTTGCGTCCCGATGTGCCCTGGCTGAACATTCGGCTGAGCCCCCGACCCGGAGGGCGAGCGGCCGGGTTACCGTCCGCTTATTCGGCACCCACGGAGGAGCATCACATCATCATCATGTCGTGCATGCCGGGGATCGTCAGCCCGGGAACGGCGGTCGGGGCGACGAGAACGACGATTCCGATGAAGACGAGAAGTGCCGCCGTCCCGTAGGTGACCAGGGAGCGCCACGGTGCGATCTTCTCGACGGCGATGAGGACGGCGACGAACGCCATCCACAGGATGCTCATGACGCCGAGGGCGAACAGTGCGTTTCTCAACCTCCTTGAGAGGAGTGCGCACCGATCGCGACCACCCGGCCACGTGGCTTGTAGATGTTGAGCACCGCGACAACGAGGAGAACGACGAGGCCGGCGGCGGGGTGGAAGACGTCGCCACCCAGGTGGAGCAGCTCTTCCGGTGCCGCGACCGATGCACTGCGCGCGGCTTCGCTGACGTCCCGCATGTGCAGCACCGTGATCAGTGTGGCGAAGCCCGTCAAGACAAGACTGATCACCACCCACCAGTGCTGGAAGAGCCCCCATGCGGTGCTCACTGAGATCGCCAGCCCGGTGAGTAGTGCGGCCACAGCGAGAGGCACCACGACGGTCCACCCCAGAATGTTCAGCATCGACCACGCACTGCGGATCGTGGCCAGTTCGCCACTCGAACCGGCGACGATTGCGACGGCAAGGTACGAGACCGCAGCGCCCACCCACCCGACCGAAGCCACGAGATGCACCGTCAGCAGGCCCAGTCGCACTCTGCGATCGAGCATCACGCGCCTGCGCTTCCCACGTCGACGGTCGCCGTCTGGATGTCGTCCAGGGACGCACCGTGCAGCGAGGGTCCGTGAGAGGGTGCGCGGAGAACCGTGTGGGCAAGCAGGAGGAGCGCCACGGCGAGAACGACCAGCGCGAACACCTTGACCCAGCGCGGCACCAGCACCCCGCCTCGATCGACCTGGTCCTGAGTCGTGTCCGGCTCTCGAGCTTCGTCGGGCACGCCCACCTCCTGCGACTGCGTTTTGCGATACATTGTGTCTATACCGTGACGCTTTGTCGACACCCATCGGTGGTGCCGCGGTAGGTTTGCGGCGTGCCGAAGCTCTGGGACGAGACCGTCGAGTCCCACCGCCGCGTGGTCCGCGAGACGGTGGAGGACGCCGCCTGGTCGCTCGTCACCGAGCACGGACTGAGGGCCGTGACCATGGCCAAGGTCGCGGCAGCCGCGGGGCTCTCTCGCGCGACGATCTACAAGTACTTTGCCGACGTCGAGTCGATCCTCGCGGCCTGGCACCAGCGGCATGTCGACGTGCACGTTGCGCAGCTGACAGCTCTGAGCGAAGTAGCCGACGAACCGGGACGCGTCCTCCGATCTATTCTCGCCGCCTACGCTGAGATCGTCGCCCAACGGGGCCAGCACGGTCCCGAGCTCGGCGGGTTGCTCCATCGCGCGGGCGAACACAGGAACAGCGAGGAGCTGGTCGACGAGCTCCTGCGCCGAGTGCTCACGTCCGCCGTCGATTCAGGTCAGGTTCGGGCGGACATCGGGGTCAACCGCCTCGTCAGCTACTGCAGACACGCGCTGGGTGGGGCGGCCGAGTTCCTCTCGACGGAGGGCGTTGATTGCCTGGTCGAGCTCACGCTGGCGGGGTTGAGGCCAGACAGTGCGCGGCAGGAATCCTGCGAGGCGCGATGACCTACGTGATCGCCGAGCCCTGCGTCGACATCATCGACCGCTCGTGTGTCGAGGAGTGTCCCGTCGACTGCATCTACGAGGGCTCCCGCATGCTCTACATTCAGCCCGACGAGTGCGTGGACTGCGGCGCCTGCGAGCCGGTCTGCCCGGTCGAAGCCATCTTCTACGAAGACGATGTGCCCGACGCGTGGGCCCATTTCGCCAGGATCAACGTCGAGTTCTTCGACGAGCTGGGTGCCCCCGGCGGTGCGGCACGGGTCGGAGTCGTCGGCCATGACCATCCCGACGTCGCGTCGACGCCGTACCGCCTCGGATGATCCACATCGCCGACGGCGACGGCACGAGGCGGCGACGAGAGAGGGCCCAGGCCGGCGACGACGTCTTGGCCATCAGGACCGGCATGGCGGTTGCGGACGAACCCTGAGCTTCGCGAGGTCAGCAGCACCCGGCCAGCGTCTCTGAGTCCGCGGCGACGAGCGGCGGGCCAGGGGACGCATGGCTGCGCGTCGCGGACCGGGCCCGCGGGCTCTGCGGACTCCCGGCCCTCACGCCCGCCACGGCAGAAGAGGCCGCTGGGCGCCAAACGTCGGTCGGACGGCCCTGTTTCATGTCCTGTGAACGGCCAGGCTCGGCCCCGTCGTTTCAGCCGAGGGAGACATCGATGGCCCAAGGGTCGAACCCGCACCGAGTCCGCAACTCCACGCTGGTGGTGCGGGTCCTGGCTCGTCGGCAGCGTCTGCGGCGTCGGGATCGCTGGAGCCGGGGTGCGTTGCTCGCCCATCAGTCTCGCGCACTCACCGAGCTGCGGGCCTTCGCCTGTGACCGGTCATCGTTCTACCGGCGGTTTCACCGAGGCATGGGCGATGCGCCGCTGGGTGAACTGCCGGTGTTGACCAAGGCGGTCGTCATGGAGCACTTCGACGAGGTGTGCACGCGGCCGGAGATCCGCATCGCCGACGTGGAGCGCTACCTCCAGTCCGCATCGGTCGACGAACTCCTGGGCGGTCGCTACTACGTGGCGGCCACAGCCGGCACGACCGGTCGACGGGGCGTGTTCGTGTGGAGCCCCGCGGAGTGGGTGAACGTTGTCGCGTCCTACAACCGGGCGTTCGACTGGGTTGGCTCCACCGCCGGGCTGACCCGTCGCGTGAGGACCGCGGTGGTGAGCTCGACGAACCCCTCGCATCAGTCGGCGCGGGTGGGCGCCTCGGTGCACAGCCGCTGGTTGCCGACCCTGCGCCTGGACGCCGGTGACCCGCTGCCGACCCTCGTGGAGCGTCTCAACAGCTGGCAGCCGGAGCTGTTGATCGCTTACGCCTCGATGCTGCGCTCTTTGGCCGTGGAGCAGCTCGCTGGTCGTCTTTCCCTCGCCCCGGGGTTCGTGTTCTCCGCGTCCGAGGTGCTCACCGCGTCGACCCGCTCGCTGGCCGAACGCGCCTGGGGTCGCGGGCCCCACGATGTCTACGGAGCTACCGAGACCTCCGGCATCGCCGCGGAGTGCGGCGAGCACCGGGGGATGCACGTTTTCGACGATCTCGTTGTGCTCGAGGTCGTCGACCACGAGAACAGGCCCGTTCCCGCCGGCCAGTACGGGGCGAAAGTGCTGGTCAGCGTCCTGTTCTCGCGCACCATGCCCCTGATCCGTTACGAGATGAGCGACAGTGTGAAGCTCGCCGTCGATGGCGATTGTGGGTGCGGACGGCCTTACACACTGCTCGAGGGCATCCAGGGCCGCCTCCAGGAGACACTGCGCTTCGTGACGCCCGACGGCGGCACCCGTGACGTCCAGCCCGTCACGTTCCACCACGTCATGGACACCGTCACGGCCGCGGGCTGGCAGATCGTCCAGCGGCCGGCCGGCCTCGACGTCCTGCTCGCCCGACCCGGCGACGTCGACACCTCGGTCCTGGCAGCATCGCTGAGCTCGGCTCTGGAGGCCCAGGGCGTCGTCGCGCCTTCGGTGACGGTTCGAGCCGTCGACGCCGTCCCGCACACCGCTCTGGGGAAAGCGCCCCTGATCGTGCGAGGAACCTAGGGCTCGGCGCGCGGGCTCGTCCCGGCGGCCATCACGTCCAGACGACGCCGGTACTCGTCTTCGTCAATCTCTCCGCGCGCGAAGCGCTCGTTGAGGAGTTGCTGGGGCGTCGGTCGCACGGTGGCGACCTGGCCCGCACGCCCGAGGTAGCGGATCAGGGCGACCATCCCAAGGATGATCAACGCCCAGAACAGCACCATGCTGACGGTCATCAGCCCATAACCCCAGCCGTTCATGCCGGGCCCGTACCACCACATCATGTTCCTCGACCTTCCTCTCGTGCCCACTCCGGGCCCGCCGACCGCCGAGAGCCGGAGCTGTCGCACGACGCGCCTCGGGTGGACGAAGCCAGCCTCGGTGGGCCCCGGGGAGACGGGCAGAGCCCGCGGTCCACGGCACAGCGAGTCGAAAGACCCTCCGCTGCGGCGCCAACGGTCCCTGTCCGGACGACTCTTACTCTGGGTGACGATCGTCAACAGCCTCAGCACCATGGACGTCCAAGCCACCCCGCAGCTCTCGGCCAACCCAGAGGTCGGGCCCCTGCTGCCCTGCAACATCACCGTGCGTCGCGCCTAGGTCCGCTGAAACGTCCAAGCCGCCGACCTCGGAGCCCTGCTCCGTGTTGCCGCCGGAACCGACGTCGAGCTGCGTCAGCCCGTGTCCGACGCCGACACCCGCCTGCGAGTCGCGCTCGACAGCCCACCACGACGGTAGGTAGCGCCCACCCCGCGCGATCGCGGCGACCGTGGGAAGCGTCGACGTCAGCTGACGGCGATCGTGCCCATCATCCCGGCGTCTTCGTGATCGAAGATGTGGCAGTGGTAGACGCTGCGGCCCGGCAGCACGGTGAACGGGATGCGTAGCCGGACCCAGCCGCCGGCCGGTACGAGCACGACGTCCTGCGAGGTGCCGGTGGTCGGGGTGCCGGCGCTGTCGGCGAGAACCTCGAACGGCCAGACGTGCAGGTGGAACGGGTGGGCCATCGGAGTGGGGTTCGTGACGGTCCATTCCTCGACGGCGCCGAGTGCCACGGTCTGGTCGGTCCGCAGAGGATCGTAGGCGCGACCGTCGAAGCCGAAGCTCATGCCCTGGCCACCCGAGCCCGTCCCACCTGGGCCCATCCCGCCGCCCATCCCCATGGTGAACGTGAGCCGGCGAGCTCCGGTCGTCGCGCCCGCGTCCGGCGCGGGGCCGGGCGGGAATGTCGGCAGCGCGCTCGGAGCTCGGGCGGGGCCGCCGGTGGTCAGCGTGGCCAGGACCTCGGTCTCCCCACCGACGGCCGGCCCGCCCATCATGCCCATCGCGCGACGCGGCTCGGTGGAGGCGGTCAGCGGGAACGTGCCGGGTCGGTCGGGGCGGACGAGCACGTCGGCGCGGTTGCCGGGGGCGAGCTGGACAGTGTCCACGCCGCTGGCGGTCGGCAGGGTGATCCCGTCGAAGGCGATGCGGGTCAGCGGGTGGGCGTCGAGGTGGAGGTTCAGGGTGCGTGAGGTGGTGGCGTTGATCAGTCGCCAGCGCTGCAGGTCGCCGCTGGCGGCCGGGATGACGGGCTGGTGCTGGCCGTTGAGCAGCAACAGCTCTCCTTGCCGACCGACCATTCGGGTGGCGGGGTCGGTGGCTGCGGGCCCGCCGGTGTCGAGGGTGGTGTCGGTGATGAGCAGTACCCGCTCGGCCGCGACGGCGGGCTCGGGGGCGTCGTCGACGATGAGGGCTCCGGCCAGGCCGGCCAGGAGCTGGTCGGCGACGTAGCCGTGGGCGTGGGGGTGGTACCAGAACGTTCCCGGGGGGTGGCTGTCGGGGATGGCGATGCGATAGTCGAACGTCTCGCCGGGTGCGATGTGGATGAACGGATTGTCGGAGTTGCCCTCGGGGGAGACCCGCAGGCCGTGGGTGTGCAGGTTGGTGGGTTGGTCGAGTCCGTTGCGCAACCGCACGGCCAGTTCATCACCGGGCCGCAGTCGCAGGGTCGGGCCCGGGCTGGAGCCGTTGTAGCCCCAGGCGGAGGCGGGGCGCCCGGCGAGGGACGCGCCAGGTGCGGCCGTCAGGTCGACGGCGAGCTGGCCCTGGCGGCTGGCGAGTTCGGGCGGGAGACCCAGCGGCTCGCCGCTGGGCAGGACGGAGGCCGTCCGCGTGGTGTCGGAAACCCCGAGGGTCGCCCATCCCGTGGCACCGGCGGTGACGGCGGCGGCGCCGAGCCCGAGCAGCCCGAGGGCTTGTCGGCGGCTGATCGGGTGCCGGGGGGCGGAGCGCCCGGTCATCGGAGCTGGCCGCGACGGTGCTGGTAGTCGTCGTCGTCGATCTCGCCGCGGGCGTACCGCGCGTCGAGCAGCTCGCGTGCGGTGGACGTGCGGTTCGCGGTCGGTATGGGGCGGCGACGCACCAGGACGATCGTCCCAACGGCGATCATGGCCAGCCCGATGACGATCAGCAGCGGCCACAGCCAACCCAGCATCGGCAGGGAACCCATCATGACAACTCCTCCTTCTTCGGGTGAGGCTGAACCGACGGGCGCTGGTCGATGAGGGTCGGACGGCCCGACTCGACCCAGGCGCTGGTCCCGCCCGCGACGGACCACGCGTCGATACCGGTGGTTCCGAGCTGTTCGGCCGCCACGGCACTACGTCGTCCGGACTGGCAGATCGCTGCGATCTGCGCGCCGCCTCGCAGCTCGCCGAGGTGATCGGGGAGCTCGTCGAGGGGGATGTTGACGGCTCCGGGGACGTGGCCGGCGGCGTACTCGGCGCGGTCCCGCACGTCGAGCAGCATCGGGGGGTTCGGGTCCTGACGGGCGGCGGCGAGCTCGTCGACGGTGATCTCGCGGATGTTGGTCATCGGTGCTCCTTCGGTGGGTGGGTCAGTCGATGAGGGTGGTGAGGGCCTGGGTGGTGACGCCGGCGGCGACGAGCAGGACGAGCACGGCGAAGCCGCGGCGCAGGACGGCGGCGGGGACGCGGCGGGCGAGCCGCCCGGCGGGGAGGGACACGACGATGGCGGCCAGGGCGAACGCGGCGATGACTGGCCAGTTCATGGCGGCGTCGGCGTCTCCGGCGACGAGGTAGGGAATGAGCCCGGCCACGGAGTTGATGACGATGACGACCAGTGACGTCGCCACGGCGACGGGCGTGCGCAGGCCGAGGGCGATGATCATGGCGGGCACGAGCAGGAATCCGCCGCCGACGCCGAGCAGCCCGGTGAGGAATCCGACGGCGAGCCCGGTGGCGATCGCGCGCGGCAGGCAGCGGCGCCACGCGACCCCGCCCCCGGGGAGGTCGCAGACGCCGCCGGTCTCGTCGGTGGCGCGCAGCATCCGGACCGCGGCCAGGACCATGATCGCAGCGAACGCGAGCAGCAGGACGCGCTGGTCGAACTGGTGGTTGACCACGCCGCCGAGCACCGCGGTCGGGACACCGGCGGCGCCGATGACCCCGGCCAGACGCCAGTTGACGCCCCGGCGGGCGCGAGGTGCGACCGCGACCACGGACGCCGTTCCGATGACCACGAGTGAGGCCGGGACGGCGGCGGAGAGCGGCAGCCCGAGGCCGTAGACCAGGGCGGGGACGGCGAGGATGCCGCCGCCCCCGCCGACGAGGCCCAGCAGCGCGCCGACCACGGCGCCGAACAGTGCGGCGAGCCCGAGCATCGGTCAGCGCTCCGGGGTCCGCCGCGCCACGCGGTCGAGAGCCTCGATGGCGGTGGGCTCGGTGCGGTCCCGGTTCCAGGGCAGCCGCGCGAGGGCGGCGCCCATGGCGCAGGTGTCGGTGAGTGCGGAGACGGTGAGCCCGGTGCCGATCCCGGCGGCGAGTAGCCGTGCTTTCGGCGAGATGAGCCGCCCGGCGGCCAGGCCGGTGATGACGAGCGCGCCCGCGGCGAGGCGTACCTGGCGTTCCAGGGCCCAGGCGGGTCGCCCGCGGACGACCTCACCGCCGGCGGCGTCGAAGGCGCCGACGCCGCCGGCCAGAACGCGGGCATGGGCGAGGCCGACGGCGGCGAGGTGGTGGCGGGCCTGCTCGGCGCGGACACCGGACTGGCAGACCAGGACGACCGGGCCGCCGTCGGCGAGGTGTCCGGCCAGCTCGTCGGTGTGCTCGGCCAGGGTGGGCAGCGGCACGTGGTAGGAGCCGCGGATGTGGACCGCGTCGTACTCGGCGGCGCTGCGCACATCGAGCACGAGGGGCGCGACGCCGGATCTGGAGGACCAGGTCGCGAGTTCCGCGCTGGTGATGGTGAGGTGTTCAGCCTCGGTCGTCAGGGCTGTGGTCGTTGGGGTGGCGGAAGCCATGGGGTCCTCTCGTGGAGCGGGGGAGGGGCGGCCCGGTCCTGCCCGGCCGGGCCGCCCGCGTGCGTGGGGCCTCCTCGTGGAGGGCGCACGCGTGATCTGCCGCGCGGTCAGCGCGCGAGAACGGGGGCTTGGTCGTGCGCGATGGGCAGTCCGGCCTCGGTGGCCTGAGGCCAGTCGTCGTTGATCACGATCAGTTCGCGGGCGCGGCCGGGTTCAGCGGCGAGCAGGGAGGCCGCGACCGAGGCGCGGTAGCCGGACCCGCAGTAGATCCACACCTCGCCGTCGGGGACCTCGTGGCGGCGGGTCAGCAGCTCGTGCAGCGGGATGTGCAGCGACCCGGCGACACCGCCGCCGACGCGCTCGTTCTCGGTGCGTGCGTCCACCACGGTGACCGCCTCGGGATCACGGGTGAGCAGGCCGGGGAAGTCTGAGACCTGATAGGAGGCAAGCGGTGCGTCGTCGGCCAGGGTCTCGAGGGGGCCGGTGGCCGCACCGGCGAGTCGGTCGATGCCGATGCGCACGAGCTCGCGGCGGGCGTCGGCGACCTGCTCGCTGGTCTCGCCGACGAGGGTGAGCTCGGCGTCGTCGGGCAGCAGCCACCCGAGGTAGGTCACGAAGGGCTGAGCGAGCTGGAAGCTCAGCGAGCCGACCAGGTGCCCGGCGGCGAACGCGGTGCGCTCGCGCAGGTCGACGACCCACTGCCCCGCGGCGATGCCGGCCTCGAGGCGGGCGCGCAGCTCGACGGGCCCGACCGGCTCCGGCGCCGACAGGTCGACCGGCGCGGGGCCGGCGGCGTTGGTGGGGGCCATCCGCGCGTAGTAGGCGGGGTAGGCCCCGAGCCCGGCGATCAGGGTGTCGACGAAGTCCTGCTCGCCCTGGATCAGCGCCGGGTTGGCCGTCCGCTGCTGCCCGACGGTGGAGGCTTCGCCTGAGGGCGGGGTCGCCGAGCAGAAGCTGCCGAATCCGTGGGTCGGGTACACCACCGCGTCGGCGGGGAGCTCGTCGACCAGGCGGCGGACGGAGTGGTACTGGGCGTGGGTGAGCTCGACGGTGTCGGCGGGGGAGACGAGGTCGGTGCGCCCGGTGGTGCCGTAGAGCATCGAGCCGCCGGTGAACACCGCCGTCACCGCCCCCGACCCGCTGGCCTGGGTTTCGGTCAGGGCGTAGGACAGGTGGTGGTGGGTGTGCCCGGGGGTCGCCAGTGGCTGCAGCCGCATCGATCCGACCGCGATGTCCTCGCCTTCGGTGATGGGTGTGTAGTCGAAGGCGACGCGTTCCCGGGCGTCGATCAGGTAGGCCGCGCCGGTGCGGTCGGCGAGCTCGAGCCCCCCGGTGACGTAGTCGTTGTGGATGTGGGTCTCGGCGACGTGGGTGATCTGCACGCCGAGCTCGTCGGCCAGGGCGAGCACGCGGTCGATGTCGCGCTGCGGGTCGACGACCACTGCGACGCGCCCATCGTGGGCGAGGTAGCTGCGGTCACCGAGGCTGGTCGTGGCGATGGTCTGCACATCGATCATGAAGGTTCCCTACCCGGTAGGGTATCTACCGTTGCTGAGTCGGTCGGGTGTCGGCGGTGGCGCTCGCTGTGTCGAGCGGTCCGCCGGTGGTCCTGCGGGTCAGGTCCGGATCAGGCCAGGGAGAGGAAGAGCTTCTCCATCTCCGCGACGTCCACGGCGCGCTCGCCGTCGTCGGTCTCGGTCATGCAGTGCCGCAACCCGGTCGCGATGATCTTGAAGCCGGCCTTGTCGAGGGCGCGGGCCGCTGCCGCGAGCTGGGTGACGACGTCCTTGCACTCGCGGCCGTCCTCGATCATGCGCACGATCCCGGCGATCTGGCCCTCCACGCGACGCAGCCGGCTGACCACATCGGTGAGCTCGGCGACCTGAACCTGCATGGTGGACTCCCTCTGGCATGTGGGCTGACGCCCTGTACAACCGAATGTACCCCAGGGGGTATGCCGGATAACCACGTGTCCGCAGTCACGGCGACGGGAAGGCCTCCGACGCCGGCATCATCACCCCAACGCGGAGGAGGAACGCCGAGCCATGTCCGACATCGCCCACACCGTCGAGGTCGGCCTCGAGCACCCGGCGGCGGTCGAGGCCGTCACGGCAGCGCTCGCTGATCAGGGATTCGGGGTGCTGAGCACCATCGACGTCCAGGCCACCCTGCAGGCCAAACTCGGCGAGCAGATCGACGCGTACACCATCCTCGGCGCCTGCAACCCCGCGCTCGCCCAAGCGGCGCTCTCGGCCAACCCGGAGGTCGGGCTTCTGTTGCCCTGCAACGTCACCGTGCGACGCGCCGAGGGTCGCACCATCGTGCAGGCCGTCGATCCCGGAGCCCTGCTCGGTGTTGCCGCCGACAACGCAGGGCCGGACCTGGGCGAGACCGCGTCCGACGCCGGCTCCCGACTGCGAGCTGCGCTCGACAGCCTCACCACCACGACCGCGTAGGAGTCGGTCACGAGGCGGCCAACAGGGGCAGGATCAGGCCGGCGGCGACGCCGAGGATCAGCGAGAGAGTCGCGGCGGTGACTGCGCCGTGGCGCGCCGTGCGGGATTCGCCGCTCTCGTCGGCGAACTCGGGCGGCTCGTCCCGGTACAGCGGGGCGACCCATCGCAGGTAGTAGAAGAGCGAGGCCACGGTGTTGACCGCGGCGAGCACGACGAGCCAGGCCATCCCGCCGTCGAAGGCGGCAGCGAACGCGGTGAGCTTGCCGACGAACACTGCCGTGGGAGGTGTGCCCACGAGCCCGAGCAGGCAGACGACAAGGGCGGCCGCGAGCAGGGGGCGACGACGGCCGAGCCCTCGGAACTCGTCGATGGCGCGAGCAGGGTGTGCGGCGACCACGGCGAAGGCCCCGATGTTCGTGAGCGCGTAGGCGGCGAGATAGTAGAGTAGGGCCGGCTGGGCCTCGGGCGTCCGGGCCGCCACGGCGATGATCATCAACACGTAGCCCACCTGGGACACGGTCGAGTAGGCGAGCAGCCGCAGGACCGACGTCTGGGCAAACGCGGCGAGGTTGCCCAGGGTCATGCTGATCGCGGCGAGCACCGCGACCAGTAACGGCCAGGGGACGACCTGCTCGGGCACGGCCAGGAGAAGACGCCACGTCGCGGCCAGCGCACCGATCTTGGGGATGGTCGTGAGGACGGCGGCGACCGCCGGAGGCGTGCCGTCGGTGACGTCGGGGACCCAGAAGTGGGCGGGGACGGCTCCGGCTTTGAACGCCAGGCCCGCCAGCACGGCGACGAGGCCGACGGCTGCCGGCCCCGCCGCGCCCGTCACGAGCCCCTCGGGCAAGGCGTCGTAGCTCGTCGAGCCGGTAGCTCCGTACATCAGGGTGGTGCCGGCGAGCATCGTGACTCCGGCGAAGGCGCCGGAGAGGTAGTACTTGAGCGCGGCCTCGGTGGTCGCGCCCGTCTTGGCCCAGCCGGCCAGGGCGTAGAGCGGCACGCTGGCCAGCAGGAACGCGGCGAAGAGCAGCATGAGATCGCCGGCCCCGGCCATCAGCACCGCTCCGAGACCGCCGAGCAGGACGAGCGCGGCGAACTCGCTCTCGCGGGGGTGCCCGGCCACGGCGTCGCGGGAGAGCCAGAGGACGAGGCCGACCGCGACGAGCACGATCGCGCGTACCGCGTGGGTCGTCGTGTCGAGGACGTAGGTCTCGAAGGTGGTGCTCGACGGCTTCGTGGCGGCCACGACCGTGGCGACCAGTCCGACCATCACGGCGACCAGCGCGAGGGCCCGCACGCGGCCCTGCCGGCGGCGCGGTGTCCACGCCCCGACGATCACGGCGAGCACCGCGCCCGCGAGCAGCGCCAGCTCGGGGATCAGTGTCGTGGGGTCCTCGTTCATCACCATGGCTGCT
The DNA here is from genome assembly GCF_028737265.1 of Actinomycetospora callitridis. Classification (GTDB taxonomy): domain Bacteria; phylum Actinomycetota; class Actinomycetes; order Mycobacteriales; family Pseudonocardiaceae; genus Actinomycetospora; species Actinomycetospora callitridis. The sequence continues at coordinate 53,423 of NZ_JAQZAK010000012.1, read as the reverse complement.
CCCCCTGACGGGGCGCTGACGGCGCCGACTCGGCCTTCACCGGGCCACCAGCTCGTTGACCGCCCGCGCCGCGGGCTCGACCAGGTCGAGAAGAAATCGCGGTACCAACCCGATCACGGTGGCGAGCAGGAGCAGCGGGACGACGGCCGCGAGCTCGCGAGCCCGGAGGTCGGGGAAGGGACGCGGCGTGCCGGGCGCATCGGGGAAGCGCACTTCGCCGAGCAGCATCCGGGAGAGAGCCACCAGGAACAGTCCGGCGGTGAGGAGGATGCCGACGACGGCGACCGCGGTCGCCACCGGCGTCGCACCCAGCGCGCCGGTGAAGATCTGGAACTCGGCGATGAACCCGGAGAAGCCGGGGAGCCCGAGTGAGGCGAAGGCGGCCACCGCGAACAACCCGGCGAACCGCGGCGTGCGCGCCGCCAGGCCACCGTAGGCACCCATGTCGTAGGTGCGGCCACGTTCGTGCAGCGCGCCGGCGAGCAGGAACAGCGCCCCGGTGATCAGCCCGTGCGACACCATCTGGGTCACCGCGCCCGTGGTGGCGAGCTGCCGAGCCTGCGCATCGGTTTCGGCGACCAGGCCCGCGGCGCCGACGCCGAGCAGCACGTAGCCCATGTGGTTCACCGAGGTGTAGGCGATCATGCGCTTCAGGTCGGTCTGGGCGAGCGCGACCAGCGCGCCATAGACGACCGAGACCACGCCGAGCACCACGACCACACCGGCGAACTGCCGCCACGACGCCGGCAGCAGCGGCATCGCGATGCGGACGAAGCCGTAGGTCCCCATCTTGAGCAGTACCCCCGCCAGCACGGCCGAGCCCGCGGCCGGGGCCTCGGTGTGTGCCGGCGGCAACCAGGTGTGGAACGGCACGAGCGGGGTCTTCACCGCGAGCCCGACACCAATGGCGAGCAGCGCGGCCCCGGCCAGTGGGCCGCCGGCCGCGAGCGGATTGAGGGCGGCGAGCGCCGGGATGTCGAAGGTGTGCGGGGTGGCCGCGAGGTAGATGAGGATGAAGCCCAGCAGCAGCGCGAGCGAGCCCAGGAACGTGTAGAGGAAGAACGTCAGCGCCGCCGACCGTGCGCGCGAGCCGTGACCCCAGCCGGCGATGACGAAGTACATGAACACGATCGACAGGTCGAAGAACAGGAAGAACAGGATCAGATCCAGGGCGACGAAGACACCCACGCTCACGGTCTGCAGGGCCAGGAACAGCAGCACGTAGGACTTCGGACGTCGGTCCTCGCGCAGCGAGTAGATCGCTGTCGCGGTGAACACGACGACCGTCATCGCCACGAGCGGCAGCGAGAGCCCGTCGACCCCGAGGTGGTACGAGATGCCGGCGCTCGGGATCCACGCGACCTGTTCGACGAATCCGTAACCGCTGGTGGGCAGCTGCAGCCACATGACGGCGACCAGCACCAGCTGCAGGAGCCCGGTGACCACCCACGGCACGGTGTAGCGGCGCGGTGTGCTCGTGGCCGGGAGCGCGGTGAGCGCGAGCGCGACGACGACGGGAAGGAACACGAGGACGGAGAGCATCGTCAGCTAACCCCGATCAGGAGCACGGCGAGGGCGGCCAGCACGCCGAACCCGACGGCGGCCTGGGCGTAGTACTGGTGCAGCTGGCCCGTCTGGGGCCGGCGGGCGGTGCGGCCGAGGGCTCGAGCGCCGGTGGCCACCCCGTCGACGCCCCGGTCCAGACCGCGCTCGAGGTGGCGGTCGACCTCATCGGCGGTACGCGTGACGCCGCGACCGGCCCCGAGGACGACGCGGTGGTGGAACGAGTCGTCGAGGCGGGCGAGCAGGACGGCGAGCCGCAGCGTCGGCCGGACCGCAGCCGCGAGAGCGATCTGCTCGAGGTGCAGCCACGAGAGGAGTGCCGCAGGGGCCGGGAGCCGGCCGGCCACGCGCCACGTCACCCCGAAACCGATGACGGCGATCGCTCCGGAGGCGACCAGCTCGAGGACGGTCGGCTCGGGAGCCGGCCGGAGGATGTCCGGGCCGAGAGCGAGCAGCCCTGCACCTGCCGCGGCCCCCGCGAGGGTCACGGCGACGACGGCCTGGACCCGCAGCCCGGCACGTCCGACGGTGCCGTCCTGCACGGTGGGAGGCGAAAGCCGCCACACGAACCACACGGCCTTGGCGGCGTACCCGGCCGAGACCAACCCGGCGGCCAGACCGACGATGTAGAGCGCAGGGCCGCTCGCCGCCGCGCCCGCGAGGACGGCGTCCTTGCTCACCCACAGACCGGTCGGTGGCACTCCGGCAAGGGTCACGGCACCGACAGTGAACGCTGCGCCGAGGACGGGGTATCGGCGCGCTGCCCCCTGGAGGCCGTCGAGTCGGCGGGTGCCGACCCGCACGAGCCACGCGCCGGCTACCAGGAAGAGCAGGCTCTTGGTCGCGGCGTGCGCGACGGTCTGGAGGACGCCGCCAGGCACGGCGCCGACCCCGGCGGCCAGCACCATGAACCCGATCTGCGCGGACGTCGAGGCGGCGAGCAGTTGCTTGAGATCGCTCTGGGCGAGCGCGACGAGGCCGAGCAACAGCGCGGTCCCCACGCCGACCCACGCCACCAGGGGCCCGGCCCACCCGGTCGCCTCGAGGCCCGCACTCGTCCGCAGGAGCAGGTAGGCCCCGGCGGCGACCATCGTCGCGGAGTGCAGCAGCGCCGACACCGGGCTCGGACCGTGCATCGCCCCGGAGAGCCAGAAACTGAACGGCAGCTGCGCGGACTTACCGAGCGCGGCGACCACGATGCCGGCGACCGCGAGGTCCCGCCACCCACCGGCCACGTCGGGCAGCGCGTCGATCGCGAGCGTCGACACACCGCCCGCGAGCACCGCACCCGCGGCGAGGTAGAGCCCGAGGTCCGCGGTGCGCGTGGTGAGGAACGCGGTCCTGGCGCCCCGGGCCGCCGCGGGGTCGCCGGTGTGGTGGGCGATGAGGGCCCAGCTGACTGCGCCCATCACCTCCCACGCGGCGAGCAGCGGCGGGAGCGTGGTCGCGGTGACGGTAGCCAGCATCGCGGCCGCGAAGACGAGCACCAGGCCGACGAAGCGTCCCGACCCCAATGCCGGATCGCCCGCGGCGAAGGCCAGCACCGCGAGCAGGGCGAGCGCGACGAGCACGACCATGACCGCCGAGAGGTCGTCGACCGCGAAGCCGACGGCCACGCCGTCGAAGAGCGGCAAGCGAGCCTGCGGCCGCCGCAGCGTGGCGGCCACCGCCAGGCCCACGGTCGCCGCGGCGACCGTGAGTCCCACGGGGACGACGAAGCGCAGAGGGCGCACCACGATCAGCGCGATCCCGGCCGCGAGGGGGACGAGCAGCAGGGCGCCGAGGAGAACGCTCATGGTCAGCCCCGCAGCTCGGCGGCGTCGTCGGTCATGTCGATGCGCTTCGCGCGATAGATCGCGGTCGTGACCGCGAACCCGGCCGCCATCTCGATGGCCATCGCCGTGACCACGATGACGATCAGCACCTGGCCCCCCGTGCCGGCCGGCGCCAGGAAGTACCAGAACGCCGCCGCCCCGAGGATGACCCCGTTGAGCAGGAGCTCGAGGCCCATCATGAGCATGACGATCGACTGCTGGGTCAGTGCCCCGAACAGCCCGACGGAGACCAGCGCCGCGGCGACGACGAGGAAGGCCTGCAGGTTCATCGCCCGACACCGCCCCGGTCCCGGTCGTCGGACTCCGGCGCGTCGAGCTCGTCGCCCAGCCGGTCGTAGCGACCTCGGCCGGCGGCCAGCACGACCGTGCCGACGATCGTGGCGAAGAGGGTGACCCCCAAGGTCATCATCGTGAGCATCTGACCGCTCATGAGGCTCTGGCCGAGGGCCATGGTGAGGTCCGGTGCCGGCGCGCCGCCGCGGACCGGCCAGTCCACGAGGAGCGCGCCCCCGGCGAGCGCGACGAACGTGGTCGCCGCGATGACGGCTGCTCCACGGGTGTTGTGGAACATCGACATGGGCATGAGCCCGGCCGGGTTCATCATGTACATGATCATGAAGACGGCCATCACGACCATTTCGATGACCATCATCAGCACGATGACCACGCCGAGGTACTGCAGTCCGGTCATGAGGACGAGGCCTGCGACGGCGAGGAACGAGAGCAGCAGCAGGAACGTCGCGCGCGCCATCGAGTCGACGCGGAAGACCAGCGCGCCGGCCACGACGGCGGTCACGGCGAGGACCACGAACAGGGCTGTCGTCATGAGAGACCTCCTTCGCCGAGCCCGACGAGGGTCACGACGAGGGCCTGGGCGATGGTGGCCGGCGTGAGGACCACCAGGGAGAACTCGGTCCAGCGCTCCATGCGGATGGTCGGAATCCGGTGGCGCAGCGCAACGAGCGCCGCGAGCACGGCCAGGGTCTTCACCAGCACCCAGGCCCACGCCGGCAGCCACGGGCCGTGCCCCCCGCCGAGGAACAGCGGCACCGCCATGGCCGCTGCCGCGACCAGCAGGAGCCACCGTCCGGTCATGAAGACGAGCCGGTCAACCCCCCCGAGCTCTGCCGCCGCCCCGCCGGCGATGTCGCGGTCGAGGGGCGCGCCGAACGGGCCCCAGAACGCCATGGCCGCCACGCTGAGCAGGAAGGCCACGAACGCCACCGGCATGATCACGACGAACCACAGGTCCTGCTGGGCGGCGACCACGTCGGTGACACGCAGGCTCTGCGCCCCCACCGCGGCCGTGATGAGGGCGAACATGTGCGGGAGCTCCCAGGCCAGGCCCTGTGCCACGAATCTGTAGCCACCGATCAGCGACAGCGTGCTGTTGGCGCCCCACCCGACCAGCCACACCGCGGCCCACGCGAACACCTCCATCGCGTTGAACCACACGATCCCAGCGCCGAGATCCGCCACGGGGCGCAGCCCGAGCGGGACGACCACGGCGGCCAACAGCGCGGCGATCGGGAGGACCGCGCCACCGACGCCGCGCAGCAGTTCGTCCCCGGCCACGGCGCGCCGGCGTTGCCCCACGAGCAGTCGAAGGGCCTCGCGACCGGGCAGAGCGGCAGCGACGGTCCAGGGAACCGGGCGTCCCGCCGCCCGCCCGGCGACGACGGCATCGGCGGCGACGGCCGCCCACGCGACGGCGAGCAGGAGGACCGGCAGGAGGACCGACCAGCCGAGTGGCAGTGCGACGCTCACGACGCACCGCCCAGATCCGTCGGCCGCGTCAGAGCCGGCTGGGGGAGCGGGTCCGCGACGGCGACGATCAATCTCGCCGCGGCGAACTCGGCGCCGACCAGTCGGGCGTCGAGCGCCGCGAGGTCGACCGCGACCGGTGCCTCTCCGCGGCCCCCTGCGACGGCGGCCCTGGCCGAGAGCAGCTTGTCGTCAAGGGCCCCGAGAACCTCGCTGCGCCCGCCCTCGGCGGAGCGGAGCATCCACCGCAGGAGCCGCGACCGCCGGACCCGCCGGCGCAGGTCGTCGAGCTCCTCGAGAACGCCCGCGCTGCTGCCCCCGCCGAAGAGCACGGCGTCCCGCAGTCCGCGGGCTCGCGCGGCCGGGCCATCCCAGCCGGCGAGCGCAAGGACGCGCGCCGCGGACTCGAGCGCTCGGGCCGCGGCAGGCAGGCGCTCGGTGGCATCGAGGTCGTCGAGGTCGACGAAGCGCGAGCGTGCCTCCTGGATGACGTCGCCCTGCAAGACGACATCGACGACCAGCCCGCTCGGCCACTCCGGCAGCACGGGACCGAGCGGGACGTGCAGCTGATCGAGGGCGAGCCCGTCGCGGTCGTCGCCCAGGTCGGCCATCGCCAGCCCGCCGGGCAGCTCCATGCCGCCACCGTGGTGATGCCCGCCGTCATGGTCCTCGTGCCCGGAGCCCTGCTCGTGGGAGGAGTCGTCGTGCTCGTCGTGCGCACCGGACAGAACGCTGGGGCGCTCCGAGCGGAGACCGTCGCGAGGTGCCCCAGCCCTTTGGGCCGAGAGATCCTGCAGGACGGTCACAGCATCGTCGAGCGCTGTGGTGACCTCGTCTTCGTTCCGGACGTCGAGCCGCGCCCGAGGCGCGGGCACGGTTGCCCACACATCGTCGACAACGGCCCTGAGCTCGCGCCCGGGTTGGCCGACGACGACGAGGACATCAGTGTCGGCCGGTGCCATCGCATTGGTCCAGTGGCGGCGACCGACCTCTTGCTCGACGCGCGCCCGAAGTCGATCGGTGCCGATGCCGCCGATGATCAGGACGTGGGGCCGCCGGGCGGCGACGCGGAGAAGCGCGTTCCTCAGGTCCATCGGAGCGCCCCCTCGCGCCAGGCGTAGAGCACGCCGGCCATGAGGAGCGCGAGGAAGCCGAACATCTCGACCACCGCCGCCGGACCCATCCGGGCGACGACCAGAGTCCAGGGGTACATGAAGATCATCTCCATGTCGAAGGCCAGGAAGACCATGGTCACGACGTACCAACGGACGTGGAACCGGGAGACGGGGTGCTCGAGCGGCGGCAAGCCGCCGGCGTGCGGCATCACGTTCGTCAGCGGCGGTGCGACGCGGAGAATCCGCGCCAGCGCCCGCACTCCGGCGACCAGCAGTACGCCGACGGCAAGCAGTACGAGCGCCGGTGCCAGCTCATCCACGACGACTCCCCTCGCGACCGTTCCGCTGATACCCCTGGGGGGTAAACGTATCGTGAGAAAGATAGGGGGTAGGGGTATAAGGCGCAAGCTTCTCTGGACGTCGACTCCGTCCTGAATCCTCTCCGCGTGACGGACCGAACAGCTCGCAACTGCACCTTCGTCTCGGGATCGCGCCGCCCAAGGCAGCGTCCGCCGGGCGCCTGTTGACAAGTAACCCCCGGGGGGTATGTTCGAAGTCAACGAGAGGAGCTCGGTGATGAACGGTTACGCCGCGGAGAAGGACGCGTACCTGAAGCGGTTGCGCCGCATCGAGGGGCAGGTGCGCGGCATCGCCAAGATGGTCGACGACGACAAGTACTGCATCGACATCCTGACCCAGGTCTCTGCCGCGACCAGCGCCCTCGAGAACGTCGCGCTCGGCCTGCTCGACGACCACCTCAGCCACTGCGTGGCCGAGGCTGCCGCGCAGGGCGGCGACGTGGCGAACGAGAAGATCTCCGAGGCCAGCGCCGCGATCGCGCGACTCGTCAAGTCCTGATCGCCCTCGAGAGGGACGGCCCTGCCCGTCCCTTCCCGCCAGCTTCGCGCCCGCCCGCCTCTGGCGGAAGCGCGAACCGATCCACCTGACTGTCATCGGGCGGTCGACGAGAACGGAGACGACCCCATGAGCGAGACGAACACCTACACCGTGACCGGTATGACCTGCGATCACTGCGTCGCGTCGGTGCGCGAGGAGGTCGGCGAGGTGCCGGGCGTGTCGGAGGTCGACGTCGATCTCGCTACCGGTCGTGTGGTCGTGACGGCGGCGAGCCCGGTCGACGACGACGCGGTGCGGGCCGCGGTGGAGGAGGCCGGGTACCAGCTCGAGGGCTCGGGGAGGACGTCGTGAGCACCACGAGCACGGAGAGGACGGAGCCCCGGGCGGTCCGCCCCGCCGATCCCCTCGAAGGGCGAACTTCGGCGCGTCCCTCGCGGCGCTCACGGCTCGATCGCCCCGCTTTCCGTCTCGTCGGCTTCGCGCTCGCGCTCGTGCTCGCACTCGCCGCGGGGGCCACCGCCGCCGCGTTCGCAGGACCCACGCCGGTCCCCGCGGCGGTGCCGCCACCCGTCCCTGCACCTGCACAGGGGCCGGCCGTTGCCAGCGCCCCGACCGCGGCAACGGGCGCCAGCGGCCTCGCCGTCTCCCAGGGCGGCTACACGCTCGACGTCCTCGCCGCACCGGCACAGGCCGGCAGCCCCGGCGAGCTGGCCTTCCGCGTCCTGGGTCCGGGCGGTGCGCCGGTGACGGCGTTCACCCCGACCCACGACAAGCGACTGCACCTGATCCTGGTGCGACGCGACCAGAGCGGCTTCCAGCACCTCCACCCCGTCATGGACCCGGGCGGCACCTGGCGCACCACGACGGCCCTCGCCGCCGGAGACCACCGAGTCTTCGCGGACTTCGCGCCGGACGGGCGCAGCGAGGCGATGACCCTCGGGCGCGACATTGCGGTCGCCGGCGACTACCGCCCGGCGCCCCTGCCGCCCCCGTCCACCACGGCCACCACCGCGGACGGCTACACGGTGACCCTGACGGGCGCCCTCGTCCCCGGCACCGCGAGCCCGGTGACCCTGTCGGTCTCGCGGAACGGCGCGCCGGTGACCGACCTGCAGCCCTACCTCGCCGCGTACGGCCACCTCGTCGCCCTGCGGACCGGCGACCTCGCCTACCTGCACGTGCACCCCACCGGCAGCCCCGGGGACGGGCGCACCCCAGCAGGACCGGCGATCGAGTTCCTCGCCGAGGTGCCCTCGGCCGGGCCGTACCGGCTCTACCTCGACTTCGCCCACCAGAGCGTCGTTCGCACCGCCGAGTTCACCGTCGTCGCCGCGACCAACCCGGGGACGCCGGTCAGCGCCCCGAGCGGACACAGCGAATCGAGCGCACCGCATGGCCACTGACCACCGTCCGTCGAGCGTCGAGGGCGACCTCTCCGAGGCCGCCCAGGAAGGACACGCAGGATGAGCACCGTCACCGAGAACGCTCGCGCGATGGCGCAGGACGCGGCAACGACGCACGAGGTCGAGCTCGTCCTCGGCGGCATGACCTGCGCGTCGTGCGCGAACCGCATCGAGCGCAAGCTCAACAAGCTCGACGGGGTCGAGGCCACGGTCAACTTCGCCACCGAGAAGGCACGCGTCGCCGTCACGTCCGACGTGACCGCCCAGGACCTGATCGGCGCGGTCGAGGCGGCCGGCTACACGGCGTCCGTCCCGACGCCACCGTCGGCGGAGGACAGCGACGGCGAGGCCGGCAAGAATCGCGACGGCGAGGCGGACAGCCTTCGGACCCGGCTGCTCGTCTCGCTCGTCCTCTCTGTCCCCGTGGTGGTCCTCGCCATGGTGTCGGCGGTGCAGTTCACCTACTGGCAGTGGGCCTCGCTCGCGCTCGCCGCCCCGGTGATCGTGTGGGGTGCCCTGCCGTTCCACCGCGCCGCGTGGGCCAACCTTCGCCACGGCACCGCGACCATGGACACGCTCATCTCGCTCGGCACCCTCGCCGCTTTCGGCTGGTCGCTCTACGCGCTCTTCCTCGGCACCGCGGGCGTGCCCGGAATGGTCCACCCGTTCGAGCTGTCCATCGCGCCGACCGACGGTGCCGGCAACATCTACCTCGAGGTCGCGGCCGGGGTCACGACGTTCATCCTGGCCGGTCGCTGGTTCGAGGCCAGGGCCAAGCGCCGCGCCGGAGCCGCCCTGCGCGCGCTGCTCGAGCTCGGCGCCAAGGACGTCGCGGTGCTCCGCGACGGCGTCGAACGCCGGATTCCGGTGGAGCGACTGGCCGTCGGCGACCGCTTCGTAGTCCGACCCGGCGAGAAGATCGCCACCGACGGCGAGGTCGAGGAGGGCAGCTCGGCGGTCGACGCGTCGATGGTCACCGGTGAGTCGGTGCCCGTCGAGGTCGGGGTCGGTGACGCGGTCATCGGTGCGACCGTGAACGCGGGCGGTCGTCTTGTCATCCGCGCGGCGCGGGTCGGTGCGGATACCCAGCTGGCCCAGATGGCGCGTCTGGTGGAGGACGCCCAGACCGGCAAGGCCGCCGTCCAGCGCCTGGCCGACCGCGTCTCGGGCATCTTCGTCCCGATCGTCATCCTGCTCGCGGCCGCCACGCTCGGGTTCTGGCTGGTCGCTGGGGTCGGGGCGGCGGCCGCGTTCACCGCAGCCGTCGCGGTTCTGATCATCGCCTGCCCCTGCGCGCTGGGCTTGGCCACACCGATGGCGTTGATGGTCGGCACCGGTCGGGGCGCAGCGATGGGCATCCTCATCAAAGGCCCGGAGGTCCTCGAGTCCACCCGTCGTGTCGACACCGTCGTGCTGGACAAGACCGGCACGATCACCGAAGGCCGCATGTCGCTGGTCGACGTGCACCCCGGCGCCGGGGTGGACGTCGACGACGTCCTCCGGCTCGCGGGCGCCCTCGAGGACGCCTCGGAGCACCCCATCGCCCGGGCCATCACGACCGCGGCCCGCGGCCGCTCGGACCGGCCACTCCCCGCCGTCGGGGAGTTCGCCAACGACGAGGGCCTCGGGGTGCACGGCACCGTCGACGGCCACGCGGTCCTCGTCGGCCGGCCCCGCCTGCTCGAGGACTGGTCGGTGCCGATCCCCGCCGACCTCATCGAGGCGAAGTCGGACGCCGAGACGCACGGACACACCGTCGTGGCCGTGGCGTGGGACGGCGCAGCACGCGGCCTGCTCTCCGTCGCCGACACGGTCAAGGAGGGCAGCGCCGACGCCGTGCGCGACCTGCGAACGCTCGGCCTGACCCCGGTTCTGCTCACCGGTGACGCGGAGCCCGCAGCGCACGCCGTCGCCTCGGAGGTCGGGATCGACCCGGAGCGGGTCATCGCCGAGGTCATGCCCGCCGACAAGGACGAGGTCATCGCCCGCCTCCAGGCGGAGGGCAAGGTCGTGGCCATGGTCGGCGACGGTGTCAACGACGCCGCCGCGCTCGCACGAGCCGATCTCGGGCTGGCCATGGGCACCGGCACCGACGTGGCGATCGAGGCCAGCGACCTCACCCTGGTGCGCGGCGACCTGCGGGCCGCGGTCGACGCCATCCGGCTCTCCCGCCGCACGCTGTCCACCATCAAGGGCAACCTGTTCTGGGCATTCGCCTACAACACCGCAGCGCTGCCCCTGGCCGCGGCCGGGCTGCTCAACCCGATGCTCGCCGGGGCCGCCATGGCGTTCTCGTCGGTCTTCGTCGTGGTCAACAGCCTGCGCCTGCGTCGCTTCCGCGCCCTCGCGACCGGATGACCTCGCCGGACGCCCGCCCATCACCGACTGTGGGCGGGCGTCCGCGCCGGTCCGCCGAGGCCGGTCCCAGGTCACGTGCCCATCGTCGCCAGGGTGGTGAACGTCCGGCCGCCGTCTCGGCTCTCGTGGACGCCCCCTGCGGTGGCGGCGAGCACGCGCTCCTGCCCGACGGCGGTCAGCGATTGCGGTCGACCGCCCGGGACGGTGGCGCGCGGGAGCCAGGAGGCACCCCCGTCGGGGCTCGCGAGGAGGCGGGCGTCGGTCGTCAGCCCGAACAACTCGCCGTCCGGCGCCCACGACAGGTACGCCATCTGGGGGGCGAGCTCCACGACCGGAGCGGGCGTGCCCGGAGCAGACGCGGCGGAGCCGTCGACGGCCGCAATACCGCCGACGACCGCCAGCACCAGGTGGCCAGGTCGGTGCGGGTCGGCAGCCACATCAAGTGCCGGTGGCGCCGGCCATGCCTCCCACCGCACACCACCGTCCTGACTGAACCGCACACTGCCCTCGGCATCGACTCCGTAGATGCCTCCCGGCCCCTGGGCCAGAGCGTGGAAGTCGACCTCGCCACTGAGGGCGATGGTCTGCCAGGACAGCCCGCCGTCGGTGCTCCGGACGAGTCCGAGGGGGTTGGGGGTCGCCTCGAGAGGCGAGGGGTGGCCGCTCGCGAGGAACACGCCGGGTCCCACGACGAGGAAGCCCATCAGGTCGCGGTTCGCGGCCGCTGACGTACCGACCTTCTCGAGGCCGGTGGGGCCGGCCCGGAACAGGCCGCCGTGCGTCGCGACGTAGAGACCGCCGTTGAGGGGGTCGATCCCGAGGCCATGGACGTGACCGAGCACGGACGGCGACGGCTCTGGGCGCCCACTGGCGGTGTCGTCGCGAGTGCACGCAGCGCCGAGGACGGTCGGCAGGATGACGACCACGGCCGACACGGTCGCCCGACGGAGCCGGTAGCGCCGAGGCGTTCTGGTCAATTCGCCTCCTCTCGAGGCAGGGGACGCCGCCGCGCGCGAGTACGCGGCTGCCGATGGAGCCGGGTCCGGGGACGGGCGCCCACGCGCCGAGCCGTGGGGGGAGACGGACGGCCGCGGCCGCCCGTCCCCGGCCGGTCAGACCCTGCTGAGCAGGGCCTGCATCTCGGAGATCTCCTGCTGCTGATCGGCGACGATGGCGCCGGCGAGCTGCTTGGCCTGCGGGTTCAATCCCTGGGCCTGCTCGGTCTGGGCCATCTGGATGGCACCGTTGTGGTGCTCGATCATCATCTGCAGGAACATCCGGTCGAAAGCCGGGCCGGACTGCGCGGCCAGCTGCTGCATCTGGGCCTCACCCATCATCCCCGGCATGGGCATGCCACCCATCGGCATCCCGGGCATGCCCGGCATACCAGGCATCGCCGTGCTTCCGGGCTGCGGCTGCGGTGCTCCCCACGCGGCGAGCATCTGGTTCATCTGCTCGATCTCGGGGCCCTGAGCCTGCTCGATGCGAGCGGCCAGATCCTTGACCTCTTGCGACGCTGCGCGCTCCGAAGCCTCCGAGGACATGGCGATGGCCTGCGTGTGGTGGGGGATCATGCCCTGGGCGAACATCATGTCCGCCTCGTTGTGCTCGGGCGAGATCGGCGCCACGGCCGACTGGGACGAGACCGGCGCCGAAGCGGGGGGACCGCCCGCCGGGGCGGTCGACGAGCCGGAACAACCCGCGGTCAGGACCGCGGCGGTGGCGGCGGCGATGACGCCGCCGACGAAACGTGCACGCACGAGGAATCTCCTTCGGCTGAGCACCGGCCGATGCGCACCGGCCGGTGCTGAGGACAGGGCTCGGCGCCGCTGCACGGTCGCGTCTTATCGACGCGCGTGCAGGCGGTGGGCCGGCCTACAGCCGAAGGAGTTGGAGCTCCGCAAGCCTTGACGAGGTCGGTGGAGCGCGCGGTTCAGCGGCCGCCGTGCGACCACGCTCGGCGGTTCCGCGCTGCGGTAGCCGCCACCACGAGGCAAGGAGGACGAGCACGAGGAGCAGGACCGCTGCCCCGAGGAGCGCCACGAGGCACATGTGGAGCAGCGACCCCGAGTGGTCGTGACCGCCACCGTCGGGGTGCTGGTGCAGGACGGCGGCACTGCTCTGCACCACCACGCCGACCTGCGTGCCGGGCGCCCTTCCCTGCTCGCTGCCGAAGGCCGCGTCCGGGCCCGGGGCAAGGTCGTGATCATGGTGTGCGATCGGTGCGGCTGCGGCGGGTTCGGCCATCGAGTGAGCGACGGGCCCGCCCTGCGGTGGACCCGGGCTCGCGTGCTGGTGAGCTCCCACGACGTGGTGCATGAGGACAAGCCCGAGTGCGATCACCAGGAGAGCGAGCCGGCCGGACCAGCTGGCCAACACTCGCCCCGACACCGCGTTCGAGCGGCGCCGCGAGCTGCCGTGCCAGCGGATCACGCCGCCGACGATACCGAAGACGACCGGCACGCCGAGGGCGCTCCTGCACCTGGTCGGCGTCGCGGGTGACGAGACCCGTGACCCTGGGCTGCGAGCAGCTCGGCTGGCCACCACCATCGAGTGCTAGCGTCCCCGCCGTGTCCGGTTCGGTGGCGACGCAGCGTGACCGCTCACGCCTGCGCTCAGCTCTACTGGTCGCGTCGTCCGTGCTGGTGCTCATCGTCGCGGTCGGTTTCGACCTGCTCGCCGACGAACCCCCGACCCATGCCCTCGCAGTGGGGCTGGTCGCGTTGGTCGTCGGCATCGGGCGCCTGTGGTTGCGGGGGCGGTTTCAGGGGACCTTCGCGGCTGCCAACATCGCCGTCGTCGGGCAACCTGCAGTGCATGCGCTGGGCAAGGTGACCCAGGCCGGTACCGAGTGGCTGCCGCACTCGCACGGATGGCCCCAGAGCGTCTCGACCGTCGCGCTCCACGTCGTCGTCGCTCTCCTCGTCGTTGCCGTCGCCGCGAGCGAACCCGCATGTCGCTACGTCGTCTCCACGGTCGTGCTCGTGCTCGCCCGGGTCCTGCACGTCCCCGCAACGCCGATCTCGACGTGCGTCATCACGACCGAGCGCGGTGCCGGACCCCGAGCACGCGAGCATCAACTGCTCTTCTCCCGACAGGTTCACCGACGCGGGCCTCCGATGCGCCCCGTGCTCGCCTCCTGATCGACGGCTGACCCCACTACCTCCGAGGCTCCTGCCTCGCGAGGACGGCGGACGCGCCTCGGGGATGTCCCGCGCGCCACGCAACTCCGTATTGATCATCGACGCGAGCTTCGCAGGAAACCGTCGGCGCCGGGTGCACACACGCACCCGCCACCCCTGTGAGGACCTCACTCATGCCTGGCACTTTGGCTGCGAACCTTCCCCGTCCACGGCCAGCCACGACCTTGTCCGACATCCCGAGCCTGGCCTCCCGTCGAGTCCTGGTGACCGGAGCCCGCGGCTTCATCGGCGGGCATCTCCTCGCGCGGCTCCTGGACGTCGACGCAGAGGTGCACGTTGTCGCCCGTCCGGGCCGCGCTCCGTCCGGCACCTCGCGATACGGCCTTCCCGGGCGTCGGCGCGCGACGTGGCACGAGGCAGACCTCGCCGACGCCGACGCCGCCGACCGCATCGTTCGGAAGAGCAACCCGGAGGTGGTTCTCCACCTGGCCAGCACCGTCGCAGGCCACCGCAGTGCCGACGTCCTGGGCACCATGCTCGAGAACAACACGCGGGCCGCAGTGAACGTGATGGCCGCGGCGCACCGCTTGGGCAACAGGAGGGTCGTCCTCGCCGGCTCGGTGGAGGAACCCCGCGCGGGCGAAGCGCCGTGCTCGCCCTACGCCGCGGCGAAGGTCGCGGCGACTGCCTGTGCTCAGCTGTTCCACCAGCAGTGGGGGCTTCCGGTGACCGTCCTGCGCCCTGCCATGGTCTACGGGCCGAGCCAGCCCGACGAGACCAAGCTGCTCCCGTACGTTGTCGGAAGCCTGCTCGAGGGTCGTGCACCGCGCTTGAGCAGCGGGACGCGGCCCATCGACTGGGTCTACATCGACGACGTGTGTGACGCGTTCCTGCTCTCAGCCGTCCACCCCTCGGCGCCGGGACTCGTGGCCGACATCGGATCGGGCACCTCGACCACCATCGCGGACACGGTGCAGATGGTGGCCACGCTCACCGGCTACGAGGGTGCCTTCGGGTTCGGCGACGTCGCGGACAGGGCGAACGACGTCGCCCACATCGCCGACCCACTACCCGCCCTCGACGCTCTGGGCTGGCGCTCCACCACGTCGCTCACGCAAGGCTTGACCCAGACCGTGCACTGGCACCTCACACGCCGCGACGCTGATCACGAGTGGGCCGGTGTGCCGGGGAACGTCTCAGGACAAGGTCGGGAGCCTGTTCCGGCTCCATGCGCAGGGCCGCACGTGATCGCCTCCGATCGAAAAGGACCGGCCCCGGTGGGGCGAACGTGACTTCTCGCCGTGACGACCGCACCCCGACGGAGCCGATCTGCCGCCCGAGAACGACCCGTGTGGCGGGAAGTGCAGCCGGAACGGCTGGTCTACGCGAGGACGAGAATCGAAATCGGCGACGTGGTCGGTCTGGCCATCGACAGGCCCGTCGGCAGCTCGGTGCATTGCGCGGACTCCTTGCCGCGCTCGTGGGGGCCACCCTCGCTGCGTGGTCGGTCCTGAGCGCCCAGTTCGTGAGCGAGACTCCGCTACCGGAGGAAAGACCGACAGCGATGCCGGCAACGCCGTCGTCGCTCGATGCTCGGTCGTTCGCTCCGGGCGGATGCATCGCCTTTCCGTCCGGCCCTGCATCACGCGGCACGGTCCTGGTGGACGCAGGGCATGGTGGGCCTGATCCCGGTTCCCTCGGTACAACGCTCGACGGCCGAACCGTTGCCGAGAAGGATCTGACCCTGCCAGTGGCCCTCTCCGTGGCCTCTCGCCTACGAACGGCCGGATTCACCGCGGTGCTGTCGCGTTCGACGGATGAGCTCGGCAGCACGATCGAGCCCGGCGACGTGCTGAACGGCTCACTGACGACTGCCGCGAGCCAGGAGGACCTCGTCTCCCGGGTGCGGTGTGCCAACCTCGCGCGCGCCGACGCGCTCGTCTCGGTGCACTTCAACTCCTTCGACGATCCCGCGGTGACGGGCTCGGAGACCCTGTACGACATCGACCGCCCGCTCGCTCCCCGCAGCCGCGCGCTCGCTCAGTCACTGCAGACCAACATCCGCGCCGGCTTGGCAGCACTCGGCGAGCCGTCGGCCGACCGCGGGGTCATCGACGACTCGTCGGGCAGCGAAGCCGGCGGCGGCGATCTCGTCCTCCTCGGGCCCGGCGGCCCTGGCTCGAGTGATGAACCCAGCGCCATGCCGGGAGCGCTCGTCGAGCCCCTGTTCCTGACCAACCCGGGCGACCTGACGGCGGTGGCGACTCCGCGGGGCGTCGACATCCTCGCGGGTGCGATCAGCTCCGGCGTCGAGGACTACCTCGACGAGGAGCGCCGATGACGCGCGAGGAGGCACGAAGGAGCCGGAGAGCGTCAGTGCTGCTCATGGGAGCCGTGGTGGTCGGTCTCGTGACGGGATGCGGAGACACGGTCGCCCCAGCTGCCGTGCCCCCCAGCGCGACGCCGGCTGCGCCTTCCTCTGGAGCGAGCGACGACGATGCTCCGCCGATCGCGTCACCGCCGAACGGCACGGTCGTCTCGATCCTCTTCGAGCGGGGCCGACTCGCTCGGAAGTCGGATCAGGTCGAAGTCGGAAGGGGCAGCACGGTGTTGCTCGCGGTGTCGACCGACGTCGCGGACGAGATTCACCTTCATGGCTACGAACGCGTTGCCCCGACCAATCCGGGAGATCGAGCTGTCCTCCAGTTCACGGCGGATCGGTCGGGCGTCTACACCGCAGAGCTCGAACGCAGCGGTGTGAGGCTGCTCGAGGTCACCGTCTCTTAGCGATGGTCCCACCTCGCAGTGGCCCCACCGCTCGCGGCGGAGGAGAGCACGACCTGCGAGGCGGGCACCGACGACGCCCACTCGAGCCACGCCCTGCAGACCTCCGCCGAGCTCGACGCGGTGCCGCGCCAGACCGCGGCCTCAGCCTTCATCGCCGGACTCGGCCCCGTCGTTCTCGGGCTCCGGCGCGTTGGCGGCGTCACCGGAGTCGGGAACTGTGGGTTCACCGGCCGCGGGGTTGCCTGCCGTGTCGCCGTCAGCGCCTTCGACGGCTCCGGGCTCCTCGGCCGGGGTCTCCTCGGCCGTCTCGGATCCTGCGCTCGTCGCGGCGGCAGTGTCCTGCGACGCAGGGAACGCGAGGGCGACGCCGGCGCCTGCGGCCACCACGACGACGAGGACCGTGACGGCGAGCGCGGACTGGAGCCGGGAGCCGACGCGGTGACGGACGGCCGTGGTCGGGGCTGTCGTTCGGGACGGGGCGGCGATGACGGCGTCGACCAGCTTCGCCACGCCGGTCTCCAGCGGTCCACGCCCGACGCGCCGCTGCCAGAGCGCCCCGACGGCCAGGGCGGCGACGACCTGGAGGAGGAAGAGGACCCACGGGCCGCTCTCCGGGGCCAGCCCGGTGACCACGACGTGCAGGACGTAGAGGGTCAAGGTCATCGACCCGGCCGCCGCGAGGGGGCCTCGGGCAGCGCTCAGGACCCGGGCGGGCGTGCCGGAGGCGGAGCGGGCGATCAGGCCGTCGAGCAGCAGCATCGAGCCGAGGACCGCCAGCGAGGTCCCGATGGTGCGGGCGAGGTCGAACGGGGTGGAGGAGTGCGGCAGGGTGACCGCGAGCCACGACCAGCTGGTGGTCGGCGTGACGCCGTTGGGCCCCTCGGCGGACAGGGCGGCGAGCTCCTCGGACGAGAGGCCGGGGGTGGCGAGAAGCTGCTCGATCCCGCCTGCGGCCTGCAGGATCAGGCTGGAGGCGACGGTCGCGACCACGGCGAGCAGGACCCCGCCGCCGGCGAGTGCGGCGGCGACGCGGGGGCTGTCGAGGCGGAGACGGCCGACGGCGACGCCGATGCAGAGGTAGGCCAGCCAGGGCCAGACCGGGTAGGCGCCGGTGAACATCAGGGTGGTCAGCAGCCCGGCGGGGTCGGTGACCAGCATGGTGAAGGACGGGTCGAGCAGCTCGGTGGGCGGCAGCTGCGCCCGCAGCAGGAACCCGGTGACGGGGGCGAGGACCGTGAGCACCGCGCCGAGGACGACCAGGACGCGGGTCGAGAGGAACACCAGCGGAACGGCGAGCACGAACAGCACGCCGTAGTAGGTCAGGATCACGTCGATGCTGGCGAGCGCAACCTGGCCGAGGGCGAGTCCGAGCGACCCGATCGCGAGGCCCCGCACCACCAGGCGCAGGGCGTAGCGGCGGGCGGGCTCGGTGCCCAGCTCGAGGCGGCGCCGTCCGGTCAGCATCGCGACCGAGAGTCCGGCCAGGACCCCGAACAGCGCCGCGGCGGGACCGTTGACCAGCCGCCCGACCATCGTGGGCTGGCCGCCCTCGGCGAGGGGAAGCGTGTGGGCGGCGATCATCCCGAGCAGCGCGATGCCGCGAGCCGCGTCGACACCGCGGACCCGCGAGGCCGAGGACGTGACGACTGCGGCGGCCGCGGCGAGCGGTCGTGTCAGGACGAGCTTTACCGTCGGTGGGTCGATCGACGACGAGGCGGGCCGCATCGCCGGGAAGCGATTGGTGACCGCGCCGGCCGAGGTCGGAGTCCGCGGATGCGGCGGGACCGTCGTGATCATTGCGGGCTCCTTGCGCCTTCAAGCGGTGACAAGAGAAGCCTCCGCCGTTCGAGGTCGGCGCAGAATCACCGCGTCGGCACAGAGCTCGACCATCGAGGTCAGGGTCTTGTCACCTCGAGGCAACTGTCTGGCTGACCCGAAGCGCGGTCACCTCACCGACGTCAGGCCATGGACCGCGCGGGGTTGCCGCCCCAGCGTTCGCCGGCGGCGACGTCCTCGCCCTTCATCAGGAAGGTGTCGGGAGCCAGGACGGCGGCGTCGCCGACCGTGGTGCCGTAGTGCACGAAGGAGTTGACGCCGAGGGTGACACGCGCACCGATCACCACGACGTCGGACTTGAAGGCGCCGTCCTCCTGCGAGTGGCACTGGATGACCGAGTTCTCGCCGAGGGTGCACTCGTCGCCGATCGTGGTGAAGCCGCGCTCGATGATCGACGCGCCGTCGTCGAACACGCGCTTGCCGATGTGCACGCCCAGGAGACGCCAGATCCAGGACTTGAACGGCGTGCCGTTGAAGAGGCGCATCCAGCTCGGGGACGGGACCTTCCAGTACCGCTCGTGGCGCCAGAACGCTCTGTCGTAGATCGAGCAGCCGTCGGGAGCGAAGGTCTTCAGTCGCGCCGCGGCCCGTTCGACCACGACGAACCAGACGATGGTGATCGCGATGATCAGCGCCTCGGCAAGGACCACCTCGAGGGCACCGAGACGCACGGGCAGGGACGCGACGACGGCCACGGCGACGAGCACGAAGAAGCTGAACAGCCACCGGACGAGCAGGTGCAGGGCGACCGTCACGGTGTTGTGGCGGTTCTTGCGGACCATCGCCCGGGCGAGGACCGCCGGATCGCCGGCCTCGAGCGCGCTGTCGCGCGCCACGGTGCGAGGGATCTCGAAGCTGGGTGATCCGAGCAGTCCGACGCCCGTCCGGACCGGCCCGTCGACCGGGACGGCGACCTTGGTGGCCAGGAGGCAGTCGTCGCCGGTGCGCCCCTGGGGTGGATAGGCGATGTTGTTGCCCAGGAAGTTGCGGGCTCCGATGGTGGTGGCCGACACCCGGAACGAGGTGGGCGAGTACTCGGCGTTCATCACCGACAATCCGTCGGCGACCACGGTGTCGCGCCCGATCGCGGTCAGGAACGGGTTCTCGTGCTTGACCGTCATCCCGAAGTTGGAGCCGGTCTGGGTCCACGGGCGCAATCGGTAGCCGATGGCCGTGAGGTAGTAGGGGATCGCGGAGCTGTCGCCGAACAGTTCGACGAACGCTTTGACGTTGCTCAGGGCAGCCACGGTGCGCTGCTGCCAGTACCGCAGCCCGTAGAGCGGATACGGGCGGTCGGGTCGCAGCCCAAGAGCGACCAGACGCGGCAGCGTCGTCACCATCGCCAACCCGACCACCATGGCGCCGAGATAGAGGACCGTGCTCAGGATGAGGGTCTGCACCCAGTAGCCGCCGGTGGCGACGGCCCCGACCGGTGGCTCGAAGAGTGCCTCGACCTGCGGGGCAGCCGCATGCACGAGGGCGGCCACGGCGATCGTGGCCGGGAGTGCCACGAACAGGGCGACGGCGAGCGTCGCGGCGGGGTAGACGAGGCGGCGCAGCCGGCCACAGCGGATCGGCGGAACGGTCGGGACGGTGATCGCGGCGCGACGCCCCGGCGAGCCGTGCCACGTCTCGCCGGCGGGGACGGACTGCCCCGGGTGGAGCGACGAGCTGTGGCTCAGCACCGAGCCGTCGGCCATCGAGGTCTGGACGTCGAGCACCGTCGATTCGCCGATGACGACGTTCGCACCCAGGGACACGCCACCGATCTCGATGTGCCCGTCGTGGGCGCGGTAGCAGGAGACCGACGCGTCCTTGCGGATCAAGGTGCCGCCCCCCACCGAGAACAGGTCGGTGGCGACGGGGACCTGGCGGGTCAACAGGACGACCCCCGGACCGATCTTCGCCCCGAGCGCACGGAGGTAGAGGCTGTAGGCGGGCGTGCCGGTGAACATCACCATCGGGTTCGTCCTGATCAGGACCTTGATGACCCAGAAGCGCAGGTACGCGGGGCTCCAGACCGGGATCGAGGTCGGTCGCCATCGTCCGACCAGCACCCACTTGAGGACCACAGGGAGCGCGACGAGCCCGAGGAGACCCAGGCCTGAGATCCCGACGGCGCGCAGGTAGAGGTCGAGGAGTCCCATCGCCGTCGTGGCCCAGCCGTAGGCCCAGGTCAGGAAGATCGCAACGACGTAGGTGTAGGTGAGGAAGAGCAGGAGTTGCGCCGCGCCGCAGAGGACCATCGCCAGGGCGCCGGCGCGCGGTCCGGTGGACGCGGGCGAGGGAGGCGCCACGGCGACGGTCGACCGCGGTTCGGCAGGTCCACCTGCGGGAGCGAGGGAGGCCGCCAGGCTCGCCAGGGTGGTGTGGGCGTAGATGTCGGGCATGGCGACCGCCGGCAGGCCGGGGTCTTTGCGGACCTTGGCGCAGAAGCGTGCCATCAGCAGCGAGTCGGCGCCGAGATCGTCGAAGAAGTGGGCCCCGGGCGCCACGGTCTCCAGGCTCAGGACCTCGCCCAGGATCGTCCCGAGCCGGGCCTGGATGTCCGCGGCTCCCGCGCCCTGGTCCGACGACGGGGCCAACGCCGTCGTCAGGGCCGCGAGCGTCGGGTTCTGATAGATGTCCTGCATCGCCACCGAGGGCAGCTGTGGGTGCTTGCGGACCTTGGCGCAGAAGCGCGCCATCAGCAGCGAGTCGGCGCCGAGATCGTCGAAGAAGTGTGCGCTCGGCGGGATGGTGTCGCGCCCCAGGATCTCGTTCAGGATCGCGGTGAGGGCAGCTTCGACGGCGGGCGCGTCGGAAGCTCCCGTGGACGGGGCCGGCGCCGACGGCGCAAAGCCCTGCGCCGGAGGCGGTGGGCTCGCGCGCTCGATCCGGTGCGGTGGTTGATGGGGTGGGGTGCGCCCGGGCTGGCGACGGGGCGTCCCTGGCGGGGCGCCCGGCGCAGGCGGCGCACCGGGTGGCTGGCGCATGACGACCGTGCGGCTGGACCTGCGCCGGAGCGCGGACTTCGGCGGTGGCTGGGCGTTCCCCGGGTGGTCGCGGACGCCGCGGCCTGCGCTGCCGTTGAGTCGGGCGATCCGTTCGACCTCGCCGTCCGCGGTGATCCGCCCGAGGTCGCCGGTGCGGAACACCCGACCCGCCGGTGTCGCGTCGAGGAAGGCCTGACGTGTCAGGTCCGCGCGTCCGACGTAGCCGCGAGCGACGCCGAAGCCGGTGATGCCGATCTCGCCGACCTCGCCCGGCGGCAGGACGCGAGTCGGATCGTGGGCGTCGAGGACCACGACCCCGTACGTGGGGAGGGGACGCCCCAACGTCGGCGCGCGGTCCGCGTGCAGCTCGCTCCAGAAGGCGGCGACGGTGGTCTCGGGCGGCCCGTGCAGACCGACGAGCCGCCGCCTCGGCCGTTGCCACGCCTCCAGAAACTCTCGAGGCCGTTCCACACCGCTGACCAGGAGCAGCCGTATACGGGGGAGCTCGACGTCGATGCCGACAAGCTGGGCGGGGTCTGCGAGGAGCACCGTGACTCCCCGGTCCCGCAGGAAACGGCCCAGTGCAGGTCCGCGCAGGTCCGCGCCGACCGGAGGGGTGACGACCGTGGCGCCACGGGACCACGCCAGCCACGTCTCGAGCACCGCGAGGTCGGAGCCCCGGCGCGGGTCGTGGAAGACGCGGTCGGACTCGCCGATATCCACGAGTTCACCGACGACCTGGACGAGGTTCGTCACCGCGTGATGGCCGATGGCGGGCACTCGCAGCCCACTGCCGGCACCGTCGGCGTGGACGACGATGTAGGCGGGCGACTCGAAGGGCGACGTCCGCCAGGCCTCGGGCAGACGGCGAACGTCCTCGGCGTCGACCCGAGCGGCGACCCGGTCGAGGTAGACCGCGTCGACATCTGACGCGTCGAGCCGCGACGCCGCGACCGCATCGGTGATGACGAGACTGGTGCCCGACGCGTCGAGTACCGCGGCGAGACTCTGATTCGAGAGTGTGGGCGCGACAGGCACCCAGGCCGCGTCGAGCTTTGCGACGGCGACCTGGGCGACGAGTGCGGCGATCGGCCGCTCGAGAAGGATCGCGATCCGGTCCCCGGGCCCCACCTTGCGCCCGTGCAGGAAGCGGGCCAGCCGGTTCGCGGACATGTCGAGGTCGTCGTAGGTGAGTGACCCCTCCGCCGCCTCGATGGCGCGGCACCCGGCTCGACCGAGGCGCCGGAACTGGTCGCAGCGCCGCTGCAGCATCAGCGCGAGCCGGTCCTCCGGCGACGTCCGGGGTCGCGGCGCTCCGTGATCGTCTCCGTCGACCGGCTGCTGAGATCGGACTCGCGACTGGACGAGCGCGGCGGTGCTGCGACCGAGACGGAAGGTGCGTGTGGCCCCATCGTCGGAGTGATCAGACCTGGTCATCTCAGGTCGACCGGTCGAGTCGCGGAGGAGCGGACAGGGCACGGGACGAGGGCGTTCCGACGGTGGGCACGGTGACTCCAAGAAGGCAGGAGGAAATGAGCGAACGACGAGGGAAAAGAGCGCGGCGGCCCGCAGCGATCGCGTCCGAGCCTCGACCGACGGTGGGCGGCTACTCGACGCGGTGTGAATCGCTCGAAGACCGGCCGCTGAACCATCTGGCGACCCGACCGACCGCGCGGTGCCGCGCTCAGATGCCAGCCTCGAGGCGGGACGAGGCCCGAACTCCTGGCATCACGGCCTGCGACGCCGAAGTCGGTAGGTCGTGGCGGGCTAGGCCGCGACGTCCTCCGTGGGCCTGCGCCTAGGGAGCAAGAGCGACGAGCACGGCGGGCGGACCGCGCCTCTCCGGCAGACGCGCGCGCAGACGCTCCTTCGGGCGGCGAGTCGGTGGCCCGACCCGCGGCGTGACCGAGGCGTACCGAAGCGGCCCAACCGTACGGAGCACGATGCGCACGAGACGGCGGAAGCGAGCAACGAGCGCACGCCCGGCCGCGTCGACGGCCGCAGTCAACGCCGTGAGCACTACGAACAGCGCGACGTGGAAGGCAATGAGAACGAGACAGGCGAACGCGCTGTGATGCGCCGCGAGAGCGTGCGAATGCGTGAGCTCACCGATCATGTGCATGATCGGCTGGCCGATGACCATTGTCCCGGCGAGGCACAAGATGGACGTCACGCCGCCCGCACACGCCGCCCGCACCACGCCGGCGGCGACGACGAGGATGGCGAGGGCCCAAACGTGATCGGTGGCGATCGTCGAGGTGAGGGTGGCGATGGTCGCGAGTGCGACGGACACCGTGGCCAGTGTCGCTACCGCTTGCCACCGCGCGTCGCGGAGTCCCGACACGGTGTCACCCCTTTGCGGCGATTTCGCCTACGCTCCGCAAGGTAGACCCTGGAACGTCCGTCGGGCCAGACGCGAGCTCGATTCCGGCCATTACGGGCTGTACCCCCGCCTGCAGGGCGAGGGCAAGGTCGTCGAGATGGTGGGCGACGGGTGAACGACGCTCCTGCGCTTGCCCGCGCCGCGAGCGATGCGTTCGTCGTGCGTCCGTTACAGCGGGGCCGCTACCAGCGCGACGGTGAGGCCCGCGACGGCCAGCAGCAGTCCGGCTTCGACGAGCACCGTGGCGCGAAACCACCGGCCCGCATCCCGACCGGAGTCAAGGGCCGGGACCACACGCCGATTGTTGTAGAGCCCGATCAGACCGACCAGCCCGACGAGCGCGACCTTCGCGAGCAGCATTACGCCCCAGGTGGTGGACACCAATTGGTTGGGGCTCTCGAGGATGGTCGCGGCCAGGGCGGTGCCGGCGATGCCCACCACGAGCACCGCGACCGCCGC
Source organism: Actinomycetospora callitridis (assembly GCF_028737265.1). Taxonomy (GTDB): domain Bacteria; phylum Actinomycetota; class Actinomycetes; order Mycobacteriales; family Pseudonocardiaceae; genus Actinomycetospora; species Actinomycetospora callitridis. The sequence continues at coordinate 28,944 of NZ_JAQZAK010000012.1, read as the reverse complement.
CGGAACGGAAAACCGTGCCGCCGCGGCGGCCAGGCCGGGCGCCCGCCTCTGCCGGAAGCGCGCGACGACCAGCACCGCGAGCGCCACCACTCCACCGACCCATACTGCGGCCGCGAGGGTGTGCAGGAAGTCCGCGGCGATGGTGATCGCACGGGGCCCCGCTGTCGTGGTGTGCCCGTCGAGGAGGAAAGCTCCGAGCAGCAGGGCGCTGGCCACGAGTACCACCGCGGGACGGCTGCGCCCTCGCGACACTCGCACGACACGATCGCCGTTGTCGTCGCCCGCGGGCGGACCTCCCTGCGGACCTCCCGCCGGAGCATCGCCCGCAGTAGAGCCCACGGCGAGCGCGACGCGGGGAAACGGGATGGTGTGACTCTCCGCCGGCGTCCACAGGGAGGGCACCGGGCTGCGAGCCTCGGCTGTCGCGGCGGCGCGATGCCGCGGGAAGGTGTGGTTGGTGTCCGCCATGGACCCGCCCGTGGGCACGAGGACCCGCGCCGCGGTTGTCCCGGTGGCGCGATGTCGCGGGAAGGTGGGGTTGGTGTCCGCGCTGGCCGTGCCGGCGGGGACGAGGATCCGCGCCGCTGTCGACGCGGAGGTCTGTGGCGTCCGGTGATGGGCCGCGCTGCGGGCCCGTCGAGCGACTGGGGCCGGGACCAGGACGACGAGAACGACGAGAACCAGCGCCCCGGCGGCTTGAGCCAGGATCGCCCACCCCGTCGCAGTTCCGCCCACGGAGCTCAGGAGCTCTCCCGGCGTGAGGGCCGCGACCGAGCCACCGCCAAGCACCATCGTCAGGCCCACGGCCTGGACCAGCGCTCCGAGCAGGACCGCGGCGGCGGCTACCCGTACCAACCGGGCAACGGTGCCGACGTCGGCCGGGGTGCCGACCAGAGCGGTGAACGCGAAGGCCAGGGCGCCGACGGCCACCAGCGCCCCGACGTAGCCGAGGTACCTGCCCACGCCCGCCACGAGCTGGGCCATTGAGTCGTCGGGCCGGGCCAGTGCAGCGGTCAGGTCCGGGCTCGGCTGGTCGGAGGACACACTCGGGTTCGCATCCGCCCCAGTCGGCAGGGCGGGCGGGGCGCCGGTGACAAGAAAAGTCAGCGTCCCAGACATGGCGTGGGTGTCGGGCGCTGCGAGCGTCCAGGCGACGCCGTAGTTGCCGTCGGTCAGGGCCTGGGCGGGCGTCACGACCCAGGTCACCCCGCCGTCGGGGCTGCGCACGTCGGCGACCATCGCCCGTCCGCTCCCGTCGACCAGCTCGAAACCGTCTCCGACGGGCTGCCCGGCCTCGGTCAGGGCGAAAGTGATTACGCCACGTGGCCCGGTGACAACCTCACCCTGCACAGGGGAGGTCCCCGCGATCCCGAAGTGCGCGAGAGCGGCCGGGGCGGTCCAGAGAAGGGCGAGCAGCGATACGGCGACGACCGTCAGACCCCGGGTGACGACCGTCGCCCGTCGACTCGCACGCATCGCGTCATGATGCCGTTCACCGTAAAGGGATCATCAAGCGGGCAGCAGTGCCCACGGTGAGTGCATGCCCATCGAGCTGTCGCTGTCCATCACCACCCCGCCTCCTCGGCGTCGGTTGCTGCCGGCCCTGACGCGTCCGAGATCGGCGGAGCTGGTCTGTTCGGATGGCGCACTAAGGTGGCTCGCGGTCGGAAGCGCGGTCAGGCCGTGTCGGCTGCCAGGTCGTCGGGGGCGAGGTCCGAGCGCAGGCGCAGGTACCTGGTGGCGTGTCGCCATCGGCCCTGCTCGAAGGCGGTGTCGACCTCGACCTCGACCACGAGCTCCGGCTCGACCTGGGTGTACTCGATCTCGCCGCCGGGAGTCTGTCCGAATCGGCTGGAGGGCAGCCGTGGCGGCCAGGGGTGCTCGGTGCGCGGCGGTCTTAGCAGACTCCGCAATTCGGCGCGCGCCGCGAGAGGAAACGGGCTGGTGCGGCCGACGACGCGAAGCCGGCCGCCTCGGTAGTGGCCGAGGACCAGGGCTTCGGGTTGCTCGAGGCTTCCGAACACGCCGCCGATCACGGCCTCGGCGGAGTCGCGGGCGCGCAGCTTCTGCCAGCTGCGGGCGCCGGGGCGGTAGCGCTGGTCGCGGCGCTTGGCGACGACGCCCTCGATGCCAGGCGGTTGGTCGCGCAACCACGCGCCCGCAGCTCGCGGGTCGATGGTCATGGGCATGAGCCCGACTCCGCGAGGCGCTTCGTTCAGCACCGCCTCAAGGACTGTTCGGCGTTCGTCGTACAGGGCGGGTCGCAGGTCGTGGCCGTCGTGGTGGAGGACATCGAAGGCGACCAAAGACGCTGGCGTCTGGTCGGAGAGCTGCGTGGTGCGCGCTGGCAAGGAGTACCTCAGGCGTTGCTGCAGCGCGGCAAAGTCCACGCCTCCGCCGCCGGGGATGACGAGCTCGCCGTCGAGGACGAGCCCCGGTGGCAGGAGGCGCGCGGCCGCGACGACCTCCGGGAAGCACCGGCCGAGCGGCTTGGCGCGCCGGCTGTCGAGCCGCACGTCGCCGAACTCGCTGATCGAGAGCAGGCAACGGAACCCGTCGAGCTTGGGCTCGTAGGCCCACGGTCCCTCGGTCGGGAGGACGTCGACCGACCGCGACAGCATCACCGCGACCTTCTCGACCACCGCAGGAGTCTCACCGAGGGCCGGTCGGCTCGGCCACCGGTGGAGTCCGTCTCACACCGACCGACACGTCCATTCCTCGCTGCCTTACGACACCGAGCACGTGCAGCACCACGTCGTCCGGCCGTCGTCGTCCCGCGAGCAGGGGTGTGCCCTGCCGCCGAGGGACTACAGCGGAAAGTCGGTCTTGTCCCGCCGGGGGCCTTCATAGCCAGCGGGCAGCGGACCGGGGAACTGCGGAGCCGGCTCACGGATCGTGTCTTGCACCAGGCGCTGCGCGGCGCGGGCCGCGTGCTCCCACACCCGCGGCGAGGTCGGACGCTCGCGCCAATCCTCGGCGAGCGTCTCGAACAGAGCGCCGACCGCGTCCGCCGATTCGCGGTCGAGGCCGCGAACCCGCCGGGCTCGCGTTCGCGCACCACCGCGGCGGCTTCGATCATCTGCTCGGCCTCGAGCCGACGCTGCTCGCGGCGCCGAAGCTCGGCTGGCTGAACCACAACACCACCTCCTGGATAAGGCGAGTCGAGCGTCCTTCCGCGGGGGAAGCGCAGAACGCCGTCAGCCTGGCATGAGCGGACGACAACGGGGCGCCTCGTCCTGCTCGCTCATCGACCTCTGGCTGGCACCGATCCGGGCCCGCCCATTGCTGAGTACGCGCTGCCAACGGAGAGCTCCTCACGGCCGGGCGGCCAGGGCGCCTTCGGCGCGAGGTCGACGCCGCTGCGCGGCGGCCGGTGCTGGAGGGCCCCGGGAGCTTGATCGGGCCGTTCCTCCCGGTCAAGGGCGCTGCGCGTCGCTGCGCGACCAGCCTCCGGCTGGCCCTTGACCGCGAGCCTCCACGGCCCGCTCGGCGCCCTTCGGGCGGTGGAGGCAGCAAGCGCCTCCGCCCACCGCCCCGGGGCCCACCAGCCCCGACCCCTCTTTCGGTCGGAGGCCGCAATGACCACCCAGCCCAACGCGGACCCGCGTACCGACGCCGAGCTGCTCGCCGACTACGTCGCCGGGGACACCGACGCACTCGCGGTCCTCGTGCACCGCTACCAGCGTCTGCTGTTGTCGCTGGTCCGCCGACTGTCGTGGTTCGAGCCCGACCCGGAGGCTGTGGTGCAGAACGTGTGGCTGCGGGTGCTGCAGGGCGCGGGCACCTTCAACGGACGATCGAAGGTGTCGACCTGGCTGCACCGGATCGCCGTCAACGAGACCATCAACGCCGCTCGGCGCCGCAAGGCGAACCGCGCGATGCCTTTCGGCGAGCTCTACAAGTCCCACGACAAGCCCGAGCGCACCGACCCCGGCGACCCCTCGCTAGCGGTCATCGACCGCGAGCACGCGGCGGCCGTGCTGCCCGACCTGCTCTCGCTGCTGCCCCGCGATCAGCGCCTGGTACTCGAAGTGCTCCACCTCGACGGGCTCACGAACGAGGAGGCCGCCGAACTGCTCGGGGTGGCCGTCGGCACCATCAAATCCCGGGCTCATCGCGCTCGCACCAGGATCCTCGCTCACCTTGCGACGGAGGATCGTCTGGAGGCCCGGGCTGGTCGGTGAGGGTCGCTCGCCGTTCCCGCCTGCTCTGCGATGGTGGGAACGGCGGGCTCGCGGGCAACGTCAGACCATCATGACCACTCACCACGCCAGCTCGCGCTCCATCGACGACACCGAGGGCGGCGCCGGGGGAGACACCTTCCGAGAGGCGATAGGCAGGCTGTTCGCCGCCGCCCTGAGCGGCGATCGCCACGCGGAAGCCGCCCTGCACGTGATGGGCGGCTTCGACGACATCGCACATCGCGCCTCCTGGGCGCTACTTTCTGTCGACGAGGTCCCTGCTCTGCCCACCCCGCCCGACGTGCTCGCGAGCATCGACCGCACTCTCGCCGCACTCCGGGACCCGCTAGTGGTGTGACAAGCGAGGCGAAGTGCTAGCCACCGATGCGGGGTATCGGGCGCATGGCGTGGGCGACTGCAACCAGTGAGGTGGTCGCCAACTTCGGCGTACTGATTGCGGCCGTCACGCCGGCGGTGCTGTCCGTTCGGGCGCGGCGGCAACGGCAGCTACGCCACAGCGACCGGCCAAGGCGGTGACCCGAGGCGACCAATTGCGCGAAACCGCCGATGTCGACTTCTGTAATGAGGCACGGTGCCGTCGTGGCACACGATGCGAATGGCGGTTCAGACGACTTCGACGCTTTGGGGGAGGCGGTCGACGAGGCGATGGACACGCCCGGGCCGCTGGAGTGGGGCGGCGTGATGCGGGCTGCGTGGTTCGGCGTCGATCCCGATCCCGACGCTCCTGCGCCCCGAGACATCGTGGACCGGGGCCATCTGGGCCACCCCGACGACCAGGATTCGGGCTAGCAGCCGGCCATGTGTTCCGTCGAATCCCCCGCCTCCGGCCACCGGAACGCTAGGTCCGTCCCGGTGCCTCGTTGCCTGCCTGTCGAGCAGTGCGGGCCCGAGGGGGCCGTCGCCATGGGATACGCCGTGACGTCGTGGGCGATCTCAAGTGTTCGCTTCGTCCGGTCCGGGTCAGGTTGTCCGATGGGGCCGGCGAGCACCTCGGCGAGCGCGGCAGGGCGTCGTCGTTCCGGCTGCGTTCGGCGGGCTGCTGGTCAGGGTCGCCTCTGACGAGGCGCAGCGGCGGCGTAATCGTTGGGGTGGCGGTCACGAGGCGTGCCGCAAGAGGGCGTAGGCGACTAGCCTTTACCGCCGTGTCCACGTGCGGGGCGGCAGCGACGTTGGGAACAGCGCGAGCCGTCACGACTCAGAGGCGAAGTTCGTCAGCAACGCTGCAATCCAGATCTCATCATGACATCACCTGAAGCGCCGCTACATAAGGCCATGGAGATGGGAGGGGTCGACTTCAAACCCTGGTTAGGTCGCGGTCTAGGTGAGGATAGGTGCTTCGTCTGCAACCTTGCCCTAGACGAGACAAGTCGGAGCGTAGAGGACGTCTTCCCAAAGTGGCTTCAGCGTCGGTTCCCGGCGTGGCGTGATCGGGCGCTAATGCTACTTCCGAATCTAACTGGGTTGCCCCTTCGCCACTTTGCGATTCCCTGTTGCAAGAAGTGCAACAACGAGCATCTCAGCAGGCTGGAAAAGTCAGTCCAGCAAGCGTTTGATCTCGGCCCGGCCGCCGTAGAACGGCTGGGCGAGAGAACACTTCGGGGCTGGACCGTGAAGATCGCTTATGGGTCTAGACGCAACGACCTTCGACTGCGCTCGGATATCCGAGACCGCAATTCGAGTACTATAGCGACTGTGAAAGACCTAGAGGGTCTCGCGCACCTCCACGACCTGCTCCAAGAGTGTCGAGGAGTTGCCTACGTTCCGAACGGACACTCGACTTTCGCCACCTTCTTAGCGCAAGAGAGTGGCTGTGAGCTGTGCGACTTCGATGCAATCATCCCCTTGGGCTGGCCGTCGCCGGTAATTCTGAGGTTGGGGAAGGTGGTCGTCGTTGGAGCGATCGACGATCGCGGACTTCTCAACGGGCTTATGACGTCGCCTCTCTTCGCTGTGCTCCGCAAGACTCCCCTACATCCGATTCAAGTGCGGGCCTTGGCCGCAATGATTATTGCCCGATCTGCAAGGCTGAATCCGCAGGCGGCACCGTTGAAGTATGGTGTCTCTGAAAAGAAGCTATGGATCGCGCGCGCTGAGGCGAACAACCGCCTACCAAAGACCCTCAAGAACGACGCGCCTTCGGCGGATACGGTTCTGGCCAGCCTGCTCAATGAAACTGAGGGGATGGTTAAGGAACAAGGAGGAGCGCTCGGACTCTTACGGGTCCGCGAGGGCCACCCTACCTATATTCCATTCCGGCACGACGAGCGCAGCCTATCCGCCGTAGAGAGGACCGCACTGCTTCCGAATAGCGCCGACTTGTTCTAGCTTCCCCTGGGTAGTCCGGAGCGGGTCAGCCATAATCGACCAAACTCGACCCCTCGCGTCCCCGCCACGCTCCGGTGATCACCCGGCGGTCCGCACAGTGGCGCCTCCGAGACAAGGACGAGCAGGTAGTCAGGACTCGACGTTAGGGGGCGGCCTCGAGGGTCGGGTTCGCGTCGGTAAAACGAAGTAGCAGTCTGGCTTCGCAAACTCAGGGGAGGGTTCCGTGTAGTCAAGTTCTTAGTTCGGGAAGCGGCGACCAATCCTCTTAGTCAACAGTGACTCAGGCTTCCGGTACCGCGTTGATAGTTCAGGCGCGTCGAGGAGCGAGCCCTTTCCCGACGCGAGTTGGTAGGAGTAACTGGCGCCCTGAACAGGATAGGTGCGGTAGTCGAAGCTGGAGGTCCGAGACTGCTCGATCGTCGTCGGACCTGTCGGTGGGATCAGGTCCGCGCAGGACCGGTGCTCGGGTTGATGCTCGTCGAACTTCTGTTTCGCGTCGCGATATTCACCATCGCTCCACCTCCCATCATCGCGACGCCCGCCTTGGACGCCTCCAGCATGCTGGTGTGTGCGAGGTTGCTGTCGATCCACATCGCGCCGGCCGCGAAGACCACCACCGCAGCGATGAGCCACACGAGCCGACCGAGAAACTTCCGCGTACGAGCCCGACCGCCTTTCCCGCGAGAACGCCCCACTTGCGCAGGCCTGATCCCGCCGACCCCTCAATCGTAGCGGGCTACGGGTAGGAGTCGGCAAGGACGGCACGCGGCAGATTCAGAGCCCCTGGTCGTTCCAGAAGGTCGCGATCATCGGGGGCATCGCCATTGGCTTGCTGCTGCTCCTCACGATCAGGACCGCCACGAACACGAAGGCGGCGCCGAGCGCGCCCCTGGTCGTGTTGCTGCTCTTGCTCGGGGTCGCCGCGATGGTGGGCGTCGCCGTGAGGGTGATCCAACGCCGTGAGGATCGCTGCAGCGCCGTCGTCGCTCGCGCGGTCGTTCGAGACGGGTCTGCCGGTGCAGGAAGCCGGCGCCGCACATCCTCGATGGCGAGAAGACCGAGCCGCGGGTCAATCACGCCATCGACATCGAGCGCGCCATTGATCCGGCCCGCGCTAACGCGCCTCCACGTGCGCTTCGCTGGTCGTTCGAGGTCCAGGAGCAGAGTGGCCAGCGGGCCGCCGGCCTCGGTCGCGACCTCGGCCAAGAGCCTGACCGCCTACGCTTGTGGCTCTCCTGCTGTCCGCCGACTTCGACCGCGGGAGGCCTGCATGCGTGCTCCACTCGCATTCATGCGATATCGCGCCATGTCGGTGGTGACGTGGGTGCGTTCAGCAAGAGCGCTGTCGGGCTCCTGGTTGCGTGCGGCCTGCAGTAGGAGTGCGCGGGGAAGCAGGAGGCAGCTAGCGAGCCAGTTGGCTTCTTCCTCTTGCTCGGGGTCGCAGGTGAGGAAGGGGTAACCGGCGATGGTTTTGACCTCACGGAGGGTGTGGCCGAGGACGAGGTGGCCGAATTCGTGGGCGACGTCGCTGCGGGTGCGCCCGTGGGTCTGGGCCTCTTGAGCGGTGAGGACCTCGCCGGTCTCGTAGACCACAGGATTGTAGATGACGACAATTCGACCGTCTTCCATGTGGAAGGTGGCCGCGGAGAAGGCGCCGGGCTGCTCGCGATGGAGGTCGAGGAAGGGTTGGACATCGCCGAGCACGCGGTGCCCGGCGAGGACCTCGACCTTGAGGTGGGTGGCGAGGCGGGGCAAGTGGATCGTCTCGATGTCCGAGCAGCCCGCCGCCGTGCGGAGATCGGCGGCATGGCGTTCGGCCTGGGCCTTAAAGCCTCGTCGCACGGCCGCCTAGTCCTTCTCGTGCCAACCGTAGTTGGTGCCGACGGCGTCGTCAGCGTGCACCGCCGACTGCATACTCTCGAGGAGGTCGCCGATCTGGCGCGCAGCGTGCGGGGTGAACGTCTTGCTTGCGCGCAGGCTGACTCGCGTGTCGGCTGAGGCGGCGGCCAGGTTCGCGTAGAGGTCGCTGACGAGCTCCGCGATCTGGTTCGCGGCCTTCTCAGTGAGTCGCGGGTCGTTGTGGAGGCTGACGCGGATCGCGTCGGTGGTGCTCTGTGCCCGCTCCCGGTGCGTGGCGCCGAACACCTCGGACGGGTCGAGGCCGATCCAGGTCACGAGACGGCCAAAGTTCGCCAGATCAGGTAGGTGACCTTTCTCCACGCGCGAGAGCGTGTTGAGCGGGACGCCGGACTCCTCGGCAGCCGCGCGGAGGCTTAGGCCGCGCTCGCTGCGGTAGTCCCCGACCAGTCGACGCAACTCGTCGATGTCGACGGGGTTGTCCACTCGACGTGCCTCCTCGTCCAGCTCGCTCCAAGCGTGCGGGTCACCGTAGAGAGCAACGATCCGACACGCCGGGTGGAGCGCTCTGACCTGCGGCAGCGACGCCTGTACCTAAATAGTGACACACGAAAGCGCGTGATCCGCTAGTCTCCCGGCCGACACCGAATCGAGACCGCCGCCGAGCCGGCTCACGTGAGACCACCTCGCGAGGCCGCATACCCAGCAGCGACAGGAGGGCGTCATGCCCAACCGCTCCGCCAAGACTGGCCGCTACATCAGCAACGCGGCCGCCGCCCGACGCCCGCGCACCAGCGTGCGCGAGAAGCCCGGACCGAACCAGTCCACCGCGACTGCGCACCGCTCCGCCTCGAGCGGGCGCTACGTCACCGGGCGTACTGCCAAGCGCGACCCTGGCGGCACCGTCACCGAAAACAGTTGAGCGCCGTCGACTGACGCGAACGGACAAGGGCCCGTCTGCTCCCCTCACGTACGGGCCACCCGAGTAGAAGGGCCCCCGAGATGCCCAAGGGATTCACCTCCGGTGAGTTCAATCGGAAGATGCGAGCGGCGCAGCGCAAGGCTCAACACGACGCGGAGGCCGCCGCCAAGCGGGCACAGCGCAAGGCTCAGCACGACGCAGAGGCGAGCGCGAAGCGTTCGAACCGGGACCTTGAGAGGCGGGTCACCAAGGCGATCAAGGACGGCAACCGCGACGCGGAGCGAAGGGCACGGCGCCTGCAGGATCGCGCGGCACGCGGCGAGGTCTCCCCACCTGAGCAGGACCTGCTGCATGATTTCCAGAAGTCACTGGCGGAGCAGTCCTCCCAGGAGAACGATCTGTTCTTGAGCTACACCCGCTCCGACGGATGGCAGGTCGCCGGTTCGCTATACGAAGGATTGCGCGCCCACGGCGTGACCGTCTGGTTCGACGAACGCGCGATGCGCCTTGGCCAGAGCCAGGCGCTCCAGATGGATCGCGGGCTGACCACCGCCCGTGGTGGCGTAGTGCTCCTCACCCCGGCCTACCTTGAAGGACGGTTCTGGCCTGAGCGCGAACTCGCCACTTTGCTGCATAAGCCTACCGTCGTGCCCGTTCTGCACGAAGTGACGTTCGGTCAGGTGGCGGCATACAGCGCGATCCTCGGCGATCTGCACGGCCTGTCAACCGAGCACCACACTCCGAGTGAGATCGCTGCCCTCATCTCCGAAGCGGTCCTCGACGAGGACGCTGCCTGACGCGTCGCCAACGATGTCGCGACGTCGATCCAGGGGGTACGCCTCGTCCACCGTGGCCTCTGTCTCGCACGCGTTGGCTTGAGCCAGAGGGTTCAGACCTCGTGGCACGCCGCGTGGCACGAAACGAGGGCTGTCGGCGATGCTGAAGGGCATCGAGTGACGTCCGGCGGGGACGTTGTTGCTGGCAGAGGCCCTGGGCTACGGGGTCGGCCATCTTTGCAAGGCGGGGGTTGAGGGTTCGATTCCCTTCGTCTCCACCCACTGTGACCTGCGATGACGTTGGTCCGACGGAGCGAACCTCGGCCGACGTGACACGGTTGTGACACGACGGCCCGGCTTCCGCGTCATGGCGAAGGACAGGCACCCTCGCAAGCGCGACCAGCGGGCTCCGCGCGACCTCGAGACCCCACGGCGGGACGGCATGCCTGCCGTGCTCCCCGATTCCCGTCGTGCGGCTCAGGGGGTCACGATGGCGAAGCCGGGGTCGGGCGGGTCGAGCACGCCCAGCAGCGTGGTGAGGGTGTCGTCGGCCCCGTCGACGGTGAGGTCTCCGGAGGAGGTCAGTGCCTCGGCGGTGGTGGCGCCGCTCAGCATCGCGAGCAGCGACGATCGCGCGACAGTGATGCGGGCGTCGGCGCCCGCGCGGTCGGTGCCCTCGCCGTGGGTGAGCACGCCGTTGGCGAGCCGGGACCAGTAGGCGACCGAGGTGCCGTCCCGGGTCAGGGTCCAGTCGATCGCGAGCTGGAGGTGCCAGGCCTTGGGGCCGTCGATCTGGATGGCGATGCTGTCGAAGAGCTGGCCGAGGCTGAGCTGGGCGAGCATGTCGGGGGAGGCGGTCACCGTCGGGGTCCCGGTGGTGCCCCCGCGCAGCTCGTAGGCGCCCGAGAGGTAGAAGTTGCGCCAGGTGCCGTTCTCGGAGCCGAACCCGAGCTGCTCGAGGGCGGCGGCCTGCAGCTCGCGGGCGTCGGTGTTGGTGGGGTCGGCGAACACGAGGTGGCCGACGAGCTCGGCGACCCAGCGGAAGTCCCCGTTCTCGAAGGCGCGCCGGCCGGCGGCGAGTACGGCGTCGGGCCCGCCGACGGCCTCGACGTAGCGGCGTCCGGCGGGCTCGGGCGGGTGGCGCCAGAGGTTGGCCGGGTTGCCGTCGAACCAGCCCATGTAGCGCTGGTAGATCGCCTTGACGTTGTGGCTGATCGACCCGTAGTAGCCGTGGGTGTTCCAGGCGTCCTGCAGGGCGGGCGGCATCTCGAGGGTCTCGGCGATCTCGGCGCCGACGTGGCCCTTGTTGAGCAGCCGCAGGGTCTGGTCGTGCTGGTAGGCGTAGAGGTCGCGCTGCTCGGAGAGCAGGCGCACGATGCGGTCGCGGCCCCAGGTCGGCCAGTGGTGCGAGGCGAACTCGACGTCGGCGACGTCGGTGAACAGGTCGATGGCCTCGGTGAGGTAGTGGGCCCAGACGTGCGGGTCGCGGACGAGCGCACCGCGCAGGGTGAGCAGGTTGTGCAGGGTGTGGGTGGCGTTCTCGGCCATGCACACCGCGCGGCGGTCGGGGAACAGGAAGTTCATCTCGGCCGGCGCCTCGGTGCCCGGGGTGACCTGGAAGACGATCCGGACCCCGTCGAGGACCTCTTCCTGGCCGGTGTGCGTGATGTCCGTCGTCGGCGGGATGAGTGTGACCGTGCCGGTCGAGGTCGTCATGCCCAGACCGGCACCCATCTGACCCGCCGGGCCGGGGGGCAGGGCCGCGCCGTACATGTAGGCGGCGCGGCGGGCCATGGCGGTGCCGGCGTAGACGTTCTCGGCGACGGCGTGCTCGACGAAGCCCTCGGGGGCGAAGATCGGGACACGTCCGGCGGCGACGTCCTCGCCCGACACGACGCCCCGGACACCGCCGAAGTGGTCGACGTGGCTGTGGGTGTAGATGACGGCGGTGACGGGGCGGTCGCCGCGGTACTCGCGGTAGAGGCCGAGCCCGGCGGCGGCGGTCTCGGTGGAGATCAGCGGGTCGATGATGATGACACCGCGGTCGCCCTCGACGATCGTCATGTTCGACAGGTCCATCCCCCGGACCTGGTAGATGCCCTCGGTCACCTCGTAGAGCCCGTGCATCGCGACGAGCTGGGCCTGCCGCCACAGGCTGGGGTTGACCGAGTCGGGCCGGGAGCCCGAGAGGGTGGGGGCCCAAGTCTCGGCGTTCCACACCACGCGTCCGTCGTCCGCGTGGACGAGGCCGCCGGGGATCGACCCGAGGTAGCCGCGTCGGGCGTCGTCGAAGGCGACGCCGTCGGTGAAGGGGAAGCGCGCCTCGAGGGCGGAGGCCGCCTCCACGATCTCGGGACGGGCGCTCGGAACGGGGCTGTCGGTCACGGTGTCCTCGATCCCAGGTGCAGACGGTCGTGGGCGGCATGACGCCGGGGCTGCGAGCCTGACGCACCCCGCGGGTGGTGCCCTCACCCACAGCGGGTGGGCCGGCGCGCACTCACCGGTGCGGCGGCCCTCGGGAGGGTCGAAACCCCGACACGAGGGAGGCTCCCGGGTCGCGGAGACCGATCACCTGCGCCGGATCGCTCACCGGGCTCATCGACCGCGACGACCACCGACCTCATCCGCGTCAGTGGTCCTGACTCGGCGGCTCCGAGCTGTCGATGATCAACGGAACACGACGCCACGGAGGAGCAGGAAGTTGATCGTCGTCCCCAGACCCTGGGAGACGCACCACGCGCCGGCCGTGATCCACGGCGCGGCCACGACGGCCGGGAGCACCGCGAGCGCCAGTCCGTGGGTGATCAGCACGACGGCGAAGGTCGTGGCGTAGAGCAGGGCGGTCCACCCGAGCGCCCCCCGCACGCCGGGAGTACGGAACGTCCAGCGTCGGTGGAGCACCGCGACGAGAGCGGTGCCGACGACGTAGGACAGGACGCGCGCGACGTGCGGGTCGCCCCCGACGCGCACGGCCCCGAGGTACAGCCCCAGGCTCAACGGCAGCACGACGAGGCCGGTCACGAGGAACCGGGCGCCACCGTCGACGAGACCCTGCCGCGCCACCACCGGCTCCACGGTCACCCCGACATCCTGGCGTCGTTCCCGACGAGCCGCGAGCCCTGTCCGCGAGATCGTCCGCACCGGCGACCCCGCCTGACACGATGGGCTCGTGGACGACGGCCGCGCGGCGACCGGGACGCCCGTGCGACGTCGGGCGGCGGTGGGGGAGTCGCCGTCGGCGCAGGTGGTCGCGCTGGTCCCGCCACTCGTCGCCCTGGTCGTCGGGGCGGTGATCCTGTCCCGCGGCACCGGGCTCTGGTACGACGAGCTCTTCTCGACCGAGGTGGCGCGCCGGCCTCTCGCGGAGATCCTGCGCGCGGCGTGGGAGGGCCGCGGCACCACCTGGTACCTGCGCGACATCCCGCCGTCGTACAACCTCCCGTGGTACGTCGTGGCGCACACGGTCCTGCTGCTGCCGGGCACCGACGGCGACCTGACCCTGCGGCTCGTCGCGCTGCTGTCCGGCGCGGCGGCGTCGGGCGTCCTGGCCGTCGCGGTGGCCCGTCTCGCGAGGGACCGGCGGGTCGGGCTCGTGGCGGGGCTGGTCACCGCGCTGAACCCCCTGGTCCTGGAGTGGAGCGTCGAGGCGCGGTCGTACGGGCTCGCGCTGCTGGCGACGGCGGGGACCGCCTACGGGCTGGCCCGCTGGCTGGACCGCGCGCGGTACGGGCTGGTGGTCTTCGGGCTGTGCGCGGCCGGAGCCGGGCTCGCGCACTGGTACGCGCTCCTGCCGGTCGCCGGGCTCACCGTCGCCGGGATGGTGCTCGCCCCGCGGCGTGCAGTGTGGCTCGCGCTTGTCGCGCTGGCGGCCGCGGCGCCGACGCTCGGGCTCGTGGCGATGAACCTCGGGACCGTCGCCGACCGCAACGCCGCGCTGCTCTACGACACCGCCGGGCAGCTGCCGCTGTTCGCGGCGTGGCGGTGGTCGGGCAAGAGCGTCGTCCTGGCCGTGGTGGTCGCGGCGACCGCGGCGCTCGGTGTCTGGCGGGCGCCGGCGCGGCTGCTCGTCGTCGTGATCGGCTGGCTGGCCCTGCCCGTCCTCGCCCTGCTGATCGCCGAGACCGAGTACCGCCCGATCTACGAACCGCGCTACGTGCTGCCCGCGCTGCTGGGCCTCGGCGTGCTGACGGCCGCCGGCGTGGCCTGCTGGCCGTGGCGGATCCGCGGACGGCGCGGGGGACCGGCGGCCGTGCTCAGCGCGGTCCTCGTGGTGGCCTCGCTCGTCGTCGCCGTCGGGCTGCGACAGGCCCCGCCCCGCGAGCGTGCCGACGAGGTGGCGGCGATGATCGCGGCCACCCACCGCCCGGGCGACGTCGTCATGGCGGGCGACCGCCAGTCGGCGCTCGGCCTGGAGCACTACGTGCGGACCCGCCATCCGCAGATGGCCCCCGACCTGCGCGTCCCGCCGATCGTCGCGGCGCCGGACGCACCGGTGGTCTGGTACGTGCGCGTACGGATCATCCACGGTGAGACGGGACCGGTCGACGGAGACGTCCTGCTCGCCTCCTCGGGGAGGCGCGTCGAGGGTCAGTGGTTCCTGCGCGCGACCTGGACCTCGCTCGTCGTCCAGCGCTGGGTCCGCTGAGCGGCGCACCACCGCAGGGTCCGCACGGACTGTCGCACGCGGGCTCGCGAGGTCCAGGCCGACGCCCCGACGGGACGGGACGCGCGGACGACGGGGCGGGACGCGAGGCGGAGGCCCGCTCCGGACGGGGTCCGTGGACCGAGCGCCACCACGACGCTGGGGGCGCCGTCGCCCGCGGCGGAGAGGACGGCCTCGCGTGCCCGTGGCCCGAGGACGACGAACGCACCCGCATCGTGCGGCAGACCTGTGAGTGCGGCGACCAGCCGGCGGTGGAGCCGACCCGTGAGGCGGCGGCCGGACGTCTCGTAGGCCCCGCGACGTCCGCCGAAGACGACGTCGCGGTCGGGCAGCTCCGCGAGCAGGGCGGGCAGCGCCTCGGGCGGGTCCTGGAGGTCGCCGTCGAGACAGACCCAGGCCGCGGCTCCGGGCTCGTCGGCGAGCCCCCGGCGCAGCGCGGCGTGCTGCCCGACGTTCACGGTGAGCTCGGTGACGCGGACGCGGGGGTCGCGGAGTGCGAGGTCCCGGGCGACGGCGCCGCTGCCCTCCGGGCACGCGTCGACGACCAGGCGCACCCGCCAGACCCGTCCGTCGAGGGCTGCGGCGACGCGGCTCACGAGCTCCTCGAGCGTCGCGCCGTTGCGGTGGACCGGCACGACGACGGCGACCGTCACGCCGCCACGAGATGGTCGGTGCGCCAGGTCCGGCGCAGGCCGTCGACGAGGTCGACCGACGCCTCCCAGTCGAGCAGGTCCCGGGCCCGGGAGGGGTCGGCGACCCAGTGCCCGGTGTCCCAGTCACGACCGGGATGAGCGCCCACGTCGACCGCGATCCGCCGACCGGTGGCCCGCTCGGCGAGGGCGACCAGCTCCTCGTTCGCGGTCTGCACACCGGTGCCGAGGTTGACGACGAGGCCCGGGGGCAGGTCGTCGGCCCCGGCGGCGCGCACGCACGCCTCCACGACGTCACCCACCCACACCCAGTCCCGCCGTCGCCCCGGAGCCGTGAGCGGCACACGCCGGCGACCTGCCGCGGCGGCGAGCACGACGGGGACGAGGCGCGCCGGGTGGTCGCCGGGTCCGTAGACCTGGAAAGCGCGGAGCACGGTGGCGCGCACCCCGCGCTCCGCGGCCGCGGCCAGCAGCATCAGCGAGCCTGCCGCCTTGGTGCCGCCGAAGAAGCTCGCCGTGCTGAGCGGCGCGTCCTCGGCCAGCGGACGGTCGCTCGCGGCGTACTCGGTGGAGGAACCGAGACGCACGACCGCCCGGCAGCGCGGCCCGAGCGCGTCGATCAACCAGGGACTCGTGTTGACGGCCGTGGTCGCGGCGCGTGCCCGGGCGTCGTGGCGGGAACGCGCTGCGGCCAGGCTGAACACGACGTCGGGGTCCGCCGCACGCACCGCGGCGGCCGCGGCGACGGGGTCGCCGAGGTCGACCCGGTCCCTCGTGAGCGCGGTGACCGTCCACCCGTCCGCGTGCAGGCGGGCGACGAGGTGGCGTCCGACGAAGCCGCCTGCGCCGGTGACGAGCGCGTGCACCCGGACCGCCTCAGGCCGGCACGGGCGCGGCGACACCGACGGGCTCGCACGCCGCGACCGCGCGCGCGAACGCCTCGTGGTCGCTCGCGCGCCGGTGGGCGTCCCGGGTGCTCGCCAGTGCGAGGGCGGTGTGGATGCGCGCGATCTCGGCGGCGGGATCGCGGTCGGCGGTGTCGGCGTGGAACGAGCGCCGCAGGAACGTGAAGTCCACGCCCATGCGGTCCATCTCGGCCATGAGCAGGGCGCTCGGGACCGGGTCGCCGGCGTCGGGTCGGGTCAGCCCGGCGACCCCGAAACGGTGGCCTGCCGCGGCGACGCGGTCCCGCACCTGCGCGACGGTGCCGTCGACCATCGGCGCGAAGAGCCCGGCCGGCCTCCCACCGCGGGCGGCGCGGTCGATCCGCAGGTCGTTCAGCCCCACGTACACCCGCGACAGCGGCCGGCCCACCAGGGCGTCGACCGCGTCGACCGCGTCCTGGGTCTCGATCATGGCGGCCACACCGCACCGCCCGCCGGCGAGGTCCACCACGTGGGCGAGCTCCTCGGGCCGGCGGAGCATCGGCACCAGGACCTCGTCCGCGCCGGCCCCGACCGCCCGCTCGACCTCGGCGGCGGTCCACCGACCCACCGGGTTGATCCGGCAGATGACGCTCGCTGCGGTGGCGGACCGGACCGTGCGCAGGTCCCGCGGTGTGTCGTGGTTGATCTGCGTGCCCTCGCCGAGCTGCCGACGGGCCTTGCCGCGCCGCTCCCAGTCGATCACCGCGCCGGCGGCCCCGCCGGCGACCAGGCGGGCCACGCCGGGGCCGGACGTCGAGAAGACGAAGAGGTCCACGGTTCTCCCAGCTCGCCGGAGGACTTAGCGCAGCCTCATCCACCGTTGACTCGATCGGCGCAACGGATACACAACCTGGCACGGCGAAAAGTCCAGCGAACAACCGATTTTGGGGGTGTACGGGACGAATCGGCCAGGGTTGGTTAGGTAAGGCGTGCCTATCGACCATCCGGGTCGTCACGCGCTGTACGAGGAGGCGCGGAGATGGTCGAGCAGGGGCGATACGGCCGGTTCGCCCGGGTCGTGGTCGCGACCGTGGCCGGTGCCGCGCTGCTCGCCGTGGCCGCGTGCGGGGGCGCGCCGGCGCCCGAGGACCGCACGCTGACGCTGTACAACGCCCAGCACGAGGACCTCGGCCGGTTGTGGGTGGACGAGTTCACGCGGCAGACCGGTATCCCGGTGCAGATCCGCAAGGGCGGCGACTTCGAGCTCGGCAACCAGCTGGTCGCCGAGGGCGCCGCCTCGCCGGCCGACGTGTTCATCACCGAGAACTCGCCGGCGATGTCCCTGGTCTCCGGCGCGGGCCTCTTCGCGCCGGTCGACCCCGGCACCCGCGCGCAGGTGCCGGCGCAGTACTCGTCGAACCGCGGCGACTGGGTGGGGATCGCGGCCCGCACCACCGTCGTCGTCTACAACCCGAGCCTGGTGGCCGCGGACCAGCTGCCCGCCTCGATCCTCGACTTCGCCCAACCGGCGTGGCGAGGCCGGATCGCCTTCCCGCCGGGTGGCGCCGACTTCCAGGCCATCGTCTCGGCGGTGGACGCGCTCAACGGCGACGCCGCGACCCAGCAGTGGCTGGACGGTCTCAAGGCCAACGGCCGCACCTACCAGAGCAACACCGCGACGATGCAGGCGGTGAACCGCGGCGAGGTCCCGGCCGGGATCATCTACCACTACTACTGGTTCCAGGACCGCGCGGAGTCGGGCGCGAACAGCGCGAACACGCAGCTGAAGTTCTACACCGACGGCGACGCCGGCGGGTTCCTGTCGGTCTCCGGCGGCGGCGTCCTCGCCTCGAGCCGCCGTCCCGCCGAGGCGCAGCAGCTGGTCGCGTTCCTCGCCGGAGCCGCGGGTCAGCAGGTGCTGGCACGGTCGGAGAACCTCGAGTACACGGTCGGCGCGGGGGTCCCGGCCAACCCCGCGCTCAAGCCCTTCTCCGAGCTGCGCCCGCCACCGGTGGACCTCAACGCGCTCAACGGACCGAAGATCGTCCAGATGATGCAGCAGGCCGGCTTGCTGTGACCCTCGCTCGTCGACGAGCGCTCGCGGCGGCTCCGCTGCGGGTCGCCGTCGCGGTGACGGCCGCGCTGCTCGCCCTCCTCCCGGTCGGCTACATCGCCGTGTCCACGGTCCTCCTCGGGCCACGGGGGGTCGTGGACCTGGTCTGGCGGCCCCGGGTCGGCGAGCTCCTGGTGAACACGACGGTGCTCCTGGTCGCGACGGCGTCGGCGTGCGTCGTCCTCGGCACCGCGACGGCGTGGGTCACCGAGCGCACCGACCTGCCCGGTGCCCCGGTGTGGGGCGCGCTGTTCGCCGCCCCGCTGGCGGTGCCGGCGTTCGTCAACAGCTACGCCTGGGTCTCGGTGCTCCCCGGGGTCGACGGGTTCGTCGGGGCCCTCGTGGTGACGACCATGTCCTACTTCCCCCTCGTGCACCTCCCGGTCGCGGCGGTGCTGCGCGGCATGGACCGCGACCACGAGGACGTCGCCCGCGCCCTCGGGCTGTCGCCCCGAGCGGCGGCGGTGCGCGTCGTGCTCCCGGCTCTGCGCCCGGCGATCGCCGGCGGGGCGCTCCTGGTCGGACTGCACCTGCTCGCGGAGTACGGCGCGCTGGCGCTGCTGCGCTACCCCACCGTCACCGTCGCGATCTACGACCTCTTCGAGTCGACGTTCGCGGGCCCGGCCGCGGCGATGCTCGCCGGCGTGCTCGTCGTGCTCTGCCTGGTCCTGCTGACGGCCGACATGGCCCTGGTCGGGAGGGCGCGTCAGGCGCGGGTCGGTGCCGGGGCAGCTCGGCGCCGGGCCCGGACGCCGCTCGGTGGGGCGAGGCTGCCGGCGCTCCTGGCCGTCGGCCTGCTCGTCGTCGCCGCACTGGGGGTGCCCCTGGCGAGCCTCGCCCGATGGCTGCTCGAAGGGAGGTCGACGACGGTCGATGCGGCCGCGCTCGCCGTGGCGACCGTGACGTCGATCGGACTCGGGCTGCTCGCCGCGGCGGTCACGACGGCACTGACCTTCCCCGTCGCCTGGCTCGCGGTGCGGCGACCCGGCCTGCTCTCGCGCGTGCTCGAGCGCACCGCACACCTCGGCAACGCGCTGCCCGGGATCGTCGTCGCCCTGGCCCTCGTGATCGTCGCGATCCGGCTGGTGCCGGGCCTGTACCAGACGACGCCGCTGCTGATCACCGCGTACGCGATCCTCTTCATGCCCCTCGCGCTCGTGAACCTGCGCGCGGCCCTCGTGCGCGTGCCGCCCGAGCTCGAGGAGGTCGCCCACGGGCTGGGCTCGCCGCCCGTCGCGGTACTCGCCCGGGTCACCGCGCCGCTGCTCGCGCGGGGTGCGGGCGCCGCGGCGGCCCTGGTGTTCCTCGCCGTCTCGACCGAGCTCACGGCCACCCTGCTCCTGGCGCCCACGGGCACGTCGACGCTCGCCACGGCCTTCTGGGGGCAGGCGACGGCGCTGTCCTACGGGGCGGCGGCGCCCTACGCCGCCATGATGATCCTCATCTCGGTGCCGGCGGCCTTCCTCCTCACCCGCCAGGTCCACGCCGGGGTGCGGGCGTGACCGGGGTGGTGGTCGAGGGCGTCACGAAGGCCTTCGGCGTGACCCCCGTGCTGCACGGCGTCGCGCTCGAGGCCCCGCCCGGCACGCTGACGGCCGTCCTGGGCCGCTCCGGGTGCGGCAAGACGACCCTGCTGCGCATCGTCGCCGGCTTCGAACGACCCGACGCGGGCACGGTGACGCTGCACGGCCGCACCGTCGCGAGCCCGGGACGGGACCTGCCCCCGGAGCAGCGCGGCATCGGCTACCTGACACAGGAGGGCTCGCTCTTCCCGCACCTCACGGTCGCCGCGAACGTCCTGTTCGGCCTGCCCCGACGCGAGCGTCGCCGCGGCGGCGGTCGGGTGGCGGCGCTGCTCGAGACCGTCGACCTCGCTCCCGAGCTGGCCGATCGCCACCCCCACGAGCTCTCGGGCGGCCAGCAGCAACGGGTCGCGCTCGCCCGCGCCCTCGCCCCGGAGCCCGCCGTCGTCCTGCTCGACGAGCCCTTCTCCTCCCTCGACGCCGGACTGCGGGCGGACACCCAGCGGGCCGTGGCGAAGGCGCTGGCCGCCGCCGGCGCCACCGCCCTCCTCGTCACCCACGACCGCGCCGAGGCGCTCGCGCTGGCCGACCAGGTGGCGGTCATGCGCGACGGGGTCATCGCACAGGTCGACGCGCCGAGCGCGATCTACCGGGATCCGGTCGACCCCGGGGTGGGCGTGCTCGTCGGGGACGCCGTCCTGCTCGACGGCCGGTGCGACGACGACGGCACCGTCTCCTGCGCCCTCGGGGTGCTGGCGGTCCGCGGCGCCCGTCACGGCGCCGCGCCGGCGGTCCGGGTGCTCGTCCGCCCCGAACAGCTGGTGGTCGGCCGGGACTGCCCGGGCGTCCCGGCGCGGGTCCGGACCCGCGAGTTCCGCGGCCCGGACGCCACGGTGGAGCTCGCGCTCGGCGAGGGCGACGGCGCCGTGGTCGTCGCGGCACGGTTGCCCGGTGACTCCGAGGTGCTGCCCGGGGACGACGTCTCCGTGTCGGTCCGTGGCGCCGTCACCGTCTACCGGGTCTGACGGAACCGCGCGGCGCCCGCCGATCGCTCCGTCCCGACGGACCGTGGCCGCTCCTCGTGGCGTTCGACCAGGAGCGACCGACCGGCGAGGGCGGGGACGACGACGGTCCCGTGCCGTCCGGCGATCCGCACGCCGTCCTCCTCCCGGTGCCCGGCGAGGACGATCTCCACGGTGTCCCCGGGCAGGGCGCCGACGTCCAGCAGGGCGAGGAGGAGGTCCCGGTCGGTCTGCAGCCGCTCGGGGACCCGGCCGAGCGTCACCCGGCACCTCTCGTCGCCGGCCGCATCGACGAGGGGGACGAGGGCCGGTCGGCCGTCCTCGGGGTGCTCGTGCCCGACGGCACCGGCCGGCGGGATCGGGCAGCCGAACGGGCTCCACACGGGGTTCCCCAGTCGCCCGGCGATCTTCCGCTCGGCGTCCCCGCCGATCACGTGCTGCCATCGCGACGCCTCGACGTGGGCGAGGTCCCAGGACAACCCGACCACCTCGAGGAGGAAGGTCTCCGCGAGCCGGTGCTTGCGGATCACCGCCGCCGCGTGCGCCCGACCGCGCGGGGTCAGGGCGAGGTGCTTCGCCGGCGACACCACGACGAACCCGTCGAGGGCGAGACGGTCGACCTGCTGCCACACGGTCGGCCTGCTGATGCCGAGCCGTCGCCAGAGCTCCTGGTGTCGAGCAGCCACGCCCTCCTCCTCGAGCTCGAAGAGGATGCGGAGATACATGCCGGCGGCGTCGAGGAACATCTGGCGACGGTCACTGTGGGACGGCTCCGCAGGGACCGTCCGCCGGCGTGGAGCACTCGCCATCGCACGACTCCGTCCCGGCCGTGACCTGCCGCGGAGCCGCCGGACGGCCGCATCGAGCAGCAGCGGACGCAGGTGAGGCTAGCCTGACCGCGAGGGGCCACAGCTCCCTACAATGAGGGGGTGCAGAGGACGGAGTCGGACGCGCTCGCGGTGCGCTCGCCGACCGCGAGGACCGTCCTCGTGGTGGATGACCACCGTGTCTTCACCGACGCTCTCCGGCTGAGCCTCGAGCGGCAGGAGGACGTGTCCGGCGTGACCGTCGCGCACTCCGCGGGCGAGGCCCTGGCGCGTGCCCGCCGCACCGGGTTCGACGCCGCCATCGTCGACCTCGACCTCCCGGACGCACCGGGAATCGAGGTGGTGTCCGCGCTCAAGGAGATCCAGCCCGACGTGCGGGTGATCGTCCTGACGGCCTACGGCAGGCCCGACCTCGCCGAGCGGGCCACGGCGGCGGGTGCGGCGGCGTTCCTCACCAAGGAGGGCACGCTCGACCGGGTCCTCACGGCCCTGCGGACGTCCGGGCCCGAGCGGCGGACCGTCGACGCCGGCGACGCGGGGCGGAGCGATCTGACCCATCGCGAGCAGGACGTCCTGCGGCTGTTGGGGCAGGGCCAGGACCCTTCGAGGATCGCGACGGAGCTGGGCATCTCCCTGCACACCGTCCGCGGGCACGTCAAGGCCGTCATGGCCAAGCTGGGCGCGCGCAGCCAGCTCGGCGCCGTGGTGGCCGCGCACCGCCGAGGCCTCATCAGCGTCGGCTCGAGGTACTGACCGTGTCCGGCGAGCGACCGACCCGGAGGGCGCTGCTCCGCCACGCCGCCGTCACCGCGGTCGTCGTCCTGGTCGCCGTCGTCTCGATCACATCCGGTGTCGCGGTGTTCGCCCGGCAGGACGTGTACCGCGAGGCCGAGGACGCCGCCCGCCAGGTGGTCGGGGCGGTCGGCGGTGCGGTCTCCCGACACGATCTGTCGTTCCCGGTCGACCCGGCGACACGTCGGGAGCTCGACGTCGCTCTCGGCCCGTTCCTCGCGAGCGGGATCACGTCGCGGGTCAAGATCTGGTCGGCGCACGGCCCGACGGCCCGGATCGTGTACTCGGACGAGCCGAGGGTCGAGGGCGAGACCATGCCCGTGGAACGGCTCCAGGACGGCGGTCCGCTGATCCAGCCCGTGCCGGACGATCCGGAGCACCGGTTCGAGATCGCCGGGTCCCGCTCCTTGCTCGAGGTCTTCACCTCCTTCGAGGACGCCACCGGTGCCGACGCGTCGCTCGAGCTCTACGTCGCGGTCGACGAGGAGGCCGCGGCCTGGGACGCGGCCCGGCCCGTGGTGGCGGTGACGGTGGCCGGCCTGCTGGTGCTGGCCCTGGCCACCCTGCCCGCCTCGCTGGTGTACGCCCGGCGGGCCGCACGTCGGGACGCCGAGCAGCGTGCGGCGCGCGACTACGCGTTCGCCGCCGCGGAGACCGCGCGACAGGAGATCGCCCAGCGCCTCCACGAGGGCGTCATCCCGGACCTGGCCGGCGTCGGCCTGCTCCTCGAGATCGCGCAGGCCGAGGACGACGGGGCCCGGTCGAGGTCCTCGGTCCTCGGCCACGCGCACGAGCTGCTCTCCGACGAGATGCAGCAGCTCCGGGTCCTGCTGGACGACCTCGTCCGTCCGACCGTCGAGCTGAACGGGCTCACGGAGGCGCTGCGCGAGCTCGCCACCAGGATGTCGACCCCCGGCTCTGCCGCGATCACGGTCGAGGGGCCCGCCGACGCCTCGCCGTCCGAGGCGGACGCGATCGTGCTCTACCGGGTGGCCCACGAGCTCATGCGCAACGCGGTCCGGCACGCCGGGGCGTCCCGCATCGAGGTCACTGTCGCCGTGGCCCGCGGCGACGAACTCACCCTCGGCGTGGTCGACGACGGCGACGGGTTCGACGTCGACGCGCCGCCAGGTCCGGGGCATGTCGGCCTGCTGCTCGTGCGGGGCGTCCTCGCGGATCGCGGTGGTCGCCTGGAGCTCACGAGCGAGCCGGGCCGAGGAACGGCGGCCGTGGTCCGGATGCCGCGGGCCGATGCACCCCGGCGTCACCGGCGGCGGCTCACCGGGACGATCGGCTACTGAAGCGAGAGCGTTGCGGTCGTCGTGGTGCGGACGGCGGCGACGGTGAGGTCGGGTCTCCGGGCGGCAGGTGCGCGTGCCGTCACGGAGACCCGACCTCGACGGGCCACGGCGAGGGGGTTCGCGCCCGTCACGGGCGTATCGCCCGTGAGCTCGCTGGCGTTATCCAATCGTTACCTCCGTCGCCGTCGGCGTGCACCCCAGCGAGGTCCTTGCTCCGTCGCCACGGGTCCGGCAAGGACGCGAGTTGGGCACCGGGAGCGACGGGGAGTCGGCGACCCGTCCGCCTACAGCAGCCCCCGCGAGACGAGCTCGACTCCCTCGACCGTGATCCGGTGCGCCCGACCCGAGCCCCCGGTCACTCGGCTCCAGCTGCGGACCTCGAGCGTCGGCTCCGTCGTGCTCGTCGCCCAGCGGCAGGCGAAGCCCCCGTACATGCCGGGAACCCCCACCCACATCGTCGCCGTGGGGTGTTCGAGCAGCGGCCCGAGCTGCGGTGGCCGTAAGCGCCGCCCCAGCCGCCGCGTTCGCACCTCGACCAGCGCGCGCAGGAAGATCTCGAGATCAGCCGACGTGTCCACGTCGAGCGTCGTCGCGATCTCCGGACGTAGTTGTTCGGCCAGCCCGGTGTGTCCGAGCCGGCGCGCGATCGCTTCGGCGGTCTCCCCGCCGTCCGCAGTGCGCAGTGTGCGCCAGGCGCCGCGCGCGACGAGGTCGTCGACGACATCGCGGTGTGCTCCCTGAGTCGCTGCGTGGTGCAGCGGAGCCATCCCGCTCGCATCTCCCACACGCAGAGCGTTGGCGTTCAGCGCCGCCGGCAGGTCGTCGTCGGTCCGGTCGAGCAGCGCCGCCACATGAGCCCAGTGGCCCTCCTCGACCGCGTCGGAGAAGGCGTCACGGAGTGCCAGCACGTCGGGCTTGAGGTCGGAGCGCTCGAGGACGGAGTCCCACGAGAGCCGCGTCTCGGCCAGGGCAGGTCGGACCATCTCCACCACCCTGTCCGGCGGCGACATGTGTGTCTGTCCGCCGGTCGGACTGCTTCGTTGCCCGATCTGCTCGACCGCGAATCCGCTCGTCGCGGTGTCGGCCCGGCATCTCGGTGCCGCTGCCCGGACGAGAAATGAGCGCGAGGCAGCAAGACCGGCACGCTTGTGTGGATCACCGGATCGTCAGCACGAGGACCAATCGTACCGCCATTTGCGCGATCGTCCATTTGCAGCCGATCTGAGATCAGTCCGCGTCCAGAACATCGCGGCCATGACCCGAACACGAGCCCAGTCGCTGCCGAATGCACCAACTTCTCCCGGAAGTCAATTGATCAGGTAACGATCAGGGGCGATGCATTGATACCGCTGTGTCACCGCGGTCTCGGTCGAGAAACGGCCTCGCGATGAACGAGCGGCGTCGTCAGTGATGGCGCCGACAGCGCGGGAACACCACGAGGCTCGGGGGGCTCTTGTGCGGTGGATCGAAGGTGTCGAAGGCACGCGTACCTGCTCAGGGCGGTCGCCGAGTCACAGGAAGCGCGACGACCAATCACAAGATCGGTCCGCACCGCAGATTCTCACCGTCGCGGATCTCATGACGGATGGTCGCAACTCGCACGTGCGAGATGACGCTTTACGTTCGCGGGGTCCAGGCGTGGCGACCTGCGACGCAGTGACTGTTCGGATCGCTCGACCGTTGCTCGAGGATCTCGGCCCGGCGGCGTCGCTGGCCACTGAACGCCTCCCCGTGCCGCACATGAGAAGCCACATCCCACGTCCTGCGGGTTCTGCTCGCATCGGAGCTCCGGCGGCTCGGCGATCGCCATGGCACGTCGCCGACGCCGCGCCACATCGACCGGACAGCGCGTCCCCCGCGGCATTGCCCCATCAGTCTCGTGGTCGGCATCGGTTCCCCGCCGACGAGGAGATGGTGAACGGTCGGACGACGGTACTGGCGGAGGTCGTCCCGAAGAAGCGGACGGTGGCGTTGCGGGAGGGCGACGCGCCTCGTCGTCGCGACGCGTCCGAGGCGATACCGCGTCCGGTCACGGTGGCGATCCTGCCGGCCCACAACGAAGAAGAGATCATCTCCACCGCGGTGCAAGCCCTCATGGACCAGACCGCACAGCCCGACCGCGTCATCGTGGCCTCCGACAACAGCACCGACAGCACAGTCGAACGGGGGCGTGCCGCCGGCGCCACGGTCCTCGAGACGGTGGGGAACGGCGACAAGAAGGCCGGAGCGCTCAACCAGGTCTTCGATCAGCTGCTCCCGACGCTCGATGACGACGACGTCGTCCTGGTGCAGGACGCTGACAGCAAGCTCGACGCGCACTTCCTGGAAGCGGCGACCGCCTACTTGGATCGCGGCTACGGCGCGGTCGGAGGCATCTTCCGGGGCGGACCGGGAGGTGGATTCGTCGGGCACCTGCAGCGCAACGAGTACGCCCGCTACGCCCGGGACGTCGATCGCCTCGACGGCAAGTGTCTGGTCATCACCGGTACCGCGGCGCTGTTCCGGGTCCGGACGCTGCGGGAGATCTCGGCAGCGCGGCTGTCCGGCAAGCTTCCGCCGGGCAACGGTCGCGGAGGTGTCTACGACACCACTGTGCTCACCGAGGACAACGAGCTGACCTTCGCCCTTCTCCACCTCGGACACCGCGTCATCTCGCCGTCGCGGTGCACGCTGGTGACCGAAGTGATGGAGTCGTGGAGTGCGTTGTGGAGGCAGCGGCTCCGCTGGAAACGGGGTGCCGTCCAGAACTGCATGCAATACGGGTTGACGGGCGTCACCTGGAGATACTGGGGCCGTCAGATCGTCACGTTCCTCGGCTGCCTCGTCTCCGTGGCCTACATCGGCTCACTCGTCTGGGCGCTCAGTGCCGGAGCCATCTACATCCACGCCTTCTGGCTCTGGGTGACACTGATCTTCGTCGTCGAACGAGTCGTCACCGTTCGTCACCGCGGATGGCGGCAGATGGTCCTGGCGGCAACGATGTACGAACTGGTCATCGATTACTTCCTCCAGGTCTGCCACATCAAGGCCTACTTCGACGTACTGCTCGGCAAGACCGGCACCTGGAACTGAGACGGAAAAGGGAGCATATGTACAACCTCGGCGTGGCGCCGGTCGCGATGGGCGTGGGCGCAGGAGCAACGTTGCCGTTCCTCGAGATGTCACCGTTCTGGATCGTGCTGGCCACCTTCGCTCTCGTGGCGTGCGCCAGTGCCATCAGGAGGGTGCTGCCCAAGATCGTCGTCGAGGATCGGGGCCACCAAGCTCCCGTGCAGCGGGACCGGCGCGCAGGAAAGCATGCTCGACGGTGACTCCCGCCGGCGTGTGCTGTGGCGGGCCGCGATGGGCCTGCTGCTGGCGGTGACACCCTTCATCAGCGCGTCGGCCATCGCGTCGCCGAGCCCCTCGCCGTCGTCGGTCACCACCTCGCCGGACCAGCGCGGAGGATGTCCGCACGGATACGTCGCCCTGAGTTTCGACGACGGCCCCGACCCGACCACCACGCCACGGCTCGCCGAGATTCTCACGGCCCACCGCGCGCGGGGAACGTTCTTCGTCGTCGGTGCGATCGCAGCGGCGCATCCGGACATCATCCGCCGGCTACGGGTGGACGGGATGATCGTCGGGAACCACTCCTACGATCACCCGTTCCTCGATCAACTCGGCGCCGACGATGTTCGTCGAGAGCTCCAAGAGACCAACGACGTCCTCGACGGCCTCGCGGGTCCGGCGCCGGTGCTCTTTCGACCGCCCTACGGCCGTACCAACGAAACGGTCGAGACGGCTGCTCGGAGCCTGGGAATGACCGAAGTGCTGTGGACCCACGACTCCGATGACTACGAGGGCGCTTCCGCTGAACATCTGATCGAGGTCGCACGCAGGGCGAAGGACGGTGACGTCCTGCTGTTTCACGACGGGCTCCGAAGCACCGTCGACGCAATACCGCGGATACTCACCGACCTGACGGCGAGGGGCTTGTGCTCAGGGCAGATCGTGCCATCAACGGTACCCAAGCGGGCCTGGGTAGAGTATGCCGGTGAGGATCGGACGTTCTACTTTGCGAGGACCACCCGGTGGTAGCCCGCAGCTGATCACCCTCACGGCACTCCTCGTCATGGCCCTCTCCACAGCGTGCGGTGGCGTTCCGATCTTCTCACCGCCCCCCGAGTACACGTTCGTCGAGGACTTCGATGGTCCGGCGGGTACGGGACCCGATGAGTCCAAGTGGACATTCGATGTCGGCGGAGGCGGATGGGGCAACGGCGAGCTCCAGACCTACACCCGGTCTCGCGCCAATTCCTTCCTCGACGGGCGCGGGCACTTGGTCATTCGCGCAACAAGGACGACTCTCCCTCGACCCGGGAACGCCGAGGAGATCGTCTATCACTCCGCGAGGCTCAAGACAGTGGACCGATTCGCGCAGAGATACGGACACTGGGAGGCCAGAATGAAGATCGAGAGCCGCCCGGGGCTCTGGCCTGCGTGGTGGATGCTCGGGGACAACTACCCGGTGGTCGGCTGGCCCCGCAGTGGAGAAGTGGACATGGTCGAGGATTACGGCTTCTCCGCCGTGGAGTCGAGTGTCCACACCTCGCGAGACGTTCCTTCCATCACCAGCTACTCCGGGGGAACCGCCAACGACTCCACGTTCCACACCTTTCGCATGGACTGGTCACCTGAAGGCGTGGCGTTCGCCCGCGACGATGTTCCTTACGCCGGGGTCAGCTGGGCCCCGGAGGATCCGAATGTCCCCATCGACCCGCCGCAGCCGATGTTCATGCTGCTCAACCTGGCCGTGGGCGGAACCATCGGAGCCCCGCCCCCCGAGGTGGCCTTCCCTGTCGATCTGGTCGTCGACTACGTCAAGGTGTGGTGATAGTCGGCCTTGGATCAGACGATGTAGCGACACACGCGCCGGCGCGTCTGTGAGCTCGCGAACGGAGCCGGTCCGCGGGGGTGCGGGCTCTGACTCGACACGGCCGCGTGGTGTGGGGTGCGGGAGGAGGGCCCAGTCAGAGATGGACCTTTCCGGAGACCCCGGGCGTGGTGGCGCCGCCCACCCACAGGTCGTTCCCGACCTGCTCGACGTGCACGCGGCCGCGTCG
>NZ_JAQZAK010000011.1 GCF_028737265.1 Actinomycetospora callitridis | reverse complement strand
CACGACCGGCGGGCGCACGATCTGAGCGTAGAGCTGACCATCGCCCTGGCGTCGCGAGTGCTGACCCGCCGGCCGCTACCGCAGCCGAGCCTGGCAGACCCGGCCCAGCGAGCCCCATTAGGCGTCGCGGATCCGGGCGAAGGCCTCGGGATCGGGAGCGGGGCGGTGCTCCCAGCCCGAGTCGCGGAGCTCGGCGAGCCACGACTCGGAGGCGATGACCGGCAGGATCCCGAGCCAGGTGTCGGTCATGCGCTCGAAGTAGGAGGGCGAGCCGACGATCGTCTCGGCGAACGCGTAGTGGCCGGACGCGGCCGCGACCACGAGTCGGCTCACCCGGTCCGGTTGGGTCTCGGGGCGCAGCAGGCCCTGCTCGAGCGCGGTCCGCAGGCGGGCGGCCGTGCTCTGCGCCCAGTGGCCGTACCAGGCGCGTTGCCGGTCGGCGAACTCCGCGGCCCCGGCCATCGCCCGGCACCCGCCCCGCACGACGACGTCGTGGGTCCACCGGCCGACGTAGGCGTCGGTCTCGACGAGCAGCGTCCGCAACGGGTCGAGCCCGCGCTCCGCGATCATCCTGCGCACCACGGCCCAGGACTCGACGACCTCGTCCATGAGGACGGTGGCGAGCTGCTGCTTGGAGCGGAAGTGGAAGTACAGGGCGCCCTTGGTCCGCCCGGACGCGGCGAGGATGTCCGAGAGCGAGGCCGCGTCGTAGCCGCGCTCGTCGAACACCCGCGCGGCCTCGACCAGCAGGGCGTGGCGGGTCGTCCGGCCCCGCTGCTGGGGCGACGAGCCGGAGTCGGACCACCCGACGACCGGGACGTCCCACCAGGTCGTCACACCCGCGTTCATCGCGCTCACCCTCCTGCGGCTCCACCCGAGACCGCTGGAGAACCTGACGGTAGCGCTCCGCCGCGTCCGGTCCCTGGCGCATCGGTGGAAAGCAAGTGCCTCTCGGTGAACGGTCATGCCCGTAGAGGAGGGCCTAGCCACCCGTTCGGCCTAGCGATGACCGGGAACGTTGCTACGGCGCGTGGCAATGACCGTCCGACGGGTCCGCGGTGCCCGGGAACATCCCCGGGCCCCCGCACCGTCACAGCGGCATGGAACGCGTGATGCCGCCCCGGTCCGGCCCGTGGGCGTCCATGCCCCGCTGGGCGCCGCAGGCGCCGGCGGGGTTGGCCGACCTCGGAGAGCTCGGCGAGCCCTGGGCGGCGAGCGCCTGGCACCACGCCGTCGCGATGGCGCGGGGATGGTCGGGTGAGCCGACGGCGATGTCGGGCTTCGGCTACCCGCCGCCCACGGCGTACCGGGCCGTGCCCGTGCCCGTCCCGGCGCCGAGAGCGGCGCCCGTGCCGGTCCCGGCACCGCGCCGGGAACCGGTCCGGCAGACGGTGCCGCGCTGGCTCCCGACCCGGCCGATCGGGACCGCGCCCGCCTGAGATCGCGCAGGTCAGCGCTTCGACGCCGCCCCCGACGGCGGCGTCGTGGCGGTCAGCGTCGGGGCGGAGGGTCGACCACGAGGAGCCCGACGGCGCGTCCGAGACCGAGCATGCCGAGCAGCTCGGTGCAGTCCTCGACGCCGGTGGCGTGGGACGCGACGACGCGGGCGGCGGTGCGCTGGTCGTTCTGGTGCGCGGCCTGCGCCACCTCGTGGGCGTCGGTCACACGGTTCGTCGTCGGCGTGGACTTCGGTCCGGCTCTCACTGGGCACCGTCCTGGGCGATGGGCGAGGTCGTACCGGCGCTCCGGTGTGGTGACGTGGCGGTCATGAGGCTCCCTCGGTGTCGGGCACCGGCGTGGTCGCGCCGAGGAGCTCGCTGCCCTTCATTCGTCCCGAGAGGCGACATCCGGAGCTGTGCTCCGGGCCGGGTCGTCTCGGAGCTTACCCCGGGGTCACGCGGCGCTGATCTCCAGGCGGACGTGGGTGCCGTCGACGCCGGTCCAGAAGTGCAGCACGTCGCTGAGCTGCCGGGCGAGCCAGACGCCGCGTCCGCGGACCGAGCGGACGTCGGGGCGCCGGAGCCCGGGGGTCGTGGTGGTCATGTGCCCGGTGTCGTGGACCTGGGCGACGACCCGCCCGGGCCGGGTCCACCAGGACAGCGTGCCGCGGCCGGGACCGTGCTCGATGCTGTTGCTCACCAGCTCGCCGATCGCGAGGACGAGCCCGTCGACCTGCTCGTCGCTCAGCCCGGCCTCCTCGCCGTGCCGCCGCGTCGCCGTGCGGACGCCGCGCAGGGCCGTGACGCCCTCGAACGTCGCGAGGTGGTTCGGCGGCCCGAGCGGCGGCGCGGGCGGGGCCGGGACGGACGCGAGGACCTGGTCCGGGGTGCGGTAGCGCGGGTTCGGGCTCGCGTGGGAGCCGTTGAAGAGCTCGGGGTGGTTCCAGTACAGGTAGCGCTCGGTGTCCTCCGAGGCGCCGGTCGCGTCACAGAGGCAGACCAGCGTCACCGGCAGGCCGGTCAGGGCGAGGTTGCAGCTCGCGTCGACGACGCTCCAGAAGTCGGGTGCCGACGAGCGCGGCCCGGGCCCGCCCACGGTGCTGCTGTCGCTGAGGACGAGTGCGGCGCGGCCGTCCGCCGTGAGCTCCCGGAGCCGGTCGGCCCGGCGCGAGGCTGTCGTCTGCCCGCTGTAGCTGTAGGGCTGGGCCGGCTCGCCGAAGACGACGTCGTCCGCCGCACTCCCGAGCCGGCGTTCGAGGGCGCCGCGGGCGGGATCGTCGACGGCGGCCCAGACGAGGTCGCCCCGCGTGAGCGCCTCGGTGAGCATCGGCTCCAGCGTCGCGACGAGGCCGTCGACGTCGTGGAAGAAGACCGCGAGGTGGCGGAAGGGGTCGGATGCCGTGCTCACGATGGCGATTCCTCCCGGTCGAGGACCTCGAGACGGTCGGTGATCCCGAGCATGTCGAACATGCGCCGGGTCTGACCGTGTCCGAGACGCACCGCGAGGCGGCGGTTCTCGTCGTCGGCGACACCCTGGGCCAGCAGCACCAGGCGCACCCCGCAGGAGTCGACGTACTCGAGCGCGGCGAGGTCGAGCACGAGCACCGCCGGGGCCTCCGCCTCGGCCGCGGACACCTCGTCCTGCGCGGTCGGCAGGGTGTCGTTGTCGAGCTCCCCGGACAGGGCGAGCTCCACGCGTCCGTCCTGGGACGTGCGGGCCACCCGCAGCACGGCGGCGTCCTCGCTCATGGCGCCGCCCGGATCACGAGGAGGGCGACGTCGTCGCGGAGCCTGCCGTCCTGGAACCCGGAGACCGCGTCGAGGACGCCGTCGGCGACGGTGTCGGCCGACGTGCCGGCGAAGGACGCCACGAGCGACCCCAGCCGCTCGGGACCGAAGAAGCCGTCGGGTCCGCGGGCCTCCGTGACGCCGTCGGTGTAGAGCAGCAGGGCGTCGCCGGGCGCGAGCCGGACGTCGGCCTCGACGAGCTCGGGGTCGGGGTAGACGCCGACGAGCGTGCCGGGGACGTCGAGCCACTCGACGTCGTCACCGGAGCCGTCGCTCTCCGGCGGGGCGTGCCGCAGGACCATCCCCGGTGGGTGCCCGCCGTTGACGAGGGTGATCGTCACCCCGTCCGGGTCGACGGTGAGGGCCCCGTGGACCATCGTCGCGAACCGGGCGCGGGAGCCGCCCTGGTGGCGCAGCATGGCGGCGTTGACCCGGCGCACGACGTCCGCGGGCCCGAACCCGTGACGCACCTCGGCCTGGACGGTGTGCCGGATGAGCGAGGTGAGCGCGGCGGCCTGCGGGCCCTTGCCGCAGACGTCGGCGACGGTGAGCGCCCACCGACCGCGCTCGGGGTCCTCGTGGACGTCGTAGAGGTCGCCGCCGACGTAGACGTCGGTGAGCTCCGGGTCCGGCGGCCGGTAGCGGCCGGCGCACTCGACGCCCGGCACGTGGGGCAGCTCGCTGGGCAGCAGCGCCGTCTGCAGGGTGCGGGCGACCATGCGCTGCTGCTCGTAGAGGGCGGCGTTGTCGAGGGCGATCGCGGCGGTGGCGGCGAGCTGGCCGACGAACGTCAGGTCCGCCTCGGTGAAGCGCTCCCCGGACTCCGCGTGCACGAGCGTCAGGGCGCCCAGGCTGCGCCCGCGCACCAGCAGCGGCACGACGATCGCCGAGCGCAGGCCGATCGCCCGGAGCAGCTCGAGGTGCGTCTCGTCCCGCGCGGACGCGACGAGCAGCTCGTCGGGCACGTCCTCCATGACCACCGGCACCCCGCTGCGGGCGACGTCGATGGCGCCGCCGGGCGCGTCCGGGTCCGGCGGGTAGCGACGCTCGAGCTCCTCGATGAACGCGATCTTGGCCGGGTCGAGGTGGGCGACGGTGACCCGGTCGACGCGCGACCCGCGGACGAGGTGCACCGCGGACCAGTCGGCGACGCCCTTGACGACGAGGTCGCCGAGCTGGCGCAGGCGCTCCTCCACCGACAGCGGCGCCTCCATCAGACGGCTCGCCTGCGCGAGGAACGCCATGCGGTCCCGCTCGCGTTCGGCGGCGGCGCGCGCATCGTGCTCGGCGGTGTAGAGCCGCGCGCGGTCGAGCGCCTGGGCGCACAGCGCGGCCGCGGCCATGAGGAACTCCCGCTCGGACGGGTCGAAGGCCCGGGGCTGGTAGAAGCTGAAGACCACGGCACCGAGGTCGCGGTCCTCGACGAGCAACGGCAGGCAGGCCGTGGCCTGGTGGCCCTCGGAGACCCCGAGCGAGGCCATCTCCGGATAGCGCGCACGCCACTGCCCGGCGTCCTCCAGCCACACCGGGGTGCGGCCCAGGACCGCGTCCGACATCGGTCGTCCACGCTGCAGCGGCACCCGGGCGAAGAGCAGGTGGGTGTCGCCCGGCCAGCCGTGGTGGTGCAGGGCCTCCATGACGTCGGATCCCTCGGGGCGGCGGTAGGCGATGCAGGAGTCGGCCCCGATCAGCGCGGCGGCCGTCGTGGTGGTCAGGCGCCCGATCTCCGCGGGCGTCGCGGCCCGGGAGAGCTGCTCGGTCAGCTGCTGGAACCCGGCGGTCCGGGCGCGCGAGCGGTCGTCGTCGTCGGGGACCACGCGCAGCAGGAGCCCGGAGATGCGGCCGGGACCGCCGCCGAGGGGCGTGCAGCGGATGACGCGCCCCTCCTCGTGGGAGACGCGACTCGCCTCGCCGGAGAGGTACGCGGTGTCGAGGGCGTCGACGAATCCCGGCAGCGCCTCGCGCAGCGGGGTGTCGAGGCGGATCGAGCCCAGGACCTCGCGGCCGAGCGGGCTCAACGCCCCGAGGGCGTGGTCGTCGCCGGACGTCACGGCGAGCACGCCGGGAACTACGTGGAGTAGCTCATCGGCGCCGATGTTCACCCGCAGGACCCTATAGCGGACGATGACCGGCGCACAGGGCCCTGATCGGTGACGAAGAGTGATCGTCACGTGGGCTCGAAAATTCCTCCCGTCCCGTGTCGATCGGTGCCGACGGCGTTCGACCCAGGGGTGAGAGGGTCCGACGGAGGCCCTGCCGACCAGGGGAGAGACCGATGAAGTACATGCTGATCATGCGGGCCACCGACGAGGCCTACGCGGCGATGGCCGATGTCGACATGACCGAGATGCTCGAACTCATGGGCCGGTTCAACGACGAGCTGATCCGGGCCGGCGTGCTGCTCGCCGCCGAGGGGCTCGACGACGCCTCGGACGGCGTGGTCGTCGACCACTCCTCCGAGCCGCCGGTGGTCAGCGACGGCCCCTACGGGGAGACGAAGGAGCTGTTCGGCGGCTTCTACCTCCTCAACGTGTCGTCCAAGGAGGAGGCCGTCGAGTGGGCGAAGCGCCTCCCGGGCACCGGGAAGGGCTTCAAGACCGAGGTCCGCCGTGTCCCGACGATCGACGAGTTCCCGCAGGACAACGAGTGGATCCAGAAGGAGCGGGCCTGGCGCGAGGCCACGGGCCAGCTCTGAGCCCCGGACCCCGACATGGACGACGCCGCGACCCGTGAGGCCGTCGCCGCCGTCTGGCGGATCGACTCCGCGCGGATCGTCGGTGCGCTCGCGCGCTACACCGGCGACTTCGCGCTGGCCGAGGACCTGGCCCAGGAGGCCCTGGCCGCGGCCCTCGTCACCTGGCCTCGCGACGGGGTGCCCGACAGCCCGGCGGCGTGGCTGCTCACGGCGGGGCGTCGCCGGGCGATCGACGCGTTCCGTCGCCGCTCGGCCCTCGACGACCGGTACGCCGCCCTCGCCCGCGACCTGGGGGAGGGCGGCGCGGTCGCCGGCGCCGCGCCCACCGACCCGGGGGAGGTCGAGGACGTGCTGTGGGACCCGGACCAGATCGACGACGACGTCCTCGCGCTGATCTTCATCTCGTGCCACCCGGTGCTGTCGCGGGAGGCGCGGGTGGCGCTGACGCTGCGGGTGGTCGGCGGCCTCACGAGCGACGAGATCGCCCGGGCGTTCCTCGTCCCGACCGCCACGGTGCAGGCCAGGATCACGCGGGCGAAGAAGACGCTCGCGGCAGCCCGCGTGCCCTTCGGGGTGCCGCCGGCCGCGGAGCGCGTCGAGCGTCTCGGCACCGTGCTCAGCGTCATCTACCTGATCTTCACCGAGGGCTCCTCGGCGACCTCCGGGGACCAGCTGGTGCGGCTCGACCTGGCGGGCGAGGCGCGGCGCCTCGCCCGCGTGCTCGCCCGGCTCGCGCCCGACGAGCCGGAGGTCCACGCGCTGGTGGCGCTGCTCGAGCTGACCGCGGCGCGCTTCCCCGCCCGGACCGACCCGGACGGCGAGCCAGTGCTGCTCGAGCACCAGGACCGGCGTCGCTGGGACCGGGCCGCGATCGGGCGGGGCCGGGCGGCGCTCGCGCAGGCCGAGGCGGCGGGGCGGGGCCTCGGCTACTACGGCCTGCAGGCCGCGATCGCGGAGTGCCACGCGGTGGCGGCGTCGGTCGACGCGACCGACTGGCCGCGCGTCGTGCTCCTCTACGAGGCCCTCGGGCGACTCGCGCCGTCCCCGGTGATCGAGCTGAACCGGTCGGTCGCGGTGTCCATGGCCGAGGGGCCGGGGGCGGCGCTGCCGATCGTCGACGAGCTCGTGAGCGCCGCGGCCCTCGCCGGCTCGCACCTGCTCCCGAGCGTCCGCGGGGAGCTGCTGACCCGCCTGGGACGCCGCGACGACGCGCGCCGGGAGCTGGCGCGCGCCGTCGAACTGTGCGGCAACGAGCGCGAGCGGGCGCTGCTGCGCCGCAAGCTCGCGGACCTGGACTGATCCGTCAGACCTCTTCCACCGACCGGGTCGGGGTCTCCCGCCGCGCCGGCTCGCGGGTGGCGAACAGCATCAGCAGGGCACCGATCGCGGCGAGCGCGCTCATGAGGACGAAGCCGCTGGTGAACGTCCCGGTGGACGACACGATGAACCCCATGACGGCGACGCCGACGTCGTGCTCGTCGACCCCGACACGTCGTCGACCGTCGACCCCGCGGGCTCGGAGTCGACGCCAGCACCGCCCGACGGCCTGACGGTCACCGGACGTGCGGCGTCCGGGATCGCCGCCGGGGAGGGCTAGCCCGTCGCCCGGGACGTCGTCGCGAGACCGACGCCGAGGCCGACCATCGACACGCCGCCGGCGGTGCCGAGGGCGGCGAGGCGCCGGGGCGAGCGCGCGAACCAGGCGCGGGCCGTGCCGGCGGACAGGGCCCAGACGCTGTCGAGCACCAGGCCGATCCCTGCAACGGCCAGGCCGAGCAGGAGGATCTGGGTGCCGATCGCCCCCGCCGGGTCCGCGAACTGCGGCAGGAACGCGACGAAGAAGAGCGCGCTCTTGGGGTTCAGCACGCCGACGACGACACCGTCGACGAGGCAGCGCCACCACGTGGGCAGGGCCGCGGGTTCCGGGCCGGTGAGCGCGCCGCTGGTCCGGTGGCGGTGCCGGATCGCCAGCAGGCCGAGCGCGATCAGGTAGGCCGCCCCGGCGAGCTTGACGACCGTGAACGCCAGCGCGGAGCGCTCGAGCACCGCGCCGAGACCGACGGCGACCGCGACCACCTGCACGGCGACCCCGGCGGAGTTGCCCACCACCGAGCAGACGGCGCGACGCCGCCCGGCCACGAGGGCCCGCCCGATCGCGAACACGACGCTGGGCCCGGGGATCGCGATGAAGACCACCGCGGCGACGAGGAACGCGAGGAGACGGTCGGACACGAGCCCGAGCGTCGGGCACGCGGACCCCGGCGTCGAGGGGTTTCGGCGCGCGGTCCGCGGCACCTCGGACAGCTGTGTCCCGCACCACACTGTGCTAGACCTGATCTCCCGGTCACCCGCTCCACGGAGGTCTCATGTCCACGACGATCGACGGCTCCGGCATCGACGCGGTGCTGCAGAAAGCGGTCGACGACGGGGCGGTGCCCCATGCGGTGGCCATCGCCGCCGACGCCGACGGCGTGTTCTACGAGGGCGCGGCCGGGGTGCACCTCGGCGAGGGCGGGCCGGTGCCGGTGTCGACCACGACGCAGTTCCGGATCATGTCGATGACCAAGATGGTCGCCACGACCGTGGCGCTGCAGCAGGTCGAGCGCGGCGAGCTGGACCTCGCGGCCCCGGTTGCGGAGTACGTGGAGGAGTTCGACGACCTCCAGGTCCTCGACGGCTTCGACGGCGACACGCCCCGGCTCCGTGCGCCCCGCTCCCGGGCCACGGTCCGGCACCTGCTGACCCACACGTCGGGGCTGTCGTACTGGTTCTGGAACGCCGACATCGTGAAGTACGAGCAGGTCACCGGCCTCCCCAACGTCGTGCCCGGCGACATGGCCGCCTTCCGGGCGCCCCTGGTGGCCGACCCCGGCACGCGGTTCGAGTACGGGATCAACACCGACTGGCTCGGCCGCGTCGTCGAGGCCGTCGCCGGGACGACGCTCGACGTCGTCATCAAGGAGGGCGTCACCGGCCCGCTCGGGATGGACGACACGATGTTCGCCCTCGACGACGCCCGTCGGGCGAACAAGACACCGGTGCACGTCAAGGGCGAGGACGGCACCTGGAGCTCGGCCGGCAACGTGCTGCCCGACGACCCGCAGTGGTGGGCGGGCGGGCACGGCCTGCACTCCACCCCGCGCGACTACATCCGCTTCGAGCGGGCGCTGCTGCGCGGCGGGGAGCTCGACGGCGTGCGCATCCTGCGCCCGGAGACGGTGGACGCGGCGTTCAGCGACCAGCTCGACGGCGTGCCGATGCCCACCGAGATCGCGACGGCGGACCCGGCCATCACCGACACCCTGAAGCTGGGCGAGGGCTGGACCTGGGGCTACGGGCTGCTGCTCAACACCCGCGACATCCCCGGCGCCCGGCGCGCCTGGACCGGTGCCTGGGCGGGCCTGCTGAACACCCACTTCTTCATCGACCGCACGAGCGGTGTGTGCGCGTCGATCTACACCAACTCGCTGCCCTTCATCCCCGAGCACGAGGCCTGGAAGCTCTACCAGGACTTCGAGGGCGCCCTGTACGCCGCGCTCTGAGGCCGGCCCGGCCGCGGGGTCTCCGGGTCTCGGGGGGGGGTCAGGAGACCCCGCGGTCGCCCGCCTGCCAGTGCTCGGCGCGCAGCTCGCGCTTGAGGATCTTGCCGGCGCCGGAGATCGGCAGGGCGTCGCGGAGCTCGACGGTGCGGGGCGCCTTGTAGCCGGCGATCAGGCTCTTGACGTGCTCACGGAGCGCGTCGGCGGAGGGCGTGGCGCCCGCGGCCGGCACGACCACGGCGTGCACGCGCTCGCCCCACTCGTCGTCGGGCACGCCGATCACCGCGCACGAGGCGACGTCCGGGTGCTTGGCCAGCGCGTTCTCGACCTCGACCGAGTACACGTTCTCGCCGCCGGAGACGATCATGTCCTTGATCCGGTCGACGACGTAGACGTAGCCCTCGTCGTCCATCCGTCCGCCGTCCCCGGTGTGCATCCAGCCGCCGCGCAGCGCCGTCGCGGTCTCCTCGGGGCGGTTCCAGTAGCCGAGCATGACGTGCGGGCCGCGGCAGACGATCTCGCCGACCGTGCCGCGCGGGACCTCGCGGTCCTCCTCGTCGACGATCCGCACCTCGCTGTGCGGGGCGGCCCGCCCGGCCGAGCGCCGCAGCCGGTCGACGGCGTGGTCGGCGGGGGAGAGCAGCGTCGCCACCGGCGAGAGCTCGGTCATCCCGTAGGCCTGCGTGAACTCGGCGGCGGGCAGGCGCTTCGCGGCGCGCTCGAGGACGGCCTCGGAGATCGGCGACGCGCCGTAGATGAGGTTCCGCAGGTGGGTCAGGTCGGCCTCGGCGGCCTCCGGGGCGTCGACCAGCATCTGGATCATCGTGGGGACGAGCAGGACGTCGGTGACCTCGTGGCGGGCCATCGCGTCGGCCACCCCGGCCGGCGTGAACATCGGGACGATCACGTGGGTGCCGCCCACGACGTTGCGCGCCACCCACGCGGCGCCGTCGGCGAGGTGGAACATCGGCGCGGCGTGCAGGAGGCGCCCGCCCGGGGTCATGAACGAGCCGGAGGCCGCCGTGCCCAGCGCCGAGGCGAGCAGGTTCGCGTGGCTGAGCACGACGCCCTTGGGCGTGCCCGTCGTGCCGCCGGTGTAGTAGACGCCGTAGGGCTCGGCGCCGCCGCGGCGGGCGTCCGGCACCGGCTCGTGCCCGGCGACGAGCGCCTCGAACGACACCATCCCCTCGGGCACGTCGCCGTCGCCGCAGTGGACGACGGTGCGGACGACCGGCGCGGCCGCCAGGACCGCGGGCACGGCCGGGACGAACGTGTCGTCGACGAGCAGGATCGTCGCGCCCGCGTCCTCCAGCGAGAACGCGATCTCCGCGGGGCTCCAGCGGATGTTCACCGGCGTGACGACGCCGCCCGCCCACGGCACCGCGAACAGGTACTCGTGATAGCGGTCGGAGTTCAGCGAGAGCATCGCGACGCGGTCGCCCGGGCCCACCCCGAGTGCGTGCAGCGCGCCGGCGAGACGGGCCACGCGATCGAGGCACTCCGCCCAGGTGCGGACGCGCTCGCCCGCGATCGTCGCGGGCAGGTCGGGGGTCTGCTGGGCGGCGCGGTGCAGCGCCTGGGTGATCTCCATGGCCGGGTCCTCGGTGTCGGTGCAGGCCGGGTCGTTGCCCACGCGATGTGAACCGTGATTAGCTGGCGGCGTCAGTGAACCACGTCACGCTGAGGTGGGGAAGTGTCCGTTTCGGGCGGGAGGAGCGGCATGGGACGAGGGCACATCACCTCCGGTGGCCTGCTGTCGACGGGCGCGATCGCCGGCGCGCGCGTCATCACGCTCACGGAACGGCCCGTCGCGTGACCCTCACCGCGCGCGAATCGTCGTTCACATCGCGTGACGGCGAGGAGGACGGCGTCGTGCGGGTCGCGCTCGACGGCGGCGTCGCGACGCTCGTCCTCGACCGGCCGCCCCGCAACGCGCTGACCTCGGGCTTCGCGGACGCCCTCCTCGGGGCGCTCGCCGCCTGCCGGGCCGACGCGCAGGTGCGGGCCGTGGTCCTCACCGGGGCCGGTGACGCGTTCAGCGTCGGCGCGGACCTCACCCGCGGGCCGGAGGCGCTCCGGGACCTCCTCGACGCCGACGGCGCCGACCGGCCCGGCTACCGCGAACCGGCGGGCCGCGTGACGGCGGCGATGGCCCGGCTCGACGTGCCGGTCGTGGCGGCGCTGGGCGGCGACGCGGTGGGCGGCGGCGCGACCGTCGCGCTCGGCGCCGACGTGCGAGTCGCGACCCCCGAGACCCGCATCGGGTTCCCGTTCACGCGGCTCGGCGTCTGCCCCGAGGGCGCCTCGACCTACCACCTCCCGCGCGTCGTGGGCGCCGGCCGGGCGGCGGACTGGCTGCTCTCCGGGCGCCTCGTCGACGCCCGCGAGGCCGAGGCCGCGGGCTTCCTCGCCTCGACCACGACCCGGGATGACCTGCTCGCGTGGGCGCAGGAATGGGCCGGGACGATCGCCGCCCGCACGTCGCCGACGGCGGTCGCGGCCACCAAGGCGCTGCTGCGCGCCGCGCCCGCCGACGCCGGGGCCGCGTCCGAGGCGGAGAGCCGGACGATCGTCGAGCTGATCCGGGAGCCGGACTGCGTGGAGGGCGTCACCTCGTTCCTCGAGCGCCGCCGTCCGCGCTTCGCCCCGCGGGTGCCCGGGGACGAGCGGTGACGTCACCGGCCGCGCCGGTGCGCCGGCGGCCCCGGGACCGTCGCCGGCAGATCCTCGCCGCGGCGGCGGCCCGGTTCTGGTCGCTGGGCTACCACCAGGTCGGGATGGCGGACGTCGCGACGGCGGTGGGGATCGCGCCGAGCGCGCTGTACCGCCACGTCCGCGGCAAGGAGGAGCTGCTGCTCGCCATCCTGGACGAGCACCTGACGCGCATCGAGCGCCTGGTCGCGGAGCCAGCAGGTGCGGATCTCGTCGACGGCCTCGCCGCCCTGACCCTGGAGCGCCGCGAGTTCGGCCTGCTCTGGGAGCGGGAGTCCGGGCACCTGCCCGAGGAGGCGCGCCGCGCCATCCGCCACCGCCTGCGGGCGGTGGCGGGCGTCGTCGCCGCGCGCTGCGCCGAGCCCGACCCGGCGACGGCCGACCTGCGCGCGTGGGCCGCGCTGGCAGTGGTCGACAGCCCGTCGCACCACCGCTACGAGCTCGACGACGCGCGCTTCCGGCCCCTGCTGGCGGGCGCGGCGCGGGCCGTGCTCGCGACGCCCCTGCCGTCGGCGACCGGGCCCTCGGCGGACCCGGCGCGGCCGGCGGTGCTCGCGCCGGCCTCCCGTCGCGAGGCCCTGCTCGCGGCGGCGACGCGGCTCTTCGGCGAGCGCGGCTACCCGGCGGTCGGCCTCGGGGACATCGGCGCCGCGGCCGGCATCGCCGGGCCGAGCGTCTACCGGCACTTCACGACGAAGCCCGATCTCCTGCTCCACACCCTGCACCGCGGGAACGAGGCGCTCTGGCTGGGCCTGCACCACGCGCTCGGGCGGGCGCGGGACGCCCCGGACGCCGTGGCGCGGCTGGCTGCCGACTACATGGCCTTCGTCGCCGACAACCCCGAGATCGTCAGCGTCCTCGTCTCGCAGGTCATCCACCTGCCCGCCCCGAGCCGCGACGAACTGCGGCGCTCGCAGCGCGACTACGTCGCCGAGTGGGTCGCGCTCCTGACCTCCGCGCGGCCCGGGCTCCCGGCACCCGAGGCCCGGGTGCTCGTCCACGCCGCGCTCGCGCTGATCAACGGCCTGACCCGCGTCCCCCACCTCGCCGTGCAGCCCGGCGTCCGGGCGCGGATCGCCGCCCTCGCCGAGGCGGTGCTGGCGGCGGAGGGGTAGCGAGCACTCAGGCGAAGTCCAGCACCGGCTCGCGGTGGGCCGGCGGGTAGGGCGCGGGGCCCTCCTTCCGGGCGCGGGCGGCGAGCAGCGCGGCGTACTGCTCGCGCGGCGTCGGCCCGTGCGCGGCGTAGGCCTCGGCGGGGCTCGACACGACCGGGGCGACCGCGGGGGTCCCGCGCAGCACCGGCTCCAGCACCGGCACCGTCCGCGGCGACGCGACCTTCAGCAGTGCGAGCTGCAGGGTGGTGCTGGCCGCGA
Source organism: Actinomycetospora callitridis (assembly GCF_028737265.1). Classification (GTDB taxonomy): domain Bacteria; phylum Actinomycetota; class Actinomycetes; order Mycobacteriales; family Pseudonocardiaceae; genus Actinomycetospora; species Actinomycetospora callitridis. The sequence goes on along the minus strand of NZ_JAQZAK010000011.1, from coordinate 183,646 downwards.
GCAGGCGGATGGCCGGGCGGGTCACCGCGACCGCGAGGGCGTCGACGACGGCGGGCTGCGGCGTCCCACCGAGGCGGCGCATCCACCGGGGCAGCGTGGCGATCACGGCGCGCCGGGTCGCCGCGGTGAACAGCCGCCGCAGCGGCGCCGGCAGCTCGGGCGGCAGCACGATCGTGTCGGCGTCGAGCAGGAAGTCCATCATCCCCTGGGCGACCTCGGAGGCGATCAGCCGCGGACGGTAGGCTTCGAAGTAGGCGCGGATGCCCTCGCGGGTGCGCGGCACGTCGGCGGGGTCGATGGTCTGGAACTCCGCCGCGCGGGCGCACTCCTCCCAGTACTGCTCCTCCTCGTGCGCGGGGAGCTTCCCGGGCCCGAACACCTCGTAGGTGTAGAGGATCGAGTGCCACGCGGTGAGGTGGATCCACAGCTGCGAGTCGGGGTCGTTGGCGTCGAACGGGCGCCCGGTGACCGGGTCGGTGCCGATCGCTCGCGCGTGAATCTTCATGAGGGTGTCCGCGGCCGCGAGGACGGAGGCGGTGTCGCCGAACTTCACCGTCGCGAAGTACTGCATCGTGCGGTCGTAGCGCAGGCGGGGGCGGGCCTGGACCTGCCCGGACTGCGCGACCGACGCGAGCAGGAACGGGTCGAGCTCCTCGACCACCACGGCGCGCAGGAAGCCGAGAGCCAGGGACGTCGGGTAGGACCACACCTTCCAGGTCACCGACTCCGGCCCGAAGAACCCGTAGTCGGCGTGCTGCGTTGTCCCGCGCCCCGACCGCCGCACGACACCCATGTCGACTCCCTCCGATGGTGATCTGCAACAGAAGGTAACAGTTACCTGAAGTAGGCCATACCTCATGTCCGACCAGCTTCGGGGGAATCACCGCCACGGGTGACCGGACCCACCGTGGGCCGGGCCGGACGGGCGGATGCGTGCGGCCCGTGGCGGTGTTGATCCTGGTGCCGGCCCGACATCGCACCGAGATCGACGGCCGGACGTCACCGGACATCGGGGTCCGGAGAGGGAGTGCGTCGTGCGACGTCACCACAGCCCAGTCGGCAGCAGCCCAGCCAGCCCGGTCCTCATCACCGGCGCGGCCGTCTCGCCCGCGGCGGAGTTCGCCGCCCGCAGGCGCCGCTACTCGCTCATCATGTCCCTGCGCATCCCGTGCCTCGTCCTGGCAGGCGTGCTGGCCCTCGGCTTCGGGTGGAGCATCGCGGCCGCCGTGATCGTCGTCCTGTCGGTGCCGCTGCCCTGGGTGGCGGTGCTCATCGCCAACGACGGGCCGCCGCGCAAGGCCGAGAAGATCGCCCGCTACCGCCCGGACCGCGTCCTGGAGACCCGTGAGACGAAGGCGCTCGGGACGGGCGTCGTCATCGACGTCCCGACGGACCGGGCGGCCTGAGCCCGATGGCCGGCGCGGGGTCCTGGGCCCAGCTGGTGGCCCGGGAGCACCGCGGGGCGATGGCGGTGCTCTCGGGCGGCACGCTGATGTTCGCGGTGGACACCTACATCACCGCGAGCCTCATGCCGTCCGCAGTCGCCGAGATCGGCGGCGAGGCGTTCTACGCCTGGCCCACCACGGTGTTCCTGCTCGCCGCCGTGGTCACGTCGGCGCTGGTCAGCAGGGTCCTCGCGACCGTGCCGGCCGCGCGCGCCTACCTCGTCGCGCTCGGGGTGTTCGCCGCCGGTGCGCTTGTCGGGGCGCTCGCCCCCTCGATGGCCGTGTTCCTCGTGGGCCGGCTCCTGCAGGGCGTCGGCGGCGGGTTGCTCGCCGGCATGGGCTACGCCCTCATCCGCGTCTCGCTGCCGCGCACGCTCTGGACGCGGGGCAGCGCGGTGATCGCCACGATGTGGGGCGTCGCGCTGGTGGTCGGCCCCGGGCTCGGTGGCGTCCTCGCCGGGGCGGGGCAGTGGCGTTGGGCGTTCGGCGTGCTCGTCGTCGCCGCCCTGGCGATCGCCGCGATCGTGCCCTCGGCCCTGCACCGCACCCGCGCCCGGATCGCGCCGGGCCCGTTCCCGCTCGGCTCGGTGCTCTACGTCGGCGCCGCCGCGGCGGTCCTCAGCGTCGCGGGCCTGGCCGCGGACGTACGCGTGGCGGGCGCCGGCCTCGCCGCCGCCGCGGTGCTGATCGTGCTGTTCCTGCGCCACGAGCGGCGCACCCCCGCCGCCGTCCTGCCCCGAGCGACGTTCCGCCCGGGCTCGGCGCTGCCCTGGATCTACGGGCTGAGCGCCGTGCTCGTCGGGGTCGCCGGGCTCGAGGCGTTCGTGCCGCTGGTCGGGCAGCGCGTCGCCGGCCTCGCGCCGGTCGCCGCCGGGTTCCTCGGCGTCGCCCTCGGCGCCGGGTGGGTCGCCGGCGAGATCGTCAGCGCCTCCGGCCGGCGGCCGCGGCGCCGGGTGCTCCTCGGCCCGGCGCTCCTCGCGGCCGGGATCCTCGTCGTCGCGGTCACCCTGCTCGTGCTCGACGGCCCGCGCGCCGCCGGGACCTGGGGCCCAGTGCTCTGGGCCGCCGGACTCGCCGCGGGCGGGATCGGCATCGGGACGGCCTGGCCGCACCTCGCCGCCGCCGCGATCGGGGGTGCCGACGACGACCCCGATCTCGACACCGCCGCCGGTGCGGGCCCCGACGAGAGCGAGGCCGACAAGGCGTCCGCCGCGGTGACGACCGTGCAGATGCTCGCCACCTCCGTCGGCACGGCGCTGGGCGGTGCGAGCCTCGCCCTCGGGGGCGCCGACCCGCTCGCCTCGGCGGGCTGGCTCTTCGCGACGTTCGCCGTCGTCGCGGTCGTCGGTGCCCTCGCCGCCCGCCCCGCCGCGCGCGGCGTCCCGGACCGCGCGTAGCGCCCTACCGCAGGATCTCGACGAGCAGCACCCACGCGTTGACCAGGCCCGCGGCCAGGGCGAGCGCGACCGCGACGGGGAGCCAGTAGAGCCCGCCGAGCGACTCGGTGAACAGGCCGATCGCGGCGACCGCGGGCCCGAGGGCGACGATCGCCGACGGCAGGACGTTCGTCCCGAGCCACGAGGCCCGCGGCTGCTCGGGGGCGCGGGTGCCCGGTTTCGCCAGGACGCCGAACGCGGGGACGACGACGGCGGAGATCGCGAGCAGCTCGATCCCGAGCGCGACGTCGGACTGCCCGGGGACCAGCAGGACGAGCGAGAGGAACACCGGCAGCGCGAGCAGGATCAGGGCCTGGGCGGCCCGGCGGGGGATGCCGTGGCCGGCCAGGATCGTCTGGATGTTGATCGAGACGGCGACGAACAGCAGGCCGGCGAGCGCGGCCGCGGCCCCGGCCATGCCGGCGGCGAAGTCGGACCACGGCTCGGCGTCGTAGGCGGGGTCCACCTACGTCAGCTTCTCGCGCATCGCCGTCGCCACCGCCTGCAGCGCCGACAGCGGGCGGATCATCACCGTCAGCCGGTCGATCGCCCCGCTGCCGTCGTGGTGGAGCAGGTCGATGCCCTCGAGCTCGCGGTCGCCGACGTGCGCGCGGAAGACCAGGACGTGCTCGTCGGCGCCCGCGCCGATCTCGGCGACGTAGTGGAAGTCCTCGAAGACCTCGACGACCGCCCGCAGGATCGGCGCCACGGCGTCGCGCCCCCGGTAGGGCGAGTGGACGACGGGGCTGTGGAACTCGACGTCGTCGGTGAGCAGCGCGATGGCCGCCTCGACGTCGTGGGACTCGATCGCCGAGCGGAACGTCGTGCTCATGCGGGCCTTTCGGGGGAGTGGTCGGGGCTCATCGGTGACCGGTCGGTTCGCCGGATTGGAGTCTGCGTGCAGGGGGAACAGCCTACGGTCGGGTGAGATCGGGATGCGGGTCGCGGAGGTGGAGCGCGCGTGGTCGAGGTCGACGCCGGAGCCGACACGTTGCACCTCGAGGTGCCCGCCACGGCCGCGCACGTCGGTCGGCTGCGCCGCGCCCTGCGCCGCTGGCTGACGGCGGAGCTCGCCGAGGGCGACGACGACGCCGTGGACAACCTGACCCTCGCCGTCAGCGAGGCGCTCGAGAACGCCGCCGAGCACGCCTACGCCGACCGCGACGAGGCGGGCACGATGACGCTGGCGGCCTGCCGCGAGTCGGCCGCGCCGTACGCGGTGATCATCACGATCTCGGACACCGGTACCTGGCGCGCGCCCACGACGGGCACCGGCTACCGCGGGCGGGGCCTCGCCCTCATCGAGGAGCTCGCCGAGACCTTCACCGTGACCCCCGGCTCCGCGGGGACGACGGTCACGCTGCGGCACGCGGGCTGACCGCCGCTAGACGACGTCCGGGAGACGCAGGTCGACCTGGAAGCCGCGGGCCCCGTGGTCGATCACGCCGCGGCACCGCACCGGGCCCGCGAGGTCGACGAGGTGACGGTAGCGGGCGCTCATCGCCGCCGTGAGCTCGCCGACGCGGGCGCCGTCGAGGCGGACCTCCACCGCGTAGTCGCCGCGGTACTTGCCCCGCGAGACCGTCGACGAGCACAGCTCGACGGTCACCGACGTCGGCGGCCGGCCCGGGGCGTGGTGCTCGGCCAGGACGTCCTGGTGGTCCTCCTCGCGGGTCACCACGACCTCGCGCTCGGGGGCCAGGATCTCGTCGGTGTCGGCGGGGGTGTCGGCCGGCTTGTCGGTGGCCCCGGCCTGCGGGCGGGGGTCCTGGACGACGGTGAGGGTCCGGGAGCCGCGGGGGACGGGCACGGGGGCCGTGGGCGGGTCGGCGGGAGGCGCCGGGGCTCGTCGCGGCGCCGCGGGGGGCACGGCGACGAGGGGCGCGCGGGGCGCGCGGGCCGTCGGGAGCGGAGCCGGGGCCGGGGCCGGGCGCCGGGACCGGTCGACGAGCCACCAGAGGCCGAAGGGCACGGCCAGGATCAATCCGGTGGTCAGGAGCCACGTCAGCACCGTCGTCACGACACCCGCCATGCCCCGCATCCCTCCGCAGGACCCGCACCGCGCGAGCCGGACGTCGCTTCATCGTCGGGGGCGGGCGTTTCGTGACATCGCCCCCGGTGCGTAACGACCGCCCCACCGGGCCCGACAAGGCGGACGATCACACCGGCTGAGGGGACGACGACGTGCGCACCGCCCACAAGGTCTGGTCCGGCATCGCGGCAGGCGTGTTCGGCCTGGTCGCGGTGACGGACCTCGCCGGCTCGTCCGTCCCGCCGGCCGGCACCGTCGCGAGCTCCTCGACGCTCCCGGCGTCGTCCGGCGCGGCGTCCCCCGGCGCGATCCCGGCCGCCGCGCCGTCGGTCGCCCCGGCGGTGGCGGGCCCGGGCGCGGTGTCCGCGTCGGTCGTCGACGTCATCGACGGCGACACGTTCCGGCTCGCCTCCGGCGACGAGGTCCGCGTGCTGGGCATCGACTCCTGCGAGGCGGCCACCCCCGGGGGCCAGCGAGCCACCGCCGCGGCCCGCGCCCGCCTGCTCTCCGCGCCCGTGACGCTGACCGCCGAGCCCGGCGTCGACCGCGACCGCTACGGGCGCATGCTGCGCCACGTCGGTGCGGGGGGCGCCGACTTCGCGTCGTCGATGGTCACCCAGGACCACACCGCGATCTACACCCGCGGGCGCAACGACGCCTCCACCGCCGTGCAGTCGACGCTGCGCCGCCTCGACGCCGACGGCCGGACCTGCGGCACGGTCGGCCCCACCACGACCCCGCGGACCACCACGGCGACGCGCACCCCGGACGCGGACGTCGACCGCCCGCGCACGCCGCGCCCGGCGGCCCCGCGCACCGCGCCGCGGGCGGCAGCCGGCTCATCGGGCGGCTCGTCGGGCGGTGGCGGGTACTACGCGAACTGCAGCGCGGCGCGCGCCGCCGGAGCGGCACCGCTGCGCGCCGGGGCGCCCGGGTACCGCGCGGCACTCGACCGCGACAAGGACGGTGTCGCCTGCGAGTGAGCGCCCCGCGAGTGAGCGCTCAGCGGGGTGTTCGCTCCGGGTACCGCGGTGCCCGTGGCGCGGGAGTTCGCGCCGGGCGCGTCGCGTGACTGCTCGCCCGCCGTGGCGTCGGTGACGTCGCGGGCGGCTCGACCAGCCCGAGGGCGGAGTCCGGGATGAGGGCCAGCTCCCGATTCTTGATCATCTTGCTGCCCTTCCTGTCGGCCCGGGCGCCGGAGCGGCCCGGGTGGCTTGTCCCCAGTGAACGCCGTCACCCCGGCGATCGTTCGGTCGTCGTCCACGGGATCGATCAGGCGGGGCCGATCGAGCGGCGGATGGTCGACCTCCGTGGACGAACGGTGACCGAACTGCTCACTCAGAGCAGCGGTCGCAGGTGCGCGTGCGCCCAGCCCGGGAGTGTGCTCGGGGTGGTGGTGAGCACCGAGCGCGGCTGCTCGGGCACGAAGCCGTCGCGCAGGCCCGTCGACATGCCCACGATCGCCTCGATCTGTGCCTCGCCGAGCCCGACCGCGCCCAGGCTCGCGCGCAGGTCGTCGTCGGACATGCGCTCGGCGCGCACCGGGCGACCCAGCGCGCTGGTGAGGACGTCGGCGACCTGCGCGAACGTCAGGTCCTCGGGCCCGTGCACCGCCGTCGCCCTGCGGCCCTGCCACGGGTGGAGCAGGCGCCCGGCCGCGACCTCGGCGATGTCCCGCGGGTCGACCCAGGGCATCGGGGCGTCGAGCGGGTTCGCGGTGCGCAGCACCCCGTCGCGCAGCGCGTCGAGGTCCATGAGCAGGTTGCTGAAGAAGTAGCCGGCCCGCAGGTGCAGCACCGACGCACCGGTGGCGTCCAGCGCCTCCTCGGTGCGCGCCAGCCCGTCGATCTCCCCGGCGCCGTGGCGCTTCTCGGCGCCCACGCTGGACAGGAACACCGTCCGCGCGATCCCGTTCGCCGCGACGGCGCGGGCGACGTGCCCGCCGAGGCGCGCGTGCGCCGCCACGGGGTCGGCCTCGTGGAGCGTCGGGCTCACCCACAACAGCGCCTCGACCCCGCGGGTCGCCGCGAGCACGGCGTCCGCGTCGTCCTGGTCGCAGGCCACGGCCTCGACGTGCTCGCGCCAGGCCGGGTCGAGCGCGCCGGGGTCGCGCATCAGCACGCGCGGGAACGCGCCGGCCTGCACGAGGCGTTGCAGGACGTGGGACCCCACGTGGCCCCGGGGAGTGGTGATCGCGATCGTCATCGGAGCTCCTCTCGTCGTCCGCCCCACCGTGGCCCAGGGGTCCGACACCCGTCGGACGTCGGTGATCCGCGGGGCGCGGGAATGTTGATCGTGCACGACCGAATCGGCCAGATCGAAAGGATTCCGATGCCCACGCTCACCGTCGGGGACGAGAACGGCAGCCCGATCGACCTCTATTACGACGACCACGGCTCGGGGCGTCCGGTGGTGCTCATCCACGGGTGGCCGCTGTCCGGTCGCTCGTGGGAGAAGCAGGTCCCGGCCCTGGTCGAGGCCGGCCACCGCGTCGTCACCTACGACCGCCGCGGCTTCGGCTCCTCGTCGCAGCCGTGGGGCGGCTACGACTACGACACCTTCGCCGCGGACCTCGACGCCCTCCTGCGCCACCTCGACCTGCACGACGTCACGCTCGTCGGCTTCTCCATGGGCGGCGGCGAGGTGGCCCGCTACCTCGGGCGCTACGGCGGCGAGCGCGTCGCCCGCGCGGTCTTCGCCGGTGCGGTCCCGCCGTACCTCTACAAGACCGACGACAACCCCGACGGCGGCCTCGACGACGCGACCATCCAGAGCTTCCTCGACGGCGTCACCGGCGACCGGATCGCGTTCCTCGACGGGTTCACGACGAACTTCTTCGCCGCGGGCGACCGCACCGACCTGATCAGCGAGCCGTCGCGGGTCTACCACCGCGAGATCGCCGAGTTCGCGTCGCCGAAGGGCACGCTGGAGTGCATCCGGGCCTTCGGCTACACCGACTTCCGCGACGACCTCGCCACGATCGACGTGCCGACGCTGGTGCTGCACGGGGACTCGGACGCGATCGTGCCGTTCGAGGTGTCGGGCCAGCGGACCGCCGAGGCCGTGAAGGACAGCCAGGTCGTCGTCATCGCGGGTGGCCCCCACGGCTTCAACGCCACCCACGCCGACGAGTTCAACCGCGCGCTGCTCGACTTCCTGGGCTGAGTCCGGGCCGCGCTCAGGGGAGCACGGCCGTGGCCTCGACCTCGACGAGGAGGTCGGGCTCCCCGAGCGCGGTCACACCGATCATCGTGATGGCGGGCGTGACGAGGCCGAGGTCGGCGGCCGCCCGCATCGCGCCCTCGCCGAACAGGGCCATCTTCTCCGGGGCGAGGTCCACGACGTAGACGGTCATCTTCGCGACGTCGGTGAGGCTCGCGCCGACGCCCGCCAGCGCCACGGCGACGTTGCGGTAGGCCTGCTCGGTCTGCGCCGCGAGGTCGCCGGGGCCGACCGGCGTGCCGTCCGCGGTGCGGGCCACCTGCCCGGACACGTAGACGGTGCGCGTGCCGGTGGCCACCGCGACCTGGCGGTAGATGTCGGGAGCGGGCAGGCCGGCCGGGTTGAGCAGTTCGACGGTCACGATGACCTCCGGGTTGGATAGCGCTGTTATGTCTCGCTAGGTATAGCAGTGTTATGTATCGTGCGGCAAGTGCCCCGGACCCCCGATCCCGCCGTGCGCGTCGCGCTCATCGAGCAGGCCGCCGCGATGCTCGTCGCGCGCGAGCCGGTGACGCTGCGCGCGCTCGCCGGGCGCGTCGGCACGTCGACGATGGCCGTCTACACGCACTTCGACGGCATGCCGGGGCTGTGGGGCGCGGTCCGGCAGGAGGGGTTCGCACGCCTGGCCCGCGGTCTGGCCGAGGTGTCCCCGTCCGACGACCCCGTGCGCGACCTGGCCGCGCTCGGCGCCGCCTACGCCGCGAACGCGGTGGAGAACCCGGCGCTCTACCGCGCGATGTTCGACGCCGCCGCGGACCTGCCCGACCCCGGGGCCGCCGGCGCGGGGTTCGCGTTGCTCGTCGACGCGGCGCAGCGGGCGGTCGACGCCGGCCGCTTCGTCGACGCCGACCCCGCCGCCGTCGCCACGCGCTTCTGGGCCTCGGGGCACGGCGTGCTCCTGCTGGTGCTCTCCGGCGTCCTGCCCGACGACGCCCTCGACGAGCACTCCCCGGCCCTCGCGACGGCGGTGTTCACCGCCGCCGGCGACGACCCGGAGCGCTGCGCCGCCTCGGTGCGGGCCGGATGGGCGGGGTCGTAGGTCCCTCGGGGTCGTCGACAGCTCCGGCTGCCTCACCCTCCGGGACGACGCTTCGACAACCGAAGCATCGTCCGCGCAGGACCGACCGTCCCGTCGCTCGCGACGCCGGGTCCACCGCCGCCCGCGACGACCCGGAACGTCGCGCCGCCTCACCCTCCGGGACGACGCTTCGACAACCGAAGCGTCGTCAGCGCAGGACCGACCGTCCCGTCGCTGCCGACGATCGGCGTCCGTCGAGGCCGGGCGCTAGGTTCCGCGCCGTGGACCCCGCCGCCCTCGTCGCCGACACCCCCCGCGCCCAGGCCACGGCGCTGCGCGAGGGCCGGGTCACCGCCGTCGACCTCGCCGCCGCGGCGGTCGCCGCCTCCCGTGCGCTCGACGCCGAGGTGAACGCGTTCCTCGCGATCGACGCCGACGGCGCGCACGCCGCCGCACAGGAGGCCGACCGCCGGCGCGCCGCGGGGGAGGACGGCCCGCTGCTCGGGGTACCGATCGCACTCAAGGACGACCTCGACGCCACGGGCCACGTGACGTCGTGGGGCACGCGCTCGCGCCGGACGCCGGCGCGTGCGGACGGTCCGATCGTCACCGCCCTGCACCACGCGGGCGCGGTGCCGATCGGGCGGACGACGCTGCCCGAGCTCGCGCTCTACGGGTTCACCGAGTCGGCGTTCTCCGGCATCACCCGCAACCCGCTCGACCCGACGCGCACCTCGGGCGGGTCGTCCGGCGGGTCGGCGGCGGCGGTGGCGGGCGGCGCCGTCGGGATCGCGACCGCGAGCGACGGCGCGGGCTCCATCCGCATCCCCGCCGCGTGCTGCGGGCTCGTCGGGATCAAGCCGGGCGCCGGGCGAACGCCGGGCGGCGGCTGGAACGGGCTGTCGGTCCAGGGCTGCCTGACACGCCGGGTCGCCGACTCCGCGCTCTACCTCGATCTCGTCGGCGACTTCCCGAGCCCGCTCGCGACCGCCGCGGAGCAGGAGCCGCCGGCCCTGCGGATCGGCGTCGACCTCGCCTCGCCCGTGACGCCCGCGCTGCCCCTCGACCCCGATCTCGAGGCCGCGGCCCGCCGGTCGGCCGAGCTCCTCGCCGGGCTCGGGCACGAAGTGCGCGACGTGCGGCTCCGCTACGGCGCCGCGCCGGCCGGGTTCGTCGCCCGCATGCTGCACGGCCTGGCCACAGCGGCCGGGGACGTCGACGACCCCGCGCTGCTCGAGAGCCGCACCGCCGACGTGGCGCGCATCGGGCGGCTCGTCCCCGACGCCGCGATCCGGCCGGCCCGTCGGCAGGGGGAGGCGTGGGGACGCCGGGTGCTCGCCGACCTCGGTGTCGACGTGCTGCTCACGCCTCCGGCCCGAGGACCGGCGGTGCCCGTCGGGCACTGGGCGGGGCGTCGGGGCCTGCCGACCATGCTCGCCCAGGCCCGGCACTACGCCCACACCCCGGCCTGGAACCACACCGGCCTGCCCGCGGCGGTCGTCCCGGTGAGCGATACGGGAGGCGGGCTGCCGCCGACGGTGCAGATCGTCGTGGGCCCGGGGCACGACGCGCGGCTGGTGTCGGTGGCGGCCCAGCTCGAGCGCGCGGTGCTCCGGACGGCGCACGGGTGAGTTCCCCGAACGCCGGGTAGCCACGGCCCGGTCCGCCGAGCGCGGGCGCCGCCCAACCCCGGCGGCGCTCCACTCCGCCCCGGGGTTCAGCCTCCGCCCCGTGGTGACGCCGGCGGCCGTCCTGCGCCGCGACCCGTCGGGCGCCGTCCGCCACGAGGAGAGCGATGACCTCCCCCGACGCCCTGCGCCCCGTCCTGGATGCGTTCCGCACGGCGCCTTCGCCACGGGGCGACGGCCGGACCCTGCACAACTGGGCGGTGCTCGCCCGGGCGGCGGCCGAGGACCTGGACGTCGCCCGCCTCGCCGAGGCCCACCTCGACGCCGCGACGATCCTCTCCGAGCTCGGCGGCCCCGAGATCCCGCCCGGCTCGTGCTGGGGGGTGTGGGCGGCGGAGTCGTCGAGCGACAAGCTGATCGCCGAGCCGGACGGGGACGCGTGGCGGCTGACCGGCCGCAAGCCCTTCTGTTCGGGCGCCGCGGGCCCGTGCACCCACGCGCTGCTCACCGCGCACGCCGACGACGGCCGCCGCCTGTTCGCCGTCGACCTCGCCGACGAGGGCCTCGAGGTCACGGCGGGCGAGTGGCAGGCGCTCGGCATGCGGGGCAGCGCGGCCGCGACCGTCGAGCTGCACGCCGTCCCGGCCGTCGCCGTCGGTGGCCCGGAGACCTACCTGGACCGGGCCGGTTTCTGGCACGGGGCGATCGCCGTGGCGGCGGCCTGGTTCGGCGGCGCGGTCGGGGTGGCGGCGCCGCTGCGGCACGCCGGGCGCGTCGGCCGCCTCGACGACCACGGCCTCGCCCACCTCGGGGCCGTCGACGCGGACTTGGCCGCCGCGCGGGCGCTGCTGCGCGAGGCCGCGGCGGCCGTCGACGTCCCGGACGACCGGGCGCACGCCGACGCCGTCGCCACGGCCCGGCGCCGCGCCGTGCGCGTACGCGCGGTCGTCGAGGCCGCGGTGGAGAGCGCGGTGCGACGCACCGGGCGCGCGCTCGGCCCGGGCCCGCAGGCACGCGACGCCGACCACGCGCAGCGGGTCGCCGACCTCGAGATCTACGTGCGCCAGAGCCACGCCGAGCGGGACCTCGCGACCCTCGGTGAGCTCGCCGGCGACCAGGACCTCCTGCTGTGAGCGGGCCGTCGCTGACGGGGGACGGGACGCCCGAGGACGTGTGGTGGGCGCCGGGCGGTCTGGACACGATCCCGGCGCGCGACCCGGCCGCCGTGCGCCCGCCGGGTCGTGTCGTGGTCGTCGCGCCCCATCCCGACGACGAGGTGCTCGGCGTCGGCGGGACCCTCGCGGCCTGGGCTCCGGTCGAGGTGCTGGTCGTCGCCGTGACCGACGGCGAGGGCTCGCACCCGGACAGCCCGACGCTGGCGCCGTCCACGCTCGCCGAGCGCCGGGCCGAGGAGCGCCGCGCGGCGCTCGAGGTGCTGGGGATCGGGGCGAGCGTGCACCGGCTCGAGCTGCCCGACGGCGGGGTCGCCGCCGACGACGTCGCCGCCGGCCTCGGGGCGGTGCTGCGCCACGGCGACACCGTCCTCGTCCCGGTCGACGGTGACGGGCACCCCGACCACGACGCGACCGGCGACGGCGGTGCGCGGGCGGCGCGGCGCGCCGGGGTCGCGTGCTGGCACTACCCGGTGTGGCTCTGGCACTGGGCCGACCCCGGGGCGGTGTCGTTCGACGGCGCCCGGCGGGTGGTGCTGCCCGCGTCCGCCCGGCGCGCCAAGGCCGACGCGATCGGCTGCTTCACCACCCAGATCGCCCCGCTGTCGGACGACCCGCGGGACGCGACGATCCTCTCCGCGCCGGTCCTGGCGCGCTTCCGCCGGGACGCCGAGATCGTGTGGGGGCCGCGGTGACCCTGGGACCCGAGTACTTCGACGCGCTCTACTCCGACGCCGCCGATCCGTGGGGGATCGAGCAGGGCTGGTACGAGGAGCGCAAGCGCGCGGTCGTGCTGGCCGCCCTGCCGCGCCGGCGGTACGCGCGCGCCTTCGAGCCCGGCTGCGCGTCCGGCGCGCTCTCGGTGGGGCTGGCGGAGCGCTGCGACGAGCTCGTCTGCTGGGACCCCGCCGAGCGGGCCGTCGAGGCCACGCGAGCGCGGTTGGCCGACCGGTCCGGCGTGCGCGTCGAGCTCGGCGCGCTGCCGGAGCGTGCGCCCGACGGGACGTTCGACCTGGTCGTGGCCTCGGAGGTCGTCTACTACCTCGACGCGGGCGACCGTGAGGCGTTCTGGCGGGCGGTCGAGGACGCCCTCGAGCCGGGCGGGCACCTGGTCGCGATCCACTGGCGGCGCGAGGCGCCGGAGTACCCCGTCGAGGGCGACGCGGTGCACGACGAGCTGCAGACGCGACCGGGCCTGGCACGGGTCGTGCGCCACGAGGAGGCAGACTTCCGGCTCGACGTCCACGCCCGGGTGCCGCCGCCGCCGCGCTCGGTGGCCGAGGAGACGGGGCTGCGGTGAGGCCGGTCCTGGGCGTCGTGGTCCCCGCCCACGACGAGGAGGAGCTGCTCCCCGCCTGCCTCGCCGGCCTGCGGGTCGCCGTCGGAGCCGTCGCCGACCGCGTGCGGGTGGACGTGCTCGTCGTCGCCGACGCCTGCACCGACCGCACCGAGGCGGTGGCCCGCCGGTGCGGGGTCGAGGTGCTGCGGCTGGACGCGCACACCGTGGGGCGGGCGCGGGCGGCCGGGGCGTCGTTCCTGCTCGGTCGCGGACCGTCGTGGCTGGCGACGACCGACGCCGACTCCGTGGTGCCGCACGACTGGCTCGCCGCCCAGCTCGACGCGCGCGCCGAGGGCGCCGACGGCTGGGTCGGCACCGTCGACGTCGCGGACTGGCGGGGCCTGCCGCCCCCGGTGCGGAGGCGCTACCGCGACGCCTACGAGAACGGCGACGGCGACGCGCACCGTCACGTCCACGGGGCCAGCCTCGGGATCGCGGCGCGCGCCTACGAGGCCGTCGGCGGCTTCCCGCCGCGGGCCACGGGCGAGGACGTCGCGCTCGTCGACCGCCTGGACCGCGCCGGGTTCCGCGTCGTCCGCGACGGCGCGCATCCCGTCGCCACCAGCGCCCGCACCGTCGGTCGCGCCCCGGACGGCTTCGCGGGACACCTGCTCGGGCTCGCGGGCAGGCGTGTCATCGCCGACCCATCGGGTACCAGGTGGGTGGAGGATCCCCGTCCGGACCAGCGGCGGGGACGTGACAACGGCTCGGCGGCCCACATCTCCTGAGGAGCACCGCCGGCCGGTACGACCGCTCAAGACCCGCGGCGGTGACCACACCAGTCGTGCGCCCGTATCGGGCGCCGCCCGTCCCGGGAGTCGCACCATGGTCGATCCCCTGTCCCCGCGAGCGCGATCGTGAGCGCCGAATCCGCCGCGTGGCGCGCCCACGTCGACGCCGCGCTCGACCCGCGCTTCGAGCGCGCGTTCGCGATCCTCGACGCCCTGCAGGCCGAACGTCAGCGACCCCGGCCCGAGCAGAAGGCCTCCCGGGTCCTCTGGTTGCGCCGGGAGCTCGGCTATCTCCTCGCCGAGATCGACGGGCTCCGGCAGCCCCGCGCCCCGCGAGGGACGCGCTGACGGCCGTGGCACGCGGACGATGCGCTCCGCCGTCGCGGTCGGTAATGTTCCCATCACGCTTTTCGCGGTTGAGACCTCCACGCCGCTACGGACGCCGCGGTCCGGTTCCCTTCGGGGAGATCGGACCGGCCGTGCACGACGAGGAGGTCCGATGACCATCCAGTCCGATGCCCCGGTCCACGGGGCGGTCGACGACGTCGAGCTGCCCGTGGACCCCGCCCGGCGCCGCCGCGCCGCGCTCGCCGAAGCCGTGGCCCACGCGGAGCCCGCCGTGGTGGGCAACCGACGCGGCGCCGTCGGCATCCGCACCTACGGCCCCGGGTGCGTCGCGCTCGCGCTGCGCGGACGCTTCGATCGCGCGGGGATGGAACGTCTCCGTGCCCTGAGCAGCGAGATCGAGCAGCACGCCCACGCGGAGCTCGTGATCGACCTCGCGGGGCTCGACCACTGCGACCCGGCGCTGGCCCGCGTGATCGCGCGCCTGCGCATCCGCTGCCTCGCGCGGGAGGCCCGCGTCGAGCTGCACGAGCCGCCGGAGGCGCTCGCCGCCGAGCTCGGCCAGTTCCGGCTCTAGGGAGGACGTGGTGACCGACCGCGACGATCTGCGCGTGCGCAAGGCCCTGCAGGGCATGGCGTTCCCCGCGGACCGCACGCAGGTGATCTCGTACGCGATGGACCGCAGCGAGCGCGACGAGAAGACCCTCGCCGCGCTGCAGGCGCTGCCCGACCGCACGTTCTCGACCGCCGACGACGTCGTGATCTCGGTACCCCATCGGCCCGGCCGGGCCTGAGCACGCCGCGGGTGGCACGGTCGGTCCCGTGCTCACCGACACCGACCACGCCCACCTGCGGCGCTGCGTCGAGCTGGCTCGCGAGGCGCTCGACGCCGGCGACGAGCCGTTCGGATCGGTGCTCGTGGGTCCCGACGGTGGCGTCCTGCACGAGGACCGCAACCGGATCGCGGGCGGGGACGCGACCCGGCACCCCGAGTTCGCGCTGGCCCGGTGGGCGGCCGCGGAGCTGACCCCGGCGGACCGGGCGGGGAGCACCGTCTACACCTCGGGCGAGCACTGCCCGATGTGCTCCGCCGCGCACGCGTGGGTCGGGCTGGGTCCGATCGTCTACGCGAGCTCGGCGGCCCAGCTGACGGCGTGGCGGGAGGAGTTCGGCGCGCCGCCCTCGCCGGTGCGTCCGATCCCGATCCGCGAGGTCGCGCCCGCCATCGACACGGAGGGCCCGGTCCCCCCGTTCGACGAGGAGGTCCGGGCCCTGCACCGCGCGTCCCTACGTGAGCGAAGTTCCCGGCCATAGCCAGGAACTTCGCTCACGGGTCAGAAGCCGTTGGGGTCGTAGGCGGTGGTCTCGAAGGTGCCGTCGGCGTCGGTGTCGACCGCGGAGGTGTCGAAGTCGCCGTCGTTGTCGGTGTCGACCAGGACGACCTCGCCGTAGCCGTCGGCGTTCGTGTCGACGACGGCGGACTCGAAGGAGCCGTTGTGGTCGGTGTCGGCGATGACGGTGTCGACGGCGCCGTTGCCGTCCTCGTCGGTGGACACCGAGTCGATGTTGCCGGCGGCGTCGGTGGTGTAGGTACCGGCCACGGTGCCGTCGGCGTGGTAGACGGTGCCGTTGGAGAAGGAGTAGGTCTCGGCGCTCATGGTCTGCTCACTCTCGGTCTGTTCGCGGTGCCCGGCTGGTGGGCTCTCGGCACTGTGACGACGCGAGGAGCTGGGGATGTTCCGCGACGACCGACAATTTTCTCCGCGAGGACGCGGTTACCGACGGTGTTCAGTCGTCCTCATCGCCGTTGCGGTCGTCGTCCCGGATCCCGCCGGCGGCCGCCTCGGCGGGGGTGACGACCTCGATCGAGCCGAACGCGCCGTTGGCGTCGACGACCACCTCGGGCAGCGTCGCGCCGTTGGGCGGCACGGCGCAGGCCTGCTGGCACTCCGTGCTGCCGAAGATCATCGTGCCGGTCGTCCGGACGGTGACGCCGGGCGGGACGACGACCTCGGTGTTGCCGAACAGCGTGGCCACCTGGGCCTCCGGGTCGCCCGGCGCGACGCTCACGGTGCGGCTGCCGAAGATCGCGCCGCCGTCGTCGGCCGTCACGAGGTGTCCGCCGACGAAGACCGCGGCCGCCGCGATCACGAGCGGCACGACCACGCCGCCGAGGCGCTCGTGCCACGGCTTGCGCGGAGCCGCCTCGACAGGCCGGTCGTCGACGACGGTCGGGCGTTCGGCGGGCACCGGGGTGGCGGGGCTCGGCAGGTCGACGACCAGGGCGTCGAGCTCGCGCTGGGTGCGGGCCGCCCAGCACTCCCGGGTGCGCTCGTCGTACTCCACGAGCGTGAGCACCCCGTCGTCCAGCGCCGCCCGCAGGCGATCGTCGGTGGCGCGCCGCTCGCGGTCGCCGATCCGCATCTCGGGGGCGGGGTGCTCCGCGCTCATGGGGCCATCCTGCCCGCCGCGGGTGGCGACGGAGTGACGGTGCGTCAGCCGCGTCGACGACGCGCCGCGAGCAGCGCCCGGTCGTCGGGGTCGTCGGTGCGGGTGAGGGCCGCCTCGAGCGCCCGGTCGGCCTCGTCGTCGCGGCCCAGCCGGCCCAGGAGGTCCGCCCGGACGGCGTGCAGGAGGTGGTAGCGCTCCAGTCGCTCCGCGAGCGCGTCGACGATCTCCAGCGCGGCGGCCGGACCCTCGGTCTCGGCCAGCGCCACCGCCCGGTTGAGCGCGACCGTCGGGCTCGGGGTCAGCGCGAGCAGCTGGTCGTGCAGGGCGACGATCTGCCGCCAGTCGGTCGACGCGGTGTCGGGCGCGGACGCGTGCACGGCGTTGATCGCGGCCTGGACCTGGTAGGGCCCGGGCCGGTCGCGGCGTAGGCACCGGCGGACGAGGTCGAGGCCCTCGTCGACCATGGCCCGGTCCCAGCGCGTCCGGTCCTGGTCGGCGAGCAGCACCCGCGCGCCGTCGGCCGACGTCCGTGCCGGCCTGCGCGCCTCGGTGAGCAGCAGCAGCCCGAGCAGCCCGAGGACCTCGGGCTCGTCGGGCATCAGCTGCGCGAGCAGGCGCGCGAGCCGGATCGCCTCCGCGGCGAGGTCCTCCCGCGTCGCCGTCGCGTGGCCCTCGGTGAAGACCAGGTAGACGACGGCGAGCACACCGGGCAGGCGGTCGGGCAGGTCGGCGTCGCGGGGCACGCGGTACGGGATGCGCGCGGCGCGAATCTTGTTCTTCGCGCGCACGATCCGCTGCGCCATCGTCGCCTCGGGCACGAGGAACGCGCGGGCGATCTCGTCGGTGCCCAGCCCGCCGAGCAGACGCAGGGTCAGGGCCACGCGTGCCGGCAGGGCGAGCGCGGGGTGGCAGCAGGTGAAGATCAGGCGCAGGCGATCGTCGTCCACCGGTCCCTCCTCCTCCTGCGGGGTGTCGTCGTCGGGCGGCGGTTCCTCGCGGGCGGCCCGGTGCTCCTTGTCCCGCCCCACCGCGTCGCGGCGGAGCCGGTCGAGGGCCCGGCGCCGGCCCGTGGTGACGAGCCAGCCGCCGGGGTTGGCTGGCACGCCGTCGGCGGGCCAGCGCGTCAGGGCGACGGTCAGCGCGTCCTGGACCGCGTCCTCGGCGAGGTCGATGTCGCCGAGGACGCGGGTCAGGGTCGCCACGCACCGCCCGTACTCCTCGGCGACGATCCGCTCGATCGCCGCCGAGGACGGGACGTGGCGCATGGTGCGATCGCTCACGGGGCCCACTGGAAGGGCCGGACCTCGATCGCCAGCCCGATCGCCTCGGTGGAGCGCCGGCCCCAGTGCAGGGCGGCGTCGAGGTCGGGCACGTCGATGATCGTCAGGCCGCCGACGTACTCCTTGAGCTCGACGAACGGCCCGTCGGTGACCAGGACGTCGTCGCCGCTGCGCCGCAGGACCGTCGCGGTGTCCGGGGCCTCGAGACCACCGGAGAACACCCAGACGCCGGCGGACTGCATGTCGCTCTGGAGCGTCGCGACGTTGCCCATGATCGCGTTCATCTCGTCCTCGGTCGGCGGCTCGCCGTCGGAGGGGGTGACGACGCTGAGCAGGTAGTGGGCCATGAGGTCCTCCTCGGTGGGTGGGCGGGCACGGCGCCCGCACACCCCTCCACGAACGGCCGGGGCGCCGATCGACAGGTCCGCCCGAGAAATCTTCTCCCGGGAACGGAGCGCTCAGCGTCCCCGGTCGGCCACGGCCGTGATCACGGCGGCGCGGGCGACGTACCAGGCCCGGCTGGCCCACCACCCCGCGGCCACGCCGTGCCAGACGACGCCGGCGGCGAGGACGAGGACAGGACGGACGGACATACGGACCTCCGGGGAAGCGACTCGGGGGCTTCCTATCCTCCGCCGCGTCCCCGCCGCACCCGACACGCGACGTCGGACGGGTGGTGGACGACGAGGCTTCACCCGGCGTTCGTCCCGGGCCCCGGCATGATGGCGCGGTGATCAGGGCGAGGCGGCGGGCGTGGCTCGTCGTCGTGGTGCTCCTGCTCGCCGCGGGGTGCTCGACGACCCCGTCCCGAGGCGCGGTCACCGACACCGGCCCCGAGGGGCCGCGGGACGTCTACCTCCGGCCGTTCGCGTGGAACTCGATCTGGAACCTCCCGCTGTCCACGGCCGCGCAGTACGCCCCGTTCGACGCGCAGATCGACGAGCTCTACCCCGACATCGAGAACATCTCGGTGGACCCGGACGCGCCGGTCCGTGAGCTCGACGCGGACCCCGGCGGCTCCGTGCACGTCGACCCGGCCCTGCGCGCGGACGGCAGCTACAACAACTGCTCCACCCTGCTGCTCGACACCCCCGACCGGACCACGGTGATCCAGGGCCAGCCGATGCGGCTCTCCCGCGGCGGCGACCCGAGCTGGGAGCACGGCTGGCCGCCGATGTCGCTGACCGGTCGCGGGATCGAGGGCTGTCACGGCGGGTCGGGGCTGTCGGGGATCGGCGGCACGCTGCGTCAGGGCGAGCTCTCCGGGACCCGGCCGATCCGGCACGCCCTGAAGATGAGCCTGCCGTGCCAGACCAGCTGCTCCACCGCGGACGGCGGCTACCGCTGGCCCGCGGTGAAGTCCGACTCCGGCTACGAACGCACGTACGGCGGCGACGACGAGAACGTCGGGATGGGCACGCTGCTCGCCCTCCCGCCCGACGTCGACGTCTCGCGCATCACCGATCCCCACGCGCACCGGATCGCCGTGGCGCTCCAGACCTACGGCGCCTACGTCGTCGATTCCACCGGCGGCCCTCCCGCGGGCTCGTTCGACGTCCAGTCGACCGCCGTCCGCGAGTTCCCCGACATCGACTCCGGCGCGATGCGTCGCGTCGTCGCCCAGCTCGCCGCCGTCACCAACAGCACCCGCGAGACCCCCGGCGGCGGCGAGCTCGGCACGCCCCGCCGCGCCCCGTGCGCCCCGGCGTTCACCGACGGGACCGGGGGCGCGCCTCCCGGGTGCTGAGCGGTGTCAGTCCCGGGCGAGCCCGTGCAGGAGCAGCGTCGCGAGGGCCTCGTAGGCCTCGGCGTCGGCCAGACCGGTGGTGCCGGCGATCCGCCGCTGCTGGATGGCGACCATCGTCGCGGTGATCACCTCGGCGGCGAACGACACCGGGACCTCCCGGAACGCGCCGGCGGCGACGCCCTCGCGGATCAGGTCGCCGACGCGACGCGCGGCGGCTTCGGTGTTGCGGGCGTAGACCTCGGCGGCGGGCGGGAAGCCGGCCATGTCGTCGAAGAAGCGCGCCGAGGCGGGCGCGAGCTCGGCGGCCACGGCGCGCAGGTAGGCCGCGACGCGGTCGGTGGGCGCGGCGACCGCGGCCACCGCGGCCTCGACCCGCGTGGTGGCGCGCTCGAAGAAGTGCACGACCGCGGTGCGCACGAGCTGCTCCTTCGACCCCGCGAGCGCGTAGAGCGTGCGCTTGGAGCAGCGCAGGCGGCCGGCGAGCTCGTCGAGCGTGAGGTGGGCGAAGCCCTCGGCGAGCAGCAGGTCGACCAGCGCGTCGAGGAGCTCCGAGTGGCGCGCGGCACCCCGTCGGGTCGGGCTCGGAGCGGACACGGACCTACCCTAGCGCTCCTGCTATCGGTACTCTAGGACCGATTTCAGTACCGATAGGAGTACCGCCGATGGCCGTCGACCGGCTGCTGCCCACCCAGGAGTCCGAGGACCTGCTCGAGCTCACCCGCGAGATCGCCGACAAGGAGCTGGCGCCGCGGGTCGAGGAGCACGAGCGGGCCGAGACGTACCCGGAGGGCCTGTTCGCCACCCTGGGCGAGGCCGGCCTGCTCGGCCTGCCCTACCCCGAGGAGGTCGGCGGCGGGGGCCAGCCCTACGAGGTCTACCTGCAGGTGCTCGAGGAGCTGGCCGCACGCTGGGCCGCGGTGGCCGTCGCGACGAGCGTGCACTCGCTGGCGTGCTTCCCGCTGTTCACGTTCGGCACCGAGGAGCAGAAGCAGCGGCTGCCCGAGATGCTCGCCGGCGGGCTCGTCGGCGGCTACAGCCTGTCCGAGCCCCAGGCGGGCTCCGACGCGGCGGCCCTGCGGTGCAGGGCGGAGAAGGTCGACGCGGGCTACCGGATCACGGGCACCAAGGCGTGGATCACCCACGGCGGCGTCGCCGACTTCTACGCCCTGTTCGCCCGCACCGGCGAGGGCTCGCGCGGCATCTCGTGCTTCCTCGCGCCCGGGCAGGCCGAGGGCCTGGAGTGGGGGAAGCCCGAGGAGAAGATGGGGCTGCACGCGATCCCCACGACGACGGCGAACTGGGACGGCGCGGTGCTCGACGCCGACCGTCTGATCGGTGCGGAGGGGCAGGGCCTGGAGATCGCGTTCTCGGCGCTGGACTCCGGCCGGCTCGGGATCGCGGCGTGCGCGGTGGGGCTCGCGCAGGGGGCGCTGGACGCCGCCGTGGACTACGCGAACGAGCGCTCGACGTTCGGCAAGAAGATCGTCGACCACCAGGGTCTCGGCTTCGTGCTCGCCGACATGGCCGCGGCCGTCGACTCGGCCCGCGCGACCTACCTCGACGCCGCGCGCCGACGCGACCTCGGGCGTCCCTACGGCCGCCAGGCCAGCGTGGCCAAGCTCGTGGCCACCGACGCGGCGATGAAGGTGACCACCGACGCCGTCCAGGTCTTCGGCGGCTACGGCTACACCCGCGACTTCCCGGTGGAGCGCTACATGCGCGAGGCCAAGATCATGCAGATCTTCGAAGGCACCAACCAGATCCAGCGCCTCGTCATCAGCCGGCACTTCGCCCGCTGATCCGCCGAAGCGACGACCCGTCCCGCTCCTCCGTCGCGCGACGGGCAGATCGCCGGCGGTGGGCCCGCTGACCCCGTGAGCGAAGTTCACGGCTATAGCCGTGAATTCCGCTCACGTGGCTAGCCGCCCCACGTCACCTGGCGGAGGCCGTGGCGGTCGGGCGGGCCGGGTTGGGCGGCGCCGTCGGGCGAGACGGGCGAGCCGTGGGACGTCCCGCCCTCGCGGGCCTCGCGCTGGTCCCCGCCCGACGGGGTCGCGCCGTCGTCGAGCTCGGCGAGCCGGGTGCGCAGCACCTCGATCACCGGCATGCGCGAGGAGTGCGCGCGCTCGTGGTCGAGCAGCCCCTGCACCTCGTCGCGCTCGAGCGACCGGATGCGGTGCTTCACGGTCTCGACCGTGGCGTGGTCGAAGTCGGGGAACGGGGGTGTGTCGGCCACGAGTACCTCCTGCGGGCGGTGGGGCCCGGGGCCTACCCGTTCACGAGGTCGTCGCACTCTCCCCGGGTTGGTTCAGCAGCCCGATCACGCGCTTCTTGACGAGGAATCCCACGGTGAGGCCCACGATCACCGCCACGACCAGGCCGGCCCAGGAGAACCGCCTCAGCCAGGTCTCGGCCGCGATCCCGAGCGCGTACACCGCCGCCGTGGTGCCGAACGTCCAGAGCACCCCGCCGACGACGTTCGCGGGCATGAACTTCCGGTACGGCATCCGCAGGGCGCCGGCCAGGGGACCCGCGAAGATCCGCAGGATCGCGATGAAGCGGCCCACGATCACCGTCAGCACGCCCCAGCGCTCGAACGCGCGCTCCGCGAGGGCGAGGTGCGAGGGGCCGAAGTGCCGGGGGAAGCGGCGACCGGCCGCCTGCAGCAGGCCCATCCCGTAGCGCCGTCCAACCGCGAACCCGATGGAGTCGCCGACGACGGCCCCGATGAGCGCGGCCACCGCGACCCAGATCGCCGACACCGCGAGCTCGGGGCGGGTGGCCATCAGCGTCGCGCTGACGAGCACGATCTCGCCCGGGAGCGGGATCCCGAAGCTCTCCACCCCGACCACGCCCAGGACGGTGAGGTACACCGCCAGGGGCGGGATCGACTGCAGCCACTCAGCGATCACCGCGCGACCCCCTCTTCCCCGGCACCGACCCGCCGAGCATGACGCACCGTGGCGACGGACGACACCGTTGGGTCAGAAGGGCGACCAGGAATCGGGCGCCGGTCGACACACCGTGACGGATCGGGTGCTACCCGCTGCGCAGCACCCTGCTCCGGCCGCGGAACTCCGCGATCACCTGCCCGTCGCGGAGGCGCGTGACCGTGACGTCGTAGACGCCGCTGCGCCCGTACGCGGTCCGCTCCGTCGCCACGGCCTCGAGCACGTCGGCGGTGCGCGCCGACGCGACGAAGACGATGTCCGCGGCGGCGGCGACGGTCACCGGGCCGGGGCTGTTGCAGGCGCACGCGAACGCGGAGTCCGCGAGCAGGAACAGGTAGCCGCCGTGGCACATGCCGTGGCCGTTCACCATCTCGTCGGTGACGGTCATGGTCAGCCGCGCGCGGCCGTCGACGGCCTCGTGCAGCTCCATGCCGAGCTTGCGGGACGCGGCGTCGTCGTCCCACATGCGGCGCACGGAGGCGCTGATCTCAGGCATCACGCTTCGCCACCAGGGTCAGCACGTCGTACTTGGCGACGGGCTCGCCGGCGGCGTTGACGACCTCGGCGTCCCAGCGCACCTCGCCGTAGGCCGCCGAGGCCCGCGGGGAGATGTCCTTGGCCGTGAGCGTGATCGTCAGCTCGTCGCCGAACTTGACGGGCGTCAGGAAGCGCAGGTGGTCGACGCCGAAGTTCGCCAGCACGGGGCCGGGCGCGGGGTCGACGAACAGGCCCGCGGCGAACGAGACGACCAGGTAGCCGTGGGCCACGCGCTCGCCGAAGAACGGGTTGGCGGCGGCCGCCTCGGCGTCGAGGTGGGCGTAGAAGGTGTCGCCGGTGAACTCGGCGAAGTGCGCGACGTCGGCCTCGGTCACCGGTCGCGGGCCGCCGACGACGGTGTCGCCGGGGCGCAGGTCCTCGAGGTGCTTGCGGAACGGGTGCTCGTCGGTGATCGTGCGCGCGCTGCCCGGCACCCAGCGCCCGGTGATCGCCGAGAGCATGTCCGGGCTGCCCTGGATCGCAGTGCGCTGCATGTGGTGCGCGACGCCGCGCACCCCGCCCATCTCCTCGCCGCCGCCGGCGCGGCCGGGACCGCCGTGCACGAGCTGGGGCATCGGCGAACCGTGGCCCGTCGACTCCTTCGCGTCGGCACGGTCGAGCACGAGCAGCCGCCCGTGCCACGGCGCGACGCCCAGGACGACGTCGCGGGCGAAGTCCGGGTCGGCGGTGACGACCGAGCCCGCCAGCGACCCCTGCCCGCGCGCGGCCAGCGCCACGACCTCGGCGGTCGACGAGTACGGCATGATCATCGACACCGGGCCGAACGCCTCCACCTCGTGCACCGCGGCGGCGTCGCCCTCGGCGCGCAGCAGGACCGGCGACAGGAACGCCCCGCGCTCGGCGTCGGCGCCGCGGACCTCGACCTGCTCGGGGTCGCCGAACACCACCTCGGCGGCGTCGGTGAGCGACTTCAGCGAGCGGCGCACCTCCTCGCGCTGCTCCAGCCCCGCCAGCGCGCCCATCGTCACGCCCTCGGTGGACGGGTCGCCGACGACCACCTGCGCGAGCTTCCCGCGCACCGCCTCGACCACCGCGTCGACCTGCTCGGCGGGCACGAACGCGCGCCGGATCGCCGTGCACTTCTGGCCCGCCTTCACCGTCATCTCGGTGACGAGCTGCGAGACGTAGAGGTCGAACTCCGGGGTGTCGGGCGTCGCGTCCGGGCCGAGGATCGAGCAGTTCAGCGAGTCGGCCTCGGCGGTGAAGCGCACCGCGCGCGCCGAGAGCACCGGATGGGTGCGCAGCTGCCGGGCCGTCGACGCGGAGCCGGTGAACGACACCAGGTCCTGCTCGGTGAGGTGGTCGAACAGGTCACCCACCGAACCGGCGAGGAACTGCACCGCGCCCTCGGGCAGCACGCCCGACTCGACGATCAGCCGGACCAGCTCGGCGGTGAGGAACGCCGTGGGCGTCGCCGGCTTGATGATCGAGGGGACGCCGGCGAGGAACGCGGGGGCGAGCTTCTCGAGCGGGCCCCAGCACGGGAAGTTGTAGGCGTTGACCTGCACCGCGACCCCGCGCAGCGGCGTCAGCACGTGCTGGCCGAGGAACGTGCCGCCCCGGCTCAGCGGGGCCAGGTCGCCGTCGAGCCACGGTCCCGACGCGGGGAGCTCGCGCTTGCCCAGCGACGCGTACGCCGCCAGGACGCCGATGCCGCCGTCGACGTCGAACTTCGAGTCGCCCTTCGTCGCGCCGGTGCGCGCCGAGACCGCGTAGAGCTCCTCGCGGTGCTCGCGCAGGTACCCGGCCAGGGCCTTGAGCAGCGACGCGCGCTGGTGGAACGACAGGTCCCGCAGCGCGGGGCCGCCGGTGTCCCTGCCGTACGCGGCGACCGCGGCCATGTCGATGCCGTCGGTCGCGAGCCGGCCGATCTCCTCGCCGGTGACGGCGTCGGTCATCGGACGGCCCGCCGTGTCGGAGACGGTGGGTGTGACCCACCCGCCGCGGACGTAACTGGGCAGGACGCTCATCGGGACCTCTAGACGTCGTAGTCGACGGTGACTTCGTCGGAGACTGGCAGGGCCTGGCAGGTCAGGACGAACCCGGCGTCGACCTCCTCGGGCTCGAGGGCGAAGTTGCGGCGCATCGTCACCTCGCCGGCGCTCACGTGGGCCCGGCACGTCCCGCACACCCCGCCCTTGCAGGCGAACGGCAGGTCCGAGCGCACCTTCTGCGCGGCGTCGAGCACCGGCTCGGTGCGGGGCAGCGTCAGCACGCTCGCGCGTCCGTTGAGCACCACCGTCACGGTGGCGCCCCCGACCTCGTCGACCGCGTCGTCCTCGCTGCGGTGCACTTCGGGCGGGGGCTCGTCCACGTAGAAGAGCTCGCGGTGCACCCGGGCGCGGGGCACGTCGAACCCGGTGAGCACCTCGCCGGCGGCCTCGACCATGCCCAGCGGCCCGCACAGCCACCAGTGCGCGACCTCGCCGACGGGGACGAGCGCGCCGATCAGCGTGCGCAGGCGGTCGGCGTCGAGACGGCCGTTGAACAGGTCCGCGGCGGTGGGCTCGCGGGAGAGCACGTGCACCAGCTGCAGGCGCGGCCCGTAGCGGTCCTTGAGGTCGGCGAGGTCCTCGCCGAACATCACGGTGTCCGTCCGGCGGTTGCCGTAGAGCAGGGTGACGTGGGTGTCGGCGGCCGTGGCGAGCACCGTCGCGGCGATCGAGAGCACCGGCGTGATGCCCGAGCCGGCGGCGACGAGGACGTGGTGCTCCCCGGCGGTGACGTCGGGGGAGAAGCGGCCCTGCGGCGGCCCGACCTCGATCTCGTCGCCGGCGGTGAGCCGGTCGACCAGCCAGGTGGAGAACAGCCCCGTGTCGACGCGGCGCACCCCGATCCGCGGCGCGGCGCCCTCGGGCGCGCAGATCGAGTAGGAGCGGCGCTCCTCGCCGGCGTCGGTGACCAGGCGCAGCGTCAGGTACTGGCCGGCGCGGAACGCGAAGTCGTCGCCCAGGGCGTCGGGGACGTCGAAGGTGACGGCGACGGCGTCGTCGGTCAGCCGCTCGACGTCGGCGACCCGCAGGGTGTGGAAACCCGCCGCACGGGGGGCGACGCGCTCCGTGGTGGGGGCGCTCATCAGATCTCCTTGACGTGCTCGAACGGCTCGGCGCAGGAGCGGCAGCGACGCAGGGCGGTGCAGGCCGTGGGCCCGAACCGCGACACCTCCTCGGTGTCGGCCGCGCCGCACTGCGGGCACGCGACCGTCTGTGACGGCGGGGCCAGCGTCAGCGGGATGGGGGCGCCCGCGGCCTTCGGCCCGATCCGGTCGGGCGGGGCGACGCCGGCCTCGGCGAGCTTGCGGCGGCCCTCGTCGGAGATCCAGTCGGTGGACCACGGCGGGCTGAAGGTGGTGCGCACCTCGACCGCGTCGTAGCCGGCGTCCTGCAGGGCGGCCCGCAGGTCGTCGCGCATCGCCTCGAGCGCCGGGCAGCCGGAGTAGGTCGGGGTGAGGGTGACGACCACGGTGCCGTCGCCCGCGGTCTCGACGCGGCGCAGGACGCCGAGGTCGGCGAGCGTGAGCATCGGCATCTCGGGGTCGACGACGCGCTCGGCGGCCTCCCGGGCATCGACCAGGGCCGTCACCACGTCGCCCCCGGGTGCGCGCGGGCGAGCGACTGCATGAGGGCGAGGACGCCGCCGAGGGCCTCGGTGTGCACGCCGTCGCGGCCTCCGCGACCGCCGACGAGGCCGACCGCCGGGGTCTCGGGACGGGTGAGCGTCGCGGCGGGCAGGACCTGCGCGACGACCGCGTCGACGTCGCCCCGCAGCTCCGCCGGATCGACGGCGACGCCGGCCTCGACGAGGCGGCGCTCGACGTCGTGGGCCAGGAACAGCTCCTCGACGTGGGGCCACACGCCGTCCAGGCCGGCCTGCATGCGCGCGTGCGAGAGCTCCGTGCCGTCGCCGAGGCGCAGCACCCACTGCGCGGCGTAGTCGCGGTGGTAGGTGAGCTCCTTGACGGCCTTGCCGGCGACGGCGGCGAGCACCGGGTCGCGCGAGCCGGTGAGCCGCTGCATGAGCGCCAGGCGCCACGCGGCGAACACCAGGATCCAGGCGATGGTGCGCCCGAAGTCGCCGAGGTCGGTCTCGGCGAGCGTCACGTTGCGGAACGCGCGGTCGTCGCGGAAGTAGGTCAGCACGTCCTCGTCGTCCTGCGGCCCGACGCGGTACGGCTCGGCGGCGCCGAGGTGCCCGGCGCGCGAGAGCAGTACCCGCGCCTGGCCGAGCAGGTCGAGCGCGATGTTCGCGAGCGCGACCTCCTCCTCGAGCTCCGGGGCCTTCGCCGTCCAGCCGGCCAGGCGCTGCGAGGCAATCAGCGCGTCGTCGGCCAGCATGAGGCAGTAGGTCGCGACGTCGGCCCGGTCGACGCCCTCGGGTGCCGGAGCGGTGATCTCTGCGTCGCCGGCGTCGAACCCGGTGCCGAAGGCCCAGCGGCCGTCGTCGTCCGCGGTCGACAGGGCGTCGTAGACGTTCTCGTCGTGCCCTGGGTGGGGTGAGTGGGTGTCCATCACAGGTGCGGCACGTTGTCGGGGATCTCGTAGAACGTGGGGTGCCGGTAGACCTTGTCCCCGGCGGGCGCGAAGAACGGGTCCTTCTCGTCCGGGCTGGACGCGGTGATCGCGTCGCCGCGGACGACCCAGATGCTCACGCCCTCGTTGCGCCGCGTGTAGAGGTTGCGGGCGTTGTGCAGCGCCATCGTGTCGTCGGGCGCGTGCAGCGAGCCGACGTGCACGTGGTTGAGCCCGCGCTTGCCGCGCACGAACACCTCGTAGAGGGGCCAGACGGCCTTCGGGGTGCCGTCGAAGCGGGGCTCGCCCTCGACGTGGGCGGTGGTGTCGTCGGCCATGCTCATGCGCTCATCGCCCCCTCCGACGCCCGCGCCGCCTGCTTCGCGGCGTACGCCGTGGCCGCGTCGCGGACCCACTGGCCGTTCTCGTGGGCGGCGCGGCGGCTGGCCAGGCGCTGGGCGTTGCACGGCCCCGCACCCTTGACCACCTGCATGAACTCGTCCCAGTCGATGTCGCCGAAGTCGTGGGCCTCGCGCTCGTCGTTCCAGCGCAGCTCGGGGTCGGGCAGCGTCACGCCCAGCGCCTCGGCCTGCGGGACGGTCATGTCCACGTAGCGCTGGCGCAGCTCGTCGTTGGTGTGGCGCTTGATCCGCCAGGCCATCGACTGCTGGGTGTTGGGCGAGTCGCCGTCGGCGGGGCCGAACATCATCAGCGACGGCCACCACCAGCGGTCGACGGCGTCCTGCACCATCTCGCGCTGGGCGTCGGTGCCGGCCATCAGCGTCTGCAGGAGCTCGAAGCCCTGGCGCTGGTGGAACGACTCCTCCTTGCAGATGCGCACCATCGCCCGGGCGTAGGGCCCGTAGCTCGACCGGCACAGCGGCACCTGGTTGACGATCGCGGCGCCGTCCACGAGCCACCCGATGACGCCGATGTCGGCGAACGTCAGCGTCGGGTAGTTGAAGATCGACGAGTACTTCTGCTTCGAGTCGATGAGCTTCTCGGTGAGCTCACCGCGGTCGACCCCGAGCGTCTCGGTGGCCGAGTAGAGGTAGAGCCCGTGGCCGGCCTCGTCCTGGACCTTGGCCAGCAGGATGGCCTTCCGTCGCAGGCTGGGGGCCCGCAGGATCCAGTTGCCCTCGGGCTGCATCCCGATGATCTCGGAGTGCGCGTGCTGGGCGATCTGGCGGATCAGCGTCTTCCGGTACCCCTCGGGCATCCAGTCGCGCGGCTCCACCCGGCCCTCGGCCGCGACCGTCCGGTCGAAGTCCGCCTCGAGCGCGGCGAGGTCGGGGCCCTGGTCCTCGGTCACCGTCATCGGTGAGCCACCTCCGTACCGAATGTTCGTTCGGTTGATGGTGACGCACCGGCGCGCCCCTGTAAAGCCGTGGCAGCGGGTCCGGACGGGTGGAGCGAGGGTCACCTCGACTGCGCTGGGCGCAGCGAAGGCGTCCCTCGCTCGACCGCGCACCGGCACGCCCGGTGGGTCGAAGGACGCCCCAGCGGCACTGGACGCAGCGAGGACGTCCCTCGCTGCCGCACCCCGGACGCCGCGGGACGATCTCCGGCATGGACGTGCTCGCGACGCTGGCCGACGGGACGTTGACGGTGCGCCGGGCGCGGGCCGACGACCTGCCCGCGCTGGTGGGGCTCCTCGCCGCCGATCCCGTCGGCGCGGGCCGGGGCGACGCCGTCGACGACCTCGCGTCCTACGCAGCGGCCTTCGCCGAGATCGACGCCGACCCCGCGCACCTGCTCGTCTGCCTCGACGAGACCGACGGCACGACGGTCGGGACGCTGCAGCTCTCGGTGCTGCCGAACCTCGGGCGGCGCGGGACACGGCGCGCGCAGCTCGAGGCGGTGCACGTCAGCGACGCGCGGCAGGGTCGCGGGTACGGGGCGGCGCTCGTGGAGTGGGCGGTCGCGGAGGCCGGGCGCCGGGGGTGCGGGCTGGTCCAGCTCACCAGCGACGCGTCACGGTCCGGCGCGCACCGCTTCTACGAGCGCCTCGGGTTCACGGCGTCGCACGTCGGGTTCAAGAAGGACCTGACGTCCCGTCGATGAGCTCGTCGAGCGTGACGTAGAGGCCGGGCTCGCCGGTGCGCTCGCTGCGCTCCACCGCCGCCCGGGCGCGCTCGGCGATGCGCCCGATCTCGTCGGCCGCCACCACGCGGCTCTGCAGCACGGTGCCGTCCTCGTCGGTCAGCGTGACGGCGACGAGGCCGGTCTCGGGCTGCTCGGAGAAGTCCAGCGGCACGCAGCCCAGCCTAGTTGTCGCGGCCCCTAGAACGGGCGGCGCTTCGGTGCGGGTGCCGGCGCGAGCAGGCCCTCGAACGCCATGCGGTCGACCTCGGCGACCAGGGCGTCCACCGGGATCCGCCCCGGGCGGTACCACTCGACGAGCGAGTTCACGAGCCCCGAGAGCAGGCGGGCGTCGACGGCGGGGTCGAGGCCGTCACGCAGCTCGCCGGCGGCCGAGGCGTCGCGCACGAGGCGGGCGATCGCGGCGTCGAACTCGCGGCGCCGCGCCATGGCCCAGCGCTCGGTCTCGGTGTTGCCGCGCAGCCGCAGCAGCAGGGTGACGTGGGGCAGCTCGGCGACGAGCACCTCGACCTGGCGGCGCACGATGTGGCGCAGCCGGGTCAGCGGGCTGCCGGTGGACGCCGCCGGCTCGTCGAGGACGCCGAACAGCCCGTCGAGGGCGCGCTCGAGCGCGGCGCGCAGCAGCGCCTCCTTGCCCCGGACGTGGTGGTAGAAGGACGACTTCGTGATGCCCGCCGCCGCGGAGAGGTCCTCCATGCTCGTGGCGTCGTAACCGCGCTCGTTGAACACGCGCGCCGCGACCTCGACGAGGCTCGACGGGTCGTAGGTCGGGCGGGTCCGCCGGTCCCGGGCGGGCGCTGCCGCTCGTTCGCCCTCGCGGGCGGGGGGACGCGTACCGGTCACGGGGAGCAATCTACGGCCCCGGGCGGGGGACCTCCGCGCGGCGCTCCACACAGCGGAACCGCCGCGCCGGAGGTCGTCGACGCTGGCGCCGGACGCCCGTGACGGACCATCCTCGTCCTGGTCGACCGGGGTGCTCGCTGCTACCGTCCCGCCCGACCGAACGATCGTTCGCCTGTCCGTCCGCACAGCGCTACCCCGAGGTGGTCGATGACGACGCTCGAGACCCTCCACGACCTGGCCCCGGCCGCGGACGCCGGCAATGCCACGCGCACCGTCGGGGCCCCTATGCGCCGCGCGCTCGCGACCTCGCGCGACCGGACGGCCGTGGTGTGCGGCGAGCTGACGCTGACCTACGCCGAGCTCGGCGACCGCCTCGCCCGCCTGGGCGGCCTGCTCGCCGGGCTGGGCCTCGGCCCCGGCGACCGCGTCGGCGTCCTGGGCGCCAACTGCCACCGCTACCTCGAGCTCTACCTCGGGCTGCCCTCGCACGGGCTCGTGATCGTCCCGCTCAACGTCCGGCACACCGCGGCGGAGCGGACCTACGCGCTGCGCGACGCCGGGGCCACGGTGCTGTTCGCCGATCGGGCCCTCGACGACCTCGACCCCGACCTGCGCGTCGTCGACCTCGGCGCCGAGTACGAGGCGCTGCTCGCCGACGCCGCGCCCACCGAGCCGCGGCGCGCGCCCGCCGAGCACGACCTCGCCGGGATCTTCTACACGGGCGGGACCACCGGCGCGGCCAAGGGCGTCATGCTCACCCACGGCAACCTCGTCGCCAACGCCTTCCACTTCATGGCCTGCTGGCCGTTCACGGCCGACACCTCGTGGCTCGTCGTCGCGCCGATGTTCCACGCCGCCGGCACGATCGGGGCGCTCGCCACGATCTGGGCGGGCGGCACGCAGGTCATGTGCCCCGCCTTCAGCGCCGACGGCGTGCTCGACCTCGTCGAGCGTCACGGCATCACCGCGACGCTCGTCGTCCCGACGATGATGGACGCGCTGGCCGTCGAGCAGACGGCCCGGCCGCGGCGGGTGTCGTCGCTGAGGTGGCTCTCGCACGGCTCGTCGCCGGCGGCCGTCGAGCTGCTGCGGCGCACCCATGCGGCGTTCCCCGAGGCCGAGATGCTGCACATCTACGGGCTCACCGAGACGTCCCCGATCGTCACGCTGCTGCCCGGCGAGCAGCACCTGCTCGACGCCCCGCAGGCCCGCTCGTGCGGGCGGGCGGCGGTCGGCGTCGAGGTGATCGTCGTTGACCCGGCGGAGCGCACGCCGCTGCCGACCGGCGTCGTCGGCGAGGTGCTGATCCGCGGCGCGAACGTCACCGCGGGCTACTGGAACAAACCCACCGAGACGGCGGCGGCGCTGCGCGACGGCTGGTTCGCCTCCGGCGATCTCGGCCTGATCGACGACGGCGGGCACCTGTTCCTCGTCGACCGCGCCAAGGACATGATCGTCTCGGGCGGGGAGAACGTGTACAGCGCCGAGGTCGAGAACGCGCTCTTCGCGCACCCGTCGGTCGTCGAGGTCGCGGTTTTCGGCGTGCCCCACGAGCGGTTCGGCGAGGCCGTGCACGCCGTGGTCGTGCTCCGCGCGGAGCCCGAGGACGCGGACGCCTTCACCGAGGAGCTCGTCGCCCACTGCCGCCGCTCGATCGCCGGCTACAAGGTGCCCCGCAGCATCGAGACGCGCACCGAGCCGCTCCCGAAGTCCGGGGCGGGGAAGATTCTCAAGCGGGAGCTGCGCGCGGTCTTCTGGTCCGACCGGGAGTCGCAGCTGACGTAGGTCCCGGGGGCCGGTCAGGCGTGGACGTTCCGCTGCCCGACCGCGCCCCGGAGGCCGACGCAGCCGACACACCCCACGCAGTCGACGCAGTCCACACACCCGACACAGGCCACGCACCGGGTGCAGTTCACACAGGCGAGCGTGGCCACGCAGTTCCGGAGCGCGACGCCGAACGCGGTGACCAGGCTGCCCGCGATGCCGGCGCTGCCGGTGGTGGCCACGCTGCCGGCGACCGCGACGCTGCCGGACGTCGCCACGCTCCCCGCGACGGCGACGCTGCCGGCGGTGGCGACGCTGCCGGCGACCGCGATGCTGCCGGCCGTCGCCACGCTCCGGACGACGGCGACGCTGTGGGACGTCGTCACGCTCCCCGCCGTGGCGACGCTGCCGCTCGTGTCCACGCTCCCGGCCGTCGCGACGCTGTCGGCGGTGCGGACGCTGCCTGCGGCGGCGATTCCGCCGGCGGGGGGATTCTCCGGCTCGGTCACGACCAGCAGGGTGCACGAACTGCTCCTCGCCGTCCAGGAAGGATTGGGCTGATCAGTTCACCGAATGGGGCCCGATCACCACTACTGTCGATCTCGCAAGCACAGTGGGAACACACTGCCGGAGGCCGACGTGCCGCAAGCGACGATTGTCCTGGTCCACGGAGCGTGGGCCGATGGCTCGAGCTGGAATGCCGTGGCGCGCGAGCTGAGGAATCGTGGATTGACGGTGATCACGCCACCGAATCCCTTGCGCGGTGTGACCACCGATGCGCCCTACGTCACCTCGTTCGTCAAGCAGCGCACGACGGGTCCCGTGGTCCTGGTGGGCCACTCCTACGGCGGGTTCGTCATCACGAACGCCGCTACGGGGGCCGGTGACGTGCGCGCGCTCGTCTACGTCGACGCGTTCATCCCCGAGGCGGGGGAGACGGTCTTCCAGATTCTCGGCGGTTCCGGATCGGCGCTCGACGTCCCCGACCCGACCGCCGTCCTCGACCTCGCGGGATATCCGAATGCGCCCGAGGGGGACGTCGAGGCTTTCCTGAAAGCGGACACCGTGCACCGGTCGTTCGCGCAGGATCTGTCCGAGGACGACCGCTGGAGAATCGTCGAGAGTCAGCGTCCGATCACACTCGGTGCGAATTTGACGCCGGGCACGGAAAGTGCCTATACGTCGCTCCCCAGCTGGGCCGTGGTGGGCACCGAGGACAAGGTCATCCCGCCGGACACGCAGCGGAAGATGGCCGAGCGGGCGGGGTCGACGATCTCCGAGGTCGCCGGCTCGCACGTCTCGATGGTGTCCCGGCCGGGGCCGACGATCGACGCGATCCTCGCCGCCGCGGAGGCGGCCGGCTGAGGTCAGTGCCCCGTGAACGTGGGCTTCTCCTTGGCCAGGAAGGCCTCGACGGCGTTGCGGTGGTCCTCCGTGGCGGCGAGGCGTGACTGGGCGGCCCCCTCGTGCTCGAGCACCGTCGTCAGCGGCGAGACGGTGCCGAGTGCGACGGCCATCTTGATCTCCGCGTAGGCGGCTGTCGGGCCGTTGGCGAGGCGGCGGGCCAGCGCGAGGGCCTTGTCGTCGAGCTCCTCGGCGGGGACGACCTCGCGGACGAGACCCCAGTCGCGGGCCGACTCGGCGGTGAAGGTGTCGCCGAGCATGAGCAGGTCGGTGGCGCGCGAGGCGCCGACGGCGTGGGCGAGGGTGGCCGAGAGCCCCGAGTCGCCGCCGAACCCGATGCCGGAGAACGCCGTCGCGAACCGCACCCCGGTCGCGGCGAGGCGCAGGTCACAGGCGAGCGCGAAGCCGAGGCCGGCCCCGACGCACGTGCCCCCGACCGCGGCGATCGCGGGCTTGGGCATCGTCGCGAGCGCGGAGGTGATGCGGTTGTAGTGCTCGGGCACCGTGCGCATCGGCTCCTCGGCACCGGAGCGCAGCGCCTCGGCGTGCTCGCCGAGGTCCTGGCCGACGCAGAAGGCGGGCCCGGCGGCGGACAGGACGACGGCGCGGACCTGCGGGTCCTGGCCGACGTCCTCGAGCGCGTCGCGCAGGGCGACCTTGAGCTCGGTGGTCAGCGCGTTGCGACGGTCCGGGCGGTTCATCCGCACGGTCGCCACGGCCGCCTGGTCGTCACGGGTCACCACGACCGCGTCGTTCGTCATCGAACGCACTCCTCTCGCTCACCGTCTCCGCCGGGGATCATGCTGCCCGCCCTGGGTCACCGCGGACAGGGGGCGTCGGCCCCGTGACGGCGGACCGGACACACCGGACACTGGAGCCGTGGTCCTCTCCGTCCGCGTCGCCGCGCGCACCACCGGGGCGCTCCTGACCGGCTTCGGCGCCTTCCAGGCGGGCCTGGCGGGCGGTGCCCCGTGGGGACGGTTCGCCTACGGCGGCCAGCACGAGGGGCGTCTCCCCGATAGCTTCCGGCGGATCAGCGCCGTCGCCGCTCCGGTCTACGGCGTGCTGGCCGTCGTGGTCGCGTCGGAGGCGGGCTCGCCGCGGCGGCGGCGAGCGGTGGCGAGCGGGGTGGCGATCTTCATGGCGATCGGGACGGCGCTCAACCTCGCCTCCCGGTCACCGGCCGAGCGAATGCTCTGGACGCCGCTGTGCGCGCTGACCGCCGTGCTCGCGGGGGCGGCCCGTCCGCCGGCTCACTCCGTCCGGGCGACGAGCGTGACCACCGGGGGGCGGTAGGGCGCCATCACCGGGGTGACGGCGTCGAGGGCCGCCCAGCGCAGCGCCGCACGGTCGGCTTCGGGGAGCCCGGCGAGCCACGCGGCGACGTGCGCCTGGCCCAGGCGGTAGTCGACGAGGTCCTCGGGACGGTCGACGCCGACGTCGGCGGCGTGCTCGGTGACGACGACGTCGACGAGCCCCGCGCTCTCGGCGGCCGCGGTCATCGCGGGCACGTCGCCGAGCAGGGGCGCCTGGCCCCGGGTGAGGTGGGCGTACCAGGGCGGCGGGACGAAGCCGGGGTCCGCGACCACGGCGTCGATCCGGTCGCGCGCCGCACGGTGGCGGGTCGTCGCGGCGGCCACGGTGGCCAGGACCGCCCCGCCGGGCCGGGTGACGCGGGCGAGCTCGGCGAGCGCCGCGGTCGGGTCGTCGACGTGGTTGAGGACGAAGGCGGCGACGGTGTCGTCCACCGCGTCGTCGCGCAGGGGCAGTGCCTCGAGCGCCCCGGCGACGGCCGGTGGGCGGTGGCCCGCTTCCCAGGCGAGCATCGCGGGCGAGCGGTCGACGGCCACGGGGTGTGCGCCGACCGCGCTCAGGGCCGTGGAGGCGAGGCCCGTGCCGGCGCCCGCGTCGAGCACCCGGCGCCCGGCCAGGGGGTGGGGCGCCGCGGCCACGAGCTGCGTCGCGAGCGGGCCGTAGACGCG
This sequence comes from Actinomycetospora callitridis, assembly GCF_028737265.1. GTDB lineage: Bacteria > Actinomycetota > Actinomycetes > Mycobacteriales > Pseudonocardiaceae > Actinomycetospora > Actinomycetospora callitridis. The sequence goes on along the minus strand of NZ_JAQZAK010000011.1, from coordinate 147,687 downwards.
CGCCGCGCCCGTCGCCCAGCCCGTCGCCGCCGCGGCGTAGCGGTCCTCGTCCCCGTCAGTGATGTCGCTGCCCATGATCGGGGCGAGGATGTGGCTTTCCTGGCGCCCAGTGCAAGCGTGGACGCAGGGCTGGCACCGCCGGGACGACCTCACGGTTCCCTCAGAGTTGCCACAGAGCTGCGTCACGCGCGGTGTCCAGGGTGGATCACGAGGCGGCCGCCCCCGATCGGTCGCCCGTGTCGTGAGGAGATCGAGGAGATGGACTTCCGCCGCCTGCCGGTGCTCGCCGGACCGGTCGTGGCCGGGCTGTTCCTGCTCGGCGGGTGCGCCGCCGGGCCCGCCACCTCTGCTGCGGCCCCCGCCGAGGCCCCGGCCGCGGCCGCGAGCACCGGGACCGGCCAGGCGCCCTGCACCGCGCGGCTGCGTCCCGGCGCCACCGGCGGTGCCCCGCTGACGCTCTCGCCCGAGGCGCGGAGCGAGATCGACCGGCTGCGCGAGACCCGCTCCGGCCCCGCGACCGCCCAGGACCCGGAGCTCGCCGCGCGCCTGGCCGAGGTCAGCCAGCGGGTCGAGCGCGCTGCCCGGCCGTGCGCCGACCGCTGAGCGGTCCTGACGGTGCGACCGCCACCGCGCGGACCCTCCCGGACGCGGTGGCACCATCCGCGCCCATGAGCGAGTCGAACCCCGACCTGCTGGTGGTCGACGACGACGCCGACGTGCGGGCGTCGCTCGAGCGCGGCCTGCGGCTCTCGGGGTTCACCGTGCGCTCCGCGCAGGACGGGCCGGGCGCGCTGCGGGCGGTGCACGAGCGCGTCCCCGACGCCGTCGTCCTCGACCTCGGGCTGCCCGGCATGGACGGGGTGGCCGTCGTGACGGCGCTGCGGGCGATGGACCACGACGTGCCCGTGTGTGTGCTCTCGGCGCGCGACACCGTCGACGACCGCGTCGTCGGGCTCGAGGCCGGGGCCGACGACTACATGGTCAAGCCGTTCGCGCTCACCGAGCTCGTGGCGCGGCTGCGGGCCCTGCTGCGCCGGGGCGCGCGGTCGACGACCCCGGCCGAGCCCGCGCTCGGTGAGACGCTCACGGCGGGGCCGCTGACCGTCGACCTCGCCCGGCGCACGGTCCACGTCTCCGACCGCGCGGTCGAGCTCACCAAGCGCGAGTACGAGCTGCTCGTCGTCCTCGCCCGCAACGCCGAGGTCGTGCTCACCCGCGAGCGCCTGCTCGAGCTGGTGTGGGGCTACGACTTCGCCACCGACACCAACGTCGTCGACGTCTTCGTCGGGTACGTGCGCCGCAAGCTGGAGTCCGACGGCACGCCCCGGATCGTGCACACCGTGCGGGGGGTCGGGTTCGTGCTGCGGGCGTGCGGATGAGGCGCTCCCTCTCGCTGCGGGCGCGCGTCGCCCTCGCCGCCGCCCTGGCCGCGACCGTCGTCGTCGTCCTCGTCGGCGTGCTGGCCTCGGTGCTGCTGGCCCGGGAGCAGACCGAGCGGCTCGACCGCAGCCTGGTGCCCGGCTCGCCGGCGGTGCTCGGCTCGTTCGCCTCGACGCGCGCCGACCTCGCTGTGACGCTGCGGAACCCGGCCGGCGAGGCCCGGCGGGTGAGCGGGCCCGAGCTGCCGCTCTCGCCGATCGGCATCCCGACGTCGGTGACGGTCGCGGGCGTCGGCTACCGCATCCGCACCGCGCCGGGCCCGGCGCCGGGCTCGCTGGTGACGGTGGGCGCGACCGAGGACGACACCCGCGCACGGGTCGCGGAGCGCCAGCGTCTCGTGGCCGGGCTCGGGGTCGCGGCGGTCGCCCTGGCGGCGGGCCTCGGGTGGGTGTTCGCCGGCCGCGCGGTGCGCCCGATGCGCCGGCTCACCGCGCAGGCGGCGACGCTCGACCGCGCGGCCACCGACCCGGCGGCCGCGCCGCCGACGGTCCGCGCCGACGGGTCGCGCGAGTCCGAGGAGCTCGCCGACGCGCTGTCGGACATGCTCGCCCGCCTGCACGCCGAGCAGGAGCGCAGCACGGCCTCGCTGCACGCTGCGCGCGACTTCGCCGCGGCCGCCCGCCACGAGCTCCGGACGCCGCTGACGTCGATGCGCACCGACCTCGAGGTCCTGGCGGCCCACCCCGACCTGCCCGAACGCGACGAGGTGCTCGCCGACGTGCTGCGCGCCCAGGCCCGGGTGGAGGCCACGCTCACCGCCCTGGGCCAGCTCGCCGCCGGGGACCTGCCCGACGCCGCCGGTGGCGAGGCGATCGGGGTGGCCGACGTCCTGCGCCTGGCCGCCGAGGACGCGCGACGCGCCCACAGCCGGCTCGAGGTGGTCGTCGACGAGCCGGACCCGGCGACGCCGGAGTCGGTGCGCGCGTCGCCGGAGGGGCTGCGGATGGCGCTGGCGAACGCCGTCGTCAACGCCGTGCGGCACGGTCGCGCGGGCACCGTCCGGCTGGGTGCCCACGCGGGCACCGACGGCGGCGTCGTGCTCACCGTCGACGACGACGGGAGCGGCCTGCCCGCGGACGAGCGGGAGGCGGTGCTCGGCCGGTTCGTGCGCGGGAGCACCGCGGGCGCGCCGGGCTCGGGGCTGGGCCTGGCGCTGGTGGCGCAGCAGGCGGCCCGCCACGGCGGACGGGTGGCGCTCGGCGACGCCCCGACGGGCGGCCTGCGCGTCAGCCTGGCCCTCGGCCCGGATCGAGCTGGGTGACCAACCGCAGGTCCCACGCCTCGGGCCACGGCACGCTGCGCCGGACCCGCTCGTAGATCCAGGCGGTGAACCCCTCCGAGACCAGGACGCGCGCGATCTCGACGAGCGCGGCCAGGTCGTCGGACTCGTGCTGCTCGTGGTCGTTGCGGGCGGGGGTGTGCAGCGGCCCGCGGAAGCGTCGCGCGTCGAGCCGGTAGCGCCGGGGGCCGCCCGAGCGGGGTAATCGGATGTCGCCGGTGTCGTCCATGTCGCCGATGGTAGCGACACCGGCGCCATGAACGACAGCGGTGTCATCCACGAAATCCGCGACAGCAGCGGCGTTCCGTCGTACGGACGACACCGGCGACATAGGCTGCCGCCATGTCCCCGTCGGACCTCGTCTCGACCCCGGAGGCCGCGAAGGCGCTGGGGGTCAGCCCGCGCACGCTGCAGCGCTACGTCCGGGCCGGCCTCGTCACGCCCGAGATCACGCTGCCGTCGGGGCAGTACCGGTGGAACGTCGCCAAGCTGCGCCGCCAGATCGGCATCGCCCCGGACGAGGACTGAGGACGGGCGACCGAACCGCCCGTCGCTGTCGGTGGGCAGGGATAGCGTCGACGCCGTCCGCCACCCGCGGAGGAGGAGGCGCCATGCCCGACGGCGACGAGGTCCTGCCCGGACCCTTCGACACCGAACCCCTCGATCTCGGTCGGCTGCTCTCCGAGGGCTTCTCGCCGGCCGTGCCGGGCGACGAGGTGGTGCGTCGGTGCGAGCGCTGGCTGGTCGGCGTGCTCGACGAGGCCGATGTCGCGCTCGGGGCGAGCGACGTCGAGATCGCCGCGCTGCTCGCCGCCGAGGGGTGGTCGGTGGCCCAGGTGGTGGGCGGGTGGGTGCGGCGCGCGGCGAGACCGGTGGGCCGGGAGCTCGTGGCGCCCGGCGTCACCCGCGTGGGCTGACCAGCGCGAGCACGTCGCGCAGCCCGCGCTCCCGCTCGCGCTGCTCGCCGGCCAGCACGAAGGCCCGCAGGCCGGCGGTCACGGCGCCGCCGTCGCGCACCGGGTTGTCGCCGACCATGAGGGTGCGCCGTGGGTCGGTGCCCAGGCGCTCGCAGGCGGTGCGGAACAGCGCGGGGTCCGGCTTCTCGGTGCCCTCCTCGCAGGAGAGCACCCAGGTGCCGACGAGGCCGTCGAGCCCGGCGGCGCGGGCGTGGCCGCGGATGTCCCAGCCGATGTCGCTCACCACGCCCACCGGCACGCCCTGCGCGGCGAGGGCCGCGAGGAACGACCCGGTGTCGCCGTAGGGCACCCACGAGTCCTCGGCCACCACCCGCGCCTGCGCGGCGTCCTCGATGCCCGCGAGGTAGGGCACGCGGGAGAACCACGCGCGCATCGCGCGCCGGTGCGCGTCGGCGTCCAGGTCGCGGCCCACCTGTGCCGCCACGACCTCGGGCTCCGCGGCCGCCGCGTCGAGGGCGGCGAGGATCGCCCCGGGGTCACCGAGCTCGCGCCCCGTGTCGGCGGCCACCCGGCGCAGCCACTCCTCGGTGCCGATCATCCGGAAGAGCGTGTTGCTGAAGTCGCAGAGCACCGCCTCGACCGGTGGGACGGGCGCAGCCCGGTCGTCGTCGGACGGGCGGTAGGCCGCGGGCAGGTCGAACAGGGCGCGCACGTCGATCAGTGTGGCCCCTGCCCTCAGACGTCGTCCTCAGGCGGCGGAGGTGCTGTCCTCCTCGACCACGGCGGACTCGTTGAGCGCGCGCTCGCGACGGGCGCTGCGCACGGCGACGACGATGGCCACGACCCAGAGCACCGCCAGCACGATCAGCACGGTGGTCACGATGCCCGTGGCCACGTCGAAGCCGTTCAGCAACGTGCGGGCGTTGGTGATGATGATCAGACCGCCTGCCCCGGTGCCCAGCACCCGGGCGGGGAGCAGCCGGACGATGTAGGCCGCGAACGGCGCCGCGATCACGCCGCCGACCATCAGGGCGAGGACGACCGTGTAGTCGATGCCCTCCTGCGACAGCGTGAACAGGAAGCCGATGCTGGCGGCGAGGGCGACGACGAACTCCGAGGTGTCCACCGAGCCGACGACCTTGCGGGGCTCGAGACGGCCCGACGCGAGGAGGCTGGACGTGGCCACCGGGCCCCAGCCGCCGCCGCCCGAGGCGTCGAGGAAGCCCGCGACCAGGCCGAGCGGGCCGAGGAACTTGCCGCCCGGCCGCGGCCCCGAGACGACGCGCTTCGCGATCGCCCGGGAGCTGAAGCGCAGCAGTACGTAGACGCCGAGCAGGAGCAGGATGCCGGCCATGTAGGGCTCGGCGTCCTCGGTCATGTTGACCAGGACGTAGGCGCCGAGCACCGCGCCGACGGCGCCGGGGACCGCGAGGATGCCGACCACCCGCCAGTCGACGTTGCCGAAGCGCCAGTGGGAGGCGCCGGAGGCGAGGGTGGTGCCCACCTCGGCGAGGTGGACGGAGGCGGAGGCGATGGCGGGAGCCGTGCCCGCCGCCAGGAGCACCGACGTCGACGTGACGCCGTAGGCCATGCCCAGGGAGCCGTCGACGAGCTGGGCGATGAGCCCGGCGAGGGCGAAGAGCAGGAACGCGCGCACAGGATTCCTCGGTGGTGGCAGGGGCGGGCCCGCGCGCCCTCACACCGGGGCATGTGGCGACCCGGTCGGGGACGGACCCGCGACCGGACGAGACGTGGACGGTCAGCGGCGGGGGAGGCGACACCCGGCCGAGGTGACACGGAGGAGGTCGACGTGCGCACGGCGCACCAGGACCACTCCCGAGTCGGACACGAACTGATCCTCACACGGCGACGCGGCGGAGGACAGCGATCCGACCCACCGCTGTGACCGCTGCCACGCCGCCGCTCGAGGCCGGTCAGCCCGGCACGGGGGCCGGCTGGTCGGGCTGCGCGGGCACGGCCGGCCGCCCGGGCTGGGCCGGCTGGGCCGGCTGGGTGGGCTGGGTGGGCTGGGCCGGCTGCCCGGGCTGGGTCGGCTGCGCGGGCTGCGCCGGCTGGGCGGGCTGCCCCGGCTGGGCCTGGGCGCCCGGCACCGTCTGGACCGTCGCGCCCGGCGCCACCTGCACCGTCGCGCCCGGCTGGACCTGGACGACGATCGGGCCCGACGCGCCGGCGGCACCGCCGCGCTCGCCACGGGGACCGCCGTCGGGACCGGGCGGGCGGCCCGGTGCCCCGGGACCGCCCGGTCCGCCGCGCCCCTCGGCGCTCGTGCCGGGACCCCGGTCCCGCGGCCCGTCGCCGTGGCCGCCGCCCACGGTCGCGGCCAGCACGCCGCCGGCCAGCAGCACGCCGAGCAGCAGCCCGACGACGCCGGCCACCACGACCGCGGTGCGGCGGGTCCAGCCGGACGGGCGGGTGGTCCGCTGCCATCGCGTGGGCGGACCGCTCGGATTCGCGGCGGTCCCCGGGGACCGGTCGGTCGGTCGGGTCGGCGGGTCGCCGTCGGGGGTGCCGGACTGCGGGTCCTGGTCGCTCATCGGAGGTCTCCACTCGTGCTCGGGGACCACCGACGATGGGCAGCGGGGCTGAACCGGGCCTGAAGCCACCGGCGTACGGGCGGGTCTTCAGGTCCCGTTCAGCAGCGGGGGGCCAGGATCCGGGTGTGGGTGGCACCTGGGGCACGGCGGCGCGCGTGCTCGTCGTCGAGGACGAGACGGCGATCCGCGAGTCGGTCGTCGAGGCGCTCGAGGACGCGGGCCTCCGCGCGCTCGGGCGCGGCGACGGCGAGGGCCTCGAGGAGCTGCTGGACGGGTTCCGGCCCGACCTCGTCGTCCTCGACGTCATGCTGCCCGGCCGCGACGGCTTCCGTCTGCTCGGCGTGGTGCGCGAACGCAGCGACGCGGGACTGGTGCTGCTCACCGCCCGCGACGCGCTCGCCGACCGCCTGCACGGCCTCGACGGCGGCGCCGACGACTACGTCGTCAAGCCGTTCCTGCTCGCCGAGCTGGTCTCGCGGGTGCGCGCCGTGCTGCGGCGGAGGGGACGGGTGCCGACGGCCATGACGGTCGGCGACCTCGTCGTCGACGACGAGGCGGGCACCGCGACCCGCGGCGGCGCCGTCCTCGAGCTCACCGCCACCGAGCTGCGCCTGCTGCGCTACCTCGTCGAGCAGCGCGGACGCACCGTCACCAAGAACCAGATCCTCACCCAGGTCTGGGGCTACGACGCCTACGACCCCAACCTCGTCGAGGTCCATGTGAGCGCCCTGCGCCGCAAGCTCGAGGCCCACGGCCCGCGCGTCGTCCACACCGTGCGGGGCCTGGGCTACGCCCTGCGCCCGGTGGCGGGGGAGAGCGCGTGAGCCGCTCCTGGGCTCGGCTGTCGCTGCCCGAGGGCTGGTCGGCGACGCGCTCGCTGCGCTTCCGCGTCACCGCGCTCGTCCTGCTGGTGGTGGCCCTGGCGCTGGTGGTCATCGGGGTCGCCGTCGACCTCTCCCTCGACGCCCAGCTGCGCCGCGACCAGCAGAGCCGCCTCGACGACCGCGCCGCCCGGGCCGGCCTGCTCGTCGCGGCGGGGTCGACGGGCCCGTCGCTGGTCGAGGCCGTCGACGGGCAGGGCATCCGCGCGGTCCTGCTCGACGCCGCGGGACGCCGGGTCGCCGGGTCCGACGAGGACGGTCCCCGGGGACGCGGCCGGCCGGGCGCACCCGACGCGCCGGGCGGGCCCGGTGCACCGGACGGGCCGGTGCCGGTCGCGCCGGGTAGGCCGGACGTCCCGGGCGCGCCGGACGGCCCACGTCCCTCACGCGCCGGACGGGAGGACGTCCGCACGGTCGCCCTGCCCGACGGCTCGCGGCTGGTGCTGGCCGTGGAGCCGGGGGAGAACGACGGCGTCCTCCGGCGGTTGCGCGTGATCATGGTCGGCGTCGGTGGACTCGGGCTCGGTGTCGTGGCCGTCGCCCTGTTCGTCGGCGTGCGGATCGCGCTGCGCCCGCTCGACGACATGACGGTCCTGGCGCGCGACATCGCGGCCGGCGACCGGGGCCGGCGGCTGCGTCCCGAGCGCGCCGACACCGAGCTGGGACGCACGGCCGCCGCCTTCGACGCGATGCTCGACGAGCTCGAGTCCGCCCAGACGCGCGCCGAGGACGCGGCCGGGGAGGCGCGGCGTTCCGAGGTGCGCACCCGGCGGTTCCTCTCGGACGCCGCCCACGAGCTGCGGACGCCGATCGCCGGCGTCCAGACCCTCGCCGAGTCGCTCGTGCGCCACCCCGACGGCGACCTCGATCGCCGCGAGCGCCTCGCCACCACCCTCGTGCGCGAGACGCGGCGGGCCGGGGCGCTGGTCAACGACATGCTCGAGCTCGCGCGGATCGAGGACGGCACCCCGCTCGACCGCCGGCCCGTCGACCTCATCGAGCTGGCCGCCGCCCAGGCCGAGCGGATCGCGCTGCTCGCCCCCGGCCTCGCCGTCGAGGTCGACGGCCCGCCCACCACCGTCGACGCGGACCCCGGACGCGTCACGCAGATCCTCGCCAACCTGCTGGAGAACGCCCGGCGCCACGGGCCGGTCGAGGGCACCGTGCGGATCGCGGTGACCGTCGAGGGCGCGGACGCGGTGCTCGACGTGGCCGACGAGGGCCCGGGGATCCCGCCCGCGGACCGCGAGCGCGTCTTCGACCGCCTGGTCCGCCTCGACGACGCGCGCACCCGCGACGCCGGTGGCGCCGGGCTGGGCCTGCCCATCGCGCGCGCCCTGGCCCGCGCGCACGGCGGGGACCTGCGCGTCGTCGACTCCGAGGTCGGTGCCCGCCTCCGGCTGACCCTGCCGCGCGGGGGCTGACGCGAGGCCTCGGGTGGTGGCAGCGAGGGACGCCCTCGCTGCGTCGGGCGCAGGCGAGGCGTCCCTCGCTCCCAGATCTCAGCCGGCGACGACCAGCGCGGTGGCGTTGTCCGTGAGCCCCGCGGTCTCGGCGAGCCGGACGACGCGGGCCGCGCGCTCGCCGGCGCTGCCGCTCGCGGCGAGGACCGCGGCCATCGAGGACGCCGTGACCGCGCGGTGGACGCCGTCGCTGACGAGCAGGAGGGTCCCCGGGTCGTCCACGACCGCGATCCCGACGTCCCGGGGTCCGACGGTCCGCGCGCTCGTGGTGATGACGTGCTCCAGGTGCGGGTGCGGGGTCAGCCCCAGGGCCCGCACGCGCGCGGCGAACGTGTGGTCGCTGGTCAGCGTGCGCAGGGTGCGCCCGTCCCACGCCAGCGCGCGGCAGTCGCCCACCCACGCCAGGCGCCACCGCGGCTCGCCCGGACCGGGGGCGAGGGCGACGACCGCGGCGGCGTCACCGGGGACGAGGTCCTGCGTGGCCTCCAGCAGGTCGTGGGCGGCGAGCAGCGCGGTGTCGGGCCGGCCCTCGAGGGCCGCGACGCGGACCGCGTGGTCGGCCACGAGGCGCGCGGCGAACCCGGCGTCCTCGGAGTCCCCGACCCCGTCGGCGACCGCGACGGCGAGACGACCCCACGGCGCCCGGTGGGAGGCGACGGCGTCGGCCTGGTGCTGCCGGGGACCGCGATGGGTCGCGTGCCCGACGAGGACGTCGGCGGCGGAGGAGGTGGCGCCGGCCGCGACGGTGCCGGACGGGACGGTGACGGCGGCGGTCATGGACGGGCCCTCTTCGCCGGTGGTCGGCGCCGGTGCTCCGTGCGCCTACCGACCAGGGTGGGCGGGCTCCCTGGGCGCAGCCTGTGCGCGCGATGAGGACCGCGGGTGGGTCGAGCGACCGCGTGTCTCTGGCGAAACGCTGAGATAGCTCTGATGGAGTAGCCAGAAGGGTTTCTCGTCGCTCTCCGTGTTCTATGCTCCTTCTCGTCGGCCGGTCCCCGCTCCGCGCCGATCCGGCCCCGCCGGTCCCCGCGCAGCCCCCGTCGCATCGAGGAGTTCCCATGTCGCAGCAGGCACCGCCGCCCCCCGCCGGCTTCCCGTACCCGCCGATGCCGCAGGGTCCGTCCGGGATGCCCTACGGCGGCCCACCTCCCGGTCCGGGATACGGCGGTTACCCTCCGCCACCGCCCGTGCGCAAGAGCTCGGCCGGCAAGATCATCGGGATCGTGGTCGGGGTGTTCGTCGCGATCCTCGTGGCCCTGTTCGCGCTCGCGATGGTCTTCGGCTCGCCGACGGTCACCGCCGACCAGGTCGAGCAGCAGATCGCCCAGCAGTACGGCGTGGACGCGAGCCAGGTGGACTGCCCCTCGTCGCTGGAGGGCGAGGTGGGCGCGACCATCACGTGCACCGGCACCGACGCGGGCACCACGTCGACGCTGCTCGTGCGGGTGACCGCCGTCCAGGGCGACACCGTGAACTTCGACATCATTCCCCAGTGACGGTCGGGCCGGTGACGATCGGCCGCCGATCCCGGCGGTCATCATGACCGCATGACGCCTCCGTCCCCGTCGCGCCCGTGAGCGCGGCGGGGACGGCGGTGCTCGTCCTGGGCCCGGTGCTCCTCGGGGCGCTCACCCAGCGGGCGACAGGCCTCGGTCTCGCCCTCGTCGGCGCGCCGTTCCTCGTCGCGATCCTGGGTCCCCGCGACGGGGTGTCGTTCGGCAACGCCCTGCAGGTGCTGCTGTGTGCCGTCGTGCTGGCGCGGACCTGGCGCGGGGTCGACCTCCGGTCCGCCGGACTGCTCCTGGCCGGCGCCCTCGTCACGGTCCCGCTCGGCGCCTGGGTGGTCGGCGTGCTGCCCGAGGGGCCGTTGCTCGTCGTGGTCGGTCTGCTCGCCATCGGCGCCGTGGTGGTCTCGCTCGTCCCGCGTCTCGGCGGGTGGATGAACGGCACGCCCGGGGCCGTCGGGGCCGGCGCCGTCGCCGGGTTCGTCAACGCCGCGGCCGGCGTGGGCGGGCCGATGATCTCGGCGTTCGCGCTCGCCCGGCGGTGGAGCACCGACGTCTTCGTGCCGACCGCGCAGCTCGTCCTGCTCGTCATCAACCTGCTCGCGCTCCTGGGCAAGGGCGTCCCCCGCCTCGCCCCCGCGGTCTGGGGTGCCGGCCTCCTGGCGCTGGCCGTGGGGGTTGTCCTGGGCGACGTCGTCCACCGGCGCCTCGACCCCGCCACGGCGCGTCGAGCGGTCGTCGTCCTGGCCCTGACGGGCGGGCTCGCCACCGTCGTCCGGGGTCTGCTCACCCTCTGAGCGCCCTCCGACGACGACCGCTCGGGTGGACAGCGCCCGCCGGGCCGGGGCACAGTGAGGCAGCTACCCGCAGCTTCACCCCCACGAGGCCATGCGGTACTCGTTCCTCGTGGAAGGGGTGGCGCTCATGCGCGCGCCTCGCGACCATCAGTACGACGGCTCGACCGCGCCGGAACCTCGTTGTCCCGACGAGCCGCTCGGGGGCCTCACGATCGCCCCGACGCAGCCACGGCGTGGGCTCGTTCTCGTGCGCGTCATCGGTGAGATCGACATGCTCACCGCCCCTCGCTTCGGCGACGTCGTGCAGAACGCCCTCGTCGCGGTCGCCACGGAGCGGGATCGCGGGGGCGACCCCGCCCTCGACGAACCGTCCCCGCAGGTCGTGTGCGATCTCTCCGGGGTCACGTTCTTCGGCGCCTCCGGGCTCGACGTCATCGCCTCCGCGCAACAGACCGCCGAGGAGCACGAGGTCCGGTTGGTCGTCGTCGCCGACCACCGCACGGTGCGACGCCCCTTCCGCCTCGTCGCCCTCGACCGCCGGGTCCTCCTCACCGCGACCCATCCGGCGATCGGACGGCGCGTGACGGCGGGATCGGCGCGTTGAGCGCGGTGACGTCCCCACGGGCCGGCGGCGGCGGCAACGCCCGCCCCCCGGAGCTGGGTGAGGCGGTACGGGCGGCCCTGGGTGCGCTCGCCGACCTCGCGGTCCCCTCGGCCGCGCTGCGCGACGGCCGGGTCGACCGCATGTTGCGGGCAGCGCTGATGGCTCACGAGTCCGCCTACAACGGCGACGGGCACCGGGCCGGGCTCGACGAGGTCGCCGCCGCGGTGCGGACCGCCTGCGCGCACCTGGCCGTGACCGAGTTCGAGGACGCGTACCTCGCCCTGCGCGCCGCGCTCGACCGGTTGCCGCGGCGGTGGGATCCCGGGGTCGACGGCGCCGCCACGGGTGACGGACAGGGCTGAGCGGCCGCGTCACCTCACCACTGGAAGCCGTGCCCCGCGCCCTGCCGCACCAGCTCGGGCTCGTCGCCGGAGAGGTCGATGACCGTGGTCGGCTCGGTGCCGCACTCGCCGGAGTCGATGACGGCGTCGAGCTGGTTGCCGAGCCGCTCGTGGATGTCGGCCCCGGAGGTCAGCGGCTCCTCGGTGTCGGGCAGGAGCAGCGTCGAGGAGAGCAACGGCTCGCCGAGCTCGGCCAGCAGCGCCTCCGCCACCGGGTGCTCGGGGATGCGGACCCCGACGGTGCGCTTGCGGGGGTGCAGCAGCCGCTTCGGCACCTCCTTGGTCGCCGGCAGGATGAACGTGTAGCAGCCGGGCGTGGCGGCCTTCACCGACCGGAACACCGGGGTGGAGACGCGGACGAACTGGCCGAGCTGGGCGAAGTCGCGGCACACGAGCGTGAAGTGGTGGCGCTCGTCGAGGTGGCGGATCGCGCGGATGCGCTCGAGCCCCTCGCGGTTGCCCAGCGCGCAGCCGAGCGCGAAGCACGAGTCGGTGGGATAGGCGATCAGCCCGCCCTCCCGGAGGAGGTCGACGGTGGCGGTGACCGCCCGTCGCTGCGGGTTGCGGGGATGGACCTCGACGTACCTCGCGCGCGTGGGAGCGGCCATCGCCGCAGGGTAGGTGCGCTGCAGCCCGTTCCGCGACACCCGAGGGCGGTGAGCGGGATGATTGGGCCCCGTATCGGAGGGGCACTCCATCGAGGCTTGTGACCGGATCGAGACCTACGCGGAGCGTGACCGAGACGTCGATACGCCGTCCGGCGCATCGTGGTCACGCTGGAGGAGGAACTCGGATGAGCGCTCACCGCATCCAGGACGAACGCCCCGCTGACGTGGTCCGCCTCGTCGGGCGGGGGGTGGTGGCCACCGCGGCCGCCCTGACCCTCACCGGTGCGGGGGCGGGGCTGGCGCTGGCGACACCCGGCAACGGGCACGGCAACGGGCACGGCAACGGGCACGGCAACGGGCACGGCAACGGGCACGGCAACGGGCACGGCAACGGGCACGGCAACGGGCACGGCAACGGGCACGAGGACGACGACTCGTCGGGCTACTCCGCCCAGGACCCGGCCGACTGCGGCGCCTCCGGTGACGACCTCGTCGGCGGCCTGCTCGGGGACCTGGGCCTCGGGGGATCGAGCGGGCAGGACAGCTCGCAGGACGCCTCGTGCGACACCGGGTCGTCCGAGGGCTCCGAGGCCTCGGGCAGCCAGGACACCGCGTCGGCGAGCGACGGCAGCGCGACGCAGCAGGCCACGGCGCAGCGGCAGTACACGCCGACCAACCCGGCCGACATCCCGCCGCCCCCGGGCGAGACGAAGATCATCGACATCCCGGACCGCTCCGCGTCGTAGCGCGGCGGCCGAACCGGGGTGGGCAGACTGACGTCATGGATCTCGTGGCTCCGTGGCGGATCGACGACGCCCGACACCCCGACGCCGCGGTCGCGGCCCGCGAACGCATCGCCGAGGTCGACGACCACGTCCGTGCGTGGGTCACCCCGGTGCCGTCGGAACCCGCACGTGAGGGTCCGCTCGCCGGCGTCCCGGTGGGCATCAAGGACATCGTCGACGTCGCCGGCGTGCCGACCCGGTGCGGCTCGCGCGCGCTGGTCGACGCGCCGCCGGCCGAGGCGGATGCCGGGATCGTGCGTCTGCTGCGCGCCGCCGGGGCCGTGGTCGTCGGCAAGACCGTGACCACGGAGTTCGCCTACTTCGACCCGGGTCCCACGCGCAACCCGCACGACCCGTCGCGCACGCCCGGCGGGTCCTCGAGCGGGTCCGCGGCCGCAGTGGCCGCGGGTATGGTGCCGCTGGCCGTCGGCACCCAGACCGCGGGATCGGTGGTGCGGCCGGCGTCGTACTGCGGCGTCGCGGGGCTCGCGGTCGCGCGTGGGGTCCTGCCGCACGACGGGGTCGCGCCGCTGGCGCCCGGCCTCGACACGCTCGGGCTGTTCGCCGCGACCGTCGCCGACCTCGCTGTCGCACGGGCCGCGATCGACGGACGGGACGCGGCGCCGGAGACGGCGGACCCGCTGCGCCTGCTGGTCTGGGACGGCACCGCGGTCGCCGACGTCTCCCCGGCGATGCGCGACGCCCTCGCGGCCGCGATCGACCGGCTGCGCGCGGACGGGGCCACCGTCGCCGACCTCGACGTCGACCTCCGCGCGGCCACCACCGACCACCGCACCGTCATGGCCGCCGAGGCCGCGACCACCGTGCCCGAGCTCCCCGGGCTCGGCGAGAACCTCACCGCCCTGGTGGCCGAGGGCCACGCGGTCCCGGACGGCGAGCTGACCGCGGCCCGCGAGCGCTCCGCGGCCACCCGCGAGACGGTGCTCGCGCGTCTCGCCGACGCCGATGCGGTCCTGGCTCCCGGTGCCCTCGGCGTCGCCCCGCCCGGCCTGGACGCCACCGGTGACCCGGTGCTCAGCAGGCCGTGGCACGTGATGGGCCTGCCCGCCCTCGCCGTGCCCGGGCTGCGCGACGCCGACGGCCTGCCCCTGGGCCTGCAGCTCATCGGCCACCCCGACCGCGAGGACGCCCTGCTCGGCGCCGGCCGCCGCCTGGAGTCCCTGCTGCCGTGAGCGATGTTCACGGCTATAGCCGTGAACATCGCTCACATGGGGTGGGGCACCCGCCGTGTACCGCCTTGCGCGCGGGGGAAGAGTGGGGGCCGTGGCGGACCGGGAGACGCGGACGGCGGGGGCGACGCCCACCGGGCCATCCCCTGCCCCGCCCTCCGAGAAGAACTCCGACGACGAGCTCGACGTCGAGTTCCTCGAGGAGTTCGCCGACGAGCTCGACCACCACCACCTGTGGCACCGCGACGGCGAGCGCCACCAGTTCGGCACCGATTCGCCGCTGCTCTCCCCGCGCGTCGCCGCCTGGGTCCGCTACGTCCCGCGCGCGCACCCCGCGGGCTTCGTGCTGGGCACCGCCTTCGGGCTCATCTCGCTGACGCCGTCGCTGATCCCCCGCGACTACCTCTTCCAGGGCCTCGCCACCGGCATCTCCGCCGCCCTGGGCTACGCGATCGGGGTGGCCCTCGCCTGGCTCCTGCGTCGCATGGCGCGCTGGACGCACCTCACCGACCGCCTGGACCGCGCGACCCCCGTGTGGTTCACGCCCGGGGCCTGGCTGGTGCTCGTGGTGACCGCGACGTTCGCCCTGTTCGGCCTGCTCCTCGCGGGCGCGGGCTGGCAGCGGCAGATCGCCGGGCTCATGGGCCTCGAGCAGCCGACGACCGACGGCTGGCTGCGCGCCGGGCCGATCGCGGTGGTCGTGGCGGGGGTCCTCGTCGGTTTCGGACGCGGGGTGCGCTGGCTCGCGGGACGGGTCGCGGAGCTGCTGCGCCGGCGCGTCCACATGCCGCGCCGGGTCGCGACCGTCGCCGCCACGGTGCTCGTGCTGCTGCTCGTCGTCACGGTGCTCGACTCGGTGGTCCTGCGCGGCGGGCTGCGCGTGGCCGACTCCGTCTTCAGCGCCACCAACGACACGCCCTACCCCGGGCTCGCCGCCCCGACCTCGCCGCTGCGCTCCGGCTCGCCCGCCTCGCTCGTGCGCTGGGACACGATCGGCCGCGAGGGCCAGGCCTTCGTCGCGGGCGGGCGCCCGCCCTCCGAGCTCGCCGCCGCCTCCGGGCGCGCCCCGGTGGAGCCGATCCGCGCCTACGTCGGCCTGCTCGCCGCGCCGGGGTCCTCGGAGCGCGCCGCCCTGGCCGTCGCCGAGCTCGAGCGCACCGGGGCGTTCGACCGGTCGGTGCTCGCCGTCGTCACCACCACGGGCACCGGGTGGATCGACACCCCGACCGCCGACTCCCTGGAGATGATCTGGGGCGGGGACACCGCGATCGTCGCCACCCAGTACTCGTACCTGCCGAGCTGGCTGTCGTTCGTCGTCGACCGCACGCGCGCCGAGGCCGAGGGCCGGGCCCTGTTCGACGCCGTGCACGCCCGCGTCGAGCAGATGCCCCCCGACCGGCGGCCGCGGCTGTTCGCGTTCGGCGAGAGCCTCGGCTCCCAGGGCTCCGAGGCCGCCTTCTCGGGTGTCGACGACGCCCGCGCCCAGGCCGACGGGGTGCTCTGGGTGGGCCCGCCGAACTCCAACCGGCTGCACTCCGCCCTGACCGCGCGCCGGGATCCGGGCACGCCGGAGGTCCTCCCGGTCGTCGACGGGGGCCGCGAGGTGCGGTTCGGGGCGACGCCCGAGGACCTCGCGCGCCCGCCCGGCCCGTGGGATGCGCCACGGATCGTCTACCTGCAGCACGCCTCGGACCCGGTGGTGTGGTGGTCTCCGTCACTGCTCTGGGCCCGCCCCGCGTGGCTGGCCGAGCCCAGGGGCCGCGACGTCTCGCCCGCGATGGACTGGTACCCCGTGGTGACGTTCTGGCAGGTCACCATCGATCTGACCAACTCGCTCGGGGTGCCCGACGGCCATGGTCACCAGTACCGCGGCGTGATGGTCGACGGATGGCTCGCCCTGGGTAGCCCCACGGGGTGGACCCTTGCGGACACGGAGCGGGTGGCAGGCATGCTGGGGCTGTGACCGCTCCCCAGCACACGGCCGCCGAGGCGTGCCCCGACCGGGGCGACACGAGCGACGAGGAGGACACCCCCTCCCACTGGCGGCGGCTCGCCCCGCCGGCCGTCGTCGCGGTCCTGCTGCTGGCCTGGAGCAACCTCGTGCTCCCCGCGCTACCCGCCGACGCGGTGCTCAAGGCGCTGTTCAACGTCGGCGGCGTCGCGGCCATGGTCACCGTGGCCCGGCTGCTCGGCCTGTCCTGGGCCGACCTCGGGATCGGACGCGGCACCTGGGGCGCCGGTCTGCGCTGGGGCGGCGCCGCGATCGCCGTCGCGGTGCTCGGCTACGGCGCCGTCCTCGTCGCCGCCCCCGGGCTCCTGGAGAACCCCCAGCTGGCCGGCGCCTCCCCGGGCGCCCTGCTCCTGCGCGGGCTCGTCCTCATCCCGCTCGGCACCGTGCTGGCCGAGGAGCTCGCGTTCCGCGGCGTGCTGCAGGGGCACTCGGTGCGCTCGCTGTCGGCCCGGGTGGCCCTCAGCGTCACCGCCGTCGCGTTCGGCCTCTGGCACCTCACCGTCGCGATGGGCCCCTCCGCCGTCCCGCTGCCGCCGACGCTGCAGTGGACCTCGGTGCTCGCCGTGCTCGCCGTGACCGTCGTCGGCGGGCTCGCGCTCGGCTGGCTGCGCCACCGGACGGGCTCGGTGCTCGCCCCCATCGGGCTGCACCTGGGCACGAACGCGGTCGGTCTCGTCGCCGCGGGTGTCGCGCTCGCGCACTGACGGACGCCGCAGGCGAGACTGTCGCGATGACGGTGGTCGACAACGCGGTGTACGTGAGCGGTACCCGCGACAGGGAACCCGACTCGCTCGACGGCACCCTCGCCGCGCTCCGCGAGCGCGACGGCACGCCCGACGACGACGGCTTCGCCTGGATCGGCCTGCTGCGCCCCGACAAGGCCGAGCTCGACAAGCTGGCGCTCGAGCTCGAGCTGCCGGAGCTGGCCGTCGAGGACGCGGTGCACGCCCACCAGCGGCCCAAGCTCGAGCGCTACGACGACACGGAGTTCGTCGTCCTGCGGCCCGCCTGGTACGTCGACGAGGACGAGGACGTCCAGGTCGGCGAGATCCACGTGTTCCTCGGGCAGGACTTCGTCGTCACCGTGCGCCACGCCGAGACCCCCGACCTGTCCTCGGTGCGCGCCCGCCTCGAGGGTGATCCGGGGCTGCTGGCACTCGGCCCGCGGGCGGTGCTCTACGCGGTGCTCGACCGCATCGTCGACGACTACCAGCCGGTCATCCGCGGGCTGCGCAACGACATCGACCAGATCGAGACCCAGGTCTTCGGCGGTGACCCGAGCGTCTCGCGGCGCATCTACCAGCTCTCGCGCGAGGTCATCGAGCTGCAGCGCTCGGTGGACCCGCTGCGCGAGGTGCTCGACGGGCTCCTGTCCGAGACCGCCGACGACCACGCGCGCGTCGATCTGCACCGCGGGCTGCGCGACGTCGCCGACCACATCGCGCAGACCTCGGAGTCCGCCGACAACTTCCGCCAGCTGCTCGGCAACATCCTGCAGGTCAACGCCGCACTCGTCGGGCAGCGCCAGAACGAGGAGATGCGCAAGCTCTCCGAGACCAGCCTGGCCCAGGGGGAGGAGGTCAAGAAGATCTCCTCCTGGGCGGCCATCCTGTTCACCCCGTCGCTCATCGGGGCGATCTACGGCATGAACTTCGAGCACATGCCCGAGCTCGCCTGGACCCTCGGCTACCCCTTCGCGCTCGGGCTGATGGTGATCGGCTCGCTGACGCTGTTCCTCGTCTTCCGCAAGCGCGGCTGGCTGTGACGACCGAGCGGGCCCGCTCGTTCGGCGCCGCCGCGGACGACTACGACCGGCTGCGGCCCGCGCCGGCCGCCGAGGCCCTGCGGTGGCTGGTGCCGTCCCCGCAGAGCCGCGTGCTCGACCTCGCCGCGGGCACGGGGCTGGTGACCCGCGCGCTCGCCGCCGAGGGCGTGCACGGCGTCGTCGCGGTCGAGCCCGACGACGCCATGCGGGCCGTGCTCACCGCGCGCAGCCCCGGGGTGCGGGCCCTGGCCGGCACGGCCGAGGACATCCCGCTGCCGGACGGGTCGGTGGACGTCGTGCTGGCGGCGTCGGCGTGGCACTGGTTCGACGCCGAGCGGGCCGCGACCGAGATCGCGCGGGTGCTGCGGCCGGGGGGTGTGCTCGGCCTGATGTGGAGCTACTCCGACCCCGACACCGACTGGGTCGCGGACCTGCGCCGGATCGGGCGGGCCGAGGCGCAGGGGTCGGCGTCGCTGGTGCGGTCGGGGCTCTCGCTGGAGATGCCGGCCGGGGCGCCGTTCGGCACCGGCGAATCGCGGGTCTTCCGGCGCTCGGCGTGGATGGCGGCGCAGGACGTGGCCGCGATGCTCGGGACGTACTCGAGCGTGCTCACGCTGCCCGCGGCCGAGCGCCGTGACGTGCAGCGACGGGCCCGGGCCCTCCTCACCGAGCGGGTGGGCAACGACCCGGTGCGCGTGCCCTTCGTGACCGGGGCGTTCCGGACGTTGCGCTCATGAGGTGATCGCCTCTCGACTCGGGGCCCGGAGCGAGGTTAGCCTGCCCTCACAGAAGCGAGGAGGCTGCCGTGACGTTGCGTTTGCCCACGGGTGAGGTGACCGTGCTGCTCGGCGAGCAGATCGTGCGCCGCCGGCTCATGGACATGCTCGACGACTCGTCCGCGCGCGAGGACACGGGGCGGCCGGCGACGGTGCACCGGGTCGGTGCGGGCGCGTCGGAGGGTGTCGCGACGCGCCGCCGGCGTCTCGAGGACGCCGGCGGCGTCGACGGGGCCGCGATCGTGCTCGTCGACCACATCACCGACGGCCTCGACGCCGCGGGGAGGCGCGCCGTGCTCGGCGCGCTCGCGACGGTGGCCGCGCGGGGTGCTGCGGTGCTGGTGGACGACGGTGACTGCGTGGCCGCCCTGGCGATGGCGGACGGCACGCTGCGCGCCGACCCCGTGCGGGGGCTCGTCCTCGAGCCCGCCAGCGGGTCGGCCGCGCCGCTGGAGGAGCTCTACCGGGCCTCGTAGGTCAGGCAGTCGGCGACGTCCGAGCCCTGGCCGATCTCGACCGACGGCGCGGTGCACTCGAGCTTGTCGTTGAACTTGCACTCCGAGCGGTGGCAGGCGCCCACGACACCGTTGCGGTCGAGGCCGCCGCGGAAGGAGATCTCGACGAAGGTGCCGCACTTGGCGGTGTCGCCGGCGATGGTGATCGCACCGGCGTGGCAGGTCTTGCTGTCGTTGTAGGAGCAGGCGGTCACCGAACAGGCCTGGACCGTGGGCATGTCCTGGGTCGAAGTCATGACCATGATGGTGGCGTCCCCGCAGGAGCCGTCGCCACGCAGCGAAGGCTGCCCTGATCAGGGCGAATGCCCCGTCCGGCACACGCCGACCTGGGGCGACGGAGACGACACCCGCGACAGGCGGGCATTCCTGTGAGGCACATCACGTTGCGCGGTACCCGTACGGGCGTCGCGCGGTGAGGGTGCGCTGTCCTCAGTTGCTCCCTTGATCGGTGATCGGACGCTGGGGACTTCCCAGGACGCATCGGGCGGGCCACGGTGGATCACTCCACCACCGCCCGTCGACGGGAGCACCGCCCGTGACCGACACCGCCCCGCCCGCCCAGCGCACCACGCACGTCGGCCAGAGCCTCCCGCGTCGCGAGGACGCGGCGCTGCTCACCGGCCGCGGCACCTGGACCGACGACATCGCCCCGCTCGGCGCGGTGCACCTCGCCCTGGTGCGCAGCCCCGTCGCGCACGCCCGGATCACCGCCGTCGACACGACCGGCGCGCGGGAGCACCCGGGCGTCGTCGCCGTCCTCACCGGCGAGGATCTCGCCGACGACTTCGTGGCCGGCATCCCCACCGGGTGGCCGGTCACCGAGGACATCCTCGTGCCCGACCACCGGCCGCTGGCCCACTCCGAGGTCAAGCACGTCGGGGACGCCGTCGCGGTCGTCGTCGCGGGCGACGCCGCGACGGCGCGGGACGCCGCCGAGCTGGTGGTCGTGGACTACGACGAGCTGCCCGCCGCGGTCGACCTGGAGGCCGCGCTCGCGCCCGGTGCCCCGCTCGTGCACGAGGACTTCGGCACGAACCACTGCTACACCTGGCCGCTCGCCGTCGGCGACGTCGACGCGGCGTTCGCCGAGGCCGACGTGGTCGTCGAGGGCCGCTACGTGCAGCAGCGCGTGATCCCCTCGCCGATGGAGACCCGCGCGGTCGTCGTCACGCCCGATGCCGTCGGCGGCGGCTTCACCCTCCACACCTCGACGCAGGTGCCGCACTTCGTGCGCGACATCCTCGCCGCGATCTGCGGCATCTCCGACACCAAGCTGCGCGTCGTCGCCCCGGACGTCGGCGGCGGCTTCGGCGCGAAGCTCAACGTGTACGCCGAGGAGGCCCTGGCGCTGGTCCTGGCGCGGCGGCTCAAGCGGCCGGTGAAGTGGACCGAGACCCGCTCGGAGCACCACGTCGCGACCACCCACGGGCGTGGGCAGGTCCAGTACATGACGATCGGCGCCACGCGCGAGGGGAAGATCCTCGGTATGCGGATCCGCCTCGTCGCGGACATGGGCGCCTACCTGCAGCTGCTGACCCCGGGCATCGCCGTCTTCGGGGCGTTCACCTACTGCGGGCTCTACGACTTCGGGGCCTACGACTTCTCGTGCCAGGGCGTCTTCACCAACCTCACGCCCACCGACGCCTACCGGGGCGCCGGGCGCTCCGAGGCGGCGTACGCCCACGAGCGGATCCTCGACGACCTCGCCCGCGCCCTGGAGATGGACCCGGCGGAGCTGCGGCTGCGCAACCTCCACCCGGCGTTCGCCGAGCCGCGCACGGTGCCCTCGGGTGTCCAGTACGACTCCGGGGACTACGAGCCCTGCATGCGTCGCGCCCTCGAGCTGGTGGACTACGAGGGTCTGCGCGCCGAGCAGGCGCGGCGCCGGGCCGCAGGCGACACCGTCGAGCTCGGCATCGGGATCGGGAACTTCACCGAGTCCGGCGGCCTCTCGCCCTCGAAGGTCGCCGCAGGCGTGCGGCTGCAGAGCGGCGGCTGGGAGGCGGCGACGGTGCGGATGACCACCGCCGGGCGTGCCGAGGTCGTCACGGGCACGAGCCCGCACGGACAGGGCCACGAGACGGCGTGGGCCCAGATCACCGCCGACAGCCTCGGCATCGATCCCGCCGACGTCGAGGTGTTCCACGGCGACACGATGGTCGCGCCGTTCGGGCGCGACACCTACGGCTCGCGCAGCCTCGCCGTCGGGGGCACCGCGGTGTTCGGGGCGGCCGAGAAGGTGGTGGCCAAGGCCAGGCTGATCGCCGCGCACCTGCTCGAGGCCAGCGAGACGGACCTCCAGTTCGTCGACGGCACGTTCTCCGTGGCCGGCACCTCCGGGCCGTCGATCACGATCCAGGAGATCGCCGGCGCGGCGTCGCTGGCCGCCGACCTGCCCGAGGGCATGGAGCCCAACCTCACCGCCGACTACCACTTCGACCCGCCGAACTTCACGTGGCCGTTCGGCACGCACATCTGCGTCGTCGAGGTCGACACCGAGACCGGGATGACCACCGTGCGGCGCTTCGTCGCGGTCGACGACTGCGGGCGGATCGTCAACCCCCAGATCGTCGACGGGCAGCTGCACGGCGGGATCGCCCAGGGCATCGCGCAGGCGCTCTACGAGCACGCCACGTTCGACGAGGACGGCCAGCCGACGGCCGCGACGCTCGCCGACTACGCCGTGCCCGCCGCGAGCGACCTGCCGTCGTTCGACCTGGACCAGACCGTCACCCTGTCGCCCACCAACCCGCTGGGCGCCAAGGGGATCGGGGAGTCCGGGGCGATCGGCTCGTCGCCCGCCGTGGTGAACGCGGCGATCGACGCGCTCGCCGCCCGAGGCGTCACGCACCTCGACATGCCGCTGACCCCGCAGCGGGTCTGGCGCGCCCTCGACGGGGCCGCCAAGGTGACCACATGACCGCCACGGAGGCCGAGACGGAGACCCGCTACGACCACGGCGGCGACGAGTTCGTCTACGTCGAGCTGTCCGCGGCGATGAGCCTGCCGGTGCACTTCCGGTCGCTGGCGATCACCCGGCGGCTGGCCGAGGAGGCGATCCCGGGCGTCGAGGAGATCGCGCCGTCGAACGCGTCGTACATGGTGCGCGTCGACCCGGACCGGCTGCACCCGCGCGACCTCGTCCGCGAGCTGAAACGCATCGAGGGTGAGGTCGGCGAGCTCTCCGACGACCTCACCGTGGCGTCGCGGATCATCGACGTCCCGATCATGCTGAACGACCCGTGGACCCACGAGGTCCTCATGAAGTTCCGCGACCGCCACCAGGACCCGAACGGCACCGACCTCGACTACGGGGCCCGGATCAACGGCTACAGCTCGACCGAGGACTTCATCGACGCGCTCGCCGCGTCGCCGTACCTGGTGACGATGATGGGGTTCGTCCCCGGGCTGCCGTGGTGCTTCCAGCTGGTGCCCCGCGAGCGGCAGGTCGAGGTGCCCAAGTACGTCCGCCCGCGCACCGAGACCCCGGAGCGGGCGTTCGGGTTCGGCGGCGCGTTCGCGGTGATCTACCCGGTGAAGGGTGCGGGCGGCTACCAGCTCTTCGGCTCGGCGCCCGCGCCGATCTTCGACGGCGAGCAGCGCCTGCCGGACTTCGCCGAGAACGACTCGGTGGTGTTCTTCAAGCACGGAGACGTGATCAACTACCGGCGCGTCGACCGCGAGGAGTACGACGACGTCCGCGCGCAGGTCGACGCGGGCACCTGGCGGTACTCGTACAAGGAGCTCGAGTTCTCGCCGAGCCGGTTCCTCGCCGACCCCGACGGCACCAACGCGGCGATGAAGGAGGTGCTGTACGGGTGAGTATCCGCGTGCAGGACCCGGGTCTGGAGACGACGGTCCAGGACACCGGGCGGCTCGGCTACTACAGCATCGGCTTCCCGCCCTCGGGCGCACTCGACTCGTTCGCCTACCACGTCGGCAACGCCCTGGTCGGCAACGAGCCGGGCGCCGCGGGGCTGGAGGCGGTCTACCTCGGCCCGACGCTGGAGTTCACCGTCGACACCGTCATCGCGGTGACCGGCGCGGACATCCCGGCGTTCGTGGACGGCCAGGAGATCCCCCTCTGGGAGTCGGTGGCGGTGTCGGCGGGCTCGGTGCTGTCGTTCGGTCAGCTCCGCGGCGGGGCGCGGCCCTACATCGCCGTCGCCGGCGGGGTCGACGTGCCGCTGTACTACGGCAGCCGCTCGACCTACACGCTCGTGGGGATCGGCGGCTTCGAGGGACGCGCGCTGAGGGCCGGCGACGAGCTGGCGATCGGCTCCGACGCGCGGGACCCCCGGGCGGGACGGCGGGTGGACGCCTCCGACGTGCCGGTGCACCCGTCGACCGCCGAGGTGCACCTGCTCGTCGGCCTGCACAGCTACCGGCTCACCGAGGACAGCCTCGCGCGGTTCACCGACACCGAGTGGAAGGTGACCCCGGACGCCAACCGGGTCGGCTACCGCTTCCGGGGTGCCGAGCTGGAGTTCGTGCCCCGCGAGCAGCCGTTCGGCGCCGGGAGCGACCCCGCCAACGTCACCGACTGCGGCTACCCGGTCGGGTCGGTGCAGGTGCCCGGCGGCGTCGAGCCGATCGTGCTGCTGCAGGACGCGGTCACCGGGGGCGGCTACGCGACGCTCGGCACCGTCGTGTCCGTCGACCGCGACCGGCTGGCCCAGACCAAGACCGGCGACAGGACGCGCTTCGTGCCCGTCGACCTCGACGGCGCGCTGGAGGTCCGCAAGGACCGCCTCGGCGCGCTCGACCGCATCCGTTCCGCGCTCGCCTGACCGATCCTCGAGGAGGCACGTCCGTGGGCAGCCACACCATCACGTCCCGCACGCCCGGCGTCTTCTACCACCGGCCCTCACCCGACGCGGACCCCTACGTCACGGAGGGGGCGTCCGTCAGCGAGGGCGACACGGTGGGTCTCGTCGAGGTCATGAAGACCTTCCACGAGGTGAAGGCCGACGCCGCGGGCACCGTGTCGAAGTTCCTCGTCGAGAACGAGGACGAGGTGACCATCGGCCAGGACCTGGTCGAGCTGGAGACGTGAGCCTGCGAAGCGTCCTGGTCGCCAACCGCGGAGAGATCGCGCTGCGGGTCGTGCGGGCCTGCCGGGAGCTGGGCATCCGGTCGGTCGCCGTGTACTCCGACGCCGACGCGTCCGCCGCGCACGTCCGGCACGCCGACGACGCGGTGCACATCGGCAAGTCGTCGGCGTCGAAGAGCTACCTCAACGCCGACGCGGTGCTCGAGGCGGCGCGCTCGGCCGGGGTCGACGCGGTGCACCCCGGCTACGGCTTCCTCTCCGAGCGGCCGTCGTTCGCCGCGGCCGTCGAGGAGGCGGGGCTGACGTTCGTCGGCCCGCCGTCGTCGGTGATCGCGACGATGGGGGACAAGGCGGCGGCGCGGGCGGTGGCGCGCTCGGCGGACGTGCCGGTGGTGCCGGGCAGCGACGAGGTCTCCTCGGCCGACTACGCCGTCGCCGCGGCCGAGGAGGTCGGCTACCCGGTGCTCGTCAAGGCCTCGGCCGGCGGCGGGGGACGGGGCATCCGGCCGGCCGCGTCGGCCGGCGAGCTGCGCACCGTGGTGGTCGAGGCCCAGCGCGAGGCGTCGTCGGCGTTCGGGTCGGACAAGGTGTACCTCGAGCGGGCGCTGCAGGGGCCGCGCCACGTCGAGGTGCAGGTGCTCGCCGACACCCACGGCTCCGTCGTGCACTGCTTCGAGCGGGAGTGCTCGCTGCAGCGGCGCCGGCAGAAGATCCTGGAGGAGGCGCCGGCGCCCGGGCTCTCCTCGGAGCTGCGGTCGGCGTTGTGCGACGCGGCCGTGCGGCTGTCGTCGCAGGTCGGCTACGTCGGCGCGGGCACGGTGGAGTTCCTCGTCGAGGGCGAGGAGTTCTTCTTCATCGAGATGAACACGCGCATCCAGGTCGAGCACCCGGTCACCGAGTGGATCACCGGGCTCGACCTCGTCGCGGAGCAGCTGCGCATCGCGGGCGGGGAGCCGCTGTCGGTGGCCCAGGACGACATCGTCCGCCGGGGCGCGTCGATCGAGTTCCGGGTCAACGCCGAGGACCCCGACCAGGACTTCCTGCCCTCGCCCGGCGAGGTGACCGGCCTCGAGCTGCCGGGTGGGCCCGGCGTCCGCGTCGACACCGCCCTCATGGCCGGCGACGTCGTCCCGCCGTTCTACGACTCGCTGGTGGCGAAGCTCGCGGTCTGGGCGCCGACGCGCGAGCAGGCCCTGGCCCGCGGCCGCCGCGCCCTCGCCGAGTACCGCGTCGAGGGCCTGCCGACCACCATCGGCCTGCACCGGCGCCTGCTCGACGAGCCCGCCGTCGTCGACGGCACCTACGACATCACGACGCTGGAGACGTGGTTGGCGGGCCCGTCCTGATGCAGCGAACGCGCTGTTCGCTGCTTCTACGCGCACGAACTCCCCGTTCGCGGACTGCCTCGGCGCCGCGGGCGACCCGGGCATGAGCCCGCCGGTCGACGTGCTCGACTCCGGGTCGGGGCCGCCGGTGGTGCTCCTGCACAGCTCGGTGAGCGGGAACCGGCAGTGGAATGCGCTGACCGCCGAGCTCCGGGACCGCCACCGCGTGCTGGCGATCAACCTCCTCGGCTACGGCGCCACGCCGCCGTGGCCCGGCGACCGGCCTCAACGGCTCACCGACCAGGCCGCGCTCGTCCACGCGGTGCTCGACGACGTCGACGGCCCGGTCGCGCTCGTCGGCCACTCCTTCGGCGGGGCGGTGGCGATGCGCGCGGCCGTCGAGCTCGGCGACCGCGTCGGCACGCTCGTCCTGCTCGAGCCCAACCCCGTCGCGCTGCTCGCCCGCGCCGGGCGCGCCGACGCCTTCGCCGAGGCCTGCGAGCTGCGCGACCACGTCCAGGGCCGCGGCGACGCCGGCGCGTGGGACGAGGTCGCCCCGCGCTTCGCCGACTACTGGCTCGGCGACGGCTCCTGGGACGCGATGGCCGACCACCGACGCGCCGCGTTCGTCGCCGCCCTGCCGCCCAACCGCCACGAGTGGGACGCGGTGACGGACCCGGACCTGACGCTCGACGAGGTCGCGCCGACCGGTGTGCCGACGCTCCTCGTCCACGACCCCGCGACGCGTCGTCCCCTCCGCGAGGTCGTCGAGGTGCTCCGGCACGAACGCCCGGACTGGCGCTTCCACGCCCTCCCCGAGGGCGGCCACATGGCACCGCTGGTGCGCCCGGACCTGGTGAACCCGGTGATCGCGGACTTCCTCGGTCAGCCCCGCAGCAGCTGAGTCGCCGGCACGCGCTCGACGCCCAGGGAGTCGAAGCGCCGACGGAGGGCCTCGACGATCTCGACGGCGTTGGGGCGGTCGCCGTGCAGGCAGATCGTGTCCACCTCGACGTCGAGGTGCTTGCCCGTCGTCGAGGTCACGTGCCCCTCGAGGAGGTCGACGGCCTGCTGGGCGACGGCGTCGGGATCCTTCGCCTTGGGCTCGGGCTCGACGATGATGTGGCCCTCGTCGTTGTACTCGAGGTCGGCGAAGCCCTCGCGGGCCACGGTCGCGCCGAGCGAGCGGGCGAGGTCGGCCGTCGGCCCGGCCAGCCAGAAGATCATGAGGTTCGGGTCGAGGCGCAGCACCGCCTCCGTGATCGCGGTGGTGATCTCGGGGTCGGTCAGCGCCATGCCGTACAGCGCGCCGTGGGGCTTGACGTGCACGACCTCGGCGCCCTCCGCGCGAGCCGTCGCCTGCAGTGCACCGGTCTGGTAGAGCACGAGCTGGGCGGCCTCGTCCGGGCGCAGCGCCATGCGCCGGCGCCCGAAGCCGACGAGGTCGGGCAGCCCGGGGTGGGCGCCGATCGCGGTGTCGGTGGCGACGGCCGTGCGCACCGAGTCGCGCATGGTCACCGGATCGCTGGCGTGGTACCCGCAGGCGACGTTCACCGAGGTCACGTGGCCCATGAGCTCGGTGTCGTGACCGAGCTTCCAGCGCCCGAGGCTCTCCCCGGCGTCGGCGTTGAGGTCGACGCGTGTCTGCATGGGCACAGTGTCCGCTCAGAACGCGCCGGCGTGAACCTCCGCCCACTGACGGAACGTCCGCGCCGGGCGCCCGAGGAGATCGGGGACGGTGGTCGTCACCCGGCTGTCGTCGTACTCGCCGCCGCGGAAGAAGCGGAAGAAGGCGTCGACGTACGCGGCCGGCATCACCGACCCGAGACGCGCCCGCGCCTCGTCGTCCGGCTCGGGCTCCAGACGCAGGTCGCGCCCGAGGACATCCCCGAGCACCGCCAGCCGGTCGGCCGGGAGCGTCGCCTCGGGCCCGGTGAGCCGCAGGCTCCGTCCCTCGAGCCCCGGGTCGATGAGCGCACGGGCGGCGACGGCACCGATGTCGGCCGGGTCGATGACGGCGACCGGGACGTCGGCGAAGGGCTCGCGGACGACGTCGGCGAGCGGCGCCCACTGCAGCGCGTTCGACATGAACCCGCTCGGGCGCAGCACCGTGCACCCGAGGCCCGAGTCGCGCACGGCGGCCTCGGAGACGAGGTTGAACCGGGTCACCGCGTTGTCGACGTCGCCGCCGACCACCGCGCCGGTCGAGAGCAGCACGACCCGACGCACCCCGGCCGCCCGCATGTCGGCGAGCAGGCCCGGGACGTCGGGGTGGCCTGCGGGCAGGAACACGGCGTCGACGCCGCGCCAGACGTCCGCCACCGAGGTGCGGTCACCCAGGTCGCCGGCCACCGGGACGGCCCCTTCGACGGGCGTGCCCCGGCGCGAGAGCGCCCGGACCTCGCCCGCGCCGGCGATCGCCCGCACCACCTCGCCGCCCACGTTCCCGGTCGCGCCGGCCACCAGGACGGTCGTCATCGGCCCTCCTCGGTGCGGTCACGCGCCCGGCGCCGCGGGCACCGGGGCCTCGAGCGGCAGGGAGTCGAGCCCCCCGCGGATCGCCTCGGCGAGCAGGGCGATGTCCTCGTCGTTCGCGATCAGCGGCGGCGACACCGCGATGCCCTTGCCCAGCCCGCGCACGAGCACGCCGTTCTTCCGCGCGGCGCGCAGCAGCACGTTCGGGGCGTCGCGGACGCCGTCGAGCACGTCCTGCTCCAGCTCGACCGCGGCCAGGAAACCGAAGCCGGCGCGCACCTCGTGGACGTACGGGTGCGACGTGAGCGGCGCGAGCGCCTCGAACAGCGGCGTCTCCAGCTCGCTGCCGCGCGTGATGAGGTTCTCGCGCTCGTAGACGTCGAGGGTCGCGAGGCCGGCGGCGCAGCAGGTCGGGTGACCCGAGTAGGTCGGGCCGTGGCGCAGGGTGCGCTCGCCGGGGGTCGTCCACCACGGGGCGGCGACCTCGCCGGAGACGATGACGCCACCGAGCGGCAGGTAGCCGCTGGTGACGCCCTTCGCGAAGGTGATCATGTCGGGCCGGACGCCGAAGCGTTCGATGCCGAACCAGGTGCCCAGCCGGCCGAAGCCGCAGATCACCGCGTCGATCACCAGCAGGACACCGTGGCGGCGGCACAGCTCAGCGACGCCCTCGACGTAGCCGTCGGTGGGCAGGTGCACGCCGCCGGCGCCGGTGACGGGCTCGATCACGAACGCCGCGA
The DNA here is from genome assembly GCF_028737265.1 of Actinomycetospora callitridis. Classification (GTDB taxonomy): domain Bacteria; phylum Actinomycetota; class Actinomycetes; order Mycobacteriales; family Pseudonocardiaceae; genus Actinomycetospora; species Actinomycetospora callitridis. The sequence continues at coordinate 118,602 of NZ_JAQZAK010000011.1, read as the reverse complement.
TCCGCTCGGGGCCGACGTCGGCGAACACCTTCTCGACGCCGTCGAGGTCGTGCAGGGGCGCGACGGTGTTCTCGCCGGGGAGCACGCCCCAGCCGTCGCGGTTCGGCGGGATGCCCGTGATCGACGTTCCGAAGCCGTGCGTGCCGTGGTAACCGGTCTCACGGGAGACGACGTGGACGCGCTGGTGCTCGCCGCGCGCCTGCCAGTAGGCGCGGGCGAGCTTCACCGCGGTGTCGATGGCGTCCGCGCCGCCCGAGCCGAAGAACACCTTGGCGTCGTCGACGGGGGCCAGGTCGGCCAGCCGGTCGGCGAGCTCGAGCGCGGGGCGGTTGGCGATGTCGGCGAAGCACGAGTACGCCTCGAGCTTGGACATCTGCCTCATGGCCGCGTCGACGATCTCCTGCCGTCCGTGGCCGACGTTGCAGTACCAGAGGCTCGCGCAGCCGTCGAGATAGGCGCGTCCCGCCTCGTCGTAGACGTACGCGCCCTCGGCGCGGTCGACGACGAACTCGTTCCCGTCGACGGCGGCCATGTCGGAGAACGGATGCCACAACCGGGTGCTCATGGTCGGCGATTCTCCCGCCGACCATGCTCCGGCGGCACCCCTGCGGAGGGTCAGAGACCGTTCCCGTCCGCCGTCCCGAGCCCCAGCGGCAGCGGCGCGCTCGGGTCCGTGAGCGCGGCCAGGCACTGCCGCGCCGCCGCGGCCCACGGGGTCCATCCGGCGCGCTCGGCCAGGGCGAGGGCGGCGGTCCAGTCCCGACGGGCGGTCTCGGGGTCGTCGAGGACCCGGGCCGCGAGCCCCGTCCACAGCGTCGCGGGACCGAGCACGGCGCCACCGAACCCCACCAGCACGGCGGCGTCCGGGTCGGCGGGGAGCACCTCGCGGACGTGGGTCGCGACCGCGGCGTCCCCGAGGCGGACGGCGGCGGCCGCGGCCATCGCCGCCGCGGCGCGGGAGAACCACATCGCCGGGTTGGCCGCGCGGCGCCCGTACTCCGCGAGGTGCTCGCGCGCCCGGTCGTCCTGGCCCGCGCAGGCCTCCGCGTAGGCGGCCGCGGCGGACCAGGCCCCCGTGTTCAGCGCGCGGGTCGAGGCGTGGGCGGCGAGCGGGGCGAGCTCGGCGACGGTGCCCAGCAGCAGGTGCTGGACGAGCAGGTGCGCGCCGGCGGCGAACGGCGCCGCGGGGAGCCCGAGCGCCTGGCCCCGTTCCGCGGCGCGGCTCGCCGCGGCGTCGGCACCCGGGTCACCCTCGGCCAGCAGCATCGCGGCCCCGGTGACCTGCGCGGCCCAGATCGAGCGCGGGCGGAACCACCGCTCGGCGGCGGTCTCCAGCTCGACGCGCAGCTTGTGGGCCTGCTCGGTGCGCCCGTTCGCGAGCTCGGCGGTCATCAGCAGCTCGGTGCCCTCCAGGTACAGCGACGGGTCCCCGGTGGCCAGGGCGAGCCGGTGGGCGTCGGTCGCGACGGCGAGCCGCTCGCGCACCGGGCGGGCGCCGTCGACGATGTGGCGGGCCTCGAGCGCCCGGACGCGGGCCCGGGCCTCGGGGTCGTCGTCGGCGATCGCGTCCGCCAGCGCCTTCGCCTCGGCGACGAGCGCCGGCGCTCCGTCCCGGGCGGTCGCCGAGGCCTCGCGGACCGTCGCGACGAGCAGGTCGAGCCGCAGGCGCGGAGCCAGCGGCCGGTCGAGGAGGCGGTGCAGCCGCGCGTAGCGGCGGGGGTCGCCCTGCACCGAGAGCCCCAGCGGCTCGTCGCCGATCGCGACCAGCACGGCGAGCTCGTCGTCGCCGGCGTCCAGGGCCGCGTCGAGGGCCTGGTCGAGGTCCTCCTCCAGCGCGTGGTCCCGGGCCTCGCCGGTCCCGCGCACCGCGGAGTGGCACAGGGCGCGGTGGCCGAGCAGGCGCGCGCGGGCCCGGTCGGTGGCCGCCGGGAGCGCGGCCTCGAACAGGGCGATCGCCTCGGGGATCGCGCGTCGGCGGTAGGACTCGACGCCGGCCTCCACCTGCGCCGCGGCCAGGCGGGACGGGGCGAGCAGCGTCGCGGCGCCCTCGCAGTGGCGCAGCACGGTGAACGCGTCCGCGTCGTCGTCGAGCCCCTCGAGCCGGGCGAGGTGCAGGTGCGCCGCGCGGACCGGCGGCACCCCGGCTCGCAGGCCGTCGGCGTCGAGGTCGTGGCGCAGCACGTAGCGGTCGCCCTCGCCGGTGGCCAGCCCCGCCCGCACCGCCACCTCGAGGTCGTCGGCCACGTCGAGCGGGCGACGCCCGAGGACGGCGGCCAGGCCGGTGAGGTCGACGGGACGCAGCACCGCGAGCGCCTCGACCGCCCGCCGCGTCGCGGCCGGGAGCTGGGCGGCCTGGTGGTCGATGACGGCCCGCACCTGGTCGGGGACCCGGTCGACCGCCTCCCGGGCCTCCTCCCGCCCGGCGCAGCGCCCGAGGAGGTCGAGCAGCGCCGTGACGTGGAGGGCGAGACCCCCGGATCGGCGGATCACCGCGTGCGCGAGGTCGTCGTCCGGCTCGAGCGCGGCGAGACGACGCCGGACGAGGACGGCCACCGCGTCGGGGGCGAGCGGCCCGACGGCGACGGTGGCGACGGCGTCGTGCCCGTCCAGCTCGGCCCGTGCGCGGTCCCAGTGCGGGCGCGGGGTGGTGTCGGGCGCCCGCGCCGCGACCACGACGACCACCCCGGCGGGCAGGCCGCGACGGGCGAGGGCGCGCAGGACGTCGAGCGAGGCGGTGTCGGCGCGGTGGGCGTCGTCGAGGGCCAGGAGCACGGGCGCGTCCCCAGCACGGCGACCGAGCTGGGCATGGACCCAGGGCCCGAGGTCGCGGTCGGGGACCGGACCCCGGATCTCCAGGTCGTCGATCACCTCGTGCCACGCGGCGGCGGGGGCGTCGTTCTCCCCCCACGCCGAGCTCGCCGTCCGCGCCCCGCGCGCCCGGGCGGCGTGGACCACGGCGCGGAGCGCGGCGGACTTCCCCGCACCCGCGCGGCCGTGCAGCACGAACAGGCGGCCGTCGCCGGTCAGGGCGTCGAGGATCGTGCGTGCGAGGACCTCCCGACCGACCAGCTCCGGAGCGCTCGTCCGCTCCCCGCCGGCGCGGGGCGGGGTGAGCGCGCCGTAGAGCGACCGCAGCTCCGGCCCGGGCTCGACGTCGAGCTCGTCGCGGAGCCTGCGACGGACCTCGAGGTAGGTCTCGACGGCGTCGCGGTGCCGGCCGCCGTCGCGCAGGGCCCGCACGAGCAGGGCCGACAGCTCCTCGTCGAGGCGGTCCTCGCCGGCGAGGAGGTCGACGACGTCGCCGTACCGGCGCTCCTCGAGCAGCAGCGCGGCGTGGCGGACCGTCACGGCGCGCCGGCGCTCCTCGGCGCTGCGCCGGGCCTCGGTGAGACGGGTCGAGTCGAGCCCGAGGAACGGCGTGCCCCGCCACGCGGCGCGGGCGTCCTCGTGGGCGGTGAGGTCCCCGCCGCGCAGGGCGGCGTCGGCGAGACGGCCGAACTCCAGGACATCGACGGCATCGCGCCCGAGGTGCAGCGTGTACAGCCCGCCGCCCGCGGTGATCCACGGCTCGGCGCGGTCGCCCAGCCACGCGCGCAGGCGGGTCAGCGCGACCTGGAGGGTGGCGCGGGGGTTCTTCGGCAGGTCCTCACCCCACGCCTCGTCGATGAGCGCGTCGCCGTCGACGGCCTCGCCCGCGTGGAGGGCGAGGACCGCGAGGAGGGTCGCGAGGGTGCGGCTGCGGTGCGGCTCCGGCACCCCGTCGCGCACCACGGCCACGCCGCCGAACAGGCGCAGGCCGACAGACGCCATCCATCCCCCCGGACGTCACGTCACGTGATCACCTCGCGGAAGGGTACGTCCTCCGAGGTCACCCGACGTGCCGCCGTGTGGACGAACCGTTCGCCCGAGCGGCGGGGGTGGAGTGCGAGCCGACGACATCGCCCGAGCTGCACGAGGAAAGCTTCGAAAACCGAAGCATCCCCGGAACCCCTCACCGCTTCGGGCTGACGGCGGTGACCCGCGCGGCGAGTCCGGCGGGCACCTCCCAGTCGTCCGGGGCACCGGAGGGACTCGCGTCGTACCGCCGCGCCGCGTCGAGGAGGTCCTCGGCGTCGTCCACCCCGATCCGCGAGAAGCGGACGCGGGGCTTGCCCGGCCCGTCGACGGCGACGTTGCCGGCGTTCGGGCACCCGCCGAGGCAGGGCACGTGACCGACACGCACGTCGGCCCCGACGAGCGCCCCGTCCAGGGCGGCGCCGAACGATCCGCTGTCCACGTCGTACCGCGGACAGGTCCGGCAGATCAGCAGCGGCACGGGCTCAGGGCCGGGCTTCGACGACCTGGCGCGTGGCGTCCGTGACCGGACCGGCCGGGGCGTCGAGCCCGCTGCGCGGGGCGATGCCGCTGTCCTCCTTGTGGAAGCGCCCGTCCTTCATGATCGCGTGCAGCTTGTCGTGGTCCTGCAGGATCGTGATGTCGTCGAGCGGGTCGCCGTCGACGAGGAGGAGGTCGGCGAGGTAGCCGGGCTGGACCTGGCCGAGCTCGTCGGGGCGCAGCATGATCTCGCCGCCGAGCTTGGTGGCCGAGAGGATCGCCTCCATCGGCGTGAAACCGAGGCGCTCGACGAAGTGCTCGAGGTCGCGGGCGTAGGTGCCGTGCGGGGTCCAGGCGAAGCCGTAGTCGCCGCCGGGCAGCAGCTTGATGCCGCGCCGGTGCATCTCGCGCAGCCCGTCGGTGGCGACCTCCAGCTCCTTCTTGTAGCCGACCGCCTCGGCCGCCTCCTGCGGGAACCCGAACGCCTCGGCCTCGTAGAGCGTGGCGATCAACCAGTTGATGCCGGGCGCGACGAACACCCAGTCCTTGTTCGCCTCGAGCATGTCCATGCCCTCGGCGTCGGTGAACGAGGCGTGATAGATGATGTCGACCTTGTTCCGCAGGCACATCTTCACGCTCTCGGCGGAGCGCGCGTGGGCACAGACGCGCTTGCCGCGCCGGTGGGCCTCGGTGACCGCGGCGGCGACCTCCTCGTCGGAGAAGTACGTGTCCTCCGCGCGCTGGGTGCCGGTGACCTCCTCGCCGGTCATCGACAGCTTGATCTGGTCGACGCCGAGGTCGATCAGCTGGCGCACCGCGAGCCGCATGCCCTCCGGCCCGTCGGCGAACTTCGTGATCGACTTGATCAGCGCGCCGCCCGTCACCGCGATCTCGGGGCCGTTGGCGAGGTAGCGCGGGCCGGGGATGCGGCCGGCGTTGATCGCGTCGCGGCAGACGGGCCGTCGCGGCGGCGGCGCACAACGGGCTGCTGCTGCGGCTGTTCGACACGATGAACGCCGCCCGCGACCTCCCGGTGTGGGGCAGCATCAAGCGGCGCTCGGCCTCGCCGGAACGGCGGCGCGGCTACGAGCAGTGCCACGCCGAGATCGTCACCGCGCTCACCGAGCGCGACGCGGACGCCGCGCGCGAGCACATGCGCCGTCACCTCGTCGACGTCCGCACCAACCTGCTCGGTCCGCACTGAAACGGGCATCCTCGGCGGATGCCCGCCGAGAACCTGGTCGTGAGCGACACCGAGACCGTCGACGCCGTCGTCGTCGGCGCCGGCCACAACGGCCTGGTGGCGGCGAACATGCTGGCCGACCGGGGCTGGTCGGTGCGCGTGCTGGAGGCCTCGGACGGGCCGGGCGGGGCGGTGCGCACCGAGGAGATCACCGCGCCGGGGTTCCGCAGCGACCTCGGCAGCGCGTTCTACCCGATGGGCGTCGTGTCGCCCGCCTTCCGCTCGCTGGACCTCGAGGGACACGGCCTGGAGTGGCGCCACGCGCCCGCCCCGCTGGCGCACGTCCTGCCCGATGACCGTGGCGTGCTGCTCTCGCGGGACGTCGACGTCACCGCGGCGTCGCTCGACGGCTTCGCCCCCGGCGACGGCGACGCCTGGCGACGGCTCGCCGACGAGTGGCAGCGACTGCGCGACCCGCTGCTCGCCGCGTTCCTCGGGCCGTTCCCGCCGGTGCGCGACGCCGCCCGGGTGCTGCGGACCCTCGGCGGCCCCGACGCGCTCCGCCTCGCCCGCCGGATGCTGCTGCCGTCGACGCGGTTCGGCGAGGAGGAGTTCGCGGGGGAGGGCGCGCGGGTCCTCGTCGCCGGCAACGCCCTGCACACCGACCTCGGGGTGAACCAGACCGCGAGCACGGCGTTCGGCTGGCTGCTCGCGATGCTCGCGCAGGACGTCGGCTTCCCGGTGCCCGCAGGGGGCGCGCGGGGGATCACGGACGCGCTGGTGACCCGGTTCGCCCTGCGGGGCGGGAGTGTGGAGTGCGGGCGTCCCGTCGCCCGGGTGCTGGTCGAGGGCGGCCGGGCCGTGGGGGTCGTGGACGCGGCCGGCGGGCTGGTGCGGGCCCGGCGCGCGGTGCTCGCCGACGTCCCCGCGCCGGTGCTGTTCGGGGATCTCGTGGGGACGCAGCACCTGCCGGCTCGGATGGTCGACGATCTCGCCCGGTTCCAGTACGACGACGCGATCCTCAAGGTCGACTGGGCGCTGTCGTCCCCGATCCCGTGGACCGCGTCGGAGCCCCGCGAGGCGGGCACGGTGCACCTCGGCGGGGACGTGGCAGGGCTCGTCGACTTCGGCGCCGACCTCGCGGCCGGCCGCATGCCGCGCGAGCCGTTCATGCTGCTCGGGCAGATGACGCTCGCCGACCCGCTGCGCTCGCCGCCCGGCACGGAGTCGGTCTGGGCGTACACGCACCTGCCGCACGGCCGTGTCCACACGGAGGAGGAGCTCGCCGAGCAGGTCGCGCGCATGGACGCGGTCATCGAGCGCCACGCGCCGGGCTTCGGCGAGCGTGTCGTCGCGCGGGTCGTGTCCCGGCCCGACGACCTCGAGGCCCGCAATCCGTCCTTGGTGCGCGGCGCGCTCATGGCCGGCACCGCCCAGCTGCACCAGATGCTCGTGTTCCGCCCGACGCCCGGGCTGGGGCGCCCCGACACCCCCGTCGAGCGCCTCTTCCTCGCCGGCGCGACGGCCCACCCGGCGGGTGCGGTGCACGGGACGCCGGGGGCCAACGCGGCGCGGGCGGCCCTGGCGCGCGACGGGCGGCTCGGCGCGCTCTACGGCGCCGGGATCCGCGCGGGGCAGCGGCTGGTCTACGGGGCGGACGTCCGGGAGGTCGGCCGCGAGCGCGCGGGCAGGTAGTCCCCGATCAGCTCGCGGTGCCACCAGGCCCCGGTCTCGCGGCGTTCGACGCGGGTGGTGAAGCGGTAGCGGAAGAGCCGGGCGCGCACCCAGGCCGGCCGCTCGCCGTCGAACGGGTCGTGGCGCAGCAGCCGCAGGGTCGGCGCGTCGGCCTCGAGCAGGCGGTCGAGCAGGCCCGGGAGCCAGCTGCGCGCCATCCGCGGCGCGAGCGGGGCGAACCACATCAGCCAGTCCAGCCGGCGGTGGTACGGCGCGAGCTGGGGCGGGCGCCGGTACGGGTCGCCGGGCTTGGCGCGGAACCCGTACTCGCGCCAGTCGGCGTCGTCACCCCCGTGCGGGTCCTTGGTGCCCTCCAGCACCACCTCCTCGCGCTCGCGGGTCACCGACCCGAAGGCGCCGTAGCTGTTGCCCAGGTGCACCGGGGTGATGCCGGCGTTCATCAGCTGGCGGCCGCTGGCCATGTTCAGCACCGGCCACACCGACAGCGCGAGCATCAGGACCGTCACGGCGATCACCAGGACGGCGAACCACGTCGGCAGGGGCCCGGGCGCCGGCAGCGACACCAGCCACCCGAGCCGGGCGTCGTCGATCGCGGCGAACGCCAGCGTGATCGTCAGGAGGTTCAGCCACGCGAAGTTGCCGCTGCTGACCAGCCAGCCCTGGGTGACGATCACGACGACGGCGGCGATCGACGCCACCGGCTGGGGGAGGAAGAGCAGGAACGGCACGACGAGCTGGGTGACGTGGTTGGCGAGCACCTCGGCGCGGTGCAGCGGGCGCGGCAGGTGGTGGAAGAACCGGCTCGTCGGGCCCGGGAGCGGCTGGGTCTCGTGGTGGTACTCGAGGCAGGTGAGGTCGCGCCAGCAGCGGTCGCCGCGCAGCTTGATCAGGCCCGCGCCGAACTCGACGCGGAACAGCAGCCAGACGAGCAGCCAGAGGATCGGTGTGGGCGGGGCGACGTCCGCGGGGCCGAGGAACGTCACGAGGAACCCGGCCTCGAGCAGCAGCGACTCCCAGCCGAAGCCGTACCAGACCTGGCCGACGTTGACGATCGACAGGTAGAGCACCCAGAGGGCGGCCCACAGGGCGATGCCTGCCCCGAGCGGGAGGACGTCGGTGGCCCCGGCGAGCGCGGCGACGGCGAGAACGAGGCCGAGCGCGGCGACGACCCGGAAGACGGTGTCCGAGTAGCGCAGGTGGAACAGGCTCGGGTGGCGGCGGAAGGTCGTGCGCGCGAGGAAGCGCGGGATCGGCGTCAGGCCCCGCTCGCCGATCAGCGGGCGGAACTGCGCGAGCGCGACGGTGAACGCGATGACGTAGACGAGCGCAACGAGGTGCTGGACCACCCAGCGGGCGGTCGTGTAGTCGGGCGCGGCGAGCCAGTCGAGCACGGGGCCTCCCCTCGGGTGCGAGGTCCGAGGCCTACCCGCCGTGGCGTCCGGTCGATGCGCGCCACCTCAGGCGCTCATGATCGACGCGGATTTCCTGGCCTTGAGTGCCAGCGTGGACGCAGGGCTTGCACACCGGGGTCAGGCGAGCGCCGCCGCCACGATCGCGTCGGTGTCGAGGTGGTGGTGCGCCCAGGCGTCGGCGAGGCCGGAGGAGCGGCCGAAGTCGGTGACGCCGAGGTGCGAGGCCCGGACGCCGTGCACCGACGCCAGGAACGCGAGGGTGTGGGGGTGGCCGTCGAGGACGGTGACCAGGCGCGCGACGCGGTCGGCGGGGAACGCGGCGTCGAGGATCCAGGTCGGCGCCTCGGCGTGGGCCCCGGTGGCCGCGTCGCGCGCCCGCAGCGCGCGGAAGAGCCGGTCGGGGCTCGTGACCACGACCACGTCGGTCGGCCGGCCCTGCTCCTCGAGACGCTCGGCGGCCGCGAGGGCCTGGCCGACCAGCGCGCCCATCACCGCGATCGTGACCGCCGGTGTCCCGGCGGCCCGGCGCAGCGGGTAGGCGCCCGCGGTGACCTGGCGGCGGCGCTGGGCGCGCGCCGCCGGGTCGGTGGGGACGGCGGCGAGGCTCTGGTCGACGGGCACGGTCGACAGGCGCAGGTAGGTCGACGAGCCGCCGGGGCGTCCGAGGCGGCCGAGCCCGTCGAGCAGGCACCAGCCGACCTCGACGCCGAACGCGGGCTCGAACGCGACGCAGCCGGGCTGCTCGAGCCCGATCGAGGGCGTGGTGATCGACTGGTGCGCGCCGCCCTCCGGCGCCAGCGACACCCCCGACGGCGTGCCGACCAGGATCGACTGCCCGCCCGCGTACATCCCGAACGCCCAGGGCTCGAGGGCGCGGGCCACGAACGGGTCGTAGAGCACGCCGATCGGCAGCAGCGGCTCGCCCCACCGCGACCACGTCGCGCCGAGCTCGCCGAGCAGCCCGACGAGGTTCGTCTCGGCGATCCCGAGCTCGATGTGCTGCCCGCTCGGCTTCTCGTGCCAGTGCAGGATCGTCTCGGCGTCGTCGGCGAACCAGTCGCGACGCTCGTGGGCCGACCACGAGCCGACCTTGTTCAGCCAGCCGCCCAGGTTCGTCGACGACGTGACGTCCGGGCTGACCGTCACCACCCGCCGGGCGGCGTCGGGCGCGGAGCGGGTGAGGTCGAGCAGCGCCCGCCCCAGCGCCTGCTGTGTGTGGCCGGTGCCGGTGGGCGTGCGGTCGAGGTCCTCGGGGATGACCGGGGCCGCCGCCGGGGCCGCGGGGGAGCGGCGCAGGCGGGTGGCGGCCGCAGCGCAGAGGTCGGCGGCCGGCCCGGCGGGCAGGGGCGCCCACGGGTCGTCGAGGTCGGTACCCAGCCCCGTCGCCAGGGCCCGCATCTGGGTCTCGGTGAGCAGCGACGAGTGGTTCTGCGGGTGCCCCTGCGTCGCGAGCCCGTAGCCCTTCACCGTGTACGCGAAGATCACGGTCGGGCGGGTGTCGTCGATCGCGTCGTAGGCGTCGGCGAGGGCGCCGAGGTCGTGGCCGCCGAGGTTGCGGATCGCGGCGTGCACCGCGCCGTCGGTGACCTCCTTGAGCAGCGCGGCGATCGCCTCGCCCTCGGGGCCGTCGCCGGGGAGGCGTTCGCGCAGCTGGAGCGGGGTGCAGCGCAGCAGCCGCTGGTACTCCGGGTTGGTCATCTCGTCGATGCGCCGGCGCAGGGCGTCGCCACCCGGCCGGGCGTAGAGCTCGGAGAGCAGCCGCCCGTACTTGACGCTGATGACCTGCCACCCCGCGGCGGTGAACAGCGCGTGCAGCCGGGTGGCGGAGATGTCGGGGACGACGCGGTCGAGGCTCTGCCGGTTGAAGTCGACGATCCAGCAGACCTCGCCGAGCTCGCGCACCATCGGGTCGAGCACGGCCTCCCAGACCGCGCCCTCGTCGAGCTCCGCGTCGCCGACCAGCGAGAACTGCCGTCCCGTCCCGGCGCGCTGCCCGAGGCCCTCGGCGTAACGCCGCGCGATCGTGCCCCAGATCGGGGCGGTCGCGCCGATGCCGACCGAGCCGGTGGAGTAGTCGACGGGGTCGGGGTCCTTCGAGCGCGACGGGTAGGACTGCAGCCCGCCGGCCTCGCGCAGCGTCGTCAGGTAGGACGCGTCGAGCTCGCCGAGCAGGTGGTTGATCGCGTGCAGCACCGGCGAGGCGTGCGGCTTGACCGAGACGCGGTCCTCGGGACGCAGCGCGTGGAACCACAGCGCCGTCATGATCGAGACGATCGAGGCCGACGACGCCTGGTGGCCGCCGACCTTCAGCCCGCCCGGGTTGGGACGCACCCGGTTGGCGTGGTCGACGATCGCCGTCGACAGCCAGAGCACGCGGTCCTCCACCGCCTGCAGCGCCTCCCGCTCCGGCTCCTGGCCGGTCAGCGGTGCGGGGGCGGGACGCGTGGATGTCATCGGTGGCCTCCGGGTCTCACATTGACGCCCGAAGCGTTCGTCATGGCGGTGTCGTGCGCAAGCGGTGCGGACGCCGCTGAGCACTATGGTCGCGCCGACGGTCCCGACGTCGGTGGGGAGTGAGCAGGATGGAACCCGTCGACCCGATCGACGCCCGGCTGCTGCAGGCGCTCGGTGACGAGCCGCGCGCCACCGTCGTCGCGCTCGCCGAACGTCTCGGGCTCGCGCGCAACACCGTCCAGGCCCGCCTCGCCCGGCTGGAGAGCCGCGGCGTGCTCGGTGCCTTCGGCCGCCGCATCGACCCCGCCGCGCTCGGCCACCCGCTGCGGGCCTACGTGACGACCCGGGTCGACCAGCGCCGCCTCGAGGAGGTGACGACGGCGCTCGCCCGCGTCCCGGAGGTGGTCGAGGTCGTCGGCCTCGCCGGGGACGACGACCTGCTCGTCCAGGTCGTCGCCCGCGACGCCGACGCGCTCTACACGATCGCCGGCAGCCTCCTGGCCGTCCCGGGCGTGGAGCGGACGTCGACGGCCCTGGTGATGCGCCAGCTCGTCCCGTTCCGCCTGGACCCGCTGCTCGCGCGCCGCGCCAATTCGGAGGACGCCGGCAACGGGCGGGGCTAGCGTCGTCGCTGCGAGTACGGGCCGGAGGCTCAGTCGGTGACCACTCGAAATGGGGAGGTTGCGGGTTCGAGTCCCGCCGCCGGGAGGTCCCCGGCGTAGCTCAACCGGAGGAGCGCCACGACTCCGGCGGCCACACCACGCCCGTCCTCGCGCCAGGCGCTCGAGGAGTTGCCCGCCCGGGGAGGGCGGGCCGGCAGACCGTCGGTGATCGGCGTTCCCGGTACGACCGCGGAGCGTGGCCGGCCTTCCGGTGTTCCCCCGGTGGTCGAGAGCACGCCCGTCCTCCCCTCCCGACACCCCCACCCACCTGCCGGAGGTGTGCCCTCCAGGGAGGACGACCCATGGACCCCCTGACCTCGGTCTCGACCCGCGCCACGTCGCAGCTCCTGCGCGCCGACGAGCGCCAGATCCCCAACGCCGCCGGGGGGTTCGGGTTCGCCCTCGACGACGACACCCGGGTCCTGCGCTTCCTGACCCTGGGCACCGACGGCGGCACCTACTACGCGACCGCGCGGGAGCTCACGGCGCAGAACGCGCCCGTGGTCCTGCGGGCCGCGCGGGAGCGGACGGCGTGGCTGGTCGAGCAGGTCGTGGCGATCTCGACCGCCGGACGGGCGCCGCGGCAGAACCCGGCGATCTTCGCGCTGGCCGCGGCCGCGGCGCTGGGTGACGAGGCCGGGCGTCGCGGCGCGCTCGACGCGCTGCCCGCGGTCTGTCGCACCGGCACCCACCTGTTCCTCTTCGCCCGCTACGTCGAGCAGTTCCGCGGGTGGGGACGGGGCCTGCGCCGGGCCGTCGCGCGCTGGTACACCGAGCCCGACGTGGACGACGTCGCCTTCCAGGCCGTCAAGTACCGGCAGCGCGAGGGCTGGTCGCACCGCGACCTGCTGCGCCTCGCCCACCCCGCGGTCACCGACCCCGTCCGGCGGGCGCTGTTCCGGTGGATCGTGGGCGACGAGGCCGGCGAGGACGCCCCGGAGATCGTGCACGGCTACCTGGCGGCCCGGGCGGCGACGACCGCGTCGGCGTGGGTCCGGCTGGTGATCGACCACCGTCTCTCGTGGGAGATGCTCCCGGACGCCGCGCTCGGCGAGCCCGACGTGTGGCGGGCGATGCTCGCCAACGGGCTGCCGCCGACCGCCCTGCTGCGCCAGCTCCCCCGGCTGACCCGTCTCGGGGTGCTGACCGGCGACACCCGCCGGTCCGTGGCCGCGCAGCTCGCCGACCCGGCCCGTCTGCGCCGGGGGCGCGTGCACCCCGTGTCGGTGCTGGTCGCGCTGCGCACCTACGCGTCGGGGAGCGGGGCGGGCGGGACCTGGGAGCCGGTCCGGGAGATCGTCGACGCCCTCGACGTCGCCTTCTACGCGGCGTTCGCCACGGTCGTGCCGTCCGGGACGCGGACGCTGCTCGCGGTGGACGTGTCGGGGTCGATGAAGGTCGGGTCGGTGTCCGGGCTCCCGCTGTCGCCGCGGGAGGCGTCGGCGGCGCTCGCGCTGGTCACGATGAGCACCGAGCGCGACGTCACCTGCGTCGGCTTCACCTCGGCCGACGGTGGCTGGGCGCCGGCGCTCACGGAGCTCGCGATCAGCCCGCGCCAGCGGCTCGACGACGCGATCGCAGCGGTGTCCCGCCTGCCCTTCGGGAGCACCGACTGCGCGCTGCCGATGGAGTGGGCGCGGGCGACCGGGCGGGCGTTCGACACGTTCGTCGTGCTCACCGACAACGAGACCTGGGCGGGCGCGATCCACCCGCACCAGGCGCTCGTGCGGTACCGGGAGCGGTCGGGGATCGACGCCCGGCTCGTGGTGGTCGGCATGACCGCCACCGACGTGTCGATCGCCGACCCCGCCGACGGCGGGATGCTCGACGTCGCCGGGTTCGACGCGGCGGCCCCGGGCCTCATCGCCGACTTCGCCCGCGGCGACCTCGGCTGACCCCCACGTGAGCGATATTCCCGGCTATAGCCGTGAACATCGCTCACGGAGGCCGGTCAGCCCAACGTGAACGGGTCGCGCGTGCCGCCGGTGAGCTCGACCCACACGGACTTGTTCTCCAGGTACGCGTCGATGCCGTGGACGCCGTTCTCGCGCCCGATCCCCGAGGCCTTGAAGCCGCCGAAGGGGACGCTGGGGGAGACGACGCGGTAGGCGTTGATCCACACCGTGCCGGCCTTGATCCGCGCGGCCATGCGGTGGGCGCGGTGGACGTCCTTGGTCCAGACCGCGCCGGCGAGCCCGTACGGGGTGTCGTTGGCGAGCTTCACCGCCTCGTCCTCGTCGGTGAACGTCGTCGCCGCGAGCACCGGCCCGAAGACCTCCTCGCGGAACACGGTGTCCGTGGGCTTCACCGAGAGGACCGTGGGCTGGACGAAGTAGCCGCCGAGCTCCTCGTCGGGGTCGCCGCCGTAGGCGATCGTGGCGCCCTCGTCGCGGGCGGTCCGCAGGTAGCCGACGACCTTCTCGTACTGCATCCCGTTGGCCACCGGACCCATCTCGGTGTCCTCCGCGAACGGGTCGCCGAGCTTGATCTGCGACGCGCGCTCGGCGACGAGGCGCACGAGCTCGTCGTGGACGTCGGCGTGCACGATCAGCCGGGACCCGGCCATGCACGTCTGCCCGGTCGCCGCGAACACCCCGGCCACCAGGCCGTTCGCGGCCGCCTGCAGGTCGGCGTCGGGGAACACGACCTGCGGGGACTTCCCGCCGAGCTCGAGCGTCGCGGGGTTGAGGTTCTCCGCGGCGGCCGCGGCGACCTTGCGGCCCGTCGCGGTGGACCCGGTGAACGCGACCTTGTCCACCCCGGGGTGCGCGGCGAGATGTGCCCCGACCGAGCCCGAGTTCGCGGTGACGACGTTGACGACGCCGTCGGGGATGCCCGCCTGCGCGATCAGCTCGGCGAACCCGAGCGTCGAGCCGGGCGCGTGCTCCGACGGCTTGATCACCACGGTGCACCCGGCGGCCAGCGCAGGCGCGACCTTCCAGCTCATCAGCAGCAGCGGGGAGTTCCAGGGCGTGATCGCGGCGACGACGCCGACCGGCTCGCGGCGGGTGTAGACGAGGTAGTTCGGGTTCGGCGAGGGGATCTGCTGGCCCTCGATCTTGTCCGCGAGCCCGGCGTAGTAGTGGTACCAGCCGCCCAGGCCGTTGAGCTGGCCCAGCATCTCGCGGTAGAGCTTGCCTGAGTCGTTGACCTCGAGGCGCGCGAGGCGCTCGGCGTTCGCGGTGATCAGGTCGGCGAGGCGGCGCAGGCAGGCGGCGCGGGCGAACCCCGTCATCTGCCCCCACTCGCCGTCGAGGGCCGCGCGGGCGGCGTTGACCGCGGCGTCGACGTCCTCGGTGCCGCCGTCGGGGATCAGGGCCCAGGACTGCCCGGTGTAGGGGTTCTGGGACTCGAAGGTCTTCCCCGAGATCGCGCCGGTCGGCTTCCCGCCGACCAGCATGGACAGCTGCTCGAGCTCGCTCACTGGTGATCTGCTCCTGTCGAGGGGTGCTCAGCCGGGGAAGGTGCCGGCGCGGGGGAGGAGGGCGGGGACGCGGTAGCCGAGGGCGTCGGAGAGGAATCCGGCGATCGGCAGCAGCGCGTCGAGGTCGAGCCCGGTCGGGTGGCCCATCCGGTCGAGCAGGTACACGAGGTCCTCGGTGGCGATGTTGCCCGTGGCCGCCGGGGCGAACGGGCAGCCACCGATCCCGCCGTTCGAGGAGTCGAGCCAGTCGACGCCCCACTCCAGCGCGGCGACGGCGTTGGCGAAGCCGGTGTTGCGGGTGTTGTGGAAGTGCGCGCGCATCAGCGCGTCGCGGGCCACCGCGCGGACCCCGTCGAGCAGCGTGCGCACCTGGGTGGGCACGCCGACGCCGATGGTGTCGGCGATCGCGATCTCCTTCGCGCCCGCCGCCGCCCCGCGACGGGCGACCTCCACGACCCGGTCCGGGTCGACCTCGCCGTCGAAGGGGCAGCCGAACGACGTCGCGATCGTCAGCGACGCGAACAGGTCGCGGTCGGCGGCCTCGGCGAGGACCTCCTCGGCGACCTCGGTGAGCGCCTCGGTGGTCGAGTTCTGGTTGGCCTTGGCGAACCCGTCGGAGGCGGGCACGACGACGTTGATCTCGTCGACGCCCGCGGCGACGGCCCGGTCGTAGCCGCGCCGGTTGAGCACCAGCCCGATGTAGGAGACCCCGTCGACGCGGTGCAGCCCCTCCATCACAGCCTCGGCGTCGGCCATCGCCGGCACGAGCTTGGGGTGCACGAACGACACCGCCTCGATGCGCGTCGTGCCGGCCGCCACCGCCCGCTCGATCAGCTCGATCTTCGCGCCCGTCTCCAGCAGCGCCCGCTCGTTCTGCAGCCCGTCGCGCGGGCTGACCTCCACGATCCCGACCACGGGACCGATCCTGCCCCTCAGCCCCGCACGGCGGCCACCGTCGCGGCGTGGTCACGCATCGTCGCGATCGGGTCCTCGCCCCGCTGACGGCCCATCCCGCAGTACATGGCGACGCCGAAGTCGGCCAGGTGACGGGACGCCGTGGCGTGCCGGCGGCGTAGCCCGTCCTCGCCGTCGAGCGGCAGGACGATGCCGAGGAAGATCCGGGAGTCGGGGGCGTCGAGGTCGGCGAGCGGGGCGAAGAACGCGTCCTCCTCGCTGCGCAGGTAGCGCGGGCCGGCGAGGTGGATCCAGTCCACGGGACGTCCGGCGTCCGCCACCGCGTGGTTGGCCATCCGCACGATCAGCTCCATGTCGCGCGCCTCGTACATCGGCCACTCGGGGAACGTGCCGTAGCAGAGGTGAAGGCCCATGAGGACGTCCACCGGGACGCGGCGGGCGAGGCGCGACCACGGCCCGGCGAAACGCTCCCAGGCGTCCCCGTCGGTCCAGCCGACCACGCCCTCGATGTCGATCACCTCGTAGGCGAGGTCCCACTGCAGGGCGAGGTCCGCGGCCGGGATCACGGCGAGCAGATCGCCCACCGACCGCTCCCACAGGTCCTCGAGCGCCGGCCCGACGATCGCCCAGTTGTCGGCGTAGTCGTCCTTGAAGGCGCCGGTGAACACGCTCGACGGGAACGGCAGCCCCACCTGGAAGCGCAGCCCGGGCGGGATCACCCCTTCGGCGCGCAGCGCGACGAACCGCTCGTAGGACGCGAGGGTCTCGGCCACCCGCGGCCAGGCGTCGAAGCGCAGCGTGTCGACCCCCTCCCGGACCGTCAACCGGGCGGTGTCGTAGGCGTGCCGGGCCCGGCCCGTCGGGGACGGCGACGGGGCGAGCACGGCGATGTCGGGGTGCGGCTCGAGCAGGGTCGTGCGGTCGTAGCCGACCCAGGCGCCGCGGGCGCCGGACTCGCCGTCCGGCAGGGCGGCGACCAGGCCGGCGAACAGCTCGGCACCCCACCGGAACCCGTCGTCGGTCGAGTCGACGGGCAGGCTCCCGACCAGGAGCAGGTCGCTGTCCACGCGGCGGGTCATCCTCGGGTCTCTCCTCGATCTTCGACCAGCGGGACGGGGTCCGCGTCGGTGCACCGACCCCGTCCGGCAGCATGATCCCGCCGCACCACGGGCGCACCCCCGGGCGGACCGCTCGGCGATGCCGGGTGACCGACGGGGTGTTCGCCACGTCGCACCCGGCGTGCCGCGGCGTCGTCACGGTCACCCAGGAGTGATCGGACGGCAGGAGGACACTGGGAGGATGAGCGCGATCGTGACCACCGGGTCGACGAGCACGACACGCGCCACCCCGGCCACCCGCCGGGCCCTGCGCATCGGCACGGGTGTCCTCGTGGCCGCCGTCGTGATCACCGGCGTCGTCATCGTGATGCCGACGGTCGAGGCCGCAGGCGCCGCGCTCATCGGCGCCGACCCGTGGTGGGTCGTCCTCGCGGTCGCTGCCGAGGCCGGCGCGCTCGTCGCGTTCTCCGTGCTCCACCACCGCCTGCTCGTGGCCGCCTCGGTGCGGGTCTCGCTCGGCGAGGTCACGCTCGCCACCCTCGCCGCGAACGCCCTGCACCTCACCGTGCCGGGCGGCGCCGCGCTCTCCACGGCCTACACCTACAAGCGCCGCCGCGCCTGGGGCGCCAGCGCGCCCGCCACCACGTGGACGATGGTCGCCGGCGGCGTCGCGGCCAGCCTGGCGCTCGCCGCCATCGCCCTCGGTTCCGCGCTGGTCGTCGGCGGACGGGCCACCTCGCTCCCGTGGCTGATCGCGCAGATCGTGGGTGTCGCGGCGCTCGGCGCGGGCGTCGTGGTCATCGCCCGCCGCCCGGGCCTGCTCGTCCCCGCGGGGACCTGGGGGCTGCGCCTCGTCAACCGTGTGCGTCACCGCCCGCGGGAGACCGGCGTGGGCGAGCTCGCCGAGCAGATCGCGGGCCTGCAGCTCATCGACCTCCGCGGCAGCGGGCGGGCCGTCGTCAGCACCGCCGCCCTGGCCAACTGGATCCTCGACATCGCGTGCCTCGCCGCGTGCTGCGCGGCCGTCGGGGCCGAGGGCATGACCCTCGCGCTCGTGCTGCTGGCCTACGCCGCGGCCACCGCTGCCTCGAGCGCCGCGTTCCTGCCCGGCGGTCTCGGGCTCGTCGACGGGGCCCTGCTGGCCGCGCTCGTCGCGGGCGGTGTGCCGTCGCACCCCGCGCTCGCCGCCGTGCTGCTCTACCGCCTGGTGAGCTTCGTGGGCGTGGCCGCCGCCGGCTGGGTCGCCTGGTTCGTGATCCACGCCAAGGAGACCCCGACGGCCACGGCCGACACGGTCGACGACGCCCCGCCCGAGACACCTGCGGTGCCGGACGCGCCGTCCGAGGACGCGGACGCGATCTCCCCGCACGGCTCCCGTCGCCTGCGCTGACGTCCCGCGCGGCCGTCTGAGCAACGCCACCCGAGTAATCGGGCACCGTCGTGGCGGGCACACCCCCGCCGACGTGGGGGAGAACCCCACCTCCTGCATGGTGGGTCCCCGACGGGTGAGTAACCGGGCCCGTTCCCGAGTACCGCAGTCGAGTACCCACGTGCTCATGACCCGGGGCCCGCAGGCCCGCAATCTGGTTCCCATCACCGACGAGCACCTCGGTCGGACCCCCGGTCCGCACCCGAGCCGAAGGGAACCGACATGACCACTCCCGTGAGCCCGGCCGCAGCCGGCGTGACCCCCGGCCCCGTGGCGGCGGGTGTCCCCACCGAGACCCCCGTCCCCGATCCGGCGACGACGAACCCGGGGCCGTTCCCCCCGGGAACCCCCGACGACGTCACCGACGGGACAACGCCCGACGTCCCCGAGGGCCCCGAGACCCCCGAGACCCCCGAGACCCCCGAGACCCCCGAGTCGCCGGTCGACGGCGAGGAGCCCCCGGAGGAGCCCGAGGAGCCGGAGACGCCCGAGGAGCCGGCCGCCGAGATCGACGTGGTCGAGGACTACTGGTGCTGGGACCACGGCCAGGGCTGCCCGCCCGCGTGCGCGATCCTGATCCGGTGGCGCGAGGTCTACGACCTCCCCGACGACTGGCACCCCAGCGAGGGCTGGGACGGCGGCGACCAGTGGCAGTGGCACCCCTCGCACAACCCGCACTGCTGGCACCCCGAGCACAACCCGTGCGGGTACCACCCCGAGCACCAGCCGCACTGCTACCACCCGGAGCACAACCCCGAGGGCTACCACCCGGACGAGAACCCGCACTGCTGGCACCCGGACTACAACCCCTGCGGCTACAACTCGCATCACCAGCCGCACTGCTGGGACCCCGACCGCAACCCGGACGGGTTCCACCCGGACTACAACCCGCACTGCTGGCACCCGGACTACAACCCCTACGGCTGGAACCCCGAGGTCCAGCCCTACTGCTTCCACCCGACCGCACAGCCGTACTGCTGGAACCCGGTCGCCCAGCCCTACTGCTGGCACCCGGTCTACTACCCCCACGGCTACAACCCGGAGCACAACCCGAGCGGCTGGGACCCGGTCAACAACCCCGAGGGCACCGACTCCGACCCGAACGGCCCGTACATGCCCGAGGACGCCCGGGGCGAGGAGCCGCCGGAGCCGACGCCGACCCCGGAGCCGGACACGGAGCCGCAGCCGGAGACGGAGCCGGTGGGCGAGACGGAGGAGCCGCTGCCGATCCCGGAGCCGGAGCCGGAGTCGGAGACCGAGCCGGAGACGGTGGGCGAGACGGAGGAGCCGCTGCCGATCCCGGAGCCGGAGCCGGAGACCGAGCCGGAGACGGTGGGAGGGACGGAGGAGCCGCTGCCGACGGAGCCGACGCCGACAGAGACGCCGGTGGACGAGACGCCGGTGGACGAGACGCCGGTGCCGACCCCGGAACCCGAGCCGGAGCCGGAGCCGGAGGGCCCCGTCTTCACCGGCGGGAACGCCCCGTCGGCAGGCGGCGGTGACGACGGCACGTCGTCGGGTGGTTCGGGCGGCGACACGTCGGGCGGCGACGAGGTCGAGACGACACCCGTCGCCACCACCCCGGAGCCCGAGCCCGAGCCCGAGCCGGAGCCGGTGTCCCAGGTCGAGTCCTCGTCGGACGACGGCGGTGGCGACGACGGCGGGAGCGGCGACTCCTCCGGCAGCGACTCCGACCTCGCCGGCGTGAGCTGACGGTCCTGATGTGCGTGGCCCCGGCCGGGGTGACCCGGCCGGGGCCACGGCACGTCCCTCGCTGATCCACCCGACACCGCCGATCCCGGCGGGGTCGAGCTCGGCCGTTCACGAGGAGGAACGGGTGACCCACCCCGGAGCCGACGACGCCCACCCCGCGCGTCGTCGTCGTCGATCGATCTTCCGCGACGACTCGGACGATCTCGGCCTGCGCGATGCCTGGGCCGGCCCGACGTCGGACGCCGCTGCGCCGACGGCCGCGACCGACGACCTCGACGCGGCGCCGTCGATCTTCCGCGCCGGGCTCCCCGACTCCCCGCCGGCGGATTCCGGCACTCCCGACGGGATCGTGCGATGAGCGCCGACGACCGGACGGGGGCCGACCCGGCCGACGCCGCGCGCGCGATGCAGGAGAAGGCCGACAAGGCGCGGGCGGAGGCGCTCGAGCGCGCCGCGGCCGCCCGGGAGGCCCGCGAGGAGGCCCGCCGACGCAAGGAGGCCACCCCACCGCCGACCGCACGGCCGGCCACACCCAAGGCCGCCACGCCCGCCGCGACGCCGGCAGCGAAGCCCGCGGCCACGCCTGCCGAGCCCGCCCCGAAGCCCGCGGCGAAGCCCGCGCCCGCCGCCACGCCCGCCCCGCCGAAGATCGTCGCTCCCGCGAAGCCGGCGGCCCCCGCGAAGCAGGCGCCGAGCGCCGCCGCGAAGCACGCCACGGACACCGTGGACATGGCGATCAAGGCGGCGACCGCCTACGAGCGCGAGGACCTCGTCGCGCGTCTGCGGACGGCCCGGAAGCTGCTGAGCGACAACTCGGTGCGCATCCCCGTCGTCGGCGAGTTCAAGCAGGGCAAGAGCTCCCTGGTGAACGCACTGGTGGGCCTCCCGATCTGCCCGGTGGACGACGATATCGCCACGGCGGTGCCGACCGAGGTGAGGCACGCCGCGGCCCCCACGGCGAGCGCGACCTTCGAGGCGCTGCCCGGATCGGGCGGCACCGGCTGGACCGAGAGCATCCCGCCGGCCGAGGTGGCGACGTACGCCTCCGAGTCGGGCAACCCCGGCAACACGCGCCGGCTGACGTCGGTGACCGTCGGGATCGACCGCCCGTTCCTCGCCGACGGCCTGGTCCTGGTGGACACCCCGGGCGTCGGCGGCCTCGGGGGGCCGAACCAGAGCGCCGTCGCCGACCTGCCCCGGTCGCACGCGTGCCTGTTCGTCAGCGACGCCTCCCGCGAGCTCACCGACGCCGAGCTGCGCTTCCTCCACGCGGTCGCGGAGCTCTGCCCGACCGTGATCATGGTGCTGACGAAGACCGACCTCTACCCGCACTGGACCCGCATCCTCGAGCGCAACCGCGCGCACCTGCAGCGGGCCGGGGTGCGGCTGGAGATCTTCGGGTTCTCCTCGGAGCTCCGGATGCTCGCCGGCGCCCACCGCGACGAGGAGCTGGAGGAGGAGTCCGGCGCCCCGCAGCTCGTCGCGCGCCTCCAGCGCGTCCGTGAGGAGGCCGCCCACATCGCGGTGCGGTCGGTGATGATCCAGGTGACGTCCGCGCTCGCTCAGCTCGAGGCGGCGGCCCGCGCCCGGCGCGACGCGCTCGTCGACCCGGCCCGCCAGGAGGCCCTCGTCGCCCAGCTCACCGCCGCCAAGGAGCGTGCGGAGGGTCTGCGCGAGAAGGGCACGAAGTGGCAGTCGGTGCTCACCGACGGCTTCGCCGACATCACCTCGAACGTCGACTTCGACCTGCGCAACCGTGCGCGTGCCGTGCAGCGCGAGGCGGAGGAGACGATCGAGGAGGGGGATCCGGCGAAGAACTGGGAGGAGTTCACCGACTGGCTGCGCCGCCGGCTCGCGACCGAGGCGATGGAGAACTACGCGCTCTTCGTCCGGCGCGCCAAGGACGTGGCGGTCGATGTCGAGCGGCACCTCGACATGGAGCAGTCCCGCATCACCGCGCGGGCGGTCGACGCCCCGCACGAGACGATGGCGCGGCTGGCCCTCGACGTCGAGTTCGCCCCCTCGGGCTTGCGTCAGAGCATCAAGCTGCCGATCCTCCAGAAGGTGTTCGGCGGGGTCATCATGCTCACGATGATCTCCAACATGGCCGGTCTCGGGATCCCGATGGCCGCCGGCCTCCTCGTCGGTGGCGCCATGGGCTTCTTCGGCGTCCGCGAGGACCGCAAGAAGGCGCTGGAGAAGCGGCGCACCGACGCGAAGGCCGGGGTCCGCAAGTACGTCGACGACTTCATCAACCAGGTCGGCAAGGACTCCCGCGACTCGATCCGCCACGTCCAGCGGGAGCTGCGCACCGCGTGGACCGCGCGCGTCGCCGAGCTGCAGCGCTCGTCCACCGCGGCGCTCGTGGCCGCGCAGTCCGCCGTCCAGGCGGGCAAGACCGACACCGGGGCCCGCGAGCGCATCGAGAAGGACCTCGAGTCGCTCGGCCTCGTGCGGGCCCGCGTCGACGACCTGGGGGAGCACCTCCGCCGTACCGCTCCGGGGCAGGCCCGTCGTGAACCCGCCGGGAGGATCTCGTGAGTGGGCGCCCCTGGCCGCCGGGCCCGCCCGGCCCGCCAGGCCCGCCCGGCCCTCCCGGCCGCCCCGGTCCGCCGCCGCGGAACGTGCCGCCGCCCGTCGGGGGGCCCCGCTCCGTCCCCGGTCCCGGGACGCCGGCGCGAGGCGTCCCGCCCAGACCGATCCCACCCCGGCCGACCCCGTCCCGGCCGGGCCCGCCCGCGCCGCCCGCCGAACCGCAGCTGCTCGACCGCGTGCGCGGCCTGGTGCGCCACGTCGCGGGCCTCTACCAGGGCGGCCCTGCGGCGGCGGGTCTCGACCGCGCCGCCCGCCGGCTGGACGAGCCGCTCCGGGTCGCGATCGCCGGACGGATCAAGGCCGGGAAGTCGACGCTGCTCAACGCGATGGTGGGGCAGGAGCTCGCGGCCACGGACGCGGGGGAGTGCACGCGGATCGTCACGTGGTTCCGGGACGGTCACACCTACCGCGTGCAGGCCCAGCTGCGCGACGGCAGCAGCCGCCAGCTGCCCCCCGGACCGACCGGGGGCCTGCTCGACATCGACCTCGGGCGCCTGGGGTCCGACGACGTCGACCGGCTGCTGGTCGACTGGCCGTCGCCGACGCTCCGGTTGATGACGCTGATCGACACCCCCGGCCTCGACTCGCTGAGCGCCGAGCTCTCCCGCAAGACCGAGGCGGCGCTGGCGCCCGGCGGGGACGGCGCGGCCGAGGCCGACGCGGTGATCTACCTGATGCGGCACGTCCACGCGTCGGACGTGCACTTCCTCGAGGCGTTCCGCGACGACCCCACCGACCGCCGCCCGCTGAACACGATCGGCATCCTGGCCCGGGCCGACGAGGTCGGGCACGCCCGGCCCGACGCGCTCGAGAGCGCCGCGTCGATCGCCGCGCGCTACCGCGAGGACGAGCGGATCCGTGGCCTGTGCCAGACCGTCATCCCGGTGGCCGGGCTGCTCGCCTCGAGCGCGGTGACACTGCGCGAGGACGAGTTCCGCGCGTTCGGCGTGCTGGCCACCGCGCCCGAGGCCGACGTCGACCGGTTGCTGCTCACCGCCTCACGGTTCGCCCGCGCGGAGTCGGAGATCGGCCTCGAGCCGGCCCGGCGCGCCGCGCTCCTCGACCGCTACGGGCTGTACGGCCTGCGCCTGTGCGTACGCCTCCTGCGCGAGGGCACGGTGACCACAGCAGGAGGCCTGTCCAGGGAGCTGATCACCCGCAGCGGTCTCGGGCCGCTCCGGGAGTCCCTGATGACCCGCCTGGCCGGGCGCGCGGACGTCCTGCGCGCCCAGTCGGCGCTGACCGCGGTCGAGCGCGCCGTCCGGCGGTACCCGATCGCATCGGCCTCGGCGCTGCGCGGCGAGATCGAGCAGATCACCGCCGGGGCACACGAGTTCGCCGAGATCCGCCTGCTCGACCGCCTGCACACCGGCGCGGTGACGCTGGCCGAGGACGAGCGCGCCGACGCCGAGCGCCTGCTCGGCAGCGACGGCCCGGGCCCGGCGATCCGGCTCGGCCTGACGCTCGACGCGCGCCCGGAGGAGGTGGTGCGGGCGGCGAACGCGAGCCTCGGGCGCTGGCGGCGCCGGGGCGAGCACCCCGCGTCGGGACGCGACGTCCGCGACGCCGCCCGGGTCCTCGCCCGGACCTGCGAAGGCATCCTGCAGCGCGCCCGGCGCAGCGGTCCGCCGGGTCGGGCGGTGGGGTGAGCCGGGGGAGATGAGCAACGCCCGACGGGTCGTCGGCGATAGGGAGTAGTCAGCTGCTCATGACGGGAGGACCGTCAGGGGCGACGGTGGACCGCGACGTCAGGTGGCGGTCGTTGGGGAGGTTCCGGTGGCGTACGGGCTGGGGGTCGATCTCGGCACGACCTACACGGCGGCTGCGGTCGTCCGTGAGGGGCACGTCGAGATGGCCCCGCTGGGCGACCGGTCGACCGCGATGCCCTCCGTCATCCTCATGCGCGCCGAGGGCGGCGTCCTCACCGGCGACGCGGCCAACCGCCGCGCGGCCACGGAACCGGACCGCGTCGCGCGCGAGGTCAAGCGCCGCCTCGGCGACCCGATGCCCGTCCTGCTGGGCGGGACGCCGTACTCCGCGGGCGACCTCATGGCCGCCCAGCTCCGCGAGGTGGTCGCCCAGATCTCCGAGCGGGAGGGCGGGCCGCCGGTCGCGGTGCGGCTGACCCATCCGGCGAACTGGGGCCCCTACAAGCGCGAGCTGTTCGAGCAGGTCCCGCGCACGGCCGGGCTGTCCGACGTCACGATGATCACCGAGCCGGAGGCCGCCGCCGCGCACTACGCGGCGAACGAGCGGATCGCCGACGGCACCACCGTCGCCGTCTACGACCTCGGCGGCGGCACCTTCGACGCCACCGTCCTGCGCACCACCGGCGGCGGCTTCGAGATCCTCGGGGCGCCCGAGGGCGTCGAGGGGCTCGGCGGTGTCGACTTCGACGAGGCCGTGTTCGGCCACGTCGACCGCTCCCTCGACGGGGCGGTCTCTGCGCTCGATCTCTCGGACCCGGCCGCCACCAGCGCGATCGTGCGCCTGCGCCAGGACTGCGTGCTGGCCAAGGAGGCGCTCTCCTCGGACACCGAGGCGACGATCCCCGTGCTCCTGCCGTCGCTGCAGACCGAGGTCCGCCTGACCCGCGGCGAGTTCGAGACGATGATCCGCCCCTCGGTGGCGTCGACGATCGCCTCGCTGCAGCGCGCCCTGGAGTCGGCCGACATCTCCGCCGAGCAGGTGGACACGGTGCTGCTCGTCGGTGGGTCGTCGCGCATCCCGCTGGTCTCCCAGATGGTCTCCGGCGAGCTCGGGCGTCCCACGTCGGTCGACGCGCACCCCAAGCACGCCATCGTCCTCGGCGCGGCCTCCCTGGCCGAGCCGCCGGCCCGCGCGGCCGGCCCGGGCGCGCCGGGACCGGCGCACACGTCGGTGTTCCCGACGTCCGGGGCGCCCTTCCGGACGCCGGTGCCCCGCGTCGGTCCGCGCACGCCGCCCGGCGGCATCCCCGTCGGCGGCAGTGGGCGCCCGGCCTCGACGCCGGCCGCGGCCGCCCACGGCGGGGGATCGAGTACGAACTCCGGGATGATCCCGATCGTCGCGGGCCCCCGACCCTCCTCGACCGGTGGCTTCTCCACGGTGTCGCCCACGGGGACGCACGGCCGGGCGCCCGGTGGACGGCCGGGCACCGGGGCGTTCCGCGCCGCGGGCGCGGGCACCGGGGCGATGAACGCCGGGACCGGGTCCGCGCCCACCGCCGCCACGCGCACCGGCGGCACGTACACCGGCCCGACCGCCCTGCGCCCCACCTACACCGGGCCGACGCGCACCGTGCCGGCCCGTCCGGGCCCGGCCCCGACCGGGGCGACCGCCGCCGTCCACAGCCAGGGCCCCCCGACCCAGGGCGGGCAGGGTGGCCAGGGCGGCCAGGGCGGGACCGGCGGACGCGGGGCGCCGCCGCCGTCGCTGGGCGGCCGGCCCGGCGACGACGAGCCGTCGTCCGGCGGGTCGCGCCGCCGGATCCCCCTGATCGTCGGCGCGGTGGTGCTCGTGGCCGCCCTCGCGGGCGGCGGCACCTTCGCCTACCGCTCGCTGTCGGCGGAGGCCCCCCTCCCGCCCGCACCGACCCCGTCGGTGGTCGTGGCGCCGACCCCGCTGCCGACGTCCGCGCCGCCGGAGCCGGTGGAGGAGCCCGCGACCGGCGGGTCGAGCGGGTCCGGCGGGTCGGGGTCGGCCGGCGGCTCGGGGTCGGCCGGGGGCTCCAGTGGTACCGGTGGCTCCGGCCGCGGCGGCTCGGGAGGGTCGAACAACAACGGCGGCACCTGGCGCCCGCCCGAGCCGGGACACAGCACCGGCGGCACCACCGACGGCGGCACCACCGACGGCGGCACCACCGACGGCGGCACCACCTGCTGCGACCCGACGCCGGAACCCGCCCCCGGCGCCGGCGGGTAGGACAGGGGGCAGGTCAGCTGGGGCGGAGACCCAGCGCCTCGGGTAGGTCGCCGCGACGCGCGATCCCGAGCTTGGCGTACACCGCGTGCAGCACGTTGTTCACGGTGCGCACCGAGATCACCAGCTGGTCGGCGATCGCCTTGCTCGTGAGACCGCCCGCGGCCAGCGCCGCGATCTCGGACTCCCGCGGCGTGAGCTCGCCGCTGCGTTCGAGCAGGCCCGAGGCGGGCGTCTCGGCCCCCTCGCACGACGACGCCGCCACCCGGCTGCGCGACGCCGACCAGCCCGCCGCGCCGGTGTGCCCGGCCGCGCGGTGCGCCGCGCACGCCTGGGCGTAGGCCTCGGCGGAGAGCAGGAGATGGTCCAGCTCGGCGAAGCGCCCGGCGGCCTCGTCGAGACCCGCGCCGTCACCGGCCGCCAGCGCCCGCGCGTGCGCGACGCACGCGACGGCGAGCGGGCCCTGGATGGTCGCGGCCACCCGCTCGATCGCCTCGAGCACCGGCCGTCCGACGCCGAGGCGGACCGCGGTGTGCAGGGCGCGCAGGTGGTCCGACGGTGACGCCGCCGGGCGTTCCTCGCCGGCCAGCTCCGTGGCGCGCGTGACCCGGCCCTCGACCCCCGCGATCCACACCTGCGCGGCCCAGAGCCACCCCGTGAGCGGCCCGCCCGGCACCCCGTGCGCCTCGGCGAGCACGTCCTGGCCCTCCGTCGTGCGCCCGAGGCCGGCGAGGGCGACGGCGAGCTCGCCGACCAGCGGCACCGTGTACGGGAAGCGGCGCGACGACACCCCGGACGCGGCCTCGTGCAGGAGGCGCACCGCGGTCTGCAGGCGCCCGCGCCGCGACGCGACGATGCCCAGCCAGGTGACGTACAGCGCGACGTGCTCACCGATCCCGCCCGGCGCCGCCTCGGCGTGGCACGCCCGGGCGAGCTCCTCGGCGTCGTCGAGGCGGCCGGTGGCGAGGAGCGCGCCCCACTGCGCCGAGCGCAGCTCGACGGTCAGCCAGCCGCCGGTCGGGTCGGGGCCGGCCGCGAGACCCCGGACGGCCGGCGGCACCGCGTCCTCGGTGCGCCCGAGCTGCACCTGGGCGATGGCGGCGACGGCGAGGGCGGCGGTCGTCCCCGGGTCGCCGTCCGGGCCGTCGAGCACCGGGGTGACCTCGGCGAGGGCGTCGGCGGGCCGGTGCGAGAGCAGGGCGAGGAAGCCGCGCAGGGCGACCGCGAGCGGGGACTCCCCGGCGCCGGTGTCGGTCGCGGTGCCCTCGGCCGCGGCGAGCGCGGCCGTCACGGCGGCGCGCGCGCCGGGCTCGTCGCGCAGGCCCCAGTAGAGGTTCCGGGCGCGGGCGGTGGCCACGAGGACCGGGTCCGGGAGGGGCTCGCCGGTGGTGTCGGGCCCGGCCTCGGCGAGCTTCGCGGCGGTGGCGAACGCGGTCTCGGCCTCGTCGAACCGCCCGAGCGCGACCCGGAGGCGTCCGAGGCGCCACAGCACCTCGGCGCCCGCGCCCTGGTCGGCGGCGGCGCGCAGCAGGCGCTCGGCGGTGCGTGGCTCGTGGTCGGAGACGCCGTCGGCGGCCGCGAGCAGTTCGGCCGGGTCGATGGACAGGCCCTCGGCGGCGCGCCAGGCCAGCATCCGGTACCGGTCGCCCGCGCGCCGGGACCCGGACGCCTCGAGCGCGGTCCGCAGCCGCCGGTAGGCCTCGCGCTCCTGCAGCGGCGTGGCCCGGCTGCGCAGGAGCTCGGTGTAGAGCGGGTGGGTCAGCGCCACGTCCAGGCGGCGGCCGTCGCGCGTCGACGTGATCAGCCCCTCGGCCTCGAGCCGCGCGAGCGTGTCGTCCGGGAAGATCTGGTTGACGACCTCGCACCCGAGGGGCTGGCCGAACGCCAGCGTGCGCATGAGGTCCTGCTCGGCCGGCGCGAGACCGCCCAGGCGGTCGGTGAGCAGCTCGATCAGGCGCCGCGGCGGGTGGCGCGGCGGGTCCCAGCGCCACACCGAGCCTGCGCGCCGCAGCGCCCCCTCGTCGCGGGCGCCGTCGACCAGCTCGCAGAGGAACCGGGGATTGCCCAGCGACAGCTCCCAGAAGCGGTCGAGCGTCACGCCGTCGACGTGGCCGCCGAGCGTGCTGCTCACGAGGTGGTCCGACTGGGCGCGGTCGAGCTCGGTGATCTCGAGCCGGGTGGCGAGCCCGTCGCGGTAGAGCGCGTGCAGCGGCTCCGGGGACACCGCGCCGGTGGGCACCGTGAGCAGCAGGAACATCTCCCCGGCGCGCGCGAGCTGGGCGAGCAGGACCGCGGAGGTCGTGTCCAGGAGGTGGGCGTCGTCGACGACGACGAGGTGCTTCGGCCCGGCGCCGACGAGCAGACGGCGGGCCTCGCGGAGCAGGGACGCGGTGTCGGTGAGCGCCGGGTCGAGATTCGGCAGCAGGTGGCCGAGCGCACCGAGCGGGATGTCCCGGGTGGCCCGCCCGGTCATCGCGCTCGACGGGCGCCAGCGGCCCGCGCCCGCGCCGTGGGTCATCCCGGCCAGGGCGGTGCGCGCCAGCCGGGTGCGGCCCACCCCGCGAGGGCCGCCGATGACGACGGCCGCGAGCCGGTCGTCCTGGGTGGCGGCGACGGCAGCCGCGATCGCCTCCGATCGCCCGACCAGTGGTCGGCTCTCGGGCATGCTCGCGCCTCCCTCCGGGCCGCAGGTACCGGGAGTGTCGCGAAGGCGACGTGAGGGCGGAAGGGATCACGACACTCTTACGTAGTACTGCTGACGCGATGAAGGTAACCGCGGGTAACACGTAACCTTCCTGCGGGGCCGCGATCGGAGGGGGACACTGGTCCGGCCACCACCACTGGCGAGGAGGACCCGCCGTTGAAGATCGCCCTCGTCGCGACCTGCCTCGGGGACGCCTTGTTCCCCCGGGCGCCGCGGGCCACGGTCGAGCTGCTCGAGCGCCTGGGGCACGAGGTCGTCTTCCCCGCCGACCAGACCTGCTGCGGGCAGATGCACGTCAACACCGGCTACCTCGACCTCGCGCTGCCGCTGGTGCGCCACCACGTCGAGGTGTTCTCGGGCGCCGCGGACGTCGCCGTCGCCCCGTCCGGGTCGTGCGTGGGGTGCGTCCGTCACCAGCACGCGATGGTCGCCCGCCGCGGGGGCGACGAGGAGCTGGCCCAGGCGGCCGAGGATCTCGCCCACCGGACCTACGAGCTCTCCGAGCTGCTCGTCGACGTCCTCGGGGTCACCGACGTCGGCGCCTACTACCCGCACCGCGTGACGTACCACCCGACGTGCCACTCGCTGCGCATGCTGCGCGTCGGCGACAAGCCGCTGCGCCTGCTCCGCGAGGTCCGCGGGCTGACGCTGACCGAGCTGCCCGACGCCGAGGTCTGCTGCGGGTTCGGCGGGACGTTCGCGGTGAAGAACGCCGAGACCTCGACGGCGATGCTCGCCGACAAGATGGCGAACGTCCTCTCCACCCACTCCGAGGTGTGCACCGCGGGCGACACCTCGTGCCTCATGCACATCGGCGGCGGGCTCTCGCGGCTGCGCTCGGGCGTGCGCACCGTGCACCTGGCCGAGATCCTGGCGTCCACCGCCGATCAGGAGGTCCCCGCATGACCACCGACCTCGGCATGCCGACCGTCGCGTCGGACCCGTACGGCCACCTGCGCGGCAGCGAGTCGTTCCCCGTCGCGGCGCGCCGGTCCCTCGCCGACACCCAGCTGCGCCAGAACCTCGGCCACGCCACCCGCACGATCCGCGCCAAGCGCGCCGGGGTCGTCGCGGAGGTCGACGACTGGGAGGAGCTGCGCCGGGCCGGCGAGGGCGTCAAGGCCGACGTCATGGCGCGCCTGCCGGAGCTGCTCGTGCAGTTCGAGGAGGCGGTGACCGCCCGGGGCGGTGTCGTGCACTGGGCGCGCGACGCCGTGGAGGCCAACCGGATCGTCGTGGACCTGGTGCGGGGGACGGGCGTCGAGGAGGTGGTCAAGGTCAAGTCGATGGCCACGCAGGAGACGGGGCTCAACGAGGCCCTCGGCGAGGCGGGGATCGCGGCGCTCGAGACCGACCTGGCCGAGCTCATCGTCCAGCTCTCCGACGACCGGCCGTCGCACTTCCTCGTCCCGGCCATCCACCGCAACCGCTCGGAGATCCGCGACATCTTCCTGCGCGAGATGCCCGACGTGGACCCGGAGCTCACCGACGAGCCGCGGCTGCTGGCCATGGCGGCCCGTGCGCACCTGCGCCGGAAGTTCCTCTCCGCACGGGTCGGCATCTCCGGGGCCAACTTCGCGGTCGCCGACACCGGAACGATCTCGGTGGTCGAGTCCGAGGGCAACGGGCGGATGTGCCTGACGCTGCCGGACACGCTGATCACGGTGATGGGCGTCGAGAAGATCGTCCCGACGTGGTCGGACCTCGAGGTGTTCCTGCAGCTGCTGCCGCGGTCGTCGACCGGGGAGCGGATGAACCCGTACACGTCGACGTGGAGCGGGGTGACGCCCGGCGACGGGCCGCAGACCTTCCACGTCGTGCTGCTCGACAACGGCCGCTCGAACGTCCTGGCCTCGCCGGACGGCCGCCAGGCGCTGCACTGCATCCGCTGCTCCGCGTGCCTCAACGTCTGCCCGGTCTACGAGCGCGCGGGCGGGCACGCCTACGGCTCGGTCTACCCGGGGCCGATCGGCGCCGTGCTCACCCCGCAGCTCACCGGGATCCGGGGCACCGACGACGTGAGCGCCTCGCTGCCCTACGCCTCGACGCTGTGCGGGGCGTGCTTCGACGCGTGCCCGGTGCGCATCGACATCCCGCACCTGCTCGTGCAGCAGCGCGCCGCCGCGGTCGACGCGCACACCCGCCCGACGACGCAGGACGTCGCGATGCGCGCCGCGGCCGCCGCGATGTCCTCGCCCGGGCGGTTCTCGCTCGTCGAGCGCGCCCTGAAGCTGGGGCGGCTGATCGGGCGCTCGGGCCGCATCCGCTCGGTGCCCGGGCCGGGCGCGGCGGCGTGGTTCGGCGCCCGGGACATGCCGACGCCGCCTGCCGAGACGTTCCGGCAGTGGTGGGCGCGCACCCGCGGGCCGTCGTCGTGAGCTCGCGCGACGAGGTGCTCGCGCGGCTGCGGGCGGCCCGGGACGCCGGCGGCGCCACCGCCCCGGAGGTGCCGCGGGAGTACCGGCGGACGGGGACCGCGCCGCCCGGATCGCCCGAGGTCGTCGACCGGCTGACCGAGACCCTCACCGACTACAAGGCCACCGTGCACCGCGTCGCCGACGAGGACGACGTCTCGGCGACGATCGCGGACATCCTGGAGAGCGCCGGCGTCACGACGTTCGTCGCGCCACCCGGCCTGCCGGCGCGCTGGCTCGGCGAGGTCACCGCCCGCGTGCGGCCCGACGAGCCGCCACTGTCGGTGGCGAAGCTCGACGCGGTCGACGCCGTGGTCACCGGGGCCGCGGTCGCGATCGCCGACACCGGGACGTTCGTCCTCGACGCGCTCGCGCCGGACCAGGGGCGGCGGGCGATCTCGCTCGTCCCCGACCACCACGTGTGCGTCGTCCGGGCCGCCGACGTCGTGTCCTCCGTGCCCGAGGGCGTCGCGCGCCTCGACCCCACCCACCCGCTGACGTTCGTCTCCGGGCCCTCGGCCACCAGCGACATCGAGCTCGACCGCGTCGAGGGCGTCCACGGGCCCCGCCGCCTCGACGTGGTCCTCGTCGGGCCGTCCTCGGCGCCCGAGTGAGGCGATCATCGCCGGACCATCGGCGGTGGAGATCGGTGAAAGTGTTCGCGTCGTCAATCAAATCCGGCGACTCGCCCTCGGATGACCCGAATGCTTCACCAGTTCCTCCGAGTTCCGTGAGCCGTTCGGAGGCGTGGAGTCGGAATGATTACGAAGTGGATCGCGGTCGTCGCTCAAGAACGGTCGAGTCGTTGCGTGACCGTCTGCATCGTAGCGACATCGAAGAGTAAGAACGTTCCGTCATCATTTTCGAACGCAACCTGAATGGCCCTTTACCGTCTCACCGTTCTCGCACATGGTTGAGGCGTCGGGGGACTCTTTCTTGGTGGGCAACCATCGGACAGCCGCATGCCTCCGACCCGACCGAGAAGGAGAAGCACTATGTTTGACACACCGCCAGCCAGTGCGATCACAGCCACGGACAGCGTGACCGTGATCGATCCGGGTGCCGTGGTAAACCACATCCTGGACATCAACCAGGACTTCACCGTCCAGGTCAACTTTCAGCTCGACGGGGCCAACGTCCAGTTCTTGGGCGGTGAGTGGACCGTGTCCGTCTACGCGTCGGGTCTGACGCTGTTGTTCAGCGCCAAGATCGCGGAGGGCAAGACGGACGTCGTGCCCACCGACGGGCATCCGTATCAGCTCGACCTGAAAGTGACCCCTCTGGGTCTCCTTCCCGAGGGCGTGTACCAGCTCACGATCGTCATCACCAACCAGAACCCCAAGGGTGGCCCGGACACCGAGATGGCCGGCTTCAACCAGGGCTCGGTCATCGACATTCGTGAGCCCTGAGACGGGAAGGCGTGAAACCGCTTGCCGGTTCGTCCGGCAGGCGGTGCCGGGCTGCGCCACCGTGAAGGGTCTCCGATGGTACGGCGCCTAATGGAGACCGCGCCGGACGAGCTCGAGCCCGAACAATTCGCTACCCGATTGGGCGGCGGACAATTCGCGCGCCCGAGCGGGGTGATCAGAGGGTAGTTGGAGTAGCCTCCGGACGTCCTCGGACTTGAGCGTGTAGGCCAGGCGGACCTGTTCGTCAGGCCACGTCGAAATGGTGCTCATCGGCACCGTCATGTCGTCCATGCGCGGATGATGCGCCCGCGAGGAGCACCGCGCCGTGCGGAAGACCGAGCACACACGGATCAGACTGCACCGTGGCGCGTCAACGGCGGAACCGGTAGGGCCGAGTGGTCGCCCGCGTGCGATTTCGACGGTCAGCGACCGCGCACCGGCCGCCCCCAGTCCGTGCCGTCGCGCAGGGTCCGCTTGAGCAACTTGCCGCCGGGGTTGCGCGGCAGGGGGTCGGTGGTGACGACGACGAACTGGGGCACCTTGAAGTCGGCGAGCTGCGTGTCGAGGTAGGCGAGGACGGCGTCGACGTCGACGCTCCCGCCCACCAGCACCGCGCCGACCTTCTCGCCCATGACGTCGTCCGGGACCCCGACGACGGCCGCGTCGGCCACCCCGGGTGCGCCGGCGAGGGCGTTCTCGACCTCGACCGAGTAGACGTTCTCGCCGCCGCGGTTGATCACGTCCTTGGCGCGGTCGACCACCCGGACCAGCCCGTCGTCGACGCGGGCGAGGTCCCCGCTGTGCAGCCAGCCGTCGACGAAGGTCCGGGCCGTCGCCTCCGGGGCCTGCCAGTACCCGTCGACGACGTTCGGGCCCCGGATCAGCAGCTCCCCGACGCCGGCGTCGTCGACGTCGGCCAGCGCGAGGTCGACCACCGGGGCGGCGAAGCCGACGGAGTCGGCGTGCTCCACCGCCCACTCGTGGGGCAGGAACGTGGAGATCGAGGAGGTCTCGGTCAGCCCGAACCCGTTGCCGAGCCGGGCCCGCGGGAGGCGCTCCTGGAGCCGCCGGACCAGGTCGGGCGCCATGGGCGCGCCGCCGTAGGTCGCGCGGCGGACGCCGGAGAGGTCGACGTCGAGGTCGCCGCGGGCCAGCGTCAGCCCGTAGATCGCGGGGACGGAGACCAGCGTGTCGATGCGCTCCTCGACGATCGTGCGCACGAACGCGTCCGCCTGGAACGTCGGCAGCACCACCGTCGTCCCGCCCAGACCGAGCTGGACGAGCAGCTGCGAATTGCAGCCGGTGACGTGGAACAGCGGGACCGAGACGAGGTTGCGCAGCGTCGGTCCGTCGGCGCGGTCGATGCCGATGACGCGGATCGCGGTCTCGACGTTGGACAGGAAGTTGCCGTGGGTGGTGCGTGCGCCCTTGGGGCGGCCGGTGGTGCCGCTGGTGTAGAAGATCGCCGCGAGGTCGCCGGGGACGAGGTCCTCGAGGGCCTCGGGGTTCCCCTCGGGCAGCGGCGACCCGGCCCGCAGCACGGCGGCGGCCCCGGAGTCGGTGAGCACGTGCTCGATCTCCGGCGCGGCGAAGCGGGTGTTCACCGGCACGGCGACGGCGCCGGCGAGCAGGGTGCCGAGGAAGCCGACCACCCAGTCCAGGCCCGCCGGCAGCAGCGAGGCCACCCGGTCGCCGCGGGTGATGCCGTCGCCGACCAGGCCGCCGGCGACCCGGGCCGCGCGCTCCCACAGCTCGGCGTACGTGACGCGCTCGCCCCCGACCTCGACCACCGCCTCCACGTCGGGGTGGCGCTCCACCGACGCCCGCACCATCGCCACCACCGACGGGGCGAGGTGGTCGTAGCGCGCGATGCCGTCGTCGCCGCGGGTGATGCCCGTCGTGTCGAACGGCGCGGGGCCGCGGGGCAGGGGTTCGGGGGTCAGGTGCTCGGGGGGCAGGGGTTCGGGGCTCACGAGAAGTACCGCCGCGGGTTCTCGACCAGCATCGTCGTGAGCTGTTCGTCGGAGACGCCCTGCTCGCGCAGCGCGGGGAGCACGTCGCGGTGGATGTGCTCGTAGTGCCAGTTCGGGAGCATCTGCTCCTTCGTCGCCTGGCTGTCGCCGGAGAAGAAGTCGATGTAGCAGGACGCGTCGTGGGACAGCACGATCTTCTCGGCGTACCCCTCCGCGCAGAGTGCGGCGATGGTGGCCACCCGCTGGTCGGTCGGGTTGAAGACGTCGACGCCGAACCGGTCGGCGCCGATCGTGGCGCCGCGGTCGGCGATCTCGCGCAGGTAGTCGAGGTCGTTGCTGTCCCCGGCGTGCCCGACGACGACCTTGGTGAGGTCGACGCCTGCCTTCTCGTAGAGATCGAGCGCCAGCCGCCCCGTCTGGTGGGCGGCGTTGGTGTGCACGGTGATCGGCACACCCGTCTCGACATGGGTGGCCGCGATCGCGTGCTGGATGCGGGTCTGGTCGGGCGTGAGGCCGCGCTCCTCGACGACGCCCTTGAGGAACGCCGCCTTGATCCCGGTGCCGCCGATGCCCTCACGGATGTCGCGCACGAACATCTCGGTCATGGGCTCGTCCCCACCGAGCACGGTGCCGGGGCCGCGGTAGTGCAGGAAGTGGGGGATCTCGTCGAACGTGTAGAGGCCGGTGGCGACGACGATGTTCAGGTCGACCTCGGCGTTGATCCGCGCGACGCGGGGGATGTAGCGGCCAAGCCCGACGACGGTGGGGTCGACGATCGTCGTGACGCCCAGCTCGCGCAGGCGGCGCAGCTTCTCGATCGCGTCGGCGACCCGGACCTCCTCGTCCCAGTACTCGTCCCCGTAGTTCTGCATGACGTCCGGCGACAGCACGAACACGTGCTCGTGCATCAGCGTCGTGCCCAGATCCCCGGTGTCCACCGGACCCCGCACCGTCTCCACCGTGGGCATGCCCGCACCTCCGCCGCGTCGTTGTGACCCGAACCACTGTCACGGATTCCCCGCGGCGAAACCAGGACCTTCTGAATCGCTTGTCAGCTATATAGCTGTATGGCAAAGTACGGGTCGTGGACGTGTTCCAGGCGGTGGCGGATCCGGTGCGACGCTCGATGGTCGAGCGGCTGGCCGATCGGGGTGAGGTGACGGCGGGGGAGCTCGCCGAGCTCGCCGCCGAGCGGTTCGGGATCCGCCAGCCCACCGCGTCCAAGCACCTCAAGGTGCTGCGTGAGGCCGGGCTGGTCACCAGCACGGCCGACGCGCAGCGCCGCGTCTACCGCCTCGATCCCGGCCCGCTCGACGAGCTCGCCGGCTGGGCGGCGCGCCAGACCCGCTTCTGGGCCGGGCGCCTCGACGCCCTCGAACGCCACCTCGAGAACGACCACGATGGGAGCACCTCATGACCGATCTCCTCGGCGCCGTGGACCGCGCCGCCGGCACCGTCCACCTCGAGCGCCGCATCGCGGCCCCGGCCGCCCGGGTGTGGGACGCGCTCACCGACCCCGCGCGGCTGAGCGACTGGCTGGCACCCGTCGAGTCGGGCGCGCCCGGTCCCGACGCGACGTTCGTGCTGCGCATGAGCGGTGCGGAGACGGCCACGTGCACAGTGACCATCTGGGACCCGCCGCACGAGCTGCGCTTGACCTGGTACTACACCGGCGAACCGGCCTCGGAGCTCCTGCTGCGCCTCGTTCCCGACGGCGCGCAGACCCTCCTGCGCCTCGACCACACCCTCCTCGAGGTCGACGTCGTGCAGTACGGGGCCGGGTGGCACCTACACCTCGACAACCTCGCCGTGCACCTGGACGGGCGTGACGTGGGGTCCGAGGGTTGCTCCGGGCCGGCGTTCCTGGCCGCCTGGGAGGAGCTGGCGCCGCGGTACGCGGCCACCGATCCCGCCACCACCGATCCCGCCACCGCCGATCCCGCGACCGCCGACGCGCCATGAGCACGGTCGCCGAGGTGGGCCCGACCCGTCAGGCGGGGCGGTAGGCCAGCAGCCGGACGCCGAGGGCGCTCTCGGCGCGCCGGATCTCGGCGAGCTGCTCGTCGGTGAGCTCGGCGTAGGGGCTCTCGGCCTCGTACGCGACGAGCGGGATGCCGATGCGCTCCTCGACACGGCGCAGGTCGTCGAGGGCCGCGTCGTCGAGCGCCGCGGGGCGCAGGTCGGGACCGGAGGACGGGGCGGACACGGGACCTCCCGGGTGGGCTGAACGGATGTGACCGGCACCACTGCCGGATGCGGCCGAGTATCCCGCGCCCGGAGGGACCAATCACCCCGTTCGGGCGGAAGTCGCCGAACGTGCGGTGCGTTGACGTGGGTGCGATGACGACATCCCTCCCGGCCCCGCCCACCACCCGCCTCTGGACCCCGCAGCGCGTCCTGGTCACCCGGTCCGCGCAGGAGCACCCGCACACCGCCGAGATCCTCCGACGGTGCGCGGCGGCCGGCGTCGACGACGTCGAGCTGCTGCGTGGCGACCGCATCACCGGTGTGCGCGGGGAGACCGAGCGCGAGACCTACGCCCGTGCGAAGTCGACGCTGGCGGTGGTGACGAGCCCGGCGT
Organism: Actinomycetospora callitridis; assembly: GCF_028737265.1. Lineage (GTDB taxonomy): Bacteria > Actinomycetota > Actinomycetes > Mycobacteriales > Pseudonocardiaceae > Actinomycetospora > Actinomycetospora callitridis. Next base: position 80,767 of record NZ_JAQZAK010000011.1, on the reverse strand, counting down.
CGGCGCGGAAGCTCGACCCCATCCCGCCGAGCGCCGACTGGCGGGTCGACCTCGCCCGAGGCTGCCCGGCCCACTGCCAGTACTGCTACCTCGCCGGGTCGCTGGCCGGCCCGCCGATGACCCGCGTCAACGGCGACCTCGAGGAGATCCTCGCCGGCCTCGACGCCTACGTCGGCCACGGCACGATCACCTCGACGAACGTCGACCGCGCCGCGGAGGGGACGACCTTCGAGGCGTCCTGCTACACCGACCCGCTGGGCATCGAGCACGTCACCGGCAGTCTCTCGGCGGCGATCCGCCACGTCGGGACCCACGATTTCGGCGGCCCGGTGCAGCTGCGGGCGACGACGAAGTTCGCCGACGTCGCAGGGCTGCTCGACCTGCCGCACGGCGGTCGCACGCGCCTGCGGTTCTCCGTCGGCCCGGAGTCGGTGGTGGGCCGCTTCGAGGGCGGGACCGATCCGGTCGGGAAACGCATCGACGCGCTCGCGACGCTCGCCCGTGCCGGCTGGCCCGTGGGTCTGACGATCGCGCCGATCATGCCCGTCGGTGACTGGCGGGCGGCGTACTCCGACCTGCTCGCCCGGGTCGCGGCGGCGCTCGAGGGGATCGACGACCTCGACCTCACCGCCGAGTGCATCACCCACCGGTTCACGCCGGGGAGCAAGGAGACCCTCGAGAGCTGGTACCCGCGCACCCGCCTCGAGATGGACCCCGAGCAGCGGCGCACCAAGCGCGGGAAGTTCGGCGCGGTGAAGCACGTCTACCCCGACGACGTGATGGCGGATCTGCGCGCCCACGTGACCTCCGAGCTCGCGGAGCGCCTGCCCGCGGCGCGGGTCCTGTACTGGACGTAGGGGCCTCCGAGCAGGGGATCGTTATCGTGCTGTGACCTCGCCGGTCGCTGTGGAGGACCTTCGGTGGGCCGTCACTGTCGGGGGTCGGGGCTAGCGTTCTGGTCGTGAGCATCGACCACGGTGTCCGGGTCGGCCTGGTGGCCGAGCTGGACGCTCTCGCGCCCGGCGCGGAGCTGGCCGCTGCTCTGGAGTGCCTGTCGCCGGCCGCGTTGACGGGCGAGGATCTGGCCGCGTACGTGCGGGGCCGGTGGCGGTCGCAGAACCGGGCGACGGCCGAGCTGCTCGAAGGCATCCACCATCTGGGGCGCGCCCAGGCTGGTCGCACCGAGCGGCTGTCGTCGTGCGACGAGTTCTCCGGTGACGAGGTCTCGGCCCAGCTGGGCTGGTCGCGCACCATGTCCTCGCGCAAGCTCGACCTGGCCGACGACCTGCAGCAGCGGCTGCCCGAGGTCGGCAACGCGCTGTACGGCGGGTGGCTCGACGAACCCAAGGCCCGCACGATCTGCGACCAGACCCGCGACCTCACCGACGACCACGCCCACGAGGTGTGCCGGATCGTGCTGCCCGAGGCGCCGGAGCTGCCGGTCGGGGCGTTGATCGAGCGGATCGAGCAGGTCGCGACGGCGCTGGACCCGGACTGGGCCCAGCGGCGCCGCCAGCGTGCCGAGGCGCGGGCGCGGGTGCTCCTCTCGCCGACCCCGTCGGGCACCGCGAACCTGTCGTTCTGCGACGCGCCCGCCCCCGACGGCATCGCCTCCCAGGCCCGCATCGACGCGCTCGCCGCCACGGTCCGCCACCTCGGTGTCCTCACCCCGATCGGGGTGCTGCGACTGCAGGTCGGGCTGCGGCTGCTCGACGGCTCCACCGCCGGGATGGACGACCGCACCATCGCGCTGCTGCTCGCCGCCGAGTACCACGCCCAGAACACCCCGCAAGACCCCGACGACGCCAGCGGCGGGGACGACACCGGTGACGACGGCCCCGACGACAGCGGTCCCGACGACAACGGCCCCGACGACGACGGCCCCGGCGAGGACCCCGGCGAGGACCCGGACGACGATCTCGTCGCGACCGTGCCAGCGCCGCGCTCACCGTCGGAGCAGGGCGTCCTCGACCTCCCCGACCTGCCTGCCGTGCTCGACCCCGCGGTGCCGCTCGATCCGCCCGACACCGGTCCGGGCCGGATCCGGGAGGGCTGCGTGGAGGTGCGGCTGCGGCTGACCACCGCCCTCGGGCTCGACGAGCACCCCGGCAGCGTCCCCGGCTACGGCGCCGTCCTCGCCGGTGACGCCCGCACGCTCGCCCTGCGCCACCGCAGCGGCGAATGGCGTGTCGTGCTCACCGACGACCAGGGCCGCCTCCAGCACGTCCTGCTCGCCCGACGCCGACCACCCGACCCCCGCCGCCCGGCTCGGGCGCGGGGACGCCGGGCATCGATCGTCGAACTCCACGTTCCGACGACACTGCTCGCCGCCCTCGACCCCGACGACCACCCCGACTGGGCGCCGCTGCTGCGGGAACTGCAGCAGCGGCTCGCCGACCTCGGGCGGCCCGGCGCGCCTCCGGACCACAACGCCGGACCCGATGACCGGGCCCGGCGGCGTCCCGGCGCCGAACTCGACCGCTGGATCCGGGTCCGCGACCGGCACTGCGTCGCGCCCTGGTGCCGGCGCCCCGCCCACAACGCCGACCTCGACCACACCCTCGCCCACGCCCGGGGCGGGCCCACCTCCTCGTGGAACCTCGGCGCCTGGTGCACCCACGATCACCGCGCCAAACACCACGCCCCATGGACGGTCCGCCAACCCAGCCCCGGACAGTTCGTCATCCGCACCCGCGCCGGCATCACCTACACCAGCCACCCCAAGCGCGTCACCGAACCGCTCCCGGCGCCACGGCCCGCCGCCGCACCCCGACCCCTCCCCGACGACGGCTGGTCCGACGACCGCACCGACGCCGGCGACGACATCGACCCCGACTGGTACCGCAAGGTCGCGCCGACCCAGAAGGCCCGCCCGACGAGGACCACCACCCCGATCCGGAGCTCCTACGACGGGGACCCACCGTTCTGACCGCCGAGCGCCTACAGCAGCAGCGCCAGCTGACGCGACTGCGCGACCAGCCGTCCCGCGGAGTCCCACACCTCCACGTCCTCCTCGTGCAGGCCGTGGGAGAGGTGGTTCGTCACCGTGCGGCACCGCAGCGGCCCGGGCGCGGGGTGCTCGCGCAGGTGCACCGTGAGCTGGGCGGTGCTCGACCCGCGGCCGAGCTCGAGCACCACCGGCGCCGCCCCGTCGACGACGAAGGCGAGGTCGAGCAGCGTCGCGTCCGACCCGTCGGCCAGGGCGAACCAGAACTCCGCGCGAGGATCGCCCGAGGGGTCGCCGCGGGTCCAGCCCGGCATCTCCGTCACCCCGTAGCGCATCCGCCGGCCGACCGCCGCGACGGACGCGGGTGCGTCGGCGCCGCCGAACGTGGTGCACGCGTCGAACGGCGGGAGCTCCGGCGCCGCGGTCAGGTCGTGCGGCTCGGCCGGGCTCGCGGCGAGGTCCGCGAACGTGGCCTCCAGGCGCAGCACGTCGCGCTCCCCGCCGTCCGGGCCGGGCTGCACGATCCGCGACGTGCCCGTGGCCAGACGGCGCCCGGCCCGCACCACCTCGGTGAGCACTCGCGCCGGCCCCGGCATCGCGGGGCGCAGGTAGGACGCCGAGGCCACGACGGGGTCGGGCAGCGGGACCTCGCCCGCGAGCGCCCGCAGCGCGACGCTGAGCTGGTACCCGCCGTTCAGGCGCCCGTCGTCGAGACCCCAGCGGTCGGACAGGACGATCTCGTGCACCCCGTCGGCCACCCGCTCGGACGCGCTGTCGAGTGCGAGCTCACTGATCACGTCGCTGAGTAGACCACCAGGTCCGCAACGCCGCGGCCTCGTCGTCGTCGAGGTCGACGTCGAGCGAGGCCAGGGCGTCGACGACGTCGGTCACCTCCTGCTCCTCGACGCGCCCGTCGGCGTACTCCGTGGTCAGGGTGGTGCGCACGAGCCGGCGGCTCACGCCCTCGGCCAGCCGCATCACGACGAGCTGGCCCGTGAACGGCGACGAGGGGTGGGTCGCCGTGAAGTGGTGCGCGACCTCGTCGTCGACCGGCTCGGACGGCTCCGGGTCCAGGCGGTACGCCCGCTCCTCGCCGCCGCGGGTGGACCGCACGAGCGTCCACTCGCGGCCCTCGCGCTCGAGCCGGTGCGGCCAGCCGGCCTGGTCGACGACGACCCCGTCGCGCAGCGGCATCGGCACCAGCATGCTCGCCCCGAAGCCGACGTCGACGAGCTGCTCGTCCACCACCAGGGCCCGGTGCGTGCGCGGGCCGCCGCGGTCGGCCTGGACGCGCGCCATGACGGGCCGCACCTCGTACCCGAGGTGCTCCAGCACGGCGGCCATCAGGCGGGCGTGCTCGTAGCAGTAGCCGCCGCGGCGTCGGAGGACGAGCTTGTCGACGACGACGTCGAGGCCGATCCCGGGGTGGCGCCCGAGGACGACGTCGACGTTCTCGAAGGGGATCGCGGCGACGTGCGCCCGGGTGAGCTCGGCCAGCGTCGGTCGCTCGCCGGGCAGGCCGACCCGGTCGAGGTACTCGGCGACGACGGAGGCCGGCAGTCCGGTGTCCACGGCGGTGCTCATGCCCTCCACGGTGGGACCTCGAGTCCCGTCGAGGTCAAGCGTCGTGTCCGGCGTCCGTGCCCCGGCGTCCGCGGGGGAGGGCGCGCACGAGCGGCAGGACGCGGTGGGCGACCCGCTCGGTGAGGGCGATCTCCGTGCGGGTGCGCTCCACACCCGGGGTGCCGATGATCCCCTGGACCACCTGCTCCAGGTGCGCGTTGGTCCGGGCGACCACCCGGGCCCAGAGGTCGCCGTCGCCGGTGATGCTGTGCACCTCGACGACCTCGGCGACGGCCTCCAGACGCGTGGCGACGTCGTCCAGGCGGCCCTGCGTGATGTGCAGGGTGACGAACGCGTGGACGTCGAAGCCCAGTGCCTCCGGGTTCACGTGCGGGGCGAACCCGACGATGACCCCGCGCTCCTGCAGCCGCAGGAAGCGTGCCTGGGCGGTGCCGCGGGCGATGCCGAGCGCCCGCGCGTGCTCGCGGAGGCCGGCCCGCGGGCGTTCGAGCAGCGCGAGCAGCAGGGCGCGGTCGAGGTCGTCGAGGTCCACGTGTCGTCCATTGGCCGAAGGGGATCAATCAGGAGCCCGCATGACTGGACCGGTGGCCCAGTCGATCTGGATGACACTAGACCACTGGAGAGTAACTCCCTACCTTTCGTGCCACCGCGAGAAGCGTGGCCGGACGCCGGGGACCACCCGCCCGGACGTCCGCCCGCCGAGGAGGTGCCCCATGACCGTCGACGTCCGCCCACCCGCGTTCGACGTCCCCCACGGCGACGACCGGGGCGACGGCCCGCAGCGCCCCCGGACGCTGCGCGACCGCTACGCCCTGACCACCGGCCGCGTGCACCTCACCGGCGTCCAGGCCCTCGTGCGCCTGCCCCTCGACCAGCACCGCGCCGACCGTGCCGCGGGCCTGCGCACCGGGGGCTACGTCTCGGGCTACGAGGGCTCGCCGCTCGCCGGCTACGACCTCGAGCTCGCCCGCCACCGCGACCTGCTCACCGAGCACGACGTCGTCTTCGCGCCCGGCCTCAACGAGGAGCTCGCCCTCACGGCGGTGGAGGGCACCCAGCTCGCCGCCGCCACCGGCTCGCTCACCCGCGACGGGGTCGTCGGCTACTGGTACGGCAAGGCGCCCGGCCTCGACCGCGCCACCGACGCCCTGCGTCACGCCAACCTCACCGGCACCCACCCGCGCGGCGGCGCCGTCGCGTTCGTCGGCGACGACCCCGCGGCGAAGTCGTCGAGCGTGCCCTGCGCCTCCGAAGCGGCGCTGGCCGACATGGCCGTCCCGGTGCTCTACCCCGCCGACTCGCAGGACGTCCTCGACCTCGGCCGCCACGCCGTCGCGCTCTCGCGCGCGAGCGGGCTGTGGACCGCGCTGAAGATGGTCACCGCCGTCGCCGACGGCTCCGGCACGGTCGACGTCGACCCGGACCGCGTGCGCATCGTCGCCCCGGACGTGACGATCGACGGCCGCGAGTACGTGCACACGCCGTCGGCGACGCTGCTGCAGCCGCACCTCGGGCCGATCGAGCGCGACCTCTACCGCGCCCGGCTCGAGATCGCCCGCCGTTACGCCGCCGCCAACGGCCTCGACCGCATCGTCGGCCACGGCCCGGCGCGGGTCGGCGTCGTCGCGGGCGGCAAGAGCTGGCTCGACCTGCGCCAGGCCCTCGACACCCTGGGGCTGGACGACGCCGAGCTCGCTCGGCGCGGCGTGCGCCTGCTGCGCGTCGGCATGCCCTGGCCGCTCGAGCCGGGGATCGTCGACCGCTTCGCCGACGGCCTCGACGAGATCGTCGTCGTCGAGGAGAAGCGGGCGTTCCTCGAGACCCAGATCAAGGAGCGGCTCTACGGCCGCGCCGGCGCACCGGCCGTCCACGGCAAGCGGGGTCCCGACGGCGCCGCGCTCTTCCCCGAGCACGGTGACCTGGACCCCGACGTCGTCGCCCGCCGGCTCGGCGGGCGCCTGCTCGCGCACGGGTCGTTCCCGTCGGTGGTCGCCTGGCGCGACGCGAAGGCCCGCCGCAGCCGCATCGAGCTGTCGCTGACGCCCGTCGAGGGCGGGCACCGCACCCCGTTCTACTGCTCGGGCTGCCCCCACAACACCTCGACCACCGCGATCCCCGAGGGCTCGCTCGTCGGCGCCGGCATCGGCTGCCACACGATGGTGCTGCTCATGCCCGAGGAGCAGGTCGGCGAGGTCACGGGCCTGAGCCAGATGGGCGGCGAGGGCGCGCACTGGCTGGGCATGGAGCCGTTCGTCGATGCCGACCACTTCGTGCAGAACATGGGCGACGGGACGTTCCACCACTCCGGCTCGCTGGCCGTGCGCGCCGCCGTCGCCGCCGGGTCGCACCTGACCTTCCGCCTGCTCCACAACGGTGCCGCGGCGATGACCGGCGGGCAGGACGCCGTCGGCGCGCTGTCGATGCCGGCGCTCACGAGGAGCCTGCAGGCCGAGGGCGTCGCGCGGATCATCGTCACCACCGAGGACCGCTCGCGGTACAAGGGCGTCCGCCTCGCCAAGGGCGTCGACGTCTGGGACCGGTCGCGCTACGAGGAGGCCCAGCGGGTCCTCGCGGACACCCCGGGCGTCACCGTCCTGATCCACGACCAGGAGTGCGCGGCCCAGAAGCGCCGCAAGCGCAAGCGCGGCACGATCGCCGACCCGAGCACCCGCGTGATGATCAACGAGCGCGTCTGCGAGGGCTGCGGCGACTGCGGGCAGACGTCGAACTGCCTGTCGGTCACGCCGGTCGACACCGAGTTCGGCCGCAAGACCCGCATCCACCAGGCGTCGTGCAACAAGGACTACTCCTGCCTCGACGGCGACTGCCCGGCGTTCCTGACCGTCGAGCCGGGCTCCGCGGATTCGGCCGAAGGTGCCCTTCGCGCGCCTAGAGCGCGTGACGGTGCCCTTCGCGCAGAACCGCTCGGCCCCGACGCGTTCGCGACCCCGCGCGCGCTGGTCGACCCCGACGCGTTCACCGTGCGGCTCGCGGGGATCGGCGGCACCGGGGTCACGACGGTGTCCCAGGTGCTCGCCACCGCCGGGCTCGTGGCCGGGCGCCACGTGCGCGGCCTCGACCAGACCGGCCTCGCCCAGAAGGGCGGCGCGGTCGTCTCCGACCTCAAGATCAGCCGGGCGTCGCTCGAGGCGGCGGGCCGTGCGGCCGAGGGCGAGTGCGACCTCTACCTCGGCGCCGACCTGCTGGTCGCCGCGGAGCCCTCGAACCTCGCCACCACCTCCTCATGGCGCACGGTCGCCGCGATCTCGTCGGCGAAGGTGGCGACCGGCGCGATGGTCGTCGACCCGACGGTCTCGTTCCCGGACGCCGACGCAGTGCTGAAGCGGATCACCGAACGGACCCGGAAGGACGCCGGGGTGGTCGTCGACGCCCGCGCGCTGAGCGAGGCGCTGTTCGGTGACGACCAGTTCGCGCTCACGCTGCTGCTCGGCGCGGCCTTCCAGGCCGGCGCGCTGCCGCTGCCCGCCTCGGCGGTCGAGGAGGCGTTCACGCTCAACGGCGCGGCGGTGGAGAAGAACCTGCAGGCGTTCCGGCGCGGCCGCCAGGCCGTCGCGGACCCGACGGCGTTCGCGGCCGTCGTCGCCGCGGCGACGGGCACCGGCCCCGACACCGGGGTGCCGGGGCTGGACGCGCGCGGCGCCGCGGAGGCGGCGGAGATCGTCGCGTCGATCGGGGCCCCGGCGGACAGCGGGCTGGCGCGCCTGGTCGGTGTCCGGGTGCCCGAGCTCGTCGCGTACCAGGACGCGGACTACGCGCGGCAGTACGCGTCGGTGGTCGCGGGCACCGTGGACGCCGACCCGCTCCTGGCCGAGGCCATCGCCACCGGGCTGTACAAGCTCATGGCGTACAAGGACGAGTACGAGGTCGCGCGGCTCTCGCTCGACCCCGCGCTCGAGGCCTCGGTGCGCGCGCAGTTCGGCGACGGCGCCCGGTACGCGTGGAAGCTCCACCCGCCGGTGCTCCGGGCGGTCGGCATGCAGCGCAAGATCACGCTGGGCCGCTGGTTCCGGCCGGGCTACCGCACCCTGCGGGCGATGCGCCGCCTGCGCGGGACGCGCCTCGACCCGTTCGGTGTCGCCGAGGTCCGTCGCGTCGAGCGGGAGCTGGTGGCGGAGTACCGCGGGCTGATCCCGACGCTGCTGACCCTCGACGACACGGACCGCGCCGTCGAGATCGCCGGCCTGCCGGACATGGTGCGGGGCTACGAGCAGATCAAGCTCGACAACGTCGCCCGCTACCGCGCCCGGATGGCCGAGCTGCTGCCTAACTGACGGAGTACGTGATCGCGGGCTCCACGGCCACCGGGGTCGCGAGGCTGTTCGCGATGTAGCACTCGCCGTGGGCGAGGTGCACGAGCCGTTCCACGCGCGGGACGCTCGGGCCCGGCGCCACGGTGATCTGCGGGCGCAGCACGATCCCGGCGATCCGCGCCGGACCCTCGTCGTGCGACATCACCGCCTCGGCGTCGTCGCGGTAATCGGTGACGTCGACCCGCGCCCGGGCGGCGATCGCCAGGAACGAGAGCAGCTGGCACGAGGACGCCGCGGCGAGCACCAGCTGCTCGGGGTCGAGGCGTGACGCGTCGCCGCCGAGCGACGGGTCGTTGGAGAGCTCGAGCGCGGCGGCGGCCGGCGGCGACTCCACGCGGTGGGCGCGGTCGTAGGCGTCGTAGCCGGCCCCGGTCGAGCCCGACCAGGTGCACGTCGCGCGGTAGCGGTGGGTGCCGTCGGGCGCCTCGGTGAACGCCATCAGGGCAGCTCGTAGTCGAGGGTCAGCAGCTCGTGCGCCACCACGCCGGTGCCGCTCAGACCGGTGAGGTCGCCGGCGCCGGACCCGGCGACGACGAACGCCCACTGGCGCATCTCCTGCCCGTCCCCGCCGGCGGCGCCGTGCTGGAGCACGAAGCTGCCCGTCCGGCCGTCGAGCTCGCCGACGACGCGCTCCTGCGCGAGGTACGCCGCCCCACCCTCGCCCTGGGTCGTGAGGATCTCGCCCACCGCCGTGCCCTGCAGGGCGCCGGAGTAGGTCTTGCGGATCAGCGCCCGACCCGTCGCCGGCCCCCGGCCCTCCGGCTCGGCCAGGGCGTCGCCCTCCGCCGTCTCCCAGAGGTCGATGCTGAACGCGCTCTCGAGGTGGGTCACGCGATCATCCTGCCGGGTGAAGGCTGACACCTCCCGTCAGGGTTGGGTCAGATCGTCGGCGATCGCCCGCAGCCGCGCCCGCGCCTGCGGGTCCTGCGCCTGCGGATCGGGCCGGGCCTCGCGCACGCCGTTGAAGTACCGCCCGGTGACGCCGGCGAGCTCCGGGTCCACCGCGAGCCGCGCCGTCGCCGCCACGCCCTCGGCGATCGTGCTGATCGGCGACGGCACGATCTTCGTCGGCATGTAGGTGGCCGGGTGCAGGGCCGTCGCCGTGACGACGCCCGGGTCGAGCTCGTCGGCGAGGTCGTAGGCGTCGAGGATCTGCGCGAGCTTGCTCTGGCAGTAGGCCCGCCAGCCCGAGTAGCCGCGCTCCAGCATGACGTCGTCGAAGTCGATCGCCGCCTGCCCGGCCGACGACACCATGACGATCCGCGCCGGGCCGCGCTCGGTGCCCGCCGCCTGCAGGGACGGGAGCAGCCGGCGGGTCAGCAGGTGGCCCGCGAGGAAGTTGACCGCGAACCGGAGCTCGTACCCGTCGACGCTCTCCTGGCGCTGCCCGCCCCCCGGGACGTCGGCCCCGATCCCGGCGTTGTTGACCAGCACGTCGAGAGCCGGGTGGTCGGCGGCGACGCGGTCGGCGAGCTCGCGCACCTGGGCGAGCTCGGCGAGGTCGGCGCGGTACGAGGCGACCTCGACACCGGTCGCGGCGCGGATCTCGTCGACGGTCGCGGCGAGCCGCTCGGGGTCGCGGCCGTGGACGAGCACCTCGTGACCGCGCCCGACGAGGTCGTGGGCGAGGGCGCGACCGAGGCCGTCGGTGGCGCCGGTGATCAGCACGGCACCCATGTCAGTCCGACGTGTAGGAGTAGCCACCGGGCAGGTCGACGGTCTTCTTCTTCGTGCGGCTGTTCCAGCTCACGCCGAGGAGCTTGACCGTCCAGGAGACGGTCTTCCCGTTGCCCTCGGAGCGCGAGACGTTGCGCCACACCGGCAGCGGGCCCAGCTTGCGACGACCGCGGTAGTTCAGTCCCATGGTCGTCCTGTGCCCACTGCCGGCGCCGGCGTCACATCGAGATCACTACGGACGGTCGGTCCGCTGGCTCGGGTAGCGCGTCGCGGACTGCGGCCCGTAGTACTGCGGCTCGGGGAACGGGGTGGTGCGGCCCGGGACGCTGGTCTGCTTGCGGACCTGGCGCATCGCCGAGTCGATGTGCTTGCGGTAGCGCCCTCCGGTCTTGCCGTCGACGAACGCCGCAGCCTGGTCCGCGTAGCGGTTGACCTTCTCGGGGTTCTGCCGCGCGTAGCGCCGCGCGGCGGCGATGGCCGCGCCGGCGGCCGCGACCCTGCGCATCAGGGACATCGTGTTCTCCTCGGAGTTCGGGGGGACATCATCGAGTGTGCCCGTTCCGGGCGACGGAGGCGTCGAGCACCACCGTCGGCCCACCGCCCGCCGCGTGCGGCGGCCAGGGCAGGGCGTCGGTCGCGGGGTTCCCGGTCCGGACGAAGCGCAGCCACGCCGCACGCACCACCGCGCCGAGCGGCTCGACGTCGTCGTCCCAGTCGGCACCGCGCAGCATCGGCGCGCCCTCCCAGGCGTCGCGCGCCCCGAACAGGAAGGGCAGCTCGATGCAGTGGCACGCCCCGAGCCCGGACACGGGCGCACGCCACGTGAAGCGGTAGCTGAACGTCCGGGCACCGCTGCGGGCCGCGTCGTCCGCGAACCGCTCCGCCGGCGCCCCGAACACGCGCCGCGTCGCCAGCCCGGCGCCCGCCGAGGTGAGCCGCCCGAGCACCGGGAGCCGCTTGAGCCCCCACAGGGCCGGGCTGATGCGCACGAACGTCTCGGCCTCGTCGGCGGTCGACCCGACGAGCACGTCGTGACCCGCCGACGCCGCGTCGGCCCAGGTGACCCCCGCCGACAGCGGCGGGACGCCGTCGACGGGCGCGAAGGCCGGCGACGAGTCGAGGCCGCCGGGGCCGGCCGCGCGGATCATCGCGTGGCGCTGGGCGGCGAGCAGGTCCTCGACGTCGACGGTGGCCGGGTCGCCACCCTCGAGGCCCTCGGTCACGTACCCCGCGACGCGGGCGGCCCGCTGCGGGGACGACAGGCCGAGCCCGAGCTGGCCGCTCTGCAGGATCGCGCGCCGGAACAGCGGCCGGGCCTCGGGAACGGTCATGAGGCAGGCGATCGAGTGCGCGCCCGCGGACTGGCCCATCACCGTGACCTGGCCCGGGTCGCCGCCGAAGGCCGCGATGCGGTCGCGCACCCAACGTAGGGCGGCGATCTGGTCGAGCAGGCCGAGGTTGCCGTCGGACACCCCCGGCGCGGCGAGCCACCCCAGCACGCCGAGGCGGTAGCCCACGTTGACCGTGACGACCCCGCCCTCGCTGCCGTCGCTCACCAGCCGACTGGTGTCGTACCAGGACGTGGCCGCCGACCCGATGACGTAGGCGCCGCCGTGCAGCCACACGAGGACGGGGCGCGGCACGCCGTCAACGAGTGCCGCGGCCGGGGCGCGCACGTCGACCCGCAGGCAGTCCTCGTCCTGCGGGGTGCCGTCGTCGGGCGAGGGCCCGGTGACGGCGGCGACCCGCGCGGGCAGCTGCGGCGCGGTCGGTCCCCGCTCGACGGCCTCGCGGACGCCGGTCCACGGCTCCGGCGCGCGCGGCGGGGCGAACCGCGCCGCCGTGGCGTAGCGGATGCCGAGGAACTCGACGACGTCGCCACGTCGACGGCCGCGCAGCACGCCGTCGGGCAGCGTGACCGTCGGGTCGGCGACCGACGTGCTCACGCGTCGTGCCCGTGTCCGTGGTGCCCGCGTCCGTGGTGTTCCGTGAGGTGCTCGCCGAGCAGGTCGAGACCGAAGTCGTGGCCGGGGTCGCGCCACACCGAGTGGGCGTGGTTGACCGCGCGCTGGGTGTTGTCCCACTCCGCGAGCAGGTGCGGCCCCTGCAGCCGGTAGTAGTGCGGCTCGCCGCGTTCGATGCCGCCCGCCCAGGCGAACGCGACCGCGTGCAGGGCGTCCCCGTCGAACCGGGCCCGCTCGCGCTCCACGATCCCGGGCGGCATGCGGCCGACGTAGGTCTCCAGCACCTCGCGCAGCATCGCCTGCTGGTCGGCGGTCATCTCGGCGGCCGGCAGCCCGCGGGGGGTCGCGGTGAGCGCTGTGGCCTCCCGGTCGGCGTCGGTGACCCCGAGCTGGGCCTCGAGGTTGTCGTGCATCGACCACATGCGGTCCTCGAGCTCCTGCTCGAAGTGCCCGCGCCACAGGTCCGGCAGCGGGATCACCCGGTCGCCCGGGGCGGGCCGGACGCGGTTCCCGCCGATGATGTCGGGGGCCGCGGTGGGGGTGAGCACGGCGCGGGCGCGCTGGTCGGCGTCGAGGGCGTGGAGCAGGTCGCGCGCGGTGTCCTCGACCCCGCCGAGCGGGCGCAGCTCCCGCCCCCCGAGCAGCGGCGAGGCCATCGGGTCGGCGCCGAGGAAGCACGGGCTGCCGGCGACGGCCTCGCCGTCGACGACGAGGTGGTGCACCGACACGTGGTGGCCGCCGAAGCGCCACGACCACGGGCCGGCGCCGGTCGGGTCGCCGAAGACCCGCAGGTAGTACATGCCCGGATCGCGGCCGCGCTCGCGGGCGAAGCCGGCGGTGAACCCCTCGGTGCGGTCGAGGACGTTCTCCAGCCCCATGATCGTCGAGGCGCTGACGTAGCCCGCCTCGGACAGTCCCGTCGCGAGCAGGCGCATCGCCGCGCGCTGCTGGTGGGGCCGCTGCTGGTGGATCGTCAGGCCGCCGTGGTCGGTGGGCGTGTAGTACCAGCGCACCCGCTCGATGTCGGCGGCGTTCGAGCCCGGCCACGCCCAGACGCCGGTGGGGCGCTGCTCGTCGTCGAGGCCGTCGACCCACGCGGCGGCCGCCTCGGCCATGGCCGAGGCGACCGTGCGCGGGGTCGCGGTGGAGGTCATTTGATCCGCTGCAGCTGGGTGATCACCAGCCCGTCGGCGCCGCCGACGAGGTACTCGTCGAGCTTGCCGGCGAACTCCACCAGGTGCGCGTTGCCCAGGTGCGCCTCGAGGTGCCCGGGGCTCGTCCAGTTCTCGTAGAAGAAGAACGTGGCCGGGTCGTCGACGGCGACGTGCAGGTCGTAGTTGACGCAGCCGTCCTCGGCGAGCGTCGGCTCGACGAGCTGCTCGAGCTCGGAGCGCAGCTCCTGCTCCTTGCCGGGCAGTGCGGTCATGCGCGCGATGACCGTCAGCAGCGTGCGGTCGTCGTCGGTGGGTGTCGGCACGGAGTCTCCCCGGGGTGGTCGAGCAGCGTCGCGTGGTCCGTACCCGGGCCACGCACGGGTCAGTCCCGGCGTCCGCCGGGGTCCTCGTCCTCGGCCGTCCGCGAGCCCGTGCCGTCCTCCTCCTCGGAGATCGACAGCTCCTCCTCGTCCCCGCCGGGCGACCCGACGGGGGCCTCGACGCCGCGGCCGTCGTCCTGCTGGTCGTCCTCCGGCTCGAGCGGGCCCTCGTCGTAGGGGCTGTCGTGCGGACCGCCGACGGGGGGAGGACCGGGCGGCCGACCCGGGTTGGCCGACGGGGGATCCGCCGGCGGCACGGGCGCGTTGGTGAGGGTGCGCGACGCGCGGATCGCCGAGCGCGCCCGCACCTGCTGGATGCCCACGAGGCCGGCGCCCAGCAGGGCGGCGAGCACACCGAACACCGCCACCGCGAACACCGTCGCGACGGCGCCCCCGAGGATCGCCAGCACACCCACGGCGATCCACACGAAGCCGATCGTCCGCATCGTCGCGATGGTGGGCGGCGGCTCCGGGGGCTCGGTCATGCGCGCGCTCCGGTCACGTCGTGTAGCCGGCCTTCTCGGCTCGCTCCAGGGACGCCCGGACCTCCTTCTCGGCCTCCGCGCGGCCGACCCACTCGTGGCCCTCGACCTTCTTGTCGGGCTCCAGCGCCTTGTAGACCTCGAAGAAGTGCTGGATCTCCATGCGGTGGTACTCGTCGAGGTGGTGGATGTCGCGCAGGTGCTCGAGGCGCGGGTCGTCGCTGGGGACGCACAGCACCTTGTCGTCGCCGCCGGCCTCGTCGGTCATGCGGAACATCCCGATCGCGCGGCTGCGCACGAGGCAGCCCGGGAACGTCGGCTGCTGGACGAGGACGAGGGCGTCCAGCGGGTCGTCGTCCTGACCGAGGGTGTTCTCGATGTACCCGTAGTCGGCGGGATACCTCGTCGCCGTGAACAGCGTCCGGTCGAGGCGCAGGCGCCCCGATTCGTGGTCCATCTCGTACTTGTTGCGGCTGCCCTGAGGCACCTCGACCAGCACGTCGAACTCCACCAGCTGCTCCCTCGCCGTCGTCGGGCCGCCAGTGTGTCGCGTCCGGCGGCCCGGCGCCCACCCCGGTCCCCGATCGGCCGTGTCGTCGGCTGCGCTCCGTGGCCCGCTGTGGTCCCCGGGAACGGGGTATACGTGACGGGAGGGTCGGGAGGTGGCGCTGATGGGCGTCTCGAGGCGGTTCGACGCGTTCCAGCGCCGGCACCGGTGGGCCGCGCTGCCCCTCGCCGTCATCTACAAGTTCCTCGACGACCAGGGCACCTACCTGGCCGCCCTCCTGACCTACTACGGCCTGGTCTCGCTGTTCCCGCTGCTGCTGCTCGGCGTGACGGGTCTCGGCTACGTGCTCCACGACGACCCGGCCGCCCAGCAGGCGGTGCTGTCGTCGGCGCTGCGCAACGTGCCGGTGATCGGCGACCAGATCCGCGACAACGTGCACACGCTGAGCGGGAGCGTGGCCGGTCTCGTCGTCGGCGTGGTCCTGGCCGTGTACGGCGCCCTGGGCGTCACCCACGCCGCGCAACACGCGCTCGACGAGGTCTGGGCGGTGCCGAAGGCCGAGCGCGCGAGCATCGGGGTCGCCTACGGCAAGGGCGTGCTGGTCGTGGTGCTGGTCGGCTGCGGCGTGATGGTCACCGCCGGGCTCTCGACGCTGGCGACCGCCGCCGGCGAGACCACCGGACTCGGGGCGCTGGGCCGCGCGGTCGCGACCCTCGCCGGCACCCTCGTCAACATCGGCCTGTTCCTGCTGGCCTACCACCTGCTGCCGGCCCGGCCGGGGCGACTGCGCGACCGCCTGGTCGCGGCGGTCGCCGCCGGGGTCAGCTGGCAGGTGCTGCTGTCGGTGGGCACCTGGCTCGTCGGCACCCGCCTGCAGGGCGCGAGCGCGACGTACGGGTTCTTCGGGATCGTGATCGGCCTGCTGGCCTGGATCTACCTGGCGGCGTCGGTGTTCGTGCTCTGCGCCGAGCTCGACGCCGTCCTCGTGCGCCGGCTGCACCCGCGCAGCCTGTTCAGCATGTATCCCGACGACCGCGACACCACCGCCGCCGACCTGCGGGCCTACAAGTCCTACGCCGAGCAGGAGCGGCAGAAGGACCACCAGTCGGTCGACGTGAAGTTCGAGGAACCGGGCGGGCCCGGGTAGACGCACGACGGCCCGCGTTCCCCGGTGGGGAGCGCGGGCCGTGTCGTGTGCTGCTCGAGGGGCCTCAGGCCTGCTTGATGGCCGAGATGTCGAACTCGAGGCCGATCTTGTCGGAGACGAGCACGCCACCGGTCTCGAGCGCGGCGTTGAAGGTGATGCCCCAGTCCTTGCGGTTGATCGTGGTGGCGCCCTCGAAGCCGGCGCGGACGTTGCCGAACGGGTCCTTGGCGAGGCCGGTGAACTCGAAGGGCACGGTGACCGGCTTGGTGGTGTCGCGGATCGTGAGGTCACCGGTGATCGTGAAGGTCTCGCCGTCCTTCTCGACCGAGGTCGAGCGGAAGGTGATCTCCGGGTAGACGTTCACGGCGAGGAAGTCGTCGCCCTGGACGTGCCCGTCACGCTGCTCCTGGCCGGTGTTCAGGCTGTTGGCCGCGATGATGATCTCGACGCCCGAGCGGGCCGGGTCCTCGCCGATGCTCGCGTTGCCACGGAACTCGCCGAACGTGCCGCGCACCTTGGTGACCATGGCGTGGCGGGCGGTGAAACCGATGCGCGTGTGCGCGGGGTCGATCTGGTACTCGCCCACGAGCTCGAGGGTCGGCGCGGCGGTCTCGGTCATGTCGTCCTCCGAAGGGAGACTTGAAGCATCAACTGTCAACGCAGACTCTAGCACTCAAGGTTGAGACGTCAACTATTGGACGGTGCTGTGACCGGGGTCTCGCGGGGGCGAGGACGGGTCAGGCGACGAGCGCGGTGAGATCGGTGTCGGCGGTGGCGACCGGGCCCGCCCAGCGGGCCGACAGCGCGGCGGCGAGGGTCGCCGAGCCCGGGCCGAGCACCCGCACGGCGAGGCGCCGGCCCGCGAGACCGGTGGCGCTGGCGGCGAAGCGGGCGAGGGCGTCGGGCGTCCAGGCCGCGGCGCTCACCTCGACGACGACGTGCACGCTGCTCGTCGCGAGCAGGACGGCGAGCGCCTGGGCGGTGCTCGGCCACTGGCGGCCCCCGGGCGCGGAGCCGGCGGGGATCGTGACGGCCGCGGCGCCGGAGAGCTCGGCGGCCCGGGCCTGCGCGAGCATCGCGTCGAGGTCGCGCGTGCCTCCCGCGGGATCGGCCGTGGGATCGACCAGGCCGTGCAGGACGGGGTCGAGGCGCACGACGCGGGGCGGGGCGATGGTGGTCACGGTGACGAGCTCCAGGCAGTGATCGCGGGGGGAGCGCCGGACAGCGGCGCAGGCGGGCACCGGCGGACGCGCAGGCGGGAGCGTCGTGGAGGACGGATCGGCTCCTGGCCGCGGCGTCCTAGCGACAGAGCTCGTCGAAGCTGTCGAGGCGACGGCTCGGCCAGAACCGCTCGAGCGTCTCCCCGGACATGCGCGGGAGTCTGCCCCGACCCCGGGGGAGGGACAAGCGTTACCTTCGCCTCATGGAGTCCGCCGACCTCAAGCCCCGCAGCCGCGACGTCACGGACGGGATGGAGCGGGCCGCCGCCCGCGGGATGCTGCGCGCCGTCGGGATGACCGACGACGACTTCGCGAAGCCCCAGATCGGCATCGCGTCGTCGTGGAACGAGATCACCCCCTGCAACCTGTCCCTGGACCGCCTGGCCACCGCGGCCAAGGAGGGCGTGCACCACGCCGGCGGCTTCCCGATGGAGTTCGGCACGATCTCCGTCTCGGACGGGATCTCGATGGGCCACGTCGGGATGCACTACTCGCTGGTCAGCCGCGAGGTGATCGCCGACTCGGTGGAGACGGTGGTGTCCGCCGAGCGGCTCGACGGGACGATCACGCTGGCGGGCTGCGACAAGTCCCTGCCCGGCATGCTGATGGCGGCCGCGCGGCTCGACCTCGCGTCGGTCTTCCTCTACGCCGGCTCGATCATGCCGGGCACCGTGGACGGCAAGGAGGTGTCGATCATCGACGCCTTCGAGGCCGTCGGTGCCTGCGCCCGCGGGCTGATCACCCGCGAGAAGGTCGACGAGATCGAGCGCGCCATCTGTCCCGGTGAGGGCGCCTGCGGCGGCATGTACACCGCCAACACCATGGCCTGCGCGGCCGAGGCGATGGGCATGGCGCTGCCCGGCTCCTCGTCGCCGCCGAGCGCCGACCGCCGCCGCGACGGGTTCGCGCGGCAGTCCGGCGACGCGGTGGTGGGGATGCTGAGCCGCGGGCACACCGCCCGCGACGTCATGACGCGCGAGGCGTTCGAGAACGCGATCGCCGTGGTCATGGCGTTCGGCGGCTCCACCAACGCGGTGCTGCACCTGCTCGCGATCGCCCGCGAGGCGGGCGTCGACCTCGTGCTCGACGACTTCAACCGCATCGGCGACAAGGTCCCCCACCTCGCCGACGTCAAGCCGTTCGGGCGGCACATGATGACGACGGTCGACAAGGTCGGCGGCGTCCCGGTGGTCATGCGCGCACTGCTCGACGCGGGCCTGCTGCACGGCGACGCCCTCACCGTCACCGGCCGCACCGTCGCCGAGAACCTCGACGCGCTCGCGCCCGGCCCGCTCGACGGCGACATCCTGCGTCCGCTGTCGAACCCGATCCACCCCACCGGCGGGCTCACGATCCTGCGCGGCTCGCTCGCCCCCGACGGCGCCGTGGTCAAGTCGGCGGGCTTCGACACCGCCTCGTTCGAGGGCACCGCGCGGGTCTTCGACGGCGAGCAGGGGGCCATGGACGCGGTGTCGAACAACGACCTGAACACCGGCGACGTCCTCGTCATCCGCGACGAGGGTCCTCGCGGCGGGCCCGGGATGCGCGAGATGCTGGCGGTCACCGGGGCGATCAAGGGCGCCGGGCTCGGCAAGGACGTCCTCCTGCTCACCGACGGCCGTTTCTCGGGCGGCACGACGGGGCTCTGCGTCGGGCACGTCGCCCCCGAGGCCGCGCACGGCGGTCCGATCGCGTTCGTGCGCGAGGGCGACCGCATCCGCCTCGACCTCACGGCGCGCACCCTGGACCTGCTGGTCTCGGACGAGGAGCTCTCCGAGCGGTCGGCCGGCTGGACCCCGCCGCCGCCCAAGCACCGCACCGGCGTCCTCGGCAAGTACGCCCGCCTCGTCGGCTCGGCGGCCGAGGGCGCCGTCGTGGGTTTTGACTGAACGGGCCCGCTTCGACGACCTGACCCCGCGCGACCTCTACGACCTGCTCGCGCTGCGCGTCCGGGTGTTCGTCGTCGAGCAGGAGTGCGCGTTCCAGGAGCTCGACGGCCTGGACGCCGGGGCCGAGCACGTGTGGACGCGGGGCCCGGCCGGCGAGGTCGTGGCGTACCTGCGGGTCCTCGAGGGCGGCGGTGAGACGCGGATCGGGCGCATCGTCACCGCGCCCGAGCACCGCGGGACGGGCGCCGGGGCGGCGTTGGTGCGCGCGGTGCTCGCGGGCATCTCCGGCCCGGTGGTCCTCGGGGCCCAGGTGCAGGCGCAGGGGTTCTACGAGCGGCTCGGCTTCGCCGTCGACGGCCCGGGCTACGACGAGGACGGCATCCCCCACGTGCCCATGCGGCGACCTTGAGCGTCGACTCCGAGCGTTGACTCTGGGCGTCCTCACAGCCGCCTCTCAGGACCCGCGCGGACTGTGGAGGACGTGGAACTCCTGCTCATCCTGCTCGTCGTCGGCGGTCTCATCGCCCTCGTGGCCACGCGCGGACGCGGCCGGGGCACCTCCGCCCAGAGTCAGCTCGGTGACGCCGAGGCCGAGGCGCGTCGCTGGTACGAGCGCCTCGGCGGCCAGGTGCTCAACCTCGTCGGCTCCGACGAGCCCTCGAAGCAGGCGCTCGCCGACGCCGCGGAGCGGTACACGGCGGCCGGCTCGCAGCTCGACCAGGCGACGAGTGCCCCGCAGTACCGCCTGGTCACTGACACCGCCCTCGAGGGCCTCTACTACGTGCGCGCCGCGCGCACCGCCATGGGCATGGACCCCGGTCCCGAGCTCCCCGGCTCCGCCGAGCGGGCCCGCGCCGGCGAGCTCGCGTCCACGCGCGAGGTGGACGTCGACGGCCGCAGCGTCACCGGCTCTCCGCAGCCCTCGGCGCAGAACAACCACTACTACCCGGGCGGGATGGTCGGCGGACGGCCCGTGCCCGCCGGCTGGTACTCCGAGCCGTGGTGGAAGCCGATGCTCCTCGGCGGCGTCGGCGCCTTCGGCGGGATGATGGTCGCGAGCGCCCTGTTCTCGGGCTTCGGTGCCGCCGCGGTCGGCGGGGGAGCGATGGCCGGAGACATGGGCGGTGGGTTCGACCCGGGGATGGACCCGGGGATGGACCCCGGTGGCTTCGACGGCGGTGGCTTCGACGGCGGTGGCTTCGACGGCGGTGGCTTCGACGGCGGGGGCTTCTTCGACGGCTGGTGAGTCACCGCAGGCCGGGCGCGTCCCACCACGCGACGCCGTCGGCGAGCTGGTCCGCGTCGGGCGGGTCGAGGTCCGCGTCGAGCAGGGCGGCGAGGTAGGCACCGACCCCCGGCGCGAGCACGCGGCGCTCGTCCTCGTCCGGGCCGGCCACCAGCACCTGGCCCACCGTCCCGCCGGGCGGGGGCTCGAGGTCGACCATGAGGTGGTTGCCCCCGCCGTCCTCGGCGAGCGGCCACCACGGCGCCCGGGTGTACACGCGGTGCACCGGGTCGTCGCCGCGCACCGTGATCATGCCGTCGAAGTCCCTGGCCGTGTACGCAGCGCGGATGTCCGCCCACCCCTGCCAGGCCCGGCGTGCCCCGGCGAGGGACAGGAACTCGTGGCCGGGGAAGAGGTTGGTCCACGGGCCGCGGACGTGGCGCGTCTCGAGCTGGCCGTCGGCGATCCGGTAGAGCGCCGCGAGCTCGTCGGGGAACACGCCCACGACCTCGGCCGCCGCCGCGATGACGTCGTCGCCGGCCGGCGGGCGCAGCATCGCCCGCGCGCCCCAGCCCCGCTCCTCGAGCCGGTCCACCCAGCGCCACCACAGTTCCTCGACGGTCACCGGCCCATCCTCCGACGGGCGTGCGGGCCGTCGAGCACCCAGGCCGCCAGCGCGCCCGCCCCGGGCGGCGCCGCGCCCTGCCCGAAGCGGGCCCGGGCGACCGATCCGTCGTCGCGCGCGACCGAGAGCTCGTAGCCGAAGCCGTCCGCGACCGCACTCGGGGCGCCGTCGACGAACTCGCACGCGTCGACCAGGCCGGTGAGCTCCGCCGCGGCGGGCGTGTCGAGGTCGGCGTCGTCCACCTCGGCGGTGAGCACCATCCCGGCGACGCCGCCGGACCGGACGACGGTGACCCTCACCGCGGCGTCCTCATCGCGGGTCCGGCCGCAGACGCACCTTGACCGCCTCCCACCCGCCGCGCACGGCGTCCTGCTCGACGGAACCGCCGCCGTAGCGCTCCCCGGCGACGGCCACCGTGAGCGCCGCACAGTCCTCGAAGTCGGCGAACCGGGACAGCTCCCCGCCCGTGAGCACCTCGTACCAGACCGGGCCGAGCGTCTCCCACGCGTCGCCGCCCAGGGCGCGGGCCGCCTCGGCGAAGGCGCGGTTCGGGATGCCGGAGTTGATGTGCACGCCGCCGTTGTCGTTGCGCGGGTCGTCGTCGGCGGGCAGGTCGACGTAGGCGTCCATGTCGGCGGGCTGGTCGTCGCCGGCGTAGGCGGTGCCCGGCGCGATCATGTTGCGCAGCGCCCCACCGAGCGAGGGCTCGAGGATGTCCTCGCCGATCAGCCAGTTGGCCGACGCCGCGTCGATGCCCTCGGCGCGGTGCTTGACGAGGATGCCGAAGACGTCGGAGAACGACTCGTTGAGCGCGCCGCTCTGACCCCGGTACTCCAGCTCCGCGCTGAACTGCGTGACGCCGTGCGTGAGCTCGTGGGCGATGACGTCGATCGCCCGGGTCAGCCCGCCCGGCACGAACACCCCGCCCCCGCCGTCGCCGTAGACCATCTGGTCGCCGGTCCAGAACGCGTTGTCGTAGCGCTGCCCGAAGTGCACCGACGACACGAGGTCCAGGCCCCGGTCGTCGACGGAGTCGCGGTCGAACTCCTCGCGGTAGAAGTCCGCGGTCGCCGCGGCGCCGTCGAACGCCTCGTCGACCGCGGCGTCGCCGGTGGGCGGGTCGGTGGTGCCCCGGACGAGCCGCCCGGGCAGGGCCTGCTCCTCGCCGCCCGCGACGTCGTAGACCGTGTTCTCGGGGCCGGTGTCCGGCGCCTGCGCGGGCAGGAAGTCCAGGTCGGCGGGGGAGAGCCCGAAGCGGCGCAGCGTCGGGCCGAACGAGGAGCGCCGGGACCGCAGTGCCACCGACGTCAGCAGCGTGCGCAGGGCCGCGTCCCGCGTCTCGGCGTCGCCCTGCTCGGCGACCGCCAGCAGCAGGGAGGGCGGCGCGATCGTGCACCGGCAGCGGTTCACGACGGTCAGTGTGCCGGAGGACACCGGGCGTTCCGGCCCCGTTCGGCCCCGGTGTCGCACCCGTACACAAGGTCTCTGGGACACTGGAGTCGTACAGGGCGCCGCCGATGGCGCCCGTGGGTCGTCAGCACACCGCATTCCTCGCGCGGTCCCCCCTCCATGACGGACGGGCCGGCGCTCGCGGCCCCTCGCTCCCGTGGAGAGGTTCCCCGACATCCCGACGACGTCTGCTCCCCGTTCCGCCCCGACCTTCACCGACCTCGGCGTCCCCCGTGACGTCGTGGACGCGTTGGCCACGCGCGGGATCACCGAGCCCACCCCCATCCAGCGCGCGGCGATCGCCGACGCGCTGGCCGCCCGCGACGTGCTCGGTCGCGGCCGCACCGGCAGCGGCAAGACCCTCGCGTTCGGTCTGCCCCTGCTCACGCGCCTGACCAGCGGTCGCACCATCTCGAAGCGTCCGCGCGGCCTCGTGCTGCTGCCGACGCGCGAGCTCGCGAGCCAGGTCCGCGAC
The DNA here is from genome assembly GCF_028737265.1 of Actinomycetospora callitridis. GTDB lineage: Bacteria > Actinomycetota > Actinomycetes > Mycobacteriales > Pseudonocardiaceae > Actinomycetospora > Actinomycetospora callitridis. The sequence continues at coordinate 57,710 of NZ_JAQZAK010000011.1, read as the reverse complement.
GCGCTGGCCCCGCTCGCCGAGATCCTCGGCCTGCGCCAGACCGTCGTCTACGGCGGCGTCGGCCAGGGTCGGCAGGCCGACGCGCTCCGCCAGGGCGTCGACCTGCTGATCGCCTGCCCCGGCCGTCTCGAGGACCTCATCGGCCAGGGTCTCGTCGACCTCGACCGCGTCGAGGTGACGGTGCTCGACGAGGCCGACCACATGAGCGACCTCGGCTTCCTCCCGGCGGTCCGCCGCCTGCTGCGCCGCACGCCCCGCGACGGGCAGCGGATGCTGTTCTCGGCGACCCTCGACGGCGAGGTCGACCGTCTGGTGCGCGAGTTCCTGCACGACGCGGTGACGCACAGCGTCGACGCGGCCGAGGAGCCCGTGCCGGACATGACGCACCACCTCTTCACGGTGGCGCCCGCGGACCGCAACGCCGTGGTGCAGGAGCTGGCCTCGGGCCACGGCCGCAGCATGATGTTCACCCGCACCAAGCACGCGGCGCGCAAGCTCTCCCGCCAGCTCACGGCCGCGGGCATCCCGGCGACCGAGCTGCACGGCAACCTCTCGCAGCCCGCCCGCGATCGGAACCTGGCGGGCTTCTCCGCCGGCGACGTCCGCGTGCTGGTCGCCACCGACATCGCCGCGCGCGGCATCCACGTCGACGACGTCGCCCTCGTGGTGCACGTCGACCCGCCCGCCGAGCACAAGGCGTACACCCACCGCTCCGGGCGCACGGCGCGCGCCGGCTCGGCCGGGGACGTGGTGACGCTGGTGCCGCCGGCCGAGCGGGCCGAGGTCGCGTCGATGACCCGCAAGGCCGGTATCAAGGCCAAGCCGGTCGACGTCGGCCCCGGCGCGCGCGAGATCGTGGCGCTCGTCGGCGAGCCCGCGCCCCGCGTCGATCCCGAGGACGGCCCGGCGGCCGCGTCGCGCAAGCCCGCGCCGCAGCCGGCCGGAGGGTCCGGTGGCGGGTCCCGCCGTGGCGGCGGCTCCGGTCGCGGTCGTGGTGGCGGCGGTGCTCCCGGCGGCCCGGGCGGCGGCGCCCGTGGCGGCTCCGGTCGGGGTCGTGGTGGCGGCGGCGGTGCTCCCGCCGGCTCCGGCGGGCGCGGTGGCTCGGGCGGTCGTGGCTCCGGCGCGACCGGCGGCTCGGGGGGCGGTGGCGGCGGCCGTCGCACGGCCGGCTCGAGCGGCGGCCCGTCCTCGTCGTCGCACTCCGCGGCGGCGCACTCGGCCCGCTCGGGCGCGGGCCGTGGTCGGGGCGGCTCCCGCTAGGTTCGTGGATCAGCGCGAACCCCGGCGGACCGGGACGTCGATGCACACCGACGCCGACGCCGACGCCGGGGTTGGGCATCACGGATGCAAGCCCTGCGTCCTCGCTTGCACTGAACGCCAGGAAATCAACTTCGATCATGAGCCGCGCATGACGACGCCCGCGGGACCATGTGGTCCCGCGGGCGTCGTTCTCCCCGTCGATCAACGGGGACTTCGTGCGCCTAGAGGCAGCGAACAGCGCGTTCGCTGCGTCAGGAGGCGCGCGTCAGGCGGCCGGGGTCTCCGGGGCCTCGGTGGACTCCGTCTCCTCCGGCGCCGGGACACCGTCGATGGCGATACGGCGGGCGCCGGGCTCGGTGGCCTCGGCGTGGGCGCCGGTGACGCGCACCGTCAGGACGCCGGCGTCGTACGACGCGGAGACCGCGTCGGCGTCGACGTGCCCGGGCAGCGTGAAGCTGCGACGGAACGAGCCGTATCGGCTCTGGCGGTAGCCCTCGCCGGTCTGCTCGTCGCGGCGCTCGCCGCGGACGGACAGACGGTCGCCGTCGACCTCGACGGTGACGTCCTTCGCCACGTCCACGCCCGGGAGCTCGAGGCGGACGACGGCGTCTTCACCCTCGCGCACCACGTCGGTGGTCGGGGCGTACCAGGTCGTCCCCCGGCCCGGGGCGGGGCGGCGGAACAGAGCCGGGGCGACGGCGAACGGGTCGACGAATCGCGGGCCCCAGGGGGTCAGCGTGCTCATGGTGGTTCCTCCTCGGTGGCTGAAGGCGGCCCGACCTTGCGGACCTTCGACTCATGCAACGTGAGCCGACCACGCTCAATTCCCTGACTCGAGGATGCGGATTTCCTGGCGTTGAGTGCAAGCGAGGACGCAGGGCTTGCACGCAGCGCGTGCACTCCCGCCCCTACGGCGCACGCCCGTCGCGGACGTCGGCGTAGCGGGCGCGGACCTGCTCGGAGATCGAGGCGTCGGTGACGTCGCGGCTGGTCTCGCGGGCCACGGTCCAGCCCGGCTCCTCGCCGTGCAGGGCCCAGGCGGCCTGGCGGGCGGCGCCGAGGGCGACGTACTCCTGCGGCGAGAGCACCTCGACGGGCAGGCCGAGCACCTCGGGGGCGAGGTCCGCCACGGCCCCGGAGCGCGAGCCCCCGCCGATCAGCAGGGCCCGGCGCGCCGGCACCCCCTGGTCGATCAGCGCGTCGACGCAGTCGGCCAGCCCGCACAGCATCCCCTCGACGGTGGCGCGGGCGAGGTTCTCGCGGGTGCCGTTGGCCGTCGTCAGCCCGACGTAGCGACCCTGGGCGTCCGGGCGGTCGGGGGTGCGCTCGCCGTCGAGGTAGGGCAGCAGCACCAGCCCGTCCGCGCCCGGCGAGGCGGCACGCGCCAACGCGTCGAACTCGTCCGGCTCCACCCCCAGCAGCGCCGCCCCGACCCCGAGCACGCGAGCGGCGTTGAGGGTCGCGAGCAGCGGCAGGTAGCCGCCGCGGGCGTCGGCGAACCCGGCGACGAGTCCCGAGGCGTCGGTGCTGGGCCGGTCGTGGCCCGTGAACACCGCGCCCGAGGTGCCGATCGAGATCACCACCTCGCCCTCCGCCGGGCCGATCGCGAGCGCCGCGCCCGCGTTGTCCCCGGTGCCGGCCGAGACCGCGAGCCCGTCCGGCGTGTGCCCGACGACCTCGCCCGGCTCCGCGACCCGCGGCACCTCGAGCGCGCGCCCGAACGCCATCTCGAGCAGGTCGGGGCGGTACTCGCCGGTGACCGTCGACCAGTAGCCGGTGCCCGAGGCGTCGCCGCGGTCGGTGGTCGCGTCGGCGGGAGAGCCGCGCAGGCGCCAGGTCAGCCAGTCGTGGGGCAGCAGGATCCGGCGCGCGCGGTCGGCGACGTCCGGCTCGGCGCGGGAGGTCCAGCGCAGCTTGGTGGCGGTGATGCTCGCGACCGGGACGGTGCCCACCGCCTCGGCCCACGCGGCGGCCCCGCCGAGCTCCTCGATCAGCGCCGTGGCGTCCGGCGCGGACCGGGTGTCGTTCCACAGCAGCGCGTCGCGCACCGGCTCGCCGTGCTCGTCGAGCAGCACCATCCCGTGCTGCTGGCCCGCGACCCCGATCGCCGCGACGTCGCTGGTGCCGACCTCGCCGAGGGCGCCCGCCAGCGCGTCCCACCACGCCCGGGGATCGACCTCCGTGCCGTCCGGGTGCGGACGCCGGGCCTCCCGCACCACCCGCCCGTCCTCCGGATCGACGACGAGGACCTTGGTGGCCTGGGTGGAGGAATCGACCCCGGCGACGTACCGCGCTGAACCCGCCATGGCCGCAGTATCCCCACCACGAGCGCTCCGGCGCTTGTATCACTCTGCAACTTCTCGGTACGGTCACAGGACTGAACGCGCGACGGAGGAGTGCCCGATGAGCACGGAGACGACGACCGAGGTCCTGGCGGTGTCGAGGACGATCGACGCGCCGGTCGCGACGGTGTTCGGGGTGCTCGCCGACCCGGCCCGCCACGCCGCGATCGACGGCACCGGGTGGGTGCGCGAGCCGCTGGATCCCGCCGCCCTCACCGAGATCGGGCAGATCTTCGGCATGGGGATGTACCACGCCAACCACCCCGACCGCGACTACCGCATGCACAACCGCGTCGAGGCGCTCGACCCGCCGCGGAGCATCGCCTGGCAGCCCGGCCAGTACGGGCCGGACGGCGAGATCGGCTACGGCGGCTGGTCGTGGCGTTACGACCTCGCCGAGGAGGGCGCAGGCGCCTGCCGGGCGACGCTGACCTACGACTGGTCGGCCGTACCGGCCTTCCTTCGGGAGCACATCGCGTTCCCGCCCTTCGGCGAGGACCACCTGACCCGGTCGCTGGACAACCTCGCGGCACTCGCCGAGGGCGCTAGGTAGAGCCCGGACACCCGCAGGACTCTCGGACGACCAGCCGGGGCAGCAGACGCCGCGTGGTCGGCGGGGCGTCCGGCTCGGCGATCCGGTCGAGGAGCAGCCGCACCGCGGTGGTCGCGATCTCGTCGAAGGGCTGCGCGGCGACGGTCAGCCGGGGCGCGAACAGGTCGGCCCACGCGAAGTCGTCGAACGCGGCGACGGCGACGTCACGAGGCACCTCGAGACCGGCGTCGCGCAGGGCCTGCATCACCCCGATGGTCATGCTGTTGTTGGCGGCGACGATCGCGGTCGGCCGGTCGTCGAGCGCGACCAGACGGTGCGTCGCCCGGCGCGCGGCGACCGTCTCGGAGGCGCCGCCGACCTCCAGCTCGGGGTCGACGGGCAGGCCGCGGGAGAGCAGCGCGTCGCGGTAGCCCTCGCGGCGCTCGGTGGTGGTCGAGAGCCCCTCCAGGCCCGCCACCAGTCCGATCCGGGTGTGTCCGTGGTCGGCGAGGTGGCCGGTGAGCCCGGCGGTGGACGCCCGGTTCTCCGGGCCCACCTGGTCGTGCCCGGCGTCGATGAGCCGGTCGAGCAGCACCGTCGGCACCTGGTGGCGGGCGAGGTAGGCCAGGGTGTCGTCCGGGCGTGCGCTCGGGGCGAGGACCACGCCGTCGACGCGGTGGTGGTGCAGCCGGGTGACGACGGTCAGCTCGTAGTCCGGGTCCTCGTGGGGGTCGACGAGCAGCAGCGTGTAGCCCGCCGCGGCCGCGGCCGACTCGGCCGCGCTGAGCAGCTCGCCGAAGTACGGGTTGGAGATCGCCGAGAGCACCAGGCCCATCGTCGTGGTGCGCGCCGTCGCGAGGGACCGCGCGACCGTGTTCGGCGTGTAGTGCGTCGCGGCGACCGCGGAGAGCACCTGCTCACGGGTCGAGGCGCGGACCGGCCGGGTCCCGTTGAGCACGTGGGAGACGGTCGCGGTGGAGACACCCGCCATGCGCGCGACATCCGCCATCGTGGCCATGCCCGGCTCCCGTCCTCCGGCCCGCCGCGCACGCGAGGGGCCGTCCGTTCATCGGAGAGTTGTACCCCGAACGACCCGTCGTCGCTCCTGTGTGATCTCGACGGTGATCCTGCCTGAATCTGACGTGGTTAAGCGCTTGCTACTGACGGAGAGTGCCTTTACGGTCACCTGATCGCCAGTGGTCCACGTCACGGTCCGCGGCGGCAGGGCTGGGTGGCAGGGCTGGGCGACGGGGCGGGAGGCGGCGGATGCGCGGCGCGGCGCGAGGACGGGGACTCCGGAGGGGCCCGGCGGTGTTCGGCGCGCTGCTGGCGAGCCTGGCGCTGGTCGCCGGCTGCTCGGGCGCGGGTGCGCTCGGCGCCGAGGAGGGCGTCGAGACCGTCACGGTCGCGATCGTGTCCAACCCGCAGATGGAGGACGCGATCACGCTCTCGCCGCAGTTCGAGGCGGAGAACCCCGGGATCCGGCTGCGCTTCGTCTCGCTCTCCGAGAACGAGGCCCGCGCCAAGATCACCGCGTCGGTGGCCACGGGCGGCGGCGAGTTCGACATCGTCATGATCTCGAACTACGAGACCCCGCAGTGGGCGCAGAACGGCTGGCTGACCAACCTCCAGCCCTACATCGACGCCACGCCCGGCTACGACGCCGCCGACTTCATCCCGACGGTGCGCGACTCGCTGTCGTTCCAGGGATCGATGTACTCGGTGCCGTTCTACGGCGAGTCGTCCTTCCTCATGTACCGCAAGGACCTGTTCCAGCAGGCCGGCATCCAGATGCCCGCGCAGCCGACGTGGCCGCAGGTCGCCGAGTTCGCCGCCCGGCTCGACCAGGGCGAGGGCCAGCGGCGCGGCATCTGCCTGCGCGGCAAGCCGGGCTGGGGCGAGGTCATGGCCCCGCTCGACACGGTGATCAACACCTTCGGCGGCCGCTGGTTCGACCCGCAGTGGCGGGCCCAGCTGACCTCCCCGGAGGTGCGCCAGGCCGTGCAGTTCTACGTCGACCTCGTCCGCCAGCACGGTGAGCCGGGCGCGTCGCAGGCCGGGTTCTCCGAGTGCGCCACGCAGTTCGGCCAGGGCCAGGTCGCCATGTGGTACGACGCGACGTCGGCCGCCGGCACCGTCGAGGACCCCGCGGAGTCGACCGTCGCCGGGCAGATCGGGTACGCGCCCGCCCCCGTCGTGGCGACGCCGGCGTCGGGCTGGCTGTACTCCTGGTCCCTCGCCATCCCGGAGACCTCCCCGCGCAAGGACGCGGCGTGGAAGTTCATGTCCTGGATGACGAACAAGCAGTACATCGAGCGCGCCGGCAACGACCCCGAGATCGGGTGGACCTCGGTGCCGCCGGGCTCCCGGCAGTCGACGTACGACATCCCGCAGTACCAGCAGGTGTCGGGCGCCTACGGGCCGCTGATCCTGCAGGGCCTTCAGCGGGCGAACCCGCAGCAGCCGACCGTGCAGCCGGTGCCCTACCAGGGCGTGCAGTTCGTCCGCATCCCCGAGTTCCAGGACCTCGGCACCCGGGTGAGCCAGCAGGTCAGCGCGGCCATCGCCGGCCAGATCACCGTGGACGAGGCGCTCGAACAGTCCCAGAACTACGCGGAGACGGTGGGGGAGAGCTACCAGCGATGACCGCCACAGTGGAAGAACGTTCCGCACCACCGGCCAACGTCGGCGGCGCCGCGATGATCGACCGTGCCGAGGGCTGGCGGCGCCGCGCGCCGCTGCTGCCCGCGCTGGTCTTCACGATCATCGTCACGCAGATCCCGTTCATCCTGACTCTCTTCTACTCGCTGCAGTCCTGGAACCTCGTCCGGCCGGGGTCGCAGGAGTTCGTGTGGTTCGCGAACTACGTCGACGTCTTCACCGACAGCCAGTTCCGCCAGGTCGCGATCAACACCGTCGTCATGACGCTGGGCTCGGTGCTCATCGCCGTGGTGCTCGGCCTCCTGCTGGCGCTGCTGCTCAACCGGCAGTTCGTCGGGCGCGGCGTCGTGCGCACGCTGCTGATCACCCCGTTCCTCATCACCCCGGTGGCGGCGGCGCTGCTGTGGCGCACGGTGCTGCTCGACCCGACGCTCGGCCTCGTCAACTTCGTGCTCTCGCCGTTCGGGGCCTCGGGCACCGAGTGGATCAGCCAGTTCCCGCTGGCCTCGGTGATGGCCGCGCTGGTGTGGCAGTGGACGCCGTTCATGATGCTGCTGCTGCTCGCGGGCCTGCAGAGCCAGCCGTCCGACCAGCTCGAGGCCGCGCGGGTGGACGGGGCGAGCGCGTGGTCGGTGTTCCGTGAGCTGACGCTGCCGCACCTGCGCCGCTTCATCGAGCTCGGCGTGGTGCTCGGGACGATCTACCTGGTCAACACCTTCGACACCGTCTACATGATGACGCAGGGCGGCCCGGGCGTGGCCAGCGCGAACCTGCCGTTCTACATCTACCAGCGCGCGTTCCTCGGCTTCGACATCGGCCAGTCGGCCGCGATGGGCGTCGTCGTCGTGATCATCACGCTGATCGCGGCGAGCTTCGCGCTGCGCCTGCTGTTCCGGAGCTTCAGTGGCGAGGAGGAGCTGACCTGATGGCGATCACGACGGACACTCCCACCGACGAGCGCGCGTCGGCGACGGACGAGGGCCAGACCCCGCGCAAGCAGCGCCGGAGCGCGGCCAACGTCTGGTTCGGCGTCATCGCCTGGGTCGTCGGCATCGCGTTCTTCTTCCCGGTCTTCTGGATGGTGCTGACGTCCTTCAAGACGGAGGCGGACGCCTACACGCCCACGCCGAAGCTCTTCTTCCAGCCGACCCTGGAGCAGTACGAGGGCGTGTTCTCCTCGGGCCTCGGGCCCTACATCGCGAACTCCGTGGCGGCCACCGTGCTGTCCACGATCTTCGTCCTGCTGCTCGGCGTCCCGGCCGCGTTCGCGCTGTCGCTGCGACCGGTGAAGAAGACGTCCGACGTCCTGTTCTTCTTCATCTCGACGAAGATGCTGCCGGTGGTCGCGGCCATCGTGCCGATCTACGTCGTGGTCAACCAGATCGGCATGCTGGACAACATCTGGACGCTGATCATCCTCTACACGGGGATGAACCTGCCGATCGCGGTCTGGATGATGCGGTCGTTCTTCCTCGAGGTCCCCGGCGAGCTGCTCGAGCAGGCCAGCATCGACGGCGCGCCGCTGTGGCGGACGCTGCGCGAGATCGTCCTGCCGATCATCTCGCCCGGCATCTTCGCCACCGCGCTGATCTGCGTGATCTTCGCGTGGAACGAGTTCTTCTTCGCGGTGAACCTCACCGCCGCCAACGCCGGCACGGTGCCGGTCTTCCTGGTCGGCTTCATCACCTCGGAGGGCCTCTACTGGGCCCAGCTCTCCGCGGCGGCGACCATCGCGGCGCTGCCCGTCGTCCTCGCGGGCTGGGTGGCGCAGAACAAGCTGGTGCAGGGCCTGTCGTTCGGCGCGGTCAAGTAGCGGTCGAGTAGGGGAGTCTTCAGACATGGCCGAAGTGGTGTTCGACGAGGCCTCACGCATCTACACCCCCGGCGCGAAGCCGGCGGTCGACCGGCTCAGCCTGACCGTCGCCGACGGCGACCTCGTCGTCCTCGTGGGGCCCTCGGGCTCGGGGAAGTCGACGGCGCTGCGGATGCTGGCCGGGCTCGAGCCGATCGACGCGGGCTCGGTGCGCATCAACGGGCGCGACGTCGTCGACGTCCAGCCGAAGGACCGGGACATCGCGATGGTGTTCCAGAACTACGCGCTCTACCCGTCGAAGACGGTCGCGGAGAACATGGCCTTCCCGCTGAAGATGCGCGGGATGGAGAAGGAGGAGCGGGGCCGGCGCGTGCGCCAGGCCGCCGAGATGCTCGGGCTCACCGAGTACCTCGACCGCAAGCCGAAGGCGCTCTCCGGCGGCCAGCGCCAGCGCGTCGCGATGGGCCGGGCGATCGTCCGCGAGCCCCAGGTCTTCCTCATGGACGAGCCACTGTCCAACCTCGACGCGAAGATGCGCGTGCAGACCCGCGCGCAGATCGCCGAGATGCAGAACCGCCTGGCGGTGTCGACGGTCTACGTCACCCACGACCAGGTCGAGGCCATGACGATGGGCGACAAGGTCGCCGTGCTCGCCGACGGCAAGCTGCAGCAGTACGCGACGCCCCCGGAGCTCTACGACCGTCCGGCCAACGCCTTCGTCGCGGGGTTCATCGGCTCCCCCGCGATGAACCTGCTCGAGCTGCCGCGCTCGTCGAGCGGGGTCACCCTCGGCGGCATCGAGATCCCGCTGACCCGCGAGGTCACGGACGCGGCCGGCTCCCGGGACAAGCTCACCGTCGGCATCCGGCCCGAGGACTGGGTGCTGGAGAGCACCGACGCCGACGCGGCCTCGGTGGTCAAGGCCGTCGTCGACGTCGTCGAGGAGCTCGGCAGCGAGTCCTACCTCTACGCCCACCTCGCCGAGGACACCGCCACCACGATCGTGGTCCGGGGCCCCGGCCGCGTGAAGGTCCGCTTCGGCGACCCGATCGCGGTGCGCCCGACCGCCGAGGCGCTGCACGTGTTCGACGTCGAGAGCGGCGAGCGCCTGGACTGAGGGCTGCGGGGCATGTCAGCGGCGTGGCGCCGCAGACATTGAGTGTCCGAGTAAGGGGAGCACGCCGATAGGGCCACGCACTCGAGGTCGCTCGCCGAGAATTCGGTCGCGCCCCCTCGGCTGAACGCCCTACCGTGCGCGTCGTGATCCAGAAGCAGCTCTACGGCTGACGAGGCCGTGACGCCACCGCCGGCCCGGTCCGGCGGGGCTCAGCCCTGCCCTCGTCCATCCCTGCTCCTGGGAGTCCCCCATGGCTCATGTCCTGATGGTCGGCGCCGGCGCGCACGGCCACACCCACCCGCACCTGCCCGTGATCGCCGAGCTCGTCGCGCGCGGTCACCGGGTCACCTATGCGATCCCCGCGCCCTTCGCCGACATGGTCGCGGCCACCGGAGCGACGCCACTGGTCCACACCTCCGTACTGCCGGACCAGGGTCGCGGCGAGCAGTGGCCGACCGACCCCGTCGACGGCACCGCGCTGTTCCTCGACGAGGCGGTGCACACGCTGCCGCAGATCGAGGCGGCGCTGGGTGACGACGTCCCGGACGTCGCGCTCTACGACATCGGCGGGTATCCGGCGATCGTGCTCGCCCGGCGCTGGGGCATCCCCGCGGTGCAGCTCTCGCCGGCGATGGTCGCCTGGGACGGGTACGAGTCCGACCTCGCCGACGACCTCGCGTTCCGGCAGACGCCGGGGTACCGGGCGTACCTCGCGCGGTTCTCGGCGTGGCTCGCGGAGTCCGGGATCGACGACGAGCCCGAGCAGCTCGTCGGGCGGCCGCGCCGCTCGATGGTCGAGATCCCCCGCGCGCTGCAGCCGTTCGCCGACCGCGTCGACGAGATGATCTACACGTTCGTCGGGCCCGACCTCGCGCGGCGGGCGGCACAGGAGGAGTGGCCGGAGCCCGCGCGGCCGCTCGTCCTCGTCTCCTTCGGCTCGGCGTACCACGACCACCCCGACGACTTCCGGGCCTGCGCCGAGGCGTTCGGCCCGCTGCCGTGGGAGGTGGTGCTGGCGGTCGGCCCGCACCTCGACCTCGAGGCCCTCGGCGAGCTGCCGCCGAACGTCACCGCGCACCGGTGGGTGCCGCAGCTCGGGGTGCTCGGGCGCGCGAGCGCGTTCGTCACCCACGCGGGCATGGGCGGGTGCGCCGAGGGGCTCTTCCAGGGCGTGCCGATGATCGCGGTGCCACGTGCGGTCGACCAGTTCGCCAACGCCGCGATGCTCGAGGCACTCGGCGTGGCGCGGACGATCCCGTCGGAGGAGGTCACCGCCGACCGGCTCCGGGAGGCCCTGCTGGAGCTCACGTCCTCGCCCGACGTCGCCGCGCGCCTGGCCGAACAGCGCGACGTGATCCGACGCGGCGGCGGGGCCCCGGCCGCCGCCGACGTCGTGGAGGCGGAGCTCGCGCGGTAGTGCTCTGTCAGCGGAGTGCCGTCATGGACGTCCAGTGTCTGCGACGGCACTCCGCTGACATCAGGCTCCGCTCAGGAGACGCCCTCGGGAGCGGCGCCGGTGACCTGCACGCCGTCGGCGGTGATCTTCTCGATCTCGGCGAGGTCGTCGGCGGAGAGAGACACGTCGACCGCGGCCAGCGAGCGCTCGATGTTCTTCTCCGACCGGGCCCCGACGATCGCGACGTCGATCCCGTCCTGCGCGAGCACCCAGGCGATCGCCAGCTGCGAGACCTCGACGCCCTTGTCGGCGGCGAACGCCTTCAGCCGCTCGACGACCTCGAGGTTCTGCCGGAACTTCTCGCCCTGGAACGCCGAGGCCTGCGCGCGCCAGTCGGAGTCCTCGAACGTCGTGTTCTCGTCCATCGAGCCGGTCAGCAGGCCCGAGCCCAGCGGCGAGTACACGAGCGTGCCGATGTCGTGCTCGCGCACGTACGGGAGCACGTCGTCCTCGATGTGGCGGCGGAACAGGTGGTACGGAGGCTGGAGGGTCTCCACCGGGCGGCGACGGTCGAACGCGGCCATCTGGTCGGCGTCGTAGTTCGACACGCCGACGTGCCGGATCTTGCCCTCGTCGACGAGCTCCTGCAGGTACCCGGCGGTGTCCTCGAACGGCGTCTGCTCGTCGGGCCAGTGCACCTGGTAGAGGTCGATGTGGTCGATCTTCATCGCCGTCAGCGACGACTCGACGCCCGAGCGCAGCCACTCGCGGCGCGAGTCCCGCGGCCGGTCGGTGCCCGGGTTGATGCCGCCCTTGGTCGCGATCACCACCGAGTCCCGGTCGCGGTCCAGCTCGCCGCGCAGCGCGTTCGCCAGGACCTCCTCGGACTCGCCGAACCCGTAGGCCTGCGCAGTGTCGAAGAAGTTGACACCCAGGTCGAGGGCGTGGCGGATGGCGCGCTGCGCCTGGTCGGCGTCGTAGGAACCCCACTCGCCCGAGACCTGCCAGGTGCCGAACGCGATCCGCGACACCTGCAGCTCGGTCTTGCCCAGTCTCGTCATCTCCATCCCGTCGCGTACCCGCTCCCGAAGCGGTTGAACGACGGACGAGTCCGGCGGACGGGGGGTGTGGGTCACCCCGAGATGTAGGCCTCGAGCTGGTCGCGGTGCTCCTCGAGCTGGTCGATCCGGGTCTTCACGACGTCGCCGATGCTGACGATCCCTGTCAGCCTCTCCTGGTCGTCGACCACCGGGATGTGGCGGATCCGCCGCTCGGTCATGGTGCGGCTCAGCGTCTGGACGTCGTCCTCGAGCCGGCACGTCGCCACGACCGTCGTCATGATCTCGGAGACCGGTGCGTCGAGGAGGCCCGCGCCCCGGCGGTGGAGGTGGCGCACCACGTCGCGCTCGGACACGATCCCGGCCAGTCGGTCGCCCTCGCAGACGACCGCCGCGCCGACGTTGCGCTCGGCGAGCACCTCCAGGAGGTGCGACACCGGGGCGTCGGGCGGCACGGTGAGCACGGCTGATCCCTTGCGCGCGATGAGGTCCGCGATGCGCATGGCCGGTCCCTTCGTCGGGTTCGCGACGGTTCCGAGAATGGCAGGGACCGTCCGGGTTCGGCCAGACCCGGACGGTCACGACCGCGCCAGGAGCACCGCCACTCCCAGCAACGGCGCCGCGAGCGCGGCCACGAGCACCGGCAGGCCGACCCAGACCGACCCGGTGCCGACGACGGCGAGCACCCCGAGCGCCACCCCCTCCGATCCCAGCCCGGCGACCGACGTGACGGTGGCGCGGGCGTCACCGGTCACCTCGTCCTGCACCCGGGTCTCGACGACGACGAGCAGCATCTGCAGTACGCCCCATCCGAGCGCGATCGCCGCGAACCCGGGCCCGAGCGGCAGCAGCGCGCCCGCGCCGACCGTCACCGCGGCGACGGCCAGCAGCACGCCGAGCGCCGCCCCGCGGGCGCGGGCGACGCGGCCGGCGAGCGCGACGCAGAGCGTCTCCGCGACGCCCACCCCGACGAGGGCGAGCGCGGCCGTCGCCGGTGAAGCGCCCCGGTCGGCGGCGAGCAGCGGCAGGTACTCGTCGAACGCCATGAACCCGGTGAGCAGCGCCGTGACGAGCACCGCCCGCCGCAGCAGCGCCGTCCGGGACACGTCGGCGAGGCCGTCGCGCAGCGTCGTCCACCACTCGGCGAGGGCGTCGCGCGACGTCGTCCGTGCGCTCGGTGCCCGCGACTCCTCGGGCAGGGTGAGCGCCAGGAGGCCGGCGCCCAGCGCCGCGGCGGCCCCGACGAGACCGGGCAGGACGTAGCCGCCGACCTCCACCAGCGGCGCGGCGAGCGCGGTGGCGACGAGGGTGCTCGCGAGGTAGCCCGAGCGGGCCCGGCCCATGAGCGTCGCGTAGCGGTCGGCGGCGTCCCAGCCGGCGAGGGCGTCGTAGGTCAGCGCCTCGAGCGTCCCGGAGCCGAGCGCGGTGCCGACGCCCCAGAGCACGAAGCCCAGCGCGAACACCCACGTGCCCGGGAACAGCACCCACAGGGCGAAGGCGGCCGCGGCGAGGGCTCCGGACGCGGCGAGCATCCGTCGCCGGGAGGTCACGTCGGCCCAGGCGCCCGAGGGCACCTCGAGGACCAGCGTCGTCACCGACCACAGCGCGAACAGCGCCGAGATCGCGGCGTCGGAGAGGCCGTGGTCGGCGAAGAGCAGCGCGTAGAGCGGGTAGAGCGGCACGAACTGGCCGAGCGCCTCGACGGCGACGACCCGTGCGCCGAACCCGCGGGGGACCCGCGACGGAGGCGGGGCCGGGTGTCAGCGTCGGCGGAAGCGGTTCTGCATGGCCAGGACCTTAGCTCCGGCCGTGAGTGGAATTCACGGCTATAGCCGGGAATTTCGCTCACGTAGAAGACTGGCGCACATGACGTCCGACGAGCCTACGACGCCGACCGGCGGCAACCCGTACCTCGAGCGTGCCTACGGCCTGCGCGGCCCGGACGACGCCCGGGAGTTCTACGACGAGTGGGCCGCGGAGTACGACGCCGACCTCGCCGACGACGCCCAGGGCTACGTCGCCCCGGAGCTCGCCGCCGAGACGCTGGTCCGCGTCGCCGGCACGGGCATCACCGTGCTCGACGCCGGGTGCGGGACGGGCCTGGTCGGGGCGGCGCTCACGCAGCGCGGCATCGAGGTCGTCGACGGCGTGGACGTCTCGCCGGGGATGCTCGAGCGGGCCCGGGCCACCGGCGCCTACCGCTCCCTCGAGCCCGCCGACCTCACCCGCCCGCTGCCCACCCCCGCCGACGCCTACGACGCCGTCGTCTGCGTCGGCACCCTCACCCACGGCCACGTCGGTCCCGAGGCCCTCGCCGAGTTCGTCCGGCTGACCCGTCCGGGCGGGACGATCGTCGCCACGGTGCTCGACGACGTCTGGGAGTCCGGCGGCTACCGCGCGGAGACCGACCGGCTCGTCGACGCGGGCGTCGCGGAGCTGGTGTCGGCCGACGTGACGCCCTACCGCTCCGGGGTCGGTGTCGAGGCCCGGATGCTGGTGCTCACCGCGCGCTGAGGATAGAACGGTGCCCATGAGCGCCCCCTCCGACAGCACGGAACCCGAGATCCTCTGGCAGCCGGACGAGGAGACGGTACGGAACGCGCGGATCACCGCGTTCGCGGAGCGCGCCGCGCAGGAGCACGGGGTCACCGTCGAGACCTACGAGGACCTGTGGCGGTGGTCCGCCACCGATCTGCGCGCGTTCTGGGGCACGATCGTCGACCACCTCGGCGTGCGGTTCCACGAGGCCCCGAACGAGGTCCTCGCCTCCGAGGACATGCCCGGGGCGAGCTGGTTCCCGGGCAGCACCCTCAACTACGCCGAGCACGCGCTGCACCCCGCCGAGGGCGGCGCCGACGACGACCTCGCGATCGTCGCGCTCCGCGAGGACGGCCGGCGCGAGCAGCGCACCTACGGCGAGCTGCGCGCCGACGTCGCCCGCGCCCGGGCCGGGCTCGAGGCGCTCGGGGTCGGGCGCGGCGACCGGGTCGTGGCCCTCGCCCCGAACTGCGTCGAGACCCTCGTCGCCTTCCTCGGCGCCGCGTCGCTGGGGGCGACGTGGTCGTCGTGCTCGCCCGACTTCGGCGCCCGCGCCGTGGTGGACCGCTTCGCCCAGATCGAGCCGTCCGTGCTCGTCGTCGTCGACGGCTACCTCTACAACGGCAAGTCCTACGACATCCGCCCGACGGTCGCCGAGCTGCGCGGGCAGCTCCCGACGCTGCGCGCCACGGTCGGGATCGACTACGTCACCGAGGGGGCGTGGGCCGACTGGTCCTCCGACGGGGACGACGTCGTCGGCTGGGCCTCGTTCACCGACCACGCCGACGTCGGGCTCGCGTTCGACCCGGTGCCGTTCGACCACCCGCTGTGGATCCTCTACTCGTCGGGCACCACGGGGCTGCCGAAGGGGATCGTGCACTCGCACGGCGGCATCGTCGTCCAGCACCTCGCGTCGCTGGCCCTGCAGCACGACCTCGGGCCCGGTGACCGGTTCTTCTGGTTCACCACCACCGGCTGGATGATGTGGAACCTGCTCATCTCCGGGCTGCTGGTCGGCGCGACGGTGATCGCCTTCGACGGGAGCCCGGGCCACCCCGACCTCGACGTGCTCTGGCGGATGGCCGCCGACGAGGGCGTCACGCTGTTCGGGACGTCGGCGTCGTTCGTGCAGTCGTGCCTCAAGGCCGGCCTGCGCCCGCGCGACGCGTTCGACCTCTCCGCGATCCGCTCGGTCGGCTCCACGGGCTCGCCGCTGTCGCCGGAGGGCTTCGACTGGCTGCAGGACGCGGTGGGCGAGACGATCCAGATCGCGTCGGTCTCCGGCGGCACCGACGTCTGCGCGGCGTTCGTCGGCGTGGCCCCCACCGTCCCCGTCTGGCGGGGTGAGATCTCCTGCCGTGCGCTCGGCGCCTCCGTCGAGTCGTTCGATCCCACCGGTGAGCCCGTGATCGACGAGGTCGGCGAGCTCGTCATCACCCGGCCCATGCCGTCGATGCCGGTGATGCTGTGGAACGACCCCGACGGCAGCCGGATGCGGGAGTCGTACTACGAGGACTTCCCCGGCATCTGGCGCCACGGTGACTGGGTCCAGATCACGCCGCGGGGGTCCCTCGTCATCCGCGGGCGCAGCGACTCGACGCTCAACCGGGGCGGCGTCCGGATGGGCACCGCGGAGTTCTACGAGGTCGTCGAGTCCTTCGACGAGGTGGTCGACTCGCTGGTCATCGACACCTCCGGCGTCGAGGGCGCCCGCGGGGGCGGCGAGCTGCTGTGCTTCCTCGTGCTCGGCGAGGGCGTGGCGTTCGACGACGTCGCGCCGCAGCTCAAGAAGGCCCTGCGCAGCCAGCTCTCGCCGCGCCACGTCCCCGACCGCTTCCTGGTGGTCGACGACATCCCGCGCACGCTCAACGGCAAGAAGTCCGAGGTGCCGGTGAAACGCATCCTCGCCGGCACCGCCCCCGAGAAGGCCGTCAGCAAGGACGCCCTGCGCAACCCCGAGGCGCTGGAGGACGTGGTGGCGCGGGCCCGGGACTAGGTGGGGCCCCCGTCGACGTCGGACGGGTCGATCTCCGACAGGGTGACCGTCGCGCCGAGCACCCACCCCCGGTCGTCCCGGCGCGAGGAGACCAGGACGTCGAAGACGCGCGGGTGCGTCGGCGCGTCGCAGGGGACCTCGATCCGGGCCGGGGCGGGGAGGTCGCCGCGCAGCGCGGCGCGGATCGCCGACGCGACCGTCGCGCTGTGCCGGTCGGTGGCCGCCGCGGCGTCGCACAGCGCCAGGTAGGAGCACCCGATCCCGGCCCGCGCCGGGTCCCCGCCGTTGGCCAGGCAGAACGCGACCCAGGCGTCGTCGACCCAGACGACGACCCCGGCGCCGTTCAGCAGCGCGGTCTCGACGGGCCCGTCGGCGCAGACCCGGTCGACCAGCGTGCCGGCGGTGTCCCGGGGGATCGCGGCCAGGTCGCGGCTGGTGATCACGGGATCACCCGCCGGGCGGCCGGGGTGGGTCGGGGTCGGGGAGGTGGTGGCGTCATCGGACCCTCGTGCGGACACGTCCGCGGTTCGGGACAGGGTCGCGGTGCCGTCGCAGGGGCCGGGCGACGGGATCGGACCCTCGTGCTGGTGCGACTCTCCCCCCACGGACGAGATCGAATCAACCGGCGTCAGGCCGGGACGGGCATCTCCGCGAGGTCGTCGGCGTCGGCCAGCGGTGCACCCGTCTGCTCGCGGACCTCGTCGGTGGTGACGCCGGGGGCGAGCTCGCGCAGGACGAAGCCGTTCGGGGTGATGTCGACGACGGCGAGGTCGGTGATGACGCGGGAGACGACGCCGCGGCCGGTCAGGGGCAGCGCGCAGGTCTCGAGGAGCTTGGGCGCGCCCTTCTTGGTGACGTGCTCCATCACCACGAGCACGCGCCGCGCGCCGTGGACGAGGTCCATCGCGCCGCCCATGCCCTTGATCATCGCGCCGGGTACGGCCCAGTTGGCGATGTCGCCGTTGACCGCGACCTGCATGGCCCCGAGGACCGCGATGTCGACCTTGCCGCCGCGGATCATCCCGAACGACAGCGCGGAGTCGAAGAACGAGCCGCCGGGGCTGACGGTGACCGTCTCCTTGCCCGCGTTGATGAGGTCGGGGTCGACCTCGTCCTCGGTGGGGTACGGGCCCACGCCGAGCAGCCCGTTCTCCGAGTGCAGGAAGACGTCGACGTCGTCGGGCATGTAGTTGGGGATGAGGGTGGGCAGCCCGATGCCGAGGTTGACGTAGGCGCCGTGGGTGAGCTCGCGCGCCGCGCGGGCGGCCATCTGCTCGCGGGTCAGGGCCATGTCACGTCTCCTTCCCAGAAGTCGAACGCAGCGTGCGCTTCTCGATGTGCTTGTTGGCGACCTGCTCGGCGGTCAGCTCCACGACGCGGTGGACGAAGATGCCGGGCACGTGGACGTCGTCGGGATCGATCTCGCCGGGCTCGACGAGCTCTTCGACCTCGGCGATCGTCGTCCGTCCGGCCATCGCGGCGAGCGGGTTGAAGTTGCGCGCGGAGCGGTGGAACACGAGGTTGCCGTGCCGGTCGCCCTTCGCCGCGCGCACCAGGCCGAAGTCGCAGACCAGCGAGCGTTCGAGGACGAAGGGGGTCCTCTGACTCGTCCCGTCCTCCTGGCGCACCTCGAACTCCCGCACCTCCTTCGGCGGCGACGACACCGCCACCGACCCGTCGGCGGCGTAGCGCCAGGGCATCGCCCCGTCGGCGACCCAGGTGCCGACCCCGGCGGGCGTGTAGAACGCCGGCACGCCCGAGCCGGCGGCGCGCAGGCGCTCGGCCAGCGTGCCCTGCGGGGTCAGCTCGACCTCGAGTTCGCCGGCCAGGTACTGGCGGCCGAACTCCTTGTTCTCGCCGATGTAGGACGCCACGACCCGCGCGATCCGGTGCTGCTCGAGCAGGATGCCCAGGCCCCAGCCGTCGGTGCCGCAGTTGTTCGACGCGACGTGCAGCTCGCTCACCGAGGTCCGCGACAACGCGTCGATGAGCACGATCGGCACCCCGGACAGGCCGAACCCGCCGACCGCCAGCGAGGCGCCGTCGTGGACGTCGGCGACGGCCTCGTCAGCCGAGGCCACCGTCTTGTCGATCGTCATCGTGCTCCCTTCGCGTGCTCGCGCAGCAGCGGCGTGACGATCTCGGGGCGCTGGAACGACGCCAGGTGCGCCGCGCCGGTGACGGACTCGAGGCGCGCGCCGGGGATGCCGTCGGCGAGCAGCTGCTGGTGCTCCGGCGGTGTGGCCGGGTCGTCGACGCCACTGATCACGAGTGTCGGGACGGCGATGGCGCCGAGCTCGTCGACGACGTCCCACACGGAGATCGCCTCGCAGCACCCGGCGTAGCCCTCGGCCGGGGTGGACGCGATGAGGTCGCGCATGCGGGCGATGGTGTCGGGCTGCGCCTGCGCGAAGTCGTCGGTGAACCAGCGCCCGACGACGGCGTCGGCGACGGCCTGGGTCCCGCCGTCGCGCACCGTCGCGGCGCGCTCGACCCAGGGCTCGGGGTCGCCGAAGCGGGCGGAGGTGCAGAGCAGGGCGAGGGTGCTCGCGCGGTCCGGGGCGTAGCGCCCGATCCACTGGGCGATAGCCCCGCCCAGGGAGACGCCGGCGAACGCGGCGCGCTCGACGCCCAGGTCGTCGAGGGTCTCGAGGACGTCGCGGGCGAGGTCCTCGACGCGGTAGGGGCCGTCGGGCACGGGCGAGCCGCCGTGGCCGCGGGTGTCGAGCGTGATCACCCGGTACTCGTCGGCGAGCTCGCGGCGCTGGGGTGCCCACATCTCGACCGTGCTGCCGAGCGAGCAGAGCAGGACCAGCGGCGGACCGTCGTCGGGACCCTCGAGGACGTGGTGCAGCTTCACGTCCCCCACCGTGCCCGGTGGCCGTGGTCGGTGAACCGCCCGCTTCCGCTCATCAGGACTCCAGCTTGGACGGGTGGACGGTCAGCGCCGTCACCTCGACGTCCATGTATGGGAAGAGCGGCAGGCTCGAGAGCAATTGGTGGAGCTCGTCGCCGGACTCGACGTCGAAGCGGCTGACGTTCGCGTAGCGCCCGACCACCCGCCACAGCTCGGGCCACTTGCCGGAGCGCTGGATCTCGTGGGCGCGGGCCTTCTCCCGGGCGCGGAGGTCGTCGGCGACCTCGGCGGGCATGTCGTGGGGGAGGCGGACCTCCATGCGGACGAGGAACTGCACGGTGTTCTCCGAGGGATCGAGGATGCGGATTTCCCGGCGCTGCGTGCAAGCGAAGCCGCAGGGCTTGCACCGCGAGGTGTCTAGCGATCGACGCGGTAGTGGGCGAGCTTGTCGGGGTCGATGGTGACGCCCAGGCCCGGCGCCTGGCGGGCCGACGCGCGGCCGTCGGCGATCACCGGCGGCTCGGTGAGGACGTCGTCGGTCATGAGCAGGTGGTTCGTGACCTCGACGGGGTGGCGGGCGAGGGCCCGCAGGCCGCAGCCGAGCGCGGTGGAGGCGACGCTGCCGAGCATGCCGTCGATCTGGTTGCCGATCATCGTGGTGACGCCGAGGCCCTCGCACAGCCCCACGATCTTGGCGGAGTCGGTGAACCCGGTGCGCGCGACCTTGACGCTGATGGACTGCGAGTCGCCGTCGAGCAGCGAGCGGGCGACGCCGCCCAGGGTGATCGTCGACTCGTCGCCGACGATCGGGATCGGGCTCTCGCGCACGATCCGGCGGCGCCCGAGGACGTCGTCGGCGGGATTCGGTTCCTCGAGCATGGTCACGTGGAAGTCGGTGAGCCGGCGGGCGGCGACGATCGCGGTGTCGGCGTCCCACCCCCGGTTCGCGTCGGCGTAGAGCTCGACGGCGTCGCCGAGCTCGCGGCGCAGCTCCCGCACCGCGGCGAGGTCGTGGGAGAGGTCCCGGCCGACCTTGACCTTGAACGCGTCGACGCCGTACTCGTCGCTCATCTCGACGGCGTCGGCGACCATCTCCGCCGGCGTGCCGAGCCCGATCATGTGCGCGACGCGGACGTCGTCGGCGGCGTGCCCGAGCAGCACGTGCACGGGCTGGCCGCAGGCCTGGCCGACGAGGTCCCAGAGCGCGATGTCGATCGCGCCGCGGGCGGCGTTGTTGGCGACGGTGCGGGCCAGGTCGGCGCGGAGGCGCTCGCGGGCGAAGGGATCGGCGCCGACGAGCACGGGGGTGAACAGGTCGCGCACCGCGGCGACGATCGACGCCGCGGTCTCGCCGTAGGTGTAGGGCCGCGGCGGCGCCTCGCCGTGCCCGACGAGCCCGTCGTCGGTGGTGATCCGCACGAGGACGTGGTCGGCCGCGGTGACCTTGCCGCTGGCGAAGGCGAAGGGTCGCCGGTAGGGGATGGCGAGGGGGATCGCCTCGACGGTGGTGATCTTCATGTGGCGTGGATCCTCACGCTGTCTCCTGTCGCAGGCCCGTGCCGCACAGGACGGCGAGGGCCCGGGCGAGGGCGGGCTGCGGGTCGTCGCGTCGCCAGGCGAGGGCGACGTCGGTGGTGACGGGGTCGGGGTCCTCGAGCTCGACGTACCGCACGCCCTCGACGGCGACGGCGAGCACCGACGACGGCAGCAGGGCCACGCCCACACCGGCGGCGACGAGCGAGAGCACGATCGAGGTCTGGTCGGCCTCGTGGGTGCGCCGGGGCGTGAACCCCGCGGCCCGGCAGGCCCGCGCCGCCGCCTCGCCCACCACGGAACCGGGCGGTGCGTAGACGACGAAGTCGTCGTCGGCGAGGTCGGCGAGCAGCACGGGGCGCGAGGAGCGAGGGCGTCCCTCGCTGCTCTCCACGCAGGCGGGGCGTCCCTCGCTGCCCGCGAGCCGATGCCCGGACGGGACGGCCAGCACCAGGTGCTCGCGGGCGAGCAGATGGTGGTCGAGCCCCGGGTCGGACACCGGCGGGCGCAGGACCGCGAGGTCGATGCGGTGCTCCGCCAGGGCCATCTCCAGGCCCGGCGTGAGCATGTCGGTGGTGAACGTCAGCGCGAGGCCGGGCAGCTCGGCGGTCAGCCGCCGGACCAGCTCCGGGACGTGCCGGTACGTCGCGAGGCCCGTCGCCCCGACCCGCAGCCGTCCGAGGGCCCCCGCCGCGACGCGGCCCACCTGGTCGCGGGCCGCGTCGACCGAGGCGAGGATGCGCACCGCCTCGGGCAGCAGGGCCTCGCCGGCGGCGGTGAGGTCCACCCGGCGTGTCGTGCGCTCGAACAGCGGCGCGCCGAGCTGCGACTCCAGCTGCCGGATCGCCTGGGACAGCGGCGACTGGGCGATGCGCAGCGCCTCGGCCGCCCGCCCGAAGTGCCGGGTCTCGGCGACCGCGACGAAGTAGCGCAGCTGGCGCGTCTCCATCGCCTACTCCGGCTCCAGCACGAAGTCGCGATCGGAACGCACCTGGTCACCGTGGCCGGTGGGCTGCGGGTCGAGGGTGAGCTCGGGCTTGTCGGCCGAGGCGACGTCGTTGCCGAGGTAGGGGTCGCCGGTGAAGAACAGCTGGCTGGTCAGGGTGCGGTGCCCGGGTGCGGTGACGAGCAGGTGGATGTGGGCGGGGCGCCACGGGCTCCAGCCGGCGGCCTGGGTCATCTGCCCGGTGGGCCCGTCGAGGGGGATCGTGTACGGCGCCGGCTTGCGGGTGTGGATCTCGAAGCGGCCCTGGTCGTCGCAGCGCACGACGCCGCGCAGGTTCCCGGCCGGCGGCTTCGCGGCGAAGCCGGAGTACCAGCCGTCGGAGTCGGTGTGCCAGATGTCGACCTTGGCGCCGGCCAGCGGCGTGCCGTCGGTGGAGGTGACCTGCCCCGCGAGGATCATCGGGGTGCCCGGCTCGTCGTCGCGCATCGGCAGCGTGGCGGGCGAGTCGAGCTGGGCCTGCCCGTCGAGCCAGAACGGGCCGAGGATGGTGCCGATCGAGCCCTGCTGGGTCGCCGCGGCGACCTTCTCGACCTCGAACTCGAGGTAGACGTCGAGGAACAGCGGCCACTCGCCGGTGTCGGAGACCGCGATCAGCCACTGCTTGAAGGCGTCGAACTCCTCGTAGGTGACCTCGTGGTCGCGGATGGCGGCGCGGATGCCCTCGAGGGCGGCGCTGACGACGGCGGAGACGCGGGCGGGGTCGGCCCCGCCGCCCGCGGCGCCGCGCAGGTTGGACGCCCCGGAGCGGGCGATCTCGGTGGCGTGCGCGCCGGCGGTGACGGCGTCGGAGACGGACTGGTCGGAAGTGGCGGTCATCGCGTCCTCTTGAGGGTGGTGGTGGACGGGTCGGCGACGTCGTGGTCGTGGACCCAGGCGTTGTCGGTCGCGTAGCCGGCGAAGCGCTTGTCGCGCTCGGCGATCCGCGGGTGGTCGTCGGCGAGGTGGAGCAGGGTGCCGGTCTCCCAGGCGCTCGCGGCGACCGCGCGCGTGCGGGCCCGCCGGAGCCGGGGATAGGCGGCCAGGGCGTCGGCGGGATCGCGGTGCACGAGCAGCCGGGCCAGCGTCACCGCGTCCTCGATCGACTGGTTCGCGCCCTGCCCGTGGTGGGGCAGCATCGCGTGGACGGCGTCGCCGATCAGGACCGTCCGCCCGCGCGTCCAGCGCGTCAGGGCCGGCTGGGAGAGCAGCGGCCAGCGGGGGCTCTGCGGCACCGCGGCGAGCATCTCGCGCACCGCGGGGTGCCAGCCGGCGAAGCCGTCGAGCAGCTCGTCCTCCGGGGCCGGGCGGTTGCCGCCCTCCCAGGTGGCCGGGCCGCAGAGCACGGCGAAGAAGTTGACGGTGTCGTCGTCGCGACCCAGCGCGTAGTGCAGGAGGTGCGCGTCCGGCCCGGCCCAGAACTGGATCGCGTGCGGGTCGGGCAGGCTCGGCAGCGCGTCGACGGGCACGAGGCCGCGGAAGGCGCTGGTGCCCGAGTAGACGGGCCCCGAGTCGGGTCCGGTGACGGCGTCGCGCACCGTCGAGTGCACGCCGTCGGCGCCGACGACGACGTCGCCCGCGACCTGCGCGCCATCGGCGAGGGTGAGGGTGCCGGCCTCGGCGTCGACGGCCGTGACGGCCCGCCCGAGGTGCAGGTGCTCCTCGCCCGCCGCCGCCGCCGTGAACGCGGCCGCGAGCGTCTGCTGCAGGTCGACGCGGTGCACGCCCCAGTAGGGCGCGCCGAAGCGCTCGCGGTAGGCGCCGGCACCCGGGTGCGCGGCGATCCGCACCCCGCTGCGGCCGTCGCGGTAGATCAGCTCGGTGGGCTGGGTGGAGACCGCGTCGAGGGCCTCCCCGACGCCGAGACGGTAGAGCTCGCGGGTGCCGTTGGCCGACAGCGCGACGGCCGCGCCCACCTCGCGCAGCTCGTCGGCCTGTTCGTAGAGGTCGACCTCCACCCCTGCGCGGGCCAGCGCGATGCCGAGGGTGAGGCCGCCGATCCCGGCTCCTGCGACGACGACACGGGTCATGTCGTGCTTCGCCTCCGCTCCGCTCCGAACGTCTGTTGTCGAGCGTGACAGGGCCATCCCGGACGAGAAAGGGGCAAATACAGATCGATTGAGCTGCTGCACGTCTCAATCGGCGGCCAGCAGACCGGGCGCCGCGGAGAGAGCGACGCCACGGACGATGTGCCGCGTGCTCGCGGGAGCAATACCGTCGGCGGGGTCGTCCGCAGCGCGGCACCGATCGGGAGGGCAGGACATGAGCGAGGGCACGGACTCCTCGACGATGCGCCAGGTGCTGGGGCACTTCCCCAGCGGCGTCACGATCGTCACCGGCACGACCCCGGACGGGCCGGCAGGCTTCACGTGTCAGTCGTTCTCCTCGCTCTCGCTCGATCCACCGCTGGTGCTCGTGCTGCCGGGCCGCTCCTCGTCGAGCTGGCCGAAGATCGAGGCGACGGGCCGGTTCGTCGTCAACGTGCTCTCGGAGGAGCAGGAGGAGCTCTCGACGACCTTCGCGGTCTCGGGCGGCGACAAGTTCGCCGGCGTCGAGTGGCGCCCCTCCGGCCTGGGTTCGCCGATCCTCGGCGGGGCGACCGCGTGGATCGACTGCACGCTGCACGACGTGCACGACGGCGGCGACCACCTCATCGTCGTCGGCGCGGTGCACGATCTCGGCGCGCCCGGGAGCCCGCCGCTGGTGTTCCACCGCGGCGGCTACGCGCGCACCAGCCCCGCCGGGGCGGGCGGGTGAGCGGACCCCTCGACGACGTCCGGGTCCTCGAGCTCGGCACGATCGTCGCCGGCCCCTTCGCGGGGCGGCTGCTCGCCGACTACGGCGCCGACGTCGTCAAGATCGAGCCGCCGGGCGGCCAGGACCCCATGCGCGACTGGGGCCAGGAGTCCTACCGGGGCCACCGGCTGTGGTGGACCGTCCACGCCCGCAACAAGCGCTGCATCACCCTCGACCTGCGCGCCGAGCGGGGCCAGGAGCTCTTCCTGCGTCTCGTCGAGGGCGCCGACGTCGTCGTCGAGAACTTCCGTCCCGGCACCCTCGAGCGCTGGAACCTCGGCTGGGACCGGCTGTCCGCGGTGAACCCGGGGCTCGTGCTCGCCCGGGTGTCGGGCTACGGGCAGACCGGGCCGTACGCGGACAAGGCCGGCTACGCGTCGGTGGCCGAGGCGCTCTCGGGTCTGCGGTACATCAACGGCTACCCGGGGGAGGCGCCGCCGCGGATGGCGATCTCGCTGGGCGACTCGCTGGCGGGGATGGTCGCCGTCCAGGGCGTGCTCGCCGCGCTGCACCGCAGGTCGGTGACCGGTGAGGGCCAGGTCGTCGATGTCGCGCTCACCGAGGCGTGCCTGTCGGTGCTCGAGTCGGTGATCCCGGAGTACGACAAGCTCGGCCGGGTCCGCCAGCCCGGCGGCACACGGCTCGAGGGGATCGCGCCGTCGAACGTCTACCGGACCGGCGACGGGCTGTGGCTCGTGGTCGCCGCCAACCAGGACACGGTGTTCCGTCGGCTCTGCGGGGCGATGGGACGACCGGAGCTCGCCGACGACCCCCGCTACGCCGACCACCGCGCCCGCGGGGTGCACCAGGACGAGCTCGACGAGATCGTCGGCGCCTGGGTCTCCTCGCTGCCCGCCGACGAGGTGCGGCGCGTGCTCGACGAGGCCGGCGTCATCTGCGGGCCGATCAACACCGCGGCCGAGGTCGTCGCCGACCCGCAGTTCCGGGCGCGCGGGATGCTCGTCGAGCACCACGACGAGCGGTTCGACGAGGACGTGCTGGGACCGGGCGTCGTGCCGACGTTCTCGGCCACCCCGGGGTCGGTGCGCTGGGCGGGCCCGCCGGTGCCCGGGCACCACAACGCCGAGGTCTTCGGCGAGCTGGGGCTCTCGGGGGACGAGATCGCGGCGATGGCCGACGAGAAGACGATCTGAGGGGCCGGCGGCCCACGTGAGTGCTAGCCCTCAGCGTCCTTCTTGATCGACTGCAGGTTCTTCTCGGCGCTCGAGCCCATCGCGCGCTCCAGGCCCCAGCGCGGGACGCCCTTGACGGTGACCTCCATCGTCGAGGCCATCTCGAGGTGGGTGTTCCCGTCGCCGGCGTCGGTCGCGGTGTAGGCGATCGTGCTCTCGCGGATCAGCTTCGCGTCGACGCAGGTCAGCGTGACCGACGAGTCGGTGTAGGCCACGGTGTAGGTGGCCGTCGTCGTGAACGTCAGCGCGCCGAGGGTCACCACGATCCGGGTGGGCCGGCCCTGCTCGTCGTGCTCCTGGACCTTCGCCGACTTCGCCTCGTTGGCCCAGCGATCGGTGTTCTCCAGATCGGAGATCACCTCGATCACCCGGGGCACGGGCGCGGCGATCTCCACGGTCCTCGTCACCGGTGCGCTCACGACACTCCCTCCGGCGACGGAGCAGGGGTGCCATCGCGCGTCCACTGCCCGGTACCCGCCCGTGCGGATGGGTATCCGGTGGCGTGGCTGACACCGAGCGGGCTCTCGCCGATGCGATCGTGGGACTGCTCGACCAGCGGACCGACGGCGCGACCATCTGCCCGTCGGAGGCCGCGCGGCGCGTCGACCCGGAGTCGTGGCGCGACCTGATGCCCGACGCCCGCGCCGTCGCCGCGCGGCTCGTCGGCGACGGGACGGTCGAGATGACCCAGCGCGGCAGCGTCGTCGATCCCGCCACCGCCCGTGGTCCGGTGCGGCTGCGTCGGGCGGGCGGCGGTGCGTCAGCCTGGGGACCAGGCTGACACCCAAAGTCAGGAAATCCCCCATCTCGGGCCGCGGACCAGCCGTGATCGTCGCCCGCCCCTAGGCTCCCGGCGTGGTGTTCCGTGTGCTGCGGCGCGTCCTGGCCGCCCTCCTCGCGCTCCCCCGTCCCCTCAGGAGGCGGCTGGCCGGCCCCGAGATCACCCGCGACGGCCAGACCCTCGACCTCGACGTGCAGGTGGTGCTGCGTCTGCTCGGCCTGCTCGCCCGGGGTGAGGAGCCGTCGCTCGTCGACCAGCGCCGCGCGACCGATGAGGCGGCCGCGCTGTCCGTGGCCACGACGTCCGGGGTGGCGGCGCGCCCGACCACCGTCCCCGTCCCCGCGGGCCCCGGCCGCGATGTGCCGGGTGCCCTGTCGGCGTGCCTCTACGAGCCGGCCGAGGTGGGCGACGCCCCGTCCGGCCTGCTCGTGCACTTCCACGGCGGCGGGTTCGCGCTCGGCAGCATCGCCTCGAGCGCGCCGCTGTGCCGGGCGCTGGCGCACCAGGCGGGCGTCCGGGTGCTGTCGGTCGAGTACCGGCTCGCCCCCGAGCACCCGTTCCCGGCGGGCCTCGCCGACGCGGCGTCGGCGCTGCACCACGTGCTGACCCACCGCGACGAGTTCCGCGCGACGACCGTCGCCGTCGGCGGCGACTCGGCGGGCGCGAACCTCGCGCTGACCGCGGCGCACCAGCTCGCCCGCCGCGACCTCGAGACGGCGTCGTTCGTGCTCGCGCTCTACCCGGTCACCGACGCGGGACGGCAGGGCGGCTCGCGGGAGACCTTCGCCGAGGGCTTCGGGCTGCGCACCGTCGACATCGAGGTGTTCGAGCGCTACTACCTGCCCGACGGGATCGAGCCGATCCGGCCGACCGGGCTGCTCGAGGTGGACGACCTCGGGATCATGCCGCCCTGCTACGTCGCGACGGCCGGCTTCGACCCCCTGCGCGACGAGGGCGAGGAGCTCGCCGGGGCGCTGCGCGCGGCGGGCGTGCCCGTGGTGGCCCGCCGCTTCCCGGGCCTCGTGCACGGCTACGCGGGGTTCGCGGGCATCGTCCCGACCGCCCGCGACGCCGTCCTCGACGCCGCCTCCGCCCTGCGCGCGGGCCTGGCGCTGACGACGCGGGAGCGCATGGCCGACTCCATGTGAGCGAAGTTCCCGGTCATAGCCGGGAACTTCGCGCACGGGTCAGCGGCGCAGCATCCCCATCGCGGCGGCGGGGTAGCGCTCGCCGGACGCGACGCCCACCGGGGCGACCTCCTCGATGGCCCCGAGCTCCTCGCCGGTCAGGGTGACGTCGACCGCGCCCGCGTTCTCCTCGAGGTAGCGGCGGCGCTTGGTGCCCGGGATCGGGACGATGTCGTCACCCTGCGCGAGCACCCACGCGAGCGCGAGCTGGGTCGGCGAGACGCCCTTGCGCTCGGCGAGCGCGTTGACCTCGTCGAGCACCCGCAGGTTCGCCTGGAGCGCCTCGCCCTGGAAGCGGGGCGAGTTGCGGCGCCAGTCGCCCTCGGGGAGGTCGTCGGTCGAGCGGATCGTGCCGGACAGGAAGCCGCGGCCGATCGGGCTGTACGGCACGAAGCCGATGCCCAGCTCGCGGCACGTCGCGAGGACGCCGTCGTCCTCGACGTCCCGGGTGAACAGCGAGTACTCGGTCTGCACGGCGCTGATCGGGGCGGTGGCGTGGGCGCGGCGGATGGTCTCCGGCGCCGCCTCGGAGATGCCGAGGTAGCGCACCTTGCCGGCGTCGACGAGCTCGCCGAGCGCGCCCCAGGTCTCCTCGATCGGGACGTCGGGGTCGACGCGGTGCTGGTAGTAGAGGTCGACGTGGTCGGTGCCGAGGCGTCGCAGCGATCCGTCGATCTGGCCGCGCAGGTAGTCGGGGCGCCCGTTGACGCGCCCGGTGCCCTTGCCGTCGGCGCCGATCTCGTTGCCGAACTTGGTGGCGAGGGTGACCTCGTCGCGCCGTCCGGAGAGCACCGAGCCGAGGAGCTCCTCGTTGGTGTGCGGGCCGTACATGTCCGCGGTGTCGAGGAAGGTGACGCCCAGCTCGAGCGCGCGCTCGATCGTCGCGCGCGACTCGGTGTCGTCCTGGCCGCCGTAGGCGAAGGTCATGCCCATGCAACCCAGGCCGAGCGCGGACACGCGCAGGCCCTGGCTGCCGAGAGTGCGTTGCTCCATGGGCGCTGGCTGCCCCGGGTGACGGTGCCCTGAACGTGTGCGGTGGCGCTGGCCCACCGGACGCGCTCCGGGTGGCACGGTGACCGGTGTGCGCCTGGTGCTGACGATGCTGGTGGTGGCCTTCCTGTCGCTGGGGGCGGGGACGGCGCTGGCCGACCCCGGTCTGGTGATCGGCGACGGCGCCCCGGTCGCGCCCGGCGCCACCGTCGCCGCGCAGATGGGCTGCGAGGAGCCGGAGACGACCCCCGCCGGCGGGCCCGGGGTCACGGGCGGCCCGTGGGAACGCGACCCCGAGGGCCACCAGCCCTGGTCGGTGTCGTCGACCCTGACCGTCGCCGCCGACGCCGCACCGGGTCCGGTCACGGTGACCGCGACCTGCGGGGGCCGCCCGCTCACCGCGACGCTCACCGTCGCCGACACCGGCTCGGGCGCCACCACCCTGCGCGTCCTGGGCGGTGCGGCGGTGCTGCTCGTGATCGTCGCGGCGATGCTCCTGCTGCAGCGCCGCCGGCGGGTCACTCGCTGAGTGCAAGCCCTGCGTCCACGCTTGCACTCGACGCCAGGAAAGCCGCGTCGATCATGACGCGCGCTCAGGCCAGCGCGCGTCCCACCTGACGTCCCGAGAACAGGCAGCCGCCGAGGAACGTCCCCTCGAGCGACCGGTAGCCGTGCACCCCGCCGCCACCGAAGCCCGCGGCCTCGCCCGCGGCGTACAGCCCCGGCAGCGGGGATCCGTCGGCGCGCAGCACGCGGCCGTCGAGGTCCGTCCACAGCCCGCCGAGCGTCTTGCGCGTCAGGATGTGCAGCTTGACCGCGACGAGCGGTCCGGCGGCGGGGTCGAGGATCCGGTGCGGCGGCGCCGTGCGGACGAGCCGGTCGCCGAGGTAGGCGCGGGCGTTGCGGACGGCGGCGAGCTGGCCGTCCTTGCCGTACGGGTTCGCGAGCTCGGCGTCGCGGGCGAGGACCTCGCGCTCGACGTTCGCCGCGTCCAGCAGCGGCGTCGGGGTGAGGGCGTTCATGCGGTCGACGAGGGTGGGCAGGTCGTCGGCCTGCACGAAGTCCGCCCCCGAGCGCTGGAACGCCGCGACCGGATCGGTGGGCCCGGGGCGGACGCGCTGAAGGGTCAGACGGATGTCGCGGCCGGTGAAGTCGGGGTTCTGCTCGGAGCCGGAGAGGGCGAACTCCTTCTCGAGAATCCGCTGGGTCAGCACGAACCACGTGTGGTCGTGCCCGGTGCGCCGGATGTGCTCGAGCGTCGCGAGCGTGTCGAAGCCGGGCCACAGCGGCGCGGGCAGACGGTGGCCCTCCGCGTCGAACCACAGTGACGACGGCCCGGGCAGGATCCGGATGCCGTGCAGCGGCCACACGGGGGAGTGGTTCGCGATCCCCTCGGTGTAGTGCCACATCCGGTCACGGTTGACGACGCGGCCGCCGGCGTCCTCACTGATGCCGATCATGCGGCCGTCGACGTGGGCCGGGACGCCGGAGATCATCTGCTGCGGCGGTGGGCCGAGGCGCTCCGGCCAGGCCGCGCGGACGGCGTCGTGGTCGCCGCCGATGCCGCCGGAGGTGACGACGACGCTGGGCGCGGCGAGGCTGAACGTGTCGACCGCCGTGCGCGAGCTCGACTCGCCCCGGGCGACGCCGGAGGGCTCGAGGACGATGCCGGACACCCCGGTCACCGCGCCGGCCGTCACGGCGAGCGCGTCGACGCGGTGGCGGAAGCGGATCGTCACCTGCCCGTCGTCGACGGCCTGCTGCACGCGGCGCAGGAACGGCTCGAGGATGCCGGGACCGGTGCCCCAGACGATGTGGAAGCGGGGGACGGAGTTGCCGTGGCCGGTGGCCGAGGCCCCACCGCGCTCGGCCCAGCCGACGACGGGGAAGAAGCGCACGCCCATGGCGTGGAGCCACGGGCGCTTCTCGCCGGCGGCCCACTCGACGTAGGCGCGGGCCCACTCGCGACCCCAGCGGTCCTCGTCGGGGCGGTCGAAGCCGGCGCTGGAGGTCCAGTCGGACCAGGCGAGGTCGAACGAGTCGCGGACGCGCAGCCGGCGCTGCTCGGGGCTGTCGACGAGGAAGAGCCCGCCGAACGACCACCACGCCTGCCCGCCGAGCGAGGCCTCGGGCTCCTGGTCGAGCAGGATCACCCGGCGTCCCGCGTCGGCGAGCTCGGCGGTGGCGACGAGACCGGCCAGGCCGGCCCCGACGACGATGACGTCGGCGTCGGACATGCCGGACATCGTGTCAGGGCCGCTGAGCGAGGATGTGGATTTACTGGCGTTCAGTGCAAGCGTGGACGCAGGGCTTGCACCGGAGGTGCCGCTCCTACTGCAGGCCGAGCTTCTCCGAGCAGGTCGGCCAGGCGTTCCAGCCCTGCTCGTCCTGGACCTTCTTGGCCACGCGGATCTGCTGCTCGCGGGAGGCCTCGTCGGGCGAGGAGGCAAAGCGCTCGCCGCCGAACTCGCTCCAGGTGGAGTCGGTGAACTGCAGGCCGCCCTTGAAGCCGTTGCCGGTGTCGGCCTCCCAGTTCTGGGTGCTCTCGCACATGGCGAGGCGGTCCCAGGTCGCGTTCGACTCGGGCGAGACCGAGGGTGCCGCCATGGCCGTGCCGGTGATCGCCAGCGGACCGGTGACCGCGGCGGCGGCGACGACCCCGGCCTTGAGCAGGGGGCGGGAGGCGGACGGGGCGGCGTGGCGACCAGACATCGGGGTCTCCGGTTCATCGAAGGGCGGGACGGGACCTCGAGAGGTGACCCGTACGTCGCCCGGGGTGGTGCTGGGGAGCGGGACGACGCGGCAGGGACCGTAACCGAACCGAGACCTTTTGTGACGAGCCGTGACCGCAGGGCCGCGCTGCGTCGCGTTGAGTGGTCGACAGGCCGCGTCGGGCGGCGAACGGCCTAGTCGGGGCCGTCAACCGTTGCTCCGAACGGTGCGTCGAGCCGCTACGGCATCGGGCCGAACCGTGTTTGACGGGTGCCGGTCGCGATCGCTCAGCCCGGGACGAACCCGACGGCCGCGCGGTGCCCGCAGCAGAGCTCGCCCTCGGGCTGGCCGGAACGGCGGGGCTCCGGTCGCCACTGCGCCGCGTAGACGAGGCCTGGCTCGACGAGGTCGACCCCCTGGACCATGGCCGCGAGCTCGGCCGCCGACCGGTAGGTCACCTCGCCCCGCGGGTAGGCGCCGCTGAGCGCCCGCAGCGCCTCCATGTCGACGCGGGGGTCGTCCCCGGAGAGGTGGGAGACCGCCAGCGCGCTCCCCGGCACGACCCGGGACACGTAGCCGGCGACCACCCCGGCGGGGTCCTGGGCGTCGGGCACGTGCTGGAGCACCGAGAACATCAGCACCCCGACCGGCCGGGACAGGTCGAGCACGTCGGTGACGCCAGGGGCGCCGAGCACGGTCTCGGGGCGGGTCAGGTCGGCCCAGGAGACCGACACGCCCTTCTCCCTCCCGAGCAGCAGCTCGCCGTGGGCGACGGCCACGAGGTCGACGTCGACGTAGGCGACGCGCGCCTCGGGGTCGACGCGACGGGCGACCTCGTGGGTGCTGCCCATGGTCGGGATGCCCGAGCCGAGGTCGAGGAACTGGTCGATGCCCGCGTGCACGAGGTAGGTGACGACCCGGCGGAGGAACGACCGGTTCTCGCGCGCGATCGGGATCACCAGCGGGACGGCGTCGATCATCTCCCGGCCGAGGTGCCGGTCGACGGCGCCGTGGGACGTCCCGCCGAGCAGGAAGTCGTAGACCCGGGCCGAGCTCGGGCGGTCGACGTCCGGGACGCGGGGGGCCGACGTGGTGAGGCGGCGCGGGAAGGGGTCGACGACCACGGTCCTCCCTCCCGGCTGGCCCCCGTCCGGGCAGTACGGACGGGCCGGCGGCCGCCCGATGCCCGCCGGAGATGTCCAGTAGCCGACAGTCGGCGACGCCTGTCAATACAGGTGGTTCCCCCGACCATCCCAGCGCCGGACGGGATCTCGACCCTCCGTGGTCGCCACGCCGCAGTGAGCGGGGACGACACGCCGTCGGTTCTGCATCGTCCGGCCTGTTGTTGACCGTCAGTGACTTTCAGCGATCCCGCCCACAACCGAGGCGCGGACGCCCGGGCCCAGTGTTGGGTCGGTGTTAGGACGGGCGACACGTCGTCGTCGGCCGACGGGGCTCCCGGGCCGGGAACGGTGCGCTCGTGCGCGTCGCCGTCGTGACCGAGTCCTTCCTCCCCGCCGTCAACGGCGTCACCAACTCCGTGCTCCAGGTGGTCGCCCACCTCCGGCGCCGCGGTCACGGCGCGATGGTCATCGCGCCGGGTGCGGGCCCCGACGAGGTGCCCGGCGCGCCCGACGTCCCCGTCGTCCGCGTCCCCGCCGTGGACCTGCCCGTCGTCGACTCGCTGCCCGTCGGCGTGCCCACCCCGGCCGTGCGGGCCGCGCTCGCGGAGTACCGCCCGGACGTCGTGCACCTCGCCTCGCCGTTCGTGCTGGGCGCGCGGGCGCTGACCGTCGCCCGACGCCTGGACGTGCCGGCCGTCGCCGTCTACCAGACCGACGTCGCCGGCTTCGCCTCGTCGTACGGGGTCGGGCTGACCGCGCGGGCGGCCTGGCGCTGGATCCGCCGCCTGCACAGCGGGGCCGCACGGACCCTCGCGCCGTCGCGCTGGGCGGTGGACGCGCTGCGCGAGCACGGCGTGCCGCGCGTGCACCGGTGGGGACGTGGCGTGGACACCGCGCGCTTCCACCCGGGACGCCGCGACGAGGACCTGCGCGCCGAGCTCGCCCCGCACGGCGAGATGCTCGTCGGCTACGTCGGCCGGCTCGCCGCGGAGAAGCAGGTCGAGCGGCTGGCGGCCCTCGAGGGCCTGCCCGGCGTGCGCGTGGTCGTCGTCGGCGACGGGCCCTCGCGCGCCCGCCTGCGCGAGCTGCTGCCCACCGCGCACTTCCTCGGCTTCCGCGGCGGCACCGAGCTGGCCCGCGCCTACGCCTCGTTCGACGCCTTCGTGCACACCGGCCCGCACGAGACCTTCTGCCAGGCGGTGCAGGAGGCCCAGGCCTCGGGCCTGCCGGTGCTCGCGCCGGACGCGGGCGGGGTGGCCGACCTCGTGGCCCCGGGACGCACCGGCTGGCTCTACGACCCGGCGTCGCCGACGGCCGGGGCGGAGATCGTCGGGCGGATCGCCGCCTGGCGCGACGACCCGGACACCCGGCGGGCCGTCGGCGCCGCCGGCCGCGCGGCCGTGGCCGACCGGACCTGGCCCTCGGTCTGCGAGGAGCTGCTGGGGCACTACGCCGCCGTGCTGCACGGTGACACCCCCCTGCCGCGCACCCCGGAGACGCCCCGCGCGGCCTGAGCCTGCGGCCCGAGCGGGCAGTGGGAGCACCGAGTTCACCCGCATCACACCCGGCCGTCACGCCGGGGTGGGCCCCCGGGCGATCTCGGCCCGTAGACACCGGCCCATGGCCACTTCCCAGGTGCTGGCGCGGTCGACCGGACCCGCCCCCGAGAGCCACGACGAGCACGGTCCCGTCGCCACGTCCACCCTCCCGCCCACCGGGCCCACGCCGGCGGTCGACCGCGGGGAGGTCGCCCCCGCCGAGGCGGCCGGGCGCTACAGCCTGCTGCTGACCCGCGATCCCGACCACGTCCTCGCCGCCCAGCGGCTGCGCCACGCCGTGTTCGCCGGGGAGCAGGGGGCGCGCCCGTCCACCACCGACCCGGTGGCCGTCGCGGCCGCCGCCCAGGGCCGCGACGCCGACGCGTTCGACGAGCACTGCGACCACCTCGTGGTCCGCGAGGACGCCTCCGGCGCGATCGTCGGGACCTACCGGATGCTCACCCCCGAGGGCGCCCGGGCGGCGGGCGGCCTCTACTCCGACACCGAGTTCGACCTCTCCGCCCTCGACCCCCTGCGCCCCGAGATCGTCGAGGTCGGCCGCTCCTGTGTGCACCCCGACCACCGCCACGGCGTCGTGCTCTCGCTGGTCTGGGCGGGGATCGGGCGCTACATGATGCTCACCGGCCGCCGCTGGGTCGTCGGCTGCGCCAGCGTCCCGCTGACCCCGCAGGGCGCCCTGCCCGGCGGGGTGTGGTCGACGGTCGCGTCGCGCCACCTGGCGCCGGCGCCGCGGCGGGTGCGCCCGTGGCGCGAGGCCCCGGTCGGGCCGTACGACCCGGACGCGCCCGGCGCCGGACGGGCCGCCCGTGCCGCGCTCCCGCCCCTGCTGCGCGGCTACCTGCGCCTCGGCGCCGAGATCGGCGGGCCGCCGGCGCTGGACCCGGACTTCGGGGTCGCCGACCTGTTCATCCTGCTCGACGAGCCCGCGATCGACCCGCGCTGGCGGCGCCACCTGTTCGGGGAGGGCGTGTGACGGGCGGGCGGGCCCATCCCTACGTGCCCACCTCGCCCTGCGACCCGGGCTGCCTGCCGGTCCCCGAGGCCCTGCACGGCGGGCACCGCGCCCGCCGCCTCGCCCGGCTGACCGTCCGCTCCGTCGCGCTCGTCGCCGTGCTGCTCGCGGGCCTCGCCGTGGCCGTCGTGCTGCCCCTGCTCGGGCCGGCGGCCCTGGCGCGGGTGCAGACCGTCTGGACGGGTGCGGTGCTCGCCGCGTGCGGGGTCCGCGTGCGCCGTAGCGGCCCGGCCGCGCCGCCCGGGGCGCTCGTCGTCGCCAACCACGTCTCCTGGCTCGACGTCATGGCCCTGCACGCCGTGGCCCCGGTCCGGATGCTCGCCAAGCGCGAGGTCCGCGGCTGGCCGCTGCTCGGTGTCATGGCGGCGAGTGCCGGCACGGTCTTCCTCGACCGCGACCGGCTGCGGACGCTGCCCGACGCCGTCGCCGGCCTCGCCGCGGCCCTGCGCGCCGGCGCCACGGTCGGCGTGTTCGCCGAGGGCACCACCCGCTGCGGCCGCGACCTCGGCCCGTTCCGCCCGGCCGCCTTCCAGGCCGCCCACGACGTCGGCGCGCCCGTGGTGCCGGTGGCCGTGCGCTACCGGCGCCACGGCGAGGGGCCCGCCGACGCCACGGCCGCCTTCGTCGGCGACGACACCCTCGCGTCGTCGCTGCTGCGGGTCCTCGCGGCCCGCGACCTCGTCGTCGACGTCGACGTCCGGCCGGCCCTCGACACCCGCGCGGTTCCCACCGGTCCCGCCCGCGCCGACGCCCGCCGCACGCTCGCCCGGGCCTCGGCGGCGGCGATCGCGGCGGCCCTGCCCGCCGACCACGGGGGCCACCCCGCCGCTGCGCGCCCGGCTGCGGGAACCATGCGACTCCCGGAGCTCGAGCATGCCGCCTGACCCCCCGGCCGACGCCCCGCGCGAGGCCTCCCTGGCCGACCGGGCGGTGTTCGCCGCGCAGTTCGCGCGCGCCCCGCTGGCCACGGCGTCGGTGTGGCCGAGCAGCAGCGCGCTCGCCCGCGCGATGGCCGACGCGGCCCTGCGGGGCGCCCGCCCGGCGCCGGTGGTGGTCGAGCTCGGCGCGGGCAGCGGAGCGTTCACGGGCCTGCTCGCCCACCGCCTGGCGGGACGGGGACGCCAGCTCGCGGTGGAGATCAACCCGGTGCTCGCGCACCGCCTCGCCGAGCGCTTCGCCCACGTCGAGGTCGTGCCCGCCGACGTCGCGGAGCTGCCGGCCCTGCTCGCGCTGCGGGGCATCGCCGGGGCCGACGTGGTGGTCAGCGGCCTCGGCTGGTCGGCGATGCATCCGGGTCGCGAGGACTCGCTGGTGCCCGGCATCGCCCGCGCGCTGGCCGACGACGGCGTCCTCGTGCAGTTCGCCTACTGCGCGACGTCCTGGGCCGCGCCGGCGCGTGCCCTGCGTGCCGAGCTCGGCGAGTGCTTCGAACAGGTGGAGACCTCGTCCGTGGTGTGGCGCAACCTGCCCCCGGCCGTCGTCCACCGGGCGTGCCGTCCGCGACGGTGAGATCCCGACGGTGAGATCCCGGCGGTGAGATCCCGGCGGTGAAGCTGAGTCCCAGTGGGGCGCCAGAGGGTGACGACACCGCTCACTCAGGGGCCCCGGCGACGGGCGGCTCGCGATCCGCCCAGGTCAGGGGCGGGGTGCCCGTGAGGTTGGTGTAC
This sequence comes from Actinomycetospora callitridis, assembly GCF_028737265.1. GTDB lineage: Bacteria > Actinomycetota > Actinomycetes > Mycobacteriales > Pseudonocardiaceae > Actinomycetospora > Actinomycetospora callitridis. Next base: position 20,604 of record NZ_JAQZAK010000011.1, on the reverse strand, counting down.
CGTCCCGCAACCATCGGCCCGGGCGACCGGTTCGCGGCGAGGCCGCGGCGTGGCGCGCGGTGCCGACCGACCGTCCGTGTGACCGTCGGTGCGACCGGTCCGACCGACGTCGCGGGTCCCCCGTGACGACACGCACCACAGAGAGGGGAGACACCGCGATGGCCCTCCCGACGTTGACCCCCGAGCAGCGCGAGGCCGCCCAGGCCAAGTCGCGCGAGGCCCGCCAGGCCCGCTCCGCCCTCCTCGCCGGCATCAAGAGCGGCGACGAGACGATCCCCGCGGTGCTCGACCGCGGCAAGAGCGACCCGATCGCCGGCAAGACCAAGGTCTCGCAGCTCGTGCGGGCGCTCCCGGGCTACGGCCCGGCCAAGGCCTCCGCCGTGCTCGAGCAGGCCGGCATCCCCGAGGACCGGCGCGTCGCCGGCCTCGGATCCCGTCAGCGCGAGGCGCTGGTCAGCGCGCTCGGCTAGAGCACGCGAGCCAGGCACGAACGACACCGGGGCGGCCGGTGGTCCGGGAATCCGGACCACCGACCGCCCCGGTCGTCTGTGTGGTGTCAGTAGCCGCCGGAGGACGCGGTGTCGTCCGGCGCCGCGCCCCGGTGTCGCCCGCCGTCGCCGTCCTCCGATCCCGACTCCGAGGACCGCACCGCGGCGGCCGCGGCGGCCTCGGCGACGTCCGGCGTCCGGATTTCGCCCGTCGTGGGCGTGCGGTCGGCCGCGAGCACGGCGCCGCCGCCGACCACCGCGACCCCGCCGCCCGCGAGGGCGCCGACCAGGGCCAGCGCGCCTGCGGTGCGGGTGGGCAGCGTGACGCGGCGCCGACCGAGGTCGCGGCGACCCACGGCCTCGACCGGGTGCGACGGGGTGGGCGGCGCGAGGGCGCTCGGCACGGCCGCCGGGAACGCGGGGCGCGGCGTGCCGCCCGTCGTCGGTCCGGCGTCCGGGCGGCGGTCGGCCGCGGTTCGCGGCACCGCGACCCCGCCGGTGGCCGCGGGCGACGAGCCCGTCGGCGGGAGCCCGGCCTGGCGCACGCTCGCGGCGGCCAGGGCGATGGCCGCGAGGTCGAGGGGCGAGGTGGGCGGGTCGACGCGCGCCGGGTCCGGAGGCGGCTGCGGGATCCGCGTCTCCCCGGTGCGGGCGCCGGGGCGACGCTCGGAGCGCGAGCGCCCGGCCCGGGGCAGGGGCCCCGACGGGTGCTGCTCGCCGAAGCCCTGGCGGGGCACGAGGTCGAGGTCGGTCCGGTCGGTGGGGGCCGCCGGAGCAGGGAGAGGTGCCGCCGCTCGGGCGGTCGCCGCACGGTGTCGGGACATGCGCGTCTCCGTCGCGTCGCCGTTCGACCTGGTCAGGGGGGAGCGAACCAGGTGCCGTGTCGCCGGTGGGGAGTCCGACGCGACAGCGTTGAAGGCCCGTCCACGCTTGGTTCGGGGGCCACGCTCGCCGGACGGGCCAGGGCGGGACGAGCGCGGGTCCGGCAGCTGCACGAGCATCCGGACAGCGCCCACACTAGGAGCCCCGGGAAGCCCCCCGACCCCGCCGGGTCACCCGTTCGAGGGCCGCGCACCGGCCGCGTACTCCCTGTTCAGGACCGCCGACCCTCGGTCACGCCCACAGTGCGGCGAGGTCTCGGTCCGGTCACGAAGTGACGCACATCATAGTCAAGTGCGGCCTTTCGGACGAGAACCCGTCGCGAAGGGTCGTCAGACGGGCGGTCACAGTGAGGATCGCATCGCCCCACGCCTCGACAGCGCCCGGACGAACCGGTTGCATCGGGAGCATCCCCCGACCGACGCGGGTCCGCGTCGGGGCCTCCCGCCCCGTCAGGACGCCGCGGCGACCACGGCGGTCCCGGTGCCCGCCGGGTCCGCGGAGAGGCGTCGATGAGCGACCGGGACTTCCCACTCCCCGATCATCACGATCCCCATCCCGAACGTCCCGGCTCCGCCGGTGAGCACGTGCTGCAGGACGCGATGGGCACCGGGGCGCGTGCCGAGCGGTTCCTCTCCGACCAGATGAGCGACCGCCTCGTGCCCTCCATGCAGGAGTTCATCGCCCGCATGACGATGGCCTTCGTCGCGACGGCGGACGCCCACGGCGAGTGCGACTCGACGCTGCGCGCGGGCCCGCCCGGGTTCCTGCGGGTGCTCGACGACCGGCGCGTCGCGTGGCCGGAGTACCGCGGCAACGGCGTCATGGCGAGCCTCGGCAACATCACCGAGAACCCGCACGTCGGGCTCATGATGATCGACTTCACCGACGAGCTGATCGGGCTGCACGTCAACGGCGCGGCCCGGCTGGTGGAGGACGAGGAGCTGCGCCGCGAGCACCCCGATCTCCCGGTGGAGACCGTGCCGGGACGTCGCGCCAGCGTGTGGGTGGAGGTCACCGTCGAGGAGGCCTACATTCACTGCCGCAAGCACATCCCGCGGATGGTGCCGGTCGACGACCGGCGGGCCTGGGGCACCGACGACGTGCGCCGCAAGGGCGGCGACCACTTCGGCGTCGCCGCGGCCCGCAAGGCCGCCGCGGCCTCCCAGGTGGAGATCGACGCGGCGCAGGCCGACCCCCGCGAGACGGTGCGCGCCGGGGCAGGGGCACCATCCGGGGAGTGATCTCCGATCGGCACGCCTGGAGCAGGCCCGAGCTCGAGACGGTCGTTCCCGGCGTCCACCGCCTGCCGCTGCCGTTGCCCACCGACGCGCTGCGGGCGGTCAACGTCTACCTGCTCGTCCCCGAGGACGGCAGCGCCCGGGGGGACGGCGCCGAGCTGACCCTCGTCGACGGGGGCTGGGCGATCGACGCCTCGCGCGACGTCCTCGGCCGCCTGCTCGGCGAGCTCGGTCTCGCGACGGGCGACGTGCGGCGCTTCCTCGTCACGCACGTGCACCGCGACCACTACAGCCAGGCCGTCGCGCTGCGCCGCGAGCACGGCGCCCGCGTGGCGCTCGGCGCCGGGGAGCGCGACTCGCTGGACGTCATCCACCACCGCGAGGACGGGCTGGACGCCCAGACCGCCGGGCTGGACCGGGCGGGGGCCCACGACCTCGCGACCGAGGTCCGGAGGTGGGTCGCGGCGGCCGAGGCGCCGCCGGCCGACGACTTCGCCGACCCTGACGAGTGGCTCGCCGACGGGCAGGAGCTGGCGGCCGGCGGCCGCTCGCTCGTCGTCCGCGAGACCCCGGGGCACACCCGCGGGCACGTGGTGTTCGTCGACGAGACCACGGCGGACGCGGGGATGCTCTTCGCCGGCGACCACGTCCTGCCGCACATCACGCCGTCGATCGGCTTCGAGCCCGCCGCGCGGCCGGGCGCGCTCACCCGCTTCCTGACCTCGCTCGCGGCCCTGCGCGCCGAGCCGGACCGGCTGCTGCTGCCCGCCCACGGCCCCGTGGCGCCGAGCGTCCACGAGCGCGTCGACGAGCTGGTCGCCCACCACGACAAGCGCCTCGACGAGATCGCCGCGGCGGTCGTGGCCGGCGGGTCCACCGCCCTCGAGGTCGCCGGCGCCATCCGCTGGACGCGTCGCGAGTACCACCTCGACGACATGGAGACGTTCAACCGCATGCTCGCGGTGCTGGAGACCGACGCGCACCTCGAGGTCCTCGTCGCGCAGGGTCGGGTGCACCGCACGACCGACGCGGACACCGGCGTCAACCACCACGTCTCGGCCTGACGGTCATCTCCCGGACAGGTCCCGGGTGCCGGTGCGGCGGCGCGGTGCCGGGGTGCGGCGCTACGGTGGATGGTCGTCCCGGCACAACGACGCCGGACCTCGGAGCTGGAGAAGGCCTGCGTGACCCGAACGTCCTCGTCCGCTGCCGACACCTCCCCTCGTGACACACACGAGGGGACCGGCCCGGTGGCCGATCCCGTGGCAGCCGATCCCGTGGCAGCCGATCCCGTGGCAGCCGATCCCGTGGCAGCCGAGCAGCCCTACGTGTCGATGCTCTACGGCAAGCTCGACGACCGCCGCGCCGAGACCGCCGGCCTGCTCGCGCGGGTGCTGCGTGACGAGACGACGGGCACGCCGCAGGCCGTCTCCGAGCGCGACGCGGCCGCGCAGATGTACTCCGAGCAGCTCGCGACGCTCTCCGCGGTCGAGAACGGCCTGTGCTTCGGGCGGCTCGACCTCGACCCGGACCGCCCGCCGCCCCCGCCCGCCGACGGCATCGGCGACCCCGACGCCGAGGGCGGCGACGGCACGGACCAGGACGTCCTCTACGTCGGGCGTCTCGGGCTGCTCGACGAGGACCACGACTACGAGCCGCTGCTGATCGACTGGCGCGCGCCCGCGGCCCGGCCGTACTACACGGCGACCGCCGCCTCGCCCGACGGCGTGCGCCGTCGGCGCCACATCCGGTCGCGCAGCCGGCGCGTCACCGCGGTCGACGACGAGATCCTCGACCTCGAGGAGGCCGCGCGCGTCGGGGCCACCACCCAGCGCACCGGGCTGACCGGCGAGGCGGTGCTGCTCGCGGCGCTGTCGGCCGGGCGCACCGGGCGGATGGGCGACATCGTCGCGACGATCCAGGGCGAGCAGGACCGGGTCATCCGCTCCAGCGCCAACGGCGTCGTCGTGGTCGAGGGCGGCCCCGGCACCGGCAAGACGGCCGTCGCCCTGCACCGGGCGGCCTACCTGCTCTACACCCACCGCCGCCAGTTGGCCCGCCGCGGCGTGCTCGTGGTCGGGCCCAACCCGACGTTCCTGCGCTACATCGAGCAGGTCCTGCCCTCCCTCGGTGAGACGAGCGTGCTGCTCTCGACGGTCGGCGAGCTCTACCCCGGCCTCGCCGCCCGCCGCGCCGAGCCGGCCCGGGCGGCGGCGCTCAAGGGCCACGCCGACATGACCAAGGTGCTCTCCACCGCGGTGCGCGACCGCCAGGAGCTGCCGCGGCGGCCGATCCAGCTCGTCGTCGACGGCGAGCCCGTGGTGCTCGACCGCGACCTCGTCGCCCAGGCCCGAACCCGCGCCCGGCGCACCCGGCGCCCGCACAACGACGCGAAGCGGACGTTCATCCGGGAGATCACCGACCAGCTCGCCCGGCGCGAGGTCGACCGCGTGGGCCGCGACCTCGATGGCCGGTCGAACCTGCTCGACCGCGGCGACCTCGCCGACGTCCGGGCCGGGCTGCGCGCCGACCCCGACCTGCGCGCCGCGCTCGACGGCCTGTGGCCCACGCTCAGCCCGCCGCAGCTGCTCGCCGACCTGTGGACCTCCCCCCAGCGCCTGCGCGCGGCCACACGCGGCTGGCGCGACGCCGACCGCGACCTGCTCGCCCGCGACGCACCGCCGGCCGACCCGTTCGACGGCGCCTGGTGGAGCCCGGCGGACGCGGTGCTGCTCGACGAGGTCGCGGAGCTCCTCGGGGAGGACGACACCGCCGCCCGTGAGGCCGAGGAACGCAAGCGGGAGGCCGACGAGGCCTACGCGGCCGGCGTCCTGGAGATCCTCGCGATGGAGGAGGACTGGGACCCCGAGCTGCTGCGTCCCACCGACGTCGTCGACGCCAGCGTGCTCGCCGACCGCACCCGCGAGGCCACCTACGCCTCGGCGGCCGAGCGCGCCGCCGACGACCGCACCTGGACGTTCGGCCACGTGATCGTCGACGAGGCCCAGGAGCTCTCGCCGATGGCGTGGCGGGTCCTGATGCGCCGCTGCCCCAGCCGGTCGATGACGCTGGTCGGCGACGTCGCGCAGACCGGGGCGCGGGCCGGGGCGTCGTCGTGGGGCGACGTGCTCTCGCCGTACGTCGCGAAGCGCTGGCGCCGCGAGGTGCTCACCGTCAACTACCGCACGCCGGCCGAGATCATGGCGGTCGCCGCCGACGTGCTGGCCGCGATCGACCCGTCGGCGAAGCCCCCGGAGTCGGTCCGCGAGTCGGGCGTCGCGCCCCGGGCGGTCGCCACCGACGAGGCCGGCCTGGTCGACGCCGTGGTCGCGCAGGCCCGCAAGGCCCGCGAGGCGGTCGTCGACGCCGAGGGGGCGGGCCGCGTCGCGGTGCTCGCGCCCGCCGGCCGCGTGGACGCGCTGGCCGCCGCCCTCGGGGTGGACGCCGGGCCGACGGGGGCCGGCGACACCGATCCGGCCGTCGACCTCGCGGCCGAGGTCGTCGTCTCCGAGGTCGCCGACGCCAAGGGCCTCGAGTTCGACGCGGTGGTCCTCGTCGACCCGACCGGCGTGACGGACGACTCCCCGCGCGGTCTCAACGATCTGTACGTGGCCCTCACCCGGGCCACACGTTCCCTGGTCGTGGTGCATCCGGGCCCGTTGCCGACGGTGCTCGACCGCCTCGAGTGGGAGTGACGGCCCACCCGATCAGGTAACACCAGCCCCGTGGGGTTCGAAGGACCCAGGTGGGCCGGGCGCGGTCGTCGCCCCCGCGGCGTCGCCGAGACGCGGCGGCACGCCGCGGGGCAACCCGCCGTTCGGGCGACGCGCCGCCCGGGAGGTCACGCAGACGAGGGACCCGGTCGTACGGGATGATCGAGGCCCAGAGGCGGCACATCGGGAGGCCGCGGACCGGGAGGGAGGGCCGGCAGTGAGCACCGATACCGGCCCACCCGCGACGGTGGGCGGCCGCTACACGGTCGGCGACCTCATCGGCCGCGGCGGCGCCGCGGACGTGTTCCGGGCCCGCGACGAGCTCCTCGGCCGCGACGTGGCCATCAAGATGTTCAACGCCGCCGGCTCGGTCGTCGCGGAGAACGCCTCCCCGGGCGATCCCGCCGATCCCGCGGAGAAGATCGGCGACATCGAGGAGGGCCAGGAGGCCCGCCACCGGCGCGAGGTGCTCACCCTCGCCGGGCTCTCGCACCCCGGGCTCGTGACGGTCTACGACGTCGGCGACGAGGACGGCCGCGCGTACTTCGTCATGCAGCTCATCGAGGGCGACACGCTGGCGCAGCGGATCCGGTCGGGGCCGCTCCCGGTCGTCGACGTCGTCGCGCTGGGCGCCGCCCTTGCCGACGCGCTGGCCTACGTGCACCGCCGCGGGGTGGTGCACCGCGACGTCAAGCCCGGCAACGTGCTGCTCGACGCCGAGGGCCGCGCCCACCTCTCCGACTTCGGGATCGCCGCCGTCCACGACGCCGCGCCCGTCACCGCCGCCGGCATGGTCATCGGCACCGCGTCGTACCTGAGCCCCGAGCAGGTCCGCGGCGAGCCGATCGACGGCGCCGTCGACATCTACGCGCTGGGCCTGGTGCTCATCGAGTGCCTCACCGGGCGCCGCGAGTACCCGGGCAACGCCCTCGAGGCTGCCGTCGCCCGCCTGCACCGCCGTCCCGTGGTGCCGCCCGGTCTCCCGCCCGGCCTCGAGGTCCTGCTGACGGCGATGACCGCCGACGAGCCCGTCGACCGCCCGACCGCCGAGGAGACCGTCGCCGCCCTGCGCGGTGTCTCCCGCGAGGTCGGCATGGAGGCCGAGACGGTCCTGTCGCCGGTGCTCATGAGCGCCCCGACGGGCGTGGTGGGCACGCCGGCGATGGCCGTCGGCCCCGCGACCGAGGCCCGCGCGCCCGAGCTCGAGGCCACCGGCGCCTCGCCGCTGGCCCGTCCCGGCCGCCGACGCCGCCGGGTGGCCGCCGTGATCGCGGCCGCGGCGGCGACGCTGCTGGTCGCCGGCTCGGCGGTCGCCTACGCCGTGCTCTCCGACGACCAGCCGCTCCCGCCGGTGCCCTCGGCCACCCTGGCGCCGCCCCCGCCGCCGCTGCCGGTGGTCCCGCAGGTCACGACGACGACGCAGGACGAGACCGAGGCGGCCACCGCGCCGCGCACCCGGCGCACCACCACCACGCCGCGCCGGACGACGACCACCACCACGACCACGACGACCACCACGACTGTCGTGCGTCCTCCGGTGATCGTCCCGCCGCCGGTGGTCGATGAACCGTCGGAGGTCACGACCACGACGACGACCCTGCAGCGCCGCCAGCCCTGACCGGCTGCTGACGAGCTCCTGGCCAGCTCCTGACCGGCCCTGACTAGCCCCCGGCGGGCAGCGGGGTCAGCGCGTCGGTGATCGAGAGCACCGGGCCCACCGGCAGCAGGCCGACCACCGCGCCCGGCGCGGGCGGGAAGGCCTCGCCGAGGCCCAGCGCGGCGGCGGTCTCCGGGTCGGGCACGGCCGAGGTCGTCCCGGCCCCCGAGACGACGGTCGGGCTGCCCGGTGCGTCGGGGCGGCCGGCGGGCACCGCCCGCACGGTGACCCCGCCGCCGGGGAGCGCCACGGCGTCGACCCGGTCGCCGGAGCCGTCGGCCTGGGCGAGGGTGGTCGGCGGCACCGCGGTGGCGGGCGGCTCGGCGCCGACCGTGAGCACCACGGCACCGGCGCCGTCGGCGCTCGCGCAGGTGGTGGGGGCCTCGGCCATCGGCACGGCGCGGGGCACCGGGTCGGGGTAGGCGCTCACGGCGATCCCGCGGGCGGTCGCGAGCGGGCGGAGCTGGCCGGGGGAGACGACGGGCACCGGAGCGGCCGCCCGTGCCGGGTCGGCGTCCGAGAGACGCACGAGACGGGCGACGACCTCGGGCACCTCCTGCACGCCCTCGCGCTGCACGACGTACCAGCGGTCCGGGGTGCCGGGGCCGACGAGGCGGACGACACCGCCCACCGGCTCGCCGACCAGGGGACCGCCCGGCGGGACCTCGCCCCGCCCCGCGATCGCCGGCGCGACGATCGCCGGCCCCTCGGTGAGCGTGTTGAGCAGGCTGGTGCTCACCGGGCGGGGGAGCTGGCCCTCGAGGTCGAAGGCCACCACCACCGCCGGGTCGCGCAGATCGAGGCGGGAGCGCACGCCGTCGTGCACCAGCCAGGTCCCGTCGAAGCGGTCGCGCAGCAGGAGGCCGCGCTCGGGTCCCAGGGCCTGGCCCGGCGCCGTGGGGCCGGCGAGCACCGTCGTCCACACGCGCGGCTGCTCCCACGGGCGCGCCGCGCCGGGCCGGGGGCTGCCGGTGTCGCACACCGACCAGACCGGTGGCACCGGCGCCCCGGCCGGCGGCAGCGGCGGCGCGTCGACGATGCCGACCCCGCGCTCGCGGGGGGCGGTGGCGAGGTCGGACTCGGCGACCTCGACCGGCTCCGGGTTCCCCGCGGGCCCGCCCGCCGCGGCGAGGCCGGCCAGCACGAGCCGCGCCGAGGCGAGGTTGGGCACGGGGACCAGCCGGTCGGGCCCGTGCACGACGACGTAGAGCGCCCCGGAGCCCTCCGCCACGACGACGCCGGCGGTGCGCCAGTCGGCGGGCCGGTCCAGGAGGCCCCACACCGCGGCCACCCCGAGCGCCAGCACGGCGATCAGCACCCCGGCGAGCGTCGCCCGGTGCTGCGCGCGCAGCGGGTCGACGCCGGGCACGGCCTGGCGCCGGACCAGCGCGGACTGCAGGCGGCGGAGCCCGAAGCGGTAGGCGTGGACCTGGTCGGAGGTCGTCGTCGGCGGGGGCATCTCGCCGCGGATCGTGGCACGACCGGCGGCGCCGGGTGACCCCTTCGGCTCAGGCCGCGACGGCGGCGCGCGCGGGACGCGGGGAGATCCGCAGCGTGATCGTCGCGCGGACGACCTCGGTGCCGGCGGCGTCGGCGAGGGTGACCTCGACGTCGACGTCCTCACGCGCGTCGGAGAACGCGGGTGGCGACGGGAAGGTGGCGACGGCGAGGAGGTCGGTCTCGGCCTTCGCGAGGTACTGCACGTTCATGCCGCGCGGGATCCAGCGGTGCGACGGCGGCACGGTCGCCTCGGCCAGCACGCCCATGGCGTACTCGGCGAGGTTGCAGGAGGCGATGGCGTGCACGGTGCCGAGGTGGTTGTGCACCAGCCACCAGTTGCGCAGCGACACCTCCGCGCGCCCCGGCTCGAGGTGCCGGATCACCGGCGCGGCGGTGAGGAAGTACGGCGCGCGGACCCAGACGGCCGCGCTGACCAGCAGGCGGCCCGGCCACGAGCCGGAGAATCGATGCCAGGCGCCCAGCACGCTCGGAGTGCTCACGGCGCGGATGTTACCCGGCGGTAGCAAGGGTCGGGGGAGTCGATGGCGTCCGGACGATCATCGACGCACCGCTGAGTGGTGGATTGACGAACGGTCGTTCGGGGAAGGAACTGCGTGCGCGACCCTGCGCTCCCGCCGGGAGGACCCGATGAGCACTCGTCCCGACAGCCCCTCATCGCCCCCGGCCGCCGGGATCGCCGAACGCCTCGCGGCGGTGCTCGGTGACCTGACGTTCCCCGCGCAGCGCTGGCAGGTGCTCACGGTCGGCGACCTCTACGGCGTCGACACCACCACGCGCAGCCTCCTCGAGCGCCTCCCGCAGCGCCGCTACCACTCGCTGCGCGAGGTGGCGGCCGTCCTCGCCGCCGTGCTCTCCGGGCGCCCCGTGGCCGAGGTCGGCCAGGCCGGGCCACCCCCGACGCCGCGCGTCGCCCCGCGTCGCGTGCCGGTCGGGTCCCGGCCGCAGCACGCCGTCGGCCGGCGCTCCGTGCCCTCCGCGCCGGTGGCCTGACGGCTCTCGGCCGCCCGAACGACGAGGGCCGTGGGTCAGCCCTGCTCCTCGAGGTCGAAGGCGTCGTCGCCCACCCAGACGCGCAGGCCCTCGCCGTCGTCGGTGATCGCGCCCTCCTCTTCCTCGGAGAGCTCGCGGGCGGCGCCGAGCGAGCGCTCGTCGTAGGCGACCGTGCCGTCCCCGAGATCGCGGGGCCGGTACTCCGAGGCGAGCACCGCCGTCCGGCTGCGGGTCGCGAGGAACGTCGCGTTCTCCTGGCCGACCTCGGCGATCCACCGCTGCTTGCGCACGCGTGAGGGTCTACTCGCCTGCGCCGCACGGCACAACGTCACGCTGCGGAGAGCGGTGGACCTCGACCCCGGTGCACGCCCTACCGTCGCCGTGCCCGCCACGATCAGGAGGTCGATCCCGATGCGCGCGCTGCGTCCGTTGCGCCGCTCCGCCTACCGGCGTCTCGCCACGGCGCTCGCGCTCTCGGTGCTGGCCGAGGGTCTGTGGACGCTCGCCGTCGTCTGGCAGGTGGTCGAGCTCGGCGGCGGTCCCGTGGAGCTCTCGCTGGTCTCCGGCGCGCTCGCGCTGGGCGTGATCGTCATCGCGCTGCTGGGCGGTGTCCTCGCCGACCGGGTGCCGCAGAAGTGGATCCTCGTCGGCGTCCTGGCGATGCTCGCCGTGTCGATCGGGCTGGTTGCCGGCCTCTCGGCGCTCGGTGCCCTGTCGGTGCCGCTGCTCGTCGCCGTCGCGGCGGTGATCGGCCTGTCGATGGGCCTGTTCTTCCCCGCGTACTCGGCACTCGTGCCGGCGATGGTCGACGCCGACGAGCTCCTCGCCGTCAACGGCTTCGAGGGCGTGGTGCGCCCGGTGCTGCTGCAGGGCGCGGGCCCCGCGCTCGCCGGTGTCCTCGTGGCCGTCTGGTCGCCCGCGGCGGCGCTCGCGGCCACGGCGGTCACCTGCGTCGCGGGGCTCGTCGCGGCCCTGGCGCTGCCCGCGCGGGCCCTGCGCCGCGACCTCACCACGGAGGCCACCGGACACCCGGTGCGGGCGGTCGTCCGCGACCTCGTCGAGGGCTTCCGCTACATGGTGGGGACGCGCTGGCTGCTCGTGACGCTGGTGTTCGCGTCGCTGATGATCCTCCTCGTCCTCGGGCCGCTCGAGGTGCTCGTCCCGTTCGCGATCATCGAGCGCGCCGGCGCCGGCCCCGGCGGGCACTCGCTCGTGCTGCTCGCGTTCGGCGCGGGCGGGGCGATCGCGTCGATCGTCGTCGCGTCGCTGCGCCTCCCGCGCCGCTACCTGACGGTGATGATCGTGCTGTGGTCGGTGGCCTGCGTGCCGATGGTCGTCTTCGGCGTCGCGACGACGCTCTGGCCGATGGTCGTCGCCGGGTTCGTGCTGGGCGGGCTGTTCAGCGCCCCGCAGGTGATCTGGGGGACGTTGCTGCAGCGCCGCGTCCCGCCGGCCCTGCTCGGGCGCGTGACGAGCCTCGACTTCTTCGTCTCGCTCGCCTTCATGCCCGTGTCGATGGCCCTCGCCGGACCCGTCAGCGTGGTGGCCGGCCTGACGCCGGTGTTCCTCGCCGCGGGCCTGGTGCCGCTGCTCTTCGGGGCCGTGGCCCTCGTCGTCGGCCGGCTGGGGCCCGACGAGCTCGCCCATCCCCTCGACGAGGCGCGGCCCGTGATCAGCGGGTGACCACGGGCCTCGTGGCCAGCCCGGAGCCCGCTGGCCACCCGCTGATCACGACGCGGCGTCGGGGTCAGCTCGCCGGCTGCGTGCGGTCGTCGACGGTCGTGCCGCCGACGTCCGTCGCCGTGGCGTGCGCGGCGACCCACTCGCCGATCCGGGTGCCGACGCCGTCCTCGCCGCCTCCGGGCCCTCCGCCCAGCGGGTGTCCGAGGCGGTCAGCGGTCGGTGACACGCCCGCGCCCGAGGACGGGGCGCCGGGCGTGGCGACCCGCCCGGGTGAAGGATGCGGGAGCGGGGGCTCCTCGAGGCACGCGCAACGCGGTCGTCAGACCGTCTCGACAGCGACTCGGCGTCCCCGTCGTGTCGGTCCCGTGGGGCGAGCTCGTGCGTCGGCGGTGAACAAGCCGTCGGATCTCACGCGGACCGCACGCGCTGCTCCAACGAGTGGCGATCTTTGAGATGCCCTGCACTGAGAGGTGACGCCGGGCCGAGAAGGGGGAACGCTGTTCCTGTGGTCGGCCCCTTCCTGCGCTCGCGGCGCGTGCGTTTCCTCGCACGTCTCGCCCTGGGCGTCCTGTCGGTGGCCGTCCTCCTCGCTTCCGCCTTCGGGTGGACGCAGCTGCGCGCACTGGATCGATCCACACCCTCCGCGGCCGTCATCGACACGCCCGAGCCCGCGGCGACGGGCGAGCAGAACATCCTGCTCGTCGGTCTCGACACCCGCACCGACGCGCAGGGCAACCAGCTGCCCGGCGACATCCTGGCCGCGCTCAACGCGGGCGCGAGCGATTCCGGGGGCGGGACGGCCGACTCGCTGACCGTCGTGCACGTGCCCGCCGGCGGTGGCCGCGCCACCGCGATCTCGGTGCCACGCGACTCCTACGTCGACCTGGGGCAGGGCCTCGGTCGACACAAGATCAATTCGGCGTGGTCGCGGGCCGCGGCGCAGGCGACCGACGCCATGACCGGCTCGGGGCCGACCGGCAGCACGAGCCTCTTCGCCGCCGAGGCCGCCGCGCCGCTCTCGCCCAACGACCCCGCGGTGGTGCGCGCCGCGTCCGCCGCCGGTGCCCGCGCCACGATCGGGGCCGTCCAGCAGCTGACCGGCCTGCCGATCTCGCACTTCGCCGCGGTGAACCTCGCGGGCTTCGCCGACATCAGCACCGCGATCGGCGGCGTCCCGGTGTGCCTACGCGCACCGGCCCGGGACTCGTACACCGGCCTGTCGCTGCCGGCCGGCCCGCAGGAGGTCGGCGGCTCGCAGGCGCTCGCGTTCGTCCGCCAGCGCCACGGCCTGCCGAACGGCGACCTCGACCGCATCGCGCGCCAGCAGGTGTTCCTCGCGGGCGCCACCGAGACGTTGCTCTCGACCAACACCCTCGCCGACCCCTTCGCTCTCGCGCGGATCTCCGAGGCGGTCTCGCGCTCGGTCACGCTCGACGCCGGGTGGGACGTGCTCGGCTTCGCCCGCCAGATGCAGGGCCTCTCCGCCGGCGCGGTCACGTTCCGCACGATCCCGACCGGCTCCGCGGAGCTGAGCACGTCGTCGGACGGCACGGCCGTGGAGGTCGATCCGAACGAGGTCCGGGACTTCGTCGGCATCGCGATCGCCGCCGACGCCGGCAACCCGGCGGCCCAGGCCGCGCTCGCACCCCCGGTCACCGCCGGTGTCTCCGACGCCTCGGTGAGCGCGGGTCTCGACCGGCTCTCCTCGGAGGACGACGCGTCGTCGTCGGACGACGAGCAGTCGGAGTCCTCGAACGACTCGGACGACCCCGAGAGCTCCGAGGACTCGAGCAGCAGCTCGGCGCGTCCGGCCATGCCGGTGTCGCCCACCCCGCCGATCACGGCCGCGGCGCCCGGCTGCATCAACTGACGCGTCCGTCGGCGACCTGCCCCGGACGAACGAAGGGCGCCTCCGCTGCGGCGGTAGCAGCGAGGGCGCCCTTCGTTCTGTCCGGACGGGCGGGGTGAGGTGGCGGGTGTCAGCTCGCGCGCTCGGAGCCGAGCGCCACGGGCACCGGGCGGGGCTCGCCGCCGGGGGAGGTGACCGTCAGGGTCACCTGGGCGCCCGGCTGCTGCGAGCGGATGGCCGCGACGAGGCTGTCGGCGTCGGGGATGACGCGGTCGTCGAGCCGGGTCACGACGTCGCCCTGCCTCAGGCCGGCGGCCGCGGCGGGCCCGCCCGGCGTGATCTGACCGAGCACGGCGCCGTCGGTGCCCTCGGAGACGCCGACGCCGAGCACGGCGCGGTTCGCGAAGCCCTGCGAGACCAGCTCGTTGCCGATGCGCGCGGCCTGGTCGACGGGGATGGCGAAGCCGAGGCCGATCGAGCCGGACTGGCCGCCCTGCGACTGGCCCAGCGACGCGATCGCGGACGTGATGCCGACGACGCGGCCCTGCATGTCGACGAGCGCACCGCCGGAGTTGCCGGGGTTGATCGCCGCGTCGGTCTGGATCGCATCGAGGACGGTGGCCTGGCCGCTCTGCGCACCGCCGCTGGCGACGGGGCGCTGGAGGGCGCTGACGATGCCGGTGGTCACGGTGCCGGACAGCCCGAGCGGCGAGCCGACGGCGACGACCTCCTGGCCGACGCGCAGCTGCGACGAGTCGCCGAGCGTGGCCGGGGTCAGACCGGAGACGCCCTGGGCGCGCACGACGGCGAGGTCGGCGCTCGGGTCGGTGCCCACCACCTGCACGGGCGCGCGGTTGCCGTTCTGGAACACCGCGCTCAGGCCCTGGGGCGCGCCGGTGGCGCCGCCGGCCTCCGGGGCGCCGCCGCCGAGCGGTGACTGCTGCTGGGCGGCCTGCCCGGCCTCGAGGACGTGGGCGTTGGTGAGGATCAGGCCGTCGGCGGAGATGACCACGCCCGAGCCCTCGCCCGACGGGCCCTCGAGCTGCACGACGCTCGGCAGGACGGTGTCGGCGACCTGCTCCACCGAGCCGGCCGGGGCCGGCGACGACGGCGCGGTGCCGGAGCCCGACGGCGCCGACGAGAGCACGGAGCTCGTGCCGTCGTTCGACGACGCGGCCTCGTAGCCGACCGCGCCCCCGACGCCGCCGGCCACGAGCATCGCGGCCAGGGCACCCGCGACGAGGGCGACCGGACGCCGGCGGCGCGGCGGACCGGGCGGCGGCATCGACGGGCCGGGCGTCGTGGGCGGGGGTCCGGGCGGGCCGGTCGGGACGTCGTGACGGGACCAGGGGTCGCCGGGCTGGCCGGGGTAGCCGGGCCGGCCGCCGGCCGGGAGGCCGGAACCGGGCGGCGCGGTCGGGTAGCCGCCGGGTCGCTCCCCGGCGGGGCCCGGGGGCATGGTGCCGGTGCCGGTGCCGCCCGCAGGGCGTGCCGACGGGTCGGTGGGGGAGGAGGGGCTCGTGTCGCTCACGTGCTCCAGGGTCGGCCCGCGTCCTGTGCCCACCCTGCGCCCGACCTGCGGACTTGCTGAGAGAAGGCCGCGAGGAAGAGGGGTGAACGGGACGGCCGGGAGGAAGGGGACGGGGTCAGCGCACCACGCGGTACCAGTGCTCGGTCTCGCCCGGCAGGCGCTCGAGGCGCACCTGCATCCCGCCCGGGCGCCGGAAGATCGGGGTGCCGTCGCCGAGGAGCACGGGGGCGAAGAACATCAGCACCTCGTCCAGCAGCCCGGCGTCGAGGCACTGGGCGGCGACGTCCGCGCCGAGGATGTTGACGTCCCGGTCGCCGGCGAGGGCCTTCGCCCGCTCGACGGCCGTGGGCAGGTCGGTGGCGAACTCGACGCCGGCGGGAGGGTGCTCCGGAGGCCGGTGGGTGAGCACGACGACGGGGCCGTCGTACTGCCCGCCGAACGCGCCCTCGGCGTCGGTGCCCGCGTTCGGGTCGTCGCCGCCGAAGGTGACGCGCCCGACGAGGATCGCGCCGGTGCGGGCGAGCACGCGGTCGGCCGTCGGGTCCTCGCCGCCGATGTGCTCGGTCAGCCAGGACATGTCACCGCCCGGGCCGGCGATGAAGCCGTCGAGCGAGGCGGTCGCCGAGTAGATCAACTTGGCCATCGAGGGGTCCTCCGGGGGTCTCAGTCGTCGAGCATGGCCGTGACGAGCCGGTCCCACGCGGGCTCCGGCGGCAGCTGGTGGCCCATGCCCTCGATCTCCAGCAGGCGGGCGCCCGGGATGGCTGCGGCGAGGGCGCGACCGTGGGCGACGGGGAACAGCGGGTCGGCGGTGCCGTGGACGACCAGCACCGGCAGGCCGGCGAGCTCCGCCATCGCCGTCGGGCCGGTCGGACCGAGGTCCATGACGACGTGGTTGGTGGTGCTCGCGGCGAGGTCGCGGCTGCGGGCGACGACGCGCTCGGCGATCGCTCGCATGCGTTCCTCGTCGAAGGCGTCCGGACCGGCGAAGGGCCGCTCGCCCTCGACCAGCGCCGTCACCGCCGCCGCGGGGTCCGACCAATCCGGGTCGGGACCGCTGTCGGCGAACACGGCCCGCATCTCCGGCGTGGCGCCGGGCAGCTCGCCGACCGTCGGGCCGATCGCCGTGGTCGCGACGAGGGTCAGCGCGGACACGCGGTCGCGGTGCTCGAGGCCGAGCTCCTGGGCGATGCCGCCGCCCAGCGAGAGCCCGACGACGTGCGCGCGGTCGACTCCGAACGCGTCGAGCACGGCGACCGCGTCGGTGAAGAGCTCGCGCCCGGTGTACCCCGGTGCGCCCGCCGGCCAGGACGTCGAGCCGCCGGTGTCGCGGTGGTCGTAGCGGATCACCCGGCGTCCGCGGGCGACCAGGCGGGCGCACAGGTCGTCGTCCCACCAGTCGCGCGACCACCCGGTGCCGGCGATGAGCAGCACCGCAGGCGCGTCGGCGTCGCCGAGCACCTCCGCGTCGAGCTGCACGTCCTCGTCGACGTCGATGAGCACGGCGTCGCTCCTTCCGGTTGCGAAGTGCAACCGGTACTGAATCGGACATCGCGGCCGGTTGTCAACCGCAACCGGTCGCCCAGCTCGCACGCACAGCTCGGGCACAGCGTCGGCACACGGCTCGTCCACGGACGCGCCCGACGCTGCGATCATGACCGCAGCCACCGCGCTCCCCACCCCGTCCTCCCGCGCTCATCGAGAGCCCGTCGAGGCCACCGGGACCGCCGTCCTCGACGTCGTCGTCCCCGTGTTCGACGAGGAGCGCGACCTGGGCCCCTGTGTCCGGCGTCTGCACCGCCACCTCACCGACGCGCTGCCCTACCCGTTCCGGGTCACGGTCGCGGACAACGCGAGCACCGACGCGACGCTCGCCGTCGCCGACGCGGCCGAGTTCCAGGCCGACGCCGCGTCCGGGCAGGTGCGCTACTACGTGGAGGGCGGCGTTCCCGGCGGCGGCAACGGCCCACGAACCGGTGACCAGGACGCCGGACGCCTCGGCGAACGGGACGTCCGGGGTGCCAGTGCTCAAATCCGTACCTGGGTCCAGGCTCACTTCACGCCGATCGACGTCGGAGGGCGCACTGTGTACGACCTGGGAGCACCGATGTCCTGAACGTGCCTCGCGCCGCACTCGAGGACCCTCGACCACCGGCTCGGCCGGTTATCGCGGGGGTCGTGCGGACCCTCCCCCCGGGTTCGCGCGGCCCTCGCCCGGCTGCCCGGGCTCAGCCCGTCCGGTACGCCGCGGTGAGGTGGCCGAAGGCGACGATGTTCTCCTCGTAGGTCTGGGCGGTGTGGTCGAACACCCCGCCGCAGGTGATCAGCCGGATCTGGCTGTCCGGGGTCGGCCCGTAGACGGCCTCGGTGGGGAAGGTGTACTTCGCGTAGCGCTCGACGCGGTCGATGACGAACACGGCGGTGGTGTCGTCGTCGCGGTGCACCTCGACGGTCGCCCCGGCGGGCATCCGTCCGAGCCGGAAGAACGCGCCCTGCTCGCCGTCGAGGTTGACGTGGGCCGCGAGCACGGTGGGCCCGACGGCGCCGGGGCTCGCGCTCTCGTCGTACCAGCCCACGGTCTCGGCGTCCCGCGGCACCTCGAGGGAGTCGTCGGCGTTGCGGCCCAGGTCGGTGGTCTCCTCGGTGGACAGGCCGATCGAGGGGGCGTCCATGCCGGTCACCTCCGCCTCCGGCAGGGGGACGGGGACCGGCGCGCGCTCCCCGGGCGCCAGGGCCGCCGTGCGCGTCTCCTCCGGGCCGCCGCCACCGCCGCCGACGGCCGCCACCAAGACGCCGACGGCCAGCAGCGCGAGCACGAAGGCGACGAGACGGCCGGACACGTCGTCGAGGATGCACCCACGAAGGGGGTGCACCCCGGACGACGCGCCCCGCCGGGCCGGATCAGGCCGGGCGGTAGGCGCCGGTGAGGTGGCCGAAGACGACGATGTTGTCCTCGTAGCTGCGGGTGCGCTCGTCGAACACCCCGCCGCAGGTGATCAGCCGGATCTGGCCGTCGTCGGTCGGGCCGTAGACGGCCTCGGTGGGGAAGGCGTCCTTCGCGTAGCGCTCGACGCGGTCGACGGTGAAGACGGCCGTGGTGTCGTCGTCGCGGTGCACCTCGACCGCCTCGCCCGGCCGCATCTCCCCGAGACGGGCGAAGGCGCCCGGCTCGCCACGGAAGTTGACGTGGGCGGCGAGCACGGACGGCCCGGCCTGCCCGGGGACGGCGCTGCGCTCGTACCAGCCCACGGTCGTCGCGCTGCGGGGGACGTCGAGGGAGTTGTCGTCGCGCAGACCCAGGGTCGTGGTGTCGGCGGCCGCCAGGCCGATCGAGGGCGCGTCGACGCCGGTGATCTGCGCCGGCGCCAGGGGCGTCGGCACCGACACCCGTTCGGCCACCGGCACCGACCGGCTCCGCGGTCCCTCGTCCTCCTCGTCGGAGTTGAGGAACGCCACGAGCACGCCGACGGCGAGCACGACGAGGACGAGCGCGGTGACGCGCCCGGTCAGCTTGTCCAGGAGCCCGCCACCGCGCGACGGGCCCTCGGGCGGCGCCTCGGGGGCGGCCACGTCAGACGGCCTCGCGCTTCGCGACGACGATCTGGCGGCCCCGCACGACGCCCGCGCCGGCGCCGATGCCGGCGATCGCCAGGAAGATCACCTGACCCGGCGTGGGACCGGAGTCCGACCCGTCGCCGGCCGCGATGCCGCCCACGGGGTAGCCGGTGTAGTGCCGGGGCCCGCCGACGCCCCAGTCGCAGGCCTGGCCGTCGTTGTCCCCGTCGAGGTTGTTCGGGTCCGACGGGTCGGCGACGAGGACGGCCTGGGCGTCCGCGGTGTCGGCGAAGTCCCAGCAGTCGAGGTCGAACGCCGAGCGCACCGGCGGGACATAGTGGTAGTACGTGCTGCCGGGCCCGTAGACCACGGGCGGCAGCGTGACGGTGTGGGTCTCCGTCTCGGTGGTGGGGCGCGAGGACGACGAGGTCGTCGGCGACGTGGTGGTCGTCGTCCCGGTGCCCGGCAGCGGCAGCTCCGGGATCTCCGGGAGCGAGCCGTTGCCCCCGAGCGCGCCGGAGAGGCTGTCGATGATGCCCCCGACCACGTCACCGATGCTGCCGCCCGGGTCCGAGATGTCGATCGGGGAGTCCGCCGCGGCGATCCCCGCCGAGGAGATCATGCCCGCCGCCATCAACCCGACCAGCGCGCTGACCGCGCGCCGACGTCCGTTCGCCATGTCCCGACCCGATTCGTTTCGTCCCGACGTGATCGAGGTCGTCGACTCGCGGCGACTCCCCCGATCGTTGTAACGCCGGAGCCGCAGGTTGGGTACGCGCCAGTAGGTAGTCCGGAGGCCCGCGGCGTCGAGACGGTTCCCGTCCGCCTCGGGGGACCCGACAATTCTGACGACAGAGCGTGACCGGCCCGATCCGTTCCGGAGGCGCTCCCCGTCCTGCGATCCGGATCTCCACGGGATCGTGCGAGGCCTCCGCGGGACCGTCCGCCCGCGAGGCGGAGGTGTGGGGGCCGCTCTCATCCGCCGAGGCCAAGCGGTCGATCCGCGTGCCGAGACCTCTGGGCGAGGTGCCGACGACCCCGCTGCGTCAGCCATTCGAGTGGATCTGTGGCGTGCTCGAGGGGAGATCTCGAAGAACGGGTAATGAGCGTGACCCTCCGTGCGACGCGTAGAGCGAACGGTCGAACGCACTCGGCCGCGAGCGCACTGAAGGGGAGTACCGATGAAGGGTCGACGGAGCAGCCGCAGCGCCGCGGTCGTGCTGGCCGGCTGCGTAGGACTGGCGGTGATCGCTCCGGGGCTCGCGCTCGCGGCTGAGATCCCGGGTGTGTCGACGGCGGAGGGGTGCCTCGCCGCGAACGGCGACTGGGACCCGGCCACCCTGACGTGCGACGACGGCACCGGCCCCGCCACGACCGACGGGACGACGACCGACGGGACGACGACCGACGGGACGACGACCGACGGGACGACGACCGACGGGACGACGACCGACGGGACGACGACCGACGGGACGACGACCGACGGGACGACGACCG
>NZ_JAQZAK010000010.1 GCF_028737265.1 Actinomycetospora callitridis | reverse complement strand
GATCGAGGACACGCGTCACCAGCAACAACCGGCCGTGCGGTGTCAGACGGGCATTACGGTGGGCCACCGAGACCTCCGGGCGTGGGGCGTGAGCGTCGACAACTCACACCTCGCCCGGAGGTCTCCCCGCGTTCAAGCCACCACGCCGTCAACAACGATCGTGGGCACTACACCTAGAAGCAGCGAGTCAGGGGAGCACGCCGATAGGTCGTTCGCTGCAACCCCGACCAGCCAGGCTCAGCGCTCCGGCGACGGCGTCCCGGGCGGCGGGTCGCCGATGGGGCCGGGGGTGAAGGTCCCCGAGATCGTCCGCTCGCCGCGGGTCACGACCGGCGCGGCGGCGTTCGGGGTGTACGGGTCGAGGCGCTCGACGATGCCCCAGTCGCGCTGGGGCTGGCCCTCGAGATAGGTCGGCAGCTCGGTGCGCCGTTCGAGGATCTCGATCCACCCCAGCGGCCCGCCGGCGTTGGACGACGACCAGTTGACGCCACCCGGGCGCAGCTGGCTCGCGTCGGCGATGAGGCGGTAGCGGGCGACCTCGGCGATCCCGTCGCGCACCTCGAACGGCCGCAGGCACGGGCTCGCGAACTGCACGGGCCACTCCAGGTAGCCCGGGTTCTCCGGCCCGAGGATCTGGGTCAGCGGCACGAGCTGGGGGCCGCGCATCGGCGCGATCGCGAGCCAGCCGTCGGGACCCAGCGCCCGGTCCTGCGCGATCAGCCGCACCTCATCGGCCTGGGCGCCGGGGCCGCCGGCGAGGTTGAGCCGGATCTCGCGCCACCCCGGCTCGCCGAAGCGGCCGTCGTCGACCGGCTGCTGGCCGAGGACCCGCACGCGCCCGTCGGGCAGGCGGTCGGCGAACTGGATCGTCAGGAAGTTGCCGCCGTTGAGGCGCCCGGCGACGGACAGGACGAGCGGCGTGGTGCCCGCGCGGATCTCGTCGTCGAGCGAGTACCAGTCGGTGCGCAGGACGCCGGTGCCCGTGCCGGCCGCGTCGTAGGAGCCGATCGCCTGGTCGGCGAGCCCGTTGCGCAGCGAGTACTCGTAGCCCGAGACCCCGGTGCCGCCGCCGACCGGCGGGGTCGCGCCGGCGGCGGTGAACCCGCTGTTGCCGGGCTGGGGGTCGACGAGCTGCGCCTCCGGAGCGGACGCCGGCACGGTGTTCGCGGGCAGCGGCGCCGGGGTCGGCCGGCCGGGTGTGACCGCCCCGGGGGTGGTGGACGTCGTCGGCGGCGTCGTGGTCGTCGTCCCGCCGCCGTCGGTGCCGCCCGCGCCCTCGCCGGCCGACGATCCCGAACCGGCTCCGTCGGCGGGCGCGGGCGTCGGGGTCGGCGTGGCCGGGGCGACGGTCGGCAGCACGCCGGAGGCGGCGGTGATCCCGGTCGGCGCGGGGGCGGTCGGCAGCACACCGGCGGCCGTCGAGCCCTCGACGCGGACCCGGTCGGCGAGGCCGCAGCCGTCGCCGAAGGGGTGCTCGAGTACGTCACCGCCGAGCGAGAAGCTGCCGGCCTGCGCCTCGATCCCGTCGGTCATCGAGACCATCTCGAACACGAGGAGCCCGGCGCACACCAGCGCGATCGGCGCCGAGCCGATCCGCAGGGCCCGGGCGCGCCGCTCGACGCTCGACCCGCCGCGGGTCGCCCGCAGCTTGTCGATCGCGTCCTTGGGCGGGGCGAGCACCGCACCGACGGCGGCCGAGGCGGCCGAGGGCTTGGCGTCCTCGTCCTCCGGCGGCCGCGACACGGGCGGGCGGGGCACCCCACGGACATGCTCGATCCCGGCGGCCGCCAGCAGGATCACCGACACCGCGAGGCACAGCGAGTAGACCGGCCAGGGCTCGACGAGGCCGTAGCCGAACGGCCAGCCGTCCCAGAAGGGCGGGCCGCCGTTGAACGGCACGCCCCAGTTGTTCGTGTAGAACCAGGTGTTCGGGCCGGTGAACGCCAGCGCCAGGATCGCGAACAGCGCGGCCAGGAAGAGCAGGCGGTTGCGGCGCGAGCGCAGGACGTCCGACGACGTCGCCAGCGCCGTCAGCGCGGCGATGCCGGCGCCGAGAGCGGCGAAGGCGCCGAAGTGGTGGGTCCACTTCGTCGGGGTCAGCGCGAGCACGGCGAACGCGATCACCGACGAGCCGATGAGCCGCTGCGACGGGCCGAGCGCGGCGCCGGCGATCTTGTCGCGGCGCAGCAGCACCACCATGCAGACGACGATCCCGAGGATCAGCAGCAGCACCGGGAACCGGCGCGCGAGCGAACCGTCGGCCGCCGTCCCGAACAGCGACTGGTAGCGCACGACCTCCTGGAACCACGTCCAGTTCGGCCCGAGCAGCGTGCGCAGGCGCGTCGCCTCCCAGACCGCGGCCCACGTCTGGTCGGAGAAGATCGGGACGAGCACGAGCAGCCCGGCCGCCGAGATCGGTGCCAGCACCGGCAGCCAGCCGCCGAAGCGCACTCGCTCGATCACCAGGCGCCAGAGCGGGCGTGCCGCGGCGAGGAACGGCGCGACGGCGATGAGTCCCGTCGGCGTGGCCGCCACCGCGAACGCCGCGGCGAGCAGCCCCAGGGCCACCGGCGCCAGGCGGCGGGTCGCGACGCCGCGCTCGACGGCGCAGAAGGCGAGCAGGGCGGCGATCACC
Organism: Actinomycetospora callitridis; assembly: GCF_028737265.1. Classification (GTDB taxonomy): domain Bacteria; phylum Actinomycetota; class Actinomycetes; order Mycobacteriales; family Pseudonocardiaceae; genus Actinomycetospora; species Actinomycetospora callitridis. The sequence continues at coordinate 194,777 of NZ_JAQZAK010000010.1, read as the reverse complement.
ACGACCGGCTCGGGGCGCAGCCCGTTGTTGTAGGGCAGCCAGAAGGCGAGGAACACGCCCGCGGCCGCCCAGGCCGCCGCCTTCGACCGCCGGACCTGCTGGCCCAGGCGCGGCAGCATCTCGCGGCTGATGAGGATCCAGGAGGCGATCCCCATGATCAGCGACGGCAGCCGCATCCACAGGATCGAGTCGCCGAGGCGGATCCACAGCGCGTAGAGCTCGTAGAACCAGCCGAACGGTGCCTCGGGGACGTTGAACCAGCGGTAGTAGTTGCCGATGTAGCCCGCCGACTCCCGCGCGCGGGCGATGCCCAGGATGTAACCGTCGTCGGAGGTCTGGCTGCCGATCACCGCCCACACCGCGAGCACGACGGTGACGACGGCGTCGCGGGTGGTGGGCCACCACCAGCGCTTGGGCGCCAGGCGCGGCGCGCGACGTCCCGCGCGCACGTCGAGGGCGTGCAGGGCCCAGACGCCGCCGCCCGCGGCCAGCACCGCCAGGAGCCCGGCGAGGATCTTCAGCGTCGTGGGGCTGGTCTCGAAGCGGGTGTCCGGGGTGATCGACACCGCGACGCCGGCGACGTCGTCACGGTCCTGGTCGAGGTCGGAGTAGATGCCGACGACCTGGGGACGGGCGTCGAACGGCAGCCGGATCTCCTGCCCGATACCGAGGTCGACGAGCGTGGAGCCGGCGTCCGAGACGATCCGCACCGTGCAGTCGCCGGGCGGGACCGCCGCGGTGGCCATCTGCTGCCCGCGGTCGTTCAGGACGAGCTGGCCGTTCTCGACGGTCAGGCGCATGCCCACCGACGGCCCGTCCGGCGAGAGCGGCGGGTAGGTCGAGAGGACGTTCGCCGCGGGCCCGGTCCGGCCGTCGAGGTCCTGGATCGCCCGGCAGGGGACGGTGACGCTCATCGTCTCGGGCCGGTAGGCCACCAGCGGGGCGTCGACCGGACGGGTGCCGGTGGTCGCGCTCGGCCACGAGATCGTGGCGGTCTCCTGCACGACGGGCAGGAACGGGAAGAGCAGCGCCAGCACCGTGCCGAACAGGCCGAGACCGACCGCCGTGAACCGCAACCATCGCGGGCCCCGGGTCGGACGATCCCCGTTCGGGGTCTCGGAGTCGCCGCTGCCCGGGCGCGCCGGGCTGACGGCCTGTTCCGAGGTCAGCACGCGGCGAGGTTAGTCCGGGCGCCGGTGGGCACCGTGAGGTGGACCATGGTGTGGCTCATCGATCGGGTGACCTCAGGGGCGGGAGGGACGTCAGCGACGCAGGAAGCGCTCGCGACGTCCGAGACGGACCAGTGACAGCCACTCGCGCAGCCCGGCGGGGTCCCGGCGGGAGACCAGGAAGTACCAGGCGAAGCGCAGGTGCTCGATCGCCCCGAACCGCCGGAGACCCGGCTGGGCGAGCAGATAGCCACGGTTGCGGTACGTGTAGTAACGCTTCGTGGCGTCGCCCGGGTCCTGGGCGTGCAGGCGTCCGCCGAGCATCGGCTTGAACTCGGCGGAGCCGTCGGGGTGCACGTAGGCGGTGGTGAGGCAGATCCCGTAGGGCAGCCCGGAGCGGGCCAGCCGGCGGTGGACCTCGACCTCGTCCCCGCGGACGAACAGGCGCAGGTCGGGCACCCCGATGACGTCGAGGGTGCTCGCGCGGAACAGCGCCCCGTTGAACAGGTGCGCGATACCGGGCAGCAGCTCGTCGTCCCCGTAGGCGGCGAGCTCGCTACGGCGCCGCATCCAGTGCAGGCCCTGGCGCAGCGGGAACGCCAGGCGGTCCGGGTCGTCGATGTCGGCGATCACCGGGGAGACCTCGGCCAGCCCGCGCCGGCGGGCGACGTCGAGCAGGGTCGCCAGCACGTGCTCGTCGACGGGCCTGCCGTCGTCGTCGGCCAGCCAGAGCCAGTCGGTGCCCCGCGCCAGCGCGGTGAGCATCCCGAGCGCGTACCCGCCGGCGCCCCCGAGGTTGTGGTGCGACGGCAGGTAGGTGACGGGCAGGCCGCAGTTCTCGACGACCTCGCGGGTCGCCTCGTCGGGACCGTTGTCGACGACGATCAGGTGGTCGGGCGGGCGGGTCTGCTTGGCGACCACCGCGAGCCCGTCGACGAGCAGGTCGGCCCGGTGCCGGGTGACGACGACGGCCGTCACGGTCTCCCCGTCGATCTGACCCTCGGGACTCATCCGCCGGTCACGCTCGCCCGCTCGAGGCGCTCGATCGTCTCCTGGCTGAGGTTCTCGAACACGTCGCGGCCCTTGTAGTGGCTCACGACGTCGCGCAGCGAGCCCTGCTCGCGGATGACCCCGCCGTCCATCCAGATCGCGGTGTCGCAGAGCTCGACGAGGAACTCGTCGGAGTGCGAGGCGAAGACGAGCATCCCGGAGCGTCCGACGAGGTCGCGCAGGCGGTCGCGGGCCTTCTCGAGGAACGCCGCGTCGACCGCGCCGATGCCCTCGTCGAGGATGAGGATCTCCGGGTCGATCGAGGTGACGACGCCGAGCGCGAGCCGCACCCGCATGCCGGTCGAGTAGGTGCGCAGCGGCATGTTCAGGTAGTCGCCGAGCTCGGTGAACTCGGCGATCTCGTCGACCCGGCGCTCCATCTCGCGGCGGGTCATCCCGAGGAACAGGCCGCGGATGAGGATGTTCTCGTAGCCGGAGATCTCGGGGTCCATGCCCACCGCGAGGTCGAACACCGGCGCGACGCGACCGCGGATGCTCGCGCGTCCGCGGGTCGGCTCGTAGATGCCGGCGAGCAGGCGCAGCAGCGTCGACTTGCCGGCGCCGTTGTGCCCCACGAGCCCGACGCGGGCGCCTTCGCCGAGCGTCAGGTCGATGTCGCGCAGGGCCTCCACCACGGGGACCTTCTGATCGCTGATCCGCCCGCCGGCGCGGCCGAGGACGGACTTCTTGAGCGACCTGTTCTTGGCGTCGAAGATCGGGAACTCGACGCTGGCCCCTCGGACCTCGATGCTGACCATGGCGCTCACACCCAGTACGCGACGCGGGAGCGGTAGTTGCGCAGCGCGATCAGCGCGAGCGACCACCCGATGACGGTGATCCCGCCGGCCACCGCCCAGTGCGTCCAGCTCTGCACCTGGCCCACGAGCGGGGCCCGGAAGATCTCGATGAAGTGGTAGAAGGGGTTCAGCTTCGCCAGGAACTCGATGATCGCCTTCGGGCTGCCGGGCGCGCCGCCGGTCAGCAGGTCGGTCGTCCAGATGATCGGCGTCATGGTGAAGAACAGCTGCATGAAGCTGCCGACCACCGGCGGGATGTCCCGGAACCGCGCGGAGATGATCCCGAACAGCAGGGTCACCCACAGGCCGTTCACGACGATCAGCACGAAGGCCGGGATCGCCATCAGCGCCCACCAGCTCAGGCCGGGGTGAACGATGGCGGCCGGGTTGTTGTTGACCATGGTGTACGGCTGGTCGAGCTGCCGGAAGAAGATCGCCAGCACGATGACGTAGACGACGACGTTGTGCGCGAAGAAGAGGATCTGGCGCCAGACCGTCCTGAAGACGTAGATCATCAGCGGCGCCGGGAGGAAGCGGATGAGGCCCTCGTTGGCGATGAAGGTCTCGGTGCCCTCCAGCACGCAGGCGCTGATGAAGTACCAGATCATGAAGCCGACGGTCACGTACGGCATGAACGTGCCGATCGGCTGGCCGAACAGCTGCGAGTACAGCCCGCCCAGCGCCGCGGCGGTGACCGCCATGCTGATGGTGATCCACAACGGCCCGATCACCGAGCGGCGGTAGCGCTGCTTGATGTCCTGCCAGCCGAGGTGACCCCAGAGCTCGCGCTGGTCCACGGCCTTGCGGATGTCCCCGAACGCACGCCCCCAGCTGCGCGGGGACGGAGCGTGCTCGAGGGGCGCCGGGTCGTCGGCGTCCTGGCGCGCGAGTGCGGGGACGGCCACGACCGGTGAGCGTACCTGCGCCGGGGGTGCGGCTCCGCGTCCCGGCAGGGGCGTGCCGACCTCCCGGCTCAGAGGTACTGGCCCGTGGTGCCCACGCCCGCCGCCGCGCCCGACGACCCGGCCGGCAGGCCCTTGCGCATCTGCTCGAGCTGCACCCGGGCGGCCATCTGCTGGGCGACCAGCGCGGTCTGGATCCCGTGGAACAGCCCCTCGAGCCAGCCGACGAGCTGGGCCTGGGCGACGCGGAGCTCACCGGCCGAGGGCGGCTCGTCGGCGGCGAACGGCTCGACGAGGCGGGCGAGCTCCTCGCGCAGCTCGGGCGAGAGCGCCGTCTCGAGCTCGCGCAGCGACGAGGCGTGGATCTCGCGCAGGCGCCCGCGGCTGGCGTCGTCGAGGTCGGTCCCGCGGACCTCCTCGAGCAGCTGCTTGATCATCATGCCGATGCGCATGACCTTCGCCGGCTCCTCGACGGCCCCCGACAGGTCCTCGCTGTTCTCGGCGTCCTGGGCGGAGTCCTCCACGACCTCGCCGTCGCCGTCCTCGCCGCCGGGCATCCGCACGGTGCCGACCGGCTGGCCGTCGGGTCCGACGACCATGACCTGGTCGCCCGCACTGGGTCCGGAGGGTGCCTCGCTCATGCTCCCCATCCTCCACCCGTCGGCGCGCAGCGCCCGTCCGGCGCCCCTGACCGTCTCCTGAGCCGACCACCGTCGCCGCCCGCAACACTGCTCCGTACCCTCCGAAAGCATGACGTTCGACGTCGCCAGGGTCCGCGGGCTGGTGCCCGCGCTCGGTGACGGATGGGCGCACCTCGACGGCCCGACGGGCATGCAGGTCCCCGAACAGGTGGCGACGGCGGTGTCGTCGGCCCTGCGCGCCCCCGTCTCACGTCCCGGTGGGGTGTTCCCGGCGTCCCTGCGCGGCGGCGCCATCGTGGAGGCCGCCCGGCGCGCGGTGGGCGACCTCGTGGGCGCCGACCCCAAGGGCGTCGTCCTCGGCCCCGGGCCCGCCCCGCTGCTCGAACGCCTCGCCGACGCCCTCGGGTCCGAGTGGAGCCTGGGCGACGAGGTGGTGGTCTCACGGCTCGACGACCTCGCGAACGTCGCCCCGTGGGAGCGCGCGGCGCAGCGCGCCGGCGGGCGGGTGCTCACCGCCGAGATCGACGTCGAGACCTGCGAGCTGCCGAGCTGGCAGTACGACGAGCTGCTGGGCGAGCGCACACGGGTCGTCGCCGTCACGGCCGCGTGCCCGGCGATCGGCACCCGCACCGAGGTCGCCGCCATCGCGCGCAAGGTGCACGCCCTGCCCGCGCGGAGCACGGGGGTCGAGCCGCTGCTGGTGGTCGACGCCACCGCCGCGGCGCCCTACCTGCCGCTCGACCTCGACACGATGGGCGCCGACGTCATGGTGCTCTCGGCCGCCGCGTGGGGCGGGCCGCCGGTGGGCGCGCTGGTGTTCCGCACGCCCGACCTGCTCGACCGCCTGCCCGCCGCGTCCCTCGACGCCTCGGCCCGCGGCCCCGAGCGCCTCGAGGTCGGCGACGCCCCCTGGGCGCTGCTCGCCGGCCTCGTCGCGTCGATCGACTACCTCGCCGAGCTCGACGACAATGCCGACGGCACGCGCCGCGACAAGGTGCTCACCTCGATGAGCTCGGTCCGCAGCCACCAGGACGACCTCACCGCGTACCTCGTCTCCGAGCTGCGCTTCCTGCCCGGCGTGATGGTCATCGGCGAGCCCCCGCGCCGGATCCCCGTCGTCGCGTTCACCGTCGCCGGGCGCACCGCGCGCGAGGTCGCCGAGCGGGTCGCCGAGCACGGGGTCTGCGTCGTCACCGACACCGGCGACTCCGGAGCGCTCGAGGTCCTCGGCGGCGCCGAGGTCGGCGGCGTCGTGCGCGTCGGGCTCGCGCACTACAGCACCCGCGCCGAGATCGACACGCTCGTGAGCGCGCTCGCGCGGCTCTGACGCTCGGGCCCGCGCGGCTCGGCTGCGGTGTCGGAGCGAGGGTCACCCTCGCTGCGTGGGACGCAGCTGAGGCGTCCCTCGCTGCTCGGGGGCCGGCCGGCGGAGTCGGAGCGAGGGTCACCCTCGCTGCGTGGGAGGCAGCTGAGGCGTCCCTCGCTCCCACCCGTCAGCCGCCCAGCACCCCGTCCTCGTCGCGCACGACCAGGATCAGCTTGCCGACGACCCCGCCCTCGTCGAGCGCGGCGTGCGCCCGCGAGGCCTCGGCGACCGGCAGGTACTCGTGCACCACGGGGCGCACCGCCCCCTGCTCCACGAGCGGCCACAGGCTCTCGCGCACCGCGGAGACGATCGCGCCCTTGCCGTCGGGGCCCTCGACGGCGCGGCCGCGGAGGTTGGTGGCGCCGACGCTGAGTCGCTTGGTGAGCAGCGTCGCGAGGTTGATCTCCGTCATCGGCCCGCCCATCAGCCCGATGATCACGAGGCGGCCGCCGGTGGCGAGCGAGGCCAGGTTCGCCTTGAGGCCCGAGGCGCCCATGTTGTCGAGGATGACGTCGACACCGCGGTCGTCGGTGGCGCTGGCGACCTCGGTGGGCAGGTCGTCGTGGTAGTCGATCGCGAGGTCGGCGCCCAGGTCGAGGCAGGTCTGCAGCCGCTCGGGCGAGCCCGCGGTGGCGAGGACGTGCGCGCCGAGCGCCTTGCCGACCTGGATGGCGTGGGTGCCGATGCCCCCGGTCCCGCCGTGCACGAGCAGCGTCTCGCCCTCGCCCAGGTGGCCGGTCATGGCGAGGTTCGACCACACCGTGCAGGCGACCTCGGGCAGCCCGCCGGCCTGGGTCAGCGAGACCCCGCGCGGGACGGGCAGCAGCTGGGGCACGGGGACGACGACCTTCTCGGCGTAGCCGCCACCCGCGAGCAGCGCGCACACCTCGTCGCCCACCGCCCACCCCTCGACGTCGGGACCGAGCGCGGCGATGCGTCCCGAGCACTCCAGGCCCGGGACCTCCGACGCTCCGGGCGGCGGCGGGTACATCCCCTGGCGCTGCATCACGTCGGCGCGGTTCACCGCGGTCGCGACGACGTCGACGACGACCTCGTTCGGCCCGGGCTCGGGATCGGGGTGCTCGGTCCACTCGAGGACCTCGGGGCCGCCGGGCTCACGGATGCTGATCGCGTACACGACACGCGACGCTAGCGGGCCTCGCCCGCAGTATCCTGGGCGGATGGCGGAGCAGGAACCGCGCTGGCTCGACCCCGTCGAGTGGCACGCGTGGCGCAACTACATCGCGGGGCAGGCGCTGCTCGCGGGGCGCCTCAACCGCGAGCTGTCGGACGCCCACGGCATCTCGCTGGCCGACTACGAGATCCTGGTCCGGCTCTCCGAGCAGCAGGACCACCGGATGCGGATGAGCCTGCTCGCCGACGAGGTCGTGGCGTCGAAGTCCCGCCTGTCCCACCAGGTGTCCCGCCTCGAGGCCGACGACCTCGTGCGCCGCGAGCTCTGCCCCTCCGACGGCCGGGGCGTGTTCGCCGTCCTCACCGCCCACGGCTACGACGTCCTCCAGCGCGCCGCGCCCGATCACCTGGAGGGCGTGCGGGCCCACTTCGTCGACCTGCTCGACGACCACGAGCGCCGCGTCGTCGGTGACGTCTTCGAGCGCGTGGTGACCAAGCTGCGCGCCGACAGCTGATCGCCCTACCCTGACCCGCGGAAGCGTGGCAGAGCGGCCGATTGCATCCGCCTTGAAAGCGGACGTCCCTCACCGGACCGGGGGTTCGAATCCCCCCGCTTCCGCCAGCGGCTCGTGAGCCGCGGAGGTCCTCAGCGCACTCCGACGGCGACGAGCTCGCGCGCCGCGGCGAGCAGGCCGTCCTGGTACTCCGGGTCCGCTGCGCGCGCCGACCGGTCGCCGAAGCCCCGGTGGTACGCCACGACGCCGCCGGAGGGCCCGGTCGGGTTGAGGACGAGGCTCGCGAGCGTCGCGCCCGACCGCTCGGACGTGACGGCGAACGGCACGAAGGCCGTGACCCCGCGCCCGACGGTCCGGAAGATCTGCTGCTGCCAGGCGGGACGATCGCGGGCGAGGCCCGTGTCGGTCATGAGGCCCGGGTCGTAGCAGGTCCAGAAGGTGTCCGGGTACGCCCGCGCGTACGCGCCGGTGAGCGCGGTGGTGTGCAGCTTCGAGGTGCTGTAGCGCTGCGGGCCGCTCTCGGCCGCCGCCTCGCCCCGGGCCAGCGCGCCGAGATCCAGGTCCTCCACGGGATCGGGGATGAACGGGATCTCGCCCGGCAGGTGGGTGCCCGAGCCGAGGAGGACGACCTCGCCCGGCGGGTTCGGGCCGGCCATCAGGGCATCGAGCAGGACGACGTGGCCCAGGACGTTGATCGCCAGCGTCTCCTCGACGCCGTCCGCGGTGAACGTCGGCGCGCCGGCGAACTGGACGCCGGCGTTGGCGACCACCGCGTCGAGCGCGGGCAGCTCCGCGGCCACCTCGCGGACGTGGGACGGGCGGGCGAGATCGAGGACGACCGGCGTGCCGCCGATCTCCCCGGCGACCCGGGTGACGGCCGCGGGGTCGCGCCCGCTGACGACGACGTCGGCGCCGCGGCGGGCGAGGGTGCGAGCGGTGGCCAGGCCCAGACCGCGGGTGGCTCCGGTGACGAGAACGCGCATGCCGTCAACGTAGTGGCACGGCGTGTCAATTGGCAACGTGTGCCATATGGCGTCGCGTGCCATACTCGCTCCTGTGAGCAGGCCCGACGCCCCGACGCTGCGCGAGGTCAAGCGGCGGCGCACGCGGGAGGCCATCGTGGCCGCGGCGACGAACCTGTTCGACGAGTACGGGTACGACGCGGTGACGGTCGCGGCGGTGGCCGAGGCGGCCGAGGTCGGTCAGCGCACGCTCTACCGGCACTTCGCCGACAAGGAGGACTTCCTCTTCGCCGAGGACGACGCCCTCCACGACGCGATGACGCGGGCGGCGGCGTCCGCGCCCCCCGGGTGCACCCCGCTCGCCGTCATCTCCTGCGCGGCCCGCGCGGCCGCCGATCTGCTCGAGCCCGACCGCGAGATGCTGGTCCGGCGCGCGCGGGTGATCGCGCGGACGCCCGCGCTCCGGGCCCGCGAGGGCCTGAAGCACGACGCGCTCCAGCGGCTCGTCGTCGCCGAGCTGGAGAGTCGCGGCTACTCGCGGGAGCGTGCGCGGCTCATCGCCGGCATCGGGATCGCCTGCGTCGGCGAGGCCCTCACCCGCTGGCTCGAGGACCTGGACGTCGGCACCCTCACCGAGGCCCTCGACGCCGTGGAGGCCGAGGTCTGCTCGCTCAACCCGGCTTGACTTATATAAGCGACGACTCAAGGATGAAGAACGTGGACATCCGCCGCGAGATCGACGCGACCCACCGCCGGCTCGGCACCCGCGAGCGGGAGACCGGCACCGCACGCCTCGTCACCCTCTCCCGCACGTACCCGACCGACGTCGAGGACCTCTGGGCGGCGTGCACCGACCCCGCCCGGCTCGGGAGGTGGTTCCTGCCGGTCCACGGCGATCTGCACGTCGGCGGGCGCTACCAGCTCGAGGGCCAGGCCGGCGGGACGATCACCGCCTGCGAGGCCCCGCACGCGCTCGACGCGACGTGGGAGTACGGCGGCGACGTCAGCTGGATCGAGCTCCGGCTGAGCCCCGACGGCGACGGCGCCCGGCTCGACCTCACGCACGTCTTCCACCCCGACGACGAGCACTGGCCCCGCTACGGCCCCGCGGCCACCGGGATCGGGTGGGACCTGGGACTGGTCGGCCTGGCCTGGCACCTCGGCGACGGCGGCACCCCGCACGGCGAGTCCGAGGAGTGGGCCGCCTCGCCCGAGGGCGTCGCGTTCCTGACGGCCGTCGGCGCGGCCTGGGTGCCGGTGACCGTCGATGCCGGCCTCGACCCCGACGACGCGAAGGCCCGCGCCGACCGCACGGTCGCCTTCTTCACCGGGGCCGAATAGCTCCGCCGATCTCCTCGGCCAGGGCGACGATGATGCCGCTCGGTCCGCGCAGGTAGCAGAGCAGGAACACGTCCTCGTACGGCGCGATCTCGCCGACGAGCTCGCCCCCGTGGGCCTTCAGCCGCGTCACGGTGTCGTGGATGTCGTCGACGGCGAACATCAGTCGACGCAGGCCCTGGGTGTTCGCCGGGGCGCCCGGCTCGGCGGTCGTCGCCGCGGGCCGGTGGAACTGCGTGAGCTCCAGCCGGCCGTGCCCGTCGGGGGTCGCCACGAAGGCGATCTCCACGTGGACGTCGTCGAGCCCGACCACCCGGTTCACCCACGGGCCCTCGACCGACTCCGCGCCGCCCACCCGCTCCATGCCCAGCTCGACGAAGAAGGCGACGGCGGCCTCGAGGTCGTCGACGACGACGCCGACGTGGTCCATCCGTGTGATCGACATGCTGCTCCCCGCGGGTCCTGCGGCCCGTCGGGGCCGCTCGTACCCCGGGGACGGAGCCGACCGTCGGTTCTCGACAGCCCGGACTCAGCCGGCCAGCGAGATCGCCAGTCGGGCGAACCCCTCGTCGAGGTCGACCTGCGGCGCGTAGCCCAGGTCGCGACGGGCGGCGGAGATGTCGAACCAGTGCTCGGTGGCGAGCTGACGGGCGAGGAAGCGGGTCATCGGCGGCTCGCCGGGATCGGCGATCCAGCCCCGCGCCGAGGCGAGGCCGAGGCCCCGCCACACCGTCTCCACCGCCGCGCCGGCGGCCACCGCCACAGGGCGCGGCACCGTGACGCGGACCGGCCCCATCCCGCCGGCGGCGAGGATCCCGTCGACCAGCTCGCGAACGGGGCGCGGGTCGCCGGAGGTCACGAAGTAGGGCCGCCCCGCACAGGCGGCGCCGGGAGCCGCGAGCGCGTCGGCCGCGTCGAGGTGGGCGCGCGCCGCGTCGTCGATGTAGGTCGTGTCGATCACCGCGGACCCGTCCCCGACCAGCGCCAGGCGTCCCGCCCGCGCCCGGTCGAGGATGCGCGGCACGAGCTGGGTGTCGCCCGGACCCCAGACGAGGTGCGGTCGCAGGGCCGTCGTGGCCAGGGCGGGGCCGTTCGCGGCGAGGACGAGACGCTCGGCTTCGGCCTTCGTGCGGGGGTACGCCGAGTCGAAGTGCGTGGCGTACGGGAGGCCCTCGTGGCCGCCGGCGATGTCCCCGCCGGTGTGCACGACGCTCGGCGTGCTGGTGAAGACGAACCGCCCGACGCCCGCCTCGCGGCAGGCGGCGAGCAGCACGCGGGTGCCCTCGACGTTGCTGCGGTGGAAGTCCGCGTCGGTGCCCCAGATGCCGGCCTTCGCGGCGACGTGGAACACGACGTCCTGACCGGTGACGGCCTCGCGTGCGGCCCCGAGGTCCGCGAGGTCGCCGCGCAGCACCCGGACACCCCGGTCGGCGAGCGCGGGGTAGGCGCCGCGCGCGAGGCTCGTGACCTCGTCGCCGCGGGCGAGCAGGGCGTCGACGACCGCGCCGCCGAGGAACCCGCCCCCGCCGGTGACCAGCGCCTTCACGACAGCTCCTCGGCAGCCCAGCGCCCGAGCGCCTCTCGGTCGATCTTGGAGTTGTGCCGCGGATCGACGGGCAGTGCGCGGTGGGGCAGGACGGTGCGCACGGCGCGGGTCCGCGCGTCGGAGGCGGCGACGGCGAGCAGGCGCTCCCGCACGTCGTCGGTCAGGCGGGCGCCGTCGGCCAGCTCGACGACGAACACGGGCTCGCGGACGGGCCCCGAGCCGACGCCGACCAGCGCACTGCGGCGGACGGCGGGGTCGTGGTTGAGGACCTCCTCGCACGGCACGCTGTAGAGCGGGCCGTCGGCGGTCGGCACCACGTGCGTGACCCGCCCGGCGAACCACAACCGCCCCGCCTCGTCGATCGACGCGAGGTCGCCCATCCGGTGCGCGAGCCTGCCGTCCCAGTCGAGCTTCGCGGCCGCGGTCGCCTCCGGGCGCTCGGCGTAGGCGCGGCTCACGACGGGTCCGCGGACGACGACCTCGCCGACCTCGCCGTCGGGCACCCGCATGTCCGGCGTCAGCGCGGCGACCGGCCCGTCGGTGACGCGCATGAGCGCGACGTCGACGCCGGGCACCGGGCGGCCGACGCAGATCCCGTCGTCGGGCAGGTCGAGCAGCTCGTCGCTGCCGATCGTCGCGACGGGCAGGGCCTCGGTCGCTCCGTACGGCGTGTGCACCTGAGCGCCCGGCGCCAGCAGGGCCAGCACGCGGCGCTGGACGTCGCGCGGCACCGGTGCGCCCGCCGAGATCACGGTGCGCAGCGTCGGCAGCAGCGTGCCGTCCGGGGCGCCGCGCCCGAGGCGGTCGAGGACGGCCGGCGACCCGAACATGACCGTGGCGCCGGTGCGTTCCACCGCGCGGACGAGACGGCCGGGGACGACGCGCGCCGGGCGGGTCGGGTCCATGCGCGGCACGACGGTCGTCATCCCGAGCGCGGGCCCGAACAGGGCGAAGGGCGGGAACGTCGCGAGGCTGACGTCGCCGGGCCCGAGGCCGTAGAGCCCGCCGACGAGCCCGGCTTGGGCGAGCAGGCCCTCGTCGCGGTGCTCGACGCCCTTGGGTGCTCCGGTGCTGCCGCTGGTGAACAGGATCGCGGCCGGGTCGGCCGCGGGGCGCTCGGCGACGAGCGGCATCCGCGGGCCCCGGGCTCCGGTCCGCTCGAGGCGTCGCAGCGCGATCGTCCCCGGGATCGGCGCCGCGCCGGTGCAGATCGCGATCCGGGCGTCCGGGCACCACCCGAGCGCCCGCCGCGCGAGGTGGCCGCGCGGGACGGCGATGAACGCCTCGGGCGCCGCCTCGTTGAGGCAGCTGCGCACACGCCGCAGCCCGATGCCCGGGTCGACGACGACGGGCACCGCGCGCACCCGCATCAGCGCGTAGGCGAGCACGAAGAAGTCGGCGGTCGGGGGCACGAGCAGCGCGGTGCGCGTGCCCGGGCCGATCCCGGTGGCGCGCAGACCGGCGGCGACGTCGTCGACCCGGCGCGCGAGCTCGGCGAACGTCACCCGCTGGGTGGCGCGCTCGCCGAGCCGGGACTCGAGCACCCCGAGGCCCGGCCGGGGCAGGACGAGCGCCGCGGCGTCCGGGCGGGACCGCGCGTGCTCGTCGAGCAGCGCGTCGAGGGTGGCGGCGTCGACGACCGTCATGCCGGCCCCGCCGCAGGCACCGCCAGGAAGGCGCCGACCCGTTCGACGATCGGGCCGGGGACGTCCTCGAGGACGTAGTGGCCGGCGTCGGGGTAGCGGTGCACCTCGGCGTGGGGGAGGCGCTGCTCGAGGCGGGCGAGGATGTCGCCGTCGAACACCGGGTCCTTCATCCCCCAGTGCACCTGCACGGGCAGGGTGTCGAGCACGGCGAGGCGCTCGTCGAGCCGTTCGAGCACCGGGTGTGCCGGGTCGTCGGGGCCGAGCGGGATGTCCTGCACGAAGGCGTGGACGGCGACGCGGTCCTCCGGGCGGGCGTAGGGCGCGAGCAGCCCGCGGCGCGCCTCGCGCGGCAGCCACTTCTGTCCCGTGCCCATCACGAGGGCGCCGAGCGAGAACGCGTTGAGGCGCCGCACGAGCACGTCGCTCACCACCGGCAGGCGGGCGGCGCGCAGCATCCACGGCAGACCGTGGTCGTCGGGCAGCGGGAACGCGCCGGTGTTGAGGACGACGATCCGGTCGACGGCGCCGGGGTGGTCGGCCGCCCAGGACAGCCCGATCGGCCCGCCCCAGTCGTGCACCACCAGCGAGATCGGGCGGCTCAGCCCGAGGGCGTCGACGAACGCCGTGAGGTCCTCGACGCGGCGGGCGAGCGTGTGCGGGTAGTCGTCGAGCGCCGGCTTGTCCGAGCGGCCCATCCCGATGTGGTCGGGCGCGATCACCCGGCGCCCGAGGCCGGGGAGGCTGCGCAGCAGCGAGCGGTAGTAGAACGACCAGGTCGGGTTGCCGTGCACGAGCAGCACCGGCGGCGCGTCCGGGTCGCCCTCGTCGACGTAGGACATCACGTGCCCGTTGACCTCGACGGTCTTCGGGGCGAAGGGGTAGCCGTCGAGCTCGACGGTGGCGGCGGCGGTCACCAGGCCACCTCCGCCGCGGCGGCGTTGATGCCGCTGCCGACGCCCATGAGCATGACCCGCGAACCCTCGGTGACGGTGCCGTCCTCGACGGCCTTGCTCAGCACCGTCGGGACCCCGGCGGGGCCGATGTTGCCGAAGCGGGGGAAGAGCGACGGGAAGCGCTCGATCGGCAGACCCATCTGGTCGGCCACCGCGCGGGTGTGGACCTTGCTGACCTGGTGCAGGCAGTACGTGTCGTAGCCCTCGGCGTCCCAGTCGAACGCCGCGACGGCCTCCTTCCACGTGCGCCCCCCGAGCTCCATGCCGGCCATCAGGAGGCCCTTGGTGTCGGTGCGCATCTCGTCGGCCTGCCCGATGCAGAGCCCGGAGTTGCCGGCCGTGGACGCGCGACCGAGCCCGCCGAGGTAGCGGTGCCCGCCCGGTCCGTCGGCGCGCGAGAGCACCATCCCCACGGCCCCCGAGCCGACGGTCAGCGTGGCGAACTGCTCGTGGAACATCGCCCGCGACGCGTCCGGGCCGGAGAGCCGCGCGACCGTCGAGTCCATCGCGAATCGGCTGGTCTCGCCGGCGACGACGAGGCCGTGGTCGATCTCGCCGGCCTCGATCATCGTCGACACCACGTTCATGCCGTCGAGGAATCCGAGGCACGCGTTGCCGAGATCGAAGTTCACGGCCTCGGGCGACAGTTCCATGCGGCCGTGGACGATGCTCGCCGTCGAGGGCTCGAGGTGGTCGCGGCTCACCGAGGTGTTGATCAGCGCGCCGATGTCCTCGCGAGCGACCCCGCTGCGGGCGAGGGCCTCCTCGCCGGCCTGCGCGGCGACCTCGCTGGGCATCGTCCCCTCGTCCCAGACGCGGCGCTCGCGGATGCCCGCGAGCTTCTCCAGCAGGCCGTTGCTGATCTTGAGGCGCCCGAACGCCTCCGCGAGCCGCTCCTCGAGGTCGGCGGAGGTGACGACGTGGGGGGCATCCACGTGCGCCAGGCCCCGGATGGCGACATGGGTGTACCTCTTGGTCGCTCGCATGTCGCCAGAATGCGTGAGATCGGGATTCTCCGTCGGATTGCGCGCGGTTTCCTGAATGCGCTACTTTCGGTCACACGAACCCGGGTAACAGGAACGCGCTGTCCGGTGCTGAGCCGAACGGATCAGTTCGGCGTCGCGACTGTCCGAGGAACGCGGCGATATCCGGAATCGGCGCAAAATACACGCTTCCTGCGATTCTCGGTGGGGCGCGACGTGCGACATTCGCCGCAGTCGCCGAGCGGTCGGTTGTGCCCTACCGGTGCGTTCACCCGTCGTCGCGGCGCTCGCGGAGGTCCTCGAGGATCGCGTCCTCGCGCTCCTTCGGGGGCCGGGCACGGTCCTCGTCCGGCCGCTCGGGGAGGGGCGCGAGGCTCCGCCGGAGCTCGGGCTCCATGGCGTCCTCGACGGCGTCCGCCAGCCGGTCGGGTGGATCGTCGTCGCGCTCCTGTGCGGACATGGGTGGCCCTCCCGGCGCCGGCAGCAGCAGGGGTGCCCGGTCGTCCCCGCGACGAAGCGGGGCCCACGACCTAGCCTTCGGTGCCCCTGCCGCCCCCTGCCGCTGTCCTACCGCTGCCTTCGGAGCGTCCCGTGCCCACCGTCGTCCACGTCTCGCCGCACCCCGACGACGAGAGCCTCGGCGCGCCGTGCACCCTGCTCTCC
This sequence comes from Actinomycetospora callitridis, assembly GCF_028737265.1. Classification (GTDB taxonomy): domain Bacteria; phylum Actinomycetota; class Actinomycetes; order Mycobacteriales; family Pseudonocardiaceae; genus Actinomycetospora; species Actinomycetospora callitridis. Next base: position 179,112 of record NZ_JAQZAK010000010.1, on the reverse strand, counting down.
CTCCGGGACCTCGGCTGGCACGTCGTCAACGTCGCAGCGGGCCTCGGCCGTCCCGCGGACCACGAGCGGCGGCGCGCCGAGCTCGCGGCCGCGCTGCGCGTCGCCGGGTTCACCCATGAGGAGTCGCCGTCGCTGCCGGGGCTCTCCCGCGGCGACGACCACGCCCGTACCCGCCGGATCCTGACCCGCGAGCTGGCCGGGATCGTCGAGCGCCACGACGCCGAGCTCGTGATCGGCCCGCACCCCCGTGACGGCCACCACGGCCACGAGACCGTCGCGCGGGCGATCCGCCGGCTGGTGTGGACCTCGAGGCGCCCGCTGACCTGGTGGATGTGGCCGCTCTGGATCGATCTCCCGCGTCCCACGCTGATGGTCCCGTGCGGCGAGGACCACCTGCGCACCAGCGCCCGGATGCTCGATCAGCACGCGGGCGAGAACGACCGCAACGACTACCGGACCCTGCAGACGTCGATCCGCGCCGCCAACGCCGTCCGGGGCGTCGAGACGGTCTTCGGGTTCGGCAGCGCCCGGGACGACGCGGCGCCGGTGACCTCCGCCGAGCTGCTCACGGAGGTCACCGCGCACCGGCACCACTGGTTCGTCGGCCGGCCGCGGATGTTCGACCGGCCCGGGGAGTGGGCGCCGCTCGACGACCTGTCGATCCTGAGCTCCGCCCGGCTGCGACCGCTCTACCGCCCGTGGCTGCTCGACGCCCGTCTGCGACCTCGCGGCCGGTGAGGGCGCGTCAGCCCGACGGCGCCACCACCACGTCGCCGGGTCCGATCCGGTCGGGCACCGGGCGCTCGCCCCCCGCGTAGACCTCCGCGACCAGCTGGGCGAGGCGTCGGCCCGCCCTCGAGTAGAACCGCGTCTGCGTCCAGCGGCCGAAGACACCGAAGCCGAGGGCGATCACCGGGTTCCGGATGCGGGCGCGGCTGGAGACGCCGGTGATGACGAACTCCACGCGCCCGGTGTCGAGGTTCTTGACCACCTCGTAGAGCAGCCGTCCGCGCTCGAGGTGGTGCTCGAGCGTCCGGTAGCTCCAGCCCCACGAGCGTTCGCGGGTGCCGTCCGCGCGGTCGCGGACCTCGTCGACCTCGACGTCGACGCGCACGCCCATCGGGAAGCGCAGGACGACGAACCGGCCCTCCAGCAGCATGTCCCGCCCGACGAGTGGCGCGTCGGCGTGGAAGTACGCGTGCATGATCTTCGGGTCGGCGAACTCGTAGTCGTGCACGAGGCGGCACGCGATCTCGAACGGCCCGCCCGGCACGGGCTCGCCGGGCTCCTCGTCGCCGAGGAGGTGGCGTTCCCGATCGTGGTGCCAGCCGCGACCGTCGGTGTCCGCCGGGTCGTAGTTGATGTCGTAGGCCGCGATGTCCCGCAGGCCTCGGGCGGGGTCGGGGTGGGGACCGAGCCTCACGGGCCGGTCCTCACGGGGTGGTCCTCACAGGTGGTCCTCACGGGGCGGGTCCTCACGACGGCGCATGCTGTCAGCGCCCGACGGCTACCCGCTCGGGGTGCCCCGACGCCTCCTGAGTCATCGCCCGCCGATCGGACGCCTCCGGCGCGCCTGGGGGGCGGTGGCCATGGCCGTCCGCCACCTGCGGACCCTGCCGATCACCGAGCGGCACCGGGCCGAGGGTGATGCCACCGATCTGCCCGCACCGTGGCCGCTCGCCCTGGTCGATCGCCGGACGAAGACCGTCGCCGACGGGCACGGACCGCTGTACCACCGCACGTTCACGGTCCGCGCCGTCGACGCGACGCACGGCGCCGCCGAGCTGATCGAGACGCTGTCGCAGGACCTCGACCGCGCGGTCCCGCCGCACGTCGTCACGTTCGCCCGCGAGCGCGGGGAGCCCGGCACGATGCGCGTCGGCGACGAGTACCGGGTGTACATGCCGGCGCCGTGGGACGGTCCGGTGCGGGTGCTCTCCCGCAACGCCTCCGGGTTCCGCCTCGGAACGCTCGACGGGCACCTCGAGGCCGGCGTCATCGAGTTCCGCGCGTCCGACGACGGGGCGGGCGTCGTCGAGTTCACGATCGAGGCCTGGGCGCGGGCCGGGGACCGCGGGGCCGAGATCGTCTACCGGCGCCTCGCGATCGGTCGCGAGATCCAGGCCGGGCTCTGGCTGCAGTTCTGCCTCGGTGCCGTGCGTCTCACCGAAGGGCGCCGCGACGGGCCGGTGTGCGACGTCACGCGCCGCGTCCCCGCCTCCGAGCTGCGGGACTGACGAACCTCAGGCCCGCCGTGGGGTCGTCTCAGCCCCTCCTCAGGGGGCGTTCCTAGCGTCCGGTCGCGATGAGCCGACCTCGCCAGCTGAGCTGGGACGTGCTGCGCGTCGCCGCCGTGGCGAGCGTGGTCGTCCAGCACGCCACGTACACCGTCAGCGACGTGCTGCCGTGGGTGACGCCCACGCCGTTCACCTGGAGCATCCAGGCGGGCGCCAACACGCTCATGGTCGTCTCGGCGTACTTCGTCTGCGTCACGCTCGCGACGCGTCCGCCCGCGCGCTGGTGGGCCGACCGGCTCGCCCGCCTCCTGCCCGCGTACGCCGTCGCCGTGGTGGTGACCTACCTCGCGACCCTCTACGCGGCGCAGTACGGCTACTGGCGCCCCAGCGGTCGCGACCTCATCGGCAACCTCCTGCTGCTGCAGGGCTGGGACTCGCGCGTCACCTACATCGACCACTCCTACTGGACGCTGCCCGCCCAGCTGACGATGTTCACCCTCGCCGCGGTCGCGGCCGCGTGGCTGGGCCGCGACGTCTGGCGCCGCCGCTGGACGCTGCCGGCCGTGGCCTGGACCGTGATCGTCCTGCCCGTCGTCGTGATGCGGACGGCCCCGCCGGACGGCCTCGTCGCCTCGGCGTTCGAGGGCTTCGTGATGTACCGCTGGCAGGTCTTCGGGATCGGGCTGGCCGTGTGGCTCTGGTCGCGCGGCCGGGTGAGCGCCCCGCACCTCGCCGCCCTCGTCGCCACCGGGCTCGCCGCCGAGTACGTCCACACGCCCGACCTGCCGTCGGTGCTGGTGCTCGCGGTCGCCGTCGCGGGGATCACCGCGGCGGCCGCCGGACGGGACTGGAGCGTGCTGCGGGTCGGCGCGCTCCCGCGCGTCGTCACCTGGCTCGCCGGGCTGTCCTACGGCATCTACCTGGTGAACCAGCAGATCGGCTACTTCGTCGCCTGGGGCCTGGAGGCGCGCTTCGGCGTCCACGGCTGGCCGCGGCTGGTGCTCGTGGTGGCGGTCGCCGTGGTGCTCGGCTGGGCGCTCACCGTGCTCGTCGAGCGCCCGGTGCACCGTTGGCTGGTGCGGCGGCCCCCTCAGCGCGGGAACGAGCCGGCGGCCGAGAGGAAGAGGTCGACCTCCTCGGACGTCCCGGCGCTGACCCGCACGCCGTCGCCCGCGAACGCGCGGACGACCACCTTGTTCTCCAGCGCGTGCTCGGAGAACGCGGTCGCCCGGTCGGCCAGCGGGAGCCAGACGAAGTTGGCCTGCGACGGCGGCACCTCGTACCCGAGGGTGCGCAGCTCCGAGGTCATCCGCCCGACCTCGGCGACCGCGCCCGCGCAGTCGGCGAGCAGCTCGTCGAGGCTGTCCAGCGCCGCCAGTGCGGCGGCCTGCGCCGGCGCGGACACCGCGAACGGCACCGAGACCCCGCGCAGGGCCGCGGCCAGCTCGGGCGGCGCGACGGCGTAGCCCACCCGCAGGCCGGCCAGACGGTGGGCCTTCGAGAACGTCCGCAGCACGCAGATGTTGTCGAACTCCTCGGCGAGCGCCAGCCCGTCCGGGACCCGCGCGTCGCTGACGAACTCGCGGTAGGCCTCGTCGAGCACCACCAGGACGTCGGACGGCACGCGCGCGAGGAACGCCCGCAGCGCGTCCTCGTCGACGGCGGTGCCCGTGGGGTTGTTCGGGTTGCAGACGAAGACCAGCCGCGTCCGGTCGGTGATGGCGTCGGCCATGGCGTCGAGGTCGTGGACGTGGCCCGCGGTGAGCGGGACCCGGACGGCCCGCGCGTGGCCCGTCAGCGCGACGATCGGATAGGCCTCGAACGACCGCCAGGCGAACACGACCTCGTCGCCGGGCGCGCACACCGACTGCACGAGCTGCCCGCACAGGGCGACCGACCCGCAGCCGACCGCGATGCGGGCCGGGTCGATGCCATGGTGCTCGGCGAGCCGGGCGGTGAGCGTGGTCACGGCGATGTCGGGGTAGCGGTTGCCGGCCTCCGCGGCCCGCGCGATCGCGTCGAGCACCGCGGGCAGCGGCGGCAGCGGCATCTCGTTGCTCGCGAGCTTCACCGCGCCGGGCACGGTGCGTCCCGCCACGTAGGCGGGGAGGGCGGCGAGGTCGTCACGGAGTCGCACGGGCACGACGACCACGGTAGACGGCGTCGCCAGGGCCCCTCGTGATCGACGAGGTCCGCGGGACGGGACACGCGGGACGTGGAAGGCTGAGGGGATGACGGGGACGCGCACGGAGACCATCCCCCTGGTCGACGAGACGCAGCTGAGGTTGACGATCGGTGAGCCCGAGGGCGCCGTCCGGGGCGGGGTCGTCGTGCTGCACGAGTCGCGTGGCGTCACCTCGCGGACGCAGGCGATCGTCGAGGCCCTCGCCGGGGAGGGGTGGCTGGCGGTCGCCCCGCACCTCTACCACCGCGACGACCCCGGGATCGACGAGCAGACCGGCGAGGACGAGGCCGTCGACCGCGCCGCGGCGGCGATCACCGGGGAGTCGGTGCTCGCGGACTCCGACGCCGCCTTCGGCGTGCTCGCTGACCGCGGCGTCTCCTCCGACCGGATGGCGGTCCTCGGCTTCGACCTCGGCGCCACCGCCGCCCTCGTCGTCGCCGCGCAGCGATCACTCGGTGCGGTGATCACGGTCTCGGCGGCCGGCGTCGCGTCCCCGCTGGCCGAGGGCCTGCCCCGGCTGCTGGACGTGGTCGGCGAGCTGACCTGCCCGTGGCTCGGTCTCTACGGCGAGCGGGGCGATCCCGTCGACCCCGCCGACGTCGACCGGCTCCGCGAGGCCGCCCACGCCTCCGGCCGCGTGGTCGACGTCGTCGTCTACCCCTCGCGCGAGCACCGTTTCGACGCCGACGAGCACGCCGCCGTCCAGCCCGATCCCCTCGACGAGGGGAACTCGGAGGAGGCGACAAAGATGGAGGCGCGCAGCCGGGTCCTGAACTGGTTGGACGCGCACTTGCGCTGAAGTCCGCGTGAGCGATCATCCGTGCCACGGGCACGGAGAAGTGCTCACACGACCGGAGGTCTCATTGGCGTCGGGGGTGCAGGTGGATCGCCCCACCGCGGCGGCCGCCGAGGGGCGCTTCGCCCGCTGGCGGGGGCGGCGCACCGCGCGGGTCGTCACGTGGGCGGCGCGCGTCGCCGGGCTCCTGACGATCCTGTCGCTGCTCACGCCCCTGCTGCGCCGGCGCCTGCAACCGGCGACCTGGTTCGGGCTGCCGCCCGAGGTGCCGCTGGTCGGCTCCGTCGTCGTCGCGACCCTCGGCGTCGGGCTGATGATGCTGGCCACGGGCCTGCGGCGCCGCAAGCGCCGGGCGTGGCAGCTGGCCGTCGTGGCGTGCGTCCTGCTGGTCGTCTCGCACGTCGTCGGCCGGCACGCGCTCGTCCCGACCGTCGTCGTGCTCGTGCTGCTCGTCGGGCTGCTGCTCACCCGTCGCGAGTTCACGGCCCTGCCCGATCCCGTCGGGCCGCTGGCCGCGGTGCGGGTCGTCGTCCAGATGCTCCTCGGCGGGTTCGTCGTCGTCGCGCTGTTGCTGCTGGTGCGGCCGTCGCTGCTCGAGGGCCGGCCGTCGACGGGGGAGATCCTGGCGCAGTCGGCGCTCTCGCTGGTCGGCGTCAGCGGGCCCGTGCAGTTCCGGGTCACCTGGTTCGACGACCTGACCGCGGTCCTCGGCCTGACGTTCGGCATCGCCGCGCTCGTGCTCGGCGGGTACTTCCTGCTGCGTTCCGCGGAGCCCCGCCGCACGCTGACCGACGACGACGCCCAGCGCATCCGGGCCCTGCTCGCCCGTCACGGACGCGCCGACTCCCTGGGCTACTTCGCGCTGCGGCCCGACAAAGCGGTGGTGTTCTCGCCGTCGGGCAAGGCCGCGGTGCCGCACCGGGTCGTGGCCGGGGTGGCGCTGGCCTCGGGCGACCCGCTCGGTGACGTCGAGGCCTGGCCGGGCGCGATCACCGAGTTCCTCGCCAGCTGCCGGCGCTACGGCTGGGTGCCTGCGGTGCTCGGCTGCTCCGAGGCCGGCGCGCGGGTGTGGGCGCGGGAGGGCGGGCTCGACGCCCTGGAGCTCGGCGACGAGGCGGTCGTCGACGTCGCCACCTTCTCCCTGCAGGGCCGCTCGATGCGCACGGTGCGCCAGGCCGTCTCGCGCGTCCGCCGCGCGGGCTACGACACCACCGTGCGGCGCCTGTCCGACATCCCCGCCGACGAGCTCGAGCACCTGCGCGAGCTCGTCGCCCGCTGGCGTGGCAGCCCGGCCGAGCGGGGGTTCTCGATGGCGCTCTCGCGCACCGCCGACGCCGCGGCCGACCCCGACGCCGTGCTCGTCGTCGCCACCGCCGAGGAGGAGACGCGCGGGCTGCTGCAGTTCGTGCCGTGGGGCTCCGACGGCCTGTCGCTCGACGTCATGGTCCGCGACCCCGCGGTGCCCGACAACGGCCTCAACGAGCTGCTCATCGCCGACCTCCTGGGCGCCTGCCGGGGCCTCGAGGTCGACCGGGTCTCGCTGAACTTCGCGGTCTTCCGCTCGGCGCTCGAGCGCGGCGAGAAGATCGGTGCCGGGCCCGTCGCGCGCCTGTGGGCCCGCCTGCTGCGCACCGCGTCGCGCTGGTGGCAGATCGAGACGCTCTACCGGTTCAACGCCCGCTTCGGGCCCGTGTGGGTGCCGCGCTACCTCGTCTTCGACGCCGTGCGCGACCTGCCCCGCATCGCCGTCGCCGCCTTCGAGGCCGAGGGCTACGGCGGCCGCCCGCCGGCGCTGCTGCGCCTGCTGCGGCGCTGACCCCTGTCGCAGCGCCCTGTCGCAGCGAACGCGCTGTTCGCTGCTTCTATGCGCGCGAACTCCCCGTTCGCTCGCCGGCGCGGACCAGCAGCGGGTCGAGGATCTGGTCGAGGACGGCCTCGAGCGGGCGCGGTGAGCGATGGGGCTGGCAGAGCACGATGCCGCCCTCGATCGACGCGACGATGCCGACGGCCAGCAGGTCGGCGTCCGCGGACGCGTCGACGTGCCCCGCGGCCCGCATGCGCGCGACGCCCGCGGCGAGCATGGGCAACGCCGACTCCTACGCCGTGCTCGAGGCGATGACGAAGGCCACCGTCGCCGGCCGCCCGGTCCGGCCCGTCGACGTCGCCTACGCGGTGCGGTTCGCCGTCTCCGACGAGGCGGCCTTCCTGTACGGCGGCACGATCGACGTCGACGGCGGGATCACCTACGCCCGCGTGGCGTGAGACACGGCCCTGGAACGAGCGAGGGGCGCCCCCGCTGCGTCGCGCGCAGCGAGGGCGCCCCTCGGTCGTGCGTCGGGCGTCAGGGACGCACGAGCACCTTGAGTGCCTCGCGGTCGTTCATCGCGCGGTAGCCCTCGGGCGTCTCGTCGAGCGGGATCGTCCGGTTGAAGACCTTGCCCGGCTCGACCGTGCCGTCGAGGACGTCGGGCAGCAGCTCGTGCATGTTGGCCTGTGTGGGGGCGATGCCGCCGGCGACGGTGATGTTGGCCATGAACTTGCGGGCGGCGTTCGGGATCGTGCCGCTCTGCGGGACCCCGACGATCCCAACGTGGCCTCCCGGCTTCGTCACGTTCAGGGCGGTCGAGAGCGACTGGTCGTAGCCCACGGCCTCGATCGTCGAGTGGGCGCCGTCGGTGCCGAGCAGGTCGCGCACGTTCTGCTCGCCCTCCTCGCCGCGCTCGGCCACGACGTCGGTGGCGCCGAACTCGCGGCCGAGGTCGGTGCGGTCCTTGTGATGGCCCATGAGGACGATCCGCTCGGCGCCCAGGCGCTTCGCGGCCAGTACGCCCAGCAGGCCGACCGCGCCGTCGCCGACCACGACGACGTCCTTGCCCGGCCCCACCTGCGCCGACACGGCGGCGTGGTGCCCGGTGCCGAAGACGTCGGACAGCGTGAGCAGGCTCGGCATGAGCTCCGAGTCGTGCGGGACGTCGAGCTTCATGAGCGAGTTGTCCGCGAACGGCACTCGGGCAGCCTCGCCCTGGCCGCCGTCGGTGTCGGCGCCCCAGGCGTTGCCGTTCGGGCAGGCGCTGGTGAGGCCCGCCCGGCAGTACTCGCAGGTGCCGTCGGCGTAGAAGAACGGGGCGACGACCAGGTCGCCCTTCTGGACGCGGCCCACGTCGGAGCCGGTCTCCTCGACCACGCCGATGAACTCGTGACCGATGCGGTCGCCCTGCTCGGTCTGCTCGCGGCTCTTGTAGGGCCAGAGGTCACTGCCGCAGATGCACGAGTGCGTGATGCGCACGATCGCGTCGCTCGCGTTCTGGAGCTTCGGATCGGGGACGTCCTCCACCCGGATGTCGCCCGCTCCGTAGATCAACGTCGCCTTCACTGCGGTCCTTCCTCAGGGTGCATTCGGTTGTGGGCTACCCATCTCCCGAGCGCGCGCATGCGAGACCGCGCACACGTCGACGCGGCCGGGGGGTGGCGGCCGACCGGGTGGACGGCGGTGTGTACTGTTTCCCGACGGAGGCCCCAGGGGGACCTCGGGAGGCTTCGCCTAGTCTGGTCTATGGCGCCGCACTGCTAATGCGGTTGGGAGTTCGGCTCCCTCCCGGGTTCAAATCCCGGAGCCTCCGCGGCCGCGGTCCAGCAAGGGTCGAGGCTTCACAAGTACACACTGCGCCCGTAGCTCAACGGATAGAGCATCTGACTACGGATCAGAAGGTTAGGGGTTCGAATCCCTTCGGGCGCGCGCCGGTCGAGGCAGCTCAGCGGGGGTATCGCGTCAGCGGTGCCCCCGCTGTTGTGCGTCTGGGGGCGCCTCTGCATCAGTTCGTACATCAGTCCTCCTCACCGAAGACCCGGTCGAGGCGCTCGACCGCCGCCCGCTGCTCGTCGAGGTTGACGTGGCCGTAGCGCTCCATCGTCATCTCCATGACCGTGTGCCCGACGACCTGCATCACCGTGCGCGGCGGCACCCCGAGGGCAAGGAGCAACGACACCGCCCCGTGCCGGAGGTCGTGGACCCGCACAGGGCGCAGCCCGGTCGCATCGCTCAGCGTGCGGAACATGCGGTTGATCGTCCGCGGCTCGACCGGCGTCCCGTGCGCCGTCGTGAACATCAGCCCAGAGTCCACCCACCGCTCGCCGGCCTTCGCGCGCTCGGCGCCCTGTGCCACGCGGTGTGCAGCGACGGCCCGAGCCGCCCGAGCGGGCAGCGGGATCGTCCGCGTCGACCCCCGAGTCTTCGTCGGCATCCGCTCCAGACGCTCGCCGACCCGCTGAAGGCTGCCAAGAACTGACAGGGTCTCGGCACCGGTGTCGAGGTCCGACCATCGCAGCGCCAGCACCTCTCCTCGGCGTAGCCCGAGGACGACGAGCAGGACCCACATTGCCGTCAGCCGATGCTCGGCCGCAGTCTTCAGGAAGCGGGTCGACTCCTCCGGGGTCCACGGCTCGTGCTCTCGGGCGTCGCGGATCGTCGACCGGACGAGCTTGGCGACGTTGCGGGCCACCAGCTCCTCGCGGACCGCTTGCTCGAGCGCGGCACGCAGCGTGGCGTGGACGTACTGCACCGCGCGATCCGACATCGTGCCCTGACCGCGTGAGACGGGCTTGGAACGCAAGACCTCCACGAGCATCCGGACGTCCCGAGCGCCGAGCTTGTCGAGCCGCTTGGTTCCGACCAGCGGCTTGATGTGCAGCCGGACGTTGGTCTCGTAGCCGGTGTAGGTCGCCGGCCGGATGTGAGGCTTGATCTCGGCCAACCAACCGTCCAAGTAGTCCCCAACGCTGACCTTCGCATCCGCCGCCGGGATGCCCTTACCGATCTTGTAAGCCAGGTCGGTCAGCTCGTCCCGCAACGCATCACGGTCGCGGTTGTAGATAAACTTCCGCTTCGTGGTTCCGTCCGGCTGAGGGACGTAGATCGCGGCTTGCCAAAGCCCGTCCTTCCGGCGAGTGATCGTCCCCTCGCCGTTCGCCCTCCTGCCACGCCGCTTCGGCTTCTCGGTAGCCATTACGCCGCCTCCTGCTCGCGGAGCCGTTCCACCAGCTCGGTCAGCGCCGCTGCGGTCACTCGCCGGGATCGGCCGATCTTGACCGTTTCCAGCAGCCGCATCCGGATCAGGTCGTAGACCGTCGACCGGCCCACGCTGAGCAGGTCGGCCGCCTCCTCCATCGTGTAGAGCACCTTCTGCATGATCGCTTCCTCTAGTCAGGCCACTTCGGTCGTCGTCTCCTCCTTCGCGGCTCGCCTCCTCGCTCTGGCGTTGGCCGCCGAAGTGTTAGCCAGGAGCGCGTCGGCGCTGGTGTGCCAGCCGACGCCGGCGAACGCGAGCGAGTTGACGATGACTTCGGTGGTGTCCTCGTCGGCCAGCTCGTCGTCCTCGTCGGGACGTCGGGCGTGTTCGCGGCCCCACTCGCGGCGGGCCTGGCGCAGAGCGCCGAGCGTGGTGGAGTAGCGACGAGAACGGGTGGAGAAATGACCGCCGAACCCGAGCATGTGGGCCCAGCGCCTTAGCCGGCCCCAGCCGGCGGCCCACTCGTCGCTGGCGGCTTGCTCGGGACGAGTGCCGAGGTGCCAGCAGGCGTCGATCTGGCGGCCGGGGTGGGTGTCGAGGCGGGCATAGTCCCGGACGGTGTCGGGGCGCAGCCGCGTCGAGGTGTGGCCGGCGAGTTCGGTGGCTTTGGTGGCGTACTTCGCGAGGTAGCCGGCCACGGCGTTCGTGGTGATCTCGCCGTGGTCGTCGAGGTCCAAGCGGGAGAGCCGTACGGGCCGGGGGTCGACCTGCTCGCCCCACACGATGGGCCAGCCGGCTTCTCTGGCGGGGTGCGGCGCCGTGGCGAACCGGGTGTCCTCCACGACCCGCCGGAGGACGGTGGCGAGGTGGTGGGCGCCGACGCGGGCGTCGGGGACGAGGACGGCGTCGGGGTCTTTGGGGTCGCGGCCGTCGAGGCGGACCAGGGCGTGCAGGTGCACCGCTCCGCGGGCCTGGAACTCGGCGACCTTGGTGTAGCTCAGGCGCAGCTTGATGTGGTGGCGCTTCTCCAGGGCCGTGAGCGCACGTCGGGCGGCGATCATGGTGCGGCGCCACAGCTCCCCGGCGTGCAGGTTCCACACCGCCTGGGCGGGGTGGTCGTAGCAGTCGAGGCACAGCGGGCGGCCCAGCTCGGGGGCGTCGTCGCCGTGGCGGTCGAAACACGCCATAGGGACGCCGTGGGGGCAGTGCTCGGGATGGCGGCGGGGGCGGCAGGCAATGGTGCGTCCGGCGCGGTCGGTGCGGTGGGCGTGGACCGGGCCGAACGAGGGGGCGGTGACGGTCAGGAACACGCACGGGTGCTCCGCGACCGAGGTTGGGACGCCCTTGCCGCCGACGAGGCCGGCGGTGACGAGCTGGTAGGTGTCGGCGCGGTAGGTCTCCGCGCAGCCGGCGCACACGCTGGCGCGGCGGTTGCCGCAGGGGGTGTAGAGCACGCCGTCGGGCATCTCGGTGGTGTGGACGTCGTGGGTGATGCGGCCGGTGGAGGCCTCGACCCGGGTGAGGTTGCCGACCAGCCGGATCGGGTGCGAGCAGCTGGCGGCGCCGGCGATGTGGCTCATCCACTGGTCGTGGTCGTCGCGGACCGCAGCTGCGACCTCGGCGAGCGAGGCGGTGGCAGCGTCGCGAGCTCGTCGGCGAGCGCCGAGCTCCTCGACAGTCTCCGACCGTGCCACGCGCGTGCTGGTGGTGGTCATCGTCGGTCCCAGGTGCGGGTGTCGGTCGAGGGGTCACGACTGGCGAGGTAGCGGGCGTTGGCCCGGAGATCGCGCCCGAGCAGGTCGGCCTCCTCGGGCGAGAGGAGGACCTCGATGGTGCGGTTCGGCCCGATCGTCATGCGGACCACGAGCACGACCGCGGCGGCGTCCATCACCGGCGCGATGTTGGCTGCGCACAGCCGGGTCACTCGGTCCACCGGGATATCGCCGACCCCGACCTCACGGCGTGCGGGGGCGTTCATGCCGCGCTCCCGTGGTCGTGCCGCAGGGACGCGGCGCGGTCGGCGAGGGCATAGACCTGCTCGTCGGACAGGTAGGCGGACTTGATGCGGCGGGGTTCGCCGCCCTCAGCCAGGAGCAGCCCGACGCCCTTGTCTTCGGGGGCGATGGCGGCGGCGGTGTGTCCGCGGGTGGCCCAGCCGGCCCCGAGGACGATGTCGCTGCTGCTGTCGGTGGTGCAGCGGAACGCCCACCGGTAGCCGAACAGGTCCCGCAGGCTGGTCGGGATGATGTCCGAGGACGGTCGCTGGGTCGCGGCCACGACGATGATCCCGGCGGCCCGTCCTCGGGCGACGAGGTCGCGCACGGCGACGGAGAAGGCTTCGCGCTGGGGCTTGGTGCCGACGGTGGCTGAGTAGTAGGCGACCTCGTCGAATACGGCCACCAGGGGCGAGATGCCGTGTGCGGCGTCGTCGGGGGTGATCTTACGGCGGCGCTGGGCGTCGAGCAGGTCGTAGCGCCGATCCATCTCGGTCTGCAGGTCACCAAGGGCAACCAGGGCGTCGTCGAGGTCCGGGCCGACGAACCGCTGCGCGCACGAGCGCCACAGCCCGAGTTCGACCAGCTTGCCGTCGAACAGCCAGAGGTCGCAGTCGGGCGACAGGGCCGCGTGCCCGACCGGGAGGTTCAGCCCGACCGACTTGCCCGCGCCCGGCTCACCGGCCAGGAGCATGTTGCGGTAGGCCAGCGTCACCCGGACTGGGTGGCCGTGCTCGTCGACCCCAAGGTGGATCGGGTCCCAGATCGACAGCCCCAATGACGCGGGCGCCTCGTCGCACAGGACAACCGGTGCGCGCACGGCCGTGATCCAGTCGCGGATCAGAGCACGGAGGCGGGTCGGTTCAGACATAGTCCGACCAGTCCCCACCGCGGTCGGGCACTGCGGCCCGCTCGTCCTCGCCAGCGTGGGCGTCGCTGGAGTTGGGGTGATCGATGACCACGGGCACGTCGTCGTGCTCGTCGAGGGTCGCTCGAGGAGTGGGGACGGACGCGCCTGCCCGGTTGCCGGTGCCCGACCAGTGCCGGTTGGCGGGCGTCGGCGGAACGATGACGGTGCCGCGCGCGGGCGCCTGACCGGTGGTAGCGGTCCAGTCGTCCAGCTCGGAGGCGATGAGGTCCTTGGCGAGTGGGTCGCGACGGATGACTTCGACCTTGACCAGGGCGGTCATGCGGCGGGTGGGGGTGACGCGGGCGTCGCGGGCGAAGCACCCGGAGGCGATCCACTCGGTCTCGCCCTCGATGTCGGAGGGGCTAATCCCGGCGCGGAGCAGCAGCCAGACGCTCTCGCCGACCTCGGTGGGGTGGGACCAGAGGAAGAGCGGGGCGTGGCGGGAGAAATTCAGGCAGCGGCGTTCGACGAGGACCTGACGCATCCGGTGGCGCGTCATCACCGCGGCACCTCGTCGAGCGACGAAGCGCCGGAGTGCCGGCACCGCGAGCACGAGGGCGACGCTGAGGGCGATGACGGCTGAGGCGCCAGCGGGCGGGAGCCAGGAGTAGGCGACGGCGAGGACCGCGAACACCAGGACCACGACGGTCAGCTCGGCGCGCAGCCGGATCGTGAGCCCGGCGAGCCTGGCGGCGGGGTGGGTGACGGGGTTGCTGATGATCTCGAAGGAGTCGGTGCGGGCGCGGCGCACGATCGGGCGGGTGGCGGGACGGCCGGCGGTGTTGCGAGTCATGACAGATCACTCCGGAGCAGACAGGGCCGGGCACCGCCGACCGAGGGCGAGACAAGGGAAGGGGGTCGGGGCTGTGGGGAAGCCAGCCCCGACCCCGGAGCGGAGGAGCCGGCCGTCAGTCGGGCCAGGCGAGGGCGGCGCAGATGCCAGCGCAGGCGAAGACCTGCGATCCGGTCTCCGAGCGCCCGACCGGGACGGCGGGGATGCCAGCCGGACCGGAGCGCGTCCCGGGCGCCGGGGCGGGCCGGTAGGCGTCGGGCAGCTCGGGCCAGGTGAAGGACCGCTCGCACATGACGCACTCGGTGCCGGCGGATTGGGTGGCGTTGAGTCCCTGCCACAGGGTTTCGGCGGGCGCGGGGGTCACGAGCCCGAGCCCTTCGAGGTCGGTGCGGGTGCGGCCGTGGCGTGCTCGATGGCGTCGGCCTTGAAGGCCACCCCGGAGCGCTGGCCCTGCTGCCAGGGGATCGCGATCAGGTTGACCGGCCGGACTTCCGCGCCCTGCCCGACGTCAGGGGAGCCCGGCGTGGTGACCGGGATGATCTCGGCGCCCTCGTCGTCGAGCTTGATCAGCTGGGTCACGAACAGCCCCATGCCGGTGACCCGGTCGGTGCGCTGGCGGCCCTCCATGTCGTTCTTCGGCTTCGGGATGGCGCCCACGCTGTAGCGGGCTCCCGAGGTGTCCACCTTGATCGCTGGCATGTCGTCCTCCGAGGACTTTGAGGTGATGGCCCCGGCTGTGGGGCACCTCGAAGACTCCGGAAATCGATGGGACGTCCACACCACGCGGCTGGACATCTAAGGACGTCCCTGAGATCGTTGAACGTCCTAGACGTCCCTCAGAGGGGCTCCGACATGGCAAACGAGCGGCTGCGGGACGCACTGCATCGCGGCGGAACCACTCTGGAGGCCGTCGCCCGGTCCACCGGCGTTGACCCGAAGACGGTCGAGCGCTGGATCACCCAAGACCGCGTGCCCTACCCGCGGCACCGGCGGACTGTGGCGACCATGCTGGCCGAGGCCGAGACCTATCTCTGGCCGTCGGCCAACTCTGACCTGAAGGTCGAGAATGCGTCGAACTCCGAGGTCGTGAACGTCTACCCGAGCCGCAACGTTATTCCCCGGGAGCTGTGGGACCGGCTGCTCAACGACGCCACTGCACGCATCGACATCCTCGTCTACGTCGGGATGTTCCTCACGGAGAACCCGGCGCTGCTGCCTGCTTTGCGGGACAAGGGCGCCGCGGGCGGCCGTATGCGGCTGCTGTTCGGTGACCCGAACAGCCGCGAGGTGATGCGCCGCAGCGCTGACGAAGGCATTGGGCGTAACGCGATCTCGGCGAAGATTCGCAACGCTCTCGCGTTCTTCGGCCGCATCGCAGACGCGCCGGGCGTGGAGGTGCGCTGCCACGGCACCACGCTCTACAACTCGATCTACCGCTACGACGACGAGATGATCGTCAACCCCCATGTCTACGGCGCCCCAGCACCGCACGCACCCGCGATGCACCTGCGTCGACTGTCAGCCGGTCTGATGTTCGAGACCTATGCGCAGAGCTTCGACACCGTGTGGGAGGTCGCCAAGCCGCCGAAGTGGTAGGCCTTTGAGCATGGCCAAGACCGACTACTACGACGATCCGACGGCGCCGGCCCCTAACAGCCTCGTCGTCGCGGTCGCCGTGATGGTCCTCGACGACTACGGGCAGGTCCTGCTCATCCAGCGCAGCGACAACGGCCTATGGGCCCTACCCGGTGGCGGCCAGGAGCTTGGCGAAACAGTCCGCCAAGCTGGTGTCCGAGAGACGTACGAAGAGACCGGGCTCGAGGTGGAGGTCACCGGCATCGTCGGCATCTACTCCGACCCCCGCCACGTCATCGCCTACGACGACGGCGAGGTGCGCCAGGAGTACTCGGTGTGCCTCCGTGCTCGCGCCACGGGCGGCGAACTCGCGACCAGCGACGAGAGCCGACGGGTGTGCTGGATAGACCCCGGAGAGGTCGACCAGCTCAGCATGCACCCAAGCATGCGCCGCCGCGTCCAGCACGGGCTCGCCAACCAAGCCCCCTACCTCGACTGAGCCACACCTGCCGCGTCCATCCGTGTCCGCGTGCGCTCCACCGCGGCCCGAAGCGTCGGCTCCGCCACATCGAGGAAGCGGGTCACCACGTGGCCGACCCCGTAACGCTGTCTGATTTCAGCCCATCGCTGATCAGGGCTCAGCGGCTCGCCCCTTGGGCCAGTAACGGCGTCGCAATACCAGAGCGCGTCTCTGGTCGCGCTAGCTTCGTCCGGGAATAACTCTAGTCCGCTGACCTCACGCAAGTTAGCTTCGATCAGTGCGCCCGAGTGATGTGCGACTAACGCGGCGACTCGGTCATCGTAGCCGCGCGCGGCGACAAACCTAGCGCCATCAATCGGATGGAACCCGACGTGTGCAACCAAGGGCGAATATCCGATGTCGTGCAAGACCGCGGCTTGGATCAGCCTATCGCTATCAACATCGGCTATATCCGCGATACGCAGAGCTTCTCTCGATACCGACTGTACGTGCCGCCATCGGTCGGGCAGATGTTCAGCGAGCGTCAGCTCAGCGAGTGAGCGCGCGTCAGCAATCGAGGGCACGTCACTACCCTAGTACGCCAACCGTCACCCTGCGAAGGGAGACTTGCTCCGCCGTACGATGTGTGCTGGCGTGGAGGAGAATGTGCTACTTGCATGCCGTGTTCGTGGCCTGCGCCAATCGGGTCGAGGGCCCAGTGTAAGGGGAACATATTGGTATTGTGGACCGACGTTGGCGGCTTTGTCGTTGCAATTGCCACGGCGAGCCTGTCTGTTGTGGCTGCTGCCGTTAGCGGCCTCAGCTGGTACGCCTCAAAGCGGTCGGCGGACGCCGCAGAGCGGTCCGCTTCCGCCTCAGAGACATCGGCGACATCGGCGGGTAGGTCGGCAGATGTAGCCGAGAGCGCCGAACGCGACCGAGTGGAAGACCGGCACGAAGCAATGGGGCCAGTTTTCAAGCCTCTCGTGGCGAGGCTCAGCAAAGACCGCATGACCGTTCAGGTCAAGCTGAGAATGCAGTCACCTACAAGCCCACTTCGATTAACTCTTGACGGAGCAGGTATCCCTTACGTTGAAGGAGTTCGCGCGAGGGCTTCGGAGGTTCCAACCGGGCGAGAAACATCACTTACTGTTCCACCGATCGAGAGTGGCGATATCGTCGAGTTTGATGTCCGGTTGTCTGCGGCCCCGTCTACTTCGAGAGCTGAGACTGTAATTCCGGTCCGGATCACTGCCGAAGCCCTCAGTGATGATCACTTTTGGGATCGGCGGGTCCCAGTGACCGTGTCGCATCCGACTGCCAGGGTAAGTCGCGCGATTCTTGGGAGCTAGCGCCGTGAACAATGCTCGGCCAGGGTCCGTTGACCATGCACTCGCGGCCACATCACGTGATGGATAGGCAGGCTTCAGATTGGAGGCTAGTTCGAGCGTGACATGGTGGACTTAGCCTTCCCTTCTTCGACCGGAACCACCCACTCTCGAAGACCTTCGGCCAATTCCCGGTGCGGCTCTCCCCTAGTAACATGCTCGCGTTTGGCAATCGATTCGCGACGCCATGTATATGCGTCTTGAAGGTACTTCCACGCAACCTGTTCTCCGATGTGCGGTATCAAGAGGCACAGTTCGAGGTATTTTTCGTACGCTTCCGACCATGGCTCCTCTTTATCGAGACGCTTCGCCTCAGTCTCGTCGCGGCTGTCTGCTTTGGCCCGTCGAGTGGAGTCCACCGCTTGGTTGACGGCAACAATAAGCTTCGAGGCTGCAATTCTCCGCGCGTCCCATAGTGCCTTACTCATGTCCGCGCGCTGCCGGCTCCTCTCCTGGCGGGCGTTATAGGCTAACGTTAGGGCGACGCCCAACAGCGCGGCGACAGCAGGAAGGATTGCTGAGACTAGTGGCGTAGTTGGCCCCATCGGCATAACCTACTGGTAAACATGCGAGCGGGCCACGCCTGAAGCCCTGACTTAGGGAGATTTCGGAGCCGCTAGTTGAGGGTCTCTTCCGCAGTTAGGACCGACAGGCCCCTCCGGCTCAGGGACGCTCCGGACCGCAACTCCAACGCAAGCGCGGTGCGCGCCTTGGCCCTCATCGGTAGCGCCAGACGGCAGCCAAGAACCGACGATCACCTGGTCCCCGACCGCCCCTGCTGCCCTAGCAGATAGTCTCTCATCCCATGGCGCAGCCAGATGTGACCGCCTCGGACGTGACCTCCGCCCTCGACGAGTTTGACGCGATCGGTCGCGAGGAATTCCTTGCGAAGTACTCCTATGGAGAGGCGCGAGGCTACTTCGTCCTCCGCGATGGGAAGGAATACGACTCGAAGGCCATCGTCGGCGCTGCTCATGCCTTGCGCCACGGCGAGCAGCTGATGGCGAGCGAGTTCAACGGAGGAGAGGCGACCGTCAAGCGGCTCCTCGAAGAACTCGGCTTTCAAATGCGGGTTCGGCGGAACCCGGCGTGGCGCAGGGACGAGGTGATCCTCGCCTGCGAGCTCGTTCACAGTAACGGGTGGAACTACCTCAGCGAAGAAGACCGACGGGTCGTAGACCTGTCGTCGCTCCTCCAGCGTCTTCCGCTACATCCCCCGGAGGTCCGAACCGCAACCTTTCGGAATCCTGCGGGGGTTGCGCGGAAGACCGCAGACATCGCGACCCAGCATCCGGCCTATCGAGGCGCCCCTACCAAAGGGGGTCAGCATGACCGCGAGGTACTTATGGAGTTCCTCGCGCAGCCGGACCGCATGCAGGCTCTCGCAACACAGCTGCGGACCAATATCACCACCACCTCAAGCGCGGCCGCACTGCCTGAGATCGACTTGGGCGACGAGCCCGCAAGCGAGGGTGGGTTGCTCGAGCGCACACACCTCGCCCGAGACCGCGATCCGAAGGCGAAGCGCCGTAAGCTCGCGGCAGTGCTTAAGACCGGAGGCACCATCACCTGCGAAGCCTGCGGCTTCGACTTCGGCCGGACTTACGGGAAGCGGGGACACGAGTACATCGAATGCCACCACCGCGTCCCGCTCCATGTGTCCGGGCCCGTGACTACGCGGGTTGCAGACCTCGCGCTCCTCTGTTCCAACTGCCACCGCATGATCCACCGGGGGAAGCCTTGGCTGACCGTCGAGGAACTGACCCACCTCGTTCGTCAGCACGCCGGCGCCTAGCGATGCACGCTCAGGTCCGTCCGAGGTGTTCAAGTCTCAGGTTGGTCGTCCTTACCGACTGTCGGCGGTTGCATCGGCCGACGTCAACTTGCCGCCTCCACGTACTGGACTTTCTACTCTTGACTGGAGACCCAATGACGGAGCCAGACGAGGACCTCGAGGCAGAAGTCGACGCGGCGGTCGCGCCGGCTGTCGAGGACTGGTGGCACGAGGTCTTGGCTGTGGAACGGGCCTACGAGCCGGACCCTCCCGAGATCATCCGCCGCATGGAGCTCAACGGGCTGAAGGACCCCGAGAACTCGTGAGCCAAGTGCCCGGGAAGTCGGCCGACCCAATGGAAGGATTGTCGAACGAGGGAGTTCGGTAGTCGCCACCACTCTTGGCGGCCCCTTTTCATCGGAGCGCTGGTCACCGCGACGATGAGCGGGTCAGAGAACAGAGTAGGAGCGCCAAGGATGGTGATGAAGGCGAGCTTTGCGAAACAGCTTGAGCCACACCGAAGCAGAAGGTGCGTAGCGTGCTTCGCCCGGCTGCGATGGCGCCGGCCCGTCGCCTGTTGGCGCTACACACGATCGTGCCCTTGACGACCACTTCGACTGAAAGTCGACTTAGAGTCGATGGCAGGTCGCGGTCGGGGTCGCACTCGTCCACAGAAGTGAAGTCGGGATCAGGAGCGACGCATGCCGAAGCATGGTCAGGCGACCGAGCCCAACCTGCGGACGAAGTGGGCGCTACTAGCCGTCGGTTCTGTCCTGATCGTCGCAGCCGGCCTGTACCTCGGTCTACATATGCCCTGGTATGACGTCGGCGGCACCCGTCTACCGGTATGCCGTGCTCCGTGGCGACCTCCGGAAGAGCGGTTCTGGACGGTGATGCGCAGCTCCCCGTCCGTGGGACCGGAATTTGTAACGTCGTGCCAGAGTCGCAACGCTGTACTCGCCCCGCTAGCTGGCCTCATGGTGGCCGCTCCTCCGGTGACGCTGATGGTGCTCGCCTGGCGCCGCCGAACCGCTTCGCGCTCCATCAGCGTGTGAGAACTTTCTTTACGTCTTCAAGCCGGCCCTGACGGGCCGGACCGGGCGGCTCCGCAGCCGGCACGCCTCCTGCCTTCGGCCCGGCGGCCGGCGCGGCCCACGCCCGGCCACGTCCATAGCGCCACTTACATCGTCAACAGCTCCATCACGTCGAGCTTCCATCAGCGCCACCAGCGTTGGACTGGCCAGGGAGGGAGGGGCGCCTCAGTCCATCGGGTCGGGCTGTAGTTTCTATATACTTCTCGATTCGGCTCACTTAGGTGTGGAATCGGGCCTTCAGTGACGAACGGCGGCGGTGCTAGCGGCACCCGCATTCTCTCCGTGACATGCTTGCTGGGGCGCTCGAAGGCCCACCGTGAGGAAGCGGCGATGATTTCCCGATTAAGCTCGGCCGTTTCGGCTTCATCCAACCTCGGCGTTAGATCTGTTCGTATGCCGGGAAGAGCCATGGACAGCAACTTCCTGGGGGATAGGGGGAAAATGATAACGCCTGCCGAGGCGATTCCTGCTCGCTCCTCCCGAAGATTCCCAGGTCCACCGATACGAATCAGAGGTTCATCGCAGGTTACGAGAACTCCTGGCGTCTCGTGAACGAACCACTCTCTCTGTAGCAGATGACCGCCCAATTCGTCGGCCACTTCTGCGGCGCGCCCAACTAGCGCCGCACGCTGCGGAGCGAGGATGACGTCTCCCCGCAGGATCGCGTCGAGGCCCTTCCTGGCTCTCGCAACGCTCTTAGGATCATTCGGGTAACCCTGTTCCTCGAGGCGCCCACGAATGCCCTCATCCGTCATCCCCTCATGCTTGAGTCGAAAGATCTCGCTCTCCAGCAACTTGTTCTCTTCACGAAACGCGTTTCCTCGTGACAGTTGAAAACCTAAGAACCACGTGAACTTGGCCATCAACTTCGGGTCGACCTGGCTTGGCTGCTTGATGAGTAGCTCGTCGATCGCCGAGCGACCCCAGCCTTCTACCTCGCTCAACATCGTCTCGAAGAGGAGCGGCGGGACCTTCTCTGGATCGAGGTCGTCGGACTTCAGGCTATAGAAGTCAGTTTCGCGAGCCGCCTTCTCGGGTGATGTAATCCATGTACGAACCTCGTCAACTACAGTTACTCGAATCTGTCCTCGGTCGCTCCACCCGCGAAGGTAAGATGCCGGCACGAGGTGGTGTTTGCGCGCTGGTGAACCGAGTTCGTTTCTCTTGGCGCGCTCCATCATTGCGACGAATTCTGGCGGGAGTCGCTTGCGTCGGTCTCGTCGTCTGCTCATGCAGGTCCTTCTAGAAGCGCGGTATCTTGCATCGAGTATGGCTGTGGGGTCCGACAGAGCTTCCAGACACGAAAGAGGAGCAGGGCGCTCGCCGCCCCCGAACCCCAGGCGACCTCCGGGGAGGGGGGTAGGGCAGGTCTCCCCGCCGGCCACCGCGAGGGCGTAGCACCCCAGGGCCAGGGGGCCAGGTCGTTCAGCGCGTCGGGTGCTCCACCTGGCCCCCTGGCCCTGGCGCGCTTCGGGAGGACCTGGCCGACGGGGAGACCAACCGGCCGGCTCATGTCTGGACGACACCAAGCAGCTCGGGCACCGTGCCGGACATGACCGAGCAGGAGCAGGCCCAGGCCCAGGGCGAGCAGGACGCCTCGATCGCACTCGCCGAGGAGCACCACTGGCGGATCGTCGGCGGCGGCATGCTCACCGTCCACCCCGTCGAGGAGTGGGTCCCGCGAGCACACCGCCGCGCCTACCTCGACGGCGCCGCCTCCGTTCTCGGCTACCGGCCGCTGATCATGGCCTGACAGAGCAAGATCGTTCCCACACTTTTCCCCCACGGAATGATCGGGGAGAGGCCGCCCGAGCCGGTCACGCTCGGAACGGCGCCGCCGACGTCCGTTCAGCTCAGAGGCCGAATCAGCCACTGACCGCAACCGGCCGGAACAGGCCAACCAGGACGCGGCAAGTCAGGCGCGCCACGCTAGTTAACCTGTCGAGGGCTCTCAGATGTGGCAACGCGGCCTTCAGCACAAAGACGCAGCCTCCGGCCCCGGACTTTCGTGTCCCTGCCACAAGTTCGAACCCTGCTACCGAAAGGCCTGGGGGCCACCTCATCGTGATACTAGAGATATCCTCGGCGGGACCAGTCGCATTTCGGGCTGGCCGTGGTAACCGCGGGCGGAACCTGGGGTAGAGGGGAAGAAGAAGTCCCTCGGCGGTCCTGAACACGCCCGTGAAATCGCGGCTCTCGAGCTCGCCGCGGTATCTCCAGCGGCTTCAGGGTAGCCGTAGGCACGATGACCGACGGGTCGACGCTACCCGTAGCGGCACCAGCATAGCTGAACTCGAATTCCCATCGAGTCGTCACGGCATCGTCTGCACCCAACAGAAGAGTCATCGCGTATGTGCCTGCCTCCGGCAGGACTGACTGCATGTCATCAGGCGCGAAACTATATCCGACCTCAACCTCCAGCTGCCGCTCGTGAGTTGACGAAGAATGCCTGTAACGGAGGACGTCGACTCGCTGCCACATACCCGATATGATCGACTGCGGTTCCGAGCCCACGCTGGACCAGATGATCGGGCCAGCGGGCACAGGCAGCAGCCTCGGAAATTCTCGCTGTGAGTCTTGGCAAGAGTTGGCGCGGCTGCGTTGGACGACTCTTTCTAGACGCAGCTGCACACCGACTGCTGTTCTACGCCTGTGGGCCGCGACCACTCGCAACCGAATCCAGCTCGAGTTGGCTGTCGTAACGAAGTCCTCGTCTGATCCCTCGTCCTCAAGCTCCAGCCACAACACTGGACGACGTCTCTTGACCCAGTACACCTGAGCGAACAATGCGACAGTTACGGCCGCGATCGTGCCCAAGGCTTCGAGATAGGACGCAACGATCTCGGCAACATCAAAGCCACTCACTACAGCCCTCCGGATCGGCCTAGCCAAACACCCGTACTGATGATCCGAAGGTCTCCGCACCCACGCAGGAGGGTAGGGACGGCCGAGGTCGCTGCCGCGACCCGTGATGACGACGCGTTCCCCGGGGCGTACTCCCCTTCGCGTGTGATCGTGCAGACGATCTAGGGATCTGTCAACGATCTCTGAGATGTCGTGCGGAAAGCTCGCGCGCGCCCCTCCAGGCGGGTGTCGATCGACGGAGGGGCTCCGTGCGCCAGGCTCTACCGCTCGACGACCCGTCCAAATGAGGCTGCCCGGCGTCGTAACGGTGGCCCAGCTCAGGCCGCCGGAGGTCGACCGCGGCTGGGCTTGAGATCGACTGCTGAGGGCGGGATGGGGGCACCGGAGGCTCGAGAAGTTCACAGACAAGCCGAGTCAGCAGAAGCTAACGCCCGGTTAAGGGCCTAGGCGAGCCTTCATACCCTAGTCGCGTCGGCCCAGAAACACGGTCCGGCTCACAGCCGCTCCGGATTCCGCTATGGAACGGGCAACGCATGGTCTAAGTGATGCCATTTGAAGAAGGGCTCCTGGGAACTCTCGTACTCGGCGAGCGCCGAGCCCGCCAACGGGTTGATGATCTCGTCGAGATCTTGGGTCCAGTCTCCGATTGGGGCCTGGGCGACGATCGTGCCCGCCCTGGCGCCGATGTAGCCCCGCTCAAAAAGTTCGTCGCAGCCGATGGTGCAGGCGAGCATGGTGTTCGCGAGCTCGAGGCACTCGTCGGGCGTGCACACCGCCCGCCGCTTGATATGGGCTAGCCGCAGCAACCCAGCGGGTAGCCACCGACCACATAGAGAGCAGCCTGCGGTCTTGGCGCCCTTGAGTTTGGCCTTCCGCAGCTTGCTCTGCTCTCGGCGGATGAGGGCGAGCGCCTGGCCGCTAAGACCGTCAAGGCCGGTCAACAGCCTGTCGGGAACGAGGTCTTCGTCCTTCTCCACTGAGTCTTCCGCGGAGGGCTTGAGAGGCGCAGGGCCGACGATAGCGTTACCGCGTCTCATTGCCGACTCGCGGACCATCAGTAACGCGTCCCCGTCGAGGTCTGTGGCCGGCACGTCGGTTTCAACGATGAGGTTCGCGAGGTCGACCCGGTGGGGGTATATGGCGTCGGGCCACACAGGGCTCGTTGACTCGTACAGCGGACCCGCTATGCGCCCGATGGTCAACGACTGGAAGACGGCATGCTTCCATGGTTCGAGGTCGCCCTTTTTCGTTCGTGGCCACGGTCTCCCCACTGACTCGGGTTTGGCCACCTGGGCGAGGACGAGATAGGAGTCAGGGCCAGGGTCCTTCAGCAGCTGGGCCGCTTCCTTCGCTAGGTCGCCGTACCAAGGGTTCTTCCAGCCCCAGATGCGGTGCCCACGCCCAATCTCGAGATTCTGTTCAGCCTTCTCCCCGATGTAGACGTAGAAGTACCGGGTCATTGACCTTCCTCAAGAGGTAGTGCCGGGAAGCGCTGTTCGTTGCGGTCGATCTTTTCAGCGACTGCCGCCGCGACGTCTACGCCCGCGACCTCGGCGAACCGGAGCGCGTAGATCAGGACATCCGCAATCTCGTCCTGCACGCGGGCCTGGTCGGGCGGCTCGTCCGTCTGCCACTGATAGAGCTCGGCCAGCTCCCCGACCTCGCCAACCAGGGCGAGAAGCAAACTGCGCGGGTCGTGATAGCGGACCCAGTCCCGCGTTTCCGCGAACGCGCGAAGGCGCCGCTGGGTGGCTTCCGGCCAGTTCAGCGCCATACGCGGGGTCTATCACATTCGTCTGAGAGGGCGCTCGCCTCCACCCGCAGGATCGCCTGAAGTTAGCGCCACCGCGAAACTCGTCTCGATGGCACCCCGCGCCGGTTCCCAGCCTCCGCCGGAGTTGCTAGGCCGGCCACAGCTCTACGGTACGAGCGGCCCTCAGCTCAAGCTGACGGTAACCTCACCGAGAACCCAGTAGGCCGAAGCTTGCTCTATCGGTTTGCCGAAGCCGCCAAGAAGTGATCTATCTCGTCTGCAAGCGCCGCGGCGCGATTGCCAATATCGCGCAGGGCAGCCTCCGACAGACGAGCCCCGTCCGAGGCATCGCACGACACCTGCTCGAGACAAGACGCTACGCAGTCTCGGGCGGACCTCAGGCTTCTCGACGCGGTTCGCATGTTTCCCTCGAACCGCTGTCTAGCCAAGAATTCCTCACCAACCTCTGACATGTCGCTTAGACACGCCCAACAGACGAAATGGGCCCGTCCTTCGCAAGTTCCTGCATTCCTTGTCGAAGGTTCTCAGGTGAGAAAAGTTGACGGGCGTTCGAGCCCTCACTCGAACCACGATACAAGACCGCGTCTTCTGATTCCACCGCTAAGTGCATCCCGCTCGGGCCAGACTCGACATCTTTTGTGCCAGCGAAGAGCGTCATCGTCAGTGACCATAGCCGAGATTCAGAATTCTCACTCATCTCATCGACTCCCTGTGTCCGAGGTTGGTTTGCTTCGCATGGGCGGTACTTGTCGGTGGCATCACTTCAACGCACCTCGCAAGCGAATATCGGTCGTGTATTGCTCGTTAGATCGACGGGTGACGAGGTAGTACCGGGCCATCCGTCCAGCCCACGAGACGATCGACAAGAAGGTGTTGAGGAACATGGCCGAAACAAGACACACCCAAAGCCAATCATTTATGCCCAGCGTAGGCAACGAAGTAGAGGTGTCTATGACCTTTTGGGTGTCAAGGATGAAGATAGAAGCGGCCGCCAGGCTTAGGGCGAAGGTGCTCAGCGCTGAGGCTCGAGCAGATAACTCGGTGCCGAGGAGTGACTTGTCTGAGACTTTGTCGAGGCCGACCCACGCCGCAGAAGCTGCTGGAAAGGCCAGGATCAGCGCTGCGAACCCAACAAAACCAGTCGAATCTTGAGGGATGGGCAGGGTAAGCCCGATTACATATGTGAGGATGAGGGCAGAGATGGAGGCGATGCTTGCCTTGCCGATCGAACCAGGCGGAACCTCAAAGAATGTAAGAGTTACCGAAAGCTCATCGCTATGAGCTGTAGGCAAGAGCTCGAGATTTCGGTAGTAGCCGCGAAAGTAAGGCTGACCCAAGGGTCGGCGGAAACGCCCGGGAAGCTTGGCCTTCGGGTGGCCGGCCATCCCATAGTTCTCTGTTCCTCGTATTCGCTGATCCGCGAGGTACGAGTCCTCCGAGCCGTGAACCGTTATGTGGTATGACTGTGCCCACGACGCTCGACGCAGATCGATCTCTAGCTCTCCTGGCCGTCCCCCCAAGTAGGCGCTTATCCGTTCACTGAGCATCTTGAGACGCCCAGAAACAGAGTGCTGTCGGTGCCAACGAGGAGGAGCGTCGTGCTCCAGAGTCACAATGGCCCGGTTATTCTTTACGGCACCGATTGGGATAATTAAGATGACGGGATATTGTTCATAGAAGCGGGCGCCGAATGAAGCGATTTCGTCGATAAGGCCAGTGAATCGACCTGGTTCGGAAACAGCCTGCTCGATGTCTTGTATAAGGGTCTTCGCCTTATCGGTTAGGCGCTTGCTTTGTGCTTTTGCATCTTCGTAGTTGTCGCTATCCACCTTGCGCGTGCAGACGAGATTGAGCACCTTAAGTGAAAGTTTGTCGACTCTCTTATATAGGTTTGAAGGAAGACCTCTGCATGAGTAAGCCAGCGAACGGACAACGACAACCATCAGCTGACAATATTCTTCGTACGTAAGCGTGACAGTGGTGTCTTCGCCTTTTAGCCCAACGTGAAAGTTATCGTGCAGCTCGCCCTTCTTGATGAGCGTCAGCGGATAGAAAACGAAGTCGTCATCGTCTTTCGACGTCGGCTTATCGTAGAGAGCGCCCGCAAGTTCGGCTTCGCTGCGCCTCAGCTCTGCATCAAGGTCATGGTTTTCCGGCTCTGCCAAGCCGACCGTCGTGCTCCTATCCTCGCCATTACGGGCCGACGCGGCCGCGGTGGCGGGCGAAGGGCCAGTTCCAGATAGCGTGCCCGTTGACCCTGCGCTGGCAGCGAAGTGGTCTGCGACGGCTCCTGAGTCGATCGACCGAGATCGACATCCGATGGCAGCGGAGGCTGGGAAGTCGAGGACAAGACTCGTTCTAAGCTTCCGCCTGACTTGCCTCTGCATCGGCGTGATGTCTTCGACGATGCGACCCTGGTACCGCCGTGGTTCAGTGAGAAGAAGCATCAGGCGACTAACAGTAACCTCGTCAATCCGCTGGCCGGCCACGAGATAATAGCCTTGATACTTGTTTCGGCTAAGCTCTACCGCCGACGCGGCGACTTCGGCGCTGTGGATGAATTCGTCGCCAACACTGTCCTGACTGTCTCTAGCTTCGGCTGTACTTGAGTCACTAGGTTTGTAACGTTTGACGACATTGGTCAAGAAGAGTAGGAACCCGATGAGGACTGAGGCGATCGTCAGACCGAAACGCGCGGTGTACGAGAACGAAGTGTAAGTAAGCAGAATCGGCGCAGGCACCATTAGAAATCCGCCCAAGGCCAGGCGGATCGCCCACGCGAACCCGATCATGGACATGGACGCTAGCACCCAGCCCTAGAAGAAAGGCTGACCTGCGGTTTCAGGTCGCCGAGCGGCAAGGGGCGAGGGCTAGGCGACACGCCGTGTCTGCCAGCTCGGTGCGTCAAACGGTCGATGTACTCCGCTGTACGGTCGCCTCGAGTGCAGATGCGGATGCATGTGCAGGAGCACTTGCAAAAGGAAGCGCCCTCTGCAACTTCGCACGTACGTATCTTGTGAAAGATCTGATCCCCCCGGGTCAGTTGCGAGTCCAGTCGGCCGCCCGATGCGCGCCAACTGCTCGC
The DNA here is from genome assembly GCF_028737265.1 of Actinomycetospora callitridis. Taxonomy (GTDB): domain Bacteria; phylum Actinomycetota; class Actinomycetes; order Mycobacteriales; family Pseudonocardiaceae; genus Actinomycetospora; species Actinomycetospora callitridis. Next base: position 151,176 of record NZ_JAQZAK010000010.1, on the reverse strand, counting down.
TCTCTGGCCAGTCGCAATCATTCGGTAGCGCGTTACGCGGTCCGAGCCTGAGATCAGCGCAACACCCGGACGGCGCTGAGGTATCACCTGTTTGGTCCATGCGAAGGGTCGAGTCTGTTGCGCGGAGCGCTTACGTAGCACTCGACGGAACCAGCCAGGCTCCTAGTGCTTCCTATAACCGCACCAAGGCATCGGCAGGGAGTAGGAGGTGCGCCTTCGCAGTCGACCGCTTGGCCGATCCGATGGCGCGGTTGTGGCCCGACAATCAGAGTCGCTCACACGGACCTGCCGGTCGTCGGTCGCCTGGAGGAGCCTGCGCGGTCGGGAGCGACCGCGATCGAAGGGCCAAGGCCCGGAGCTCGGAAGTGGCCCTAAGGCCCTCCGCCGCGACGCGAGGGCCGCCATGGCAACGCTTGGAGACGTGCGCGGCAGCGCAGCCCATACATCGAACCTGCATCAACGCCACTGCACGGAGAGGGACGCACGGTTTCGTGCTCGGCCGCGCGGGCACCAGCGATGGCTTACCGCGTGGTCCGAAGGTCCTTTCAGCCACTACTACGGATCAGAAGGTTAGGGGTTCGAATCCCTTCGGGCGCGCGCCGGTCGAGGCAGTTCAGAGGGGTCGCAGCAGCGCTGCGGCCCCTTTGTTTTGCCCAGGGGTCGACCGCGGCCGTCCGGAACGACGCGTTCGACCGCTTCCTCGCGAGATGTCCCGAAGGCACGATGGGCACCCTGTTCACACTCAGGGGTGTTCATGGACTCCGCGCTGACGACCGTCGGTCTGCCTGCCGCTCTCGCGGTCGTGATGCTGGGGCTCGGGCTGTCGCTGACCGTCGGCGACTTCGGCCGCGTGGCGCGACGGCCGGTGGCGGTCGTGGCGGCCCTGGTGACCCAGCTCGTCGTGCTGCCGGTGATCTGCTTCGGGCTGGTGATCGCGGCGGGGCTCGACCCACTGCTCGCCGTCGGGACCATGCTGCTCGCCGCGTCGCCCGGGGGCACGACCGCCAACCTGTTCAGCCATCTCTTCCGCGGGGACGTCGCCCTCAACATCACGCTGACGGCGGTCAACTCGGTGATCGCCGTGATCACCCTGCCGGTCGTCGTGAACCTGTCTCTCGCGTATTTCCGGCCCGTGGTCGAGGGCGGCCTCGGGCTCGACCTGAGCAAGACCGCCCAGGTCTTCGCCGTGGTCCTGGTCCCCGTGGTGATCGGCATGCTGATCCGGCGCGCGTCGCCCACCTTCGCCGACCGCGCCGACAGGCCCGTGCGCATCCTCTCGGCCGTGGTGCTGGTCGTGGTGATCGTCGGCGCGCTCCTGGGCGAGCGGGAGAACCTCGGTGAGTACCTGGCCGCGATCGGCCTCGTCGCCGCGGCGTTCTGCCTGATCAGCCTGACGTTGGGGTACCTGGTGCCCCGGCTGCTGCGCGTCGGGCACCCGCAGGCCGTGGCCTCCGCGTTCGAGGTCGGGATCCACAACAGCACGCTCGCGATCGCCGTCGCGGTGAGCGTCCTGCAGACCGAGCGGCTCGCGGTGCCGGCTGCTGTCTACGGCGTCCTCATGTTCCCGCTGGCCGTCGGCGCGGGCGCCCTCCTGCGCCGGCTCGCTCCTCGGACGGCGAGCGTCCCCGATGACGAGGTCGGCTCGTCCCGCACCCTGTCGTGACCTCGCGTCGTCGCGCGCCCACCCGTCGCTCCGAGACCTCGTCGGGTGTCTCGTGAGTTCCGGCCGCCTCCTCTTCGCCGGGATCCTCGTGAGCGACTACGAGGCGTCGGGGCCGTGGTTCGAGCGCCTCCTCGGCCGGGAGCCGTCGTTCCTCGCCTCGGACACCGAGGCCGTGTGGGAGCTGTCGGAGCAAGCTTGGCTCTACGTCAAGCAGGACCCCGGGCGCGCCGGGCACGCGGAGCTCATGATCGTCCCGGAGGACCTGGACGACGCCGTGCGCGGCGCCGCCGAGCGGGGGATCGCACCGGTACGGCACGAGGACTACCCGGGTGGCGCTCGCAAGATCGTCTTCCGCGACCCGGACGGCAACGAGATCGGGTTCGGCGGCGGGATCGGCTGAGTGAGGGTCAGCCCGCGCGGGGGACGGGCGCTGCGCGCACGACGTTCAGGCGTGCGGCCGCGCTCTCGGCGAGCAGGGAGTTGCGGCGTCGGACGATGGCCGTCGCGAGGTCGCGGGCCTTCTCGGTGAGGCCGTCGGGGTCCTCCTCGACGGGCGAGTTCGCGGTGCAGTGGTCGACGACCTCGACGATCGTCATGAGGGCCCGGGCGAGCTCGTCGAGGGTCTCGCTGCACCGGTCGAAGCGGTCGCCGTCCGGCGGCTGGGTGCGTTCGTGCTCGAGGAGCCCGGCGAGCGCCTCTGACGCCTGCCGGGCGAGCTGCGCCGCCGCCTCGTCCTTCTCCACGTCCGCTCTCATCATCCGTCGGGGACGACATGAGGATGTCCGCTGGGGGACCGGCCCAACCTCCGTCGGCCGACCGACGGACGGTGACATCGGGCTCGTCCGATCAGTGTGGGAGGACCCGGCCGGCGGGGGGACACCGACCGGGTCCGTTGCCGATCACGGGGGGCATGACCGGCGGCGATCATCCTTGCATGTGCAAGTACATCCGCAAAGGGCGGGTCCGGACGATCCGCCGGGTCCCGGAGGGCGTGCCACCATGGTCGCCGTCTGCGACGAGACGAGGGGGTGACGGGTGCGTATCCGACTGGCCGACGGTCCCTGTCAGGGCGACCACGACCTGACGATCGCCGAGGGCGCGAGCCTTCCCGAGGAGTTCCTGGTGCTGGTGGAACAGGGTCCGCGCCAGAAGGTCAGCGAGATCCACGGCGGCTCGATCCCCGGGATCAACACCTTCGCGGTGCACCGCCTGGCCCGGCGCGAGGGCGACGGCACGCCGGTCTACTCCTTCGCCGGGCGACGCGAGTCGCGGGGCTACTAGGGACACCTACCAGGGACACGTAGCCCCGGACACACGAGAGCCCCGGGGACGAGGTCCCCGGGGCTCGTGTGAACGTGTGGCGGGATCAGGACTTGAAGGCGTCCTTGATCTTCTCGCCGGCCTGCTTGACGTCGCCCTTGGTCTGGTCCTTCTTGCCCTCGGCGCGGAGGTCCTCGTCACCCTGAGCGGTGCCGGCCGCCTCCTTGACCTTGCCCTTGAGCTTGTCGGACTTGTTATCGATCTTGTCGTCGGCTCCCATGCCCCCGGTGTACCCCCGCGGACGGGGTGGTCAACCGTCCTCGGGCGCCAGCAGGACCCACAGTGGTCCGGACGCGAACGGCACGGGGGCGCCGCCGGCGTCGAGGACCCGGGTCGGATCGGTCGGGGCAGGCCGCGACCACCGCGCGGGGAAGGCACGGCCGTCGCGCAGCACCTCCGCCTCGCCCTCGCCGGTGGTCACGGCGTAGGGCGAGACCGCTCCGGCGGCGTCGCGGATGGCCGACGGCCGCGTCGTGACCTTCTGGACGAGCACGGTGGCGGCGCCGACCGGGTCGCCGCCGCCGGCCGGGACGACCGGGTCGCCGCCGGGCTCGACCACCCACCGGCCGCGCACGGCGTCCCAGGTCAGGCCCACGATGGCGGACCCGAACGCCACCTCGCGGTGCCGGACGACCTCGCCGCCCGCGGGGGTCGCGCCGAACCGGAAGCCGACGTCACGGGGTGGGGAGACCTCGCCGGCCGCGGCGAGCAGGGCCTCGGGGTCGGCGTACAGGTTCACCGGCGCGCGGCGGTCGGGATCGCGGCGGAACGCCGAGGCGGCGGTCGCGGGCGTCACGGCGACAAGCGGGGCGTTGGCGAGCGTGCCGGCCAGCTCGGGGGCGGAGCCGGAGAACGCCAGCGCCGGACGGCCGTAGGCGCCGAGCACCGTGACGTCCGACTCACGGGCGCTGCGCACCGGACCGACCGAGGCCGGGAGGCGCGACGAGAACACCGCGAGCAGCCGGGTCGTGCCGCCCTCGACGGGCTCGACGTAGACGACGTCGGCGTCCTCGACACCGGTCCACGGGCGGCCGGCGGGGGAGTTGTCCACCTTCACCGCGAGCACGGGCGCGTTCGACGACGCGGGCATCCCCGTCAACGGGGACACCTGCCGGTTCGCACCCGCGCAGCCGGCGGCCAGGGCGAGCACCGCCAGGACGAGCACCAGGCCCCGCGGCACCGCCACCTCCGTCCCGACTGCCGTCTCATCCGGGTCGAGCGCTCCCGGGCGGGTGCTCGCGGCGACCTATCATTCCGGTGTGACGTCCGCGAGCCCGGAGCCGGTGGATCCCGCGGGCCTGCGCGTCTCGGACACCGAGCGCGAGCAGGTCCAGCAGTTCCTGTCGCGGGCCATGGTGGCCGGGCAGATCACCCCCGCCGAGTACAGCGACCGCTCCGCCGCCGCGCTCGCCGCGCGGGTCCGGGGGGACCTCGTCGGCCTGCTCGACGACCTGCCGGGGGCATCGCTGCACGTCGAGCGCTCGGTCGACGTCCTCGACCTGCGCGCGGGGGTCGGCGGCGCGATCTCCCGGCGCGGGTACTGGCGGGTGCCGCCCGTGGTGCGCGTCCACAGCTGGGTCGGCGGGGTGACGCTGGACTTCACGGGCGCCGAGTGCACCGCGCCGGTGATCGCGGTCGAGCTGGCGACGGGGCTGTGCTCCCCGGTGCTCGTGCTGCCCGAGGGCGCCACGGCCGACGTCGACGACCTGCTCATCTCCGCGGGCAAGGTCCGCGACGACACGACCCACCGGCGCGAGCGCGGCACGCCGCACCTCGCGATCCGGGGAAAGCACAGTCTCGGCGACGTCGTCCTGCGCCATCCCCGCAAGCCTCGGTGGCGCCCGGGACGGAAGAAGACCACCGTGACGCGTGAGGGTGACGGCGCGCCGGGTCGCCGCACCCGGAGCTGATCCGGTACCCCGGTAACCTCAGGGGACGGCGTCGGGAGGACGGACCGACCGCGGGAACGCGGACGGCGGGAGGGGAGGTCGGCGTGGGGCTGGCCGAGCTGGGCCCGGCGGTGCCCGTCCTCGTGGTGGTCGTCGCGGGCGTGCTGACCGCCCTCGCGATGGCCCCTCTGCACCGGCGCGCGGCCGCACAGCGGCGCACCGCGATGCTGGTCGACCGGGTGGTCACCGACCGCGTCGCGCGCCTGGCGGGGGCCGAGCGCCGACGCGCGCGCCGCCACCTGCACCGTGCCGCCGACCTGCCCGTGCCGCGCGCGATCGGCCTGACGGCGCTGACGGCCCTGGTCACGGTCGTGATCGGCGTGCTGACGGTGTCCCTCGTCGCCGACGAGCTCGCGGCCGGGCGCCGCCTCGCGATCCGGGGGCTCATCGCGCGCCTCGACGACGCGGGCCTGCCGGCCCCCACCACGAGCGGCCCGACCATCACGGTCGCCGGCCTCGTCGTCCTGGGCCTGCTCTCGCTCACGGTGGCCGGCCTCTACGTCGGCGGCCTGGACCTCGAGCGCCGGCGTGCGATGCCCGTGACGCGGCCGTGGCCCGCCAGCCGCGGGAAGGCGACGTTGGCGCTCGGCCTGCTGCTCGGCCTGGTCCTCGTCCTGGCAGTCGGCGCCGCGGCGGTCCCGGGCGTCGGGCTGGGCGCGGCGCTCTTCCTGCTCGCGCACCAGGTCACTGCCCGCGCGGGGCGTCCCCGCGCCTGCCGCGAGGCGCCCGTCGTCCCCGAAGCGTTGCGCGCCGCGCGGCTGCCCCCGGTGCGCGAGCGGCGGCTGCTGCGCGCCCGTCGCAACGGGCGGGAGCCCGACGTGAGCCGCGCGCAGATCGCCCCGCCGGCGCCGTCGGGCCTGGCTCGGTCGGTCCCGCCGCCCCCGTCGCGCCCCCTCCCACCCCCGCCGGTCGTCGGCCCGTCGACCCGCCTGGTCGACCTCGCCGCGCCCGAGCAGCCCCTCTCGCCGCACGACCCGCGCTCGGTCGGCGAGTACACGCTCACGGGGCGTCTCGGCTCCGGCGGGATGGGCACCGTCTACCTCGGCCACCGGGCCGGCACGCACGGCGTCGTGGCCATCAAGGTGCTGGCGCCGCACCTGCTCGACGACGTCGACGCCCGCACCCGCTTCCTGCGCGAGGGCCAGACGCTGCAGAAGGTCACCGGCGACTACACCGCGCGCGTGCACGGCGTCGGTTTCGACGGGTCGATGCCCTACATCGTGATGGAGCGCCTCGACGGGCCGTCGCTGCACGCGTTCGTCGCGGCGTCGGGGGCGGTCACCGACGGCGAGATGCTCACGCGCACCGCGATCGCGCTCGCCCGCGCGCTCGCGGCCCTGCACGCGGACGGCATCACCCACCGCGACCTCAAGCCCGGCAACGTCCTGCTGACCTCCGCCGGTCCGAAGGTGGTCGACTTCGGCATCGCCCGGGTCGTGGGCCAGACCCACCACACGCCGGCCGGGAACATGGTCGGCACGCCGGGCTACATGGCGCCCGAGCAGGTCACCGGCAACGGCGCCGTCCCCGCCACCGACGTGTGGGCCTGGGCGTGCTGCGTGGTGTTCGCCGCGCGTGGCGACCACCTCTTCGACGGCGACAACATCCTCGACATCGCGCGGCGCATCCTCGACGGCCCCGGGTCCGAGGCGTTCGGCGCCGTGCACCGGCTCTCCCCGCGGCTCGTCCCGGTGCTGCGCCGTGCGACGGCGCAGGACGCGTCCGACCGGCCGCGTGACGGCGCCGCACTGCTGCGCCTGCTCGACCGCAGCGGCGCCACCTCCGCGGTGGGTCACGCCGGCTGGGACCGTCTCGTCGGCGGAGGCGTCCGGTGAGCGACGACAGCGAACGATCACCACGCAGGCGCGCTGCTACGGTGCGCTCGCTCCGCCCGGCGCGCCGTCCGGGCACCCCTCGTGAGGACGGTGAGTGGTCGGTGGCCTCGTGGGACGACTTGGTGACCTGGGTGCGCCTGCGGTACGAGGTCATGGCGCAGAACAAGAGCAGCCTGACGTTCCGGCTCCCCACCACCGAGGACCGCACGCAGCTGGTCTACGTGCACCACCGGGGCGAGGTCGACGGGCACGACTGGCTGCAGATCGAGTCGCCGATCGCCCGCCTCGACGAGATCGACACGCGCCGCCTCCTGGAGCTCGCCGAGGAGGCCGTCGTCGGCGGTGCGGTGGCGGTCGGCGGTGTCGCGGTGTTCCGGCACGCCACCCCGCTCGAGGATCTCTCGTTCGCCGAGTTCGACGCTCCGTTCCGCCTGGTCACGCACATCGCCGACCAGCTCGAGCACGCCCTCACCGGCTCCGACAAGTACTAGGCCGCGGGAGGCCGTCGTGGACGTCGTCGAGTTCCGGCCCGAGCGGTCCCAGTACGCCTGGACCTTCGGCGGCGCCGCCCCGATCCGCGAGATCGAGCCCGGCACGGTGCTGCGGCTGTGGTGCGACGACGCGTTCGGCGGCGCCATCCGCACCGTCTCCGACGTCGCGAGCGCGACGCTCGACCCGCGGTTCCTCAACCCGCAGACCGGCCCGTTCGCGGTGCGCGGCGCCGAGCCCGGCGACACGCTCGTGCTGCACCTCGTCGACCTCACCCCGGCGCGGGACTGGGGCGCCTCCACGCTCGTCCCCTTCTTCGGCGGGCTGACCGGCACCGACCGCACCGCCCTGCTCGCCGACCCGCTGCCCGAGCGCACCTGGATCTACGAGCTCGACCGCGCCCGCGGCACCGTCACGTTCGTCGCGCACCAGGGCGAGTTCTCCCTCGACCTGCCGATCGACCCAATGCTCGGCACCGTCGGCGTGGCTCCCGCCAACCGCGAGGTCCGGTCGTCGCTGACCCCGGACGCCTTCGGCGGCAACATGGACACGCCCGAGATGCGGGCCGGCGCCACCTGCTACCTGCCGGTGAACGAGCCGGGCGCGATCTTCTCGGTCGGTGACGGCCACTACCGCCAGGGCGAGGGCGAGTCCTGCGGCACCGCGGTCGAGGGCGCCATGGACGTCACGCTCATCGTCGACCTGGTCAAGGCCTCGGCGGCGCGGGCGCCGCTGTGGCCGCGGATCGAGAACGACGGCGAGATCATCGTCGTCGGCTCGTCACGGCCGCTCGAGGACGCCTGGCGGATCAGCCAGGTCGAGATGATCGGCTGGCTCGGCGAGCTGCTCGGTCTCGACCGTCTCGACGCCTACCAGCTGCTCACCCAGGTGTCGCTGACGCCGCTGGCCAACGTCGTCGACACCAACTACAGCGCCGTGACGAAGGTGTCCAAGACGCTCGTGCCCGGCCTGCGCCCGCTCGACGGGCTGCACGCGGACCTGCGTGCCCGCGCCACCTCCCTGACGTAGAGGAGCCCCATGGACCTCCAGCTCAACGGCCGGATCGCGCTCGTCACCGGCGGCAGCCGGGGCATCGGGCGGGCGGTGGTCGAGGCGCTCGCCGCCGAGGGGGCCACGGTCGCGTTCTGCGCCCGGTCGGCCGACGGCGTGCGCAAGGCGGAGGAGGAGCTGCGCGGCGCGGGCTACGACGTGTACGGCGCGGAGGTCGACGTCGCCGACGGCGACGCGCTCGCCTCCTGGGTGCGGGAGTCCGCCGCGCAGCGCGGCGGCATCGACGCCGTCGTCGCCAACGTCTCGGCGCTGGCGATCCCGTCCACCGAGGAGAACTGGGCGGCGAGCTTCACCACCGACATGCTCGGCACCGTGCGCCTCGTCGAGGCGGCTCTGCCCTCGCTCGAGGCGAGCGACGCCGGCGCGATCGTCACGATCTCCAGCGTCTCGGGCCGCGAGATCGACTTCGCCGCCGGCCCGTACGGGACGTTCAAGGGCGCGCTCGTCCACTACACCCAGGGCCTCGCGTACCAGCTCGCCGGCCGCGTCCGGGCCAACACGGTCTCCCCGGGCAACGTCTATTTTGCGGGCGGGGTCTGGGAGTCGATCGAGCAGAACGACCCCGACCTCTACGGGCACGCCCTCGGGCTGAACCCGACCGGGCGGATGGCGACGCCGCAGGAGGTCGCGCGGGCGGTGACGTTCCTGGCGAGCCCGGCGGCCACGTTCATCAGTGGCACCAACCTCGTCGTCGACGGGGCGCTGACGCGCGGGGTGCAGCTGTAGGTCCGCGAGCCCGGTCTCAGCGCGGGGCCGGGGCGGGGACCAGCGCGTCGAGCAGCGAGCGGACGCCGCTGACCGCGGCGTGCACGGCGCGGGTGACGGCCCGTCCCCAGGCGCGGAGCAGCGCGGGCAGGCCGGCGTCGGGGACGACCGGCGCGGGCGCGAGCGCGGTGGACGGGGTCGGGAGCGGAGCCGTCACGGGCATCCGCTCGATCCACGGGGCGACGCGCGGGGCCGGGACGAAGGGCAGGAAGGGGTAGCCGCCGTCCTCCGCCGTCTCGCGGCCCCCGTCGCGGGGAGCCGGGACGCGGGGGTCCTGGTCGGGTTCCATGCCGTGGGTCCTCTCGCCGATCACCGTCGTCCCGCTCATCGGTCCGCGGCGCGCCGCTGTTAGCACTCGGTGACCGGGGTCGCCACTCAGCGCGCTCGGCCGAGACCAGCGGACCGGGTGCTCGACGGAGTGACACCGGACCACCACTCACCGCATCGTGCGGTCCGGTCACGGACGGCCCCCCGGACAGGGCGCGACGTCGTCGTCACCGACGCGTTGCCTTCGTGCGGGCCCGTACGTCTGCGTGCGGCCCGGAGGGGTCCGGTCGAGAACCGGCCGGGCTCTCTGACCAGGGCTTATCGGACGCGAGTGGTACGGGGAGGTGGTGGCTCGGTGGCGGGGACGCACTCTCGTCCGTCGGGACGGCGCCATGCCGTCGATCCCGACGAGGCCGCCGACGAGGGCGAGCGCAGCGCGCCCGGCGCCACCGGAGGTCGGCGCGCACGCCGCGAGGACCGCGAACGGCTCGACCGCGAGCGCGACAGCGACTACGGCGACTACGTGCGCGAACGCCTCCGGTCGGAGCCCGCGCCGTCCTCGCCGCCCGTCGGCTTCCCGTCGGCGCTGTCGACGGGGTCGTTCCGGCCCGGCCGTGCGACGACCGGCACCACGCCGGCCCCGGCTGCGCCGTCCGCGCCCGCCGCCGGCGCTCCCCGCTCCGCGACGGCCACCGCGGCCCGTCCGGCGGCTGCACCGACGGGCTCCCGACCCGCCGCCCCGGCCGGTCCCGCGCCCGCGCCGACGGGACGTCCGGTCCCGCCCGCGCCGGTCCCGCCCGCGCCGGTCCCCACCGTGCCGCCGCCCCCGGCCAGCCCGGCCGCCTCGGCGCCCCCGAAGCCCGCGGGACCGCCCCCGAAGCCCGCGGGACCGCCGCCCGGCCCGCCCGCCCGCCCGGGCCCCGTCCGACCCGGTCCTGCACGCCCCACCCCGCCGCCCGGCCCGGCCCAGCCCGCCGGTGCGCGCGGTCGTCCCGCTGCCCCGGCGTCCCGTCCGCCCCGCGCCCCCGAGGGCCGGCCCGGTGCCGGGCCCGGTGGGCGTGCCCCGGCCGGGCCCCCGCCGGCCGGCCCGATCCGCGGCCCCGTGCGCGGCGGGCCCGCTCCGGCAGGCCGCCCGAGCGCCCCGCCACCCGGCCGCCCGCCCGGCGGCAGCGCTCCGCCGCCGACCAACGGCACCGCCCCGCCGGCGACGCCCACGACGCCCCCGGCGACCGGCGCCACCGCGGCGACGCCGTCGGCACCCGCGACGAGCAGCACCACCGCCGCCGCCACCCGCAACCGTCCCGGCGGCACCGCGGCGATGCCCGCGATCGACGCCCCGTCGCCCCGCGGTCCCGGGTCCGGCCCCCTGCCGCGCGGGCGGCGCGGTCGTCGCGACGACGAGCCCGCCCCGGTCGACGACGACCTCGAGGACCTCCCGGAGACCCCGGACGACGACCAGCCCGACGAGGCCGCCGACGCGGGCACCACCCGCGCGGCGCGTCCGACCCGGACGGGCGCCGGGCACACGACCCGTCGCGCCACGGCCCGCTCGCGCACCTCGGGTCGCGCGGCGAACCGCACGGGCGCCCGCACCAGCGCGAACCGGAGCACCGGGCGCAGCACCCGCGCCGCCGAAGGTGACGGCCCCCGCGTCCCCCGCGGGCGCATCGCGCTGGCGGTCGCCGCGGTGCTGTCCGTCGTCGCCGCCCGGATCGTGCGCCTGCCCCACGGCGACAAGGTCGTGGCGTTCGGCCGCCGCGTGCGGTCCCGGGTCGTCCTCTACCTGGACGGACCGCACCCCGAGACGCTCGCACCTGCCGCCCTGCGGTGGCGCCGCATCCGTCGCAGCGCCTACGCGGGCGTGGCCGCGATGATCGCCGCCCCGGTGTTCTCGCTGCTCGTCGGCTGGCTGTTCATCCCGGTGCCCAACGCCGACGACGCGGTGGAGAGCCAGCTCAACACCGTCTCGTTCTCCGACGGCACGGTCCTCGCGCGGATCGCCCCGGGCGAGCAGGGCAACCGCCAGAAGGTCGGCCTCGAGCAGGTGCCGCCTCCGGTGCGCTTCGCCGTGCTCTCGGCCGAGGACCGCACGTTCTACTCGAACAGCGGCTTCGACGTCACCGGCTTCGGCCGCGCCGTGTGGAAGAACCTCACCGGCGGCTCCGGCGGCGGCTCGACGATCACCCAGCAGTACGTCAAGAACGCGATGGTGGGCGACGAGTACTCGCTGATGCGCAAGTACAAGGAGCTCATCATCTCCTTGAAGATCTCCCAGGAGCGCTCGAAGGACGAGATCCTCGGCGACTACCTGAACAGCATCTACTTCGGGCGCGGCGCGTACGGCATCCAGGCGGCGTCGCAGGCGTACTTCGGCCGGCCGGTCGAGACGCTCACCCCGGCCGAGGGCGCCCTGCTCGCCGGCGTCATCCAGGCGCCGTCGAAGTGGGACCCCGCGCAGAACCCCGACGACGCGCTGCGTCGCTGGAACTACGTCATGGACGGCATGGTCGCCCAGGGGTGGCTGCCCGCCCCGGAGCGCGCCGCCGCGCAGTTCCCCGTCACGGCGCCGCCCCGTCGCGTCACCGGCGGCGTCCCCGACGACGACCGCGGCCACATCTACAGCGCGGTGCGCGACGAGCTCCGGACCCTCGGCATCGACCAGGACGCGCTCGTCACCGAGGGGCTGCAGATCCAGACGACGATCACGCCCGAGGCGCAGCGCGAGGCCGTCGAGGCGGTGCGTTCGAAGATGGGCGGCCAGCCGGACAACCTCCGCACGTCGACCGTGTCGATCGACCCGGAGACGGGCGGCATCCTCGCCTACTACGGCGGCGACAACGGCTCGGGCCTGGACTACGCCCGGGTCGAGAAGCAGGCGGGCTCCACGTTCAAGCCGTTCGTGCTGCTCGCCGCGCTGCAGCAGGACCCGCCGATCGGCATCTCGACGGAGTTCGACGGGCGGTCGATCCCCGGGCAGACGGTGCGCAACGTCGACGGCGCCGACTGCGCGAACTGCAGCCTCAAGCGCGCGATGACGCTGTCGAACAACGTCGTGTTCACCGCGCTCGGCAACCGCGTCGGCCCGCAGGCCGTGGCGGCGGCCGCGCGCCAGGCCGGGATCAGCCAGCCGATGAACGACCCGAACTCGGGCATCTCGCTGGGCAACCAGGAGACGACCGCGGTCGACCTGGCCTCGGCCTACGCGACCTTCTCCAACGAGGGCATGTACCACCGGCCGCATCTCGTCCAGCGCGTCACGACGGCCAGCGGCGAGGTCCTCTACGACCAGTCGACCACGCCCGGCGAGCAGCGCATCGACCCGCGCGTGGCGCGCAACGTCACCGAGGCGATGCGCGACGTGCCGGACTACGACGGGGTGGGGCTCGAGGGCGGCCGGCAGGCCGCGGCCAAGACCGGCACCGTCCAGTCGCACGTCGAGAGCCAGAACAACGACGCGTGGTTCGCGGGCTACACCCCGAACGCGTCCACGGTCGTCTGGGTGGGCACGGACGACAACACCCCGATCCGCACCGCCGACGGACGTCCCGTCTACGGCCACGGGCTGCCCAGCGAGATCTGGAAGACGTTCATGGACGACGCGCTGGAGGACACCCCGCGCCAGACGTTCGGGACGTTCACCCCGGTCGCGGGCACCGACCCGGGCGACACCGCGGACAGCGCGGAGGGGCCGGCGGAGTCCACGCCGTCGAGCACGTCGTCGTCGAGCTCCACGTCGGCGCCCACGTCGACCACCGCGGCACCCGACACCGGCGCCGCCCAGCCGGCCGAGGAGGTCCCGCCCGCGGGCGGCGACCCTGCGGCGGCGGAGGACCCGGCGGCCGCGGGCGGTGCCCCGGCCGAGGGTGCCGAGGGCGAGGGCGGCGCCGACCCGCCGGCGAACTAGCGGGCTCGGGCGAGCGTGAAGTCGTCCTCGTCGAAGCCCGGACTGACGACGCAGGTCACCAGCACCTCGGCGTCGGCCCCGGGCTCCGGCGCGGCCCGCTGCCACACGCCGCCGGGCACGAGGGCGTGCGGCGCCTGACCGTCCTCGACCCGGGCGCCCAGGACGATCGCGTCTGCTTCGACGGGGTGCTCGCCGTCGCCGCCGAGCCACAGCGACAGCGCCGGACCCCGGTGCCAGCACCACAGCTCGTCGGAGCGCACGCGGTGCCAGCGCGACTCCTCGCCGGGCGCGAGCACGTAGTGGATCGCCGTGGCGCTCACGCGCGGGCCGGGGTACCCCGCGGGCTGCAGCGTGGGGCCGGTGGCCCAGGTCCGGCGGAACCAGCCGCCCTCGGGGTGCGGCGCGAGGTCCAGCGCGCGGGCCAGGGGTGGCGGTGCGCTCACGCCGTCATGTCCAGCGCGGCGATCACCTTCGACGGGTGCAGGCGCACCACCAGCTCGCCCGGGACGCCGTTGCGCCGGCCGAACTCCTCGGCGCGGTCGGCACCCATGTAGCGCGCGCCCAGGTCGGTGGCCGTGTGACGCAGCTGGTCGGGGTCCTCCGAGAGCGTCACCGAGCCCTGGACCTGCACGAACGCGTACGGCGGCTCCTGGAGGTCGACGCAGAGGACCGCGCGGGGGTCGCGGGCGAGCGCACGGCCCTTGGCCGTGTCCTTGCCGGTGGTGAAGACGATCGTGCCGTCCTCGACGAGGAACCAGATCGGCGTGACCAGGGGACGGCCGTCCTTCGCGGTCCAGCCGATCTTGCCGGTGCGGGTGCCCTCGGCGAGGAAGGCGTGGATCGCGGGGTCGGTGAGGTCGGCCATGGTCGCCAGCCTAGGTGGGCCGCTCGGGGGTCTGGTCCCGCGCGCGCGCCCACTCCTCGGGGGTGTTCACGCCGCGGGCCGCCCGGAGCTCGGGGTCGCGGGCGGCGAGCGCCGGGTCGGTGAGCAGGGTGGCGGCGTCGAGCTCGCGGACCCGGCTCACGGCGAACAGCGCGCCGGGGCGGAGCTCGCCCTGCGCGAGGAGGTCGGTCGCGCGGGCGCCGAGGGCCGTGGCGTAGGCGGCGAGCAGCGGCTGGCGGTGCCCGTCGAGCACGGGCAGGGCGACCTCCACCGGCGGCACCCGGTACGCCAGCACCGCCCGGACGAACGCGGCGTGCAGGTGGGGGAGGTCGACGGCCGCGACGAAGGCGGTCTCCGCACCGTCCGCGGCGGCGCCGGACAGGCCGGTGGCGAGGCCCTGCAGGGGGCCGCGGCCCGGCACCGGGTCGTGCACCACCCGGCACCGCGCGCGCCACGTCCCGTCGGGGAGCGCCCGGTCGGTGTCGGCCGCGCCGACCACCAGCAGCGGACCGTCGACGGCGGCGGCGAGGGCGTCCAGGACGTGGCCGAGCAGGGTCGTGGCGCCGTGGGGCAGGGACGCCTTGTCGGTGCCCATCCGCCGCGAGCGGCCACCCGCCAGCACGACGCCGGCGCTCATCGTTCCCCGCCCCCCGGTGATGTATGCAACCGGTTGGCCACCACGGACCGGGGGAAGCCCTGAACAGGCACATCAGCGTGCCGATGGAGGTGTGCATCATGATCAGGAGCACCGAGAAGCGGCGTCCGAGCGAGCCGGAGGACGCCCACCGCGGGTGGGTCGCCCCCACCCCCGCGGATGCTCTGGAGGCCGCCGCCGACCGCGCCATGGCCGCCGCCGAGCGGGCGGTGGCCGCAGGCACGGCCACCGACGACCAGCGGGCGGGTGTGCGCCGCATGGACGATGCCCGCACCCACGAGCAGCGCCGCGTGGCCTTCCGCGCCGAGAACTGACCTCACGGCAGGACCAGCAGGGTCAACGGCAGCGTCACCAGCGAGAGCACCGTCGTCAGCACCACGGCGGCGGTGCTCTCGCGGTACCAGGTCCGGTACTGCGCGGTGAGCACGAACACCGTCGCGGCGTCCGGCAGCGCGCACATGACGACGAGCACGGCGGCCCACGGCGCCGGCACGCCGAGCAGTGCCACCGCGCCGAGGGCGAGCGCCGGCATCACCACGAGCTTGACGAGGACCGCGGTGGCGATCGGGATCCACTGGTCCGTCGCGCCGCGCAGCGACCGGACGGCGCCGCGCAGCAGGATGCCCAGCGCGAACAGGCCGCCCGGCGCGGCCAGGTCGCCGAGGAGCCCGATCGTGTTCGCCACGGGGGGCGGCAGCGGGATGCCGAGGGCGGCGACGGCCACACCGGCGGCGATGCCGATGACGACGGGATTGCCGAGCACCCGGCGGGCGAGCAGCACCGGCAGGGGTGTGGCGGCCTCCTCGCCCCGGCCGCGACCGTCCAGCGTGGCCGCCACGAGGAAGATCGAGATGGCGAGGGCCGTGTGCAGCGTCGAGGTCAGCGACGCGGCGAAGGCCGTGGCCGGGCCGAGCACCGAGACGGTCAACGGGATGCCGAGGTAGCCGACGTTGCCCCACCCGGCGACCAGCCCGACGGCGTTGGCCTCGCCCGCCGGCCGTCCCGCCAGCCGCGCCACCACCGCACCCAGCGCGTAGGCGACGACCACCACCGCGACCGAGGCGACGAGCGCGGACCACGGGACGCCCGCGGACAGGTCGGCGTCCGCCACCGAGATGAAGATCAGGGCGGGCAGCGCGACCCAGTAGACCAGGTCGTTGAGCACCGCCGCGGTGCGCTCGTCGAAGCGCGCGAAGCGTCCGGCGATCGCCCCGACGGCGATCACCGCGAACACGGGCAGGACGCGGCCGAGCAGCTCAAGCACGTCGCATCACCGCGCGAGCGTACGGGCGCGCTCAGCTCACCGGGCCCGTCGTGGCGCGCACCACGACGGCGTCCAGCGCCCGTTCGAGCACGGTGAACAGGGGCACACCGTCGATCTCGACCGTCGGGTAGGAGCGGTGCGCGCCGGAGGCCCAGCCCTCGCGGAAGACGGTGACGTCGAGGTTCTCGGTGGCGCAGATCGGGTCGCCCGGGGCGCACACCTCGTAGACGCGTCCGTCGTAGACGTCGAGCTCGCGGGTGGGGCGCGGCCCGAGGACACCGCGTCCCGGGGTGTCGAGGAGGTTGGGCGCGCGCGGGTCGCGTCGCGGGCTGCCGAGCATGATCGCGCCGGCGACGCGGTCGGCGGGCAGCGCGATCGTGCCGTTGGCCGCCCGGTGGACGACGTCGGAGACCACGTCGGCGCCCTGGCTGAAGCCGACGAGGGTGATCGTGGTGTCGGGGCAGCGTGCGGCGAGGTCGCCGGCGTCGCGGGCGAGGCGCTCGGCCCCGCGGCCCTCGCTGAACGGGTAGAACACCGGCCGGTCGAGCGAGGCCGGGTACGGGACGTAGCGCACCGACAGGTCGTCGCCCCAGCGCCGCGCGAGCGGATCGGTGAGGCCGGCGAGCAGCCCGACCGAGCGCGCCGGGTCGGCGGCCTCGGACGTCTCGTTGGTGCCGGCGACGGCGAAGAGGGCCACCGCGGGGCACGCCGGCGCCGCCGTGGCCAGGGGCGCGGTGAGGAACCCGGCGCCGAGCAGGAGCACGAATCCGAGCAGCAGTCGTCGCCCCGCCCCGCCCGCCACATCGGACATCTTCGCCGATGGCGGACGCCGCCGGGGAGCACTCGAGGATGTGGATTTCCTGGCGTTGGGTGCAAGCGTGGACGCAGGGCTTGCACGCGCCGTGCACGCACCGAGCGTGACCGGCCGTACTGACAAGTCGTCCCGGTTCTGCCAGCGTTCCCCTCCAAGGAGTCCCCCGGCGGCGGTGCCGGAGCCGGGGAGGCGTGGACTGCAGGAGGACTCGAGTGAGCATTCCGTCGGACCTCGACATCGCGCAGGCGGCGACGCTGAAGCCCTTGGACGACGTGGCCCGGCAGATGGACCTGCCTCTCGAGCTGCTGGAGATGCACGGCCACGACGTCGCGAAGATCGAGCTGGACGCCATCGAGGCGATGGCCGACCGTCCACGGGCGAAGTACGTCGTCGTGACCGCGATCACCCCGACCCCGCTGGGGGAGGGCAAGACGACCACCACGGTCGGCCTCGGCCAGGCGTTCTCCCACATCGGCAAGCGCGGGGTCGTCGCCATCCGCCAGCCGTCGATGGGCCCGACGTTCGGCATCAAGGGCGGTGCGGCGGGCGGCGGCTACTCGCAGGTCGTGCCGATGGAGAAGTTCAACCTCCACCTCACCGGCGACTTCCACGCGGTCACGAGCGCCCACAACATGCTCTCCGCGGTGCTCGACAACCACCTCTACCAGGGCAACGCGGCGGGCCTGGACCCGTACCGCGTCACCTGGCGCCGGGTGCTCGACGTCAACGAGCGCGCGCTGCGCAACATCGTCACGGGCCTCGGCGGACGGATGGACGGCGTGCCGCGCGAGTCCGGCTTCGACATCACCTCGGCGTCCGAGGTCATGGCGGTGCTCGCGCTGTCGAACGACCTCGCCGACATGCGCGCCCGCCTCGGGCGCATCGTCGTCGGGTACACCCGCGACGGCGACGCGGTGACCGCCGAGGACATCCACGGCGCCGGGTCGATGGCGGCGCTCATGCGCGACGCGCTCAAGCCCAACCTCATGCAGACACTGGAGAACACGCCGGTCCTCGTGCACGCCGGCCCGTTCGGCAACATCGCGACCGGCAACTCGTCGATCGTCGCCGACCGCGTCGGCATCCACTGCGGCGACTACCTCGTCACCGAGGCCGGCTTCGGCGCCGACATGGGCGCCGAGCGCTTCTTCAACATCAAGTGCCGCACCTCGGGCATGACCCCCGACGCCGCGGTCGTCGTGGCCACGGTGCGTGCGCTCAAGGTGCACTCGGGCAACCACAAGGTGGTCGCCGGCAAGGACCTGCCGCCCGCCCTGCTCGAGGAGAACCCCGACGAGGTGCACGCCGGCGCGGCCAACCTGCGCAAGCAGATCGAGAACATGCGCCTGCACGGCGTCTCGCCGGTGGTGTGCATCAACGCGTTCCCCACCGACCACGACTCCGAGCACGCCGCCATCCGCGAGATCGCCGAGTCGATGGGCGCGCGGGCCGCGGTCTCGACCCACTTCAGCGACGGCGGGCGCGGCGCCGCCGAGCTCGCCGAGGCCGTCGCCGAGGCCGCGAACGAGGAGAGCCACTTCCAGCTGCTCTACCCCGACGACGCGTCGCTGCGCGAGAAGATCGAGACCATCGCCTCGAAGGTCTACGGCGCCGACGGCGTCGACTACGCCCCGGCCGCGAACACCTCGATCGACCTCTACGAGCGCAACGGCTTCGGCGGGCTGCCGATCTGCGTCGCCAAGACCCACCTGTCGATCTCGTCGGACCCGAAGCTGCTCGGTGCGCCGACGGGCTGGCGGATGCCGGTGCGCGAGGTCCGCGCCTCGGTCGGCGCCGGGTTCATCTACCCGATCTGCGGCGACATGCGGACCATGCCGGGCCTGGGCAAGAACCCGGCCGCGCACCACATCGACGTCAAGCCCGACGGGACGATCGTGGGGCTGTTCTGAGCCCCTCCGTGAGCGATGTCCACGGCTGTGGCCGGGAACATCGCTCACAGGGGGTGCACCCGTGAGCCGGCCGATCGGCGACCTGGGGGTCGCGCGGTTCGGCGAGGTCCTCGCGGCCGCCGGGCCCGGCCCGGCGGCGGGGTCGACCGCGGCCGTGACCGCCTCGTTCGCCGCGGGGCTCGCCACCAAGGTCGCGAAGGCCGCCGCCGACCGGGAGGCCGTGACGGAGCTCGACGCCCTGCGGGCGAAGGCCCTGCGCCTGGCCGACGACGACGTCGAGGCCTTCACGGACTTCCTCGAGGCCCGGCGCAAGCCCGGCGGAGGCCCCGCCGCGACCGAGGCGATCGTCCAGGTGCCCTCGGACGTGGTCGCCCTCGCCGTGCGCGTGGCCGAGCTGGCGGCGCTCCTGGCCGAGAGCGGGCCCGACCACCTCACCGGCGACGCGGTGACCGCCGCGTTCCTGGCCGCCGCGGCCGCCGAGAGCGCGGCGGCGCTGGTCGGGGCGAACATCGCCGATGCCGGCGAGCTCGCCGACCCCCGCCTCGAGCACGTCGAGGAACGTGCCGGGCACGCCCGGGCGCTGGCCGAGCGGCTGGTGTGAGTTCCACCGAGCCCTGGGTGGTCGAGGTGACCCGCGGCGAGATCGTCGAGTCCGAGCACCGGGTCGCGCTGGTGGTGCTCGAGCCCGACGGGACGACGGCGCTGCGGGCCGGGGCCGTGGACGTCCCGATGCTGCCGCGCTCGGCGCTCAAGCCGGCCCAGGCGGTGGCGGTGCTGGAGGCCCTCGCCGGGACCACCGCCGATCTCGACGACCGGGAGCTGGCGCTGGCTGCCGGCTCGCACTCCGGCGAGCCCGAGCACCTCGCCCTCGCCGCCGGGCTGCTCGCGCGCCACGGCCTCGACGCCGACGCGCTGGGCTGCCCGCCCGCGCGCCCGCTCGGGGTCGCCGCCGACCACGCGTGGGGCGAGCGGGCGCCCGAGCGGCTCGCGATGAACTGCTCGGGCAAGCACGCCGCGATGCTCGCCGCCTGCGTGGCGCGGGGGTGGCCGATCGAGGGGTACCTCGACCCCGAGCACCCGCTGCAGCGCGGGGTGCGGGCGACCCTCGAGCGCCTCGCGGGCCCCGTCCACGCCGTCACCGTCGACGGCTGCGGAGCACCGGCGTTCGCCACCGACCTCGTCGCCGTGGCGCGCCTCGGGCGGGCGCTGGACGTCGCGCCGGCCGACACGCCCGAGGGTCGCGTCGCCGCCGCGATGCGCGCCCACCCCGGGCTCGTCGCGGGCCCCGACCGCCTCGACACCGTCCTCATGACCGTCCAGCCCGGCGCGCTGTCGAAGGTCGGGGCCGAGGGGGTCCTGCTCGCCGTGCTGCCCGACGGCGCGTCGCTCGCGCTCGCCGTCGTGGACGGTGCGGGCCGGGCGGTGGGCCCGGTGCTCCTCGAGGTGCTGCGCCGTCGCGGCCTCGACCGCACGGCCGAACTGACCAGCCTCGCCGCGCCACTCGTCCGAGGAGGGGGTCACCCGATCGGCGTTCACCGTGTGCGATCGTGAGAGCACTCATCGGGGTGAGGAGAGCGTGAAATGGGATCGTGCCTGGTCTTCGCCGGAGCGACGCCCGCGCGGGAACGCCTCGTCGGCCATCTCTCCTCGGTGTTCGACGACCTCCCGTGCGTCGACAACGTCTCCGACCTCGTCGTCGGCCTCGGCCACCTCGTCGACGGACACGGGCCCGACGTCGTGCTCGTCGGTGCCGACGACGGCAGCGCCTGGATGGAGGCCGTCCGCCAGGTGCGTCGCCACGCCCCGGAGACGCCGGTCCTCGTCGTCGGCGAGGCGCCGTCGACCGAGCTCGACCCCCTGCCCGAGCGCCCGGCGCCCGAGCGGGGTGCCGCCACGGCCGAGGACGAGCGCGCCGCCTGGGCCCTGCGCCTCGGCGCCCGCGGGTTCCTCCGCGCCGGCGACCTCGCCGACCCCTCCGCCCTGCCCGGCGCCCGCCCCGCCACCACCGAGCTCTCCGACCGCGAGATGGACGTGCTGCTCGGGATGACCGAGGGCCTGTCGAACGCCGAGATCGCCGCCGAGCTCGTGCTCGCCGAGGACACGGTGAAGACCCACGCCCGGCGCCTGTTCCGCAAGCTCGGCGCGGGCGACCGCGCCGACGCCGTCGCCCGCGGCTTCCGCCAGGGCCTGCTGCGCTGAGCCGTTCGGTGGAGCACTCGGGTCAGCGGCGGACCCTATCGGCGTGCTCAGTGGGATGCAGACGATTCAGTGTCCGTAACGCCACGCACTCGAACCTCGCCACGGCGTTGACGCACTCGTGACCTGCGTGGTCGTCTGAGCCGTCGACGGACGCGGAGGAAGCCGGTGTGATTCCGGCGCGGTCCCGCCACTGTCACCGGGGAGCAGACCCCACGGGAGGCCACGGCCGGCACCTGCCGGCGGGAAGGCCGGGGCGAGCAGCGATCCGGGAGCCAGGAGACTCCGGCCGTCGCGAGGCAAGGCTTCAGGCAGACATCGGGCGAGGACCCCGAGGAAGGCCGGCGACGATGCACGCACCCGTGACCCCGCACGCTCGATCCCACCCCCCGGTGACACGCACCCGAGGACGTGAGGAACGGCTGTTGCTCGACCTGCGCCGCGTGCTCGCCGGCGCGGGCCACCTCCCGCTCGACCTGCTCGGCGACGGCCCGGTCCGCGACCGCGCCGAGGCCGCCGCCCGGGTCGACACCCTCGCGCGCGAGCTGGTCGCCCGGATGCGCGACGCCGACTGGGACGAGGGCGCCGCGCCGTCGGCCGTGACGTCGGTGCTCGCCGCGTCGGTGCCCGAGGCCGAGACGGTGCTCCTGCGGGCCGCGCGCGCCCGCCGGTGACGCGGACCCGGGAGGCGGACCCGACCCTGTACGACCTCCACCACCACGGCGACGCCGAGGTCGGGCCGGGTCTCGTCGACCTCGCGGTCAACGTGCGCGCCGGGACCCCGCCGACGTGGCTGCGCGAGCGTCTCACCGCGAGCCTCGAGGACCTCGCCGCCTACCCGGACCCGGCGGCGGCCACCGCCGCGGTCGCCGCGCGCCACGGACGGCCGGAGAGCGAGGTCGTGCCGACCGCCGGCGGTGCGGAGGGGTTCGTGCTGCTCGCGCGGGCCCTGCGCCCGCGCCACGCCGTCGTCGTGCACCCCCAGTTCACCGAGCCGGAGGCGGCGCTGCGGGCGGCGGGGCACGCGGTCGACCGGGTGGTGCTGAGCCGAGGAGATCCACACGGCGACCTGACCCTCGACCCCGACGCGGTCCCGGTGAGCGCGGACCTCGTGGTCGTCGGCAACCCCACCAACCCCAGCTCGGTGCGCCACCCCGCCGCGGTCCTCGCGACGCTGGCGCGGCCCGGCCGGACGCTGGTGGTCGACGAGGCCTTCATCGACACCGCGCCCGGCGAACCGGACAGCCTCGCCGGGCGCCGCGATCTCCCCGGCCTGGTGGTACTGCGCAGCCTGACCAAGACCTGGGGCCTCGCAGGCCTCCGCGTCGGCTACGCCCTCGCCCCCGCGGAGCTCGCCCGGGACCTGCGCGCCGCCGCCCCGCGGTGGTCGGTGTCGTCGCCGGCGCTGGTGGCACTCGAGGCCTGCAGCACCGAGGGGGCGCGCGCGGAGGCCGACCACGCTGCCCGCATCGTCACCGCCGACCGCGACCACCTCGTCGCCGCCCTGGAGAGACTCGACGGCCTCGAGGTCCGCGGCACCCCGGCGGCCAGCTTCGTCCTCGTGCGCACGCCGGGGCGCACCGACGTCCGCGAACGGCTCCGGGAGCGCGGCCTCGCGGTGCGCCGCGGCGACACGTTCCCCGGTCTCGATCCCGAGCACATGCGGATCGCGGTGCGGTCGCGGGACGTCACCGACCACCTCGTCACCACGCTCGCGGAGATTCTGTGAACGCCCTGGAACCCGGCGACCGCGACGCCCTGCACCGCGTCCTGCGCGCCCGCCGCGACGTGCGCACCGGCTTCGTCGACACCCCGGTGGACGACGAGCGCCTCCACCGCGTGCTCGCGGCCGCCCACGCCGCGCCCAGCGTCGGGTTCTCGCAGCCCTGGGACTTCCTCGTCCTGCGCTCGCCCGCGCTGCGCGACGAGCTCGCGACGCTCGCCCAGCAGCAGCGCCGGGAGTTCGCGGCGTCCCTGCCCGCCGCCCGCGCCCGGCAGTTCGCCGGCCTGCGCGTCGAGGCGATCCGCGAGGCCCCGCTGGGCGTCGTCGTCACCTGCGACCCGACCCGTGGCGGGCGCCACGTCCTCGGGCGCCTCACCCAGCCCCGCATGGCCGCGCACTCCGTGGCCGGCGCGGTCCAGAACCTGTGGCTCGCCGCCCGCGCCGAGGACCTCGGCGTCGGCTGGGTGAGCTTCTTCGACGAGCGGGTGCTGGCCCGCACGCTGCACGAGCGCGTCGGGATGCCGCTGCACCTCGAGGTCGTCGCCTACCTGTGCGTCGGGCACGTCGAGGGCTTCGCCGACCAGCCCGAGCTCGCCACCGCCGGATGGGCCCGACGCCGACCCCTGGCGTGGGCCGTGCACACCGACACCTGGGGGAACCACGCGATGGATCCGCTGGACGAGACGCTCGCGGCGCTCGCCGACCTCGACACCACCGAGGGCGAGGCCGCGGCGCGCGAGCACCTGACCCGCATGACCGTGCCGCCCGGCGCGCTCGGCGAGGTCGGCGAGCTCGGCGTGCGCCTGTCCGGGCTCGCGGGGAGCTGCCCGCCGCCGCTCCCGGAGCCGGCCGTCGTCGCGATCTTCGCGGGCGACCACGGGGTGCACGCCCGCGGGGTGACGCCGTGGCCGCAGGAGGTCACGGCGCAGATGGTCGCGAACTTCCTCGCCGGCGGCGCCGCGGTGAACGCCTTCGCCGCGACGGTGGGCGCCGAGGTGCAGGTGGTCGACGTGGGGGTCGCCGCCGACCTCGACCCCGCGCCCGGCCTGCTGCCGCGCAAGGTCCGCCACGGCACCCGGGACATGACCGCGGGCCCCGCGATGACCCGCGACGAGGCCCGCGCCGCGATGCGGGCCGGCGTCGAGACCGCCCGCGACCTCGTCACGGCCGGCAGCCGGCTGCTGGTCACCGGCGACATGGGCATCGCCAACACCACCGCCTCGGCGGCGCTCGTGGCCGCGTTCACGGGCGCGTCCGCCGAGCAGGTCACCGGGCGCGGCACCGGCATCGACGACGCCACGCACAGGCGCAAGACCGCCGTGGTGGCGGAGACGCTCGAGAAGCACCACCCCGACCCCGCCGACCCCCTGGGCGTGCTCGCCGCCGTCGGGGGGCTGGAGCACGCGGGGATCGCCGGGTTCCTGCTCGGCGCCGCGGCGCTGCGCACGCCCGTCGTCCTCGACGGCGTGGTGTCCGGCGCGGCGGCGCTCGTGGCGGCCGCGCTGGCCCCGACTGCGTCACACGCCTGGATCGCGGGGCACCGCTCGGTCGAACCGGCCCATACCCTGGCCCTCGAGCACCTGGGCCTGGCGCCCGCGCTGGACCTGGCACTGCGGGTCGGCGAGGGCACCGGGGCGCTGCTCGCGGTGCCGGTGGTGACCGCCGCGGCCCGCGCGCTCGCCGACGTCGCGACGTTCGACGCGGCCGGGGTGACCGAGAAGGACCGTGCCGAGCAGGACCGTGCCGAGCAGGACCTGGCCACGGAGGATCTGACGGAGAGCAGGGGAGACGCACCGTGAGCCCGAGCGAGCCGCCCGCCCGCGTGTACCCGGTCGGCCTGCACCTGCAGGACCGGCGGGTCGTCGTGGTCGGCGGCGGGTCCGTCGCCCAGCGTCGGGTGGCCGGGCTGCACGAGGTCGGCGCGGACACGCTCGTCGTGAGCCCGACGCTCACCACCGCCCTCGAGGCCCTCGCGGACTCCGGCGAGATCACGTGGCACGCCCGGCCCTACGCCCACGGCGACCTCGCCGACGCCTGGTACGCGGTCGCGGCCACCGACGACGCGGAGGTCAACGCGGAGGTCGCCGCCGAGGCCGAGCTGCTGCGCGTGTTCTGCGTGCGCGCCGACATCGCGGACGCCGGCACGGCCGTCACGCCCGCAGTGGGCCGCTACGACGACATCACCGTGGCCGTGCACGGCGGCGGCGACCCGCGGCGCGCCACGGGCGTGCGCGACGGGGCCGTCGAGGCCCTGCGCAGCGGCACGCTCGCCGACCGCCGCCACCGCGTCGTGCGGCCCGGCGTCACCCTCGTCGGGGGCGGGCCGGGCGACCCGGGCCTCATCACCGTCCGCGGGCGCCAGGCGCTGGCGTCGGCCGACGTCGTCGTCACCGACCGGCTCGCGCCGCAGCCGCTGCTCGACGAGCTGCCGCCCGACGTCACCGTCATCGACGCCTCGAAGCTGCCCCGCGGGCGCTACATGAGCCAGGACACGATCAACCAGGTGCTCGTCGAGGAGGCCCTGGCCGGCCGGAGGGTGGTGCGGCTCAAGGGCGGCGACCCGTTCGTCTTCGGCCGGGGCGTCGAGGAGATCCAGGCCTGCGTCGCCGCGGGCGTCGAGGTCGAGGTCGTCCCCGGCATCACCAGCGCGATCGCGGTGCCGGCGCTCGCCGGCGTGCCGGTGACCCACCGCGGCGTCACGCACGAGTTCACGGTCGTCTCCGGCCACCTGCCGCCCGGGCACGCGCAGTCGCTGGTGAACTGGGACGCGCTCGGGCGCCTGCGCGGCACGATCGTGCTGCTCATGGCCGTCGAGAACATCGGCGCCATCACCGAGGCGCTCGTCGCGGCGGGCCGCGACCCGGAGACCCCGGCGCTGGCCGTCCAGGAGGGCGGGCTGCCCGGCGAGGTGACGACCCGGGCGACGCTCGCGAAGCTGCCCGGCGCCATCACCGACGCCGGACTGCGCCCGCCCGCCGTCATCGTGATCGGTGCGGTCGCGGACCTCGGCTAGGGAACCGGCCAGGGAGCCAGGTCCACCACCAGCGCCCGGTGGTCCGACACCGGCGTGGCCACGGCCCGCGCGTCGGAGACCGGCAGCGGGGTCGACGCCAGGACGTGGTCGAACTGGATGCGGGGCTCCTCGGTGGGGAACGTCAGCGCGCGCGCCAGCGGGTGCCAGGACCCCAGTGCGGCGCCCGCCACCGGCCCCGGCACGTTGAGGTCCCCGAGGATCACGATCGGCCCGGGGAGGTCCTGCAGCGCGCGTGCCAGCCGCCGGAGCTGCACGACGTTGTAGCCCGGCGTGAACGCCAGGTGGGTCGCGACGACGGTGCCCACCGGCGCCGGCGGCGCGAGGACGGCGGCGAGCCCCAGCCGGGGCTCGTCGCGCACCAGGGCGGGGCGCCGGGCGTCGACCAGCAGCGGCAGCGTCAACCACGAGGTCCCCAGCGGGATCCGGTGCCAGGCGGCCACGGGGTGCCGGCTCACCAACCCGATCCCGTACGTCGGCTCGGCACCCGGGACCTCGTCCGGGCCCGCCTCCCGCCACGACCCG
Source organism: Actinomycetospora callitridis (assembly GCF_028737265.1). Classification (GTDB taxonomy): domain Bacteria; phylum Actinomycetota; class Actinomycetes; order Mycobacteriales; family Pseudonocardiaceae; genus Actinomycetospora; species Actinomycetospora callitridis. The sequence goes on along the minus strand of NZ_JAQZAK010000010.1, from coordinate 124,912 downwards.
CCCGGCGTGCCGACCAGGGCGGGCAGGAAGCGGCTGTCCCGCGCGCCGACGGCCTCGGCCACCAGGGCGGTCTGGTCGACCAGCGCCGAGCGCGGCTGGGTGTGGTCGACCTCCTGGATCGACAGCACGTCGGCGTCCAGCGCCTTCACCGCGTCCCGCAGACGGCCCGGGCAGACCACGCCGTCGTGCGGTGAGCGGCCGTGCAGCAGGTTGAACGTCGCCAGCCTCATCGCGACGTTCTCAGGCCTCCGGCGTGAGCAGGACGACGGGGATCTCGCGGTCGGTCCTGCGTGCGTAGTCCTCGTACTTCGGGAAGATGCGCGCCATCTGCTCCCAGAGCGGACCACGCTCCTCGGGGCCTGCGGTGCGGGCGCGGACGGTCAGCTTCCGGGTGCCGACGAGGACGCCGGCCTGCGGCTCGGCCAGCAGGTTCCGGTACCACTGCGGGTCCTCCGGAGCGCCGCCCACCGAGGCGACGACGACGAGGTCGTCCCCGCTCGTGCCGTAGATGAGCCCGGTGCGCCGCGGCTCGCCGGTGCGGGCGCCGGTCGTGGCCAGCACCAGCGTCGGCACGCCGCGCCAGTCGTGGCCCTCGGTACCGCCGGAGGCCACGTACTGCTGGACGTGCTCGGCGACCCAGTCGGTCGTCGAGTCGGTGGCGCGCTCGATGTCGGCCGCGACGGCCATGGTGGTTCTCCTCAGCTGGCGATCTCTAGGGCCCGTGTGCCCCGGCCGGGGCCGGTTGACACGACGGACACCACCACACCTCGCGGGTGAACGGCGCGCCGGACCCGGCGGCGGGCCGGAAGCGCACGAGCGTGCCGCAGCGCCGGCACGGCCGGTTCGACCGCCCGGTGACCCAGTGGTTCTCGCCGCGGCGCTTCACGCCCGTGGTGGTCATGCCCGTCCGGTGCTCCAGGCTGTGGCGGATCATGCGACGGGCCAGCGCGAGCAGGGGCTCGAGGTCGACGACGCCCACCGGCGTCCACGGCCACAGCCCGCGCAGGAAGCAGAGCTCGACGGCCCAGAGGTTGCCGAGACCGGCGACCCCGCGCTGGTCGAGCAGCGCCTCGACGACCGGCCGGGCCGGGTCGCGGGTCAGCCGGGCGAGCGCCTCGCCGAGGTCGAACTCCTCCTGCGTCGCGGTCGGCTGCCCGGCCAGCACGTCGGGGCCGAGGTGGCCGACGACCCGGAGCTCGTCGCGGGTGCGCAGCAGCTCGAGCACCGGGACGTCGACGCCGACGAGCGACACCCCGGGGTCGAGGGTCAGCACCGCGCGCACCGCGAGGTGCCGCGGGAGCAGGGGGCGGCCGTGGGTCCCGTGCTTGCGCACCACCGTCCAGGAGCCGCTCATCCGGAGGTGGCTGTGCAACGTCAGGTCGTCGGTCCCGTCACGACGGAGCCGGGTCAGCAGGTGCTTGCCGTGCGCGCGGGTGGCGACGAGGGTCCGCCCGGCGAGGTCGGCGGTGGCGAGCGACGGCGTCCGGAAGTCGCTGCGGACGACGGTCGCGCCGGAGAGCGCGTCGAGGCGGGCGGCGCAGCGGTGGACGGCGTCACCCTCCACGCGATCCCTCCTAGCGCCGCCCCAGGTTCAGTCTCTCGGCGGCCCACGCGGCCGCGCCCGACGCGGGGCCGGTCGCCGAGACCGCGCCCGGGTCCCCGCCGTGCGCCAGGCCGAACCCGGTCCGCTCGGCGAGCCACTCCCGCACGCGCGGCATGTCGGTCAGGCCGCCGCGCACGAGCATCGCCGGCCGGGGACCGGAGAGGGATCCGACGAGCGCGGAGATCCCCTGGGCGATCTCCTCGAGGCCCGGCGCGAGCATGGCGCCGAGGTCGGCGTGCGTCAGCGACACGACGCCCGGCACCGGGTTCTCCGGGGGCAGCACGGGCAGCGCGACCGCGACGGTGCCCTGCACGGCCAGCGCCTCCTTGGCGTCCCGGACGCTCGTGCGCAGCCGGTACCAGGCGCGGTGGGCCTCGAGGTCGCCGCCGAAGCGCACGCGCGCGGCGAGGTGCGGCGGCGAGCGGTCGAGGATCAGCTGGGCGAGGGCGTCGTCGAGCACCTCGGCCCCCACGTTCACCGACCGCATCGCGGTGACCGAGCCGGTGCCGTCGCCCCCGCGGTCGACGACGGCCAGCTCGGTGGCGGCGCCGCCGACGTCGACGACGAGAAGCCGGCCCTGGCCGCCCAGCCGGTGCGCGGCGGCGCGCGGACCGTCGAGCAGGTCGAGCTGCTCGGGCGAGGTGTAGGGGATCGCCGCGAGCGCGGCGAGGCCGGCCTGGCGCAGCGCCTCCCGCGCCGGCGCCGACCACGACGCCGGGTGCAGCAGGACCACCGACGACGGCAGCGTGCCCCGGCGCCCGGCCTCCGCCCGGATCACCTTCGCGATGAGCGCCGTGGCGACGTCGACCGCGGTCGTGGGCCGGGGCCACTGCGTCAGGAGCTCCGGCGGGCCGCCGGTGCTCGCCGCGAGGTGCGGCCGGGTGCGCAGCAGCGCGGCGGCCGGGTCGAGCGTGCCGGCCTCGAGCGCGGGCCGGCCGGCGAGGACCGCGCCGTCGGGGCGCGAGAGCACCGCCGAGGGCATCCCGGGCGCGCCGTCGACGGTCACGGCGCCCACGCGCACCCAGCCGTCCCGCGGGTCCACGTCGGCCCAGGCCCCGACGGTCGTGGAGGTCCCGTGGTCGATCGCGAGGGTCCAGCGCGCGTCCGGTGCCGTCATGACGCCGTCGCCCCTCCGCTCACCCGCCGCAGGGTGTCACAGGGCAGGTCCCGCCGTGCGGTCAGGCGGACCCGTCGACCGCGTCGGGGTCGAGCACCACGGGCAGCCGCTGCCAGGCGTTGACGAGCACGCTGCGGCGACGCTCGAGCGGTACGTCGGACCCGGCGACGAACCCCGGGAAGCGGTCGAGCAGCGTCCGCAGCGCGACCTCGGCCTCCAGCCGGGCCAGCGACGCGCCGAGGCAGAAGTGCAGGCCGTGCCCGAAGGCGAGGTGCCCGGTGGTGTCGCGCAGCTCCTCGTAGTCGTCGGGCCGCTCGAAGCGCGCGGGGTCGTGGTTGGCCGCGGCCAGCGACACCATCACCATCGCGCCGCGGGGCACGACGACACCGTCGAACTCGACGTCCTCGGCGGCGAAGCGCAGCGGGGCCTGGGCGATCGGCGAGCCCCACCGCAGGAACTCCTCGATCGCGGCCCGTAGCTCGTCGGACTCCGCGGCGGCGAGCCGGTCGCGCAGCGCGTGGTCGCCCAGCATGGCCTCGACCGCCGTCGTGATCAGCGTCGCCGTGGTCTCGTGACCGGCGATGAGCAGCAGCATCCCCATCGCGACGATCTCGGAGGTGGAGAGCTGCTCGCCCTCCTCGGAGACCTCGATCAGCGCGGAGATCAGCGCCTCGTCGGGCTGGGCGCGCTTGCGCTCGACGAGCTCGGAGAGGTACGCGGCCAGGCTCGCGTTGGCCTGGTGGGTGGCGGCCTCGCCGGAGTCGTCGATCATCGTCCGCGACCACGCGCCGAACGCGTCCTGGTCCTCCACCGGCACGCCGAGCAGCTCGCAGATGACGGCCGTCGGCAGCCGCACCGCGTAGGCGTCGACGAGGTCGACGGGCTCGCCGGCGGGCAGCCCCGCGAGCAGCGCGCCCGCGATCGTCTCGATGCGCGGGCGCAGGGCCGCGACCCGGCGCACGGTGAACGCCTTGACCACGAGCTTGCGCAGGCGGGTGTGCACCGGCGGGTCGTTGAGCAGCATCATGTCGCCGACCGGCGAGGGGAGGCCCGGGATGTCCGCCCGCTGGTCCTCGGGCAGGGAGTTGCGGAAGTCCTTGACGAAGCGCGGGTCGGCCATCACCGACCGGGCGTCCGCGTAGCGCGTGACCAGCCACGTCGTGCCGCCCTCGGGCAGCTCGACCTCGCGGACCGGGGCCTGGTCGCGGACCTCCCCGAGCACGGCGAAGGGCTCGCGCCAGTAGTCGTCGGTGAAGACCGGGCCGGTGGCGAGGTCGGTCACGGGCAGGACCCCTTTCGGGCACGCTCAAGATTCACTGAGTGGTGGTTCAGCGATGACGCTACCCGCGGCGCAGGGGTCCTGCCGTGCCTGACGGGACGGCTCAGGTGCCCCGCTTCCCCATGCCCGCGCTCGACGCCCCGAAGGTGCGTCCGGTCTTCCGGAACTGCTCCTCCAGACGGGGCACCATCTGCTTCGCCTGCGCGAGCACGGGCAGGTCGCCGAGCCAGGAGAACGTGATCGGGCGGGCGGCGGCGACCAGCGCGACCGCCTTCGGGACGAAGATCCGGCGCTTGCGCTTGAGGATGCCCTCGAGGAAGGCGTCCGCGCAGTCCTCCACCGACGTCAGCGCGCCCAGCGGGTAGGGCAGCTTCTTGAGCGTGTCCTCGAAGGTCGACGAGTCGGCCTTGACGTCGCGCACGAGGTCGGTGTCGATCCACCCCATGTGCGCGGTGCCGACGCCGATCCCGCGGTGCGCCAGCTCGAAGCGCAGCGCGTTGCCGTAGTTCTCCACGCCCGCCTTGGCGCCGCAGTAGGCGGCCATCCCCGGCAGCGCGGTGAAGGCGGCGAGCGACGAGACGAGCAGCATGTAGCCCTGCCGCTTCTCGACCTCCGGGATCGTGGCCGAGACCGTCCGCGAGACGCCGATGAGGTTGACCTCCATGACGCGGGCGATGACGTCGGCGGGGCTCTCGGCGACGGTGCCGTGGTTGGCGATCCCGGCGTTGGCGATCACGACGTCGATCCCGCCGAGCGCGGCGACCGTCGTCGCGACCGCCGACTCGAGCGAGGACTGGTCGGTGACGTCGCACTCGGCCCAGCAGTGGCCGGGGCCCAGCTCGGCCACGAGCTTCTCCAGTCGCTCGGGCTCCATGCCCACCGCGGCGACGTGCGCGCCGCGGGCGGCGGCGCGCCGCGCGGTCTCCTCGCCGATGCCGCGGGCGGCGCCGGTGATGAACAGGACCTTGCCGGCCAGATCAGTGGCCTCACGGGATGGCACGGGGTGGTCTCCTCGGATCGGGGCGTCAGGAACGGGAGGTCGGCGTGAGGACGTACTCCTCCGGCCGGAAGTGCTTGAGGCGACGGCGGAACGGCATCGTGAACGTGGGCCAGAGCGCCGAGTTCTGGCCGTGCTTGTCGAGGTACCAGCTCGAGCAGCCGCCATCGACCCAGACGGTGCCCGCCGTCCGCCGCTGCATCTCCTCGACGAAGGCGGTCTGCGCGGCGACGGTCGGCTCGACCGCGCCCACGCCGTGCTCGCGCATGTGGCGGATCGTGTCGAGCACGAGGTTGATCTGCGATTCGATCATGAACACGACCGAGTTGTGGCCGAGGCCGGTGTTGGGCCCGAGCAGGGTGAAGGCGTTCGGGAAGCCCGCGATCATGGTGCCGTTGTGGGCGAACGGCGATCCCGCCCAGTCCTCGGCGAGGCTGCGTCCGCCGCGCCCGTGGACGCGGTGGCTGATCGGCAGGTCGCCGATGGCGAACCCGGTGCCGGCGATGATCGTGTCGACCTCGTGGGCGACCCCGTCGGCGGTGACGACGGCGTGCGGCCGCACCTCGACGATCTTCTCGGTGACCACCTCGACGTTGTCGCGGTCGAGCGCGGGCAGGTAGTCGTTGGACAGCAGGATGCGCTTGCAGCCCATCGAGTAGCTCGGCGTGATCTTCTCGCGCAGCTCGGGGTCGGTGACCTGCCGCCGCATGTGGCGCTCGGCGATCTTCGCGGCCTTCCCCATGCGCTTCGGGTCCTTGAACCCGAACACGAAGGTCTCGCGCGCCCAGTAGATGGCCTCGCGCACGATCCGCTGGGCCGGCGGGAACCACCGGAACAGCAGCTTCTCGACGCCGGTGATGGCGCGGTCGCCGCGCGGCATGATCCAGGGCGGCGTGCGCTGGAAGACCTTCAGCGTGTCGACGACGGGGGCGATCTCCGGCACGAACTGGATCGCGGACGCGCCGGTGCCGATGACGGCGACGCGACGGCCGCGCAGGTCGAGGTCGTGGCGCCAGGTCGCGGAGTGGAACACCGGGCCCTCGAAGTCCTCGAGGCCCGGGACGTCGGGGAACGACGGGTCGGACAGCGCGCCCGAGCCCAGGACCAGCACGTCCGCGGTCCAGACGCCCTGGCTCGTCGTCACCACCCAGTGCTGCGCGTCGTCGTCCCACGACGCGTCGAGCACCTCGTGGCGGTTGCGGGTGAAGCGGTCGATGTCGTACTCGGCCGACACGCGCTGCAGGTAGGCGTGGATCTCCGGCTGGGCCGAGAAGGAGCGGCTCCAGTCCGGGTTCGGGGCGAACGAGAACGAGTAGAGGTGGCTCGGGACGTCGCAGGCGCAGCCGGGGTAGGAGTTGTCCCGCCAGGTGCCGCCGACGTCGTCGTGGCGCTCGAAGATCAGGAAGTTGTCCTCGCCCCCCTGGCGCAGGCGGATCGCCGTGCCGAGCCCGGAGAAGCCGTTGCCGACGATGGCCACCGCGAGGTGGGCGACGGGCTCGTGGCTCGTGGTCTCCGGAGATGCCTCTGTCGGCGTGGTCATGGGTCCTCCTCGTGGCGTCGGCGGCCGTGTCCCCGATGCGTTGGTACACGACCGTACCGCAGCGCCGGTCAGTGTGGTACGCGGTGGTACCGTTGTCCAGTGTCCGTTCGCGCACCCTCGAGCGCCCCGGCGTCGTCGGGGGGCTCCGGGAGTCCCGCCCACCGCGACCGCCTGGTCCAGGCGATGATCGTCCTGGTCGCCGACCGCGGGTACGCCGCCGTGACGGTGGCGGACGTCGTCGCCACCGCCCGCGTGTCGAAGCGGACCTTCTACCAGCACTTCGCCGACCGCGAGGACTGCTTCCTCGCCGCCTACGTCGCGGCCGCCGAGGGCCCGCTCACGCGCATCGCGGAGGCCGTCGCGCCCGCGGTCGAGGCCGGCGACGGCGCGCCCGCGCCGGACCTCGCCGCCGAGGTCGACACCGCGACCCGCGCCTACCTGGACGCCCTCGCCGAGCAGCCGGCCCTGACCCGCACGCTGCTCACCGAGATCAGCGGGCTCGGGCAGCGCGGCTGGCGGGTGCGGCGCGAGGTGCTCAACCGGTTCGCCGACCAGCTCTCCGCGCTGGTCGGCCTCGGCGCCGCCCGGTGGGCCGCGGGCGGGTCCGGGAGCGTGCCGGAGCTCGAGGGTCTGCAGGGGATCCCGCGGCCCACCGCGGTCGCCCTCGTCGGCGGCATCAACGAGCTGGTCCTCGACGCCGTCGAGGACGGGCGCGGCGACCGCCTCGGCGAGCTCGCCCCGACCGTCACGGAGCTCGTCCTCGCGGTGCTCGACCGCGCCGCTCGTCCGGACGTGTGACGCCCGGGCGGCTCCGGGAGGACGCCCGGCGGAGCGCCGTCAGCACGCCGTGCCGGTGCTCGGCCGTCCGGGGGCGGTCGGCCACCGTCGTGGCCTGCGTATCGTCTCCGACCACGACGGCCCGCGGCCGGCACCCGAGAGCCGGTCGGCGCCCCCGGCGCTCCGTCACCGCGAGGCACGAGGTGAGGCGGCGATGAACCGACCCGGCGGACCCCCCGGTCGGGGGCGACCCCCCTCGGGCCCCGGCGGCCCACCCGGCGGACCTCCCCCCGGTGGCGGCCCGCCCCCCGGCGGTCGTCCGCCCGGCCGCCCCGCGGGCCCGCCCCCCGGGCAGGCGCCCGGACAGCCGCCACGGCCGGCCCCGGGCGGCCCACCCCCCGAGCGACCCGGCGGGTTCTCGATGCCCGGCCGCGGCCGGAAGGCCCCGCGCGGGGCCCCGGCCGCAGGGGCCGGTGCCGCCGGTGGCGCCGCCTCGCCGCCCCGGGCGCAACCGACCCGCGTCGGCGGGCCGGACTGGAACCGCGACCCGCAGGTCGGCTTCGACCCGGACGTCGCCCGCGAGGCCCGACAGCAGCGCCCGTCCTGGCGCGAACGGATCCCCGAGCGCCCGGCGTGGTCGCGCAGCGGCGCCGGTTCGGGCGGCCGCGGTCGCGGGAGTGGCCCCTTCTCCCGCTGGAGCTGGCCCAAGCGCATCGGCGCGGTGCTCGCGGTCATCGTGCTGCTCTTCGTCGGCTTCGGGATCTACCTCGACACGCAGATGACGCGCATCCAGGCGCTGCCCGAGTACGAGGGCTCCTCGAGCTCCGGGACGAACTGGCTGATCATCGGCTCGGACAGCCGCGCCGGCCTCAGCGACACCGCCGCGCAGCAGCTGTCCACCGGCGAGGTCGACGGCAGCCGCACCGACACGATGATGCTCGTGCACGTCGGCGGGTTCGGCGGCCAGACCTCGCTCACCAGCCTGCCGCGCGACTCGATCCTGCCCATCCCCGGTCACGGCCGGGGCCGGCTGAACTCGGCCTACTCGATCGGCGGGCCGGAGCTGCTGACGCAGACCGTCGAGACCGCCGCCGACATCGAGATCGACCACTACGCGGAGATCGGCTTCGAGGGCTTCGCCGGCATGGTCGACGCGATCGGCGGGGTCGACATGTGTCTCGACGACGCGATCGACGACCCGAAGGCCGGCATCGACCTGCCCGCCGGGTGCCAGACGCTCGACGGCCCCCAGGCGCTGGGCTTCGTGCGCACCCGCGCGTTCCCGAACGCCGACCTGCAGCGCATCCAGAACCAGCGCAAGTTCCTGTCCGCGCTGGTCAGCGAGGCGGCGAGCCCGGTGACGCTGCTCAACCCGTTCCGGATCGTGCCGTTCGCGAACTCGGCGATCGGCACCCTGACCGTCGACGACTCGACGCACATCTGGAACCTGGCGAGCCTGGGCTTCGCGATGCGCTCGCTGTCGGGCGAGGGCGGGGTGACCACGACGGTCCCGATCGACCTGTCGTCGAGCGTCTCCGGCGGCGTGGTCTGGAACAAGCAGAAGTCCGCGCAGTTCTTCGACGCCATCCGTGAGGACGAGGAGATCCCGCCGAGCCTCCTCACCGGCGGCTGAGCCGGCAGGGCTCTAGGCGGGCGGGTCGACGATCTGGATCGCGCCGGTGGAGACGCCGGCGACGTAGAGCCGGCCCGTCTGCGGGTCGACGCCGAGGGTGTACGGGTTCTGCACGGTGGCGACCCGTCCGACCTCGCGCGGCTGCGGCGCGGTCATGTCGTAGGCGATGACCTCGTTGGTGCCCGAGGACGCCACGTAGACGCGGTCGCGCGCGGGGTCGTAGGTGATCCCGTAGGGCCCGCCGGGCTGGGCGACGCGGGCGACCTCGCGCGGCCCCCCGTTCGGACCGGACGTCGGCTCGAAGACGATCACCGCGTCGCCGCGCGTGTCGGTGGCGATCATGCGCCCGTGCCGGTCGGCCACCATGTGCGTCGGGCCGGCGCCGGACGGCACCTCCCCGACGATGCGCAGGGTGTCGGCGTCGTAGGTCGTCAGGGTGTTCTTGCGGACGTCGACCATGCCGACGATGTTGCCGACCGGCACGATCCCGGCGGGCTGGACGGCGTCGGTGAAGACCTTGACCACCCGGTCGCCGCGCACGGCGGAGACGGTGCCGCCGAGCTCGTCGGCGGCCATGACCGTCCCGTTGGGGGCCTGGGTGACGTCGTGGGGCACGGTGCCGACGACGATCGGCGCCTGCGCGCTGCCCCCGGGCAGGTCGACGCGGACGACGGTGTTGGCGCTCTCGACGGGCACCAGCACCGGCCCGCCGGGGCCGGCGAGCTGGAGGTGCCGCACGAACCCGGGCAACGGCGTGCGCCCGCGGACCTCGCCGGTGTCGGCGTCGAGCAGGACGAGCTCGTTCGGGTTGCGCTTGGCGACGGCCACGGTGCGGGTCACCGGGTCGACGACGACGCCCTCGGGGGCGTCGCCGACGCGGACCTGCCGTCCGGGCGGCGCCGACGTCGGTACGGGGGCCGACCGCGGCTCGGCGGCCAGCGGCAGGTTCTCCGTCGGCGGGCGCGTGCCCTCGGTGGGCACGCCGGGCGGCAGGAACCCGGTGGTCGTCGGCACCGGCGGGGCGGGGCTCGCGGGCGCGGCGGCCGGTGGGGTCGGCGCCTCGTTGCTGCAGCCGGCGGCTGCGAGGCCCGCGATCAGACCGACGGCGACCACGGCACGGGCGGTGCGTCTGCGCATGGGGCGGGAGTATGTCCCGCCCGAGGTGTGCTCCGCGCGACGACGCCGACCGGCCCCGTTCGGGTGCCGGTCGGCGTCCGGGTGGTGCAGTCGTCGCGTCGGCTCAGGCCTGGTCGGCGCTCAGCGCGTGCGCGGGCGTCGGGGCCTGGGCGAACTCCTGGACGAGCGTGCGGCAGAAGGCCGGCAGGTCGTCGGGGGACCGGCTGGTGATCAGGCCCTCGTCGACGACGACCTCCTCGTCGACCCACTCCGCGCCGGCGTTGCGCAGGTCGGTCGCGATGCTGGGGAACGACGTCAGGCGGCGCCCGCGCAGGACGTCGGCCTCGACGAGCGTCCACGGCGCGTGGCAGATCGCGGCGACCGGCTTGCGGTTCGCGAAGAACTGCCCGACCACCTGGACGACGTCCGGGATGGTGCGCAGCAGGTCGGGGTTGGCCACACCGCCCGGCAGCACCAGGGCGTCGTAGTTCTCGATCTTGACCTGGGTGATGACCGCGTCGACGTCGAAGCGGTCGCCCTTGTCGAGGTGGTGGAAGGCCTGGATGGACCCGGGCGTCTCGGAGACCAGCACCGGGGTGCCGCCTGCTTCCTCGACCGCCTTCCAGGGCTCGGTGAGCTCGACCTGCTCGGTGCCCTCCTTGGCGCAGAGGAACATGACGGTCCTGCCCTGCAACGTCGCGTTCTCGGCCATCGTCGTCCAGCGCTCCCTCGCGTCGTGGTTACCCTCGGGGGGTATCGCACCGTGTCCCTGTACGGGACGGTGCCGTGGACGCGAAGGGCTCCCCCGGCCCCGACGCGACGAAACGGAGGCACGTCGATGACCAGCACCACCCTGTCGGTCCCGGAGATCCACTGCGGGCACTGCAAGTCGGCGATCGAGGGTGCCGTGGGTCCGCTCGAGGGCGTGCGGACCGTCGAGGTCGACGTCGACGGCCGCCTCGTGCGCGTGGAGCACGACGACATCGTCACCGTCCGGGCCCTCGTCGACGTGATCGAGGACCAGGGCTACGACGTCCCCGAGCAGGAGGCGCTCGCGAACTGAGCGGCGCTCAGGCGGTCTTGCTGCGCCCGCCCTTGGCCGTCGCGGTCTCGTCGTCGTCCTCGTCGGACTTCTTCTTCGACGACTTGCGGGTCGAGGACTTCTTCGGCGCCTCCTCGGCGGGCGCCTCGTCCGTCTTCTCCGCCGTCTTCTTCGAGCGCGAGCGCTTCGGCTTCTCCTCGGCCGGTGCGTCCTCGGTCTCGTCCGACGCGTCCGACGCGTCCGACGATGCCGCCGCGGGCTCCTCGGCCGGAGCCTTGCCCCCGGCCGCCTCGACGCTGCGCCGCAGCGCGGTGAGGAGGTCGGTCATGTCGTCGCCCTCCTCGGCGGGCGCGGCCTCCGGGGTGGGACGCCCACCGCCGTGCTCGATCTTGTAGTCGATGAGGTCGACCATCGCCTGGCGGTAGTCGTCCTCGAACTGGTCGGACTGGAAGTCGCCCGAGAGGCTCTCGACCAGCGAGGACGCCATCTGCATCTCCTGCGGACGCAGCTCGACCTCGGTGCGCAGGGTCTCGAACTCGGGCTCGCGCACCTCGTCGGGCCAGAGCATCGTCTGCAGCACGATCGCGTTGTCGCGCACCCGCAGCAGCGCCAGCGTCTCCCGTTGCCGCAGCGCCACCTTGACCACGGCCATGCGGTCGGTCTCGCGCAGCGCCTCGCGCAGCAGCGCGTAGGGCTTGACCGCCTTGCTCTCGGGCTCGAGGTAGTAGCTCTTGTCGAGCAGCAGGGCGTCGATCTGGTCCGAGGGGACGAACTGCACGACGTCGATCTCGTGCCCGCTCGCCACCGGCAGGGTCGAGAGGTCGTCGTCGTCCAGCATGATCAGCTGGCCGTCGTCGGTCTCGTAGCCCTTGGCGATCTCGGAGTACTGGACCTCCTCGCCGCAGACCGAGCACGTGCGCTTCTGGCGGATGCGTCCGCCGTCGCGCTCGTGCACCTGGTGGAAACGGATGTCGTGGTTGCTGGTGGCGGCGTAGAGCCGCACCGGCACGTTCACGAGCCCGAACGACACGGCGCCGTTCCAGATCGCGCGCATCATCGGCCCCTCTCGGCGGGCACGGTGCGTGGTCTCCTCACCGTGCGAAGCCACCAGCATGCCCCACCGGCACCACTCGTCCCAGTCAATGACGCGCCGACCCCGGTCCGCGCCGTTGTCGGTGGGCGGGGGCACGATGGCTCCGTGCTCCCGATGCTCCCCGTTCCCGGCGACCTGCCGGTCGAGGGCGCGTGGAGCTACGAGGTCGACTGGGCGGGGGTCCGCCTGCTCGCCGACGTCGACCAGGGCGAGCTGACGCTGTGCACCGCCGACGGCGAGGACGTCACCGCCCGGTTCCCCGAGTTCGCCGGACTCGTCGACGCCGTCGCCGACGGCCTGCTCGACGGCGAGGCCGTGATGCTCGACGGGGGGAGCCCGTCGGCCGACGCCCTCGGTGAGCGTCTCGGGGTGGAGGACGCCACCCGCGCCCGGGCGCTGGCCCGGGAGCGGCCGGCGGTGTTCATGGTCTACGACGTCATGCGGCTCTACGGCGTGCCGCTCGACCCCCGGCCCCTCGAGGAGCGGCGGGCGGTGCTCTCGCGCCTCGACCTCTCGCGGGCCACCCGCATCCAGATCTCGCCGGCCTACGACGACGGGTCCGCCCTGCTCGCCGGCGTCGTCGCCCAGCGGCTGTCCGGGGTGATCGCCAAGCGCCGGGGCACGCCGTACCGCTCGGGCGACTCGGGGGGCGAGTGGGTCCGCGTCGCCCCGCACGCGCCGCGGGCGGGAGCGCACGCCGGCCCGACGGCCACCGTGGCGTCCGGCGCGTCCCCGGTCCCGTCGACGCCCCCCTCGCGGCGGCCCCGCCACGCCCGTCGCGAGCGCACGCCGCAGCACGACACGCTGTTCTGACGCCACGCATCCCCACCCGCGAGTAGTCGATCGCGCCACCGGCTACCCCCGTCGGTCGCGGACCGACGGACGGAGGACCGCCGTGCCACCCCACCCCGAGAGCGTCCCCCCGGCGGGGAGCGGCCGTGGCCGGCGCCACGACACGTTCGCGGTGCTCGGGCGGGCCCAGGCCGCGGTCGATCGCGCCCACGTGGCGCTGGACCGGGCCTACGAGAGGTCGATCCACTCGTCGTCGGCCCCCGCGAGGCGACAGGCACCCCCGACGCCGGACGCGGCCGCCCTGTGGCTGCTGCACCGGAGGTTCGACGCCGGCCCGGGACCGACCGACCCGTAGCCCGCTAGTCCTCGCTGCCGAGCGCCGCGTCCAGGGCCTCGGGCGTCCAGCCGATGACCCGGCCGCCGGTGCGGCCCACCTCGCGCATGGCCTCGAGGAACTCGGCGGGCGTGCCGTCGAGGTCGATGCGCACCTCGCGGCGGGCCCGCCGGGCCGCGTCGAGCGCCTCCCGGCCGTCGTGGCCTGCGGTGAGCGTGGCCAGCAGCCCGCCGGTGGAGGCCAGCGAGCCGCGGGCGGCGCCGAGGCGCCCCAGGGCGTCGTCGAGGGACGACAGGAGTGCGGCGCGGTTGCCCTCGCACATCGCGGCAGTGAGCTCGGGGCGGGTGGCGGCCACTCGGGTGCCGTCGGTGAACGACCCCGCGGCCAGCGCCAGGGCGAGCTCGCCGCCGTCGGCGCCCACGGACGCGAGGACGGCCGCGAGCAGGTGCGGCAGGTGCGAGACCCGGGCGACGGCGAGGTCGTGCTCGTCGGAGGCGGCGGGCACGACGACCGCCCCGCAGGCCAGCGCGAGGGCGGCGACGTCGACCCACACCTCGAGGTCGGCGTCGTCCTCGGTCGCGACCACCCAGACCTTCTCGTGGAAGAGCTGCAGCGACCCGGCGTCCCACCCGGAGAACTCGGTGCCGGTCATCGGGTGACCGCCGACGAAGCGGGTCGCGGGCGCCCGGCGGGCGACGGCCTCGGCCACCGGTCCCTTGACGCTGGTGACGTCGGTGAGCCGGCACCCGGGGGCCTCGCGGGCCACGGCGGCGAGCACGTCGTCCAGCGCGGTCAGCGGGACGGCCAGCACGACCAGGGCGTCCTCGACGGCGGCGCGCGCGAGCGCCGCGTCGACCGAGGCGGCGACGTCGTAGCCGTCGGCGGCGGCCTTCTCGGCGGTCGTCGTCGAGGCGGACGCGCCCCAGGCGGACCGGCCGGCGTCGGTGGCGGCGCGCAGCAACGAGCCGCCGATGAGGCCGAGGCCGATCACGCACACGGGGCGGTGCTGTGCGGCGGCGAGGGTGGCACCTGCTGATTCCACGGGGGCGACCCTAGGACGACCCGGGAGAGTGAGGGAGGTGCGCCCGAACGGGGGCCGCGCGGAGGCTCAGGCCCGCCGGAGGGCGTCCAGGACGTACCCCGAGTAGAGGGCCACCCCGGCGACCATGGCGTCCTCGTCGAACACGACGCGGTTGGAGTGGTTCGGCGGCGCCTCGGCCGGGTCGACGTCCGCCGGGCACGCCCCGAGGAACGCCAGCGCACCGGGCACGCGCCCGAGCACGTAGGAGAAGTCCTCCGAGCCCATGATCGGGTCCGGCATCGGCTCGACGAAGCGCGAACCGAGCACGGAGCGCCCGGCGTCGGCCACCCGGTCGGCGACGTCCGGGTCGTTGACCGTGACGGGGTAGCCCGCCTCGATCTCGACCTCGCAGGTGCAGCCGTAGGCGTCGGCCACACCGGTGCACACCCGCGTCACCTCGTCGAGCACGCGGGCCCGGGTCTCCTCCGACAGCGTGCGGACGGTGCCCTCGAGCATGGCGGTCTCGGGGATGACGTTGGTGGTGGTGCCGGCGCTGATGTGGGCCACGGTGAGCACGGCCGGGTCGAACGCGCTGACCCGCCGCGTCACCATCGTCTGCAGCGCGCCGACCATCGCCGCCGCGGCCGGTACCGGATCGAGCGCGTCGTGCGGCGCCGAGGCGTGCCCGCCCCGCCCGGTGACCGTCACGTGGAGGTCGTCGGACGACGCCATGATCGAGTCCGGCCGCGTCTGGAGCGTGCCCGCCGCGAGGCGCGACGTGACGTGCAGGGCCATCGCCGACTCGGGCGTCCCGCCCGGCCCTTCGGCCGAGAGCAGCCCCTCGTCGATCATCATGCGCGCGCCGTGCGAGCTCTCCTCGCCGGGCTGGAACATGAGGACGACGGTGCCGGCGAGGCGGTCGCGGCGTCCCGCGAGCAGCCGGGCGGTGGACGCCAGCATCGCGGTGTGGAGGTCGTGCCCGCAGGAGTGCATGGCGCCGTCGACCTCGGAGGAGAACGGCAGCCCGGTGTCCTCGTGCATCGGCAGCGCGTCCATGTCCGCGCGCACGAGCACCGACGGCCCCGGCCGCGCCCCGCGCAGGACGGCGACGACCGAGCTGCACTCCCGGCCGGTGCCGACCTCGAGCGGCAGGTCCTCGAGCGCGGCGAGCACGGCGGCCTGGGTGGCGGGCAGCATCAGGCCGATCTCGGGGTGACGGTGCAGGGCGCGCCGCAGCTCCAGCGTCCGCGGCTGCAGGGCGCGGGCCTCGGCCAGCAGGGCGCGCTCCGGGGCACGGTGCGCCGCGCGGCGCCCGCCCGCTCGCCGCTCCGGAGCGCTCACCCGTCCGATCCTGGCACCCCCACCGTGAAGTCGCCGCATCCCGGTTCACCCACCGGCGTACCCCCGGACGGCCGGAGGCCTTGCGCCGACGACCGTCCGGCGCTTCCGTGACCTCGCCGGACTTCCACTGGACACTGGCCCGGACCTACCGTAGGGCCATGGCAGGTCAGGGGTCCGCAGGCACCGCCGCGACACGCGGGGGCGCCGGCACCGTCGCGCCCCTCGACGGGTGGGCGGTGGCCGTCACGCGCGAGGAGGGTCGCTGGCGCGCGGTCGCCATGGAACGCGACAGCCTCGCCGACCTCGACTCCGCCATCAGCGCGCTCCGCGGCCTGCGCTCCACCGGCGCCGTGCTCGGTCTGCTCGACGTCGACGACGAGTTCTTCGTGCTCGTGCGCCCCACGCCCGGCGGGGTGGCGCTGCTGCTCTCCGACGCGGTCGCCGCGCTCGACTACGACGTCGCGGCCGACGTGCTCGACCTGCTGCGCCTCGAGGTGCCCGACGAGGACGAGGCGGACGACGACCCGTGGCCCGAGGGCGACCTCGGGATGCTGGCCGACCTCGGTGTCCCCGCCGACGAGCTCGCCGTGCTGGTCGAGGAGATCGACCTCTACCCGGACGAGCAGCTCACCGCGATCGCCCGTCGCTGCGGATTCGCCGACGAGCTGGCGAAGGTCGTGGAGACCGCTGACGCCTGAGCAGTGGATGGCCCGTGCGATCGAGGTCGCACGGACGTCCGGCGACGACGTCCCCGTCGGCGCGCTGGTGATCGACGCCGACGGCCGGGAGCTCGCCGCGGCGGCCAACGCCCGTGAGGCCACGGGCGACCCCACCGCCCACGCCGAGATCCTCGCCCTGCGCGAGGCCGCCCGGCACCACGGCGATCACTGGCGCCTCGGCGGCTGCACGCTCGTCGTCACCCTCGAGCCCTGCACCATGTGCGCCGGTGCGGCGGTGCTCGCCCGGGTCGACCGGATCGTGTTCGGGGCCTGGGAGCCGCGCACCGGGGCCGTCGGCTCCCTGTGGGACGTGGTGCGCGACCGGCGGCTCAACCACCGCCCCGAGGTGCTCGGCGGGGTGCTCGAGGCCCGGTGCGCAGCGCTCATGGTCGACTTCTGGCCCGGTCGTCGGCGCGAGGACAGCGTCCCGTAATCTCGACGGCGGTAGCGTGTCCGAGCGGCCAAAGGAGCGCGCCTCGAAAGCGCGTGTGGGTTCTGCCCACCGTGGGTTCGAATCCCACCGCTACCGCCCCTGACGACGAAGGGCCCCTCCCGGATTCCGGGAGGGGCCCTTCGCGTCGTTCCGTGCTCAGCCCACGGCCTGCCGGGTGAAGTTCGGCGGGATGATCAGGTCCTCGGGGGCGAGATCGTGCACCGAGCTCTTGCCGAGGCCCATGAGCCCCGAGCCGATGCCGCTGCGCAGGATCTCGAACACGTTCTCGACGCCGGGCTGACCGTTGGCGGCGAGGCCCCAGAGGTAGGCCCGCCCGATGGCCACGGCCCGGGCACCGAGCGCCAGGGCCTTGACGACGTCGCTGCCGCGCCGGACGCCGCCGTCGAGGATGACCTCGACCTCGCGGCCGACGGCCTCGACGATCCCGGGCAGCACGCGGATCGGCGCCGGGGTGGAGTCGAGGTTGTTGCCGCCGTGGTTCGACACCTGGATCGCGGTGGCGCCGGCGTCCACGGCGCGCTTGGCGTCGTCGACGCGGGTGATGCCCTTGACGCAGAACGGCCCGTCCCACTGCTCACGCAGCCAGGCGACGTCGGCCCAGGAGGGCGGCGGGGTGAACATCCACTGCCCGTACGCGCCGAAGAACGTGGGGGGCTCCTCGCCGCCGACGGGGATGTTCGGCACGGTGAGGTCGGGGATCTTGCCCGCGCGGAGCATCCGCAGACCCCAGCGCGGCCGGGTGATGCCCTCCGGGATGTATTTGATCATCGTCTTGAGGTCCATCTTCTCCGGGATGGCCGGGCTGCCCCAGTCCCGTCCGTGGGAGAACGACCAGTCCAGGGTGACGATGAGGCCCTTGGCGCCCGCCTTCTTGGCGCGCTCGGCGCGGGCCGCGAGGGTCTCGCGGTCGCCCACCCAGTACATCTGGAAGAACGTCTTCTCGTTGGCCTCGATGACGTCCTCGACCGAGCGGCTGGCGAACGAGCTCAACCCCATCGCGGTGCCGGCGTTCTTCGCCGCGCGGGCCACCGCGACCTCGCCCTCGGGGTCCACGGCCTGCACCCCGGTCGGCGAGATGATCACCGGCATCGAGACGTCCTGGCCCATCACCGTGGTGGACAGGTCCTTCTCGAACGGCAGGTCGCACACGTGCGGCAGGAACTCGAGCTCCCGGAACGCCGCCATGTTGTCCTCGAGGGTCGCCCCGGCCTCGCTGCCGGCCACGAGGGCGCCGTAGACCGACTTCGGGAGCTCCTTCTTCGCTCGCCGATGGGCCTCGGCGACCGACTCGAACCACTGACCAGCCATGTGCAACCTTCCGGGTCCCGTGACCTGCTTCACCGCTCCCGGTCACCGTAACCGGACGCGGCGACCTGCACGGTGTCTGCGCGGACGGTCCGTGACCCTCCGAACGGAGGGGTCGGGTCACCGCCCGGGCGGGGGTCCGGTGGAGGCGCGGACGACCAGCTCGACCGGCAGGCGGTGCTCGTCGCCGGCGACGCCCGGGCGCAGCAGCAGCTCCGCGGCGCGGCGGCCCTTCTTCCGGTGCGGCTGGCGCACGGTGGTCAGCGCGGGGTGGGCGTCGGCGGCCGCGGGCACGTCGTCGAACCCGACGATCGCCACGTCCCCGGGCACCGACAGGCCCGCGTCCGCGGCGGCGGCCATCGCGCCGAGGGCGAGCTCGTCGCTCATCGCGAGCAGGGCGGTGGGGCGCGGGCGACGGGCCAGCAGCGCGGCGGCGGCCCGGCGCCCCGCGTCGCGCCCGTAGGGCACGCGCTCCTCCACCGGCACCGCCGACCACGGGTGCCCGGCGCCCTCGACGACCTCCCGGTAGCCCCGCAGGCGCTCGCAGGACGCGCGGTAGTGGGCCCGGTCCTGACGGTCCTGGTCGGCCGTGCCCTCCCACTCGTCCTCGATCAGCGGCATCGCGACGACGCCGAGGCGGGTGTGACCGAGGTCCAGCAGGTGGCGGGCCGCGGAGGCGGCGCCGCCGCGGTCGTCGATGCCGACGTGCCCCGCGCCCGGCAACCGCGGGCCGTCGACGACGACGAAGGGCAGCCCGCGGTCGACGATGGCCGCGAGCCCGCCCTCGGCGGGGACGTCGCAGTAACAGATCATGGCGTCGACGAGCGCGACACGGGCGACGGCACTGTCCGGCCCCCCGGCGATGAGGACCAGGGCGAGGTCCTCGCGCTCGCAGACCTCGCTGACTCCCTGGAGGAACAGGACCGCCGCGGGGTCGCTGAACCCGAACGACATCGGTGCCCCGTGGACCAGGCCCAGCGCGTTCACCCGGCCCCGCGAGAGCGTCGCCGCGAGCGGGTCGGGCCCCGCGTAGCCCAGCTCTCCGGCCGTGCGCAGCACGCGGCTGCGCAGGCGCGGGCTCAGACGCTCGGGGTGGTTGTAGGCGTTGGACACGGTGGCCCGGGAGACGCCGAGGGCGCTCGCCACGGTCGCGAGCGTGACCCGCCCGCCCGCGCGTCCACCCGTCTCCACGCCCCCGATCCTCTCGCGTCGCGGCCGGTACCCGGGAGACCGCTGGTTGGTGAACCGGTTCAAGCTGACCGGATCAGCCGTGATGCACCTCTTGCGGACCTCAGGTTTGAACCGGTTTAGTAGGCGCCACCGACAACGAGGAGGGCCTGATGGAGCTCCGAGCGATGTGGCGGCGGGCGGCGCGGTGGATCGGCGGCGCCCCGGACCGGCGCGCGGCCCGGGAGGTCGCCGACGCGGCCGAGCGGGTCGTCGGGCGGGCGGCGGCGCGGACGCGGCTCGCGGCGGTCGAGGCCGAGATCGTGGCGCTGATGGCGAACGACCGGGTGCCGGCGCGCGGCCGGCGTCTGCGGGCGCTGGAGCAGGCCAGGGACGACCTCCGGGCGGAGCTGGAGGAGGACGGAGCCGCGGCACCGGGCGAGCCCGTCGCACCTCGCACGTAGGCGAGACCGCCGGATTCTCTGCACCACACCGGCCGAACGGCCGAACCGCCGACGACCGGCGGGCGAACGGTGCGCAGTGATCCCCGATGGAGGAGGTGGCCGCGTGTCCCTGCCCCTGATGCCGGCTCGTGCGGACGCCCCACCCGAGGTGGGGGGCACGTCCGCGGCGGCCGGCACGGCACGGGACGGGCGGCGTGGCCGATCCCCGATGTCCGCGGCGCCGCCCGTCGAGGCGGCGGAGCCCGCGGCACCCGCCGTGCCCGCCGTGCCGACGGGGAGCGAGGCGGCGGCCGCCGACGCCGCGCTGCTCGTCCGTCTCTCCGACCGCGAGACCGCGGCGCTCGACGCCCTCTACCAGCGCTACGGGCGCCCGGCCTATTCGCTCGCGCGGCGCATCTGCGCCGACGACGGGCTGGCCGAGGACGTCGTGCAGGAGGTCTTCCTCGCCCTCTGGCGCGACCCCGGGAAGTTCGACCCGGGGCGCGGCACCGTCGCGAGCTGGCTGATGACGCTGGTGCACCACAAGGCGGTCGACGCCGTGCGCCGCGAGGCCACCCGCCGTCGTCACCACCCGACCACGGGCGAGCCGGACGAAGGCGTGCCCGCCGCGGGCCCGTCCGCCGCGCGCCAGGCGCTCGGCGCGGTGCTCGGCGAGCAGGTCCGCGCGGCGATGGGGCGGCTGCCCACCGAGCAGCGCACCGCGCTCGGGCTCGCCTACTACGGCGGCTACTCCCAGCGCGAGGTCGCGAGCCTCACCGGCGTGCCGATCGGCACCGTGAAGTCGCGGATGTTCGCGGGCGTGGCACGGCTGCGCGTCCTGCTCGGCCCGGTCCTCGGCTCCTCGGCGGATGCGCTCGGAGACCTCGCGTGAGCACCTGTCCCCAGCGCGCCGACGCCGTCGGCGCCGCCTTCTCCGCGCTCGAGCCCGACGAGGAACGCGCCGTCCAGGCCCACCTGCCGCACTGTGCCGACTGCCGTCGCGCCTTCGACGAGGCCCTGGACGTGGTCGCCGCCCTCGGCGCCGCGGTCCCGTCCCTCGAGCCGCCCGCCGAGCTGAAGGGCCGGGTCCTCACCGCGGCCCGGGCCGAGCCCGGGACGCCGGTGCGTCCGGTGCGCCGCCCGGCCTCGGCTCACCCGATCACCGACGGACCCCGGACCCCCGACGGACCCCGGCCCGCGAGCCCGATCCCGCGGCCCCGGTCCCGGCGGCTCGTCACCGCCGCCGGCGGCCTGGTCGCCGCGGTGGTGCTCGGTGTGGGCCTCATCGTGGCGCGCGGCGTGCTGCCCACCCAGGAGGCGCCGCCGGACACCCCGGCGGTGGCGCTCGCCCAGCAGGCCGACCGGGTCGTCGGCGACGCCCGGTCGCGCGACCCCGGCCTGCGCTCCGCGGTGCTGCGCGGCCCGGACGGCAACCCCGCGGCCGTGGTCCTCGACCCGGGTGACGCCGCGGCCCCGGTCCGCATGGTGTCGCTGGACCTCCCCGCGACCGGCAACCAGCGCGACTACGTCCTGTGGGCCACCGGTCTGCCCGGCAACGCGCCGGTCGCGGTGGCCGTCATGGACCCCGCCGACGGCGTGACACGCCCCCTCGACGCGACGGCCCAGCCGTCAGGGCCCGGGGACCCGGCGCCGCGCGGCTGGGCGGTCTCGGTCGAACCCACGGGCCCCGTGCCCGCGCGGCCGTCGACGGTCGTCGCGGTCGGGCTGGCGGCGGCCTGAGGCTGCTCGTCCAGCCGCGACACGCCGTTCCACCGTTCGTCGCTGCTCACCGTTCCCCGGTCGCAGTCCGCGCGCGCCGCGTCCGCGACGACGGTGCCACCGTCGGGGTCCGCGGATACCGTGGACCCTGCCGGCGATCACCCCGCCGGCGGTGGCGAGCGGGTCGGGGAGGTGGCGCCGATGGCAGGGGTGTCTGCTCTCACGACCGGGGAGCTCGGCGTCACGTCGGCCACCGACCACGCCGAGGCCTCGCCCGGGCGCCCGATGCTCGCGAGCGCGGGCGACGTCCCGCGCGGCGCGGGCTGGGCGTTCGAGTTCCTCTGGGACGGGCTGCGCTGCCTCGCGCGCACCGGTGACGAGGGGCTGCGGCTGGTCACCGACGCCGGGCGCGACGTGACGTCGCACTTCCCGGAGCTCGGGGTCGCGGCGCCCTGGACGAGCACCGGCGGGCTCGTGCTCGACGGGGTCGTCGTCGCCCTCGACGGCGTGGGCCGCCCCAGCGCCGGCAAGCTGCGCCGCCGGGCCCGCGTCGCCCACCCGTCGGAGATCCTGCAGGCGCGCGTGCCGGTCTCCTACTACGTGTTCGACGTGCTGGAGGTGGCCGGCGTGTCGACGCGCCGCCTGCCCTACCGGCAGCGCCGCGAGCTGCTCACCGAGCTCGACCTCTCCGGCAGCCGCGTCGTCATCCCCCCGTACTTCACCGGCGTGGGCGCCGAGGCGGTGGTCACCACGGCGCGCCGGTACGGCCTCGACGGCGTGGTCGCCAAGCGCCTCGAGTCCACCTACCAGGTCGGCCGGCGCTCGCGGAGCTGGATCGAGACGCCCGTGCGTCGTGTCCAGGACGTGGTGGTCGGCGGCTGGATCCCGGCGCGCGGGCAGCCGGACACCGTCGGGGCGCTGCTGGTCGGGGTGCCGGGCGAGTCGGGGCTGCGCTACTCCGGCCGCGTGCTCACCGGGGTCACGGCGGCCGCCCGGCGCGAGCTCGACGGCGTGCTCGGCGCGCTCGAGCGGCCCGAGAACCCCTTCGTCGACGTCGTGCCCGAGGACGCGCGGGGTGCCGCGCGCTGGCTGGCCCCGCGCCTGGTCGGGCAGGTGGAGCACCGGCGTTGGACGGCCACCGGGCTGCTCGAGCGCCCGGCGTGGCAGGGGCTGCGCGCGGCGCACCCGGCCACGGTCGCGGCCCCGGTGCTCGCGGCGCCGGTGGTCGACACCGATCTCGAGCTCGACGACCTCGAGACCGCCGAGTCCCCGAGCGGCGGGCTGCGCCCCCGCCCGTCGGCCGCCGTCGCCGACATCGTCACGACGCCCTCGCCGGAGGACGTCGAGTCGGCCCTGCGCTCGCGCTTCTCGGCGCACTTCGTGCACAACACGCTCACCGCGATCGCGTCCTACGTGCGCACCGACCCGTCCCGGGCCCGCGAGCTGCTCACCGAGTTCGCCGACTTCACGCGGTACTCGTTCCGGTCCGGGGGCGAGCTCACGACGGTCGGCGACGAGCTGCGCAACGCCGAGCGGTACCTGACCCTCGAGCAGGCCCGGTTCGGCGCGCGGCTGCGGGCGGAGGTCGCCGTCGCGCCCGAGGTGCGCGGCGTCCTGGTGCCGCCCTTCGTCGTGGCGCCGCTGGTGGAGAACGCGGTGCGGCACGGCATCGAGCCGGTCCCCGGGGGCGGCGCGGTCAGCGTCTTCGCCTCGGGCTCCGGGTCCGACTGCGTGATCACCGTGTCGGACGACGGCGCCGGCATGGGGCCCGAGGCCACGCGCACGGCCTCGCAGGTCGATCGCCGTCACGGCGGCATCGCCGAGGTCTCCCGCCGGCTCCACGCGGCCTTCGGGTCGCAGTGCGACGTCCACGTCGACACCCGGCCCGGTGTCGGCACGGCGGTGCGGATGCGCATCCCGGCGATCTCGACGGCCGAACCGAGCCGGACCCTCGTCGGCTGAGGTCCGGCCCGGCTCCGGCGCCCGGAGCGGTTCCGGCCTAGTCGTCCTCGTCGTCGTCCACCACCGCGCAGGTGATGTCCGACGGCGCCGCGTCACTGCCCCCGAGGACGTCGGACAGGATCGGGATGCCGGCGTCCACTCCGCATGCCTGGACGGGCAGCACGGTCAGGTCGTTGAGCAACGCGATCCCGGTGTCGCCGTCGTCGGTGGGGACGGGGTCGGCGGAGGCGAGCGGGGCGGCGGCGAGCAGCCCGGCGGCGGACAGGGCGACCGATGCCGACAGGGTGGCGGCGACGCGTCGGAACATGGCAGGACTCCTCGCAGAGAGCGGAACGGGAGCGACCGTTCGTCGCAACGAGCGTTGCGATGAACGGTCGCTCCGGACTCAACCCCGCGCCCCGGAGGCCGGCAATCGGTGCGACGAAGGCCCACCGGAAAGCGTGGTGGTCGGTTGAGCCGGACCGGCGGTGGGCAACGCGCGACGAACGGTGATCCGTGGACGACGAACGGCAGGTCGGTGGGGCCGCGAACGACGGCGGCACGATGGAGCCGTGGAGGTGCTCGCGGTGGACTGGTCGGGCGACGCCCGCGCGTCCCACCGGCGCATCCGCGTCGCGAGCGCGCGGCCCGGGCGCCTCGTGGACGTCCGCGCCGGCCTCGGCCGCGACGGCGTCACCGCGCACCTGATCGCCCGCGCCGCCGAGACGCCCCTCGTCGTCGGTCTCGACTTCTCCTTCGGCCTGCCCGCCTGGTTCGCCCGCGAGCACGGGTGCGGGGACGTCGCGGCCCTGTGGGACCTCGTGGCCCGCGACGGCGAGGAGTGGCTACGGGCCTGCCGGCCGCCGTTCTGGGGCCGGGGCCCGGTACCCCGTCCGCCGCACGACCCGGCGCGCCCGGGATACCGGTCGACCGAGGAGGCCGCCCGCGCCCACGGCCTCGATCCCCGCTCGACGTTCCAGATCGGGGGCGCGGGCGCCGTCGGCACCGGCTCGCTGCGGGGCATGCCCCACCTGGCGCGGCTGCGGGCCGCGGGGTTCGCGGTGTGGCCGTTCGACGACGCCGGACGGGCCACGGTGCTCGAGATCTATCCGCGGGTCCACACCGGCCCTGTCGTGAAGCGCTCGGCGACGGCCCGCCGCGCGGTCGTCGAGGCCGACCCCCGCATCCCGGCGGAGCTGCGTGACGCCGTCGTCGACACCGAGGACGCGTTCGACGCGGCGCTCTCGGCGCTGGACATGGCCGAGCACCAGGGCGAGCTGGCGGCATTGGGGGCCGCCGCGTCGGGCAGCCCGGAGTCGATCGAGGGCGCGCTGTGGCGTCCGGCCCGTCGCGATGCTCCGGATGCGGGCCGCGCCCCGGCGACGGAATGGGCCCCTCGGGGGCAGGATGTCCCCCGGCGGGGGTAACAGCAGGGAGGAACGCGCGTGAGCTTCGGATCACGTCCGGTCCGGGTCGGGATCGTCGGTGCCGGCGGTCGGGGTCGTCTGCACGCTCGGAACGTCCTCCTGGCGGGCGGGACCGTGACGGCGATCGCCGAGCCGCGACGCGAGCGCCGCGCACGCCTGGCCGACGCCTGCGACGTCCCGGAGCAGGCCCGGTTCGCGCGGTGGACCGACCTCGCCGAGCGCGCGGACCTCCTCGACGTCGTCGTGATCGCGACCCAGGACAACGACCACGTCGACCCCGCCATCGCGTTCGCCGAGCGCGGCGTGCACCTGCTCGTCGAGAAGCCGATCGCCCCGGACGAGGCGGCCGCGCTGCGCGTCGCCGAGGTCGTGCGCCGGACCGGCGTCCTCTTCTCGATCTGCCACCCTCTGCGCTACGCGCCCTACACCGCGGCGCTCGTCGCGGCCCTGCGGGCGGGCCGGATCGGCGACCTCGTGTCGGTGCAGCACCTGGAACCGGTCGGGGCCTGGCACTTCGCCCACTCCTACGTGCGCGGGGAGTGGCGCCGGGAGGACCTCGCGTCGTCCCTGCTGCTCGCCAAGTGCTCGCACGACGTCGACCTGCTGACCCACCTCGTCGGCGCCCGCCCCACCCGCCTGTCCTCGTTCGGCCGGCTGAGCCACTTCCGGTCCGACAAGCAGCCCGAGGGTGCGTCGTCCCGCTGCCTGGACTGCGCGGTCGAGCCGACCTGCCCGTACTCGGCGCCGCGGCTCTACCGCTCGTGCCTGGGTGATCCGGAGTGGGAGCACCAGCTGCTCGGGGCCGTCACCGAGGTGCCGACGGCGGAGGCCCTCGACGAGGCGCTGCGCACCGGTCCCTACGGCCGGTGCGTCTACTGCTGCGACAACGACGTCGTCGACCACCAGGTCGTCGCGTTCGAGTTCGACAGCGGGATCACGGCCACGCACACCGTCACCGCGTTCTCGGATCTCGCGCCACGCCAGACCCGGGTGTTCGGCACCCACGGCGCGGTGGAGGGCGACGGCCACGCGCTGCGCTTCCACGACTTCCGGGCCCACCCCGGCCAGGCCGTCGAGACGATCACGCCCGGCGACGGCCGCCCGCCCCACCAGGAGGGCGACGAGGAGCTCGTGCGCGCCTTCCTGCGCGCCGTCGCCGACGACGACCCGTCCGCGGTGCTCACGGGTCTCGACGAGACGCTGACGAGCCATCGCATCGTCTGGGCGGCCGAGCGGTCGCGGCGATCCGGGGAGACGGTGACGCTGGACTGGGACCCCCTCGGCGACTCCGTCGGGGTCGGCCGATGAGGATCGGCGTCACCGTTCCCAACTTCGGCCCCGCCGCGACGGTCGACTCGCTGCGCGCGTGGGCCGCCCTGGTGGAGGACGCCGGGTTCGACTTCCTCATGGTCGGCGACCACGTCGCCGCGACCCCGGACGTCACCGCCGCCTACCCGGGCCCGTTCTGGGAGCCCCTGACGCTGCTGGGCTACCTCGCGGGCGTCACCCGGCGCGTCGAGCTGGGCACCACCGTCCTGGTGGTGCCGTACCGGGACCCGTTGCAGACGGCCCGCAGCCTCGCGGGACTCGACCAGCTCAGCGACGGGCGGCTGATCGTCGGCGTCGGCGTCGGGTGGGCACGCTCGGAGTTCGCGGCGCTCGGCATCGACCCGGGGCGTCGCGGGGAGATCACCGACGAGTACCTCGACGCGCTGCTCGCCCTGTGGAGCGACGACCTCGTGAGCTTCGCCGGGCGCCACGTCGCCTTCACCGACGTCGACACCCGCCCACGCCCGCACCGCCGGCCGCACCCGCCGCTGTGGATCGGCGGCAACGGCGACGCCGCCCGCCGGCGCGCCGTCCGGTGGGGCCAGGCCTGGCACCCCCTGCGCGTGCCCGCGGGCTGGCTGCGGACCGAGGGACTGCCGGCGCTGCGCCGCGCCGCGGACGAGGCCGGCCGGCCGGTGCCCGCGCTCGCCCCGCGGATCGTGCTGCACCCCTCCGACGAGCGCAGGCCGGACGCCGACCGCCTCGCCGGCGAGGGCCGTCCGGACCAGATCCGCGCCGACCTCGACGAGCTGCGGGACCTCGGGGCGACACACGTCCTGCTCGACACCCACCGCGACGCGACGACGGTCGGGCACGACCACGCGGCGGAGCGCGCGGTGCTCGAGGAGGCGGCGGGCTGGCTGCTGGGATGACCCGGCGTCAACCCCGCGCGGAGACCAGGTTCTCCCACGCGAGACGGCGGGCCTCGGCCAGCGCGCCCCACAGCGGCGCGGTCTCGCCGAGCGCGCCTGCGGTCACCGGCACCTCGCGCGGAGCGAGCTCCGCGACCGTGGCCTCGACGTGCGCGAGCAGGCCCGGCAGGAGGCCGACCGGCCCGCCGAGCACGACCAGCGCGGGGTCGACGGTTGCGCACACGGCGACGGCGGCCTCCCCGAGCGTGCGCCCGGCCTGCGCGAGCACCTCGGCGTCGAGGGTGTCCGCGGTCGCCCGCAGTCCCTGCGCCGCGATCTGCTCCCCGAAGCGGAAGCGGCCCGTGCCCTCGCCGAGCGGCAGGTAGCCGATCTCCCCCGCGAGCCCCCGCGCGCCGCGGACGAGCACGCCGTCGAGGACGAGCCCCATGCCGACGCTGTGCCGCTCGCCGACGTAGAGGTAGGCGAACGTGGACGTCCCGGACGCGGCCCCGTGGTCGCGCTCGGCGAGCGCCGCGAAGTTGACGTCGTTGTCGAGCACGATCATCGAGGGGTCGACGCCGCGGACGTCCTCGGTGCTCACCACGCCCGCGGGGAAGGCGGACTCCCGCAGCTCGACGACCCGCCCGGTGGCCGGGTCGACGGGGTTGGCGATCGACACCGCGACGGCCCGCACCGGGCGTCCGTGCCCGAGCCAGCGCTGGGCGAGCGTGTCGAGGACCTCGTGCAGGCGCGCCGCGACGACGTGCCCGTCCTCGGGCGGGTCGTGGTCGGACCGTTCCAGCGTGCGGCCGGTGAGGTCACCGACCGCGCTGCGCACGACCGTGCGGTTGATCTCGACGGCGACGACGACGCCCGTGCCCGGGGCCAGGTCGTAGAGCGTGGCGACAGCGCCGGGGACCCCGGAGCGCGGACCGACGGCGACGAGCACCGCGTCGGACTCCATGCGCCGCACGGCCTCGCTGATGGCCGGTGGGGAGATCGCGGTGCGGCGGGCCAGCTCGGCACGGGTGAGCGGGCCGTCCTCGGCGGCGAGGCAGTCGAGGATCGCGCGCTCGGTGGTGGCCCGGCGCAGTCCGCTGTGCGGCGACGTCGCCCGCGCCGCCGGATCCGGCTCGTCCATGCCACCTCCTGGGCGTAGGCGTGCAGGGTAGGCGCTGGTCACACCGCCGTGTCGTCCTCGCGGAAGACGAGGCCGAGCTGGTCTCCCGCCTCGGCGAGGACGCCCTGCACGGCGAGCGTGTCGTCCAGCGGCATCACCGTGCTCTCGGTGGCGCCGGAGCGCAGGCACTCGGTGACCTCGACGAGCTCGTGGTAGAGCCCGGAGCCGGTGGCGGGCAGCTCGATCCGCTCGCCCGGGTCGTTCGTGTCGTGGTGCAGGACGATCGTCGTCGGGTGGTGGAAGCGGGGGAGGACGTCGATCCAGCCCGTGGTGCCGAAGACCCGCGCCTGCCCGGGGGACGGGCTGTGGAACGACGTCTGCAGCGTCGCGTAGCGCCCGTCCTCCCAGGACAGCAGCATCGCGCCGTCGGCGTCGACGCCGGTGGTCTCCCGGGACGCGACGGCGTGGACGCGGTCCGGCGTGCCCAGCACCATCTGGGCGAACGACACGGGGTAGACGCCCAGGTCGAGCAGCGCGCCCCCGCCCAGCTCGAGGGAGAAGAGGCGGTCGGTCGGGTCGACGTCGCGCACCGTGCCGAGGTCGGCCTGCACCGACCGGGGCTCGCCGATCTCGCCCTGCGCGATCAGTTCACGCATCCGCACCACGGCGGGCTGGAAGCGGGTCCACATCGCCTCCATCGCGAACACGCCCTGGGTGCGTGCGGTGTCGACCACCCGCCAGGCCCCGGCCAGCGTGGCCGTGAACGTCTTCTCGACCAGGACGGCCTTGCCGGCCTCGAGGCACGCCACCGCGAGCGCGGCGTGCTGGGGGTGCGGCGTCGCGAGGTAGACGACGTCGACCTCCGGGTCGTCGACGAGGGCGCGGTAGCTGCCGTGCGCGCGCACGTCGGCACCGCCGTGGTCGTCGGCGAAGACCCGGGCGCGTTCCTCCGAGCGGGAGCCGACCGCGACGAGGGGCGCACCCTCGACCAGGGCCAGGTCCTGGGCGACCTTCGCGGCGATGCGGCCGGGTCCCGCGATGCCCCAGCGGATGTCCTGCATGGGGCTCACTGTGTCAGGACCCCGGACGGGCCAGGAGGTCGACGTCCCGCGCGGTCCCCGAGACCACCAGGACGCCGTCCTCGGCGCGCAGCTCCGTCGCGGAGATGGAGAACGGGAGCTCGCCGGGGTCGACGCTGGTGGAGAAGCCCGACAGCCGCGCTCGCAGGGCGCTCGCCGCGACCTGTCCGGCCGCGCCCTCGCCGCCCTCGGCGCGGATGTCGCGGGCCGAGAGGGTGATGCGCCCGCCGGAGAGCCGGAACGACGCGATGACCGCGACCTGCACCTGCTGGCCCTGCACGGTCGTCGACGACGTGAGGCGCACCGACGACGCCGGGTCCACGTCGGCCAGCGCCTCGCTGCTGCCCGAGGCGCCGGAGTCGTCGGCCTCGGCCTCGGAGCGCAGGCGCTCGAGGTCGGCCTCGGTCAGCGGCTCGATGGTCAGGTCGCCGACGTCGAGCAGCCGGGCGAGGTCGGTGGGGTTGACCCGCGCCGCCGCGGTGACCTGCCGGGCGGGGATCTCGCGGACCTGCCCGTTCACCAGGTTCTCCAGCGGCAGGGACACCCCGGAGAGGTCCGCGGTCAGTGTGAGGTCGCGCAGCTCGCCGTAGCGGATGCCCGGCGCCGAGAGCCCGACGTCGTCGTAGGTCCCGTCGAGGGCCTGGGTGAGGAACGGGAAGCCGCGGATCTCGACGTCCGGCGACTGCGGCAGGGCCAGCGAGCTCTGCAGGGCCACCCCCACGCGGTCCTCGGCGACCCACCGGGCCGCGAAGTCGATACCGACCAGCACGGCGACGATCACGACCAGGGCGATCAGCAGTCCGCGCACGCCCGACACCGTGTCATCAGCCGTCGACGACGCGGTCGGGCGGGGCCGGGGCCGGACGGATGCCGGGCGGTCGGCGTCGGGCGCCCGCGCGGCCGGTGGGCGTCGCTGCGCCGATCGGCCTGACTCCGGCCCGATCCCCGCGTGATCCGCGTGTCGATCGAGGCCGTCGGGCACCAGGGAGCGTTCCTGACGTCTCGAGCACCCGGGACGGCATCCGGCACGACGATGGGGAGGCGCATGACCTCCGAGAAGCACGGCCAGGCATCACCGACGGTGTCCGACGCCGTCGCGACATGGTTCGACGACGTGTTCCGCATCTACGGCGAGGTGGTGGACTCGCAGCGGCGCCTCGCCGTCGCGCTCGTCCACGCGTCCTCGCCGGTGCTCGACGTGGGGGAGCGGGCGAGCGAGAAGGCCGCGGCGGGCGCCGAGCGCCTGTCCGCGACGGTGCAGGCGCGGCGGCAGGCCCCGGATCGCACCGTGGCGCCGGCACCGGTCGCACCGCCGCCGGCGGGTGGCTCCGGCGACCAGGGGGACGACGAAGCGCTCCCGGCGTCCCGGGAGGACGTCGCCGGGCGGGAGGGCGACGCGACCCCGCGCGGGGACGAGGGTTCCGGAGACGAGGAGCCGAGGGACGAGAGCTCCGCAGACGAGAGTTCTGCCGACGAGGGCTCCAGGGAGGCGAGTTCCGGGGATGTGATCTCCGGCGACGAGGGCTCCGGCGACGAGGGCTCCGGCGACGAGGGCTCCGGCGACGAGGAGATCGCCGACGTCACCGCGTCCGAGGCGGAGGCCGCCGGCGCGCAGGAGGCCGACACCGACGTCGCGGTCCCGACGGGGGGCGGCGAGGACGACGTGGACGCCGAGGCCACCGCCGTGTTCGACGTCGACGTGCCGGAGGACGTCGACGTCCCGGAGGAGACCGGCACCGGGACCGCGGAGGTCGCCGCGCCGGTGGACGTCGACATCCCGGAGGAGACCGGCACCGGGACCGCGGAGGTCGCCGCGCCGGAGGACGTCGACGTTCCGGTCGACACCGACACCGACACCGACACCGACACCGACACCGACACCGGGGCCGACGCCGGGACCGACGCCGGGACCGACGCCGGGGCCGACGCCGGGACCGACGCCGGGACCGACGCCGGGACCGACGCCGGGACCGACACCGGGACCGACGGCGACGGCGCGGGCGGGGACGCCCGGGAGCGCGACAGGACGCCGCGGCGATCGAACGGCGACGACGCGGACAGCTCCGGGCGGCGCCGGGCCACCGGCACCCGGAAGACCTCCGGGGGCTCCCGGCCGGCGCGGCGGACGACGTCGACCTCGGGCGCGTCGAGCGGGCGCGGGACCTCCCGCTGATCCGGCGGTGCCGTCCCGGCCGACCGCCGGGGCGGCACCGCAGCGCGGACCGGACGCACGAACGCCGGCCGGGCCACGAGGGTCCGGCCGGCGTCGCCGCTGGTCAGCGGGTGCGGAGGATACGGGATTTGAACCCGTGAGGGTGTTGAGCCCTACACGATTTCCAATCGTGCGCCTTAGGCCGCTCGGCCAATCCTCCGCCCGGGACGATACAGCCCGGCGGGAGGCGCCGAGGGGGTCGGGGCGGGCCTCGCGTGCGGATCGACCGGCTTCGTTACACTGGGCCACGGACCCCGCGCGGCGTCCATCCTGTGAACTCCCCCAGGGCCGGAAGGCAGCAAGGGTCAGCGGGCTCTGGCGGGTGCGCGGGGTCCCCTTCATCTCCCCTCCGGCGACGTCGGGGGGCCCGCGTAGCCTCGGGCTCGTGGCTCTGGCGCTCTACCGCAGGTACCGGCCGGCGACGTTCGCCGAGGTGGTCGGTCAGGAGCACGTCACCGATCCGCTGCGCACGGCGCTGGCCGCCGGCCGGATCAACCACGCCTACCTCTTCTCCGGGCCGCGGGGCTGCGGCAAGACGTCCAGCGCGCGCATCCTCGCCCGCTCGCTGAACTGCGAGCAGGGTCCGACGCCCGACCCGTGTGGCGTCTGCGAGTCCTGCATCGCGCTCGCCCCGAACGGCCCCGGCTCGCTCGACGTCACCGAGATGGACGCCGCGAGCCACAACGGCGTCGACGACGCCCGCGAGCTGCGCGACCGCGCCCACTTCGCGCCGGTGAGCTCCCGCTACCGCGTCTTCATCATCGACGAGGCGCACATGGTCACCACGGCGGCGTTCAACGCGCTGCTCAAGGTGGTCGAGGAGCCGCCCGAGCACCTGATCTTCATCTTCGCGACCACCGAGCCGGACAAGGTGCTCACCACCATCCGCTCGCGCACCCACCACTACCCGTTCCGCCTGCTGCCGCCCAGCACGCTGCGCGGGCTCCTCGAGCGCATCTGCACCGAGGAGGGCGTGACGGTCGAGCCGGCCGTCTATCCGCTCGTGGTGCGCGCCGGCGGCGGGTCCGCCCGCGACTCCCTCTCGGTGCTCGACCAGCTGCTGGCCGGCGCCGGCGAGGAGGGTGTCACCTACGCCCACGCGGTGGGGCTGCTCGGGGTCACCGACGTCGCGATCCTCGACGACGTCGTCGACGCGCTCGGGGCCGGCGACGGGCCCGCCGTGTTCGGGGCGGTCGACCGGCTCGTCGAGGCGGGGCACGACCCGCGGCGCTTCGCCGCCGACCTGCTGCAGCGCCTGCGCGACCTCATCCTCGTCCAGGCCGTCCCCGACGCGGGGGAGCGCGGTCTCGTCGACGTCCCCGCCGACGAGATGGAGCGGATGGTCGACCAGGCGCAGCGCCTCGGCCCCGCAGCACTGGCCCGCCACGCCGAGCTCGTGCACACCGCGCTCACCGAGATGCGCGGGGCGACGGCCGCCCGGCTGCTGCTCGAGCTGGTCTGCGCCCGCATGCTGCTGCCCGCCGCCTCGTCGGCCGACGCGGCGATGATCCAGCGCCTCGAGGGCGTCGAGCGGCGCCTCGCCGTGGGCGCGCCCGGCCCGTCCGACGACACGTCCTCCCGCTTCAGCCGGCCGTCGCAGCGGTCCGATGAGGAAGCTCCTCCGCGCGCCGGCGAGCTCGACGCCACCGTCGTCCCGCCCACCGACCGGCCGACGGCCACCGTCGCGGCCCGCGACGAGCCGCCGCGCGACGCTCCGCGGGAGCGCCCGCAGTCGGCGCCCCAGCGCCCGGCCGCCCAGGAGCGTCCCGCGGCCTCCGAGCGCCCCGCGGCCCCGGAGCCCCGGCAGGCGCCCGAGCCCGAGCCGACCCCGGAGCCCCAGCGCGCCCCGGCGGCCGCCGGGGCGCTCGACGCCGCGGCACTGCGCCGGGTCTGGCCCGAGGTGATGACCCAGGTCCGCGAGCGCAACAAGCCCACCCACGCGCTGCTCCAGAACGCGACGGTGACGGCGGTCGAGGGCACGACGATCACGCTCGGCATGCCGACGCCCCCGCTCGCGCGCCAGCTCTCCCAGCCCAACCGCGCCGACCACGTCGCCGCGGCGCTCGGGGCCGTGCTCTCGGGGCAGTGGACCGTGCAGGCGGTGCACGGCACAGGCGGGGGAGACGGCGGCGGTGGCGGCGGCGCACGGGGCGGCGGACGCCCGGAGCAGACCCGTCAGCGCCCCGACCCGCCGCGGCGTCCCGAGCGGCCCCAGCGCCCGGAGCAGCCGCCACGGGCGGACGCTCCTCCCGCCGAGGCTCCCGCCCGCGGTGGCTCGGGCGACGCCCCGCCGGCCCGGCGCCCCGCGCCGCCGTCGGACATCCCGCCCCCTCCGGAGCCGCCCGAGGATGGTTCGGACGAGCACGCCGATAGGGTCTCCGAGGAGGACATGTACGCCGAGGCCGCCGCCGACCCGGGCGGCACCGCGGGCGGCGCGCGCGTCGACCCCGAGGAGGCGGCCATGGAGCTGCTGACCTCGCAGCTCGGCGCGCGGCGCGTCGACGGCCGCTAGCGAGCCGCCACGGGGTGCGGGGCCGGGTCCAGCAGGCGGACCCCGATCACCGCGAGGCCGACCGCGAGCACGAGGCCGCCCGCGGAGGCGACGTCGAGGGCGATCCGCTCGCCGAACCACGCGACACCGACGACCGTGGCGGTCAGCGGGTCGGCGAGCAGGATCGTGGTGACGACGGGCCCGGCGCGCCGGGCGCGGGCGAGTGCCCGCTGGCTGAGCACGAAGGACGCCGGTCCGACGAGCACCAGCAGGATCGCCGCGAGCACCAGCGGCGGATCGGCGAGGACCGCTCCCCGGTCGGTGGCCACGGCACGGGCGAGCACCGCCAGCAGCGACGCCGCCACCCCGTAGCCCACCCCGCAGGCGAGGGCGAAGCCCACGGCGCCGGGCGGGCCGGGAGTTCGGCGCGCCCACCCGAGACCCGCGGCGACGAGCACGGCGGCACCGGCGAGCGTCGCGAGGACGGTGGGGGAGGCCAGGTCGACGGTCGTCGCGCCCGACCCGGTGGTGCCGAGGAGGACGACGACCAGCAGCGGGCCGGTCACGGCGAGCACGACGCCCAGCACCACGCCCCGCGACGGCCGGCGGCGCTCGAGGACGGCCTCGCCGACCGCGGTCCACGCGACCGCGGTCGCGACCAGCGCCTGGACGACGACCACGGCACCGTCGGTCAGGGCGGCGGCCTGCAGCAGGCTCGCGAGGACCGAGGCGCCGGTGCCGGCGAGCCACCACGGGCGGCCGAGCAGCCGGTGGTCGGCCCCGCCGAGCTCGTGGGCCGCGCGCTGCTGGGCCACCACCGCCGTCCCGGCCGCGAGGGCCGAGCCGAGGGCGAAGACCTCGGCGGGCACGCCGTCCTCACCCCACCGCTGCGAGTTCCGTGTCCGGCGCGAGCGCACCCGCGTACCGGGCGACGACGGCCGACGCGTCGCGCTCCTCGGTCCACCACGGGCGCGGCGGGCGGCGGCGCGCGGGCCGCGCGCCGTGACGGTCCACGGCGTCGACGAGCTCGTCGGGCTCGCGCAGCCAGGGCGCGAGCCCCGCCGCGTCGAGCACCGCGGCGTTGGCGCGCCCGTGTCCGGGGATCGGCCGGTAGGTGACGGCGGGCAGGCCCGCGACCAGGGCCTCGGTGCACGAGAGCCCGCCCGCGTTGTGCACGAGCAGGTCGGCGGCGGTCATGAGCTCGGGGACGTCGTCGCGCCAGCCGAGCGTCACGACGCGCTCCCGCCCGGCCAGACGCGCCCGCAGCCGGGCATTGCGCCCGCAGGCGACGACCGCCCAGGCCCGCGGATGGCGCCCCAGCGCGTCGACGGTGTCCTCCACGTCGCCCATGCCCAGCGAGCCGGTCACGAGGAGCGCGGTGGGGGCGTCGCCGGGCACGCCGAGCTCGTCCCGCACCCGCGCTCGGGTGGTGACGGGCATCGGACGCGAGAAGCGCGGCGCGCACAGCGGCCCGACGCTGCGCAGGGCGACGCCGTAGCGCGCGCCGTCGGCGGCGGTCGCCTCGGTGACCGTGAGGTGCTCGTCGAGCCCCGGGTGGCACCAGAGGCGGTGCGCGGCGGGGTCGGTGAGGTAGGTCAGCGTCGGGACCGCGAGCCGGCCGTCGGCGCGCAGCCCGCCCAGGGTCCGGCCGGCGAGCGGGTAGGTCGTGACGACGGCGTCGGCGCCGCGCGCCGCGTCGAGCACCGGCCGCTCGGCCACCGTGATCAGACGCTGTGTGACGAGGCTGGCCGGGCGTCGCGGGTGCTCGAGGTCGGTGAAGAGGCGGTCGAACAGGGCCGGCGTGCGATGCACGGTCGGCGCGTACAGGTCCCGCAGCGCGCGACGGCCCCACACCGGGAGCAGGTCGGTCCAGTCGAGCACGTCGGCGGCGACGCCGCGACGGTCGAGCCGCCGCACGAGCTCGCGGGCGGCGCCGTCGTGACCCTGGCCGATCGAGGCGCTGAGCACGAGCACGCGGGGTCGCGGGGAGACGGAGCGCAGCGGCGTCCGACCCGTGTCGCTGGGGGTGACCACGCCGCCACCCCAACCGAGGAGTCGGGGCAGGGGATGAACGCGCGGTGAGCAGTGCCCGGAGATCGGATGGCGGTCGCGGTCAGCCCAGGGCGCGGCCCAGGAACGCGACGGCCCGGGGGTAGGCGTCGAGCCGGTTGGCGCGCTTGGCCAGCCCGTGGCCCTCGTCGTCGTAGACCACCATCTCCACCTCGACGCCGTTCGCCCGTACCGCCGCGGCCACCTGCTCGGCCTCGGAGAGCGGCACCCGCGGGTCGTTCGCGCCGTGGATGACGAACAACGGCGCACGCACGTCGCCGATGCGCGTCAGCGGCGACGCGCGCTCGAGGAACGCGCGGTCGCGCTCCAGCGAGCCGTACTCCCGCTCGCGGTGGGCGCGCCGGTAGGGCGAGGTGTTCTCCAGGAACGTCACGAGCGACGAGATGCCGACGATGTCGACGCCCGCCGCCCACAGCTCGGGCTGGAAGGCCAGCCCGGCGAGCACCATGTAGCCGCCGTACGAGCCGCCCCACAGCGCCGCCCGCGCGGGGTCGAGCCCGAGGCGGGGGAGGTAGGCGTGCAGGGCGGCGAGGTCGGCGACGGAGTCGAGGCGCAGCTCGACGTCGTCGAGCGAGTACCAGCGTTTCCCGTAGCCCACCGAGCCGCGCACGTTCGGCACGAGCACGGTGTGCCCGGCGCCGACCAGGGCCTGGACGATCGGCGAGAACGCGCGCACCGACTGCCCCTCGGGCCCGCCGTGCACGATCGTCACGCTCGACCCCGACGGCTGCGCGGGCGCGTAGACGAAGCACGGCACGGTCTCGCCGTCCGGCGTCGGCACGCCGTGGCTGGTGGGGGCGGCGAGGTCGAGGTCCGCCAGCGGCTCGCGGGACGAGGCCACCACGCCGGAGCGGCCGCGCGCGGCGTCGACGAGCAGGACGTCGGCCGGGGTCGCGGGGTCGGTCCACGTGATCGCGAGCCCGGTGCCGTCGGGCGACCAGCGCGGCACGGCGAGGAAGTCGGCGACCCCGCCGCGCAGCTCGGCGGGCAGGCCGACCGCGTGCCGGAAGGTGCCGTCGACGTCGTGGACGGCGAGCCGGCTCGTGCCGTCGTCGTCGGTCACCACCAGCAGCGTCTCGCCGTCCGGGGACAGCCGGGCGGTGACGTCGTGCTCGTCGTCGGTCACCAGCCAGGTCAGCTGGCCGCTGCGGACGTCGAGCCGGGCGACGCCGAGGTGGTCGCGCCCGGAGTCCGTGGTGATCACCGCCGCCTCGCCCCGGGGCAGCCACTGCGGCCCGAGGTAGCGGGCGTGCTCCCCGGCGTCGGTGAGCTCGGTGGTCGTGTCGCCGGCGAGCAGCAGCACCTGCGAGCTCAGCGCCGGACGTCCGGGCCGCGTCATCAGCGCGCGCGTGCCGTCGTGGCTCACCGCGGCGCCGCCGACCATCCCGCCGCCGTCGTAGAGGACGGTCTCGGTGCCGTCGCCGACGCGGCGGACGACGAGGTCGAAGTCGACGCCGTTGCGCCGGTTCGTCGTGTAGACGACCTCGCCGGTCGGGAGGACCTCGACGAGACCGTGGATGTACGCGGGGTCGTGCACGAGCGGGACGAGCCCGTCCTCGCCGACCGGCTCGGTCACGGCGTCCGGGTCGAGCAGCGAGAGCTGGGCACGCTCGTCGCCGCCGGCGTCGTGGGAGACGACGACGCGCCGCGTGCCCGGCAGGTACCGCCCGTGGCAGGCGCCCGACAGGGCCGTGAGGGGAACCCGGCTTCCGTCGGGACGCAGCTCGATGAGCTGCACCGTCCCGGACCCGTCGTACCCCGCGAGGATGCGGCCCTGGGCGTCCACGTCGAAGGCGCGCCAGGTGGTGACCTCGAGGAGGCGGTGCAGCAGATCGGTCGTCTCGTCCATCGGGAGGCAGCCTGCCTGCCCACGCGCTCCGCGGCGACCACGGGCACGCGGTTAGGGTGGTGATGTGCAACCCGGTCAGAACCCTGAAGGCATGGACATGGGCGCGCTGCTGCAGCAGGCGCAGGCGATGCAGGAGCAGCTGATGTCCGCCCAGGCGGAGCTGGCCGAGGCCGAGGTCACGGGCCAGGCGGGCAACGGCCTGGTCACCGTCACCCAGACCGCCACCGGCGAGGTCCGCTCCGTGAGGATCGACCCGAAGGTCGTCGACCCGGACGACGTCGAGACGCTGCAGGACCTCATCGTCGGCGCGATCGCCGACGCCGCGCAGGCCGCGGCCGAGCTGCAGGCCGAGAAGATGGGCCCGCTCGCCGGTGGGCTCGGGGACATGGGCGGCGGGCTGGGCCTGCCGGGTCAGTAGGTTCGTCGGGTGTTCGAGGGACCGGTCCAAGACCTGATCGACGAGCTGGGCCGCCTGCCCGGCATCGGTCCCAAGAGCGCCCAGCGCATCGCCTTCCACCTCCTCGCCACCGAGGAGGCTGACGTGACGCGCCTGCAGGAGGCCCTGCAGAAGGTCAAGGTCGGTGTCGTCTTCTGCGACGTCTGCGGCAACGTCTCCGAGCAGCCCCGCTGCCGCATCTGCAGCGATGCCCGGCGCGACGCGACGGTGGTCTGCGTCGTCGAGGAGCCCAAGGACGTCATGGCGGTGGAGCGCACCCGCGAGTTCCGCGGTCGCTACCACGTCCTGGGCGGGGCGCTCGATCCGCTCTCGGGCATCGGCCCCGATCAGCTGCGCGTCCGTGAGCTGCTCACCCGCATCGGCGGCGCCGGCGACGAGCCGGAGATCGCCGAGGTCATCCTGGCCATGGACCCGAACACCGAGGGCGAGGCCACGGCCACCTACCTCGTGCGCCTGCTGCGCGACTTCCCGGGGCTCAGCGTCACCAAGCTGGCCTCCGGCCTCCCCATGGGCGGCGACCTCGAGTTCGCCGACGAGCTCACGCTCGGTCGGGCCCTCGCAGGTCGCCGCGCCTTCTAGTCCTCGTCCGGCTCCTGGCCACCGCGTCTCGCTGCCTCGAGTCGCCGGCGCCCCCGCCTGTACTCCTCGAGGTCCAGCCGGTGCACACGACGACGCGTGGCTTCGCGATGCACGGACATGCCGATGAGCACCCCGATGACGAACAGGGTCCAGAAGACGATCATCAGAACGATGATCGTCATCGCGGTCATGTCGGCCCGCGGACGGCTCCGCGACGGCGCCCTGAGCGCTCGTTCCTCGATCCGGTCATAAGGGTGTGCCTCCTCCGGGTCGCTTCAGTGGGAGACCGAGGGCTGCCCGTCCCCCCACGTCTGAGAGTGCGGCATGCCATCCCGTCGCACAAGTGCCATGTGCAATT
This sequence comes from Actinomycetospora callitridis, assembly GCF_028737265.1. GTDB lineage: Bacteria > Actinomycetota > Actinomycetes > Mycobacteriales > Pseudonocardiaceae > Actinomycetospora > Actinomycetospora callitridis. The sequence continues at coordinate 85,657 of NZ_JAQZAK010000010.1, read as the reverse complement.
GCACTATGAGGATGCGTGACGTAATCGCTCCAGAGGTCTACCGTGGCTCCAGGAGGGCTGACGGGGGGCGGCATGGCAACCGCAAGCGTCGGAGGGCTATCGATGACCCGCTCGCCCGGCCCAGTCGTGACGCGCCGCCGCCTCGGCGGCGAGCTGAAGCGTCTCCGCGAAGGGCAGGGCCTCAAGCTCGAGGACGTAGCCCGTCGCCTCGAGTGTTCGCCTTCGAAGATCAGCCGCTTGGAGAACGGCAAGGGTGTGCCCCGGTGGCGCGACGTGCGAGACATGCTCGACGTCTATGCCGTGCCCAACGGGGATCAGCGCGAACGGCTCCTCGAGTGGTCCCGGACCGGGCAGCAGCCCATGTGGTGGCAGGCCTACGCCGACGTCCTGCCATCGGCGATGGGTACGTACGTTGAGTTGGAGTGGGATGCCTCGCGCATCCGTGCCTACGAGCCGTACGTCCTGCACGGGCTTCTCCAGACCCGCGACTACGCCCGGGCCGTCCTCCGCAGCGCGTATTCGGCAGCCATGCCCAGCGAGGACGTCGAGAAGCTCGTCGAGGTCAGGATGCGTAGACAGGAGGCCCTGACCTCGGATCACGGCCTTTCGTTCCACTGTGTGCTCGACGAGTCGACGTTGCACCGGGTCGTGGGTTCGCCCGCGATCCTCCAGGCGCAACTCGAGCACCTTCTTGCCGTGGCCGAGGCTGAGCACGTGGACGTTCGTGTGCTGCCGTTCTCGGCCGGGCTGGTCCGGGGGAGCCGGGGTGCCTTCGCCAAGCTCGACTTCTCTGAAGGGATTGAACACGGGCTCGTGTACGTCGAACGCCCCGAGACTGGCGGAGAGTTTCTGGCGGATCCTGCTGAGATCGCCGACCACGGCCGCTGGCTCGAGGGGCTCTATGCCACCGCCTTGAGCGAGGCCGAGTCCATTCCTCTCCTGAAGCGAGCCGTTCGTCGCATCGACCGCTCAGACGGGTGATCGTGCCTGGCGCACCGTTGCGCAGACTAGGATGATGCCGCAGTGCAGCCGCATCGTGATGCTCGTGTGCTGGTGAAGACGAGCAGTTTCTGTAGCGGCGGCACGTGTGTGGGAGTTGCGATCGACGTCGACGAGGTCCAGGTCGTTGACACCAAGTCAACTGCCGCGTCGGCGTTGCGCTTCACGCGGACGGAATGGGCGGCGTTCGTAGCCGGAGTGAAGGCTGGCGAGTTCGACCTCGGCATCCCGCAGTCGTTTTCCTCTCACGACGCTTGAAATCCGCGCCTTCGTCCGTTGCGGTGGGAAGCGACCCGCCGAACGGAGTCGCATCGATGCGCAACGAAGACGAGTACCGGATCAGCAGCTTCTGCTCCGATGGAGAGTGCGTGGGTGTCGCGGTGTCCGCCGAGGTCGTCGAGGTCGTGGACGTCGCCAACGAGCAGGCTGGCCGACTCCGCGTCAGCCCGGAGGCATGGGCGGCGTTCGTCGCCGGCGTCAAGGCCGGGGAGTTCGACCTCCCCTAACCAAGATCCGGGACAGTGGAGCGAACGCTCCGCTCAGCGAGACGTCCGCTCCACGTTCCGAGATCTTGCCGACTTCGGTGACGGAACCCGCGCTCAGCGCGGGTTCCGCCACCGGAGTCGGGAACGTCAGCGCATCGCGCGGTTGATCGCCGACACGACGGCCTTGAGCGAGGCCGTGAGGATGGAGCCGTCGATGCCGATACCCCAGACCTCGACGTCGCCGACGGCCGCCTCGACGTAGGCCGCGGCACGGGCGTCGTCGCCGGCGGACATCGCGTGCTCGGCGTAGTCCAGGACGCGGACGTCGTAGCCGACGGTGGCGAGGGCGTCGACGAAGGCGGCGATCGGGCCGTTGCCGACGCCGGTGACCTCGTGCAGGTCGCCCTCGACCTTCAGCGTCGCGCTTAGCTCGGCCTTGCCGTCGTCGTGGGTCGACACCCGCGAGCTGACGAGCTCCAGGGGCACCCGGCGCAGCAGGTACTCCTCGGTGAAGATGTCGTACATCTCCTTGGCCGAGACCTCGCCGCCCTCGGAGTCGGTGACCTCCTGGACGCGGCGCGAGAACTCGATCTGCAGGCGTCGCGGCAGGTCCATCTGGTGCTCGGTCTTCATCAGGTAGGCGACGCCGCCCTTGCCCGACTGCGAGTTGACCCGGATGACCGCCTCGTAGGTACGGCCGACGTCCTTCGGGTCGATCGGCAGGTACGGGACCTCCCACGGGTGCTCGGACACGTCGTGCCCGGCCTCCGAGGCCTCGGCCGCCATCGCCTGCAGGCCCTTGTTGATCGCGTCCTGGTGCGAGCCCGAGAACGCGGTGAAGACGAGGTCGCCGCCCCAGGGGTGGCGCTCGCCGACGGGCAGCTGGTTGCAGAACTCGACGGTGCGGCGGACCTCGTCGATGTCCGAGAAGTCGATCTGCGGGTCGATACCCTGGCTGAACAGGTTCATGCCCAGGGTCACCAGGCAGACGTTGCCGGTGCGCTCGCCGTTGCCGAACAGGCAGCCCTCGACGCGGTCGGCGCCGGCCTGGACGCCGAGCTCGGCGGCGGCGACGCCGGTGCCGCGGTCGTTGTGGGGGTGCAGCGACAGGATGATCGAGTCGCGGCGCGCGAGGTTCCGGTGCATCCACTCGATGGAGTCCGCGTAGACGTTCGGCGTCGCCATCTCCACCGTGGCCGGCAGGTTGACGATCATCGGCTTCTCGGGCGTCGGCTCCCAGACGTCACCGACGGCGTCGACGATCTCCTTGGCGTAGGAGAGCTCGGTGCCGGTGTACGACTCGGGCGAGTACTGGAAGCGCCAGTCGGTGCCCGGCCGCTTCTCGGCCTCCTCGCGGACCTTCGTCGCCCCGTCGACCGCGATCTTCGTGATGCCGGCGCGGTCGGAACGGAAGACCACGCGCCGCTGCAGGATCGAGGTCGAGTTGTAGAGGTGGACGACCGCCGAGTGCACGCCCTCGAGGGACTCGAACGTGCGCGTGATCAGCTCGGGCCGGGCCTGGGTCAGCACCTGGATGCGGACGTCGGCCGGGATCGCGCCGTGGGAGATGATCTCGCGGACGAAGTCGAAGTCGGTCTGCGACGCGGCGGGGAAGCCGACCTCGATCTCCTTGTAGCCCATGCGCACGAGCAGGTCGAACATGCGGCGCTTGCGCGCGGGCGACATCGGGTCGATGAGGGCCTGGTTGCCGTCGCGCAGGTCGACCGCGCCCCAGAGCGGGGTCTTGTCGATCACGCGGTCCGGCCAGGTGCGGTCGGGCAGCGAGATCTTCTCGACGACGTCGGCGAAGCGCCGGTAGCGCTGCACCGGCATGCGGCTGGGGCGCTGGGTGTTCCAGGCCGGCTGGCCGTCGGGGATGTCGCCGTCGGGATGGACGACGGTCGAACGGATGTCGGCGATCGGCTCGTCGTTCATCGACGTGCCGGGAGTGATGCTCATGGGGTGTCGCGCTCCTGGATCCTGCAGCACTGCGAGGGATGGCGACCGGCAGCGCGCATCACCCGCGGCAGGGGGCCGGTCCTTTCAGACCCCGCCGCGGCGGCGAAGAAGCAGGCCCGGGGTGATGGCCGGGGCTGCGGGCGCGGAGAACATCGTCCGCCACGGTAGCCCCGGCACGTCGTGGTCCGGTACCCCGGGACCCCGGACGGAGGGGCCCGCGGACCCCTGATCAGGCCCCCGACCTGCGAAGGAGCGCCTCGGTGACACAGGTCGCACCCTCGGCTACCGGCCAGTCAACCAACGTGCCATGATGTCGCGCATGGCGCAGGATGCGAGCACGGACACGTCCGAACAGCGGCGTTCGCACACCTCCGAGGACATGCGCGCACTAGTCCGCAAGGTCCTCACCGTGGCGGCATCCGTCATCCGGATCCTCACCGTCATCTTCGCGGCGATCCTCGTCGTGCACGTGATCCTCGCGGTGGCCGGGGCCAACCCCGCCAACGGCATCACGATCTTCTTCCGCGATCTCGCGAACAACCTGACGCTGGGCATCGGGGACCTGTTCCTGCCCGCCAGCGAGTCGCTGCGGATCATCCTGAACTTCGGGCTCGCCGCGGTCGTGTGGCTCGTGATCGGCATCGTCGTCTCCAAGCTGCTCAACGCCCTCGCGCCGTAGCCGCTCCACGGTGGTGACAGCCACCTCGTGAGCCCGCGGGCCTCGGATAGGGTCGGAGCCGTTCGCCGACCAGCAGGTGGAGGTCCGTCGCGGTGGTACTCGTCGTCCAGAAGTACGGCGGCTCGTCGGTGCAGTCGGCCGACCGCATCCGGCGAGTGGCCGAGCGGATCGTGCGTACCGGCAAGGACGGGCACGACGTGGTCGTCGTCGCGTCCGCCATGGGTGACACCACCGACGAGCTGACCGACCTCGCGATGCAGGTGCATCCCAGCCCGCCACCGCGCGAGATGGACATGCTGCTGACGTCGGGCGAGCGCATCTCCAACGCGCTCCTGGCCATGGCGATCAACGCCCAGGGCGGGCGCGCGCGGTCGTTCAGCGGCTCGCAGGCCGGCATGATCACCACCGGGAAGCACGGCGACGCCCGCATCGTCGACGTCACCCCCGGGCGCATCCACGCCGCCCTCGCCGAGGACCACATCGCGCTCGTCGCGGGGTTCCAGGGCGTCAGCGCGGACTCGAAGGAGATCACGACGCTCGGCCGCGGTGGGTCGGACACGACCGCGGTCGCGATGGCCGCGGCCATGAAGGCCGACGTGTGTGAGATCTACACGGACGTCGACGGCGTGTATTCCGCCGACCCGCGCATCGTCCCGAACGCGAAGCTGCTCGAGACCATCACCTACGAGGAGATGCTCGAGATGGCCGCGTGCGGGGCCAAGGTGCTGCACCTGCGCGCCGTGGAGTACGCCCGCCGCGAGGGCGTGCCGCTGCGGGTGCGCTCGTCGTACAACGACAAGCCCGGCACGACGATCGTCGGGTCGATCGAGGAGCTCAGCGTGGAACAGGCCGTCCTCACCGGCGTCGCGCACGACCGGTCCGAGGCCAAGATCACGGTGGTCGGCGTGCCCGACCAGCCCGGCTTCGCGGCGCGCATCTTCCGCGCGGTCGCCGACGCCGAGATCAACATCGACATGGTGCTGCAGAACGTGTCGCACCTGAAGACGGGCAAGACCGACGTGACCTTCACCCTCCCGGTCAAGGACGGCCCGAAGGGCGTCGCCGCCCTGTCCGCCGTGCAGGGCGAGGTCGGGCACGAGGACGTCATCTACGACGAGCACATCGGCAAGGTGACCCTCGTGGGCGCCGGCATGCGCAGCCACCCGGGCGTCACCGCGACGTTCTGCGAGTCGCTGGCGCTCGCCGGCGTGAACATCGAGATGATGAACACCTCGGAGATCCGGATCTCCGCGCTCATGCGCGACACCCAGCTGGACGACGCCGTCCGCGCCCTCCACGCCGCCTTCGACCTCGGGGGCGACGAGGAGGCCGTGGTGCACGCGGGAACAGGACGCTGACCATGACCACCCTCGCCATCGTCGGCGCGACCGGGGCCGTGGGCTCCGTCATGATCGACATCATCAACGCGCGGGAGACCGTGCCCTGGTCGGAGATCCGCCTGATCGCCTCGCCGCGCTCGGCGGGCAAGCGCCTCACGGTGCGCGGCCAGGAGATCGAGGTCGTCGCGCTCGCGCCCGAGGCCTTCGACGGCATCGACATCGCGATGTTCGACGTGCCCGACGAGATCAGCGCCGAGTGGGCGCCGGTCGCGGTGTCCCGCGGCGCGATCGCGGTCGACAACTCCGGCGCGTTCCGCATGGACCCCGAGGTCCCGCTCGTCGTGCCCGAGGTCAACGCGGAGGCGGCGCACACGCGGCCGAAGGGCATCGTCGCCAACCCGAACTGCACGACGCTGTCGATGATGGCCGCTCTCGGTGCCCTGCACCGCGCCTTCGGGCTCCGCGAGCTCGTCGTCGCCAGCTATCAGGCCGCGTCCGGGGCGGGCCAGGAGGGCATCGACCGCCTGCGCGCCGAGCTCGCCGCCGTCGCCGGCAAGGACGTGGGCAACCGCAAGGGCGACATCGCCGAGGCCCTCGCGGCCGCCGGGCTCTCCGAGGACTCCCCGTTCAACGCCCCGCTGGCGCTCAACGTCGTGCCGTTCGCGGGCTCGCTGCGGGACGGCGGCTGGACCTCCGAGGAGCTCAAGGTCCGCAACGAGTCCCGCAAGATCCTCGGTCTGCCCGAGCTCAAGGTGTCGGCCACCTGCACACGTGTCCCGGTGATCACCACGCACTCGATCGCCGTGCACGCCACGTTCGCCGGCCCCGTCGACGTCGCGACGGCGCACCAGGTCTTCGCCGCCCAGCCCTCGATCGTGCTGGTCGACGAGCCGGAGGCGAAGCGCTTCCCGACCCCCGCGGACGTCGTCGGGGAGGACCCGACGTACGTCGGGCGCGTGCGGCAGGCGCTGGACTTCCCGGACACCCTCGACTTCTTCGTGTGCGGTGACAACCTGCGCAAGGGTGCGGCGCTGAACACCTACGAGATCGCCGAGGAGCTCGTCCGGAGCTGAGGCGCTGTCGCCCGCTTTTCTTGACTCGTTCCAGTCTCGGTGGCACCTTGGGGTCATCATGACCTCACGGACCGAGCCCGAGGGCGTCCCCGCAGCGATGCCTGCGGTCGCGTCTCCTGCGGATCCGCGCCACCACGTGGCCGACCCGCGGGCACGGCTCCGCCAGGCCGGGCTGCGGGTCACCGCGCCTCGCCAGGCGGTGCTCGGTGTCCTCGGCGAGCACCCCCACTCCACGGCCGACGCCGTGGCGTCGGCGGTGCGGGGCCGGTTGGGGTCGGTGTCCACCCAGGCCGTGTACGACGTCCTCGCCGCGTGCGTGGACGCCGGCCTGGTGCGCCGGATCGAGCCCGCGGGCTCGGCGGCGCGGTACGAGACACGCACGGGCGACAACCACCACCACGTCGTCTGCCGCGCGTGCGGCGCGACCGCCGACGTCGACTGCGTCGTGGGCGAGCGTCCGTGCCTCGCCCCGTCCGACGCGGGGGGCTTCGTCGTCGACGAGGCCGAGATCGTCTTCTGGGGCACCTGCCCGGCCTGCCGGGCTGCGCGAGCGGGTACCCCGCTGACCAGCACCGACGGGACGAGTTCGATCCCGTCACGGTGAGACACGAGAGCCACCACCACGAGGAGAGGCGAACGTGACCAACCCGAATCGCTCTGACGCCACCGACGATGCCGGCATCCCGGCGCCCAGCCACGAGTTCTCCGCGACGGTCGGGACGGACGGACCCCTGGTCCTCCAGGACCACTACCTGATCGAGCAGATGGCGAACTTCAACCGCGAGCGCATCCCGGAGCGGCAGCCGCACGCGAAGGGCAGCGGGGCGTTCCTGACGTTCGAGGTCACGCAGGACGTGTCGGCCTACACGAAGGCCGCGGTCTTCCAGCCCGGTGAGACCACCGAGGGGATCATCCGCTTCTCCACCGTCGCCGGTGAGCGGGGCAGCCCCGACACCTGGCGCGACCCGCGCGGCTTCGCGCTCAAGCTGTGGACCCGCGAGGGCAACTGGGACATGGTCGGCAACAACACGCCGGTCTTCTTCATCCGCGACCCCATGAAGTTCCAGAACTTCATCCGGTCGCAGAAGCGCCTCGCCCGCAACGGCCTGCGCGACCACGACATGCAGTGGGACTTCTGGACGCTCTCGCCCGAGTCGAAGCACCAGGTCACGTGGCTCATGGGCGACCGGGGCATCCCGAAGGACTGGCGCCACATGAACGGCTATTCGAGCCACACCTACATGTGGATCAACTCGGCCGGCGAGGAGTTCTGGGTCAAGTACCACTTCAAGTCGGACCAGGGCGTCGAGTGCCTGACCGAGGAGGAGGCCGGCCGCCTCGCGGGTGAGGACGCCGACTACCACCAGCGCGACCTCTACGAGGCGATCGAGCGCGGGGAGTTCCCGAGCTGGACCCTCCACGTGCAGATCATGCCGTTCGAGGACGCGAAGACCTACCGGTTCAACCCGTTCGACCTGACGAAGGTGTGGCCGCACAGCGACTACCCCCTCCAGGAGGTCGGGAAGATGACGCTGAACCGGAACCCGGTCGATTACCACACCGAGATCGAGCAGGTCGCGTTCGAGCCGAACAACCAGCCGCCCGGGCTGGGTCTGTCGCCGGACAAGATGCTGCTGGCCCGCGGTTTCTCCTATGCCGACGCGCACCGCGCCCGGCTCGGGGTCAACTACAAGCAGATCCCGGTGAACTCGCCGCAGGGCACCGACGCGCACCCGTACACCGTGGCGGGCGCGATGCGCGTCGTGAACGCGCCGGACCCGGTCTACGCGCCGAACACCAAGGGCGGCCCGCAGACGACCGAGACGATCCAGCCGCCGACGTGGTACTCGGACGGCCAGATCCAGCGCGCGGCCTACGTGCCGCACGCCGAGGACACCGACGAGGTCCAGGCCCGCACGATGATGCTCGAGGTCTGGGACGACGACATGCGAGACCGCTTCGTCGAGAACGTCTCCGGCCACCTCGCCAAGGGCGTCGGCGACGACGTCCTCGCCCGCGCGTTCGACTACTGGAAGTCGATCGACGAGGGCATGGGTCAGCGCGTCGAGGACCGCGTCCGTGAGCTGACCGGCAAGGAGCAGAAGGTGCTCAGCCAGAGCTGAGCCCCGCGCTCACACGTCGCCACGGCCCGCCCCACACACCTGGTGGGGTGGGCCGTGGTGCTCGAAGGGAGAACACCACCATGGCCACCGCCCCCATCACGAGCCCGCTGCCCGACGACGCGCAGCAGACCGTCGGCGCCGTCCTGCAGGACAGCCTGGCCGACTTCGTCGACCTGTCGCTGACCGCCAAGCAGTGGCACTGGAACGTCGTCGGCCGCAACTTCCGCGAGGCGCACCTGCACCTCGACGAGCTCGTCGAGCTCGCGCGGACCTACTCGGACGAGGTCGCCGAGCGCGCCGCCACCATCGGTGTCTCGCCCGACGGCCGTACCGAGACCGTCGCCAAGAGCAGCGGTCTGCAGAAGACCGAGGAGGGCTGGCGCGACGTCGAGGACGTCAACGAGGCCGTCGTCGAGACCCTCGCCCGCCTCATCGAGCGCATGCGCGAGCGCATCGAGGCCACCGACGAGCCCGACCCGGTCACCCAGGACCTGCTCATCGCCCAGACGGCGAAGCTCGAGGAGGCCCACTGGATGTGGCAGGCCAAGACGGCCTGAGCCCGTCGAGTCCTGTCCGTCAGGCGGGGACGGGGAGCCCGAGCGCGCGGCGGGCGAACGCGATCTCGGCGACCGTGTGCCGCAGGGTCTCGGCCACCACCAGGGACCCGTGCCCGGCGTCGTAGCGCACCATCGCGTACTCCCGCCCCCGCTCGGCCAGGGCGTCGAGATAGTTGTCGATCTGGCGGATCGGGCAGCGGGGGTCGTTCTCGCCGGCGAGCAGGAGCACCGGGGCCCGCACCGCGTCCACCCACGTGAGCGGTGAGGCCTCGGTGTAGCGCTCGGGAACCTGCTCGGGCGACCCGCCGAACAGCGACCGGTCGAAGGCGCGCAGCGGCTCCATCTCGTCCTCGTACGCCGCGAGGTAGTCCGCCACCGGGACGCCCGCGCAGCCCACGGCCCAGCGCTCCGGCTGGCGGCCGAGGCCCAGCAGCGTGAGGTATCCGCCCCAGGACCAGCCCTCGAGCACGCAGGCAGCCGGGTCGGCGAGCCCCGACGTGACGGCCCAGTCGTGCACGGCGGCGATGTCCTCGAGCTCGGTCGTGCCCGGGCGTCCCTCGATGGCGTCCCGCCACGCCGACCCGTAGCCCGACGAGCCGCGGTAGTTCACGTGCACGACGGCGAAGCCCGCGTCGACCCACACCGCGCGCACCGGCGACCAGCGGTCCTCGTCGGCTGCCTGCGGGCCTCCGTGGATCATGAAGACGGTCGGGACGGGGCCGGTCGTGCCCGCCGGCCGGGTCCACAGCGCGTGGACGGGACCGGCGACCCCGTCGACCCACGCGTCCTCGAGGGCGACCGAGGGCTCGGGTCGGTCCCCGGGCGGAGCGAGCAGCTCGGTGTCGGTGCCGTCCGGGCGCAGGGCGCGCACCGACGACGGGTACGCCGCCGACGACCAGCCGTACTCGACGGTCCCGTCGGGGCGCACGTCCGCGCCGCCGACCGACCCGGCGGCCGTCGGCAGCTCGGACAGCGCACCCGTGGCGAGGTCGTAGCGGTGCAGTGTCGTGCGGCCCGCGCGGGTGTGGGCGACGAGCAGCGCCGAGGCGTCGGGGTAGAAGCCGGCGGTGAGGTCGCCGGGCAGGTCGATGTCGAGCACCGTCTCGGTGTCGGTCGCCAGGTCCCAGATCAGCAGCTCGTCGCGGCCCCGGCGCTCGTGGCCGACCAGCAGACGCTGGTCGCCCTCGACCGGCGCGAACTCGATCGGGTCCAGGCCCTTGCCTTCGCCGTCGTGCCGCTCGCCCACCGCGACGCCGTCGGGCACACGCAGCACGCGGATCGCCGGGTGGCGCGAGTCGCCGTGCTCGGCGTGCGAGATGGCCAGCAGCGTCTCGTCGCGCGACAGCGCGCCGATCCCGGCGTCCTCGGTGTGCGTGTAGACCACCCGGGCCTCGCCCCACCCGTCGTCACTGCCCTCGCTGACCGCGAGCGTCGACCCGTCGTCGGTCGACCAGCCGACGGCCACCGTCCGCCGACCCAGGTCGAGCCCCGCCGGGTAGCCCGGCTGAGCGCCCGAGACGGCCGGCTCGGCCGAGCCGCCGTCGAAGGGCTCGCGGACCCACACCCCGAACTCGTCGCCGTCGGTGTCGTCGAACCACCAGATCGCGGTGCCGTCGGTGCTCGCCGCGCCGCCCCGTGTGCCGTTCGGCCGATCGGTGACCCGCCGATGGGTGTCCGTGGACCGGTCCCAGGCGTAGATCTCCCAGGTCCCGGTGGCGTTCGACGAGTAGACGCTGTGGTCCGGGGCATCCCGCGCCCAATCGGGCACCGAGACGCGCGCGGCCGTGAACCGGCCCCGCCAGCGGTTCTCGACGGCGTCGTCGGCGAACAGGGCGTCCGGGATCTCCGGAGCGGGGTCCTGGCGGCGGTGCGGCGACGGCGCGGTCATGACCCGAATCCTGCCCGTCGGTGTGCCGTTGCCGCCGGGTGGACCGGCCGGTGGGAGAGGATGCGCACCGGGGGGAGTGACCAATGACCGATCTCGGGCCGGACGACGAGGAGACGCCGCCGAATCTGGCGCGCGTGTTCGACCACTATCTCGGTGGCGACGACAACACCGTCGTCGACCGGGAGTTCGCCGCGGAGGTGGATCAGGTCCTGCCCGCCATGGGCGACCTGTGCCGGGGCCACCGACGCTTCTCCGCCGCGGTGGTGGACCACTGGTGCGCCGAGGGCATCGACCAGTTCCTCGAGCTGGGCTCGGGCCTGCCGACCGTCGACCACGTCCACGTCCGCGCGCGCCGCGTGCACCCCGGGGCCCGGGTGGCCTACGTCGACTACGACCCGGTCGCGGTCGTGCACGCCCGGCGTGTCGTCGCGCGCCACGAAGGCGTCTCGGTGCTGATGGCCGACGCGGGCGACGCGGAGACGGTGCTGGCCGCGCCCGAGGTCCGGGACCTCCTGGACCTCACGCGGCCGGTCGGGGTGCTCGCCGTCGGCGTCCTGCACTACGTGCCCGACGCGGTGGCCGCGGTCGCGATGCGCCGCTACCGCGAGGCGCTCGCGCCGGGGAGCGGCGTCGCGATCTCGCACCTCACGAGCGTCGGGCGGCCCGACGTCCACACGTGGTCGACGATCAACCACGGTGGCTGGAGCTACGCGCCGACGTTGCGGGACCCCGAGGACATGGACCCGTGGCTCGAGGGCCTGGAGCTGGTCGGCCCCGGATGGGTCTCCGCGCCGCACTGGAGCCCGGAGGGCGCGGTGCCGCGTGCCGAGGAGACGGCGAGCGGGCTGTGGGGTGTGGTCGCGCGGCGACCCGACCGCCGGGGATGATCGGCGCGTGATCGGTACCCGGCGCCATGACGGCGCGGTCCACGAGATCCGCCTCGACCGCACCGAGCGGCGCAACGCCCTCGACACCGCGCACTGCCGCGACCTGCACGCGGCCGTCGACGCCGCCCTCGCCGACGGCGCCCGCGTGCTCGTGCTCACCGGCGAGGGCACGGCGTTCTGCTCCGGCGCGGACCTCGACACGGTCGGCGACCGGGACTTCCTCGCCGCGCTCTACGGCATGCTCCACCGGCTCGCGGAGGTGCCGGTGCCCGTCGTGGCCGCGGTGCACGGGCCCGCGATCGGCGCCGGCACGCAGCTCGCGCTCGCCGCGGACCTGCGCGTCGTCGACCAGGCGGGCGTGTTCGGGCTGCCCACCGCAGGCCTGGGCCTCGCCGTCGACCCGTGGACGGTGCGCCGTCTCGCGCTCGTCGCGGGCGGCGGCGCGGCGCGCCGGATCCTGCTGGCCTGCGAGCGCCTCGACCACGACGCCGCCCGGGCCGCCGGCCTGGTCGACCGCGTCGGCGACCGCGACACCGCGCTCGCGTGGGCCGCCGAGATGGCCGCCCTCGCGCCCCTCACGCTGGCCTACAACAAGCTCGCCGTCGCCCGGCTGCTCGAGGACGCGCCGGTGCCCGACGACGTCGCCGCGGCCTTCGACGCCTGCTGGGCGAGCGAGGACCTGGTCGAGGGTCGCCGGGCCCGGGCGGAGAAGCGGCCGCCGGTGTTCAGGGGTCGCTAACCGCCGAAGCGACGGCCCCTCGTGCTCCTCCGCACGAGGGGCAGATCGCCGGCGGAGGGGTCGCTGACCGCCGCCCGGTCAGCCCTCGCCCGGCCAGTGGGCCAGCGTGTCGATGTAGGACTGCCGGACGCCCTCGATGCGCTCGTCGAGGTCCGCGCGGGTCCAGGACGAGACGTCGATCGGCGGCAGCACGGCGACCTGGACGACGCCGGGATGGATGATCAGCGCGTTGCGGCTCATCAGCTCGCCGGTGTTGCGGAAGACGAGCGGGACGATCGGCACGCCGGCCTGCATGGCCAGGTGGAACGCGCCCTTCTTGAACTTGCCCGGCGTCGGGGTGGGCGAGCGGGTGCCCTCGGGGGCGATGACGATCGAGGTGCCCTCGCGCAGCCGTTCGACGGCGGGCTCGAGGGCCTTGCGGGCCTGGGCGTTGTCGGCGCGGTCGATGAACGCCGTCTCGAGCAGGCGCATGAGCCCGCCGAACAGCACGTCGTTGGCCAGCTCCTTCTTCGCCACCGGCGCGAAGTTGCCGCGCAGGAGCCCGCCCAGGACGAGGACGTCGAGCTGGCTCTGGTGGTTGAACAGGAAGACCGCCGGCTGGGCCTCCCAGATGTGCCGGGCCCCGTGGACGTCGAGCGAGACGCCCGAGGCCATCAGCGAAAGGTCACCGCCGAGCCCGATGCCGAGGTTGAGCCCGGCGCGCCGCGAGCCGCCGAGCAGGCCGAGGCCGAGGCCGGTGGCGAAGCCGCCCATCATCCCGGCGAACGTCGCCACGGTGCGGCCGATCTCGATCGGCGTGGTCCACGGGCGGCCGTCGAAGTCGAGTGCGGGCCAGGCGCGTTCCGCAGCGTCCCGGCGCAGTCCCGCGCTGGGGTTCACCGCGGCCGGGTGGCCCACGGTCGCCAGGAAGGGGACGTCCTCGCCGCCGTTCGAGTACGCGAAGCTCGCGTCCAGGTCGACGTCGTGGCTCGCCGCGAACTCCTTGACCGCCGCGGCCTTGCCCTCGCCGTAGGGCGAGCGGCCGTCGGGGTGCCCGGTGAGCGTGCCGTCCTCGCCGACCTCGACGGCCGTGTAGATCGTGTGGTCGACGCCCAGGGCCTTCGCGGCCGGCTCCACCTGGAACCGGGTGGCCGAGCTCGCCAGGACGACCGTGTGGCCCTTCTCCAGGTGCAGGCGGATCAGGCGCCACGCCTCCGGGTAGACGCTCGGGCCGATCTCGTCGCGGAAGAGCTGGTTGCCGATCTTCTCGAGCTCCGCGGGCGTCCGGCCCGCCCAGGTGCGCAGCGTGATGCCGAGGAACTTGCGGAAGTCCTCCTCGCCGTGCAGGCCCTGCCAGCCGCTGACCAGCGTCTCGATCGTCGTGCGCGGGTGCAGGTCGAGGTTCTTGACGTGGTGACGCATGAAGGCGGTGACCGAGTAGCCCGCGATCACCGTGCCGTCGAAGTCGAAGAACGCGCCCACCTGGGGGCCCTCGGGTGCCGCGGCGACCGCGTCCATGAGGTCGGCGGCGGTGACCGCCGTGCTGGTCTCAGGGTCGGACACCCGCGGACTCCTGTCGGTTCGTCGCGTCGGTCTCGTCGATGGTCACAACTCGTTCCACTACCCCGCGAATCTCCGCGGCGAACGCCCGGCGACGGGTCGCCAGGTCCGGTTCCCCCTCACGAGGGGGGGTCGGGACCAGGAGACCCCGGTTGGAGGCGAGCCGCACCGCGGAGGCGAAGAGTTCCCGCGACAGCGATTCGGGCCCGTGCAGCTTGCCCTGCAGCAGCAGCTGACGCCCGACGGCGGCGGACCGGTCGAGCAGCGCGTCCTCGTCGACGGGCGTGTCGGGGTCGTGCTCGGCGAGGCGCTCGGCCACCACCCACTGCGCGTCGACGAAGGACCGGAGCACCCGGTGCGCACACAGGAACCGGCTCTGGCGCAGGAGCTTCTGGGTGCGGGCGACGTCGTCGACCCCGGACTGCCAGTCGGGGTCGATGAGCGTGAGCTCGCGGATCAGCTCCTCGCGGAACGTCTCCTTGTCGGGGAAGAAGAACTCGTACTTCAGGAGGTCGCGCAGATCCAGGGCCGCCTGGAAGCCGCGCGCGAGCGCGTCCCGGCCGGTGAGGTCGCCGACCTCGAGGATCGAGAGCTCGACGATCGCGCGGTTGACGAAGTGGTGGATCGCCGAGTTCCGGTAGAACGCGGCGACGATGTGGTGGCCCCGCTCGACCGAGAACACCGGCTCGGAGCCCTCGGTGTAGGCGCTGACCACCTTCTCCCGGCGCAGCGAGAGGAGCGCCTCCGCGACGCCGCCGTTGGTGCGCAGGGAGCCGATGCCGGTGTGCGGCAGGCCGCGGGCGTCGACGTAGTCGAGCACCGGCTCGACGACCCGGCGGACCTGCGAGAGCGTCAGCGCGCGGTCGCGCACCCCGAGCAGGGCGAGGGCCGCCAGCGCGATGGGCGTCACCGGCGTGACGCGGTTGATGCGGACGAAGACCTCGAACGCCGTCTTCTGCAGGGCCAGGCGGCGGGCCGCGGAGTCCTCCGCCGCGACGCCGTCGGTGTCCTCTCCCGCCTGGCTCGGACGCACGTCGAGCGCCGGGTCGTTGGCCGCGGAGAGCGCGGCGCGCAGCGACAGCGGCTCGCCGAAGCTGACGTGCACCCCGCCGACCGGACGGCGCTGCGCCCGGGCGTAGCCCGCGAGCCAGCGCAGGCCCTCCGGGGTCTTGGTGGCGCCGGTCTGCTCGGCCGCCATCTGGTGCACTTCCTGGAGCTGGTCGTGGATGATCGACACCGGCACGAGGTAGACGTCCTCGGCGCGCCGGGTCTCGACGGCGCTGGCGACGTCGGAGAGCAGCCCGTACTTCGGCGGCCGGAGCTTCCCGGTGCGGGTGCGCCCGCCCTCCATGTACCACTCGAGGTTGAAGCGCTTCGCCGACAGCCACGAGAAGTACTCGCGCACCACGGCCTTGTAGACCGGGTCCCCGCCGAAGCTGCGCCGGATGAAGATGATGCCGCTGCGTCGCGCGAGCTGCTCGAGCCCGAGGATGCGCAGGTTGTCGCCGCCGAGGACGTGGTTGCGCGGGAAGTCGTTGCTGCGCAGCACGTCGGCCAGCACGAACGGGTCGGTGTACGAGCGGTGCGAGGGCAGGAAGACCAGGGCGTGCTCGGCGTTGAGCTCCCGCAGCGGCTCGAGCCCCGCGATGTCGGCGTGCACGGTCCACGCCTTCTCGTGCATGGGGCGCAGCACGCCCGAGAACAGGTCGACGGCGCTGGGGTCGAGCGAGGCGACGATGCTCTCGAGGTCGGCGGCCGCCTCGGCGGAGACGTCGTCCTCGGGGCGGCCGGTCTCGGCGGCCAGCCGACGGATCTCGCGGCTGAAGTGCGCCGACCCGATGATCTGCGACGCCACCTCGCGGGGCACCTTGAAGCGGTTGCCGGTGAGCGCGCGCTCGGCGCGGTCGAGCGCGAGCGTCGCCTGCCGGGCCACGAACCGCACGAAGTCGGCGGTGTCGGTGGAGTCTCGCTCGCGACGGTGGCGGCGCAGGAGCTCGCGGACCGTGGCCGGGCGTCCGACCACCACCTCGTGCTGCGGCGGGCTGCGACGCGCGGCCCGGGCGCGGTTGCGCAGCGCCCAACCGCGGGTGAGGACGTCGGCGAGGCGCAGCAGCGTGCCGTCGGGCTCCGGATCGGTCGCCCACACCACCCGCACGGGGACGAGCAACGGGTTGTCGCCGCGCGTCAGGCGCGCGGCGAGCTGCTCGCTGTCCGCGGGCAGCACCTCGAGGCCGCGCCCGCCCGCCCGCCCGTCCCCGCGGACCCGGCCGAGCCAGCGGTCGACGAGGCGCCGCTCCATGCCGGAGGGTGCGTCGACGAGGACGACGAGGGGCCGGTCCCCGGAGTCCGGGAGGACCGCCGTGTCGACCTGGGTGCTCACGTCTCGCACCTCCCGAATCTCGCGACACCGCGCATCCGGCGTCACCGTCGTGCCTGCTCCGGACCCTACCGGGTGGGGTGGTCCGGCGACCGACCGTGAAGGTCCGACCGGGCCGGACGGTCCGCGTGCAGGCCCGGGTGCCCGGGTACGCCATCGACGACCGGTGGAGAGTCGAACAAGGAGGCACAGGCGTGGCCACCATGCGCGCAGTCCAGGTCCCGCAGGCGGGCGGTGCTCTCGAGCTCGTCGAGCGCGACGTGCCCACCCCCGGCCGCGGCGAGGTCCGTGTCCGCGTGCAGGCCTGCGGGGTCTGTCACAGCGACATGTTCGCCAAGGAGGGCGTCATGCCGGCGACGCCCTTCCCGATCGTCCCGGGCCACGAGGTGGTCGGGCTGGTCGACGAGGTCGGCGCCGACGTCCTCGGTGACTGGAACCCCGGCGACCGCGTCGGCGTGGGCTGGTTCGGGGGCGCCTGCCACCACTGCGACCCGTGCCGCCGCGGCGACTTCATCACCTGCGAGAACGGACGCATCCCCGGCGTGACCTTCGACGGCGGCTACGCCGAGGCCGTCGTCGTCCCGGCGGACGCACTGGCCCACGTGCCCGACGAGCTCTCCCCCGAGGAGGCCGCCCCGCTCATGTGCGCGGGCGTGACGACGTACCACGCGCTGCGCTCCAGCCCGGCCCGTCCGGGCGACCGCGTCGCGGTCCAGGGCGTCGGCGGGCTGGGCCACCTCGGCATCCAGTTCGCCGCCCGCATGGGCTTCGAGGTCGTCGCGGTGTCGCGGGGGCGCGAGAAGGAGGACCTCGCCCGCGAGCTCGGAGCGCACCACTACGTCGACAGCGAGGCCGGCGACCCCGCCCGGGCGCTCGCCCAGATGGGCGGCGTCACCGTGGTGCTGGCCACCGCGACCAGCGGCGAGGCGATCTCCTCGCTCGTCGGCGGGCTGGACCGGCGCGGGCAGCTGCTCGTCGTCGGGGCCGCGGAGACCCCGCTGCAGGTCGACGCGATGAGCCTCATCGGGCCGGTCGCGAGCATCAACGGGCACGCCTCGGGCACCTCGATCGACTCCGAGGACACCCTGCGCTTCGCGCGACTCACCGACGTCCGCCCGATGATCGAGACGATGCCGCTCGAGAAGGCCGCGGAGGCCTACGACCGGATGATGGCGAACGACGCGCGGTTCCGGATGGTGCTGACCACGGGGCAGTGATCAGCGTAGGGCCGTGATCAGCGAGGGGCGGTGAAGCCCTGCGCGATCCGCGTGAACGCCCAGGGCTCCTGCTCGATGCCGCTGCAGTCGTCCGTCTCGTCCTCGGTGCCGGGGCAGGAGCCGTTGTCCCGGGCGAGCGCCCAGAAGCCGACGCCGCCGTAGCCGTTGCCGCGGGCGTCCTCGACGACGGCCTGCGCGTCCTCGGGCGTCGTCGTCATGTCCATGTCGTTGCGCCCGAGCATGAACGTGATCCCGGTGCGCCGTCGGACGTCGACGGGGTCGCTGCCCGGCCAGAGGGCCTCGAGCTGGCCGACGGCGGTGCGCGCGGCACCGGTCATGGCGTCCGCCCAGGCGCCCTCGTACGAGAAGTTCATGACCATGAGGTTCACGCGCGCGGCGACGCCGGCGGTCGTGGCCTCGCGGACGAGGTCGACGGCGTCGGCGCTCATGCCCTCGCTCACGCCGTCGATCTGCACGGTCAGCGTCACCCGCGTGCCGCGCTCGCGCTGGAGCAGGGCGAGGGCCTCGGCGATGCGGCGCGACGACACCTCGCGGCCGCTGTCGGTCTCGACGTCGACGTCGAGGTGGTCGGTGCCGACCGCGTCCAGCGCCGCGCCGTAGGCGCGCGCGAGCGACGGCGCGTCCGGGCAGGCCTTCTCGAGGTAGTCACCGAGCGCGCCGCCCGACGACACCGTCACCGTGCCGCCGCGCGACTTCAGGCCGGCCACCCGCGCCATCACGGCGGGGTCGGCCAGCGGGGTCGTGCCGCCCCAGGTCGGAGCGCACGAGCCGTCGGCCCCGGCGAGGACGAAGGCGAGCACCACGTCGGCGTGGCCGGTCGCGTCGGCCATGTCGGTCATGGTCGGCAGGGGCGGGGTGGTCAGGTCGACGTAGGGCGCCATCCCGACCGTCGGCAGCGGGCCCTCGGGAGCCGCCACACCGGGACGTCGCGGGGCGTCCGCCGACGCGCCCCCGGCCTCGACGACGTCGGCCAGCGCCGGCTCGGGCGTCGGCGTCTCGCCGGTGACCACCGGTGCGGTGATCAGGACCGCCACGAGGGTGGCGAGCAGGAAGGCCCGCAGCGACGGCCGGGTCGCGCTGCGGCGGGGCCGGCTCAGGTGTCCGCGCCGGCGTCGTTCGCGGCGTCGGCGGCGTCGGCGGCGTCGCCGTTCTGGGCGTTCTGGCCGTTCGGGGTGTCCGCGTCCGGCGCCGGATCGGCGCGGGCGGGAGCCTGCGGCACCACGGGGACCGGCGCGACGACGACCGGGCGCGGTGCGACGCGCGCCTTCGGGGTGGTCGAACGGGGCGTGCTGCGCGTGGTGGCGCGCGCGGAGCGGGTGGTGGTCGACGTCGCCGTCGGCTCGACCTCGGCGACGTTCTGCGCCGCGGGCCCCGGGATCGCGGTCGGCGCCGGCGGAGCCGTCGTCGGCGCCGGCAGCAGCGTCGGCGAGGAGGTCGGCCCGACCGGCCCGGCCACCGCGCCGACGGCCACGACGCCGACGTAGGACGCGCAGACGGCGGTCGCCAGGATCGCGGCGGTGCGCCAGCGGCGGGCCCGGCGCCCGGTGCGGTCGGCGAACACGGGTGCGGCCCCGGCGACCGGGACGGGGGCGGCGAGCGCGGTGGGGGCTGCGGGGGCGGCGGCCGCGGCCCGGCGGGCCGCGCGGTCCGGGTCGGGCGAGGCGCTGATCAGCGTCGTCGTCGCCCGCGCGGCGATCTCCTCCGGGTCGGAGCGACGGGCGGCGGGGCGCTTGACGCGCACGGGTGCGGGGCCGGCGGTGGTGTCGACCGGGGCGGCCGCCGTGGCCTGCGTCGCGCCGGTGGGCGGGAGCGGGCGGGGGACCGGGCCCTGCAGCGGGACGGCGTGTCCCGGCGCCTCCGCGTGGCGCGGGCGGGCGACGGCCCGTGTCGACGGGGTGTGGGGTTCGGGAGCCGGCCGGGGCGTGGGCAGCGCGGCGGCCTGCCGGGTCGCGGCCGCCGGGTCCGCCAGCAGGTCGGCCACGCGCGTCGGGTGTCGGGACTCGGTGTCGCGTCGCGAGGCTCCGGACTCCGGTCCGGCCGAGTGCCGTCCGCCCGTCACGGGCGCGGCGGTGGCAGGCCGCGCAGGCGCGGCGTGCCGCCCGGTGGGCGGCTGCGGTGCCCCTCCGTGTCGCATGGTGTCCCCGATCCGTGTGAGAGCCCCCCGACAGGGTGATCCGGGAGGATCATCGTCCGTCGACATCGTGTCGTTACCGGACGGAGACCGCCACGTGTGTGGTTCCGACGGGGGAAGCAGCCTCACTCGTCCGAAACGACGAAGGCCCCCATCCACACGGTGGAGGGGGCCTGCCTCACGAGGGGCGGGAGGCGGCGGGGTCGTCGGCGCCGGTGAAGGCGTGCCCGTCCGAGGGCGCCACGGGCGGGCCGAACAGCCCGGCCGCCTCGAGAGCCCGCCCGATGACGCGGTCGAACACCCGGGGCACGAGCCGGTAGAGCGCGACCATCGCACTGTTGCCGGGCCCGACGCTGTCGTCGCTGTGCCGGTCGCGCTCAGTGGCGGCGACGATCCTGCGGGCGACGGTGGCCGGGTCGAGGGCGGGCAGCGGCACGCGCGGCTGCCGACCGGTGCTGTTCGGCGACCGCGGGTAGAGCGGGGTGTCGACCGGGCCCGGATAGATCCCGTGCACCCGCAGCCCGGGCGCCGGCTCCTCCTGACGCAGGACGCGGATGAGGGCGCTCAGCGCGAACTTGCTCATGATGTAGGGCGCCTGCCACGGCACGGCGGCGTGCCCCAGCACCGAGCTGAGGATCACCAGGTGGCCGCCACGCTGCTCGCCGAAGACGGGCAGCAGCGCGCGGACGGTGTTCGCGGTACCGGTGACGTTGGTGGCGATGACGGCGTCGAACACGTCCGGGTCGATGTCGTCGAACCGGCCGAACGCCGTCTGGGCCGCGTCGAGGACGGCGACGTCGACGCGGCCGAACTGGTCGGTGGTGCGGCGGACCAGCGACTCGACCTGCTCCCGGTCGGCGATGTCGACGGGGATCGGCTCGACCGGCCCGGACCCGGCGGCCTCGCAGTGGCGCGCGGTGTCCTCGAGGGCCTCCGGTGAGCGGGCCGCGAGCACGAGGGAGGCGCCGCGCCGCGCGTAGGCCAGGGCGGTCTCGCGGCCGATGCCGCTCGAGGCGCCGGTGATCAGGACGACCTCGGGGGTGCTGCCCGCCGGCATCAGGCGGCCCTGCGCACGAGCTCGTCGTAGGCCTTCGGGTCGTCGCCGTCGAGCACCGGGAACCCGGCACCGGTGGTGCCCTGCTGGTGGAAGCTGATCCCGGGGTTGTGCTGGTCGGAGCCGTCGGACAGGAAGAAGTGCGGGCTGCCCGCGACGACGTCCCGGTCACGGAGGTACTGCGCCATCATCGGCCCACGGGCCCGGCCGTCGTCCAGTGCGGCGCGCAGCTCGTCGGTGTCGACGGCCTCGCAGCCGTCGGCGATGGCGAGGATCTCGTGCCGCATGCTGACGCAGCGGCTGTCCCGCCAGAACGCGAGGCGCAGGGCCATGTCGAGCTGCTCGGCCGCGGCCGGGGACTGCGCGCGGGCCGCGTGCACGGCCTCGTTGGCCGGCAGCGAGGTCACCGGCCAGGCCGAGAGGTCACCCTGCCAGGGCGTGATGTCCAGATCGGGCTCGAGCGGACCCACCACGGGCTTCTCGGGCTCGATGATGCTGCTGGTCAGCGGCGTCCGGTTGACGTCCTCGAGGAGGAACAGGCGCAGGTCGACCTCGAGCTGGTCGTCCAGTCCCGCCTCGTGGCGGGCGCGGTAGAAGCGGTGGAGGGCGACGGTGGACCAACCGCACATGACGTCGGTGTAGACCACGATCGTCCCGTCCGGGACCTCGATGCGGGACACGGGACCTCCGGGGCGGTTCCGGGGAGGGGGGTCGGACACCGCGCTGGGAGTGGACGGTCGACCGGAGCACGGCGAGGCTCGGATCGCCTCGCGCCGTCGTCGCCTACCCGGCCCGCGACGGCGGACAAACGGACGCCCGCTGTGACGGGAACTGCCACGACCGCCACATCCGCGTCGTCGACGCCACCACCGGCGACCTCGTCCGCGAACCGCTCCTCGCCCCGGCCGGACCCCGGGACGCAGAAAACCCCGAACCCGTGAGGGTCCGGGGCTGTGCGGATGTCGCGAGACATCACAGCGTCGGGGTGGCGGGATTCGAACCCACGGCCTCCTCGTCCCGAACGAGGCGCGCTACCAAGCTGCGCCACACCCCGGAGGCGATCGCGCAGTGGGAACTCTACCCGTTGGCCCCCGACCGGGCGGACGGGGGCCGTCCCCCGCGCTCGTCAGCGGTGGCCGGCGTCGACGAGGGCGGGGTGGGGCGGGGCACGAGGTCGAGCAGGGTGGCCTCGGGACGGCACGAGAACCGCGCCGGGGCGTACGGCGAGGTGCCGAGACCCGCCGAGACGTGCAGGCGCATGTGGGAGCCCCAGCGCGAGGCGCCGCGGGCGCGGGAGCGGTCGACGCCGCAGTTGGTGATGATCGCGCCGTACCCGGGCAGCCGCAGCTGGCCGCCGTGGGTGTGGCCCGCGAGCACGAGGTCGTAGCCGTCGGCGGCGAACGCGTCGAGCACCCGGGGCTCGGGGGAGTGGCTGAGCCCGAGGCGCAGGTCGTAGGGCTCGTCGGCCGGGCCCGCGATGCGGTCGTAGTCGTCGCGGCCGATGTGCGGGTCGTCGACGCCGCCGATCGCGAGGCGGAGTCCGTTCACGGTGAGCGTGTGCCGGGCGTGGGTGGCGTCGAGCCAGCCGTGCTCGAGGAACGCGGCGCGCAGGTCGCGCCACGGCAGCTCGGGTCCGAGGACCCGGTGCTGGGGGTTGACGAGGTAGTGCGCGGGGTTCTTCGGCTTCGGCCCGTGGTAGTCGTTGCTGCCCCACACCACGACGCCGGGCTTGTCGAGCAGGCTCCCCAGCGCGCGCAGCACCTCGGGCACGGCGCGCCGGTGGGAGAGGTTGTCACCGGTGTTCACCACGAGGTCCGGCTCGAGCTCCGCGAGCCCCTCGACGAACCGTTGCTCGAGGCGCTGGCCGGGCCGCAGGTGCAGGTCGCTGACGTGCAGCACGCGCAGCGTCCGCCCGGCGGCGGTGACCGGGTCGAGGACCTCGAGGCGAGCCCGGCGCAGCGCGAACCAGTGCCGCTCGACCCCGACCGCGTAGCCCAGTCCGAGGGCCCCGGCGGCGGTCACGCCCGCGGCCGCGCGCAGGGCCGTCCCCGCGATCGTCGTCCCGCTCATCCGCCGCCTCCCGTCGCTCCGGTGTTCGCTCCCCCCGCCAAGGGTGGCGGGCCGCTCGGCGGCGTCGGGGGCGAGGGCACGGTCCCGTTGGAGACCTGCAGCGTCACGACCTGGTCGGGGAGGACCGAGCCGCGCGGGTTCTGCCCGACGACCGTGCCGGCCGGGGCACGGTTGCCCACCTGCGTCTGCGCGACCTGGAAGCCGGCGTCGCGCAGCTCCTCGGTGGCCTCGTCGACCTGCTCGCCGACGACCTCGGGCACCTGCTCGTTGGTGCCGCCCTGCAGGTAGCGCGGGCTCGTCGGGGGCAGAGGCGCGACCGGCAGCGGGGCGAACAACGGGTTCATGGCCTTGAACCAGGTGCGGGCCGGGGTGGTGCCGCCGAAGAGGTTGCCGTCACCGCACGGGAACGGCGGGTTCTCGCCACCGCCGTCGCAGAGCGTCCGGGGCGACGACGAATCGTCGAAGGTGATCACCAAGCCGGCGTACTGCGTGTTGAAGCCGAGGAAGGCGGCCGACCGGTTGTTCTGGGTCGTCCCGGTCTTGCCGGACAGGGGGCGGTTCCAGCCGTTCGCGGCGGCCGCGGCGGCGGCGGTGCCGCCGGGCTGGTCGTCCTTGCTCAGCCCGGTCATCAGGGTGTCGGCCAGCGCCGGGTCGACGACCTGCTCGCAGGGCTGCTCGACGACCGGTACGGGCGCCCCGCTCGAGTCCGTGATCGATTCGATCGGCGTGGGTGGGCACCACATCCCGCTCGAGGCGAGGGTGGCCCCGACGTTGGCGAGCTCGAGGGGACTGGTCGGCGTGACACCGAGGGTGAACGAGCCCTGGTTCTGCTCGCGGGCGGTGTCGGCGATCGACGACCCGTCCGGCCCGGGCTCCGCGAGGGAGCGCAGGCCGAGGCGGACCGCCATGTCCACCACCGGCGGGACGCCGGTGGTCTCCATGAGCTTCACGAACCCCGTGTTCGGCGACTGGGCCAGCGCGTCGGTCATGCTCAGGAACGGGGCGAGCCCCTCCTCGGCGTTGCGCACCGGGAACGGGTTCCCGGCGCCGTCGCGGTAGATCGGCGACGCGTAACCGTCGGGCGGGATCGGCATCTGGTAGTTGATGCCCAGCCCCTCCTCGAGGGCGGCGGCCGCAGTGAAAATCTTGTACGTCGAGCCGGCGCCGAGGTTCACCGGTTCCCACGGGAGGCCGTAGCTGGTCTGCAGGGCGTCGCCGTCCACGCCGAAGATACGGTTCGCGCCCATGGCCACGACGCGGTGGCGGTCACGTCCGGGCTGGACCGTGGACATGACGTCGGCGACGTTGCGCTGCTGCGCGGGCACCTCGTCGTTCAGCGCCTGCTGCATGGCGTTCATGGCGTTGCGGTCGAGCGTGGTGCGGATCGTGTAGCCGCCGCGGTTGATCTGCTCGGACGAGATGCCGGACTCGCCGAGGTAGTCGACGACGTACTTGCAGAAGAACGCGGCGTTGCCGGCGCCGATGCACCCGTTGGGCGGCGTGGCCAGCGGCTCGACGATGCCGAGCGGGGAGGCGACGGCCTCCTGCGCCTGCTGCTGGGTGATCATGCCCTGGCCCAGCATCTGGTTGATGACCTCGTTGCGCCGGCCGGTGGCGGCCTGCGGGTGCCGGGTCGGGTCGAACTGGGTGGTCGACTGCACCATGCCGGCCAGCAGCGCGGCCTGCGGCACCGTGAGCCGCTCGGGCGTGGTGTTGAAGTACGTGCGCGCCGCCGCGGCCACGCCGTAGGAGTTGTTGCCCAGGAAGACGATGTTGAGGTACCGCTCGAGGACCTCGTCCTTGGCCTCCTGCTTGGTGCGCCCGGACGCGAGCTGGCGCTCGAGCTGCAGGGCGACGCGCACCTCGCGCAGCTTGCGGGCGTAGGTCGGCTCCGTGGCCTCGAGGCGCTCCGACTCGGTCTGCGCCGTGACGTAGAGCTGGTAGTTCTTGATGTACTGCTGCGTGAGCGTCGAGGCGCCCTGCTGCGTGGAGCCCGCGGTCTGGTTGGTCACCAGCGCGCGCAGCGTGCCGGTCCAGTCGACCCCGTCGTGCTCGTAGAACCGGCGGTCCTCGATCGCGACGATCGCGCCGCGCATGGCGGGCGACATCTGCTGCAGCGAGACCGGCGTGCGGTTCTGCTCGTAGAGGTAGGCGATCGGCGCGCCCTGGTTGTCGGTGACCGTCGAGACCCCGGGCAGCTGGCCGGCCGCGAGGTCCGACGACGTGGCGTTGACCGTGTCGCTGGCGTCGTTGGAGATCAGCCCCATCGCGCCCGCGAACGGGAAGGTCATGCCCGCGACGATCACGCCCGCCACCAGGCAGATCGCCAGGAGCTTCGTGATCGGTCGCACCTTCGCACCGATGTTCCGTTCGCCCCTCGCCACGACGGTGAGGGTACGCGGTGGGGCGTGAACGACCTGTCGGCGCGGCCCGCGCGTCGGTGCCGCGCGACGGTGCGCAGTGGATCCCGTTGTGACGGGAACCGTGCGCCCATACAGTGCGTCAGACCCCAGTGACGGGCAGGGCGCGCCCGGGGACGGATCCGGCGCGCGCACGTGTGGCGCACCTGCGGGGAGGTGTGTCCGCGGACGAGGCGCCCGCACGGGGACACGAGGGTGGGGACACGACGTGACAGGTGAGTCGGTGCCGTTCGTGACGGCGAGCTCGGCGACCTCGTTCGACTGGCGGCACTCCGCGCGCTGCCGCGACGACGACCCGGAGACCTTGTTCGTCCAGGGCGCGCAGCAGCGCGACGCCCGCGAGGTGTGCAAGGCCTGCCCGGTGCGCACGGAGTGCCTCGCGCACGCGCTGGACAACCGCATCCGGTTCGGCGTGTGGGGCGGGATGACCGAGCGCGAGCGCCGGGCCCTGCTCAAGCGCCGGCCCGACGTGATCTCGTGGGCGGCCCTGCTCGAGTCGGCCCGCCGGGCGGCGCTCGCGAGCCCGCCGGCCGACCCGGACGCTCCCGCCCGCACGCGCCGTGCGCCGGCCCGCCCTGCCGCGCCGGCCCGTCCCGCCGCGGGCGGGACGCAGCGCCACGTCGGCTAGGACGCCAGGCGGCGGCCGATCTCGCGCAGACCGTCGAGGTCGTGCACGTCGGTGCTCATCGCGGGCACGTCGATGATCGGCACCGTGGGGTGCGCGCGGGTGAAGCGCCCGAGGACGCGGCGCTCCCGCTCGGCGGTCTCGACGCGGTCGGCGTGCAGGCGCAGCACGGCCGCGGCCAGCTCGTCGCCGCGCGCCGACTCCAGGGTCTCGGCGCCCTCCCGGGCCCGCGCGCCCGAGAGCGTCGCGTGCACCGGGTGGGTGCGGTTGAGCACGAGGCCGGCGAGCGGCATGCGCTCCGACGACAGGCGCTCGACGAAGTAGCTCGCCTCGCGCAGGGCGTCGGGCTCCGGGGCGGCGACCACGACGAACGAGGTGCCCGGGGCCCGCAGCAGCTGGTAGGTCGCGTTCGCGCGCTCCTGGAAGCCGCCGAAGAGCGTGTCGAAGGCCTGCACGAACGCCGAGGCGTCGGCCAGCATCTGCCCACCGAGGATCGTCGAGACGGCCTTGGCGAACAGGCTGAACGTCGAGCCGACGATCTTGCGCAGGGCGCTCCCGCCGGCCCGGGCCGGTGCGGAGAGCAGCCGGATCATGCGCCCGTCGAGGAACGACGAGAGCCGCTGCGGGGCGTCGAGGAAGTCCAGGGCCGACCGTGACGGCGGGGTGTCGACGACGATGAGGTCCCAGGCGCCGGTGCTGGAGAGCTGGCCCAGCTTCTCCATGGCCATGTACTCCTGCGTCCCGGAGAACGAGGTGGAGATGGTCTGGTAGAAGGGGTTGTCGAAGATCGCCTGCGCGCGGTCGGGCGTGGTGTGACCGGAGACCATCTCGTCGAAGGTCCGACGCATGTCCAGCATCATCGCCTGCAGCTCGCCGTCACCCCGGTCGGCGGTGTTGCGTAGCGCGCCGGGCACGTTCCGCGGCTCGTTGTCGAGCTCCTCGAGGCCCAGCGACTGGGCGAGCCTGCGGGCCGGGTCGATGGTCAGCACGACCACCCGGCGGCCCTGCTCGGCGGCGCGCAGGGCCAGCGCGGCGGCGGTGGTGGTCTTGCCGACCCCGCCCGAGCCGCAGCAGACGAGCACCTTGGTGTCGCGGTCGGCGAGCAGCCCGTCGAGGTCGAGGTGGCGGGGACGTCCCCCGCGGGTCCCGGCGGCGTCGGTCCGGTCGGCGGCCATCAGCGCACCCCCTGCTCGCGCAGCAGCTCGGCCAGCTCGTAGATGCCGCCCAGGTCGACGCCCTCGGTGAGCTCGGGGAGCTCCAGCTGGGGCAGGCCGGCCGCGGTGAGGCGCGAGCGCACCGCGGACTCGATCTGCACCCGCTCGGCGTGCTCGACGGTCTCGCTGACCAGCCCGTCCACCTCCTCGTCCTTCAGGAACAGCCCGGCGGCCTCCAGCCCCGAGCGCAGCCCGGAGCCCAGCCCCGCGCCGGTCGCCGCCCCGGTCAGCGCCGTGGCGGGCAGGCGCGAGGGGCGGATGCGGTTGACCAGCACCGCCCCGGTGGGCAGGCCGGCCTCGGCGAGCTCGTCGACGGTGTCGAGCGTCTCCTGCACCGGCAGGTCCTCGAGCTGGGTGACGAGGTGGATCGCGGTGCGCGAGGAGTGCAGCAGCTCCACCACGCCCTCGCTCTGGGTGTGGATCGGGCCGGTGCGCGCGAGCGAGCCCATCGCCTTGGTGACGTCGAGGAACTTCACGATGCGTCCCGTCGGCGGCGCGTCGAGCACGACGGCGTCGTAGAGCGGCACACGGCGTCCCCCGCGGCGGTCCTCGCCGACGGTGCGCCCGACGCACTCCTTGACCTTCCCGGACAGCAGCACGTCCCGGAGGCCCGGCGCCAGCGTCGTCGCGAACTCGATCGCACCCATCCGCCGCAGCGTCCGGCCGGCGAGGCCGAGGTTGTAGAACATCTCGAGGTACTCGAGCAGGGCCGCCTCGGCGTCCACCGACAGCCCGCGGACCTCGCCGCCGTCGGGGGCGACGGCGATGCGCTGCTCGGCGTACGGCAGCGGCGGGGTGTCGAAGACCTGGGCGATGCCCTGCCGGCCCTCCACCTCGACGAGCAGGGTGCGGCGCCCGCCCGCGGCGAGCGCGAGGGCCAGTGCGGCGGCGAGCGTCGTCTTGCCCGTGCCGCCCTTGCCGCTCACCACGTGGAGCCGGGCCTCGGCGAGGGCGGCGGGCCAGCGCTGATCGGTCACGCCGTCCACCCTAGGCCCGGTCCCGCGCACTCGCGGGCGGCGCGGACGGGGTCCGGGTCACAGCGGTGTCGGGGGCCTTCTCTACCCTCGCCCACATGAGTGCGGATGCCGTGAAGTGGGAGTACGCGACGGTTCCGTTGCTGACCCACGCCACCAAGCAGATCCTCGACCAGTGGGGTGAGGACGGCTGGGAGCTGGTCACCGTGCTGCCCGGGCCCACCGGTGAGCAGCTCGTGGCCTACCTGAAGAAGCCGCGGGCGTGACCGGGCCCCGGGAGCGGCTGCAGGAGCTCGGGCTCGAGCTCCCGGCGGTGGCCGCCCCGAAGGGCGTCTACGTGCCCGCCCGCCGGACGGGCGACCAGGTCTGGACCTCGGGGCAGCTGCCGCTCGTCGGCGGGGAGCTACCGGCCACCGGACTGGTCGGCGCCGAGGTCGATCCGGACGACGCCGCGGCGTACGCCCGGATCGCCGCGCTCAACGCGCTGGCGGCCATCGACGCCCTCGTGGGGCTCGAGGCCATCCACTCCGTGGTCAAGGTCGTCGGCTACGTGGCGTCCGCGCCCGGGTTCGGCGGTCAGCCGCAGGTGGTCAACGGGGCGTCCGAACTCCTGGGTGCCGTGTTCGGCCGAGCGGGCGAACACGCCCGCTCGGCGATCGGAGTGGCGGCGCTGCCGCTGGGGGCCCCGGTCGAGGTTGAGGTCGTCGTCGACCTCACGTGAGCTGGGTTCCGGGCCCTCCGACACCACGGGCGGCCCGGTCGGATCGCCGCAGGGTGGATCGGAGCACAGAGCGTGGACCAGAACGGGACCGTCTCCTCGTCGGCGGACGAGGCCGAGCAGGCGTGTCACGACGTCCTGCTGGCGATGGCCGGTCGGCTGCCGGACCGCCTGCTGTGGCGTCTGCGCGACTGGCTGTCCAGCGGCGCCCACGTCGCCCTGCGCACCGCGCTCCCGCGTGCCCTCCTGCGTCACCGCATCGGCGTCTCCGAGGACGAGCGCGCGCGCCTGCGCACGGCGGTGCTGGCCTGGGGCGGGCCGGCGCGGCTGGTCGACGCCGTCCTGCACGTCGACGCGGCGCCCGAGCCGACGGCCGGCTTCGTCGAGCCGGGCCGCGGTCCCGGGTGGGACGACACCGACCTGGTGCTGCGCGCCCTCGCGCCCGTGGCCGGCGGCGTCACCGCGGTCCGCCGTGCGTGGCGCCACGGGTCGGGCGCGCCGGTGCGCGTGGTGCTCGTTGACGCCCCGGTGGACGCCGCCACCGGCGGCCGGGCGGCCCTGACCGGGGCGTTGCAGCGCGCGCTGCGCGCCCGGGGCGAGTCCGACCCGTGTGTCGAGGTGCTCGGCCCGACGATCGTCCCCACGCCTTACCACCGGGCCGCGCTCGCCGCGGCCGAGGTGCTGTGGCGCCGCGGCACCGACCGCGTCCCGCCCGCCCGCGCCGGGCTCGGCGCGGAGGCCGGCGAGCTGGTGGGCCATGGCTGAGCGCGACATGACCGGGGAGGAGCGCGCGGAGCGTCTTGGTCTCCCGGCCGACCTGGCCGGGCCCGACCTGGCCGGACCTGACCTGGACGGTTCGACCCCGACCGATCCCGACGCGTCGGCGGGTCTCGCCCGTCGTCGGGCCGACGACCCCTCGCGGATCGGGCGGCTCGGCTTGGGCTTCGCCGGCGACCTCGCCGGTCTCGCCGGCGGAGCCGGGGACCTCGCGAACCTGCCGCCCTGGTCGGTCCGCGACGACAGCGCGGGCGAGCGCCCCGACCGCGACCCGGTGGCGCTGGCCGCCTGGCGCCGCGTCGCCGAGCGGCGTCGTCTGCGTGCCGGCGCCGAGCCGGTCGGCGCGGGGATGGAGGTCGTGGACGACATCCCGGCCGCCGACGTGCCGGACGTCGTGCGGGCCGAGGTCGTCGGCGACCTCGCCGACGACGACCGTGTCGAGCAGTCGGCCTGGACCGAGGGAGCGGGGCACCACATGGCGGGCGACCGGGCGGAGGTCCCGGTCGACGAGGACGCCGTGGATGCCGTGGACCCCGTGGCGGACCCCGTGGCGGACCCCGTGGCGGACCCCGTGGCCGGGGCTCCGGTCGATCACGACGACGCCGAGACCTCCGACGGGTTCGTGAACGAGATCCGTCCGGACGAGGTCCCTCCCGCCGACGTCCCCACCGAGGCCCCGACCGACGAGCCCGCCGCGCCGGCCGCCTCGACGTCCGAGGGCCGGCCGGAGGGCGGGCCTCCGCCCGCTCGCGGTCCCGGAGCCCCGGCGGCACGCGGTGGCCGCGATCCCCGCCCCGGCACGCCCCCGACCGCCCGTCCCGACCAGGGCGGGCGGCACGACGTGCTGCTCTCGCTCGCGGGGCGGATCGACGACGACGCACTGTCGTCGGTGCGCGAGCTGGTCGCCGTGGAGGACGACGCCGCGGCGGCCGAGCTGCTCGGTGGCTGCCTACTGGCCGCCGGCGCCGGGGTCACCGCGCGCGAGCACGCGGTGCTCGGGCGCTGGTTCGCCGCGTCGCGCGTCGACCCGGAGCTCGTCGACGTCCTGCCACGCGACCCCGAGGCCGATCGGCGCGAGGAGCACCGGTTCACGCCCGACCCCCCGGCGTCCGCGCGGGCGTCCGGCTCGTCCCGCGACGCCGGCGAGGCCGTCGCCCGCGCCGCCGCGCGGCTGCCCGGGGTGCAGCGCGTGCGCCAGTGCTGGCGCACCACCCCGGCCGGTTCCGCGCCGGGGCCGGTGCCGCACCGGGTCGTGCTGGTGGAGACCCACTCCGCCGACGATTGCGAGCACGTCGCGCACCACGTCGCGCACGCCGCCCGCGAGCTGGGTGCGGTGTCGGTCGAGGTCTTCGCCGCGGGCGCCGAGCTGCCCGCCTACCACCGGGCGGCCGTCCGCGTGGCGCGCCCGCTCGGTGCCGCGCCGTCCGCGTCCTCCCCGGTGTCCGAGACCGCACCGCTGGGCCCGCCCGTCGGGGCGCCCCGCCCGACGCAGGGCCCCTCGCCCCGCCGTGCCGACGACGAGGTGCCGCCGTTCGGCGTGCCGGTGTCCGCGCCGCCGGCAGGGCCGCCGTCGTTCCTCACGGTGACCGGTCCCGACGACGCCGACGAACGCCGGCTCACCGAGCCCGCCCCCGAGGAGCGGTCCGGCGACGAGCAGTACCGCATCGTCGCCGCCGCGGGTCCCGATCCGCTCGAGCGCGAGCGCGCCCGGGAGCGCGACGTCGAGGCCGACGCCCCGGAGCCCGAGGTCCCGGCCGAGCCCGAGACGGTCGCCCCCGAGGAGCCCGCTCCCGTCGACCTCGACCCGGAGACGACCGCCGAGCGCATCGCGGCGCTGTGGCGCACCCCGCCGCCCGACGAGATCCTCTCCGACGAGCACCCCCTCTCCTCGTGGGCGGAGACGTCCCTCGGGGTCAGCTTCGGCCCGGATTCCGCGGACCCGCTCGCCGGCTCGTCGGCGATCGCCGGTCCGACGCCGTCCGGGCCGTCGGTCGACCCGGACGCCGCCACCGGCGAGTTCCCCGCCGTCGCCGGCCCGGCGACCCCGGCCGGCGGCGTCGACGCGCCCGCCACGAACGGCGTCGACCTGCCGGGGGCGAACGGGGAGGCGCGTGTCCGGCGTGCCCGGCACAGCCGCAGCGAGACCGGCGAGTTCGAGGCGCCCATCGTCGACACCCCAGCCCCGCCCTCGCCGACCCCGCCGGCGCGCACCAACGGCCACCACCACGGCTCCGAGCGCCCCGACACGTCCGGGGACGCGGTCACCGGGCCGGTCCAGCGACCCGCCGACGCCCCGGGCGCGCCGTCGGCCCCCACCCCGCCGTCGACCCCCACCCCGCCGTCGGCTGCCCCGGTGGGGTCCTCCGGGCCCGACTCCGTCGACTCCCAGCTCTCCGACCGTGAACGGGAGCTGCTCGCCCGCCTGCACGAGGAGCTGGCGTCCCGCGAGCGACTCGAGGCCGACGCGCCCGACCCGCTGACGGGCCGCCCCGTGGCACCGCCGCCGGGTTCCGAGGACGCGACGGCACCCCGGCCGCGGCCCACGGGCCCGCACCCGGGACCGGGCCGCCCGCCGGGGCCACCGCAGCCCGGACCCGGGAGTGGCAACGGGCACCGTCCCGTCAACGGTCACGGTCTGCCCCCTCGCCGGGATCACGACGGCGAGGACGGGGCGTCGCCGGGCGCGTAGACCGTCCCGGCGACGAGGAGACGGCCCGACATCGCTCCTTCGTCGCGCTGTCCTCCCGTTCGCGCGCCTAGGGTGCCCCGGGTGACCACCGACCTCGTCGACCTGCCCCCGCGGTTCGGGATGGACCGGCCCGCCTTCGACGAGATCGGCAGCCGGCCGGCGGGCGAGCTGCGGCTCGCGGCGTCGGTGGTGCTCGCGCGCGACGCGGTCGCCGGCCCGGGTGTCGAGGTGTTCCTGCTCGAGCGCGCCGCCGAGATGGCGTTCGCCGCGGGCATGTCGGTCTTCCCGGGCGGCGGGCTCGACGCGGCCGACCGGGAGGCGCTGGCCGAGGGTCTGGTCGACGCCGACGCCGCCGAGGACGCCGCGCGCAGCTGGGACACGACGCCGGACGCCGCCGCGGCGCTGGTCGCGTGCGCCGTGCGCGAGACCTACGAGGAGACCGGCGTGCTGCTCGGAGGAGCCGCGCCGCCGGCCACCGGGACACGGGAGCGCCTGGTGGCGCGGGAGGTCGGCCTGCGAGCGGTCGTGGGCCATGTCGACGCCGCGGCAGTGCGCCCGTGGGCCCGCTGGATCACGCCCGAGGGGATGCCGCGTCGCTACGACACCGCCTTCTTCGTGGCCGGGGTGCCCGACGGCCAGGAGCCCGACGGCGCGACGACCGAGGCCGTCGGCGCCGGCTGGTGCGCGCCCGCGCAGGCTCTCCACGAGTGGGAGGACGGCGTGCGCGCGCTGATGCCGCCGACCTGGGCGGTGCTCAGCGAGCTCGCCGCCGCCGAGAGCGCCGCGGGGCTGCTCGACGCCGCCGCCGCCCGACGTCCGGAGCCCGTGACCCCGAGCTTCCGGCCCGAGGGCGAGCGCGTCGGGCTCGCCGTCCCGTCGCACGCGTTCGGGGTGGACCGGTGAGCGGCCGCCTCGTCCCCGGCCCCGCCGACGCGGCGCCGGCGCACCCCGCCTACGGGCTCCTGAGGACCGTCACGCAGGCCGCGGCGGTGGTCCTGGCGGAGAACCCGTCACCGATGACCCTGGACGGCACCAACACCTGGATCCTGCGCGCCCCCGGGCAGGCCGGCTGCGTCGTCGTCGACCCCGGCCCGGAGGACCCGGCGCACCTCGACCGGCTCGAGGCCTGCGGGCCCGTCGAGCTCGTGGTGCTGACCCACCGCCACCTCGACCACACCGAGGCCGCGCGGACGTTCGCCGAGCGGGTCTCCGCCCCGGTCCGTGCGCTCGACCCGACGCTGACCCTCGGCGCCGAGGGCCTCGCCGCGGGCGAACGCCTGGCCGTCGCGGGGCTCGACCTGCGCGTGCTGGTGACGCCGGGGCACACCGACGACTCGCTGTGCCTGGTGGCCGACGACGACGGCAGCGTCCTGACCGGCGACACCGTCCTGGGTCGCGGCACCACCGTGCTCGGGGACTACGAGGGCGCGCTCACCGACTACCTCGACTCCCTGCGCCGGCTCGCCGAGCTCCCCGAGGGCACGACGCTCCTGCCCGGGCACGGACCGGACCTCGCCGACGCCGGCGAGACCGCGCGCCAGTACCTGCAGCACCGCGAGCAGCGGCTCGACCAGGTGCGCGCCGCCCTGGACGAACTCGGGCCGGAGCCCACGCCCCGTCAGGTCGTGGAGATCGTCTACGCGGACGTCGACGAGAAGCTCTGGCCGGCGGCCGACCAGTCGGTGGCCGCGCAGCTCGAGCACCTGCGCCGAGTGGATTAGCGGGTCAGCGGGCCCCCCCGCCGGCGATCTGCCCGTACCGCGACGCAGGAGCGGGACGGGATGTCGCTTCGGCGGGTCAGCGGGCCCGTCGCGCCAGGCGGTCCGGCTCGAGGATCAGCACGCTCTTGCCCTCGAGGCGCAGCCAGCCGCGGGCGGCGAAGTCGGCGAGCGCCTTGTTGACCGTCTCTCGGGAGGCGCCGACGAGCTGGGCGATCTCCTCCTGCGTCAGGTCGTGGGTGACGCGCAGGAGACCGGCCTCCTGCGACCCGAAGCGCTGCGCGAGCTGCAGCAGCGCCTTGGCCACACGGCCCGGGACGTCGGTGAAGATGAGGTCGGCGAGCAGGTTGTTGGTGCGGCGCAGGCGCCGGGCCACCACGCGCAGCAGCTGCTCGGCGATCTCGGGTCGCTGGGCGATCCACTCGCGGAGCGCGTTGCGGTCCATCGTGTAGGCGCGCACGTCGGTGACCGTCGTGGCGGTGGAGGTCCGCGGGCCCGGGTCGAAGATCGAGAGCTCGCCGAACATGTCGGACGGGCCGAAGATCGACAGCAGGTTCTCGCGGCCGTCCGGTGACCGCCGGCCGATCTTCACCTTGCCGGTCGAGACGATGTAGAGCCGATCCCCGGGCTCGCCCTCGTTGAAGATCACCGTGCCGCGTGGGAACTCCACGCGCTCGAGGGACTCCGTGAGCACCTCGATGGCGGCGGGGTCCACCCCCTGGAAGATCCCGGCCCGCGCCAGTACCTCGTCCACCGTCCGCTCCTCAACGACTCTCGCTCTACCGCGCGCGTCCATCGGGTCACCGACCCCCGTCCGCACCTCTGTGTCACCAGTCACGTCCGCCGCAGCATAGTCACGTCCCTCGCCGTGATCACGCCACGCGACACCTTGGAACTCACCGCATCGGGGCTGATCGCCGATTTCACGGTCTCTGTTCCCCCGATCGGACCATCATAGTCCAGAGATCCGGCGGCGTCGCTGCCGTGCGTGAGCGTCAGGCCCGTTCCTTGGTTCGCCGGGGCCCGCCCCGTTTGCCGAGGTTGCGGAGCCGGAACATCTGGAGGGCCCCGCCGATCCCCTGGCGGAACAGCGCCTTGACCTCGTCGGGCCGGGCGCGCTCGAGGAAGTCCTCGACCTCGTCCTCGCGCACGGTGCCGGAGCGCAGGCGGGTCTCGAGACGCTCCATACCGAGCGCGAAGACCATCACCAGCAGCGGGATGAGGATGGCGAGCCAGGCGGTCATGGTGTGGGCATCGTCGCGCACCGGTGAAGGCCGTCGGGCATCGGGGTCGACCCGGCGTGTCGCGGGCGCCGTGCCCCCGACCTCCGGCGCCGGGGCGCGTCCTACCCTGGGTGGGTGAGCAGGGCTGCGCGCGCCACGGGCGAGGAGAGTCGTCTCGCCCTGGTGCGGCGGGCGCGACGGATGGACCGCGATCTCGCGATCGCCCACCCCGACGCGCACGCCGAGCTGGACTTCACCTCGCCGCTCGAGCTGCTCGTCGCCACCGTGCTCTCGGCGCAGACCACCGACGTGACGGTCAACCGCGTCACCCCGGGGCTCTTCGCCCGCTATCCGGACGCGGCGGCGTTCGCGGCCGCGGACCGCACGGAGCTCGAGGAGATCCTGCGTCCGACCGGCTTCTTCCGGGCGAAGGCCGAGTCGGTGACGAAGCTCGGCGCGGCGCTCGTCGAGCGCTACGACGGCGTCGTGCCCGGGCGCCTGGAGGACCTCGTCACGCTGCCCGGCGTCGGGCGCAAGACGGCCAACGTCGTGCTCGGCAACGCCTTCGGCGTCCCCGGCATCACCGTCGACACCCACTTCGGGCGCCTGGCCCGCCGCTTCGCCTGGACCACGTCCGAGGATCCGGTGCAGGTGGAGAAGGAGGTGGGCGAGCTCATCCCGCGCAAGGACTGGACGATGCTCTCCCACCGGCTGATCTTCCACGGCCGCCGCGTCTGCCACGCCAAGAAGCCGGCCTGCGGGGCCTGCACGCTGCGCCGCGACTGCCCGTCGTCGCAGACCGGTGAGACCGACCCCGTGAAGGCCGCCAAGCTGATCAAGGGGCCGGACGCCGACCACCTGCTGTCCCTCGTCGGCCTCGAGCGGTGACCCGCGCCGAGATCCGGGCCACCCTCGTGGTCGTGGTGCTGGCCGTGGTCGGCGTGATCGCGTTGTGGCCCCGGGACACGGGGTCCTCGCTGCCGGGGGCCACCGACCCGAGCTCCGTGCTCCAGCCCGCCCCGGCCGCCGGGAGCGACGATCCCGGTGCCGTCGCCTCCGCCCGCGCGTCGGCGGCGCTGGCACCCTGCCCGGAGCCGGTGCCGGGCGCGGCGCCCGTCGCCGCGCTCGCGGGCGTGACGCTGGAGTGCCTCGGGGCGCCGGGTCCGGTCGACCTCGCCACGGCCCTGGCCGGGCGGGACACGCTGGTGAACCTCTGGGCGTCGTGGTGCGCGCCGTGCCGCGACGAGATCCCCGCGCTGGAGGCCTACACGGCGCAGCCGGGCGCGGTGGCGGTGCTGGGCGTCGACGCCGCGGACCGCACGACGACCGCCCTCGCGCTGATGGAGAGCCTCGGCGCCCGCTACCCGTCGGTGAGCGACCCCGCGCAGGTCGTCGGGCCGAAGCTCGGCGCGCCGCCGATCCTGCCCGCGAGCGTGCTCGTACGCGCCGACGGCTCCGTGGTCGACATCCCGCCGCAGGTGCTGCGCACCCCCGAGCAGGTGCGCGCCGCGGTCGACGCCGCCCGGGGCGGTGCCGGGTGACCGACACCGACTCCGGCACCCACCCCGACGCCGCCCCCGACTGGCTCGCCCCGCTCGTGGCGGCGTGCCGGCGCCTCGGGCCCGACGACGTGCCGTTCCGGCGACGCATCGCCGGGACGGCGCCGAACGGGCGCAGCGCCGCGGTGCTCATGCTGTTCGCCGGCCCCGGGGACGCGCCCGAGCTGCTGCTCACCGAGCGCGCCGCCGAGATGCGCGCGCACGCGGGCCAGGCCGCGTTCCCCGGCGGGACGATCGACCCCACCGACGCCGGCCCCGTCGCCGCCGCGCTGCGCGAGGCGAACGAGGAGACCGGCCTCGATCCCGACGGCGTCGTCCCCCTGGTGACGCTGCCGCCGCTGACGATCCCGGTCACCGGGTTCGCCGTGACGCCCGTGCTCGCGCACTGGGCGCGGCCCGTGCCGGTGCGGGTCGTCGACCAGGGCGAGACCGCCGCGGTGGTCCGCGTGCCGGTCGCCGCGCTCACCGATCCGGCGGCGCGGTTCCTCGTCACCGGTCCGTCCGGGTACGTGGGTCCCGCGTTCGCCGCAGGAGGACTGCTCGTCTGGGGCTTCACGGCGGGCCTGGTGGACTGGATGCTCACCCTGGCCGGGTGGGCGAGACCCTGGGACCGTTCCGATGTGCGCGACCTCGACGAGGTGTGGGCGCAGCGGCACGACCTGAGCGCAGGGACGACTGCGTGGAAGTCCGGGCACGCCGCGCCGAGCAGGCCGGACGCGGCCGCCGAAGGAGGTCCGATCCGGTGAGCTGGGTCGATGTCGTCGTCGTGTTGCTCGCGATCGCCGCGGGCATCTCGGGCTGGCGCCATGGTCTCGCCGTCGCGGCGCTGAGCTTCCTCGGCGTGCTCGGCGGCGCGCTGCTGGGGCTGAAGATCGCTCCTGCGCTGGTCGACAACTTCGAGGGGACGACGTCGAAGATCGTCGTCAGCGTGCTGCTGGTCGTCGCGCTCGTCGCGCTGGGCGAGACGCTCGGGGTCTACCTCGGGCGCGCGCTGCGCGACCGGATGCGCCTGCCGGCCGTGCGCACCGTCGACTCGGCCTTCGGCTCGGTGCTGCAGGCGATCACCGCGCTCATCGTCGCCTGGCTCATCGCGCT
This sequence comes from Actinomycetospora callitridis, assembly GCF_028737265.1. Classification (GTDB taxonomy): domain Bacteria; phylum Actinomycetota; class Actinomycetes; order Mycobacteriales; family Pseudonocardiaceae; genus Actinomycetospora; species Actinomycetospora callitridis. The sequence continues at coordinate 47,507 of NZ_JAQZAK010000010.1, read as the reverse complement.
GCCGCTGGCGAGCTCGTCGGAGACGGCGCTCGCGTCCTCCCTGCGCGACTCGCGGGTGCTGGCCGGCGTCGACTCGGTGATGCCCGCCCCGCTGCGCGCGCTGCCCTCCGAGCTGCGGGCCCTGTTCGACGCCTCGGGCTTCCCGGACGTCCTGAGCCCCTTCTCGTCCACCCCGATCGCCGAGGTGCCGCCGCCGGAGCAGGCGCTCGTCGAGGACCCCGTGGTGCAGCAGGCCCGCGCCAGCGTGCTCAAGGTGCGCGGGCGGGCCCCGTCGTGCCAACGGGCGCTCGAGGGCACCGGGTTCGTCGTCGGCGAGGACCGGGTCATGACCAACGCGCACGTGGTGGCGGGCACCGACGAGGTCTCGGTCGAGGTCCCGACCTCCGACGGCGACTCCCGCACCCGCCCCGCCCGCGTCGTCTACTACGACGACGAGGTCGACGTCGCCGTCCTCGCGGTGCCCGGGCTCGACGCGGACCCGCTGGACTTCGACTTCGCGGGCGCCGAGACCGGCGACAACGCCGTGGCGCTCGGCTACCCGCTGGACGGCCCGTTCTCGTCCTCGCCGGCGAAGGTGCGCCAGCGCATCCAGCTGCGCGGCCCGAACATCTACGAGAGCGAAACCGTCACCCGCGACGTCTACACGATCCGCGGGCAGGTGCGCTCGGGGAACTCCGGAGGCCCGCTGGTCGATCCCCAGGGCCGCGTCATCGGCGTCGTCTTCGGTGCGGCGGTCGACCAGGGCGACACCGGCTTCGTGCTCACCGCCGACCAGGTGCGCCCGGCCCTCGACGCCTCGCTGGGCGCCACCGGCCGCGTCAGCACGGGGTCCTGCGCGGCATAGGTCGGTGTCAGCGGCCGATGTCAGCCGCCGGTGTCAGCCTGGGGGCCATCTGCTGACGATCTAATGCAGCACGCCGATAGGGTCAGGAAAGGCCCCACAATCACTCGTCCAGGAAGTCCAGCAGTGCGTCGGTGACGTGCTGGGGCGCCTCCTGGTGGGGGAAGTGCCCCACGCCGGCGAGCGTCCGGTGCACGTGCCCGGCGTCGCACCAGCGCGCCGAGGCGCGGGCGACGCGGTCGGGCACCCAGGGATCGGCCTCGCCGTGGATCTGGAGCACCGGCACCGTCACGCGGCGGGCCATCGCGGCCGCGTAGCGCGCCCCGTCGGGCCGGAACTGCGAGCGCACGCACCAGCGGAAGCCCTCCAGCGCCGTGTGCGAGACGCGGGGGGTCAGCATCGCGGCCCGGTGGCGGTCGGCGACCTCGGCGAACTCCGGCGCCGACGCCCACCCGTCGCCCGAACCCGCGCGCAGGAGCTCGGCGACCCAGGCGGCGTCGTCACGGCGGAGCCGTCGCTCGGGCAGACGCGGGGGCTGCAGCGACGCGACCACGCGCACCGCCGGCCCCCACGGACGGCGACGCGCGGCGTCGCGCACGACCCGGGGGTGCGGCGCCGCGACGACCGCGATCCGGGAGACGACGCCGGGACGCAGCGTCGCGAGCGTCCAGGCGACCGCCCCGCCCCACCCGGCGCCGACGATCGTCGCCTCGCGCGCCCCCAGCGAACGGACGAGGCCGGCGGCGTCACCGGCGAGGGTCCACAGGTCGTAGCCGCGGGGCGGGCGGTCGGACTCGCCGTAGCCGCGCAGGTCGGCGGCGGCGACCCGGTACCCGGCGGTGGCGAGGGCCGGGAGCTGGTGGCGCCAGGCCCACCAGAACCCGGGGAAGCCGTGCAGCAGGAGCACCAGCGGCCCGGACTCCGGGCCCGCCTCGGCGACGTGCAGCTGCACGCCGTTCGCCGAGACGGTGCGGTGGATCCAGGGCCCGGGAATCTCGACGGCGGGCCCTGCGGCAGTGCTCAGGCGGGTGCTCAGGCGGCGTCGGAGCGGCCGCGGTTGAAGACCGCGACCGACTCCTTGGCCGACTCGATCGTCCGCTCCGGCGCCTTGATCTTGCGGACCTTGAGATAGCCGAGCAGACCCATGAGGCCGGCGAACAGGATCATGAGACCGAACGTCACGGCGTAGCCGGCCCACTGCTGGGTCGGCCAGATGAGGTTGAAGGCCTCGGACACCGCGATGAAGAGGAAGAACAGGCTGAACAGGGCGACGACGCCGGCGACGACGAAGAAGACGCTGCCCTGCACGCCCTTCTTGACCTCGGCCGTGATCTCGGTCTTGGCCAGCTCGACCTCGGCGCGCACGAGGGTCGAGACGTGGGTCGTGACCTCCTTGACCAGCGAGCCGACGGAGGCGTCGCCGTCCTGCCGGACGGGCTCGGCGTTCAGGGGGATCGAGGGCACGACCGGCGGGGCGGACGAGCCGCTGGCCGGCTGCTCGGGGCGGGTCACGGGCGCTCCTGCGTGGGTCGGTCGCTCGGGGTGGGGTCGGCGAGCGGGTGCTGAGGTCGGTCATCGTGCCACGTCACCGGGTGTGCGCCGCGCTCCACGGCGCGCCGCCGGCTGATCACTTCTCGGCCCGGTCTTCCCCCTGACCGCCCGCGGTACTCAACGCGTTCCCCCGTTGGGGGTCACTCCCCGTTCGGTCGGCGGCGCAGTTCCTTCACCGCGCCCTGCCGGCGCTTGGCCTCCAGACGCCTGCGACGGGCGGAACGGGACGGTGACGTGGGACGACGCGCCGGTGGGGGCGGCGCCAGCGCGTCGCGGAGGATCGCGGCCAGGCGCTGGCGGGCGGCACGGCGGTTGCGTCGCTGGGAGCGGTCGTCGGAGGCGACGACGGTGAGGACACCGTCGTGCAGGCGCCCGGCGAGCCGATCGAGGAGCCGGGTGCGGTCCTCGTCACGCAGTGGCGCGCCCACCGGATCCACCGAGCGCAGGTCCACCGAGAGCTCGACCCGTGAGTCGGTGGTGTTCACGCCCTGTCCGCCGGGCCCACCCGCACGGGAGAAGCGCCAGTGCAGATCGGCGGCCGACAGCACGACGTCGCCGGTCGGCTGCATCCCGACCAGGATGCCCGGATCAGCTGCGCGGGCCCACCGGGAGCACGGTGCGGCCCCACGTGGCGTTGGTGACGACCGCGGCCGAGGCGTACCAGGCGATCAGCGCGCTGAGCAGCCCGACGAAACCACCGGCGGTCGCGATCGCGTCGACGCCGGTGAGGTCACCGACGGCCAGCAGCGTGAACGTGAGGAACAGCGTCGCGAACACACCCACCAGCGCGCCGGTGGTCCGCAGCGAGGCGAACAGCATGTAGAGCGTGAAGATCGCCCAGCCGACGAGGAAGATCCCCGTCGCCGTCTTCACCTGGGCCTCGGTGACGCCGGAGGCCAGCATCTCGGGCTCGATGAACTGGACGTAGGCCGCGAAGGCCAGCCAGAACGCGCCGTAGGACGCGAAGGCCGTCGCGCCGAACGTGTTGGCCTTGCGGAACTCCCACATCCCGGCGAGGAACTGGGCGAGACCGCCGTAGAAGAGGGCGAGGGGCAGCACCAGCGGCTCGAGCGCCTCGGGGGCGAGCCCGGCGTTGAACAGGCTCAGCGTGAAGGTCGTCAGGGCGAAGGCCGCGAGACCGAGTGGTCCCGGGTCCGCGAAGCTCGGAGTGGACTCCGCGGGCCCGGGGCTCGGCGCCGGCCGCGCGGTGCGCTCCTCGGTGGTGCTCGACATAAGTCGCTCCTCTCGGGTGGCCCCACGGTCGCTGTGGTGCCGATCACGTGGTCCACCTACTGCCCGGTTTCGGGAACCGGATATGCGGACTGCCCCGACCGGACCGATACAGGTCCGTTCGGCGGTTGCCACCCGGGCCGTTCGGCCGCGAGGGGTGGGCTGCGACGCGGCCGGGCGACGGGGTGCTGCGACGATCGGCGCCGTGGCCGACCCGCTGGAGCCCCTGACCCGCCTGCCCGGCGTCGCCGCGGACGCCGACGCCGTCCGCGAGGCGCTGACGAGGGTGCACAACCACCGCGCGAACCGGCGCGGGTGGCCCGCGACGGCCGCCGAGGCGTCCGTGCGCGCGGCCCGTGCGTCGTCGAGCCTGGACGGCGGGTCGGCCGAGCTGCCCGACGACGGCCGGGTCACCGACCCCGTCCTCGCCGGCGCCCTGCGGGTCGCCGAGGACCTCGACGGGCTGCTGGCGGCCTGGCGCTCGGCGCCCCGCCAGGCGCTCGCGCGGCTGCACATGCTCGCCGCCGCCGACCTGCCCGGGATCACCGACGACGACCTCGGCAGGCCCCGCCTCGACCGGGGTGTCGGCGAGCGCCTCGACGGGCTCGCGGGGCTGGTCACCGGAGGTACCTCGGTGCCGGCGCCGGTGCTCGTCGCGGTCGTGCACGGCGAGCTCCTGACCCTCGCGCCCTTCCCGACGGCGGGAGGTGTCGTGGCGCGCGCCGCCGCCCGGCTGACCGCGGTCGCCACCGGCCTCGATCCCAAGGGCCTCGCGGTCCCGGAGGTCGGCCACTACCGGGCGGAGACCGAGTACCGCGAGGCCGCCGCGGCCTTCGCCACCGGCTCGCCGGAGGGGTTGGCCCGCTGGTTCACCCACTGCGCCGAGGCCTGGCAGGTCGGCGCGCGCGAGGGGCTCGGTATCGCGGAGGCGGCGCAGCCCGCCTGATCTCGCTCCTGACCCCCGGCGGCGCCGGACCGCCGGCCGGACGCTGCGGCTAGGGCGTCCGGACGCCTTCGGCTCCGAGCGCGGCACGCCTCCGTCCCCAGGCCCGCCGGCCGTCCCCAGGGCCGCGCCCGACACTCCCGCCCGGTGCCCCTCCCGCGGCAGCGTCCTCGTCGACGGCGGGACGCGAGAGGGGTCACCGATGGCGGGGACGGGCGGGGCGGGCGGAGCGGGCGCACAGGGCCGACGGCGCGCGGTGGTGATGACCGACGACGAGGAGCTCCTCGACGAGGTGGTGCGGCTGGCCGCCGCCGCGGGTGCCGAGCTGGAGCGGGTGCCGGACGCCGCGGGGGTGCGCCGCCGCTGGCACACGGCCGGGCTGGTGCTGGTCGACGAGGACGCCGCCCGGGCGCTCGGGCCGCTGCGCCTCGGTCGTCGCGACGCGGTCGTGCTGCTCTGCCGGGGCGAACCGCCGGGCTCGGTCTGGGAGCGCGCCGTGGCGGTGGGCGCGGAGCACGTGGTGTCCCTGCCGGACGGCGAGCACTGGTTGATCTCGTCGCTGGCCGACACCGGGGCGCGGTCCTCGCCCGACGTCGGGCCGGGGCGGGTCGTCGCCGTCGTCGGGGGACGTGGCGGCGCCGGGGCCTCGGTGCTCGCCGTGGCGATCGCGGGCCGGGCGAGCACGGGCGGGACACGGGCGCTGCTCGTCGACTGCGACCCGCTCGGGGGCGGGATCGACCTCCTCGCCGGGGCCGAGGAGCTCGAGGGCTTCCGGTGGGGCGGGCTCGCACTCGGCGGCGGAGGCGGGGGACGGGTGTCCGCGGCGTCGCTGCACGAGGCGCTGCCCTCGCCCGACGGGATGCTGACGGTCCTCGCGTGCGACCGCGGGGGCGGCGGCCCGGAGCCCGACGCGGCCGTGGCGGTCATCGAGGCCGGGCGTCGGGCCGGGGACGTCGTGGTGTGCGACCTGCCCCGCCACCTGTCGGACACGGCCCTCGCCGTGGCCGACGCCGCCGATCTCGTCGTCCTCGTGGTGCCCACCGAGGTCCGCGCCGTCGCGGCCGCCGCCCGGGTCGCCGAGCCGCTGGTCGAGCGCGGGGTGCCGCTGCGTCTGGTGGTGCGCGGCCCCGCACCCGGTGGCCTCGACGCCGACGACGTCGTCCGCGCCCTGGGGCTGGACGTGCTCGCCGCCGTGGCGCCCGAGCCGGGCCTCGCCCCGGCCCTCGACCGCGGCAAGGTCCCCGGCCTCCGGCGCGGTCCCCTGCAGGACGCCGCCACGGCGGTGCTCGACGCGCTCGACGCCGTGGCCGACCGGGGACGGGCGGCGTGAGCACCGCGCCGGCGGATCTCGTCGATCGCGTCCGCACGCGGCTGGTGAGCTCCGGTGGACAGGCCGGGGTCGACGACCTGGCGGCCGCCGTGCGGGCGGAGGCCCGCGGGGTGGTCGGCGACGCCGACGTGCTCTCCGCCGTGCGGGGCCTGCAGCGCGAGCTCGTGGGCGCCGGCCCGCTCGAGCCGCTGCTGCGCGAGCCCGGCACCTCCGACGTGCTCGTCACCGCCCCGGACGCGGTCTGGGTCGACCGCGGGGCGGGGCTCGAGCGCACGACCATCCGGTTCCCCGACGAGGACGCGGTGCGCCGCCTCGCCCAGCGGCTCGCGAGCGCGGCCGGACGGCGCCTCGACGACGCCAGCCCGTACGTCGACGCGCGCCTGCCGGGATCGGGTGTGCGCCTGCACGCGGTGCTCGCGCCGGTCGCCGCCGACGGGACGTGCGTGTCCCTGCGGGTGCTCCGGCCCGCCCGCCACGACCTCGCGACGCTGGCGGCCAGCGGCACGGTCGACGCGGACGGGGTGGCCCTGCTCCGGGCGGTCGTCGCGGCGCGGCTCGCGTTCCTCGTGGTCGGCGGCACGGGCTCGGGCAAGACGACGCTGCTCGCGGCGCTCCTGGGCGAGGTGGCGCCGAGCGAGCGCATCGTGTGCGTCGAGGACGCCGAGGAGCTGCGCCCGGCGCACCCGCACGTCGTGCGCATGGTCGCCCGGCCGGCGAACGTCGAGGGCGCCGGGCAGGTCCTGCTGCGCGACCTCGTCCGCCAGGCGCTGCGGATGCGCCCCGACCGGCTCGTCGTCGGCGAGGTGCGCGGCGCCGAGGTGGTCGAGCTGCTGGCCGCGCTCAACACCGGCCACGACGGCGGGGCGGGCACGGTGCACGCCAACGCGCCGCGCGAGGTCCCGGCCCGGCTGGAGGCGCTCGCCGCCCTCGGCGGGCTCGGTCCCGCGGCGCTGCACAGCCAGCTCGCCGCCGCGGTGCAGGTGGTCCTCCAGGTCCGACGCGACCGCGACGGCGCGCGCACGCTCGACGCCGTCGGGGTCCTGCGGCGCCGCGACGGAGCGGGCGAGGTCGTCGTGGTACCGGCCTGGACCCGGAGCGACGGCTGGGCAACCGGGCGCGCCGACCTCGGCGCGATGTTCCAGGAGCGGGGTGTCGCGGCCCCGTGGCTCGACCCACCCGATCCGCCGGCCCGGCCGTCCGCCTCGGCACCGCGCGCGGTGAGCGTCGCCGCGGGCGTGTCCCTGCTGCACCGGGAGTCGGCGTGAGCGCGGCGGCGCTCCTCCTCGCGGCCGGTGCGCTGATCGCCTGGCCCGCGCCGGTGCCGGGGCTGCGGGTCGGCGGGGCGCTCCCCGGTCGACGGCGGGCGCCGGGCCTCGACCGCCTCCGGCCCGCCCTGGGACGACGCGGCGTGCTCCTCCCCGGCGCCGCCGTGCTCGGCGTGGTGCTCGCCGGCCCCGGGGGTGGCGTGGCCGCGCTCGCGCTCGCCGCGACGGTGCACCGCCAGCGGGCGGCGACGGGCGCGGAACGGGACCGGGCGGCCGCGTCCGCCGGGCTCGCGGAGGCGCTGGCGTCGTTCGCCGCGGAGGTCCGCGTCGGCGCGCCCCCGGCCGCCGCGGCCGGCTCCGCGGGGTCCGACGCGCACCCGGTGGCCGCCCGGGTCATGGCGCTCGTGGGCGCGACGGCGCAGCTCGGGGGCGACGTCCCCGCGGCCCTGCGGGCGGCACGGGCCCGCGAGCCGGTCGTGGCCGAGCACCTCGACCGCCTCGCCGGGGCGTGGGCGCTCGCCGAACGCCACGGGATCGCCCTGGCCGGCCCGGCAGCGGCCGTCGCCCGCGACCTCCGGGTCCGAGCACGGGTCGCCGGTGGACTACGCGCCCGCCTCGCGGGGCCGCGCGCCACGGCCGCCGTCCTGGCGGGGCTGCCGGTGCTCGGGCTGCTGCTCGGCGAGGGGATCGGCGCGCGGCCGTGGTCGGTGCTCACCGGTGGCCTGATCGGTCAGGTGCTCCTCGTGGTCGGCGTCGGTCTGGTGTGCGCCGGGCTCGCCTGGACCGAGGGGATCGTCGCGGGGGTGGCCCGGTGATCCCCGCGGCCCTGGTGCTCCTGGCCGCCGCGGTGCTCGTCGCGCCGGGCCCCGTCACGGCGCACCACCGCACGGTCCCGCGCCGGCCGCCCCGTGCCCCGGCGCGGGAGGGCCTGGTGCCCGGCCTGGCGCTGCTCGCGGTCGGCGCGGCGGCCGCGGTCGCGGGGGCCGGTGCCGCCGCGGCGGTCGCGGGCGCCGCGGGCCTCGCGGTCCTCGCCGTGCTGCCGCGCTGGCGGGCACACCGGGCGAGGCCGCGCCCGGACCCGCTCGGTCTCGCCGGGGCGTGGGACCAGCTCGCGGCCTGCCTGCGCGCCGGACTCCCGCTCGACCGGGCGGCGCGCGCCGTGGTGCCGGTCCTGCCCGCGGCGGCCGGCGAGGCGTTGGGTCGCGTGGCCGACCTCGTGGCCCTCGGCGCCGACCCCGCCGACGCCTGGGCGCCGGCGCTCGACGAGCCGGGCACGGCGCGCCTCGCCCGCGCGGCCCGTCGGTCGGCGCGCAGCGGGGCCGCGGTCGCCGACGTCGTCGAGGCCGTCGCCACCGACCTGCGGGCCGAGGCCGCCGACGCCGTCGAGGCCCGCGCCGAGCGCGCGGGCGTGATGGTCACCGGGCCGCTCGGCCTGTGCTTCCTGCCGGCGTTCCTCGCCCTGGGCATCGTCCCGGTGGTCGTCGGGCTCGCCGGGCCGCTGCTGGAGCAGCGATGAGCCCGCACGCCCCACCGGGGCGTGGGACGAGAGGAGATCCCCATGACCGCACGGACGACGACCTGGCGCCACCGGCTGGCCCGGCTGCGCGAGGACGACGACGGCATGTCCACGGCGGAGTACGCGATCGGGACCATCGCCGCGGCGGCCTTCGGTGCCCTGCTCTACACGGTGATCACGGGCGACTCGATCATCGGGGCGCTCACCGCGATCGTGCAGCGGGCGCTGACGAGCACCTTCTGATCGGCGCCCCCGGGTCCGGCTCCGACGCCGGCTCGGTCACCGTCGAGGCCGCGTTCGCCGTCGGCAGCCTCGTGGTGGTCCTCGCCGTGGTCCTCGCGGCGATGGGGGCGGTGGTGCTGCAGCTGCGTTGCGTCGACGCCGCCACCGAGGCCGCCCGCCTCGGTGCCCGCGGGGACCCGGACGCGGCGCGCCGGGCGGCGGCACGGCTGCTGCCCGACGGGGCGGAGGTCGTCCTCGAGACCCGCGGCGACGACGTGGTCGCCCGGGTTCGCGCGGCCCCGCTCGGCTCGGCGCTGCCCGCGCTGCGGGTGGGCGCGGAGGCGGTGGCGGCGCGCGAGCCGTCGCCGGTCGCCCCGGTCGAGGGCCCCGATCCGCTTCCCGGCGAGCCGCCGGAGGCCGACGCCGCCGCCTCCCCGGCGCTCCCAGAGAGCCCGGTCAGCCCGGCGTCGGCCTCCGCGGTGCCCACACCGCCGGGCGGTGCGCGGTGAGCGGCACGGTGGGCGGTCGGGAGCCGTTCGACGACGGCTACGCCACGGTGTTGGCGGCCGCCGCGGTCGGTGTCCTGGTCTGTGTGTTGGGCCTCGGGCTGCAGGTCGGGGCCGCGGTGCTCGCCCGGCACGTCGCCGAGACGGCGGCGGACCTCGCCGCGCTGGCCGGGGCCCGCGAGGCCGTACGCGGGGCCGATGTGGCCTGCGCACGGGCCACCGAGGTCGCCGCGGGCAACGGCGCACGGCTCGTGGCGTGCTCCGTCGAGGGCTGGACCGTGATCGTCGCCACGGAGAGATCGTGCGGGTGTATCCCGAGCGTGGCCGGCGACGCCTCGGGACGCGCCCGCGCGGGACCGGTGGCGTCCGACGGCACCCCGTCTGGAGTCCTGGCGGTGTCCGCTGCGTAGCCGGGACGGGACGAGCGGAGGGCGGTCCCGGCTGAGCGGCGACCCTGCCGGGCGTTCGAGCAGGGTCACCCAGCTCAGCGCGCGCTCGCCCGCTGAACGGGGCCGAGGGTGACGCTCGGCGTGTGATCACGGCCGATGGGCGATGACGGGTGGCGCCGTCACGTGTGCGAGCCGTTACTGGGCACAGCACACCGGGAAGCAGGCACCGGGGCACAGGAGGAACCGATGCAGTGGTGGGACAGCTACCGCGCCGTCTACGGCACGGAGCTCCGCGCTGAGGCCATGGTGCTCGCCGACCACGGCTGGGCCGTCGTGCCCGGCACCTTCCCGCAGGGCGAGGTGTGGAGCGGCTGCGCCGACGCGCCGCAGGCCGGTCCGTGCCCGGTCCTCGACGAGTGGGCGCTGCGGGCGTCCACCGACTGCAGCCAGATCGCCGAGTGGTGGTCGGGCCTGCCGTACTCGATCCTCCTGCCCACCGGGCTGACCTTCGACGTCCTCGAGGTCCCCGCCACCGTGGGTCGCCGCGCCGCCGCCGTCCTCCGGGCGCTCGGGGTGCCGGTGCCGATCGCCGCGACGCCCACCGGCGAGTGGCTGTTCCCGGTCGGCGCGGGCGAGCCGCTGCGTCCCGACCTCGCCGAGCGCGGCGGCATCTCGCTGCACGGCCGTGGGAGCTGGTTCGCCGCGCCGCCGTCGACGTACCCGCAGGGCTCCGTGCACTGGCGGGTCCGCCCGTCGGCGTGCGGCTGGAACCTCCCCGACCCGTTCCGCGTCCAGGACGCGCTGGCCGAGGCCGTCGCGCAGCGTCCGGCCGTCGCCGGCGGCGGGTCGACCTACCGCCTCGCCACCGTCGCGACCGGGGTCCGCTCCTAAGACCCCGACGCGACACCTACCACAACTCCACACTCGGGTCCCCTCGGGGCGACGCCGGATCAGCGAGGCCCACCTGATGAGGGCCGCGCCCGCCGCCCCACCCGGATCCCGTGGCCGACGCGCCGGTACACCCGCCGCGACCGGCCCGCGGTCCGGGCCAGGGGAGGACCCCGCGGCGGTGGACCGCCCGCGACGAGACCGTCGCGCGGTCCACCGCCGCCACATACCGCGCCGCAGGCCGGGTCGATGAGCTCCCCGGCCTGCGGCGTGACATACCTCGCCGCGGGTCGGGACGGCCCCGAAACCCCCGACCCGCGGCGGAGCCCAATCCCGCAGGCGCGGGGCCCCGCTCAGCCCTCCGCGAGCCGGGTCAGCACCACGTCGAGCACGGTGATCGCGCCGGGCTTGTCGAGCGGGTCGTTGCCGTTCCCGCATTTGGGCGACTGCACGCAGGACGGGCAGCCCGACGGGCACTCGCAGTCCGCGATCGCGGCCCGGGTCGCGGTGAGCCACTCCCGCAGGGCCTCGTGGCCCCGGTCGGCGAAGCCCGCGCCGCCGGGGTGGCCGTCGTGCACGAACACCGTGGGTCGGCCGGTGTCGGGGTGCAGGGCGGTCGAGACGCCGCCGATGTCCCACCGGTCGCAGGTCGCGACCAGCGGCAGCAGACCGATCGCCGCGTGCTCGGCCGCGTGCAGGGCGCCCGGCCAGCGCGACGGGTCCAGGCCCGCGCGCAGGAGCGCGGTCTCGGAGAGCGTGTACCAGACCGCCCGGGTCCGCAGGCTTCGCTCCGGCATGTCCAGCGGCGTCGAGTCGAGGACGCGCCCGGACGGGAGTTTCCGCAGGTAGCCGACCACCTGCTCGCTGACCTCGACCGAGCCCAGGCACACCTGCAGGTCCCCGTGCGAGGCGCACTGCTCGGTCTCGATCACGGTGATGTCGATGACCGTGCGGGCCTGGGTCGTCCACTCCGGGTCCTCGGCGTGCAGGTGGGCGAGGCCGTCGTCGAGGTCGAGGGAGTCGACGACGTAGCCCTCGCCCTGGTGCAGGTGCACCGCGCCGGGGTGGACGGTGGCGGGAGCCGTCCCGGGGTCGACGGTGCCGAGCATGCGCCCGGTGTCGGACTCGACGAGGACGACCTGCTCGCCGCCGCTGCCCCGGATGTCGACGCCGGCGTGCGGGCGGTCGGTGGGGTGCGACCAGAACCAGCCGCCGCGCCGGCGCCGCAGCAGGCCCTCGGCGACGAGGTCGTCGACCACCGCCAGGGCGGCGTCGCCACCCAGCGACGCCACGTCGTCCCGCGTCAAGGGGATCTCCGACGCCGCGCACGCCAGGTGGGGCGCGAGCACATAGGGGTTGGTGGGGTCGAGCACGCAGCGCTCCAGGGGCGCGCCGAGCATCGCCTGCGGGTGGTGCACGAGGTAGGTGTCGAGGGGGTCGTCGCGGGCGACGAGCACCACGAGCGCGTCGTCGCCCGACCGCCCCGCGCGTCCGGCCTGCTGCCAGAACGACGCCCGCGTCCCCGGGAACCCGGCGACCACCACGGCGTCGAGCCCGGCGATGTCCACCCCGAGCTCGAGGGCGTTCGTCGTCGCCACCCCCCGCAACGACCCGCTCAGCAGCGCCTGCTCCAGCGCCCGGCGCTCCTCGGGCAGGTAGCCCGCCCGGTACGCCGCGACCTGTGAGGCCAGCTCCTCGTCGATCTCCGCGAGCACCCGGCGGGCGCCGAGCGCCGTCAGCTCCGCCCCGCGCCGCGAGCGCACGAAGGCGAGCGACCGCGCCCCCTCCACGACGAGGTCGGCCAGCATCCGCGCCGTCTCCGCCCCCGCCGATCGCCGGACCGGGGCGCCGTTCTCGCCGGTGACCTCCTCCAGCAGCGGCGGCTCCCACAACGCGACCGCCCGGGCACCGCGCGGGGACCCGTCGTCCGTGACTTCCGCCACGTCCAGCCCGGTGAGCACCGAGGCCGAGACGGCCGGCTCGGACACCGTCGCCGACGCGAGCACGAACGTCGGGTGCGCCCCGTAGCGCGCGCACACCCGCCGCAGCCGCCGCATCAGCAGCGCGACGTGCGAGCCGAACAGGCCGCGGTAGGTGTGGCACTCGTCGATGACGACGTAGCGCAGGCGGCGCAGGAAGGTCGTCCAGCGCCCGTGCCGCGGAAGGATCCCGCGGTGGAGCATGTCCGGATTCGTGAACACCCAGTTCGCGTGCTGGCGCACCCAGTCGCGTTCGGGGAGCGGGGTGTCGCCGTCGTAGGACGCCGCGCGGACGCCCTCGACGCGCAGGTCCGCGACGGTGCGCAGCTGGTCCGCGCCCAGCGCCTTGGTCGGCGAGAGATAGAGCGCGGTGGCCCGCGGATCGGCGTTCAGCCTGGTCAGGACGGGTAGCTGGTAGGCCAACGACTTCCCCGACGCGGTGCCGGTGGCGACCACGACGTGCTCGCCGGCGTGCGCCCGGTCGGCGGCCGCGGCCTGGTGGCTCCACGGACGCGCGATGCCGCGGGCGAGGAACGGTGCGCGGACGTCCTCGGGCACCCAGTCCGGCCAGCCCTGCGTGACGCCCTCGCGGGCGGGCACGAGCTCGGCGTGGGTCAGTGGGCTCTCGCCCGCGGGCGTCCCGGCGAGCACCCGACGCAACAGCACGGAGCCCCGGCTCCGGCCGTCGAGTACGGCTCCGGCCGTGACTCCGGGAGCCCCGAGCACCCGTCCGCCGTCCACGTCCGTCGAGCCTGACACAGGTCCTCCCGTCGCTGCTCTCGTTCGTGAAAGACGTACACCTCACAGCTCGTCGGGGAACTGCTGTGCGTGCGGGTGAAGGCCACCTCCTACACTGCGGCACCTGTCCACCACCCGCCGTGCCGGGTCGTGACTGTGATCATCACGCGCCGCAGCCGCCGCGAGGCCTGGCCCGGCGCGTCGTGTTTGTAGGTGCCAACCGGGAGGCTGGATGCAAGCGTCCGTCCTCGCCGCGGGGATCACGTTCTCCGCCGGCGACAACATCGTGGTCATCGTGGTGGCGGTCGTCGCCGTCATCGCGCTGGTCATCGGCTTCGTCCTGCGCAGGCAGGTGCTGGCCGCCGACGAGGGCACGCAGGGAATGCGTGACATCGGCAAGGCGGTCCAGGAGGGCGCGAGCGCCTTCCTCACCCGCCAGTTCAAGACGCTCGCTCCGTTCATCATCGTCGTCTTCCTGGTGCTCTTCGCGCTGCCGGCCAACAGCACCGGTGAGCTGATCGGGCGCTCGGTGGCCTTCGTGGTCGGCGCGCTGTTCTCCATGTCGATCGGCGCGCTGGGCATGAACCTGGCGACGCAGGCGAACATCCGCGTCGCCGCGGCGGCCAACGAGCCGGGTGGGCGCGACAAGGGCGCGAAGATCGCGTTCCGCACCGGCGGCGTGGTCGGCATGGCCACCGTCGGCCTCGGGCTCTTCGGTGCCTCGGTCGTCGTGCTCCTCTACGTCGAGGAGGCCCCGCGCGTGCTCGAGGGCTTCGGCCTCGGCGCGGCCCTGCTCGCCATGTTCATGCGTGTCGGCGGCGGCATCTTCACCAAGGCCGCCGACGTCGGCGCCGACCTCGTCGGCAAGGTCGAGCAGAACATCCCCGAGGACGACCCCCGCAACGCGGCGACGATCGCCGACAACGTGGGCGACAACGTCGGTGACTGCGCGGGCATGGCCGCGGACCTCTTCGAGTCCTACGCCGTGATGCTGGTGGCCGCGCTGATCCTGGGCTCGGTCGCGTTCGGCACGCTGGGCCTGACCTACCCGCTGATCATCCCGGCGATCGGTGTCATCACCGCGATCATCGGCGTGTTCATCACCCGCACCCGTGAGGGCGAGAACGCGCTCCGGGCGATCAACCGCAGCTTCTACGTGTCCGCGGTCATCTCCATCGTGCTCTGCACGATCGCCGCGTTCACCTACCTGCCGTCGAGCTTCACCGAGCTGCCCGGCGTCGACGCCGCCCGCATCGGCGACCTCGCCGCGGCCGGCAACCCGCAGATCATCGCGTTCGCCGCCGTCGCCATCGGCATCGTGCTCGCGATCATCATCCTGTCGCTGACGGGCTACTACACCGGCACCGAGACCCAGCCGGTCAAGGACGTCGGCACGAGCTCGCTCACCGGCGCGGCGACGGTCATCCTCGCCGGCATCTCCGTGGGCTTCGAGTCCGCCGTGTACACCGCGCTGGTCATCGGCGCGGCCGTCTACGGCGCGTTCCTGCTCTCGGGCTCGGTGTTCGTCGCGCTGTTCGCCGTCGCCCTCGCGGGCACCGGCCTGCTGACCACGGTCGGCGTCATCGTCGCCATGGACACCTTCGGTCCGGTCTCGGACAACGCGCAGGGCATCGCCGAGATGTCCGGCGACGTGACGGGCCCCGGTGCCGACATCCTGACCGAGCTCGACGCGGTCGGGAACACCACCAAGGCGATCACCAAGGGCATCGCGATCGCCACGGCGGTGCTCGCCGCGACGGCGCTGTTCGGGTCGTACAACGACGCGATCACCCAGGCCTACTCCGAGGCCGGGCAGGCGCTGAGCGACATCTACAACGTGACCGCCCCGAACGTCCTCGTCGGCGTGATCATCGGTGCGGCCGTCGTGTTCATGTTCTCGGGCCTCGCCGTCAACGCCGTGTCCCGCGCCGCGGGGGCGGTGGTGTACGAGGTGCGCCGCCAGTTCCGCGAGAACCCCGGGATCATGGACTACTCCGTGCGTCCCGAGTACGGCCGCGTGGTCGACATGTGCACGCGGGACGCGCTGCGCGAGCTCGCCACCCCGGGTCTGCTCGCGATCCTCGCCCCGATCGCCGTCGGCTTCGGCCTCGGCGTCGGCCCGCTCGCGGGCTACCTCGGCGGCGCGATCGCGGCCGGCACGCTGATGGCGGTGTTCCTGGCCAACTCCGGTGGTGCCTGGGACAACGCCAAGAAGCTGGTCGAGGACGGCAACCACGGCGGCAAGGGGTCCGACGCCCACGAGGCGACGATCATCGGCGACACCGTCGGTGACCCGTTCAAGGACACCGCCGGTCCGTCGATCAACCCGCTGATCAAGGTCATGAACCTGGTCTCGGTGCTGATCGCCCCGGCCGTCGTCGCCCTGTCGGTCGGCGTGGACGCCAACCCGGCGATCCGCATCACGATCGCGGTCGTCGCCCTGCTGGGCATCGTGGTCGCGATCTACGTGTCGAAGCGCCGCTCGACCGCGATCGCCGACTCCAACACGGACGCCCCGGCGACCGCCCAGGCCTGACGGCCACAGCTGTACTGCGCGAAGGGCACCTTCGGCCGATCTCGTCGGCTGAAGGTGCCCTTCGCGCGTTCCGGGACGGGTCGGTCACCAGGGCACGAGGCCGTCCCTCTCGACGAAGCGGCCCGAGGGGGACGTGGTGTCGAGGGCGGCGGCGACGATCGCGTCGGTGCCCTCCTCGACGGTCTGGGTGCCCTGGTGGTCGTTGAGGTCGGTCGCGGTGAAGCCCGGGTTGACGACGGTGACGAGCACGTCGGTCATCGTCCTGGCGTACATCACCGAGATCATGTTCAGCGCCGCCTTGGACGACGGGTAGGCGAGGTACGGGTGGTTCTCCCACCGCCAGTCGCTCATGTCGGCCAGCGACCCGAGGCTCGACGAGACCATGACGAGCCGTGGCCGCTCGGCGCGCCGCAGCAGCGGCAGGAACGCCCGGGTGACGCGGACGGGGCCGAAGACGTTCGTCTCGTAGGCCTCGCGCAGGACGTCGGCGCCGGCCTCGGCGGGCTCGACCATCTCGCCGACGATCGCGGCGTTGTTGACCAGGACGTCGAGGCTGCCGACCTGGTCCTCGACCTCCTTGACGGCGGCGGCCACCGACGCGTCGTCGGCGACGTCGAGGGTGACGGGGCGGATGTCGAGGGCGGGGTCCAGCGTGTCCGCCAGGCGTCCGGGCTCGCGGCACCCGGCGAGGACGGTCCAGCCCTGGGCGGCGAGGCGGCGGGCGGTCACGACGCCCAGCCCGCGCGACGCTCCGGTGATCAGTGCGGTGCTCATGGCGCCCACGCTGCGCCCGCGCCGGCCTGCCCTCCAGGGACGGCGGACCCGGGGACCCGCGGTACCAGGCTCCACGGCCCGCGACGGAGCAGAGTGGGGGCATGAGCCGCGGTGACCACGCCGAACTGGCCGCGGCGCTGCGCCAGTGGCGCGAGCGCCTGACGCCCGCGGACGCCGGGCTGCCCGCCGGCCCGCGACGGCGCACACCCGGGCTGCGTCGCGAGGAGGTGGCGCGGCTCGCGGGCGTCTCCGTCGACTACGTGGTGCGCCTGGAGCAGGCGCGCGGCCCGCACCCGTCGGAGTCGGTGCTCGGGGCCCTGGCCCGCGCGCTGCGGCTGTCGGCCCCGGAGACGGCCCACCTCTTCGACCTCGCCGGGGTGGAGCGTCCCGGCGCGGGCCACGTCGTCGACGCCGTGCGGCCCAGCGTGCTGCGCCTGCTCGACCGCATGGCCGACCTGCCCGCCATGCTCGTCGACGCCCGCAGCACGCTGCTGGCCTGGAACCCGCTGGTCGAGGCCCTCTACGGCGATCTGTCGGCGATCCCCCGCGACCGGCGCAACATGCTCTGGATGCGCTTCGGGCCGGCGGGCGGCGAGGGGCGGTCGCTCGTGGTGGACGAGGACGGGACGCGCGACCGTCTCGACCGGCTCTCCGTGGCACAGGCCCGGGCGGCGCTCGGGCGCTACCCCGGCGACACGATCCTGCGCGGGATCGTCGACGAGCTCCTCCGGACGAGCCCCTTGTTCGCCGAGCTGTGGGCGCTGCGCCCGGTCGAGGACCGCCGCGTCGACCGCAAGAGCTTCGACGTCCCCGGCGTCGGCCGGATCACCCTCGACTGCGACTCCCTCGACGTCCCGGGCGACGACCAGCGCCTCGTCGTCTACTCCGCCGCGCCGGGCACCCGGGACGCCGAACTGCTCGACCTCCTGCGCGTGGTGGGGTTGCAGACCGTCTGATCCGGGTGTCGGTCCCCCCGTCCGTTCGAACGCATGTTCTAGGCTCCGCGGACGTGGGGCAGCTGTCGTTCTGGTCGGCGGACGCCCGTCCGCGCGCCCTGGGCGATCTCGAGGGCCTGCTCTGCGGGCCGGGGCGGGCGGAGCTCTTCGGCCGCGGGTCCCTGGCGCGCCTCATCGTGGTCCTGGGCCCGCCGCCGGAGCCGGAGCCCGAGGACGCCGAGGAGGTCGAGGACGAGGAGCCCGATGCAAGCCCTGCGTCCACGCTTGCACTCAACGCCAGAAACGCCACATCGTCGCCGGCGCGACACGCCGAGCCCGGCGACGGGGCCGACGAGGACGACGATCAAGCGCCCGACATGAACCTCGACGACCTGGCCTTCCTCGACCTCGATCCTGACGAGCTCGCCGCCCGTCTGGGGCACACGCCCGCTTCCAGGCTCCCCGAACCCGATCCCGAGCCTCGAGAAAGCGGATTTCCTGGCGTTGAGTGCAAGCGAGGACGCAGGGCTTGCACCGACCCACCCGACCCCGCCCTGACCTGGCGCGCGCACGCCGTGCGCTGCGCCCTCCGGGCCCGGGGGGTGCCCGCGGAGATCGGGCGCACCGAGGACGGGCGCCCCGAGGTCCGGACCGCCTTCCGTGCCGACCTCGTCGACCTCGCGCGGGCGTGGACGGCCGGGGACGGAATGAAGAAGGTGCCGGCGGAGTTCGAGCTGGACGGGCCGCGGTTGCGCCTCTGGGTGCTCGCGGCCGGGGTGCACGACGGCCGGGCGTACACGCTCGGACTCGATCCCGAGGACCGCGGCACCGACGGCGACCTGCTCACGGCGAGTCGCCACCTGGGTCTGGGTGCGTCACTCCACCCGCCGGCCCTCCGGATCATCGGCGCCCGTCGGCAGCGGCGTCTGGGCGAGCTCGTGGGGCGCCCACCCGGCGAGCTGATCGACGGCATCTGGCCGGTGTGAGGCCCGCGACACCCCGCCCGGGCGGTCCGATCAGGCCCCTGTGCAGGGGTGATCGGTGTCCGGACCACGTCGTCGCCACCCGGGTGCGGACGTGATGCGACCGGTCGCACCCGGAAGCACATTGACGGTGAGGCACACTGGCGACGGGTGGCGTCCCGCCACACGAACGACGAGACGAGGCATGTCCGTGGCAGCGAAGGGCTCGACGACGGCACGCAGCGCGACCACCGAGACCGTCGACACCACCGAGGTGGAGTCGACGGAACGGTCCGGCGCGCGCGCGACGTCGAGCACGAAGTCCGGCGGCAAGGGCTCCGGCGGCGGCCGGAAGACGGGCCGCGGGGGTGCGACCCCGGCCGGGGACGGCGGACGCCGTCTGGTGATCGTCGAGTCGCCCGCGAAGGCCCGCAAGATCGCCGACTACCTCGGCTCCCGCTACATCGTCGAGTCCAGCCGCGGCCACATCCGCGACCTGCCGCGCGGCGCCGCCGACGTCCCCGCCAAGTACAAGGGCGAGTCGTGGGCCCGCCTGGGCGTGGATGTCGACCACGACTTCGAGCCCCTCTACGTGGTCTCCCCGGACAAGAAGTCCACGGTCTCCGAGCTCAAGGAGGCCCTCAAGGAGGTCGACGAGCTCTACCTCGCGACGGACGGCGACCGCGAGGGCGAGGCCATCGCCTGGCACCTCCTCGAGACGCTCAAGCCGAAGGTCCCGGTCCGCCGGATGGTGTTCCACGAGATCACCGAGTCGGCCATCCAGGCCGCCGCCGCGAACCCGCGCGACCTCGATCAGGACCTCGTCGACGCGCAGGAGACCCGCCGCATCCTCGACCGTCTCTACGGCTACGAGGTCAGCCCCGTGCTGTGGAAGAAGGTCATGCCGAAGCTCTCGGCGGGCCGCGTGCAGTCGGTGGCCACCCGCGTCATCGTCGAGCGCGAGCGCGAGCGGATGGCGTTCGTGTCCGCCGGCTACTGGGGCATCGACGCCCAGGTGCGGGCGACCGAGAAGAAGGACGAGCAGGCCCCGCGCAGCTTCAAGGCCGCGCTGACGTCGATCGACGGCGCCCGGGTGGCCACCGGCCGCGACTTCGACTCGCTCGGGCAGCTCAAGAACAGCGACGTCAAGCGGCTCGACGAGGGCGACGCCCGCCGGCTCGCGGAGGCGCTCGCCGACCGGGACTACACGGTCTCGTCGGTCGAGGAGAAGCCCTACACGCGCAAGCCCTACGCGCCGTTCATGACCTCCACGCTCCAGCAGGAGGGTGGCCGCAAGCTGCGGTTCTCGGCCGAGCGGACGATGCGCACCGCGCAGCGTCTGTACGAGAACGGCTACATCACCTACATGCGTACGGACTCCACGACGCTGTCGGAGACCGCGATCAACGCCGCGCGCACCCAGGCCCGCGACCTCTACGGCGACGAGAACGTCGCGGAGAAGCCGCGCCAGTACACGCGCAAGGTGAAGAACGCGCAGGAGGCGCACGAGGCGATCCGTCCCGCCGGGGATTCCTTCCGGACCCCCGGGCAGGTCGCGAACGAGCTCTCCGGCGACGAGTTCCGGCTCTACGAGCTGGTCTGGCAGCGCACGATCGCGAGCCAGATGCGCGACGCGCGCGGCACGACGATGAGCGTGCGGATCACCGGCACCGCCGCCACGGGCGAGGAGTGCACCTTCTCCGCGTCCGGGCGCACCATCACGTTCCCCGGCTTCCTGCGCGCGTACGTCGAGACCGTCGACGAGGAGGCCGGCGGTGAGGCGGACGACGCCGAGAGCCGCCTGCCGCGCCTGGCCGAGGGCGACGGCTGCGCCGCGGAGTCGCTGGACCCCGAGGGCCACAGCACCAACCCGCCCGCGCGCTACACCGAGGCGAGCCTGGTCAAGACGCTCGAGGAGCGCGGCATCGGCCGCCCCTCGACGTACGCGTCGATCATCAACACGATCCAGGAGCGCGGGTACGTCTGGAAGAAGGGCGGCGCCCTCGTCCCGAGCTGGATCGCCTTCGCGGTCATCGGGCTGATGGAGGTCCACTTCGGCCGCCTGGTCGACTACGACTTCACCGCCGCGCTCGAGGACGAGCTGGACGGGATCGCCGCGGGCACCACCCAGCGCGAGACGTGGCTGTCGCACTTCTACTTCGGGGCCAACGGCAACGGGACCGTCAACGGGAACGGCGCCAACGGCAACGGGACCAACGGCAGCACGAACGGGCACGGCAGCGGCGTCGAGGCCGCGATGTCGCAGGCCGGCGGTCTGAAGAAGCTCGTGGGCGACAAGCTCGAGGGCATCGACGCGCGCCAGGTCAACTCGCTGCGCATGTTCGCCGACGACCAGGGCCGCGACGTCGTCGTGCGCGTCGGTCGCTACGGGCCCTACCTCGAGCGGACGATCACCGAGGACGGCGAGGAGAAGTCGCAGCGGGCCAACCTGCCTGACGACCTCCCGCCCGACGAGCTCGACCTCGAGCTCGCCGAGCAGCTGTTCTCGACCCCGCAGGAGGGTCGCTCGCTGGGCACCGACCCGGAGTCGGGCCACGAGATCCTGGCGAAGGAGGGCCGCTTCGGCCCGTACGTCACGGAGACCCTGCCCGAGGGCGCCAAGGAGAAGCCGCGCACCGGCTCGCTCTTCAAGTCGATGACGCTCTCGGAGATCACGCTCGACGACGCGCTGAAGCTGCTGAGCCTGCCGCGCGTGGTGGGCACCGACCCGGAGTCCGGCGTGGAGATCACCGCGCAGAACGGGCGCTACGGGCCGTACATCAAGAAGGACAAGGACTCCCGCTCGCTCGACAGCGAGGAGAAGCTCTTCACGGTCACCCTCGAGGAGGCCCAGAAGATCTTCGCGCAGCCGAAGCAGCGTGGACGGGCCGCCGCCAAGCCGCCGCTCAAGGAGCTCGGCACGGACCCGGCCTCGGGCGAGCCGATGGTGGTCAAGGACGGCCGCTTCGGGCCCTACGTCACCGACGGCCTCGGGGTGAACGCCTCGCTGCGCAAGGGCGACGCGGTCGAGTCGCTGACCGACGAGCGGGCCGCGGAGCTGCTCGCCGAGAAGCGGGCCAAGGACGGGATCAAGCCGGGTGCCAAGAAGGCCCCGGCGAAGAAGGCCCCGGCCAAGTCAGCCACGGCCAAGTCGACAGCGAAGACGACGACCAAGACCACGACCAAGACCACGACCAAGAAGGCGCCCGCCAAGAAGGCGCCGACGAAGAAGAGCGGCACGCCGAGCCGCTGAGGGCCTGACCGGTTCCCGGTGACCGCCGGATAATCTGGCGGTCGCCGAGACCGGGAGGTGCCCATCGCCGAGCCGACGGTCGGCGGGTCCCCCGCCGATGTGACTGCCGATGTGACCGATGCCGAGGCGTCCGCGTCCGCGACGCACCGGATCCGCAGCGTGCTCGCGATCCGGCCGTTCCGGCGGCTGTGGGCGGTCACGGCGGTCGCGAGCTTCGGCGACTGGCTCTCGCTGCTCGCGCTCACGGCCCTCGCGACGCAGCTGACCAGCGGCTACCAGGCGCAGAGCTTCGCGCTCGGCGGCGTGGTGGCCACCAAGCTGCTGCCGGCGCTGTTCATGGCCCCGCTGGGCGGGGTGCTCGCGGACAAGTTCGACCGCCGCACGGTGATGGTCACGTGCGACGTCCTCAAGGCCGCGCTCTTCCTGTCGATCCCGCTCGTGGGCTCGCTGTGGTGGCTGTTCGCCGCCACCTTCCTCATCGAGCTCTGCGCGCTGTGCTGGATCCCGGCCAAGGACTCCTCGGTCCCGAACCTGCTCAAGCGCTCCGACCAGATCGAGACGGCCAACCAGCTCTCGCTGGTGATGACCTACGGCGTCGCGGTGATCAGTGCCGCCGGGGCGTTCGCGCTGATCTCCAAGTCGGGCAACATCGCGGGCTGGCACCCGAGCCCGACGACGACGGTGTACCTCGCGCTCGTGGTCAACGGCCTCGCCGCGCTGCTCACCGCGTTCACCGTCGCCTTCCGCATCCCCGAGATCTCGGGTCGTAGTGCGGAGCGCCGCGAGGCCGCGCCGGGCCTGCTGGCGATGCTGCGCGACGGCGCCCAGTTCGTCTCGACGACGCCGCTGGTGCGCGGGCTCGTCGTCGGCATCATCGGGGCGTTCGCGGCCGGCGGCGCGGTGATCGCCAGCGCCCGGCTCTACGCGGCGAGCCTCGGGGGCGGCGACGCGGCCTACTCGGTGCTGTTCATCGCGCTGTTCAGCGGCCTCGCGCTGGGGATGGCGACGGTGCCGCGGATGGCGCGCCGGATGCCGCACAACCGCCTCTTCGGCGTCGCCATCGTCGGCGCCGGCACCTCGCTGCTCGCCGTCGCGATCGCCTGGCACCTCTACCTGGCGCTGGCCACCGTCGTCCTCGTCGGTTTCTTCGCGGGCACCGCGCTGCTCACCGGCCTGACGATCATCGGCGCGCAGGTCGAGGACGCCGTGCGCGGGCGGGTCGTCGCGTTCGTGCAGTCGATCGTGCGGGTCGACCTGCTGGCGTCGATGTCGGTGGTGCCGCTGCTCGTCGGGCTGGTGCAGTCGCGGACGCTGACGCTGTTCGGCCAGCCCGCGCAGGTCGACGGCACCCGCTTCGTGCTCTTCGGCGCGGGCATTGTCGCCGCGGCGGTCGGTGTGCTCGCCTACCGGCAGATGGACGACCGGCGTGACCGCACGATCCTCGCCGACGTCAAGCGCGCCCTGCGCCGCAGCCGGCACGGCGAGCCGGGGCTGCTCGTGGCCGTCGAGGGTGCCTCGCGCACCGACACCGACGTGCAGAGCGACCTGCTCGTGGCGTGGCTGCGCGAGCAAGGTGCCGACGTCGTGCTCGCCGGCCGCAGCGCCACCGACGCCGCCCGGGTGTCCGCCGCCGTCGGGGCCAGCGGGGTCGAGGGCCAGCGCGCCCGGGCCCTCGTCGCGGCCGCGGTGCGCGCCGACGTGCTCGCCGGCGAGGTCCTGCCGGCCCTGCGCGCGGGCCGGGTCGTCGTCATCGAGGGCTGCCTGGACTCCCCGCTGGCCCGGGTGGGCGACGAGCTCGACGCCGCCGACCTGCAGCGCCTCGGCGCCTGGGCCACCGGCTCGCTGCGTCCCGACGTCACGGTGCTGCTCGACCGCGACCCGTCGGTCCACGACGCCGCCCCGGTGACCGGCGGGATCGTCGACACCTGGCAGGTGCAGCGCACGCTCACCGAGATGGCCGCCGCCGACCCCGGGCGCTACGTGCGCGTCGACGGCGACGGCGACCCCGAGGTCGTCAGCGCCCGGGTCCGCGAGGTGCTCGCGCCCCTGGTGTCCCGCGCGCTGCCCACGAGCAGCGTCTGAGTCACGACGCCGCGGGCACCGCGATCCCCGCGACGGCCTCGGCCAGCGCGTCGGGTCGGTCGATCATGGAGTACGTCCGGGCGCCCTCGAGGACGGTCAGCTGTGCCTGGGGCATCGCCGCGACCAGCCGGTGGGCGTCGCCGATCGGGAAGAAGCGGTCGTCGGCCGACCACGCGACGAGCACCGGCCGCGTGAACTCGCCGAGGCGCGCTCCGACGTCCAGCGAGGTCTGCTGGTGCAACGAGGACGTCAGCACCCGCAGGTCCTCGGCCACGCGCGGGTCGTCCAGCACCGGCCGGACCCACGCGGCCGCGAGCGGCTCCACGTCGGCGTGGGCGAGGTCGCCGTAGGCCCGCCGCCGGACGGCCTTCAGGGCCAGTGGGCGGACGGCCGCGCGCCACGTCGCGGAGCTCCGCGCGGCGAGGACGAACGGGCGCAGGATCGGCGGCGGGAAGTGCTCGAAGGCGTCGCAGCTGGTCAGGACGAGAGCGCCGAGACGCTCGCCGTGGTGGACGGCGACGAGCTGGGCGACGAGGCCGCCGGTGTCGTTGCCGACCAGGACGACGTCGTCGAGGTCGAGCGCGTCGAGGAACGCCCCGACCGTCGCGGCGACCCCGGGCAGGGTGCGGTCGGCGCCGGGGCCGCACGGGGTGGGGTGGGCGCCGAGGGGCCAGGTGGGGGCGAGACAGCGCAGGCCCCGCTCCGCGAGACGCGTGGCGAGCGGGCCCCACAGCGACCCGCCCATCGCGTAGCCGTGGACGAAGACGACGGGGCGGCCGGTGTCCGGGCCGGTCTCGGAGTAGTGGAGGGTCGTGTGGTCGAGATCGACGGTGGGCATCGGGTCCTCCCCGGATCCGTATCCTTACGTGCAGGCTGTCCGTAACTTACCGGCAGGGTGTATGGAACAGAAGAGGCGCACGCAGGGAGAGCGCTCGGCGGCGACCCGTGAGGCCCTGACGACGGCCGCCCGGCGGCTGTGGGGCGAGCGCGGGTTCGCCGAGGTCGGCACCCCGGAGATCGCGCGGGAGGCCGGCGTGACCCGGGGCGCGATGTACCACCAGTTCGCGGACAAGATCGCCCTGTTCGTCGCGGTGATCGAGGACGTCGAGCAGCGCGTGATGGACGAGCTCGCCACGGGCGTCGCCGCCGCCCGCCCGGCCACGCCCGCGGCGGCGCTGCGGGCGGCCCTCGACCAGTGGCTGACGATCTGTGTCGACCCCGAGGTGCGCCAGCTCGTGCTGCTCGACGCCCCGAGCGTGCTGGGCTGGGCGCGCTTCCGCGCGCTGACCCAGGACTACAGCCTGGGCATGACCGAGCAGCTCCTGCGCGCCGCCATGGACGCCGGCCAGCTCGCGCCCCAGCCGGTGCGGCCGCTGGCCCACGTCCTGATCGGGGCGCTCGACGAGGGCGCGATGGTGATCGCCGGCGCCGACGACCGGGAGCGGGCCCGCCGCGAGGTCCGCGAGGTCCTGCTGCGGCTGGTCGACGCCCTGCTCACCGACCCCGGATGATGATGCCGTGCTCCTGATCGGCGGCAGCACGCGCGCCGCCTCGACGACCACCGCGGTCCTGCGGACCGCCCGCGAGCTGGCGCGGCCCGGGGCGGTGCTCTACGACGGGCTCGCCGCGCTCCCGGCCTTCGACCCCGACGACGACCGCGATCCCCTCCCGCCCGCCGTCGAGCGGCTGCGCGGGGCGGTCCGCGACGCCGACGCGGTGCTGTTCTGCACGCCCGAGTACGCGGGCGGGCTGCCGGGGTCGTTCAAGAACCTGCTCGACTGGACCGTCGGCGACGCCTCGCCCCGCTCGATGTACGGCAAGCCGGTCGCCTGGATCAACGCGGCCTCCCCGGCGTCGCCGACGGGCGCGCGCGGCGCCCACGAGGGGCTCGCCACGGTCCTGGGCTACGTCGGTGCCGACGTCGTCGAGGCCGCGTGCGCGCGCATCCCCGTGACCCGCGACGCCGTCGGCCCCGACGGTCTCGTCACCGACGCCGAGCGGCGCGCCCGTATCGAGGCCGCGGTCGAGGCGCTCACGCGTCACGCCACCTCGTCCTGAGATTCGGGGACCGTCTCCCCGTGCAGCTCCCAGCCGGCTCCGAGGCTCCGGCGCCAGCGCAGCGGGCCCTCGCGCTCCCACTCGCCGCGCAGGGCCCGCTGGTGGACCTCCCAGGCCCACACCTGCCGTTCCCACGCCCGTGCCAGACGCCGTCCCAGGTTGCCTCGCATGCCTCGACCCTGACCGAGGGGCGCGTCCCGGACGAGTGGCAGGAACGACGTCGTCCGATACATTCCTGCCATGCACGTCGTCGCGGTCCCCGTCACCGACGGGACGCCGATGTTCGAGCTCTCGACGGTGCACGAGATCCTGGCGTCCGACCGATCCGCCAGCACCGGGGTGCCGCGCGAGGACTGGTACGACGTGCGTCTCGTGGCCGGCGAGCCGGGTCCGCTGCGCCTGCACGCGTGGGGCGTGGCGGACACGGGATGGGGTCTCGAGGGCCTCGACGACGCCGACACCGTCGTCGTCCCGCCACCCCGCGACGGCCGAGAGGAGTTCCCGGCCGAGCTCCTCGACGCGCTGCGGGCGGCCCACGCGCGCGGGGCGCGCCTCGCGTCGGTGTGTACGGGGGCGTTCGTCCTGGCCGCCGCGGGCCTGCTCGACGGCCGGCCGGCGATCACCCACTGGAGCTCGGTGGACGAGCTCGCCCGCCGCCACCCGCGCGTCGACGTCCGACGCACCGTGCTCTACGTCGACGACGGCGACGTGCTGACCTCGGCGGGCTCCGCGGCGGGCCTGGACCTGTGCCTGCACCTCGTGCGCCGCGACCACGGCAGCCGCGTGGCCGGCATCGTCGCGCGCCACAGCGTCGTGCCCCCGCACCGCGAGGGCGGGCAGGCGCAGTTCGTCCCGGCCGCCGCGCCGGAGCTCCCGCCGTCGGGGTTCTCGGCGAGCCTCGACTGGGCGCGGCGCCGGCTGGACCGGCCGATCGGGGTGGACGAGTGGGCGCGTGCGGCGGGCACCAGCCCCCGGACGTTCGCCCGCTGGTTCCACACCTCGCTCGGGTCGACGCCCGGGCGGTGGCTGGCGGCCGAGCGGGTGCGGCGGGCCCAGGAGCTGCTCGAATCCACGGAGCTGCCCGTCGAGACGGTGGCCCAGCACTGCGGCTTCGCCACGGCCGCCGGTCTGCGGCGGCCGTTCCTGCGCGAGGTCGGCGCCACCCCGCAGGAGTACCGCAGGACCTTCGGGATGGCTCCGCCACGTGAGCGATCCGGGTCGCCATGACGACCCGGATCGCGCACGTGGCGAAGCCGTCGGGAGGGTGGGGCATCATCGACGGCGTGAGCGTGTGGTCGCAGGTCGTCGGTCAGCCCGTCGCGGTGGCCGAGCTGCAGGCCGCCGCCGCGCAGGCCGCGCGGGTCCGGTTCTCCGACGAGCTGGGCGACGGCGTGTCCCCGGGCAGCGGGGGCATGACGCACTCCTGGCTGTTCACCGGCCCGCCCGGGTCGGGCCGGTCGGTGGCGGCCCGCGCGTTCGCGGCCGCGCTCGAGTGCCCGGACCAGGGCTGCGGCGAGTGCCCCGCCTGCCACACGGTCATGGCCGGCACCCACGCCGACGTGCGCGAGATCGTCCCCGAGGGCCTCTCGATCGGCGTCAAGGAGGTGCGCACGACTATCGACGTCGCCGCGCGCCGCCCGACCACGGCGCGCTGGCAGATCGTCATCGTCGAGGACGCCGACCGCCTCACCGAGCAGGCGTCGAACGCCCTGCTCAAGTCGGTCGAGGAGCCGGCCGAGCGCACCGTCTTCCTGCTCTGCTGCCCGTCGGAGCACCCCGACGACATCTCGGTGACCATCCGCTCGCGCTGCCGCGCGCTGCGCCTGCGCACCCCGGCGCCGGAGGCGATCGCCGCCGTGCTCGTCGAGCGCGACGGCATCCCCGAGGCGGACGCGACGTGGGCGGCCTCGGTGTGCGGTGGGCACATCGGCCGAGCCCGCCGGCTCGCCCGCGTCCCCGAGGCGCGCGAGGAGCGCGACGCCGTGCTGGCGCTGCCGCGCGCGCTCCGGTCCGCAGCCGACGCCTTCGCCGCCTCGGACGCCATGGTGGGCGCGGCGGCGTCCGAGGCCGCGGCCCTCGCCGAGTCCCGCGACGAGGCCGAGCGGGAGGAGCTCGCGGTGTCGATGGGCGCCGGCGGCACCGGCAAGGGCACCGCGCAGGCCCAGCGCTCGGCCCGGGCCGCGGAGAAGGACCTCGAGAAGCGGCAGAAGAGCCGCACCACCCGCAACCGGCGCGACGCCCTCGATCGCGCGCTCGTCGACCTCGCGGGCTACTACCGCGACGTGCTCGCCCGGGGGCTCGGCGCGTCGGTCACCTCGACGCACCCCGACCGCGCCACCGAGATCGGCGCCGCGGCACGCGACAGCACCCCCGAGGCCTCGCTGCGCCGCCTCGAGGCCGTCCTGGCCTGCCGCGAGGCCCTCGCGACGAACGTGAAGCCCGAGATCGCGATCGACGCGCTCGTCACGTCGCTGCGCGCCGGCTGAACCCCGCACCCGACGACGCCCCCGTGCCGCGGGGTGGCGTGACGTCGCGCGCCCGCTGCTAATCTGTCGCTGTGCCGGAATCACGGAAAACCGTTATCGCCGTGGGGGCGCTCGCCGTCGCGCTGCTCCTGCCGACGGCGTGCTCGTCGTCCCCGGAGTCCGGCGGGGCGTCGCCGGCGGCGCCGGCCGCGTCGGTCCCGGCCAATCCGCCGCGTCCCGCGGACTGCGGCCCGGCACCCGCCGCGAGCCCGACCAGTCCCGACGGCTGGCTCGGCCTGCTCGCGACGACGCCCGACGACGTGGCCACCGTGGTCGACGACGGGCGCGGCTCGGTCGTCTCGCACGCCGCCGAGCGGCCGATGCCGCTGGCGTCGGCGGTGAAGATCGTGCACGTTGCGGCGTACGGCCGGGCCGTCGCTGAGGGGGGCCTGAACCCCGACGAGCCGATCCGGCTCGCCGACTGGGAGGCCTGGTACCTCCCGTCCGACGGTGGGGCCCACGTGCAGGCGCTCGACACCCTCGGGATTCCGCGCGACCCGGCCACCGGCCTCGCCGCCGATCCGCAGCGGACGGTGCCGCTGTCGACCATGGTCGCGGCGATGGTGCAGTCCAGCGACAACGCCGCCACCGACTACCTGCGCGAGCGTCTCGGCGATGACGCCCTCGTCGAGGCCGCCGCGGCGGGCGGGTGGCAGGACCTCGACGTGCCCTCGGAGCTCGGCTCGCAGCTGGCGCTCGTCCGGCCGCAGGAGGCGCCGCCGGTGACCGCGCCGCGCGCCGAACGGGCGCCGGTGGAGATCGCCCTGGCCCGGCGCTACGCGTCCGACCCCGCGTTCCGGGAGGACTCGCAGCGCCGCCTGGTCGCCCAGGCCGCGGACATCGAGGCGTACCTGCTCGAGAGCGAGCGGTGGGCGGAGTCGACGGCGGTCGGGTCGGCCGCGCAGCTCGCGGGGCTGTGGCGTGCGGTGATCACCGGGTCGTTCGGCCCCGGCGCCGACGTCGCCCGGTCGCAGCTCGAGATCGGGCGCCCGCGTCCCGACGGCCAGGTCCGGGCGGCCAAGGGCGGCTCCTTCCCCGGGATCGGGACGATGGTGCTCAGCGTCCGGCGCCCCGACGGCTCGCTCGGGATCGGTGTCGTGCTCGGGCGCGGCCTCGGGGCCACGGCGGACCTGGCCGAGGTCGGCACCGCCCAGCTGCGCTTCCTCTCCCGCGCGGTGGAGGAGCCCGCGGAGCGCTCCCGCGTGCTCTGCGTGGCCTGAGACGATCCGGGGATGGCTGATCCCGACCCCGACGCGCGCCTCGAGGCCCTCGAGGCGCGTGTCGCGGCGCTCGAGGGCGGTCGTGTCCTCGAGGGTCAGCCCGAGCGGACCGGTGAGGCCGGCGAGATCGGCTACCAGGGACACGTGCGGTTGCAGGAGGGCGCGGGCCCGGTGTCGTGGACGATCGCCTACGACGCGGCGGCGACCCTGGACCTCCCCGCCGGCCCGGTCGCCGAGGTGCTCGCCGCCCTCGGTCACCCCGTGCGCCTCGCCCTCGTGCGGCGCCTGCTGACGGCTCCGGCCGGCACGACCGAGCTCGTGGAGGCCGCCGAGCTGTCGTCGACCGGCCAGCTCTACCACCACCTGCGCACGCTGACCGCCGCCCGCGTCGTCGAGCAGGACGGCCGGCGGTACCGGGTCCCCTCGACGGGCGTCGTCCCCGTCCTCGTCGCCCTCCTCGCCGCGGCCGATCTCGGCGGCGCGCTCCACTGAAGTAACGCCTTCAAGGTCTTGCACACCTTACGCACGCTCTCCTACGGTAAGGCGTATACCGCCGTTGCAACCATGAGGAGGAGCCGTGCCGACCGAGACCGCCACCTGGGCCCTGCGCGACCGCATCGCGCTGCCGACCGGGACGATCGCCGTCGACGTGCTGGGGGAGGACCGGCCGGGCACCCCGGTCGTCCTCACCCACGGGACGCCCTCGTGGTCGTACCTCTGGCGCCACGTCGCGCCGGCCCTCGCCCACGAGCGGCCGGTGTACCTGTGGGACCTGCCGACCTACGGGGACTCCCCCGGCCACACCCCGTCCGTCGCCGGGCACGCGCAGACCCTCGCTGCCCTCGTCGGCCACTGGGGACTGGACGCGCCGGTGCTCGTGGGCCACGACATCGGTGCCGCGACGGTCCTGCGCGCGCACCTCGTCCACGGCACCCCGGCGAGCGCGCTCGTCCTCGCCGACGCCGCCGTGCTCGCGCCGTGGGTCACCGCGACCGCCGCCCACATGCAGAAGCACCTCGACGTCTACGGGTCGATGCCGAACGCCGCGTTCACCGCGCTGATCGCGGCCCACCTGCGGACGACGTCGGCCACGGGTCTGGACGCGGAGGCCGAGCGCGCCTACCTCGAGCGCTACGCCGGTCCGGAGGGCCAGCGGCGCTACCTCGACCAGGTCGCCGGCTTCACCGAGGACGACACCCGCGACGTCGTCGCCCGCCTCAGCGAGATCGCCGTCCCGACCGACGTCGTGTGGGGCGCGGAGGACCGCTGGCTCCCGTCCACGGCCGCCACCACGCTGCGGGGCCACATCCCGGGTGCCCGCCTCCACTCCGTGGACGGCGCCGGCCACTTCCTCACCGAGGACGCCCCGGAGGCGTTCCTCGACGTGCTCGCGGCGGTGCTGCCGTGAGCCGCGGGGAGGTAAGGATCACCCTCGCCGGCAGGAAACCGATGAACATCACAGGCGTCTATACAGATGTCACACCAAAGCGTCGTCGCACCGCGGCGACCGACCTGGAGCACTGCCCGATGAGCTCTCCCACGCGCCCCGCCCCCACCGACGTCACCATCCCCGCGCCCCGAGAGAACGGCGACGAGGCCCGCGTCCTCGTCATCGCCGCCCGCCCCGACTCGAGCGGCCTCGCGGCCGCCGAGGTCCTGGCCCGGCGTGTCGGAGGCGCTGCCGCGCACTCCGGCGACGCCGAGCTCGGCACCAAGGCCCGCCAGGCCGCCCAGGTCATCGTGCTCGACCCCAGCTCGCTGCGCGCGAAGATGACGCGCGACCGCGCGTTCTCCGCGCCCGCCGACGCGGCCGCCCGCCGCGACCTGCTGAACCGCCTCGCGCCGTACCAGGACCGGGTCCGCTGGATGACCCGCCCGGCCGCGGCCTAGGGAGGGTTTCCCTCCTCGCGCAGGCTAGAGGCGGCGGTTCGCCAGCACCGGGAGAGCGGCGCGGACGTCGGGGATCTGCTCGGGGTCGACATCGACCACGAGCAGCCCCGGCTCCGCGCCGAGCTCGTCGATGGTCACGCCGAACGGCGACGCCGCGAGGCTGTGCCCGACGCCGCGCGGCGCCTTGCCAGCGTCGATGCCCTGGGTGGCCGGGTCGGCCTGGTCGGTGGCGAGCACGAACGTGGTCGCGTCCAGGGCCCGGGCGCGCACCAGCAGCTGCCACTGCTCGACCTTGCCCGGCCCCGCGCCCCAGCTCGCGGGCAGCAGGGTGACGGTCGCGCCCTGGTCGGCGAGGGCGCGGAACAGCTCCGGGAAGCGGATGTCGTAGCAGGTCGCGAGCCCGAGGGTCGTGCCGTCGACCGTGATCGTCAGCGGCTTGCTGCCCGGCGCGACGGTGTCGGACTCGGCGAACCCGAAGGCGTCGTAGAGGTGGATCTTGTCGTAGGCCGTGTCGACGCCACGGCCGGTGACCAGCAGCGTGTTGGTGACGCGGCCGTCGTCGGTCGGCGTGAACATGCCGGCGACGACGAGCACGCCGTTCCTCTCGGCGATGCGGCGGACCTCGCTCGCCCACGGGCCGTCGAGCGGCTCGGCCACCGGCTTGAGCGAGACGCCGAACCGGCACATCGTCGCCTCGGGGAACACGACGACCGTCGCGCCCTGCTGCGCGGCGAGCGCGGTGTGGTCGGCGACGAGCTCGAGGTTCGCCGCCGGGTCGTCGGTGGCGAGGATCTGGGCCAGGGCGACGCGCATGTCCCGTGTATACCGGTGATGTGGACGCGACGGACTACCTGGCGCGGATCGGTGCCGCGGCCGACGATCCGCTGGACACCCTGACCGAGCGCCACATGATCGCGGTCCCGTTCGAGAACCTCTCGGTGCACCTGCGCGAGCCGATCGAGCTCGACGACGACGCGCTGCTCGAGAAGATCGTCGAGCGGCACCGGGGCGGCTTCTGCTTCGAGCTCAACGGCGCCTTCGCCTGGCTGCTGCGCGAGCTGGGGTACGACGTGACCCTGTGCTCGGCCCGCGTGGCGCGCAACGGCGGCGACGACGGGTACGGCCCGCCCGGCGACCACATGGCACTGGTGGTGAACGTGCGGGGCACGCGCCTGCTCGTCGACGTCGGCTTCGGGCGCTTCGCGGCCCGGGCCGTCGACCTCGACCGTCGCGACGGGCAGCCCGACCGCACCGGGACCTACGCCGTCCGCGACGCCCCGGACGGCGAGCTCGACGTCGTCTGCGACGACAAGGTGGTCTACCGCCTCGATCCGCGCGCCCGGCTGCTCACCGACTTCGCGCCGCTGTCCTGGTGGCACTCGACCTCGCCGGAGTCGCCGTTCGCGCTCGGGTTGACCTGCTCCCGCCTCACGCCGGCCGGTCGCGTCACCCTCGCCGGCGACCGCCACATCGTCACCGGCGACGACGGCTCCCGCGAGGAGCACACGGTGTCCGAGGACGAGCAGCTCGCGATCTACCGCGACGTCTTCGGCATCGTCCTCGACGCCGTCCCGACGGTGGGTTAGCGGGCCGCGCGGACCCGTCCGAGCAGGCCGTACATCTCGCACCCGAGGCAGAAGCCGAACGCCGCGTTGAGGAACGCCGCGGCCAGCGCGAAGGCGGTCGCCACGATGCCCAGCGCCGTCGCGTCGCTGAGGTAGCCGATCGCTGCGAGGACGGCGAAGACCAGCACGACGGCCAGGACCACGGTCGTCACGGTGGCCGCGAAACGGCCGCCGCGCGGGTCGAGCCGCTCGGTCATCGGGTCTCCTCGAGGGACAGGGCCTGCTGCAGGTCCGCGCGGCGGGGGACGCCGCCGACGCGCAGGAGCTCGGTGCCGGCACGGTCGAACGCGACGGTGGTCGGGGTGCGCAGGACGTGGAGGGCCTGGGCGATCCCGGGGCTCTCGGCGACGTCGACCTCGACGTGGCGGAGATCGGGGTGCTCGGCCGTCAGCGCGGTGAGCTGCTCGCGGGTCCGGGCGCACGGGGTGCACACCGGCGACGAGAGCTGGAGCAGGAGGACCCGGTCCCCGGAGCCGGGGTCGATCCCGGCGAGGTCCCAGCCGTTCCTGGCGTCCTTGCCCTGCGTGACCCGCCCGTCCCCGCGCCGGAGGACCAGCCCGACGACCGTCGCGACGACGAGGACGCCGACCAGCACCGCGGCCCCGGCCGCACTCAGCCCCACGAGCCCGCCAACCCCGTCCGCGCCCGCGGTTGTTCCCGGCGTCGCCCTCCTCGGTGACGAAATCCGCGCTCACCGCGGGATCCGCCACCGAGGACCGACGGTGTAGACCGGTCCCCGTGGCGGTGGCGACGGCGGCGACCTTCGTGTGGCTCGGGATGGTGCTCGCGATCTCGTTCCTCGAGGCGCCGCTGAAGTTCCGCGCGCCCGGCGTGACGACGGTGATCGGGCTCGGGATCGGACGGCTGGTGTTCCGCGCGCTGAACGTCGCCGAGGGCGTGCTGGCCCTGGTCGTCGTGGCCGCCGTGCTCGTGGCCGGTGTCCCGGTGGGACCGACGGTCGTCGTCGGCGTCCTGGTCGTGCTCCTGCTGGTGCAGCTCGGCGTCGTGCGCCCGCGCCTCAACCGCCGCTCGGACCGCGTGCTGGCCGGCGAGGACGCGCCACGCTCCCGGCTCCACCTCGTCTACATCGGGCTCGAGGTGGTGAAGGTCCTGGCGCTGGTGGTGCTGGGCGTGCTCCTGCTGGGGACGGCGTAGACCCGCCTCGCCGTCGGGCCGGGGCCCTGGCCTAGACTCTTCGGCACTGCCGCCTTAGCTCAGCTGGCCAGAGCAACGCACTCGTAATGCGTAGGTCTCGGGTTCGAATCCCGAAGGCGGCTCCGCAGGTCAGGGCCGGTGTGGGCGCTCCAGATCGGCCTTTCCGTCTCTTCGTGGAATGAGTCGCGGAACGACGCCGAGTTCTTCGGCGAGCCCGGTGTGCCCGAGCTGGCGCGCGATCGCTTCGGCGGTCCCCCGCCGTCCGCGGTGCGCCGTTCGACCGAAGGAGCACAGCGAGGCCGTTGCGTCGGGCCGGCGAGCTCATACCGGCGGGATGGCCTCCCGGTCACGCCGGCGGATTTCCACGCCACCCCAGATCGCAGCCCCCGTGACGTGCAGCGGTGGGGCTCCGAACGGCGGTGGGGTCAGCGGCGGACCCGACAGGTCGGCGAACCCTCCCATCGCGCCCCGACCGTCGCACCGCACCTCGACGTCCGGGCCGACGATGATCACGACCCCACCCATGATCGCGACGACACGGATGGTCGTGCCGCGCGGGTCGAGACGAGCGTGGCGGAGGTCCAGCTCGGCGCCGCCCATGAACGCCACCACCGAGTGCTCCGGCCCCGGCGCCCACTGTCCGCGCCGGACCGTGGCCCGCAGGAGGCTGAACGATGATGTCGGGGGCTCCGCCCCGGTCGCGGCCCACGTCCGGTGTTCGTCCGGCGGCGGAGACGCTTCGACGTCCTGCGTCAGGGACCGGACCTCGTGGCCGTACGACGCCGCTTCGATGAGAGCCAGCCGCCTGTCGCCCTCGACCAGGGTCAGCCGACCATCGGCCACCGCCGCCCGGACGAGACGAGCGGCCCGTTCACGTTCCACTGCGGAGGCGCCGGCGTGCGGGTCGCCCCGGTCCGGCCCGGTCATCGTCCCGATGATAGGCCGGGTCGATCCTGGTCGGGAGGCCGTCGACAGCAACCGGGACGACCCGCGCCAGGGCGGCATCGGGGACGAGGTGGACAGGGCGCCCACGCCGAGGCTCGCGAGTCGGGCGCGGCGAGGTGTCGGCCGAAGGAGCGGTGCATCCGCGTGAACAGCCGCCGGAACAGCCGGATGCGTTCGTGTAGCCCGGTGGAGTGCGACATCGGGTCCTTGTGGCGGGCGGCGCGTCGTCGGGCAGGAGGTCGGTGAAGGCGTGGCGCAACAGCCACTTCTCCACTCCGTCGCGGATCGTCAGCTCGGTCGCGAGGCGCAGCGCCGGGGAGGCGCCGGGACGGAGGTCGACGTCGGCATCGACCACGGCGATGCTGGCGGGAAGCCGCATACCTTCGGCCGCATGGCCGTTCTTCCCTGCGGGGGTCCCTGCAGGCGTAACACTTGAGCTCTGAGTGGGCGCTGGAGTGGCATGTCCATCAACTGCCCGTGTGTCACCGGCGGCTGCCTCGGCCGAGTCCACACCCTCCTTCGCGATGACGAACACCGCGAGGAGCTCCTCGTGGAGTGCCCGCGCTGCGGAACATCGTTCTGGGCGCCCCTCGCGACCACAGCCGCGCCCCAAGGCGGCGCGGGATTCGACCGTGGTCTGGGGTGACTCCGGGCCGAGGCCCATCACTTGCTGACAGCGCGGCGGGCGGTTCAACCACCGTCGCCTGCACAGCACCGCCGGCGAATCCCACCCCGTCGACCTCGAGTTCTCATCATTCGCTCGCTCCGCGAACTCCTCGCCCACGTCACGCGGAGGGATCCTCCGAGTCATCCAACTTGAATGTGCTTGACGACTCTGGCGAGCTCCGCCGAGGGAGAGAAGTCGATGTACTCGCAGTCCTCGAGTGCCTCCGGGGCATGGCCCGGTGGCCAGTAGAACGCTTGCCCGGCGCCATAGTCGTGTTGGCCGTCCGATGTGTGCATCCGGAGCAGCCCGGAGATCATGTAGCCCCAGTGCGGACATGGGCACCGGTCGTCGGGCAGGCCGACGAGCGCGGGGCGTAGATCCGTACCCTTCGCGAGCCGAGACCACCCAGCGGTGGAGTTCGCCCACCTCAGCGGCACGCACGTCGATCCCCGCCGCCTTGTGAATGGTGGAGATCAGGAGTGCAAGGCGGGACGGTGGTGCGCCTCGGGCAGTGGCGTGGTGAGCCGCGGTGCGCACGATGTGACTGCTGACGTGCACCGGTGGCTGCAGCGAGCATGCCGCTCACGTGAGGCACCTACGACAACACGTAGGTCCCGGGTTCGGAGCCCGACGCCGGCTCCACCCTGACCAGGAGGTTCCTCCTCGTCGGCGCCGCGGGACCAGCCAGGTGCGGTGATCGAACCGGACAGGGCCATGATCCCTCCGTGAGCAGCAACGCGGCACCCGAGCGCGACTCCCCGTCCGTCGGGTCCGAGGAGGCTCCGGCGGACCTGTCCGTGGTCACGACCGGCCAGGAGGGCACCCGGGCCGGTCGGTGGCGGTGGCGGACGCCGGCGGCGCTGTACCGGTTGATCAGCACCCCCGCGCTGCGGGCGGTCCTGGGCTGGGACCTGCCTCGGTGGGACGTCCGGTGGGTTCCGGCGGAACCCGGCACCTGCCTCGAGGTCGGCAGCGGCGGCGGCTTCTACACCGGGCCGCTCACGCGGCACCTTCCCTCGTCGGCCACGCTGCTCTCGTTGGAGCGCCACCACGGCAGCCTGACGGACCTCCGGAGCCGGCTGGCCGACCGGCCGGGGCCCACCCTGCGCCAGGTGTGCGGCGACGGCACCCGCCTGCCGCTCGCGACCGGCAGCGTGGACGTCGTGTTCCTCGGCTACTGCCTGGAGGAGATGCCCGATCCGTACCGGGCCGTCGCCGAGGCCCACCGCGTACTGAGGCCCGGGGGCCGGCTCGTCGTGTTCCTGTGGCGCCCGGCGATCACCCGGCGACGGCGCGACCCCGTCCTCGCCCGCATGCACGAGCTCTTCGACGTCGAGCGGGAGCGGTCCGGACCGCAGAACATCCGGTTGTGCCTCCGCCGGCCCGACCTCGACACCGTCCACGCCTCGCCGGTGGCCTCCGCGGCCGGCACAGCAGGACGGGGCTGATCCGGTCGCCGGCGCACCTCGGAGCTCGGTGAGCGGGCCGCAGCGGTGATCCCCGGGCTGGTGGGGTCGCTCGGCGTCGGGGCCGGCCTGGGTCTGCTGGGCGTGGACCCGGCGGGCGCGCTGGTCGCGGCCGTCGCCCTCGCGGCGGGGGCGCGGGACCGACAGATCGTGATCTTCGGGCTGGTCGTCCTCATCGGCACCACCCTGTTCGGCGTCGTCCTCACGGTGGCCGTGGGGGAACGGCTGGCACGGCTCGACTGGGCCTCGGTGCTGCCGAGCGGGGCCCTGCGCGCCGGGCTCGAAGCGGGCGCGGCGCTCCTGCTGGCGGTGTGGGCCGTGACGCGCGTCGTGCGCGGCAGCACCTCCTCCGAGCCCCGGGTCATGGGAGCGGGGGCGACCGGAGCCGTCGTGGCCGGCATGCTGTTCATCGGCACCGCCGCCACCGACCCGTCGTTCGCGGCCCTGATCGTGCTGGCGGGGCGGGAGGCGTCACCGGCCGGTGTCGTCGTCGCGAACACCGTGTGGACCGTGGTCAGCCAGGCACCGCTGTTCGTGGTCGTCCTGGCGGTCCTCCTGGGACGGCATCGCGCGGCGGTCGACACGCTGCAACGCCTCCGGGAGCGATGGGCGCCGCGCGTGCGGGTCCTCGTGACCGTCGCGCTCGGTCTCGGCGCGGTGGTGCTGCTGGTCGACGTTCTGAGCTGGGCCGCGGGCTCGTTCCTGATCGGTCGTTGACACGGTCCGACTCGACGAGCCGTGTATGCAAGGAGAGTCCCTGAAGCGCTGCAGAGGCACCGGGAAGCCGATCGGCGCGATCTGGGTATACAAGAACCTTGCGTTCATGGCGTGGGTCACTGCACGCTGTCCTTCACGGAGCCCGTACGCCACGGGACGGGAGAGGCAGGTCATGCGGCCCACCGAAGAGCTCGCTCCCTCGACCGATCGCCCGAGGACCGGCCTCTCCCCGGGCCGCACCGCCCTGGCGTGCATGATCGGGACACTCGTCGAGATCTACGACTTCATCCTCTACACGTTCGTCGCCGCCCTCGTCTTCGGGCCGCTGTTCTTCCCGGGTGCGCAGCCGTGGCTCGGCACGCTCGCGGCGCTCTCGAGCCACGCGGTGGCGTTCCTCGTCCGGCCCCTGGGCGCCTGGGTCTTCGGTCGCCTCGGCGACCGCTGGGGGCGCCGCGGCGCCCTCGTGATGTCGCTGTCGCTGATGGGCGTGGCCTCGGCCGGAGTCGGGCTGCTGCCCACCTACGCGGCCATCGGCGTGGCCGCGCCGGTGCTGCTGGTGGTCCTGCGCCTGGTGCAGGGCCTCGCGGTGGGCGGCGAGTGGGGCGGCGCGGTGGCAGTGGCCGTCGAGCACGCCCCGCCGTCGCGGCGGGTGCTCTACGGGTCGCTCCCGCAGGTCGGCTCGGTGCTCGGTCTCGCGCTGGCGGCGGCGTCGCTGCTGATCGTCTCGTCCTCGGTGAGCGAGGAGACGTTCCTCAGCTGGGGCTGGCGGGTGCCGTTCCTCGCCGGATTCGTGCTCGTGGGGCTCGGGATGATCGTCCGGCTGCGCCTCGAGGAGACCCCGGACTTCAAGCGCACCCGCGACGAGGTCCCGCCGACGTTCGCCGCGACCATGCGCGAGGCCGGCCGGCCGATCCTCGCCATGACGCTCTCCTGGCTCGCGATCATCGTCGTGGTCTACGCCCTGATGACCGGGCTGCTCGCCTACGCGAAGACCTACGTCGACGGCATCGACGCCGTCGACGTCCAGGTGGGCCTCGTCGTGTGCGGCCTGCTGCTCGTGCCCTACACGATCGGCGCCGCGCTGCTGTGCCGCCGGGTGCCGCGTGAGCGCCTCGTGGCCATCGCCGGCGTGTTCGCGGTCGTCTGGGCGTTCCCGGCATTCGCGCTGGTCAACACCGGTGAGCCGGCGCTGCTCTGGCTCGCGATGGCGATCGGGGTGGTGCCCTACGGGCTGGGCAACGGTGCGCTGCCGTCGCTGATGAGCGACGTCTTCCCGGTGCGGCTGCGCTACACCGGCATCGCGGTGTCCTTTGCCCTGGCCAACGTGATCGGCGGGGCCCTGCTCCCGCTGCCGGCGCTCGCGCTGGTGCAGACCTTCGGCGGCTCGTCGGTGCCGCTCGCCCTTGCGCTGGTGCTCGGCGGACTCGCCACGGTGGTCGGCGTCGTCATGGTCCGGCGGCTGCCGCGCTATCCCGCGGGCTCGCCCGGCCCGGAGCTCGACACGTCGTCCGAGGGCTCCACCTCGGCGGCCTCGCGGTGACCGTCGTCGGCGCCGGCGGAGGGCAGACGCATCGCCTCGCGGGCGGCGAGGATGTGCGCCCGCATGAGGTGGCCCGCCCACACGGCGTTGCCCGCCCGCAGGGCATCCACCAGCTCGTGGTGGTGGGCCGCGCTGCGCACGAAGTCCTCCGGACGGAAGGCGCTGTACCGGGCCGCGACCGCGGGGACGTCGAGGAGCCCGTGCACCATCGCCTCGAGGCGGGGCCGGTGGGTGGCGGCGGTCAGCGCGAGGTGGAAGAACCGGGCGTTCTCGGAGAAGGCGACGAGGTCGACCGAGGGCGCCGCGACCACGGCGTCGCCCTCCGCGCACAGGCGGTCGAGCGTCTCGAGGTCATCCGGTCCCGCCGTCGCCGCGGCGAGCTCGGCGGCGTGCGACTCGAGGACGACCCGCAGGTCGAGGATCTCCTGCTGCATCTCGGGTCGCCAGCGCGCGACACGGGCGGCGCGCCGCGGCGAGACCTCGACCAGCGATTCCCCCGCCAGGCGCCCCAGGGCCTCCCGGACCGGGGTCCGGCTCACGCCGAGGCGCTCGGCCGACTCCACCTCGGGCAGCGGCGTCCCCGGGGCCAGGACCCCTTCGAGGATCTCCCGGCGCAGCTGGCGGTAGGCCGTGTCTGCGCGGTTCACCGCTGCTCCACGGCCCGACAGCCTATCGACAGCCCGGCACGGTGTGCCGACGGCGAGACAGGAGACCCGCGATGACCGCGTACGCCGCCGAGCCCGTCGGCGCCGCCGGCCCCCTCGGCCCTCTCGGCGCCGGCGCCCTCCAGGGTGTCCGGGTCCTCGAGCTGGGTCAGCTGCTCGCCGGCCCGTACTGCGCGCAGCTGCTCGCCGATCACGGGGCCGACGTGGTCAAGCTGGAGGACCCGCAGCACGGGGACGTCATGCGGCAGTGGGGCCAGACGTTCGAGGGGCGCTCGTTGTGGTGGCCGATCGTCGCCCGCAACAAGCGGTGCGTCACCGCCGATCTGCGGACCCCCGAGGGCCGGTCGATCGCCCGGTCGCTGGCCGCGGACGTCGACATCGTGATCGAGAACTTCCGTCCCGGGACGATGGAACGCTGGGGCCTCGACCACGAGACGCTCGCCGCCGAGCACCCCGAGCTGATCATGGTGCGGATCAGCGGGTACGGGCAGACCGGGCCCTACGCCCATCGCGCGGGATACGCCTCGGTCGGCGAGGCGATGGGCGGGCTGCGGCACCTCGTCGGCGAGCCCGACCGGCCGCCCGGCCGCTGCGGCATCTCCCTGGGCGACTCGCTGACGGCGATGTTCGGCGCCCTCGGCGCGCTCTCGGCGCTCGAGCACCGCCGCCAGACCGGCCGGGGCCAGGTGGTGGACGCGTCGATCTACGAGTCGGTCCTGGCCGTGACGGAGTCGCTGATCCCGGAGTGGGTCCTCGCCGGGCACGAGCGCACCCGCACCGGCGCGACCCT
Source organism: Actinomycetospora callitridis (assembly GCF_028737265.1). Classification (GTDB taxonomy): domain Bacteria; phylum Actinomycetota; class Actinomycetes; order Mycobacteriales; family Pseudonocardiaceae; genus Actinomycetospora; species Actinomycetospora callitridis. The sequence goes on along the minus strand of NZ_JAQZAK010000010.1, from coordinate 6,304 downwards.
GCCCGGCGTCGCGCCGAGCAACGTCTACCCGACCGTCGACGGCGGGAGCGTCCTGGTGGCCGCCAACATGGACACCGTCTTCCGTCGGCTGACGGTCGCGATGGGACGCCCGGAGCTCGCCGACGACGAGCGCTTCGTGACCCACGGCGCCCGCGGCGCGCACGCAGCGGAGCTCGACGCGATCGTCGCCGGGTGGACCTCGGCCCGCCCCGCCGACGTCCTGCTCGCCCACCTCGAGGAGCACGGCGTCCCCGCGGGCCCGATCTACCGGGCCCGGGAGATGCTGGAGGACCCGCACTTCCGGGCGCGGGAGTCGATCGTCTCGATGGCCGACCCCCGCTTCGGCGAGCTCCCCATGCAGGGCGTGTTCCCGCGGCTGTCCACCTCGCCCGGGGAGGTGCGCTGGCTCGGTCCCGAGCTCGGCGAGCACACCGACGAGGTGCTCACCGAGCGTCTCGGCTACACGCCGGAGGCCGTGGCGCAGCTGCGCTCGGCCGCCGTGATCTGACCGGCCCACCTCCGACGGGAGAGGACACCCATGACCGACGAGTTCACCACCGCCGGCTACTCCAGCCACGACATCGGGTTCGGCCGCCGCGCCGCGATGCTGGTCGTCGACTTCCAGCGCGCCCTGACCGAGGGCGAGTACGCCCTCGGGCGCAGCCCGCACGTCCGTGAGGCCGTCGACCGCAGCGGCCCGCTGCTCGACCGCGCCCGGGCGCTCGGCGTCCCCGTGCTGCACACCGCCGTGGCGTTCGACGGCCCCGCCGACCTGGGCCGGTGGAAGATGCCCGAGCTCGGGAAGATCACGCCGGGCTCGCCCGCCGCCGAGATCGACCCCAAGGTCTGGCACTCGTCGGACGAGCTGGTGATCAAGAAGGCGCCGTCGGCGTTCTTCGGCACGCCGGTGGTCTCCATGCTGCGGTTCTGGGACGTCGACACCGTCGTCGTCCTGGGGTGCATGACCTCGGGCTGCATCCGCGCGTCGATCGTCGACGCCTTCTCCCACGGCCTGCGCACGATCGTCGTCGGCGAGTGCTGCGGAGACCAGCAGGAGCAGGCCCACCGGGCCAACCTCGCCGACGTGGGACGTCGCTACGCCGACGTCGTCGACGTCGACGCGGCCGTCCGCGGGCTGGAGGGGATCGCGGGTGCCTGAGGTCCTCATCGACGGCCGGCGTCTGTACTTCGAGGTCCACGGCGCCGGCGAGGGCCGCCCTCGGATGATCGCGATGGGCGGCTGGGGGACGTTCTGCCACGGCCGGCTCGGCGATCTCCCGCGCGCGGCCGTCGCCGACTTCGAGGTCGTCGTCTTCGACTACCGCGGCCTCGGTGAGAGCGACGACCGGCCCGAGGTCGAGGCCTCGACGCGCTCCTACGCCGACGACGTCGCCGCGCTGCTCGACCACCTCGGTGGCGGCCCCGTCCACGTGCTCGGGATGGTCGGGATGGGGGCGTGCATCGGGCAGGAACTGGCGATCCGGCGACCCGATCTCGTGCGCTCGTTGTTCCAGACCGGGTCGTGGGCCTACGCCGACCCCGCCCTCACCGACCAGCTGACGATGATGCGCCGGGTGCACCAGGAGCTGGGCTTCGAGGCCTTCCAGATGCTTTGCGCCTCGCTGAGCTTCACCCCGGCGTTCTACGACCGGCACCGCGACCGTCTGCTCGGCCCCGACGGCGCGTGGGGCGACCTGGTCGGGCGTGCCGACGCCCACGCCCGGCTCGTCGCGGCCTGCCTGGACCACGACACCCGCGACCGCCTGGACCAGGTGCGCGTCCCGTGCTTCGTCCTGCACGCGGGCCGCGACCCGATCACGACGGTCGACCACACCGGCCTCCTCGCCGACCTGCTGCCGGACTGTCGCACCGAGACGTGGGCCGATGCGTCGCACGTCATCGCCGGCAAGGAGCAGAAGCTCCGCCTGGACGCCCTGCTGCGGTCGTTCTACGACGATCTCGTCGCCGTCCCGGCTCCGGAGGTCGCCGCCGCGTCGGAGGTCTGAGGTCGCGGGCCCGTGACCGGGCCCGGCGGCCCGATTCTCGGGGCCCGACCCCGACGCGCGGCGGGCCGGAGAGGTCCAGCCTCTGGTGATGGACGACGGTCACGTGGTGGTGTGCGGGGCGGGAGTGGTCGGGCTCGCGCTGGCGACGATGCTGGCGGGAGAAGGCCGGTCGGTCACGGTGCTGGAGACCGACCCGGCGCCCGCTCCGAGCGGTGCCGACGCGGCGTGGTCGGGCTGGTCCCGGCACGGGGTGGCGCAGTTCCGGCAGCCGCACAGCGTCTTCCCCCGATTCCGCCACGTCTGCGACGAGGGCATCCCGGGACTGACCGACGCGCTCCTCGCCGCGGGGTGCCGAGCGTTCGATCCTCTCGACACCGCCCCGCCGTCCCTCGGCGACCACGATTCCCGGCCCGGCGACGACCGGTTCCGGTGGGTCACCGGGCGCCGGCCCGTCCTCGAGGCCGTGATGGCGGCGCGCGCCGAGCAGCAGCCGGGGGTGACGATCCGGCGCGGCGTGCGGGTCGTCGGCCTCATCCAGGGCGCTCGCGCGGAGGACGGCGTGCCCCGCGTCGCGGGCGTCGTCACCGATGACGGCGAGCAGGTCCGGGCCGACCTGGTGGTCGACGCGATGGGCCGCCGCACGCCCTCGGACGCCTGGCTCGCGGACCTCGGCGCCGCCCCACCCCAGCGGACGGCCGAGGACAGCGGCTTCGCGTACTACACCCGCTACTTCTCCGGGCCGCTTCCCGCCTGGCGTGCCGCTCCCCTCGTGCCGTACGGGACGGTCACGCTGCTGACGATCCCGTCCGACAACGACACCTGGTCGGTCACCGTGTCCGGCGGCTCGCGCGACGTCCCGCTGAAGAACCTGCGCGACCCCGTCTGCTTCGACCGCGTGGTGCACGCCTTCCCGATGCAGGGGCACTGGGTCGACGCCGAGGCCCAGCCCGGGGTGGCGGTCATGGCCGGCGTGCTCGACCGCGTCCGTTCCCTCGTCGTGGACGGCGCGCCGGTCGTCACGGGCTTCACCGCCGTCGGGGACGCCTGGGCCTGCACGAACCCCTCCGCCGGGCGGGGCATCAGCATCGGGCTGATGCACGCCCGGGTGCTCCGCGACACCCTCCGCGAGCACCCCGACGACCCGGCGGCCTTCGCGACGGCGGTCCAGCGGCACACCGACGAGAGCGTCGCGCCCTACGTGCACACCCAGCTGCACGCCGACCGGGTCCGGGTCGCCGAGATGGACGCCCTGCGCCACGGCGAACCGGCGCCGACCGCCGATCCCGACGTGACCGCTTTCGGCGTGGCGGCGATGGAGGATCCCGAGGTCTTCCGGGCGCTCCTCGAGGTCATCATGTGCCTCGCACTCCCGGGCGAGGTCCTCGCCCGGCCCGGCATCGCCGACGCCGTCGCTCGACGGCGCGGAGAGCCGACCGAGCCGCCCCCCGGCCCCGATCGACGGGGTCTGCTGGCGCTGATCGCCGCGTGACGAGCGGGCTCAGGCGGCGGAGAAGTCGTCCGTGCTGCGGGTGGTCAGGATCTTGCCGTCGGTGAAGAGCACGCCGTCGGCGCACCGGGCCTCGACCGCGCCGGCGCCGAACTGCTCGGCGTAGAGCTGCGCGTACAGCCCGCCGCGCGCCAGCAGCTCGTCGTGCGTGCCCTGCTCGACCAGGCGGCCGCGGTCGATCGCGAAGATGACGTCGGCGGCCAGGATCGTCGAGAGCCGGTGCGCGATCGCGATCGTCGTCCGCCCGGACATCACCGTCTCCAATGCCTGCTGCACCAGGCGCTCGCTGGTGGTGTCGAGCGCGGAGGTGGCCTCGTCGAGCACCAGGATGCGCGGGTCGGCGAGGATCACCCGGGCGATCGCGATGCGCTGCTTCTCCCCGCCCGAGAGGCGGTAGCCGCGTTCCCCGACGACGGTGTCGTAGCCCTCGGCGAGGCCCTCCAGGTGCTCGGCGATGTTCGCGGCCCGGGCGGCGGCGCGGATCTGCTCGTCGGTGGCGTCCGGAGCGGCGTAGCGCAGGTTCTCGGCGACGGTCGCGTGGAACAGGTAGCTCTCCTGGGTCACCATCCCGACGAGGCCCGGCAGCGAGGCGAGGGTCAGGTCGCGGACGTCGACGCCGTCGAGGCGCACCGAGCCGGCGTCGACGTCGTAGAGCCGCGGGACCAGCGAGGACAGCGTGGTCTTGCCCGCCCCGCTCGGGCCGACGACCGCCGCGAGCTGACCGGGCTCGATGTGCAGCGAGAGGTCCTCGAGCGCCCACGGGCCCGGCTCGGACGGGCGGCCGGGCTCGGCGTCGACGGGGTAGCGGAACCAGACGTCGCGGAACTCGACCTCGCCGCGCGCGTCCGCCTTCGCCAGCGGGCGCGCGTCGGGGCGGTCGCGCAGCTCGGGGACGAGGTCGAGGTACTCGAAGATGCGCCCGAAGAGCGCCAGCGACGTCTGCACGTCGAGCGACACCCGCAGCAGGTTGACGATCGGGAACAGCAGCCGCGTCTGCAGGGTGGTGAACGCGACGAGCGTGCCGGCCGAGATGCCGGCGTCGCCGCGGGCGGCGAGCAGCCCCGCCACCAGGTAGACCACGGCCGGGATCAGCGCGAAGAAGCCGGTGACGACGGCGAAGAAGGACTGGCCGCTCATCGTCTGGCGGATCTGCAGCGTGGTCTGGCGGTCGTTCTCCGCGCTGTACCGCGCGACCTCGTGCTCCTGGCGGCCGTACACCTTGGCCAGCAGGACACCGGAGACCGACAGGGTCTCCTGGGTGATCGCGCTCATGTCCGACAGCGACGACTGGGTGCGCGCCGCAATCTTCCGCCGCACCCGCCCGACCCGGATCTGCAGCAGGAGGAACACCGGCAGGAGCACGAACGCCACCAGCGACAGCTGCCACGACAGGGCGACCATCGCGATGACCGAGGCGACGACGGTGACGACGTTGCCGAGGATCGACGACGCGGTGTCGGTGACGACGGACTGGACGCCGCCCACGTCGTTGTCCAGCCGCGACTGGATGGACCCCGTGCGGGTGGAGGTGAAGAACCCGAGGTGCATCCGCTGCAGGTGGTCGAAGAGCCGGTCGCGCAGCGACTGCATGACGCGGTTGCCGAGCACGGTCGTCAGGTAGGTCTGGCCGATCCCGATCACCGCGGAGACGGCGGCGATCGCGATCATCGCGCCGACCAGGGCGGTCAGCAGCCCGATCCGCGGCCCTCCGGGGACGAAGAGGGCGTCGTCGAAGACGCGCTGGGTGAGGAAGGGCGTGACCACACCCAGCGCGGAGGTGACGAGGATGGCGAGCGCGATGAGCACCAGGCGCCCGCGGTAGGGGGCGAAGAGCGCGACCGCCCGCCGTCCGGTGGTGTCCTTGACCGAGGTCCCGGTCGGTGTCGAGGGCTCGGCGGTGGCCTCGTCCCGGCGCTGCGCCATCTGCCCTCATCTCCGGTCGGCGGACTTCACTCTGCACCTCGCACGGGGGCGGTGTCGAAACGAGGGTGGGTGCGTTCGTCGCCAGGGTGAGGGACCGGCACCGGGCCGGTCGCCCCGCCCGAGGGAGGCACCCCATGACCGCGACCTACACCTTCGACGTCTTCTCCAGCCTCGACGGCTACGGCTCCTACGGAGGCGACGGCGACTGGGGCGGCTACTGGGGCAAGCAGGGCCCCGAGCTGCTCGAGCACCGCCTGGCCTCGTTCGAGGGCGAGACCCGCATGGTGTTCGGTGCGACGACGTTCCGGCAGTTCGTGGCGATGCTGTCCGAGAGCACCGAGGAGTCCGAGGTGCGCGACCCGTGGGTCGACCGGATGCGCATCATGCCGATGACGGTGGTGTCGTCGACGCTGTCCGGCCCGCTCGACTGGCCGAGCGCGACCGTCGTGGGCGGCGACGCCGTCGACGTCGTCCGGCGGCTCAAGGAGGAGTCCGACGTGCCGTTGCGCTCGCACGGCAGCCTCTCGCTGAACTGGTCGCTCATGGCCGCCGGCCTGGTCGACCGCCTCCAGATCACGGTCTTCCCCGTGATCACCGGGAGGACCGGCACCGACCCCGTCCTCGGCGGTGCGGACGACTTCGACCTCGAGCTGCTCGAGCGCCGGACGCTCGACGGCGACATCCAGGAGCTCGTCTACCGGCCCACGCTGCACCGACCCGGGCGCTGACGCGGAGCGGGCACTCAGACATCCCATGGGCTGGGGGGTCAAGCGGCGGCGGCGTGCCGGTGGGCCCAGGCGGTGGTTTCGTCGTAGGGGGTTCGGGTCTTGAGGCAGCCGTGCAGGATGCCCACGAGGCGATTGCCGAG